>JAXMBC010000001.1:0-5759071 GCA_046350055.1 Gemmatales bacterium | reverse complement strand
CACTTCTTTTTCTGCTCAATCAACATCGACTGAGCGGCATACCAGATATCGTCGTCGACGACTCGCAAGCGATCAATCTGGATCGATTTGAGTGGCTCATCTCGCAACACTGCCCGACTGCAGTCTTTCTTAGAATTCCAAACATTAATGAACCGGCCATAAACCCACCATCCTCGATAGCGACTGTTACTAAGTAGATGAATGACAGTTCCCCGAGTCCAGCAGCCTTTTGCGTTTGTGCGTGGTGGCGGGATCTCGGGGTTAGCATTCAAGAGTTTGACAATGGCTCTGATAGTCAACCGGTCTATGACATACCAGCGAAAGACTTCCCGAACCCATCTAGCTTCGTCCTCGTTGATAATGAGCCTGCGACGAGGTGCTCCATTTCTTCGAAATTCACCAGGAACAATTTCACCATCATAGCCATAGGTAACAGCCCCGAAAACCATTTCCTTCAGGAGCATGCCCGTGTGCGCAGCGTGAATGTTCGGAATCGTCATCCGTGTGACGATTTCGTCAATGAATGACATCAAGGGCAATAGCAGCATCCAAAAATCAGATTCCGAAGTATCAATGTTGTTCTTGAGAAACACGGCGCGCTTGCCTTCACCCACAACATCTTCGACGGTAAACTTCATGCATTGGTAACCCTTGCGATAAAGTCTGTTACTGCTGAAGACCAATAAGACATTGACCTGATCTGTGGCCAAGGCTGCTCTAGCCTGATCAAGCCCAGGTCGATTTACCTTTCGGCCACTAACGCCAGAGTCCCAGTAGATGTGTTCTCGTCGTACATAGATACCATTGGCAACTGCGTACTCGATCAATTCTCTGATTTGGTCCTGAATGGAATGTTGAAAGTCAGAACTGTACCTTGCATAGATGACCCCAAAGGACTTGGCCTCACTCAAGGGCAACTTCTTGTGAGCCTCTTCGATAAGTAGCTCAACAGCGACCGAGTCCTTCTTGAGTTTGGTTTCCCGTTCTATGCGACGGCGAGCTTTTCGTGATGGCTTCAAACCTGAGTCTGTTGAGCCTTTGCTTGCCGGCTTGCTGGATGGTGAAGCAGCTGCAATTTCAGTCGTGTCCTGCGAGACAAGATTGATGCAGTATTCTGGATTGGAGCTAGTGGGTACCACGGACGACCTCCTAAGTAAAGGAGGCGTGAAAGCTTTGTCCCACTGGGACAAAAACGTTGACCAAACCTGAGAATCTTGACCAACTTTGATTACAGTTGACCAGACGTAGAATTGGCAGTTATCAGGGGTTTTTGCAGGAATTCAGGCTTTTCGCCGTATAATGACGAAGAGTGGTAGGAGTCTCCCTTCCTCTCCGCTGAAGTATTCATTCGCATCGATCAGGTTTGGATGAGATTGCACTACATGCTGGTAGTTGGGGTGGATGGTTTGATCCAAAGCCTGCACAAGCCCCCGATGGAAACGAGCGACCAGACGCCTTCAAGAAGCAAGAAGCCCCACTGATACTCGATGGCGGCGAGTATGGCGAGGATGCCCGCACCGATGGTGTTGAGCACGAGATAGGGCACCCCATGCGGATCCATCCGTCGCCGTTGCGAGAGGAAAAACGCTGCCAGGATGATGAACGCACCGACGAGTTGCATGACTTGGAGCATGGGAGAAATCCGTAGCAGGGGGCAGCGGCAGCGATCAACAGCGTGAACAGAAGTCATTGCACCCCGTTGACCCCTGCCACGGCATTTGCCATGATACTCCATTACCGCCATGATGGAGAGTCTCGATGCTGCGTTGGCTCGCCTTGATCTTCGTGTGTTGTGCTCCTCTCCACGCGGAAGATGCGCCGCCACTTGTGGTCGAAGTGGATGCCCGCCAGTTGCCTCGCCGGCTGGTCCATACCACGGTCGAAGTGCCTTGCAAGACTGGTGAACTGCGTCTGTGGTATCCCAAATGGTACCCCGGCTCGCACGGTCCGATGGGGCGGCTCGAAGATGTCGGCGGGTTCATCGTGGAAACCTCCGATGGACGCAGGCTTCCCTGGGAACGGGATGAAGTCGAACTCTTCTGCGTGAAGGTACAGATTCCAGAAGGTCTTGCCACCGTACGGGTGAAGATGACCACCATCTGCAATTCTCCCGGTGTCGATGCAGCTGGTATCTACACATATGGGAATAATGCGGTTGGCGTTATCAACTGGAATACCTGCGTACTCTATCCCGAAGGACCGAAGGCTGATGAACAGCCCATCAAACTGACGCTCAAGCTCCCCGAGAAATGGCAGTTCGCCACCGCGCTCAAGACGGAAAAGAGCGATGCAGAGGGTACCACATTTAAGACTGTCTCACTGACGGAGTTGATCGACAACCCGCTGGTTGCTGGCGAGCACTTTCGCACTATTCCATTGAACAGTGGCAACACACCTCCCGCATTCCTGCACATTGCTTCTGATTCTGCTGATGCCTTGAAGGTGAGCGACAAGACCATTGCCAACTATTCCAGGCTGGTCCAGGAAGCAGGGGCGATGTTCGGTACTGCTCATTACCCTGAGTTTCACTTCCTCGTTACCTGCAGCGATGAATTGGGCCTGTTCGGCCTGGAGCATCTCCGCTGCAGCATCAATGGCTTGCGTAAGCGTGACCTCATCGACGAGAAAACCCGCTCAGGCTGGGTGTCGATGCTGCTTCCACACGAATATGTCCATTCGTGGTGCGGCAAGTACCGACGGCCTGCATCCATGGTAACGCCCAATTTCCATACGGCCCAGCGCACGCGGTTGCTGTGGGTGTATGAAGGATTGGCACAATACCTGGGCGATATCCTAATGGTCCGCTGTGGCCTGGTGACACCGGAAACCTATCGTGACACGCTGACAGGTTATATCCATGCTCAGCTTCGCAAGACGGGCCGTAACTGGCGTTCGCTGGAGGACACCTCGGTAGCGGGCTATCTGCTCCGTAAGTCATCACCCAACTGGAGCGACCTCCGCCGCGATCAGGATTTCTACTTTGAAGGCATGCTGCTGTGGATGGAGTGCGATGCCATCATCCGGGAAGAGTCCAGCGGAACGAAGTCGCTCGATGACTTCTGCAAGATCTTCTTCGCCAAGGTGCCTGGCAAAACGACATTGGCAGAATACGACTACGCGTACGTGGTGAAAGCTCTGCAGCAGACACAAGCTTACGACTGGGACAGCCTGCTCAGTCGACGAGTACGGACGCCACTGGAAAGCCTGCCTCTCGATTTCCTGACCAGGCTGGGATATCGCATGGAGTACAGCGACAAGCCATCCAGCAAGGTAAACAGGAATGTCTCTATTGCCGAAGATTCCCTGGGCCTGCGGATGGCTGGCAGCCGGATCATGACTGTTGCTGCGGGCAGCCCGGCTGACAAAGCTAACCTGGCCGTGGGGATGCGGATCATTGAAGTCAACGGCGAGAAGTACTCCGTTGAGCAGATACAAAAGGCACTGGCTGAGAGCGTGACAAAGAAGAGCGTTGAGTTGCAGGTGCAGCAGGGGGAAAGCAAGACAAAGGTCGTCATCCCCTACGAAGGTGGCTTGCGATTCCGGGAGCTCAAGCGACTGGAAGACAAGCCCGACGGTTTGCTGAGCATTTATCAGCCCAGGGTGAAGTGAGTCACCCGCTTGCCCGCACAATGCCCTGCTTCCGCTGGCCGGTGTGACAGACGTCCATTACTTTGCCATTCTGATCAAGGGCAAGATGGAAGCGGCTGTCTCCTTCGAGTCGATGCAGGGATAAGTGGAAGTCGCCACTCGACTTCGCCAGATAGCTGAGTTGTTCAGGTGATTTGGCTGCACGCAGGCGGCCCCAGGAGCCATCGCCCAGGTAATGTACGCCGTTGGCATCGTAGAGCCCGTTCACCAGCGGCTTGGTCCGCTTGAAGGTATGGTCGTGATGTTCCAGCACGACGGGCGTGCGGTACTTCTCAAAGAGTGGCACCCAGTGTTTGCGATTGTCTTCGCCGGTGCCTTTCTTGTCCTTGCCGATGGCTATGCTGCTGCGGAACGAAGGGTAGGCTGGGACGTGATTGACCACCATCACGTTGGGATGATCATGTCGGGCCTTGAGAGTCTTTTCCAGCCAGCTGGTTTGCTCCCCGTCGATGGATGAGGTGTGACCGGTATCGAGCAAGACCAGGCTCAGGTAATCGCCAAAGTCGAGAGTGTTGTATCCTGTCTCGGGATAGAGCCCATCGAAGAGAGCATAGAAGAATGGCGCCTTTTCACGTGGTTTGCCGTAGCCACCATCCACTTCGTGATTTCCCAGGCATGCAATCAGGGGGATCAGGCAGCCTTCGCTTGTCACCATGTGCCTGCTGTAGTTGCGAAGGAAAGCCAAGCTGACTTCGACGGACCTGCCATTGTCATACCCCAGGTCGCCACCGATGACAGCAAACATGGGGTCCTGCCGGGCTGCTTGCTGGTTGTTGAGCACAGCATGCTGATTCACGCCACAATCGCCACCCGAAATGAAACTGATGGTGTTGGTCGCTTTAGCTGGCATCGTGCGGAAACGATAGATGGGTGACGATTTGCCTATGCGGAATTCGTACATGGTACCGGGCTGAAGATGAGTCAACTCCGCACGGAATACCTTGAAATCGGTTTTGGGATAGGGCTTGGTACTTGGTGCCTGAATGTACCAGCCAAACGACTGGATCATGCTGCCGAACCCGCCAGGCAGCGCAGCATGACCGACCCAACTGGCCGCCTGCCTGGTTGTGAGAATGGGTCGGAAGAAAATGCGTGTATCAGCAGTCTCGCCCTGAGTTCCCACCCACTGGATAGTCATGGTGGTGGTAGGGTCACGCTGCCATGTGAGGAACAATGTGGTGGGTACGAAGGTCGGGTCTTCGGGGTAGAGAATCCGGGCCTTATCCTGCCCCAGCAACAGAGATGAAGACAGCCCTAACGTACTGGCAGCAAAGAACGAACGGCGAGACAACACGGACATGGATCAGCACACTCCAGGGGGATGGAGATATTGTGATCGATGGAACTCCGATGTGCCAGCGTTTTTTAGATGAAGATGTGGCTTACAACACACAATGCATCGAACTACAACTACATTCCTCTTCTACTATCTACTTGCTTTTGGCTACTTGCTTCTGGCTTCTCATGAATACACCCGACAGGAGTCGAACCTGTAACCTACGGTTCCGAAGACCGTTGCTCTATCCAGTTGAGCTACGGGTGCATGTCACATTAACGTATGACGGGACAGTGTCAGCTTCCAGTGGGTTCGTTAGAGTCCTTCATAGGGCAAATCAAAAAGCTCCCTCAGTCTTGACAGATCGCCTGAATTCAGCCCCTCGTAAAACCACTTGACCCGCTGCTTGCTGGTGCCATGCGTGAATTTCTCCGGACGCACGGTACCGGTGGCGTTCCGCTGCAGCGTATCGTCGCCAATCTGGTTGGCTGCATTCATGGCTTCCTCCACGTCGCCTTTCTGCAGGAAGTTGTACTTGATCTGGGCGTAGTGAGCCCAGACACCTGCCAGATAATCGGCCTGCAGTTCCAGGCGTACCGACATCTGGTTGGCAATCCGCTCGTTGCCTCGACGGCGGGCATCATCGACTCGTTCGGTATAACCCAGTAGATTCTGAACATGATGCCCTACTTCATGGGCGATCACATAGGCGCGAGCAAAGTCGCCGCCTGCTTTCAGCTTTTTCTCCATCTCTTCATAGAACGCGCAATCGATGTAAACTTTCTGGTCGCCGGGGCAGTAGAAGGGGCCGACAGCAGCATCGGCGGAGCCACAGGCGGAGTTGACGCGGCCTGTGAACAATACCAGCGTGGGTTTGCGGTACGTCTTTCCCGACTTGGCGAAGACTTCACCCCAGATACGCTCGGTATCACCGAAGATCACCTTGCTGAACTTGGCCTGTTCTTCCTGCCGAGGAGTGAATTTGATAGATTCATCGACCTTGCCTTCCTGGGCCGCCCCGCCTCCAAGATTGCCCACGATATTCTGCACTTGACGTGGGTCGAGGCCGAAAATGAGTGCTATGATCACGATCAGAATGCCACCACCACCCATGGCCAAGCCCGCCTGGGGGCTTATCCGGCGACGATCCTCGACATTCTGGCTTTCTTCCCGATTTTGCCATTCCATATTGTGCTACCTCATGAAGTGGGCTGCAGCTTCAGTGATACCACAGCCTGAAGGGGAATTCTATAAAATGTCTGCACGCTGGTACCGAATAGCACTGTATGACACTACCCCGGTCGGAGGCAGCCCATGTGGCGTTTGACACCATTGCTCCTGCTCCCCATTCTGCTTGGCTGCACCCCCAATTACACCATTGTTGAACACACCGACGTCAGCCTGCCTTTTGGTACCCAACATACCGTGCAGGTGGAAATGGCGAACGGCCCCATCACCATCACGACTGCCAAGGTCAAGGAAGTGACAGGCAAGGTGACCAAGCGGGGCGTGGGTGCCGACAAGGAAGAGGCCGAGAAGGAATTGGAAGCCATCGATTTTGACTACAAGGCCAATGACGATGGTAAGATGGTGATCAAGGTCATCCGCAAAGACGGGAACAAGCACTGGAACAGCAGCGGTGCTGAAGCCCATCTGCAAATCCCATCTCACTGCAAGCTCATTCTCATCACCAGTAACGCTCGGATTCAGGTGACTGGCAAGAACCTGGGCACCGTAGCCAAGACCAGCAATGGCTCTGTCACAGTGAAAGAAGTACAGGCAGAAGTGGATGTCAATACATCCAACGGCGCGGTCAGTTGCTCCGAGGTAGTCGGTGCAGCTCACATCATCACTACCAATGCCACAGTGAAAGTGGCTGGCAAACAACTTCTCCTCGACTGCAAATCCAGTAATGGCAGCATCAGCTGTCGCGGTGATCTGCAAACGGGTCAGCACCTGGTGCAGACTACGAATGCACATGTTACCGTCACACTTCCCAAGGACATTGCATTACAGGTGGAAGCGACCACCAGTAACGGCAAGATCAATAACGACTTCGGCATGAACAAGAAGGACAAGGTGACTAAAAACAGTCTCAAAGGACTCATCGGTGCTGGTGATGTCAGCAAAACCCTTGTGCTCAAGACGAGCAACAGCAGCATCAGTCTGAAACGGGATAAAGAAGTGAGCAGCAGTAGCACTGTTGCAGTGGATGTGGAATAACGCACCCGGCACATGTAACAGAGAAAGCCGGCGGGCCATGGTCCGCCGGCTTTCTCTGTTATTGATAGTTGACTCCAACGGTTAGCGGTACTTGTACACGCCGGGAATTGGTACAGGTGGCGTGGGGTACTTTTCTGCAAAGTCGAGTGTCTTGGGGAAGGTATCCACTTCGGAGTTGAGGGCCGATTCCCAGGTTACTTCCTGTCCGGAGTAGGCGCTCATGCGACCCATGATGGCCGTCAGGGTGCTGTCGGCCACCGTCTTCAGTTCGTTCACGGTTTTGCCGGAGCGAATGGCTTCGATAAGGTCAGTGTGTTCCTGCACGTAAGGCCCTTGAGCCTTGCTGCGGGCTTCGCGCGAGGTTGTCTGCTTGCCGTTGATGCTGCTGCCGGGGTCGCTGACACCCTTGCTGCCGAAGACCTGTTCGGAAACACTGTCCCAGCACTTGCTGATCTGGCGGCACATGCTGTGCATGAAGACGTTCTTGGGATATTCGTATTCCACGGAGAAGTGGTCGTAGATGTGGCCGAAGTTCGGATCCGTGCGGGTACGGAAGCCTGCACCACGAGCCTTGATGGGGTGCCCCTGCATGACCCAGTTGCACACGTCCAGGTTGTGAATGTGCTGTTCGACGATGTGATCGCCACAGATCCACATGAAGTTGTACCAGTTGCGAAGCTGCCATTCGAGATCGCTCATGCCTTCCTTGCGGTCGACCTTCCAGAGGATTCCCTGATTCCAGTAACAACGCAGGAAGTGGATATCGCCGATGGCACCTTCATGCAGTTGCTTGATGGTTTCCACGTACGGCAACTGGTGCCGGCGCTGCGTGCCAGCCACAATGTTGAGGTTCTTCTTTTTAGCTTCCTCGTAGGCGGCATAAACCTTGCGAATACCGGGGCCATCGACGGCGACGGGCTTTTCGGTGAAGATGTTCTTGCCCGCAGCCACCGCGGCTTCCAGGTGCATGGGGCGGAAGCCTGGGGGGGTGCAGAGCATGACATAGTTGCATCCCGAATCGAGAACCTTCTTGTAGGCATCGAAACCGAGGAAGGTGCGATCCTCGTTCACATTGATCCGGTTGCCATGCTCCTTGGCTTTGCCATCGTTCGTGAAGTTCTTGATGCCGTTGAGAAACCCGGTGACGCGTTCCTTCCAGATATCGCCTACTGCATACAGTTCGACGTTGGGAGCGGAAGAAAGCACATCGCGTGCAGCACCAGAGCCTCGGCCACCGCAGCCAATCAGGCCCACGCGAATGGTCTCATTGCTGCTTGCATGGACTGCAGGCAACCCGCCTACAGCAGTTGCGAGAGTGGCGGCAGCGCCAGCTTTCAGAAACGTTCGACGATCATTCGACATGGAGAGCTCCGTGGTTGGTGTAGAACTATCGCGAGATCAAGCCCCCGGCTTAAAGAGCCGGGGGCTAAATGACTATGGCTTGTAGGGTGACTGGCGGGTTACTTTCGATTTCACACCGACGAGGTCCTTTTGTTCCTCGACAGCGCGAACGATGCGGAAGCCCACGAAATCGGCATCGGTCAGATACCAGACGCTCTGAGGGCTTTGGGGGTCCTGACGAATCCAGTCTTTATTGCTGGCCTGGCGGGCAGCACTGCGAAGTCCCTTGGGTTCATCGACCCAACTGCCACCGCGGACAATATTGGGGAAGCGGGCATGTACCATCAGGTTGACTGGCTGTACGGTGACCTTGTCCTTGTCGCGTTTGGCATAGGTATCAGCGTAGTAACCATCCAGGCACCACTCTGCCACATTGCCATGCATGTCGTACAGGCCCCAGGGGTTAGGCTTCTTCTGGCCAACAGGGTGAGGTTTGCTGTCGGCATTCCCTTCAAACCAGGCGTACTCACCGAGCTTGCTTTCATCATCGCCGAAGCTGTATTTGGTGGTTGTTCCAGCCCGGCAGGCATACTCCCACTCTGCTTCCGTGGGAAGACGATACATCTTGCCTGTCTTGGCGGACAGCCAGCGACAGTATTCCATGGCGGCAAAGTGTGATGTATTGATGGCTGCAAACCCATCGTGGCCGTAGCCAAAGGTCATATCGGTGTAGGGCGGGGTGGGCTTGGTGATCTCATCGCCATCCAGCGCCTTGAATTTGAAACGGATCAGTCGGCCTTTTTCACCTTCAGGTGGATGATGCTCCTCACTGTTGCGAAAGACATCGTACTCATCCCAGGTGACTTCACATTTGCCCATCCAGAAAGGCTTGAGTTCAACTTTGGTCTGAGGGCCTTCATCCTTGTTCCGGCCGGCTTCGTTGTCCGGGCTGCCTTGCAGAAAGGTGCCACCGGGGATGGGTATCATGTCGAATTTCACATTCGATCCCGGTACGGTTTCGGTATACTTTTCGAAAGTACCTGCTTTGGCGGGCGCTTTGTCCTGAGGGAGAGAGGCGGACAAACTGCTGAGACACGAGATCAAGACAACAAGAAACACAACACGCAACACGCTGTCTCTCCTGGCGAGCGTAACGGAAGTCGGATACTTCCACACACTTTAACACCATGACTGCGTGATGACTATGGCCTCCTTTCTCTTTTTTGCGATGAGTTTTCTTTTCATTTCAACGCCGGAGTTGAAGCGCTACGAATTCTCAGAACCTCATATGGGCACGGTGTTCCGGGTGCAGCTCTATGCTGCCAGCGAAGAGATGGCCAGGAAGGCTGCCGATGCGGGTTTTGCCCGAGTCAAAGTGTTGAACGCAATTCTCAGCGATTATCAAAACGATACCGAATTGATGAAACTGTGCCAGCAGGCAGGGAAAGGGCCAGTCAAAGTCTCCGATGAACTCTTTACCGTCCTGCAAGAATCCCAGCGTTGGTCGGAGCGCACTGGTGGGCAATTCGACGTTTCGATCGGCCCGCTTGTCCAGCTTTGGCGACGAGCACGACGAACGCGCGAAGTGCCTTCTGCAGAAGCGATTGCCAAAGCTAAAACCCTGGTGGATTACCGTGCTGTTCGATTACATCCAGATCAGCAAACGGTGGAATTGACCAAGCCGGGCATGCGTCTAGATCTGGGGGGAATCGCGAAAGGTTACGTTGCTGACGAGGTGTTAAAGGTACTGAGTGCATCCGGCATCACCAGTGCCTGCGTAGCGGCAGGGGGCGATGTCACCGTTTCAGCCAGGCCGCCGGGCAGCGAAGGGTGGGTGATTGCCATCAGTGCCCTCGAGAAAAATGGACAACCCCCTGTTAAACTTCTTCTGGAGAATCAGGCTGTATCCACTGCCGGTGATCTGGAGCAATATGTGGAGATTGACGGCAAGCGTTACTCTCACATTGTTGATCCGAGTTCGGGACTGGGCATCGTCGGACGACGCAGTTGCACGGTTGTGTCAGCAAGAGGGCTCGTCAGCGATGGCGCTGACACTGCTGCCTATCTGCTGGGGCACATCCAGGGGATCGCCATGATCGACCAGACACCCGGCGTAGCGTGTCTCTTCCTCGTCAAGGAAGGTGAAGCTGTCAAGCTGTATCCCAGCAAGGCATGGAGCAAGCTTCGTATCAAGCAATAGTTGCCTGGTACTAACCGGCACACAAATAGACCTTCAACACTTCTTCCTCGCCACGCAAATAGGCTCCGAGGCTGGCTATCTGGTCTTTCAGTACACTGGCGAACGCATGGCGAATGCCGGGAAGAGCAGACGGAGCAAGCATGTGGAGTTGCTTGTCAACAGCCTGATCTACTTTCTTCCGGCCATGTTGCGTCAATTGGCAACATCCAGCCTCCAAGTCCAGATCGCGGCTGGTGATCTGACGCAACTGCAACAATCTTAGTACGGCGGCATCAGCAATCAGGGGACGGAATACCATAGCGAGATCGGTTGCTAACGCATGATCATCCGCATGCAATATCCCCATGGTTGTATCCAGACCGCTTTCGACAAGCAGCAATCGGCAGTCCTCTCGCAGGGTGTCGCGCGCGGCTTGCAGCAATTCGCAGACAGCCCGAGCGGGCACATCGCCCTGGCAGCCATCCAGTAATAGTCCTTCAAGATGCTCCAGCACCACGTTTTCACACAAGGCCTCGGCTTGAAGGTACAACTCCTTCAAGGTGGGCAATGATAAAGCATGACCTGCATCCGTCATCAGTTGCAGCAGCCTCAAACCCAGGAATTCACTGGGAGGAGGATTCACCATCTTTCGACAGAGGTTGAGCAGAGCAACGCGCTGATTGAAAATTGCCCCTTTCACCAGATTTCGAGCGATGAGCAACCGTGTTGCGGGTTCCTGCAAACCCGATGGATGGGTCTTGTCCCGGGTAGCCGCTGGTTCAGTCGCGATGGTTTTTCCAGCAAGTACAACTGCCTTGGCTCGAGGAGCAGTAGTCTGGCGAGCTGCACGAGTCAGGTCGCTGGGGCGACGGCGATTGGTCAATCGAGACTTTACCAGGGTGGACATGAAGAGTACTCCTTGTTGATGACAACCATCTTCTACTTGGCGAGTCGTTTGAAATCGTTACAGACAGTTCACGAATTGCTGAAGTACAGCGTACGCAACGTGATGTTCCTGGACGGACGCGGCTCTTCAGGTCGGACGCAAACGGGCAAGCATGGCGTATTCCTTTTCACATTCCTCATCGAGTAGAGCTTCATTCAATTCATGAAAGGCTAATTCCAGTTCCTCGTTGTGGGCTGCCAAGTCCCAAAGCTGCGAGAGAATACTGAACTGTGCGTGTTCCAGGGCCTGTAAATACTGTTCGCAGAGCCAGTCAATCTGCTGAGCGACATCGTGGTTCATGATGAGCACTCCTGGAGTGAACGCTGGCCGAGGCTTCGAAGGTTCTTCCGCAGGCGTGTCAAACGGGTCCGCACCGCACCTGGCTTGATGTTCAGCAGCTCAGCGATTTCAGCCGGTGAACGCTCATCAAGATAGTGGAGTTGAATCAGCCGTTGATCCGCCAGGCTGAACGATTGACGAATCATGGAAAGAAATTCACGTGTGGGTATTTCGCTGAATGGCTCGTCCTGGTAGTGAAGCAGATACTCGAAGGACTGTTCTGTAACAGGCCACTGTATCGGTAAGCGACGACGTTTCTTGAGATAATCACGAACGACATTCACGGCGATGCCGTACAACCAGCCTCCTGGCTCACCTCGTGCTGCATCGTACCGATCCATCCGTCGAAGCGCGAGCATGAGACAGCATTGTGCTAAATCGTGTGCCTGTTCACGGCACTGTTGCAGTGGCTTCACTCCTGCTTTGCGTAACAGCAGGGTCAACTGGTTCATCAACCGTTCCGTAGTCTGGTTGTTCTCCAGTGTGTGCTGGAGACATTCCTGGCTCGTTGCGAAGTCATGCTGAAGTGCCGACAGTGCCATGTGCGCAGACCAGTTGAATCAAATCCGTTGGATTCTTCTTGGCGGCAGGCACACGAATGTTACGTCGAAAAACAGTCTAGTCCATGAAATTGCGCAAGATGTTACGGCGAATCCATGCGCTATTTCTTACTTCTCCATTCGAACGGGAATGGGTTCAAATATCATCTGATCCTTGTGATCAAGACAAAGTAGTTTGCTTCGGATTATGCAAAATCGCACATGCTCACGCGATGCAATGCTGCATTATGCAGCACGTCGCTGAGTCTTCGTGCCAGATTCGAGTAATCGCTGTTGCCACAGGAATTGCTGCGTCAGCCCTTCCACCAGAGGCATCTGGGGCGTCCAGCCGGTATGGCGGGTGAGGCGGGATGTATCAGCCATGGTATAACGCTGGTCGCCGTGCCGAGCTGCGGTTTGATTCACCAGGGCTTTGCGGCCGCTGATCCGTTCGAGTTGAGAGAGGATGTCCCAGACACTGGCCATCTCGCCGCCACCAATGTTGTACGTTTCCATCAGCGGAGCCTGGAAACTGGCTTCGATGGCAGCAACGCAATCGTGGATATAGGTATTGCCTCGAACCTGTTTGCCATCACCGAAGACAGTGATGGGACTGTTCGTAAGCAGAGCCTGGATGAACTTGTTGTAACCCATGTCAGGTCGTTGGCGCGGGCCATAGACGGAGAAGA
The DNA here is from genome assembly GCA_046350055.1 of Gemmatales bacterium. Lineage (GTDB taxonomy): Bacteria > Planctomycetota > Planctomycetia > Gemmatales > HRBIN36 > JAEUIE01. Next base: position 5,745,891 of record JAXMBC010000001.1, on the reverse strand, counting down.
AACGCAGCACCACCAGTGGCAGGTTGTGATTCTCGGCATACGAGCGGCCGAGATGTTCCGCTGCGAGCTTGGTCACTCCATAAGGCGAGAAAGGCACCGTAGGCATCGTCTCATCGCCCGAGGCATACTTGCCATAGACCGACGAAGTCGAGCCCAGGATGAATCGCTGCAGCTTGACCTGTGATTCACGCACAGCTTCCAGCAGCCGCTGCGTAGCGAGCAGGTTGCAGGTCATGTAATCGTCGAAGTTGGTCCAGCTTGCCGACAGTCCGGGCATGGCAGCGAGATGAACGACGATGTCCGCATCCTGCACAATGCCGTGAACAGCAGCTTCACGGAGATCCAGTTCATGGAGTACGAAGCGGGGATGCTGCTTCAGCCAGGTGAGGTTCTGACGTTTGAGTTCAGGGGAGTAGTAGGGGATAAAGGCGTCGATGCCGTGTACTTCGTGGCCACAATGGACGAGACGTTCGCTGAGATGTGATCCGATGAAGCCCGCAGCACCGGTAACGACGACTTTCATGTTGCATTCCCTTCCGTGAGAATAAGCTGGGGCAAATCAGCAAGCTGGGCAATCTGTCTTTCGAGCTTTCGTCTAGCTCGGCGTTCCTGCTTGAGTAGGCGTTCCAGTTGCCTGATCTGTCGGAGCAATTGCGCCTGCGAAGCAGTCACATCCTGCGCAGCTTGCCCTTCCACGAGCAGACATATAGCCGCTAGCAGCTTTTCGTTCAATGCGGATTGTTGACGAAACGCTGGCTCTACGAGTGCTTTTCTGAAGTTGTGGAGGAGCTTTGTCTTGATTGCCTTCTTGAGCGAGGCGAAGCGGCCTTCTGTGACATCGATGTAGTCGCTGGGGAGCTTTTGCAGACGAGTGGCATCGCCGAGCAGCGAGCGAATTTCCTGCATGATCGGTTGCAAGGGAATGGCTCCTGGAGTGGGAATATGCTGTTCCGAGACAAGCAGGGGGATCGTGTGAGAAGCCAGTCGTCGTCGTCCTTGTTTGATCTGTACTCGCACACGATAACGACCGGGGCACTGAGGTATGCCGATGGCTGCGATCAGCAGTGCTTCCTTGCCTGGCTGAATGGGTTTGGCCAGCGGTATGATTTCACGGCGAGTCATTTCGATTCGGTGTTGATCTACGACCCGCACTACCAGTTCTGCCGCGGCTGGGCCTTGTGCGGGCAGCAGCGTTGTACCCATGTTCTTGAGCTTGATACTGACGGGTAGGCTGATCATCTGTGGTGAGGCATGGAGGCGAGTCTGCAACGGCTCGATAGCCAGCAGGTGCTCCGCTGAGTGGAATTCTTGCAGTTGTACCTTCTCCATGAGTTGGGCGAAGCGTTCTTCCCATACCGTGGCACAAGAGAGACCGGCCCGTTCACTTCCTTGCTGGCTGCATACGTCACGAAGTGGTGTAGCAAGGGATTTGACGAGACAGCTCAGTTTGTCAGCGAAGTGTTCTGGATGGAGGTAGTGCTGACGAACATACGCATGGCCTGCCTCTCCCATCTGCTTGCCAATATTGCTTGCCTCCGAGTGCACCCGTAGATCCTGACAGGGAGAGGGCAACAGAGCCTCTACCGCTGCTGTGAACTCCCCGGCATGCTGAACGATGAAGCCGCCCTGGCTGCGTTGCACCTGATCCACCAGCACTGAACATCGGGAATCCACAATGACTGGTACCTTCACTGACCAGGCTTCGAGCGCCACGATGGAGAGGGACTCATTGCGTGAGAGATTGACCAGTGCGAGTGCTCCCGCAAGGAGATCGCGTTTTTCCTGTTCGCTCACGAAGCCAGCATCAATCAGCCAGGGCCTCTTTGGTAATTTCATGGGTCCCTGGCCCATGCAGACTAACTTGATCGGACCATTTCTCTTCTGTTCGGAGTGGGGGGCGGAGGTATGGAGTTGCAAATACTCTACATACTCCAATAGTCGATCCAACCCCTTTTCCGGGCAATAGCGACCACAATAGACGAGGTACGGACTGCCTATTCTTGCTTGACCCTTGGCGGCATCGCCAAGCATGGCATCAGGCGAGAGCAGTGTCCCAACCACAGCATGCCTAGGTTGACTGATACCCAGCAGTTCTGCCGTCAGCCTGGCTTCGGGCTCACTGTGGAAGACGAGACCACCCGCCTGACGATAGACACGCTGGAAGCAACGCAGCTTGGCGAGAGGTTCGTCGTGGAAACAGGGGGCGAGCAATACTTGCTCAGTGAAATGCTGGACGACCTCGTACATCAGTTTGAAAAGATAGGGGCCTGTAAGAATGGCGGCGAAATCGTGCCTGCGCGCTGCCAGTGCTTCGATGAGAGCCACGGAGCCCAGGGAATTCTGCAGGTAGGCTCGTTCCACTTCGGGGCTGACATTTCCGTGGCCCTGTTGAATCTGCTGATATGCCTCGCCTAGCTTCACTGCATCGTAACTGTCGATGGGAAAGCGGTGAACGATAAAGCCGTCTTCGCGCGTGGTTCCTGCAGGAAGCGAGTTCTTCCACTGGCTTTCATGGGTGTTGCACGTGGTAAAGACTTCGACGGAGAAGCCCTGGGTTTGCAAGGCTGTAGCCATCAGCCGCAGTGAGCGTTCGGCTCCGCCAGCGAACTGGGTGCCGAAGCGATGAGCGACGAGGGCGATGCGATTAGATGAGTGGGCAATGGCCGGACACCATGGTTTGCGGGTACTCACGCTTACCATGTCTGCCTGTTGTTGTGTTGAGGTCAGAGGAGTTTTCGATGCATGAAGGTCAAAGGGATCCCGCTCACCCCCAGCCCTACTCCCCGGTGGGGCGAGGGAAGCCAGACGTTGCAGGATTTGAACCAGATCATCCTTGTCGGCTTGCAGTCCAGTGTGGCCAACAACTTCCGGTAGCGCACCATGTGGAGCGACAACAACCGGGGTGCCTCGCTGCATGGCTTCGAGGACTGGCATGCCGAAGCATTCGTGCTCTGAGGGCAGGACGAGCACATCCGCAGCGTGATACCAGCCAGCCAACTCCGCATCTGGCAAGGTGCCCAGAAAGTGAGTGCGAGGTGCGATACCCAATGCTTCTGTACGTTGTTGACAGGCAAGAAGATGCTCGCGGTAGATGTCGTCGTGGGGGCCAAGGAACACAGCGTGGGTATCGACGGGCAGTTGTGGCAGGACCTCGATCAACTGCTCGGGATGCTTGTTGCGGGCAAAGCGGCCGACAAAAAGGAGGATGCGTTTGTCCTGGAGTTGATGGCGTGCACGCAGGGCAGGGGCGAGTGCTGCTTCCGCCTTGCCGGTGGGCCGCAGATAGCATGGAATCTGATGCATGCGCTCAGCGGGTATACCGGTAGCGTCGATTAATTCCTTCGCTGCAAACTGGCTGTGCACCAGGATCAAATCAGCGCACCACAGCAGTTCACGCTGCAGACAGGCAGCTTCGATCTCTTTCTGCTGGTTTGGCTCCACAAGAGAATGTGGCGTGATGCCATGGTAGTCAACGATGATCCGGGGACCCTGACCGGCCAGGGCAGGGAGCAGGTTCATGAGATCGTAGGCTGCACCAAACTCGGCAAGGAGGAGATCAGCGGAGCGGAGGTATTCCTGCTGGGTCTTCCAGATTCGGGCTGCTGAGCCCGTGATTGCAGAAATGGACGGCAGCTGACATGAATCCCCCTCGCTCAGGAAGACTCGTACTTCAGCTCCTCGTTGCTGGAAGAAGTGCAGCCGGGCGGCGACCTGCTGACCAATGGCGTCGGCAGTACGGGCGTTTCGTGAAAACAGAGCAACTCGCATGGGCATCCTTGCCATGGGGGCGATACACGCTGTTGAACGTGGATACTAACAGGAATCCAGCTTTCTTGACAAGCTAGACCAGACAGGATTCGGCAGGCTGTGCGAAGCCGTGCCGATGAAGGAATGCCAGCGCTGCTTCGGCTACATTCACCGCATCATAGCTGTGACGACTCAGCTCGACATGAACTCCACCCTGATAGTCAACGTCGTGCAAGGCTTCCGCGATGCTGGAAAACTCCATTTCCCCTTCGCCGAACATGAGATGATCGTGCTTGCCTTGCCTCATATCTTCCAGATGCACGTTCCAGAGGACATGACTCCAATCGCGAATAATCTGGGGGATGGGGCCTTCACCCAGGCAATGCAGGTGCCCCAGGTCGAGAGTCAGGCCGAAACTGGGTCGATTGACCTGTTCGTGCAGTCGGGCAAAATCGTCCATCGTGGCCACGAGCATGCCGGGCTCGGGTTCAAAGGCGAGTTTTACGTGTTTGCGAGATGCATGGTCGCTCAGCCACTGGCAGCCTGTGATCAGCCGTTGCCAGCTGGCGTCTGTATTTTCGCCGGGCTCCGGGGTACCAGACCAGAAGCTGACGGCGTCTGCTCCCAGATATTGAGCATATTCAACGGCTCTCAGTAACATTCCCATGCGTAGGGAACGTTCCTCTGGCTCCGCATCCAATAGTGTTGGACGATGCTTGCGATACGGATCAAGCAGATACCGAGACCCTGTCTCCAGGACGCAACTCATCTGGTAGCGTTTCAGCAACGACCGTACGTCATCCAGTTGAAGTTGCGGATCAACCGAAAAGGGATTGAGCGCATTGTGCTCGAGTGTGATAGCTACCGACTGGTAGCCAAGCTCGCCCATGATGGTGATGGCATCAGTCAGCCGATGATGGGCGAAGCCGTTGGTGTTATACCCGATCTTCATGTAGCTGCCGGAGAAGGATTAGAGACAATTCAAGATAGCATGCGAAATCTCGGTTGTCGTCTTCGACCCACCTAAATCTTTGCTGCGATGGCCGGCAGCCACGACGTGCTCGACAGCTGCCTCGATATGCCGGGCTTCGGTTTCAAGCTGGAGCGAATAGCGAAGCAGTAACGCAGCGGAGAGTATGGTGCCAATGGGATTGGCGATGCCTTTTCCGGCAATATCTGGTGCGGAGCCATGGATGGGTTCGTACAGGCCAGGCCCGCCTTTGCCCAGTGAGGCTGAAGGGAGCATACCCATCGAGCCAGCCAATACGGAGGCTTCATCGGTCAGGATGTCGCCGAACATGTTTTCGGTGACCATCACATCAAAGCTGCTCGGTGCTGCCACAAGACGCATGGCGGCGGTATCGACGAGCATGTGATCCAGTTGCACGTCGGGATAGTTCTTGCTGACCTTCGTGGCGATCTGCCGCCAGAGCCGTGAGGTTTCGATGACGTTGGCCTTGTCGACGGAAGTGACTTTCTTGCGACGTCCCTGGGCAAGACGGAAGGCGAGATCGACGATGCGTTCTATCTCATAGTCGAAGTATTCGAGGGTATCTACAGCCCGTTCCTGTCCTTCGGCATTTCTATCGCGAAAGCGAGGCGTGGCAAAGTAGAGTCCGCCAGTGAGCTCCCGCATCACCAAGAGATCAACGCCTTTCAGTATCTCGGGCTTGAGTGGTGAAGCATCGAGTAGTTGCGGAAAGACCTTCACCGGACGGAGGTTCGCAAAGACGCCTAAGCCTTTGCGGAGAGCCAGCAAGCCCTGTTCGGGCCGGACCTTGGCTGTCGGATCATCCCACTTGGGGCCACCGACAGCACCGAGTAGTACGGCATGACTTTTTTGACAGGCAGCCAGAGTGTCATCAGTCAGGGCGGTGCCATGAGCATCGATGGACGCGCCTCCGATGAGCCGCTGCTCCATCGTGAAAGTGTGGCCAAACTTGGCCGCAACCTTCTGAAGGACTTCAACCGCACAGGCGGTAACTTCAGGGCCGATGCCATCGCCGGGGAGAACGATGAGGTGAGCTTGCATGGGAGGCTTCCAGAAACGACTGAAATGATGATGCAGGATACAGTTCGACCGTGTCAGCGAGGCACTGCCACTTCCTTACCGCATTTCACTGCCTGCTCTTCGCAGAGGCTCATGGTAAGAGCGTCGCGGCCGAGTTGTCCGTTCAGGATAGTGGATGGCCGATTCTCAGTGATGGAATCGACCACTTCCTTGATCTCGCTGACGAAGGCATCAATGGGATCGCCACTGCCGGGAAGTGTGATCTTTTCCTGTTTGCCATCAGCAGTCAGTAGCGTGAGTGGGATGCCGAGCGAATCGAAGGCGAGCGTTGCCTTCTCCATCAGGAGAGTGTAGCCGTGCGAAAAGCCCCAGGCGGGCTGGTACAAGGCTCCGCTGGAGGCAGTGACACAGGTAGTTGTGTCGGGGTACAGATACTGCGTTTCCACATGTTGCACAACGCCATCGCTATCCACGTGGCCCTTGCTGCGAACTGCCTGGGGTGTCCCGGCGAGCAGGCAGACGAAGTGATTATCGTGAATATGCAGATCGACAGCAGGGCCATCAGCTTGCGGCCCTTTTCGCCAGGTGGGCTTGCAGATGAGGCGGCGGAGGTTGGCGGAGAGTAGTTTTCCACCCTGTCCACTCCTTACATACTGCAAGGCATACTGGAATTCGGGGAAGAACGGGAGCACGTGGCCGACAAAGAACTGCTTGCCTGCCTTCTTTGCTGCAGCCAGGCTGGCATCGGCTTCCGCGGTGGTCAGAGCGATGGGCTTTTCCGAGAAGACGTGCTTGCCAGCGGCGAAGGCCTGCTGAGTCAACGCAGCATGGTATTCAGTAGGTACACAGAGATCGATGAGATCAATGTCGGGGTTCTTCAACAAGGCTGCATAATCGTCGGTACAGTGGATACCGGTGAGGTCCATCTGTTCGCCGCGTGGCCCGAAGTTGCCCTGGATAGAGGTCCAGTCTCCCGCCCGCTTCTTCGCATCCTGCTCGCAGATCGCAACCACCTTCACCCCCGGCACCTTCTGATAGGCGAGGTAGTGAATCATGCCCATAAACCCGACGCCCACGAGACCGACGCGAACCATGGTGTGACCCTTTGCTGTTGCCTTTTGTTTTATGAAGCAGCCACAAGGCCCAGCCACTATTCTGTTGCGATGCTGCTGGTGATGGGTATAACGGAGCCTTCACTCTTCCCTGCGAGCTGATACATGCGGTACCGATATCTTGCTGTTGCTGCTGGTCTGGTGTTGCTGTCTGCTACCATGCTTGCTCAGGGGCCTCAGGCCAAACCGGAAGACGTGGGGATGTCGTCGGAGCGATTGAAACGCATTCATGCGTTGATGGAACGCGCGCAGAAGGAAGGTCGCATTACAGGTGGCGTTACCCTGGTCGCTCGACGTGGGAAGATTGCCCACTTCGAAGCACATGGAATCAAGAACCTCGAGTCGAGGGAGCCAATGACGAAGGACACTCTCTTTCGCATGGCGTCGTGCAGCAAGCCGGTGACGGCGGTGGCGATCCTCATGCTGATGGAGGATGGCAAGCTGCGACTGAATGATCCCGTCTCCCGGTTCATCCCTGAGTTCAAAGAGACCAAGGTAGCGGTACAGAAGGATGGCAAAGTGGAACTGGTGGATGCCAGCCGGGCTGTTACCATTCTGGATTTGCTGACTCACACCTCAGGACTGGGTAGTGGTGGCATCGGCACCCGGCAGATTCCCAACAACGACCGGCAACCCAATGGCAACGATACCCTCAACGACTATGCACTGCGTCTGGCCAGGATGCCTCTCGATTTTCAACCCGGCACCTTGTGGCGATACAGTGGTCTGGCCGGGATCGATGTGCTGGCACGGATTGTGGAAGTGGCATCGGGCCAGCCATTTGATGTCTTCCTGAAGCAGAATATCTTTGAGCCACTGGGGATGAAGGATACGGGGTTCCTGGTGCCCGAATCGCAAACACCGAGGCTGGCGACCATCTATCAGCGTACTGCCAAGGGGCTCGAAGTCCGGCCGCCTTTCACTTTTCTGGCGACCAAGACCTACTCCTCTGGAGCAGGTGGCCTGACCAGTACCGCGGAGGACTGGTGGCGGTTTGCCCAGATGCTCGGCAATGGTGGCGAACTCCATGGCAAACGCCTGCTCAGCCCCAGGACGGTGGAACTGATGGCCAGCAATCACGTGGGCACTCTCTTCACCAACCAGCTCAATCGCAAGGAAGGCATGGGCTTCGGCCTTACTGTAGAAGTGGTTCAGGACAACATCAAGGCAGGCACCCGCCGCTCCAACGGCAGCTTCGGCTGGGATGGTGCCTTCGGTACTCACTTCTGGGTCGACCCGAAGGAGAAGCTAGTGGCGGTGTTGCTCATCCAGACGCACGACATGCACCGCGACTACGAGAACGCAGTGATGCAGGCGCTGGTCGAGTAGCTCGTCCCATACAATACGGCCATGACCCCACCCATCCAGATCGGCATGCTTGGCTGCGGCATGATTGCGGAGAGGTCACATCTGCCCTCTCTGCAGAAGGTGCCTCGGCTGAAAGTCCAGGCACTCTTCGACATCCACCATGAGCGGGCGCTGCAACTTCAGCAGAAGTTCAACGTCCCTGTGGCATGTGCCACCGAAGAAGAATTCTGGAAGAGCGACATCGATGCTGTCGTCATTTGCACTCCCGCCCCACTTCATCATCAGCATGTGCTGACGGCAGCCCGCTACGGCAAACACGTGCTGTGCGAGAAGCCGCTGGCTATGACCGAGGCGGACATCGTGGAGATGGACGCCACGATGACTCATGCTGATCTGCAGTTTCATGCAGGGTTCAACTACCGCTTCAGTGAATCATCCCTGCAGATTCGGGAACTCGTTCAGCAGAAGGCCATCGGTGAGATCCGTTCGCTGCGGCTGGTGTATCTCTGGAACCTGCATGGCAAGTGGCAAGTGAATGACCAGGGAGAGCGTGTCCTCAGCCCGCTCTGGCTTGGTCGCATGCTGGAAGGTGGCCCGATGGTCGATTGTGGCGTACACCAGATCGACCTTGCCCGCTGGTGGCTCGGCTCCGAAGTCGTCAACCAGCAAGGCATCGGTATCTGGTACGACCAGTACGAAGCTCCGGAGCATGTCATTCTGCACATGAACCACATGAATGGTACACATACCATGGTGGAAATGAGTTTCGCCTACAACACCACGGTGGCGGAGCCTCGCAAGCACTTTCAGTATGAACTCATCGGTACCGACGGTGTGATCCGCTACAACCGGGAAGAGAAGAGCTTTGAGTTGCGCAGCTCGCACGGCATCCAGGTGCTGCCCTATTTCCCGGAGAAGAACTTCATTGGTATGTACGAAGCCTGGGCCGATGCCTTGCTGCATGGAAAGACAGGCGTGATGCCGACGGCGAGAGATGGCTTGCTGGCGACGCGCATTGCCAGGGCGGCGACGGATCAGGCGATTGCGGAACGGTGTAAGCCGGGTAGCATTGTTTCGGATTGATGTTGCGATCTACCTATGTTGACGATCAAATGGAATAGCATATCGAGGTCAATATCAAGCATGGTCAGGGGTCGCCATTGCAAATAAAAGGACTGACAACAACACAAGCACCAGTCCACATCCACATTTCCCCTGCATTTCCTCAATCATCAGCTAGAATGGTGCATCGTCCCTCGCAGAGCCCACTGTGACGTCCACGCCTGAGTTATTTACTGTCTGCATCCCCATCTTCAATGATTGGGAATCGGCCCGGGAGATTGCCCGTCGGCTGCAAGCGGTTACCCGTTCCACGGGGCAGGCGTTTCACCTGGTGTTAGTGGACGATGCTTCCACGATCATCCCCCGCGACGATGAACTGGCCCAGGATCCCTATCTGAATGGGACGACCCTTCTGCAAGTGAGGCGGAACCTTGGCCATCAGCGGGCGATTGCGATTGGCCTCACCTACATTTTCAAGAATATCCCCTGCCGGGGCGTGGTGGTGATGGATGGCGACGGCGAAGACGCACCGGAAGATGTGCCACATCTCATCCAGGCACTGACAGCCACGCAGGATAGCCAGGCGGTGTTTGCCAAGCGCATGAAGCGGACCGAGTCGCTCCTGTTCCGCTTTTTCTACTTCCTCTTTCGCCTTGTGCATCTGTTCCTCACGGGTCGCAAAGTGGAAGTGGGCAACTTCAGCGTGCTGCCACAACATCTGCTCGCCCGGCTGGTCGGCGTCTCGGAGATGTGGAACCACTATGCTGCAGCGGTGGTGAAGGCCCGCCTGCCCATGACACTGGTGCCACTGGCCCGTGGGAAACGAATCCAGGGCGAATCGAAGATGAACTTCGTCTCGCTGGTGACGCATGGCCTTTCCGCGATCTCGGTATTCAGCGATGAAATCGGCGTCCGGCTGCTGGTTGCGCTCATTTCATGCCTGGGGCTCTTTGTCCTTGCTATCGTGGGCCTGTTGATCATGCAGCCACTGGCGAGTGTGACCTACGCCCCTACGATTCTGACGGCCATCAGTGGCTTGATCGAGCTGACGGTGATGAGCATCCTGCTTGCAGTGGTCTTCGTGCTGATCATTCTGCAAGGCCGCAATGTCAATACCTTCCTGCCCCTGCGGGACTTCGAGTACTTCATTCTCCGGGCCTTCGAGGTGCAACCCCATGGCGGAGTTTGAGTACATTGGCAATGAGCTGGAGCTCTTTGCCAAAGCGGAGATCTGGAAAGCCTACTTTCGTTCTCACTTGCAGCAGTATGTGAAGGGTGATGTACTGGAAGTCGGAGCGGGGCTGGGTGGTACCACCACTGTCTTTGCAAATGGCTCGTGGGAAAGCTGGAGCTGTCTGGAGCCTGATCAGCAGTTGCTTGATCAGTTGAAATCGAAGATCACCGGTGATCGCTACCGCTTCGTGCATGGCACGCTGAATGAACTGGGCGGCACGCAACTCTTTGATGTCATCCTGTACATCGATGTGCTGGAACACATTGAGCGGGATGCGGACGAAGTGGCCCACGCAGCGAAGCATCTGAAACCGGGCGGCAAACTGATCATCCTCAGCCCGGCGTATCAGTATCTCTTCTCGCCGTTCGATGCCAAAATCGGACATTATCGACGGTACACACGATCAATGTTGAAGGCGTTGACGCCACCCGGGTGTAGCGTGTATCGGGCGTTTTATCTGGATAGCGTGGGGGCGCTGGCATCGCTGGCGAACAAGCTGTTTCTGAAAGCGTCGATGCCGACGGCCAAGCAGATCAGCTTCTGGAACCGCGTACTGGTACGGTGTTCCAAGCTGGCCGATCCGCTGCTGTTCTACTCGGTGGGCCGTTCGGTGATTGTGGTCTGGCAGAAGGGAAATAGCAAGTAGCAAGCTAATGCAGCTTGATCGACCTGGCAGATCGGCGTGCCCAATATTGGAACGTAGCCGAGTCACTCACGAGGCGAAATTCCTTCATGGTTTCTTGTATTTCGGGCCACTTGGTCATCATTGTCACGTAAGGCAACTGGGGAATCGCGATGATGTCCGACTGTTGGATGAGTTTTTGCAAGCCGAGTCGTTCCGCATCCCTGATTGAGGCATGCATGAATGCCCAGGTAGGCGTGGCGGCAACGCCTTTCAGCAGCAGCCCGGGAGCACCTTGTCGACCCATGAAGAGGGTGGGGTGTTGTGCCGCCTGCTTTTCAAGAGTGTGCAAGTCATGGTGCGTTTGTGCAGTCATAAAGAGATAGTGTCGGTCAGCGAAACTGGCTGTCTCCGTCCAGCCGTAGTGCGTTGCCTGGGCGGTGCGAGCCATGCTGCATACTACCAGTGCTGCCAGCAAAGGCAGAACGATGATCGACACTCTGGCATACCGTGAGAGTACAGCAGAGGTGCCGAAGAGGAGCAGAAACGGCTCGTAGGTCCACGACCATTCATTGCCGAAGAGGATGAAGATGAAGATCAGGTGGAGCGTGCCACAGATGACCACGCATTGGTCAGCCAGAGTAAGCGTCCGAGTGGACAACCAGCGTAGGAGTGTGACGGTAGTGTGGCAACTGAGGAACAGTGTGCCGGCGACCCAGAGTCCGGCTGGGGTAAGCAGGTAATGCTCCAGCAGTTGCCACACGTTGTCCATCGGAGGCAGCCAGAACAAGGTGCCGCGATTGAAGAAACCGCAAGCGGATTCCTGGTAACCAGCCATGCCCGAGAGAGGCAGCAGGCTGTTGAGATACACCAGGGGCCCCCAGGCAAAGAGGACATAGGCTGAGTAGCCCACCAGCAACAGCAGCGAAGGCTGCATCGATCGAACTACAAGCAGAAGATGCTGGCGCCAGGGGGGTTGCCGATCGGTCAGCATCATGATGACGATGTAGAGCCCTACGAAGTAGGCAATGGATGGTTTGACGAGAAGGGCGAGTGTCGCGAGCAATAACGATATGGTGTACGATCGTCGCAGTGCATGTGACAGGGCCATGATAACCAGAGCTGCTTCCAGCGTGTGCGCGGTGGTGAACCAGCAGAAGCAGAACAGATAGGGAGAGAGCAGCAGGGTCAGGCCGCAGAGGTATATTTTGCGGTTCCAGCCCATGGTCACCAGCATGTCTGCTGTGCCGAATGTGACGAGCAACAGGCAGAGCATGTTAAGTGCATAGTTGGCTACCGGATGGTATCCAAAGAGGGAGAACCAGCCCTGGTTGAGCCAGAGGGTGCCGAAGCCGTAGTAGTAGTTGAAATCAAGCCAGGGCGTTACCCCCTGGCTGACCATGTGGGTAGCCATCAGGCTGCTGCCCGCATCGCCACAATAGTAATGCCGGTAGTTGAAGTGATAAGGCAGAATCGCTGCATTGAGCGCGAGGTTCAGAAAGGCTAGTGCGCCAAAGAGTTGCAACCTCGTCAACAACGTGCTCCCGGTGAAGTGCTGTATGGTGCTAGTCTAGCACAACATTCACTGTACGGCGTTTCGCAAACTTCATCCCAATACCACCTGCCAGGCTCGCTCGGCACTGACTCTGCCGATGCCCAAGGCTTCCTTGAGCTGATAGTCCTTGGCGATCCACGACCGCAGCTTGTTGATTGCTTGTACCTTCTCTTTGCCGATGCGTTTCTCATAGGAAATAGGGCTGACCGGGAAAGGAAAGTCACTGCCGTGCAGCAGACGGGATGCCAGAGCAGGGTCATTAAGCAGGCGGCCAAAGTCACGCACCCGGCCAGCTGTGCCCAATACGGCGGTATCGCCCCAGAGTTTGGGATATCGCTTGAGCAGATTGGCGAAGGCAGGCAGTTGATCCGGGCTATCGCTGGGCCAGCCGGTACCGGCATGACATGCGACCACGGTGGGTCCTTGATCGAGCATCAATTCGAGCCGGGCGGGATTGGCCAAGTCCTTATCTATTACTGGTGCGCTGTGTTCGTGGCCGGTGTGCACCATGATGACGATTTTGAGCTCGGCACAACGACGGTAGAATTTCGTAAAGCGTCGGTCAGCTACATCGACCCCTTGCGTGGGCGGATGAATCTTGAAGAGTTTGGCTCCCTTGTTGTGGATGCGTTCCAGCTCTTCGATGGCATCGGCCCGTTGCGGATTGATAGAGGGGCAGGGGATCATTGTGGCTGGATGCTTTGCTGACACCTGAAAGACATAGTCGTTCGGGACGTAGAAGCTGGTGCGGTTCCAGTCGGCTTTTCCGTTGGTATCGTACGCAGCATCCTGTCCCAGGAGGGCAATCCTGGTGAGCCCTGATGTTGCGATATGTTCGAGCAGGGCAGCGACGTAGCCTTCGTCAAGCGTCTTCGTCCGGCCACGGATATTGAGAGCGATGGTGAGCCCACGGAACTGCAGGCCATTTTGAATTCCCTCACTCAGGCGACAGCCGCTGCCTGCATCGCCAGTGCCAAAGAGATGCACATGAAGGTCGAGCGTGGGCTTGTCCTGCTGGGCTTGGGCGAGTCTTGGCAGGCTGGCAGCCAGCAGGCTAGCGGTAAAGTCTCTGCGATTGATAGACTGCATGACGATCCTCCATCTTGAGCTGACCCGCAGAGTCGCCTGATTGTTTCACTCTTTTACCACATTTCTTTGCACAGATGCACGAAAACAGGCACAGGCACCCACTATTGAGGTAGCAGATTCACTCTGTCTGCATGCTTTAGAAATGGTGCTCCATGCGATTAACGCTTCGTGGACTTCTGGCTTACCTCGATGATCGTCTTGACCCTGCCATGACAGCGCAGGTTGGCGATCATGTGCAGGAACACGACAAACTGCGGCAGCTGACCGACCGCATCAAAAGGGTATTGCGTCGCCGTCGTCTGAGCACACCTGATCTGGCCGATAAGCAGGAACTCCCTGTCCATCACGAAGATGATCCCAACGAGGTGGCTGCGTTCCTCGATGGTGCCATGACGTATGAACAGGAAGCAGATTTCGAGCAGATTTGTATCGACACGGATGTGTATCTTGCAGAAGTGGCGGCTTGTCATCAGATTATGACCAGTGGCACAGAAGCTTACAAAGTGCCGCCACTGGCACGTCAGCGGATGTATGGTCTGGTGAAGGGCCCCGAGGCGCAACCTCAGCGGGTATTGCCACGGGAGGCGAAACCTTCCAAGCCACCACTGTGGGAAGTGACTGACAGCACACCGGCACTGGAGGACGAGAATCAGGCGCTGCTTGAACCGCTCTATCATACTGCCCGGAGCAGCCGCTGGGGCAAGGCTCTCATGGGTTTTGCTGCATTGCTGGTTGTGGGGTTGCTGGCATACATACTCTGGAGCCTGCCTCGGGGACAGATGGCAGCGACGGAACTGGCAGAGACTTTGAATGAGCAACAGCCAGACAAGAAGTTAGTCGAAAACGAGGTGGAGAAGGTTATTCCTCCTGCGGCACCAAAGCCGGTTCTGGTGGATGGTGTATGGCCTGTTGTCGTGGTGCGTGGTGAAGGGCAAACCGGTTTTCATCAGGCTGCCCAGACCCTGGCAGGTCTTTCAGGACTGGTAGCTTCACGTCCAGCCCTGCCATTCAATGTGCTGCTGGGGCTGGGAGATGAACCAACTGCACCTGTGGAAGCAAATACACCGATCGCCCCGCTGCCCGCCCTGGTGGTCAGGAAAAATCGCCTGCCTGCACCGGAGCGTACCTCTCGTGCTGCGGTGGCCATGAACGGTGCCGATGCGATTGGTATGTTCTTTCAGCAGAATGAGCAGGGCGAATACCGGCTGATCAAGCCGGGTGTCCCTCTGGTGTCCAACGAAAAACTGATGGCATTGCCGGGTTACTCAGGCAACATCTCACTGGCCAACGGCTTGCGTCTTCTGTTACTCGGGCAGTTCCATCCCAGCCTGCAGGCGAACCCGTTTGCGGAAGCACTGGTGGAATTGCATCCCACTATGGAAGCTGAGGTCGATCTTACTCTGCATCGTGGTCGCATGGTGGTGCTGGGGCGAAGTGTAGAGCAAGGCCGCACCGTCGTGCGACTTCGCTTCTGTGGAGAAAGCTGGGAGGTTGCATTGGCACCCGGGGCGGAGCTGGGCATCCAGGCTCGTGGCGAAGTGCTGCCCGGTGAAGGTGACTGGCAAGTCGAACAGCAGATTGAGTTCATTGTTTCGAAGGGAATTGTCGACATCCAGCACGAGGAGCAGAAAGCAACTCTCAAGGCCAAGCAATCGCTGATGTGGAAGAGCACGCAGGCAGACAAGCCAGCGGCACCGCTTTCCGAAATGACCGAGTTGCCGGTGTGGCTGGCCCGACATCAGACAGCGGTGAAAGAGGCGTATGACAGCCTGGTGGCACTGCGGGCTCGCACCCATGCCAAACTTGACGACGTCCAGCCTGAACTCAAATGGTTTTCGCTTGCCTGCGAGGAAACACTGGATGAAGGCAAGTTGATCGATCGGCAGGCAGCGATTCTCGGTCTGACGATACTGGATCGCCTGCAACCAGTGCTGGCACTGGCAAACAACCCTAGCGCCAATGGCCGACGTAAATTCAGCCATGAAGCAATCCAGTACTGGCTCAACCAGGAAGCGGATCGGGCTGGTATGTTGCTTGATCAACTCAGGGAAGTGGGTTACAGCGATGATGACGCCAAACTGCTCCTGGCGCTCTACCGTGGAGTGAAGCAGTCGACACCGCTGCAACTGCAAGCACTGGTCCGGCACCTGGGGCACGAGCGGGTAGCCATACGCGAACAGGCCTGGCGGTTACTGTCACAGCTGGCACCCGAACGGCCCAACATTTTCGATCCCGTTGGCCCGGAAGACCAGCGCACCAAAGCCATTTCGATCATCCGCGGTAAATTGCTGGAGAAGATGTCGGGGGATGTGCCACCCCCGTAAGTCGTCACCGCATCAGGTCGCGGCGGAAGGCACGGATTTTCGTCTGAAGAACGATGGGCAGCTTCGACCGGAGCAGGTTTGCTCCGTCGAACCAATCCGCCGGTTCTGCAAAGACGAGATGCCACTCGACAAGTAGCGCGTTGGGATTCCCTGCGAGTGGAGTAAACTTGAAATAGAACGCTGCCGCCTCGTAGGGCGTGCCGGTAGGTTGCGGCAGCAGCTTGCCCTCAGCATCTCGCTTGAGCAGTCGCCAGCGGTTGGGAAATTTGCTGTCGCTGGTGTAGCGAGGGTCGAGCTGGCCGGCGAGCAAGAGTGAATCTTTGGTGCGTGTCCACATCGTGTGAATTGTTCCTTCAAGCTGCACCTTATCCATCAGCGGCATGGCTACATGAGCCTGCGCTTCCTGTGCAGCACGCCCCGCTACGCCTTGCGGTGCCTGGGTCAGTGGCTGAATGGTGGCGTCGGTTCTTCCACTGTTGAGCAGGCGATCAAGCACATCGCTTTGCGCAAGCTTGTCGAGCGTGCCGGGAGTGACAAAGACCAGATCGATGGCCCGCAAGGGCATCTGGCTGTTTTTCACGGGCAGGTCTGTGAACTTCACTATGAACGGAGCAACGGCAGATGGACGCAGCAGCTCGTCCACTTCCTGGGTGCGCCCGGGAAGGTTCTGCAGGATGCTCCGCTGTTGCGCTAGCGTAAGGCCGTCTGCAAAGAAGGGGGCAGGAAGCGGAATCCCTTGATCGTCGGCACGCAGCCCCGGTTGCTGGAGGCGTTGGAAGAGCACATTGTCAGGATGATCCCACGCACGGATAGCGGTGGTCAATACGATCAAGGTTGCAAAAACGATCCATCGTCGCATTAAAGACTCCATTCATGGCAACCATGGTGTATGCGGGAGCAATGAAAGCTAGTTGCTGAACTGAGGGATTGCACGTTCCGCATAATTGCTTTCGATCAACTGTCTCAAGGCGGGCAGCCATTCCGTGCCAATCCAGGTGGTGTCGTCGAAGGGAATCACACGTTCGACTTGCCAGTGGTTCTTCTTCAACTTCTTGACCATCCTGCTAGCAGCCAGGGTGTTCGTGGAATGGACCAATACAGGGAATGCAGGCGATTTCTGAATCAGGTATTCGACAACGTCCATACCCGTCGCGTCTGCAGGGTTATCTACCACATCATTCAAGTCATGGTCGAGTGCTATGACGAGCACATCAGCGGAGATAGCATTGAGTCGTTCAATCAGCGGTTTGGGCATGTCGAAGAACTCATGCCGAAACATATAGAGTCGATCTTGTAGCCATTGTTTCATGACTTCAGTTCGCTCACTGTTATCTTCGAGTATGAGGATGGTGTTCTTCATGACCTGCCTGCCATTAACAACTCAATTGTCGTATACGACTGCCTGTTGGGCAATACCAGATTACTCGGTTCACCGTGAAGCCTAATGAATGCAGATGTTGGACCACACAACAAAGTGAACGCTGATTGCGGAAGCGAAAGGTGCCACTCAAATTGGTGATCTCATCAACAACACCCATCTCGCTGATAACGAGATCCCCTGCGTACAGCGCGCTGGACCCCTGTCCCAGAATGAGCGGATGAACATGAAGTCCATCAGGTATCACATGAATAATCTCGCAGGTATCCACGGCATAGGCATACCTCCCAGGGGCAATACCCTGGGTCAAATCTTGACTGAGTGGCGATCGAGGATAAGGAGTGGTATCAAGAGGCTTTTTGGCCTTTCCATACATCCTTGTCTCCAACTAATCATCCGCCTCGTTGGCGGCGGCAGCGGCGAGAGCGGGATCTTCTTCCAGCTCCTTAACAATGTGCTGGTTCAGCCCGGCGTCCACTTCCTTGGCAGCGAGCAGCAGTGCGTTCTTGATCGCTCGTTCCTTGCTCGATCCATGGCAGATGATACAGATGCCATCAACACCAAGAAGCGGCGCGCCACCGACGGAAGCATAATCATACTTCTCCGCCAGCATTTTGATCGCGCCCAGCCCCTGCATCTTTTCAACATCCAAAGCGGTCGTCAGGGCCTGGCCAGTCATCTTGAGAATGAACTCGAACAGCCCTTCGCACACCTTCAGAATCACGTTGCCCACAAAGCCGTCACACACCACGACATCGACGGCCCCTCGATGAATATCGCGTCCTTCAATATTGCCGATGAAGCGATCAGCCAGGTGGCTGGCCTTGAACAGTTCGTACGTTTCCTTTGCCAGGTCATGTCCCTTGGCTGATTCGGAACCTATGTTCATCAGGCCGATCGTGGGCTGTTCTTTGTTACAGATCTTCTTGGCGTAGATCGCGCCCATCACACCATATTGAAACAGGTGAGTGGCTTTGGGGGAGGCATTTGCTCCCACGTCGATCATGACACAAGGGCCCTTCAGTGTGGGCATGACGGTGGCAATGCCGGGCCGGCGGACATACTTGAGAAACTTCTTGAGTCGCAAGCCGGCAGCCACGACAGCGCCAGTGTTGCCTGGCGAAACAATGGCCTCGACTTTGTGTTCGGCGAGGAGTTGCCAGGTGCGCAGGATGGAGCAATCAGGCTTCTTGCGGAGTCCCAGGAGCGGATGGTCTTCCATCGTCAGCACCTGACTGGCGTGATGAATGGAGACACGAGCTTTCAGCTCTTCGGAGAGGTTGGCGAGGCAGGGTTCAATCTGGGCGCGGTCGCCTACGAGGGTCAGCATCAAATTGATGTTGGTCTGAACGGCTTCCAATCCACCAGCCACCACGGGAGCGGGCCCGTGATCGCCACCCATGACATCCAGGGCGATACGCATGGACTACTTCTCCTGGGTCGCTGCTTCCTTGAGCGGATGACGGGATTCAGTCTGGCCTTTTTGTGCATAGAAGCCACAGGCAGCGCAGACCCGGTGAGGGAGCACGGGTTCGCCACACTGGGCACAGTACTGGTGTCGCACAGCCTTGGCCGTATTAATGTGGCTGCGGCGTTTGCCCTTGGCTGCTTTGGAGGTACGTCGTTTGGGTACTGCCATGGAACGGTCATCCTTCTTTGGCGTCACTCTGGTTTGCAGAGGGCCAGCTTCACGGGACTACTCGCATGTTGGTGGAACGTGTTCCAACACACCTGTGTAGGGCAGATTTTATATGAGCCGGTGCGAGAATGTCTATGTACTGAAACCACTTGCATGAACATCGAGCAGAGCGGCGTCGTATGAAAATGGTAAAACGTTGTTGCAATGTGGTATAACGAAGTATATAGTGGGTCTATCTTCGTTATACCTTCTGCTCGAGGTCCTTATGCCTGCTCCACAACACAAGCGTTCTGGATTTACTCTGATAGAACTGCTGGTGGTCATTGCCATCATTGCCTTGCTGATGGCTTTGCTGCTGCCTGCCATTCAGAAAGTGCGTGAAGCTGCCAACAAGATGCTGTGTGCCAGTAATCTGCGGCAAATTGGCGTTGCTGCCCACAACTACCACAACGATTACAACAAGCTACCGCCGGGCTACTTTGGTCCGTTTCTCCGTAATGGTGGCACCAATGTTACACCGGATGCCAGTCCGGATCGGGGGCCGTGGATCAGTTGTTTGACTATTCTGTTGCCCTATCTCGAACAGGACAACTTGTACAAGCAACTCTGGGGAACGCAACAGACGTATCCGACACTGGGACCGGTTCCCGCAGGCCCTCCGTTGCAGTACGCGCTGGAACGGGAGCATATGGCCTGGTGGAATTCCTCAGGTAATATCCAGCCGAACACCGGGCAGGTGCGTCTCAAGATTTTCAAATGCCCATCAGATACCGTGGATGAAGACACCAGCGAAGGCGTGGTGCTGACGACGCATGTCGCTAACGGCATCGTGGCAGGCTTGCATCCTGAGGACATTGGCAACCCGGTTTATGCCAATGCTCTCGGCCGCACCAACTACACAGGCGTAGCTGGTGCCGCTGGCAATGGCGAAGTGAACAATTACTACAGTCGCTGGGAAGGTGTGATGTGCAATCGCTCCAGTATCTCACTGGGTCAGCTCACCGTGCAGGACGGAACGAGCAATACGCTGTTGTTTGGTGAAGGGTTGGGCGGTAATGGTGTGGGGCCACGGGTACATTCGTGGGCCTGGATGGGAGTGGGGGCCATGTCAACCGGATATGGTCTTGGCAGGGCGAATGTCAACTGTGACGACGATGATCCACCAGCTCTGGGTGATGCACCTATCCCCGGGCAGGACGGTGCGCACTGGTTCCGCTTCAGCAGTCGCCATGCGGCTGGTGTACAATTCTGCTTTGGCGATGCGTCCGTGCGAACTGTCAAGTATGGCAGCACGACAACGCCAACGCTCAGCTTCACCAGCGACTGGGCAGTGTTACAGCAAATCGCCGGTCGCCGGGATGGGTTCAGCAACGATACCAGTTCAATTCTGGAATAGCACCAGGGAGACGGGGATGGCTAGGCGTGTTCATGCAGTGATTGCATCGGTCTGCAGGACCTTGGCGCTGGGCAGTCTACTGGTTGTCGTGAGTGGCTGTAGTGAAGAGACTGCTACCAAAGGGAAAACAACCATTCCCGACAGCAAAGTGTTTTCCAAAACCAAGGTGACCAAGTCTCCCCCGGCCCATGCACCCAAGCAATAACATCAGACAAATCGGCATTCTCCATGCCATTTGTCTGCTCATATGTCATTTCCGCAGCTTTTCATGCCGGGCACTTTTTCCAATGGTATGATTAGTTGAACCGTGCTTTCACTGCACCTGTGACCCTTTCGATGTCTACTGCGATTATTGAACACCAGACCATGCCGGAACTGGTCGATTTTCTGAATGATCTGGAACATACTCGGCTGCTTACGCCTGAGGATATGGAGCACTATCGCGCCAGCACCAAGCTCGATCCACCTGTGACGCCCGAGGAGCTTTCACTCGAACTGGTGCGACACGGTAAATTGAGCAAATACCAGGCGGAGGCGATTCTTTCAGGACGCTGCAAGGGCCTGATGCTGGGCAATATGGAAATGCTGGCTCCGCTGGGAAAAGGCGGCATGGCTCATGTCTTCCTGGCAAATGATCGTCAGACCAACGAGCTCTTAGCCATCAAGGTGCTGCCGCCCAACAAGGCAGAGCAGATGCCTCACCTGGTGGATCGTTTTCATCGTGAAGCGCTGGTGGGTAAACGGCTCGACCATCCCGGCATCACCAAGGTGCAATTTCTGCGCTACATCAAGGGTGTGCTGTGTCTCGCACTCGAATATGTACCGGGTACCGACATTTTTCGTCATGTACACTTGAATGGTCCCATGGAGCTCGGGCCCGCGGCACGACTCATGGCGGACCTTGCCATTGCCCTCGATCATGCTCACCGCAATGGCATTGTGCATGCTGATCTGAAACCAGCCAATGTCATGATCATGCCACGTGAAGTAAGGAAACTCAGCCACGGGACGCGCTGCAAGATTCTCGACTTCGGACTGGCGATTGACCTGGCACGTCCGCCGGAGCGTGCCAGCCTCAGTGGCAAAGGTAATATTGCAGGCACCCTGTCGTACATGGCACCGGAGCAGACCTATCCGGATCGTTTGCCAGTTCCTGCATCGGATCTCTATGCCCTGGGCTGCACATTCTTTTACGCACTGACAGGCAAGCCACCTTTCAGTTTTGAAAAAGGCATGACAGTTTCACAGAAGATCAAGCATCATCGACACGCACCAGTACCTGATATTCTTGACTTTATTCCCAGTGCGCCGAGTGAGGTGGCAATACTGCTGGGCCAGTTGCTGGCAAAAGAGCCGACCCAGCGCCCTCCTACTGCCATGGCGGTAGCTCATATGATGCGCGACCTGGCCCACGGCCGGTAACATCCCAGTCACGGAGATCAAGCCTCATGGCCAAAAAGGTTCTCAGCGTAGGCAATTGCGCGTATGACTTCGGAACATTACAAAGTGCACTTCAGCAGCATTTTTCGGTCGACGTGCAAGGCGTGGACACTGCTGCTGAGGCAGAACAACTTGTCAAGCAACATAAATACGATTTGATCGTCGTGAACCGCGTGTTCGATATCAACCAGGACTCGGGTATCGCCTTGATCAAGAGGCTGAAAGAGCATCAAGTCGCAACTCCCATGGTGCTCTTGAGTAATTACCCTGAATATCAGCAGGAAGCTATAGCTGCGGGAGCTTCGCCAGGCTTCGGAAAGAATCAGGTAGGCAAGCCTGCCATGGTGGAAGCAGTCAAAGCCTTTCTCGCCTGATCAGGTTGCCATGGCTCCTGACTTGCTTCTGCTTTCCGCGCACCGTAGGCTGATGGAGTAACATACAGGCAGGATGAATCATGCCTTCACTGGCGTTTCTGGATAACTGGTCGAATTGTGTAGTAAAGAAGGCACCCCTAAGCCCATTGACGTCTCTGGGCATTGGGGGAACAGCGGCAGCGCTGGTTCGGCCGGCGGATGTAGCCACACTGATTGGCGTGCTCCAAGCGGCCAGCAAGAGCAAGGTTGACGTTCGCTTTCTTGGCAGTGGCAGCAATATCCTGGTCAAGGACACGGGCTTTGATGGCATCGTGATCCATTTTGCTACCCCAGCCTTTCAGGCCATTACTGTCAAGGACAACAAGATTGAAGCACGCACCGGTGCGACGCTGAGTCAGTTGCTCTCCACTGCTGCCCGGCATGGGCTCGGTGGGTTGGAAAGCCTTGTCAGCGTGCCCGGGACTGTGGGTGGCGCGCTCAAGAATGATTTAAAGGTCAAGACCGGGCCGCTCAGCCAGTTCGTCAGTCGGGTTGAACTGCTCGACGCAAGCGGCAAGGTGGCCTGGCATGGCCGCGATGATGTTCCCATTGATCAACTCCTCTCCACGCCGGATGGAGCCATCATTCTGGGGGCGGAGTTCATTTTGCAACCGGATCAACCGGAAGCCATGGTCAAACGCCTGCGGAAGAACTGGATTCATGCCCGTATCCACCAGCCCCTTTCGCAGCATCACACTGCCAAGCTGTTTCGTGATCCACCGGGCGGTACAGCGAACCAGCTGATCGTCAAAGCCAGCGCGCAGCTGAACAAAGTAGGCCATGCATCTCTCTGTGAGCGTGATGCCAATTATGTCGTGGTCACCGACAAGGCACGGACGAACGATGTGCTGGAATTGATGGAGAAGGTCCAGACCCAGGTGGAAGAACGGATGGGCGAGGTATTGCAGCCCAGCCTGGTTGTGTGGTAGGCGATTTTCCTAACGGCAGCAGCAGGGATCATGGATGGCTCGGCTTGTCACTCCACCTCCAGAAAGTACCCCCGCCGAGTGGGGCAAGCGGCTGGCCTATCTGGCTTGCGTGCTGATCCCCGTGCTATTGCTCGTCGTACTGTTGCTGAATGATAGAGTCGCACTGCAGTCGTTTCGTTGGGACCAGGTTCAGCTCACATCTACGCCTCCCATGTCGAGGGAGGAGTTCCTGCGTGAAGTCAAAGCGATTGGAGCCTTCGGCGACACACTTCCGGTTGCAGAGCCAGGTTTTCTGGACCGTCTGCGGCAGGCAGCCATCAGACATGAATGGGTGGAATCGGTAAGCCGCGTTGCCATTACGGGGCAGGGGACATTGCAGTTAGATCTGACATTTCGCACACCTGTAGCCCGGCTGGAGAGGTCGGGCCAGATACAACTGGTCGATCGCTATGGCAAACTCTTCACGCCCTTTCCGAAGCTGGCTGTTCAACAGTTGATTCCACTCGTCGGCTGGGAGGATCGCACCAACGACGCCATGCAATGGCTGCCACAGGCCGGGCAACTTGCATCACAACTGCAGAACGAGCTGTCTGCCTGGAAGATTGTCAGCCTTCACCTCGTGCGGAACAAGCCGCTCGATCTCGTGGAACTCCACCTGAAAACCCAGGCAGGCACCTCTATCATCTGGCAGACACTGCATGGGAGTAGCCTGGAAGAACCCATGGCCGAGGAGAAGCTTTCCAGCCTGCGACTTTACTTCGAGAGGTATGGCAACCTCGACGCGCCACCTGGTCAAGTACTGGATGTTCGACGAAAAGAGGGACTGCAGCGCCGGGCCGTGGGGCCATGACGTTCGTGTTAGTTGGAAGCTGAATCAGTCTGATCCTTCTCTCCTGCCACAGTGGACTGATCCTCTGGTACTTTCATCCCACGCTTCAACACCGCTTGCTTGAGCAGGTATTCGATCTGCCCATTCAAGCTACGCAAGTCGTCCGCAGCCCACTGCTGTAATGCAGCGAGCAATCCGGGATCCATCCGCAGTAAGAACGACTTGCGTGCCATCACATTTCCATCCTGTGCTACTAGCTACTTACTCCTGGCGTCACACTCCAATCAGGAATACAGCGTTCCAGTATTCACCACCGGTTGAGCATTGTGGTGGCCACACAGGACTACCAGCAGGTTGCTCACCATGGCTGCCCGACGTTCGTCATCGAGATCGACCACCTTACGCTTATTAAGTTCATCCAGTGCATGTTCCACCATACTGACGGCTGCATCGACGATCAGCTTGCGTGCTGCGATGGTCGCAGAAGCCTGCTGGCGCTGGAGCATGGCGGCAGCGATTTCAGGAGCATAAGCCAGGTAGCTGATGCGGGCATCCTGGATAGCTACGCCAGCCTGATACATGCGCTGATGCAGTTCCTGCTTGAGTTTTTCAGCTACCTGCTCGATGTGTCCTCGCAGCGATGATTCATCTTCTTCGGGGGCATCGTAGCGATAGTGGCTGGCGAGGTTGCGGAGCGCGGCATCAGCCTGGGTGTGCACATAGCTTTCGTAGTCGTCCACCTGAAAGACAGCCTGAGCTGCATCGACTACCTTCCAGACCACCACGGCGGCAATTTCAATGGGCGTGCCATCTTTGTCATTTACTTTGAGAGGGCGGCGGGACTGAGTTGCCTGTTGCAATACCTTGCCGGTAGCATCCTTGACCTCTTCCTTTTCCTGCACACCTGTTTCGAACGTTCGAATGCGGAGGCTGACCTTGGTGCGCGAGTAGAACGGATTGCCATAGTAGAAGCCGACTTCATTGATGGTGCCGAGGTAGTTGCCGAAGAGCTGCACGACACAGGCTTCATTGGGGTTCACCACGATGAAGCCGAATAGGCAGATGAACCAGATGGCACTCAATGGGATGATGACCCACAACATCGCGGGCAAGACGGATACGACACCGATTGCGATGAGCATACCGATGAGGCCCAGCCCGAAGGCCAGAACCAACAAAGCTGTCCAACCAGTGGAAAGTCGCAGTTGACGGTCGTTCATGGAGAAGCTCCTGTTATCAGAGTGATATCACTATAGTATCATTCTGATGTCGGAGCAAGGGATTTAGCCGAATTTGATCGTTTTCGGCGGAATCGCTGGACGAGGGAGTAAGCGATAATGATGAGAAACCCCACTCCCCAACCCCGCCAAGCACTGGGGATTGCAATCGGGAGGGCCCAGCATTCGTAGCCTGACTGCATACCATTGATGTTCTGGCGAAAGAGTACCCTGTCAGCTCCTGGAAGCGGAACGAAATCGTCCACGCTGCGTTCCAGCCGTTTCCACAACATCTTCCCGGTCGCCGGTTCGATGATAGTCACGAAGCGGGCATTCACCTTGAGCCATTCGCTGAATCTGGAAGATACCCAGGGGATGGTACCGATGATTTTGGCCAACATAGGATGCCAATCGTGCATCTGGCTACCTTCCACGAAGAGTTGTCCACACAGCAAGGCACGATTGCAGTTGGGTATAGTTTTGATTTCGCATCGGTTCTCCAACATCAGCTTGCCGGCTACATTGCGAAGCAGCACTACGTGCGCTACAACATGACCGTTGGGATTGGAGTAGTACGGCGATTGATCCCAGACACTGCTGAAGTAGAGATAGCGGGCTGGATCGAGCGGATCAGCCAGAAGGCGATCAGTCCCAACGATAGACTCGTTCAACTCCTGAGGCCACGAGACTGGCTGCAGCGTCTCTGCTTCTACCAGCGGCCGCCACTGATCCAGTGACCAGGTCTCCTTGAATCGCTTGTCAGGAAAAGCCATGAGTTGACTGATCTTCTGACCTTTCTCCATGGTGATGTTTACGCCGTGGCGTGGCAGCATGAGCAACCTTCCGGCGTCCGCCAGATCGTACATACGGTTGTATTCCGGGAAGGGGGAGTAGGTTCTGCTTTCACCTGTTAAAGCGTTCACACGGTGCATTGCTGGAGCATCGCCGTTCATGAAGGCGGTTCGTCCATAGTGCATGCCATCTGCCGACCAGAACTGGTGCAGGTGATAAGGTGGCGATTTGTCATACTTCGAAGTGACATATTTGTTGACCTTCCGCATACCCTGAGTTTCGTCCTGCCAGACCCAGACTTCGCTGATCCATCGGATGGCTTCCCAGAATTGCCAGTGTGACATAAGTTGCCCGGTGACATTGGGCTGCAAGGCATTGCTCAGCCCCAGCAGGAGAGGGGCTGTGGGAAGCCAGCGATTGACGATGACCAGTCCGGGATGACGAGACGACCAGCTAACGTCAAAACTGCTGATGGGCAAGGCGGAGAGCGCCGGCAGCACATCGGGATTTGCCCAGCGACTCACCACTTCCTCTTGGGTGCTGATTCCATACCGCCAGCGTCGCAGTTCCAGCGTCCGTTCGCCCTTGCCATCTTTCACTTCCATAAATCGATACACCGATTCACCCACGAGCCGGGCATTCAAATCAATCGCCTGGCCCGAATGATTCACAGAAGCCGTGTAGGGTGCTTCACACTGTGCCAACTCCTTGCCTGTGATCGCATCAACAACGGCAAGATGCTGGCAGCTATTGTTGACACTCCGCATCCCCACCAATCGCTGTGTACTCGCCTGATAGTGTGTGAACACCACCGGATCGCTTGGCGGGATGGCCCAGAGCGGTTGCGGTTCACTCGCGCATTGCACGATCCAGCCCGTGAGTATGCTCACTGTAATCGCGAGCAGCCAGCCTGCGAAACGGCGGAGCTTCATGATCACTCCAATAGTATTTCTGCAACGCAGTGTACTCGATTCCCAGAGCCAAGCCAAACCACTTCGCTTGCCCTACGCTCTGCGCTATCTAAGAAGTAGGGTACGCTGAGCATACCTATCAACGATGATCTTCCCATTGCAGGTGTTGCATGAGATGTTCATCACTGGAAGTGTTCCCAGCGCATCCGAGATTGCAACGGTATCTCACAGCGGGGAGGCACGCCCAGCGTGCCCTACAAAGGACTTAGCCCATGCGTGTCAGTCATCTCTTCGGTGAAACCCTCCGCGAAGCCCCTGCCGATGTCGATGTCGTCAGCCATCAGCTGCTCCTGCGGGCGGGGTATGTCAGGCAGTTGGCGGCGGGCATCTTTTCCTACCTGCCTCTCGCCCACCGCTCCATGAAGAAGATCGAGCAGGTGCTGCGGGAAGAAATGAATGCCATCGGCGGGCAGGAAGTGACCATGCCTGTGGTGCACCCTGCGGAACCTTGGCAGCAGACGGGCCGCTGGCAGGTGATTGACGAATCGCTCGCCCGCTTCAAAGACCGGAAGGACCGAGACATGGTCCTGGGAATGACCCACGAGGAAATCGTCGGCGTGCTCACCGCCAGCGAAGTGAAGTCGTGGCGGCAATTGCCCATCCTCATCTACCAGATTCAGACCAAGTTCCGGGATGAAGCCCGGCCCCGCGGTGGCCTCATCCGCGTCCGCGAGTTCACCATGAAGGACTCCTACTCGCTCGATAAAGACGAAGTGGGGCTCAAGAAACAGTACGCAGAACACTATCACGCCTACTTCCGGATGTATGCCCGGTGTGGATTGCCTGTCATCGCAGTAGGTTCCGATACCGGTATGATGGGTGGCAAGGTTGCCCATGAGTTCATGTATGTCACCCCCATCGGCGAGGACACGCTGGTCATCGACGAAGCAGGCTACGCCGCCAACCAGGAAGTGGCCCAGTTTGTCAAAACGCCCTTTGATGGCGGTGCACCGGCAGCGTTGGAAAAGGTGCATACTCCCAACTGCCCCACGATTGAAGACCTCGCGAAGTTTCTGAAAGTCGATGCAAAGCAGACAATGAAGATGGTCTTCTTCATGGGCACCTTCCAGGAAGGGGAAAGCAAGGTCGAGAAACTGGTCGCTGCTGCAGTGCGGGGCGACATGGATGTGAACCAGACCCAGGTGACCAACAAGGCGAAAGCGCTCAGCACCCGTCCCGCTCATCCCGAAGAAATTCAGGCCGTCGGCATGGTGCCGGGCTACGCTTCGCCCATTGGTATTGCCAAGGGCAAGGCTGTCGTAGTCATGGATGATCTGCTGGAAAAGAGCACCAACCTTGTGAGCGGAGCAAACGAAGCAGGCTACCACTACAAGAACGTCAACGTGGGCCGCGACTTCACCCCCGATGTCATCGGTTCCATTGCCCTGGCCCAGGATGGCTATATCAGCGTAGAGAGTGGCAAACCCCTGAAACTGGTACGTGGCGTGGAGGTTGGTAACATCTTTCAGCTTGGCGTGCGCTACAGTGTGCCGCTCAACTGCAACTTTGCCGACGAAGCCGGCAAGCTGCAACCTGTGGTCATGGGCAGCTACGGCATTGGTGTTGGTCGTCTCCTGGCTTGCGTCGCGGAAGAACACCGTGACCAATATGGCCTGGCACTTCCCATCAGCGTGGCACCGTTTGAAGTCAACATGGTGATGCTGGCCAAGAAGGAAGAAACCAGACAGCAGGCGGAAGCTCTCTACCAGGAACTACAGAAAGTTGGCATCGACGTGCTGTTCGATGATCGCGATGCCGCTGCGGGGGTGAAGTTTACCGATGCTGATCTGCGAGGTATACCGCTGCGTATTACCATCTCGGACAAGTCACTGGAGAAGGGGGGAGTGGAACTCAAGCACCGCAAGGCCGGTAAGGAGTTCACGCTGGTACCTCTGGCCGATGTGGTAGCGACTTTGAAGCTGGAGATCTCCAGGCTGCACGCGGCACTCAGGGAAACTGCTGACAAGTCACCGAAGTGGAAATAGATCTCAAAAAAAAGCTCCGGCTGGTTAGCCGGAGCTTCTCTATCGATCGGTACCATTCAAGCTTACTTGGCAGTTCGAAGGAAACGACGGGTGAGCAGGATATCGGGTGAATTGCGATATTTGTAACGGCGATAGGTGTAGACGCCGGCAAGTGCCAGTCCGGTTCCAAGAATGATCGTGCTTGGTTCTGGCACAGCTGCTACAGAGAAGGTCAGGCTCCACTCCTGAATGGTGCCGCTATCGACTGGTGCAAAGTCTTGAACGAACAGTTGCCAGTTGCCATTGGGATTGATGCCGTTGTAGACACTTAGACTGTTGCCGAAGGGGCCTACGGGAGCCGGCGAATCAAATGTATCACCATATTCATCCTGTCCAGGCTGGAAGTTGCCACTGACAAGAGTGCCACCATTAGGCAATGCACCTGATGCACTGTCCGTAAAAGTCCAGGTGAGATTGGTAACACCACCATCGCCGGGGCCATCAAACAGCAACACTGTCTGGCCGAGTGGGCCAACCAGCACCGCTCCAATGTCATCAGTAAAACTGTGGGTGAGGCCAGTGATTGTGACAGTCACCTGGGTAACAGTTTCAGTGATACCTGCGACATTAATCACTGCGGGATAGGGATTGGCTGGTGCATTATCCACAATGGTGATGCTTCCACCAGTAAACGTTTGCGCGAGTGAAAGCGTGGTGGAGAGAAAAAGTGCAGCAAGGGTCAACAATCGTTTCATTCGTACTCTCCATCAATCGGTGTAGGACCAGTGGGTAGATGAAGATGGTAGTCGCGACCCATTAGGTGTTGCAACAATATTCTGAGAAAAAGAGTGAATTATTCTTAATTTTATTTTGCATTGCAGAAGTTACAGCCTTACACTCCGGCCTTGAAGTTCACACCTCGATCTGGAGTAGACCATGCAACGGCAGCAACTTCGCAAAACGAATAAGTTTCCCAATCGCCCCAGTTTACGGCTCTTTCTGGAGTGTCTGGAGGATCGCAACCTTCTGGACAACGGCATGTGGACAGCCTGGTTTCAGGGGTTGAGCAGTGCTACTGAGTTCATGACCCAGGCAGAATCAGGCCGTCGGTTGCTACAGTTTGCCGGTGTGCCTACGAGTACCATCAATATTGTGCGTGCGTCTGATCTCAGCGGGGCTTTTCAAATTCAGGCCCCACTTTCGTTTACCAAGCAGGACGTTGTTAACACCCTGCAAGGTGTGCCCGGTTTTGTTCAAGTCGAGGACTACACGGAACTGGATCCATTGCTGCAGCGCAAATTCGCTCCTGCCAAGGGGCGATCAGAAGCGCTCTATGGTCAGTTTGATTACGACACTTACTTGACACGCTACAAGAATGGTGAGTTTCCCGATCAAAGCGGCCCGGTTGTCAATCCACCAGGTCGACTCGATTCGCTGGTGAATAACAATGGCGGTGCCAGTACCAGTTCCTTTACCCAGAGCGAATCCAGTCTGGTAGCTTTTGGCAACACGGTTGTCATCGGATTTAACGACTCCGGCTCGAACGCTGGCGGCACTAACAAGTTCACCGGGTTCTCACGCTCCACGGATGGCGGAACCACTTTCGTTGATGGCGGCACATTACCCAATAACGCAGGTGGAGATGCAGGTGATCCCGTGCTGGCGCGTCACGAAGCCAGCGGCCGGATCTATTTCTCCACGCTCGGTTTCAACGTGGGTACCATTCAGGTATTCCGCTCTGATGATAACGGGCTCACCTGGTCAGCTCCTGTCGTGGGTACTCCTGGCGGCGCCAGTGAAGATAAGCAATGGCTAGCGGTGGATAACTTTGCAGGAGCGGGTAACGGCAATGTCTACCTGATCTCGCGCAACTTTGGTGCTGGTAATGGTATCTATGTGTACCGTTCCACGGATAACGGTGCAACCTTTGGCCCGACTGGCGGCACGCTGATCACCAGCGGCAACCAGGGTGCTTATGTTACCGTTGGTCCCGATCACTCCGTCTATGCCTTCTGGTATGCAGGCACCACGATCCAGATGCGCAAGTCTACAGACTTCGGTGCGACCTTCGGCCCGGCAGTCACCGTCGCATCAGGCATCGTTGGTGGTACCAACGGTGATCATAGCCTGACGGGCATTCGCCAGGGAACAGCTACTGCTTCCGGTTTCCGGAGCAATGCCTTCCCACACGTCGCGATTAACCCGGTGAATGGTAACCTCTACGCTGTCTATGCCAATGACGGCCCCGGCGCAGACAAAGCCGATATCCAGTTCGTGCAGTCAACAAATGGCGGCACTACGTGGAGCAGCCCAGTTACTGTCAATGATGATGGTACTACGACGGATCAATGGCAACCTACACTTACTGTTTCCACTGATGGTGCTCGACTAGGCTTCTTCTATTACAGCCGGCAGGAAGACCCAGTTGGCAATAATCTGTTCAAGTTTTATGGTCGCCTGGCAACCGTTTCAGGACCCACGGTGAACTTCCTGCCTAGCTTTGCAGTCAGCGATGTCGCATCCCTCCCGGAGTTTGGTCGCGACAGCGTTGTTAATTCGGTATACATGGGTGACTATGATCAAGCAGTTGCGACACCAGGGTACTTCCATACCATCTGGTCTGATAATCGCGATGATTTGGCAGGGGGTGCACCACGCAAGGATCCCAACATTTATTACCGCAAGATTCCGCTCGGGCTGGCTGTCGCCAGTACGGTACCCGCTGTGGGAAGTACACTCAGTACTCAGCCCACTGTCTTTACGGTGAATGTCACGGACCCGATGCAGAGTTCGTCCGTCCAGGCATCGGATTTCGTTGTCAACGGTATCCCTGCTGATTCTGTGAGCTACCTCGATGGTTCCACACAGGCATTTTTTACGTTTAATACAAGCCCGGTCACCGCGCAAGGTTTGCAGACGATGCACATTGATGCTGGTGCATTCCTCCGTGCACCGGACAATGATCCCAGCATCGCATTCGATGGTACATTCCGCTACGACATCACCACTCTGCAGGTGACTGCAACTTCCCCGGGCTTCCCCAATGGTCTCTTTACGCTGCCTGGACCACTGACGTACGATGTCACATTTAACGAAGCACTGGATCCAGCCTCGATCCAGACAACCGATCTGGTGCTGAGTGGCATCCCCGGCGCATTTGTCAGTGGCTTTACACTGCTGCCCGGCGATACCACGATCCGCTTTACCATCAACGGTGCTGCGACAGAAGGCGTGCTGACGGCCACGATTAATGCAGGCAGTGTCACTGATGTGTTCAGTAATCCTGGACTCTCCTTCACTGCCAATTATGAAGTGGATTTCGGCATTGTCCCCTTGCCCACACCGCTGACTTCCCTGAACCCTGCTGGTTCCTTGATCTATGATCCAGTCGTGTCTGGACGAGTGAATTTCGCCAGTGACGTCGATTCATTCACCGTGAACGTTGATCCGGGACAGACCATCACCATTCTGATGACTCCGACTCAGGCCACGCTGCAGCCCACGATCGAACTGCGTGACCCTTCTAACTCGGTTATTGGTTCAGCAAGTGCAGGAGCAGCCAATCAAAACGCGCTGCTGCAGACAGTCGCCGCGACATCTGGCGGAGTCTATACGATTCGCCTGAGTGGCGCGGGCGGAAGCATCGGTAACTATACTTTCGAGGTCACGCTGAATGCTGCTCTCGAAAACGAGTCGAATCTACCAGGCTCCGGCAATGACTCCCTGGCAAACGCTCAGTCCGTGAACTCATCCTTCATCACTCTGCAGACAGCCCTGGCCACTGCACAACGTGGTGCCATTCGTGGTACGACCGATGTTCTGGGTTACTCGGTTGCAGCGGTGCCTTTTGCTTTCGAAGATATCAGTTCCACAGGCACCATTGTGGCAGGACTGACGAATCAGGACGATGCGTCTGTCTCGACTAACATTGGTTTTTCGTTCCCGTTATATGGCACCAATTACACGACTGTTTTCGTTGGGGCCAACGGTCTGTTGAGCTTCGTATCTGCCAATACTGCATTTACGAATACCGACCTGACAACATCCCCAACGCAGGCCTCCTTCGCTGTGTTCTGGGATGACCTGCATACCAATGGTGGCCAACTTGGGTCGAATGTCTTCACCCAGGTACTAGGGGCAGGTCCGAACCAGCGCTATGTCATTCAGTGGAACCAGGTCCGGTTCTTCAGCGGTGGCACGGCTGGCGACACCATCACCTTCCAGGCGCAGCTCTATGCAGATGGCCGGATTCAGATGAATTACCTGGATCTGACTTCGGGTACAGCTCCCGGGAATAATGGCGCGAGTGCCACTTCAGGTGCCAAGAATCTTGGTACTCAAGGTCCTGACCGCTTGTTGCTGGCGTTCAACAATGGTCCCAACGCCTTTTTGGGTACCGGTCTCAGCACGTTGATCACTCCTCCGACACCGCTTCCCGATTACTACAGCTTCAACATGCAGGCTGGGCAAACCTTCACTGCAGCATTGACTTCGATGAACTCGCTCGCAGTCAACTTCGACCTGCGAGACAGCACGAATGCCGTCATTGCAAGTGGTGCTTCAGGCCCGAACAATGTAACCCGGATTCTGAATAACTTCGTAATTCCCACCACAGGGACCTATTACCTCTCCGTCTCTGCTCCGACCAGTTCAGTACCCTATACGCTGGTAACGAACCGGAATGCAGACTTCGATTCTGAATCGAACAACTCGTTCGCTACCGCACAAAACCTGGGTAGCTCTCAGGGGGTGCTGGGTGCGATAACGGCGGATAGCGTCTACTCAGGCACTGCTATCCCGTTTGCCTTCGAAGATATCAGCAGCACAGGCACGATTGTCGCTGGTCTGACCAATCAGGATGACGCTTCGGTTTCGATTCCGATTGGCTTCAACTTCAAGATGTACGGC
This sequence comes from Gemmatales bacterium, assembly GCA_046350055.1. Classification (GTDB taxonomy): domain Bacteria; phylum Planctomycetota; class Planctomycetia; order Gemmatales; family HRBIN36; genus JAEUIE01. The sequence continues at coordinate 5,711,951 of JAXMBC010000001.1, read as the reverse complement.
ACTACCTACACCAGCCTGTTTGCCAGTTCGAACGGACTGATTACCTTTGGCTCGGCCAATACCGCCTTCACCAATGATAATCTTACCCTTTCTCCCACACAGGCAGCGATTGCTGTCTTCTGGGATGATCAGCACACCGGTGGTGGACTGGCTGGTTCCAATGTCTTTACCCAAGTGACCGGGACTGGTAATAACCAGCACCTGACTATCCAGTGGAACCAGGTGCGTTACTTCTCCGGTGGCACCACTGGCGACACCATCACTTACCAGGTTCAGCTTTATGCCGACGGTCGCATTCAGTTGAATTACCAGGATCTGGTTTCGGGTACCGCCGCTGGAAATAATGGTGCCAGCGCTACGGTAGGTATCAAGGATGCAGGCACACAGGGACTGAATCGTCTCCTGCTGGCGTTCAACAATGGTCCCAACGCCTTTGTGAACACAGGGTTCTCCACCCTGATCCAGGCTCCACCTCCCGGTGACTGGTACACCGTCAATGTCAGTTCGCTTGCACAGCAGCTGATCATTGACACCCTGACCCCCGGCGATGGCGTGGGCGAGCCTGGCAACACGCTGGATCCGCAGATTGAACTCTACGATCCGAATGGTGTTCTTGTCCGCACCGGTGTCACCCGTCCTGACGGACGCAACGAGACAATCAAACTCCGCCGGCAAACCCTTATCGGCGACTACCGTATCCGCGTGGTGGGCCAGAATGGCACCTTCGGCGATTACTTCCTGGGCGTGACACTGGTGAATCCACCGTCGCTCACAGGACCAATGATCACGACTCGACTCGAAGGCGCTACCCTGGCGCCACTCCTGCTGCCGACTACTCGTGAGCTGGTGACTCCATCACTCAACACCACGAGCGCGATTACTCCTGCGTCGGGTATGAGTGCCTCATCGCCGAGTCGTGTAACTGCCAACAACGAGACGTATGGCGCTCTGGTGGAGAAGAACAGCAGTCTGAGTGCTTCAAAAGATCAGGCTGCAACCGACGATTTGTTCTCGGTAGGCTTTGGTCTCATCAAGCCACTTCTGGCGTAATGGCTGGTACGGAATAAAAAGAATGACCTCAGCGATGCGAATCGCTGAGGTTTTTTACTGGCTCAATTGAGTTTGCAACTGTTATTATAGGGTACCACAGCGTCGAATTCGTGCGAGGAGAGTATCGCGCTCTTTGAAGACTCTACCGGCTCTGAATCTCGCGTTTGGTCGTCTCTGCAATCGTCTTCAACTCTTCCAGAACGTACCCCGTCAGCATCATGGCTTCGGTGCCTGACTGCTCGAGCTTGGCGAGCATGTTGGCAATGGCAGTACGTGAGGGGAACGCGCTGCGTTTGCGTACCGGTCGACTCAAGTCGCGGAACTCGGCGGTGGTGGGCACCAGGGCTTCCTTGAAGTGCTCCGCCAGGTCTCGGGCGCACTTCTCCGTGTGCGTCAGATGTTCTCGTAAGGTCATGCGTTTGGTCGGCTTATCAATCTTCATGGCAGCACCAGAGGGAGAAACGAAGAGACCCTGGTCAGGCAGTGTGTACTCACCTAACTCCACTTAGCCCGAAAAAGTGTCGTTGTGCAAGCAGAATTTGTTGAAATTCATTGTCTTGTCATTCAGGCAGGCCGTTTAAGCTGACGTTGTCCCGTGGTGCGGGCCAGTCGGAGAGGCACTTCGAGCACAAAACTGGTTGGCTGGCCGGGTTTCTGTTCAACACGCACGTCGCCACCGTGTACCTGGGCAATTCGCCAGACTTTGGACAGCCCCAGTCCCACGCCGCGACCCGCGTTGCGTCCAGAGAAGAAGGGATCGAAGATATTTTCCAGAAGATGAGCTGGCACGCCGGGGCCGCTGTCCTGTACCTGCAGTATCAGGCGTTGCTGCTGGACCTGCGAATCAATGCGTACCCAGCCTCCTGCCGGTGCAGCTTCGATAGCATTGGTTAACAGCGATTTGAGTGCTACCCCCAGCAGTTGAACATCGCAGGAGATGTTACTCTTCGATGTAATGTTGCCCGTTTCCAGTCGGATACCGCGGCTGAGTGCCAGGTCGTTCACACTATGAATAGCTGTCTTCACCAGCTTGCTGATGGCAATAGATTTGGCTACCGGTTCCGGCGGCCTGGCGAAGAGCATCAGGTCGCGAAGTAATACATGGATACGAGTCGTCTGGCCGATGATCCGTTCCAGTGCCTTGGCCCGGTTGAGATCTTCCTCACCCTTCAGCAGATACTGTGCCTGGCCGCTGATCACCGCCAGGGGATTATTGATCTCATGCCCCGCCCCCGCAGCAAGCTCAGCCACCGCGGTGAGCTTCTGCTCCTGAAGTCTTCGTGAATCTGCCTGCTGTCTGCGAGCCAGTCGGCTTCGCAGGTCTTCCACTTCATTCTCAAGCTGTTTAATGGTAAACGACAGCGTCGTCGCGGGCTGATGCTGAACCAGACGCCAGCTGCGAAGCAGGAGTTGTGTGGCTTCGGCGGTGTGTCCTGGAGTCGGCATCGGGAGATGCTGGCCCAGTTGCGTGGCAAATTCCTGTTCTGCTTCCCAGGACAGATTGAGTCGCTGGGCCGCCAGTTGCCCGAGTGATTGTGTCGTAGAGGATTTGCTCACCAGGCCAAGAGCGAATTGCAGCAGGAGCGACCAGCGTGAAGCGTCTGCTTCGCTGGGCAGATCGAGACTTAGAATCAGATCGCGCAGCCAGGGAGCACAATGCGCTCGGCGGATCAGCTGTCGGGTGTAAATGCTGGCATCGTGATGTTTGGAACTGGCAACTGGCTTCTGAGCCATACTTTCGACAAGCGGGCCCAATTGTGTGAGTTGTCCCAGGCAGTGGGCCAGGAGGGGATCCAGCCGGAGTTGTTCCGCCAGACGCTCAGCAATCGCAGCAACATACTGGCTGTGGCGATAGGCTTTGAGAGCATGGTGACGGGACCAGTCAGCCAGTTGAGTTTGCCCCGGTTCGAGAAGGGCCTCAAGGAAGGCTGCGGTATCGATGCCTTGTTTCAGATGATACAGGGAGCGATCCAGTGACAGATCATGGTGATGGGTGAAGAAGTGCCAGCCGAGGCTGGGATCTCGCCTGAGAAGTTCCTGCCAGGCAACGGTTTCCCCGCGCCCCTGACTTTCCGCCAGGGCGACCACCGTTTCCGCCATTGGCGGAATCCATCGCTGGGGGGAGGCCGCATCCATGCGTTGCCTAAGGTGCCAGTAGCAAGAAGGAAGACAGGCTAACATTACATCGTTAACCTGTCTTGACCATGAATACTGAACTAAGGCTGAGTTCCCAGATCTCTCGGGACTCAGCACCTAGCTCGCAGGGCATGAACTATGCCGAGGCCGAAAGCGCTTCGATCTCAAGCTGCATGCACATGCGGTCGATAAGTTCTTCCACTTCGAATGGCTTGTGGAGGAAATCGTTCGCACCGTTGGCCTTGAGGTCGGCAATCTTGTCTTCCTCGATCATGCCACTGATGCAGATGATGCGGACATCATCAAGCGACTCATCGGAGCGTACGCGCTGGCACACTTCCTTGCCGTTGATATCAGGCAGCATGACATCGAGAATGATCAGGTCAGGACGGTATTCCTTGACCATCATGCCGGCATCAAAGCCGTTGTTGGCGGTGCGCACTTCGAAGCGGCCATCCTCTTCGAGCACCTTCTGGATCATCTCGACCAGATCGGGATCGTCGTCCACAAGCAGGACCTTGCGCTTGCCGGATTCCAGGGCATCGGTCGGAATGCCATTATCGCGCATGAAGCGATAGAGCGCATCACGGGGAATGCGGCGGAAGCGGGAGCCGGGTACCCGGAATCCCTTGAGTTGGCCGTTATCGAAGCAGCGAATGATGGTCTGCTGACTGACTTTGCAGATCTTCGCAGCTTCACCTGTCGTGAACACCGTCTTCATGGCACACCACCTTTGTCCAAACGTGAGTCTGACGACTCGCTCCAACACCTGACCCTGCCACTGGTAAAGTGTTAGAGTCAGCCTCGTCCGTGAACGCGGTTACCTGATCTGCGGTAACCGAGGTTGTTGCACGGGCACCACCCATGATGCCCGCCGGCAGCATTGCTGCCTGACCCGAGTGGTCGGTGTCGTGGCGTGTAGTCTCTCTCAGTAAGGTGCGATAAATGCAGATTTGCACAACCTGCTGGCTTTACCTTCCTTACCACCGGCGGCGATTGTAACGACAGCGCCAATTGTGTCAACCTGAGTTATGCAGTGGAACTACACCGTAGCGAGAGGGCACGGTAAATGGGCGATTGGCACCTTCGGCAAGGCAGTGAATTTCCTGCTTGCATCACCATCTGGCGAAGTTACAGTGTGGCTTCATCCTGGATCGACAGCAGATGGATCTTCATATGCGCGCAGTGACGGTGCTCAGCCTGCTTCTCTTCCCCCTATATGCATTTGGGCAAACCTTGGATGACACTGTAGAGACGCGTCCGCCTGCGGAATTTTCTCGCTCGTCGTTGAACGAGATCATTGTTCAACTGCAGGCGGGACAATCGCTGCAGAGTTTTGCTCAGGATCATCGGCTGGCTCTCAGTTATCAGTTTCGAAGCGATACCCAGACAGCAGTCTTGCGTCCGGTTGACGGTTCGTCCGTTACACCATGGCTATCCAGTCTAATGCAGGATAGCCGAGTCGCTTACCTTTCGCAGAACTACCAGACTGCCTACGTCCAGCAAAGCTTCACGCCGAACGATCCACTCTTCGGTAACACGGGTGGATACACGCAGTGGCATATCAATCCAACTGGTGCTCGTCCGCATATCAACATTTCAGCCGCCGGTGGCTGGAAAAACAATACGCCCGGCGCCGGGGTGATCATTGGCATCGTGGATGCCGGTATCGAGCCAGGCCATGTGGACATTGCTGCTAATTTCAACTCTGTCCACACTTTCGACTTCGTTACCAATTCTGCAACACAGACCATGAATAATGGGGATACCCACGGCATGTCTGTTGCGGGAGTAGCTGCTGCCCGGGGTGGTAATAGCATCGGTGTCACCGGCGTTGCCCCCTTTGCCCAGGTTGCTTCCATGAAAGTCTTCGGCTCTGTCACTGCCAGTGATGCCGGCTTCCGTGATGCTGTCCTCTATCACAGCAGCGGCAGCGATACTTCTGTGAAGATCAAAAACCACAGCTATGGCATCCCCACACCATTCGAAGATGACTCCATTCATAATGGGGGACTGATCACCTCCGCCCTCGCTGGCACCGTGCATGTGATGGCTGCGGGCAATGATCGTGGCTCCTCCGGGCAGGATGCCAACAAGAAGATGGCACAGGCCAATCCGCTAGTGATTGCCGTCGCAGCTCTGAATCATACTGGTACCTTTTCCAACTACAGTAACTTCGGTGCCAACATTTTTGTCACAGCTCCATCGAATCGTACCGATGGTTCTGCTGCTCCGGGTACAGGTATCTCGACCACCGACCGGACCGGCAGCCTGGGCTATAACTCCAATGGCACCAACAACTATGCCGATCTGAATTACACCAATACGTTCGGTGGAACTTCTTCCGCCTCACCAGTAGTAGCTGGCGTGATGGCGTTAGGCAAACAGGCCAACCCAGCCATGGACGTTCGCCTGGCAAGACACATTCTCGCTCGTACCAGCACAGTTGTAGACGCAGGCGACGTGACCACTACGAGCGACGGTGGATGGAAGACCAATGCTGCCGGCTTCCGCTTCAATCAGAACTACGGCTTTGGACTGATCAATGCTGATGCCTTTGTGAACATGGTCAGCCAGTATTTCGTGACACCACAAACGGTAGTCAACTCTGGTACGCAAACTGTTGCAACAGCCATCCCGGATAACAATGCCACAGGCCTGACCCGTACTTTCACCAACACAACCCCCGGGCTTCTGGAAGAGATTGTGGTGTCGCTCAATATCAGCCATACAACACGGGGCAACCTGTCTGCCTATCTCACGAATCCATCGGGAACCTACACTAGCAGGCTGTTTGTCAATTCGGGCACTGATACCGGAGACAACATCGTCTGGGACTTTACCACCAATGCGTTCTGGGGCGAATCAGCGGTAGGAACCTGGTCACTCAATGTGCGTGATACCGCAGCTACAACCACGGGTACCTGGAACTCGTTTGCCATCAGCTTTCGCATGGGTGGCATCGTGGCTGTGCCCGAACCAGCTACCATCGCTACCGTAGCTATCGCTGCCCTGGGAGGCATCACTCTCTGGCATTGCCGACGACAGCAGAACAGGAAGATGCTGGAATCGCAGGTGCCGGAACCATCGGAGGCTTGCCTGTAGCGATGGCATGCGCCTCTATTCTGGCGACTGCACAGCGCCCAGGGTTTCCACCCGCTGTACCACCTCCCGCCCGCTGCGAGCAGGATCATCGCCACCACAGTTCACCACGATGTGGGCATATTTCACATAGAGTGGATGTCTCTCCCGCCAGAGGTCTGCAACTGTCCGGCCGGGAGCAATGACAACCCCGCGGGCTTTCAAGTCACCCAATCGGGCTTCGAGATCAGGCAATGGTACATCCAGGTAGACGACGGTACTGATCTGTCTCAGGTATTGCATCGCGGCATCAACATAGATGACGCTTCCACCTGTCGAAATGATCTGCCGGGTTCCTGTCACCTTCTGTACGTAACCTGCTTCGATTTGCAGGAACTTCTCGAAGCCGACAGCATCAATGATCTCTTCCAACCGTTTGCCTTCACCAGCTTCGATGAAATGGTCGGTATCGAAGAAGGTCCAGGACCAGTGTTGAGCAAGGTATTGGCCCACGGTGGTTTTACCGGAGCCGGGCATGCCGATCAGGGTGACATTCTGGCGGGATATTGGCTGCATAATTCACATGGTAGCAAGCACGCAGCACGATACAATCGCTGCATGATGGAGCTTGCAAAACCGAAGTCCAACGTGGTCTGCACCGGCTGTGGCTGCCTGTGTGATGATATCGAGCCAGTGAGCTTCGCACGAGCGTGTACCCTGGGGAGGGAGTACCTCCAGTCGCTGATCAAGGGCAAGTGGACGGTGCAACGAATCACCAAGGGTGATGACAAGTCACGCCTTGCACCTTTAAACCAACTTCAACGTGCGGAAGCCCCCGGCATCCTCGGCCTGCATCTCGTTTCGGTCGAAACGGTCGAAGCTGCTGTGATGCTGGCACAATCACTCAATGCCTGGCTCAGTCCGTGGCCGGCGGATCCCATCCGCTTCTGGGGCCACCAGGCACCTGACCTGGGCATGAGCCGGGCTGAGGTGGAACAGGCCGCTGATCTCGTGCTGTTTATTGGCTTTCCGCAAGGCGTCGATGCCGTGCAGCCCCGGTTTCGTGAACGCCATTTACAGCGGGGCTTGGGACTAGGACGACGGCAGATCGACATCAACTGGCCCGAGGCAACCAGGCTGCAACAGGTGATGGAGCTGCGGAGAGCGCTGAAGGGAACCACTGATACTGACCTCGCCCAAGCCATCCGCGCCGCCAAGTGCGTGCAGATCTACGTCCTCGCCCAATTGGCCAGCGAAGCTCCCGAGTACATCACTCACTGGCAACACCTGGCCGCCCAGCAGCGTGCTCATCGCCGCATGGGCCTCACCCTGCTCGGAGCCACGGGCAAGGCTCGCACCGTCACCGAAGCTCTCACCTGGCGAACCGGTTACCCGGGGCCCCTGCGCTTCCAACAAGGCATGCCACAGTACCTGCCCCACGTGGGTGAAGTCGAAGCACTGCTTGAACGGGGTGCCTTGGATACCATCCTCTGGGTTGGCCTCGACCCCGAACCGCTCTGGCAGCAGCATCCCCACTGGCAACGCGAAGGCATCACTGAGTTTGTCATCACCTCAGGACTTAGTCCCACACTCGATGCCCATGTCGTGCGCGGCGATGGTGTGATGCTGCGACTGGCTGGTAATGGCCCGGGCACCCCCGATCCACTGGCCGAGATACTCCATTCGTGGGCACGGGAGGCGAAGCGATGAGCCAACTCCTGCTCCACGGCGGCATCGTCTACGACCCTGCCAACCAGATCGATGGTCAGCAGCGGGATCTCTGTATCGATGACGGCAAGATCGTCGCCACGTTCCCGCCCGGTGCCTCGCCGAAGCGTATCGATGTCACCGGCATGGTGGTGATGCCAGGCGGAGTCGATATTCATTGCCACATAGCCGGGCCAGCAGTCAATCGGGCCAGGCGGTTGCTGCCGGAGTTGAACGAAGGGCCCCTCACCAGCACCATTCGAACTGGTCAGCGTTATGCTGCGTTGGGCTATACCACCGCCATTGAAGCAGCCATCGCGGCGACGGGGGCGCGACAGACCCACTTTGAACTCGCAGCCACGCCCAACCTCGATACCGGCTTCCTGCTTTTGCTCGCCAATCACGAGCAGGTGCTGGAGGCGATGGTGAAGTCTGATGCCGAGGCACTGCGTGTACTGGTAGCTGCACTGCTCGAACGTACCGGGGCCTTTGGCATCAAGATCGTCAACCCCGGGGCTGTTGCTGCCTGGCAGCGGCATGGAGGCAATCCGCTGGAGTTGCAATCCATCGATGATAAGCTCGGCAGCACCACCCTCACACCACGGGCCATCCTTACACAACTGGCCGACGTCGCTGATGCACTCAAGCTGCCTCACCCGGTGCACGTGCATGCCAACCGGCTAGGGGTGCCGGGGAATATCGATATCACGCTGCAAACGCTCCAGGCCCTGCAAGGCCGCAGGCATCACCTGACCCATGTGCAGTTCCATGCTTATGACCAGAAGAATGGGCAGATCGCCAGTGCTGCCGCCCGACTGATGGACTACCTCAATCAGCATCCTGAATCGACCTGCGACATCGGCCAGGTGATGTTCGGTTCCGCGGTCACCCTTACCGAGGATTCGCCGCTCGAGTATCTCCTCTGGCAACTCACGGGCAAACGCTGGGTGAACCTCGACATCGAGCAGGAATCCGGCTGTGGCATGTTGCCCTTCGAGTTTAAGGACAAGGTGACGCTGCATGCCTGGCAGTGGGCCATCGGGCTGGAGCTGTTTCTGCTGGCAAAGAACCCCTGGCAGGTGGTGCTCTCGACCGATCATCCCAACGGCGCCTCGTTCCTGGCATATCCGCAGATCATCGCCTTGCTGATGGATGCAGCCTATCGCCGGGAACAACTGGCGAAGATACCCGAAGCAGTACGGGAGCAATCGCTGCTCAAGGATTTGCAGCGTGAGTACACGCTCAGTGAAATCGCCATTATCACCCGCGCCGCCCCGGCCCGCATCCTCGGTCTAGATCACAAGGGGCACCTGGGAGTTGGGGCAGACGCAGACGTGACGGTCTACTCACCGCACGACAACAAGGAGACGATGTTCCGCTCGCCGAGGCTGGTGATCAAGGGCGGAGCGGTGGTGGTGGAAGAAGGCCACCTGCGTGAAGCAGTGACAGGCACGACAATGGCCTGTGCAGCCACGCTGGAACCCAGCGGGGTGAAGATGTTACGCGACTGGTTCACCCAGCGCGGGAGCTATGCGTATGAACAGTTCGGCGTGACGGGACGACATCGGGAGTGGTTGCGGAGGATTAGTCAGGAATCCAGACTGGATCAAGGTTGATTCTATCGCGCCGTCCAGCCAGTATCTGTAATATAGCCCAATCAGATAGTTCAGTGCTCCTTCGAGTCGGTAATACTGGGACATTTGTACTTCCATAACGTAATGATCGAAGAGAGGCGTCCGCATTGACAAAGTTGACTCTTTCTCGATGCCGACTGCTGAAACGAAACCAGCAAGCTCCGCCAGTCCCTGCTGTTGGTAGCTCACCAATTTCAGGTGGCAAAATTGTATCCAAGCCGGGTTCAGTGCTCGGGCCAAGCCCGTATGCTGTGCCTAATGATCCAGTGCCAAACCAGGTAAATACTGTCCTTCTTGGACCGATACCCATGCCACCCAGCGACTCTCCAAACAAGACGGTATTGCTCGTACCGTCTTGAACGGTCAATTGCCCTAAAGTAAGAGTCGAGCGGTTATAAAGACAACCGATAAAGTCCGGAATGAGATTTCGATAATGAGCCAAGGCAGTATTCTTCTCTATGCGCTGATTAACTTCATCGAAATAGCCTGCATCGGCATCGCCAGCTGTGCCTGCTACGCCCACGTAGTTCGTGCGTCCCAGCTTCTCTGCTCCGGGCACCGTAACGTAGGCAAATGTTCCGTTGCTGATCTGCAGACTGACGATGCCGATGGTAGCAGTGTCGTCGTACAGATTATCCGATGGGCATTGAAACGCTGCAATCCGCATTTGTCCGGTGTTGGCCAGCAGATTTCGGGGCTCCTTCCACCACGGGCCGTACTCGGTCTTCATGTCGATCTTGAGCGGCGAGGTGCCTGCCAGTTCGGGTTTCGCCTTGGGCCAGGTGGCTGCGGTGTTGCCTAGCTGTTTGAAGAGATTGTCGTTCTCCAGATACGGGAGCAACATCACCAGCACCCCGACATGCGGACCACGCTCCTCCGCATAGCGAGTGTTGTTGCCATTCTCCTTCACCGCACTGTAGTAACCCGAGGGCAGACGACTGTAATCGTTGTGGTAGTTGTGGGATGCCAAGGCGATGGCCCGCAATCGGTTGCCACAGATTTGAAAACTGGCCGCTTCCCGCACCTTCACCACCCCCGGCACCAGCATGGCCATGAGCACGCCGAGGAGCAGGATAATGACGATAACTTCAGCACGAGTGAGGGCGAGACGGGCGGAGTGATGCATCTTGTGGCTCCCAGCCATCAACACATCTCCATGCTCACATGGATCGGCCCCATTGTCTAGCAGATAGTTGCTTGCTGAGATATGGTCCTACTTCAGCTTCTGCAACAGCGCATTGAACTTCTGGTAATACACACCGTGGTCCCCCATGTGATCAGCGGTGGGCATCACCACCAGTTCCTTCGGCCCCTTGAGTTGATTGAACGTGGCCAGGATGCCTTCGGAGGGGCAGACCGTATCAGCAAGCCCCAAGGCGATCAGGCTCTGGCACTTCACCCGGCTCGCGAAGTGCATCGCATCGAAGTACTTCGCAGCGGCGAGCATCTTCTTCTCATCCCGTCCCTTCCACGTACGGCTCGCCCACTGTGGCCAGCCGGTCTCACGGCCTGCGGCTTTGCCGGTGTGATCGCACCCGGCGGGGACGTTGGCAGCCATAGCTGTCACCTCGGGACAAAGCCCAGCGGTGACGATGGCCTGGTAGCCACCTTGCGAGCCGCCGTACACCAGCAGCGTTTTCCTGTTCCAGTCGTCGCGGGTGAGGATGTAGTCCACGGTGCGGCGACAGGAGAGGAACATGCGGAGGAAGTAGCTGGTCTCGCGGCTTTCGTTGCCGATGCCGGGGTAGTCGTCGAGTTCGGTCTTGGCCTTCTCGTCGTAGAAGTTTTTTTTCTCGTCGATGGGCAGATTGTGGGCGCTGATGTTGACAGCGAGCCAGCCATTGCGGGCATGCTGGATGACCCAGCTGCGGTCCAGCGGATAGACGCCGGCCCACTGTACCTGCAGCATGGCGGGCAGGTTCTTGCCATCAACGGGTTTAGCGAGTTGGCCGTAGACCTTGGTACCATTGGTGTGGTCGAGAGTGAAACGGTAGTACTCGATCTTGCTGTTGCCCACGTCGATTCGTTCGAGCCTGGGGTTCATCGGCAGTTCACGCATGACGGCGATCTGGTGTTTCCAGAAATCGTCAAAATCATCGGGAGCGGGGGCGGAAGGCTTGATCTGGTCGGGGGCGAAGGCAGCGCCGCCGTAGGCAGTGAGTTCCTTGCCTGCTTCAGGCTTATAGTGAACGACCAGAAGCAGCGTCCCTGCATCTGCACGGGTGCTCGATAACTCAGCCTGACCATCGTGAAGATCGAGAATGCCTCGAGCGATGACCCTTAGCCCGCCGGCTTTGACCTGATACGTCACCTGACCGGTTAATGGTTTGTCGCCATCCCGGGCGGTGATCTGCCAGGTGACTTTCTCCAGTGGTGCATAAACGCCAGTGGCCCGATCCGGTTTGACCTTGAGCTGCGGTGCGGCGTGGAGCTGGCTGAGGCAGGTCAGTAAGAAGGCGAGGGAACACAGGCGGTGGAACATAGTGGGTTTCACTTATACGAAGATGAGCGTCTTCACAGCCCGACGCGCAAGCCCCACATTCCGCACCTTGTTCAATCGGGCTCGGTGGTGGGCGACGGTGTTTTGTTTCAGGATATTATCCGCAACCCAAACTCCTGTCGAGCAGACAGTGTGGTCTTTACTAGAATGCGGTGCACCTCAATGACGCGCAACGGGAACTTCGCACGGACGTGGAGAAGTCGCGATGCTGAGTCAGTCGGCGGCAGCCGAGATGGCGGTGTGCAACCTGGGGCCGTGGCCGTTGTATCAGCCGCTGTTCCACGAACTGGATTTGCCGTCGCTCTTTGATCAGCACCTGCCGCGCGATCCACAGCAGGAGTATTCCCACGGCCAGGTGTTGCAATTGCTGTTGCACGCGCGGCTGAATCATCCCCTCGCCTTGATGAACGTGGCCCAGTGGGCCGAAGAGTCGGGAGTGGCCGCGTTGCAAGGCATCCCCGCCGACAAGCTCAACGATGATCGTCTCGGTCGCGCGCTCGACGCCTTCTTCGACCATCGCCATTCGCTGCTGGCCCATGTCACCACGGCGACCCTGAAGTGGGCCGACCTCCAACTCACGCGGCTCCACTTCGATCCCACCCACCTTACCTTCACCGGCAGCTACGATAGTTCAACGCCTCGTCCCGCGCTTTCGCCGCGAGAAGCCACACCGCAGGATGCCGCCCTGCCGCCGGCGCATCTGGGCCACGGCTACCTCAGCCGTCGTCGCATGATCAACATCGGCGTCGCGGCCTTTGTCGATGACATCAACTTCGTGCCGGTCTTCGTGCATCCGCTTGATGGCAACCGCAACGGCCAGACCGCCATGCGCGAGCAGTACGATCTGATGAAGCGTCTGCTGCCGTTGCCCGAAGGTTTGCTGATGACTTCCGACCGCGGCACGTTCTCGGCGGAGCATGTCGCCCGCCTGCATCGCGATGGTCGGCATGTGCTCTGCGCCGTGCCCTGGAACGACTACCAGAAGCTCTACGACCAGCGCGCCGAATCGCTACCGTGGAAGCAGGCCAGCTATCTGTCGCAGGAACAGCAGCGCCGCCGCGCCTGTCAGTCGTCGCTGGTGAAGGATCATTACGAACTGGCGGTGATCGACCATGACGTCATCGATCCGCAGCCGACGGCAGGGAAGAAGCAGCCCATCGCGGCACGGGTCATCTTCGTCAAGAGCACTGCTGGTTGGCGTGAAGCGGGACAGCGACGCGAGAAGAACATCGCCACGGTGAAGGCCGGACTTCAGAAGCTGAACGAGAAGCTGTTGCGAGGCCATCCGCAATGCACGCCGGTGAAGATTCACCAGCAGGTGGCGGCGCTGATGGGCAAGAGAGCGGTGAAGTCATTCTTCACCTATGAGATGGTGCCGCTGACCCCCGAAGAACAGGCCGCGCTGCCCCAGCCCAAAAGCGGACATCAGCGGGCCAAGCATCGTCTTGTCTGGAGCTTCGACGAAGCGGCGGCGACAGCGGATGCCCGCTACGATGGCCTCGCTGCCCTGGTGACCACCGCTCCGCAGACGACGAGTGGCGACGCCCTGTTCACCATTTACAAACAGCAGGCGTATATCGAACGGTCGCATCACGAATACAAGACGCCGCTGGCCGTGGCACCCGTGTTCCTCAAATCGCCCCGCCGCGTGGAGGCGCTGGTCTGTTTACTGATGCTCGCCCTGCAATTCCGTCAGGTCGTGGAACGTCGCTACCGTCTCCGCCATCCCGAAGATCAGGAACAGAGTGAACGTCGCATGACCGCCGAAGTCCTGGAGCGTGCCTTCCGCACCTGCCCCATCATCACCTGGACAGAAGCAGGCCGCAATGTCATGACGCCGTCGCAAGTGAATCCCCGTCAACGTGACATCCTCGTGTCACTCCGCTTCCCCTCCCTCCACCGACAACTCCTCCCCCACCGCCCCTCCGGATGATACATTGACCCCGCCTTCCCCACCTTGCCCCACGACCCAAGGTGCGGAATGTGGGGCTAGCGAGGGCGGGCCTGCAATATCTTAGTACACACAAGTGAGACTTCGAGCCTGCAACCCGAAGACAGCGTTCGCTCGTTGTATTACGTTTGCAGCAAGTGCGTTTGCTTTGGTGATGAGCATACTGTTGTTGCAGACCCGACTTCGCTTCGCATTGCAGACGCGGGTGTTGGGCAGCAATTGCGGTGTAACTGCAAATCCGCCCTCGCTAGCCCCACATTCCGCACCTTGGGTCGTGGGGCAAGGTGGGGAAGGCGGGGTCAATGTATCATCCGGAGGGGCGGTGGGGGAGGAGTTGTCGGTGGAGGGAGGGGAAGCGGAGTGACACGAGGATGTCACGTTGACGGGGATTCACTTGCGACGGCGTCATGACATTGCGGCCTGCTTCTGTCCAGGTGATGATGGGGCAGGTGCGGAAGGCACGCTCCAGGACTTCGGCGGTCATGCGACGTTCACTCTGTTCCTGATCTTCGGGATGGCGGAGACGGTAGCGACGTTCCACGACCTGACGGAATTGCAGGGCGAGCATCAGTAAACAGACCAGCGCCTCCACGCGGCGGGGCGATTTGAGGAACACGGGTGCCACGGCCAGCGGCGTCTTGTATTCGTGATGCGACCGTTCGATATACGCCTGCTGTTTGTAAATGGTGAACAGGGCGTCGCCACTCGTCGTCTGCGGAGCGGTGGTCACCAGGGCAGCGAGGCCATCGTAGCGGGCATCCGCTGTCGCCGCCGCTTCGTCGAAGCTCCAGACAAGACGATGCTTGGCCCGCTGATGTCCGCTTTTGGGCTGGGGCAGCGCGGCCTGTTCTTCGGGGGTCAGCGGCACCATCTCATAGGTGAAGAATGACTTCACCGCTCTCTTGCCCATCAGCGCCGCCACCTGCTGGTGAATCTTCACCGGCGTGCATTGCGGATGGCCTCGCAACAGCTTCTCGTTCAGCTTCTGAAGTCCGGCCTTCACCGTGGCGATGTTCTTCTCGCGTCGCTGTCCCGCTTCACGCCAACCAGCAGTGCTCTTGACGAAGATGACCCGTGCCGCGATGGGCTGCTTCTTCCCTGCCGTCGGCTGCGGATCGATGACGTCATGGTCGATCACCGCCAGTTCGTAATGATCCTTCACCAGCGACGACTGACAGGCGCGGCGGCGCTGCTGTTCCTGCGACAGATAGCTGGCCTGCTTCCACGGTAGCGATTCGGCGCGCTGGTCGTAGAGCTTCTGGTAGTCGTTCCAGGGCACGGCGCAGAGCACATGCCGACCATCGCGATGCAGGCGGGCGACATGCTCCGCCGAGAACGTGCCGCGGTCGGAAGTCATCAGCAAACCTTCGGGCAACGGCAGCAGACGCTTCATCAGATCGTACTGCTCGCGCATGGCGGTCTGGCCGTTGCGGTTGCCATCAAGCGGATGCACGAAGACCGGCACGAAGTTGATGTCATCGACAAAGGCCGCGACGCCGATGTTGATCATGCGACGACGGCTGAGGTAGCCGTGGCCCAGATGCGCCGGCGGCAGGGCGGCATCCTGCGGTGTGGCTTCTCGCGGCGAAAGCGCGGGACGAGGCGTTGAACTATCGTAGCTGCCGGTGAAGGTAAGGTGGGTGGGATCGAAGTGGAGCCGCGTGAGTTGGAGGTCGGCCCACTTCAGGGTCGCCGTGGTGACATGGGCCAGCAGCGAATGGCGATGGTCGAAGAAGGCGTCGAGCGCGCGACCGAGACGATCATCGTTGAGCTTGTCGGCGGGGATGCCTTGCAACGCGGCCACTCCCGACTCTTCGGCCCACTGGGCCACGTTCATCAAGGCGAGGGGATGATTCAGCCGCGCGTGCAACAGCAATTGCAACACCTGGCCGTGGGAATACTCCTGCTGTGGATCGCGCGGCAGGTGCTGATCAAAGAGCGACGGCAAATCCAGTTCGTGGAACAGCGGCTGATACAACGGCCACGGCCCCAGGTTGCACACCGCCATCTCGGCTGCCGCCGACTGACTCAGCATCGCGACTTCTCCACGTCCGTGCGAAGTTCCCGTTGCGCGTCATTGAGGTGCACCGCATTCTAGTAAAGACCACACTGTCTGCTCGACAGGAGTTTGGGTTGCGGATAATATCCTGAAACAAAACACCGTCGCCCACCACCGAGCCCGATTGAACAAGGTGCGGAATGTGGGGCTTGCGCGTCGGGCTGTGAGGACGTTCATCGTCGCTGAATGGTACGGTTGCGGAGCACTGAGCTTTTGCAGTCTCACTGCCCCAGCCCCAGCTTGCTGAACTCCTCGATAGACAGCGTGCCATCCTTGTTGGTATCGAGGCGTTCGAAGAGCTTCTTGATCTCGTCGGGCTTGTCGCGGAAGCGAGGCAGCTGTTTGGCGGAAGCCTCGAACTCACTCAGCGTGATCTTACCATCGCCATCGCGGTCTACTCTGCTGAACAGCCCGGAGACGCCAAGCCCGGAACGTAAACCGGATGTTGTTCCCACTGGCACGTAGTATTCCAGGTAGCCGAGCATCATCTCGTCGTAGGTTTGCGGGCCCCAGCGGACCGTGCGCGTGGCATCGGGGTTGGCCGGGTTCTTCGTGCTGTTGTCGAACCAGCCTGTCGCCTTCACCACGGTGCCGGGGGTGATGGGCAATGGCTCGGCCAGACGGTAGTAGAGTTGCCAGTTGAAGTCATAGCGGGGTACATCCAGGACCGTCTCCGGCTTCCCGCCGGGCATGGTGATCTCATAGCGGAACGCCTTGCCACGCAGGTGCATGTGGGGCAGGAAGCCCAGCACGGTAGCGTTGATGGGCACGCGCAACATGGCATCTTCCGGGTGATGATCAGCCCCGGCAGGAATGCTCATCCGCGGGTTGGCCAGGCCGACGACTTTGACTTCGTACTGCGGAGCCTTTTCGGCGTAAACGAGGCCGATGCGTGTGCTGTCCTCGGTCGCGGTGCCGTTGGGGGTGTAGTGCATCTGGAAACGGAGGCGGGTGCCTTTGGGCAGCTTCTTGGCGAAGCCTTCGGGGTAGCTGAGCACACTCTGACCGGGCACATAGATGGCGAAGTAACCAGCCGATTCATCGAGAATGGGTGGCGGAGCGTCACTGTCAGCGGGTGGCAGGGCGAAGACGAGCACATGGTGAACGACATCGCGGGCCGAGGGGCGGACTTCCATGGCCTTCACCCATTTGTCTTCAGTGAGCCTGGTTTCGACGGTGATGTTGGCATAGGGCATGGTGCCGTTGGCTTTGACAGCAACGGGCTTGGGGAATTCGAAGACCGCATCGGGCTTGCCGGTGAGCCAGCCATCGGCATAGGAGCGGGGCAGGGGGGCATCACTGGCGTTGCCCTGAGGTCGGTCGCTGCTGAGCCAGGCGAAGAGATCAGTCTTGTCGCTGGCAGCGAGGGAGCGGTCATTGGCCCAGGTGTGGCTTTGCCCTGACACCGGTGAGGCAAACCAGGGTGGCATGGTACCCTTGTCGACGACTTTGCGAATCATACCGGCGTGGGCGACGACATCGTCGTAGCTGTCGAGTTTGAATGGAGCGACACCTCCGCTGCGATGGCATTCTACACAGTTGGCCTGCATGATCCGGGAGATGCGATTGTGGTAGGTAATGGGTGTCGAACTGGTGGTGGGCTTCAAATCGAGTTCACAGCCCGGCGCAGTGGTGGCAGCTGGTTCGGCTTGCCGCTGTTTCAGCAGGGCAGTGACGGCATCGAGCAGGTACTGCTGTCTGGCAGCATCACGTGAGTAGCCCAGACCGTACTGGTCATCGAGTGCGCCGTGGTACACCACGGTGCGTTGGCCATCGAGCAGGAAGACTTCAGCGGTGGTGGTGGCCTTGAGCGTTTGCGAGATGACGCCGTCGCGGTCGTGGACGTACGGGGCTTTCAGTTGATGAGTGCTACGGAAGGCATCGATATCCGGCTGCTTCTCGTTTCCGGTCGGGTTGACGTAGAGCAGGTTGATACCTTTCGCCGCGAGCGAGGCTTCGAGCCTGGCAAGCGTCGAGCCATACTTCTTGCAGATCGGGCAGGTGGTATTGGTGAAGGCGATCACTAAACCATGCTTACCGATGAGGTTCTTGACGGTGACCGTGCGGCTGTCGACGGTGGTCATCGACAGGTCAGGCATCATTCGTCCCACGCTCGACTGGTTCAGCGGCAACACCCGCGGGGCTTCACGCACCTGATCCTTGTCAGCCAGCAGTTTGAATCGGTTCTGATTTCGGTTGGGTTGGCCATAGCAGACAGCTTGTGTGACGGCCCAGCAAACAAAAACCAATGCAAGATGTTTCATGTAAAAGCTCAAGCGGGTTAGTTGTTGACGCACAGCATCATACCGTCCATACCAATGTAACTCATTTATGCGGCTATTGTTTCGTTTTCTTAAAGTGAAGCACTTTCATGGTTCATTCATGGAGTGACTATGGTTGCACTTAAAATATGGGATTGACTCATTGTCCGCTTATTTTCCTCCCCCCTCCTGTCGCGGAAGTGAGCGATTGCAAAAGGTGAGCGAGTCTGAGTGTCTGTAGTTAGGAGAGCCCCCCACTGATTCCACGCGTTTCATCAAGGAGAACCACATGAAGACGTTAGTAACTACGTTAATCGCTTTGGTTATCATGTGTGGTTTGACAAAGCAGAGTTATTCTCAAGAGATTGTTTCACATGAAGTCTTTTGGGAGCTTCAACTGGAAGACAGAGACGTCAATACGCTGACTGATCGGGAGATCGCCCGGCTGTCAGAGGAGTCAGCTCGTACCTTGTTGAAATCGAGCTTGCCTCTGGTGAAGAAAATCAATGCACTGGGAGAGAACAGAGGCGTCACCATCATTGGAACAGTCCACGGCCACACACTGGTCGTTCCGAAGGGTACTTTGCAGTTCGTCCCCAAGGTCATCTCAAGAGCTAAAGGATCGATTCAATCTGCCGGCAAAGACGATCTCGTGGCATTGCTGAATCCCGGTATGCTGCTTGATGCCCCCGGGGCACCATTTACATGGACGAAATTCTATTCAGGGATCGAAGCTCCACGTGGTGATGTGCTTGCTGACAAACTTACGCCAGAGGCATCAGAACATTTCATCGTTACGGTTTTGCCTAATAATCATCTGGCAATACGTGCTCACACTGGTTACTTGATTCCAGACAAAAGTGGAGCAGGCAACGTAGCTGCCAACAGCACAGTCCAGCAATCGAATTGGGAGTTAGAGACTCATGCAGACTCATCGGTAAGTTTGAAACGGCTCGGTCTTGATGGAAAGTACTGGTATCTTTCCGCGGATGCAGATCAACGAACTGGTACTCCGCCAATGGTTCGAGCTGATCGCGACAAGGTCACCAATTCGGAGAAGTTCCTCTTTGAATTCAAAGACGGCTTCGTAAGGATTAAATCGGTGAGCTCCGATCGGTATCTCTCCGTGTCTGAGTAAAGTAGCTGAATGACCAGGAGTCAGGACAGCATGGGAAGTCCTGGCTCTATTCCCTGGTGAATTCCAAGGCGAAGACCCGTCCGATCTCGGTGAACTTCAAGTCATAGGCGGGGATGAAGGTTTACGGGCCAAGCGAAGCCAGGGTAAAACCTTGGTGTGATTGCATTACTACATGGTGTTGCATACGCGGCAGGATGCCGCGTCTACTATCCTTTGCGATGCCCCCTCCACGGCCCACCCCCCTTTTCCTACATTAACCTGTCCCCGATGGTTCGTTGTCTGGCGGTGTCGCTGGGCACCATCGTGTGCAGGTTTACTGTGGTGGCGTGTCGCCATCCAACTTCGAGAGATTCATGGTTAACCGTAACCTCGTACGTGATTTTGAGATTGATGAGCAGGACATTGAGGCATCGTTTGCCAGCTTCGGTGGTCCCGCAGCTGACGTCCTCCCCAGTATCTATGTCGATCAACAACAGGAATTTGACCCCAACAAGGTTGTGGTGGGTAAGGTTCGCGAAATTCACGACAACGACGTAGTGGTCGATGTCGGCTACAAGTCGGAAGGCATCATCCCCCTGAATGAATGGTGGGATGAAGCGACCAACAAAGTCACCCCGCCCGCCGTCGGCGATGAAGTCCGTGTTCTTCTCGAAGACATCGACGATGCCAATGGCCTGCTCATGCTGAGCTTCCGCAAGGCCAAGCGCCAGGAAGAATGGGAACGGGTCATCCGTCAGCACAAGGAAGGCGATGTCGTGAGCGGTGCAGTCACCAAGAAGATCAAGGGTGGCCTGCTCGTCAACATCGGCGTCAATGTCTTCCTCCCTGCCAGCCAGGTTGATATCCGTCGTCCCTCTGATATTGGCGACTACATCGGCAAGGATGTCCGTTGCAAGATCCTCAAGATCGATGAAGCTCGTCGCAATATCGTGGTGAGCCGCCGCAAGCTCATCGAGGATGAACGCACCGAGAAGAAGAAGAAGCTGCTCGAAGAGATTGCACCCGGCCAGCTCCGCAAGGGTATTGTCAAGAACATCGCCGACTTCGGCGCGTTCGTCGACCTGGGCGGCATCGATGGCCTGCTGCATATCACCGATATGTCGTGGGGCCGCGTGCAGCACCCGAGCGATATGGTGCACATCGAGCAGGAACTCGAAGTCTACATCATCAACGTCGATCGCGACAAGGAACGCATCGCCGTCGGTCTGAAGCAGAAGCAGGCTTCACCGTGGGATGGTGTGGAAGCCAAGTACCCGGTCAAGAGCCGACACACCGGCGAAGTGGTCAACGTGATGACCTACGGCGCCTTTGTGAAGCTGGAGCCTGGTATCGAAGGCCTCGTCCATATCTCCGAAATGAGCTGGACGAAGCGCATCAACCATCCGAACGAAATGGTGCACATCGGCGACAAGATTGAAGTCGAAGTGCTCAATATCAACAAGGACAAGCAGGAAATCTCGCTGGGCATGAAGCAGTGCCACACCAATCCCTGGGATCAGGTGGCCGAGAAGTATCCTACCGGCACTCAGGTCAGTGGTGTGGTTCGCAACCTCACCAACTACGGTGCCTTCATCGAAATCGAAGAAGGTATCGATGGCCTGCTCCACGTCAGCGACATCAGCTGGGTACGGAAGATCTCCCACCCCAACGAAGTGCTGCAGAAGGGCCAGACCGTTAACTGTGTCGTTCTCGCTGTCGATCAGGAACGCAAGCGTGTTGCTCTCGGCATGAAGCAGCTCAGCAGCGATCCCTGGGAGACCGATATCCCCGAGAAGTACAAGACCAACCAGACCGTGCAGGGCAAGGTCACCAAAATCACCAACTTTGGTGTCTTTGTTGAACTGGAACCCGGCCTCGAAGGCCTGCTGCACGTTTCGGAACTCACCGAAGACAAAGTCGAGAATCCCGAAGCGGTGGTCAAAGTGGGCGACACCATCGATGTCAAGGTGCTGAAGATCGACCGCGAAGAGCGGAAGATCGGCCTCAGCCGCAAGCGTGCTGGCTCCGATGACGACGAAGTTGTTGAGGAAGTTGAAATCGTCGAAAAGACTGTCCGTGAACCTCTCAAGGGTGGCATGGGCGGCGGCGGTGGCAACCTCTTCACTCTGCCCAGCGAAGCAGTGAAGGAAGAGTAAGCTTGCTGCTTCAAGACTGACTAGACATAAGCCCTCCGATCGAAAGACCGGGGGGCTTTTTCGTCATAAGTGCATGAGACTCTAGTTTTAAGGTTCCACTTCTGATGCTCTCTGTTATGATTCGCGCAGAGGCAGCTTCATGTTCAAAAGAGTACGACGCTGGCATTTTGATGTAGCCCTGTTCCTGGGGCTTGCCGTATTCTGCTGGGCTTACTGGTACAGCAAGCCAAGACCCATCTGGACGCAGGCTGTTCACGCGGAACCCGGAACGGAAGTGGAGATCGACTGGCTTGGGTATTCAAGTGATGGTCAGGTCTTCTATACGAAACGGCTACGATGGAAGGACAAGTGGCTGGCTCCCGTCATTGAGTTTCGCAGCGTTTCCACGGGAGATGTAATAGAGCAGTATGAAGTGCAGCTGACACCCGACGAACAAGCCATCATGGCATCAGCTCAGCAGCGTGAGGGAAAACTGGATGTGATTTTGAGCAATGATCGCCAGTATCTGCAACTGCGATTCTTTGCAGAACGCCATGAAATCCTCCATCGACTGTGCACGATACAGGGACAACCTGCTGGCGTGGGGTTTCGTCTATCGTATCTGAACCACACGATGCATTTAACTGACTTGCCCTCCGGCGAAATGAAACTGGGGTTTGCACGAGACCTCAAGACGGGTGGGAAGGATAACTTCTTTCTCGACATCGCTACCGGCAAACGACTGCATTCCATCGAGATGCCTGAGGGGAGAGCGCTTTACAATATCGTGGCAATCCCCGGAGGTCGCTTTGTCGCGGCCATGTGGAACAGTTTGCCGAGGCCCGCAGGATCGCCTAAGGCATCGTCCTATCTGGTTCAGATCATTCAGTTGTCTGACTATACACCGGTGGCAAGTGTGGAACTGGAGGACACCGATCTGATCGATTTGTGCCTTTGGAGCGAACGGAACTGGTTGATCTGCCAGGCGAAGAAGAACCCGGTGCTGACCACCACGTTGCTCTGTTACCAGTTTGATCCCGAGAGCAGGAAGCTGACAGAAGATCCGCAGCAGTTGCTTCATGGCAAGGTCTCGCAGCCCCATCAATGGTGGTATCCGCATCCTCCTTACCTGACATCGACGTACCTGCATATGGATGGTGAAACACAGCAGAACAGCTTTATGCATACCATACGCAATTGGCTCGCCAAAATAGGTATCCATCGAACGGAGGCGTATACCAGCCAGTTCCAGGTAGCTGACTTGCAAACTGGTGAACCATTGCGGCAGGTTTCAGGAGTGCCTTCAGGTCTCTATCTCAGCCGGGATGGGAGATATCTGGTCGGTGAAACTCATCCTGGGTTCATGGGATACGAGGTGCCTCATCACCTGTGGGAAAAGTCGCTGAGCTGGATGCAGTGGCTCTCCTGGCTGCTGGTCTTTCCCTGGCCATTGCGTTATTTGGCTCCAGAAGCGGCGCATTCGCCACGACGGCCTGAATCGCAACCAGGCTAACTGTCAAACAGACCCCGCTGGACCAGCGGTGCCTCGATGGGCTCAATCGTGGTCGGGTCACTATTGGCGTTCCTGCCTTTGAGCGGTTTGACCGGATAGACGTCAAGCAGCATATTGACGGGGTTAAGCAGTGCATCGAGGCGACTGGTTTTTGTTTCCGCCGGATCGAGCCACTGGTCGTGCAGTTTGCTGGGCAGCATCACCGGCATGCGGTCGTGGAGTTCTGCAATCTGACCCTTCGCGGCAGTCGTCACGATGGAACACGACTCGATGACTTGCTCTTTCTTCTCCCAGCGTTCCCAGATGCCTGCGAAGGTGACCAGATCCCTGTCACTGGGGCGAATGCAGTAAGGCTGCTTGCTGGAGAGGTGTCGCTTCCACTCGAAGAAGCCATCGGCCAGGATCAGGCAGCGGCGTTTCTGATAGGCTTGTTTGAAGCTGGCCTTGGCTGCCAGCGTTTCCGCCCGGGCATTGGCCATCATCGCTGTTACTTCGGCAGGGTCACGTACCCACGAGGGGATCAGCCCCCAGCGCATGCTGGTCAGTTCCCGTTCACTGCTTTGCTGGACAGCACGGATGACGGCGACTTCCTGCGTCGGCACGACATGGTAGCGGGCCGGGAACTCCAGCAGCGAGGCCAGCCGCATCGTGACAATGCGTGGCCCGGCAATCGGCAGGTGAAAGAAGTGATAACACATGAAAGGTCTGGCTAGGATAGCGTGTGTGGGCCAGACCGGGAAGCAACAGCTACTATGCAGCAGGCACTGCTTGCATGTAGAGCAGTTTGGAGCAGTTCTTGCAAGCTTCCAGCTGGCCTGATTGAATCATGGCATATTGCTGTGCAGTTACTTCGGTGTAACAGGCGGCACAGGAACGACCGTTGAGAGGAGATAGTGCATCCGCTCCTTCATGCAGTTCCACGCGTTTGAATATCTTGAGCCACTCAGGAGGCAGCTGACTGATTTTCTCTGCTACCAGTGCTTTGGCTTCTGCAAGGCGTGCATTCCAGGCAGGCAACTGCTGCTGTTGTTCTGTTTCAGCTGCGGCAAGGTCTGCCCTGGCTTTGACGATGGCCTGTTCAAATGTGGGAATCCTGGCTGTCATCTCTTCAGCCTGAGTCATCAAGGCCAGGCCTTCGTCGGCCAGGTCGTTGTTCTTCTTTTCGAGGCTGGCGATCTCCACTGTGAGAGCGTCTGACTCTTTCTTCGACATGATGTTGTTCAAATCGCGTTTGCATTTTTCGATGCGGGCGGAGTTCGCTTTGAGGCTGACATCCCGGTCGTTCATGGCGACTTTGATGAGCTTGATGGCGTTCTGATGGTCCGCAAGTGCCTTCTCAGCGGCAGCGATTTTATTCTGGTTTCTCTTGAGACGCTTCGGAGCTTCGTCCAGTTCTTCCATGGTGCTGCGAATGCGTAGTAGGTAGGTATGCAGGTCAGTCAGCAGCGTGGTGTAATTGTCCATACTGATTACGATAGCGGTCACAGGTGGGATTGCAATGAGCAAGTGATAATCACATCGCACCGCAAGTCTTGCTTTCGCAGCAAATACGCAGGATATCCGATTCAGGACTTCGGTATGAGATATCCCAGATGGTGATTGCAATGAATAAGCATGAGTTGCTGACACTGCTCTCGGGTGAGTTGCCCGAAGAAGGGGCTGGGCAGGTACTCGCCGGAATGGTTCTGGAAGCGATGGACGGCGGCTTTGAATTTTGCGACTGCTTCGGCTTCGTTGAGACCTGGTGGGGGCAAGGGCTTCTGCGGCGTATACACGCCTCGCTTCATCTTGTTCTGCGAAAGTATGCGACGCAGCACCGGCTTTGCCAGCAGGAACCTGATGATCCAGGGCACTTTGAAGTTGAAGCCATCCAGGCCTCCTTCAATGAAGTAACGCAAATGATCGAGGTTCTGGGCAAGATCCCACTTGCCTGCCCGGTCATAACCGTTGGCATGGAGTCGATCGACTTCGGCCAGGATTTCATCCATGGATTGGCAGGTCAGGTCGCGTGGAGTCATGGTAGCCATGTAATGAGAACTCGGAACTGGACAGGCAAAGTTGCTGGAAGCTTAACCGCAGGCTCATAGGATGACAAGCATTAGCTCCCTCTTCTTGAAACACATGAGGTGTCATGATGCGTAACGGTATGATCCTTGCCCTGGGCTTGATGGTTTCGTTCAGCTCGTCTCTTTTCGCCCAGAAGAATCCAGTCGTCCAGATGGATACCAACATGGGGACGATCAAGATTGAACTGTATGCCGACAAAGCACCCGAAACAGTAAAGAACTTCCTGAGCTACGTGGAAAAGAAACACTACGATGGCACGATTTTTCATCGCGTGATCCCTGGTTTCATGATCCAGGGTGGCGGTTTCGCCCAGGGCATGAAGGAGAAAAGCACGGGCAGTCCCATCAAGAACGAATCAGGCAATGGTTTGAGCAACGCCCGCGGTACCATTGCAATGGCTCGCACACGAGACCCTCACAGTGCCACTGCACAGTTCTTTATTAATGTCGTTGACAACAAGATGCTCGACAAGGAAGGCGCAAGAGATGGCTGGGGGTACGCTGTCTTTGGCAAGGTAACGGAAGGCATGGACGTAGTTGACAAGATCAAAGCCGTCTCCACCACGAATGTTGGGCCGCATGGCGACGTGCCACAGAGTGATGTTGTCATCAAGTCGGTGAAGAAAATCCAGTAATCTGCATTGCATCAATCTTCAGCCATGGGAAGGGGCTCCTTTCCATGGCTGTTTTCGTTACCCGGGACAAGTTCCCCGAAACAGCGAAAAACAGGGGGATTGACTGAAAAGTTGCAGCTTTCGGCAAGAGATAAGCTATATTGTGAATGACTCGTTCTATCTAGTGAAACCGGGGAAAAACGGATGCCGACCGACGAATTACGCGGGGTCGTGCCTCTACGCACAGTAGGGGACTACGATCTGCTGAGTAAGATCGCCGACGGTGGCATGGGCTCCGTTTACAAAGCACGTAACAAC
This sequence comes from Gemmatales bacterium, assembly GCA_046350055.1. GTDB lineage: Bacteria > Planctomycetota > Planctomycetia > Gemmatales > HRBIN36 > JAEUIE01. The sequence goes on along the minus strand of JAXMBC010000001.1, from coordinate 5,685,809 downwards.
ATCTCCGGTGAAGTTGTCGCAATCAAGATTGTCCCCGCCAATATGGCGAACAACACGGTGCTGGTGAAACGGTTCGAACAGGAATTCAAAGCTGCCAGCACCCTCGACCATCCCAATATCGTTCGTGCACTCGACTTTGGCTACGACAATGGCAGCCCCTACCTGGTCATGGAGTATGTGGAAGGGGAAACCCTGGGCCAGCGTATCGATCAGCAAGGCCGTCTGCCAGAGAAGGAAGCGGTACGCATCGTGGTGCAGATTGCGCAAGGCCTGCACCGCGCTCACACCAACGGGATGGTGCACCGCGATGTCAAGCCTGACAACATCCTGATCAAACCTGATGGCACCTCCAAGATTGCTGATCTGGGCCTCGTCAAGGAGAACGAAACCGACCTGAACCTGACTCGCACAGGACGAGGTCTGGGAACTCCACAATTCATGGCTCCGGAGCAATTCCGTAACGCCAAGAATGCTGATTCCCGATGCGATATCTACTCCCTGGCTGCAACACTCTACATGGCAGTCACAGGGGAGTTGCCATTCCGCTCTTGCAGCCCGCTTGATGCGTGGATGAAGAAAGTCCAGAATGACTATCCGCCACCTCGTGAGCTGAATCCCCATATCAGTGAACGACTCGACTGGGCCATCCGCCGGGCGATGAGTGCTGATCCGATGCAGCGGCCTGCAACCTGCCGCGAGTTTGTGGAAGACATCAGCGGTCGCTCCACCCGTCGGGTCGGTTCCAACAGCTCACCAGCCGGACAGTCCGATCTCTGGTACATCGTCTACAGCGATGAGTTTGGCACGACGCACACCGTCAAAGGGGCCATGCAGTCGATACGACGCTGCTTCAAGGAAGGCCGACTCGGCGATGCCAATAACATTCGCGTCAGTCGGTATCCTGGCGGCCCCTTTGAACAACTCCGCACCCACCCGGAGTTTCGTGACCTGGTGATTATGCCCGTGGCTGTGCCACTGCTCACGCCCCTTTCTGGAACCGAGATTCCCCGGGCAGAAATCAATGGCCCTGGCAGTGGCGGCTTTCCCAAGCCGGGTGCAAGCGGTATCAACACGCCCGGTTCTGGCTCTTTCAACCGACCCAAAACTCCGCCTTCTCCTGCACCTCGTACGCCTCCTCCACGAACACCGCATAGCGGGGTGATGATCCAGCCTGGCATCTCTCAGGATTCGAACTATTCCACGCCAGCCACCTACCGATTACAAACTCCAGGCCATCGTCCGCGAGGTGACTTTGGTCTCATCATGCTCCTCGGTTTCGTGATGGTGCTCGGGTTCGTCATTACGCTGGCCATCCTTTACTACTTCCGCAACTGATCGTAGTCGGCAATCGACAACAAAAACCATGTCCATCGCTGGAAGTGCTGCTTAGGATAATAGCATCACTTCTCCCATCGTTTGCGAGGCTGTCATGGTGGTTCCCGATCCTCTTCCGCTCCGCCGTATTGATCATGTCAAGTTTTTTGTCGGTAACGCCAAGCAGTCGGCGTACTTCTATCGCAATGCCTTCGGGTTTGACGTGGTGGCTTATTCTGGTCTGGAGACCAAAGTCAAACATGAGGCCAGTTACGTGCTCAAGCAGGGGCTCATCACCTTCGTGATGACTTCACCTCTGCATGAAGATCATCCCGAGAATTATCGCCTCATGAAGCATGGCGATGGCGTGATGGATATCGCCATCGAAGTGGATGACGTGGTAAAGACGTATGAGACCACCATCAAGCGTGGTGCCAAGAGTATCAAAGCACCGACGGTGCTCGAAGACGAGAATGGCAAGCTCGAGATTGCAACCATCGCCGCCTATGGCGATACCGCTCATAGTTTCATCAACAGAGACATGTACAAGGGTGCCTTTGCCCCAGGATACAAACCCCTTGATCCTGATCGTTACGGTCCGCCCCGCATGCAACCCGTCGGACTGAAAGCCATCGACCACATCGTGGCGAATGTCGAAGAAGGCAAGATGCGTGAATGGGTCAAGTGGTATGAAGAAGTCATGGGCTTTTCCCTCCTGGTCAGTTTCGATGACAAGGATATCAGCACCGAATACTCAGCCCTGATGTCCAAAGTAATGCAGAACGGTTCCGGGAAGATCAAGTTCCCGATCAACGAGCCAGCCCACGGCAAACGCAAGTCGCAGATCGAAGAATACCTCAACTTCTACCACGGCCCCGGCGTGCAGCACATTGCCCTCATAACCGGTGACATTGTGAAAACGGTCAGCGCCATGGTGAACAATGACGTCAGCTTCCTGCGTGTTCCTCGCGACTACTACGATACGCTGCTGGACCGGGTTGGCAAAATCGATGAAGATATAGAAGAACTCGCCAAGCTGGGCATCCTGGTTGATCGCGATGAAGACGGTTACCTGCTGCAGATTTTCACCAAGCCAGTCGAAGACCGTCCAACCCTGTTCTTCGAAGTGATAGAACGCCATGGGGCGAGAAGCTTCGGAAAGGGCAATTTCAAGGCACTCTTCGAGTCCATCGAACGGGAACAGGCCCGCCGCGGTACGCTGTAAACGGCTCGTTCCCAGGACTCATCACTGAGGACTTGAACATGCGTCAACGCCACCGCATCCCATCGATCTTCAGCATGTCCATGCTGGATGTCCTCTGTTGCGCTCTGGGTGCGGTGATCCTTCTCATGCTGCTGAATTTTGTCACTGCCTACAACAAGGCCCAGGCACTCACCGTGACAGAAACAGAGCTGAAAAAGAGCAACTCCCTGAACAAGGATAACCAGGCGAATCTTCAACTGGTTCGCTCTGACCTGGCCACCTCACTTGACCTGGTGGAGCAACTCAAGGGGCAGGTGGGCAAGCTGACCAATGAGGTGAATACATCGCAGAAGCTGGCCTCGCTTGAAAAGGAAGTGTACGAGGCTCGCCTCAAAAAACTGCAACTGGAACTGACATCCGCGCAAAACCTGCTCAAGCAGGCCCAGGCTGATCGCGAGGCTACCGAAGCACTTCTTGCCGAAGCCAGGACGGGTCGGCAGGAAGCCATGAATGCCGCCAAGGCTGCTCGCACCGAGTTGAGCAAGCAAAACGAGAAACTGAGCGCCACCGTTGACCGTATCCCTGAACTGCAAAAGTCTCTGACGGATTCGATGAAACGCAGCGAGAAGGCGCAGGACAGGGTAGTTGCCCTCGAAGCAGACCTGCTTAAGCTTCGCAAGTTGCTCGAAGAAGCAGGGATCAAGCTGACCAACGCTGAGAAGGAAAAACAGGCGGCTCTCGATGCGGTCAAACTCGATGCTGACACGCTTCGCAAACTACTGGCCGATCAACAGGCCACCAGTGGTCGGCTGCGTACCCAGTTGCAGATTGCAGCCAATCGCTTTGCCGGCATCGATCTCAGCGGCAAGCGGGTCGTCTTCCTCGTCGATATGTCAGGGAGCATGGGAGCCATCGACACCAACACCCTGGAACCTTCGAAATGGCCCACCGTCTGTCAGACCGTGCAGCAGGTGCTCAAGAGCATGCCTGACGTGGAGAAATTCCAGGTCATCGTTTTCTCAGACAAGGTCGATTACCCCCTGGGTAAAGCGGGGGACTGGATAGATTTTGATCGGGTCCAGTCTCCAGACGCCACGCTGACCGCACTCACCAGGGTGAAGCCTGAAGGTAATACCCAGATGTATGCCGCTTTCGAGGCAGCCTTTAAGTACCGCAGTATCGGACTGGATACGATTTACCTGTTCTCTGACGGTCTACCAAACATCGGACCGGGTCTTCCCGCCAATCCGCCGAGTGATGAAACGGCCCAGGGAGCGCTCCTGGGCAACCACCTGCGTGAAGCCATTAAGAAGCAATGGAACACAGCCAGTACCAGGGTACGCATACATGCCGTGGGCTTCTTCTATGAAAGCCCGGCCCTGGGCGCCTTTTTATGGGGCCTCACCCGCGAAAATGGTGGCAATTTTGTGGGTATGAGCAAGCCCTAAGTTCTTGCGTGTGTATAGACTATTCTTATCACCACTTTGAGAGTCACATCATGTGCCGCTGGATGTTTGCCTGCCTCTTGCTGCTTCCTGTCTCGGTGCGTGCGGAAGATCTTGCCACACTGATCAATTACATTCCGAAGGAAGCCAACGTCGTACTTGCCATTGACCTGAAGTCGCTGATGACTTCGCACATGGCCGAAAAGGAAGGTTGGAAGAAAAAAGTCGCTGAAGAGACCATGGTCGGTCTGCTGCCTTTCCCTGAAACAGCGGAGTATGCCCTGGTCGCAGAGCAACTGCAGCCCGGCACGCTTCAGAACAAGTGGGAACTGGTCTTGATCAGCACCAGCAAGCCATATTCGCTGCCTGACATTGCCAAAGCAGAGAAAGCGGAAATCGAAGCGATCGGCACCACGCCCGTATGCTTCACCCGCCGTAATACCGTCGTCCTGCAACTCTCGCCCACTCTGCTGGGAGTCTATAGCCCGGCACATCGTCAGGATGTCGCCCGCTGGCTCAAGTCACAAGCAAGCAAGCCCACCCTGAACCCTCACCTCGCGAAAGCCCCTGAGTTGCTCAAAGCAGGGAACCAGGTGGCATTGATCTTCGATCTGGAAGATACGCTGGAAGCGAATAAGGTTGCACAGTTTATCGCTGCACAGAAGGAAGTACAGGAAAAGAAACTCGACGTAGACAAGTTGAGCAAAGTTTTCAGCAGCCTGACGAATGTGACGTTTACCATCAAAGTAGATCAGGTGAGCAAGGGCACCATGAAGATGGATTTCGGACAGGATGTGGGTACATTTTCCAACGTGCTGCCTGGGCTGGTGATTACTGCCTTCGACATACTGGGCGCAGACCTGGATGACTATCGCAAAGGGACCATATCCAGCACGGCACGGAGTGTAGATACTACTGCTACCCTCACCCCACTCGGCTTTCGCAACACGATCAGCATGATTCAGCCCCACTCGGTAGCTCCCTCTGCCGCCAAGAAGGCCGGCGATCAGGATGATCCGGTCATAGAATTGCAAAAGACCTATCGGGCTATTCAGAACATCGCCAATACCGCGCGTAACCAGGCAGAGAGAAGCAACAATATCGCCCGCGCGATGGTCATCTACGAGAACGCAGCGAGCAGACTGGACAAGCTGCCCGTGTCTCATGTGGATGAAGAAATACAGCAATTCGCTGCCGATGTATCCAAAGCTCTGCGTGAAATGGCCACGGAACTGCATAGCGGTGTGCTGGAAGTACAGGCCCTCGAAGCTCGTATTCGTACCAAGGTTGATGTTCGCGAAGTGCCTTCTTCGTTTTCCCTTCCCAACCCGTGGGGCATCCGCTTCTGGTATCCCGCCATTCCCTATGTGCCGCAGTACAACGTGCAGACGAACCAGCCCGAAATCGTGGCAGCCCAGGGCGAAGCGATCACGAAAGCTGTTCGCAAGCACAATGAAATCTGGCGGGCCATGGTCGAAAAGAGCAATACGCTCAAGAAGTCGCTGTCAGCCAAGCATGGCATGCCATTCAACTAGCCTCGATCATCCCTTGACATAGACCGCCGACCGGTTATACAGCCCTCCGTTCATCGATGGCTGCATCCGGGGGGAAGGATGCAGCCTCGATGAACTCCGCTGTGAAGGGGGACCGTTCAACCATCGTGCCTGCTGATGATTCCAATACGACGCTGCAGTCGCTGAAAGCTGCCATGCAGCACTTCGTGACTGAGCGTGCGTGGGAACAGTTCCACAGCCCCAAGAACCTGGCCATGAGCCTGGCGATTGAAGCTGCGGAAGTGATGGAGCATGTGCAATGGCTGGAGCCTGCCGCATCGCGTGAACTCAAGGACGATCCCGTTCGCAAGGCCGCGCTGGGGGAAGAGATAGCCGATGTCTTCTGCTATCTGTTAGCCTTATGCAACGCCCTGGAACTCGATCTGTCTGAAGCAACCCGGGCCAAGATGCTGAAGAATCAGCAGAAATACCCGGTGGAGCAGTTCCGCGGTCGCTATGGTCATGATGATCCTTCACCGACACGCTGACCTTGAGGCGGGGCAGTGGAGTTGTTAGGATACCGCCTCATTGCCGCCAGGATGGCTGCAATGCCGTGCCCACCGGGCATGCCTGACCAGGGAAGGGGAGGCCTTATGGCCAACGCTATTGTCGAAACACGCGTCCACATTCGCTGGATGATTCGTCGCGATATGCAGGAAGTGCTCAACACCGAGCAGGAAAGCTTCCAGGTACCTTGGACGGAAGATGACTTCCTGCATTGCCTCCGCCAGCGTAACTGCATCGGCATGGTGGCAGAGTGTGGCGACCAGGTAATCGGTCATGTGATCTACGAACTGCACCGCAACCGGTTGCATATTCTCAATATGGCTATCCATCCTCATCACCGTCGCCATCATGTCGGTGCCCAGATCATGGCCAAGCTCATTGGCAAGCTCTCCAGTCACCGTCGTGCCAAGATTACCCTGGAGATACGAGAAGGTAATCTGATTGCTCAACTTTTCCTCAAGTCGCTTGGCTTCGTGGCTACCAGAGTGGTGAAGGGGTATTACGAAGACACGAATGAAGATGCCTACTTCATGGAATACCGTCTGCCAGGGCAGGAACCCGAATCCGAACGGTATGCTCCCATGAATCGCATCAGCAAGTACGAGAAATAGTCGACGCACCAGGCAAAAACAGCAGCATATCGCTGCTGTTTTGCCGTTTTTATCGAGTGTGGAGGCAAGTGCCGGTAAAGCCTGTTGATCTTGCCCAAAACGCCAACTTTCGCCACAATCCGGAACCTTGGTGCCCGCTTCTTCAAGCTGGCCGCCGGGAAATGTCGATCTGGTAAGGTAGGAAGGATACCTCCATGCTTCGCCGTCTGGCGACACGTACCCTGATCGGCCTGCTGGCCCTGATCACACTGGCACTGCCCGTGAGGTATTATCGTTCCCAGTACAACGAGTTGAAGCGTGTTCGCATTGTCACCGATGGCAAAGTCTATCGTTGTGGACAACTGACTGACCGAGGATTCGACCAGGTCATTGATCAGTTCGGTATCCGTACCGTCATCAATCTGCAGGATCGCTCCACACCCTACGCCCTGGACGAATACAACCCGAAGGTGGGAAAGAACCTGCGTGAGATCGAATACTGCCAGAAGAAGGGTGTGAATTACGTCTATCTCCCACCCTTGCTGGTCGCTGAAGGCGAACCATCGACGATTGAAGAGTTCCTGGCGGTCATGGATGATGTGAACAATTATCCGGTGCTCATCCACTGCAAGGCAGGATTGCATCGCACGGGCACCATGGTCGCCTTCTACCGCATTGAATACGAAGGCTGGTCACCTCAAGCCGCGATGCATGAGCTGATGGTCAACGGTTTCAGCCTGAAACAGTGCCATACCAAGAACCTGTACATCAAGAACTACCTGGTCGACTACATTCCCCGAGCCAAACGGTATGGCCACACGGCCAGCCGCGCCGCCGGGGTAGAGATGCCGCCGCCCCCATGACCCTGCTTGATCGTTATCTCTTGAAGAACTTCGTGAAGGCCTGGCTGGTCCTCTTCATCAGCCTCGTGAGCCTCTACGTTGTGATCGACGCCTTCAGCCACTTTGAAGAATTGCTGCAGGCCAGCCGGTATCTTCAGAAATCCATCACCGAAACGATGGCGATCTACTACAGCTATCAGCTGGTGTTGATCTTCGATCGCTTGTGCCCGGTGATTCTGCTCCTCGCTGCCACCTTTACCATTGCCTGGCTGCAGCGTCAGAACGAACTGGTGCCTCTCCTGTCAGCGGGCGTCTCCACCAAGCGAGTGTTGAAGCCGATCTATGTTGGCTGTGTGGCTTTTCTTGCCCTGCAAGTCATGAATCGGGAAATCCTGATGCCTCAACTCGCGGAGCATCTGGAGCAGAGTGCCGATGACCCGACGGGGGAAAAGACCAAATCCATCAGTGGTGGGTTTGATAGTTCCGGTCTGCTTCTGCATGGCTCCAAAGCCATTCCCAGGGAGAAGCTGGTGCGTGGCATGAGCTGCACGCTGCCCACTTCACTGACCGGTACCATGTTCCATATGTTTGCCAAGGAAGCCAAGTTCATTCCCGCTGGCCAGACATTGCCTGACGGCACGACACAGCGATCCAATGGCTGGTTGCTTTTCAGCACAACACCAGAAGCACCTCCCAGTCAGGTAGGCGATTACCTGGTGCCCTTGAGCACGGGGCAGACGTTTGTCCGTATTGAGCAACTCGACTTCCGACGCATGACCCGCAACAAATCGTGGTACCAGTATGCCAGCCTGCTGGAGATCCTGAACGAGATGGATACCTCCGGGGCGCAGCAGTTGCCTGCCCTGGCCACGCAACTGCATCAGCGCTTTGCTGCCCCCCTGGTGACCCTGGTCACGATGACGCTGGGAATCGGCATCATGCTGCGAGATACCGGAAAAAACTTCTTCCTGAATACCGGCATTTGCCTCGGAGCAGCTGCATCCATCTTTCTGCTCACCATGGTTGGCAAATACCTGGGCGAGCGGGAGTTTATCTCCACCGCACTGGCAGGCTGGCTGCCCATCCTCGTTTTCGGGCCCCTCGCGTTTACGATGCGCGACTCGATGCAATCGTAGTATTGGAGATCGATCTTGCCCTGGTGGCCCTACCACTCAATGCTTGCGTCTGCTAACTTATCCTGATGCAGCCAATCGGCAAAACCAGCCAGGCCTTCGCAATACAGGACCCCGATGTCCGACTGATGCTGCGTGTTCGCAATAATGATGACGCGGCCTTTCAGGAACTCGTCACCAAGTATCAGCACCGCCTGATTGGCATCCTGGCCCATCTTTGTGGATCCTCCGATGAAGCTGAGGACCTGGCCCAGGAAGTCTTTTTACGCGTCTATCGGGCCAGGGCCGACTATCATCCCCAGGCCAAGTTCAGTACCTGGTTTTTCACCATCGCCAATAATGTCGCCCTGAATGCCCTCAGGCGGAAACGGCGGAAGCCCTCGTATCAGCTCGACCCGCTCGTCAGTAAGTCGGGTACAATGGCGACCCGCCCCGAGGAATCGCTCGTACCCGCTGTCGCTACCGAGCCAGACCGGCGGATGAGGCATCAGGAACTCGCGAATGTCGTTCAGCTCGCTTTGTCACAATTAAACGAGCGCCAACGGCTGGCTGTGGTGTTAAATAAGTTTGAGGAGATGAGCTACGAGGAGATTGCTTCGGTTATTGGCATCACTCCCAAGGCTGTGAAGTCGCTGCTGAGCCGGGCCAGGACCCAGCTTCGCGACATTCTTCGCAGCTACGTGGAAACCGAACTGATGGACGATAGCCAGGTGGCCCCGGTCATGATGGAACCGCAACCATGAGTCACAGCCCGAACCAGCCAGGCCCCCGACTCACGCCCGAAGAGCATGAAAACCTCTCGGCGTATCTCGACCATGAACTGGATGACGCCAATACGGAGCAGATTACCGCAGCCCTTTCACGTCGACCCGAAGTGCGACAGGAAGCTGACAGCCTGCGTAAAACCTGGGAACTTCTCGACTATCTTCCCCGCCCCCAGGCCCCCAAGTCATTCACCGAGCAAACCCTGACCCGGCTGAATTCCACCAAGGGTATCCTGCTCCAGCAGGGCATCAAATGGCGTCGGTATGCCATCGCTGGCTGGGCTGCCTGTGTTGCTGTCGCTGCTGCTTTTGGTTTCTGGCTGACTTACTATGCCACGCGTCAACCCGAAGTAGTCGAGGTGACTGCGCCCGTCGCCGATGTCCTGCCTGCCATCGAAGCGTCCCACGCGGAACCATCTTCGACCCAGCCGATGCCGACCTCAACCAGTCCTGTTCAGCCGACCATGCCCAAGAAGGACTTTCGCCTGATTCAGCGGACACAGAAGGAAATCTCGCAGCAGCGCAACGAAAGACTGACACGCGAGATCATGAAAGTGCTGGCAGAGATTCGCAAGAAAGCCAGCGAATCGGAAAAGGACCAGTTGCTCGAACTCAGCCGCAAGGGAGGGCTACCGTATCTTGCTGCTGTGCTCAAACTAGCCGACAAATACAAGATTCCACTCGTGGACCCATCGGGCGAGACGTCCACGACGCCTGCCAAAGCCAACGCCAAGAAAGGCCCAGGCAAGAACAAGGACGCCCTTGAGTAGCAACATGACCACTACCCTGCATGCCATTTACCAGACAGGTCAAAGTCTGTGGTACGACAACATGAAACGCAGCCTGCTTACGGGCGGCGGCTTCAAGAAGCTCATTGAAGACGGTATTGTTGGCGTAACCTCCAATCCTGCCATCTTCGCAGCAGCCATCGGCCAGGGTAACGATTACGATGCTGCCATCGCGGCTGCGGTGCAGAAAGGCATCAGGGAGCCCAAGGCACTATACGAACAGCTGGCCATTGACGACATCCGCCAGGCAACCGACCTCTTCCGTGCGGTATATGACAAGACTAACGCTATCGATGGCTATGTGAGTCTCGAAGTTTCGCCGCATCTTGCACACGATACTGTTGGCACGATAGCCGAGGCAGTGAGATTGCATGCCGCGGTGGACCGTCCCAATCTCATGATCAAGGTGCCAGCCACTCCCGCCGGGCTGCCTGCCATTACCGAACTCCTCAGCCGGGGTATCAGTGTCAATGTAACTCTTCTGTTCGCAGTAGAAGCCTACGAGAAAGTGGCCCTCGCCCACATGGCTGGCCTGGAGAAACGGCTGGCAGCAGGCCAGTCTCTGAAGAACATCGCGAGCGTGGCGAGTTTCTTCGTCAGCCGTATCGATACCCTGGTGGATGAATTGCTTAAGAAGACCGATCAAGCTGCAAAGTTATCGGGTAAAATCGCTGTAGCCAACGCCTACGAAGCCTACGCCAGGTTCCTGGAACTGGAAGCTGGTCCACGCTGGCAAAAACTGGCACAAGCTGGCGCTCAACCGCAACGACTTCTTTGGGCCAGCACCAGCACCAAGAACCCTGCGTACCCCAAGACCAAATATGTCGATGCCCTGGTGGCACCCAGGACCGTCAACACCATACCGCCCGATACCGTGGAAGCCCTTTTGCAAGCCAAAGATACCAAGCCTGTCAGCTTCACCGCCAATTGGAAGCAACACTTGAGTGAAGCCCGTCAGCAACTGGCCGACCTTGCCGCCACCGGCATCAAGCTCACGGATGTTACCGAGCAACTCCTCGCTGAAGCAGTGAAGAAGTTCGCCGATCCGTTTGATCAGTTGCTGGGGTCACTCGCGAAGAAGGCGGGTTAACGATCCATGATTCCCCTCTCCCCCGGGGAGAGGGGTTAGGGGTGAGGGGTATTACTGCGGCGCAGCCCTTCATGTTTGATTGATTGGATTCGCCGCGAAATCATCCCCTTAATCCCGGACTCTCTCACCGGTGGGGAGAGGGGAGTCGGAGACCTGCATGCAACTCGGAATGATTGGCCTGGGCCGAATGGGTGGCAATATGGTACGTCGGCTGCTCCGGGCCGGTCATACCTGCGTTGTCTACGATGCGCAACCTGAAGCCATCCAGCAACTCGCCAGCGAAGGGGCCTTGCCCAGCAGCTCCATCGCTGATCTGGTACAGAAGCTCTCCAGTCCCAAAGCAGTGTGGGTGATGCTGCCTGCTGGTGAAATCACCGAAAACTGCATCAACCAGCTCAAGGGCCTGCTGAGCAAAGGGGACATCATCATCGATGGTGGCAACACCAATTTCAACGATGACCGTCGCCGCGGTAAGGATCTGGCAACAGTCGGTATTCACTACGTCGATGTTGGTACCAGTGGCGGGGTCTGGGGCCTGGAGCGAGGCTACTGCCTGATGATCGGCGGCGTGAACGAAGCGTTCCAGCATCTGGAACCCATCTTCCGGTCATTAGCACCGGGAGCCATGGGGTTGTCTCCCTCCGCTGGTCGAACGAGTTCAAGCACCGCTGAGCAAGGCTACCTCCACTGTGGCCCTGTCGGTGCCGGTCACTTCGTCAAAATGGTTCACAACGGTATCGAATACGGCCTCATGCAAGCCTACGCCGAAGGCTTCGATCTCATGAAGTCGATGGCGAACAATGACCAATACCACCTGAACCTGGGCGATGTCGCTGAGGTCTGGCGGCGAGGCAGCGTGGTCAGTTCCTGGCTGCTCGATCTCATCGCCAAGGCTCTTGCCGAGAAGCCCAGCCTCGACGGTTTCACCGGCCAGGTGGGCGACTCCGGCGAAGGCCGGTGGACCATTGAAACCGCCATCACGCAGGGCGTGCCGGTGCCTACGCTCGCCGATGCCCTCTTCACCCGCTTCCGCTCTCGGCAGGACAACACCTTTGGCGAGAAGTTGCTCTCGGCCATGCGCTACCAGTTCGGTGGGCATGTGGAGAAGAAGTAACCATGCGACTCCCTAAGCTCGCTCCCTCGATCATGACTGCCGACTTCGCCCGACTGGGCGAACAGGTGCAGCAGGCTATCCAGGCCGGCGTGGATCGCATCCATCTCGATGTCATGGATGGCCACTTCGTTCCCAACATCTCCTTCGGCCCGCTGGTGGCTGCATCACTCAGGCCACACTGCAAGATCCCTCTCGAGGCGCATCTCATGATCAGCGAGGCGGATCGCTATCTCGGGGCATTTCTTGATGCTGGGGTGGATAGCGTCATTCTCCACATTGAAGCTTGCCCGCAGATGGCCCAGACCATTGAAGCGGTGAAAGCCCGAGGCAGGAAAGTTGGTATAACGCTGAACCCCGCCACGCCCCTTTCCGCCATTAAACCCTTCCTTGCCAGTATAGATCTGCTCCTCATCATGAGCGTGCAGCCCGGCTTCGGCGGACAGTCGTACCTGCCCGGCAGCACCGAGAAGATTTGTGCTGCTCGCGAACTCATCCAGCGTCACAACCCCGCGTGTGAGCTGGAAGTTGATGGGGGCATCAACCTGCAAACCCTGCCCGAGGCCTTTGCTGCCGGGGGCGATGTCTTCGTCGTCGGATCTGCCGTCTACAACAGTAAGGCAAGCGTAGCCAGTAACGTGAAGCAGTTGATGGAATGCGTCCATGCACGGTGAATGCAAGACGCCAGGGGGCAAACTCATCGCGGTTGACCTCATGGTCGTCGATGGTCTCATCCAGTCTGCCCGCCTCAGTGGCGACTTCTTCATCCACCCCGAAACTCATGCCGCCTCTGTTTTCCAGCAACTGACCCAGACGATACAGGGGCAATCCGTGGCGCTGTCGCTGGGCGAATGGAAGACGCGCTTGCACGCTGCTCTTCCCTGGGACGTGGAACTGCTTGGCTCCTCGACCGATGCCCTGGCTGTGGCTCTCTGCCGTGCCCGTGGCGATGCAGTGGAACTGGAGTCTGCTACCACATCTCACGAAATTCCGCTCAGTACCCATGAACTGGCGGCCAGGCTCATTCCCTGGACTCAATGTACCTGGCACCTTCTGCCTGAGGTTGCCCTCGCACCTGCCATGAATGTCGCGCTCGATGAAGTACTGTGCCAGCAGGTAGCCCAGGGAAGGCGACCCGCGACGCTCCGCTTCTGGCGCTGGACCGAGCAGGCTGTCATCCTCGGACGATGCCAGTCAGTGCTCAACGAAGTGGATACCCAGGCTGCAGAAAAGCTAGGCATCCGAATCGTGCGGCGCATGACCGGTGGCGGAGCCATGTTCCTCCAGCCACACGGGGCCATCACCTATTCGCTGTATCTGCCGGAAAAGCTGCTGGCGGGTATTCCCCTGCGTCAGTCGTACCAGGTGTGTGAAAGCTGGGTGATCGACGGCCTGCGGTCGCTGGGGGTGGATGCCTTCCATGCTCCGCTCAACGACATTGCCTGCAGCATGGGCAAGATCGGCGGTGCCGCCCAGGCCCGTCGTAACGGCGTGGTACTGCATCACACCACCATGGCCTACGACATGGACCCCGGCGAGATGGTGAGGGTCCTCCGCATCGGCCGCGAGAAGTTGTCAGATAAACCAGCGATAGCGAGTGCCGCCAAACGAGTCAGCCCGATTGTCAGACAAACGGGACTGGCAAGAGAAGAAGTGGTAGCCAGGTTGTTTGCCAGTTTCCAGCAACGCTTCGGCGGTGAAGTTTCGTCGCTGCGAAATGAGGAGATGCAGGAAGCCGAGCAACTTGTGGCGAGCAAGTATGGGAACGAAGCGTGGACGGGGGAGATCCGGTAACTACTCCAGATTCTTCGCCAGGCGGAAGGTAATCATGATGTCGTGGCACCTTGCTGGGGCAACCATGCGATGTTGTGTTGCATTTTGCCAACCTTCGCAGCGGACAATCTGCGGTCCACTTCTAGCTACGGCAAGTTTCTCTCCCTCGACAACTTTTACCCATCCGAATGCCATGGGGTTCATTTCGTACCAATTGCTGAGTTGAACATAGTCTTCTTGTACAGTCTCTCCAGTTACCCATTCTTGACCACTAAAGCCAAGCGGTGCTCGGGGGCGAGATTGAGGAGTACCTCCAAACATGAACCGCTCATACTCCTGAAGCTTCATGACACGATCATCGATCAGAGCAGCTGCTAGCCACTCTGCTTCGGTGGGAAGACGTGCTCCCGCCCACTGGGCAAACGCCTCTGCCTCATGGTATGTAACACAATATGCGCTGCAATTATGTCGATCAGTTGGCTTCACGAAATGCATGTTCACGTTCAATCTGAACGTCTCGTCACTTTCCTGCTCGGCCCGTGTAACCAGCCCTGTAGCTTTGACGAACTGTTCAAACTCACCCACTGTGACAACGGATCTTCTGATCGCAAAGCGGGCGACATCCACCTGTTTGCCATTTTCGAAGGTAACACGTTTGGGTTCGATAATCAGATAGTCAAGTGAAGGAGCTTTCGCATCTGTGAGCTTGTTCCCGATTTCGATACGGGTTACTTCCGGAATCTCTCGTTCTATTCTCTCCTGAAGCAGCACGAGGCACTTCTCACAGAACCAGCCACAGATGACATCGATACGCTTGGTAGACTTGGGAGGCTCAACTTCGAGATGCTTCACAAAACAACTGCATAGTTTCTGTTCAGCACGATCCTGCATCCACAATTGAAATAACTGTTCCAGTCTGGATTTGCTGTCCTCAATTGGCTTGCTCAGGTAGAGTCTGAATCTCTCAAACTCATAGTCGGCCACAGGATGTAGCTTCAGCTTCATTTTTTGAAGTGTATCACATTTACAAAGTAGTTACAGCATAATGCTTTGTACAAAACGCAAGGGCAGCGTGCTATCACGCTGCCCCTCTGGCTTTTGAATTCTGGCTTCTGCACTACACCGAGAATGAACTGCCACACCCACATGTCGTCTTGGCGTTGGGGTTGCTCACGCTGAAGCCACGCTTGTTGAGATCATTGTGGAAGTCAACCGTAGCACCGCTGATGTACAGCAGGCTCTTGCGGTCTGCCACGACTCCGACGCCATTGATCTCGAAGAGTTCATCAGACTTGGCGTTGTAGTTGGGGTCGAGGTCGAGCTTGTTCTGGAAGCCGGAACAGCCACCACCCTTCACTGAGACGCGGAGGTAAACCTGTTCGTCAGCTGCCAGTACGCCAGCAGCACGCTGCTCTTCGACGATACGGCGAACTTCTTCAGCAGCCCGGGCTGTTACCGTGATGGGCGGAGCCGAAGGTGTGGTAGCGGGTGTATTCAATTCTGCGACAGCACTCATCGCATGAGTCTCCAGGTACAGGGTTCACTTGTTCTATTATACCTCACCCCGGCAGAAAGGGGAGGCCTAAGTTCAGCCTGCTCGGCCTCACTTCCACTTCGGATAGAACTCCAGAATGGCTGAAACCATCGTCGTCAGGTTGAAGAGTACATGCACTGTGATAGGCCCGATCAGGGAACGGGTGCGGTATGCCAGCAGCCCTACTCCCAGGCTGAAGAGGAACAGCGGAATAGGCTGCGGCCAGGCGGGGCCGTGCAGGGCAGCAAAGAAGATCGACGTGGCATATATACCCCGGGCAGCCCCCGGTTCCTTGATCCAGGGTTCCAGCCACTTTTCGAATAGATAGTAACCCGGCGCAATGGTCGAAACGAAAAACAGAGGCCCCAGGCCCATACCACGGTCGGGCCCTGTGCCAGGTGTCAGGAGGATAGTAAAGGCGTAGACCAGCGAGATGATCACCAGCACATCCGAAACGACAGGATTGCGCACCAGGTAGGGCTGGATAACACCGCGCATCAGCAATTCTTCCTTAAGCGGTGCCACCACACAAGCCACCAGACCTACCAGCAACCAGGTTGTCCAGCGTGGATCCTGCAAGAGTAGTGAAGTCAGGGGATGCTCTGCGGGTCGGCCCCAAAGCGTTTCCCAGAACTGCATCAGTACGATCAGAAAGATCACTTTGCAAAATGGTGTCAGTACTACCCACACCAGCGTGCCCAGGGTGAAGTTTTCCTTCCAGCGATTGAGGTGCAGGCCAAACTGATAAACTCTTGCTCCACAAAGCTTCGGTATGATGTTGAAGAACAGAAGAAGTGCCAGGGGCAGAAAGAGGATCTTGTTGATCATCAGAACGCGGCTCTCACGCAGCATGCGTTCCTGTTCCGCCGGCCATAACGATACCGAAACCAGGCCCGTTGTCAGTCCGCCTCCCAAACCCATGTCAAATGCTACAGTCGCGCTGCTGACCCACAGGCTGATGGTCTGGCTTGCGTAGGCTTCGGGCTTCAGTTTCTGCCTGGCCCACGGTACTGTGCCCACCACGCCTTCGTAGACCACAATCAGGAGGAGAAACGACAGGAAGACTTCGAGCCAGTCCCACGGAACGCGGGTGGCATGTTCCTTGCCTAACAATTGCCGGGGGATGCCGGTGCGTCGCCAGAGGATGTAGAGAATCAGCCCGCTGACCATGGCCAGCAGGGCAATGGAAGAGGCGAGCAGTTGCAATTGGTCCAGGTACTGTTGGGCAGTGCTCGTCAAGGTTCTCTCTCAGTCACGAAACATTCAAACCTTACCTACATCCTACAGATGAACACGCTGGCCAGCAGCAGAGCCTTACGCTTTAACTGGTCCCACTGGCCCGTACAGGTCTTACCACTTGACGCTGAATGGACTCCACTTTCATATCCTTGGGAAAAGAGCATGGCGAATGCAAATCAGCAGCGGTAGGATAGAACCCTGTGGCAACGAGTGGGACTTGCTTGCCGTTCTGATGAACCATGAAGCTGAATCCACGGATGTACTTCCTTACCAGGTTGTGTCCATGAGTGAAAAGACGCAGAACAAGCGAGCCTCCGACCGTTCCAGCGATGCAGTGCTGGCGGTGGATCGCCGTGCCACGGTCGACCGCCGTAACGTTTCCCCGAACGACCGTCGCAAGAAGACCATTCCCGTGGCATTTGAACGCCGCAGCGGGACCGATCGCCGTAATGTGGTCGAACGGCGTCGCCAGGTAGACCCAACGACCTGCGAACGGGACTATACCGAAGAAGAAATCGACTTCATGAGCAAGATGGATCTTTACAAGCGCTTAGCCGGCCGCCAGTTCCCAACGTGGAGCGAAGTGCTGGAAGTGCTCCATGCTATGGGCTACCGCAAGATCGCTGAACCCACACCTCTGCCCGGCCAGCCTGGATTTGTCAGTCGCCGTCAGCAACAGGGGCAGCAGTCTTCATAACCTCGTCCAGCAGCACAGTCGCATAACATCCTGCAGGCAACTGGAACTTCAAGATAACTATTTGACCGGTTCCCGCTTCGCTGTGGCCGGTCTCCTGACCGTGCGACTTCTCTGTGACACTCACCTGTAGCTCTTCCACATAAATGATGTTGTGCCGCCGCGTGCCTTCGAGCAGCCTGCCTCCAGCGTTGAAATGTTCAAGCGACAGCCCCGCTTCTTCCAATACCTTCAATTCCCTTGCAGCAGCTTCACTCTCCGCAGCCTTCATCCTGCTCCCAAACATTGGGCCTGTGGGAACCAGTTCGCGGGCATCCATTCGTTGTTGTTCGGTGGCAGCGTCTTGTGTGACAAACAGACCACCCACCGGCCACTTGGCCATCACATCGCCCGGCAGCACACGTCTAAACAGTCCATCCTGAAGTCGCTGTGCGAGATAGTGGTTAAAGAGAGCAGACTGAATAGCAGAGAGGGCTAGCTTTTTTACAAATGGGTTCACCCGCACCCGGTCGCCATGCAGCATCCGCCAGCCTAACTGCAGTGTCTCGAGTTCCCGGCCAAAGCGCTGGCTGCCATAATAATTGGGCAATCCTTGTGACTGTACGATATCCAGAATGCCTGTGAGGCTGGATGGGTCTTGAACATCGCGCAGGGTGATCTCAAAACGGTTGCCTCGCAGGTGCCCCGGACGAAGCTTGTTGTTGTGCTTGCTGACCTGTAAGACTTTGAGGTCCTCACTGCCCAGTTGGGCTAACTGTGGTTCACACCTGGCAGGCACCGAAACCCATTGCCGGGTGACCGCCCGGCGGTCTTTCATCCCTGCAGTACCAATCTCGCCGACGGGGATGCCCAACCGCTGGGCAATCTGCCGCTGAAAGTACTCTGCTCCCATATCCCGTTTTTCGATCCACAGGTAGAGGTGTTCCCCCTCACCACTCGGCAGGTATGCTGGGATTTCCTCGACAACGAAGTCTTCCAAGTGTTGTTTGAATACCCCACCGATGCCAGGCAGGCGACTGGTGAGACGAAGTGGAGGTGCAGTGAGATGGGCAGGGAGTTCCATGGGGATAGCATACAAGGCAAAAGCACGACTGAATGCGACTTGTACACTGGCCACACCGATACTGTACAGGAGTATGATAACTGATGGGGCACAAGCCTTCACTGCTATCTTGCAATGAACTGCATTGCACAGTACCAGACGCGCACACGAGGTGCGACAGTTGCGGATCGAGGTGCAATTCATGCAGCATAGTAACTCTGCTATGTTGGAACATGCTACGGCCGGGCTCGATTGTCAGTGCGCACACGGGGTGCGTAGGATGACTCCAACTCACGCGCGCACAGGGCGCGCGAGTTGGCGCGCTACTTGGTGCAGGCATTAGAAATCGTCTGTTACATTAAATGGAGCCACTATTTCCTGTATTATCCTCATTAGGCCACCGTTCAACGTGCTTGCCTCCACACTATACTGAGAATCACCTGACGAGACTGACCCCGCGTGACCATTAGTTACCGACATTACCGCAACTACGACAACCCCGGGCTGGTTAGCTTGTGGAATACGTCACTCACTTCGCGGGGCTGCTGCAAATCCATCAAGCCCTTCTTCCTTGAGATTCAATGGTTCTGCAAGCCCTGGTTTGACCCCAGAGGAATGATTCTGGCATTGGATAGTGAGCGACCTGAAGCCCAGCAGATCATTGGCGTAGTTCTCGCTGGTTTTGGTGGTGCCAGTGATGGTCGATCGCTGGATCGTTCCAAGGGTGTCATCTCCCTGCTTCTTGTTCACCCTGACTATCGCAAGCAGGGCATTGCCTCAGTCCTACTCCGGAAAGCTGAAGCTTACCTGGCAGAGAAGGGGACCACCGATACCCGCTTCGGCTGCAACTGGGATCGATTCCCCTATTGCTGGGGTATGCTCGGTAGCATCAGCCCCGCTGGCGTGCTCCATTCCATGGAAGCAGCCCATGCCTTCATCGCCAGGCAAGGCTACGTACCAGCCGAGCGTTATGAGATTTTCGCCCGGGCCATGAACCAGCCAGTACCTTTCAGTGATACTCGCTTTCCCCAGTTGCGCCGCAAGTTTGAGCTGCGAGTCGGCCCGCGAAAGACGACCAGTTGGCTCGATGAAGCACTTCATGGTGGCATGGAAACGATGGTCTTTGAATTGCTGGAAACAGCGCTTGAACGGCCGGTTGCAGAAGTACGTGCTGCCGAGATGACGCAGTTCGTCAATAAAAGCCAGCCGCCCCTCGCCGGTCTGTATGGCCTGATGGTCAAGCCCGAGATGCGTGGTCAGGGGTTGGGTAAATACCTCATGGCCCAGACACTGCAGCATTTGAATGACCAGTTTTATCAGAATGTCGAGACCGTCATTCCGTATGAGAATAATGAAGCCCGCAAACTGCTTATCGCCATGGGCTTCTCCAAGCTTGACGAAGGAACCAGTTATGCGAAGCAGTTGGGTAATCGTTAGTCTTCTCTGTTGCATCGTCCTCGTTGGAGTTGCAGGTGGCGCGGCACGAGTCTTACCCGCACCCGTACAAGACGCCGAAGAGGTTGACCTCATCATTCGTGATGCCAGGATCTGGCCTGGAAAAGACAAATCCTTGAACCACAAAGCTACTGCGATTGCCATCAACAAGGGAAAAATCGTCGCAATCGGCGATGATGCCAGCATCATGAAAGACTACATTTCAACCAAATATGTCTTCGGCCAGGGCCAGCGTCTGGTTCCTGGCTTCCATGATAGCCACGTCCACTTCATGCCTGCAGGTGTGTTCCTCAGCCAGGTGGATTTGAAGCTGTGTGCGAATGAAGCAGAGTTTGGAGCCAGGCTGCGAGAATATGATCAGAAGTTACCCAAGGGCCGCTGGCTCCTCGGAGGCAACTGGGACCACGACCGCACATTCGCCGGTGTTCTGCCTACTGCAGCTATGATCGACAAGTATGTCTCAGCAGAACGTCCGGTCTTCCTCCGCCGCTACGATGGCCACATGGCTCTTGCCAATACCCATGCCATGAAACTGGCCGGGATCACTGCAGCGAGCAAAGATCCCAACGGCGGTGAGATCATACGCCATCCCAATAGTCAGGAGCCAACAGGAGCGTTGCGTGATAATGCCATGAATCTCGTGACGGGTTTGCTGCCGGCTCACGATGAAACTGCCATCGTCGAAGGTGTCCGCCGGGCTATGGACGAGGCCCGTAGCGTGGGCGTTACCAGTGTTGACGATATGGATGGCTCTGGTCGCAGTGTTCGTGACAAACTCTGGAAGCACTACCAGAGTCTGGATGCGCGAGGTGAGCTGACATTGCGTATCAGACTATTCTGGCCAATCCGCGAGTCGGCTGAACTGGCCAGCCTGATTGCCCGTGAAGGAAAAGGCACGGGACTGGCGCAACTTGGCGGCGTCAAAGGTTTTATGGATGGTTCACTCGGCTCCAGCACGGCCAAGATGTTTGATTCCTACGTTCACGAACAGGGTAAAACCGGTGTCTGGGTCACCCCGCCGCAAGTGATGTTGCAGCAGGCCCTGGCTGCCGATAAGGCGGGCCTGCAAGTTGTCGTTCATGCCATTGGCGATGAAGCTAACGCCAGGCTGCTTGATATTTTCAGCGAAGTTGCTGGGAAGAACGGCCAGCGCGACCGCCGCTTCCGCATTGAACATGCACAGCATCTTCGTCGCGAAGATTACTCTCGCTTTGCCCAGGCCGGGGTCCTTGCTTCCATGCAGCCGTATCACGTGGTGGATGATGGCCGCTGGGCGGAAGGGCGGCTGGGCACGGAGCGATGCTCCAGTTCATACGCCTATCGCAGTCTGCTTGATAACGGAGCGGTGCTTTCCTTCGGATCCGACTGGGCAGTCGCCCCGCTGAACCCGATGGTGGGGATTGATGCAGCTGTAAATCGTCGGCCCCTGGATGGCAAATACCCCAACGGCTGGTTTCCTGCTCAAAAGATCTCCGTGGAAGAAGCACTGCATGCCTATACCGCGGGGGCTGCGTATGCCATGTTTGCCGAGAAGCAGCGTGGCACGCTGGCAGTTGGCATGGATGGCGATGTTGTGCTGCTTGATCGCGACATACTCGATCCCCAGCAGCGCGACGAGATTGGCAAAGCGACAGTGAAGCTCACCGTGGTTGCCGGCAAGGTGGTGTATCAGAAGGAATGACGAGTCACTATTCGCTCAGTTCTTCACCATCTCCTTGCGTACCAGTTCAATTTGCGCCAGGTGATGTTTGCAGTGCCAGGCGTAAACGCCAAGAGCTTCGCCGAGTGATACGACAGTCTTATATTCGGGATGGAAGTAGGTATGCAGGAAATCCTGCTCATGCAGGTTCTCCAGTACACGGATCCAGCGGTGATGCAGGGCATCGAGCAGTTGCAGCGATACCTGGATGTCAGTTGTCTGCGGTTCCTGTAGAGCGGACCATCGCGTTTCATCGTACGGCTTGATAGTTGGCTGCGTTTCTGTCAGTGTCAGCTTGAAGCGGACATACGCATTGATGTGGCTGTCAGCCAGGTGGTGAACGATCTGCTGTATGGTCCAGTTACGATACTTGAGTTTGAGCTGGTCGGGAGTCAGCCCTTCGACCGCTGCTCGCAGCCTCGCAGGAAAATGCTTCAGTGTGGAGATCATGGCTCCACGCTCCAGTTCAGTCGGCTTGGGATTCGCTATATACGGTCCAGCAGGGTTCTCAGGACGCTCAGCCATCGGAGACTCCAGGATAGATGAAGTTGTTGTATTGCTATTTTTTGTATTCTTCCAAATAGGTCTCCTGCAGCGTCAGGCCCAGGATGGTAGCCTGTTCTCGACGAGCAAGTATTTCCCAGGGAGTGCCGGCATGTTCCTTGATGATCTTGGTGAGTAGCTTCTGCCTTTCACTGTCAAAGCCACGCGTTTCCTTTTGTTCCAGCTTCTTTTGAGGAATGATGATCCATCCATTGTGGTTCTTGGTATCTTTGAGCGACGGGGTGTCTTTGCGTAGTTTGTTGCCCAGCACGAAGCTGTATTCCTGCACGTGGGCCAGTTGAGCCAGAACCCGGGCCTGTGTGTAATCAAATTGGGCCTGCCAGCGTTTGCTCGGTTCCTCATCACGCTTTTCTTCCAGCTTCTTCATTTCTTCGAGCAGGTCACCCAATTCTGCAGTCACGTATGCGGGGTTCTCCTGGTCCTTTTCAATCTTACGTTTGAAAGCCTGTTCATCACTTTCATGGGCGAAGCGCATGCGGAAAGTTGTCAGTGAACGATCCAGTACCTTGATGGCTCGCAATGTCATCATTCGCAGCGGTTTGTCGTTCAGCTTGTCCTCCAGTTCCTTCGCCGTGGCATAGTCAGCCTTGTATTCGCTGAACTTGCTGGCGGAGAGGGGTGGAAAACTGGCCGGGTTCAAGCGGCGATAGGCATCATTGTTGAGGTTCAGCTCCTTCATCACCATTTCCAGTTCAGTAGCTGGTAACGGAGCTTCGGATGGCGTTTTCAGTACAAGCTTCACGGGAGGGGCTGGGGTGGTTGCTTCTTCTCCGCTGAACTTGCCTTCCTCGCCCAATAGCACAGGCATTTGCACGTAGCCCTTGTCTTTGATCTCTGCAGACACTTCCTTTTCCACTTCTTTGGCCAGCAGCACCAGTGGAAGCGTTCCAGCCTTCAGCAACGGGTTGTCTTTGACGAGCTTCCAGTTCTTCTCAACGCTGAAGGTGCTCAACTGGCATAGCCAGTCCATGAATGTTGAGCCACTTTTGTTGGCACTGATAAGGCCAACAGAATATTGCTTCGGCTGACACGGCAGCCAGACCTGCGTACCCGCAGGGGTCTTCTTGATCTCTTCGTACATTGCCTCGGTGAGCGGACCGGGATTAGTGCGAATGTTGCCAGCTTCCGGGTCGCTCTGGGCGATGTCGAGGATGAGTAATTTCTGCCGGGCCGGGCAGGCAGCCAGCCTTTCGTAAAGCCAACTGAGCGGGATCATCCCCTGGGCAAGTCTGGCGTCACGTTCCGCATCTGCCTTGGCACCTTCGGCAGGCAGTTCTCCTTCAATCGGAATGAGGTAGGTTTTGCCTGCAAGATGGGTGGCATGCATGGCCAGAGTCAACACAACGCGATCGCTGGCTCGACTGTCTTTCAGGAACTCCTGCACGGTCGCTTCGATGTTGGCTTTTGTCGGTGTGGCAGGCTTCAAGTCGTCCACATCGCTGAGCGCAACGACTTGGTCGCGGTTAAAGGATAGTTCCGTGAGCAGCACCCGCCGCAGGCTGATGAGCCCGAGCGGATCACCCAGAAAGGAACGCTCGACTCGGTAGCCAGGATTGATGGGATTGAGGTAAAGATAGTTGCGAATACCGATGAGCAGAGCCCGTCCGGGGTAACCTTCGGGTATACGACTGAGTTTGCGTTTTCGCTGCTTCTCTTGATCCATCGGATCAGGCAGGCTGGTCAAATCGCCTTTGGTATTGTCAATGACCTCGCCCTTGGTGAGGAGACCGATTTCACCTTTTGGCGAGGTGGGTTGATGGGGAGTGGAATGTCCTTCCAGCATAGCCAGCAGTTTGTCCTTAAAAACAAACGCACCGGCCCCAATCACGCCCAGTGCCAGCAAGGCAATAACAAGAAAGAGGATTGAACTGCTTCGCTGCTGGCGGGCCATCTTCTGCACATACGAAGGCGAGTCCACTTTCGCGACAGTCTCGACCTGCTTCTCACGCTTCAACGGTTTTTCAGGCTTGGTATCAGTTGCCTGTTTGGGTGGAACTGCGACAGGTTTTGCCGGACCCATGGATTTGGGAATCGGCTTGGCAGCTGGAACTGCAGGGCTCTTGTCAGCGTTGACCGTAAACACCTCGCTGCATGCCTTGCAGCGAACATTCTTTCCCGCATACTCGCCCGGGAGCTTGATTGCCTTTTGACAATGGGGGCACTGGGTTGCGATGACCGTCGTTGCCATGTATCGATCCTGCGTGGTTACCCCGTAGCATAGCTCCTGCAACGGCATGGGGAAACGGGAAAGTGACTGTCCTTCCATACAACACCTGGCAGGCAGCGAAGGCTCGTCATCAGGAACGGGTTCGACCCTGGACACAGGACCGCATTGAAAGGAGTCTGCGCGGCGAGAAGCATCCCGTTTACGATTTCCTGTTTGAGTACTACAACTTCCGGCCTGCACATCTGTTGCGGTATACTCCTGGCTTTCAGGTAGTCCTGGAAGAGGCCAGCCCTGACAACCTCGATTGGGCTGATCGCTATTCATTCCACGATACCCGGGCTGTCCTCAGTCCTGAGAAATTCCCGTTGCACCGCCTGCCTGTGGTTCGCCGGGTGATTCGTCTGCTGCAATCCAGTCTGGAACGGTCTCCCGTTTACCATTGCTTTGGTTTACATGAATGGGCCATGGTGTATCGCAGCGAGGAAGTCCGCCACAACCGGGTGCCATTACGCCTCAAGCCTGCTGAACTGGCACAATTCGTTGAGAGCCAGCTGTTGTGCTGTACACATTTTGATGCCTTCCGCTTTTTCACCCCAGCTGCTACGCCCCGCAATAAGCACCAGTTGACCCGTCTGAGCATGCTTGATCATGATCAGCCCGGCTGCATCCACGCGACGATGGATCTCTACAAATGGTGCTACCACATAGCTCCCTATATCAGCAGTGAACTGATGGCTGATGCATTTGCCCTCGCTCGTTCAGCAAGGGAAATCGACATGCGTGCCAGCCCCTACGACCTTGTTTCAATGGGATTTCCGCCCATTGCCATCGAAACCAAGGCTGGCCGAGAGGAATATATCCAGCATCAGAAAAATCTCTACGACCAGGCTCAACCACTTCGCGAGCGATTGCTGCAAGCCTATCATCACCTCGAGAGCGAGCTAAGCAAGTTCATTTCAAGTTCTGCTATCACTGCTGATCAGCATGGTTGTACAACACCGCAGTAGCAGGAGACTACTCCTTGCTTCCCTCTGGCTTTATGTTTCTGACTTCTTTCTCGAACCGCAGTTCATGGTCGCCCCATGATTCCTCTGCTTCGATTGGTTCCAGGTGGATCGTCACGTCCCGCTGATTATCCTCTGCAATCAGTGCATCTTCCAGTGCGTGGGCAAACGCATGGGCATCGTGCAGGGTCATGAGCCCGGGTACCAGCAGGTGAAACTCAATGAGTCGTCGTGTCCCTGCCGTCCTCGTGCGCAAGGCATGAAAGTCCATCCCGGGCTGCAGCTTTTCATGCAGAAAGTGTCGGAGTTTCTCCAGTTCAACAGTCGGCCAGGCCCGATCCATCAGCCCGTCGAAGGATCGCCTCATCAGGATAAATCCTGTAGCCAGGATGTGCAGTGCCATCAAAATGGCAATGATGGGATCCAGCCACTCCCAGCCTGTAATTGCCACGAGTGTAAGAGCCACCACCACCGCCACGGACGTCCATACATCTGTCATCAGATGATGACCATCCGCCTCAAGTACGATTGACCGATGTCGTCGACCTTCGCGCAGCAGAAGCCAGGCGACGATGAAATTGATGGAAGAAGCAACAATGCTGCAGATCAGCCCGATGTCCAGCTGCTGCAAAGGCTTCGGACGCATGAGGTGATGGATCGCTTCCCAGGCAATCACCCCGGCAGCCAGGAAGATAAGCAGCCCTTCGATGCCGCTGGAAAAGTATGCAATTTTCTCATGTCCATAGGTGTGCTCGGCGTCGGGCGGGCGGGCTGCGTACCACAACGCCAGGAAGGCTAGCACACTGGCGACGAGGTTAATGACCGATTCCAGTGCATCAGATAGCAATCCGACCGAGTCAGAGACATAATAGGCTGCAAACTTCAATCCCATCGTTAGAACAGCAGCCAGAATGGATAACAGTATGGGCCAGCGTGGTGGCTGCGTGCGAGGCTCCGGCATCAAACATTACTCCTCGCTCTGCCACTGCTTGCGGAACCAGTTGCCTAGCTGATCGAGTTGCACATAGAGTACTGGCACATAAAAGAGTGTGACAGCGGTAGAGAGTATGATGCCTCCAATGATGGCTCGTGCCAGTGGTGCACGTGTTTCAATGCCAGCTCCCCAGCCATAGGCCATGGGCACCGCACCGGCGATGGTAGCCAACGAGGTCATCAGAATAGGCCGCAGTCGCATGGGGCAAGCGGTCTGCATGGCTTCAGTGGCAGACATTTTGAAGTCTTTGCCAAGGTTCACTTCGTCGTTCTGGCGCGGAGCAGTATTCGCTATTCCCAGTTTATCGCCTTCCTGGGGTGAGCGGAGATGTACCCCACTCGCTTGCGGCATCAAGCTGTCGTCCTTCAGTCTGCCCGGTAGATGGCTGGTATTTGTCTCGAAGCCTGCACCATCCTCATCCTCTACCAGGTCCTGTCGACGGACCTGATTGGCAAAGTCAACAAGCACGATGGAGTTCTTTTTGACCAGACCTGCCAGCAACACGAGGCCGATCATACTCATCAGGTTCAACGTATCGCCACAGTAGTACAGTGTGCCCACAGCCCCGGTCACGCCGAAGGGCACAGCCATTAACACCGTAAAGGGATGGACAAACGAATTAAACTGTACTCCCAGAATCATGTAGGCTACGACGAAGCCGAGCACTAGTGCCCACCACAAACTTCTCATCGTGGTTTGCATGACCTGAGCATTGCCTAGTGGCACAATGAAGTAACTGCTGGGCAATTCCAGTTCCTGGCGTACTTCCTCGGCTATCTCCTTGCATCGCGCGAGAGCTTCGCCCTGAGATACGCCGGGAGCCATGTTGGCGCTGAGCTCAATCTTTCGTCGGCGATTGTACCTGTTGATAACAGGTAATGTGGATACGGTTTTTGTTGTCACCAGGTCCTGTAGTGGCACCAGTTGACCAGATTGCGACTTCACCATTACTCCGGTAAGTTGATCGGGGCTGGCTCGCTGGGTTTCCAGAAATCGCACTCGCACATCGTAACGATGTTCCGCATCGGTAAACCGTCCCGCCCTCAATCCTCCGATAGCGGTGTTGATCGTAAATCCCAGGCGTTGCATGGGGATGCCCAGTTCTTCTGCTTTGGTACGCAGGGGTTCAATGTGTAACTCCGGCATGCCGGGGCGATAATCGGTATTCACATCATTAATCAGCGTGGTATCCAGCATGCGTTCCTTGATGCGCTCGGCGTAGCGGATCACCTTCTGCCAGTCGGGCCCCTGTACTGCGAAATTCACAGGGTAACCACGGGTTGCAGCAAAGCCTTGCGTTGAAAGGTCCAGCACGATCACTTTCATGCCTGGTATGCCAGTCAGCTTCTTGCGAACCTCATTGATGACTTCCATTTGTGACATGCCACGCATATTCTTGGGCATCAGGCGGCAAAAAATGGTTCCTTCGCTGATGAGTTGCCCCGGGCGAATGGAAATGGCTGCAAAGATGGTGGCCATGACTTCGCGTCCCTGCGGGTCACGCACTCCAATGAGGATGCTCTCTGCCTTCTGCAGCATCTCGTCCACATAGTCAATACTGCTGCCAACCGGACAAATGACCGTGCAGACAAACCGGGACTGGTCTTCGCTTGGCACCAGTTCCATGCCAATGGGTTTCATGGTGAATCGTTCCTGACCGGTCCACGAAGACAGTGGTGCTGGCACGGGGATATCAATGCCAAATACAAACAGTGCTGCAGAACCTGCGATCATCAAGCTGATGAGAGTCACCAGCCACTTCAGCCGGAGTGACCACTTGATCAGCCAGGAGTAAATGGAAGTCAGCAGGTTCATGAACCAGTCGATGGGGCGAATCAGCAGCGGTTCCATTACCCAACGATCCATGAACCAGTAGAGCCATTTCAATGGAAAGACCAGCTTGCTTTTGATGCCGGGTGACAGGGTAGGTTGATGCCTGCCCAGGTGACGCACCGCCAGGAAGCGGGAGCAGAGCATAGGGGTAATAGTCAGCGAGGTCAGCAGCGAAAGCAGCACTGCCACGGTTACCGTGATGGCGAACTGGTAGAAGAACGCCCCGATAGCTCCTTCCAGAAACGCTACAGGGATGAAGATGGCAGCGATGGAAAAAGTCGCTGCTGTTGCAGCAAAGGCTATTTCCCGTGCACCGAGCCAGGCCGCCCGGTACCTCTGGGCCAATTCTTCATTCCGGTTTGTGGCTCGGCGCTGTAATTCTCGCAGTCGGTAGATGTTCTCCAGCACCAGGATTGCATCATCCACTACCACGCCCACGGAGAGCGACAAGCCCAGGAGCGTCATGAAGTTGACGGTGAAGCCGAGGTACCGGATCACCATGAAAGTGCCAATGAGCGAAATGGGAATCGACAGGCACACATTGAGAGTAGTGCCGAACGAGCCGAGGAAGCAGTACGTCACAACTGCAGTCAGCACGACACCCACCAGGAGTGTCTCTTTCACTTCTGCAATGTCATCCTTGATGAACAGCGAAAAGTCGGTGGATATGCTGAGGCTCAAATCGTCGGGCAGCTTTCGACGCAATTCGGGTATCTTCCGCTTCACCTCATCACAAACTTCCACTACGTTCGCCCCAGTGGCACGCAGCACTCCGACCCCCACGCATGGCTCGCGGTTGAACCGGGCCAGGCTGCGGCGATCTTCCAGGCCATCCTCGATTACAGCGATATCACCCAGCTTGATCTGCTGCCCGGTCATTGTGCTGGCTATGGGAAGCTGTGCAAAGTCCTTGCTTTCGCGTGCCTCGCCTAGCACTCGTACCTGCATTTCCCGCCTGGTGCTCTCGACCGCACCAGCCGGTTTTTCGACATGCTCACGCCGCATGGCCTGCACAACGTCCACAGCATCCAGGTTGTAAGCGTGCAATTTGGGGGCGTCGAGCCAGACTCGCATGCTTCGCCGTCGCATTCCGCCGAAAAAGACACCGCCACAGCCTTTGATACTTTCAATGTGCTGCTTGAGTTCATCCTGGACCAGTCGGTTGATCTCCTGGGTTGAGCGGGGCCCATGCACCGTGAGCCAGATCACCGGAAATCGGTTGAAGTTCACTTTGGAAATGACAGGGGGGTCGATGTCGCTGGGCAGCCGCATCATCGCTGCACCGACAGCATTCTGTACATCCTTCAGGGCGACATCCACATCCCGCCCCAGCCGGAAGTTGACGGTAACCTGGCTGACCCCTTCGGAGGATGCTGACTGTACATAATCGACGGCTTCCACGCCGAAGACTGCATCTTCGACGATCTCCGTTACATCCAGATCCATCGACTCGGGGCTAGCCCCTTCCCAGTAGGTGGTAATGTTGACAACAGGGAAGTCGATCTCGGGGAACTGGCTGATGCCCAGCCCCTGGTAACCGAGCCAGCCGAACACCACCAGCGCCGCAGAGAGCATGACGGCGAAGACAGGGTTGCGGATGGAGAGGTCAGACAAACTCATGCCAAGACCACGGTAGCCGGGGAAGACATTGCTATCGTACCAAAAACAGTGTGCTATGCAGTAGCCAGAGCACTGTCGGCACTGAAGCTAGCACCGCAATCGTGATGATCCACCGCATTTGCTGACGCATCAGCAATCTCCTACTGATTCGCCAACTCCACCACCATGTTCTTTGCTACTTTGAACGCGGCACGAAGAGTGATCACTCTTGCCTCGATCTGTTCAGGGGTAAAGTACTTTCCATGCTCGGATTTGGGCAAGCCTGCCAGTTCTGTGGTCACCGGTAACAGTTGCAGAAATTCTCGGAGTTTCTGCTGTTGCTTTTCGTTGTCGTTCATGACGCCTCTCCTTCAAAGATTACACCTTGAGCCTAACGCAGTGCCACCTTCTCTGCAAAGGGAATCTTGAGTTCTACGTTGCCAGGCACTATCTCCACATCACACAATGGAGAGAGAGAGCATCTTGCCATGGGAGCTATACAATATGTGGACATGGCCAGTACATCTCACAGCCTGCTGGAACAATTACAAGCTGGGCCACAGGGGCTGGCCTGGGAACGCTTTCACGCCATCTATGAACCGCTGATTCACAACTGGCTGCGCAGTCGCAATCTCATCGCAAGTGATCGTGACGATATTACCCAGAACGTATTGATAGTAGTCGTGCAGAAGTTGCCCGAATTCCACCACAATGGCCAGACAGGTGCCTTTCGCAAGTGGCTCAAGTGCATCAGTATCAATTGCATCCGGGACTACTGGAAGAAGCAGAAGCAGCATCCACAACAAGCTGCTGCCCATGGCACACTGGACGATTGGGCGGATGACACAAGCGAATTGAGCATGCTATGGGACCGTGAACATAACCAGCAAGTCATACAGAAGCTTCTGGTGATGTTGCAGCCTGAATTCAATGCCAGCACCTGGAGAGCCTTTGAGGGTGTTACGTTGCGTCAACGACCTGTTGACGAACTGGCTGCTGAACTCGGTCTTTCTCCCAACGCTATCTACATTGCTCGCAGCCGTGTCCTCAGTCGACTTCGTGAGGAAGCAAAGGGACTGGTCGAGGAGGCTTCATAGCTCCGCTGGATGCTGTCGATTTGCAAGTATACTGCGATTGAGTCTGTGATTATTCCTGTCGAGGCCGCCATTCTACCTGGTGAAAGACTGTCAGCGATTGCCAGGACAACAATCCCAGTTTGCTGCTGGCAGGCATCTCCCAGTATTTGTTATCCACTTCAAGTCCTGTGCCATCGCCTTCGTAACGACTGACTTCGCGACCATCGAGCAACGCCCGCATGGAACGTCGTCTCACTTCAAGAACGAGGGTATAGCGTTTGTTGTTCTGCAATGCTTCATTCTCACGCCGTGTGACATTCGCATTTGATCGCAGACTCTGTCCATGGATGTTTTGAAAACCGGCGAGATGCTGCTCCCAGGCATCCAATTCGAAGGTGCATTGTCGTCCGTCATGCGTTAGCATCATCCCGACGGAATGCTCTCCCTGTCTTCGGGTAAAGACAATTCGAACATCGTACTCGGATGGCGGTTGAAACGGGATGGTCAGGCGACCTCCTGCGGCAGGATAGTTGGTCAATTCTCCGCCACTCGTACGCCAGACTCCAGCTACGCTATCCCTGTCGGGCCGTATGTTCTCCAATAACGATGTCCAACTCTGTTCGGTAGGGGTCTTCGCTGACAGAGAAGATTGTTGTTTCACTGGTTCCGTTTTCGCTGGTGCTGGCGTGGTAGTTCCCTGTGCAGTCTCCATGGGCTCAGGACGCGTTGCTTCGACTGGTGATATCCCGTGCGGCAATTTGCCAGGCCGCATGTACCGCTCCACCAGCAGTCCCATCAGTACGAGTACAAGTCCCACAGCTGCCATGAGCGCGTAGCGAAGGCCGCGGGTTGATGCTAATCTTTCTGGCTGGGTTCCTGGCTCCTGAATGGTGTTCAATGCTTCCAGCACTGCTTTCGCCGACGGGTAACGTTCACTCGGATCGCGTGCAAGCAACTGTTCCACAATCGCACGAAGCTTTTCCGGGGTATCTGTTGGCCAGATAATAGGCTCAGGAGCCTGCTCCAGACAAAATGCGGGAGGTTTTCCAGTCAGCAGATAAACCATGGTAGCGCCGAGGCTGTACAAATCGGCTCGAGCATCCACTTCGCTGGCTGACTGCAACTGTTCAGGCGCTGCATACAGCAGAGTTCCTAGATGTGTGCCAGTCTTTGTTATGCCGGGCAGCGTTTGTTCATTCTGTCTGCCACTCCAGCGAGCCAGACCGAAATCGAGTATTTTGGCCTTTCCCGTCCGGGTAATCATGACATTGCTTGGCTTGATATCGCGATGGATCATTCCCAGGCTATGGGCATGATGCAGCCCCTGGGCGATCTGTTTTGCCACACTGATGGCCACGGGAACAGCCAGCGGCCCTTTCTGACGCACCAATTCATCCAGGCTCCTGCCTTCGACATACTCCATAACAAGGAAATGTACGCCAGCTACTTCCTCTGCATCATGGGCGGTGACTATATTGGGATGGGACAGGGACGCTGCAGCCTGCACTTCGCGGCGAAAACGGGTGACAGCAAGGGGTGTTGCCAGCAGATCAGCTCGTATCATTTTCAGGGCAACTGGCCGGTGCATCAAGCGATGTGTTGCCTGGTAGACCATGCCCATCCCACCATGCCCCAGTTTCTTCTCGATCTGATACCTGCCATGGCTTCGCATCTCAGGCGGTAACTCGGGAAACAGTTTGGCCGAGGCCACAGTATCCGCAGAGTCTTCCAGCGGTGTCTGCTGTACCAATTGCATGAATCCATCGGAGCCTGCATCAGCCAGCTTCTTCCCGCATGCATGGCAACTTGATAGATGTGCCTCCCAACGAGCAGCTTCCGCCCCCGGAAGTCGACCCTGGGCATATCGCGCAATGATCTCATCGGCAGGATGTTGCATGCATATTACCTACTTCACGTTAACATATGGCCTGACCTGGCAGAATCTTTCAACGAATCGAGTCATGACATTGCATCTATAAGCTATGCTACACCATGTCGCCCCCTGTTATTGAACTTAGCAATCTTTGCATCCGCTACGGCAACTTCGTCGCGGTTGATCATCTGTCCCTCACCGTTGCTCCCGGTGAAATCTTCGGTTTACTCGGCCCCAATGGCGCCGGTAAGACTACCACGTTCCATTGTCTTACCCGGCAAGTGCCGATCAGCGAAGGTACTGTCAAGCTTCTCGGGCACAACATCCAGAATGATTATCACGCTGTCAAACCCCATTGTGGTTACGTTCCCGATACTGAAAATCATTTCGACGACTTCACTGCGTTCCAGAATCTCAAACTCTTTGCTGACCTGTACGGCGTCAGTCATGATCGCATCGACATCTGCCTGGAACAGGTCGAACTGCTCCGTGCCAAGCACCTGCCGACAAAAGCCTATTCCAAAGGGATGAAGAAGAAACTGCTCATTGCCCGCGAGTTGCTGCACCAGCCCAGACTGCTTCTGCTCGATGAGCCGACAGCCAACCTTGATGTACACTCGACTGAGCTGATCAGAACTCTCATTCTGAACTTGGCCAAGCAAGGTACTACCGTGCTGATCACTACCCACAACATGGGAGAGGTAGAACAAGTCTGCGATCGGGTGGCAATCATCAACCACGGCGAGCTCGTTGATCTCGATTCTCCTACTGCCTTCAAGACCCGCCACACTGATCGTATAGTCGATATCGTCCTTGAATACCCCACAGGGCTCGTCAAGAAATCGGTACCTCTGCAAGACGATGCTGCTCGCAAGGAACTGGCCGCATTGCTTACGGCTGAAGTGCCTGTAACACTGCACACTCGAGAGTTTAATTTCTACCAGGCCTTCCTCAAGCTGACGGGGGAAGAGTACAACTGATGCGCTGGCCCATTCTTCGAACACTATTGTGGAAGGAAGCCTTGCGATTCCGGTATAACTGGGGTCTGCTGGTCATGATAGCCGGTGTCCTGGCTATTTCGGCTTTGATTTCATTAGGCAATCGCATGGGTGATCTGCCAGGGCAGTCGGGCCGTGTGATCAAGGCATGTTTGCTGAGCTATCGCACTAATAATGCTCATGAGAAGAAGTGGTACGAGACGCTGCTTCGGGAACAGCCGGAGTGGTTCACGGACAAGAACCGTGTGCCCATTCTCGATTTCGCGAACCCACAGGCATCGCAACAGCCAGGTCTTGTTTACCCCGATGATTACCTGATCATTTCACTTCGGATTTATGGTGATGGCGCACGCTACCTGGCTCACTACCAGTATCATGCCCTGGCGCAAACCGAGGCGATGCTCTACCGGGGTTGGGTCAATAAGGTCACACAGAAGCTTCGTGGCCAGGCAACCATCGAAGAAGTGCTGCCTGACTTCAGCCAGTCACAGCTTTCCGAAAGCGAAGACCGCACGGCCAAGATCATTACAGCGTTAGTCATTTTTGCCTTCTACCTGCTTTCATTCAACCTCTACATCACCAGCACGGCAGAAGAACGGGAGAAGAAGGTATTACTGGCTTTGATGCTGACACCAGCCAGGGCAGGTGAGATCATTGGGGCCAAGGTGATCTTCTATGCGTTTTTCAGCTTGATTATTTCTGCCAGTGTTATCGCCCTGTTTGATCCTGGTTTGCTGTTACGACCACTACTCTGGTCCACCATCCTGTGCGGTTCTGTGACTTATGTCTGTATCGGCACCGTGGTACTCTGCATAGTTCGTCGGCAATCGACCATCAATACCATTTCGATGATGTACCTGATCGTTACCGCATTGATCATGTCGCTATCAGTGTTCTTGCTGCCATTTCTGGTACTCCGGTTTCTGATGATCGAGAATTACCTGTTCCATCAGCTGGAGTTCATCATTGCAGACAAACCGAATCCGGTGGCGGGAATTTATCAGCCAGTCATGGCTGGGCTGACGGTTGGCTGGTTTCTCCTCGCCACCTTCATCTTCTCCAGACGTGGTGTCGCAGTAGGGCAGGTCAGGCGATAGGGATTATCCCTTGATCACGCCGATAGGCCGCAGGCGGGCAACCTTCTTGGAAATGCCAGCCTTATGTACCACTTCCACTACCAGGTCGACATCCTTGTAGGCGTCGGGTTGTTCTTCTGCCAGGCCCTTCCAGCTGCGAGCGCGGGCAATAACACCACGGGCTTCCAGTTCCTTGTCGATCCGTCTGCCTTGTGCATGCTTGACAGCAGCAGTACGGCTCATGCATCGGCCTGCGCCGTGGCAGGTGGTACCGAACGACTTGACCATACTGTCGGGTTGTCCGACAAGGACCCAACTGGCCCGGCCCATATCACCTGGGATGATGACAGGCTGACCAATCTGGCGGTATTGGCTGGGCACCTCGGGGTGACCTGGAGGGAAGGCCCGGGTTGCGCCTTTACGGTGAACCCAGACCTTCTTACTGGTCTTGCCTACGGTGTGTTCTTCCAGCTTGGCGATATTGTGCGCTACGTCATAGACCAGCGACATGCGTAGTTCTTCCCACTGCTTGCCCAATACAGAAGCAAAGGCTTCACGGGCCTGCCACATCAGCAGCTGACGATTGCACCAGGCGAAGTTGGCCGCGGCCCGCATGGCACCAAGATACTTTTGCCCTTCCGGACTGTGGACCGGGGCGCATGCGAGTTGTCGATCAGGCAGCACAATCCCGTACTTCTCTGGTACGCCGCGCAGCTGGTGCAAGGCATCATCGCACACCTGATATCCCAGCCCCCGTGAGCCACTGTGGATCATGACCACGACCTGGCTTTCATACAGGCCCATCGTTTGTGCTGCGGCGGCATCGTGGACCTGGTCCACGACCTGCACTTCCATGAAGTGGTTTCCCGAACCCAATGTACCACACTGTGAAGCCCCGCGATCAAATGCACGGTCGCTGACATAACCGGGCTCAGCCCCATCCAGGCATCCCGATGCTTCAGTAAAGTCGATGTCGCTGGTAGTAGCCAGGCCTCGCTTGAGGAGGTATCTGGGGCCTTCAGTCATCAGTTGTCGCAGTTCATCACGCTTAAAGCTATACTGGCCGGTTCGTCCCACGCCTGCGGGTACAGTGTTGAAGAGTGTATCAATTAATGTCCGTAGTTTGGGACGCAGCGTGTCGAAATTGAGATTGGTACGCACTAGACGTACACCACAGTTGATGTCGTAGCCTACACCACCGGGCGAAATAACGCCATCGTCCATCGGGTCGGTTGCACAAACGCCTCCGATGCAGAAGCCATAGCCCCAGTGAATATCGGGCATGGCCAGCGAGGCCATCTGGATGCCGGGAAGTGTTGCGACGTTGGCAACCTGGTCGGGTGCGGTATCGGCACGGATGTGCTCCATCAATTCCGCATCCGCAAAGATATGCCCATCCACGCGCATATCGGAACGATAACTCCGGGGGATGCGCCAGAGTGTTTCGTCAATCTGTTCGAGCGGGCCACGATACTGATCCTTGGCCATGTGAGTTTCCTATTTCAGATGTCGAGTATGACTTCTGCAAGCCATTCACCATTGGCAAGTTGTTCCACCTTCAGTTGATGGTACGTAATCCTCTCGATTGACCAAAACACATTACACGCCACCCTCTTTGGTGAACCACTGGACATCTCCAGGCATCAGTTAGAACACGGTGGCGCGGTTTGTTATATATCCTTCGGCATCAAATAGATAAAGCAACTCATTGAGCCAATCGAAAAAGAGCAGGGCGGGTTCACTATTGGTGATTGAAACGTGATGTTCGAGCTTCTCATGGACTACGCTGGAAACAAGTAATTCCCTGAGGGCAATTGCTGCCTCTGCAAACAGTTCAGCTTGACTGGCAGCACGAATCCGAAGCCCCAGATCAGCGGTATGTTCAAAGACTTCATGCATCAGCAGTTTACCAGAATGTAATTTACAGCAACTAGTGGGATACTAATGTGAACAGCAAGTTCACGGGATGCCATAAATATGCTCCTGCAGGAGTTGTAAGTTGATGACAGGCATTATAGCAAAGATATTGTAAAATGATGTAGCAGAATAATGCAGTGAAAGTGAGCGATTGTGTAGACAAATTGAACATTGAAAACTATGTTGACGAAGAGTTGTGTATTTACATTGCCTATGAGGTTGACATGAGCAAAGCAGCATCCAAATCAGGTCGTGGTGAGAAAGCCCAGGCCATTCGTGACGCACTGAAGAATCATCCCCATCTGAAAAACCGAGAGATCGCTGAACTACTCTCGAATAAAGGCATCAAGTGTTCCAGCCAGGACATTGCCAACCAGAAGGCTCGCCTGAAACGTCTAAGTGGTGATGGAATAAAGTCCACCTTCACCCTCGAAGACTTGCGTAAAGTCAAGGCTATCGTAGCGGATTCAGGTGGCTACAAGACTGTTTTGAACAAACTGGCCGATATTGACAAACTGGCAGAGCAGGTCGGAGGCTTGGACAAGCTACGCAAGGGCTTGGAAGTATTGCCAGAATTTAACAGCTAAACCAATGGCGCTGGTGGGACTTGAACCCACACGGAGCTTACGCTCCAAGGGATTTTAAATCCCTTGTGTCTGCCGATTCCACCACAGCGCCGTGGTCTTGTTGAGAGTTACGATTCCCCTCTGCATCGTCAATACCCTCTGACACTGGTCAGAGGGTTATTCGTTGGTTTGATAGAGTACTGGCTCGAATTCCAACTTACATCAGTTACGTATTCGCGGCTACAATGACATTCGATTGAGTCTTGCGACAGCTGCAAAGTTCACGAGTTCCATGTCAGACCTCTGACATCTGACTGCATTTTCATGCCACCACTTTCTCTTTTTGATCACTGTTTGATTTTGACAGGCCCGACGGGGTCTGGGAAGTCGTCGCTGGCCGTAACGCTGGCTGAACGTTTCGGTGGCGAGATTATCTCCATGGATTCCATGGCCCTCTATCGGGGTATGGATATTGGTACCGCCAAGCCTGGAGAAGACGTGCTGATGCGGGTGCCGCATCATCTGGTGAATGTCCTGAATCCCTGGGAAGGCGCTTCGGTAGCATGGTGGCTGGCGGAGGCCGCTCGGGCAGTCGAGCAGATTGTGCAGCGAGGTCGGTTGCCGATCATCGTGGGTGGTACGCCTTTGTATTTGAAGGCGTTAGTGTGTGGTTTGTTTCAGGGGCCTCTGGTAGAGGCATCACTACGGGCGAAACTGGAAGCGCAAACAACTGCTGAGTTGCACTCACAACTTCTGGAAGTGGATCCATCTTCTGCAGAGCGAATTCATCGTAACGATCACAAGCGGCTGGTTCGAGCAATGGAAGTGTTTCTGCAGACCGGCAGACCGCTGTCAACTCTTCAGCAACAGTTTGACATGTCACCCCGCCAGCGGCCCTTCCCGATTCTGTGCATCGACCGGCCACGTACTGAACTTTACGACCGTATCAATCATCGGGTAGACGAAATGGTAGCGGAAGGGTGGGTAACAGAGGTGAAAAGTTTGCTCGAACTGCCTTACCCACTGAGCCGCGAAGCGGCCCAGGCAGCAGGGTATGCGGAACTCATATCTCATATTCGCGGGGAGCGATCTCTTGCATCCGCTGTGGATGCCATTAAAACGCGAACCAGGCAGTTAGCCAAGAGGCAACTTACCTGGTTCCGTCATTTTCCGGGGATACAGATGGCCTCTCCACAGGATGCAGAGGCCAAGGCACACCATTACATCTCTTCCATCACACCAGCCATCGGGTCGGCAGGTTCGCCTTTGTAGAGCTTGCGGTTGATGTTCGGGTTGAAGCTCGTCCAACTACTGAGAGTGTTCTTATCTTCCTTGATGTCTCGGACAAATGCGTGAGTGCGGGCATCCAGGTTGTCGAGGTAGTAGATGAATACTGCTTCGGGTGTCATTGGCAGCTTCGGGCTGCCATAATCCAGTTGGCCATGGTGGGCGACAATAATGTGCTTGAGCCGATACTTGAGTTCATTTGGCATCGGTTCTTCGGTTAGTTGTTCAGCCTGGGCGAGTTTCTCGTTGAGCATCTCGACACCCATTACGATATGGCCTACCAGTTCGCCCTCATCGGTGTAATTGAATGCTGAGTCGTAACGGAGTTCACGGACTTTGCCTATGTCGTGAAGGAAGATACCCATGAGCACCAGATCACGGTTGATGTTGGGATAGACCGGCATCAATCGTTCTGCAGCGTCCATCATGGTGACAACATGTTCCAGCAAGCCGCCCAGATAGGCATGATGCTGGCGAACACCTGCTGGTGCTTTACAGAATTCACGGATGAGCTTCTCGTCCATGAAAAAGGCCTGGGCAAGAGCACGGAGATGGAGGTCTGTCGCTTTGAACAGCATCCCTTTGAGCTTTTCCTGTAACTTGGCGATGTCCTGCTCGGTGTGAGGCAGGAAATCGGTCATGTCGAATTTTTCACCGCGAACTGGCTGAACATCATTGAGGATGATCTGCAATGCACCCTGGAAAAGCTGGACTTTGCCTTTGGCTTTGACAAAATCGCCAGGGTTGATTTGTCGGCTCAGGCTTTCAGGTGCATTCCAAAGGCGACCGACAAGGGCGCCGGAACGGTCACGGAGTTCCAACTGCAAAAACGGCTGGCCCTGCCGATTGGTTTTCACCTGCTTGTCGGTAGCGAGGAAGATTTCGTCGAAGGAATCGCCATCGGTGAACTGGCGAATGTAACGGCGTGCCATGGGAGATCCGAGGAGCAAGGAGAATAGATGGGAATGAAGAAGATAGGAAGTGGCTGGGAGATATCCAACCTTCATCTTACAAGCTTCCGGCTACTTACTCTTGGCGGGAATTTCACATACGCCATCTTTGCAGGGCACCAGCTTGAAGCGATTCCTGGCAATCCACAGATAGACCTTATTGCCGACCCAGGGAACGCCGGGAAGGTAGAGCAAGGGGACGATGAGCCAGAAAATGGGAAATCGCCAGGCCATCCAGCGGAATGCCCTGAAGCCAGAATACACAGGGCTGCCAGATGGAGGTACAAGGTGCATTTCTTCAATGAGACGTTGTGGATCAAGCGACGGTTGCGTTTTCGGCAACAAATCGATGTCGCGACAATCCTGATAACGCAGACTATGAAACCAATCAAGTTTCTTGAGTATCGAAACACTCTTGCGGCAAAAGGCACATTGCCCGTCGTAAAGAACCGTAGCCTGCTGCGATGCGATTATATGAGACGACATGAATAACCTCTCTTTTAGTATATCGGTTCCTGGAGTGGATGCTGTGTAGCACTCTGTTGGCAAGTTGATGTAGATCGGTTACGATAATTCCAACAATTTGAATGAGGCGTGCTATGTACCTGGCTACTCTCCTGCTGGCGTGTCTGTTTCCCATGAAGCCTGCTGTGCCCATAGGCACAAAGATCAGCAATGTGACATTTAAAGACATTCGCTATCTGCCTCGCTCGCTGGATGACTTCAAACAACGCCAAGCTATTGTGCTGGTCTTTGTGGATCGCTCGTGTCCGGTAGCTCAGAAGTATCTTCCCATACTGGAAGCGATGCACCAGCAGTATGCGGCTCGCGGTGTACAGTTCGTTGCGGTAAACCCCAGCCCCGATGATTCCATTGTGGAAATGGCTGGGCAGGCTGTATCGCTTCGGATCACGTTCCCATTTGTGAAAGATTTCGGTGGCAGAGTCGCCAAAACACTAGGGGTAGAACGTGTTCCGACCGCAGTCATTCTGGATAGTCAGCGAGTGCTGGTTTATCGGGGGCGAGTGGATGACTCCATTCGATTGGGTGGCACACGACCTGAGCCGACCCGGCGTGATTTACAAACTGCCCTCGACGAAACGCTGGCTGGGAAGAGTGTGAGCCTGGCTGAGACAGTTATCGATGGCTGCCCGATCACTTTTCAGGAAGAATCGATAGGTGAGCCCGTCAATTATGCAGTACACGTCGAGCCAATTATTCGCAAGCACTGCATGGAATGCCACAAACCGGGTACGGTTGCTCCATTTACACTGACGTCGTTTGATAATGTCAGATCGAAGGCCAACAGTATTGCCGAAGTGGTTCGCGAGGAGCGGATGCCGCCGTGGTATGGTCACCCGGAACATGGCAAGTTTATCAACAAACGTGGTATGACCGACGAGGAACGTGAGACAATACTTCGCTGGATCAAGCAGGGCAAACCGAGTGGTGACCTTGCCAGGGTTCCGCCCCTTCCTGCCGAATTCACACAGGCGAGCGAATGGATCATTGGCAAACCTGACCTGGTTCTGAGCACTGGTACCTACGACGTTCCAGCCAGTGGTGACGTGGAGTACAAGTATGCCATCCTGCCCTATGTGTTCACCGAGGATACGTGGGTGAAAGATATTCAGATACGGCCCGATAACAACAAGCTGGTACACCACGCCAACCTGGCGTTCTTCGTCGTTGGTGAAAAGTTCAGCATGAACAATTTTCTCACAGGCTATGTACCAGGCGGTGTGCCCATGATTCTGAAACCGGGCACAGCCGTCAAGATTCCCAAAGGATCAGTTCTTGGCCTGCAGATTCACTTTGTCAGCATTGGGAAGCCTGAAAAAGGTAAAGTTAAGGTGGGACTGAACTATGCCAGAGGTGAACTCAACAAGCAGGTTCATTTCCGACTCTTCGTGGATAATCGCTTTGCCATTCCCCCCGAAGCCTCGGCTCATCCTGTCAGTGCGTCGTGGACTGTTCCTGAGGATATCGTGGGGATCGGATTGTTTTCGCATATGCATGTGCGTGGGCGTGACATGAGTTTCTTTGCTCAGAGACCTGGTAACGAGAAAGAACAGCTCCTCATGATTCCCAATTACAACTTTGACTGGCAGATGGCCTATGAGTGGGCGCCTGGCACAATGAAGTTTCCGCAAGGAACGCAGTTCGAGTGCATTGCTCACTTCGACAACAGCAGTTTCAACGCTTATAACCCGAATCCCAAAGTTACTGTTCGAATGGGCCAGCAAACACACGAAGAGATGATGAATGGCTTCTTTTTCTATGTGAAGGAGCACGAGAAACTGGGGCTTCAAATGAACGGCAACACTGGT
Organism: Gemmatales bacterium; assembly: GCA_046350055.1. Lineage (GTDB taxonomy): Bacteria > Planctomycetota > Planctomycetia > Gemmatales > HRBIN36 > JAEUIE01. Next base: position 5,643,798 of record JAXMBC010000001.1, on the reverse strand, counting down.
CGCGTGAAGAAGGAGTAAGGAATAAAAAAACCACCGCCGAGGCGGTGGTTGGGAAACTAGTCATCATCATCTTCGTCGAGGTCTTCATCCTCTTCGTCGTCCTCGTCTTCGTCCTCGTCGAGGTCGTCGTCTTCATCGAACTCTTCGTCGTCGAATTCCTCATCATCGAGGTCTTCGTCATCGAAATCGTCGTCAAGATCGTCTAGATCATCGTCGTCGAGATCATCAAAATCTTCTTCATCCTCATCTTCTTCGTCTTCTTCGTCGTCCTCGTCTTCCTCTTCGTCTTCTTCGTCTTCATCCTCATCTTCGTCGTCGGCTTGCTTGCGGCGGCCGGCCCGAATGCCGGTCAGCCCCTCGGATGGAAGATACCAGGGAGCCTCAGCCGCACCTGGGCTGAGCGTCCGACGCATGTGATCTAAAGCCAACGCCATGAGCATGGAAAAAACCCCTCGTGAGCAGCGAGACACTCAACAACCAGCAGTAGCTGCATTCCCTAGATTGCCTGACGCTCCTGCCCGTTGCCAGTGAATGGTTAGTAAGACTCCAAGAGCTTGTCAAGCCGACGTGGTATATTTCCTAAGAAGCATAGAGTCCCCCTGATCGCTAATTGAATCGCCGTACCCCTCATCTATAATACCGCCCATTGCCGGTTCGCTGACTCACTTTGTCTTCCGACTCAGCTCACCGTGGACTTTTTGCCTATGTTCGAAGGAGAAACGGATGCCTGCCGAGACTGGCCCTGCCCGAACTTCTGACCGTTCTCGCACCTGGTCCATGCTCTTCCGAGTCTTTGAACTGGCCCGCGATCCCTACAAGATTTTTATCGCTATCGTAGCCGTTATTGTCCTTACTATCGGCTGGTCCATACTGGGCATTTTTGGTCCAGACGGAAATCTGCATGGGCGATGGCCCGCCAATGCCGACCGAGGCCCCAACCCGTTTCTCGTTGCTACCTCGCCGGAACGGGGAAGTCTGTTGTTCAGTTGGGAACTCTGGTTCGGCTCTCCTCGGCAAGATGCCCCACTACAGGTCGAACCATTCCGCCAGTTCTATCAGCCCGTGCTCGATCTTGTTCGCTACAGCCCGATTGGTGCCGGCTGGCGTAACTGGTGGTATTCCATGCTGGGCGTCATTCTCACGCTGGTTGTCTGGGGACTTGCTGCCGGTGCCATTACCCGTATTGCTGCCTTGCAACTAGCCCGCAATGAACGCATCGGTCTGGGGGAATCACTGGGATACGCCCGCCGCAAACTCTTCGATTACATCATTGGTCCAGCCATCCCCCTGATTGTTTTCGCATTACTAGCTGTGCTCAATGCTTTGGGAACCATGATCTGCACTATTATCCCCTGGCTTGGTTCAGTGATAACTGCGTTACTTCTGCCACTGCCCATACTCGCCGGTCTGGTGATGGCTGTCATGCTTGTCGCATTTATTGGCTGGCCACTTTTCTATGCCACTATCAGCGCTGAAGGCAGTGATAGTTTCGATGCCATGAGCCGTACACTCGCTTACATCACCCAGGGAGCCTGGAGCTACATAAAGTACACCATTGCAGCCTTCGTCTTCAGTGTGGTGATTGTTTTCCTTGTCGTGCTTCTGGCTTCCGGCAGCATCTATATCGTTCGATGGAGTATGGGGCTGGCTCCCGGCCTGAGCTGGCACGATACTGGTGATCCAATCGGTTCCAGTTTCGTACTGTCTCCCCGCTCATATCAATGGCGTGATCTGCTCGTTAGCCGGGATCATCCCATGATTCGAATCCACGAATCACTCAACACCCAACTCCTGAAACCCGGCAAGCTCGAAGCTTTCAAAAAGGGATTAGTCGAAAAGAAGCCTCTCGCCGAGTTACTCGATGCGGAAGTACTGAAAAACGCCGGACTGGCAGATAACCCGCCACAAAGCAGCGAACTGTCAACTCTCGTGGAATACTACGGTAACAAGGAAGCTAGTGACCTTGCCAAGCCTCAGGCTAAGTTTGACTTCCTCTGGTCGTTCATGAATGCAGGCCAGAAGCTCGCTGCGTTTATCACCGCCTTCTGGACGCACGGTCTCTTCCTCGTCCTGGTTGGATTCGCATACTGCCTCTTCTGGTGCAGTGGTACCATCATCTACTTCCTCCTTCGCAAGGAAGTCGACGATACAGAAATGGATGAGGTCTATATCGAAGACGAACGTGACTTCACTCCACCGCCACTGGCGAGTAGTGTAGCACCAGTCGCTCCACCACCCGCGTTGCCCACATCACCTGTTCAAGCACCTCCAACTGTACCTCCTGTGACGAACAGTGGTTCAGCTGTTCCACCACCGCCTTCAACTCCAGCAGCTGGATAGGCAGTTGATCTTGCACGACGCCATCGTTTTCACGACGATGGCGTTTTCGTTAGCTATTCGCCCGGTGAGCATGTGACATACTGAGTGCTCACCAGGGGAATATCAACTACGGTGGTTTCATTTGCTATGTCTCGAATCATCGCACTTCATACCGGCCCGTGGTCTGACCAGCCACTGAGTTCAGTGGCTGCCAAGGCAAATGAGTGGGGGTATACCGGTCTTGATCTCGCCTGCTGGGGGGACCACCTTGCGATTCAGCGGGCACTTGCTGAGCCTGAATACTGCCGAAGCATACTAGCCACACTTGAACAGCATGAACTCACCCTGATCAGCATCAGTAATCAGCCTGTGGGGCAGGCTGTCTCTGACCGACTTGATGCGCGTCACCAGGCTAGCCTGCCTGAATGGGTCTGGGGAGAGGGCGACCCAGATGGAGTTGCCACACGTGCAGCTCAGGAGATGGTCGAGACGGCCAAAGTTGCCCAGCAGCTTGGGATTAGCCTGGTCGTGGCTGCCAGCGGGTCGCCGTTCACTGCTATGCACTTTGGTTTTCCCCCAGCGTCCGACGAAATTATTACTGCTGGCTGGCAACAGTTCCACCAGCGTTGGAAACCTATTCTGGATGCCTTCGATCAGCACGGTTGCAAACTAGCCATCGAGCTGAATCCAGCCCAGACTGCATTCGATATCGATAGTGCCCAGGCTACTGTCGAAGCATTGGAAAGCCATGGTGCCCTCACTTTTGCACTCAATCCCGCCCAGTTGCATTGGCTTGGCGTCGATCCCAGCGAGTTCATTCGCTCACAAAGAGATCGCCTGGGTCATGTCTACATTCAAGACGCTGTAGTTTCCCTGACAGGTCGCAATAGCCTGATTGGCTCTCTTTGGCCTATGGGCCATCCTCGTCGAGGCTGGAACACCAGAATGCCTGGGCAGGGCAATGTCGACTGGCCCACACTTCTTCGCACACTCACTCAAGTGCACTATTCAGGCCCGCTGACGATTTCCATACAGGATGCTGAGGTGGATGCCGATTATGCTGCCTCCGAAGCGATCCAGCTTATCCGTCGGCTCGACTTTCCTCCTAAACCACGCTCAGACGGAATCTTCGGCTAAGTATCTCGGTGCAGAATAGAATGCACACTGCAACTGGCTGCGATTGTCAAGGACTTAAGAATGCGTACTGCCACCATCGAACGCAATACCAATGAAACGAAGATCGCTGTCTCCGTGAATCTCGATGGCACTGGCAAGGTGAACCTCGCTACGGGTGTTGGCTTCTTTGATCATATGCTCCATGCCTTCGCACGTCACAGCCTCATCGATTTAAGCGTGACAGCTGTGGGAGATCTTCACATTGATCCACACCACACAGTGGAAGACGTGGGTGTTACACTCGGTAAAGCCATTCATCAGGCACTTGGCGACAAGACTGGTATCCGCCGCTATGGACACTGTACCCTCCCCATGGACGAGACACTGGCCTCTGCTTCCATCGATCTAGGCGGCAGGGCCTACTTCGTCTGGAAGGCTGACATTCCCCGCATCCGGCTTGGCGACTTTGATACTGAACTCACCGAAGACTTCTGGCAAGCCTTTACCACGCACAGCCAGAGCAATCTCCATTTACAATTGCATTACGGTCGTAATACGCATCATTTGATCGAGGCACTCTTCAAAGCTGCGGCCAGGGCACTGCGTCAAGCTGTCGAACTTGATCCACGGGCATCCGGTACCATCCCCTCCACGAAAGGTACGATATAACAGCTGATTCAGGGTGCTGAGCCTGACTAACCTGGTTAGTTAAGTTGAGATTGAACTTCATCGGGCAGCACATTGTTTCCACCGGGGCCTTCGCATGACACACGATCTCGTCCTCGGCATCACCGGCGCCAGTGGGGCACCCTATGCCCTGCGTCTGATTGAAGTCCTGCTTCGTGCTGGCCGCACTCTCCACCTCACGATGAGCCCTGCAGCTACGCAGGTCTTTCAGGCCGAGTTGGGCCTGCCCATTTCATTGGGTGCACAGGACTCGGCACTCCGCACAATTCTCGACATCCTTCCTCCAGAACTCGAAGCAGATGCCGAGCGCCTATTGATTTATCATCATTACCTGGACTTCCGGGCGGGGATCGCCAGTGGTTCGTTTCGCACAGCTGGTATGGTCGTGTGTCCATGCAGCATGGGTACTGTAGCCGCGATTGCCCATGGTACGTCTCAGAACCTGATTCACCGTGCAGCGGATGTTCATCTGAAAGAACGACGCAAGCTAATCCTTGTGCCTCGCGAAACTCCGCTTGGTCTGGTCCAGTTGCGCAACATGACTGCCTGTGCTGAAGCTGGTGCAATTGTGCTTCCTGCTATGCCTGCCTACTATACACAGCCACAAACCATCCAGGACATGGTCGACTTCGTGGTCGCACGCATTGCAGATCAGTTGGGTATCGATCATCAGCTCGGCAAACGCTGGGGGACAGAGCACGGAGGTAATGGCTGATGCCTGCCATCGCACTGCTAGGCAGTAATGGGCAGTTGGGGCGTGAACTGGCTGCAGTATTACCAGCGGAGAATACCCGATGTCTGACACGGCAAGAAGCTGACATAGCTTCTGCTGGCCACGTAACCAGGCTGCTGCATGGCCTGAAGCCATCGCTCGTCATCAATTGCACTGCTTACAACCTGGTTGATAAGGCTGAGGACGAATCGGATGCTGCATTTGCTGTGAATGCCTTCGGTGTCCGCGAGTTGGCCCTGGCTTGTGCCACACTCAATGCAACGCTAGTCCACTTCAGCACGGATTACGTTTTCGGTCTCGAAGGATTCCGCAACGAGCCGTACCGCGAAAGCGATGCTCCGGGGCCGGTATCCACTTATGGCATCAGCAAGCTTACAGGTGAGTACTTTGTTCGCGCGATATGCCCGCATCACTACATCATCCGTACCTGTGGGCTGTATGGAAAGCACGGGGCAGGCGGAAAGGGCACAAACTTCGTAGAGACGATGTTGCGATTGGCTAAAGCAGGAAAACCCCTGAAGGTCGTTGAGGATCAGGTTCTCACACCGACGAGTGCCAGGGATGTGGCCAGAGCAGTGCCTCGGTTGTTAGAAGATTGCCCGTTTGGGGTGTATCATCTGACCAATAGCGGACAGTGTTCGTGGTACGCCTTCGCAGCGAAGATCTTTCAACTCTCCGGTATTGAAGCGGACCTCAGTCCTACAACGAGTGCCGTATATGGCAGTCGCGCGGCTCGTCCCTGCTACAGCGTACTTGGTACCGAGCACGCTGCTGCTCCCAGGTTACGCTCGTGGCAGGAAGCACTGCAGGAGTACTTGAAGTAACTGCAGTGTATCCCGATAGCGATATCACCATGAATTCTCCCTGAGAACCTCTCGCCCTCGCTGTTGTCTCCACTAGGCTAACGGCTCACATCTTCATGAAGGCTATTCCTATGCTTCGACTCCTTACGCTTTTCTTTGCACTGGCATCTGCCATTCAAGCCCAGGAGCAACCACAGCCTCCGGTCGCCAGCATCAAGGCCAAGAATATAGAGTTGCATGGCGACAAGATGGTGGACAATTACTTCTACCTTCGTGAGAAGCAGAACCCCGAAGTCATCAGCTATCTCGAAAAAGAAAATGCCTACACTGCGGCCATGATGAAGTCGACCGAAGCATTGCAGGATAAGCTCTACAAGGAATTCCTCGGACGCATCAAGCAAACGGATCTCTCGGTCCCCAGTTTCAGCAATGGCTACTGGTATTACAGCCGAACAGTTGAAGGCAAGCAGTACCCTATTATCTGCCGGAAGAATGGTACACAAGAAGCAGCCGAAGAGATCATGCTGGAGGTAAACGAACTGGCCAAGCCTTTCAAGTTTTTCAGCGTAGCTGCGCAGGCAGTCAGTAACGACAACCGTTACCTTGCCTACACGTACGATACTACCGGTTTCCGCGAGTACACGCTAGCCATCAAGGATCTGGAATCTGGCAAGCTCCTGCCCGATAGCATCAAGAAGGTCAACAGCCCCACCTGGAGTGCCGATGGCAAGTACCTCTTCTACACAACCGAAGATGCAGCTAAGCGTTCCTATCGCCTTTATCGCCATACGGTCGGTCAGACTGATGCCAAGGATGATACGTTGCTCTACGAAGAAAAGGATGAACTTTTCCGTATCGGTGTGAGCCGTACACTGGATCGTCAGTTTCTGGTATTGTTCATCGGTAGTTCCGAGTCCAGTGAAATGCGGATTCTGCCTGCCAGCGAGCCTACCGGTGAATGGAAGATTGTGTTGCCTCGTGAGGACAAGCACCGCTACGCGATTGTCGGACATCGAAACGGCGAATTCTTCATTCGCACGAATAAGAACGCCAAGAACTTCAAGCTGGTCAAATGCTCCTCCGCAAAAACCAGCGATTGGGTCGAAGTCATCCCTCATCGTCCTGAAGTATTGCTTGAGTCAGTTACCCTTTTCAAAAACCACATGATCGTGGAAGAGAAGACCAATGGTCTTGACCGCTTTTCAGTGCAGGACCTGAATACTGGCGACAAGCACAACATCGAAATGAAAGAACCTACCTACACCCTGGGCAGTGCAGGCAATCCTGAATTCGATTCCAGAACTTTCCGGTTCATGTACACCTCTTTCACCACACCCATGTCGGTCTACGACTACGACCTGACTACTCGTGAACAGAAACTGCTGAAACGGCAGGATGTCCTTGGTGGATACGATCCCGAGCAATATCAGTCAGAAAGAATCTGGGTCACTGCTCGAGACGGCGTGAAGGTACCCGTCTCTCTCGTGTATAAGAAGGGAATGAAGAAGGATGGCTCGGCTCCTTGCATGCTCTATGGCTACGGTTCCTATGGCGCAGGTATGTCTGCCACTTTCTCGCCGGCCCGTTTGAGTCTGCTCGACCGCGGCTTCGTCTATGCCACTGCTCACATCCGCGGAGGCAATGAGATGGGCGAAGCCTGGCACGACGACGGCAAGATGCTGAAAAAGAAAAACACCTTTTACGATTTCATTGATGCTGGTAACTGGTTGTGCGACAACAAGTACACCAGCCACAACAAACTCGCGATTATGGGCGGTTCTGCGGGCGGTCTGCTTGTGGGCGCCACATTGAATCTGGCTGACCCGGGATTCTGCAAAGCTGCAGTACTTGAAGTACCGTTCGTGGATGTCATCAACACCATGCTGGATGAATCACTGCCCCTTACCGTTGGTGAGTTCCTTGAATGGGGTAATCCCAAGAACAAGGAGCACTACGACTACATGAAGACCTACTGTCCGTACACCAACCTGTCGCAGCGCACCTATCCCGCCATGCTTGTGCGCACCAGCCTGAACGACAGCCAGGTGATGTACTGGGAACCAGCCAAGTACGTAGCCAAATTACGGACACTGAAACAAGGCAGCGAACCGTTATTGTTTAAATGCAACATGGCAGCCGGACATGGAGGTTCGTCAGGCCGTTACGATGCCCTGAAGGAAGCGGCGTTTGCGTATGCGTTTGTCCTCAAGGCTATGGGGCTGGAAGACTTGAAATGAGCACCCGAACCATCACACTCGCCCTTGACTGTGTAGTGTCTGGTAGCGTAGTCTGTAGCAACTGATTCAACGGGCCAGGGAGGGCCTGGAGTGATTTCGCCGCAAGGATCTGCAACCACGATAGACTCCATACGTCAGGCACTCCTGTCGTGGACGCCTAGTCTGGTGCCACTGGCGGAGACCCTTGCGCTGGCAGCGGAACACGATGTTACCGTGCTGCTGACAGGTGAAACGGGCACAGGCAAGACTCATCTCGCCCGGCTCATACACGACTATTCTCCCCGCCGCGATCATCGCTTTGTAGCAGTTCCTTGTGGAGCCTTGTCGCCCCATCTCATTGAAAGCGAACTCTTTGGCCACAGCAAAGGTGCCTTTACGGGTGCTGACAAGCCACGCAAGGGGCGATTCTCGTTGGCAGGTCATGGTACGCTGCTGCTGGACGAAATTGACGCCTTGCCACTCGATCAGCAGGCGAATCTGCTCCGTGTGGTGGAATCGGGCGAGTTCGAACCGTTAGGCTGTGAAACGACCGAGCAGGCTCATTGCAGGATTATTGCGGCCAGCAACCGGGAACTTCTGCAGGAAGTTGCACAGGGACGGTTTCGGGAGGATTTGTACTATCGGCTGCACGTGGTCTGTTTTCAACTTTCGCCGTTACGGGAGCGGATCCAGGACATTCCCACGCTGGCTCAGGGCATGACGCAGCGTTACGCCTTTAAGTTTACCAAGAGCATTGAGCAGATTTCCCAGGAATGTATGACGACGCTGTGCCAGTACAGTTGGCCGGGAAACGTGCGTGAGCTGGAGAACATCATTCAAGCCTCAGTGCTTCGCGTGGAAGAACAGACACTGGAGAAGAAGCATCTTCCCGAACATGTGCAGGCTGGTACACCCAACCGCGTGCTGGTAACCATGCCGACTACTCTCTTTGGGCAACGCGATCAGGCAGAGTATGCATCGATTCAGCAGGCGCTGGAAGAGAACGGTCACGAGCGTACTGCTGCTGCGCGGCAACTCGGTATCAGCCGGGTGACGCTGTACAAGAAGATGAAGAAGTTCGGCATGCTCGAGACGAAGTCACATCTGTCACAGTGGAAGCAAACAGGGTAGTGGGTGTCGCCTTCGGAATAATACATGCGACACTACCCACAGAAACCTCTTCTGTCTTGCTGACGAATCAGTATCTATCTTACAGTTATCAACTAACCAAAGGGTAACTAACCAAAGGGTGAAGTATGAATCGGAGTCTTCTTGCGCTGTTATTGCTCTCGAATGTTGCTCACGCGGACGATTGGCCGCACTGGATGGGTCCACAACGTGACAACACGTGGCGCGAAACAGGTTTGGTGGACAAATTCCCTGCAGGCGGACCCAGGGTGGTTTGGCGTACCGCGACAGCGGGTGGCTACGCTGGCCCCGCTGTAGTCGGCAACAAAGTCTATCTCACGGATTACGACACTTCCGACAACGGTAAGATCGAGAATTTCAAACGTGACAAAACCCTTCAGGGCAGGGAGCGAGTCCGATGTCTCGATGCCAATACTGGCAGTGAACTCTGGAGTCATGCTTATCCGGTCACTTATACCATTTCGTATCCCTCTGGCCCACGTTGCACTCCTGTTGTTCACCAGGGCAAGGTCTACACGCTGGGTGGTGAAGGCAATCTGTACTGTTTCGAAGCTGACACAGGCAAGATTCTCTGGAAGCATGACCTCAAGAAGGAATATGAAACCAAAGCAGCTTTGTGGGGATATGCAGCGCATCCTTTGATCGACGGCAACAAGCTCATCACGCTTGTCGGTGGAAAGGGCAGCCACATCGTTGCCTTCGACAAGGACTCTGGCAAGGAACTTTGGAAAAGCCTGACTTCGCCGGAGCAGGGCTATGCACCACCGACTATCATCACTGCAGCAGGGGTGCGTCAACTTATCACATTGCGGCCTGATGCTGTGACTTCTCTGAACCCGGAGAACGGTCAGGAATACTGGTCAGTTCCTTATCAGGCTTCCAATGGCTCGATTATCATGTCGCCGATTCAGTGGAAAGAGTATCTGTATGTCGCAGGCTACTCCAATAAAAGTCTGCTGCTCAAACTGAATAGCGACAAACCTGGTGCCACTGAGGTTTGGCGGGATAAGCGCGGAGCAGGTGTGTGCCCGGTGAACGTTCAGCCATTCCATGAAAACGGAACGATGTATGGCTTTGATCAGAGTGGCATGTTCTACGGAGTCGAACTGGAATCAGGCAAACGGCTGTGGCAGACCAGTGATGTGATGAAGAAACGCCCAGCAGGCAGTGAAACTGCTTTCATCGTGAAACAAGGTGATCGCTTCTGGCTATTCAATGAACTGGGTGAACTCATCATTTGTAAGCTCTCGCCTAAAGGCTATGAAGAGATTGATCGCACCAGGATCATCGAGATGACGAACACTGCGTTTGGCCGCGATGTTGTCTGGTGCATGCCGGCATTCGCTAACAAGCGCGTGTATGTCCGCAACGACAAGGAATGCATCTGCGTGGACTTGGCAAAGTAATGTAGAGGGTGTTCTTACTTGTCCCCGACTCCGACCGGGGACAAGTTGCTTGTACAATGTTGAGATGGACCTATCTCAATTCCCTGACAAGCCTGCGTATGACATCGGCCAGCGTGCGATGGTCACCGAGCGTGGACCACGCGGCGAGGATTTTGCGAAACAGATCCTGGGGACAGTGGCGGGTGACCTCAGCAAACCAAGCAGAGACCTTATTGTACTTGATATCGGTTCGGGATATGGCCATACGGCACTTGCCCTGGCCAGGCAGGTGAAACAAGTCGTCGGCATTGAACCTTGTGCAGAGCCAGCGAGGATTGCCAAACAGTTACAAGAGCAGGAACAGGCAACCAATGCCAGTTTTCATCATGCCACGCTCGAAGGCTGGCAGACCGTCCAGCAGTTTGATCTGATTATTCTCGACAATGTGCTGGAGCATCTGCCTGATCAAAAGGGGGCCCTGCAAAAGATTGAATCACTGCTGGCTCCAGGCGGTGTACTTTACCTGTTGGTCCCCAACAAGTATTGGCCAATCGAAGTGCATTATCATCTGCCCTTTCTGGGTTGGTTGCCGGTTGATTTTGCCAACGTCTACCTGAAGCTGACAGGCAAAGGCACTGATTATACGGACGCCAGTTACGCTCCTGGGTTCTTCAAGATGGTGCGACTGATGAACCAGCACAAGACCTGGCATTGGCGATTCGCCCTTCCTGCAAACCTTGCCTGGACCACAGCTGGCTCTGCCTGGCATTACCGCTTTGGTGCGAAATTGCTGAAGCATTGTCCCGGGCTATGGGCAATCTCCAAAGCATTCCTCATCGTGGCGAAAAAGAGGTTGTCATGACCTCTCCTGTAATCACGGTGCTGCTTCCTGTCTATCGCCCACAACTCTCGTATCTGCGAAGTGCTATCGAAAGTATGCTGCAGCAGACATTCAAGAATTTCAGCGTGCTTGTCGTGGAAGCAGCATCAGACGTGGTGATCGATGAGATGATGGCCAATTGGAACGATGACCGTATCGTTCATCACCGCTTCCCGGGGCAAGCCTCGCTGGTGGACCAACTTAACTGCGGACTGGAACTTGCGCGTACTCCTTACATTGCCCGCATGGATGGTGACGACTGGTCCTTTCCGGAACGCTTGCAATTGCAGTACGACTATCTCCAGCGACATCCTGAGGTGGTGGTGGTGGGTTCGCAGTTGAGCATTATGGACGAACACGATCGGCCCCTGGGCCGTCGACACTACCCGACTGAACCTGGTCACATTGCTGCTACACTGCCCCGGTATAATGCCATAGCTCATCCGAGCGTGATGTACCGGACCGAGGCAATTCTGAAGGCTGGCGGCTACTGCTTTCGTAGCTATCCTGCCAACGAGGATTATGAACTCTGGTGTCGCCTGGTGCGACACGGGAAGCAACTGGCTAACCTCGATCAGACCTTGCTCCGCTATCGCATCCATCCGGGGGGCATGAAATCGAGCAGACTCAAGGGGATTTTGCGTGGCACGCGGCTGGTCAAGAGACACTACTATGGCGGCAGGATGAACTGGTCTCAATACAGTCGTTATCTGGCAGAAGGCGCATTGCTCAATCTGCCTGGCTGGGTGATCCTGCGACTCTTTCAACGGATGAGTTATACCTAGGCTCCACTGCTTTCGGAGCACTGACCTGATATTACCAACAAGAGGAGAAGTACCATGATCCGTTTCCTCTGCATCTTCACTCTTGCCATCCCTGCCTGTCAACCTTCTCCAGTGCAACCTGCTGTTACAGATCCGCAAACTGCACTTCCCCAGGAAATCAAGCCGCTCGTCTGGGCTCGTGTGCCCACGACTCGCGTGGCTGTCGGACAGAATGTCTGGCTGGAAACGGTAAAGACTCCTGAGGCTGCAGTCATTCATCAGGTCAGCGATGCCTTGAACCGACTCGGTAGCCAGTTAGCTGTGGGTAATGTACTGGCCAGTCTTCCGAAGCAACCCGTAGTCACCTGGCAGGCCCGTTCACCGGGATTGGAGCGACGGGTTATTCTCGAACTGGAAGTAGTGCAGCAACGTGGCTTTCTTGAACACCTGATTTCACGGAGCGAGGCTGGAAAAGACCACGAGTCTATTCTTTCAAGTTCATTTGACGCAGAGATATTGAAAGCAGCGATGGTAGGAGCGGGCTTGCAACCTGGCAAACCTGCTCGCTTTATCAATGAGAAGCGAGAACAGGAATTCAAGCCTGCTACTGGCGATGTGGTAAAAATCTATCTCGAGTATACCGATGCGACAGGTAAACTGGTGGCTGTACCAGCCCAAAGCTGGGTGAAGCATGCCAAGGATTCCAAGCCTCTTGAATATGACTGGGTCTTTGCAGGTAGTTTCAAGGGCAAAGCACAGAATGCCTTGGGTGAGGAGTTCATCTATTTCGGTGCAAATGATGGTCGCGTGGTATGCCTGACTAATTTTGGCACTGCGTTGCTTGATCTTCCTGTGGAGAGCATCGACAGCGACCCGCAGGGTGATAATCTTGGCTACGTAGCCAATACCGTTGTCATCCCGGAACGAGGGACCAGGGTCAGGGCAATTCTCGAAGCTGCACCCAAGGGCAAGTAAATGCGTTTCATTATCTCGCTTCTCCTGATCATGCCATTGCCTTTGGTTGCTCAGGAACGACCTAATATCGTCTTCATACTGGCTGATGACCTGGGGTGTTTTGAACTGGGCTGCTACGGGCAGCAGAAGATCAAAACACCGAATATCGATCGCCTCGCCGAGCGAGGCATGAAATTCACACGATTCTATGCAGGCAACAACGTTTGTGCCCCGTCACGCTGTTCGCTTCTAACTGGCAAGCATCCTGGCCACGCCACGATTCGTGACAATAGGGAAGCTCAACCTGAAGGTCAGCATCCCATTCAGGAAAATGATGCCAATATCGCCAAACTGCTAAAGAAGCAAGGCTACACATGCGGCGCAATTGGTAAATGGGGTCTCGGGATGTTTGGAACATCAGGCGACCCTCTGCGACATGGGTTCGACTTCTTCTACGGATACAATTGTCAGCGGCATGCTCACTCGCACTATCCCAAGTACCTCTACCGTAATTCCTCTCGTGAAGAATTGCCTGGCAATACCCATCAGGCAGGGCCACTGCATTCCCATGATCTCTTTGAAACGGAGACGCTCAGGTGGCTGGAACTACATCAGGCGGAGCCTTTCTTCCTTTACTTGCCCTACACAGTGCCTCACGTGGCAGTACAGGTGCCTGAAGCTGATCTGGCTGAATATCGTGGCAAGCTGGGGGATGATCCTGCTTACGATGGAAAGAAAGGCTATCAACCACATCCTGCACCACGGGCGGGATACGCCGCTATGGTCAGCAAATTAGATCGCACAGTAGGTCGTATTGTCGCCAAGTTGGACGAACTGCAGCTCAGCAGAAAAACACTGATTGTATTTACCAGCGACAACGGTCCAACGCACAATGTCGGTGGTGCTGATTCCACGTTTTTCCAATCAGCCGGCAAGCTTCGGGGGCTGAAAGGCAGCATGTACGAAGGTGGTTTGCGTGTTCCGCTAATCGCCTGCTGGCCAGGTCGGATACAGCCAGGTACTGTTAACAGCGATTCCTGGGCGTTCTGGGACGTGTTGCCAACCTTGGCGGAATTAACAGGAGCTAAGCCGCCTGTTGAGTGCGATGGCATCAGCTTTCTGCCCACACTCCTGGGGAGACATGACAAACAGAAGCGACACGACTTCCTCTACTGGGAGTCTCCCGGATACGGTGGTCAGCAGGCTGTGATTTCGGGCGAATGGAAAGCAGTGAGGCAACAACTGAAACAGCAGGCAGCCAAGGGGACACTGATTACGCAACTGTATCACCTGGGACAGGATGAAGCGGAAACCAAAGACCTTGCAGGCGAACATCCTGACGTTCTTCAACGTCTTGTACAACTGATGGAACGTGAGCATCAGCCATCCAAACTCTTTCCCCTGGCGGGGGTTGATGCTAAGTAGCTGTTTACGTGTAGCGATGGATAGAAAACAACCCTGATGCTAGGCACCAGGGTCTACTTGAGCGATAACAAGTTCTATTCAAACACACCACTTCCAAACCCGGGGCGTTCTGCCATGGCATGTGCTGGTACTGGTGCACGGCGTGGCAATGGGGTACCTCGTGGTGGGTGAGGTTGATGAGTTCGAGCATCAGCGCTGATCGGCATGCCAACCAGGCTTTCATACAACCCTACCGTTTCTTCGCCAGCATCGAGTTCATCGTAACGGCAGATGTAGCCTGGCATTTTTGATCGTTCCAGTTCTTCGTGGTAGCCACGAATGATACCCGTCTGAACGAATTCACGAGCCTGCGCATTGATAGGGTGAGCTACGTCGGCATGCAGTTTGGCCCGGCCATGGTCATCGCGGGGGGCTCGTTCATCCTGCAGTCGCGCCCCGCACTGGTTGCAGAAGCGTGCACGGAGGTGGTTCTTGCAATGACAACTATTGCAGCGGTCAGTGAGCTTGCGACTGGGCATCGCCACAAACAGGCCCTTGAGACCTTCGATAATCTTGAGATCTCTTACCACGAACATGTGGTCAAAAGTGACAGAGCAAAAGGCGAGGAGGCGTTCATTTCGGCTCTCCTTGTCGTCCATGAGCTTGATTCGGATTTCGGTGATCTGCATGCTGTCCTCCTTGAATCCTCGGGAGCCTGGGGGCATATCCACCTGGGCCAATGGCTCGATTCTGGGAGGCTGCAGCTGGCAAGTTACCTGGTACAGGTCACATGCAGGCGAAGCAAACGGTCCGTCGAATCGGTGGTTGGTCTGGTTGTCCCCATGCTGGTTGTCTGTACTCCGCCTTCCCAGTGTAGTTCCGTCCAACGTGCCAGCCGCTGGGCCTCGGCGTGGTCGCGACATACGACAAAATAACTGCTCCCACTGCCTGACATCAGACTTCCCAGGCACAAGCCTTGTGAAGCTGCATGGTCAAACAGTTGCCGAAGTTCGCCTACCAGAGGCAGGCACCGTTCAGCGACCGGTTGCAGGCGGTTGAAGAGAGCCTGGCTGATGGATTCGAGACTCTTCATCCTGAGAGCTTCGCTCATCGCCTTCTCAGTCATCGCCTGATGCTTCCCCACATCCACGGGTGGAGCCTGCAAGGATTGATACATGGCCGCTGTGCTCAGTCCAGCTGCCGGGCAAATCACCAGAAGGGGTAGAGAAATACCAGGGGCAATTGGCTCTACCACTTCCCCCCGTCCCCGACACCAGGCTGCAGAGCCTGCCAGGAAGAACGGGACATCACTGCCTATCGTGGCCGCCAGACGTTGTAACTCGGGTTCACGCAGTTGTGTCTTCCAGAGTTGATCCAGTCCGCGGAGGGTCGTAGCTGCATCACTGCTTCCACCACCCAGACCTGCAGGCGAAGGGATTCTCTTGGTTAAGTGAATCGCTGCGCCTTGTTTTGTTCCTGTCGCGTGCTGAAGGGCCAGAGCAGCTTTCAGCACGAGGTTACTGGCATCCACGGGAAGTGACGGATCATCGCACGTGAGTGTCAACTGGTCTGCGGCAGAGAAGGTGAGTTCATCGGCCCATTCCAGAGGCAGCATGCAGGTGACCAACTCGTGGAAACCATCTGACCGTCGGCCGAGCACTTCAAGAAAAACATTGATCTTGGCGGGAGCGGCCAGCCTGAAGGCGGGCACTACATCGGGCATGAGATCAACCTGTGAAGTGACAATCAAAAAGAGGAGAAGCTACTACAGGTGATGTGCAGGAGTTCCCTCTCCCTGATGCCGTAGGCGATGAGTTCCTCGGCGTTCTTCCCTGGTAAACTGCGTGACAAGCCACGCAGATTGGGGGGATGGTAGCCTGACTGATAATGTAGGTCAAGCGCAACTGCCATGAATTCTTGAATAATTATGGAAGAATTCAGTGGATTTCTTTTGACATCGAACAACGCGATTAACATAATGCCATTTCACTTGACTGGCGGAGTTCCAGTCTTTCGCATGTTCCAAGGAGGGTGCCCCCCGATGCCTTCGTTTCTTACTGAAGCCAAACCGCAATGCTGGCGTGCTGTAGCCATTTTTGAAGATGGCCGCGAGGCACTGTTGTACCTGGGACTGTCATCCCAGAAAATTCGAGATGGTTATGCTGCTGCCTACTTCGATATTCTCGAAGAAGATGAACGTGCGATGGTGAAAACCGTCTCTTTGCAGCGTTGGAACGGTGCAGCAGACGCAGGCAAGTGGTCGCAAACCACTACTCTGACGATTCCTGCTGCTGCGAAGAAACTGGTCCGCATGATTGCCTGATCGATACTATTCCACACTTAACGCCAACACCCCAGGTGCCTTACCTGGGGTGTTGTGGTTCAATCTTGATGTAATTTACCACAAGTCGCGTCTCCAGAGCCAGGGCATCAAGATGCTGAGGCTGATGAAGCAGGGTATGGCATAGCTGAGCTTGAGGCCTGGGTTGCGCCTGGTAGCAAAGGCATACGACCACCAGACAAGCATGATGAACAGCACTGCGACGATGGTACCGGCGAAGACAAAGAAGAAGTGTACATAGCCAACCCACGTACCTACGGCAGCCATCATCTTCACATCGCCCGCACCGCATTTGCCCATTTGCCAGAGAACAACGAAAAGCGTAAAGGCCATGCAAGCCCCAGCCAAGCCTTCCATCAGTCCCTGTGTACCGCCACCAAGTGCTCCTGGAATGCCGATAAACCGAAGATCTACGTTTTGGTTACCCAACCAGGCTCCACGAACGATGTTCATGACGAGGCCCAGCAACAACATCGGTATCGTTAGTGCATTGGGCAATCGCTGAATGCGCAAGTCAGTAGCTACCAAGGCCAGCAGACAAGTCAGCATCAGGCCGTAGTAGATCCAGCCAAACGTGGCATCGGGGAAGAAGTGCACAGGGTCCGTCCTGTCGGTAGTTCGCTGAGGTGCAAAGGCATGGTTTTAACGAAAACCATGGCACACGATCAACATCATGTCAGTTTAAGCTGCCCGCCCGATAATATAGCGATGGGGATCGACCTTGGTACGGAGCAGATGCAATTCCTGTTCGGTGGGTTCTGCTGTTGTGCCGAGTCGTTCTTCTGCTTCGATGGCAAACCCCGTGCTGGATTTCACCTGCTCCAATGTGACCCCAGGGTGCAGGCTGATGACCTGCATCCGCTTCGTGGTGGGGTGATAGCCCATCACTGCCAGGTCGGTTACCACCCGGTAGGGCCCCGTGTTCGCCGGCAGCCCAGCGGCTTCCCGTGCCCCCGGCCCGGTGAGATAGCCCGGAGTGGTAAGGAAATCCACCTTTTCTACAAATCGGCGTTTGTCGTGGTTGGTCATCGTGATGACATTCCAGCAGAAGCTGGCGAGGTCGTTAGCCCCGCCACTGCCCGGCAGCCGGACTTTAGGTTTAGCTGGAGTACCGCCGATGTGAGTGCTGTTGAGGTTGCCGAAGGCATCGATCTGGGCGCCGCCAAGGAAGGCGTAGTCCATCATGCCCCGCTGACAGGTTTCCATAATCTCGGCCATGCTGCTGGCCATCAGGCCTTTGTGAAAGGTTCGGGAATCGCCCACGGAAACAGGCATCGTGGGCAGGATGGGAGCCACGCCACCTGCTTCAAAGAAGATGACAAGGTTGGGAGCATGCGTCTGCTGAGCGAGCATAGCCGCCGCACACGGACCGCCGGTGCCGACAGTGACCGTCCGTCCGTCTTCGAGCAGCCGGGCGGCACAGCAGATCATCAATTCCATGGGGTTATAATTCAATGTCCTGAGTCCTGAAAAGGGCGATGATTGCTTTCCTCTGGCTTCTGACGCTAAAGATTACACCCGCTCTACCACCATCGCTACCGCATTTCCGCCACCCAGGCAGAGTGATACCAGGCCACGCTGGGCGTTTCGCTGCTTCAGCACGCTCAGCAGCGTGATCAAACACCGAGTACCACTGGCGCCAATGGGGTGGCCCAAGGCGATGGCACCGCCATTCACGTTGAGCTTCGCTTCATCGATCTTCAGATCGTAGTTGCACGCCAGCATCTGGGCCGC
Source organism: Gemmatales bacterium (assembly GCA_046350055.1). Classification (GTDB taxonomy): domain Bacteria; phylum Planctomycetota; class Planctomycetia; order Gemmatales; family HRBIN36; genus JAEUIE01. The sequence goes on along the minus strand of JAXMBC010000001.1, from coordinate 5,625,313 downwards.
GAAGGCTTCATTCAGTTCGAAATAGTCGATATCAGCAAGTGTGAGCTTAGCTTTCTGCAGTACCATTCTCACCGCGGAGACAGGGGCGATGAAGATTTCTTTGGGAGCAACGCCACTGGTCGCATACGCCACGATGCGGGCGAGGGGTTTCGCACTTAATTTCTCCACACCCCGGCTGCTGGCTACTACCACAGCGGCTGAGCCATCGTTGATGGTGGAAGCATTTCCTGCGGTGACAGTTGTGCCACCGGGGAATGCCGTGCGAAGCTTGGCAAGGCCTTCCGCAGTTGTCTCGGCCCGGAAGCCTTCGTCTTTGTCGATGGTTTTGGCCTTGGGACCACTGCCGATCGTGACGGGGAAGACTTCCTCGTTGAAGCGGCCTTCCGCCCACGCGGCAGCGGCACGCTGCTGGCTTTGGGCACTGAAGCGGTCCTGATCCTCGCGGCTGACGTTGTGTGTCTTCGCAATATGCTCTGCCGAGTTGCCCATGTGGCAACCTTCGAAGGCACACCACAGGCCGTCGTTGATCATCGCATCAGTTGCGGTCTGATCGCCGTACTTGAAACCGCCAGTGCGGGCATTTTGCAAGAGATACGGTGCACGACTCATGTTCTCGAAGCCGCCAGCGATAACAACATCATTGTCGCCTGCACGGATGCTTTGCGCTGCCTGCATTACTGCCTGCAAACCGGAACCGCAAACTTTATTCACCGTGACGGCAGAAATCGTGTTGGGCAAGCCGCCATGGATGGCCGCCTGGCGGGCGGGGTTCTGGCCCAGCCCCGCCTGAAGCACACAACCCATTATCACTTCATCCACCAGTTCCGGCGCCACCTTGCCCCGTTTCAGCACTTCGGCCACTGCCAATGCCCCGAGTTTGGGAGCAGGCAGATCGGTCAATCCTCCGAGGAACTTGCCAATCGGTGAACGGGCACCAGCAACGATAAACGCATCAGACATGGGAAAGGCTCCAGAACTTCATCATAATTATAGAGAGATTCTCAGGCCGGCTGTCGAAAGCAGTTGTCAAAACAGGCAAACTGTAACGGTTACTCTCAACATGCCGATCGAGTTGTACTGATAACACTGCATACTGGCACGGGCTGTACCAATCTTCATACTTACTCCGATTCTCATAGACGATATGCACTCCATCGCCAATCCGATCATGGATTCATCCATGCAGGTGGGGACCTGGGATTGGCCCATAGGGGTGTCACATGTCGTCGTTTCGCCGTCGTTGGCCCACTCTGCTGAAATACGCTTTGGTAGGTGTTGCCGCCAGCGTATGCTTCTCCGGCAGTGCTGCCGCTCAGGATGCCAAGGATCAGCAGATCGAGGCACTCACCAGGCGACTGGAAAAACTCGAACAGCAAAACCAGAAGCTCATGCAACTGGTAGATAGCATTCATCAAAAACAGCTTGTTGTGCCAAGTGGCATGAGTATGCCGAGCACCAGCAGTCAGCCCGAAGATGTAAAGAAAGTTGTTGAGAAGATACTGAAGGACAAGGAAGACACGAAAAAGGCAGAGGATGAAAAGAAGAAAAAGGAAGCAGCGGAGAAGGGGTACGAAGTAGGAAGCGACAACAAGCTTTCAGCCAAGTTTGATCTGGCCAAGGGGCTGCGCTTTGAATCCGAGAATAAGGATTTTCAACTCCACCTCGGTGCACAGCTGCAGTTTGATACTGTGTTCTGGCAGCAGCCTCAATACATGAAAGGCCCTGCTCCAGGCGGAAACCTCGGCATCGGCAATCCAGGCTCCACTGGTGTGGGTAACCTGGACGATGGCATGTTCATGCGACGGGTACGTACACGGTTTGACGGCACGCTGTATGAGACGTACGAGTTCAATGCGGAACTGGCACTCGAACCTGTAAACCAGGTGCAATTCATTGAAATGTGGTATGGCGTCAAGGAACTGCCATTTCTCGGTACGGTTCGAGTAGGCCAGCACAAAGTGCCCATGGGTCTGGAGTCGTACAGCTCAGATAAAGTGTTGCCAATGATGGAACGCTCATCCCAGTTTGATGCGTTCTGGCAGGAGTTCATGCCCGGAGTTTATGTCACCAACACCGGTCTTGATCAGCACATGACCTGGCACTTCATGTTCAGTAAAGTGGAAACATTTCAACCCAATGATGGAGCGAGCTTTGGCGACGGGGAATTTGCGTACACAGGACGTGTGACATTCCTGCCGTGGTATGAGAACGAAGGACGCTGTCTGCTCCATCTGGGTGCGTCAGCTCAGTGGAGAGATTCCAATATCGGTCGGCTATCCGGATTGCCAGGTACCTCCACGACTGGAACCGGGTTCGTGGATACCAGTAAGATTGTCCGATTCCGTGATCGTCCGGAATTGCGAGATTCCGTGGGAAGCTTCCTGGGAACTACGTCACGCTTTGTGGATACGGGAAACATCGTTGCAGACGGTGTAGCCACTACCAGCCTCGAAATGTTGATGTATGCCGGTCCACTGTGGTTCCAGTCGGAAGCCAGCTTGGCCAGCGTCCCCGACGCCTCTTACCCCGCCACGCCAGCAGGCACCAAACGGGGCACAGTGAACTACTGGGGTGCTTATTTCATGGCTGGGTACTTCCTGACAGGCGAGCACCGTGGCTATGATCGCCGCTTCGGCAAGTTCACAGGTGTGGTCCCCAATGAAAACTTCTTCGCCATCAGGGATGAGGAAGGTCGCTTTAATTATGGTCTGGGTGCCTGGGAAGTCATCTATCGCTACTCCTTCCTGGATCTGAATGATCAGGGTATCAATGGAGGCATGCTGGGTGAACATACTTTCGGTGTCAACTGGCACATGACCCCGACGATGAAGATGCAGGTGAACTACCTGATCACAGATCGAAACGTACCTCTTCCTGCTCAAAGCGGCGTGGTTTCAGGTCTGGGCGTTCGCTTCCACTACGATTTCTAACCAGCTGCACCGCTGCAAACTGCAAAGGAAACAATCATGAGACCTTGTATCTTGCTAGGCGTACTCCTGCTTCCGCTCACTGGAGTAAACGCACAATCAACCAACACCGTCCAGGGTGCCACACCAGCCACGCTGGTGTTTGAAACCCCGCTGACAATGCAGGCCAACGCACCTATTCACACTCCGGCTTCTGAGGCATGTAAGTCAACTGCCTGCGTTACGGAACCAAAAAAGAACACCAAGGTGGTCTATTCCTCACGCTCCAAGGAATACTGTCTGCCGAAATGCTCTCTGTTGAGTTGGTTTCGCAGCGACTGTGGCTGTGACGGACAATGTGAGAAACGGACAAAGAATGTGCTGGTGAAGAAAGTAGTGCCTGACTGCGACACATCACATTGTGTGCTGAAAGAAGTTCCTCTGGGGGCCGCTCCATGTGTGCCTTGCGGCAAATAGCTTGAGTCTTGAGCAATCAAAGACGCAGCCCATCATGCAAAATGATGGGTTTTTGCGTTCTATAGCTTAACATGATCTTCACTGTCACGTATACCCTTTGCATTGATAATAACCGTGTACTGTTCCCTCAGGAGATACACATGTTGAAATGGCTTCTTGGCGTTTGTCTTCTTGGTTCTGTAGCCGGTACTGCCCAGGCCCAGCTTAAGGTAGATTCCGCATTACCCGACTATGCCAAGTCGTCAGCGGCTGTCTCTGGTACGATCAAGAGCATTGGCTCCGATACGATGAACAACCTCATGGCATTGTGGGCTGAAGGATTCAAGAAACTCTACCCCAATGTACGCATTGAAATTGAAGGTAAGGGCTCAGCCACAGCGCCAGCAGCACTCATCCAGGGGACAGCGCAATTCGGTCCCATGAGTCGTCCCATGAAGGACAAAGAGATCGATGAGTTCAAGAAGAAGTTCAATTACCCTCCCACCGCATTGCCAACAAGCATTGATGTGTTAGCTGTGTATGTTCACAAGGATAATCCTCTGGCCAGCCTGACTTTCGAACAGATTGATGCGATCTTTTCGAAGACTCGCAAACGAGGTGGTTCCAGAGACATCACCACCTGGGGCGACCTGGGACTCACTGGCGAGTGGGCTTCGCAACCCATCAGCATATATGGTCGTAACTCGGCTTCGGGCACCTACGGCTTCTTCAAGGAACATGCCCTTGCTAATGGCGATTACAAGGACACCGTCAAGGAGCAACCTGGCTCATCAGCTGTGGTGCAAGCAATTGCCACTGACAAATATGCAATTGGCTACTCAGGTATTGGCTACAAGACTGCAGATGTACGAGCTTTACCAATCGCTGCAAAGAACAATACCAAACCAGTAGAGGCAGTTCCCGATAAGGCGCTTGATGGCACCTATCCACTCGCTCGCATCCTGTATGTGTACATCAACAAGAATCCTAACAGTGATCTCGATCCGCTGCGTAGTGAGTTTGTGAAGTACATTCTCAGCAAGCAGGGGCAGGAAGTGGTCATCAATGATGGTTACATCCCCCTTCCCGCAGAGTTGGCCAAGTCTGGCCGCGATGCAGCGGGCGTGAACAAATAATTCATGTGTAATCAGGTGCAAGTCCATGAACCGCAGACTGGTAGTCTGCGGTTTTGCTTGTGATGTAAGGTTCATTTTGAGCCAATTGTGGCGAATCAGATTGTTAGACATCCTGGAACCGACTCTGACTGTTCCCTGGTTCGTATTCTGAGAGCATTTTGAAACCTAAGATTGCCCCTTGAGTTGCCTGCATACCTGCCGTAATCTCTACGCATCACCATCCTTCCTCGAAAGAGTTTCGTATGAAACTGTTGGCTCGTGCTGTTGCGCTATTTGGTCTGGCTGCCTCCATCCTTCTGACACAACTGGTTGCTCAGCCACCTTCGTCCAAGCTCAAACCCAGGGCTTTTGCCATCACCAATACCACGGTGGTCACAAAACCTGGCACGGAGATGCCCAAGGTTACTCTGGTCATTCGTGATGGGTTGGTACAGGCAATGGGGGCAAATGTTCCAGCTCCCAAAGATGCTGAAGTGATTGATGGCAAAAACCTGGTGGTTTACCCCGGTTTCATTGATGCAGGCAATACCTGGGGCGTGGACATGGCACTACGCCGTTCGGAAAGTGGCCCTGCAGAACCAGTCGATCTGGCCAGTGACAGCATGGCTGCCACGAAAGCTGACAACCGCAAGGGGCTGACTCCCGAGTTTGATGTCGCCACCGCACTTAAGGCCGAAGATGATGCTGCCAACGGTTGGCGCGAGCAGGGTATTGTTGCCCGACTGGCTATCCCAGAAGGCAACATCCTGGGCGGGCAAAGCGCGCTACTGGTTCACAGTGGAGCTGCACCACGCAATGCCATCATTAAGGCCAATGCAGCTCTACACGGTGGGTTGCGAACATTAGGCGGGCAGGGCGGGTATCCTTCCACCTTGATGGGCACGGTCGCCCACTTCCGCCAGTTCATGTACGATGCGGCCTACCAGAAACGCCTTCAGACCGCTTTCAAGCAAGGACAGGTGGGTGCAAGACCTGCTTTCGATCCTGCACTCGATACTGCTGGACTGGTGCTGGAAGACAAGCTTCCTCTGATTCTCGAAGCAGACAGTCGGGACGAAATGAACCGGGCCCTGGATGTTTGCAAAGAGTTCAAGGTGAAGCCCATTCTCTTTGGATGTGCTGAAGGCTGGCGTCTTGCCGATCGGCTCAAGAACGAAGATGTCACCTGCATTGTTCGACTCAGCTTCCCAGACAAAGCTCGTCTGCAGGTACGTCGCCGGGGTGGTCCCGGTATCTTCGATGCTCCAGGCGGTGATGAATCTCCACAGGCCAGGGATCTACCAGCCAGGGTAGTGAAGGACTTTGAACGCCGTCATCAGGAAGAGGTCAAGAACCTGAGCGTGCTGATCAACAAGGGCGTTCGTTGTGCTCTCTCTGGAAACAGTGTGGAAAGCACCGACAAATTCCTCGCCAAGGTGCGGAAGGTCATCAGCGAAGGTGTACCAGCGGAAAAGGCCCTGGCTGCACTTACTCAAAGTCCTGCCAGCATCTTCGGCGTAGATCGTCTGTTTGGCGAAATTGCCATCGGTCGTCCCGCTTACATTGTCGCGTTCAGTGGCAAATTTACTGATGAGAAGTCCAAGGTGAAGCATGTCTTCGCTGAAGGCAACCACTTCGAATATGGTGTAGAGACCAAATCAGCCTCTTCAGGTGATCCAAAGGAACGCATGGCGGAACTGAAGGAAAAGATTGCCCGAACCAGGGAACGCATGGAACGAGGCAAAGCAATGCTGGAACAGGTGCCGGAGAACCGCCGGGCACAGTTCAAAACCCGCATGGATCAAGCCGAAAAGGAACTCAAAGACGACGAAGACGAACTGAACAAACTCATCAAGGGTGCTGCTAACCCACCAAAGGAAGATAAGAAACCCGAAGAAAAGAAGGACGACAAGAAGGCTGAAGAGAAAAAGACACCCGAGAAGAAACCCGAAAGCAAGACCGAGCCCAAGCCTGAGAAGGCTGACCTGCCCAGTGAGGTAGAGGAAGATCGCAAGCCCAAGACCAGAACGGGTGGCAATGTGCTCATTAAGGGAGCAACCGTACTGACTGCCACTAAGGGCAAGTTCGTGGGTGACATCCTGGTGCAGGGTGGCAAGATTAAGGAACTCGGTCAGAACCTAGCTACCCCCGCCGGGGCTACGACTATTGATGCTACCGGCCTCTTTGTGATGCCTGGTATCATCGATACCCACAGCCACTTCAGCATCAGTGGAGGTGTGAATGAAGCCACGCTGTCCGTAGTTCCCGAAGTGCGCATTCGCGACACCATCGACTCGGACGACGTGCAAATCTACCGTGCTTTAGCTGGCGGCGTGACCATGGCTCGCCTTTTCCATGGCTCCGCCAACTGCATCGGTGGGCAGGATGCAGTCATCAAGCTCAAGTATGGACAGCCAGCGTATGAAATGCTGATGGAATCGAAGAAGGGTGTTAAATTCGCCCTGGGCGAGAACGTGAAACGCAGCGATGGCCGCTTCCCCAACACCCGCCTTGGCGTGGAGGCTGTCTTCGTGCGGGCATTCACCGAGGCACAAGAATACAAACGCAAGTGGAAGGAGTACGAGGATTCCAAAGGTTCTGCCTCAACAAAGGTCGAGCCGCGTCGTGATTTGCGACTGGAAGCATTGGCTGACGTCATCGACGGTAACATTCTGGTCCACTCCCACTGCTACCGTTCAGATGAAATTGTCATGCTTCTCCGTGTAGCAGATCGATTCGGGTTCAAGGTCAAGAGTCTGCAACACGTTCTCGAAGGTTACAAGATCGCTGCAGAGATTGCGGCGCACGGGGCATCCTGTTCCACATTCTCTGACTGGTGGGCTTACAAGATCGAAGCTTTCGATGCAATTCCCCAAAACGCAGCGCTGCTAAAAGAAGCTGGAGTGCTGACGATGATGAAGTCTGATAGCAACGAACTCATGCGTCGTCTCAATTCCGAAGCTGCGAAGGCAATGAAGTATGGCGGCCTTTCTGAACAGGACGTTCTGCAAATGGTGACGATCAATCCTGCGACGCAATTGAGTTTGCAGGACCGCACAGGAAGTATTGAAGTAGGTAAGGATGCTGATCTTGCGATCTTCAATGGTCACCCACTCAGTGGCTATGCACGTTGTGAGATGACCCTGGTGGAAGGAGAAGTCTACTTCCAGCGTGAGGGCTTTGCCAGCGTCAAGGCTCCTGACTTTATCGTGCCTGCCGCTCGCGGGCCTGAACTGAACAATCTCAAAGTCGTTCGTAACAACACAGGCAGCTATGCAATCAAGAATGTAACCGTTCATCCTGTGAATGGCACGGTTGTCAGGAATGCCCTGGTGCAGGTAGCCGGTGGCAAGATCAAGTCGATCCAGGATCTGGATAAGCAGTCAGAGATCGACCTTCCTGGCAATACCACGGTGGTAGAAGCTAAAGGGCTGCATCTTTACCCCGGTATGATTGACTCTGCTACGATTTTGGGTCTGACAGAGTTAGGCTCTGCTCGCGAAACGCAGGACTTCAGCGAAGGCGGCGACTTCCAGCCTGATCTCAGAGCCTTGATCGGTATTAACCCCGATTCGGAACTCATTCCTGTGACCCGTGCGAATGGTGTCCTCACTGTGGTGACTCGTCCCACCGGAGCTACCGTCTCCGGACAGGGTGCCATCATCAATCTCTTCGGATGGACACCGCAGGAAATGAAACTGGTAGATCCCTTCGGACTGCACATTGAGTTCCCAGCCTCGGCAGGACTGGTCAGTGGCAGCCCGGATGGTCCGCCTGCAGGTCGCATTTTCGCTCGCAAGGCACGTGAAGAGAAACTCAAGTTCCTCAAGCTCCAGTTTGCTGATGCCAGACGAGATGCAGAGGCAATCAAGGCAGGCATAACCAAGAACCTTGATCCACGCCGGGAAGCGATGCTTCCTTATGCCACGGGTGAGAAGCCGGTGATCGTCAATGCCAACCGCAAGGCGGACATCCTCGAAGCCATCAAGTGGGCCGACGAGGTGAAGGTTAAGCTTATCCTGAGTGGAGGTGTGGATGCATGGAAGGTGGCGGATGAACTCAAGAAGAAGAACATCCCCGTACTCTGCGGCCCCTTTACAGTCATGCCTCAGGAAAGCTACGATACCTACGATGCCCAGTATCGGGTTGCAGGCCGTTTGCACGATGCAGGAGTGAAATTCTGCATCCGCTCGGCAGGTAGCACGAATACCCGCAACCTGCCTTACGAAGCAGCCTTGGCTGTGAGTTACGGATTACCCAAGGACGAGGCTTTGAAAGCGGTCACGCTTTACCCCGCACAAATCCTCGGCCTGGCTGATCAACTCGGTTCTATCGAGCCTGGCAAATTCGCCAACCTGGTGCTCACCGATGGCGATCTGCTGGAACCTACCACGCAGGTAAAATCGCTCTTCATCAAAGGTGAACCCATTGAACCGACCAGCAAGCAGACGAAGCTGTATGAACGTTACCGCGAGCGTCTGCAGGAAGTGAAAAGCGGCAGGACACCGCTGGGTACGAAATAGTGAAATCGAGTGGTGGCATTGCTTTGCGAGCAGTGCCACCATCATTTGTATTTGACATACTAAGCAAGTTGTTACACATCCAAGGTAACCATCTTGGTCGGCTTAAGCCGGTTGCGAGCAGTATCTACAGAGCCTATACCGATAAATCGTTCGTTGTGCCAGAGGCTCACTTCGTGGTCTCTTGCAGCTTCGAAGGGTAATGCCTGACCTTGCTGCAACCGTCGTGCTTCTTCCTCGCTGGCTTCAAATCTGGCAAGATGAGCCGCAGCAAGGGAGAGTGGTAATAATGCTGCCTGGGCTTCTTCCGCAGTAGATTGCCAGGGGATGGCTTGTTCAGCATTCACAGAGCCGATGCGGGTTCGCCTTAGCGCTTGCACGTACCCGCCGCAGCCCAGCGATTGGCCGAGGTCGCGGGCGATGCTGCGGATGTAGGTGCCTTTGCTGCAGCGGATCAGCACATCCAGCGTCGGCCATTCATAGCGTTGTAAGGTCAGTTCATGCACCGTTACCGTTCGTGGTTGCAGGACGACAGCTTCGCCCCGCCGGGCTTTGGTGTGGGCTCGCTCACCCTGGATCTTGGCGGCGCTGAAGGCCGGAGGAGTTTGACTGATTGAGCCGATGAATTTCTGAAGATGTTCCTTCAGAGTTACTTCGCTGATCGGTTGAATATTGGCCGTAGGTTTGATTTCGCCTTCTGCATCATCGGTAGAACTGACGCCGCCGAGATGAAACGTTGAGATGTATTCCTTTTCCTGATCCTGCACATATTCGATAAAGCGGGTGACGATGGAGCCAACGCCAAGAATGAGTACTCCGGTGGCAGATGGATCGAGTGTGCCGGCATGACCTATCTTTTGCTTCGGGAACCATGCCTGGGCATGGTCGACGGCATCGCGACTGGTGATGCCAGCGGGTTTATCAAGAACGAGGAAGCCTGCGGGGGAATGGGACATGTCATCATTCTTGTTGGCTCCCGGCCACTCAGGTCGGGTGTGTGTGCGAGAGCATTAGAGTATCTGAAGCAGGCAAGATGCATAGGTTCATGTCTTGTGTTTGAAGAATTAGCATTGCATGTGCCTGCACCTGGCTTGCATGTCCCGTGGTTATCCTGTACTGGCGGATACCTGGAAGAACAATTCAGGAACGCGCCGGCGAGTGATGCAAGATGCCACCTCGGCACGCAACATCTTCAAATGGCTGGTGATTTTTTCCTGAACACGTGCGAGGTCGCCAGGCTTGGTGACCGGGTACTGCACCCGCACCAGAAGGGTGCTGGCCCCGGCGAGAGGGAGCACTTCCACGACAGTCAGGTCACGCAGGTCGTCATCATTCTGATCCAGAAAGATCAGGTGAAGCGATTCAGCAATCTGACTGCAAAGCTGAAGAGTGTGGCGGTCTGCTTTCATGATAGATAGGATAGTTCAACAAGCTGATGGTTCAGTTCTTCTGAAAGCATTCTATCATGAGCCAACTGTGGGAACGTACGCCGATTGCGGAAGAAGCTCTTTCGGTCGTGGTGCTGGAAGCAGGCGATGCTGCGTTGCTGGGCCAGACGCTCAGTGAGCTGAAAAGCGTGCTGGGGCATCGCCAGGCTGAAATACTGGTGCCGGTGACTCCTAGACAGGTGGAGTCGCTACAATCAGTGATCGCGGGCAATCAGTCCGCCAGGCTCGTGCCTCATGAGGATGTAGCCCTGGGTGTGGGCTCGGCACTGAAAGTAGGTCTCGAAGCTGCCAGGCATCCGCTGCTGCTGACATTGCCTGTCGGCTATTCTGCCAAGCCGCTACCTCAGTTCCTCAAGGAAATCGATCAGGTTGATATTGTTGCCGGGGTACGGCAGGCGAAAGTGAAGGGCTGGAAGTGGCGGCAATTCTTCTCCAAAGCCTACCAACTCTTCGGACTCTGGATGCAGGATCCTGAGTGTGGCATGAAACTTTACCGCCGGGAATTATTTGAGCGACTGCCTCTGCAGTCGAAGGGAGCGTTTGTGCAGATCGAGATACTCTCGAAGGCTAATTTTGAGAGCAGACTTTTGACGGAAGTGATAATCGAAGGGCCCGAGAGCGAGCCTGCCATAGTAAACAGTGACTTCTGGAAAGTGCTGAATAACCCCGACTTTGGCAAACCGCCAGCTAAGGTGGATATGGAAAAGCCGATCAAGCCGATTATTGTGTCCCAGGCACCGGAGGCGAGACCATAGGGTCGCATGAAGTATCGGCTTTGGGTAACCAGCGCATAGTTCCAACGTACAACGCTGTGGACTTTAGCGATAGCAGTAAACTGGAGCTTTGCGTATCAAAAATCACAGCGAAGCCCATGGCGAGTGTTCGTACTGATTCTGCCCTTGACGCAAGAATGGAAACGGGTATCTCCGCAACCCACAGACGATAGTATCAGTCTGGAAGGAACGGATATGTACCGAATGTGGCGTATCAGCTTGATCATCATGTGGGGGCTTGGCACCCTGGGCTGCTCGTCGTCCGGTACAAGCTCGAACATCTTTGCACCGTATCGTGGCTCTCCCAATGGGGAAGAACTCCGTTCTCCACCGAAAGATGATACCCGTTACACCCAGGCCCCTTCCTATCCGCCATCTCTGCTGAAGCCAGAAGTGAAGATGAAAGATTCGGAGAATGGCACAGGCTTGCGCCGTGCTCCGATCGGTGGCGGCATGGGAGGTATGGGGCCGATGGGGCCAGGAGCAGGCGGATTCTAGTCACGCCGTTGCAGTCGAAAAAGGCTCCATCTGCATATTGTGAACACAAGAATAAAGACAGTAAGTCCCACTCCACGGTGCCACCATGCAGAGTGGAGGGTGAGGGGCATCTGATAGACTTGCAATTTGGTACTGCGGTTCCTTGCAGCTTGGGAATTAGGTGTGTAATGGTAGATAACCATGTACTGGCCATTCTTGCACGAATAAGCATACGCACTGTTGAAAAGCGAATATAGTCGGCTGGTCGACCAGTCATAGATTTGCAGCGTCGGTGCCTGTAGCCAGCTTTGGAGCTTGCTTAGCCAACTGTCGGGTAGATTTTTTTTCACAATGTCAGGCAGATCACCAGAGCCTAGTGAATATCGAGTGGTTTGTAGTCCCTGGAACAACTCAGTGCTGGAATAGGATGTTGTGGCAAGTTGCCAGCGATAATGTATCTGAAAGCCCTCTTCAGGGTGATGATTACACAATTCTAAGATGGTGGGGTCTTCTCCTGGTCTTGTGAAAAAGCAACCTTTTCCTCGCTGCAGCAGGTTCTGATAGGGGAAATTAGTACTTTGTAGTTTCAACTGAGCCACTTCAGTGCCCTTAGGAATATGCCAGATGACGTGGTTGGTGGAACTGTCTGACTCCCGGACTATCAAATAGTCATCACCCAAGAAATATGCGTATGAAATAACATCCGCAGGGAAGTTCAGCAGACGCATCCAACGATTTTCCCCAACATTCCAGATGCCAATCAATCTTCGAGCAGACTCCTCGCTATTGATGATTTCGCTGTTATACACATTGATCACTGCAACATATTTTCCTGTCTCTGAGGGTATGAGTAATGGGCGCCCGTTAAGAGAGGGCAAGACGAGTTGTCCCAAGGTTTTCTTCCCTGGCACGGTGACAACATTCAAGAGAGTCGGACAATTACCGGGTTCCATTGCCAAGTGTGCCTGGCAACAGTTGAATGCTGGTGAACCCAGAGTCTGCATTGCAACACCTACCAAAGCAATTGGTAATGGGCGACTAATGACTGCACTTTGAGTTGGAACGGCATGAGCGAAACTGACATTGTCACCATTCTCATTTGGTACAAAACCATGAAAGGGATAACGCTTGCCTGTTTGCAAATCGAGCAAGTGCGTAGTGCCTTGAAAATGACTCAATGAGTACCGGTTCGCATCTTCTGGAAGCAATCGTGAATTGTATTGCGGATCATCGTTGACTTGTGGTTGAGAATTGCGTTGATGGATGAATTGCGATGATTTGCGGCCACTACCTGCTTCGTAATAATCAAGAACTCTTTGGGTTGATTCGAGAATCAGTTGGTTGTGAGTATCTATCACAATGTGGTCAAGATGGACTGAAACCGATTGCCCCTCGTCTAACGGTTTTTCCCACAACGGCTTCGGCCTCAGCCATTCACCTACGCCCCACCATGCACCTGCCCCGCAGATAAGGGCCAGGAGGAGCGGCAACCAGAAGCGGTGGCGTGGCTTTCCCATTTATTCATCCAGCGGCGAGCCATCGAGCAAGGCATCGCAGTCGACGAGCTTGGGGCCGTTCTCGTTGCATAGGGCATACTGGCCATAGTGATGAGGCTTGAGACCGCTGGCAGGATACATACTCACACCTGCATATTCACCAGTTTTGTTGACGATGTAGAATTTCACATTGAAATTCGGTAAGCCGCGTTTGTTCTTGAGTCGCTTTTCAACGGTGGTCGACTTAATGCGACGCAGCGCAGTCATTCCAGCATCCTTGGGTGATTTGCCGCGACGGAGTTCTTCCACAACAAGGTACGAGCTCAGGTTGTAAAGATTGGCTTCGCCGCGTCCTGTAGAACCTGCAGCCCCGACTTCATTATCCACATAAAGACCAGCCCCGAGGATGGGGGAATCGCCCAGACGTCCAGGAATCTTCCAGGCCAACCCACTCGTAGTGGTGACGCCAGCAAGGTCACCTTTGGCATTGATGCCATTGCAGTTGATCGTTCCGAAGAGGTGGTCGTAGTTCAGCAGACCCTCGCGGCACATCTGCAGTGCAGCATCCATCCCGGCAGCAGCCCGCCTGGCTGGATCGGGATAGTGATGTGAATCAGTGCGGCGCTTCCATTCAAGCCACTGCTTGCGGGAATTGGGAGTATTGAGATCTTCTTCAATCTTGAAGCCCATCTGACGAGCGAAGACCTGGGCATCCTTGCCGACGATCAGGTGGTGATCGGTGTGATCCATAACTGCTTTGGCGACAAGCGACGGGGTGCGTACGCCTTCCAGGCAGGCAACCGCCCCTGCACGCCTGGTCGGACCGTGCATCAGGCTGGCATCGAGTTGGACGACACCATTGGCATTAGGCAAGCCGCCAAAGCCCACGCTGTCATCTTCGGGATCGAGTTCGCATATGTTTACACCGGCGATCAGGGCATCGAGAACATCGGTACCCTTGGTGATAAGATCAAATGCTTTGGCGACACAGGTCTGTGTGCCGCCATTGGTGTACATGTTGCCGTTGTCGGCACTGATGACGACAGGTTTGACAGCACTGGGTATGTAGAGAGCAGGGGCCTGGCGAGGCAGTGCCGTCGAGACGGTAGTTGCTACAGCAGAAGCGGTGAGAAACTGGCGGCGGGAATAAGAGGCACGTGGCATGGAGCACTCCAGGATGGATGGTGGAGTGTACTCGGTGACAACACGAAATGCCACGAACATTTGGCCCGGTGTAGCGGGCTACATCTTTGCTTGCACTTTTTCAAAGTGATGATGGTAATGGAACAGTGTGAATATCACCATCTCGCGAATGGTGAGTTTGCCGAGGGAAGGATGGGGGAGCTGGTAGCGGTCCAGATCAGTCTCGGTCCAGCGTTCCAGATTGCTACGAAGGAGGGTAAGTGCCTGTTGAAGATTGTTGATCAGTAGCCGCTGAGTTTCGATTGGGTCATGGTATTGCGAGGGCTTGGGGCCGTAACTTCCAGCTTCGGTACCCGTGGCCAGTTTCTGCAGATATGCCTCGCGCAGAGGTATCCAGTGACGCGAAGGAGCAGTGGCTGTGCCGAAGAGTAAACGTAAGAGCCAGCGTGGATAGCTCAGTGCCTTGGCGACTGGTCGGGTCGATTTCAGAAGATGCACAACATTTTCAGCAGGTGACCAGGTTCGGTCGACTTTTGCAACGAAGGCCTCGGGCGACAAACCTTGCCAGAAGCTGTGTCCTTCGTTGAGGAGAACCTCGATATTGGCCAGAAGTTCCGGTTGCAGATATGCGCTGGTGTTGAGATGAAGCATGCAGGCTAGTGTATCAGCAACCGGTTCCAGCTTGAATAGAGCACAATTACAGGCAAATAGCTTGTGGTTGTGTTACACCGATGTGCCCATCGGCAATGTCAAGAATGGACGAATGGGAGGGAAGGTAAGTTTGCCAGATAAGGGCTTATTGGAGATTTATGGCAGAAAAGTGGAAGTGAAAATGGAGGCAAGCTATACTGCAATCATTGATCTATTCTCATCTGCTTTTCTGGAGGTCTTCATGAATAAAGTACCTCAAGGCGAACTGATCCCCATTGGGGGCGGGGATACGATACCCCTCAATCGCCATCAACTATCCATTGGCCGGCGACGGTCGTGCGATATCTATCTTGATTTTCCCAATATTTCCAGTGTCCACTGTGAGCTCAGCTACAAGGATGGCTACTGGTTCATCATCGACAAGAACAGCACGAATGGCACCAAGGTCAACAACATGAGGGTAGCCACACGCAAGCTGCTCATCCCTGGGGATGAAATCGGTATTGCAAAGCGTCGTTTCACCATCAAGTACTCCATGCCGTCTGACAAGCGACTTGAAGATATGATGGATGACGATATTCTGTCGAAGCCGCTGCTCGAACGAGCAGGGCTGCAGAAGGGTCGCGATGAATTCGATGATGAATAACAGCTGAACAACTTGCCGAAATGCGAGAACGGAGCCTTAAAGGCTCCGTTCTTTTTTCAGATGTTCTATTTCTATTCCTTGGTATCGTTCTCCATTTCATCGAGCAATTGACGAGCCTTGCTCTTGGCGTTGGCTGGTGTGATTTCATCCGGAGTAACGGGCGTTACTTTTTGCGTTACCTTCAGGGGCGGTGCCTGGATGACAGGTTTTTCCGGGTTGGTATCCATGAGCAACTTGCAGCCTGGCAGGCTGAAAAGTACAGGTAATACCAGTGCTAGCGAGAGGCAGAGTCGATTCATGAGTTACTCCTTCTTCTCGCCACGGATGCTGCGAATGTTGTCAGTTTCCAGTCGAGCAGTGTCGCTGGCAGTATTCTGTGTCGATCTGGTGAGCCGGGATTCAGCATCCTTGTCGCTCATAGGCTGGAAACGGGCAACTGATGCTGTGGAGACTTTCTGCTCGTAGACGGCCCAGGCACGAGATTCCAGCAGATCTGCCTGCTTCGCCAACTCGGGATCATTTGTGTCTTCGGCGATCTCACGCAATCTCTGGCAGACAGCTTCGCGTCGGAGCGCTTTTGCCAGTTCCGCCTGACGTGTGTTCACTTCCTTTTTAGGAGCGTCTGCTTCTTCAGCCTTCTTCTTGCGAACGGAAGCGATCTGTGCTTTGGCTTCTTCTGCAGCCTTACGCTTCTCTTCCATACGACCAGGAATGAGACGTTCCCACCAGATATTCTGGCTGGACGCGACACGTTGTTTGCGGGCCTTTTCCAGGTCCTGCACGCTGCTGTATGTGTCCGGCTCATCAGCACGAACAGTACTGATACTACCTGCGATACCATACGCCAGGGCCAGCAAGGCACCGGCGTATTTCCATGACTTGGTCATGATCTCCCCCTGCCAGTCGCGAAGCGCAAGGCTTGTGGCGACGGGTTCCCCTGGGTACAAGATCGAATCCCCCGATACGACGGGAAGCCTATGGCCGGGATTGCCAGAACTGTCAAGAGCAAATTGGAGCTGAGAGGCGATCACATAAGTGTTAAACTGTGCCGGTTGTGCAGAGGTTGCACCGGGCACGGTCTCTGCCTACGGTGACATCAGCAACAGTCATGCTGCCCCTGTCCCAAGTTTCTGAGTGGCAGCGCAGGTCTTCCATTCTTTTCATGCCCCTCCTTGGTTCGATGAAAGTCGTGGGTTCATGGACGACCGGCCGCCTCTGATGCACAGCTTGACTGGCTGCATTGGACCAAACAGGGGCGGTAGACGGCGACCAGACATTAGTCGCACACCCGCATCGGAGGATGCCATGCTCAAGAAGTTTCTTCTGGCTGTGCCTGTGCTCGTCGCTATGACAGCCGGCGCCGCTTTCGCCCAGGATGCCAATCAGCAGCTGGCCACCGCCGTGGCTCGCAAGCTTAGCTCCTCGGGCAAGCTCAACCAGTACCAGCTCGACATCCTCGTCGATGGCAGCAAGGTTGAGATTCATGGAATGGTGAATGATGCTGCTCAGTGGGCAGAGATCACCAAGCTCGCTCAGGACGTTCCTGGCGTTTCTGCTGTGAGCAATAAGATTGCTGTTCGTGGCATGATCGTTCAGACTGCTCAGGAGAAGATGCCTGCTCCACAGCAGCCTGCTCCCGCCTGGGCTGCCAATGAACCAGTCCCGAGCTTCAACGCTCAGGGTACGGGCCCAGGCTTCCAGCAGCCTGCTCCTCCACTGCCTCCATACGCCTGGCCGACCTACGCTCCTTACAACAACTTCAGCCGCGTGGGTTACCCAACCTGCTACCCTGCTGATGCCATGCCATTCATCGGGCCATTCAATCCATTCCCCCGCGCTCCGCTGGGCTGGCGGAATGCCATGCTGTCCTTCGATGACGGCATCTGGTATCTGAGCAGCCACGCTGGTAATCGCGACTGGTGGACCGTGCGGTTCTGGTAAGACGCTAGTACTAGCATGACATGCGAACAGCCCAGGCATGATGCCTGGGCTGTCTTCGTCATGTCGGTTCGATTTACAATCCAGGTTCCGTGGCCTGCTGGCCCTTGTGGTACGTGGTGTAGATGATGATGGGAATGGCGAGATCGCCCAGATGCTGTTGAATCAGAGGCTTCACGTCTTTCCAGTCCAGCCCACCGACTCCGGTGGCCAGTTTTGGCAGAGCCAGGCTCTTGATTTCCCCTTTATCCAATTCATGGCGTAGCCGTTTGAGGCAGTGGTTGACATTGGCAATGGAGGCACGTCCTGGCTTGGCACCATGATGATGTTCACCTTCCTGCGTCAGAAGGCAGAAGATGCGGACACCACCCACGCCACCCCAGACCCACAGTTCGCCCGGTTTGGGATGAGCACCATGGGCATAGTGACGGTAGTCCTTGGCCATGGCAGGCCATTGTTCGCGGAGTGCCAGCGCCAGTCCGGAATCGAAATGATCACCGGGTGCCACGCCATGAGCAATGGCCTGAGCTTTGGTCAAAAGAATATCGCCGCTTACTTCGTGTAACATGGATCACCTGATTCGAATGAGAACAGATCAATTAAGAGGACACGTACGTCCTGATTATTCCACTGTTACTTTATCCCTGTCCGGTTTGATTACAAGCAGCAGGCTGGGCAAGAAATAGTCTCAGCTCAATGCATGGGCACTGGGGAAGTAGTCATACATTAACCGACCATGTTCAAACTGATCCGCTCAGCATCTTCCGCCAGCTTGCGGACGTCCTGCGAGATACGCATTGAGCAGAACTTCGGGCCGCACATTGAGCAGAACTTGGCACTCTTGAAGACATCGTGGGACAAAGTTTCGTCGTGCATCTTGCGGGCCGTCTCCGGGTCGAGTGACAATTCGAACTGCTTGTTCCAGTCGAACTCGAAGCGGGCCTTGCTGAGGGCATCATCACGGTCACGCACACCAGGCCGGCCACGGGCAATGTCGCCAGCGTGGGCAGCGATCTTGTAGGCGATCACCCCCTGCCTGACGTCATCCTTATTAGGTAGTCCCAGGTGTTCCTTGGGTGTCACATAGCACAGCATCGCAGCACCTGCCTCGGCAGCCAGGGCCGCACCGATGGCACTGGTGATGTGGTCGTACCCCGGGGCGATGTCGGTGACGAGCGGGCCCAGCACGTAGAACGGGGCCTCATGGCAGACCTTCATCTGCTTCTCGACGTTCATCTTCACCAGGTGCATGGGTATGTGGCCGGGGCCTTCGACCATCACCTGGCAGCCATGCGACCAGGCTTTGAGGGTAAGTTCTCCCAGCGTTTCGAGTTCCGCAAATTGGGCTTCGTCGTTGGCATCGGCCAACGAGCCGGGCCGCAAGCCATCGCCCAGGCTGAAGGTGACGTCGTGAGCCTTCATGATCTCGCAAAGTTCATCGAAGTGTGTGTACCAGGGGTTCTCCTTATGGTGGGCGATCATCCACTCCGCCATCAGCGAGCCACCTCGGCTGACGATGCCGGTGACGCGGTTGCGGGTCAGCGGCACGTGGCGGATGAGCACGCCGGCATGAATGGTCATGTAGTCGACACCCTGCTTCGCCTGGTGCTCGACCATGTCAAGCATCTGTTGCGGGGTGATGTCCTTCGGATCTTTCACCTGCTGCACGCACTGGTAGATGGGCACGGTGCCGATGGGCACGGGGCTGGCATCGATGATGGCCTGGCGGATACGGTCGATGTCGCCACCGGTGGAGAGGTCCATCACGGTGTCGGAGCCCAGGTGGACGGCGGTGTGGAGCTTTTCGAGTTCTTCGTCGATCTTGCTGGTGACAGCACTGTTGCCGATGTTGGCGTTGATCTTGCACTTGCTGGCCACACCGATGCACATGGGCTCGAGATGGCCCTTGAGGTGATGGATATTGGCGGGGATGACCATGCGCCCGCGGGCCACTTCATCGCGGATGAGTTCAGGCTTAAGATTCTCTCGCTGAGCGACGAATTCCATCTCAGGAGTGATAGTCCCGGCTCGAGCTGCGATGAGTTGGGTAGTCATGGATGCTTCCTCAGGTAAACGACATGAGGAAGCGCAGTGGCACAGAAAGGTGCCTGATTAGCGCTTGCCCACGCCGGTATGATCCGGATCGGGTCAGTCAGGGTATACTCTCAGCCTCGCTGACAGGCCTGCTCTCAGCGAGACACCCCTAGCGTCAAGCTATCATATGCTTCATGGGGAAGCAGAGACAACGAAAGTAGAGAGAATGTCGAGGGAATCGAGTCAACATCCCAAGACCTATAAACAAGGGCATGCGCACCGCATCATCAAGTGGATCAATGAGTTACGACGATTTCACGCAGCATGGCTTGGATCAATGGTATTCCGTTGCCTGAGAATTCGCGCCCTCGCCAACTAGCGCCGAACTCGCGCATCCCGTGCGCGCGAGTTGGAATGAGGCTTAGAGAGTTGAGTTAAGTGGCTCAACAGCCTCTACATTCTCAGCCAAGCTAACTTCAAGCTTCCGCTTGCGGCGGAGATACCAGTGAAGTGAGCCGATGCCTACCAGTCCCATGAGTGCCATGGAGCCAGGCTCCGGAATGGCAGCAACGAGGTTGTAGAGAACTACGTCATTGCCGGTAAGCAAACTGTTTGTGGTAAAATCACCGAGGTAGCTGATATTGCCCGAATAAGCTCCGATGGTGATAAGAGAGCCTTCAGGTAGTCCATTGAAAGTACCGGAGATGGCACCAGCAAAATCGTTGTTGGTGAGATAGATTCGTTCGGTGCCGGTTGGAGCAAAGCTGAGCACCACGGAGAGCACAGCGTTGTTCAGGGTGAGAGAGCCGGTGGAGCCGATGAATAGCTGATCATAGTCCGTGCCAGCAGTTGTGCCACCATTGAGTTCGACTGCAAAGGTAGAAGTGGCTGAGAAAGTTACCGAATTATTGATCGATAGTGTCCCGATACTGTTGCCTGGAGCCAGCGTACCACCCGCATTGATATTGACGGGCGATGCAATGACGCCAATACCCCTGAGAATGGCGGTAGAGTTGACAGTCATAGCAGAAGAGCTGGATAGTGTGGAGTTGACCGCAAGGGTTCCTGCATTAACGGTGGTAGTGCCAGAGTAAGATGCGTTGCCATTGAGCGTCAGGATGGCTGCGCCCGTTTTAGTCAAACTCCCAGTGCCAGTCAGTTGACCAGCCATGGTAAGATTACCATTGGTGGAAGTTTGGATTGTCCTGGCGCCGTTCAAGCCGAGGTTCAGTGAAATCGTTTGTGCTACTCCACTGTCGTTGATGACATCCGCGCCTGGTCCACCGCCACCATTAAGAGTGAGTGCATTACCAGAAATGTTGTAGCTGGTTTTGTCAGTCGTATTGGTGCCAGGGCCGCTGTTGGGGAACTGAATGCGGGCTACATTGGTCATGGTGGCAGAGTTGTTATCGGGATTGATAGCCAGTGCGCTACCCGTGCTATTGACGTTCTGGAAAGATAGGATGTTGCCATCCGCCAGGGCATTGGACCAGTTGCGATAGGTGTTGGAGATGCCAGAGGTGGATGTATTGGTGAGGACGAATGACTGTGTGCCTGCGGTAGAATTCGTCCACGTTGCCGGGTTCAGGAAGAAGTCGATACCGCGCCATGCGGTATTGGGATCTGCATTGGCTACGGTGGAAAAGCCTGATCCTATCCCTGTATCTGTTATCGTTTGAATGCGATTCGCATTTGTTTCGGTTGTGCTTGCATAGAGTTTGGGTGCTGCCTGATTGGTCCAATCAACAACCAACCCACGGGCACTGAATGCAGATGAGGGAGCTAGAGTGTACGAGAGTATCCAGGCACTTCCATTCCATGTGTATTTCTTAATACCGCCACCACTTGCTAAGGTTCGATCGTCTGCAATATAAGCAGTATCTCCAGCCGTATTGATTTGAAATGCGTACGGACTTGAGCCAGTACCAGTTGCTATTACCAGCGTAGCAGTGTTCCCCGAATTTGTCGGAAACCCACTCCCAACGGCATAGATCCCAGGAGTACCCGACCCTGTTGAGAAATAGAGTTGGTCATTAAATGCGTTGATTGCTCGGGTATTGTTGTTTGCAGTGGAAACTTGTGTGGGGCCACCTTGAAACCATATTCCACCAGTGCTTCCAGACCCGCTTGTCCCAGATCCCCAGTAATTATTGTTGTCGCGTAGGACTCCGCGAATATTAGCTGTACCAACTGTGTATGCACCTGTGCCAAATGATCCTATTCGCGTGTAGCTTGCGTTGCTATCGACTTGGCCAATCACTCTTGGGGCAACAGTTGCTGATGTTCCTGCAATTGTTGCAGTACCAATATCTGCATCATAGCCACCGAAGGTAAGTGATAGGCCATTGGTCGACCTAGTCATCAATCCTTCAGAAGTTGCGCTCCCACTGACTGTGAGGCGAGAGCTTCCAGTACCAGGGGTGTTAAGTATTGGAAGCACATTGTTTCCAAGTGAGTCGTAAAAATAGATGTTGCTAGCAGTTGCGCCGTTGCTAAGTGACCCGCTGCCATCACCAACTCGAAATGCGGCAATGATCTGTGCATGTACTGCTGGCACTAGTGACAGCGCTAATCCAAAACTTCCCAATACACGAAATGTTTGCAATAACAAGGCCATAACAACTGCTCCTCAAGCTGTCGGACCATGATGAAGACCCCCCGCAATCGCGGGAGATGACGAACGAAGCACATATTAACGTCGCATCAAAGAATCCCAAGCAAATTCTGGACAAAAACTGTTACCTTGTGCCTGTAACGAGACGAGGGGGCTGACTTCTAAATCCACCTCCTAGCTTCTCGCTCCCGACTCCTAAAATACCTGCATGCATAACGTCATCATCATCGGAGCGGGTGTCATCGGTTGCACCGCGGCGTATTACCTGCGCAAGGCGGGTTGCGATGTCACGCTGATCGATCAGAAGACACTGGGCAGTGGGGCGTCGCATGGGAACTGTGGCTACATTTGTCCCAGCCACGTGTTGCCATTGGCCGGGCCGGGGGTCATGGGTAACACCATGAAAGCCATGCTGGCGCCTGATTCGCCGTTCAGTGTGCGTCCCGGATTCAATACTGCCCTCTGGGGCTGGTTGCTTCAATTCGCCAAGCGGTGTAATGCCCGACACATGATGCAGGCTGCTCCTGCAATCCATGCCTTGCTTCAGTCATCCAGGCAGCTTTATCCGGCACTCATCGAAGCAGAGCAATTTGATGTCGACTGGCAGACCAAAGGCATTCTCTTCGCCTTTCAGACGGAAAAAGCTCATCATCACTACGCCGAGACGGATGCATTGCTGCGCCAGCACTTTGGCGTGGGGGCCGAACGCTATGATGGCGATGCAGTGAATAAGCTGGAACCGGCACTCAAGCCCGGCTTGGCTGGCGGTTGGCGCTACACAGGCGATGCCCAGCTTCGCCCGGATCGCCTGATGGCGTGCTGGCGAGAGTGGCTTCTCAAGAACGGCGTAACGATTCACGAAAATCAGCCCGTCTCCGGATTCCTTGCAGAAGGAAATCAACTGCGTGGCGTGAAGACCGCCAGCGGCGAGCATCGGGGCAGTCATGTAATCGTCGCGACTGGGGCGTGGACACCGATGCTCAATCGCGTGTTGCATTGCAAGGTACCCATTCAACCGGGTAAGGGCTACTCGCTGACGATGACTCGGCCCAGCATCTGTCCGAGTCTATCGCTCATCTTTGAAGAACATCGGGTGGCCGTGACGCCGTTTCGTGATGGCTACCGCCTGGGATCGATCATGGAGTTTGCAGGCTATGATGCGAGCCACAATCCCAAGCGGGTGGAATTGCTTCGCAGCGGTGCACGGCACTATCTCCAGGAGCCCTGCGGCCCCGCAGTTACCGAGGAATGGTGGGGATGGCGGCCGATGACGTACGATAGTGTGCCTATCATCGGTCCGCTGCCGGCATTCCGCAATGGCTACCTGGCTACTGGACACAGCATGCTCGGTCTCAGTCAGGCTACCGGAACCGGCAAGCTCATCACCGAACTGGTGCTGGGTGAGAAGCCGCATCTTGATCCGCAGCCTTACAGCGTTACTCGCTTTGGATAAGGCCATGCACATCGGCATCGTCGCGGGAGAACGGGGCTGGCATGTCCGCGATCTGGAGCGTGCTGCCAGCTTGCTGGGGCAGGACGGTGGGAGGGCGGGTCTCCTGCCGAGCCACACACCGCGCGATGACTTTGCACACTTGCAAACCACCTTCCTCGATATCAGCAAGCTCGCCTCCACTGACGATCTGCTTCACTATGATGCCCTGCTGATGCGCACCATCCCGTCAGGGTCGCTGGAGCAAACCATCTTCCGCCTGGCGTTACTGTATCGAGCGGAGCGGGCGGGGCTGCGGATCATCAACACTCCTGCCTGCTTTGAAGCCTGTGTGGACAAGTTCACGACGACGGCACGTCTCGTCGCCGCAGGGTTACCCTCGCCTCGAACCATTTGTTGTCAGACCATCGATGCAGCGATGGCAGCATTTAAGACGCTAGGCCGCGATGTAGTGATCAAGCCCATCTTCGGTTCTGAAGGCAAGGGGCTGGCACGGGTGAGCGATACAGATACCGCCTGGCGTGCAGTTTCCATGCTGGTACAACTACGGGCGGTGGTGTACCTGCAGGAGTTTGTGCCACATCATGGCTATGATCTACGTGTGTTCGTACTTGGGGGACGAGTGCTGGCAGCCATGAAACGAAGTCATTCCAGCGATTGGCGAACCAATCTGGCCTGTGGGGCAACGGCGGAGGCATTCCGCCTGACATCTCAACAAGAGCAACTGGCAATCCAGGCGGCTGCAAGTGTTCAGGCCGAGATAGCTGGGGTAGACCTGTTGCCCACGCAAGATGGCCGTCTGCTGGTACTGGAAGTCAATGGTGTCCCCGGCTGGCAGGGCTTGGCCAAGGCGACGGGGGTGGATGTGGCTGCAAAAGTGCTGGAATACTGCTCAAAGCGCGTTTCCCCCTAGCCAATCTACTGCTCCCTCCTACACTATTCCTTCTGTCAACAGCTAGCAAATTCAGGGTCGAGACATGTACGCAGTGTTTGAAAATGGCTCCCACCAGTACCGGGTCAGCGAAGGGGAAATGGTGCGGGTCGATTTCCGTGATGGTGCTGAACCTGGCCAGGAAGTGATTTTTGATCATGTACTGCTGGTGCAGAGCAATGCTGGCACCAAGATTGGCCGTCCGTTCGTTACCGGGGCGAAGATCGTGGCAGAGATCATCGATCATACCTCGGAAAAGCTGCGAGTGGTCAAGTACAAACGCCGCAAGCGCTATCGTCGCAACAAGGGTCACCGCCAGCACTACACGATGGTCAAGATCAATCAGATCGTGGAGTAACCCACTCCCCTCACTCATCGAAAGCCATCAGCATCCGCTGGTGGCTTTCTTCGTTGTTACAGGACGCTTATGGAGATGGTTGAATAATATCTGCCTTATGCTCTAATGCCCTGAACACCAGGAGCATCGCCAATGAGTCAGCAGCAGCCGATCGAGATCCCCAAAGAGATGGGACACGATAGTTTTGAGTTTACCAGCAACCAGAACGAAGTGATCGAAGAACTGGGCAACTCCCTGAAGTGGGTGTCGCTGCCTTTCATGGTGCTGGGCACGCTGACCATCTTCAACTTCATCATGTTCCTGATGGTGTCAACGCAGATCGGCATGCTCTCGAGCTGGAACACCCTTGCGGTCGGGCTGCTCATGATCATGCAGTTCCTGTTCTTTCTCCTGATGGGCCGGTACACGACCACCGCCTCGGTGGGCTTTCTTGCCATCACCCGTACCAAGGGGAAGGACATCAGCTTTCTGATGATCGCCCTCAATAACCTGCGGGCTATCTTCAGCGTGCTGGCTTTCGCGGTGAAGCTCTTCCTGATCCTCAGCGTGATTTCACTGATCATGAGCCTGGTGCACTATTACCGCAGCGGGCCAGCAGTTCCGGCGAACCCGCAACCATCCAAGGCGGTGGTGAAAGATGCTGGCACGAACAAAGGTTAGACCCGTGAAATCACAACAGGGTGTCAGGAAAGAATCATCGTGAAGGTTACCGGTGGTATCGCTGTGCTCAACCACCGGTTCATGGCTGCGACACCTACGGGGTCTACTTGTCCAATCGTATGCGGCTAAGCAATAATCGCCCCAGCCGCCCCTTCATTCGCCTCCGCCCCAAAGCTGATCGTGCGTTCGCCAAGGTTCTTCAGTATCTCCGTCAGGTTCTCGTGGTACACATGTTTTGCAGAGGCTTCGAAGGTCTTTGTCTTGGGCTGGAAGGCAATACCCACTCCTGCTGCACGTAACATACAGGCATCGGGGTCGCTGTCGCCGACAGCGATCACCTTTTCCTGTGTTAGTCCGAGCTGTTCACAAACGTGAAGGAGCACATTCATCTTACAGAGACGATGCTGTTTGCAGCCTTGTTCATGCAGCATGGCGGGCGACAGGGTGATTTCGCCCGTTGCGATGCCTTTCTGAAAGCGCATCATGTGAGCAAGGGAGAAGTCGGCGAAGACACGCCGACGGACTATCTCCGTAGCCACACGGAAACTGTCGCTGACGATGCCCACCCGGTAACCCGCTTTGCGGAGCGCGACGACTACATCCACAGCACCGGGCATGAGGGGCATGCTCATGGCAGCTTCTTCGAAGACATTCTTCGGTACGCCTGCAAAGAGCGAGGCAATCTGTTGTGTGCGAGTCTCAGGAGCCATGGATGGATTATCCAGCAGTGCTTCCAGGTCCTTTGATTTGCCGGTACGCTGGGCCAGGTTAACGACGACACGTCCCTTGAGCAGGGTGCCATCCATATCGAACAACGCCAGCTTTTCCGGTTGCCCCAGTCTCTGAAAAATGAGTGACATTTCGGCTTGCGAACGACGCTCGACTTCCTCCACTTCCCGTACCTGCTGCATGTCGAGACGACCATAACGAGAAGCACGATCGAGAATTACTCTTACTACCTGCTTGGCCATGTCGCCGAGTACTTCGAGAGACTGGCTGTCATGCTGAATGTGGCCGATGTCCACCTGCTCAACGACGGCACCCATGGCGGCAATATCGATCAGCAACGCAATGTCGACGCCGTAGTCAGTCTCGAACCGCAGCTTGCGGAAGAGGGACCGTTTCGCTGCGATGATACCGCCCAGGGGCTGTTCGAAATGTGCCAGTTCGGGAAAAAACGTGAGGATGAGTGGGCGGGCGGTGAGCATGGTGACCCTCCCCGCGGCCCGGGTGAAGCGGGCTTTGACAAAGTCTGCCCGACCTTCGAGCAGTGGCTTGGTCATCTTCGCGATGAGATCGTCTTCGAGTTGTGAAAGATCACCATCAAGGAAGAGCACGATGTCATTGGTGGCAGCCCAGGCTCCATCTTCCATGGAAGCGCCTTTACCCAGCAGGGTACTTGTCACCACCTTTGCTCCGGCAGCTGCTGCCAGTTCCGGTGTTCCGTCTATGGAGCCGTCGTCGACTACAATTACTTCGGTGACACCTGGACCACGCTTGGCAAACTGTACTACCGACGCGACGGTAGGAGATTCATTCAACACGGGAATGATGATGGAGATCATCGCGTCCTCCGGTGTGAGAGTTCGTGTGAGGTGAAGAGTTAGTGAAAGGGTTGTTGAACAGACAGGAAGGATGCAGATGAAGCGACGGAGAAGACTGCGAGACAGAGGATATCGGCCACAGCAACGGTAAATCTCCACTGAAATCAGGAGATTCACCACACTCTCATCGTAGCACGAACCAGGAGACGTTCAAGTTAAGAATCAATAGTTACTGCTGTCCTGGCTGCATCATGTGATTTCCGAAAGAATGAGTCTAACCGATACCAAAATGCCTGGCCTCATAGATAGAGAACCAGCCGTACCCCTTGATGCCACTCATCTCCGAAGGAAGTGCTTGATGCCTTCCTGCAGGATGGCTTCGCTTTCAGGGGCGACCCAGCTGGCACCAACCTCATAACCACCTTCAGGGTAGTTGGCAGCGGTGGGGATGTACCACGGGCCGCCATCGCCGTAAGCCACACAGACAACGAACGCTTCATCGAGCTGGAACTTGGCATAGTGCTGATACTCCAGGAAACATTCGCCAGGCAAATGAATGATGCGGGTGTCATTATTGAGAAGCAATCCATTTAAAGTGAGTGGAAGCTTTGCCTGACAACGCTCCAGCCAGGAAAGCTGCATGGCGGCGCGGATGCGATTGGCGACGGAGTCCTTGCTGTTGGCAATTACTGCTTTGACCTTCTCCATGGTCAGATCGGCTCGGTGCGGAAGGTGAATAGGTGTGCTGCGCCATTCCCAGCGAACGAGCGGTTGCTTCTGTGGTGGATTCTCCGAAGCAGCTATGGCAATGTAGATTCGATCAGCCAGTTCGTTGCGTCGTTCCGGAGCACCATCGTTGTACTTTCCTGCGGCGATGTTACCGGCGCAACCGGTGAAGTAGAGGTGTGGCGATTCGTCTTCAGTTGCAATCTTCTCGCGTGCCAGCCCAACGAAGTCGGCGTTTACCACACCATCGCCATAATAGCTCATGGGGTGGCAGGCATAGTAGTGCAGGGCAACAAGCTTTTTCTCTTCGTTCCAGAAACTGATGGTGCGAAGCCACGGATCGATAATGCCTTCGGGGGCCTGACGCAGAGCGGCGTCTTTGCACGAAGATCCACGCCAGCCAATCACCTTGCCCTCTTTGACGATTCTCCGATTGCAGGCAACCTGCTCCACCTTGGCCATGTTTCTGGAGAAATGGGTAACGGGATGCTGAACTTTTAAACTGTCGGCTACGGAGTCAGCTACCTTTTTCTGGATCGATTCGAACCAATTCACATCGCAACTGGCTGGCAGGTCTTTCTGCTGGCTGACATATTTCTGGGCAGTGACGTCAATGAATGGTGCATTGTGCTGATGGACACAGTGCAGGGCCACACGCTCAGGAGTGGTATGGGCAGCCTGGGCGATGCGCTTGGTAAACGTCAGGTGTGCCTCGTTGAGAATCCCCGTCCAATCAACGGCAGCCAGAACGATGGGGGCATCAGGGCCCTGCAGTACCAGACCGTGACAGTAAAGCGGAGTGCCAATCCGCGAGGCTGGCTTGATCCATCCGCCACACAGGGGATGGCCCAGGGGTGGCGTAACATCGACTTTGAAGGTGGAGAGGAAGGTGTTAGGCATACGTACACCAGTGAGTATCAGACCGTGATCCGCTGAAGCCAGGATTGTAACTCACTGGGATGATGAAGGATAGTCTCAGGCGAGGCAGACAGCGTTTCTTCCGGGTATATCGCTCCCCACATGGCTGCTACGGAATGGGCTCCAGCTGCCTTGCCTGCGTGAATGTCGGTTGGGCTGTCTCCAACGAAATACGTCTGTGCGGGTGCTACGCCAGTTTGTTCACAGGCGAGTAGTACACCATCCGGTGCTGGTTTGGGGTGAGCTATATCGTCGCTGGTGATGATAGCATCGAAAGAAGCAGTCAGGCCGAGATGGGCGAGCGTTTCATCCGTGGAAGTCCTTCCTTTGCCGGTGAAGACAGCTGTTGCCCAGCCCCATTTACGCGCGGCGTGGATTGTTTCCACTATATGAGGGTAGGGCAGAACTTTGCCCTCGTGATACCCTGCGGCGTACATCGCGTGAAAGCAATCTGCGGCCTGGTACACCTGCTGCATGTTGAGAGGCTGATGAAGCAAGCCTTCGCTATCGTAGCGGCGCAACAACCGGGCGATGCAATCCACTTCGGCCGGGCCAAACGTAGCGACGATCTCTTCCTGGCTGGGGACACGCCTGGTCAGTGGTGTTACACTTTGCTGGAAACAATGGATGATGAAGCTGAGGGTGTCAATCAGGGTGCCATCGAGGTCTAGTAGTAGCAGTCGCCGCATGCGAAGTATTATCCGAAAGCCGGGTGTTATTGTCGAATGGTGATCCGCAAGCCTGGGATGATGGTGGCGTCGCGTTCCTGGTTTTCGAGATAAGCACGGGACTGACTGGCCTGGTACTCGCCCGCCTTATTGCAATACAGATCAACGCTGAGAGTCACCTTCTTTTCTGAAGGCAATTCCGACCAGATCAGGGTGAGTTCACGATTCTGGACGAACCAGCGGGTGGGTTCGACGTAATCGCTAGCGGTGGTGGAACGGATGGTCTGTCGCAGTTGTTTGAGGTTCTCGGGTAGTTTGAGCCCTTCAGGGATGTGCAGTTTCACGATGATATTGGGTTGCCGACGGGGTGTCTGGTTTTCGATCAGGCAGTCGAGTTGCACTACTTCTCCGACCTTGGCCTCGGTGCGACTCAGCCGCGTAGAAAGGGCGATGGGAGTAGGTTTAGGTAACGCAGGGGCAGACTTGATTTCCAGAACACTGGAGCCCAGACGACCCTGACCATCGTGACCATAGACTTCAAACTGGTAACTTCCATCAAAGGGAGGCAATTCGAGGGGGATGGTCAGTTTGCCGGTGGACGGAATGACGGCAAGCGGGTTCCAGTAGATAGTCTTGCTCCAGGCTGAATTGGCTGTCAGTCCCGTTGGTCGCGATTGTTCATTCCAGGAAAATTCACGCACGTAAAAGACGATGGGTTTTGTTTGATCACCTGCATTCGAATTCTCGACAGACTTGGCTGTCCCTTTTCCCGTGGATAGTGACTCGGCACCACGCGTGTCCAGATGGACATTCTTACTTTCCAAGCTGGCAGGGGGACTTGCTCTGCCGGCGCCAGCATTATTCGCGGTTGAACCTGCTTTGCCGCCGAGACTTCCACCTCCGAAGCCTCCACCTGCTGACGGGGCACCAGGCGCCTGCTTCTTCACGGATTCAGATTGGTTGGACGTATGCTCCATGATTTGTGTTTTTGTTCTCAAGGCCGGAGCTTCCTTGTCACGCGATAGATTGTCCTTACTCATTTCCTGTTCTGACTCACGGTCCAGAGGGCGAGAGTTTGCAAGCTGACTTGCTCGCTGATTCTCAAGCAGGCGACGGGAGTTGTCGTTCGCGTCGTAGTTGCGACGGTTGTAATTTCCCTGGTTATAATTGTTCGAGGCACGCATGCGGATTGAATCGCTAGCGTTACTGACTGGAGAAGTATCACCCCCAGTTGGCAGTGCTTTCGTTTTGCTATCTACAAACTCTTTTTTGGGACTGGCAGGGATATTTGTATTAGCCTTTTCAGACTTGGAAGTCAGTTGTTCCTGCTTGCCTGGGTCTTTCGGTTTGTTCAATGGTGCTTGGCGAACAGATTCCTTGCTCTCGGGATGGTCTGCCCAAGCCTTGCCTTCGGATTTGCCCACGCCGCTGGCTACTGCCGCTGGAGGAGGCAAGAGTGCAGGTTCCTGAACTGTCGCTTGATTAACCATGGTAGCTTGTGGCAGTCGGTTATCGGTTGTATTGACAGAGGTTAACGGAGCAGACTGTTGCATCCATAACCAACCCGCACCCAACAGTCCAAGTAGACTCAAGGCACCAATAGTGCAAATCAAATGGGTTGGCAGTAGTGATCGCTTCATGAGCATTGCAATCAGGCCGGCGAGACTCATGAGGCCCAGCGTACCAGCACTCAGCACATGGAACCATAAACTGAAAGTCTGCCACTGGTTGCTGCGAGAATCCAACACATTGCGAACTCTTGTCAGCTTCTCGGCTTGAGCATTCTCGGTAACTTGGAACTGGCGGCTTGCATCCTGCAATCCAGTTTCAAGGATTTTGATTCGGGCTTGCGCGTCGTTCAGTTCACTGGCTTCTTTCGACTGAGCGACAGCAGCCCTCACGCGGGCAGTCACCTGTTCAAGTACCTGGCTGCGGTTGTCGTATAGTTTCAGAGGTACCTGTTTCTCAACTTCCAGCTGTTTCTGGTCACGGAATTGACTGAACTCAAGTGAGGATTCTTTGAACCGTCTCCAGCCTTGTACACCCAGCAACAGATCCAGGGCCTGGGCTGCGCTGTGGTGACTGCTCAGGAAAAAGTCGGCGTATTCCAGTTCTTCAGGTTGCCTGACTTCATTGGCAATGAGGAAGTGGGCTGGAAGACGTCGCTGAGTGGCTCCTTCCGCTAACTGCAGGAGTGACTTGTTAACGCCGACAATGGTGACGAATGCGGGACTGGGCTGTTTTGATTCATTGGTTGCATCCAGTTGCAGTTCCACCTTGCTGCCAGTGACAGGTTGTGCCTTCATCTTCAACTGCAGTGTCTGTGCAGGTTGACGGTAGATCAGCCGCTCGCTGAGTGGAATGAACTGCGCCTGTTGATCCTGACTGGTGAACTCGGCAACAGTGACCCGGTAGACTCCGCCCAGTGGCTTGATGGTATCGATGATAGTTGTCTGGGTGATAGGCGAAGCAAGTGAAATGCGATCCAGTGCAATGAGTGCTTGTCGGCAATAAACTGCGATCACGAGATCACGCGGCTTGCCTACGTTACTTATCTCGAGGATGAGCGGGGCGCCAGCAGGCAATACGGGTTGTTTTACATGCAATCCAACGCCGCTTGTCCTGGCAGCGGGCATGGTGGCAACACTCTGCCCGGAAGCAGGTTTGCGCATCCTGACCTGATAACTTTGATTGGCTTGTGGTGTAAAGCTGAACTTGCCCATGCCACGCGAGGCCTTGGCTTCGCTTTCATCGAAGAATGTTGCAAGTTTCGCGATGATGTTACCCTGACCGTCGATGAGTTCTGCTTCGCCATCAATGGCTTCGCCGGCGGTATTGCGCATCTGGAAGTAGACATCGTTGGGAAAGCCCGCGATAAGGTCGCCTCCTTCCGGGAAACATTCGACCTGTACCTGGCCTGTCTCGATACGAATCGGTTGCGACCAGGTATCGATGCCTTCAGCAGTGGCAAACTGCAGTGCAAGAGTGCCGCGTCCCTGCTTCATGGTTTTCGGAAGCAGGAAGGCGAGTTTGACATTGCCTGTGGCATCGGTGCTGCTGGTCTGCTTGATCTGCGTGGCGTTGCCTTTTAAATCAAAAAGCTGACCGTCGATTTCAATCTGAGCAGTGAAGCCAGTATGAACGAGTGGTTGCTGATTGGGCAATCTGACGACACCGTTCAGGATCACTTCGTCGCCAGGTGCATAGGAAGGGCGATGGAACTGCAGGCTCTTGTCAAAGCGGGGCGGCGTCACGGGATTGACCATGACCCTGGTTGCCTGCTCCGGAAAGCGATTGTTCTTTTCACTGAGGGTAACAGTTACTTCACCAGAAGGCATGTCGGAAGGTAGCTTGAACACTCCGGCGCCGATTCCTTTCAGCGGTTTGCCATCCTGATCACGGATGGGTTGCAGCGATTTGCTGTCCACTGCCTGTGCAACACGGGACACCTGAAAGTAGTCTTTTCCTTCGGGCCCGGTGACCTTGAAACGGAATTCGAGGTCTTCCCGGGGAACTGTCAGATTGGTCTTGTCGAGGGCAATACCCCGGAAGAAGAGTTCTTCACCTGGCTGATACAAGGGCTTATCGGTGACGAGATGAGCGAGGTAATCAGTGTGGAGGACATGCAGCGGATGTGTCACCTTGATACCGAGCGCGCTGTTGGAGATGTCCTGCACTACCTCGTTACTGAAGAGTTTGCCCGCAGAGTCACTGTAGGCAATCGATGGCAGGAAAAGGTTGGACTTGGCAGAAGCGATCTGCTGCCCTCGATTCTGCTGCTGTAAGGAGTAGTTGGATGCAGTGTCCTTGAAATGCAACCCCATTTCAGGCATGGGAGCAGGTGCACCGGCTAATGTGGAGCTATTGACTACCAGCGGAGTATCGCTGGTGTTTGGCACGCTCGTTGGGGCTATGACTTGCTGGAATGTCGCTTGAGCCAGCATGGTTTTCTGGGTTCGTTCTTCCAGCTGTGCAAGAGATTGTTTCAGTTGACTGGCCTTGGCCTGCGTGTCAGACAGTTGTTGCTGGAGTGTGGTGAGTTGCGTGCTGTCGAGTGCAGGAGACTGGTTGATGCGTTCGAGTTCAAGGCGGGCTTCCTCACGGGGCTTCCATGTCGAAGCGTAACCCCACCAGTAAGTACTGCCCATGATTCCAAGCAGTGCAAAGAGAACGGTTGCGGCAGTGACGTACCAGGTGAGCGAACTGGACTGTTGGCGAAAGCGGAGGGAACGAGTCTCGACTTTCGGTGCAACGAAGGTGATGGTCGTAGGTTGTCGACTGGCTTCGCCGATGAGCTTCTGTTGCGAAAGTGCCTTCTCATAGGCTGCCTGGCAGGAGGTACATGTCGCCAGGTGTGAGCGCAGCTCGGTCAGCGCTGCAGCATCAGCAGTTTCATCGAGCAGACCGTAGACGTAATCGAACAGCTGATCTGAGCAGCTGGCGCACGTCATCATGGCGAACCTCCCGGCACATCGTCCAAAATCTTGCGGAGCTTCTGGAGAGCAGTCCGCATCTGGGTTTTTACCGTGCCTACCGGCACTTGTCGCATTTCGGCAATCTCTTCGTAGGTCATTTCACCATTCTGGCGCAAGAGAAAGATCTCCTGTTCCTCCTTGCGGAGAGTACGGATAGCAACCCGTAACCGTTCCACCTGTTCGTGATGCTCCATCGTCTCGCTGCTGGAAGTGGCGGGGGCTGCGTACATCTCTTCCTCACCCATCGGTTTGGCTTTTCGCCGCCAGGCGCTGCGACGCAAGTCGGTGGCGGTATTCATGGCTACCCGGAAGATGAAAGCACGCAGGTTTTGCACCTGGGCCAGATCGTCGAGGTTTCGCCAGCATTTAATGAAGGTTTCCTGGGCGGCATCATGGGCATCATCCTGGCTGCCAAGGAGGTAGACCAGGGTACCAATGAGCTCGCTTTTTGCTTCATTAAAGGCGCGCACCAGAGCATCCCCCAGGCTAACTCCCCCAGCGGGGGGCAGCGAGGTGGCAGTCTGTGTAAGACCCAGATCTGCCTGCATGGCCGATGCGCTCATATCCGTCTAATAGTTACGACGAGGGACAGGTGCCACTAGTTTGGGCAGAAATGGGGGGAATTGCAAGGGTAGGGTAGGAATGTGCCTAGTTAAGAACATTTAGCACATTGCTCTTTTTACTTCACCACCCGCAGAACAGGGAACTCTGTGCCTTCCTTCAGGCCTTCATCAAAGTAGTTCCAGGCTGTCAGGCCATCGTCAGCACGGGGTTCGAGGAGGAAGCTGGCAAAGTTGCCAAGGGGCTGGGCACATTTAACGAAGACATATTCGCCCGGCTTGACGGTACGTGTTTCAGCCTTGCTGTCCGCATCCACTTGCATCAATTTGTGCTTCTGAAATGCTGCCTGGCTCTGCTTGATGCTTTTAATGGTGTAGATCTCGACGGCATACTCTTTTTCCTGGCCGACCTCTTCCAGTTGGATGCCATGACGGCGTAGATTGTCGAGAGCAGCTGTGTACTTGGCGGGTACCAGATAACCTGCCGGTCGCTTCACCGTCAGGGTCGGTTCAGCCCAGCCCAGATAGGTAACTGCATATTCCTTGGGGTCTTTGGTGCGAACACGCCTGCCATTTTCCTCCTTTTCAGCGAAGCCCAGCACCGTGTAACGCTGCGGCTTGGCGACAACCTTGGTTCGCAAGGC
The DNA here is from genome assembly GCA_046350055.1 of Gemmatales bacterium. Classification (GTDB taxonomy): domain Bacteria; phylum Planctomycetota; class Planctomycetia; order Gemmatales; family HRBIN36; genus JAEUIE01. Next base: position 5,590,162 of record JAXMBC010000001.1, on the reverse strand, counting down.
AACAGTCTGTTCACTGGAAACCTGGCGTACAGCAGCTTCCTCGAGTGTCTTGCGGATCTCGTTCTTGTGGTTTGCAGCATATTCCAGGATGGAGTGAACGAAGTCTTTGCTTGCAATCACACGATCCTTGTAAGAGGCGTATGAGTAGGACTCGCTCAGAATGCCGATACGCTGGCGGAGGGCGACATACTGAATACTGAAACGGGGCTCGAAGCCATACGTCTCCCAGACAGTGCGGTCGCGATTGAAGTTGCCATAGTAGAAGCCTTTCCAGCCACGCTTATCGAGTCGTTCATTTAATTCTGGCACCATCTTCTCGTTGGCAAGCTGGACAAGGGCTGCATCACTGGCGGGGTGCTTGTTCACGTCATACGTGATTACATGGCGATGATAGGAACCGTTCGTGGTGTGCAGATCGATGATGATGTGGGGGTTCCACTGATCGAAGAGTTTGACCAGACAGCGGACTTCGGGGGAATCGAGCTTCACAAAGTCACGGTTGAGATCGAGACCATTAGCGTTAGCACGGATGCCCATGCCGAGCACGGGTCCGTCCTGACCGGGACGGTTTTTCAGATCAAAGCGTTCGTTACCATCGGCATTGAGATTGGGATAAACAAGGAACACCACGTCCTTGAAGAGAGGATGACTTTCAGCCAGACCCAACTCTCGGGCCAGCATGAGTACGCCTTCCTTACCATCAACTTCACCTGCATGGATGTTGGCGAAGGCCATCACGATTACCTTGCCTGAGTTCCTGGCTTCTTCCGGAGTATTAACAGGTGGGTCAGACAGGATGAGCAGTGGCTGCTTGCGCCCTTCGCCGCTGGTACCTGCGTCCGGTATCAGCTTGATGCGAGGCGAAGCCTTGGCGAGCTGCTGGCAGAGTTCGATCACCTCGGCATGTTTGCTGGTGGCTTGAAACTTCGAGCGTTCAGCCACGGTAAGCAGGGCATCAGGTATCTCCTCGGCCAGGAGAGAACTATTTGCTACCAGCATCGTCAGAAGAAGTAATTGCTTCATGTTGCCTTAACCCATGCGATACAGAATGAACTCATGTTGTATGAATTGGTGATTGGAATATCATGTGAGCCAGTACCTCTCTTTCACACTGTGTCAGGACGGCACACACTACGAGAACGATTTCCGTTGCAGGGAGCGCATGCATGTTAGATTGGTTGACCAAGCATCTGCAGGGGCAGGAGCCGGCATTTGAAGTAGTAATGCGTGTATCCGCAGCCATGCTGATGGGTTTTGTGGTAGCAGGTATCTATGTCTTCACCCGCCCGCGCCACGACACGGGCACCAAGGGCTTGATTGCCACACTGGTGATGTTGTCTATTCTGCTGTCGATGGTAGTGATGGCAGTGGGCGATAATGCGGCACGGGCTTTCACTCTGGCTGGTGTGCTTGCGATCGTGCGTTTTCGTTCCGTGGTGGAAGATACTCGCGATGCCGCGTTTGTCATCTGTTCCGTGATCGTGGGCATGGCCTCTGGTGCGGGGTATTGGGCGGTAGCCCTCATCGGTCTGCCATTCGTGGCAGTCGCTGCCTACCTGACCCAGAACCATCAAGTCCGCAAGGTGTTGCCAGCTTCCACGCTCAAACTGAAGTTCACTACGACTCAGCCGATGCAGCAACCAATTGAAGCGATCCTCCACAAGTATTCCGAACAACATATCGTGAAGTCTACAGGTACCTGCAAGAAGGGGACTGCCTTCGAAGTAACCTATCGCCTGCGCCTGCGCCACGGCAGTATTTCGTTCGACCTGGTTCGCGATTTGAGGATGCTGACAGGTATGCAGCAGGTGGAATGGAAGGGGTAGGGCTACTTCCCGATGCAAAACTGACTGAACACCCGATCGAGCAGATCGTCGGTGTACACTGCACCGACCATGCGACCGATCTGGTCGAGAGCCAGTCGCATTTCCGCTGCAACCAGTTCCATATGGCGGTTTTCCTGCACCAGTTCCATGGCCTGACTCAGACTGGCAAGTGCCTGTTCCACATGCACCTGACAGCGTGAAAGACTTGGAGAGAGCCTGGCGGGTGCTCGCAACTGACGAGTCTTTTCCGCCAGGGTGAATCGCAGCGTGGCAATGCCGGCACCCGTTACAGTGCTGGTTTGAATTGCAGTGGCAGGAAGCGGCGTGCTATGGGGTAGATCGCTCTTGGTGGCGACGACGAGCAGCTTTTCCGGCGGAGTGCTGCGAAGCAGTTGTTGGTCGGCGTCACTTAAGCCCATGCGGGCATCGAAGCAGAGCACAACGAGATCGGCTTGCTGGAGTTGTTCCGCACGGAATTGCTGAGCACGATCCATCACTGGATTGTCGGCTGATTCATCGCCGGCGGTATCGATCAGTTCGAGCGTTGCACCTTGAATAGTGAATGTCTGGGTAACATAGTCGCGAGTGGTGCCGGGCGTTGGACTGACTATGGAGTGCTTCTGGCCGAGCAGGGCATTGAACAGGCTGCTCTTGCCGGCATTGGGCTGGCCTGCGAGAACCACGCGACAATGCTGGTGGCTGCGACCCTGCTTGTGCATCAGCTGCTCGACTTCTTCGAGAGCCATTTTGCAGGCGTCCAGTCGCCAGGTGAGTGCACTGTTATCGATAAACGTCAGATCTTCATCGGCGAAGTCGAGACCCGCTTCGACTTCAGCGAGCAGTAGCAGGATCTCTTCACGAAGGGCATCGAGTGGACCAGCGAGCCCGCCGGCCAGTTGTGTAAGGGCGGTGCGGAGTTCCTCGGAATCACTGCTGGTGGACAGACTATGCACCGCTTCCGCCTGGGTGAGGTCGAGCTTGCCGGCTAGGTAAGCCCGCAGGGTGAATTCCCCGGGTTCGGCCAGACGTGCGCCACGGGTCATCAGATGATCGAGCAATGCCTGGACCAGTGGTGGACTACTGATGAGATGCAGTTCCACCAGGTCTTGACCGGTATAGGTCCATGGAGATGACCAGGCCTGTACCTGTACCGGAAGCGGACTGTAAAAATCAGGAAGTTGCAGACGTGTTTCGTAGTGGCCTGTTTGCAGTGTGACGGGCAGTTCCGCTTTGGGATGCAGCAGGGAGCGAAGCGTAGGCCATACGGCTTCGCCAGTCAGCCGTATGATGGCACGCGCACCAGGACCACGTGCAGTGGCGGGTGCAACAATCAGGTCGTCGTAACGGAGTTTACTGGTGGGACTGAGGCCGGCTGCCTCAGGACGAGGCAACGTGCGTTTCCATGATGGGTCGGTAGATAGAGCGAGCATAATGTGCTCCTCTCATCGCGTCACAGCATCCCGCCGTGACCATGAGCGCCTCCTTGACTCACTGGTAAGCCAGTCCCACTGACTTACATACGAAAGTATAGGTTCATATTAGACAGATGCCAAGTGACGGGCTTGAAGCTTGGGTGAAGAATCGGAAGAATCAGCAAAGTCGATAGTCGTATGTATGTCAATGGCTGCAGGTATGATCGTGGGGCTGAGTGACTGCAATCCAGTTATCCTTCCACAATACTTTCCAGTTTCGGTGGTGGTACGAAGTGCTGTTTCACGCTTTCAATACTGACCCCTAGCTGCCTGATTCTGCTGGCATCAATGTGACCTAGTCGGCGATTAGCCCCCAGTTGCAGGTGGCCGATCTTCTCTGCCCGGAACCCCATCATGCGGGCACAGGTGGCATCCACCGCGAGCGGGTCGTTTCCCATGATCAGTGCCCCCATCTCTCGAGCTTGACCATTCAATGGTCCATCCCCTTCCATGCCGATAATGCCGTCGACTATGGCTAACTCCGGGGTACGGGTGAGGGCGATATCGACGATGCTGTTTTCGATTCCCCGGTGATGCAGTTCATTCTTCGGCCAGCCGTAACACACGCCAGGCAGAGTGCCAAAAAGGTTCTTAAGTGAAAGTGTTACGCCGGCCCAGTGGTGCGTCTTGAACTTGGGCATGGAAATCAACACATCCGCCTCGGCTACTGTGGCGGAAAAGTAGAGTTGGTGCATGCCCGTCAGCATGCCCAAGTTGACTTTCTCGACCACCCTGTCGCTATTCACATCAATGAATGGCACTCCATACTTCGTCAGCACATCACGTAAGCCGCTGGCGGTGACGAGGTATTCCACATTGCGCCAATGCCCCGGCCCCTCAGCCACGATGACCTCTTTTGCTCCTTCTTTCTGACACAGGGCAATCACCGCCCCAATTACCCTGGGATTGGTATTGATCACCCGATTGACGTGGTACTCCACCAGGTTGGGCTTCAGCACCACTCGTTTGTCTTTCAGAGGCACCTGGTCGCGGAAACTCTCGTACATCTGGCTGACAATGCTGATGAGGTCATCGTCGTAGGATTTGGCGACGGCAATGTGAACAGAAGTAGCGTCGGGTAGTGCACGTAGTTGCCCGGCAGCGGAAATCATCACGCCCTTGAATGACTTGGAGAGTCGTTCCAGGAAGCCGGGCTTGTTTGGTTTCACACGATCGTCGGCTGCCAGCTTGGGCTCATTGCCTCGTGGCAGCAGGGGGTGATATTCCCTGGTGCTCAGTGCCAGCAGCGTCAGTGCCTGGCGAATCGTACTCCGACGAAAGACACGATTGGCCTGGGTCTGTTCAGCGAACAATTCCAGAATGCGTGCTTCCAGGCCCGGCAATACCTCTGCCGTTGCAGGCTCGCTTTGCCATGCATCGAGAGCCAGACGAGTCCAGCAGAGGTTCTCCAGGTCAGCATGCCTGGTGATCGAATCTCGCAGATACTGTCGGCTTGCAGCCAGTTTCGGGTCATCAGCCAGACCACTGTGGGCCAGCAGCAGTGAGCAGGTGTTTGCCGGCACCGGCTCAGTACGTGAGCCATAGATGCGGCGGTTCCCGCAGTTGGCACCACCTTCGGGATAAGCCCGGTCAAGCAAGAGCTTCAGCCCTTCGTGAGTGCGTGGGTGATCAGCATGCCCGGTGTGCCGCAATGCCAGGATCACCCATGAAGTGGGATCGACCCAGGAAAATGTATCCTCTGTCCAACTCCATCCGACCAGCGTGGTATCAATTTCGAAATCGCGGGCCATGTCGTCGTTCATCGCCCGCGTCATGGTGCGCTGGGAAAAGAGCCAGCCGAGCGCCTTGTTGATCACCGGATTATCTGGCTGCATCTGGTGCAAGGCGATAATGGCCAATCCAGTCGGCCAGTACGATTTCTCAAATGAAGTCGGTGGGCGAATGGCTCCGCGGCTATCCTGGAGGCTGGCGAGAAACTGGCAGGCTTTGTTGCAGGTGCTGCGATGTTCTGGTTTCTTTGCCAGCGCGAGTATGGCCAGGCTGGTAGGCTCCGGTTGCGAGGGCAATCCTTCGGCGTAGCCCCAGCCACCATCAGTATTCTGTACACGAAGCAGGAATGATTCGCATTCCTGGAGAACGTCAACTGGAGCAAGAGTGGCCATGCAAGTGTCTCTGGGGATATGGACACTATATCACATGACTGTCGCTCAAGACCTGTCTTCAGACGATACCAACGAACAACGGCGGAGAGGTTTTCTCCGCCGTTAGTTTTCTTTTAGGCTTCTTCTTACTTCTTACTGGCCAGCACGCTCTTCACGTCATCGGCAGTAATGTGCATTTCGGGCTTGCCCAGCACATTGGCGAGCCAGTTGCGAATGATCTTGGAATAGGGAGGCTTGGCCGAGTTAAGGATGGTCATCATCCGCTTCTCGCGACGAATGCGTTCTGCCGCCTTGCGGGGGCCGTTGATAGCCTTGGATTCTTTCTGCTTGACGGCTCGCAGTTTGAACCGATCGCCACGCTTTCCCATGTCTCGTTTCCTGACAAATAGCTATGCTGAAGTTGGCTAGATACTGTATGAGTATCGTGGCCGAAGTACAGAGTGGGCGCTACAGGATTCGAACCTGTGACCCCCTCGGTGTAAGCGAGGTGCACTAGCCGCTGTGCTAAACGCCCCTGTAACTTAGCATTGTCAGGGTTTACCCTGCATTGGCAAGACGTATGGCCTTGCCATTTTGAGCAATTCCTGCGATAGCCAGCGTTCCTGAGGAAGGATGATCGATGTCACTGTATCCGTCGCGACGCTGGCTGGTTTGCTTTTTCGGCATGGTCCTGGCTGCTGCTGCCCTCGATATCGTTACCAAAGATCAATTCTCGGGCAAACTTCCCGATGAACTGCGCGGTGGACTGGCTGTCATGCAGACAGAACTCATCCCCAACTGGTTCAGCCTGCTTTTGAATTCTCCCTTAAACAAGGGTGCTCTCTTCAGCCTGGGCAACGATAAAGGGCAGCTGGCCAACATGTTCTTTATCGGCATCAGCAGTCTGGCTATTGCTGGTCTGCTTGGTTGGGCTCTCTGGCCACACAGGCACCGAACCACGATATACACCATTACGCTAGCTTTCATCATGGCAGGCGCCATCGGCAACTGCTTCGACCGCATTTTCTACGGCGGTGTGCGTGACTGGATCTGGGTCTATTACCGCAATGCTGAGGGCAAGCTGCCCTTCAATTGGCCAGTCTTTAATCTCGCCGACTGTTTTCTCGTCGGCGGCGCCATTCTTCTGGGTTTGCATGGCATCTTCTTTGCCCCCAAGCCCGTTCCACCCGAATCAAAGCAGGTGCCTGCATAAGTGGGACAGCAGGCTGATTGCCTTTTACCCCTTCAGCATCCCCAGCGTCTCACGAATGACGACAAGTTGCTGCTCGGTTGCCTTTTCCGAGTCGCGGAGTTCGGTGACGACTTCCGGTGGAGCCTTCGCCAGGAAACCGGCGTTGCTGAGCTTGGTACGGAGGTTGGCCAGTCCCTTCTCCTTTTCCGCCAGCTGTTTCTCCAGACGTTTGATCTCAACGGGTACGTCGATCAGCCCCGCCAGATGGGCATAGGCGGTGAAGTCGGCATGCGTGATGACGCCGGCTTGCTGCGGCCGTTCGATGTTCGGCCCCAGGTGCAGGTCGCCAACCTTGCCTAGAGAACGGATAAAGGTTTGCAATGGCTCCAGTTCCCTTGCAACCGCCTCGGTGCACTGGACCGAGACGGTAACTGTTGCCTTCTCATCGATGCGATATTCGTTGCGAGTGTTGCGGATGGCCTTGATGAGGTCCTGCATGCGGGCGATTTGCGTTTCGCGAGCCGCATCGCGATAGCCTTCAAGACCAGTAGGCCATGCAGCAATCATGATGGAATCAGTACTGCGAGCGGGGGGCGTCAGCCCCTTGAGTCCACCGAGATCACGCGCCGGCGCAACACCATTTAATGCCTGCCAGATCATCTCCGTCACGAACGGCATCATGGGATGCAGCAGGCGGAGGATGGTATCAAGAACGCCGACGAGCATCTGCTGAGCGAGGCTCTTCTCTTCGTCGATCTTGAGTCGACTCTTGGCCATCTCGACGTACCAGTCGCAGAACTCGGTCCAGGTGAAGTCGTAGAGCAGTCGGGCCGCCGCCGCGATTTCGTAGGCTTCGAGATGCTGGGTGACCTGCTCGGTGACTGTGGCGAGGCGCGAGAGGATCCAGCGGTCCTCCAATTTCCCCTCTCCCCCAGGGGGAGAGGGGTTAGGGGTGAGGGGGCTGAGGTTCATCATGACGAAGCGGCTGGCGTTCCACAGCTTCGTCGCGAAGTTGCGACCTAGCTCGAACTTATCGCTGGTCTGCTTGGCTGTCGGCAGTTCGGGGTCGTCCGAAGGCCACGGGCCACCGGGGCGGAACGGCTTCTTGCAACTGGGGCACGCCAACTTCTTCGTCCGCATGTACATGTGCTCTTGCTTGACCGGAACGAGCGTCTGACAATGCGGGCAGACGTTGGCAACCGGCATCCGGGCGTCCTGTGTTTCGGTCGCCATCTGGCAGATGACGAACCGCAGGGCATCGGTGCCGTAGATGGAGATGACATCGAGCGGATCGACGCCGTTGCCTTTGGATTTGCTCATCCCCTCGCCGAAGCCATCGAGGACTTTGGGATGGATGTAGACGTGGTGGAACGGAACCTCGCCGAGGTTCGAGAGCGACATCAGAACCATGCGGGCAACCCAGAGCGTGATGATATCACGGCTGGTGACTAGGACACTGGTGGGGTAGTAGTACTCCATCTCCGGCGTCTTCTCCGGCCAGCCGAGGGTGGAGTGGGGCCAGAGGCCGGAGGAGAACCAAGTATCGAGGATGTTCTCGTCTTGAACAAAACCAAGAGACTCTAACCATTTAATCGTTTCGGTGAATGAGGGATTCAGCGGCGACGGTGCGATGAACCAGGAAATAGGTTGAAACTTAGAGTCTTCAAGTGCGGCACCAAGACTCTCTAGTGATTTCCTGTGACCTGTAACATGATACATTTCTGTTTGCGTTTGGACCGCGATCAGATCGATGGCGTCTTCGCCTAGCATGAAGTACTCACTCCATCTTGGATCTGATTTCGCTTTTTCAATCCACTCTTCATTAGTCAGGTCCATTCGCCAAACCGGTATCCGATGCCCCCACCACAACTGACGGCTAATACACCAGTCCCGCTTCTCGCCCAACCAGTCGAGATACGTCTTCGAGTATCGCTCCGGGAAGAACTTGACCCGACCACTGGTGACGGCATCCATCGCCTGTTGCGCCAGGCCCGGGCGGCCATCGTCATGATCGCTCATCTTGACGAACCATTGGTCGCTGAGGAAGGGTTCAATCGGCGTCTTGCTGCGGTCGCTGTGGGCGAGGTCGATGTCGCGGTCTTCGACTTTTTCCAGCAGACCGAGCGACTCCATTCTTTCAACGACTGACTTTCTGGCATCAGCCATTTTCATGCCGACATACTGATCGCCACTTTCATCCCCGAATGTTCCTTCCTCACTGACAGTACCGTCCGAGTTCATCATGCTGATCATCGACAGCTTATGTCGCAAGCCACATTGATAGTCATTCGGGTCATGGGCAGGCGTGACTTTGACGGCACCAGTACCCAGTGCTGGATCGACTAACAAGGCATCTGTAATAACAGGAATGGCTCTGCCAACCAAGGGATTCCAAAGCATTTTGCCATGCAGATGCTTATAGCGCTCATCTTCGGGGTGAATGGCGACAGCGACATCGGCCAGCATGGTTTCAGGGCGGGTAGTTGAGAAATGTAGAAACTCTCCGGTTTCCTTACGCATTTCATCAACAACGGGGTACTTGAACGTCCAGAAGTGGCCCTTGGTCTTCTCGTGATAGATCTCATCATCCGCAACTGCCGTCTGCAGGTGCGTATCCCAGTTGACCAGTCGTTTGCCCCGGTAGATGAGGCCGGCTTTGAAGAAGTTGAAGAAGGTCTGCCGGACGGCTTTGCTGCACATCTCGTCGAGAGTGAAGCGGGTGCGGTCCCAGTCAGCACTGCAGCCGAGCTGCTTGAGCTGGCCAAGGATGCGGCACTCGTACTGGTCCTTCCATTTCCAAATGCGTTCGACCAACCCGTCGCGGCCGACATCGTGCCGGTTCTTCTTTTCGGTCTCCAGTAGTCGCTTCTCGACAACAGCCTGGGTGGCGATGCCGGCGTGATCGGTGCCGGGAATCCAGCAGGCTTCGTAGCCCTGCATGCGCCGCCAGCGAATGAGAACATCCTGCAGCGTGTTATCGAGAGCATGGCCCATGTGCAGCGCCCCGGTGACGTTGGGCGGCGGGATGACGATGGTGAAAGGCTTCTTCTTGGGGTTGGGCTTGCTGTGGAAGTAGCCCTTCTCGTTCCAGAACTTCAGGCACCAGTCCTGGGCGAGGGAGGGGTCGTATTTAGTGGGGAGTTCGTTCGACATCACACGTTCCTTGGATGATACCAACCCGAAGCGTGAGCGAGGTGAGACTGGCACTAGCAAGATGTGCCTCGCTTACGCTTCGGTTTGTGTAGCTCATTATGAGGAATGACGCAGCTATCGCATACATGGGTTCAGGGTGCTGGATGGAATTGCCAGAATGTTCAGCATCTTGCAACTCGGTATGAAACAACATCGGCGGGGGATTATCCCCCGCCGATGTATTGTGTTGCACTTAGCGCTTAGCACTTACTTGGTTGCAGCAGGAATGCTGATCTGGGCCCGCTGACGGAGTTGAGGCACCATGACCATCTTGAGTCGTTCGCCATAGACTTCGCGGACCTGGTCCTTGATGTCGGCGAATTTGAGGTCGGCTTTGCCGGCCTTCTTCTCGATGCAGAGGATGACATGGTAGCCGAACTGAGTTTCGATGATGTCTGTCATTGTGCCTGGCTCCAGGGCAAAGGCAGCGGCAGAGAAGTTCTCGACCATCACACCAGTGCGGGGGAAGAAGCCCAGGTCACCACCGTTCTTCTTGGAGGGGCAGTCCGATTCCTTGGCTGCTACCTCGGCGAAGGCGCTTTCGAGGTTTTCGATTTTGGCCTTGGCTGGATCAGCCTTGGGGTCGTTCTTGGCAGCCAGGTCGGCGGCACGCTTGAGGATGTCGTTCTTCAGCCCGGTAAGCTTCGCCTGAACAGCCTGTTTCTCAGCGGCAGGTGCATCAGCCTTCACAGCCAGCAGTACGTGGCGGCCATGGACTTCGCTGCCATCAAACATGACCTTGTTGCCGTTGAAGAATTGTTCGAGCTTGGTGTCGTCGGCCTGGGTCTTGACGAAGTTCTCCCAGCGGAGGTCAGCTGTCAGCATGGTGCGGAGTTCTTCTTCCGTAACGGCGAGCTTCTCAAGAAGTTGCTTGAGATCCATGTTGCCCTGGGTCTTGGCCTCTTCCTGCATCCGTTTGAAGCGGGCTTCAACCTCAGCAGGGGCAGCTTCCACCTTGGCAGCACGCAGGTATTGATCGATCAAGGCCAGATCGACCAGATTGTTGATGATGGCTGGCCGCAGCTTGGTTACATCCTGCGGCGCAGCAAACTTGAGCTCACGTTGTACTGCCGATTCTCGAATGACTTCGCCGTTGACCGTGGCGGCAATATCGTTGGTCGACGCCTGGATAACCGGGGGAGGATTTGTTTGTTGTGCCAACAGATTCGTGGGCAGCCAGCTTAACATTCCGAACGTCAAGAACGTCCATGTTCCAAAGTGATACATTGCATGCTCTCCTGACAAATGCAGGCAGGGTATAGCAGATAGAGAACAAGGGGGGAAGGGGAATCTGTCTTGTGGAAAACGCCACTGATTCAGGCGTGTGAATAGGGAATGAGCAAGTTCTCATGTCAAAACGGCAGGAAACCGCGAAATGGCTCAAGACTTGCATTTTCACTTATGGTAATATCAAGGAGTCTTAATCATGGACAATGTGAATCGTCTGCCGATGAAAGGGAAAGTCCACATGCGTTTAGAACAACCCGATCTTCGGCGTCGCACCAAGCAGGCTTCGTTGCATGGGCTGAAAGTGTATGGCATGCTGCCCGCCAGTGACGAGGCCCGCATCATCGGTCGCAGGATGATTCGGCATCTGACGCGAGTGGGCGCATATTATCGGGCTGCCATCCGCTGCCGGCGTATTCGTGGATATATGAAACGGCTCGATGCTGCGCTGTATGATCTCGACATCGCAGCCTACTGGCTTGATCTGCTGATCGAAGCGGGGTACACACCCAAAGCCCAACTCCTGAGTCTGCTCACCGAAGTGCATGAACTGATGGCGATCATGGTCAGTTGTCGCAAGGCTGCCAAGAAGGTAGGCAACCGCATGACTCCGTTGTCGAGTAACTGAAAGTAGACGCGGCGTCTCGCCGCGTAGTCCGCGGCTGGTATTGTTGCAACTGCACTTGTGCTTGCATACGCGGCAGGATGCCGCGTCTACTATTCATTCACCATTGCTGTCGTTGCAGTTGTTGAATCCACCGTCTCTTCAATCGTTTCAATCGCTGATTTACTACTCGGCTTCTTGTCAGCATCGTCCTTGAGTGACCAGAGCACTACTCCCATCGCTGCTAGTGAAGTGCCAATGCCGGCAATCAGGGCATAGGCTCCATAAAAGACAAACAATTGTGTGCCAAGCCAGGGCATGACGAGGCCGCGGACACCGTTTAGCCAGAAGTGGATGCCGTTATAGATGGGCACCTCTTCCGCTCGGGGGGCGAACTGCACCGACGCCAAGGCCCACGTCACTTGTCCGCCCCCTTCAGCCACGCCACGCAGGATACTGGCGATGATGATCAGTAGAGGGATATTCCACACGATGCCAATCAGGTAGCACATCAGGTAGATGGTCATGGTGCTGGCGATGAAAAGCCGTGAGGCTTCGATGCCCAGCTTGTCCATCAGTCGACCCCAGAACGGTGACGTCACCGCCAGCATCGCCTGCGGAACCACAGCCAGCCATAGGGCCAGTTCAACGGACGAAAAGCCAAGGTCCTGTTTGCACATCACCAGTACGAGGTGGATGGAGAGGAAGAAGGCTGAGCCTGAAAGGAAGTAGCCAATCTGAAAGCGGCGATAGGCATGATCCTGGCTGAGCACTCGCCGGGCAGCCTGGTAGGAACTGCCAAAGCCCTGGGCTTCTTCCCGAACTACAGTATTGGTCTTTACCTGGGCGTAGGCCAGACAGGCGGCCAGGCCAAAAAGTGCCGCCAGCGGACAGAGCCAGCGGTAATTGTTCGGGTTCTGGCCATACTCAGCATCGACCAGGTAGCCGATGGTGACGATGGCAATCACCATGGTAAGGAAGTTCCAGAAGACGAGCCAGCCGAGCACGCGGCCCCGCACCTCGCGGGGATAGGTGGCGTGGTACAGGCTTGACTGTCCCATACGCATGGCACTATACGCCAACTGACTGATAGCCATTAATAATGTGAACCCATCCGCTGCAAGGCTGCCGGGGATGTATTCGATGAAGGGCACCAGGAAGAGTGGGATATTGGCCCAGATAGCCATGCGGAGGACCAGCTTCTGCATACCCCACCGTTCGCCGAGCTTGGCCCAGAGCGGGCCGATGAAGGCACCGCAAGGGAAGGCGCATGTCAGAATGGTGATGTGCCACTGGTTTGCATGCAGGCACTTGAGGGCGATGACGTGGGAGGCATTGAGAATCGCCCCCATGAAGATGCCATTGAGTGCATTGAACAGACACTCCATTCGCAGATTGTGATACAATCGGCTGTCAGCAGATGTCGTCCCTGTGGATGTGGCTGGCTCGCTCTCCATTGTTCTGATGTTGTATGAGGTAGACATGCTTGACGGTCGCGCCCTGGCGGTCTGGGCATTTATCATGTGCTGTGAAACGGCGCAGGCGATTCTCCGCACGTCGTTTCTGGAACCGCTGGTCGGGCAGGCGAAGGCGAAGGATGTAGGGTTTTTCGTCGGTTCGCTGATCGTGCTGGGCGTCACCTGGCTGTGCATTCACTGGATGCGAACGACGAGCATGAAGCAGCGGCTGTTGATCGGTGCCTGGTGGATGGCACTCACAGCAGTATTTGAAGTGTTAATTGGGCTGATGCAGGGCTTCGACTGGCAGCACATTGTCAACGAGTACAACCCCGAACGGGGTGGCTACATGGTGTTCGGCATGGTCATTCTGCTACTTGCCCCGGAAGCGATGTGGCAAGTCAGAAGCCAGAATAAAGGAACCAGTAGCCAGTAGAAAGCAGATGGAGGCAAGGGGAATTCCTGAACCATGCACCAACCATCATCTACCGTCAACCGGTGACCGACGCACAACTCGACGAGTTAGCGCTGCATCTCGGCATCGCGCTACTACCATAGTTACGGGCGGTGATTCAGGAAGTGAATAGCGGTAGCCCCACGCCTCGCAGTGTGTCATGTGTGGCGTTCGATAGGAAGTTGAGTAACCAGGAGTAAACATTGAACCGCTCTTGGAATTGGGGTATCTTCATTACTCCTTATAATTTCGGATGTACTACGTGCATCGTTCACTGGAATCCATCTGGTTACTGATTCAACTGAAGCGATATGCATTGGCTGAGGAGCAGTTGGGCAAGGTGCTGCAGGACGATAGCCAGCATGCCGATGCACTGGCTATGTTGGCTCTGGCGGTTTCCTCGCTGGGGCGAGGGGAAGAGGCAAAGAAGCTGGCGTGGGATGCGATTTCCCTGAACCCGGTACACGCGTGGTATCACTACATACTGGCCACCGTCAGAATTAATCATGACGATGTGCATGAAGCTATTACGGCCCTAATCGAAGCGGTTCGACTCAATCCCACTGATGATGAGTATTTCAGAATGCTGGGGCGATGCTACAGTCAAACCCAGCAGTATGACTCCGCCTGCTGGTGCGTACTCCAATCGCTGACTCTTGATCCGGAACATGTGCCCTCACTCCTGCAATACGGCATCATCAAGTTCCAAAGGGACAAACTAGTTGAGGCGGAAGCACTGTTTCAGTACGTACTCGCTCGCGATCCGGAAAATGCGAGGTGCCATGAATACCTGGGCTGGATTCGGATGAAGGAATTGAACACTGACAGCGCCCATGCATATTTTCAACAGTCGCTTCGTCTCCAGCCGGAATCATCAAGCGCGGAATCAGGCTTGCAAGAAGCGGAATGGCTGAATCTGCATAAAGAAGACAGGCTCCATCAATTGGTAACACGCTGGCACGATCACTTGGGACATGCGAGGGATGGTATCGTGATACCGCCGCAAGACCCCTTCGTTGCCTCTATCATTGCTCACGATCAGCAACAGTACACTGAGCCTCCATGTCTAGTGCAGATGTCACCCGACGATCTGCCGCAGCATAACCTCTTGGAGGATCGGGCGTGGGGAATTCATTCAGAGGATAAGCCAGAACCAAGTAGTATGAACGTAAATACGCAACTCCTGGTGCTGAAAATTATCCTAGCCCTGTTGCTCGTGGGGATGACGTTTGCACTGATTGTTAGCACCAAATGAAATGCCTTTTACTTCCGCGGTAGTCCAATACTGCCAGTCCCCTTTTGCAATGACTTTGGTCAGAGAGTAACAGTCCGACGCACAGGATCACGGGCAGAAACGCACTGTGACTGACTGTCCACTGGAGATTGGCACTTCTTTGTGAAGTTCACATAGTGATGATTTCTTGCGGCAGTTATGGCAATGTGACAGGTCAGGCAATTGAACTGGCTACTTGTGCCTTCACCCAACCATGGCGCGAGATGCTACTGGCTTCTCTGCCCAGTTCGACGAAGCTGCGCCAGTTGAGCGGGAATTCGAGGAAGACGTGGAGGAAGCTGAGAGTATAGAGAGCAACGAAACCGTAACGATAGTTCCACCAGTAAAGGGCGACAGCGATAAGCCAGAGGACGAAGATGACAGCGAGGCGAGTTACGTTCACCTGGTGCCACTTGATGACCGAGGTCTTGGAGAACCAGTTGAGATAGTGGTAGGTGTAGGCGAAGGCGATAAATCGCATGAGAGCGATCCCCAGACTGGTGTAGTAAACCTGATCAGGTTCAAACCAGTTCTGGCCAAAGAGACGTGCGAGGAATCGGTTGAGTTCCATGAACAGCTGGTAGTGGTTGCGGACCTGGTCGCTCACAATTGTCGTTTCCACGGGCCGGTAGAAAAGCAGGAAGCCACCAATCACCAGAAGCAGGGTGAACGCCAGCAGTCCTGGGAGGCTACGGCTCTTGAGTGCTCCCAGCAGCATAAATGCTGAAGTGAAAACAAAGACATGAATGAGCGTGGGAAGAAAGACAGCGAAGAGCAACACCCAGGCTTGCACTTTCATCAGCGCCATCAGAAACACTCCTGAGAGCAGCATGAACAGTACTTTGTTGCCCAGCTTCCTGAAGGCGGTCATGGCCAGGGCAGCCATGAAGGCAAGATAAATAATCGTCGCTCCGGTTTGCGCCTGCTGGTCTTTGAATTGCTGAATCACCTGCGCAGATGGCCGCTCTGGCAACGGTGATAACACTGGAACGATGAAGGAGACAGCAAAGAGCACGATGCCGAGGAGTAGCAGCACGAGGGCATCGCGGGTGCCTGTGGTGAAATAGCGTCGTTCATGCAGCCAGGAGATTTCAGTTAGATAATGAAGCGGGCCGAGAACTGCATACGAGAAGAGAAACAGCTCAAATGGCAGCGCATAGGCTGCTGCAGCGGCAATGAACATGAGGGCGATATTGAGCCAGTCAATCTGTTGCGTGGTCAGCTTCATTCCGTGGGCAATTCCAGGAGCACCGCTTCAAAATGATTGCGGAGCAATAGTAGATTACCAGCCAGTGCCGGGGCGTTCCATGTCTTTCCACCGGGGAGCATGGGCCACTTGGCGAGTTCGCGATGGGCCTTGTGATCAGCAGCGACGAATACCAGGTCTCCGGTCTCGGCCATGATGACGAGAACATCGTTGCGGAGCAGCAGTTGCCCGTGGCCATAGCGGCCTGCTTTCCATTGGCGTTCGCCATTCTTGACGTTAATGCAGGTGAAGATGCCATCATCGAGGCCGTAGAGATAGCCGTCATAGTAAATGGCAGAACTCATCTTGCACTTGAGCCGCTTGCTGAGCCAGACCTGGGCGGTGCTCCAGGTTTCCCCTGTCTTCCTGACGTCGATCAGCATGCTGCCCGCATCGTAACCTGCGGAGAGAAAGACCCGGTTGTCAGGGAGAATGAGAGGTTGAGCGACATTGATGCCGTTGAAGGTGGGGAAGCTGTGTCGCCAGAGTTCTTTGCCGTCGCTCAGGTGATGGCCAGCAGCGCCATTGGAATCGAAGATGACCACTTGTTCCAGGCCGTGCAATGTGGCGAGCACGGGAGTGGCATACGCAGCACCATGATTTCCTGCGTGCCACAGAATCTTGCCAGTAGTGCGATCATAGGCGACAACGCCATGGCTGGATTTGCCGCCAGGATTGACGATGACCTTATCAGCGGTGACCAGTGGCGCGCCACACATGCCCCAGGTAATGTTGGTGGCATTCGCATCCTGCAGAATGTTGGTCTTCCATTTCTCTTTGCCCGTGGCCAGGTCGAGCGAGACGAGGAGGCCACTGGCGCCCAGGGCAAAGACTTCACTGTCAGCAATGGTAGGACAGGCGCGAGGCCCGTTGCCGCCGAGACTTTCCTTGAAGTGGCCGGGGTAGCCACGTGTCCAGACTTCATGGCCTGTGGCAAGATCGAAGGCGACTATCATCTCCTCCTCGCCTCGTTGCTCGATGGTAACAGCCAGACCACCGGCCATCACACAACTGGCATAGCCACCGCCGACAGGGCGACGCCACAGTTCTTTGGGCTTTTGCACACTCAGCTTGGGGCCGGGCACGACGCCATCACGTTTGGGACCGAGGAAATCGGTGTGGCGAGGGGCATTGGGGTTCAGGGTGCCGGTGAGAGCGACAGGCTTTGCTGACTGCACAAATTGAGCAAGCCGCTCTTCACGCGTCGGTTCCCAGCGGAAGTGGAAGACATACTCATTGTTGCCAGTGTTCTCGATCTCACGGATGCTGACTGCGAAGAAGCCCACAATGGCGATTACGATACCAAAGATGGCATATTTGACATTCCGCATCACCTGTTTGGTGAAGAGCAGCCAGATGAGCAATAGGCCGGCGATGAGGAGAGCGACATTGCGACCCATGACGGCCCGGGCCGAGTTACCGAACTGCGGGATCAGGGTTTCGTTTGTGAGATCGGTCGTCCAGTTCAGGACCTGGACGATAATGCCAAGGGTAATGAGCGAAACAGGAATCCAGAAGCGACGGAGAATAGCCATGGGAAACCACGGGTGGTTGTGGACTACAGTTTTCCGAGCAGATCATACCCTTCGGATGCAGTAATCTTGACAGGAACCAGATCGCCGGGGGCAATCTTCTTCGATTTTACTTTTACTATGGGGTCGATGTCAGGGGCATCGGCATAGCTGCGACCGAGCCACCAGCCGGGGAGTTCCGGGTCAGGACTATCAATGAGAACATCGAGAGTTTTGCCGACCTGCTTCCTGCTCCATTGGAAGGCAACCTTCTGCTGGGTCTTCATCAGACGATCGCGGCGTTCGTTCTTGATCTCCTCATCCAGATGCCCGGGCAGTTTGGTGGCTGGGGTACTAGGCTCAAAAGAGTAGGTGAAAACACCAGCACGTTCGAAGTGCATCTCTTTGGCGAAGTCGCACAGTTCGGCGAACTGGTCTTCAGTTTCACCGGGGAAGCCAACGATGAAAGTGGTGCGCAGGACGAGGTCGGGGATGGCATCACGCAGGTTATTGACCAGTTCCACCGTCTGCTTCTTCGTCACGCGGCGGCTCATGCGTTTGAGCATGGTGTCATTAATGTGCTGCAGTGGCATATCAATGTAGGGGACGATCTTTTCGGAGGAACTGAGCACCTTCAAGAGTGAATCGGTCAGGTACATGGGGTAGACGTAGAGAACGCGAATCCAGTCAATGCCGTCGACCTTGTTGAGTTCAGTGAGGAGGTCATCCAGGCGGGGTTTGCCATAGAGATCCATGCCGTAGTACGTGGAGTCCTGTGCAACGATATTGAGCTCACGAACGCCATCGGCTGCAAGCTCTCTGGCTTCGAGGACGACTTGTTCGATGGGCTTGGTGGCATGCTTGCCACGCATGCCGGGGATGGCACAGAAGGTGCAAAGTCGGTCGCAGCCCTCACTGATCTTGAGGTATGCGAAGTGGCGAGGGGTGATACGGAGTCGGGCATCGTCGGGCAGGGCACGAACTGGGGCTGGCTTGAACAGGCTGCGTTGCTCAGCCAGGAGATCAGGTTTGGGCCTGGCGAGTTGCAGATTGAACTTGCGTAGCGGCTTCTTTGCAGGACGTTCCCCGTCTACCCCGGATTTTTTGTCCAGTAGGGTATGCGGAACTTGAAGAACTTTGTCACAAACCTCAGTGATCTGCTCGCGGCCGAAGACACCGACCAGATGATCGATACCAGGTACTTCCTGAAGCAGGGTGTCCTTTTTACGTTCAGCCAGGCAGCCTGCCACCACGACAGCCTTGAGTCTCCCCTTTTCTTTCAGATCTATCATCTCGTGAATGACACCCAGGGATTCCTGGCGGGCTGCTTCAATAAAGCCACAAGTATTGATGACAACAACATCAGCGCCGTCGGCTTCGGGGACGATGGCATAGCCATCAACAGCCAGGTGGCCGAGCATGCGTTCGGAATCGACCAGATTTTTGGCACAGCCGAGAGTGACGAAGGCCAGCGTACCCTTCACGGGTGGAGTTTTAGGCATAGTGAATCGTAAGTGAGGAATAAAGAGTATGATATGGGATCAACGGAAGGTGTGAGAGACTGGAGCAATCTCAAGGGCAACTTCACGAATACCCAGTAACACAACTTACACTCACATCATCTAGGCAGAAAACTTGTCATAAGATATGGTGTAAGCGAAACAGTCGGTCGTCACGGGATTAATCGCATGAGCGTGTCGGAAACCCCGGTAGATACACACAGCACGACAGCCACCCTGCAAGAGAGGGTTCAATCGCTGCGTTTGAACAAAGATGTGCGTGTTCCGCCACGACGGGGCGGCAAGCTCTTTTGGCTCATCATTCTTGGCATCTTTGTCGGGGGTGGTGCCTGGATGTGGCTGAAATATGGAGCAACGCTCCGAGAAACGTTCAGCTCTTCGACGGCACCACAGTCCTCGGCCACCGCGCCCAAGCCACAGTCTGAGAAGGAGAAAGTGAACAAGGACGTAGCACTGGAAGCCGGCGGCTACATTGTCCCATTCCAGAAAGTACAGGTCAGCCCGAAGGTCGGTGGCCAGGTGAAAAAGCTCTACATCGAAGAAGGGCAATATGTGAAGAAGGGGGCTGTGCTGGCTGAACTGGAAACAGAAGAGTATGACTTTGAATTCCGTCGGGCACAGGCGATCACCATGCTGGCGGAAGCCAAATGGAACGAAGCAAAGAAGGGCAGTCGGGAAGAAGAGAAGATGCAGGCTGAAGCAGCAGAGAAAGAGGCTTCGGAAACACTCAAGCAGGCTAAAGATGAACTAGCCAAGCTGCAGGCCTCGGGTTCAGCTATCACTCGCGATGAATTAGACAAAGCTCAAAGCCGGGTGCTGATTGCGGTGCAGAAGCTGGAGCAGCAACGGGCAATGAATTCCATGATGCAAAAGGGTGTACGTGACGAACGCAAGGCAGCGGCCAAGGCAGAGTACGACCAGGCCTGTGCCGAAATGGCCAAAGCCCGCTGGAGGCTGGACAACTGCAATGTGATCGCGCCTATCGAAGGTGTCATCCTCGAGAAGAAGACAGAACTCGGAAACACAGTTCGTCCTGAAGCATTTTCCAATGGTTTGTCAGCAAATCTCTGCGATATGGCTGACCTCAAGAACCTGGAAGTGGAAGTGGATATCAGCGAACGCGACATTCGCCAGATCAAAAAGGGACAGCTTTGCAATATCTCCACCGAAGCTTACAAGGACAAAAAGTACACAGGCAAAGTGGCACGCATCATGCCAGTGGCCAGCCGCAGCAAGGCGAGCGTGACGGTACGTGTGAAAATCGACGTGCCAGACGACGAGAAAGATCTGCGGCCTGAGATGCGGGCACGCGTCCAGTTCATGAAGGATCCGAACGAAGTAACCCCGCTGAGTACCAAAACTGCGTCAGAACTACCCGCCACAGGGAATTCAACGACACCGGTGAAGAACTAGAGATGATCAGGTTGTACTGGTGGTACTGCTCCTGATCAGTTTGCATAACTCTGCTGAGATATCGTAACCATGGCCCAGCCGATTGTCCGTTGTCGTGAAGTGGTCAAATACTTCGCACGGGGTGGTGAGCGGATTGATGTGCTGCATCATCTGAACCTGGATGTGGCGGAGGGGGAGTTCGTTGCGCTAATGGGGCCTTCGGGTTCTGGTAAGACGACATTACTTAACATGATTGCCGGGCTTGATACGCCCAGCGAAGGCGAGATCTGGGTGGGCGATGACCTCGTCTCGGCCATGAATGAGGAAGAACTATCACGCTGGCGGACACGCAGTATCGGTTTCGTGTTTCAGTTCTACCATCTGCTGCCGGTGCTGACGGCATATGAGAATGTGGAGATGCCATTGCTGCTGCTGCCTCTGTCTGCTTCGCAGCGTCGCAAACAGGTCATCACCGCGATGGAACTGGTGGGACTGACTGATCGCATGAGACATCGCCCGGGGCAACTGTCAGGCGGGCAACAGCAGCGTGTCGGCATTGCTCGCGCACTGGTAACCGATCCTACGCTCATCGTCGCGGATGAGCCTACAGGAGATCTCGATTCCAAGAGTGCCGACGAGATTCTGACCCTGATGCAGGAACTCCCCCGATCACTCGGCAAAACGATTATCATGGTTACCCACGATCCTCACGCCGCAGAGCGAGCTCAACGGCTGGTGCGGCTGGAGAAGGGTCGGTTAGTGGAAGATGCCTATGTCAAGAGTCGATCCGGTGAGCTTATTTCCGTGAGCTAGCTACATGCTGATGTTGGCGAGGATTATTCTGAAGAACCTGTACCGTAATAAGTTGCGGACTATTCTCACTTCGCTCGCCATCTTTTTTCTCGTCGCCATCCTTACGATGGTCGGCACGGTGCTCCGCTTTCTCGAAGACTCTATGGCGGAGAAAGAGAAGGACATCAAGCTCATCATCACTGAACGTTCGGATCAGGACTCGTTCAGCCAGCGGTATCTGGAAGACATCATTCGGACTGACAGCCAGCTCAACTCCATGTTGCGGCAGATCCCCGGCTTTGAGCCGGATGTATATGCCAGCTGGAACTTTGTCGCTTTTGCCCTCGATAAGGAATTCAAGCAGAAGGACGGCTTCTTTATCACGGTGGCTACCCAGCCTGACATGATGCTGCGAATGACCGATGGTCTGGAGGACTTTCCCGATGCCCGGCAGGCGACAACGCACATGAAGCGTCCGCCCGTTTCGGGAAACGACAACATCGGCATCATTATGGGGCCGGAACGGCTCAAGAAGTTGAAGAAAAAAGTGGGGGACGTTTTCACCGCGTATGTACTTGAACAGGATGTTACGCAGCGGCAGGAATATGTCTTTGAGATTGTTGCTGTGCTTCCGGCAACAAGTCGATGGACATCCTTCAGTTTCATGGACTATGAATACCTGCGACGAAAACTCGATGCAGTGAAGCATCCCATGGCAGGCAGGATCGATCTGGGCTGGCTTCTGGTGCAGTCGCAGGATGCTGCCACCCGGGTTTCGCATGCTATTACGACTTACCTGCCACAGGTAAAGTGCGAGACCCTGGCCTCGGCCATGAACCGGTTTCTGGAGCCGTTCAAAGACCTGCTCTTTGGGATGAAATTCATTCTGGTTCCGGCGATCTTCTTTGTCATGACGCTGATAGTGGCCAATGCAATCAGCATTACAGTTCGGGAACGTCGTAAGGAACTGGCGGTGCTCAAGGTGCTGGGATTCAGTGGCAGGCAAATCCTGATACTGGTGCTGGGCGAAGGTCTGATGCTGGGATTGCTGGCAGGAACACTTGGCTCATGGTCGATGTATGGTCTGATCAACCTGCTGATGGAGGGAATCAAGATACCTATCGGCTTCTTTCCCCTGTTCTTTGTGCCACAGGAAGCACTGTGGTGGGGGCCGGGAGCGGGCTTGCTGGTGACGCTTCTGGGCTGCACGCTGCCTGCCCTGAGTGCGCAGAAAGTCAAGGTGGTGGATGTATTCAGCCGGGTAGCCTAAGTTGATCTGAAAGCAGCAAGGTTGCTAGTATGATCTGAGGGTTTGGTAAGGAAGCTCCATGAAACTACTGAAGCTCATTCTGAAGAATCTACTCCGCAACAAGGTGCGATCCATCTTGACGGTGCTGGCGATCTTTCTGCTTGTCGCCATCTTTACGCTGATTGCCACCGTCATTGTCTTCCTCGACAAGCAGATGGCCGAGCAATCGAAAGATGTGCTGGCAGTTATCACTGAGCGATACCGTATTCCTAGCCGGTTTGATCGCAAGTATATGGAAGATATTGCTGCCACTGGGAGCACTCTCAATTCCAATCTATCCAATATTGATGGCTTCCACGGTGAGAATACCAACCTGTGGCACTTCGTCGGCTTTACGCTGGATCCAACCATGCAGGATAAGGACAAGTTCTTCTTTGTCATCGCCTGCTGGCCAGACAAGATCAACACCATGGTCGATGGCATGAAAGGCTTTGACGACGATGGGAATCTCATCAAGTTGATGAAGACACCGCCTGTCTCCGGGGTGGATAACATCGGTATTCTTCTCGGACCGGAGCGGCTGAAGAAGCTTGGTAAAAAAGTCGGTGATGTGTTCAAAGCTACCTCCGTGTTGCACAAAGGAGCTGATGGCAAGCAGGCTGAGTTTGAACTGGAAATCGTTGGTGAACTACCCGGGGGCAGCCGCTGGGCTCAGGGCGGATTCATGGACTTTGCTTACCTGAATCGTGTGCTCAAGGCGATCAATTGTGATCTTGATGGCAAGGTGAACCTGGGCTGGATCATGACGGATGATCAGAAGTCCGCTATTCAGTCAGCCGGTACCATCGAATCGTTTCTTCCCGACGTTAAGTGCGAAACGCTGTCGTCAGCTGTCAGTCGATTTCTGGAGCCTTTCAAGGATATTCTCTGGGGCGTGAAGTGGTTACTGGTGCCTGCCATCTTCGCGGTGATGACAGTGATTGTTGCGAATGCCATCAGCATTACGGTGCGTGAACGGCGGATGGAGATTGCTGTCCTCAAGGTGCTTGGCTACGGGCCGAACCAGATCATGTTCCTGATCCTGGGTGAAGGAATCCTGCTGGGGACACTGGCAGGTGGTCTTAGCGCCACCACCGTGTGGGCTCTGATGAACAATGTGAAACTGCAGATTCTGTTCTTTGGCGGGTTCAATGTGCCCGACGCAGCAGTAGCCTGGGGATTTGGAGCTGGAGCGTTGACAGCGTTGATAGGCAGCATTGGTCCAGCCATCTCAGCCAGGTCGGTGAAAGTGGTTGATGTATTCTCGAGGGTCGCCTGATGATTCCCCTGCGTTACAACTACCGGAATCTGGGCGTTCGCTGGCGCACCACGCTGCTGACCGCAGTCGGGTTCACTCTGGTGGTGGCATTACTGGTGGTGATGCTGGCATTTGTCCGCGGCCTGGCAGCACTGGCTGAGAATGCTGGGCATCCGGGAAATGTCATCATCCTGAAAGATGGCGCCAACGATGAACTCTTCAGCGAAATCAACATCGATGATGTGCACAAGACCCTGTTTTCACTGTGGAGTGGCGATGACCTGGTATCCCGCGAACCAGATGGCTCGGTGTGGGTGAGCATGGAAGTCTATGGCAATGTCACACAGGAACTGCCTCCAACAACTCCTGGCGGCCGCCCCAGTTTCCGCTTCCTGCAGATTCGTGGTGTGGAAGATCCGATCATTGCCGGCAAGGTACATGGCTTGCAATTGAAGCCCGGTGGAAAGTGGTTCGACCGTAGTGGTATGCAGTGCGTCATGGGTGATGGCATTGCCCGGTTACTGGGGATGAAAATCGGTGATACTTTCACTCCTCGCCCTGGTTTGCCCCCGGTACTGGAACTCGTGGGCATTATGGACTCGGGTGGCTCACCTTTTGATTCAGAAATCTGGGCGAAGCGTGAAGATGTGGGAAAGTACTTTGGCAAGGACAACGAAGAACGCAAGCAGAGTATGTATACCACGATCGTACTTCGGTTGCCCAGTTACGAAATTGCGTCGCAGGCTTGTGCCTATTATCGCGATCTGCCTGACATTAAAGTGAATGCCATGCCCGAGAAGGAGTACTATCAGAAGATGACGGAGAACACCAAGACGTTCCAGATCTCTGCCATCGTGATAGCGATCATCATGGCAGTGGGTGGTATGTTTGGGTTGATGAACACGATGTTTGCAGCAGTCGCTCAGCGAGTCAAGGATATTGGTGTCCTGCGTATTATTGGCTATTCCAAGCTGCAGATACTGCTGTCGTTTCTCATGGAATCACTCTTGATTGCCTTCCTGGGTGGCTTGCTGGGCGTTCTGATCGGACTGGGAGTCAATGGCATTGAGCAGAAAGGCCAACTCAGCAGTGGTCAAGGTGGCGGTAAGACTGTGGTCTTCAAAATGGTGGTGGATCGTGAAGTTATTCGAGTAGCTTGTATCTTTACCGTGATGATGGGCTTGCTGGGTGGCATCATACCTGCTGTCTCAGCGATGCGTATCAAGCCTCTCGATGCCGTACGTTAGCAGGATGCGGAAATGAAATCACTGGGTGTCGCCCTGTTGGGTTGCGGCGTAGTGGGCAGTGGCGTGTTGCGTTTGCTGCTCGATGAGTCGGAACGACTGGAGCGTCGGGCCGGGCGACCGCTGCGACTTCATCACGTGGTGGTCCGCGACCTGGATAAAGAGCGGCTGGTTAAAGTGCCGCCGGAATTGATTGGCTCCGATCCGCAGATCGTCTGGAATAACCCCGAGGTGGACGTTGTCGTTGAGTTGATGGGTGGACTCGAGCCTGCACGTACCCACATGTTGCAGTGCTTCTCAAAAAAGAAACATGTCATCACGGCTAATAAAGCAGTACTGGCCACGCACGGCGATGAACTCTTCGCAGCGGCACATCATGCCGGCGTCACCCTGAGCCTTGAAGCCAGCGTGGGTGGCGGTATTCCCATTGTTCATGCCCTTACTCAGGGACTGGCAGCGAACCAGGTGACTGCCATCAAAGCCATTCTCAATGGTACTACAAACTTCATTCTGACAGCCATGTCAGAGCAGAATCTCTCATATGAAGCAGCGCTTCTGGAAGCGCAACGGCTGGGATATGCTGAAGCTGACCCGACACTGGATGTAAGCGGCATGGATTCGGCTCAGAAACTGGCGGTTCTCGCTCGGCTTTGCTTTGGCGTGAGCATTCAGGGCGACGCCATTGAGCGCCGGGGTATTCAGAACATCGAACTGGTGGATATTCAGTATGCCCGGGTAATGGGTTATGTCATTAAACTCATTGCCGAAGCATGGATGAGCGAGCACCGGGTGGCTCTTCACGTTGAGCCCACACTGGTGAGCCGATTCGACCCGCTGGCCCAGATGCCGGGGCCTTACAACGCCATCGAGGTCGTGGGCGATGTGGTCAAGGATACGCTTCTGTGTGGGCCCGGAGCGGGGCAGATGCCTACCGCCAGTGCGGTGGTGTCGGATATCATCGATCTGGCACTGGGACACACGCAAATCACGTATGATAATTCCCGGCTCTGGGCACCTGACCGAGGCATTGGCTTGTGCTCACCTTCCGAAATTCAAAGTCGCTTCTATCTGCGGGTGAATGCCGAAGAACAGCCCGGCAGTCTGGCCCAGGTGGCAGGCATCCTGGGTAAGGAACACATCAGCGTCGCGTCCATCGTGCAGCATGAACAATTGGAAACCCAGCGTGGCCTGGCCGTGCCGATCGTGATCAGTACTCACACGACGAATCTGGGCTCGATCCGCAAGGCGATTCACCAGATTGATAAGCTCGACTGCTGTCTGACGCCGAGTATCTATCTGCCTATTGCAGAGTAGTATTGGGGGGACACCCTGGATGATTTGTGCAACAACCGTCAAAGGAAGTATCCGTTCAGAATGGTCGAATGGCATCCAGTCGTCGATGGCAGATGTACCAGTGGAAAAAGGGGGAGAGGGTAAGGGGTTTGGACCGCATGAGCTACTGGAAGCTGCACTGGCTACTTGCATGGTTATCACCGTGCGAAAGGTGGCGGATCAGCGGCAGATTTCTTTGGAATCTGCCAGATGTGAAGTCCGGCTGGATCGATCATTGCCTGAGACTGTGACATTTGAATATTCACTCCATTTGCACGGCGAACTGAGTCCGGAACAGGAGGCATTGCTTTTTGAAGCTGCCAGCCGATGCCCGGTGAAGAAAACACTGGGAGGTGGGATCAACTTCAAACCAGTTGTGTAGGAGTTGCAAATGAAAGGCCGAGAGAGTGGAATGCCGGAGCAATCCTATTGGGATACGTTTTTCAACCCAAGTTGAATGTTAGCTAAACTCGACTGCACAGGTCTGTGCGGTGATGTGGTGGAATTTGGCTGTGGCTATGGCACATTCACAATCCCCGCGGCGCAATTGAATCAGGGAAGAGTGCTGGCACTGGATATTGATCCTGTGATGACCCAGGCGACATTCGAAAAAGCACAGGCTGCCAGCCTCACGAATATCGTCGTTTTGGAACGTGATTTTGTCCTGCAGGGTACAGGGCTGAATGATAAGGAGGCGGAGTTCGTCATGCTTTTCAACATCTTGCATATCGAACAGCCGTTGAAGTTGCTGAAGGAAGCGTGGCGGGTCCTGAAGTTGGGAGGCAAGCTAGGAATAGTCCACTGGAGGACCGATGTGGAGACACCACGTGGGCCATCCAAGACTATCCGACCGTCGACGATTCAGTGTCGAAATTGGGCTGAGGAAGCTGGGTTTCAGTATGTTCGTGAGGAATCTCTTTGTTGTTGTTCTTGGCACTGGGGTTTATTGATGCAGCGACCAGACTAACGTGTTGATTCGACGTATGATTACTTTCGATCAGTCATCAATATTGTGCAAAGGACATGCACAACAGAGATTCATGCCTGTACAGAATAAAGTGATGTCTGAAAACGGATCATCTATAAAAAGCATGCGATTCGTTTGTTTGCCCGCGCATGTTGACCTAAACTAGAGTGGCTAAGCCCTTAGCATTGCGCTAAGGGTACGTTCACTGTCTGCCTAATGGTTGAGTGTGTGAGTCAAAGCGAACCGGTTCTTGATCCCCTGTTTGAGACGCCCAGTGGAGAAACCGCTCCGGTAGCGGATGCTGGTTTGCAGTATCTTTCTCGCGAAAGCTACACTCCCCTGATGGAAGTGTGGAAGGCACGTACCCAGGACGGTCGACTGCGTCAGGTAAAGATTCTGAAAGGCCTCTCCAGGAAGCGAACACTATCTGATGCTGAGTTGGAAAAGATCGCTTATCTCAAGTATCTGAAACATCCTCGTCTGGCACCCATTGAAGACATTCATTTTGATTCAGGTCGCGTGCTGATTGTTGGTGCTGTTCCTGAATCGAATCTGTTTGACCGCTGGCGTCAATTGATGTCGCAGGGTAAACCAGGTATCGATCGCAAGGAACTGCTGCAGTATCTGGCAATCATCACTGAATCGCTGGAACACATGGTACGCCATGCGAATTTGCATCATTTGTATTTGAACCCTTCCTCGCTCTATTACTTTGGCGGAAGGCTGCGGGTGGCCGACTACTGTCTCGCCCAACTTGCCTGGTTACCTGCTGGCCAGCAACTCGATCAGCAAGGCCTCAAGTACGCTGCGCCGGAATTGTATGAAGGTGCCTATCACCCCAATTCTGATCAATACAGCCTGGCGCTCATTTATGCAGAGATGCTGACCGGGCAACTGCCGTTCCATGGCAATACCATCAAACAATGGCGGGAACAGCGTCGTGCGATGGAACTCGACTTGCGTCTTCTGCCCGCACATGAGCATGAAGTGTTGTATCGCGCACTGGATTTTGAACCCAGTCGACGTTTTGGCAATTGCACCAGCTTCCTTGAAAACCTGATTCAATCGGTCGCCAAGTCGAGCGGGTTTCGCATGAAGCCACTGACGGATCAGTCTGCAACGGAGTCGTCGCTCCTGCTGTCAGGGGAAACGCTTCCAGTTATCCCCGCGGATGAAGTGGAAGTAATACTTCGTCGCTTGATCCAGGTCGTCGCCATGAAGACGATCTACAACAAGGATCAAGGCATCCGCTTTCTCATAGATGAAAACGGCATGGTCATTCACCGTTGTGCGGCCTGGCTGCCAGGCGGCCTGGCACTGAATAAGCTGGATGGCTTTGCACATGAATGGAATGCCAAACTGGTTGAAGTGCATGAAGAATCACATGAGTACACGTACCACATCAAGATGAGCCAGAATTTCTGGCAGAAGATGCTGCGGCGGAAGTCGGAGTATATTGCGATCCGCATCCGCATGACTCCCCCCAAGGAAGCAAATGTCAAGCAGACCGAGGTGGAGATTCAACTTTGCTACACCGATGCCAAGCCGGAAAATGAGCGTGACCGGTTGGAGATTGTAGTGCCGGCACTGCTCTGCAGTTTACGCACGTATCTGCTGGCAAAGACGGAAACTCGAACCTCGGAACGATATCGGTTTGAGAGTAAAGTTTACCTCTATCCCATCTATGTCAATAACATTGGTGATCCCATAGTCGGTACCTCGCGTGACATCAGCATGACAGGCATTCGTGTGTTCACTCCACAGGAATTTACCAGTACAGAGTGTATCGTTCAATTACACACGCAAGAGTTCGGTTCGGTCATTCTTCCGGCTAAGCTGCAGCGCTGCGAGCCACTTTCGACAGGTATGTACGACCTCGGGTTGAAGTTCTAACACTCCTCTCTGGCGGAGCAAACTTCACCATTGCGGGACGTCCGTGCTTGTGCGAAGATATCTCCCGATAGTCTGCTGGTTCATTCCCACCATGATGCGTTTGCTCTGCATACTTCCATCTTTCCTCGTCGTGGCTGCCAGTCTGGCCAGCCCCATCGCATCTCCCACTGCAAACGCTAGCGAGGATGCAGAGGGCATTGCCTACTTTGAAAAGCACATTCGGCCGCTATTTGCGCAACAGTGCATCAGTTGCCATGGCCCCCAGAAACAAAAAGGGGGATTGAGACTGGATCAGCCTGCATTGATTGCCCGAGGTGGTGATACAGGAAAGATCTTTGTCGCAGGCAAGCCGGAAAGCAGTTTACTCTACCAGGCGGTCTGCTATCAGGACGATGCATTGAAGATGCCCCCGCGAGGCAAGCTGTCAGCAGAACAGGTCGAGCATATCAAACAGTGGATTGCGAAAGGTGCTTCGTTACCGAAGGGGCAGGAAACGGCACTCTCGGAGAAGACCTTTGATCTGAAAGAACGATCCAAACACTGGTGCTATCAGCCTATCAAGAGCTTGCCCGCTGGTGTGAATGTACCGCAACTGATGCAAAAGCTGGTTCAGGAAAAATGGGATAAGCTGGGGCT
The DNA here is from genome assembly GCA_046350055.1 of Gemmatales bacterium. Classification (GTDB taxonomy): domain Bacteria; phylum Planctomycetota; class Planctomycetia; order Gemmatales; family HRBIN36; genus JAEUIE01. The sequence continues at coordinate 5,560,284 of JAXMBC010000001.1, read as the reverse complement.
CCAGCCCACTCCGATCACTGATTCGTCGATGCTGCTGCGGCGTGTCAACTTTGATTTGCTTGGCCTGCCACCAACTGTCGAGCAACTGGATGCGTTGAACAGCAAAGGCCAGGTAGCTTCATGGAGCAGCGTGGTTGATGAACTGTTGAATCGGCCCGAGTACGGTGAACGCATGGCCCGGCACTGGCTTGATCTCATGCGTTATGCTGATACGATGGGGCACGAGTTCGATTTCGATATTTCCAATGCGTGGCGTTATCGCAATTATGTCATCCGCGCGTTCAATGACGATGTGCCGTATAACCAGTTTGTGCTGGAACACCTGGCAGGCGACTTGTTGCCTAAGCCACGACTGAGTGAGAAGGAGCAATGGAACGAGTCGATCCAGGCGACAGGCTTCTTGTGGCTGGGTGAGGCCAAGCAGGCTCCCGTTGATGTCAAACAGGAACAGGCCGATCGGATCGACAACCAGATAGATGTCATCGGTAAGGCATTTCTGGGCCAGACCATTGCCTGTGCCCGATGTCATGATCATAAATTCGATGCCATTGCCTCGCGTGACTATTATGCCCTGTATGGCGTATTGAAGAGTTCACGTTATCAACAGGTGAGCATTGATACCCCTGATCGCTTTGCAGCAGCAATCGAATTGTATGAGCAGTTAAACAACAGGATTCAGCAACTGGCAACGCAAAAACCTGCTAATCCCATACCAGTCAGCAAGGGCAAGCCGCTTGAGTGGAAAGTAGCTCAGGGGAATGCCTGGCGACAAAATGACAAGCAGCAGGCTGTACTCTATCAGGCAGCAAGAACAACGCAGTGGAAGTTGCGTTACATTCCAGAGAAGGCATGGGATAGTGGTGTGTTGAGCACCGCACTGGAAGGATCACTGCAAAGTGAAACGGTGGCAATCGATCAGGACTATCTGCACATCGCAGCAGCGGGAAGTGGATGCAGGTTGCGTGTTGTTGTTGATGGCTTCAATGTGATTCGCGATCCGATTTATGGCAGCCTACGAAAGATTGTGAATGACGTGCAACCGCGCTGGTACACCTTCGACATGAAGATGTGGAAGGGCAGGCAGGTCTACGTGGAGTGCCTGGATGGTGGCCCGGAAGACCCTGGTGTCGCACTGGACTTTCCCAAAGGGCGTGAGTCATGGATGCAAGTGCTGTATGGCAGTGTGTCCAACGACAAAAAGCCTCCTTTTGAATTATCGAACAATCATGAGTCGGTGATGCCACTTGAAGAGCAGTGGCTGACCCTGGCAAAACAACGCGAAATGTTGGACAAACTATGTCCCACCCCTCGTTATGCCATTGCTACCCTCGATGGCACCGGGGAGGATGAGCAGATATTTGTGCGGGGCAATCATCGTCTGCCCGGTGATCGAGCATCACGGGGGCTTTTGCCTATCTTCTGCGGCAGCGAACCACTGGCAGTAAACACAGGGTCCGGTCGGTTGGAATTAGCACAGCGGCTCATTGATCCGAAGCGCAATCCCCTTCTGGTTAGAGTCATTGTCAATCGCATATGGAAGCAGCACTTTGGTGAAGGGCTGGTGCGTAGCGTCGATGACTTCGGAAAAATGGGAGAGGCACCCAGTCATCCAGAACTGCTTGATGCACTGTGCCAGTGGTTTGTGACGGAGGGCGGGTGGTCGGTTAAGAAACTACACAGGTTATTGATAACTTCTTCCGTTTATACACTGCCTTCACATGCTGATGGGGAGACAGTAAAAAAAGATCCCGATGGACGGTGTCTCTCTCGGCTACCGATGCGGCGACTGGAAGCGGAAGCGATTCGCGATGCGATGCTGCAACTGGCCGGGCTGCAAAAGTCAGGCATGACAGATTCCGGAGTGATGCCCTATCTGAGTCCCCTGGCTCAGGGCAGAGGCAGGCCAAGCATTCCCGGCCCGCTGACAGGTGATGGCGTCCGCAGTATTTACCTGAATGTGAGACGCAACTTTCTCCCTTCCTTCATGACAGCATTTGACTACCCCACACCGTTTACTGCCATTGGCAAGCGTTCTGTATCTAATACCCCCACCCAGAGCCTGGCCATGATGAATGATCCCATGGTGATCGAACTGGCCAAACGCTGGGCGGGAAGGATTGTGCAAGAAAACAAGTCACCCGAGGCCCGTATTGATCAGATGTATCGCGAAGCATTCGCCCGCATGCCGACTACAGAAGAGAAACAGCAACTGCTGGAGTTTCAGCAGAAAAGCAATGGTCACGAAACATGGACAGAGATTGCCCACGCACTCTTCTGCAGTAAAGAGTTTCGGTACATTCCATAAGGTATCGAGAAAAGCGACAATTCAGCATGAACCTATCCAAGATACAAGACGACTCCACAATGCAGCGACTTTGGGCACCGTGGCGGCTGGACTACATCACAGCCGCTGCTTCGCTGCCGCCGGAACCGAAGCCTGCCAGTGAGTGTTTTATTTGTCATGGACTGGCAGCGAGTAACGACAAGGTTCATCTCATTGCCTACCGCACACCCCACAGTGTGGTGCTGCTCAACAAGTACCCGTACAACAATGGGCATTTGCTCGTTGCGCCACTGACACATTCCGCCACACTGGAAGAATTGAACGATACCGTGTTGCTCGATTTGCAACACACCGTTCGACAAATGATGCAGCACATCGACAAGATCATGAAGCCCGATGGTTACAATGTCGGGCTGAACCTGGGCAGAGTGGCCGGTGCGGGACTGCCGGGGCATTTGCACTGGCATATTGTGCCACGGTGGAATGGGGACACCAACTTCATGCCAGTACTGGGGCAGACGAAGGTGATCTCGCAGTCGCTGGAAGCGTTCTACGAGTTGCTGGTAGGCGCAGTGAAAAGCCCACGGGTATGAAACCCGTGGGCTGGTCGAATGACGAACGTGACATCATGGTTGATACCACTACTCGTCCTGGAGGTACGGCTTACAGCCTTTCGCGAAACTCGCTGTAGCCCACCCGAGCAGTAAACTTCGGGAAGACGGGGCGAGCCACGCTCGGCAGTGTGAAGCGTGTTGCACAGCGCGGGCACTTGGCTTCCTTTCCAGCACGGTTGCTGGAATACCGGAGCTTCTGCTCGCAGCCGGGGCAGCGGGTCGCTGGCTTCTTCGCCTTGCTACCTTCACCCAATCCAGGAAGAGTCAGGCCCACTTTGCCTGCCAGCTTCCCAGTCGCTTCCCACATCGAACGCCATACCTTCGGACTACTCATACAGATCTCCACGAACCAACATGCGTCCACAGGGCGACGAACCTCCATGTTTAGTTCGCCGTTGGACGGGTGAGGTGTATAGCAGATGCGGGAGGTTTCTCCAAGAACATAGCAAATGAAACTGGTTTCATGGTTCTCTAGTTTACCAGCGTGATTGTGCAGCTTGCCCAATGCTCCCCATAGAATGTGAGTGTCACCATGGGAACAGAAACGCGATGCCCCAGATCACACTCAATGGCCAGCCACATAGTATCCCGGAAGGCGTTACACTACGCGAGTTGCTTGCCACGCTGAAGCACGACCCCAAACGGTTGGCCGTGGAAGTGAATCTGGAACTGGTACCTCGGGCAAGACATGAAGCACAGCTATTGAAGGATGGCGATCAGGTGGAAATTGTGACTCTCGTCGGCGGTGGATCGAGTGTGACAGATGCTTCCATCGATCAACCTCTTCATGTTGCCGGGTTCACCTTTGCCAGTCGGCTCATCACCGGATCTGGCAAATACAGCAGCCATCAGGTGATGAAGGACTGTCTGGAAGCCAGTGGCTGCAATGCACTCACTGTTGCAGTTCGTCGCGAACGGCTTTTCGACAAGGATGGCCGCAGTCTGCTCGACTTCATCGATATGGATCGCTATACGATCCTACCCAATACGGCGGGCTGCTTCAATGCAGCTGATGCGATCCGTCATGCGAAGCTCGGGCGGGAAATACTCGAAGGGTACAGGAACCCGGGCGCCCGTTGGGTGAAACTCGAATGCCTAGCCGATACCAAGACGCTCTTGCCTGATCCCGTCGCTACGCTCGAAGCTACGGTGGAACTGGTAAAGGACGGCTTTAAGGTGATGGTGTATACGAGTGACGATCCGATCATCGCCCGGCGGCTGAAGGAAGTGGGGGCGGCGTGTGTGATGCCTGCCGGTTCGCCCATCGGCAGCGGGCAGGGGGTGCTCAATCCCAATAACATCCGCATCCTGCTGGAGTATCTGAAAGAAGGTGATCCCAATTACCCTGTCATCATTGATGCCGGAGTCGGCACCGCGAGCGATGTGGCAGCAGCTATGGAACTGGGGTGCGATGGCGTGCTGCTCAACTCGGCTATCGCCCACGCGAAAGACCCAGTAAAAATGGCCTGGGCCATGCGGCATGCGTGCGTGGCGGGGCGACTGGCGTATCTGTCAGGCCGTATGCCGAAGAAGCGATATGCTACTGCTTCCAGCCCGACGGATGGATTGTTTTAGTCGGCGGTGAAAAGTTCGAGATAGTTGCGTCGACCATCGAGGATTCGCTCGATCAGGATTACATCAAGTTCGATTCGATACAAGATTACATAGTTACGAAAACGCCTGACAGTACATACCCAAATCTTCGCGTATGGCGTGCCATCCAACTTCTCTACTACTGAGCCAATTGTTGGAGTCATTGAGATCGAACGAAAGTTCTCTGCAGTTCACGGTAAAAGATATTTCCCACTCGTTCGCTGATCATCTTGCTCGCGATTGTGTCAGAGTCGATGATCGCCTGTGCAGTTTCACGAACTACCATGCTACTTGGCCTTGGCTCGCTTCTTGGCCTGGAATTGTGCTTTCAATCGTTTCCTGCTTTCCTCCCATCGTTCTTCTGTGACCTCGTGATAACCGCTCGCACTTCCCTCATCCAACCTCTCAATCAGATACTGCTTGGCAATCCTCAACTGCTCTTCCTTTAACAGCTGGTTGACGAATGCTTTATCATCCTTCAGCCCTCGCGCAGCCGCCTGCTCAGCGACAAATTTCTGCATAGGCTTGGACAAAGGAATACTAGTAGCCATAACCATCTCCTAGACTGGTTTTATTTTAACACTACTTTCCCTTCTCCGCCAGCTTGGCCAGGTTGCTCTTCTCGGTAAAGTCGAGCGATTCGCTATTGAGGCAGAACCGGAGGTTGGTGGGCTGGGGGCCATCGTCGAAGACATGGCCGAGGTGGGCATCGCAGCGGGCGCAATTGATCTCTACCCGCACCATGCCGTGCGAGGCATCGGACTTCTCCGCGACATTTTCCTTGCAGATGGGCTGGAAGAAACTCGGCCAGCCGGTGCCCGAGTTGAACTTGGCATCGGAGGAGAAGAGGGGCAACCGACAGCAGACACAGGTGTAGACGCCTTCTTTTTTGTTATCGAGCAGGTTACCACAGAAGGCCCGTTCGGTGCCGGAGTTGCGGGTGACGTAATACTGTTCCTTGGTGAGTTGTGCCTTCCACTCCTCCTCGGTCTTTATCACTTTAGGCTGCACGAATGGGCCAACCAGTTGCCCTTGCTCGTTGAAGACACAAACGCTGACGCTTGGCATGTTGGCATCCTTGATAACAGTGGATAAAGATACTGTTGGTGAAACTGGTTGTGATGGCCCACGAAAGGTCCAGACCATGACAATCCCCATCGCCAGAACCAGTGTCCCGACGATGAGAGCAGCCTTGTTATTGTACACCCCGCCACGTGCCTGTTGCTTGACTCGCATGGTTCACCCAGCCTGGTTGAGAGATGAGATAATTGTAGCAGACAATAAGCGTGTGATTAGTAATCTGGATGGCTATACAAGCAGTACGCAGCAGCAGTGAGGGGTGGTTTCAGCGCAAGTTTTTTGGAACCGAAGCCTCCACGGTGAGTTTGGTAATGGTGCCGTCAGCGATTCCATCAAGCACAGTGCGTGGCACTTCGAACTGCCACTTATCTCCATTTCTCAGATAGTAGGTGAAGATGAAGATATTGCGGCGACGATTGATTCGTCCACCACAAAGGGAGCCGATCTGGATGGCATCATCGTAGTCGATGTACACATCAGGGTCGCCTTCATTATCTCCCAGAAACTCGCATACATCATGCATATCAGCTTTCAACTCTTCACTGATAGTGACGTGCATTTCAACTAGTTCACGTTTGACGTTTTTCTTTTTCTTGAATGGAGACGGAAAGCTTGTCAGTTCGGGTTCGGGAGTGCCATGACAGAAATCAACGAAGTCCCCCATAGGCTTGTGGGTGAAGAATGACTGAATTGCTTTGATCGCGAATGCTGGATCAATCAGAAACGCATCCTTCACCATCATTGAGTGAGCCAATCCCATGACTCTCTGACTCCCGTCCAGATACGAAGAAGAGTCGTAGGAGACGTAACACTCACCAGGCCAATCGGCCCTACACATCATGATCCTACTGTCATGGGTCACAACCAGAAGCCGAGCGTCATCGCCACGCACGAGAAGGAATGGTAAAGAAGACTTCTCGTAGACAGCCTTGGCATAGGCCTTGGTGAAGTCAGTGAAGTTGGCGTTCTCTAGCAACAGCGTTTTGCCATGGTACAGTCGCATGGTTCACCGAGAAAACTTGATTGATTATTTAAGACTGGTTTCCCTCTCCCTACCGTCCTACTGGGGAGACGGGCTAGGTATATTTGGATCACCTCCGATTGTTGCCTTCACGCTTTACGGTTGTCAATCACCAAACACGATGGGCTTTGCCGCGAGTAGGATCCCCCTCACCCCCGGCCCCTCTCCCCGGTGGGTAGAGGGGAGAATACTATTGCATCGCTTTGCCATTGCATCGCCTCATTGCCTTTGCAATTGGCCATCACGACGGAGCGTGATACCTACAATACCCTCATGACCGAAGACCACGCCAAAATCATCAAGGAACGATGCGACATAGTCGAGCTGATCGGCTCGTATGTCAACCTCCAGCGGGTGGGGCGGATGTTTCGTGGCTTGTGTCCCTTTCATGATGACCACCGGCCCAGCTTTCAGGTGAACCCGGAAAAGCAGTCGTGGAAGTGTTGGCCGTGCGGGCAGGGCGGCGATGTCTACAACTTTGTGATGAAGAAGGAGAAGCTGGAGTTTCGCGAAGCGATGGAGTTCCTGGCCAAACGCATTGGTTACAACCTGCCCAAGTATGGCCGAGGAGACGCGGCAGCGGGTCCCAGCCGGGCAGAGCAGTTCGACACTCTCACCTGGGTGGCGGAAAAGTACCATCAGGCCCTTTTTTCTTCTGCCAACAGAAAGGCACTGGAGTACATCTCGGAAGAGAGACACTTGGCTCCTGAGACGCTGGAACGGTATCAGATTGGGTATGCACCAGATTCCTGGGAGTGGCTGGCAAACCAAGCTTTGAAGGAACGCAAGTCAATCAGTCAGCTCCAGAGCCTTAAAGTTTGCGGGTTACGGAAGGATGGTAGCCTTTATGATTGCTTTCGTGATCGAATCATCTTTCCCATTCGTGACGTACAGGGGAGGGTGGTAGCCTTCGGGGGACGGGTACTTCCGGGCTCAATCACCGCCGCCGACTCCGCCAAGTATTATAATTCAGCAGACTCCTCGCTCTTTAAGAAGAGTCAGCACCTCTATGGATTGGACGTGGCCCGTTCCGCTACGGAACGTACGGGGTATTTGGCCGTCGTCGAAGGTTACACGGACGTTTTGATGGCACATCAGTGTGGCATCCTCCATGTGGTGGCCACCCTGGGTACCGCCTTGAACGAGAACCATATCGCTCAATTGAAGCGGTATGTGTCCCGTGTGGTGCTGCTTTTCGATGCGGATGCGGGAGGTCAGGGGGGCGTAGAACGGGCACTCGGACAGTTCATCCAGAGCGAGATGGAACTGGCCATTGCGTCGTTACCCTCTGGCATGGATCCTTGCGATTTTCTTCTCGCCCAGGGGGCTGCACCCTTTGTGGAGCGACTGAAGACCGCGCAGGATGCCCTGGAATTTACCCTGACGTCCGCCTTCGCTGCTGCGGGAACCGGCATCGAAGGCCAGCGCCAGGCTCTGGAAAAGGTGCTTGGCGTCCTCGCCAGGCTGCCTGCCCTGGCCCGGGAGGAGCTGGCGATCAAGCGGGAGATGATTCTTTCCCGTCTGGCCCAGCGCTGTGGCCTGAGCGATGCGGTCATCCGCAAACGCTATGGGGAACTGCTTCGCGAGGCTGGCCAGAAACAGGCCACCCCGCAACAGGCGTTCGCCAGCAGGGAACAGCCCACGAAACTTACACCGGAGGATAACCTCGAACGTGAATTGATCCAGGTGCTGCTGGTGGAGCCGCGTTTTATCAGCCTGGCCCGTCAACACATCACACCTGAAATGACCAGTAATCCACTCCGACACCGCGTGCTGTCGGAGTTGTACGATGCCCATGAAGAAGGGCTGGTCTCGGTGGATGTGCTGCGGGAAAGGTTGAACGATGAGCCTCGCCTGGTGGAGATCGTGACACGACTTCACACAGACGGGCTGGAGAAAGGCCCGCCACGCGAATGGTTTCGACAGGTCCTCGAAGCCTTTCTGCGCAAGCGACTGGAGACGGAAATGGACACAGTGCGGAGCGATCTGCAGCGATGGGAAGGTCCGGAGCCACCGACACGACTACTGACCAGGCTCCAGGAACTTCAGCAACGGGCAGCCCAGCTCCCTAAGGAATTGCAGGAGCGTTTGCAAGACGAACTGGAAAGTGAGTAGTGGAATGGACTTCACTTCTCCTTTGAAACTTGAATAATACCCGAACCACTATCCCGGGTTTAACCCGCAGCAGCCTGCACCCCGGGGCTGCTTCCCGACGAGGAGACGTTGGATGGAAAAGATGGACGATGGGCTGAAAGCCCTCATCGAGCAAGGCAAGCAGAAGGGCTTCCTGACTTATGGACAAGTCAATGAAGTTCTGCCAACCGATGACGTCAATCCCGACAAACTCGATAAGCTCATGATGATGCTCGAAGAGCATGGCGTGGAGCTGATCGACGAAAGTGATGCCGAAGAGCGCGAGGCCAACGCTCCAGCTGCTGATCAGCAGGTGGAACGTGAGGAACTCGGTGAAGAACTCTTTGGATCCTTCCTGGATGACGGCGACAGCGGTCGACGAATTGATGATCCGGTTCGGATGTATCTCACCCAGATGGGCGAGATACCCCTGCTGACCCGAGATCAGGAAATCAACCTTGCCAAGCGAATCGAAATCACTCGAAATCGTTTCCGCCGCAAAGTACTCGAGTGCGATTACGCACTGACCAGTGTGGTGGAAACACTGCAACGGGTACACAGCGGAGAACTGCCCTTTGACCGTACCGTGAAGGTTTCGGTGACGGAGAATCTGGAAAAAGACCAGATTCTCCATCGAATGCCTCATAACCTCAAGACGCTCGAATACCTCATGGAGCGTAACCTTGAGGATTTCAACAAGAGCCTCGATCCCAGCATACCCAAAAAAGAGCTGCGGCAGATTCGCCGCCGGTTGCGTCTGCGCCGTCGCAAGTGTGTGACACTCTGCGAAGAGTTGTCGATCCGCACACAACGCGTCCAGCCTCTGATGAAGAAGCTGCAGCAGATTGCCGGACGCATGGGCGATCTCTACGGGCAAATTCAGCGATTGCGTTCCGACAAATCAGCCAAGGACGAAGTCGCTGCGCTCGAAATGGAGCTCAAGGATCTGCTGCTGCGAACGCTTGAATCCCCCGAGGACCTGGCATTTCGCTCCAAGGTGATGGAACGACGCTACGAAGAATACGAATGGGCCAAGCGGGAACTTTCCGCAGGTAATTTGCGACTCGTCGTCAGCATCGCCAAGAAGTACCGCAACCGCGGGTTGTCTTTCCTCGATCTGATTCAGGAAGGCAACACCGGCCTCATGCGGGCTGTTGACAAGTACGAGTACCGCCGAGGGTACAAGTTCTCGACGTATGCCACGTGGTGGATTCGCCAGGCGATTACCCGGGCCATTGCCGATCAGGCTCGTACTATCCGCATCCCGGTGCACATGATCGAGACGATGTCCAAGCTCCGCAATGTCTCCAAGAAGTTGCTTCAGGAGAAGGGGCGCGAGCCGACGTATGAAGAGATGGCCAAGGCCGCCGGTATCACGGTGGAAGAGGCACGTCGCGTACTGAAAATCAGCAAACACCCCATCAGCCTCGACCGGCCTGTCGGTGAAAGCGAAGACAGCTACTTCGGTGACTTCATCGAAGATGACTCAGTCGAATCACCAGCCAGCACCGCGAACCAGGAAATGCTCAAAGAGAAGATTGAGCATGTCCTGAAGACGCTGACCTACCGGGAACGGGAAATCATCAAGCTGCGTTATGGCCTTGGCGATGGGTATACCTATACCCTCGAAGAGGTTGGTCGCATCTTTAAAGTGACCCGCGAACGCGTACGTCAGATCGAAGCTAAAGCTGTGCGTAAGTTGCAGCACCCTGTCCGCAGCCGCAAGCTGGAAGGCTTCCTTGACAGTGCTCTGCGAGCATTGATGGCCACACACATGCAGAACAACCCGGCCATGGCTGGGGTTGCTGCAACAGCCAATAGCAATACAGCTACGCTGGAAGTGGATGACATCGAGGATGATTCTGACGAGTAACCAGTTGCTGAACTGATCAGGGGTTGCACCGGGGATGGTGCAACCCCTTTTTTCTTATCCGTGCTGGAATGAGCGGTAGAAGCTCTACTAATTCCCATGCAGTTTCCTGCTGCATCTGCCTGTGGCAATGTTACAATGAAGTATCTTTCGGCCTTGCAGAGCATCATCATGCCGATTCAATTCCGCTGTGCCGCCTGCCAGCAACTTCTGGGTATTGCCAAGCGTAAAGCTGGTTCGGCGGTCGATTGTCCCACATGCCATACGAAAACGCTGGTGCCGAGCACTGCGACGGAGAATGTAACACCTGTACCGCCTGTTCGCCGTGAACGAACCAAAGCAGTAAACATTTTTGATAAAGTGGATGTGGATAAACTGCTGCAGAAGCCGATGAGACCGGAAGTGGTGGAAAGCGATTCTGCTATCGCCGTGGCTCCTCCACCAGTACGGCGGAAGATGGTCTTCACTGCTGACCCGGTTCTGGAAAAGCAGGTGAATGAGGAACCTCAGGCGTTTCCTCCCATCGAGACGGTGGATGCAGGTTACTCCGAAGCTCCCGTTGCCGAGCCTGCACATGATGAGCCGTTTGCCATCACACCCGTGCCGGTGTTGACCTCCACACGCACTAACAACCGGGCAATGTGGGTGTCACTTTACTGGGCAGCTGCAGCGATTGCCATTGGTGGAGCATTTATCGCCGGACACTGGATTGGAGCCAATCGGCCGCTGTTCTGACATCAGGGGTGTTGCCAAGGTAGACTCTTGCATCCAGGCGAAGTGTTGCCAACAGCTCGAACGGAGTGAGCCATGTTACGCTGCTTAATCGCGATACTCACTCTGCTGGTGCTCAGCCTGGCTGCTCTGCAGGCCGACTACATCTTTCTCAAGGATGGCTTCGTCCTGCAGGGGACGCTCTACAAGGAATTTGAAAACCTGACTGACGAGCAAACCGGTCAGAGTATTCCCATCACCAAGCTGGGGGGGATCTTCTTCGTTGATGATCGTGTCCGTCGCACTTACTTTCCCAAGTCGCTCTGGGCTGAGACCAACACGCTCGACAGCAAGTTGCAACAGGAACTGATTGTCTTCAACCCCAACAACAAGCAATGGCATCCGAGTAATCCGATGCTGAAGCCATTCGCAGTGCAGAACATCGGGGAGTGGCAGCCCGATGGTACTCGCACCATGGATGTTTTTTCCAAGTCTGCTCCCACACTGATCCAGATTGATCAGGCCATTGAAAAGCTGTCGCCTACTTCGATGGAGGTTGTTACCAAGCGTTATACCGGCACGCGATCCAGTTTCCTGACCCGTGAGTTTCCACCAGGCAAGATTCTGGCAATCGTCAGACAGCAGCTCAAGAACGAAGCAAAGTCACAAAAAAGGGAAGTCTCGTTCGATGATTCTGTACGCGTCGTTCGCTTTGCCGCTGAGGCTGGCTGGTTCGAGGAGTCCCTCGCGGAACTCGATGCGATGGCCAAGGATTATCCCACGGAACTTTCCAAGCTCGTAGGAATCCGGCTGAGTGTCAAACGCTCGCAGCTCAAAACCAGGCTGGAAGAACTTGATGAGGCTATCACTCATGGCCAGCATCAGCAGGCGCAGAGCATGTTGGCCAATATTGATCAGGAAGCTGCAGAGAATGCAGAACTGACCAAGCTCTCTTCGCTCCGTGCCAGCTATAAGAGCCAGAATGCTGACCTCGAACGACTCCGTACACTCCTGGCACAGACCAGGCAAAAGGCTGCGGCCAATTCTTATGCCGCCATACTCGATGAAATCGAGAAATCGCTGAATCTGGATACCGCCAAGTCGCTGAGCGTGTTTCTGAAACTGGCGGAGCAGGAGGAGCGGCTGGCGGCCCGGAAACAGCCAGCTGTCATGAACCATGAACAATTGCTGGCTCTGGCGTTGACAGGCTGGCTACAGGGGTCGGAAGCAGCCGATGCCACTCCAGAGGCAGCGCAGCGGCTGGCGCGGTGTCGCGAGTTTATCCAGCAGTTCCTGGTAAACGATGACGAAGCGGATCGCACCCGCTTGTTACGAGAGTATCTGGTGAAAGAGCCTCTGAAAGCTGATGAAGTGGTTCAACTGATTGAACATCTGCCTCCTCCACGTGCGGAGAAGGTGGACAAGCCTGTGCTCGATCTGGTCACCGCACCTAATAAACACTGGAAGAATGGGGTAAAGTACAGGGTCTACTTACCTGCCGAGTACCATCATCACCGGAATTATCCGGTGCTCTTTGTCTGTGCAAACTTTGGCGAGACATACGAATCCACAACATATGGCTGGCTGGAACCAGCTTTACGCAAGGGTTTCATTGTGGTCGTGCCGGAGTGGATCGAAAGCAAGACGGAGAAATTCGTGGGTGGTGACAAGGAACACGATGCTGTCCTGGAAACACTACGCGATATTCGCCGGCGGTTCCGCATCGATAGCAATCGGGTTTCGCTGGCAGGCTATTCCAATGGCGGTTCGCTGGTTTTCGACGTGGCTATGACCAGGCCCCATCTTTTTGCCTCGGCAGCTGTCATCAACGGACAGACACCCAACGACATGCCGAAACTGATGTACAACGCCCAATATCTGCCGTTTTACGTGGTGGATGCAAGTAAGAATCCGTTCCGGGAAAAGCTTGGTTCGGCCAAGCGTGACGCCATGATGACACTCTTTGAGTATTGGATGCCCAAGGGCTATCCTTCGCTGTTTGTGGAATATCATGGGCGGGGCTTTGAGCATTTTCATGCAGAGAAGCCGATCATCATCGACTGGATGAGCCGGAAGAAACGGGCTACCGCCATGCCTGAACTGGGAAAAGCAGACCTGAGTGGCAACCGACTGGGGCAGGAGTTTCGCATACTTCGTCCGAGTGCCACCCGCTTCTACTGGATCGAGGCATTCGATCACAATCCGTCACCCCAAGCGCCTGTGCTGGTCTCAGCAGGATGGGAAAAGGAAACCCCGAATAGTCTACGATGCGTTATGAACGGGATGAAGCAGGCCCGCATCTGGCTGAACAGCAGTATGGTGAATTACGAAAACCCGGTGGAGATCCGCATTCAGGGGCCACCCGGCAGTGTCTGGGCCAGTCAATTTAAGAAGAAACTTGAACCCAGCGTTGCAGTCTTGCTCGAAGACTATTACCAGCGAGGGGACAGCAAGAATCTGTTCACTCAATACATGGATTTCACTTTCAAGCGATAGACCAGCATGCCCAGTGTGTTCGAGCGAACAGTTGAATTGCCAGTCTCCGTCGAAACTGCGTTTGCGTGGCATACACGCCCAGGAGCCTTGCAGCGTTTGATGCCGCCCTTTGATCCGGTCAGGGTCATATCCTTCGACGGCTCCATTCGAGATGGTGCCAAGGTGATTATCCAGGTACCAGTGTTGGGGCCTATCAGCAAGACGTGGGTCGCAGAGCACTTCAGCTACCAGGAGAATGTGCAGTTCTGTGACAGACAACTCAGTGGTCCATTTGCATTCCTCGAACATTCCCATCGATTTGAACCTCTGAGTTCCAGCAGCTCACGACTGGTGGATCACATCGAGTATCGTCCGCCACTGGGGCCATTTGGTGGCCTGCTGCAGGGGATGATTCGAGGGAAGATGCAGCGTGCCTTTGCCTATCGCCATCGGCTGCTTCTGGAAGATCTGAAACGTCATGCTGCTTATGCACAGCGACCACGACTCAAGATTGCCATCACAGGGTCGACAGGTTTAGTGGCCTCGGCACTGATTCCGTTTCTGACTACCGGTGGGCATCAGGTAGTCAGGTTGTTGCGCCGTCCAGCGAAGGCCACTCATGATGGAACTACATCGATTCAATGGAACCCTGACAAGAATGAGATTGATTCAGCGGGGCTGGAAGGTGTGGACGCCGTCATTCACCTGGCGGGAGAGGGTATTGCCGAGGGACGCTGGAATGCCAGTCGCAAGGAACGCATTCTGAGCAGCAGGGTGAAGAGTACTACGCTGCTGGCGGAGACTTTGGCCAGGTTGAAGACGCCACCCAAGGTCTTCTTCTCTGCATCTGCCATTGGATATTATCCGCCCAGTGGCGATACACCCCTGACAGAGCAATCTGCTGCCGGGAATAGCTTTCTTCCCCAGGTATGTCAGGCGTGGGAAAAGGCGACTCAACCTGCGGAGCAGGCGGGGATTCGCACAGTGCATGGCCGAGTGGGTGTGGTGCTTACTCCAGCTGGTGGCGCGCTGGCTGCACAGCTTCCCTTGTTTCGCTGGGGAGTGGCAGGGCGACTGGGGAATGGCCAGCAGTATGTTCCGTGGATTGCCATAGATGATCTGATCTACGCGATTCACCATTGTGTGCAGCAGCCGGAGATGAGCGGTGCTGTGAACCTGACAGCACCGAACCCGGTAACGAATAAGGAATTTACCAGAACTTTGGGGCATGTACTGTGGCGGCCCACGCTTTTGCCTGCGCCTGCTTTCGCGCTGCGGCTGGTACTTGGTGAGATGGCGGATGCCTTACTCCTGGCCAGTTTGCGGGTAGTACCTGCGAAGTTACAACAAACTGGATTTACTTTTACCTGCCCCACACTTGATTCTGCACTGCGACATCTGCTGGGTACAACAGTGTCATGATTGAAGTCAATACACTTTTTTCATCATCAGTGAGAAACGTGTGCCTCTTGTGAAAGTGCTTTGGACAGCATCTCTGCTCTTGGTATACTCCACCTATCATCATTGTCTCATTCGCAGTGAAACCCTGGAGTAGCCCCATGGCGGAGCTCAGCAAGCCGTTGCAGAAACAGTCCCACAAACAGGTACGGAGTAAGGAGGCGGAAACGGAGCAGGCTGAGTTTGAGCGTCATTTTTTTGGCAGACTGTTGCAGGCCTATCCAGAGTATGTGGATGCGCTTCGTGCCTATGGCAACCTGCTGACGCGTACGGGATGCATTGAAGAAGGCCTCGACATTGACCGTCGTCTGGTGTGCCTGCGTCCCAATGACGCGGTTGCTCATTACAATCTGGCCTGCAGCTATTGCCTGCTCGGCAAACACGAGCAGACGCTGACAGTACTTCGTCGCGCGTTTGAACTGGGCTATAACGACTTTGCCTATCTACGCAAGGATCGTGATCTGGAAAGCATCAAGGGCGACCGTCGCTTCAAGGTGCTCGTGCGGGAGTTCGACCGCCGGTGAGCCTTTTCTTTGCAGATCCGCATCCCGATCATGCTCGCGAGGCATTTCGCCACAAGCCTCGCGAAATGACCAACAAGGTCACCACCGTTCAGGATGCGGTGAGCCGCCTGATCCATGATGGCGATTACCTGGCGATCGGCGGCTTTGGTACCAACCGCATCCCCACCGCGGTTTGTCATGAGATCATCCGTCAGAAGAAGCAGCGGTTGGCGTTTGCCGGGCACACTGCCACCCATGATTTTCAGTTGCTTTGTGCCGGCAACCTGACCGGTCGAGGCCAGACGCTGGCCAGGCTGGATTCGGCCTACATTGTGGGGCTTGAGGCACGTGGGTTATCACCCCAGGCGCGACGGGTGATGGAGAGTGGAACGCTCGAAGTCGCTGAATGGTCGAATTATGCATTAGCGGTGAGGTTTCGCGCTGCAGCGATGGGAGTGCCCTATCTTCCCGTGCGTTCCATGCTTGGTACCGATACTGGTAAGTGCAGTAGTGCTAAGACCGTGACCTGCCCGTACACGGGCGTACCATTATTAGCCTTGCCGGCTCTGTATCCCGATGTCGCAGCCATCCATGTGCATGAAGCCGATGTCTATGGCAATGCTAGACTGCGAGGTACGTCGGTGGCTGATCTCGATGTTGCCCGAGCCGCCAAGCGACTCATTATCACCTGCGAGCGACTCATTCCGACCGACGAATTCCGCCGCGAGCCTGACCGTACCAGCATTCCGTTCTACTGTGTAGACGCAGTATGCGAAGTGCCTTTCGGCAGTTATCCAGGCAACATGCCGTATGAATATTTCTCCGACGAAGATCATCTCAAACGCTGGCTGAAGGAAGAGGAAGATCCGAAGAAGTATCTGGAGTTTCTGGCAGAGGCGATCTGGAATCAGCCTGACTTCCAGAGCTATCTGAACTGGGCAGGCGGGCTGAAACGCATGCAGGAGTTGCGGCAGCAGGAGTTTCTGATTTGAGCCCATTCGCTGGCTTCTAGCTTCTCATGCCTTCCATCGCTACATCATCTTCATGATTCTGCTCATCGATAACTACGACAGCTTCACACACAATATTGTCCAGCGACTGGGCGAAATTGATCGTACCCTCGACATGAAAGTGGTCCGGAACGATCAGATTACCATCGAGCAGATTGCGGATCTGAAACCCAGCAAAATTATCATCTCACCCGGGCCTTGCACACCGAAGGAAGCGGGTATCTCCAATCAGGTACTGGAACGTTTCGCATCGACCACTCCCATCCTCGGCGTCTGCCTGGGCCATCAGTGCATCGGTCATGTCTTCGGGGGCCATGTCATTCGCAACTGGCGAATCATGCATGGGAAGACGTCCCCCATTCATCATGACAATTCAGGTGTCTTCCAGGGCTTGAGTAATCCCTTTCAGGCTACACGTTACCACAGCCTGGTGATTGAACGCAGTTCCTGGAGTCATCCTGATTTCATAGTCAATGCCTGGACTGCAGAGGATGAGATCATGGGAGTTCGCCACAAGAAGTGGCCGCTTCATGGTGTGCAGTTTCATCCTGAGAGCTTCCTGACGCTGGAAGGCCCGCAGTTGCTGAAGAACTTCCTCACCAGAGTGTAGTCATGGCACTCCTTGCAGTTGCTGAAGCACAGCGTATCGTGCTGGAACACACGCAACGAGCTGTGGCTGAGACTTATGTGCTTTCAGAGATCTGTCTGGGCGATGTCCTGGCTGAAGCTGTGGCCTGTGAGGGCGACTCGCCTCCATTTGATAAAGCGATGGTCGATGGATATGCGATTCTTGCGAGCGACATCGCAGCAGGGAAGCAGACATTCCGTGTCACACAAGAGATACTTGCTGGGCAGTTCTCTGAATCGCCTGTAGTCTCCGGGGAAGCAGCCAGCATCATGACCGGAGCGCCGCTGCCTCCCGATGCAGATGCGGTAGTGATGTTGGAGCAGACGGAGTTAGTTGGCGATCAGGTTCGCATCCCGATTTCTGTAAAACCACGACAGAATATCATGGCACGTGGTAGCGAGATGAGGGTAGGGGAGGTGATTCTCCAGCCCGGGGCGGTGCTGCGGGCGATGGAACTGGGACTACTTGCAACTCTGGGACGAGCCGAAGCCCAACTCTCTCGCCGTCCACGGGTAGCTATCCTTTCGACGGGTGATGAGGTAGTGGAGCCGGGGCAACCTCTTGGAATGGGCCAGATTCGCAACTCCAATGCCAGCATGCTCGCTGCCCTGGTTCAACGGGAGCATGGCATTCCTCGTTATCATGGCATTGCCCGTGATACCGTCGGTAGTTTGGGTCCTGCCATCCAACGCGGGCTTCAAGACGATGTCTTGCTTATTACCGGCGGTGTCTCAGCAGGTAAGGTCGATCTGGTTCCAGAAGTGCTCGCACAGATGGGTGTGGAAACGCACTTCCACAAAGTATCGCTTAAGCCCGGCAAACCACTGCTCTTCGGCACGCGTGGCAACACGCTGGTGTTTGGGTTACCGGGCAACCCAGTCAGCGGGCTGGTGGGGTTTGAGCTTTTCGTGGCACCAGCATTGCGGAAGATGCTGGGTAAGCCGGAGCCACATATTCCTGAGGCATTGCAAGCATATTGGAGTATCGCAGGCGGGAACCGCTCCGATCGCCCCACATACTTCCCGGTCAAGCTTCACATGTCCGATGGACGATACATCGCAACTTCACTGGCCTGGAAAGGCTCCGGAGATTTGCGGACACTCTCCGAGGCTGATGCACTTGCGGTTTTCCCTGCTGGTGAAGTACGGTATGCTGCTGGTGATTCGGTAAACGTATTGAGGCTCTTGTAAGGCATCACCTTCAGAGTGATTGCCGATTGCAAGTGCTATCTGTGGATGTCTCGCAGGGCGAGATGCCTGCAAACTCTTGAGATGGAACTCATGCTGAGTCTGCCCGCCTTCTGCTGGTGCCTGATCTCGAGCCTGCTCTACTGGCTCTGCTTCTTTCCGGTCAATGCCGGCTGGCTGGGCTGGATTGCGCTCGTCCCCCTCGGTTGGGTGCTGCAACAGTATATCATGACTGGCTCTCCCCCTTTACAAGGGGGAGTTGGAGGGGGGGCAGACCAGGCGTCCACATTGCACGCTTCCACCCCTCCTAACCTCCCCTTGTCAAGGAGAGGAACAAATACACGCTGGTTTCATCGCCCTTTACTTGCTGCCTGGCTTGGGGGGCTTGCTTTCTGCCTGATGGCGTTTCGCTGGATTTGCCTCGCCAGTGCTCCGATGATTGCGGTCTACATCGTTCTCTCGCTTATCATCTCGCTGCAGTGGTATCTGTTTTTCCTCTTTACCCGGATAGTGCATTTGCGATTACGTCTGCCATGGTTCCTTGCCGGTGCGATCGTCTGGACTGCTCTTGAGTACATTCGCTCACAGATCTACATCGGCTATTCCTGGTATTCGCTGGGACATACCCAGCATGAAGAAGTCATGCTGACGCAATGTGCTGATCTGGCAGGTGTTTACGGATTGTCGTTCATCGTGATGCTGGTGAACCTGTCACTGGCACGAGTGACGCTGAAACGAACGCTGGCAACGGTCTGCTGGGAACTGGTGCCTGCTGTCATTCTTGTTGGCCTGGCTTCCTGGTATGGTTTTGTACAATTGCAATCTGATGCTGCGAATCTTACTCCACCTCAGACGCCTCGCATTGCCATACTTCAGGGTAACCAGCCGCAAGACTTGCGAAACGATCCGGAGAAGTGGCGAACCATTGATGTCACGTACTTTAACCTGGGTGAAGCTGCTGTACGCTATCGTCCCGAACTCATCATCGCCCCGGAGACCTGCCTGTCATTCAGTTGGATACGAATGGACGGCGATGTCGTTCCAGAGTTTGCAGCCAGGAAGTTTCCAGAATTTCCCTGGGATCGTATGGTGCAGAATTGCAGGGCCTGGCTGAAATTCCACACTGAACGCTGGAACACCGATCTACTATTCGGTTTTAACACGTTCGACTTGCATCACAACAATATCAAACACACCAACTCAGCCATTCTCTTCCTGAAGAATGGCAAGGAGGCAGGGATTTACGATAAGATCGTATGCCTGCCCTTTGGCGAGTATATTCCGCTGGCAGAGACGCTGCCATTTATGAAGCTGCTCTCGCCATACAAATACGAGTACACCATTCAGCCGGGTACCGAGCTGACGACGTTGTCATGGCGGGAGTATCGCATCGCTCCGCTGGTCTGTTATGAGGATTCCGTCCATGATCAGTGCAGGAACTTCGTGCGACTGCATCATCCTCACTTCTTCGTTAACATGAGCAATGATGGATGGTTCAAAGGTTCCGAAGAGCACGAACAACACCTGGTCAACGCCCGTTTCCGCTGCATCGAAAATCGCCGTTCGATGGTGCGATCAGTCAATATGGGGATCTCATGCATCATCGATCCCCTGGGCCGCGTGATAGCCTTGCCTGCCACGGTGCCACCCCGGCCCGATGACAAAGGAGCCATTCCAGCAGTTGATCTCAAGGGTTCGGAATGGCGACAGGCCAAGGACCGTGAAGGTATCCTGATCGGCAGCGTGCCTTTGAGCGATGAAACGAGCATCTATACCCGCTATGGTGATGTGCTTCCCTGGGCCTGCTGGGTGGTGATGATTGCAGGGGTTGTTTTCAATTTGTTACGACGCAAAGTGTAAGCATCACGCTCCTTGAGATGGCCACTTGCCATGACACAACATCTTCGCAGGGACCATTCGATAGTGGCAGGCTCCTGCTGTAACAAGCTTTGTTACCGTTTTTTTGACTTGCAATCGGCCATCTCGCGGAGTGAGATGCCTACACTACATTTATGCAACCTGAACTTCCTCCGCTCCACATCCTCTACGAAGACAACCACTGTCTGGCGATCTATAAGCCTGCGGGGTACCTGACGACCGGCTACGAAGGGGGCGAAGAAACTCTCGACCGGCAGGTGAAAGCCTACATCAAGGAGAAGTTCAATAAGCCTGGCAATGTCTTCCTCGGCGTCGTCCACCGGCTGGACCGGCCTGTTTCCGGGGTACTTCTTTATGCCCGCAACAGCAAAGCGGCTGGCCGACTGGCGGAGCAGTTCCGTGAAGGGCAAGTCAACAAGGAATACTGGGCTATTGTTAGTGGTAATGTGCAACCCGAAGCAGCGACATGGGAGAACTGGCTCTGGAAGGACACACTCAGCGGTACCGTCCAAGCCGTCAAGTTTGGTACGCCAGGGGCTAAGCTCGCCCGACTGGAGTATACCTGTCGAGGAAAGAACGAGACTCATACGTGGGTGGAAGTGCATCCCAAGACCGGGCGGACGCATCAGATTCGGGTGCAACTGGCCAGCCGAGGGTATCCCATCGTCGGGGATGAGCGATATGGCTCCAAGCAGACTATCGCCAGTGGTATCGCCCTGCACGCTCGCTCCTTGACCTTCCAGCATCCAATCAGTTACGATCCCATTACACTGACAGCTGAGCTGCCACTGGCGTGGAAGCCGTTTGTTCCACTTGGTATCGAGGTTGAAACCAGGATAACGACATGACCGACTGGCAGTTCTTCTCGCAACTCCGGCATCTCATCACCGCTGACCCGGGCGGTCGCGGGCTGGATCGCATTGCGGGGCGGAGCCTGGTGAGTCTGTCAGCTCCTGATCTGGAAGCTGCCTGCCGCTCGCTCGCTGGTACGAAGCGGCTTGAAGTCGCCATTGTCACCGGCTTCTACGTGGCCCGAGCCGAGAGCTACGAAACGGATGGCCCGCTTGGTGCCATCTTTCTGGCCGAGGTGCTCCACCGTCTCGGGGCAGGGGTTACTATCCTGGCCGAAGCGGGTTGCAATGCGGTACACGAAGTAGCACTGCGGCTCAATGGCCTGGAAGATCATATTCATCTGAAAGACCTGCCTTCAGCAGATATCCCCAACTTCGAACCATGGTGTCAGCAGTTCTGGCAACAGCATTCGCACCTCACTCATCTCGTATCGATTGAACGAGTGGGGCCTAGCCATACCCTGCAATCACTTATGCAGCAGTATGTCGACCAGCCTGCGCCCCTGGGTGCTTTTACGCAGGAAGTGGATGCCATCAGTTGGAACCGGCCTCACAACATGCGGGGCTACGATCTGGCGGCATTCACTTCGCCGGCGCATCGCCTGTTTGAAACGCTGCCCGCCGGAGTGTGGTCCATTGGGATTGGTGATGGGGGCAATGAGATTGGCATGGGCAAGCTGCCCTGGGATGTCATCCGGGCGAATATCGAAGGGGGCAGCAAGATAGCCTGCCGGATTCCTACTCACCACCTGATTGTCGCAGGCATCAGCAACTGGGGAGCCTACGCACTGGCTGCGGGAACTACCTGGCTTCGCCAGCAGTATGATCTCGCCAGGCTCTTCGATGCTGACCGTGAAGCCCAGCTTTGGGAGGCAACGCTGGTTAAGGAACCGCTGGTAGATGGCGTCACGGCAGCATGCCAACTCACCGTGGATGGATTAGAATGGAAGGCGTACCGGAAGACGATGGATCAGTTGCAAATCTGGTTGGCACATAAGCAGGAACAGACGCATGTCGTACAGCAGTTTCCATCTGTACATGGATGATGTGGACGTCGGACAGAGCTGGATATCACCAGGCCGCACTATTACCGAGGCTGACCTGGCCAACTATGCGGGTCTCAGTGGTGACTTCAACCCCATCCATATGGATCACGAATTCGCTGCCCGTGGGCCGTTTCGCAAACCCATCGCCCACGGTGTCCTGATCATGTCCATCTCCAGCGGCCTGACCATCTTCAGTCCCCCCATGCGGACGCTTGCCTTTGTAGGCATTCGTGAATGGCAGTTCCTCGAACCAGTATTCATCGGCGATACACTGCATGTTCGTACGACATTGATGGAGAAGGAAGTCCGAAGCAGAGGCAAGCGGGCCCTGATTACCTGGCAACAGGAGATTCTGAATCAGCAGGACAAAGTGCTGCAACGAGGTTATTCGCAGACACTGGTAGAGGGCAAGGCGATGGCTCGGGGGGAGTGAACAGCTTCTCATATCTGCAGCCGCAGCTTCATTTTACTGGCATCATGGCCATCATCGGTTAAGCTGAATCTGAGTATCCCCAACCCCTGTACTGCTATGCGTTACACCTTCCTTGCTCTGTTCGTTCCTGCACTCCTTCATGCACAAGCCTCTCACCCGAAAGACCCTCGGCAACAGGACCGCCAGGCGGTGTTGCCCGGGTATGTGGAACTGCGGCAGGTGGTCACTGTAGAGGCTCCCAAGACCTGGAACGTCAATGAAGTACAACCCCAGCCCGGCTTTGTAGGTATTGCCGTGGAACCGCCGCAAGGTAGCTTCACCTACTGGAAGATCAGTGGCGTAAGCATCAACAGCCCTGCGGCCAAGGCAGGCCTGAAAGAAGGCGATGCCCTGGTGATTGTCGGCGGGCAGACGGTCGTGGATGGCAGATTGCTGGGCGATTACCTGCGCAGCAGAACTGCAGGCGAGTCCGTGAAGTTTACCATCGAACGGGATGGCAAGCGTCAGGACGTGCTGGTGAAGGCAGAAGCAACCAGCCGGCCCCTTTCTGCCACCGGGGCGCCACCGACTCTGGGTATCCGCACCACAGAAACGGTGGATGGTGTGAAGGTGGAAAGCATGCAGCCTTCCTCGCCAGCAGAGTCAGCGGGAGTCAAAGCAGGTGACATCATCATCAAGATGGACGACGAAACCGTTACCGGCTCGGAGCTGCTGACCAACCTGATTGCCAGCCGCAAGGTAGGCGACCTGGTGCAACTGGTGGTGCTGCGATCGGGGAAGGAGATTCCCCTTGCGGTCAAGATGGCAGGGAATGAAAGTGCTGGTGGCCGAGGTGGCCGTCAGAATACTCGCTGGGATGAACGCTCCGCTACGACATTCCAGAAGAGTGTGTATCGGCTGGCCATCGTGCCGATTGAATATAGCGATGTGAAGCACAACCCGCGCTTTGGCCTCACCGACTGGGAGAAGATGCTCTTCAGCACGGGCACTTATGTGGGCACCAGCCCCTCAGGCCAGCCAGTGTATGGCAGCATGAACGACTTCTATCGCGAGCAGTCGTATGGCAAGTTCCGGGTCGATGGTCAGGCATTCCAGTGGGTGCAGGTGAGTCGCAAGCGTGCTGACTACTCCAATGACACCGTCCGCAATGCCTTGCTGACTGAAGCACTGGATAAGCTGCTGGCACGTGATGGTGAGAATGCCCTGGATGGCTTCGATGGCATCTTCTTCATCTATGCCGGCGGACGGGTGCAGACCAATCGCGGTGCCTTGTATTGGCCACACCGCTCCAGCCATTTTTACAAGGGCAAGCGCTGGGCGTACTTTATCTGCCCCGAAGGTGGTAATACGTTCAGCAGCCATAGTGTGATCACGCATGAATTTGGTCACATGCTGGGGCTGCCTGATCTGTATGCCCGTCCCGAGGCTCCGGGTTCCGAAGGCCTGGGCATCTGGTGTACGATGGCAAATGGACATGGCAACGAAGGCCGGCCACGTCATATGTCGGCCTGGTGCAAGGAGAAGATGGGCTGGCTCAAGCCGACCGTGATCGACCCTTCAGTCAAACAGCACATCATCCTCAGCCCTGTAACGAATGGCGACAGGGAATGCCTGAAGGTGCTGGTCCGCAAGGATGGCAGCGAGTACTTCCTGCTCGAGAACCGTCAGGCCCGCAGCTTCGACAAGGATCTGCCGAACGATGGCCTGCTGATTTGGCGAGTTGTGGATGGCAGGCCGTTGCTCGAGGAGTCGCATGGCATTTCAGGGCCGGAAGGCCCGGGTCGGTATCTGACGGTCGTGCCCTACCCGAGCCTGTCAAACAATGCTTTCACGCCTTACACCACGCCGAGCAGCCGTTCGCAAAAGGGTGGTGGTATTCCCGTGCACATCACGAATATCCGAAAGCTGGGCGATGGCCGAATCGCGTTTGATGTCGGTGTGGAGTATTACTAACCGACAAGGGTGACTGGCATGCCTTGGCTGCTGCGCTTCGTCGCGTCCATCACCCTGCTGTGTAGTCTGCTTCCTGAATGCTGTGCAGCTGCGAAGCCGCTGAGTATCCGTACTCGGCTCAGTCTCCGGCTGCAGGCGGAACTGGCAGAGATCGAACGGGACTATCGTCTGGTGGTGTATCTTGATTCCTGGCTCTTTCCCCGCCAGCGGCCAGGGTCCTATCGCATACAGGGTTTGCAGGCGAAGCTTGCAGACCTTGAGCATTTCCTGCCTGTCTTCATCGAGGAATGGCGGCTGCTTCCCACCATGCTCGTGCACCGCACGAAGCTCAAGTACATCGTCTTTGGCAGGCAGTTTCGTCTTCCTGTGGAACGCATCGAGCGGGAAGCGATTCCCGATTACCATCACGAAGGCATGTATTATTCGGTAGCGTTCAACCATACCGATCCTGTCTACGAACACTATTTCCGTGGTGTGGTGCATCACGAGTTCTTCCACTATGTCGATTTCAGGGATGACGGCATGGTGTATGGGGATGATGTCTGGAAGAAGCTGAACCCGCCTGGCTTCAAGTATGGCAATGGTGGCATCTCCGCTCGCGGTAACATGCAGGGTATTGTGCGGCAGTCGAAACCGGGCTTCATTACCGAGTATGCCACGTCGGGCGTCGAGGAAGACAAGGCTGAAGTGTTTCGCTGCATGCTCGTGAACATCGTGGAGATGGAGGCCCGTGCCCGGGACGATGTTTACCTGACCATGAAAGTGAAGCAGATGAAGAAACTGCTCACCGAGTTCTGCCCGGAACTGGATGAGCCCTACTGGGCCAGCCTGCGAGTACTGCAGCGCTCCCGGCTCACTTCGCCGGGGTATGAGGATACCTGGGCGAAGCAGCATCCGGTGCTGGAATTACCACAGACGGCGCTAGAGATGCCGCTGTGTTGTGAGAACAGGCGAGGACGACGGGGAATTGGGATTATCGGAAGGCGTTAATGAAACCCTCTCGGGGTCCATAAGCCCTTACCGCATGGACTTGCCCATCTTGTCGAGGAACTCGGCGTTGGTTTTGCTCTTCTGCAGCTTGTCGATCAGCATCATCATGCCATCGACGCTTTTCATGCCAGCCAGGGAGCGGCGGACCATGGTGACCTGCTTGTACATCTCGGCAGGCAGGATGCGTTCTTCCTTGCGGGTGCCGGAAGCACCAATGTCGAAGGCAGGGTAGATGCGGCGTTCGGCGAGCTTGCGGTCGAGCACCACTTCCATGTTGCCGGTGCCTTTGAACTCCTGGAAGATCACGTCGTCCTGCTTGGAGCCGGTTTCGATGAGGGCGGTGCCCATGATGGTGAGCGAGCCACCTTCTTCGAAGGCACGGGCCGAGCCGAAGAGACGCTTGGGAATTTCGAGGGCCTTGATATCGACGCCGCCTGTCATGGTGCGGCCGGAATTGCTTTCCTTGTTGTAGGCGCGAGCCAGACGGGTGAGGCTGTCGAGCAGCACGAACACGTCCTTGCCCTGCGTAGCCAGGAACTTAGCCCGGTTGAGCGCGGTTTCGGCCATGCGGATATGCTGGATGGTTTCCCGGTCTGAACTGCTGGCACAGACCTCGCCACGCACCGTGCGGCTCATGTCGGTCACTTCTTCGGGTCGTTCATCGACCAGAATGACCATGATGTGCATTTCAGGGTAATTGGTGGCGACGGCAGTAGCAATCTGCTGAAGCAGGATGGTCTTGCCGGAGCGGGGCGGTGCGACGATGAGGCCGCGCTGTCCCTTGCCAATGGGGGCGAGCATATCGAGCACGCGGGTGCTGATCGGCTCGACATTGGTTTCCAGACGAATCCACTGTTCGGGATCAATGGGAGTGAGCGTTTCGAAATCGCGATGCTGAATGGGTGCAGCTGGCTGGCCTTCGATCTTCTCGATGCTGCGAAGGCGTGGTCCCATGGACCCTGGTGGTCCTGGTTCGAGGGTGCCTTCAATGAGCACGCCGGGCGGCAGGTGGAAGCGTTCGACGAGGTGATTGCCCACGTAGGGGTCGCCTACCTGTGCCATCATGTATCGCTTCAACTGGCGAAGGAAGCCATAGCCCTTGGGGTGCAGTTCCAGGACGCCGGTGAAGGTGGTGAGTTGGGTGAGTGGTGGCGTGGCGGGAGCGAGAAGTTCCTGCTCACCGGGCATGTCGGCGCCGGGAAGTGGTGGAGCAGCGAGATCAGCAGCAGACCGGGGGATGTTCCCCTGTCCCTGATGATAGCGACGCTGCTGGTTTCCCTGGTAGCGTCCCTGTCCGCCGTGGTTCTGGTAGCGGCCGCCCTGACGGCGCTGGCCGCCACCGCCGCCTTGATGACCATAGCCACCCTGGTTGCCGTAGCCGCCCTGACCCTGCCCCTGGTTTCCGTAGCCCCCTTGACCATGTCCCTGGCCCTGGTTGCCATAGTTGCCGCCCTGGCCTTGTCCGTGGCCGTAGCCACGCCCGCGTCCCTGGCCATGACCTTGAGCATGTCCAGAGCCGTGACCCTGGCCGCGACGACCGTAGTGTCCGCCGCCCCCACCGCCACCCTGGCGTGGTGGGTAACCGTCAGACCTTTCGGTAAGGTGTGCTGGCCTCATGTGTTCCGTCCGGTAATGTAACGAGTTCATAATCCCCAAACAAATGCGGAGCTTCGCGCTGACACACCGCCAGTACTGCTAAAGCGAGTTTGCGTATCTCGACATCAGCATGACGATTGCCCCGCATCTCAATGAAATGGCGCAGGGCACGGGTGTTAGCCGTCGCGAAGATCTTGGTTTCAGTAGCGTTCGGCAACACAGAGCGAGCTGCCTGCCGAGCGAGTTTCCGTCGAAGGGTCTTGTCGGGCTCATCGGCAAACTTGGCCGTGAGCTTTTCCGCCAGTTCGACATAGGCGGCATGTGTGTTCTTGACAGTCCTGACCCATAGAGCGTGCAGCTCCGGGTCGTCGGCAATGCAGTCAGGCTCGACATACTCTGCCACGGATTCATCGACATAACGCTGGCTGAGCTGGGAGTAACCCCAGCCGGCCCGGTGGCGAATCAGTTCGTGAGTCACGGCCCGGTTGATGCCGGTGAAGATGAAGTTCCAGACACCATGTTCCAGGACGGATCCATGGCCGACTTCGAGAATGTGTTTCAGGTAGGCCGCATTGCCACCAGGCCGCGGCTTGGCGAAGCTCATGTAGCAGACGCGGCCTGCCACTTCGCTGAGTTTTTCGCCGGCGATTTCACTATCGGTGGTCCAGGTGGAGACGTCATGATCAGCGAGGAAGCGGTCGAGTTCGGACGACGCGACAGTCTGCCTGCCGACGAGGTACACCACGGGATCACGAATGACGCGGAACGAATCAGTACTCAAGACACCATTCCAGAACGAAACAAAGACACAGTTCCAGTGCAGGGAAGGCTTGCTTCCACCGAGCCAGGAATCGAAAGAGACCTGGCGAAAAAGAATCACCACAGACAGGCGATGGAATACACCACCATGAAGGAGAAGCCTGTGCAGGCTTACAGCATTAGATCATCGGTCTCTTTCAAACAAACAGCCGTCGGCCACCAGCAGGGTGGAGCAGGAAAGCTGAGTTAGGAAACGGTTACAGGCACACGAACATCCATCAGAACCACCACGTGAAATCACACTTGGACAAGTGAAACGTGGTTGTAACTATCGTCCGCAAACGCCTTGCACCACCAGGCACTGTCATGCCACATCAACAGAGGCAGGGACCGGGTGAAAGAATCAAAGGGGGCAGACGACAGCAACTGAAATCAGGATCAGGAAGTACAAACATCACTGACCTACATGAACAGTAAGGCGTATCGGCTGTTTCGTCAAGAGAGTTTCGTGGAAATGTCGGGAGATAGGAGATAGAAGCTAGGAGTTAGGAGATAGGAGTGAATTGAGAATGCAGAATGGAGAATTGAGAATTCACGAGGTTGATAAGGATGAGCTGGTAACCCTTGCAGGGTGCGTGAGAGCCCGGTGGCCGGCTGGCGGCGGCCTGGAACGAGGTCTATGCAAGTATCACCATCCTAATCCTGAATCGACTTCAATCATTCTCCATTCTGCATTCTCCACTCATTCATGCCGCGGAACTCTGTTGTTTCGTACTGCTCAGGGGCGAAACCGCTGGAGGGGGTGTGGTGCGCGCGGGTTCCTGTGGAAGAGCGGGTTCTGCCGAGCGTGGGCGGTTGGCGATGTCGCGAAGGGGCAGTCCGTGGGTCATGCGGAGCATCTCAAAAGTCGGGCTGTAGAGCTGAGTGGTGCCGCGTTGCAAGCGGGGCAGTTTGAGGCGTGACATGGCGTTTTTGAACTGGTTCGCAGAGTAGCCCTTTGATTTGGCGTGTTCGAGCAGATCAGCCTTGGTGGCTGGCTGGCCATTCATGTGTTCGGCGATCATGACAGCGAAAGAGTTGTCGTCGCGGGCCTGCTGCAGGTCGGGTGTCCAGGTGCGGAGCTTATTCGAGGGATTAACCTCCTGATGGGGTTCGACACGGGTGGCGACCAGTTTGCCTTCGGTATCGAACTGGTAGTGCCACTGGATGCCGGCCGGGCCACGGAGGTTCCGGGCCACGGTGACGACACGCTGTCTGGGGTCCCAGGGGTGATACTGCATGGTGAGGATGAAGCGGGTGGCATCGTTGCCGGTGCGGGTGTAGGTGCCGTAGTTGCGGGATTCGTGCAGGCCATGGCGGCGGGGGATGACGAATGTGGTGAGATAGAGATTTGCCATATCCTGCAACTCGTTCCAGAAGTTTTCCATCATGGCCTGATCGATGGGGCCTGCCGGGGCAAGCAGTTCTTCCAGGTCATCCAGGATGACAAAGAAGGTGGGTTGCTCTTCGACTTGTGCCCTGATGTGGTCAAGCAGTTTGAAGGGAATCAACGGTTCGGGCATGCCGAAAGCAGGCTTTTCGATGTCGAACGGTGCTTCGACGAGCATGCCGAGGTTGGCTTGCTGCTTGCGGAGATGGTCGTCACGCTCAGCGAGCTGGCGTTTCGATGAGATGTAGAGGATGCGGTGGCTGGATTCGCGACCTTCGACACCCGAGAATGAGCTGGCGAGATGCGCACAGAACATGGATTTACCGACGCCTGACACGCCGTCGAGGAAGACGATCTGGCAGGTGGGGATGAGGTTGTCAATGATCCACGGATGAGTGGGAGGACTGACAGGCTCGAGCGGACGCATGTTGGCGGGCATGGCTTCTCCTTGTTGAAAGTACGGACTGGTTTTTATGAACATTACTCAGGTGTTATTGTGTTTACATTGTAATCAGGGTGGCAAGTGTACAAGGCCCTGGTGAGACGCTGTGAGACAGAGCAGATGCGGCGTCTCGCCGCATCTGCAAAGGATTGTGGTGGTGCAACGCGAGGTTTGGCTGTAGGAGCAGATTGGGGTTGCACAGGTGGCGGGACGCCGCGTCTACTACGGTGGCGAGACGGTGAGTCTAGAGTAAGTACGAGGGGGCCATGGCGAAGAAACGAAAACTCACAACGTCTGGGATGCGGGCTACGCCAGTTGTCGAGTACAATAACCGGGCTGCAGTGAAAGCATATCTGGATGCGCTGGAACATCCGCTGAAGCCGGTAGTGAAGGCATTACGTGTCGCTATTCTTGGCGCGGATTCAGCGATCACCGAGGGGATCAAATGGAATTCGGTCAGCTTTTATTGCCATGGCTGGTTTGCCACGGTGGGTGTTCGTCCCCAGCAGGCAGTGCAGGTGGTACTGCATCACGGAGCCAAGGTTCGGGACAACACGCTCCTGCATCGGACCATCGATGATCCAGGCAAGTTGCTGACCTGGCTGGCAACGGACCGGGCCATCATTCGGTTCGCCAGTGTCAAAGAGTTGACGAGCAGGAAGGCTGCATTTGTGAAACTGATACAGCAATGGGCGGCATACCAGGTCCAGCTTGCTGAGGCAGCCGAAAGGGATACTGTGTAGGTGGCTGTGATTCAGCAACAGCAGGTCTGCAGGGGAGTTATTCGTGCATCAGTCTCGACTCATTCTGTTGGCGACAGTTCTGCTCATCCTGATTCTTTCGTATGGCATCCATGTGGGAGCTACATTTGACGTGGATACCTACCTGCTACGTCTGAATCGCGATGCCGCTCCTGACTATCAGCCGCTGGGTTCCATTAAGCAGCAGAGCGTCATTCGTGACATTACAGGCATAGGCAGTGGAGTGGTGCTGACGTCGCTGACAATCTGCCTGGGTGTGTATCATCTGCTTCGCCGGGAATGGCGGACGGCGTGGTTTATCATGCTCAGTATCCTGCTGGCATGGCTGACGATGGAAGGGTTGAAGCTGGTGTATCAGCGGGAACGTCCGTCAGTGGTGCCTCACCTGACGTTTGAAAAGTCGCTGAGTTTGCCGAGCGGTCATTCAATGATGTCGATGGTGGTGTTTCTGACGCTGGCGAGTGTGTATGCCCAGCGGACGTTGCATCGTTCGGTGCGGGTGTTCTATTTCGCGCTGGCCCTGCTGCTGGCCCTGGTGATAGGCTACACGCGGGTGTACCTGGGGGTGCATCATCCGAGTGATGTGCTGGCGGGCTGGCTGCTGGGCGTTTTCTGGGTGCAAGTGTCGTGGATGGTGCACGAGGGGCTGCGGTTGGGGGATTAACTGCAATGAAGCGATGGAGCATCCTGCTGGTGAACGGCTTCATGCTGGTTGTGGTGATGCTGTTGTTGCGAGGCCGACTGCCACTTGCTCAATCTATCCAGCTGATCAAACCTGGAATGACGTTGCAGGAAATGACAGCGATCTTGGGCCAGCCCTTCGGGGAGGATCAGGAGTATTCCATCAGAGTGGATCTGATACCCAGGAGAAAGACTCTGGGTGACATCAACTTTACAGTAGAGGATGTGCAATTAAATCTGAGGCCGAGCATCCTGCGGAAATTCCCGATGTTTAGCGAGGATCACACAGGCTTGCCAGGCTTTAGTGTTGTCATTGAGGCAGAGCTGTTGCAGGATCCGATGATCGATCATACGGCGAGAGCCTTCTGGGTAGACGGTACCCACTGCCTTTGGGTAACGCTGGATTCTCAAGGCAGGGTCCTTCAGCCTGTGCTGGTGCCTGTCGCGGTGACAGCCACGACGCTGGAGGGAAAGGTTACGTGGCTGTGGCACAAGGCGAAGCGACTGGTGGGCTGGGAGTAGTGGAAAGGGTGAGATTCGTCAGGTAAGACGAATGCAAGTTAAGCGAGGTGAGCATGCCAGTGAAACCGATTGTTGTATCTGCCAAGCAGCAGCGTTTTATTGCCAGCGAGATCAAGGCGGGGCATTACCGCAGTGAGTCAGATGTAGTCAAGGCGGGGCTGGAGTTGCTGGAGAGGCAGAAGCGGGTCGCACTGCAGCGTGAGGCGTTGAAGAAAGAGATTCAGCTCGGCATTGATGAGTTGGATGCGGGGTTGGGGGTGACCCGCTCCTCACGCGAAGAACTGACCGCATTTCTCGATGAGCTTGCTATGAAGGCGGGTGTACCTATCCAGAAGTACAAGAAACGAGCTTGATGGCATCTCATTACGATATGTTCGTTCAAGCCAAATTTCACCTGAAGGACAGCCTATACTTTATCGCATGAAGAATAGCAAACGAAGTGTCAAGAATAAGGCAGATCGCATTGTCAAGCCCATGCATATCCTTGCCTTTCGTCTGCCAAGTGCCAGCGAACTTCATGTCATCCGTATTCTTCACGAACGGATGAAGTTCAGCGACCAGGACTTCCCGATCGAGTACATCGAATAACATTGCCGTTGCATCCCGCAGTCCTTCGCCGGTATTCTGGTAGCACGCTGGTTGCGGGTAGAATGCTGGCAGCGGGCGATTACCTTCGTGCACGCTGGAGAGTGAACTCCAGCCTCTGCTGGCTCGCATTCGCACTCAGTACTAGGGACTCAGCACATAGGACTATCTCATGAGTCTTCTTGGCACCACCTACGATACCCGGCTCACTCCCGAACTGCGGCAACTGCAGATCGAGATCGAAGGCTATGCCAGGGCGTATGGTCTCGACTTCTATGAGACGATTTTCGAAGTCCTGGATGCGGATGATCTCAACGAGGTAGCAGCCTACGGTGGCTTTCCCACCCGCTACCCACACTGGTCGTTCGGCATGCAGTACGAAGAGCTCAAGAAGAGCTACGAGTATGGCCTGTCCAAGATCTACGAGATGGTGATCAACAACGATCCGTGTTACGCCTACCTGATGCGGTGCAATCACACGGTCGATCAGAAGCTGGTCATGGCTCATGTGTATGGCCACTGCGATTTCTTCAAGAACAACGCCTACTTCGCCCATACCAGCCGGAAGATGATGGACGAGATGGCCAACCACGGTGCCCGCATCCGCCAGCATGCCGAGAAGTATGGCCAGGATGCGGTGGAGAACTTCCTGGATCGATGCATGTCGATCGATGATCTCATTGACGTGCATTCGACAGCGTTCAAGCGTCGGCCGAGCAGTTCCCGGTTCGATTTCACGCCGGAGGAGCATGACGATACTCCGCATCCGACACGGTTTCAAAGCAAGGAGTACATGGACGAGTTTGTGAACCCCGCCGCCAAGCTGAAAGCTGAAGCAGAGGAACTCAAGAAGAGGAGCGAGCAGGCAGAGCGGCGTTACCCGGAGCGGCCTGAGAAGGATGTACTGCTTTTTCTGATTGAACACGCTCCCCTGAAACCCTGGCAGCGGGACATCCTCAGCATCGTGCGGGATGAGGCATATTACTTCGCTCCGCAGGGAATGACGAAGATTATGAACGAAGGCTGGGCCTGCGTGGTCGGCGGGACGCTCGTACCCACCAATGCTGGCTTTCTCCCTATGCACGAGATCGTCGAATCACGGCAGAGGCTCAAGGTCTCGGATGGAGAACAGTTACAAGCCATCTACGATTGGGCAACATTCAAGAACCGTCGCACGGTGAAGTTGCGAACCCGGCGAGGGCTAGTGCTGGAAGGATCGAGTAATCATCGTGTGATGTTGCCTGATGGTACATGGAAGCGGCTGGATCAGTTGAGCGTAAGGCAGAAGGTGAAGATCACAGGTGGTCAGAACCTGTGGCCAAAGTCGTTGTTCAAGATTGACTGGCAGCCTGAAGAGCGAATCACGCTGGCTGATATAGCCAGCGAAGTGGGATGTGACATTGAAACCGTCATCCGATACCGGGAGGGGGTGCGAGGCAAACACGCGGCAGCGCTGGAACCACTGGTCGCCGAGTATGAAACAGCACTTGCCACGATGCCGGGCCGGATTGCCACTCGTCATCAGGTGAGCATACCGACGCAAGTGAATGCAGCGTTTGCCAGTTTCCTCGGCTACTTGATTGGCGATGGCCATATCAGCACTGTCAAACGCAACATCGGACTGACCACCGGTGATGAAGAGCAGGCCGATGCCTTCGCCCACCACGTCGAGCAACTCTTCGGCCTGTCAGCCAGCAAACACTGGGATGATGGCCGTTGGCGCGTGAGTTTCTCCTCGCGTGATGTGCAGGACTTCTTGACCCACCTGGGCCTCACCACCGGGTTCAGTGCCAGCAGCAAGACCGTGCCGGAGTGCATACTGCGTTCGCCACAGGCAATTGTTTCCAGCTTCCTGCGTGCCTACTTCGATTGCGATGGCTATGCCGGTAAGCAGGGCGTCATTCTTTCGACCATGAGCGAACGGATGAGCGAAGTGGTTCAGCAACTGTTCCTCAACTTCGGCATTCTCAGTCGTCGTCGTAAACAGAAGGATGGCTGCTGGCATGTGCATGTCACTGGTGAATCAGCCAGAGTGTATGCGAGGGAGATTGGCTTTGGCCTCGTTCGCAAACAGCAGGCATTGCAGCAGTATCTTGACAGTCATCAACATTTCAAAACAGAGCAGTGGGAGGATGAGGTTGTCAGTCTGAAAGCAGGCCGGGCCGATGTCTACGATGTCTCCGTCACCGATACCCACCGCTACGCCGCCCATGGTTTCATTAACCACAACAGCTACTGGCACAGCACGATCATGACCCAGAAGGCGCTGCATCCTTCGGAGATGATCGACTACTGCGACCATCACTGTGGCACGATGGCTCCGTACCGGGGACGCATCAACCCGTACAAGCTGGGCATCGAACTCTTCCGCGATATCGAACGGCGCTGGAACATGGGGCAATTCGGCAAGGACTGGGAGGAGTGCGACGATGCTGACAAGCGGAAGTCGTGGGACAAGAAACTGGGCCTGGGCAAGCAGAAGATCTTTGAAGTCCGCAGGCATTACAGCGACATCACCTTTATTGATACGTTCCTCACGCCGGAGTTCGCGGAGGAGCAGGGCTACTTTTCTTTCAAGTATGAAGAGGAGGGCAAACAATATGTCGTGGAATCGAGGGAATTTCAGAAGGTGAAGCAGCGACTGCTGGCGAACTTGACAAATTTCGGCAAGCCGTGGATAACGGTAGTCGATGCTAACTATAAGAACCGCGGGGAGTTACTGCTGCATCATCGGCATGAAGGGGTTGACCTGAAGCTCAGCCATGCGAATGATACCTTAGCGAACCTGCAAGCCATCTGGTCGAGGCCGGTGCACTTGCAAACTATCATAGATGACAAGGAGACCATTCTCTCCTTCGATGGGACCGAGCACAGTACCAAGGGGGCGCATGATCATGACATCCCGCACTAACACACTGCTCAAGACACTGCAGGAACTCCAGGCCACCGGCAGCTTCCCACAGCGGCTGCTGGTACGTGATACAGCCATCGCCGCCACGCTGGAGATGGATGCCCATCAGCTCGATCGCATGTCGGTCGAGGTTTCCATGCTGCGGGTGACCCCGGAGCAGGCGAAGAAGCTGCCCCTGCGTGAGCAGGCAGTTCAACTCTCGCAGCGGATCACCGGGCTGATGGAAAAGCTTTCAGCCATCGAGATTGACGATGAACGAGGCGAAGCGCTGCTTCGCAGTGAAAGCCCGGTGGCAGAACACAGCACCCGTATCTATTACGAGTTACTCCTGAGCCGGGGCGGTGCTGCGGAGCTGCATCGCTACCAGGGTTCGATGGTGCACAGCGAACGCAAAGCCATACCGTTCACGCTGACGCATGAAGCGCTGGCGAAGCTGGTGGGGGATATCGCGGGGTAACTCTGTGTTTGTGGCCGAATACGCAAGGATGCGATGCATGTCGATTGGTACTTCACCCCGGGTACGTTCGTTTCTCCGCTCGCATGCTGCTGCGCAACAATCAATACCTACGCTTCGCTATCACCTTGCAGCCGTAGTGTTACTTGTCACTGTTGCAGTACTGCGGCTGCTCTTCCTTTGCTCCACGACTGACTTCAGCCTGTCCACCGATGAGGCCCATTACTGGGACTGGTCGCGGCAGCTGGACTGGTGCTACTACAGCAAAGGGCCGCTAGTCGCCTGGCTGATCCGGGCCAGTTGCTGGCTGTGGGGCAGCGATGTGATGCCAGCGGTCAGGTTGCCTGCGATTCTGTGCAATGCGTTCACACTGCTGGGTATCTATCTGCTGATGTATCGCATCTTTCGCGATGCCCGGCTTGCCTTCATGGCCTTGCTGGCTGCTCACACGTTACCGTTTCTGCATGTGGGCGGGTTGCTGATGACGATTGATGCGCCGTACACGTGTGCCTGGACGTGGGCGGTTTTGTTGGCGCATGTCGTGCTGTTTCCGAGAGTAGAAGCTAGTAGCAAGGAGCCAGGAGCTAGTAGAAGACAATTGCTATTGTGGAGTGCGATGGGTTTGATTGTTGCTGTCGGTGTGCTTGCCAAGCATAACATGGCGATGTTTGTGCCGTCGCTGGGGTTGTTTCTGCTGCTGAGTCCTGACCATCGCCGCGAGCTCTTCCGCCCCGGTTTCTGGTTGATGGCATTGATAGGTGGTGTGATAGGTGGCGGGCCGATTCTCTGGTGGAATGCTCATCATCACTGGGTCACGTTTCTGCATGTGGGCACGCAGGCAGCGGGGCAGCAGGCGACGGGCTTGCGCTGGCTGGGGCCAGTGGAGTTCTTCGGTACACAGGCTGCGCTGATGATGGGGTTGTGGTTCCTCCTGATGGTTATTGGCTTCGTGCAGGTGGTACGGCATTGGTACACCAGCCCGAAGCGTGAGCGAGGCTGGGCCGCGCGATCCTCTGTAAGTCCTAAACAACAAGAAGACTTGCCATCACCACCCGGTACTTCCTCGCTAACGCTTCGGGTTGGTGTCCCACAGCAGCAACTCTTTCTGACGTGCCTGGCGCTACCCATGCTGCTGGTCTGCCTGGTGTTCAGCTTCAAGACCCGTATTGAGCCGAACTGGCCGATCACAGCGTACATCACCGGGCTGGTGCTGGCTGGATGGATGCTCTGGGAACGGTGGGGCAGCAGGGCCTGGCGACGCTGGACGGTGGGCATCTGCATTGCAGGGTTTGTGTTCTCTCTGTTCATTCACGACACGGCGGTACTCTATCCGCTGCATGCCCGGTTCTTCCCGGAGACCAGCCCGCGGCGCTGGGATCCGACGTGCCGGCTGAAGGGTTGGGACACACTGGCGGATGCGGTGGATGGATTACGCAGCAAAGAACCGGCAGCGTTGCTGCTGGGTTCCAACTACAGCTATACTGCAGCGTTGGCGTTTCATCTGAAGGGCCAGCCTACGGTGTACAGTCTGGGGCCGGTCGGTGGTTCGCGGCACAGCCAGTATGACCTCTGGCGGCCCAATCCGCTGCATGATCCGGAGCAGTTCGTGGGGCGTGATGCGATCATCGTGGGGGATATCACCCCGCAGATACGGGCGGCTTTCGAGGTGGTGGAGAAGAGCCAGGTGGTAAAGGCGACCCAGTTGGGGCTGGTGATTGCCGAGTGGAATGTGACGGTGGCGCGGAAGCTGAAGCCGGAGGGTTTTGGGCCTATGGTGAGCAAGTTTTAGCTTCTGTGCTCTTTGTGTCTTGGTGGTTCAACCACAGAGGCAACAAGAAGCGCAGAGAGCCTTTGCATATGTACTTGCTCTGTAGTTGCCGGCGGCGAGTTCCGCTGACAGCATGTCGTTCAACTGTGATGAGGCAAATCGATGGTCCATGCCACAATCCCGTCTCGCCCCTAACATCATGCCGGATGATTCCTATAATTTTCAGCTGAATGCAGCAGGCGTTTCTGCTCTCTCCATGTTCCGCATTGTGATTGTCCTCCGGAGGTAGTGTCGGTGTCGAATTATCTTTTCACCAGTGAGTCCGTCAGCATGGGCCACCCCGATAAGGTGGCTGACCAGATCAGTGATGCCGTTCTCGACTTCTGCCTCCAGCACGACCCCATGAGCCGCGTGGCTTGTGAAACCCTCGTCACCACCGATCACTGCACTGTGGCGGGTGAAATTACCACCAAGGCTCCGCTCACCAAAGAGAACGTCGACAAGCTCGTCCGTGATACCATCAAAGAAATCGGCTACGTTGATCCCCGCATCGGCTTCGCGGCTGAGACGGTGAAGGTCAACAATCTGCTCCATTCCCAGTCGCCCGATATTTCCGTCGGAGTCGATACGGGTGGTGCAGGCGACCAGGGCATGATGTTCGGCTTCGCGTGCGATGAAACCAAAAGCCTGATGCCGCTGCCCATCTATCTGTCGCATCGGCTGGTCGAGAACCACGCTCAACTGCGTCGCAGCGGGGCGATCAAGTTCCTCCGCCCTGATGCCAAGAGCCAGGTGACGGTGGAGTACGATGCCCAGAGCAAGCCGGTGAAGATTCACACCGTCGTCTTCAGCACCCAGCACGATGAATCGGCGATGGACGGCAGCAAGAAGTTCTCCGCTGCTGCCCGCGAAGAGCTGATCCAGAAGCTGATCCTGCCGACGCTGAAAGCTGAGCGGCCTGACCTGGTGCATGACAAAATCATCTACCACATCAATCCCACCGGCATCTTCCTCGAAGGTGGTCCGCACGGCGACTGCGGTCTGACCGGTCGCAAGATCATCGTCGATACCTACGGTGGCCGCGGTCGTCATGGTGGCGGCGCCTTCAGCGGCAAGGATCCCACCAAGGTCGATCGCTCGGCTGCCTATGTGGCCCGCTACATCGCCAAGAACGTGGTGGCAGCCAAGTTGGCCAAGGAATGCGAAGTGCAGCTCAGTTATGCCATCGGTTATCCCGATCCACTGTCGATCTGGGTGAACACCAATGGCACGATTGCAGCTGGGCTGAGTGAGGATAAGCTGATCAAGATCATCCGCGATCACTTCCAGCTCACTCCGAAAGGCATTATTGAGAGTCTGCAACTGCGTCGGCCGATTTACAAGGCCACCGCTGCTCATGGCCACTTCGGCCGCGAGAACGCCGAGTTCAGCTGGGAAAAGACGGACAAGGCCGAGGCGCTGGCGAAGGCTGCAAAGTAGACGCAGCATCCTGCCGCGTATGCAACGCAGTGTATTGGTGCAAATAAGGGAGTTGCAAGTGATGTAAATCGCTTGCAACTCCTTGGCGTTTGGGGTCAAATGTCGCCGCTCTGCGGCTGGTATTTGTTCGGTATGCTGACCGTGGGCTGGCGCCCACGGCTATTCACATTGCGCCGCTCCGCGGCTGGTTGCACGGTGGCACATAGTTGTGCAGGCTTTTTGGGGGGAAGTTGCACCAGTACGATGGATTGCATACGCGGCGGGACGCCGCGTCTACTTTGCGCTGCGTCTACTTTGTTTTCTCGAAGCGTTGCATGAGTTCACGCCAGTTGGTGATGATAACATCTTCCGACTTGAGGAAGTCCTTCACTTCCTGGTCGGCGAACATCCGGTCTTCCCAGATGCGCTGCTGCCAGGAGCCGGTGATCTTCTTGAGGCCTGGGGTGTCGATGGAGGGATGGTAGATCACTTCGTGGAGGCCGGGCTTCATGCTTTTGACCATGGTGTAGAACTTGCTTTTCTTCTCCTCGTAGGTCTTGGCGAATTCGATGCCGTGGAAATCGTCGAGCTTGGGCATGGGGTAGTCCTTGACCATCTGGACGAATTCGTCGTTCAGCGGGTAGCCTTGCTTGCGAAACTTGTCGAGGGTGTAGGGGGTCATCTCGATAACCATGGCGGGAACCTTCTTTTCGACAGCGAGCTTGAGGTAGGCACGGGTGAAGGCGGGCTTGGCATAGAGGGTACCCATGTGGGTATCGATGTGACTGGGCTTCATGCCGAGCTGAATGGCCCGGTCGTACTGGGCGAAGATTTCGGCTTCCACTTCTTCGTCCCTGGCGTTCATCACCACGCTGCGGACATCGTTGTAAAGGTAGCCCATTTTGTCGTAGAGGCCTGGGACCTTGTTGCGAGGAGCGACGGAGCCCCAGCGGTAGAACCTCCATTCGCTGGTAAGGGCCAGATGCAGGCCGACATCGTACTGCGGGTTCTCGATGCACCAGGTCGCCATCTCGTTGAACCAGGGGCAGGGGACCATGGCAGCGGCGGATTGATAGTCGCCTGCTTTGAGGGAGCGCTGGGCTGAGGCATTGGCTTCGTAGCACATGCCAATATCGTCAGCGTGGAGCAGGATGACACGTTTGCCTGCCGGGAAGCCCAGTTTTCCCGCCCAGGTGACAGGCTCCGCGGCAGGTTTGCAGGAGCGATCAGCAGAAGACAGAACAGGATGGACATGATCGAGATCCGGAGAAGGTTGTACGCCCAGAAGATACTTCAAGGATAGCAGAGTACCAACGAAAAAAGCCGACTTCGGTGAAGAAGTCGGCTTTGATGGAAATCCGGAGCAATTACTTGCCGGCACCGGTAGGAGCAGCAGCAGGCTTGCTGGGGGTCTTGGCATCGCCACTGCAACCAACAGCGCACAGGCTCACGACAACCAAAGCGATCGCAACGATCTTCTTCATGGGAAACTTCCTTCGTTCAGGGGAACACACAAACAAACAGACCCTGCATGAACACCACGCAGGGTAAAACGCATACCGCGTTATTTCTTCTTTTCGGGGACAGCGGGGGGAGGAGTCTTGTCGCCGGGCTTGTCAGCAGGCTTTTCGGCGGGTTTCTCAGCAGGCTTCTCAGCTGGCTTGTCACCGGGCTTGTTAGCAGGGAGCTCGGCAGGCTTTTCGGTAGCATTGCTGGGGCCGGTAGGCTTGGTGCCTTCGACCTTGGATCCAGCAGCCTTGGAGGATTGAGTGGCTTTGGGTTGGGTGCAGCCTACAAGGCTGACGGCAACGACAGCAGCCAGGCAGAGACCGAAGAATCGTGTCATGATTTCGTCCTGTATTTGTTCTTGGGTTAAGCTGCACCACTGCAGCGACACTTACATTGATACAACCCCGTCAAGGTTATTCCCGTGTTTCAGGATTTTTTTTCATTTTCTTCGCGGGTGGCTACGGTGTTGCGGACCGTGATGGCAGGCAATTTCGCTATCATCACCCAGTATCGGGGAATAAATCCCTCATCAATGTTTCATAGGGGTATCGAGGCAACGCATGGCGGCACATCTCCCATGGGATGAACTGGTGCCGCTGCACTATGCCGCGTTGTTCCGGTATGCCTATCGATTGACGGGTTCCCGGAGTGATGCGGAAGACCTGACGCAGGAGGCGTTTTGTTCCGCCCAGGCCAAGCAGTCGCAATTGCGGGAGCCGGAGCGGGTCAAATCGTGGCTCTTCAGCATCCTGCACAATGCCTTCCTGCTCCAGCAGCGACGGCGGCGGCAGGCCCGGTTTCACTCCTGGGACGAGTGGGTCGAGCAGGACATCACCATGGCCGAAGCGGCTGAGCTTCCCGTGGAAGTGGAGCAACTGCAAGCGGCCTTGATGGAGATCCCCGACACCTTTCGAGCGGTATTGGTGTTGTACTACTTTGAGGAATTCAGTTATCAGGAGATAGCGGACCAACTGAAGATTCCCCTGGGCACGGTGATGTCTCGCCTGGCCCGGGCCAAGCGGTTTCTCAAAACCAGACTTCTCTCCCGCGATCGCACTCTGGAGCATGAGGAATGACCTGTCAGGAAGTCAACGAATGGCTGCTCACTCATCGCCCGCAACAGGCGACCGCAGAGTGCCATGCGCCACAGGATGTGCTGGATCACGTGGGCCAGTGTGCGAGCTGTCAGCAGGAACAGCAACTGGACGCCTTCCTGCGGCGGGCGATGCACCAGGTGGAGCCATCGCCTGACCTGGCGGGGAACATCCTCTGGCAGTTGCGACAGCGGCGCCGCAGTCAGCAGCGGGCCCAGACGCTCTACTGGTCCATGGCAGCTGCAGCGGCGTTCTTTCTGGCCATCTGCCTGCACTGGTATGTGCAGCAGCCGTATGATCTTTCCCAGCTCTCGCAAAAGGTCGCAGCACTCGAATTCAAGCAACCCATTGCTTCGCTGGTGCTGGAGCAGCCCTTGCCCCAGGCGCAACTGGTGCAGTGGTTTTCACGGCAAGGCGTCTCCATCAGCATTCCCAAGCGATTGAAGCTGGAGCATCTGACAGGTCTCTATGTGGTGGAATCGGGCGGACGCAAGGTGGCAGTGCTGGAACTGCGAGCCGGTGGCAGCGTGAGCAAAGTCTGCCTGCTCGAACGGCGGTTCTTCAATACCCGGACGCAGCGGGACATGTTCGACGAGAACCTGGCTTCGTTTGTCATCGCTGACAGCGACGATGCGGAAACGCTGGGCTGGATGATTGTGGACAAGAGCTCCGCCCACCTGTTTGTGGAAGGTACGCTGCCAGTGGGTGGGGCGTAGCACAACCCCGAAAGTGGTGACCGGGAAGTAGCTGACAGCGTATGCTGCCTGAAATAGTTGTACATAAGCGGAGCCCCGGTAGGGTCGATTGGCATGAGAGTCTGTCTCCAATCGCCCCTGACGGGGCTCTGTGCATGAGTTGACTCTGTTCTGGCAGCTAGCGCAGCCAGCTACTGCCCGGTCGCCCTCTTCGAGGGCTGCATTTGACGGGCTTAGCTATTAGTCGGCCTGCAATATCTTCTGCACCAGGGCCGGGCGGAGGTTGGTGATGGCCTTGGCGCGGTGGCTGAGGGCAGCTTTCACCACTGGGGCGAGTTCGCCGAAGGTGCGGTGGTATTCGGGAATAAGAAAGTGCGGGTCGTAGCCGAAGCCTCCACTGCCCTGGGCATCGGTGATGATACGGCCATGGCAGCGGCCTTCGGTGACAGCTTCGATGTCGCCCTGCGGGTTACAGAGCACTGCGACGCAGATGTAGTGTGCTCCGCGATCTGCTTCGGGGATGCTGGCGATCTTCTGCAGCAGCCTGGCATTATTGGCAGCATCGTCGCCATGGGTGCCGGCGTAGAGTGCTGAGTCAACGCCGGGTTCGCCGCCGAGTGCGGGGACTACCAGGCCGCTGTCTTCAGCGAGAGTCCATTGCCTGGCGGCGCGAGCCACGCCCTGGGCCTTGGCGGAGGCATTGGCCAGGAACGTGCGTCCTTCCTCGGCGATCTCCGGGACATCAGGAAACTGGCTGACATCGACGATATTCAGGGGCAGGTCCGCCAGGAGGGGAATGATTTCCCTGCTCTTTTTCTTGTTGCGGGTACCGAGGATGAGGGTGTGCATCCGGGTATTGTAGTTTATTTTGCACGATTCGGTGGCGTGCACTTTTGATGGTAACTGGCAGCAGGCTCTGGTACGATGAGTGAACTCCGGAGGCTGTCATCATGGATCCTGAGGATGTCGACTTTACGTCTGAAAAGTACTGTCCACAATGCGGCAGACTTGCCGACCACCGCCTGCCTGCGGTTGGATGGAACCGCTGTGAACACTGCCGGTTGTATTTCGACGACGAAGGCAACGACATGGATGAATTCAGCAAAAACTTTATGACAGACATGTTGGCTCGACGTGATGCGTTTCTCGACAAGCTGCTCTTCCATGTACGAAAGCACCTGGCTGACGAGCCTGCGGAACACCCGGTCAAGCAACTGCTCGACGGCATGGATGTACATGATCCCGGTGCTACACTGCCTGCCATTGTGTTAAGCAATCTGGTGATTTGGACGCAACAGTATCAGCAGATGCAACGTCCCAGCTTCGATCTTCAGGAGCAGCATGATCCCGATGCTTACTTCGGAAGACTGACCCAGGTGTTCGTGATCGATTTCATTGCGGAATGTCAGCGATTCCTCGATTCACTCAATCCTGTCGATCGGCAGATGGTCATGAACTGCAGCCAATTGCCTGCATACGACATGGGAGTGTTTCGTGTCATTAAGCTGCTCAAGGCGTATCGATAGCCAAAGCAGCATGATTGCTTGTGCAACACAAGCTGGAGTGTCATTGCAACTAATCCACCGGAATATGCGGTGAGGAGGTCGGTGTCGCTTCGCTGGCTCCGAGGACGCAATCGAACTTGTCGAGGCCGGCGTGGGGAAGGTTCTGGTGGTTGCGGTAGATGTCGCGGTCATCGCCATTGATGGCGCTGCGGAAGGGCAGGAAGGCGACGTGGCCTCCGAGGTGGAGGACATTCTGGCCGCGGCTGCCATGGTTGGGGCT
Source organism: Gemmatales bacterium (assembly GCA_046350055.1). Taxonomy (GTDB): domain Bacteria; phylum Planctomycetota; class Planctomycetia; order Gemmatales; family HRBIN36; genus JAEUIE01. Next base: position 5,516,117 of record JAXMBC010000001.1, on the reverse strand, counting down.
GTTGGCGGTGGCCCAGTTCTGGCCTTCGCCGAAGCGGGCAGGGCGGTCGGCCAGGATGGGAATGGTGTCACCATCACCCACCTTGAGAGAGGTCAGTTGCGGAGTGCCATTGACGTTCTGCAGGTACCCCAAGTGGTAAGCGTAGGAGCCGGCGAACTTCTGCCAGTAGGCCATGTCGTTATCGTTGTGGGCCATGACCTTGGTCAGAGGTTCAGGCTGGGTGGGGCTATTGGGTGGGCATCCCAGGCGAAGCCGTTCGCCCCATAAGCCGCTATCGCGGAGGATGGAGGCGTAGACGCCTGCATGGGAAGCGGGGCCTGTGGTGGCCAGCACGGGAATCTTGCCGTTGTTGGCCTGCATGTAACCATTGAAAGCGGTGTAGAGCTGCCGCATGTTATCACGGCATTCGGTCTGCATGGCCCGGTCACGCACATACTGCAATACGGGAGGAATGGCGATAACGATGAGGAGGATGACAGCGATCAGTGCCCAGGCATCGGCTCGTCGCCAATTGGTGGGTACCGTTTCCAGTTCGGAAGGCTTCCAGGGTTCCAGCCCGGGTAACTGATGCACGCCGGTTTTGGTGGCAGGCTTGACGGGCAGAACAGGTTGAGAGACAGGTTTCCTGGCTGCTTCTTCCTGACTGTGTGCGGTGGCAGCAGCCCGGAGCGTACGGAAGATCAAATCCTTGCTGGGCTCAAACTCTTCCTGGGTATCGAGAGCCTTGAGCAGGGGGCGAATCCGCTGGAGTTCTTTGCGTAGTTCGGGCTGGTTCTCGAGCAGTTCCTCCACCTCGCGTTCTTCCTGAGGTGGCAGAGCGTGGATGATATAACCAAGGAGATCGGGTTTCATGGTCGTATCCTGCGGTTATACCGTCTGTGCCAGGGCCGGGCTCAAGGCATCGTGCAGCTTGGCCATGGCTGCGTGCAAGCGAGACTTCACCGTGCCGACGGGTATCTTCATGATGTCGGCAATGTCCTGATACTTCAGCCCCTGGTAGTAAGCCAGGATCACAGTCAGGCGAAGATGCTCGGGTAGGTTTTCAATCGCTTCCTGCACCCTGGTACGCCGTTCGGCGAGGTCCAGCCCGTCGAACGGATCGATTTCGGAGGAGTGCAGCGTATCGGCCCAGGTTTGCCCTTCGTCGTCGCCGGGAGCCATCTGTTCCAGGCTGACGGCAGCCCGACGGTTGATCCGGCGGAGCATGTCGATGGCCTGATGGGTGGCGATGGCGTAGAGCCAGGGTTTCACTTTCCTTCCTGCTTCGAACTGCCTGGCTTTCTGGTAGACCTGGAAGAAGGTGTTCTGGAAGACATCTTCTGCCAGGGCATCCTGACCGAGGTAGCGACGCAGGTAGGAATAGATTTCCCGCTGAAACCTTCGCAGCAATTCTCCGTAAGCGGAAGCTTCGCCCTGACAGAAACGGGCCAGCAAGGCTTCGTCAGTGTCGTCGGCGGCGACCTCCAGGGTAGGACGGGGCTTTTTCACGAGTCAGGGCCTTCCATCCTGATGTTACTACGCTGCGTGGTGGGAAAGGTTTGCAGAAACTTCATGCACACACCAACCCGAAGTGTTAGCGAGGGTGGTTTATTCCGATGCAGACTTGCCTCGCTGACGCTTCGGATTGATATGGTATTGTTCAGCTTTTAAGGAGGTTCGTCAATATGGGCTTACTGGGGAAGAAGTGCCGCTTCCAGCGCCTCGTCCCTATCGGCAAAGAAGCCCTTGGCGGTGGGAGTTATGATCCGATGCGGTATCACAGTCGTGGCGTTGTCTTTGGTCATCACGAACTTCTTCGTTGAGTACATCACCGTGCATTTGGAATGAGGCAGTTGAAAGCGTTTCACTTCGCCGAAGTGGTTCGGGCTGCCGCCGGTGGGTTGACCGACGAGTTCCGCCTGGGTGCGGGTGGCAAACTGCTGGGCGTTCATCATGGCGGAGGAGAAGGTGGCGGGGCCGATGAGGACTTTCAGGCGAGCCCTGGTGTTCACCGCCCGGTCTTTGAGTTCGCGGATGAGTGGTTCGAGCAAGCTGCTGTTACCACCGCCGTTACGGCGTAGATCCACGATGACCTTGTCCGGCTTCTTTTCGTCGAGCAGTTTCACCACCTCGGCGGTCCAGTCCTTCACTGACTTCCTGGGATCATTGGCACAGCGGTCGTACCACACGTAGAGGGCGTTTTCCTTGTCCAGGTGCTGATGCCCATACGGAGCCCGATTGAACTGCAGGTGTTTCGGCCACGACTTCCAGTCAATAGCTGGGCTGATTTCCGCCGGCCTGATGGAGTCGGGCCAGAGTGTGACATGGGTCTCATTCCCTTCGGGCGACTGGATGGTGAAGTCGGCAGGGCCCGCCTTCTCCAGGATGCCGCAGAACTCGAGAGCCTCGGGCATGGTCAATAGCTGCGGAAGCTGGTTCTGGCGTTGCGAGTCGTTCTCCGCCGCAATCAAGGTTTCCAGTTTGGTGCATACTTCCTTGATGGGGTAGAGATTGACCTTCGTCAGCTTGCCTCGCAGGTGCCGCTTCTCCCGTGAATCGATGGCGACGACATACCAGCCATCGGTGAGATACCCGATGCCCAGGGGGTAGCGAGTAAAGAACTGCCTGCCGGGGGGTTCTATCACTCTGGAGTGACTATCCCCCACCTTGGCCATCAGCTTCCACAGCGAGAGGACGATCTGCTGATCGCTTAGCTTGTCAGGATTGATGGCAGCGAGTTCCGCATTGAAGTCCGCTTCGCTCAGCTTGGCATATGGCTGAATGTGCCTGCTGGTGAACTCCTTCTGGAAGGTAGCCAGGTCTTCCCGCCAGCGCTGGGCCGGGGTGGAGGCATCCTGCAGGCAGAAGAGAAGGAGAGTCAGAATCATGGTTTACTTCCTGAAGACTACGGTTATCTTAGGGCATCTCTCCATCCGGCGGAGAGGTTCATAGAATGCAGTCACCCTGCGGGCGAAGGTGCCTGCAGCCCCGTCTCGTTCTCATTTCTTGAGGGAGTCTCCATTATGGTTCGTTGGATGGCAGCATGTGCTGTAGTATGTCTGGCTGTGATTGGTGTGTCCGCTGACGACAAGGCTTTCGATGCCAAGAAGCTCGAAGGTAAATGGTCGTTTGTCTCCGGCATGAAGGCTGGCAATGAAGCTGGCGAGGACATGAAGAAGACAGAATTTGAAGTAGCCAAGGATTCGATGACCATGACCACCCCGCAGGGTGCGTTCAAGTTCAAGTACACCATCGACAGCAAGGCTTCGCCTGTGGCTATCGATCTGGAAATCACCGAGGGACCGATCGGTGTGGGTTCCAAGTCCAAGGGTATCGTCAGCCTGGATGGTGATGAGTTCAAGCTCTGCTACACTCCGATGGGTGATGACCGCCCCAAGAAGTTTGATGGCAAGGAATCTCACCTGTTCGTGCTGAAGCGGAAGAAGTAATTGAACCAAAGCCGTGTGCCATGGTTAGCCTGTACTCTGGCTAACCATGCCTCGATTGCTAGACGTCGCATACATAGTTAGCGTGAGTACACGCAAACTATGGCACACAAATCTTGCGGTGGAGCCTGGTGATGAAAGCGTGGACTGGCTTATTGATCGGTATCGTTGTCGCGGGTGTGCTTTCCTACGGGGTGGGTACCCTGGTGACGAACGCGATACCACCCGGGGTGCCGGTGGCAGCCAAAGCGGAGCTGTACAACGATGCCAGTGACCTGAGGCCTCGGGAGCCTGTGCTGCCCAAGGGGCCGCATCAGGATGAGTTTGCCTTCAACTGCACTGCCTGCCATTCACCCAGGTTGACGTTTACGCAGCCGAACTTCCCTGCCACCAAGTGGACCGAGGTGGTGAAGAAGATGGTGACGGTCTACGGAGCCAAGATCGATGCCCCGACCGAAGAGCAGATCGTGAAGTACCTGGCTGCGGTGAAGGGTGTGAAGTAGTAGTTCATCTCCTCCCCTTTTAAAGGGGAGATCGGGTGGGGTAGTACACTGCAACAACAAGCGTTCGAGCGAACAACGCAATTGGTCTTCTCGTAACGTATTTACATACGCGTGGTGCCCCCCCCTCTAGCTCCCCCCTTCATAAGCTTCGAAAGGGGGAGAATCAGTCTGGTCATCCCCAACTTACTTTTCAAAAGTAGCGATATCCACTGCTTCGCCGCCGTTGCGGGTGATGAGGGCACGCCAGATTTCCGGGTTGCCATCCAGCGAGAAGCTACGGATGGAGGCGTCCATGAAGGAGACCGCGACCAGGTTGTTCTTCCAGGGACTGATCAACTTGGGCAGCGGGGCATTGTGGTCGAACTCAATATCTTCCGGCTTGTACCAGAGAACGGGAGGGCCGGCTTCGATGATGCCGATGGTGTTGCTGGTGCCATCCTGCACCGTCAGTTGACCGAGAGTGAGCTTGGAATCCATGCCAAAGACGGCACCGGGTTTGTTGCCGGGCTTGCTGTAGAAGACCTTGTAGTAGGTCATGCGTGATGCCGCGTCTCGTTTTTCCGGGTGCAGGTAAATAGACGGGGTTGGCATCGATTCAAAGATTTTCAGATTATGGGCACTGTCCCAGGGTTCATCGAGTTTGAGTTGCTTGTAGATGTTGTCCAATTCCAGGTAGGGAAGGAGCAGGACTCTCCAGCTATGTAATGGTTTGCCATTTTTTACGGTGCACATGGGTGGCAGACGGTTGTAGTCGTTGTGGTAATTGTGCATGGCAATCATCTGCTGACGCATGTTACTGGAACTGATGGTTCGCTGCGCGGCATAGCGTACGCGTTCCGCGGTGGTCAGCAGCGCGGGGAGTATAGCTTTGGTGTTAGTGCCGTAGTTCACGATGAGCTGAGAATCCACTGTGTCCACCTTGAACAGATCGAGTTGCCTGGACATGAAACCGGTCATTTCGATCACATCCTTATTGGCATTCCGGGGGACGCTGTTGATGGCAATCTTGCCGGCGGCAATGCCGAACTTCACCGCGCCCATGCCTGCCTTGGCTGCTGAGTTGTCCGGGAACTGGGCCAGCAGTTTCAGTTGCAGATCGTTCTCAGCGGAGGCATCGTAATTCAGCATCACCGTGGCAGAACGCACTTTGCCCAGTGCCTTGAACGGTGCCATGGTTGGCGGGATGCGCTGCAGGAATGGTTCCATCGCTTCGCTCAATTCCTTGCTGAGTGCGAAGCCGCCTACCGCCTGGTGCTTGCTGGTCATTGCCAGGTTCACGCTGCCTTTCAGCCCCTCAGGCACTTCCTGGGGCGCCTCCAGCATGGCAAAGTGGAGCAACCAGCGGTTCTTGATATCGTCTTCCGAGTGATGGTTGTAGACATCCAGGGCTAGGAAAAGGTGATGATCGTCGAGTCTGGCGATGCCTCGGTTCTTCGCTGCGACCATCTCGTACTTGCCGATCATGATCGTTCGGCTGTTCTTGCCCCAGTCAGCCTTGATCGCATCGAAATTCATGGGCTTGCTGGAGCGAATGACCACGTAAGGTGGTCTGGAGTCGCGGGGTTCACCGTTCACGATCGTGGGCATGTCGATCATCATGCTGATGGAGTCGATGTCTTCCAGCGGGAAGAAAAACCCGTCCTTCAACATGGAACTCAGCTGTCCCCTGACGTCGGGTAGTTTCTCGAGTACTGCCTTGACAACATCTGCCTTCAGCAGATCGCCAGTGCGAATGTGGAGGAAGCCCAGCGAGTGGGGGCCGATGAAACGGGTGAAGAGAGGCTTCTCTTCGTGAATACGGGCAGCCTGCACGATGGGCTGAGGCCACCAGGCCATGCAGCAGAGCATGACACAGGTACTGATTAAGAATAGACGACGCAACATGAAGAATGCTCCAAGGTTGGATGCAGTCTAGGGCATGGCGGGAGGGGGAGCAAGAAACTATTTCGCCGGCGGGTTGTACGCATGCCTGCCGGTCTTCTTCAGCAGCACGTCAATGACCTGATCGAGCCGGAAGGGCTTGTAGAGCACGCCGAGCAGGCCTTCCTGGCGGGCACGGATAATGGAGTGTGTCGAATCGTAGCCGAAGTCGGTGGTCAGCACGACGGAGAAATCCGGCCGTTCGGCACGCAGGCGACAGAAGAGATCGTAGCCGGTCATGTCGGCGAGGCGGAGGTCGACGAGAGCCATGTCGAACAATTCGGTGCGGCTCTGGGCGAGAGCTTCGGAGCCGGTACGGGTGGTTTCGACCGTACAGCCCAGCTTGCCGAGCATGGCATGGGCCAGCCGGCGGTAGCGTTCATCGGTCTCGACGACCAGAATGCGCAGATCGAAGGGCTCGATGTTCGGTGGCGGGGCGGACATCATTTGCAGTGGATCGTCGCCCTGCAGCGTGGTGGCAGCATGCTTGATGGCGAGCTTGATTCGCCGGGCAGCCTGCAGGATGGTATCGAGGCTTTGCTGGGCTTCCGCATCGCCACGCAGCTTGTCGCGCAGGCCGCTGGCGTGAATCAGGATGTCATCGAGGGGCAGGGCCAGTTCCCGCGAGACCAGTTCCACCGACTGGGTAGCCAGGCCGGCGCTCTGGCTGCTAAGCAGCCAGAGGGTGTGGAGGGCGGAGGAGATTTCCTGGCCGAATTCGAGGAAGGCTTCGCGGTCTTCCTCGCTGAAAGCGTTCACGTGATCGCTTTCAATGCTCATGACACCGATGACTTTGCCCAGGTCTTTGAGGGGCACCGTGTAGCAGGAGAGAGCGTTGGAGCCGCCGGTGATGTTGAGCGAATCGTGACGGGCATCGGGGCAATAGTAGGGTTCGCCCTTGTAGGCGACCCAGCCGGAGATGCCGTTGTTTGTCGGCTCAGCCTTGAGCTTCATGCCGGCGATTTCAGGCCGCATGCCTTCGCAGACCAGCGGTTCGAGCGTGTTGGTCCGGGAGTTAAGCAGGCGGATATCGACCTTGTCCTGCCCGAGGACCGAGCGGGCACATCGGAGGATCTTGTCCTTGAGGAATTCAACACGAGCCTGGCCATTGAGGTTGGCCAGCATTTCGGGATCGAGCGCAGCGAGTTCGCGCCCTGCCTGATGGAGGGCATCCAGACGTTTTCTGGGGGTGCTGGCCTGCGGTGGAGACGACACAACCACATCCTCTGTCCTAGTTTCGATGATGGGGAATGAGGGGCGTGGTGTCAATGGGGTAGCGGGATTCGGGTAAGAACGGGATGCAACAGGGCTGCTGATTCGCAATCGACTACAATGGCCTTGGCATCAGGTTTCGAGAATGCCCATGAAGATGATACTACCCGGTGGCAGTGGTCAGGTGGGAACGCTGCTGGCGCGGGCGTTGCAGGGGGAAGGGCATGAGGTGGTGGTCCTTAGCAGGAGCCCCGGTTCCGCACCGTGGCGGGTGGTGGCATGGGATGCCCGTACGACGGGCGAGTGGATGAAGGAGTTTGACGGAGCGGATGTCATCATCAACCTGGCCGGGCGGAGTGTGAACTGCCGGTACAATGCCACGAACCGCCGCGAGATCATGGATTCGCGGGTGCACTCGACGCGGATCGTGGGCGAAGCTATCCGACGGGCAACGGCGCCGCCGAAGGTCTGGCTGCAATCGAGCACCGCCACGATCTATAGCCATCGCTTCGATGCGGCCAATGACGAAGCCACCGGCATCCTGGGAGGCAACGAACCCGATGCCCCCGACACCTGGCGGTTCAGCATCGAGGTGGCCAGGGCGTGGGAACAGGCAGCGAACGAGTGTGCCACCCCTCACACCCGCCTGGTGCTTCTGCGTTCCGCCATGACGATGAGCCCGGACCGGGGTGGCATCTTCGACACACTCCTGAGCCTGGTCCGCAAAGGCCTCGGCGGCACCTGTGGCAGCGGTAAACAGTACGTCTCGTGGATTCACGAGTACGACTTCATAGCGGCGGTGCGCTGGCTGATCGACCATGATCTGAGCGGCCCGGTCAACCTGGCATCTCCCGAACCACTGCCTAACCGGGAGTTTATGGCCACCTTGCGACAGGCATGGGGAGCGAAGGTGGGGTTGCCCGCTACTGCATGGATGCTGGAACTGGGGGCTATTGTCCTGCGGACGGAGAGCGAGTTGATCCTCAAGAGCCGCCGGGTAGTGCCTGGCGTCTTGCTGCAGTCAGGCTTTGCGTTCCAGTACACCCACTGGAAGGACGCAGCCGAGGAGTTGTGTAAGCGGTATCGCCATCGTAGGCAACACACTCCGTCGTGATGGCACGCCATCTCGCAGAGCGAGATGCCTGCAATCGTTACCGAACTATTTCCGTCGGCACATCGAACAGCAACACACTACCTTTTACCGTCATCAGCAATTGCTTGCCATCAGGCGTGAACATCAGCTTGGTCGGAAAGGATGGCGGCAACGTGTCGGTGCGAAGGATCTTGCCTGAGGGAATGTCAATCCAAACCAGTCTGGGTTGTTCAATCTCAGCTTCGTTGAAGGCAAACTCGCGATTGGCGTAAGCCTCTTTCGGAAAGGTCTGGCACACCTGCACCACGATGTCACGCTGGGGATGAAACGCCGAACCGGAAACGCTGGCTTGACCAGGGAGCAAGACGGACTTGTGCAACTTCAAGTCTGCCAAGCTGTGAATAAACATCGTCCCCGGCTTGTCCGAAGGCTTGCGGGGGTTAGGAACATCCAATGTAATCAGCCAGGGATGTTTGTCGCTGAAATACACTCTTCGATAATCGGATTCATCGCCGATCGAGAGTGTGTGCTCCTTCTTGCCCGTCTCCATGTTCCAGCACTGCACTTCACTGCTGTACTTCTGGTAGTTGTTAGGCGTCGCGTATTTCGTGACAAACAGGTACACCAATCGATGATCTGCTGAGTGATGCAGCAGCCCGGTGTTCTTCTGATGATCTGCAGCCAGGCTGCGAATGATCTTGCCATCAGGAACCGAGACGACATGGTAGGCAACGAGACTGAAGTCTGGCGCGGGTTTGTGTTCTAGAATAAAGATGTACTTGCTGTCGCGGGTGAACTCGGAGAAGTTAGCGGGCTTGTCAAAGAACGGCAGTTTCTGGCGGGTCTGCATGTCGTAGAGGGAGATTTTCTGCACCCGGCCCTGCTCACGTGGGAAGGTGCCGGAGACTTCTTCGAGGGCGATCAGGTAACGGCCATCGGGTGAAAGATAAGTCAGTCGGAAGTTGCGACCATCAGCAGGCACGATGGGGTCCATCGCTTCCCCGGTCTCGGCATTCCAGCCACGCAGCCGGGCATCGAACATCCACTTGATGTGCTTCTTGCCGTCTATTTCCAGTTCTTCCACCTTGGGTCGCTTCTCTTCCCCCACCCAGACGTGCTTCCAGTCGGGCGTCAGCATCGCGTAGCTGGCGGTCCCTCGCAAACCTCGGCCCGTTTCGATGGAATGAAGCTGCTTGGCGGTGGCAACATCCCACCACTGCACCACACCACCGGGGTAGCTGCTGGCAAAGAGCTTCGTGCCATCGGGAGAGAGTTGCAGCTGATGCAATAAACCCTGCCGATCCTGATGGGCAAAGGTGCGCACCGGCGGCAGGGTGACAGTCTGTGGTATCACCGGGTTGGCTTTGGCCAGCACTTCCATGCTGGCTTGCGACGGGGCTACCTGGCCGGCCTTCCAGTCATCCATGCTGATGACGAGTTGTGCCTTGCCGGCACCAATGTCGGTGGGAATCTGCAGCTTGCCATAGAAGTTGATAGTGCAGCAGCGTTCCTGGAGGACATATTTCGCCTGCAATGATGTGGTCTGCTTCTCACCCTGAGGCCAGGTGATTGCTAGTGAGGGTTTCACCTCTGGAGGTACGGTTTTCTCGTAGCCCAGAAACGCGGTGGTTCCCGGGCCATGGCCTGGTGTGCCCAGTGAGGTACAGATTTCGTGGGTACCACCGGGCCGGACGCGAGGCAGATCGCCATAGGGAACAATCTGCAGAGGCCCGCCGATATGCATGATGGGTGCCTCCGCTGCAGTGGCACCGAAGGCGAGAGCACCGCGATGATCAATGGGGCCGACCATGTGGACCAGGCGGCCTGATATGCCATTGCCCTTCCAGGCTGGATGCGTGGTTTGCATGTACAGCATATAGATAACGGCATCGGGATTCTTGCTGACGATCTTCTTCATCGCCTCGTTCAATTCGGGGAGCGATGAGAGCCGCCGGGTTGAGAGTTGCACATCACTTGGCTCACCGGGACAGCCGGGGAGCTTACCGATCTCGAAGAGATACTCAAACTCAGTGGGAGCGCTGGCTTTGAGGTTGGCAGTCACTTTGGCATCAGGCACGGTGAGATCGCCCGTGCCGCTACGATCAATGTAAAGAGTGTCGCCATCTCGCACCATCCAGAGCTTCTTCTCCAACTGGAGGCCGAAGACGAGCAAGCCATACTCGGGCATATGACGATACGCCGGCTCTTTCGTGATCTTGCGATTAAGGGAAGCGAAGTCCTGGGCGTGAAGGAAGGTAGCGAAGAGGAGCAGGAAGGGTGCTGACCAGCGCATCGTGGGGTTCCCGGGGGATACCCCATGGTAATTGAAATGACGTGCTATACAAGCCTCAGAAAGACTTTGGGTCGTTCACAGTAGCTGCGACAAGAGCGGTTGGCCGTGTCCCCGACGAGGTGTCAATGACAACGGCGGAGATAGACTCCGCCGATCTGGTGCAACGCCATCATGCCAATACTACCCATTCGGTTTCCGGCTTGGAGCGGTTGCGGGTACGGTCTTGTCCTTGTCGTCGGCAATGTTGTTCCAGGTATCCTTGAACTTGTCGGTGCCCTTGCCGATGTCATCCTTGATCTTGTCGCGGTTGATGTCGAACTGGATGCTGGTCTTGCCGCTGCTGTTCTTCACGCCGGTGATGTCGTACCAGTCGAGGAACCAGCCTGCCACCAGGAAGATGACCGCGCCGAGGAACAACAGGAAGATGAGGTTTCGCATGGGGGGATCCTTTTGTGGGCATCTCGCTCCGCGAGATGGCAGATGGCATCGTTGAATGCTGCTCCGAGGCACGTATGGTTGAAGCATGCCTCAACCGCAGTGCATCTGCATTTCCTGAGTGGTTATTGCATGTGGCCATCACGCGGAGCGTGATGCCGACACCTGTTAAACGTTACCCCACACCCGCCTTGCGCGCCTAGGTCAATGTCGCGGTGAAAACGGCGCATCCTCGCAAACATCTCTTGACAGCAACCACACTTGCTGGCGATGCTAGCTACATCAAGAAAAGCGATGAACCGTAGAAATCCTCGCCACGCCCAGATTGGTGGCAAGGTACAATGGCATCAGAGCCTGTTGCGACAGGCTACCCGCGTTTGACAATTCTGATTTGACTCGACTGCCAGCATGGAAGCGGTGAACGATTTGACCTTCCATGCGTCTCTTTGACATCTGACAGTCCGCCGGCCCCCGCCAGCCACGGAAGCCGACAGGCTACAGGGAGGAAACCATGACGACGACCGCTCGCGACCTGCTCGCCAACCTGCGTCAGGAGCAGGACCTCAACGAATATCGCAAAACCCACTGGGAAGGCAGCTTCGAAGACTATCTTGAGATCGTCCGCCAGCGGCCGGAGGTCACCCGTTCGTCGTACCAGCGCCTCTATGACATGATCATGTCGCACGGCACGGAGGAGTACTACGAGAACAAGGACAAGCTCTTCCGCTACAAGTTCTTCACCGAATTCGCCGCCAAGCATGGCGATTCGATTTACGGTCTCGACAAGACCATTGCCCAACTGGTGAACGTCTTCAAGTCCGCTGCTTTGGGGTATGGCACCGAGCGCCGCGTGATCCTGCTGCATGGCCCGGTGGGTTCCGCCAAGAGTACCATTGCCCGCCTGCTCAAACGTGGGCTGGAAGAGTACAGCCGCAGCGATGGCGGTATGCTTTACAGCTTCAGCTGGAAGAGCGCTGACGGCACCTGGGCCAAGGACCCGATGCATGGCGAACCGCTGTGCCTTATTCCGCCGGAGCACCGGGCCAGCATACTGGCCAAACTCAATGCTGAGAGGACCAATCAGGACAGCTATGCCATTCAGATTCGCGGCGATCTTTCTCCTTACAGCCGCTTTGAATTCAAGGAACGACTCCGCAAATACGATGGCGACTGGGTCAAGATGCTGCAGGAAGAGGTCAAGATCTACCGGTTGCTTCTCTCCGAACAGGACCGCATAGGCATCGGCACCTTCCAGCCCAAGGACGAGAAGAACCAGGATGCCACCGAACTGACGGGCGACATCAATTACCGCAAGATCGCCGAGTATGGCTCCGACAGCGATCCGCGTGCGTTCAACTTCGACGGTGAACTGAACATTGCCAATCGTGGCCTCGTCGAGTTCATCGAAGTCCTCAAGCTCGATGTGGCGTTCCTTTACGATCTTCTCGGTGCCTCGCAGGAGCACAAGATCAAGCCGAAGAAGTTCGCCCAGACCGACATCGATGAGGTGATCCTCGGCCATACCAATGAGCCGGAGTATCGTCGGCTGCAGAACAACGAGTTCATGGAAGCCTTGCGTGATCGTACGGTGAAGATCGATGTGCCGTATGTCACTCGCCTGAAGGACGAAGTGAAGATCTACGAGAAGGACTTCAACAAGGACAAGGTGCGTGGCAAGCACATCGCTCCGCACACGATCGAAGTGGCAGCCATGTGGGCGGTGCTCACTCGCCTGCAAACGCCCAAGCACGCCAACCTGACGCTCATGCAGAAGCTCAAGCTGTACAACGGCAAGACGCTGCCCGGCTTCACCGAGGACAACGTCATCGAGCTGAAGCGCGAAGCGACCCACGAAGGTATGCTCGGCATCAGCCCACGCTACATCCAGGACAAGATCAGCAATGCCCTGGTGGCCTACAGCGACAGCACCTGCGTCAATCCGTTCATGGTCATGCATGAACTGGAGACAGGCCTGCGGCATCATGCCCTCATCACCAATGAGGAGCAGCGGCAGCACTTCCGCGAACTGCTCAGCGAGGTAAAACTCGAGTACGAAGACGTGGTGAAGAACGAAGTGCAGCGGGCCATCGCGGCCGACGAGGAAGCCCTCACCCGGCTGTGTGGCAACTACATCGACAATGTGAAGGCGTACACGCAGCGGGAGAAGGTGCGGAACAAGTACACCGGGGCTTACGAGGAACCCGATGAACGACTGATGCGGTCGATCGAGGAGAAGATCGAGATTCCGGAGGGCCGCAAGGACGACTTCCGCCGGGAGATCATGAACTATATCGGTGCCCTCGCCATCGATGGCAAGAAGTTCGACTACAAGACGAACGAACGGCTGCAGAAGGCGCTGGAGCTGAAGCTCTTCGAGGATCAGAAGGACACCATCAAGCTGACCAGCCTGGTGAGCAACGTGGTGGACAAGGCCACGCAGGAGAAGATCGACGTGGTGAAAGGCCGACTGATCCGCGATTTCGGTTACAACGACGAGTCAGCGACCGATGTGCTGACGTATGTGGCCAGTATATTCGCCCGTGGACAGACGAAGAAGTAGCGCCCGAGCCCCCGGCCATTCAAGCCTGGGGCGGGTTCGTGCGGCAACTCCACACCTTTCGCTGAGTATCAGTATTGCAAGAAGATCAGGTCATCGCGCGCTCCCGCCCCCGGTTTGAAGAGCCGGGGGCTAAATCGTTGCTGGTGGTTTGTCTGGGCCTGGTCCTCCTCTGGCACGTCGGTTCCAATCGCTATGGCTTGGGCCACAATGGCAGCGATGATCAGTGGCAGATTCCGATGGCGATGCATGTCGCTGAGCCAGAGCTGTTGCGTGATGATCCGCTTATCACCGAAGTCAACCAGCAGTACACCTCGCTGATGCTAAACGGTGTCGGCTGGTTGGCACGACTGACCGGGATGCCTGCGGCGTATGCAGTCCTCTACGTAGCTACTCGGCTACTGTTGTTGGTGGCGGTCTATCATCTGGCGAAGACGCTCACCGGTTCGCCGGCGGTGGGGCTGGTGACCGTGCTGTTGCTCTCCGGCTCGTCACTGGCGTGTGGCTCGGCGTACTTCTCAGCGATCCCCCTCATTGAGAATAAGCTGGTGCCTCGGGCACTGGCGTTGCCGCTGGCGTTATTGGTCTTGCGGGCGATGATCGTGCGATCGTCGATGGGGATCGTCGGCTTCAGCGTGGTGACGGTGCTATGTCATCCGCCCACGGGGTTGTGTACTCTGCTGCTCTACACAGTCTGGACGGCCTGCCAGCGAAATCGTCGCGACCTGCTGCGCTGGGCTGTCAACTCGGCGATCATCGTGGCGATCAGCTACCTGGCCCTGGGTGGCACCCGGCCACCGACTGAAGGAAACTGGCTGATCGATGGCCTTTGGCGGGAGACGCTGTCCAGCCTGATGGCCCATGTCGTCTACGTGGTGCGGCTCGAGAACCTCACGCAGTTCTACTACGTCGGCTGGCCGGCGTTCTTCTGGCAACTGGCGATCATTGGCTTGTGTCTGTTCATCTTGCGTGATGCGTCACTTCAACAGACCACACTGCGGCTCTTCCTCGCGGCACTGGCCGGGGTGTTCATTCATGCGGCCCTGGTAGATGGGCTGGGCGTTCCTTTCTTCATGCATGCCTCGCTGCATCGCACGAACCTCTTTCTGACGGTGTTGTGCATCGTGCTGCAGGCCGTGGTAGTGGTGCGAGGCTGCCAAGAAGGTGGCATGCCGTGCTTGGTCAGCGTCGTACTGTGTGGTCTGATTGCCTTCCGAACTCCGCCATGGCTCGTCTTATCAGCATTGGGGCTACTTGCTCTCTGCAAACGCTGGCCACTCTTGTTGTGGATCACGAGTAGACCAGCACTACTGGCCATCATTCTTGGCTTCGGCGTGACGATTCTGGTGTTGCCCGGATTGCAGCACCGGTTTAGCAACCGTTTTTCCCTCCCAGGCCTCAGAGATCTGGCTCAGTTGGGCATGGAATCTGATGTCGACCGCATCGCCATGCAGTTATCGATTCGAAATGCTTCGCAGCCGAGTGACACCATTCTGGCCATCACGCTGGAAGGGCACGAGGGAGCCACGAGTTATGCCGGTGGATGGCAGATCTACTCGCAGCGAACGGTACTCTTCAACCCGTCGCTCTACCCCTACATCTGCCTCAGCCGGGGTTTCAACGAGCGTTATTTGCAGGTGAAGGCGGAGTTCGATGCCTGTCGTGATACGGGTACGTCAATCAGATATGCCGAGAAACGCCGAGCGACGTGGCTCATTGTCGATAATCGCCTGGCCCCGGAAAAGCCAGAGGATCCTCCGGCCCACTTCCGTTCCGGGCCGTATCGGGCTTGGCAAGTGGCACGAGTTTGGTCAGACTAGTGAAGAAGACACCAGCCTCAGGCTGGCATGCTCTATAATGACATGACGTCGAGGCAACCATGAGCCAGAAGATCGACCGTGATGTCCAGCGCTTTCGCAAGATCGTCCGAGGCAAGGTGAAATCCAACCTCGGCAAGTACATCACGCGCGGCGAGATGATCGGGAAGAAGGGCAAGGACCTCGTCAGCATCCCGCTGCCGCAGATCGAAATTCCCCAGTTCCGCTTTGGCTCCAAGGGTTCCGGTGGTGTCGGCCAGGGGCCTGGTAAGCCGGGCCAGCCCCTCACCGCTCCCGATCAGGATGGCGATGGCAATCAGGCGGGCGATTCTCCCGGCGGGCACATCCTCGAAGTCGAAATGTCGCTCGAGGAGCTGGCCGACATCCTGGGGGAAGAACTGGCCCTGCCTCGCATCGAGCCCAAGGGCAAAAAGAACATCGTTACCACCAGTGACAAGTACTCGGGCATCCGCCCGGTTGGCCCAGAGTCCCTGCGGCATTTCAAACGCACCTACAAGAAGGCCCTGCAGCGTGAGATCAGTTCAGGCACCTACAACCCCATCAATCCGAAGATCGTTCCTATCAAGGCCGACAAGCAGTTCCGCAGTGCCAAGCCGGTCAACCTGCCTCAGAGCGTGGCCTGCCTGGTCTACATGATGGACGTCTCCGGGTCGATGACCGATCAGCAGAAGGAGATCGTCCGCATCCAGGCGTTCTGGATCGATACCTGGATCAAGGCCCACTACAAGGGCATCGAACGGGTCTACATCATTCACGATGCCGCGGCCAAGGAAGTGGATGAACACACGTTCTACCACACGCGGGAAAGTGGCGGGACGAAGATCAGCACGGCGTACGACCTGGCGGACAGGATCATCACCAAGAAGTATCCGCCGAGCGAGTGGAACGTGTATGCCTTCCACTTCTCCGATGGCGACAACTGGGGCGATGACAACGACAAGTGCCTGGGGATCCTGAAAGAACGACTTCTGCCCAAGGTCAACCTCTTCGGCTACGCCCAAGTCGAAAGCCCATACGGCTCTGGCGAGTTTATGGACCACATCGAAGGTTTGCTCGATAGTCATCCCAATGTGATTGCGACCAAGGTGCCCGACAAGGAGGCGATCCTGGGGAGTATCAAAGCGTTGCTGGGGACCGGGCGGTGAACGATCTACAGTCAGACGAGTAATCAAGCATGCCGTTCCTTCGCGTTCTGGTGCGGATGATTCTGGGCTTCTTTGTGGGTTATTTCCTTGGGTTTTGTTTGGGAAGGATCTCAGAACGGTTGTTACCCAACGCAGAATCGAGTGGCGATTTCTATCAAATCGCGATCACAATCTTGCTAGCAATTAGCGGCGGCATATTGGGGATAGTCGTGGGTCTGGTCTGGGGTATTGCAAAAGAGAAAAAGAGATGAATTCAGGCAGGTACACTTAAACTTCGTCGTTGTAACTACCAAGCAGTTCTCGTTGCTGTCGAACAGCAGAAGGCACCTTCTCAAAATCAAAGGTACCCAGATTGTTCCCTTGGCCACCGCGTTGGCATCAGGTAAAGTCAAGTATCCTTTTGGCACTGCACATGCGATTACTTCCACTGCTGTTCTTCTTTGCGACAGCCACTTCCAGCGCCGACGACTTCACCTACTTCGAGAAGCACATCCGGCCGGTACTCGTTGAACAGTGTTACCGTTGCCACTCGGCACAGTCGAAGTCGGTGAAGGGTGGCCTGCTGCTCGATTCGAAACCGGGGTTGCTCAAGGGCGGTGACTCCGGCCCGGTCCTCAATCTGAAGGAACCGTCGAAGAGCCTGCTGCTTACGGCGCTGCACTATCAGGGCGAACTGAAGATGCCGCCCAAGGGGAAGTTGCCGGAGCAGACGATCAAGCACTTTGAGGCATGGATCAAAGCAGGGGCACCTGACCCTCGCACCGAAGCGTCCACCACCAAGACCATTGACTTGAACAAGGGCAAATCGTGGTGGTCGTATCAGCCACTCAAGGCAATGTCGACACCATCCATCAAGAACACCTCCTGGCCACGGACTGATATGGATCGTTTCCTGCTGTCAGCCTTGGAGAAGGAAGGCAAGACACCAACCCCTGATGCCGACCGCCGTGTCCTGCATCAGCGGCTCTCGTTCGACCTTGCCGGCCTGCCTCCGTCACTGACGGAACAGGATGCCTTCGTCACCGACGCTTCGCTGCAAGCGGTGGAGAAACTGGTGGATCGGTTGCTTGCCTCGCCTCGTTTCGGTGAACACTGGGCCCGTCACTGGCTCGATGTCACCCGCTTCGGCGAGTCGCTGACTCTGCGTGGTTTCGTGCTCAAGGATGCCTGGCGGTACCGGCAGTATGTCATCGATGCCATGAACAGTGACCTGCCCTATGACCAGTTCCTGCGTGAGCAGATCGCTGGCGACCTGTTGCCTGCTGCCAGCGTTGCGGAGAAGCAGCGGCAGACCGTGGCCACGACCTTCCTGGCCCTGGGCAACCACAACCTGGAAGAGCAGGACAAGAAGCAACTGGAGATGGATATCGTTGATGAACAACTGGATGTGATCACCCGGGGCTTCCTCGCCCAGACGGTGACCTGTGCCCGCTGCCACGATCACAAGTTTGATCCCATTCCCACGAAGGATTACTACGCCCTGGCCGGCATCCTCAAGAATGTGCAGACCGTCGAGCATGCCAATGTTTCGAAGTGGATGGAGTTGGAACTGCCCGCCGACCCGGCCACGACGCAGAAGCTGACCGCCTCCAAGAAGCGCATTGCAGACTTGCAGGCCCAACTCAAATCGCTGAAGGCGGGTAAGCCGGTGGCGAAGGAAGCGGTGCAAAGCAAAACCCTGCCCGGCATCGTGGTGGATGACAGCCAGGCGAAGAAGGTGGGCGACTGGAAAGCTTCCACCAGCGTGAAGCCGTTTATCGATGCCGGCTATGTGCATGATGATAACGCAGACAAGGGCAAAAAGACCGTCACCTTTACTCCGGAACTGCCGAGCGATGGCGAGTACGAGGTACGCCTCTCCTACACGCCGGGAACGAATCGCAGCACCGCTGTCCCCGTCACCATCTTCGGAGCCGATGGCGAAGTAGAGAAGAAGATCAATCAGCAGCAGGCACCGACGTTGCCGGGCGGATTCGTCTCGCTGGGCATGCATCGCTTCGAGAAGGCGGGGCAGTCGTTCGTGATCATCGCCAACGAGGGAACGACCGGACATGTAATTGCCGATGCGGTGCAGTTTCTACCGAAGGGGACCAAGACGCCGGAGACGACATCGGCCCGAGTCGATCCGAGTATTGCCCGGTTGGAGAAGGAACTCAAGGAGGCGCAGCAGGAGTATGATCAGCGGCCCACCCGGATGGGCGTGAAGGAACAGCCACAGTGCAGCGACTGCAAGATCCATATCCGCGGCCAGGTGGGCAACCAGGGGGATGTGGTGCCTCGCGGCTTCCTGCAGGCAGTCTCCCTCCAGCAGCAGTTTGCCTTTACCCAGCAGGAGAGTGGCCGTCGGCAACTGGCCGAGTGGATTACCCAGCGAGACAACCCGCTCACTGCCCGCGTCATTGTCAATCGTGTGTGGCTCTGGCTGATGGGGGAAGGGCTGTGCCGGACGCCCGACAACTTCGGCACCACGGGCGAGAAGCCGGTGCATCCGGAACTTCTCGATTATCTCGCCCTGCGGTTCATGCACGAAGGCTGGTCGATCAAGAAGCTCATTCGGCACATCGTGCTATCGCATGCGTACCAGTCGGTACGAACGCCGAGACGACTGGAAGCCGAGGCCTTGCGGGATCGGTTGCTTGTGCTCAGCGGTACATTGGACTTGTCGCCGCCGAACTACGCACCACTGGCCAAGCTGAACTCCGATTACCACTACGTGCATCAGCACCGGTGCCGCAGTGTCTACCTGCCCGCCTTCCGCAACAGCCCGGAACCATTTCTCGAAGCTTTCGATCTGGCTGATCCGAGTACCGTGGTCGGGCAGCGGAATGTCAGCACCGTGGCCCCGCAGGCGCTGTACCTGATGAACCATGCGGAGGTGCATCGCCATTGCCAACTGGCAGTAGAGCGGTTGCTGAAGGAGGTGCCCGATGATGCGGGCAAGCAGATCGACCATGCCTATCGCCTGACCCTGGGACGCTTGCCCACGGCGAAGGAGAAGGGTATTGTGGAACGCACGCTTGCGCTGCAAGGCAACACGCCGAAGACATGGACGACCATTTTGCATGCGCTGGTGTGCAGTCTCGATTTCCGCTATGTGGAGTAGCCATGTTCACCCGCCGCCATGCCTTACAATCAGCAGCCTGCGGCTTCGGCTACCTGGCCCTCGCGGGACTGGCTCATGCTGATCAGGTTCCCCTCTCCTCACCGGGAAGAGGGGGTAGGGGTGAGGGTGCTTCAACTCGCGAGAACCCGCTTGCTCCCAAACCGTCGCACCATGCTCCCAAAGCCAAGCGGGTCATCTTCCTCTTCATGCAGGGCGGGCCGAGCCAGGTAGACACGTTCGACTACAAACCCCAGCTTGCCCAGCGTGATGGCCAGCAGATGCCGTTCGACGATGCCCGCACCATCGCCAACACCGGCCAGCGGCAGTCGAATCAGCGAATCATGAAGCCGCTGTGGAAGTTCAGCCAGCATGGCCAGTCGGGCCGGCAGGTCTCGGCGCTATTCCCTCATGTGGCGAAACATGTCGATGACCTCTGCTTCCTGCACGGCCTGCACACCGAAGGTGTCGCTCACGGCCCCGCCACGCTCTTTCTGCACACCGGCTCCACCAACATGATCCGCCCGTCGATGGGGTCATGGATCACCTATGGCCTGGGCACCGAGAATGCCAACCTGCCTGGCTTTGTGACCATCGCTCCCTCTCCCGGCAACGGCGGCGCCCGCAACTATGGCAACGCCTTTCTGCCTTCGGTCTACCAGGGCACGGCACTCGGCACTGCTGGCGGATCGACCGACAAGATGGTCTTCAAGCATCTCGCCAACAAGCACTACAGCATGGGGGAGCAGGAACAGTTCCTGGGCTTGCTCGGGCAACTGAATGCTGAGCAGTTGGCCCGGCAGCCGGGTGACAAGGAACTGGAAGCAGTGGTGCAGTCGTATGAACTGGCCTGGCGGATGCAGCAGCAGGCTCCCGATGTGCTCGACCTTCGCCGCGAGACGCCGGAGACGCTGGCCCTCTATGGCATTGGGCAGAAGGAGACGGATGACTTTGGCCGTCAGTGTCTGATGGCCCGTCGGCTGTGCGAAGCAGGGGTGCGCTTCATCCAGGTAACGCACGGCGATGCCAGTGCGAATCCGAAGTGGGATCAGCACAGTAACCTGGCTAAGCATGCTGACCATGCCAAGAGTGTGGATCAACCCATCGCCGGGTTGCTCACTGATCTGAAACGGCGTGGGTTACTGGACGACACATTGATCTGGTGGGGCGGCGAGTTTGGCCGCACGCCGTATGCCGAGAAGAACGGCTCCGGGCGAGATCACAATCCTGGTGGCTTCACGGTCTGGCTCGCCGGGGCTGGCGTGAAGCCCGGCTTTGCGTTCGGGGCGACCGACGACTTCGGCCACCATGCTATTCGTGACAAGGTGCACATGCACGATCTGCATGCCACCATCCTGCACTTATTGGGGTTGGATCACGAAAAGCTGACGTTCCAGTACGCTGGTCGGCCCTTCCGGCTGACGGATGTGCATGGACGGGTGGTGCGGGAGATAATTGGGTGACATTCTTCATTTGAACATTCGTCGAACGATCAAAGGGAGAGCCATTTCTGCGATACCTACTTCTTTCCCGCCGTCTCAGCCTCATCGAGCAGTTTCTGCAGTGCAGGCCGGTCGTACCAGTGTCCGTTCCTCATGACGCCGATAATCTTCTTCGTGTTCTGAATGTCGGTCAACGGATTGGCATCGAGCAACACCAGGTCAGCGAGTTTGCCTGTCTCGACCGTCCCCAGATCTTTCTCCCGGCCCAGGAACACAGCTGGATTGCGCGTGGCAGTGAGCAAAGCATCGCGGGGCGAGAGGCCGCACTCGACCAGTAACGCGAGTTCATCGTGCAGGCTGAAACCGGGGAAACAGTAGGGGTTCAGCGTATCGGTACCGGCGAGGATGCCCACTCCGGCATCGTGCATCGCCTTTACCAGTTTCAGTTCACGCTGGTAGATCATCTTCCGGCGAGCGTAGGTAGCTGGAGTGTCGTTCTTCAGGCGGAAGTCGGTCTTCGGGTTCCAGGAAGAGACGATGAAGGCAGGCATGTACTTGAGCCGCGGGTCGCTGGTGAATGATTCCATGTCCAGGTGTGCCATGGCACGATTCACCGTGAGCGTCGGCACTTGCCAGGTTCCATTTTTCCTGAACCGGGCGAAGAGAGCTGCAGCTTTCTGTGGATCGTAAGTATCGAACAACTGCTCGGTGACACGTTGTCGCAAGGCTTCATCCCTGGCGTTCTGTTCCTTGCGAGTTTCTTCGAAAGCCCTGGTCAGCTCCGCTTCCCTGCTGGAACAAGCAAGCATGACGCCATACAGATGCTCGAACGTCTTCTGCCCGGCGTCGGACGCCTCGGCAGCAGTGATAGATGGCGGCACATGGCCGGCAAAGACCATGCCCTGCTTCTTTGCCTCGTCAGCAAGAGCGAAATACGCTTCACGAGGCAGTCTGCTGTAGACCTTGACGAAGTCATATCCTTCGCTCTTGGTCGTCGCGATGGCTTGCCTGCCTTCTTCGGGCGTGCCGACTGCGATGGAACCGGGCCAGAAAGGTTTGGGACCATCGACAATCCGGCTGGCGATGACCATGCGTGGCCCGATCATTCTGTTCTCTTCTACCTGCTGCTTCCAGGACTTCGCCATCGGATGGCCAAACATGAATCGCACACCGGTGACGCCATTGGCAATGAAGAGGGGAATCTGCGCTGGGGTGTACCAGTGGATGTGCATATCCCAGAGGCCGGGGATGAGGAACTTGCCCTGGCCGTTGATGAGCGTGGCGTCGGGGGGAGGCGTTACCTCGTGGGCGGGCCCGATGCGCGTGATGCGGTTGCCTGTGATGATGACGTTCTGATCGAGCAGGGGTGCAACTCGCTGGCAGTCGATCACGGTGACATGAGTGATGACGAGGGGATTGTTGTCTGAAGGAGCAAAAGACAGGGCCAGGAGGAGTGTCAGCATGAAGGCACCAGAGGGGTTGAGTTGTTCTAGCAGGTATTCGTGGAAATAACTGATGCATACTGACAGGCGCGACAACTCTGCACCATCTTCCAGGAGATCATTGCTTTGGCGCTCGCCATCACCTAGAGTAGGGCAACACTTCTGGAGGATTATCATGAAGCGAGCCTTGTTAATGATGGCGATGTTACTCTGGACTGGTACCTCGCTGGTGGGGCAGGATCAGGAGAAGCCTCAAGGGGCGAATGCCAGGGACATGCTGGCCCAGGCCCTGAAGGAAGCGCGGGCCGAGAAGAAACAGGTGTTTCTCGTTTTCGGATCGCCAGCCTGTGTCTGGTGTGACAGGCTCCAGCAGTATCACGACAAGAAGGAAGTCTCCGCCATTCTCAAGAAGCACTTCGTTTTCCTCAAAGTCGACATCTTCAAGAACCCGGGTGGCAAGGAACTATACGAGCGGTTCGGCGAAGAACGGGGCGTGCCCGCCTTCACGGTGCTGGATGCGGAGGACAAGAAGATAGTTGATTCAGCTGATGGTGGAGATAATCTCGGCTACCCCTATGAGCCGGAAGAGATCGAACAGTACTTCAAGCTGCTGCGCAAGTGCTGCCCGACCCTGTCAGAAAAGGAGATCGAGGTGCTTCGCAGCAAGCTCAAGGAAGTAGCGGCGAAGAAAAAGGAATGACTTCCCCCCGACCCCACAGATTCACCTATGGTCCCCGGTGGAAGATGGTTCCACCGGGGACGTTGCATTACAGCTTGACCGGTTCCACGATCCCGGTTTTCAGATCGTAGACGCCTCCTGCGATGATCAGCTTCTTTTCCTTGATGAGCCTGGAGAGGACAGTCGAGGATTCGGCGAGCAGCCCGGCCTGTAGGCGGACATTCTCCTGTATAGCCTTGGACATGTCGCCTGTGGCGGCCTTCACAGCAGGGCGAATGTGCTGGAAGAGAACGCTGATCTGGCCCGGCACCTCTTTGCCTTCAGCCGCTGCCTGCACGGCGCCGCAGGAGGTGTGGCCCAGCACATACACGACCTTGACGCCCAGGAGCGTGGCGAATTCCAGGCTGCCGATGCACTCCGGGGTAACGACGTTACCGGCGATGCGGGTGACGAACAGGTCGCCGAAGCCCTGATCGAAGATGATCTCGATTGGGACACGGGAATCGGCACACCCCAGAAAGGCAGCATACGGCGCCTGCCTGGGGGCGATTTCCTTCAGTCGCTCCAGGTTACGGTGCGGTGCCTCGGACTTCCCGGCAACGAACCGGGCATTCCCATCTATCAGCCTCTTCAATGCCTGCTCAGGCAACTCCGAAGCAACCTGCAGGGAAGGGCTGGCGCCCTCGCTGAGTGATGATGCAGCCAGGGTGGCACTCGCGCTCAGCAACCATTGCCGACGATTGAACATAGCATGCTTCATGTGTGTGACTCCGATGACGGTTGAATGCACAGTGGTTAAGGGACGCAAAGGAGAAGTTGTGCAAACTGGTAATAGAGCGGGATGCCTACCACCAGGTTGAAGGGAAAGGTGATGCCGAGTGCGCAAGTCAGGTAGAGCGTCGGGTTGGCATCCGGCAATGTCAGTCGGACGGCCGGTGGTGCAGCGATATAGGACGCGCTGGCAGCCATGGTGCCCAGCATGGTCGCCCCGCCCAACGAAAGCCCTGCCAGGTGTCCGAAGTAGACACCCAGGCAGCCATGCACTACTGGCATGATCACAGCGAAGCCTACCAGAAACAGACCCACCCGTTTCAGATCGCACAAGCGTTCGCCCGCCATGGTGCCCATGTGCAGCAGGAACAGGCACAGCACGCCGCGAAAGATGTAGCCTCGCGAATCGAAGAAGAGGGCAACATCCGACCAGTTCTTTTCACCGGTGGCAGCGCCGAGCGCCAGTCCGCCGATCATCAGGAGAAAGCCGCGCGAGGTGAACACTTCGTGCAGGGCCGAAAGCATGGATCGTTTCTGGCCGCTTCCTACCAGACCTAGAAAGAGGGCGACGGCGATGCCCGGGCTTTCCAGCATGGTGAGCAGGGTGGACATGAAGGCTTCCGAAGTCGCACCCTGATCGGTGGTGAACTTCTGGGCAGCCATGAATGTGACGGCGGAAACCGAGCCATAGTGTGCTGCGATGCCCGCAGCGTCGGCTTGCTTCAGACGTCCCACCAGCCGAAGAACCATGAACGCGGTGATGGGCGTGATGCAGCCGAGAGCCAGTGTGTAGACGATGGGCCAGGCTATGGCTGCGGAAGGAGAATGCGACAGTTCCACTCCCCCCTTGATGCCGATGGCGAAGAGCAGATAGGTTGCCAGCCCGGAGAAGACCTCTTTGGGCAGCGACAAGTCACTGCGAATGAGTCGTGAAATACAGCCAAGGGCAAAGGCAAGAATGGGAAGTGAAAGGAGGTTGAGGTACAAGGCGGATTGGTGGTTCATGCCTGACTTTCGTTCTGGCCCGGCTGGGCAACAAAAAAGGCCGGAACCTTCGTTAGAAGGTTCCGGCCTGGTATCCCACGGGCGTCAATGATCCCGGAAGGCTTGTCGGCTTGTATGTAGCTGAATCACATGGTGACTGGTGTGAAACCTTTCACTGTACTTCAGCACTGTTCAGATATCAATCGGCCGGGTCACTGTCAAGAGTTGAACGAATCACTCAGAAGATCCCACGGTGCGGTAGGCGATTTTTCCATCAAAGGTGAAGACCATGATGCGTTCGCCGGTCCTGGTGCTGATATCGGTGTGCAGGCTGATCATGTCCACTCCCAGGAGCACTTTGAGTTCTGCTTCGAGAATGGGCCGGCCACGCTCGATGAGTTCCTGCCGCAGTTGTTTGATCAAATCGCGGCCACGGTCAGGCGTGGACGATTCCGCCAGCTTGATCTCAGCCGGGATCAGCACTTTCTTCAGCCGTACCAGCACCATGTCGTCAATGAGGTAAGCCCGGGTCTCCAGCGGCCCGCGGCCCAGGTGGTCTTTCTCAAATCGGACAATGATCTGGCTGATTTCCGATTCCAGTTCGCCTTTGGTCTTCATGGAGTGATTGTAGGACATGGCACTCGTGTTGGAGGAATGCAACAGGGTGTAAGGATCGCGGCATTCTGGTTTGCTACTATTTCGAGTTTTTACCGAGGAACGATTGGCCCCGCATACAAACTTCATCTACCATGCCCAATAGTACTGTGCATGCAGCCCACATAGCTTGAAGTGACGATGCCTCTCCCGGAACAGACCAGGCACCTGCTCGCCGCTGCCCGTCTCTTGTATAAGAGTACGCGGGCTGATGCCATTTTGATACTGCCTGAGCACCCACTCGACTGGGATGAAGTGGATGATGAGCTGAAGGGCATCAAACTCCTCGTCGCCCCGATGAACAGGACGCTGACCAATTCGCTGAAAGACCGGATTGGCATGAACCTTCTGACGGTTGATTACCGCCCCGTCTCGGTGCGGGAACGGTTGAGCCTGGCTCTGCTGGAAGCCCTGACCGCGGAACTGGTGCGACAGGGTTCCAACATCGTGGCGGTTTACAACGGCATCGAAGCGGAAGACGCCCGCGACCCGATGGATTCGATCAGTGTGATCTACCTGGGTGATCAACTCGAACGCCTGTCGGCCCGTGACCTGCGCAAGCTCGATACCCAGGTGCCACTCGAGACGCTGAAAGCGGTGGTAGACCTGGCGACGGATATCGGTCGCGAAGGTCGGGAAGGCAAACCGGTAGGCACACTCTTTGTGGTGGGTGATACCCGCAAGGTGATGACCTTGAGCCGAGTAATCGGGTTTGATCCGGTACGGGGATACAGCCGGCGGGAACGCAACCTGCGTGACAAACGGGTGCGGGAGAGCATGAAGGAGATAGCCAAGCTCGATGGTGCAGTGATTGTTAATAAAGATGGCACCGTCGAGGCAGCAGCGAGGTTCATTTCCGTGGAAGCGGATGGCATTACCTTGAGCAAGGGGCTGGGCAGCAGGCATTGGACGGCGGCGGCCATCTCCAAACGAACGCATGCCATTGCTGTGGTCGTGAGTGAATCGACCGGTGTGGTGCGGGTGTTTCAGGGAGGCGAGGTGGTGCTGCACATTGCACCGCACTCGCGGCCTATCCTGTGGCGGAATCTGACGAGTGAAACACAGTCGGAAAATGGTGCTGCCAACACGCTGGAGGTGCCGTGGCGGAATTCGTGGTCGACGGATTGAGAATCTGCCCACGTGGTTGATTCGTATCATAGTGTCATACATCATGATGGGCTGCCCCGTGTGAGGATCCCCCTCACCCCCGGCCCCTCTCCCCGGTGGGGAGAGGGGAGTCATCCTCGCTGACGCTTCGGGTTGGTATGGCTCTGCAATGGAGGGATCGCTGATGAAAACACTGATTGCCATCCCGGTCTATAACGAAGTGCGACATATCAGTGGGGTGCTTGCAGAAGTACGGAAGTACGCCAGCGAGATTCTCACCATCAACGATGGCTCCACCGATGGCTCCCGCGAGGTGCTGGAGAAAGAGCCGGGGCTGCATGTGATTCATCATGCCAGGAACATGGGGTATGGGGCAGCCATTCGTTCAGCGTTTGGTTATGCCCAGGCACATGATTACGATGTGCTGGTGACGATGGATTCCGATGGACAGCACGAAGCGGAACGCATTCCCGTGATGCTGGAAGCACTGACGAGCAACGTGGACCTGGTCTCAGGCAGCCGGTACCTGCGGCTGTTCAAGGAGAACACCGAGCCGCCAGCCGACCGTCGCCGCATCAATTTCCTTCTCACCAAGTATCTGAACGAGAAGCTGGGGCTGAACCTGACCGATTCGTTCTGTGGCTTCAAAGCCTATCGGGTCAAGCAACTGCGGCAGTTCCGCATCAGCGAGAATGGCTATGGCATGCCACTACAAGTCTGGGTGCAGGCGGCCAACCTGGGACTGCGGATTACCGAGGTGGCGGTGCCCCTGGTGTACCTGGATGCCAACCGCAGTTTCGGTGGCGACCTGGATAATGCAGAGATACGCCTCAAGTACTATCAGAGTGTGATTGAAGGCGAGTTGGATCGTATTCACGCGGGCCAGCCTGAAGTGCTGGAAGGGCTGGATGTATGAGCGCTGGCCGCTGGCGAGCGCCAAAGGAAGATGGAGCGTGCCTGGTCGTCCCCTCGTGGGAGGAACTGCCGGGGCTGGTGGCAGCGAATCAGAAACTGTTGCAGGCAGCCAACATCAGGCTGGGTGATCGTCAACTGGCGGCTGCGAGACAGTTAGCATGGGAGAGCCTGCAACAGGTTGTGAGTCAGTGGGCGGCCTGGGCCGGAGTAGAGAGCAAAGCACTTCTGAGGCCACTGCTCATCACCGGGCATCAGCCGGAGCTGTATCATCCCGGGGTGTGGGCCAAGAACGTAGCTATTCATCAGCTGGCCAGGAAGCTGGGTGGCTCGAGTCTCAATCTCAATGTGGACAGTGATGTAGCCAAGACAACGACGTTGAAAGTACCTGTTGCCAGTGGTGAAAAGCCCGATGCACAGTTGGGCTATGGTGAGCCGCAGCCGCCGCTACCTTATGAAGAATGGCGATGTCGGGATGAGGCTGACTTTGCAAAAGTAGCAGAGGAGTTTGCCACTGCATCGAAGGATTGGCCCTGGCAGCCGGTGTTTCCGGAGTTCTGGAAGCTGGTGCTGGAGCAGAGGGACAAGACCGATTGTATTCCCTATCGCTGGCTGCTCGCCCGGCATCTGTGGGAGCGAAAACAGGGTGTTGCCAACCACGAGTTCCTGATGAGCCAGTGGTGCGAGATGCCGTTCTTCCGGTGGTTGCTGCAGTTGTTTATTGCTGATGCACCTTGGTTTGCCAGGGTCTATAACGAAGAACTCAAGCAGTATCGCCAGGAACATCGCATCCGCAGTGCTAACCACCCTGTAGCTGATCTACGTGTGAGTAACGATCTGGTGGAACTGCCTTTCTGGGCCTGGCAGCAAGGCTCGACACAGCGGGGCCGGTTGTGCATACGAAAACAGTATGGTGCCATTGAACTGATCTGCCTGACTGCAGGTAATGAAACTGTCATCGATACTCAGGAGTCAGCGCAGAGGATGCAGGACCTGGTCGGTTGGAAAATCCGTCCCAAGGCACTGATCACCTCGATGATGTTCCGCCTGTTCGTGGCTGATCTGTTTGTGCATGGCATTGGCGGAGCGGTGTACGATGAACTGACCGATCGCATCTTCCAGCGATACTGGAAGGTCACGCTGCCTCGGTTTGCCGTGATCACGGCAACGCAGCGGTTGCCTTGGGGTACGCGGCCTGTGGATGCACAGCAACCACTGCATTTGCGACAGACGCTGCGGGCGATGCACTGGAACCCGGATCGGTTCCTCGATGGCAATGAGTCTTCAGCCGTGGCATTTCTGCAGGAAGAGAAGCAGCGGTGGACCGGGCAACCCGTGGCGGTCACGCAATTGGCCGAACGGCACGAGCAACTGGATGCGATCCGGTCGCAGTTGCAGCCTATGGTTGAACCGCAGAAAGAGGCGATGGAGAAACAGCTGGAACAGACGCTCCATCAGCTGAAGTGGCACGAACATCACTTCAGCCGCGAGTACCCGTGGGTGCTGTATCCCCGGGAGCAGTTGCTGGCGCTGCGTGAACAGTTTTGCTAGCACAACGTGTTGGTGTTGCAGGGCTGCTTATTTCGTGCGCGGCTCTAAAGATCATCGGATGGACGAGAAGTTACGGTATGGCCAGTAGACCCAGATAGCGCGGCCGAGGAGCATGCGGCGGGGGACCTGGCCCCAGTCGCGGCTGTCCTGGCTGGCGAGGCTGTTGTCACCCAGCATGAAGTATTCATCGGGCCCGAAGCGGTCGCTGGGGTGAGTTGCGGGATCCGTCTTCGGGTAGTACTGAGGCTTACCCATCGTCCCGCTGGCGTTCTTGATCTGAATAGCCTCCGGGTAGTAGGGAAGCCATTCTGCCCGCTGGATGGTGTGCAAGTCGCCCTGTTTGGCGAGTGTCTGGAACTCATCGAGCGTGATGCCGAGGGCGCCTTTGCTGACTTCGGTATCGAACATATTGCGGGCATCGCGGGAGTAGTAGATGTCCCGCCAGATGCTGAGCTTCCGGACGCTGACGCTGGCGTTTTGCGTGCCCAGCGAGACGGGAACAAAGTCAGCCAGACGGGGGCCTCGCTCGGCGTCGGGAAGCAATGCAATGTCAATGCCATCATCAAAGAGCAGCTTGGAGCCGACCCATACTGTGAGACGATTATCGAAGTTGGCGAAACGGAGCAAGTGCTTGCCGGTGCGGTTTACACTGGAGTCCGCTTCCTTGCTGATAACGGGTTTGCCCTCCTTTTGAAGGGTCACCGTGCATCGGCCGGATTGCAGGTTGAAGCTGGCCTCGGCATTGAGCACGCCTTTCTTCAGCTGCAGAATGAAGGTGCCCTGGGCGGCCTGAACATCGACTTCGGCTTCGACCATCAGATCGCCAACCCAGTCGTGCGGGAACATGCCGCGATCCGAGTGATTGTAAGCGAGGAAGTCGGTGATGATGTGTGGGCCGTTGATGGGATCCTGCATGCCGGCAAAGCCCCCACCCATTTTGGTGGGATTGAAGTTATGCTGATAGCGAAGCCAGCTGGTGGCGCCGTCTTTCGCCTTGCTGTTCCATTGCCTGCCCTGTTCGGAGGAGGACCAGGCTGTCTGCTCCGCGGCTGGAGTTTCCCAGCGTTCATTGGCGGGCTTCCAGGAGGTATTGAGCGGTTGCGGATGGCTGGGGTTCAGCAACTCATTATCGTTGACAATGCGCCGCATGCGGAGCATCTTGTCAGGTGTCTTGCGAATGATGTTCAATTTCCCCGCTTCATCGACGAGGTAGACATCGCCACCCTGGATGGCCAGCTTTTCACCAGGGAGGCCCCAGAGCCGCTTGATGTAGTTGTACGCGCCGAAGTCTTTCTGCGGCCCCAGGGGATATTTGAAGACAACGGTCTCGTGACGCTCCGGGGCAAACATGTCGTAGACAGGTTTCAGGACGAGAACCTTGTCGCCACCATCCACACCCTCGACCGGGTTGGCAATGACGTACTGACAGTTGGGGCAGCAACCTTCAAACCGCAGCATCTTGCGGCCACCATCGTCCTGCACCTGTTCCAGGTTCTGGCCACCATTGGAAGCATTGACGGTGTACTTCTGCTGACAGCGCGGGCACTGCAGATGCATGTGGTCGCCGAGAAGCGTGGTCGCCATCGATCCGGTGGGGATGACGTACGCCTCCGCCACGAAGGCCTTGAGCATGAGGACGAGGAAGACGACGAAGGAGACGGTCTCGAAGGTCTCGCGCCAGCTGTCGCGGACTTCTTCGTAGAGAGGTTCTTCGGGTTTGATAGGCTTGATATCAGGAGGAGTTGTCGGAATGATTGACATGATTGTCTCTCGTAATTCAGCGGGCATTTTCTTCGGGATCCATCCTGGGGATTCTACTCTGACTCGAGCACTGCCAGGAAGGCCTCCTGGGGAATCTCGACCTGGCCTACCTGCTTCATGCGCTTCTTGCCCTTGGCCTGCTTGGCCCAGAGCTTCTTCTTGCGGCTGATGTCGCCGCCGTAGCACTTGGCCGTCACGTTCTTCCTGACAGCGGTGATGGTCTCGCGGGCAATGATGCGTGCACCGATGGCGGCCTGGATGGCAATCTCGAACTGATGGCGATCGATCTCACTTCGCAGCTTCTTGACCAGGGCCCGGCCCCGTCGTTCCGCAAAGGCCCGGTGCACGATGGTCGACAGCGCATCGACCGGGTTGCCATGCACCAGCACGTCGAGCTTGACGAGGTCGGCATTCACAAAGCCGAGTATGTCGTAATCCATGGTGCCGTAACCATGGGTGACTGACTTCAAGCGGTCGTAAAGGTCGTAGATCACTTCTGCCAGCGGCATGTCGAACACGAGGATGGCCCGCTTGGGGCTCAGGTATTCGGTGCGAACATAGGTGCCTCGGCGTTCGGTGCACATCTGCATCAGGTCGCCGATGTTTTCACTCGGCAGGATGAAGCTGATACGGACGATAGGTTCGCGGAACTCTTCGATCTGGCCGGTATCGGGTACATCCTGCGGGTTATCGACGCTGATAACCTCGCCCGACTTCTTGAGGATTTCGTAGGTGACGTTGGGGGCGGTGTGGACGAGTTCCAGGCCGCTGTCCCGTTCGATGCGCTGTTGAATGATCTCGCGATGGAGCATACCGAGGAAGCCGCAGCGGAAGCCGAAGCCCAGGCCTTCACTGGTTTCCGGGGTGAAGGTGAAGCTGGAATCGTTGAGACTCAACTTCTCCAGTGATTCACGCAGGTCTTCAAACTCGCTGCTGTCCACGGGGTAGAGGCCACTGAAGACCATGGGCTTCGGGGCTTTGTAGCCTGCCAGCGGATCGGTGCAGGGGTTGAGGGCGTCCGTGACGGTGTCGCCGATGCGGACATCACGCAGATTGCGGATGTTGGCGGTGAAGTAACCCACCTGGCCACGCTGCAGATGCTGGACGGTCGTGGCCTTGGGACGAAACTGTCCCAGTTCCTGGACGACGTACTCCTGTGACCCGGCCATCAGTTTGACCTTCATGCCCGGCTTCAGTTCGCCTTCCATCAGGCGGATGTAGACGATCACACCCTTGTAGGAATCGAAGTGGCTGTTGTAAACCAGGGCCTTGAGCGGTTCGCTTTCCGTCGAATCCGCTGAGGCTGGTTTAGCAACCTTGGTTAACGGGTTGGGCACACGTTCAATAACGGCCTGGATCAGTTCTTCGATGCCCAGGCCAGCCTTGGCCGAGACCTTGAGCACTTCCTCGCCGAAGATGCCCAGCGAATGCTCCATTTCGCTGATGACTTCCTCGGTACGGGCGTAGGGCAGATCGATCTTGTTGACGACGGGAATGATGGTAAGGCCCGCCTCCAGCGCCAACAGTGCATTGTGCACGGTCTGGGCCTGCACACCCTGGAAGGCATCCACCAGCAGGATAGCGCCTTCGCAGGCAGCCAGGCTGCGAGAGACTTCGTAGTTGAAATCGACGTGGCCGGGAGTATCGATGAGGTTCAGTTCGTACTTCTGACCGTTCAGTTCATAGAAGATGGTGACGGGGTGCATCTGGATGGTGATGCCCCGTTCCTGCTCCAGGTCCATGGCGTCGAGGACCTGGTTGCGGAAATCACGCTCGCTGATGGCATTGCACTTGAGCAGGAACTGGTCGGCCAGGGTGCTTTTGCCGTGATCAATGTGGGCGATGATGCAGAAGTTACGAATCAAATTCGGCGGGGTCATGGGCCTCGTCGAGCAGGGTAGCGAAAGAGTACGGGAGTGAGGTTATTCTTATGATTGCTGAGGGGGAATGGTAGGGCAGGACTTGAGGTGTGCTTCGCGTCTCCTTCCGGAAACCAGGCCACCGGCCAGCAGGATCAGGAATTGGATCAGAGGTGTTAACAGTGACAGCAAAGGCCCAAACAGGTTCAAGTGACAGGCTATTCCCAGAGCAGTTATCACAAGCGCGACCATCATGATGATGAATGATGCACGAGCCTCTCGACGCATGATCCACGCAGTGAGGGCGACTGCTAGGTAGGGGAAGAGCAACAAGGCGAGGAAGCCAGGCAGTTCCCACAGTTCCCATCCGCCAGCGATCAGGAAGACGACCACGGGGCCCAGGCTCACTACCAAGCTGACCCACGTCGTCCAGCGCATCATGTCTCCCAGGGATCCTTCTGGCTGGTGGCCTTTGAACGGATCATGGCGGCCCAGTGGATGCGATCAACAGCACCCAGGCAAATGAGGAGGTCGCGAATCATTTTGATGTGGCCGATGAGGTAGATCATTTCCACGATCATCGTAGCAGGTGTGCGTTTGTGGATTCCAATCTGTGGAGTGAGAATCAGCGGGATGGAGATGAGGATGGGGAACAAGGCCACCACGATGGCAACATAGACTGCCCAGCGGCGAGCACGACGAATGTAATTACTGACGGCAAAGTAGAAGCAGGCGATACCCAGGAAGGCCAGCATGATCAGGAACAGGCTGAGGTTCCCCGGCATGGGCCGCATCAGGAGAAACATGAAGCCGACGAATGTGAGGAAAATGGCAGGAATGAAGACAAACCAGGCGATGACCCGCAGGTGATTGGCACCACGGCGAAGGTGCTCCAGATCTCTGGGAAGCTGGGTTGCCTGATACTTCTTCAGTTCTGGCGGGGTCGTGGCTGTAGTGGGTGCAGGTACCGCTGACATGATGGCATTTTAGCATGAGCCAGCGTGGAGTGCAGCGCAGGAATGGAAAAACCGGCGAGATGCTCTCGCCGGTGTATTCAGTGTGAGTCAGGAGTTTAGAAACCGCCTCGGCCACCGGGGCCACCTCGGCCACCGCCACCAAAATCGCGATTGCCACGGCCACCACCATCACCGCCGCCGGGGCCACCACGGCCGCCACGGCCCTGCATCATGCGGGCGCTGCCAGCCTTGAATTCTTCGAAGTCAACAAAGCCGTCTTTATTCGTGTCGTATTCAGCGAAGCGATCACGCATGAATCCCGGCATTTGCTCTTTTGTAATCTTGCCAGTCTTGTTCTTGTCGATGTTGTCGAACATGGTCTTGGCCATTTCATCGGGGCTGCGGCCTGCCCAGGGGCCACCGCCACCAGGACCGCCACCACCCATACCGCCACGCATGTTGTTGCCTTCGGCTTTGTAGAGGGCAATCGCTTCGTTCTTGTCGAGCTTGCCATCCTTGTTGAGGTCGTACTTCTTCCAGTCTACGTTCTTGATGCTGCGGGTGTTGTCGATTTCCTTTTCGTCAAGGAAGCCATCTTTGTTGGAATCAACGAAGGTGTAGATTTGATCGACACGCCTCTTCGCATCTTCATCGGATAGCGGAGCACCGCCACCAGGTCCGGGACGACCTGGCGTGGCCATCGTAAACGAGGTGGAGGTAGTGCCTGCGACGGGAGTGGGCGTAGTGGTAGGGGTGGTAGCTGCAACCGCAGGCGGAGTCGTCGTCGCGGGAGCAGTGGTTGCAGTTGGTGTTGCTGCAGGAGTGGCAGGAGCTGCTACCACCTTGGGTACGGTGCGCAAGGCTTCTTCCAGCGTAATGATGCCATCACCATTGCGATCATATTTGGTGAATTCTTCGAATCTGTCCTTGGGCCACTCATTCATGGACAACTGGTTGTCGCCGTCCTTGTCGTTTTCCGTGAACCAGGTGGGTGTATTGCTGGGGTTGGTGACCTTTTTGTACTGTCTGGCATTCTGGTGAGCGGTGCCATAGGTCACTGGCATGGTTGTTGTGGCTGTGGGCGTGCTCGTGGTACTGGGAGCAGTCGTGACGGGTGCGGGGGGGACAGTGGTCTTGCTCGGAGCGGCTTGAGCAGCTGGTGGAGTCGCTGCAGCATCATCCCGGCCTTCATCAGATGGTGCTTCGGTTGATGCTGTATTGGAACTCACCTGCAGTGTTGCTTTTTTGGGTGAAGTCTCTTTGTCGTTGCGTGCTGTACGATCACGCCGTGACATGCCTTGCCAGCCATTCTGCTTGTCACCCTTTTTCTCAGATTTGGTGGTTGCAGGAGCGGGCTTGGAGTCACTAGCTTCCTGAACTGGAGCCGACTTGGTCACTGCAGGGACAGTCTGCTTGCGACCTTCCGGAATGCGTACGATGGTCCCTGTGCTGGAATCGCCGAGAGGAGCAACAGTTGGTTTAGCAACAGGCACGCTACTGTTACCCTGTGGCAAGGGAGCGGCAACGGTTTGGCTGCAACCTGCCAGAATGGTGGTTAACACGCCGAAACACATCAGTTGGATTGCGATTCTCATAAAGTACTCATAGAAGAGACTCTGCCGCTCTGTTGCCATGATATCTTAAAGTCATGAACTCTACATGAAGTATCGGCACACTCCTAAACATTTCATCTTTGAGATATACTTGCCTTCATACAGCGAAAGTTTCGTTCATTCTGCGGTTCAAGATGCAGTTCCTTTGATGAATCTGCAGAATGCTCTTGATGCAGGGACGCTGGTCCCAGTTGACGATGTAGGCTCTTTTTCCTTGTTCTGACGCTGATTCCCTGCTTAAGATAAAGGACATTCATAGGAGAGGCCAAGCATGCATCGGCAGGGTTTCATCAGGCAGGAATTGCTCACCGTCATCATGCTGCTGGTAGGGCTGTGCGTATTAGTCGTGCTTTTGACGTTTCGCAGCAGTACCAGCGATGCACCCTATCGACCCGATGGGTTTCGCATCGTCCGTGATGAGCATTCACTGAGACCTGCTGAAGAAGCCCAGCCGCCAGCGAAAGGCATCGATGTCCCAGCGAGCGAGCAGAAGGAAGTGACTACGGATTCAGGCCTCAAGTACATCGACCAGCGCGTGGGGGATGGAGACAAGGTGAAAGTGGGCAGTATTGTCATGGTGACTTACACCGGGAAATTTACCTCCGGGGAGACGTTCGACACCAACGTCGGCAGAGCACCCATGTCAGTAACTATCGGACAGAAGCAGGTCATCAAGGGATGGGAACTGGGCTTGCTGGGAATGAAAGCTGGCGGCAAACGGGTATTGAAGATACCTCATCCTCTTGCCTACGGAGAAGCGGGCTTTCCACCCAAGATACCAAGCAAGGCCGATCTGGTGTTCGACATCGAAGTGTTGAAAGTGGTCAATCGCTAACGTCAATCGCTTACAAGGTAAATCTCATGCATACGACAGCCAGCGGGTTGCAGATCGAGGAACTTCAGGCAGGGCAGGGTACTGCTGCCAAGCCGGGCGATAAAGTCGCTGTGCATTACACCGGCTGGCTGACCGATGGCAAGAAGTTCGACAGCAGTCTGGACCGAAAGAAGGAGTTTATCTTCGTGCTCGGCAAGGGCATGGTGATCAAGGGCTGGGATGAAGGGGTGGCGGGGATGCAGCCCGGCGGCAAACGCAAGCTGACCATTCCGGGGAACCTGGCGTATGGGGAACGAGGCTATCCGCCGATCATCCCCGCGAATGCGACGCTGGTGTTTGAGGTGGAGTTGCTGAAGGTGGGGTAAGAGCCTGGTGATTTTTCAATGAGAAGTGACAGGGCCGAGCATGTGTCATGCTCGGCCCTGCAATCTTGTAGAGAGTATTCAACTCCAGGATCAACTGGCGTGCCCAGCACGCAAGCTTGACAAGCATAACGTTTCACTGGGTGGAGAAGTATTATCTCGCGATACGTTCGACTGTAAAGCATTGTGCTTTCGGTATCGCATTAAGGTCGTTTGAAGTGTCTGAGCCATATAGAACATAGAATCTGCCATCTTGATTAATGCAACTACGAATATTCTGTGAAGATACGCCTCGGTGAACAATGCGAGGAGCGTCCTTCTTGTCAAGGCTGCAAATGACGAAGCAGTTGCCGTTAGATAAGTATACATACCTTTCACCATCATAAACCACAATGTCCCGTCCTAGCCGGAGTCTACACTCCCCGTGAGTTATGAACAAGGAGTGTAGGGATGGAACGAGCGCGAATGGTGGTGAGCCCGGAGGTAAAACGGGCGATCGTAGAGGAGCTGGAGAGTGGTCAGCTCTCGCTGCGAGAAGCGGCGGCTCGTGGGCATTCGACGGTGAGTCGCGTACAACTGTGGCTGAAGGAGTACGGCAAGTATCAACCCAAGCGTGACATCGTCGAGGTCGTGATGAAGAGTGAAGAAGAGAAGATCGCCGCCCTGGAGAAGGCGTTGGCGGAAGCCCACCTGAAGCTGCTGGTGCACGAGAAGATCATCGAGCTGGCAGGGAAGAAGTACAAGGTGGACTTAAAAAAAGCTTTTGGGTCGCCGCCGTCGAGCAGTGCCGAGGTGAGACCGAAGCCGGGCTCGGGCAACTCTGCCGGGCGGTAGGGCGAAGCCGGGATGCGTACTACAAGCATCACCAGCGTAGCAGAGATGACAGCGACGAGGAGGCAGTGATCTTGAAGACGGTCGAGACGATTCGTGCGAAGGAACCTCGCGTGGGCACGCGGAAGCTGGTGGACCGGCTTCACAAGCACCACGCCACGAAGGTAGGTCGCGACCGTCTGTTTGACTTGCTTCGTAACGCGGGTCGCCTGGTGAAGGTGAAGAAACGCTTTGAAAAGACGACCTATTCGCGTCATGGTTACGCCGTGGCACCGAACCGGATCAAGGGGCGGAAGATCACGAAGCCGAACCAGGTGCTGGTCTGCGACTGCACATACATCCGGCTGCGTGGTCGGCAGTTCGCCTACCTGTTTCTGGTGAGCGATGCGTACACACGACGGATCGTGGGGCATCACGTGAGCCGGGACTTGTCGCACCACTCGGCAGTGATCGCACTGTCGAAGGCGGCAAGCTGGCTGCGGGAGACCCAGGGCGTGTCGGGGCAGGGCGTGATTCATCACTCTGATCGCGGCTGCCAGTACTGCTGTCACGAGTTCCTGGCGGCGTTGCGGTCGTACGGGATGGAGTCGAGCATGACCGATGCCGATCACTGTTACCAAAACGCCATCGCCGAGCGGATCAACGGCATCCTCAAGGACGAGTTCAACCTGGACGCGGACTTCATGGATATCAACCAGCTACGAACAGCGGTCGACCAAGCCGTGGAGGTGTACAACACGATACGGACGCATTGGAGCCTGGGCCTGCGAACTCCGCAGGAGATGTATGCCCAGGCTTCCCTAACAACCCCAAGCAGGTGTGGCACCGAGGGAAGTTGTTGACATGTCAATATCCCCCCGGACCCCCCTTTTACTACTACTACGGGTGTAGACTTTATTTAGGACGAGAGAATCGAATCCTAGATCAAAATTATCAAAATTAAAATTTACAAATCGTCCTTCGGCAAAGTGACAAAGTGAGATTGTATTCCTGGAGCTAAGCAATAGCATATCTTGAATGTGCCAAATGCTCTCTATGCGACGTCCTGTGTCTTCGTAAGGCTTAAATTGTAGCCTACTGTCCGAAACTGTAATTAAGATAGTCTCATTGAACGTTGTGGCAATTGCCATGTTATCCTGTCTGCAAACCGACTTTAACCGATTAATTGACTTGGTGCAAGGTAAGTCCGCAGAATGTGCAATGGCACCCATATTGTCGAGTAATGCGACTCTGAAATCCCGGGAAAAGGCTAGAGTTGAGCCATCAATATTGAGAATATGCTCAATTCTTCGATTGCAGACCTGTGCTATCCATAGAAGTTGCAGCTCATTCGTTAAGTAGAATACCTTGCCACTTACTGTTCCTATAGCAATACCATTGCCCACTGAGCATAGAGCAGTTGGTTGGTCAGGTAGTAGAAATGAGTCTCCAGTCTCAATCAACGATAAATCATATTTAACAATTCGTCCGTCGCTATTCGCAATAACGATAGCGGAGTCGGATAGCTGCATGAATACTGGATCATTACGTAAAAAATTCCAGTTCTCGGTTCGCAGTCGAACATTGCTATCGTTGTTGAAATATGAATTATATAATATATAAATTGAAATAGCAACTGCGAAGAGGCAGGGCAGAATAACAACTGGTTTAGCGAATCTTCTGAGAGGCATGGTAGACTACTCCGTCGAGCTATCTGTGATGCTTGGTGGCAAACCATTTCTCAAAGGCACCAGACTAAATGTCGAGTTCATCCTGGACTTTACGCCTGATATAGAACACTTCTTTCACTTGTGGTAATTAGCTGGAAAGCGCTTCAGATGCGGATATTGGAGTCGAGAAGGATCACGGCCGATCCTCGTAAAAGTCTTCTCGCGAAAACTCCACAGGGACGGCAGGCAGCTTGCGGTCAATGGCCATTTCATCAATAAGTCGCTCAATCTCAGTCACTGATAAGTGACGTGGATTACTCACCTTGGCTGTCTCAATCTGCAAATGCACTTCCTGCTTTTCCGCCAGTGGCAACGGCCTGAGTAGGTCATTCTCGTAAATCGCATTCATGTGAATGGTCATGGTACACCTCGTTCAGCATCATACCGCATCGTGAGGCATGATACCAATCCAGACGCCAAACTTTCAATTAGTCAAATGGCACTGCTTTCAGCCTCAAGCCCGTACCGCTCCCCCATTAATCCGATACGTTTGCCCGGTGACGAAGCTGGCTTCGTTGCTGCAGAGCCAGGCGGCGGTGTGGGCGATGTCGGCGGGGGTGCCCCAGCGGGCGAGCGGTGCTTCGCGGATGGCACGTTCTTGCCAGGCGGCCGGGGCGTGGTCGCCCCACTTGGTTTTAATCCAGCCGGGAGCCAGGCAGTTGACCCGTACCTGAGGAGCGAGGTTCATGGCCAGGCTGCGGGTGTAGCTCATCACCGCACCCTTGGTGGTGGCGAAGAGTTCGCCACTTTCCCCCTCGAAGCCAGTGTCGGCCTGGTCCCAGCCCATGGTAAGGATAACGCCTTGGCCCCGGTCTTTCATCCGCTGGCCCAGGGTGCGGGACAGGGTGATGGTGCTTTGCACATCGACCTGCCAGAGGAGTTGGAGTTTGTCGTCGTAGCAGAGCGACTTGCCCGGGCCGGTGAGGATGTCAGCACCGGCATTGCAGACGAGAATCTCCAGACCTTCCCAGTGGCTCCAGGCAGCTTCAGCTAATTGTTGGCAGTCGGCTTGCTTGGACAGGTCCGCGAGCAGGGTGTGGGTGAAGCGGCCTCGTTGCTTGATGGATTCCGCTGTGGCGGCGAGGGCTTCCTGGGAACGACAGGCATGCACCATGACATCGGCCCCGTGGCTGGCCAATTGCAATGCAATGGCCTGGCCGATGCCACTGGAGGCACCGGTGACCAGCGCCCGCTTGCCCAGTAGCGGCCGATGGCCTAGCTCAGCGAGCAGTTGAGCGATGGAGCGTTTGAAGACGGGGTGGATGGCACCGGGAGCAATCTCTGCCAGCGGCCCGAGCATGAAGCTGCGCTCGTGCATGCGCGGGTGGGGAATGGTCAGCTTTTCTTCATGCAGGATCAGGTCGCCATAGAGCAGGATGTCGAGATCGAGGGTGCGGGGGCCGAAACGGGTGGTACGGATGCGGTCCAGCTCTGCTTCGATTTGCAACAGCGACGCCAGCAGTTTGTTCGGCGTCAGATCGGTGGCAATGCACGCTGCTGCATTGAGGTAAGCGCCCTGGCCAGCGGGGCCACCCACGGGGTTAGTTTCCCAGAACTGCGAGACAGCCTGCACCATGATGCCGGGTTCAGCTCGCAACCGGTCCAGGGCGGCATTCAGGTAACCTGCACGGTCGCCCATGTTGCTGCCGAGGGCGAGGTAAGCGATGGTGGGCATAGGAGGAGAGTCAGGAGCTAGAAGTTAGGAGCCAGGAGATAGAATAGGAAGATGCTCAGTCATCTGCAGTCACAGTATCGAGGGAATCGGACACAATTGCTGGTCAGCGTGCGTTCGCCTGCGGAGGCAACTGTAGCCCTAGAAGCGGGGGTGGACATCCTGGATGTGAAGGAGCCTTGGCGGGGATCACTGGGGCGACCATCGATGGAAGTGGTGCGTGAGGTGGTGACTCTCGCGGCAGGACGGGTGCCCGTGAGTGTCGCGCTCGGCGAATGGTTCCAGCCAGTCGAAGACCTCCCCTGGGGTGTCACGTGGGCTAAGCTGGGGCTGGGGTGGAAGCAGCCGGGTACCCTGGCACGCTGGCATGCGGTTCGTCGACAGCTTGAGCCGGTGCCGCTGATTGGGGTGGCTTATGCCGACTGGCAGCGGGTATGCGGCGTGCCGTTTGAGCGTGTGCTGAAGTGGACGAGCGGGAGTGGCGTGTTGATCGACACCGCGATCAAAGATGGCCGGGGCTTGCTGCATTGGTGCAAGGTTACCCAGTTGCAGCGCTATCGTGCGATGTGCCACCGTGCGGGGCTGTTCCTGGCCCTGGCTGGGTCGCTCTCCCTGGCAGATGTGAAGCTGCTGGCACGGGAAGTGAAGCCTGACATCATCGCTGTGCGCGGTGCTGCTTGCGTTTCTTCTTCACGGCTCGCTTTGGTCGATCCGGCTCGAATTCGATGGGTTCAAGAGGCCCTCCAGGCAGGTTGCAGATCTTCCAGCTCTTGAGCTTCTTCGCCACCAGGGAAAAATAGGGATCGACAATGCCAAGGCGGGCATAGTCGGTAGCTTTGGCCTTCTTCGCAGGAAGCGGGCAGGCCTTCAGCAGAATCAGATCGGCTTGATGCCGCCTGGCCAGGTGGGCAGCGATACTGTCGCTGCTCACGTCCCAGGAATGTGGCAGATGATCTTCCTGGTGTTCGTCCTCACGTAGGAATGGCTCGATCACTAGCCAGGGGATGCGATCAGCCTGCCAGGCTGCTTCCACCTGCTGCCAGGAGGTAACAGCCTGCGAGTTAGGGAAGGATTCACTCATACTGCGGGTGAGGTCGCCCATCAGCTTGATGCATTGCCAGTGGGCTTCCGCTTCGGAATAAGGCAGCTTGTCGCCCAGTTCACGCATGCCCTTGACTGCTGGTCCGCCGCCGGTAAGCAACACCACCTGGTGTGTGCCGATGGTATCAAGGAATGCTGCCAGGTCGCGGGCAAGCGACTTCTGCTGCATCAGGCTGCCCCCCACTTTGATGACGATAGGTCGTTTTTTCATCGGGCTTGCCTTTCCGCGAGGAGAGTGGCTACGGCATAGGCAGCCAGGGCAGTGGAGAGATCGGGACCAAGTTGTTGCGAGAGCGAGATCAGCGGTCGGGCTTCGAGGTCGAGGCGGTGCAGTACATTAGCCAGCAGATGTTCGCCGGAGCCTGACAGTATGACCCCACCCCAGCGGTTTTGCTGAGCAAAGGGGCGCAGTAGCAGTTCGTGCAGTCGTTCGTGGTAGGCAGCCAATACCTCACGACAGATGGCATGCAGTGCGTCAGATCCCAGTTCATCAGGTTCCGCACAGACCATGCGAGCCACCCGTTTTCTGGCACAGGCCCGGGTGCGTGGCTGGCCGTCCGCGGTGTTTTTATCGTGCAGGTCTTCAGTAGCCTGATCCAGCACGAGCAGCACATCGTCCAGGCTGGCAAACCATTCCGTAGCGACACTCAGTTTCTTTCGATTCACATCGACATAGGTGACCAGGCTGCAGACGGGAGTCCGGCTCGCCCCGAGGTAAGCAAGTTCGCCCGCCTGGAGACGGTCGAGATCAGTCTTGCTGACGCTGGTGACTTTCCCGTCAGCAAGGGGAATCAGGTCGAGAGTCGTCGAGCCGAGGTCGAAGAACCAGCCTGCCCCCTGGGGAAGATATCGGGCGGCGAAGGTGGCGGAGGCCAGCCAGTTGGCCGAGGCTACCGGTAACGGGTCTTCCATGGCATGCTGCAGCCCGGCCCACTTGGCATCATTTCGCCAGACAAAGACTGGGCCTTCGGGGAAAACCTCCTGCACGGCGGTGAGAATGTGGCGGACGCCTGCAGCTTTGCTGGCGAAGCAGTCACAGAGTTCGCCTGTCATGGTGATGGCAACCGGGCCTCGGTGGGGCAGGCGCACGAGGAGTTCCATCAGTCCGCCGGCCAGTTTCTCCGGCTGTTTCCAGAGGGGAAAGGGGAGCGTGACCGCCTGTCCCGCAGCGGAAGCTGCTTTCAGGTTTGCTCCACCAATATCGAGCCCCAATACCTCTGGGATGTTCCTCGGCACCTCTGGCATAATCGTTACCTTTCCCGGTCTGGTGAGCTATCCTTTATCACCAGCGAGTGGATGGTAAAGACAAACGGCTTGGGAAACAAGATAATAGCGATCATGAATATCATCGAAGGTCAGCTCGTGGGATCGTCGGGCCGGTTTGCCATCGTGGCGTCCCGGTTCAATCAACTCATTGTGGACAAGCTCATTGAAGGCGCCGAGGATGCCTTCACCCGGCACGGCGTGCATGACGAGATGCTGGACCTCGTCTGGGTGCCTGGTGCTTTTGAGCTGCCCCTGGTAGCGCAGCGGCTGGCTGAGACAGGGAAGTATGCCGCGGTAGTGTGCCTGGGATGTGTCATCCAGGGCGAAACCGATCATTACGACTACGTGTGTGGCCAGACGGCCAGCGGTATCGCCCGAGCCAGCCTGGAAACCGGGGTGCCGGTGATCTTCGGCGTGCTGACGTGCGACACGCTGGAGCAGGCGATGAACCGGGCCGGGGGCAAGGGAGGCAACAA
Source organism: Gemmatales bacterium (assembly GCA_046350055.1). Classification (GTDB taxonomy): domain Bacteria; phylum Planctomycetota; class Planctomycetia; order Gemmatales; family HRBIN36; genus JAEUIE01. The sequence continues at coordinate 5,472,613 of JAXMBC010000001.1, read as the reverse complement.
GGGAGCGGATGCAGCCCTGGCGGCACTGGAGATGGCCAGCGTGCTGGAGCAGTTGCCGGAAGGGGAGTAGGCACTCTCACCCCACTACTTCGTCCACTTCTCCATCTCTCGTTTCCATCGTTCTGCTTCACTGGGTTGTTTCATCAACTCCGCATAGCGGATCAGGCGGCGTAGTGCTTCGGGAAGCCGTTTGCGCTGCACGCTGGGGGTAATGAACTTGAGGCGATCGATCATGCCCTGGTAGCCAGTTGTCAACAGTGCTCCCGCTTCCTTCAGACTGGCTTGTCGGGAGGCATCGTCGGGTTTCAGTTGCCCCAGATCCATGATGGCTTCGCCCAGAAGTGAGCGGGTGTTGAAGGTGGACCAGTCGTTGGGTTCCACTTTTTCCCGCATACGCAGGGCTTCCCGCAGCATCGGTTCCGCTTTGGCAAACTGGCGTGCTTCCAGATGTACAGATGCCAGCGCATTCATCGCATAGGCAATATCGGGATGATCATTCTGAAAGTGCTTGCGGGTGAAAGCGAGGTATTGCTCCAGCATGGCGAGTTGTTTCGCGGGTTCATGGGCATCCCGGTACAGGTCGGCAGCGTCGGTCAGGAACCAGGCACTGCGCACCTGGCTGGCCACCGGCAATTGGGAAAACCGTTCGAGAAAGACGCTCGCCGTCTGCAGTGCCTTGGCACGCTGCTGGTTGTCGCGATAGTTGACAGCCAGGTTTGCGAGTGTCAGCAGGGTGTTGGGGTGCAGGGGGCCCATCTTGCGTTCCTGCACATCCAGAATTTTTTCAAACTGAGGAACTGAGCGTGCAAACTGACCGGTTTGCCACAAGAGTGCTGCGAGGTTGTTACGACAGCCCAGTGTATCGGGATGGTCTTTGTCGAGCCTGCTTTCGTAAAGCGCGAGCGCCCGTTCCAGGGGAGGGATAGCCTCACGCACCTGATTGAGTTCTCTCAGGGCCAGACACTGATAGGTATAGGTTTGGGCCAGTAGAAGCGGCGGGGTATCAGGATGCTTCTCCATGGCGGGGAGGATCTGGTTCACCAGGTCGAGCGCTTTCCGGGGCTGGCTGGCCAGGGAATAGCTGGCACAGAGCTGTGATGAGAGTTGCAGTATTTCCAGCTCATTGACGTCTGGTTGTTTTTTCCAGAAAGCGATGACCTCTTCATACAGTGGGATAGCCTTGTCCCCTCGCTGCATATGCCCGGCCCACACACCAGCAATGTCCGAGATGGTGATCATCGTTTTGGGGTGATTTCTGCCATGGATGGCTTGTCTCTGCACGAGGATGCCCTCGAAGAGGTCCAGGGCCAGTTGATAGTGGCCATCGGATGCTTCATTGGCGGCACGATTGGACTTGATGCGAAGATACTCAGGGTGCTGCGGATGGGTCAGCTTCAGCGTGGTGGCTTCCGCCTGCTCGAAGAGTGTCCGGGCACGCTTGAACTCACCAAGCCCGTGATACGATTGTCCAAGAATGTCCTGTAGCTCCGCGACGGTGGCTGGGTCGCCGATGGCATCGCCAGTCAGTTCCTTCTCGGCACGCATCACTCGTTCGACAAGTATCTGGCGAAGTGTGCGGCCTTGCTTGTTCTCCGCTGTGGGGTCAAGGGCGGTGAAGATGGAACCGAGCAGTTGCTGGGCTTTCTGGATCTGTTGCAGCCGCTTTTCGGTCAGCAGCTTGGCCTGATGCTCCGCCAGACGGGCTTCTTCCTTCTGGTCTCTTTCTCTGCGTGCCGCACTCGCCTGCTGCGAAGCTTCCCAGGCAGCCCAACTGGTGGCGAGTATGCCCAGCAGCAGGGTAAGCAGAATGAGGCCAGCTGCCAGCACACTGCCCTTGTTGCGTTTGACGAATTTCTTCCAGCGGTAGGCTGCGCTGGGTGGGCTGGCGAGCACTGGTTCATCGTGCAGATACCGCTGGAGTTCCAGGGCCAAGCCGTTGGCGGTGTCGTACCGTCGGCTACGTTCCTTCTCCAGGCACTTCATGATGATCCAGTCAAGATCGCCCCTGAGCATGTTGAGCAGTTGCCTGGGCTCCACCTGACGAACAGCAGCAATCGTGGGCAGACTCTCCACGGTGGATAGCCGGGTGGATGGCTTGGAAGGGTCTTCATCCTGAATGATGCGAATGGCTTCGAGGAGGGCAGCCTGGCGGAGACGGTTGCCATCGAAGGGTCGCACGCCAACGAGGAGTTCGTACAGAATAACGCCCAGGGCATAGATATCGACACGGGTATCGACATCATCGTTCCCGACAGCCTGTTCGGGAGCCATGTATTCGAGGGTGCCGACAACGGTGCCCAGGGCGGTGTTGAAGCTCTGATCGGTCAGTTTGCCACTGACCGCCTTGGCCACGCCGAAGTCGATGATCTTGGGAACAGGCATGTCGTCGACCGTAGCCACCAGGATATTGGCCGGTTTCAGGTCGCGGTGGATGATGCCCTTCTGATGGGCATGCTGAATGGCATGGCAGATGGGGATGAAGAGTTCGAGTCGCTGGCGTGGCGTGAGTTTCTTTTCGTCGCAGTAGTGGAGCAGAGTGGGGCCGCGGACGAGTTCCATGACGAAGTAGGGTTGCCCATGGGCGATGCCCGCATCATAGACCTTGGCGATGTGTGGATGATCCATCACGGCCAGGGCCTGGCGTTCCTGTTCAAAGCGGGCCAGGAGAGAACGGGAATCGAGCCCGGTCTTGATGAGCTTGAGGGCGACCCGCCGCTTGACTGGTTCGGTCTGCCGGGCAATCCAGACGGAGCCCATGCCCCCTTCGCCCAGTTTCTGTTCGAGAGTGTAATGTCCCAGGACCGTGCCGATGCCTTCGGTAGGCTGATAGGACGCGGTACCTGGATGGGAAGCGACAGTTTCAGGCTGACCAGGACTGGATGACATGGAGTGGCCCTTGACGCATGGCATCCATGATGGTGAGAGGACAAGGTGATGTCAAATGGGAAGTGGGGATGCACTGGCTTCAGTTCTGTTCTCAGTGCTAGCGATCCACTTGACCAGATCTCTGAACGTCAACATGTTGGTTGGAAGCGGATTGACAAGACGCTTGTACAGTGACGCAGCAAGATAGAGCATCACTGCTAATACGAAGCCAGTCGAAATCCAAATAGCATCTCCGGTCGCATAGACACTGAATACACCAAGCAAAAAGACTAGAAGGCCTGTCCAGACTGCAAATTCGTTCGCACGTTTCCAGAAGGCAGGAAGCGGTGGTATGGCGTTGGATGTCATCCAACGAAGCTGCCCCCAGAAGCGTTGAAGTTGTTTGCCACGCATCACTTCAAGAATGGGAGTGCTGGGGGCGAAAGGCATACAGCCTCTGATCTCTTGATGGGCAAGCGTTTGTATGCCCAGGAAGATGCCCGCACTGGCACACGGTTTGTCTAGCATGAGCAGTGGTTTAAAGCTGACATTGACACCTGCACGCTGGGCGATGAAACGTGCCAATGCTCCGAAGGTCAGCTGTTGTTTCCATTCATCGAACGATCGATTGTTGCGTTCGCTGAAGAAATCCAACCATTCACTTTTGTCGCAGGTAAATCTGAAAAACCTGGCGATACGGTAAAGCACATCTAAGAAGTCGTACTCGTCAAACTGGCTATCGTGATTGACCAGGTCGATGATGTTGGTGTTTGCATCGATGTCCACGGTAATCCAGAAGTCGCTGTACAAGACTTCCCTGATGCCGCAGAAGATTTGCGAATCGCTGAGTTGGTTCATGACCATTCCGCTTAGCGACAATTCAAACTCGATGATACCATCCATGTCGCATGGCATCCATGATGGTGAGAGGACAAGGTGATGTCAAATGGGAAGTGTCTCCAGGAATCAACAGCAACAGGTTACTGGCGAGCACCAGTAACCTGTCATGAGGATGTCCATCTATCTGCTATGCGTGATCAACTGCTCGGTGGGAGCTTCGCTTTCCACGCTTTAACGACTAGGAACCTCCCTTGGCATCTTTTTCGGCTTCTTCAACGAGGGTATCGAGGAACTTGTCGATTTCCTTTTCGTTGCGAAGGTTCTTGTGCCGGATCACGCCTTTGTGATCGATGTAGTACAGGGTAGGCCAGCCGGAGACGTTCCATTTGGTGGGGATGGGGCCGCTGGTGCCTTTTTCACCACACCAGAAAGAACGCCAGGTGATCTGCTGTTTTTCGTTTTGCTTCTTGAGGAAGTCTTTGTCTGTATCGCTGTTGACCCCGATCAGGGCGAAGGGTTTGCCTTCCATACGCTTGACGAGCGACCGCTCGTGTGGGAACATTGCCACGCAGGGGCCTCACCAATGTCCCCAGAAGTCGAGCATCACTACCTTGCCGCGGTAATCGCTGAGTTTGAAGGTCTTGCCATCCATGTCTTCGCCTTCGATGTCAGGGGCGACTTTGCCAATCTGCAGATGGCGCAACTCAAAGAGGCTGGATTCGGCACGATCCGCCAGGGTGCCACGGAAGTACTTGACGTCCTTGTACTCTGCGACGATCTTTTCCAGCAGCTTTTCGGCTTCGGCATGCTGATTCTTGTTCCGCATCTTCATGGTGGCCAGGGTAAACGCTGCGTTGCCCTGGGCGTCGCGACTGGGATTCTTCTCCATGATCAGGGTGAGAAGGGCTTCCAGATCCTTGTTCGACGGACCACGGCTGACGCGGCTGACGATCTCGCCAATCTTCGGATTCATCGCGTGATGATCGGAGAGGATCTTGAGCATCTCGGCGTTCAGCATCGGCGGGCCATAGGTGACCATCGCAGAGATCGCTTCCAAGCCCTGTTTTGTGGCTGGTTCAGCCTTGGCAAGTTCACCAGCTGCCTTGACCAGCTCATCGGTAGCCTTGTTTCTCGCCTGGAAGGCTGCATTCAGCTCCTTGTTTTCCAGCGTGAGCTTTTCCTTTTTCTTCTGTATCTCTGCCACGACCTTGTTCATGGCCGCAGAAGCATCATCGAAGGTCTTTTTCGCCTTGGCGAATTGCTCGGCAGGGGAGAGCTTCGGTTCCTGCTTTGTAGGCGGGTCGTCCTTTTTGGGCGGATCATCTGCCCAGAGACTCGACCCGGTGAAGAGCAGTCCCAGGACTGCTCCTCGCCACATACGGTTCATGGTCTACTCCTGAAAGAGAAGGGACTGGTTGACTGACAAGTGTAACAGCGTTTCGGGCGGGAAGAAAGCAGGAAAGAGACTCAACCTGGCGGGAGCGTATGGGAATCGAACCCACCGGCGGCTTTCTTCAAGTCGCCCTCTGGTTTTGAAGACCAGGGCCCGCACCAGCGGCACACACGCTCCCGGGGGCCAGATGACGAGGTGATTCTAGGTGATGCAGCCTTGATGTCTATCAGCAGTAGCTTATTGGGCCGCTTGTGTCAGATAGTGGGGCAGAACTGAAGCGAAATCCTTCCCTTTTCCATTTGCGTTCCACTTGGGCATCCGAACGGGTCGATAGAGGGGATGTCGCGCAACTTGAGGAAAATCGTTTCCCGGCCCGTTCGGGATGGCGACGACTTCCACGGAGGGAAGCATGCACTTTGAATGGACACTCAAGCCGGTTATTCTCCCTTCGTTCATCGGATTTCTCGTGCTGGCCCGGGAATTGTCGCTGCTGGTGACACGCCTCAGCTTCAAAAAGAAGAAGCAAACCTCGGATCGCCACACGCTTCTCAACATCTGGATGACCATTCTGGGCGGAATGCTGCTGGCCAGCCCGTTTCCCTTCATGCAGAGCGGCATGGAGCGGTACACCTTCGAGTTCAATCGGCTGGGAATCAGTGCTGTCTTCGGCGTGCTGCTGGCCGGGATACTGCTCCGCTGGTGGGCCATTCATTGCCTGGGCAAGTTCTTCACCGTCAATGTCGCGGTGCACCAGAATCATAAGGTGATCAACACCGGGCCTTACATGCTGCTGCGGCATCCGTCTTACACCGGGCTGCTCCTGGAAATCCTGGCGGTGGCCCTGGCCTATCAGAATCTGGTCAGCCTGGTGATTATCATGGTGCCGACGACGCTGGTGCTGATGCGGCGGATTCGCCATGAGGAACGCGTCCTGAAGCGGGCGCTGGGCAACGACTACCGGCTGTACACAAAGACGACCTATTCGCTAGTGCCGTTTGTCTATTAGTGGGCAGCTACATATCGCCGCTATCGCGGCTGAATCATTCGTTGGCATACCGTCCATGGGTTTCGCTTCGCTCCACCCATGGCTATTCACATCAGGCCGCTCCGCGGCTTATACCAGGTCATCCTTCCAACCACGCCTGTCCGCTGGCGTCGCTGGGCATGCGCCAGTCGCCTCGGGGGGACAGGCTCACGGAGCCTACCTTGGGGCCATCGGGCAGGCAGCTTCGCTTGAACTGATTCACGAAGAACCGCTTGAGGAACACATCCAGCCACTGCGCCCGCTCAGATTCGGTGTAGGGCACATCAAACCGGGCCTGTGATGCCAGGAAGAGCAACTTGCTGCGGGAGAAGCCGAAGCGCAGGAAGTGGTAGAGGTAGAAATCCTGCAACTCGTAGGGGCCGACGCTGGCTTCGGTGGACTGCACTTCGCCAGTCTTACTTGTTGGAAGCAGTTCCGGGGTAATCACCTGATCGGCAATGCTGTGCAGCAAGGCTTCCAGCGGCTGACCGGCGTAGTGATGCCCCGCAACCCAGCGGATGAGGTATCGTACCAGCGTCTTGGGTACGCCGACGTTGGGGTTGTACATGCTGATCTGGTCGCCGTTGTAGGTGCACCAGCCGAGGGCGAGTTCGGAGAGGTCGCCGGTGCCGATGACGAAGCCGCCGTTCATCAGCAGACTGGTGCGCATGCGGGCCTGCACGTTTTCAAATACCAGATCGTGCCGTTTGTCCCTGGGCACCTCGGCCAGCTTGGGCATCAGGGTATCGACGCTCATGTTGTCGAGGGCAATGCCGAACGGGGAATGGCCCAGCTGTTTCATCTCTTCCAGGCACAGGAGTCGGATATCCATCTCGCGGGCAGGTACACCCAGATGCTGCAGCAGTTGATGGGCGAGTGATTTGGTGGTGCTGGTGGAGCCGAAGCCGGGCATGATGTAACCGGTGAGTCGGCTGCGAGGCTGCTGGAGAATATCCAGTGTTTGACAGGCCACCAGCAGGGCAAGGGTGGAATCAAGCCCGCCGGAGACGCCGAGGGTGAGGGGAGTCTTGCCGACTACTTCAAGACGCTTGGCGAGGCCAGCAGTCTGAAGGGAGAACACTTCGGCACAGCGTTCATCGCGGTCGGGCCCACTCTTGGGCACGAAGGGATGAGGATCGACGCGACGCTGGAGAGACTCGCCGGTCTTGGAGGGGCGGGGCTTCAGCTCGAAAGAGATATGCCGAAACTGGTAGGGCGTGACGAGGCCGAAGTGGCTGGCATCGCTGAAGCTGGCCTGCTGGCGGCGGTCGAACTGCAATTTCTCCAGATCGATGTCAGCAATGGTCAACTGATTGGTTCGCTGGAAACGCTCACCCTCAGCCAGTACCGTGCCTGCTTCGGCAATGATCCCATGCCCGCTGAATATGACATCGGTCGTCGACTCGGTGACTGCGCTGGCAGCATAGAGATACGCTCCCAGGCAGCGGGCTGACTGCTGACTGACCAGGCTACGGCGGTAAGTCGCTTTGCCGATCACCTCGGTGCTGGCGGAGAGATTGGCGAGCACGGTCGCACCGTGGAGTGCCTGCAGGGAACTGGGAGGCACCGGCATCCACAGGTCTTCGCAAATCTCCACGCCTACTGTCAAACCGGGGACATCGCTCGCGGAGAACAGCAGATCAATGCCACAGGGGATCGACTTGCCCTGGTGGGGCACTTCGGTGACGAGGAGTTTGCTAGCGGAGGCAAACCAGCGCTGTTCGTAGAACTCCTTGTAGTTGGGAAGGTACGACTTGGGAACGATGCCCAGCAGTTCTCCCTGGTGAACTACTGCAGCTACATTGTAGAGAGCGGTATCAATGGCCCAGGGTAGCCCGACGATGCACAGGCCGGTGTATTGCTGGCGAGTGGCATCCTGGATGTCGTGAAGTGCCTGGAATGCGGCTTGCTGAAGCGACTGATGCTGGAAGAGGTCGCTACAGGTGTAACCGGTGAGGCAGAGCTCGGGGAAGACGGTCACGGCTACCGAAGCAGCTTCGGCTTGCTTGAGCAACTGGAGGATGGCTTGCACATTGGCCGACGGATTCGCGACAGACACCCGGGGGCTGGCGACGGCGACACGCAGGAATCCGTGGTGAAAGAGGGGCATCGTGGTTCCAGGTTTCGCGTGTTCGGCGGCTCAGCAGGAGCCTCGCCCCCCGACCGCTACCTCTGTGCTATTATCCTACACCCGCTGCCAACCCTGAATAGGAAAGAAATATCACATCCCGGCTGAAGAGGGTTGTCAGTGCCGAATGTGCCACTTATACTCACTTTCTCTAGCTGGATTTCATTCAGTACAGAATGTTGAACTGTGGTCGAAGTCCGTCGCTAGTGTACCTTCCCAAGCATTTGCAGGAGACTGAGTCATGGCTGATGAAGCAGCAGCACAACCCCAGCAGGCACAAGCCGCCCGTGCAGAGTACCCCACGGACACCAGCCACCTGTCGGCCACGTATGCAAATTTTGCTCGTGTCACCTTCATGCCAGAAGAACTCATCCTCGACTTCGGTCTCAATACCCAGATGGCTCCCAACCCCAATGAGCCTGTCAAGCTGACCCACCGCATCGTGGTGAACTACTTCACCGCCAAGCGTCTCTTCCAGCTCCTGGGTGCCACCATCCAGCAGTACGAACAGACCTACGGCGTGCTGGAAATCGACGTGCAGAAGCGCGTTCGTCCTCGCGCTGGCGCTGCTCAGTAAGCAGTACCTGAATCAGCAAACACCCCGGCTTTGGCTGGGGTGTTTTCGTTGGTATTTAGCCCCTGGCCCTTCAGGCCAGGGGCGGGTGCTGGCGAATGTGATATCTCATTTGCAAGGTTGCAAGAACATGTTCTATTCAGCGCGGTCCCGCCCCCGGCCTGAAGGGCCGGAGGCTAAATGTCAGCGCAACCCGTGGGCGTCCATCATAGCTGCGTTGACAAGCAATTCTCTCGTTGGGCCGTCGGCTACCACCGTCCGATCAAAGACCACCGTTCGTGGACAACACTCGAGGATGAAGTCGAGATCGTGCGATGCGATCAGCTTTGCCTGAGGCAACTGCTGCACTATTTCCATCAATTCGCGGCGGCCGCGGGGGTCGAGGTCCTGCGTAGGCTCGTCCAGTAGAAGTAACTGAGGCTGCATGGCCAGGATGCCTGCAAGGGCGACCCGCCGTTTCTCACCACCTGACAGACGGTGAGGCACCCGGTCTTCGTATCCCACCAGTTTCACCTGGGCGAGTGCCAAGGCGACACGCTGGCGTACTTCATCCTTGCTCAGTCCCAGGTTCAGCGGACCGAAGGCGACATCGTCGAGCACGGTGGGGTTGAAGAGTTGGTCATCGCTCTGCTGCATCACCAGGCCCACCTTGCGGGGCAGTTCGTAGCGGGTGGCGCGGTCCATGGGGTTCAGTCCGAAGACTGAAAGCTGGCCAGCGTGAAAGGGGAGGATGCCGGTGCAGGTGAGGAGGAAGGAAGTTTTGCCGGCACCATTGGGGCCGACGAGTCCCACGCATTCCGAGTTCTGTAATTGCAGGGTGACGGTATGAAACGCTTCGGTGCCATCGCCATGGCGGGCGGAAACCGCTTGGGCGTCGATGGCCAGGCTGCTAGGCATCCATTTTGTCCGTTTTGCTGTTGCCCATGATCCTGGCAATGTCGTCGGCAGAACGCCCCTGGGCCACCAGTTCCCGCTTGAGGTTGATTTCCGCTTCGATGGCTCGTGCCTTGGCTGCACCCACGATGGAGGCTTTGATCGACCACATTACCATCGGCAGGCCGAAGATGAAGAAGGGAATCAGAATTTCGGGGCGAATCAGGCGTTCCAGAATCGATTCCATCGTACGGTCCCACAGCTGTAGTAGTAGTCTCTCTATTCGTTGCGGGATCGTCAACATTTATCTGCGGTTACTAAATGATCAAGACCCCATTGTATAAGAGCATCATCAGGAACAGCGTTACATCCCGGCTGCTGTTCTGCCATTCGACGAGGGTAATAATCCGGCCACGGTAGCCCCGAGCCTGCATGGCGTGTACCGCTCGTTCAGTGTGGTCGAAGCCCTGGACCAGCAGGGTGCCGATGACGCTGGTGATGGTCTGATACGTTCGCCAGCCGGGGCGATTGCGAAAGCCTCGCAGGCGGAGGGCGGTGCGGAAGTGGCGGATGGTGTGGTACATCACCTGAATATACCGCCAGGTGACGACCATCACCCGCAGAATGGGTTGTGGCAGATGCAAGGCGGTGGCAGCATGCAGCAGCTGTTCGGTGGACGTGGTGGCAGTGAGGAAGAGTGTCCAGCAGACGGCAGCCAGGCCGCGGAAGAAGATGATGAGCGATAGTACCAGCCCGCGTGAAGAGAAGGTGATGCCCAGGAAAGTGGTATCCTGCTGCCCCACGGTGAAGGGGAGCACGATGACAAAGAGCACCAGGAACCCAGCTACCATGCCCACGCGAGGCAGCCACCAGTGGCGTGGTACGCCGGTGCTGAGCAGGAACCCCAGGCTGCAGAGGCTGGCGAGGAGCGTGCCTTCCAGCGAACGCACCCAGGGTAGTACCAGCAGGTTGATGACGACAGCCACCAGTTTCCAGCGTGCATCCATGCGATGCCAGGGCGACTGGCCCTGAATGGTGGTGGGTAGGAAATCTTGCATGGTGCCATTGTAGGCATCACGCTCTGTTGTGATGGCCGGATGCAGATGATTCGAAGCTACTTCAAATACAGAAGAATTGCTGTTGCAGGTTGCCTCGAGTATGCCGGAGCTTTTGCTACCGTTCTAGTTCCGCATGGAGTTCATCGTTATCGCAATCGGTCATCTCGCGGAGCGAGATGCCTACCATGTGGTTAGCTTACCGCAGGCGGCGGCTGAGTTCCTGCTCGAGTGCCTGTTTGGTATCGGGATTGAAGCCGACGCCACGCCAGACTTCCTTGCCAGTCTCGTCGAGCAGAATCAATGTAGGCACTTGCTCGGCGTTAAAGAGCTTCATGGCTGAGCGGCCCGGCTGTTCTGTGAGAAGGGGATAGTCAACACCCTTCTGTCCGGCACGCCAGCGTATCTTGGCGGCATTGTCTTCCGCCTTCCCTCGTTCATTGACAGAGATGCCTACCACCACGAGGCCCTGGGGGCCAAACGACCGATGCAGCTTCATGAGTTGTGGCAGGGATTCACTGCAGGGGATGCAATCAGTGTTCCACAAATCGACCAGCGTGAGCCTGCCACGGTACATGGCAAGTGTCGTAGCTTTACCATCGAGATCGAGCAGTGGAAAATCGAGGTAGGGGCTGCTGGCCAGGCTCTGCTTGCGTGGGGAGGTGTCAACCGCATTGGCACCTGGTCCGTTGATGCTGAGTGGTACCGGGTTCACCCGGAGGTTGGGTTCATCAGCAACGTACTCAGGGCGGACGGGGACAGCGGTTGCTGGGGCAGGTGCACTTTCGGTAGTAACGGGCTTGCCCAGTCTTGGGTTGATGGTGGGAGCTGCAGCTGGCTGGGTAGCCAGGCCTTGATTACTGGGGTTGGCGACATCGGGAGCAGCCCCCAGGCGGTCGCCTCGTCCAGTCTGGGCCGGGTTGCCTCTGGACCAGGGCTGGGAATAATCATCTGACCCGGCGATGCTGCTGTGCTTACCACCGACGGAACCACTCATGCCGGTAGCTTTTGCATCTGTCTCGGTTTTTGCGTCGTTGAGCTTGATGAGTACGACAACATTGGGTGCAGTAGCTTCGGTGCTGCCTGTGCTTTGCACTGTGCCCTGCTGAGAACGGGCTTGAATGCGGTAGCGTTTGCCAGCCTGCAGGCTGGCGACAGTGAAGTAACCCTGATCATTGGTCATGGCAGTGACAGGCTCGCCACCATCCACAGGCTGCAGGGTGAGTTGAACTCCACCCCGCCTCTGGTTGAAGACGTCAATCACCTGGCCGGCCAGCACTGCATTGCGGCTGGTGACAGTGGTATTGGCAGGGGGGAGTCGCTCGGCATTGATGCCCGAGTTGTTGAAGCCCTGATTTTTGGCGTCGTCCTTGGGAAAGAGGCCGCACCCCAGCACGGTGGCGGAGAACGCGAGACACAGGAGTAGAAGACAAAAGCGGCGCACAAGGCACTCGAAGAGAGAGACTACCATTACCAGTATTCTCGGCGGCGATCCGGTTAGCAACAGGGGCAGCGGATAGGACAGCGTATTCCCCACGGTCCCGACAGCCTTACCCCGCACCATCCGCAGAGCTTACCAGCGTGATGGCGGGGAATAGCCAAACTGGGCGGAGAATGCAAGGTCGATGTGGAGTGAACCATTGAGAACGTGTAAAATCATTCAAGAGGAGGTCGCCATGGCAACTCAAGCTGTTCGCATCATTAATGTCGGTCGCGGTCCGCAGATTGAAGGCCACCGCCTGACGGTGATGGATGTCTTTTACTACGTCCACCGTGGCCACGACTTTGAGTTCATCCACCGGGCCATGCCTAGCTTGCGGAGAGATGAGTACGATGCGGCTTATGCTTACATTCAGGAACACTACAAGGAGTTAGAGCGCTGGGATGACGAGATTGAGGAACGCAATCGGATTGGACGAGAAAAGTTAATAGCATCGGGTGTGTATCAGGAGTTGGATACTTCTGTTCCTTTGGCAGTTCGAATAGCCAGGATGAAGGCCAAACTCGAAGAACAGAAAGTGCAGGCTCATGATTAGCCTGCTGATAGATGCCAATCTCGATGGTCACGCTCGATTGCTGCGAAACCGATTGTTCTCTGCTGACTGGTCAAGTATCAGCCAGGGACTGGGCGTAGAACTGTTGTTCCTGGAAGATGTTGGTCTAGATCGTCATTCTCCTGACAATGTCGTCTGGCAAGTGTGTCAGGATCAAGGCTATTGGCTCCTGACAGCCAATCGAAATCAAGACAAGGCCGATTCGTTAGAAGCCATGATTCGCACGGCATCTAACTTAGACAGCATCCCAGTGTTGACTTTAGCGGACGCTAATCGAATGTTGCAAGGTGGTGACTATCTGGATAGAGTCGTGGAGCGTTTGCTGGACATTCTGATGAGAAAGGCCCAGTTCCTCGGAACTGGCCGATTGTTTCTACCCTAAACTACACATCCCACACATCGCCACGCTTTTCCTCCGCCTTCCACTTGGCAGGCCTCTTGGATTGCCGCACGGCTTTCTGCTTCTTTTCCTGTTCCGCTTCCAGGGTCTTCAACGATCGGACCTTATTGGGGGCCTTGAGTTTCTTCTGGGGAGGGCTGTGGATGCGACGAGGCGGCTTCGAGGTGAGATCCTCGCTCACGTCAGGCAGAACCTGATCTCCCTTCACACGCCACATGAAGCGGATCGGCACTTCGGTGAAAGGCAGCTCATCACGCAAGCACTTGAGCAGATAGCGCTGATAGGGCTCAGAGATGACATCGCGGCCATTCGTGAAGAGCACCATGGTGGGGGGGCAGACCTCGGTCTGCGTGGCGTAGTAAATGCGCGGGTTCTTGCCATGTCGCATGGCAGGTGGTTTGCGTTCAATGGCCCGCCGCAGGACATCGTTCAGCTTGCCGGTACTAACACGGGATTGCGCCTGCTTGTGCAGCACCTGGGCCAGGTTCAGCACCTTCTGCACATTCTTCTGGTTCATCGCGGTTGTGAATGCGATGGGCACATGTTCCAGTGCTGGAAACATCTTGCGGAGATAGTCGCCCCACTCGCCGGTCAGTTTGCCCTCTTTCTTGAGCAGGTCCCACTTGTTAACCACAAAGATGGCTGGTTTGTAATTCTCGGCGATGTAGGAGACCAGTTGCTTGTCAACGATGCTGGTAGTCTGCTGAGCATCAAAGAACAGCAGCACCACGTCAGCCCGGCGTATGGAGCGTTCTGCACGGGCCAGACTGTAAAACTCGATGCTGTCGGCAATGCTGCCCTTGCGACGAACGCCGGCGGTATCAATCGCGACAATGACTTTGCCATCTTTTTCGATGCGGACATCAATGCTGTCGCGCGTGGTGCCTGCCACTTCGCTGACGATGACACGTTCTTCGTTAGCCAGAGCGTTGATAAACGTGCTTTTGCCCACATTGCGACGGCCGACGATAGCGATCTTCAATTCAGCAGCTTTGGGTTCCTTGAGATCATCCCAGTCGGCAGGCAGAGCGGCCTGAATGGCTTCGAGGAGTTCTTCGCGGCCTCGGCCCTGATGAGCACTGACCATCAGGAAGGGTTCGTAGCCAAAGCGGCGAAATTCCTGGGCATTGCTCTCGAACTTGTCAACGTCGCACTTGTTGACGACCATGATGACCGGTTTGTTCACCAGACGCAGCTTCTTGGCTACCACTTCATCCAGTGGTACGATCCCGTCGCGGGCATCGCCTACAAACAACACGACCGCAGCTTCGTGAAGTGCGATGGCGATCTGTTTTTCGACATCCTCCGTGAGGTTGTCCTTGTCAATGACGCCCATGCCACCCGTATCGATGAGATCAATCCAGCAGTTTTCGCTGAGCTCAATAGGCGTGCTGAGGCGGTCGCGGGTGACGCCCGGGGTGGGTTCGACGATGCTGATGCGTACTCCGGCCAGCCAGTTGAACAGAGAAGACTTGCCCACATTGGGCCGACCGACGATGGCTACCTTGGGTAATGACATGGTTCGCTTGGTGAAAGATATGTGAATGCTGTAGAATCAGCATATGGATAACGGGGTTGAATCATACGTTTAGCACATCTCCCCTGGACGCATCATCCGGATCCCGCATGACCCAGCCTGTCGAGAATCAGAACGAACTCAGCACACCCACCGGCCAAACCGAAGTTCGCACGCAGCCTGGCGTAAGCCAAGTTGTCATTTCGAATGCATTACTTTACGGCAAGCTGCTTCGTCCTGCTCGTGGTGCCGACGAGATTGGCCGCCTGGCTGGTTTCAGGATCATCCGCACGATCGGTCAGGGGGGCATGGGGGTTGTCTTTGAAGCGTACGACGAGCAATTGAAGCGTCCGCTAGCCATCAAAGTATTGCAGCCTGATTCGCAGTCGAATGCTCAAGCACGTGCACGCTTTCTGGAAGGGGCCCGTGCCTGTGCCGCCTTGCGTCATGATCATATTGTTCCCCTGTATCAGGTGGGTGAAGACAATGGCGTCATCTTCCTGGCCATGCCCCTGTTGCAGGGGATGGCACTGGATCGCTGGGTAAAAAAGCAGTCGCAGCCACATCTCATGCAGATCCTGCGGATTGGTCGCGAAGCAGCTGACGGCCTGGCAGCGGCACATGCCGCGGGTATTCTCCACCGCGACATCAAGCTGGCCAACATCTGGCTGGAAGCCCCCAAAGGCCGCGTGGTATTGCTGGATTTCGGTCTCTCCGGCAAGGTGGAAAGCACGACGGTTCAGGGCAAGAAGCAGGACTGTGTCGGCACGTCAGGCTACATTTCGCCGGAACAAGTCAATGGAATGCGTATCGACCATCGTTCCGATCTGTTCAGCCTCGGCGTGGTCCTCTATCGCCTGGGAACTATGCAGATGCCATTCCTTGGCAGCGATGTGCTGGTTACCTATTACGAATCCCTTCGGCATCACACACCCACGCCGCCACATGAAATCAATCCCGCCCTGCCTGTAGGGTTCAGCCAACTGGTCATGGCGCTGTTGTCCCCCAAGCCGGAGCTTCGGCCGGAATCGGCCAGAATGGTGCGAACAGCACTCCAGCAGTTGCAGGAAGAGGAATTGCAGCGTGAAGTGGATCGCCAGGGTTCGCCCCAGGAACTGTTAAGACAAGGCATCGTCGCGCTTCCAGCCGATGGCAGTTATGATCCGGTTGCTGGCCAGCAGACGACGAGCATGACCAGCTACTATGTGCCCGAACGCAGACAACGATTATCCATGCAGGTTGTCGTGCTGGCGCTATTGATGGGAATCATGCTCGCACTGGGAATCTGGATCTATGACAAGCCCGGCGAAGAGGCCCGACCGGTATTGAGCGAGACCATTGCTCCACTTCGACACATCAAGGCACAACACCTGGTACAGCAGACTGGTTATGTCACAGCCTCGCATGTCAAGGAAGCCTCTGCGCTGATTAAAAGTCGTAAACATGCCGGGCTGTACTACACTCTCTGTGATGCGAACAATCCTCCCGAACTGTATGCCATCGACGAGAAGGGCAAACTGCATGCGACGCTGAAACTGGCCAATGTTCCCAATATCGATTGGGAGGCACTGACGAACGATGAGCAGGGTAACATTTACGTCGGCGACATTGGCAACAATCTGCATCGACACAAGGAACGGAGCATCTATCGCATCGTGGAGCCTGACCAGTTTACCGGCAAAACGCCGAGTGATCCGCAGGTTGTGCCAGTCACCGGCACCTGGCGGTATACCTATCCCAGGAAGGCATTCGATGCAGAATCGCTGATACTGGCTGACGATCAGTTCTGGATCATCTCCAAGGCCAGGCACCTGGGGGAAACGCACCTCTATCGGCTGCCGGTTGCAGGCGAGGGCAAGAGTCAGCCCCTCATCGACGTGGGCAAGCTGCCGAAGGAACTGCTGATGATTGCTGACGCCAGCCTGTCACCGGATCGTCAGCGGCTTGCCCTGGTGAACAAGTTTTATGCTGTCATCTACTCACTGGAGCGGGGCAAGGTGGACGAAATCGTGTCTCTCGAGCCAACGTATTACGAATTTGAGTTATTCAAAGTGGAAGGATGTGCCTGGGATGGCAATGACCTGTTGATGATTGCGGAAGACCGCAAAGTCTATCGCCTGCCGATCACAGGAAAGTAGCAAGGGTTCGCCCAGAAACCAGATAACGAAAACAGCCCACGGTATTCCGTGGGCTGGTTGCGAATCGGGTAGCACTTATCGCTTGGAGAACTGGAAGCTGCGGCGGGCACCTTTGCGACCGTACTTCTTGCGTTCCTTCATGCGGGCGTCGCGAGTCAGGAGGCCGGCCTTGCGGAGCCGACGGCTGACAGGCAGCTTCTCGGCTTCGACGGGTTCGCCTTCGGCTGCCTGTGGGGCAGGAGCAGCTTCGGTGACTTCCGTGGGCTTCTTGAGCTTGAGGATCGCACGGGCAAGTCCCTGGGCAATAGCGCCAGCCTGGCCGGTCGTGCCACCACCGTGAACCTTGCAGTGAACGTCCAGCTTCTTGATCATCTCAGAAACACGCAGAGGCAACTGGGCCCGGCTGCTGTCCTTGGGGATGCGGAAGAACTCGTCCACCTGTCGTTCATTGACAGTGAATTTACCCTTGCCATCGGTGATGCGTACGCGGGCAACAGACGTCTTGCGTCGGCCAGTGGCCCAGATGAAGTTATTGGGAATCGTCGCCATGCTCGTTCAAGTCCTGGAAGTAGCTTGGGAAATTGTCTCGGGTTACCACGTTGCTGCTGGATCAAGCGTAACAGGCTCCTGGGCCTGGTGCGGGTGATTGGGGCCAGCATACAGCTTGAGCTTGGTCAGCATGTGGCGGGCAATAATGTTCTTGGGCAGCATGCGCCGAACGGCTTCATACAGCACGAATTCGGGACGCTTGGCCAGCACTTCCTTCACAGGGCGAACCTTGCGGCCATCAGGATAGCCGGTGAAGTGCTGGTAGACCTTCTGTTCCATCTTGTTACCGGTGAGCTTCACCTTTTCCACATTGGTGACTACGACGAAGTCGCCGGTATCGATGTGTGGAGTGTATTCAGGACGATGCTTGCCACAAAGGATGCGGGCAATCTTCACAGCGAGGCGGCCGACAACCTGCTCATTGGCATCGATATGGTGCCATTTCTGCTTGACGTCGCCAGGTTTGGCCAGGTAGCACTTCATGTTCAAGTTCCATCGAAAACTGAAGGGCGAGTGGCTTACACCCGCCCTCACGAGAAGCTCTCGTATATGCGTTTGATCGACTATCAATCTAGAGGCGAATACGATGCCGTCAAGCGGTTAGTAGGGGATTTTCGACGATTACCGTAGTGCTGGCAATTCGGACGCCAGTGCCACCTGCAGCAAGCGTGCTTTTACCGGATCAGCGGTGTTACCTAGCAACCAGCCCTTTGAGCTTCCGGAAGGTGATCGTCGTCAGAAGTTGTTGACAGACCATAAGTTATGCCGCCTGGTATGCGATAAAGAGTGCCGTTTGACTTTCAGTTGAGGTGTGTTTGGTCAGGCCCCTTCGTTTTCGAAGCTGACACACTCATACAATAAACGACGATTCAACCAGTACGGCGTGGTTGTTTTCCGCCGGCAATTCCCTCCGTGTGCATGATCATGCCAACCCTTGCCCCACTTCCTGCCAGTGATGCCCTGAACCAGTTTTATCTGGAAGCCCGAGCGAGGCTTCTTGAAGTAGCTGCAACGCTGGACCGTATTGATCGGGGCCAACCGGACCAGAACGATCCCCGACTGGGGCTGCTGCGGCAGGCTCTCCATGAACTGGATCAATCGACAGGGAAGGTAGCCAGTGATCGGGCAGAGCAATTGCAGCTCCTGTTCTCCCGCCCCTATGATGCGAATTGGCTCAAGAAGTTTGAACCGACCCGGTAGGGCACGCTTTGCGTGCCTCACAATTTCTTGTATTGGTGCAGCCTGACTCGTGGCTATAGGTTGCAGTAGCATCTCACTGCGGGTAGGCACGCACAGCGTGCCCTACTGTCTTTACGCGGCTTTGCTGAGTTGGACGTCGCTCTTTTCCACATGGAAGAGCGGGCCCTGGTAGATAGGCAGATCGCAGGCCCCGAAATGCTGGCCATTGCCTTCCCAATCGTGGCTGCCGATATTGGCGATGATTGACTGGGCGAGCGTGACTGCAGCCAGGCCATCTTCCCCAGTGACTTTGGGCTGGCGGCCTGTCCGTACTGCTTCGGTGAAGTCGGTCAGTTCCGCTGTCAATTGATCGAGCTTGGATTCAGCGGTTTGCTTCATCGGCAGGTAGTCGCTGAAGAGAGTTTCCTTGAACCGGGTCATGCTCTGCGGATCGAGATTCCTCACATCAGGCACACCGTTACGGAACGACAGCGTGGGCTGAATAAGGGTGCAGTTCTTCTTGCCGAAATCGATGCTGGTAAATCCTTCCGAGCCGAACAGGTTCATGGTCCGCACAGCTTGCGGATGCACCCGGCTGGCAGTCAGCGTAGCGACGCTGCCATTGGCGAAGTGAACGCGGGCATTGGCCAGGTCTTCATGCTGTCCCATGATGCTGACGCCGGTGGCGTCAATGGAAACCACGTGCGACTTCACCAGGGAAAGCACCAGGTCGATGTCGTGGATCATCAGATCCATCACGACGCCAACATCGAGTCCGCGACCGCTGAACGGGGCGAGGCGATGTGCTTCAATGTACTTGGGGCGCAGGCACGATTCTGCCACGGTCGTGAAGCCCGGATTGAAACGTTCAATGTGGCCCACCTGGAGGAGGGTGCCGGCCCGCTTGGCGGCATTCACGATAAGCTTGGCTTCGGGAACGGTACTGGCCAGCGGCTTCTCCACCATGCAGGGCACACCCTGGGCGAGAAATTCGATAGCGGTGCTGCAGTGGAACTTGGTTGGCGTCACGATCGAAACGGCATCGACTTCGCCCTTCAGCTCTTTGGTGGAAGCGAATGCTTTGCAGTTGTGCTTGGCCGCAATCGTTTCAGCCTGCTTGCTGTTGGGATCAACCACACCAACCAGCGTGACTCCGGGCATGCTGGCCAGGATCCGGGCATGGTGCTGACCCAGACTACCTACGCCGATGACTGCCATCCGTAACGTCTTCATGATGTGATTCCTCGTCAACGCTTCCATGGTTGACTGCTGGGGCGAACACGATCTCTTCAAGCCACGCGAAGGAGCGGCCGCATCGATACCGTTGGCGTGGCTTGTGGCAAGGCCAGTTCCTGCGTCAGCCGGCGAACGAGGACGGCATTGAGGGCATGGCCCGACTTGTAACCCACGATGTGCCCCTGAATATCGCCATTGAACAGGGCCATATCACCCAGAATATCCAGAGCCTTATGGCGTGCTGGTTCGTTGGCATAGCGGACGGTGTTGCCACCAATGGGGCCTTTGTCGCCATAGACGAGCAGGTCAGTCGCGGTGGTATTCGCACCAATGCCAAGCTGCTGCATAGTCGATGCTTCTGCGGTCGTCAGGAATGTCCGGCACATGGCCAGTTCATTCAGAAACAGATCAGATGTGATTCGCTGAGTATGGCGATGGCAGCCGAGCGGGCTGTGGTGGCCATAGTCCAGGATGTAACTGACGGTGAGGCCTGGTTCATCGCTGGGATGCAGTGTCAGCGTTGCCCGGCCATCGGTCACGGTGATCGGTTCTTCCACGCCGTAGATGGGGCGCTTTTCGTACTGCAGTTGAACGCCACCTTCTTCGGTGAGCGATTCGACAAAACAGAGTGCGGAGCCATCGAGCCCCGGTGGTTCTGCAGCGGTCAGTTCGACGATGCAGTTGTCGATCTTGAGGCCGGAGAGGGCAGCCATGACATGTTCGATAAGCTCGACCTGCGCGGGGGCGTGGCCGATGATGGTGCGGCGATTGGCCCCGGTGACATGCTCGATCCTGGCTGGAACGATGGGAGCTTCGCGGAGATCGACCCGCTGGAACAGCACGCCGGTATTGGGCCGAGCCGGTCGAAACCGTACACGAGACCAGGAACCGGTGATGTAGCCAAAACCTTCCACAACTACTGGCTGCACGATTGTCCGCTGCCAGCGCCAGCCTACCTGATGCATCATGCCCCGTTCTCCCCCCAGAGGCGAACACCCGCCCAGCTGATGCCAGACGGGTGCTTCATTCGGATGAGATCGACCAAACAGACCAGGCAACTTTACTTGGTGCCGCCGGTACCAACAGTGCCACCAGTCTGCTGCAAACCGGTTGCAGGCTGTACGCCCGAGACAGGGGGAGCAGGATACTTCTGGCCGAGATAGGTCACGACGCGATAGGTCACATCGTAGCGTTCGCGATCGTAGTACATGGGGAACAGCGGGTTGGCTGCCATGCGGCGAACGATGTTTTCGGGCTTGTTGTAGGTGTCCTTGTTCCAGTCTTCGGTATAGCGCCAGATGATGTCGAAGCCATTGGCTTTGGCAACATCCTGTACTGCACCGTAGAACTCGATGTAGATCTTGGCGACTTCTTCATCGAAGTACTTGCCCAGGGTCTTCTTGGCATCGCTGGCGATGGTATCGATTTCAAGCTTGATGCCACGCAGTTCCGCTTCGATGGCGTCTTTGCGTTTCTGATCGGTGGAGGCGGCATATTCCTTCTGCAGGTCGTTGGCACGTTCCTGCTTCTTCTTCACAATGCCCATGAACTCATCGTCTTTCTTCTTGAGTTCATCCTGCAGTGCCTTGTAGCGAGGATAGAGCTTGAGCACTTCCTGCATGTTGACGAAGCCGACGCGAACCGGAGTCACCGGTGCGGGGGCGGTTCCACCTGTCTGTGCGGAAGAGACAGCAGGCACGGCGAGACAGGCAGCCAGGCCGCAGGCGATGGCAAAAGTACGGATCACGTCCATTCCTCCCTGAATCCACTGGTCCGGGCGAATCAGGCTCCGCCTGATGTGTGGCGAGTGCAGCCACAGTTGGGAAAACTGCACTCACGCCCCGACTTGCGGTCGATAAGTCAGGCTTGCGTATAGCCCAGATAGGTAAATGGGTCAAGGGGAGGTGGATAGCAGAATTAGTCTCTTTTTCCCTCAAGTTCCAGCTTCTAAACTGACTCAATGACTCCAGCTGAACAGACTTTGCAGCCCTGGCTCGAAGAAGAAACCCTGCAACAAGCCCGCCTGGCAGCTGGTCCCGGCCCGGGCATTGCCAGGTTGGAAGAGGTGCTGCCACTCACGGGCCTGGAGTACATTCAGGGTGTGGTTACTGGTAAACTGCCCTACCCATGGATGGCCAGGACGCTCGATTTTCACATCATGGCTGCCAGCGATGGCCGAGTGGTTTTTCAGGGTGCTCCGCAACTGCAACACACCAACCCCATGGGTACCATCCACGGTGGCTGGTTTGCCAGCATTCTTGATTCCG
Organism: Gemmatales bacterium; assembly: GCA_046350055.1. Lineage (GTDB taxonomy): Bacteria > Planctomycetota > Planctomycetia > Gemmatales > HRBIN36 > JAEUIE01. The sequence continues at coordinate 5,450,522 of JAXMBC010000001.1, read as the reverse complement.
CGATGGCTTGTGCAGTGCACACTAAACTGCCCGTCGGCCGGAGTTACACGACGGCGGAACTCAGCATCAACCTGGTCAAGGCGTTGACTCCGCAGATCGTGCGAGTGCGGGCGGAGGCGCAGGTGCTGCACTTTGGCAGGCAACTGGCGACAGCCGAGGGCAAGCTGTTCGGGCCCGATGGCACGCTCTACGCCCACGGTACTACGACGTGCCTGGTGTTCGAGACGCGGGTTCCAGCCAGATAGAGCTACCCCAACTGCCCATCGACCCCCAACTGGTGGAAGTAGTGCGTCACCGTCTTCTGGTTCTTCAATAGCCAGTCGATGGTCGGCTCGTTCTTCATTGCCTTGCGGATGACTTTCACCGTAGCTTCACGGTGTACGTCAAACAGGGCCTGATGATCGACTTTCTCCACTTTCAGTACGCTGGGATCGAGCCAGACGCTGTAGATGATGCCAAGGTCGTTCGCCAGCTTCTTCGGGATGATTTTCTCCCGTACCGCATCGAGTACACCATTGGCGATGGCGGCCTGCACCGTGCCCATGAGGATGTTGGTGTAGCGGTTGTCTTTCACCGTCACCTTGCTCACCATCAGCGTGGCGGGCTTCACCTGGACATCGCTGTTGAGGATGGCGAAGACTTTAGTGTGTCCCTTGGTCTGGTCGCCCAGCAGTGTGGCCATCGCCTGCCCGACAGGGCCATCCAGCACCCCCAGGACTATTTCTGGTTCGGCGCAGAGATAATCTGCTGCACCTTCCACCAGTGCTTCCGCTGTACGCATGACGAGACGCTTGGCCATAGATGTCCTTTCAACGAGGAAGCTGGAGTGTAGCAGAAGGAATTCCGATCACAACACTTACTTCGCGACCTTCTTCAGCGTCTGCAGATCGATCTTTTCGCCAGCCTGGACAGAGATGAAGTCCATCTCGTCTTTCGGTGTGCCAGTGTAGAAACATGCCCTGGTGCGGCCGATGATCTCGGCTGTGTTGCCACGCACCACCAGGGCGGTTGCTTCATCGATGCCGATACCGAGGTACTGTGGATAGGTCTGCTTGAAGTGCAGCATGTCCTTGAAGCGTTTTCGCTGGGTGAAGTGCTGATCGATGCCCACGCCTGGCAGGAAGCTGAAACCCCGTTCATAGCCTTCGCAGATAATGTCGTTGGGCCCCAGTGGGTTGCCCCGACAGAGGTATTCTCCCTGAATAGTGGCGCCGGCGGAGCTACCGCCAATCACTCCGCCGCGTTTCAGGACGCCGTGCAGTTTGTCCACGAAAGGGGTGCCTTCATAGGCATCGACAAAGCGCCATTGTCTGCCACCATCGAACCAGACAGCATCAGCCTTGTCGAGCAACTCGAGCACTTCGGGCTTGGTGACTTCCTCACGGGTTCTGCCTGTCAGCACATGCACGTTTTCTACTCCAGCACGGCGCAGGAAGCTGCCTGTGTTGGGAGGTATGGGGTCAGGCATGGATGTAGGCAGCACGACGAAGGTTTTGTGTTTGCCACCTGCCAGTTCGATGTAGCGATTCACAACTTCCACCGGCATGCCACCACCACCGACAATGAGGAGCGCGCCTTGAGGCACTTCCGGGGTGCGAACGGTTTTCGGTGGAAACGGTGCAGATGCTCGATTCAAGGCAGCTTTTCGCAGTGTGGTGTAGTCGCCAGGGGTTTTCTTGTCCATCACCATGCGTCGCAGCGGACGTTCAGCCCCAGCTGCCAGCAGAATGAAAACAGTGGATGAACCCAGCACCCGCATCGTTCGTCCATGGACTACCAGTGCCGTGGCTTCGTCGACACCGATGCCGACGAAACCTGGATGATCGTTCAAGACACGGAGGAGACGCGGTTCACGCTTGCGAACCAGAAAGTGTTGATCGATGACAGCACCAGGCAACAGATCCAGTCCTCGTGACAGGTTGGCTTCGGGCGGATTGCCACCGGCAATCATCAGCTTGCTCATGATGGCAGCACCTGCCGAGGTGCCCCAGATAACGCCGCCACGCCGCAGCAGCGCCTGTAGTTCCTGTTCCACGAGCGTGCCCACATAGGCATCGGCTAGACGCTGCTTGTCGCCACCAGCGATCCAGACGCCCGTTGCTTCACGCAGTGGTTGGACAAAGACGGGCTTGCTGGCAGTCTGCCGGTCGCGCGTATGCAGCAGGGTGATGTCGGAAATGCCGAGCTTCTGCCAGCGTTCTTTCCAGCCGGCAGGTTTCTCCGCATCCGCGCTGGCAGTGGGAATGATGACGAGACGTGCCTTCTCCCTGCCGACACGCTGGAAGAAGAACGACATCAGTTCGTCAGGTGTGGAGCCTCCGCCCTGAATCATAAGCGTTCCAGGGCCGATGCCATCGATGGCGACCGGGCCTGGTGTGGTAACGTCGGCACCAGGCGAACGGGTTCGATCGTGTGCTTCCGGAACTGCAGCCACGACTGCAGTGATCAGGCACAGGATGATGAATGGAACTACGAGACGATTGCGATTCTGATGCATGGCAGGTGAGCAGGGAGTAGAGGAAGGCTACCTGAGCTTACTCTATCCCGTGCCAGCACGATACCTGGATCATCGTGAAAGCTACAGGTTGCCTTCACGAGGAAAAGGAAGCTATTGATGTTGCTTGCCCGGGGAGCGATACTGCTTCTGCGACAGTTGATCGGGCTGGCGGCGAATGGTATTCCAGTATTCCTGACGGACATCATCATCGATGTTTACCGTGCGAGGCAATAGGGAATCCATGCCATCTTTCTGGCAGTGTGAAATCCAATACCAGTTTCCAGTGCCAACTTCGTAGTAATTGGCATGAGCCTGGCGATCGATATGGGGTTGATACTGCTTTCCCTGATAGGTAATGACGCGGGAGAAACTGGCGATTGACATACGTCCAATGCGAGCATCTTCCGGGGTGTCCGTGCCTTTGCGTTCAATGTACAGGATCTTACTTTTCATCATGCCTCCTCACTCCGCAGTGTCGTAGAGCAAGGTGCTGGACGATCATGCGAGTGTGAGTTCACCTTATGGAAACACCGAGACGTGAATCGCGCAGGCACATGCTTTTGAGTAATCTGCATGCAAGGGCATAGACAGGATTCTGAAAGAATGTATATTATCGTTGTAACCTTTCACTTTGGCTGACACAGCAGGCATTCACGTTTCCCATCGAAGTGGCATTCAGTGCAAACCTGTTAATATCTCGAAGGCGTTGCAACACTTCCCTTTGCTCCCTTTTCATTCTCGCGCACTCTTTTCCTGCTAGTTCCCTGGCAGATCCGAAAGACCAACATGGCCCGTCGAGTATTAGATCGCAAGAAGCTGCGTGATGAAGCAAGTGCAGCAGAATCGCGGGGCGAGAAGGCGGCACCCAAAGTCAAAGCCAAGCGGGCTGCCAAGGTGGTTGATCCGAACGCACCCGTGGTGGCCAAGGTCAAGAAGGTACGAGTCAAGAAGGTGAAAGTACCACCCCGCATGAGAGTGCGCTGGGCCATATACGATGGCGGCATGAAAGCTGTCGCCCTGTTTGATTACAACCAACTGACAGCAGCCAAGGCCAAGCTGGCAGAATTTCTCGAGAAAAAGCCGAGTTACTTCATGCAACTCTTCAAAGAGTTGCTCCCCGTTGCTGAGGCTGAAGTAGTCGGTATGTGAACACCTGCGACACGAGTTGCAGGAAGCCTGTGAAGTTGCAGCGATCCCTGTGGAATGCTGATTCTTCACAACTGTGGAGTCTGATGATGGGTAAGAAACTGTATGTGGGAAATCTTTCCTACGAAACCAGCGAAGCGGATCTTCGCCAAGTGTTTGAGCAACACGGAAATGTTTCCTCAGTGCAGATCATTATGGATCGTGATACTGGTCGCTCCAAAGGCTTCGCCTTTGTTGAAATGTCAAACGACCAGGAAGCTCAGGCAGCTATTGCAGCCCTGAACGGCCAAACGTCGGGCGGACGCCCGCTGACAGTCAATGAAGCTCGTCCCAAGACCACTGGTGGCGGCGGCGGTGGTGGCGGTCGCGGTGGTTACGGTGGTGGTGGCGGCGGTCGTGGTGGTTACGGTGGCGGCGGTGGCCGCGATCGCTACTAAGCGTTCTCAAGCAAAGATAACACTCCGATGGTTCACACCATCGGAGTTTTTCGTTATCACGACGCTTTCAAATCCCAGGCTTCCACATGATTCCGGAGATACCCGGCTCGGTTCCAGCTGGGTTGCATTGGCTGCGTTTCACCACTGTTGGCGGTTGCTCGCACGAGGAGGCGATAGTCCCCCGCCTTTTCCGGTGTCCAGGTCTGACGCCAGCGACGGAATGAATACTTGCCCAGATCTTCACCGAGTTGAGTGGGCTTCCAGGTCTTGCCGCCGTCTTCGGACAGTTCCACAGCCTTGATGCCACTGCCTCCATCAAAGGCAATGCCATCGAGTTGAACCGGTTTACCTGCTGGAACAGTGCTGTTGTTACCGGGCAGAACGAAGAAGGATCGCACCAGCATCTTGTGAATGGGGATCGTTTCCTTGGCCAGGTCGCCGGGTTTGTCAACCAGGTTGCCTTTGGGAATGCGATATGCCTTTTGCACCCAGTAGCCATCGAACGGCTTGTTGATCACGTTGATTTCGCCGATAGCTTTCACCCAGTACGTGGCGAACCAGCCCGGCACGACCAGGCGAATGGGAAACCCATTGAGTACGGGCAGGGGCACACCATTCATGTTGTAGGCGAGCAGCACTTCGTTCTTGAGGGCTTCAGCTAGTGGAATCGATTTGACATAATCAGGCACGGTGGCGGGGCCGCCTTTATCCAAGCCAGCAAAGGTGACTTCGAGCGCGCCAGTCTTCACGCCTGCCAGTTTCAATACGTCGGCCAGTTTGACGCCAGTCCACCTGGCGTTGCTCATCGCGCCATTGCCCCACTGCGCACCGGGGATGGGTGGAGTAAACAGGCCACGCGAATTGCCCGAGCACTGATTGACAGCCACGATGCTGGTGCTGGGCAGCTTGCGAATGTCAGCCAGGCTGAGTTCGACTGATTTGTCCACATGCCCGCCGACTTTCAGCTTCCAGGCCTTTTCGTCGATGGTGGGCAGCGTCTGCAAGTGCCAGCGGACGTAAAACGCCTCGTTCGGGGTGAGATCGTGCTTGAAATACTCCCATGGTGTTTCCAGACAGGGTGGCCGATCGTTGATCGCCCGCATCGGCACTTTGTCCTTGAACTGCAGCATCTGATCAAACGGTGCATCCACCCGTGGTTTGGTGGGTGTCGGCACCACTGTGGCTGCCTTCTGCTGACACCCTGCCAGCGCCAGGCCAGCCAGTGAGGAAGTTGCCAGCCATTCCCGGCGTGTTAACGCATCATACTGCTCGTGTTGCATGTCGGTCTCGAACCATACAGAGAGGGATTCTTAGACTGTTTTGACAGATCGTAGCGAAAGATCAACGGGAAATGGTGAGAAAGTGGACATCGGACTCAGTTTCATGCAGAATCGGCAGGGTTCCTGACTCATTCCCTCCTCTGACTGGGTATGATGGGAGAACAACGACAGGGATCAGACGCATTCATGACAAACCGCAGTCTTTTCCATTACACCGCGATTGCTTTGTCAGCCATGCTGCTCGTGGTGGGACTCTTCTACCCGTGCATGACTATAGAACCACCCAGGGACAACAAACTGCTGAACATGGCAGCCAGGTTCGACAAGAATCTGAAGCCCGAACGGCAGGAGCTCTCGGTAGCCAAGGGTGTCATCAAACTCTATGAGCATGGCGAATGGTTCATCGCTTTGCTCATTGGTGGTTTTTCAATCCTGTTTCCCCTCGGTAAGCTGCTGCTGCTGGTCTGGCTGGTGTACGAAAAGGATCACACGCGCAAGCCCAGGGTGATGGCATTCATCGACAAGGTCAGCAAGTATTCGATGCTCGATGTGATGGTGCTGGCGATACTGCTGCTCACCATCAAAGCGCTGCCTGGGAAGTTCACTGTGACACTGAACTATGGGCTCTACTGCTTTGCCTTGTCCATCCTCATTACCTTTGTCGTAACGTTTCTCCTGAGTCGTGACATTCACCAGGCCAGGGAGAACCTGCTCACTCCTCCACGGGAGCCATCACCAGGCTCAGCTTGAGGCATTGTTTGCTGGGGCCGGGGCCGAGAGTGTTGACACCAGTCTTGAGGGCGCTGAGGTCCACCTGGAACTCTTCGATGAGATCATTGACGGTAACATCGCTGTCGTACAGCTTGATGGTGACCATGTTCTGTTCCCCCAGCTTGACGATGGCACCTGCTTTGGAAGCTTCAAGCCGATGGGTGCGAAGGATTCTGGTGACGTCGATCTCCTGCGTATCCCACTTGGCGATGAGCGTGTCGGTGCAGGTGCTGCTCTTGTAGACACGGTTGCCTTGCCACCAGATTTCGTAGAAGACATCGGGACCCGAGTTGTCCACATCCCAGGCTTTGCCCTTCCCGGTTTTGGCGGAGACTTCCGCCGAAGTGACGGTGAGCCAGTACTCGGCACCTGCCGCTTTCAGCGGAGCGGGTGCTGCCGGTCCGTGCCGGAGGATGAAGTAGAGAACGATGGCAGCTGCAGCAAGGAAGCCTGCTGCCAGGAACAGCCGAACGGTGCTGGCGTTGCGTGCTTGCACGGGAGCAGGCGGAGAGACGGCAGGCGGTGGAGGTGAGTCTTTCATGTATCGACTCGTTCAGGTTAAGTCAGAGCATTCTACACACGCTTACCTGCTGTCAACACTCTTTGTGCCAGATGGAAACGAAAAACACCGCTGAACCGTTCAGCGGTGAGATGGGGGTGTGGTCAGTCTGGATGAGAAGTCTACTTCTTCTCTTCCGGGGTTTGCATCTTGGCGAGATCGCTCAGGATCGCCTCGATATTCGTTGCAGCAAACTTCTCGAACGCGTGGTTCGCCTTGACCTTCTTCTTATGGTAGAGCAGGGCAGTGACATCCGCCTCTTTGGCAATCTTGTAACTCTCCGGGCCCTTGCTTCCATCCAGTGCCAGGCTGACATGCTTCAGCCCGTTAGCTTCCTTGAATTTGGCAATCTTGTCCTTCATGTCGTCATCATCCGAGAGGAAGATGACTGCGGCACAGAGCTTCCCTTTACCTGCTTTGGCAACTTCGGCGTCCAACTTCTTGACCAGACCGGCCAAGGCGTCGTTCGTCTCGCGAGCGAAGACGAGAGCGACAGGTTTGCCGCCGAACTGTCAGACCAGGCAGTTTTCCTTGCCGTTGCGCCCAGGCGAATCGGCATTAAAGACGTTATAGGGGTAGAACGATGCTACACCCTTGCCGGGCTGCGGGCCCGACTTCAGATCACCTGCCCACACCAGGGCTGCACCGAGCAGCGCCAGCAGGCAGGCTCCACATCCACGAATCATGCGATTCTCCTTGAAAAAGAAACGACCACACCCATGGTTGTACTACGTCATGAAACAACGTTCGGCTTCACAGGTTTCGTCTGGAAGGTGCATCTAAGGTCACTTTCAGCCTGATACACCCTCATACAATATCGTCATGTCGATTGCACCCAGGCAAGAGAAACTGATTTCCATTCTCCGATCCATGGAGTCCGTCGCAGTCGCGTTCAGTGGGGGCGTGGATAGTGCCGTCGTTGCGAAGGCAGCGTACTTGGCATTGGGCGAGGCTGCCGTGGCAGTGACAGCCCACAGCCCCAGCGTGGCACAACAGGAACGGGATGATGCGAGTCGCATTGCCCGGCAGATTGGCATCCGCCATGTCATCATCCGCACCGAAGAGTTCAGCAACGCGGCATACCTGCAGAACGATGGCAGTCGCTGTTACCACTGCAAGACGGAGTTGTACGAGCAAATCGTCCAGCAGGCCCCGGTGTTGCAGGTCAAATACATCGTCAGTGGGGCTAACCTCGATGATCAGGGGGATTACCGGCCAGGGTTGATGGCGGCGAAGGAGCATGCCGTGCGCCATCCGCTGCAGGAAGCGGGCTTCACCAAGGCTGATGTACGTGAACTAGCCCGGGAGTGGAAGTTACCCATCTGGGACAAGCCAGCCTCGCCCTGTCTTTCGAGTCGCCTGGTGCCGGGACTGGCCGTGACGCCGGAGCGAACGAAACGCATCGAGGCAGCAGAGGCCTATCTGCGTGGACTGGGCCTTCGCGAGTTTCGGGTCAGGCTGCATGAAGGGGAACTGGCCCGTATTGAAATCAGGCCGGAGGAGATGGCTCCACTCTGTGAGCCCGCCCAGCGGCAGGCGTTGACCGACAAGTTTCTCAGCCTCGGATTCCGCTTTGTGACGCTGGACCTTCTGGGCTTTCGCAGTGGCAGCATGAATGAGCTGATCCCACTGGAGACCAGGCGACGCTTTCAACCTGCTGTCTCGGTCTGAGCCCGGGCGTACTCCATCATTTCTTTGAGTCCCTGTTCGATCGGCATGCGTGGCTTCCAGCCGAGTTGCTGAAGTCTGGCGTTGCTCACTTGCAGGGTTACTGCTTCCGCTCGGTTGAGTGGTCGCTCCTCCACTGCGATGGGTATCCGGCAACAGGCGAGTAGTTGATTGAGATACCAGCGCATAGTGCGACTTGTCCCGGAAGCGATGTTGCAGGCTTCACCAGGCTTGCCTTGTTCCATGAGCAGCGTGAGTGCCGAGACGACATCACTGATGTGCAGGAAATCACGTTCGGCAGCCAGGGAACCAACGGTAAGTACCGCAGGCTGCGTGTTGCTTCGTTCCAGACGGACGAGTTCGTGAACAAAACGGCCCAGGGCGGTTTCACTGCTCAACCCGGGGCCCAGGTAGTTGAAAAGCCTGGCCCGAATGATCGGCAGGCTTTGCCCGTGCGAATATTGAAAGCTGGCGAGATCAGCGGCAGCTTTGCTCGCGGCATAGGGGCTGAGAGGTGCCAGCGGGGTGTGCTCCGTGATCAGCCCAGGCTGCTGGCCGTAGATGGCCCCGCTGCTAACGAACAGGATACGGGTGCGATGCGGAAGTTGCAGGCATGCATCATACAGATGCAGCGTGGCATGGAGATTATCGAGCCAGGTGGTATCGATGCCATCATGAAGCAATCGCCCGGAGCGGATGTTGCCGGCGAGATGGTAAATGTGCGTCGGTTGAATGTGCCGGATCAACGCAGACGTCGCTGCAGGGTCGCGAAGGTCAAGCGGATGCCAGTGGCAAAGACCTTCTGATGCAACAGGGTGCCTGGTGCGATAAGTGCCGTGCAGCGTGCCCTGTTGATGCGCGAGGCTTCTGAGAAGAGATTGGCCCAGGTAACCCGCTGCACCGGTGAGGAGGATGGTCTGCATGGGTAGCTTGTACCGTATTCGGTGGGTTGATTCCAATCGCAATCCTGCCCCACTTCTTGCATTTGCCTGCTGGCGTTAGCCGGAGTGGCATGCTAAGCTGCGTGCCATCTCTCCCTCGGAACATCCTATGTCTCATTTCATGGCGGAGTTTCTCGGCACCACGCTGCTAGTGCTGCTGGGTGATGGTGTAGTGGCCAATGTGGTACTGGCGAAATCGAAAGGCAACAACAGCGGTTGGATCGTGATTACGGCAGGCTGGGGGTTTGCCGTGGCCATCGCAGCCTATGCGGTGAATGCGATCAGTGGTGCGCATCTCAACCCGGCCGTGACGGTGGGACTGCTGGCGATTGGCAAGTTTCCCGATCCCAACCTGCTGCCACAGTACCTGGGCGGGCAGATGCTGGGAGGCATTGTGGGCGGGATTCTGGTGTGGATCACCTACTTTCCCCATTGGGGTGCTACGCATGATGCGGAAGCCAAACGATCGGTGTTCTGTACCGCGCCGGCGATTCGCCATCCGCTGTCCAATTTGATGACCGAGATCATCGGCACCTTCGTGCTGGTGCTGGGAATTCTTGCTATCACGGGGCCGGAGAATCTCACCAAGGCTGGTGGGTGGGACAAAGCCTTTGCCCCCTTTCTCGTGGGCATTCTGGTATGGAGCATTGGCCTCTCTCTTGGCGGGGCTACAGGGTATGCAATCAACCCTGCTCGTGACCTCGGGCCTCGGATTGCTCACTTCATTCTGCCCATTCCAGGGAAAACGCATTCGGACTGGGGGTATGCGTGGATTCCCGTCGTGGGACCCCTGGTAGGTGGGGTGCTGGGGGCATTGTTGTACGCGGCACAGTGGCCAGCGGTGAAGTAGTATTCGCGCGATCTACGGCTCGACAGGGGGCTCGCTTCCTACTTAGAGTTGCTGAAGGTTCACATTCAGATTGGGTCTCTCCATGTCTTTCATTCTTGCTCTTGATCAAGGCACCACGAGTTCGCGTGCCATTCTCTTCGACCATGCAGGGAATGCCGTCAGCATGGCACAGCGGGAGTTTCCGCAGTTGTACCCGGAGCCGGGTTGGGTAGAGCATAATCCGCAGGATCTGTGGGAGACACAATCGAGCGTGGCGATGGAAGCCATCTCGCGAGCTGGTGTTTCGCCTGGTGATGTTGCAGCGATTGGGATTACCAATCAGCGCGAGACGACGCTGGTGTGGGATCGCCGGACTGGGGAACCAATCTACAACGCGATTGTGTGGCAGGACCGCCGTACTGCACCGTTTTGCGATCAACTGAAGACGAAGGGTCATGCCAACCTGATTCGCAAGAAGACGGGGCTGGTGGTGGACGCCTACTTCAGCGCGACCAAGCTGTACTGGATTCTGAACAACGTTCCAGGAGCCAAGGCACGGGCCAGGGCGGGGGAACTGGCCTTTGGCACCGTGGATAGCTGGCTGGTCTGGAACCTGACAGGTGGCAAGTGTCACGTCACCGATGTTAGCAATGCCTCACGCACCATGCTTCTCAACATCAAGACGGGCGAATGGGACGAAGAGCTACTCAAGCTCTTTGGCATCTCGCCCAAGTTGTTGCCTGAAGTACGGTCTTCCAGTGAGATATATGGGAATGCCAACTTCTTCTCGCCGAGCATTCCCATTGCCGGGATCGCGGGTGATCAGCAGGCTGCACTCTTTGGCCAGGTGTGCACGAAGCCGGGCATGGTGAAGAACACTTACGGCACAGGCTGCTTCATGCTGATGCACACCGGTGACAAGCTGGTACCTTCGAAGAACCAGTTGCTGACCACCATCGCGTGGAAAGTGGGCAAGAAGCTGGAGTATGCCCTGGAAGGTAGCGTGTTTATTGCCGGAGCAGTGGTGCAGTGGCTGCGAGATGGTCTGGGGATCATTCGCACCAGCAGCGAAGTGGAAACACTGGCGAACGAAGTGAAGGATACTGGCGGTGTCTACGTGGTGCCCGCCTTTGCAGGATTAGGGGCGCCGCACTGGGATCAGTACGCTCGTGGAACCATGGCTGGCATCACCCGGGGTACGACCAAGGCACACATCGCCCGGGCTGCCCTGGAGAGCATTGCTTACCAGGTGGCTGATATTCTGCATGCGATGGAAGCCGATGCAGGCATCAAGCTCAAGGAACTGCGAGTGGATGGTGGAGCGTGTCAGAACAACATGTTGATGCAATTCCAGGCAGACCTGCTCAACGTTCCAGTCATCAGGCCTCGCATTGCAGAGACCACAGCCCTGGGAGCAGCATACCTGGCAGGGTTGGCGGTGGGATACTGGAAGAAACAGGCCGAGATTGCCAGGCAGTGGCAGGTGGACCGGCAGTTTACGCCGATGATGAAACCTGCTGAGCGGAAACAGTTCATGGCTGGTTGGAACAAAGCACTGGCACGGGCTCAAGGCTGGGCAAACGAGTAGTAATTGATGAGAATGCAGACCATTCTTCTCATTTATAGTGCACAAGAATTAACATGATTCTGCTTGCTTTGGCACAAGGAAAAGCCAAACTAAAGTCACACATCTTGTGGCGTATTTCTCGCACACCCATGGTAGGGAACAGTCATGACAGCTTGCATGCGGCGGCACCGCGCTGGATTTACACTGGTGGAATTGCTCGTGGTGATTGCCATCATTTTACTGCTGATGGCTATGTTACTGCCGGCGATCCAGAAGGTGCGAGAAGCAGCCAACCGCCTGACCTGCACTGCCAACATGAAGCAAATTGGTCAGGCTGTGCAACTCTACCTGGCCAGCAATGGTCAGCGTTTTCCCACGGGTGGTGGAGACAACCCGCTTCCACGATCACTCACTGCTAACGGCCTGCCGAACAGCAAGCTGGATCAGGACTGGGGCTGGCTCTACCAGATTCTCCCCTACATCGAGAACGACAATCTCTGGCGGTTACGAAAGGGTTCACTCGTTCCCAACTACACGACCTGGGTAGACCTTGCAGCTGATGCGGAGATCGCAGCTACACCGATCAGCATGTACTTCTGCCCCAGCCGCCGTCCGCCGGAAGCGATCAAGACCGAAGTCGGTGTGCGGGCGATGAACGACTATGCCGGCAACCTGGGGTGCTTCAGTCATTATCTGGAAGACGGTACCTACCATTCTGCCTGTGCCAATGCCACCGGCTATGAAGACCTGGGGAAACCGAAGAACCCCTTCCGCAATGGCATCTTCGTCAAGAGCCGCTTCTGGAAGAATCAGGTTGGTACCACTGTCGATGAACTCATCCATGTACGTGATGTGAGCGATGGTCTGGGCAACACAATTCTTGCAGGCGAAAAGCGCTACAAGTTCAACTTCATGAAAACGCCCCAGTTCGGCGATACGGATGGCTACGTGGCGGGGTACATCGCAGATACCCTGCGTTCCGGTCTCTTTTCACCTGCACGCGACTACGAAGCTGACGGCAAGGACACCGCCACGGACCGCTTTGGCTCCGCCCATCCCTTCAGCACTAATGTCCTCTTCTGTGATGGATCGGTTCGCAGCCTGAGCTACAACATCCCCAACGATCGCCGGGTCTGCCAGGTCTACAACTACTTCCTGAAGTACTGGAACATCTATCCGCTCCCCGATGGTCCACCTGCTCCGACCGTACCCTGGACCGGTCCTTATCCTCCGTACTGCATTGAATTGACGCTGTTCCAGCGACTCTGTCATCGCAGCGATGGGGAGAAGACGGATTTGACCCTACTGGATGAATAGTCATACAGCACGACTATCACGAGGCGGGCTACTTGCCCGCCTCGTGATATTACAATTGCTGTTCTGCCATTTCTATGGCCCGCAGCAGGCCCATGGCTTTGTTCATCGTTTCCTGATATTCCTCTTCCGGCACGCTGTCATAGACTATGCCGGCGCCAGCTTGCACATACGCCATGTTGCCTTGCAGCACGATGGTACGCAAGGCGATACAGGTGTCGAGGTTGCCTCGGAAATCGAGGTAGCCGACGGCGCCGCCGTAGGGGCCTCGCTTGCAGGATTCCAGCTCATCGATGATTTCCATGGCCCGCACCTTGGGGGCTCCCGATAGCGTGCCGGCAGGCAATGCTGCTCGCAGGGCAGCCAGGGCCGTCTGATCGCTGGCCAGTTTCCCCTGCACGGTGCTGCTGATGTGCATCACGTGGCTATAGCGTTCCACGGTGAGCAATTCGGGCAGTGTCACACTTCCAAACTGTGCCACGCGTCCCACATCGTTGCGTCCCAGGTCGACCAGCATCACATGCTCAGCCCGTTCCTTGGGATCGGCGAGAAGCTCTTCACCCAGCCGGCGGTCTTCGTCTTCGGTTTTGCCTCGGCGGCGGGTGCCTGCGAGAGGGCGAAGAGTGAGTACATCATCTTCGACGCGGACAAGGATTTCGGGCGAACTGCCGATGAGTGTGACATCACTGGTGCGGACGAAGAACATGAACGGGCTGGGATTCACAACACGCAGCGTGCGGTAAATGTTGAATGGCAGTGCGGTTGTCGGGGCGGCCAGGCGCTGACTGAGCACGACCTGAAAGGCATCGCCGGCCTTGATATATTCCTGACACCTGGTGACAGCAGCCTGGTAACCGCCGGCAGGGAAATTGCTTTTCCAGTGTTTCTGCACCTGCCCCTGGGCGACGACGTCAGTCAGCGGCATGCGGGCCAGGGGCCGTTGCAGTTGCTCAACCACGGCGTCGACGCGCTGGCAGGTTTCCGCATACAGTTTCTGGAGATCGACTCCTCCTTGGATCCGAGCGTGGGCGACTACAGCCAAGGTCTTGTTAATGTGATCGAAAATGATCATGCGGTCGTAGAACCCGAACGCCAGGTCCGGAAGTTGACGATCGTCCTTCGGACAGTTCGGAAGATGCTCGGCATAGCGAACAGTGTCGTAGCCTGCAAAACCGACAGCACCACCGGTGAAACGGGGCAGGCCGGGCACGCGGGGAGCCCGGTATTTCTCCGCGAGTTCCTCGAGAGAGTGCAGCGGGTCGGCAACATCGCCTTCGAAGGTGATCCTGCCCGCTTCCGTGATGCGTAGTTTTTTGTTCCAGGCTTCGACGGTGAGAAACGGTTCGGTACCGGCGAAGCTGTAACGGCCGATTTTTTCGCCACCAACCACGCTTTCAAAGAGGAAGGACCAGTGGCCTTCGTCAATCTGGGTGAAGGCGGTGACCGGGGTTAACGTATCGCCCAGTAACTGGCGATAAACGGGCACCATGGTATGGCTGCGAGCCAGATCGGCAAAGGTGGCGAAGTCGGGGAAGTAAGGCATCCGCTCTGTCTCTGCTGCGAATAGACTAATGGTATGATTGTACCAGCCGATGCTGCGCTGGCTTGTGGTTTCACGAGAAGGATGACTTCATGATGCCTTTTGTTCGATGGAGTGTATTTACTCTCGTGGTGCTGTGTCTGTCTGCGGTCTCTGCCGGCGATCCGGCATATATTCCCTCGGCAGAGCGTGGTTACGAACTGCTTACCACCAAGGCCTATGTGCCAGCCATCTGGTCGCGGTCAGCCGTAGACAAGGCCTGGCAGCAGTGGAAGCTTTCGGAAAAACCTGCCAACTTTGATGAACAGTTCCGCGAGCGTTATGGGCTCCATCCCGCACCCTATCCCAACGATGGTTTACCGATGGGGTTGCGGAGTACCTCGGTCCTGGGAGTGGGTAAAGGAGTTACTTCGGATTGCATGATGTGTCATGGCGGCAGCCTGTTCGGCAAGAGCTACGTCGGTTTGGGAAACACTTCACTTGAGATCGAAGGGCTGTTCACCGAACTGGCGGGCATGCGTTCGGACAAGAATGAGTTGCGGCCCATTCTGTTTCCGTTCACCAATGTCCGTGGCACCGTCGAAGCGGGGGCGATGGCCGTTTACCTCTTCAGCATTCGTAACACGGATCTGACATTGCGAGGCAAGCCGCTCGACCTGGGACTGCGGGCGGACCTCTGTGAAGATGTTCCGCCTTGGTGGCACATGCGAAAGAAGACCCGGCTCTACTACAACGGCAGCACCGATGCCCGCAGTGTCCGCACCTTGATGCAGTTCACCCTCAGCCCCTTCTATCTGCCTTCGATGATCAAGGCGAATGAAGCTGACTTTCGCGAGATACAGGCTTATCTCAAGAGCGTGGAGCCACCAAAGTATCCAAAGCCGATCAACACGGAACTGGCTGCTCGCGGACAGGCCGTCTTCGTGAAGAACTGTTCCCAGTGCCACGGTACCTATGGTGAGAAGTGGACTTATCCCAATAAGGTGATTCCAGTGGACGAGGTGGGCACCGACCCTACCCGTGCTCTGGGGATCACTGATGCAGCCAAGGCGCACTACGACCAGACCTGGTTTGCGGGCGAAGTGGATGAACAGGGCAAGAAGCTGGTTACCACCAATGAACGGGGCTATGTCGCACCGCCCCTCGATGGCATCTGGGCCACAGCTCCCTACCTGCACAATGGCAGCGTGCCAACGCTCGAAGCACTGTTAAACTCCAAAACCCGTCCGGCCAGGTTTACTCGCAGTTTCAAGACCGATGAAGCAGCGTACGACCACGATCGGGTAGGCTGGAAAGTGACCCTGGTTCAGGAGGAGCCGCCAGCGGAGATGCACCCCATCGAGAAGCGAAAGATATACGACACAACCCAGCCGGGGCGAGGCAACCGCGGGCATACGTACGGCGACAAGCTGACAGACGAGGAACGCCGGGCGGTCATTGAATATCTGAAGACGCTTTGATGGAGCCGGTCAGTTCTGCATCGGCAGGTCCACCACTTGTCTCACTTCAACGGTCCCGACCGGGGCACCGGAGTGGCGGGCAGCTACAGCAATGGCGTCGTTCATGTCGCGGGCGTGGATGAGGTAGAACCCGCCGAGAAACTCTCGGGTCTCGGCAAACGGGCCATCGGTGACAAGGCGCTTGCCCTCGCGAATGCGAACGCTGGTGGCGGTGGATGTGGGATGGAGTGGTGAGGCTGTGATGAATTGCCCCCGGGCACTGAGTTCATGCGTCAGCCTGGCTGCTTCAGCCTTGGCCGCATCGAGAGCGGCGGGCCCAGCCTCGTTCCAGTATTGCTCATTGTCGTAGCTGATGAGCATGTAACGCGGACCGGAACCGGTACTTTGGAAGCGGTCGTCAGCCACCCCGTCGAGGGTAGCCACTGGGCGCACTTCGATGGTCCCCTTCTTCGCAGAGGGGAGTCGGGCAGCAATCGCGATGGCTTCATCGAGATTGGGCACATCGATGAGAAAGAAGCCACCGAGTTGTTCCGTGGTTTCAGCAAAGGGGCCGGCAGTGACCAGCGTCTTGCCGCTCCGCACTCGCACACTGGCCGCCGTGGCCACGGGGTAGAGTGGCGAAGCGGCGATGAACTGGCCCTTGCTTGCCAGGTCCTGGCAGACCTTGGACGATTCCACGGTACAGGCTTTCCATTCGTCCTGTGTCCAGGCGCTCTCGGGGCTGTAGACGAGCAACATGTATTTCATGAAGGTGATTCCTGCGAGGGGCGTAATTGGAAGGCGAGTTGGAAGATGACGGGATGACGTAGACCCAGGGCGACCCAGGCAACGACACGCACTCTTGCAAAACCCCCTCCAACTCCTCCCCTTTCAATGCTTTCAAAGGGAGAGTCAGACCGGCATTAGTTATTTGCCCCCGGTACCATCACCATCCAGCCGAGGCCGAACTGATCGGTAACCATGCCGTAGCAGGGGGACCAGAACGTCTTGACGAGGGGCATGTCGACCTTGCCCTTCTGGGCGAGGGCATGAAAGACACGCTGGGCATCGGCTTCTGTGGGAACGCTGAGGGCCAGGCGGAAGCCGTGGAAGCTGGATTTGTCATCGCACCCATCGGAAGCAAGGATGGTGACGTTGCCGACGGTGAAGTCGCAGTGCATGACCTTGTTTTCGAAGCCCTGCTGCAAACCGGGGCATGGCTCGGGACTCTGATTGAACTTCATCACCATGCCTACCTTGGCATGCAGAGCGGTCTTGTAGAATTCGAGCGCCTCCTCGCAACGGCCACCGAAGAAGACGTATGGCTGGACGTTAGCCTTCTGCATGGACAGGGTGGCTTCGAGCTCGGCTTCCTTCGCCCGCAGTTCCGGCGTGAACTCCGCACCAAAGTCGTCGGCTTCGAAGTAGGGGCGGATCTCGACTTCAGAATCTTCATCCATGGGGTTGGGACACTTCTTGAGCCAGGCAATGGCTTCGTCCATGGATTGGACTTCCCAGACCCAGTAGCCGGCGACGAGTTCCTTGGTTTCGGCGAAGGGGCCGTTAATGACGGTACGGTTCTTGCCAGAGAAACGAACGCGGACAGCCTTGGAAGTGGGATGCAGCCCGGCACCATCTTTCATGATACCAGCCTTAACGAGTTCCTCGTTGTAGGCACCCATCTCGGCGAGCAGCGTCTCTCTCGGCATTTCACCAGCTTCGGAAGCCTTGCTGGCTTTGACAAAGACTGCAACTCTCATGATTGTCCCCTTGGTTTTCTGGTGCATGGTGGGGCAGAGTGCCCGCGTTTCACAGTGTAGTCGAACGGGGATGGGGTGGATCGACAGGATTCGGAAGAATTCTTGTGAAGGCGAGCTCATCCATCCGTTTCCGGAGGTATCGTCGCTCCGGTTCCTGTTTCACGTGAGTCAGTGCCAGCTGATAGGCAGCCAAAGCGTCCTGGTGTCGTCCCAGTCGGCGGAGGAGATCGGCACGGGCGGCATGAATCAGGTGGTAATTCGCCAACTCTTTCCGGTGTTGCAGTTCATCAATCAGAAGCAGCCCGGATTCAGGGCCATCGCGCATGGCCAGGGCAACAGCCCGGTTGAGTTCAATGATGGGAGTGGAGCCGGTCTGCATCAACAGGTCGTACCATTGCACGATCTGCTGCCAGTTGGTTGCTTCAGCGGTGGGGGCCAGGGCATGTTCCAGCGAGATGGCTGCTTGCAGAGTGTAGGCCCCGATGGGTTCCGCTGCAAAGGCACGGTTAAGCCACTGGCGTGCTTCATCAATGTGGGTGCGATTCCACCGGGTGCGGTCCTGATCTTCCAGTAGAACCAGTTCGCCTTCAAACGTGGTTCGGGCTTCGCGCCGGGATTCGTGGAGCAGCATGAGAGCGAGCAGGCCATACACTTCCGCATCGGCAAGCAACTCGCCAAGCAAGCGGCCCAGTCGGATAGCTTCAGCGGAGAGATCAGGGCGGGTGAGCGATTCGCCAGAAGAGGCGGAATAGCCCTCGTTGAAGACGAGATAGCAGACAGAGAGGACCGACTCGATGCGTTCGGGCAATTCCTCCATTTCAGGAATCTGGAAAGGGATGCCGGCATCGCGAATCTTGGTTTTACCACGGACGATGCGCTGGGCCATGGTGGCGGCGGGGACGAGGAATGCTGAGGCGATCTCCTCGGTGGTCAGGCCACATACTTCCCGCAATGTCAGAGGCACCTGGATGGAAGGATCGATGGCAGGGTGACAGCAGGTGAAGATGAGACGGAGGTGATTGTCCTTGATCTCGTGCTCCGACGTGTCGCTCTGCTGGCCCTGGAGTTCATCCATGCGGCGAGCAAGTTCCGGCTCCATCTCCTTGAACTTCGCCTGACGACGGAGAGTATCGATGGCCTTGTGCCTGGCACTGGTGACGAGCCAGGCAACCGGGTTGGCGGGGATGCCTTCGCTGGGCCACTGCTTCGACGCTGCGAGAAATGCTTCCTGTACCGCTTCCTCAGCCTGATCCCAGTCCTTGATGTGCCGAACAACACTGCCCAGCACCCGCCCCGCTTCGGTGCGGTAGAGTTCGTCGATACGAGTTTGGATCGCAGTAGCAGAAGACATGCCGACATTGTAGTTGAAATGGTCGGCTATCCACCGATGACAGGCACTACCACTTCCACTCGATACCTGCGGCGGGGCCGAAGAAGAAGAGGCTGCCCGTGCGATCGAGAGTATTGCGACTGCCTTGTTCCAGACCCCACTGAAACTGCCTGGGAGCAGTGGAGAGGTCACTCAGGAACAGACCCTGGTAGCCCAGTTGCAGCGAGAGGTTGGAACTCAACTGATAGTTGGTGTGGATGCCGAACTCAAAGAGGCTGGCGACTCCTACACCGCTGGCGGTGCCGCTATCGCTGTAAGGCAGGCTGGTGGATACGAGGGTACC
Source organism: Gemmatales bacterium (assembly GCA_046350055.1). GTDB lineage: Bacteria > Planctomycetota > Planctomycetia > Gemmatales > HRBIN36 > JAEUIE01. The sequence goes on along the minus strand of JAXMBC010000001.1, from coordinate 5,431,101 downwards.
CGACAGGTTGCTTCGCTGCGAGGCGCTGTTGACGAGCAGGCCACCCCGTCCACGGCCCATCAGGCTCCAGTCGGAAGTCAGGCGGTAACTCAGATCGCCACCAATCTGCAGACCAATGAGATCGTTATCTGTGCGGGTGCTGTAGTTGCCGTAGGGTGAAGCGTTCATCAGCCCGGGCAGATGGGGAGAGTTGTTGGCAGCGAAGAAGTCGAGGTTTTCCTGCAGCTTCATGTAGCGGACACCTGCCAGCACATCGATGGGCATGCGGTGGCTGGCCTGCGTGCTGTAGCGGAGATTGAGTTCCGCCGAGTCGAACCGGCTGCGATACGAGAGGGTGTTGAGATTCGCGTAATCGAACGGCCAGAGTTGAGGCAGATAGACATCGCTGACGCCCGTGCCCACAAAACGGCTGGTGATGGCACCGTTGGGTGCAGCAGGATTCGCCTGGTAGCGCACGCTGGCCTGATGTTCCTGAAGCATTCCCAGGTAACCCAGCTCCACGCTGAGGCGACGCATCGAATCGGAGGCATTCACTGGCTTGGCTACGCAGCCCCGGTCATCACAGGGGTCTGCCCAGATGGTGCGACCCACGAGAAAGCGAAGGCCAGGCTGCGGCCCCATGCTCATGTCATTGGTCGAGACAGCGCGGTTGTCGCTGGTAGTGAGATCGGCAAAGGCACTGCCTGCCCCCAGCGACTGAACGCCACCGAGCATGGTACCAAAATCCATGCGTGGCATGGTGCGATCCAGGTAAATGATGCTCAGTTCGCCGTACCAATCGAAAAGAGTGGGGCCAAAGAGATCATTGAGTGGAGCTTGTGATACCGGAGCTTCGCCAGGGAGAAACGTTCCAGGCAATACAGGAGCAGCACCCTCGTCAGCCCGCACAACCGGGACGGGGCCTTGGCACAAGACCAGCAAAGAAACGACCCACAGGGCCGACATGGAGCGGCCTCCTGAGACAAGTGGGGCGTCGTGCAGCCAGGGAGTACAGGCAGCTGAGCCCGGACAGCCAGCTTCATCAGCTGCACTGTCTCGCGACACAGAACCCATGGACAGAGTCTCCCTGACCGTCCCTCTTTACCCAGTTTCACATCTCAGGCAGAGGAAAAGGCTCCTGAGAGGACACACACACTTCGCATCGGCAAGTGGAAGGCTGGGATTCAACCAATCTATGCCCCGGTGCCCATGCGAAGGTCATCACGTGTACCATGTTGAGGAACGGGGTCAAGATCGGAAGTAACGGAATAACCTGGGGGAAATGGGTGGAGTTGAAGATTAAGCTGAGGGCTGACGTGGCTTGCGTTCGGTGATGACTGGTAAGGTTATCGCCATTTTGCGATTGAGTTCGATATAGTGCGACCATTTCGCGGGTACGTTGTCCTCATGAAAAATGGCTTCCACAGGACATTCCGGAATGCATGCTTCACAATCGATGCATGCATTGGGATCAATGTAGAGCATGTCGTCACCTTCATGGAAGCAGTCGCAAGGGCAGACAACAACGCAATCCGTGTATTTGCACCCCAGGCAAGGTTCGGTCACTACCATCGCCATGTCACTTCTCCTGTAGAATGTTTCATGGAGTAGATGGGAGTCTAGAAGTTAGACCGGACACGAATGCACAAGAAAATGGAACATTCCAATAAAGACGTGCTTGGTCGATTGCAACTTGGAGATGAACAGGCTGCTTTGGTGGTAGTCGGTCGTTACGAAGACCGGCTTCAACGGCTTGCGCAGTCGCTGTTATCGAGAAGATTGCAACAACGAGTCGATGCGGCGGATGTGACCAACTCAGCCTGGCGAAGTTTCTTTCTCGCAGCGCGAGCCGGAAAAGTAAACGTTCCCGAACATGATGAACTGTGGCCTCTGCTGGCCACCATCTTGGCTCGCAAAGTTGCCCGGCATGCCGATTGGCACAGAGCACTTAAGCGAGATGTAGGCAGGGAACTTGTCGTTGATCCAGTTGCATTCGGGAATGCGATACACCCGCCGGAAGCTGGAGCGAATGACTTGCAGGAATTGCTACTCCGAGGCTTGCCGCTGGCGGAGCAGAACATTCTGCAACTGCTGCTGCAAGGATATGACCAGCGAGAAGTCGCAGTGCAAAGTGGTTGTTCGGAACGTACGGTGCGTCGACTGCTTCATCGCCTCAAGAGAGAGACGGTGACAAGTTTGTCCTCGCAACGGTTCGGCTATGGAGAGCTGCATCTTCTGGAGTATGTAGGTCAGGGAGCTATCGCAAAGGTCTATCGATCGCTGTTGGATAGCATTGGCGACGTCGTTGCGGTGAAGTTCTTGAAGCGAGCCTACTGGGCGGAGCCACGGGCGGTGAAGTCGATCCTCGATGAGGCTGAACTGGCTTCAAGAGTTCGCTCGCCACATATCGTGCAACATTACGGCTGGGGAACAACACGTGCAGGTGGTATTTTTCTGGTGATGGAGTGGATAGACGGACTGACTCTCGATCAATGGTCTGCAGTTTCACATAGTCATGATGAGTTAACTGCCTGTGCCACGCAGATAGGGACAGGAATTGCAGCCTTGCATGCAGCAGGAATAGTGCATGGTGACCTCTCGTTGCGCAATATTATGCGGAGGCAGAACGGGTCCATCGTTATCATTGACTTGGGTCAGGCTCGGCATCTGACTCAAGGGCACTTGCCACACGGTGGAACACCGGCATTTCTTGCCCCGGAAGTGGAATCAGGTGGGTTGGCTGATGAGCGTGCTGACCTCTATTCCTGGGCGGCAGTGATGGCTGAGCTGTTTCGGCGAAGTGAGCAGGCAGCACTGCCAGAGGTTATTGTTCGATGCCTGGCGAAAATGCCTGAACAGCGTCCAGGTTCGATGGATGAGGTGTTCAAGTTAATGAAGTCGAGTTGAACAGTGCTGAAGTATGAAGTGGCAAAGTGTTTCACAGTGGCGTTACTCTACCAGCATCCAGTTCAGTCTGTGCTTGACGTAGCATGGAATCCAGCTTGCCTGACTTTACGTCCTGTTCGAGTTCGCGATCCCATTCGTCATCGAGGTAGTCTTGAAACCAGTTGGCTAGCTCGGTGAGTTCACTGGCTGGCAATTGGGTAATCGCACGTTCGATGTCTTTAAGACTCATTGCATACCCTCCTGCTTGCATTCTACCTTTCGCTCATCAGAATACCATTGCAATCAACTAGCGAATCGCTCAGACAAGGTGTCAGATGGACTCAGTTCGCCAAGGTTACAACCGCTGGGCAACTGTGTACGATCACGACGGCAATCCGCTGCCGGCGCTGGAGGAACCCGTGGTGCAACGGGCGGTGGGTAACGTGCATGGCTTGCGAGTGCTGGACGTCGGATGTGGGACGGGCCGGCATTCACAGTGGCTGGCGGCAGCGGGAGCGCAGGTGACCGCTATGGATTTCTCGGAAGGCATGCTGGCAGCGGCTAGGCAGAAGCCGGGATTGGAGCAGGTGGCATTTCACGTTCATGATCTGCATCAGCGCTGGCCGTTGACGGATGGTGCATTCAACCTGGCGGTGAGCGGCTTGGTGCTTGAACATGTGACAGATTTGTCTCACTTTTTCGCTGAACTGCGACGAGTTGTGCAGCCTGGGGGCAGGGCGGTGCTCTCGACGCTGCACCCGGCGATGTTCCTGCGCGGCAGCCAGGCACGGTTTACCGATCCGGAGACGGGAGCGGTGGTGCAGCCTGGGAGTATCGATCACAGTTATGGCGAGATGGTACTTGCGGCTCTGGATGCGGGGTGGCGGATCAGGGAGTTGTTAGAGCAGTCGCCCGATGCGGCGTTTGCGAAATTGTATCCGCGTGCGGAGAAATATGTGGGCTGGCCGATGCTTCTGGTCCTGCTGTTGAGTGCTTAGTGGATCTCTGATTATCTAAACAATCCGGGAGACTGCCTGCATCGTCATTTAGTTGTTGATGATGTCGGAGAGCAGTCGTGGCAATTGCATTGTTACTTTGGAGCGGGCTGTTACAGCAACAATGCTGTGCCACTTCCCACTTGCTGCCGACGGTCAGGCTATTATCCAGTACGCCGCAGGGTGCGTTGGTGTTTCAAGTAACGAACCCGACGAAAGCGATGTGGTATTTCCAGGGTTATGGCCCGACTTACTTTCAAACTCCGCTACCAGCCGGGAAGATATCTCCCATCAGCCACATCGAACGGTTCCGCCAGGGGGAGTGGAGGACCGATTTTGATGGTCGATGCGGTGTGGGAATCACACGAGTGGAATTACCAGCCGGAGCGAAGGCGACGTTTACCGTGATGACACATCTTGTCGATAGAGAACCTATTCGGGTGCGGCTTACCTTCTTTGCTACCAAGGAAGCATCCCAGCCATTCACCCTCAAGAGTGAAACGGTGCGCCATGAGTGATTCTACTTCTTGTTAGTTTGCCGCAGTGTCCAGGCGTCCCGGAGTGCAGCCATCACGTTTGTGATCCTGGCAGTTTTAAGCAGGACTTTGGTACAGCCCTGTCGGCCCCAGGCGTTGTCGAAAGCTTCGAACATCGTGGGAAATTGTTCGACGACGTCTGCCTGTTGGGCAGGGCTGAGTTTGACCATGGCCCAGGTGTTGTCTTCGGACAGAGTAGCGAAGATCTTGCCCCCGATGCGGAAGTCGGGGTGCTTCATATGGGAGGATTCAACAACATCGGGGAAGCTGAGGGCCAGTTTGCGAAATTGCTGTGCAGTCATTCGCGTGATCATGAAGACCGTCGGTCGATCGAGGTGGCACGGTCGGAAGACCGGCCATGACGAAGGCTAATCGTCGTCCTCATCTTCTTCATCGTCGTCTTCATCCTCCTCCTCTATATCGTCGTCATCATCATCGTCGTCCTGATCATGCTCGTACTTTTCAATTTCAGGAGGATGTGGATGGTAGATGAACCGGTTGATGGCAAAGCGGGAGCAGCTGAAGATGATGAAGGCCAGGAAACAGCTGGTGTAAACGGCACCCCATCGCCATTTCTGAATGTACTCACCGATATCGCCCAGATCTGGCGTCTCGGTCCAGATGATGACGAGAAACGCTATGCAAGCCATGATAACGAGCGTGCACAGGCCGGCTGGCAGGTGCCAGAGGAAGTAGTCACCACCCGTTTGAACGTGGACGACTTTGGTGTTGTAGCGAGTGCGGGTCTGCATGTTGTAGCCGCACTTGAGACAGACCACCTGGCCTTCTTCCAGGTCATTGGCACAAAACGCACAACGGGGAACATCGTCAGGCTTTTCGATGCCATAGGCAGTAGCTTTGGCCCATTCATCGTCCATCTGGCTGTTGGCAGGTTTGGCTGCCTGTGCCGTCTTGGCAGGCACTGCGGCTTTCGGAGGAGCCGGTTTCTTCACGGTCAGCGTGGCATTGCAGCCCCGGCAGCGGATGCGCTTTCCTGCCAGTACTTCGGGTACTTGCATCACCTTTTTACATTCGCCACAGGTTATCGTCAGCGTTCCGGCCATAGTGGTGTATCAGGGGCAATTCGTAAGGTATGGTTGTAGGCTCAACCAGCGGGCATGGTGCCTGCCAGTGTTCCTATACTCTACCGTAATGATACCGCAAACCCAAGCAGATATTCCGAGGAGCGCAACAGGTCCCGATGGATTGCTGATCAGCATTGCCACCTACAACGAAAAGGAGAACCTGGCCGAACTGGTTCGCCTGATTCTGGCCCAGGTGCCTCACACTCACCTGCTGATCGTGGATGACAATTCTCCGGATGGGACGGGGGCACTGGCCGACGAACTGGCTGCCCGTGATCCGCGCATCTGTGTGAAACATCGTACCGGGAAACTGGGACTCGGCTCGGCCATCGTGGCCGGGATGAAGCACGCCATCGATCACGGCTATCAGCGGTTTGTCAGCATGGATGCGGACATGAGTCATGATCCGAAATATCTGCCAGCCCTGACGACGCTTCCCGAGAAATGCGATGTCATGATCGGCTCCCGCTATATCCCGGGGGGCGGGGTAGTCAACTGGCCATGGAAACGCTTGCTCATCAGTCGGTCGGTCAATGCCTTCACGCGAATCTGCATGGGAATCCCCGCGCGTGATGCCAGCGGCGGCTTTCGTTGCTACCGCACGAGCCTGCTCAGGCAGTTGCCTCTCGATCAACTCTGGTCCAAAGGCTACTCATTCCAGGAAGAGATGCTGTTTCGCTGCATCCATGCCGGTGGACGCGTCAAAGAAACGCCGATTGTGTTTGTAGATCGACAGATTGGTGCATCGAAGGCGAACGTGAAAGAGATGGTTCGGTCGCTGGGTGTGCTGTTGCAGTTGAGCCTGGCTGCGATGTTCACGCCGGAAAAATTGCGGTGATCAGTTGATGTTGGCGATGGTTTCGTACTTCAGGGCGATGCCTGCTGCCAGGGCGAGCAGAATGAGCCAGAGTAGCGTGATGAGCCTGGATGGTATTCTTGCATACAGGTAACTCAGCAGGCAGACCAGCGGGGCAGCAGCCAGGCAGACAAAAGTCCAGACAGGCAATTCGCTGAATGTGTTTTGCTGGGTGTAGAGCAACAGAAACGGAAAGAAGAGCGAACACAGCCCAGCGAGGCCGTGGAGCCGTCCGGGACGCCAGCGGAGCATCAGAAGCAGGCCGAGCATGCTGGCAACCCACATCATGCACAAGTCTGACATGCGGGCTGAGTGGGCATGAATGCAAACCACGCTGCCAGCGAGCCCGGTAGCCAGCACGAGGGAAACGAGTAGCCAGCGTGGCAGCAAACTTTCGCCCTGGGTAAGGCTGAGGAAGCAGAGCATCGCCATCAGTGCAGAGCCTAGCGTGAGATTCCAGCCGAGTTGTTCAAAATGAACGAGAATGCCTGTCAGCAGGCCGATCCAGAGCATGCCGAGTATCCGGGAAAGAGGACGCGTTGTATCCAGCCATGCTGTGAACTGACTGAGCAGCATCGCAGCACACCACAAGCCCAGGCTTGTTTCGCTATCCCACCAGGGGAGCAATTCCGCCAGATAAATGGCAGGGAGGAAGCCCAGGCAAACGGCCAGGCCTGCGCCTCGGCGAGGGAGCAGGAACCAGGCTGCAAAGAACGAAGCAATAAGGCACGGCGCCAGGATGTTCTTGAGGAGATCGACGATAATCGCTGGTGGAGGAAGAGGCATCGTACGTGTCAGGTCAACAACAGGGTTCAGGAAACAAAGCAGGGGGCACGAACTGTGTGCCCCCTGTTACCGATTCGGGAGTAGCCTTACTTCTGTGCCGCCACTTCGAGGGTGAGTTTGACCTTCTCATCGATATTCTTGCCACCGTAGCTGATTTTCCAGTCGTGGCGATTGATTTCAAAGCTGCTTTCCATGCTGATGCCCGGGCCGCTTACTTCGAGAGTGCAGGGGATGACGATCTCCTTGACCGTGCCGTTCAATGTCAGTTTGCCATGGACTTCCACTTTGCTGCCGTTTTTAACCACTTTGGTTGAGGTGAAATTGGCCTTGGGGTTCTTCCGGACATTGAAGAAGTCGGGGCTCTTCAGGTGGTTCGTCAGCTGGGCATTGTCGGTGAACATCGAATTGAGATCGATATCAACCTTGAACTGGGCGGTGGTGACATCATTTCCTTTGACCGTGATAGTGCCCTTCAGTTCCTTGAAACCACCGTCGTGCTTGCCATCTTTTTTGGTGCCAGTGAAACCGATCTTGGTGTTGCGGCCATCAAGACGATACGTATCATCGGCAGCGAGAGGCGTGAGCGAAACAGCGAGCAAGGCGATCAGTGCAAGACGACGATGGAGAGACATCACAAGGCTCCAGAAAAAACGGAGAGATCAGGTGGATCACATGTTGCCACAGGATGAGATAGCATGCAAGGGGAATGGCCTTCATGATGATGAAACAAACACGGTGATAGCCGGGTAACAACGGCAACGCACTCTTTGAGATGGGCCATGACACGCATACTGCTGGTAGGAATGCTGTTCCCTGTGATGATCCTGGCCCAGGACGCGAAGCCGAAAGAGAAACGGCTCCTGGGCATGTCGGTCAAGGAAGCAGCCGGGGAGCAGTGGCTGGGAGCCTATACCCTGGCCAGGAAGGCCGGTGTGCAGGTGCTCGGCCTGTCGCTGGCGTGGGACGACCTGGAGCCGAAGCCCGGGCAGTTCAACGATCAATTTGTTGACGTGGTGGCGAAGTTTTATCCTCAGCTTGGTATTCGTGTGGCGTTCGACATCAAGACCATTGATAGCAATCCAATACGGATGCCTGCTGATCTGAAAGGCAAACGATGGGATGACCCTGTGGTCATCGAACGGTTCAACAAGCTATGTACGCATCTTCTGCAGAAGTGGGAAAAAGTGAACTTGGTATGTTTTGCAATAGGCAACGAGATTGACATCAAATTGGGGACGGACGTCCAGGCATGGGTTGAGTACGAACGGTTCTTCCTCAATGCAGTAGAGCATCTCAAGACGCAACGGCCGACTCTGTTAGTTGGAACCAAGATCACGTTCCAAGGACTGATGGGGCCGAGCCGGCAACGGGCCAGACGCCTGGTGAATGCCAGCGACTTGAACCTCACTACGTATTATCCGCTCATTGACGACTTCACTGTCAAGACGAATGCTGCATTCCAGAAGGATGTGGAAGATTTGTGCCGCGCATATCCCCGCAAGCCAATTCAGTTCCTGGAGATTGGCTGTCCGTCGTCACCCCAGTGCGGGAGTTCCGAGCAGCATCAGGCCGAGTTCATACAGGCGATGTATGCAGTGTGGGATCGCACCGGGCCGCAGGTGCAGTTAATGCTCTACACATGGCAAAGCGATATCAGTGACAAGGAAACGGCTGACCTCGGCAAGTACTATGGCATCCACAGCCCCGCATTTCTGGGGTATCTGTCGACTCTGGGTTTACGGACGAACCAGGGAAAGAACAAGCCAGGGTGGGATGCATTCGTGAGGGAGGCGAAGGCACGGGGTTGGTAGCCTACTCCTTCCAGAGAGATTCCGATGTTTCCTTAGGGACACGTCTTTTCCGTTGCCTTGGCATTCGGGGGGTTGCAGGAGCGCTCACGGTGGGTTCTGGCGCACCTTCAAGTGGATCGCCAGTGCTCGCCTGGTTCAGTCTCCTGAGACCTTGCTTCACATAGTCAGCGGAAAGCTCGAGACCCAGGTAGCGGCGGTTCAGCTTCTTGGCAACAACGAGCGTCGTGGAACTGCCGGCAAAGGGGTCCAGCACCAGTTCGTTCTCTTCAGAACACAGGCGGATGATGCGGCCTAACAGTTGTTCGGGCATCTGGCAGCCATGAAACCCTGCTCGTTCCTTGAAGGTGCCAGCGACACGTGGGAAGTACCAGGTATCTTCCTGGCTCGAAAAACAGCCTGCGAGATCCTGTGGGCGGAGGATCCAGGTGTCGTCAGGCAGGCGTCCATTGGGATTCGCCCGGGTATCGTTGTAGACCAGTTGCCGGGCGGACGGGATGCGGTTCTCGAGTGCATCGGCCCGGAACGTAAAGACTTTGGGGTCTTTCACGAAGTGAAAGAGATGAGCATGCGACCGGCTGAATTTATTCTTGCAGTTGACTCCGAAGGTATAGTACCAGATCACCCAGCTCCGGCAGTGGAAGCCTAGCTGCTGGCTGAGTACTTTCAACTCAGCGGCATACTCATCACCGATGGCCAGCCAGAATGTACCGGACGGTTTCAGTACCCGGTGCACGCCGGAGATCCATTCCCTGGACCACTCGAGGTAATGTTCTGCTTCCTTCTTGTCGTGGTACACGTCGTAGTCGTAGCCGATGTTGAAGGGCGGATCGGCGAAGACGAGATCGATGGAAGCGGCAGGCAGCGTGGCAAGGAGTTGGACGCAATCACCATGCAGAATGGTGTCGTGGGGCAGGGTGGTGGTGCGTCGTTTGGCCATGGCGTCTCACAGCATAGTTAGCGTAAGTACACGCAAACTAGGGCACACAGGCGTAGTCGTTTCAGCAGGTGTACTTAGAACTGTAGGAAGTCGAGGGGGTTGAGGCATGTCGAAGTGTGTAGTGTTGCTGAGTGGCGGACTGGATAGCGCGACAGTGCTGGCTATTGCCAAAAGCCAGGGGTACGAATGTCATGCAGTGAGTTTTGACTATGGCCAGCGTCACCAGGCGGAATTACGTGCTGCAAAGTGCGTGGCAGATGCGTCAGGTATTGCAAGTCACCGTACGATTGCGGTTGATCTGCGAGCGATAGGAGGCTCGGCATTGACATCCGATACTGCGGTTCCGACTGGCAGGAGTCATGAAGCGATGGGGCAGGGTATCCCCATCACCTATGTTCCTGCCCGCAATACCATTTTTCTCTCGCTGGCTCTGGGTGTTGCAGAGGTGGTAGGGGCGTTTGAGCTGTTCGTGGGGGTCAATGCGGTCGATTACAGTGGCTACCCCGATTGCAGACAGGAGTATCTGACTGCCTTTGAGACACTGGCAAACCTGGCGACACGGGCTGGCGTCGAGGGGATAGGCAGGTTTCGCATCCGGGCTCCACTGGTGTCCATGACTAAAGCGGACATCATTCGCGCCGGGACGAAGCTTGGTGTGGATTACCGCCTCACCGTGAGCTGTTATCAGGCGGATGACGACGGAAGGGCATGTGGGATGTGCGATAGCTGCCAGATTCGCCGCAAGGGTTTTGCAGAGGCGGGGCTCGAGGATGCGACGCGGTACGTGAGCTAGCCACATCATGGCCAGCCAGGAAAGCAGGTCAGAACTGGCGTTCTAACCTGCTTCAACACTACTCGATTACGACATCCCGCTTGCTGCTGCGGCGGAACCGGAAATAGCCAATGCCCCCGCAAGCGGCCAGGCCGATCATGGCCAGGGACGCTGGTTCGGGCACAGCGACGCCGCGGATCAGGAAGATTTCCCCGGCGTTGGCGCTGCCTCCGCCGTAGTCTACCACGTAGAGATTGCCCGCCAGGTCTTCCCCGAACGACGAGATGCCATTGATGGTAAAGCCATTAGTGGAAGTGCGAAGCTGGCTGGTTCGATCTGTCGCAGCATTGGTGGCGATGTCGGTGCCGGTATAGCGGAAGGAGAAGATCTTCTGCTGGATGAAATCGGCAAAGAAGTAGGTGCCATCCAGAGGAACGCCGCCATCGAGGTAGTTGGTACCACGATAGACATAGCCGCCAGTCACCGATTGGCCGATACCATGGTCATAGTCGTAGATGGGGTCGATCGCACCAGCGGGTGTAGGTTCCCCGATGCCCGGGGTGGCAATGCGTCCTTCCCGGGGACGCCAGCCGTAGTTGCGTCCGCCTGCCAGGCCGCTTGCCTGGAAATTGATTTCCTCACGAGCGCCCTGACCTACATCAGCGATGTAAAAATTGCCATTGGCTCGATCAAAGCTGTTGCGGAACGGGTTGCGTAAACCGGTAGCCCAGATCTCTGCTGCACCACCTCCAGAGGCAAAAGGGTTGGAGGAGGGGATGGAGTAGGTTGCTCCGCTGACATCGATACGCAACATCTTGCCGAGCCTGCTGTTGACGTTCTGCGCATTATTGGGTGGATCATTGCCGCTGCCACCATCCCCGGTGGCGATGTAGAGGAACCCATCGCTGGGGGAGAATCCCATCCAGCCACCATTATGGTTGGTATTGGTCGGGTGTGGAATGCTGAGAATGGGTGTTCGTGCACCAGGAACGCCAGCGGTTGTCGTGAACCGATCAATCTGGATGTTGCCGGCGCTGTCGTTGTAGTAAACGAAGAAGCGATTGTTGGTGGCGTAATTGGGATCGAAGGCGAGTCCGAGCAGTCCCTGTTCGCCGCCAGTAGTAATGGGGACGAAACTGGGCAGGTTCAGAAAAGTGGAGCCCACCGTGCCGGTGGTGAGATTGAGTGGCTTCACCAGTCCGCCTTGTTCGACGACAAACAGGGTGTTGGCATCGCCGGGGGCATAGGTGGCGAAGACGGGGGCAGTGAACCCGGAACCAACTCGCGTGGAAGTGAGTTGAGCATGGCCTGTATTCACTGCGAGTGAGCAGGCAACGAGCAGGGCGAGCAGTAAGTATCGACGAGGCGGCTTGAACACAAGCGTGTTCAGTGTGAAATGCATGCTGACCTCCTGAGACCATCGATTGAGTGAATGGCAGGGGCGGAGGTTACGCTATGTTAACCCAGCAATGGATCGAATGCAAATAGAAGAGTATTGCATTAATAGACAAACGAGTGATGGCCGAGTGGATTCCACTCGGCCATCAGCGTAGACAAGCCCAACCGTGAAGCGCGACCAACAGGGCCGACCCAAGCACCACCGCTGTTATCGCTCCATGCTCCGCCTGTAAAGGCTGCTGCATCACATCCCGCAATGGATACAGCACCAGTGGGCCAGGCAAGGTGTCCATCCACCGGCACGGCTTTACCGCTCCCCCCGATGAATGTGTCGCGTGAGATAACCGCTCAGCAGTCTGTGTCAAGGTGAATATGGGGAATTCCGTGCAGGATACTTTCGACATTCCTGCAGATTTCTTCAAGTTTGCATGAGTCAGGGTCTGGTCCGGGATGAGTATCGCAGAAGATTCCCATGAACATGTCGCCACTTTATGCGTCTGTGTTATATACTTGAAGAGTCAGTCACATCGGTGTGATACATCGTCTTGTGTCTGGCAGCTGGCCTGTCCGCCAGTCTCTGCTTCTCTCCACTTCCTCCTCTCTCATCCCTCTCGCGCACAGGTTACACCTGTTTCCGGTCATTCGTTGACCGGCAGCAACGTTGAAGGAGCTTTTCATGAGCGCGGCGTCCGCACGGCAAAGTCATCGGGAATGGATTATTCTTGGTGGCCTTGCCATGGTCTTTCTGTTCGGCTCTCTCATTGTGATGGGGCGGCATGTCATTGGGCAGCACCTCCCTGCCAGTCTTGTGCAAGGCATCAAATGTAAATACAGGCTGGCCACCAGCGAGGAAGGGATAGAGCCAGGTGGGCAAACCGTGGAAGACGCCGTCGAAGAGCTGGAAACTGCCAGTGCGGACAGCCGGCTCGCCAGCATCGCGCATCTGGGCGATGGTTCCACTTTCCTCTGGGCGAAGCAGGCTGTTCCCAGGCTCGTGGAGGTCCTCAAGAGTGAGAATGAGGCAGAATGTCTCGAAGCGATCAAGGCACTGATCAAGCTCTCCAACACGGCTGTTGAAGCGATCCCTGATGTGATGCCACTACTTGGCCATGCGAGTGGAGAGATTCGGCAGTGCGCTGTGGAGTTTCTCCTGCTGTTTGGCAGGAAGAGCCATCGGGATCTGCAGGTGGCACTGAACTCACCAGATGATCGTCGCTTTGCCTCTGCAGCAAGTGTGCTGGCACAATATCCCTGCTACGAATTCAAGCAGCATGAAGCACGCCTGCAGAAACTGTCGCAGCATGCCGATCCGACCATCCGCATGCAGATCACGACGGTGCTGGGCAAAGTGGCATCGCCTCAGGCTGTCAAACTGCTGCATCAGCAACTCAAGGATGCTGACACACAGGTACGCATAGCAGCTATTCAATCGCTCGAGCGCATCCAGTCGCAACAGGTTCACCTGGTAGCCACGCTTCAGCCGGTTCTTCAGAATGGAGATGCGGAAGTGAAGGAAGCGGTCATTGCTGCGCTCAGCCATCATCCGGAAAGCCATGCGGTGGTGAAGTACCTGGATCACCTGCAGAACAGTGAGACCGACGACTATCTGCGTAGCGTACTGCAGCGAGCCAGGTGCCGCATGGAGTATCAACTGCGTAACAGCAGGTGATCTCTCAGTTCTCCAGAATCCCTGCCCCAAAGTCGCTTGGGGCAGCAGTTTTGCCGAAGTCCACTACAGACTCAATAGCGGGAGTTTCGACGGCAGGCTTCAGTTGCTGAATGACTTCGTCCGTGCTGGTTGGATCGACTGAACGACAGGCAGCGGTCAGCTTGTCACTGATCTCGTCCAGTTCTTTCTGCCAGTCTTCCTGCGTCATGCCGGTGGGAGTGATCAGCCGGAATTCACCACAAAGCAGGATGAGACGCAGGAAGTGTCGGAAGAGGATGCCTTCCTGCTTGGCCAGATCCTTGCTGGCGATGTACTTGGTGAAGTTACCGTTGTACTCCAGTAGTTCGCCCGCCGCCCAGACGCTTTGAATCTCGACATCGGTTACTTCGGGGTACTGCACCTCGAAGAGTAATCGCATTTTGTCCGCCAGGCTCAGGGGGAACTCTTCCTCCTCCTCGTATTCCTCCTCGTCGTCGTCGCGGGCTTCAGGCCTGGGAGCAGCCATCAGGCCACGCTGTACGAGTTCCGGGTCAATCTGATTGCCCAGCGGGCCGTTGGGCATCTTGTCAGGCCAGGGAACACGGACATAGCGAAGCAGGGGCTTGGGGAGTTCCAGCAGGCTCTCGAAGAGTTGCAGCCGTTCCGCCCGGCTGGCAACAGCGAGGTAATCCATCAGGAAGACACCATACAGGGGCTGAATGGCCCGGAAGGCGAGTAGTTGCTCGAGTTTGGGCGTCGGTGTGGCAGTGACCGGTTCGTACGTGATGGCTGGCAACAGCGATTCCGAAGCGGTTGCATCAGGAGCAGTCGGCGAGCCGTCTTCCTTTTTGACAGGTTCGGGCGGCGTGGGTTCCAGCACGACAAATCCACCGCGATGCAAGGTGACGAGCATGCGATAGAGCTGCTTTTCGCCTGCCAGGATACGCGGTTCATCGAGCAGCCGTTTGCGAATGAAAGTCTTGAGCCGGCTGACTTCAGGCGATGCTTTGAGCAGATAAGCGAGCAGTCGCCAGGGCAGGGGGCCCTTGCTGTAGAGCTTGCCCGGCGGGGCGGATTGCAAGCCTGCAAACTGGGACTCCGTCCAGTAAGTCTGGTTGCTGCGGCGGTCGGGCTTCTTGCGCTTCAGGTCTTTTTTGGCCTTCAGCAGGCCGGGGTCGCGGGTGTCTTCGGGGATGGAGTCATACTTCTGTTTCCAGCGAAGCAGCTTGACATCATCTTCGTGGGCCAGGGCATAGACATGGCCTTCGGTATCGTACTGAGGTCGACCTGCCCGACCGAAGATCTGCTGCGCGGTAGAGGCATCGACGAGTTTCTGTTTGCCGAATGGCCCTTTAACCAGCGATGTGAGTACGACGGAACGGGCCGGCAGATTGATGCCTGCGCCCAGGGTCTCCGTACAGACTACGCAGGCAAGCAGCTTCTTTTCGAAGAGTTCTTCCACCACGCGGCGGTACTTGGGCAGGAGGCCCGCATGGTGCACCCCGATGCCGCGGCCCAGCATCTGCTTGAGCTTGGGGCCGATGCCATCTTTCCAGTCGAGCTTGTTGCAGCGGCTGAGTAATTCGCTGCGAATGGCACTTTCCACCAGCGGTAGGCCCTTGAGCTGTTCGGCGACGCTCCAGCATTCATCCCGGTTGAAGCAGAAGACCAGGGCAGGCATCTTGCGCTGGCTGGCATCGCCTTCCGCCATGATGGTCAGTTGTTCGCCCAGGAGTTCATCAGGTATCCAGTGATAGGTGAGCGGCACCTTGCGTTCACTGCTCTCGACCAGTTCCACTTTGCGGTTGTGGCAGCGTTCGAGCCAGTTGATGAATTCTCGCGAGTTGCCCACCGTGGCACTGAGCAGAAGCAGCCTGACATGAGCAGGCAGCAGGTTGAGCGATAGTTCCCAGACAATACCGCGTTCCTGGTCAGCGAAGCTGTGGAATTCATCCATCACGACAGCTGAGACGTTCTTGAAATCAAACTGGTCCGGTGCCAGCAGGCGGTTCAGGAGAATCTCAGCAACCACGATGAGGATGCGTGCCTGTGGATTGATCTGCCGATTGCCGGTGACAAGGCCGACATCCTCGGCCTGAAAGCCCCACTTGAGGGCTGCAGTCTGCATTTCGCTGAACTTCTGTTCGGTCAGGGCGATGAGCGGGGTGGTGTAATAGGCTTGTTTACCAGAGTGAAGAGCTTCAAAAAGAGCTGCCTGGGCGATGAGAGTCTTGCCGGTTCCCGTGGGGGCGCAGACGAGGGTCCCCTGCTCGGCAGAGAACCAGGAAAGCAATGCTTCCTCCTGCACCGGGTACGGGGCATACGGAAGCTGCTCGAGGTATCTGCTGGCTATCTCGTCACGGGTCAAAGGCATGTCGTTCTCTGGCTGACTATTCCCTCAGCATAGGAAGGTGAACGCCTCTCCGGTATTGCCCAGAAAACTCATCTTGACAGAACAGGAAGGAAACGTCATAACCGCACTCGCTGGATAGTCTCTTGCAAAAGACTGTCCGTGAGGAACCAGGAAGGTTGCCGCGTGCATCGAAAGGAGTCGAGCCATGCGATGGAAGAGTCTGGTTGCTGGCATAGTTGCTGCCTGTTCATTGACAGCTGTTCATGCTGATAATGTGCCCGTCGTCGTATTCAGCGATTCATTCGTTACCGAAACCAGCACCTACAATCCAGTGGGTAACGCCTGGGGCAATTTGAATTTCAACAACTTCTCCAATTGGAACGTCACGCGTGGCACCGTGGACCTGGTGAATCTGAATGGCCAGTCACGCTCTCTCTGGTTTTCCCATTATTCCGGCGCCAGCCCCAGCTTCAGCTTTGTCGATCTGGATGGCACGAGCGTCAGTTCGGGAACCATTACCAGCAAGAACGCGCTGAACCTCGCCCCAGGCAACTATCGCCTGAGTTTCGATGCGACCGGCAATCTGACCCGCAAGCCTAATAGCGAAGGTTTGACGGTGAGACTGGATGGTCTGGGTATCAGCCAGCACTATGAACTGGCTTCGGATCAGGGCTTCGAGACGAAGAACATCGATTTCACTGTGACGACTCCGACGTCAACCACCATCAGCTTCTCCAATGAAAGCGATGATCCCACCACGTTGAATGACAACGAAGGTGCCATGGTGGCGAACATCAACCTGACGAATCTCTCGGCTGGCATTGCCAATGTACCGGAGCCGGGAACGATGGTGATTGGTGCTGGGCTGCTGGCAGGTATCTACCTGGCTCGCCGCTTCCGCCGTCAGCCTGTTACAACAGCCTGATAGAACAATCAGCACACAAGCCCATGACTCTCGTCATGGGCTTGTGTCTGCGCGCTGCTTGTATAATGCGTGCATGGTCCACCATCTCCCCCGGTTTCTGCGTCGCTGGATTCGCCGTCTGCGTGACCTGCCCCTGCGCTGGCGGGAGCGTGCCGAGCTTCGCCGCATGCTCGGCCCCACTGCGGCTCGCCAGCTCGGCTGGTCCGCCTTTGCCTACCCCATCGGCGACACGCGCGATGCCCCCGGCCCCCTGACTTCCATTCAACTACCCGGGGTGCTCCATCCCTTCTGGTTCCGCCACGGAACCAGTGATGTTCTTGCCATCAAGCAGCTCTTCGTCCAGCTCGAATATCGGCGACTGCAAGGCTTGCCGGACATTCACACCATCTTTGACATCGGTGCCAATATCGGTGCCGCGGCGGTGATGCTGCTCTCTATCTTCCCTCAAGCCCGCCTGATTGCAGTTGAACCCGAGCCGACCAATGTAGCAGTCCTCCGGCGTAATCTCGAACCCTACGGCACGAGGGCGATGATCCTTGAAGCTGCCGTCTGGCCGACTGCGATGCCCCTGGAGGTGGTGAAACATCAGTTTCGTGATGGCCTCGACTGGTCGAACCAGGTCAAACCTGCCGTGTCTTCTACAGAGTCGGTGCGAGGCATGACCATCGAACAGATGATGGCTGAAGCGAAAGTCGAGTGCATCGATCTTCTCAAAATGGATGTCGAAGGAGCGGAACTTCCCGTGCTGCAAGGTGACACTTCGTGGTTTCGGAAGGTGAAGCACCTGTGCATTGAACTCCACGGAGAGGAGCATGCGAAGGCGTTGGAGAAAGCCCTGGCAAGTTATCGCTACCGCAAGGTTGTCGAAGGCGAGACCGTGTATTGCCACGAGATTTCGTAGGGCACGCTGTGCGTGCCTCCCCGCAGTGAGATTCCCTTGCAACGAGATGTGAGAGAAGAGTTGCACCAATTCAAGCACGGGTGAGGCACGCAGAGCGTGCACAAGTAGCTTGTAATCTAGAGGTAGCCATGATCGAACCAGCTATTCAAACTGAAATCCAAAATCGACTCCATCGTCTTGAAGTCGAAGAAAGTGTGAAGATTCTTTATTGTGTCGAATCGGGTAGTAGAGCATGGGGATTTCCCTCGAAAGACAGCGACTACGATGTCCGCTTCATCTACGTTCATCCATCTGATTGGTACCTCTCGTTCCAACTGGAAGGCAAGGCCGACACCATTGAGCGCCCCATCGTCGATGAGATCGATTGTTCTGGCTGGGACCTCCGCAAAGCACTGAAGCTCTTTGTGAAATCGAACCCACCTCTTTTCGAGTGGTTGGACTCCGATATTGTTTACGTGAATCGTTACGGTCTTGTCGAGCAACTCCGTCTGTATCGTGACGTGTTCTTTTCGCCAGCAGCCTGTGCTTACCACTATCTACACATGGCACAGGGAAACTACCGTTCCTATCTGCAAGGAGAAACGGTTCGACTCAAGAAGTACTTCTATGTGTTGCGTCCATTACTCGCTGTGAAGTGGATTGAGCAGTTGCGTGGGGTAGTGCCCATGCGGTTTCACGCATTACTAGCTACCGTGGAAGGGCAGAGTGATTTAATCGCCGCCATTGAAAAGCTACTGGCTCGCAAGATGGCAGGTGATGAGTTGGATGAAGGTCCGGCTATTCCCGAGATTAAGTGCTTTGTTGACAGTGAGATGAAACGAATGGAAGACTGGAAACCGGATGCAGTCCGAGGGCAGGTGAGTTATGCCAAGCTCGATGATCTCTTCAGAGCGATGTTGGCGCAAGCATGGTAGGGCACGCTGTGCGTGCCTCCCCGCAGTGAGATTCCCTTGTAACGAGTCATGCGAGAAGAGTTGCACCAGTACATGCATGGGTGAGGCACGCAGAGCGTGCCCTACGCAGTGGCTTCCACACTCTCTCCCACCTTCATCGCTTCCCACTGCTCCATCTTGAGCAGCACCTCGCGGGCGTTGGAACCGTTGTAGGGGCCGACGAAACCGTCCTCCGCCATGAAGTCGATAAGTCGGGCGCCACGCCCATACCCAATGCCCAGCGCACGCTGCAGCAGCGATACCGAGCCACGCTGTTCGCGGATGATGATTTCGATGGCTTCGGGGTACAACTCATCCCGCTCGCGCAGTTGTTCCAGCAGGTCGCCACTCTCTCCTTCGAATCCAGGCTTCTTCTTGCCAGCCGTATTGAGCTGAATGAGCTCGCGGGCATAGGCAGGCTGATCCGTTTCGAGATATCCCACAACCTTGGCGATATCGCGATCGCTGGCGTACGTACCCTGGCCACGGACGATGGTGCTGGTGCCGGGCTGCAGGAAGAGCATGTCACCCTTGCCGAGCAGTTTCTCCGCACCCATTTCGTCGAGCACCACCCGGCTATCAGTACGGCTGGCTACCTGGAAGCAGATACGGGCGGGCAAGTTGGATTTGATGAGTCCTGTGACGACATCCACCGTTGGCTTCTGCGTGGCGATGACCAGGTGAATGCCGGCAGCGCGGGACTTCTGGGCCAGGCGAATGATGTGCCCTTCCACTTCCTTGCGGTTCTGCATCATGAGATCGGCAAACTCATCGATGAACAGCACGATGTAGGGCATGCGTTCCGGGATGCGGGCCTTCTCGTCGTCGTCGGCAGGCTTGACCCGCTTGTAAATTTCCTCGGGGCTGAGTTCGTTGTAGGAAGCGATGTTGCGGACACGGGCCCGCATCAGGATTTCGTAGCGTTCATCCATCTTGTCCACGGCCCAAGACAAAATGGCTTCCGCTTTCTTCATGTTGTTGACGACTGGATGCATGAGGTGTGGCACTTTGCCGTACTCGCTCATTTCCAGCATCTTCGGGTCGATCATGATCATGCGGACCTGATCGGGCCGGCGGGTCATGAGCATGCTGAGCACGATGGTGTTCATGCAAACGCTTTTGCCGGTACCCGTGCGACCTGCAATGAGCAGGTGCGGCATCTCGGCGAGATCATAGACCAGCGGCTGCCCTTCGGTGTCACGACCCAGGAAGAGGGGAATCTTGTACTTGTTCAGCTTCGGCCCGGCGGTAAGGATGACTTCACGCAGTTTGACCACGGAGCGGATATCATTGGGGATTTCGATGCCCACGGTGTCCTTGTTAGGCAGCGGAGCGACGACGCGCACGCTGGAGACTTTCAGCTTGAGCGCGAGATCATCTGCGAGACTGGTGACGCGAGAAAGACGCAGACCGGTCTCCAGGGCAATCTCGAATTGGGTAATGACAGGTCCGGTGTTGATGCCAACCACACGGACATTGATCCCGAAATCAGCGAAGATCTGCTCGAGCTTGCCAGCACGATCACGCAGACGCTGTTCGTGTTCCGGCTGATGGTACGGTGGCGGCTCGGGTTCTTCGAGTACCGTGAGCGGCGGCATCTGGTAGTCGCCTTCCTGTCTCCATACTTCATCGGCCGCATGCTCGGAGAGTGCCTTGGTATCGCCTTGAATGGGGATGACTGCTTTCTTGATAGAAGGCAGGTCTTTGAGCGAAAGTGTCACCGGCATCGGTTGCTCTGCAGTATCCTCCAGGTTGACTTCATCGGCTTCGGGTGCGACTTCCACTTCTTCCGGTGCGACGATTTTCAGGGATGGCACAGCCTTCGTCTTGCCCGGCTTGCGTGGCTGATCAGGATGCCGAATGGGGATGGTATCCGGGAGCACTTCGTTACCAGCCAGTGCTGCTGGTTTCATGGGCCGCGTGCTGATGTTGATGGGATCAGGCAGGGGGACTTGCTTCCACCGCTCTCGCATGGATTGCACAGCACTAGCCAGCCAGGGCCAGGTGATATCCATCGCAAGCAGCAACCCAACGGTGAAGGCGCTCAGCGCGATGATGGTGATGGCCTGGGGTTCCATCATGCGCTGTAGTTGTGCGGCGAGGGCAATACCCAGCAAGCCGCCGGAACCGGACAGAGGCTGCCAGTTCAAGCTCAGTTGCCACTGGAATTGATGAGCAGCAAGAGCAACCGCGGGGATGAGGAGTTGTGTTCCAAGCAGTCGCCAGGCCCAGACGCCGCTGCGACGGCCCAGCAGTAGCGTCGAACCAGCGAGAAACCAGAAGGCCAGGGCAGGGAGTACAGCCCAGCCGAGCAGGTGGTACGAATAGGCAGCCAGCCAGGCGCCCGGCAGATGCAGCCAGTTGGCGGGAGTGACGTTGACCGGGGCAGCCAGGGCACGAACCGGGTCGTGCGGATCATACGAGATGATGGCGAGAGTCGCGGCCAGCCAGGTGACAAGCACCAGGGCGCCGAGAAGTTCGCGCGATCGGGAAGGAGCCGGTTTCTTGTTTTTCATGCTTGGTTGGTCCCCCTGTCAGGCGCGTGTGCGGCGCGCGCGACAGTCCAGCAGTGTGGAGAATATCCCACTCTTGTATTCCACCATGCAGACGCCAGAATGAGGGAGCAGGCACACGGAATCTTTCAAGTTCTTTGCCCATGAACCCGACAGAACCGATCTTACATGTAGCACTGGTAGAGCCGGAGATCGCGCCGAACGTTGGAACCATTGCCAGACTCTGCGCCGCTACAGGCGTCAGGCTTCACCTGATCGGCAAACTCGGGTTTCAGTTGACCGAAAAGGCGCTCCGTCGTGCGGGGCTGGACTACTGGCCGGCGGTCGACCTGGAACAGCATCTTTCGTGGGATGAATTCCGTCTGAAGTATCCTCAGCTTCACTGCATTGCGTTCAGCGCACACAGCAGAATGGGATACCATCAACTGAACTTTCAGCAGCACGACTGCCTGGTCTTTGGCAGCGAGACCTCCGGGCTGCCTGACGCACTGCTGCAACGCGTCGAGACTGTCACGATACCGATGCCAGCAGGTAAGGTGCGTTGTCTGAATGTAGCCTCTGCCGTGAGCATTGGTGTGTATGAAGCACTTCGCCAGCTCAAGCAACTTGGGTAAGTTGTAACGATTATTCCAGGGAATGGGTCTTCACGAGTTGCTCAGCGTCCATGCACGCGGGAATCTTCACTGATGTTAACAAGGCTTGGGTAGCACGAAGGAGAAGACGATATGAGCCATACGAGACGTCTTCTCTTGCCGAGTCACCATGCCTCCTGCTGTCTACTCCACTACATCGGTATTGGAACTGGAACAGTTCATGTCGCAGCAATTGTGCGAGCATGAGCGGCTGGATAGTGAGCAGGTAAAGAAGCGACGAAGTGTCATGCGTCAGGGCAACGAGATCACCGGCCTGATTATGAGAATCGAAGGGCCTCGCTTGATGCGATCTCAGGCCATCTGGGCAGCCCGGGAAAACAGGATTCTCTTCTATGATTCTGCAGGACAGCGGTTTGCTGTGGTGAAGCTGGCAGAATCGCCGGAACTGGTAGCAGCTGCTGCTTAAAACGGCTCAGGGTATAGTCGTATCGTTTGGCCTAGCTCCCGGGCCATCAAAATGGGGTAAGCTGGTTAAAGTTTGCTTGACGGGGTTCTCTCAGGCGTTCACAATCTGATTAGGCATGGACGTATTCCGTTTTCGAACTGTAGCACGACGCTTTCACCACGACGAACACTGTGAAGGTTTGGCATTATGCGCATTTCCTGGGCTGTAGCCATAGTGGCAACGTTGATTGTAACAGGCAGTGTTGCTGCACAGCCGAATCGTCAGTTTCCTGGTGGTCGTGTCTTCCTTCCAGGCAGCCCGATCACGCCTCCGACGGTGCCCAATTCCCGCACCCGCCCTGCAGCAAGCGCTGTAGGCCGTGAATCAACGGATTTCTATCCCAAGAACGGCTATCCCAAAGTATTGGGTGATGCTGTGGAGCAGGGCAGCACTTCGGGACAAGCCGGCGGTGCTGCAGCAGCAGGAGCTGCTGGTGGAGTTGCCGGAGGTGTAGCTGGTGGTGTAAGTGGTGGTGGCATTTCTGGTGGTGTAAGTGGTGGCATTGGTGGTGGTGGCGGCGTGGGAGGTGGTGGCGGCGGTGTCGTGGGTCTTCTTCCTAATCGCAATGGCTTCACAGGTGGTGGTTTTAGCGGCATGGTACCCAAAGGCTTTGGCTTTGGTGGTACGCCAACATGGACTGATTCCGTACTTGCCCCCTTGCATGGTGGCAGTGCCCGATAACCCTTTTATACCACTCAAATACAACTGACAGCGAGATGAGGTCGATCATGAAAGCTATACGATTCCTGGTGCTAGGTTGCCTCTGTGTGCTGGCGATGCCCGAGCTGGCACAGGCACAACCCAATCGTCAATTTCCCGGTGGACGTGTGTTCCTTCCCGGTAGTCCCATCACGCCTCCTGGTGTGCCGAATTCCCGTACCCGTCCTGCAGCAAGCCAGGTAGGTCTGGAATCGACCGATTTCTATCCCAAGAACGGCTATCCTAAGGTCCTGGGCGATGCAGTGGAGCAAGGCAGCACCAGTGGTCAGGCTGGTGGTGCAGCAGCTGCCGGTGCCGGTGGAGCAGCAGGCAATAACGGTGTATCAGGCGTACAAGCTGCTGGAAGTGGTGGTTTCCAGGGTAATTCCGGTAACCAGATCGGCCAGAACGGTGGCGGTACCATTCTCGGTGGCGTCTTCGGCTTCTCGCCCAATCAGGGCGGTGTTGGTTTTGGTGATCAGCTCCGCAATCCCATGGGTGCGGGTATGACTGGTGGAGGCTTCAGCGGTATGGTGCCCAAGGGCTTTGGCTTCGGTGGCACACCCGACTGGTCACACTCATGGACGCATCAGCCCCTGACCGGTTCGAGCAAGTAATCACTCTCAGAGATAACGCAAACAACCCACTGGCATGCCAGTGGGTTGTTTCGTGAATAGGTTCAACCTGTCCGGTCTAGTTATCCTGGTTCTTGCGTACCACGAAGAGTACGGCAACAAGGCCAACTAGCACCAGCAATAGGATGCCCATATAGACCCAAAAGTTTTCCTGAATCCACTGCATCTTCTGTCGCTCCTGGTGAAGGGACCTCGTTGACGAGGTAAGAGGTAAAAGATAACTGGCGTGTTCAGTACGCCACAACCTTTGATTACACAAAGATTCAATGAAAAGCAAGCAAGAAAATCACGAGTCGGGGAATATCTTTCCGTGTGCAATGCAGTCGGGAAATGCACTAGGAGCCGGTGGAACTGGCCCGGAGTAAACGGTCGCGGACAGCCAGCCAGGCTGGCTCATCCGGGGGCAGGGTGACGATGATGCGGGTCGGCTGCAGCAGGTCCAGAATGTGCAGTGTGGCGTAAAACTTCAGTGCGTAGATATTCGGGTCCAGTGGCAGCGGCATGACAATTACCTTGGCGGAGGGAGCAAAGGCCTCGCGGTTACCCAGGGGAACCCAGCCCACGCGCTGACCACCACCCCGCACCAGTTCTTCCACCCGATGCCTGCCGATCTCATTGCTCTCCGTCAGTTCGAGAGGCGTGTAGGGGGAATAGTGCTTCTCGATCATTCCCGGCGAGAGCATGGGGCCGTCGTCGCTGGATTTCAGCTTGGGCAGCCTTTCCAGTTTCAGATGCAGTACCTCTTCAATGGCTTCCGGACTGATCATGCCGGGACGCAGCAGACGCGGCGTGGCAACCGAAAGGTCGATCACCGTCGATTCCAGTCCTTTGGTGGTCGGGCCAGCATCGATAACCAGCGGAACGATGCCGGTCAAATCCCGCAGCACGTGCGATGCTTCCGTCGGTGAAAGACGGCTGGACCGATTCGCACTGGGGGCAGCAATGGGAAAGTCGACCGCATTCAACAGGGCCTGGGCCACGGGGTGGGCTGGTACACGCAACGCGACCGTCGGCCCGCCGGCAGTTACCGTGGCGGGCACACAGGGTTTCTTGGGTACAACCAGGGTGAGAGGGCCGGGCCAAAAGCGTTCCGCCAGCTTCTGTGCTTCCGCAGGCCAGTGACTGGCGATCTTCTGAGCTGCCTCGACATTGGCGATGTGAACGATCAACGGGTTCTTGGCAGGTCGACCCTTGGCGTTAAAAATTGCCTGGGCAGCTTCGGCATCCAGCGCGTTGGCACCAATGCCGTACACCGTTTCCGTGGGGAAGGCGACCAGGCCGCCACGCCGCAGGATATCCGCAGCCTGGCGAATGGCTTCTGGATCGATGGCATCGGCTTGAACAGTGATAACACGTGTCTGCATGGATGCATTCTAGGAACTGGGCAGGCAGAGGCAGCGTTCCCGCCTGCTTCTGCCTATCATAGCAGTGGAGGATCATCATGGCGGCTGACCTGTCACACTTCCGGTTGGAGTATTGCCGAAGCGGCCTGGCCGAGTCGGAATTGCATGCGAACCCCATTGAGCAGTTCAAACATTGGCTGAGCGAAGCCTTGAAGGAAAAGCTCCCGGAGCCGTATGCCATGACCCTGGCAACGGTATCTGCGGACGGGCAACCGTCGGCACGCATCGTTCTGCTGCGACATGTGACCGCCACCGGGTTTCAATTCTTCACCAACTACCACAGTCGCAAAGGGATGGAGATCGCTGGTAATCAAAAAGGAGCTCTCCTCTTCTACTGGGCCGAGATGGAACGGCAGGTCCGTGTGGAAGGGACCATCTCCAGGACTACAGACGAGGTCTCGGATCGCTATTTCAGTCAGCGCCCCCGACTGAGCCAGCTCTCTGCTCGTGCCTCGGAACAGAGCGAAATCGTTGCTGACCGTGCCACCCTGGAACAGGCCATGCAACGACTGGAACAGGAACTGGAAGGCAAGCCTGTCCCCCGTCCGGAACACTGGGGTGGCTACGAACTGATCCCGAACAGCCTGGAATTCTGGCAGGGGCGACCCAGCCGGTTGCATGATCGTTTACGCTACCGTCGCGCGTCCGGTCAGTGGATCATTGAAAGGCTCTGCCCATGATCAAGACCACCTGTCCCGAATGTGCTGCAGGCTTTGATGTGGATGATGAGCGTCTTGGTAAAAAAGCCAAGTGTGGCGAGTGTGGGCATGTGTTCATCGTGGAAGCTGGAAAAAAGAAGAAGGAGAAGAGCGATGGCGCCGAGCAGCACCATGGCTGGCTGAGCCTGTACCTGGCAGGATTGTCACTGCTCTTGTTAATCTACCGTGGAAATCAAACTGGGATGCTGGCCAGTGTGGTGCTGGCTATGGCCATGGAAACCGCTGCCCTCTTTCTGGCGTGGCGTGGCTTGCTCCTGGTCCTGCCGGGGCGTCTGCAAGGTGCTCCCAACGAAGTGACCCGGACTGCGCTGATGGTCAATGGAATTCTGGTGGGGATCTTCGCTCTTTCTCTGTTGTTGACCATCTATTCCCTGATTGCCAGTCAAGGTAGTCCCGCGGTCGGAGGAATGGGTGGCAACCTGAAAGACCTGCTGAAAACGCTCCAGGATGCAAACAAGCTCATCCCCCAATAGTTCTTGCATATCATGATGAATGTGTAACCGGGATTCCCTTGAACATGCCTTCGACAGCACCTGAGTTTATTCGTCCCGCTATCCGAGCCATGCAAGGCTATCAACCCGGGGAACAGCCTCAGGGGCAGCAGCAGGTCATCAAGCTCAATACCAATGAGAATCCCTATCCGCCCTCTCCGAAGGTATTCGAAGCGATCCAGTCAGTCTTGACCGGGGATCGACTGCGGAAATACCCCGATCCGCTGGGCTGGCAATTTCGAAGGACTGCCGGCGAAGTGCTGGGTGTCTCACCGGAATGCATCGTCATCGGTAATGGCTCCGATGAGATTCTTTCGATGGTGGTCCGTGCCATGGTGCCGGAAGGTGGCGTGATCGTCGCTCCTACACCCAGTTACATCCTGTACCAGACACTGGCCCAGATTCAGGGAGCTCGGTTTCACGAACTTCCTTTCGAAAAGGACTGGTCGCTCGACTCCCGCAAACTCGCAGGCATCGGCCACCTGACCCTGATTCCCAACCCTAATTCTCCCACCGGCACGTTCATTCAGCCGAAGCTGCTGGCTGAGTGGCCCACTCCTTTGCTGCTGGACGAAGCCTACGCCGAGTTCGCGAGTGACCATGGCGTGTCACTGGTTGCAAATCATCCGCATCTCCTGGTCAGTCGGACTTTCAGCAAGGCATATTCCCTGGCCGGTATCCGCTTCGGGTTCGCTGTTGCCCACCCCAGTGTGGCTGAGCAGTTGTACAAGGTGAAGGATTCCTACAACTGCGATGTACTGGCCCTGGCTGCTGCAACGGCTGCCATCAGCGACCAGGCCTATCTGGCGGAGACGCGGGCGAAGATACTCTCGACGCGAGCCAGACTGGAAAAGGAACTGGTGAAGCTCGGCTTCAAGGTCATCCCCAGCCAGGCCAACTTTGTCTGGTGTCAGCATGCAGCGAAATCCGAGAAAGCGATCTACGAACAACTGAAGACGGATAACATCCTCATTCGCTACTTCCATTATCCTCAATTCGGCACCGGCCTGCGCATCAGCGTGGGCACCGATGCAGAGATTGACCGGTTGCTGGCGGTGCTGCGAACGATTCTCTAGCACTCACTCACGGGAAAGACCATGAAACACGTATGGACTCTGGCGATAGGCCTGCTGCTGATGGGGCAAGCAGTCGGGCAGGATACCCGGGCCGGGTTTCAGCTCACCTTCTCCCCCGAAGTGAGCGATAAGCCCTTTACGGGAAGAGTGCTCATCATGCTGGGCAGCGGTGGTGAGCCACGCAACGGCCCCAACTGGTTCAATCCCAGCCCCTTCTTTGCCAAGGATGTCAAGGACTGGAAACCGGGGGAAACGATTGTCGTAGGTTCCGAAGCCATCGGTTATCCAGGCAAACTGGAGCAACTGCCTGCGAAGGAATATACCGTGCAGGCTGTCATGGATCTGGATACTGCCAACAGCCATCGCATTGGTTCAGCACCGGGTAATGCTTACAGCAAGCCGGTGAAGGCCACGCTCAACGGACAGCAGTTCTTCAAGCTGGCTTTGCATATCGATCAAGTTGTCAAAGAGAATCCACCCAAGGATAGTGAGCGGACTCGTTTCATCGAGATTGAAAGCAAGTTGCTCAGTCAGTTTCATGGCAAACCGATCAAGATGCGGGCCGGCGTGAAGCTGCCCAAGAGCTATGCGACCAGTGACAAAAAGTACCCGGTCATCTATGAGATTCCCGGCTTCGGAGGCAACCATCGTTCTGTCGGGCGTGATCCCTGGACCCCCAACATGCCAGTGGAAATGTTGTACGTCGTGCTCGATCCGGATTGCCGTACCGGGCACCATGTCTTTGCCGACTCAGTCAACAACGGCCCGTATGGTCAGGCATTGATTGAAGAGTTGATTCCCGCCATTGAAAAGCAGTTCCGTGGCATCGGCCAGCCGACAGCCCGCTTCCTCACGGGACATTCTTCCGGCGGCTGGAGCAGTCTGTGGCTGCAGGTGACATATCCCGATTTCTTCGGAGGCACCTGGTCTACCGCGCCTGATCCTGTCGACTTCCGCGACTTCCAGCGGATCAATATCTACGATCCGTCAGCGAATATGTTTACGGATGCGAGTGGTGCCAAGCGTCCGCTGGCCCGTCGGGGCGATACGCCGATGATTTACTACAAACCATTCTCTGACATGGAAGTGGTGATGGGCCGGGGCGGGCAGCTCTTCTCGTTTGAAGCCGTGTTCAGTCCCAAAGATGGTAATGGTCAGCCCCGCCAGCTTTGGAATCGCGAAACCGGTGTCATCGACCAGGAGACGGCCCGTTACTGGGAAAAGTACGACATCCGTCTGCAACTCGAACGCAACTGGGCCACGCTGGGCCCCAAGTTGAAGGGCAAGATTCACGTTTTCATGGGCGATAAGGATACCTTCTACCTGGAAGGAGCCACCAAGCTCCTGAAGGAAAGCCTGGCGAAGCTGGGTTCAGATGCAGTGGTCGTTATCGTACCGGGCAAGGATCACGGTAGCCTGATGACTGCCGATGTGCTTAAACGGATTTCCACGGAGATGGCTGCTCAGTTCCAGAAGAATCATCCTGAATAGTGCCTTGTCCCTCCGGGGCAGCGATGAATCAACTCCCTTCACCATCCTCTCAAGAGAACACCCATGTCTACAGATCCACTGGCACAAGATCGTCATCCGCTGGGGTTGCCGGCGGGAAGTATCCGCGCCATTCTGTCCATCGGCATCGCCGGGATGTTCCTCCTCTACCTGGGGCACCCCAAAGCCACGCACGTGCCCCTCTACCTGCATTTCCTGACATTCGGACTGTTCCTGTTCTTTGCCAGTCATGGCAAGACCATCGGCACGGGTGGCCATTCGCCACTCTACATGCCCAAAGGCACGCTGCGGTTTCTGATCGTGGCTGCCATTGTGGGAGTAGTAGGCTGGCTGGTCTGGCAGGATCCGCAACAAGTTATGAAACGCATGCGGCCACAGGAAGTGGAACTCGACCTCTGGGCACAACTCTTCGCCTGTGCCACCGGCGGCTTCTTCTTCGGCTGGCTTATCGCCCGTGGACCCTGGCGAACCGCTCCTGCGTTCCAGGACTTCCTCGCCTGGATCGCCCTGCTGGCCCTGCTGCTGATGGTTGCTGAGGCACTGTGGAAGGGATTCATCGATCCGGCTGGCATCAAAGTGCCTAACCGGGAAACGTGGGAATCGATCCTGCTCGCTGTGGTCTCATTCTACTTTGGCACACGATCCTAGCGGCGGTCATGCGGGCGGCGGTGGATTCACATCGCTGCCCGGCAGTTCCGGCTGTTCTTCCTTCGGCTGATTCATCAACTCCTCGACACGTGGATCATCCAGATAGTGATCCACGATGTTCTCCATGGGGATATCCAGGTGCCGGGCTAGTTCGAGAGCCCGTACCGGGCTGGGTTTGGAACCGTAGTAACTCAACACCACCAGTAGCCAGCCCAGGATCGAAAAGCCGAGGAAGTACCACACATTGTCAACCAGTTGCCTGTCCTTGTTCTTCTGAAACAGGTTGAACATGATGCCCAGGAAGATGGCAGTGCAGACAAACGCCCCGACACCAACCAGCCCGCGAAGATAGGTGACCAGCACCGACTTCCACGCCATCGGGATCTTCTTGTAGATTTTCTCGCCGCTGCCTTCGAGCATCACCACGCTGTGCAGGGGAATCAGTGGCACGTAATAGACGTGGAAGAACTCGGTGACCACATAGAAGAGGCCGGGGAGCTGATCGGTTTTGCCGTACTTGGACGAGCCGAGGACGATGTACATGGTTACCCCGTGCTTTGCATGGCAGCAGCCAGGCCGGCAATGCTCAGGAGAGCCGCTTCCAGCCAGGGTTGCTGCTCCGGCTGCCCGGCCAGCTCCTGCGACTTCTCCATGGCCAGTAGCTGTAGTTTATTGAGTGGCAACACGGCGGGGTTGCGGAAGTCCACCACGTGTCGCATCACCGGTGCGTACTCTGCCAGGTCTTTCTTCTCCGCCAGCCGCAGTACCCAGTGACGGGTACGCTGGAATTCCTCCTCGATCATACCAAAGAGTCGATGGGCTACTTCCCGGGGCTGCACTCGTTCAGCGTACCACTTCGCAGTCGGAAGATGTGCCCGCAGCAGTTCATGCTGTGCATGATCAATGACCGTGCGGAAGAAGGGCCAGGCGTGGTACATTTCGCGCAGCAGCTTCTCATGTGCTGGATTCTCAGCAGCGTACCACTCCAGCGCGGTGCCCAGTCCATACCAGCCTGGCAGCACCATGCGGCTTTGCACCCAGGCAAAGACCCAGGGAATCGCCCGGAGTTCTTCCAGCCCGTTCAACGAACTGCTGGAACGGGATACGGGACGACTGGCAATGGGCAGGCGGCTGATGTGGTTGATCGGCGTCGCCTGCGAGTAAAACGTCCAGAAGTCAGGGTCTTCATGCACCAGGGATCGGTAGCATGCGCGTGACTTTGCTGCCAGCTTGGCTGTAGCTTCTTCCCAGCGCCCCTGGGCCAGAGGCTGGCTTTTCTGCTCCTCGGTGGCAACCAGTGCTGCATGCACCAGTTGTTCCAGATGACGATGGGCAATGGGCTTCAGGCCATACCGGAAGGAGATGACCTCTCCCTGTTCGGTGACGCGAATCTTGCCATCGAAGCTGCCTGGTGGCTGTGACAGAATGGCCCGATTGGCCCGGCCGCCACCGCGACCCACGGTACCGCCCCGGCCATGGAACAGTTGCAGTGTCACACCTGCTTCGTGGCAGACACGGGCCAGTGCAGCCTGGGTTGAATGTAGTGCCCAGTTGGCCGCCAGGTATCCACCATCCTTGCTGCTATCGGAATAGCCGAGCATGATCTCCTGAAATTGATCATGGTTTGCCAGTTGCTGGCGATAGATGGGGTGCGTGAACAGCCGGGCCATGAGCCCGGCACTGCGGTCGAGGTCTTCGATCGTTTCGAACAGGGGAACGATGTGCAGGTCGCTGTCCAACGTCCCGTCCTCCTTCCAGCGGAAGAGGCCTTGTTCCTTGGCCAGCAGCAGGACTTCGAGCATATCACTGATGCCATGCGTCATACTGATCACGTACGACTGAATAACTTCACGCCCGAGCCGGCGATGGGCGTAGCGGATCACGCTGAAAGTCTCGAGAACATTCTGCGTGGTGGGTGAACCTCGCCAGCCGCGTGGCATCAAGGGACGCGGATTCTGCAGTTCCCTGCTCAGGAGTTCCAGCTTCTCGTCTTCGCTTAAACCGATGTAAGTTTGCCCGGGTTTGAGTATGCCCGTATGGGCAATCATCTCGTCCAGTGCTTTTTCGTGCTCTCGACTATGCTGGCGAATATCGAGCGCCACGAGATGGAACCCGAAGGTTTTCACCTGGGTCACCAGCCGGGCCAGCGGGCCATAGTCAGCAACCACCGTCGAGTGCGAATTGCGCAGGATAAGCTGGATAGCCTGCAGATCGTTCAGGAAGTCGCTCGGAGAGGCATAGGCGATAGCTGGCAGCGCATAACCGGCGCCAGTCCGGTAATCACTGCTCATCGCTCTGCTGTGTTTCAGCGTAGCCCGCAGTCGCTGTTCCATGTGTTGCAGCTGCCGGACCAGAGGCTCTTCACCTTCCACCGATGGTTCGAGATGCTTGCGTCCCTGGGTGAGTTCACTCTGCAGTGCAATGACTTCCTTCAGATAATGGCGAAGAATGCATCGGCGATAGCGGAGCAGGGTGCGCCAGGTGATGGCGGGCGTCACGAAGGGGTTTCCATCACGATCGCCACCGACCCACGAGCGATAGGTAATGAAGGCGGGCAGAGTGAAGTGGTACCCGGGATAGACGAGAGCCAGGTTGCTGCGGAGGTCTTCATGCAGCCAGGGGACAACTTCAAGAATAGTCTGGGTCAGGAAGTAGAGAGCATTGCGGGCTTCATCCTCGACTGTGACCTTGGCGCTTTGCAGTTCATCAGTCTGCCAGAGTTCCGTGAGCGTACGCAGGACTTCCCGTTCCACCAGGCCGGTGGTATTCATGGGCACATCCAGCCTGCTGAGTAGGCCCTGCTGTTGACCATGTTCCAGCAGCCAGCCGGCAATGGTATGGAGCTTGTCGAGCACGGCACGGCGGCGGGCTTCCGTGGGATGAGCAGTAAGTGTCAGGCCCAGGTCAACCTGATGAAGCAGGTTCTGGACATCGTCTGCGGACAGCCCGGCTTGTTTCAGCCGTTGCACGGCATCACGGATCGACTCAGCCCGTGGCTTCAATGAGGCTGATTGCTCCCGTTCGCGATTGACCCGTATGATCTCCTTCAGCTCTGCGGTGTTAAAGAGCTGAAAGAGGACAGCGAAGAGACGAAGTACGTGATGGACCAGTTGCGGGTCTGCCAGTGCAGGCAGGCGTTCGAGAAGTGTGGAGGGTTCGCCCTGGTCGAGATAGAGCTTCCGGGCCAGTTCAACAACCTCACGTCCCTCCTGGTCAGCAACCACTTGCCCCAGCAAGCGATCCAGCAGTGCCAGGTCCTTGCCCAGGGAAGGTGAAACCTGGACCTTGGCAGCATCAAAGCCCAGGCAGGCAAGTGGATCGGGCATGGGTGGTGTTCCAGTCTCGCATGGTCGTCAGGCAATGATCACTTCGTCCAGTGACGTGAAGCGTGGATGCGGGATGTTATCGGGCACTGGAGGGTTTTCTGGTCTGCACAGCAGGCCCGTCTTCATACCGGCACTCGCGGCAGCATCCAGCTCAGCAACAACATCACTCAGGAACAGAATGCTCTCGGCAGGCAGGTGATAGGCCTGGCTGATCTTCTGGTAGCTTGCTGAGTCTTTCTTCGGGCCGGTGGTTGTGTCATAAAAGCCGGAGAACAGCTTGATGAGATTGAGGCTGTCGGTTGTGCCGTTATCCACATGCATGAAGAACTGCTTCTGCGCTTCGATGCTGCCGGAGGAGTAGACGCGGAGATCGAGGCCGCGATGCTTCCACTCGGAGAGCACACGAGGCACTTCGCCATAGAGCACCGAGCGAAGTGTGCCGTCGCTGAAACCATGACGCCAGATGAGGCCCTGTATTTCCTTGAGTGGCCCTACCTTGGCATCCTGCTCCATGAGCTTGATCAAGGCTTGCAGCATCTGCTTGAAGCGACGTTCGGGAGGCATGCCTCGACCGCCGGTCCAGGCTTCAAAGCTGGGGCTGTTGTTGAGTGCAGCGAGTTCCTCGCGAATGCGAGGCATGGCTTCGTCGTTCCACAGGCTGCGCAGTGCAGTCGGCAGATGCTGCCGAGCATAGGGAAAGAGCACTTCACGAACGTAACTGAGCGGCGAAATCGTCCCTTCGATATCCAGCAGGATACCGCGGCAGGCAAAAGGTGTCATAGAGTCACTGCAGGGTTGACGCGGGGAGTCGTGGGGGAAATGAAGCTGGGGCCCCAGCACACGGGGAGATAGGCTTCGTGTACGCCAGCTTCCACATAATGAGGCGTCCAGCCGGCCTTGTCCTGAAACAGGCGAATGGCCCGGATGGTGCGCTCGTGGCAGAAATCAAACCAGTGTTTCGTTCCAGCCGGCACACTGATCCAGTCGCCGGCATTCATCTCGATGCTGAAGACCTCATCCCCGTTCTGGGGATGAATGTGAAAGAGCCCACGACCTTTGACGATGAAGCGGACTTCATCCTCGGTGTGAATGTGCTCCTTGTTGAACTTCTCAATCATGGCGTCGAGGCCGGGGGTCTCAGGGGTGACATTGATCACATCAGCGGTGACATAGCCACCTTCCACCTTCAGTTTCTCGATCTCCGGGGCGTAGGCAGCAAGGATCTCGTCATTGGAAGCATCAGGATTGCAGCGATCTTCCAGGGGCCAGCGTTCATAACGAATGCCATAGGGGCGAAGGAAGTCCGCGACGTCGCCTTCGCCTTCAATGCGTTTCGAGTGTGTCGGAACGGTCACCACAGCCATGAGTCACCTCATTGCAGCGAGAGCTGTCTTCCCTCGACTTCCAACAGGAATTCGATGATCTCCACATGGCGACGTGCCGCGAAGAGATCCTTACCCCAAGTATATAGACCATGACGGCGAAGGAGAAACCCGTAGCGCAAGGGATGTGCCGGTTCTGCCAGCAGTCGCTTCACTTCGCCGGCCAGTTCGGCGATGTCCTGCGTGTTCTCGAATATCCTGAGCCTTACGCTCGTCTGATGCGTCTTGATGCCTTCGAGTCCCTTGAGCATCTCGTAGCCGGCGAACTCGATGTATTCCTGCTTTGCATATTTTTCGCTGAGGATGGTGGACCATACAGAGTGCGTATGGAGTACCGCCCGGATATCGGGCTGCTGCAGGGCAACGACGTGGAGCATCGTCTCTGCTGAAGGTGTGGGTGCAGGCTCCTGACTGACTGCTGCCGGGACGGCTTCACGCGAGCAGGTGCCGCGCTCATCGACCAGCACGAAATCATCCAGCGTCAGGGCTCCCTTGTCTTTGCCACTGGCAGTGATGAGTACTTGCAGTGGTTTCTCACGCACCCGGAGACTGTAATTGCTGCTGGTGCCCACGGACCACTGCTTGTGGTAGAACTGGGTGCCGATGGTGATGAGTTGTTGCTTTTCAGCCTGGTAGGGTGTCATTCTCGTGCTCAATCTCAGGACTCAGCACTTAATATATGTCCGATGTGTCCAGAGTAACGAGCACGACAGCTGAGCATGGCCAACCGCTAGATCAACTCGCGGATCGGTTCCCCTTCGCCCAGCATGGGGACAGGCCGACCGGTATGATCGGGGAAGTTCTGTGTATAGTCGATGCCGAGCACATGATAAATGGTGGCCAGGATATCAAAGGGCCGCAAGGCACGGTCAACTGGATGCTCGCCCTTGCTGTTCGTGGCACCAACCACTTGCCCCGTTTTCAATCCGCCACCAGCCATCATCACCGAGATAGCATTGCCCCAGTGATCGCGCCCTGGAACCGTGCTCTGGCCCGGCAACCCGTTGTTCAGTCGTGGCGTGCGGCTGAATTCCCCCATCACCACCACCAGCGTGTCCTGGAGCATGCCACGCTGATGCAGGTCTTCCAGCAATGCTCCCACAGCCTGGTCCATGGGCCGCAGCTTCATGCCATGCGATTCCTTGATATTAGCATGGTCATCCCAGTGAGGCATATCAACCGTGACAAAGGTAACACCCGCTTCAACGAGCCGCCGGGCCATGAGGGTATAACGGCCCCAGGCGCTGCGACCGTAGCGATCCGCTGTACGGGGGTCTTCCTTGTCGAGGTCGAACGCAGCCTTGGCATTCTTGCCAGTTACCATGTCCAGCGCTTCCAGTTGGAAGCGATCCATGGTGGACATGGCACCGCTTGTATCAAACGCCCTGCACGTGGTATCCATTGCCTGAAGCAGCGAAGCACGCGATTCCATGATGCTGGACTGCTCGCCTTCAAACTGCTTCAGCCACTTGGGAGTGCCAATCGGGCGCATATCGGTCGCACCCAGGTACTTCGCCTCACGGTCGACATCGAATGGGTTGTACGCTGCACCCAGGTAGGCAGCTCCCTGGTAGCCGGGGAAGAGGTAGACCGACTCCGCCGATGGCAAACCCACGTACGCAGGCAGCCCCTGGCGGTTCGGCCCTTTCACCTTGGCGACAAAGGACCCGACCGACGGATACATCTGCTTGAGGTTAGCTGCATTGGAGCCGAACCGGCCCGTGAGCATCCAGTGGGCAGCGGCGAAGTGGTCGCCATTATCATGATGCACTGAGCGGATGAGGGCCATCTTGTCGGCATGCTTGGCATGCTGGGGCAATATTTCGCTGACATACATGCCTGGCACGTTGGTGCGGATCGCCCCCCACGGCCCGCGATATTCAATTGGGGCGAAGGGCTTGGGATCGTAGCTTTCGAGGTGACTTGGTCCGCCATCGAGCCAGATGAGGATGACCGACTTCTTGCGACTGGATGCCTGGCCACGGGCTTGCATACGCAGCAGATCGGCGGAGGTGAGGCCGAGCACGCCAAGGAACCCGGCCTTGAGAGCGGTGCGGCGGGTCATCTGCTGGCAATTACGGGCAGCACGGCCCAGTTGCAGTTGGAGCATGGTGGGAGGAGGCTCCGAGTCGGTGGGATACTGGCGGGGATACTGGCAGGTGCTGTATTATTCCGTGCGAAAGCACAGTATGCAAGGGGAAACGAGCCGGAAGCGTCAGCGACGGCACAGCAGACGGAATGAGGTGGCGTGTTGACGCTCAATGCGAACGGTAGTCGCCGTCGCTAACGCTTCCGGCTCGTATGTACATAGTGCTTCCTAAGCTGCGTACTTCGCCCGCATTGCATCCAGGTACTTCTTGCACTGAGCCGTCACATTCCAGGCGTCGGGCCAGAAGCAGAGGTCAATGGCCCACCACTTGGTATCGATGCCGGCCTTCTCGATGGCGGGAAGGAGTTCATCGAAATTAATGTTGCCGGTGCCAAAGGGGTTGTGGGTGCTGGTCTTGTGTTCGTTGAGCGAACCGTCGGAATCAATCAGGTGGATGTGATTGATGCGGCCTTCCAGCATCTTCAGTACGCCGAGGGCTCCGCCAGCTACGGTTTCCTTCTCACCCACCTGGTTGGCCCCCAGGGCAGTCATGTGGGCGTGGCAACTGTCGTACATCAGGCCGAAGTTCTTGTGCCCCTTCGCCTTCACGGCATCGACGATCTTCACCACCTCGCTGGCCTTGTTGAAGACGAAGCCGGGCTCAAATTCCCAACTCACCTTGAGGCCATGGTCAGCGGCCATCTTGCAGGCGATGTCCCAGGCATTGATGATGCGATCCATGCCGACCTTGGGGTCGATCTTGTTCTTCTCCAGCACGTCGGGTGGTTCGCAGGTATCGACACGGATCATATCCATGCCCAGGTCCTGGGCAAAGCTGCAGTAGCCGAGGAACGCACACAGATAGGGCAGAGGATCTTCCAGGCTGATGGGCTTGAACGACCAGAGATCAACGGCTATGCCGGAGAAGCCCAGACCATGGTCGGCCACTTCCTTCCTGAGGGCGGCCCGGCTCGCCTTGGTGGGGTGCGATTTCGGAGTGGGGTGCACGCCGAAGCTGCCCAGTTCGATACCATCGAACTTCATGTGCTGGAGCTTGTGCAGCGTGGTGTGGAAGTCGAGCACGGTTTCCTGATTGAAGACAAAGGCCCAACTGCCGATCGAGAGTTTCTTGCCCATGAGGTAGGTGCCCTTCTGGCGGGAGGTGAGGTAGGTTACTAGCGATGATATGCGAGGACGAAACGGGTTGCAACTATTGTTCCCCGCTCCCCGGGGGGAGAAGGGAGAGTTTACTTCCTGCTCTTGCAGTTAGATCACCACCGGCTTACCGAGTGCACGGCGAACCACGGCAAACTGCCCGGCGTGCATCATCGGGTGGCTGGCGATCAGGTTGACCATCACGCCAACCGTGGGAAACATTTCCCATCCCATCGGGTTGGGCTTGTCGCAATCTGCATCGCTGAGCTTGGCAAGTGCAGCCTTGGTGTGCTGGCGACTCTTCTTGTAGAGATCGATGTACTCTTCCCTGGTCAGGAATGCCTTGGGATCATTGTTATCTTTTTGCTCTTTGGAGTGCTTGTCACCAAAGCCATCGGGCAAAGGCATGGCGGATCCGGGGAGGATCGCATTAAGCAGTTGCTGTTCCGAGTTGATGAGGTGGCCAAGCTGCCAGGCGAGGTGGTTGCAGTTCGGGCCGGGGCGAGTCATCAGTTCTGCACTGCTCAGGTCTTTCAAGTACGAGAGCATGACAAAATCGGTCATGTCCATGTTCGAAGCGATGCACTGCTGCGTGTTCATGCGAAACTCCGGAGGAAGAGATACCTCTATCCTACGGAGCCAAAGTAGACGCGGCGTCCCGCCGCGTCTGCAATACCCCGCAGCACGTCCATCCTGCAAGTGATTGGGTCACCAGCGGCGGTTGCACCACTACAAGTCATTGCATACGCGGCAGGATGCTGCGTCTACGATAGCAGGCCGCCTGGCAGGGTGGAGTTGCTGTCCCAACCTTTACCTGCCAGGCGGCCTGAGAGTCACAGGGTGGAGTCGAACCACGTACCATCAGCTTTGCAGGCTGATCCCTCGCCATGAAGGTTTAAGTTCCTGCGACAGGTGATCCGGAACGAGGAGCAGCGGGTGACGTGCCCGCTGCTCCCCGTCCCGAATGTCTTACTCCTGGTGGGAGTAAGCCTGGCCTCGAGGCTGATTCAGTGCCCGTGGCCTGACCAATCCCAATTCCAGCCGGGACGTGGCCAGCAACTCCTGTGTGGAGAGCGTCAGTCGCCGCTGCTTCTCACTGCGACGGGCCTGGGCCAGCACGCGGTTGAGCCGGGCAGCGGATTCGGGTTCATGATGCTGATAGATCGACATGGCTATACCTCGTTGTGTGTAGATGAAACGAACAGGGAATGAACAGTGATGGTGTGCCTGTACGCAGGCTCACCATGCTGAATTGCAACAGTTGAAAGCTGAGCTTTACTTCGCCGTGGGTAGCGGCTGACTGCCAGCTGGCTGCTGAATCACCGTGGGTGGAATGGAGGTAGAGCTGGCACGCCTGTTCAACAGTCGGCTCAGCGGCCCGGGACGGCGCTGTTCCACCAGGGGTGGCGACTGAATACTCGTCGGAGGTTTGTTGATGGCGGGAGCAGCTTGTGCCTGCTGCTGAGCTGGTGCAGCTGGTTTTTGCTGCGGGGCAGGTTGCGTAGCGGTGGGGTTGGTGGCAGGAGTGGTCTGTACGATTTGCCAAGTGCCCTGGCGTCGTTCACGACGGCTCGGTCGCACGTTGGGAGGCTGGATCGACTGGATTTGCGGGGCTGGCTGCTGTGGTGGTGGAACCGGCTGGGGTTCATCGGCCTGCAGAGCGCTGGCCACAGCCAAGGTGGAAAGACTGGCAGCAAAGAAGGTATTACGCACGTTCATAGGTCAAAGGCTCCGTACTAGGGGGTTGCGATGGAAAAGCAGAAAGGGAAATGGAATGGGGTAGACGTTTCAGACACATCAGACAGCAACGACAACACATGACAGGACTCCTGAGCAAGAGAAACGGGTTGGGTAAAAGACAACAGGCCTGAGCGAGTGGTTCGCCCAGGCCTGCAGGATTCGCAACGTGATGAGAAGCTTACAAAGTGCCTCCGTTGCCAATCCGGCACAGGCCGGGCTGGGACAGTAGACAACAACATTTCGCTGCAAGCTTCATGCTTAACATAGTAACCTCATCGGCGAAAAAAGCAAGCGAACTGCAGGAGAAATGTCACACGTCACACGAGCCGGAAGCGTCAGCGACGGGGAAAAACACGTTGATTGTGCAACAGTCGGTTGGGCTGACACCTGCAGTCGACATCACTGATGCTTCTACCTCTAGATCATACGAGTCAATTTCGTCCATCATAGACTTCCATCGCATCGCCCTGTTCTTCCAGTACATACTTCACTGCATGATGAAAGCTATCGTCGTCGTTGAGATAGCGTGTGCTGCCATGTTGGGTCCAGCGATCTCGATTAGCGTCTTCATGCAATGCTTCTCGCAATCGACGGCTACACCATGCTTTGAGATCACTCATTACTTTTTCGGGCTTCACATCGTTTGTGGTTATGACGACGTGAACGTGATTGCTTCTTACATGTAATGCCCAGAGTGTCCAGGTGCGATGCTTTGTGACTTCACAGATGGTTTGCATTACGATGCGTCTGCGTGGCTCGTCGAGAATATACGGCGGCTGCCGAAGTGCTTGATAGGATTGCCGTTGGAGAGTTGCATCGGGAGACAAGAATGGTGTTCCGGGCATATTATGGTGGCGGTCTACTGAGCCTTTCTCACTTCCATGCAACCACGATCCATAAGTGCTAATCGTGATAAAGTATGCGAGTGGTTTGGACATTGTTCGCACGAGTATGAAGCATCAGCAAAGGCAAAGAGTCAGCAAGCACTAATGCAAACTTACTGTAGCATTTGGACGTTTACAACGGTTTCTGCATCGTCGCTGACGCTTCCGGCTCGTTATCAGCGTCGCTAACGCTTCCGGCTCGTCATCACCGACACTACCACCAGCACCACGAAGCTCAACGGGATCGTCACGACTCCCGGCTGGCTGAACGGGACTACCGAACGCTCCGGGGCCAGGCCGTAGACATCGCGGTAGGTATCGCCACTCAGCAGAATCCACGCCAGCGACGAGAGCATGCCGACAAGCACCGAAGCGATGATGCCCTGCCGGGTCGTCCCTTTCCAGAAAAGCAGCATGATCAGCGCAGGCAGGTTGGCCGAGGCTGCCACGCTGAACGCCCAGCCGACGAGGAAGTTGACGTTCATCTTTTCAAAGACAATGCCAAGCCCCACTGCAACCGCACCCACGACCATGGCAGTGAACTTGCCGATCCTGACCTTGTTGTAGTCATTCAGTTCCAGCTTCATGGTACCGGTAAGCAGGTCATGCACGACGGCACCACTGGCTGCGACAATCAGACCACTCACCGTCCCCAGCACGGTGGTAAAAGCCACCGCCGAGATGAAGGCGAAGAGTACTTCACCAAAGCTGCGGGCCAGCAGTGGTGCGGACATGTTGCTATTGGTCAGGTCGAGCGCACCGCCGGTCATCGCACCTAAACCCATGAACAGCGTCAGGATGTAAAACCCGCCAATCGCTCCAATGCCGACGACCGTACTCTTGCGGGCCGCAGCCGAGTCCTTCACCGTGTAGTAGCGGATGAGGATGTGCGGCAGCGAGGCGGTGCCACAGAAGAGGGCGAGCATGAGCGAGACGAAGTTCCACTTGGCCGCAGCAGAATCGCTCTGCAATCCCTGGAACGCCGGACTTTTGCCAGGCCGGAGGATGTCCGCGCCGTTGGTTGGCACAGCGGTGTAGGTCGTGGTGGTTCCTGTCGCATCGGTCTTCTTCGACGATTTCCACAGGACGATGACGCTTTCGCGCAACGTAGCCAGGAACTCCATCGGGCCGAGCGGGCCCGTGGTGAGCTTCCCGTCGGGTAGCTGCTGCACATGGCCAGCGCCGGGCAGTTGTGCTTCACCCAGAGGCTTGCCATCGACCAGCTTCCTGCCATCACTGGTTACCGTGGTAGAGTGGCTTTGCACTGACTCAGGCCGGGTATCCGCACTGATGCCACGGTTCAGGATCAGTACTGTCAGGATGGTACTGAAGAGCAGCAGCAGTAGCCCTTTGAAGAACTGCACATAGGTGGTGGACGCCATGCCAGCCGTGGCGACGATGAGCACCACCACCGCCCCGACGATGAGCACCCCGGCCCAGTGGGGCAGGCCCAGCAACGGTTGAATCAGTACCCCGGCACCCACCATTTGCGGGATGAGGTAGAACAGGCTGACGACCAGTGTGCTGATGGCTGCGACGAGTTTGATACCCCGTGATTGGAACTGCTTGTCGAGAGCATCAGCGAAGGTGTACTTGCCCAGCCGCTTCATTGGCTCCGCGATGACGAGCAGGGCCACCACCCAGCCGGCCAGGTAGCCGATGGAGTAAAGGAAACCATCGTAGCCGAAGAAGGCGATGGTGCCACAGATGCCCAGGAACGAAGCAGCGGAGAGGTAATCGCCGGCGAAGGCAATCCCATTGACGAACCAGTGGATACCACCACCAGCGGCATAGTAACCGGCTGCAGTTCTCGTACGCCGGGCTGCATAGAAGCTGATGCCCAGCGTGAAGGCGACGAAGCACAGAAAGATAACGATGGCGAGC
The DNA here is from genome assembly GCA_046350055.1 of Gemmatales bacterium. Lineage (GTDB taxonomy): Bacteria > Planctomycetota > Planctomycetia > Gemmatales > HRBIN36 > JAEUIE01. The sequence continues at coordinate 5,389,050 of JAXMBC010000001.1, read as the reverse complement.
GACGAAGTAGCGTGGATCATCGCGCCCCCGCCTGAGGCACCCGGCAACAACTGGCGTAAACGAGAGCGAGGACAAAGGCTCCCAGGATCAATCCAAAGCCGTAGGTGATGGCGAGGTTCAACCCTGCAACAACGACCATCTCCATCGATGCAGGCCAGAGCGCATTAAGCAGCACAAAGCCCAGGAAGGCCAGCGAATACAGGGCAAAGAGCCAGAGACCCAGGCGGGCGTTGTAGGCTTCGACCACCGGGTCGCGAACTTCATCAGAATGCGTGGAATGATGCATGTGATTCTGCGAGTGGAAAGCAGGCATCATAGCAGAAGCGAAAACAGAAGCTACGAGGAATGACCACCACTCATCGGCAGTTACATCGCTCCCATTATAATTCTGATAACTCTATGAGAGAGCTGCTATCTTCTGGCATCTGGCTTTGGCATGCGTTACACCAGTGGATGTGTTGTTGTGTATTTTCGGAGAGCATTCGATGAGAACCGTGTGGAAAGCCTTGTGCTGCATGAGCGTAGCACTTGTCCTCTGGAGCAGCACGCTCGCAGAGGAAGGAAAGATCGCGGGCAAGACCGCGGAAGAGATCGATCAGCAGATCATTTCTGAAGTCAAAGCCAATCACGAAATCCTCAAGAACCTGACCCATCTCAGCGACGTCATCGGCCCGCGTATGACCGGGTCGGCCAATCTGAAGAAAGCCAATGACTGGGCAGCTGAAAAGTTCAAGAGCTATGGCCTCGAGAACGTGAAGCTCGAACCTTACACCATTCCTGCTACCTGGGAGCGTGGCTTCGCTCGCATGAAAATGACTGAGCCCCATACCCGCTGGCTGACGGTTGCCTCCCGTGCCTGGACTCCCGGTACTTCGGGGAAGCTCACCGGCGAAGTGGTGTTCATCCCCCAGGGCATCAGCCAGGAAGCTCTCAATAAGCACAAAGGCAAGCTCAAGAATGCCATCGTCATGCGGAACCAACCCGCTGATGTTCGTCCTATTTCTGACATCGGCAAGCCGCGCGATCCTGCCAACATGCCCCGCCGTCGTCCGCCCGCCGGTGGTGATGGCGGTGAGATGGCTCGTTCGGTCGACCAGTTCCTGCGGGCTGAAGGTGTGGCTTGCACGGTCACCGATTCCGCCAAGCCGCACGGCCTGCTCAACATGACAGGTAGCTGGGGTGGCCGCAATCGGGCTGAAGCAGGCGATCCGCTTCCCAGTGTCTTCATGACCCATGACGATTACGCCCTGCTTCACCGCCTGGTGACCCGCAAGGACGCTTCACCGGTGAAGATCGAAGTGGAGATCGAAGCGAAGATCATTCCCGAAACCGCCACCGTCTACAACACTGTCGGTGAAATCAAGGGTAGCGAGAAGCCTGATGAGTTCGTCGTGATCGGCGCCCACATCGATTCCTGGGACCTTGCTTCCGGCACCACCGACAACGGCACAGGCACCTCCGTCGTACTCGAGTCAGCCCGCGTGCTGGGCAAGCTTGCTCAGGCAGGCATCCGTCCCAAGCGCACCATCCGCTTCTGTCTCTTCAGCGGTGAGGAACAGGGCCTGCATGGCTCCCGCGCCTATGTCGAAACCCACAAGGATGAATTGCCCAAGATCTCGATGGCCCTCGTGCATGACACCGGCACCGGCAAAGTCATTCGGTTGCCTCTGCAAGGCCGCAATGCCATCAAGGACTTCATGACGAAGGAACTGCCTCAGCTCAAGGAGCTGAATGTCGAAGTCACGACAGGCTCGCAAGGCGGCACCGATCACCTGCCTTTCGAAGGGAAAGGCGTACCCGGCTTCGCGTTCCACCAGGACCCAGCCGAGTACACGCTGACCCACCACTCCCAGAGCGACACGCTGGACAAGGCCCGCCAACCCGACCTGATCCAGGGTTCGCAGGTCATGGCCACAATTGCCATGCGAGTGGCTAACCTTCCCGAACTCCTGAGCCGCGAGAAGAAGACGCCTGAGGAGAAGAAGAAGGAAGAGGAAGCCAGGAAGGCTGAAGAAACCAAGAAAGAAGAGAGCAAGAAGGAAGAGACGAAGAAGTAGACCCCGCTCTGGCCTGTCTCCACGTGCTGTGGCCGGTCTCCTGACCGTGCCACTCCGTTGACCGAAGGTCTCCCCTGCAACGACATGAAGCTCTCGCAGCGGAGACCAACGGTCGGCTGGAATTCTCCAGATCAAACTCATCCATGTTACGGAAGAAGTGGCTAGGGAAAACATTCGCGAGTTTCTGGCGATTGTTGAAGACCAACGGCGACCAACTGAGGGAAACTGAATTTGGAGAGAGAAATGGAATCCATCAACTTCGATATTTTTGATCTAAAAACATTGCACCTCCCTGAATCGCATCACGAACATTTATCCCAATTGACAAGAAACCAGGATGGTCGAGCCCGATTGCTGGCAGCAATTGATCATGTCTTTGCATATTCCAATGCTGAATACTCAGACGATTTGGAAAACGCTATTATTGCCTTTGGAGAGGTATTCTCAATCCATCGCGACCTCCTCATTGGCTCGTACGGGCATATTTGCAGTCGCTTTCATTTGCTCAATCAGGTCTGCGCTCGTCATATTGTGCATATCACAGGTTTCAACATTTTCAGAATCGCTGACAGGCTTTGCGAACATTGCCATGTCAATGTGCAGGATTATGTGAATTACAGAATGGATGCCAACATCTATTATCTCCTGCAAACCGGTATGATTTATTCGAAAATGCTGACAGAGCGCTACCTTCCACAACTACGCGACTATTTCATGGGCACCTCTTCACAACAGTCAAAACTGTCGGTACTCAGATGCATCGCCGAACACGGCCTGGTGGCAGAATATCAGGAGCTGGTCACTTACCTCGCCTTCAACAGCAACTTCGACATCACTTCTGCAGTCATGGCCTGTAAGGCGCTCAATTGGTCTGGACTACTAACGCCTGAAATGCGACCGATTGCCATCAAACTTCAGAAGATGAATAATGTGATTGATCCGAAGAATGAAATAACGATGGAGGATGTTATGCGAGACGTAGCAGACTGACTATCGGATAGGATTCGCCGGTCTCCGCTGACCGCAAGTCTCCCATGCAAGGAAATTAGGCTCTCGCAGGGGAGACCTGCGGTCGGCTGTCTGGCTCGGTCTGGAGACCGGCCAGAGCTTCAGTAGACGCGGCGACTCGCCGCGTCTACTTTTTGGCCAATTGATCCAGCGGCTTGACATCGAGCCTGGTTTGCGAATCGGGTGGTCGCTCATTCACCACCGTCGTTGTCTCTTCTTCCATCAGCGGTGGTTTGGTCGGATCCAGCATGTCCGCCGTGAGCGTGGTACGGAAACGGAAGAGCGCGGCCCGCTCGGCTTTCACTTCAATCGTAAAGACCTTCTCCGCCTTTGGCTGCAAGTTGAATGAAGCGAACTGCACCCGCTGCTCTCCCGAACGGTAGCCCGAAGCGTCGGCTTCCTGAGACGGCCCGATGCGGCTGACACTCATCCCCTGCGGTATCTCAGCGAGCAGTCGGATACTCGTTGCCGGTGCAGTACCGGTGTTGCGAACCAGGACCGTGTACATGGTCGAGCCGCCAAGGAAGAGCGGATCGACCGTATCCTTCACTTCCATGTAAATGGTTGCCATGCCACTGACATCAGTGGTGGCTGTCGAGTCCGGGCTTTGCACCCGCTGGCCGTCGCCATCGATGCCATGAGCGCTGGCGACGTTCAGAAATGTCCCCACCTGCATGGGCCGCACCTTGAAGGTGACAGTGCGAGTCTCCTGGGGAAGCATCGTTCCCAGCCGCCATTGCATCTTCTTGCTTTCGGGGCCTTGCAGTTGGCCGTTGTTATCGGCGCTGCCTTGTACATAGACGGCATTGGCCGGGAACAGATCTTCCAGCTCGACAGCCTGCACAGGAATGCGGCCGGTATTCGTTACGGTGATACTGTAAAGAATAGGCGTACCCATCCCCTGGCGGGCGGGAGCAATCTTCTGCACGCTGAGCTGCCCGGCCACTTTCGGCGGAGGCAGCTTTTCCTCATCCTTGCCCGACGGTTTACAGGCTGCAGTGGTCGTGACGCAGACACCGTGTTCATAGGAAACCCGGAAACAGGCATCGATCGGGCCTTCGCTGGTGGTCTTCAGGGTTACATCGAATCGACGCTGGCACTCGCCGGGCATGGTGCCAATGTTCCAGACCAGGGTGTTCTGCTGCTTGTCGGGATTGACGCTGCTGCTGACGAGTGTGGTCTTGTCGGGAAGGTCGAGCTTTACTTTGACATCGAAAGCCTTGGCGGTGGCACGGTTGGTCAGTACCACCTGGTAGGTGAGCGTGCCGGTGGCATTGCCCTTTTGAGGTGCAAGTACCCGCAGCGCTACCACGGGTGGATCCACATCTCGAACCGGGCCGCAGTCGGGGCAATCAGCCTGGAGAGTCAGGGCCAGAGTGAGAAACGCCAGCATAGTCCACATCCTGCCAAAGCAATGATGTGGTTTATCTTCCCTAGTCGTTAGAGTCTTGTCACTCGGAAAGGTCTACGGGACAGGAGAAGTTTGCCGGGAACAGGCGTTAGGAGCGGCAGGGACGGCATTGTCGGTGCAGATTAACAGTAAAAACTTAGCATGGAAACGCATTCAGCCCGCGAAGAGTCGCGGGCGTAGCGTGAGCACAAACGTGTCCACCTAAAGTGGCATTCCAGGGGAACGCCACGGGAGGTCGGGTGTTAGGCTGATTTAGTCAGGGCAAACCGAAGAAGCACCGGCTGCATCGTTGAATACCTGGGCATTGCTGATCAGGTTGACGGTGTGTACCGCATCCTGATAGCGACTGCCTGTCGTGGAAGCGGCACAGCCACTCGTTCCGGAGAACGTGTAGGACTGGCTCAGCGAGCCCACGGCGTTAGCCAGGTCTTCCATTTCAGTCACGACGGCCTGCTGCACTGACTTGAGGCCAGCTACAACGCCGATGACCATGATCGTGGAGACAAACACCCACTCGGTAGCGATCAGGGCGCCACGATCATCATTCCACAACTTCGACATGAAATTCCGCATGTGCACCAGACCTCCTGTCAGAAACACATGACCCCCGTAATAACCAACCATGCAGTAACTTGCAATCCCAATCCGTAGGACAGCAAGCTGGAGTGGACACGTAACTCCCACTGCACAGCCATCAGAATTCACTACGCAGTTTCTGTGCCAGAGTTCCACTTAACGGGGAAAGCTGACAAACTGGAGCAGGCTGGCATCTTAACCTTGGCAAAACCAATGAGTTAAGTCGCTTAGTCTCTCCAGCACAGCGAAACCAGTGAAGCCGGGAAACCACTAGCCAAGACCATGGCGCTAACCAGCGTTAACACTCTGTGTAAACGCCTGTCAACTTCAGGCAGCGCGGACGGTTGCTGCCAGCATGAATTGACAAGACTTCCCCAATTTCTCTATCGGCCTCACGGCGTGGTAACTTGCGAAGAATTTAGCTTAGGGAGGAGGCAATTCCAGCATCTGCTCATTGTGATGAAGCAAATTGTCCTCAGTTTCTCTGTTACACCTTTTGCAGGTGTGCCACCGTGCGCTCGTTGCTGACATTTCCCGTGTTCAAGGTGCTAGCCGGTTCAAAGAGAAGTACTTGAACTTCCTGCGTCGCCACCGGGCGATGTTCCACGCCTCGTGGGACGATGAGGAATTCGCCGGGTTGCAGTTCCACCGTGTGGTCGCGGAACTCCATGCGGAAACTGCCAGCAATGACAAGGAACAACTCGTCTTCATGGTCGTGGTGGTGCCAGACGAATTCGCCCTGAAACTTCACCAGCTTCACCTGCTGACCATTCAGTTCGCCGGCGATGCGTGGATTCCAGTAATCGTTGATCTGGGCAAACTTCTCTGCGAGATTCACCTTGTGCATCAGCGTCTCCCTCATGCATCACCAAGACACTCTATGCATGGACTGCGCATTCATCGATCTGTGATCCATGGCTGGAATGTTGTTGCACATCGGCAGCACTCCATTCATCATGTGGATCGTTCCGAACTAAACCCCATCTTTCACGAGTCTCTGCATGAATCGCTGGTTGTCACCCTTCATCGTGATGTTGCTGCAGGTATCTGTCATTCAGGCTCAGGGGACGAAAGCTGACTACGCTCGCAGCAGCGGCCTGGCCGAACAGTACACGGGCAAAGTGCTCAACACCCGCCCCCGCGTCACCTGGTCAGCAGATGGCCTGCACGCCTACTACCGCCAGCAACGTCCCGGCAATGCCTCACGGTTCCTCAAGGTCGATCTCAAGACCGCCGTCAAGTCTGATGCCTTCGATCACGACAGGCTCGCTGTGGAACTTGCCAGGCTGCTCAAGAAGCCAGTCGATGCCAGCAAGCTTCCCTTTACTGAGATCGAATCCAGCAACAATGGAAAGCTACTCTACTTCACCGTCAGCAACACCCGCTACGAGTTCGATCCCGTGGCTAACACGCTCGAGAAATACAGTGGTATTATCGCGCAGACACCATCGACATGGCCTTTCAGGCTCGCCAGCCCGAATGCACGTGCCAACTCCCTCAATGGCCAATGGCGACTCAGCGTGAAAGACCACAATGTTGTCCTGATTCATCGCAAGACGGAAGTCGAAGAGAAGCTCACGAGGGAAGGCACGGCCGCCGAGCCCTTCGTCTCGCAGTTCTACTGGTCACCTGATTCCAAATGGGCCGTGCTGCTGCGGGTGAAACCGGCCCAGGAACACAAGGTCACGTATGTCGAATCGTCACCTGCCAGCCAGGTGCAACCTCGCACGTTCGATACACAGTACCTCAAGCCTGGCGACGACGTCGCCAAGCCCACCCTCTTCCTCTTCGAACTGGCCTCGAAGAAGCTCACCAGGATCGACAACAAGCTCTTCCCCAACCCCTACAGCCTCACGCAATATTCCTGGGACAAGGACAGCTCTCGATTCACCTTCCTCTACAACCAGCGTGGCCACCAGGTGCTGCGATTGCTCGCCCTCGATCCCACCAAGGCTACCGTCACCACCGCCATCAACGAAGAGAGCAGGACCTTCGTCGAATACAACGGCAAGTTCTTCCTCAAGCGTATCGACGGCTCCATCGATGCAATCTGGATGTCGGAACGCGATGGCTGGAACCACCTCTACCTGATGGATACGCAGAAGGGCGAGGTGAAGAAGCAGCTGACCCGGGGTGACTGGGTTGTCCGCCGTGTACTCAAGGCCGACGATGCGAAGAAGGTCATCTGGTTTACCTGTGGCGGCTGCTACGCCGAGCAGGACCCGTATCAGCTTCACCTCGGCCGCGTCCACTACGATGGCTCCGGGCTGACGTTCCTCAGCGCCAGTGATGCCAGCCATGCCACCGAACTCTCACCGACGGGGGAGTTCTACGTCGATACCAGTTCTCGCGTTGATCTCGCTCCGATCACCAACATTCGTTCCGCCGTGGATGGCAACCTGGTCGCCGAACTGGAAAAATGCGACCTCAAGCCCCTCGAAGCCCTGGGCTGGAAACCACCGCAGCGCTTCGTTGCCCCCGGGCGTGATGGCAAGACGCCGATCTACGGCCTCATCTTCCGCCCCAGCAACTTCGACCCCCAGAAGAAATATCCCGTCATCGAGCAGATTTACGCTGGGCCGCAGGATGCCTTCGTCCCCAAGGACTTCCGTCCTTACTACCGCCTGCAGGCCCTCGTCGAACTCGGCTTCATCGTCGTGCAGATCGATGGCATGGGAACGTCGCAGCGTTCGAAGGCCTTCCGCGATGTCTGCTGGAAGAACCTCGGCGATGCCGGCTTTCCCGACCGCATCGCCTGGATCAAGGCCGCCGCTGCGAATCACCCCGAGATGGACCTCACCCGCGTCGGCCTCTACGGTGGATCCGCCGGCGGACAGAACGCCCTCCGCGGGTTGCTCATGCATGGCGACTTCTACCACGCCGGCGCTGCCGACTGTGGCTGCCACGATAACCGCATGGACAAGATATGGTGGAACGAGTTGTGGATGAGCTGGCCCATCGGCCCCCACTACGCCGATCAGTCGAACGTCACCCAGGCCCATCGCCTGCAGGGCAAGCTGCTCCTCACCGTCGGAGAACTCGACCGCAACGTCGATCCCTCTTCGACGATGCAGGTGGTGAACGCCCTCATCAAGGCCAACAAGGACTTCGACTTCATCATCGTCCCCGGCGCCGGGCACAGCATCGGCGAAGGGCCCTATTTAGTTCGTCGTCGGCAGGATTTCTTCGTGAGGCATCTGCTGGGTGTGGAACCGCGAGGGCGATAGCTGGCAGGATGGTTTAACCCTGAATGCTCTCGAGCAACTCTCGTCGGGCCACGAGGCGCTGGCCACGCTGTTCATCAATATCCAGTGCTGCCAGGATGTTTTTGCGGACGATCGCCCGGACATCTTCCACAGCACTGGCAGCGGTGCTGTCGAGCGGGATAGCCCCGCCGGCACGGCGATCATGCCCCCCGGCTTTGCCCATGCCATCCACCACTTCCTGCAGGATCTGACCGGCGCGACCCTTGGCATGCACCGTCCGCAGCGACATGATCAGATTGTTTTCGTAGACGCCACACACAAAGGCCCAGGCAACCTCTTCAAAGCGGATGAGGAAGTCGGCTATCTCGGCGGCGGACTCAGGTTGTGCAAGGTCGCCTGCCCATGACATGATGAGATGATCGTATATGAAGGAGTTCTGCAGTGCCTGGATCAGCGTTTCGAAGTACGAGATGGGCAGCCGGGCCGACTTGATCTCGGCGAGCAGATCCTTACTGGCGTACTGGTACAGATAGAGCAGGGCACCGTCGTCCTGAGGCGTGGCCTCCCGCGGGTAGCCTGTCATCTCCGATTCGATGCCGTAAAAGAGGGCGGTGGCGATGTCTTCAGGGGGATCGAGTTTCTGCTCCATCAGATACTTGGCGACCAGGGTACAGGTGGCACCCAGCCCCGCCCGCACATCCACAAAGGGAACACCCTTGGTGCTGCCGCTGAATTCGTGGTGATCGATGATAGCTGCGACTTCGACTTCTTCCGGAATGGTATGGCGACCGGTGCCGGGCTGGCTGTCCACCATCACCACGGCATGGTTCTCCTTCCACGACACTTCTTCGATGGTCTTGAGTTCCAGCCCCAGGCAGCGGACCATGGCCTGGTTCTCGGCCCGGCCGATGAAACCATCCTGCGTGAGGATGCTGTTCTTCTTCAGTTTCTTCTTGAAGAGATGAGCCAGCCCCATCATGCTCCCCAGACTGTCAGGGTCGGGGTTCACATGGGAAACGAGAATAATGCCCTTATAGTCCTGGAGATGCTCCAGGAGCTTCTGCGAAGAGGAAGACCCGCCAGGGTCGGTATCGCTGTTGCGTGTAGTGGGCTTACCAGCGGCCGAGTTCGCCGCCATAGTGCTTTCCTTTCCCCGTCGGCGTGACGAGTCTGTCACTGGGAACCGAGCAGGAGCCGCGAGAGACAGTGTGCTAGGCCTTGGCTAGTGCCAGGACCCGCTGCCACTGTTTCGTGGTAACAGGCATGATAGACAACCGGGGCAGTCGCGCCAATTCCCATTCTTTCAAGAGAGGGTCAGTCTTCACCACCGAAAGTGGTACCGGGTGATCCAGTAGGCGAATTGGCTTGACAACGACACTGACGTCCTCTCCATCCACGGCATCTTCCGCAGCTTGCATGATGCCGACAACAGCCTTTTCCTTGCCGGTGTGATAGAAAAAGATGTCGTCACCCTTCTTCACCTGCCGCAGGTTCTTGAGAGCCAGGGCATTAGCGATGCCGCTCCAGGTCGTCTGGCCGTCTTTCATCAGCCGTGCAAAGTTGTAGGAAGAGGGTTCTTCCTTGAAAAGCCAGCGTGCCATGGGAACCTTTCAGTGGAAACCAGCCTTCCTCATAGTCTATGGTGAAGAACCCTGTAGCGGTACCAGGAAGAATAGTGACTGGCATGTTTGAAGAAATGGCGAATCCCGTTGAAGGGGATGCTCTACTTTTCCATCATACCATCACCCTGTCACGAGATACCACTCCATGAGCCGACTGGCTGGCATTGATATCGGCAGCAATTCCATTCGCCTCATTATCGCGGAAGTGAATGACGACCGGAGCAGCTACCGTGTCCTCGATGATCACAAGGAAACGACCAGGCTGGCACATGGCCTCTCTGCGACCAGCAAGCTCTCTGCCGAAGCAATGGCTCATTCGCTCAATGCACTGCGGCGCATGAAAGCACTGGTGGATGGCCACAAGGTCGATCACCTCGAGGTGATTGCCACCAGTGCAGTACGGGAAGCCAGGAACGGGCAGGAGTTCATTCAGCTCGTGAAAGCCCACCTCGGAGTCACGATTGAAGTCATTACGCCTGATGAAGAAGGCCGACTTTCGTTCCTCTCAGCCCATCGCCGGTTTGATCTGAGCGATCAGCAGGTGCTGCTTCTCGACCTGGGCGGTGGCAGTGGTGAACTGATCTTTGCTGCCAACGGCGTGGTGGAAGAAATACACTCGCTGCCTATTGGTGCAGTGCGGATGACGGAGGACTGTATTACACATGATCCACCCAATAAGAACGATGTGAAAGCGCTTCGCAAGAGACTGAAAAAGCTGCTGACTGATTCCATGCCTGTCGCTGCCTTCCATCCCCACTTCATGATCGGGGCAGGGGGGACATTCACCGCACTGGCCAACATCTCCCTCCGCATGCGTGGTATGGATCGGCGAGGTGTCGGTGGCTACGAAATGACTCGCAGCGAGGTTCGCCATGTTCTCGACCACCTGAGTTTCCTGCCATTGGCAGCGCGGCGCACGGTGCCGGGGCTGAACCCGGACCGGGCGGACATCATCATTGCCGGGATTTCGGTCATCGAACGCATCATGAAGTGGATGCAGGTAAACCGTCTGGTGATTCACGATCAGGGCGTGCGTGACGGCTTGCTCCTGAACATGATTGAGAAGTACTACGGTCCACCGAAGACGGAAAACAACCCGGTTGCTGAGGACCCCGAAGCCCTGCAGGCTGCGGCCCGACAGTTTGGCAGTCTCTGCGGGCTGGATGAAGCACATGCAGCCCAGATCACCAAGCTATGCAGTCAGCTCTTTGATGCATTGCAGGAGCCATTGAAGCTGCCACCCGCAGAGAAAACCATGCTTCTCCTCGCAGCCTGGCTGCATGAAGTGGGTACGCTGGTGAACTACGAGAAGCATCATCACCACAGCTATCACCTGATCGTGCATGGCAATATCCGTGGCATGACTCCGCGACAGCGGGAGATCGTCGCCCAGGTGGCCCGCTATCATCGCAGGTCAGTCCCCAAGAAGAAGCATGAAGCCTTTGCCAGGCTCTCCGATGCAGATCAGGCGACGATTCGCCGGCTCAGTGCAATACTCCGTCTGGCCGATGGTATGGATCGCTCCCATACCCGATCCATCGAAAAGGTGCAGTGCACCGTTCGAGGCAGCCTGGTGCATGTCGCAATGGTGGCGCCGACGTATCCGGAAATTGATGTCTGGGGCGCATCGCAAAAGGGCAAGCTGTTCGAAAAGGTCTTTGGCAAGGAACTGGAACTGGTCTGGCAGCCTCCTCTCGAACGAGCAGGGTAACAGCACGCCGGCGAGGAGATCAGAAGCTGGAGTTTCTCCTTGCACCTGCCTGCGTTGCCGAGTAACTTCCAGAGAGTGTCTGTCCTCTCTGATGGAGTGTTCCATGGCTGGGAAAGTGCGTGTCGCCATTGTCGGGCTGGGTTTCGGGGCGGAGTTCATCCCCATCTATCAGAACCATCCCGATGCCGAGATGTATGCCATTTGCCGGCGCGACAAGGCAGGGCTGAATCAATGTGGTGACCAGTTCGGCGTGGCCAAACGCTACACCAGTTACGACGAGTTGCTCAAAGACCCGAATGTCGATGCAGTGCACATCAATAGCCCTATCCCCGATCATGCCAGGCAGTCCATAGCGGCTTTGAATGCGGGTAAGCATGTTGCCTGTACCGTGCCGATGGGGACCTCCATCGAAGAGTGTCGCCAGATCGTCGAAGCCCAGCGGAAGTCGGGCAAGACTTACATGATGATGGAGACTGTGGTCTACAGTCGCGAATACCTCTTCGCCAAGGATCTCTACGACCGCGGAGTCCTGGGGCGCATTCAATTTCTGCGTGGAAGTCACCAGCAGGATATGCACGGCTGGCCCAACTACTGGCCTGGCCTGCCTCCCATGTGGTACGCCACCCATTGCGTCAGCCCGTGTCTCGCTATCCTCAGCCACCCCGAAAAAGGCAAGGTCGCCTTGGCCGAGAGTGTAGTCTGCCACGGCTCGGGCCGTATCGCGGAAGACCTCATCAAGTATCACAACAGTCCCTTCGCCATCGAATCAGCCACGTTCAAGATCAAGGGCAGCGATGTGGTGGCGGAAGTAACGCGCAGCCTGTTCGACACCGCCCGCCAATACCGCGAGAGCTTCGATGTGACCGGCAGCAACGTCAGCTTCGAATGGCAACAGGTTGAAGGCGAAGACCCGGTGCTGCACATGCGGGGCCTGCCCGAACCCCAGATTCCCCGCCGAGTGAAAGTGCCCGACTTTGCCGGCCGCCTGCCTGATGGCATCCGCAAGTTCACCGGGGCGATCCACGATGCCACCCACCTCAGCTTCCTCCAGGGAGCCGGTCACGGCGGCAGCCACCCGCACCTGGTTCAAAACTTCCTGATGGCCGTGCTCGGCAGGCAGCCCGCCTTCCCCGATGCACCCACCAGCGCGAACTGGACCATGGTCGGCATCTGCGCCCACGACTCCGCCATGAAGGGCGGTACGCGAGTGGAGATACCACAGCTATGATGTGGATTCAGATACTAGCCCGAAGCGTGAGCGAGGTTGGCCCGCGCGGTTGCAGGCCCAGCCTCGCTTACGCTTCGGGCTGGTGTCTCCTGGCGATCTTCTTCGCTGACATTGCCCACGCCCAAACCTACCCCATCTCCAAGAAGGCCCGAGACCTCATCGAGAAAGCCATCAACGCCCACGGTGGCAAGGCTGCCATGGAGAAACTTCTTATCTCCACGTGGAAAGGTCGCGGGCTCATGTATCGTGAAGACCGCGAGCCCGACCGCCCAGTTCCCTTCTTCGCCGAGTGGCATGCCAGGCTGCCTAGCAGCTACAAGTACACTTTCAGCCTCAAAGGCATCGGGGGCAACCTGCCCATCTCCACTGCCTGGAGTGAAGGCAAAGGCTGGCGAACGCTGATCACCGGCCGCGGCGCGGACGACCTGCCCGAAAAGTTAGCCAACGAAGAAGCTGAGGAAGCCCATGTGCTCTACCTCACTCGTTTGACCCCGCTGCTCAGCGGTGATTATCAACTGACAGTCATGCCCGTGGCCCAGCGCGATAACCGTTTCATCATCGGCCTTAAGGTGGACGCTAAGGGACACCGCTCGTGCCTGCTCTTTTTCGACCGCTCCACCGGCCTGCTCACCTTCGTCGATCGCAAGGTTTTCGATCCACTGAAGAAGGAAGACGTCTCGCAGGAAACCAGCTACCTCAACTTCAAGCCAATGGGTGGTGCCATCATGGCGCAGTCGATCACCATCAAGCGTGGCAAAAAGCTCTACATGGAACTCGAACTCGACCGCATTGATCCGAAAGACGACATTCCCAAAAGCGTCTTCGAGAAACCACCCGAACCCAAAGACTAGACTGTCTGTACAGAGGCTGATCGGACTCCTTCCCTTGGATACGGGGAGGGTTGGCAGGCTAATGGACACTTTGTTGCAACTGCAGATACTACTTTAGATCATTCTCATTTATCCAAGACGCCTTGCGTTTCCTGCCACTCACGCTATCCTCCTCCCCCTTGTGTCACATGGTCGGGGGAGACCAAAACCGTGTCCTGGTGGTTGCCTATTCTCATTTATCTGGCTGAAACGTGTGTTGTCACATTCAGTACGCTCCGCAGCATCTTTGTCGCACGTGGCCTCAAGAAAATGGCTGTCATTCTGGGCATGATCGAATCTACCATCTGGCTCTTCGCCATCGGGCAGGTCGTTTCCAATCTGAACCATTGGCCCTGCTCACTTGCCTATGCGTTGGGTTTCACCAGCGGCAGCTTCCTGGGAATGACCATCGAAGAAAAGCTGGCCATCGGCACCCAGGTCATCCGCATCATCACCGGCAAGCCTCCTGAACCCCTGATTGACTGCCTGACTGCTGCCAATTTCGGCGTCACCTGCGTGGAAGGGGATGGTGTCGCTGGCCCGGTCAATGTGATCTTCACCATTGTGAAGCGCAAGCAACTGAAAGAAGTCGTACATCTGCTCAGGCAGTTTGACCCTCACCTGTTCTACACTGTCGAAGATGTGCGTACCGCACGTAAAGGCGTCTTCCGCGAGCGTTACGACAAGGCTGAACCAGGCCGCATACCGTTCAAAGTCAAGCTCGAACGCGAAACCGTGGAGCTCTAGTAGACGCGGCATCCTGCCGCGCATGCAGTACGCAGTGGCACGTCCATGTTGCATGCTGATTGCACCGTGTGTCACCTGCACCACTACCATTTCATTGCCGACGCGGGAGGATGCCGCGTCTACTTTGTCCTACAATATCCAAGCCAAGTTCCTGAGTGTTTTCCATGCCATCACGCATTCTCATCGCCGACGACAATCAGCAGGGCGTCGAACTGCTCGAAGCTTACCTCGATGAACTCGGGGCCGAGGTGAAGACAGCCGCTGATGGCGAAGCAACATTGAAACTCGTGGACGAATGGAAGCCTGATGTTCTGCTGCTCGACATCATGATGCCCCGGATGAGCGGCTTTGAAGTGTGCAAGCGGCTCCGTCACAATACTGCTACGAAGAACCTGGCGATCCTCATGGTGACCGCGCTCGATCAGCCTGTCGATATTGAGCGTGCCGTGGAAGCAGGCACCGACGACTTCCTGACCAAGCCCATCAACAAGAATGAACTGCTGGTACGAGTGAAAGCGCTGCTGGCGGGCAAAGATAACAAGAATGAACTGGATCGGGTGTTGAACTACATGGATACCGTGCAGCATGCGTAGTATTACGCCGCGTCTGCCAGCCCTTCCCGTACTACGCTTACCGGCTTGAACGCCTTCAGGATCCAATACTTCCCCAGGCACCGTTCGAGCCATTGCTTGGGCAGCCAGCGATAACCCCACCAGACTTCGCGGCGGCGAATATGTCGTCGTTGCCGACGATGTTCCACGAATTGCGGCAGGAACAGTCGTTGCAACTCTCTGCTGCCAAAACCGGTATGGAAGGGACGCGGATTGCGGATCGCCTGCCAGCGACGGGGTCGTGCAGGAATGACCGCCACCACCTTGCCGCCCGGCTTCAGCACACGGTAGATTTCCGATACCACCTGCAGTGGAGATTGCATTTCGTGCAGGATGCCATCCAGGTGTACCACGTCGATGGAGCAGTTTTCCAGTGGCAACTGGGTGAACGGGCAATGCAATGCCCGCACCTGCTGTTCCCGCAGGTGGAAGTTGCGCTTCACCAGTTGCAGATCGTCGAGCGTGTTGTTGCAGACAATCACCCTCGCGCCACAGCGGGCAAATTGTGTAGCATCAGTGCCGCAAGTCTTGCTGAGGGAGAGCAGCGTCTCGCCGCCATGTTTGCCGAATTCCAGGACGCGGGGCAGCCAGCGGCCCGGGCCACCGTAGCGCAGGCGTTCTGCTGCCAGGAACCAGTGCAGTGAGAAGGGTTGCACCATGTAGGCCGGCGGCCGATGGCGTTTCGACGTGCGTGGTGTACTGAGCGTCTCGCGACGGAACAAGGCGAGGATATCGGGATCATCCGCTGGCAGATCCTGCCAGATGATCGGGATGGAGGGTGGCACGTTCTGCCGGTTTACCATGGGACCATAGCGTGACGAGGGCCGGGCCTTGCGTATCGCAGGCACGGGCTGCTCCTCCCGCCAGATCCAGGCTCGTTCCGACATGGTCGCCATCCTTGGCTGCTTTCCAACATGCCCTCATAGCGTGGCATGCCAGCCTGTCAATGGCGATCCCGGTAGTTTTTCGGCAGTATTCCGGGAATTCCTAGGGGGCCTGACTGAAGAGCAGCAGCCCCATTCCTCGGGGCTGAGGCTTCACTCCTGCTGGAAGTGACATCGCCTGCACACCCTGCCCGGGAATAATGCGGCTGACGTTCACTGCCCAGACTTCGCTATCCAGCTTGGCCAGGCCAGTCAGTTCCACCAGCGGAATGGCAATCTCCGAGGTCCAGCCGTCGCTCGTCGGATTCACTTCGACGAACCATTGCGGATTCCATGACATGTCGCCAAAGCACTCTTCCATGACGCAGCCACGGGCATCCCATTCCAGGTGGAAGGCGGAGCCATAGTCGCGATCCAGATCGAGCAGCAGGCTCATCCGGTCGAATTGCCTCAGATCGTCATCCCGCTTGCGCGGCTTGACTGGCTGCATCACGGGCAGGCCTGCAGGCTGCTGGCAGGTGACTCCCAGGTAGAGGTAGGTATCGTCATACGCCATTTGCACCCGGGTCTGGACCGTTGCCTTGCCTGCTGCGTTTTGCAGCACGGTGACAGGGGCGGTTTTCCAGATCTCGTCGTCCAGCTTGCCATCCAGCTTGGGCATGCTCCTGGCACGCAGCGCCTGCATGGTGGGCTTGGGCGATACCCCGGTTCGCAGGCTGAGCCATTGCTCCGCCTGGGCGGCGTCGTACCACATGCCGCTGGGCTCCCGCATCTGAAACGCCATCTGCCTCAGATTGCCTTGATCCGCAGTCTGATCGCTTCGTTCACTGGCCATCAGGCAGAACTGCAGGTCGGGATCGCCATAGCCGAGCGGATGGAGTACCGAGTAGATACTGCTTGCCGCCAGCGTGCCACCATTCCAGCGACGCAGTTCAGTGCGATAGCGCTGCAGCACGGTACGCTGCTTGAGGTTCATCCCTTCCATCGAGAATTTCGTACCGTCATTCTTGTTGCCCGGTGAACGCAAAACGTAATCGACAAAGTGAGGCATCTTCCCCATTTCGACGCGGCGACGAATCTCACTGCTGCCCATCATGGTGGCGATGAAGCGTGACGATTCCGGTGCCAGGCGATGGGTGGGCATCATATCCAGCAGCAGCAAATGACACTCACGTGCCATGGTCCACTGCCCCCGATTCACATACTCCTGTGCCTGGGCGAAGATGCGGTCGCCCTGGGTCAGCGGCGCCAGGCCATTGATGCTGTTTTCGAAGTTGGTGAAGAACTGCTTGCGCTCAGTCTCATCGTACAGCTTGTCCAGGTAGGGCTTGGCATCGAGCTTCTGCCGGTGTGTGGCCCCCAACAGTAGCTGATAGCGAAGGTAGTCGACTTCCACCTTTTCCCGTCGTGCCTGGCCACCATGATTGAGACTGATGCCGAGCATCAGGTCTTCATGCGGGGTACTTTGCGTGGGAAGCAGGCAACCGAGTGGCCCGATTCCCCGCAGCATGACCATGAAAGGTGAATAGGGTTCAAACGGTTCCTTCCAGTTCTTCCACAGGGTATAGACTTCCCGTTCCGGGCCTCGCACATACTGGTCGAACAGCATCGGACGGGCCAGACCTGCAAAATCGTTGGCAGAGGCGAAAAGGACAGGTCGGGGCAAATCGAGATCCACGGTACAGTCCACGGGGTTGCCCGCAGTACGCTGCGTGAAGAGCCGGCTGGGTTGCCAGGGTTCCAGTCCCAGTTTGGTGAGTTGCTCCGGAAAGACGTCTGCCTTGCCACTGAGGTCGCAGGCCTTCCGCAGTGTCATGGCGATAACCGCCCCCAACGGGCCCGCCGTGCCTTTGCCATCTGTTGCTTCGCAAATCACTACGGATGGACGCCACATTCGGAGCGCCAGCACCAGTTGTTCGAGCAATTTCTGCTGTTCAGCAAGTTCCATCAACTTGCCTGCCGGCATGTGCTGCTGGTAATCCGCTACGATCATCCGTGTGAACACATCGCAACTGGTACCACCCACGGCACGCATGGCAGCTGTCAGACGATGGACGTCGCTGCGCCATTGTCCTGGCTCGCACGCAGCCTGCACACCAACCGTGAGATAGCCCTGATCGCCACCAACATAGGCGATGGTACCCAGAGGCATCTGTTGCCCCTGAGCCGTGACGGCCATCACAGCTGTGCGATGACCACCGCGACGCATGAGTTGCCAGGTCTTGCCTGCATCCCGGGTACTGAGAATGGTGCCCAGCTCCCCCATGGCAAAGCCCACGGATTCGCTGGCAAAGCAAAGAGCATGCACAGGCAGGGGCTGACCAGTACGCTGCACTTCCCACGTCTTGCCGCGATCAGGCGAATGATACACCACGGAGCCGGGTCTTCCGGCAATCCACACGTGATCGCCCTTGCAGGCCACCGCATTGAAATCGAGCTGGTTACTTACGGCAGGGGAAAGTGGCAGGACCATCGGTTCAAAGCTCTTGCCACCCGTCTGCCGACTCAGCATGACTGTCGCATGGGTGCCAACTGCCCATACATCCTGATCACTTACACCCAGGGCGTTGAGACAGATTTGCTCCATGCCCTTGTGCGTGACAGGCAGTACTTGTTCTTTTTCGTACAGGCCCACCACCGCACCCGGACCAACAGCCACCGGCTGTTCGTGCATCAGCGTGCCCGCTGTCCAACCTGGTGTGCTGGCCAGGGCAGCACACGGCTTCCATGTCTGCCCGCCATTTTCGGTGCGGAACAGACCACCCGGATGCCCACCGTTGGTATCGCCAAAGGCAAAGCCCACTTCTTCGTCGAGGAATCGTACTGCTGTCAGGCCGGGCATCTCCCGGTGAATCAGCTTCTTCCACGAGACTCCGCCATCCGTTGTCTTGAGCACCACGCCACCCGTTCCACGGCCGAACGGCAGAGGCTCGCAACCAACGATATAGCCGATAAAGGCATCGACAAAGTGAACGCTGCGGAGCGAGAGACGCACATTGGTACGCTGCTGTTCCCAGGTCTGCCAGCCATCCATGGTATGCAGAACAAGTCCATCATCGCCCACAGCCCAGCCTTCCCGGGCATCGGCCATGTGAATCGCACGTAATGCGGCATCGGGAGTTGCGGGAGCTTCGTCCGCCCAGGCTGGAACCCAAGTAACGAGAAACAAGCAGACAGACGCCAACCAGCGCATACTACCTCCTCCATGAGGCATGCCAAGACTTTCACGAGCGTATCACAGCCAATCTGGCAGTTTTGGTCAAGCCGAGTTACGACTTGCGACTACATGAGGTCAGATTCGAAACAACAGATGTGAGAATGGTAATCAACTTTGGCGACTGCTTCTACTGGCTACTTGCTTCTAGCTACTGCTGAATGGGCGTTACTGGATTCGAAGCTTCCCAGTTATCTGCAGGGAAAAGTCGTATTGCAGCAGCAAGCAGCAACAAATCCGTCAACAAACCTGCACCGGCCGCTCCCGTTGCCACTGATTCTGGCTTGGCAAAGATAGTTGATGCCTGGCCAAGGCTAACGGATGTAGTGAAGCAAAGCATTCTGGCACTAGCTGAAGAAGGGGTGCAGTGGCCAGCATCATAAAAGCGCTACCAATATTCCTGATATTGGAGACTGGCGACAGTGGCGACGGCGACAGATATATCGGAATCCCGACGTTTTCAGTATTTGTGTCACCGCTGCAGCGTGCTCATGATTTATTCATTGTCTTGGAACATTCACCTTGGAAAAGCGATAAGCGGAAGCGTCCCAGTGGCCGTAATGATGACGTTTGGCCAGCCTTTTCAAGGAGGCATCCTTCGCCTCGGCCTGCTTGCCTTACTTGCTCTCATACAGTTATCATTTGATCTTAAGTTCATACCGCCATTCACTCAACCATAGGCCCGGTGACACTGTACCCGAACAGAATTGACTCAAGCGGAAACATCTCCTGCATCTCCTGCAATCGATTCTTTAAGGCTTGGAAGGCAGAGTTGTACCAACCGTTTACGGTGCTTTATGGTGGTAGTGAAGTCAAAGTGAAATCACCTCCGAGGAGATAGCTTGATGTCTGCAGCAACGACGAATGTTGATACCACTTCCGACCCATACGCATGGATGATGAAGGCGGGATCCAATGACACCATCCCCCTTCCTTCCACTACTCCTGATGCCATTGCGGACCTCAAAGAGACCATGTCAGAGGATCCAGAGCTGGCGAGAATAGCAGAGGGAATACTTGCTGTTCATGAGCAAGTGTCAAACACGGAGAAATTACTGGCGACGACAAGCTACCATGTTTCTCTGTTGCTGAAGCACGTGTTCCCCGGGCTGAAGTTGGAGTCTGATTGCACGCCGGCTCAACGTGTAGGTAAGTGCTCGGTCTGTAGTGGTGAATATTGCACTCGAGGCGATGAGGTGATCTGCCTGCAGTGCAACCGTCCACGCGATCCCAACCCGGATCCTTCGCAAACAGACGTGGAAAAAGTGGAAAAGCGGAAGTCCTGGATGGCTGAGCAGGCTCGCATCAAGGTGAAACGGCAGAAGGTCGTCGCGGAGACTGCTCCGGTGAACCGGTAACGGTTTCCCGGTTACTTCACAAAGGAGCCTGATTACGGTGCCCCTGGGCTGATCATAACGTAGATCAGTCCATCTCGGAGGGGGCACCGTAATCAGGCCTCTGCATCGAGCAGTACACGGTGGACATCGTCTAATGACATGTGTGCGCTACAGGCCGGCGGGTAAGGTGACGAGCGCTATCCGACGCAGGCGGCGGGCGCTGGCCTACCGGTAAAGGCCCATCAGTTCACATTGCCAATCTAAACACTTTCTAATCTCAGCTCGTAACCGGTAGTCTCCAACCCGGTTCCAAGTGATGACTGTAGTTCTGGGCTGGTCACCAGGGGCATTTCGCTTTACTCGTGTCACCTTGCCCGGCTGGCAAGACCTTTCATAGGCTTCCTCGAGTTGCTGGATCGAATTCCGTAGTCTGGCATATTCTTCTGCCCGCATTTGAAGGATTTCTTGAGATCCAAGGCCCATCCTCCATTCATCGTGAATAGCATTGATGTCACGCTTGATGGTCCCAGGGTGTACGGACAGAGCCCTTCCTATTCGAGCAGATGACCATCCCTTGATGTAGTACTCGGCAACCAAGCGCCGGCGTTCGTCGATTGCCAATTCCTCGGCATTCGGAACCGCCACCAGGTCAGCCAGGGGCACAATCCGCTTCCGTTTCTTTTTCATAATTGACACATTAAACCGTGCACGAAGTATGGGTTTAGCATCATTCGTCGACAGTTTCAACGACGGCACTGATAACACATGTTCGCTCGTGTGGCAGGATGAGGACCAATGCCGGCCCTTTTAGCCCTGGTGCCCATGCGAGGCTCTAGCGAGCACGTAGTTGTCGTCCTGGGCTCATCATTCCAAATAGTAGTGGATGCCACCGGGTGCTAGGTTACAGTGTTGTTAATTCAAAGAGGGCAGCCACCCGGCCAACTGGTACGACCAGGCAACTTG
Source organism: Gemmatales bacterium (assembly GCA_046350055.1). Classification (GTDB taxonomy): domain Bacteria; phylum Planctomycetota; class Planctomycetia; order Gemmatales; family HRBIN36; genus JAEUIE01. Next base: position 5,367,606 of record JAXMBC010000001.1, on the reverse strand, counting down.
TTTACAATGGTGACAGAAAGGATCAGACCCATGAGAAAGAACGTGATCATTGCCCTGCTCGCCGCCCTGGTGGCCTGCACTGGGTGCAAACGCGACGAACTAAACAGGTCACAATTAAAGATCACAGGAACGCCTGCGACCATTGTTGGCAAAATGATCCGCAACGCTGATGGTAGAATCGGATGCTATCTAGTAGTTGCATACCACTCAGGACATCGCCTTGCAGGATCGCAAGAACAAGTCCTTGTCGATGAAGTTGTCTATCGTCATGCCAAGGTTAATACCGAGGCATACATAGGACAAAACAACAATGGAACGCCAGTGATTCTGGAATACATCGACGAACAATGACTACTGACGAGGCCCGATCGCCGTCCGCTGGTGCTGAATTTGCATTAACTCAGTCTTTAGCCAGGCATCATTTGCAGTGACTTCATCAATCACAGCCGCCAATGCCTTGGAGAGCATCTTCTTGAGCTTATGCGACTGCTCGAAGGCCAGTTTAGAATCCAGCAACTCCTCGGGATCGACCCCAACCCCTGTTGCCGCCTTCATCGCCACCGCCCGCAGATTCGCCTGCCCCATATCCCCCTTCAGGCCTGCCATTGCTTCAGCATGACCGCTCGCCTTTCCCTCCCGCAACTTGTACTCATCGAGCATTTCCTTAGCTTCGGGAATGCTCTCCAGTTGCGAGATCTGCTCCGGCAGCAGCTTCTGTCGCCGCTTTAGCAGGTCCAGCGAAATCCGATGCGACTGCTGCTCTGCCAGCGTCATCGCTCCCCAGGCCATCTGTGAGGACCGCATTTGCGACTTGCGCCCTTCGAACACTGACTTATTCAACGCCTCCATCTGCCCGGCCCGCTGCACTTCCTCCTGATAATACTCCTGCTTTTTCCCCAGGAACACCTTGTCTGCCTCCGCCAGCCCGGCCAGCCAAGCCCGCTGCCCTTCTTGGGACAAATCCATCTTCTGCGAATGAATAAAGTCGACCTTCTTCAGTGCAGCCTCACGACCCGCCATCACCTGCTTGTAATCCCATGCCGCCTGTCCCCGCTGCATGGCCAGCAGACCCCGCTCCTCTTGCAATCGCTTGATCGGATCAACCTCGGTAATTGGCTTAAACATGCTGCTGCGTGTTACTGCCAGCGATGCATCCAGCCCACTGGTGCGAATCCCCGCTAGAGCAGATTCCTGGCTGCTCATCCACATCTTTTGATCTGTGATAGCTTCTTTAGTGCTCCGGCCAGTTACCATGCCCCAGAAAGAATCATTCAGACCCGACAGGCCATGCCCACGCATGCCGCCACCGGCACCCTTCGCCATGATCAGATCGCTCGAGATGCCACCTGCAATGCCAGACAGCACACCCGCCCCTGCCAGCGTGCCGATCCCACCAGACAGCAACGAGCCGAGCGAGCGCCGAGCTCCGTCGACACTCAGCCCCAGATCACGTGCTGCTGAGGCAAACGTGCTCTGTACCTTCTGACTGACACTGGCCGCCGCTGAACCAGCCTGGGCAAACGCCGACTGGTCACCAAGTACATAGTTGACTTTGACTGTCAGTTCACGTTCCACGTCGATTCTCCCGTTCGATTGCCTGCACCTAACTAGCAGAACACATGCAGGCAAGTTGGTACGAGATCACAACTTCAATACCGCCCAGGGCTTCAATCTGCTTTTCGGCAGGCTCGTCAGCGACCGACGCCGCGTCCGAGACAGAGACGACTTCATCCTTGACTGCGTCCCAAACAGGAGTTGGAGCCTTAGCCTTCACCTTCTCCTTTCGCTCCATCTCCTCGCGATTCTTAAAGCCAGCAGCCTTAGCAATATGATCTCGTGTTTTCTCTCCCTTTTTGGGCTCCGAAAGTATTGTGGGCAATTGCCCACAATTGGAAGAACTAGCTGGTTTTTGCGTATTTTGATCAAATACCTTCAGTTCTGGCTGGCCTCGCCGCTCCTTGATTCTGGCTCGAATGGCGGCAAATAAAGCAGTAATTAGTTTGACGTAGTACGTCGTTTGGTGTACTGTTGCATTATTAGCCGATATCGCCTGCAACAAATCCTTTGGGAGATCCGACGATGCCTCATCATGCACTGGGTTTCTCTCGTCTCGAGACCATTTACCAGGCAGCGAAACGCATTCCTTCCGCACGCAGTGCCAGCGGTCACGTCAGCGTGAACGTTGTTCGACGCTGGGTCCACACCGGGAAACTCCGCCGGCATTACCACTGCGGGCAGTTGATGGTCGATCGGGCCGAGGTCGATGCCCTGCTCGCCCGGAGATCCGAGAATAATGTTTCTGTTCCTGCTGCAGAGGAACGGTGGAATCGATTGATGGTGAATCGATCGCTCGAAGTGCTTTTGTCATCTTCGAAGAATGCCATAAACGAAATTCGGAGCAAAGAATGAGACACGACATAACTCCTCTTCGTGCAGCAGTTCTCATTAGCAAGGAACTCACCAAGGCTGTTGATGATGCTAGCCGGGAGTGCCTGGTGGGTTTGCTTAACACGATCTGCCGATCAATGCGTCAGTCTAACATGCCTGATGCAAAAGGAGATATTTCAAAGCTTGCCCGACGAATTCTCAAGGCCTTGGGTGAACAGCGTCTCAACGGTCGCAATCTCGCGCGTCTGTGTGGCCTGCAATACTCGGGGCGATTCCGCGGAGAGTTGGCCAATTTGACGAAGAATGGAATGATAGAAAAGATTGGTCCGATCTATGTTAGAAAAACTACAGTCGCAAACTTGCAGACGTCTCCGATGACAAATAACACGAAGGGCTCATGAGAGGCAGGGCGATGACTACACCAGCCGACGTACTGACAAACCTGCTTGAACGCATAGTAGAGAAGTATGGTCAGAAAATGCCTGACATTGATGAGCAGGTTGATTCTGCTGAACTGCGATCGTTGATCGATGAGACGCTGACCAGGCTGAATGACGGGTACGATTCCATCAATTCCTAAAAGGAGCAAGGATATGCCGACTTACGGGGAAAGGCTGAAGGAGCTTCGGTCTGCGAAACAAATGACGCAGAGTGAGTTGAGTAAGGCATCGGGTGTCAGCCTGGGCACGTTGAGAAACCATGAGCAGGACCTTCGATCAATCAGCTCCGATGACTTATTTGCGTACTGTCGTGGCCTCGGGACATCGTGCTCAAAGTTTGAGGATTGCTCGCGGAAGAAGGCCAGGACAAAGAACAAGAGGCGCTAAGTCAAAGTCTGTACTGCTACCCTCTCCAATTCCGGGCATTTGACCGGAATTGGAAAATGAAGGGGGTTTTTGCCCATTGTCGTCATTTTGATCTGCCGTCGCCACTGTCTGACCCGCTCCATGGAGGCAGTAGGCCAAGCAGGGCGCTGTGATGGAAGCCACCGTATTCCCGCAAGAGGGAATACATGAAGCATCAGAGTAAATCAGTCCAGGATTCGAAACTTCTCGGTTATCTGCGGGGAAAGTTAGCATTGCAACAATGAGCGGCAACAAATCCGTCAACAAACCTGCGACGGTCTTTCAAAGTACCCAGCAACGAGCAATTAAAGCAGGCAGAACTGCAGCGATGGCGCACGTACAAACTACGCCACGCGGGCCTGTGAGGACTAACTACGGTTGCCAGATTGGGCTTTCTTGCCAGTTTTTCGGGAATCCCATACCAGTGAGAGGGACGTTCGGATAAGTATCCAGAAGTTGTTGTAGTCTAGTTCTCCACCCACTTTGGGGAGCAATGATCTTGAGACAGTATCGTGCAACAGAGAGCAAAGCAAACGTTTTTCCGCTTTGAATTACTACTGGATCATGCCATTGTTTGTGCTTGCGAGCATGAGGGATCATTGGACGAACACCAAGTGTTCGATTCCAGATTCTCCCATGGTGTGCGCATACATTGCGAACCACATTGAAGGTGCGAAGCCATGACTCCATGACAACATCCTCAACGCCGTATCTAGCCGCGATGAGCTTTTGGATCTGAACGCTGCATCCACGGTAAAAGCTGAACGTATTGCCAAACGACATCAGTTCACAAGCGCACCAAATAGGCATGTCTGTGTGCTTGTCGCCATACTTCGTTTTGAAGTGTTCAACGAATTCCTCGTCACTCGATGTGAACTGGTCGCGAATCAGCTTCAGGAAATCAATGTAGTAGTCTTTGTGCCCATTACGGCCAAGCCCAGGCAGAGTTGTTCGGTCTTGTGCATACGCGAATGGACCGTGGGCATGTGCATGGTGGTAGGCAAGCCTTGTACGAACATCGATCTCGAACCGTTCAATGGCATCTATAAGTAGGAGTTTTAGTCGGCGATCAAACACATAGCGATACCACACCTTGTCGATGGATGCACCGTCGTGAAACGTGTCCAGTTTTTTTCTCGAGTCTAGTGGATCTGGCTTGCGAAATGGGTACCAATAACCGCTTAGCCTGTAGTAGTTGACGGATTCAAGTCTACTTTGGATTGTCGCGGGATCGCCACCTAACCCACGTTCCTGTAGCAGCTTTACCTGCTCCTCGTAGGTAGTCGGCTTTTTGTCATAGAGCACAACTCACCTTGAAATATGCTGATAAATGAGAAGACCCGCCGAAGTGTGCATGCTTTGCAGCAGAGGCCCGGCGGGTTTACTATGCGGTTAACTATATCGTCAGTTTTCGGCCCGTCAACCGCCATGTATTCAGTATTACTACGAATTCGTGACTCGTTGAGTTCACACGATTACAGATAAACAAGCTGGGAGGTTTACGCGGCCACCCTTCGCAGGATCAACTGCTCTATCCTCTCCAATTCCGCCACTAGTGGCGGAATTGGAAGAACAAGGGGGTTTTTGCCCATTTTCGTCATTTTTACCCAGATTTGGATTACCCCGCCGCTCCTTCAATTTCGCCTTGATCGCCGCCGCCAGGGCGAGCCGTATGAAAGCGTACCGTCATTCGGCTATTCTCAAAAAAAATGGCCTCTTTGGTGGCATTCGATTGCAGTGGTGATTACGTTTCTTCGAGGCTAGTGATGGTGATCACAATCAGTGACACGCCTCACGCTACCTTACAGAACCGCAGTAAATGCGGTGACTGTCTCAGACGTTGATTCCGATTCGTTCCGACCGAATCAAGAAAATCTGCGTTTAACACCCTTTGATCAGTTGTACCAACATGCATTGGTTTCGGATGCTCACGTCTAGTGATCCGTACCACGCACACGTACGACGGTCGCAACGCACCTAACAGGAGGCACCAGTGAGCATTGAACTATTCACTCTTGGCGACATCGCCAGGCGGTATCGAGTCCAGCTTTGGCAGGTCCGCCGGCTCTACGAGCGGGGATATCTGCCTGAACCAGCCACCAGGCTTGGCGGGGCCAGAATCGTTACTGCTGATGATCTACCGACCATCAAGGCTGCCCTAAAGCGGGCTGGCTACACGCCGGGGAGTCGCTGCAAGCTTCTCATGGTCAAGTAATAACACCACCGCCCGAGGATTGCGGCCTCGGGCAGGGCAGGACTGACAAGCTATATCCCTCATCCGGGCCAAGGTACTGCAAACCTAAAACCCATGGAGAAATGTAATGGCAAGGGTAACAGAAAGTGATCTCCCAAACAAGGGATATCAGAATCTCGAAATCATTGTGCGGCAAGCAAGGCAACTGAAATCCTTCCCCGACAGCCTGCATAAATTCCTCTGCGTCCATCGATTGTGGGTGTTCTGTAAAAGCCGGGGGGGCGATTTCATACAGGCCTTTGAAGAACATCTGTCAGCAGACTACAAACGATTGAAAGAAAGATGGGGGCTCTGGGGAGTCCGAAACGGTAGTGAGCTAATGGCTGATCAGATCGCCAAGACTGGGGGTGGCCAATGACTGCCACCAGCCAAGTAGGAATTACAAACACCACAGGAATGATTGCTCCGCTGTTAGTAGATCGCCGAGAGGCGGCCCGGTTGCTGGGCATATCCCCTGGCACTATCGATAACCTGCGGATCCGCGGCGAACTTCCATCCGTGAAGATAGCGGCACGTCGATTGTACGATGTAGTAGACCTGCGCCGGTACGTCGATACCCGGAAGGGGGCCCGACATGAGTAATCGCAGCCAGGTGCAAGTTCCCGCGTATAAGCCCTTCCCTGTCGACATACTACCCGAACCAATTCGGTCTTTCGTGGTTGAGGGGGCGAAGGCGATTGGATGTGATGTGTCTTATGTCGTCTTGCCCTTACTGTCGGCGCTGGCATCGGCAATTGGTAACACACATCGGATTGAGTTAAAACGTGGATGGACTGAGCCACCTATTGTGTGGACAGTAGCCGTTGGTGAATCTGGCACGCTGAAAACACCACCATTCAAGTTGGCAATGAAGATAATTCGCAAGGCGGAAACCCAAGCGTTCAAGGAGTACGCAGCGGCGAAAAAAGAATGGGAATCCGAATATATACGCTATGAAGCCGAACTGGCAGGGTGGAAGCGCCGAGCGGCGAGTGGAAAGGGCAATGCTGGCAACCTACCTGAAAAACCAACCCCACCGATCTCACGGCGACACATTGTATCCGACCCCACGGTCGAGTCCCTTGCTCCGATCCTGCTGGGCAATCCGCGTGGGGTGTTACTGGCTCGCGATGAACTAAACGGGTGGCTACAATCTTTCGGCCTCTACCACAAAACGGGAAAAGGCGGAGCAGCCTCCGCACATTGGCTGTCAATGCATAACGGCGAAGCTATGATCATTGACCGCAAAACGGGCATCCCCCCCACGATTTACATACCAGCGGCATTAGTGAGCATAACTGGTGGGATCCAACCAGGAATTCTGGCGGCTAGTATGGTGCAGGAACACCACGACAGCGGGATGTTGGCCCGGTTGCTGTTTGCCATGCCCCCACGCCTTGCCAAGCGGTGGACTGAAGCCGAAGTGGATGCGGACACCGAAGCGTTAGTGGCAGCAGTCTTCGAGAAATTGCTCGGCCTGACCATGGATATCGACCAAAATGACGACGCATGTCCCCGGCTAGTCGGGCTGACTCCAAATGGGCACGCGGCGTGGGTGCGGTTTTACAACGAACATGCGACCGAGCAAGCAGACCTATCGGGTGATGAAGCAGCGGCATGGTCGAAGCTAGAAGGCTATGCGGCCCGGCTAGCATTAGTGATTCACCTTACCCGTTGGGCAGCTGGGGACACATCTCTTCGCGATCCCACCAGGGTTGATGAAGCAAGCATAGCAGCGGGCGTGGTCCAGGCACGGTGGTTTGGTTATGAGGCCCGGCGGGTGTATGCAATCCTGAGCGAGTCCGACAAAGGGCGAGAATCCCGCCGTCTGGTGGAGTGGATCGAACGCAGGGGCGGATCGGTCACCGTCCGGGAATTGACTCGCGGCCCCCGTGAGTATCGCGGCAATGTTGACAGGGCGGAAAAAGCACTCCGGCAATTGGTAGCGGCAGGCGCTGGGAAATGGGAAGTTGATGACCATGACGGCGGGCGAGGGCGCCCAGTCGAGCGTTTCCGGATATCGACACCCCTTGAGGTTATTGCTGGCGACACAAATAGCGAAAACGTAGGGGTTAACGGTATATCTGTCGCCGTCGCCACTGTCACCAGTCCTATTAACGCAGGTGACGTTTGGGGGGCACTGTGAACTCCCATACCAAGGAACTCGCATCGATGCTATTAGACCTTGGGATTGCGGAGGTCGAACTGGCTACACACCCGACTGCCCCGACGCGGCTGCGGCATCGGCCAGCATTGCTGCCGTTCCATCTATCAGCAAGGCTGCGGATACACCAGGCGGAGATCTTGAGTCTACTGGTGCAAGGGTACGTTCCCGCGGACGATGACACGAACTACGTCTATGGGGAACGGCTGGGCATCGCGGACGAGCAGAAGATGGCCACACATATCGGTTCGCCTGCATGGCTGGTGGCGGTTGGGGAATCAATGAAGTATAGTTGCCTCATGGCAACGATCGGTGTAATGTGTCAGCATGGGTAAACTAACAAAAGCAATTGTGGCAGCAGTGAAGGCGAGTGACCAAACTCCCTATGCCATCGCCAAGGGTTCAGGTGTGGCTCGCAGTCAACTGTCGCGGCTCATGAGCGGTGAACGTGGCCTGAACAGTGAAACGATTGAACGGCTTGCGGATTACCTGCAGTTGGAAATCACGATCAAGCCCAAGAACACGAAGGCAAGGTGATCGATGGCCAGCATTGGATACGAAGGCAAGCGGGGAGAACTGAAGCGGATCGTGTTCCGGGACACCAAGGGCAAGCAGAAAGCCCTCCGACTTGGGAAGTGTTCTGAGAAGAACGCACTGGTTGCCCTATCAGCGATGGAGCACCTTTTAGAAGCTCATGATCATAACTCGGCGCCACACCATGATGCGGTGCGGTGGTTAGATAAACTCGGGGATCGCATCCATGCCCGGGTTGTGGCACTGGGATTGGCCCAACCACGAAATACTGCGGTAGTGACGCTGGGGGCCTTACTGAAGCGATTTAATGAGACTGCTACGGTTAAGCCTGCAACCCTTGCCATCTACAAGCAAACATCGGGCAGTCTGCTCGAGTTTATTGGTGCAGACACCCCACTGATGCAACTCACGACGGCAGACGCCGATCGCTGGCGGAGGTCGATTGCCGAACCGAAGGGCAAGCCGGCCAAGGTGTTGGCCCCGGCAACGGTAGCCAAGCGGGTACACGTAGCAAAGGCTATCTTCAAGCGGGCAGTACGCTGGGGCTTGATCCCATCTAGCCCGTTCGCCGACCTGAGGGCCGGTTCACAATCCAACCCTGACCGGGCATTTTACGTCCATATGGACTGTGTGCGGGCCATTTTGGAAGCCTGCCCAGATAGCCAATGGCGGGCCATTGTGGCATTGTCCCGCTTTGCTGGCCTTCGATGCCCGTCCGAAATCATGGCGCTTCGGTGGGGAGATATCAATTGGGAACGAGGGAGATTGATAGTAAGATCCCCCAAGACCGCAGGCCATGAAGGCCATGCCATGCGGGTAGTCCCGATTGACCCTGAACTGGTGCCAATCTTGCAAGACCTACATCACCTGACAGATGACGGTGTGGAAGCGGTTGTCCCCCGGCTTCGTGACCCGTCAATGAACCTGCGGACCATGTTTGAAAAGATCATAGCTAGAGCAGGCGAGAAACCGTGGCCCCGGCTGTTTCACAATATGCGAGCCAGTCGTGCAACCGATTGGGCTGAGAGGTTTCCAGGCCATGTAGTCGCGAGTTGGCTCGGGCACTCACCGCTAATTGCAGCCCGGCATTACCTGCAAACCCGTGATGCACATTTCGACAAGGCAGCGGGTATTGGCGAGGCGGCAACAAATCCGTCAACACAAGCGAACCGAAGCATTAATACAGGCACACAAGCCAAAAGACAAAACCCCCATTTCCCTGCGGAATTAGTGGGGGTTGGTGTCGGGTGTGAACCGGTGGAAAGTAGGCCAATGGGCGTTACTGGATTCGAACCAGTGACTTCTACCGTGTGAGGATAGCACTCTAGCCGCTGAGTTAAACGCCCTCATCTGGCACGGTCAGGAGACTGGCCAGATATTTTATCATCCTGGTTGACCTTCGTTCATTCTCAATTCCGCTTAGCGGTTAGCTCTTAGCTTCATAGCGTTCCTTGCCTTCGGAGTCAACCGCGGCAGGTTCGCTGAACTTGGGAGCAGTGGCAGCAATTCGCTGCGGCGGCTTGGGAGGCTCCGGTGCCTGGTAGTTACTGGCAGTATTGACAGTCTCTACTTCATCTTCAATACCCTTGAGGCCCTTCTTGAATTCCACAATTCCCTTGCCCAGGTAGCGGCCCACTTCTGGCAGTCGCTTCCCAAACAGCAGGACACCCAAGCCCAGGATCACCAGAATTTCTGGCCAACCGAGGCCACCAATAAATGCAAACATGGCCAAGCTCCTCAGGAAACGCGGGCTCGTGGTGTGATATTCAACAACGGCGAGCAGGCAGGGTTCTTCCACCTACAGTATATTTCGGTTGGAAGGGGTGGGACAAGTGCCGAATCGGCTTGGGTGCCGAATTCGTTGGAATTTCTACGGTGCATCCCCTGTCCTAGTTCGATTTTGACATGGAATACGCATACGATTTCCTGAGATACGATTTTGACGATTCTCTCGCACTCGCATGCCATTTGGGTTACGATGGACACCAATAGGCAAGGGATGGTCTGGGAACCGGGAGAGGATGATGTCACAAACTACCAGGCACCGGTTTCTTTCATGGATGAAGCCGGAGACCGATGAATCGCTGCTGCAGCGGTACCTGGCCCGTCAGGATGAAGCAGCATTTGGTATCCTGGTCCGCCGGTATATCCAATTAATCAGTTCCGTTTGTCGCAAGGAACTGCCCAATGCCATCGATGTGGAAGATGCCTGCCAGGCGACGTTCCTGATCCTGGCCCAGCGGGCTGGATCAATACGTCAGCAGGACTCTCTTCGCAGCTGGCTGCATGGCGTCGCCATTCGCGTATCCAAGGCGATGCGCCGCCGGGCTATTCGCATGGAACGCCGTGATCGTGAACAGGCCATCACGACTGCCATCTCCTCACCGGCAGAAATCCTGGCGGATGCCGATGTGCAGGACCTCGTTCGCCGCGAAGTGGAAGGGCTGCCTGAACAATACCGCCTGCCTTTGCAGCTTTGCTACTGGCATGGACAATCCCGTGACGAAATGGCCAGCACTCTCGGCTGGACCCGCGGGCAGGTCAAAGGACAACTGGAACGTGCCAAGCGGCGTTTGAAAGCCCGGCTCGATCAGCGTGGCATCCAGTTCCTGCTTCCGCTGGGCATGGGGCTGACTACGATCGGCCTGGCAACCGTGCTGCCTGCCATGGCGACTGCAGCTACCACGGTCACCACCAGTGCGACCATGGGAACCATGGCCGCGCATTTTGCCAGCCTGTTCTATCGTGTGTTTCAGGCGACCAAGGGCATTGCCACGCTCGGATTCCTCGCCGTGGCCATGGGATTCGCTCCACCGATCCCGTTCCTGCCGATATTCCCCGAAGAACCTAATGTCGTCCCTGAAACTACCCTGCAAGAAGAGAACGAAGAGGTAATCATCTTCGTCGAGTAAGCTCATGCAGGCAGCGCTGGTCTTTCCCCATCAACTATTCGAACACCATCCTGCCCTGCATCAGGCTGAGATGGTGTTTGTCATTGAAGAGCCTTTGTTCTTTACCCAGTATGCCTTTCATCGCCAGAAGCTGATGCTGCATCGGGCCAGCATGAAACGCTTTGCTGCCGGTATCAGAAACAAGCCCGTACGCTATGTGGAGGCCCATGAGCTCAAGGAAACGGGCAGTCTGGCACCGTTGCTGAAAAAACATCGGGTGAAGTCGGTCAGCTTCGTTGAAGTGAACGATGACTGGCTCCACCTGCGTCTGACCAGTGCACTCGATCGTTCCAGTATTGCATACAGCATCCTGGCGGATCCGCACTTCCTCACCTCGCTTGAGCAGTTTCAGTCGTTTGCTGGAACGAAGAAGAAGTTGTTCTTTCCCGAGTTCTATATTCAGCAGCGTCAGCGGCTCAGCATCCTGCTGGAGAATCAGCGTCCTATTGGCGGGCAGTGGAGCTTTGATACCGACAATCGCAAGAAACTCCCGAAAGGCATCGATCTGCCAGTGGTACAGTTCGCGAGCGAAGATGAGTATGCCCGGGAAGCACGACACTATGTGAATCAGCATTTCCCGAAGGCCCCGGGTACGGATCGTGCCTTGCTGTACCCCACTGGTTACCCGGCTGCTCGTGCCTGGTTGACTGATTTCATTCGTCATCGACTCTCTCAGTTCGGTGACTATGAAGATGCCATTCATCCGAGTGAAGCTGTCCTCTTCCATTCGGTCTTAACGCCGATGCTCAACATCGGGCTGCTTTCCCCGCATGAGGTAGTGGAAGCAGCACTCAATGAGTTCGACCGGATACCGCTCAACTCTCTGGAGGGCTTCGTCCGACAGGTGATCGGCTGGCGTGAGTTCATTCGAGGCGTCTACCATCATTGGGGGCGTCGCCAGCGATCGCGCAACTACTGGCAGCATACCCGTCCGATGCCGACTGCCTTCTACACGGGCAGGAGTGGGATCGAACCGGTCGACACCACCATCCGGCGGGTACTCGAACTGGGGTATTGTCACCACATCGAGCGATTGATGATCCTGGGCAACATCTTCGTCCTCTGCGAGATCGAGCCTGATGCTGTCTACCAGTGGTTCATGGAACTCTTCGTCGATGCGTACGATTGGGTGATGGTGCCCAACGTGTATGGCATGAGCCAGTACGCTGATGGCGGAATGATGACGACCAAGCCCTATATCAGCGGCTCGAGTTACGTTCTCAAAATGAGCAGCTACAAGAAGGGAGAATGGTGCCCGGTGTGGGATGGCCTGTTTTGGCGGTTTATCGACAAGCATCAGGAGTTCTTCAGCAGGAACCCCCGATTGAGCATGATGGCCAGGCAACTCGACAAGATGGGACCCAGGCGGAAGACACATCTCTCCATCGCAGAACAGTTCCTCAGTACCCTTTCATGACCGTAGAGTCAGCGGTTTGCAACTGACAATTTCAAACATACACTGTGGAATCGGGTAATATTCCTCTAGACAAGATGTCGATCTAGAGGCAAATAGAAGCCCATCTTCTTCGTCGCGGCTTGCTTCCTCTTCGCGTCAGCCGCGCGTTCACTCACGTTCGACCAAGCAGGAGGGCCATCTCATGGCAATCAGCACCACCAGAAATGTGCTCCAGCGTTACTTCGCCGGCGTCACCGAGCACGCGTTCATGGAACATCTCGGCATCGGCGACGCCCCGCTGACCGATTATCTTGCCGAGATGCTGACTCGCTTTGTCCACATCGATCGACTCTATGTTTTGCATGATGCCAGCGGTGAGAAACTGACTGAAGTAGCCAACATGCTGATTGAAGCCGAAGGGCTTCCACCCGAAGGCCGCACTCGCCGCGAAGTCTTCCGCCACATTGGCGATTACACCCTGTTCTGGACCGGTGTCTATCCCGAAGCTCTCAAGAAGCTCCGCCATCGATCCAACATGGATAGTTTCATCGACTACTGTTCCCAGGGCAAGCGGTCGTACGCCATCGCCAGTCACACCGATGAAGATCACGACGACCCGGTGTTGCGTCGCCTCAGTGACAATTTTGAAATGTGTGCCTTCGGCCTCAATCAGGTCCGTCGGGAATTCGTCAGTTCCATGACCATGATTGATGAAGAGGGGAATGTCAAACGGGTGATTCACTAGCACTGTGACGGTCAGGATGCCGCAGGCACTGGAGAGTGCCACTGGGTGACATCCTGCCGGCTGTGTGGCGTGAAGTGCTCGATATCCATGGCTGTCTTGTAAGCTGCCATGCCCGAATCGTTGAGTACCGGCAGATTATCCAGCTGGATTCCCACGATCGTGCGGTAGAGGATTACTTCATCCCGCCGATTGGATGATGTGATTTGCATGTGCGGGTAACAGCTGGTTGCCAGTTTGCCGAGTTCCTGGGCCTGAGGCGAATCGACCATCATCAGGAACGCGGCTTCCCGGCAGTCGGCTTCCGTGTGTAACCGCAGCATCGGCTCCGCTTCCTCATAGACCTTGTGAAAGGCATTCATCGGCGACTTGTGACAATCCAGAAAGAGTCCAGCCGCATCGTCGATGTTCAGCCGCTGTTCCAGGAACAGCTTGGCTTCCTGGGTGATCGTCTCCCGCACCGGCCGCAGTTGTTCAAACGAGGAGAAGCACAGTTCCGCGATGCGTGGGTAGTGCTTCTGCAAGCGATCCGCTACCACTGCATCCATCTTCTCCAGGTCTTCTTCCGTAATACTGGCTGCAAATTCCTCCACCGCCTGGAGCAGATCCTTGCACCCCTGGGGAAGCATGACGGACTCCGTCACGCGATTGGAAGTGACGGGGCGTTCGGGTAACTTCTCTCCGGGCTGAACGGACTGTTGCAGTTCCTGGAGTCGGTTCCGGCAGAAACGCACTTCCCGCTGCTGATCAGAGCAGGTACCCCGAAATCCAATATACACCTTGGAAATATGCTCGTGCAGCAGGCTGCGAAACCTCGCGCGGAAGATGGTGAGCAGGCGTTCGCCCGGCGTTGTCATACTGGGCCAGCGTTTCTTCGGGAGTGACTTCAGTCGCTCATACTCCTCGAGATCCTGACGCAGATATTCCATCGACTGGGCATATTCCTGGTTGGCCTGCTTGAACTGCGCCTCGTGAATGGCAATCCAGCTGTCGAGTTTCGTGATGGTATAACGCAGCGCTTCCTCGGTGGCGCCCATGCGTAAACCGGTCTTGTCGAGGTGGCGGAAAATGGTGAATACCAGCCGACTCGCTCCATTCCGAACGATCTTGTCACTGGCATCGATGAGGGCTCGATTCAACTTGGTATTGGTATCCGCCAGCACCAGGTTGTTGGCACTGGAGCCCACATTGGAAGAGCCAAGCTGCAGGATAATATCTCGCAAGGCTCGCTTCACGGCATCGGGTTCGGGCATCTTCTCATGGATGCCATGCTGGAATGGCGCGATGATCGCCTGGATCATGGCGTCGGGGGCCTTGCCGATGGCTTGATGCGTTGCCTTCTCGAAGTAGTTCTGCAGGCCTTCCGGGGAGTATTTCTCGTAATGGAAGAAACCATCGATACGCAGTCGGACCGTGTCCTGAATGGCACTGGTAGCGGGTTTCAACCATTTCTCCATGATTCGCCGGAACACCAGGTGAGCTGCCCGGCGAATGAGTGCTCGTCGCGGTGAGTTTAAGACACGTAGTCCCAGGGCCTGATACGGCGATGTGCCTGCGGTCAGCTTGCTAGGATCAGCCACCCGGCCCAAAGGCGTGGTGATGATGCGATTCAGAACCTCTGCGACCTTTTGCACCTGGAGTATGGCCTTGTCCTTGCTTTCCAGCGAGGCTGAGGGACGCGGTGGTGTCTCAATCAATTGAATTTGCACAAACGGTGGCTTGTTATCTTCCGTCCATTCCGCCTTCGTTTCATACAGGGCACGATAAGGCATGCCGGCCTGCTGATAGTGATAAATCTCATGCAGTGCCGCTACCGCATTGGCTTCCGGCAAGTCTGCAGCTTGCATGCATTCTTCATCCGGAACGTAACAGACGGCATGGATGTCCGTCTCTTCCAGTTGCATGGCCCGCATGGCTTTCCTGACCATGTAGGCACAGTCGATGAGCATGCCGCTGGCCGTACCACCACCCAGGTGGCCGATGAGATAAACACGAGGCCGCGTTGACAGGCAGTGTTCCTTGGCAGTCTTCTCCGCTTCCGCCATGGCGGCAGGATCGGTTATCGCTTTCAGGTCGCGTTCCAGCCGTGTTCGGAAGGCCCGATAATGTTCCAGGAGTGCAAGACGACCCAGCGATCGGATACCGCTCGTCAGTTGTGTTCGCGGCATACGGTAAAGGATGTTCGTGTTCAGCCAGTCTTCTACCGGAGGCAACGTGTCCCGCGAACGGATGTATCGTGCCGGGCGGTTGAGTCGGGTCAGCAGAAGGTCTTCCTGGTCGTTTACCCGGGCAAGGTGTTCACTGGGACCAGAAGGATCAGTATCGATGGCCAGGCAGCGGACAATCGGCAAGCCTGTCGGGCCAAATTGCAGTTGCAATCCCTGACGCACCCACTGTAAGGTTGCCCGGCCAAACTGGCCCATGCCAATCAGAATGACAGGCCGCAAGACACCGGTGGAATCATCCGGTTCCATGGGCAGCGGAGGTCGTGAAAGCGGCTTGCGAAGCTGCGTCACGTTGCCGCTGCTTAAGACCCTGGTGTTGGAATGTGTTATGGGGCCGAGTTCAAAGTAATCGTCTACCCGCCTGCCACTGCCTTGTCGGGCTTCCGCTACCTGCGGAGGCACCGAGTCGCCACGGGAGTTGCGATCTCGCACATTCGTATTGGTAGCCAGATCGGGCAGCACCGTGGGGCTATCCATCTTCTGCCGCAGCGAATGCTTGAGAGCATGTACCATGGCACGGCAGCTTTCCCAGCGGTCTGGTGGCTTCTTCGCCAGCGCTTTGGCGATGACGCTGCGATCCGCAGGAGGCAGAGGATCCAGCAGAGGTGGTGCACTCACATGCTGGAGCATCAACTGCTTGGGACTGGACCCCGAAAATGGCCTGACTCCGGTCAGCAGTTCCTGGAATACAATCGCCAGGCTGTACTGATCGCTATACCGGCTGACGTAGCCTTCAAAAGTCTCCGGGGCAGCATAGACAGGGGTGACACCACCAGTGACCTTGGCTTGAACACCTTCCAGGTCCTTCACCA
Source organism: Gemmatales bacterium (assembly GCA_046350055.1). Lineage (GTDB taxonomy): Bacteria > Planctomycetota > Planctomycetia > Gemmatales > HRBIN36 > JAEUIE01. The sequence goes on along the minus strand of JAXMBC010000001.1, from coordinate 5,351,316 downwards.
GGCCAAAATCCCCGATCTTGATGTGGTTGTACATCAGGAACAGATTCTGCGGCTTGATATCCAGATGCAGCAGATCGTGTTCGGTCGTCATGATGTCGAGGGCTTCGGCTGTTTCTTCCATGTAGCCAAGCAACTCGTCGCGGGGAATGCCCATGAGGCCTTTCCCCCGATACTCGCGGAACCGATCATACAGATTGCAGTCAGCCAGCTCAGTCACGATCATCAGCTGACCGTCGACGATTTCGTAGCGTTCAATGCTGAGGATGAAAGGGTGTCGGATGTTCTTGATGCGTTCGATGGACCGCAGTTCCTGCTCCGCCTTGATGCTTTCATCGACTGCGGTCACATCGTTGAGATCGCCAAGCACAAACTTGATGGCTTTGAGTATCTTGCCTGGTGCTTCACACTTCCAGACTTCGCCGAAACCACCAGCGCCCAGCTTCTCGATCAGCCGGTAACCTGGTATAGGCTCACTCTGACTCTCGAGTTGGAAGGGCATAGGCGATTCATCGTTACTTTATGGGCGCGCAAGTGTAGGTCGCGACGTGTTACATGCAAATGGGATTGATCATATTTCGATAATCTCCATCAGGCTGCAAGTAGTGGCTTTTCATAGACTTGAGACGGTTCAGGCTGCGTGGATGCTAAGCCTTGCGGGTTGAATCGATACTCACTTCCCTTCCGCCACTCCTGCCTTATAATGAAGGCATGAGCATGAATCCTGATAGCTTGATGACCTTCGCCTGGCCCGCACGTTCTGTGCTGTAGCGGCTGCTCTTTCGTTATTTCTTTCCTCTATCCCGCAGACTCTTTAATCGAAAGAGCAGGCCGTCCATGTATCCCAAACTCGAAGTCACCCTTAAAAAGTTTACCGAACTGGAAGCCCAGATGGCCGATCCCGCCGTCATGGCGGACGGTGCCAGGTATGCCAAGCTCGCCCGGGAGCACGGCTCGCTTGCCAAGCAGGTGAAGCCCTACATCCAGCTCAAGGCCCTCTTCGCTGAAGTGGATGCCCTGACCGCCGACGCTGCGAAAGAAGCCGACCCCGACATGAAGGCCATGATCGAGGAAGAGATCAAGGTCAAGTCTGCCGAGCGAGATGAACTCAAGACGAAGATCGAGGATATGCTCCTCGTCGATCCCGGCGAAGACTTCGACAGCATCATCGTGGAAGTGCGTGCCGGCACGGGTGGCGACGAGGCCTCTCTCTTTGCCAGCGATCTCTTCAACATGTACAGCCGTTTTGCCGTGGTAAAAGGCTGGAAGATCGAGACTCTCGACTTCAACCCCACCGATGCCGGGGGCTTCAAGGAAATCAGCTTCAACATGAGTGGCGACGGCGTCTATCGCTTCATGCGTTATGAAAGTGGTGGCCACCGGGTGCAGCGTGTTCCCAAGACGGAAACCCAGGGCCGCATCCATACGTCGGCTGCTACCGTGGCGGTATTGCCAGAACCCACCGAAGTGCAGATCGACATCCGCCCCGAGGACATCGAGACGCAGACGTTCTCGTGCGGTGGCCCCGGCGGTCAGCATGTCAACAAGACCCAGTCCGGCGTGCGGCTCATTCACCGCCCCACTGGCGTGGTGGCGGAAAGCCGGCAGGAACGCAGCCAGCACAAGAACAAGGACATCTGCTGGCGTATGATCCGTACCCGCATCTATGAAGCCCAGCAGGAAAAGGTCAACAAGGAACGGGCTGCCCTGCGTAAAGGCATGATCGGTACCGGCGAACGCAACGACCGCATCCGCACCTATAACTTCCCCCAGAATCGGGTCACGGACCATCGCATTAATTACACTATGCACAGTCTTGACAAAATGATGATGGGTGACATGAACGACCTGGTGCGTGCCTTGATGGATCAGGACAAGAAGGAGCAGTTGGCGGCGCTGACGAAGTCAGCATAATGAGCTCTGACTCCTGCGTTGAACTTTTCCCAGATTCTTCAAATTATCGCTTGCTACAAAGCAGAGGCATGGTAGTTTGATGCCTGTTCATGGATGAACGCCTCAGTTCCCCCCATCCTGAGACGGTGTCATCATGAATTGCTTGCGTCGGTGTTCCGTTCGAAGCTGTCTAGTAATAACACTTGCCTTTTTCGTTAACTCGACAAGTAATGCCCAGACAGCCGTGGGCTATAGCAATACCACCAATTTCTCCGGTTTCGCATTCGCCAATGGCGGTGGAGGAGTTATTGGCGCCAACACAATAACCCGCCTGGCAGCAGACAATATTTTCTTTGATCCGACCATCAATCCTGGAAATTCGATTGTTGGATTCACCTTCAGTGTGGCAAACCTGAATACTGCAGCTGTCAGTGCCCGTGCACGTGTACGGTTTTATAACAACAATGCAGGCGTCCCTGGTACTGTAATCGCTGGCTTCTCTTTTGCCCCAATCAGTTTTACTGCCAGTCAGGTGAGCTTGTTCTCGGCGACAATCGCAGCTGGTACCGTTTTTGTGCCACCTGCCGGAACTCCATTGTGGGTTGGCATCACGTTTGACAATAATAACGGAGGTACCGGAGCCACACTTGCCCAGCTGAACAATTTAGGACAAGGGATTTACAATCCACCTACGATCGGCAGTAGTACAGATAACTTCTTCCTCACTACCACTTTCGGTGATTTCCTATCTAGCAATCCTGCCGGTGCGCTTACTAATTTCGGTGGAACACCAGTGGCTAGCTTCGGGTGGGCCTTCACGGTTTCTGTTCCTGAACCCACTACCTGGGCTCTCATTGGAGTCTCCGTTCTAGGAGCTGGATATGGCATGCGTCGCTTTCACTTGCGACGTGCCGCCCAATTGGACTGCAAGCTGAAACGCTAAAGCTTCTGAGCCTCAGACAGCCTCAGCCCCTGCTGAGGCTGTTCTGTTTTACCGTGCCGTCACCGCCTCAAAATCCTTCCCCACCACCCGCCGCAGCTCATCGTGCAGCGGCTTCATCCGCGGGTCCGGGGCGAACGACATCCCCCACGCAATGCCATTGTCCGCCAGGATCATGCCATACTCCTGCAGCGCTTTCAGCACCGTCTGGGCATCCCGCGAAAAGCCTCGCTTGTTGAAGTCCAGTCGCAGTCGGAAGCGTTCCCCCATCCGAGGCAGGTCCGGATCATCACTTCGCCCGGCGTGGTGTGTGGCTGGTGCGACATAGGCCTTGCGAGTCTTTGGCGCGGTAAACCGCAGCGCATGGCGTATCTCACCCCGCTGCAACTCATCATACCGCACCACGGCGGGAAAGATCGGCAGGCCCGCCGCATCGGCTGACGTCCACCCCACCGGTCGTGTCTTGTTGGAATTCAGATCAAAGATCGAGGCCTGGGCTGCCTCCCATCCGCTGGCTGTCCGCTTCATGCTGAAGAACTCATAGAGTCTTCCCCGCGTCGGATCGATGATAATGGCGTGCCTGTCTCCATTCTCATGGAGGATGTCCTTTTGCACATCGAGCAGCGAAAGGAGCCGACCCTGTCGCCGGGTCTGATAGTTCATCGGCCAGCCTTCGATAGGTAACTCATCCGGCACAGGGAATGGCCCCGGGTCCGACTCTTCCGGATAACTGGTGATCTTCACTGGCACCAGCTTCTGCGTCGGCGGAACCAGGATGAACGCCATGTCGTAATTCGAGCGTAACTTGAGGTTGGCCCCGATCGACTGCACGAGTGCCATCGAGTTGTCCGACACTGGCCATGTCGTGATCTTCGTGTTCCATGCATTATCCGGCGGGAAGATGGTGAGCTTCTGCAGAAGGGCGTCCGCCTGCGGCGTGTTGAATGCAACAGGCTCAGTTATGGGCGGTTGGCTGTAACCTGCAACGACGAACGATAAAAAGAGAATGACGCAAAGTTTCATACTGGTGCTCCAGCCAGCTACTGTACATCATCACGCACGTATGGTCTAATACCATCCTGCCAGTATCCCCGCTCACGAGACACCCCATGCAGGCTTGCTGCCTCCTTTCTACTCTCCTTCTCCTCGGTGCTGCCTCCTGGCAGGCAATCGAGCAGCCTCCAGCAATCGACTTTGAAAAGCAGGTCTACCCCCTTTTGCAGTCGCGCTGCTTCGAATGCCACGATGCGAAGAAACAGAAAGCCGGTCTGCGGCTCGATATCCGTAACAAGGCCTATGCCGGTGGCGAATCGCTGAAGCCTGGGATCACGCCCGGCAAACCTGCCGAGAGTGAGCTTCTTCGCCGCATCAAGAGTGAAGACGACAATGAAGTGATGCCTCCGAAGAAGGGAAGGCTCAGCAAAGCCGAGGTGGCACTCCTCGAACGCTGGATCGCCGACGGTGCCAAGTGGCCCGACCATCTTGCTAACGAAAACAGTCCCGCCATCAGGCACTGGGCGTATCAGCCTCCGAAGCAGGCTCCGCTTCCCGTCGTCATCGAGAAGACCTGGCCCCGCAATCCCATCGATTACTTCATCCTGGCTCGGCTTGAACACGAGAAGCTGGCCCACTCCCCTGAAGCTGACAAGATCACGCTCCTCCGCCGGCTCCATCTTGATCTCATCGGCCTGCCACCAACGCTGGCGGAGTTGGATGCCTTTCTGAATGACAAGAGCGATCAGGCTTACACCAAAGTCGTCGAACGCCTGCTCGCATCGCCTCACTATGGCGAACGCTGGGGCCGGCACTGGCTCGATGCTGCCCGCTATGCCGATTCCGATGGTTACGAGAAGGACAAGTCCCGTCAGATGCACTTCTACCGCGACTGGGTAGTAAATGCTCTCAACCGCGACTTGCCCTATGACCAGTTCCTGCGCGATCAGCTTGCAGGCGACCTGCTGCCCGGTGCAACTCAGGACCAGATCGTCGCGACCGGCTTCCTCCGTAACTCCATGCTCAATGAAGAAGGGGGCGTCGATCCGGAACAGTTCCGCATGGATGCCATGTTCGACCGCATGGACGCCATCGGCAAAAGCATGCTCGGCATCACCATCCAGTGTGCCCAATGCCATACGCACAAGTTCGATCCCATCACCCAGGAAGAATACTACCGCCTGTTTGCCTTCCTCAATAACGATCACGAAGCCCAGCGGGTCGTCTACACTCCTGCGGAGTATCAGAAGATTGGCGAGTTGAAGCAGCAGATGCAGATGATTGAAGAACGCCTCAAGCAGCAACACCCCTCCTGGCAGACAGAAATGGCCCAGTGGGAAGAGTCGGTCAGGAAGCAGGCTGTGAAGTGGACGACCCTCGATAAGCTCGAAAACGCAGGCGACAACGGCCAACGCTACATTCCCCAAAGCGATGGCTCCATCCTTTGCCAGGGCTACGCTCCCACCAAGTTCGATACTCATCTGCGTGGTCCCGCTTCAGGCCTCAAGCAAATCAAAGCCTTCCGCCTGGAACTGCTCAATGATCCGAATCTTCCCTGCCATGGCCCGGGACGCTCGTTCATGGGAACCTGTGCCCTCAGCGAATTCAAGGTCACCGTCACCAGCAAAGACAGGAAGAAGCAATCGATCAAGTTCACCAAAGCCCTGGCTGACTACAGCAATCCGGTACGCGACCTCGAACCCAATTTCGACGACCGATCCAATAAGAAGCGTGTCACAGGTCCCGTAGCGTTCGCCATCGATGGCAAGAACGATACCGCCTGGGGTATCGACCAGGGGCCGGGCCGCCGCAATCAGACACGTATCGCCCTGTTCGTGCCAGAGAAAATGGTGGAGTTGAACGAGGGCGATGTGATGGAGGTGTTCCTCACCCAGCAGCATGGCGGCTGGAACTCCGACGATCATATGAACAACAACCTCGGCCGCTTCCGTCTCAGTGCCACGGACCAGGATGGTGCAGAGCAGGGGGTGATCCCACCACACATCCAGAACATCCTGAACACCAGGGCGGAAACCCGCCGACCTGCGCAGATGGCTCAACTGTTCGACTACTGGCGCAGCATCACTCCACGCTTCGCGAAGGAGAATGAAGCTCTTGAAAAGCTCTGGCAACAGTGGCCCGCAGGTTCCACCTCGCTGACCATGCAGGCCCGCGAGGCACCGCGTACCACTCGCCTTCTCAAGCGAGGCGACTTCCTCAAGCCCGACCGTGCCGTCGAACCTGGCGTCCCTGCCTGCCTCAATAAGCTCCCGAGCAAGGCTGAACCGAGCCGGCTCGCCCTGGCCCAGTGGCTGACCGACCGCCAGGCTCCCACCACGGCCCGCGTTCTTGTCAATCGCGTATGGCAGATCTACTTCGGTACCGGCTTCGTCGCCTCCGCGGAAGACCTCGGTGTCCAATGTGAAAAGCCCAGTCATCCCGAACTGCTCGACTGGCTCGCAGTCGAGTTCATGAACAGGGGCTGGAGCATGAAGGAACTCCATCGACTCATTGTGACTTCTGCCACCTATCGACAGAGTTCCAGTCTGACTCTCCCCCTTGCGAATGGGAGGAGCTTGCAGGAAGTGGATCCCTACAACCGCTTGCTGGCCCGTGCCCCGCGTTTGCGGGTGGATGGCGAAATCGTTCGTGATATTGCCCTCTCTGTGAGTGGCTTGCTCAACCCCCAGGTCGGCGGGCCGTCCATCTTCTCCCCCGCTCCTGGATTCCTCTTCCAGCCCCCGGCCAGCTATGGTCCCTTCACCTGGACCGAAGCGACCGGCCCTGACCGCTACCGCCGGGCGCTCTACACCTTCCGCCGCCGCTCGACTCCATATCCGATGCTCAGCAACTTCGATGCTCCCAATGGCGATGCAGCGTGTGTGAAACGCACCCGTTCCAATACGCCGTTGCAGGCCCTGACGACGCTGAACGAAGTCGTCTTCCTCGAAGCGGCCCGTGCCCTGGGCCTGCGGATACTGAAGGAAGGCGGCCCCGACGACGCCAGCCGCCTGGCGTATGGTTTCCGCCTCTGTACCAGCCGGGTACCGACTGCTGATGAACTCGCGACGCTCACCAGGCTGCTGGACAAACAACGACAACGCTTCGCCGATGGCTACGCGATTCCCGCTGAGGTGCTGTTTGGCAAGAAGGAACTGCCAGCGGAGCTGCCGATGAACATCACTCCCACCCAATGGGCAAGCTACACTCTGGTGGCGAGGGTGTTGCTGAATCTGGACGAGACGATTACGAGGGAGTGATCAACCTACACCGTTACCACCACCTTACCCACGACGCTCATCGTCTCGAGGCGTTCCTGGGCTTCGCGGGTCTTCTCCAACGGGAAGGTGCTGTCAATGACAGGCACCAGGTGCTTCTCTTCCACCAGTTGCAAGACACGCAGCAGATCAGCCCGGCTGCCCATGTGCGCACCCAGGATGGAGATCTGCCTGCTGAAGAAGAACCGCAGATCAATCTCCACCTTGGGCCCGGTGGTCGCGCCGCAGGTCACCAGTCGGCCACCAATGGCCAGTGCCCGCATCGCATGCTGCCAGAGAGCCGCACCGACGTGTTCAAAGCAGACATCCACCCCCGCACCCCCCGTGATCTTCTTCACCTCCTTACCAACATCCTGTTCCTTGTAGTTGATGAGGTGATGGGCTCCCAGTTCCTTTACCTTTGCCAGCTTGTCAGCACTGCCAGCCACCGCAATGATGCGTGCCTGGGCCAGCTTGGCGATCTGCACTGCCGCTACGCCGACACCACTTGCAGCTCCCATGATGAGTACAGTCTCCCCCGGCTGCAACCGGGCCAGCGTGTGCAGCATGTTCCAGGCAGTCAGCATGGTCAGAGGCACCGCAGCCCACTCCGCAAAGCTCCATGTCTCGCTGATGGGCAGGATGTCGCAGGCCCGGGCTACGCTGTATTCGGCAAGGCCGCCCTGCGTCTGAAAACCATGCTTCATGTAATGGGGATCGACATGGTCCATCCCCCGGGCTGTCCAGGTGCTGTTCCTGGGGGGCAACAGCCCTGGCGCGATCATCACCCGCTGCCCGACCGTCAGTCCGCTACTTTGTGCCAGCGGCCCCAACGCAGCGATGCCCCCGGTCACCTCGCATCCACCAATATGAGGCATGGGGATCGAGACCCCCAACCCTCGCCTGACCCAGAGATCAAGGTGGTTCAGCGCACAGGCCTTAACCTGCACCAGGACTTCGTCATCTGCAGGCTTTGGCGTAGGAAGGTCCATCACCTTCAGCACTTCCAGGCCGCCGTGGGTTTCAAATGCTGCACATCGCATGGGGTGTTCCTGCCGTGAACCTGCACTCAGGCTGATGTATCCATCTACCGTTGACGATACTATCTTCTGCAAATATCCTAGCAACCTCACGCACCCGTAGCTCAACTGGATAGAGCATCGGTCTACGGAACCGAAGGTTACAGGTTCGAATCCTGTCGGGTGTACTCATTTCTTGCTTGTAGATCCTCATTAATATCCATGGTTCAATAATTGAGAGAATTCTCCCAGAATTCACTTGTGTTGAGGCCGGGGCGAAACTACGTTATCTCAAGTCAACTGGAAGTTGATTGCCCAAGTGCATGGACGTGCCAACTTTAGATTCGGCCCAATCCATGCGTACCATCTTCCGAAGCTTAGCCCTTCTTTGTGTACTCGTAGCCACAAATACACCAGTAGCGGCACAGCTTGCCGTGCCCAGCTACAGTAGTCGTCCAGGCGCAGCCTATACACTGTACATGAATTTTGGCGGGTTTAACTTCACCGGCCAATGGGGTGGTCCTGGTGGATCTACTCCTGGAAATACACCTGCCTACGATAGTGATGGCAATGCTTCCAGTTTCAGTGCCACTGAACTGGCCAATATTCAGAAGATCTGGGCTTGGACTGCTGAGGCCTACGCTCCTTATAATGTGAACGTTACCACAGTGGATCCTGCCCCGGCTGGCAGTACTTTTGCGCAACGACAAGCCTTTTACGACCAGACTGCAAGACTGCACCACACAGTGATTGGTGGCAATGGGAGCTGGTCTGGCGGTGGTGGAGTTTCCTTTCTGGGCACTACACAGAATTCCTACGGTACCAGTTCAAACGGTGGAGCAGGATCTGGACTTAAAACCAATTGGGTCTTTTCCGCTCTGGCGCCAACCAATCTTCAGTTTGTTGCACAAGCCACTATCCACGAAGATGGACACGGCTTAAGTCTACAACACCAGTCTGATTATAATGGCGCGACTTTACTAACCGAGTACAGTGGTGGTAACTGGCTGACTAATGGCACACCCGGCGGCAATGGAACAGTCGCACCCATTATGGGCAATTCCTATTACGCTCAGCGAGGCACATGGCGGAATGGTACGGCACGCCCCTCCGGTGGAACACAAAACGATGCAGCCGTTATTCAGGCTCAGTCTGGCATGGGTGCCCTGTTTGACGATGGCATTGGAAATACTTTCGCTACAGCCACCGCACTTCCAATGAATGGAAACGCTATCAACTTCAACTTGGCGAAAGGTGTTATTGTGCCAACCAATGGCACGAATCCTAACCCGATTGGAGCTGCTAACTACACCAGCGACTTTTTCACATTCAGCACCACTGGTGGTCTGGTCTCTATCAACCTGGTAGCAGGTAGTCAATTTATTACACCAGGTGTTGCTGATCCCGGTGCAACTCTCGACGGAAGTCTCTTTCTCCTCGATTCGCTTGGTAACGTTCTATTCACCGCAGCTACCGCTAACCTGGGCGAGACGATCAGCCAGAATCTGCTTGCTGGGACTTACGTCATCCAGGTTTCCAGTGCTGGTGGAAAAACCCTTGGATCGCTGGACAACCCTACTGCGTCACAAACCCAATACTTTGATATGGGTTCCTTCTTCCTGACAGGTACGATCCCAATCGCAGTGCCAGAACCTGCAACTATCGCACTCTGCGGCATGGCCCTCGCTGGTATTGGCTACAGTACTTGGCGTGTTCGCCGCAAGAAGCAATTGGTCAAGGAAGCCAGATTCAAGTTCAAGAGATAGTTGCTCATGAATCATGTCCCCGGTGATCTACCGGGGACATTTTGTTTTACGGCTGGGCTACTGGTTGATGTCCTCGAATCCAGCCCCCGCCCAGCACCATGTCCCCCTCGTAGAACACGACAGCCTGACCCGGCGCAATGCCAAACTGGCTCACGTCCAGTTGCACCTGGGCTGTGCCACCACTCGATACACTCAGCTTGCCAGGCACTCTATCGCCCCGGTGGCTCCACTTCACCAGGCACGCTACCTCGCCTGCAACCGGTACAAACCAGTTGCAGCCATCCGCCTCGATGGCATTGACCTGCCCATCGCTTTCTGTCCCTACCACCACCTTGGCTTCTTCTGGCACCAGCTCGAGCACAAATCGCCGCTGACCACGCAGGGTCGAGCGGTCCAGTCCCAGGCCCTTCCGCTGTCCCACGGTAAACTGCCCAATGCCGCTATGTGTGCCGAGAACGTTGCCTGCCACATCCACCATCGGCCCTGGGACAAAGGCATCAGGCCGCTGGCGTTCCACGAATCCAGCGGCGTTGCCATCCGGTACGAAACAGATGTCCTGGCTTTCTGCCTTGTCCGCAACCAGCAGTCGTGCCTGCCGTGCTTTCTCCCGCACCTGGGCCTTGGTCAAGTGTCCGATGGGGAAGTGTAATTTCGGTAGCATCTTCGGATCAATGCCGAAGAGGACGTACGTCTGATCCTTCTGTTCATCCACCGCCCGTTGCAGTGTCGGTGTGCCGTGCAACGCACCAACCCGGGCATAGTGCCCCGTCGCCAGGCCGTCTGCTTCGAGCGACTGGGCCAGTTCCCACAGTTTGCCGAACTTGATCTCGCTGTTGCATTTCACACAGGGGTTGGGTGTGCGGCCATGAACATACTCATCTGCAAAGTAATGCATCACCTGGCGGAAGTCGTCGGCGAAGTCGAGAGCATAACAGGGAATGCCAAGCAGATCAGCCACGCCGCGGGCATCCCGGGCATCGAGGGCGGAACAGCACCCCCGATGCCGCTGATCTTCTCGCTGGGTTTCGGAAACACCGGTGCGCAGAAAGACGCCGACCACATCGTAACCCTGTTCCTTCAGAAGCAGGGCTGCGACGGAACTGTCGACACCTCCCGACATGGCAACGACGATGCGTGGGGCTTTCATGCCTCTATCCTACGATCACCCACCATCAAAGTGCCCTCACTTCGTTACAATATCTCCCATGAAAACTCCGCTCGACCAGATTGAAGCCGCCCCGGCCCTCCAGCCGCTCCTCCAGCTCTCCAGCACGGAACTCGCTGCCTGGCTGAAAGAGCGTGGCTTCCAGCCCTGGTATGCCAAAGCCATCCGCCGCTGGGTCCTCTTCAAACGAGCAACTAGCTTTGACGAGATGTCCGACCTGCCCAAGTCCCTGCGAACCCAGCTTGCCGAGCACTTCACCCCACTCGCCGCGACGGTCGCCAAGTCGCTGGTGGCTGCTGATGGCACTCGCAAGCTGCTCCTCAAGATGTGGGACGGTGAAGACATCGAATGCGTGATGATCCCCGATCACGCCCGCCGCACTGCCTGTATCAGCACCCAGGTGGGCTGTGGGATGGGCTGTGTCTTTTGTGCCTCGGGGCTGAACGGCGTTACCCGCAACCTGGCCCCCGGCGAAATCCTCGAACAACTGGTGCTACTGCGAAATCTTCTGCCTGCGGAAGAGCGTCTCAGCCACATCGTCGTCATGGGCATGGGGGAACCACTCGCCAACCTCGATAATCTGCTGGCCGCCCTGGAAGACGCCACCGCCAAAGATGGTCTGGGCATCGGTGCTCGTCATGTCACCATCTCCACCGTGGGCATCCCGGTCAAGATCCGCCGCCTCGCGGAAACCGGCAAGCAATACAGCCTGGCTGTTTCTCTACATGCACCCACCGAAGCCTTGCGTACCAGGATCGTACCCACCAATGATAAAACCGGGTTGCAGCCCATCCTGGATGCTGCCGACGATTACTTCAAACGCACCGGCAGGCAGGTGACTTTTGAGTATGTCGTACTCCGCGATATCAACGATCGTCCGCTGGAAGCAGACCAGTTAGCCACGCTGCTTAAGGGCAGGGGGGCCCACATCAATCTGATTCCATTCAACGAAGTGGAAGGGCTGCCCTACCGTCGACCTACCGATGAACGTCTCAATCGTTTTGTCGAAATCCTGCAGGAAAACGGTCTCTTTGTCCATGTTCGCAAGCGCAAAGGCAGTGAGATCAATGCTGCGTGCGGCCAACTCCGCCGGCAGGCACAACTCGAACAGAACAGTTAACCGATGAATGCCTCGACCTTTCTCTCCCATGTTGCCGTCGCCTTTCTCTGCGGGCTCGTCATCGGCCTGGAACGGCAATGGCGGCAACACCCGGCTGGCTTGCGGACCAACGCACTCATCTCCCTGGGTGCCAGTCTCTTCGCCAGCCTGGCCATTCTGTTTGAGCAGGAAAGCAGCCCGACCCGGGTCGCTGGGCAGATTGTCACAGGCATCGGCTTCCTGGGTGGCGGCGTCATCCTGCGCGATGGCATGAATGTCAAAGGACTCACCACTGCTGCCACCATCTGGTGTACCGGTGCCATCGGCACCCTGGCCGGCTGTGGCTATCTCGCCTTTGCCGTCATCAGCACGGCCTGTGTCCTGTTTCTCAATGTTGTACTCCATCCCGTCAGCAACTGGGTGGACCGTCTGACACTCAAAGCGAAAAAGATGGATTCACGCTACCAGTTCCTCGTTGGTTGCACCACGAAGCAAAGTGCCGAGGTCCGCAAGCTGATCGTGGAGTACTTTCAGACCCACGACAAGTTACTCTTGCAATCCATCGAACAACAGGATTCCAGGCAGGGTCGCGTCCAGATCATAGCTCAGTTCATGGCCCGTGAAGATTGTCACGATCTGGTCGAGAAACTGATGAGCTTACTCCAACTGGAGCATGGCGTAGCAGAAACAAGGTGGGAGAAAGCTGCGGGCTAAAGCTCTGTGAAGTTTACGAATAAGTGGCATGGCCCTGTTGAAATGCAAAATGAGTTGATTAATTTACTTCGATGCCCTGGAGATTACAGAATGTTTCCCCTGCGACTGATAGTGTCGTGTTGCTGTTTCATGCTGTGGATGAACGTCTGCACTGCCCAAAGCTACTCCTACACCTTTGAAGCACCCGTTTTTACAAACAATGAGACGCTCCCCATACTAACCCGCGTCCCCAACGTCGGTGGTGTGGATTTCACGACCTCTTTCACCAGCAGCACGACCAGCAACGGCTTCAACATTTCTTCGTTTCTTACTGCCCCGCTTTCAGGACTGAGTTTGATCGACACTGGTGCCGCCGACAGTTTGACACTGACTTTCAGCAGACCCGTGTCGTTCCTTTCGTTTGGCGCAGCGACGAGTTCGCTTGCCAACCAGGCCAACGGTCGCATTAACCTCAACTGGGGTACAGGCCAGCAGGACTTTACGACCGTCACTCAGTTGCCCAACAATTTCCAGGTAGGAAGTCCCTCGATCACCTTTCCCAGTCCAATCACGACGCTTGATATCTCCGCTTTCAATGGCTCCAATGTGCAGGTCAGGTTGTTCATGGATAACCTGAACCTGACAGCAGTTGCGGTGCCTGAGCCTGCATCGGTAGCACTGGTGGGCGGTGCGCTGCTGGGCCTGAGTTATGTTATCTATCGCCGACGTGCATCACGTCGGGAAGTCTGCGAGCAATTGGTCGAGAACGAGTAAGTGAACAAGCTGAATTGACACGAAATAGTGTGAAAGCTATAGCCAGCGTCCATGAAACGGGTGCTGGCATTATTATTGTTCGCCGTAATCTCACCTGTCCAGGGACAGGATGGCTTACTGTCGCAAGCGAGACAGGACGTCCGGAGCCCCAAGTCTGAATCAACAGAGAAAAAAGAGAAGTGTTCGAATGATGACTCGTTCTCCATGAGCGGTGACGAGGCTAATCTGTTCTTTCATGTCTTTGCCATTCCCTATTCCTGGCCCCACTACTTCCTGGGTGATGATTTCACGGACAAAGGCGCATTTCTGAGCTATCCCTACGCCGAGAAATGGAACGGAGTCATGCAGCGGGAGCATGACCGTAAGTGGGAGGGCGAGACACCCGATACCTGGAACAGGCTCATGAGCTACCGTGTCTCCGTGGAGAACGGCAATGACTTTATGGGTCTCAACCGCGTCGGCATTCAATTCCTTGCTGATACCATGCTTCGCCTCGGCATCGGCGGATCAGTCAACTTCTACGAAGAAAAGCGGGACAACTTGCCTCCCGATCAGCTCACCATCGGCGATGTTAACGTGCTCTTCCGCTTCGCCCAGTCGCAACACTGGCAATGGCGTACCGGGCTGGGGTTCCGCTGGATGCACGATCACACCCAGACCGATTATGGCTTCAACTTCGTCTATGGTTTCGAATGGTTTCCACATGAACCGCTGACTCTGGGCATGCAATTCGAAGCGGGTACCCTGGGCAACACCGGTGTCATCCGTTGCACTTCGAGAATGGGGTTCAACTGGAAGCACGCTGAAATATATGCAGGCTACGACTATCTGCAGATCGGCGGCACGGAATTACACGGACCAATGATCGGCCTGCGGTTGTGGTATTAGACTGACCTTGGAAGGGTCACTGCTGCGATCCCTTCGGGATCATCAAAACTAGAACGCATGCTGCAGCCCGAACCAGAACTGTGTCGGTTCGTTCTGGTTCACCGCCTTGGCGATATCCACTCGTACCGTGGTACGTTCGATGAAACCCAGCCAGGAAAGGTCCAGCCGCAGCCCGGCACCCACTGAATGGGCTACGCCGCCATTGGTTTGTCCATTCAGATAGATCTCGCCTGCATCGTAGAACACAGTCAGGTAGAGATTCTGGAGCTCTCCCACACGATAGAGGAAGTCCACATCTGCACTTTTCCAGAGAGGCAGTCGCCATTCCATGCTGGCCACCCAGGCTGTATCGCCTTCGCGATCATTCCGGGCCAGGCCGCGGAGCTTATCCGGACCACCCAGCTGGAAATGGTAGCCGTTGTCGGGCCAGCCTTTCGCACCCCAGAGTCGGAAAGCCCATTTGCTGCTCGATAGGTAGCCCATGCCATCGCCCATCGATTTCACATAGACAAACTCAGCCTGCATGCGTTCGTACCAGTCGTAGGTGCCTACGATGGGCAGACCATGTTCCAGATTCACATCCAGGCGGTAGCCACCTTCCGGATCCCAGTAGGGGGTCAGATAGTTGCGATACCAGCGAACGCCGATGCCAGCCTGGCTGTTGTAACTCTCCACGCCAGGCGGAACGTACCGGCCTTCCCCGCTGCCCGCCGCCACATTCTCCATGCGGGCGTATCCTTCCAGATATTCCACCGGATTGAGGTACAGGCTGGGCGTTTCATGAATGATGTAGCGGCCATAAATGCGGGCCCGGTCACGCTGCAGATTAGCCCAGTCCTGCGACAGGCTGTGATCATACTGTGCGCCGAACTCGGTATTGGTCCACGGCCAATGCAGCAGCACCGCGTCGGCCCCGACCTTCAAGTCGCGATCGTAAGCATCCCAGGCAGTGTAGCCGCCACCCTGGAATGTCTGCAGGCGATATAAATCAGCACGAACACCTGCATAGGCCCGCTGTCCAAACTGGGGTCGATTGATGCCCAGCCAGGGACCCGCCATCATGTTCCACTTGTCGTACGACGTGGTGATGTCGGTGGTATCCAGCGGTGTGAGCAACGGTGTGAATCGAACATCCGGTTCAAACTTCCAGTGATTGTTGGCAGGATTCTTGTCGAGCTGCACCTGGTCCGGATCAATGCTGATCTGCGTCGGTTCGCTCGGCAGTTCGATGACAATGGTCATTCCCTTGCCATCCGCATCGGTGATGTATTCCTGTGGCACAGCACCAGTCATCTTCGCCAGTTGCTCCAGTTCCATCGACGAGGTGGAATTCCAGGTGGCAAAAGAGGTTTGCTGAATAGGGGAAGCTGCTGAAGCCGTGGCGCCCGCTGCCCCCTGTTGCAATGTCGCTGGTCCCTGATTCGACGCTATCACGGTTCCCCTCTCCCCACCGGGAAGTGGGGTAGGGGTGAGGGGGCTATTCTGCGGCGCAGCCCTTCGATGAGTTAGCGAACCAGGCAGTTGCCCCGGGATTGCTTCTCCCGGACGCACAGGTATCCGCAGGCTGTAGCCGGTATCCCCCTTGAACTTGAAGCCCAGGTACGTCGGCTCCGTGAACTCTGCCAGTTGTTTAATTGAGATGGTTGCCCGCACCGTGCCCTTCTCAGTACGCTCGATGCTCACTGTGTTCATTTTCCAGTCGCTGCCACCGATCTGGTAAAACCAGCGGTCGAAGAAGTCCTTCCAGCTGCGGCCAGTGTAGGTTTCCAGTTCACGCTGGAAGTCAGCAATGAAGAGAATGCGGAACTGATACTTGGCATACAGCAACCGCATGAAGTCGAAGAGGGCCTCTTCACCAATGCGTTCTTCAATCATGTTGAAGATCTTGGCACCGCGGTCATAGGTCATGCTGAAGAGCGTGACGACATTCCCGAACTTCTCCATCTCCTGCACGCTGACCGTTTCTTCCTTGCGGGCCAGGGTGCCATACATGCCGTAGTAGCGGTAGTCTTCGTGCTTGACGTTCGGCAGTACATTCTGCCCGAAGGGATACTGCAGCAGCTTCGAATTGCGACCAAACCGCTTCTGCATCACCTTGGCGGTGTAGTAGCAGGCCACCCCTTCATCCATGAAGGTTTCCCTGTACCCGTTGGTGCCGACGATGTTGTACCACCACTGGTGCAGTGTCTCGTGGCTGACGAGGTGATCGATGTATCGTTCCAGCACCGGCGAAAGTTTCATTACCCGGCTATCGATCATCACCAGCCCGGAGCATTCGTTGCCATTCCAGGCAAAGTGACTTTCCGCGATGCAGAAGTCGCCAAAAGGGTAGGGGCCAAACCAGCGGTTGTACAGCGGGATAGCCTGGCAGGCGACATCCAGGCTCCGCTCCGCCATGGCAGAGTGCTCTGGCAGGGCGAGCACGCGTACTCGAGTCCCTTCCACCTGTCGCGTCCATTCCTGGTACCGATTCGAGCAGCACATCGAAAACTCTCGAGCACAGCAACTGGCAATAGACACCAGCTTGGTGCCATCACCCAGCGGGCTTTCGTTCAGGATGGTTCCCGTGCAGGCTACCTTCTGATCGACAGGCAGCGTGAGCTTCACGTTGTAGATGCCTGCTTCCTGAAAGAACGGCTGATGCCAGGCGACAAAGGGCGTAGGCTGCCAGCCCTTGTCGTCGTAGTAGGCCAGGGCGGGCAGGGCATGCGTTAAGAAGGTGATCCCATCCCGGTGCCCCCATCGCCCTTCCTTTTCAGGAAAGTCGAGCGTGAAGTGAATCTCAACCGTGATGCTCTCCCCTTTCTTGAGAGGAGTGGCGAGCGCAACTTCAAACGCGGTGTGCAGATCTTTTCGCCAGACGAACGGGATAGGTCGCAGAACGCCCCGGCTGTCCACCGTGCTCACCGACTGCACGTTCAGCCGTTCACCCACCCAGTCGATGCCGTCACTGGGATTGGATCGCAGGAGTTCCAGTGTCTTGGCGAGCTTGACGCTCTCTTCTTCGGGAATCTTGTACCGGGAATAAGCATTGAAGACGAGTTCGCTCGCAGGCCGATCATGGCGATTGTAGAAGGTGACCTTTTCCACACCCCAGAGGCGACGCTGGTTGATATCGAGTTTCAGGTCTAGCTGATACTGAGGCAGCCAGTCTGGGACTTCCGAGGCCTGTGCCGTCATCGGCAGGAGAAACGCGATCGCCATCAGCCAGCAGTATGGCGATGCGACCGAAGACACGATCCCCCAGAACCCCCAATGCATGGGCCTCTCGCGACGTGAGCGAAAACAGGCAGATAGTCGCTGCAGTGGAAGTTGTCAATGGAAACAGTCTCTGCAGAGCTTACGAAGATCGCCCAGCTTACCCAAAGGCAGGCGATTGCAGGCATTCTGTCGTCTCCCAGCTCGGGTGGTATCCGATTCCTGGCAAGGGCACATGGGACTGCGTCATCTATCCCGTCTGGATTGCTTTCAGGCTCATTCGGATCGAAGCCCTGCGGTACGGTTAAAATCCTGGAAAATGGTGTCTGTACACTATTGCACTCCATAACTGTCTGCTATGAATGATATGTACAAGTCATGATGTACATCCGTTATGGAGAAAAGGCATGTTCAACGAGCAGCATCTCGCAACCATTCCCGCATCTGTCAATGCCTGGCTCCTGCCGGGGCTTCTGCCCGAAGGCGGGCTGGCCTTTCTGCAGGGGGCTTCCGGTGTGGGTAAATCTCTCTTTGCCGCCAGCCTTGCCGCCGCTGTCCATCAGAAGATGGCTGTGCTCGATCCCGAGGGTAACGATCAGTATGTCCTATGGCTGACGCATCCCGATTCCGCCCGGCTTCATGCTCATTACCTCCGCCAGGCTGGTGCGGCGACTGCCCAGCAGCAGCTCCATCTCGTTGATGACGCGTTGGTGCAACAGTACGGCAACCAGGCCCCGGAAGACTTCGGCCATCTCCTCTATGACATCGCCGGCTGTGGTACCCGCCTGGTGATTATTGATCATCTTGATCATCTCTGTCCCGCATTCCTGACGATGGACTCCTTCATCCAGATGAACTTCCTCAGGAACCTGGAACGCATCGCCAGCCATCACCGCCTGGCGATCCTGTTCCTGCATCACCCGAAGAAGACGCATCCACTCTTTGCCCTTACGAATCCCTTCAACCGCTTTGCCTTGCAGCTCAGTTGGCATCCTCATGCAATCCGATGCCGCCTGCTTACCATCATCAAGAACCAGTTCGGTCCCACCGGCACTCAGTTCCTGCTCGATATCAGCGACGAGGGCAAGGTCACCTGGAAGCAACTGCAGGAAGACCAGCGGATCGTGAGCGCCAACAGCGTCAAACCTTCCGGCAGAGTGAAGCTGGATCAACTCGTACAAACCCTGCGGGCGATGATCCACGAACCACAGCGGGCCTGTCAGGTCAAACAAAGTCTGAAAGACGCTGGCTACTCCGATCGATTGATCCGATCAGCAGCCAGGCTTGCCAATATCTGCGTTACCAAGCAAGGCGACAACTGGTGGTACCACCTGGAGAATCAGCCCATCCCTGCCCAGGCAACTTGATCAAAACTGCCCTGGGTACATGACGACATGACAGGATGAGCATCTCATTTGCATGGCAGTTCAATTGCTGCCATACTACGATATGTCAATCATGCAGCATGCTTTCAGTCGAGTCATTCCGATTTGGGTATTGGTTTTCTTGCTTATCGTGGCTTGCTTCAAAGCAACAATGGAGCACAAGAGGGATTTTTACTGTTTTGATATCACTGTTAATGAGTCTGGTCGGTCTCCACATGAGGTAGACCAGGAGTACGCCAGAATTCGTGAGCATTTACTGAAGGAATACCAAAAGAATTCGAGTTTCTTTCTTGGTGTCGAAGGCTTCGATCTGATCTGGGGTAGAGATCCAAAGCTGACGACGCTGGAAGATCATCGTATTGCTCATGGAGTCTTTTGGGTTGCCATCATTCTGGCAACTGTGGTAACCCTGATACTGAGCCGATATCGTAAGGAATCGGCTCCATGTGTTCAGGCCTTGCCGCGTTCCTGACCGTGCCACTCGCCGACCGCAGGTCTCCCCTTCAATGACCAAAAAAAATGGCATAGTCAGGAGACCATGCCATCACGAAGACCATTTCAATTTACTTCACCCGCTTCAGCTTCTCTTCCTTCTGTTCCCCTTCCTTGGTCACCATTTCGTCTGCTGTCAGCTTGGTGACCTTCAGCGTAGTCGATTTCTCCTGGCCGCCTGGCTCCTTGATCTTCACTTCCAGCTTGTCGCCATCGAGCTTGTAGCTGCCATCCATGCTGATCTTCTGCCCGCCGAACTCGGCATTGACCATCAGCTTGTTGTCCTTGGTGAACTCCATCACAATCTTGGCGCCATTGGGTGCGGTTTCAGGTTCCCACTTGCCAACAAGCAGTTTGCCATCCACCTTGTCCTGGGCGACAGTGAAAGAAGCCAGGAATACGAGTGCCAGTGCCATGCTGAATCGGTACATAATGTCCTCATTCAAAGAAAGCAGCCAGGCGAAGACCTGGCTTGCTGAAATTCACAGTATGGAAAGAGAGCCTAATTCAACACCCCTGCAATCGCTTTTCGCTTGCGGGTGACATATTCAAAGACCATGAGCAGGCCATCGGTCACTTCGTTCTGAATGGCAGGATTGCTCCAGGGGGCAGGTAGCTCTGTCAGTGTTCGCACTTCCTGGGCCAGCTTGGCCACTTCGTTGCGATCGAAAATCACATAGTTGCAGTTGGCACCCAGTTCAACAGAGCCGTATCGTCGCCCTTTCTTGAGGGCAGGCAACAGATCAACCTGGACCTTGTTGGCAGCAGCCCGCTTGAGCAACTCATCTACAGCACGCGACGTGAGTCCCTGGCCCTGACCCGATTCCTGTTCCATTTCCAGTTCGGTCCACAGTCCTTCCGGGCCGATTGCAATGGTCACCACCTGGTCAATCGCTTCAGCATCGCGCGGGCTGACATTGTGGTACGAAATACCCTGCTTCGCCAGTTTCACAGCCAGCTTGGCAAGATCGTCCTCCGGCCCACTTCCCATTTCAAATTCGACTACCTTTTGAAGAGCCTGTTCCTCTGCATCGGTAGATTTCCCAAACACTTGATGGAAGCGGCCTGGATTAAATGAATTGAACATCCACTGCGGCATATAAACCTCGTTGGGGAGCAGGGCAGTAGGCTCCTTCATTTGAATCATAGCTTAGGAAACGCTGACGTAAAGCGGGAAAACGTCAAGCAGCACTCGATCACCTGCGTGGCTCACAAAACACGATGGAAAATCAAAAGACCTGAGTGCTGAGGACAGCCTCCTGAGTATCATAAAGCAGAAGTCACTGTCCATGACTCAGCACTCAGGACTCAGGACTGATACACTCAGCACTCAGGACGTTGAACAGATGAAGATCCACGAATACCAGGCCAAGGAACTGCTGGCAGCCGAAGGCGCGATCGTCCCCAAAGGTATCGTTGCCCGGACTCCTGATGAAGTCGCCAAGGCCTACACCCAGCTTGCCCCGGCTAGTGGTGGCCTGGCGGTGCTTAAGTGCCAGGTACATGCCGGCGGTCGCGGCAAAGGGAAGTTCACCGGCAGTGGCAAGGACTTCGGTGGCGTCAAGCTCGTCAAGAGCCAGACCGAAGCCAACGATGTTGCCCATGTCATGCTCAAGTATCCCCTGGTGACTAAGCAGACCAATGCTGAGGGGCAGAAGGTCAGCACTATCCTCGTTCAGGAAGCGGCTGACATTGCCCGGGAACTCTATGTTGCCGTAGTGCTCGAACGTAGCATCGGTTTGCCCATCCTGATGGCTTCCGCTGCGGGTGGCGTCGACATTGAAGAAGTAGCCGAGAAACATCCGGAGTTAATCTTCAAGACCACCATCGATCCCGATCGTGGCTTGCTCCCTTTCCAAAGTCGCCGCATCGCCTTTGCCCTGGGCTTCACCGGCGAACAAGTTGAACAGGCCGAGAAGGCGATGACAGCCCTCGTGAAGGTCTTCCTGGAGAAGGATGCCAGCCTCGCCGAGATCAATCCCCTGATCGTCACCAAGGGTGGCCAAGTCCAGGTGCTCGATGCCAAGATGACCTTCGACGACAATGCCCTGTTCCGTCATCCCAACATCGAAGCGTACCGCGATATCGGTGAAGAAGATCCGTTTGAATACCGTGCCGGCAAGGCAGGGCTTAGCTTTGTGAAAATGAATGGTAACATCGGCTGTCTGGTCAATGGTGCCGGGCTGGCCATGTCCACCATGGACATCATCAAGCTCCACGGCGGTGAACCGGCCAACTTCCTGGACGTGGGAGGTGGCGCCAACAAGGAACAGGTCACCGAAGCCTTCCGCATCCTGCTCTCCGACCCCAATGTAAAAGCAGTGCTGGTCAACATCTTCGGTGGCATCATGAAGTGCGACATCATTGCCGCAGCCATCCTCGCTGCCTACGACGAAGTCGGCTTCAAGGTGCCCCTCGTCGTGCGTCTCGAAGGGACCAACGTCGAACAAGGCAAGAAGATGCTGGCTGAGAGTGGCAAGAACATCATCGCTACCGCCAGCTTTACCGACGCCGCCAAGCAGGTTGTCGCGTCGATCAAGAAGTAGGAAGTACATGGATGGAGTTCACGCCTTAGCGTGAACTCCATCATCAGCTGACATAAGGTTTACTGTGAAGTTGCGTCACTGGAAAACCCGCTGGAAATTCCTCCTCGCCCTCGTCCTGCTGGTCGGGGCCTATTTCGCTTACTCCACCATCAGCCACCTCTACTACGAGCACCAGCTTGCTGCGTATCTTGCAGAGTTGGATGCCCGGGAACCCGGCTGGTCATGGGAAGACCGCTTCGCCAGGCTGCCCCAGCTGAAGCCCGAAGATAACGCCGCGATGGAACTGCGAGCCATCATGCGGCTGCTGACGCTGGATGAGCAGCGTATGGCACTGGGAGTGAATGAATGGAGTAAGGGTTTCTATCTGCATGATAATTCCAACATCGCACAGGCCAATCGCGACTTCCTGGCGGACCATCCCAATGCCTTGCTTCCTCAACTCAACCGGGAGGCACTGACTTCAATCCTCACTGGTTCACCATGTCCAGAAGCGCTGCAGCGAGTACGAAATCTGAAGCGATTCCAGGACGGACTCTTTGAACACAAGTATCGCCCAATCCTGTCGATGAGCCTCCTCCCCGACGTGCAGTGCATTCGTAACCTGGGCATTCTGCTCAGTTGGAGTGCTGCCTCGAATCTCGAGATGAACAAGCCAGAGGCGGCTGCAACGGATATCAGTTCCATCCTTGATGTCGTACGGGTTTACGACCACGATCCCTTTTTCATCAGTTGCCTGGCCAGAACGGCCATTGTCCAGAAGGCATGCCATGCAACCCATCGACTCCTGGCACAGACGTTAGCACCTTCAACGCAAATGTTGAAGCAACTGCAGCTGGACTTTCAAGCTGAAGAACAGCGTGTGATCTCCCTGCCTGAAGTGCTCCGTTGGGAAAGAGCCATCCTCGATCACGATCTCAAGCTGTTGCATAGCGGCGAATACACCCTCAGGAAGTATCTGGAGACCAGGCTCAGTCAGTTCGGAGGGATTCACACTGTCACTGGTTGGAACTGGTTTGACGCCAACTTTGTTGAATGGTTTCCACAGGCCATCTTAGGGACATGGGGGCAACCAAAAGACTATGCCTGCGAGCGGCTTGAGTACCTGCGATTTATGGACAGAATGCTGTCCATCGCCGCCAAGCCTGAGCATTGCTGGGTAGAGGAGATTACTCGTTCGATAAATCAGGCGACGGGAGTAACACCATTTGTCTTCAAGCTGCAAAGCAGTGAATCTGACTATCAGGAATATCGCAGACGCTCACATCTCTTCCTGCCTCAAATCGCCAAGGCCATTCTTATCCACCGTGCCCGCTGTCGCTGCATTGCCGCTGCACTGGCTGCCGAACGCTACCGACTGGCGAAAGGCTCCTGGCTCACCTCTTGGGAGCAACTGTCACCTGACTTCATGGCCAGCGTTCCACTCGATCCCTTCACCGGAAAGCCATTGATCCTCAAACCCTTGTCAGATGGCCTGATGATCTACTCTGTCGGCTGGAATGGCACCGATGAAAACGGGGCGATCTTCCCCGTCGACAGACAAATCTATGGCGACATCGGCTACCGTCTCTGGAACCCCAGCGAACGCCGCAAGGAAATGAGCAAGGAGATCGAAGAGAATTTGAAGAAATAGCAAGCTACTTCTTCTCTGCCGCTTTGGCGACAGCGTAACCCACCGCATCGCCGCGGCGCAGGCACAATTCCGCCAGTGCCCCGTACTCGCCCGACTGCCGGGCGAGTTCTGTCGGCATGGGACAAGCCAACTGCCTGGGGTTTGCCTGCGTCAGATAGCGTGAGAAGGCATGCAGTGCTTCGCCGTGCCGGCCAAGCTGTGCCAGCAGATGGACATAGACCTCTGCAGGGGCCGTCATCTCAGTGCCTTGCTCGACACTCTCAGCTTTCAGACGGAATCGATTGAGTCCCGCTTCGGTATCAATGCCGTTGAGCGTACGGAAGTAACACAGGTAATCGTCATACCCCGTTTCAAAGGGTGCATCACTGTTCGGCTGGAACCGTGGTGCCAGCTTCGCGCCATACACGCACAGGTCGATGACTTTCCGGGTCGTCTCGCCTGCAGGCAATTCCAGCGAGTACTGCACCACGGACGATAGATGCGAAACATCGATGTGATACGACTCATCTTCCATCAGCTTCGCATTGCCTTCGAGGATCTGGGCGATGGTCGCTTCATCTGCAGGCACATCGCCGGTCAATTCCTTGGCATGCACTGCCAGGCTGTTCCGCAAGTCGCGATGCAAGGCATCCACCAGCAGGCTGACAGCCTGTTGCCGTACGGTGCCCGAGTGAGGGAAATTCTGCCCCATCATGGTGATGGCATTGCACAGACCATACTTCTTGAGGAGCAGTTGTACGCCTCGCACCGGGGCGGCCCCTTGCTGAATGGCCATATCCAGGATGGCGGGGAAGGCTTCGTCGTCGGCTTCGCTCGGCTCCCAGGCCTCCATCGCCTTCGCCATGGGTTCCGGTTCACCAATCATGCGGAAGTAGGGCCAGGCATTTAGCAGGTTCTTGTCATCCAGGAAATTCTGGCCAACTGTCCGTGCTGCTTCACGAACTGTCTTTTCGTACGCCGTCTTCTGCTCCGCCGACAGTTCTTCACCGGAAGGACTCAGCATCGCCGGCAACCCGGACTTGAGTCGCGCCTGCAGGAGTAATGCTTCAAACAGGGAATGATAATCTCCCTTGTTCTTGAGCATGAGGCACAAGCGATCCACTGCCTCCAAAGGAGTACCCCGTTGCAGGGTTTGATCCAGATCGGTGAAGAGGGAATTGTTCATAGCAGAAGCCAGAATCCAGAAGCCGGGAGCCAGAAGAGGTAACATGCCTCCTGGCTTCTCCTATCATAGAGAAGTCATGCACCTACTGACTTCTGTCTCCTGGTTTCTGGCTCCTGAAGTATGTCCCGCTACCTCCGTCTCTACTCTGCTTTCATGCAGTACAGCCTGACTCGGGAGCTCAGCTTCCGGGGTAACTTTCTGGCCAAGATGGCGGTCGAGCTCATCTGGCTTGGCTTGATGTTCGTCTTTTACAAGACCATCTTCCGTCAGACCAGCATGGTCGCAGACTGGAACGAATCGCAGTACCTCTTCTTCATCGGTTGCTACGTCACCCTGGAAGCGTTCATTGAGACGCTCTTCCTTGAGAACTGCCTCGGGCTGGCGGAGTTGGTTCGCACTGGTGAACTGGATTTCTATCTGCTCAAGCCGATCGATGAGCAATTCCTGATTACCACCAAGAGTATTGATCTCTCGACTGCTCCGAACATCCTGATGGGGTGCGTGCTGATGGGCACAGCACTGTACGACATGCACTGGCAGTTTGATGGGGTGCGGCTGATGCTGTTTGCGATCAACTTCATCGCCGGGCTGGCGCTGGCCTATAGCTGCCTGCTGATGCTGGCTGCCACCTCGTTCTGGCTCACACGCAATAGCAGCATGATGGAAATGTGGTGGCTCTTTACTTCGCTGATGCGTTATCCCCGGGACATCTTCCGTGAACCCTGGGCACTGCCGATCGGGTTCTTCTTCAGCTTTGCCCTGCCGGTGATGTTGGTTATCCACGTGCCTGCCAGTGTGATGGTAAAAGCCATCGATCCGTGGATGACGGTCTACTTGATTGCCGCTGCGGGTGTGATGCTCTGGGCCAGCCGGGCCTTCCTGCACCTGGCCATGCGCCGATATCGGAGTGCGAGCAGTTAGTACATTCCCGTGGCACAGACTTTCCAGTCTGTGCCACATAAACAAGCATGTCTGTGCCACGTTGCCTGCCTACTTCCTCCCCTTCGCCAGAAATGCTGATGTCGCCTTCACACTCTGATACCCCACATATCGGGTGATTTCCTTGCCCTCACCGTTGATCAGCACGCCCGTGGGATACCCTTTCACCTGATGCTTTTCCACCAGATCTTTGCGGGCGTCGCCATCAATGATAATGCACAGGATCCCTTCCGAAGCAGTCACCACATCCTGGGCCGTGAACACCAGCGACGTCATCTGCTTGCACGGCATGCACCAGTCGGTTTCGAACTTCAGGAAGTAAGGTTGCTTCTTCGCCTGGGCCTCGGCGATGGCGGCGTCCACATCCTTGCGAAACGCCACGGGCTGGGCTGCCCTCTTGGCCTGACGATCCGCTCGCAAGGCATCACGCTGGATGGCGTCCTGCTCCTCGCTGATGCCGGGGTGGTAAGGGATGAGTTTGGCTCGTCTGCCTGCAGTGTCCTGTACTTCGAGCTTCCAGGCGGAGCCGTTGGCCCACAGCAAGTCACCCACGGTGCGCATGTTGGTGGCGTTCTTACCCGTCTCGCCGAGTTGCCACCAGTCGCCAGTACCGAGTACGCCGTCGTTGTTGCTATCGCTGAGGACAAGGGTGAACGCCTTACCACCGAGATCCACCATGCCAGCCATGTAACCACGCCGTGAGTAGCGGATGATCTTCGGTGTCTCGTCTTCTTTGTCGGTCACCACCCACAGCGAAACGGGATACGATTCCACGGCGTCTGCATGTTTCACCGACAAGCTCGTCTCGAAGGATGACCAGAACTTGCCCCGGTTGGTGCTCAACTTGGCGCGGACGGGAAGGTCGCCTTCGTGATAGAGCAGATCATAAGGCTTGCCAGGCTGGCTGCGGGCAAAGGACAGGGTGATGGATGTCCCAAGCTTGCCGAGGGTAACGGTGCATGCAAGATGATCCTTGAGATCGGGCCTGCCGGTGACTGGCTTCAATTCTAACTGCTTACCGGGTGGTGAGTAGCGCGGCGCTTCCGGAGCTTTGAATCCACCGAGGCTGAGCTGCACGTCAATGGGCTGCCGTTTGTCGTCACTCGCCTTCACTGTGGGGCAAGCGATCGTGGCTGTCACTGCGAAGTGATCGGAAGCCACCCTGCCTTTACGCAAAGTGCGATCAATACCCGCTTCCACTGGCGTAAGTTCTGGTGAGCACGCTATCCAGTCAATGCGATCACCCTTGGTGCTGCTCGGCTTGAAGCCGTTGAACGTGCCTTCCTCGGCCTGTCGCTCTCGATGCTTGTGCCGGAAGGTATCCAGCAGTTTCACGGCTCTGGCCTGCTCTGCGAACAGAGCCTGATAAGGCCCCGAGCCTTCACCCGCATTGAAATCCCCCGTGACGATGATGTAGCAATCCTTGCCCAATTCTGTCAATTGCTCACGAATCAGCTTGGCCGATTCCTCACGTGCCTTCTTTCCCATGTGGTCGAAGTGTGTGTTGAGGAACAGTACAGGCTTGCCCTGAGGATGCTGTTTGTCTTGTAACCTGACCCAACTGGCAATCCGAGGCAACGCCGCATCCCAGCCTTTGCTTACTGTCTCTGGCGTAGTGCTCAGCCAGAAGTGCCCGCCATCGAGTTTCTCGAATCGCGCTTTACTGTAGAAGAGGGCTGCCATCTCTCCCTTCAGCATGCCATCGTCTCGCCCCACACCAAAGCCAGCCATGCCCGGCAGCGCCTTTTCCAGATACTCTTTCTGGAAAGCCAGAGTCTCCTGAGTGCCCAGCAGATCTGGCTCGTACTTCCTGATCACCTCGGCCAGGAACTCTTTACGCTTGTTCCAGTGATTCTCCCCATCGTTCGCCGTGCCGTAGCGGATGTTGTAACTCATCACTTTGATGGTGGAACTGGTGTCCGGGGTCGCTAGCAGTAAGCCGCTGAGTAGGAGTAACAACATGGATCGTTCCTGAGGAAAGCTCGCCGCTGCGGAAGTCCATACTTTCACTCGCCGTGGCGTTTGCTAGAATCTACCAGAGAGACCTGCCAGTTACCAGCCATTCGTTGGCTCCTGCCTTTTCCGTTGAGTGTACAGATGCGTCCATTGCTCCTTCTCTCTGCCGCTTGCCTGCTCACCTGTGCCATGCAGGCCGATGAGTCCAGCAGGAAAGCGACAGTCAAGCTCGAATACAACCGCGATATCCGGCCCATACTCGCCGAGAACTGCTTCGCCTGCCACGGTCCCGATAGTGCCGCTCGCAAAGGTGGTCTGCGGCTCGACCAGCGCGATGCTGCACTGAAGAAGAAAGCCATCGTTCCCGGCAAGGTCACGGAAAGCGAACTCGTTGCCCGACTGCACAGTGGCGACAGCGAAGAGGTCATGCCTCCTCCTTCATCGCACAAGAAGCTCACAGATTCACAGAAGAAACTGCTCGAACAATGGATCGCTCAGGGAGCGGAGTATCAGTCCCACTGGTCACTCATTCCACCCGTCCGGCCAGCCATCCCCTCGGTAAAGAATGCCAGCTGGGTGAAGAATCCCATCGATGCCTTCGTGCTGGCTGAACTGGAACGCCAGAAATTGCAGCCTGCTCCCGAAGCTGACCGTCGCACGCTGGCCCGCCGTGTCAGCTTCGATCTCACGGGGCTGCCTCCTGTCGTGGACGACGTGGCTGCCTTTGTCAATGACAGGTCACCGAATGCGTACGAAAAGTATGTCGATAAGCTGCTAGCTTCTGTCCACTGGGGTGAACACCGTGGTCGCTACTGGCTCGACTACAGTCGCTATGCCGACACTCACGGTATCCATTTCGATAATTACCGTGAGATGTGGTCTTACCGCGACTGGGTCATCAAAGCCTTCAACAACAATATGCCCTTCGATCAGTTCACAATCGAACAGATCGCCGGCGACTTGCTGCCCAATGCCACCCTGGATCAGCGGATTGCAACTGGTTTCAGTCGTAACAACATCACCACCAATGAAGGTGGGGCGATAGATGAAGAATACCTGGTGCTCTATGCCCGTGATCGCACAGAAACCTTTGGTCAGGTCTACTTTGGCATGACCACAGGCTGTGCTGTCTGTCACGATCATAAGTTCGACCCGCTCACCATGAAGGACTTCTATTCACTGAGTGCCTTCTTCAACAACACTACCCAGCGGGCCATGGATGGCAATATCAAGGACACGCCTCCCGTGTTGGTTGTGCCTCTCGAACAGGATCGCGCCCGCTGGGAAGCCATCACCAGAGAAGTGAAAGAGGTTCAAACTCAGGTCGAGGAACGCAAGAAGCTGGCCAAGCCCGAGTTTGACAAGTGGCTTGCCACCAGCAAAGCCAGTGAACACTTCAAGAGCATCCCCACGGACAAGCTGCACTTCCAGGCACTGCTTGCAGAAGGTGCCGGAAGCGGTATCACTGCCCTGGTTCAGGGCCAGCTACGTCAACTTACCAGTACCAAGCCGCTTTCCTGGGAGAATGGCCAACTGGCAGACAAGGCACTCAAAGCCAAGTCGGACATGACGCTCAGTGTGGAGGATGCAGGAGATTTCGACACCCGGGACAGCTTTTCCTTTGCCGGCTGGGTCAAGCCCGAACGCAATACGGGCTATGCCGCCATCTTCTCTCGCATGGACGAAGGCAACAACTATCGTGGCTGGGATTTCTGGATGGAAGATGGCAAGGTTGGCACCCATATCGTCAGCAAGTGGATGGATGATGCACTGAAAGTCGTGTCCTCCAACACTCTCACGGCCAAGGCCTGGAACCATGTCGTTGTGACGTATGATGGCTCAGCGAAAGAGCAGGGCGTGAAAATCTACATCAATGGAGTGCTGCAGGAATCGCGACAGGTTCAAGCCAACACGCTGAAAGGCAGCATTAAGACAACAGCACCGTTTCGCATTGGTCGCAGGAGCAATGGGGCCACATTGAACAACCATGGCTTGCAGGACCTGCGGGTCTATCAGCGTGTGCTGACTCCATCAGAAGTAGAGACATTGCGCTATGGCTCGCATGCTGCGTGGGTACTCAGTAAACCTGCTGATAAACGCACTGATGCTGAAAAGAACGAACTCTTCACCTGGTGGTTGCCCAGTCGCGATGAAGCCTTCCGTCAGATTATCGCCAGGCAGAAGCTGCTGCAGCAGGAAGAGGCTGCCATCAAGGGTCGAGGCACTGTAGCGCATGTGATGCAGGAGAAGCCGAGCGAACCGATGGCATATCTGCTCAAGCGTGGAGAATATGACAAGCGTCTGGATCCTGTGAAGCCCGACACGCCGAAGATGCTGCCACCGATGCCTGCCAGCCTGCCCCGCAATCGCGTCGGCCTGGCCCAATGGCTGCTTCAGCCCGATAACCCGTTGACCGCCCGTGTCACTGTGAATCGCTTCTGGCAGGAGGTGTTTGGCAACGGTATTGTCCGCTCGTCCGGCGACTTCGGTGTTAGTGGTGAACAGCCCAGCCATCCAGAATTGCTCGACTGGCTGGCCATCGAGTTCCGCGAGATGAAGTGGGACGTGAAGAAGTTCTTCAAAATGCTCGTCATGTCGAACACCTATCGGCAGGCAGCTGTGGTCACACCTGAGAAACTGGAACGTGATCCTTCCAACAAGTGGCTCAGTCGCGGCCCCCGCTTCCGCATGGATGCCGAGATGGTCCGGGACAATGCCCTTGCCGTCAGCGGCTTGCTCGTTCGCAAGATCGGCGGCCCCAGCGTGAAACCTTACCAGCCCGAAGGCGTTTGGGAAGCCGTTGCCATGGATGTGAGCAATACCCGCATCTACAAAAAGGACTCGGGTGAGAACCTTT
This sequence comes from Gemmatales bacterium, assembly GCA_046350055.1. GTDB lineage: Bacteria > Planctomycetota > Planctomycetia > Gemmatales > HRBIN36 > JAEUIE01. The sequence continues at coordinate 5,320,664 of JAXMBC010000001.1, read as the reverse complement.
ACCGCCGGGGCATCTACACTTTCTGGAAACGAGCTGCTCCGCCAGCGTCGCTGGACATCTTCAATGCTCCCAACCGTGAAACCTGTGCCGTCAAGCGCGAACGCACGAATACTCCGCTGCAGGCATTGGTCACGTTAAACGACATCCAGTTCGTCGAAGCTGCACGGCACCTTGCAACCCTCACACTCAACAGCAAGTCAACCAGCGATGACCGCCTGGAGTATCTGGCCGAAAGGCTGCTGGCTCGTTCATGGAAGCCGGAAGAGAAGAAGATCATCCTTGCATCCCTGGCCGATCTCACTTCCTTCTACGAAAAGAACGAAGCCGAGGCAAAGAAACTCATCACCGTGGGTGACTCCAAGCCAGATACCAGGCTGAATGTCAAGGAACTCGCCGCCTGGACCATGCTCTGCAATCAACTCCTGAACCTGGACGAGGTGCTCAACAAGTAGGGCACGCTATGCGTGCCTCACAATGACTTGTATTGGTGCAATAATCGACTTCTGGCAGTACAGCCGTTGACATGGGTCAACGGCTGCACGCTGCATTCAGCAATAATGGAAGCACAGCGTGCCCTGCGTTAATAACGCCAGCGGACTTCAAGACGCAGGTTGTCTTCAAACCAGGCACTGTGTGTGATGTTGAATGAATAACCCAGGTACCAGTCCAGGTTGCCCATTGTGGTGGCTCGGATGCCAGGTGCCAGTTCAATCACGGTACCACGAGCATCACCGGTCACTTGCGAGGTAGGTAGTGTATCGCGGAATTCCGACTGATACCCTCGCATGACGGTCCAGCCGAGGACTTCCAGCACCGGCTTCACGCTGACAGTGTCTGATGTGTACAAGTCATAGCTCAAACCCGTGGCATAGCGTAGCACGAAGCTGGAATAGTTGGTGCCACCGGCTGCGATCCAGCTTCGCAGTTCCGATTCCATCGTCAGCTTCTCGGTCAGCTTCTGCCAGAGCAGAAGGCCTGGCTCGATGACGACGTGACCAGTACCCAGACCTCGTTCCGACGAGCCGCTCGGCATACCCAGGCGAAGCTGGAAGGTCTGTACCTGTTCAGGCATGAAGAAGTAAGCCACTTTGAAACCGATATTGAAATCGCTGACACCAAACGCGCTGGGGTTCTCGTCAGGCCGAATGTACCGCAGGGGTAGCTCCGCGAACACGCTGACCCGCTGGCTGATTGCCCATTCGATGTAGGGTGACCATTCCATCAGGTCGATGTTGCTCTCAGGCACCTCAAAACCACGACCGCCAATATTCTCGCCGTCGAAGTACTGCTGATTGCGTGCTGTCCAGAATTCCGCACGATCATGTGTCTTGTTATTCAATCGGTAGTCGTAGCGAAGGCGTACCTGGGTGGCTGGCAAGGCGGTATCGATCCAGCTCACATTGGAATGAGCCAGGGTAGGCAGGAAAGTCGTGGAAGGGTCTCCGCCCAGAATGCTGGAATGTGGAGTCAGTGCCTCAGGCCAGCTCAGCTCCGGCAGCGACCATTCCTGTTTCACCACTGGCTCGGTACGTGTCGGTGCTTTCAGTACACGTGGCTGTTTCAGTTCCATCAGCACTGCAGGTGCGGCAGGCGTGGTAGCCGTTGTGGGGAGGGCCTTCTGCTTTTCAGGGGAGACAAACTGAAGTGGCTCTTCCACTTTGGCAGGTTTGCTGACTGCTTTCTCAACCTTTTCGACTTTGTCTACCTTGTCTGCAGTTTTGACGCCTTCGTCTACAATCGGGGTGATGTGCGTCGGTTCATCAGTCCTGTCACGTTTGACTTTGATGACCTTGAAGTTATCCCCCAGCTCAGCCTTCTTGATGTCTTCCCGACTGCGGGGCATGGCCTTGATGACTTCGACAACCAGTTCTTCTTCGTCAAGCGGTTCTCGAGCCATCACTTGCACCACGGGCGGCAGTGCTTCACTACGATCAGCTTTCGGAGCCTGCGCCAGCAAGGCGCTTTCAGGCAAGGCCAGCAGCGTGAGCGTTCCTAAAGTGAGCCAGCGTGACGACATGGTGTTCCCCTCTTGAGCGGATGGTGCACGGCAAGATACCCCACAGCCATGCAGCATCTGGCTCCGATGGACGAGCCATGCGGAGCTTGCAGGTCATATCGTCTACGGAACTGGCAAAGATGGAGTGATTAGTAGAAAGCTCAAGGCTTCTTCACTTCGCCGGATCGACACTATCGTTACGATCCATGAAGTTTGCCTCGTTTCACATTCATTGTCCATCATTCCGCCGGATTCGCTAAAGTATGAGGTAGCGATCCATCTCTTGGAGTCATTCTCATGATTAGACCCCTGTTGTGCAGTTTGACACTGTGTCTGCTGCCCATGCTGGCAAAGGCTCAGGAACCTGTCAAAATCACCACGGTCGAGGGCATTACCGAGTACCGGCTGGCCAATGGCTGCAAGGTACTGCTCTATCCTGATCCCTCGCGGAACACCGTGACAGTAGCCATGACGGTCTTCGTGGGAAGCCGGCATGAAGGCTACGGTGAAACTGGCATGGCTCACCTGCTGGAACACATGGTTTTCAAGGGTACGCCCCGAAATCCCAATGTGCCCAAAGCCCTGCAGAATCACGGAGCCAATTTCAATGGCACGACCAATGTCGACCGTACCAATTACTTCGAGACCATGACGGCGACTGATGAGAATCTCGAGTTCGGCATCCAGCTGGAAGCGGATCGCCTGGTGAACAGTTACATCAAGCGGGAAGATCTGATGTCGGAGTTCAGCGTTGTCCGCAGCGAATTTGAATCAGGTGAGAACAGCCCTACCCGTATCTTGAATCAGCGGATGATGGCTGCTGCCTTCGAGTGGCACAACTACGGCAAGTCCACTATTGGCAATCGCACTGATATTGAAAGGGTGCCTGTCGATAACCTCCGCGAGTTTTACCGGAAGTTCTACCAGCCCGATAATTGCATGGTGGTGGTAGCGGGCAAGTTTGATGAAGCCAAAGCCCTGATCCTGGTGCAGAAACACTTCGGCAGCATTCCCAAGCCCACCCGCCAGCTTCCCAGAACCTATACCGAAGAACCACCTCAGGACGGCGAACGTCTTGTTACTCTTCGCCGCGTCGGCGATGTCGGCGCATTGGGCGTGATGTATCACATCCCTGCTGGTCGCCACCCCGATTTTCCTGCACTGGAAGTGCTCGCCGGCACCATGTCGGCTCAGCCGACAGGCATCCTGTACAAACGGCTGGTGGAAACCAAGCTGGCTACCACTGCCGGTGGTTTCGCCATGGGTTTGCATGACCCTGGAGTCATCGAGTTTTCCGCCCAGGTGGAAAAGGGTGTCGATATCGACAAAGTGAAGCAGGTGCTTCTTGATTGCATCGAGGAGGTGGCAGCCAATGGTGTGCCAGCGGAAGATATCAACCGCACCAAAACCCGCATCCTCAAGAACCGGGAGAATGCTGCTGCGAATACATCAGGAATTGCTATCGGTCTCAGCAGTTGGGCGGCACAGGGCGATTGGCGGCTCTACTTTCTGCATCGCGACCGAATTGAGAAAGTGACGCCTGAAGATGTGAAGCAGGTAGCAGCCAGGTACTTCAAACAGGATAACCGCACCGTGGGACAATTCATCCCCACGAAGGAGCCACAGCGAGCGATGATCGCTGCTGCTCCTGAAGCGGGAGAGTTGGTGAAGGACTACAAAGGCCGTGCAGAAGTTGCCAAAGGCGAGGCATTCAATGCTACCCCCGGTAATATTGATAGCCGAACCAGACAGATCGAACTGGCTGGCGGCGCCAAGGCAGCCATCCTGAACAAGAAGAACAAGGGTGAACAGGTCAGTGCGCTCATCACCATTCGCTACGGCAATGAAGAGAACCTGCTGGGGATGGAGCAGGCTGCCGGGATTCTGCCCTCACTGATGATGCGTGGTACCAGGAAGCTTAGCTTCCAGCAACTGCAGGACGAGATGAACAAGCTGGGTGTCACCATCGGCAGCGGCATGATGGGTGGTGGCCGCCGCGGCGGTGGTGGTGGAGGTGGCGGTGCTGGCAGTCTGGGTTCGCTGACCTTCAGCATCCAGGCTAAAAAGGGCACCCTGGCACCAGCCCTGGATCTGCTCAAACAAATCCTGCGTGAGCCTCTTCTGCCGGAGAAGGAGTTTGACACCATGGTGCGTACCCGGCTGGCTGCAGCCACCGAGATGCGCAATGAGCCTCGTGCTTTGGTTCAGACCCAGCTCAGTCGCATGCTTTCTGGTTTCCCCCCAGGCAGCATCCACTACGTTCCCACCGTGGACGAACAGATCGAACGCATCCAGAAAGTGAAGATCGATCAGGTACGCCAGCTTCATGAGGAGTATCTGGGTGCGGAGAATGCTACGGCAGTGATTGTTGGTGATTGTGATGAAGAGGCAGCGGTGAAGAAACTCAATGAGCTGTTTGATGGCTGGAAGGCCAGCAAACCCTACGCACGAATCCGTCGGCCCTTTACCCCGCTGAAGGATCAGTTGGTGGAGAAGATCATCACGCCTGACAAGGCGAATGCGGTGTTCGCTGCTGGTATCAACGTGCCTCTGCGTGATGACGATGCGGATTACCCTGCACTGATGATGGCCAACTTCATCTTCGGTGGCAATACGCTTTCCAGCCGCATTGGCGACCGCATCCGCGGCAAGGAAGGATTGTCCTACGGCATCACTTCCAGCCTGAACGTCGATGCCATCGAAAAACAGGGCACCTTCATGATCATGGGGATCTGCAATCCCAATAACATGGTCAAACTCGAGCAGAGCGTCCGCGAGGAACTCGACAAGATGTGCAAGGAAGGCGTCAGCGAGAAGGAACTGGATGAAGCACGCCAGGGCTGGCTCAACGCCCAGATGGCTCGCTTCGTTCAGGATAATGCAATAGCGGGGGCTCTCTCGAGTAATCTGCAAACCAAGCGGACCATGGCACATTACTCTGAACTGGAATCCAAGGTCCGTAGCCTGACTGCAGACCAGATTGGTTCCACGTTCAAAAAGTACATTGATCCGCGGAAGCTGCAGATGGTGGAGGGGGGCGACTTCAAGTAAGTGAGTCGTAGCAGCCCGAATCGTTGAGCAGGGGAGGATGCGGCATCGGCCAATCCTCCCCTTCTTGCGTTTCGGGCAGCTATCTAACTTGGCTAGCCAGTTGATTATGTTACAATGATAAAGTCAGTCCTGCCTGCTTTCCCACCTGCCAGTCGGATACTCTGCCATGCATACTGCCCTCCTCGTGGCTTTGCTCATCGTACCTTTGCAAGACAAGAAAGATGACAAGGTCAAACCCATACCAGTTGTGCCGTACACCGGAGCAACGGTTGATTTCGACAAGCAGGTCCAGCCGATTCTGGATAACAAGTGCACCACCTGTCATAGTGGTTCAAACAGGAAAGGCCGGCTCGACCTCAGCAGTTATGAAGCTATTCAGAAGGGCGGCAAAAACGGCGTGGCCATCGTGGCGGGCAAGCCCGCTGATAGCCTGCTCATCAAGCTCTGTGGCAAAACCCAGAAACCTACCATGCCACCGGAAGAGGACGAGCCACTCACCCCGGACGAACTCGCGGTTCTAACTGCCTGGATCAAGCAGGGGGCCAAAGGGCCTGTCGGAACTGGTACCAGGGTCGCTACAACAGTCAAACTCTCCAGGCTTTCGTCCAGGATCAAGCCCGTGCTCGCCCTTGGGTTGACGACAGACAAAAAGACTATTGCAGTGGGGCGTGGTGCCAATGTCGCCCTCTACAGTGCAGACAAGGGTGAACTGCTGAAAACCCTCGTCGATGCCAATCTGAAAGACGATGCTGGCAAGCCCATCGGGCAATCGCAATTGGATCTCGTCCAATCACTTCTCTTCAGCCAGGATGGTACGAGGCTCTATGTTGGTGGCTATCAGGAAGTAACCATCTGGGAGACCAGCAGCGGAAAGCTGCTGCACAAGCTCACCGGCTTCGCGGATCGTGTTGCTGCCCTGGACCTTTCTCCTGATGGCAAGTTGCTGGCAGTTGCCGGTGGTGCCCCCACGATGGAAGGTGAACTCGTCCTCATCGACTTGGCAACGAATAAGCCCATTCGCAAATGGAACGCGCCGCACAGCGATACGGTCTTCGGCGTCCGCTTCAGCCCCGATGGCCGGATGCTAGCATCTGCAGGTGCTGACAAGTTCGTCAAGGTCTGGGCTCTGCAACCACTACTGCGGCCAGAACCCACTGCCCAGGCCGTGGCTACCATGATGAACTGCATCACTCCCTGGTCGCCTCCCACGGTAGCATCAGTCCGTCAGTTGCTCGAACTCAAGTACCTGCAGGGAATTGACATCTCCTTCACGCAGCCTGGCCAGCAGCTGCGCAACTACGAAGGCCATACGCATCATGTCCTGGATGTTGCCTGGCGGGCCGATGGCAAGGTGCTTGTCTCCGCTGGTGCTGACAATGTGCTTAAGGTTTGGGACTACGAGAAAGCGGAGCAGATCCGCACCATCGCCGGGCATACTAAACAGATCAGCCGGCTGACCATGTTGCGTACTGTTCCCCAGGTTGTCAGCGCTTGTGGCGATGCAGGTCTGCGGCAATGGAACATAGATAATGGCAGCAATGTTCGCAGCTACCAGGGTGCTACCGACTTCCTGCAAGCCGTCGCTGCCAGTCCCGACGGTACGCTGATTCTCGCTGGTGGGGAAGAAGGGATCGTGCGGGTTTACAACGGGCAGAACGGCACCCTGCTGCGTACACTGAAATAGCACTAGCTCTCGGTACGTTGAAACCGCATGACTTCCATCCATTGATGTGCATGCTGCAGTACTACCGGGCCAAGTGTATGTTCTTCTGATGCTTGCAATGCCAGTCCTGCCGCCAGCGGCCTGCCATCAAGCACTACTTTGCCCATGACCAGAACCCATCGCCTTGCCCGATCACCTTCGGGCAATTGTGTATTGCGGCGGAAGGCTGCGAGGAAGCCCGCCTGGCTGAGTTGCGTCGGCCACAAGCGGACACGAGGCAAATCCTCTTGCAGGCGCTCTGCCATACCAGGCACCATGCGTTCGACGATGGCGTCCACATCTTCTGCGGCGATCTGCCCCGCATCATGTCCCAACGGCCCGATTACCAGCAATCGTAGTCGTACAGGCATACCGTAGATCGCCAGCTTCCTGGCAGAAGCCGGCAACGGCGGGGCAGGAGGGTAGCCTGCCAGTTGTTCCAGCAGTTCCAGTTCCAGAAGATCGTGACGGGGCTTCTGCCAGTGACGCAGGGCACTGCGGAGAGCCAGCAGGAATACCAGGCCTGTGACCACTGCGATCACTACCCAGCGGCCTTCTTCCGTGGAGATCCATCCCTGCAGTCCCGTGATGATCTTCTCCATGCTTTCTCCGCTGCTTGAAGGTGACTAGCAACTAGGTTGTCAGTCCAAATCCGATACGGAAGGGCCGGGGTCGCCGTCGCAGTTTCTGACTGAGAGCAGCTACATTTCCCAGTGCCACCACCTGGTCATTCACAATGGCATGGCAGTCCGCGTCTTTCCAGTCTGTCAGGGACTGCACACTGACGCCGGCAGCATGATCACACCAGGCAGGCAGCAGCAGCCGGTTGGATGTGGTCAGGTAGCAGGCTGCTTCGCCAACTGCTGCTGCGGAGCGTATCGTGGGATGCAGGTGGCCGTGAATCATGCAACGGGTGTCGTTCACTGGAGCATCATGCAGCACCAGCCAGTCGCCAATGGCGAAGCCCTCGTGATGCACCTGCAATCCCGGCACGTCTTGCAGCCCGGCATCGTGGTTGCCTGGCGTCAGATGCAGGCTGATGTGGAGCTCTTCGAGTTGTGTCGCCCAGTCACGGACGACAGGCAGGCCATGCCGGGGTGATTCCACCAGGTCGCCAGCAACGACCACATGCTTGATCTGCAGTTGCTGGAAGAGTTCGGTGAGGTAGTCGAGCCGTTCCGCTTCGCCGAAGTGGGGCACCGCTTCGCCATCTCCCCGGCGGGCAGCAACGTAGCCCAGGTGCATATCGGCAAGGACGGCGGTGGCGGATGATTGATGGATCGCGACCCGCTCAGGGGTGAGTCGCCAGTTCTGTTGGATCCACATGAGGAGCCTCCTGCTGTGTGGTGCCGACAGAGAGGAGCAGTTCATCCAGACTGGTCAGGCTGTTCTCTGGAGTGGAGCCTACATGGGGCAGCCATTCCGAAGCCAGGGGCGAGGGCTCTGCAGTCCATCGTAGCCGAATCTCGCCGGCTTGCAACTGGGCGAGGAAGCCTTCGGTGGCCCGGGCCTGGTAGTAGTCGTCAGCCGCTTCACGCTGGGCCTGCTGGAGCAGGGGGAAGTCGTGGGCGGCGAAGCGGAGCCAGTTGAGCAGCTTGTCGCCGGCCCACGAGTTGCCACCCACCTTGCGAACCTTCCCGCGGAGCGGAGTCCGCAGCACCATCATGCCGGTGTGGGCAGCTTCCATGAACTTGCGACCAAGTACCGGGCCGGTGGCGATCACACGCATCAGATCTAGCGTGTAGTCTTCCGGGGCCAGCAGGGTTCGCCATCGCTCGGGAGTCATATCAATCTCGGCAGGCAGGGTGATGAGGAAGCCAAGCGGGCCAGGCTCGATGGGAAACATCATGCCGCCTGGTCGCAGCCGCCAGCAGAGCACACGGGCTAGCCCTTCGGCGGCAGCGGCGGGCAGCGGTAGATGCACGGCATAATAGACATGCTCCGCCTCGGGCGACGCCGTCGCTTCAATGAACAGGCCGCGGTCGGGAATCTCGCTGACGGTCTGCTGGCGCAGGAGCCACTGTACGATGGACTGGGCCGGTTCACGCTCGATCTGGTATTCGTGCTGCAGGAGCGCGATAGCGTGCTCTTCCGATTCAAGCAGAGTCTCGCCGAGCCGGACTCGCAGGCACCAGAGCCGCTCCGCCAGGATTGGCGTCATGTTCCACATTCCCCCCTTCCAGCGGGTGAACGCGGGCAGCCCGGTTGATTCCTGCACCACGATGGCCGATCGCTCATGCTTCTTCAGTTCATACACCCGGCCATTGAGCAGGAAGCGGTCGCCCGCCAGTAGCCGGTCAGCAAAGTTGTGGGGCACCGAGCCAAGCGAGACGCCGTGTTCCTGGGGTGAATCGAGCCTGACCTGACGATGGGGTTCATCCTGAATAGTGCCGGCATTGGTCCGATAGAGCCGGGCAGTCATACCGTTGACACAGGTAAGACAATCGCCATCGAGCTTCACGCGTGGGGGAATATCGAGCTGGGTGTTGCCTCCGGTGACGTACTCGAGGCACCGGGCGAAGTCACCGAGGTCGAGTGCCTCGAAGGGCATGCTCCGCCGCACCAGATCCCAGGCAGCACGCACGGTGTAGCGGCCGGTCACAGCGAGTGCAATCAGTACCTGGCAGAGCACATCGAGCGGACCCTCGGGGAAGTCGAGCGGTTCGAGGAAGCCATCCTCGGCGGCACCCTTGGTTGTGATGGCTTCGAGCAGATCAAGCTGACTGGACACGAACAGCGTGCCGGTGCGACTGGCACCGGGGCGATGACCGCCGCGTCCCAGTCGCTGCAAGAGCCGTGTGGCTCCGCCAGTGGCATGGATAAACGCAACATGGTCGATGCAGCCGATGTCGATGCCGAGTTCCAGGCTGGTGCTGCTCAGCACGACCCGCAATTCGCCACGCTGCAGCTGCCCTTCGACGGCATGACGATTAGCCCGGGCGATGGAGCCGTGATGCACACCTATCTGCTCACTGAGATGGGGCAGCCGGCGTTTGAGCATCCAGGCGATTCTCTCGGACAGGCTGCGGACGTTGGTGAAGATCAGCAGCGTGCGGTGCGATTCGATGAGCGATTGTAACCGGTCGCCCAGTTGCTGGAGAAATGCTCCTTCCCGGCCGGCAATGGTCAGGTCGATGATGTCGAGCTTCCATCGCACCTGGTCGGGCACGCTGATGGTGTGCACGGTGTGCTTGCTGCCACCCAGCCACGTTGCCACGGTGGAGAGGGGATGGCAGGTGGCTGAGAGGCCGATACGCTGTGGAGGCGTTGCGCAGAGTTCATCGAGTCGTTCGAGAGTGACAGCCAACTCGGCCCCTCGCTTGTTGCAGGCTAGGGCGTGCACTTCATCAACGATGACCCAGCGGACATGCTTCAGTAATTCATCAGCCTTCATGGTGGAGAGGAGGAGCGACAGGCTTTCGGGAGTAATGATCAGTATGTCGGGTGGATCATCCCAGAGCTTGAGCCGCTCTGCCGGGGCGACATCGCCGGTGCGTAATCCAATGCGAAGTCTGATGCCGGTGAGGGATTCCAGTTGCGCGGCATCCCGCTGCAGCCGGGCGTGGAGATCATTGCACAGTGCTTTCAGCGGGGCGAGGTAGAGACAGCGGAGTTCGGTGAATTGAGGATTGAGAATGGAGAATTGAGAATGATGGAGGTCGATTGAGGATGGGGTGGGTAGGGTTTGCAGTGGCTCTTGAGTTCCACTCGCGGCATCATTAAGGTGGGAGGGCGAGGATCCCACCGACCCGCGGACCGCGCGAGAACTTGTGTGTTTGCGATGCTCGCTGAGTAGTTCATCATAAACGGGCACCATCGCAGCCAGTGTTTTCCCCGTACCCGTCGGGGCCGCCAGGAGTGCATGTCGCCGTTCCAGCAGCACCGGCCACAATTGCCGTTGGGCAGCAGTCGGTCCGGCGGGGAAGTTCGCTTGCCACCACTGGCGCAGTGGCGGCGAGAAGCGTTCCAGCTCACCAGGATTTTGTGGCAATGCGGACATGGGTGCTACCGTGAAACTTTCTCACGCAGATGCAGCAACGGATAAGGCCGCCCGGCATTATCGAGCGACGAGCGGCCTGCCTGCTCGAAGCCGTTGGCCAGGTAGAACTGGAGGGCGGCGGGGTTCTGTTCGTTGACATCGGTCGTCAGCGGGCCTTTGAGCTGGCGGGCATGGTCGAGTAACAGCTTGCCGCCACCCTGGCCTGTATATTCCGGGGCGAGAAAGAGGGCTTCGAGACTGTTGCCCGCGAGCCCCATGAAGCCCATGAGTGTACCATCGTCCTGGCAGAGCACCCACAGTTCAAGGTTCGGGAAGGCCTGATCGCGCACAGCAGGAACGAGGACCTGGATTTCCGCTTCGCTGAGGAAGGTATGTGTGGCGCGGACGGAGCGGAGCCAGATATCCAGCAGCGGAGCGTGGTCGGCGGTGGTGGCAAGGCGGATGGGCATTCGACGAATTCACGGAGCTAGGATAACGTGTGGGTATTCTCGAATCTTTTGATCCATGGTGACAAGTGGGCACTTGAGCAATCGCGCCGTGGCTACGATAAAGCGATCCGCCGGATCCTTGTGGAAATCACCAGGGAGTTGAGTGGATTCTACGGCGATGTCTGAAGTGAGGGGGATCGAGGTAATGGCTGGTTCTAGTCCACTGGCGATCCAGTTCGCAGCATCGACGGTGAGCTTGAGACGGTTGCATTCGACCAGTTTGGCTAGTTCCCAGCACGAAATGGCCGATACTGCCAACTCGCCATCAGCACGAAATGCCAGATACTCACGATACTTGGCAGGCAACTGGTCGGGATCATCCATCCACCAGATCCAGATGTGCGTATCGAGCAGGATCATTTCAAGGCATCCCAGTCATCCAGACCAACTGGAGCGAAAGGATCACGATATTGAAGTACAGTGCCGCGCAGTTGATCACGCTGGTTGGTCTGTACTCGAACTGACGGAACAATGGACACCTCGAGCGAATCACCTTCTTGAAACGGAAGCCCATTCAATGTCAGTTTTCCGTCTTTCTCCATAGTCACGTTGCGACTAATCACAGGCAACACGGGTATTTCTCCTCATCTACTCACCATTATACCATCGATTTGCGATAGGTGGAGATCAACCCCGCTGCTCCAGCGGCACCACGGCCTTCACCTCCGGCCCGGTGTAGAGGCCTCGCGGGCGGATGAGGCGGTTGTTCTCGGCCTGTTCGATGAAGTGGGCGCTCCAGCCAGTCACGCGGCTCATCACGAAGATCGGCGTGTAGATCGGCACCGCCAGGTTCATGGCGTGATAGAGACGGCCGGCAGGCCAATCGAGGTTCGGGAACATGTTCTTTTCCTTGGCCATGATCTCTTCCATGATCTCAGCCGTCTTCTCCCACTGCTCGGTGCCCGCCCGTTGGGATGCCTCCTGGGCATACTTCTTGAGGTAGGCCGCCCGGACATCGCCGGTCTTATAGACACGGTGGCCGAAGCCCATGATGCGTTCCTTCCGGGCCAGTGCATCACGGGTCCACTTCTCCGCCTTCTCCGGGCCGCCGGTGGCAAGCAGAATATCCATGACCTTCTCGTTGGCGCCGCCATGCAGCGGACCCTTCAATGCCCCGACGCCAGCTACGATGGCGGAATGCAGGTCAGCCATGGTCGAGCAGACCACGCGGCAGGTGAACGTCGAGGCGTTGTACTCATGCTCGGCATAGAGGATGAGGGAAACATCGAAGGCCTTGGTATCTTCCTTGCTCGGCACCTTGCCAGTAAGCAGGCGGAGGAATTCCGACGCAATGGGCAGTCCATCCTGGGCGGGGATCGGCTCTTCGCCATTGGCAATGCGATGCTGAGCGGCAACGGCCAGAGGAATCTGCCCCATTAACCGTTCAGCTTTCCGCTTGTTGGCAGCGGTGCTGTTGTCATTCACTTCGGGGTCGTAGTGGGCCAGCACGCTGATCGCGGTGCGGCAGGCATCCATCGCTGGCACATTCTTGGGCATGGCCTTGAAGAGGGCGATGAGTGCATCAGGCAGTTGCCGGGCAGCGGCAATACGGGCATGAAACGCCGCAAGCTCTGCTTTCTTCGGCAAGTCGCCATGCAGCAGCAGGTAGCCGACTTCCTCGAAGGAACAGTGATCAGCCAGTTCGGTAACGGGATAGCCGCGATACCGCAGCCCGCCGGTAATGGTCGAGATGGCCGACTCACCGGCAATCACGCCTTCGAGACCAGGCGAGTATGTTTCCTTGGCGGGCGTTGTAGTAACAGTCATGGGAGAGTCTCACTTTCCGAAGTACGCTTGATCTCGTGCTTCATACCCGGTGTAGCCTAGCAAATCGTATAGCTCTTGCCGAGTCAACATCTGAGGAATCAGGTCCTTCTGCGAGCCTTGCTGCTTGATGGTCTGCAGCGCTGCTCGACTGCTCTGGAGCGCCAGGCGGAGCAGGGTCACAGGATAAATCACCAGTTGATAGCCCAGTGCAGTAAGTCGATTCACATCGAGGAGAGGCGTCTGTCCGAACTCGGTCATGTTGGCCAGCAGCGGCCCGGGAACTGCTTTTGCGAAATCCGCAAACTCCTGCTCGGTCTTCAGCGCCTCGATGAAGATAACATCAGCACCTGCCTGCTTGTATGCCAGTGCCCGATCGATGGCGTCGTTCATGTCGGTGACACCACGGGCATCGGTGCGAGCGATGATGACAAAGCTGGGATCACGGCGTCCACCCACAGCACCCCGTACCTTCGCAACCATCTCTTCCCGGGAAGCCAGTTTCTTGCCACTGAGATGGCCGCAGCGCTTGGGCATCACCTGGTCTTCCAGATGCAGCCCTGCCAGTCCTGCTGCTTCATACTGCTGCACGGTGCGTTCGACATTCAGTGCTTCACCAAAGCCGGTGTCCGCGTCAGCTATCAACGGCAGCGAACAGGCGCTGGTAATGCTGCGAGCGAAGTCGACAAACTCGGTGAGCGTGACCAGGCCGACATCGGGCAGACCCATGGATGCCGAGAGTGCAGCGCCAGAAAGGTAGATAGCCTGAAACCCCGCTTGCTCTGCCAGTCGAGCTACGAGAGGGTTGTAGACACCGGGGATTTGCACCGTGCCTTGGTTCCAGGCGTTACGCAGACGCTGGCCGGGGGAGAGGTGAACTGACATGCGATTTTCCGTGGTACATCTTGCTGTTCCTGTTAATGTAGACGACGCAGTTCAGGGAAACAGTCCGAACTCAGTGAGCTAGCCATGAATCCTCGTGAACTCTTCATGCTCGGCAGCAGGCTCCTCGGCGTATGGATCATCTATCAGGGGCTCGGCGCCTTGACAACGTATGTTCTTTACATGATCGGCTATCGTTCCGACACCACGGATGTCAGCAAGGGATATCTCATCTACGCCTGTGTGGATATTTCCCTCGCCTATTATCTGCTGCTCGGAACTCACCATCTGGCAAAGCTTGTCTATGGTGAAAAAGATCTGCCGAAGGAGGTGCGTGTGACAGAATCGGCAAGTGAAGCGGCTGCCAGGTAACGAAGGCATCGAATCAGTCTGAGTTGCAGGCAATCAGGCCACCCGCACAACCACGACAGTCACGTTGTCGCTGCCGCCCAGTGCATTCGCCAGGTTGACCAGTCGCCGGGCCGATGCTTCAGCGGACTGGGTGTTCCGCAATACTTCGCTGATGCTGCGGTCATTGACGTGAGTCGTTAATCCATCAGAACAGAAGATCAACGCATCACCAACATAGAGCTTTTCGGTGATCAGCTGGATATCCACCGGGTGTGACGAACCGAGTGCCTGGTCCAGTTCATGGCGGCGCGGATGGTTTTCCGCTTCTTCGGGCTTGATGACACCCATGGTCACCATGCGGTTGACCAGCGTCTGGTCCTGAGTCAACTGGCGTATGCTGCCTTCCCGATACAGATACGCCCGGCTGTCGCCGACATGCCCCATGTAAAGTCGGCCCTGGGCGAGGTAAGCCGCTTCGCAGGTACAGCCCATGCCGATTTGCGTACCATCACCTTGCTCCGCTGCAGTATGGATGGACGTATTGGCTTGCTGGATCGCGTCATGCATCTCCTGAAGCAGAGTGTCTCGTTGGATGTCGCATGCTTTGCTGGGATTGGTGTTTTGAAAGACCGTCCAGGGTTTCTTGCTGCATAGTGCTGTTCTGATGTGGGAGAGTGCCATCGCGCTGGCTACCTCGCCGGCATTGCAGCCTCCCATGCCATCGGCCAGCAGAATCAGCGCCTGGTCACCCCAGAAATCCTGTTCGTACCCGGTCGCATGATAGAACGCAAAAGCGTCTTCATTGGTGGCCCGGGCCAGGCCCGTCGACGACCAGCCTGAAATATCAAATCTGAGCGAATTGGCTGACTTCTCGCCAGCCTTGAGCTGGCTGATCAACTCGCTGAAACCCGTCTGATCGCTGTCATCGTCCTGGCTGGGGAAGCGGGCTTCGACATAGCGAGTGAAGGTTTTCAGCACTACCTGCGTAAAGACCGGATGGCCATCGGGGAAGATGCTGACAAAGGACCGGGGCACCCCATAGGCATCGAAGTCGAGGTCTGTGAGTTCGCGGCCATGATGCAGTGCGTAGATCAGGGCTCCAAACGGATAAAGATCAACCTTGGCATCGGCCAGTTCCGGGGCGAGCACCAATTCCGGCGCGGTGGACAGTGCCCCCTTCATCTGCGCTGTGCTGGGTATCGGCAACGGGAGCAGTTCCGAGAGATCGACCAGCGAGACATGCCCATCCTTGCTCACGACGAACATCTCAGGCCGCATGGCTTCCATGACCACGTGGTGCTGATGCATCTCCTGCAGGAGTTCTGCAATCTCCCGCATCCATCGAAAGCGATCCGACAAACTCGGCGCATTATCCCAGGCATCCCATAGGCTGATGCCTTGCGGTCGATCCAGCACCAGGATCTGGGTGGCTCCTTCCTCGGTGTATTCCCTGATGACTGGGAGCCTGTCAGGCATCTTCCGGATGACATGGTGCACCCATTTCGCGCCAGGCCAGTCCCGGGTCGCTTCATCGGGATGAATGGGAGACGATCCGAGATTCAACTGCTTGAGCGGTGCCTGTAGATTGACCATGTCATCATCAGGCGAAGCTTCTACCGGTGCAGCGGGCTCTTTACTCAGCGAATAGTACACCTCCACCGCAGGCGTTCCCGGTTCCTGTCGGGCGATGGCACGCCAGCGCTGTACGCTGGGTCGGCTGGGGAGAGGCTCTTCTGGATGAAACCGCTCATGCCAGTGTGGCGCGGGTTCCACCTTGATCGGGGAAGCCTTCGCGCTGGTTTTTTCCCTGGGCAGGATGAAGCCGCAGTCGCTGCAGAAAGTATCACGATCGTTGACCATGACGTGACACTGCGGGCAGAGCTTGCGTATATCCTGAACTTCTACGAGACTGGGTGGGTCCATCGCTTCGGTCGGTGAAGCTGCCTGGGTGAGGTCGGCTGTGTCGCCATCCCGCTCTAGATCAAAGTTTGGACTGAGCAGTTCTTCCGGGATATGGATGTCGGCGCTGGAACCGGGAATAGGCTCTTCGCCCGACTTGGGGGCGATCGGCTTGGTCCACAGGCGATGCCACAGGCCGCCGCGGCTTACGGGAGGATCATTCTGTGGCTTCGATGACACTCGTTCGTCCTCGTTATCTCATGCGCTGGCCGCACTGGGTGCAGAAGCGGCTCCCCTGGCGATTCACCTTGCCGCAGTTCACGCAGCCGGGCATCGGTTCCGTCAGCGGCGCGGCACACTGACTGCAGTACGGCTCACGCACTTTGTTCACATGCCGACACGCAGAACAGCTGACTGTGGTGGTGACGGCTTTCCGCTGCAAGTCGGCCTTGATCTCGCGAGCGGAGAAATAGCGATCATTGGTGTCTTCCGCCAGGTTGATCGCAATCAGCTCATACAGCCAGCGGTGCTCCGGGGGAACCTGGGGCGATGATGTCCCAAGCATATCACGCAATTCCATCGCTGTGTACTGTCCTTCCGGCGCTTTTCCGGTGAGTAACTGGTAGAGGGTACCTGCCAGGGCAAAGAGGTCACTGCGGAGTTCCGGTTTGCCTATCACTTGTTCGGGCGGAGCATAACCTTCGGTGTAAACCCGGGTCTTGGCTGCCAGGCGACTGCGGGCTGTCTTTTCCAGTTCCCGAGCGGTGCCAAAGTCGATTAGGCGGATGCTTTTTCCATCTTCCAGCAGCATGATGTTGTCTGGCTTCAGATCACGATGGATAATGCTGGGCTGCTGTGAGTGAAGCAGCGTCAGGACATCACAAATCTGCTGGCCCCACTGTACTACCAGATCAATGGGGAAAGGACGATTCCCCTGGGCCTCCAGTACCTGCAGCAAATCCTTCCCTGGGATGTACTCCATCACCAGATGGGCCGACTGACCATCTTCAATGAAGTTGTAGACCTTCGGTACAATCGGTGAGTGTTCCAGCAGACGAAGAATCTCTGCTTCACGGCGAAAGAAGTTGAGCCGGGTGCTGAACTCATTCTGATCCGCTGCCAGCATGTCCTTGATGGCAACAGGTCGCTGGGCTTTGACATCGAAAGCCAGATACACACCGCCGAAGCCACCGATGGCGAGCAACTTGTCTACCCGATAGGCACCGTGAAGCATCGTGCCAGGTGGACTGGGGAGCATCGCCTGGCATCGGGCACAATAGCGGGCATTACGATTGTTGGCAGTCCCGCAAGCAGGATTGGTACAAATCAGTGGCTGTTCTTCTGTTTCAACGGCGACACTGTTATTCGCAGGCATCCAGCCGCAGTGAGTGCAGGTGCTTCCGGTAAGCTTGGACTGGCAGGCGGGACAGTTCGCAGGGGTGCTCTTGTGGCTGGTTCCGTTCGTCGAAGCAGACGCGACTGTCTGAGGACGGGGCAACGTCACTCCCTGAGCTACAGCAGGGTTGACGGCGCTGCCTTGCGGACGAACGGCGGTGGGCGGCTCTGCCTCCGCTTGTCGTGCCAGGAAAACCTGCTTGCAGAATGGACAGCGAACCTGACGCTGGGCAAAGACATCAGCGACCCGGGCGAGTTTCTGGCAATGTTCACAACGGGTCAGGATCGGCATATTGCTATTGCAGCTTGAGCTTCATTTGAACTGTCCCGATCTGCACGACGTCGCCGTTCTGCAGCGGTCGCACCTGGCCGGGGAAGATGCGAGCCCGATTGACAAAGGTACCATTCTGGCTACCCAAGTCTTCAATGCTCAGGCCGTGCTCTTCCGAGATGATCTTGGCATGCTGCCGGGAACACCAGATGCGATCGGTCGCTTCCTGATCTTCCAGGTCAATATCCACCGGCTTTTCATCTGTACGGCCGATGTAGTTATCCCCGGTGTAGAGCGGGTACTCGACGTTGAGCTTCTGCCCGCGAATGACTACCAGCTTGGGGGTGGTCATGATCGGCAGCGATTGTGGATCCTGTTTCGGAGTTGCATCCAGTGCCGCGTTGACTTTTTCCGGGGTGTAGCTGGAGGTGTCCTCCTGTGCCGTGGCCAGTACCGCCTGCTTCAGCGTCGGCATCGCTTCATAACTGCTCGTGTCGGCCACGATCGGTTCTGCCATGGGTATGTCATTCATCGGGACGGTAGCAGGAGCATGGGGTAGCTCAGACATGGCATTCGCCTCCGGTGGGGATTGCAGATCAGATTTGCATCGTTCGCAGAATAGAGTGCCTTCCTCATTCTTATGGGCACAGTACAGGCAGGTAATCATGGTGATTCTCGTGAGGCAAGGAGGTCGTTTTAGCATGGAGAAGCCAGAAGACAGTCAGTAACCAGAATGATGGAGGATGCTGCTATCATTCTCTGCGTAACTTCAGTCGTCTGACTTCTGGATTCTGGCTCCTGACTACTAATGACTGAGATTACGGCATCGGCATCTCTTCCGCAAGTCGCGCGCTGTCGTCGAGTGCCAGCATTGTCTTCCTGGTGACTTTGCCACCGGCGTTCAGTTCGGAAAGGGCCTGCCGTGCCAGCATGGTCTTCTTGGCACCCTTGGGACCGAGCACCGTGGCTTTGCGTTCGATGGCCATAGCCAGGCGTTTGGCTTCTTCGGTATTGCTGCCTTCAAGGGCAGTCTGCAGGTTGTTACTGAGTTCGAAGATCTGCACTTCGTCAATGTGCTTGGCCACCTCGGCATTCACATAGCTGGGCGCGTCGGCACTGTAGGTGATCTGCAGAGGGACGACTCCCGTGGTGCCGGGACCTTCGCTGGTGGCATAGGTGAGTTCCACCTGGGCAATCACGTATTGCCCATCGGGCCGGTTCGGCAGGCTGAGGTCGAGGATATATCGCGTGGACTTGTCTCGCTCCAGTGTGCCGAGGCTGGCAACGAGATGCCGTTCCTCAGGGGCTTCGAGAGGGAGTTCCCTGATCTCAGGCACGACCAGCCGACAACGCTTCAGATTCACATCCTTCATCGGCTTGATGTGCAGTTTGACATCGCGGAACACCGTCGCCCTCAAGTGGGCGAACTCTTCGAGGAAGACCCGCTGGGTTTCGCTCTTCTGGGCTTCATCGACATAGTACCACTTGCCTTCGCTGAGCTGGGCAAGGTCCTTGACCAGTGAGGCGTTCCATTCGCTGCCTACGCCGATGACGGAAAGATGCTCCTGCTTCGCGGGCATGGCCTGGGCCAGTTCCCGGCAGTTCTGCTCACCGCTGGTTTCGCCATCGGTCAGCAGAAGTACATGGGTGAGCATGTTCTCCTTACGTACGCTGCGCAGCTGTTCAAGGGCCAGTTTCAGGCCCTGATCCATGGCGGTGCCACCCGGGTCAATCTCGAAGCGATCAATGGTGTTGATGGTCTTCTCAATGGTGGCCAGTTGCGTGAGCGGTGTGGGAGGCAGCACGACGGCTGCGGAATGGGCAAAAGCAACGATGGTGAGCGTATCAGACGGACGCAGTAGCGGAATGGCTTCCAGAGCAGCCTGCTGTACCCGTTTGAGACGGCTGAGACCTGTGCCATCTTCTTCATACATGGAGCCGGAGACGTCCAGGACCAGGGCCAGGTTGAGCGGGAGCACCGGGGCACTGCCATCGCCAGCAGGAATGACCTTCAGCAGGGCGTAGGACGCTACCGATTCGCCACGTACCGCCACGCTGTTGCGGTGGAGCATCCGTTCGAGATGAATCTTGGCAGGCATGGGAGGTCTCTCAGGTTCGGGTCAGTCGATTAAGTATTCGTCGCTGGCAGCCGTGTATTCATCATGCACCAAGGAATCGCGCGAGTGGCGGCAGGCGGAACCAGCCCGCCAGCTTGCCGAGGCCTTCGCTGAGGGCACTCATCATCGCACGTCCGCGGGTCCCACAGAGTGATACCACCAGGCCCACGCCAGCTCCAAGCAGCGTCCAGGAGACGATGGCGGAACCAGGCCAGGTGCCGGGTGACAGGGTCGTGTCAAGCACAGGAAGCAGTTGCGCCAGCGTGGCGGAGCCGAGCATGCCTCCCAGGCTGCCGACGATGCCTGCAGCAAGAAAGTCCCGCACCTTACCGGTGGAACGCAGCAGGTACCACAGGATGAGGATGGCGATCCAGAAGGTGAGCAGCATGAACTTCTGCGTGTAACTGAACTGAGGCATGACGCTGGAGTAGCGTGCCGCAAGATCTGGAGCGATGCAGAGCAGGCGAACGAGCAAACCAGTCAGCCAGCCAGCCACGACTGGTTGCAGGAATCGCTGCACCACGTTAGGCGCAGCTGCAAGTTGCACTGCTACTTTCACAGCAAGTCGCTGGCCGCCATTGCCCACCAGGGTGAGCGTGCCTTGCTGGGTGCTCTCCGCAGGCAGACCCCGCGTGTTAACCTGGAACTGCACCGTGGCGCTCTGTCCACCCGATACACTTGGTTGCACCGTCTTCAGCCACGGCACATCGCTTTCAACAAAAGCATAGATCCACTTCTTCGCTGTGGTTTCCAGCTTCACTTCGCCTGACAGCGTTTGCCCGACCTTGCCCTGCAGACTGATGTTCTGTGTCGTAATGCTCAGCGGTGGCGGCTTCGACAGCCCCAGCCCCTCGAAGAACTGCTGCACCGCGGAAATCCCCTGTGCAGCAGGCCCGGTGACGGGGTACTTCCACCCGTTGAGTGTATACCAGCGTTCGATTTCCCCCTTCTCCAGCAGTGGGGCAACCTGCTTGGGGGCATCCTTCATGCGGGCAGCAAGGTCTTTCGGTGTGGTGCAGCCCGAAAGGATGCCAGTGCTGAATGGGATGGAAGCGAGGTCAAAAGTGACTGGCACCTCCACTGTGCCACCATTGGTCATTACCGCTAACGTGGCAGCATACTGTTGCCCGGCAGGCAGACCCTGCGTCTCTATATGAAGGGGGCAGTCCTGCTGCTTGCCTGTCTTGACCGGCACTTTGCCATTGGCTGGTCCGCCACCATCACTGCCGATGCGAAGCCAGCCGTCGCCACGTACCTCGACAACACCATGAAGTAGTCGTGCCCCGCGGTTCATCACCTGCAACTGCATGTCCCGACTTTCACCTGCACGGATATTCCCCAGATGCAGCCGGCGTGGTGACAGATCCAGCCGGGGTTGCACCATTTCTTTACTGGGCAGCGTAGCCAGCAGTTGATCGAGGCCGAGATCGGGATCGATATGGGCAGCAGCTTTATCCGCCTGCTGCGCCAGGTCCATGCGGCCAATACTGGAGAGGAACTGCCGCAGACCGCCTTGCTGGAGCATGTTGCGGGCGGAGGACCATTCGACGGAGCAGGCGGTGATCAGTTCATCAAAGGTGCGACAGCGGCGGCCGGAGGGGAAAACAAACTCCCGTCCCAGGGTGGTATTGGTCACCGACTTGCCATCCGTTCCCGTGCGAAGGCCTGTGCCATCAAAGTGGCAATAGAGCGCCTCCGGTGGATTCGCCCGCTGGCAGCGCGGGCAGAATAAAGGAACCATGCACCGTCCCAGTGACCATACCTAAAGATTTCAGTGTTGATATTCTATCAGGCCGAGTCAAGGGGGTGCCAGGCATTTCTCATGAGCGTGTCAGATAATAGTAGACGCGGCATCCTGCCGCGTATGCAATTCCTCGTATTAGTGCAACTGCTCAGTTGCTCTGAAGTCATACTGTGACAAAGCCACGCTGTGCTGCAAGATGCCGCGTCTACATTTACTCTGGCATCAGCATGCCCGCAATCGCCGCGTTGATCAGTGTGGCCACGAAGCCCAGGAACAGGGCCTTCATTCCCAGTTTGGCCAGGTCGCTTCGCCGCTCTTCCGCCATGGCCCCGATACCACCCAGCTGGATACCAACGGATCCAAAATTGGCAAAGCCGGTTAGGGCGAACGTCGCCAGCACGTACGAGCGATGACTGATCGGCGAGACTCCCGTCTGGTAGTGGTACTCGCTCGTCAGCTTGGCATAGGCGAGGAACTCGTTGCCCACCAGTTTGATGCCGAGAAGGTCAGCGACGCGGGAGATGTCCTCCCCGGCCACGCCGATGAGGAAGGCCAGTGGGGCGAAGAGCTTGCTGAAGATGTAAGTCAGATCGAACTTCACGATGCCATACTGCTTCAGCCAGGCTTCGCGAGTCGCTTCGGAGAAGATGGAGATGTACGTGAAATCGAGCAGGTAGTTGATCATGGCCAGAAGGGCTAGGAACGCGACCAGCATGGCCATCACGTTAATCATCAGTTTCATACCATCGCTGGCGCCGGCGGAGATGGCATCAATGGCATTGGCGAACGGCACCTCGACAGGAGCCTTGGCGTTGCCGAGCGTCTCGGGAGTTTCGGTCTCGGGCCAGAGCAGCTTGCTGAGGTACATGCCACACGGGGCGGCCATCACGCTGGTGACGAGGATGCCGACGGGGTCCGCCCCCATTTGAATGTAGACCGCCATGATGCCGCCGGAGATGGTGGCCATGCCGCCGACCATGAGGGCGAGCAGTTCCGACTGGGTCATCTTGCGGATGTAGGGCTTCACGATGAGCGGCGCCTCGGTCTGGCCCAGGAAGACGTTGGCCACGGCGGAGAGGGTCTCGGCTCCACTGGTTCGCATCGCATACATCATCGACTTGGCCAGCACCGAGACGAAGAACTGCAACACCCGCAGGTAGTAGAGCAGCGAGAAGAAGCACGAGGCGAAAATGATGGTAGGCAGCACGCCGAAAGCCATGATGACACTGTTGTTGGGCCCGAAGACTTTGGCGAGGGTCTCGCGGTCAGCCAGGACGCCAAAGACGAAGCGGGTGCCAGCCGTGGTGAATTCGAGGAACTGCTGGATAGCCATGCCGACGCGGCGGAAGAACTCGTAGACGGAGTAGGTGTCATCCCCCCAGGTCCACGAAGCCTTGAGGATGAGCAGGGCGAGGCCGATCTGCAGGGCAATGCCCCAGAAGATGGTCTTCCAGTTGACCTGCCTGAGGTTGCGCGAGAACCCGGCGACGAAGAGGATGAGGCAGACCACCCCGCATGCCGCCTGCAAACGCAATGCAAGGGCCGGGTTCACGATACGATCGAGAAAGCTCGCAGCAGTACCTACCGCGAGTGCCGCCAGCCAGACGGCCATGCGAAGCGAAAACGGAGTAACTGGAACCGGGGAAGCCATGGGAGTCTGCCAGAGGAAACGCACATGGTAATGAAAGGAGGCAGGGAAATCTAATAAATAATGGCATGCAAGAGGCGTTACACCCTAAGTAGATGCGGTGTCTCGCCGCATCTACACAAGCTTGTGCTGGTCCAACTCAATTTCAAGGTTGCATTAGCGCAATGGACTTGCAAAGCGGAAGGATCCCGCACTTAGCACTCGTTCCTCTTCCCTTTTTCTCGGTCTTTCTTATACTTCTGTGTACTGGCGTACCTCGGCCCCTGCCTCGGCGAGCGTCTGCGTTACTCACCTAAGCTGCACTTCCAGTCGCCAGAACTGTCTACCCTTTCTCAGGATAGGGTGACACTCAGCCCGAACACCACCCCAGCGGTGACTGTCCCATGAAGGGGAAGGACAGCCATCAAGGGGGCTTTTGTTATTTCGCTTGACCAGCGAACCGGTGGCGTAAGCTCCCGGAAGTTACCACAGGGAAGAGATAGAGATGTCCATCGAAACACTCCGAAACATTGGCATTATTGCTCACGTGGATGCAGGCAAAACCACCACGTCGGAACGTATTCTTTACTACGCTGGCGCTAAGCACAAAATGGGCGATGTCGATTCCGGCGACACCACCACCGATTTCGATCCTGAAGAAGCAGCTCGTGGCATCACGATCTACTCTGCTGCTGTCACCGTGACCTGGCGTGATCATCAGATCAACATCATCGATACGCCCGGCCACGTGGACTTCACGGCTGAAGTCGAACGCTCCCTTCGCGTCCTGGATGGCGGCGTGGTCGTCTTCTGTGCTGTGGGTGGCGTGGAAGTGCAGTCTGAAACCGTCTGGTTCCAGGCTAACAAGTACAACGTGCCCCGCATGGCGTATGTGAACAAGCTCGATCGTATCGGTGCTGACTTCTACAACGCTGTCAAGGAAATGGAAGAGAAGCTGCAGGCCAACGTGGCCTTGTGTGCCATTCCCGCAGGGCAGGGGCCTGCCAACTTTGAAGGCATCATCGATGTCATCAAGATGAAGATGATCAAGAAGGACCCTGCTGATGGCAAGCATTGGAAGTTCTTCCTGCTCGATATTCCCGAACAGTATCAGGCTGAAGCCCAGGAAGCTCGCGAAAAGCTGCTCAACGTGGTCTCCATGCATGACGACGGCATTGCTGAACTCATGCTCGAAGGCAAGCCCGTGCCCGAAGATCAGCTTCGCAAGGCTATCCGCAAAGCTACGCTGGAAATGAAGATCAACCCCGTACTCTGCGGGTCGTCCTTCAAGTACGTAGGCGTGCAGAATCTGCTCGACTGCGTCGTCGATTTCATGCCTAACCCCGGCGAACGTGGTGTCATCAAGTGCCAGGTCCCCGGCAAGAAGGAAACCGTCGAACGCAAGGCACTCGAATCAGAACCGATGGCTGCCCTCGCATTCAAGACGGTGGCAGAGCCGACCGGCGACGTCGTTTACACTCGTGTTTACAGTGGTAAGCTCATGCCTGGCACCACCTACATGAACACAACCAAGAACCGCACCGAGCGTATCAGCCACGTCTACCGCATGTTCGGCAAGGAACGGGAACGTCTCGAATACGCCGGCCCTGGTGAAATTGTCGGTCTGGTGGGGTTGAAGGAAACCCAGACGGGTAACACCCTCTCCGACGAAAAGAACCAGGTGATACTCGAGGAAATCCGGTTCCCCGAACCGGTGATCAGCCTCGCGCTTGAACCGACCAAGAACACCGATGAAGGCAAGCTCGGCGAAGCCATTGCCAAGATGGTGCGGGATGATCCCACGCTCCGTTGCCAGACCGATCAGGAAACCAACCAGATCATCATGTCGGGTATGGGTGAGCTTCACCTGGAAATCGCGGTGCACAAGCTCAAGCGTGATTTCAAAGTCGAAGTCAACATGGGCAAGCCGATGGTGAGCTACCGCCAGACCCTGGCGAAGTCCATCGAGATGGAATACAAGCACCAGAAGCAGACCGGTGGTCGCGGTCAGTTCGCCCGCGTCATGTGCCGTTTCGAGCCGCTCACCAAGGAAGAACGTGATGCCATCGAAGCGGAGATGATCGAGAATGGCGAGAAGCCCGATCCCAATGGCCTTTACTTCGTGGACGAAATCGTCGGCGGTGTGGTGCCCGGGCAGTACATTCCCTCGGTGGAGAAGGGCTTCCGCGAAGCCTGCCGCAAGGGAACCAAGTACAAGTTCCAGGTGGTGAACGTGAAGTGCACCCTGTTCGACGGTAAGGAACACCCTGTCGATTCATCGCAGATCGCGTTCCAGATCGCTGGCGAACAGTGTCTGCAGGAAGCAGCCCGCGCCGCCGGCATCGTGCTGCTCGAGCCGATCATGGAAGTCAACGTCCAGGCCCCCGGCCAGTACATTGGCGACCTGACCGGCGACACCAGCCGTCGCCGCGGTGAAATCCTGAACTCCGGCCTCGAGAAAGGCCGTGCCCAGTTGCACGCCTACATCCCGCTGGCCTCGTTGTTCGGATACAGTTCAGACCTGCGTAACTTCACCTCCGGTACGGCCAGCTTCATCATGGAGCCCAGCCACTACGCTCCGGTGAAGGAAGAACTCGCCGACATCCGCCCTGATATGAAGAAGGCGGGGTAGTAGAAATCCTGAGTGCTAAGTCTTAAGTGCTCAGTGCAGATATCGGCCACGTTAGTGGCTGAATGTGAATAGCCGTGGGTAAGCAACGCGAACCCACGGCTTGTTCGTTGACGGTGGCATGAAGCCGCGTTAGCGGCGCTATGTGTAGCATATAATTCCTCCATGCTCACCTCCCGCACCATTCCACAACATGAAACAGACCATGCCGATTGGCATCGCTTCCTGTACAAGGCGGCAGCGGGCTCCATCAAGGCTGTAGATATCGTGGAAGCTGCTAACCGGGCCTTCATGGTGGCACTTACCGACGATCCAACTTCGCCGTCAACCTGGCATCTCAACGAATATGCCAACCTGTTTCGCGAGAGGTTTCCATCAACTCCACCATGCCAATCTACCAATGAACTCGTCACACTGGCCTGCCAACAAGGATGGTTCCCTCAGCCCTTTCATGGTGAAGACAGATTGCACCAGCATCCAGAGCACTATCAAAAGCTCTGGATTCGATCACGCAATGTGAACTGGGTTCACCTGGCGAACGATGCTCTCTTTTCCTGTCTGCAGAACTGGTCAGCAGATGACTGCCTGACATGTCTTGAGGAAACCGCTTGTGACTACGATTCTCGTAAAGTAGTATCCAGCATGCTCTACCTGGCATTAACCTGGCCAGAAGCAGATTGAATGCAAGCGCTACGAAAATTGCCATTCCAGGATAAACAATTGTCGCGCGGAATCGTGATCATCCTGCAAATAGTCTGGCTCTCACTGGGTGCCGCTGGACTGGCATACTATGCGAATGCCTGTTGGCGTGCGGGGTATCGAACGGAGGATTGGTCAGTGTGTTTGTTTCGATCGATGGGTGTGTTTCTGCTGCTGATACTTTGGCTCACATTTACTTTTGGAATTTGTATGTGCTTGGTATCCACGATTCTCCGCGAAAGTAAACACAGATTATCACGCATGGTCTACCTCGCACTGGTCACTGCACTCTTCGTCGTCGTCGCTACGTTGCTATGGAATCGTCTGGGTACACAACAATTCGATGCTGGTGAGCAAACGATGCAGTCTGAGATCAATCCTCGTCAACTGGCAGAAGATTGCCTTGCACTCATCAAAACGCTCCCGCCCGAAAAGCATGCATGGCTGTTTTTAGATGAACTGCATGCTGCAATTGCGTTCTCACCTTCCATCCAGCGGCTTCGCCCGTCCAATGTCGGTATTGACCCCAATAGTGTCATCATTGAACTCTTCGGCGGCTTCGACCACTATGGTTACAGATTGCTAAAAACAGATGAGCCGACACAGTGGCAACTCGAGTGGTACACCGAAAGCACGTCTCGGGTGATTTACTCCATTACTGTTCCAGTTCAGTGAAGATCTGGTTTTTGCCATGCACACACGCGACCAAATTCTCGGCTGCATCCTCGGCGGGGCTATCGGCGATGCCCACGGTGCTGCCGTGGAAGGCTTACCTCCAGGCAGCACGACATCCTCGCTTTACCTCACCGACGATACTCAGCTCACGTTAGCCACTTGTGAATCACTCACACACTGTCGCAAAGTCGACCCTGCACATATTGCAGCCACGATGCTGGCCTGGCATCGCAAACGTCGACTGACGGGCTTGGGTGCCAGCACCCTCAAAGCACTACAAGACCTGGATGCTGGTGGACACTGGGCCCTCTCTGGCCGCAAGGGCGATCAAGCCGCAGGCAATGGCGCTGCCATCCGCATCGCCCCGCTGTCGTTCCTCGTTGATCCTCAAACAGACGACTGCTGGCGAATCTTTCGCGATGTGTCACGCATCACTCACTATCACGATGAAGCTTGCGCTGGTGCGTATGCCATTGTCCATGCCATTCACGAAGCACAGAAAGGTGAGCTTCACTTGGGGCACATCGCAGCGAAACTGCCAGACACATCGGTCAAGGACCGCCTTCTTGCCTATGCCGAACAAGACCCTGGCTTCACCTTGTTACAGGCCGCCAGTCAGTTCGGCTCCAGTGGCTACGTCGTCGAATCAGTGCCACTGGCACTCTTCGCAGCAAGCAAAGTGACACAACTTGGGTTCGTAGAGATGGTAAAGCAAGTGATCTACCTTGGCGGCGACACCGATTCCAATGCTTCCATGGCCGGCCAGGTAGCTGGAGTGCTGCTTGTAAAGTCTGGATTGCCACAATCGATGATTAATGCACTACCGGAACTTGATCATACTCTGCAGATTGCCAATGAGTTTGCTGACAGTGTACTCACGTGAAGATACAAGTTCAGTAATTGGTACTTTGAAGGACAATTCCTTGCCCTGGATCAAGTTCTCCATCGATGAAACCTGGCATGTCGCCTGGGTCGTTCACTGGTGTGGAATCGATCACTTCCGCCACGCGATAGGCGACGGAGTCGCTGGTAATCGCGTGACCGACAATCTCGCTGAGCTTCGCTTTACACAATCGAAATACCATAGCATCTGGTTGCCAATACTCTTTCCGCAACGTGCACTCATGGACGGTAGCAAATCTCTCAACTGCGTAACTGCAGCCATTCGAGCCCTGCTTCGTGGCTGGATCTACATTCCGTAAAATCCTGAATTCACAAATCTGTACACTATTCCACCCATGTTAAGGACGTTAGTATATGTTCACATCGACACTCTCAGGTGAACGCATGCCTTCTTCGTAACATTGTCGAGTAGAGCATCTTGTACAAAAACCGGGGTGGGTACATGATGGGTTGACCAGATGCCCTTCCGTCTCCCGATACAGGGTGTTTGAAGCGTCGCTGCGCCGCTGCTTTTCCGCTCAGGGCGCTTTCTGCTCGGAATTACCCACTCTGCAGCCGTTTTCTGAAAGATCTTCTTCCGCCTCGCCATCTAGTTAGTGGCAGCTGACGACGTGTGTTCGTCACTGTTCTCCACGCAGCGACCAACAGCACAGTTTGTGGTCGGCAACTCAGGCGGAAAGATCATGGCCAGGCTCACAGAAAAACACGAGAAACCACCCACGCTGCCCATCGCCAGGTATGTCGATGGTACCTATCGGATGCCTGACAAGGCACTCAACGGCGGCAAGCCGTGGTACCTCTACCGCGTGAAAAATGCCGATAACTGGGTCTCTATCGCTTCCGCCGATGGCTGGTCGAATGCATGGGACTTCATCAAGGCTAATCTCAACACCCTCGACCCCAGGGAAGTGAACTGGTACCTGCGTGAGTACCTGGGCTGCACCGAACTCTCAAAGGACCAGTGCAACTACTCCTTTAAGAATGCCACACCGGGACTGATCTGGACGCGTACGCCACTGGCAACCAGACACCTGGTGAATATGCCTGCGCTGGTGGTCAATGCACTGTCATTTCCCTCGGTGAAGCTGTTCTCCGGCACGTCCGCCAGATTCTCAATCAAGCCGTTTTTCAACTTCCGCCTGCAAGGCTACTCGCTGGAGCCATGGATGCTCGACAAGGCAAGGCAAGCAGTGGCCAGCGGGCTGTTGGGCGTCGTGCATAATCCGAAGATCAAGGCGGATGGTGTCTACTATCCCCACGTCAACATGATGCATCTCAAGTCGTCAGCGAACAGTCCGGCCAATAACGCCCTGATCGTGCACGAGTGTGTGCATGTGGCCCTTGATATCAATCGAACATCCTCGATCAGCAAAGCGGTGTCAGAGGGGCTGGCCTATGTTGCTCAGTGCGTCTACTACCAGCTATGCCATTCCAGCAAGGAGCTGAGTGGCGAAGCAGATGAGGCATTGATCTTCAACGCTGCCAATGCGATTGCGACCGACCTCATCAGTGCCGGTATCGTGTCGCTGAGCGAAAGCAAGCCTATTGCCCGCTTTACCATCGCGGAAGACCTCGCAGGTGAACTGATAGCTGCAATCCATGGCAGCACCCGTTAGGCGGGTTCCAGGGGCGAGACTGCAGATGACTACGATGGCATCCGGGATCGGTATGGCGACTGGTTCTAACCAGCACCTGACTTCACCATCGATCCCTGTCAGAATGCCTCAGCAGACAAATAGGAGACATCCATCAACTTGAGGTGGATAGTAATGGAACAAGGCTGATGCAAGGCTATGCTACGCCGACTTCTTCATCGGTGCCGGCTCCCCGGCGTGCAGGCGATCACCCACAAAGTGCAGCAACTCTTGCCATGCCTTTTCATCCTGAGGCATGCTGCGAAGGACAGCGTAGGCGGCGGTATGAAGCTGCTCCGCCGTATGAATCTGGCCAGCTTCCAGCTTCTTGACAAAGTCTGCCAGTGCACTGCCCGGCAGCTTGTGACGTCCGCGGCACCAGGGAAGTACGAACTGAATAACAGCTGCCAGATCATCTGCCATCGTCACTTCCGTGGTGGAGGCAAGTCCTGTCAGCCAGCGTGGTTCACCTGCTCCGCAGAGTTTCAGCTCACCACCAGGGGTAAGAAGCAATCGGCCGAGGTGCAGTTGGCCATGTACCAGGCCGATATCATGCAAGGCCTGCAGCCCCGAGGCCAGTTGCAGGATGAGTCGCAATCCGACGGAAGGTTCCGAGACAAGCTGTTGCCATTCGGTGCCGGGCAGGCCGACGACCCATTCCTGCAGGACCGCTGGGCTGCCTGCCATGGACATCACTTCAAACGTGCCCGCAACATGAGGGTGATGAATCTGGGCAGCCTGCTGGAACAGTGATCGATATTCGTCCTGCCAGGCTGGATCGACAGCGGCAGAAAGTTGTCTCAGCAGTGCCTCATCACCCAGGCGTGGATCGAAGACGCGATAAATGGTCTCCATCGGCCCGATGCGCAGCCGATCAATGACGCGCAGTGGCCCCAGTACCAGGGCTTCAAGCCGGCCGGCCTCAATCAGCTCCATCTGGAAACTGGTGAGGTAGTCGTTTTGGACCAGGAAGTCGTGCAGCGTCTGTCGATGCTGCCGAGCTTCCTCCATCACGCTGCTCAATGTGGTAGCGTCGATGAGACCCATGGCACTCAGAAGATCGGCCAGTTGCTGATCATTCTGGGTGCGGGTGGACTTCAGCGGCAGAATGTGGGGACGCTCAAAAGCCTCTGCCTCTTCTGCACTGGTGGACTGAGGCAGATTCTTCTCTGCCATGTCGCGAAGCTTGTCGCGATACCAGCCTTGCATATCAGACAGGTGCTTGTTGACCTCAGAGCGGCGATGATCGACATCGCGGGCCTGGTCTTCCAGGGCGTGCTGCTGTAACTGCAGCCGGCTGTGGTTCTGTTCCAGTTCACGCTTCTGCGAATCGATGCGTTGCTGTTTCTCGTGGAAATCTTCCTGGCTTGCGTGCCAATCGCCCTGCAGAAGCTGGACCTGGGTCTGCCAGTGCAGGACGTCCTGCCGCAACGAAGCCGCTTCGAGCCGTTGCTCATCCTGCAGGCGGGAAAGTACCTGTTGCCTTTCTTCCAGGAGCGTGACAAGTTGCTGAACGTCGCGACGTTCAGCCGCAATCTCTTCCAGGCAGCGCTGGCGGTAGGAATGTATATCGTGCAACTGTGTTCGCAGTTGCGAACGAGCCATGCCAAGGCGTTCCAGTGCGAGTTCGGCCTGACGCAGAAGGCTGGGCAGTGTCTCGGCGAAGCGGGCCTTGCCGGCTTCGAGCGTGTTGAGTTGTGCCAGAGTCGCTTCGCGTTCTGCCTGGGCCTGGGCCTTCTCAAGATCCAGCTGTTCATGCTGACGAAGAAGATTGGCTTGCATCTCTGCCAGCGTATCCCGGTCCTTCTTCAGTTGAACAACCTGTTCATCGAGTACTGCTCGCCGGGCATCCAGCTCGGCACGTTCTGCTTGTGTACTTTCCAGCCACGCAGTCTTCTGCGATTGGAGAGACTCGTATTCGGTTTGAACCTGATGCAATCGGGCCTGGTAGCTGCCTTCCAGTTCCTGTTGCTGGCTTTCCCGCTGTGCCAGAATGGCCATGCGACGTCGAAGTTGTTCCTGCAGTGATTCGTGAGCAGATTCGGAATGCGTGACGACTTGCAACTGTTCGTTGAGAGCACGTCGGCGTTCCCGGAGCCGCAGGCGAAGCTGCTGCACTCGTTGCAGTCGATGCTGCAGCAGACCTGCTTGCTGACGTTGTTCCGCTAATGCTTCGTCCAGGGCTGCCTGGCGGCTGGCAAGTTGCTGCTCCAAGGCTTCCCGTTCTGCCAGTACCTGACGAGCAACCGTTACTTCGGCCTGCAGGCGATCATGCTCAGCTTCGCTGGCTGCGAGCTTGGCTTGCCATTCCTCGGTTGCTGCCTGTTGCTCAGCCATCGCACGCTGGAGAAGCTCCTGGCGATCGTTGATCTCAGCTTCAAGCCGGTCCAGTCGCAGGCGATCATGACCAAGTTGTCGTTCCCAGTCCGTGCATCCTTGCAGCCGATCTGCAATGGCCTGGCGATCGCGCTGCACGGCTTGCATCATTTGATCGAGTTCTGCAGCTTGCTGGGCAAGCTTCTGTCGTTCTGCGTGCTGTTCTGCGGTGATCCGGTCCAGTTCAGCTTGACGAGCTTCTACTTCAGCCTTCAATCCCTGAAGCTTGGGCAATTCCACAGCCCAGTAGTGCTCCTTCCTCTGCAGCTCTTCGCTGGTGCTGTTTAGGCTGGCTTCCCGCCGATCCTGGGCATCCTTATGTCGTTGCAGCCGTACGAGGTCTTCGTGGAGTTCCTTACTCTTCTGCACGTAGGCAGCATGCTCGGTAGCGAGGGAGGATTGGTCGCTCGCCAATGCCTTCTGATCCTGCTGGAGCTGCTGTTGCCATTCTTCCAGGAGCTTGGCTTGGCGGGCAATGTCGTTGCGACCCTCCTGTAACTGATGCTTTTCCGCTTCCAGCTGAACCTGCTGTTCGTGCAGTTCAGCGGCAGTCTGTCGCTGTGCCCGCTTCTCTTCCTGAACCTTGTTGGCGGCATGACGCACCGCCTCTCGCATGGCAACCAGGCCATCGCGTCGCTGCCGGTATTGCTGATACAGGGTATCGCGTAATCGCAGCAATTCTTCACGTACGCTTTGCAGTTCCACGGGTACCGTGGTGTGATTCAGGCTCTGGCGCAGTTGTTCCAGCTCAAGTCGCTCTGCTTGCAGCTGCTTTTCGCGTTCCTGCATTTCCCTGCTGCGGGCGGCCAGAGACTCCGCCTGCTGCGTGGCATCAGCTTCCCACTCCTGACGCTCACGTTCCAGTTGAGCTTTCAGTTGTGCTGTCTCGGCTGGTGCGCTGTGAGAATGGTACTTGTGGGCGCTGAGTGTGGTGTCGGCCAGGAAGTCGAGTCTCAGCTGGTAAGGTCCCAACTGATATTCTTCCTTGACCCGAAGCCAGCGGGCAGGTTGCTCGGGCTGATCGAGCCGTCGTATTCGCAACGCTCCATCGACGACCGCCGCCAGAGCCTGCACTTCAATTCCTGGTGGCAGGGCAATATCAGCATGACCGGCGGGGCTGAAAAGGATGGCGTCCTGTCGCAGTTCTTTCTGCAGATCGCCACCAGGCAAGCCGCGCAGCGTCAGCCTGACCAGTGGCAGACTGGTTTCAGGACGGGGCCTGGAGTTAGCTGGTACAAACTGCGGCATGACGCGCGATATCCCCCTCGCGCGCGAACCATAGCCATGTTCGCAAGACTTGGAAAGGCGAATAGAAGCAGTTTGCCAGCTATTTGCAGGATTCCCAGTGGAGTGAAGCTGCGCTAACTTTGCCATCTTGCTAAACAGGGCGAAGCTTGCCTGATTCACCTGTTCTGCCAGAAATGTCAAAGCTTCCGGTCTTACCGTCCGATCTTAGCAGAGGGTTGTATCATCGTTCGCTGTGCCAGCGAGCGCCTTGTCTGGCATGCTAACGGGGAGTTGCAATGAACGTGCGGACCCATTTACGCACCGGGTTACTGTTCGTGCTGACTACCATGTGGATCATGGGATGTCAGACTACTCCGTGCGATAACGTCACGTTTGTACCTGATGTGCCTCGCGAATTGCAGATGGTGACTCATCCACCTTATACGATTGCAGCCCCGGACGTGCTGCTCATTGATGCGATTCGAGTGGTGCCAATCCCACCGTACAAGCTGAATCCACTCGATACCCTGGCCATTAATGCTCCAAAGGCATTGCCAAACGAACCGTTGCAGGGCATCTTCCCCATCGAGCCGGATGGTGCTGTCAACCTGGGGCCTGCTTACGGCAAGGTGTCCGTGGTGGATATGACGATTGACGAAGCCCGTGTAGTGCTTGAGAAACATCTGAAAACGGTAGTTGGCTTGGCAGATCCGCGGGTCAACGTGACACTGGCTCAGTTTCGAGGCATGCAACAGATCAAGGGCGACCACCTGGTTCGCAAGGATGGCACGGTAGGCCTGGGGCTCTATGGCTCGGTCTTTGTGGCAGGCATGACCCTGGATGAAGCCAAGGCTGCGATCGAATCTCACCTGTCGAAATACCTGCTCAAGCCCGAAGTGTCTGTGGATGTGTTCTCTTACAACAGCCAGGTTTACTATGTGATTACCGATGGTGGCGGCTTTGGAGAGCAGGTCTATCCGATACCCTCCACAGGAAATGAAACCGTCCTCGACGCCATTGGTAAAATCGGCGGCCTGCCAGCAGTAGCGAGCAAACGCCGCATCTGGGTGGCCCGTCCCGCACCGGCAGGACATGGCACCGACCAGACCCTGGCTGTCAATTGGGAAGCCATTACGCAGGGTGCGAATACCACGACGAACTACCAGATGCTTCCTGGGGACCGCCTCTACGTGATGGCAGAACCGCTGGTAACTACCGATACCATGCTGGCCCGCTTCCTGTCCCCCATCGAGAGGCTCTTGGGTGTGACGCTGTTGGGTAACTCCACGGGACGTGGGCTAGCGGGACAGAATCAGAATGGATTCAATCAATAATGGATTGTCACAGCTGATTCGCACTGGTTACACTGGAAGCAGCCCGCACTGCATCCAGTGTTGAAGCAAGGGGATGATTCATGAAGAGAATAGCCACACTGCTGTGTTTCGCAGGCATGCTGAACATGCCTGCCATCGTTACTGCCCAGGTGCCTAGCCAGCCATCCTCCTCGTTTAACTACTTGAACCTGACACGCGGTGGCAATCCAGCTGTCAACTACTACGGCATTGTGAAGCCGAATGTATTTAATCAGAATGCACTGGCTAACATTCAGCAGGAATACAACAGCCTGACTCAAAGCAGCACGCAATCAGATCCCAACAGTGTAGGCAGCACCGGTCATGCTGCAGGCTTCATGAATTATGGTCACTACTATCCCCGGCTGAATGCCGGGGGAGGTGGGGGCAGCAATCGTACCTCCGGTAGTTCTCCAGCACCACGCAGAAACTAACCGCAAAGCCAAGGGCACGTCAGGCCAGTCCAGGAGGAGTTAGCCATGTCACGGATGATGTTCAGTCTGATGTTGTTGACTGGCGTTCTACAAACGGCTTACTGCACTGACGTCGATAAGTATCCGCCGGGGCACAAGCCGTTTCACTCGCCGAAAGCCCCGCAGCCGAATGGTGTTCTGGCAGTCAATAGTTGCTTCGGCTATCATGCAACCCGCTGGACTCCCTGGGGTGCTGCTTGCACCGGACAAGCTGCACAGCCTGCGGAGATTGGAAAGTCGTGCATGTCGAGCGCGATAATTCTGTATGAAAAGCCTGAAACCAAGCCAGCGCCATCAAGAGTAATTGTGCCTGCACCTGAACAGGTCACGCCAATGCCGCCGGTTAAGAAGTAGCAGATTCTACTTGATGATCTGATTTCTTCAGCCAATTTGGCTGTAGTAGTCGCTTTTGAACTTAAGATAGTAAGGATAACTAACTTTAATTATTCCTGTTTTTATTGTTGCAATAGGTTAGTCTTATTGTAATTTAATTGGATCACTGGAGGATATCATGCTTCGTCGAATGTTCATCGCGTCCGTACTGGCTATCACTTGCTTCTCTGCAGCGTTTGCTCAGAACACTACAGTTACCTATTTCATGAATGGCGATGCTGGTGCTGATGTTGGTCGTTCAGCTACTGTAGCTGGTCCCTTAGCATTAGTTGCCAGCAATTTTGCCAACACGCCATCTGGCACTGCAATCAGCCCTGGCACAGATATAAATGTTGGCGGTGGTTCCCCTAATGAAGCTTTGAGCTTTACAGGTTCACCTGCTCCAAGCTCTAGCTTTACATTCTCTGTAACAGTTCCAGCAGGTCCAGCAGGTTGGGAAATCAGTAACTATGGGTTTGATGTTCGCACTCAGGTGGGCGTAACTGGAACCGCGACCCTTTTTCTTGACTCTGGTTCTGGATTTGTCGCAGTAGCCACAACTAACCTGTCTGCTGCTGTTAATGATACTTGGCGAGGAATTGCCGACACGACATCTTCGACAATCATCTTCCCGGGAAATACTGTGAATGCCCGATTGGATTTCACCAGCTTTACTGGTGAATATGATGTTGACAGCATTTTCCTTCGTGGTGCTTCGAATTTCTCAACTGTTCCAGAACCCGCAAGCGTTGCTCTGCTCGGCATCACTGGCGTAGGCTGTGCTGCTGGTGTCTGGTATCGTCGTCGCAAGTTAGCTAAGCTGTCAAACGTCAAGATCTAAGCTGAGCTTCATTGCCATGTCACAGGAGCCAGTCAGAAGACTGGCTCTTGTCGTTTACGCATTAGAAATTCGTTGATAGTAGATAGTAGAGCATCAAGTTCAACAGTTTCAGTGTTAATCGTGAGATGAGGAATGGCGATCTCCTCAAATTGACTTTTCACGCGAACAAGCATTGAAACGTCTCGATCCCGAGCCACATGTTGGACAACATCTTTCTCTATTCGTGCCTTTGCAGTGTCCAGAGAACATGTGCACAAGATCAGACATAACTGGTGTGGGGACGACGCCATCGCAGAGCAAAGGTCATCGACTTGTCGCTTCCGGGAGAACGTTCGTCCATCAATAATCACCGGCCGTTCGGGACGCTGCTGGAAATGGTACTTTGCCAGCTGATAGATCACGTCCATGCAGAAGTCGTTCTGCTGATCCGAATACTCGACATCCTCAGGGGCGAATAAGGCTGCACGCACTTCATCCTTGTTCAGCAGAACAGCATTCAGACGGGGAGCCAGCAATTTGGCCAGGGTTGTCTTACCGGAGCCAGGCAACCCGGCAAATACGATGAGCTGGGGCATGAAGGCACTCCGGAAAGACGCTCGACATCGATCATTGTAGCGGGTATGCTAGACAGTCTGCCGGTGTTCCCGCCTGTTTCTCTCCGAGTGTATTCCATGCTGGTTCGTTGTGTTGCCTTCGCCGGGATGATAGTTCTCTTGACGATGATTGCCATTCCACTGCGTGGCGACGACAAGCATAGCGTGACGAAGATCGACTTCAATCGCCAGATCAAGCCGATCCTCTCCGATCACTGCTTTGCCTGCCACGGTCCCGATGAAGCGAGCCGCAAGGCTGATCTGCGCCTCGACACCAAAGACGGTCTCTTCGCCAAGCTCGCGGACGACCAGTATGTGGTGAAAGCCAACCAGCCGGAGCAGTCGGCTTTGCTGGAGCGGATTCACAGCACCGAGCGCAGCAAGGTGATGCCGCCGGCCAAGCACAACAAGCCGCTCAAGCCCGAGCAGAAGAAACTGCTCGAAGAGTGGATCAAGCAGGGGGCCCCGTGGTCGAACCACTGGGCGTTCGTGCCACCGGTACGTGCTGTGGTACCAACGGTCAAGCAGAAAGACTGGGTGCGCAATCCCATCGATGCCTCTATCCTCCAGAAGCTCACCGAACAGGGGCTGACCACCTCGCCCCCGGCCACGAAGTCACAACTGCTCCGGAGAGTGTACCTCGACCTCACCGGGCTGCCTCCCACCATTGCCGAGCAGCAGGCCTTCCTGGCGGATCAATCGCCCCAGGCATACGAGAAGGTGGTGGACAAGCTGCTCACCACTCAGCGCTACGCCGAGCACCAGGCCCGCCAGTGGCTTGATGTCGCCCGCTATGGCGATACGCACGGCCTGCACCTCGATAACTTCCGCGAAATCTGGCCGTACCGTGAATGGGTGATCAAGAGCTTCCTCCGCAACCAGCCCTACGATCAGTTCATCACCGAACAACTCGCGGGCGACTTGCTGGAGAAGCCGACTCTGGACCAACTCATTGCCACGGGCTACAACCGTTGCCATGTCACTACCAGCGAAGGCGGCTCGATTGAGGAGGAAGTCTACGTCCGGAACGTCGTCGATCAGGTGGATACCTTCGGCACCGTGTTCCTTGGTCTCACCGTCGGCTGCGCCCGCTGTCACGATCATAAGTACGATCCGCTTTCGACGAAGGAGTACTACCAGCTCTTCGTCTTTTTCAACAGTATTGATGGCTCGCCGCTCGATGGCAACGCCGCCCGGCATGCCCCGGTGACGAAGGTCGGCTCGCCGGAGCAATTGGCGAAACTGGAGACGATGCGGAAGCAGATCGACGAGGCGAAAGGCAAGATCAAGGCTGAACTGGCGAAGATCAACTATGTCGAACCAGCGAAGACTCAGGGGGCTAACGCCCCCCGCTCACCAGCACGAAGCGACTACGTATGGATCGACGATGAGCTTCCCGAGGCTAAGACGAGGAGCGACTGGCAGTTCGTCAGCAGCCCGGCTGCCCCCGTCTACGCCGGCAAGCTCGCCCACACCCGCACTGCCACGGGGTTGAGCCAGCACCTCATCGAAGGTGCCAAGAACGGTTTGGTCGTAGGGCAGGGGGATAGCATCTTCGCCTACGTCTATCTTGACCCAAAGAACCCGCCCAAGGAGATCATGCTCCAGTGGAACACCGGCGACTGGAA
Source organism: Gemmatales bacterium (assembly GCA_046350055.1). Lineage (GTDB taxonomy): Bacteria > Planctomycetota > Planctomycetia > Gemmatales > HRBIN36 > JAEUIE01. The sequence continues at coordinate 5,281,975 of JAXMBC010000001.1, read as the reverse complement.
ACACCGGGCCTACTGGGGCGAGAACAAGATCGACTGGGGCACCGACAAGACCGGCTCCCGCCAACACCTCGGCTCCCTGCCTGAAGCAGGCCGTTGGGTGCGGCTCAACGTTCCCATCGCCAAAGTGGGCCTGAAGCCCGGCGATGTTATCTCCGGCTGGGCCTTCACCCAGTTCGATGGCACCGTCACCTGGGACAAGGCCGGCATCACCACCAAAACACCGCAAGGCCCACAACATTTCGACTCGCTGAGTGCCTGGCTGACGTATGAGCAATCGCTCGGCGGAGCCAAGTTGCCTGCCCCGGTGCAGAAGCTGATCAAGATCGCTGCTGATAAACGCACCGAGGCCCACAAGGCAGAGCTGCGTGATTACTTCCTCGAGTATGTCTATGCTCCTACGAAGGAACGCTTCACGCCGATGCGCCAGGAAGTGGAGAAGTTGACCAAGGCACGCGAAGCCTTCGATGCGTCCATCCCCGCTACCATGGTGTTCAAGGAACGGGACAAGCCTCGCGAAGCATTCATCCTGAAGCGGGGTGAGTATGATCAGCGGGGCGACAAGGTAGAACGGGCTACGCCCAGCATGTTCCCCGCGATGAAGAGCGATGCCCGCAAGGATCGCCTCGGTCTCGCCCGCTGGCTGCTCGATGCACAACATCCGATGACGGCCCGCGTGGCGGTCAACCGCTTCTGGCAACAGGTCTTCGGCACTGGTCTCGTCAAAACGACGGAAGACTTGGGGCTGCAGGGCGAGCCGCCGACGCATCAGGAACTGCTCGACTGGCTGGCGGTCGAATTCCGCGACTCGGGTTGGGATGTGAAGCGGCTGATGAAGCTGATGGTCATGTCAAACACTTACCAGCAGTCAGCGAAGGTGACGACTGATCGATACGCCAAGGACCCCGGCAACCGCTACTACTCGCGTGGCCCGCGGCATCGCCTTGATGCTGAGGTGTTGCGCGATCAGGCGCTGTACGTCAGCGGTTTGCTGGTTGAACAACTGGGTGGGCCGAGCGTGAAGCCGCCTCAGCCGAGCGGGTTGTGGGAAGCGGTGGGGTATGTGTCGAGCAACACTGCCAACTTCAAAGCCGATACGGGGCATGAGAAGGTGCATCGACGCAGCCTTTATACGTTCTGGAAGCGCACCGCCCCGCCACCGCAGATGTCAGCGATGGATGCGCCGTCACGGGAATCATGCACCGTCCGCCGCGAACGCACTAACACGCCCTTGCAGGCGCTGCTGATGCTGAACGAGACACAGTATGTGGAATGCGCACGAGTCCTCGCCGAGCGGGCGATGCGTGATGCCCATTTAGCCCCCGGCTCTTCAAGCCGGGGGCGGGACCGCGCGACCCCCTCCAACCCCACTGACGACTGCCTCCGCTTCGTCTTCCAATCCATCCTCGCTCGCGAATCCGAGGCCACCGAACTGGCCACGCTCCGTTCCGTCTACGACGATCAACTGAAGCACTTCACCACGCGTCCCGCCGAGACCGACAAACTCCTCGCCGTCGGCGAAAGTAAGCCCAACGACAAACTCAATAAACCAGAACTTGCCGCCCTCACTATGATCGCCAACATCGTCTTCAATCTCGACGAAGCGGTGACGAAGTAAGAATCCAGAATCCAGGTACCAGAAGCCAGAAACATGAACTGAGTGAGTTGATCGTCATTCTCAGGACTCAGCACTCAGCACTCAGGACTTCAAAAAATGAACCCCCTCCACGAATCGCTCAACCTCCTTACCCGTCGCCAGCTCTTCGCCAAGGGGGCGCTGGGCCTCGGCACCGTCGCCCTCTCCGGCATGCTCCCGGCCAACATGCAGGCAGGCGACAAGATCCAGGCCAAGGGAGGCATCCCCGGCTTGCCACACTTCGCTCCCAAGGCCAAGCGGGCCATCTATCTCTTCATGAACGAAGGCCCCTCGCAGATGGACATGTGGGACTACAAACCCAAAATGTCTGAGTTCTTCGACAAGGACCTGCCCGAATCGATCCGCAAGGGCCAGCGACTCACCACCATGACCAGCGGTCAGTCACGGTTCCCTATCGCCCCGTCGAAGTACAAGTTCAGCCAGCATGGCAAGAACGGCACCTGGGCGAGCGAACTGATTCCGCACACCGCCAAGATCGTGGACGACATCGCCCTCATCAAATCGTGCTGGACCGAAGCCATCAACCACGATCCCGCCGTCACCTACATTTGCACCGGCAACCAGATCCCCGGGCGACCCAGCCTCGGGGCGTGGCTCAGCTACGGCCTGGGGACGATGAACGAGAACCTGCCTGAGTTCGTCGTCATGACCGCTTCGTGGACCGGCCGTAAGGAAGCCCAGGCCATCTACAATCGGCTGTGGGGTTCGGGGTTCCTGCCGAGCAAGCATCAGGGCGTGGCGCTGCGGTCGAAGGGCGATCCGGTGCTGTTCCTTTCCAACCCACCGGGGGTGGATGCAGCCACGCGGCGGAAGACGCTCGATGCAATAGCCAAGCTGAACCAGCAGCACTACGAACAGATGACCGACCCGGAAACGCAGACCCGCATCGCCCAGTACGAGATGGCGTTCCGCATGCAGACCAGCGTGCCTGAGTTGACTGACCTCACCAAGGAACCCAAACACATCCTCGATATGTACGGCCCCGATGTGCATAAGCCAGGCACCTTCGCCGCCAGTTGCCTGCTGGCCCGGCGGATGATCGAGCGCAACGTCCGCTTCATCCAGATCTTCCACCGTGGCTGGGACCAGCACTTTAACATTGCCGGCGACCTCCCCAACCAGTGCAAGGATGTCGATCAGGCTTGCTACGCCCTCATCACCGATCTGAAGCAGCGTGGCTTGCTCGACGACACGCTGGTGATCTGGGGCGGCGAGTTTGGCCGGACGATCTACTGCCAGGGCGGCCTGACCAGGGACAACTACGGCCGCGACCATCACCCCCGCTGCTTTACGATGTGGATGGCTGGCGGCGGCATCAAGCCAGGCATCACTTATGGTGAGACGGATGACTTCAGTTACAACATCACCAAAGACCCGGTGCACATTCACGATCTGAACGCGACCATCCTGCACTGTCTGGGCATCGACCACAAACGGTTGAGCTACAAGTTCCAGGGCCTTGACATCCGCCTGACTGGTGTAGAGGAACACGCGGCGGTGAAGGGGATATTACTGTGATTCCCCGGTCCATGACAAGTTCATGAGAGTGGCGCAATTCAGTTTCATGTTGCCGTCTCCATGGTGCATCCGAGCAAAGATGCGACCCCAACCAAGGAGCTAATCATGAATCGCCTTGCCAAATACCTGCTTGTTTTCGGTCTTGTTGCCTCTCCAGCCCTGGCAGTCTCCGCTACGGCTCATGAACCCTGGCGTGATGGCTTTCAGCATCGCAATCATCCTCGCGAAGGATTGCGGGTGACATCAGTTGTCCGCTTCTCCCCTGCTGCACGGGCTGGACTGGATCGGGGTGACATTATCCTCGAAGTAGATGGCCGGGATGTGAATCATCCGGAAGAGTTGCATCGGCTCCTGCACCGTACGGGACAGCGGGCGGTACTGAAGGTGTGGGACGATGAGACCCGCCGGGTGCGAATCGTCCATGTCTTCCCCCGCGATGGGCACATCGGTGTGACCCTGCAGGCGGTGCGATTCTAAAGTAGGCGAGGTATCCCAGCCGCGTCTGTAATAGATAGTGGTGGTGCAGCTACGCTGTGAGTTGCACCACTACGAGCAGCTGCATACGCGGCAGGATGCCGCGCTACTTTGGATGCACCCATTCCCTCTGACCATCCGGGGCCAGCTCTTCCTTCCAGATGGGGACGATCTCTTTGATCCGCTCCATCGCATACTGACATGCAGCGAAGGCCTCTGCTCGATGCGGGCAACCAATGGCGATGGCTACGCTGATTTCGCCCAGTTCCAGCCGACCTGTACGATGAACGATGGCCACTTGCTTGACCGGCCATCTGGAATGTACTTCACTTTCAACCTGGGCTAACAGCTGCACGGCCAACTTTGGATGGGCTTCGTAGGTCAGTGCGACGGTTTGCTGGCTGCCGGTGAACTCCCGCACGGTGCCAAGAAAGAGGCAGACCGCGCCACTGGAAGTCGAACGCACAGCTTCCGTCAGAGCTTGGTAATCAATCGGTTCGCTTTGCAGTTTTACCATAAGCTCAGCCCTCCACTGACGGGAGGAAGTAATGCGATCTCTGCATTTTCAGGAACCTGTGCAGAATCCTCGACAATCTGGTCATTCACTGCAATGCGTGACCGCTCGAGCAGCTTCGCAATGGCAGGCCAATGGGCTGCCAGTTGCAGTCGCAGTTCTGCTACCGTCAGGTGAGACGACCATGGCAATGTACCTTCTGTACATTGCGCCAGGGTTTTGAATCCGGCGTAGAAGTGAATGGTCATCAGGCCACCACTCCTTTCCGTAGCCGTTCTGCCAGCGAAGGCATGAGACCATAGGCTAAAGCCAGCCATTGCACCGGGTGAAGCACCAGCTTGTCTTCCCGCTGCTGCATTTGCAAGCGGCAGGAACTGCACTCGCTGGAACCAACATGCAAATCCTCCTGGCTGAAGCGATCCAGGATCGGTTGCCCCGCTTTCAAGGAAGAGGCGAAATGGGCCTTCTGCAAGCCATAGACTCCAGCCATACCAGAACAACTGAGATCAAGCGTCTTGACCCGGTAGCGGGCGGATCGCTGAAGCAAGTCTGGACCATGCACCCCTTGTTGCAGGGCTTTGATATGGCAAGGAACATGATGACCGATTGTCAGGGGCATGTCTGCTGCTGTGGCTGCAGGGAGTCGTCCCTGTTCATCCAGTTGCTGCAGGTACGTCATGAGTTCCACCGTATGACGGGCTACCTGGGCGGCACCGGGATCATCAACCAGGTGCAGGTAATCCTGTTTCAGCATAATGGCAGTGGTCGGCTCGCTGCAAAGAATGGTATATCCTTCGCGAGTCAACGGTTCCAGCGTGTTGATGTTACGCTGGGCAAGTCGGCGGGCTCGTTCCAGATGACCGACAGAGAGAGCAGCTGCACCGCTTTGTAGTGCTTCCGGAGGAACATATACCTGTACTCCTGCGGCCTGTAATACTCTTACTGCAGCTTCTGCGACTTCAGGATCGAAGTACTGGCCAAACGTATCGACAAAATAGAGGACACGGGGCCGGTCCACTTCGGTCGGCTGTACGGTCCAGCCATATCTCCTGGCTCGATTCACAAAGGTATCAAAATGCAGCCTGGGCAGCCGACGCAGCCGAGCGACGCCAAAGAGCCTCTCCAGCAGCCAGCGGCTGATCCTGCCTCGCAACAGGCCATTTACCAGCCAGGCCCAGTGGCTTCCCCAGCGGGCCCAGGTATCAATGTGGGAGACAATCCAGTCACGCCAGCGTAGCCCTTGTTCTTTAACATTCTGTGCCTTCGCTTCCAGCATCAACTGGGGAATAGGCACACGCGATGGACATTCAATGCCGCACATCTTGCAGTTCACGCACAGGTCTGCAACAGCCCGCACCGCTTCTGCATCGATCTTCAGTTCCATTTCCGGATGAGTAAGCAGATCGCGAAGCAGATTGGCCTTGGCTCGAGGACTGGCTGCTTCATGCGTTTCGGCATGATAGATAGGGCACATCCGCTTGCCCGGCTCTTTCGCGCGACAGGCACCGCAGCCATTGCAGCTTTCTGCCATCTGCAGCACGCTGCCATTCGACCAGTTCATCTGCCATTTGACGACAGGTAGCGACAGCACTTTCTGACCAGTCTGAGAATCATCAGCGGAGACAGGAAGATCTGCAGGCAGGACTTCGCTGGATGTAACTTCAGGCTCAGCACGCAGATACTGGAAAGGCGAACCGGTGCCACCCAGTATCTTGCCGGGATTGAAGATCCCAGCGGGATCGAAGAGGGTCTTGACCTGCCTGAACAGGTCGAGCATCGGTCCCATCTGTTGAGGTAACCACGGTGCTCGCGCCAGGCCTACTCCATGCTGGGCACTGATGGTGCCACCCAGTCGAAACACCTCGGCATAGACATCTTCGGTGAGTGCCTGCAGTTGCTTGATATCAGATGGAGAGTGCAGATCGAAGAGAGGACGAAGGTGAACGATGCCAGCTGCAGCATGACTGAGTACGCTGGCAGCTGTGTTGTGACGAGGCAGCAGTTGCTGAACATGTACCAGGAAGCTGGCGAGTGATTCAACAGGCACAGCCATGTCTTCCAGGAAGGCTACTGGCGTTCGCTTGGCGCTGGCAAGCAACCCGGGCAATGCCTTGCTCCGCAATGACCAGAGTTGCTCCGCTTCAACAGGCTCGACGCTCAGCCGTTCCACCAGTGGATGTGAGAGGCGATGCACGGTAGCCATGGCGATTTCAATGCGCGGCATCATGGCGCCGGGTTCATCACTTTCCCATTCAACCAGTAAGGCAACCTGCATGCTGGGGCTGAGCCATCGCTTGAATAACGGCTCCGCTTCACAAGCCATGGTGATCAGTCGACGATCCAGCAACTCCACCGCAGAAGGTTCACTGTCCAGCAAAGCTGGAACGAGTTCAGCAGCTTCCTGCATGCTGGCAAATCCCAGAAGCAGTACGCCTCGTTCCACCGGAATGGGAACGGTACGAAGCTTGGCTTCGGTAATGATGCCCAGTGTGCCCTCGGAACCTACCAGCACACGCTGCAGCGCTATCATCTGCTCCTTCATCAGGTCGTGCAGGAGATATCCAGCGCGATTGAAGTGCGTCTTGGGAAGGCACGTCTGGATGAGTGACTCGTGCTGAGTGATCAGGTTGGCCAGGACATCTGCTAATTGCGATTCAGCGGTAATGATGGCCTGCTGGTTAGCCCGCTGGGGTTTCAGGGTAACAGCCTGCCCCGTACCGATGACGGCCTGCACTGCCTCCACGTACTGACGCAGGTAGCCGTGTTTGAAAACGCGGGCACCGGACGCATTGGTAGCCAGCATGCCGCCGATGGTGCAACTGGCTTCACTGGCACAATCAATAGCAAGTCGTCTGCCACGGCTTGCCAGCAGTAAGTTTACCTGCTGGGCAACCACGCCGGGTTGTACTTGAATGGTATCGTCAGAAACTTCGACAATCTTCTGGAAGTGGGCAGTGAGGTCGACAACAAGTTGCTGGGTTAGGCATTCACCGGCGAGACCGGTGCCGCCACCCCGGGCGGTGAGGCCGAGCTGCCTTTCGCTGGCATACTTGACGAGTTTGAGCAGGTCTTCCTGATCGACTGGTGTGACGACTCCCAGTGGCAGCATGCGGAAGATGCTGGCATCCGTGGCGAACAGGCGACGTGTCGTTTCATCGACCCGTACCTGGCCTTTCAGCACACCGCGCAAATCATCTCGTAGCTGCTTGGGAGTCAACAGTTGTCCTAAGTGCTCAGTCCTCAGTGCCAAGTGCCATGCAGCCTGACTTAGGACTAAGCACTTGGCACCGTGGCACTAAGAAGTGAATTCAATCAGCGATTGAGACTTTACCACGGTCTGCTCGTCGGGGTAAGTGTGAAAGGCATGAATCAGCAGGCAGTTGGGATGGCCTTCGAGAACGATGAAGCCGAGGGCAGGATAGGCCTTGCTGCGCTTGCTGGGCAGTCTGACGAGCATGCCTCTCTTCTTCGCATCAGCTTCAATCTCATCATGGGCCCGGCAGAAGTCAGGCCATTCCAGTAACTCACTCTGGAAACAGGCGTGGTATTCGTAGCCGGGCTGATCGCCTCGCGGTGGAACCTCCACACGAATCGGTCCATAGCCTGATACAATGCGGTACTCCAGTAGTCGCTTTTCAGGCAGAATGATGTCGCGGGCGGTCAGCACTTCAGTGAGATAGCGTCCCTGGGAATGCCAGATGACGACATGGCCGGTAGCGGTGAGCTGGGCAGTGACATCGTGGCCGAGCTTCTGCACGCGTTCACGGGCCCGGATGGAGAACAACTCCGGGTGGAGTGGCCTGGTGTAGGCCTGGAATACCAGTTCTTTGACGTTCGGTCGTCGCAGCTTCATGTTGTCATTATAGGTTATAGATCAAGAGTGTAGTTCGGTTCGCCTCGTTCCAACGGGGCGGTGACGTAGCAGAGACGGCAACTGCTCGCAAGAGCAAAGCAGCCAGAATGTTCTTCTCCTCTTGACAGAAGTAGAGTGATGATTCCATCCAGCATGCGAGCTTGTGTTATCACCAGTCCCGGCGGTGCGGAAGTGCTGCAGATTCAGCAGCGTCCCGTGCCAGAAGTGAAGTCGGGCGAGGTACTGCTGCGGGTGCAGGCAGCGGGAGTGAATGGCGCAGATCTGCTGCAGCGACGGGGCAAGTATCCTGTGCCAGCAGGTGTCTCCGCTGAGGTGCTGGGCCTGGAGGCAGCCGGAGAAGTGGTGGCGGTTGCAGGCGATGTAGCAAAGTGGAAAGCTGGCGACCGGGTGACCGCATTACTGACTGGTGGAGGTTATGCCGAGTATGTGACGGTGCCTGCCGGTCAGTGCCTGCCCTGGCCAGCGGGTTTCACGGCAACGGATGCGGCCGCGCTTCCTGAGACCTGCTGTACGGTCTGGAGCAATGTGTTCGAGCTGGGGCGACTGCAGGCCGGCGAGAAGCTGCTGGTGCATGGTGGGGCCAGTGGTATCGGTTCGACAGCCATTCAGTTAGCCGTGGCCCGGGGAGCTACGGTGCTCTGTACCGTGGGCAGCGACAGCAAGATGGCCTATTGCCGGGAGCTGGGGGCCTGGGCAGTATTCAACTACAAGAGTGATGATTTTACTGCCTGCGTTGAGGAAGTGACAGGCGGGCAGGGGGTGAATGTTATTCTTGATATCGTGGGTGGCAGCTACCTTCAGAAGAACCTTGAATGCCTGGCACCTCAGGGGCGGCTGGTGACGATAGCGACCCGGGGCGGAGCGAAGGGGGAACTCGATATCGGACTGATGATGCGGCTACAGGCGACAATCACCGGCTCGCTGCTAAGGCCCCGGAGTGTGGAGGAGAAGAGCCGACTGGTGAGCGAGGTGCGGCAACATGTCTGGCCTCTGGTGCAAGCGGGACGAGTGAAGCCGATGGTGGACCGGGTGTTTGCACTCAACGATGCAGTTGAGGCCCATCGCTATCTGGAATCTGGCGAACACCGGGGCAAGGTGGTTCTGGAAATCGAACCCAAGTTGTAATCTCGCGAGGTTCTTCCTCGCTGACGCTTCGGGTTGGTGTTCCTACTTCTTCGGCGGTGCTGTCTTCTCAGCTGGCTTGGCTTCGGTCTTCTTGGGCGGTTCGGGGGGCTTGGGGACGATCAGCAGATAGTGGGCCTTCTTCATTTCCTTGCTCAAGTCTGCCTTGTTGATATCGACGGCACCGACCATCGAGATGATGCTCTGCTGGGCAAGTGGTACCCTCTGGGCGAGGCGGGTGGCGGTACCCAGGCCATAGTCGCTGTGGAAGTTGCCATTGCAATGGATCACGAGGGGCTGGCGATGAGGATTGGCCAGGAGGTAGTCAGCCATGCCTTCCGCCATCGCGTCGTCCTTGGCACACTGTGACAGGTACATCCGTTCGACCATACCTTCGGCACCGGGGTGGCCTTTCATGGTTTCGTCGAAGAGTTCCCGGTAGCGATCATTGGGAGCGGAGAGCTTGCGTGGCAGGTACGGAGACATGCTCCCTTCCTTGCTGGCTACCCGGGAAGCAACAGGGCGGGGCAGATTACCTGCAATCACATCGAGCTTGCGGGCTCTGGCAAGTTCGATCAGAGGGCGATAGTCGCGGGCATAGTCCTTCCAGGGCCGACTGTGCTTGAGGAAGCCAGCTTCGTCCAGCTTGCCACGCAGGTAGTCATTCACGACGCCCTGCACATCCCGTTCAAACATTTCCATGGCGATGACCATGTCGCTGCGACGGTCGCTCAGTAGCGTGGCCAGCTCAGCATAGACCTGGTGCCCTACGACATTGTCGTGCAGTTCACCGAAGAAAATGACGTCGCGGCTGGCCAGTTCATCCGCCAACTGCACCAGCGTCAGCTCTTTGCCGGTACGGGTGTGGATGAGCTTGTAACTGGATGCGGGAACGGGATCGACGGTCAGGCAAAGCAGGATGAGGGAGAGCATAGCGGTCTCGGCAGGAATGGATTCCTTTATGGTGCGGGAAGCTGATGCTCCTGGCAATAGAAGACAGGGATATCGTCTATTTAGCTGCTTCTCCCAGCGACCACAGGAAGTGCTGGCTCCGCACGAACAGGCTGCCATTGGATATGGCTGGCGTGGCCATGATGTAATCATCCAGCGTGTTCACTGCCAGCAGCTCAAACGTCGGGCCTGCTTTCACCACATGTACCTCGCCCTGCTCCGACGAGAGATAGATACGGCCATCGGCTGCGACGGGTGAGGCGGTGTAGCTGCCACTGCCGGTGCGCTTCTTGTAAATCTCCTTGCCGGTGGCTGCATCGTAGCACGCAAGGACGCCGCTGTTGCTGCAGGTATAGAAGTAGTTGCCATAGAGGATCGGCGTGGGCATATACGGCCCGCCGCGCAGGGTGCTCCAGAGAACGTGGGCACTCTTGTCTTCCTTCTCCTTGAGCGAGATGTCGCCGCTGGCTCCGGGCTTGATGGCGAAGATCGGCTGGATGGGCCGGTTACCACTGCTGATGTAGACGACATCCTTGCCGCAGACGGGGGCAGGGATGGTGGCTTCCGACTTCTTGGCTAGCCGCCAGAGTTCCGCCCCGGTCTTCGGGTCGTAGCTGCGGGCATATTGTGACGCATTGGTGACAATCTCAGTCCGCAGACTGTTTCGCCAGATGACCGGTGAACTCCATGAAGGGATCTCATCGCGAGGCGTGGACCACACCTTGTCGCCGTCTTCCAGCTTGAAGGCAGCAATGAACGAATCGCGGCTCAGGTCACATTGCAAGATCGCCAGGCCATCGTGAATGAGTGGCGAGTTGGCGAAGCCCCATTCGTATTCCTGATCGAGTGAGAAGCTGGAGTCGAGCGTGCTCAGGTCCCGTTTCCACAGCAGCTTGCCGGCGAAGTCGTAGCAGTACAGCCCCTCGGAACCGAAGCAGGCAAGGACATGTTTGCCATCGGTGGCGACGGTGCAGTTGGCCTGGCTGCCTTTGAGATGTCGCTTGATCTTGGGTGTGCCTTCGTAGGCCTGCTTGTTCCAGAGGATCTTGCCGGTGTCGCGATCGACACAGATGACATGCCAGGTGTGCTTGCTGGTGTCGTTGACTGAGCCAACGTCGCCATAGTTCCCGATGCGGATCTTCTGGTCAGGCTGGCTGCTGACGGCGGTCGTGAGGAAGATGCGATTGCCCCAGACGACCGGGCATGAATGACCCAGGCCCGGGATCTCAGTCTTCCAGCGGACGTTGGTCCCCTCTTTGCCATTCCATTTGATGGGGGGATGCTGGCCTTCGACGACACCGGTGCCATCGGGGCCACGGAACGAAGGCCAGTTGGCAGGTGCGGTGATGGTGACGTTGCCCACTGTCGTAGGTGCGGCGGCAGTCACCACGGGCGGCGTGAACTTGTAGAAGCTGTACTCGGCCGTGAAACGGGTCATGACCAGGTGATCGACTTCGTCCCCCTTCCAGACCACGCGGATGGCAGCTCCTTCCGAACCCAGCGGCTTGAACAGGTTCTCGCTTGCCGGTTTGAGCCAGCGGCCACTCATGACCAGTCCCACGTCTTTCCAGGTGATACTGATCTTGGCTCCGCCATCGCTTTCGTAGCTGCCTGCGACTTTCTCCCACTTCTTCCTGTCAGCTTCGCTGGCCGGGGGCAGGGGCCTGGCACCAGCCTTGGTCAGTGCTTCGGTGATTTTCTCGTTTTTGCTGGTCGTCGCTACATACAGAGAGGCATCCAGGGCATCCTGACTGATCTTGCTCTCCTCCAGAATCATGGTGAGCATGGTGATGTTGTTCATGCTGGCAGCAGCGAAGCAGGCACTATCCACATCCTTGGCCCCTGCCTTGATAAGCATCCGAGCGGCATCGAGCTTCATACTGCCCACGGCAGAACTCAAGGGCGTCTGATACCAGATGCCATCGCGGACATTAACATCGGCTCCCTTCTTGATGAGCAGTTCGACGACTTCCTTCTTGGCCTTGCCTGCAGCAATCCAGAGAGCGGAGACGCCCATTTCGTTTTTGGCGTTGACGTCGGCTCCCTTTGCCAGCGTGGCTTCGATGGCTTGAACATCGCCGGCCCGGACGGCAGCCCAGAGCGTCTCACGTGGGGCCTGCTGGGCGACGAGGGTGGTGGTGAGGAAACCGAGAGCCAACAGAGCAAGGAGACGCGACATGAGAGTAGTCCGCCGGGAGATAGGTACGCTTAAGCTAGCAGTTCTTCGTGAATGGGGGATGAGGATTTTTCAAGAGGCGTACCGGTAGCTCAGCGGGTAGCACGATGGGCTGCGCCGCTGGAGAATCCCCCTCACCCCCGGCCCCTCTCCCCGGTGGGGAGAGGGGTGAACTATGGCTTCTCTGTGTTTCTTTGTGTCTTTGTGGTTCAGATTTGACCACAGAGGCACAGAGGGACACAGAGACAGACGCTTAGGATGCCTGTGGTACGGGTTTTTGCTGGCCATCCTCCTCGGCGCCGTGTGTGCGCGGGGCGAGGTAGGGTAAGATCTCGGGGTTTTGGGTGCTGGGCGTGGGGGCGGTGTCGGTGGTGACAGTGGGCTTCGTGGTGGCATCCTCCTCGGCGCGGCGTGTGCGCCGGCGAGCGTCGAGCCACATTCTCTCGGTAGGCAGGTAGACCCAGGTGCTGCCGACCTTGCTGTGCTGGATACCCATCTGGCCGATGGCTTTGGTTGCCGCCCGTTCGGAGTGGCCACATTCCTTAAGGTGGGCTTTCACTTCCTGGATGGGTTTCTCGTTGCCATCCATATAAGTGGTGATGTCGTCGACGATGCGGTTGAGGCACTGGACGAGTCCGGGGTCAGCTTGCCAGGTCTGGGGACACTTGGACGGACGTACATGCTGATGGCGCTGCATCTCGTGGAGCGAGGTCTTGCCTTCCTCGTCGAAATGGAGGTGCCACTGGAAGCCCATGGGGCCATGCATGTTCTTGGCGATGGAGAGGACACGCTTGTTGGGGTCGTGGGGATGCCAGTGCATGGTGAGGATGAACTGGGCCTCTTCGGTGCCGACGCGGTTGAAGGTGCCGTAGTGGCGGGCGAGGTTGAGGCCGTGGCGGCGAGGAACGATGATGGTACAGCGGGTGATGTACGCGACCGCTTCCAGAGCTTGCCACCAGTTGCCATGCTCTTCTTTGGGCAAGGCCTTGTTGATGAGGTTGGCCATGGCTTCGAAGTCGTCCAGAACGATGACCATGCAGTTTGACTCCTTGGCTGCATCGATCAGGAAGTCCCTGAATTTCGAGATGGGGTGCTTGTCGGTCGGGTCGTTGAGGAAGGCTTCACTGTAGTGGGCCTGGCCGATGTAATCGGGGTTGCAATGCTGGCTGCTGAGGTGGCGGTCGCGGGCAATCATCTGATCGCCGGAGGAGACGTAGAGGGTCAGGGGCTGCTTGGGCCCCTGGAAGGTGTTGGAGAACTTGCTGGCGAGGTGGGCACAGAACATCGACTTGCCCACGCCGCTGGCACCATCGAGCAGGACGACGGTGCCCTTGGGGAAGAGGTTCGGGTAGAGCCAGTACTGCCCGAGTGTAAGGGGCTGCAGTTCGTGGACAAGAGGCATGGCCAGACTCCCGGAAAGAGGCCGTATGGCAGCAGTGTACGGAAGTGGTTATAGAGTTATCTAGTGTACACATTGCGGAGTGGTGATGATATGGCGCGGTGGGGATGTCTCAGAACGTCTCAGGGAGTCTCAGAGGGTGTCAGGGTGTCTCAAACTGAGACGGAGAAAAGTTGGGGAATTGTTGGTAGAGGTCGCATGAGATGGGGAAGCGTAATCATAGTTGAGCCGACAATGTAAAACGCCATCGCATGCGATGGCGTCATGTTAGTCGAAATAAGGTGAGACACTGAGGTTAATCATCTCGTTTGTGTGGGAATCGTTCTTTGGGCGTCTTGCTGTGACATACCGTGCAGGTGTTGATAGTCCCAGCGTGACCTTGTTGCAGAATGGCCTGGGCATTATCAGGGGGCGTGACGGCTGGTGCGATGGCGTGCGGGCTGCCATGACATGCAGAACAATGTACTCCCATATGACCATGACTATCCTTGTAGAGTTTGCCTGGCTCTTCGAATTCGAAGTTGGGTTTCCGCTGCAGATGGCATGACTGGCACCTTGGTTCGTCTATCCAAGGGCGTCGGTTCGTATTGCCTACAGCTTTCATGTCGCCATGGCAGTCCTTACAGAAAATGCCTTTGGCAAAATGGACATCGCGCTGGCAGTTGGTCTGAAAGCCAGGATGGCATGCATAGCAGGTATTGCCCAGCGAAGCGACCGGGGCCATGCGATTGGCATGGGAGCCGTGCATGGCATGGGACATGGTTTTCACGCCCGGCTTTCCCGTGGTGCCTAGTGCTGGATCGGCGTGGCATGAAGCGCACAAGACGGGCTTGGCCTGTTCCAGCTTGGTTTTGTGAAGCTTGTCATGCTTGCGAAGGATATCCGTTTCGACAGAGATGCCTGGCGTGTTGTGACACAGGTTACAACTGATTTCCCATGAGACAGGCACCACGGCAACTGTTGACCCGGCTACCTTGCCATTGGCAATTACATCGATCCTGGAGAGCTGGTAAGGATCCAACTTCCCTGTATCGGTGATGGGGGTGATGGGAATGCCTGTAGCAATCCAATCATTGTCCGTTCCATTTCGCTTCATGAAGCCAGCCAGGCCATTGCCTGTCAGGCCGATATTGGGTTGAAGATTGACACCAAACAGCAGTTTGGAATATTGCCAGAAGTTGGTTTTAGTCGTGGAAGCCGTATTGCCGGGAATGGAATAGCGAACGGATACTCCAGATTTCACAATCCTGGGTTCTTCGCCTCCACGATAGATGACCTGTGCTCGCAGGGTGTTGTACGGTGGCAGAATGCAGATTTCGGAGAAGTTCTGATTCATGCAATGCATGCCCAGGTCGTTGTAACCTAGCACCACATAAGGGGTTCGAGTCACCAGGCCGGCATTCAGATGGGCGAGCCGTGCTGCGGCGGCCTGCTGTTCATTCCTGCTGTTTTTGGCAGGTGGCTGGGGACTTGGCTTTTGTTGTGGTGGTGAAGCATCCAGTTGCATGTTACACAACGAGATGCAGAGCAGCCCCAGAAAGTAGGAACTCAACAGCAGCAAGGGCTGGTGGACTTTCATCGTGCGTTTGTCTGGTGCAGGTTCGTGTTGGACTTTCATCAGCCACTCTCCTCTCCTCAGCATGAACAAGCGGTGCGGGCTGGATTCAGCCCGAACAATATGGAGTTGTACATCCAGAATGTCCATTATGAGGAGCAGGATGCGACAGGTTGATCCGCCAGAAATCCGGAAGATTTTCAGGAATCGTACTTAGGTCATAGTGTGATTGTGAACGGAGAGTTCTGCGAATCGGCAATTCCCCTGAGGTTTTTCCCCCGTTATATTGCACTCGCTCCTTCGCCTTGATGTGTATTCCCCATTCGTGGAGATTCAGGATGTCTCGGCAGCGTATACCATTGTGGGCCAAGTGGGTGTATACAGCGTTTATGGCGGTGCTGGTGCCGGTGTACTGGTACCACTATGGGCCGACGAACTTTCTGTACTTCTGCGATGTGGCGTTGTTTCTGACGCTGGTGGCGATGTGGTGGGAGTCGAAGTTGCTGGCTTCGATGTGTGCGGTCGGGATTCTGTTGCCGCAGTTGTTGTGGGTGGCTGATTTTGCGGGGTGCTGTGTCGGGCAGCCGTTGACGGGCATGACGAATTACATGTTCCACGAGCACAAGCCGCTGTATCTGCGGGGCCTGTCGCTGTTTCATGGGTGGATTCCGTTTCTGCTGATCTACCTGGTGCTGGCCCTGGGGTACGATCGGCGGGCGTTTGCCGCGTGGACGGTGCTGGCGTGGGTGCTGCTGGCGGTGGGGTACTTCCTGCTGCCTGCGCCTCCAGCTCCACCCAGCAACCCGAATCTGCCGGTCAATGTGAACTATGTCTTTGGGATGAACGATGAGTTGCCACAGTCATGGATGCATCCGCTTTTGTGGCTGGGGGTGTTGATGGTGGGGCTGCCGGTGGCGTTGTATCTGCCGACGCATGTGTTGCTGATGGGGATGATGCGGTGGTGGAAGCGGGAAGTTAAGTGCTGAGTGCTGAGTGCTGAGTGCTGAGTGCTGAGTGCTGAGTGCTGAGTGCTGAGTGCTGAGTGCTGAGTGCTGAGTGCTATTGATTTTGAGTGAGAACGTCTTGTGTTCGCATGGTTTGCGGCTCAGCATGAACATTGCCCTGCCAAGCTCTCTGCTGGCTTCTGGTTCCCGGCTTCTGACTTCTATCTCCTAGCTCCTTGCTCCTAATACGTCACCCTCATGAGGAACAGTCCTTCGGGTGGGGCGTTGGGGCCGGCTTCGGTGCGTTTGCCGCCGTCGAGGATTGTCTTGACGTGTTCGGGAGGCCAGTAGCCTCGGCCGACGTTGGCGAGGGTGCCGGTGATGGCCCGGACCATGTTGTAGAGGAAGCCGTTGGCTTCGACGTTGATCCAGAGGTAGTCGTTCAGGCGAATGACCTTCAGGTGGTAGATGGTGCGCACCGAACTGGTGCGGTTGGGCCATTCGGTTTCGAAGCAGCGGAAGTCGTGTTCCCCCAGCAGGCAGGCTGCTCCTGCGTTCATGGCGTCCACGTTCAACCTGCAGTAGGGATGGTACCAGCTGTAGCGGCGGAGGAAGACATCGGGCGTGCGACCATCGTTGATGACGTAGCGGTAGAGTTTGCGTGTGGAGGAGAAGCTGGCGTGGAAGTCGTCAGGCACCACCTCAGCGTGGTGTACTGCGATATCTTTGGGTAACAGGCCGTTGCAGGCTCGTATCAGCTTGTCCATCGACAGGGTGATGTTGCTGTGGAAGTTGACCACCTGGCCGACGGCATGCACGCCGGTATCGGTGCGGCCATTGGCGATGCACTTGACCTCTTCGCCTCCCGCGAGCCGTTGCAGGACTTCTTCGAGCGTCTGTTGCACGGTGCGGAATGCGGGCTGCCGCTGCCAGCCGAAGAAGTCGGTCCCATCGTAGCTGATGATGAGCTTGGTGTTGCGCATGGGTCAGGGGGTGGGGCGAGACGTGAGAGCGGTCGGTAGATTGGTGGGATGGGTGAAAGTCACCCGGGCGTAGGCCAGCCAGGCAAAGCTGATGAGGATGACGGGGATGAGGATGAGGACGATGCTCTTGCCGCTGACACGGGCGGGCGGAGTGGGTGGCGATTCGTGGGACATGGTGGTCTCGGCTGCTTGGGTACTTGCATTGTATTGTAGGGTGCGTGGGTTGTACCTCACGGTGCCAATGCAATTCCGCTTGGATGAGTTGTTGCAGGACAACGAGCATGGGGGAGGCACGCACAGCGTGCCCTACTTTTTGCACCAGAGTTGGTAGCTGGGGATGACGAAGTGGAAGGTGGGGCCGCGGCGTTGCAGTGCAGTCATGCCGAGGCGGTGGAGTTCGGCCTGGTATTCGGTGATGTAGCTGATATCGACGAGGACGAGTTTGCCACCGGGTTTGAGGACGCGGTGGATCTGCTGGATGGCTTGTTGTCTGCCTTCCTTGGTTGGGATGTTGTGGATAGCCCAACTGGAGACGATGACGTCGAAGCGGTTGTCTTCGAAGGGCAGGTCACGCATGTCGCCGGTGTGCAATTCCACTCTCTCGGCGACGTTTTCCCGGCGGGCGTTTTCTTCGGTGGTGGTGATGGCGTTGCCTGACTGGTCCTGCACTTGCCAGAGGTCGATGCCGACGGCGCGGCCGGTGGTGAGCTGCTTGGCGATGCCGAGCAGCATCAGGCCACGGCCACAGCCGACGTCGAGTACCTGTTCGGTGCCTTGCAGGTTCAATTCAGCGATGATCCTGTCACGCAGCTTCAACTTGCCGACCCTGCTGCCCCAGAGCATGACCAGTCCGGTGAGGAACGCGGTCAGGCTCATGAAGAGGAGGGCCCAGGTGATTGATTGCACGTAACTGGGGAGTGATTCGCCCAGGCGGAGGACGATGCTGCTGAGGATCATGCCGACCAGGCCACCGAGGGCGAAGGTGCGGACGATGCCGGGGGCATCGATGCCGTAATCAGCTTTCAGATCGGGAGGCGAGGGGAGCATGCAGAGTACCGTAGGGTACGCTGTGCGTACCTCACCCAGGAGTGTAGTGTTGCAACTCGACGACAGAGATGATTTAATGGCGCATGGATGGAGTTGCAATGGAATCCCTGGTTGCAATGGTCTCTCACAGCGGGGAGGCACGCACAGCGTGCCCTACGATGGAGTCAAAGCATGAAGCGGATTGGTGCGGTGGTGGTGGCGTGTGGGATGATGTTGCTGGTCGTTTGGCTGGTCTCGCGGGAGACGCCTGTGGCAGCGGGGACGGTGCCGGCGAAGGCGGTATTGCAGGCAGGGTTTGCCCAGCGGGACATTACGCCGGAGGTGGGCAAGGACAAGCCGCCGGTGTATATGGCGGGGTTTGGACAGAACCGTATTGCGACCGGGGTGCAGGATCCGCTGTTTGCCCGGGCGGTGGTGCTGAGTGATGGCACCAACAAGATCGCCCTCGTCTCGCTCGATATCGTTGGCTTCTTCTATCCCAATGCGTTGAATGTGCGAAATGCGTTGCCGGGGTATACGCATGTAGTGGTCAGCAGCACGCACAACCACGAAGGCCCCGATACGATGGGGCTCTGGGGGCCAAACCCGCTGAAGAACGGCATCAATCTGGAGTATCTCAAGCGGGTGGAGCAGGAAGCCATCGCTGCAGTGCAGGCAGCGGAGAAGAACCTGGCCGACTGCACGGCTAAGTACGGCACCGTCCGTGCCCCGGAACTGCTTATCGATAGTCGCGAGCCTTACATCCTTCACGATGATCTCTATGCCCTGCAGTTCACGAAGACTGATGGCAAGCCGCTGGGCATCCTGATCAACTGGCACTGCCATCCAGAAACGCTGGCGGACAAGAATACGAAGATCAGCGCTGACTATGTGGGCTACTGTTGCGAGGCACTCGAGAAGTCGCATGGCTGTCCGATAGCGTACTTCACCGGCACCGTCGGTGGCTTGATGACGTCGCTGCGCATCAAGCTTCGAGATGAACAGGGAACGCTGCTGCCTGAGAATTCGCTGGAACTGACGAAGGAGTATGGCAAGCGGTTGGCCCAGCAGGCAGACAAGGCGCTGGCCAGTGCACAGGCTGTTACGCTGACGCCGCTGCAGGCGAAGAAGCAGGTGTTCTACATTCCGCTGGCGAACCCGCTGTACAAAGCAGGCCGGACGATGGGGGTGCTGGACCGGGATGCCTATCGCTGGCAGGGTGATCCGGTGAAGGTGGGTGACAAGATGCCTCCCCGGGTTTCGACGGGGGACATTGCGATGCAGACGGAGGTGAGTCTGCTGACGCTGGGTGAAGTGCAGGTGGCCTGCATCCCGGGCGAGATATATCCGGAGACGGTGAAAGGTGGTACGCCTGATCCCGCGGAGCCCGGGGCGGACTTCCCGGATGCCCCGATTGAGCCGACGATCTTCTCCGGCATGTCAGCCAAGTACAAGATGCTCTTCGGCCTGGCTAACGACGAGATCGGCTACTTCGTGCCTAAGCGGCAGTGGGACGTCAAAGCCCCGTTCTGCTATGGTCGCAAGAAGGACCAGTACGGGGAAGAGAACAGCTGCGGCCCGGAGACGACGCCGATTGTGTGTGAGATGTTCAGGAGGTTGGGGAAGTGATATGGAGTTCTTCACTCTTCGAATCTGGCCAGGCGATGCTGCGGCTGGAAGTGCAGTCCGATCTTGAAAGTCCATAAGATGATCATGCCTTCAACACGAAACCGTCCTATGAACAAAACAGAAATGCATGAACGACAGAAGCGATGGAAGCCCATCATCACTCGCTGGAAGCGGGAAAAAATAGATCGTTCCGCTTTTCAGCTTGGAACTCTGGATGACGAGACACCCACTCCCCGAGTTGACCTGTCGGTGGCAGAGCGGATGGAACAGATGATGAAACTGCGATGGTTAAACTATGGACCTCAAGCTCTTTACGGACGATTGGAAAGAGTTCTTGCACTTGGCCAATTGCCACCGGCTCCGGTATCTCGTCGTAGGCGGCGTCGCTGTTAATTATTATGGTTATGTTCGTTCCACCGCGGACATCGACATCTGGATAGCCAATACGTCTGCTAACATGGTTCGATTGAAAAAGTGTATGAGGGACTTTGGGTTTGGACAGCAAGCCCAAACGATACCCGCCAAGTTAGGTAAGCGTGATGTGATTTTCATGGGCAAGGCGCCGTTTCGCATTGATATTCTGTCTGGTATCAGTGGAGTCACCTTTGCCGCCGCCTATCGGCGGAAAGTCATCATGAAGCTGAATGAGATGAGCATCCCCGTTATTCACTTGAAAGATCTTATCGCGAATAAGCGTGCATCGGGCCGTATTAAAGATCAAGCTGATGTTGAGGTGTTAGGCAGACTGATGTGACATTCGCGAGTGCCCCCTTTTATCGAAGGAAGTACATGGCTCATATTGCAAGTGTTGAGGTGCTGCAAAATGTACTTTGCACTCGCGCGGGCCCGCCCCCGGCTTGAAGTGCCGGGGGCTCAATGGTTAGCCTTCGAGGGAGGTGACGGCGTCTTCGGGTTCGGTGACGAGTTCCTTGTAGGCGGCCAGTAACTTCCTGGTGACGGGGCCGGCTTTGCCGGTGCCGATGGTGCGGCCGTCGACGGTGGCGACGGGGACGATCTCAGCAGCGGTGCCGGTGAGGAAGCATTCGTCAGCAACGAAGACATCGAAGCGGGACAGGGCACACTCGTGCACCTTCAGTCCAGCCTTGCGAGCCAGATCAATCACACACTGACGGGTGATTCCTTCGAGGATGCCGGCATCGATGCCCGGCGTGTAGATTTCGCCCCGCTTGACGAGGAAGATGTTGTCGCCGGAGCACTCGGAGACTTCGCCCTTGTGATTGAGCATGAGGGCTTCCTGGCAGTTGCTCAGGGTGGCTTCCATGCGGGCCATCACGTTGTTCAAGTAGTTGAGCGACTTGACGCGGGCATTGGTGGCGGCAGGGTGGTTCCGCATGGTGGCTACGGTCGCGACGTTCAGGCCGATCTCATAGCACTCCTTGGGATAGAGGCTGATGGTGTCAGCAATGACGATGAGCGAAGGCACTTCGCACTTGCGGGCATCGATGCCGAGATTGCCCACGCCACGGGTGATGATGGGGCGGAGGTATTCGCAGCCGGGGTTCTGCTTGACGGTATCGACGATGACCTGGGCGACCTGCCGCTGGGTCCACGGGCACTTGATGCCAATGGATTTGGCGGAATCGAAGAGGCGTTCGGTGTGGGCCTTGAGTTTGAAGACCTTACCGTGATAGACACGGATACCTTCGAAGACGCCGTCGCCATAGAGCAGGCCATGGTCGTAGACCGAGATCTTGGCGTCCTGCTTGTCGTAGTATTTGCCGTCGATGTAGACCTTCATGGTGTCGTCCCAAAGTGCTAAGTGCTGAGAATCGACGGAGTCATCAATCGTCCGCTAGGAGGCACTCCTCAGCTTGAGTCTTTCTATTCCTGCAGAGTCAGACTGTCCCGTTTCGGCGCTGGGGAGAAGTTTGCCCCGCTGCATGTGGAGGACATTGCCGGTCTGCAGGGCCATGTCGCGGTTGTGGGTCACCATGATGATGGTGAGACCGTCCTGCCGGTTCAGATCGAGCAGAAGTTTCATGACATCGCTGCCAGTGTCGGCATCGAGGTTACCGGTGGGTTCATCGGCGAGGAGGATGTCGGGATTGGAGATGAGTGCGCGGGCGATAGCGGCCCGCTGCATTTCGCCGCCGGAGAGTTCACGAGGCTTGTGACGGAGACGGTGAGTCAGGCCGACGCGATCGATGATCTTCTGCGCGGCCAGGCGCTGGGCACGCCGGTGGCCCAGCCAGCCCAGGACGGAATGGCGGATGAGGCCGGGCATGGAGACGTTTTCGAGCACCGAGAGTTCGGGCAGCAGATGGTAGAACTGGAAGATGAAGCCAAAGGTGCGATTGCGGAGAAGGTCCCGTTCGCGGGCAGGGAGGTTATCGATCCGGCGGTCAGCGAGGGTGATCTTGCCGGAATCGGGTTTGTCCAGGGTGCCGAGCAGATGGAGCAGGGTGCTTTTGCCGGAGCCGGAACTGCCGACGATGCTGACAAACTCGCCCCGTTCGACGGCGAGGTCGACACCCTGGAGCACGGGGATGTTGATCCGGTGCTTGTGGTAGCTCTTGTGCAGGTTGTCAGCGGTCAGGTGGGGCATGTGTCTTCAGTCCTAAGTGCTAAGTCTTAAGTGCTAAGTGCCTGGTTGATCATTCAAACCGAAGCGCTCGGACCGGGTGCAGCATGGCGGCACGCATGGCGGGGAGAACGCTGGCGGCGGTGGCGATAGCGATGGCGCCGGCGTTCACCCAGAGGATCATCCAGGGGTTGAGTTCAACCGGTATCTTGTCGAAGAAGTAGATGTCGCGGGGGAAGACCTCCGCCCCGGTGATCTTCGAGAGGAACTTCTCAATCTCATTGATGTTGTTGGTGAAGGCGATGCCGCCGAGGGTGCCGAGGCCGGAGCCAACGATGCCCAGGAGCAGGCCGTAGCTGATGAAGATGCCCATGACGCCCCAGTTGCTGGCGCCGAGGGATTTGAGGATGCCGATGTCGCGGGTCTTTTCGACGACGATCATGTAGAAGATGGCCAGGATGCCGAACCCTGCGACCGCGATGATGAGGAAGAGGAGCACATTGAGTATGGCCCGTTCGACAGCGATGGCAGAGATGACTGGCCCGCCGATCTCTTTCCAGGTCTTCACCTCGAAGATGTGTTCCGGGAAGAGGTTGTAGAGTTCCTGCATTACGGCGTTGACATCCCTGTCATAGTCGGTCAGCTTGATTTCGAGCGAAGTGGCGAAGTTCTGCATGACCTGCAACTGCTGGAGATCTTCCAGTGGCACGAAGACCACCATGCTGTCGATGACGCTCATATCGCTGCGGAAGAGATCGCTGACGACGAACTCAGCGACGTGGGCCACCTGGCTGCGGGGGGCGCCATCGATGCCGGTGATGTCGTCACGAGTGGCGAGCATGAGTTTCATGGTGTCGCCGGGGTGAAGGATGATCTGGTCTTCTTCCTGGATGCCAGCCTGGGCGTTGGATGCCCGCTGCCTGCGCATGGTGGATAGGCCCCAGCCCGCGACAGCGGTGAGCATTTTGGCCGGGGGCAGGCTTGGTGCATTGGTGATGGGTGGGGGAACGGGCAGCTTGTTGTCGTTCCCCTGAGCCTGGATGATTTCCGGAGGATTCGCAGATGCGAGTGGAGGCAGCATCCCCTGGGGCAGGTGTTGCTGCTGCCAGGGATCGGCAGGGCGGAAGCGTTTGAAGTCTTCCAGTGCCTGTCCGCGCAGTTCGAAGCATCGTTCGGGGTTGGCCTTGTTTTCCGGGTTGATGAGCCAGCGGGCGAAGTCACTGGTGGCTGCCCGGCTGGCCGGATCAATGCCAATGACCTTGATAGGCTTCTTGATGACATTGGGTGAGCGATCGAAGCGGTACTCAGCCATGGCGAAGGCTTCAATGACCGGTGAGATTTCCTGCAAGCGCGAGCCAAGCTTCTGGCGAACCCGCTGCATTTCATAGGACAGCCCGGGGAAGCCATAGTAGGTACGGGCCTTGACCACGATGTCCGACTGCAAGCCGCGAAAGCGGCTGAGGAGCTTGGTGGAGAACCCTGCCATGACACTGTTGACCACCACGAGGGTGCCGACACCGAGCATGACGCTGATGATGCTGGCCAGGGCCAGGTAACGCGTCCAGAGGTATCGCCAACAGAGCATCAGTTTGTACATAATCGCACCGTAGAGTTACGCTTGCATCTATAAACGAAGCGAGAGGTTACGTCACCATCAGTTGGCCCGCTGCTGAAGCTGCCAGCTTAGCAGGTCAGAAGGTTGGCCGTCGTTTTTGCGTGTTTTTGCAGCATTGATTCATGCCGGACAATAAATTGCAACAATTCTTTTGACAAAGTCGCTGGAACTGGTTGAAATTGCTACAGTCACCTACGGAATATGCTAGACAATAGATACGACTGCAGTCTCATCATTGAGCTTCTCCGCTGATGACTCAACGTACACCTACTCCTGAGAATGTGTTGAACCCAACACCATCAGACGCACACACTCCCCAGGGTGTGGACGCCACTCAACAAGCAGATGTCAGCAAGACAATGGTCATATCCAACCTCGAAGTCAACATTCAACCACAGACACCGGTCTCCGAGGAAACCTCTGGTCAAGCAGAGTTCAAGCAGGTTGGTCCGTATCGTATCGTGAAAGTCATTGGCTTTGGTGGCGTGGGTACTGTCTATGAAGCTCTGGATAGTCTGCTGAACCGGCCTGTGGCGCTGAAGGTATTGAACAAGAAGTGGCTTGATGACGACGTCGTGAAAGAGCGTTTCCTTCGTGAAGCACGACTGTGCACCATGATCAAAAGCCCGCACGTGCCACTGATGCACACGGTGGGCGAAGAGAATGGCGTACCGTATCTCGCCATGGAATTGCTGGCCGGGTTTACGCTCGATGACCTGATGAAGACGAGCCACGTCTTTACCACGGTGCAGATCATCCGCCTGGGCCGCGAAATGGCCAAGGGCATGGCTGCGGCCCATGCCATGAAGCTCGTCCACCGCGATATCAAGCCCAGCAACATCTGGCTAGAAACCATGCCCGATCCCAGTGGCGGCGAACGGAAGATGTTCCGGGTCAAGATTCTCGATTTCGGCATGGCCCGTCTCCAGGAACAGACCCAGGGACTGACCCGGCATGGTGTCATCGTCGGCACGCCACTTTACATGTCGCCGGAACAGGCGACGGGTGGCAAGATCGATGCCCGCACGGATATCTTCAGCCTGGGCGTGGTGCTGTATCGGTTATGTACCGGCAGGCTGCCCTTCGGTGGCGAGACGGTGACCGATGTGATCAGCAACATCGCCACGCAGACGCCCATTGCTCCGCGGGAATTGAACAAGCGGATCCCGACGAAGCTTTCGAAGCTCATCATGCGGATGATGAACAAGGCACCGCATGATCGTCCGCCGGATGCGATGAATGTCTCGCGTCTGCTGGAGATCATTGAAGAAGAGGAACTGCGACAACCGCAGCGTCCTGTGCCGCCGATCGTGGCTGCGGCCGAGGCAGCCGGGGCAGCTGTTGTGCCAGGCGGGAACCATCAGCCTTTGCCGGCTACCACGGAACCCAGCACGCTGCACGAAACGCATCAGTCGCTGAGCAACCCGCTGAAGCCCTGGTTTATTGTGTCGGTAGTTATCAACGTCATCATGCTGCTTGCACTGATGTTTCTGCTGGGGCAGTTGCTGAAGTAAGCATGTGCCACTTTGTTACACGCCATCAAAGCGTTTGTAGCCCCGGCACCAGCGGCCGTGTCCTGCTATGGCCCATGTAATCAGATAGCATCCCGTTAGGACAAGGAGAACTGCGGGAATCCACAGCGGCCACCAGAGCCAGCCGAGTGCAGGGCTGAGCAGGAAGACGATCCCCACAACCACCAATCGAAGGCGGTTCTTCTGCACCACTTCACCACTACAACGCTTGCAGGGGGGCATGCTATTTCCTCACGGCTACTATTCGGAAGCCGATGTGATCGTATCGCCGTTGAGGCTCGAAGCGCAGGCGGAAGGCGGAGCGACAGGCCCAGCCATCGTCGCACCAGCAGCCTCCCCGTCGGCACCGTGACTTATCGCCGTGTTCGCTCGGAGTAGCAGTGGCTTCCGCGTCATGCAGGTCGGGATCTACTCCACCGGGCAGCCTGGCATGGTACCAGTCGCGGCACCATTCGTAGATATTGCCATGCATATCGCAGAGCCCCCAGGCGTTGGCAGGGTATTGCCCGACGTGGGCTGCGATGCCAAGGACAGGCCCGACTGCTTCGCCGTGGTAGGGCTTGCCCCGGAAGTTTGCCTGGGTGCTGCTGAGCGAATCGCCGAATGCAGTAGCCGTGGTGGTGCCGGCCCGGCAGGCGTATTCCCACTGGGCCTCAGTGGGTAGCCGAAACTCCCAGTCGTCGGGCAGCTGTTTTGTCTGATGAGCCATCTCGGTCAGCTTCCGGCAGTAGGCTTCTGCTTCGGCGAAGTTGACGTTGCCTACGGGGTATGCATCGCCCGCGGGAAGTTCCCTGGTCAGTTCGCCGGGGAGCTTGCCCATCACGCGAAGCCAGTCGCCCTGGGTCGATTCGTGTTTAGCCATCCAGAAGCCTTTGGTGAGGGTGACCTGCACCTGGTCTTCCCCCGGGCGGCGTTCGTCTTCGCTACGTGGACTGCCCATGATGAACCGGCCCGCCGGGCACCAGCAGAAAGCGATGCTGGAGAGGGTGCGTTGCTCGCCTGCGGTTTTGCCATCAAAGGGGGAGGCGGGCGCGAAGGGGGTGGTATTGGTAATGGTGACCTGGTGGTGACAGCCTGGTGTCATTGCCATGAGAGTCATCAGGCAGATGCAGCGTAAAGTTTTCATGGCAGCCTCGCCAGAGTTGCTTCAGCATACCCGGGGCAGAGTGGGATTGACAGCAGCTACTCTTGATTGTTCATGCGTCTTCGGCTATGGCGTTGCCAGTTTCCGGAGTGTATGGCCATGCTGAGTCTGCTGCTGCCCATTCTACTACTGGCTACTCCCGCCGACGCGCCCGGTTCCGGTGTGGTCTTTGTGGCAGGGGGAGCGGGGAGCGTCATAAATCTACCCAGCCTGACGCGCTGGGCGTTGCGGCAGAAGTCGAGCCCGCTGGAAGTGCGGGAGGTGGCGTGGTCGCATGGTGCAGCACGAGTGATACGCGACATTCAGGACATACGTCATCTGGCTGCTCATGCGGATCAACTTGCTGTGCAGATTATGGCGTACCAGGCGCAGTATCCTAATCGCCCGATTTACCTGGTGGGCAAGAGCACGGGAGCGATGGTGGTCTTGCTGGCAGCGGAGCAGTTGCCGGCGGGGAGCCTGGAGCGGATTATCCTGCTCTCGCCCGCGGTTTCGCCGCAGTATGATCTGCAGCCTGCGCTGCGGAGCACGAAACGGGAGATTGTCTCGTTCCGCTCATCGCTCGATGTGCCGGTGCTGAGCTGGGGCACATCGCTGGTGGGGACGGCGGATCGTTATTACAGCAAGAGTGCAGGGCTGACGGGTTTCGCGCAGCCTGCTCCCGGTACGCCTGCTGCTGCGATGTACGCACGGCTGGAAGAGGTGGCATGGGGGCCTTCGAAAATGCTCTATGGGCATCTTGGTGGTCATCTGGGCAATGGCATGCCGCTGTTTCTGCTGTTTGAGGTGGCGCCGTATCTGACAGGGACGAAGTAGTCGCGCGGTCTGCGGCTCGACAGGAGCCTTGCGCTTGTAAAACGGTTTGTACACTGGTGTACACATTAAAGTGTAGATATTCCTCTTGCCTGTACACTATTGAACACTGCTAGGATGAGCCGATAGTTGTCATGAGGCTCATCATGTCGCTTCCCTTCAAAGTCTATGGTCACGTTGATGTCGATGCGTTCTATGCATCGTGCGCCCAGGTGCGGAACCCCTTCCTGGTGGGCAAGCCCGTGGGCATCCTCTCCAATCAGGCCTACTTCGTCGTGGCCAAGAGCGGGGAACTGAAGAAGTATGGTGTCAAGACGGGGGAGACATTGCCCGAAGCGATTGCCAAGTGTCCGCACGCCATTTTCGTGAAACGGGACTTTGCCTGGTACAACGCATTGAGCAGCCGCTTCCATGCGTTCATGCGGAAGGTGATTTCTCCCGAATGTGAAGAGTACAGTGTCGATGAGTGCTTCTTCGTCATGCCCCAGTATGAAGATCCGGCTGCGTTTACAGTGAAGGTGCGGGAGCAGGTCAAGAAGTACATTGGACTGCCCGTCACGGTAGGGCTGGGGCGGTCCAAGACGCTGGCCAAGCTTATCTCGGATACCGCGAAACCCTTCGGTGCCCGGTGTGTCCTATCGGAAAAGGAAGAGCATGCGATGCTTGCCGGGCTGGCCATCAGTGAAGTGGCGGGCATAGCAGGACGCAGGACCAGGCGGCTGGAACCCTACGGGATCAAGACCTGCTACGACTACATCTCTACCCCGGTCAGCACCATCCGGCAGATTCTCACCGTGGAAGGGGCCAAGCTCTGGAACGAGCTGCGCGGTGATCCTGTATCGGCGATCCTGACAGAACGCAAGCGCTACAAGATACTGACACGGGGAGGTTCCATTGGGGCAGCCACCAGCAAACCCGATCGGGCCTGGGCATTCGTCGTGAAGAACCTCGAACGGCTGGTGGAAGAGCTGCACCATCACCAGCTCAAGACAGGCCGGGTGGAGTTCCACCTGGAGCAACGCAGCTACGACTACGAGATGTACCACTTCAGTGCAGGCACCAACCTGGAAGCGCCTGCCAACCGTTTTGACATCCTGGTGGAGATATTTGAGCTGCTCTTTCGCAGAACCTATCAGCGCCGGTTGCTGGTATCACGTATGCACCTGCTTGCACATCGACTGGAGCCGGCAGAATCTGCCCAGCGTGGGCTCTTCGAGCCACCCGATGAGCCGGAGCGGACGCTGGCCCAGACCAAGAGACGCATCAACAGGGAGGTGAGCCGGTTTGCACTGCGAAGTGGTGCTACCCTGCCCATTCAGGACTGGTACGACGATCCGGCCCTGGGCGTGGAAGCCATCGCCCCGCAAAGAACGGTGTGGTGACCATGTGTGACGCTGTTTCCCTGTCGCTACGTGAACTGCCGGCTCATTACCACGCTCACCCGGCCATCAAGGCTCGCGTCATGGGGCGAGGCGGTGATGAGGAGGTACAGTTCTACTACGACCGCCGTCCCTTCCCGCCACTGCTGCCGATTCTGCTGGACGGTCAATTCCGAGTGGTTCGATGGGGGAACAGGCAGCGAAAGAGCAAGCTGCTTCCCCACACGGGGCGCGTGGAATTACATGAACTCCACCAGGGGTGCTGGCAACACGCAGACATTGTGGAAGTGCTCATCGTGGGAAATGCGGCCCTGCACCGAGGTGTCTGGTTCCCTTTGCTGGAAGGGATCAAGGGCATCTACCTGAAGGATGAGCATGGTACCCCCACGGTGTTCATGCTCATGGACAAACCCTCCGATTATTATCAGATCATGACCAAGAGCAAAGTGATGCCTGTGATGGTGGGGGATATTATCTGAAGGCATCCTGAAGCTGGAGAAGTCTCTCTCATCAACAGCGAGCTTACTCGTCGTCCTCGAACGCATCGAAATCCACTTCGACAAACTCGCCGGTGGTTTCGTCGCGTTCGAAGGCGGTTTCGTACGGGGCTTCGAGGAATGGGATGATGTCGGGGTCGTAATTGGCGATGGTGTTGACGTCGTAGAGGTCGATGTTCTGCACATCGTCCATGTAGTCCTGTGTCTCGTGGCCCGCCATGAAACGCCAGCCGCTGTCGTCTTCCTCGTCGGGTTCTTCGCGGTACATGTAGCCGATCTTCTGGCCCTGGACGGTGATGAAGTCGGTGGCGAAGCAGGCGCCGTAGCCTTCAGCGAGGGGCTTGATCTGATCAGCCTGCAGCTTGTAGTTCTTTTGTGGTTCGTTCATGGTCGTCTCGGTTGGTTATTGTCAGGCGATCATACCATCTGCAGCGATCTGCCGCGGGCCTGGTAGTAGAGGGCTTGCCAGGTTTTCCAGGGGATGGAGGTGGAAGTACGCCAGCGGGCGAAGGGGTAGCCGGCGGGGCCGTTGAGTTGCAGCATGCCGCCGAGGGTGGTGAGGCGTTCTTCTTCGTCGATGAGGGCGTCTTCGTGGAGCAGGTCGCCGGTTTCATCGAGTTGCTTCGCATCGAAGGCCTGCCACCAGCCTGCATTCAACAGTGCCTGGAACTTGTCCATCTTGATGGTCTTGGGCAGGAGGGGCGTGAAGGCTTTGGGCATGTGGCGGTGCCGGGTGACTTCAGCATCAGTGAGAAGCTGATCGGCGAAGTGCTGCGGATTGCTGGTGTAGCCGTCGCGGGGGGTGCCACGGTAGTCGAGGTTGTAGAAGAGGACTTCGCCCTCGTGGAGGAGGAGTGCGAGGGAATGGGTCTGGAGGAGGTTGCTGAGTCGGTTGGAAATGTCAGCCAGGAAAGGGGCGTCGTCGCGGTCTTCGAAAGGCTGAATAATGGTGGTCCAGTTGCCTTGCCTGGCACTGAGGAGGTAAGCCAGGTGGCCGACGCCGGGGTCAAGGGGCTTGTCGAGAGCGGCAGGGCCTGCATCGGTAAGTGGTACGGTAGCTTTACGCAGGTATTTCCATTCGCCCAGTGCCTGGTCGAGCGCCCGGGCCACCGCGGGCTGGCTGACCTGATGAAGATGGAGCAGGGCGATGGTGGACATGCGGGGGATCTAGAGGGCAAACGCGGTTTGTTGGGATGATTGTATCGGAAGTGGGAGCGGGTTCTTCCAAAGTTGGCGGAACTTGCAGAGTGCTCAGATAAAGGTCTGAGTCGCTGCGAATTATTGCCATAAAAAAAAATAGATAATTAGTAATATTTCAGTTACAAAGTGTTTTGCGCATGGCTACATTGCTGTTGCGTTACTGGAATCGATACGATGTCAGTACTCTTCTCCAGCATGAAGTGGTTGTTGCAAGGGCACCATGTTGCCCGTCTTCTGGGGTTGTTTTTGTTGGTGACGGCTGGGCTGAAGATTCACGGCTTGGTCGTTGATCCGTATGGTCAGGAGAACTTCCTGGCACTGCCCTGGCTGCAAGTGCTGACGATTGAAGTGGAAATCTTGCTGGGGCTGTGGTTGTTGTCGGGCGTACAGTTGCGCTGGGCGCTCGTTGCTTCGCTGTTGCTATTCTGTGTTTTCGCGTGCTTGAGCTTTACCCTCGCGTGGCAGGGCCAGGAGGATTGCGAGTGTTTTGGTGCGGTGAAGGTGAACCCGTGGTATACGTTTGGGTTAGATGTTGTGGTGATTACGATCGTTGGATTGTTTGTCTATCGGATTGATTGTTCTCGCAGCAGCGTTGTATACTCTCCAGTTCTCACTTCCCTCGTCCAAGTTATTTTGACAACGGCCGTTATGTTGAGCTTCGTCGCTCTCGCCATGGCGATCTTCTCCAGTGATCCAATGGCCATGATTGCCAGGTTGCGCGGAGAGACACTAAGTGTTCAGCCGATAGTCACACAGTTGGGTGAAGGCTATGCTGGTGAACAGCGCGTCTTCCAGGTGACCCTGAAGAACAACAGTGACAAACCGATAAAAGTCGTCGGTGGCACAACGAGTTGCAGTTGCATTGTTACGCAGGACATGCCGGTAACGATTCCTGCTAACGATAAATTAAATATCACCGTCAGGATCAACTTCTCAGGATCGCCCGGCGCTTTCACTCATCGCTTTGCGTTATACAGCGATTCTGATGAACGGTTAACCATTGCTCGATTCGCGGGAAATGTAATATCATCCAATGCCCCATCCAAGATTCATTCGGTTCAACACAGGACAGCATCCACCAACTAGTCCCTCTGGTGAGGTAACCAAGGCGGTGGATCAATGTGGAGGAGATTGTGATGAAGAACTTCTTGCACAAGGGGTTGTTCAGCTTTGGTTTTACCTTGCTGATTTGCGGTGCATTCTTAACACCGAGCGGGTATTTGTGGGCTGACCCTGGCCAAGCCACTGAATGCAAAGGTTGCAATGCATGCACTGCTTCTCAAAGTGGACAATACTGCACGGGTGATAATACTTGCACTCAGAATCAATGCGTGTGCAAAGAGAAAGCTAATGGTTTAGGCGTCTACTGGTGCGATCTGAATTCGTAATGCTAAATAGAATGAGCATGTCATTGTACTAATGGCATGCTTGTAATTATTTATACACTAGATAAGGATTCAATACCAATTGACTCTATCGAATCTCCCTGTAAAATCGCTGGTTTTAGATCCTTACGAATCTGGGTATTCTGCGTAGAGTCAATTTCTGACGGAAACGTCAGTAACACATGAGGACCACATGATTCACTTCATCGCACTGATAGTCTTCACAAGCCCCATTAAAGATAGAGTAACTATTAATGACATTATCAATTCGCACGAAGTGCTAATTAAATCGATCGACAATATGACGTTTTCCATGAGAGCAAAATCTTCGCACTTGCCTGATAATTATTTCATGAGAAAGTACTTTGTTAATGGCTTATCCATGAAGTGTGAAAATACTGTTGATAAGGATTTTCCAAACAAGTCGCAGCTCCCAAGATACGATAAACTAATATACTCTGCGCTTGATGGCGATTACTCATATATGATAAATACTACAAACGGTATTCATAAACTTGTAAATGTGCAAAAAGAAACTGATGCAACTAAATTCCTTATAAAGGATCGGCTCAATAGAACAGTATTTTCACCGTACATGGTTAGAGGCAGGACGCTACGGGAACTGGCATCTTCTAAGAATGCAAAACTGGGTGAAATCCAGTTGTTGCAAGAGCATGGGAAGAACATAGTGAAGATTCCGATAAGATACGAAAACAGCAGTCTGTCGGTATCTGACGAAACTACTTCATACAATGGCTTCATGACAATGGACAAGGATAACATGTATGCAATTATACAATTGTCCCTAAGTATAACATACAAATATGAAAATGGTACGAAGACTCGGCCTTACGAAAGGATAGCATATTTTACTGACGCGTTGCACAATAACATAAAGATGCCGGCAACAGTAAGCCATAAGTATGGCAAGTCCGCTGACTTAACAAATGAATCATATGAGGAATGGACTATCGAAGGCGTATCGACATTAAGATATTCGCGTGATCTTTACGCGCTGACTGCCTACAATTTGCCTGAACCGTTGTGGGCAAGAAGTGTTTCAGTATCAATACCATGGTATTTGTATTGCAGCCTTATTGGAATATTTATGCTAGTGCTTGCTATATATATACTGTATCGTCAGAAGAAAGCTGCATTGTAATGTGATCAATGCAGTTTTCATTCGGAGATTTACATGCCACGCCGTGCCTTCACCCTCGTCGAACTCCTCGCCGTCATGGGTGTGATCTTCATGCTCATCGGCCTGCTCATGCCGGCGATCCAGAAGGTGCGGGCGGCGGCGGATCGGCTGCGCTGTGCCAGTCAGTTGCACCAACTCGGCATTGCCTTGCACCTCTATCACAACGATTATGGCGTGCTGCCTTCGGGAGTGACTCCCAATCGTCCCGGGGTGCCCTATCCCAGCCTGGGCTGGCAGGCGCGATTGTTGCCCTACCTGGAACAGGAATCTGCTTGGCGACAGATCGAACAAGCCTATCGTCAGGATCGACTTCCCTTCAATAATCCGCCTCATGAATACTTCAGCAGGCCGATGAGACTCTTCGGTTGCCCTGCCGATGAGCGGGTCCACGAACCGCAATATGCCCGGGGCCGGTACTTTGTTGCTCTCACCAGTTACGTCGGCGTGCTTGGCTCCTCGTGGGACAAGCCCGATGGTTGCCTGTACCTCAACAGCCGGGTGAAGTTGACCGATATTCACGATGGCACCTCCAACACGATTGTCGTGGGCGAGAGACCTCCCAGCCCCGATTTCTGGTACGGCTGGTGGTATGCCAGCGTCGGCGTAGCGGGTACCGGCTCGCCCGATCTGTTGCTAGGTGGGAAAGAGAATAATCCCTTTGGCAGCTACATTCCCGGCTGTCCGCTGGGGCCGTATGTCTTTGCCAAGGGCAAGGTCGATAACATGTGCGACACGTTTCACTTCTGGAGCCTGCACCCCAGTGGAGCCCACTTCCTGCTGGCTGATGGCAGTGCTCAGTTCCTGAACTACGGCGCAGCCCCGCTGATTCCCGCTTTGTGTACCAGGAGTGGCGGGGAGGTGGTAGAATGGCCGTGAAGAAGTGCTAGGTGCTAAGTCCTAAGTCCTAAGTGCTAAGTAGAGGCAGGCAGTGCTGGCAAGAGTCTTGTTTGTACTGGGGATTGTCTTGCTGGCCTTGGGGGGCTGGTTGTATTACGATTCGTTGCAGCCTACGCAGTGTGTGATTGAGTTGCCGGAGCGGGAGGTGGCGTCGCAGCCGGGGCAAGAGCAGGAGGTGAGCTTTCTGGTGACGAACCCGACCAACATGATGGTACGGATCGTCGGGTTGGCAGATTGCTGAGGGGTAAACGCCCGCTTCCGTGCGAAGCATGAGCCCCCGATTGAGATTCCGCCTCGTTCCAGTTACGCGATTGTCTGCCAGTTGGCTGTCGTCAAAACAGGGCCGTTCAGCGGGCAGGTACACTGCTTCGTGTGTGATCCTGACTTGCGGGAAGTGGTGCTGATGGTGTCGGGCGAGGCGAAGTAGCGGCAGCTTTGCAGCCAGCTATTGACCGGTCGCCTTCTTCGAGGGCTGTATTGCTAAGCGTCACTTAACAGTAGTGGGGCATGGTTATCGTGCGTACACGATAACCATGGCACCCGATTCGCGTATTGCCAACGGCTGTGTCATTCTCCGCATGCTACGACTACCTTGCCGGCGAGGGTGCCGGCGTTGTGGAGGGTGTTGGCTTCCAGCAGGGCGTGGGCGGCGGCGGTTTGGGTGAGGCGGAAGGTCTGGCCGATGAGGGCCTGCAGCTTGCCGGCGGCGAGCCAGCGGCTGATGTCCTCGGCACAGCGGCGCTGTTCGGAGGGGGTGGCATTGAACATGGCGAAGCCTCGCACGCTGAGGTCGCGGGTGTAGAAGGGGCCGAAGGGGAGGGCGGGTTTGGCGGCGCGGCCGGCGATCACCACGATGCGGCCTCGCATTTTCATCAGGGGGACAATCTGCTCGAAGCTGGGGTCGCGCTGGGTTTCAAACCAGAGATCCACTCCCTGGCCGTCGGTGAGCGACTTGATGCCGGCGGGGACATCGTCGTTTTTGTAGTTGAGCACGCCATCGGCTCCCCAGTCGCGGCACTGCTGGGCTTTCTCGGCACTGCCCACGGTGGTGATGACTTTGGCTCCATGAGCCTTGGCCATCTGCACGACCATGGAGCCGACGCCACCGGTGCCGCCGTTGACGAAGACGGTTTCGCCGGGCTTGAGTTCGCCAGTGCGGAAGAGGCCCAGGTGGGCGGTGATGCCAGTGAGGGCCACAGCAGCGGCGTCGGCGGCGTCCACCCCGGCGGGCAGGGGATAGCACCAGTCTTCGTGGATGGCGGCGAACTGGGAGGCGGTCCCCTGGCGGCCCATCATGCCCTGGTTCGAGCCCCATACCTTTGCACCGACATGGAACCTGCTGGTGCCTTCGCCCACCGCTTTCACGACGCCGGCAAAGTCAGCATGGGGGATGAACTGGCTGGGCAGCTTGGCGGGAATGGTCCCGGCACGAATGTAGACATCGATGGGGTTGAGAGCGGAGTGGCTGATCTCGACGAGCAGTTCGCCGGGGCCGGGCTGAGGAGTCGGGAGTTCGCCGATCTGAATGCTGTCGGCAGGGCCGGGCTGCGTGATGTAGGCTGCAAGCATGGGGATAGCTCCCGGAAGATGAGGGTGCAAGCCTCTGGTTCAGACGCTATCATTTCATCTTACAGTGTTGCCGATGAGATGGATCATGCCTGAACTGAATGAGCCGGTATTGCCCGATGGCACGATGCAGCCGCCTGTGAGTGAGCCGATGGTGGAAACGGTGCCTGACCCGCTGGGAAGTGAAGTGCCCGATCCGCTGCCGCCGCTGGAGACTCCGCCGGTGGTGGAGGCTCCTGTCTTCCCGGTGCTTGAGCAGGCTTCCAGCTCGCCGTGGCCGACCGATTCGCCCCGGCTGACTGCGCCCACTTCGGGCGGACCGCGGCGGTTGCCGCTGAGTGTCTGGGTGTTGTCGCTGCTTGTTCCCTACGCGATCGGTTCCACCATTGGCTTAGCGTATCTCTTTCAGCAACAGCAGCGGAGCAAGCAGCCGCATATCCTGGAGAGCATCCCTGATCAGGGGCTGTATGAGGACTTCTTCGAGGCACGTCGCAAGGAAGTGATGCCTCCGCTGAGCAAGGCAGGGGAGAAGCAGTCAGCGGGGAAGATCATTCCGCCGACGGAGCCGATCCTGCCGGAGATGCAGCCGATCAAAATGGGTGAAACGCGGCGGGTGGGCATGCTGAGCGTGACGCCGCTGGCCATGACGAAGCAGGAACTGAAGTACCTCTACCGGGCGAACTCGAATGGCGTTCCAGCCGGCGAGGGGCTGGTGCTGGTGCTGAAAGTGAAGAACGAAGGTCCGCTCATCTTCCATCCTGATGATCCGACGTTCAACCGGAGTATCTCCAGCGACAGCAAGGCACCCATCTACACCTTCCTGGAGCAGGGCCGCGACCGGTACTATGGCGTGGTGAATGATCCGAGCCAGGAGCAGTTGCACTTGCCTGTGATGGGAGCGCTGATACCGGGGGAAACGGGGTCAATGCATGTGGTGGCCAGCAGGACCAGTGATGGCAAGCTGGCAGCGGATTTGAAACCGGGAACGACCGGGGTGTGGCGGGTCCAGTTGCGGAAGGGTAAGGAGGAGATCACGCTGAGTACGGGACGGAAGCGAAGCGTATGGGTGACGACAGTGGTGCCGGTGGAGGTGAAGGTGATGGAGAAGACGGAGACGCCTCGGGGGGTAGGCGGGCTACATGCCATGCCGGGGGTGTCGGGGAAGTAGGTGAGCCGCGGAGCGGCGTTATGTGAATAGCCATGGGTGGAGCGAAGTGTACCGTGGGTTCGCTTCGCTCACCCACGGCTATTCACATTTAGCCACTAACGTGGCAATCGCGACATTACGCTTGTCTCGTTCGAAGCCGGTCACGATTACGTTGCTGCAGCAAGCTTGCAATAGCCTTGAGTCACGGAGGCATGGTTAGCTGGAGTACCAGCAAAACATGGTACACGAATCGGCTGTATGACTCGGGGGGCTTACGCCCCCCGCTCGCCTTACTATGACTCACTCGCCGCGTTTCTTGAGGTGCTCGTCGATCTTGAGATGGGGTACGCCTTCTTTCCACCAATCGGGGGCGGGTTTGCCCATCAGGTAGTGGTCGAAGAACTCGCGCATACGGGTGGCATAGTCTTTCTGGTTCTCGGTCTTGGCCAGGCCGTGGTTCTCGCCCTTGTACTGCAGCATCACCACCGGCTTTTGTAGCCTTCGCAGCGTGTTGTAGTATTCAATGCCCTGGGTGAAATCAACGGCGCCGTCCTTGTCGTTGTGCAGGAGCAGCAGCGGGGTCTGCACCTTCTTGGCGAAGAAGACGGGGCTGTTGCGGATGTAGGCTTCCTGCTCGTCCCAGTAGCCGGCAGTGAAGCGACCCTGGCTGCTCTCGAAGATTGGCTGGTTAGCTGAGCCGCTGTTCCAGTAGACGCTGCTGTACATGCTGATGAGGTCGGTCAGCGGGGCCCCGGCAATGGCACACTTGAAGCGGTTGGTCTGGGTGATGGCGAACGCGGTCTGGTAGCCGCCCCATGAGTGGCCATGCAGGCCGACCTTGTCGCCATCGACGATGCCGGTCTTGATGGCAGCATCGAGCGCGGGCAGGATGCATTCCATCGACGATTTGCCCGGATCGTTGATGCGGTAGGTGATGTCAGGCGTCAGCACCGCATAGCCGTTGGAGGTGTAGATTGACTTGTTGAACCCGCCCCGGAAGCTGGGCGGCGTGTACTGGTGCGTACCCTGGCTGAGCTTTTCGTAGATGTAGATGACCGTGGGGTATGCCTTGCCGGGCTGGTAGTTGGCGGGCAGATAGATGGTACCTTGCAGCTTCTTGCCGGCGGTGCCGGAGTAGTCAATGAGCTTGGTACCGGCGGTCCAGAGGTAGTCTTTCTGTTGCGGATTGCTGTCGGTGACTTGTTTGCCGCTGGTGAAGCTGGCATCGGTCACGAAGAAGTTGGGAGCATCAATCGCGGTCTGCCTGGTGTAGGCGAAGACATCGGCATTGCGGGCCTTGAACGGGGTGCCGACGGCGGCATCGGTCCAGACGAGTTGCTTGACTGTCGTTGAGCCGGGATCGATGCGGCCGACGCCGCTCTTCTTGGTCCACTCGCCATACATGGTGACGTAGAGGGGCTTGGTGAGATCGTAGCCGGGCTTGGGTTCCGGTTCGTACTGGGTGATGCCCTGGTAGCGGATCTGATCCTTGCGGCCATTGCTGGTGAGGTTCTTGCCGCCACTGCCATCTACATTGACGGTCCAGATGTCCCAGCCATCAGAGAGGAAAACCTGCGTGCCATCGCGAGTCCAGCCCAGTGTGGACTGTGGTGGCTTCTCGACATTGTGGTCGTCTTCTTCATTCACGAAATTGGTGGTGTTGATGCCGGCAGTGAGGTTGGCGGCTTTGCCGGTGGCCATGTCGTGAGCGAAGAAGTGGCCTGCATCATAATAAAGGAAGTGGGTGCCGGCGGGGGATGGGCCGTAGACATACCGGGCCTTGGTGAGGGCCTTCTTGCGTTCGCCCGTCGCCAGGTTGATCACGTAGATATCGGTGTAGCGGCGGCCATCGAGGTTGCCCATATAGTCGTAGGGCTTGCTATCGCGGCCGATAGCGAACTTCTGCTTGGGGGCGAGGCTGATGTTCTTCACCGCGTCGTCGGCCAGGCGGTGGAACTTCTTGTCCTTCACCCGGTACGTCGCAGCGTAGGTGAAAGTCTTGTCGGAGGAGGCCTGTACCTGCTGCATGGGCTGCAGGCGTTCGTCCTTCCAGTGCCAGATGACGAGATCGGGCTTGGCCGGGGTTGCAGGGGAAGCTGCAGCGGGAGCGGTTGGCTTGTTCTCGGTGCTGGCGGTTTTCTCCGCTGTCTTGCCTGGTGTGGTCGAAGTGGCAGCAGGGCGAGTGCCTGTTTCTTTCTTCTTGCGTTCAGCGATGCCAAAGTGGAAGGCGTCGAGAGCATCGTTCCAGCTCACGGGGCGATTGGCACTGATGGCCATGTCGGTGGGGAAGTCTTTGTCACCCTTGGGATCGTAGGCAACTTTCGTCGGTGTTGGGCCGAGGTTGGTGAAGCCGATGATGCTGAGCCATTTGGATTCGTAGCCGGCGTCTTCGACCGATTTGGTGACGGTGAAGGCGGTGCGGTCTTCGTTCCAACTGATGCTGCGGTAGGCAGCCTTGCCATTCTCCACGGGGTAGGTGGCGGAGGTCTTCAGATCGTGCAGGTAGACGCCATTGCCTACCTGGCCAGCGGCATCGATGGTGGTAACGAGCCAGGTGCCGAGCTTGTTGAAGCTGTAATCGGAGACGTTGCCGAGGAGGAGTTCGACGCCGGTAGCGAGGTTGCGGAGGACGAGATCGGTGCCAGTGTGGGCGGTGGCTGTGGCAGCATTGGGCTGAGTTGGCGCACCAGGGGAGGAACCGGGTGCTGCTGCGGGAGGTGTGGATTCGCCACTTTTGCGGTAGGCAAGGTGGGTGGCTGCTTCGCCGGAGAACTCGCCGGAGGAGACGCCTTCGAGTTCGGTCTTCTCAGCGGTGGCGAGGTTGATGAGGACGAGCTTCGACTTGGGACGCGGGGCGCCGGATGGGCCACCTGGCTTCACGTAGGGGGTGACTGAGAAGGCCAGCCACTTGCTGTCGAAGCTGAATTGCAGTTGCCCGAAGCCACCGCCAGCGGGGTGCCTGGTTTCCTTTCCGTCAGTGACGGAACGGAGGATCACTTCCCCTTCGCCTTCGTTGGGGCCGACACGGTGGGCGAACCACTTGCCATCGTTGGAAAGGACGGCAGCGCGAACGCTTCGCCAGGTGTCGGCTTCCTTCAGCGTGAGCGGCTTCTTCGCCGTGGCTGCGGTGCTGGAGCCGGCTTTCTTCATCTCGGCGAGCTGCTTCTGCAGGTCGGCAAGCTTCTTCTCGAGTTCCTGTATATCCTTGTCATCGGCGGGAACGGGCAGCATAGCCCCCATGCCGAGGACGAACGATCCAGCCAGAGCCCAACGAAACAACCGGGTGCGCAACACGAGGGGACTCCTCACACTGAGAATAATCGATGAATACTGTACCAATTTCATGGGCGTCTGCATGATTGATCAATGAGAATCTGTGATTTCGACGGTGTTGCGGAAGGGGTCATGCCGATTAGCCGGGTGGTTAAATGAAGGGTATCGTCGGTTGACATTGGGATGTCAATGGGCAATGTCGAGGCCGCGGCGCGGCCCGATGTGAATAGCCATGGGTGAAACCCATGGTTTGCTTAATGATCTGTACCATGGGTTTCGCTTCGCTACACCCATGGCTATTCACATTAAGCCACTAACGTGGCGGCCTCAACTGATCATTTCACACATTACACACACACACACACACACCACCTTCGGATCATTTTTACTTTGGCGTCAGGAACTTCGCGGTCGAATCAACAGCATCATTATGACCGAGATGATCGCCAGGCCGGAGAACAGGCCGAAGGTGACATCGAGAGGGACTTTCTGATCGCGAAGGACGCCGAAGCCCCAGTCGGCCAGGCCGCCGCAACTGATACTGACGAAGTTCATCAGGCCATAACCGGTGGCGCGGAGATCGCTGCGTACGATCTGGGAGAGGATAGGCATATTGTTGCAGTCGAAGAAGCCCCAGCCCAGGCCAAAGAGGACAAGGAAGAGCACAGCGATGAGCAGGCTGGGAGCATGGCCGAGTCCGAAGATGGCGGGGACGATGAGGCCGATGCCGATGGCACTGACATAGATGCGGCCACGCTGCGTGGTCTGCATCCAGCGGTCAGCCAGCCAGCCACCGAAGACGGCACCGACGATGGCAGCAAGTTGCCAATAGAGACTGGCAGCGACGCCCGCCTGCCCTTCGCCGAGGGCGAACTGCTTCTTGAGGATGGCGGGCATCCAGTCGCGCACGATCCAGGCAGCCATGGCAGGGAGGGTGAAGCAGGCGACGAGGAGCAGAAAGGAAACGTTGGCGAGCAGTTTTACGGCAGCTTGCCAGGGTGAGAGTTTGTCCGTGACTTCAGCGACAGTTCTTGGGGCATCACGCAATAGCAGCATCAGGGGGATGGCGTAGAGCATGCCACCGATGCCACACATGGAGAAGGCCCAGCGCCAGCCGAGATTCGGGTTGGCGGCGAGGTAGCCTCCGAAACCGCCGGCGATGACGCCACAGTAGATGGCGAGCTGGTGGAAGCCAACGGCCCGGGAGCGGGTAGCACCTGTGTGATAATCGGCAATGAGGGCCAGGGCAGCGGGGATATAGAAGGCTTCGCTGAAGCCCATGAGCGAGCGGGTCCAGAGGAGTTCCTGGTAGGTGGTAGCCTGCCCGGTCCACCAGGTGATGGCTGACCAGCCAAAGAGGCTGGCGACAATGGTGAAGCGCCGACTGAAACGATCGGCGATGTAGCCACCGAGCAGGCTGAACCCGGCATAGACCCACTTGAACTGGCCGAGCATGAAGCCCCAGAGTTCTTCCTTGTTGTCAGCCTGGCCCAGATCGGGGATGGACGCCATGACCGAGGATTGCATCGAGGCGAGCATCTGCCGGTCGAGGTAGTTGAGCAGGGCGACTGGCATGAGGAGTATGACGAGCAGCCAGGCGCGGGAGGGGAGGGGCATGCGGGGGTCTCAGCGAGCGTTCTATTCGTGATACCAACACTTGTTTGGGCCATCAAGAACCAGCCGAAAATGATTCAGCAGGTTACGTCCCAGCACACCATGAGGTTGGTCGACTACAGGATAGCGGCCTTGAAAGTGACCTTCGAGAAAGCTGACTTTAATATCAACTGATTCCACAGAGTGGACACTGCCGTCGAACCACTGGAGATTGATGTCTTGTTGTCGTTCAGGTGTTAGCCCTAATTGTTCAACCGCCCATCGTGGCAACAAAGTGACATCAGCGCCAGTATCAATCAGCGCGAGTACTTTATTTATTGCTACATTGCGACCATCGATTGTACTTAATTTCAGAACAGCAAGTGGCGCGGGTGGCTGATATGCCTTGTCATGGTATGCGTTCACTTCTCCTCTCCCCAGGTGACTTGCATCTCAAAGTGCCTGGCATCATCGGGATTGGCCAACCGAAAGCCCGCAAAAGCGCGTTCCAGTTTCTGGACATGTTCGGGCACCACGACATAAACTAATTGCTTTTCCGGCAGGTGCACGCCTTCTGGCAGTTTGATTTGTCCATTCTCGACAACAGCTTGATAAGTAGAACCTGACATACACACACCCTACATAAGACAGCCAACTCATTATAACCGAAACAGTCGATGACGATAGTCACTTTCGCATCCCCCTTGTCATGCAACCATATGGTTGCATAATGCGCTCATGAACAACGACATGGATAGCGTGTTCAAAGCACTGGCTGATCCGGGGCGGCGGCTGTTGCTGGATCGTCTTCATGAGCACAACGGGCAGACATTGGGATCGCTGTGCGGGCATCTGGCGATGTCGCGGCAGGCTGTCACCAAGCATCTGGCACTGCTCGAAGAAGCTAATCTGGTGGTAGTACAGTGGCGGGGAAGGGAGAAGCTGCACTTTCTCAACCCGATACCCATTCATCAATTGGCGGACCGCTGGATCAACAAATATGAACGGGGCCGGCTGCGGCTGCTGGCTGACCTCAAAAAGCATCTGGAAGGAGATACCCATGGCTGACTCTCGCTTCGTCTATGTCACCTACATCCGGACAACGCCGGAGAAACTCTGGCAGGCGTTGACTGACCCAGCATTCACGAAACAATATTGGGCGGAAACGTGGCAGGACTCGAACTGGCAGCCGGGCGACTCCTGGAAGATCATGATTCCCGATGGCAGGGTGGGGGACAGTGGAGAGATTGTGGTGAGCGAGCCACACAAGAAACTGGTGCACACCTGGAAGAACGAGTTCGTACCCGATCTCGCTGCAGAAGGGCATTCGCAACTTACGTATGAGTTAGAAACGGTAGGCGATTCGGTGAAGCTGACAGTGACCCAGGAGATGAAACGGCCCGAGTCGAAGCTGATTGGTGCGGTGTCGCAGGGCTGGCCACATATCTTGTCGAGTCTGAAAAGCTTGCTGGAAACGGGGGAATCACTGGTTGAAACGAGGAAGTGGCCTGCAGGCTACTAAGTTTCTGTTCGCTTCAAGGAGTGTATTGGGGTACTCTCAGGCCAGTCATCATGGAGGCGATAGTGGAACGCGCAAGGCAGGCTCGACGTGGATGACCTCGGCAGGAGCAGGCAATGGAAATGGTTATTATTGGTGTTGTTGTTCTGCTGATTGTACTGGTAGCTATTGTTCGTTCTATTTATGTTGCCCTGTTTCCGCCGTCGTTCGAAGTGGAACTGAAAAAGCTCACCAGCCGCATGGACCGGCTGGAGAAGAGAATGGCTTTGCTGGTGGAGCGGGTAACGAAGCCTGCTGCGGAGCCAGCGAACGAGTCCGTTGCTGCACCAGTCCAAGAGAAGATGCAGGAGCCTGCAGCAGTCCAGGAGACAGTATCTGAGCCCGCTTCCATTGTTGATAAGGTTCCGTTAGCAGCACCATCCGCACCCGCGCCAGCATCCGCGGAGCCAACTCTGCCGGCTGCGCAAAAGCCACTCGATAGCCATGCACTGGAGAAGTATGTCGGGCAGCGGGTCATCGGCTGGGCAGCGGTGGGGCTGGCGATTTTTGCCATCGGCTTCTTCATCAAGTATGCCTACGACCAGGGCTGGATCGTTCCAGCGGGGCGTGTTGCCATTGGTGAATTGATCGGGCTGGGGCTGATTACCGCGGGCTGGAGACTGCATCGGCAGGGCAAGGCGCTGGGCAGCCAGATGCTGATGGGCTGCGGTATCGCGGGGTGCTATCTCGCCACCTATGGAGCGTTCGGGTTTTACAACCTGATTGCGCAGCCGACGGCGGGCCTGTTCATGACGCTGGTCATGCTGGTGGCGGGCGTGCTGGCTGTTGTGACGGATGCATTTTCGCTGGGGCTGTTGACGGTACTGGGCGGCTTGCTGACACCGTTGATGTTGAATACCGGGCAGGATCAGCATGTGAGCCTGTTTATGTACCTGGCCTTGCTGGTGCTCAGCATCCATGTCGTGTATCTGTGGAAGCCCTGGCTGGCCTTGCGTGGTGTGGTGTGGCTGGGGGCTCTGGCCCACTTCGGGCTTTGGTATCAGGGGTATTATCACACGGATGCACGTCAGGCATGTCTTGTCTTTCTGGGCATTCTCTGGCTGATACCGGGTGTACAGATACTCTGGCGTGGCAGGCGGGTAGCTACGCACGAGGAAGACTGGCTGCTCTTTCTCCTCACGCCCTTCATCCTCTTTGCCATCGTCTGTGGCCTGCTGATGCCGGAGTATGCGGCGATGCGAGGCAAACTCGCGCTGCTGCTCATGGGTGGTTACGGTGCGATCAGTTACTGCACGTGGCGGTATCGGCAGCACGACGTTCACCAGTTCCAGTTGCCACTGGTTGTTGCACTCGTGTTTCTTGGTGTTGCGATACCACTGGAATTGCACGTGGGCTGGATCGGCATCGGCTGGCTGACGCAGGGTGTTGTGCTCTGGGGTGCGGGGTTATGGCGGAAGGAACGGCTGGTCTGGGTGTTTGGACTGATGGCTCTGGCACTTGGGACGGCACGTCTGGCTCAACACGACATCTGGCTGCATGCGGCTGTCGGCTGGATTCCCTTTCTGCATGCCCAGGCGATCCCGGAGATCTGGCTGGTTGCAGGCTGGACGATGGTGAGTGGGCTGACCTTCCGCTTCCGTGACCGGTTGAAGGATGGGCGACGTATTGCTGTATTCTTCAGCGTGGTCACCTTCTGGATGCTCTGGGTGGTGCTGAAT
Organism: Gemmatales bacterium; assembly: GCA_046350055.1. Classification (GTDB taxonomy): domain Bacteria; phylum Planctomycetota; class Planctomycetia; order Gemmatales; family HRBIN36; genus JAEUIE01. Next base: position 5,237,135 of record JAXMBC010000001.1, on the reverse strand, counting down.
GTGGAGGTCTATCCCTACTGCAAGACATGGGCCATCACTACACGGTGGATGGCGGTACCATGGATGCTGCTCGCGATACCGTTCTACTGGTATGGCTGTCGGTGGTTCTTCCTGGCGTGGCGAAACTCAGCTGTTGTGCTGGTGATGCTGGCAGCACTTCGCAGCGTCATGGGCGATCTGCCGTTGCTGCGTCATGATGTGTTTCTGCCCTTGCTGAACCAGTTATCGATGCCTGTCCTGGTTACATCGGGACTAATGCTGATGATGCGGCCCATCGTGCACAAATACGAGAGTGTCCTTCACGAAGATGAAAAGCAGTTCAACCCGATCTCCGGCTTGCTGGCGCTGGCGATGATCCTTCTGATTCTTTCACTGGATACTTACCAGTTCTGCAGGGTGCAGTTCCCGGGATACACGCTGTTGCCTCATGCGGTCCTGTCGGTGGTGTGGTCGCTGTATGGAGCGCTGCTTCTGAGCATTGGGTTCTGGAAGCAGTTGGCGACACTGCGATGGTCAGCGATTGGCATCTTCGGATTGACCCTGGGCAAGGTACTGCTGATTGATCTGGGCTGGCTGGCAGGTCTGTACCGCATCCTGGCCCTGCTTTTGATTGCCCTGGTGCTGGCTGGGGTGACGTGGACCTATCAGCGTCGAGGATAGCAGCAACTTTCCATTAGCCTGACGCCTGCTCTTGGGTTACTCTCTTGCTGTCATCAGAGAGAATCACCATGCGTTGTCTGTTTGCATTGCTGCTGTTGTCGTCGGTTGCTGTGGGGCAGGAGCCTGCAGGTAGTCCGGCTGACCCCCTCCGCCTCCCCCTGAGTACAGGGGGAGAGAGTATGCCGTTTGCAGCGATGAAGTTCCGCTGTATCGGCCCGTACCGGGGTGGGCGGTCGTGCACCGTCACCGGGGTGCCGGGGAAGCCGCAACTCTTCTACTTCGGCAGCACCGGAGGAGGGGTGTGGCGCACCAATGATGCCGGCACCACCTGGCAGTGCATCAGCGATGGTTTCTTCGGCGGCTCCATCGGCGCGGTTGCGGTCAGCGAAGAGGATCCCAATGTCATCTATGTGGGGGAAGGGGAGAAGACGGTGCGGGGCAACGTCTCACATGGCAACGGTGTGTGGCGAAGCACCGATGCGGGGAAGACGTGGAAACATGTGGGGCTGAAAGACACGCGGCATGTGCCACGCATCCGCATCCATCCGAAGAACCCCGATGTCGTCTATGTGGCTGCGCTGGGCCATCTCTATGGTCCTAGCAAGGAGCGGGGCGTCTTCCGCAGCAGCGATGGCGGCAAGACCTGGCAGAACATCCTCTTCGTGAATGAGGAAGTGGGCGCGGTCGATCTGCTACTCGATCCCAACAACCCGCGCATCATCTACGCCAGCACCTGGCGCGTGAAGCGCACGCCGTACAGCCTGGAGAGTGGCGGGCCGGGGTCGGGCTTGTGGAAAAGCACCGATGGCGGCGATACCTGGAAAGACATTTCCAAGAGCAAGGGTCTGCCGAAGGCTACGCTGGGTATCATCGGCATCACGGTTTCACCTGTGGATTCCAACCGGCTGTGGGCAATCATAGAAGCGGATGATGGCGGCGTGTTCCGTTCGGAAGATGCCGGGGAGACCTGGAGCAAGGTCAGCGAGGATCGCAACCTGCGGCAGCGGGCGTGGTACTACACTCGCATCTATGCCCACCCCAAAAACCTGGATGAAGTGTGGGTGACTAATGTTGAACTGAAGCGTTCCACCGATGGTGGCAAGACGTACCAGTCGGTCGCAACGCGGCATGGCGATCATCATGACCTGTGGTTCGATCCAACGGAACCGCAGCGGATGATGGTAGCGGACGACGGTGGCGGCGTGGTGAGTGTCAACGGCGGCGCGGCGTGGTCCACCTACCACAATCAGCCCACGTCGCAGTTCTACCGGGTGACGACGGACAACCACTTCCCCTACCGCATCTACGGGGCACAGCAGGATAACAGCACGGTGCGCATCGCCAGCCGAAGCGATAGCGGCAGCATCAATGAAAAGGACTGGGAATCGACGGCGGGCGGAGAAAGTGGGCACATTGCCGTTGATCCCAAGGATAACGACATCGTGTATGGCGGATCGTATGGCGGGTTCCTCACTCGGGTGAACCACCGCACGAAGGAGAACCGGATCATCAACGTCTGGCCTGACAACCCCATCGGTCATGCAGCGGAGAACCTCAAGTATCGCTTCCAGTGGAACTTCCCGATCTTCTTCTCGCCACATGATGCGAAGACGCTGTATGCAGCGGGGAACGTGCTGTTCAAGACCACCAACGAAGGGCAGACCTGGCAGGCGATCAGCCCCGACCTGACCCGCAATGACAAGAGCAAGCAAGGCTCCTCGGGCGGGCCGATCACCAAGGACAACACGTCGGTCGAATACTACTGCACCATCTTTGCAGCCACCGAATCGCACCATGAGAAGGGAGTCATCTGGACTGGTTCGGATGATGGCGTGTTGCAACTGACTCGCGATGGCGGCAAGACGTGGAGCAAGGTCACGCCGCCTGACCTGCCCGAGTGGAGCATGATCAACAGCCTGGAAGTGCACCCGACCGAGAAGGGGGGCCTGTACCTGGCAGCGACACGCTACAAGCTGGATGATAATAAGCCCTATCTCTACAAGACTCTCGACTACGGCAAGTCCTGGACCCGGATCGTCGCGGGCATCAAGGACGATCACTTCACGCGGGTGATTCGGGCTGATGGCAAGCGCCCGGGGCTGCTCTTCACCGGTACCGAGTTCGGGCTTTATGTTTCCTTTGACGATGGTGTGTCGTGGCAGACATTCCAGCAGAACCTGCCCATCACCCCGATCACCGATCTAACGATCAAGAATGACGACCTGATCGTGGCCACCCAGGGTCGGTCGTTCTGGGTACTGGACGACCTGACGCCGCTGCATCAGTATGCGAAGGAGCAAAACGAGAAGCCACTGCATCTCTACAAGCCTCGCACCACGCTGCGGTTGCCGGGAGGTGGCGGGTTTGGCGATGACAGCAGTGGCCCCCGCACCGAAGGACAGAATCCACCCAATGGTGCGGTCGTGTTCTACCGTCTGAAGGAAGCTCCCGACGCGAAGAAGCCTTTCACGCTGGAGGTGCTCGATGGCAAGGGCAACCTGATTCGCAAGTACAGCAGTGCGGCGGAGAAGCCTACGGAGAAGATCGAGCCGAAGGCGGGGATGAACCGGTTCCTGTGGAATCTGCGGTATGCCGATGCGGAGAACTTTCCCGGCATGATCCTGTGGGGCAGCCTGACGGGGCCGAAAGCACCGCCGGGGACGTACCAGGTCCGGATCAAGCATGGCGATGTGGAGCAGAACAGCACATTTGAAGTGAAGCCTGATCCACGCAGTTCCGCGAAACCGGAGGACTACCAGGCCCAGTTTGCGTTCCTGATTGGCGTGCGTGACAAACTGACGGCGACGCACCAGTCGATCAAGCAACTGCGCGATGTTCGTGAGCAGATCGCCAGCGTCGGTAAGCGGGTGAAGGAGGTACCCGACAGCAGCGAGATCATCGAGCTGGGCAAGGTCATTGAAAAGAAGCTGACGTCGATTGAAGAGACGCTCTACCAGACGAAGGCGAAGAGTTCACAGGATGTGCTCAATTTCCCGATTCGGCTGAACAACAAGCTTGCAGCCCTCGGTGGCAACGTCGGCTCCGGCGACAACCGCCCCACCGATTCAGCCCTGGAAATGCGGGATGAACTGGTGAAGCAGATTGACGCGGAGCTGGAAGCACTCAAGAAGGTGCTGGGCGAGGATGTGAAGCGGTTCAATGAACTGCTTTCTCAGAAGAAGGTGCCGAACGTCTTCCTAGACGGAAGCAAGAAGCCTTAGCCGCCGCTGTTCAGTTTCTTGATGCGGATGTAGCCGTGTGTGGCGATGCCGTCGTAGTTTTCGGCGGTGATGATCTGGCCATCGACGATGACATCGTCCGCGACGGTGGTGCCCTGACCGGTGCTTCGCGTGGTGAAGACGGCATCCGCCCTCTGGCTTTCCCGGGTGAGGTCATCGGCACGGAGGAATTTGCCGTTGAAGTAGTTGCCCTGCTGGTTGAGCGGGCTGGTGCCATCCACGCGGGCCCAGGCGAGCACGGTGGTGCTATGGCAGATGCCGGGAATATCGAGGGCCTGCGTGAGGCTGGGGGTGGTGGAGAGGCAAAGACGATCGTCGAGTTGCTCGACATTGACAATGGTACGGCGAATCATGGTTCACTCCAGATACAGTTGAACAGGCGAGGTGCCTGCAGGTGTCTGTAACTGAATGGAGTGAGGGACGGGAATCTTTCAGGGAATGTGAGTATTCAGTGCAGGATTCTAATGGGAAAGTCGTAGTACGCGGCCAGCTTGCGAAAATAGTTACTGCCCTGTTTTCATTTTGCTGTCCCATGCTTCCTCGAACATCCGAATCAGTTTCTTAACTGCTGACTCCAGCGGTAACCACTCTTTAGGCAATCTGCTCCACCAGTGAATCGTTGTAAAGCAGAATGCATCACCCATAGTCAGTTCAAAACTCGTCCCATCGAAACCGACATGATGATTATCGCAGTACATTGGTACCCTGGTTCCGGTCAGCAGTTCAAGAATGCCATGTAGCTCCGATGAACGAAGTTCGACCCATCCGGATTCAAGCGTCGGCAGATATGGTTTGGGATGCTTCAACCTGATGATTGGAGACCGGAAAGCCTCGCTATCTTGATCATATCGCCAACAGGTTCGATAGAGCCTGAGTGATTTGCCTTCACGAGTTAGCATGGAAAGCACGTCCCATGCAATAGCGTTGCCAAAAGAGGGTAACTCTACGTATTTGCAGATGTGGGATGCCAGACGTGAAGACTTCAGTTTGACTTGCCGTAATCGTCGAATGGCGATCTGTCTAACTCGCAGGAATTCTGCCTGTTGTTCGCGATCCATGGGATATTTACACTCAGTTAGAGTACATCCTTCATTCGATATCGACCGTGGGCTGGCGCCCACTATTCATATTTCACCGCTCCGCGGTAAGTTATACGACGTCGCAGTGTTATTCGAGTTTGGTGCGGTGTTACAGAATGTTGCAGTGGAAGCTCATTGTTGTGAGGCACGCACAGCGTGCCCTACCAGATTCTTGCTGAGTGTGGTTCAGCCACGGAGTGGCGCAATGTGAATAGCCGTGGGTAAGCGAAGCGCAACCCACGGGAAGGAAGTAAACGCAAGGAGCTAAGCCGCGGAGCGGCGTCATGTATCGCCGCTACGCGGCTGGGAATTATTCGGGATTGGATACCGTGGGCTGGCGCCCACGGCTATTCACATTACACCGCTCCGCGGTGATTCAACCTACAGCGCACACCATTCGTGTTTAGCCGTGTGTTTCGGAATGTTGCAGTGGCAGCTCATTGTTGTGAGGCACGCACAGTGTGCCCAGCTTGTTGCACCTGGTTGCTGATCAGCAGGATGTCCTGGCCGGCGGTGAAGTCGTGGCGCTGGTCGTGGATGGTGTAGCGGCCGGCGAGCTGGTCTGCGAGGGCTGGCCAGCTTTTGGCAGGAACCATCATGTACGTGGGAACCTTCGCCTGAAGGGTTTCCAGGGCTTCGTCGGTGGTGCGGCAGCGGATGACTTCCCGTTTCAGGTAGAAGACCATGCTGGGGCGGTTGTAGTGGGGATGCATGCCGACACGGACATCGCGATTGCCGATGAGGTCGTGGAGAGTCTGGGCGAGGGGCTTGCTGGCCCGTTCCTGATCGGCGGCGAGCGGGCCGAAGGCGCCCAGGCAAGCCGTGAGAGTGATGCTGCCTGCGAGGACGCAGGCGATGCCCCAGCCGATGTCGTTGTGGGACCAGCGCTTCCAGGTGAGGATGCCTGCGAGGATGGGGACGAGCGCGAGTGGCAGGAGCCAGCCGACGTAGGGCAGGGTGCGGTCGGTCAGGACACTGAGGGGTATCCAGCCCGCGAGAAGCGGGAGAGCCATGAGGAGTATGACGCCGATGGCCATCAGGCAGATGAGGCTGGTACGCCAGAGCCAGGTGGGGATGAGAGGCACAAGTGGTCGCACGGTCAACGGCTCGGTGGGAGCCTCGCTCACTGCCATAGCAGCTAGCTTCGCTGCTTCCGCCTGCTTCCACCAGCGGACGAGGAAGGCAGCGGTCAGCATCGCCAGTGCGGGATAGGTTGGCAGAACGTAGTTTGGCAGCTTGGTAGCGGCAATGGAGAAGACCACGAACCAGACAGCAATCCAGCAGAGCAGGAGGCGATAGGCCCAGGGTTTGCCATGGGGATTGACCACCCGCTCCCGCATGCTGCTCCAGATGGTGGGGCCGAGGAAGATCGACCAGGGTGCGAAGGCAACGAGGATCACCACCAGGTGATAAAAGAACGGTCCCTGATGTCCTTCCATGGGAGCGTTAAACCGGCTCAGATTGTGGGTAAGGAAGAAGCCCTTGATGAAATCCCAGCGGGTTTCATAGCCCACATACAGGTACCAGGGGATGGAGAGGAGCAGGCACCAGCCGATGGCGTGCAGGGTCCAGAAGCTCCAGAGGAAGCGGAGCTTGCGCTGCCAGAGGAGGAACAGCAGTATCACCGTACCGGGGAGCACAATGCCCACCGGGCCTTTGGTCAGCATGGCCAGACCTGCACCGAGGCCGACGAGCACAAGCAGGCGAGGGTCGCGATAGTCGTACGCCAGCACAAACCAGAAGAAGGTGAGCTGCACGTTGAAGATCAGGATGGCATCGGGAGTGACAGCATGGCTGGAGACCGAGAACATGAAACTGCTGGCGAGGATGAGGCCCGCCAGGAGGCCAGTGACATTGCCAAAAAGGCGCCTGCCGATTTCGTAGCAGAGCAGAAGCGAGCCTATGCCAGCGAGCACCGATGGCAGCCTGGCAGACCATTCTGAAATGCCAAAGAGCGAGTAGCTGAGGTTGATCCACCAGTAGAGCATGGCGGGCTTGTCGGTCCGCAGGTGGTAGTTGAACGTGGGAACGACCAGGTTGCCTGCTTCATACATTTCGCGGGCACATTCGGCATTGTGGGCTTCATCGATATCCCAGAGCCCGTGCTGCCCGAGATTCGGCAGGAAGGTGAGCATTCCGATGGAGAGCAGCAGCAGATACGCACACCGGCGACGCGCGAGGAAATGAGCCCAGGTGCGGATTGTGGAATTGGTCATCTGCTTCCTTGCGGATGAGGTGCGTGCCCCGCGTGGTGAACAGCGAGGAGCCAGCCCAGTCCGAATTGACCTAACTGGCGAGCGGGAGTATAGTTCGGCTCGCCAAAGACGTCAATTCGGACTGTCCGGTCCGGGCAGGTGGCTACAGGGAAAGGGGGATGCACATGGCAAGCATAGTCTTGCTTCTGTTCTGTTGCATCACCCAGGCACCGCCGCAGGTGCCATCCCAGCTACCGCCGCAAGGCCAACCACCAGATAACGGCGCATTATCCCTGCCCAGGGCGATGGATGCAGCGCCGCTTCGCGAATTGCTTTACAGTAGAAACCGGCCCCAGGAACAAAGCCAGGCTGCGCTCAAGCTGGTGCAGTCGTCCTCGGCAGAGGTGGCGGCGCTGGTGACCTTCGAACTGACGCGCTGGGATCGTACCGATGTCTTCCAGGCACTAGCTGCGGCGATCCGCACAGAACAGGACAAGCGTTTTATTCAGTCGATGTTCGATGCCCTGGCGGCGGAACAATTACCGATACGTTCTGCTGCCATTGAAACGCTGGCGGCATTTCCTGTCGCTGCGGTTCACGATGGCCTCAACAAGATGGCACAGGACAAGGCTGCTGTAACCTTGCGAAGGCAGGCAGCGGTGGAAGCACTGGGACGCCTGGCGAGCAAATCGTGCGTGGTGTCGCTGTTTCATCTGCTTTCCTGCGATTCCGCACCTGTGAGGCAGGCTGCGACGAATGCGCTGCAGGAGATCAGCGGACAGGACTTCGGCGAAGACCTCAAGCTCTGGCAGAACTGGTGGCAATCGTACGAGGGATTGAGCGAAGCTGACTGGCAATCGTCGCGGCTGCGTTTCTTTGCAAACCGCGCCCGCCGGCTGCGGGATGAACTGGACCAGGCGGAGACGACCTTGCTGCAACTGCACAAGGAGTTGCTTGATAAAGTGATGCAGCCTGATCTCGCCAGTACACTCCGGGCGTTATCCATCAATCCTTACCCAGCAGTGCGGGAACTGGCAGTGACACGTATTGCAGAGCAGTTCAGTCGAAAGGATCTCGAGCAGCCCAGTAAGAAGCAGTACACTGAAATCCTGATGCAGTTGAGCAAGGACGCCAATGCCAGGGTGCAGCAGCGGGCCGTGGTATCGCTGGAGCGGGCCGATGCCCCGGAAGTGTATCGGCTGCTGCTTGATCTGCTGAAAGACCGGTCGTACAAGGTGCGGGCAGCAGCAGCTCGCAGTCTGGGCAATTATCGCGGCAAGATTCCCCTGCCTGATACCCATGACAGCACCTTGCGGGCATTGGAACAATCGCTGCATGACAGTTCGTCCACGGTGGTGGCCCAGGCAGCAACGAGCATCGGTGCGTTACGCATGCCCCGCTCGAGCACTTTGCTGGCGGGATTGTTGAAGCATCCTACGGAAGAAGTCCGGCTGGCTGCGAGTGCGGCTCTGGAAGCCATTGCCAATTGTCGTGTGTATCATGCGGTGCTGGCTGCTATCGACGACGCTTCTCCTGAAGCCAGGCTGTACCTCGTCGGCAGTCTTGGAGTGATCGGCGAGAATGACGGGTTGCCGGATAGTGATCAGGCCAGGCTGCTGATGAAGCTGGAACGGGTGCTGACGCAGGATGGCGATGCTGGTGTACGCAGTAAGGCCGCTGCTGCGCTGGGGAAAGTGGGTGGCGTGCGGGTACTGCCATTGCTCTGGCAGCGCGTTCAGGCCAATGAAGACAGCCGTGTGCAGGATAATGCCTGGAAGGCGATGGTGGATATTCTCCATCGGGAGCAGAGCTGGCCACTGCTGCAGCAATGGGAAAAGGGACTGGCAACGCAAGGCTCGGGAGCACGCCGCTGGCAGCTTCTTCTGGAGATGCGTGATCGCTGGGCTCGCAGCGACACGATGCGCAGCGTGCTGGAACAGGTGACGCTGGCACAGATTGATGCCGGCCTTTCCATCCGCAAATGGCAGGCGGTGGTTCCCCTTTGCCTGGAACTGATCCGGAGTGCGGAACAGGAATCGCTGCGTGAGGAACGCTTGAGGCTTCTGCTGATTGCCTGCCAGCAGGCGATGCAGGAAGGGAAGGGATCGGAGCTGCCCACCGTGTTGAAGGAGGTGGACGTGTATCTTCCCGCATTCAAGGAGCTCGCTGCATCGTTTGATGACATTCGACGGAGATTGAAGTGAACGTGAAAGGCTGGCAGAATGTCCTTTGAGTGGTCTAGCCTGACTCGTAGCTGACCTGTACAACGTGTGAATGGAACGGGCTGTAGCGCAGCTTGGCTAGCGCGCTTGCTTGGGGTGCAAGAGGTCGTGGGTTCAAATCCCGCCAGCCCGATTTTCCCTTAACTCCTTTGCCGAACACGTCTTAAGTGTACCTCCTGGCGGTCAGGAGTGCGGCCTGAAAGACCCTGAAATCCAGTACATGTACTGGATTTCAGGCCTGACAGGAGCACTCACCATGCACCGCGTTCCCAAGTACCGTCTCCATAAAGCTCGAAATGTCGCCGTTGTCACCATCCACGGCAAAGATCATTATTTAGGTGAATACGATAGCACAGAAAGCTGGCAGCGCTACCATCGTCTACTTCTGGAGCATCTTCAGCAACCTGCCGATTTCCCCATAGTCCCGGCTTTCAATATCTCCAGTGACGGCCCTGCTACCTTCACCATCAATGAACTGATCCTGCAGTACTGGGGATTTGCCACCAAGTATTATCAGAAGAACGGCGAGCCGACGACAGAACTGGATTGCTTGCGACATGCACTGGGCTTCCTGCGCCGTACTCACGGGAACACGCTGGCAAACCAATTTGGCCCCCGTGCACTCAAAGCTGTTCGCGATGCCATGCTGACCAAATCCTGACCTTCCCCCCGGTTCAGTACCAGAGACTATGTTAGTGTTTCTGGTGTAACCGATGAAGGAAGGGGCCTGCGGAGCGCAGCGTAGCAGGCCCCTTCCTTCATTCGCGTTTCCGGTGCCGGGGGTCGGTACCCCAACGCACTATGCGGCCTCACCTGGTTGTAATGCTGGCGCCAACGCTCAATCAGCACTTTGGCTTCCCGCAGTGTGTAAAAGATCTCTCCATCGAGCAGCTCATCTCGCAGCTTGCCGTTGAAGCTCTCCACATACCCATTCTCCCAAGGACTTCCTGGCTCGATGAACAGTGTTTTCACACCGACTTGCTCCAGCCACTGGCGCACCGTCTTGGCGGTGAACTCCGGGCCATTATCGCTACGGATATGCGCCGGTACACCTCGAGTGACGAAATGCCAGGCTAATCGCTCCAGCACATCATCACTGCTCAAGCGTCGAGCCACATCAATCGACAAACACTCTCGCGTGAACTCATCCACGATGGTCAGCAGTCGATACGACCCGCCATCATGGGTATGAGCCGCGACGAAGTCATAAGCCCACACATGATTGGCATGCTCAGGACGTTTCCGAATGCATGAGCCATCGTTAAGCCATAACCGCCCCCTTTTACGCTGTTTCTGCGGTACTTTCAGCCCCGCTTCTCGCCAGATCCTCTCCACACGTTTGTGGTTCACCTGCCATCCCTCCCCATGAAGTAAAGCCGTGATCCGTGGTGTCCCATAGCGACCATACAATCCCGCCAGTTCGATCACTCGACGCACCAGCGGTTCTTCATCCTCTCGCACTTGGGGCAAGTAACGTTGCGTCATGCGTGACTGTCCCAACACCCGGCATGCCCGCCGCTGGCTTACCTTCAGATGATGGACCACATGGTCCACCATCTGACGCTTCCGCTGCGGGCTTAGAAGTTTGGGTTGGCTGCCTCACGCAGGATCGCCTTATCCAGTTCTGCTTCCGCAAGCAACTTCTTCAGACGGGTGTTCTCGCGTTCCAAGTCCTTCAACCGCTTCGCCTGATCCGTCTTCACCCCGCCGTACTCCTTGCGCCACCGATAGTACGTCTGCTCGGTGATTCCCAAGACCTTGGTGATTTGCGACAGGGCTTGACCCTGCGACAGCTCGACCTCGGCTTGCCGAAGTTTGTTGACGATTTGTTCTGCCGAAAATCGCTTACCCTTCATGCCTTTCCCTCCTCGATCCTCTCAGAGTATCACTCTGAGCCTGGATCAGTTTTGGGGGGAAAGGTCAGATCCGTGAACTGTGTGCATTGGCAATAAGTCTTCGGCGTGATGATCATGCAGTATTTTGCTGTTCTATATCTTCATTGAAGTTATGAACGGTTTGCACACAAAGTGGACAACGCCAGTCATAGAGGTTGGCGTTGTTTGTTCTCGCGGACGATTGAGACGGACAGGTAATGTGGTGAGCGGACAAGCGATTATCTTTGGACGTCTGCCTCCATTCCATGGTTCCAAGGGGAGGGACTCGGTTTGTTGTTGAAGTTATTGTGATAAACGACCAGAATGCGAAATGTGACTTAGTCCAACCACGCGACACGATAGAAGTCTAATTTGAGAAATCCAATGCAACCACGATGCATGCTGTTAGTATTCCTCTCGATTCATCTCGTCACGACACCAACCCTTCGTGCTCAAGCTCCTGACGATATCCGAGATCTCAAGCTAAAAGACTGGGAGCCACGCTCCATGATGGTGACCAAGACCACCCTTGTCGAAAAGCCTCGCTATCCCGTGATTGACATCCACAACCACCTAGGCGGTGGCAAGCAATCACTGACACCGGCCAAGGTGCAGAAGTACCTTACCGAGATGAACGAAGCGGGTGTGAAGACGGTGGTCAATCTCGACGGTGGTTGGGGTGACAGGTTGAAAGAGACCATTGCTGCTCTGGATCAGACCCATCCCGGCCGATTCATCACCTTTGCCCTCGTCAACTTCGATGGCATTGATGATGACAATTGGAGTGAACGGGAGGCCAAGCGGTTGGAAGAGAGTTTCCAGGCTGGGGCCAAGGGGCTGAAGTTCCACAAGCTGTTCGGTTTGAAATACAGGTACAAGAACGGCAAGCTGCTAGCTGTCGATGACCCCAAGTTGGATCCAATCTGGGAACTCTGTGCTAAACACAAACGCCCCGTGATCATTCACGTTGCCGATCCTGCCGCCTTCTTCACGCCGCTCAATCGCTTTAACGAACGCTGGCACGAACTCAATTCCAATCCTCACTGGCTCTTCTTCGGTGATCCGTATCCGAAACGGCAGGATTTGCTGGACCAGCTCCACCGGGTAATTGCCAAACATCCAAGCACCACTTTTATCAACACCCACTTTGGGAACAACGCGGAAGACCTCGCTTCTGTGGGCGAGAAGCTCGACAAATACCCTAATATGTATGTCGATATCGATGCCCGTATCTCGGAACTGGGCCGTCAGCCTTACACGGCCCGCAAATTTTTTCTGAAGTATCAGGACCGGATCATGTTTGGCACCGATACCACACCTCGGCGCGAAGCTTACCGCATCTACTACCGCTTTTTGGAAACTGATGATGAATACTTCAACTGTGCTGAAAGCCATCACCTGCAGGGCTTCTGGAATATCTACGGCATCTTTCTGCCGCCTGACGTCTTGGAGAAGATCTATCGCAAGAATGCAGAACTGGTGTTGGGGTTGTCATCGGTGGCAGCACAGGAATCGAAAAAACCCGACCTGCGTGTCAAGATGACGGAGGATTTCAAGGTTACCGGGGACGGTAAGGCGGAAGCCTGGAAGAAGGCAACGTGGGAACCCTTGACTCACCGCACCAAAAACGGCTTGCCCTATGAGACGAAGATCAAGCTTCTCTATTCCCAAACGGGACTCTACGTGTTGATGGAAGCAACCGATCAGAAGATCACTGCTACCCTCGATGACTTTCAGAACCTGTGGACCGAAGATTGCTTTGAAGTCTTTCTCTGGCCCGATCAGCATCACACCACCTACTTTGAATACGAAATATCACCATTGAACAAGGAACTGCCGATCCTGATCCCGAACTTCGATGGCAAATTCCTTGGCTGGCGACCCTGGCACTACGAAGGCAGCCGCAAGATTCAAAAGGCTACAGCAGGGATCGGGGGGACTCTTGCCTCCGGGGCAGTGGTGTCAGGCTGGCAGGCTGAGTTCTTTATTCCTTTTGAATTGCTGAAGCCTTTGCAGAATGTTGCTCCAGTGCCTGGCACACATTGGCGTGCCAACTTTTACCGCATGGACTATGACAACAACAAGAAAACGGCATGGCAATGGGCGCCAGTCGGCTCGTCATTCCACGAGTTTAACAAGTTTGGCACGCTGATTTTCGAGTAATCCTAGAAAGAAGTTGGTCATTTCATTCTCTCCCCCTTTCCAAGGGAGAGTTGGAGGGGTTCAGTTCTTCGTATCAATGAACCCCACCCAAGCTTCCCTTACTAAGGGAGGAGAAAATGGCCTCACCAGGAGGCACGGTCATGGGCACTCAACTCAATCACGCGCCTCCGATGGCACCTGCACCACCACGCCTCGACTCCGTCGATCTCTTGCGTGGTGTCGTGATCATAATCATGGCCCTGGACCATGTCCGTGATTTCTTTTCTGATCGTCTTCCCCTGTATGATCCTACTGATCTGGACCGGGCCTCACCTGCCCTATTTCTGACCCGCTGGGTCACCCATTACTGTGCCCCGACCTTTGTCTTTCTGGCTGGAGTCGGCGCCTTCCTCTCCGGCACGCGCGGCAAGTCGAAAAGTGAGTTGGCGTGGTTTCTTCTCACCCGTGGCCTCTGGCTTGCTTTACTAGAGGTGACGATCATCCGTCTTTTATGGATGTTTTACTGGAGCATCTATGAACATGGCGCGGGCGTCTTCTGGCCCCTGGGTTGGGGAATGGTTATTCTCGCCGGTTTGATCTATCTTCCTATGCCAGTCATCGCCATTTTTGGTCTTGTGATGATTGCCTTTCATAATCTGCTTGATGGATTGACTGCATCCCAGGTGGGCTTGCCCAATTTGCTCTGGGTCATTCTGCACAGTGGGGGAAAGGGCATTATCATGCAGACAGAGACTTACCAAGTTACCTTCGAGACCGGCTATTGCCTTATTCCCTGGGTGGGAGTGATGGCCCTGGGATATTGCTTTGGCCCCATCTTGCTGCGGGAGCCTGTACACCGTCGAAATACCATGTTATCGATCGGCATGATGATGACTCTGGGTTTCATCGTTCTCCGCGCCGTCAATGTGTATGGGGATGCAAGTCGATGGACCGTGCAGCCAACCTTTATTATGACAGTAATGTCCTTTCTCAATTGTTCAAAATATCCCCCATCGCTTCTCTATCTGCTCATGACCCTTGGCCCAGCCATCATGGCACTGGCGCTGTTCGACCAGCTGCGAGGCAAGTTTGTGCAACTGATCATTACATTTGGTCGTGTACCCTTGTTCTTCTATTTGCTGCATATCCTGCTCATTCACGGCGGAGCAGTGGCGCTCGATTATGCGCGGTTCGGCTGGTCACCGCTTGCCAACTCCGGTCCCTGGGATCTCGCTAATAAGATTGTTCCGCTTCAATACGGCGTGAGCCTGCCGATGGTTTATCTACTCTGGATCATGCTCCTGATCATTCTCTACCTGCCATGCCAATGGTATGCAGGTGTGAAGCAGCGACATCGCAATCCCTGGTTAAGCTACCTGTAAGGCCAATTCCAAGGACAAGGAATGCCCCATGCGTTTTATCGACCGTATCGTGATTATCACGGGAGCAGGCAGTGGCATCGGGCTAGCTGCGGCCAAGAGAATAGGTAGCGAAGGGGGCCGGGTTGTACTTGTTGATCTTCATCAGGACAAAGTAAATACATCTGCTCAGGAAGTGCTGTCCGCAGGTGCTCCGGAGACCTGGGCAACAGTGTGTGATGTCTCCAAAGAGGCGGAGGTGATAGCAACGGTCGCTGAGACAATAAATCGTTTCGGTCGAATCGATGTTATAGTCAACTGCGCCGGTTTCATACTCTACAAGCCGTTAGCTGAGCATACCCAAGAGGATTGGCTCAAGATCTTAGGGGTTGATCTGCTGGGGCCATTCTACTTCATTAAACAGGCTTTTCGCGTCATGCGCCCTGGCGGAGCTATCGTGAATGTTTCCAGTATTCATGCCGAGATGACCACGCCCCTGGTGGCTTCCTATGCTGCAGCCAAGGCGGGGCTAGTATCGCTGACACGCTCCACTGCCATTGAGGGCAAGCCCCTGGGGATACGCGTAAATGCGATTCTGCCTGGAGCGATTGATACGCCCATGCTCTGGAACAATCCTAATATCAAATCGGGGGTGGAATACATTAACCCAGCCGACGTGGGTAAGCCTGAAGATGTTGCTGGCGCCATCGCCTATCTGGCTTCGGATGATGCCAGTTTCGTACAAGGGGAAGCGATTCGGGTCGATGGTGGACGGCTTTGTCGGCTCTAAATCTATTGTCTGGGTCTCCCACTACTGCACACTGATTATCGAAGGGGGGTATTCCTGCGATGGTAAGGACTTTACCCAGCCTTCTCGTAAATGGGGTGGAGAACGAAATCGGCATCACCGCATCAGCCTCTTGCCCATTACGGAACAAAGGGAAACAACCGTTTGAGCTCTTCCTTACCAGGTTGCGTCCCATACTCGCAAATCTCGAACGCTTCCGCGTGACTAATCTTCTTAGCCTGTTCCGCACCGTATAAGGCAACCATTCGATCACCAAAACGCTTGGCCGTCGCTGCATCTCGGCTTATGAACATTTCCCGTACCTGCTTTTGGCGACGTTCCCGTTCCGCCGCATCTTTCGGAATCAGATTGATGTTCCCGTTCGCTCCACCTTCAAGGAACTGCGATTCCATCAGTTCCAAGGCTGCGACTTTCTTGTCTAGCGAATCATCAATGCTCACCACCACGTCGGCTCGCGTGGAGGTGGGCCGTTCGAACCGATCAGCATAATACATGAATACCGGATTCCTGGTCAGGTAAGGTGTCTTGGGACAGAAGAAAGGCACCGTTACCATATAAGCCGCATCCTGAACTAGGACTCCCGAGTAACGATGATCAGGATGATAATCGTTAGGACGATGGCTAAAGACCATGTCAGCACGCCACTCACGGATCAGTTCGGTGACAATTCGGCGATTGGTCAAAGACGGTTCAAGCTCCCCATCATGAATATCAAGGATGACGGTTTCCACACCCAGGAGTTTGTCGCCTCGCTGTACTTCATCACTGCGTCGCTTTGCCAAAGCCGGGCCCGACATACCCCAATGGCCTATGTCACCATTGGTAAGTGAAACGAATTTCACATGATGTCCCTTAGCTGCCCAGAGCGCCGCCGTACCCCCGATCTTAAGTTCGCAATCGTCAGGATGTGCGCCAAAGCAGATGATGCGCAGCTTACCATCGTTAGTTGGCGTGGCTGCCTGGGGAACTGGATCTGGTGAAATGGCTACCAAGCCATTGAGCCCGATTCCGACCAGATACCCCGCAGTTAATAGGATTGCTCCAATCAGCAATACTCGAAAATTGAAAATGTTCCCTCTCATATTTCTGGTTCTCCAATCTCGTTCTTAGTCGACTTAGGCCGTGTTGATTGAAGTAGGCAAGGACGCAAAGCCTCGGCAGTTATTTGAGCTAATTGGTGATGGCGTCAAAGAGGATCCTACCGATAATGTTCCTTGCCGTCTTCTCGTAGCGCGTGGCCACGCGTCGGCATTGATTCAGAATAGATTTAAACCCTACTTCTCCACTCTACTTATCATGGAGAGTTGGGAGTTTTCGGCATAGAGAATGGACAGATTACTCTGCCGATCCACGATACCGTTATCATCGGTATCCCTACCAATATCGGTATTCGATCGAATACAAATACCGTCTTGCATTTAGGCTATATTACTGTCGCAGATTCTAAGTCTGTTGAAGAAGTTTCACGAGGTCCACCCCTCTGTGAACTTCGAAGTGTTCTGTTCCGAAAACCAGCCTAGACTGTTGTCCTTGATCGTATCAGTTTCTTCCTTGCTTTCCTTTCCGCTTTAGGCCTTTTGGTTGGTTCCACCTGGGGCTTTTTCCGGAAATTGTATCAGATAGTTTCTCTTGTTTCTCAGTCACCATCTCCTGGATCTTTGGGTAGACATCTCGTCGGTCCCGCCATCTGCAGGACAGAGTATAGAGGAACTTTGATAGGTTCGTGCATTTATCACGATAAAAGAGGTCAGCGTCTCTGTGTTCCCAATCAACCACAGTCATGCTGGGCTGCTTTACTTCATCAATGCCCTCGACAGTTTTACCTTCGACAGGCTTATCCTTCACAACCCAAACAGTGAAAAGCTCGTCCATCACAAGGCAGAGCTTCTCAGCTAGGTGCAACCCGAGTTCTCGATAGAGCTCAACCAAATCTGGATCATAAAGCTGTTCGCTTGTGGGATGGTTGGGAAATGGTGGACTATTGCGAAGCGCCAAAAGCAGTCGAGGCGGCTCGTCCCCGGTCAGTGAGCTGCGGACGTACACGAACAAGCCTTCTCTCTTGTTGCAGCTCTCAATTTCCAGTGGAGTGTAGTCAATGTTGAAGAATAGAAAATGGCTTGAACTGAATTGCTTCCATTCCTTTGCATCGCTACTGGAGGAGCTACCGCTCATGGTGCCGTCACGCACTTCTGATCGCTCTACGCTTGAGCCACTATTTGCAGACTCGTTAGCCTGAACCGACCTTGCGAATGGTGGGGGTAGCGCCCCATATTCTTCCTCAAGCAGCCGTGCAGGCAAGACCGGGTCAAAACAGAACTCGTCGTCGCCCAAGAACTCGTATGGCTGCTCTGCCTCAGTCTTTAATCGCTTCTTAATGAGAGCGAACCAATCGGCGTTGTCGGCGGCCAACTCTGTTAGGTCCATGTTCAAGGTAATCTTGATTCCGTCTTCTTTCGCACGACGAAGTAAGTTAACGAGGTTATCGAACTCGCCTTGCGGATCTGCGCCTGCATCGAGCCCAACTATCAACCTACATTGCCTATCCAGCAATGCCTTAACGCCTAGGTTTTCGACATATCCACCGTCCGCGACGAAAACCATCTTGCATTTGTTGGAATCCCTGCGTCTCCAGATCATCTTGTCGTTCACATAACTTTTCAACACATTCTTTGGGAACGGCGTCAATACACCCTTGCCAAACCCAGGATTTGGTAACCATTGTCCGAGACGAAAATTGAGAATGGTCATGAGCGAGAATAAGAGGTAGTTGCCTTCAGTCTGGTAGGGAGTTACAGCAGCGCCTGAGATAGACATTGCGTCAGCCAAAGAAAGCTTGTTCATGACGCGAGGTGAGAGGTCATTTTCATGAATATTAACCGGAAAGCGGTTTTGATAGTCCTGCGTAGGTGCGTAGCCGAGCATCTCGCTGCCACAGAATAGTGGGGAGAATAAAAATTGTTTCTTCTGAGCGTTTGGTTCTCGTCCTCTCTCAAAATGGCTGATATAGCCATGTAAAAGTGGGTAAGGAAAACCGATTTCGGTGCTTTTCAGCATGTCGAGCTGGCGATTGAAAAGCTCAGCGCCTTCATCGTCCTTGTGAACCGCAATTCCTTCGCCATACTTCTCGCATGCCTTTTTGTCTGTTGGCAATCTGAGAAAACCCTCCTCGAGTTGTCGGCGATAGTAATTCTGCATCGCTGTGAGGTTGAGGTCGACTTTGAAGAAGGAAAGCAAAAAGACTATTAGCGCTGCGCCAATGATCCAGAGCCGCAGGGTCTGATCTTCCTGGATTACAACTCCGCGACGAACATAGCCAATTGGGAAAATCAGCTCAGGGAAAGCTGTGGTAAAAAGAAGGTTTACTAATTCGTTATCCAAAAGACTTGTCTCGTTCAGGTGTTTCTTGAGAAAGTTAACTGCACCAGGAAAGCCCATGACAGATGATATGAAGGTACTCTTGGGATACAGGAGTAAATAGAGGCTGTTATTAACATCCTTTGTTGTCAGACTTTTCGGATCTATAGTCGACAATCCCAGCTTGTTCCTGAGTCGTAGCATAAGGCTGATGCGGGAGGCGTCAATAGGACTGACTTTTGAACCATCCATTAACAAGTAATGCTTGAAGTGGCGGCAAAGCCGCTCAGTTACCTTCGTTAGCCGGCTGGTCCAGAAGCCACGATCTCTGGCTTTATTCCAGAGTTGGTCAACAATTCTCTGCCAGGACTGGTAAAGTGCATACTCCGAGGACCACAACCTAAGCTCTGTGTATTTCTCCAGACCGAATGAAGAGAGGGGCGTAGTGTATTCGTCTTTTGTATTGATCAGTGGTAAGGCCACGATGTTCTCGTTGTATGGAAAGATGCGATTACAAATCGTACCGCCGTTCTTCTTGAGAAGATCAAATTCGCACAGGGACACTTCCGGGAAAAGACTCTGGATTTTATCCAGTTCGTTAGGCCGTGTTGACAATTACGCCAGCCAGAGCATGGTGCCCGCTAAGTAGAGGAATGCCAGGAAGTTGCGACTGGTTTTGTCGTAGCGAGTCGCGATCCGGCGACATTGTTTCAGACGATTGATCAAACGCTCAATCCGATTCCGTTCCTGATAGGTCGCGCGGTCATGGGGACGAGGCATTTTGCGGTTGCTCTTGGAAGGAATAATGGCCGTACCGCCTTGCTCCTCAATCTTCTCAACGACTGCATCGCTATCGTAGCCCTTGTCGGCGATGACTTGTTCCGCGGAGATTCCATCGATCAAGGCTGACGCCTGCGTGACATCATGCACTTCGCCACCAGTTAGCAGGAAGCGAACTGGCAACCCAAGCCCTTCGCAGGCAATGTGGACCTTGGTTCCCAGTCCTCCCCGAGATCGTCCCAACGCTTGGTCTCCCCTTTTTTCAGGGCTCCTGCTGCATGCTGGTGGGCCCTGACAATCGTCGAATCGATCAGCAGCCATTCCAGATCAGGATCTTGCATTCGCTCAAAGATTTCCTGCCAACGCCCCGCCTTGGCCCAGCGATTGAACCGCTGATAGATGCTGTTCCAGTTACCAAAGCGAGCAGGCAAATCACGCCACTGAGCACCGGTGCGGGCCGTCCACAACACAGCATCAATAAAGAGTCGATTGTCCTTGGCCGTACGTCCTGAATCGCCTTCTTTGCCTGGCAGCAGGTGCTTGATCTTCTCCCACTGCTCATCCGTGAGCTCGAATCGTCGCATGATCTTTCTCCAGAAAATCCTTCCTTGGACTTCACTGGTTTACCGCTCTGCCCCAACTTATGCTAGATCAATGTCAACACGGCCTAGTGTCAAAGTCATATTTCTTCCACTCCCTACCAGGCTTCGAGGCGTGCCCGGACAGATCGTGCTTAGCAAACCAATACACTAAAAGGAAAGGAATACCTACCAGTAGTGCGGAACTGACAAGATTGAAAAACCAGCGCTTTGTTGGTGGCGCGTTTTTCTCGCCACTTTGGAATAGTGCCTGTGGTCGTAGCAAGGGTAGCAGAAAAGCTGTGATTACCGGCCAGAGGTATTTCATCCAGTTCTGGTCTAGAATCGTATCTGGCGTGGATTTCGATGCGAAGTTCATGTTCGGTGTGGCAAGCCACACGGCTAAAGCTGCAAGCAATGACGCGAAAAACAAACCACAAGTGATAATCAGCAACGGTTGGTGACTTTCCCGTTTCAGTTCACGATTCCGTCGGCCGATCCAGGAAGAAAGGGCGATACATGCAACTAAGAATGTTAAAGCCGGTATCCAAAATTCGAGCCAACCATTTGAGGTCGGAATGTAGGGAATCATTGCTTTCGTGGATGCAATCCAAGAGGCCATGATCGCTGCCACTACAAAACCTACGCCGACGATTGCACGAGGAATGCCGGTAAGGGCTCTACCTCGAACTACCAGTACGGTCACTTCGACCAATAGCCACCCGCAAAACGCCAATGCCAGCCACACACCTACTGACATTTCCTGACTTACGGGGAAAATAACAAGCGTTAGCGAGAGACTCATCAAGAACAACAAAGATGCCGGTGCCAGGGCTTCGCGTCGACATCGACTCTTCACGGATTCACGTGTCAACTCATCGGCTGCAAGATCATCAGGCCAATAGAATAATAGCATCAGCCAAGTAAGTAATAGCGATACTGTTAGTAAAATCAGAAACGGAACCCCAAAGAATAGCAATGGCAAGAGGATGTAAGCGAACAGCGCAAGGACGGTCCCACTCCGATTATTTTTCGGCCGGGCTACAGCGATCAGTGTCCAAATATAACCAAGAGCAATAGGAATTAGAAATGGCCGGTTCGCCTCCATCAAGTTATGGTTGCTGGCCCACCAAAAGTAAGTTGTGATTGGAATTTCATCCAACAACCGCCATATAAATGCAGTCCCGCAGGTTAGAATAATAAGAGCGCTGATTATCGGGATGTTGAAGATGGCGGTGCTGATGAGATGTCGGCTAACGAACGATGGCATGTTTCCTATCTTCCGGCCTCGGTAACGGAAGATCCTCCAAAGGGGCAGCCGCCCTTCATCGCGGGCGATGCTTCGAACATCTGGATCAAGCTCGTTCAAGGCCGCGCCTCTCGCTTTTAGTAACGTTACTTCTTTCTCTGGATCGCTCTCGTTTATGCCCTCAGCGTGTTTGGTTGCCAAAGCTGTCAGCATACTCCCAGCGTAACCGCCACCGGAAACGGTCGAGAGATAGTCAAACCAAGAAAAATACTCGCCAGTCGAGTCGTCTATGCTTCGTCGTTCAGGTGTATACTCTTTCCCCTTTATGGGTGACGGCTTGTTGCGTGCTAAACCCTGAGCGAAGCCGAATGCCAGACAGGCAGCCCTAATTCCACCCCCGGAGAAGGCTAAGCCTGTGTGCTGTTCAGAAACATGTTCATTTAGACCCGCTGCTTTGCGACGTTCGCGGATGATCTTTTTCTCACCTTCAAGGACTTCAGCAAATTGCACCGGCTTGGCTGTTTTATCGTTATGCGTAGGCTCAGCATTATGACTCATCACAAACTCCTAAATAGCTCCCCATCTATCCAAAAGTGAAGTCGAAGCGGTCTTGCAAGAAAACTGGCTTGTCGTTGTGTTGGTAGGTGCGACCCACACCAACACAAGCGAGCAAGCCATGGACGGCTATCTTCGCATTTCCACTGCCGAACGCAAGAGACTTCTTCACTCTCTTCGCCACGCGCCCTCCGCCACCGAGCGTCTGCGCTGGAATATTCTTCTGCTGCTCTCGGATGGGCACACTTGGAACCACATTGCCACGGTTCTCTATTGCAGTTCCGCCACCATCGCTCGATGGAAACGACGCTACCAGGAGCAAGGCAGGGACGGCATCGCTCCGATAGCCACCACCGTCATTCTCTATTGGTGGGTGGCTCGCATCATCACCTGGATTCAATCCTACACTCCCACTCACTTTGGCTATCTCCGCAGTCGATGGACCTGCTCTACGCTGGTGCTCCTGCTGGCCCGCGAATATCAGGTGAACGTCAGTCGCGAAACCGTGCGTCGCTACCTGCATCAAAGCGAGGTGGTTTGGCGACGACCTCGTCCCATCCTCCGACCGAAAGACCCCGACTACGACGCCAAAGTCCTGAAAATCAAGCGTTTGGTGAACACGCTGCCGGACGACGAGATCGCTCTCTTCCAGGACGAAGCCGAGATCTGCACCAACCCCAAGATCGGTTCGATGTGGATGCCTCGAGGTCAACAGGCTACCGTCGAAACACCCGGCACCAATGAGAAGCAGCATCTCTTCGGATCGCTGGCGTGGGACACCTGCCGCCTGGTGACGACCTGGGCGAAGCGCCGAGACAGTGCAGCCTTCCTGGAACACCTCGATCACCTCCGTCATGTCTTTCGCTGTTATCGACGTATCCATGTCATTTGTGACAATGCCCGCTTCCACACTAGTCGGGCTGTGCAAAAGTATTTGAAGAACCATCCGAGAGTAATGATCCACTACTTACCCAAGTATGCTCCAGAGACCAACCCCATCGAACGAGTCTGGTGGCACCTGCACGACGAGATTACCAGGAACCACACCTGCCCCAACCTCGATTCGCTCCTCAATCTTGTTGACCGATGGCTATACCAGAATCAATACTGTCTGATTGAACCCACACTCTACGCTGTCGTGCCTCGTAAACTCAGGGCACTTTCGGTTGGGTAGGTAGCTATTTAGTGTTGCGTCGGAAAGGATATTCATGTTGCTTTGGTCGATATTAGTAATCCAAAGAACTGTGATATGGTATCATGTAAGTGAGAATGTTAGAAGCACTTTCCCGTGATTCAACTCAATGTGTTGAAAAGAAAATTAGTGAGTCTTCGAATCAGAATTGACTCACCTCCCTTATTCCAATTCCAACTTGGCATCCTGGAAGAAGCTGCGCAGTAACTATTGTTCTTGAATGAAACCAGACAAGGTGTTGTGCAGTTATCTTCCAATTCCTCGGTATCATCTGGTACCCAGTAGGCGAGCTCGGCATACTTGGTTTGTGACCACGTCCATTCCACGGGATTGAGTTCCGGAGCATAGGCCAGGCTCTAGCTCTACCACCTCTAGGGTTTCGGACACCGGCTCTGGCTTGCCCTTCTTGCCACCTTTATTCGACTGCCACTTGGGCTTCTTGTCCTTTTTGCCCGGTAGTTTCAGTTCAGCCGCTGCGGTTCTGAGTTTCTTATTGGCCATCGCTCTGTCTCCTGGTGCGTGCTGGCATCGATGTGATGCTGACTACGCGACAGTGAGTTAGAGCATGACGGGGGCAAGGGAGGGGGAGGAGTGATGGAATGTAGGAGTACCTATCGTGTAGCTTGCTTGCCGGTGGTTCAACTTGGCCATGCAGCATTCTGGAGAACAACACGATATCCGTCGGTGTCTTCGTATGTTCGACCATGGCGATCCCAGTACGGGTTGAATGCGGCAACTGGCTTTTGCCCAGTAGACTCCATTTGCGAGATAGCTGACTGCCAGATCGCTTCATCGGGTAAGTAGAACACCAACAGATTATCTGCAGTAGGTGCCCGACCAGCAATATGCCCCGCCGCTTGCGTGAACTCCAGGTGGTAGCCGGCCCCACGGTGGCCGAGCATTACCCCGTCGAATCCATCGTGCCCAGCAAAGTCAGCCAGCACCTCGAACCCTAATCCATCGCGGTAGAACGCGACCACTGCATCCAAATCGTCAGTCGGTCGGGCGACTCGCAAGTGTGCTTGGCTCAAATCGGCGAATATCGCCAAAGTTGTGCTCCCTTGATGTTGGTGGTTGTGGGGTGTAGTGGGATTCAACAGGATACGGGAAGTGTTCTCTCCAGTTACTTCGCAAATATACTGATGCATTCATATATCGAGGTGTTCCATGTCCCGATCCCCAAGCCAGAAAATCCAGCAAGCCATGGCGTTGTGGCAGACCATGCCAACTACCAAGCTCAACGATTTTGTCGAAGCCTACAAAACGAAGTACAGCGAGAGTATCAGTGTGCCAGGTGCATTCATAGCGAAACGCAGAGCAGGCCTTACTCGCAAATCAAAGAAGTCCAGCCGACCGGTCGAGATGACTATCGAACGGCTCCAACAGGTTCATCAACTCGCCAAAGACCTGGGTGGCATTGGAGCCGTGCGTAAGCAGCTGAAATCCATGGAAGCCTTGGTGTCGGCAGCAGGAGGATACCAGGAAATCACCAAGGCACTCGATCTTATCGAAGAGCTGAAGAGGAAGTAGTCATGCGAGCGGATGCCATTGAGCACTTTGTATCTTCACTCAGTAAATTCCAGAAAGACGAGCTTTGGGCCATCGTGCAGAACTGGAGTGAACTGGCTCAGTTCGATTCAGAGACTGAGGCAGAGGAGATGGAGCATCCAACAGTGGCGGAAGTGCTGGAGTCTGCGTTAGATAGTGAATAGAACGGAATTGGCAGAGAGGAATATTCATGAACTACGCGATCATTGAGAAGCCACGACTGTTTAACCTTCACGGAATCAGTGGCACTGTGCAGAACGAGGAATACGGGAAGACTGGCCTTGGACTCATGAATCAAATGTGGCAAACAGTCAAGGAAGCCAATCTTGAGAATACAGGCATCAATCACTGGGTGTATTTGCCAGATAACAGAATGTTCACTGGCGTGGAATTACTCAATGCGGCAAATATCCCAGTTCCTGAGCAGTTAGAATCGCTGGAGGTGAAACTGCATCGCTATCTCGAACATGTTCACATTGGTCCCTATGAGGCACTGCCTCAAAAATGGAGTGAGCTAAAGTCGATGCTCAGAAAGCTTGGTGAAGTCATAGTCTCACCGTCGCTCGAGATTTATGGCCATCACTGCAGTGATAAATCCAAACTGGAAACCACGATTCTAATCAGTCTGGAAGAGAGATGATCGTGTCCGATCCAGACTTGTTACAGTAGGCTTTCCATTCTTGTGAATTTACTACTATGCCCATTGCTCTATTGTGCCTTCTGCCGTTTGATGTCTGGCAGCCGCTCATCCAAGATGAATAACGACCTTTGATGAGCTCTTGCCACCAGGTGAAACCCACAAGTCCTCGGTGGCCATCATGTCAATAAACTCCGGGCAGGTCATGCCTACCTTTGTGCTTGCAACATGATACATATCATCATGAGCACCGGGAGCAAGAACTATGCAAACTACAGGGCATCCATCCACACGAAAAATCATCCTCCTTCGTGTCTGCATAACGGTCACGTCGAACAATTGTTAGCTCGATTCGACGGTAGAAAGTACAATCTCTGATGAAAGTGATTGTTTGCTTTAGGCATCATTTGAATTATGTGCTGAGTTCTTCTTCAATACGATCGACCTCTTCTGCACTAACCTTTTGCCACGTTCTCATTCTGCGATAACCCCAGTACCCCGCAGCTGCCATTGATAACCCGATAAGTCCCCAGGTTGTGGGTTCGGGTACGGCGGCGATGACAATTCTACCCCCTGGGGTAAGCGTCACCAGTCCGCTTGGATCGATTTGATACGTGCCGACGTTGTAGCGAATCTGGAAAATCTGATTGTCGAAGAGAAAGGTAGCGCCATCGGGCAGGCCGTTGAAGGTGCCAGTCCCGGAGTTCGCCGTGACGTTGGTGTTATCGAGGATTACCCAGGCAGTGAGGTTGGGAACGACGAAGTTTCCCAAGCGAACACCCTGAAGCGTGACATTTGGTCCGATAGTGTACGTGGAACTGGCTGCGGTGAGGGCGACTTGATCATAGTCGATTCCTGGAGTGGGTGGAGTGCCACCGGTGTAAGAGCCGATCTCGACTCGGAATAAGCTGCCGCTGTTCATGATCAGATTGTTATTAATGCTGACGATGTCCGTGCTGGATCCAGTATTCATGCCAGGGCTGAGCGTGCCATTGACAGTGACCGAGCCACTGATAAAGCCATTGCCACCGATCGTGCCCGCGGACTGTACCGTGACAGGATTAACACCTGTTGCGGAGCCGAAGGCATTGTTGATGAGGAGTTTGCCGTCGATGACGTTAGTACCGGAGGTGCCATACACATTAGAGCCGCCTAGGATTAATGTTCCCGGTCCAGTTTTGATGAAGCCACTGATCGTGCCGCCAGTGTGAGTACCATTCAGTCGCAATACCCCGTTACCTAACACCGCGATCTCTCGCGGTGCATTACCCATGTTGACTGAGCCAGTTGGTGTGATGGTCAGATCATTGTTGCCGTCAAAGCCAAAGCTACCACCGATGGCCATGAGGTTCCTCAGTGTTCGTGCCCCACCAATCGCCATGAGCGTCCCACCGTTCAAATTGAACTGTCCAGTTCCAATCGAACCACTCACTCCAACTGACGTACTGACGCCGATGCCTACTGTTCCTCCGTTCATTGTGAAGTCACCGCTGAACGTGTTGACGCCGTTCAGAATAAGCGATCCTGCTCCCTCTTTGATCAGCGCCGTGTTGCCGGTGATTACGCCGTTGATTGTCGTCGTGCCAAGGCTTGTCACTTCCCAGGTACGCGTACTGCTGTTTGCAGTTGTGCCGAGGTTGATATTCCCGTTGAGCGTCAAGTCATTCGTACCAGTGAAGCCGAGGGTGCTGGACACGGTCGCACCGAGATAGGAGATGGGGTTGTTGAGTGTGCGGGAGCCGTTATCGGCACGGAAGATGCCTGTCGCAGTTGCGTCGGCGATGTTGACAACATTTGTGGAGCTGCCCCAAGCCGAGTCGGAACCCAGACCCATGACGTTAGCACGTCCGGAATTGACGAGGATATTGCCGGTGAATGTGTTGGAGCCCCAGAGGCTGATGTTGCCGCCGTTCCATGCTATGGCAGAGTTGCCAGTTAGGCCGGCGCCGCTGATGGCACCGGAGAAAATAGTGTTTCCTCCGACGGCAGAGGTGTTTCCCTGAGCTCCGCCGATAAGGGCAAGGGCGCGGGAACTGGCGAGGGTGATGTTGCCGGTGTAGTTGGTGTAAGCCCCAGCACTGGTGGTGGTGCTGCCAATGGTGACAGTTCCGGTGCCCCCCTGTCCTATGCTGATATCACGTTCAACTCGGTTAACCAAAGAAGTATGAATTAGCAGTGCGACTCCTGCACCGGAGGTCGCTCCCAATTGGATTGGCGTGGTTCCGGTGCCGAAAGGGCCAGGAGTAGCACCATTTGATGGAATCACATCAGCATCGATGATAACTCCGGCGACACCGCCCGCACCAGCGCCGATGCGGATATCGCCAGAGAAACCGGGGCTGTTACCATTGAGCGTCTGAAAAAAGCCACCCTGAATCGAGACCGTTCCGGTGCCGGCAAATCCGCCAGCAAAGGTGCCGGTCGCTGTCCCATATCGAATTGCTCCGCTGCCTAGATTAACTGTGCCAAAGCCGGTTAGGGTATTGACAGTGAAGGGCGAGGCGACGGTACCTTGACCGTTGATGTCGAACGTTGTTCCAGGCAATAGGTTTACGGTCGTGACGTTCACGAAATTGTTTGTGAGCAGTTGGACGGAGCCCTGGTTGATCTGATACGTACCATTGAAAGTACTACCGGAGAGAATAAGCACGCCTGGCCCGAACTTTTCCAGATCGGTGGTTTGAACAATGGGGATGGGGCTGGCTGCCGTGCCGATCTGCAAACTGTTGTTGACACTCACTCGAGCAACTTGTCCCGACTGGAAGCCGAATACCGGCGATCCGGAACTGGTGGTGATAATGTCCTGCCCCATGGCGCCGGTAGAGAGGACCGCCCCTGCGCCGGTTGGCCCCATGCTGAAGCCTGCCAGATCGATCTGGCTGTTGGTCATCTTGAGAGTATTCGCCAGAGTGACACCAGCGAGGGTGAGAGAACCGGTACTGGAATAATTGACGGTGGAAGAAGAGCCGCTGGAAGGAAGAGGGGCATATGACGTGTAACGTTCAATGCCATTGGCAGCGGTGTAGGTGGCGAAATCCTGCGGGCCGCCAGTGGGTGAGGCAGAATAGTAGCCGACCACTCCTGTGGAGGGAGCGAAGCTGGATATGCGGAGAATAGTGTAATCGTCGGTGGGGCTAGGAACGCCGAGGTTGGTCCCCCGGTAGTAGTTGAACTGCGAGAATACTGATGAAGTCGATGGAATCGTTAGGCTTACACTGCGACCATTGCCACCCGAGGCGGGTTGATCGAGCGTGTACGTGTTGATAGTTGACGATTGATAAACATGACTACCAGTGGCCGTTGTCAAGGAGTTGGATGCATTACCCACAACCTTGAATTCCATTCCACCGTTGAAGGTGTAGTTGGCGGCGGACATGCGGCGGTCAAGAACACCGGCGCTATGATCGATGATCAACGATGACCCTGCAAACATGAACATATTATTGACGTAGGGCAGCGCGCCGTTTGCCCCAGCCAGTGTAAGCGAGCCGGGGGGCAGAGCGAAAGCAGAGCCGGAGACGTGCGTGGGTGTTTGATAGCCCAATTGCACCGACTGATTGAAAGAGTTGCTGCCAGTGAGGATCAAGTTTCCCGGTCCAACCTTGACCATGCCGATACCCTGGATGTTCCCGAGATTACCAGTGAGGGTCATGTCGGCGTTGGTAACAATCGTTGGAGAAGTAATTGTGGGGTTCACGCGGACGACGATATCCTGTGGAACAGTTACTGTCGTATTGCTTTGCAGGTAGCCACCGCTGAGAAATACAGTGTTGCCGCTACTGCCTAGTGCCTGAGAATGGGTGACTGCCAGACTGCCTGCCGAAATGACCGTATCACCGGTATAGGTATTGGCGTTGCTCAGCAAAACTAAACCTGTACCGCTCTTGATGAGTGGGCCGTTGCCACTGATGATGCCATTCCACGTCATTGTGTTGCCTGCTGCCGTGCTCAGGCTGCCGCCATTAGTTCCCAGCGAAAGATTGCGATTGACGGTAAGCGAGGTAACGCTTGCAGAACCGAATTGATTCGTCGGCATATAGCCGATACCACCGCCATAGCCACTGTTGAGGGTGACGCTGCCGCCCGACGCACCTAGTTGATTTTCATCGCTGATAAACACTGTGCCTTGGTTGACAGTGAAGCCGCCGGAGAAACTGGGGCTGGCTGCGAGCAGAGTCATAGAGCCCGCGCCGGCCTTAACCAGTCCATTGCTACCAATCAGGCTGCCGGCCTGGACGAAGTTGTTTTGGGCATGTATATACCCGGTGACACCACCAAAATTGAGGTTAGGCTGCATGACGCTGGGCACGACAGCGGAGGCAGTACTGCCGCTGGATATGCTGAAGGCTAGAGCTCCGCTCGTAAGCGTTATTGTCCCCGTGCCATAAACTGAGTTGCCAACGTTAGCTCCGCTGATCGAATCCAGGCTCACTGAGTTTGCCGTCATTGACCCGTTGAAGTTGCTGATGCCATTACCGGTAGATGCAAATGTGTTCGCCGTTCCCCACAACAAGTTAAACGTTGGCTGTGAGCCCAGGCCTTGAGGGAGACGGCCTGAGTAGTCGTTGAAATTGAGTGGCACAACACCGTTGGTAACATCGTAACGCACTAGACCGCCGCGGGCCGATACGCTCGCCGTGGAAGGGGTGGCATAGCCGTAAGGCAGAACACCGTTGATGTTGCTGCTGGCGGTTAGGTTAGAAAAGAAGAGGTTGTTATTGTTGAGGAGGCCGACATTACCGCCGAGGGTGGAGGTGCCACTGGTGACAGCAAGGAAGGTGCCGCCAACGGAGGGAGCGATGACATCAGCGGTAAAGCGGGCACTCCGCGTGGAGCTGGTGGTGAAAGTGATCTGGCTGCCGCCGGTGAGGTTGAGGGCCGCTACTCGTTCGACGGCATTGATGCTACCGTTGGTGGTGAGAGCAAGCCTGCCAGTGTTCAAATTCAAAATGCCGGCAGTATTCAGACGGGTAGCATTGGCATTGGTGTTGTCGAGGTTCAGGGTGCTGTTGTTGATGGAGATGCTGCTTGCTGTCAATGCCGTGCCATGTGTTCCGGCACTCACAGGTGTGCTAAGGGTAAGCGTCGACGGCGCACCATATCCCTCTGTCGTGATGGTGCCAGTGGCGCTGATGGTGTTTTGAAAAGTCGTCGTTCCCGTCGTGCTGGTACGAATGTCACCGCTTCCGGTGACAGTGCCAAGAAACGTGCCGCTTTGCGTACCAGTGAAATGAAACGTTCCGCCGAGTTGTATGTTGTTAGCGAGGATGAGCGGAGCGGAAATGGCTTGTAGCGAACCACCATTGACCACCAGAACATTACTGGAGTTGCCCAGGGCCAACCCGTTGGTCTGATCAATCACGAGGTTTCCGCTTGTCAGCGTGACTGTGCCGACGAAGGTGTTGTTTCCCGCTCCGCTGGCTGGCGCGAGAATCACTGATGATCCCAGATATTTTGGAGATTGTGCAGTACGGTTGATGGTGAGACTTCCCGTACCCCCGATGGTGCCGGCGAAAGTGATCGATCCCAGCCCACCCCCCGCAACCGTCAGGCCGCTGGCTGTCAGCGTCAAATCTGTGGTGTTCGTGCCGTTGTTGAGCGTCAGGCCACCCATCCCGTTGACGGAGAGGATCGGATTGCTGCCCACGAAGCTGATAGTGCCAGCCGCATTGTCACTTGATAGTGTCAGCAGGCCTGCTCCGTTTACAAGCATTTGGTTCAAGGTGTAAGTCGTTGCCCCATCCACTACTGCAGAGTAAGAGCCCGCAGTGAAGTTGGTTGAATCAAAAGTGAGGACGGATGTTGCATTGAAGGCGGGCAGCCCCGGATTCCAGTTCGACGCCGTCGACCAGGTGTTGCCCGATCCGGTGAAATTGATCCACGACTGGGCGACGGCTATGTTGCTCCCTGATAACGCCAGGGATACCGCGTATAACAACCGTTTTTGCCTGAAAATGCTATGCAATAAACGACGAACCAGATCTATAGTCATTTTCTTACCCTTAGAAGTAGCAAGACAGATGTGTAATTATGAAAGGACGGATGATGTTACGTAACAATCTTTCACATTTCAACATATTTCACAATGAATACATAATCATTGCGCCGAGTAACTGGTACACCATTCTTTGATGGCGTTTACAGTTATATGTGCGATTGTCAGTCTGGTGTCAGTAACGAGGAGAGAAGAGGGTTCGCTGCTTACGTCGTAGTTGGGGCTTGGTTGGGCCGGAATCTCTCTGGTGCGGGGGAGAGAGGGGACCGAGTGGTTAACGAGACTTCAGGTCCAGAAATCTACAGGGACATTGACAAACCATTCCGGGTTGGATGTGCGGCCGGTAAGGTCACCAACCACTACGCCTTGAATCACTGATCGGGTCAAAAAATTGCCGAACGGCTTCTGAGGCTTTTTGATGATTTTCTGAACAGCTGCAACGTCAGTTGGGCCGACCTTGACATCTCCAAACGAGGTGGAGGAGGAAGTCGTTTCGACTTTGGGTTTGCCACCCACCCATTTGATTTTCACATTATGCGTGACGGACCATTTGAACCAACGAAGTGGAATGAACTGTTTGGCTAACCGATAGGTCAGGATGGTTACATAACGCCGCTTATCAATGGCATGAAAGAGGAAGTTAGGCTTGTTGGTGACTACGTTTCCGAGTCTTAAGGGGCAGCGTGACGCTGGGTGGTCGCCTGTTTTGGCTTTCCAGATTCCATTGTCCAGTGACCGATCAGTGGACGTCCAGGGATCGAGATTGTCTTCAGAGTCGAGGCAGGTCTTCGGACTTATGCTAGGAGCAACATCAATGGTCATGCTGCCGTGGCTGCGCTTCTCTCCTGCGTAGAAGAACTGAATGGTGTCCACTTCCTGAGTTTGTAAGAAACCAAGCTCTTCATCTCCAGGAGTGCCGCTTTTGGATTGGCCAGGTCCTTCCCCTTTAGCAGTCCAAGCATGCTTGATGGTTTCAGCATCCTTGGTTAGCGTGTAGCCTTTCGTGAGATGGAATACCGCACGCTTGGGAGATATGAACGGTTCAAAGGCTACGCCGGGAGTAAGGCCAGTTTTGTCAATGGTCAATGTCGTATTGATCGAATCAATGCCAACCATGTCTATCTCCAAGGATTAAGCACGACGCGCTGTTGTGGTGGAAAAAGGACGATTCTCGTGCAAACCTGCCATCTGAGAAGCAATTGCTGCATTCTCGGCTACAGCACTGTAATTCTCCTGCGAAAGTAGCAGCTCATCCATTCTCGAAAGTGTGTTCTTTCCAGCCAGGCCATCAGCTGTCAGTCGCTGTTGCTGTTGAAAGCGTCTGAGGACATTCCCTGTTTCCACACCATAGATTCCATCAGGTGGCATCGCGCCTTGCTTGGTTGATATTGGCATGTCAAAGCCAAGATCGACTAGGCCTTGTTGCATCGCAGCAACCCCTTCATTAGATTCTCCTACGCTGACTGGTGGTGCGTTGTTAACCGCCTTCTGAAGACGGGGACTGCTAGATAGGTGTTTTGAAAAAAGGGGCATGATGTGATCCTCCGTGGCTGCTGATGAATTATAGTCCTTGGACTGGATACCTGACGAGTTTATGCAGTGCACTCACCTTAAGGTTGCATTCCTCAAAACGACGCAGTCCGATGGATGCGGAACCCCATCAAAAACAACACTTGCCCCAGTGCACTTGCTACACAGGCAAGCCCAACGACGGCATAAATCACTCTGGCTCCTTCATTTTCAGGCGCTGGCGGTTCCGATGCTGCACGATAGCCGATCCAGCAGAAGTAGGCCACGATCAGTTGAAACAGGATGCAGGCACTGTAAATGCCCCACTTCCAGAGGGACTTGCTGGAACTGTTTGCCATTGGAACCTTCCATAAGGATACGACATGGTGGTAAGCTAATCCCTAGGCACGCATTGCCCAATAAATAGGCCGAAATGGAGAGCAAATTACGTTAGATACGCGATCTTCGCGTGGTCCGAACCTACTCACCATTTTCTTCCCGCTTGACGTGGGTCGGGGCGAGGGGATTGGGGACTAAGGTAATCCTCGACAGTCATCCCGCAGGTGTTTCTCCATATCCTCAATCGCCTAGTTTCAGTCTGGATACACTGAGCGTTTGCTACCGACATTTATGCACGTAACATGATCTTGCTGGTATGGTTCTAAATAAGCCCTAGTGCAGTATTTGTAAGCAGGTGCGACATGCCTCTCAATAACCTCTTTTCACTGTGTGGTGGAATTGCTCTGGTGACTGGTGGCGGTGCTGGAATCGGGAAAGCCATTTCCTTGATGTTTGCCGAGGCTGGAGCAAGAGTTGCGGTGACCGATTTGAAAGAGGCTGATGCTCAAGTCGTTGCACAGGAGTGCAGCAAGTTTGGCAACCAGGCCATCGGGCTCAAGCTGGATGTTACCAATGAAGCTGAACGGGTGGCTGTGGTTGAGAAAGTTGTGACGGAACTGGGTGGTTTGACCATTCTCGTGAATAACGCTGGCGGTGGCGGTCCGAAACCTTTCAACATGCCCATGAGTGATTTCGAATGGGCTTTTCAATTGAATGTCTTTTCTCTCTTCCGTCTGTGCCAATTGG
This sequence comes from Gemmatales bacterium, assembly GCA_046350055.1. Lineage (GTDB taxonomy): Bacteria > Planctomycetota > Planctomycetia > Gemmatales > HRBIN36 > JAEUIE01. The sequence goes on along the minus strand of JAXMBC010000001.1, from coordinate 5,203,075 downwards.
CAACCCCGCACATGAAGAAGGCTGGCGGTGGTGCCATCATAAACATCAGTTCGATGGCTGGTGAGAACACGAACAAACGCATGTGTTCCTACGGTGGATCGAAAGCTGCTGTGAATCATCTCACTCGCAATATGGTGTTCGACCTAGGGCACGACCAGATTCGTGTCAATGCCATAGCGCCTGGTGCCATCCGCACAGCAGCGCTGAACAGTGTTCTCACGCCTGAAATTGAAAAGACAATGCTAAAGAATACGCCTCTAGCCCGACTGGGTGAGGGAACCGACATCGCTGCTGCCGCCTTGTTTCTCGCTGCTCCAGCCTCGAGTTGGATCAGCGGTCAGGTCCTCACCGTCAGCGGTGGTGGTTTGCAGGAACTCGATTAGACATTGCCCGGGAGTGTTACGAAGTCATTTGATCCATTACTTCCTTCAAGTTGGACAATTGCTTCAGCAGATGAGTACTCAGGATAGTACGAATCTCCAAGCCACTTCCTTATTCGTTGATGTTTCTCATCTGGGCATTAGTTAACGCGAGGGAGTAGATTGCGGCTTGCACGGACCATTTGCAAACGCTACTGAGAATGACTATTCTCATAATTGTCTAGACGAACATACTGACTTCAGGGAGTGTTCATGCGAATTTCCGTTTTTGTTCTTCTGATAATCCATTCAAGCATGTGTTCAGTCTGTGGTGCAGATTTCGCGGATACCATCTACCACGGTGGCCCCATCATCACGATCGATGACAAGAACCCCAAAGCGGAAGCGGTCGCTATCAAAGGTGGGCGGATCATTGCTGTCGGTAAAAAGGATGAAGTTCTCAAGTATAAAGGTGACAGTACCAGATTGATTGACCTGGGTGGTAAGACATTGCTGCCAGGCTTTATCGATGGCCATGGGCATTGTTTTGCTACGGGCTTGCAAGCAGCTTCGGCCAATCTGCTCGCACCACCCGATCACACCGTAAAGGATATACCCGGTATCGTGGCAGAACTGAAAAAGCACGCCCTTAGAGAAACGGCGAAGAAACACGGCATCATCCTGGGCTTCGGATACGATGATGCACAACTGAAGGAGCATCGGCATCCAACTCGCCATGAACTCGATGAGGTCTCCAGAGAAGTTCCGGTGTATTGCGTTCACCAGTCCGGCCATCTGGGGGCGGCGAACTCCAAGGCGCTTGAGATTGCTGGAGTCAGCGCCGAGACCAGGAATCCCACGGGAGGCGTGATTCGTCGAGAGGAGGATGGAAAAACACCGAATGGGGTTTTGGAGGAAACGGCCCATAATGCCACCCTGATGAAAGTCCTTCCTAAATTAGGCGATGCTGAGTTTGGCGAGTTAGCAGTAGCAGGCATAAAGTTGTATGCGGCCAATGGATTCACCTTGGCCCAGGAAGGCCGTTCAGCGGAAGCCACCGACCGAACATTCGCGCGGTTATCTCAGCAGAAGAAAATGCTAATCGACGTTATCTCATACCCTGATTTGACGAGCACCGATCAACCCTATGGCATGGACAGTTCGTGGTATAGCAAGACACTCATCAATGGCTATCGTATTGGTGGGGTCAAGTTGAACTTCGATGGTTCCCCACAAGGAAAGACAGCGTTCTTGAGTTCACCATATTTTGTCTCACCACACGGTCAGCCGTCCAGTTATCGCGGTTACCCGACGATGTCAAACGAGGAAGCTAACCGCAAAATCGCTCTGTGTTATCAGAAAGGCTGGCAATTTCTCATCCACTGCAATGGTGATGCAGCTGCCGACATGATGCTGATGGGCATTAAGGATGCCCGTATCCAGCATGGCCCTGGTATAGACCGTCGCGACGTAATGATTCATTGCCAGACTGTGCGTGAAGACCAACTCGATAAGATGAAGGAGTTTGGCATTATCCCCTCGATGTTTGGCATGCATTGTTACTACTGGGGCGACTGGCATCGGGATTCGGTGCTTGGGGCAGAACGTGCGGAACGGATCAGTCCAGCGCGATCTGCATTGCGGAGGGGGATGATCTTTTCCCAACACCACGACTCGCCTGTCGCCATGCCAAGTGCTATCCGCGTTTTGTCGTCCGTGGTTACCCGCCGTACTCGCAGCGGTGATATCCTGGGTGCTGGGCAGTGTATACCAGTAGAAGAGGCACTGAAGTCGCTTACCATTTGGGCTGCCTACCAGCACTATGAGGAAGCGAACCGTGGTTCGATTGAGGTGGGTAAATTGGCCGACTTCGTAGTACTCGACAAGAACCCACACAATGTACCGATCCTTGCACTTGCTGAATTGAAGGTGTTGGAAACCATAAAAGAAGGGAAGACTATTTACTCTGCGAAGTGACCTATCCAGGTGAGACATCGTCAGGAAACATAGTGTCCCAATCGACAGTGCTGAGCACGGTGACACGATCCCCGTTCACGGCTGGCCCTAAGAGCGAATCAGTAAGCAGTTGCAGGCAAAGGCTGCTTGACGTGGGGCGGGGGCGAGGGGATAGTGGCATAGCCTCATCCCCTACTGTGCAGGGCTAATTATCGCCTGCAGGATGATGCCTAGACATATGCATTCCAGGAAGCCAGCCACAGCACCTAATGTGAATGCTGCAGATATCCAGAACCAAAACTTACGCTGTGAAGTGTTCATGGAGTTACAATAGCACTAATACTCTGTATTGCAAAGTGTAAGTGCATGTTGAAGACGTATCCCCCTTCCCGCTAGACGTGGCGCGGGGTCGAAGGGGATTGCGAACTGGGGTTTGAGCTTGATGGGCCGGAACCTCTCTTGTAAGGGAGAGATTCCATCATGTTCCAATTGCATGGGATTGAAACAACCCTTTTTGCATTCATTTTTTTCTGATTCTCACTCATTGTGCCAACAATGCAAATTGCGCGGCTGTTTTTCATTTGGCTAGTGCTTATGCGACCATGGGCCTTTATCGTGAAGGCTGGTCGTAGTTGGATGCACGTCGTCACTGGCGTGCGCAGTGAGGATTTCCTATGTTGTGTCGCATTTCAATCTGGTTGTCTTCGGCCGCTGATTGGTCTTCTAGAAATAAAACGCGATTGTCCGTTGAGAACTTGGAAAACCGCGACGTACCCACAGCCGGCATTTTTTATGATTCGCTTTTGCAAGTAGTCAAAGTGCAGGCTACCAACGGAGGAGACAAGGTCGTCTTCTCGATCGACAATAATGGCACCACCGGTCAAGCCAATAGCCACTGGGACGACAAAGTGGTTGTGAAATGGACACACGGCGGCAAGATCGAAACCCAATCCTTTGACATATTCTCCAATCATCGACCTGGGCAAACTCCCACCAGTGTCATCAATCGCGTGGAATTTGATGGTGGCACCGGGAATGACCGCTGCACCAACAATACCAATCTGCCTTCCTGGCAATTTGGCAATGATGGTAATGATTTCTTAGTTGGGGGCATCACCAACGATTACTTGGTCGGTGGCAAAGGCAGCGATACCTTGCACGGCGGAGCTGGCGATGATGACTTGTGGGGAAGACAGTATTTCGTCGGTGAAAGCGATATTGATAATGCCGTGGATCGTCTCTTTGGTGAACAAGGATTCGACAAGTTATCCGCGGTCGGAACTAAAAAAAGCTATCTCTATGGCGGCGATGACAGCGATCGACTCTGGGGCGCTAGTGGCTTGGGAGTCACCAATTTTCTGGATGGCGGCCGCGGCTCGGATTATCTGGAAGGCGGACATGGCACTTTCAACGCCATAGGCGTGACCAACATCATGCGAGATCATCAGGGTGTGGATAAGTTTTTCTGTGCGGATTACGCCCTTAACATGGTCAATTGCAAGGATGGCAACGCTCCCGATGTTGGTGTCATTTCTGAACAGTACGATCGGATCAACAAAAGCTCATTGGGCATCGACCTGGTCAAAATGGATACGAAGACCATTTTCCCTGACAAATATCAGAGCGACCTGTTTCCTGAAATATTGTATTCTTAGAGCTTCCAAGAAAACTTTGCAGAAGCCTTTAACTGGCTTGCTGAAATGCTCGCCGGATCAAGGGGGAAGTTCGTGTTCATGCACCACCTTGTCAGGGACCGGACGACTTCAGGCGGGGCGGAGGAGAGGGTGAGTTCAATCAACATCGGGTCCTTCTACGTACTGTCAAGCGGTGATTCATGGAAATCATAGCCATAAAGTTAGCTCGTCTTCTCGATGCAGGCAAGCTCACGAAGGGAAAGTGCAATATGTACGCAGACTTGCGTCTCCGAAAGTTGACGAATCCCAAACTGGCAAGAAAGATTGCACGATCTGAATTGGCGTCGCATATCAAACGGATCGACTTGACTGACGGTGAAATTAATCCTGCATGTGCAACAATACTGCTTCTAACGCCGCCGTGCTTGGAACCAGAAATTGTGGACATGCAGGGCTGGCAAATTGTCTTAGCGTTGACTGACTCGGTTAAGCTTCGACTGATGGATAAGTATGGTGAACGCCTCAAAATAACGAATCAATACTGGGGTAGATGACCTAAAGAAGAACACCGACCCCAGTCATCCAGCTGAGGTCCTTAGCGTTCTTCCTGTCACTGCTAACTCGAAATACCGGTGGGATAAGGTCGCACACAGAACCAAGAGAACATCAAATGCCTCCTTTCGGTCTATTCTCAATCTTCAAGCGTTTCGAGCCTCAGACGGTGTATCTGCAGGGGTTGGGAGATTTTACAAACGAGAGCACTGGCTATTGGTGTGGTAGAGCAACGTTTGTTCCCTTGGGCCAAGAAATAGACCTAGCGATAAAGTCGCCGAATGAGCCGCCGGGAACCGATGCAGTTAACTTCTATCGCAAGATCGAAACACGCTGGACACAACTATGGGCCTCCATGCGCCAAACTCTGTTTGCAGAAGTTGACGACTTCGCCGATGGTGCGACTCAGGAGCAACTCTTTGACAGCCTACATGTGGATGCCTTTGAGTTTTGGTCTTTGCAAGAAGGCAAAGAGAGTTGGGAAATAAGCTGTACAAGCCCGTTAGATCACCATGTGTTTGGAATCGAGATGACCGGATGGGAGGAACATGGCTTCCGCATGGAAGGGTAATAGTTGGATTGGTTATCACCATTCAGCTTGATTGTGACCAACCCCAGCCCTCCACCCGGGGTCGTTTGCATTCCACCGCCAACTACACCGCCTCAAACCTCCCCCTATCCGCCTTCCGGAACGCCGAGTCCTTCCCCTTGTCCTTGATGTCCCGGCTGATGGCGGTATAAAGTGTGTTCGCCAGGGTCTTGCCACCAGGCGATACCCACAGGTCCTCGGTAGCCATCACGTCAATCAGTTCCGGGCAGGTCATCGCCACCTTGCGATGCTGTAGCACCTGGAGAGCAGCAGCCATCATGCTCAGCTTCCTGGGTGGTGCGTGGGATATGACTTTGTGTGACTTTGCTTTCTACTTGTTCCAGCGTGAGACATCCCAGATCACAATGGTTGTGTCCAATCCCAACGAGTAGAGGTGTTTTCCATCTTCAGAGAATCCCAAACTCCAAACACCACCTGTGTGCCCCTTGAAGTTGGTGATGAGTTTACCAGTGCTGGATGACAGAATGCTAATCTCCTTCAGGTTGTCTTTTTGGCGAACCGTCGAGTCGCCTTCGAAGACGGAGGAGAGGCCATTGTTGGCGAGGGCGATGAACTGGCCATCGGGAGAGACGGACAGGCAACTGTGGTGGCCGACTTCAAACTTGGAACGCTGATTGCCGGTAGTGATGTCCCATTGATAGACGCAGTGGTCGTAGCCCAGAGAGAAGAGCGTATTGGAGGCTTCATGGAGTGCAAGGGAGTTAACCCCGCCATTGTGGTAACACGATAACGGATTCGTCTTTAGTGAGGTCATGTCCCAGCTCAGCAGATGGCAATGGGTGCCACTGCAGGCCCACAGACGTTTGCCATCGGATGAATAGCGAAGCTGGTTCAGGCTAGGGATGACTTTGGGTTGTTCCTCGTTATCGGGCGGGATGTCGAGTTCCTTGACAAGTTTCAGCTCCTTGAGGTCGAAGACCAATAGTTTCTTCAGTTTGGCTTGATCCGACATGCCCGGCCAAAGGACGAGGGTGTTGCCATCCGGCGACACAATTAGTTTCTCAAGGTGCGAGGCCAGTTTGTTGCTGAAGATGGCCTTACCTGATGCAATTTCTTCGATGCGCAGCTCACCATCCTGTTGGGCCATCGCCAGCCAATCGCGACCGGGTACAATGATGCCATCCGCGAAGTAACTATTGCCCTTGATGCTTCGTGTTAGTTTGTTCGTATGTTTGTTCCACAGATAGGCTTGCTGTTTGCCTAACGTGAGGAGCCAGTGCGGTGAAGAGGATAGTGTCGCATTGGCTGCCTTGGGGAAGTCGTCCTGGTGGAGCAGCTTGCCTGTTTCAGCATCACATTCACGGATGAAGCCCTCGGGCGCAAAAAAGTACAGACGCTTACCGTCTTCCGAAAACAACAGTTGATGGAACTGGCAATCTGTATTCGACTGGAATTCTAGGCTGGCGGTGGAACAGTTCCGCAGTTGTAGGGTGCCACCGTTGCTTCCTGTGGCAAGCTTGAGTCCATCAGGGGAAAAGGAGGCGCAGGTATGTTCTCCTGCCTGCGTCGCCAGAGTATGCAGTATCAACCCGGTAGCAGTGTTCCACAACTGAATTTCGGATTGAGAGGCGTTTGGCACCAGCAAGACTCGCTTGGCATCATCCGAGAGCGTGAACCGTCGAATGGCTTCGGGGGCTGCGATGGCTTTGAGTAGTTTCCACTCTGGCCACGACCAGACTTGGAGTGTTTCCGGACTTGTCTTGGAGATTAGAAAACAGCGTTTGCCATCCTGGGACCATTGCAACTGGCTGACGCTCAACGTGTCCAGCTCGATGGTTCGTACCAGCTTCTTGCCGGCTACGTCCCAGGTGCGAAGTCGCTGGTCCGGGCCGTAGACATGTAACGCTCCGGAGGAATCGATGTCGAGTCGATGGACACTGGAAGACATTTTTCGGAATGATTCGGAATCGGCAGGTGCAAATTCAGCAAGACTGGTATGCCACAATTCCTGTCCTGTTTGCGACTCAACGACATGGACGGTATCGTCGCTTGTGCAAAACGCCGTGTATTTGCCGTTGACTGAGACAGAGAGATGTTCCAACGTATGGTCATATTCAAGCTGTCGAATATTCATGCCATCCGGCAGGTTCCAGAAGTACAAGGTTCGGTTAGCAATGCTGGCCATCATCGTGGTAGTGGGAATGATCTTCATCCCGTTGACCCAATGACCGTGGCGAAAGCGGAGTGACCCAAGTCGTGCCACAGCGTATTCAGGGAGTGGATTCTTGGTAACTTGTATCAGCGAGGCATTCGCGGCGGGGGCTACCGGGGCGTGACTCGAGTAGGTGGCAACACCAAACATCGAGACCACGGCCAAGGCCAGGACAATGAGCCAGGGCATGATGGATAACCCGGGTACAGTGAGTCCTATGCCCATGCTAACAAGGGATGCCACTGATGGATGAAGTGGCAGTTGGTGATATGCATACATTGCTGCTTTGATGGATCGCACGGTGAGCACCGCAGACATGACTTTGGTTTGCGTAAGGACACTTGCCAGTAAGGCTGCGGAGAAGGTGATTCCACGGGCCTGCAGTCGCTTCTTGAGCAGCAACCGTCCGCGGTCGAGTCTGCCACGCAACACTGTTGGTGTCCACCCAAGTTGCTCCGCTGCTTCGTCCCGAGTTCTTCCCTGGAGATAGCACAGGATTAACGGGGAACGAAATGGCTCGGCCAATCGGGCCAATTCTTCATCGAGGGCAACCAGGAATGCGTTCTGGTGGGTCGTTGATGAAACCAGCTGTGATGGCGTAGTCAACTGACGAGAGCGATGGAGATGACGCGCCTGCTTGCAGCGAAGCTTATGCGCAAGGCGGGCAGCCACACCGTGTAACCAGGAGCTAAGCGACTCGGGTATACGGATGAACTTTGCCCGCCTCGCCAGCACAAGAAAGACGGCCTGACACACATCCTCCGCATCATGCACATCCTGCAGCACTCGCTTGCAAACTGATAGCACCATTGCACCATGTCTGTTCACGATCGCTGCAAAGGCTCGCTCGTCGTGGCTGTTGACAAACAAGGCTAGTAGATCGGCATCGGACTGTTTGCCGGCTTGGGTTGTCAGGCTGGTCATGGCACTATCCTGTGAAGTGGTGAACTGTAGTTAGTGCCCGTGTCCAATGCTGAATGACATTCGAATTGCAAATATTCCTACGAATAGCAGCAAGTTGTTGACTCACATCTAAGTGTGCTGCATCACCGACTTCCAAGTCGGCCACCTTGCCGATGTGGAAATACGATGCCTGCAAAGCTACATTCATTCTTTTGAATCTGTCATCCATTTAAATTGAAATCAATGGAAAACTGTATCAAACTTCTTGATTCAGGTAGTATCTAGGTGGGAAGCAACATAATGGAACCATGCGATGGTCAACCATCACGCATCAGTGTCTTCGAGACTTCGTGACCGCATTGAGCCTGAATACTTTGGCAGTATCACCGATAAGGAACTCTTAACGGCATTCGTTCAACACAATGATCAAAGTGCCCTAACTCACCTAGTTAGGCGTCACAGCCCGCTTGTCTGGAAAGTTTGTCGCAGAATCCTTTCCCATCATGATGCAGAAGACGCCTTTCAAGTTACCTTCCTCGTGTTTGTGCGACGGGCATCTTCAATTGGCAATCCCGCCCTTCTTCCCAATTGGCTGTATGGAGTAGCATACCGAACAGCGATAAAGTCGCGTTCCTTACTCAAGAAACGTACGCACGGACAAAGTAAATATGAAGCACTCGCTATTCGAAGGAGCATTGATCCTACAGGCATTAGCGATGCTTCTTCGATCTTGGACGAAGAGGTGAATAGACTTCCAACTCGTTATCGGAGCGTCTTCACCTTATGTGATATTGGTGGTTATTCACGTCGAGAAGTTGCAGAAAGGCTTGGGTTGCCCCAAGGAACAGTTGCCGGGTGGCTTGCTAGAGCACGAAAGATTCTGGCGACTCGTCTTGAGAAGCGTGGGGTTCTCCTGACAACATTGGGGCTGTCTTCACTGTTCTCAAATCCGATTGATGCGGGCCATTCATTACCGGCTCTCTCAATGCGGACATGCATGTTGTGTACAAGTCGATCACCCAATCTTAGCCAACCACTTGCGAACCTCTATGGAGGCTTTATGAATGCACTATCGTTCAGGTACATGATCCAGGCGTGTGCAATTGCACTAATCATCGCTGGTTTTGGCTGTGGAGTACTTTTGCAAGGAGCATCAAAGATAGATGATGGCCCGGAGTTTCCAAGAGTTGGACTGATTGCAGACGAGCAGCAACAAGAAACCAACAAAGTGAAATCACCCAAGCTTTCTGACTATTCGAGTAAAGCATCTGAGAAACAGCCAGCTGAATCGGTTAAGGGCTCAGGAACGCTCCTCTTTACAACTCGAGGCCAGCAACTAGTGGTGCACGCACTGACACTCGATGCTCGCTATGAGATCATTGCTGATCGGATTACTTACAATGAAGGCAACCAACGAATACATGCAGAGAGTACGGAAGCTGGCAAGGTTGAGATTACGATTCGACCTGGCCCGTTAGAAATTGTGGCCAAGATGCCAGCTTGCAAACGAATCCAATGTGATAGGCTCATCTACGACCGTTCTGCAAATACTCTTGAGGTGTTCTTGAGTAATCAATCGGTGGCATTTGAACTGAATGACTCTTTCTTCAACAGCATCAAGAAGAGAACCTCGGAAAAGGGGCCTTGAAGGAGTTGCTAGTATTCCTTGCCATCCACAAGATGACAAGCACCCCAGCCCTCCAGCCAGGGTCATCCGCAGTCTACCCACGCCACTACACCGCCTCAAACCTCCCCCTCTACGCCTTCCGGAATGCCGAGTCCTTCCCCTTGTCCTTGATGTCCCGGCTGATGGCGGCGTACAACGTGTTGGCTGGGCTCTTGCCACCGGGCGAGGTCCACAAGTCCTCACGGGCCATCACGTCGATGAGAACTGGGCAGGTTCTTGTCGTTCTAGATTTATCAGGACACAATCCTGAATTGCGTGCTGGATGTGTAGTTGAATGTACTTGGTCATTTGGTGAATATGAATTCAGCACATGATTATTTGGCCTTCGATAGCTTTTCCAATGTTGCCAGACATTCTGAAACAGGCAGGATCAGATCTTCAAAGCCCATTGCTTTGGCGATATATAGCCCAACTACCTTTCCCTCTAAATCAATGACGGGAGCTGGGCTGTAAACGCTATCGTAAAACCGTGGCGCGTGATGGGGTAAAAGTGTGGCGTTAGGGGTTAAAGATAACCACCCGCAGGGTGGTTGTCGAGGATTCTCTTTTCCATGGGTGGGTGGACGCAACGTAAGGAGGCCGTAGGCCGACTGGAGTTGCGTCCACCCACCGCGCGGGGCTACTCCCCTCCCGGGGTACCTCCCTTCTTGCTATCCGTCGATCCCCGCCGTTGCCTTCGTTTGGCATCCTTGAGGCGATAGCTCTCTCCGGTGGCTTCCAGGATGTGGCAGCGATGGGTCAACCGATCCAGGGTGGCGCCGACCAGCCGCTCGCTGCCCAGGACCTCCGTCCATTGTTCGAACGGCAGATTGGTGGTCACGATAATGCTGGTCCGCTCATAGGCCGTACTGATGACATCGAACAAGAGCTCCGCTCCCACCTTGCTGGTCGGAACGTATCCCAGCTCGTCCAGGACCAATAAGTCCAGCTTGGCCAATTGACTCTTGAGCCTGAGCAGGTTCCGCTCCTCTCTCGCTTCCATCAGGTGGGTGACCAGTTCGATCACCCGCCAGAAGCGAACCCGCTTGCCCCGACGGCAGGCTTCCATCGCCAGCGCCGTGGCCAGGTGGGTCTTCCCGGTGCCAGGATTGCCCAGCAGGATCACCGATTCCCGCTGATCCACAAAGACACCTCGCATCAATTCCGCCACCAGAACCTTGTTCAGCGAAGGTTGGGCGCTGAAGTCGAAGTCATCCAACGTCTTTAGCGTTGGGAAGCGGGCTGCCTTGAGCCGTCGTTCGGCAGCACGTCGTTCCCGATCCACCAGTTCCAGCTCGCACAACTGCTGCAGGAACCCCAGGTGATCGACATTCTCGCTGGCACACCGGGCTGCTACCTTATCGCATTCACTGAGGATCGTGGGCAGTCGTAATGCCTTCAGGTGATGCTTCAGCAGCACCGTGCTGGTCGTTTCGGTCTTCTTCATGCCCCACCTCCTGTGCGCAGGCACTGGTAGACCGTCAGATCAGGAACGGGGACACTCACCCCACCCAGATGAGGACGTTGATCCAGGCAGAAGAGCACCACAGGCTTCTCCCGCCGATGGACCAGCAGCAGTTGCACCGCCTCACTGGTTGTGGCGCCGATGGCGAGCGCATGCTTGACCGCTGCATACAGTTCCAGCAAGCTGGCTCGTTCCAGCAATCGCAGGACCTTGATAAACTCCCGTGTCCCCCGATGGCCCCATTCGTTCTCCAATCGACGACGCAAGATCCCAAAGGCGATGGGAAGCTGCCACTGCTCCAGCGGACGGGCATAGTCCAAGGCCCCCGGCTTGCGCTCCAGCAGGGCCAGGTAGTGGATCGGATCATAGACCGTCTGTTCCCGGCCCCAGTGACGACGATGGCGAGCTACCACCTGATCACGACAGACCAGGCGTACTTCCTCGACACCTCCCACGACCGTAATCGGCTGATGAGCATAGGCCGTCGGCACCGAATAGTCGTTGGTGTCGAATCGCACCAGTGACAGCGAGTTCGCCTGAGCCATCACAATCCGTCGTGCTTCAAAGCGTTGAGCTGGAAAAGGACGCAACGATGCCCGTTCCTGTTCCAATAGCACTGCTTTGCATGCCGTCTGACCACGCAGTTGCCGTTGCTGGTCGGCCCGGCAACGCTCCATGATTACCTCATTGAGTGCTTCCCACGACGCTGCCTGCGGAACGGGAACCATGAAGTTGCTACGAGCAAACTTGACAATCCCTTCCACCACTCCCTTCTCATTGCCTCGACGTACTCGGCAAAAGTGAGGTTCGTACAGATAGTGGCTCACCAGACGGTGGAACCCCGCTGTCCAATCCTTGCCTCGCTGATGCTCGATGCTCGAGACGGCGATATTGCTGTTGTCGTACGTGATTCGCTTCGGCACGCCGCCGAAGAACTCAAACGCCCGGACATGCCCCTCCTGAAACGTCTCCGTACACTCCTTCGGAAACACACAGCAGAAGAAGGCATCCGAGTAGGGCAATGTCATCACAAAGAATGAGGCAGCTACCCGTTCTCCCGCGATGATCACTTCGGCATGACCAAAGTCTACCTGGGCTTCCCCTGGCGGATGGCTCAGAGGCACAAAGACCTCGGCCGTCTGCTGGCGAAGCTGACGCACGGCCTGCCGAATCGTGCTCTCACCACCTGCGTAACCGTGCTCCTCTTTCAGCCGCAGATAAATCCGACGAGCCGTATGACGCTGCTTGGCGGGCTCCGACTCGTCTGCCTTCAGGATGGCCTCGATGTGCCCCAGATACGCCGCCAGCACCGGCTTGGCTCGCGGGGATGGCCGACGAAATGCCGGTGGCTCCACATTCCCTTCGATCTTCTTCAACGTATCCCAGTGAACACCATACTCCCGGCACGCCTGACGTTTGCTGATCTCCTTATTCAGCACACGGCGGCGAATCTCACTCCATTGCTTCATGTCGCGGTACACTCCTGCCTCCCACTTACTCCAGAAGAGCTGCTTCGCAGCTCTTCAGACTAAGCGGCTGGCTCTGTTACACGCCACACTTTTACAGCATCACTCGACCTGCCACCCGCGCCACGGTTTTGCGATAGCGTTTACAATCAATAATGATGTGACTTGAGCATGTCTCATACAGCCTGATCAAGAGCCAAACTATCAAGCGTTATGTTTTAGCTACAACATCTCTCCCGCACCTAATGAGATTATCTCGCGGTTAACAGCACAACTAACCGCAACTTATTACCTGCCTACATGTTCCACCGACACCTATCTTCCTGCCCCATTAGAGAATGTTTGGAGCGAGCTCAAGTCGGAGAGCTTGCCTCCACGGTAGGCACTGACATCGGCATACATGTCGCTAACCGCAAAACCCCTTCCTCGAAATCGGCATAGACGACCGGAACATTATCGATGACCTCAACTTCCAAGTCTCCGCCTGCCGCAACTCCCCCGGCATCCTGTTCAGCGGCTAGGGATAGCTGAAGTCGGCGTTACACTGGGGGGCGATGGGCACTCTACTTGTGATCCTCGGGCAATTCTCTGATTCTTTCCAAACCGGTGAGGGGTTTTGTCAGCCGATTCCGCACTGATATCTGTAGTGAGGTTTATATCAGTGCGAGGTGAGTATGGTGGCTCCCATCTTCTTTGTGAATGTTTCCCCCTTCAATGTACTTGGAGCCGAAGAGCATCGACTGGCATTCATCAATGCCATGGATGCATTTGAAGGCAGACATCCTGCACTCTTTACTCCTGGCAACCTGCCTGACAATGCACTGACGGATATTCCCACTACCACGGCCGCTCTCCTTCGCAATGAACGGGTCATCCAGCAACTGCGGCAGCATATCAATCCCAAGTTGCTCTTTCTGATGTTTGATGAGCGAGCCGAGCAGGCCGCAGCCGAGTTGAAGCTGCAGATACTGCATCCCTGTGCGGCTCTTCGACGGCAACTGGACTGCAAAGTCAACGCCACCCGTCTGGCACAGCGTGCTGGCGTTCCCTCTGTTCCGAATGTGCTCTGCAATATCACGAGCTATCAGTCACTTCGCCAGGCTGCCCAGGGTTTAGGGCTAGACCTGGTGGTGCAAACCCCCTTTGGCGATTCGGGCAGCACCACGTTTTTTATCAGCAATAAAGCTGACTATGAAGTGCATGCTGCGACCATTGAAGCAGCGCAAGAAGTCAAAATCATGAAGCGGATCCGCTGCCAGCCCGCGGCCCTTGAGGCCTGCGTAACGAAGCATGGTACTTTGGTGGGGCCGCTGCAGGCGGAACTTGTCGGCTTCCCGGAATTGACGCCCTATCGCGGCGGCTGGTGCGGTAATCAACTTTGCCATGATGACTTTGGGAGCAGTGTTCGCCGAAAGGCCTACCTTTACACCATCGCTATTGGCGAGGAAATGCGAAAGCACGGCTATCGTGGCGTCTTCGGTGTCGACTATCTCCTCGACATCGATAGCCAGCAACTTTACTTCGGCGAATTGAATCCGCGTATCACCGGAGCCGCTCCGGTAGGCGACCTTGCCGCTCAGGAGCAAGGCATCACCCCGCTGCTCACGCATCACATTGAGGAGTGGCTCGGCAAAGCCACATCGCACAACTTTACCTCGCTCAATACCCACTGGACGCAAACCGAGTCCGCGACAGGCTGGGGCCAACTCATACTCGATCACCTGGGACATGAAAAAACGGTAACTGAAGTTCCCGCCAGCGGCCTTTATCGCATGCAAAGCGATGATCGGCTCTATTTCGTCCGCCATGAAACGCAGATGCGTTCCATTGCCCGGGCAGACGAGGCTCTCTTTCTTCGAACCATCGAACCAGGCCGACCGGTGCGGCAAGGAACGCCTCTCGGACGACTGATCACTCGTGATCGACTGATTACCCAGGGTGCTCTCACGAGAGAGGCACAGCGCTGGATCGCCGCGTTCCGTCAGCAATACCACTTCAGCCCTCGAAGCCAGGAGCAATCCTATGTTTGCTAGCCAGCAACTCACTGCACCAGCTGTCACCCGATTCTTCGTTCACGATGAAAGTACTTCTTCAGAAATGCTGATGGATGAAGCTGTCTCCGAGATGATTCGCGAGTTCCTCAGCGAAACAGAGATTGCCGTGCCTGTGTCAAACCTTGTTGAGCGATTCAGTGAGACTACTATTCACGATCATCCCATGGCACCAGAACAGTATGTAGAAAGCCTGCGTGATGATGTGGTGGATCACGCCAATCGCATCGCTTCGCCACGCAGCTTGTCGCATATGAGTCAGGGGCTTCCCTGGTTCAGCAGACCTATCGCGCGGCTGGTGACAGCCATGAACCAGAACCTGACGAAAGCGGATGCCTCGCGCTCGCTGACGCTTTGCGAACGTGAAGCACTGGCTACGTTGCATCGCCTGCTCTATCAGCGTTCCGATGAATTTTATCAAACACATGTCCAGAAACGTGAAAGCACGCTGGGTATCGTCACTTCCGGTGGTACGCTGGCCAACCTCACCGCCATGTGGTGTGCTCGCAATACAGCGCTCAAAGCTACTGGCAAGTTTGCGGGTATCGAACATGAAGGGCTGCTGGCAGCCTTGCAGTACTATGGATATCGCGATGCCGTGGTGATCGGCCCTGAATCAATGCATTATTCCTTTGCCAAGGCAATTGGCCTGATGGGCCTGGGCGAGCGGAACCTGTTTCGAGTGCCTCTGGATAGCACCGGACGGGTGAAGGTGGATGTTATGCGGGACGCGGTTGAGCAATGTCAAAAGGAAGGAAAGTGTATTCTGGCGATTGTCGGCGTGGCCGGCAGCACCGATGCCGGGGCCATTGATCCGCTTAACGAGCTGGCTGATCTTGCTGCTTCAGTGGGAACCGCTTTCCATGTCGATGCTGCCTGGGGTGGTCCGCTCCTCTTCTCGAAACTACATGCTACACGCCTGGCAGGCATTGAACGGGCGGATACGGTGACCCTGGATGGGCACAAGCAACTCTACCTCCCACTTGGCATAGGGATGCTTCTCTTCCGGGAGCCTCAGCGGGCCAAAGCCATCGAGAAGCATGCCAATTATCTCTCCCGTCCCGGCTCCGATGATCTCGGTTGCCGTTCGCTGGAAGGTTCCCGTTCTGGCATGGTCCTGCATCTTCATGCTGCCTTGCGACTGTTCGGGCGCACCGGCTACGCTCAACTGGTAGAACATGGAATCCGCATGGCTCAACTTCTTTGTCAGCGTATTTCTCATTCAGTCGATTTTGAGCTGTTGATCCTCAAGCCCGATTCCAATCTGGTGCTCTATCGCTACCTGCCTGTCGAGTATCGAGATCGTCTCGCCCATGATGCATTGACTTGGGAAGACCAGCAAGCCATCAATCAGTTCAATGAGCGCCTGCATCAGGCACAACTGGATGCAGGTAGCACCTGTGTCTCTCGCACCACGGTTCAGTGCACTCGCTATGGTCAGGCAGTTCCTCTCGTTGCATTGCGAGCCGTCGTTGCGAATCCTCTCACGTCGGCCGAGGACCTCGAAGCTGTGCTGAATGACCAGGTAGCTCTAGCCAACCAACTTTCGAAGTAAGGAGTGACTCACATGACAATGCCCTGGTGGGCGTGGGCTACGATCTCGGTCTTTGGATTTGCCGGAACGGCTCTTCTGACAGCCCGTTTAGCTGCAACCGGCATGACCAGTGCCGCAATCAACTTCTATCTTTTCGCAATCGGGCTGGTCATCTTCGCCTTGTATGCTCTCTTTACCGGCACCAGGCTGAGCTTCCCTGCAGTGAACCTGTGGTGGTTCGCATTTCTGGCGATCACCCTCTTCGTCTCGAACTATGCCGTGGTGGCAGCCTATGGCAAAGCTCCCAATGTCGGGCTCGTGAAAGCTCTTGGAGCCCTGGACTTGCTCGTCGTTGCTCTTGCCGTAGCCCTCACTTCCCTCTGGCGTGATGGTAGTCTGAGCTTTACTATGCCACAATTCCTGGGATTGATTCTGTGTTTAGCTGGAGCCATCCTGGTAGCTTACGAGCCTCATACGACTGATAGAGACTCTAAATGTCCATCTGAATTAAGCATTAGCGACCCGAAGGAAATGACTGTGCCCCCAAGCAGTAACAGATCAATCTGAAACGTCAACCTTGCTAAAAATGCAGCACGCGAGGGGTGTACCGCTTCCTCGTTCCGTCTTCCGAAACGCTGAGTCTTTCCCTTCCCTTTGATGTCAGCCTTTCTGTCCCAGTAGATCAAGAATGCCGTTCACGATGGACAAGGGATGTGCTGGGCATCCGGCAATAAATAACTCCGGGGTAAATCGGCCTAGAAATGAACGATCCAGAGCAAGAGACTGCTCGAATACACCTCCCGAAATCGCGCAGGCGCCGACAGCAATCACGAATTTGGGATCAGGCATACCCTCATAGCAGAGTTCGAGAGCCGCTGCCATGTTCTTTGTCACTGGCCCGCTCAGGATCAATCCGTCCGCATGACGTGGTGAGGCGACGATATCGATACCGTAACGGCTCGAATCGAAATTGACGTTAGCCGTAGCGTTGATTTCCATTTCACATGCATTGCATCCACCAGCAGAGACGGAGCGGAGTTTCAGTGACCGACCGAACAGGCTTTGAATTCTGGAATTGGCTTCAACCGCTGACAGGGTGCTTGTTCCCTCTTTCATGACCAGACCATCCCGTGTCCGCGAAGCCAATCGATAATGATTTGAAAAAGTCACCTTGTCACGGGGACACACCCGGGCACATTCATCACAGAAAACACACTTGCCCAGATCAAGCCGGAAGGGGGAAAGCAAAATGGCACTCGTTGGGCACTCTTCCATACAGGCACTGCAGCCTTCGCTGCATGGAGCCGAATCGATGACAGGTAGCCCCCGAAACCCGACGGGATCAGCTGAGCGGACATCGGGAATGAACTGCTTGCCTTGTGAGCGTCGAACGTTTAGTGCTTC
Source organism: Gemmatales bacterium (assembly GCA_046350055.1). Taxonomy (GTDB): domain Bacteria; phylum Planctomycetota; class Planctomycetia; order Gemmatales; family HRBIN36; genus JAEUIE01. Next base: position 5,185,323 of record JAXMBC010000001.1, on the reverse strand, counting down.
GAATAATGGAATCACCGTAAACCCCATAAAGGCTGTTACAAATCGTTCCCGCAGTATGAGAGGTCAAAACTCTTGTTGCAAATCGGGAAGTCATAAATGGCATTGTTCCGGACTGCCTGTGCGAGTCCAAACCAGTTTCGAAGTGATGGATCCTGAACCTTGTAATGTGAAATCCTTCCCTGAGCGTCCGTCTCAATCGCATGCATCACTTCGCCACGCCAACCTTCCTCGAAAGACACAACCGATGAACTGGGACGGGGTTTCAGGTTGGCTGGCTTCTCTGCATCAACATCTGGCGCATTCTCAATCATGTGTAGAATCCATTTCATGGATTCGTCCATTTCCCGAATGCGCACGACACCTCGCGCCTGGCAATCACCTGCTGTATCAGTAATTAACGGCATCGGGCACTGACTATAGGCACTTCCTGGCAATTCCTGTCGAAGGTCACAGGTCAATCCGGAGGCACGACCAACCAGGCCGACCATGCCAATGTCGCGAGCCAGCGATGTAGGCACGATTCCGGTTGATTCGAGACGATGACAGACGGATCGGGCCTGTCGAAAGAGATCATTGATGTCAGCAAGATCACGTTGAACGCGTTTCAGCGTATCTCGAATATCGTCCTTTTGTCTGGATCCAAAAGCATACCGCAATTCTCCCGGGCGAAACCAGCTTCTCCCGAAACGACTGCCACACAGCCGCATGGTTAAATTGATAACCGATGTCCGCAATCGACCATACGTAGAACTGCCGGGCAGAAAGGCAACATCCGTTGCCAGTCCACCAAGACCAGCCAGGTGCATGGCAATGCGTTCCAATTCAACAGCAATGCTGCGTACAACTTCCACTTCTGGCCTGGCTGGCAAGTCACAGAGAGCTTCCCATGCTCGACAGTAAGCCACAGCATACGCAACTGCTGTATCTCCTGCGACGCTTTCGATGAGTGGAGGGATTTTCCGAGGTGAGGTTTTCGTCAGGAGCGATTCTACTCCGCGATGTTGATAGCCCAGATGTATTTCGAGATGGTGAACGGTCTCCCCATAGCACATGAACCGGAAGTGCCCGGGCTCAATGACCCCGGCATGAATCGGACCTACTCCAACTTCGTGCACTTCCTTGCCTGCAAGCTGGTAGAACGGATAGTCATTCATCCTGCCCAGATTACGTCCCTCAAAGCGAATAGGTTTCAACCAGGGATGATTCACCAGGGTAAGACCGTACTGTTCGTGAATCTCTCGCTCGAAACAATGCATTTGCGGATATTGAACTGAAAGCGATTCGAATTTCTCAGCAGGATTACCCCGTCCAGTAAAGTGTTCAAGTCCCGACTTTCCGAGGATTACTGCATGCAGCCTGGGAGCGTTGCCAGGCGATTCAGAATCGAGTGACCCGAAAACGCTCAGGATACGATCTGCTTTTTCCAGATGGTGAGCCAGCCTCTCACGGAATCCTTGATAGTTCAGAGTCTCGATGTCGTCGTTCGGTTGAAGAAGCACGGTTTTCGGCTGCATGCGATTGACTCCTTGGTCACTTGCCATCGAGTGTCATGGCAACTTCACGCAAGAGAGCCGTGACCGGTTCGGGAGTGTAAATGCCGAGCGATACCAGAACGAGAATATAGAAAGCACTTGAAGCAATCGACCAGATCGGCTCCTTCACATGGATCTCTTCCTCCTCCGTATCACCCCAGATCATGGGAAACAATGCTCGCCCCGTTGCTACCAGGTTGATAGTCAGCATCACGCACAGAAAGAGAAACAATAGAAGAAATCCACCTTCGGCCATGTTGCTGAGAATGATTATTTCTCCCAGAAAACTGCCAAATGGTGCGAATCCGAGCAAGGCAAAGGTGCCAAGTGTAAAGGCTAAACCACTGAAGGGCATCACACGGATTAAACCGCGAAGGGAGGCCATCTGCTTGGTCCTGTAATGATCCTTGATGTTGCCGCAAGTGAGGAACAATACAGCTTTGACGAGAGCATTACTGACAACATACAGCACGACGCCATAGGCTGCATTCCTGCCCATTCCCAGTCCGAGAGCAATGGTTCCAGCGTGGTTGATTGATGCATAGGCAATCAATCGCTTGTAGTTCTCCGCCCGAACGATGTGCAACCCTGAGATGGCAATCGATAGCACTCCCATGGTGATCAATTCCATGCTCACAAGTGTCGGATCGAAAGACCGTAACAAACCCACCTGACGAAACAGGAAGAGAAGGACACAGTTAAACTGAACTGCTGCCAGCAAGGTTGTGACAGCCGGAGGAGCTTCGTCATAAGCGTCGGGTAGCCAGGCATACATGGGAGCAAGTCCTAGTTTGGTGCCTAGACCAAGTACCATGAATGCCAATCCGATTTCCCACCATACGGTTTCGCCAAGGCTGGTACGTTTTTGCAGTTCGTCCAGAAAAAATGTGATCTCGTGATCGCCGTGTATGCCACCCATCGCTCTAGCCAGGCACATCAGTCCGACCATGTTGAAGCCCAGGCCGATCACTGAGAACTTGAGATACTTCCACGATGCCCGCAGTGCAACAGGACCACGATTGAAGAAGATAAGCGGGGCTATGATGAGTGTAGCTGCTTCAAGAAGTACCCACATTCCTACCAGATGATTACAAATAACAGCAAGGTTGCTCAAACCTAGAAACAAGATGGATCGAATTACAAAACCATCCATGCCCGGCTCGGCTGGACCGAAAGTGAACCGTTGACTGACATGAATAGTGATGCCGAAAAAGACAATCGCAACAAGAACTAAAAAAAGTGCAGACGTGGCATCCAGCACCAGATAGTTACCAAGGAATGTGATTGATACTCCAGGGCCGCGAGTTATCCCTGCCAGCAGCGCAGACAACAAGTTTAATCCCGCTGTGATCACGAGAGCGGGCTTCGCCAACTGTCGTGCCTGTTGGCGTGCTGCAATCAGTACGATTGCAACAGTAAATGGGACAATAGCACATAAGAGTGCAATCATCTCAACTCCTTGCCGGGAAGGGTATCCGACTCCCAGGTGAGAGTTTGGAACCGAGACAGGTATTCACCGCATGTCAGCACGAAGAGGACATCAATGGCCGAGACACCGAGTTGCACTGGGAAGGGCATAGCATGTGGGGAGAGCAACTCAACCAGCGTCACGCCGCCTTCAAAGGTGAACAACCCAATCAGTTGGGATATCGGTTGTTTCTGATTTGCAATCATCAGCATTCCCAGGAGAAAACTCGAGAGTGCAGCGCCAATTTGAATAGCCTCCTTTGGATTCTGACGATCCATGACATACCCCATCACGAACCCAGTCCCGAGAAGGAGCAGCACCAGCGAGCGATGAGTCAGCGAATTCCCCACCAGCGTAAAGCCGGCGGGTTGACCTTTCGTGCCAGCCATGCGAAATAGATACCAGGGTACAAAAACTGCCCGTATCAGGAAGAGACTCAGAAACTCGACAATGTTAACTGCAGAATCAAATCCATGACCGACAACAAGAATGATTGATAACGTGAGCCCTTGCATTCCCAGCCCAAGTACTGCAACTCGCCAGGAAGCAAAGAACAAGGGAATCAGGATAGCAGCAACGTAGAGAATAAAAAGGTTTGTCATCGCAGCCCTCCTTGATGTGCCACCACGACGACGAGGGCAATCGACACAACGACGAATGCAGAAAGGACAAACATCGGTAACGCACGGAAGCGAAGTCGAGCTACGAGCGATTCGATAATTCCAACAATACCTGCTATGGCAACAAGCAGAACTAGCGTGGCTGCCATACCCAGGATCGGGAGCGATCCGCTGCCAGCGGAGTCAAACGGGTTGATCACTGCGGATATCACCAATGCGAACAGTGTCATCTTCATGGCACTGGCATATTGCATGATCGCCAGCTCGGGGCCGCTATGGTCAAGAATCATCACTTCATGAACCATGGTCAGTTCAAGGTGTGTAGCAGGATCATCGGCCGGGACGCGGGACGACTCGATAAGAAGGACCACAAACAGCCCCATCACTATGGCAAATCTCACTGCCAGGTCGATGTCCGTTCTGGATCCTGCAGCCACCAGGTCCTGAAATGTCATGGTGTTATTCAGACACCCCAGCGTGGCAACCGCCAACAGTAACACAGGCTCGGTGATGGCAGAGTAGGTGGCTTCGCGACTGGCGCCCATTCCTTCAAACGCGCTTGCGGTGTCCAGCGCACCCAGCATCATAGCCACACGGCCTAAGCCCAGCAGATATGCGAATACGATGAAGTCACCGGGAAACGCCAGCACCGCATACCCGGGAAGTACCGGGGTCAGCAAACTGGCGCAGATAGTGATGCTCAGCACTACAAGCGGGGCGTAAGGAAATATCCAACTCGTGTCCTGACTGTATACCGGAGTCTTTCGCAACAGACGAAGCAGATCGTACCATAATTGATTCAGATTCGGACCACGCCGTCCTGCCCATATCGATTTGACACGATTGATCATACCGACCATGAATATCGGTGCAATCAAGGTGATGATCAGATAAAAGAGCAACAAGCCGATATGCACTTCTCACTCCTTTATTTGATAGACACGATGACAAGAATGATGACGAGAACCACCAGGCCATAACCAATGGATGCCCGCGAGGTTTCCGGAATCCAGTGCAGCACTTTTGCAACAAACTGATCACCTGATCTCAGAAAATTGAAGACTGAATATTCGACAGTATCCACACAGTGTGTTTCCAGCTTGCCGTTCGAAGGGAAAGGTCCCTTTGGCAGTGTTCTGCGTCGCATGTACCGCAACAAATCCCGGAATACTACCGTCATTGGCTGTGAAAACGACGAACCGGTATACTGCATGCGCGCATTCGGCCTGGTGTATCCGCAACCCCAGGTCACGTGTTTCCTGTTACTCTTTGGCAACACGAAAAATCGTACAGCTGTGAGTGCCACGAACAGACTTAGCAGAATCAAGCCGACACCAGTAATTGATTCAAACAAGCCACTGGGGATGCACTCACTCAATGTGCGAGAAGCTGAACCACTGAGCCTCATCAGCATTTGCGTCGGTTCGGAGATAACGCCAATTCCAAAACGAGGGTAAAGCCCAATGAGAAGTATTCCTGCCACCAGAGCAACCATTGGAGTGACCATGAGAACGTGTTCTTTTGCATCAGGAACAACATGACGTGGATCGCGTGGTATGCCAAGAAAGATGAGGCCAAATGCCCGCGTGATAGAAAGGGCAGACAATCCACCGACCAGTGCTAATGCACAACCAGCAAAGAGTAGCGGAAGTCGCGAACCTCCCAGGGCCGGATTGGGTTGCAACAGACCGAAGTAGATCAGGAACTCACTGACGAAACCATTGAGTACAGGCATGGCGGCACTAGCCAGACTCCCCACAAGGAACAGTGGAGCGGTCCACTTCATGGTTTTGATTAACCCGCCCAGTTTTTCCAGATCGATCGTATGGGTGAAGCGGTAGATAGCACCTGCGCCATAAAAGAGCAGACACTTGAACAAGGCGTGATTCAGGATGTGAAGGAGACCTCCGCCGAACCCGAACGCCACCAGTATTGGCTGATCGATGGCAAGACCTACACATCCCATGCCGAAACCCATACCGACGATCCCCACGTTTTCCGTAGATGAGTAACCAAGCAGTCGCTTGATATCTCGCTGCGTAATCGTGTACAGCACACCGATAAAGGCAGACATGACCGACACAGTTAAGAGGTACCATCCCATCCACAGGTCTGGCTTGCCTACCATCAGGATGAACTTCAGCATGCCGAATAAGCCGGCCTTGTGAATAACCCCTGACATCAGCGCAGATACGTGAGCCGGCGCAGCCGAGTGAGCACGTGGCAGCCAGGTGTGAAATGGGAAAAAAGCAGATTTCAATCCGAAGGATGTCATCAGCAGGACAAAGGTTAATCCGCGTCGAATGCTGGATTTGCCTAGAAATGCCTGATAATCGATGAACTGAAAACTGTTTGTTTCGCTATGCATGATCATGACTGCCGCTACCAGAAAGAGCATGCTCAGATGGGTGGAAATGAGATAGTTGAATCCAGCAAACCGAATGCGCTGGTCGCGATGATTCCAGATGACCAGGAGCCACGCAGACAATGCTGCGATTTCCCATCCAATGAGAAATGCAAACGCATTCTGCACCGTATAGACAATCAAGAAGGATATCTGAACGGCGGAAAGCAGCGCAAAGTGAGACCCGACATGTCTGCGACTACTGATATCTTCGGCCAGATAGCCGACTGCGTAAATTGATCCCAACAGCGTCATTGGCAATGAAAACGTCAGAAAGAATGCTCCAAGGGCATCGAGTCGAAGATCAATGCGCTCTACTGGATATGACCACTGCACGTAACTCGTCAGTTGCTCGCTACCGAACAGGATCGGAATCGTATGAGACAGCACCAGGACGCAACCAGCAGTCTGACAGACAAGATTGGCAAAGACACGATTGCGATTGCCTGGCAAGGCGTATGACAGAATACATGACAACGCAAATGCCAAAAATGCAATCAGCATTAAGTCCATGAACCATTGCTCCCATCACAAGCTTCCGCCTGTGGGCTGCCGTCATGCAGGGGACAACTTCCTGAATATGACAGGGCTTGTGTAGCCATCCATGACAGGTATCCGTTTCATGCTCAGATCGTAATCCCAGCCAGAATGTTGCAAACGATGCCAGCGAGCGGTTCAATGACCATTCGGCTGCAGCTTTTCCGAGAGATTCGAACTTGGAGTTCCATGAACCCTGTAGTATAGTATATTTGTATTTTCGAATATACAAGATTACTGTGTTCTAAGGGTTGCTATGGAAGACCGACTTCGCAAGTTCAAAGCTGGCATCTTCCAGGCCCTGGCGAATCCGACTCGCATTGCCATCGTGGAACTGTTACGTGATGCGGGTGAAGTTCCCGTCACCCAAATTCACGATTTCCTTGATATCGAGCAATCAAATACCTCGCAACACCTTGCTGTCCTGCGTAATAAACGTGTCGTCACAACTCGAAAACAGGGCAATCAGGTCTTCTACCGCCTGCGTGACAAAGCTCTGGGGAAAGTGCTCGATCTGCTCAAACAGTATTTTATCTCCCAACTATCTGAGGAGTCCGAGATGCTCACGAGTATTAAATCGTCTTCCAGTTAGGCATAGCCACGTCGGGGTTCCGGGCATGCTGCTGGAATGCTTGATACGCCGCCGATCTTCGCCTGTCACTGGGGCTTCTGGGTGGTCTTGTCTTTCTTGACCGGCCGTCTCAGTTCAGCCGTTGCGGTTCCGAGTCTCTTGTTCGCCATCGTTCTGTCTTCTGACGCGTTCTGACATCGTTGTGATGCTGGCTACGCGGGATGACAGTTAGAGGCTTTGGGATTAATGGAGGATCTGGGGATGAAAGTTGTGACTCTTGATCATTACATATCCTGAAATGCGGTTTGGTTAAAAGTAGTTGGGATGAAATTCAGGATTATTGAAAGAAGTTCTTTGAGCAGTTCGGTTGAAATGTTAGATTTCTGGTCATTCAGATAGTCTGATCTGATCACCCTGATTCCAAAAAGCGAGGCCACATGTGGCAGAGTAAACTCCCCGCCGTGCTGGTGTTGATTGTCAGTTCGTTTCTGGGCTTTGCTGCTGGAACCGGGAAGTTGAACTTCTCAACAAAGGCTGATGCAGCGGAATTGCCAGTAATCAAGCAAGCAGATGAGATAATTTTCTTTGAAGTGCGCCTGCCGGCCGATGCTGTTTTGGAAATAGATGGACAGAAGATGGAACTTCCTGGTGATGTCCGTCGCTTTCAGACCCCGCCTCTCAGTCCAACAGGTCACTACTCTTACATTCTAAAAGCAACTTCGGGTGGTAAGGAAGTAAGTCGCACTGTCAAGCTTGCTCATGGGGTGGAAAATGTCTTCGACTTACGTGCAGATTTCCGTCCAAATGCAGAGAGAAAGCCGGTTGCAAAACAACTGACTGCGGCTGAGCCACAATCAGTACCTCCTGGTTCTCCTGCTTCCACTACGACTATTGATGGTAAGCACATACCCAATCAGCCTGCACCGTTTGGTGGTGTCATTAACATGGAGGCACGCAACTCTAAGCCATTTTGGTCAGCACGGGTGGTGCCACCCAAAGGTGCACCCAATGTTTTGCTCATCATGACTGATGACCAGGGCTATGGTGTCCATGGTACTTTTGGTGGTGTTATTCCGACACCCAATATGGACCGTCTCGCCAAGACAGGAATTCGTTATACGCAGTTTCACTCTACCGCGCTCTGCTCACCCACACGAGCGGCGCTGATTACTGGTCGAAATCATCACTCAGTTGGTTTTGGCATTATCTCTGAGCAATCAACAGGGTACCCAGGCTATGACTCTACCATTGGGGTAAACAGTGCTACTATTGGCAATATTCTCAAGGCCAACGGCTACTCCACTTCCTGGTTTGGAAAGAACCATAATACTCCGGCCTATCAATACAGCGTTGCCGGACCATATGACCAGTGGCCTAGTGGAATGGGCTTTGAGTATTTTTACGGTTTCATGGGAGGTGAGACAGACCAATGGACTCCTTACCTCTTTCAGGATCATACCCAGGTGCAGCCATGGATTGGGAAGACTGATTACAACCTGATTACTGACATGGCTGATAACGCCATCGACCACATGAACCGGCTCAATTCAGCTGCACCTGACAAGCCCTTCTTTGTCTATTATGTGCCCGGCGGTACGCACTCTCCACATCAACCCAAAAAGGAATGGATCGAAAAGTTCAAAGGCAAGTTTGACATGGGTTGGAACAAGCTGCGTGAAGACATTTTTGCAAATCAGAAGAAGCTCGGTGTTATTCCAGAGAATACACTGCTTACAGAATGGCCAGATACGTTGCCCAAATGGGAAACGCTTTCGGCCGAAGAGAAAAAACTCTACGCACGCCAAGCTGAATGTTACGCAGGCTATGTGGCATACACGGATCACGAAATCGGTCGGGTAATCCAGGCCGTGGAGGATATGGGCAAGCTTGACAATACGCTGATCATTTACATCAGTGGTGATAATGGCACCAGTGCTGAAGGCACGACACGCGGCACCTTCAATCAAATGACCGCCTACAATGCCATTCTCGATCTCCCCCTTGAAGTACAGATGCGAGCCTACGATGCCTGGGGATCGGAGAAGACCTATCCACATATGTCGGTTGCCTGGTCTTGGGCATTTGACACGCCATTCAAATGGACCAAGCAAGTTGCATCCCATTTCGGAGGCACTCGCCAGGGAATGGTCATTTCCTGGCCAAATCGAATTAAAGATGCCGGTGGTATCCGCACGCAGTTCCACCACATCATAGATATTGTGCCTACGATTCTGGAAGCGACGGGAATTCCAGCGCCGCTCACCGTCAATGGAATTGAACAAAAGCCCATTGAAGGAGTGAGCATGGCCTATACATGGGACAAGGCGAATGCTAATGCTGCTTCCAGACGCACCACCCAGTACTTCGAGATGTTTGCCAATCGAGGCTTGTATCATGATGGCTGGTACGCCTGCACAAGTCCGCCTGCACCACCCTGGCTTCTGGGGACAGTGAAACTGCCTGAAGATGTTGTCAATGGCTACAAATGGGAACTGTATAACCTCAAAGAAGATTTCTCTCAAGCGAACGATCTCGCAGCAAAGATGCCAGATAAGCTTCGTGAACTTAAAGAACTCTTTCTTGTTGAAGCGACCAAGTATAATGTCTTTCCCCTTGACAACTCAGTCCTGCCTCGAATCATCACGCCCAGACCTAGTGCCACTGCTGGTCGAAGTGAGTTCAATTACAAAGGAATAATGGCTGGACTGCCACCGAGTGATGCTCCTAACATTCTCAACCGTTCTTACACAATTACCGCTGATGTCGAGATTCCACAAAATGGCGCTGAAGGCATGCTTGTGACTTTGGGAGGGCGCTTTGGTGGTTACGGTTTGTATTTACTCAAGGGCAAACCGGTCTTCACTTATAATCTGCTCGACCTTGAACGTATCAAATGGGAAGGCAAAGATTCCCTCACACCTGGCAAACATCTTATTACTTTTGACTTCTCTCTTGCTGGCCCAGGATTCGGTAAAGGTGGCAAGGGAGTGTTGAAGGTAGATGGCCAAACAGTTGCTGAGATGGAAATGACCAGGACAATTCCATTCCTTATGACCATTGACGAAACATTTGATGTCGGAATGGATTTGCGTACGTCTGTGGACAGCCAAGATTATCAGGTCCCTTTCCGCTTCACGGGGAAGCTGAACAACGTGAACTTCAAGCTCGGAAAAGTAGAACTTTCTGCTGCAGAAAAGAAGGTCATGAACGACCACCTTGTGAAGGCCAAAGACTAACCTGTCAGGAACACATTAATGGGCAGTCTTTAAACTGCCCATTAACACCGTCTTCCTCGATACCTGCTTGCATCTTGAACTGCTTGCAAAAATGGTATGAATAAGGCTGGGCAATCAAAGCACGCTGCGTGATCATTACATATGACCACCAGCATGCTCCATTACCAGTTTGTCCCTCCGGTGAGAGGAGTGAAAGTTTTAAAATCACGTTCAATTCGGAAGCTTGCCGTCTAGCATTGAGACGATTCAACAACACGGTTTACCAGGGACGCCAGGCAGGGAACCTGGCGGATTCTGTTGGACCTCGCTGAGTTCGAGTTGGTAACGATGGGGTGTCAGTGGCAAGGGGCGTGGCTTTGCTGATAGGGCTGGAGTGAAGGCCTGGTCGGAAACTCTTCTGGTGAGGGAGAGACAGGTAATTTGAGGGTGAACTGAGTGAATCAAGACAGAGTGTTGATGAATTCTCAACAACACATTCACGTAATTCTGGAGTGCATCATGGTATTGAGCCAGCGTCGTATCCTGTGTTTCGGCATTGTCCTGATAAGCTTGAGTTTTGTAGCACATTCATTTGCTTGTTCACGCATCTTGTGGAACTCGAACAAGCTGGCTGTCGTGGTGGGACGCACCATGGATTGGCCTGAATCGACACAGCCCATGCTTACAGTCTTTCCACGAGGGATTCAGCGAAATGGTGGCATCGTGGGAGATCAAGTGATTGTTAAGGACAACGCTGCTACATGGACTTCCAAGTACGGCAGCCTGGTGACAACCATGTATGGAATCGGCACAGCTGATGGCTTCAATGAGAAAGGGCTGTCGATTCACATGCTTTACCTTAACGCCACCGACTTTGGAGCGAGAGATGGCAGCAAGCCTGCTGTTCATGCCGGGCTCTGGGGACAGTATCTGCTCGATAATGCATCCAGTGTTAGTGAAGCATTGAAATTGCACAACACTATTCAGGTAGTGATGGCTGAGGCTCATGGGCACAAGGCAAATGTTCATCTGGCTATCGAAGATGCATCGGGCGATTCGGCCATCATTGAGTACATCGGTGGTAAACCCGTAATACACCACGGTCGGCAATACACCATCATGACCAATGATCCCACGTACGATCAGCAGCTGGAGTTATTGAAGAAGCAGGACTTCTCCAAACCGAGCAGCGATACCCCGTTGCCAGGGAATGTGAAGCCGACGGACCGTTTCCAGCGGGCAGCTTACTACGCAGCGATGTTGCCAGAGCCAAATAACGAGCGTGAAGCAGTGGCAGGCATGTTTGCCATTGCACGAAATGTGTCTGTGCCGTTTGGTGCCCCTTACAAAGGATTTGGGATTTACAATACCGAATACCGTACCGTGATGAACCTCACCAAGCAGCGTTATTACTTTGAACTGACTACCAGTCCCAATGTTATCTGGGTGGATTTGGGTAAGTTCAATCTTGAAGCAGGACAAGCAGTTCACATGCTCAACCCGAATAATGTTGAACTCTCAGGAGATGTGTCGAGTAAGTTTGAGAAGCTTGCCAAATCGCCGTTCTAGTCGATGATCGCTAAGTCAACGCCAGGCAGTGAGTCTGGCGTTTTTGCGTTGGGTCTCGGCGAGGACTGAACGATGCGTGTTGCTTATGCAGGCAGTTGAGAGTGAAGGTAGGTTGGGCTTAGTGGTGTCGGATGGAACCATGGTGGCTGTAGATCTCTGGTGGAGAGCATGGACAATGGGGTCTCTGTGAGAAAGTAGAAGCGTGCAGAGTTGTGCTCAACTACGTGAGTGGAATACATACGAGACTTGTTTCAGAAAACAGAGTGGAACCTTGATCCTAGTTGCTAAAATGTGCAAGTAGTGACAACTCATTTAACTCCGTTATGGGATGAAACATGGTAGTGCGTTCTGTCTTCCGATTACTTCTAACCATCGTGACTTTCCTGACAGGAATGGCACCCTGTGGAATAGGTCAAGAGGAGGGGCGACGACGAATATTGCCGCCACTGTTTCATCGCAAGCGACACCGTTATCTGGTTGTTGAGGAAACAATTCCCCAAGGTCCTCTCACAGCTGAAGAAGTGCGAAAGACAGCCGAGGAAGGATTTATCTATGGTCTCCCCATTGTGATGAACTATGCGGTGCAGTATGAGTTTTGTGTTGACAAAAACTCAGGCCAATATAAAGGCCCATTCAATACTATCTGTAACGAAGCAAGGGTCTTCACGTATAAAGATACGACAGTCATCACACCCAATAGTGACACCCCATACTCCATGCTCTGGCTCGATTTGAGAGCAGAGCCGATGGTCATTTCAGTCCCAGCCGTTGAAAAGAACCGATACTACTCTGTGATGCTCTGTGATGGAAACACGTTCAACTATGGCTACATAGGCAGCAGAGCGACAGGAAGTGAGGCGGGTGATTATCTCATCGTCGGTCCTGGATGGAATGGAACAGTTCCGCCAAGTATTAAGAAGGTTTTCCATGCAACAACGCAATTTGGTCTGACCATCTTTCGCACCCAACTCTTCAGTCCCGATGACATGCCAAATGTTGTGAAAGTGCAATCAGGTTACAAAGTCCAGCCACTTTCCAGCTATCTGCATCAACCAGCCCCCGCAGCCGCTCCCGCAGTGAACTTTCCCAAGATCAATAATGAGCTGGTGAAGGTGAATTTCTTTGAATACCTCGATTTTGCTCTGCAATTCGCTCCGCCTGGTCCAGAAGAACGTGTCATCCGTGCTAAACTGGCTCGCCTGGGCATCGGCGCAGGCAAGACAATCAATCACAAAGAACTTCCCGAAGAGTTCAAAAAGGAAATCATCGCCGGAGTGAAAGAGGGCGAGCGGAAGATTGAGGAGAAGGTCTCGAGTATAGGTAAACAAATCAATGGCTGGCATGTTGGCACAGCTTTTGGTGATCGGCAATTTTATCAGGGCAACTGGCTGCTCCGTGCCGCTGCTGCAAAAGCTGGCATCTATGGTAATGATGCAGTGGAAGCCATGTACCCGATGGCCAAAACACTACCTGATGGTGAACTGCTTGACGGCAGCAAGCACAACTACACGTTAACATTTCCTGCTGGCCAACTTCCTCCCGTCAACGCCTTTTGGTCAGTAACTATGTACGATGGCAAAACGCAACTACTCATCGAAAATCCAATCAGTCGCTATCTGATTAACTCTCCTATGCTGCCTGGAATGAAAAGGAATGCTGATGGTTCATTAACGATCTACATTCAGAAAGATTCACCGGGTAAAGACAAGGAATCGAACTGGTTGCCAGCCCCCAATGGCACAATTTATCTGGTGCTTCGTCTCTACTGGCCGAAGGCCACTCCGCCTTCCATTTTGCCACCAGGCCAGGGGACTTGGCAACCGCCTGCAATTCAAAAGATGAACTAAGACTGGTTTCATGATAAAGGGAGGCGCTTACCCTGGTGTACTGCCTCCCTTGTTTTTTCAAGTAAGCTACGAGTCCGCCACCTTCTTTGCTCGGCACATCCTCAGTGCCGAGCCTGTTGCTATATCGCCGAAATCATGATGCTGGGTAGCGGGGTTGGGTGTTGACCTGCGGGGAATCTTAGCCTGTGCAGGTAATCGGCGGGGGCATTGCAGTAGATTAGGTAAGCATGCGGTACCTCGACGATTTCTATAGCCAACGAGTGCCTCAAGTAGCTCAGGCATTGCCTGCATCGTGCAAACCAAACTTTGAAGGGGTCTATTATCCCGGCAAAGTCACTTATCTTTCTTGAATATATCTCGCTGTGCTAGTCGATATTAAGCTTAAGTTTGACAGTACTGCCGGTACATTCGTCAAGCATTAACACCTGTTACAGATTGTTGCGAGGTAATAATGTTGACCGTCCGTAAACGCTGGACTGCTTTGGTTCTCTTATTCGCAGTGTTGACGAATTCAAACGTTGCCGCACAAAATCCAGGGGTGGAGCCTGCAGCTCCGGATGCAGCAGCGGGAACCACGTTTGTGCCTGCCACGTCGCAAATGCTGCGAGGAATCCCTTTGTTGCCGCGCTGGGATCACGGTTTACGGTTCATGACGGAAGACAAACAATTTGATGTGCATGTCGGTGGCAATTTACAGTGGGATTCAGTGTGGCTTATTGGGCCACAAGGTGTGCTCGGGGCCCCGTCCAGTAACTCTACCAGTACCATCAATAGTTCTGCATCGTTGTTACGCCGGGGAAGGTTCAAGGCAGATGGCACTATTTATGAGATGTTCGATTACTCGATCGAGTTTGACCTTGCTAATGCTGCCAATGAAAACAAAGGCTTACAGAATCCTACCCAGGACAATGTCAACGCCAATCCCTTTCCAGCCAACGTCTGGATGCAAATGCGGGATGTGCCATTCCTTGGTCAGCTTCGCATCGGCAACCAGGTAAAACCTTTCGGCATGAGTAATAACACTTACCAGGGGTTCCTGCCTTTTCTCGAGCGTGCCGACAACATGGATGGGTTCTATGGCCCGTTTGATGAAGGATTTGACCCTGGTATCTCCGCAGCTAACTGGACCGAGTCTGAGCGAATTGCATGGCGGTACGGTATCTTCAGGCCACTCAAGAACGCGCTCGGTATTGGCTTGAACGATTACAGTGTTACCGGACGTATTACGTCCCTACTCTATTACGAGGACGAAGGTAAGCGTCTGATTCACTTTGGCATTTCCGGTTCACAAGGTAGCCTGGTAGCGGACGAGTTTCGTCTTCGTGTACGGCCACTCTTGCGCAATGGTCCCGGGTTTGCCATCCCCATTCTCGCCGATACCGGCACGTTGCCTGCTAGCAACCAGTTTACCATTGCACCTGAATGTGCAGCAGTGTATGGCCCCTGGACCTTCCAGGCAGAATGGACCGGACAGTTTATCCAGGATGCTTACAACTCGAATGGACAGTCACAAGGAACGCCTTTATTCCATGGTGGATATGCACAAGTGCTCTACTTCCTGACAGGGGAACATCAGGAGTACGAAAAAAGAGAAGGTGTTTTTGGCAGAGTGATACCGCGTAACAATGTCCGTTTTGCATCCGGCGGAGGTTGTCAGGGCATAGGTGCATGGCAAGTAGGCCTGAGAATGAGTTACATTGACCTGTCAGATAACAGTATTGATGGAGGTAGAGTGGTAGATTGGACTGTGGGATTGAACTGGTTTTTGAACCCAAATATGAAGATCCAGGCCAATTACCTGCTTACGTTGCGTGAAGGGCCACAGGGGGCGGGCGATGGCTGGTTTAATGGACTGGGATTGCGTGTAGCATGTGATTTCTAGTCGATTTGCTAACGTATTTCCTGCAAGCACAAGTCAACATCATGATGGTTTGTTGTTCGTGCTATCTTGTGCTGCTTGCGATACTTGCAGACCTACCAGGCGCGACACCATCACTAATAAATAGATCTGACCAATTAACGATTCTGTAATCGCGCACATTCGGGCTAAGGTCGAAGCGGGAACGATATCGCCATAGCCCACACTCGTAAGTGTAGCGAAGCTGAAATAGCGCAAGCGAAACAAGCCATGCCAGGGTGCAGTAATGTCGGAAACGGCTGCATCAACCGTTGTGTGAATTACCGACCTGATTGACCCAGGCTTTGCGATATCCATGATTGCGTAGACGTTCTCCCACATTAATCCGAGAAGCAGATAAATGCATAGAGATGCGCAAACGGTGTCGTAGGTTACGTTGCAAATCCTGAAAAGCTGCCCCAGCATTTCGGTGACTATGAAGAGGATAAAGCAGAAGCGTAATGCATAGTGAAGAATCAGCAGTTCGAATGGGAACAAGTACGTTGCTGCTATTTCTATTGCAAGTGATGGAATGACAAATGCAACAGCAATTATTCGCGCACGCCGCTTGCCACTAACTACAGTCGTGGCCGCCAGGAGCACAACGATGCCACCTGCCCAAGACAATAACTTCCCCCTGGATGGAGAAAACTCCTCCAGCACTTCATAGATCACTGGAATCACAAGGATCACAATGAGCAAACAGGCCAGGAATATCTTGTATCTGTGTCGAAACAGTATGGACATTACAACTCAGAATAAAACCACAAAGTGGATTGAACGTTAACTTGTTGCGCTGGTAGCGCAGGAATCGTTGTCATGCTAGTTGTCGACGGAGAAAGATGCAACAGTTCCGTGAATAAGCTTGATGGAGAATTCGGAATCCGAGAGCGAGGCAGTCGGCAATGTCTGCTAGCAGCATGAGGTCCAAGCATGGAGGTCGACCAGCGCGATTAATGCACAGTGCCGAATAAACCCTAACCCAGTACGTCCCCCCTTGCAGGTTTTCAGTCAAGTTCGGCCATTCACGGGTTCACCCTGATTATGCTTGTCAGAGCAAAAGATGACATCATTGATGACATACACAGAGACGGGAATTGCCAGAAGCAGCCCCCAGACACCGAAGAACGCATGGGCAATCGGCAGAATAGAGATGATGAGAACTGGATGGAGTTCCATCATTTTTCCCAGGATACGTGGACTGAACACAAAGGTCTCCAGGATCACAACAACCGCAACGAGACCTGTTACTTTAAATGCAAGCGTGAAACCACCATCTGGCTGGAATAACGCCATTAGCAAGATCAATACCCAGGAAAGCACCATGCCCAGCGTGGGAATCAGACAAAGCAGGAAAACAGCAAGGGATAACAGGGCTGCATGATCAAGGCCTAAGAAACTCAAACCCATAAACATCAGCGTAGCATTGCACAAGGCAACGAGACCTTGAGCATACATCGATGTACCGATTAATCCGGCCAGGCTTATTAGGGTAGGGACCAGTTCATCGTACACATCTCGAAGCCAGGTTTGCCTCAGACGCTGCGCAGCTCGCTGCATCGATGGGAAGTCTATGCAGATGAGAAAACTCAGCAATAAGGCTGTGCACAGATCTAAAGGTACATTCAGCAGCGATGCCAGTATGGATTCCATGTTGCCAGTTGCATTGCCTGAGAGATGCGATTCCATTTCATGTCGGATGAAACTGGCAGGGGAACTGGAATTCCACCACTTCTCAAAGAGTTGATGCTTCATGGTTGCTTCGAAATCGGTCTTTAACTGCTTCTCGCTGAGTTTAATGTTCTCTGGACGCAAGCTGGCTACAGCTACACTGAATGCATGCTGACCTTTTGCTCGGGCTTGTTGCAGCTTGAGGTATTCATCGAAGGTGTAAATGACGAAGTCTGGCTTTTGTTGACGGCAACGCTCGTAGTGCTGACGGAATTGTTCGACATAAACAGGTGAATCCTTTGCGATTGACAATGCCTTCTGGATGGTTTCCTGGACCCACTCCTTTAGTAACCAGGTCGCAAGCTTCGAATTATGTCGAACGCGAACCAGAGCATCCGGGCCAGACAAGCTTGCAGCAAGATGATGCCATTCTGACTGAAGTGCATCCGGAACCTGCATGCTCTTTGGGCTCACTGCAGATGATGGTGCTTTGCTTCTGGGATACTCGACATTTAGAAACCATTGAGCGAATGCTTCAGAAGCAATTCCCTGATGCATTAGAGTCGATCGCACTCTGGTACTTTGTGAGACGGAAAACTCTTTGTTGAAACTCCCCTCGACCCAGTTCTCCAGTTTGGGAAAATCCAGATACTGTCTTACAAAGTGGTCGCCAGACTTTTCAAATTCTGCCAGTGCTTTCTTGTAACGATCGTCTTCAGGTCCGCCGTACTGTTGTTCAAACTCAGTGTAACTGAACATCTTTTCAAATAATTGTTCCACTTCTACTTCGGGGTTAATTGTGCTTAACCAACCGATCAACTGGTGTGCCTGTTTCACGACGCTGGGCATTACCAGATAGCCGATGACTGACAACAGAAGTGGAAGACACAGAAAAATCGCCAGTGTGATCAACTTGCGAGTGCCGGGTAGTTCCTTCCCTGGCCAACACCTGTTCATAGTCCATTGCACAACACTCAACGCCATATAACTGAACAGGAACGTCATGAATCCCAAGAAAAAGAACTCACGTCCCAGATAGAGAATACCAAAAAAACACAACCAGATCGCCAGCCTCTTCAGAAGCAACGCTGCCATGAGCCAGCCTGGCATCAGTACATTTTCTGATGGTAACGCGGAAGTGCTATTCATTCTCTGTGCATACTCCTTTGTAACAGCAAGCCTACGCGTGTTACTAACTCAACAAGTAAAGTGAATGGCGTCTATTTTGTCTGAAAAAAGCGATGTCTCAGCCGATGCCAAATGAATATTCCAAGCAGTACCAGTCCGCCAATCAGAAAGAGAAGCCACTGATATTGTTCAGCCTTGGCCAGGATACACAATGTGATCGCCAGCAGTACTCCAACCAGGGTAAATAACCACTCGAGATGAATGCCTGCCAGAAAGCAGCCAAGAGCAAGAATCAGCAGTGCACTCATGCCTGCTGCAGGCGAGTTCTCTTCGCCGGTTTTCTTGATGAGGAAATCCAAGCCAATGGCAACAGTCACCCCCAGCCAGTGAAGCAACTGCTGGAACACTAACGAGAAATCTCGTTTCATTCCCAGGCTACCGCGCGACCATGCAGTACCAATACACAGTATGCCGAAGACTGGAGATATCCACATCCAGTATCTGGCGGAATACTGCGAGTTGGAATAGGTCAGCCCGACTCCCAACATGGCAAGCAGAATCATAAAACCGGCGACAAATGCTGCGAGCCTCCATGACTTGACTAAGCCACTCATTTCGTGTGTGAGTGGATTGCTGGGCGGCGAACCTGCATCATTCTGTGCATTCATCGGCGAAACTCCAGGCAAGATACTCTTAACATAACGCCACCACCTAAATAGCTACCTACCCAACCGAAAGTGCCCTGAGTTTACGAGGCACGACAGCGTAGAGTGTGGGTTCAATCAGACAGTATTGATTCTGGTATAGCCATCGGTCAACAAGATTGAGGAGCGAATCGAGGTTGGGGCAGGTGTGGTTCCTGGTAATCTCGTCGTGCAGGTGCCACCAGACTCGTTCGATGGGGTTGGTCTCTGGAGCATACTTGGGTAAGTAGTGGATCATTACTCTCGGATGGTTCTTCAAATACTTTTGCACAGCCCGACTAGTGTGGAAGCGGGCATTGTCACAAATGACATGGATACGTCGATAACAGCGAAAGACATGACGGAGGTGATCGAGGTGTTCCAGGAAGGCTGCACTGTCTCGGCGCTTCGCCCAGGTCGTCACCAGGCGGCAGGTGTCCCACGCCAGCGATCCGAAGAGATGCTGCTTCTCATTGGTGCCGGGTGTTTCGACGGTAGCCTGTTGACCTCGAGGCATCCACATCGAACCGATCTTGGGGTTGGTGCAGATCTCGGCTTCGTCCTGGAAGAGAGCGATCTCGTCGTCCGGCAGCGTGTTCACCAAACGCTTGATTTTCAGGACTTTGGCGTCGTAGTCGGGGTCTTTCGGTCGGAGGATGGGACGAGGTCGTCGCCAAACCACCTCGCTTTGATGCAGGTAGCGACGCACGGTTTCGCGACTGACGTTCACCTGATATTCGCGGGCCAGCAGGAGCACCAGCGTAGAGCAGGTCCATCGACTGCGGAGATAGCCAAAGTGAGTGGGAGTGTAGGATTGAATCCAGGTGATGATGCGAGCCACCCACCAATAGAGAATGACGGTGGTGGCTATCGGAGCGATGCCGTCCCTGCCTTGCTCCTGGTAGCGTCGTTTCCATCGAGCGATGGTGGCGGAACTGCAATAGAGAACCGTGGCAATGTGGTTCCAAGTGTGCCCATCCGAGAGCAGCAGAAGAATATTCCAGCGCAGACGCTCGGTGGCGGAGGGCGCGTGGCGAAGAGAGTGAAGAAGTCTCTTGCGTTCGGCAGTGGAAATGCGAAGATAGCCGTCCATGGCTTGCTCGCTTGTGTTGGTGTGGGTCGCACCTACCAACACAACGACAAGCCAGTTTTCTTGCAAGACCGCTTCGACTTCACTTTTGGATAGATGGGGAGCTATTTAGGCGGGCACAGGTGGTAAATTCAAGGTTATTCAATTGTCAGTAAGCTTCGATATGGATGTCAGTTGACGGAATGATCCAAGGTTGTGCGGTGTAGTTCGTCGCATGTTTCGCTTCTCTCGTCCTAAGCCGGTTCACAGCGAACTACAAAACAGAGAAGCTTGGGAGGAAAAGAGATCTTATTTGAAGCGCGTTGCACGAGGGGGGGACGGTACTGGAGAGTGAAGATCCCAGAAAATTGGATTATTTGTCGGTCTGGAGATTCAATTGGGCATTTCTCAATAGAAGGTTGTTTCCAGTGGCAGTCGATTTAGGCAGTGCTTACAATCGCCGGTGCTTGGGATACGCCCGACGTAGGAGCATTACCTGATGGGCGACGTGCGTTCAGTAACTCACTGGTATGGATTATTACGGGATGGAGACAATGTTGCAGCGCAAAGGCTCTGGGAGCGCTATTTTCCCCAGTTAGTCAAATTGGCTCAACATCGATTGCATGGTGCAAGACGGATTGCTTCTGATCCCGAAGATATCGCGCTTTCGGCATTTGCCAGTTTTTGTCGTCAAGCAGAGTGTGGGCGGTTTCCCAACTTGCTTGACAGAGATGATCTGTGGAGACTGCTGGTAACTTTGACGATTCGAAAGGCACTTCATGCCGTTCGTGACGAAGGGAGAATTAAACGGGGTGGTTCTGTCGGTGTCATAGAAGTCGATCTGGAGGAACTCATCGGTTCAGAACCGACACCTGCATTTGCTGCACAAGTCGCTGAAGAATTTGGGCAGGCACTTTCTCACCTGGGAGAACCAGATCTGCAGAATATCGCCATCTGGAAGATGGAGGGGTATTCAATCACGGAAATCGCAAGTAGGGCTGGATGTGCACCCCGGACGATAGAACGCAAACTCAACCTCATTCGCCGTATATGGGAACGGGATTTGTAGTGAAAAAGCAACCACCGACATTTTCTGAAAGTCCATCGATCCAGGCTGCCCGGCACCTGGACTTACTTTGTGACCAATTCGAATCTGCCTGGAAAGCGGCTGCCAAGGGGGGGGGTAAACCATCACTCAGTTCGTTTGTGAAAAAAGCTACTACAGAAAACCAGAAAGAACTTGCTGCTGAATTGCTTGCAATAGAGTTGCACTATCGTCGGTGTTCTGGAGATCGCCCTCAACTCGCTGAGTACGTCGATCTTCATATCGAACTGGATCCAGCATGGTTTGCGGATTCATGTGAAAATGTGATGCTCACTACTCCATCGATAGGCAGAAATGAACGAACTATCCACGACAAGGAGAATGCAGATGTTACCAGAGATCTCATTTTGCCTCGTACGTTTGGCAACTACGAACTGCTGGAGGAGGTTGCTCGAGGTGGCATGGGCGTAGTGTACAAGGCTCGCCAAGTTCAAATTAATCGAATTGTCGCATTGAAAAAGATTCTGACAGCTGAGTTGGCCAGCCCTGCTGAATTACAACGATTTCGAACGGAAGCTGAGGCAGCAGCAGGGCTGGAACATCTCAATATTGTCCCGATCTATGAGGTCGGTGTGCATGATGGCAGACACTATTACACCATGAAGTTGATTGAAGGTGGCAGCCTGAAGGAACATGCTCCTCATTTACGTGGACGCTATCACGACATCGCGAGGCTGATGGCTTTTGTGGCAGATGCTGTTCAGTATGCTCACAGCAAAGCCGTACTACATCGAGACATAAAGCCTGCCAATATTCTGCTCAGCTTTGTACAGCAAGCCAAACCTGGTGTATGGAATTATGAAAACGCAGAAGCTCTCGTCACAGACTTTGGGCTTGCAAAGCGGCTTGAATGCGATGCTGAACAAACTCGTTCCGATGCACTTCTGGGCACCCCGGCCTACATGTCGCCCGAGCAGGCAATCGGAGGTTCGCAACGTGTAGGTACAGCTGCCGATATTTATGGGATCGGTGCAATTCTCTATGAACTACTAACGGGGCATCCCCCTTTTAAAGCCGAGTCTGTGTTCCTCATGCTGAACAAGGTACAGTACGAGGAGCCAGTTGCTCCACGACAAGTCAATCCTGCAATACCACGCGATCTGGAAACCATCTGCCTGAAATGTTTACAAAAGGACCCGCATCACCGCTATCCATCAGCTGCGGCACTGGCCGATGACTTACGCAGGTTTGTCGTTGACAAACCAATTTCTGCTCGACCGATCGGTAGAGCTGAACGACTTACCAAGTGGGTACGACGTCGACCGGCTGTCGCCTCGCTTATGGCCTTGCTCCTAATTGTAGGTATGACCAGCGCTGGCCTGGTTATCTGGCAATGGCAAGCAGCATTGTTCCATGAGCGAGAGAAAGATTTGGCATTAACAGGGGTTCAATCCTCGCTTCGGGCCATGCGCCGCAGTGATTACTTCCAACGAATCGCCCGCGCTGATCTAGAGTTGGCTGCTTACAATTCAGCTTCTGCAACCCAGATTCTCGATAGTTGTCCAGAAGACCTGCGTGACTGGGAATGGGGCTACCTGAAAGGACAATGCCATTCCGAATTATTGAGCATTGATGCTCATACCTCAGAGGCCACAGCAGTTCGCTTCAGTCCCGACGGGAAACGGCTCGCTACAGGGGGCACTGATGGCAAGGTACATGTCTGGGAACTACCAAACGCCAAACATCAATTTACCATTCATTTTTCATCTCTCTTTATTCGAACTATTCTGTTTCATCCGGAGGGCAACAAAATATATGTCTCTGGTGGGGATTTTAGCAAACCGAAATCCGGAGCAGCAGGAATCTGGGATGCGTCAACTGGCAAACAACTGACTTCACTTGAAGGAGCGATACATAATATCTGGAGATTGGCATTATCAAATGATGGCTCAATGCTGGCAGGAACACAGGCAAAAACAGTCATGTTGTGGAATGCCAGTAGCGGGAAAAAAACACGTACCATTCCATTTAGCGGCGAAACCCATTCTGTTGCCTTCAGTCCCGATGGGAAAAATCTGGCTGTTGGTCTGCGTGATGGTGAAATACATATCGTTTCACTTCTTGATGAAAAGGCTCAGGTAGTCAAGCTTGCCGCCGATGGCGATGTGGAAATCCGTGATCTTGCATTCAATCACAATGGAACACAATTGATCTCTGGAAGTTACACAGGACAAGTAAGACTTTGGCAGGTTGCACGTCGTAACTACAAGCAAGTACATTATGATAGACATCGCATCGAATCTGTCGCCTTTAGTCCAGACGGTCAATTTATTGCCGCAGGTAGCACAGGTGGCCCCATTCTCTTATGGACTGCTTCAGGATCAAGAAGAGGCAGGGCATACCGGGTATTATCAGGTCACGCCAAGGAAACGAATCGCATTACTTTCAGTCCTGGCGGTAAACTGCTGGCCTCAGCTGGATGGGATGGAAAGATTCGTATCTGGGAAGTCACTGAAGCGGCACCTGTCTCTCTCGAAATACAACGTTCAGGATTGCACAGCCTGGAAGTACTTCCGGATGGAAGGCACTTTATTACAGCTGCAAAACCTGCTGACATTCAAAGTCGAGTGGGGCACATCGCAATATGGGATACCGCAGGTCCACGAGTACTCACCACATTTGAAGCAAGAAAGGGCGGTTATGATGCATTAGCCATGAGAAAAGACGGTACCCTGGTAGCCGTTGCCATCGGTCGTGAAGTTACTTTGTGGGAATTGCCATTACAGAAAATACGCGGCAAATGGACTGCTCACGAAGCAGATATCATTGCGATGGCATTTCAACCTGGTACACAAGAACTGATTACTGCTGCCAATGATGCAACCGTGAAACTCTGGCCTATCAACGATGATGTACCAACTCAGCCAAGTCGAATTCTGACACCTGCTAACAAAGTAACGGCTCTGGCAACTGATGAGTGTACGATTACTTGTGGATGCAATAATGGGCAGGTGTACCACTGGGATAGTCGTACCGGAAAGTTGATTGATACATGGACTGAGCACCAGGGAGCTGTCACTGCTGTTGCTTATCGCTCTGAAAGCAAGCAGCTTGCCACTGCCGGGATTGATCACACAATTCGGGTTCGTGACATTTCCTCACATATCATGGCTTTTCCGGTACACACCCATCAAGCCGAAGTCACATCACTAGCTTACAACACAACTGGTTCACGACTTGTTTCATGTGGTATAGATGGCAACGTCATAATACGAGATGCAACTACGGCCGATCCAATCCTCAACTTTCGCAGGCAGATCAGCGCTCCAGTAATTGTGAAATTTACGGAAGACAACCGACGACTCATCGCATTGCAAGGTCGAAAGCTATTTGATTCAACCAAGGGTATCAGTAATTGCTTGGCACGTGTATGGGAAGTCTACGACCCGTTTCGTGATAATCATGCGAAGCTCCGTTCCGCTCTCGAAGACGATAGAACTGCTGCTGAGAAGGTAAAGCAAGCAGTCTTATCACCGCTTCCTGTTGACACTATGAGTAACCCATCCAAATTAGCATTGCAGGCTTGGTCACATGCTCAGGCAGGTAGATGGAAGGAGGCCGAAATTGACTCCGGAAAAGCTGTTCAGTATGGATCGATTCCAGGAGTTTTGGAAAACGAAGGCTATAACCTGACCTGGTTGCGGATTTTCTTCGGGAGCCATGACGAATATCTGAAGGCCTGTACCGAAATTCTGGATCGATACGAAAATGCTGCCCGTGCTCATGCAACTTATGTTTCGGCATGGCTGATCGTTCTTCGGCCAGAGGGAATGAGTGATGATTATTTACGCGCCGTCCGTATGGCACAGCATTCTGTCGAACTGGAACCAAAATCGCCATGGCACTGGGAAACACTTTGTTTGGCATATCTTCGAAACAGAGACTGGGTTTTAGCAATCTCCGCAGGCGAGAAGAGTAGCGAACTTTCCAAGACAGGGCTAGGTGGAGAATTTTTCGTGTGTGCCATGGCTTATTGGCACTTGGGGGAAAAAACTAAGGCTAATAACTGGTATTTGAAAGGCATGTTATGGATGGAGCAAAACCGTCAGCGGTTATCGACGATTAAATCTGGATGGATAGAGCGTCGTCGTCTGCAAATAGAAGCTGCTACGTTATTAGGTCTGCCAGCACCCACAGATGTTCCAGGGTGGAAAAAGTAAAAATTACATTGTGGCGTGTCGGTAATTTTCTCCAGATGGGCATAGTTGAATAGGGAACCTTCGGGACCAGGTTGATCGCCTTCTGGTCCCGGCAATTCTCCAAAGCCTTTCCTACCTCATTTGGAGTGATCATGCCTCGTTCAGCATCCCCTCGCCGTGTCCCCAACACACGACTATTGTTGGAACATCTCGAAGATCGCAATTTATTCGATGTCGCGATGGGCAGCCTCTTCAGTGAGCGTCTGGCTGATCCGCTCGCTGCCTTGGCAGCAACGCATGATAACACTGGACTGCCTCTCGGCAGGAATGAGTCAGGTCATACGAGGAACCTTCAGGCTGGCCCGCACCGTCTGGTGGGTACGCAGAACGGCTCTGTTGTGACGCTTACTAACTCAGGCGAACACGGTGCCGGTGATTTAAATGCATCGGGCATGCCCGATTCGCCGCTGAAAGAACCAATCCGTCCAAGTGCTACGAGCATGACTGGCTCAGTCCAGATGTCCTGGCTGGGAGAAAACCGGCGAGTCGTTCCGGGTAGCTGGGTGGTTCAATTGAGTTCACAAAATGGTTCAATAGCGGCATCTTCGCTCGATTCAACCTTGGCGGCGCATACACCAGGGCTTCAGGTCGCTACTCAAATCGGCAGCAACGGCTGGTTCCGCATCACTGCTCCTGCAGAGTATACGGCCGATACTGTAGCAGCAGCGGTAGGGCAAGCCGCTCCGATTCTCTCGATCCACCCGGAATTCGCAGACTACTCTGTCAGTACCATTCCCAATGACCAGTATTTTCAATACCAGCAGTCGCTGCATAACACCGGGGCGGATTATTATGGCTTACCCGATGCAGACATCGATGCACCCGAAGCGTGGAGTCACACCGGACCAGACCGTGGTTCAACAAGCGTCATCGTGGCAGTCAATGATACCGGGGTCGATTACACGCATCCGGATCTCTATCTGAATATCTGGATTAATCAGTCGGAGATTCCTGCCTGGGTAACCGCAGTGGACACCGACGGCGATGGGATCATCACGTTCTGGGATTTGAACGATTCAGACAATGCCGGCGTAGCAACTGATTTGAACGGCACTGGATATATTGATGCAGGCGACATTCTCTTTCCGGAAGCTGAAGGTGGCTGGGCGGACGGCATCGACGAAGGGACGAATGGATTCACCGACGATCTGATTGGCTGGGACTTCGCCAATGGCGACAACGATCCCTACGACGACAACGCGCACGGAACCCACGTGGCCGGCACCATTGGAGCGATTGGGAACAACGGTGTTGGCGTGGCTGGAGTAGTGTGGAAGACGCAGTTGATGATCACGGCAGGGTTGAACTGGGAAGGGTGGGGTACTGATGTTGATCTGGCTGCTGCGATAACCTATTCCGTCGATAACGGCGCCAGGGTTACTAATGCGAGTTGGGGAGGTGAATATTCCTCCCTGATCGATGCGGCAGTAGTCTACGCTGGGGCTGCCGACCATCTGGTGGTCGCTGCCGCAGGCAACGATTTCAATGACAACGATGCTTTCCCCGACTTTTCATTTCCAGCTTCCTTGACCTATGACAATATTCTTTCAGTGGGGTCGACGGATGCGTACGACTACCCATCATACTTCACGAATTACGGGGCGATATCAGTCGATCTCATGGCACCTGGTGACTCCGTAATAAGCACGGTGCCGAAGTGGTGGTATGGTGACTACGTGTTTGCGTACGAATGGTTTGGCGGTACGTCTATGGCTGCTCCGCACGTCACAGGAAGTGCTGCTTTACTATGGGCATCCAACTCGTCAGCCAGCCTGGGCGATATCCGTACTGCCATCCTCAATGGCGTTGATTATTTGCCCGATCTTGACCCAGTCACTGGGTATACCCCGGTTGCATCCGGTGGTCGGCTGAACCTGTTTGGCGCACTGCAGCAACTCCATCCAGATGGCTTGTTCGTGTTGGCAACAACGCCGAGCGAAGGGGAGACTGTCACCGGGACCACACCGAGCGAATACACCGTTACGTTCAACTCTGCAGTTCAACTATCAGTTGATCCAGCTGATCTGCAGGCTAGCGACTTCTCAGTGAACGGAGTTCCGGCTACTGGTGTGACACTATCTTCTGATGGGTTGACAGCCACGTTTACGTTTACAACAGAGCCGATTACTACCGAAGGCCTCGAGACGATGCAGATTGCTCCCGGTTCGGTGAGACGCATCGATACGGATGTTACATTAACTGGTGGTTATCAGTCCACTTTCAAATATGACAGCGTGCAACTCGCTGTTATTGATGTTACACCAGCACCGGGCAGCGTAATCGCCCTCGGTGGGCCGTATACGTTCCGCATGTATTTCAATGAAGCAATTGATCCAGACAGCTTCGACCCGAATTCGTTTGGTTTGTGGCTTTACGATCAGGCGAACGGCTATGGCTACGTGCCGGACTCTGCAGTTCCGGTTCTGGGTAATACTGCCTTCGACCTTACATTCTACCCTGTTAGCAATCCGTCAATGAGCGAAGGGACGTTGTCTCTGATACTCAACCCAGGTTACATCTCTGATATTTACGGTAACCCCAACCTCGACTACTTCCAGGCGGATTACACAACAGATATCACGACACGGCCTTACCCCGTGCCGCTTTTCAGTTCGCAACCGCTCGGCTCGCTAATGGCCACGGGCACAAACGCCTATGGAATGATCAACTCGAACTTACCAAGCGGGGCGGACACCGACGACTTCACAATCAGCCTGGACGCGGGCCAGACTCTGAACGTATTGTTATTCCAGTCAGCTACGAGCCTGCGCGCACGAGTCGATGTGTACAATCCGGCGAATGTGCTGGTCGGTTCATCAGTTGCTTCGGCGGCTGGAAAGCGAACTATTCTGCAATCGGCACCAGTCGCGACTGGCGGAGTGTACACGGTCCGCGTTTCCGGAGCGGAAGGCACGACTGGCACGTACGGTGTGTTCTTTTCATTGAATACTACTCTGGAAGACGAGTCGTACCAGAGCGGACCGGCGAACAACTCACCCACGACAGCACAATCCCTGGACTCTTCGTTCCTGACACTCTCAACCGACCTGTCGAAAACCTCCCGGGGCGCGGTGATCGGGAATCTATCTGGCGCCGTAGACGTGAACCCGGGAACCACGGTATATCTGGCCGATTTTGAATCCGGGAACAATGGCTTTACCATCGATAATTCGTTACTGCAACAGAGTGGATTCGCCGATGGGTTCTGGCATCGGACCGATCGCCGTGGCAGCGACCCCAACCATTCTTCCTCACATAGTTTCTGGTACGGCAATGAAGACACGAGTAACTATAACTCAGGCTCATTACCAAATTGCGGTGTCATCGTCTCGCCAGTCATTGCATTGCCCACGATGCCTGGTGGATTGAATCTGGACTTCAAGTACTTCCTTGACACCAGAGGGGGCTACGTGGATTATACAGCCCCTCAGATTACTACCAATGGCGGTGCTAGCTGGATCACGTTGAATAGCTATCCCTATCAGTACAGTCAAACTCCGGATGGATGGAAAGCAGTCGATCCCATCGACCTGTCGGCTTACATGGGTCAGAGTGTCCAACTGCGTTTTATCTTACAATCAGTCACCCCCGTAACAGGCACTCATGAAGGCTGGTACCTCGATGATATACGCATTTATCAAAACAACCCGAGAGACTACTATTCTGTGAGCGCCAAGGCGGGGGAACGGATTGGGGCGGCCATTGCTCCCTTCAACGGCGGGACGCAGCCGTTCATTGTTGAACTGCTCGCGCCGAATGGTACCACGGTTCTGGGAACCAGCATTAGTAGCGCGTCGAATCTATCCGGGGCATTAAGTGGAGTGACGGTTGCAGCAGATGGCACCTACTATCTAAAAGTCACGGGGACACCGAAGGTTACCTACAATCTGGTGGTGACCAAAGATGTATTGTTTGGCCTGGAACCGAACAACTCGGCTTCGACAGCTCAACAACTTGCAGGAGCGAAAGGGGCTTTGGGGTATCTTGAACCAAATAATAACGGCGATGCAACCGATTCGGGCTGGTACAATTCAACCGGCTTCCATGATCCCATCAACGAGAACTACATCGTAGGTCAGGCATCAAGTACATTACAGTATCGCGACTGGTTTGTCTTCGATGTGCCTGTAGCAACTGGCCCCATCACAGCCGCCCGGCTTGAACTCTATAATCCGTCCAGCACCGTTAATGATGGCAACGGCTACATAAGTCCTGATGCCAGCGAAACCTACGCTCTTTACGACGTAACAACACCTGTTTCCACGCTGCGTGCAGGCGGCTCCGGCCTCACCGGGATTTACGACGATCTGGGCACCGGCGTGAGTTACGGATCGGTGACGGTCACCGCTGCCAGTAACGGTACGTTCATTGTCATCAATCTGAATGCGGCAGGGATTGCTGCGGTGAGTGCGGCACAGGGTGGGCAGCTGGCCATGGGCGGGGCTCTCACCACTCTCGGTGGCTCGGCTACCCAGCACTTGTATGCCTATACGAGAAATGGCATGACCAGGCGATTGGTGATTACTCCCAGCTCAACTGCCGGTCCGTCCGATTGGTATTCCATTGCGCTCGCCGGCGATCAGACTGCACTGCAAGTCGAAACCCGGACGCCTGCTGACGGTCCAGGTGAGTTCCGCAATCTGCTGAACCCCCGTATCGAATTGTATAACGCTTCGGGGACAACCCTCATCGCCAGCGGGACCCCACTGGCCGACGGACGAAACGAAAAGATCCTGGTCACTGGTCTGACTCCTGGTGCAACATACCAGGTTCGCATCTTCGGCGAAGGCGGTACGGTAGGTGAGTACTACATGTCTGCCACACCGTTGCGCGTGCCAACGATCACCTCTAAAGTGGACGATGGGATACCCTTGACATTAACCTCTGACGGTTTATTCATCGTACTATTTCCGCAATTAACCGGATGGACTAACGTTACGGGGGCGGGCTGGAAGAACGACTACACCGTTCACCAGTACGGTGTTCACCAATCGCCATTGAATGATGCCACGTGGCTCATCCGTGCCACATCTTCCAACCCGGAATTGTTTGTCACCTGGGTGCCACGCTCAACCAACGCAACGAACGCCACATACCAGGTGTTCCGTAACAATACATTACTTACGACCGTTGTCGTGAATCAGCAGCTGCAGCCCAATGACAGCCTTCTGTTCGGTAACACTTATGCCGAGAGCCTCGGCAAGTTCACGGGCATACCGGTCAATAGTTTCCTTACTGTGAAACTACTGACACAGGGAGCCAATGGAGATGTTGTTGCCGACGGCGTGTTCGATCCTCCGACTGGTGAAGAGTTACCCACCATTCAACTTGTCCCTGGTGAGGAAATGCAGGCCCCAATACTGAGCCATGAACTGCAACTGATCGGCGGTCTCCTGGCAACGACAAGCAGTAGCTGGCTGGTGCCGGGCACTGTCGGGCAGACCATTTCACTGGAGTCTCGCAAATATGGTCAGGTCTGGCGTGACCGCAATGAACTGGATAAAGCATTTATCCAGCAATATCAAACTGTGAACGAAAGAGTCTATGGCGTTCCACGAAGCTTTGTGGAGAGCCTGCTGGCAGATACCAGGGCGTTGCCAATTGCTGATCAACTTTTCCCACTGAAGCGATTCCCTCTTATTGACTCTTTCGATTTTAAAAATGACTTATAACTAATCCTAGAGGCCGATGTGTGGAGCATGCGATCCGTATGCCCACCCAGCAACTCTAAATTAGCCAGCTCCTCGCCCAGTCGAACGTGAACTGAGTTTGCGTTACACGACGTCGTAGTGGATGGGTTCAATCGGACAGAAGTGATTCTGGAGTAGCCAGCGGTCAACGAGTTTCAGGAGCGAATCAAGGTCAGGGCTGGTGTGGTTCCTGGGTGATCTCATCGTGCAGATACTATCAGACTCGTTCAAAGTGATTGATCTATAAATGCCAGTCTCAAATGGTTTTCCCGTAGACTCGACCTTCCTCGCTTCTCAGTCGATCTACTGACGCGCACTTCAGCACTCGCGCCTTGTGAGTAAGGAAGGCTGGATAGTAGAAATTGTGTTTAGAATTCATCGCTGCTTCTTCCAATCACTAACCGCTTGTTCCACGGGTAAACGGAAGACCATAATCTTGTTCAATGCACCGACCACAAGATAACGGCCTTCCGGGGTGGAGAGCATACGTTCGGCTCTCAAGTCGCCAATACAAAGTTACTTGATAGGCCCACAAACGGGCGATATGAAACTAAAGCCAGAATCGTGCAAAATCCCTGTCCTCAAACCTCTTCCGTTCACGGTATTATACTTGAGGGGGCTTGATGCAAAGCGACGATGAATTGCTGTGTCTTGCAATAAAGGGCGATGGTCATGCCCGTAGTGAGCTATTCGCTCGCCACAGGCAGCGACTGCGAGTCATGGTGCAGCTGCGTATGGATCGACGAGTGGCAGCTCGTATCGATGCTTCGGATGTGCTGCAGGAAGCCTTCCTGGATTATGATCGACGACTGCCTGAATACGCGGCCAATCCCCAGGTGCCGGTGTTCTTGTGGCTACGGACGTTGACTGGCCAGCGGCTTATTGATCTGCATCGTCAGCACCTCGGTGCCCAGATACGCGATGCCGGGCTGGAAGTATCGCTGTATCACGGGGCGTTTCCTGCTGCATCCTCCATCTCCCTGGCTAATCAACTCCTGGGTAGATTCACTTCGCCCACTCAAGCAGCCATTCGGGCGGAGTTGCAGATTCGTCTCCAGGATGCACTTAACACGATGGACCTCATCGACCGAGAAGTGCTGATTTTGCGCCACTTCGAGGAACTGGATAACAATGAAACGGCACGTGTCCTTGGCCTCGAGAAGTCGGCGGCAAGTAAACGCTATATCCGCGCCCTCTCGCGATTGAAACAAATTCTCAGTGCCATGCCAGGCTTCTTCTCCGATGACAAGGCAAACTGCTCATGAGGTGTGCCATGTCCAGTTCACTCTCAGAACGTGATATTGTCGAACAACTGGCGGAGGAATTCGTCGCCCGTCACAGGCGGGGCGAATATCCTTCACTTTCTGAGTATGTCCATCGCTGTCCAGAACGTGCAGAGGAGATTCGCGATCTATTTCCAGCTCTGGTGGTCATGGAGCAGCTCAAGCCTGGCGAATCAACCATTGATTCGCACTCCCTGACAAATGGTGGAAAAGGAAAAACACCTGAGAGGCTGGGCGACTTTCGCTTGCTCCGCGAGGTGGGACGTGGGGGCATGGGAGTGGTCTACGAGGCAGAGCAGATCTCGCTGGGCCGTCATGTGGCTCTGAAGGTGCTGCCAGCGCAGGGGATGCTCAATCCCACGCATTTAGAGCGTTTTCGGCGCGAGGCCAAGGCTGCGGCCCGGTTACATCATACGAATATTGTGCCAGTATTCGGGGTGGGCGAATCCGACGGTGTGCACTACTACGCCATGCAGTTCATTCGCGGTGAAGGGCTGGACACTATTCTCGATGAGGTTCGCCGCTTGCGTCAAGCAAGCATATCGCACGAACGCTCCAACAATCATCCGAAGAAGGCTGGCGTGGCGATGAGTTTGGCTACCGGAAGGCTCCTCGGTCATGAGGAGGTGACAGAACCTCTCTCGACGCAGCAGGATGCACGGACCAGCGTCAATTCGATGAGTGGACTTTCGAAGGTCACTCATACCAATGCCGAATATTATCGCAGCGTCGCTCGTGTCGGGTTGCAAGTAGCGGAGGCTTTGGCACATGCTCACAAGCAGGGAGTGCTTCATCGCGATATCAAGTCCTCGAATTTGCTGATTGATGAGCAAGGGACGGTCTGGGTTACCGATTTCGGCCTGGCGAAAGAATCGGAACTGGGGAATAACAATCTCACACAAACCGGCGACATCGTGGGAACGATCCGGTTCATGGCACCAGAGCGGTTTGAAGGACAATCGCTGCCGCAGAGCGATCTGTATTCGCTGGGCATCACACTCTATGAGATGGTCGCCCTGAAACCGGCCTTTGATGCCAGCCATCGCGCCAAACTGGTGGAACAGGTGTTGCAGCAGTCGCTGGCTCCACTGTCCAGAATAAACCGCCATGTACCACGCGATTTAGAAACGATCATCAGCAAATGTACCTCCCGTGAAGTACGGGATCGATATCCCGATGCCGATGCATTAGCAGATGATCTACGACGCTTTCTGGCGGATCGCCCCATCAAGGCTCGCCGGGCAACGCTACCAGAGCAGCTTTGGCGCTGGTCAAAACGGAATCCGACAGTTGCTGCCATGTTGACGACACTGGTGAGCATGCTGATTCTGGTAGCGATCGGTTCGCTGCTGGCGGCCGCGAACTTCCGCGAGCAAAATCAGGTTCTTCGTGATGCACAACGCCAGGGCCGATTGCGGGAAGCGGAGGCTCAGATTGGCAGAGCGCACGGCATACGCAACAGCAGACAATCAGGGCAACGCTTTGAGGCTCTGGCAGCTCTGCGCAAGGCGGTGGCCATTGGTCACGAGCTGGCGCAGCCTGCCGAATGGTTTAATGCTCTGAGGAATGAGGCCATCGCAGCCCTGGCGTTGCCTGACCTGCATATCTGCCAGTCGTGGCAGGCCATGCCTCCAGGCAGCAGTTCTCCGGTGATGGACCGGGAATTCGAGCGCTATGCATACAGTGATGCACAAGGCTCGATCCGGATTCATCGCGTTCAAGATCAATCACTTGTCAGCACCATCCCCAGCGTGGGCGAGCCGGTCCAATGCTCTTTAGAACCTGGCGGTTTCGTTACCGTGAAAACAATTGATCAATCACATCGCTTCTGGTTATGGGAAGCAAAGGGAACCTTACCCAAGCTGCGCATTAATGATCTGGCAAATGTCGTGTATCACGATCTGAGTGCTGATGGTAATCGATTGGCTGTGAGCATGCTCGATGGAACTATAGAGACCTATGACACCGGCACCGGTTTACTGATACATCGGTTTCCGCCTGGCAAATTGACCCGCGAGGTGGATTTGCGATTTCATCCGACTGAACCACTATTACTGGTCTTTTCTTACTTTCACCAGCATGCTGAGATTCGTGATTCGAATACAGGCATTACCAAAGGCGTAATAACACCTGGCTGGAGCTCAGGAATGGGAGGTTGCAACTGGTCACCCAACGGCAAGCGAATTGCCGTGTCTCAAGCAGATAATCCCTCACCCCAGTTACATACCCAGCGAATCAGGATTTACGATTTCACAGCATCCGACTGCATATTCACTTTCATTGGCGAAGTGCAAGGCAAATTCGCAGGAATGCCATTCGCCTCGTTTGATCCTTCTGGTGAACTCATGGCCGCACGAGGCTGGAACGGCAACGGTTTACTTTTTGATGTGTCGCAAAGTAAGCACTTGATTACCACTCAGAACTATTACTTCAGTGTCAATTGGCGTGGTTTGAACATCGATGCCTCCGGCCGGCGACTTGCTGGCGCGGTGTTTGGTCCGAATGCAGAACGCATCGGGATATTCTCTTTAGCAGATGGTCGCGAGTATCGTTTCCTCACCAGCAAGGCGGCTGGTGTGATCGATCGCTTGCCCACCGTCCATCCCGGCGGTCGACTTGTAGCACATCCGCAAGCGGAAGGTGGCTACGTTCTCGTCGATCTCCAAACATCCAGGGTCGTGGGGACGATTCCCCACTTGCAAAGCCAGAAGGGATATGGCTCCTGTGTGTTTGATGGCACAGGTGCACTATTGACCAATGACTATGGTGGATGCTATCGCTGGCCGATTCGGTTTGAACAACATGCTGGGAATGAACGGTGTGTTGTTGGTCCGCCGGTACAAATGCCATTCCATGCAGGTGTCTGTCCCATCGCTGCCAGTGCGGATGGCCAGGTGATTGCCCAGTGCATGTGGAATGGGTTTGGCATGTCAGAACACGCTGGCGGGTGGTTCAAAGGTCCTAACGTTTCTCGCCCCGTTTGGGTGAATCGTGGCCAAAGTTGTGGACTCTGCTCGGTCAGTCCAGATGGCCGATGGGTTCTCATTCAACATGAGGTGTTCGACTCGATAACGGGCAAGCGAGTGTGGACAATTCCTAACCACGGGATAGGGACCTTTTCTAGAGATTCCAAGTCAATCATCACTACCAGCGGAGGTGGCCAGGTCTTTTCTACAGATAACTGGCAGCCAACTCTTCGGCTCGGCCCAGGTGTACCGAGAGCGGTATCCCCAGACAATAGTACTGTGCTATTCACCCAAAAGAACGGTTGTTTGCGATTGGTTGAATTACGTACGGGCCGTGAGTTGGCGTTACTGGAAGGTCCGGAGCATCAGGTCGATAGCGGAGCGACATTCAGCCATGATGGCTCCAGAATCATCGTGGCTTCAGAAGACGGCTTGCATGTCTGGGATCTGCAGAGCATCCGCAGCCAGCTTCGTGAGATGGGACTGGACTGGGATGCCCCTGAATATCCACCTGTTGCGGCAGAAGCTCCCAATCCTCTCCAACTTCAGGTATTCACTGCACCGGTGGATCGGCAGCTCTCTCTCTCAAGAATCTCGAGGTGCGCGAGCAGGTGATCGGTTACTCACTTGCCGTGGGCCTCATGCCGATCAACCCTGACGGGTACTTTCTTCGTGGGCAGGCTTTCTATTCGCTCGATCGGAACGTGGAAGCGATTGATGATTTCACCAGATCGTTAGTCTTACATCCACGGCAGAAGGAGGCGATCCACTGGCGTGGTCATGCTTATCACGATAATAAGCAATTTCAGAAGGCTGAAGAGGATTTCACCAGAGCATTGGCTTTGCGTTCGGATGATGCACATTTGCTCTATTGTCGGGGGCTTTCGCGATTGAGCTTACTGAAGATCGACGAAGCTCTGGTGGATTTGCGGCGCAGCCTGGCATTGAATGCCAGTCAGAAGGAAGAGATTGCAACGACATTGAACAACTATGCCTGGCTGATGGTTACCGGTTCTGCGCGACATCCCGCGCCAGCTCGTCGATTGATTGATGAAGCTCTCCAACTGATGCCCGAGGCATCCATATTTCTGAACACCTACGGTGTAGTTCTGTATCGACAAGGCAAGTACAGTCAGGCTGTCATAGCTCTTGAGAAAAGCTTACAAAACAGTCAAGGCGAGCACGATGGCTTCGATTTGTACTTTCTGGCCATGTGTCATGCATGCCTGAACGATCAGCACAAGGCACAGGACTGCCTGCAGAGAGCCATTGCCTGGCACGAGAAGCAACAAGCGAAGCTGTCTGGCACTCATCAAAAAGAGCTGAATGCCTTCCGTGCTGAAGCAACAGAAGTCGTTAATCGAAAGTAAGAATTCACGAACCCGCAGTCCTCCATCGCGTGCGTTTTCCGGAATAGAGAGTAGCCAACATACTCGCTCTTTCGGGAGATTGCCATGAAACGAATCCTAAGCAAGTTGTTCACCTCCTCGGCCAGGAAGACTGACAGCCCACGTCGTCGTCCATCGAACGCCAGGCTGAAATTGCAGCTGGAACATCTGGAAGAGCGGCTG
The DNA here is from genome assembly GCA_046350055.1 of Gemmatales bacterium. Classification (GTDB taxonomy): domain Bacteria; phylum Planctomycetota; class Planctomycetia; order Gemmatales; family HRBIN36; genus JAEUIE01. Next base: position 5,148,298 of record JAXMBC010000001.1, on the reverse strand, counting down.
ACTCCCTACCGTACTACAGACCCATGGGGGACCAGCACGATCAGTTACAGTTACAGCAACTGGTTTGACGGTGGCCTGCAGGTCACTCTTCCCAGCCCCACCATGACCGTCAACCAGGCTCTGCAATTAGCTGCTGAAGAAGCCATGGGAGTCTGGAGTTCAGTTGCTGCAGTAGCCTTCTTCCAGCGAGCGGATTCGGGACCCTTGCCTCCCGTCGAGAGTTATGCTCGAGCCAACCATCCCACCATACGCTGGGGCCATCATTTTATCGATGGCGATGGGACGCTACCGGGCGATACGAATGGCAACCAGTTGGGGCATGTCGCTGATTTTCCAGGCGGCGATGGGGAAGATGGTGATATCCACTTTGATTCAGGTGAGAGCCATCCCATCAACCAGATTCTGGAAATCGGCGTACATGAATTGGGGCATGGTCTGGGGATGCTGCATACCACGGGAGATGTTGATGCCAATGGCAATTTTCCACCGAGTTCCGCGGACATCATGAATGCGGTCATTGGCGGTGGCACCATTCCCCGATTGTGGAGTTACAACGGACTGGGAACGTCATACCTCTCCTCGGACGACATCGCAGGCATTCAGTCGCTGTATGGAGCAGGACTTGGATATGTACTCGACATCAATGGCAGGATGCATGTTTACGGTGGCCAGGGCGATGATGTTATCAACATCGGCCAGTCAGGAGACGGCAGCGAAATCGTGGTCAGCATCGCCGGAGCCGGCACCATGCATCGCACCATGCAAGGGATAAATGAAGTGTGGGTGCATGGTCGCGGTGGTAGCGACATCTTTCAGGTGAACGATACCGGGCGTCTCAGCGTTACGGTGCTGGGGGATGGCGGGGATGATTCTTTTCGCATTGAAGGGCAGCGTAGCGCCAATGTCACCATCAATGCTGGCGCCGGTACAGATAGCGTAGTCATCACCATGAATGGTAAAAACGCGACCCTGACAAATACGACGATGACTGTCGGGAATAGAGTCATTGCGTACAACCCCGATGGTGCACTTGAAAGACTGCAGGTGACAGGCAATGACACTTCGAAACTGACTGTGACACAGGCAGCAAATGCACTGTATCGTGTGGAGAGCGTGGGAACGGTGAATATTCAGGCTCTCAATAATCCCGTTGAGCTAGCTTGGCCACGGGTGGTGAATGTAGGCGGGCCACTCGGCTCCAGTCAGATACGCAACACTGTTAACATCTTTTCTACCAGCTATGTTGATCTGACAATTGACGATGCAGGAAATTCCATCGCTCGTGACTATACCTTGCGAAGGAACCTGTTAACCGGCTTGCCCGGTGCAGTGGCTTGGAACTCGAACGTCATATTCACAAAGTTTCAGATCAACGGTGGCAGTGGTGGCAATCAGTTCCTGGTGCAAAGCACTCCTAATACTCCGGTAACGCTGAATACCGGTAACGGTAGTGATCGAGTCTTCGTACAAACCACCGCTGCTTCGCTCAATATCAACGGGCAGAACGGTAATGATGCTGTTGATATCGGTAAAACTGGCGATGTCCGCTCCATCACCGGCCAGGTCACCATCAGTAATGTCAGGGGTTACACCGGTGTGATAGTGGATGCCTCTGCTGATACCACGCAGCGAACAGTCATCCTGTACAAGGACAAGAAGAACTACAACCTCAGCGGTTTGACACCCTCCGGCGACATCGTCATGGTTGGCACGGATGTCAATTCACTGCAAGTTTCGGCTGGCAGTGGCGGCAATACATTCCGCATTCACGATACGCCTGGAGATGCCCCTGGGGTAACAACCACCATCGCACTGGGAACTGGCAGTGATTCCGTTCGTGTCAATGGCACCAGCGGCGATCTGATCCTCAACACACAGACTGGCCAGAACAATATCACCGTGGGTTCGGAGACCACGGGCATGAACAAGATTCAAGGCGTGGTCAGTGTTATTGGTCAGGGGATTGTGGACAACCTGACTATCGACGATCGGGCATCAAAAGCGAGTGATACGTACACTCATACGATCACAACCAATTCTTATGGCCGTTCAGCTGCCGCACCTGTCTTCTTTACCAATATTTGGGCATTCCAACTACAGGAAGGCAAAGCTACCGATACCACCAACATTCAGGGAAACCCGACGGCTCCTTATTTCTTCGGCTTTAACCTCTATGCCGGAGCGGGCAACGACATCGTGAATATTGGCAATTCCGCGAATCAGCTTGTTGGACTGAGCCGACTCCTGGTCGATGGACAAGCTGGTTCGGATACGATCAACATGCAGGATCAGGGACGAACGACTCCAGATGCGTACCGCATGGGGTTCGAATTCGGTGCTGCCACTTCCCCTTACATCAGCAGCGAGCAAATGACTTTGCAGTATAGTGGCACTGAAAAGCTGCTCTTCCTGGGAGGCAGCGGCGGTAACACGGTTCGGGTGGAAGATCTGGCTGGCTCACTCATGCTTACCCCTGGGTCGGGTAATGACCTGATCGAGGTTGGCAACACCAGTAACATGCTGACCAGCATCGCCTCACTGAGAATTCTCGACACTGGCGGCGATGACCAACTCATCTTGCACGATGACGGGACCGTTACGAACCGGCACTACGAAATCAGCGGCAGCGATGACGGCCAAGGCGCGGTGAAGTCGCGAGCTTCACGCTTCATCGGTCCGATTCGATTCGATCAGAACGTACTCTTTGACGGCATGGAATCGATCACCCTGAACGCTGGAACAGGCAATGACTACCTCAACATTCGTTCCACTCCTGGAGGCGTGGTACATGGACTGCAAGTAAATGCCGGTCCCGGTGGCGACTCCATCACGCTGGGAACCGGATACGCAGTTGACGCCAACGGCAGACCAGTCGCCAATTCACTCAGTGCACTATGGAGCCCCGTGACGGTCGAAGGCCAGGATGGGATTGATACTATTCAGTTCGATGATCAAGATACTGGCGCAGGACAGACGTTCCTGGTAAGCACCGGCCTCGTCAGGCGAACCGGTATTGCCCCAGTCCAATACGGCTCCCTGGAAGAACTCTCCATCCGCGGTGGTCTGGGAGATGATGTTTTCCGCGTCATACCCGGCACCGGGCCAGCCCAATCACTGGATGGTGGACTGGGAAACAACTCGCTTGACTATTCCGGCACTGATGTCGATCCGGGCTCGATCCCAGGCGGTATCAGTCGCTACCTCGCGGAAAACAATTTTCAGGATGTCTATGGGATCAATCCAGGGACACCACAGAATGGTGTGACCTTCGGCACGGGTCGGAATGGCCAGGCGTTTCAATTCGATGGTCTGGACGACTACGTTGATCTGGGTACCGATCCATCATTCAATGTGCAGGGCAGTCTTTCGGTATCCGTCTGGGTCTCCATGGATACTCTGGACCATTACAAATACCTGCTGGCTGATTTCGATCCAAGTGGTGGATATTCTCAAGGCTCCCTTGGCATCCTCGATGATCGAACTCTCTTCTGGTTTCAGTCAACTGACGAGATGAGTTCCATGTCTACAGGCTCAACCACGCTGGAGGATGGGCAGTGGTATCATCTGGCTGCTGTGCGTGATGATATTGCCAAGACCATTACACTCTACGTGAATGGAGTGGTTGACGGAACGATGAGTTACACTGGTACACCCTTGCCATTGCAGGGATCAAAATTGATCGGCACTTCACTGCCAGCCTTGTTCCCGGGTGATTTCTTCCAGGGTCGGATGGATGAGGTTTCTATCTTCAACCGGGCATTGACAACCACGGAAGTTCAAGCACTGGCTGGCAGCGGCGGCTGGGGTGGCACAAGCGAAGATGTGGAAGTCAACCTCGTCGTAGGCACGGCCACTGGGTTCTCCAGGGGCATCCGCAACATCAACAATGTAACCGGTGGTTCAGGGAATGACATTCTGGTGGGCAATGGTGGGAACATTCTGAATGGCAGTCGTGGCCGCGATTTGCTCATCGCCGGCAGGCTCGCCAGCACACTGGTGGGCAATGAAGGTGACGATCTTCTGATTGCCGGCACCACCAATTACGACACCAACGCGTCAGCCCTGCGTGCCATACGTGCAGAATGGGGTCGTGAGGCGAGCAACAGCGAACGCGTCTCTAATCTGACGACCAGCAATGGCGTTAATGTCCCCAAGCTGACAAGTGCCACCGTACGAACTAATGGCGGCGGCAACATCCTGCTTGGTGGGAATGATGCTGATCTCTTCTTCTGTCTGCTGGCAAGTGACATCAACGACCGTGAGGCGAATGAATCTCTCGTCAGTCTCTAGCCACACAACAGTCGGGAGCCACTACTCCCGACTGTTGCTCGCCATTACATTCAATTTTGTGAGCGTCAGAACATACGCCGGAAACGGTGTATGTTTGCTGACGCTTTTTTCACAGGCATAGCGCCTGGTCGGGGCAAGATCTATAGTAGCCAGTTCAACAGGTAAACAGAACGGTGCATACGGACCTCGCTGCAATCAGAGTATTACACGCGGCAGACTTCAGGCACCACTCTTTACAAGTCTGTCGTGTATGACAGCGGGATTTACTCTATGACAATATCTTCCGCATCAGTGCGGTGGCGGCGACGATATGCCACATAACCGCAGATACTCAGGGTGCCAAGGATGAGCGCCCAGGTACTTGGTTCGGGCACGGCGGCAATCACGATGTTGCCACCGTTATCGGTACCGTAGTTGCTGAAACCATCATCGCCGGTCCAGGTGATGCCTGCCAAACCAGTTATCGCTCCAGTGGGGTCAACGATGAAGGAGTCGGGTACGTTATAACGGATCTGGAAGCCCTGGCCGTCGAAGTTGAAGAATGCGCCATCAGGCAGGCCGGCGAAGGTGCCGATACCACCTCGACTGGCCTTGACGATCATAAACGAATCCAGGAAGTTGGCCTGATAATTGCCCAACCGGTCGCCAATCAACTGAGTGCCAGGTACCATCACATAACTTTGTGTGGTGCTGTTGAGAAACAGTTGATCGTACCCGGAACCAGCTACACTTCCCTGCAACTCCACGCGGAAGCTGGAGTTGGCATTGAAGTTGAGGCCGCCATTGATCGTCAGGATACCGGTGCTGCCGGGATTGCCTGGGCTGATCACGCCGCCATTGAGATTAATCAGCTTGCCAACGATACCACTACCACCGATGGTAGCGCCGGCATTGACCGTGTAATCTCCATTGGCTGCCGACTGATTGCCATTAATGATTAAGGCACCGGCACTGACCGTCGTCGAACCGGTGTACGTGTTACTCCCCTGAAGGATCAGGGCAGCACTTCCAGCCTTCGTCAGTGCCCCCGTGCCGGAGATGACCCCCGTATGGGTAAAGGCAGGGCTGGTAGCAGATCGGCTGATGAGCAGTGCGCCGTTATTGGTCACATTCGCCGGCAAGCCCGCGTTATCCAGGTAACGCAGGGAACCACCTGTAATCGTCACATTGCCGGTGTGGGCCGTGGTATTGCCGTTCAGGATAAGGCTACCCGATCCCGACTTGGTGAGCGTGCCGGTACCGCTCAGGTTACCGTTGAGCGTGAGGATACTACTACTCAGGGAGACATCCATGGTGCCCCCACCAGCATTGATGGCGACATCCCGATTCATGCTGAAGGAGGATGTCGCTGCTAAAAAGCCGCCGTTGAAGGTGAGCGCTCCACTGGTATTTCCCAGCCGGGAATCGCTGTTCACCTGGACGAATCCATTGTTGAGGAAGGTGCCGCCGCTGTAAGTGTTGTTGCCGGACAGGACAAGTGTGCCGGTCCCGGTCTTCGTCAGGCTGCCCGCGCCAGTGATGTTGCCGGCATGAGTCAGTGTGGTGCCGATGACTTCAAAAGTGCCACCGGGAGCGTTGAGTAGTGTCGGCCGAGCTGTGCCAAAAGTCACAGTAGATTGCAGAGTGCCGCCGTTGAAAGTCAGTCCACCGCCACCGCTGCCCAGGTTGGCATCATCGGAAATACGAACCGCCCCGGCATTGATCGTGGTGCCACCCGTGTAGGTGCTGCTACCGGAAAGTATGAGGGTGCCCGTGCCAACTTTCTGCAGTGCGAGAGGCTGTGCCCCATTCTGCATAATGCCCGAGAACGTGCTGTCAGCATTGCCATTGCCAACAGTGAAGAGACTGGCAATGGTGCCGCTGGTATTCGTGACGTTTCCGAGACCCGACAAGGCTCCAACAGCGATCGTCGTGCCATTCAAATCGAGCGTATTGCCGGCGTTGATGGTCAGGCTGTTGTTGCTGTTCCCTAGTGCGTTGGCATTGCCGAGCCTCACGATAGACCCGGCTGATCCCGCCAGTTTGGTGCCGCCGGTGTAGGTGTTGGCCCCAGAGAGAATGAGCGTGCCGGTGCCAGCCTTGGTCAGTCCGCCCGCTCCACTGATCACCGCGCTATGGGTGAGGGTATTGCTGCCGGTGACTTCGAAGGTTCCGTTGGCGTTGAGCGTGGTGGCACGGTTGGTGGTAAAGGAGCCAGTCGCTTGCAGGGTGCCGCCATTGAATGTCAGGCCGCCGGTGCCAGTGCCGAGGTTGCCATCGCCGCCAACGCTGAGAATGCCCGCGTTGATGTTGGTGCCGCCGGTGTAAGTGTTGGCCCCGGAGAGAACGAGGGTACCGGTCCCGAGCTTGGTCAGGCTGCCGCCGCTGGTCAAGTTTTGCGAGACGGTGAAGGTGTTGGCAGCACTGGTGATGTCGAAGCCACCGCCGCTAGTACCCCAGGTGATGGAGCGAGAGTTATTGTTAAAGGTCGTCCCGGTGACTTGCAGGGTGCCGCCGTTGAAAGTGAGGCCGCCGCCGCCCAGGTTGCTATTGCTGCTCACACTGAGGGTGCCGCCGTTCAGGATGGTGCCGCCGGAATAGGTATTCGAGGAAAATGTCAGCACGAGGGTGCCCGCGCCGGCTTTGGTAAGACTATTTGAATTCTGTAATGGTCCGATGAAGGTGATCGTGTTGCTGGGATCGACAATCTCCACCGTGCCGGGAGCATAAAAGAAGACTTGACCATCGTAAGTGAATGGACTGCTGCCGGTGATTTGCAGGGTGCCTCCGCCGCCATCGAATTTAATACTGCCAACAGCCCCCAGATTGCTGCTGTTGGCAACGCTGAGGATACCACCCGAAATGATTGTGTCGCTATGCGTATTGTTCCCTGTCAGGGTCAAGGTCCCGCTGCCCACTTTGTTCAGGGCCAGCGGCTTCGATCCGCCACCATCCTGCAATGTCCCCGCAAAGGTGCTGGAGACATTGCCGTTGCCGACGTTTAAGACGCCACCGATCAAGCCTGCAGGGTTGTTGGTGATCGTCCCCGTGCCGGTCAAGGTTCCGACATTGACACCACCCCCAGCAAACTGGCCATTCAGATTCAGCGTATTGCCGGCGTTGATGGTCAGGCTATTGGTGCTGGCCCCAAGGGCACTGGCGTTGCCCAGGACGACGGTGGAACCCGCCGCGCCCGCCAGCGTGGTGCCGCCGGTGTAGGTGTTGGCCCCGGAGAGAACGAGGGTTCCGGTGCCAGCCTTGGTCAGTCCGCCGGCTCCACTGATCACCGCGCTGTGGGTGAGGGTATTGCTGCCGGTGACTTCAAAGGATCCATTGCCGTTGAGCGTGGTGGCACGGTTGGTGGTAAAGGTACCGGTGGCTCGCAGGGAGCCGCCGTTGAATGTCAGGCCGCCGGTGCCAGTGCCGAGGTTGCCATCACTGCCAACGCTGAGGGTGCCGGCGTTGAGGAAGGTGCCACCGGTGTAGGTGTTGGCACCGGAGAGAACGAGGGTACCGGTACCGAGCTTGGTCAGGCTGCCGCCGCTGGTCAAGTCTTGCGAGACGGTGAAGGTGTTGGCAGCGCTGGCAATGTCGAAACCACCGCCGCTAGTACCCCAAGTGATCGTACGAGGAGTGCTGGTAAAGGTCGTCCCGGTGACTTGCAGGGTGCCGCCGTTGAAAGTGAGGCCGCCGCCGATGCCGCCCAGATTGCTATTGCTGCTCACACTCAGGGTGCCCGCACTGATGCTGGTGCCACCGGTGTAAGTGTTATTGCCTGAAAGCGTCAGCGTTCCTGTCTGCGTTTTCTCCAGGCTGAAGCCACCACTGATCACTCCGGAGACACTGGCCGAGGAGGATGTCCCGATGCGACTATTCCCGGCGAGCGTGACACTTCCGATGATCGTCGAGCCGTTCTCCATCCGGAGGGCGCCAAGACTGTTAGCGCCTTCCAGCCAGCCGATGCCATTGATGGTGAAGTTATTCGAGTATGTTTCGGATTGCATGTAGATCTGGCTGCCATTGTTGATGGCGACGGAAGCAGTGCCCAACTGATTCGAATTATTGACGACGACACGGGCACCATTGCCACCCGGGCTGCCGACTTGCAACGCACCAGCAAAGCTGCTGTTGTTGATTCCTGTGAGTACGTAAGAGGATTGGTTTGAGATTCCCGTACCGATAAAGTTCAGCGTGCCGGTGCCGGTAAAGCTTGTCGTCAGAGTGTGTTGATCGTTCCTGAAGTAGCGTAGGGAGGTGCCGGAATTGATGGTGGCTGTCCCGCTTCCCAGGCTGCCGGTCGTGGAACCATTGCCGACCTGTAATGTCCCGCCGGCAATGGTGGTGCCGCCGGTGTAGGTATTGTTGCCAGAGAGAACGAGGGTGCCGTCACCATTCTTCCTCAATCCGACGCTGCCAGCGAGGACCGAGTTGATGTTGGCGGTTAGCCCGGTGGCCACCCGGATTTCCCCGGCAACCAACCCCGAAGCACTACTGCCACCGGAAACCAGGGTAATGGTCCCGGAATTGAGGGTGTAAGCCACCGTAGTAAAGGAAATGCCAAAGGCGGAGACGCTACTGACCGTGATCGGATTCTGATTGGCACCGGCAAAAATAGCTGTTCGACCGTTAGTCCAACTTCCGGACCAGTTATTGGAAACCAAATCCCAGTTACTGTTGGTTGCCCCGGTCCAGGTAGTATCCTGGGACCAGGCTTGTCCCAGAGGAAGAATCCCTAAGGCACATCCAAACAACAACTTGCGGCGAATGAGGCTCATGGGATCTCCGCGGTAGAATTAGAATGAAATATCGCCTTCACCATCAGTGCGGAATCGAGAATGCAAACCCCTCATCGAGTTGAAAAATAATCTGAAGAACCTCCCCGAGTTCATAGGAAGAGAGCTCACCTCGAACTAGAACAGCGAGCCGGCTGGCTCGCTGTGAGAGGTTGATCTGGTCTGGGTTGTTACCAGCGTACTACCAGGTCATCTTCGATGAGGGGGATATCGATGGAGAACCCGCGATTGTTGATGTTGAAGCCCAGATCGAAGCTGTGCTCATCGCCCGCCAGGGTAACGCCGATTTCAGCCCGCCCGGAACCGCTGAACTGGAAGCCGGTGGAGCTGAGGCGAGCGGAGACCTGGAAGTTGAGGTCACCGAAGATGTTCCAGTCGTCCGAGCCGATCTCGACGCGAGCACTCATGCCAGCATTGAAGCTGATCACACCATTCTGCCGCACGAAGCTGACGTTGGCAGTTGCCAGTACTTCACCGATGCCGATATCCATCTGAAAACGGGCATTGCCGACCAGGCCGAAGTCGCCCGTGGAGCTGATCCAGCCTTTGACTTTCATCTGACCGATGCCGGCGAGGGCTGTCACCTGGGCATCGACTGTGACGCCGTTATTATTCAAAGTCACATCCAGCGACTGCGAACTGAGCCCGGCGAAAGAGGCTACACCGGCATGAGCTTCCAGGTTCCAGTCCCGACCAAAGTTACGAATCATGCCCTGGACATCGAAATTCACTTTGGGCATGTAGCTGGACATCACGGTATCCTTGAAGGGATCCGGCGTGGCACCACGGAAGGAGATGTCGCCTCGGTTGTACATCACGGAGGCATTGGCCAGGGGAATGCCAATGTTGAAGCCTGCGAGTTCATACCCGAGTTCTACGTTGCCATTCACACCGAAGGCGATGTCAGTCATGATCGCGCTAACGGAGGAAATCGGGTTGCTCATCACCTGCTGCCAGGTCTGGTTGGAGACGCCGACCCAGACTCCATCGTTATTGGCATCGAGATCGAGCACTGCATTGCCGGACAGATTGATGGGAAGGCCACCCAGGGTAACGGCGCCAGTGCCATAGAGGTTGTCGTAGATCTTATTTTGCTGATAGTCAGGTGCAGCCCAGGGATCGAAGGGGATGTAGCCTTTGAGCGATCCAGCGATGCCGAAATTGCCCACCTTGGCGTAGATGAAGGGATCATTGAGATCAGCGATGACAGTAAGGTAGTTGGTGCCGCCGGAGATGCTGGGACCATAACCCACACCACCGTAGTTGACCATGAAATCGGTGCCCGCTGAAGCGAAGAAGTAAGGCACGGCAGGATTGAGCGGAGCGAGATAGCTTCCCAGATCATCTCCCATGGCCAGCCCCCACTTGAGGCTAGGGGTAGAGATGTTCATGTTGATGCCTGTCCTTGTGGCAAAATCGGAGAATGGCCCCGTGCTGGTATTGAGGGGAAGGCCTGTCCACAGGACTTGCTTGACCGTTCCGTAGCTGTCGTGACTGGCATAGCCGGGAACATCGCTGAGCAGTCCCCGATAGCGCATTGGCGTCAGCTCAATCGTGATCGGTGTGGAGGCACTGGCCACCGTCATGTCTCCGATGGCTGTCTTCATGATGACATTGCCAGTCGAGATAATCCTGTCCCGTTCGGTTCGCCAGGATCCGATGAGTTGCAGACCTATACCACTGGGGCCGGTAATGGTGACAAGGTTGCCAGAAAGGGCGGCGGTCATGTCGCCTGATTGAGATAGATCACGCTCAGTCAAGCGGATATTGGAATTGGTCATGGCGGCATTCAGGCCGAGGACGACATCATCGCCATTGCCGCCATTGAAGGTGGGATTCTGACCGTTGCGGAAGACCAGATCAGCCCCATCTTCGCCGAAGTAATCGTCATTGCCTGCACTGCCGCGGAAGTAATCGTCTCCAGGGCCGCCACGAAGGATGTCGTAGCCGTTGCCGCCATCGAACCAGTCATTGCGAACACCGCCATTCAGGGTGTCATTGCCGTCCCCGCCGAGGAGACGCATGGGGACATCCACCGTGGATGCGTTAACTGTGTCGTTGCCTGCGTTTCCATTGAACTGTATTTCTCGGACATTGGCAACGTTGTAGAAGGAGATGTTGTTTGTGCTTCTGGTTAGATCCTGAACCCAGAATGCAGACTGAGTAAATGAACCAGGCATCAAGGACTTAAAGATTTTTACGTTATCATTGGCGGCATCACCATTGATGGCCAGCACGCCCGTTGTGAAATTGAGGGAGGACGTGATGGCCGGCATGATGCGATCGCTCAGCGATTCCACTTCCATGCGAGGCTTTTGCACCTTACGGGCAGGGACGGTTTGTTTGGTGCTTCGAGACGTGGTGAAGAGATTCTGGAGGGCTTTCATGACTGATCTCCCATGGCACTGAGAAGTGCAGGTTGTGTTCTGGTTCACTAGTCAATGCGGAAATCAGATTTGATATCCCTCACGGTATAGAGATTTTTTTCTGATCTTTCTTGCTACTATGAATGATGAGCATTACGGTCGTCCCTTGCTGCAGCTTCTGACGCTCCGGTAAGCACGGCATGGACACAAATGGATGGTGGAACGCTTGTCGAATTCTCAAGTTTCTCATGTGCTGTCTGCAATAGACCAGGGTGACCCGAGCGCAGCTAGCCAATTACTGCCACTCGTCTATGACGAATTACGCAAACTGGCGGCTTACCATCTGGACAAGGAACAGAAGAGTCAGACGCTGGAACCAACCGCTCTGGTTCATGAAGCATATCTGAAGATATTGGGTGGTAATCAGACAGCAGGCTGGAAGAGCAGGGGGCATTTCTTTGCCGCAGCTGCTGAATCGATGCGTCGCATTCTGATCGACAACGCCCGCCGCAAGAACGCCGTCAAACATGGCGGCGATCGGCAGAAAATACAACTAGAAGATTTCCATCATATCACAGAGTCGCCTCGAGCCCTGGTAGCACTGGATGAAGCTCTCGTTCAGTTTGAAACCGAGGAGCCTGATAAAGCCAATCTGGTGAAATTGCGGTTTTTTGCAGGACTTACCACTGCGGAGGCTGCGGAACTCATGAATATCTCGGTGGCAACCGCGGAACGGTGGTGGTCGTACTCGCGGGTCTGGCTGCTCAGCGAAATAGACCAGGAAAATGATTGAGGTGATGAGGGGTTTTGCCAGGGTTTTCCGCATTGATAACAGAGGTGTCACAACACCTTCAGTTTCCGTCAGGTCGGAGCGATTGTTCGTTTGAAAGTCTGGTGTTCCCATGACGCAGCTATCGGTGGAGACAATCTATTTCGCAGCCCTGGAAAAGGGCACGACTGATGAGCGTGAGTCGTTCCTTAATGAGGTGTGTGGCGACAACAAGGCGCTTCGCCGCAAGGTCGATCGCATGCTGTCCATGCAGAGCAATGTCGGGGAGTTTCTGGAAAAGCCGGTCATCAGTGGCCTTTCCGCGACACACCTGCGGCCAGTAGTTCAGAATGTGGTGATGCCTGAAACTGTGGGCAAGTATCAGGTGATTAAAGAGGTTGGCAGGGGTGGGATGGGAGTGGTTTATCAGGCCTGGGATGCCTCCCTGAAGCGGCATGTTGCCATCAAGATGGTGCTCCTGGGCAAGTTCAGCGGCAAACAGGAACACCAGCGCTTCCGCAAGGAGAGCGAAGTCGTCGCCAAGCTGCAGCATCCGAACATCGTGCAGATCCACGAAGTGGGCCAGCATCAGGATCTGCCTTACCTGGTGCTGGAGTGGATCGATGGCGGAACGCTAGGCCATTACATGAAAAAGCAGAAGCTGCAACCACGTGAAGCAGCAACGCTGATTCAACAAATCGCAAGCGGTCTGCAATGTGCCCATAGTCTGGGGATCATTCATCGTGACCTGAAGCCGGGCAATATTCTGCTCTCGTCGAACGCCAGCAATTCTACCAGTATCGACCTGGTGGCGGATGATGCTACCATTGAAACGACCGCTCCACCATCGCACAAGTCATTACCAATTTCGCAGTATACGGCCAAGTTGACCGACTTCGGTTTGGCCAAGTTGATGGAAGAGGATGATCAGCTGACCCAGACCGGTCAGGTCATGGGGACGCCCAGCTATCTCTCCCCGGAGCAGGCCAAAGGGAGCAAAATCGTCGGCCCGGCCAACGATATCTATAGCTTGGGCGCCATTCTGTATGAATTGCTGTCAGGCCAACCGCCACATGTAGCCAACACCCCCATGCAGACGGTGCTGAAAGTAATTCAGGATGAGGTGAAGCCATTATCGCAGATCAATAAGTCGATCCCCGCTGATCTGGCAACAATCTGCCACAAGTGTCTGATGCGAGATCCCACCAACCGCTATCCCACGGCTCTGGAACTCAGCAACGATCTTCAGAGATACCTGCGTGGTGAGCCGATCTCGGCCCGCCCGGTGACAACAGTTGAACGTCTCTGGTTCTGGTCGCAACGCAACCCGGCCTGGGCCGCCACTGTGCTGTTTGCACTACTGTCCCTTTTCGTTGGTAGTGTGGTGTCGTTGCTCTTTGGCATTAATGCCAATTTTCATGCCGAGGAAGCCACCAAACAGGCACAGCGTGCCGATGCAGCCAGCAAGCAGGCAATGGAAGAGCGGAAACTGGCTCAGGCCCAATCGGCATCACTGCTCTTTCACCAGGCCATGGCACTTGCCGAAGGCGGCAAGATTGATCAGGCAATACGTTCCATGCTGCGAGCCTGGAAACTGGTGCCCGAGGAAGATAAGTCGTTTCAGAATGCCATTCGATTGAATATTGATGCATGGCTGCAGTATGTGCCACGCGTGCTCTGGCAGCACGATCTCCAGGATGAAAGGGTACTCTGTTACATCAACGGTGGAGATGAACTGTTGACCTGGAAGGGTGGATATTTTCATCGCCGCGATACGTACACGGGTAAACTGAGCGAGCGAGTCAAACTCGATGCCATCAACGAGCCGCTCAACATTACTTCAGTTCAGGATGAGAACCGATTGGCGTTGATCGATGGCAAACCCGCCGTTCCCGGGCTCCGCATCGGCCACCTTTTTGATACGAAGACGTTACGCTCCCTGGGCAAGCCCATTACCATGATGAAGGAAGGGAGGAAGTATGGGTTTTGCCGTATCCAGTTCCTGGATGATCCGGAGCTGGTTGTTGTCCGATCGGAGTTGGTGGATGCACCCTATAGCAGCAGGGGCATCCTCCAGGCATTTCACATCAAAGATGGCACTCCAGCTGGCCCTGAAATCGTAGGGAGCATTCTTGGTGTCCTGGAGCCATTCAAGTCAGCTGACGGCACATGGCTCGTTCTCGAAGGCGATGCTGAAGGCAACTACAGCTATAGAGCATTACTGACCGGAAAGGAAATGCCGAAGGAAACTGTAATACAGTATCCTTCGATCCATTCACCTGCCCGGAATATCGTTCATATCAGTGCAGCATCGTTAATGGGTGGACAATTCTATCTCCAGAATGGTAAGTATCGCCCCTGGTCTTCCCGCTCCTTCAACAAGCATCCCAATGGAGTCATCGGGCTGGCCTTCGAATCAAACAAAACTCTTCGCTTGTATGATCTGGCGGATCAACAGCCGTATATGACGACCATCACATCGCTGCCCGGTGTGCAAAGCAGCCTGATGAATCCATCCAAACCCATGCTGGCACTTTTCAATTCTAACGCCATCAGAATGTATGAAGTGGGAAGCATGTTGCACTCACCTGAGGTCATCAAGAATCAGGCAACAAAACTGGAATCGCCTTTTAGCAGCGCGTCCCTGAGTCCTGACCAGAAAAGTCTGATACTGATCCAGCAACGTCAGAAATCGACCCGGGCTTTCCTGATGCGTACGGACACAGGTGTTTACTACGGTACTGCAATTCATGATGTGGATATTCTGCCTACCTGGAGTCGCGACAGTCAACTGGTGGCACTGGCCTCCAATCATGCACGAACGGTTCCTCAGATCAAAGTGGTCGATGCCGCCACGGGACGGCTCTATCGCAGCTTTCCACGATTGCCCCAGTACGTCCACTCGATGGCATTCAGCCATGACAAACGCTACCTGGCGATTGGCCTGGTGGCAGGCATCATGGTGCTGGACCTTCAAGACAATAAAGTTGTTCATCAGCAGGATGCAACCATTCCTTTGAGTTTTCTCCAGCCTGGGCCGATCATTGCCCATGCGTTCAGTGAGAATAACAAGCATCTTCTGGCAACCAGCCGACAAGGCTGGGAGGGAACGCAACCAGGGTTTCGTATCTGGGACATGGAATCCGGTGAGTCTGTGAATCCACTCATTCCGACTTCCTATGCTCCCTTGCTACGATACGATCTGCGACAACAGCAGCTTTGCATGATTGACCTGAAGCAGGCTGAAGTGACACGCTTCTCGATGAGTGGCGAGGCACTGCGTCAGCCAACACGATTGGAGAACTATGAGTTGCAAGAGGTGAGCCTGGAAAAGAGCGAAAGTGGTCTGGCACTCAATGAAAGTTTGACCCGCCTGGCTGTGGGCAATACGGAAGGTGTTGTTGGAATTTGGAACCTGGAGAATGGAACTCGTCTGGGCGAGTACCAGGACCACAGCGATATTATCCGCCAGATGATCTTCAGCCCGGATAACCGCTGGCTGGCCATTGGAGTTGGTACTCATCGCGTTCGGATCCGTGATGCCAACACTGGTCTGGCAGTCGGGCCACTCATTCATAACCACCATCGCATTCTTACGATTAGATTCAGCCCAGATAGTCGTTCGCTCCTGATCATTGATGAAAGCGGCATTGCAAGTACTTGGCCGTTACCGGGGCCATCGGATCGTGATCGCATCTGGTATGAACAATATGCCGAGGCGTGTACCGGTACTTCCTTGACACAAGAAGTGCCACGCTGGTTGACAACTGACGAGTTGTCCCAGCGACGACAAATATTGGCAGGCTTTCTGGAAAATACGCTTCGTTCGAAATCGCAATGGTTTCGCAAGCAGGCACTTGAGTATTGGCGACGCCGCCTCGATAATACTGCACTTTACTATCTGGAAAAGTGGTCTGCAGCTGAACCGGAAAATCACCAGCCACTCCTGATCCGAGCCGAAATATACCTGGCAACGAGCAAGGTAAAAGCTGCGGATCAATGTCGAGTGGAATTGATCAGGCGAGGCTTTGAAACCGAAGTGACGAAACTCTATCGGCGATACAACATCGAAGATTGAGAGGGACAAGAACTCAATGTGCGTACCGCATCGGTGTGATTCTTACAGCGCAGGATTTCTGTTAGAGGCTGTGGGTACTAAGGGAAGGCGGGGGAAGGAATGCGGGAGGTTACTTCTGCTAACGAGTTGCACGGTTCATGCTGTCAAAGTCATGCCGAAGAGGTTTTACTATTAGTCGGCATCTGACGCACAGTTGGGTACGGTACATGACAACCCGATTTAGAGAAGGTGACGGCGTCTGGACTGCCTAAGACCACGGGCGATTTGCCCTAAGCCTGGACGATGGATTGACGAGGTTGGATGGCACGAAGGGAGCGTTTACGGTCCCAGCAATCGGCTTTTCGCTGCATAACTTCGGCTACGTTGGCGGTTCAAGCAATTCAATTGTATTCATGCATTCTTTTCGTTTGACTTTGCTGACCGAAATCCTCAATATGGCGAACACGACATATTACACGAAGAAATCCCATGCATCATCGCAGCTTTTTGACATTGGCCACTGTTTGTGCAGGCGCCATTCTTGGCATCTTGGCAGCTCGCATTCATACGGCACCATTACAGGCACAAGACAAAATCACCAGCCTGGATCGTACTATCCTTCCTATCGCCGAGCCGCCTCCGCCAGTCATCACTGAACTCGATGCCCGGAACGTCAAAGCACCACCTCGGTTCCAGGTTACAGCTCCCCCAGGTGCGCCCAATGTCCTCATTGTTCTGATCGACGATATGGGCTTTGGTCAATCGAGTGCCTTTGGCGGCCCGATCCACATGCCTAACCTGGAGAAGATGGCAAAGGGCGGGTTGCGCTATAACCGCTTTCATACCACAGCCCTGTGTTCGCCTACCAGAGCAGCATTGCTTTCTGGCCGTAATCACCATGTCAATAACATGGGCTCCATCACTGAAACCGCTACCGCATTCCCCGGTCAGACCGGGCAGCGACCAAATAACGTCGCGCCTCTGGCTGAGATGTTGCGGCTCAATGGCTACAGCACAGCAGCTTTCGGCAAGTCTCACGAAACTGCTGCGTGGGAAGTGAGTCCCAGTGGCCCAACCGACCGCTGGCCCACACGTTCAGGGTTCGACAAGTTCTACGGCTTCATCGGAGGTGAAGCTAATCAGTGGTCGCCCGGCCTCTACGAAGACATGACCCGCATCGAACTTCCCTACGATCCCAAGTACCACCTCATGACCGACCTCGCTAACCAGGCCATCAAGTGGACTAACTTCCAGAAGTCACTTACTCCGGGCAAGCCTTTCTTCACCTACTTTGCCCCCGGCGCTACTCATGCGCCACACCATGTTCCCAAAGAATGGAGCGACAAGTACAAAGGCAAGTTTGACCAGGGTTGGGATAAACTGCGTGAAGAAACACTCGCTCGACAGAAGGCACTTGGCGTCGTCCCGCAGGACACTCAGCTTGCCCCCAAACCCGAAGCCATCAAGGACTGGGACAAACTCAGCGATAACGAGAAAAAACTCTTCGCCCGTCAGATGGAAATCTTCGCAGGCTTCGGCGAATATGCCGATTACGAAGTGGGCCGATTGCTCAAGGCCATTGAAGACCTCGGCCAACTTGAAAATACTCTGGTCTTCTACATCGTCGGTGATAATGGCGCCAGCGGCGAAGGCACCATGAATGGCCTCTTCAATGAAATGACTTACTTCAACGGTGTGCCTGAAAAGATCGACGACATTCTCAAGCACATCGATGACCTCGGCACAGCCAAGTCCTACGGCCATTATGCGGCCGGATGGGCTGTTGCGGGCGATGCCCCCTTCACCTGGACCAAGCAGGTCGCCGGCACCCATGGCGGTTGCAGAAACGGTATGGTTGTTCACTGGCCCCAGCGCATCACTGATAAAGGCGGCCTGCGTTCACAATGGCACCACGTGATTGATATCGCTCCCACCATCCTCGAAGCCTGTGGACTCCCCGAACCAAAATCCGTCAATGGCGTAGTCCAGCGTCCCATCGACGGCGTCAGCATGGTCTACACGTTCGGTGACAATCAAGCTGCCAGCACACACAAGACGCAGTATTTTGAAATCTTCGGCAACCGAGGCATTTACCACGATGGCTGGCTGGCCCACACCGTTCACCGCGCTGCCTGGGAATCGAAACCTCGTCATCCCTTACTCGAAGATGTCTGGGAACTCTACAACGTCGAAAAAGACTTCAGTTGCATCAACAACCTGGCTGCTTCCAATCCTGCCAAGCTCAAGGAACTGCAGGAACTGTTCCTCAAGGAAGCGGTTAAGAACCATGTGCTACCTCTCGACGACCGTACCCTGGAGCGCACCAATGCTGAACTAGTGGGTCGTCCTGATCTCATGCAGGGAAGAAACTCGCTGACTCTTTACGAAGGCATGAAGGGTATGACCGAAAATGTCTTTATCGGCACCAAGAATCGCTCATGGACCATCACTGCTGATGTCACCATTCCGGAAAGCGGCGCCACTGGCGTCCTACTCGCTCAAGCTGGTAGCTTTGGTGGATGGAGCCTTTATCTGAAAGAAGGCAAACCTACCTACGCCTATAACTTCCTCGGCCTTAAACTCTACAAAGTTGCTTCCAGCAAAACCGTACCTGCCGGTAAGGCCACCATTCGTTTTGACTTTAACTACGAAGGTGGCGGCCTGGGTAAGGGTGGTATCGGCATCATTACTGTCAACGGTGAGAAATTTGCCGAAGGCCGTATCGACCACACTCAGCCGATGGCTTTCTCCGCCGATGAAGGCACCGACGTTGGCATGGACGCTGAGACTCCCGTTTCCGACGACTATAAACAGGGTGACAACAAGTTCACCGGCAAGATCCACAAAATCGTTGTCGAAATCGCTCCGCTCAAGCTTGGAGCCACCGATCTCAACAAAATCCAACAAGCACACCATGAACGCAAACTGGCTGAATAATTCTCAGGTCCTGACAGGCGGAGAAGAAGAAAATCTCCAAGATTCCTGAGAAAAAGTAGGATACGCTGACGCCAGCCGGACTCCATTTTCGCTAGTGGGTCAGGAGGCCTCCGCCATGTCTGAAGAAAGCCTGTTCGAATTGGCAATACGTACACCCGAAGGGCAACGGGCAGCGCTGCTCGACCGTGAATGCAACGGTAACCCGGAACTGCGGGCCCGGGTGGAAGCGTTGCTTCGGGCGGACGCTAGGTCTTCGCCCCTTTCGAAACCCTCACCCGCATTGGATGCCACCGCGGGCTTCCAGGCTACAGCCAGCTACACTTCTCCCGATCCCGTTCCCGGCAACCTCATCGCAGGCCGCTACACTCTCGAGCAGAAAATTGGCGAAGGGGGTATGGGGGAAGTCTGGGTCGCAAAACAGAGCGAACCAGTCAAGCGTAGGGTAGCCCTGAAGCTCATCAAGGCGGGGATGGATTCTAAATCCGTCGTGCAGCGGTTCGAACAGGAACGGCAGGCCCTGGCCCTGATGGATCATCCCAACATCGCCAAGGTGCTCGATGGGGGCCTCACCACAGATCGTCGGCCGTTCTTCGTCATGGAACTCGTCAACGGATTGGCACTCAACAAGTTCTGTGACGAAGCCAAGCTGGGTATCAGGGAACGACTCGAACTGTTCGTCCCTATTTGCCAGGCGGTACAGCATGCCCATCAGAAAGGCATTGTGCATCGTGATCTCAAGCCCAGCAACATCCTGGTGACAATGATCGATGGTAAACCGGTACCCAAGGTCATCGACTTTGGCGTGGCCAAGGCTACGGGTGGCAAGCTGACCGACGAGAGCATGTCCACGCAATTCGGAGCAGTCATCGGCACGCTGGAGTATATGAGCCCAGAGCAGGCAGGCTTCTCGAATCAGGATGTCGATACGCGAGCTGACATCTATTCGCTGGGCGTGATTCTCTACGAACTCCTCACCGGGCTGCGGCCCTTCGACAGCAAGCGCCTCAAGCAGGCGGCGCTGGACGAAGTCATCCGTATCATTCGTGAGGAGGAGCCGAGCAAGCCCAGCACCAAACTGTCGACGGATGAATCGCTGCCCTCACTGGCAGCGGTGCGGCATATTGAACCTAACAAACTTACCGCATTGCTCCGCGGCGAACTCGACTGGGTGGTGATGAAGTGCCTGGAGAAGCAGCGCGATCGACGGTATGAATCAGCCAATGGCCTGGCGAGGGATATCCAGCGCTACCTGGCGGATGAAGTCGTGGAAGCCCGGCCACCGAGTGTGAGATATCGATTCAACAAGTTTATCAGTCGAAACAAGGGGCCAGTGCTTGCTGCAGTCCTGGTGATGGGGGCTTTGGTAGCCGGTGTCATCGGCACGTCCATCGGGTTGTATCAGGCCCAGCAGGCGGCGGAGGCGGAGCGTCTTGCTCGCAACGAGGCAGTGGAGCAAAAGCGGTTAGCAGAACAGGCTGCCGAGCAGGAGAAACAAGCCAAGGCACAGATCGCCGCACAACTGAAGCAAATTCAACTGGTCAACGAAACCGTGTTCGAGATCTTCGCAGGCTTCGACATCCGCAAGGTTAAGGCGATCAATGAGTCTGTGGAGGTAGTGTTGGGGAAAAAGCTGATTGAAGCAGGGCGCAAACTCGATATGAAGGCGATCTCTGACGCGATGATGCTGGCCAATGTACGGCACCGCTTGGGGGAGACACTGTATAGTCTCGGCTACCCTCAAGAAGCCATTGAACTGTTCCTCACCGCGCGAGCGACTTATGCGGAAAAGCTTGGCCCCGACCACCAAGATACTCTTGCCTGCATGAACAATCTGGCAATATGCTACGATTCCATCAGTAGGCTTGATCTGGCTATACCGCTTTACGAGGAGACGTTCAAACTGGTAAAGGCCAAGTTCGGCCCCGATCACCCTGCTACCCTCAAGGTGATGGGCAATCTGGCGTCGGGGTACTCGACTGCCAAGAAATACGACTTGGCCTTACCATTACTTGAGCAGTCTTTCAAACTCATGAAGGCTAATCTCGGCTCCGATCACTTAAGCACGCTGGCTGCTATGAACAACCTGGCAGAAGCCTACACGTACACCATGAAACTTGCCCAGGCTCTGGCGCTTCATGAGGAGGCACTCCAGTTGTACAAGGCCAAGTTTGGGCCCGATCATCCCGACACATTGCTCTGCATGAACAATCTGGCAAAGTGCTACCATACTGCCAAGAAATACGACTTGGCCTTACCATTGCACGAGGAGAACTTCAGGCTGATGAAGGCCAAACTCGGCCCCGATCATCCCTCTACTCTTATGAGCATGAACAACCTTGCAGCAAGCTATAAAACTGCAGGAAAAATCGAAGTTGCACTACCGATCTACCAGGATGCGCTCAAGTTATCGAAGTCCAAGTTCAGTTCTGACCACCCGAAGACGCTCAGGATTATGAATAACCTGGCGGAGGCCTACCGAGCCGCCAGGAAGTTCGACTTGGCCCTGCCGCTCCACGAAGAAACACTCAAGATGCGAAAGGCCAAGTTCAGCACCGATCATCCCGATACCATGCAAAGCATGAACAACCTGGCTTTGACCTGCCTTGACATCGGGAGAAGCGACCTTGCCATACCGCTCTTAGCGGAATTACTTCCATTACGAAAGCACAAGCTTGGCCCGGATCATCCTGACACACTGACGAACATGAATAATCTGGCTGGATGCTACTGGTCGCTCCGTCAACCAGATAAAGCGATTCCCCTGTTTGAAGAATTGCTTAAATTTAAAGAAAGGAATCTTGGCCGAGCTCACCAGGAAACTCTCAAGGATGTGGCTAATCTGGGTGTGAACTACCTGGAAGCTGAAAAAGCAGCAGAGGCGATCCCATTACTTGAAGAGGCTTTTCGGGCATTGCGGGACCCCTTTCTTCGTCGTGGGTTCGGTCCAAAGCTGCTTGATGCTTACTTCAAAGCAGGCAGGTCTTCCGAGGCAATTCAACTCTTCGATCAGATGCTTGCCGATGCGCGCCAATCGCTGACTAAAGATAGTTCAGAGTTAGCTGTTCAGTTGACGAGGTTAGGTTCGACTCTGCTGTACAACCACGAGTACACCAAGTCCGAGCCCCTTCTCAGAGAAGTGCTTGCCATCCGCGAGAAGAAAGAACCGAACAGTTGGGAAACATTCAACACACAATCGATGCTCGGCGGCGCTCTCCTTGGACTCAAGAAGTATGCCGAAGCCGAGCCGCTATTGATCCAAGGCTACGAAGGCATGAAACAGCGAGAGAAATTGATCCCCGAGAGATTCACTCTCCGACTCCCCGAAGCCCTCGATCGCATCATCCAACTCTACACCGAAACTAACAAGCCCGACGAAGTAAAGAAGTGGCAGGCGGAGAAAGTGCTGCACCAAGTTAACGGGCTGTCGCAAACACCTGTCCAGCCAGCGAAGGTGGAAAAAGACGAGGCAGTGGAGCAATTCGATGTCCTTTACCAGGCGGGCAAGTATGAAGAAGCCATCCAGCTGATGTCTGAATTGCATCAGGAGCGATCAAAGTACTATGGTACCGATCATCCTCGAACACTTGTCGTGTTGCATCGCCTCGGCAAAGCCTGCCTGGCCAACAACGATGTGCCCCAAGCTTTGAAGCATCTGGAGATGGCAGTACAGAAGTCGACTCGCATCCTGGGTAAGCAGCACTGGGAGACGCTGATCGCATCAGCCGACCTGGGCCGGGCGTTGCATGCTGCGGGTAAATTGGATCAGGCACTCCCGGCATTGGAGCGAACGCTTAGTTCTTGTCAGGCTATATTGGGGAAAGATCATCCCAATACCCAAGCTGTGATGTTGGAACTGGGTGAAGCCTACTACGATGCCAGGAAGCTGGACCCAGCAATAGTTATCATGGAAGAGCTAATCAAAATAGGACATTCGATTTATCCAGCACCTGATAATCGTGCAGCTCTCGTAACCCTTGCACGTGTCTTCCTTCTTCAAGGAAAGTACCAGCATGCGGAACCCTTGCTTCGTGAAGGCCTGGTGCGTTTGGAAAGAAAGGCTCCGGAATCATGGCATAAATATTACATTCTGTCCGTTTTGGGAGAGATGAACATGAGGCAAAAGAAATACGTTGAAGCCGAGCCTCTTCTGCTCAAGAGTTATGAAGGCATGAAGCAACAACACCCGAAGGCTGACGTCACCCGGCTCTTACTGCAGACACGGAATGCTGAAGCACTCGACCGCCTCATCCAGAATTACACCGAAACCAATAAGCCCGACGAAGTGAAGAAATGGCAGGCGGAGAAGGAGAAGCTTTCGAAATCTGCACCAGCCAAGAAATGATTACTTGCGTAATTCTTTCAGCCTCGTCGTTACGTCAGCAATTCATCTCCAGGAGAATCGGCTGCTGCTGATCAGCCTCTATTGCTCAGTTGGAATCATGACGCTATAGCAGCGGACATGCGTGCCTACTGGTTACTTCTGTCAGGTGTAATGGCTGGATGCCATGTGCTAACCCCGATGCCAGGGCACATCACGCAGAACGTGTCCGAATCGCAGATGGGCGTAGTTCTTGAGCAGCATCTCAAGCCTGGCATGTCAGTGAGTGAAGTTTGTGTGTTCCTGGCGAAAGAGGATTTCAGCGTAGCTCGACAAGAACAGCTAGGTCCTGAGTCAACAAGGCTCTACCTGACTCGAAGAGAGCAGTCTGATTTCTGGGTACACCGAGACTGGACAATCACTCTTGAATGCAAGAACAACCAACTTCAGCATTATTCCATCAAGAGCACCATGACTGGACCTTGAGAGAGCTGTTCCCACCTCCCACTACCTCCCCCAATCCATTTCCAGGCAGATCTCCTGCAAGTCCATGCGCATGATGGGTTCAGACCACTCTGCGTCTTGGTGATGCGCGGGACGCGGTCCGCTGGTAGGGCAGGGGAGGGCGTCTCGATGCTGATACGCCGCTGCTTCCTGTTCTGCATTACAAAGTTGACGTTTCTGTCCTTCGCTATCATGCCGCCTTTCAATCCTTGATCTACCGCGATCATTTCACTTCCAACTGGATGCTCTCCGAGTGGCTGTTGAACTCGGGAGCGTACATGCATTCGATGTGGGCCAGGCCGGTGGTGTAGCTGCCCTTCAGTTGAATCCGCACGGCGTACTCAAAGACGTAGGTGCCCTTAGGCAGATAGTCGATGAAGAAGTGGCTGGCGGTGTCCTTCGTGCTTTCGTAATACCCCAGGCCATCCTGGTACTTGTAACGCGACAGCACGTTCACCGGCTCGGTGCCGCTACCTCGGTGATCCTTGAGGTGGACATACTCCATGTCGCGGTCGGTTCGCAGTACGATACGGACGACCACTTCATCGCCCACCGCTGCCGGGCTGGCGAGGGCTTCGAGCACCGGGCCCTTGGTTGTGTAGGTTCGTTTGAAGAGTTGCTTCTGCAGCTTCAGCGGCGTAGCTTCATGTGGCGTGACCTTGCTGATGTCTTCCAGGTATTGCCAGTGGATGCTGCCCCAGGCGACGCCCGGATCGGTCTTCTTCAGTTCGATCTTGCCGAAGTCGGGCTTGATCTCGCCGCGGACGAACTTCTGCTCGTAGAACCCTGTGCCCGCTTCCACCTTCTCGGGCTTGATGGCGGTGCCGGCGAGGGACAGTTCCACCAGTGCATCCGACTTCAGCAGGTTGTCGCCCCGCAGCAGCAGACTGTAGACGGCATCGGCGGTGGACTTGGTCGTCTTCCAGTTCTGCGTCTGCTTCTGCTTCAGCAGCCATACCTTGCAGTCTTCCACGGCGGCCTGGTCGTTCATCACTTCATCAAAGGCTTCGATCATGACGGCCTGTGTTTCGATGGGGGCGTGATACCACCAGAAGGAATACTCGGTGTCACGCCAGAAGCGTCCCAGTTCGTCGCTGGTCACGCTGCGTTCCTTGATGGAACGCATGATGTCTTGCGCAGTCGGTTTGTTCCCCCAGCGTTTGAGGGCAAGGGCCAGGTGGCCTTGCGATTGACGATGGCCCAGTTGCAGCCAGTACTGCTTCGCCTGCCCGAGCCAGTAGTTGAGGGCTTCCTGATACTGTGGAGCGACGGCCTTGTCTTCGAGGAAGAAGCTGCGGCCATAGAGGTAAAGGGCCACGGTGGTGGAGAGGTGGTTCTTCTCCTTGCCCGGGTGCCTCAGGATCTCGCGATAGATTCGGTCCATCCAGGCATCGAGACGGTCGAGCGAACGGATGGCCGGGGCCATGTCGAGTTTGACACCCAGGTGTCGCAGGCGGCCAAACCCGGTGGTGATGTAGAGGGTGATGTACTCGTTGCTCGGGCCACCGGGGAACCAACTCCACGCCCCGTCAGCATTCTGCAGATCGAGCAGCTTGCGCATCGCCCGGTCCATCTCATCCTTCAGACGGTTGTCGTCGAAGAGGATGCCGACGTTGCGGCGCGATTCGCTTTCCTTCACCGCCTGCCGCAGCCAGGGGGTCTCCTCCAGCATGGCAGCCTTGAGGTCCTGGTTCTTTTCGAGCGGGCTGTCGAGGGCAGGCGTATTTTTCCACTGATCGAAGATCTTGCGAATCTTCGGGTCGCTGAGGGCGATGTGCCGGGCGAGCGTGTTGGCATACAGGCGGTTGAACGTCTGCTCGGAACATTCGTGCGGGTACTCCATGAGGTAAGGCAACGCCATCACCGCATACCACGACGGATTCGAGACCATCTGCACCGTCAGCGTCTGATGCTGGATCGTGTCCGACTTGGCCGAGTCGATCAGCTTGGTGAAACTGAAGCTCTTCGTCGATTTGTCGCGGATGGGCAGCGGTAGCGATTCGGTGACGAGGATGCGCTTGGAAAGCACTGGCAACATGCCTTCCTCACCATCGGACAGCCGCTCGGTGCCACCGACAGCCTTGTAGGTGATGGGGCCCACGCCATCGGGCACCTTCAGTTTCCAAGAGTAGCTTCGCGATTCCTTGGCGGGGATATCGAAGGCATTGTCGAGCACGCTGTTGCCCAACTCGGCATCGAGAGGCTTGCCAGTGCGGGCATCGGTCAGGTTGAGGCGGACCTTGCCACTCTGTTTGCTGGCAGACTGGTTGCTGACCTTGACGGTGAACTCGATCTGGTCCCCTTCACGCAGGAAGCGCGGCGGGTTGGGCTGCACCATCAGGTCCTTGGCGGTGACGACGCTGTCTTCGAGATACCCGGCCCGCAGGTCCTTGTCGTGGACGAAGCCCATGAACTTCCACTTGGTGAGCGCTTGGGGCATGGTGAACTCAAGCTTCACGGTGCCACTGTCGTCGGCGATCAGATGGGGGAAGAAGAAGGCGGTCTCGGCAAGGTTGGTGCGAGGGGCGACTTGAGAAAGGTCGGGCCCGGCAGCAGGCTCATTGCCAGGTCGGGCAGCGGCACCTGCTTTGAGTTTGCTAATTCCCTTTTGATCGCCGCCTTCGGCAAGTGCCATATCAGCCACACCACTGGCATTGCGCATCGTTGCGAATTCCTTCGCAGCGCTCTTCATCGGTGCTCCACCCATACGTGCTCCACCGATTCCTCCCGGCGCAGCAAGGGCGCTGTCAAAATACTGATACTGCCAGATGTTCTGTGTGATATCGGCAGGGAAGGTGCGATAGCGTTCATCGATAGAGGTGTACGACTGCTTCCACTGGCCCGTGATGTGGTACAGGCCCAGCGCGTGGTTCTCGAACCGGCTGTTCCAGCGCGGGTAGTTGCGGTAGAAGACGTTGAAGTGCCGTGCCCAGTGGTGGGGCAGGTAAGCATCGAGCGACGCATCATAGAGCGTGGCTGCCATCTCCGCGACAGCCTTCTTCGCATCAGGCCCGGTAATGACCGCGGTCCAGGTCTCCTTCTGCCCCGGCTCCAGTTTGCTGACGAAGCGTTCCCACTTCACCTGCAGGTTCTTGTTCGTCCATGGCACATCAATAATGCGTGATTCCAGGTAGGCCCGGTTCTCGCGAACATAGGTGACTCGCAGAACCAGCCCGCCGCGCATCGATTCATCAATGCCCTGCTTGATGAGGTGTTGCGTCTTGTCCGTCGTGGTCCAGAAGCTCTGGATGATCTTCTGACGGTATTCGAGTTCGATGAAGGCCCGGCCTGTCTCGTAGCCGGTGCCCCACAGGGCGGAGAACTCGCTGCCCGGCTCGACGTTCCACTTTGGAGCAGTGAGCAGATGGGGCAGCTTGAGCGTCAGCTTGTTAGCAGCAGGATCGACTACGGTGAACTGCACCAGGGCAGTGACCGGCTTGCCGAAACGGTCCTGGGTTTCGAGCAAGGCCCGGTAGATACCAGCACCCAGCGTGCTGGGTAGCACCGCCTTGCCAGCGGCATCGGTGGTGAAATCGTGTGTGCTCACCTGCTCAGCCAGTTCCCACGTGCGTGGATCGGCAGGGTCGGGCACCGGCTTCACCGGTACGCTCTTCACCACCGGGCCTCGCCCACGACGTATGGGGGAACTGGGGCGACCACCATACGCGCTCGCCCGCAGCACCTGTTCCGGCTGCTTCAGACGATAGACCTTGATCTTCCCCTTCGCCGCCTGGCCCTGTCCATCAATGGTCTGGGTGAGGACATTGACGTTCACCGGCATATCCTTCGTCTGCCATTCCTCCACACTCATGGAAGCCTGCAGGGCGGTGTAGCCAATCTGCACGCTGCGGTTGGCGGAGCGGGTCTCGCCGGTGGTGTCAGTGACATCAACCGACACAGCGTAGGAGAAGATAGGCTCATCCTTCTCGGCCACGGAGACATCGGGCTTGGCGGTGAAGGTGAGGCTGAAGGTGCCATCGGCTTCGGTAACACCGGTGCCATGAGCGATTTCCTGGGCGGCGCTCTGTCCGCCGGGAGGCATCCGCCACCAGTAGTAGTAGCCCCACCAACTGGGGTAGCGCACTTCTCGAGAGACGCGATAGCGGAACTTGGCGCTGCTGACGGCAGCCCCGGAGTAGCCGAGGGCCTTGCCGGTGTACTTCACGGTGCCTTGCAGTTTCGGCGATTCGGCTGGTGGTTCCAGGGTCACTTCGAACTTGGGTCGCTTGTACTCCTCCACGCTCAGTTGAATCTGACCGTGGGGGTTGTCGGTGCGGAGGGTCATGCGCCCCGCCAGGCGATCGCGTGGGGCGGTGAAGCTGCCGCTGAACGAGCCGACTTCATTGCTGGTCACTTGCAGCTTGGCAATCTCCTTGTTGTTGGGGTCGGAGAAGATGACGGTGATGGGCCGCCGAACGAGGGTCTGGTATTGAGATTCACCCTGATGCACACTGAGAGCGATACCCTTGAAATGCACCGTCTGGCCGGGGCGATAGAGCGACCGGTCGGTGAAGAGCACTGTCTGCTCGGTGTTCCGTTCACGGCTGTTGCCTTGGGGATAGAGATACGCATCGTTCTCGGCGGCAAGTTCGTGGCCGCCGTGGCTGGCGTGGATCATGATCGGCGTCTGGGACTGTTCACTGATGCGGAAGAGGCCATTTTGATCAGTCACCAATTGCCCCCCGGCCACGACACGCTGTGTTCGATAGTCACGCCGCCAGGTCTTGATGGTGGCCCCGGCAATCGGCTCGCCGGTATTGGAATTGAGGACAAACCCCTCGGCCTGGGCACTGCCTTCCTGACGTATGACCAACGCCAGGTTGCTGACCCAAAAGTGAGTGACCTGGATGGGCGGACCATTGACGGCGAACTCGTCATTGGGGCAACTCATCAGGAAATAGAAGCCGGGGGTGAGGTTCTCAGGAACTTTCACTTCCTCGGTACGTTCGAGATAGTCTTCCGTGGCAGGAAGTGCTGCGGACCAGGCGGCATCAGGCTTACGGGTGATCAGCGTCTGCCGTTCGGCTTCCTGCAAGTGCTCGGGCCGAAGGTTGATGTTGCCGACACGCTCGGTCCAGTTCGACTTGTAGACCCGGAAGTGCAGTTGCGTCAGGTTCCGATAGCTGACCTGTGCTTTGGCGTACGGCTTGGCCCACACCCGCTCTACTTGTACCTGGAAGTGCTTCGCCTCGATGGCCTCGATGAGGTTGTGGCACATCTTCCCACCGATGCTATTGGGGAAGGTGTTCCGCCCCTGCATCGCCAGTTCACGCGCGCCCGCAAAGTCGTTCTCTGCATGCAACACGTTGGCCCAGTCAGCTCGGGCACGGGCAGAGAGTTCGTTCGCCGCATGGGCTTCCGCGAAGGTCTTCAACGCCTTCTTGTAGAGCGTGTTCTTCTCTTCCCCGAGCGCCTGCTGGTAGCCGAAACGCAGGCGATGCAGGTCGGCATCCAGGAACGCATGCCGGTCGTCATCCTGCTGATGTTTGCTGAGCAGCTTCTGGTAGAGCAGAATGGCCTTGAGCTTGGGCGAATCGGTATCAGTGGTCGCCGACTTCCAGGCGAGGAACGCTTCCACGGTGCCGAAGATGGGACTGCTGGCCTCGATCTCGAAGGCATCCTGAGCTTTGGCAGCGGCCTGCTCGCCGGAGGTGTAGAACTGCAGCGCTTCAAAGGCGATGAAGTCGAACAGCGTCGGGCGGTAGCTATCGGGTATCGTGCCCTTCTCCAGCAAGGCATCGTACTGCTTAATCGGAATGGCAACGAGTTCCTTCTCGTGACTGAGTGCATTGGTGAACTGGGCATCGATCTCTTTGAACAGCCGGGGCAGATCCCAGGTGGTGAAGTCATTGCCTGGCGTGGCGGCGGTCGCGGTCCGCTGCATGAATCGCCAGCGGTTCTGCTGGAAGTAGTGCCAGTACCACTGGGCCAGGATCGCGTCCATCACCGGCACCATCTCCTTCGGGGCCTTGGCGATCTCTGCCTGCATTCTTGTAATGCGTTCCTCAGGCTTGTTGCCCTGGATCATCCCTTCATAGGCGATCTTCTTAGCGATGGCCTTGATGGCTTCGGGGTGGGCCTTGTCCTTGAGAGCGGAGGCGATGATCGGCTCAATCTCCTTGATGGCTGTCTGGGGCAGGCCTTTGTTGATGGCCTCGGAGACCTTGCCCCACTGGGCAGCCCGTTCGCCCTCATCGAGATAGAGACCGTTGGACCAGGCGACCAGCATGCCAACGGCCACGAGTGAGAATAGCGCAATCCCCATCAAAATGGAACGTTTTCCAATCATAGCTCAATCCCTTCCTGCCGGTACAATGGCTTAGCTCTACATGTTAACATAATGACGAGGATGCGGTGCCCTCCGTTTCATGGATGGACAGCTTTCTTGATCTGGCCCACATTCCGCCCCGCCCCCGTAGACGGGCTCGGTGGCTTCTCCTGAGAGCGACAAGAAGCATCTCCGTCATCCCGTCCGCGTACTCAAGAACTCCAGTTAGCCTCGGCATTGTGCTTGCCATACCTGTCGCCAAGTTCTAAGCCTTTGTCGCCGCTTGACTATATACGAGAGAGCGAGCTGCAGATCGAACCGGAATGCCTGCGTCATGTCCTCGGGGTTTCTGAATTGCGCTCAGGGTGATGGTCGAGTAGTTACTGGTAAAACTAACAGTACTTCAGCAATCTCAAGTTAGATAGACTTTCAGAGTGGTTTGGAACGTCCAAATGTGAAAGTGCATCATGCATTCCAATCCAATGTTTAGGTTTGTCGATGCTTGCAGCCAAGCTGTCTGCCCTGGAATCAAGTTAACAAGGTGGTTCCAATGAGTCATGCCATTCGAACCATGGTGATTGCATGGCTGTTGACGGCGGTCTACTATTTTTACCAGTACATGCTGCGTTCAGCGCCGGCTGTGATGATGCCCCAATTATCCAGCGCATTTGAGTTGAATGCACTTCAGGTGGCAGCGTTGGTTGGCCTGTTTTACTACGGCTACTCACCATTCAGTCTGATTGCCGGCATAGCGATGGATCGACTAGGGCCACGTAAAGTCGTGCCAGTAGGGGCAGCGGTTGTCGGTGTCGGTGCGTTATTGTTCGCAACGGGAAATCCAGTGGCTGCCAGCATAGGAAGATTTCTTCAGGGGGCAGGTGGCGTGTTTGCCCTGGTAGGAGCAGTCACCATTGCTACCCGAAGTTTCTCGCCCTCAAAGGCTGCGACATTAATTGGAATCACCCAGATGTTCGGCATGGCTGGTGGATCGGCTGGACAAGCCATTGTCGGCCCCCTTATTACGGCTGGTCTGGCTTGGCATTACTTCTGGTTTGGTATGGGGCTTCTGGGCTTATTCATTAGTGTTGTACTTTACTTTCTGCTGCCTGAAGAAGCGCCTCCATCACAAAGCAACTGGCTGAAAAACGCACTGCTGTCGTTGGTTTCAGTCTTCAAGAACCCGCAATCGATTCTCTGTGGAGCAATTGCGGGTCTTCTTTTCATTCCAACGACGATATTCGATATGATCTGGGGCGTTCGTTTTCTGCAGGAAGCGCGCGGGCTTGAATATGGGGAAGCCGTCATGCGTTCTTCGATGGTGCCTTTGGGGTGGATTATCGGCTGTCCGCTCCTGGGAATGCTATCAGACCGGATCGGTCGAAGGAAGCCTGTCATTATTGGCGGAGCGGTGGTGTTGTTGCTCTGTCTGGTCTGGATTCTCTACGGAACCAGCGGAGTGTTTCCTCCTTACATGATTGGTCTACTTGCTGGACTGGCCTCAGGTGCAGCCATGCTTCCGTACACCGTCATCAAGGAAGCAAACAAGCCGGAACACGCCGGTACCGCCACAGGTGTCGTGAATTTTCTCAACTTCACAGCGAGCGCACTGCTCGGCCCAGTCTTTGGCTGGATCCTGCAGAAGGTGTCGGGTGGTCAGTCGCAGATGACACTGGAACATTTCCAGTCTGGCTTTGAACCGCTGCTCTACGGCGTGGCGCTAGCTATTGTCCTGACGATATTCCTGAAGGAGACAGGGCGCGGCAAGACATAGCAAAGCTCATGATCTATCAGTTACTCTCGCCGAAATCGCAAGGAGACGAAGATGAGTAATACCTTAGGTACTGGCAAATATGATGCGCTTTTGCTCAAGTGCAAGAATCTGGAGCCTGTGCCCACAGCAGTGGCTCACCCCTGCGAAGCGACTGCGCTTTCCGGTGCCATCGAAGCATCTGAAATGAAGCTGATTCGACCTATCCTCGTAGGTCCACAAGCGAAGATAGAAGCGGTTGCCATGGAAGCCGGGCTCAACCTCGGAAAGCTGGAAATTGTCAATGCCACGCACAGTCATGAGTCTGCCACCAAGGCTGTCGAACTGGTGAAGAAAGGGCAGGCAGAATTGCTGATGAAAGGCAGTCTGCATACAGACGAGCTGATGTCCGCGATTGTCTCCCGTGAAGGAGGGTTGCGAACCGGACGTCGTATCAGCCATGTCTTCATCATGGACGTCCCCACCTATCACAAGGTGCTGATTGTCACCGATGCTGCCATCAACATCGCTCCGACCCTCGAAGATAAGGCAGATATTTGCCAGAACGCCATTGATCTGGCGATCTCACTTGGCCTTGCAAAACCCAAAGTGGCTATCCTGGCAGCAGTAGAAACAGTGAACTCGAAGATGCCTGCCACCATCGACGCTGCAGCCTTGTGCAAGATGGCAGACCGGGGACAGATCAAGGGCGGTATTCTTGATGGTCCGCTGGCCTTTGATAATGCCATCAGCACGGAAGCAGCTCGCACGAAGGGCATTCGTTCCGAAGTCGCTGGAGATCCAGATATCCTGCTGGCACCCGATCTGGAAGCAGCCAACATCCTGGCCAAACTGCTCAGTTACCTTGCTAATGCTGATAGCGCGGGTCTCGTCCTCGGCGCCAAGGTGCCAGTGATTCTCACCAGTCGTGCTGACTCGGTTCGTGCCCGCATTGCCAGCTGCGCAGTTGCCATGCTGGCCGCTCATGCCCGTCGTACACGATCGAAGGAGTAGGCCATGGACGACTTTGCGTTAGTACTCAATGCCGGGTCATCGAGTCTAAAGTTCTGTGTGTACCGGCGTCCAAAGGATAGCCAATGGGGGTTGGACCTGCGTGGACAGATCGAAGGCATTGGCACCGCTCCTCGTTTGTCTGCCAAGGATTCACAAGACAGCAAGGTCGCTGATCAACTGCTTCCTTCGACAGTATCAGATGGTCGGTTGGCCCTGGACGCATTGGCCGCTTGGCTACGAGGCAGGTATGGCAAGGCTAAACTACTCGGCGTCGGCCACCGAGTTGTTCACGGCGGAGCACAATTCACGAAGCCCACCATCGTCAGCAAGCAGGTGCTCACCGATCTGCAGAAGCTGATTCCACTGGCCCCGCTGCATCAACCCTACAACCTAGCAGCCATCGAAGCGGTGTTTGAACGAATGCCTGATGTGCCGCAAGTAGCCTGTTTCGATACTGCGTTCCATCGCGGCCAGCCTGCCGTCGCGGAACTGATCCCGCTCCCTCATGATATCACCAGCAATGGTGTGCAGCGCTATGGATTCCATGGTCTGTCCTATGAATACATTGCCTCGGTATTGCCCAATGTTGCACCCGAGATTGCCAACGGCAAAGTTATCGTTGCTCATCTCGGCAGCGGTGCCAGCCTATGTGCTCTCCAGTCGTGCAGGAGCATGGACAGTTCGCTGGGCTTCACGGCCCTTGATGGCATCTGCATGGGCACCCGTCCGGGTTCTGTTGATCCTGGTGTTATTCTCTACCTGTTCCAGGGATTGAACCTCACTGCCAGGCAGGTCGAGGAGATTCTCTACAAGAAGTCAGGGCTGCTCGGCATCTCCGGTATCAGCAATGACATGCGGGATTTGCTCACGAGTAAGGACCCACGAGCAAAACTGGCTGTCGATTACTTTGTCTATCGTGCTGCCAAGGAAATCGGCGCATTAACAGCTGCGTTGGGTGGCGTTGACGGCCTGGTCTTTACCGCCGGCATTGGCGAAAACTCCGCCGAGATACGCCAGCGCATCTGCGAAGCCTCTGCCTGGCTGGGGATTGAACTCGATACTGCAGCCAATGATAGCAAAGGGCCACGCCTCTCCAAACCTGGCAGCAAAGTCTCCGCCTGGGTCATTCCAACCAACGAAGAACTGACGATTGCCAGGCATACCGGGAGACTGCTCGGCTTAATGTGATCAATTCCACAAGGGACCATCATGAGCACTGCTACGAAGACTCCAGTGGAGAAACACTCCGCTGCCTGGCAAGACTTCAAAACCGGTCTCTGGCAAAAGGAGATCAATGTCAGGGATTTCATCCAGCAAAACTACAAACCCTACGATGGCGATGCCACATTTCTGGCTGGATCCACGGAACGGACCAATGGCATCTGGAAACGTCTGAACGAACTCTTCGTCGAAGAACGCAAGAAGGGCGTGCTCGACATCTCGCAAGTTCCCACTTCCATCACCGCCCATGGCCCCGGCTACATTGATCGCGAAAAAGAGATCATCGTCGGCCTGCAAACCGACGCCCCTCTCAAGCGGGCCATCATGCCCAACGGCGGATTCCGCATGGTGCTCAATGCACTCAAGGTCTATCAATACACTCCCGATCCAAATGTAGTGGAGACCTTCACCAAGTATCGAAAAACGCACAACGAGGCAGTCTTCGATGCTTACACCAGCGACATCCGGAAGTGCCGCAGTTCCCACATTCTCACAGGGTTGCCCGATGCTTACGGTCGTGGTCGCATCATTGGCGATTACCGCCGGGTGGCTCTGTATGGTGTCGCTCGATTGATCGACGCGAAGCAGAAAGAGAAGTTGAGTCTCGACGCAGCCATGTCGACGGAAGATATCATTCGAGACAGGGAGGAACTGAGTGAGCAGATCCGGGCACTCAAAGAACTGCAGGAGATGGCCTCCAAGTATGGCTTCGATATCTCCGGACCTGCCAGCAGTGCCAAAGAAGCTGTGCAATGGCTCTATTTCGGCTATCTAGCTGCAGTCAAGGAACAGAACGGCGCAGCCATGTCGCTTGGCCGTACTTCGACTTTCCTCGATATTTATTTCGAGCGTGACCTGGCTGCGGGCAAGATCAATGAATCGCAGGCACAGGAGATTATTGACGATTTTGTGATCAAACTCCGAATCGTGCGCTTCCTTCGTACGCCGGAATACGATGAGCTTTTCGCTGGCGATCCGACCTGGGTGACGGAATCGCTTGCAGGCATGGGCGACGATGGACGGCCGCTGGTGACCAAGACCAGTTTCCGTTACCTGCAAACGCTCTACAACCTCGGCCCCGCTCCTGAACCGAACCTTACCATCTGGTATTCGCCTCGGCTTCCTGAAGGTTTTCGTCGTTTTGCAGCCAAAGTTTCTATCGATACCAGTTCGCTCCAGTTTGAAAGCGACGAGATCATGCGTCGTTCCTGGGGCGATGATGGCGCCATCGCCTGCTGTGTTTCCCCAATGGTCATGGGCAAGCAAATGCAATTCTTCGGTGCCCGGGCCAATCTGGCCAAGTGCCTGCTCTATGCCATCAATGGTGGCAGAGATGAAATCAGCGGTGCACAGGTCAGTCCGCCGATGCCGGCTGTCGAAGGCGAGTATCTCAACTTCGATGATGTGATCGATAAGTATGAGAAGATGATGGATTGGCTGGCTGGTGTGTATGTCAATGCCATGAACGTCATCCATTACATGCACGACAAGTATGCCTACGAACGCATCGAGATGGCCCTGCATGATTATGCACCACTACGAACCATGGCTTTCGGGATCGCCGGGCTCTCTGTGATTGCAGACAGTCTCTCGGCCATGCGTTACGCCAAAGTGAAAGTCATCCGTAACGAAACGGGCTTGATCACCGATTATCAAATCGAAGGCGACTTTCCCAAGTTTGGCAACAACGATAACCGTGTCGATCAACTCGCTACCTGGGTTGTCACCACATTTATGAACAAGCTGCGGAAGTATCCTACCTACCGTCATGCCATGCATACCCAATCGGTACTGACCATTACCTCTAACGTCGTGTATGGCAAGAATACCGGCAACACTCCCGATGGTCGCAGGCATGGCGAGCCGTTCGCCCCAGGTGCCAACCCCATGCATGGCCGCGATTCGCACGGCATCCATGCTTCTGCCGCCTCGGTGGCCAAAATACCCTATCGTGATGCTGCCGACGGTATCTCGCTGACTACGAGCATCGTTCCGATAGGTCTTGGTAAAAACGAAAACGATCGCATTACCAATCTGACCAGCATTCTGGACGCCTTCTTCAGCAGCACCGGCTACCACATGAACGTCAATGTGCTGAACCGCGATACGTTGCTTGATGCCATGGATCATCCGGAGAAATATCCGCAACTGACCATCCGAGTCTCGGGGTATGCAGTCAACTTCGTGCGTCTGACCCGTGAGCAGCAAATGGACGTTATCAATCGTACTTTCCATGGGGGGATGGCTACATGAGTGAGACAACCAGATATTCGCTGGAAGCCAAGAGCCCATATGAACTTCGAGTCGATATGAGCCAGAATGCCACCGAGGCCGAGGTGCAAGCCGCGCTAGCCAGTGGAGACTTGGGCTACGTCCACTCCTTCACTACTGGTTCCTGCATCGATGGCCCCGGCGTGCGCGTCGTGGTCTGGCTGACCGGTTGCCACTTCCGCTGTGTCTATTGTCACAATCCCGATACATGGAAGATGAAAAATGGCATGCCCGTTACCATGGAGCAGGCCCGGCAGGAATTGTCCAAGTACACCGCGGGCCTCAAGATCATGAAGGGTGGACTGACGATTAGCGGAGGCGAGCCGCTCCTTCAGGATAGATTCGTCGTCCGTTTCTTTGATGAAGCCAGAAAGATGGGCGTTCACACCACGCTTGATACCAACGGACATATGGGCAGTCGATTGAGTGATGAAGAACTGAAAAAGATTGACCTCGTGATGTGGTGTATCAAAGCCTGGGACAAGGACCTTCACCATCAGGTTACCGGGATGGATGGTGCTCCAGCGCGGGAGTTTGCCCAGCGTCTGGCATCCAAAGGCCGTCCCATGTGGCTTCGCTACGTGCTAGTTCCCGGGCTGACCGATAGTGAAAAAGAGATCAATGAAGTGGCCCAGTTCGCTGTACGCCTGGGGAATGTCGAACGAGTAGATCTGCTTCCCTTTCATCAGTTAGGTGAGTTCAAGTGGGACAAACTGGGGATGAACTATTCGCTGCATAACACTAAGCCGCCCACAGAAGAGTTGATATGCCGGGTCCGAGGACAGTTTCAAGCAGCTGGCCTCAATACTCCTTGAAGTGCCACCATGCCTGGGTAGAGACTATTTCGAGACTGGTAAAAATAACAGTTTCGCTGAGAGGTGCGCTAATCTATATTGGCCTGTGGTAACGGCATTCTGTTTTGAACATCCATCCATTACAAAGGTGCTCCATGAACTCTCCAGATTCTCAGAACGAAGACAAGCTCTTCACGCTTCCGGCCCAATCCGCGTCCTCTGTTCCATCCGGGATTGATCGCCGTTCCTTTTTCATGCGTAATGGTGTGATTGGAGCGGCAGCCGCCTTGACCGGAGCAAGCTGGACGCCGGAAGCACGTGCAGCCAAGGCTGCACAAGAAGCAGCACAGCCTAAAAAAGGCTCGGTCGTTTCACCTGATCTGGAAGTGGTGAAAAAGTCCAAAGGTCCGGTGATGACCATCCTGGAAGAGTTCTACAAAGTAGGCCCTGGCCCTTCGAGTTCACATACCATTGGGCCAATGCGCATCACCTACGACTTCTATCAACGCTGCCAGAAATTGCCAGCCGATAAACTTGCCGAGGCTACAGGCCTGAAGGTGCATCTGTTTGGCAGCCTGAGCGCCACCGGAAAGGGGCATGGTACCGAGCGTGCATCACTTGCCGGTTTGATCGGTAAGGAACCTGCCACTGTTGATCCGCTCTTCCTCGATGAAATGAAAGAGAAGCCGACGCAATCCTATCCTTTGAAACTGGGCGACAAGACATTCAACCTCTCCCTCGCAGATATCATTTATGACAATCCGAAAGGCAATTTCCCGCACCCCAACACGATGACCTGCAAATTACTGGCGGGCGACAAGGTTGTGTACGAATTGGAGTACTACTCTCCAGGTGGCGGGTTCTACGAATGGAAGGGATACACCCCACCCAAGAAGGGACAGCCTAAGTACCCTTATTCCAGCATGAAGGAACTTCGAGCACACGCTGAGAGCAACAAGCTTTCGATTGCACAGGTTATCATGGCAAACGAGGTGGCAGTCTCTGGCAAAACCGAAGAACAGATCAATGCGTTCCTCGACAAGATTGCTGGTGCCATGTTGGCGACAGTGAAGGCTGGCCTGGCGGTAAAGGAAGGCGTTCTTCCCGGGCCCATCAAGCTGCATTCCAAAGCCGCAACAGTTTACGAACGCGCTAAGGATGACAAGTACGAAAGTGACCGGGCCATTGCCCTGGTTTCTGCCTTCGCCCTGGCTGCTTCCGAAGAAAACGCACGTGGGCACCTGGTCATTACCGCGCCAACCGGTGGCTCAGCTGGAGTAATGCCTGCAGTGGTCTATGCTCTGGTCGAAAGCAAGCGGAAACTGCCGATGGATAAGGTGCGTGAAGGACTGCTTGCCGGGGCTGCCATTGGCTACCTGTGCAAGCACAATGCCACGCTGTCGGGAGCCGAGGGCGGATGTCAGTCCGAAATTGGCGTTGCTTCCGCTATGACTGCTGCGTTTATCGCCCAGGCCATGGATAGCACACCCAGAGTGCTCGAAAACGCCGCAGAGTCAGCTCTGGAGCATCACCTCGGCATGACCTGCGATCCAGTCGCAGGCTATGTCCAGGTTCCATGTATCGAACGCTGTGCTTTTGGAGCCGTGAAAGCCTGGATTGCCTTCATGATTGCTACCAATGAAATCGAGTCCCGACATCGTGTCGATCTTGATACTACGATTCTTACCTTGGCCCAAACGGGCAAGGACATGAGCAATAAGTACAAGGAAACCAGCGAAGGCGGATTAGCATTGAATCTGACACTGTGCTAGTCACAGTTGTTGTCAGGAGGCGCGTCTGTTCACGTCATGACAGACGCGCCTTTGCATTTCCTATTCTCTAATCCATTCCGGCTGGGTCATTGATCGTGCAGCAGCCAATCCCATGGCCATCGCTCCCACGCCGAAACAGAACAGCACCGTTGCACGCAGGGCAGCGGTAATCTCTCCCTGATTGAATAGTACCAGTGCATCGAACGCATACAGGCCTGGTATCATCATAATGACTCCTGGCACGGTCAGCGTGATGCGTGGCACACCGATCCAGCTTCGAGCCAGCGACGCCATGATCCCGACCGCGAAGGCACCGACAAAAGTTGCCAGGGGCAGTCCCCAGTCAATATCTCGTAAGGCCAGTCGGAGTTCATTTCCCACAATCGAGAGCAACCCGACATGTAGTACATTCCGCGGGGAGCAGTTGAACAGAATGGCGAACCCGCTGCCTGCAACGAAACTGGCTATCGCCCTCATGAGTATCAATACGGGAAGCGAAAAATCACGCTGTGAAGCCGGTTCTGTTAAAAAGCCAACAAAGGCAATGACAAAAGACAATCCGAGTGCAGCAGTGAGCATGTGCATCGAAGCATAAGCCAGGCGGGTCAGTGATGCCGTGGTTTCGTGCTGCAGCAGATCAAGTAAGCCTGCGATAAGCGGAAACCCTGGGACCAGGAACAATACCGAAGAAATGAACCCGACCGTATGACGCGGCACCCCGAGCCCGAGCCGAAGCAACATCACAGCAAGAACACAATAAAGCCCCGAAGCAGTCACCGCACAGAGAGCCGTCACTGCATACTGGTTCCAGTGGCGTCGCAGAAGCAAAGAACGGAGGGATTGCCCCGCCCAACCGCCGATCCCTGCTGATAGTACTTCCAACCCCATGCCACCATTGAGTGCGGCAAACGCTCCGCATGCTACCCCCACCGCGGCGCCTGTCTGCAGTATGGAATATTGATGTGGCTGCGTTTCAATTGCTGTCAGCTTTGTTGACAGTTCCTGGTCGGATAACGGTGCGGATACATCATGTGTCAGTTCCGAGAGCATCGCAAGCCGCTGTGCATTCACGCCTG
This sequence comes from Gemmatales bacterium, assembly GCA_046350055.1. Lineage (GTDB taxonomy): Bacteria > Planctomycetota > Planctomycetia > Gemmatales > HRBIN36 > JAEUIE01. The sequence continues at coordinate 5,108,122 of JAXMBC010000001.1, read as the reverse complement.
AAGGTCCTACTTCCCTGACCAGGGTTAGTATTTCCCCCTGCCGCCAGCTACTGGCAACGATCGTGTTCAAACTGAGTTGAACAGAAATGCCCTCCAGCCCCAACCGCGCTGCCAGGATACGGAGGGACTCTCGTACACGGAACGCTGTGCCTCCCGATCGCAGCATCAGCGTACTGAAACGAAGAAGCTCTTCCAATGCAGGCTGAATCGTTGCTGTGGCTGGGCTACTGTAGTTATTATATGATGCGGGACCCATGTATACCTCGTCCAGTATTACACAGGTCGTTCTAGAAAGTTAGCTGTGCCTGCAGAAGAAACATCCACCCGGACATACCAGCCTGGTACGGCGTGATGATGTTCCCGACTGGGCTGCTCTCGACCCGACCAACTTCGCCAACGACGCGCAGACCGCGGTTCTCCAGCGGGTACCAGTTGACCCCGGCGCAGAACTCGTGCGAGTCCTTGAACTCGCCGAACACGAACGATGTCCGCGTGTACAACTCTGTCTTGGTGAAGAAGAAGTGCCCGACTGACGCCTCGAAGCCGTGGTCAAAGGTCGAGCTAATTGGCAACGGTCCGTCAGCCCGGAAGCCGTCGAGCCAACGGAAGAAATACTGACCGTTGACAGAGAAACCCTTGTACTTGAAGCCGCCGTCAATGGCCCACATCGTGTAGTTGGCAAGATCGATCGTGACGCCGGGAGCCAGCGCGCCTGTCGAGAAGAAGAGGACACCGTCCGAGTTATAGATCTGGATGTTGTCCGGAGCAGATATGCTTTGGTCGGAGAATCGGTCCTCGCGCGAACGGGTAAGGCAGCTGCCCACTCGGATGACGGGACTCTGGTGCTTCTCCAAATCGTTGTAAGCCTGAACCGGCCCGTAATTCCCCAGCGGCTCCCACCAGAACGTGCCTGAATAGGTGAGATTGGCGTCGATCTTCTTGTTGCCGATGTTCAGGGTATTCAGCGAATTCCCGATCATCACGCTGTAGTAGAGGTTGTCAATAGGCTCGCCCGACGCCCAGACCCCTTGAGTGAACCCGGGCCGGAAGAAGCTGTCCGCCATGCTGCGGTCGATGCCCGCCACGTCCTTGTACCCGCCCAGAAGTGAACGCGATCCCGGCAACGCGTTGTATCCGCCACTGAGGGCGAACTCCTTGCTGAATTCGTAAGTGAACCCCCCAGGCCCGACAACGGAAGCTAGTGATCCCGATGACCAGATGATGATGTTGTACTTCAATTTGGGGTCGAACACGAAGCCGGTGAAGGAGAACAGGTCGCGATTGAAGCTGATGTCGTTGCGGGGGTCGACCGGACGCACTCCACCCAAGTGATCCACGAAAGTCAGACTATCGAGCTGCGTGTTGGTGTATCGCACCTGGGCGAAATTGTTGAAAACGAGCCGGAACGGGATGCGCTCGGGGTCAGAGGACTCCATGAGCACGAAACCTTTGTCGTAGTGCGTACCGAGCCTTTCGATGAAACCTTCTGGCGGGCATCCTGAATCTGAGGTGATTGTGGTTGGCGCACCGCCTGCAACGACACACTGGCCTGCAGGAGCCTGTACTGGACTGGATGATCCGGCCTGTGTCACTCCAGGCATACCGTTCGCGGGAGCAGGTCCTTGTGTGAAATCAGGAAATCGACCACGAATAAAACTCTGGAGTCGCGCATTCTCTTCACGAGTCGCGGCATTCTCGCGTTCCAGCTTTTCCAGCCGCTCGTTTAGCTGCCGGACTGGATCGGTCAACTGCGGTGCCTGCGCAGATAATTGACCTGGTAAACCAACTGCCCAGCCGCTTGCAAGGCATGCAATCCAGACAACTCGAATTAAACGGGAACCCATGGCATTTACCCGTCCAAAAAGTGAAGATCCTGCACTATGGGCCACGTCTGAGTTTGTTAGGAGGCGTGACTCTTTAGTTCGCGTTATGGTTCAAGAAATCCAAAGCCTCCCCATCTTAAGCAAATTACTTTCTGCTGAGAGAGGAGGCTCCGACTGATTAGAACTTGTACTGAATACCAGCCTGGATGCGGTGAGCGGTACCCGTTTCACCGTTCTTGTTCTCACGCTCACCAATCAGGAATTCAAGACCAACGCCCATGCGTTCTACTGGTAGCCAGATTAAGTTGACAGCCAGGTAACTAGCACCCTTGTACGTCGTGTCTGGCAATGCTTCAGGCAACTCGGTCCAGGACTGACCATAGCAGAAGTTCGAGATCCATTTGTCTGTCCAGAAATGTTCATAGCAGAGGAACCAGCCTTCGGCGCGAAGACTGTCAAAGCCATTGACAGGTTCAAACACTGCATCGAGTCCCAGTCCATTGACGTCCTGGATGTATCGATTAATCCCGCGTCCCGTAGCATATTGTCCCAGGAACCGACTCTTTTGCAATGGGGTGCGATCTTTGGCATCCGCTGGCATGCAACCATCCAACACAGCCCAGGGATGAAACGTTCCGGTGAGATTCACACCGTACCCGATATCTGAATCGGCACTTCCAACAGATGGCTGATAGGTTAGCTTGCGAGCGATACCTGCCAATTGAACATGGCCATAATCGTAGGTGTAATGAGCGTTACCAGTCAGATCGGGAATGTCCTGGATATTGCGTGGTGCCCCGGCTGTGGTAATGATTCCTGACCCGGGTGCAGTAACAAATCCTGCTCCGCTGCCGTCATCCCAAATGATATCGGAGTAAGGTTGCTCCACACCCAGCTTAAAGGTCAGTCGATCAGTGGGCGACCACTTCACGCTGGCTAATGCCTGTCGCATTAACACCATGCCTGGAGGGCCTTCATAATCAAGCACATCAGGGAAGACATCGTAATCCATGAAGACTGATGCTGCCTGACCAAACCGGAAGGGTCCAAAGTCGACATAGGCAAAACGCAGACGTATCGGGTAACTGCCAAAATTGCCCGATGAATTGCCGTTGAAAAAATCGAGTTCGATTTTCGTATTGATGGTCCAATCCATATCTGTCCAAGGCGTTGACGTATCAAAACCAATACGAGAATAACGCGGATTAAGAGCAACGTTCTGTCCACGACCCTGTGGGACGGGGATGCTGGAGGTGACAAAGTCATCTGTACTGCGAATGGGGTTGAAGTCAAAGATGGCGTCGAGTCGGGCAAATCCATACCATTTGTATTTGGTATTGGCAAAGTTACCGGGCATCAAAGCAGCTATGCCAGATTGAAACTCCTTTTCGGAGAGTGTCCAGCCTGCACTGGGAGCTGCACCAGTTGATTGAGCTGTACCGGAATTTGGCTGCAGTGTCGTGGGCGACTGCCCCGGCAGGGCCTGCGGACTGGTCTGTGAAGCTGGATCTTGAAGTATGACGGATGTCGTTTTCAATGCAGAGGGGAATCCTGGTGATTGCGATCCGCCGAGCCAGCCTTCTGGTGTGGTTTGTGCCATTGCTGGCGTTGCTTGCACAATCAACAGCAAGGCCAGCAATCGACTTGCAGTGGCTGTTAATGCCTTCCACATGAGCGCCCTCGTCGCTTTCGCGATAGGATATCCAGACGGTTGAATCCACTTTCGTGTTTCTGTTCATCGTCTATCAAGTTGGGCAAAGTGTAACGATAGTAGCGAAACTGCTAGCAATATTTCATCGAGATGAGCAGGATTTATTAAACTGGTGAAGCACGGAGGTATGCGGCATCTGATGTTGAAGACGAACCTGCCGTGCAGATATTAGTTTCATTGTGTGAGAGTTCGCGGTCCCCTGCTCGGCGGAAGGCTTACTCTCGCCGTTCGTCTTTTACCAGAGCATCTATCGAAGCGCGAGGACCTATCAGCAGGAGAGGCACTGTTTCGCAAATGGACAGCAATCACAATTCTGCCTGGTTCGCATTGGGTTGCGCATTGCTGGCTAACACTTCCCGTGTTTGTTCACTGTTAAAACACCGCTCCCGCGAGCAGGCTGATGATCTTGTTGACTGGAAACACGATCAGCAGAAGTGGCAAGCAAGGCAGACTGGTTACCAAGGCTAATTGAATGATCACACGAGTACCGAACGGTACCACCCTCATTCGTCCGATGTATTCAAAGCTGCTGCCCAGATCGGCTAGCGACTGAATATCAGCACTGCCCAGCAGTTGTTCGTCAGATGTGGATTTACCTTCGATCCATTTGGTATGAAAAGCTCGATTATAGCGTGCAGTCAACAAGCTGTATTCTCTCAACCAGGCGAGTCGGGTGCGGGCCATGATTGGGGCAAAAAGCAGGAGAGGGCCAAGGAAGAACACCTGGGTAATGATCAACGTGACGAAGTACTCTATCTTGAAACTTTCGATCTGGACGTTCTCATAGACCAGTTGAAAGGCAACTTCCGCGCTGAGAATGCTACTCAATGCAAAGGCGAGAATACTAAAGGAAGTATGAGCTGTTCCCAGAAAGCCTAATCCCCCAGCCTGGTCGGCATGGGTGGGAATCAAGTTGAGGTTGAGCCGGGAAACAGTCCACAGGAATTTGCTCCAGATGAATACACGATATAACCAGCGGTACCAGAAGAACTGAATGAGAGGGACGGCAACAAGGTGATACCAGATACCAGTAAGCGATTTCCCTGCCAGGAAGCCACCTGTCATATTCACCGATCGCCAACTTTCGGTCGCCCCGCCTGTTATGGTCTCAGTCGTAAAAAACCATGCACCGACCAGGGCCAAACCGAGAAGAATGAACTCTGCCCAGCCGGATTCACGCCACTTTACCACTGAAGCAATAGCCTTTTCTAACGCTGGAAAGTCTTCAGGTTTGACGTACCCTCCATGGATCAGCTGTAATCCTGCAGCTCTGAGCCGCGGTCCAATTATGATTTCTGCAATGACCAGTAAGGGGACTCCCAGGAAAAACCGAGCATAGGTTCCAAAGTCCAGAAGCAGCGATTCCCTCGGTAGTGGGCCCAGTGCGCGCCCCTCCAGCAACGCAAAGATCAGCAGAGGCACCCAGGTGATAAGGAGAAAGGCGACAATACGAGGACGAATGGACTTACCAAGATGCCAGTTCTGAACGATGCGATGGGTGATTCGATACGATGGTCCACCACGCTCAAAATAAAGCTCAGCTTCGTTTGCCAGGATGGGGTTCATGTCGGCATCCCTTCAAACCGGGGCAGTCTATTGCTCTTGTTCAATAAAAACTTCCAACTTGCCTTCGCGCACGGCCTGTATGAGGACAGCATGATCACTTTCTGTCTGGTCAGCATACACGGTGGCGAAGTCAGCGATGGCCTTGTCAAACTTGTCGCTGTTTCCCAGGTAGCCAGCGATTTTGGCGGGCTCGCCGGAGCGTGCATGTGCATGGGCAAGCGTCTTGCCACACAGATCGGCGTACTCGATCATGACACTTGCCGTGAATAGCTCGACCAACGGCTTGATCTTCATGTCCTTGAGTTGCCGGATGTAATAATGACGACCTTCCGCTCCTTCGGTCCAACCGAGGAAGATATCACTCGCCGATTGCATCATTCGGTGTCCATGGACGATGCGTTGACCATGGTTGGCATACAAGCTCTTACCCGCAAATGCTTCAAGGACTGAGGGCCTTGCATGCTTGAACTGGAGAAACAGGGGGTCATGCTCGCTGGCCATCAGCAGTATGATGCCACAATACGTCCCGACGCTGCCAACTCCCACGACTTTGATTGCGAAATCCATGACCTTGTACCGGTCCAGCAGTATTTTCCTGTCTTCCTGTAGCGATTCCCGGTATCTCTTAAATGCCTCCTGGAATGCGATATTCATTTCCTCATGCGCGACATCACGATTGTGAAAAATCACCGGGGGGTTATCTCGAATGACCGGCTGAAGACCACCTGACATTACCAGTTCTGGGAACTCGTGTTCCAGCACACTGCGTTCCCGGGCTTTCGTCAATCTCTTCTGTATCCGTTTGCCTGCTTGCTCGTCTTTGATTTCCGACATTACTTTTTCTGCATCGATGCTGTCATACCAGATATCCAGAACAGACATATCGCTGTACTCAGCCATGTGTTCGCGATAGGACCGAACACAGGTCAGGACAGCATCGCGGGCATTATCTTCACTGATACTGTTGTCGCGGCAGGCGAGGACGAAACTGGCTGCCAGGCGTTTAACATCCCACTCCCAGGGGGCGGGAAGCGTTTCGTCCAGATCATTGATGTCGAAAATGATGCGTCGTTCGGGTGTAGCATACGCCCCGAAGTTCGACAGATGACAGTCGCCACACGCCTGGACCCGGATACCCGAGGTGCACGTTGTAGCGAGGTCTGCCGCCATGTTGAGCGCCGCGCCACGATAGAAGGTGAAGGGCGATTTGAGCATACGCCCATGCCGAACAGGGAGGAGCTTAGGCATGCGTCCCTTGTTTGATTCTTCCATCAACGCCAGGGGATCACGCCGATCCGCCGATGCTTTCCATACTGCATGATTCTGACGTGAACACTGATCACGCAGGGCTTTTCCCATCGCGTACAGTTCATCGCGTGTCGGATGAGCCTGAAGCGAAGGGCTTGTCTCGAGAGGAGCATCCTTTTTAGAGGACTTTCGGTCTTTTCCCATGATGACAACTCAGAAGAGGGACAATTCCAGCCACGCAGTGTCTTGGATCGATCGTCTACGTAGCATGATGAGGCAACAAGTATCGTACTTGATGAAGGTATCCTCAATGAATTGAATTCAGTCGGAGTTGCGGAAATTCGCAGCCTTGCGGATGGCATAATCGGATGCCTCAGTTGATTTTACCTTCTATTTTCACTTGTTTTGACAGAAATCCACAAACCTGCCTGATGCCTATCCTGACACAGCCCTTGTGCGTGAATTAGAGTGTTGACACCGAGTTGGCATGTCAGGGCGCACCGCCAGAAACAGGTCAGTCCTTAATCACTCCGGAGTGATTGAAGCTATCATTCACTGTATAGGTGAGCTTTTCCGCCACCCTTGCAATCGATTTCTTATCCACGATCTGCCCACGACAGACCAGTGCTACGCTTTTTGGCTGGCTCGCCTCGGGAATGTTGACGTGAATCTTATTCATCACCTTCGCGCTGAGTCGTCTGTACGGTTGCGATCATCGGTGTAGGTGAAGCCATACGCGCCATGCAGTGCCGGATAAATGTAGCTATTCAATTCACCGTTGGTATCGTAGTAACCGACTAACGTCGTCAGCGGGATGCTGAAGGCTTGCGGTTTCCGCTCGACAGTCTGATTTGCCACGGGTCCATCTTTCCAGCGTCTCCCATCGGATGTGAAACTCCGTTGGAACCCGAGGGAGACTTTGAACTGCACGCCATTGATGAACAGACCGTGATTCCTCCGTCTCTTTGTGCTATATGCCGAGTCGCTCCTTCAATCTACTTCGAAAACTACGAAGCCTGAGAGATAAGCTGGTCATGGTGATGCCGTAGACGATGGCAAAGGTGCCAATGAGCCAGGCCACAGCCACAGCACCTTCCCCGGGCCGGGCAATCAGCACGATACCAAACACTATCGAGAGTGCCCCCGCCAGGATCAGAAAGAGTTCCCCCTCGATTTCCTTGCGCAGCCTGACAGCCAGGGCAATCTGCAGGACGCCTGAGACCATGGCCCAGATGGCGATGTAGAACAGGAGTACCAGTGCCGTAATGTCGGGTGCAGTGAAGGTGAGCACTCCTGAGGCGATGCCGATCAGACCCCACAGCAACAAGACCCACCAGTCTTCTATTTCCTTGCGCCCGACGACGGCGATAAAGACACCGACGATACCGTCCGCCAGGGCAAAGATGCCAAACATCATCACCAGCGTAGCCAGGGACAACCCGGGCTGAACAAAGCAGAGAATGCCAAACAGGAGGGCCAGCAGGCCGCGTACCAGAAAGACCCACCAGCGTTCGGTGAAAGTCAGGGCCAACTGCATAGCGACGATGGGCAAAGCACTCATGTGGACTCTCCAGAATGATATTGCAGTGTAACTATTCTGAATGAAGAAGAAAAGAAGCAGTTGTAATTACATGCGTGTCTCGAAGTCATTCACACCATTGGCCTTCAGCATAACTAACGTTCTGCAGATGCGCGATTTGCGGCACGGCAGGAGTATTACCCTCCCATCTCTCGCAGGCCATTTTCATTCGATTTCAACTTTCATACGGACTTTGTACGCCATGTAAGGATGGCAATGACGCACGTTGCTATGGCACCAAATGCGTACTCGTATTGATGTGCCATGGCGACCGCAACCAGACGTCGATCATATTCAAATGTAGGACGACGTATTTCTTCGGGGATCGAGCCTGCCAGTGAAATGATCACCACGACGATGCCAATCATAATTACCCATATCAGGGCGCAGGCAATAATAGTCCAACTGAATAAGCGTGAAGTCTGCAGGGGTACGGTTCGTCGATGATTTACCAGTGCGATAATGAATCCTGAAATAGCACCTGCCCACCATGAGGCTGCTATCCCCCAAATGACAGCCAGTACCCATGGATTCCGGGAGTTCACAATGGGAGGATGGTGTACGGCGAAATAGTCAACGGCCACGTTCGCTGTCACGAGGTCAACGCATACACCAAGTAAACAAGCGAGCACGCTTGTTCCCAGAATGATCTTCCAGACCTGGTGATTGACTAAGAATGCTCGCATTACTGTACCTCCAACTATTACAGGCTCTCATTACTGCCGCATATAACGCTCTACGTCCAGAAAAATGGAACTCAGTATTGATGTCCTCGTCCACCAACCGGGAACTTCGTCATTTCAGGCTAGAAGCCATCATGATAATTGACCTGGATAATTGACCTGGCAAGCTACGCGCGTTGTCAGAATGTTAGTGCGAAATGATACGCTGCAGACTTGACATGGTCTTGTCATAGTCGACCGCATCTGGAGTGGTTTCAAATCGTTTTGCATGTCTCCACAGCGACAGGCTCATCGTCATCAATGCATCTGCAAACACCACCGTCATGAAAAGCGATTGCCCACAGTATTGGACAATGATCTGTGAAAAACGAATGTCACCAATGCATAGAATGGAGTTCGAGCGAGCCAGTGCCTCTCCGGGCTGCAAACCCAGCCAGGAGCGATGCTCATAGAGCCAAAGCAGAGAAGTTTGCGATTCAATGCCGAACAGCCTTAGGCCGCCAATCTCTTTAGTCAGGCCGAAATAGATCATCATTGCGATGCCAATGAGGCTAGTGAGCGAAACTAAAGTATGTACGTGTGCTATCTGTTTCCCCTCATCTCCCCCAAGAGGCCTGATCAAGGCATCGGCACGCCAAACATAAATCATTGACGAGCCAAAAAAACAGAGCATGCCAATAAGCAGCCATGGACTTTCTGTCACTTGTGTGAGGATAATAAGTACTATTGCCATCAACAGCAGGTAGAACGGTGGCACCATGACCAGTATCCAGCCAGGAAGAACTGATGCTGGCAGCAAAGTCTTGATCCGCAAACAAGCACGCACAACTCCAGGGAGGATCGCCAATGTTGTCGGTAGAAGGAGCATCGTCATGCGCAGGCTGTGCAAGAAGTTAACCAGAAGGATATCACGCTCAATCGTGGGAGTGCGAAGATGCTTCTCCAGATGATTGAACCTGAGTTCATAGGGCACTAGTGCAAGGAGAAAGGGTAATGCGAATGCAAGCAGCCAGCCACGGCGGAGGATACGCTGGGAACGTGCCAGGTGGGTCCATTTGAGAATTGCAAGTCCAATGGTGAATGGCACTGACCAAAGTACGAAGGCGTTTGCGAATGCAAGCAGGTGGCCCCAAACGCTGATGTTCTGCCATCCGTTGAGCGCCAGGCCAATGGAGTGTAGCAGCGCAGAGAGAAGTGTCGGAACCAGAATCACAATCATTGCACTGCGTCGCCAAACCGCCCAGCGACGCAGTGTTTTGTTTTCGACCTCCATCTTCAGCAACTCAGAATTCTCTGAGTCCAACACGTGCAACGAGTGTAAATCCCACTTCATTGCCCGGCTGAATTGACGATACCAGGAGATCAGTGAGATATTCCACGTGGTCATGTATTGGTTCGATTAGAGGGCTGTTGCTAACAGTGATACACGCTGTGTGTTCAATTTGCTACTACGGAAAAGTTGAAGGAGTGAAGAGGTGGGAAACTGGATTCTCACCGTTATATTCTGCCTGCCTGGTGAGATACACCTGGCAGTAAATATCGCCTTTGGGCGTACCTGAATGCTGGCGTCATCCTTTCTCGGTCATGTTGCCATCATGGTTGGCGTGCAGCCATACTGCTGAACTTCCAGACTCGAATTAGCCATCAGTCTCTGCGCAAGCTCAGCAAGGTTCGCGCGATCAAATCACGTGTTTGTGCGTAGCCTGCGACCTCATTTGGTTTACCGTCGTGTTCCTTGGGGTCTGCAAACGGAAGTCCAAGGCGTATGGAAGCACCTTCGACGACCGGGCATTCGCGATCTGCCTCGCTGCAGACGAGCAATGCAGCGAAGTCCCTTGCAGGGAGTGAGACATCACCTAATGTCTTGGAGTATTCCAGGGAAAACGAGTCCTTTCCTTTACCCCATTGCACCTTGTAATGTGGGTTCTTCTCTCCCATTGTACCAGCTTTAGCTTGACTGCCTGTCGCAGCAATCTCCACGCCAATCTGCTTGAGGGTTGCAATAGTACGCAGATTGAATGCACTTGGTGAAGTACCCGCGCTGAAGAAACGCACACCTTCCCAATTGCGATATGCGGCCAGGATGTTGCCAAGAGTCGATGTCAGGATGCTTCGGCGTGAGTTGCCGGTACAAATCACGATGATGTCTGACTTCTGTTTTACCCGTTGCTTGAGCCACTCTGAAAGTTGCTTCATGCTTGACTGGTGCACTTCATTAGAAGGTGGCTGCTGTCCTTCCTGTGATGCCATGTATCTGTGGATCGAAGGATACAGCACGGATTCGTCGAACATGTATCACCTCCAGTGGGAGTGTCGACATTGTAAGACTAACAGGTGCTGCGGGTTGATGCCGTTGCAATCTACCTGAGCCCATTCTTCGATTACTATCGGTGTATCGCCTGAAACTGGTACCCCAGCATTGGGTACTGGCAGTAACGTCTTCCACTCCAGACAGGATCAGAGCATTCTCCAGAAGCTGAAGTGTGCATGTGTATTGGCGTGTAATGGTATCAAGCTCTTGAACAGGCTGTTTCTGAACTAGTCGAAGATGATACCCCAAGGGAAGCGACGAGCAAGCAACTGGTCTGTGAAGAACTCATCTGTAGGAAGGAGAATATCACGATTGAACCATTTCTGTAGATGTGTGTCATATTGCAATGGGAGGCAGAGAATGAATCGGAAAGCACTTGTTCGAGAATACAAGGACGCAAAGTTGCCCATGGGGCTGTTTCAGGTCAAGAATACTGTTAACGGTAAGATATTCATCGGCACCAGTATGAACTTGCCGGGCATGCTCAATCGTATTCGCTTCCAACTGGAGATGGGGGGGCACCCCAATCGTACACTGCAACAAGACTGGAATACCCACGGATCGGCAGCTTTTGTCTTTGAGGTTCTCGATGAATTGAAGCATCCTGAGACAGACAAGTATGACTCCAGCAATGATCTGGAGGAACTCCTGCGATTGTGGATGGAGAAACTGCAGCCTTACGGTGAGCGAGGCTATCATATCGCCAGCAAAGCGAAGGCTTGATATATTCCGTTGCGGGAAACGAAGGAAACACGCGGATTGCATCTCATCCCTTGAAATCGTCTTCCAAGAAATGTGCATTTCTGCTAATTAACCATCAGCTATGCCCACTGCCTCGGATTCCTCGAGCAACTCATGAACTTCAAGGTAACTGTATCTCCCGATGCAGCTGTTAACTTGCCGGTCTTTCTACAGCAGAAGCTTGCCAGGAGAGCAGCACGAAAAGTCCTGCGCATGGGGAGAACCTCCGCCATTGTCATTTTCTCCGGACCAGACAACCTGCGAGTTGTGGTGAACTGCAAGACTGCGACGATAGTTATCTACGTTTCCTCTGAAACGGCTCACGGGTCCATCTTCAGACTGATGCGAAAAGCAGCATAAGCAGGCACTTCAAACTCAGACTCTTATCTTGCGCAGAGCGAGCGAGCCTGCTGCCTGAAAAGGAGACAGTGTCGCACATCCATCGCGAGACATTGGAAAAAATGTCTTTGCATCTGCTTGCCACCGTGGAGTAATATCATGAAGAATTCATGATATGCACCTTGTTGAGCACCTGCCATGAGAATCGTAACGCAAGTGGTCTGGCTGGCCGCGTTGCTGTCGATGACTGTTTCAATACACGCGCAGGAGCAGTCCGTTGCTACATCCAGATTGAACAATGAAGTGTTAATCTGGACAGCAAACGGCGTGAATGCGGATAAACTGGCATCCGAACTGGGAATTACATTCGTTCGTCCATTTGCCAGCGATCCGCATGCCTACGTCTTCAGTGCGCAGGATGTAGCCAGTGCCAGCAGTATTGTGAAGTCCCTGAGTAATGATGGTCGATTCAGTTCTGTCATGCAGAACTACCGAACGGGTTATGTTCAACAGTTTACTCCGAACGATCCGCTATACAGCGATCCGACCTTTGGTGGACAGTGGCATTTGAACAACTCGGTATCAGGCCGTCCGCATGTGAATGTCGTTGGTGCGTGGAATAGGAATCTTACGGGAGCGGGCGTACTGCTCGGCATTGTTGATTCGGGTGTTCAATCAACACACGAAGATATTGCCCCGAACTTTATTGCTGCACACAGTTACAATTTTATCAATGGCACTCCGACCATCACACTGACGAATGGTGACAGTCACGGTCAATCTGTTGCAGGCGTGGCTGCCGGTCGCGGGGGTAACGGGGTCGGTATTACTGGTGCAGCTCCCCTGGCCAGTATTGCGTCGCTTCGAGTATTCGGCCCTGATTCTACGGCAGGGACAGCACAGATGTTTGCAGATGCTGTAGCCTATCACAGCAGTGGAGCGGATACGTCCATCAAGGTCAAGAATCACAGTTATTCAGAGACAGACCCGTACCTGGTAGACTTGCTCCATTTCAACGCAGTCAAAGCGTCCACGATGGCGGGCACTATACATGTTGCTGCGGCAGGTAACTTTCGAGGAAGTATCGTAGGTGACTCATCACGCATTCAGTTTCAGAATATGCCTGAAGTGATTACAGTGGCAGCGTTGAACAGTAACGGTGTGTTTTCCAGCTACAGCAACTTTGGCCCCTGCATCACGGTGACCGCGCCATCAAACGGTGCACTTGGGATCACTACGACGGACCGGGTGGGAAATCTCGGATACAACACCAGTGGCAGCGGCAACTACAGCAACCTTGATTATACCAACAACTTTGGTGGCACCTCATCTGCTTCACCCCTGGCAGCTGGTGTCGTTACTCTGGCTAAAGAAGCTAACCCCAACCTTGATGTCAGGCTAGCCAAGCATTTGCTGGCACGAACCAGTACCAGAGTAAATTTGACCGACGCCACCGCTACCAGTGATGGTGGATGGCGACAGAATGCTGCAGGAATCTGGTTTAATCAGAACTACGGTTTCGGCCTCATCAACGCAGACCTGCTTACCGCACAGGCGCCTCTGTATGCAGTGACGCCTGAGACGTTGACTACTTCACCGTTGACGACAGTTGCGACTGCTATTCCTGATAACTCCTCAACTGGGATCACCCAAACCGTTACCAATACCACGCCAGGATTGATCGAAGAGGTGCAAGTGTATCTCAAGATAACCCATCTTAATCGTGGTGATATTGAAGCCTTTCTTACCAGTCCTTCGGGATATACGAGTCGATTGACGTATCGCTCGACTGATACCGGTGACAATATCGACTGGGTTTTTACCACGAACGCCTTCTGGGGCGAAGCCGCACTGGGAACCTGGCAAGTCAATGTGCGTGATGTGATCTCCAATAACACAGGCACCTGGGATGAGTATTCGATCAGCTGGCACATGGGCACGATTTTTTCTGTCCCAGAGCCTGCAACCTGGGCCAGTTCCGCTCTGGGTCTGGGTTTGGGCGTATTCTTCTATCGACGAAGACAGCTGAAGAAAAAGGCTGCGATTGAATCGTTGATTGATACAGGTGATTCCCAGTGCTGAGTTGGGTAGCAAGACGATTTTCATGGGCCTTTGACCTGCATCACGGGACAGCTAGCAGGTTTTTTTTACTTATAGCTTGACGTAATAGGTGAAACTATGGCATTCTGATTTCCTTGGGTTTCATGGATGAGTAAACAGATGCCAAGACATGATGGACAGTTGTATCAGGCGGCAGCCCTACCATATCGCAACGGCAAGATATGCCTCATCACGACCAGCAGCGGTCAGGGCATAATCATTCCCAAAGGCAAAATTCCAGACGGCCTTCACCCCTCGGCCCTTGCTGCTCAAGAAGCATGGGAGGAAGCCGGCCTGATTGGACGGATTGAGCGAAAGCGATTCGGATACTATTCGTTCGTGAAAGAAGGCAAAGAATATACAGTTCAGGTGTATGTACTTGAAGTAACAAAATGGGCATCCAGCTGGCCGGAACAACAGCATCGGAAAAGAATATGGTGCTCGGTGGAGAACGCTGTAAAAAAAGTGAGTCATTCCGGATTGCGACCTCTGCTGCAACAATTGAAGAAACGCTACCGACAGAGCAAGTCGACAAGTATTCGTTCCAATGGCACCAAGGCTGCTTAAGTAATAATGAGTCCATCGTTGGGCGTGGTTGGAGCTTCGTCAGAGCCGGAACTTTGCTGGCAGGATCAGCTGTTGCCGCTATTCGAGTATCTCGACTCGCTTTGGCATAGGGTAGGGGAGTAGCTTCAGCCAAATCGCTGACTTAATGATTAGTACGGTCACGTGCAGTTAACTTGGGACAGCGACAGGTGGGTATCGTGTTCCAGCAGGTCATACGTTTCTCGGTCGAATTTACTTGATCCGTAGCTTAGATCGTGGTCAGATCATCAGTCTGCCCGTGTTACCCGCCACTGAATTTCACCCGCTCACCTCATCCTGCCTCGGAGTAGATCATGGGACATTCATCCCGTCGCGAGTTTCTGCATACTACCAGTTTGATTGCAGGTAGTACCTTGTTGCCTTGGATGCAGCCCTCGGCACGCACGATGGCGGATGACTCGAAGTCACCCAATGCCAGGCCTCGTGTAGGGTGCATTGGCCTGGGTGGTATGGGAAGAGGTGATGCCAGCGCTGCCAAACGGTATGGCGACATAGTGGCCATTTGCGATGTAGACAGTCAGCATGCAGGACAAGCCAACAAGGACATCGCTGGCAATAAAGCGCAGGTCTATGAAGACTATCGCAAGCTGCTGGATCGCAAGGATATCGATGTCGTTACTGTCAGTACGCCTGATCACTGGCATACGAAAATCACAGTTGATGCCATGCGTGCAGGCAAAGATGTCTACTGTCAAAAACCCCTCACGCTGACCATAGATGAAGGAAAATTGCTTGCCAAGGTGACGAAGGAGACTGGGCGAGTCCTTCAGGTGGGAACCCAGCAGCGCAGCGAGGACAACAACATGTTCCTCAAGGCGGTTGCCATGGTGCAGGCGGGCCGCATCGGAACTGTCAAACGCGTGACATGTGCGATCGGTGGCGGGCCCAAGTCGGGGGCATTCCCCAAAGGAAAGTCACCTTCCCAGTTGAACTGGAATCTGTGGCTCGGGCAGGCTCCTAGTGTGGACTACATCAAGGAGCGTTGTCATGGCAACTTCCGCTGGTGGTACGAATATAGTGGCGGCAAGATGACTGATTGGGGTGCACACCATATCGACATCGCCCAATGGGCCATCGGGATGCACGAATCAGGCCCCGCCTCGATACACATTGTTGAAGCAGAACACCCGGTGAAATTGGTCAAAGGCATGCCTGCGGTAGATGATCGGTACAACACTGCAACCAAGTTCAATATTCAATGTCGATTCGCGAACGGCGTTGACATTGTGATTCGTCACGATGCTCAAGACCTGGGTTTTGATAATGGCATTCTTTTTGAAGGAGAGCAGGGCAAGTTCTTTGTCAGTCGAAGCAAGTTGACAGGAGAACCAGTCGACGCACTCAAAACGAATCCTATCGATCAGTCTGTGCTGGTTAAACTTCGCAAAGGCAAACGACTCGATTCGCACATGGGTAATTTCTTTGAATGTGTACGTGATCGCGCAACACCCGTTTCCGATGTCTGGAGCCATCATCGTGCTCTCTCGACCTGCCACCTGGCTAACATTGCCATTCGTTTGGGGCGCGACCTCAAGTGGAACCCGGAAACGGAACAGATCTTGGATGATGCTAAAGCGAACACCTGGTTAAGTCGTCCCCAACGTTCAGGCTTTGAGACCGTGTAGGGAGCCTGAAGATGCTATGCCGCTTCTGCCAGGGCCTGATCGTCGTGCCCTTGCTAATCAGTTTCTGGTTCATCGGTGCTGCACAGGAACCTCAGCGTCTTGCTTATTCAGTGCAGCTACAGACCATCATGGAACATGATGATGGTCAGTTTCTCTGGTATCACCCACGCGCGGTCGTCTGGCCGCGTGTGGGGAAACCCACCCAGTTACAGGCACTCATTACCCTTCAAAAACATTTGCGTGTTTCTGACTATTATTCAGGTTTGTACGGGATGCAGTCGGATGATACTGGCACTCATTGGTCTGCTCCGCAATTGGTTCCTTCGCTGGATTGGCGAACAACCTCCAAGGGGGTTACTATCGCAGTGGCTGATGTAACCCCTGGCTACCACGCTCCAACCGGGAAGGTGCTGGCTATTGGAGCACAGGTGCGATACAGCAAGAAAGGCGAGCAGTTGGAAGATGAGCCATACTCCAATCAAACATCGTATGCGGTCTATGATCCGACACTGAAGACGTGGAGCAATTGGAAGCGGGCTCCAGTGCCCACGGGTGAACGATTCAACTTCGCCCGCAATGCCTGCTCCCAGTGGCTGGTGCAAGAAGATGGCACATTGCTCGTTCCCTTTTACTTCGCCCTCAATGCGAAAGAACCCTTTTCCACAACTGTTATTGCTTATCGCTTTGATGGTAACGAACTGCAGTACCTGAAGCATGGTACGGAGCTCAGCCTGAACATCGTTCGAGGGCTGTGTGAACCATCGTTGGTACGGTACCAGGACAAGTACTACCTCACTATCCGAAACGATAAGCAAGGCTATGTGACAGTCAGTGACGATGGACTGCATTATCAACCCATCAAACCCTGGCTCTTCGACGATGGTTCTGAACTCGGCAGCTACAACACGCAGCAACATTGGTTAAGTCACAGTGATGGGCTGTTCCTGATCTATACTCGTCGTGGTGCCAAGAATGATCACATTATCCGTCATCGGGCACCGTTATTCATGGCGGAAGTTGATCCGCAGACGCTGCGAGTGAAGCGAGCCACCGAAAAGGTGTTGATTCCCGAACGTGGTGGGGAGATGGGAAATTTCGGTGCGAATGCTGTCTCGCCGGAAGAATCATGGGTGACAGTTTCAGAAGGGCTTTGGAATGATGACGCTCGGAAGCGGGGAGCCACCGGGGCAACGTTTATTGCCCGTGTCAAATGGACACGCCCTAATCGTGATGTCAGGTAGCCATCTTCTCACCCGATTCCGTGCAAAAGTGAAGCGAATTGCAACCTCATTCTCGACAACGATTCCTTCAGAGGGTATCCTCACATTCAGTTCAAGCATAACTGCTATTTCATCCCACCAGCCACTATGATCTGCTTGCTCAAGCAGATAAGTGAACTCTGACCCAGCCGTATCTGAGGAGTGATTGCAAATTTATTCGCCACCTCTGTTCTCGATGGTTCTGGCACTGATAGCAGCCTGGACAGTACTGGCATCAGTCAGGTGCGAAGATCCGGTCGACTTCGATCGTGTCATTGCGCCTCTGTTATCCAAACATTGTCTGGAGTGTCACAACGCCAGTGATCGAAAAGGCAAGCTCGATCTCACCACCGCAGCAATTATGTTGCGTAAACAAAAGGCTATCATTGTGCCCCGAAAGCCCGAAGAGAGTGTTCTCTGGCAGAAGGTAGTCGACGATGAAATGCCACCCAAGAAGCCACTTTCTGCTGTAGAGAAGTCCGCCTTGAAGAGCTGGATCGAAAGTGGAGCCCTATGGGGGAAAGTTGATCCGCTTGATCGATATGCATTCAGTTCTGATACCCATGCGGGTGCTGATTGGTGGTCGCTGCAGCCAGTGAAGCGACCAGTGGTTCCGAATGTACAGGCAAGGCAGTGGTTAAGGAATCCCATCGATGCTTTCATCCTGGCCAAACTGGAGGCCAGGGGATTGCTCCAATCTCCGGTAGCCGACCGACGACTTCTGATTCGCCGAGTTTACTTTGACTTGATCGGATTGCCACCTACTCCCGATGAAATCGATCATTTCGTTCGGGATGCGTCTCCAGATGCTTATGAGAAGTTGCTTGATCGACTGCTAGCTTCGCCGCATTACGGAGAACGCTGGGCGCGTCATTGGCTTGATGTTGCAAGGTACACCGAGAGCCAAGGTTTCGAGTATGACCGTATCCGTCCCCAAGCCTGGCACTATCGTGATTATGTCATCAAATCATTTAATACGGACAAGCCATACAACATCTTTGTTCAGGAACAAATCGCTGGCGATGTAAAGAATTTTGCTGCAGCTGATAAAGAAGTCAGTTCCGACGGCATCGTGGCAACCAGTTTGCTGGTCTGTGGACCCTGGGATCAGGCAGGCAATTCGCAGGCGAATCTCACTCAGAAAAGTATTACGCATGAGGAGGAACTGGAAGACCTGGTGAGTGTCATTGGTCAGTCATTCCTTGGACTGACAGTCAACTGCGCCCGTTGTCATTCCCACAAGTACGACCCGATCTCGCAGGAAGATTACTATCGCTTCAAATCGATCTTTGAAGGTGTTCGGCATGGAGAGGGGCCAATTACCCCACCACACGAACAGTGGGAGCGCAAGAAGAAGCTGATTACATGGAAGAGAATGCTGGATGACAAGCAGAGGCAGATCAGCAACATTGAACGGCCAGCCAGACTTGCAGCATTGGCTAAACTCACGGGACAAACTGCTAAGCCTGCCACACGCATGGCAGTAGCCCCCCTTGTTCGATGGACATTTGAAAGAGAACCGCAGGATGCGCGGGGCTCCCTGCACGGCGAACTAATTGGCGGAGCCGCCATCCGAAACGGCCGGCTGATTCTGCAGGGCAACGGGCAATTCTTTCGGACCAGGCCTCTCGCCCAGGACATACGTGAGAAAACACTGGAAGCGTGGGTCATGCTGCCTACGGTGGAGCAGGGAGGTGGCGGTGTGATTTCTCTGGAGTCTTCCAGTGGCACAGTGTTTGATTCGATTGTGTTCGCTGAGAGGCAACCGAACCAGTGGATGGCTGGTTCGAATGGTTTTGTGCGTACCAGGGACCTGAATGCTGCTGCTGAGACCAGTGCCAAGTCTGAATTCATTCACATCGCGATCGTATATGCAACGGACAATTCGATTACAGTATATCGCAATGGCAAGCAGTACGGCGATACGTACAAGCAAGGAACATTGCAGACTTATAAAGCGGGCGACGCCCATGTATTGCTCGGGCTTCGTCACACAGGAAGCAGCAACGGTTACCTTCGAGGCGAGATTCAGGCAGCTGCATTGTATGATCGAGCCTTATCCGCACAGGAACTGGAATACAGTTTTGCGGCAGGTCCTCTGGGGGGGCCGGTACCCAGTCAGGAACAGATTCTTGCAGAGATGAGTGAGACTCAACGTCAGCAATTCACGACGTTGCAGGAGCAATCGAAACAATTGAGAATGGAACTGCAAGGCATTCCGCCAGTTGACTATTCTTACGTTGGTACTCGCACACAACCTGAACCAACGCGCCGGTTGCTTCGCGGGAATGTAACGACGCCGGCAGAAGTTGTCACGCCTGGTGCTTTGTCGATCATCAAATTGCCAGCCTCCCAGTTTACGCTCAAGTCAGATGCTCCTGAAAGTGAGCGACGTCTGAAACTGGCCTACTGGTTGACGGATCCGCTTCATCCACTGACGGCTCGAGTGATGGTCAATCGACTGTGGCATTACCATTTTGGTCGAGGCCTGGTGGAAACGCCGAATGACTTTGGCTTCAATGGTGCTCGGCCGACGCATCCGGAACTGCTCGATTGGCTGGCCAGTGAGTTTGTTGAAGCGAAGCCTGCTTGGTCTATCAAGCGGATGCACAAGCTCATCATGCTGTCTGCGACTTATCAGCAGGATTCCCGATTCAATGAAAAGGCAGCTGCGATGGATAGTGAGAATACACTGCTCTGGCGCTACAAGCCACGTCGTCTGGAAGGAGAGATCATTCGCGACGCCATGTTGGCCGTATCGGGTCAGCTCAATGCTCAAGTTGGAGGCCCGAGTTTCCGTCCTTTTACCATCCAGAATTTCAATTCCGATTTCTACGAGCCCAGGGATCTTATTGGGCCAGAATATAATCGCCGTTCCATCTACCGCATGCATGTCAACAGTGGTAAAAGTGCCTTGATGGACTCTCTCGATTGTCCTGATCCTTCCATCAAGACTCCGGCCCGGCGAGTCACGACGACACCGTTGGCAGCGCTGGCATTGATGAACAACAGTTTTGTTCAACGACAGGCGAAGTTTCTTGCTGAGCGTGTGACGAAGGAAGCCAGGGGACAAACGTCAGAGCCTATTTCGTTGGCTTATCAACTAGCCTTCGGTCGGCCTGCCAGCACTGACGAGATTCAACAAGCTACACCACTGGTCCAGAAACATGGGCTGATTACCCTGTGCTGGGCGCTGCTGAATGCATCGGAGTTTATGTATGTGAAATAGCTTTAAGTTACATGATCCCGCAATGAGCTGAGATGACTATGTCCATTACACTGTTGAATACGCGCCGACACTTTCTGTTAGACTCCCTGGTAGGGCTGGGAAGTGTGGCGTTATCGTGGATGCTGCACCGTGAGGCCAGGGCAGATTCAGGAGGAGGCAACAAACCGCACTTCAAACCTGCTGCAAAACGTATCGTTCAGATCTTCTGTTGTGGCGGAGTGAGCCACCTGGATACCTTTGATCATAAACCTGAGTTGGAGCGGTTCCACGGCAAGTCGTTAAGTAACAAAGGAGAGAACAAAGGCTTTTTCGGCCAGCCGGGCAATGTCATGAAAAGCCCGTTCGCCTTCAAGCAGCATGGCCAATGCGGAGCATGGGTCAGCAGCCTGTTTCCACACCTGGCAGGCTGTGTAGATGACATGGCATTCATCAAGTCGATGGTATCCAAGTCGAATAATCACACTCCCGCTACATTCCAGATGAACTCCGGTTTTACCTTAAATGGATATCCGTGCATGGGTGCATGGCTGAGTTATGGCTTGGGCACCGAGAATGAAAACCTTCCTACGTTTGTTGTTCTGCCTGATACCGTGGGACAACCAGCGGGCGGTGCCATTAATTGGACTGCTGGTTTTTTACCAGCTTCGCATCAGGGTGTAGCGTTTCGTACGCAGTCGAAAAACGACCCTATTGAGGATCTGCAGACCCCAGCAGGCATCAGCAGCGAGACACGTCAGGCAAGCATGCAGTTTCTCCAGAAGCTGAATACAGCTTATGCAAATGAGAATCAGGGGGATTCAGCCCTCCTGGCTCGAGTCAAGTCATATGAACTGGCTGCGCGCATGCAGCTGACTGTTCCGGAAACAGTGAATGTGGATAGTGAGAGCAGTGCAACGAAAGAAGCCTACGGCTTGAATGATAAGCAATCTGCCGGTTTTGGGCGTAATTGTCTGATGGCTCGTCGGCTGCTGGAAAGAGGAGTGCGATTTGTGCAACTTTTTAACGGAGGTGCTTTTGGTTCCCCGCGTACCAATTGGGATGCGCACGAATCAGTTATCGAAAATCACACCAAGATTGCGAGCACCATGGATAAACCGGTCACAGCATTGCTTCGCGATCTAAAGCAGCGTGGAATGCTCGAAGATACACTGGTGGTCTGGTGTACCGAGTTTGGCCGCAGTCCGGTCACACAAGGTATTGATAAACCTGGACGCGATCATCATCCGGATGCATTTACCTGCTTCCTTGCAGGGGCTGGAGTGAAGAAAGGATTCTCTTACGGTTCATCCGATGAAGTAGGCTACTTTGCTGCTGAGAACCCCGTCACCGTATATGACTTTCATGCCACAATCCTACATCTCCTGGGCCTCGATCACACCAAACTGACCTACTACCACAACGGCATTCAGCGTCGTTTGACCGATGTCCATGGATCGGTTGTTAAGGGCCTGTTGACGACGTAGAGTACCAGGCTTAGGAAGTGCCAGCTAGAAACATGTCCCTTCGCAAGGTCGCTTCTGAGACGACACCTTCGTGGCGAGCGACGATGGTGCCATTCTTGAAAATCAGCAAAGCAGGAATGGCTGAAATGTTATAGGCCTGAGCAAGGGGCTGATTGGTATCCACATTGACTTTACAGACTTTGTAATCGCGGGCGATCGCTTCGAGTGCTGGATTCATCACCTGGCAAGGTCCGCACCAGTCTGCCCAGAAATCGACCAGTACCGGTTCATCTGATTGAATGACTTCCTTCTTCCAGTTAAATTGATGAAGCAACATGACAATCCCCTGGCTCACAATGACAGTTTTGTCTAACACCATTCTTGGCGTGGAATCGCGGTAATTCAAGTATACTGTGTATTAGACGTTCCAGTAGCCAGGCGAATGGACGAGAATCAAGATGGGGATCTATTCCAAATACATCTTCCCCCGCTTGTGTGATTGCTTTCTCAACAGGCCCAACGTCGCGAAGCATCGTGAACTACTCCTGCAACAGGTTAGTGGCAGCATTCTTGAAATTGGATTTGGCACGGGTCTCAATTTGTCCTGGTACCCGAGGCATCTTCAGCAACTATCGGTCATTGAACCTAATACCGGCATGCATCGGCTTGCTCAGGAACGCATCCGGCAATCTGGCATGAGAGTTGATGTACATCATGTGACAGCTTCTCAACTTCCGTTTGAGGATTGTTCATTCGACACTGTGGTCAGCACATTCACGCTTTGCAGTATTCAAGCAGTCGACATGGCCCTTTCGGAAGTCTATCGTGTACTGAGACCATCGGGACGATTTCTGTTCCTGGAACATGGACTGAGTCCTGATGCACACATTCAGAAATGGCAGCGCCGATTGAACTGGCTACAGAAGTCATTCGGCGATGGTTGCCATCTTGACCGTCATATCAGGGAACTGGTTGCATCAAAGCCATACGCATCATTGGATGTGGAAACGCAGTATCTCGAAAAAACACCAGTGATCTTTGGCTATCTTTATCGAGGAGTGGCGACGAAATGACAGCGATGCTGGTTGCCCTTGCCGTGTTGCACTTTGATGAGAGTAAGATCTACTCATCACCGCAGGAGCGTCCTGTCAAACAGGCCTTTAAAGTTGCAGGTCATGCAGCTTTTCTGATCATGCCCAGGCAGAGCGATGTGAAGAAGCCTACGCCATGGGTCTGGTATGCACCAACACTGCCGGGGCTTCCTGAAACTCGAGAGAACTGGATGTTCGAGCAGTTCCTGGCCAAAGGCATTGCCATTGCTGGAATTGATGTGGGTGAATCGTACGGTAGTCCGAATGGCCGTAAGGTTTACTCAGCCCTGTACAATGAACTCGTTACCAGCCGGGGTTTTGCTCCCCGAGTAGCGCTGCTGGCACGCAGTCGTGGTGGGTTGATGCTCTACAACTGGGCTTGTGATAATGCTGACAAGATTGCATGTATTGCAGGCATCTACCCTGTTTGTGATCTGCGCAGCTACCCTGGGCTGGACAAGGCGTCTTAAGCGTATGGACTGACCAGCAAGGGACTTGAGAAGCAACTCAACATGCATAATCCTGTAGCCCGACTTGCGTCTCTTGCGAAAGCAGATGTGCCGATATTTCACATTCACGGTGATGTAGATAAAGTTGTTCCGCTTCAGGAGAACTCCGGCGAAGTGGCGCAACAGTACAAGCAGCTTGGTGGCAGGATGGTGCTGAAGATAGTCCCGGGGCAGGGGCATAATGTTTGGGAAGGCTTCTTCCGGTGTCAGGAACTGGTGGACTTCGTGATAGCTCATACGCTGAATGCAGGGAAGCCCCGTCACTAATGCTACTTGTACTTACCAGTGGGTTCTTGAGTCAGGTAGTAAGTTCACTTCCTGTGGCACGCCATGCATGTAGTGCGACACGAGCCTGAAAGTACTGTCACATGAACAGCTCAGCAATGAATCAAAAACACCTTCACAAAGTCGATACAATCGCTGCACAATTAGGCCTGGGTACCGGAGATGTGGAGCCTTTTGGATGGTATCAGGGCAAACTTTCACTCGAACTATTGACACGGTTGGCGAATCGGCCTCAAGGCAAGTACATCGGTGTGACTGCAATTAACCCCACGCCACTAGGCGAAGGCAAGACTGTTACTACGATTGGACTCGCCATGGGGTTGTGTCGTCTTGGGAAGAATGCCATCGCAACATTGAGGCAGCCCTCGCAGGGCCCGGTATTCGGCATCAAGGGAGGAGGCAGTGGTGGTGGGAAGGCCACACTCGAACCGGCTCAGAAGATCAACCTGCATTTCACTGGTGATTTGCACGCCATAGCTTCGGCAAACAATCTGCTGGCCGCGATGCTCGATAATCATCTCAAGCGGGGTAAAACACCACGGCTCGATCCGGCTACTGTGCTTTGGCGGCGCGTGATTGATGTCTGCGATAAGGGACTTGCCAGCATCCTTACCGGTCGTGATGAACCGCCGATGGCGCCCTTGCGGGAAACGGGTTTTGACCTGACTGCTGCTTCGGAAGTGATGGCAATCATTGCCCTGGCGTCCGATCTGCAGGACATGCGCAAGCGGCTGGGCAGAATTGTGGTGGGGCAGACAGCGGAGGGAGAGATTGTCACCGCTGAGCAGATCGGAGCTGCTGGAGCGATGGCATCGCTTCTGGTCGATGCCATACGACCTAATCTGGTGCAGACGGCGGAAGGCACACCTGCACTTGTTCATGCCGGGCCATTCGCCAACATTGCACATGGGAATTCATCAGTCATCGCGGATTTGATGGCAGTGCGTCTGGCAGATTACGTTGTTACCGAGAGTGGATTTGGTTCCGATTGCGGGGCAGAGAAACTGTTTCATATCAAATGCCGTGCCAGTGGTCTTCGTCCAGATGTGGAAGTGCTGGTCTGTACCATCAGGGCGCTCAAGTATCAGAGTGGCCGGTTTGATGTTCGTCCTGGCAGGCCGTTGCCTGCCGATCTGCTGGGTGAGAATTCTGATGCGCTGCACGCTGGTGCGGTGAATCTTCAGGCGCACCTGGCAATTCTGCAAAAGTTTGGTGTGCCGACGGTCGTAGCGATCAATCGATTTCCGAACGATACGGACCGGGAGATCGCAGGTCTGCGTCAGATAGCATTTGATTCAGGGGCGACTGCGGTCGCGGTCAGCGATGCCTTCGCCCAGGGAGGAACGGGAGCGGAAGAGTTGGCCCGGGCTGTCATACAGGCGACGGAGAATCCCAGCCAGTTCCGCATGTTGTATGAACTCGATACTACGCCAGAAGAGAAGATCACCACACTGGCTCGGGAGATTTACGGCGCAGACGGTGTTGACATGGCTCCTCTGGCTCTGGAAAAGCTGGCTCGCTTTTCCAGGTCAGGATTTGGTTCCTTGCCACTGTGCATTGCCAAGACGCAATACTCGCTGTCGCATGATCCGAAGCGGCTGGGCTGGCTGAAGGGGTATCGTTTTCCCATCCGTGATGTACGGCTAGCTGCGGGCGCCGGGTTTCTGTACGCCCTGGCTGGTGATATTTCGACGATGCCCGGCTTGCCGACCAACCCTGCAGCACAACGTATCGATCTCGATAGCCAGGGGAACATTGTGGGATTGACTTGAGGTGGACTATAACATCCTGGGCTCATGAGGTTTACTATGTATCGCTTCAGCTGTGCTCTCATTGCAGTGCTTGTTGCAAACGTCGCCATCTTTGCCTCTGAGCCCAACATCGTCTTTATTGTTGGTGATGATCAGGCTTGGACCGACTATGGCTTCATGGGGCACCCTGCGATATGTACTCCCCACCTTGACAAACTAGCATCTCAGAGTCTGGTGTTCACGCGAGGCTATGTGCCAACCAGCCTCTGTCGTGCCAGCCTGGCGACGATGATAACTGGCCTGTTTCCTCATCAGCACAAAATCACCTCGAATGATCCACCTTTGCCGCCCGGCAAGAACAGTGCTGAAGCCAACAAGGACCCCGGGTACCAGGCGCAACGGTTGGCAATGCAGAAACTGTTTGAACAGTCTCCCACGCTTCCCAAGCTTCTTGCCGCCAAGGGGTATGTCAGTCTGCAAACAGGAAAATGGTGGGAGGGGAATGCCTGTCGTTGCGGAGGTTTCACTGAAGGTATGACGCACGGCGATCCCGACAAAGGGGGAAGGCATGGTGATGCTGGCCTCACCATTGGTCGCCAGGGTCTCCAGCCCGTTTTCGACTTCATGGATCAATCCCAGAAGGATGGTAAACCGTTCTTTGTCTGGTATGCCCCAATGATGCCACATTCGCCACACAATCCGCCCGAGCGACTGCTGAAGAAGTATCGTAGCAAGACCGAGTCTATACATGTGGCAAAATACTGGGCGATGTGTGAATGGTTTGACGAGACCATTGGCGATCTACTCAGGCATCTGGAGGATAAGCGCCTCACGGAAAATACGATTGTTGTGTATCTTCATGACAATGGCTGGATTCAGGACGAGAATAGTGGTCAATTCAAGGCAAGATCCAAACGCTCGCCGTATGATGGGGGCGTGCGCACGCCCATCCTGATACGCTGGCCAGGTAAGATCACGCCCAGGAAGTCCGATCAACTGGCAAGCTCCGTTGACCTGATACCCACGATGCTGCGGACCATCGGTATGGTGCCAGACAACGCCATGCAAGGCATAAATCTGCTGGATGACGAAGCAGTCAGAATGCGAACTGCTGTCATGGGTGAGATCTTCGAGCACAATGCAGTGGACATCGCCAGGCCAGCAGCAAATTTGCAGTATCGATGGATCATCGCGGGAAAATGGAAGCTGATTGTTCCCAACCTCGCGCGTCTTCCTATGCAACATCCAGAGCTTTACGATGTGATTGCTGATCCGAAAGAACTCACCGACTTGAGCAGGCAGCATCCCGACATTGTGCAAACCCTGGTGAAAAGGCTTGATGAGTGGTGGCCAGGCAGGGAGTGAGCAGGTCGCCATGAGTCATATGAACAGGATTCATTATGCTGGATGAGAAACTCATTAACGTTGTGTCTCAAAGATCTGCAGAGCTGCCATTAGGTCGCTATCGTCACTACAAGGGCAAGGAATACACCGTTATCGGTGTGGCATTGCACAGCGAGACCCAGGAGGAACTCGTCGTTTATCGGCAGGAGTATGGCGACTACGGGTTTTGGGTGCGACCCAGACGGATGTTTCAGGAACTGGTGAATGTTGAAGGACAGATGCAGCCACGGTTTCAGTACATTGATTCACCTGTACAGGCGAAGTCCCGGGCTCCTGGGCAAGATTCTGAGATACTACAGAATACTGCCAGTGATATTCAGACTGACAGGGTACTGTCATTCCTGAATCGTCATGCATTTCATCCGCGGCGTTCATCGGTGTACCCTACGCTACCCGTTCGGTCAGGAGGACATGTCCTTGGATGTCATGTCCTGCGCAATCACCCGGGCGCAGGCTGGGTCGTCTACTTTCATGGAAATGGTGAGCTTGCTGCAGAGTGCGTTGACTGCTGCGGTGATCTCTTTGCATCTGCAGGCATCAATGTCTGCTTCGTCGAGTATCGTGGTTATGGGCAATCTGAAGGCGAACCGGAACTGGTAGCGATGCTTCAGGATGGTGTGAACGTGGTCAAGGCACTGGGAGTACCCGCCCAGCGTGTTGTTGCATTTGGGCGTTCGCTGGGAAGCATCTATGCAATCGAACTCGCGCATCGTCTTCCAGGTCTGGGAGGGCTGGTGCTCGAAAGCGGCATTGCGTCGATCACCGATATCTGGCCTGTTCCAGACGATTTAGAAGAGGGTGTAAGCAGAGGTGATGTGGAGGCTGCACTGGTAACACACTTCGATCATCAAGCCAAACTCAGCAGTTACAGAGGTCCTTTACTGATTCTTCATGCAGCCGGAGACAGCCTTGTCCCCTCATCTCATGCAGATCGACTGCATCAGTGGGGCGGTGGAACGCACAAACGACTCGCGATACTGCCCCGTGGTAACCACAACACTATTTTGCAGGCGAATGTGGCGACCTATGTGGCTGAGTTTGAACGATTTGTACAGTCCACAGGGCTGGGACTGCCAGAGCGATTTAGAACAGCAATGGATGAATGAGAAAGTGATCGGCGTACATTCAAAGCCGCATTCTGTCAGTTGAGTTCAAGTAGTCTTTTCTGCACAGAGTTTTTCGACTACTTGCAGCAGATCATGCTCCGTAACGATTCCGACTAGTTTGCCGTTCTCCACGACAGGAACGCACCCGATTTTCCTGGTGCGCATCAAGTGGGCAATATGAGCTACAGATGCTGTCGGGTTCACAGCCAGAACGGTTTTCTGCATGACGTCCTTGACAAGAATGTGAGCCAGCCAGTTCTTTCTGTCGAATTCGGTCCTGGCTTTATCGACCATGGCCAGGGATGCACCAAGCAGATCGCGATGGCTCACCAGGCCGACCAGACTGCCATCACCATCAACAACTGGTACATGTCGCACGTGCGCCCAATCCATGATTTCCTTGACAACAATCAGTTTCTTATCGAGACGAATCGTGAAGAGATTGCGAGTCATGATGTGAGACACTGTCATTTCAGAAGCTTTGATCGTGTGCGGCATGAGATACTCCGTCGAACGGTGCTATGTGGACTTCTAACTCTGCTTTTATCCGACCGGCAGATAATCTGCCAGATTGAAATGGGAAATAGGTAAATAATGCTCAAAGAGCAATCGTCAGGTTCGCAGAACGGCAGGCATACTGAGATTGCAGGGAAGTACATCACCATGTCACTAGGCAAGAATGTCACGCACCACAGTTCCTGACACATCAGTCAGGCGATAGTCTCTGCCGGAATGACGGTAAGTCAGCCGTTCGTGGTCGAGGCCCATCAGGTGCAGAATCGTTGCGTGGAAATCGTGAACGTGAACAGGATTGGACTGAGGACGAATGCCATACTCGTCGGATTCACCGTAGGTCATACCTGGCTTTACCCCAGCCCCGGCCAGCCAGGAGGAAAAGACCCAATGATGATGTTCCCGGCCCTTGGCATCGGCAGCAGCGTTGAATGGGGTGCGGCCGAACTCGGTCGTCCAGACAACGAGGGTGTCCTTGAGCATGCCCCGTTGTTTGAGATCTCGCAACAGCCCAGCGATAGGCTGATCCACATTTCTGGCAAGTGGCACATGCGTCATCATATCGCCATGCGCATCCCAGTTGTTGGAGGAACCTACGTCGATGAGTTCGACGAAGCGGACGCCTCGTTCGACTAGACGTCGGGCAACCAGGCATTGCCAGGCAAAGCCTTTGACGCTTCCCCGTTCGAGGCCATACAGCTTCAGTGTTGCGTCCGTTTCTTTCGAGAAATCAAATACTTCGGGCATCTCGGCCTGCATGCCGAAGGCAGTCTGATACGATTTCATCCGTGCAGCCAGCAGAGGATCATCTGCTCGCGATGCCAGATGTCGCTTATTCATTCTGGACAGGTGATCGAGTTCCAGTTCCTGAAGCCTGCTGCTGGGTACTCGTCGCTGAACATTGGCCACTGGTTCGGTACCGGGAACGACGAGAGTCCCCTGGTGCGCTGCAGGGAGGAAATCGCTGCCCCAGACCTGGCTGCCAGCATAGGGTGACTGTGGAGCGATGACCATGAACGAGGGCAGATTGCGATTCATGGTACCCAGACCATAACTCAACCACGAGCCAATACTGGGTCGGGCGAAGGTGAACGAGCCGGTGTGAATACCGAGCGTGGCTTCGTAATGGTTGGTGTGATCGGAGGTCATGGAGCGGATAACGCACAAATCGTCAACACATTGTGCCATGTGCGGAAAGAGTGAACTGACGCGGGTACCACATTTGCCATGTGCTGCAAAATCCCAGCGGGGCCGGGTAAGGAACATCTTGTGGTCGCCCTTGCGGCCCTGGAACTCGTTGACCGAGACAGTCTTGCCTGCATCCGCGACGAGTTTCGGCTTTTCATCGAACGATTCGATGTGTGAGACGCCGCCACTCATGTAGAGAAAGATGACATTTCTGGCTTTGGCGGGGAAGTGTGGGGGCTTGGGGGCGAGCGGATCTGAATTCGCCGCATCCTCGGCTATCAATTGCGAGAGCATACCAGGCAGCAACATCGATCCGCCGATCATCGATCGCAGCAGACCACGGCGGGATGGATTGAAGAGAGGGCTGATGCTCATCGATGGTCTCACTCGACATGCAGAAATTCGTTACTGGCGAAGAGGGTACGCAGGAAAGCTGCCAGGGATCGCACTTCGAGGTTATCCCTGCTTTCCTTTTTGAGTTCAGCTCGATAGGAGGCGAGAAAGGATGCGGCGTCGAGGCTTTCAGGGTCTGTTGGTGAACGCCCCAAGGCCTGACGATAGGCTTGGGCGATGCATTCCGACTCGCTGGCAGAGGTAGAACGTAATCGCTGTGCCCACTTCTCACTGGACTTATGGATGAAGGGATCATTCAGGAAATAAAGCGACTGGGTGGGTACAGTGGTAACCAGTCGATCTGCGGTGGACGCGTTTGGATCAGCCCCATCGAAAAGAGCGAGGAAAGGATGGCGTTTCAGACGTTGAGTCATGAGGTAAATGCTGCGTTTGTTGTGGTTGTAAATCGCAATGAATGGAGCATGCTGCGTGAAGCCCCAACTGGTGGGCGAAGGAAAGGGATGACCCTGGCCCGGCACAACATCAAGTTCGCCACTTATTGCAAGGATGGCATCGCGAATTTCCTCAGCACTCAGTCGACGACGGGGAAAGCCGACATGGAACTCAGTATTCGAGCCTGATGCCTGCTGATAGGTTGTACTCAGCATGATGAGCCGATGCATTGACTTGATGGACCAGCCGCTGCGGATGAACTGCGTTGCCAGGTGATCGAGCAGGGCTGGATCGGAGGGGGGCTGGCCACGAACTCCAAAATCATTGGGAGTTTTTACGATTCCCTGCCCGAAGTGGTGTTGCCAGATTCGGTTGACCATGACACGGGCTGTGAGTGGATGATCGGGCCGGGTAAGCCACTGTGCGAGTTCCCATCGTCCGCTGCCTGCAGTTTCGTCAGGTAGAGACTTTCCTCCCAGGAACCTGATAAAGCCACGTGATACTACGGGACCGGGCTGATCCGGTTCGCCTCGCTGTTGAATGCGAGCGTTGTACGGGGTGCCTTCTGCCACACCATAAGCCATTGCATAAGGTTCGCTGGCCAGCAGAGTTTCCAGTTCTTGCCTGGCTTTGGTGACATTGCCTTGTAGTTCAGCAAGTTGCTGACGCAGTTCAGCGACCTGAATGCGACGTTTTGAACTATCACTGGCAGGTTTCGTGGATGCTTCCAGAGATGGATGGGGCAGGTCGCCATAGTAAAAGTTGTCAGCGTCGAGAGAGGGGCGAACACCCGGGAGGTGGCCGTAGCTGTCTATAAACGAGTAATCGATCACGCCATCCCACGGTGTTGCCAGTTTGCCCTGGAAGTCTATCTTGCTTTGCAGGGTGACTAGCGCTGCTGAGTAGGATTTAGACTTCAGATCCAGGGTCAGCTGCACCTGGTACCACTGACCGAGGACGATTGGGCTGACAGACACCTTAGCATCACCACTGCGATGCCAGAACTCATGGTGATTGAAGAAGAGTTCAATCGCAGCGGAGTTTCCCGGGCCATGACCGAGATAATAGCGCCAGGAACCCTGGCCACCACGGGTGTTGCTTCCGCAACGGAAATCAAAGCTGGCAAAAAGGTGCTGCTTGTCGTCTGGCTTCAGGTTGGGAAGTGACAAACCGAAGCCATCATACTCACCGCGGTTGGGCAGGTGCATGCCGAGGACGCCGGGCGGGTAGCGATTGTGAAATGGGCTTTGCGAAGAGGACGACAGTTTGACAATACTGTTAGGGCCAGCGTTCCACGGACTGGCCGGTGGCGTCTGATCGGTCTGAAGTTCGAGATCACCATCCGTACCGGTGAGTTCTCGCAAGCGTTCTGTTAGCTTCGCAGGGTCTGGTTCATTCGACGAGACTAGTATCGGAAGTTCTTTCGAGACTGGGGCGATCGTTTTTTCCTGAATGCCGAGATTATCAAACTCGATAGCAGGGAGTTTGCCTTCATCACTGCCAATGCGTTCGAAGATCACGTGATTGATGACGTCAGGCCAATCGGCCGCATCAGGCTTGGTGGCAAAATCGCGAGTGAACCCGGGGATTCCCACACGACCAGTCAGGGATTTGCCGGGCATGTCGAGTGTCAGTTGCAGATTGTACCATTGGTTGAGCTTTATCGTGCTGATTGATGTTGTCTTTCCACTATTGAGTAGTGAGATGGCATCACCCGAAATATGAACCTCAACAGCGGATTTACTGTGAAGGGTACCCAGAGCAAAACGATGTGAGGCTGTCGCGCCTGGCTCTTTGGATGTCACCCGGAAATCGAGGTTGATGTGTAGTACCTTACAAGTGGCTGCATCACGCGGAGGGTAAACTGCCTGCATGAAGTGATACTTGCCGGCATCGGCGGGAACACTGGCTCCCACTTTCCCTTGCCGATAGAGGTTCTGATAAGGACTCTGTGCAGCATTTGTCACTGCAATCCTTCCCTGATATCTCCATGGTGGAACAAGGACTCCGTTGCTACCACCTGCAGCGGGGGCCTGTAATTCGAAGTCGCCATCCATGTCGTTCAAGGAACAGAGCAGAGCTGTGGGGATGGGCTGTTTTTGCCTGGTCAGCCTGGCGACAAGCCTGGCAACATTCGTTTGGTAGTCGCACCAGCTGGAAAGGGCCTGTTCAGGAGGTAACAGTGGGGCAAGCGTTCGTGTCTTCTGCTTCTGTTCGGAACCGGGGAAGGCATACCGGGTACTGTCGAAGATGCCATACAAAGCATAATAGTCTCGCATGGAGATTGGATCGAACTTGTGGTCATGGCAGCGGGCGCAGCCGACGCTCAATCCCATCACTGATTGCCCCAGCGTATCGATAGTGTCCTGGATCGTGAGATGGTGGTAGTTTTCTGAATCGAAGCCAAAGCGGCGGGAGAGGGCAAGGAAACCTGTGGCAGTCACTCTCTCCGCAAATCGCTCGCGTGGTCCCTGGCGGGCAAGTACATCACCTGCCACCTGTTCCTGCAGAAACTGATCGTAAGGTTTGTCCGCATTGAAAGAGTCGATGACGTAATTGCGGTATCGCCAGGCGGAGGGTACCGGGTAGTCAGCGGTTTCGCCAGCTGTATCAGCATAGCGGACGACATCGAGCCAATGACGTCCCCAGCGTTCACCGTATGCTGGTGACTGGAGAAGGCGGTTGACCACCTTCTCGAATGCTTTCGCAGAGTTGTCAGCCAGAAAAGCATCAATCTCGTGAGGCGTGGGTGGTAAGCCGGTCAGGTCGAACGTCGCCCGTCTGATGAGGGTGAGTTTGTCTGCAGGAGGAGAAGGGCGGACACCGGCAACTTCCTGTCTGGCCCTGACAAATGCGTCGAGACTGGTTTTGCACCAGCCGGGATCTTTGACTGCAGGCGACGGCACATCGAGAATCGACTGAAATGACCAGTGTTTCGTGGACTCGAATTTCTTCGATGCCGCGGGCCAGGGCGCTCCCGAACGGACCCACTTCACCATGTCTGCCACCTGGTCAGGCCGCAAGGCATATTTCTTCTCCGGGGGCATGGCGGCTACGCCATCCAGTCTCTGGATTGCACGAATCAGCAGGCTACTTTCTGGTTTACCGGGCACGAGAGCAGGCCCGGAATCGCCACCCTGGAGCAAAGCATCACGTGAATCGACTTTCAACGAACCCGAAGTCTTACCGTCGCCATGACAACGGAAACAAGTGCCCAAGAGTACTGGCCGTACTTTAGCCTCAAAGAAAGCCTCGTCATCTTCAGCACGTAATGTGCAGCTGTTAACGATGGTCAGCCAGATCGTTACCAGGCAAACATTATTGACTACTGCCAGGATTGTGGCACTTGCTCGTGTCATCACTCAGGATACCCGTGAGGTCTGAACAGGGAGGCGTGATCGCGTCTGGGGGAATACAGTGGCGGGGGCTCTGGTTGAGCATGTTTCAGGCGATTTCGTTATAGTACACGATCTGAAAGGCGATGCCCAGCGTATTGGGCAGATGTAGTCGCCTTCTTCAAAAGGCCATGGAAGCCAGAGATCAGACAGACAACCGCTCGCTCTACTCTACAGAAACCACAAAACTGCTACAACCATAGCTACAGAGAGAAGTGAATTGCGCAGGAGTCTAAGCCCATGAAGATCGTGAAAGTGTTTGCCCACCGAGTCGAACTGCCGCTGCGAGAGGGCAGTTACAAGTGGTCGGGGGGGAAATCGGTGACCGTGTTCGACAGCACGATTGTCGGTGTCGAAACAGACTCTGGTCTCGTCGGCTACGGGGAGGTATGCCCGCTGGGACCATTCTATCTGCCAGCCTATGCTGACGGCGTGCGAGCTGGACTGCGTGAACTTGCTCCACATCTCATGGGCTATGATCCCCGTGAATTGCTCAAGCTGAATCAGCGTATGGACGCCGCGCTCAAGGGGCATCCGTACGTCAAGAGCGGAATCGATATCGCTTGCTGGGACATCCTCGGTCAGACGACGGGCCTGCCTGTATGCATGCTGATGGGAGGCCGGTTTGGTGAATCAGTGCAACTCTACCGGGCGATCTCGCAAGAAGCACCGGATCGCATGGCTGCCAATGTCGCACAGTACCGGAGCGAGGGCTACACCCGATTTCAGTTAAAGGTGGGGGGCGATCCGGATGTGGACATTGAGCGCATCCGTCAGGTACGAAAGATACTTCAATCAACCGATCGTCTGGTTGCAGATGCCAATACCGGCTGGACGCAACACGAAGCGATGCGTGTTGTGCGGGCTGTGCGTGAACTGGATGTATACATTGAACAGCCATGCCTGACTTACGAGGAATGCCTGGCAGTGCGACGGCATACCGATCATCCATTTGTGCTTGATGAGAACGTCGATGGTCTGGACATGCTGTTGCGGGCCAAGGCTGACCTGGCAATGGATGTGGTCAACCTGAAGATCAGTAAGCTTGGTGGCCTGACCCGGACGAAACAGGTTCGTGACTTGTGCGTTACGATGGGCATCGCCATGACACTCGAAGACAGCTGGGGTGGTGACATCACGACCGCAGCCATCGCCCACCTGGCGCACAGCACACCGGAAGCCTATCGATTCACGAGCACCGACTTCAACAGCTATGTCACCGTCAGTACGGCTACAGGCGCTCCTGAACGCAAGAACGGCTACATGCAGGCGTCGACCATGCCGGGGCTGGGAATCAAACCGCGGTATGATGTGATCGGTCCACGAGTGCTGGAAGTGTGTTGAGCATTCCATGAGCTTCATCATGAACGGGGTAGTCATGTCGCAGTCCAGAAGTGCCAGCATTGCGTTTCTCGTTTCATGGGTTGTGGTCTGTTTTCATGGGCTTGCCTGTGCGGAAGACCCTCCCTCCATCGCGTCGATGCTGACGGTCGATCGCCTGTTCGGCAAACAGGAGTTCCGGACGGAACATGCACCGCAGATGCACTGGAGCAAGCGATCTGCTAGCTACTTCACGACCACAGCTGCTCAGGGTGGACAGGACCTGGTTCGGATCGATACGGCAACCGGGAAGCAGCAGGTCGTGCTTCCTGCTGCGGCATTCGTGCCGAGTGGTTCAGCAAAGCCTCTGTCAATCGATGCTTTTGAGTTTTCTGGCGACGAGACACGGTTACTGATCTACACCAACAGCCAGCGTGTCTGGCGACACAATACACGAGGTGATTACTGGGTTCTTGATGTCGCTTCGCAGCAACTGAAGAAGCTCGGCGGAGCCGCTGCACCATCCTCACTGATGTTTGCTAAATTCTCGCCAGATGCTTCACGTGTTGCCTTCGTGCGTGACAACAATCTCTATGTGCAGGATGTACGCAGCCTGGAGATCACTCCACTAACGAGTAATGGCACAAAGACCCTGATCAATGGTACCAGCGATTGGGTCAACGAGGAGGAACTCGACCTGCGTGATTGCTTCCGATGGAGCCCCGATGGTCAACACATCCTCTTCTGGCAGTTCGATACCAGCGGCGTCTCCGAATTTCACTTGGTAAACAACATCGTCAGTAACTCGCCACGCATCACCACGTTTGCATACCCCAAGGTTGGTGAGAAGAACTCAGCAACCCGTCTTGGTGTAGTGTCTGCAGCTGGCGGTGCAGTGCGTTGGCTCGATCTCCCAGGTGATGCACGTGAACACTATCTGCCTCATGCGGAATGGACACCGGATGGTAAACAGATTCTTGTGCAGCAGTTCAACCGGTTGCAGACCGAACTTCATGTGTGGCGAGTCAATCCTACTACTGGTCAGGCAAACAAGGTAATGACCGAGACTGATGCTGCCTGGCTGGAGAATGACAATCCCGTGCGCTGGCTGAATGATGGAAAGAGCTTTCTCTGGTTGAGTGAACGCTCGGGGTGGAGGCATGTTTACCGGGCCAGCTTGGATGGGTCACCACTGGTTCCGATCACGCAGGGCCAGTTTGACGTGATCGCCGTTGAGGCTGTCGATCCTGAAGCTGGCTGGCTCTACTACGCGGCATCTCCCGCAAACGCTACGCAGCGTTATCTGTATCGTGTCAGGCTCGATGGTAGCGGAACGGAACAACTTTCACCGACACAAAAGACAGGCTGGCATGTATATGCCATATCGCCCGATGCCCGATGGGCGGTTCATACCTGGTCCAGTTTCACTACGCCACCGGTGGTTGACCTGGTCAGGCTCAGTGATCATGCCGTTGTCCGCATATTGAGTGACAATGCCAGGTTACGAGAGAAAATTGCAACAATGAAACGACCATCGATGGAGTTTATACAGGTGCCGATAGGCAATGGTATCTCGCTCGATGGCTGGTGTATCAAACCATCGGAAATCAGTTCCTCCGCCAAGTTGCCGCTGGTGATGCATGTGTATGGTGAGCCGCATGGCCAGACGGTCAAGGATGCCTGGCCCGGAACACAGGGTCTCTGGCACTGGATGCTGGCTCAGCAGGGTTATGTCGTGGCGAGTGTGGATAATCGTGGCACCAATGTTCCACGCGGGCGTGCCTGGCGGAAAAGCATTCACCGGCAAGTCGGCATACTTGCATCCCACGAACAGGCCCAGGCCGTGAAGGCACTCCTGCAGCGATGGCCATTTGTTGATCCAACGCGCGTGGCCAGTTGGGGATGGAGTGGTGGAGGCAGTATGAGCCTCAATGCCATCTTCCGTTATCCGGATCTGTATCGCACAGCCATAGCCATCGCTCCCGTGGCTGATCAGAGACTGTATGACACGATCTATCAGGAACGTTACATGGGGCTGCCCAGTGACAACGCAAAAGGTTACCGCGATGGTTCGCCTCTGACCCATGCCCACAAACTGCGTGGCAACCTGCTGATCATTCATGGTACAGGTGACGACAATTGCCACTATCAGGGGACGGAACGCCTGATGGACGAGCTGATCGCACACAGGAAGTTGTTCACCGTGCTGCCATACCCCAATCGCACGCATTCCATCAACGAAGGTAGCAACACGGTCTACCACTTGTGGGCGAGCATCACGCGTTATCTGCATGACAATCTTCGATCGCCTCATGCGCCGTTGCCCAAGCCACTTTATGAAACCCGTATGCTCGAGGGCTGGAAGCTGCATATCAATCGCGAGTTGCTCGCGAACGAGCCGCAACGAACGGAGAGGGCAGTGGGCCTGCTGGAGAAGCAACTGCAGGAAATTGTTCGAGTTGTGCCTCAATCCGCGGTGATGGAACTGCAGAAGGTGCAACTTTTCTTCAATCCGGAGTACACGGGCATCCGTCCGAGGGCTGAGTATCATCCTGGCGCAGCCTGGTTGACTGAACATGGTCGTGACCCGGCGATGGCTCAGGGGATCGAGTTCACGAACATTCGGATATTCGAAGCAGAAACCAACCGCATGCAGAACTTCGCCCTGCATGAATTGTCCCATGCTTACCATCACAGAGTGCTGCCCCAGGGCTATGACAACAAAGAACTACATGCAGCTTATGCAAGAGCCAGAGAATCAGGCCGCTATGCCAGAGTCGAACGTCACTATGGCAACGGCAAACCGAACACATTTGAACGGGCCTATGCGCTGACCAGCGCGATGGAGTACTTCGCCGAAGCTTCTGAGGCTTTCTTCTCCCGTAACGACTTCTTTCCCTTTACACGTGATCAACTGAAGCAACATGACCCGGAGATGTTTGAACTTGTGCAGAAACTCTGGAATGTGAAATTGGCAACGCCAGTTCTGACCCAGCCATCGGGATTGACCCAGCAATTACAGCAGGAATCAACGGCTGAGTTGGCAAAAGCAGCTCGAGAACGGGGCGATGCTGGTCGGGGCGCAGTGCTTTTCTTCCAGTCGTTTCTCTCTTGTGCAAAATGCCATGATAGCAGCGTGGGCACACCACTCGGACCAGACCTTACACATGCAGACAAAGGGACGACTGCGGAGCATCTGGTCGAATCCCTGCTCACGCCTTCCAAAGTCATCAAGAAAGGATTCGAGACTCTGACGGTAATTACCGTGAGCGGGAAGACCATCACTGGCTTCCTCGCTGAAGAAAAGAACGACACGCTCACGCTCATTGATCCGGCAGCCAGCAAGAGGATTATTATTCCGAAATCGGATGTGGAAGAACGTATTTCCAGCAAACAGTCACTCATGCCCGACGGGCTGGTTAACCTGCTTTCCGATCGTCAGCAGTTTCTGGATTTAACCAGGTATCTCATCGAAGTAACCGAAGGTGGGCCCAGGCGTGCTCAGGAATTGCGACCGCCGCAGACGATGTTTGCCGTACCAGAATATGAGAAGAACATCGACCACGCTGGCATGATCAACATGTTGGACGCTAAGGCACTTCGTCGAGGCGAAGCCATATACATCCGTGTCTGCGCTAACTGTCATGGTACCAGAGATCAGCCTGGGTCACTTCCCACCTCTCCTCGTTTTGCGACGCACAGTTTCAAGAACGGCAGCGATCCGTATAGCCTCTATAACACCCTTACGCATGGCTACAATTTGATGGCACCGCAGACCTGGATGGTGCCCCGGCAGAAGTACGATGTGGTTCATTACCTGAGGGAAGAGTTCCTGAAGTCGTCCAACCCTACGCAGTATACCAGGCTGGACGATTCCTACATTGCAAAACTGCCAAAGGGAACATCGACCGGACCAGCTCCGGCGAGTGTTGAACCCTGGATGGCAATGGACTATGGTCCCAGCCTGATGAATACCATCGAGGTGAGTGGGAGTGGTCCCAACATTGCATACAAGGGTATCGCCATCAGGCTTGATCCCGGGGCAGGGGGGGTATCACGAGGAAAGATGTGGGCATTGTTTGACCATGATGCCATGCGGTTTGCCGCAGCCTGGACGGGGAATGGTTTCATTGACTGGAAGGGCATCCACTTTAACGGCCAGCATCAGGTCCATCCGAAGTTGATGGGTGACATTCAACTTGAGAACCCTGTCGGACCAGGCTGGGCGAACCCCGAGACAGGGAGTTTTATCGACCCTCGCCCTCTCGGTCGTGACAATCGCCCCTACGGCCCGCTTCCACGCAGTTGGGCACGCTATCAGGGCACCTACGCTTATGGTGACCAGACAGTGATCGCCTACACCGTTGGTGACGCTGCTATTCTGGAACTGGAAGGGACTGAGCAGTCTGGAGCAAAGCAGGGTGTTGTGTTTACCCGCACTCTGGAAATAGGAAAGTCGTCCCGTGACCTGCTGGGTCGACTGGCTCCTGTCGGCGTTGCCGCTGCAGTGGTAGGTGACAGTCGAGTGTCACGTGAAACGCAAAACGGTTTTCAGGTCTTGCGGATACCAGCCGCTGCTACGCCGACACGGGTGAAAGTGCTCTTTGCCCGGGAGTCTAGTGTCGATCTCGCGGCAATTGCGAAGGCAAGTCCAGCTGCAAGACCTCTCAAGCCACTCACCGTCGGTGGTCCGAAACGATGGCCAGAAATACTCAAGACGACTGCAACACTGGGCAAGGACGACGGTCCTTTTGCTGTAGACACGTTTGGCCTTCCTGAACGTAACCCATGGAACGCGCTACTTCGCTTGACCGGGTTTGACTTTCTGCCAGATGGCAAACGCATGGCTGTGTGTTCCTGGGATGGCGATGTATGGATGGTCGATGGAATCGAGCAGCCAGCAACAGGGCTCACCTGGAAGCGGATTGCCTCGGGACTGTTCCAGCCATTGGGATTGAAGATCCGTGATGGTGCTATCTTCGTCTGTTGCCGTGATCAGATTGTCAAGCTGCATGACCTGAACGGCGATGGCGAGACTGATTTCTACGAGTGCTTCAACAACGATCACCAGGTGACTGAGCACTTCCATGAGTTTGCGATGGGATTGCAAACCGATGCGGATGGTAACTTCTACTACGCCAAGAGTGGTCGGCATGCTCTGCCTGCACTGGTACCACATCATGGCACACTCTTGAAAGTGAGCAGGGATGGAACGAGGACCGACATCCTCGCCACCGGTTTTCGTGCCGCCAATGGAGTCTGTCTCAATCCGGACGGTACATTTTTCGTCACCGATCAGGAAGGCTTCTGGACACCGAAGAACCGGATTAACCTCGTAGAGAAAGGTGGCTTTTACGGAAATCTATGGGGTTATACTGACATTACAGATACCTCTGATTCAGCGATGAAGCAACCGCTCTGCTGGATTACCAACGACTTCGACCGCTCCCCGGCGGAATTAGTCTGGGTGCCCGCGAAGACATGGGGACCACTCGCTGGATCTCTACTGAATACTTCGTACGGCATGGGCAAGATTTATGTCGTGCCTCATGAACGTGTGAATGGTCAGGCACAAGGTGGCATGTGTGCCTTGCCACTACCTCCATTTTCCACTGGAGTGATGCGACCCCGGTTCCACCCCAGCGACGGCCACCTTTACATCTGCGGCATGTACGCCTGGGCAGGAAATCAGCTTGCCCCCGGGGGCTTCTACCGTGTTCGCTACACCGGCAAACCAGCAGACTTGCCCGTTGGCTTGAATGCAAAGGCACACAGAATTGAAATCAAGTTCACCGACCCGCTGGTCCCCCAATCTGTGGACGCGACGAATTTTCAATTGAAAGTGTGGGGGCTGAAGCGGAGCAAGAACTATGGGTCCAAACACATCGACGAAAAACCGCTTGTCGTGACCAGGGCTACTGTCTTAGCAGATGGAAAAACTGTGCGGCTTGAGTTGCCCGATCTCTCGCCAACCTGGTGCATGGAGATCCGATACCACCTGAAGGGCAGCGAGGGGCGCACCATCGTTGGAACAATTCACAACACTGTCCATGCAGTTGGGGAGTAAACAGTGTGACCAATAGGAGGTAATAACACCTTTTGGTTTCCTGGAGAAAAAGACTGCACTATATGCTCAACGACGGTGGACAGGGGATTCGTGATAACGGCTTATTGTGATTGCCCGGGTAGCCTCTGATCATGGCTGGCATGTATTCGGACAGATCGTCAGACGCTGTCACCCTGCAACTGCCTTTGTTTTCACTGAAAAGACAGATGCCTGCCAGGGCTGCATGTCCAGAAACAGACCCTGCGAATGAAGCATATTACCGTCTCGTTCATAGGTAGCGTCGCCGAGTATGTCCTGCAAAATCCAGGTGTTCTGGCGGAGATTGGCAATGGGCAGTCTTACGTAACATTGACTCTGGTTGGGGGCGTAATTGACGGTGATCAAGAGCCACTCGTTTTCGCTGTGGTGCCAGCATGATGAGATGAAACAATCCGAAGTCCAGTTGCCTTCCCATGCAGGCGAGCACTCCAACCATTGCCAGGTGCCTTCACGGACTACGGGTTGCTTCAGAATGGCTAACAGGCGGTTATAGAAGTCCTGCAACTGCAGGTTGACTGGCTCAACTGGGCCACGACAGAGGTGAGGCGAGATTCTCCTGGTATAGCCCTGCAATTGCCCCTGGTGAAAGAAACGTAGTCCCGGGGCCAGGTATGTGATGGCTGCTGCAGCCTGATGTACATCGAGTGTAAATGTCGCAGCGGCACGTGGTTCGTCATGGTTCTCGAGGAATCGAACCATCTTGTTCTGATAGTCCATGTCCGCATGCAGATGCTCACGAGCAGCGCGAGATTGTCGGTGCTCCAGACGATCATACAACCGCTTATCGTAGGTATAGTCAAACCCCAGTTGCTGGAGAGTCCATTCAAGGTCCCAATAGACTTCAGCCATGAAACAGAAGTATGGCACTTTCGATCGTACTTGTTCAATTGCTCTGCCCCAGAAAGCTGGAGCGGGTTTTCCCCATGTTTTTTCAAAGACGTCGGGCAAAACCAGCATGGCCATATCGCAACGCACACCGTCGCACTGGTCAGCAATCTTGAGGAGTATGTCGATCATTGCCTGCTGGGTGGCGGGATTAGCATAATTGAGCTGCACCGTGTCTGGCCAACCGGGGAAATAGGGATCTCTACCATGGGCAAGGAGCAATGAACCCTGTTTGCTGTGGATGCGTGTATAGTTCCTGGGGGAGCGTGCCAGGTCCAGCTCAGTTCCATGCACAAAATATTCAGGATGCTCAAAAACCCACGGGTGGTCCAGTGCCATATGATTAGGCACAAAATCGAGGAGCAATCGCAGGCCGCGTTGTTGAAGTCGCTTGCGAAGACGAGCCAGCGCAGCATCGCCTCCGAGGTTGCTATGGACGGTGTATCCTGTGATGGCAAAGCCGGATCCTGCAATATCGTCCTCTTTCAAGTCAGGTAGGGTGGCCTGGAATTCTTTGCGCCATTCGGGGTTGGTACGAGAAACCTGCTGGGCTGCCTGCCCCGTCTGCCAGACGCTGAGTAACCATACCCAATCAAAGCCCTTCTGTGCCAGTTGATCCAGTTCGCTGTCGGGTATGTCATCCAGTGTTGCTCGTCGCCCCAGAGTGCGTGAAAGTTCTGTCAGCCAGACTCGCGTATTAATCTGGTACAGACTGGGATATCGCGGAGTCATATTCATTGGTCGTTCCCTTTTGCGATCACACCAGTGATCAATTGCGCAATTCAGGGGACAGAGCACGTGAAGCACGCGCCACCGCTCCGTTCAGAAACTGCATGGGCAAGTGTAAGCGAACACCCCATGCCTGTTCGTTATGATCAGCCTGGGGGAAACATATATGGAGCAGGTTATGACCGTAGCGCCAGCCACGCGTTACCAGTGCAGTGGCCATGGCCATCGTGACTTCGTAATTATCGCCAGGCCAGCCACTGTCGAGATAGTAGCCGACTTCACGTGGAGGTTCGTTGAGAACACGTTCGAGCAGGTTATCCTGATATGAGAAGGTACTTGACATGCACACGCCAGCCCCAAACACCTCAGGGTATTGCCATACTGTGAAAAAGGAAACGACTCCACCCAGAGAGGAACCCCAGACGGAACGGGCACGCCGGTCACTGATGCCCCGAAGCAGTTTCTGCTCCTGGGGAATCACCTCTTCTACGAGTGAACGGGCATAATCTTCATAGCCAGGTCTGGTATATTCCTTCATGCGGTCGCCCGAATAGAGGCCGACGATGATGAGATCCTCCGAAGCACGCATGCCTCTTAATGTCTGACTGGTGTTACCCACTTGCCAGTCATTCCCCATGAATGCTTCTTCGGGGAAGAACAGGTTCTGTCCATCCTGCATGTAGGCAACAGGATAGTGGGCCAGGGTGTTTTCTTCGTAACCAGGAGGCAGATACACACGCAGTCGATGAGTGCGATTCAGGATTCTGGAAGGAATCTCCAGCAGTGTCGAGAATCGTCCTTGTTCCTCACCAAAAAAGAACGGGTAGCAGACGCGCTGATCCTTTTCGGTCATCAAAAGCAGATTGTTTGAGCCCACTGCCCAGTGAAACGTACCGTTCTTGATCAAGCCAGGCTTGAAATAGACGAAGGGTTGTCGAGATTCAATTTCAAAGGTGGAGACATTACCATCACTGCTGATCGAAACCGGCGTGATGTTCCTGTTCCAGTCAAACTCCGTTCGCAGTACTACGTTGCCCTGACCTGCCGGGTAGGCCACTCGCAGGGTTCGTTTGAGTGCTGTTCCTGTTTTATAGAGAGACTCTTTGGGTTCCTGCGTCACGAACAACTTCTCCTGTCAAGCTGATCCAGATGTTAAACTGGATACCCTGGTTAAGTTTAGCTGGCCGACTTCACATGAATATAGAGCGGTTGTGCATTTTCCATGGAGTACCTCACTCATCCTTTCCGAATAATCCAGAGAGTCTCACTATTCTGCCACAGTCATTTCGTTGTACTGGGCTCCATTCCGATTCATGCAGCAAAGAACAGATGTCACGTGGTAAGTACATAGTCTGGCTGGCAACCATCCTGGCTGTCCTGCTGACTATTGCCACAACAGGATGCCAGCATTACGGGCCTCGATCGATCACAGCGGATCGCATCCCTTATAACCAGGCCATTGCCGAATCCTGGAAAGAACAGACGCTGCTCAACATTGTGAAGTTGCGTTACATGGATACCCCTTTCTTTGTGGATGTGCCACAGA
Source organism: Gemmatales bacterium (assembly GCA_046350055.1). Taxonomy (GTDB): domain Bacteria; phylum Planctomycetota; class Planctomycetia; order Gemmatales; family HRBIN36; genus JAEUIE01. Next base: position 5,063,246 of record JAXMBC010000001.1, on the reverse strand, counting down.
TCACCAGTGGCTACACGCTGCAGGGTGGAGTCAGCACAACGGGTGGCATTTTTCCTCCTGTGAATCCCGTCTCCACGTTTGCCCAGCAACTGGGATTGACCGCCAATCTGCAGGGGGGATATCAGGACAGGCCCACCATCTCGTATCAACCGCAGACGGGCTCGCAGTTTATTCGAAACCTGACAACACCGATCAATCCCGGCTCGGTGCTCTATCTCCTGCAATCGGGTTACCCTGCCGACCTGGTGTTCAAACTGACCGTGGATTCGATCAATGGCGTTAGAAATCGCTCGGTGGCGGGTGGAGTCTTGCGACCTGCTGATCCAGAGTTTGTGCAGATAGTCCAAGCCATACATAAAGGGCAGCAGACGGGCCATGTTGCCATTCGTGTGGAACGAGTAAAAGACAAGGCCGATTCGGTCGCCTTCTTCTTTCAAGACCAGGACATTGATCCTGTACTCAGAGCTGAGTTGGCTGAGGTCAGAAAGATCTTAAAGCTGGATCCCAGTGCGAAATCATTCCCCGTGGTTTTTGGCGCAAGCTCCACCAAATCCAGTGAAATCGCCATACTCTCTCGATCTGTTGTGCGCATTCTGTCAGAACTGGCCACATTCGTAGAAGTTCCCGAAGAACACCTGGCTAACGGAATCGCACCGTATCTTGGCGATCCTGGCTCAGATCAACGGCCAATCCTGCGGGTATTCTCCTGTCCCAAGAAGCCAGACAATCCCTTCATTTCTATTTGCTATGAAGGACACTGGTTCTGGATTGACAAAAGCGATTCCCAATCCAAGCGTACCATCAGCTATGTCCTGGTTCTCCTGGCTCTTTCTGATACCGGTAGCAAGGAAAGTCTACCTGTCATCACGATTCAGGCTAATTGACCTGCTCGGCATGCTTGAGTGTATCTCTATCCAGAACATGACTCGTGCGCAAAGCTGGAGGCTCAATCTCACCAGAAAGCTTCTGGTGACTCAGAATCTTGTCTGAAGTATTCGTCGCGAACAGATGCATCAGTCGGGCAATAACTCCCGTCCAGCCTGTCTGGTGATTGGCTCCCAGTCCAGCACCATTATCGCCATGGAAGTACTCATAAAATTGAAGCAGATCACACCAGTGGGGGTCATCCTGGAACTTCCTGGTATCGCCGTAGACGGGGCGCTTACCATCTTCATTCTTCAGGAACATATTGCTTAGTCGACGGGATATCTCTTCCGCAACCTGATACAGGTTCATCCTGTTGCCAGAACCTGTCGGACACTCGACCACAAAATCGTTGCCGTAGTAGCTGTAGTAATTGAGCAGAGCGCGAATGATCAAGGCATTCACCGGCATCCATATTGGGCCACGCCAGTTCGAATTGCCACCAAACATGCCCGTGTCTGACTCGGCAGGCAGGTAGTCCACGCGGTATTCCTGTCCACCAACATTAAAGATGTAGGGATGCTCAGCATGGAATCGGGAGAGGGAACGCAACCCATACGGGCTCAGGAATTCCTTTTCATCCAGCATCTTGGAGAGGACTCGGCGGAGTTTGGTCTCGTCGAGGATGGAGGCCAATCGCCTGCCTTCGACACCCACCTTACCTGGATCGTGAATGGCTGCACGGACTTCAGGTCGAGCATCCAGAAATCGCTTGATACGCATACCCCAATCGGGATACTTCCTCAGGAGTGTGCCATCATACACGGTAGCCGCACAGAGAGGCAACAACCCGACCATGGATCGAACCTTGAGTCGCTGGGAACTGCCGTCAGGAAGTCGAAGCACATCATAGAAGAAGCCATCTTCATCATCCCACATACCACTTTCCCCGCCCATGTGGGTCATGGAGGATGCAATCCAAAAGTAGTGCTCGACAAACTTGATAGCCATGTCGCCATAGTCGGGATCGGTCATGGCAAGTTCGCTGGCAATCTCGAGCATGTTCTGACAGAAGAGCGCCATCCAGGCGGTGCCATCAGCCTGTTCGAGATAGCCACCGGTGGGTAATGGCGCACTGCGATCGAACACACCGATGTTATCCAGGCCGAGGAAGCCACCTTCGAAGACATTGCGGCCACTGCGATCCTTGCGGTTGACCCACCAGGTGAAGTTAAGGAGCAGCTTCTGGAAGTTACCCTTGAGCCATTCCTTATCGCCCACACCCGTCTTCATCTTTTCCAGACGATAAGTGTAGATGGTAGACCAGGCGTGGACCGGCGGGTTGACATCGCCAAAGTTCCATTCATAGGCAGGAATCTGGCCGTTGGGGTGCATGTAGCGTTCACGCAGCATCAGGCGCAGCTGATCTTTGCCAAAGTCAGTATCAACAAGTGTGAGAGCAATGACATGGAAGGCGAGGTCCCAGGCAGCATACCAGGGATACTCCCACTTATCGGGCATGGAGATCACGTCTCCATTGTACATATGGTGCCAATGTTCATTGCGTGGAGCTGCCTTGCGATTGGATTTGAATGGATCGGAGCCGCGTTCTTCGAGCCACTTGTCGACATCGTAATGATAGAACTGCTTCGACCAGAGCATGCCTGCCAACGCTTGGCGCATGACATTAGCAGCATCCGAACTCAAGGATGGGGGGATCACTTCTGCATAGAACTCATCTGCATCCTGTTTCCCTTGCTGGAACATAGCTTCAAACTGTGCAAAGACTGAAGTTTTTTTGCCGTTCCCCTTTGATGGTATCAATGGTGCTACATCGGTTAGTCGCAGGTGAATGACCTGGCATTCACCTGGTTGTAAGGTCAAATGAAAATGGGCTGCTGCCTTGGTGCCAGTCTTTTCGGGATTGACCGCGTCATCATGGCCGTGAACGAAGTAGCTATGAAAACTGTCCTTCACGTAAGGAGTGCGATTAGGCACACCGAATATGCGTTCGGTATTGGTTTCATTCTCCGTGAACAGGAGTGGTACTTTGCCATCACAATACAGGTAGCGGGTGCCCAGTGTATCGTGCACTGCCTTGATGGCGCTGACACCTGAATCCACTTCGACTTGCTGAAGTGATGGTCTGGCAGCACCTGCCAGCCATGACCACTCATTGCGGAACCAGATGGTTGGTAGTACATCCAGAACTGCTGCTTCGCTGCCACGGTTATGCACACTGATCTGGATCAGGATGTCTTCTGGTGATTTCTTGACATACTCTACGAAAACATCGAAATACCTGTTCTGATCAAAGATGCCGGTATCCAGCAGTTCATACTCGAATTCCTTGCGGGATCGTTGCTTGCTGGTCTGTACCAGCTTGTCGTATGGGTACGCTTCCTGAGGATACTTGTAAAGATATTTCAAATAGGAATGCGTTGGCGTACTATCGAGGTAGAAGTAATACTCTTTGACATCCTCGCCGTGGTTGCTTTCGCTGTTGGTCAGCCCAAAAAGTCTTTCTTTCAGGATGGGATCTTTGCCGTTCCACAAGGCGAGTGCGAAGCAAAGTTGCTGTTGATCATCAGAGATACCACCGAGGCCGTCCTCTCCCCAACGGTAAGCACGGGAGCGTGCCTGATCATGCGAGAAATAATTCCAGGCATCGCCGCCTTCACTGTAGTCTTCCCGAACGGTTCCCCATTGTCTTTCACTCAGGTAAGGTCCCCACTTTTTCCAGGGGGCCTTTTTCTCCTGGGCTTCCTGAAGACGTGCATTCTCGGCATTCATGAATGAAGCTTTCTCTTAGCCGGGTATCCCCAGCATGTGTTTGTAGTGTCCTGGAACAGATTCCAGTTGCAAGTGTTCAGTTGAATGAATGGCTTTCCGATGTTCCCAGGGATTATCGTTGGATGCTAAAACCCAGTAAGTACCATCTGAATCCTGCACAATCCATTGCTGATTTGCCTTGTCAACGAACAACCGAATCCTGCGCCCCGTTATTACCGATTGTGTCCTTACAACTGTCATTTTGAAGCCTCCATGGCGGATCGATTATACCCGTAATTCGAAGCCAGCCAATTCCATCCTGATCTGGCCGTTCAAGCGGAGATCAACTGGAAGGAAGAAGCATCACCTGAATTTCATTAGATAGAATGGGCATCGATGTCCGTTCCATCACTGCTTCTTGGACAAGTTGTTTGACGTAGTAGGATTTTGCCCGTCCATACAGGATTAAACCGTCGTCAGCAGCTTTCAACTGGAATTGGCTGACAGACCCTCCGACACGCTTGCTGATATAGTTTTGCAACTCATTGCAGCCGATATCAGCAATAGCAGAGAGTCCCGATGCTGGTATATCACTTGCGTGATTCATACGCCCCCCCTTGGTCAATCATCCTGCGACGATTTTCCGCAGCTATTGTAATCTTTGTCCGCTGACACACACCTGTCAGAAGTTACAGCATTGTCTGGAATCCTGCGTAATTCACATCAGCTTCATTATGAGGATTTTAGACCATGCTTCGTGAACCATTTTGCCGCCATCATAAAGTACCTCTAAGGTAACTGATGCGGGTAATTCACGTGAGATTTTCAATGAAGAACCTTGTGGTGGTGCTTTCCTTCAGCTTCTTCTCCACCTTGATTATGGCAAGGATATCACCCGACGGTTGTTCAAAATCCTTGAAGTCATCGCATGTAGACGCCAAATGCCTTATTTCACAAAACTGGTCTGAGCTAACCATGCGACACATTGGCTACACAGAACTCCAAACCAATCTGCCAGGGGGGCGACACGCTAATGTGCGCACTAGCCGTGCGGTCATCAGTCAGGGTGATGGTACAGGTCGCAAGCTGATTGCCGAGCAACTTGTCGATAACCCCAATGCCTGGACACAGTTTGCAGGCTGGTCGCCGGATGGACAGCAAGCTATTGTGTATCGAGGCTGGCAGGATCCGGTTAATGCCCAATGGGAGGAAGAGCACAAGACCTTTCGCTTTGATCCACAGATGTGGCAATTGGATTCCTGTCTGGTGGATTGGGCCACCGGCAAGGTTAACAATGTAACTGCAGTGGAACGTGTCAGTCATTACAACGGCGGGCTCTATTACGTACCCGGTAACAGGAAGTTGGGCTTTACCCCGCTCATCCTGGGCGTTTCCAAGCCCTATGTGATGGATATGGATGGACGCAACAAACGTGATCTTTCCGGAAAGGATGCAGGCTTTGCATATGGTTTCAGCTCGTCACCCGATGGTGCGTTGATCAGTTACCATGAGAATTATCAGATCTACATTGCGAATGCTGATGGCTCCAGTAAACGACACATCGCTACCGGACAGTCCTTCAATTTTGGTCCACGCTGGTCGCCCGATGGACAGTGGCTGTTGTTTGTCAGTGGTATGCATGGCAACTGTCATCCATATGTCGTTAAGCGAGACGGCACTGGTCTGAGGAAGATCGCTGATCGCCATGGCTATCAGGGCTGGATTGAGTTTCTGGATGTTGACGATTTTCATCATGGCAGCAGCGATGTGCCTGTCTGGTCGGCAGATGGCAAGTCGGTGTTCTACACGGCCAGGACGGCATCTGCAGTAGAGCTGTTCCAGGTCACGTTAGAGGGGAAGATAGTGCAGCTCACCCGAACTGCAGCTGACACATTACACTACCATCCGGCTCCATCTGCTGATGGGCAGTGGCTGTTGTTTGGTTCCAGGCGCGAAGGCGTTCGCCATCTGTTCGTGATGCGACTTGCTGACCGTGTTGAGCGGCAGATAACTCATCACACTGCTGGCAGGGCAGCCATGTGGGCGCACTGGAAGGAGAAGGTCAGACATTAGCTCGGAGCAAATCATGCTTGCAGAGGGCGAGGATCGCGTTATGATGCATTTCTGCCTGTACCTCCCTCCTGTAGAAATCCCATGTCACTCCATCGCCGCCGCTTTCTTTCGACAACCGTTTTCACCGCAGTTGGTTCTTATGCTGTAGCGTATTCCTCAGCATGGGGTGCCATGGGACCCAATGATCGCCTGCAACTGGGGTTCATTGGTGTGGGGGTCATGGGCCGTGGGCATTTGTCCCGGTTTCTTGAGCAACCAGATGTGCAGGTCTTGGCAATTTCCGATGTCGTGGCGGAGCGCCGGGACAGTGCTCAGCAGATGGTAGTCTCGCGTTACAGTCAGAAAAAGGACAAGGGCCAGGCAAGTGTTTGTCAGCAGTATGGAGACTTTCGCGAGTTGCTGGCGAGAAAGGATATCGATGCTGTCGTCATAGCCACGCCGGATCATTGGCATGCCATCCCGTGCATCCTGGCTGCCCGTGCGGGAAAGGATATTTACTGCGAAAAGCCTCTCACCCGAACGATTGCTGAAGGTCGCCAGATTGTTGAGGAAGTGAACAAGGCCAAGTGTATCTTTCAGACAGGAAGCCAGCAGCGCAGTGAGTTTGGTCATCGATTCCGCAAGGCAGTACTGTTGGTCCAGCAAGGCGTGATCGGCAAGGTGAAGACGGTCAGGATCGGTGTCGGGGCACCTGCAGTGCCATGCGATCTGCCAGGGCAGCCAGTGCCGCCAGGTACCGACTGGAAGATGTGGGTTGGTCCCGCTGCTATGCGAGACTACAACGAGGTGCTTTGCCCGAAAGGTGTGCATCGTCATTTTCCACTTTGGCGTAACTATCGTGAGTATGCTGGTGGTGGGCTGGCGGATATGGGTGCACATCACTTTGATATAGCACAATGGGCGCTGGGAATGGACGATTCAGGCCCGGTCACTATTGAGCCTCCCAGCGGAAACCAAAACAGCGGTCTGCGTTATCTGTATGCCAACGGAATCGAAATGTTCCATGGAGGACCGAGCGGCTGTACGTTTGAAGGGTCGGAGGGGACTATTTATGTCGATCGCGATCAATTCAAGATAACACCTGATCAACTCGCCAAACGAGAGGTGCAGGATGATCGGCAAAAGGTCTATTTCTCGACCAATCATCACCGCAATTGGCTGGAATGCATCAAGCAGCGCAAACAGCCGATTTGCACCGCGGAAACCGGCCATCGATCAGCATCGATTTGTCATCTGGGAAATATCGGGTATCAGTTGCGTACCAGGCTGACCTGGGATCCAAAGGCGGAACGATTCGTTGGGAACGAGGAAGCGAATAAGTTACTGAGCCCGAACTACCGTGCAGAGTGGCAGAAGGTGTAACATGAAGCACTTGATCCACTCCAGGATGGCACGGCGCACTTTCCTGGCAGCCAGTTGCACTGCTCTCGCGGGATTATCCGCCAATCACGCTCAAACTACCGGTACGGCCAAATCTACAATCCTGATCTGGCTGAGTGGTGGTGCTTCTCACATAGATACCTGGGATATGAAACCCCACGCTCCTGCCGAGTATCGGGGAGAGTTCAAGCCTGTTCGAACCAGCGCTGCAGGTATCGAACTCTGTGAACATCTACCCCTGATGGCAAAGCAGGCGCATCATCTGGCGATTATCAGGTCTTTGGGGCATGAAGGAAAAGGAACGGGTGATCACCACGCGGGTTATTATTACAACCTTACCGGACACGAGCCTGATCCCACGTTTCGGCAGCAAGGCAACAACCGCAAACCGATGCAGACCGACTGGCCCTTCATGGGATCAGTCATTGCCTTCAAGAAACCCAGCCAGACCGATTTACCTCCACTGATTGCCCTGCCACAAAAACCGGGCTTTCCCGAATACACACGCCCAGGCCAATTTGCTGCTCGGCTAGGGTTTGAATACGATCCGTTCTATCTCCTGGGAAAGCAGGATAAGCCTTCGGAGTTCATAGCGCCCACCCTTTCACTCTCAGGAGGAATCAGTGGTGAGCGTCTTCTGGATCGCAAGCTTCTGCTGCATGCCATCGATGATCAGGCACGGCAATACGATGGCACAACGCGCTACAGCGAGATGCAGCGGAAGGCTTTTGAGTTGCTGACGGTGTCACGGACAAAGAATGCGTTCGACCTGACAGAAGAATCGGCCGCTACCCGCGAACGCTATGGAATGACAATCAATGGAATGAGTATGCTGATGGCTCGCCGTCTGGTGGAAGCAGGTGTGCCTTTTGTCGCGGTCTATTGGATGGAGGACCCAAAACTGAATGAATTGTGTCTGAGTGGAGGTGGCTGGGATACTCATGGAAACAATTTTGGCTGTCTGAAAGACCATCTGCTTCCAGAGTTTGATCGTTGCTACAGTGCACTTCTTGCCGACCTTCACGATAGAGGGTTATTGTCTCAGACGCTTGTGCAAGTCAACAGTGAAATGGGAAGGCAGCCGAAAATAGGTGATCCTCGATCGCGAGGGAAAAAGGGAGCCGGGCGTGATCACTGGACTAACTGCATGAGCGTTCTTTTCGCCGGTGGTGGCATACGCGGGGGGCAGGTGTATGGCTCTTCAGATCACTACGCGGCATATCCCAAAGACAACAAGGTGACGCCTGCAGATATTACCAGAACAGTTTACCACGCATTGGGAATCCATGATCTTATGTGGACGGATCGCGAGGGTCGTCCCATGGATTTACTTCCCGAAGGCAAGTGCATCGAGTCCCTGTTCTAGGGCCATGTCCATTACTGAAGGATTGAATGAAGCACTTTGCCAGTTGACAGATTCTGGGGACGCTGAAGCCTGTCCATGATGTATGACTCTGGGTCGATTCCCAGGCAATGGTAAATCGTTGCTACTAGATCCGAGGGCGTTGTCGGATCGGAAGCGGGTTGAGCAGCAAACTTGTCGCTTGCACCATGTACAATGCCGCCACGAATACCGCCGCCAGCCAGGACACTGGTGAAGACCTGCGACCAGTGATCTCGACCATCTCGGCCAGCGCCAGCCCCGCCAACGACGGATTGTCCCACTCTGGGAGTGCGGCCCATCTCTCCAGTCCAGACGACAAGTACATCATCCAGCATGCCGCGTTGTTCCAGGTCATCGAGAAGAGCTGAGAAGGCTTGATCTGTCGTGGGACACAAGCGAGTCTTGAGGTCGATGAAGTTGCGGTTGTGAGTATCCCAGTAGACCGAGACATTAGTGAGACCGTCATTCTGCCAGAAAACAGTTACCAGGGGCACACCAGCCTCCACGAGTCGCCGTGCCTGGAGGACAGCTTGTCCGTGCAGATTCATTCCGTAACGTTCCCGCAGCTTGTGATCTTCCTTACTGAGGTCAAACGCTGCAGTGACTTCGGGTTTGGTCAGAATGGAAAGCGCATTTTCATAGTGCATGCTCATGGCCTGCAATTGCGGGTCGCTCTCGAGATTGCGCATCTGTGAATCAATCTGGCGAAGTAATTCACGACGTCGTTCAAACTGGGCAACAGGGACATCAGCACGCAAATTAAAGTCAGCTACCTTGTACCCCGGAGCGCTGGCATCCGCATCAATTCGCATTGGCTGGTAGAGCGGCCCCAGCCAGCCTGCACCCTGACCATGCGACTCTTCGACAAACCGCGGAGCACCATCTTTGGCTACTTTGGGCATCATGGAGACGAAGGGTGGTAGAGGAGCTTTGCCTCGCCCCAGCTTGGCAAGCACGGAACCGATATGTGGCCAATCCTCGTGGATGGTGGCACCTTGTCGAGGCAAGGGATGTCCGGTCAAAATCTCATGTGTAGCAGTGGTATGGTTCACGTCGCCATGGGTCATGGAACGGATCAGTGCCAGCTTGTCCATGCGTCTGGCAAGTTGAGGCAAGTGCTCGCAGATCTGAATCCCAGGAACATTGGTGTTGATAGGCTTGAATTCACCACGATACTCATCTGGCGCAAGTGGCTTGGGATCCCACGTGTCCTGTTGTGCCGGACCACCCCACATGAAGAGCAGTATGCAGGCTTTCGCTGGTTTCCTGGGCTTCTTAATGTGGAGTTGGGTATTGTGGGGAAGCACCTGTGCCTGCAACATCTCTGGTAATGAGAGGCCAAGCAAACTGAGTGATCCGGCACGTAGAAACTCACGACGCCCCATAGGCGAAGATCGATGAAACCCCTGGCATGCGGATGGAATCGCCATGAACAAGTAACTGCATTGGTGAGGCTGGAGCCTTTGAGTATAACCTGTCCACCGGCTACTTAGAAGTGCATGCGTGCGAAAACGGATGAATCTCCGTGAGCATAAATCTCACACATGCGGCATGAATCTGGTTTAGTAGCAGTGCCGAACGATTTAGGTCTTCCCGGAACTTGGAGAACGATCCATGCTCAGCATGGTACTGGCGGTTCTGCTACACTGTACTGATACATCGTGGCCTCAATATGGTGGCCCGGCCGGTACCTTTACCGCCACTCATCCAATAAGAGCAGGCGAATGGAATATACTCTGGCGGCAACCGCTGGGCCAAGGCACGTCAGTCATCGTGAGTGATGGTCGTCTGTTGTTTACAATGGGAATGCGTCTCAAAGCAGGCTCCAAAACAGAAGGTGATGAGCTTGTAGTCGCTCACGATCTAACAACGGGGCAGCGAATATGGGAGCAAGCTGTAGCCATCAAGCGGCTCAACAAGCAGGAAAGTTTTTCAGGTGACCCGGTGCGTCCGCAAGCCACTCCGGCGCTGTGTCGTGGGGTATTGTGCACATTGGGATACACGGGCATCGTCGCAGGATGGCAGGCAGAAACGGGAAAACTGCTATGGCGCATCGATCTCGTAAATGAACTGGGTGCGAGGCCAGTACAATTTGGCTTTTCAGCCAGCCCACTCATTTATCGCGATGACTTCGTGATTCATACTGGTGGTTCGACATCCTTGATTCGCGTGGATCCCCTGACGGGCCGTGTTAAGTGGAAAGCAGAGCCTGGAGAGCCAGGGTATGCTACACCGATTATGATGAGGTTGCAGGGTGAAGAACACCTGGTACAGGTCACACGAGATGCCATCCTGGGGATACATCCTGAAACCGGGATGACGCTTTGGCGCTATGCCATGCCCGAAGCAGGGCTGACCAATGTTCCCACACCCCTTGCCTTGAAAGGTGACAGGCTACTGGTTTCAGGGCAGGGCATCAAAGGCACCCGGATGCTGCAATGCAACAAAGCAGGCGAGCGATGGGAAATCAAGGAACTCTGGCACAACAGCAAAGTAATGTTCTTCTATTGCAACTGGACGGCAACCGAAGATGCAGTCTATGGCAACGCCAACAAGATATTGCTTGGCTTGAGCCTTGTTGACGGTAAGGAACTCTGGCGTGAACGGGGTTATGCAGAATGTAACGTGCTGCAGACAGGAAAAGACCATGTCGTTGTGGATGGTAATGGCAATCTGAGTCGATGTGAGATGTCGTTGCAAGGAGTGAAACAGTTTACGAGTATGAAAATCATGCAGTCACGCTGCTGGACTGCTCCCTCGCTCGTTGGAAATGTGCTGCTGTTGAGAGATCAGGAGGAACTGGTTGCACTGTCAATGGGCCGATAATTAGCGATCTTATCCAACGTTCTGACTGTCCCAGTTTTGCAGATAGCGTTCGAGGTGCTTCTGTTTATCGCTCTCTGCTCTGAGCCAGGCATGGGCTTGCTTGCGGAGGTGGGTTTCCTCGAAAAGCGAGAGTTTGCCCAGCAACACCTGGGTACGGAGAAAAACGAAGTAGGTGTCGAGCACATCGAAGGAACAGTATTCATTGACCGCTGCGTAGTTACCCTGGGAAATCATCGAATAGACGTTGGCCCCGCTCATTTCAAACTTGCCAGGAATGCCGATGAGTTTGGCAAGGAGATTCAGGCCGCCTGCCAGACGGTGAGCATTGTAGTTGCTGAAGAATTCGTAGAGATCGAAGTGGAGGTCGCTGTAGCGGTTACGAGGGCCTCGGTCTTTTTGGGACTTGAGCCCTAGCTCATCACCCCTGAAGTGCCATGGGATCTGCAGTCCGTAACGGAAGGCTGCGAGTTCGAGGACAGGAATATCGAAAGTGCGGCCATTGAAGCTGACGAGCTTGGCCTTGTAAAGCTGGATGCCTTTCCAGAAGGCTTTGACGATTTCTTCGGGACGGTAGAGTGGTGCATCGAGACAAACTAGCGCCTGAAGTTTGTAATCCACGCCGACACGAAGTACACAAACAGCGACAGGCAGGTGGTAAGTGTAAGGCAGAAAGTCGGAACCTGATGAACTGCTGGCTCGAGCATCGTCCTGGGCGCGAATGACGGCTTCGTGAGGAGTGAGATTCAGTTCAGGGTACTTGGTTTCTGCTATTAACTTGCCATCGGGGATGGTTTCGATGTCAAAGATGAGGTAGCCGGCCTTGACGGGATCGGGCATAGTCCGGCTCCTGAACTACTACTATCCAAATGGAGTGCGGAGATCGTTATTTCAGTCCACCTTTGAGATCGGTGCGGCGATGGATAGGCTTGCGAGGGGCTTCAGGTACAGCTTCCGCTTCCGCATTCTCGGCGTTAGCTTTCTCAGCTTCTTCCTTGTCCTTCATTACAGCTTTGAGTGACAAGCTTAGACGTCGCGTGTCGGCGTCAAATTTGATGACTTTGACTTCCACGATCTGATCTAGTTGTACTGCATCGGTGACGCGGTAAACTCGCTTATTGGCGAGTTCAGAAATATGTAACAGACCTTCGATACCTGGGGCCAGTTCTACAAAGGCACCAAAATCCATGATACGCGTAACCTTGCCATTCACGATGCTGCCAACTGGGAAGGTGTTTTCGATTTCATCCCAGGGGCTACTCATGCATTCCCGTAGACTCACAGTGACTTTGCGCTTATCGCGGTCGAGGCGGATCACTTTGACTTCAATTCGCTGGCCTGGAGTGACGAACTTGCTGACATCATCGACTTTCTGCCAGGCTAATTCGCCAATCGGGAGAAGAGCATCGGTGCCACCGAGATCGACAAAAGCACCAAAATCCTTGATGTTTCCTACGATGGCGGATCGTTTCTGGCCTTCGGCCAACTCGGCCCAGAGTTTCTCTTGTGTCTCGGCTCTTTCTTGTTCGAGTAAGGCTCGGCGGCTGATGACCAGGTTCTTTTCCAGCGGATCGACTTCAGTGATCATGCAGCGTAGTCGCTGATTCACATAGGGTGAAGTATCGTCCACGCGAAACATTTCGAGCTGGCTGATTGGCAGAAAGCCACGAATGCCATTCACTTCGACGCTGAGGCCGCCCTTATTGGTGCCGGTGACCTTTGCTTCGACAATCATACCTCGGGCCACACTTGACCAGTCAACCACGCGCTCAGCTGCGCCGGGCAAGGCAAGGAGCATGCAGCCGTTGGCACCATCAAAGCCCTTGATGACCACTTCCACTTCGTCGCCGACTTTGGGTTCGGTGGCAAAGGATTCGAACGGTACTACGCCCTGACTTCGGCCACCGATATCAACAAAAACATCGTCCTTGTTGATGCTGATGACTTTGCCTTTCCTGGTGGCGCCTGATCCCTGGTGAGCCCCTGCGCTGGCAGCATATAGTTTGTCTTCGCTTACTTCTCCCAGTGCTCGCGCCAGTTCTGCTTCCACTTCATCGTCCACGACCTGCTGACGCCGATTCAGCTCGCCAAACTTCTTGACTGTTTGTTCAAGGGGCTTGCGAGGCTTGGGTGGTGTAAAGACTGAGGGTGCAGCAGGTTTGGCAGCAGGCGTTACCGCTGCTGGCAACGATGGTGTCACCGAAACGGGAACAACGGCTGCAGGGGGAGGAGCCACGGGCTTGGGTTTTTCAGCAACCACTACCTTGCTCGGGATGACTTGTCCGAACAGTGCCTGTTCCTTTTTCAAAGGTACGACAGCATTCTTATTAGCATTGCTCATGGAATGATTCCTGGCCGTGACGACGGTCGGTAGATGCAAGAGTGTTACAGGGAAATGTGAGCTTTCTCGTAGGTTTCAATCTTCTCAACCCGTCTTGAATGACGGGAGTTGCCTTCAAACTCGGTGGCGAGCCAGATTTTGACCAGTCGCTCTACTTGTTCTTCACCTATGAGGTCACCGGAGAGACAGAGAACGTTAGCATCATTGTGGCGACGGCTGAGTTCCGCAGACATGTGATCGTGGCAATTGGCTGCCCGGACACCCTGGACTTTGTTGGCAGCCATGCACATACCGATGCCTGTACCACAGATCAGGATACCTCGGTCGGCGTTCTTGTTGCCAATGGTTTCGCCGACGGCAAAGGCAAGATCAGGATAGTCGCAGCTTTCAGGGGTTAGGGTGCCTTTGTCCAGCACCTCGTGCCCTTGTTTGGCAAGAAAGGTCAAAAGACGCTTCTTGAGTTCGAAGCCTCGATGATCTCCCGCGATCGCAATCCTCATGTAAGGAATCCCCACGCAGCAATGCTGCTCGTGCAGTCGTTGAAAGGGCGAAAGCGCTAGGCTCCCGCTACTCAGGTGTTATGGTAAAGGGTAGGGCGGGCATTGCCAAGGAGAATGGGGCGCAAGAAGTCCAAGAGCTTTGTATTGTCAGGCAAGGAGTCACATTGGCTACTGAAAACTGGCGACTGGAACTGCTGGGAGACCGTGCCGTATTGGCGGTCTGTCAAAAGGAGGTAACAGCACAGCATCTGGCTGAAGCCGTGCGACGAGCACAATGGCCCGGGGTTCTTGACGTGGTGGTGGCCTACCATTCAGTAGCAGTGCATGTTGACCGGTTTGCAGCCGACTTCCTGCCGTTGCTCAAGAGAATCAGACTCAAAAAAGTGATAGCGATGCCTCGGCTGCACCATGTCCCGTGTTGTTACGAAATGGGCGAAGACCTGGATGAGGTGGCTAGCCAACTCATGCTCACGCCTCAGGAAGTGGTTGAGCATCATACATCCATGACTTTTTCAGTGTTCGCCGTCGGTTTTTCGCCGGGATTTCCCTACCTCGGCTGGCTCCCCAGGCAACTGCGGGGCATCAGCCGGCGGCAGGAACCTCGGCTTACGGTGCCATCCGGTAGTGTCGCCCTGGTAGGTAAACAGTCGGCGATCTATCCCCAGGCTACTCCAGGAGGCTGGGCATTGATAGGTCGCACGCCCATCAAGCTAGTGGATGTCCACGCGGGTTACTTTCCCATCAAAGCTGGCGATAAGGTAAAGTTCGAGTCAATATCACGAGAAGAGTTCAGGAAACAGGCAGAGGAATTACTTCGTTGAGGAAGTCATCTTGAGTAGGTCCTTTTTTTCACTTTTACGAGCGTACATTCTCTCGTCGGCCTCTTCGATAGCTTTCTCCAGGCTATTGCTGGAAGAGAAAGGGGAGACGCCGACGGAGAGTGTCAGATCCACAGGTTGGGGGACACCGGGGAGAGGCGTCTGTTTTAATACCTCATCAAGCTTCTGGACCCGCCAGCGAGCTTCTTCGAGACTGACATGAGGGAGAATGACTAGGAATTCATCACCGCCCCAGCGGAAGAGTAGATCTTCTGCTCGAATCACACTGCGAATCGCTTTGGCGACGGCACGAATGGCTGCATCACCTGTCGGATGACCATATTTGTCGTTCAACGGCTTCAGGTCATCCAGATCCATGATAGCTACGGTGCCCCCCATGGGCTTCTTAGCCCCTTCGCGCTTGCCATCGACCATCGAATAAAATGCATGGCGATTGAGAACGGCTGTCAGCGGGTCACGCTCAGCCATGATTTTCAGCTTGGCTGAGTTCTTGGAGACATGAACAAGCGTTCGTTCCAGGTGGTGCACCAAGCCATCCATAACCTGCGTATGCATGGCCAGTGCGACCAGGAACAGTAGTATCGGCTCTGCAAGAGTGAAGACATTGAGTAGAATACGCGCCCAGCCATCCAGTAGTGGTTCGTTCAGAGCCAATACACTTACGAGGAAAATCTCCAGTACCGCCAGGGCGCCGAGGGAAACGACATAAAGAATATTGGCTTTGCGGAGATACCATCGAGGCTGATGCCTGGTGATGATCCAACTGACGTAAACAGCAAAGCCGATGAGCCAGGCGCTACTCCAAAGATAGCGTTCCTCAAAAATGGCAAATCGCGATGATAAAGACCATCGCCACAGAATGAGCAACACACTGAGAATCGACAATAGAACCAGCAGGGAGGTATGCGTACTTTTTACACGGTAAAGTCTGACGTCCTCCAGCTTGCTGACAGTCACAGTTCCCATTGCCATGAAAATACAGAATGCAGCCACGCAAACGGTATGGAGAAGAAGAAAGACTTGATCGTCCTGGTAAGGCAACAATTGGGTCACACTGAGTAACAACATGCCAACGAACAGGGCAAGCCAGCCACAGGCCCAGATCCGATACTCACTGGTGCGCAGCCAGCGACCAATGGTCACCAGACCATAGGCAGCAAGGATTGCAACCAGCATCAATTGATAGGCTGAGTATGCGGAATATGACATAGCATCTTGGGCGGTGTGTTTAGGTAGCTATGCAACCTTACCACATTATTAGCAAATTTACTGGTAGGAGACAAAAGGAATGAGCACATCGTTTTCAATGATACTGCCAATAGCTTTCTTCGATTTCGCGGCCGGTGCTGAAGGGTACGATGAGTGCCAAGCCAATGGCGAAGCCTCCGATGTGTGCTGAATAGGCAATGCCGCCACCTGTGGGGTCGCCAAAAGTACCCATGCCATTAATGATTTGAAAGGCAAACCACACCCCGATCACCACCCAGGCTGGCAACTCTACTGCAAAGAAGCCGATGATGACCGCAATCAATTTATGGGGGAACAGCATGATGTACCCTGCCATTACTCCGGAAATGGCCCCTGATGCACCAAGGGTGGGGATAATGCTCTGAGGAATGTCCTGATTGAAGATGATGTGAATCAGAGAAGCGGAAGCACCAGCCACCAGGTAGAAGACCAGGAACCGAATTTTGCCTAGTGCATCTTCCAGATGCCTTCCGAAGATCCAGAGAAACAGCATATTGCCGATCAGGTGTGTCAGGCTGCCATGCATGAAGAGGCTGGTAAGAAGTGTGATGTAGACTGGTTCAGGCGAGGGGGCCAGCTTGATAATCCCCATCGGGATCTCAGCAATCGCCTCCTTCTTTGTGGCATCAATCAGATAGTCGCCTTGTGTGATCAGATCATGCCCGCTCAGGAATTCATAGGGCACCAGTGAATACGCATAGGTAAATGCATCGTTCCGCCCCATGCCCTGAAGGAAGATGAATACCAGCACATTGATCAGGATGAGCAGATACGTAAGGTGTGGATGATCACGCAAGTCGGAATCGTCAGAACCTATCGGCAACATGGCAACACCTATTCGTGAGCTAGTCTGTTATTCCGCTCAAACCACTCAGGATTTACCTGCTGGATCGTCTTCGCGGAAACAGTAAGCTACATTTCAGTAGCTTCATTCTATACCTTCGGCCGAGCCCCATGGCTGAGTTTCTGTTAATGCCATTCGGAAGTGCAGGGGATACCTTGCCCTTCATCGGCCTGGGCAAGCAACTCCAGAAGCGTGGCCACACCGTCCGCGTGGTGGCTAACGGCTACTTCAAAAATCATGTCAAGCAGGCAGGACTACCCTTTAAGGAATTATGGGGTAAGGAAGAGTATCTGGCTGCACTGAGCAATCCCGACATCTGGCACCCGACCAGGGGCTTCAACGCTGTAGTGGGGCATCCCAGCATGCCGGCCCTGGTGGAAGACCAGCATCAACTGATCATCGAGCATTTCCTGCGAAACCCGAACCTGGTAGTCGTGGCTGGGTCGCTGGCATTTGGTGCCCGCATTGCACGGGAAACTCATGGCATCAAACTAGTGACGGTGCACCTTTCGCCAGCAGTGATCCTCAGTGCTGAGAAGCCAACCAGGTTGCCCAACATGCGTATTCCTAAATGGTGGCCTCGCAGTTGGGTACGGACCATGTACTGGCTAGGCAACAAGATGGTGATTCACCCTACGATGAAGCGGGTGGTAGGTGCCTATCGTAAGGAATTGCTGCTGCCACCCGTGAAGGACTACTTCCGTAAGTGGATACACAGCACAGAGATGGTGCTGGGACTTTGGCCTGAATGGTTTGCGAGTCCTGCAAGAGATTGGCCTTCCGGTACCAGGCTGCTCAGCTTCCCATTTTACGACGGCACGGAGGAGCAACCGCTCAGCAGCGATATGGCGCACTTTCTACAGGATGGCCCGCCCCCAGTGGTGATGACCTTCGGCAGTGCCATGACACAAGGAAGCAAGCTCTTCCAGGCCTCTATAGAAGCATGCGAGAAACTGCGACTGCGGGCACTGGTTCTGACGCCTTTCCGAGAGCAGGTCCCCGGTCTATTGCCCCCAACGGTCAGACATGCGAACTTCGTTCCACTTTCGCAAGTGCTTCCCCATGCTTGTGCACTTATCCATCATGGCGGCGTGGGGACTATGGCCATGGCATTGAAGCACGGCACACCGCAATTGATTACCCCGCTTGCCCATGACCAGTTCGACAATGCCAGTCGGGTGCAGGCCATGTCCGCTGGTCTCTGGCTGGCCGCATCCAAAGCCACATCGCGGAGACTGATGCCGCTCCTGCAAAAGCTGGTCAGTACACCCATCTATCGAGAACAATCGAAGCGTATCGCTATGCAACTGGCGACTGAGAACTGCTACGAAATGTGTACTTCGGAGTTGGAGAAGCTCGCCAGTAGACGAGCCTCCACCCGTTTCCAGATGTAGTGCAACTGCAGATCTGGTCTACGCTACCTTCTTGCTGCTTTCGAAAGTGGCTTGCACAACGTCGTTATCGAGATTGATAGTCTTGCGGATGTGGTAAGGGGCTTTGCCCTGACTTTCGAAATACGTCCTGGACAGCACTTCGCCAATCAGGCCTAACGAGATGAACTGTACACCTACGACAGTAAGCAGGACACTCAACAGGAGCAATGGATTGCGGTTCATGCGCTCGTTCCACACGATACGCTGTACGCCACAGGTGAGGAGCAGGGCAAAGGCAAAGCCGAAGCAGCCCAGTCCAGTGAGTCCGAAGATGTGCATGGGGCGTGTAAGATAACTTTGCAGGAAACGTACTGTGATGAGATCGAGGATGACACGCACAGTGCGAGTGAGATTGTACTTGGTTTTACCATGCTGGCGGGCGTGGTGTTTTACCGGCATCTGGTAGATGCGTTGTCCGCTGATCTCCGCCAGCACACTCATGAAGCGGTGCATTTCTCCATACAGTGGCAGTTCCAGGGCTGCTTCACGACGCATTACTCGTAGAGTGCAACCCAGGTCGCGGACCTTCGTGCATGTCACTTTGCGAATGAGGGCATTGGCAGTCCAGCTGGGAATCTTGCGGAGGATGAGTTTATCCTGTCGGTTAACCCGCTCGCCAAGAACGACATCGTAGCCTTCCTTGAGCTTCTCCAGCATCACGGGGATGTCGCTGGGGTCGTTCTGCAGGTCGCCATCCATGGTAATAATGATGTCGCCTTGCGAGGCGTCGATGCCTGCCCGCAGCGCCGGAGTCTGGCCGAAATTGCGGCGAAGCTGAATCACCTTGAAGCGCTGGTCGAGCATAGCCACTTCGGCGAGAGCTTCAAAAGTGCCATCAGAGCTGCCATCATCGACCAGCAGCACTTCGTACTGATGTTCGGTGTGATCGAGAGCCCTGGTGATGGCCTCATGCAGCGGCTTGACGTTGTCTTTCTCGTCCTTCATCGGTACGACGATTGACAGATTCATGGGTATCCCCTTCCGTGGGTGTATCAGAAACAGTCGGCGTCCAGGACCGATCTGCAAACAGGTAAAAGAGACCGCCAACCAGGCCGATGCCAATGCTGAGGGCAAACCAGGCAACTGCCAATGCAAGGCCTTGTTCCTGGCTCACGCCGTACGGTGCGAGTAACAGGATGAGGCCAGCATCACGAACCCCAATTCCATTGAGGCTTGGTATGAACATGGTGAGCAAGGTCACAAGTGGTACAATCACCAGATAGGCATGCCAGGGGACCGTCAGATCCAGTGCAATGCCAAGCAGAATCACTTGCAGCGTAGCCATACCTTGAACGATGAACGACAAACCTATGGCCTGCCACCAGGTCGTCCAGCGTCCTTGTTCCCAGCCGAGCCCTTGAATCAGCAAGTGCACCTTGGGGCTGTACTTCTTCAGTTTCGGCAGCATTGCCATGGTCATCAATAAACCGCCGAGCAGCAGCCAGGGCAGCAACGGAATCCAGGTTGGCAATTCACCCAGCGGCATGAAACTGGCGGCACAAGCCATGAACAGCATCGCTGTTACACCAGCTACCCGGTCTGCAATAACGGTGCTGAATGCAGCAAGCCGTTTTCCTTTACCATTGGAGAGCATCCAGGCCCGAATCGCATCACCCCCGATAGACGTTGGCAGGAACAAGTTGAAAAAGGTGCCAATGTAGAACAGTGTTCGGAAATGAGCGTAAGATGCCGTGAAGCCGAGTGGCTCAGCGATCAGCTTCCATCGCCAACTGCTGAATGACTGCCCGATTTGAATAATGATAAATGCGGCAAGGGTCAGCCCGAGATGCATTTCACTGAAAACTATTGTCAGCTTGGCCCAGGACACTTTGTAAATGAGCACGCTGACGATGAGCGCACTGAGTCCCACCCGCATGGCCAGCTTGACCAGGCTAGAGCGATTCGCATTATCGCTGGGCGACGGAGGCACTCGTAATCTCCACAGATGTCTTGAACGCTTTCGACCCCACCATGTCGCCTGAACAACGCATTGCTTCGTCGTACAGATCGAGTAGCAAACGGTACTTGCCTGGTTCCCTGATGGCAGGGATGGCAACATCCAGTTCAATGCTCTCGTCTGGCTGTACAGTTGCCTTCAGGAATCCGGCTGCCAGGTTCTTGCGGTAGGGCTTTTCCTCAAAGGGATCGGCCCAGGGGGGATTCTTGATCCATGCTGGCTCGATGTACCCACGAAGATGGATGCCCACGTTGGAAGCAGGACTGAACTGCCAGGGCGTGTGACTGCGATTGGTGAGTTTCACTCGTACCAGCTCTGGTTCACCGGCATGGATGATCCTGGGAACCTGCACGGCTTCCACACTGCCGTAACAGAAGCCGGGCCGGTAATCTTCAAAGATCCATTGCTTCAAATTGGCCCTGCTGTGTGTCCTGTCGTGCTTGCGGAGCCAGCTTCGATACATGTCCACCACGTCGCCCATTACTTCGACGCGTCCCACTCCGGTATGGCCTTTGAACAGTGACAACTGGTATTCCGCATCATCGACAGTGATGTTGCCATCGTTTTCGTAAAGAGACGCAATGACACTGGCGAGACCGGTGCGATCGGCACCTCGTCGGCAGTGAATAAACAGGGGACGAGGTGAGGTTTCCAGTGCAGTGAAAAGTTTCTGTAATTCCTGCGGTGCGGGATAGATGTAGGCGGAAAAATTCAGATCGACCCGCTGCAGTTGCAACTGATCAACAGCTTGTCCTTCGTTCTGATACCATGGTTCCCATGGACAGCAGTTGCGGAGATTGATGATCGACCGGATGCCAAAGCGATGCGCAACTGACTGGATTTCTGATGACGAAAGATGCGCGGAGCGGTACAGTTCGCCTGACACGATGGTGTGCCAGTTTGGCCCCGCGGTGATGCGGACTATTTCGAGCGTAGTAAAAAAGGCCACGAGGAAAAGAAGCGTTCGCAGCCAACGTTTCCACGGGGCATTGGAAGTAGTCATCCGTGCGCACCCATACCCTGCGCCGCAAGCATCCATGCCCCGGCGAAGCCGCACTATGCCACAGAGTGTGAGTTTTGGAAAGGGGAGTTTGGGGAGGAAGGGCAGGAGTCGAATCGCAACTGTCTCCCGGCCACAGGATTTGCAAGGAATAGTCAAGCTGTCAGACTACAATGGTAGCCATCGCAACCTAACGAAGGTGTTTCGTGCGTCTCACATTGCCACTCATGCTGTGTCTTGCTTGCTTCTCCGTACTCAGGGCGGAGGAATCCAGGCCTAACATCGTGTTCATCCTCGCTGATGATCTGGGCGTGAATGATCTGGGCTGCTATGGCCGTACAGAGCATCACACACCGCATCTCGATCAGTTGGCAAAGGAAGGTATACGGTTCACTTCTGCTTACGCGGCACAATCGGTGTGCTCACCAACGCGTGCAGCCATCCTCACCGGGCAGACCCCGGCCCGGCTGCATCTTACAACCTTTCTGCCTGGCAGGGGGGATGCTCCATCGCAACTGCTGTTGCATCCAAGAATCAACCAGGTGCTGCCTGCAACGGTGCCGACTCTGGCGGAACGCTTGAAGACGGCAGGCTACCGTTCCGGCATTGTTGGCAAGTGGCACCTCGGTGGCAATCCAACCGACCGCGGCTTCAGTTTCTACCACGCGGGCCAGGCGAATACCAAGCCTACAGCCACCGAAGGAGGCAAAGGCGAGTTCGATCTTACGATGGCAGCAGAACAGTTCATCGAGCAGAACAGCAGGCAACCCTTCTTCCTGTACCTGTGTCACAACAGCCCGCATATCACCTTCGATGCCCAGAAGGAGCGTATCACCAGGTTTACTGGGACGTTCAACCCGACGTATGCCGCAGTGATGGAAACACTCGACGATGCTGTCGGCCGCATCATGAAGAAGCTGACTGACCTGAAGCTGGCGGATAACACCATTGTCATCTTCACTTCGGACAATGGCGGCCTGCATGTGCTCGAAGGAGGTACAGTGCCGACGCACAACACGCCGTTTCGGGCTGGCAAGGGATTCCTGTATGAAGGTGGCTTGCGGATCCCCCTGATCGTCCGCTGGCCGGGTAAGGTGCCTGCAGGGAAGACCAGTGACGTGCCAGTGATCAGTACTGATTGGACGCCGACACTCCTCGCGATTACGGGGGTGCAGACGGAAGGGAAGTTTGATGGAATGGATCTGTCGCCGGTGTTGTTGCAGCACAAGCCTCTGGCTGCCCGGCCGCTGTATTGGCACCAGCCTCATTACATGAATCAGGGAAGCAAACCGAGCGGGGCGATTCGTGACGGGGAGTGGAAGTTGATTGAAGATTACGAGATGGGCTATTGCGAACTCTTCAACCTGAGCATGGACGTCAAGGAGGCCACCGATGTAAGTGCCCAGGAGGCAGGCCGGGTGGCGGAACTTCGCGGCAAGCTCGAGAAGTGGCGGCGCGAAGTAGGTGCCCAGCGGAACATTCCCAACCCGCAATTCAACAACAGCTTGTGGAAACAGGCATACGGCAGCTTCGATGTCACGCGAATGACATTGCTGGAGAACGCAGACTCCATGCAATCGCTTATGAAGCCTTGGCGAGAGGCGATGTCGAAGCCGCTGGCGAAGACCGCCCCAGCGGGGCGAGGAGTCATTTTCCTGGAGCCAGCCGCTGCCAGGCTGCATGGTGAGAAACTGCGGCATGAACCGGAGCCCCACAAGGATACTCTTGGCTACTGGGCAGTGCAGAGTGACTGGGCCGAGTGGATCTTTACGTTACCCAGTGCAGGCAATTACACCGTGGAGTTGCTGCAAGCCGCTGGGAAGAACAGCGGCGGGGCTGTGGTGGAGGTGGCGATCGGTGAAAAGAAGCTCAGCCACACCGTGAAGGAGACGGGACACTTCCAGCGCTTTGTACCGATGAATCTCGGCACACTTCACCTCGAAGCTGGAGAGCATACGCTTGCCATACGAGCAAAGAGCAAGCCGGGTTTCGGTGTGATGGACTTACGCCGGGTGGTTATACGGGGTGTGGAACGGTAATGGCAGAGGGCAGGATGGGAATCCTGACCCACACATTACCGCAATTCCGCCGTGATAGCCATCACCACTGGAGCGGTCGGGTCGTTACCTTTCACCAGTTCGATGGTGGCGATGGGTTCGCTCCGCTTCGGCGTGACCGTCAGGTAACGCAATTGTCTTCCAGCGAGGTCGAAGGCGAACTTCGATTCGGGCACATCAACCTTACGGATGTAGTCGGCGAAGTGTACGCCATTCCGCAACGCATGATCCTCTACGGTTCCGTCGGCATATTTGAGCCGCACTGTCAGTGAGGTGCTACGCTGGGTGGTGGCTGGGTAGCCCCAGCCGCTGATGCCGCCGAGCATGTGCAGCGTCTTTACCGGGGCATTGCAACTGAGTGACACTATCTTCGGCATTGTCGGCGCCTTCACGCCTTGGGGGCCGTGCAGCATCACCGCGTTGTTCATCTTCCCGCCCTGCGGATCGATCAGGAGGAACGGCACGCCCTCAAACGTCTTCGGTTTCCAGTCGGGGAAGACCAGCCGTTCGGCCATTCCTTCATCCTGGAAGAACATGCCTTTGGCAGTCGAGATTGTGGCGGCCTTGTCGAGCGGGATGGGCAGGTACTTACCCTTCTGTGTCAGGAATTCGAGCAGGTTGGTGAACTCGGTCTCGTTCATCTGTTTCTCGAAGCCGTCGGGCATGAGCGACTTGTTGGTCACCACCAGTTGCTCGATGTCATCCCGCTGGATGGGGATGGTCTTGCCTTCGACATCAATGATCTCGATGCTGGTCTTGCTCTCCGCTGCCATCAGGCCGTTCAGCACCTTGCCGTCGTTGAGCACCACGGTGTAGCTGCGGTAGTTGCCTTCGACGCTGCGATGCGGATCGAGGATGTGGACGATGAGTTCAGTCTTGGGATGCACGGCCATACCGGTGAGATCGGGGCCGATGTGCTTGCCTTCACCGCCATGCTGATGGCACTTGGAGCAGTGCTGGGTGTAGATGAGCTTGCCCTTGCCGGCATCGCCGGTCTTCTTCGTCAGCGGCAGCCAGGCGTCGATGACCTTCTGCCGGTCGGCGCTGGGCAGCCCGCCTCCCCGGGCGAGCAGGGCCTTGGCCTGGGTGACGATGGCGGCATCGGGGTGGGCCAGCAATGCCGAACGCAGCTCCAGCGTCAGTTCCGTCAGCGGCACCTCGTTCTTATCGATGGCACCGAGCAACGCCTTGGTTGCCTCGGCCCGGCGGAGAAGCAGCTTAATCGCCTCGGCCCGGGTCGTCGGCGTGAACTCCTTCATCCGTTCCAGCAGGATGGTGGCGACCTTGGTCGATTTGCTCTCGCTCAAGGTGCTGAGGAGCTTCGTGGCGGTGGTGCTGGCGGTGCGTGGCGTGATGCTGGCGACGATCTTCTCGACCACCGCATCATCACTGGGCAGGAGCGCGAGCAGATCGCGAGCGATGGTCAGCCGGGCTTCATCACTGTTGCTGGCGGCACTCAGTTGTTCGAGCAGCTCCGCCTTCATCTGCTGGGCATACTTGCCGGTCAGCTCGGCATCCCAGATCATGCCGAGCTTGATGACCTGGGTACGCACTTCCTTCGGGGCCTTGGCGATGAGGGCGGTGAGGTTCTGCTTGTCATCGTCATCGAGCTTCAGCGGCGTGTTGGGCCAGTTGGCAGCCCAGGCTTGGAGGATTGGAATTTGTATTTTTGGATGACTATCTGGGATTAACTGCAGGTACCATTTCACTGTATTCTGATCGCCCGACCGTGCAATGTGGGTTGCTATACGACGTATGTTGACGTCTGCATTCGTGTGAATGGGTTGTTTCTCGCTTAATAGAGCTCGCATGAACAGATCACTATTATTTGAACCGGACATGGTAAGTGCATCGCTCACCCACTTATCCTGCATGAGAACTTCATCTTTGAGAATGGCAATGATGTGATGACTGTAGTCCTTCAGTGTGCTTTTTGAGTCGCTCAGACTCAATAGGGTTTGTAGTGCTTTCCTCGATTCTGTGGTTGATAGAGGAGCAGTTACATTTGGAATATTAGAGTAGAAGAGGTCCTTATTGTTCTGCTCCATCAGCAACCGCTGAGCCCGCATCCGCCAGAACATGTTGTCATTCTTCAGCGTCTCCACCAGCGTCTCGGGCTTCGCTCCCTTCAGGTTCACCTTCGCCGGTAGCGGCTTGTCCTTCGGCACCAGCCGATACACCCGCCCGTGTTTCTTGTCGCGCAGCGGCGTCTCGTAGGCTGCCCCCTTGCCCGTCGTGAACCCGGCGGGCGTGGGGTTGTGCTGCACGATGTAGTTGTACCAATCGAGAATCCACACGCAGCTATCAGGGCCGACTTCGGCCATGATCGGGCTCGCCCACTCGTCGTCGCTCGCCACCAGGTTCCACGCATTGCGGCTGCGGAAGCTGGCGCCATCCGGCGTCAGTTCGAAGCACGCCACCAGGTGCCCGGTCGGTTCGCAGACGAAGGCGGTGCGGTTCCAGTATTCCTTCGGATAGAGCCGGGCGGTGTAGAGGGCATGCCCTGCCGCCGCGGTGAATCGGCCATGGTAATCTACCTGCCGGACGTTTTCAGTGATCGGGTGCATCGGAGCATCGCCCGAGATGCTGGGGAGCACCGAGGCGGACCAGCCCTTCACCTTTTCGTAGTAGCGGTTAGGGATGGGGCAGCAGACACTGGGGTTGCCGTTGGCGGTGGAGCCGAAGAGGATGCCTTCCTCGCTGAACCCCAGACCCCAGGTGTTGTTGTTGGTGCTGGCGAGGAATTCGAGCTTGGTGCATTTTACGGTGGGACTAGAAGAAGCCCCCTCACCCCCAACCCCTCTCCCCGGTGGGGAGAGGGGAGTAGTTTCCAGCTTGAACCGGTAGTAGCCCTGCCCGAAGCGCAGGCTCTCCCCATTCACCGTGCCGCGGAAGCCACTGTAGCCGACGGAGCCGTAGTACCAGCCGTCGATGCCGTACTGCAAATTGCTCGGCCCGGCGTGGGTATCATTCGTGCCCCAGCCGGTGAAGAGCACCTGCTTCGGGCCTGCCTTGTCGCTGTTTTTCGGGAAGAAGAGCGTATCAGGAGCCTGATGGACAATCACGCCACCGTGGGCGAAGGCGATGCTGGTGGGGATGCTCAGCCCTTCGACGAACACCGTCCGCTTGTCCGCCTTCCCATCGCCATCGGTGTCTTCGAGGATGACGATGCGGTCGCGGCCCTGGCCTTCGGGCTGCTTCTCGTTGGGGTAGTCCACCGTTTCGACAAGCCAAAGCCGGCCCTGTTCGTCCCAGTTCATGCAGATGGGCTTGCCCTGAATGAGCGGCTCGCTGGCGAAGAGCTTCATCTCAAAGCCTTCGGGATGCACGTAGTGCTTCAGCGATTCCTCCGGGCTGAGGGGTTTCTGCATCTTCGTTTGTGGCTCAGACTGCACGCCCCACGTCTTGCTCGGCGGATAGAAAGGCACCTTGGCTGGCACGTATTCAAACGGGGCGACATCAGTCCGCTTCGCCGTCATCTTCGGGGCATCGGCATAGACCGGCACCGCTGAGAGATCTGACCCACAGGCCCAGCGGATGCCACGCTCGACGAGGTTGTGGAACCCCGGATGGCCCCAGGTGCGTTCATCATGCCCCCAGGCGGTGTAGAAGACCCGGCCCTTGCCATGGGTGCGAACCCACGTCCAGGGTTCCTTCTCAGAGGATTCCCCTTCACCCCCAGCCCCTCTCCCCGAGTGGGAGAGGGGGGCGGCAGTGCGATACTCCAGCACCGTGCGGTTCTGCTCGTTGTGCTTGGTATGCACATAGGTCTCGTCCCAACTCTCGAAGCTGGTGATGCCTTTGAGGATGGGGTGATCAGTGTTGGCCTGCACGGTGCGGAAGTAGCCGGTGCCATGCGATTTGAACTGGGCACCGATGAGCTTGACAACCTCATCGTTGTTGCGGAAGCAGTAGCTGGCACAGTGGAGCGGGATGAAGCCCTTGCCCTCAGCTACATAGGCTAGCAGTGCATCGGCCTGCTCCTTGCTGATGTTGTCAATGTTCGCATACACTACCAGCCCGGCATACTCCTTCAGCGTGGCTGCGTTCAGGTCCTTGATGGTGTCGGTGTAGACCATCTCGATGCCCCGCGCCTTCATCACCGGAGCAAGCTGATGGAACCGCACCCGAGGCACATGGTGTCCATTATCACCCAGGTAGAGGAGTTTAAGAGGCTGGGCATCAGCTACGCCCGTGGAAAGTAGAAAGGAGCAAAGGAAAAGGAGTTGTCGCATAGGTGTAGTGTGACTGAGGTATAGTGAGAATGAGTGCGACCAGCACGGCGGAGGGAGGGCGAGGCTCCCGCCGAGCCGCGGACCACACGGAACCAGTAAGTTCATGAGAGAGGACAAGCGTTAGTGTAAACGAAGTAGACACGGATGCAAGCGGCTTCCATCTTAGGCAGCACGTTCCCAGTGATAGCCGGTTGCAATACCCAGGTACTGTAACCGGTCCTCCGCTACCGCTTTGCAAGGCGAGTTGGGTGATGTCAGTGCAAGTGGCCATCATGCGGGAGCGCGATGCCTACAATAAATTTCATGGTCAGCAATCTCCTCGTCCGTGATCGCTGCTCGGCGTATGCGGGCTTCGACCCCACCAACCCGTTGATCCTTCAGTTCACCGACACAGGCTGGAGGTTCACCGCCTGGCGGGCAACCTGGTGGTCGAACTATTGTTTCTATTTCATCATCCTCTTCTCAATTAGCGGAATCATGCTCTACACCACCGAGTGGACATGGGAGAAATTGCTCCTCGCCTTCGTTGTGACAACCTGCATCCCCATCCCTCTGGCTCATGCCTCCACGATCAAACGTGAACTCATCTACGATCGTGCCCAGCAGACTTGGACCAATCATGACGAGAAGCAACACAGCAAAATACCCATAGGCGCGATCCATTCGATCAAAGTCGAGGAACGAGCCTCCTTCGAGATGAACTCTGTGCCGTTGTATTACTCCGCCCGCATTGAGTTCTTCGATGGTGAAGGGGACCTACACTTCTTCCGCATAGGCAACTATGGTCTCCAACCGCAGGCGGCGAACCTTGTCCGCTGGCTGCGGGAACAGGCGCTGGCGGTCGCGCCGTTCATGAAGATGGAAGAGGCCGGGTAGCAAATTGCCAACGAACAGACTACTTCTTCGCTGGCGTAGCAACGGGTGTAGTTGCTACAGGAGACGTCGTGACGGGTGCAGGTGAGCCCGGCCGGACTACCGGCTTGCAGCCTGGCGCAAGTCGGACGTAGGGGGTGTAGGGGCCCAGTTTCTCGGTGCCAAATACACGGGCATAGTAAATGAGCAGGCCATGGGCAGCATGGTAGAGCGAGCCACCTTCGACAGGGCGCTGCTGGAGTTCATTCACCAGTTGCACCAGGTAGCTGGCGGTCTGTTCCACCCAGGGTTCCTTCAACTCAGCATCAGTCAATGCCAGAGCGAGCCATTCGAAGATATGGCCTGTAGTAGAGAGTCGCAGGTCAGGATCGGGGGTGTTCCCCTTTTTCACCAGGTAATTGGTAGAGAGAGAACCATCTTCGTTGCGAGTGAGTTTGGCGGCTTTCTTGTACTGCTGGAGACGATCATTCGTTTTCTTCCAGACCCCTGTCAGTTTGCCGCCGTTTTCCTGGTGCACATGCAATGCCCAACTGAGGCCGAAAAGGCGGTGCGTTCCTCCGCAGGCCAGAGGAAGCTGGCCGATCTTGATGGCCTCTTCAGGATCCATCGGTGAATCACTCTCGTAGCGAACAATGTCTTCAAGCGAGAGGGTTTCATTAAACTGGTTGGTCCAGGCGATGTTCGTGCCTTCATATTCTGCGATGATGAGTACCGCCCAGGCGAGTTCCTGACGACGGGTAACACTGGCACGGTACTTGGTGTAAGCTACGAAATCACCAAACGTGTAGTTCTTGCCATCCACCTTGAAGGGCAGGTTCCTGGGTACACCCCATTGTGCCATTTCAGCTACGAATTGATCCTGATGGCCTTGTCCGAAGAACCGAATGTTGTCGTCTGCTGTAAAGACATCAATGCCCTGTCCGCGATTATCGAACCGCAGGCCAGGCATCTCGCCACCTTCACGTATGTAATCAAGAGCTTTGACCTTCTTTTTGGCAACTGGGTCATACAGATCGAGGGCAGGCCCCAGGCCCAGAATGCCGTGAAAGACTGTCCAGAAACCGTGGGCGGGTTCCAACTGTCTCCCTTTGATCAGTTCAATGGCAGCAAACAGCCGCTTCTCCAGTGGATCAACCACAGGACCAGTATTGACCGGTGTGGTGGGAGTTGTGTTGACTGGTGCAGGGGGGCAACCGGTACTGGCCAAAGCCAGCCCGATAACACTGACAGTCAGCATTGAGCCAATCAAACGCATGGCGGGGAATACTCCGTGCCGAAACGCCTACCGAACACCTCTCCTGCAATCTTACATTACGATGCGCCCGGGTACTATGAATTCCCAGGCAGGAAACGGCCAAACCATTTTCCCCACTCATTGCCATGGATGAAAGCAAGACACAGGAGCAGGAAAGTTGGTCCGAACTGAGGGATGGGATAGATCACCATCAGTCCGATCGTTCCCGCCAGCGCGCCGCCGAGCAGGATTACACGCCATTTGCCGGTGCGCCAGGCGAAGTAGGGGAAGAACAGTTGCCAGAGTACCACGAGATACGTGACCAGGCTCACTCCTGCCAGGTAGCGTGGCCAGCGTTGTCGCAGGTCGATCAGCGAATCGACTGAGAGCATCGACGGGCGGTGCATCGGATACCAGTAGGCTACTCCTGACCACCATTCCATCATCTGCAGCTTGTGCAGGCCTGTGGAGAGAATGGCCAGGGCAACGTGTACCTGCAGCAGACGCAGGGAGAAGGTGGCTGCACTGCTGACGACAGCGTGTTTGCCCGAGAACATGTTCCAGAGCGAGTGCTGCCAGGGAGTCAGCACTTTCTGCAGTGTGCTGTAGTCATCGCGATTCCAGTCGATGAGAAGGTAACCCACCATCAGGTAGAAGGTCAGGATGCGGAAGAAGACTTCCGTCTCCAGTTCAATGAGGGGATTGGCCGAGAACGAAACCACGATGATGTAGACGAGTACGCTGGTAATGCGAGTGAACAGCCCCAGGGTATAGAGCACCAGAACAGCCAGCGATGTCCAGTAGAAAGCAGTAACCTTGGCTGGGTCGTGTGCAATCAGGTGAAGCATGGACCAGTTGAGTCGGTCTACCTGGTTGACATCATCAGCAAGAGTAGATTGATCGAGCCACCCCTGGTAGCTGAAGAATTCCTCGATGTGCCCCGACATGCTCCAGAGCCAGTAGATGAGGACGCAGCCAAGGCAGGCACGCAGAATGTGGAGGCCCCATGGCAACTGGGGGGCAAACCAGAAGCTGGTCCATTTCTGCGTGATTGATGAAGCTGAGACTCCAGTTGAAGGATGGGTGCTCACTTGCTTGGCTCTCCATAGCTGGCTTGAAATCGACGAAGCAGATCGCTGGTGGGTTCTTCCGGAACCACCAGAACTGCTGGGTTCAGCGGCATCTGCCAATATCGAGTCAACTCGGGATTGGTGCCGGGTTGTATCTGCTTCAGGTACCGTGTATACGATTTGGCGATGACAAGCTGAGCAGGCGATGGTTGTCGGAGGGTCTGATTGCGGGGCAGGCTGTTTTCATTATCCGTTTTCAGGATGAACTTGAAATCCGTTTCAGGCTGCCACCATTTCACCTCGGCCAGCTTCTGGCCGCTGGGCGCAATCTTGATTCCTGTCTGCGGGGCCATGACGATGTCACTGGCAAGTTGCTGAGCAAGCAGCCTTTGACGAAACTGAACACTGGAAGAGGCTGCAGGATCAGGGAACTGCTTCCGCTCCTTGATGATTCCCTTCTCATCCTTCAGTGCTACCTCAAACGAGATTTCTTCGAGATCCTGCCGATTGCTGGAGAAGTGGAAGGCAACGTTGGTCTTGAAGAGCGAGGCATAAGGGCGAGCCAGTTCATTCGGTATCGTGGCGAAGTATGGAGGCATAGCCATGTCGCTACCGCCACCCGGCACGGACCACGGGCCACTATCCACTGCAATAGTCGAAATGATGGCGCAGAAGAAATGAAAAAGGACCAGTACTGATCCCAGTACCATGGCCCACGCTGGCGGCATCGTTGGCATCTTCTCACTCGGCATCACGAGCCTCCTGGTTGCTCTACACCATTGTGCATCATGGCGGAGGCGAAGGCAGTGACACAGGCGAGCATGAGAGAGGATGTCAGCCCAACTTTGCCGCGAAGGCCTCTTGTAGCGACTTTGTCATCGGTCCAGGTGTTCCAGTCCCTACGATTTGCCCATTCAGCCGGACGATGGGGAGCACCTCAGAAGTAGTGCCTGTGAGAAAAAGCTCCGTCACACGAGGCAACTCCGTCATTGTCAGGTGTTTCTCTTCCACTGGCAGTTTCTGTTCCTGGATGAGTTCCAACACTACTTGCCGTGTAACGCCAGGGAGAATTTCCGGTGACAGCGGCCCCGTACGAATCCTGCCATCTACCACTCCGAACAGACTGGTTCGGGTTCCTTCGGTGATGGTGCCATCGGGCCGGACGAGCAGGGCTTCATAGGCGCCCTGTTCCTTACAGGCCTGGAAGGCGAGCACATTTCCAAGAAGGTTGGTGCTCTTGATGTCGCAACGATGCCAGCGGAGATCGCTGTGAGTAATCGCGGAAACACCTGTCTTGCGAAGTTCCTGGTAGGGATCAGTGAACGACTCTACATACAGGAATTCGGTAGGCGTCGTGCCAGGCGGGGGAAATGCATGAGCTCGAGTTGGCCCGACACCGCGGGTTATCTGAATATAGACGAAAGCTTCGACGAATGGACCTGCAGCGATAGTGTCGCTGATACGCTGCTGCAAGCGTGTCATATCAATCGGCCCGATCCGCAGTTCCCGCAGACTGCGTTCTAGCCGTTGCAGGTGTCTGTCCAGGAAGCGTGGCTTGCCATCAACGATGTGCATGGCTTCGTAAACTGAATCGCCGAATAGGAATCCTCGGTCGAGTACGGGCACCATAGTCTGAGCAAGTGGCTGAATGACACCGTTGAGATTAGCGAGGGCAGCGGGCATATCTTGAGTCCTCATTGCTGGGTGCAGATCCCCTTTTCAACTTTCTAACCCCTTACCGTTGCTTCCAACACCGCCTCAGTGATCAACTCATGATGATGGGCGATGTGAATGTTCGCCTCATCTAGTACGCCAATGTAGGGAAGCTGGCGGTAATCATCGTTGAAATCGAGGCCGTAGCCGATAACGAAGAGGTCGGGGATTTCAAAGCCGGTGTAGTCGGGTTCCAGAGGAACTTCCTGTCGGCCTCGTTTCCGGAGGAGTACAGCGACTTTCAGTGAGGCAGGTTGCTGGCATTGGAGAAAGTTGATCACGCCAGTCAGTGTGCGAGCGGTGTCGAGAATATCATCCAGCAGGATTACATGTCGTCCCTTCACATCAGGCACCAGGCCGGGCAGAATTTCGAGATGACTCGGCCGGGTAGCAGAGCCACGGTAGCTGGAGGCCCGGAGAAAGCCGATGCGGGTAGGCATTTTGAGTTCACGTAACAAATCTGCCATGAACATCAGGCTGCCATTAAGGATGCCGATGAGTGTGATGGGTTCATTGCCATAGTCGAGAGCAATCTCGTGGGCCATCTCTTCGATGCGGGTTTGTATCTTGTCTGCACTAAGAAGCACTTGCATGAACGTGTTCCGTGGAGGTCTGCCTATCATAATAGGGACGTCGGCGAAGTACAGCAGGAACACGGACGATGTGGTGGGGCAGGAAAGGCGATTGGCATACTCATATTGTTGCAGGACATGAGGTGCAGTACTGGCAGCCTGCCAAGCCGTTGCCGTTTGCCGTGCTGTATCTGCCTATTGATCATGCCGATTTTGAAAGTTCCACACAGGCAACGGATCACTTGCTGCAACTCAACTGGCCTGTCATCGTCCCGCAAGTGAAACAGACGTGGTGGCTTGACCGTCTGATACCCTCGTTTGACAACACTCTAAGTCCTGCTCATTGGCTGCTCGGTCCCGTATTCGATTGGGCAGCTACTAACTGGAACATCTGCAGACTTGCTGTGGTGGGAATAGGAACCGGCGGGCAGGGAGCCTTGAGGCTGGGGTTTTGTGCTCCGGAGAAGTTTCCTGTTGTCGTCAGTCTCGACGGATCGATTGCTCTCGAAAAGGAATATGGAAAAGGAACATGTCTGGATCACTGCTTCCTTTCTCCGGAGGAATGTCGGCAACACTCAGTTGGAATGATGATCAATCCAAGACAAGTCCCTCGTCATCTCGCGCTCTTTGCGAATTCATCCAATACCGTTCACTTCCGAGGCAACGACCGTCTTCATGAAAAGCTGCGTGCCCTCGGAGTCGAACACCATGCCGACCTCCAGGGCGATTGCACCAAGACTTGGTGGGGCGAAGCCCTCCAGTACAGTATTCGCTTCATGCAGCAAGGAATGAAGGCAGAGTCGCGGCGTTTGCTATAGAATCTTTCCATCATCTCATGGAGTGAGTAATGTCCCCTGATCCGTTGCCGATCCTCACAGCCAAACTTGTGGAAACGTACTCCTCCAGCAACACCGCCAGCTATCTGGGGCAGCATCCGTTGCCCAGCCGTGAGGCGATTCGCACGATCCTGGATGATCTGTTTGAACTGATGTACCCCGGCTACGGCCGCCGACAGAATCTGCACATGGGCAACGTTTCCTATCACGTTGGCGACATGCTAGACAGTCTGGGGGAAAGGATGCAGCGGCAGTTCGCCCGTGCCTTGCATCACGACCCCCAATGCCCACAGGCCCATAGCGATGTGGAGTCACTGGCCCGGCAGCGCGCCCAGCAGTTCCTGAGTCAGCTTCCCGGCATCCGCAAAGCTCTAACCCAGGATGTTCAAGCTGCTCACGATGGCGACCCTGCCGCCACAGGTACCGCGGAAGTCGTTTTCTGCTATCCTGGCCTCTATGCCGTAACCGTCTATCGTCTTTCTCATGCTCTACTCAAATTGAACGTTCCTCTCATCCCCCGCATGATGGCTGAGTATGCCCACAGCCAAACGGGCATCGACATTCACCCGGC
The DNA here is from genome assembly GCA_046350055.1 of Gemmatales bacterium. GTDB lineage: Bacteria > Planctomycetota > Planctomycetia > Gemmatales > HRBIN36 > JAEUIE01. The sequence continues at coordinate 5,028,627 of JAXMBC010000001.1, read as the reverse complement.
TGCCCAGATCGGTCCGCGATTCTTCATCGACCATGGGACAGGTGTTGTCATCGGAGCGACGTGCGTTATCGGCGAGCATGTCACCCTCTACCAGGGAGTGACGCTTGGTGCTTACAACTTCCCACGCGATGATGCAGGCAACCTGATCCGTACTACGAAGAGGCATCCGACCCTGGAAGACCACGTGATTGTGTATGCCAATGCCTCCGTGCTCGGTGGTGATACAGTAGTGGGGCATCACAGCATCATTGGATCCAATGTCAGACTCTCCCACTCAATAGCTCCCTACTCGAGCGTAGTCATCGGTGAACCATCATTGCGGATTCGCACGAAGAACCAACCCGACAACCTGCAGTTTGATATCTAATGTCACACTCGTCCCCAAGTAAGAGTAGTGGCAGGTCACTCGACCGAATCACAGGAGATACCAATGCTCAGCCTGCTTCTCACCTTCGTGACTGCAACTCAACCCCTCGACTGGCCCCAATGGCTTGGCACGCAGCGTGATGCCATCTGGCGTGAAACAGGCGTTGTGGAGAAGTTCCCGGAAGGTGGTCCGAGGCTACTCTGGAAGCAACCACTTGGTAGTGGCTATGCTGGACCAGCTGTTGCTCTCGGCAAAGTCTATGTCAATGATCGCACTCTGAACAAAGGACTGGAAAAGCCCAAAAACGATTTCAGTCGGACGAAACTGGCGGGTACGGAATCGATCAGATGTCTTGATGCAGTTACAGGCAAGGAACTCTGGGCACATACCTATGAGTGCCAGTACGACATCAGTTATTCCGCAGGACCACGCTGCACTCCCATCGTCTATCAGGGGAAGGTCTACTCCCTGGGAGCGATGGGCGATCTTCTCTGTCTGGATGCAGAAAAGGGTACCGTGCTCTGGTCAAAGAACTTCCCCAAGGAGTATCAGGTCAAAAGTCCGGTGTGGGGCTGGTCCGCATCACCTCTCATCGATGGCGATAAACTGATATGCATTGTGGGTGGCAAGGATAGTGTTGCCGTCGCCTTTCATAAGGATACGGGCAAGGAATTGTGGAAGGCACTCCATGCAGCTGAGCCGGGCTATTGCCCACCGGTCATCTACACCTTGGCCGGTACACGTCAGCTCATCATCTGGCATCCGGAAGCGGTCAACAGCCTCGATCCGGAAACGGGCAAGGTCTACTGGATGTATCCATGGAAGATTCAATCAGGATTAAGTGTGCCCATGCCTGTGCCACTGCCGGGTGACCGATTGTTCCTCACAGCATTTTACAATGGCCCGCTCATGCTGCAGATCAAGTCCGGCACCACCCCAACTGCCGAGGTTATCTGGAAAGGAAAAAGCAACAGCGAAGTTCGTACCGATGGCTTACATTCCATCATGCCCACGCCTTTCATCGTGGATGAGCATATCTATGGCATCTGCAGTCATGGCCAACTGCGATGATTGAAAGCAACTACGGGAGAACGTGTCTGGGAAACCTTCAAGGCTACTGAAGCAGGTCGACAAGCTCGCTGGGCCAATGCATTCCTGATTCAGCATGAAGCCACGAAGAACTTCTTCCTCTTTAACGAAAAAGGCAATCTGATGATTGCCAGGCTTACACCGGCAGGGTATGAAGAAATCAGCAAAGCACACCTGATTGAGCCGACTCAGGTTGCCCAGGGTCGCGACATTGTCTGGACCCATCCCGCATTTGCCAACCGGTGCATCTTTGTGAGAAACGATAAGGAGATCCGCTGCTATTCACTCGCAAAAGAGTAATTCCCTGAAAGATATTCCCACCAGTCGCCATCTCTTCCTGACGGAGACATCCTCAGGAGGAAGTTATGCGGCTGATTACACTGTGTATTGGTGTGGCCTGTCTGAGTTCTCTGCAGGCACAACCCATTTCCATCATCAATCCTGGATTTGAAGAGAACATCATCACTCCAGGTGCATTTGTGGTGCTTGATCCGGTCGGCTGGAACCGGTACGATCCGGGGGGAATCATCAACCAGACGGTCAATGCAGTGGGTGTCATTCGACCTCTGCCGGGAGTCGAATATTTCCCCGGAGGTACACCCGAAGGTGTGAATGCAGCTCTCGTGTTTCTGGGAGGCAACCAAACTGCAGAAGCTGGATTGCAGCAGACATTAACCAGCAGTCTGGTGGGCAACACACGCTATACCCTGAGTGTGCAGATCGGCAATATTGCCTCTGGTACATCGCTTCCAGGATCCTCAGGTGGGCCGGGTGTGTTCTATAATCTCAATGGCTTTCCGGGCTATCGAATTGATCTTCTTGCTGGAGGCACGGTGATCGCCTCTGACAACAACAGCATCGGCAACACGATTCCTGAAGGTGAATTTCGCCTGTCGACATTGGTCTATGATGTACCGTTTGACCATCCGCTACTCGGACACAGCCTGGGAATACGACTGGTGAATCTGAATTTTCCCGGAACACCTGCGGTGCCGAATATTGAAGTGGATTTCGACGATGTTCGCTTGAATGCGGTGGCCATCCCCGAACCGGGATCCTGGGCGCTGCTGGTGGGGACCGCGTTGATCGCCGGACCGGTCTACTGGTGGAGGAAATCGCGTGAGTTAGCTTAATCCCACCAGAAGAAGCAATCTCCTGATTGGGCGAACTCAGAGGCAAAGGCTTTGGTGCCTTCGCCTTCGTCCATGTCGGGGCAGAATGCCACAAGTTTCTTGATGAACTTGTTGGCATCAGTTACAGGTGTGCGGAAACGGACATCAATAAAATCGTAACTACAGCCGATGACGTAAAACGGGTGGCTGGCAGCCTGTTCATCAAACCACTTGACGACATCGCGAGTTGCCAAGCCATAATTGTCGCCATTTGTGCCGCAAGCAGCCATTACCACGTAAGGATTACTGGTAGGAAAGAACAGGAGTTCGGTCTTGCTCGCGAAGCCTTCGGGCAGGCGGTGATAGATGAGGTGCCCGCCCCGTTGCTGAACTTCCTGGGCATACTCACGCAGGTGTTCCCCAGCTTCATTCTCTTTGCCGGGGAAGACCTTGGCGAGTTTCACCCAGAACGAAAGAACGCCCTTACGTTTCTTCCAGGGCTGAGCTGCCTTTCCCATACGCTTGGCAATATCGTTCGCGAGCGATGTCATCGGTTCCGTAGTCAATGCCTCGGTCAGCTTCTTTGCCTGTTCAACGGCCAACTCATAGGCGTCTTTTGGTATGCCTAGTCGAGATTTGAGGTACACGGATGCCTTGCGATTGCCTGCGGCTAGTTCCAGTAGAGTCTTGGAGGCGCCGATCTTGCGACCCAGCCCGGAGCCCAGTGCTTTGAGCTGATCGAGTTGTGTTTGTACGTTGGATGGTAACTTGGGAGTATGGACGACATGTTGATCCGCGCCAGCATCCAGAAGCAGTCCCAGCACCTCTTCGACATGCTTGCCGACTGTCATGACGGCATATTGCAATGGAGTGAATTGGGTATTTTTCAGGAATTGAGGCTGATTCACATCCAGCCCGGCTTCGATCAGTAGTTTGACGATCTCAGGGTTAGCGTTGTGTATGAGTGCATAATCCCAGGTGCTGCGCACGGTATCTGGCTGCACTTTGGCACCAGAATCGAGCAACAGCTTGAGCAAAGGGGCGTTACCCTGCATCACAGCCCATTGCAACGAGGTGGCACCCTGATCATCCTGCATTTCAGGATCAGCCTGATGAGCAAGATGCGTTTTCACTTGGTCTACCAGGCCATTTTTGGCTGCTTCCACAAGTGTAGTAGTCTGTTTCGGTTTCTGGTCGAGTGCCTTCTCCAGGATCTTGCTGATCTGTTTCAGTCCCCATTCCCTTGCTTGTGACAGTGCGGTGGTGCCGTTCTTGTCGGCTTGCAACGGATCGGCTCCGTAGGCCAGAAGCAACTTGACAATGTCCACTTTGCGATTGGCTGTTGCCACCAGCAAGGCGGATGCAGTGTTCTGTGTACATAGATCGACTTTGGCGCCTGCATCGAGCAATACTTTCACGACGGCAGAATGCCCTTCCCCAATAGCCCAGAAGAGCAGCGGCTCCTTCGGCCAGTGGATCATGGAGTCATCCGGCTTGGCTTTTGCGTTGGGATCGAGACCATGGGCGAGCAATACCTGGATAACTTCAGCATGGCCTGCCTGCGCTGCGATGGATGCGACTTTGGCAAGCAGTGCGGATGGAGGATTCTTCATTAACCATTGCTCTATCGCTTTCACCTGGCCAAGTTTGGCAGCTACTTCCGGGTTGGCGGAAGCAGGCATCGTTTTAGCTTGTTGCAGGATATAGGCGCGCAGCTTCTTGTTGCGTCCAGTTTCGACTGCTCGCAGTGCGTTCACGCCGTACTTGTTCTTTTGGAGCACATCAGCGCCTGCCTCGACCAACAGCGTGGTCAGTTCCAGCGATTCGACCGAGAGCGCCGTGATCAACGGCGAGCTACCATCTGAGTCGGCAAGGTTGGGGTTGGCCCCGCGTGCTAGCAGAGTTTTGACGATGTTCACTTGTTTATTCATCACCGCTGTGTCGAGTGCAGAGCTGGAAAGTGTCTTGGATCGAAAGTTCGGATCTGCCCCATGGTCCAACAGGAAGTTGATTAGCTTCGTATTCTTTTCCAGGATGGAGAAAGTCAACGGAGAGCCGTAAGTTGCATCTGCAACATTGAAATTCACTCCACGCTCATGGAGCAACTTGAGTTGGGTAAGATCACCTTGCATGAGTGCCTGATGCAGCTCAGCATTGCCAAAATATACTGCCATGTTGTTTACTCAGGAGGAGACTCAAGTGTAGCACAGGTCTCCAGCCTGATTGCAGAATGGTATAGGTTACTTGCCAGCGATGGCTTTTCTTCCTGGTTGCCAGTTGACGAGATAATCCCGAAGAGGATCGTAGCTGGTGAAGTCGGTATAGCCCAGCGCCCGCATTTCCGCAATTGCCCGTTCCTTGCTCCATCCTTCTATTTCCATGCGGAACAGCGCAGACATGACTCCCGTGCGATGCACTCCAGCCAGGCAATGGATGAGCACGGGCCTCGGGTAGGTCACGGGATCGCTCATGATTTCGAGAAACTGCTGTGCAGCGGAATCAATTAGCTGATACGCCTCACCAGGAGAAGGGTGAGCACGCTGTTCAGTTGAGCCCAGAGGGATGGAGATAAAGTGAACGAAGTTCTTGAAACAGAGGGACTCTTCCCAGTCGTGGTTGGTGTGAATCTGCTGAACATTGCCACGCAGACTGACGACTGTGGCAATATTGTTCTCGTATAGGACTCGTTCCAACCCTTTGCGTGTGAGCTGGCCACTGCGATAGAGGACGCCTGGCTTCACCGCCAGTACATTGCGGTAGTGCCGCTGCTGATTCCAGGCATACCAGGTGATGGAGCTGACTACGCATAGCAAGAGAGCTGTAGCCAGCCACCAGTTCCTGTTAGCAATTATTCGGCCCATGGGCATCCCTGCCTTGATCCGTTGATCAGTCTCACACTGACCATACTCGAAAGCAGGGATTAGGTGTAGGCGAATTCAGGGTCTGCTGTGCAGACTATTCTTTGCCCCGTTTCTTGTAGCGGATCATACAGCCACGTGCGAGCGTTTCCGGTTTTTCCACGGGCTTGCCTGACAGGCTGGCTTGGAGAGCTTCTTCGAGATATTTTACGTTCACTTTGTCGGGATCGTCCTTGTCATCGAGGGCACCCATATAGATCACTTTGCGATCCCGATTGAGAAGGAAGAACTCGGGTGTGTAGGTGGCACCGTAGGCTTTGGCGACCTTCTGTGTTGAGTCATGGAGATACATGAAATTGTAACCCCTTTCCTCGGCCCGCTTTTTCATGGCTTCGGGGCTATCGTCCTTAATGAGATTGGCATTGATGGCTACCACAGCCAGGTGCTCTTTGTGATTTTCCACCAGGGCTTTGATGCGGTCTTCATAGTCACGGGCACAGGGGCAACTGTTGCAAGTGAAGACTACTACCAGGTAGGGCTTAGCCTTCCACTCATCCATCACGTGCTTTTTCCCATCGGTACCTGTGAGCGCTTCCCATTGCGGGGCTTTATCGCCGATATTGATCACCTCGTTGTATTTGCCGGGCACGAGGCAAAAGAGACATGCAAGCAACATGGTCATATTCATGACTCCAATCCCACACGGAAAGCCTGGGCAAGTTCTTCCCACGGTTCGATGCCCACGGAAACTCGAATCAATCCTTCGGTGATGCTCTGGCGTTCCCGCTCCGCTGGGTCAAGGTAGCGATGGGATGTGCTGGCCGGGTGGCTGCAGGTCGTTGCATAGTCACCCAGCGAGGGGCAGAACTTCAGTGCGGGAGCCTTCTGGAAGAAGCGATTGACTGCGGCTCTACCCCCGGCAAGCTCCATGCACAACATGTTCCCGTAGTGGCCTCCCAGCATTTTCTTGCATAGTGCATGATCAGGGTGCTTTGACAGGCTCGGATGAATGACGCGACTGACACCGGGCTGATCGCGGAGAAAATGTGCCAGCTTGTTGGCATTATCGCAGGAGGCCAACATGCGCAAACGCAGCGTCGGTAAGCCACGCAGTGCGAGCCAGCAGGGGAAGGGATCGCCCATCCAGCCCCAGATGCTGCGGACCTGACGGAGACGGACGAGCGTTGCTACATCGCGTGCCAGCACCACACCAAGCGTAATGTCCGAATGGCCTCCGATGATTTTGGTAATGCTCTCGATGACGAAGTCGGCCCCGAGTTCTATTGGTCGGCACAGGATGGGCGAAGCGAATGTGTTATCCACCAGCAGTAGCGATTCGTGTTCGTTGCAGAGTTTAATGATCGCAGGCAAATCAGCAGTAGCAAGCAGGGGATTGGATAGCGTTTCGACCACCATCAGCGTCGGTTTGTTCTCCGGGTTGTCAGCCAGTGCTGAACGTACTGCTGTCAAATCGCCTGTATCGATTCCCACCACCTCGACACCAAAGCGAGTCATCTCCTGAAAGAACAGTTGCGTGGTGCGGCCGTACAGAAAGTTGCTGGCGATCACACGGCCACCCTGGTGCAATGTCGCCATGGCTACCGCACCGATGGCCGCCATGCCGTTGGAGCAGACGACCGCGCCTGCGGCGTTCTCGAGTCTGGCGAGTTCCTGTTCCAGTTGAACAGCATTGGGATGGTTATCGCGCGCATAGATGAAGCCCGTCTGCTGGCCGGTGCTGATAGCTTCGAGGGCGTCCAGGTCAGGCAGGGCATAGACAGAAGAAGGGATGAATGCCGGTGCCAGGGGGACGCTGGGGCCAAACGTCGGCTGCATGGTTCATCCTCATGGTGATTATTGCCGGAGTGTGTATTCTATGAGCGTTGGAACGAATGATGCAGAGGTCATGCCATGCAGCTCTATTGCAGTCTGTTGTTTGTTCTGGGGACATGGTTTCTATCTTCTATGGCAGTGCCGAGTCCTGCGAAACCACTCCAGTTTCGCGTACAGGAAGTGGATCGTACTTTGAAAGTCGGTTATTCCGTGATTGTGGCTGACGTTGATAACGATATGAAGCCGGATATTGTGGTGGCTGATGCCCAGCGTGTGATATGTCTTCAGAATCCAGGATGGAAACTCCACACGATCATTGCAGGCCAGACGAAGCCAGATAATGTCAGCATTGCCGCTCATGATATAGATAGTGATGGACTGGTGGATTTCGCGCTGGCTGCAGACTGGAAGCCGTTTAACACAAGAAGTGGTGGTACCCTGCAGTGGCTGAAACGCGGCAAGACTCTGGATGAGCCCTGGACGGTTCATTCGATCGCGGAGGATATACCAACGATACACCGCATTCGCTTTGCTACTCTCTCCCCTTCGAAGGCACCGCATCTAATAGTGGTGCCGCTAATGGGAAGAGGGGCTTCTGCAGCGAAGAACTGGAGTGAACAACCAGTCGAGATCTTGAGTTATGCCATCCCCCGTCAACCCCTGAAGGATCGCTGGACTCCGACGACGCTGGATCATTCATTACATGTGATTCACAACTTCCATGCCGTGGACGTGGAAGGAGGCGGGAACGTCGATTTGCTTTCCGCGAGCTATGAAGGTGTATCGCTTCTGAAACGGCGTGACGACAGGAAGACGATTCACCGATTAGGCCTGGGCGACCAGACACTGCCTGAGAAAAACCGGGGAGCCAGTGAGGTAAGACTGGGGCGATTGAAGAACGGGCAGCCTGCCATTGCCACCATTGAGCCCTGGCATGGCAGTCAGGTAGTGGTCTATCGCCCTTCTGGAAAGGACCTGGAAATGCCCTGGCAGCGAACGGTTATCGACAAGGATCTCAAGTGGGGCCATGCAGTAGCGTGGGCGGATCTCAATGGTGATGGACAAGATGAGCTTATCGTAGGTGTGCGTGACAATCTCTCGCCACAACATCCCTGTGGAATCAGGTTATATCGTCTGAAAGATGATGGATCCTGGATGACAGAACGCCTTGATCCAGGCGGCGTGGCAGTAGAGGATTTGACCGTGGCTGACCTGAATGGGGATGGTAAACCTGATATTATCGCAGTCGGTCGTGCTACGGGGAATGTGCGGATCTACTGGAATGAGAACTAGAATGCCTGCTGAATCAAGCAGCCTTGGCGGGTTCACGCAGACCATCTTCGGTAAACACCTCGGTTTCCACGCGGCCTTTGCCTTTGCGGATGCCGAGTAGCACCAGGAAACGACGGCGGGTTTCCCGGAAGGGAACAGCGAAAAATCGGTGCACCTTGATCCACCATGGGCGAGCAGCCTGGACTTGTTTTTTGCCTTGAGCTGCTCCAGCATCGCTGTGTTTGACAAAATGCTTGATGCAGTGATAGCGATCACTTTGCTGCAACAGTCGCAGAATCCACGGCAAGGGGGTAAGCCTGGTCCACCAGCCTCGTGGCAGAATATAGCTCACTTGAAAATCAATGAGATACGGCTCGCCATCATCGCCGACGATGATGTTCTCACGCTTGTGTAGATCCATGTAGGCAATGTTACAGGCATGGACATCATCCAGGATGTCATGCAGTTTCTGGAAAAAGGACTCAGGCAGGATTTCTTTTGATCGCATCGGGTGGCCCAGGATGTAGCCACGAGCGACAGCATGTCTTGCGACTTTGCCATCAACCATAACATTACCCAGCAGTCGGGGAATGTTGGGCAGTTCCTGCAGGTTTGCGAGCAAGGCTGCTTCATGTCGAGCCAGCCAGCGGCCCAGCCAGCCCATGGGTATGAAACCAATGCGTTGTTGACGGTTGAATTTGGCAATGACCAGTCCACTTTCGCCTTCATAGAGCGCAGTTGCGGCCCAGGAATCGTGTTTGAAGAGTTCTTTCAGAAGATAGGTCTGTCCATCAACCTCAATACATTCAGGAGGTTGCGATTTACCTAGTGCACGGAAAAGTGCAGGCCGTTCACGGCTGAGCGTTGCTGAAGTTGCTGTACTGAGGGTAGTGTGAGACATTCTGTTTCTATCGACAGAGTGTGACCTGATAACGCAGGGAAACTGTATCGGTCTTTCAGAATTTATACAAGCCGGGTTGCCAGCATCAGCGTCGAACAGGCGACGTCGCCGGCAGTGATACATACTCAATGACGGGCAGCGTGCTGCCCGGAGGGCTGTAACAAGTTCCTTCCAATCTAGCGACAGGCTTGCTGAATCGAATCGTCCAGAGTATTCCCTCTGGAGTTTTGCTGGCATAACTTGTGTGTGCAGATGAGGAATGCCATTGCCAGATGTGTTGCAGCTTGGGTTCACGAGACAGTATGTGGAGTTCATCAGGAAGAGTTGAGCCTGCAGCAGCTACGATGTTTATTTGCCGCTGATCCCGTTTGCTCATGGTTTCCGGAAGGACTGTCAAAACCGGGGGGGCTCCTGGTTTCGACATATCCCAGCTGAGAATTTCTGGTTTCTGACTGTTTGTTGGCAAGGAGAAACGAGCCAGTTGACTACTGATTTGCCAGGGTCCACAGTGCTCTTTTACCTGATCTGACAGCTTCCAGCTTATCGGAATGGTGTTAGCGTGAATGCTGACAGTCTCGGCTGATGCTTGCTGAGCATTCCAAGAAATGGGTTGCAACGCAAGAGAAGAGGTCCCTGAGGTAAGAGTATTTCGCGTTAACAGGGAGCAAGCCATTCGCGTGCCTTGTCGAGTACGTGGCTGAAACCAGATCAGTATCTCCGTTCGTTTGTCTTCCAGCGGTGTTGATTGCTGCCAGGCAACTACTTCATCGCCCGTAACACTGATGAGTTGGCTCTCTGGAGGAAGATAACCCTGCAACATCGTAACTGGTAGCGATGGATGGATAACGCTGATATCGATGCGCCGTTCAACCTGCCTGTCATCCAGAGTGAGAGTTGATCGAGTGCTCACATCCGGGATCAATGGGACGGTGGAAAGTTCCACTGCAGGTGCAATTGAAGCAAGTGGCTCCATTTTGAGAAAGGCATGATCTGGAAGGGAGGAAAGGGTTGGCATCCATGCAGTGGCAAATTGTGCGCTGGATCGTGAGATGACTTTGGCATTGTCCTGCAATCGAGCCAATAAGCCATCTGTGGAATAGGCAACGAAACTATGACGGAGCGGGACATCCACTAAATCTATACCAGTCAGGGGAATCACATTGTTCGTGCTGCGTTCATAGGGCAATTCCAGGAGCAGATAGAACTGTCCGGAAACAGGTCGCTGTAGTTCGATGGTGATTCTCTGGGAAGCAAGTTCAGGTGTAAGACGCCATTGCCGAATACGTGGTGAGGCAAGGGCCTGTTTTTCGCCTGCCAGGTTCATGGAACGTAATTGCACCGTACGGGGAAGATCAAGAGAGAGTGTATCGGTCAGATTGGACTTCAAATCATAACTGACCAGCACATTCATGATCGACTGTGCTGGACGATGGTCCCAGTGCACGGCGACATCCGCATGAGTATCTCGGACAAGATTGGTCGGCGTTGCTGGAGAGAACAACTTGCTTTGCAGGCAGCCGCCACATGTTGTGACGGTACCAGGATGGAGGCTAAGGGACCCCGATTCTGTTTTCAGATATGCTGATGACATTCCTTCCAGTTCAAATGCCTGTGCCGGGCAACCAGGCCATCTGAGTAATGCAGTCTCCCAACTGGATTCCTGTGCTGCTGGTAGGATCCACCTGGCTGTTACCCGATGAACACCTCCAGGTGGGATGGTGATTGTCTGTTGAACCAGGCCGAATGCCAGGTTACCAGCTTTGAGTTTGCCGGGTTGTCCGTCCACCAGCACTTCGCTGGGTAACACAGCCTGCATCCATGGCATATCAAACGGAAGCGAGTTCTGATTCTGGACAGTGAAATGAGAAGTCAGTTGCCAACTGCGTTGCCGATACTCGCCTTTGACCACTACTTCCTTGACCCAGCAGCCACTTGTATGCTCCTGCTGTTTTTGTGACACATAGTTCTTCAATTGTGCGAGGGCATTTGAAGGCAGCATGACTAATGCATCTGCTTGCTGGTTCGTCTTTCCAGCTATGATGAAAGCAAGTACGTGCGAAGGGGCAGGTTGAGCAATGGCCCATACAGTATTGGAGGCGACAATCAGAAATGCTACGGAGGACATACGTCTTGCCGGTCTGGACTTTAACAGCATCGTTACCAGGAAGGTCAGGACTATGACGGATATCGGTGTAAATTGACCTGGAAACAGCGACAAGCTGCAGATTGATAACATCACCGCAAGTATCATCCGCCATTGTGTTCGTCGACACAGCCAGAAGCACAATAACAGGATGCCTGCGATAACAGGTGCAAGAATCTGTACGGGAATCCAGAAGATGGTTGAAGATGCTACGCTCAACTGAGGAAACGGAAGCATGCTGCTGGGTTGTTTCGTGATCATCAAAACTTCGGGAGTACTTGGGATATTCCAGACTGGAATGCGAGGCTTCCACGATATTAGTCCCCATCCGGATTCAACTGGCAAACGATAGGAAAGCTGAAACTGCAAGGGTATGTTGCTGGGAGGAATTGTTACCGCGGTTCCAGATGATACATCTCCTGAAGTGCTGGCGATGAGCAGCGCCTCCGCTGGAAGTGTCAGGTTCAGGGGATCGATGTGATCCGGAATCGTGGTGGAATACTCGCAGATGACGAAATTGTCATTCAGCGTCGAGATCAGTTGCGGTGAAATCAGTTGAAGAGACGTGGTTCTTACTCTGCGAAGTTGCACCTGTTGAACATTCTGGTCATAGTGCCAGATGCCGGGAGTATCGGTTGCATGAAGCCCATTGGATGGGCTTGCTTGTGGATGCCATTGGGCAGGCAGTTTGAAAGCGGATCGCGCATCTGGATGAAACATTAACGGGATGTCCTGTTGCTCTGCCCATGGCAACAGGCATTCCAGTTCAATGGGCTGGCTCAGTGGCTCAGGAAATAACAGCTTTCCATGCAGGGGGTTTTCCAGTTTCCATGCTACTTCTGCATTTGTGTTGACGTTTCGCCATGTGAACTGTGGGGCAGGGGCTGAGAATCTCAATGGATACTGTGTGACTTTGCCTGACTGGGGATGCAGTTTGAGGCGAAAGCGAATTACCCATCCAATTTGCTTTTCAGTCAACTCCGTAAGCAGGTCTGCTTGTACTACCTCAGGCCAGGGATCAATCCTGATCTTTCCGGGTTGCATTGCAGTGGCATGAAGATTGTGTATGAACCAATTGCACTCAGGAACGGTCATGATCGTTTCTGCACTCGGAGTTGCTGGTCCCGGTGATTGCAGCACGGTGAGACTATCCGGTAGCAGACTTCCCTGGCGATCGAGATGAAGTGAATAAACTCCAGACCATGGATCGTTCGAGATGGGCTGGAGGTGAGGCAAAGTAATGGGCTCACTCACATATTGCCAAGTCTGTGCAGGAGTCAGTTTGACGGTAATCTGAATACCCGGCTCACTCCGTTGACCAGGTTCGAGTTCCACTTCCAGAGGCTGACCCGGTAACCAATGCCAAAGCGGGTTACTTTGGTTTTCTCCTACACTCACTTCGTCTACTTTCCAGCCAGAGGGCACATTCCATCGATAGATCGCTGGAGCGGAAGGTGAGCTAAGCTGGCACTGAACCTTCAGCAGGCAATTCTTGCCGATGGTGAGATACGTATGTTGCTTTTGACTGCGATCAGCTTGCCTCGGAGCAAGACGGGCTGAGGGGGGACGCCACGGAGAGTTAGTACGATAGCCGCTCGAGACCAGCGTCATGCTGAATCCAGCATTAGCTGTGGGTGGAGTAGTACGCTCCTGTGGCGAATAATCGCCCCATTGCCAGTGTTCGAGTTTTTCAGCGGCAGAGTTGATGCGGAGCGTATGTCGTGAATTACAGTTTACGATATGAGGCGTATGAAAGGATATGTTGCTTCCAGGTTGCAAGGCTATTCTGCCATACAACACGAGTGTAGCTCGCTGCTCAATCTCCTCTGGGAATGTGATGAGCAAGCGTGAGGGACGAGCCTGCGTGGGTTTCAGAGAAACCAGACTGTCGCCCTGTTTGAGTTGAAACTGAGAAACTACAAGTGAATCCGGCACCTCGAGTTCAAGCTGACGAAGTCGATCCTGCCAGCGTTGAACAGCAATCTCATATTTCGCCTCAATGACCTGTGTTTTCACTTGATATTCAGCATCGAGACGTGCTTCCAGATTGGAGTTGCTGGCGGTCGCCCCCGATTTACGAACGACGAACTGCAGTTCTTGCGGTGTTTGACCATCCAGAGAGAACGAATAACGCTGAAGTTGGTTCGAAGTTGCGTAGGGGCCAGAAAGGAATTGCCGTACACGAGGCCACTCTATGCGAACCCCCTCCTGCACCAGCACGTCCAGACTTGCTTGCGGTGAAGCAGGCAACTGCAAGGTAAACCACAGGCCATCCTGGCGTTGGTCGCCTTCTACTTGAATTGGCACTTCCATCAGCTGATTGGACTGACGATCTACAAGGAGTTGTAGGCTGCGTGGTTGAGGGCCATTTCGAAGGGTTGCAGACTTTGCCCCGTTGGATGTTGGACGTATAGACAAAGACCAGGGAGCAATCGTTCCCCAGGAATTCTCACGGTGTGGATTGCGCATTACCAGGTGAGCAGTGCCGATTAGCTGTTGCCCGTGTAGTTCAGACTCCAGATGGATGCTGGTAAGCCAGGGAGGTTGCTTCTCCCGTTTCGCATATTCTTCGGCTTGCTGACGCAAGTAGGTAAATTCGCTGTAGGGAACAATGCTCCAGCTTCCCTGCCCTAGCATTGCAGGAGGTTCTTTACCGTCCAGCCAGACTTCACGAAATACAGGTGGAGTTGGCTCATCTGCATGCAGCGATGGTGAAAGTGCAATCAGTAATAGAATCGCGAAGTTACGCATTACCTCTCCGCTGACACCACTGTGATAGCATTCGTCAGGGGAACATTTCCGGTCGTCATTGTTGTCATGGAATGGTGCGGCACAGAGGTTTTTTGGAAGACCACAGGGTTTCTTCGGTGTTGGCTCCATACCTTGCCATAGCGCAGTATCATACCCACCACGCAGCCGGGAATGCTCCCGCACAAGATGACCAGTGCGAGTGGCATCGCCAGGATGAAGGACATGATCCAGGTGATCAATGCTATGATCAACAGGTTGACGTGCCATGCTGATTCAGGTCGATAACGCAAGGCCAGCAACAAACTAACAGCAGACCAGAACAGAATGGAAAGGGACCGTGGTACCTGCAATAGCCACGCATGGGTAGAAGTACCAGGATTGGTGAGGGTCATGTAGGATAGCTCTGAAGCAGCTGTTGACGTGGAGGAAACCGGCAGCCATGCTGGTGCATTTTTGAAATCGGCAGCGAGATTGCTGCCCCAAAGCCATTGTTGACCTTCACTTGCCCAGCGGACCTCGCGAGTTGCCAGTTGGTCCAGTGTACGCTGCCAATGTAGCAAAGGAACCCGTCCAAACCACGAAGAAGGTTTGGTACCTGCCCATTCCCATGCCAGTTTGATGCTTCCACTTTGCCCCAGGCTTTCCAGGGGTAACTGGAGAGTAATAACATACTCCTGTCCCACGCGTTCACATTTCATCGAATGTTTAGGCATCGCAAGGTTGTTCCAACTCCATCCCACCAGGACAAGCTGTGAGTCATCAGCGGGAAGGGTCGCGGTCCATTCCTGGTGCTCTACCTGCCGGATAGACAATTCTGATTCAATCAGATAACCCGGTGATGAAGGATGCACAATAGTCGTAACACTGATGAGTTGTTGCGGGGGAGTTGAAGCACCGGGCTGACGTTCCAGAATGAGGAACTGTTTGAGGGAGGATCCTTTCAATTGCTTGCCCGCTTCCTGCGTCACTTCCTTCCAATGTGTTTGGTCGGCAGGCAAGCGAAACTTGAATTCTCCATCAGGATACACTGAGACAGTCATCTCTTTGTCGAGAACTGCCTGGGTATCATCGACTTGTGCCAGTGGTACGACAAGCGGTGATTGCATCGGTGCTTCGCAAGTAACCTGTAGTGAAACCGATTCAGAAGACACTGGCCATTCAAGCTGGTATCGATGCCAGGTACTGTCGGCATCGTCAGTGCGTTGTGCCCGTAGCGTGTGGATGTGTTTGCCGGCTAAATTCAGCAAGGTAAAGGTAGGAGCATTGACTGCAGGAGGAGTCATGATGGTGAGCTGGCGAGGGGGGACGGAAAAATGTATCAATTGCTTGATGAGTAGTTGGTCCTTGCCCAGGAAGAGCGAGGCAGTGCTGGTGTATTTAGGCAACTTCGGCTGTCGGGCTATCCTGAGTGTCGCTGGCTGTTGAACAATCATGTATTGAAGTGTGCGGTCCGCGCCATTCTGTGGTGCAGCGTATTCACGCAAACCGGAACTGCTTTCCTTGATTTCCAATTCGACGCCGCTTGGTTCCACCTTCAGTGATTCTGAATGGATGAGCAGTTCTACAGGCGCTGTCTGGTTATCACGTGTGCTGATCACGCTCAGCAGTCGTGGCAGTTTGCAGGTCAATACACTGGATGCTTCAGAAGAGATGCTGTCGAGATGGATCGTAAAAGATTCGCTCTGACGACCATCCAGGACAATACGCAAGGTTTCGTTCCTGGTGTCCTGCTCGATATCTTTCACTTCAGGAGTAAAGAGTACCTTACGATTGACAGCCCAGTCAGCCGGCCAGTGAAGCAGCAACTGTTGCACATTTGCCCGAACTACTCGCTGTATGACAACATCCGTACTCAACTGCCAGCTGTTCTTTTGCGCCAGCAACGTGTGTTGCAATCTGGCTTCGACAACACCACGTGATTGTGTTAATGGCAGCGGTACAACATCAAAGAATGCAGGTTGTTTTCTGTATCGATAGCGTCGCTGTCGTCGAGGATCGCGTAACCCATCAAGTGGGCTTCGTTCAAGGAATTGCAGATCATGCGGCTTCAGAAGAATCACCGGATCATCAGGCAGATTTATCTGCACAATGCCTGTCTGTTCGCGATCACGAGGCTCAAGGACTTCAAGACTACCCAGTGTCGTGATTGACTTGGCATCCGGTGTGGGGAGCTTCTGCTGCCAGCGAACGGCCAGATGAGTAAAGCCCTGAGGCACAAGTGGATAGGGACTTGTCAGCAGGTAGCTTCCATCCTGTTGGAGTGTAACCAGAAGAGGCTCACTATTCATACCCTCACCACGTAGCAACTCTGCACGTACTTGAGTGGCTCCTGCAGGAATTCTGATCTTCCAGGGTAACTGGATTGGTGTAAAAGGAACCGGTCGAAGCCTGGCTTCTGTGTCTGCCTGTGTGTTGTCGCAGGTAATGCGGATATCACCTTCCAGTTCCCGGGAGGTTCCCGCCCGTTCATCAGTGGTTTGCCAGATCAATTCGAGTGAGTTGAGAATTCCCAGCGCCGGTGCGGTGACCAGTTGGGTTTCTGGTTGGGTCCCTTTTTGTACAGTGACGCTGCCATAACCGGTAATGATTGGATTAAGCACTGTGCCGGGAATACTCAGTTCCAGCGATGTGATAGCTGAGGCCGGTAAACGACTGATGCTGAACTTTCGTTCGGCGCCGTTTCTCTGCAATGGTATCAGGGACGTAAGGACAAGCTGATGACTACCGGCTTCACTCAGCTGCAGCGTCCATTTTTCAGTGTCCGGTCCCCAGGGAGGTGGCTTGCCATCCAGGCTCGATTTGCTGAGACGCATGCCCTTGAGCGGCACCGGTACAACAGCATTTGGCTTTTCTGTCTGAAAATCCAGCGTGAGAGTGAGTTCCACTTGTTCGCGTCCGTTGCGAACCACGACGTTACCTGTCATGTGACACTTGGCAAATAACATTTCAGGAACAGGCTTTTCAGTCGCGTTCTTCTCAGCTTGACGCATGAGTTCCTGGTAGCGTTCAGCAGAGAGGACAATACTTCCGGCACCCAGGGCATCGAGAGCCTTTTTCAGGTCGGGAGTAACGACAATCATTCCTTGAGAAGGCAGGGGCAACTGACTTAATGGCACGGCTCCATCATTGGCATTCTGTGCGCAGACGTTGACCAGGGGCATAATAGTGAGCACAATCAGCAGCAGAAACCGAAAAGCCATGAGCAAGGCACGATGGGTACAGTTGATGTCGTCAGGCACATTCATTGTAGCCTTGCATTCGTGGATGTGTCACGTGATTCCCGAGACATTACCGGGCTGGCAGTGGCACAATGACTATTTGCTCCATGCCGTGATCGCTTAGTGTACGCACCTGCATACGGGCTAAAATGCTCTGCATTTCCTTCAAGTAGAGCTGGAGCAAGGCATGCGACGCAGCAGGTTCGCTGGTTGGAAATGACTGAAGCAGGGAGCGGAATGCAGATGCTTCGGAGCGTGCTTGCGACAGCCTGGCTTGTGCGTAGGATTGAGCCATAGCTTCGGTCTGGCTCGCCTGTTGCCGCGCTTGTGAAAGATCAGCATTGCGCCGTGCGGCGGCATCGGTCTGAACTAGATCACGCTGAGAACGAGCACGATTCACTTCGCGGAAAATCTCGATGAGTTCGCCCGGGGGCTGCGCTTGCACAATATTGACCGAATCGATGAGCAGTCCGAGGCGATAGTATTTGACCTGGTTCATCATCTGCTCACGCAGTTGATTTTCCAGTTGAATGGCCCGGCCGAGGAGCACCTGATCAATTCGTTGCCCCGCTAAAGTCGAAGTAAGTGTTTCTTCTGCTATCCGCTCGAGTTGTTCCGCCACCCTGTCACCCAGGATGACAAACTGAACGACTTGCTTTTCATCAACACGGTAGAGGACATTGATGCGGAGATTGACAATTTGATTGTCACCTGTCAGAACCTGCCCCGTGGGACTTGCCTGGGTCATGGGTGCCAGGCTGTCATTGGGACCACCGTCATCAAGATATCCGAGCTGCAGCTGGCGTTGTTCATCGACTGTCACGCGATCAACTTTGTCAATTCCCCAGGGCAAGCCAAAGTGTAATCCCGGGCCCCGCAAATCGGATAAGGGAGCGCCACATCGGCGAACGACTGCCCACTGGCCGGGCAATACTTGAAACAGGCCTGTACCCAGATACCCCAAGACTATGATGCTCACGATAGCAATGCTGCGTTTCATTTCTTCTCTCCATGGGGAGAGGATGTTGTCACTGAGTTGCCTTGTAGCGAGGGAATGGTCTTGAACAGTGTTAGCAGTGGGTGGTCGAGTGAAAGAATGAGCTGTGTTTTGTCGTCCGCAAACATCTTCTGCGAACTTTTCAGCAATTTGACGATGCCATATAGTTCCGGATGTGCTGAGGCTGCATCATTCAAAAGTCTGATGGCTTCTGCGTCGGCTTGGCCCTCCAGGCGCGTCTTGCTGGCCTCCGCTTCAGCGCGAAGTTTGCGGGCCTCCAGGTCGCCTTCCGCACGAATGCGGGCAGCAGCCTCTAATCCCTGATTGCGATACAACTCAGCTTCCCTTCGACGTTCTTCCCTGATTTTCGAATAGATCTCGTCTCGCACCAGTAGCGGGTGATTGAATCGACGGAGTCGAACATCAACCAACTCAACCCCGACACTCTGTCCTAATTGTTCCAGGCTGGGTTGCTCGCCAGACGGTTCCTTGCGTACTCGCTGCATGAGTTCTTGAATCTTGACCTTACCTGGATCAGTGTTGATCAAATCATGGAGATAGACGGTTCCTAAGGCCATTTTGAGTCGACTGACCACTTGTGTCCTGAGATACTGTTGAGCTCGCTCAATAGTACCAAAGCTGCGTACGAATCGATCCACCGCTTCGCTATCTGATTGCTGAGTGACAGCACCAATGCGCCAACAGATGAACAAGTCGAACGTTATGGGGAGAGGCTTATCCAGTCCTGATTCATCACGATCACGAATCAGATATTCCTGGGTGGGGATGTCAAATGCCTGCAGGCGACGATCCAGCCTGGCTGCGCTGTGAACAGGCCAGGGGAGTTTCCAGTGCAAACCCGCCTCCGACTGTCCGTCATACGTGCACACGGGTCTGCCAAACTGAGTGACATAAACATACTCTGCAGCATCTACAAACAGAATGCTGCTTCGCACTGCCCAGCAGGCAATCAGAACTACGATGAAAAACAGTAGACGTCGTTTCATGGCATTTCCGGATTGGGAGGACTACGTTCCTGAAGTGAGGGCAAGCGAAGCTTGAGTGCTTCGGGTATGACCTGCATAGTTCCCTTCAGGCGACTGTCACGCAGCACCTTGGGGCGCTGACTGAAGAGTAGTTCTGCTGCGTCAAGGGTAAGTCGGTAACGAGTGAGCCTGTCATAAAGGGGAATAAACCCCGGCATAGGAATCCAGCTGATCAATCGCTGACCTGCAACCAGCGCGAGAAAGGCATCGCGATCCGCTTGTGCCTGCAGTATTCGGGCAGCGGCATCGCCTGCGTATTCGGCATTCAGTCGGGTTCGGGCAACCGTCTCACGAGACACGTTCTTTTCTTTGTCGATACGAGCTTCCGTAATCACGCGGCTGCGCGTTGCTAGTGCGCGGGTGACATCGTAGTAATTTTTCACCACGGTCTGCGGGGGGTGTAAATCTTCTAACGCCAGGTTGATGATCTGAATACCCAGATATGTGTCCAGCGATTTCAACCGTGGAAGCAGTTGGGCTTGTATTTCCTTCTGAAAGCGAGCTCGATCAGCAGCGAGAATGTCTTCAAACTTCTTGCATGCAGTCACTTCACGAAGCGTGGCCTCGGTTTGCCCCCGAAGTACTGTTTCAAATGCAGCGGAACCCAGCAGAAACTGTTTCGGATCGAGCAGGCGGTAGTAGAGTACAGCCTGAACTTCCACAAGGTTGCCATCCGCCGTCAGCAGCAGTGCTTCCTCCGGATCGACCAGGCTGTTGTCCCGGTGTTCGCTAGTCCAGGTCTGTGCGTCGTTCTGGGAAACGACACGTCGAAAGCCCACTTCCAGACGGCGAACCAGATCTGGTTCCACCAGAGTGACTCGATCCCAGGGCCAGGGAAGCTGGACGTGCAACCCCGGTTGGAGCAATTCCGTTTGTACTTGGCCGCAGCGCTGCACAACACCAGCACTTCCTGCTGGCACTATGTGTACTGCAGTGATCAGGTAACTCAAAACAAGCAGAAATGCAGCCCAGTATGAAAGCGGCCGGGCATGCTCGATGACCCAGTGAGAGAATTCGTGCAAGTTGAATCGTTCAAGCCATTGATCTACTTGGGTGCTGGAGCGTTGAAGGCTTTCGAGCCACCTTCCGGGACGACGTTCAAACCAGAGCAGTCGCATGGAGTTCAGCAGCACCAGGATCGAGCCGATCTGATGATACACTGCTGCCCACAGGGGAGACTGCTGACGTCCTTCCGGCGACCACGCTGGCAGCAGCCAGGCGATGAGTGCAATGCCAAAGAAATTGATGCCGATGGCGAACCACAGGATATTCTGGCGGATGATACTTACCAGTTCGCGGCTTAGCCGAAGTAATAGCGGGAGATTCTGCAGAGGTTCGCCCATCAGTACAATGTCGCTGCACTCTGCTGCAATATCGGAACCGATCCTCGGGCCAGTACTGCTTATTTGAGAATTGCTGACGGCGATTCCCACGCTGGCGCTGGCTAGTGCAGGAGCATCGTTGACACCGTCGCCCACCATCGCAACCGGCCCCTGCATGGCCTTGATCCGTGCTGCCTTATCCTGTGGAAGGCATTCTCCCTGCGATTCGGTGATCCCTAGCTGTTGCGAGATTGCATTCACAATCGACGATTGATCACCCGATAGCAATGCAACCTGCAAGCCTAATTGACGTAGTTCCTGTACCACTGCTGCAGCATCTGGGCGAATCGCATCCCATAGCCCGATGACGCCAATAAGCATTTTGTCACGGGCGATCCACAGCGTTTTCTGTCCTTGTTCTTCCAGTTGATCAAAGTGTGCTGGCGTGCAATCGACACCTTGTTCTGAAAGGAAGCGCTGGTTGCCGACCAGTACCTGCTGTTCACCTAGACGGACAGATAATCCCAGACCGGGTTGAGCCACAGTATCGTTGACAGCAGAAAGACTCAGGCCGCGTTTAGCAGCCTCGCTTACCAGTGCCTGGCCAAGGGGATGCTCACTCTGCTGTTCCGCAGAGGCGGCAATACGCAAGAGTTCATCTTTTGATATGTCATCGTACAGCGGGTGTATCGTGCCAAGTGAAAGTCGAGCGGAAGTCAATGTCCCAGTTTTGTCAAAGACCAGCGTGCGAATATGGGCCAGTCGTTCAAGGGCAGAACCGCGCTTGACCAGAATACCGGTACGTGCCAAGCGCGCTAATGCAGCCATGGTGGCTGCGGGAGTAGCGAGGATAAGTGCACAGGGGCAGGCAACGACCAAAACAGCCAGGGCAGGTGCGGCGATCTGATAAAAGCTTGCACCTGTTCCTCGCAACCACCACCAGTGCCCCAGCCATGTCGCGAGCGCCAGTGCTAGTACTATGGGCAGGAAATAACCAGCGAGTCTATCAGCAGTACGTTGACCTTCGTTCTTGTCCTGCAGTGCCGTTGCAGTGGCAGTGATAACTTGTCCCATGACTGTTTGCTGGTTCACACGGTGTACTTCCACCGTCAGGGCACCATGCTGGTTCACTGTGCCAGCCAGTACCTGATCCCCGGGCCCTTTATCGACTGGCAGGCTTTCGCCTGTGAGGTTACTCATATCGAGTGCAGACTGGCCTTCGACAATAACGCCATCAACGGGAACTCTCTTACCCTGCAGGATGGCGACTTTTTCACCCACCAGCACGTCATCGAGAGGCACCATGACCTGCTTGCCATCTCGATATACCAGGCACATCTGCGGGAATGTCTCTACCAATTGCCTGATAGCATGCTGTGTGCGTCCAAAGGTGTATGCTTCCAGACACTCCCCCACCAGGCCGATCACTATGACTTCAGCAGCAACCAGAGGCTGGTTCAGAAGCAGGGCTGCCAATACAGCCAGCGCAAGCGCCAGGTCAGCCCCCAGTCGGCCCGACAACAGACTTTCCAGCGAGGTGGTCAGCGTGCGGATGCCACCCAGGATGGCAGCAAGCATGGCCCATCTGGTTGTGAGTCCAAACAGCGACAAGGTAGAGTTGCCAACAGGCAGGCTGAGTCCCAGCAATTGATTCAGCCAGGTGCTGATGCTGGGCCACAGATCGAGACCCAGCAACACAGTAATCAGGAAAGTAAACAAATAGAGTAGCGCATGCGATTCCCGCGTAAAGGGGCGATCGATGGCTCGTAACTCACGGTGCATGGCATGCCTGCGGGCGGGCTAACGTGCCAGCGTGGGATTTCGTCGCTGGGCGAGGTACATCATAGGGGGAATCGCCAAGGCACCAAACCCTCCTGAAACGATACTGAGCACAAAAACCCAACCCACTTCCCACAGGATATTGTCTACCAGAAGTGTGTTGTCCTTCGGAAATAACACGTGAAGTAAAAGGTTGAGCACACCACAGATGACACCGGTCCAGAAACCATGGGCAATGCCATGAGTTGTACCTGCTCCAGCCATGGCACCACACAGTATGACCATCGCGATCTTGATCATCGTAGCCACCCATGCTTTCTGCAGGCCTGACTCCATGACCCAGGGCAATAGACCGGTTTTGATGATAACAGTGTTAACGGCATCTGTGGCATACCACAGCGTTGGCAGTATCAGCACAACAGCCAGCATGACACGCAGCCAATTGATATTGGCAAAGATCATTCCCAGGACTGCTTTCCGGAGCAGTTGAGAAACACTCAATTCGTCTTCCTGCTGAGTCAGCTTGGCATTGGCGGAACGCATACTTCGCCGAAACTGAGGATACCAGAGCATCTCACCAATCCAGGCACCGAGCGCACTGGCGATGGCGTACCACAACGGCATAAAGAAAGTGAGGGCTGTAGGTACATCTGGATTGAGCGGCTGCACCATAATGGTCAGAAACCCCACTACCAGTCCCAGCAGAACACCGAGTGTCATCATCTGATAGCGTCCTGCTACCGCAAGCATCGCACCGAAGAACACACCTACAGACTGGACAGACTGCCAGACAATAAATCCTCCCAGGGACTTCCAGAATGTCTCCAGCGGTGTGATCCCCATCAGAATCAAATCGGTGATACGCAGCAGTAACTGAGTGACAGCCAGGCAGACAGCCAGTCCAAGTACCAGACGAATGACCAGGCTCTGCGACCAGTGTCCCACGATGTAGGGGTTGTCAGTCTGCGAGGCGAGAGTCTGACTAAAGGCCAGTGGCACATCATCGCCAAAAAGGGGCTTTGCAATCGAAGTGGTGCTGGGATTCGCGCTGGCCATTGAAAAGAGTTCCTGGGGATGAACTTCTAGTACTGCGGCGGCATACTGGTACTATAGCTTGTGAAAACGATCAGGTACAAGAGAAAGGCTGTAATGTCTCCAGCAGGATGGCTCAAGCGATCGAAGCATTTGCGATTGATCGTCCGTCGTGCAGTTGCAACGATGCAGGCTGGTTTCTTTCGCAGCATTTTCAAGGGTACTGGTCTGGCGTTTGAAGAAGTGCGTCAGTATCAGCCTGGTGACGATGTTCGTTCTATTGATTGGAATGTCACAGCCCGGATGGGACATCCCTACGTCAAACGCTTTGTGGAAGAGCGGGAACTGCGAATACTGTTCGTTCTCGATCTCAGTGGCAGTCAATATAGTGGTTCGCAGCATCGGCTGAAGCATGATGTCGCCGCGGAATTGATGGCGCTGCTATGTCTGGCAGGACTGCGCTATGGCGATAGCATGGGGCTGGTCACTTTTACCAAACAGATTGAGAGCTATATCCCGCCCCGACGTGGGCTCCGGCATGCATTGAAGCTGATGCATCAGGCACTCTACCTTGAACCCGTTGACGAGGGGACAGACATCGGCAAGGCACTCCAGTTTGCAGCCAGGATGTCGAAGCGGCGATCATTGATTGTAGTATTAAGCGACTTTCTCGATATGTACTGGGAAGATTCTCTTGCCAAGCTGGCTCATCGACATGATGTGTATGTATTGCAGACATCAGACCTGCTCGATCGGCAAACGCCCCCTGTAGGACTTGTACAAATGCTGGATGCTGAAACAGGTCAGAACAGGCTGGTGGATACCAGTTTCCAGCAAGGCACTGTCCACGGTCACGTCGATGTAGTGAAAAATGTGGTGAAGTGGATACCACTCACAACTCAGGGAAAGCATACCGAGCAGCTTCTGGCCAGCTTGACGGAACGACATCGTCGCCGGTAAAGTGCATTGCTCCTTACCGACGGCAGGATACACTTGCTGCAGGCTACTTCTTGAAGCACGGAAGCACTATGAAATACGCTCTCCGAATTGTGTGTCTGGCATCTCTCCTGGGCTGCGAGAAGGCACCAGCGCCAACTGTGGCTTACATACCACCTCCAACTGTTGCATCGGTTCCATCCACACTCGTCATTGTCTCTGGGAACGGGCAACTCGGCGCAGGTGATTTTGGTGAACCCAGACAATGCACTTTTGTGCTGCGCCATCAGCTTGCTGCACCTGTTCGTCTGCAAGTGATGGAAAAAAGTTGTACTTGTGCGGGTGTGAAATTGATCACTCAGCCGGTGCCGCCAGGGCAGGATACCGAAGTTACGCTGATATGGATTCCCAAGGTGGAAGCGTTGGAGACGAGTCAGGTCAGATTGTGGGCCGACGTGGCGGATGAATCGGGTAAACACCGAGTGCGATTAGAAGCGACTGGAACACTCGAGCCTCGAGTTCAGGTTGTTTTTCCTCGTGGCCCGCTGGATTGGGGGAAATTCAGTCTGGAAGAATTGTCCCATTCCAGCCTGCAGCGAGTAGTGGAAATCTACTCCCGCAAAGATGCGGTTGATCAACCTGTTATTGCCTTTACGCAGCCAGGAATGGAATTGGTTTCTATTGATGCACTTGCAGCGGACCGTCTGGCGAGCCTTGGTGCGAAGGGAGGGTATCGAGTAACAGTCCGGCCAACGATTCAGTTGCCGCATGGCAGCTTTGCCTTTGACATGCATGTTAAGCTGGCAGGCAAGAAGCTACCGATAGTATTGCCATTGAGTGGACAATTGGAAACATCTGCCATCAGCACCAATGTGGAGAAGATCACTCTTCCACCGAGATTGTCGTTGCAGGCTGGATACAAAGTGCCCGTTGTGATTGTGGCCAGTCGTTTTGGTGAGTTGAAGCAGTGTGAAATCGTGCAACTATCGCCCCCGATCTTTGATGCAAAAGTTAGCAAGACTAACGAGAAAACCTGGCGACTGGAACTTCAGTTGATTCAGGATGAGGCGCGACTCAGGAAGCTGACAACACCTGAGGTGTGGAATCAACTTTGCGAACATGGCGTGGAAGCGGGCAGCGTCACGCTGAAACTGGATCATCCACAAATCAAGTTCCTGACAGTCCCCATGTCTGGTAGCCAGCTCATTCGCTAGACGCTTGCATTTCGAATCATCCCGGCTTACTTTACCAGCATCTCCCCAATGTAAAGGATAACCTATGCGGCTGCGCTGTTTACTCCTGTTGAGCTTCTTCATGCTGTTTGTTCCAATCTGTCCTGGAGTGGTGGATGGTCATGCAGTACCCAAGCCTGCCAAGAAGAAGCTTTACCTGATTGCAGGCAAGAAGAGCCATGCTTATGGTCAGCATTCCTTCCGGGCAGGGTGCATCCTGCTGAAGAAGCGACTCGATGCAGCTTTCCCAGATACACTGGAAACCACAGTGATCTTCGAAGGCTGGCCCAGGGACAGCAGTATTTTGAACGATGCAGATGCTATCTGCATTTACAGCGATGGAGGTACGGGGCACCCGGCCAATCCGCATCTCAAGCAGTTGGATGCGTTGGCCAGGAAGGGCGTAGGAATCGGCATGATGCACTATGCGGTGGAAGTACCCAAGGAAGTCTCAGGTAAGGAGTTCCTCGACTGGATCGGTGGTTATTTTGAAATGCACTGGTCGGTCAACCCACATTGGCGCCTGAGGAATGTGGAACTGGCCAAAGGACATGTCATCACACGTGGCGTGAAGGACTATGCGACCCAGGATGAGTGGTATTACCATATGCGGTTCCGCGACAAGATGGAAGGCGTGACCGCAATCCTCGCAGCCTTGCCACCCGATGAAACACTAAAGCGTCCAGATGGCCCTCATAGCGGAAATCCGGCAGTGCGGGAAGCGGTGAGGCGTGGCGAAAAGCAGATTGTTGCCTGGGCTCGTGAACGTCCTGATGGCGGCCGAGGCTTTGGCTTCACTGGCGGTCATTTCCACTGGACATGGGCCGACGATAACAACCGTAAGCTGGTGCTGAATGCACTCGCTTGGATCAGCAAGGTGGAAGTGCCTGCGGACGGTGTGGCTTCAACCACTCCTGATATCGAAGAACTGAAACTGAACCACGACTTCGCCGTGCCTAAGGATTTCGATCACGAAAAGATGGTGAAGTCTATCGTGACTCCTAAATAAGCCCCTCCAGTGGGCCACCCTTCACGGCCAGGGCTTCCACTCGCCTCACTACTTCAGGATCCTCCTCCAGTGGTGGGGCGTGGTGTGGTTTGATGCGGGCATCGATTACCAGAGAACCGGTGCAGCCCCAGTGCTTATTTACCGTACTGGCCCCAAAACCGTCGATATCGACGGCTGGGTTCGAGCGAGTGAATACTGCCCATATCCAATTGTTGAGTTGCGCTGCACAGAAGACACTGTCATCCACGAGCAGGATGAGAGGAATTCCCGGTATGGCATCACGTGACATGCCTTTTGTGAGCCGTTCCAATGCTTCCCGGCCTTCGCTTGTGTAACGGGGACCAACTAGGGCGAGAATGCCGGGCAGACAGAACTGTGGAGAATGAAAGCCATCGGGAAAATGGATGCCAGACGGTAAGGCTGTTGCCAGTTCCCTTCGAGGCTTTCCCGCAGCAGCAATGACTAGTTTCGAGCCTTCATTGAATCCGGTGCCTGAGTAGTCAAGCGTGTCGATAGTGGTACAGGTCTGGAAATGGAGATCTCGTCGCCAATCGACCCGCGTGAGGATGTGTTGAAAGAATTGTCCGATGTCGTGAATGTCCAATTCACGATTATCCTCTTGTGCAGCGATGAGCAGGTATTTTGCCAGTGACAATTGTCCTTGTCCAAGGATAGCGTTGGCAACCGTGAGTAGCTCCTGTGGCTTACGCTCCGTCGCATAGGGAACATAACGTTCGCTGCCGATAGCAAGAAGCAGAGGATGTACACCGGCTGCATCAACGGCATGGACTGCTTTCACTCCTGGCAACACGGACGGGATGACGGGGCCGGTGATCTCATGGATCAGTTCACCGAAACTGGTATCTTCCTGAGGCGGCCTCCCGACGACCGTAAACGGCCAGATAGCCCCGGGGCGATGGTAGACCTTTTGTACCTGAAGAAAGGGGAATTCGTGGACCTTGGCATAGTAGCCCAGGTGATCGCCAAAAGGACCTTCAGGGAGCGTCTTACTAGGATCAATCACTCCGCTTATGCAGAAGTCAGCTTCGCCAAGCATGGAAAGTCCATTGGCTGCAGGGGCTAAACGAACCCGTCGGCCACCAAGTGCACCAGCAAAGATCAATTCGCTCAGTCCCTCAGGCAGCGGCATCACGGCGGAAAGCATCAACGCAGGCGGACCACCAATATGGATATTTACTTTGAGTGGTTCATGACGGGCAATGGCGGCAGAGTGATGCACCCCAATGCCACGATGAATCTGGTAATGCAGACCCACTTGCTGATCAACTGCGTACTGGTTCCCATCAAGTTGAACCCGGTACATACCGAGGTTCGATTTTTTCCAGCCAGGTTGATTCGGATCTTCGGAGTAGACCAACGGCAACGTGACGAAACTTCCGCCATCGTTGGGCCAGCATTTCAACCTGGGTAGTTGGGTTAGACGAATCTCGTGAGTCAGGATGGGTGCACGCTTGACCCGTTTGGGCAGTGTGTTGAATGCCGCGAAGGGCATATTCCAATAACGGAATGGTCTCTTGGCAAAGTTCGCAGGATCGATCTTGAGTTCAACCATCTTGCGAACAGTTTCGAGCGTGTCGCGGAAGAGGTACCGGCTGCGTTCGATGGTGCCGAAGAGATTGCTCACCATCGGGAAGGCAGTGCCCTTGGGACGAGTGAACAGCAGCGCAGGCCCCCTGGCGGCATATACTCGCCTATGGATATATGCCATTTCGAGGTGTGGATCGATTTCGTGATCGATCCGGACGAGTTGTCTGGCTCGTTCGAGATCAGCAACACAGGCAGCGAGGGAAGGGTAGCCCATGCGATTAGATACCCAGATATTCTTTCATGTACTGATCGTAGACTTCCTGACCCTTTTCATCACTGAGGTCAAGCCGCATTTCGTTAATGACCTTGATGCCCATGCCAAGCCAGTCCTGCCAGCATTGGGCACAGATGGAAGTGTAAATCTTCTGGCCAAGTTCATCGGACATAGGAGGTCGCGGGAGTTGTACTGCCCGTGGACCGGCTGAACAACCAGGTCGTTGGCAGCCAAAACCACCTTCGCCTTCGATCTTCGGACCAGCGGCACGCTTCGAAACAGGAACCGGGGCACCAATATGCTTTAGCATTTTGGCCATTTCATCACGTGGCATATTGTCGCCCCGTTCATCTGCTACTTCAAATCCCCTGGTAAGGAATGGAATTGCTCCCGCTGCATTGCCTGCATTGATGAGACTCTGCCCCAGAAGCTGGTATGCTTTGGAAAACTGCGTGTTCAGTTCCACAGTCTTTTGAAATGATACCGCAGCATCAACGTACTGTGCATCTTCGTAAAGTGCCTTGGCGAGACTGAAATGCCCCAACTCATTCTCAGGGTCGTCCTGGGTCATCTTGCGGAACTGGGCGATGCGTTCTTGCAGAGCAGCGTTCATATTTCAGATGGTCCTTAGTGCTTTTTCCAGGAGGTGTTGTGGTGGTAGGGCGCGAATCCTCAGACCGCAGGTTGTGCGAAGGCATACCTGCTCACCGTTAACACCATAGCGAATTATACGAGGTGTAACCTGTCAGATGGAATCACGTTCGGTGTCATTCAAGGCCAAGTACTTGATTGTAACCTTCAGGGTGGAAGCCGACGAACAGTGTTTTGCCTTTTCGAAAGGTAGGAGCGCGAAGATTGCCGGTGGGGCCCAGGAGCGCGGCGAGAAGGTTCTCTTCGTCAGGTTTGTCCTTTTTGATGTCGAGAGTCTGGAAGCCCTTGCCTTTGGCAGTGTGAATGGTGGATACGGTCTTGGCGAGGGCCAGCGCTTCTGCCTTGCTGTGGGTATTCTTGCGGGCATCGACGACAATCTTGCGATCGACGCCTTGCGCATCGAGGTAGGCATCAGCCTTTTCGCAGGTCTTGCAGTTGTTGCGACGGTAATACCAGTCAATAGTGGCAGACATGATGTGGCTCCAGGAAGGTTGCTGCAATATCCGCAGTGGGAACTCTAACGGATTCTAGTTTCACTGGAACAACAGGGGGAGGGGGATCGATCACTTTACCACGGCTTGTATCACACCCTGAGGCCGTTCTTCCTTCAGATGCTGATAGAGAATTCGCCGTACTTCAGCCACTGCCTTCGGGTGATGATGCACTTTCATATGATCAGCTTTCACCACCAGTTCCGACTCGGCGCCATCCAGGTGGGCACTATCGTATCGTACAACGCCGTCGCCTGGTGCATCATCCCAATTGAAAAGGTCTCGGAATTCCTGCAATACATGATTATCCTTGATTACCCCAATGACTGAATGGTAACGCACGCTTGGTGGTATGGGACGATGACTGATCACCTGAATGGCAGGTGAACGTGGATCGAGCAGATCAACACTGGTCATGGAGTCTTGAATGTTGCTGAGTGCATGGGGATTTCTTGTCATGATATCCGCAAGCGTATCGGTCATCTGGCTGGGCAAACGAACGAGTTTCTTGCCGAGCCTGCCCAGGAAACTGGGGCTCAGCTGCGATCCCCGATGAGGCGTTCCCATAAAGATGACACGCTCCACACTATGTACGGGTTTGAAGTAAAAGACCTGTTGAAGTTGTTCCCTGGTAGTGTCGTTGAGTTTCAAGCTGTCAAATGAGACCCCACTGGCAGACTTCCAGAAATCATCCCCACCTTCGAGTGTCAGCAGGCGTCCGATGAGGCCACCCATGCTGTGTCCCACCACCACCATACGATCGAGTGACCCGTCCTGCTGTTGGGGATCGATCTCGTTTCGCAGCTTGTCCAGCGACCTTCGGAGTTCCGCAGCTGTCCCCAAGTAAGGGTTTCCTGTCGGATAGAGGTAGAACCAGAATTGATACTTTTCACGCAATTGCGGGTCGGCTTGTAGATCATTGAACATCGGCGCCCACGTCAGTGGCGAAGAGAGCAGCCCGTGTACCATCAACACAGGGATCTTGCCTTTCTGATAAGGCTCAAACATGTAGATACCCGCTTGTCGTTCGACTTCGTCAGCACGGAAGAAGCCACGGTATGCAATGGATGCCAGATCGGTCTTCTCAAGTCCATAGGCAAGCGGAGTGGTCAGATCAGTTTCCATCGGCATGGCATAACCGGCGATGTTCACTGCCTGGAAGGTAAGCGGATTGTGCAACTCCAAAGTCGCATTGCGGGATTTAGTCAATTGCGTGAGTTTTCCATCAAAACGCAGCAAGGCTGTGACCGGAAAGTGAACAGCCTTGAAGTAGTTGCCTGACCGTTCGCTCGTGTCGCCTGGGCGATTGTCGGCGGAACTGCGGGAACCAATCATCGGCACACCAAGCCCGAATCCTCGATATTGGTTATCCAGGCCAATGACGCTGTAGTCGTTGCAAAAGAGCAGAGGACCGAATTCTTCAGGCTTCCAGGCGAACCCATGATGATCGACCTTGAGTTCGAACATTCCGCCATCGTAGGTCGGCAGTTTGATGTCATGCCGGGAATCGAGTGTGCCGATTTTCTGTACGCTGCGGACGCACTTTTCCAATGATCGATTGTAAAGCTCGCAGGCAAGACGGAAGCGAGGATCAAAGCAATTGAAAGGAAGCAGTTTAGGCTGGTTGGGCCCCTGCATGGCTGATTGCAACTGACTTTCTTTGATCAATCCGAATAGATAGTGGTACGCATACCCTGCACAGAGGTAGTAGTACTGGCACGCATAGGGTTGCATCTGCATTTCGGTCTCACGACCAAAGCGGTAGCTGAACTCAGCTAATGCAAATACCTGATCGGGGTTGGCATCATCGGGTGTCGCTTGAATCAGCTTCAGGTAACATTTGAACGGGTCATGTTCGTAGGCTTGCTCCAGATCAAGCTGTCGCAGCGTCTGTCGCGTACGCGGAGAGACATCCTGCCCTGTGTTAAGGCTCATGGTCCATGCATCAAACAGGGTGCGTTCCTCAGCTGGGCGCACACCAATACCTGTGCAACCCAGCAGGACTGCTGTCTGGATGACAATCAGCGTCAGAACGAGAAACTTTGGTAAACGATTCTTCAATGTCATTGCTGCATGTCTCAAGAAATGAGATCGCGGAGGATAGCGAGCCTGGGCAAGCTGTCAAGTGAGAGTAGATAGACTCAACTAGCAAGTTGGCTTGCAAATCCTAACCTACCTTGGAAATAACTGTCAGGATTAAGCATGAACGCCTCCTCCCTTGCCTTCTTTCAATCACTCCTCAAGACTCCCAGCCCACCGGGGTACGAACGGCCGGTACAGGAACTGGTACGGCAGTGGGCTAAGCAATACACCGCACACGTCAGCACGGATCGACATGGCAACGTCATTGCTGTGCTGAATCCGGGCCAGACGCAGCGGATCATGCTGGCGGGGCATTGCGATCAGTTGTCACTGATGGTGCAGTACATTGATGCTGAGGGATTCCTGTACGTGCAGCCCATGGGGGGATGGGACATGCAGGTACTGCTTGGTTCCAATCTGTTGGTATGGACGAAAACCGGTCCTATTCCTGGTGTCGTCGCCCGCAAAGCCCCGCATCTGATGACAGGCGACGAGAAGAGCAAGGTGCCGCAGTTTCACGATATCTGGATCGACATTGGCGTGAAGGATCGCAAGGAAGCTGAAGAGTTGGTGCATGTTGGTGATACAGTCACGCTTGTTCTGGGCTACCGTGAGATTCGTGGCCAACTCGCTTGTGCACCCGGGATGGATGACAAGTCAGGGCTATGGGTGGTGATGGAAACACTGCGATTGCTGCACGGGAAACCACTCGAGTGCAGCGTCTATTGTGTGTCAACGGTACAGGAAGAGATCGGACTACGCGGAGCCAGCACCAGCAGCTATGGCATCCATCCTACTGTTGGAATAGCGGTCGATGTTACACACGCCACCGATACGCCTGGCAGTGAAAAGAAGAGTGTGGGTGAATGTGCATTAGGAAAAGGACCGGTGTTGAGCCGCGGTCCCAATGGCAATCACCATGTTTATGACCGTCTCGTGGCAGCTGCTGAAGCGAAGAAGATCGCTGTGCAGCGGAAGGCACATAACAAGGCAACAGGAACCGATGCCAACAGCATTCAACTTGCCCGCGAAGGTGTAGCGGCTGGACTGGTTGGCATACCGAATCGCTATATGCACAGTCCAGTAGAGATGGTTCACCTCGGTGATCTTGTTGCCGCGAGTGAACTTCTTGCAGAGTTCTGTCTACGCATTAAGCCAGGAGATGACTGGACGCCTTGAAGCCGATTGAACAACTGTATTGTGTTACGAAAAGGCGACGATCAACTAAAGATTGCAGGCAAAGTGCTGTTTCTATCACTGAGCCTCGTATTTGCTATTGGTCTCAGTAAACGATTGGAGGTTCCAGAATCTCTTGTCTGAGTAGATGGCTAATTCAAAGAAGCAGATTGAACGGGCAGTGGATCTTCGATGCAGCGGAGATCAATTCCAAATTCCAGAAATGCTTTAACGCGTAGTGCGAGCAGTGTACCGCCGCATTGATGGAGCATGCTGCGCTGGTAGCCAAGTTCATCGCGCAACTTGCCTGCTTCGTTCAGCGTGTACGCCGGGAGAGTAGAACTTCCTTGTTCGCATTCAAACATGATGGTTCATCCTGGCTTAAGCCGTTGGTAAATCGTTGCGGCAGGTTGAAGAGTCACAATAACATGTTATAAAAATATAACATGTTGTAGAAGTGGTGTTCAAGACCAATCCCATGGCGCGGCGCAGTAAAACTCGCTCGAGTACACGTGCTGCTCCGCTGGATGGCCTGGATATTGTCTTCAAGGCGCTGGCTAATGCAGATCGTCGTACACTGTTGGAGTTAGTTCGGACTCGTCCCCGCACCACCGCTGAACTCTGTGATCATTTGCCCGAACTCGACCGGTGCACCGTGATGTTGCACTTGCAAGTACTGGAAACGGCCCGCTTGCTTCTCACGAGCAGGAAGGGCAGATGTAAGTTTCACATCATGAATGTCGAACCTGTAAAGCGGCTGTATGAAGACTGGATCAAGCGTAACCTGATGCCTGCGAAACCCACGCCGCACAAAAATGATAGTCAGTGATTCCGCCATGAAGGCACTATCCTTGTAAACGAACGTCCGCTTACTTCGCCTTGTAATGGCACGTACTCTTACTGAATATGCATGTTCTCTCACTGTTATTTGATTGGTATCGTCTTCGTCGAGGTTGTATCCTCTCCCTAGTCAAACCTCCTTCACAATGGAGAGGCATGCACTGCATGCTCTGCGTCTATGCTTCATTTTCTTGGTCAGCGATCGCTTACACAATGGATACTCTTTGCCATGGTGATAGGCACTTTCCTTGGCTGGCTGTTTCCCGCTGAAGAGTTCCCGCACGTAGCTGCTGCATTGGAGATGCTTTCCAAAGTCTTCATCCGGATGATTCAGTCGCTTATCGCGCCTCTCATCTTTGCAACTCTGGTGATTGGCATCGCAGGGCACGGAGACGATATCAAGCGGGTGGGCAGGTTGGCTTTGAAGTCATTCATCTATTTCGAAGTCGTCACCACGCTTGCCCTTTTTATTGGACTGGCAGCCGTTAACATCACCAAGCCCGGTATCGGTATCGAGCCACCCAAGTCGGCTGAGAAGGCGAAGGAATTAGCCAGGAAGCAGAACACGGCCTCCAGCATGATGGAG
Organism: Gemmatales bacterium; assembly: GCA_046350055.1. Lineage (GTDB taxonomy): Bacteria > Planctomycetota > Planctomycetia > Gemmatales > HRBIN36 > JAEUIE01. The sequence continues at coordinate 4,994,082 of JAXMBC010000001.1, read as the reverse complement.
CACATTGTCCCCACCAGTATCATCAAAGCGGCTGCTGATAATGAAGTGCTCCAGATTGTTTTCTGGGCGATCATCTTTGCCATCGCGCTCACCCAGGTAAAGAAGAACTATCGCGATAACCTGCTCGGTGGCCTTGATTCCCTTTCTGAAGTGATGTTTAAATTCGTCGGCATCGTCATGAAGTATGCTCCTATTGGTGTAGGGGCAGCTATCGCTGCGACTGTAGGGAAAGGCGGCCTGGAAGTGCTGAAAAATCTGGCGATGCTGATAGTTACCCTGTACATCGCATTGATTGTTTTCGTCGTACTGGTGCTGGTGCCGATGGCATGGATTGCCCGAGTCCCGATGAAGAAGTTTGGCAGGGCGGTAGCAGAACCGGCACTGATTGCTTTTTCCACAACGTCGTCGGAAGCAGCGTTGCCCAAAGCGATGCAGGCAATGGAAGCCATGGGCGTGCCCAAGCGAATCGTCTCCTTCGTCATGCCTACCGGGTACTCTTTCAATCTTGATGGCACTACGCTTTATCTTGCAGTAGCGTCGATCTTCTGCCTGCAGGCATCGGGCATAGAAATCACATGGGGTAAGCAGATCTGGCTGATGCTGGCTCTGATGCTCACGAGCAAGGGTGTGGCTGCAGTACCTCGTGCTTCACTGGTGATTCTGTCTGGCACATTGCTATCGTTTGATTACCCAGTCGAGGCAGTGGGGTTGATACTGGGCGTGGATGCCCTGATGGACATGGCACGAACCACAGTCAACCTGGTGGGCAATTGCCTGGCTACTGTGATCATGGCTCGCTGGGAAGGTGACTTCAACGAAAATGCATCTGGATTCATTGAACCGCACGGTGGTGAAGCCGCTCAAGTGGAAACCAGTCATTCATGATCACTTCTACGAGAATTATCGAACATAACGGATGAGGCTGAGAAGGTAGTCAGGCTGCAATAACAAAAGAGACAGCACACCCAGAGCCAGCGGTAACCAGAAGAACCGTTTGGGATGGTAACAGTATTTACAGAGCCAGAATGTAATGGTGACGAGGAGTATTGCCAGAATCATGTGGAAACTGAACCAGAGTTCTGGCCCGTACGATTCCAGCCAGGCCGACCGGTGTGCTTCGTTGATCGCTGGGCTCCAGGGAAAAAACGTCAGGAATGCGGCATAGAGAAGCCCAAAGTTCAGCGGGAGATAGAAACAATAAAAGAAGAAGGCAGAATGTCTGCGTTGACGGCTTCTGGAGCGACGTACCAACACGACTGTTTGCATGGCAATTATTTCTTATCCGGAGACAGTGCATTTCGAATTGCGGAAGCTACCACTTCTGCCTGCCCTTGCGATCCTACCGGATGAAAATGAACATTCATAGTCTTTTGCCAGGATTTCAAGTTTGGCAGCGTGGCGGAGTATAGATCATTGATTGCTATGCCCTCTGCTTTCATGATTTTCACTGCGATATCGTTGTAAACTAGGACATCTTCGGATTTGCGTGGCGGATTGGTGACGCCTGGTGGAACCGGTGTCGTTGAGGCCCAGATCAGCTTTGCACCAGTAGACTTCAGCTTACGCACAAGCATTCGCAGATTACTTTCATATTGCTCTGGAGAGACCTGGTGGCCTTGTTTGGTGATTTTCAGGTCGTGCAGGCCCCAGTTGAAGTGAATGACATCCCACTTGCTGTTGCCATTCATGGTCAGCCATTGGTCCAACTTGGCGATACCGTTCGAAGTGGGGCCGCCGTTTTCGGGTATCCGGTGCACCGTTGCTTGACCAGCGAGTAATTTACGTACGTAGAGCGTGTAATCCATTGAGATGGAATCGCCAATGAGCAGCACGCGGGGGCGGCCCGGTACATCTTCTATTCTGGCGAATACGGGATTCTCTTTTGCAGGCGCTTTGCTTTGTGCACACACGGTCGCAGGAGTGCAGAGAATCAAGATCAGGCAGAATCGCATTGCACACCATCACTTTCTTGTTCGTCGTGCAAAGGGAAGCGTATCAGGCTGAGCTTCCGTCGAAAGCGGGCTGATCACCGGCAGCACTTCGCTCCAGGATGGTGGACTGAGTATGCCTTGATCAATCTGCATGATCCACGCTGTCAACGCTTGAGGCATGACTTCGGCGGGAAGTACTGAAAGAGATCGCTGATGGTTACTGGCAGCGTAAAGGGATTGCGGTAAGCCAGGCAGCCGGGCTGCCTCGGGAGACAGGAACCAGGTTTCTGCTTCTGGTTTCCTGATTGCCAATTCTGCCAGCTTCATTGCAAGTGGTGCACACACAGCATGGACTTCGGCGTGTGGCAGCAGCACTTCATCATTCCAGTCCCGTTGTTTCAGCGACAGACGGATGTCACTCTGGCTGGCCAGATCGATTAACCTGGAATGGAGTTGTTCTTCGAGTTGCTGATCTGTCTCAGCGTGAGCTCGAGGATCGCGCCGGCTATCACGCAAACAGCGGGTAGCTACGATCGCTGCGATCCGCTCCTTCCAGATGGGTAGTGCGAGAGCAGTAACGGTCTGGATCGATTCCAGATGCAGGTGCCCGGTGCGGCCTTGCACCTGCGTCATGATGATAGAGGCGGCAAAGTTATCGATGTCGATGATGAGTCCAGGCGAAAGACCTGCCAATGCCAGCCCCCGCTTCATCGAGCCGAGGCAACGATAGCCCAGTTGCCGGGTCTGATCCTCCAGAATGGCAGCCTGCTCCCTCTGCCAGTAACTTGGCAACACATGGAACACTGCTTTGGATGGCAGTTTTTCCTTGATCTTGCCCAGTACCCAACCAAGCACCTCACGTGCATCCATGTGATGCCGGCCATAGTGCCAGACACGATCCTGACCGACATAGGGAAGGAAGCAATCGATCACCTGCTGAGGCTGGATGCGTGAAAGCCTGGCAGCGGATTGCCCCAACTGCAGGCGTCGCTCCGCCATTGACAGGACTAGAGGTAATTCCGGCAGGCTGTTTTCCAGTGGTACGGTACGTGGAGTAGATCCTGCCTGTACGCTCCAGGCTCGCAACCGTTCCGATGTCCAATCCAGAAGTAAAGGAGCGTGGGCCATGACCGAATATGTTGATGTCACACTGGGTGGAGTTCAAGGGTATAATACGGGAGCTTCATAACCATGGGGTATGTACATGACGGATTTACTCACGAAACGGCAGGCCATGCTGCTGGCCCTGGTAGTCTGCCTGTCACTGGCCCTGCTGGGCTATGGCCTCTTTTCCATTGGCAATCAGCAGCAACTCTGGCATGGCAGCTTCAGCGTTACCATGAAAGTTGGCAATGCTGCAGGGCTGGAAGTGGGCACTCGTGTTCGCATTCAGGGAGTTCAGGCAGGGCAGGTTGCTGCGATTGAACAAGCCTCGCAACGTGGCGGCGATTTGCAGGTAAAGCTAAAACTGGATGGCCAGGCTCGGAAGCTCCTCGGCAATGATGCCCGCGCAGAGGTGAAAGCCGAGGGGCTACTCGGAGGCAGGATAGTTGACATCCAGCCTGGCTCCCCTGGGGCGGAACTGCTTGCTGAAGGCAGCATTATTCCTGGAACTGTTGAGTCGCTTCAGGACGACCTGAAGAAGCTTGCGACGGATTCACAAGCAACATTGGCCGATCTTCGCATGCTGGCCAGCAACCTGCAGAAGTTGAGCGACCGTAGCGAAAAGGCTGTACGTGAAGTGGAAGGACTGACTCAGGACTTACGCGATGGAAAAGGCGTTCTGGGCAGTGAAGTTGCCAATACCCTGCGTCAGGTGCGGGAATCGAGTCAGTCGGTGCAGCAGGGATTCGATGCAATCAAGCACTTGCCTCTTGTTGGCAAACATGTCGATCCGCATACCAGGGTGCTGGTACGTCCGGGGATGGACAAGCTGGTAGGGGTCTTTTCCGAGAATGAACTCTTTCACGAAGGTCGTTCAGTCTTTCATCCGGAGGGGGTCGAGAAGCTGCGGGCCTGGGCAGCCAGGCATGTGCCGGGGAGCAAGTTCAGTGGTACGGAGTTCGTCATCGTCTCCTACACCGATCCCAACTACACCGACAGCAAGGCCGCTGAGATTCTGACCCAGGAACAGGCTGACGCGGTGAAGACCTATCTCATGGATCATCACAGCATCCATAAACTGGGTACCTGGAGCCGCAGGCCAGTACAGGCGATCGGGATGGGCACCAGAATAAGCCCTGGCGTTCCGTCATCGCCACCACTACCATTACGGCGTATCGAAGTCATTCTCTTCGCACCTGCAGGGACGCTGTCGTAATGCCTGTGGCTGATTTACGCGTACCATTGCTGTACCACTATTGCCGTCTGCAACGACCACGGCTTCCCGTGGCATACGACTCCTTTGTCATGCATCTGCAACGGATGTATGACCGAGCCAGGCAGATGGAGGCGAGCCTGGAGTGGGATCGGTTTCTGCAGCAATGGCAGGTACTGGATGCTTTCCTGGTGGCAGCTTGCATGGATCGGCATGAGGCAGCCTGGGAACAGCTCTTCGCCGCCAAGGTGGGACGGGCGGATCGGCTGTTACTGGATGCTTTGCGTGCCCGGGCTGCAAGGCTTTATCCTCGGCAGGAATATGAACAAGAAGCGGTAGTCAATGATTTCTGGGGGCACTTGCTGGTGCCACCTGCAGAAGGATCTCTGCCTATTCTGGCCCGGTATGATGGTTTGCGGCCTTTAGTCCCCTGGCTGCTGCGAGTCTTCCAGAACAAGAATATTTCTCGACTCCGCTCTCCCAGTTCGCATCATGCGGGGCTGGGAGAGGATGATCAACTGGAATCCCCTGAGCAGACCGATGTACGATCCTCGTCGATCTGGCATGAACTCTTCCGCGATGCTGCCCGTCAATGGCTTACGACGTTGAATGAACAGGAACTCATCCTGCTTGGCTTGCGCTGGCGATATCAACTCAGTCAGCGCGAAGCTGCTGAGTTACTAGGCATTCATGAAGGTACGCTTTCCCGGCAACTGGATAAACTGCGAGAGCGTTGCGTGAATGAGATTCAGCAACAGCTTGAAGCGCAAGGCTGGACCGAGGAAGATATTCAAGGCTACATCCTCAGCGAAATGGCTACGGTGTTGCTGGAAGATAGCCGTCTATCTATTTCGAGCCTGGGACAGTTGATGAAGAAAAAGGGGATGAAGCGGGTACACGCTCCAGGCACGGTGGTGAGCTAGGCGTTCGACCTGACTGCCAAAACGACGTATAGTTTGTTGTGTTTTTTCCATTTCTCTCTTGTGGTGCAGCGTAGAGGTCTGTAACTTAGGGCGATTGTGCCGAGGCGTGAAAAAGTCTTGCTTTGGGTACGCATTTTGCACTTTGCTCATGGACGAGAGGTGAAACTGACACCATGAAGGCGTCTGATCCAGAAGAATACTCCATCCTGATTGCCGATGATGATCCAGGGTGCCGCGAGGCGCTGATGGAGATGATCGCGCCTGTAGGTTACCGAGCATACGTTGCAGAGGATGGCGAAAAAGCTCTGGAAGTGCTGGAACAGCAGCCTGTGCATTTATTCCTGTGTGATATGTACATGCGGAGCATGAATGGCCTGGAAACCGTGCATATGGCCAGGCGAATTGTCTCCGAATTGCCCTGTATCCTGGTTACGGCCTCCAATGACGAGCAACTGATGCGAAAGGCTCTCGAAGTGAAGGTCTATTCCATCGTAAATAAGCCTGTTAATCGGCATGAACTTCTCTTCACATTGCAACGGGCCTTGCGACGAGCGTATTTGACGCCTTGAACCGACGCTGATCCATACAATATTGGAATCGTTTATTGCCCAGGCAGTGAACGGTCATCATCCACCCCGGAGTTCCGCTTCCATGAAGATTGTGCCGCTGAATGACAAGATTATCGTCAAACGCCTTGAGGCGGAGGAGAAGTCGAAGGGGGGAATCGTCCTGCCCGATTCAGCACGTGAAAAGCCCCGTCAGGGCAAGGTCCTCAGCATTGGCGATGGCAAGCTTCTAGCCGATGGCAGCCGACAACAATTCGCTGTGCGTGAAGGGGACAAAGTCCTGTTCAGTTCCTGGGCTGGCAATGAAGTCAAGATCGAAGGCGAAGACCTTCTGATCATGACCGAGGACGATCTGCTTGCAGTAGTAGGCTAGTCGTTACAGCAAGGAATACAACAAAAAGTCCCCGGTCTCCACAAGGGAGGCCGGGGACTTTCGCTTTAAGCAACTATCTACTGTCTCATGCGTTCGCTCAGGTTCTTCGCCAGTTCAGCATTAAAGCTGGTGATCTCTTTCAGATAATCGAACCAGTTCTTCATGTTATCGTTCTTCACGGTTTGAGTGACAAACGTCTTGAACGGCGTTCCATCGATGCTGAGTGGGCGATTGATGGACGGGCGAATGACCTCATTGTGGAATGCCTCGATATCGAGCGGGTTCGAGGTTCTTGGTTCCGAACGATTAGCGAGATAGACAAGGTAGTAGTAACTCTTGGACTTGTCCGGAATGACAGTCATGTCGCCCTTCTTCTTCAGCTTTTCGAGGCACTGCTTCATGAACTCTTCCCGATCCACGTTATCGAGTACCGGAGGCAGCACCGCACTCAGCAATGTTGAAGCATCAGCCATGCTCTTGATTTCGGGCTCACTGAAGCGTGACAGTGTCTGGCCGGGAGTGTAGCCCTTCATGTCGATCAGCTTGCGGTAGTTGTCTGGTGAAGCATTAACATCCTTGATCAGCTTTTGGGCTTCTTCCTCGACCAGAGCACGAGCCTTTTCCATTTTCCAGGCTTTCACCACCGCTGCATCAACATCCTTGAGCGTGGGATTCGCCGCTTCTGTGGCATCGGAGATCCAGTGGAGAACTATCTCCTTATTGCGCTGCTGCTGATCCGATGCGCTACTATTCAGGGCGTCGAACAGCTTGGGCTTGCCCTGAGAATCAGGCACCAGCCGCCCCTTGATGTAGTTATCAAAGTCGCGTTTGGTCACGCGGGCTTCGGGGAACATGCCCACATAAATGGGCTTGATCCAGGTATTAAGGAGGCGTTCCCCCGGTTCGTTGAGCAAATCATCCTTGCTGCGAAGGTCCTTGGTCTCGTAGTAGCTGAGCCCGCGAGCCTTGGTAAAGGCAGCCAGGAAATCCTGCAGCGATTGCTTGGGTTCATCCTTGTAGAGTGGTGGAGTAGCGGAAGTAGCTATCTTGCGTAGTACCTTGCTGCGCCAGTCATTGTACTTCTTGCCGTAATCGCTCAGGAGTGTCGTGAGTTCGGCCAGGTCATTGGAAAGGTAAACCTTGGCCTGTTTGGCGATGCGTTGATCGATGAGAGCCTTGACGACAACCTCAAAGGGAACGAAGTTCTCTTTAGCTCCTGATCGCAATTTCTCCGAAGGCAGGAATGCACCCAGCGGCGTCGCAGCCAGTGCCACTTCCTTGCTGAGTTTCTGGACAATGTTGACCTGGTCAGCTGGTACGATTTCTGCCGCTGCATTCATGGCGAATCCATTCACTGGTGAGAGCGTGCCCACCTGGGTCATCCCCAGCATCGCGTGGCCGAGGCTGCTGGCCACTTGTGCATGATCGTGGGCGAATTGCCACTGATAAAAACGAATCCAGGGCGAGCCTGCTTTCAGTGCCAGCGGGAATTCGAGGAATGGCTTGAGCGTTCGGTACTGCGTATCTTTCTTGTCATTGTAGGCTTTGGCCAATTCCGCTAACGCTGTGAACGGGGCGAGTTTATCCCATGCGTCCACCATGCCGCGGTAATGTTTGTCAGCTGGCTGGCCTTCTTTCATGTCCGCCAGCACGAAGCCGATGCGGTACATCGGTGGAATCTTGAACCCAGGTGTATCCTTGTCACTGGAGGGGAAGGCGGTCTTGTACTTGTCAAAGTAGGCCTGCTTTTCCTCGGGTGTTGGATCAGGGATCTTGTTGATGAAGTCTTCCACTTTCATAGGCAGGATGCCGGTGCTGAGGGAGGTCTTCACATCGACATAGGCCTTCCACAGGTCAGCTGGGGTGATCTGGGGGTCGCGACTGCGATCACGCATGGGCATACCACGCTGTTGTGAAAAGTCAGCAACATAGCGAGAGATGTCTTCCTGGTTCACGTTCTTGGCAATGCTGACTTTGACTTCATCGGCCAGAACGGCCAGGACCGAATCAAGCTTTGCCATGTTGAGCATGCCACGCTGCCTGGCGCTGTTTCGCACCATCAGGTTGATTTCATCAAGGGTAACGCGATTCATACCCAGCTTGACCAGGTCGTCACGCACCATGTTAGTGGTGATGGTCACGCCTAAATCATTAGCCTTGTTGCGCATCAACAAGTATTCAACGATAGATTCGGGAAGCTCCCTGAGTCCACCTTCGTAGAAAGTGACAATGGATGGCTTGATCTGATTGAGTAAGGTTTTGTCACGGGCAGTGCGTGCATCTGCTACACTGGGATCCTTCGACATGGCTTCATTCATCTTCTGCCATTTCGACTGATCGCGCAGGTCTTCTTCCTTGAAGCCCAGGCTCTCCATCAGACGCTGTTCTCCCACCATGGTGACGCTGCGCATGACATCAGCGGCGAAGAGACGCTGTTCCTGCAACTGTGTGATCTTCATGGGATCATAATTCACGCCAGCAACCCGAAAGACGGTATCTTCCTTGGTGCCGCCGCTGAAGAAGTTACTGAACCAGCCGACGATTCCACCACTGGCGCTGCCGCCACGTGCAATGGACTGAACCGCATCACCGACGATGAAAATAAGCATCGTGCCAATGGTGATACAAGCCAGAATAACTTTCTGGTGCTTGCGGAAGTAACTCATGGCCTTCGTCGCCATCACTGCCCCTTCTCAACAAAAACCACGCCGTCCCGGAGCGGAGTCCATCACCACCCAGGGAACCTGGCGTTATTGTGGGCGATTTTGCCCCAAGTGTATGAATTCTAGGGACTTTATGGCGACGAACAACGGCAATTGAAGCCTGTTGAGATTTCCCATTCTCCGCCCTCGCCCTTGTCTCACCCCTTGACTGCCTTCTATACCAATGACCTTGTAAGCGAACGCCAGCGCCCCATTAGATAATGTAGCGTGGGCAGACGATATCTACGGCAGCTCGTACCTGGTCCCTGACCGGGGACGCACTGCACCACCGGCTCTGCCGGAATGAGTTGCACGCATCCTCCCGGCAGAGCCGGGAATCCATCCCGTCCCCCGGTCAGAGACCGGTGACGAGAACAGACAGGAGCCAAGCATGGCTACCCGCAAGACCGCTACCCCCAAAACTACGACCAGGCAAGCTGCGACCAAAACCAAGGCTCCCGCTAAAACCACCAGGAAAGCTGCCGAGGCAACGCCTGACGTAGCCGATGAGCCCAAGCCCAAAGTGAAGCGCGGGACTGGTAAAAACCTTGTTATCGTTGAGTCTCCTGCCAAGGCCAAGACTATCGGCAAATACCTGGGGGATGACTTCGAGGTAACCGCCAGCAAGGGGCACGTGCGTGACCTGCCCATGAAGAAATTTGGCATCGACATCGAAAACGGCTGGGCTGCGACATATCAGGACTTGCCCGACCGGCTGGACCTCATCAATGGTCTCAAGAAACAGGCAGCCAAGGCCAAGATGGTCTACCTCGCGCCTGATCCGGATCGTGAAGGGGAAGCGATCGCCTGGCACCTCAAGGAATCGCTGGGCCTGAGTGATGATCAGGTACAGCGCGTCACGTTTAACGAAATCACCAAGTCTGCGGTACAGAAGGCATTCACGACACCCAGAAACATCAACGAAGACCTCGTTCGTGCTCAGGAGACCCGTCGCTTTCTCGACCGGGTGGTCGGTTACCAGCTTTCCCCCTTATTGAGGAAGAAGATCACGCGCCATGCCACCGCCGGCCGGGTGCAATCCGTTGCGGTACGGCTGATCGTCGAAAAGGAACGGGAAATCCAGGCTTTCAAATCCGAGGAATACTGGAAGGTCACAGGTACGTTCATGCCAGTGGACCTCGCCAGCAAGGTTGCTCCGGACTTTTTCAAAAAGCTTCGCGAAGCTGAGGCCAAGCGAAAGGAGCAGGCTGCCAACAAGAACGCAGGCAAGCACGACGATGAGGAAGTTGCAGAAAACGAGCCGGAAGCGTCAGCGACGGAGGCAGGTGAGGAAGCCGCAGCACCGTTGCCGCAGCTGGAATTAGTAGAAGAGCTGCCCGAAGGCGCTTTCACTGCGGAATTGGCTCAATGGGATGGCAAGAAGTTTGACGTGAGCAACGGCGAGACGGCCAATGCCATCGTTGAAGAGATTAACAAGAACAGTTGCAGTGTGGCGAAGATCGAGCAGAAAGACCGCCAGGAACGGCCGGTGCCTCCGTTTACCACAAGTACATTGCAGCAGCAGGCGGCTCTCCGGTTGCGTTACACTGCTAAACGAACCATGATGGCTGCCCAGCGACTGTATGAAGGTGTGGATATCAAGGGTGAAGGCAGCGTCGCTCTCATTACTTACATGCGTACAGATAGTGTCCGCGTCAGTAATGATGCGCTCAAAGCTGTGCGCGAACACATCGAGGCACGCTATGGTAAACCCTATCTGCCTGATTCCCCCAATGCCTATTCGTCAGGTAAATCGGCTCAAGAAGGTCACGAAGCGGTTCGACCCACCGACCTGGCCCAGACCCCTGACAAGCTGAAGAATCTCATTCCCCAGGAACTGTTCAAACTCTACGAACTCATCTACCGCCGGTTTGTCGCCAGCCAGATGACGCCTGCGGTCTTTGCCGTGACCAACGTCGAGATTGAAGCAGCCAGGGGCAAAGGTACGTTCAAGGCCCAGGGCAAGATCCTGAAGTTCGATGGTTACCGCAAAGTGCTGGCCCCAGGCAAGTCCGAAGATGCCATCCTGCCTGTACTCAAGGAGAAGGACCCGCTCTCGCTGATGGAACTTCTGCCGACCCAGCACTTCACCCAGCCGCCGGCCAGGTTCAACGAAGCTTCACTGGTCAAGACGATGGAAAAGGAAGGCATCGGCCGCCCGAGTACCTACGCCAGCATCATCAGCAAGATACAGGAACGAGGCTACGTCGAGCTGAAGGAACGGCGTTTCTATGCAACGGAACTGGGCATGGTGGTGACGGATGCTCTTGTCAAGAACTTCCCCCAGATCATGGATGTCAAGTTCACCAGCCACATGGAAGATGAACTCGACGATATCGAAAATGCCAAGATCGGTTGGCGTGAAGTGCTGGATGAGTTCTATCAGCCATTCAACAAGCTGCTCAAGACTGCTGAAACGTCGATGGAAGCGATCAAGGGCATTGAAACGGGAGAGAAGTGTCCTAACTGTGGTAACCCGCTCATTCTCAAGTGGAGCAAGTTAGGCAAGTTTGCCGGTTGCTCGAACTACCCGGAGTGCAAGTACATTAAACCAGGCGAAGGCGAAGACGGCCCCCGTGTCGTTGAAACGGAATTCAAGTGTACTGATTGCGGCAAGCCCATGCTTGAACGCATGGGCAAGTATGGCAAGTTCCTTGCCTGCTCCGGGTACCCGGAATGCAAGATGATCATGAACATGGGGGATAACGGCGTACCCGTACCCGCCATGAAGAAGACCGAGCATGTATGTGAGAAATGTGGCAAACCCATGGTGCTGCGTGAAGGCAAGCGTGGGCCATTCCTCGCCTGCACCGGCTACCCCAAGTGCAAGAACGCTCAGGATGTAGACAAAGACGGCAATCCGATGAAGCCGATTGACACTGGAGTGCTTTGCGACAAGTGTGGCGGGCCAATGGCAGTCCGTAAAGGTCCCCGTGGGCCGTTCCTGGGCTGTGCTGCCTACCCCAAGTGCCGCAATGCCAAGCCGCTGCCGGAGGATTTGAAGGAGAAGCTGAAGGACATCCTGCCTCCACCTCCACCGAAGAAGGAAATGCCCGAGGTAGAGATCACCGAGCCATGCCCCGAGTGTGGCGGGCCGATGAAGCTCAGGCAGTTCCGCGGCCGCTACTTCCTTGGTTGTTCCAAGTATCCCAAATGCAAAGGGACCGGGAAAGTGAGTGAAGAACTGGCGGCAAAGCTGCCATAACAAACTCGTCCCCGGTCGGAGACCGGGGACGAGAATTGTTCTCTACACAGATTGATACTTGCATCCTGTAGCAGCTCTACGGTATTCTCAGTGAGAATATCGACTATTGAGAGGCTGCTTCCAATGCCTGTTTCTCTTGCCAAGATGATGCAGCAATACACTATTATTCTGCTGTGCGCACTACTTGCCGTACAGTGCTGCACTGCTTTGGACGATCAACCCAAAGTAACGGAAGCCCAGCATATGGAACAATGGTGGGCTGATTTAACAAAGTCTGAACCAGAAGGATCACGTGCCTTACTGAAGTTTGCCTTCAAATTCGAGAAGTCTGTTCCTTTCTTCAAACAGCAACTCAAGCCGGCCAGGATCGACGAAAATGGGGTGAAAGCACTTCTGGCAAAGCTGGGAAGTGAGAATGAAGCTATCTGGAAGGCTGCGTTTGAACAACTGGAATACTTCGATCCGCGGCTGGCTATTGACTTGCCTACATTGATGAATGATGTCACGGACAAGTCGACACGATCTCGCATGGTTGAAATTCTCAGCGGCCGACCTGCTGGCTCGCTTCAAGGGAAGGTCATTACACTCAGCGGACCATTTGATGATGGTGGCTATAATTTCCGTGCCGACAATGGGTCGTGGTGGGCTGAACGGAACGTCGAACGATTGAATGCTACCTATTGGGGTAATCGAAAAGAACATTGGACACGCGCTGTACGGGTAATTCTGCTTCTTGATCAGATCGGGAGTGCAGATGCGTTGGCAATTGTTCGAGAAATGGCTACGGGGCATCCTGATGCACTGCCTACGAGGGTTGCCAAAGAAGCATTGGCAGCAAGAGCCGCAAAGACGGGCAATCATTTGCAAAAGTGAGCGAACTCACAGCCCGCGGCGCTAGCCCCACATTCCGCACCTTGTTCAATCGGGCTCGGTGGTGGGCGACGGTGTTTTGTTTCAGGATATTATCCGCAACCCAAACTCCTGTCGAGCAGACAGTGTGGTCTTTACTAGAATGCGGTGCACCTCAATGACGCGCAACGGGAACTTCGCACGGACGTGGAGAAGTCGCGATGCTGAGTCAGTCGGCGGCAGCCGAGATGGCGGTGTGCAACCTGGGGCCGTGGCCGTTGTATCAGCCGCTGTTCCACGAACTGGATTTGCCGTCGCTCTTTGATCAGCACCTGCCGCGCGATCCACAGCAGGAGTATTCCCACGGCCAGGTGTTGCAATTGCTGTTGCACGCGCGGCTGAATCATCCCCTCGCCTTGATGAACGTGGCCCAGTGGGCCGAAGAGTCGGGAGTGGCCGCGTTGCAAGGCATCCCCGCCGACAAGCTCAACGATGATCGTCTCGGTCGCGCGCTCGACGCCTTCTTCGACCATCGCCATTCGCTGCTGGCCCATGTCACCACGGCGACCCTGAAGTGGGCCGACCTCCAACTCACGCGGCTCCACTTCGATCCCACCCACCTTACCTTCACCGGCAGCTACGATAGTTCAACGCCTCGTCCCGCGCTTCGCCGCGAGAAGCCACACCGCAGGATGCCGCCCTGCCGCCGGCGCATCTGGGCCACGGCTACCTCAGCCGTCGTCGCATGATCAACATCGGCGTCGCGGCCTTTGTCGATGACATCAACTTCGTGCCGGTCTTCGTGCATCCGCTTGATGGCAACCGCAACGGCCAGACCGCCATGCGCGAGCAGTACGATCTGATGAAGCGTCTGCTGCCGTTGCCCGAAGGTTTGCTGATGACTTCCGACCGCGGCACGTTCTCGGCGGAGCATGTCGCCCGCCTGCATCGCGATGGTCGGCATGTGCTCTGCGCCGTGCCCTGGAACGACTACCAGAAGCTCTACGACCAGCGCCGAATCGCTACCGTGGAAGCAGGCCAGCTATCTGTCGCAGGAACAGCAGCGCCGCCGCGCCTGTCAGTCGTCGCTGGTGAAGGATCATTACGAACTGGCGGTGATCGACCATGACGTCATCGATCCGCAGCCGACGGCAGGGAAGAAGCAGCCCATCGCGGCACGGGTCATCTTCGTCAAGAGCACTGCTGGTCGGCGTGAAGCGGGACAGCGACGCGAGAAGAACATCGCCACGGTGAAGGCCGGACTTCAGAAGCTGAACGAGAAGCTGTTGCGAGGCCATCCGCAATGCACGCCGGTGAAGATTCACCAGCAGGTGGCGGCGCTGATGGGCAAGAGAGCGGTGAAGTCATTCTTCACCTATGAGATGGTGCCGCTGACCCCCGAGGAACAGGCCGCGCTGCCCCAGCCCAAAAGCGGACATCAGCGGGCCAAGCATCGTCTTGTCTGGAGCTTCGACGAAGCGGCGGCGACAGCGGATGCCCGCTACGATGGCCTCGCTGCCCTGGTGACCACCGCTCCGCAGACGACGAGTGGCGACGCCCTGTTCACCATTTACAAACAGCAGGCGTATATCGAACGGTCGCATCACGAATACAAGACGCCGCTGGCCGTGGCACCCGTGTTCCTCAAATCGCCCCGCCGCGTGGAGGCGGCTGGTCTGTTTACTGATGCTCGCCCTGCAATTCCGTCAGGTCGTGGAACGTCGCTACCGTCTCCGCCATGCCGAAGATCAGGAACAGAGTGAACGTCGCATGACCGCCGAAGATCAGGAACAGAGTGAACGTCGCATGACCGCCGAAGATCAGGAACAGAGTGAACGTCGCATGACCGCCGAAGTCCTGAGCGTGCCTTCCGCACCTGCCCCATCATCACCTGGACAGAAGCAGGCCGCAATGTCATGACGCCGTCGCAAGTGAATCCCCGTCAACGTGACATCCTCGTGTCACTCCGCTTCCCCTCCCTCCACCGACAACTCCTCCCCCACCGCCCCTCCGGATGATACATTGACCCCGCCTTCCCCACCTTGCCCCACGACCCAAGGTGCGGAATGTGGGGCTAGCCCCACATTCCGCACCTTGTTCAATCGGGCTCGGTGGTGGGCGACGGTGTTTTGTTTCAGGATATTATCCGCAACCCAAACTCCTGTCGAGCAGACAGTGTGGTCTTTACTAGAATGCGGTGCACCTCAATGACGCGCAACGGGAACTTCGCACGGACGTGGAGAAGTCGCGATGCTGAGTCAGTCGGCGGCAGCCGAGATGGCGGTGTGCAACCTGGGGCCGTGGCCGTTGTATCAGCCGCTGTTCCACGAACTGGATTTGCCGTCGCTCTTTGATCAGCACCTGCCGCGCGATCCACAGCAGGAGTATTCCCACGGCCAGGTGTTGCAATTGCTGTTGCACGCGCGGCTGAATCATCCCCTCGCCTTGATGAACGTGGCCCAGTGGGCCGAAGAGTCGGGAGTGGCCGCGTTGCAAGGCATCCCCGCCGACAAGCTCAACGATGATCGTCTCGGTCGCGCGCTCGACGCCTTCTTCGACCATCGCCATTCGCTGCTGGCCCATGTCACCACGGCGACCCTGAAGTGGGCCGACCTCCAACTCACGCGGCTCCACTTCGATCCCACCCACCTTACCTTCACCGGCAGCTACGATAGTTCAACGCCTCGTCCCGCGCTTTCGCCGCGAGAAGCCACACCGCAGGATGCCGCCCTGCCGCCGGCGCATCTGGGCCACGGCTACCTCAGCCGTCGTCGCATGATCAACATCGGCGTCGCGGCCTTTGTCGATGACATCAACTTCGTGCCGGTCTTCGTGCATCCGCTTGATGGCAACCGCAACGGCCAGACCGCCATGCGCGCGAGCAGTACGATCTGATGAAGCGTCTGCTGCCGTTGCCCGAAGGTTTGCTGATGACTTCCGACCGCGGCACGTTCTCGGCGGAGCATGTCGCCCGCCTGCATCGCGATGGTCGGCATGTGCTCTGCGCCGTGCCCTGGAACGACTACCAGAAGCTCTACGACCAGCGCGCCGAATCGCTACCGTGGAAGCAGGCCAGCTATCTGTCGCAGGAACAGCAGCGCGCCGCGCCTGTCAGTCGTCGCTGGTGAAGGATCATTACGAACTGGCGGTGATCGACCATGACGTCATCGATCCGCAGCCGACGGCAGGGAAGAAGCAGCCCATCGCGGCACGGGTCATCTTCGTCAAGAGCACTGCTGGTTGGCGTGAAGCGGGACAGCGACGCGAGAAGAACATCGCCACGGTGAAGGCCGGACTTCAGAAGCTGAACGAGAAGCTGTTGCGAGGCCATCCGCAATGCACGCCGGTGAAGATTCACCAGCAGGTGGCGGCGCTGATGGGCAAGAGAGCGGTGAAGTCATTCTTCACCTATGAGATGGTGCCGCTGACCCCCGAAGAACAGGCCGCGCTGCCCCAGCCCAAAAGCGGACATCAGCGGGCCAAGCATCGTCTTGTCTGGAGCTTCGACGAAGCGGCGGCGACAGCGGATGCCCGCTACGATGGCCTCGCTGCCCTGGTGACCACCGCTCCGCAGACGACGAGTGGCGACGCCCTGTTCACCATTTACAAACAGCAGGCGTATATCGAACGGTCGCATCACGAATACAAGACGCCGCTGGCCGTGGCACCCGTGTTCCTCAAATCGCCCCGCCGCGTGGAGGAGGCGCTGGTCTGTTTACTGATGCTCGCCCTGCAATTCCGTCAGGTCGTGGAACGTCGCTACCGTCTCCGCCATGCCGAAGATCAGGAACAGAGTGAACGTCGCATGACCGCCGAAGTCCTGGAGCGTGCCTTCCGCACCTGCCCCATCATCACCTGGACAGAAGCAGGCCGCAATGTCATGACGCCGTCGCAAGTGAATCCCCGTCAACGTGACATCCTCGTGTCACTCCGCTTCCCCTCCCTCCACCGACAACTCCTCCCCCACCGCCCCCTCCGGATGATACATTGACCCCGCCTTCCCCACCTTGCCCCACGACCCAAGGTGCGGAATGTGGGGCTAGCCCCACATTCCGCACCTTGTTCAATCGGGCTCGGTGGTGGGCGACGGTGTTTTGTTTCAGGATATTATCCGCAACCCAAACTCCTGTCGAGCAGACAGTGTGGTCTTTACTAGAATGCGGTGCACCTCAATGACGCGCAACGGGAACTTCGCACGGACGTGGAGAAGTCGCGATGCTGAGTCAGTCGGCGGCAGCCGAGATGGCGGTGTGCAACCTGGGGCCGTGGCCGTTGTATCAGCCGCTGTTCCACGAACTGGATTTGCCGTCGCTCTTTGATCAGCACCTGCCGCGCGATCCACAGCAGGAGTATTCCCACGGCCAGGTGTTGCAATTGCTGTTGCACGCGCGGCTGAATCATCCCCTCGCCTTGATGAACGTGGCCCAGTGGGCCGAAGAGTCGGGAGTGGCCGCGTTGCAAGGCATCCCCGCCGACAAGCTCAACGATGATCGTCTCGGTCGCGCGCTCGACGCCTTCTTCGACCATCGCCATTCGCTGCTGGCCCATGTCACCACGGCGACCCTGAAGTGGGCCGACCTCCAACTCACGCGGCTCCACTTCGATCCCACCCACCTTACCTTCACCGGCAGCTACGATAGTTCAACGCCTCGTCCGCGCGCTTTCGCCGCGAGAAGCCACACCGCAGGATGCCGCCCTGCCGCCGGCGCATCTGGGCCACGGCTACCTCAGCCGTCGTCGCATGATCAACATCGGCGTCGCGGCCTTTGTCGATGACATCAACTTCGTGCCGGTCTTCGTGCATCCGCTTGATGGCAACCGCAACGGCCAGACCGCCATGCGCGAGCAGTACGATCTGATGAAGCGTCTGCTGCCGCTGCCCGAAGGTTTGCTGATGACTTCCGACCGCGGCACGTTCTCAGCGGAGCATGTCGCCCGCCTGCATCGCGATGGTCGTCATGTGCTCTGCGCCGTGCCCTGGAACGACTACCAGAAGCTCTACGACCAGCACGCCGAATCGCTACCGTGGAAGCAGGCCAGCTATCTGTCGCAGGAACAGCAGCGCCGCCGCGCCTGTCAGTCGTCGCTGGTGAAGGATCATTACGAACTGGCGGTGATCGACCATGACGTCATCGATCCGCAGCCGACGGCAGGGAAGAAGCAGCCCATCGCGGCACGGGTCATCTTCGTCAAGAGCACTGCTGGTTGGCGTGAAGCGGGACAGCGACGCGAGAAGAACATCGCCACGGTGAAGGCCGGACTTCAGAAGCTGAACGAGAAGCTGTTGCGAGGCCATCCGCAATGCACGCCGGTGAAGATTCACCAGCAGGTGGCGGCGCTGATGGGCAAGAGAGCGGTGAAGTCATTCTTCACCTATGAGATGGTGCCGCTGACCCCGAAGAACAGGCCGCGCTGCCCCAGCCCAAAAGCGGACATCAGCGGGCCAAGCATCGTCTTGTCTGGAGCTTCGACGAAGCGGCGGCGACAGCGGATGCCCGCTACGATGGCCTCGCTGCCCTGGTGACCACCGCTCCGCAGACGACGAGTGGCGACGCCCTGTTCACCATTTACAAACAGCAGGCGTATATCGAACGGTCGCATCACGAATACAAGACGCCGCTGGCCGTGGCACCCGTGTTCCTCAAATCGCCCCGCCGCGTGGAGGCGCTGGTCTGTTTACTGATGCTCGCCCTGCAATTCCGTCAGGTCGTGGAACGTCGCTACCGTCTCCGCCATGCCGAAGATCAGGAACAGAGTGAACGTCGCATGACCGCCGAAGTCCTGGAGCGTGCCTTCCGCACCTGCCCCATCATCACCTGGACAGAAGCAGGCCGCAATGTCATGACGCCGTCGCAAGTGAATCCCCGTCAACGTGACATCCTCGTGTCACTCCGCTTCCCCTCCCTCCACCGACAACTCCTCCCCCACCGCCCCTCCGGATGATACATTGACCCCGCCTTCCCCACCTTGCCCCACGACCCAAGGTGCGGAATGTGGGGCTAGCGCCGCGGGCTGTGACGACTCTCACCATTGCATTTGAAAATATGCACTGCGTCCCCGGTATCCGACCGGGGACGGTATTTGATTGGCTGCTCGATGCTAAATCGAGTACGCTGCAGCCATGTCAACTACCACACCGGCACCTCCCCGCCGCCCTCTCGCCTACATCCTCTCTTTGCTTGCACTGGCATGCTGCTGGTATTTCTACACTACCGATGAAGAGCATTATCTACTGTACTGCATGTTTCTTATTGCACAGATAGTCGCTCACATCACGATTCGCTCTAATCTTCTTGATGGGCTCACAATCGCTTGCATCTTCTTCGCACATTTGGGGATAATCCCGGTCTATCTGGACTACATTCGCGATGGCACTCCCAGCATGCATCGTAGCAGTCAGGTGCGCAACATCGTTATCGCAATGCATAACTACCACCAGGATCATAACAAACTGCTTACGACAAATGTTGTCAATGCATCAGGTAAGCCATTACTGAGTTGGCGTGTTACACTTTTACCGTACCTGGACGAAGAGAATCTGTATCGACAATTCAGACTTGATGAACCCTGGTCGAGTCCTCACAACATCAAGCTGCTGGAGAAAATCCCCAAGTGTTACCAGTCCTGGCGAAAACGTGCTCCACTGGGACATACCCAATTATCTGCCCTCACCGGGCCAGGCACGATCTTCGAAAAGAAGTCGATCACGTTGGGCCAGATAACAATTGCCGATGGCACATCCAATACCGCAGTGATCGCAGAATCAGGCCGCTTCATACCGTGGACGATGCCCGATGACGAATTTGTGGACGATACCACTCCACCGTATCTGAGAGCATTTCCAGGAACGAGCAGAATAACCACATTGGGTTTTCTTAATGGCAGAGTCATCAGCATTCGTGCTGACAAGCAACTGAGCAATACCAAGATTCGCAAGCTCGTCACTTGGAACGGAGGGGAAGAGATCGGTGACATAGACGACTTTTTGGGGAATCCCTAGTGAGGTCAAACTTGTATTGTGCAACAGGCACAAAGGCTACTTGCTATTGAGACTTCCATGCCCGAACTTCCACCCTCTCTTCGGCGACGGCAACGATGGTTCCTGCTTGCAGCGATTCTCATCCCGGCCGTGATGATCGGGCTGATGGGCTTGCAGGTACTCAGTTGGAAGAAGAAGGACGACGATTTTCCACTGATGCTCTTCTTGGCTGGCATGCTGGCCCTGTTTACTGTGCCAACGTTGATCTGGTCCTGGTTCAGTCAACGATACTATCTGAAAGTAGCCAGTGCTGAGCCGATGCCTGATGAGTTGTTTGTGGCAGGTTGCTCCAACGTGGCTGGGACGCCGGTGCTGGCAGAATTGGCATTGGAGATTCGGAACATCATCGAAGATAAGTTGATGTTCCCACATGGAACGCTCCGACCCGATACCAACCTCGGAAAGTTTGGCATGTGGGCCCATTGGCTCTATGCACCTGCACTGGCAGAGAAGTTCAAGTTATCTGCGAGTGAGTTTCAGGAACCAGCCTCTAACGTAAGGATCCTGGCGAACTTCATCCACCTTGTTGAGAGTGCGATGCGTGGCCGTCAGTATGTGCGTGAGGAGCCGGGCGAAGAGGCGAGTCAAACGCCGTCGCAGGTGTTAACAGAGCCAGGGGATAGTGGAATTGCAGCACCACTGGTGTTGCGAGAAACCAGCAAACTGTTTCGTCGCTGGGTCTTCAACAATCTCATTGTCATCCCCTTCTGTTTGTTCCTTGGTTATCTCTGTTCCCGTGGAGGTGTCGTTGGCACCGTCATTGCCGTCGTGTTCTTCGGTTTCTTCATCTTTGCCACCTTGATACTGGGGTCGCTGTTCCCCACAAGTACGATTGATCCACGCACCCGTCGAGTCAGTGTGGTGTGGGAAGTCTTTGGATGGTTTGCCGTCTGGAAGAAAGAACGTCCATTCGAAGAGTTCGAGATGGTGCGTGTGTATGACTATCGATCCGGGAGTGAGTCGAAGCAGGCGATTCTAGCAGTCGGCTTGATCTGTGTCGGCTCCGATGACGACTGGATGCTGGGTGATAATGCCAGGCAGATGGGGCCGTATTGTGATGCGGAGACTGCAAGGCAGATCAGCAAATTGATGGGACTTCCACTCGAAATCGTTCAGCATGCCCCGCCCCCACCCAGGTGGCTTCGCCGCTTCCTGGGTGTTGGGAAAAGTACAGAGTCTGATGGCGCAAAGAGTTGACCACCATCACAGTTGGACACCTATTCCCACTCAATTGTCGCCGGTGGCTTGCTGCTGATGTCGTAAGCCACACGGTTGACGCCACGTACTTCGTTGATGATCCTAGTGGAAACCCTGCTCAGGAATTCGTGGGGCAGGTGAGCCCAGTCGGCAGTCATGAAGTCATCGGTCTTCACGGCTCGCAGGGCTACCACATTGTCATAGGTGCGGCCATCACCCATCACACCGACTGATTGTACCGGGAGCAGCACTGCGAAAGCCTGTGAGACTTCCCGGTAGAGTTTGTGGGTGTGCAGTTCTTCCATGAAGATGGCATCTGCCTGGCGAAGTACTGCCAGCTTGCTTTCCTCCACAGCACCGAGGCATCTCACGGCAAGGCCGGGGCCGGGGAAGGGGTGCCGCCAGACCATGTCTTCGGGCAGACCCAACTCCAGACCGATTGTGCGGACCTCATCCTTGAAGAGATCACGCAACGGCTCGATCAGTTCGAAGCCGAGTTGTTCAGGCAGGCCGCCCACATTGTGATGTGTTTTGATGGTGGCTGCGGGACCATCGGGAGAGGCACCGCTCTCGATGACATCAGGATAGAGCGTTCCCTGTGCCAGGTACTTGGCACCTTGGATGCGTTTGGCTTCTGCTTGAAAGACATCAATAAAGATGTGGCCGATGAGTTTACGCTTCTTCTGCGGGTCTGTCACGTCCTTGAGAGCTGACAGAAACTGCTCGCGGGCATCAACGACATGGAGATCTGCCTTGAAGTGATCGGTAAACGTCTGCCGGACAGCTTCCCGCTCGCCATCACGGAGCAGGCCATTGTCGACAAAGATACAGGCACACTGATTGCCAATGGCTTTGATCAGCATGGCAGCGGTGACAGCGGAATCGACACCGCCTGACAGACCGCAAATGACACGATGGCTGCCGACACGTTCTTTGATGTCGGCAATGCTCTGCTGCACGAAAGCTGACATTTTCCATTGCCCGCTGCAATGGCAAATGTTGTACAGGAAGTTCTTGAGCAGAATGCTGCCCAGGACAGTGTGACTGACCTCAGGGTGAAACTGCAAGCCATACAGCGGCTTGGCTTTGTGTTGTACGACCGCGATGGGGCAGGTGCTGGTGGATGCGAGGACTTGGTACTCGTGGGCAACATCCACGACCTGATCGCCGTGGCTCATCCAGACGACGGTTTCGTGAGGCAGCCCTTGCAGGAGGGGATGCTGATTTTCTTTCACCTGGAGATGGGCCCGGCCAAATTCACGGGCAGCAGCTGGTTTGACCTTTCCTCCCAATTGATAACAGGCGAGCTGCATGCCGTAGCAGAGTCCGAGAATGGGGATTCCCAGGTCGTAAATCTTGGGGTCGCAGTGGGGGGCGCCCTGGTCGTAGACGCTGTAGGGGCTGCCGGAGAAGATGATCCCGGTGGGGTTCAGAGCTTTAATGCGTTCAGCTGGCAGATCTGCCCGAACTATTTCGGCATAGACATGCAGTTCGCGAACGCGGCGGGCGATCAGTTGGACGAACTGCGAACCGAAGTCAAGAATGAGGATTCGTTCAGGATGCTGTGGCTTCATTTCTGCATTATAGGAAGCATCTGCAGAATGGAGAGGCCAGCTTATACCGAAGCGAAAGTGACGGAATTCTGAAAAACAGAGGATTCTTAGCTGTTCCTAGTGGTTATCTGTCCCCCATAAAGTAGATTAAGAGTTGGATTAGTCTCTGCTTTCCTGAGTATCAGTCATGCAACCGAAACCACCCACGAGTCGCGGCCCGATGGCGGGTCCTGCGTATCAGCCCCCGTCGAACCCGCCCGTTTCGCCGAATATCGGGCAATTACCTACAGGAAATCGTCCCACGGGCGGTTCGGAGCAGCGGCTGCAAAGTTCTAATCAGTACCTGCGCACCCCAGTGGTGCGTTACTCCAGTCGGATGCGTGTGGGCAAACTGCATCCCATTGAAGTGACTCTGGGCGGAGCCAATGGTGCACCAGAGCCCTTCAAACCACAGTCCCAGTCGGGTGGTTTTGATCCACCAATTGTGGTGCAAGTCAGTGCACCCGGGGCCATTGTCACCCCTCCTCATGTCATCATTCCAGTATCTGGTGGCACCGCCTCGTTTGTGGTTCAGCCATTAATGTCGGGCAAGCTGGCTGGTGCCAAAGTTGAATTCCTGTCTCAGGGCAGGAAGGTGAGCGAGATTGCCCTTCCTATGAAGGCCAATCGTGGCACACTCTCCAAGCTACTGTTGCTGTTTGCGATCTTGCTTCCTTTCCTCATTAATTTCCTGCCTGAGCCTACCTATCGTGAACTGGCACGTACACCAGAGAAATTTGCTGGCCCCGTGGGTGAAGATGTTGCAGGTGGTAGCGCTCGTATTGGTGGTGGCGCCGTAGCGAACGATGTTCTGCCGTCGGAGCGGGCCAAGGCCAAGACTGCTACTCCGAACAAGGATGCCAGCAAGTCCAAGGCACCTCGCAAGGACGCAGGTAAGACCGCTGGCAAGACAGAAGCTGCCAAGACGGAAACTCCCAAGACGGACGCTGGTAAGACGGAAACGCCTAAGACCGAAACTCCAAAGACAGAAACTCCAAAGACAGAAACTCCGAAGACTGAAACTCCGAAGACTGATGCCCCCAAGAAGGACGGTCAGTTAAGCTTTTCGGATCACGTAGTTCTTTCCAGTGTCATTCTCATGACGCCGGACATCAAGAGTTCTGCATCAGGTTCCAAGACTGCACCTGCAGGTCCCAAGGCCGCTGCTGATATCAAGAGTTCAACCGAAGCTGCCAAATCAGGTGCAGATATCAAGAGTTCCGCCTCTGGTTCCAAGACTCCTGATAAGCAGGCAGCAGCCCAAGGTGCTCCTGGCAAAGTGGACGAAGCCAGCAAGAATCAGCCTGAAATCACTGCTTCGCCAGGTGAACGGGTAGCTGCTGCTCCTGCTGACGAAGCCAAGCTCGGGCTGCTTTTCAAGGGTGAAGACGCCATCTGGACCTGGACCCGCTCGCAAGTGGAGAAGCAGGGTTACCAGACACGCAGGATCAAGATGGAAAATGAAGGCAAGATGGATCTGAACGATGGTCTGATCAGCCTCTTTACCGTTGAACGCCGCTACGAGATTGTGGGCGAAAATGTGAATGACTGGAGCACTGGCCGGGCTGTCTCGATGGGTCTGTATTACTGTGAATCAGCCTTTCGCTGGATATACCGGATGTTCATCAGTTTTCCCAAGAGCTGGCCTTTTGGTGATCTGATCTATGCCGTCTTCTTCCTGGCACTGGCAGCCATCGTGTGGCTTTACACCAGCCCCAATCGCAAGAAGATCAAAGGCCCAGTAATGGATATCCGTCTGGCTGGTGCTTAATCGCACTGGATAGATACAAAAGGGTAACAATGCATAAGGGAGATTCGCGACATGCGAATCTCCCTTATTTCGTACATCTACGTTAGTTTGGAACTGGCTGGCCCAGCGATGCTCGCAGTGGTCTCCAACTGCTGGGGTTGCTGGCAGGAGGAGCAGTCCCTTCGTCCACAGGTGACCAGGCGCGGGCAGGTGGTGTGCCATTACTGATCGGACGGGCTGCACCCACATTGTCTGGCTGTCCGCCTCGAATGACCATGTCGCTGGGCTTGCTGCGTGTCACCTCGCTGGTGGTGCGGTTCGAGGAACCTGGAGTAGTCTGATTGCTGGCAATGATAGTTGAACCGGCATTGGAGCCGCTGCCATTCAATCGTGCCTGGGGAGAGCACCATGTCATCATCCATTTGAGCCAGGCTTGTTCCAGTTGTTCGATATTCCGCACGCCGTAGTGTTTTTGCAAGGCCCGGTCCCAGCCGAATTGAGGCTGCATTGCATCGGAGAGAAACTCAAGAAAAGCCTGCTTGCTGCTGGATTCCACCAGGAAGCGGCACACGGAATAGCCTTCGGCATAGAGTGTGATGACATCCTCGCCGGTGCGCGGATACTGCATCATGGTCATAAGGGTACGAAGGCGATAAGCCTGGTTGCCTTTGGCGAGGTAACGGCGGATGAGATCGTCGTGCTTCTGCCGTTCGTGATCGTCTTCGCTGAGTACCGAACCACCTTCATCGGCCCAGCGGGGCAGGGGCTGGCGGAACTTGTAGGCGAACACCGTGTGAGTAATTTCATGGGGTAGGACACTGTTCAGCACCCGTTCCAGGCTGCCTGAGACCTGCATGTTCTGATCGAGAATAGAGCCATTATCAAAGGCGAAGGTGGTTTCACCGGATGAGCCAGCGGGTGTGATAGTAACCTGCAGTGGACAGCGCTTGCCCCAGCGAGGCATTTCCCGTCCCAGCCACTCCATGGCTTTTTCGCGACGCCAGCGTTCAGCGTATTCGCCTACTTTCTGGGCGATCTGCTGCGTGGGAGCATAGACATGGAAATTTGCAGAGACAAACTCACCAGCCGCATGCAGCCATGTCGGCAATGCCATTGCACAGACGGCAAGAAGCAGGCGGTACCGGGAGGAAAACGCACGAACCATATAGACTGGCTCCAATCCCTGGAGTGCCATCGCACCCAATCATCTACATTCTTGACGCAAATGGAAGGCCAAGCTAGCCGATCCGTGTGCCCCAGGGGCGAAAGAATCGCCGTAGTGTTAAGCCATACCTGAAGTTACGACAAACGAAGCGGGGCAAACCTTGCCGGTTGGCGAAGAGCTGTGGCCTGCTGTTTTGTAATTCCTTCAAGACTCCACATCGTAAGGCGGTGCATTCTTACAACGAAATCGGCCAGGAACTGCTGGCGCAGGCAGAGAGTTGCGAGGGATTGTGTGGGAATGAGAACCCTTGCGATGGTCTGCCCGGAAGAGATGGCATGTTCCGCCTCGTCACACAATATGTGTTTTTGCCATGCTGACGCTTACTGATTCTGTCACAGATCAGAAGTGAGCCGGTATGGGGTGCATCTCAACACCCTCCTCGGAGTAACTTCCATGTTTCGCTCAGTGCTTGCTGCCACCATCCTCACTGCTGCCACCGTTTCCGCAGCCGAACCGGCTCACCTCGTCATGGAACCTGTGACTATTCGTGATCCCATGGTCAACAACATGGTCGCGGGCAGTTTCCTCAAGCCGCAGGGCTGGACCGTTCGGGGTGGTATCAAGTGGTACCCCAACCTTTTCCACCAGGCTAACTGGGAAGTGGTAGTGGCCAACCCCAACACCTGGGAGCAGATTGAAGTTCACCCCATCGCCACCTGCTGCCAATTGAAAAACCCGGTCATCGCGATGCCCCGGCTGCACAATTACATGGGCAGTTATGTGTGCGAGCCACTTTCTCCCAGCCAGGTAGTCACCGAGTTCACCATTCCTCTGACCCGTAAAGTTGCAGTCCGCATCTCGCAGCAACGCAACATGCCCGAGCTGGCCGAACTCTGCCGCAAGCTCTATGGCGGCGACCGCTGGCAGGTCACCCGCACCCGTGTTACCTATACATTGAACAGCACCAGCATCGAAGAAGACTTCTATACCGGCTGCTATTTCAATCAGGACCAATGGCTTGGTGTTAACAACGCCAGCATCCTCAACTGGGGCATCGGTCTCTCCTTCTCACTGCGTGCAGAAGCAGGTCAATTGGACCAGGCTACTCCCCGTATGCTGGCGGTCATCCACTCAGTGCGAGCCAACCTGGAGCACCTCAAACAGGTGAACTATGTACAGGGCCTGTTCATGCAACGGATGGGCCTGGCCATCAAGGCTGCTGGCGACTTGAGCAGACAGATCAGTGCGAATAACGACTATGCCTTGTCGTTGATGCGGCAGGCCCGGGCCAGCAAGTGGGCCTCGGAAGACCGCATCAGCCGAAACTTCAGCGACTACATCCGCGGTACCCAGGAATACTCTGGCGGCGGCTACAGCTATAGCCTGCCCAGCGGTTACAACCAGGCCTGGCTCAACTCCAACGGTACCGTGCTTCTCAGCAACTCTGCAGGCTTCGATCCCAACACGACTAATACCGGTAGCTGGACCGAATTAAACCAGGTGCGATAATCCACACCGGGCTTCAACAGACGAGCGGCAGGACATGTCCTGCCGCTCGTCTGTTGTACAGGGCGTTTTAGAAGATCCAGGAGAGCCCCGCGGAGAAGCCATTGATCCACAGGCTGGTGGAGTTGAAGTTGAACTCGGGACGGGCAGGGCCGTTGAGAACTCCAGGAATCGCCTCGCCAGTCTGAGGGTTGACTTGTGGAGCCTGGCTGCCATTGACATTGCGGTCAATTTGCTGGCCAGGGCGAACTACATTGGACCAGTACATCATGTCATATCCAGCATAGACTCTCAGATGATCGGTCACCTGGAGACCGAGTTTGAGGCTGAATTCTGGTACATAACTGAAGGAATTGCGATTGTAGGTGCCAATGTTAGTCTGCTGTGCTAACAGGCCCCCAACCTGGTTCGGCGTCGGGTTCACTCCAGCAACGGTGTACTGCGTGTTTCCGCCGATAGTCACTTCCTGATTGGTGGCACCCAAGGCAATGCCAGAACGTGCTTCGACAAACAACCGCCCCAGGCGTGCTTCTGACATCAACCCGATGTTGCCACCGAAGAAGTTATTTCGGGTGCTGAATCGATCCTGCACAAAGATACGCGTGCCTTGCGGGAAGATGGTGACCCGCTGACCATTGGCATCAAACCCATCGACATTGGAGTGCATCAGGAGGTCTTCAGTGATATTCAGGCTCTCGTCCAAGCCCATATACTTGGCACCTGCATATCCATCCACATGCCAGAAAGTCCTGCCGGAAGGGGAGGTGTTGCTGAACAAATTCCAGCGGAAGTTCAAATCGGCACCTCGCAAGAGCACGCTGCGGTCCACCGTCACGAAACCACCGTAGCCAGCAAGGTCCGATACCCGTTCCACCTGTTCAGAATTCACAGCAGGGTCGGAATTGAAGTAAGGCCGACCATAGAACGTACTGCCATCGGCGGAACCGGCAGTAAAGGTGGAGTTATGAGTCGCTGTGGAAAAGAAGCTGCCAAACATGCCGAAATACTGACAGCGATCAAACCAGGCACCCATGGTCACACGGCCACCCAGAAGAGCATCGCCGGGCAAATCGCCACCGTAGACAGATCGTGTATTCGAAATGCTGAAGAATGGTGGTGTTGTGCTAGCAGCCTGGTTGCCGGTGATGATCAGCGGGGGGGAATTATCGAGACTGAGCGAGAACAGGATGAAATCCAGACTGCCATACCAGCGGCCGGGGCTTCCGTGAATGGCCTGCTGGAAATAGCGACCGCCGAAGCCACCTTCAACGGGCATGCCGTTGACGGCATCACCGAAGTAGGGATTTCCCGTCATGGGCTCACCCATAATGGGGCCATTCACAACCTGGCCATTCACGATGGTCGTACCTGCTGGAACGGGTGCAATCGCGCCGTTGGGAGCAACTGGGTATCCCGGATAGGTGACTACGGGCGAGCCATTCATCGGTACAGCATTGCCAGGGAGTGCACCCTGCGGAATAGTCCCATTGGGGTACGTCACAACCTGCTGACGGGGGAACGGCAGAGCTTCGTACTCCAGTGGCTTGCCCGTAGCAGGTGCGGAAGGCAGCGGAGCGGTCATCTTGATATCGGGTGAAAAGCCGGCAGGCTCGAGTGCACGATCCACCCTGCTTTTGCCCGTGATGGGCCTGCCGATGAGCTGCAAAGGCTGACCATCTACCGATTCATAGCGGGCACGATGTTCACCCGATGGCTTCCAGACACCATCTTGCGCCAGTAGCGGAGATGCGCTTAAACCCATCAATGCGATACTGGTCATCCATTGGCGTTTCATTGCTGGTGTCCTCTGCGTGTTTCCTGGTCGTTGCTGTTTCTCAGTCCCTGAACCCTCAGTTCATCGTCACTACTTTTTGAGTGCAGTGGAGACTTTACCCGCGGACGTTGGGGGTATGGGTGCCTGGACATTGGAAGATGGTGGTCGTGGTGTTGAACTGACCGAGGTGCTGATCTTGCCTGCCGAAGTAGGCTGAATCGGTCTCGGCGGTACAACGACGGGCGAAGGGGGCCGGGGTGTCGTAGATACGGATGTTGAGATTTTGCCTGCGGAAGTCGGGGGAATGGGTGCTGGTGGAACGACCACTGGGGAAGGTGGGCGTGGTGTGACTGATACCGAAGTTGATATCTTTCCCGCAGCGGTACCACTGCTCGAAGGTGCCTGTGGCCCGATGTGGGCGAAGTTATAGTTGTTGCCGCTAGCGCCCACCAGCACCTGGATGGCCTGGAAGTCGCGTGCAGTGCCGATGCTGCCACCCAGCGAGCCTGCAGTCAGTTTGCCTGCGGAGACGCCTGTCGGTGCTGTTGTTTGCTTGATGGCATACTGTCCGGGTCGCAGGTTAGCGAACTGGTAAAACCCGTTTGCATCGGTGAAGCCATTCAGGCTCACTGCCTGTCCGCGATCATTCGTGCCTGTCAGGGTGATTTTGCTGTTGGCGAACAGTCGCTCTGTTGCTTCCCGAAGGCCGTTATTGTTGGCATCCTGATAGACATAGCCACTCAGCGAGGCCGGAGCATATTCGCCAAAGTTGTTGTTGGTGCTGTCGCTGTTGCCCAGCGTGACATA
Organism: Gemmatales bacterium; assembly: GCA_046350055.1. GTDB lineage: Bacteria > Planctomycetota > Planctomycetia > Gemmatales > HRBIN36 > JAEUIE01. Next base: position 4,964,386 of record JAXMBC010000001.1, on the reverse strand, counting down.
CAGCGAATCCGTATTGAAACTGTTGGCGACGATAACACCGGCCTGAGAATCGCGGCCATCGAGCAGTCCAGCTGGCTGGGACTTCTGCACGATGGTGTAGTTGCCAGCCTTGAGGGCGGTGCTGTTCAGGTAACGATAGGTGATGGTGACAGAGCCCCCGCCGAGGTTGCTGATGTTGGCCATCAGGTTGCCACCACCCGCTGCCTGTGTGGTTGCCTGGGCCAGGAACGACAGGTTCAGCGTGCCGGTTCCGACGAATGGACTCAACGCAGCACCGGTAAGTGTCTGGCTGTTGCTGCCTGTAGCAGTGCGATTGCCGAGTGTCACCCCAGAGCTGCCCGAATAATCGGTGGTGCCATCGTAGGCACCGAGGGTCTGGTTAAGCACTGCATTGCCGGCAATGTTCACATTCAGATTGAACCCGGGGCCGCTAAGGAGGGCTGTGCCGGAGACGCTGCCCGAGACCGGGGCTGCTTCGTCATCCAGATTCTCGATCCTGATATTGCTGATGATGCGGCCATCGACCCGGATTTCGATCGATTGCAGGGTGCCTTTGCTGGGGTCGAACTGCTGAATACTCTGCGAACGGATGGTATTGGCATTCGCATCAGCAAAGCTGATCGTCTGCACCAGGCTCTGCACACCAGTACCCACGCTGCTATCGCTGTCAAACGAATAGAAGCCATTGCTATCGGTCGTCGTGGAACCGATTACCTGGCCTGCTGCGTTCTTCAGCTCGATGGGATTATTGGCAATAACAGCTTCGCCTGCATCACGCAGGCCATTCCCGTTGAGATCGTTGAACACGTAGCCGCTGATGACATTTCCCGCGAGCAGCCGACGATCTTCGAGCAGTTCCAGGTGTAAGGGTGCGGACCGGCGCAGTATTCGACCCATGACGTGACCACTCCGTGGACAAGGTGTGCATCCATGCAGCGCAGGCAGACCTGCGGGAATCTATCCTCACTCATCGGAGCGAATCGGCATGTACCTCGTTCAAAAGCGTGGTCTTCGCGGTCAGACTCCATGCGATCCGCAGGCATACTCCCCATCAACGCTACAAACGGACGCCGACCGCCCATGTCATCGCTACAGTCCCTACTATCGGACTGTCTGCTACCCATGCCGTGATCACCCTGAGATTACGCAAAACGGGACTAATCCTCACCCGGACTTCGTCCAGGCACACACTTTTACTACACTTCCCGTTGGAACAGAGCGTAGAATAGAGTGAAGGATCGTAGTAGGAGTGGTCAGGCTGCCCGGGAGGAATTCGGCGCGGTTGACAGAGGTCAGTCTCGTGCCCCTTACGGTAGACGACAATCAGTTGATCCAAGGCTGCCTGGCCCACAAGCCGGGTGCCTGGAATGATTTTGTCGATGCCTATCTCGGCTTGATATACCGTGTGATTCATCATACTGCACATCTGCGTGGGGCTACCTTGCAGCCTGAAGATGTGGAAGATCTTGCGTCTGATGTACTTCTTCAGCTCGTTGCCAATAACTATGCCGCACTTCGTCAGTTCCAGGGCCGCTCCAGCCTGAGTACCTATCTGACCGTCATCTGTCGCCGTGCGGTCATTCATCTGCTTGCCCGCAAGTTTGGCACGGCTGCTATCTTCAAGTCTGCTCCGTCTCAGTCACTCGAAGATACGGTGATGGACGACGACCACAGTTTCGATGCACTGGAACAAGTGCACGATCTGCTGAATCAGCTGCCCCGCGGTGCGCGCGAAGTGGTCCGCCTGCACTATCTTGTCGGCCTCAGCTACGAAGAAATCAGCAGCCAGATGGGGATTCCTGTCAACACCATCGGTCCGCTCCTGACTCGTGCCCGCCAGAAGCTACGCACCAAGTTGCAAAGTGATCCCGGCCTGCCCCCCGCGGCGACGGGTAAATCGAGTGGCGTGGCGTAGTAAATCACGTTGCTGCGCGCTGGATGTTGTTGTGGTTCATGGCGTTACGTCGATTCTCCGCAAGGTTAATGTCGAGCGGGGACATCTGGATCTCGGCCAGGTTGGTGTAAGGCTTCACGAGTTTGGGGGTCGGGAAGGTGGAGATCACCTTGGCCTTGCTCGGTTGCTGGGGTCCGTTGTTTTCGTCGTAGCCTGGCGGGGTGAGCAGGCATTGGTTGTTGTCGGTGTCGAGACGCAATCCGAAGTTGCCTCGGGTCAGCATCTTGTGGAAGATCTTGCCCGGGATGCCATGGGTGCTCATGAGCTCTTTCACCTCCTTGATTGACATAGGGCTGTCAGCCATGTAGCGGGAGGCAAGGCTCATGGCTGCCTTTTCCATCTTTTCAGTAAGCGGGTTGGTCTGCCAGGTACGGACTTTGTTGGCGGGTGGCACGTGCTGGCTGTGGTGAGCGAGCCGCAGACCGACCTTGGACTCGGCATCGATGGTCATGTGGAACTGGGTGCCAGTCGGGCCGAACTGATAGCGGGCGATGGTGATGATGCGCTTGGCGGGATCGGTCGGGTGCCAGTGCATCGTCATGCCGAAGCGGGCGATACGCTGCGCGGTGCGGGAGACGTTGCCAGTGAGGCGGCTGTCGTGCATGCCTTTGTGACGGATGATCACGATGGTACAGCGGTATTCAATCGCATAGCTTTTGAGTTGCCGCCAGAGTTTGCAGGCTTCGTAGGGAGAGAGGTCGGGGCCGGCACTGAGGATGTCGTCGAAGCCATCGAGGAAGAGGATGGTGGGTTTGTGTTCGTCGAGGAAGTTGCGGACGCAGAGGACCATCGGTTCGAGCATGCAGAAGGGCTTGTCCCCGGGTTCAACGACATCTGGATCGAGGTGGTGAGAGTAGCAGTTATCAAAATTCGGCTCGCTGGCGGCGAGGAACTGGCCCGAGGCATCGCCCTGCTCATTGGTGTAGAAGTAGACGACCTTCTGGCCGTCGACCTTGGAGAAGCGGGCTGCGAGATGAGCGGCGAGGAGGGACTTGCCGACGCCGGAAAGGCCGTCGAGGAGGACGAGTTCGTTCTGAGGCAGGAGGCCGGGGATGTGCCAGTCGGTGGTGAGAAGGGGCATGACTTGTCTCCATAGTGGGGGTAGTGTCTATCTAAACAGTAGCGTGGGCAGTAGTGAACTGACAAGTGTACAGGTAAAAATGTTGGGCGTTGCCGCGAAAGGAGCCCCCCTCACCCCCGGCCCCTCTCCCCGGTGGGGAGAGGGGAGACATTGGGCTCGTGAGAGGGTGGAGGTTTGTGGTCAGAGAAGTGAGACAACACAGAGTTTGCGTCGGCTTACCAATCACTTCGGGGCGTTCCAGTGACTACGGCATGGCGATGACGGACGTAGCCCGCGTCACGCATCGGGTTCGTTGAAAGACCATGCGATCAGCAATCATACCTCTCCGTAAACCGTGTCAGCACACCTCGCAACCGATCATCCAGTCGCGAGAGAGTCTTGGAAGCAATCTCATCAGGTACGCCGTAGTACACACCTGCCACCGCGCCAGCGATACAAGCGAGCGTATCAGCGTCTCCGCCGAGGGAGATAGCATTCCGGACCGCATCTTCAAACCCAACGGCTTCCAGAAAGGAGCGCAAGGCCCAGGGCACTGTGCCTGCACACGAGACATCGGGCAGATATGTTGGCCGTACCGATGCGAGAGGTGTCTCCAGGTCGTAACCAAACTGGGTCGTAATGTACTTCGCGATTTCCGCCTTAGGTGGCTTACTGCGAGCCAGGAAGACTGCAGCAGCAGTAGCCTGGGCGCCTCGAATACCTTCTGGGTGGTTGTGAGTTACAGCTGCGGAGCGTTCTGCTTCTGCAAGTACTTCCTCGATAGTGTTAAATGCCAGCCCAACTGCGGATACACGCATAGCTGAGCCATTGCCCCAGCTGTTGTAAGGCTCGGTGAGCTTCAGCCGACACCAGTTTCTGAACTGTCCACCATATCCGGCACGTGGATAAAAGTGGTAGAAACGATGGAAAGCCTGAATGTAATCGCCATTAGTCAGCAGTGCATCGGCCACGGCCAGTGTCATGACACTGTCATCTGTAAAGCAGGACTCAGGAAGGAAAAGTGGAAACCGTTTGGTTTTCAGAGCAGCATGCTCATAGATCGAGCCGATCACATCGCCTGCGATTGCACCAAGCATGGGAGAGCCCTCAATTATCAATCTCGCCCTTCCAACGTACAGCAATGTGAAGCCTGCTGCAATGATGTTTGAAGACATCCTGGTACAAGGCTGGGTTCAACGTGTAACTGGTTGTGGCTCGGTCGGTTGACAGTTCAAGCAACTTATGGTGGGTAATGCCGCGAGGGAGTTCATCACCCCGGCCCCGGCTGAAGGAGCCGGGGGCTAAATGTTGCTCATTTCATAAAACAACTCAAACTCCTGAGACTTCTCTATGCCTCATCGTCGTTTGTTTGGCAAGATTGCCCTCGTGACCGGTGGTTCTCGTGGCATAGGTGCGGCGATCTGTCGCAAGCTCTCCAAGGAAGGTGCCACGGTCATCCTGACTTACGGTCACGATGCAGAGCCGGCGGAGCGGGTGTGTGATGAACTCGTGCTCAGTGGGGGAAGGGCCCAGGCCATTCGCTGTGATATGGAGATTCCGTCGCAGATCGATTCGCTCTTTGCCACCATTGCCAAGACCTATATTCGGCTGGATGTGCTGGTCAATAACGCTGCGGTCGCAGAGATGATTCCGTTCGAAGAGAATGATATTGCCCAGTTTGCCCGCTTCTTCAATATCAATGTGCGGGGGCCGATGCTGGCTATCCAGCGGGCGCTGCCGCTGATGAGTGGAGGGGGTGGCAGTGTTATCAACATCAGTTCTGCCATCGTTCGTGAATGCCCATCGCAGTCGCTGCTGTACACCAGCACCAAGGCTGCTCTCGATGCCATGACCCAGGTCCTGGCAGTAGAACTGGGTCCGAAGCGGGTTCGGGTCAATAGCGTCTCGCCCGGGCTGATTGATACCAAGCTGGCCCGTGATGCCATGCCTGAGCAGATGTTCGCCAAGATAGCCAAGCATACCCCGCTGCAACGGCTGGGTACTCCCGAAGATATCGCTGGCGTGGTTGCCTTCCTGGCGTCGGAAGAGGCCTGCTGGGTGACTGGAGAAATCCTGGGTGCGACCGGAGGCATGTAAGGTGCCCACACTCACGGAACAACTCAAGGCCAGGGCGTTTGACCTCGGTTTTGAACTCGTGGGTGTTACGGTGGCACAACCCGCCGCTGGCCTGGACCGCTTTCTGAATTGGCTTGAACAGGGCTATGCCGGCGAGATGAAGTACCTCGAAGCGGGTGCTGCTGCCCGCTCCAATCTGGATGACATTCTCCCCGGTACCCGCAGTATTGTGATGCTGGGTATCTCCTACCATCAGCCAGCACTCCGAAGTTCACCAACGCCTGTCAACCACGGCCGAGTGGCCAGCTATGCTTTGGGGGGCGACTATCATCCGTTACTTTGGGCGAAGCTCAATCAAGTATGTGAATGGTTAGCGGTGGAGCAGCCGGGGGCGCTCTCGCGTGGTGTCGTAGACAGTGCTCCGCTGCTGGAGCGGGACTATGCCCGTCTCGCGGGGCTGGGCTGGTTTGGCAAGAACACGATGCTTATCCACAAGAAGATGGGGAGCTTTCTGCTGCTGGGGGCATTGCTGACGACGGTGGAACTGGACCCTGACCAACCGCATGTAGCCAGTCACTGTGGCACCTGCACCGCCTGCCTGGATGCCTGCCCGACGCAGGCCTTTCCCCAGCCCGGCGTGCTGGATGCCACCAGGTGCATCAGCTATCACACGATCGAATTGCGGGGCAGTATTCCGGCAGAGCATCGTGAGGGACTGGGTGAGTGGCTTTTCGGCTGCGATATCTGTCAGGATGTGTGCCCGTGGAATCGCAAGGCTCCAGCGGGGCGTGAGATGCAGTTGCTTCAGGCCGATTGGCATGCTGAGGGAATGAATAGCATCGACCTGATTGCGTTATTGCAGATGGATGAGGCCTCGTTCAGGCAGCACTTCCGCGCCACAGCCCTGTGGCGAACGAAGCGACAGGGGTTGCTTCGCAATGCGTGTCTGGTGCTTGGCAATCGGGGTGATGAGCGTGCCCTAGCCGTACTGCAACAGGTGCTGCACGAATCGCCAGATATGGTGGTGCGTGAAGCAGCTGTCTGGGCAATAGAACGATTGAACGGGCGTAGCGTCACGTCCGCATCGACGTAAGTACTGGTGGAACGAAGGGGCCGAACATCAGCAATGGCAGCCAGGCAGCCAGGGCGGGATCGACGGCATCATTCTTGGCCATCATGGTGCTGGCCATCCCCAGCCCCTGCATCATGGCAAAGATCAGGAGGCACCAGCCGACACGAATGAAGATGTTCCATTCAGAACGGCCGGCGATGATCGGCAGTCCCAGCAGAATCAGGAGCAGATCATAGATCGGGGCCAGCATACGCTGATGCACCTGGCCGATAATGGCGGAGCGTTGTGCCACGCCTTGTTCATTCTCAATGACGTCCATGAGCTGGGCGGTGGAATGATAGAGATACCAATTGGGGCGTCGTGTCAGCCGGGTGTAACTCAGCTCGGTATGCAGGAAGAACTGGCCGGGCTGAATTTCGCGTATGGCGGGATGTTTGATTTGCAGCTTTTCAGGCTTGCAGCCATTCATGATCCAGCCGTGGTCATGGGCACCGGTGCCGGGGTGATAGAACATTTCCATCGAATTGATGTGGATGGTGTTCCCCGCCAGGTCGGGAGGCAGGGTGACGCGGGCATACTGGATCATCTGCCGGAGAGGGTATGCCACACGGGCTTCGATGTGGATATGGCGATCATCGAAGGTGCCAGGCACGAGCAATGGTCGTTTGCCCAGCGGGTCTTCCGCCTGCCTGAGCAGATTGTCCGCACAATGAGGAATGACCAGTTCCGTATCGAGCAGTTGCAGCACCAGGAAAAACGAAGTGACCGCTCCCAGCGGAATCAGCAATCGCCGCATGGAAACACCCGATGAGAGTATGGGCATCAGTTCATTGCGTCGTTCGAGGAGCCCCAGGGTAAAGGCGCCAGCCAGGAGCAGCATGATGCCATTGACCCGCTGGAAGAAGACGGGAATGCGGTAGCCATAGAAGACTACGACATTGCGACAGAAGAGCCAGGCTCGCTGAGACGCCGTTTCTTCGCGGACAGGTTTACCCTGACGGTGTTTGTGGCCTGTCGTATCGGCGGCGTTCGCCCGGGTTTCCTTGATTGCCTGGCGAGCGGGATCGGGAGCAGTGAACTCTTCAAACTTGGCAAAGACATCAATGACGATGTACATCAAAACGAGGCAACTGAATGTAGCCAGGTAGGCAAACAGAAAGTTGCGCAGGAGATATTTATCCAGTGTGGTCAGCATAGATGGTGCGTTGGGGGTGATCCTAGCGTCGTCCCAGGCGCCAGAGCAGAACCAGCCCGGCCACGCCCAGGACAGCGTTGCCGAGCCACATGGCTGCGTAGACGTTGGTGCCATCCTTGCCCAGGTTCTTGGTTAACAGATTGAGCGGGTAGTAGACCAGCACAATGGGCAGGAAGCAGGTGACAAAGGAACTGAGGAAGTCGCTCTTCTGAAACCAGATGGCGACCGGGCAGCCGATGAGCACAAAAAAGAAGCAGCCCAGCGCCAGGGCAGGGCGTTCCGCCAACTCAGAGCGGAGTTCACCGACTTCACGACGTATCTCGTAGTACTTGTGCCGCTGCACGAGGTCTTCGTTGCTGCCGCTGGGGAACGAACCCAACGCATGGCGTTTCTGTTCTTCTTCCGCTTCCGCTTCAACCTGCCTGCTCAGGATCTCGGGAATGGATCGTTCCCGGGGGCGGGCAAGCCGGTTCGCCTTCTTGGGGAAAGGGATTTCGAAGACTTCCTTGTCTGATCGGGCCGAAGTAGTTCCATGGCGAATAACATCAGCCAGGAAAAGCGTCACGACGATGGATTTGGTGCTGAGATCCACCTTGATCTCGGCCTCTTCAGCGGAGGCAATGGTGAGATACTCGCCTTTTTCGTTTCGCTCCTTGAAGATCGGTCCGATCAGCCGTTTGCCGTGCACTTCACGAACGTAGATGGAGTAGTTGAAGCCGGGCTCATTGAAGCAGAGATCGCGGCGCAGCTTGGCGTAGAGGAACTCCTCGGATTCATTGAACGCCATCTCACGCAGACGATGGTGAGTATGGGGAATGAACTCGTAATGCAGGGCAAAGATGCTGCCAGAGACAACCAGGCTCAGAAACACGGCGGGCCAGATTGCCACGCGGACGGGAATGCCTGAAGCCTTGATCGCCGTGATTTCATTGTCAGCCGAGAGTCGTCCATAGACCACCGCGACGGTGAAGAGCATGGTGGCGGGAACGGTGTAGGGAAGAGTGCTGGGGAGGAGCAGGGGTATGAGCATCACGATGTGTTCGGGCCCCAGGCCCTGCTGGGCAGTTTCCTGCACGATGCCAGCCATGACCACGATGGTGGAAAGACCCACCAGGGCAAGCAGGAAGATGCGAAACAGCTCCCAGAGGATGTATCGATGGATCAGCAGCACCTAATGCTCCCGGGCACACTATCGGACGGCGAACTATACCCGGACGGGCGTGTGGGTCAAGACGGGGTTGTCGCATCTGTCAGGCTGGGGTATGGTGCCAGGCGAGATCTTCGCGAGGTCTGCGGCTCGGCAGGAGCCTTGCGCTGCCACCATCCTGACATCGCACACGGAGGTGTATCGATGGCCGCGTTCCGGGAACATGTCACCTTCTCCACCGTGCTGGGTGTTGGTTATGCCGTGGGGCTGAAGTCCATGGGCTACGAGCCATCGTATGCCATCCTCGCTGGTTGCCTGTGTGGCGTTTCCGGTATGCTGCCTGATCTGGATAGCGATAGTGGCAGACCGGTCCGGGAAATGTTCAGCTTCCTGGCCGCTGTCTGCGGGATCATCTGCTTTCATCGCCTGGGGGCAGGGGATATTGAGCTGCGCATGCTGCTGGCCGGCGGCATGTATCTCTTCATCCGCTTCGGGTTTTCTTACATCTTCAAACAGCTGACTGTGCACAGGGGCATGTGCCACAGCATTCCCGCCGCTCTTATCGCCTGCGGTGCGACCTACCTGGCATTTGGCTACATGGATCACCGCGGTGCGTTGGCCATGGCGGGTGGTGTGCTTATCGGCTTTCTCTCTCATCTGCTGCTTGATGAGATTTATGCTGTCGATTTCAAGGGACTGAGGCCCAAGCTCAATCAGTTTGCCGGCAGTGCTCTCAAGTTCTTCTCCAAGAGTACAGCGGCCAATGTCGTCTGTTGGGGAATGTTGCTGTTTCTGGGGTACCGCATTGCAGTCGAAGAGAAGGTGCTGCCGGAAAGGATGCCGACCATATCTGATCTGCGGCATGCCAAGGATACGGTGATTGAAAAGATGGGCTGGACCCCGGCAACACAGCGAGGCAAGCCTGTCTCTGTCAGGGTAAACGAAGGGAACTGATCCATTCACGTATGAGTCGGACACCCTCCTCGTCGACCAGACGCCGGGGAAGTTCCGGCATCATGATGCCTGGTTCTGTGGATTCCAGACGAAAGAGCAGAATGGAGTCGTCGGGTTTGCCCGGGACAATGTCGTAGTGTCTGCCACCGGAGCCACGTCCTGCGGCGACCGGCAGTTTCATCACGCCACGCTTGACCGGGTCGGTCTGTGTCAGGCGCAAATCCAATCCCGATTGCCGGGCTGGGCCTGCGGGATTATGACAGTGGGCGCAGTTGATATCGAGCCATGCATGGGCCCGCTGCTCGAGCGATCCGGTTTCGGGCTGATTCCAGATGGCAGCGGGCTGAATGGGCTTTTCGAAGTAGAGCATTTTGAGAGCAACGCCGTCGCTGCTGATGTTGCGAGGCTTGGGGCCGATGGGTTCGTTGTTATTACCATGGCAGCCTTTGCACTGATTGGCATTGGGGATGATGTAAGCATTGCTGCGAGGCTTGCCGTCGAAGTGTGTCCAGGTCGAGGGCTTCACGGTGCCTGCAAGTTTTTGAAATGCTTCGGTTTGTTCATCGTTCCACTGGTAACTGACGCCTTGCCAGCCGCTGGCCTGCTTCCGGAGGATACGGGTTTCCAGCAGCTTGCGACCTGCATCGGGATTTCGCTGATCGTAGGGGTAGGCGAAGGTCTTCGCGATGATGGTGCCAACCGGGAAGTCGATGGTTTCATCATCGCCACGGTAGAGCATGGATGTCTGGCAAGGCAGTTTGATGAAGCGGTACTTCAGCGTGTAGTCGGAAAAGAGTGGAGTTCGGAGTTCGTAGGGAAAGACATGGGCACCAGGCCGATGCTCCGCCAGGGGGCCTTCGAACAGTTCCAGTGCGGAGAGCTTCTCGGGGAGTTCAGAATCTTCCTCGACCACGTTGGCAGCTGGTTCCGGCGCGGAACGCTGGCAACTCAGCGTGGTGAGGCAGAGAAGCAGGCAAATGGTGTAACATCTCTTCATGGTGATGACAGGCACAACTGACTGTGAATTATTGTTGATGTGGCATGGGCTTGAGGATAATGCCCGCGAGAGGTTCGTGCTTGCCTTCATGGGCCGTAGTGGTGCGGTCAATCTTGGGCTTGGAAAGGGCATACTTCAGCACGTTGCCACCATCGTAGTGCAGATTGGCAAAAGTCGCTTCGCCATTGTTCATGAGCTTGAGGGACAGTGCCTCCGGCAGCTTGCCATCGACCAGTTTCTTGCTATTGATGTTGCCATCGTAGAGGATGTCTGGCATCGGTTTGCCAAGCAGCATGCCCAGCTGCATTCCCATCTCACCACTGGGCTTACTGCCATTTTCAGCGAAGCGATTGTCGTGGATGAAGAGTCCTTCGGGATAGGGGTCATACTGTTTGTCAGCGGCAAACTCCTTGCCAACGAGTTGAAAGCTGATGATCGCCAGTCCGGTTGTCTGGTTCTGGGTCACTTCATTATTGAAGCACTCGACTTGATCAGTCGCCAGGATCATCAAACCGGTGCCGGGTGGCACTGTTGACACGATGTTGCCCGGAGGAGCGAAGTTGTCGTGGTTATTGCCAACGACCTTGTTGCGGAAGACACGTACCTGTTTGCCGTTCTTGACCGGGAGATTGGGGAGGTCGAAGACCAGGATGCCGCCGGAATTATTGGTGGCGATATTGTCGTGGACATCCACTTCGGTGCTGTTTTCCACTTCGATGCCGGCGACATTGCGGTGGGCCTTGCATTCGCGGATAATGACCTGCTTCGACTGACCGACGTAGATGCCCGCATCAGACGCACCGTCGGCTTCGCATTTTTCAATCAGCACATTGGTACAGGTCACGGGGTAGATGCCGTAGCCACCGTTGGTTGGCTTGGGACCTTCGGTCCAGCGGACACGCACTTTCTGGAAGGCGACATTGGTACCGCCGACAACCTTGATGCCATCCCCTTTGGAATCCTGAAGGGTGAAGTTTTCAGCGGCGAAGTCACCAACGCTGACGATCAGGCCTTCCTTGCCCTGGTCCTGCTTCTTGAAACTGAGGATGGTCTTGTCTGGACCGGCTCCCCTCAGGGTAACACCGGGTTGGGTCAGCGAGAGACTGGCAGTGAACTCATACAGGCCTTCCGCCATCTCTATGACGGTACCGGGTTTGGCCTTGATGAGTGCAGTCAGCAGTTCTTCCTGAACATTCGGGCCGGGCTTGATGTGAACAATGGATTTCTGACTGTTTGTCGCGACACTGAACGTGGCGGACGAACTGGAGCCCGGATGGCAGCCGACCAGGAAGCAGGCGAGAAGCAATGTATAGCGCATAGAAAGACCCGAATGAGATGCGTGTAGCCTACACGATGACGGAGCGAGAAGCCAGTCTTTGTGGTATAGACTTCGTCCACCCACTTCTCCACGGTCGTTATCCAGCTGAGCATCAATTGCTGTTGAGTCCCAGCAATTGTTTGAGCTTCTGGAGCAAGCTGGCCTGCTTAAATGTTTCTGGCGTGCGAGAGTATTCAATCAGCATGGCGGCGATATGGGGACAGACGCCATGCTTGCCAATGGAGCAACTACACCAGGCTTCTTCAATACCACCGTCAACGACTGTCACCTTCACTTGATACTTGGCAGGGCCGTGCCTTTTGCCGATGCAGGTCGCCCGAATGGAGCTGCCGCGACGGTGCTGGTGGTGCAGCAGTCGCTGATCGACATACTTCAGACCACGATTAAATTGCACCTCGCCCACCCAGGAATGGATAGTATTTTCAGCAATCGGGCTGTTGCGAGTAACATGACGATGCTTACGCGACATTCGAATCTCGATCACATACTAATGAAATAGCTTCAATGACATGTTCATTTGATTTAGGTTTCATGAAGAAAATCGCCAGTATTTGCGTGCTCAAAGCTCAGAATTCAGTCGTGGTCAGACGGTGTAATCGATTCACAAGACATTGCAGTCGCGTATGGGCAGCAGTGTGGTTGAGGTGAGGACGGTTTTCCAGTACCAGCCAGCGCAACCAGTTGCCCAGGGCAACAATGGCGCCGGCTTCATCCAGGGCGATCGTGAGCGATTCGAGGTGCGGATCGGTGTGAGGGTAGTATTCCAGAGCCTGGGCACGCCGGCGAGCATCGCCGGCACAGTAGGAGCCGAGCAGCCTGGCGAGATCATGGGCGGGATGATCGAGGCGGATGGTGGCAAGATCGATGATGCCAGTAAGAGAGTCGCCTGTGTACAGCAGGTGTTCCGCCCAGACGTCTCCGAGAACGTAGTGCAAGGGCAGGGGAGTAAGCTGCCAGGGTCGTAGTCGTTCGATAGCGCTGTGGCGATGAGATCGAAGGAGCGCCAGGGCCTGGAGATGCAAGGGATGGGATGAACGTGCTATCTGCTGGTACTCGGCCTCGGTCCAGGCTTCCAGTCGCATGATCTGGTGTTGTACTGATGGTGATGGCCCGGTTGCTGTTTCTGCATGACGCTGCCAGAGGCGGTGCAGTTGCGCCAGGGACTGCATGGCTGTTTGCAACTGCTCTTCGTTGGGGGTTGCAACAGGCTGGCCGGTCATCCAGCTGCAGGCACTCCAGTGGACTCCCTGATCCTTTATGTAGGGTTGTCGCTGAATGGTGAAATGCGGAACAGGCAACAAGTGGTAGCCATGTTGCTGGGCCAGCATGCTCAGGTGGGTGATACGCTGCCAGTCGGGCTGGAAGTCGCTGGGCCAACGTTTGAGTGCGAAGCTACCTGTTGTGGCAGTCACTTTCCAGACTGCTGCGCCGGAGAAGCCTGGGGGGACAGAAATGATGTCCAGAGACGGCTTCCAGCCGAAGGCCTGGAGCACAGCGAGGGGAGGAGAATCTCCGTGCATCATGCGAATTGATGCTGTTCCTGGTTTGCCCGGCTGATTAGAATGGCCACGCATACCTTCATGATAGGAGTTGCAGATGCGTGCTGTGTGGACGATTCTGTGTTGCCTGCTGGTGCTGCCTGTAGCGTGGGGCGATGACTTCTTCAGTGGGACAGACCTGACTGGCTGGGAAGGTTTGAAAGAACACTGGGAAGCCAAGGATGGTGCGATACACGGCACCACACAGCCCAAGGGCATCAACTTCAATACCTTCCTGTGTTCCAAGAAGGAGTACGGTGACTTCGAGCTGAAGCTCAAGGTGAAACTGGTCAATGGTGTTGGCAATAGCGGCATCCAGGTACGATCCAGTGTGAAAGACCCCAAGAAGTATGTCGTGGCCGGCCCGCAGTGTGACATGGGGCAGCAGTACTGGGGCAGCCTCTATGGTGAACAGTTCGGCGGCATGATGAAGGCTTCCAACGCGGAACAGGTGAAGAAGGTGGTCAAGCCCAAGGACTGGAACGATTACCACATCGTCTGCAAGGGGAAGCATGTCACCATCAAGATCAATGGCGAGACCATGCTCGATGGCGACTTCGCCAAAATGCCTGACAAGGGCATCATTGCCTTCCAGATTCACGGTGGACCGGCGATGGATGTCTACTTCAAGGACATTGTGTTTACTGAATTGAAGTAGCGTAGGCATCTCGCTCCGCGAGATGACCATGTGCAAATACTCGTCATTATCGCCCTTGTACGACGATAGGAACCAACCCTATCGCCACACGTCTCGCAATAGGCACGTGTAATTGCAAGCGGCCATCACGACGGAGCGTGATGCCTACTATGACAGACCGCCTTCGCGATGAGCAACACTTTCATGATGAGCAGGCGGCGGCACGCCGCCAAGGCTGGGCACACGACCCGGCCCTTTTGCGTTTTGCTGATGCAGCGTACCTCGACCATGAACCGTGGGTGAGGCCGGCCCTGGCGAAACTGGGGCCTCTGGCGGGGAAGCGCATCCTCGATTTCGGCTGTGGTCATGGCATGGCGAGCACGTGCCTGGCCCGGGCTGGTGCGGAGGTGCTGGCGTTTGATCTTTCGGCGGGGTACGTTGCGGAGGCGGTAGCCCGGGCAACGGCGAATGGGGTAAGTATTCAGGGGTTCGTGGCCGATGGTGCCAGGCTGCCCCTGGCCGATGGTAGTCTGGATGGCATCTGGGGCGTGGCGATTCTGCATCATCTCGACATGGTGGAAGCAGCACGGGAGATCAAGCGGGTGCTGCGGCCGGGTGGTGTCGCGGTGTTCTGTGAGCCGTGGGGAGGGAATCCGCTACTGGAGGCGGCCCGCCACTGGTTGCCCTACGTGGGTAAGGAACGAACGGCGGATGAAAGGCCGCTGATTCAGTCGGATGTGAACCAATTGCGGAACATCTTCCCGCAGTTGGATGTGGAGTATGTACAACTCGTCGGCATGGTGCGGCGAGCGTGGCGGCGTAATCCCCTGCTGCCCGTGCTGGATCGCATGGACGCCTCGCTGCTTCGCCACTGGAAGGTGGTACGCCCCTGGTGCAGGTATGTGGTTCTGCAAATGAGGAAGGGTTAGAGCCTCGTACGAAGGAAATGGTGGAGATTCCGCACACCTATCTACCTAGCAATACAACCTATCACGTCGATCTTCTCGTGCGTTTCCACAGTGCCACCATCAGGCCTCCGAAGAAGCCCCACACGATGCTTGCCATAAACACATTAAACGGCACAACGGCAAATCCAATGTCCCCATTGGTCCCATCGATCCCTTGGATGGAGACATGAACGTCACGTGCATCTGTTACGGTCAAGTAGCAAGTCGCCATCCCAACCAGACCAACAATCACGCCGATCAGCAAGCCGAGCCAAATCGGTCGTACGTAGTAGGTCCAATAAGGGGGCGGGTTGGTCATGGAAATGGTGCCATCTACGTCGAGCGATGACCTCTTCATCATGTCAGTAGGTGAGTGATGTGTCAACTGTTGTATTTACTGTGGAGCCTCAGCCGCTTACTTCGTGCGTGGCTCACTCGGCAAATCAGTACTTTTCCTTGAGCAACTGCTTGATCCGCTCGTGCATGATTTTGTCGCCTGTCGCTTTGTTCCACTTCAGTTCGCCGTCCCAGCGGAACCGGCCGTTGCCTGACTTGTCGATGAGGTAGACGCAGGGCCAGATGCGGTTGTCGTAGCGTTTCCAGTTGGCGAGGTTGTTATCCACTGCTACCGGGTGGGTGAGGCCGGCATCCTCCAGTTTCTTCTTGAGCTTGTCGAGGTTGTGCTCGGTTTCTGTTTCCGGCGTGTGGATGCCGATGATTACCACTTCGCTCGACTTGTACTGCGACTGCACTTCCCTGTACCAGGGATAATTGCGCACGCAGTTGATTCAGCCAAAGGCGAAGAAGTGGACGACGACAACCTTGCCTCGGAGCTCCGACAGCTTGAGCGGCTTGCTGTTGACCCAGGTGGTGACGTCCTTGAATTCCGGCGCGGCGATCTTGAACTGCGCAGGTTGCTGGACCGTGAGCGCGATGAGAAGGGGAAGCATGTAACCCTCAGTACTGCAAGAGATGTGATGTGAGGTGCAGACCAGACGTGTGCCATTAGTCTACAACCACCGGCAGCCCCTTGACAACCCCCGTCCGTTCCTGTGCAATGAGGCGTATCACCCCCTCTAACTCCCCCTCCTACCAGGGGGAGATTGCTTGAAAGGTCTCTGCATGGCATCGCAACCTCTCCGCATCGGTATGATTGGCTATGGCTTCATGGGCCGGGCTCACTCGAATGGGTATCGCAAGGTCAGCAACTTCTTTGATGTCGCTCGCCAGCCGGTGTTACAGGCAGCCTGTGCCCGCAATGAGGCGGCCATCAAGGCTTTTGCCGACAAGTGGGGCTATGCCAGCATCGAGACCGACTGGCGGAAGCTGGTCGAACGCAAGGATATCGATGCCATCGATATCTGTACCCCCAACAACACCCATAAGGAAATCGCCCTGGCTGCAGCAGCCAACGGCAAGATGATCCTGTGCGAAAAGCCTCTCTCCATGGATGGCCCCGAAGGGCGCGAGATGGTGGCAGCCATCGAGAAGGCCAAGGTGCCCAACATGGTGTGGTACAACTACCGCCGGGTACCAGCCGTAACGCTTGCCAAGAATATCGTGGCGGAAGGCAAGCTGGGCCGCATCTTCCATTACCGTGCCAAGTTCCTGCAGGACTGGACCATCAGTCCTGAACTGCCCCAGGGTGGCAACGGCCTGTGGCGGCTGGATGTGAAGGCAGCGGGCAGCGGCGTTACTGGCGATTTACTCGCACACTGCATTGACACTGCTCTCTGGATCAATGGCGACATCGATTCGGTGTGTGCCATGACCGAAACCTTCGTCAAGGAACGGCAGCACAACCTCACCGGAAAGAAGGAAGCAGTCGGCATTGATGATGCCTGTGCGTTCCTCTGCCGGTTTGCCAATGGTTCTCTGGCGACCTTTGAATCGACCCGCTACGCCCGTGGCCACAAGGCGCTTTACACCTTCGAGATCAATGGCGAGCACGCGAGCATCGCTTGGGATCTGCATGACCTGCACCGCCTGCAGTACTTCGATCACAAGGATGAAAGCCGCACCCGTGGCTGGCACAATGTGCACGTGAGCGATGGCGATCATCCCTACATCGGCCACTGGTGGGTACCGGGCTTGCAGATCGGGTACGAGCACAGCTTCGTGCACCAGGTGGCTGACTTCATCGAAGGCGTGGCCAAGGGTGTGCCCGCTCAACCCGACTTCCGCGATGCACTGCGGACCCAGTTCGTGTGCGATGCGGTGTTGAAGTCGGCCCGGGAAGGGAAGTGGGTGACGGTGGAGAAGGTGTAGTGGAGAGGAGTTAGGAGCCAGAATTCTTAAGGAGATCAGTGACGTTGACTCGATCTAAATCGGAGTAGGACCTTGTCACAGGCGAACAAGGCAAAGCGAATACAGCTGAGGCCAGGACTCTTTCTCACGAGTCGTGGCCCCCGTTTGACAAGAACACAGTTCAATACGGTTAAACGGTATTTGTTTGATCCAGGGATCGTTGATACAGCATATGCTGAGTTTCTGCGTGTTCATAATGGAGGCCGTCCCCAGCCAGCGTATTTTCAATACTGTGTGGAAGGTCAAGCACTTCTTAACAGTGTACTGTCGTTCCTTTCCTTTAATCCTGATCCATTTGTAGGACCGACAGACTATCACCTGTTGCTGGCCAACATGGAAAGTCGATTTCAGTTGCCTCGGTATGCTCTGATGATCGGACAGCTTGAGGATGACGGGTTGCTGATCTTGTATCTGTACGGTGAGCGAACGGGACAAGTTTGGGTGGTAAGGTATCCCGAAGGGATTGAAAAGGAGAAGGACATTGAGCGTTCTCTCGTTTTTGTCGCACCATCGTTTCAGGCTTTTCTTGAACTGCTTCACCAGCCTGCAGCCTCAACGTGCTCTTTTGTTTTCAGTCTTGAAACTGACCAGGTGCGTGAAGGATCTCTCAAGCAGA
This sequence comes from Gemmatales bacterium, assembly GCA_046350055.1. Lineage (GTDB taxonomy): Bacteria > Planctomycetota > Planctomycetia > Gemmatales > HRBIN36 > JAEUIE01. Next base: position 4,946,547 of record JAXMBC010000001.1, on the reverse strand, counting down.
TCCTGCAATCACTTGGCTGTGTGCAAAAGAACTATGGTTCGAAAAAGGACAAATGGTACACATGGATATGGCCCAAGTTTCAGCAGTCAAACAAGGAGGATCTGCCAGCGTTCATCGATATTGGCCTGAATGGCAAGCCTGGGTTTGCCCATGTAAACGGGAAACGCCCATTGGGGTATCCATTGCTACGGATAGTTGTCTCTATTGCTCAATCAGATGACTGTTATCACACATTCATTGATGCAGTAGGCAAGAAGAATGTTAAGTTGCTCGCGAAATCTGAAGAATAGAATAATGGACTGCTTCTCAGGATGAGATCGAACTACTATGACAGCGTCTGAACTCAAGTGCCTGAAGACATTACCATCCTCAAGTTCACTTGTCGTGCAGGCCCTGTGGCACGATGCCCGGGGTGACTGGGAAGCGGCACATCAGTGTGCCCAGGAGGATCACTCTTCACTGGGCTCCTGGATGCATGCGTACCTGCACCGCAAGGAAGGGGACATGGGCAACGCTCGTTACTGGTACAGCCAGGCGGGGCGGAAAGTATTTGCCGGCACGCTGGAGGAGGAATGGCAGGCTCTGGCGGAAGAGGTTACTTCTTCTTTGCCTTGAACTCGGCGATGTACTTCTCCGGGTTGTCTTTGAACGCTTCGGCACAGCCGCTGCAACAGACGTAGAAAGTTTCGCCCTTGTACGTCACTTTTGTGGTTCCCAGACCGCCGCTGACAACGCATTCCGGTGCGTTCGACTTGGCTGCCTTGGCCAGAGATTCACCTTCGCGAGTAGCTCCGATCTGGAAGACTTTGGAATAGAGCTTACGGTCGAGCGGTTTGGTCTCGAGGGTGTACTGGTAGCGGATGTCGCCCACCAGGGAGAGTGTCAGCCGGGCGTCTTCGTTGCGATCCTTGTCAACGCGATCCGCTACGAGGCGGCGACCATTGTTCGACAGCTTGCCTTCAAATGTCTGTTTCGTGCCGTCCGCGCTGGTGAGCAGCAATTGGAATTTGTTATCGCCCCGGGAGTGCAGTTCACCTGCGGTGAAGTGCTTGCCTTTTTCTGCCGTGAAGGTCAGCCAGGCATCATCGCCCTTGAACTTCCATGACCAGCGGATCGTCTCTTTCCAGAACCCTTTAGCTTTCTCGGCAGCGCTGCCAGTGCCTGGTTCGCCGGTACCTCGCCAGCCGCCGATGAGTTCCTGAAAGCCCTGCAGGGCTTCCTTGGGAGACTTGGCGTCGTCTACGGGCAAAAACAATCCGCACAATGCCAGGCAGATCAGCATACTTCTTCCTCTGGAAGGGCCTATAGTACGTCTATAATCTCATTCAACTCCATCGTTGGCAAGAAGGTCTGCATGATTCGGCTGAATAAATGGATGGCGGATGCGGGTGTCGGCTCTCGCAGAAACTGCGATGAACTGATTCTTCGTGGCCGGGTGACTGTCAACGGCATCAAGGTGAACGAGCTGGGTGTCAAGATCGACCCGACACACAAGGTGACGGTCGATGGTAAGCTCATCAAGCCCCAGAAGCACGTCTACTGGGTCGTCAACAAGCCTAAAGGCTACCTCTGTACCAATTATGATCCGGGTGGCAGGCCGATTGTGCTCGACCTGATTCCCCACGTCGAAGAGCGGGTGTATACCGTTGGCAGGCTCGATGATGCCAGCGAAGGGCTGATCCTCCTCACCAATGATGGCGACCTGGCCCAGAAGCTGACCCACCCCAGCTTTGGCATCCGCAAGACTTATGTCGTCCTGGTGGCAGGCATCACGACTGATGAAGAACTCACCCGTATGACCACTGGTGTAAAACTGAGTGAAGGAATTGCCCGGGCTGTGCATGTCGAACGGCTGGCCAAGCAGGGGAACGCTTCGCTGCTCAAGATCATCCTGTCGGAAGGGAAGAACCGTGAAATCCGCCGCATGCTGGCCAAGCTGGGGCACAAGGTCATGGAACTTCGCCGCGTAGCCATCGGGCCTATCAAAATTGATCGGCTGAAGCGAGGCAAGTGTCGTCGACTGGGTGAAATGGAGTTACAGGCTCTTCGGCGTCTGGCTGAAGGCAAGGAAGTGGGCAAGAAGCCCACCACTGCGCCGCGGCCTACGAAAGCCCCGTCAAAGGCTGAGTCAGGTCGTTCCTGAGTGTGAGCACCAGGTTGCAGTTCGCTGCTGGCACCGTGCCCCAGGGTCGCAGTTGCCTGGTGCTTTCTTCGATGGCCCAGGGTGAATACCCGATCGTCTGGTACTTCTGAATCACCTCATCCACCTGTTTGCCGAAGGCTTCCACGATCAGCAGATCGATCTGCTTCTCTGCGATCGTCGGTAATACATCCAGCATGACGTTGAGGTCCACTCCCTCGGCATCGAGCTTCAGGACGTGGATGTGTCGGTCCGCAGGCACCCTGGCGATCACATCCGCCAGGCGGACCACCGAGACATTGACAACGGAATCGAGTGGGTAATCGGGCAACTGTGCCTTGACCAGTGTCGAATAGGTGTGAGCGCTGGAGACATAAAACGGCAGGGTACCCGTCTTCACATCGACCGCCAGCTCCGCTACATGCATGTTCTTGAGAGGGTTGTTCTCTGCGAACTCGCGAAGCCGTTTGGCCAGACTGGGGTTCGGCTCGACCAGCAAGATGAATCCCGTTTCGCCCAGCTGATCCGCTACACTGGAACTGACGATACCGATGTTGGCACCGACATCGATCATGGTCATGCCGGGCAGGCAGAACTTCTGCAAGAGCTGAGTCAGAGGTGGATCGTAGATGCCGAGCCAACCCTGTCGTTCGGCAGGGTCCTGGAGATTGTATTGCAGTGGCAGCTTGCCATAGTTCACTGGCATGCGGCCTGCGGCATTCCGGGCCAGTGGCCATGTCATCCCCAGCAGCAGGCGAAAGAGTCGAGGGTGTAACACTTTCTCGCAGCCCAGTACCTTTTTCATCAACGCTGTTCGCCAACCGGGCTGGTATTGAATGAGCATGAAACCGGCATTCCTCGGGGTGATGGGGAAAAGATATGAAGGTGGCTCGCTGTGGGTACTGTCATGAGCCGTGAAGATATGCAACTGCTCCATAGAATGTGCATTCCACCACTCCTGACGATTACACCATGACTACTGCACGCATACTTCTGAAGAACACCTGGCAGGCATCCAGTGGCACAGCCACCTTTCGTGCTGTGAATCCCAGGACGATGGAGCCGCTGGCGGAGAACTATCCTGTCAGCCCGTGGGCCGATCTCGAACTCGCATTGCAAATCGCCACGTCGGCATTTGATGCGCTGCAGCAGAAGCCTGCAAGTATTCGGGCCGATTTCCTGGAGAAGTATGCCAGCCGACTGGAAGTGCACCGCGAGGCGTTGGTTGCGATGGCAACCAGTGAAACCGGGCTGACTGCCGAGCCACGGCTGAACAGTAATGAACTTCCCCGGACAGTTGACCAACTTCGTCAGGCCGCCCAGGCAGTGCGCAACCATACCTGGCAAATGCCCACCATTGATGCGGCTCGCAACATTCGCTCGTGCATTCATCCACTGGGACCGGTGCTGGTGATTGGTCCCAACAACTTTCCGTTTGCCTACAACAGCATCGCCGGTGGCGATTTCGCATCCGCCATTGCGGCGGGATGTCCTGTGCTGGCCAAGGGACACCCGGCTCATCCCGGCACCACCCGCCTGTTGGCCGAGCAGGCCCAGGAAGCTGCTGTGGAAGCGGGCCTGCCCGTGGGCACGGTGCAGATGATCTACCATGTGGAACCGGCTGACGGTCTGAAACTGGTGGCTGATCCACGTATCGCTGCAGTAGGCTTTACCGGTTCCCGTACCACAGGGCTGGCACTCAAGAAAGTGGCTGACGAGAAGGGCAAACCCATCTTTCTGGAGATGGGCTCACTGAACCCGGTCATTCTGCTGCCTGGTGCGTTAGCCGAACGCACAGCCGCTTTGCTCGATGAAGTCAGTGGATCCTGTCTTCTGGGCATGGGGCAGTTCTGCACCAACCCCGGCTTGCTGTTCTTCCTCGCCGGGCCAGCGACCGAGACCTTTATTGCAGGAATGGTCGAGAAGTACCGAACTGCTCCTGTCGGGACGCTGCTCACGCAGGGTGTGCGAGATAACCTGGTCACCAGTGTGCAGGCCCTTCGCCTGGCTGGTGCGGAACTTCTTGCAGGCGGACAGGCAGGCGGCGGCACCGGCTTCAGTCATCAGCACACGTTACTGCGTACCAGTGGCAACCAGTTCCTTGCCCAGTCCGCTGCCTTGCAGACCGAGGCCTTTGGCAATGCGACCCTTGCCATCGTCTGTGATGATCTGGCACAGTTGCAAGCGTGTCTGCAACACCTGGAAGGGCAACTCGTTGGCAGTATCTACAGCGACACCACGGGTAAGGACGATGCGGCCTACCCGGCTATCGAGCGTATTCTTCGCAATAAAGTCGGCCGCTTGCTGAATGATCGCATGCCTACCGGTGTGATGGTCAGCCCCGCCATGAACCACGGTGGCCCGTATCCCGCGAGTGGCCATCCGCACTTCACCGCTGTCGGCTTCCCCGCCTCCATCCGCCGCTTCTGCATGCTGGCCTGCTACGACAATGTGCGGAGTGGACGATTGCCTGGGGTGCTTCGGTAGGGCACGCTGTGCGTGCCTCACTGTGGTGAGCTTCCATTGCAACCTAACCTGTGAATGACAGTTGCACCAATACATGCATTGGTGAGGCACGCACAGCGTGCCCTACTTCAATGTCGAGAGGTATTCGATCACATCGCGAAGCTCACGCAGCGTGAGATGCTTGATGGTATCTTCAGGCATGGCGGACTTGCCTGTCTTGCGTTCTTCGATGTCGGCTTTCTTCAGCACCATGGTTTTGGCTTCGGGTGTGATAATGGTGACGCTATCCGCGTTTTCCTTCTTGACCACTCCCTGATGTATCTTGCCATCGGCCATCAGGATGATGCTGAGCTCAAAGCCCTTGGCGATGGTTTTGTTGGGATCGACCATGGCTTCGAGCAGGTACTCGCGGTTCTTGTCCTTGCTAATATGGGTGAGTTCCGGGCCGACCTCGCCACCATCGCTGCCCACCTTGTGGCAACGCAGGCAGGCGGCTGCGGTCTTCTCGAAGAAGACCTTGCGACCGGCCTGGGCATCGCCGCCGACCAGGGCTGGGCGATATTCAGGGTAGGGGCCCTGCTTCTTGAGTTGCGACAAGCCTTCGTTCAGCTTCGGCTTCCAGTCCGATTTGTTACGCTGATTGATGGCTTCGACGAGTTCCAGTTGAAGTTCCCCGGGTACCTCGCCAGCGGCCAGGCGATTGACCCAGGTGGAGAGGGCAGCATCGGCAGCGGCTGATTTCATACCAGCGAGCAACCCGATGGCTGCCTGACGTTCCCGGGCTTCACCATTCAGCAGGACATCGCTGAGGATGCTGGTGGCCTTGGCGGGATCGAGCTTGACCAGTGTGCCTTGTGCTGCTTTGCGTAATTCGGCGTTCTTGTCACGAAGCAGTTGGACAGTGAGCGTATCCAATCCTGCTGCTTTGAAGGAGGCAGCGGCCTGAAGTGCTGCCAGACGTACGGAAGTGGGTTGAGTCGTTTGCTCAGCCAGCTTGAGGACATCGCCAGCAAATTCAGTGAGCTTGAGTTTCTCGACGGAACGAATGGCTTCAGCCAGCACGCGAGGGCTGCCCTTCTGCAGTTCGGGGAAAGTACGGACGAGCGCCCGGCGAGCGTGAGTTTCATCGCGAGCGGAGATGGGTCGCCAGAGGCCGATCACCCAGTCGCGGCCCGATGGCGCTGCCCAGGCACCGAGCATTCTTGCTGCTTCGACCCGCAGTTTTTCGGGCATTTCGGAGTTGGCGGAGTACAGGGCAATATCCTTGGCTGCAGTGCCATCACCATGCCGCAGCCAGTTGGCCAGCAGCCGCAGTTGCACCTGATCGGGAAGTGCTTTATTGATGGTGAGGTGATGAAGCGAAGCCTTGGAGACGGGGAAGCCCGGTTCATCATATGCAGCCCGGATGGCTTCCGAACGAACTGTGAGGTTCTTGTTGAGCAGATGGTAGTTGAGAAGCTGATCGTTACCGATGCGGCGGGCGGCGACGACCTGGGCGAGTTGCACCGCTTCAGAAGTAGCTGCACGGGCAGCTTCCATGGCGAGCTTGGGATCTGCTCGATAGATGCCGACAAGTCCCTGAATGGCGGCATGGCGGAGCCAGGGATCGTTGCCCGCATTCTCGATGAGTTTCAGGATCGCAGCATGATGTTCCACCAGTCCGTGCTTGCCGATCACCTGTGCCGCTTGGGCGCGGACAGTGGCATCCTCATGCTGCAGGAGCTTGCCAGCGCGTTCAGGAGTCAGGTTGAAGAGCATCCGATTCATGCCGAGGCGCAGGACCTGCAAGGCGAGATCGGGCGGTCCTTGTTCAAGGATGCGATCAAACGACTGCTCAACCAGTTTGACGATGGTCGAAGTCTTCGATTGAAAGATCTGGGCCAGGGTCCAAATTGCATGGCGACGGGCGGCAAGGTTGTCCGAACTGTTCAGTAGCTTCACGCAAGACTCTACCGCAGTGGTGATGTCTTCATGCCTGACCAGCGTAGCTTGTGCTTCCATCCGCACGCGACGGTCGGCATGCCCCAGTAGCTGGATGAGAACATCTACGTTCTTCTTCGACCAGTCGCTGGCCAGCAGGCTCTTCACTTCCTTCGCGATGGCGCTGCCATCGTGCCTGGGATCGAAGACGCGGTGGATGCGCCCTTTGCCTGTCTTTCCCCAGCCTTCGACCCAGTCGAGCAGGTACATCGCCCCGTCGGGGCCGAAGTCCACATCGGTGGCCAGCACGCCCCAGGCGAACTGGTGGCTATCGACCAGCTCGAACCCCGCCCCCTTGGGCTTTACGGCGAAGCTGCGGATGCCGCTGCTGGTGGGCGAACCACGAAAGTCGGCCATAAAGAAGTGATTCTGGTAACGATCGCTCAAGCCGGTGCCGGGGTAGTAGACGAGGCCGGAGGGGCCGTCAGCAATATTGGTGATCGGTGGAACGATGAAGGCAGGCTGATCGGGACGAGGCGGATGCCACATGTACTCGGCATTCCAACACCCTCGTGAGTAAGGCTGCTCCATGTACTGCCAGCCGATGTGCCAGCCGCAGTCTGCCCCTTCGGGCAGGTAAACGAAGCGTGCTCTATCGCCTGAATCGGAATTGTTGTCGCCAGTGAAGAGGTTGCCAGCGTCGTCGAAGGCCAGCTCCTGCGGGTTGCGAAGCCCCTTGGCGAAGAGCTCCAGTTCGCTGCCATCGGGGTTGCAGCGAAAGACCGCACCGCAGTGAGGCACTTCGATCTTCCTGCCTTCCTTCGTCGTCAGATTGGCTCCGCGGTCCCCGATGCTGAAGTAAAGCTTGCCATCCACCGGGCTGACAGCCAGACCATGGAGGTCGTGGCCGATGAAGGAGGTGTGTACACCGTAGCCGGTTGACAAGGCCTTCTTGGTTGTGGCTTCATGGACTCCACCTTCCAGTTGCCAGAGGCTGGGGATGTTGGTGAAGTAGACTTTGCCCTGGTGAGCAAGCACACCGGCTCCGATGCCATCCACGCCGCTGCGGTAGTTGTTGGAGAAGACATAGGCCTTGTCGGGCTTGCCGCCTTTGCCCGTGCTGTCGATCAGCTTGCGGACGCGGTCATCCTCCTTCTCGTAGGTCTTGTACTGGTCCTTGAGGTGCTTCCTGTACTTGGCATCGCGATCAGCCACGGTGTTGCAGGCCAGGTCATCATCGAGCCAGTACATATGGCTTCGGTTGTCGGTGACGCCGGCATGAATGCGGTAAGTCTCCACGACATAGATGCTGCCCGTATTATCGAAGCAGAATGCGACGGGGTTCGCCAGAAGAGGCTCCGCTGCATAGAGCTCTGCCTTGAAGCCTTCTTCGAGCTTGATGCGAGCAGTCGACAGCGTGGCATCGCGGGATGCTTCGCCCGCGGAGACGACTTGTTTCCGGGCATCGGGGGGTTCGGCGGCATGAGAACTTAATAACAGGACGCTTGCTAACGTAAGGGCTTGAACAACTGATCTCACAGTCATGACTGCTCCATGAATTCGACCCAGTATGTATACTCTACCATCCTGCCATGAATATCAAGCGACTCTTTGAATGAGTCTGGATTTCTGGCCCCATCTAGTTCACAATGGCATCATGGCCAAACGACTCGATAAAACGCTGGCAGACTATGTAGTAGGCGGGCTGATGCCTGCCCTGCTCATGGGCTTGCTCTGCTCGTTGTGTTACTTTCTGCTGGAGCTTGCCTATTCAGGCGCGTTCATGGGGCAGATGAAGTGGATCCTCTTCTTCTTCATTGTGGGGACCGTGCTTATCGCTCGTATTTCCATGCGAGGAGATATTTCGGATCGTGCCGGGCTTTATGGAATTGGGCTGGCCATCGCAGCGGGGCTGGCGATGATCCGCTTCGTGGATATTCCCAAAAGCGCACTCGGTGGCTTTGGCTGGCTCATTCCGTTCAGTCTGATGTCGATCATCTGGTGGAGTGCCCACAAGCTCACGCAGGATTCAACCTGGGACGATGACGATGAGGAAGATGGAGGCGGTCTGCTGGATGCTGCTGAAACGGATGCAGGCACGGAGGAAAGCCGTCCCAGCAAATCAGCACACTGGTTCGATAGCTACCAGGCAGATCGCACGGAAGAGCAGCAGAGGAAGAAGCCGGGACTGATGGTGGTCTACTTCTCTCTGGCGGCCTTGCCTCTTTTTGGAATTGGCCAGGCAATGATCCCTGCGACGAATATCGAGGGCAGGCGTTATGCCTTCTGGATGCTGACCATCTATGTGGGCTGCGGGTTGGGGATGCTGCTGACCACGAGTTTCCTGGGGCTGCGTCGCTACCTGCGTGGCAGACGGCTGCACATGCCAGCCTCGATGACAGCGATGTGGCTGGGCATTGGCACTGCCATGATCCTGGCACTGATGGTGCTGAGTGCGATTTTGCTTCCTCGCCCCGAAGCGGAGTATCCTCTGTCGCAACTGCTGGGCTGGGCCACCTCCAAAGACCGCGATGCCAACGACACGCATTTCTTTGAGGCCAGTGGTGGGAAGAGCAACAAGCAGGGGAGTGGGCCCCAGAGCAAACAGAACGCTGCGAACAACAAACAGCAGAACAAGAATGAGAGTGAATCTACCCCCAATCGCAAGGGAAATCAGGCTGGCCAGCCTGACATGAAAGGGAAGACAGGGCAGCAGCAGGGGCAATCCTCCAAGCAGGGGCAGAGCGACAAGAACAGCGGGACTGGCAATACCAAACAGGGTGAAACAGGCAAAAGCAATCAGAAGGGCGATAGTCAGAGTGGAAAGCAGAGCGGGGGCAATTCGCAAAAGAATCAGCAAAAGGGGGACAATCAGAAGAACGAAGAAGGCAGCAATTCCGGCAATCAGGAAAAACAGGATCAGCGCAATCCCAATGGAAAGAACCGCCAGCAGGAGCAGGAACAGCAGAACGAACAAGCGCAACGTGAGCAGGAACAGCAGCAGCAGCAGAGCGAACCTCCACCAGAGGAACAGCAGTCATCGGCATCCTGGGCCTGGCTCAAATGGCTGGGCTATGCCTTGCTGATCGCTGGTGTCCTCTTTGCCCTTTGGAAGTGGGGCAAGCAGTTGCTCGAGGGGCTCAAACAGATCTGGCGCGATATTCTGGCGTGGTTCAGAAGCTGGATTCCGCAGCGGAAAGAGGATAACGATTTGATGGAGATCCCCAACCCGGAATCGGAGTTGCCTCCCAGGCCGTTTGCCTGGTACAGCAATCCGTTGAACAACCCGGGCAACTTCCGGTCGATGGAAGACATGATTCGCTACAGCTTCGCGGCACTGCATTCCTGGGCACATGAACAGCACATGGGCAGGCAGCGGGATGAAACACCTACGGAATTTGCCCAGCGCCTGGGCCATTCCGTCAAACATGCCCACCAGGATATCCGCAAGCTGGCTGATCTCTATGCCGTCGTGACTTATGCCCGTGCACATGCACCGTCTTCCAGTGAGACGGTGCTGCGCAATTTCTGGCAACGGGTCGGAGCCTGATTCACAGGCTACAGCTTTGTACTGATCTTGCTATTCAGCACACTGGCGGTCCGCTTGGCGGGCTTGCCGGCATTCACGGAAAAGAGTGTATCCGCAGCCAGCGTTTGCTGTAGCGATGGCTGCATGCTTCGTGTGGCATTCGATGTCAGTGCAGCAGGGGCAAGGGCAGGTCGGGCAGGTTGTGCTGCCAGTGGAGAGCCAGCATCCAGATCAGCGAGCCGGATCGCAGCACCCACCAGACTGGCGTCGCTGCCACCTGGCGCGGCCAGCAGTGAACTGGCAGGTGGGTTATAGTTGTCAGCCTTGTTGATATTTACCGTGTAGCCCAAGTCAGCCAGGGATGCCACCGTAATGCGACTGAGCGGGTTCGACCCGGTGTTCAGGTAGCCCGTCATCAGTTCGTTCTTCAGAATGCTCTCGCGCCAGTGACTTTCACGGGTGCCAGTGCCACCAGTGTTTTCAACAGGTACACCGGTGAGACTAGTGCCGAAGATGGAGTTGTAGGCAGCTGTGGCTTGTGGTCCGGTAAAGCTGGGATTGTCGGTGCCTGGGCCGGAAAGGAGTCCCAGATCGTCCCAGATGGTTCCTATGCCGAGCACATGTCCCATTTCATGCAGGACGACAGAGAGTAATTGTCCACTATTCTGCAGCAGCAGAAGGTCAGCCTTGTCAAACTCCATGAAGCCATGGTAGGGCAGGTCGTTGCCACGGAAGCGGTCGGGGGCTGCCTGCCCCAGGACTCCGCCCGGGCCATCGATGTTGGCTGCTGTGGCTTCAATAAGCAGATCGTCAACATTCACGCCCTGGTAGCGGGCATTGGGCAGATCGCTGGTAATGATGGAAGACCAACGGAAGGCAGCCTGGTAAAAGATGGACTGTTGTGCGACGCTGAGGCCTGCCATGCGAAGCTGAATCGTGAAACCTGGAGCGCCTTGTGCCAGTTTGGGAGACAGCACCATGTTGTACGCAGGATTGGTCTCGCCGAATACGCGAACAAAATAGTTGCCTGCGGGTAGCCCCTCCAGGGAAAACTCTTCCTGATCGCCCGCGGAAGAGGAACTGCGAATGACGCTGCCATTCGTATCGTAAAGTTCCAGGTCGAGATCGCCCTGGGAATTATCAAAGTAGATGGCAGCAAGACTGGTCGACGAGCCAGCGGTGGGAAGGGTGAAGCGGAACCAGTCTTCACCATCAGCCATGACGAGGTTGGTGAACGACTTTTCCGACGTCAGTGATCCGACATTGTAGGCAGTAGCCTGGGTATCATTGTTCTCGTAGCGATCATCGGCGGGCAGCTTGGTCTTGCCGGTTCCATCGATCTTCAGTGTGTAACTGCCATTCAGACTGCCATTCAGCTTGGTGATGCCGAGGTAGTAGGTTTGATCCTTCACCAGGTTGACGGTGAAGCGGCTATCGGTATTGGAGGGGCTGATGTTGTCACTGAACTGCAATCGCGCCTTGTTACTCTTGTAGATGGCCATCACGGTATCGAGGGAACTGTTGGGCGTGGTGACCTGGAAGACTGCTGCTCCGGTAGAGAGCGAAGTAATGGAGTACCAGTCGATTTCGGAATCGCTGCTGATATCACCATCCATCGAGACGTCGCCCAGGTCGTTCTGGGTCAGGCTCATGGAGGTCGCTGGCAGTGTGGGCAGCACCGCGATGGGCACGCTGGCCCAGGCGGGAGTGAGTCGCTCCTCGAGAGATTCCAGTAGAAGTTTGGTTGTTTGCTGAAGTGTGCGACGTGGGGCGACAGGCATGTAGTGCTCCTGGTGAAAGCTGACATGGCCCTGTCAACGCAGGGAATCAGCCTTGCCCAAGAGTAGGTTTTGCCGAGGCAATGTCAACAAGAAAGCCACTCTGGATAAACAGGACAGGCGGGAGGAACTCCCGCCTGCACATGATCTACAGAAGAATATCTTTGTCGATTTGCGTGGTCTGAGGCTTAGCTGGAGCCTCGCGGTTCCACTCTCACAGATTGACAGTTTTCAGTGCATCGAACGTGCTCACCTTGCTGGTGAGTGTCATGTTCGTTGTCCTGGCTGTTTTTGCAGGCGTGGTGCTGGTAAACAGCGAATCGGTGGTTTGCTGTTGCTGCTTCGAAGTGGTAGTGGTGGTGTGCGAAGCAAGGTTGATCAGCAGCGATTTCACGCTTGATGATCTGATGATCTCTGGATGCTGTTTGGTCAGATTCTGCCAATCCAGATCGGCCAGTCGCAATGCTGTGCCAGAGCCGCTGCTGCTCCCGCTGCCTCCGAAACGCAGAGCACCACCTGGTGGCGAGTAGGAATCCGCCCTGGACATATCGACCTGATAGCCGAGGTCAGCCAGGGAGCCGACGGTGATGCGACTGAGGGGGTTGGCACCGTTGTTCAGGTAGCCCGTCATGAGTTCGTTGCCAAACGTTGTTTCTCGCCAGTGGCTGTCCCGGGTTCCGGAGCCACCACTGTTTTCAACAGGCACACCAGAGGCATTGGTGCCGAAGATGCTGTTGTATGCTGCAGTTGCCTGGGCGCCAGTAAAGAGTGGATTGGAGGTGCCCGCCCCGCTCAGCAATCCTTTATTCGTCCAGATGGTGCCGATGCCCAGGATGTGGCCGATTTCGTGAATGACTGTGTAGATGAGTCCACCGCTGGATTCGAGTGATGCCAGATCAGCAGAGTCGAACTGCATGGTCCCGTGATAAGGCAGAGACGATCCGCTACGGAAGCGATCCGGACCGGCCTGGCCGAGAATGCCGCCTGCACCATCAATTGGGCTGGCGGAAGCATCGATCAGCAGATCGTCCACAGCCACGCCGTTGTAAGTGGCAGCGGGAAGGTCGCCGATGATGATCTGCTGCCAGCGTGCCACAGCCTGCTGGAAGATCGCCTGCTGGCTGGCTGTCAGCCCTGTCATACGCAGCTGAATATCGAAGTTGCCTGTGCTGGTTCCGCCGGTGCCGGGCGTGAGCACCATGCTGTAGTTGGGATTATTCGCGCCGTTATACCCCAGCACACGAACCGTGTAAGTGCCAGCGGCCAGGCCGCTGAGTGAGATGAACTCGCTGTTCGTGGCACTGTCGGAGTTGCCGATGCGGGTGCCGGCGGCGTTGTAGAGTTCCAGGTCGAGATCGCCCTGCGAGTGCAGGAAGCTGATGGAAACCGAGGCATCCGATGCTCCGGCTGTGGGCAGTGTGAACTGATACCAGTCGTTGCCGTCGGCCATTACCAGATTGTTGATGGTGCGGCTGGCTGTCAGAGAGCCCAGCACCGACGCAGTCGCCCGTGTATCGTTGTTCTCGTAGCTGTCATCGGTGCCGCCCCCGCTGGCTGCAGCGCCATCGAGGCTCCAGGTGTAGGAACCGCCTGCAGTGCCGGTGTAGTTGGTGACGCCGAAATAGTAGGTCTGCCCGGCTGTCAGGTTTACCGTGAATCGGCTATCGCGATTGGTGTTGCTGATATCGTCGTTGTAGCCAACCCGTGCCCGGCTGGAGTTGTAGACAGCAATCACGGTATCCAGATTGCTGGCAGGTGTGAGTGCCTGAAACGTAGCGGCGCCGGAGGCTGTTGCGGTGAACCGATACCAGTCAATTTCGGTGGTAGCGATCGACGCATTGCCTGTAGCATCGCCTGCACTGTTCTGAGTGATAGAGGTGAAACTCGCTGGCAAACTGGTGAGAGTCGCAGGTGGGGTGCTCGACCATGATGGCGTCAAGCGTTCTTCCAGCGATTCCAGACTCAGTCGCACACGACTGATGGTGCTGCGTAGCTGCATGGGTGAAACTCCAGGAAACACGACCGCGGGAGTGGGCAGCAGCGGACTTCTTTACCTGTTCGGTGGGATACCTCATCGTAAATCACAACAGGTTGAAGTCAACCGCAGGCCCGGAAAAGAGCGTAACTTCCTCATTCTCAAGTAACGATGAAGTTCCAGTCTGTGACAGAAAAACCTGCATCTTCTCAATCGCCCGTAGCATTTCCTTACCCATCTGGCATAATGTCCCCCATCTTCACCACTCTCCTTCCACACGGAGGTTCCGATGTCTTCCATTCATCGCCGCGGTTTCCTCGGCACAGCTGCGGCTAGTGCTGCTGTTCTTTCCCTGCCCGCCAAGTCCTACAGCAAAGTTCTTGGAGCCAACGACAAGATAGGTATCGCGTTTCTCGGTACCGGCGGTCGCATGATGGAATCGCACATCAAGATCATCAACACGATGATCAGCGAAGGCAAAGCAGTCCGTGTTGCAGGCGTCTGCGATGTCTGGGATGGCAACAAGGAAATCAATCGTGGCCTCTATCCTGCTGCTGAGGCACTGAAGGTCAATCCCGACGACAAGAAGATGGTCACCAAGAACTATCAGCAGTTACTGGATAGCAAGGAAGTGGATGTCGCTTGTATCGCCAGTCCCGATCACTGGCACGCCAAGATGTCGATTGATGCCATGTCTGCCGGCAAGGATGTCTACTGCGAAAAGCCGATGACGCGCACCATTGAGGAAGCACATGCCGTCGTCGATGCGCAGAAGAAAAACAACCGGGTGATGTCTGTCGGTGTGCAGTCGATGGCCAACCCCATCTGGCGCATGGCCAATGAGTACATTCGCAAGGGCAACATCGGCCACGTAGCCCAGGGGCAGACCAGCTATTATCGCAATTCCAACGAAGGCCAGTGGCGCTATTACAAGCTGACGAAGGACATGAACCCCAAGACCATCGATTGGGATATGTTCCTGGGCTACAAGTACGATGTGAATGGTGTGGCCATCGGTCCCAAGCCCGAGCAGCAGCCTTTCGACCGTGCTGTGTACGGACAATGGCGTTGCTACTGGCCATTCGGTGGCGGCATGTTCACCGATCTCTTCGTGCACCAGACCACGCATATGATTGCTGCGATGGGTGTGAGGTACCCCGCCCGTGTCACCGGTTCAGGTGGTATCTACCTGGAGTACGATGAACGCGATGTTCCCGATGTCGCTACCGTTGTGGCTGACTATGACGAAGGCTGCCAGCTTGTCATCACTGCGACGATGATCAACGACTACGCCATCGAGGAAGTGATCCGTGGCCATCTTGGCACACTCAAGTTTGCCCGCAATGCTGAGAAACGGATGGGCTACGAGATCATTCCCCAGAAGCTGGGCAAGGGTGGACCTGCACCAGCCCGGGGCAAGACTGACGAGAAGGGCGAGTTTGTCGCCAGCCCGCTGGTCGATGACAGCAAGCTCGGGAAGTACAGCTACAACACCGATACCTACGCCCTCTGGGAAGACTTCCTCGAGTGCTGTAAGTCTCGCAAACCGGAGACGATGAGCAATGCCGAACTGGGTGCTGCAGCATTCACGACGGTAAACCTCGGCGTGCAGAGCTATCGCCACGGCCAGGTGATGTTCTGGAACAAGGAACTGCGCAAGGCAGTGGAAGGCAACGGTAGTTGGGCCAGCAACTGGGAAAAGCGGAGCAAAGCCCGTGGCAAGCCTAACGAGATTCAAGGCTACCAGGGCGATCCGAAGGGCAGCCTGCTGGTGCCGAAGGAGTACCAGAAGCTAGGCGGGGCCTGGGTGAATGGCCAGGACCCTGCAGGTGCATAGTTGCAGTAGGATGGTGATCAGAGCCGCGCACTTCGTGCGCGGCTCTCTCTCTCAATCGCGTTTAATTGCCCTTCACATCAAAGACCATTAGCACATCCATATCGCGGATGTAGAGTTTGCCGTTGCAGATGACCGGGTGAGGCCAGCTGGGTTTGCCGCTCTCATAAGGTAGTTTGAACTTACTGACCACTTCGACCTTGTCGGGATTGGCTTTCACAAGGGCCATCACACTGTCCTCGTAGCGGTAGTAAAGATGGCCATCGGCATAGCCAATAGCAGCGGACTTTTGGCCCACACCTCGCTGCTTGTACTTGATCTTGCCACTGGCGACATCCACGCAAGTGATCTGGCCATCATTCTGGCCGTGGCCACCATAGAGATGGCCGTCCACCAGAACAACGCCGCCGTGGTGGTTCATGAAGCTACGGGCATCCAGGTACCAGACTTCCCTGGCGGTAAACTGGTTGTTGCCTGTCTTGCTTACTTGAAGCAAGACGCTGCCGCCATTGCTGCCGGTATACCCTGTTGTGCAGTAGATCTTGTCTCCCATCACAATAGGTGTGGGGATGTTGGCCACCTGGCCAGCGACCTTGCTATTTCGCCAGATCTCGGTACCAGTATTAGCCCCGACAGCCACGACACAATTCTTCAGCCAGCAGACATACATCTTCTGCCCGGCGACGGTCATGATGACGGGGCTGGCATAGCCTGCACCGCCGCCATTCTTGATGGCGGAACGCCAGAGGATGGAACCGGTATCCTTGTTGAATGCCACGATGCTATTCTGATCACCACCGGGAGTGGCAATGACCTTGTCACCGTCCACGAGTACGGATTCGCTGTAGCCCCAGATCGACATCATCTTGCCTTCGAGCTGCGTCTTGAAGCTTGACTTCCAGAGCACCTTCCCGGTGCTGAGTTCCAGGCAACCCAGGTCACCGCCAGCGGTCAGGCCATAGATCTTGTCGCCGGCGATCGTCGGTGAGGAGCGGGGGCCGTGGTTATAACTGACTTTC
Source organism: Gemmatales bacterium (assembly GCA_046350055.1). GTDB lineage: Bacteria > Planctomycetota > Planctomycetia > Gemmatales > HRBIN36 > JAEUIE01. Next base: position 4,929,886 of record JAXMBC010000001.1, on the reverse strand, counting down.
TCATCAGCCTTGCCGATGGGGGTGAACCAGAGTTCCTTCTTGCTGGCTTCGTCGAAGGCCCAGATGCCATCGACCATGGACCCTTTTTCGCCCCGCCAGCTCATGCCGTAGATGATGCCGTTTTGAATGACTGGGGTGCTATAACCATCGCCGAAGCCCTTCTGCTGATACAGCAGTTTCGGACCGTCGGCCGGCCACTTTGTCAGCAAGCCTTTCTCCGGGCAGATGGAATCGCGTGTAGGGCCTTGCCACTGAGGCCACTGATATTGTTCCTGGGCAATCGATCCAGCGACACATACGAACAACATCGATACAGCAAGACAGGTTCTCACGATCGACTCCATAATGAGAGCAATGCACCTCCCTATCATATAGGAGATGGTTTCCACATCACCAAGGCAGGTGGCACATGGTCCGTTATCAGGCGATCCTCATCTGGCTGTCTAGCGTCATTTTCGCTGGTGCGGTTCTACAGGCAGAGGAGTGGCCCAGCTTCCGGGGGCCTGCACGGGATGGTAAATCAGTCGAGAAGGGACTGCTGGCACGATGGCCTGAAGCAGGGCCTACTTTGTTGTGGACTATCTCTGACGCTGGCGAAGCACTCGCGGGCATGTCCATCAGCAAAGACAGACTCTTCACGATGGGGCAGCTCAAGGATGGTCAGTATGTCTTCTGTTATTCGCTGGCCGAGGGCAAGCAGCTCTGGAAGCAGAAGATCGGCAAAGAGTTCATGAACAGCTTTGGCAATGGCCCACGCTGTACGCCCACGCTGGATGGTGAAGTCCTCTACGCTCTGGGGGCCAACGGCGAACTCCACTGCCTGACCCAGGCCGAGGGAAGCGAGCGCTGGAAGCTGAACATTCTGGAGGAGTTTGGTGGCGAGAACATCGGTTGGGGCATCAGCGAATCTCCCCTGGTGCTCAACGACAAGCTGATCGTTACTCCTGGTGGAACAGGTGGCACCCTGGTGGCGCTGGACAAAACCAGTGGTCGCACCCTCTGGCGAGCCCGCGACCCGAACCAGACCGGGGCGGAGCAAGCAGGGTATGCATCGCCTCAGGCAATTACTGTCGGAGGACAGCAGCAGATCGTCACCTTTACCAGCAAAGGGGGCATTGGCGTGAATGCAGCTGATGGCAAATTCCTCTGGCGTTACGACCAGATGGCCAACGGCACCGCCAACTGTTCCTCGCCTGTCTATGCCAATGGCAAGATTCTATTCAGTTCCGACTACGGAACTGGTTGTGCTCTGCTCGATCTCAAGCCCGACGGCACCGCTAAGGAGGAGTATTTCCACAAGAACTTCAAGAGCCATCACGGTGGCTATGTGCTGGTGGACGACCATGTGTATGGGTTCGACAGCAGCATCCTGGTGTGTATGGAATGGGCCACCGGTAAGATTAAGTGGAAGGACCGCAGCGTGGGCAAAGGGTCGGTGACCTATGCCGATGGCATGCTGTATGTGCTCAGCGAGAATGGCATCATGGGCCTGGTGAAAGCGGTGCCGACGGGCTATCAGGAAGTCAGCCGATTCAAGCTACCGGAGTTAAGTGGGCAGCCCACATGGGTGTATCCGGTGATCAGCAATGGCAGGCTGTACCTGCGGGATCAGGCGAAGATCTGGTGTTATGCAATCAAGTAGACGTGGCATCTACTTGGGTTTCATCCTGTGCCGTTTGCGTACATCTTCCAGGTCATTCTCGTCAATTTGCATTCCCTTCGTCCAGTTCTCTTCTGGAAAGGCTTGGGCGTTGGCGAGTTCCTGATCAATACCGGCGAAGGTGTCGAGCCACTTTTTCCGTTCTTCTGCACTGACGGTCGGCTGGGTGCTGGGGGGCGTGTAGCCGGGTTTCTGTCTCTCCAGCCAATCGAGGAAGTCATCGGCTTTCACCACCGTGGCGCGTTTGCGTGTGGTGGCTTCGACTAGACGATGATCCGACGAGATGACGGTGAGCAGCTTGGGCGTGGTGCACTGAGTGATGAGGTAGGCAATCATATCATCCGCCTCTTCGCGCCGTTTGGTGAAGCGGACATCGATGCCATGGTAGAACATGTCGCCGGGGGCGCGTGACGGTGCTTTGGTGGCATCGAAGACGACGGTGCAGTTTTTACGTTTATCGCCCAGACCATCGACGAGCATCTGCAACAGCGATTGTCTGGCTCGTTGCAGATCGCCTTCACGCACGGTGCTGGGCACCATGCCAAGGCTGAAGAGCAAGTTGTAGCCGTCGATGAGGATCTTCATGGCGAATCACTTTTGTGTGAAAGCGTTGCAAGAGGCCGGTCATATCGACTGTTTCCACTTATGCTACCTGCTGCATCTGCCTGATCTCCTTCGCGTAGGACTCGTGCACATTAACGAGTATCATGTCACGGGCGGTGATCTCGGTGGCGCGGATAACGGTTTGGCCTTGCCAGGCGATGGCCACGAACCAGGCGATAAACAGAATGCCGAGCGTTGCACCGGCGATGGTTTTCAGTTCGCTACCATCCGGTATCACCACGATGATCAGGATAAGCAGGACGATGAGCCCCAGTAGGCCCAAGCCCACTGTCATACTCCGCATACTGAAGTGGCGACGATGTTGCTCGCAAAACGGAACCCTGAGCTTCATGCGCTTGGTACTGACCAACGCAGCGATGAGGAAGGGGAACAGCCCAAAAATAATAAGGACTACTATCCAGGACGGGTACCAGGTAAACTCTCGCCGGCGCTGCGTTGTTGCTGGTTCACCGCATTGAGCGCACACCGCGGGTATGCTCTCCGATTCCGCCAGACGGTAGTTGATTTCACACTTTGCCATAGTTAGTCCTTTCAACTTAAATTAACCCAGCAAAGGCACCAGCTTTGGTACCGGGACCATGATACCGAGGATGCCACCGTGGCGTTCGTGGAGTTCTTCGAAACCGTAGTTCAGGAAGTGGGAAAGGCTCGGGTCAGGTTCGGTGTTCCAGTAGGCTTCCACATACTGCTGCATCAACTGGTCGTACTTCTTCTTGCTGTGGGAATGCTGATAATACCGTCCGGCATGGCGGCGGAGGTCGCCATCGAACTCAGGCCCCATGTGGAAGAGCTCATGAACGATGGTCACCATCTTCTCACCGAACGTCAGGTCCATGAAGCGGGGCAGACAGAACGACAGCAGGTAGAGCATCTCCACGTTGTTGACGTAATACTGCTGCACCTGGTACATCCAGCCACGCCGTTTCTGGGTGAGTTTGCCGTGCTTGAAGCGAAGCGGAGTCACCTTGGCCTGCAAACCGTAGGGACGGCGAGTGCGGGCCCGGGTGACGGTGAGCAGCACCCGACTCAGATCAATATGGGCAAGGTGAGGCGTGCGATTGATGATGTCCTGGCACAGGGCCCGCATGTGGGCGGTGAAATCAAACGGCACCGGCGAAAGGCCGAGCATGGTCGGTGCGGGTAGAGGCCGTTTCGGTGCCACCCGGCGCCGAGGCAGAGGCTTCTTGCCCTCGGTGTTCCAATGGTAAATCAATTGATGAGTTTTGGGCTGACTAAGCCGTGCCGCCTGGGTCTGGGGTAGCCACTTCCTGAGCTGCTCCATCCACGTCCCCGCCTTCATACAGAGTTTCCTATCTTACCCGGTCGCCACATCATAGCAAAGATCGCGGGCAATACACCCCGTCTCCTGGGGAGATTCGCTAAATTCGTTGAAGGCATCCCAAAGCCCCAGCCGATAGAGAACTGGAGTAGATGCTCAGCGGCGAGCCTTGGGGGGCAAGCCCATGAGTGCCATTGTGGGGGAATCAGGGATGAGTATGCGACGAACAGTGGTGACCCTGAGCTTCGTCGGTTGCCTGTTAAGTGGCATCGGCTGCCAGACCTGGGTAGGCGGCATGACCCTGCCTTCTCCCGATTATCTGAAAGACAAACCCGATTACATCCAGCCTGCTCCGCTGTACAAGCACACCAATGAGCTGGCTTCGATGCAGAAGGCGATGGCGGAAGCGAACCCGGATCAGTATCGCTACCCCACCCGCAACGTTCAGCCCAGCGCGGCTCCCGTTGCTCCTCAACCCATGAACACGGTGCCTTCCGCTCCAGTTCCCATGGCTCCGATGGGTCAGTAATTCAGCTCGATACAAGCAACAACCCCCGGTGCTTTGCCGGGGGTTGTTCGTTTGATGGTAGTTCGATTATTTCTTCTGGTCCAGGGCGGGCAGGGGTTCGGGAGTCGTGGCGTAGATCCACTTGTATCCCATGAACTTGACCTGCTCGCCTTTCAAGTTGTCGTCGTCGCCCACACGCTTGAAGTTGAGCTGCAGCGTCTTGACGCGGACGATTTCCTTGCCATCGGGGCCATCCACCTTGGTGAAGCCATTGGATAAGCCGAAGACCAGGATGCTGAACTGAGTCGACTTGGGGTTGATGTCATTCCAGGTGGCTACACCCGTGATCCGCAGCGGGAAGGCGATGCGGTTGCCATTGGCATCGAACTCCTTGCTGATGGGGATCGGTTCCTTGGTGATGGTCCAGGAATTCTTGATGTCGAGGATGTTCTGCTCGTCTTCCTTTTTCTGGACTTCCTTCTGCACGGTATGCAGGACCTGATCGTGATGGACGGTGTTTTCATCGTGGCTGAGCCAGACGAAACGAGGATTGAACTGGCGTGGTTCACCGGTGGCATTGCTCAGCTGATACCAGAGGTACCAGGTAATCTGTTCACCCTTGCCGGGGACTGTGGTCTTCAGGATACGAGGATCCTTGAAGTGGAAATCGAGCATCCAGATGTTGGCTTCGCGATCTTCGGGGCTGGCCAGTTTCTCCACGACCCGTTCATTGAAACCGACACCGATGGGAGGTGTATTGCCAGACTTGGCGGGAGGTTCCTGGGCCAGGGCCAGCGTCGCAGTTGTGCCTAGCAGAGCCATTAATGCCCAGAATCGCTTCATGATGCTCACTCCCGTTGTCCTGACCCGTATAACCGGTACAGTGTGAATCGCCTGCCTGCAGGAACACTATTCCAACTTACCATCGACCATACCCGTCTTGAGTGTCAGGGTCAAGGCATAGGGACTCTGAAGTCGCAAAGGAGTCGCTCAGCAGGGCGATACAACAGGCATTTTTAGTCCTGGAGGCAACGGTCAATTCTTAGGTGCCTGGTCCATAGTCCAGCATGGACAAGACTTCGGCAATTCAGACCCAAGCTCATAGAATGCTTGCTGGCGGAGTCACACTATGATTGCAAGAGTCGTCTCTCTCAGGACTCAGCACTCAGGACTCAGGACTTGATTCAGCATTTAGGACTTACTTGATGTCATCCGTCGTTTGCGTGGTAGGCCTTCAGTGGGGCGATGAAGCTAAGGGGAAAATAGTCGATCTCCTGGCCGAGAAGCACCGCATCATCGTTCGCTACAATGGTGGAGCCAATGCAGGCCACACCATTGTCCATGGGGACAAGGTCTTCAAGCTATCCCTGTTGCCTGCTGGCGTGCTGCGACCTGATCGTACTGCTGTGATCGCCAACGGTGTCGTTGTCTATCCCCCCCGGTTCATGGAAGAAGTGGAGAGCCTGCATAAAGCGGGTGTTGCAGTCTCCGGTCAGAACCTCAAGTTGAGCGACCGGGCTCACGTCATCTTCCCCTATCACATGGCTGAAGAAGCAGCCCACGAGGGGCTGGCTGCCAAGCCCATTGGTACCACGGGGCGTGGCATTGGGCCGTGTTATGCCGACAAGGCTGGCCGCACGTATGCGATCCGTCTCGGCGAACTGCTCCAGCCTGACTGGCTTCGCGAACGCCTCAGCCGCATTGTTCCGGTGAAGAACAAAATCCTGGCTGCACTGGGGTCCAGTGCCCAGTTTGATGCCAACCAGTTGGCTGACGAATACATCCTGCATGGGCAGAAACTGAAGCCCTATATCTGCGACACCACCGATCTGCTGCACATTGCCATCGCGACCAAGGATACGATCCTGTTTGAAGCAGCCCAAGGCAGTCTGCTCGATCTCGACCATGGGACATTCCCCTACGTTACGAGTTCCAGCAGCACCGCGGCAGGCATTGGGAGTGCTGGTGTGCCGGCCCGTCATCTGACCAATGTTATCGGAGTGGTGAAAGCCTACACCACCCGCGTGGGTGGTGGCCCCTTCCCGACAGAGCTGACCGATGCCATCGGTGAGCAGATTCGCAAGGTCGGCAGGGAGTATGGCACGGTGACGGGGCGTCCTCGTCGCTGTGGCTGGTTTGATGCGGTTGCTGTGCGATACACTGCAGCGCTCAGCGATGCCGATTCTCTCTCGCTGATGCTGCTGGATGTGCTGAGCGGACTGGATGAAGTCAAGGTTTGTACAGCGTACGAAGTGGATGGCCAGCGGCTCGATCGTTTCCCCAGCGATGCTCTGGTACTGGCTCGTTGTAAGCCTATCTACACCACGATCCCCGGGTGGACTGAAGACATCAGCAAGATCAGGAAGCTCAGCGATTTGCCACCTGCTGCCCGTCGTTATGTGGATGCGATCAGCGGGGCGGTCGGGCTGCCTGTCTCGATGGTCTCCGTCGGTCCGGATCGCGATCAAACCATCATGTGCTGAGCCGATGCCTAGCAAACCCCGTTATTCTCCTGATGAACTTCGCAGCTTCGGGCTGCACCCTGACAAACTGCCCCGGCACGTAGCCATCATTATGGATGGCAACGGACGCTGGGCAGGCCAGCGGGATGAACAGCGTACCGCCGGCCATCGCCAGGGGGCAGGCAGCGTGCGGGTGGTGGTGGAAGAGTGTTGCCGACTGGGACTGGAGCAACTGACGCTGTATTGCCTCAGTTCCGAAAACTGGAAGCGACCCCAGGCGGAGATAGAATTCCTGATGGCGTTGCTCAAGGAGTTCCTCATCGGTGAACGTGAGGAGATTCTGGAACAGGATATCCGCTTTACCACGATAGGCAGGCGAGAGCCTCTGCCTGCTGATGTGCTGGCAGAGATCGACACCAACGTGCGACTGAGCGAGAAGAACCAGGGCATGACGCTATGCCTGGCCATCAACTATGGCAGCCGGGTGGAGATCCTGGATGCGGTGCAGCATCTGGCCCGGGAAGTGAAAGCTGGACGGCTTGATGCTGCGGCCATCGATGAAACAGCTTTCAGCAACGCACTGTATACCCGGGGCCAGCCTGAGCCTGATCTCCTGGTTCGTACCGCAGGCGAAATGCGCATCAGCAACTTCCTCCTGTGGCAGATCTCCTATTCTGAAATCTACGTTACACCCACCCTCTGGCCCGACTTCGACCGCGATGAACTGTTCCAGGCCATCCGTTCCTTTGGCAAACGAGAGCGAAGGTACGGGGGATTGATTGATATGGTTAGAAGCCAGGAGTCAGAAGCTAGAAGAACACGACAGCAAGAAAGCCCGTGATAGTGCATCACGGGCTTGATGATTATCGACCGGATTCTCCTGGCTACTTGCTTCTAGCTTCTAGCTCCTCTTTTCTACTTCTTCCGTTTGTAGTCGATGCTGAAGCCCACTTCCCACTTGCCGTCCTTCTGTTCGTGCATGGTCATGGTGTACTCATCGTCACCCTTCCAGACGATGACTTCCTTGTAGTTGGTTTCCTTGTTTTCCATGTTCATGCCTTTTCCTTCGAGGGTCATGGTTTTGGTGGCAGCATCGAAAGTGCCGGTGAGGTGCATGGCATGAGGTGACATGCTGTCAATCCAGGTGCCGACGTACTTCTTTGTCTTGGCATCGTAGCCATTGGTATCGCGGCCTTCGAACTTCATGCCGCCAAAGTCACCATTGAACTTACCGACCGCCCAGAAGTCTCCCACCATTTCCACGCTGTGGGAACACTTCATTTCCTGGCCCATCATCTTCATGGTACAGTCCCAGTTTCCGGCATACTTCTTGAGCAGGGCGTGTTCCGGACTGGCTGAAGGTGGCTGTTGAGAAGAACTGACGCCAGCCCATGCCACTACCACAGCGCAACAAAGTATCGCACGACTACACATGACAAACTCCTCGAAGAGGTGAAGAAAGACTTGGCATAGTAGCAATACGTGAGGGCTGGGAAGTGGCTAGTGAACATCTTCAAGAAGTCAGGAGACAGGAGCCAGAAGACAGGAGTTAGAAGGATCGATGATTCGAGAATTGTCAGTTTCCTCTCAGTTCAGCAAACAAACTACCCTTCTTGCTTCTAGCTTCTAGCTCCCAGCTTCTAAAATATCAACCATGATCATCACCATTGACGGTACCAGTGCTTCGGGAAAGACGAGTGCGGCTCGGGAACTTGCCCATCGGTTGGGCTTTGCCCTGCTTCGCACGGGTGCCATGTACCGGGCGTTGGCCCTGGCTGCGCATCGCAATCAATACGATGATCTCTCGCATCAGGCAGCACTCATCGCTCAATTGCCGCGGTGGAATATCGATGCGGACGAGGAACATGTGTACCTCAATGGCACAGATGTCACTGAAGAGATCGATGGCAACCTGATGTCCCACCTCAGCAGCATGTGGGCAGAAGTGCGGGAAGTGCGCGAGCATATTACGGAGTTTATTCGCCAACGGGCCGCCATGTATCTCAATGAAGGCAGGAGTTTTGTGGCGGAAGGGCGAGATCAGGGCTCGTATGTATTCCCGGACGCCTGCTGCAAGTTTTATATCGATGCGGATGTGACAATCCGGGCTGAGCGCCGGCTTCGTGACTTGCATCATCGCGAGGACCACAGCAAGACGGTGCAGCAACTGGTGGTGGAGCTGAATGAACGGGACACCCGCGACAAGGAACGTGAGTTCGCTCCGCTGTGTGTCCCGAATCGAGCTGTGATGATTGACAGCACCCACCTCAGCAAGGCAGAGGTAGTGGAACGCCTGCTGCAGCATGTTGAGAACTGCCGAGGGCAGGCGAAATGACGAATCCGTCAGGCCGCATCTCCAAGCCACTATCGTGGTCACGCCGGATCTGGCACTGGCTCGCCTTTTACTTCTTCGGGTTCCTCTTCTTCTTCGGCAATTCATTTCGACGCTTCGGCATGCATCGAGTGCCGAAGGATGGTCCGTTCCTGATCGTTTGTAATCACGAAAGTCTGTGGGACCCGCCGATGGCAGGGGTCACGCTGTCGCGTCCTGTCTCCTACATGGCGCGTAAGACACTGTTTGACAACCCCTTGCTGGCGGCCATGATTACCCGACAGGGTGGCTTCGCGGTTGACCTCGAGGGTGTGGGGCTGGATGGCATTAAGACCACGCTCAAGCGACTGGAAGATGGCGAAGGCGTGCTCGTCTTTCCCGAAGGAACTCGCAGCCGCGATGGCAACATGCTGCCATTCTTGAAAGGTATTGTCCTCTTGATTCGCCGAGCCAAGGTGCCGGTGCTGCCAGTTGGCATCGCCGGGAATTATCATGCCTGGCCGCCGAAGTATAAGTTGCCTCGCTGGTCACCCTTGTGGTGTCGAGCGAATCCTGCAGCGATGAGCTGCTATATTGGCGAACTCATTCCTGCGGAGACCCTGCTGGCAATGAAGCCCGATGAGATGATTCGCTTCCTGGAAAATGCGGTAGCAAGTGCACGGGCCGAAGCACAGCGACGTCAGCGGAAGCGGTAGACTGGCCCACGCTTTGCCGACTCTGTCTTTCATTGATGCAGTAAGACCCATAGAATCTCCCTGTCACATCGCATTCTCTCCCGGTGTTTCCATGAGTTCATTCGCAGCCCCGGCTACCATCGTCGGTCATCATCTCATTAACGGCAAAATGCACGATGGCGGCAATGCCTTCCAGAGTGCCAGCCCGGCGGATAAGCGAGTCATCGTGGGCAAGTTCCCCACGGCGACCGCTGCGGAAGCAAACCAGGCCGTAGCAGCAGCACGTGCCGCGTACCCGCAGTGGCGACGGCAGAGCAGGGTGATTCGTGCGGAACTCTTCGATAACCTCGCACAGATCATCAAGCGTGAGACTGACAACCTGGCCCGGCTGATGGCATGGGAGTGCGGGAAGATATTCAACGAGTGCCGGGCGGAAGTGATCGAAGGCCTGCACATGGTGCAGTATGTCTTCGGCTCAGGCCGCATGCCCAACGGCGATGTGATTGCCAGCGAGATACCGGAGAAAGATGCGTTCATGCGGCGGAAGCCATGGGGTGTGGCCGCCGTCATCACCCCATGGAACTTCCCCTTTGCCGTGCCTTTGTGGATGCTCGGACCCTCGCTGCTCGAAGGCAACACGGTGGTGTTCAAGCCCAGTGAGGATACTCCGGCTATTGGTCAGCGACTGGTGGAACTCTTCCTCGAAGCAGGCTTTCCGCCCGGCGTTGTCAACCTGGTGCATGGCGATGGTGTGGCCGGCGAAGCACTGGTTCGCAACAAGGAAGTCAACATTGTCCTGTTTACCGGCAGCTATGAAGTGGGCCACAAGATTCAGCAAATCTCGGCGGACTATTACGATCGCATCGTTGCCAGCGAAATGGGCTCGAAGTCTGCTGTGATCGTGTGCGAGGATGCCCGGCTCGATCTGGCTGTGACGTGCTGTCTGCTGGCAGGGTTCAAGACCAGCGGGCAGCGCTGTGTCTCAGCTGGACGCATGCTCATTCACGAGAAGCTCTTCGGCCAGTTCGTTGACAAGTATGTGTCAGCAGTGAAACGGCTCAATATCGGTCACCCCCTCGATCAGGCCAACTTTACTGGCCCTGTCATCAATGAAGCAGCAGTCAATAAGATCCTCAGTTACAACGATCTTGCCAGGCAGGAAAAGGCTACTGTGCTGGTTGATGGCGGTCGCATGACATCGGGCGACCTGGGCCAGGGATGCTTCCTGTCGCCCTTTGTCTATCGCCAGGAACACATTCCCGGTAAGCGGACGGTGCGGGAGGAAGTGTTTGGTCCGCATGTCGCCCTGGTGCCGTTCAAGGACGATGCTGATGCCGTGCGGATCTACAACGATGTCGAATACGGCCTGTCGATGGCGGTGATCACCGAGAGTTTTCGTCGGATGCGTTACTTCCGCGAGGAATGCGAATTTGGCATGGGCTATGTAAACCTGCCTTGCATCGGCGCGGAAGTCCATTTACCATTTGGCGGAGTGAAGAAGAGTGGCAACGGCCACCCCTCTGCAGCGGCGCTCACCGAGGCGGTCACTCACAAGATCGCCTGGACGGTGAACCATGCAGAAGAAGTGAAGATGGCCCAGGGCCTGAAGGCGGATGTCGGTTAACACGCTGTACCCATGGATGGGTGCGACACTTGGTAAGGAGACCAGTATGCGGTCGATTCTGCCCCTGAACTCCAAGGTGAAAAAGTGCCGCTCCGCGCGAGCGACACTGGCACGCAAGTACCTCTCAGGTCATGGCATCGAGATCGGTGCACTCGCCCGTCCGGTGCCGGTGCCCCATGCCGAAGTGCGTTACTACGACCGCCTGGATGAACCGGAACTGGGTGCACTCTATCCGCATCAGGCGGAATGGCTGGTGCCGCTCGATGGCATTTGCGATATCGAAACACTTCAGTCGATTGAAGTGGGCAGTCTCGATTTTGTAGTGGCCTGCAAGGTGATTGAGTACACAAGCAATGTGCTGGCGGCGTTTCATGCGATGCGGCGGGTCTTGAAGCCGGGCGGCATCGCGTTCCTCAGCATCAGCGACATGCGACAAACCATGGACAGACACCGTCCAGTCACCACCCTGGGACAGATCGCAGCGGATTATGTGCATGGCCCGGCGACTGATCATTTCGAACAGTGGCTGCCGTTTATTGAAGATGGTGCCGGAGACGATGCAGCGCAGCGCATCGAACTGGTGGTGCAACACACCCAGCGTACCCGGCAACACGTCTGGACGCCTACTGCCTGGATGGAATTGCTCACTGAAGTGCAACGCGGCCTGGGATTTGAACTCTGCACCTGGCACGTCACGCAGCGGGAGATTCTGACGGTGCTGCGGAAGTGTTAGCTTGTGATATAATGAGTTTGCCTCGCAGCAGACCAGGCAAAAGTTGCATGCAATGATGTAAGGACATGCCATGGCGGTCATGATAGCCCGAGAACGTGAAACTATTACGGTGCCGGTCTGGGTGACTGACCTGGCCAGCTTCCGGCGCTGGACCCATCTCGATGAGTTCCCAGACGATGCCAAGATTTTGTATTTCGATGGTAACGTCATGGTGGATCAGAGCATGGAACGATTACTCCATTCAACGATCAAGGCTGAGATTGCTGCAAGCCTGAGCAACTGGTCCAGAGAGCATGTTTCCGGCATCGTCTGCGTCGACAGCATGCGGTTTATCAATCAAAATGCTGACTTGTCAGTGGAACCGGATGTCATCTTTGTCACAGACGAGAGTCTGACCAAAGGGCGAGCGAGTGTCGAGGATGGCGATGACAGCCTGGAAATTGAAGGCAGTCCGGACATCGTGGTAGAAATCATCAGCCCCACCAGTTTCACGAAAGATGCCGACATCCTTCGCAAGAAGTTCTGTGAAGCTGGTGTGTCAGAGTACTGGCTCGTGGACAGCCGGGATACGCTGGAGTTCACTTTGCTTAAACGACAAGGTAAGCGCTATGTTGCAGTAACTCCGGATGCTCAAGGCTGGCTGCGTTCACAGGTGCTTGGTGCCAGGTGCCGACTGGTGAGAAAGCCAGGAGTAGCTGGAATCACCCGGGTTACTCTTCAGATGAAGAAAACCTGATGTTCTGAATCGCACCACGTCTGATACCTTGCAGTTCTCTCCTCTCCCGGGGCATCTCTCATGTGGCACTACGATTCGCAGACGGTCCCATCGCTGAAAGTTCCACCACCCGGGCCGAAAGCGAAGGCATTCCTAGAACGGGATAGCATGGTAGTGTCGCCTTCCTATACCCGTGGCTATCCACTGGTGGCGGCACGCGGCTCCGGCTGTGTGATTGAAGATATCGATGGCAACCTTTACCTCGATTGTACCGCAGGCATTGCGGTCACTTCGACCGGTCATTGTCATCCCGAAGTAGTGAAGGCGATACAGGAGCAGTCGAACACGCTCATACACATGTCGGGCACCGACTTCTACTATGAGCCGCAATTGCTGCTGGCTGAGAAGCTGGCTTCCCTGGCCCCTGGCCCATCCCCCAAGAAGATATTCTTTACCAATAGCGGCACGGAAGCTATCGAAGCGGCGATGAAGCTTGCCCGGCATCACACCGGTCGACCCAATATCATCGCTTTCTTTGGGGCGTTCCACGGCCGCACCTACGGAGCGATGTCACTCTCAGCCTCGAAACTGGTGCATCGCAAACGGTTTGGTCCGCTGGTGCCACACATTCATCATGCCAATTTTCCGCGGGGCTGTACCAGTTGTACCAGACCCGACGACTGTGCTTGCGTGAAGAACATCGAGCAGACGATCTTCAAACGAACGGCTTCACCCGATGAGGTGGCGGCCATCTTCGTCGAACCGGTGCAGGGCGAGGGGGGCTACTATCCCGCCCCTGCGCCCTTCCTGCATGCCCTTCGTAAACTCTGCGATCAGCACGGCATTCTACTCGTCGCCGACGAGATCCAGTGTGGCATGGGCCGCACCGGGAAGATGTTCGCCCTCGAACATGTCGGGGTGGAGGCGGATATCACCTGCCTGGCCAAAGGTATCGCCAGTGGTCTTCCTCTGGGAGCAATCGTCGCCAGGACCTCGGTAATGACCTGGCCCAGCGGCAGCCACGCCAGCACCTTTGGCGGCAACCCGGTGGCCTGCCGGGCTGCTCTGACGACGATTGATCTGCTGCAGCGTGAATATCTGGCTAATACCAATGCACGCGGTGAAGAGTTGCGTGCTGGCTTGCGGCAACTGGTCAGCAAGTATCCGAAGACGCTTGCCAACGTTCGCGGCCTGGGCCTGATGGTGGCTGTCGATGTCATGAAGGATGGCCAGCATAATCTGCAGCTTCGCAACACCATCGAAGACAAGTGCTTCGAAGCTGGTCTGCTGATTCTGGGCTGCGGTGAAAGTGGTATCCGCCTCTGCCCGCCACTGTGCATCACCGCGGAGCAGATTCAGACGACACTCAGGATTCTGGATGGGGTGATCGGCAAACTGGTGTAACTCTGGTTCTTTCCTTGCGAAGGCCGGTCTGACTCTCCCCCTTGGAAAGGGGAGGATCAGCTACTGCAGTTACCATAACTTCACGCACGCCACCTCCTGATGATTCCGCAGGTAGAGCCGACCCTTGGCGATCGCGGGAACATTCCAGGTACGGCCTGTGAAGACTGGGACTTTCTTCAACTCTTTGAACGCTGCGGCATCCGCAGCAACGAGAGCTACCTCGCCAGCTTCCGTAGTGATGACAAGTACGTTGCCGGCGAGCAGAACCTGGCCGTTGCCGTAGTTCTGCCGGGCTTTCCATTTGCGATCACCGGTGCGGGCGTCGAAACAGGCAAGGTAGCCATTGGCCAGGCCATAGAGATGTCCCTGGTGAAGCACCACATTGCTGAACTTGATACCGAAGTATCGGCTGTGCCAGACCTGCTTCACAGTCCACGCATCGGCCTGCCGCTGCACTTGCAACATCGCTCCACCATTGGCTACTTCCGACGAGATAAAGACCTGATCCTCGCCACAGACGATAGGCTGGGCACAGTTCATCTCGAACGACGTCTTCCACGGGTATTGCCACAACTGCTTACCGTCTTTAAGGTCCAGGCCCTTCAGGCCTGCTGCATCAAAAAGCAGTATCTGCTCCACGCCAGCCAGTTTGGCCAGCATGGGCGAAGCATACCCAGCCATATCACTGCCGGCAGCCCAGCGTTTCTTGCCGGTCTTGCGGTCGTATGCGATTACGGCCTGCTGCGTGGTTTTTGCCTCGTTTACGCCGGGGTTGACGATCACCAGGTCGTCCACCACCAGCGGTGTGCCGGACATGCCCCATTCGAGATTCTTGGCACCGGCGTCTTCGATGATGTTCTCTTTCCACACCACCTTGCCCGTAGCAAGTTCCAGACAGTGCAGGTGTCCCTGGGCACCCAGGGTGTAGACATGGCTCTCCACGATGGTAGGTGTGGTTCGCGGACCGTTACCACCCATCGGTTCGGAATGCTGGAACGAAGCCGGGTATTGATGAACCCAGCGAGGCTCGCCTGTCTCGGCATCATAGGCGACAACGGCTTCCTCGTTGCCCCGCTGTTCGATGGTGATGGCGAGCTGACCTGCGACGGCAATGCCGGCATGCCCGCCTCCCAGCGGGTGCTGCCAGAGTTTTTCGACTGCACTGTTCACCCAGCCTGCATCGGCCGGGGCGCTGGGGGTGGTGCCGTCGGAGCGAGGACCACGGTAGAAGGGGCTATCGACTGCGGTGATGGAGATATCCAGCGGCTTGCTGTTGGCAGCAATAGCCAGGTTCGACAGATCATCCTGTGGCAGCTTTTCCCAGCGATAGTAGACGATGGGTCGCATCTTGCCGCTGAACTCGACCTTACGGATGAGGGCGAAGCCTGCACCAATCACTACCAGGAGCAGGAGCACGCCGCTGAGTTTGGTCTGGCGGGCGTAGCCGGAGAAGAACAGGAACCAGAGCAGCAGAACCACTGGAGCGAGCATCACGCTGAAGCTCATGGCCATGCCGACCATCATGTAGATGGTGGGGTCCCACTCCATGCGATCCCAGAGCGATTCCAGGGCAATGAGGAGGATCGGTATCGCCAGGATGATCGCGGGCCAGATAAGGCGACGCTTCGCAGGCTTGGGGGTGGGAGTGGACATGAACATGCTCCAAGGGTGGAGGTATTGTAGTCAAGCAGTAGAGAGCGGGGGGCGTAAGCCCCCTGAGCCAAGGTGGTTATCGGATCGCCTGTGCTGTTGCGAATATCGTGTGTGAAGATAATGTGTGGTGTGCGAGACATACAGACTCAGTGGGCTGACGCCCTCCGCTCGCAACAGCAGAATACATAGCCGTGGAGATTACTTTCACATCGGCCTAAGAAACGAACTCACACAGCGTACCTTTGGGTAAATTGCACTATTTGCAAATACCCATCAGACATGGGCTCGGAGCGACTTCTCACTTCCGCCCGCTTACTTCGCGCGCGGTTCTTCTACCTTACTTTTTCGGCTCGTCCTTCTTCTTTTCCATTTCCGCTTGCTTCTTGGCAATGTCTTCCATGTTCTCTTTGTCAAGCTTCTCTCGGCGGTAGAGGGGCAAGTGGCGGTAGTAGACTTCGAGTGTGAGAGCCGATAAAGCCGTAGTGTAGATACGGCCTCCCTGGCGCCCCCAGGCATCAACGCTGGGGTCCCAACTGCCTGCCTTGTGGCCTTCCCGTTCCTGGGAGCGGATGAGGTACTCGCGCATGCGGGGGTTCCACTTCTCCCAGTATTCGCCACCCATGTGGTGCATGACCTGGGCAGCGTAGTACCAGGTGTAGATGTTGGTACCCTGTCCCTTCTGATACTCAGCCGGGGGCATGCCGTCTTCGAGAAGGTAATCGCAGCCCTGGATCATCTCAGCCTTGCGAGGGCCCCAGCCGAGGTAAAGGCGATTCAGTAAACCTGCGGCGGTCGTAGCCGGGCCACCGGGGGCACTGGGATCGTCGAGGTTGACGGCATAGGCGTACTTGATGAAAGTCCTGCCACCGCGTTTCTCCTTGTACTCAGCCAGATCAAGCCAACGGGCAGCGTTGTCGAGCACATGGGCAGGTACCGGCAGGTTTGACATCTGAGCGCTCTTGAGAGCCATCACCTGCCAGCCGACGACGGAGGTATCGCTGGAAGTTTGTGGCACATAGCGCCAGCCACCGAGTTGGGTATTCTGGGCAAACACAATGTACTTGATGGCCCGCGTGGCGGAATCACGCAGCTTGGGGTCGTTGGTCATGCCGTAGGCTTCGCAGACTGCAATGGAGGCGAGCCCATGAGTGTACATGGAGAAGTTCTCGGTATCGAACTTGCCATCTTCCTTGCCACCAATGATCTGCCGGCTCAGCAGGTATTGCAATGCCTGGCGAACAACCTTGCTTTCTTCCTTCTGACCCAGGTGATGATGCCCGGCGGCAAGGAAGGGCAACACCCCCAGGGCTGTGGCAGAAACATCATCGGGATTCATTTGTGGTCCGCCGGCATCCTTCCTGGCGATGGCGTCTTTCTCGGCCTGGGTCTGGCAGTTGCAGCGGTTATCGTGGGTGTGGTACTTGTGAAGCGACCAGCGTCCATCAGGGCCCTGATGCATGCGAAGCCAGAGGAGTGCGGAAGCAACGGAGCGTTCAGATGCATCGCTACCACCCAATCGCTTGGCGATGGCAGTCAGGTCGCCGCTGCGGAGGCCAAAACCACCAGCCTGCTTGCTGCCACCGCCGCCACCACTGCTGATGCCTGCACCGCCACCCATGGGCAGGCTGCCACCGCTTCCGACACCACCGAGTTCAGCCAGGATGGGGTCACCTTTGAGACCATCAGCGCCGAGAGCATCGTTGCCCTTGATGGTGCCTGTGTTGCCTGCGCCGGCACCGCCAATGGGGTCCTTTTCAGGGGGAGGAGTGGAGAGGCCTGTCTTCTTTTCTTCCTCGGGTGGATCAATCGAAGGGGCAGCGAGCTTTTCGCTCTTGAGGATGTCCTTCGGGGCATCGATTTCGGGATTGAAGATGTCGATGGACGATTGCTCTTCCCTTTTCGTGTCTTCGATTTGTGTGAGATCGTCGTTGCTGGCGTTTTTGAGTTTGTTATCTGCCTGGGCTGCGCCGGGGTTCAGGAAGATGAGCAGAGCCAGGAATACGCCATTGAGCACCACACTGAGAAGAATAGCGGGGAGGAGTGTGATATAGTCACGCACGCCCATGGGGCGATGGTCGAGTTCGCTGAGGGCCATGAAGCTGGGACGTGTTGGTGCTGACATCAGTTTCCCTCGTAGGGCACGCTCTGCGTGCCTCCCTGCTGCTAGTGCTCACTTCAACCGACTTCTTGAAACCTATTGCATTGGAATCTCACGCTGGTAAGGCACGCACAGCGTGCCCTACCTGATTATTGCTGTTCCGCGACGGAACGCAAGCTCATCCCCCGTCCAGTTCTCGTTTCACCCGCTCTTCCCGCTGCTGGCGATACCTTTCCATCAGGGCTGCATGTTCTGCGTCGGCTGCACGGAAGAATCGGGGTAAGCACAAAACGATAAGCACCACGGGAAGGGCCATCACCAGGAAAATCGTGATCAGATTGAACCAGTCGATACCATCTTCCATGGTTTCGCTGAGGTGAATCGTCTTGGCCACCAGAACCGGCAGCATCCAGCTTTTGACTTTGCCCTCGCTGCGGGTGAACCTGGCTACCTTGTAGAAATAACCAGAGGCCTGCACATTGCGCAGGTAGAGCTGGTTCCACTTCTTCTCCTCGGGCAAACCGGGAGGAAGGTCAGGGAACAAGACAAGATATTGATGTTCGGGCTGATCGGTGGCGACCAGTCCCAGGTAACAGACTTCCATGCCGGGTATCTTGCGTTTCAGTTCCATCGGCTCGGCCAGGGAGATGAGGTCGCCGGTGATCTTGATCAACTCACCACGGTAATCGTTGGGCTTCTGCACGAGAGCACGGTAGCGGATATTTTCGCGAGCGTCCGCTTCCAGCGCGCCGGGGGTGGCATCCTTGGCGAGTTGCAGCAAGTGATACCTCGCCTCAGCATCCCGCGATGCAAGGGCGGCTTTCTGCAGTTCCGGGAGTGCATTCTCCGGGGGAGCCAGGAATGGTTCGAGGTCCGCGGCGCCTTCCAATGTCTTCAAGATGGGATAGGGAGCACGGCGAGCATGTTTAGAGGATTCCGCAACCTGATTGCTGCGAGGCTCCGTGGAGACGGGCAGGGTAGCCAGGGGCGTCTGGGCCCATTTCCACACGGCTGGCTTTTTGAAGCTGAACTGTGCTGCTATCACCACGGCCAGCGAGGTACAGAGCAGCACATAGGTCAGCAATCGCCTGTTCACTGACTGATCTCACCCAGACTGATACGCGGAAAGAGGTCACGAATCTGTTTGGTCTTGGGGTCAACAGAGCGCCGGGCTGTATCGATGACGCGCATCATCTCATCCCAGCGTAGCGTTGGAGTTCCCTTGATGCTCATGCGATCTTCGGTTTTGTTCTTGTCCTTGAGATCGAGCAATTCGTTGCCCAGGGCTTTGATGAAACCCTCGGTACGGTCGGGTTCGGAGGCATCAGGCTTGATGTTCACGGTGCCCACCATGATGGAGCCAATTTTTCCCTTCTCCCGGGCACGCACTTCGATGAACAAGGTGGATTTCAGTTCTGTCGGCTGATCAGTCGCCACTTTGTCATCAGCAGGCTTGTCCTTGTCGCCTGCGGTTTCCCCCTGCACGAGGCTGATGGGGAACTGCCCTTCGAGTGCGGTGGGATGATAGGTGAAGGCGAAGAACGCAAGAATCTGGAATGCCATGTCGAGCATGGGGGTAACAAAGATCGAGGTCGAAGAGAATTCCTCGCCCGATCCCGTGTCCGATTTTACCCGATGTCGTCGTTTCCGCATGGCTAGCCTCAAGGCAACTTGGTCACCGCTCGCAGTTCCACCCGCTGGAAGCCCACGTTCTTACACTGCTGAATCAGTTGATAGATGAGCTGGTATTCCGTTTCGACGTCACCACGAACAATGACAGGCACCTTGATCTCCTTGACGTTCTTGACGTCCACCTTGTCGCGGATGGAGATACGGAATCGCAGGTTCTCGCCCAAGGTCTTCATGCGGTTCATCGCACGTCCCAGACCGATGGATTTCTGATCGGGACGATCGAGAAAGGTGATCTCCTCACCACCATGAATCTTGAACTTGAAGGTGCGAGGTTCCACGGCGTCGCGAACCGGGTTGCCCTTGGCGTCTTTCACCGGTTCACCGTTGGCTGCGAGACGATCTTTTCGCACCAGCTCGATGTTGATGAGGATGTAGTCTTCCTCAGTTTTGGGTTGTATTTCCTGTGCAGAGATGGAGACGGGAAGCTGCACGCTGCCACTGGCCTGGTCGGCTGCGAAATTGACACACGCCAGAAAGAACATGATCAATTGCAGCACCAGATCAAGGAGCGGCGTCAGATTGACTTCCATCTCGTTGTTGGAACTGGCGGCCATGAAAAAGTCTCAGAAGTGGTGCTTTAGCAGTCAGATGAAGTCAGGAGCCAGAATTCAGGATGATCCTGCTATATGCATATTCTGGCTACTGGCTTCTGCATGCTGGCTACTAGGGTTTCGGTGGTGCCACCTTGGCCTGCACGACCTGCGGTGGTGCTGAAACGGCTACCATGGGGCTGCCGCCGTCCTTGCGGTTGTTGTTGTAGGTCTGCGTCAGCAGATCATCTGCGAGCAGGCTGGCATCGATGACGATGCGGGAAAGGCGATTCTTGAAGAAGGTGTAGACGGGAATGGCCAGCACCGAGAGGAAGATGCCAATGAGGGTGGCATTGAGTGCATGGGAGATACCGCTGGCAAGCGCACCGACGTTGGGTGAAGTGCCACTGGCCCCCAGGCCCGAGAAGGTCTCGATCATACCGGAGACCGTACCCACCAGGCCGATCAGCGGTCCCAGGGTGCCAAGGACTGCCATGTAGCCAAGCATGCTCTCTTTGCGATTCTTGGCGCTTTCAATCATGAACTCAGCAGCATCACGGGCTTCGGTAAGGCCGGAGTTGAGCCGGGCCATACCAGCCGCCATGACTTTTCCAAAGGGTGCAGGTTCCGAACGGGCCAGTTCAAAGCTCTCCTTCAATTGCTTGCTGGCCAGCAGTCCGTCGAGCTTTTCGATGAAGTCAGCCGGCATGAAGTTGGCAGCGCGCAAGTCGATGATGAGGAAGACCATCAGTCCCACAAAGAACAGATAGCAACCGATCAAGACGTAGCCTGTCAGGCTTTTGAAGAGGAAGTCGATCATCGCAGAACTGCCGGTAGTGGTCTTGGCAGGTGCGGCTGCAGTTTGAGCAGGTGCTGCATTTTCAGCAGGTGCTTGTGCTTGCAGGGATGAGAATTGAATGAAGAGCAGAACCAACGCGACTAAGGAAGATGCCATCGGACGAAGACGAAGCGCAACCATGGAGACCTTTCCAAGGGAGAATGACCTGAGCAGACCCCTAGAACATCGTGCCCCGCATGGTCATTGTCAAGGATTTTCTCCATAATCGGTACTATACTGCAGTGTCGTGTGAAACACGACGTTTCGCAAGCACTGCATTCCTGCCCTCCTGTATCATTCACCATGCTTGATCTGTTACGATTCATCTATCACGTCCGCAAGTACAACGCAGTTATGAAGCTGTCTCCCGAGCGAATCCTGGCCATCCAGGATCAGAGGCTTCGTGAACTGCTCCGCTATGCCAACCAGCACTCCGAGTATTACCGCGAGAAGTTCAAGGGCCTGAACCTTGAGACCTGTCGCTTGCAGGACCTGCCAGTCCTGACCAAGAACGACATGATGAACAACTTCGAGAACTTCGTAACCGATAAGCGACTCAAGCGTCAGCCAATCATTGACTTCATGAGTGACTTCAACAACATCGGCAAATACTATCTCGATGAGTTTGTAGTCAGCCACACGTCAGGCAGCCAGGGGCAGGCCGCCATTGTCGCCCAGCACAAGGATGGCCCCTTCCATCTCTTCGCGATGCAGGTGGCCCGTGGTCATGCCATGCCCAAAACCTGGGGCACTGTCTTCAAGAAGCTGTTCAAGAAACGCTCGCGCTGGGCGATGATCCTGTTCAAGCCCTGCTTTATCCCCAGCGGCGCGGCGTTCGGTTATATGCCCAAAGCCAGCCGCAAGCTGGCCGACATGTTGCGGCTTAACCTGTCTGACCCCTTCGAGGTGAACCTCAAGAAGCTGGATGAGTTCCAGCCCAATTACATTACTGCGTACGTGCATGTGCTGGAGCAACTGGCCCGTGCCGCCAAGAACGGTCAGACGACGATTGCCAAGAATGGCAACCTCGAACTCGTCGTTGCCATCAGTGAGCCGCTGCCGCCTGAGACCCAGAAGTACATCGAAACGCATCTCGGCGTGCCGGTGGCTAACCATTATGCCATGGGCGAATGCCCGCAGCTCAGCCTGGGATGCCCGCAGGGGCATGGTGCCCACATCAATAACGACATGGCTATCCTCGAAAACGTCGATGTCAATTACAACCCGGTACCCGAAGGGACGCCTGGGGCCAAGGTGTTGCTCACCAATCTGTTGAACCACGTACAGCCCATCATCCGCTATGAAATCGACGATGTGATAACCGTTTCCAGTCAGCCTTGCCCGTGTGGCAACAAACTGCCCCGGGTGACCAGCATCGCCGGTCGATCGAACGACCAGTTCTGGGTGGTGAATGCCAAGGGGGAAACGCTGGAGATGAGCAATTTCGTCTTCAAGGATGCGTTTTTGCTTCTCTTCGACATTGCTGAGTTCCAGGTAATTCAGACTGGTAAGAACCAGTTCACCTTGCTTGCGGAAGTGATCCCCGGCAGCACCATGACGACGGAACGCATACAGCATGCCGTCGACGAGGTATTGTTGCAGGAAGGGGTCAACGTGAAGCTGGACTGTAATATCCAGATCGTGCCCAAGATTCCCCATGATGCCAAGTCGGGCAAACTCCGCCGCTTCATCAACAAAGCTGGCGCCCCGGACGAGAAACCGGTGGGGGTGGTGGGGTTACCATAATGAGAGGAGCCACAATTCAGAAGCCATTAGTCAGAATCATACAGCTGAAGTCATTGTCCTGGCCCTTGCCTTGGGGTTCGTACTTGTCTTCTACTGGCTTCTGGCTCCTGGCTTCTGGCTGTTAACATGTCCCGACCCGATATTCGCGAACAACAGACTGTCGATTCCGAGAAGACCGTGCTCGTCGGGGTGGAGTTGCCACGTCGGCCATGGATATCCGAAGATCCGCTGGATGAACTGCGAGGCCTGGCCACTTCAGCCGGAGCGACGGTTGTCGGTGAGCTGACCCAGCGCCGGCAGGAGATCCAGCATGGCACCTATATCGGCAAAGGTAAAGTCGATGAGCTGGTTCAGCTCGTCAATATGACTGACGCGGATGTCATCATCTTTGACAATGAACTGACTCCTGCCCAGACGCGCAACCTGGAAACTGCTACCAAAATCAAGGTCATTGACCGCTCGGAACTGATTCTTGATATTTTTGCCAGCCGGGCACGCACGACCGCCGCACGGCTCCAGGTGGAATTGGCGCAGCTGGAATACAGCCTGCCCAGGCTCAAGCAGATGTGGACCCACCTTTCCCGGTACAAGGGTGGTATCGGTCTGCGTGGCCCTGGTGAAACACAGCTGGAAGAAGATCGCCGGCTGGTTACCCATCGTATTCAGGAACTGAAGAAGAAGCTTCACGATGTCGAGGCCCGCAAGGAACGGGAAGTCCGGAGCAGGCACGAAGAGCACACGGTCTCGCTTGTGGGTTACACCAATGCAGGTAAAAGCTCGCTGATGAACGCCCTGACCGATGGCGGGGCGTACGTCGAGGACAAGCTCTTCTCCACCCTCGAAACCCGCACCCGGCAATGGAAGATCAAGGACTGGGGCAAAGTGCTCCTCAGCGACACGGTCGGCTTCATCCGCTATCTGCCTCACCACTTGGTAGCATCGTTCAAGGCCACGCTCGAGGAAGCCCGGCAGGCCCGGCTGTTGCTGCACGTAGTCGATGCCAGCAATCCGTTTCTGGTGGAGCACATCAAGGCTGTCAATCAGGTGCTGGAAGAATTGGACTGCCTGGATAAGCCGACGATTCTGGTACTGAACAAGATCGACCGTCTGGCAGATGTGCAGGAAGCTGAGCAACGGGTGGCTCACGAGATGGAACGCCGGCCAAGCAGATTGGTGTGCGTCAGTGCCAGGAAGAAGATTGGTCTGGATCTCCTGGCTGATGCGGTGGTCAACATCCTGTCAGAAGACCTCATCGACTTGCACCTCTCCATCCACAGCGGCAATGGCAAAGCGCTCGCCTACCTGGCTGCCCATGCGGAGATTTATCACCAGGAAACCGCTGGCGACGATATCAAGATCGACTGCCGCCTGCCCAAGGTGCTAGCCCCACGTCTGGAAGCGATGGGGGTTCCACTGGCTGATGAGCTGGTGGGCAGGTCGAAAGAATAGAGACGTCGCCAACTCCCCTCGACAATCCATCCACTTTCCGGGTACACTTCCGGCCTACCCCCGCCACTTTCCCGGCATGGATGCCATGATGTCAGCGGATCATACCCTCATACCGTTTGCCCTGCCCACCGATGCTGATCTGGGTGTCAACCTGGGGCAGGATCGCCGCAGTCATTACGCCATCGGCCTGCCAAGGCCGCAGACCCGCCTGGGCATGCTTCTCGTCCTCTGGCTTTTTGTCAGCGGCCTGCTGGCCATCAATGCGCTGTATCATGTGATCGCTGATGGGCCAGGAGCCCGACTGCTCTCTTGGACTGCGGCGGCGGGCGCGGTGGCGTTATTGCTGGGAGCATTGTTCCTGAAGCAGCAGCGCGCTTTCTGGAAGATGTTTGCAGGGGAGTCTCTCAATCGCCAGGTCAACAAAGAGTATCCGACAGCAGGACTTCTTCTCATTGCCTTCGTGGTGCCCACGTTGCAACTGCTCCTCACGCTGGTGGTCACACAGGATCTCAGTTACACCACGTACACGCTGCTTCTCATCGCCGGGTATGCATTGCTGGCAGAGAAGACGGAAGACGTGCTGCTTTATGTGACTATCACGCTCGCGACCTGGTGTGCGTGTGCCCTGCGTGGTCCTGCCGGGGCCTGGGTGGGCTATGTCCTGCCCTGGGCTGGCAGCATTGGGCTGGCATTGTTCACACACTCGCGTCTGGCACAGGCAGCAACTGGACTCACCAGACGGAAACCACTTTCCAGCAGCAGCATCATCGACGTTAATCTTGAAGAGCCACTGCGGCAAGCCATCGCTGACCGTGACCGGGCCTTTGCAGCCAAGAAGAGCCTGGAACAGGAATTGACGGAGTTGCGACTGGCCCATCATCAGAAGCCTGATTATCTGCCCACGTTGCAGCAACTCACTCAGCACCTGGCCCAGGATGTCACGCTGCAGGACATCGGCCCCCGCTGGCTGGAACTGCTCGTCGTCCCCATGAAGGCAGATTTCGCCGCTGTCTGGATCAAGGAAAATAATCAGGATCCCCGTCTGGCACTCAGCACCTCGGCAACGACATCGAGCGATGAACCGCTGCTGATCGAAGCTTTGCAGGCAGGTACACTCATCCAGCGTAATGGCGACTGGGCGCTGCCACTTGATCTGGGAATGCAGGGCAGGGGAGTGTTGCTCCTGCAAGGGGTACATCATGCCGATGCCCATCAGGCTGAGCGGTTGCTTCGAACCAGTGGGGCATTGCTGGCCCTCTTTCTCCGCTGGCAGCTGGCCGAGGCGGAAAGCGATGCACTGACGCAGGATGCGCATCAGTTCAAGGAGCGAGCAGCCAAGCTGCAGTCGGAACTGGCAGCAATGCATCTGACACATCAGCAGAGCGAGTTTCATCTACAGACCGAGTGGAAGAACACGCTCGCAGAGCTTGAACAACTCCGGAGCTCATCCAGCGGACACCATGACCAGGTGAATCACTGGAAGGCAGAAGCAGAGCGTTTTCAGAAACTCGTGGAAGAAGCACAAACCGAAATGGATACGCTTACCCAGTTGCTTGATGAAGCTGAACAGGAATTGCAGAAACTGCAGGCTAACGCATCGAGCACCGAGAAGTTGAAGGAACTGGAAATCGCCAGGAACGTGGCGGAAGCCAGTGCTGAAGCAGCTAAGAGCCAGATGCTCAAGCTCGAACAGGATATCAAGAAGCTTGGCAGGGAACGCGAAGCAGCGGAGACCAACTGGGCCAAGGCTGAAGAACAGCGTGATGCGGCGGAGAGTGCCCGGCAGAAGGCGGAACGGGAACTCATCGAGGCGCATGCTGAGTGGGAGAAGGAATCTGCACTGGTGCAGCAATTCGTCACGGCATGGAAAGCAATCAGCGAACCACTGGCGATGTTCGATCGTCATGGACAGCTCCTGGCCGAGAGTGAATCGGCAAGACAACTGCGTGGCACAACACGCAACCTGCCTGCTGAGCATCCGCTATTCCAGTTGATCACCAAAGACAAGATGCAGCAGAAGAAGCCCTGGC
The DNA here is from genome assembly GCA_046350055.1 of Gemmatales bacterium. GTDB lineage: Bacteria > Planctomycetota > Planctomycetia > Gemmatales > HRBIN36 > JAEUIE01. The sequence continues at coordinate 4,903,835 of JAXMBC010000001.1, read as the reverse complement.
AACTGGAGGCGACGTTGAATGGCGCCAGCTACCAGGTCGCCATCACGCCGTTGCTCCATCAGCAGGAACTCGATGGCTACCTCATCACCGCCAGTCTGCCCAGGATTGAAACGCAAGAGGAAGCAGTCAATGATCTGGCAGGCCCCCGATTTTTTGGCGGTCTGGCAGAGACACTCGAGCCACCACTGGCGCAGCTAGTCGATCATGCCGATCATCTGCTTGATGCAGCAACGGATCATGAAACCCGCCGCCAGGCACTTGTCGGTATCCTGCAGCAAGGTCGCCACGTGCGTCGCCTGCTGACTCAGGCAGTGGATTATGCCCAGCTTGAAGCCGGAAAATCGGCTGTTGTCAAAGGCCCCGTTTCGCCCTGGCAAGTCTTGCAGCAGGTCGTGCAGCAACTACGTCCCTGTGCCGAGGAAAAGGGATTGGAACTGGTCGTGCAGCCGGTGGGTACCCTGCCTGTCAGCCTGACCAGCGATGCCCAGCGGCTGACCACTCTGCTGCATCATCTGCTCAGCCAGACGATTCGGAGCACTGCTACGGGGAACATCAACATCAAGCTGGGAATGGAGCAACCCAGGGCCAGCAAGAACCAGGCGACACGGCTTCGCATCGATATCGATGGCGGGCCACGCAACTTCAGCACCAGCTTCGCCTCGGAATTTGCCTCACAACTCGCCCGCAAACAGGCCAGCGTGCTCCAGATGGAGATGGAAGAGCAACCTGCACGGACAAGCCTGCTGATACCGGTGACACCAGCCGAGATGCTTCACCTGTTGCCTGCCGATAAGCTCACCTGGGACGATGAGTCTACTAGCAGTACACTTTCGCTTGATCCACTGCATGGCAAAGCTCTTATCGTCAGCGAAGGCCAGGAGCAGCAGCGGGTGACGACGTACCAGCTGGAGCGTCTTGGTCTGCGCTGTGAAGTTATTGCTGAGGGAGAACAGGCAATCAACCGGGCAATGGAAGATCGTTTTGATCTGATCCTCTGGGATGCCAGCAAGCGTGATGTATCGCTCGTGGAAGCGTGTCAGAAATTGCGTGCGCAATTCTACCAGGGGGCGATCCTGGCAGTCGGGCCGACTTACCATGCTGCACAGCGGGACGACTTCCTGGCAGCTGGCGGTGATGGATTCCTGGCCCGCCCCATCGTGCTGGCCACCTGGCGTCATACGATTGCCAGCCTTCTGCCTCATGCCTCGGCAACGCTGCCCCTGACCGGCGAGACGATTACCTCCGAGTTTCAGACTGACCGCGAGTTCATTTCGCTGATCCGCAGTTATGTCAGCAAGCTGCCTGGGCACGTTGCAGACACGCGGGCTGCACTTCAGGTGGCGGATGTCGCCCGACTCATCCGGCTGGCTCACGCCCTCGTTGATGGGGGCGAACTCTATGGCTACCCGCGCATGAGCGAAGTAGCAGCCAAGCTGGAAAAGGCTCTGCTGCAAGGCCGCGATGCTGCGGAACTGTCCCAGTTTGTGGATCAGATAGATATCCAGGTGGTGAAGATGGAACGAGGCATCAAGCAGCCTCGCTCGCATGCTTTCCTTGCATTGCCGGGGCCACTGACCCGGGCTGCGTAACAATAGTCAGGCCAGAGGTCATGCTTGTGCCTATTTAAGCTTTATGGCAGAGCGTGACTACATTCGCTGGATTCGTACGCAGATCGCATCGGACCGCCGGGTGACTATTCCCCCCGGCGACGACTGTGCCGGTATCGCCTGGTCGCCTGGCAAAGAGTTGCTGGTCACTACCGACATGCTTCTTGAAGGCAGTTGCTTCCTGCGGGAAGCGGGGCCTGTCCGTATCGGCAGAAAGGCGATGAGTGTCAATCTCAGTGACATGGCAGCCATGGCGGGAAAGCCGGTGGCAGCGGTGGTCAGTGTCGGCTTGCCACGTGATCTGCCCGAGAGTTGGGCTCAGGAGTTATTTGCCAGTCTGCATGCCCAGGCAGCAGCATTTGAGACTGCGATTGTTGGCGGGGATACTAACTCCTGGAATGGCCCATTGACGATCAATGTTACTCTCTTCGGTGAACCCACGGGTGGCGGGCCGGTGCGTCGCGGTGGGGCGAAGCCGGGAGATGCGCTGCTGGTGACTGGAACGCTCGGGGGCAGTATCCTGGGCCATCACCTCGACTTTACTCCAAGGGTGAAAGAAGCACAGCAACTCCATGCTCTGGCGGAGTTGCATGCCATGATTGATCTCAGCGATGGCCTGTCGACCGATCTCCATCATCTGTGTGAGGAAAGTGGCTGCGGCGCGGAAGTCTGGGCGGAGGCTGTGCCAGTCAGCCTGGCAGCGCAACAAATGCAGCCCCCTCGTTCGCCACTGGAGCACGCTCTTTGCGATGGAGAAGACTTTGAACTGCTGTTTGCTGTAAGTGCAGAGGATGCAGCCCGGTTGCTGAAAAGTCAGCCGCTGGCCACGCTAGGCGTGAACCTGACCCAGATCGGCTGTTTCCTGAAAGAACAGGGAGTCTACCTGAAAGCAGGTTCCACTCGCCAAAGACTACTGTCACAAGGGTACGAACATCAGTTTGGTGTCTGACCGAGACTGGCAGTCGGCCTGGCAGAGTGTATACTACTACTATCTGTTCCCGTAGCTCAACTGGATAGAGCGTTGCCCTCCGGAGGCAAAGGTTGCGTGTTCGAATCACGCCGGGAATACTTGAGTTAATCTTGTAGAATCGTTTAACTAGTCCCCTCTATTTATCTACCTCGTCTGGGCGATAATGCAGAATATGCAGTTCGCTCATCGCTTACTCCTGCGCTGGCAGCAGTCGTTCGGTCGCTACCCCTGGTGGGCCATTCCAGCCCTCTGCTGGACCATCATGGTTGTCATCGTGGTGGTGCGTGTCAGCATTCATCCACTGAAAAGCACTGTCTATCCGACGTTTGCAATTGCTGGACAGCATTTTGCGCATGGCGAGTCGGTGTATGGGCACATGGATGCCATTTTTCGCTACACCCCAATATGGGCAGGGCTTTTCAGCCTGGGCAATGATCTGCCTTTTCTGTTTCCTCATTTGCTATGGCGTCTGTTAAACCTGGTGGTTTTGATCTGGGGTGCTCATCGCTTTCAACTGTACTTCCTGCCTCACTGGAATTCACTGCAACGTGCTCTCTGGTGGACGCTGATGCTTCCTTTCTGCCAGGGCAGTTTCAACAATGCTCAAGCTAACCTGCTGCTTCTGGGATTCTTGCTCGCTGCACTGTCGTATTTTGCTCAGAAGCGATATTGGCATTCTGCCTTATGCCAGGCTGTTGCCATCAGCATGAAAGTCTACCCGGTTGCCTTGTCGCTGCTGCTGGTCCTGATTGAACCTGTTGGACTATTGGTACCTCTGCTGGTCTCTGTCGGGATTCTCGGCTTGGCACCGTATGCCTTACAGTCGATGAGCTACATCAATGGGGAGTATCGTAACTGGGTCTATTTCTGCTTTGGCGACCTGCGGGTGGATAAGGACATCAGCGATTCCAATCGCGATGTCTGGATGCTGATTCGCCTGACAGCCTGGCCCATCGACTACCGCGTGTACCAGTTTCTGCAGGCTGGCACGGCATTGGCACTGGCGGGGTGGACCTGGACGCATCGATCCACATTACGCAGTGGTATCATGTCCAGAACTACCTTGCTCATGCTTTTCAACTTCGCCATTGCCTGGATGCTCATCCTCGGCCCCGCTTCCGAGTCGTCCACCTATGCTCTGGTTGCACCACTGGCTGCCTACTCTGCCGTCATTCTGCTGACCATGCAGACCACATTTCTGGAAAGACTGCTGATCCTTCTCAGCTTCACACTCATGATTCTGGCCCACTTGGGCAGTGCCTTTACCTATACCTCCATGCTGCATTCCTACGGAATTCACCCTATCGGTGCATTTCTGCTGGCCATCACGGTGCACCTGCTGCTACGGTCCCCCGACCGGCAGGGTTTGCCCAGTTTATCAGCCTCTCGGTAATCTTTAACGACTTCGCCGGTCGTAGCGCCCTGTTCAACTGCCGATATAGGTAGAGGATGCGCCTGCTTCGTTGGAGGGCGCGATAGGTTTGGCACGTTACCCGGAGATTCACCCATGGGTATGGCACGTTGGGGTAAGAAACTGCTGATTGGCACCACGATGTTTTGCTGCGTCAGTGTCGCTCAGGCACAAAACCCACCCGAAGCGGTGGCACAGATCCTTCGCTGGCAGCCAGCTCAGAAAGGCGTGGTCGTTGCCATGCCGACCGCTGCGGAAGCAGCCAAGTGTACCGTCTCCGGTGATCCTGCAGCCAAGCAGGGGCAGAGTGTCTGGCTGCTGAAGGACGAAAAGGGCAACACCCTTCGTCGCTTCATCGACACCAACAACGACAAGTACCCTGACATTTTCAGCTACTACAAAGACGGCCTGGAAGTGTATCGCGAAGTGGATACCAAATTTGCTGGAAAGCCTGACCGCTTCTACTGGCTGAACAATGCTGGTTCCAGGATCGGCGTCTCCAAAGCAGGCAACGGTACCATCGATACCTGGGTAGCTCTTTCGCTGGAAGAACTGAGCCAGGAAGTGATGAAGGCAGTAGCAACCAAGGATCCCAATCGATATGCGGCCTTGCTGGTGACCGAGGCTGACCTGGATACCATTGGTGTCGCGGCAACTGAAGCAGAGCGCATCAAGAATGGCCTGAAGAACGTGCCCAGCCAGTTTGCCCAGGTTGCTGCCAAGTTCAACATGAACGACAGCACCAAGTGGTTACATGTGGAAACGGACGTTCCCAGCCGCCTGCTCGCCGAGAGCACTGGCTGGAAGCAGGATGTCGTCATCCATGGCCGTGCCATGATTCTCTGCGAAACCAATGGCAAGACCGACTATATCCAGCTGGGCGACATTATTCACGTAGGCGAAACCTGGAAGCTGAAGGACGCTCCCACTACCCTGGATACTGCAAATACCACCAGTCTGATTGCAGGGAACAACCCTGCTGCAGCCACCAGCACGACAACTCCGGTGGAAGATGGTCCCTTGCAGAAGGCTCTCAAGAGTCTGGCTGATCTCGACGCCAAGGCTCCGCAGGATGTCGGTAATGGCCCGAACGCTGCCATGGTGCAGTACCACAGTCAGCGGGCAGAAGTGATCAACCGCATTGTTACCGCCTGTCCTGAAAAGGAACGGGAAGCCTGGTACAAGCAGTTGATCGACAGCCTCTCTGCTTCAGTCTCCGCCAGCCCGGCAAATGATACGCAGGCTCTGCGCAATTTCCAAAGCTACACAGCCAAGGTCATCCAGCAGGCGCCGGGTAGCGAGATTGCCAGCTACGCTCAGTATCGTCTGCTCACTATCGAAAATAACCGCAAGACTGCCAGTCTGAACAAGGTGGAGGATCACCTGAAAGCCCAGGCAGAGTTTGCCGAAAAGCTGGCCAGCTTCGTTGCAGCGTATCCGCAAGGTTCCGATACCCCTGAGGTGCTTTACCGCATGGGTGAAATCTATGAGCAACTCACCAAGGAAACCGACGCCCGCAAGTGGTACGAAATGCTGGTGAGCAAGTATGGCTCATCGAAGTTTGCCCAGAAGGGCGCTGGTGCAGTCCGTCGCCTGACCTCAATCGGCCAGACCTGGGATGTCGGCAGCAACGTGCAGGTGCTCAATGGCAACAATCCCTATAACCCCCAGGTGTTACAGGGCCGCACCGTGATTGTCTACTACTGGGCTACCTGGTGCGAACAGGCTGCGGCAGACTACGCCAAGATGAAACAGGTGATGACGAACTTCGCTCCCAAGGGTGTGGTACTGGTTGCAGTCAACATCGATGACAAACTGGCCGATGCCCAGGCCTTCTTCCAGAAGAACGGCGCTGCCCTGCCGCCAGCGTTACACCTGCACAGCCCGGGTGGCTACGACAGCCCCGCGGTTGCCCACTATGGCCTGAACGTCTTCCCTGCCATGTTTCTCATGGATGCCAATGGCAAGATCACCAGCCGCACGCTGGATGTAGCGACTCTGGAAGAGGAGCTGAAGAAGATTGTGAAGTAGGCCAATGAGCAGAGACGTCTGAGTCGTCTGGGTACAAAAGACAACAAGCCGATGCTGAGATCTCAGCATCGGCTTGTGCATTTTCACGCACTTTGTGTGATGCCGAGCATCCTTGAAGCACGTCGCCATACCAGCCTGAGGACATGCATCATTGGTCCACGCATCATCAGAAAGAGGATGAGGATTGTCAGCAGGAACGCCAGCGGGATGGCCGTTAATCGCCAGCTTGACGGCAGCCACCATGCACCCAGCGAGATAAGCAGGATCCAACCAAGACTACATACAATGAGCAGGACTTCCTGCCAGGCCAGCAAGCCTGACTGATAGAGAACGGTACCGCTGATACAAAAGGTAGCAATAGTCGTCAGCAGGTATGCCCAGCCCAATCCCACTGCGCCCCAGTCCATCAGGAAGTAACAGAATCCAATCAGGAACAGTCCAAAGACAAGTCCCAGTATGTTGGAAAGCCACATACGTCCCTGTGCAAGAAGGACGGTACCCATCAATCCGGTAATGGCACTGAACGCACCGAGAGCCAGTACCAGCAGAAACACGTTCCATTCGGAGGCAAAAGTTCTGCCAAACATCGACATGATGTAGGGTCCCGAGTACGCCAGCACGGCATGGGCGGGTAGAACCAGGCACACGACTAACTGGTAGCTGCGAAGCGTGGCATTCATTGCCTTGTTTCGTGCAGTTTCGCGTTCCTCTGGAGTGGCATCTGGGTCCAGGGTGTGGCGTATCTGGCTGGTGACGATCGGCATCATCGGCTGTGCGACAATATTACTTAACAGGTAGAGCAGGGGACGCAGCTGGTCTGCTGCATAAAAGATAGCCAGTTGTCTCAGGCCAGTGGAATAGTGATAAATCATGCCCATGCCGGCCAGCCAGTTCGGCGGGACTGCCAGCAGTCCTGCCATCAGTTCCAGGTCGGACCCATGCTGACTAGCCATCATCGCCATCACTGCCCAGGAAGCCGGCATCATGATGACCGCACTCAAGAGTGATGGCAGGCAGAATTCCCAGATGATTGCGCGATGTGACCAGATCCTTGGCCAATGGATAGATGAAGAGAGGAATAGATCGCGACTCGCCCACAAAGCTATAGCCAGTGCTACTGTGAAACCCAAGGCCATGGCATACAGCGTGCCAGTTAGTCCAAAGAGAGGAGCCCACCAGATCGTTAGCACGAGCATCACCACGTTTTGTGAAACCGTGGCAATTGTTACCATGCGGAACCGCTCCAGTCCCACCAGTACACCCAGCACCAGTCCCGACATGGTCTGACTCAAAAGCACGAGTACCGAAATACGCAGAGGGCCGGTCAAGCCCGGCACCGAACTGGCAAGCTGAGGAGCCAGGAGCAGCATGAGTGTCGCGGCTACCGTGGAGGTGGCAAGTCCGAGGAGCAGCACGAACTGGGCAACATCCCGAGCCTTGCCTGGTTCGGTATTGCGATGCAGAGCAATATACCGGGTCGCTGCCAGTCCCAGAGAAAAACCTGCGACCTGAGCAAACAGACTAACCGTTTGCAGGATAAAGCCAAAACCACCGAATTCGGCTGTGGTCAAGGTGCGGGTACGCACCACGGTGATGATCAGACCAATAGCCTTCCCGACGACATCGCCCATGCCCAGGACCAGCACTGCGAACAGGAGTTTCTTTCCTATGCTTTGCGAGCCTGTGGCATTCACCAAGTCAAGATTCTCAAATGTATAAAGTCGGCGTTATGTACGAAGAAGTGACCATCTTATTGACTATGCATCGTCAGGTTAGCTCATAGAACAGTCTTCGCGGAGACTCCATAAAGGATAGTAATGCTGCGCGCCATTCTTCCACACGGCCTGGTTCGATATCTCGATTGGAAAGCACGATTTGAGCGGATCGGCGTCTCGGGTACCCGGGCATGGAGCGAGGCAAGTCGGCAGGCGATTCTCAAGTCACGCATTGAACTGCTGCCTGAAGTAAAGAGTGGCCGATTTGGTTGCGTACTCGATGTCGGTGCCAACCTGGGTGACTGGGCAGGATCGTTACTCCAGTTCTGTAAGATCGATTCTCTCCATGCGTTTGAGCCTAACCCCCACCTGGCTAAGACACTTCAGACCCGCTTCAGCAGTCACCCTGGAATCAGGAACTTTGTGCTGCACCAGTCAGCAGTTGGTAATGTTTCGGCGCAGACCACATTCAATATTACGTCGGGCTCGGCCCTCAGTTCGGTACTCGCTCCTAATGAGAAGTGCAACGAGCTTTATCCCAACGATGCTGCCATTATTGAAAAGATCACTGTTCCCATCGTCAGACTCGATGATGTGATCCCGAAGGAACAGATCATTGATGTTTTCAAGCTCGATGTCCAGGGCTACGAACGCATGGCCCTGGAAGGCAGTGCTGAGACTCTCAAGCGGACGAAAGCCATACTATTAGAGACGCACTACATCTCTCACTACGTAAATGACGATAATATCTCTTCCCTATTTGATCTGATGACAAACAAGTATGGTTTCAAATACTTCAACATGTCAGCCTGCGAGCGAGACAGTCACGGTCGTGCCACCTGGGCCGATTGCTGTTTCATCAACCCGGCATTGGTCAAGGTGGCTGGCTAAGGCGGAGCGCTGACGACGCCAGTTACTCCTTCTTCTCCTTCGGCACAATCACAATGGGCAGGTCCAGCTTCCGGGCCTGGTCGTTGAGTTCTGTCAGCGTCTTGCTCTTGAAGGTCTCCCACTCCTGGAGTTGCTTGAGCAGCAGTTGTTTCAGTTCAAGGTAGACTTCCAACTCGCCTTGCGTGGGGCCTATGTCGCTTTCCAGTGCGGAGTTGTAGAGGAACACCAGCCGGGAGTAGAGTTGCGCGCCACCCTTCATCGCCAGCACATCGTAGGGAATCTTAGCCTTGGGGTTGTGCAGCTTTTCTTCCAGCTTGTCGAGTGACTCGCTCGCCTTCTTGCTGGCTTCGATGAGCTTCTCTGCGGCCTTGTCATTTTTCAGAAGTTCATTGCGGGCCTGCAACTGGTTTCGCACGGCACGCAGGCTTTCCACTGCACGTGCCAGGCTGTTCAGGTCGGATCGCATTGCCAGCACATTCTTCTCCTGATTGGCGATGTCATCTGGCTTTGGGTTGATACGCGGGTCAGCCTGTACCGTGATCCTGGTGGTGTACTGTTTGCCGTCTACAATTAGCTTCGCGTTGTACGTGCCTGGGTTGATGGAAGGACCAACTTCGGGCGTGCCCATGTCAGCCACTGCGCCCTTGATCGACTTCGCCCCATCGTAGCTCAGGTTCCAGACGAACCGCTGTAAGCCCGGCTCGTTCGGCAAGCGAGGTTTTTCAGCGGGGTAGTCGCTGTCATCCTTCTTTTCCTTGTCGTCCTTGGGTTCATCCTTCTTGCCTTCGTACGTGCTGATCTTGTTCCCAGCCGCGTCGGTGATCTCCAGTTTCAGTTCCTTCTCAGGCTTCTTCTTGAGGTAATAGTGCAGCACAGCGCCATACTCGGGATTGGGGAAGACGGCTGCCTCATGTGAAGTAATGGCACTGTTGCCCAAACGCCAGCGAATGCAGGGAGCTGGTTCCAGCAGAGTGTTGCCTTGCTCTGCCTTCTCTTCGGTGAATTGTCGCAAGGGGGTGATGTCATCCAGAATCCACAACGACCGGCCGCTGGTGCCGACAACCAGGTCGTTCCCCTTCACGATCAAATCATGCACCGGTACCGGAGGCAGGTTGAGCTTCAGTCGCTGCCAGGTTTTGCCTGTGTCGGTGCTGAAATAAAGACCCCGTTCATAGCCGGCAAAGAGCATGTCTTTGCGGACAGTATCTTCCCGCAACACATGCAGATAGTTCGAACCGGGCATGGTGTCGCTGAGAGACTCCCAGGTGTCACCAAAGTTGGTGGTCTTGAACAGGTAGGGCCTTGTATCCCCCAGCAGATGGGCATCAACCACGACATAGGCTGTGCCAGCTTCATAGCGTGAGGCTTCGATCATCTTGATCGTCGCCCATTCGGGGAACTCAGGCAGCTTGCCGGTGAGGTTGGTCCAGGTTTTGCCCTTATCCTTGGAGAGATGGACCAGGCCATCGTCAGAGCCTACCCAGATCACGCCAGCCTGTCTGGGTGATTCAGCGACGGCGGAGATGGTACAGTAGAATTCTGCAGTAGTGTTGTCGCCCGTGATGGGACCGCCGGACCATTTCTGCTTGGCTTTGTCATTACGGGTCAGGTCACCACTGAGCTTCTCCCAGGTCTTGCCACCGTCTTTGGTACGGAACAGCACATTGGCAGCATGGTAGACCACGTTCACATCGTGGGGCGAACCGGCTATCGGGGCGGGCCAGCGGAAGCGATACCGCATGTCCTCCCCACCGTGGCCTGATGGATTGTCCGGATAGATGGAGATGTTGCGAGCAGTGCGGAGACGGGCATCATAGCGGGTGATGATGCCAGCATATTCGCCTGCATAGATGATGTTCGGGTCTTTTGCATCGAACAGCACATAGCCTGTCTCACCACCACCAATGGGATACCAGTCCGCCAGGCGAATACCATTGCCTGTCAGGGTGTTGGTTGGGGCAGCAGCAGTTCCCAGGTCCTGCATCGTGCCACCGACGTGGTACGGCGTGCGATTGCAGACATTGATGCGGTAGAACTGGCTGAGGGGCAGGGGTGGTGCGTACCAGGTCTTACCGCCATCGACAGAGATATCCACACCTCCATCGTTGGCGTTGATGATCCGTTTGCTGTCCTTGGGATCGATCCAGACATCATGATGATCGCCGTGATGCCCGCCACTCACATCAGCAACAGTCTTGCCTCCATCAATGCTCTTGAGCATGGAGACTTGCGGGAACCAGAGGACATCAGCATTCTGTGGATCGACAGTGAAGGTGGTGTAGTACCAGGCGCGTTGCCGAATCTTGCGATCACCACTGGCCAATTTCCAGGTGATGCCGCCATCATCGGAACGGTATAGGCCCCCTTTCTCTGCTTCGATCAGGGCATAGACCCGCTGGCTATCGCTGGGAGCCACGGCAACACCTACTCGCCCGTAGATGCCTTCGGGCAGTCCGGTTTCCTTGCCGATGCTATTCTTGGGTAGCAGTTGCTGCCAGGTGTTGCCTGCATCACGAGACACGTACAGTCCACTGCCCGGGCCACCACTGGTCAATTCCCAGGGGCGCCGGCGGGTTTGCCAAAGCCCGGCAAAAAGGATATTGGGATTGTTCGGATCGAAGCAGACATCGCTGGCCCCGGTGTCTTCATCCTTGAACAGTACTTTCTGCCAGTTGAGCCCGCCATCGGTGGTGCGATAGACACCCCGCTCACTGCTGGGGCCAAAAGCATGACCGAGTACCGCTGCAAAGCAGATATCCGGGTTCGTCGGATGGACAATGATCGTACCGATCTGGGCTTTCTGCTTCCAGACGTGTTTCCAGGTGACACCCGCATCGATCGATTTGAAGATGCCGTCACCACTGCAGACATTGCCTCGTATGTTAGCTTCGCCGGTGCCGACATAGAGGACATTCGGGTTGGAGGGAGCGACAGCAATCGAGCCCATGGAAAACGAGTCGGTGGCATCCATAATGGAGCGCCAGTGCAAGCCGCCATCGGAACTCTTCCACAAGCCGCCCGACGCGGAGGCTGCATAGTAGGTCAGTGGATCGCCCGGCACCCCCGCGACACGTGATACCCGACCACCAGCTGCCGGCCCGATGTTGCGGAACTGCAGATGCTTGAACAGCTTCGGCTCAGTCTCCTTCGGATTGAACGGATCAGCCGTGAGTGTTGCAAGCAACAGGAACGAAGTGATCGCTGCGGCGACGAGTCGAAGGAAAAGCATGATGATCTCGGTAAGCTGGGCTCTCGCTCCTTGTTATACCTTGGGAGCAATGCAGGATGCAGCAGCAGATAGGGCAGTTTGCCGATCTCACCGATTATTCAGGCGTTATAGTCGATACTCTGGCCTGATCAGGAAAGACGTGGAGGCGAGGTCTATTGATAATGTACCGGCAACTCTCACGAATTAGGAAAACTCCAATCGCGATTCCGAGTGACCAGGCAATCACCAACATCCACGGTTTGCTGAATGGATAGGCGTACTTTTTTATGAACAAACTTTCGTCATCATTCCCATACAGTGCTAAGGTTTTGCCGTTCGTACTGAGATGTGTTGCAACCACTTCGACATCCCAGTACAAGGAATAGTCGCGATATCCTGTTGTTGCGTTAAACAGCGTGAACTTCCGGGGTCCGGAAAAGTGTAACCAGCGACTAATACTCTCGAAACAACGTGATACCACTGAATCCTTAACAGGCACACTTTCTATCTCTTTGAGAAGCAGCTTGGTGTCAGGTAACAATGCCAGCAGCTTACAAGGTTCCAAGTATTGATAAAAATCGTTATTTGGGAATGCAACCTTCGTGGTCGATAACAAATGACCATCGTTCGCATCACGTGAGCTGAAGCAAATAATTGGTAAATACCGATTTCCTTCCAGAAATTGCGCGATGCTGACCACAGAACGTTGTTGATGATTCCACTGATTTACAATTTGTGGAGACAATTCTGAGCCGCTCTTTCTGCTGAGCTTATGAAGTTCTTCTTCGCTCAATCTGAATTCATCGAGAGCAATCTTACGTACTTGCTGTGTTGCAAAATCGACACTCATGATTCCCTTGGGGCCCTCTTCAAATTCGATGTTATGATCGGCAATGACTTGGCTGCCATCAAAGTAAAGCACTTTTCCTAGTCGTGATTTATTCTGCCAGATACGGCTACTGTGATCAAACCCAGAGTAACCACTTCTCCAACTACTGCTTGTATTTCCCAAGCTTTCACTTCCTGGAAGACGTAAAGAACGCCATACTTTACCCGTGGCGGCATCATAAACTCGTAGGACGTAATTTGTTCGATCGCCTGCTCTATCCTCAGTTTGTACCAGTAGACTCTTGCTATCTTCCGAAAATGCGGCTTCGATCAGAGTTGTATATGTCGCACCAATCTGGATTGGTGGTAATTCCAGTGTGCACCTTTTCTGTCCAGTAACTGCATCAACGAGGTCATACGTCGCAATCGTACAGGAATACTGAGGGAGGAGTAATGTCTTGCAGTCAGGCGATAACAAGGCCATCTCGTGATACTGATCAAACAGGTGCAAACCTGTGAAGTGTTCTCTTCCACCGCTGTGGTCAAGGAAGTAAAGTAGCCATTCATTCAACTTGGTCCGTGTAACTGTTGACGGATCGAATTGGCACAATGAGACAATCACATATTCTGAAAATAAGAAGCCAACATGCTTCAATTCCAGCCAGATCAATCTGCCTTCACGATCAAAACCGTATTGATCATTGGTGTGCGGAAAAGATAGGAGTTTCTTTCCAGTTCGAAGGTCAAGTAAAGTCACGTCGCTGTCAATGGCGATGACATAACGTTCATCTGGACTCACTTCGTACCTACTGGCGTAAACATTTGCTTCTTCAAGAAGCCGCACTGTTTCAAAGGGGCGGGGAGCCAACATCTTGGCCAGAAGTGCTACTGATAGAATGAACGCCACGATAGGTGGCCATTGCCGAATAAACAATCGCTTGAGTCTATGAAGCATCACTTGCGACTCGCTCAAACCATAAGATAGATTCTACTAGCTAGCTGAACTTGTGTTTCATGTCCTTAAGAATTCCAATGCCTCATCGCCCTTTATTACTCCTCCTGCAACTCCCCATACCACCCCTAGGCCCAGGGAAGCTGCGTGGTAACGTACCGCTAGCGGCGGGTTACCTCAAGATGTATGCCAGCTTGCAGGGCCTGGATCAACACTTCAACATCGAGATACTTCCCAGCCATCTTGCCAATACTCTGAGCGAACAAGGCCTGGTCGAAGCCATCCTCACTCACCAGCCGCGGTATGTCGGCTTCACCTGTTACCTCTGGAACATTGATCGCACTCTCTGGATCGCCCAGCGACTGAAAGAGTGTGATCCTTCTATCCAGATCATCCTCGGTGGCCCGGAGATCACCATCGACAATGGCTGGGTACTTCAGCAGGCAGCTATCGACTACTTTATCATCGGTGAAGGGGAACAGACCTTTGCCGAATTGCTCCAGTGCCTCGCCAGTGGCGGCATCTCCAGGGCTATACCCGGCCTGCACGTGCCACGGGTTCGTAAGACACTGAGCCTGGAACGGGTTGATATAGCTCAGCCTCTGCTGCCGGGCTTTGAGCCTCGCCATCCTCTTGAAAACCTGGACCAGATCTCCTCGCCGTATCTCTCAGGCATTCTGGATGCAGCCGATGAATCGATGCTGCTGCTGGAAACCATCCGAGGCTGCATCTTCAAGTGCAAGTTCTGCTACTACCCCAAGAGTTACCAGGGGCTGCACTTCCTGAGCCGTGAGAAGATCATCGCCAATCTGCGTCATGCCCGGGAACGGGGTGCTCATGAAGTGGTGCTGCTGGATCCCACGCTCAACCAGCGGAAGGACTTTGACGACTTCCTGCGACTGCTCATCGAAGAGAACCCTGGGCGACGGATGAGTTACTTCGGTGAACTGCGTGCCGAGGGCATCAAGCCTGCGACGGCCGAGTTGCTGGCCCAGGCGAACTTCACCGAGGTGGAAGTCGGCCTGCAAAGCATCGATCCGCTCGCCATGCAGTTGATGGATCGCAAGAACAATCTGAATGCTGTCGAGAAAGGCTGTCGAGCCATGCTCGCCGCGGGCATCAAGGTGAAGGTCGATCTCATCATCGGCTTGCCTGGCGATACAGTGGAGAGCGTACGTCGCAGCATGCACTATCTGAAAGACAGTGGCATTTATTCTGATGTGCAGGTCTTCAACCTCGCGGTATTACCCGGTACCGCTTTTCGTCAGGAAGCCCAAGAGCTTGGTCTCGTCTTCCAGCCACGACCGCCCTACTACGTCCGCCAGACACCTACACTGAATCAGCAGCAACTCTTTGACCTGATGGCTGAGGCGGCAGATATCTTTGAGATCGACTGGGATCCGTTGCCCGATGTTGATTTCCAGACAATTGCAGCACTGGTGCAGAAGCCAGCTGATGGCGTGCTCATTCACCTGGATGTGGAAGGGAACAGCCTGCCACCGGCCCGCCTGCGTCATCAGGTCTACACGTTGTGGTTCCAGAGTAGTGATTTCACGCTGCATGCCCGCCGGGCCTGTCGGGTGATTCGGGAACTGCTGCGTGAATCACCCTATACAACCTTGCAGATCATTCTCGAGCCCGAGAGTAATCCCTGTACGATCACGAGTGAGGTTCTCGATGAACTCTGGCAAGCATGCCAGGAGCAGCCCAGCTATATGGATCGCTACTATTCCATGCAGCCGGGCCGGCCGATTGGAGCCAAGCGGATTCTGATCCTGGTAGATGAAGGCGAGCCACTGGATGAAGAGTGGCTCGACATGGTGGATGAACAAGCAACGCTCATCAAGCGAGAGCGGGAGGTTGTCAGCGTATGAACCGACACCTCAATGCCCGGGGTCTCAAAGTTGCTCAGCATCTCGATGACCATCGCGATGACTATCGGGTAGCTGTTTCACACCTGACAAGCCAGGCTCGCATCATCGATGCAGGCATCGATACTCCCGGCGGTTTGCAAGCTGGTCTTCAACTCGCGAGGCTGTGCATGGCGGACCTGGGTCAGGTTTCACTTCATGCCTCCTCCATTGCCGGATGCCCGCTAGTGCAGGTGACGACCGATCACCCCGTGATGGCCTGCCTGGCGAGCCAGTATGCCGGCTGGCAGGTGAAGGTGGGTAGTTACTTCGCCATGGGCTCCGGGCCGATGCGAGCAGCTTATGCCCGGGAAGAGCTGTTTAAAGAGATCGACTATCTCGAACTGGTCCATGCTGCCGTCGGCGTACTTGAAACCAAAACGCCACCCTCGGACGATGTTGCTCTCGATATTGCCAGCAAGTGCAACATCAGTCCGGAGCATCTGACCCTGGTGGTCGCTCCGACGACTAGTGTTGCAGGCAGTCTGCAGGTGGTAGCCCGCAGTGTTGAGACCGCTCTTCACAAGCTGCATACCCTGGGCTTTCCGCTTGATCTGATACAGTATGGGTTTGGCACTGCTCCGCTGCCACCGATTGCGAAGAGAACCCAGCAAGCCATCGGCCTGACCAACGATGCCGTACTTTATGGCGGCGATGTGACGCTCTGGGTGAAGAGCGACGACGACCTGCTCGACAGCCTGGGGCCTAAAGTGCCGTCGTCAGCATCGAGCGATTATGGTGCTCCATTTGCTGAGATATTCCAGCGTGCTGGTGGAGACTTCTACCAGATAGATCCGCTCCTATTCAGTCCGGCCCGCATCACCTTCCACAATCTGACTACCGGGAAAGTTCACTGCTTCGGCAAGCTCAATGAAAAGATCCTGGATCGCTCCTTTCAGAGTTGTGCATGACGCCATTCGATCCGCATACATTGCTTCAGCCTCGCCGTAAGGTGATGGGTATCTCCGCGATGCTGCTGCCGTTCCTCGAGAATGGCGAAGCCGATTGGCGTGGATTCAGCGAACATCTCGAACGGACCATGGCTGCTGGCCTGATCCCCGCGATCAACATGGACACCGGCTATGGCATGCTGCTGACCAGGACCGACCGCCGCTTTGTGGGAATTCAAACCAAGAGTATCGCCAAAGGTCACCCGTTCTGCATGGGCGTCTGTGTGCCAGATCAGCACGATCTGCCGTTTAACCGTGAGGCCTATATGGAAGAGTTGCAGTTCATTCATGCCATGGGTGCGATACCAGTCATCACTCAGTCGCATGGTCTGACATCGTTGCCTGATGAAGAACTGCTGCGAGCCTACGAGGATCTGGCCCGGTATACCGATCACTTCTATGCCTTCGAGTTGGGCACGATGTTCGCCCCCTTCGGCAAAATCTACTCGATGGAAGTGTTCGAAGCCCTGTTGAAGATACCGAACTGCCTCGGCATCAAGCATTCGTCGCTGTCACGCGAACTGGAATGGCAACGCCTCGTGCTCCGCAACCAGGTCCGGCCCGAGTTTCGCCTCTTCACTGGCAACGATCTCGCCATCGACATGATCATGTACGGCTCTGATTATCTCCTCGGTCTATCCACATTCGCTCCTCAGCTCTTCGGTCTCCGTGATAAGTACTGGTTAGAAGGGGATCCACGTTTTTATGAACTGAATGACAAGCTCCAGTATCTTGGCTGTTTCGCTTTCCGCCCCCCGGTGCCGGCTTATAAACATTCCGCTGCTCAGTTCCTGCATCAGCGCGGCTGGATCGCCACTTCCCGCACCCACGTCCGCAGTCTCACTCGTCCCGACACTGATCTCCCCATCCTGCACCATATTGCTGAGAGCCTGGGGCTTTAATCAGCATCGCTTCAAAAGATATTCAGGATTCCGAATCGATCGGTGGTATACATGGTCATGGTAGACCTTGGACCAAAGAATGAAGCCGTGCAGAAGAGCTGTCCAGCCAGCTCCCCTTGACATGGCGCCTCTCTGGCCGTTACAACGTGTTTCACACTTCGGCAGGGAGGCCGATGCATGAAGACCCTGGCTGTCATCCCGGCTCGCTACGCTTCGTCCCGTTTACCTGCCAAGCCGTTATTGCGTGAAACGGGTAAGTATCTGATCGAGCATGTTTACGAGCGGGCCAGTGCTGCCCGGCACATTGACCAGGTGATCGTTGCGACAGATGACGCCCGCATCGAAGCAGCCGTGAAGTCCTTTGGTGGTCAGGTCGCGATGACACGCGACGATCATCAGAGTGGTACCGACCGAGTTGCTGAGGTAGCCGCCCGGCACGATGCTGACATTGTGGTGAATTTGCAGGGTGATGAACCACTTATCGACCCCGATGCTCTCGACTTCGTCGCCGAACTCCTCACCCGGCATCAGCAAGCCGCCATGGCTACCCTGGCGACGCCACTGTTATCACTGGAACAGTATCACAACCCCAATTGTGTGAAGGTGGTCGTCGGTGAACTGGGCCAGGCACTCTATTTCAGCCGCAGCCCGATTCCCTTTGTTCGAGATAGTGCACCACCTCTGGGCCAG
Source organism: Gemmatales bacterium (assembly GCA_046350055.1). Lineage (GTDB taxonomy): Bacteria > Planctomycetota > Planctomycetia > Gemmatales > HRBIN36 > JAEUIE01. The sequence continues at coordinate 4,885,770 of JAXMBC010000001.1, read as the reverse complement.
GAGCCATTCCAGTTCTTCCTGCATATTGGACTCTATGCCTACCGGCGCGACTTTCTCCTGAAACTGGCTGAAACCCCACCGACAGCACTCGAGCAACTCGAGAAACTGGAGCAGTTGCGGGTATTGAGCATGGGCCAGCGCATCCAGGTCGGTATGGTCGCCCATGCGACTGCAGGCGTTGATACTCCTGAAGACTATGCCCGCTTCGTTGCTGCCTGGCGGCTGAACCAGCCGGAGCAGAGGCGGCAGGCGGCGTAGTGTCTATTTTGGTGGCAACGTACCAACAAAGTCGTGTGCCTTCTGTAACCAGCTTTTCAAAGCTGCTTCTCCGACTACTCTGTTTTCGTGAATCATTACCCAGTTCTTCATGGGTTTGCCCGTGATATCGAAGACTTTGACGTGCTTCTGCTTCAAGGCGGCTGAGGCCTGCTCAGCTCCCAGGCGAAGTATCAGATGGTCTTTCCAGATGCCAGCGAGCATGTTGCCCTGATACAGGTAGACGATGCCGCCGAACATTTTCTTTTCGGTCATGCGGGGCATCAGATCGACAGCATCGCGCAGCCGTTCACACAGTTCCAGACTGTAGGCCATCATTCCACTCCTCTACGATGAGATGATACCAGAATGGCTGCGAGGTGATATTCTAGTCTAAGAGATGAGCAACCCAGCATTACCCAAGATTGGCCGTTTCCAGCTGCGCGGTGAGCTAGGCAGCGGGGCATTTGGCACAGTCTATCGTGCGTTCGACCCGACTCTGGCACGTGAGGTGGCGCTCAAAGTACCCACGGTCACATCACAACGGGGCAAAGCAGGGCGACGCTTTTTGCGCGAAGCCCAGGCTGCTGCCAAGCTGCGCCACCCTCATTTGATACAGGTCTTTGAAGCGGGGTTGGCTGACGAGAGCCTCTACATTGCTTCCGAATATGTCCCCGGCCGTTCACTGGTCGAGGAATGCAAGGCCAATTGGCCCTCCACCAGGCAGGCGGTTGAATGGGTGCTGCAGATTGCCGATGCCCTTTCCTATGCCCATGAGGAAGGGATTATTCATCGTGACATCAAGCCCAGCAACATCCTGATCGATTCAACCAACAACGCCAGGTTGACCGACTTCGGCCTGGCCAAGCATGTCACTGAACTGGAACCAGAGTGGATCCGTCAGGCAGCCATCAAGCACGGGGCTGATGTGAAGCTTTCACGAGATGGCCAGGTTCAGGGCACGCCAGCCTACATGGCCCCGGAACAGGCGCGTGGCAAGAACAGCCTGACCGGGCCCCGTAGCGACTTGTATAGCCTGGGCATAGTCCTCTATGAACTGCTGACAGGCAAGGTGCCGTTTCAGAATAAGAACATCAACGCCTTGCTTGAAGCTGTCGGCAGTCCGAGCGTAAAGGCCCCCTCGCCCCGGCGACTCAACTGGCTCATTCCCGCGGACCTGGCAGCCATCACCCTCAAAGCTATTCGCAAGAATCCTGCCAAGCGGTATCAGTCTGTAGATGAGTTTGCCAGCGACCTGCAGCGCTGGCAAAACGGTGTGCCCGTTTCAGTGCGTCCGCGCCCCTGGTATCAGCGCCTGTACCGGAATTACTACAACTGGATGCACCAGAATCCGGGCATCATTGCCACGCTGCTGACGCTCTTGATTGTTGTTCTCATTGCACAGAACACTCGCGGTTGGCTGTGGGACTGGCTGCCGCGGAAGCCAGGTGGCTAGTTTCGATCAGCATCAGCTGATCAATTCCTTGATGACCTTCGACGGTTCCACACCGGTCAGCTTCTGATCCAATCCCTGGTAGCGGTAAGTAAATCGATTGTGGTCGATGCCCAGCTGATTCAGAATGGTGGCGTGGAAGTCGCGGATGTGGACCGGGTCCTTGATGATGTTATAACTGAAGTCGTCGGTTTCACCGTAGACAGTGCCGGGCCTCATGCCGCCACCAGCCATCCAGATAGTGAAGCAGCGGGGGTGGTGATCGCGGCCGTAGTTGGTCCGACTGAGCTGGCCCTGTGAATACACCGTGCGGCCAAACTCGCCACCCCAGATCACCATTGTTGAATCGAGCATGCCACGCGACTTCAGATCCTGAACGAGGCCGTAGCAGGCCTGATCAACGTCCTTGCACTGACTGGGCAATCGCCCCGCAACATTGCCGTGAGTATCCCAATTGTTGTGGTAGATCTGCACGAAGCGCACGCCTCGTTCCACCAGGCGGCGGGCCATCAGGGCGGTGTTGGCGAAGGTGCCGGGCTTTTTGGCATCGTCACCATAGAGTTTGAAAGTGCTTTCGGGCTCACGGTTGATATCGGTCAACTCCGGCACGCTGGTTTGCATGCGGAATGCCATCTCGTACTGTTGAATACGGGTGTGGGTCTCGGGGTCGCCCACGAGTTTGTAGTTGAGTTCGTTCAGTTGCTTGAGGCCATCGAGGGTCTTGCGACGGATGTCGCTGGGCACGCCGGGCGGATTATTGATGTAGAGGATCGGATCGCCGGCGGAACGGAAGCTGACAGCAGCATGTTCCCCGGGTAAGTATCCTGACTGCCAAAGCCGTGCCGAGATGGCCTGCACCTGTTCGGTATTGCTGGGCTTGGCCACCATGACCACAAAGGTAGGCAGATTCTGGTTCAACGAACCCAGTCCATATGAAATCCAGGCTCCCAGGCAGGGCTTGCCAGTGACCTGGTTGCCTGTCTGAATGTAGGTGATGGCCGGTTCGTGGTTGATAGCTTCAGTCTGCATACTGCGGACGATGCACAGGTCGTCCGCCATTTTGGCTTTCCAGGGGATGAGTTCGCTGAACCAGCCGCCTGCCTTGCCATGCTGCTGGAATTTGTACTTGGATGGTGCAATGGGGAAGCGGGCCTGGCCCGAGGTCATGGTTGTCAGACGTTGCCCCTGGCGAACGGAATCGGGCAGGTCTTTATCGTAGAAATCATTCATCTTCGGCTTATAGTCGAAGAGGTCCATTTGGGGTGGGCCGCCTACCATGTGCAGGTAGATAATGTTCTTGCACTTGGCAGGGAAGTGGGTGGCTGGCAAAGCAGCTCCGAAGCCAGTCTTCGAACCGGTTTGCGGCTTGACAGGGTCCGATGCCAGTGCTGCGTTACCCATCAGGCTGGCGAGGGCGGCGTAGCCAACAGCGCTCATGCCGCGTCCGAAGAACTGCCGCCGGGTTTCGGAGCGGACATAGTCGTGAAAAGTCGATTCGTGCAGATAGTCTTTAACGGGGAGATTCATGGCTCATGCCTGTGTCAGGGGATGACAGCGGTGGGTAGAGCTTATGGTAGCACGAATGTGGACAAAGAACTAGCCGGGGCCGGAGCTTCATGTCAATCACCCGGAGCCAGCAGCACGGTTGCCAAGCCTACCTGTTCGTGCTGCTGACTCCGGTTGAGCCGGTTTCTGGATGGTATTCCCGCTATTCGTTGTGCCGAACCAGCAATTTACCGAAGACCCTGCTTTTCTCTCATCTCCCTTTTTCACGCCACAGGATACTGGCACAGCGTCGTCATTTCACTCTGTTACCGTTGTCAGCCCGATGTGATAATGCCCCAGGCAGTAATGAATACGCCGTGATAATCACCTATTACCTTGGGTTTACCTTAATACTCAGCTAGAATCTCACTAGTCACATCATTCCTGAGGTTCACACATGCACCGTTACTGTTGGACGTTGCTCGCGCTTTCACTGCTCGGTTTAGCAGTGAAGGCCGACGACAAACCCGCATCAGGCGAAACCTTCGCCTCCATCAAAGCTGAATTCGAAGCAGCCAACAATAAGTTTGTTGCTGAGCGACAAAAAGAAATGAAGGCCCAGCAGGAAGCCATCCAGGCCAAGGTGAAGGCTGCCCAGGAAGCAGTCAACAACGCCAAGACCGATGAAGAGAAGGCCGCTGCCCAGAAGCAACTGACCGATGCCCGCAGCACGCCGATGAAGGCATTCAGCATGGCAGACAGCCCGATAGCTGCCTTTGCACCTCGCTTCCTGGCGTTTGCCGAGAACAATCCCAAGAATGCCGCTGCCCTCGACAGCCTCAGCTTTGCTCTGCGTGCTGCAAGCGGCTCCAAGGACAAATCAACCATCTTCACCCAGGTCATCAAGAACCTCCGCACCAGCTACATGCAAAATGCTGACGTGAAGAAGCTCTTCTCCATGCTTGCCAATTCGATGAATGACGATGCTCTGGCATTCCTGCGTGAAGTCATCGCCAAGCACAGCGACCGTACGACCCAGGCCAAGGCATGCAAGCAGCTAGCGAATGGTCTGAACAACCTGGCCCAGCAGGCTGACTATCTCAGCAAGAACCCCGCCATTCGCCCTCGTGCCGAAGCCCAACTCGGCAAGGAAGCAGTTGAAGCGTTGCTTGCCAAGGCTGACAAGTACAAGACAGACGCTGAAGAACTCAGCAAAATGGTGAAAGACAAGTTCAGCGATGTCTTCCCCGATCTCTCTGTTGGCAAGACTGCACCAGAAGTCATTAACAAAGACCTTGATGACAAGACCGTCAAGCTCAGCGACCTTAAGGGCCGTGTGGTGGTGCTGGATATCTGGGCGACCTGGTGTGGGCCATGCCGGGCGATGATCCCCCACGAACGGGAGATGGTCGAAAAGCTCAAAGCGAAGCCCTTCACTCTCGTCAGCGTGAGTGCTGATGCCGAGAAGAAGACGCTGACCGACTTCATCAAGAAGGAGCCTATGCCCTGGACTCACTGGTGGAACGGCCAGCAGGGTGGCATCCTGGAAGACTGGGATGTACAGTATTTCCCCACGATCTACGTGATCGACGCCAAGGGTGTGATCCGCTACAAGGATGTACGTGGCAAGGAACTGGAAGAAGCTGTCGAAAAGCTTCTCGAAGAAGCTGGGAAGTAACGAATTGTTCTTATGGATTTGGTGGGCCAGACATTGATCGCTGGCCCACTTCTTTTAGGAAGACACCCTGGAGCGAGTAAATACACAAATTCTTCATTTTTCTTGTTGTTATGAAAGAATGGCGAGGTAGGATAAGCCAAGTTAACTATGCCTAATGAATGAACCCACCTCAGGATCCGCACCATGTTGAAAAATGTGCTTGCTGTCGTTGCGACGACAGTCTTGGTTACGCCACTGATGGCTCAGTCTTTCTCGGAAGGATTTGACACAGGATTGCCAGCTGCTGCACCACAGGGATTTCCCGGTGTGACGATTCCATTGAGTTCGGGCAACTGGTTTGCCCTCAACGAAAGTGCCCCACTTGGAAGTACTGGTGTATTTGCTGGCAATACTACTGTTTTCAACGCACATGCCGGCCCTGCTGCTTCCTATGCAGCCATGAACTTTAACAGTGGCTCGGGTTTGGCTACGATCAGCACGTTTTTCATGAGTCCCACTGTGACGTTCAACAATGGCGATACCATCAGCTTTTTCACACGTACCGTGACCAGTCCGGCATTTCCTGACCGTTTGCTTCTGCGGCTTAGTCAAAATGGAGCAAGCACAACCACCAGTGACTTCAGCACGGTTTTGTTGACTGTCAATCCTGGCCTGACTACCGCAGGTTATCCCAATGACTGGGCCCAGTTTTCAGCAACACTGTCAGGCTTGAGTGGCCCCACACTGGGGCGGTTTGCCTTTCATTACAGTATGCCCAATGCGGGTCCTTCTGGTGCCAACAGTGATTTCATCGGCATTGACACGGTCAGCTACCTTGCTGCTGTTCCCGAACCTACCACGTGGGCATTGATGGGTTTGGCAGTTGCCGGTGCTGGCATCGTCTGGCGTCGCCGCAGCCGCCTTGCACAAGCTCAGGATAATGTGTCCATGAGTCGTGCCAAGCGAATTGCCTGATTTACTGATGTCCTTAAGAATGCCCGGCCAACTGGCCGGGCATTCTTGTTTGTGTGTGTGCATGACGATGGTTTTATTGAGTCTCGTCTTCAGCTTCCCGCTTCGCCTAAGAACGATTAATGGTTACTTCCTTAAATACTCCATAATCCCTTGGTACTTGGGAGCAGTGTTCACATCCTGGTTCTCAGCTTCCAGTATGCCCCAGCTACCCCACTTGGAAGGCTGACCCACGCTGCTGAAGACAACAAACAAGCCACCGCCCGCCGTTTCCCAGCTTTGCAGATCTTTCAGGTAGAGTTCCTTCATGCGCGGGTCACGGTTGGCCGCAATCAGTAACTTCGTCAGCTTCTCATTGTTCTCTGCACCGCCATGCCCCACCAGATGCTGGCCGCCTTCGTAGGCGAGCACCTGCAAGCCACGCTCTCTGGCCTTCTGTACCACTTGTCTGATGGTTTTCTGATTCTGTTCAATGTGTTTGCTGCACTCAGCAACGATTTCATCCAGACTCCGTTCAGCGTTTCTGTTGGCAGCCTTCGGATCGCCCAGCGGTCCACCAAAGTAAGGGGCAATGGCAACCGCATCGGCATGCTTGTAAGCCTGCTGGAAGTCCATCACCTGTTCGCTCACCCACGGATTGGCTGACTGGCTGCCAAGTACCCGGACTAGTCGTTCCCTGCCACCAAATACCCTCTCCCAAATGTTGAAGATCTCAACGGAACGCTTGCTGTGGAAGTAGAGTTGAGCCTGAAAGGCGTTGTTCGATAGCTTCGATTCCTTGCCCTTCAGCTGAGCATAACGAGCTTGTTCGAATTGGCCGTTCCAGACTTCATTGGAGTATTCGACATGGATCTTGAGTCTGGGGTCGAGAGAAGCTTTCACCTGCTCTGCAAACCGGGTGACATAGTCATCATCTGCCAGGTGGGGCATGCAGAACCACGGGCTGACCTGCAACTGGTTGCACAATGCTACCATGAGTTCAAGACACACTCCCTTGCGGGACTGGATGGCATCCGTGGGTAGAGGCCGGTCATTCCAGGAGGCAATCTTCGAGTTGTTGGTGTTCATCCAGTCCATGAAGCGGATGACAGAGAACTGCTTTGTCCGTTCCACGAAACTCGGATTGAACGGCTTCTCCAGATAAGTCTTCTCATGCCCTGGCATGAGGAAGCGGATGTTGCGAAGAGGATTGGTCGGATCTGTCTTGCGGAGATGGATGAGCAAGTTGGGCTGCTTGGTGATTTCCACTTCCATCCTGCCCTGGGCTGCCTTGATGACCTTGCCGTTGCCCTGGAAGTCGAGCGCGCCTTCGCCGTCGTACACACAGATATAGACTCCTGGTTGGTGGCCACCGTGGACAAACATCATCGTGGTGGCGTATTGTCTGGGTCTCAATGACTTTACCCAGCCTTCCGGCGTTAACTCCAGTGGCTGGCCTTGGCCCCATGGCTTGCCCTCTTCCTGTGGTACCCAGCTCCGGGCAGTCCGAAATACATCCACGAACGGAAACTCGGTTGACCAATCGACAACGCCACTCAGATTAATCCCGAGAGGCACTTTTCTGGAATCTTGTCCACAGGCCCAGGACGTCATCACAGTCAGGGCGAATGCCAGCCATTTCAACATGATCCCACTCCATTACTGTGGCCATTGTAGCCCAGTTCGCCTTGCATTCTCCACCGATGTGGTTAAAACCCCAACACTCAGGTCTCAGGGCTAATTCGATGGCAGCTTTCCCACAACACATGCAGTTCTCCACCGTGCTGGGTGTGGGCTACACGGCTGCCATGCATTGGGGGCTCGGGTATGAGTTGCCTCACAGCGTAGTCGCAGGCGGGCTTTGTAGCTTATGCGGCATGCTGCCCGATCTCGATAGCGATAGTGGAAGACCGTTGCGCGAATTGTTCCCGCTGCTGGCAGCGATCGGTGCGCTCGTCTGCTTTCATCGCCTGGGGAATGAAAACCCTGACATGCGATTGATACTTGCTTCAGGGACGTACGTCCTGATCCGCTATGGCATCTCCTTTTTCGTCAAACGATGGAGCGAACATCGGGGGATGTTCCACAGCATCCCTGCGCTCCTCATTCCCACTTTCCTGGCCTACCTCGCCTGGACGAAGCGCACCGGCACGGAAGGTTATGTCATCGCCGGCGGTGTCGCCCTGGGTTATTTCTCACACTTGCTTCTCGACGAGATCTACGCGATTGACTTCAATGGCCTATCCATCAAGGCCAATCAGTTTTCCGGCACCGCGGTCAAGCTGTTTCATCCCAAGAGCTGGGCAGCTAATATCTTCTGCTGGTCGATCTGCCTTTTTCTTGGTTCCCGCGTGGCAGTCGAGGAAGGCTACCTGAACGAATTCATGCCGACGATCAAGCAACTGCGGACCATGAAGATGGATTTCATGACCTGGGCAGGTTTTCCGCCCCCGTCGCAACACACAGAAAAAGCTATGGCGAAGAAGTAAGTCCGGGTATGCTGCATGCTCCTTCTTCTATCGTGAGCATGCCATGGCTGATAAAGTCGCTGACGCGTACCAATCGATGATTCGGAACCTGGAAGAAAAGACCGGTAAGAAGCTGGACCAATGGATTGCCATCGCCAGAAAGAGTGGCTTCGTCAAGCACGGTGAGATTGTCAATTTTCTCAAAACCAAGCATGAGCTGGGGCATGGCTACGCCAACATGGTTGCTCATGCCCTCAAGACGCCTGATATTCTGAAAACCACAGATACAGCCAGTGATGATCTGCTGTCGGCCCAGTATGCCGGAGCCAAAGCAGCGCTCAAACCGCTGTATGATAAACTTATCGTTGCCATTCAACGGTTTGGCAGCGATGTGGAGCTTTCACCCAAGAAGACGTATGTGAGTCTGCGACGTGCCAAGCAGTTCGGACTCATTCAACCTACTACTGCAACACGGCTTGACGTCGGCATCAATCTGAAAGGCGAGCCTGTCACCAAACGGCTGGAAGCCTCGGGCAGTTTCAACAGCATGGTTAGCCACCGGGTAAGGGTGGAGGACATTAGTGAGATCGATGCCGAGCTGATCGGCTGGCTGAAGAAAGCCTATGGTTTGGCTGGATAACAAAACGAAACAGTCCTGAGTCTACTTGACTCAGGACTCTGTCGTCAGGTATCTGCAATTACTGAGCTGCAATTTCGGCTTTGCGAATCTTGACTGATTCGAGGAACAGCTTGACGGTCTGTTCATTGAGTGCTTCCTTGCTGTCGGCTTGAACCGAGACGAAGTAGATCTTGCCGTTCTCAATGGTCACCCAGTACAGATGGCAGCCACTTTCGTGCTGGATGATGGTGGCATAGCCGGTGCGGGTTTCGTCGTTGAGCTTGAGTTCGCCTTCTTTCACGACCTTGACTTCCTTGAGGTTGCCAGTTGCTCCTGCAACAAACTCCCTGGCGTGCAGCTTGGTATGTTCAGGGTTCAGTACGCCATCGCCGACGCATGCGGTGCCTACCATGAACACGCGGGCCTCATCGTTGCTCCGCAGGACTATCACCTTGCCACCGTTCGCCAGAGGTTTGACGAGTTGCTGAGCCTTGGTCGGGAAGTTGGCTTCGAAGTGATGTTCTTCATTGCTTTTGAGTTCAGCCATCACGCCGATGGTGAAGATGAGAGAAGCAAGAACAGCGAACAGAATGCGACGGAACATGGGGTAACTCCTGAAAGGTGTTATGGAGATGTTGCTTTCAGGAACCTGTACCGGCGATGCTGCGTGATGTGACAGCATGATTCGAATACTTGATGGATTTATTTCGAAATCTCGGTTATGCTGCTACCATTGCACAGCCGAGTGATTCTCATGTGTCTTGCCATTGTCTTTCTCGTTCTTTGTACCACTGCCCTCCATTCCCAAACCACCGACTGGCCCCGCTCGCCCACCATCGCTCCGCATGCCATGGTCGCCACCGGACAGATTTTAGCGGCTCATTAAGGCTGCAGGCATCTGCATCCAGAGCCACTATCGCATTCCTATTCCATTGACGTGGAGCGAGCACTGATGTGCGTGCCACACTATTTACCGGCGCTTCAGGTTCAACTATCTATATAGATGGTCGGTTAAACTGTTCTGTTGGTTATAGTGCATCTTGTTGGCTTCACGGGTTGTCGCGGAGGAAGAATGCCTGAACGACTACATACCCAGTGTCCCAGTGTCGAACAACTGCGTATCATGAAGGAATGAGTTTGTGAGCTGGTCGAGATTCGAGCCTACGATGCAAAAGACTGAAAACCGAGGCTCAAGAAGTAGATATGAAGAATGCAAACAATACAACGTAAGAAGATTCAACACCTTGTCGGCAATCGAGTGAATAATGCTGAGAGCAGCTGCTACATGGATTCGTAAAGTATTGCCCTATGGGACACGTCGTCAGTTAGCTCGCATGGCAAGGTTTTTCGCCCCTCCTCCTCATCCACAGATGCTCTTCTCAGATACGGTTTTCCCCAGTATTGAGGGAACCTACCTGAGTTTAATAAATCGTGGATTCCAGCCACGCTTTGTAATTGATGTTGGTGCTTTTCAAGGAGACTGGGCTCAGCAATTCCATAGCTACTTCCCTGAAGCATTTGTCATGATGATTGAGGCGCAGGATAGCAAACGAGTGATTCTTAATCAACTTAAGCAGAACTCAAAAGCTTGGGTGGACTTTAGAATTGCACTATTAGGCGCTGAATCGGGAACGAAAGTTCAGTTTGTAGAAATGTCAACCGGAAGCAGCGTGTTTGAAGAGCAGAGCCCTTATCAGCGACAAGTAGTTGAGAAAGAGTTGGTCACTCTTGATTCATTGCTCGACGAAGAAATACGAAAGGTTGACTTGATCAAGTTAGACGTTCAGGGCTACGAGTTAGAAGTGCTACAAGGTGCCAGCAAGAAATTGTCAGAAGCGCATGTCGTGTTAATGGAGGTTAGCTTTATTCCAATCAATCGTGGAGCACCTTTGGTTGCGGAAGTAATTCAGTTCATGACTGAACGAAACTTCAAACTGGTTGATTTCTGCAGTCAAATACGTCGCAAAGATGGTGTACTCTGGCAAAGCGACCTGTTGTTTATCAGAGCAGATTCACCTTACATGCCCCAGCCAGTGCTCACAACCGAGAATTGGGGCTAATAATCAATGCCCAAACTGCTTGCCATTGCCGACCCTCATATTCCTGTGCCACCCAAGGGCTATGGTGGCACGGAGCGTGTCTTGTTTGAAGCATTGGACGGTCTTGCTGATCGTGGCTACGACATCACACTGCTGGGGCACCCTGACTCAAAAATCAAAGGGCACGTGATCGGATATCAATCGACGCTTGGCATGAACAAGCTCAAGAGAGGCTGGGTGAAGTGGCAATTTCGCAGACAACTCCGACGTCTGTTACCGCACTTCGATATTCTGCATGCAGTTGGCCGATTGGATTACCTCAAACCTGCACTGCAATCCTCCATTCCTATTCATTATCTTTTCCAGAATCCGATACGCGATGATCAGGTGGCATATCTGAAGGCACACTGCCGTGGAAAGCTGGTGCTCAGTGCGTGTGGCCAGAACATGACTCTGGCTCACCGTGCATGGGGAAACTGGCGTCCCATTCACAATGCCACGAATGTGAGTCGATTCTCATTTCATGAGAAGCCGCAGTCTCCACACTACCTCGCATTTTTAGGCCGACTGACTGCGAATAAAGGCGTGAAAGAGGCCATCCAGATTGCAAGGATGGCGGGCATTCCTCTGCACTTGGCTGGAAATATCAGCAATGAGCCAGGTGGCGAGGAGTACTTTCAAAAGGAGGTCAAACCTCACATCGATGGATATCACGTTGTCTATTTTGGCGAGATGAATGATCAGCAAAAGCAACAACACCTCGGTGGTGCGATCGCTTTGATTAATCCGGTGCAATGGGACGAGCCGTTCGGGATTGTCACGATTGAAGCACTAGCTTGTGGCACTCCTGTTTTGGCATGTTCTCGAGGAGAATTGCCATTTATTATTGAGGAGGGAGTCACGGGTTTTCTTTCAAACAATATCGAGATTCTGGCCGGGAAATTAAATGAATTGGCATCCATATCGCGAGAGCGTTGCAGGCAGGAAGCTGTTGAGCGATTTTCCACTCAGCCAATGGTGGTCAAATATTTCGAAGTCATGCAGTGGCTGCTTTCGAACCAAATCACTGTTCCTGACCATTGGCAGATGCCTTAAATGTTACGATAAGGAATCGTCCAAATAGAACCTGTCCCATCGACTACCTTGCACATCTAGTCAAACAAGCGTTGCAACGCAATGAGTTCACGACTCTTCGTGGCGAAGGTTAAATACTTGATGGATTCATTTCGAAATCTCGGTTATGCTGCCACCATTGCACAGCCGAGTGATTCTCATGCGTCTCGCCATCGTCCTTCTCGTCCTCTGTACCGCAGCGTTGCATTCCCAGACCACCGACTGGCCCCGCTCGCCCACCATCGCTCCGCATGGCATGGTGGCCACCGGGCAGCCGCTCGCTGCTCAGATTGGTCTCGATATCCTCAAACGTGGCGGCTCCGCCATGGATGCGGCCATTGCCACCAACGCGGCACTGGGCCTGATGGAACCCATGTCCTGTGGTATCGGCGGTGATCTGTTCGCCCTGGTCTGGGACGCCACGGAGCAGAAACTCTACGGTCTGAACGCCAGTGGCCGGGCTCCCTATGCAGCGACTCTCGACTACTTTCAGAAGAAGGGTTTGAAGGACATCCCCACCAGCGGCCCGCTCAGTTGGTCTGTTCCCGGGTGCGTCGATGGCTGGGAAGTGCTTCACAGAAAGTGGGGCAAGCTGCAGATGAAGGATGTATTACAGCCTACTATCGAATACGCTGAGCAAGGCTTCCCTGTCTCCCCGGTCATTGCAGGCTATTGGCGGGCTGGTGAGCGGCTTGTTACACGCAACGCTACAGCCGAAACGAATCCCCTGAAATCGACCTTCTATCCCAGTGGCCGAGCTCCACGCACCGGTGACATCTTCAAGAATCCCAATCTGGCGAAGAGTTATCGTTTGATTGCCGAGAAGGGTCGTGATGCCTTTTACAAGGGGCCCATCTCTGCCAAGATCGTGAAGTGCTCTCAAGCTGTAGGTGGCTTGTTCTCTCAGAAAGACTTCGACGACACCGCTGCCAGCTGGGTCGAACCTGTCACCACCACGTACCGAGGTTACACCGTGTGTGCCATCCCGCCACCGGGGCAGGGGATCGCTGCGCTGCAAATGCTCAACACTCTCGAAGCCTACGATCTCAAGAAGATGGGCCCCGGCAGCGCTGACTATTGGCATGTGTTCCTGGAAGCCAAGAAGCTGGCCTATGCCGACCGGGCTCGCTACTACACCGATCCCGAGTTTGCCAAGGTGCCTGTGAAGGAACTCGTCTCGAAGACTTACGCCAGCAGCCGCAGGCAACTCATTGACATGAACAAAGCGATGACCAAAGTCGATCATGGTGACCCCAAGCTTGGCCAGAGCGATACCGTCTATCTCACCGTCGTCGATAAGGATCGCAACTGCGTCTCGCTGATTCAGAGCAATTACAACGGCTTCGGCTCGGGCCGCGTACCCAACGATCTTGGCTTTGCCCTCCAGAACCGCGGTTGCCTGTTCGCCCTCGACCCTGCGCACCCCAACAAACTGGAGCCACACAAGCGACCCTTCCACACCATCATCCCCGGCTTCGTTCTCAAGGATAACAAGCCCTGGTTCTGCTTTGGTTGCATGGGTGGCGATATGCAGCCACAGGGACAGGTAGAGGTGGTTGTCAACATGATCGACTTCGGGATGAATGTACAGGCAGCTGGGGCGTACCCCAGGCTCGAACACGTCGGGTCAGCCACGCCTACGGGTAAGGCGATGGCTGCGAACGGCGGAACTGTGCAAGCCGAGCCTGGTATTCCCGATGCCATCCTCAAAGAATTGGAACGCCGTGGCCACGTGGTGCAGCGGGTCGCGAGGAATGGTGGTGGATACCAGGGTATCCTCATTCACCCCGAAACGGGAATGCTCCACGGTGGCAGCGAACCCCGAAAGGACGGCATGGCTATTGGGTATTGAGATTTACAGTGCGATTATTGCAATTTCGCACGCGCCGTAAAGGTAATGATAGCAAGCACTTGCATCCAAGTCCGGCCTGCTGCTAGAGTCTGGTCAAAAACTTCTGAATCCTTTTGTCATACACTGCATCTATGGTCTTGCCGAAAGGCACAACCTTGACTCTTATTGAGAGTCACTGTTCTTTGACAATTTGGTGAGAGAGGAGCCAAGGGGAGGCTGTGATTGCCGGGCGACTGGTAGTTCAGCTGAACCTTATCCCTGTGTGTACTTGCACACAGGAACCTTAATTAGTTCAACGTGAGTTATCAGTTGAGTCGGCGAAATGTATGTAATGCAAGATCGAGCTTTCACAAGCTGATGAACGCTGGCGGTTCTGCTTCGGCAGGGACGTCAGTGCTTCAATAAAACACTTGTAGGGTTTGATCCTGGCTCAGAATGAACGTTGGCGGCGTGGATTAGGCATGCAAGTCGAGCGAGGAAAGTTGTAGCAATACGGCTTATTCGAGCGGCGTAAGGGGCAGTAATACCTGGGAACGTACCCTGAGGTCGGGGATAGCTGCTGGAAACGGCGAGTAATACCCGATGATCTCGAGAGAGCAAAGGCTTGCCGCCTTCGGAGCGGCCCAGGCGATATTAGCTAGTTGGTGGGGTAACGGCCTACCAAGGCGTAGATGTCTAGCGGGTGTGAGAGCACGACCCGCGCCACTGGCACTGAGACACTGGCCAGACACCTACGGGTGGCTGCAGTCGAGAATCTTCGGCAATGAGCGCAAGCTTGACCGAGCGACGCCGCGTGCGGGATGAAGGCCTTCGGGTTGTAAACCGCTTTGGTCCGAGAGAAAGGGCAACTTGATCGATCGGAGAAACAAGGACGGGCTAAGTTCGTGCCAGCAGCCGCGGTAAGACGAACCGTCCAAACGTTATTCGGAATCACTGGGCTTAAAGGGCGCGTAGGCGGCCGAGCGGGTCGTGGGTGAAATCCCCCAGCTTAACTGGGGAACTGCCCTTGATACCACTGCGGCTCGAGGAAGGAAGGGGCAATCGGAACTGTCGGTGGAGCGGTGAAATGCGTTGATATCGACAGGAACGCCGGTGGCGAAAGCGGATTGCTGGTCCTTTTCTGACGCTGAGGCGCGAAAGCCAGGGGAGCAAACGGGATTAGATACCCCGGTAGTCCTGGCCTTAAACGATGAGAACTAGGTAGTGGGTCCGACCTGGGCACACTGCCGAAGCGAAAGTCTTAAGTTCTCCGCCTGGGGAGTATGGTCGCAAGGCTGAAACTCAAAGGAATTGACGGGGGCTCACACAAGCGGTGGAGCATGTGGCTTAATTCGAGGCTACGCGAAGAACCTTACCCAGGCTTGACATGTGCGAAAGCGCCAAGTGTACCTGGGGGAAACCTCAGGGAACCTCGCAAGAGGGGACTTGGTACAGGTGCTGCATGGCTGTCGTCAGCTCGTGTCGTGAGATGTCGGGTTAAGTCCCATAACGAGCGAAACCCTTGCCCTTAGTTGCTACGCAAGAGCACTCTAGGGGGACTGCCGGTGTCAAACCGGAGGAAGGCGGGGATGACGTCAAGTCCTCATGGCCCTTACGCCTGGGGCTGCACACGTGCTACAATGCGGCAGACAAAGGGACGCCAACTGGCAACAGTGCGCTAATCCCAAAAAATGTCGCTCAGTTCAGATTGTGGGCTGCAACTCGCCCGCATGAAGCTGGAATCGCTAGTAATCGCGGATCAGCGACGCCGCGGTGAATGTGTTCCTGAGCCTTGTACACACCGCCCGTCAAGCCACGAAAGGAAGGGGCGCCCAAAGCCGCGTCAGCGTCAAAGGCGAAACTTCTGATTGGGACTAAGTCGTAACAAGGTAACCGTAGGGGAACCTGCGGTTGGATCACCTCCTTTCTAAGGAATCCTTATTCCACTCTTCGGAGTGGGAAAGATCCCACAGGTACCACAGTACCTCTTGTTCTCCTCTCTTCACCTTATTGATAAAACCAACAGCCCCTCGTTACGAAAGTAACGAGGGGTTGTTGCGTTTGCTCATTTAGTCCCGGCTCTTCAAGCTGGGGTGGATCGCGCGGCGACTCCCAACCTTTTGCTATAATATCTGCGTCGGAATTCAGGATTTACAATGGCTTGTGTCTTCCGATTTTACGGCATTGCTATCTACTTGTACTACAAGGATCATGCGCCTCCCCATTCCATGCTTTCTATGGCAATGATTAGGTTGTGATTGTGATTGCCACAGGTAAAGTCATGGCAGGCAGCATTCCCAGGCGAGCTGCCAACCTGGTGCAGGAATGGCTGGATCAGCACCAGGCGGAACTTCGAGTGGATTGGGACCTAGCTCTAAGCGGCCAACCACTGAACCCTGTGCCGTCCTTGGACTAGAGGTGAATATGAAAATCCTCCGCATCACCGCCATAAAGCTAACAGGCCCGCACAACCTCTGGCTCCGTTTCAACAATGGGTACGAAGGCGAAGTGAATCTTACGCCACTTCTTTCCGGTCTCGTCTTCGTTCCCCTGCAAAACCCCGACTACTTTGCTCAGGTAGAACTCAATGCCGAAACTGGCACCATCACCTGGCCCAACGGCGCCGACTTCGCTCCCGAAGCGCTCCTCGAACTATGCCAAGCATTCAAGGCGAAACTTTTGATGGGGACTAAGTTGTAACAAGGTAACTGTATGAGAACCCGCGGTTGTTTCAGGTTTACCGTTGGAGGAGTCATTGCCGTTTGTGTCACGTGGGGGGCACTTTGGAGTGCTTCGCATTTTGGTGGCAACTCTACCTATGGCAGAGCACCGATATACGTTAATAGGGCGGGAATATTGATTGTCTTGGCCGGTTGGTTTCTTGGCATCCTAATGTATCGTACGAAAGCCCCAAAAGCGTTAACCCTGGGTTGGATTGTTGGAACAACGGTGCTCGGTGTGGTGCTAGCGTTTTTGAAGTGAGGTAGCCGGGTAGCACTGCTTTGAAATCACAACCCATGTGCCACTGCCAGGCCGGGTGGCACTGCTTTGAAGTAACCGACTACCTGTGGCACTGCTTCGCGTATTCGCTAAGCAGTGCTGGAGCGTGCAAAGACTCTGCCTGCACTGCTTGAGGAGTACCTAAAGCAGTGCCACATCAACACAGTACCTCTTGTACTTCTCTCTCGCCTTATTGATATAACACGCTGCCCCGTTCCAAGTGATTGGAACGGGGCAGCGCTGTTTTTGGTCATATTCCGTTGTGCCCCCTTGTTATCCAATCTAAAACAGAAAAGCTGTATCATGTTAGGAGGGAGAAAATAGGCATGAAGAGTCTCATAAAAAAAATCGGGTTGGTCATATTGATGCTGTCAGTATTGTCTTGCTTGCCTTGGTTGCTGATTTTCCTTAATGCCTGGTTGAACAAACCCGACATTCCACTTGCACCACCTCGGTATCCAGCGCTTTCGGCGACTTTCGAAATCAATGGCAAACCCTACCGCATAAGGTTCACCTGGACTGAGGAAAACTACCAGCAATGGAATGAGGGACAAGGATGGAACACGAGGTGGAAATCCTCGCATCGTACTTGTGTTAAAATACTGAACGACCAATATGCAATGGTGATCTGGCTTCCACACGCCAATGAGAATGATCTGCTACAGTTTTGCCCGACGTTTGCTTTGATCGAACGTCATGCACTCCAATCTCTCAGGATATATAGGAAAATGAAGTCGGGCGAAAAACGTGATGACATCCTTGGATTGAGCGAATTGAACATCGAGCAAGACCCAAAAGGCAACGAACCCAAGCCGATGACGCAAGAGGAGGAATCACTTTGGAATATTCTTAAAAAACGCAGTTATGGGTACTTATGTGCCTGGACGTATGAGAAAGAACATTGGAGTCGATCCGAGGCATTAACGCAGATGTTCTCCCAAATGAAAGAGGTAACACCCCTCAGCACTTGGAAAGCTGGCTATCAACAACAATCGGCATTTTGGAAAGCACTCGTCGATTTTCGCAACTCAAATATTAAGCTCATTGATCAAAGACCCCTGATTGGTTTCCAATGTGAGAACGGCAATAACGTTTGGAAACTACTTCCCTATTCGGATGTGCTCGTCTACAGCGAAAGTCTTAGTAACAAGTCGGCCCGTACATTTGTATCATTCAGTGATCGCCAAATTGAAACGCGAGAGAATGAGTTGTTGTTCGATGCACCAAAACAACGGATAGTGGATCTTCGTCATATTGGAAAAAGTCGATTGGACGACTTTGAGCCATAAATATTACTCTTGCCGGCCGGGTGCCCGGGAGATTGATGAGATTGCCGTGCTGAGACGTGCAATCGCCGCCAACTTACAACGGAATAGCCAAGTGCCCGGATCATTCATAACTAACATCAATCGCTGTGCCAGGGTTACCCGGTACTTCGGATGATCCTGTTAGCATGCAAGAACTTTACAAAGTCATCCCTCGATGGTGTTCGAATCAATCTGCTATTCGCTTCGGCGTAATCTGCCGGTATGCTTTAAGCAATGCCCAAAACGTGATGGAGCCGACCCCCAGGAAGACGCAGGTCCAGAAGGCTCCCTGAATCCAGCTTCCTGCTAACTCAACCGAATGCTTCATCATCGAATTGATCAGGAGTACTGCCCACACAAGTCCAAAAGCCGTCAACCCAAGAGCCACCACCATTAGGAAAATCAACACCACGCGGTTTCGAATCGGCCCCATGATGCATTCGCAGGCCATGCAACGATAGCCTTGCTTGCCATCCAGTTTCGATTTCTCGCCATGCTTATCGATGTTCTCAGAATTACATTTGCCGCATACGAGTTTCATAGAACACCTCAGTGACTGATAATGCAATCCCTTTTGCGTAATGGATGATATTACCTGATCAACACTTGCATAGCACCAAAAAAAATGAGGCAGGCTGGGTGGCATGAGCGAGATCAATCTACATATTCTTGTGGCACTGAACGTCCGGGTGCCCGGGAGATTGATGAGTTTGTCGTGCCACGGATGTGATGTACTCATCTCAGCCGTGCTGGACGTGCAATCGCCGCTAGCCATGTGCCCGGATCATTTCCAAATACGATAGCCGTGGCAGGGTCGCACATGTACTCATGTTCGACCCTGCAGACATGCAACCTCTTTACGCCATCGCGCCACATTTCCGTTGCACGCCATCTTCATCCTGCATCAACACTTGGCCGGGTGGCACTGCTTTGAAGTGCCGACTACCTGTGGCACTGCTTCGCGTATTCGCTAAGCAGTGCTGGAGCGTGCAAAGACTCTGCCTGCACTGCTTGAGGAGTACCTAAAGCAGTGCCACATCAAGTTTCCTTGCATTCACCACTTCCACGCCAACAGCGCCATCAGGCAGCAAAGGGAAATGGCAACCAACACCGGCAAGACGTAGGTGTCCGCAGCGTTGGCAGTTTTGGTCTGTCCATCTTCCACATACCACCACCAGCTAAACATCACCTGGCACATTTCCCGCAGTAACATTTCCATGATCAGGCTCCTTGGGTTCTGCTGTTACCCCCTATCGATGGATATTGCTTTTGTGACAACCGGGTGGACCAAGAAAAGACAACGCCGCCAGGTGCCCGAGAGATTGATGAGATTGCCGTGCTGAGGCGTACAATCACCGCCCACTCCCAACGGAATAGTTGAATTCGATTTCCGTGGCAGGATCGCAGATGTACTCATGCTCGACCCTGTAGACATGCAGCCTCTTTACACCTTCTCGCCACATTGCAAGCCTCCCGGATGATGGATCAGTCTGCCGTGCTGCACGCAGATCCAACGCAACGATCTTTTCTTTGGCAAGCGACGGGCACGCCCATTACACTCAGGCAGATGTTGTTCTTTTTCTGCACTTTCCTGAGGTTCCCATGAGGTACATGCTCTTTGCCTGGGTTGGCGTGTTTCTGTTCAGCACGACGCTCAATGCACAAACGCCAACTGAAGTCGTCTTTCGGGTCGGCGCCAACTCGCAAATCATCTGGTTCGATATCAACACTCCTTCGATCAATGGCTCGCTCGATATCTCCACCAATAGCTTTTTCGGAGCAACGGGTGGACTGAGTGCTGCGATCTGGGACCCGGCTCGGCTCAGGCTCGTCTTTACCAACCTCGCATCCGGTTCGCCGCTCCCCTGGTACGCCATCGATATGGCCGGCCAGCCGCTGGTCCCTGGTAGCAGCGTGAATGTCACTTCCCGGCTCAGCTTCATTGGCAATCCCACCATTGGCAGCGGCAACATTTCCGTGCCGCAGGGAGGCTATCGCCCCTCCGATGGTGGCTACTACATCCTCGAAGCCACTTCTGACCGGACCTATCTGCTCAATCAGAATGGTATCGGCAACCTGACTTCCAGCACCCTGTTCGGCAATCTCAATGGTGCATCAGCACCCGATGCAGTCACAGGAGGCGACTTGGATTTCTCCTCCACCGATAAGCTCTGGATGACCGGTACCGTGGCAGGAGTGAATCACCTCTGGCGGTTCGGGACCGTGGCAGGTCTGCCGACAGAACTCGATGTGACTACCACGGCACTTTACAACGGCATCACGTTCGATTCCACGCGCACCGTGCTTTATGGCTATCGTGCGTCCACGCAGGAGTACGGTATCGTCAATCAAACGAGCGGTGCCCTCAGCGTCATCTCCACCGATCCCCTCTTTGCGGGCCCAGGCGACCTGACCAGTGGCGTCAATTACGATTCCTTCGCCAGTGTACCCGAACCGGGCACCTGGGCCATGATCGGCGTGACTGCTCTGGGAGGGACAGGATGCATCTGGCACATCCGTCGCAGACGCAACAAACTGCAAGAAATGCCTTTGCCGATATGATTGTAGAGCTGCAGCCAGGTGGGGTGGCGTGAAACTATAGCCATCCTTGCAATCCATGGTGAGCTTCCGCTGCACTCACGCGGCCAGACGTATTTCATCCTCGCCCGGTACGATCTTGACTTGCTCAGTCAAACCACGAAACGGATCGAATCCGGCGATCAGTATCGGGATCAGGGCGAAGTGGTAGCTGAACCAGATCCCCATGATCAGTCCGGCACCGATGTGGAAGGGTATCATGACCGCCATCCACATCCATCGGAACCCTTTCGAGAAGAGACACAGGGGTGTCAATAACTCAAAGAGAGTCACCACGGGAAAACCAATCCGCAAGGCCCATCCTCCTATGATTGATTCGCAACACCATTTCCCCAGGCCGCCTGATGCACCCAGCTCGGCGTCCCGCTGAACGGTGGCACAGAGGATCGAGTCATCGAGGTAGATGGCAATGCCGCTTGCGGAGAACCGTCGGGCTGCGACAAAAACGTAGGTGGCACAAAACATCAGACTCAGCGAGACCAGTGCGGCCTGGTAGATGGCGGGGTTTACCTGCTTGCGTCCACGCTTGCCATTCAGCGTCCAGGCGTCGGCTGCTGGAAACAGGGCCAGAACATACGTGCTCAGGATGAGGATGATGTTAGCATGTGTCGGAACGCCGGTGCCCCGCACCAGTCCTTCTGCAATTGTCAGGGCCAGGCAGGCCAGCGGTGCCAGGAGGCGATAGGGGCCAACGCCAGCAGCTACCAGCAAGAGGAGTCCCATGGTCAGTGCCTGAATGCCATAGGCGAATTCGGGTGTGATCACCGGAGCCCAGTAAGTGGCTCCCAGCAATCGCATGATGCCGCTAGCCTGGTAATCGGGCACCAGGCACACGTCGTGCACCGGAGTGAAGAGGCGAGAAACCGCAGCCAGGCCGAAGACCCAGACTCGCACCATGCCCAGACTGTATGCGTTTGCTCTGTCGTGCAGCATCGGTTCATCATTTCTACGAAACGGGATATTCCCCGAGCGTGTGACGGGTGACGTCCAGTTCCAGGCCAGGCGCAGGGCGTGGCATGGTGCAACGGATGACCCGGATGCGGGTTACATCAGCATCAGGATGCTGTTCGCGGAACCGGGCGACGATAGCCTGCAGCAACCTGTGAAACTGGTCAGCATGATCTTGGCGTTTGGCCTGATCTATTTCGGCTTCCATCTGGTTCCGGAGCGATTGCAGTCGCCAGAGAACGGTACGATGCTGGGATGTAAACACCTGGCCCACCGGGATGACTACTTCACGACCGTCCTGACAGACGCCTATGTATTCCAGATATTGAGGCGGATCCGGGAACCGGCCGTGGTACATGTTCCAGGGAAGAAAGGGAAAAGTCTGACGAGGTCGCTCATGCAATTGAGCAATGACAAGGATTCCAACCAGGCCCATCAACAGCCATTGCTGCCGTTTGGGTATTGCAACAAAGAGTGAGCGAAGCTGCTGACTGCATGACATCAGCATGAAGCAGAAGAGATAGAGCGTGCCTTCCAGTATCTTCGGCAGGGGTGATGGAAACGAAGTCAGAAGCAGCAGGGCGATAGTGATCAACAAGCCCATGCCTGCCAGCAATATCCTGTACGGCCTGGCTGGCCATCTGTGTTGCATTTCAGCCCGCTCCCATGCTGTGAGAGTCCATCAAGGAATACATGTCTTAACGTCGGTCATTGCCGATTCACAAGAATCGGTGAGACGCTGCCGAGGCTATAACACATGAACCCGCGAATCTGCAAGAGCAACGCCTTTGTCAGTCTGAAGCAGTCAGGTGGTATCCAGTCATTTACCCTGTTGTTTTCCCTGTCATCTGTTAGTATCCGGTGTAAGTGCCTCAACGAAAGAACACCGATGGCAGACGAGATCCTGTTGCGCGATGTGATTGCTGGTGACCTGTCTGTTCTTTATGAACAGCAGACTGATGCTGATGCCATTCGTATGGCTGCATTTCCGTCCCGGGATCGTGACGCATTCATGGCCCACTGGGCAAAGATGATGGCGGATGATGCACTCACGCTCAAGTCCATTATCTTTGATGGGCAGGTAGCTGGGTACATATCGAGCTGGCAGCAGGACGGTCGACGGCTGGTGGCCTTCTGGATTGGCAAGAACTTCTGGGGCAGGAAAATCGCCTCGCGGGCCCTGGCGGAGTTTCTGCAGATCGTCAGCACGCGGCCGCTCTTTGCTCATGTGGCCATCCACAACATTGCTTCGATCCGGGTACTGGAGAAATGCGGGTTCACCATCTCCAGTGACGAGACACGGTCCTCCACGGCGAGCGATGGGGTAGAAGAGGTCGTGATGAAGCTGGACCGTTGAATGGGTGAGTGAGAACGTTCAACGAGCTTCGACATCTTGTTTCGAGCATTTGTACCGTACGATCCAACACACCCTTTGGAGCCTTCCCATGCGATTGACAGTCCTCCTCACCCTTGCATTGTGTTCGCTGCTCTGTTCCAGTCATGCTTTTCCGTCGCAACCTCCGGCGGAATATGATGCCAAACTTGCTGCTTCGCTGGGTGCGGACGACTATGGCATGCGGCAATATGTGCTGGTCATTCTCAAGACGGGGCCGAAGAAGATGGCTGCCGGCAAGGAGCGGGATGACATGTTCAAAGGGCACATGGCCAACATCAAGCGATTGGCAGACGAAGGCAAGCTTGCCCTGGCTGGTCCGCTTGATGGCAAGGAAGGCTGGCGTGGTCTCTTTATTCTTTCAGTTAAGTCGATCGACGAAGCCAGGAAATTGACTGAGACCGACCCGGTGATCAAAGAGGGCGAAATGGTAGCTGAGTACCACACCTACTACGGCTCGGTTGCCCTCATGCAGGTCAACGAAACTCATCGTAAGGTGCAGAAGAAGTCATATTAGCGTGCGTTATATAGCCTGCTCAGCGTCGCTTTGGAGGTATCAACCCATAGTACGCGAGAGAGGTGTGACATGTGCAGTTTCCTGTTCTCGGCCATCGGCTTTCTGGCGATTCCGAGCCTGGTGCTATTGTTCAACATGAACCAAGGTCCATCGCATGGAGCGATAATTGTCTTCCCGCCGATAGCACTGTTGATCATTCCGCCTTTCTCACTGATTGCCTGGGGACTCTCGCTTGTTCTAGGCTACCTGGGTTACAAGATCGGGGCCAGGCAGGACCGACTGGTGACAGAGTATCGTGCAAGGCAACAACAACAGGCTAACTAGTAGTGTGGCTATGCCTGAGCCTTAATCCTTGACGTCATCTGTACCCCATGTTACTTGTGGATCATCCTTCGATGGAACTCCACAGCATGCTCCCGATACTACTTTGCTCCCTGCATTTCATGTTCTCGGCTCCTCCAGCACAGGAGCCGGAAGCATACGTTCGTTACCTGCATAGCAAAACCATGTTCCTTGCCCATTACCGGGTACAGGAACTGGTCAGTATGCCTGCGGTTCAGCAAATCCTTGCGGAAACGCCCGGTGGCATTGCTGCCATGGAGCAGGAATCGCAAAAGACGTTTGGCCTGGCGGTCAAGGATTTCGAGTCTGTCAGTATCTTCATGGAGAACCCTGAAGAAGAGCAGGGCAGAGTGCTGCCGCCGTTTCCTTCTATTCTGGTGATCACCACTAAGAAAATTGACTATGGCAAGTTCCGTGCTTCGCTGGGTGATGAGCAGGAGACCTTTCCCTATGGGCCGTTCGAATTTACCTTCGCGAAGGGAAAGGCCATCTTGAGAATCAGCGATCAGCAGGCGATCTACTATCCGCAGATCATTCATAAAACCGCAGCAGACTACAAGAATGAAGCGCCACCATCCTATCTGACCTCGAAAGTTAGCAGGACGCCGAAGCACTGGCAGGCTGCTGTCGAACAACTGCGTGAGCGGAAGAATGTCTTCTATGCTGCCTTTCAGTTTCCCGAGAACCTTCGCGAACAGGCAGAGGAAGGCATGAAAAATGCCCCACCCATGGCTGCACCCTTCAAGGTCATGACCAAGCTCGAACATGCCTGGATGGCTTTGCAGTACGAGAAGGGGCAGAAAGAAGATCTGCGGATGCAGATCACGATGCAATTTCCTGATGAACGCTCGGCTAAGGCAGGTCTTGGTGCGGTGCGGTTTGCCTTTTCCACCGCAAAGATGACATTGAATTCGGTGCACACCGGCAAGCCCGTGCCGCGCAACCTCGATAACTTCTGGGCCTACGCCGCTCAGTTTTCTCTGAAACATCTCAACAACCTGACACCTGAACAGCAGGGCAGAGAAGTCAAGCTGGCCTATGCCATGAGCAGCACCGAGTTTGTCTCGTTGCTCACGCTGGCCATTGAAAAAGTCCGGATGGCGGCGGACAAGATGCGGAGCGGCAGCAACATGCGACAACTCATGATCGCTATGCACAACTATCACAACGACTACAACCACATGCCTGAAGTGATGACGATGAAGGATGGCAAGCCGCTGCACAGTTGGCGGGTGCATCTGCTCCCTTACCTGGAGCAGGAACAACTCTATCGGCAGTTGAAGCTCGATGAGCCCTGGAATAGCGAGCACAACAAGAAGATCTTCGAATCGAACCCCATGCCCAAGATCTTCGAGCATCCCAAAATGCTCGACGGTGCCAGCAAAAAGACCTACTACCAGTTACTCTACAGCACCACCGGGGCGAAAAAGCCTGCGGCCATGCGGTTGGGTGCCAGATTCACACTGGGGCAACTGACGGTGAACGATGGCACCAGCCAGACCGCTGCCATGGTCGAGCATGGCAAACCGGTGCTCTGGTATCAGCCCGAAGACATCGAATTCGATGGAGCGGACAAGTTTCCGAAGCTGCTCTCGATGTGGAACAGCCAGCGCCTGCAGGTCGCCATGTACGACGCCTCCATTCGTACGTTCTTAGTGGATAGAGACGAAGCGACTTGGAAGGCAGTGTTCACCTGGAACGGTGGTGAGGAACTGGATCTATCGAAGATTGAAGATTGACGATCACATATACCAGTACGCTGTCAGTTCGTTGTCTTTATCCACTTGCATTTGCACACCAACACCAGATGCGGTATGATCGCTGCAATGAATGGAGTCACTCATGTACAAGCAGGGTGTGTTGGCGTTCTTGTTATGTCTCATCTTCTCCTCCGCACTTCTGGCGCAGGATGGTCCTACAGTCAATGTTTACCCCTCGTTAGCACCAAATGTCTATGGCTCCCTCTCGTACCCGACTTGGGAAAGTAACGCCATTGCTGCGCTACAGAGCGGTGCCGCCAGTGGCGGGGATAATACCCTGCCTAGCTTTTACCAGCAGATTCCTAATGGCTCACTGGTCAATCCCTGGCTCGTCTCCGAGTTTCCCAGCTGGCTCAATCAGGCCAACCCCGGTACGGTATTCGGCCCTGCGTTTGCCGGCGAGTTGGGTAATCGCATGTACTTTAATCTGCACATCGTCGGCAATGGCCAGCGCTTCAGCCTGAGTCAGGTCGCCTTTCAAGCCAGCAGTACTGATGTCACCAATTTCCTGGGCTACACTGTTCCTGCTGGTACTTACAACTATGGCAGCGGTTTCGTCGGCCTCAACTACGGCCCCAATAATATCAAAGGCGATGGTGACGATTTCCTGATCACAGGTGGTGCCAATACACAGCTATTCGATGAACTCTTCGCCCGCGGTTCCGGTAACGCCAATGCAGCACTGCTCTCATCACCAGGTGTAACGGATCAGGAAAAACTCGACAATACGCTGGCCAGCATGCCCGCTGCGTACATCTTTCAGGGTACCTTTACGCTGGATGGGACCACCACAGGCTCAGCCTTTGTAGTGGTCGCAGTTCCGGAGCCTGCTACCATCATTCTTACGTCGGTTTGCGGTGCAGCACTGGGTGTGACGTGCTGGCGTTACAGGAAACGCCGCCGTATCCGCTCGAAAAAGCAGGCGACGCAGCAGGCACCTGCCATGTCCTGACATCGGGTAGGCTACTCGCCAACTACGTTGACCAACTTTCCGAGTGAATCAATCTCAATCTCGACAACGTCTCCCGTTGCCAGGGTGAAATCCTTATCAGGCACAATGCCCGTGCCGGTGAGGAAGAAGCAGCCGTGAGGGAATGCATTATCGCGTCCCAGCCACTGTACCAGTTCATCAAAGGTGCGGGCCATGGCACTGACCGAAGTGTTCCCTTCATACACACTCTCGCCGCCGCGGAGGATCTTGAGCTGAATGCCACAGCGGGTTGGGTCGAAGCTTTCATCTGCCAGGGTGATGGCAGGACCCAGTGCACAGGCGCCGAGATAGGTTTTCGCCTGTGGCAGGTAGAGCGGGTTTTCCCCTTCAATGCTCCTTGAACTCACATCATTGCCGATGGTGTAGCCCACGATCTTCATCTCGGGATTGAGCACCAGGGTGAATTCTGGTTCGGGTACGTTCCAGGTGGAATCCTTGCGAATGCGGATGGCCTGCTGATGGCCTACCACCCGATGCGGATTCGCTTTGAAGAATAATTCGGGCCGCTCCGCCTGATAGACGGCATCGTAAAACTTGGCTGCACCTTTCGATTCCTGTTTTCGGGCTGCTTCGGACTTTTTGTAGGTCACACCAGCAGCCCACACTTCCTGCTTGCTGATCGGTGCGAGCCATTCCACAGCACGACTGGCAACTGTCTTGCTCTTGCTGAGCAACTTGCTCACTGTTTTGATGGGGTTCTTGCTGTGCAGAATATCATGCAAACGAAGTCCGTCCTGGCGGGGGCGAGGCAGGAGTTGCAGTTCGTCTCCCGCCAGCACTGCGACCCGTTTACGCTCCCGATAACGGACTTGGGCTATTTGCATGATGCTCACTTTCAAAGTTGTTGGCCAGTTCCGGCTGCTCGTGAAGCGGTGTGGTTTCCTGTTCGGCTGTTTTGACCTGCACCAGGATGTCGCCATCCTTTTCACGTGCAGTTTCCACCATCAGCACCAGCCAGCCAAAGCTCAGCAGGGCGACGGCCAGGGCCAGCCCCTCCATCTGCTTGGTCAGGAAGGTATCGTACAAACCATGCAGCACCATGGGGATAGAAATCAGGATGACCAGCCGGTAAAAGGCATTCATAAACGTCATGTTGCCGTGCGTGAGCCGTTGAAACCGATGGAGGAACAGGGCGGCGGAGGCGGACCAGATGGCATGCAGCATGACGCAGGAGATGAAGCGAACAAGATACATGAGTTGATCAGCCAGGCCGTTGTACATGTTGCCCGAATAGAAAACACCCTCGGCAATGCCGAAGCCGGCCCCGGTGGCCATGCCAATAGCACAGCATTCATGCCAGCGCATTCGGCTGCGGCCCATGAAGATCAGAAACAATGGCACTGCCTTGATGATCTCTTCGCACAGCCCCACACCGAAAGTGTAGCTCAACAGGGCGGCACCGAAGGAAATGTCCGGGTTCATGAGCGAACGATAGGCGATACCGACCATAAAAATGATGATGGCAAACGGTCCGGCGAGGATCAAGCCCCATCCAGCCATCGCCACTGTTTGAATAATGAGCAGCATGCCCGTGCCAAAGACGCCAGTAAAGCCACCCACCAGAAGCATGGCAGGAACCCTTGTGAAACCTTTGGGCAGGCAGATGCAGATTGCAAACAAAAACCCCACACCGCAAACCAGGGCAAGGTAATAATGCAAATCACTGTTACGAGGCAGCCAGGCTGTTTTCAGTTTCTTGTTGGGAAAGTAAGAAAGCACATCATCCAGAGTGCCTTGCCCTTTCTTGGCCGCAGACAGCGCTTTGGATGCCTTGCTCTTCTTCTCGCCTTTGAGATCCTGTTCAATCGCTCGTTCAATCTGCTTCACCACCGATTCCTCGTCACGGTCCATGATGACAAGGACCAGGGGAATGAGACCGAGGATGAACAGAAAATAGAGTGAGCCGCGAAAGGTGCGTTGCTTGACGACTTCATTCAGTGGTTCGGAATGATCGTCCGGTGCCAGGGGCTTGCGTTCAGAATGGAATCCAGCAGGTGTCGAAGAATTAAAGTCGTTCGGATCGAATCGCTCAGCAAGCTTCAGGTTAAGCACATCGGCTCGCTCGCTGGCCTTGCCGGGGTTCGGCGGCCGCGGCACGATTTGCCTGTCGCGGCATGCAGGACAGGCGATCTTCAACCCGAACATATCGTCCTGGGCCTTGATCTTCTGGCCGCAGTTCGTGCAGAAAAACCGGATCGGCACTGGTGGGCTCCAGCGGGAGGGGACAACGACTAAGAATAGGTCACGGAATGGGATAGAAGCAAGCAACAAATGGTAAGCTTTGCTGTAACGGGGACTGTACACTGGTGAAAAGCTGTACTGGTGTATAAATTGTTAATGCGAGCGGGAGTCTCCAGATGCTGAGTACAGAGAATCGTTACATGAGTTGTACACGTGCATTGGCGATCCGCGCATACGCAGTGCAGGAGATGACATATGCCATGCGGGAATATGCTGTAACTCGTTACGCACCATGGCGATGCGCTGCGCAAAGCACTGTTTTCCTGATTGTGTTATTGTTCCCGACTTGGAGTTCTGCGAAAGAGCTCCCCTTCGGTGGCACCGACTTTAAGCAATACTACACTACGAGCAAACAAATTCTCTCTGGCAATAATCCCTACGATTATGTCCAAGCTGAGGTCATCCAGCGTCGCTTAGGCTCTACGGGGGATGTTCAAGTTCCGTACGGTCCTCCTACGTCGTTGTTGCCGTTCATTCCGTTCGGTTGGCTCGACTACCCTGATGCTGTTCAGGTGCAACTTATCCTGAATTCTCTGATGATGATCTTCTCAGCGTTTCTTTGGGGCATGATGCTCTATCCTGTGCGGCCGTATGCCCCGCTGGCAGCGATTGCAGTCGTCGTGGCCTGGTTGCCTTGCATCAATATGGTGGGGATGGGCCACATCACGAGTTGGACCCTTTTTGGTTTCACCCTCTGGTGCTTCTGTCAGTGGAAGCAACTGCCTCTGGCTGCAGGCGTTGCTCTGGCACTGAGCATTGTGAAGCCTCACCTGGCGTTAGGCCTTGTTTTCTATGCATGTATCTACGGTCTGCGAAATCGACAGTGGAAGATGCTTGCTGCCTTTGCTGGTACCATTCTGTTGATGATCGCAGCAACCTTTTTAATTCGACCATCCATCTGGTCCGAATACCTGGCTTCCCTGCCGCAGTCGAATCCCATGCAATGGTACAACGCAACACTCGATGGTGTTGGACGGCTGAACTTTGGTGACGGGTTTCGCATCGTCTCGCTCGGGGTGATGGCGATGCTTCTGGGGTGGATTGCCCTGATCGGCTGGACACGGGATCTGAAGAGCGGTCCGCTGGTATGTGCCCTCTGGATGGTTGCGACACCTTATGCTTTCAACTACGACTTCATCCTGCTCATCCCCTGTATTGTGATAGTGTTTACCACCTGGGACAGGGCGAGGCCTCTGATCAGCCTGTTTCTTCTCACTGGCTGGATTCTTATCGATGTACTTTACATTCGTCAGAAAGGCATCTGGAGGGAGTACCAGTTCTATGTCATTCCCTGGTGTGGGCTGGCTTTGACGATGCTTGCTGAGTTCTTCGCATCGCATCGAGCAGTAGCAGGAAATAAAAATAATTAATCTTGATTTAAATAAAGTTAATTTTTACAATATGCATGTTGACTTCAATAAAGTGAAAGCGCTATGCAGCCACCCTGGCTTGAAGTGATGGACAGTGATGATTTGCAGTTTCTCAAGCGATTCCTGTTAGCTTCCGGATCGCTCAAGGAACTGGCTGAAAACTATGGCGTGTCATATCCCACCGTGCGTCAGCGGCTTGATCGGCTCATTGCCAAAGCCCGCGCAGCGGACGATGAAAAGTTGACCGATCCCTTCGAACGTAAACTCAAGCTTCTCGTAGCTGATGGTGCCATCTCGGCAAACCTGGCCCGCGATCTCTTGCAGACCCATCGCTCCTCTCTCTCGAAAGGAAAGTCATCATGAACGAACCATGGTTTAACCCCGGCTACTCCTGGATATTCGGCACATTGCTTGGTGTGATGGCAGGCATTCTGGGAACCTTGATGGGGATTCTGGCTCCCCGGGGAAAAGCAAAGGCAGCGATGTACCTCTGTTACTGGGCTTGCCTGCTTTACAGTGGTGTGTGCCTGGTTGCTGGGATCGTCGCCTTGTCCGTGGGACAGCCCTATGGAGTGTGGTATGGCTTGACCCTGGCGGGTGTGATTGGCCTGCTGGTGCTGGGCTTGAATTACTTTAACCTGCAACGTGTATACCGCATGGCGGAGGCTCGCAAAATGTCAGCCCAGAATCTATGACTCAGGCAACATGATGTCGCTG
This sequence comes from Gemmatales bacterium, assembly GCA_046350055.1. Classification (GTDB taxonomy): domain Bacteria; phylum Planctomycetota; class Planctomycetia; order Gemmatales; family HRBIN36; genus JAEUIE01. Next base: position 4,854,715 of record JAXMBC010000001.1, on the reverse strand, counting down.
TCACGCATGTCGGTGATAAACATGTGTCCCGGCGAATGAGTCAGCGCCAAAGACGGCCGGGCTGACATGATGGCGGCTTGTGGTGTTACTCCACAGGCCCAGAAGACGGGTACTTCGTTCTCATGGATAGTGACTGCATCGCCAAAGTCTGGCTTACTCAGATCAGTAATCCCCAGCTCCAGCGGGTCGCCGATATGAACGGGTGCGCCGTGAGCTAGTGGCATTCGGGCAGAGAGTGATACTGCCTGGTCAATGAACTCCGGCTTCAGCGGTCTCATGCTGACGACCAGTTCGCCCTCGAAGATCCCCGCTTTGCGGTTGAGGCGATTGGTCTTATACATCGGCACGTTGACCTTCTCTTCATTGTGGCGAAGCGGCAGCCCGGCCTGTGCCATCGCTGTCTCGAACGTGAAAGAGCAGCCCAGCAGAAAACTGACAAAGTCGTTGCGCCAGTGATCTTGCAGATTCGTAGGCTCCTCCACTTTGATGCCATCACGGTAGAGTGCATATCGAGGCAGGTCAGTTCGCAGATCTGCACCAGGGGCTACTTCGATTGGCTCTACCTGTCCTGGCTCGGTCACACAGAGCAGGGGGCAGGGCTGCGGGTTACGCAGGCAGAAGAGCAGGAAGTCGAATGCCAGTTCTTTGGGTAGTACGACGAGGTTGGCTTGGACGAATCCCTGGGCCAGACCGGAGGTCGGAGCAGTCCAGTTGCCTTCACGGCAGGCGAGGCGTACTTCTGATGCTGTCGATGTGGTTGTGATCATGCTCTGAGCATACTACTCAAATGGCTCAGCACCAAACCTCTACACTAAATGCAGGTCACATGTTCACGAATACGACTTTATGAACGTACATCCCGCACCCACTCGACCAGTCGGCCACGCCTGGGGGTTGGTGCTTTGCCTGGTCGGTATCGATTACTTCAGCTCGCTTGCCTATCTCCCGTCGCTTGCCAATGAAGTCGCTGGCCCTCTGGCTCCTCTGGCTGTTGCCGGGGTGGTCGTGGTCACGTTGCTTTTAGCGTTGCCTGCCTATCTCTATGTTGTGGGTCGTTCGAGCGATGGGCGAGGTGCCACCGGGTTAATGCAGAAGAGCATTGCTGGCTGGCGAGGTAAATTCCTGATACTGGTGATGATGGGTTTCGTTGCTGCCGACTTCATCATCACTCGCAGCTTGTCTACCTCAGATGCATCGGTTCACTTACTCGCCAATCCACAGATAAAGGAACTGGTGAATGGTCATACATGGAAAGCAGACTCTCTTGAGCCCTGGATAGGAGCAGGCTGGGTGGAACGCCTGAAGCCCTACTGGAACCGGCAGGTTGGCATTACCCTGCTGCTCTCTGTCTTTAGCATGGTCTTCTGGTTTGTCTTTGCAGCCGGTTTCACTCGGCGAACGCTCTGGCTCGGTGTGGTTGTTGTGCTTCTGTATCTGGGCAGCACGGCTTACATACTTGGCATCAGTGCCTGGTATATCAATGGGCATCCAGAAATCTGGCAGCAATGGTGGTTGCATGCGCAGGGGCGATCTCTTCTGGGTTCGGAAGGTCTTGTACTTCTGCTCCTGCTCATTTTTCCTCAACTGGCGCTGGGTATCTCCGGTTTCGAGTTGAGCATGACCATGCCGCCGCTGATCAGTGGCCAGCCGGGTAACGAGGTGGAGCAGAAGCGGAATCGCATCAGCCGCGCGAGATGGATGATGTTCTGGCTGACGATGATCATGGCGGTGTTCCTGATTGCCAGTACGCTCAGCACTACATTGCTGATTCCGGCAGCGAAATTCACGACGGAGAAGGAGGCACAGCACCGGGCGCTAGCCTACCTGGCTCATGGGCCTCTGTTTCCCACGTGGTTTGGCAGTTGCTACGACTTTATCACTGCACTCATCCTGTGCCTGGCAGGTGTGAGCGTGACCATTGGTTTGCGTGATCTCGTGCCTGGCTACCTGCATCGACTCGGAATGGAGTTCACATGGGCACGAAAGTATGGTCTTTTCCTTTTGTTGTGCAATGCCATCATTCTGCTGGCCACGGTTGTGTTCCAGGCGAGCGTTGAGAATCAGGAAGGTGCCTATGCCACCAGCGTGCTGGTCTTACTGGCAGGGGCAAATCTCGCAGCAGCAGCGGATCTCCGGCAGCGGATACGTTCTGTCTGGCTGATTCTTGGATTTCCATTCATCCTTGGCCTGATATTCTTCGTGGCAATGGCAGTCATCATGGCCTGGAGACAGCCCGGCGGGTTGATACTGTCTCTCGCCTTCCTCTTGCTGGTGTTTATCACCTCTTTCTGGTCACGGTGGAAGCGAAGCCTAGAGTTGCGTTTTGCTGGGTTCCGTTTTGCAGATGCTGCGAGCGAAACCCGCTGGAAAGAGATGCTCGATCTGGAGTTCCAGATCCTAGTCCCGCACCGACCCGGGCACTTCAGTGTCTTCAAGAAGGATGAAGATGTCCGTCAGTTATTCCGCATCACCAGCGATGTGCCGATTATTTTCATTGAAGCGGAGCTTGGTGATACGAGTGAATTTGAACACACTCCACTACTCAAGATCACCAGGGAGCACGGTCTGGAGATCATTGAAGTCAGCCAGTGTAGTTCCATCTCACATGTGGTCGCTGCAGTAGCACTGGAATTCAGCAAGACAGGTCGTCCCCCTGAGGTTATCTTTGGCTGGTCGCATGAATCGCCACTTGCTGCGAATTTGAGCTTCCTGTTCCTGGGGCAGGGCAACATCCCCTGGATGGTACAGGAATTGATACGCCGGGCAGCTGTGGATGCGAGCAGGAAGCCACGCGTGGTCATTGGTTAAGAGCGAAACGATGCCAACAGCGAAACAGCAACTAGATGGCATGATAGAGAAGTACGAGCCTGCTATTGCCAGCCTCGCGCAGGCAGCATTGAAGAAGATGCGCAAACTGCTTCCCGGTGCAGTAGAACTCGTTTACGATAACTACAACACCTTGGCCATTGGCTTCGGACCCGATGATAAGGCAGGCCATGCACTCTTTTCCATTGCACTTTATCCCAGGTGGGTGTCGCTCTACTTCTTCTTCGGTGGCAAACTGCAAGATCCGAGCAAACTGCTGAAAGGCAGTGGAAAGCTGATCCGCCATCTTGTCCTGAGCACTGCTGCGATGCTGGATGATCCAGGAGTCTTGCATCTGATTGAGCAGAGTCTGGAATTGGCTCCGGTACCTATCGATGTGACCATGAAGAACACACTCCTCATCAAATCCATCTCGGCCAAACAGCGACCTCGTCGGCCTGTAAAGTCGTAGTCGTCCACTTGCGTGGGTTGTAAGTTAGTGGGGTGACCAGCACCTTCTGGAAAGGCACCTTTCACGATGTCATCGGTTCTTGTTATCGGTACAGTTGCACACGATACCATCATTACGTCGACTGGCGAAGCACCCATGGTGCTTGGTGGCTCAGCGACCTACTTCTCCTGGGCAGCCAGCTACTTCACCAAAGTAAATCTGGTGGGCATTGTCGGTGGCGACTTTCCCAGGGAACACCATCAGCTTTTCGCAGATAGAGGCATCGATACGCAAGGGCTTGTCGTAAAGCCTGAGAGCAAGACCATGTTCTGGCGTGGCCGTTATTTCGATGACATGAACCAGCGTGAGACGCTTGAGTTCTCACCCAATGTGCTGACGGAGTTTGACCCTCAACTGCCCGCCAGCTACCGAAAGGTGCCCTATGTTTTTCTGGCCAATACACATCCCAAGCTGCAAATGCAGGTATTGGATCAGGTTGAAACGCCTGAATTAGTAGTTGCTGACACGATGGATCATTGGATCAACAACACGCGTGAAGATCTGATGCAATTGCTTCCCAAACTGGATGGGCTGGTTCTCAATGATGGTGAAGCCAAGCTGCTGACAGGGGAGCCGAACCTGATCAAGGCCGGCGAAAAAGTCCGGGAGATGGGCCCCAGTTTCGTGATCGTGAAAAAGGGGGAGCATGGCTCTTACCTGGTCACTAAAGATGGTCCGTTTCTGATCCCTGGCTACCCGACCAAGACGGTAGTCGATCCCACCGGGGCAGGGGATAGCTTTGCAGGCGGTCTGATGGGTTACATGGCTTCGGACAATAGCGGAGCACCAGGCTCCCTCCGTCGGGCCATTGCATATGGTTCCGTCATAGCCAGTGTCACCGTGGAAGGATTCGGACTCAGCAGGTTAAAAGAGGTCAATCGCCACGAAATCAACCAGCGGCTGGAAGACTATCGACAGATGCTCGCGTTCTAGTCGGAAGACAGAATCCAGAAGTCTGAACTGTTCTACCATCTAGTGTGGCTTCTGGAATCCTGCACCTCTTCATGACTTCGCCATCTCCTGACGGTATAATCACCTCGCTGTCGCCGATCATATTGCAAGGCCTGTAATGAGCTCGCATCTACCCTGTTTGCCTCACGTACTGGCGATGATCATCTGCGATATGGTCCTGGATGACCGTATCTCCGGGAAGAAGAGTCTCATCGGGCTGTTCGATGCCATTGCTGCCTCGTCGCTGCCATGCCTGGTCAATGAGTTGTTCGTTTTTGTGGCCCTCACTGAAGGGCATGGTGAGCAGGTCATCCATCTCCGTTGCGTCAAGGCGTCCAGTAACGAGGAACTCTTCGATACGGAAACAGAAGTGAACTTCCCTGATCCGCTCAGTGTAGTCGAAGTGAATTTTGGATTATGCGGCTGCGAGTTCCCCGAAGTTGGCGAATACCGCTTTCAGTTGTTTGCCGGCGATAGTCTGCTGTGTGAACGCAAGTTCCATGTCACGCAGGTGGAACATGAAGGGGATGCTGACGCCTAGCGATTGGGTGTATCGCCAGGCGGACTATCACGAATGGCCCCAGGTGGTGGAATGCTGGAACGGGTATCAGATTGGTACTCACGAGAATGAAAATATAGTCGAACAATTCTCCAGGCCAACTTCCGCATTCACCGCATGGGGGGCCTGGCGAGACCATCAACTGGATACTGCGTTGCTCTTGTCACCATGCATGCCATGTGTGCATGCATGGCCGATTCGAAGTGTGCTGGCTGATTGGCCGCAATGTCTCCATGTGGCGACTCAGTTATGGGCTAAAGTAGCAGTCCATTTTGGGGAGATGGGATTCTCCTTCTTGCAGTCTCTCATTCGAACGGAGATCATTCGCGATATCGAGATGATGAAGCACGTGGGAATGCTTGAACTCACTTCCATCCAGCAATACGAGAATATGCTGGAGCGTTTAACCCTTGGCAGTGGAAAGATAGCGTTACAGCAGAGTTCTGAATCGGAGTACCCTGACTTTCGCCGCATCTTGTTAAGTACTTTTGTCGATACCTTGGATGTTCCAGAGCTCAATGCTCTTGCTGGCGAAGCTTCAACAGGCTGGGAATACAAGAGTGATAACCTCCGACGCTATCTCATTTTTAATGAGGGCGTCTGTTGCGGAGTAGCAGTTCTCGAAGTGTTCGGTGAGGATGCCAGCTTGCGATACATCGGCGTCAAGCGTGAATATCGAGGACGAGGGCTGGCTCAGGAAGCACTTCTGCAAGTGCTGCAATTGGCCAGGCATTTGAATTGCAAGAGGGTACAGGTCCGAGTCGATGCACGTAACACGCCCGCTCTGCGGCTTTATCAGGCAGTAGGATTCACAAAGTTAGATGAAGAAGTGCTGCTGTATCATCCACTTACTTCTTGAACGCCTCGATCACCTTCTTTGCGATAGTATCATTGATCGTCGCGTAGCCCCGGCCCCACGTGCATTTTCCTTCTTTGGCAATAACGACATTCAGCGGGCCATCGCCGCTGAGTTGCCAGTGGGCGATGTCGTATACTTCGCCATCGAAGTGGTTCCATGTCGAAGCTTGCAGCTTGAGTGACTGCTGAGCCTTGGGTAAATACTCTCGAGCCTTCTCTGCATCCTTGCTGACCCACACGATGAAGATGCTGCATTTGGGATCGGTCTTGCGGTGCTCGACTAGTGCCTCATCGAGCTGCCGAAGCACACGGGCGACGGGGCGATCCCACTTATCGCTGCGGATGAACGCATAGATGACCGCTTCTGACTTGGCAGCCTCAGCACCGTCCACTTCCTTGCCAGCCTGGCTGCCGGTAATCTGGTTAACTTTCAGGGCAGGCACAGGCTTGCCCGCTTCGGGGCCAATCCTGGAGTCATCGTCGAATCCTGAGAACAAAAGTAATAACAGAAGCGTCATGACCATACCCTCCTGATGAACTTATCCACCAGTAGAACCCACGTCGGATTTGATGTCCAGCACGAAACCCCTACTCTAATGCTATCTTCGAGAGGAATGCATCCGTGGCCCTAGTCGTGCAGAAGTTTGGTGGCAGCAGCGTTGCAAGCAAAGAGTTGATGCTGAAGGCAGCCAGCCGAGCTGTGGCCGCACGTCAGCAGGGGCATCACGTGATTGTCGTTGTCAGTGCCCGAGGTGACACGACCGATGAATTGATTGACCTCGCCCGTGATATTACTCAGCAAGCCTCTACCCGTGAAATGGACATGCTCCTGGCTACCGGTGAGCAGATCTCCATTGCACTCATGGCAATGTGTATTCAGCAAATGGGGCAGGCGGCTGTCAGCCTCACTGGGCCTCAGGCAGGAATCACTACCGATACCACACATTCCAAGGCCCGCATCAAACGAATCGTGACGGATCGCATGAAGACTCTGCTCGATGCAGGAAATATTCTTGTTGTCGCGGGCTTCCAGGGTGAAACCGAGGATGGCGAGATTACCACCCTGGGTCGGGGTGGATCCGATACTACAGCCGTCGCGCTGGCATCAGCCATGAAGCACGATGCCAGCAAACGCTTCAGTGAGACCCAGTGTCAGATTTACACAGACGTAGATGGTGTCTATACCACGGATCCCCGCATCGTGCCGAGTGCGCGTAAGGTGCCCAGCATCAGCTATGAAGAACTGCTGGAACTTACCAGCATGGGGGCAGGCGTGATGCATTCACGCAGTATCGAATTCGCAAGCAAATTCGGCGTCCCCTTCGAAGTCCGTAACAGTTTCAGCAATTCCAGCGGCACCTGGGTTGTGCCTGAAACTGAATGGACCCGGCAAACGCCTGTCTGTGGCGTAGCCATTGTGAGAGAAGAAGCCCGGGTACGCATTGCCAACGTGCCCGATGAGCCGGGTGTCAGTCAGCGTATTTTTGGCACCCTGGCAAGCAAGAACATCGTCATCGATATGATTGCTCAGTCTGCAGGCAGTCGCGGCAAGGCCGACATTGGCTTTACGCTACTCAAGGGGGATGTGCCTACCGCGCTCGATCTGCTGCGGCCTATTGCCCAGGAATTGGGGGCCAGCCTGACTCATATCGAATCAGTCAGCAAGGTGAGCATTGTAGGTGCCGGGATGCGTACCCATGCCGGTGTGGCTGCCAGCATGTTCAATGCCCTGGCAGATGCTGAGATCAACATTCGACTGATCACCACCAGTGAGATCAAGATCACAGTGCTTGTCGATCGCCGGGATGGCGTACGGGCACTCAAAGCGGTGCACGATGCCTTCGGCCTGCATGTACTCAAGCTGCCTGCGGAACTCAGCAACCCCTACGAACAGAGCAAGGGTGGCCCGGGCAGTCATCTGGTGACAGTGCCGACGGCGAGTCTGCAGGAGATGGAATCGATTGTCGTGACTGATGTGGTACTCGACGTCAGCCAGGGGCGCATCACGATCAGCGACTTCCCCGACATCCCGGGCAATTGTGCCAAGATTTTCTCCGCCGTCGCTTTGGCTGGAGTCATCGTTGATATGATTGTGCAGTCCAACGATGATAATGGTGTGTCAGAACTGAGTTACACCGTTCCAGTGACTGATCTGGCTCGTGCATTGGAGCAGACCAATCTCACATTCCAGAAGATCAGTCCGCAAAGTGTTGCAGTAGCTGATGCCAACATTGCCAAGGTAATGGTCTATGGCGTTGGAATACGTTCGCAAACTGGCGTAGTGCAGACCATGTTCGGCGCACTCGCAGAGAAGGGTATCAATATCGACATGATTTCCACCAGCGAAATCTGCGTCAGCGTGGTGGTGAAGCAGGAGCAGGGGGCTGCTGCGGTGATTGCCCTGAAGCAGGCATTTGGACTGAAATAGACGCGGCTTCCTGCCGCGTCTGCAAGACAATTATGATTGGAATGCTGCTATGCAGCCAATCGCAAGCTACTCACACCCTTCTGAGCACAGTTGCTGACGAAGGATTCGAAGAGCTGCATGTCGAGTGCAGATGCAGTCTCTGAGTGTGGGTGCCACTGCACACCGATACAGAACCAGTTGGGATCGGTGGATTCGTAGGCTTCAATCACGCCATCCAGCGACAACGCACAGACCTGGAACTTGGGCGCGACTTGCTTGACAGCCTGGTGGTGGTAGCTGTTCACCCGAATCTCACCGCCGCCATAGATCTTGTCGAGTAGTGTCTTGGGGAGAAGATTGACAGCATGGCGATGTGGGCCACCAGTCAGATCCTTGTGAGGCAGAGCCTTGGGCATATCTTCGGGCAGGTGAAGATACAGTGAACCGCCACAGACCACATTCAGTTCATGCATGCCCAAGGCGACAGCCAGAACGGGCATCTTGCGTTCCATGATGTACTTGCACAGCGTTCGGTCAAAGTCTTCCCGCTTGGCAGGCATGGGCTGCACAGCAGGGTGGGGTTCCATTCCAAGCCGCTTGGGATCCATATCGAGCGGGCCACCGGCCAGAAGGAAGCCATCCAGACGGTCGAGAAGCTGATAGAGTTCCTGGTCCTTGCAGACAGGGGGGATGAAGATCGGCATACCACCCGACGCGAATATGGCTTCGGCGTACCCGGCGTGCAACCGCAACTGGGCACCAGCCATTTTGCCGGCTGGTGCATAGTCGAGGTTAATGCCGATAAGGGGACGAGTGGGCGTTTGCTGCTTGGGCATGAGGGTCCTTCCTCGGGTATGATGGCGCCAGTGCGGATCAGTCGCCACTGCCAGACTGCACTCATCCTTGAGTGCCCGCAAAGCCAGATCGCCTGCGGCGGACGAAGTATAGAGTTTGTACACTAGTGACGCAACACCAGTTTTCTTGCGTCCACTTTCTGCCGTAAGTGCTGATGTTGTTTGCGCTTTCGTAGAGAGCGACTGTCATTTGCGGGACGTAGACGCAACATTTTCCGGACTATTATTCTGCAACAAAGAGCCATAAGATTAATGATGCGCATTTGATTTCTACATGACAGCTTGGGACTTGTACCTTGCTGCCTTTTGGGTTGGTGAACTTTGAGGTTGATTCATGCCTGAACTGTACCAATCACCTTTCTCTCGGCACAAGACTCGTGTCGTAGCTGTCGGTGGAGTGCCGATTGGTGGCGACAATCCCATCATTGTCCAATCAATGACTACGCCTGATACACATCATGTAGCTGAAGTGGTTCAGCAAATTCATCGACTGGAAGAGGCTGGCTGCGAACTGGTGCGGGTCACAGTTCCCAAGCCCGAAGATGCGGGAGCACTCAGCGAGATCAGGAAGCAGATCAGGATTCCGCTGATCTGCGATATCCACTTTGATTACAAAATGGCCCTGGCCGCACTGGATCATCCGATTGACAAGATTCGCATCAACCCTGGCAATATTGGTGGGTTGGATCGGTACAAGCAGGTCTTGTTGAAAGCCAAGGACAAGGGCATTCCGATGCGGATCGGCGTGAATGCTGGCTCGCTCGAACGCGAATTTGCCATGAAGTATGGCTACCCGTGCCCACCGGCCATGGTGGACAGTGCTCTCCGCTACATCGAAGTGGCGGAAAGTGTCGGCTACCACGATCTCATCGTCTCGCTGAAATCGAGTGACGTGATCACAGTTGTTGAAGCTTATCGGCTCTATGCTAAGCAAGCGAACTACCCGACGCACATTGGAGTGACCGAAGCAGGCAAGCCGCCCTACGCCGTTACCAAGTCGGCGTGCGGTCTGGCCCCCATCCTGCTTGATGGTATCGGCGATACTATCCGCATCAGTCTACTCGGTGATCCGGTACCGGAAATCGCTGCAGCTTTCGACATCCTGCAAGCGACGCAAAGGCGGGTCCGCAAACCTGAGATCATTGCCTGCCCTACCTGTGGCAGGCTCGAAATTGATCTTGAAGGCATCATAGCCCAATTGGAAAAGCGGCTCGATGGTCGCAAGACGCCGGTGAAGATCTCTGTGCTTGGCTGCGTAGTGAATGGTCCTGGCGAAGCCAAGGAAGCGGACCTCGGTATTGCGGCTGGCAAGGGCAAAGGCATGATCTTCAAACGAGGTGAAATGCTTCGGACAGTTGCAGAAGCAGACATGGTAGATGCGTTGATCGAAGAAATTAACAAGTGGGAAGCGGAAGAACTGTCACAAGGCAAAGTAGGCGATGAATCGGAAGGGCTGGGGCGTCGCCGTAAGACGCTTCCTGTCGTTCGGACATAGTGCTTGCAGAGTCGACCAAATGTGCACATGATGAGAGTAAGTCAAGGGATTCGCCCATGCTGATTCGTATCAATTGTCCCAACCAGCAGTGTAAAAAGCAGCTTCGAATCGATTCCAAGCATGCAGGCAAGAAGATCTCCTGCGTCGCCTGCAAGCAACATATTCGTTTGCCATCTGCGGAAGAATTAAGATTACCGGTCCAGGCTGCTGCAGGTACATCAGCAGGGAACGCAGAAGGTGAAGAGCAGATTATCGATTTCGATATGCTCGCCAGTGAAGCGGTGCAGACGGAAAAGGCTGCAGCTGAGACGGACCTCAAGACTGAGATGATTGAGTTCACCTGTCCTCAGTGCGATGAAACGGTCAAGCTTGCAGCCGAACATGCAGGTAAACGCCATCCCTGTCCATCCTGCCGACGCATTATTGCCGTACCGAAGCACGACACAGGCAAGCCGAAAGACTGGCGCGAAAAAGAGATACAAGGTCCCAGTCTTGCCAAAAAGGAGGAAGTGAGGCTTGAAGGTGCTTGGGGAAACGAGGCTGTTGCTCGAGTCAGCCTGGAGGCCTTGGAAGAAGCTAAAGCACTGCCTAAAGCGAAACGGAAACTGTCGGCAAAGGACTATGCACGTTACGGCGTCATTGCATTCATGTTGATTGGCGTCCTGACAGTGAGTTGGTGGTATTGGAAAAAGTTCAGTCGCGCGAATCTGGAAAGCAGTGTTCTTGCCTCGGTACGACAATCTCTGCAAGGTAACACACCTGCGGAAGTGCAGGCTACTCTCCGCTGCGGGCTCGGGGAATGGCAACTTTTGACAGGCGCCAGTGCCGATATCCAGCGAGAGGGGCTGGCGGAATATCGTAAAGCCTTGACCTCCACCAACGATCCAGTCTGGACATGGGCTCAGGCTATGGACTGCGCGGACGTGGTTGGCAATTATGTCTCCCTGGACCCCAAGCAGGAAAAGCCTCTAGTGGATTTGCCTTTTCTTGTGCAACTTCTCACGTCAGTGAAGTCGGGGGAGCCACGGGAAGCTGTTCTCAGGCAACTTTGCCGGACCGTCCTTCGGCTGGCTGCTGGTCAACCTGAGAAAATCACGCTGGCACAACACCTGTTAACAACTGTGATTAAACAAGCTTCTCCGCCTGCCAACCTCGCTGCACAGGGCGCTGCCAGTCAGCCAGGAAAAACTCTTGTAAACATGATGGACTATAGTGAGCAATTGAATGGGCTGGGTATCCTGGCTCAGGAACTCGTGTATGCCGATGCAAAAGAGAGTGCAATTCGTCTGATCGGTCCGAATGCCAATGCAGGCGAGCGAAAGATGTACAAGGCTGGTATGCCCGTGCCCCGTGCCTTCGTAGCGGCTATGGCTTCAGTCCTGCCAGTCGATATGGAGGTAAGTAAAGAGGCAGAAGTTGATATGGACCTGGGGAAAATGGTCGGGTTGCTCCGCAGTAATCAAGATGCATCTGGGACGGAACTCTACAAGAAACGCAAGGAAGCGGGCCTGGCTGAGATCAATCTGCTTTCCTACCTCGAAGTTGCGGAACATGCGATTGAGTCAAAACGGTATCCTGAGGCATTAGCACGTCTCAGTGATGCCATGCAGATCGCACAGATTTATACACAGCGTCGTGAGGCAGATTGGAAGAATCGTGTATATGCACATGTCAGGTTGTGTGAACTGACTGCCCGGGCAGGACAAGGAACACTGGCAGAAGAACGCATCACTCAGTTGAAACTCGATGAAGTTCCTGCAGCGGGGCAATTGGCACGAGCACTTGTTGCCAGGCAGCGAAGTGTAAAACCTGGCGAAGCTGAATCCCTTATCAAGGGATTGCCTGCCAACAGTTCTTCACTCACCCTTGCTGCATATGCCTTGGCGCGTCAGCAGGCAGAGATCGAAAAGTCGCCCCAGGTAGCAATTGTGAATGCAATTACTGAGGATGGGGCTGCTCGCCAGTCAGCTGCACTGGGTGGTCTGGTTGGCTGGAAGAAGCGGCAGCCGAAGTAAGGCTCAGTGCGGCTTCATACTCTTCCCATGTGTTGAAGTGAGTCAGTTGACTTGTAATATCAGGCCATGTTTGCCAGACCGATTCTGGAACGAGTTTCGTTTCAATAGCATTGAGTAATGCCTGTAAACTTGTTTCACTTCGATGAAGTAGTTGCTGTAAGCAAGGCAGGATGGATGCTCGGTATACGCCAGGTAGCGGTTGCCTGTATCCTCTGTGAGTTAAGACGACTGCATCCGCTTGCTCTAATTCCTGATGAAGTTGGGTAGCGACTAGCATATTCATTCCTGGGTAATCGCAACCAGTTACAAACACATGGGAAGATGCAGGAAAAGACTCGAGACCGTGTGCCAGACCCGCAAGCGGGCCAGCATACGGTTTGGCATCAAACTCTACTCGAATACCGGCTTGAAGTGGTATCATCTGGCGATGAAACGGGCCAACGACAACCAGAGGCGACAGAGCATTCAGGGAATTACATAGGCACTTGAGGATAGTAGTTCCCTGCCACTGCAATCCAGCCTTGTCTTTGCCCATTCTCTTGCTGGCCCCTCCGGCCAGAATTATTCCGCCTAATTGTGTGCAAGGCGTATCATCTTTCATGACAATCTCGTTTGCAGAGCCTTGCAATACAACCTACAGTAGAAGTGTTGAAATTTCATCTGTTGGATCGCCGCCCGTGGATGCCTCGGACCCAGTTCTACTGAAGATCATAGCCTCTCACCCCAATCTGAGCGAGACGGACTACCGTGCCCTGGAGTCGTGGTGGCTCGTAGATCGTGGCCCCGAGGAGAACATCGTCGATTTCATGGTGCGGCAGGGGGTCTTCGTCAAAGAAGCTATCCGTACGATTGAGATGTTTCGCAAAGGTATTCTGACCTACTGCGACCCCCGGCGTATTTTCGGCGAACAAGGCCACCAGCGGCTCCGCGAATACGCGCAGCAAGCTGGTATTTACTACCCTCGTCATTCTTCTGAAAAAAGTGACGCAAATCCACGACCAGGATCGATGCCGCCAGTTCCAAATCGTTTAAGTGAAGTACGCGACTGGCTCAACCGACGAGCGGAAGCCAAGTCGCAGGCCGCACCCTTACCTCCGATTGAGCAGCCAACATCACAACCACTGCATGCCCCTGTACATGCCCCGGTGGCAACAGCCAGCCGATCTTCTGCCAGTCTGGGTGGTGGGAGTCGCTATGGCACAGTGCAGGATCGTCCATCATTACCTCCTGACCGTCGTCGATTTCCAGAGGTGGGTGACCAGTATGGCAAATACCTGTTAACAGACGAAGTAGCACGAGGTGGGACGGCTGTCGTCTTTCGTGCCCTGAATCGTTCGCTGAATAGCACGGTGGCTGTGAAGATACTCAAGATGGATCGCGAGGAAGGACTGTCTGATGATCAGCAGCAGATGCTGGAGCAACTTCGTCGCGAAGCCCAGCTTCTCGCTCGGTTCAATCATCCCAACCTGGTGAGAGTGCATGACCTCGAAGAGGATGTGCCGTTTCCATTCCTTGTTCTCGAATATGTGGATGGTTTGACGCTCAGCGATATGCTCAGCCATGTCGGTCGCCTCAGGCTGGATTGCTGTATCAAGATCATGACTGCGGTATGCGAAGGCCTCTCCTCGGCCCAGCGGAAAATTGGCCTGGTGCATCGTGATGTCAAGCCTGGGAATATCCTGCTCTCGCGAGACGGGAGCATCAAACTGGCTGATCTTGGCCTTGCTCTGACTACCGATAGCTGTGCAGTGGCGAGCACAATGAGTTCTGGAGTTATTGCTGGAACAGCTGCGTATATGGCACCGGAACTGTGTACGAGTGGTGAAATTGATCTGCGAACCGATATCTATTCGCTGGGAGCCACCTTCTATCATGCGGTGGTGGGCGAGATGCCTTTCAAAGGCAAGAATCGCATGGAAATCATGCTGAAGCACACGCGGGAAATGCCAGCTCCACCACATCTGCGAGTCAGTGGTTTGGATGGAGCTGTTTCGGAAGTGATCCTGAGAATGATGGCCAAGGACCCCAACGATCGCTATCAGAGCTACGAGGAGCTGATGAGTGATTTGCAGTCATTGCAAACCCACAGTGCCAGCGATCTGAACATCACACTGCCGGCGCTGGCTTCGACGGCATCATGATGCCGTCTTTGGTCGCACTTTGACCTGATCTCCCTCTACTTGCACGTCGTAACAGGCAATACTCAGCTTGGGGCTGTTCACCCATTTGCCAGTGTCCAGGCTGAACTCCCATGCATGCCAGGGGCACTGCACCACGCGATCACATACAGTTCCCTCGGCCAGGGAGGCTCCCATATGCGGACAATAATCGTCAATAGCGGCCCAGCCACCGTCTGCCAGATGAAAGAGTGCAATCATTTTTTTATCCAGGGCAAATGCTCTGGATTGGCCCGGAGCAAGATCATTCACATTGCAGAGTGTTACAAACTCAGACATGCCGAGCCTCAAACGGTATGATGACAGTACTACTATCCTATTCAGAGTCGGCTCAGAGAACGATGACAACCTCTACCTCCAGTGCAACAGGTGTTCAGTGGAATCTGCAGGATCTTTATCGTTCCATTGATGACCCTGCTCTGCAGGGCGACATGGATCAAGCTCGCCAGCGTGCAAAAGCGTTCAGCGAAAAATATCGAGGCAAGATCAATGGGAAAGTCACTGCTAAAGTGCTTGCGGATGCTCTGAAGGAACTGGAATCACTCAGCGAGCAGTTGGACAAGCCCCTGATCTACGCACATTTGCTGCATGCGGCCAAGACAGATGATGCCCGCCATGGTGCGTTACTCAGCAAAACGCGCGAAGCCCGAACAGAGGCCAATCAGCATCTGATCTTCTTTGATCTTGAATGGGTGGCCATCGATGATGCCATCGCAGAGCATTTACTGGCACAAGAGGAGCTCCAGAACTGGAGACATTACCTGGAAGTCAAAAGGCAATTGAAGCCTCATTATCTCACCGAACCGGAAGAAAAGCTGCTCGATGAGAAAACGAATACCGGCAAGGCTGCGTTCGTTCGACTCTTTGATGAAACAGTAGCGGGCATGGAGTTCTTTCTCCAGGTTAATGGAAAGAATGAGAAGCAAACATTGCAGCAACTGCTGGCCAAACTGTACGATCCGTCTCAGGAAACCCGACGCCAGGCTGCTGAGGCTATTACTGCTGGACTCAAACAGCACAGCAAGCTGCTCACCTATATCTTCAATACCCTGTTGCAGGATCACTCTAGCGACACTAAACTGCGGCGATTTAGTCATCCCATGCAGTCTCGTAACCTTGCCAATGAAATCACCCAGGCCAGTGTGGATGCGCTGCTAGCGGCAGTAGAGCAGCATCAGGGGATGGTAGCACGATATTATCGACTCAAAGCAAAACTCCTGAGCCTGCCGACACTGCACGACTACGATCGCTATGCTCCACTTGGCAGCGATATGCCATCATGCAGCTGGAGCGATGCTCAACGGATCGTGGAAGAGAGCTATCGCGCATTCAGTCCTGAAGCGGGTCGCATCGTCGGTGAGTTTTTCAGGAAATGCTGGATTGATGCGGAGCCACGTCCGGGGAAACGGGGGGGGGCTTTCAGTGCTTCCACCATTCCCAGTGCGCATCCCTACATTCTCATGAGCTATACCGATAAGCTTCGTGATGTGATGACCCTGGCACATGAACTCGGCCATGGCTTGCATCAATATGTATCCCGGCATGTTGGATACCTGCAATGCGATACACCATTGACCACGGCAGAAACGGCGAGCGTGTTTGGAGAGATGCTGACCTTTCGCCGGTTGATGGAAATGCATCCTGAGCCCAAGGTGCAGTTGGCGCTGCTCTGCAGCAAGATCGAAGATGCCTTTGCCACTGTCTTCCGGCAAGTCGTTCTGACCCGCTTTGAACAGAAGGCTCATGCAGCCAGGCAGGCTGAAGGAGAACTGACTACAGAGCGACTCAATCAACTGTGGATGGAAGCCAATGGCCCCATGCACGGCAATGCAGTGAAGTTAACGGACGATTACGCCTGGTGGTGGCTTTACATTGGCCATTTCGTGCATGTGCCTTTCTATTGTTATGCATACTCGTTTGGCGAATTGCTGGTACTGGCGCTCTATGAGCAATATCAGCGTGATGGTAATGCTTTTGTGCCAAAGTACATGCAACTACTGACGTCTGGCGGTTCGATGAGCCCGCCCGAACTGGTTGCCCGCCTGGGTATTGACATCAATCAGCCTGCCTTCTGGAATCAGGGGTTATCGCTGCTGGATCGGATGGTAACGAAAGCTGAAGAGCTGAGTCTCCAGGTGCAATAGGGAGCGTTATGGCCAGGGTTCTGCTGGGAGTTACCGGTTCGGTTGCTGCGATCAAAACGCCGGAATTGGTGTATGCTTTGCAAAACGCCGGGCATGAGATCAAAGTGGTAGCCACGGAAGCCTCACTATATTTCTTCAAGGTCGATGCTGTACCTGCCAAAGTCTTACTAGATCGTGACGAATGGCCGGGTCGTGAGGGAGGAAAGCTATGGCAGCGAACAGAAGATGTACTGCATATTGAGTTGCGTCGGTGGGCGGATTTTCTTGTTATTGCTCCACTCGATGCCAATACCCTGGCGAAGCTTGCTGTCGGGCTTTCAGACAACTGTCTGACATGCGTCTGGCGAGCATGGGACTTGAATAAGCCCGTTCTCATTGCTCCAGCCATGAACACGCTGATGTGGGGGCATCCGCTGACCGTGCAGCACTTGCGACGACTAGCCAAGCAGTACAAAATCAAAAGTAAAAAGAAGAAGAACGCTGATGATGTGGCGAATGGCATTCGCCTGGCTGGCTTGCCGCAGTTCAGCATTGCAGGTCCAGTCTCCAAGAAACTTGCATGCGGGGATGTCGGGCAAGGCGCCATGGCGGAAGTAATCGAAATCGTAGAAGCGGTTCAGCACCAATGGTCGAGGCAAGTTTATGTCAGCGCGTCAACTAGTCCTGCTCAGTAGCCAGCGACCTTCGAGCAAGTACCGGCATACCATACATCAGGATGATGCTGATGCCTGGTTGAATGGCTACCTGGCCCTGTGGCATCCATTGATTCTGGCCGAGTCACAGGGGCTTCCTGTTATCGGAACCCATGAAGAATTTGAATCTCCTCAAACTCCAACATTGTTCATCGTGCCAAGGACGGCATACCAGTATCAGTCCCCATCGTGGCACGATGAGCACATTGCGGCTGGTTCCCTGGTTGTTGAAGCAAACACGTCTCTGGAAGAAACCTGGCAACATCTTGCTTTGGCACTGGGTCGTTCACGAGATGAATTTCAGTTGGATTCCTCTCTATCCTTCGCTGGAATTGGACTGGGCTACATACTGCTGGAGGCATACGCTGAGGCACAGGACCATGTCAATCCGCTCGACAAAGATGGCTTTTATGCTGCAGTAAAAGAGGCTGCCACGACACATAGCGAGGAGGATCGCAGTCGCCTGCTGGGGCAGGCTGCCCATCTGCTCCAGGGTGCTCGCGAAGTAATGCAGCCTTCGCAGTTATATCAGGCTATTTCATTATCACCCTCAGGCCCGCCTGAACAGAGTATGCTGGCTGACTGGCTAAACGAATGGCACTCGATCACGCTGATCAGTAGTGGCGAATGGATCAGTCGATGGATTGAATCACATCCAGCAGTAGCTGAGCAATTGCAAAGCAGAATAAAGGAGGCAGCTATTGACTGGTGGGTGGCCAATCAACATGAACAGCCTGATGCAATGCTGCCATTCAGCAACTGGTTGGAGAATGTTCATGCAGGATTGAAGTTGGCTCAAAAGTTATCGAGTCGCATGCCGGAAAACGCTGGTCGACGTAGCTATGCTGCTGGCCCCACGCTACCGACGTTGCTTCATTCCTATGGTGTCAAGCGATCTTTACACTTCAGTGCCGATAGTGCAGTGTGGCCTTATGCCTCGAATAGTCTGATCGCCTGGCGTGGGCCTGACAGTGAGTTACTGGAATCGTGCACGAGGAAACCCGAACCTCTGGAGCAGTCTGAGACAGCGTTCCATCTGGCACACCTGCTACACGAGGCTGGTACTGCTGAGTATGTCGGTTGGATCCATCTGGGAATACTACGTGGGCCCCTGGTGAAGCCATACTGGTTTCGATGTTGGGCAGCACTGCATCAACTTGCGCCAGTCTTTGGTCATTTAGGAAGTCTCGATCAGACGGTGAGGGACATCCCTGCTACCGAGCAATTCACTCCGGTCAGTGCTGACGATTTCCAGTCGGACTATTTGCTGGAACTTACTGGTCATGCAGATGAGTCTGCACAGCACGATGCGATCAGTCGCTTCAAGACAGTAGCAGAGACCAGTCGTCTTAGGGAGTCGATAAGAACACTGCAGGCATTGCATGCAGTCATTACGCCAACTGATTCAACAACAGAGTCGTCAGATCTTTCGTTGGAACAGCTTTTGGCACAATGGCGTCAGCGATTGTCGCCACAAGATGGAAAGCAATCCGGCTATCTTCTGCTCAATCCGTGCAGTTTTACGCGACAGGTCCATGTGCACCTGCCTGAAGCAAGTACCTTGATGCCTGCTCCTGCTACAGCCAGTCAGAAGGCTGAAGCAGGCATTGATGCCATAGTGGAACTCCCGCCTCTGGGCTTTGCCTGGCTGCCGCATCAGGTGGAGAAGGGCGCAAAAGTGAGGATGCCAAAGGCTGTCATTGCAAAGGAGAACATTCTCCAGAATGGACATCTCATCGTGGAAGTGGACCCGAGTAACGGGGGGTTGCGTTCAGTGCGTGATACCGTCAGGGAAGTTCCACGTTTGGGCCAGCAACTCGTGTTTGCTCCAGGATCGACGATGCATGCCACATCGACAAGAATTGTCCGGAATGGGCATGCCCTTGGGGAAATTGAATCAACCGGGGAACTTCGAGATGCGCATGGCAATGCATTAGCAAACTTCAGGCAATCATTTGTTCTAGGTGCTGCGCAAAAGTATGTAGAAGTGAAGATCAAACTGGAGCCGAAACAACTGGTAACGGGTTATCCCTGGCATGCCTACTTTGCCAGCCGCTGGGCCTGGCGAGATCCACAAGCTCGGCTCAGCAAGAGTATCCATCACACCAAAATGCCAGTGCAGCAGACACGACCAGAGACTCCGGGATTCATCGAGATTGAATCCGCGCATGGCCGAGTGGCCATCTTTTCCGGTGGTTTACCCTTCTGGCAGCGACATAGCTCGCGCATGCTGGATAGCCTGCTGCTGGTTGAAGGAGAGACATCTGAAGAATTTCACTTTGCACTCTCTGTAGATGACGATTTACCACATCTGACTGAACAGGATTGGCTGACACCAGCAATAGCTACTTCATGTTCTGGTCCACCGGCGGCAGGGGCCACATCCTGGCTTTTCCATCTGGATGCTCCTAGTGTCATGCTGATGGATATGCATCTATCCACGTCAGTGCCGCGAAAAGTAACGATGAGGTTGCTTGAAACGTTTGGCTATGCCACGGAGGCTCTCCTGCAATGTCCCGCAACCCCACAGGCAGCGTATATCGTGGATAGCTGGGGGAATCAGAAGCAGATGATCAGCATCAGAACCGGGGAATCTGCTGTAGCGTTGCGACTCGGCTGTTATGAATTTTTACAGTTGTGTCTCGAGTTCTAGACTTCGGTAGAATGATAGCATGGAAGTAACCGATTCCCCAACGCCGTCAGTGCCCCTCTCGCCCGGTGAGAAGGTCAAATCGTTTCCTGCGGCACCTGGGGTCTACTTGATGAAGGATGCCCAGGGAAGGGTTATCTACGTAGGCAAGGCGAAGAATCTTCGCAATCGGGCAGGCTCCTACTTTCATAAGCAAGCCGCTCACGATAGTCGGACTGCAAACCTTGTCCTGGAAATAGCTGATATTGATTTTGTGGCAGTTGAAACAGAAGTCGATGCTCTGTTGATGGAAGCCAGGTTGATCAAAGATATTCAGCCTCGATTCAACAGCGATCTCAAAGACGACAAGACCTATCCATACCTGCAAATTCGTACCCGAGAGGATTACCCTCGAGTTGAGTTTACTCGAAAGCCTCGGCGAGGGGCCAGGCTTTACGGGCCGTTTACCAGTGCTCGCAGTTTGCGGGCTGCAATTCAGGTGTTGCAGAGGATCTTTCGTTTTCGTACCTGCAAACTCGATATCCATGCAGGGGAAGAGCAATGGCGATGGTTTCGTCCATGTCTTTTACACAGCATTCGACAGTGTGATGCTCCATGCAACTTCCGAATATCTCAGGAGGCATATCGAGAACAGATTCGCCGATTGCAGTTAGTGCTGGATGGCAAGAAAGATGGCCTCGTCAAGGAACTTGAAGCAGAGATGAAGCAGGCTGCTGCCGATCTCAACTTTGAACTTGCCAGTCAGCTGCGTGATCAAGTCAAGGCGCTTGGCAACCTGAAACTGCGGGGGGATGTCGATAAGAATCTCCAGCCTGAAGTCTTTGTCATGGATCCCAAACGTGGCGTACGGGGCTTGCAAAAAGTCCTGAAGCTTGCTGAAGCTCCTCGTGTCGTAGAGGGTATCGATATTGCCCATTTCGGTGGAAGTGAAACCGTTGCGTCCCTGGTACAGTTTGTTGATGGTGTGCCATTCAAGCCCGGATACCGGCGATTCAAGATCAAGAGTGTGGATGGTGTCGATGATTTTGCGTCCATTCGTGAAGTTGTCACAAGACGTTATCGGCGATTGCAGACGGACGATGAGGTCTTTCCTGACATGATCATGATTGATGGTGGTAAAGGGCAACTGCATGCGGCTCAGGATGCACTGCGACATCTGAAGGTATCCAAGCCATGCCTGATATCTCTGGCAAAGCGAGAAGAAGAAATCTATCGACTTGAAGAAGCGGAGCCTATTCGACTCAGTCGCAACTCAGCGGCGCTCAGGCTGCTTCAGTACGTGCGTGATGAAGCCCATCGGTTCGCCCAGCATTATCATAAATTGCTTCGTCACAAGAAGCTTGCCGATGGCTATGATGAGACTAACCCCTAGGGATTCCAATATGCCATTGATATGTTTGTTTTTGGCGATCCTGCTGCAAGGAGCTAAGAGTGAGAGCAATACCTGGATCGACTTGTTCAACGGCAAGAACTACACTGGCTTCAAGTTTTACATTGCTGCAGGACCAGAGAACACCTTTGATGTGAAGGACGAGTGTTTGTACATCAAAGGTCCGTTGGCTGGTTATGTTTACACGAAGGCAAAGTATCGCAACTACGAGTTGAAGTATGAATGGAAGTTCGAGCGTCCCGAGAACCTGGCAAGCGATGAAGTGTTCAAAGGGGGCAGTGGTGTACTTCTGCATATCACCAGGATACTGAAGCAGTGGCCTCAGAGTATTGAGGTGGATGGCAGGTATCAGGATGTCGGCAAGATGAATGTTTATGGCAAGGCCCAGGGTGAGTTTCAGGATTATCCCGATGCACGTCGTAAATCCATGAAAAAGGTAGGCGAATGGAACTCCACCGTCATTGGTTCGAACGATGGCAAGATCGAGGTTCGAGTCAATGGGCACCTTGTTTCGCAGGGGACGACTGATCAACGGGAAGGCTTCATAGGCTTCCAGGCGAAAGGAACAAACATCCTGTATCGCAACATTAAACTGCGAGTCCTGGAGTAACTCTCCTCAAGATCAAAGGCAGACGTACAACAAGCTCATGTCACAAACAGCTCTTGCCTCTGATAGCGCCATCGCTGGCCCGGAACTGGATAAAAGCAATGAACGCATCCGCAAGATGTTTGGTTCGATTGCTCCCTACTACGACCTGCTCAATCATTTGCTGAGTCTGAACATCGACAAACGATGGCGTGCTCAGGCAGTCAAGCTGGTTCCGCCTCAATTAGATGCTGGCCCTGTGTTGGACCTGTGCACGGGTTCAGGTGACCTGGCGCTTGCCTATCATCGTGCAGGGCAGGGGAAAGTCCCGATTATTGGTGCAGATTTTTGTGGACCGCTGCTTGACCGGGCTGTGAAGAAGTCGCGCAAGGTGGAAAAAGAAGGTAAGCTACCCATACGTTACATGCAGGCAGATGCGCAAAGGCTTCCGTTTGTCGATAATCTCTTTCAGATCGTGAGCGTGGCATTTGGCTTGCGCAACGTGGCCGATACTGATCGAGGACTTGCTGAGATGACTCGTGTCTGCAAGCCGGGTGGTAAAGTGGTCGTGCTGGAGTTCAGCAAGCCCCGTGTGAAGGTACTTGACAAGCTTTACTTGTGGTATTTCCGTTCGGTGTTGCCCAGGGTAGGGCAGTGGTTCTCGAAAAGCCCTGACGCTGCATATAAATATCTGCCCGCCAGCGTGCTGGCTTTTCCAGATTATGAAGCCTTGTGTGACAAAATGCGAGCACAAGGATTGGTTGATGTTTCCTTTCATCCACTGACTTTTGGCGTTGCGACGATTTACCAGGGACGCAAATTATGATGCGGATTCTTTGTCGTCGCAGTGCGTCACAGTTGGTGGAGACCATCTCAACCGAACAACTCGAAGCAGCTCTGACCGATACCAATGCAGTAATCTGGCTGGACCTTTGCCAGTCCAGTGAAGGCATTAAGCAGACCAGCGAGTTTCTCACCAGGATCTTTCACTTTCATCCACTTGCCATCGAAGATGCGCTTCTTGAAACACATCTCTCCCGTGTTGATGATTGGCAGAAGTATCTTTATGTTTCATTCCATGCTCTCGAGTACCTGGATCATCACATTCAGCAGAAAGAGCTGGATATTTTTGTTGGCCCCAATTTCCTGGTGACCATTCATTTTGAACCGATCGAACCGCTACAAAAGCTCTGGGAATCGGTGGAAAGGTCCGTCGATGGGCGATTAACGCAAACAGCGGATCGATTGCTGTATCATCTTTTTGACAGGATTGCTACGACATCGATGCAGGTGGTGGAATGCCTGGATGATGCTCTTGATGCGCTGGAGCAGGATATTTTCACCAAGCCACGTCGAACACAGTTAAGCCAGCTCTTTCTTGTCCGCAGAACGGTGCTCCAGCTTCGACGTATATTCGGCAGCCAGCGGGAAACAATGAACCGGATGGCTCGTGATCCGTTTGGCATGGTACATGCCGAGAACCGTGTGTACTTCCGTGATATCTATGACCACCTCGTCCGTATGCATGAGCTTTCGGATGGACTACGAGATATGGCATCAGGCGCACTGGAAAGCCATATATCCATGACCAGCTACAGGATGAATGAAGTCATGAAGACACTGACGATAGTCACAGTGCTTTTCATGCCGTTGACATTTCTAACTGGTTACTTTGGCATGAACTTCTTCGGTGAGCAGTTTAACGTGGAAAATCCATTATCCAAGAGCGCATTGTTCGTTGTCAGTATGATCCTCATGCTGTTGACCCCGGTGCTGATGCTGTTCTGGATGAGGAAACGAGGCTGGTTGCAGTCTCAACTGTCGTCCTCAGCTTCAGACAAGGGCACTGATACACTGCCATAGGCGATGACTGACTTCGCCCCTATCAATACATCTCCTCTCTCCTGCGTTATTCACGCTGCAACTCTGCGTCATCCTGTCATGGAGGTCTGTGACATGCCCCGTGTATTGATTTGTGACAAACTGGAAGCTGATGGCATCACCATTCTGCAAGAAGCTGGCTTGGATGTGGATAACCGGCCGGGTCTCAAAGGGGAAGAACTGAAGGCTGCGCTCCAACAGGCGGATGGTGCCATTGTTCGCAGTGGAACACGCATCACCAGTGAATTGCTGGAAACGCCTGGCAGGTTACGAGCAATCGTGCGGGCTGGAGTGGGAGTGGACAATATCGACGTAGTCACAGCGACACGTAAGGGTGTCATCGTGATGAATACACCTGGTGGCAACACCATCAGTACCTGCGAACAGACCTGGGCACTTATTTTTGCTCTCATGCGACATACCGCAGCCTCTGATGCAGTGATGCGGCAAGGGGGCTGGGATCGTAACAAGTTTGTAGGCACCCAGCTTGCAGGCAAGACTCTGGGTGTGATTGGTCTGGGGCGCATCGGCAGGGAAGTTGCCAGGAGAGCCCTGGCAATGGATATGAAAGTTGTGGGATACGACCCTGTGCTGACGGCGGACAAGATCACATCCCTGGGATTTATTCCCGCCTCTGACGTAGCTGCGCTGCTCAAACAGGTTGATATTGTGACACTGCATGTGCCCATGATCGAAGAAACGAAGAACCTCATCGGTGCTTCTGAGCTGGCCATGATGAAAAAGGGATCGCGCATTATCAATTGCGCACGCGGCGGCATCATCGATGAGACAGCATTAGTCGATGCACTCAAATCTGGCCATCTGGCAGGTGCCGGGGTCGATGTCTTCGTGGAGGAGCCTCCACCTACAAATCATCCGTTACGCACGCTTGCCAATGTAGTGCTTACGCCGCACCTGGGTGCGTCTACCAATGAGGCACAGAAATCCGTGGCGCTGGAAGCAGCACACCTGTTAGTTGACTATTTGACGCGCGGACAGGTGCAGTCAGCAGTGAATTTGCCAGCTGTCGATCGTAAAACACTGCAGCAGCTGCGGCCCTATCTGGATGCTGCCCGTCGTCTGGGATTGTTACTTACCCAACTGCAACAAGGTGCGATCAAGTCAGTATCACTGTCATTCCGTGGGGAGCTTTCCAGTACAGGGATGTCGTGGCTTACCGCTGCCTTCGCCACGGGGTTACTTGAAACTCGCCTGAGCGAACATCTTACGCCGGTGAATGCAGTGCTATTGGCCAAAGAGCGAGGTTTCGACATTGTGGCGGAGCACAATCCTGCACGAGGCGACTTCGCATCGCTGGTCACCGCCCGCATTGAAACTGACAAGGGCAGTCATGTAGCCTCAGCAACTCTTTTTGGCAGTGAGTATTTACGCCTGGTCCAACTCGATGGATTCCATCTTGAAGGGTATCTCGATGGTAATCTGCTCATCTTTACGCACCAGGATGTGCCTGGCTTGATCGGCTTCATTGGAACTGTTTTCGGTCGCCATGGGGTGAATATCGCCCAGATGGTGGTGGGTCGCAAAGAACGGGGTGGAGATGCTGTTGCGGTGCTGAACCTCGACAATCTGCCATGTGAAGCAGCGCTGGCAGAAGTGAAAAGCCATCAGCACATTAAGACGATGAATATTGTCAAGTTGCCGCCGGCAGGTGAAGTGCCAGCATGGTTGTCTTAGGTATGACAAGTTCCCCTCTCCAGGTTGTGGAGAGGGGAACTGGCAACTTAGCTGGAAACCCTGCTGCCGAATAGTTCATGAATCGGCTGGCCATGGTGATGTCGTATTTCTGGATTCAATCCCATGGCAGCTTTGATGGTATTGGCAATGGCGCTGGCATGAACTGGACGAAGGGTTGGCTCCATGCCGAGACGGTCGGTGGCACCAATGATCTGACCACCATATACGCCAGCACCTGCAAAGAGTGCAGTCCACGCACCTGCCCAGTGGTCGCGTCCGCCACGGATGTTGATTCTCGGTGAACGACCAAATTCACCACTGGCCACAACCAATGTCGAGTCAAGCAGGCCGGAATCACTCAGATCAGTTAATAAAGCGGTATAGGTGGCATCAAACATAGGTGCAATTCGTAAACGATAATCGTCGAGATTGACGTTCAGCTCGCCACCATCGGCATGGCAATCCCAGGACAAGCTGTTATAGACCGTTTGAAACATGTTCACAGTTACATGGCGATGCCCCGCTTCCAGGGCATAACGTGCCTGAAGACAGGCCTTGCCAAACGGATGGTCGCCATAGCGTTCACTTTGCCTGGAATTCAGGGAAACCGGGACGGGGAGTGTCTGTAATCCATCCTGGCCATGACTCAACTGAACTCCAGTGTTTTCAATCAGTCCAGGCAGCACGATGCCTTGCGAGCAGTGTGTGTGTGGTGTTACCATCTGTCCCTGTTGAATTAATTGCTGGCCGGTTTCGTGGATGGGCGCAGCATCATGGAACACAGAACGGACAACAGCAAGCCGGTCTGCCATTGCTGCCATGCGTGGAAACAACTCAGTGAAGTGCAAACCAGGCACTTTTGTCGGAATCGCATTGAAGGGACCTCGAAACTCACTGGGAGCATGGGGCTTAGGATCCCAGGTATCCAAATGGCTTGGGCCACCTACGAGATTGAGGAACAGACACCGCTGTGCCTTGGCATGCCGAGCGAACACAGGAGATGTACCCATGCTCAGGGCCGCCATGGCACCCAGTTGCAGCATGCTTCGTCGGGTAATGCGTTGGTGCTGGCTTTCCATGCGTACCATGTCTGACTCTCACAAGTAGATGATTCCAATGGGAATGGTAACAAACAAGATGTTACAATGCCAGTCGCAGGCTGGAGCTTTAACGGAATGCCGAACGCCGAGCAAGTTCTTGCAACTTGCTCGGCGTCACGGGAGTCCCCAGGGGATGGGGCGGGGATCGATTGGAATTTTGTCATTAATGGGCAGCGATTCAGCTGAATTTCAGCTTAACCAATGCCCCTTTTGTACTAACAGAACTATCGGCAGGATCACCAGAGACGGCGTGGATGGAATGATCGTCAGGACTGATTTCCCTGCGTTGAATCGCCACATAGAGTGAACATTCAACAGTCTGTGCAGAGTTGTCACATCCTGAACCTCTTGCCATTTTTCTTGAATAAAGGGTGGAAAATGTCTCAAGCTTCAAGCATCTCTCGCATGCTGGTCGAGCACTTGCAAGGTGTATATCTGGCGCCAGCGTGGCACGGTCCTTCATTACGTGGATCACTGAAGGGCCTGAAGGCCGCTGTCGCGTTCAAGTGTTCGACCGGGGCAGGGCACAGCATTGCAGACATTGTGCTTCACTGTGCATACTGGAAGTATGCAGTCAGGCGTAAGTTTGAGTCGCTTGAACGAGGAGCGTTTCCTTTTTCGGGCAGCAACTGGTTTCAATTAAAGGTCACATCAAACGAAAAGGAGTGGAGCCACATTCTGCAAGTGCTGGATGAACAGCATGCATTGCTTGTTCAAGCCATAGAGCGGTTTGCCCCAGCCCAATGGCATCGTAAAGCACCTGGAAGCAGGTACAGTTATCAACAATTAGTACTTGGCATTGCTGCGCACGACGTATTTCATGCGGGACAGATTCGCATGCTCAAGCCCAAGCGCAAGAGCATGAATGTTGATTGAGAATCCATGGCCATTCCATGAGCTTTCAGAATCACCGTGGCGCATGATGTCGCTGATCGGTTAAACGCGTCGCAGTACACCAACAAGTACACCCAGAACGCGGATGTCCTTAGCTGCGTCAACGTAGATAGGTTTCATGCTTCCATTGCACGGTTCCAGGCGGAAACGCTTGTTCTCCTTGTAGAACTTCTTCAATGTTGTTTCGCCGTCGACCCAGGCGACAACTCGTTCACCATTCTTGGCAGTCTCCTGTTTCTTGATGACGACATAATCACCGCTTTGAATGTGATCCTCGATCATGGATTCGCCGGAAACTCGCAAGACGTAGTTATTGTCAGCCTTGAAAAGCTCGCCCAGTTCGAGCCGTTCATTCAATTCGATGGTGGAAACAGGGGCGCCAGCAGAGACAACGCCAAGCATGGGCAGGGTTACGCTGCCAGGTTTGTAGCCAACAATTTGAATCGCACGCGCCGAGAAGCCTTCACGCTGAATGAAATTCTTTCGTTCGAGTGCCTTGAGATGACACATCACGCCATTGGGAGACTTAATTTTGAAGCGGTTAGCGATCTCGCGTACCGTAGGGCCATAACCTCGTTCATCAATTTTCTCACGGATGTACTCGTAAATGTCCAGTTGTCGTTCTGTCAATTGGTCGGTTGCAACACGCATGGTCGCCTCGTGCTTGAAACAGGATACTGGTCAGTAGACTAGTCTATAGCAGTCGAATCTTCGGGGTAAAGTGTACATGTACGGAAAAACAAATTTTTCCTTCAAATAGCCAGTAGCAATGTTGAAACCTGTCAACTACAGCATCGAACGATAGAGGCATGATGGACGAAACAACATTTGTTGCTCTGGTGGACGGCAGGCTCTCAGAACAGGAAGGAATGGCCTTTCTGCTGTCCTTGCGTGATATACCCATCACGGGGCCCATGCTGACGTTTGCTGCAAAATGCATGCGTGAACGTATGTCATTCATTGAAGTCTTACCACCGCTGCTTGATACCTGTGGCACCGGAGGTGATCAGCAGGCGACACTCAATATCAGCACCGCTGCGGCGTTTGTCCTGGCAGCTGCAGGCGTCCGAGTTGCCAAGCATGGCAACCGTGCTGTTTCGAGTACAAGTGGCAGCTCAGATGTGTTACAGGCTCTTGGTGTAGCAGTCGATCAACCAGCAGATGTGGTATCGCACTGTATCGAAAAAACGAATCTGGGGTTCTGTTTCGCGCCACGATTTCATCCCAGACTCAGATCACTTGCTTCATTACGAAAACAGCTAGGCATTCCCACGATATTCAATTACCTGGGGCCACTCTGTAATCCAGCACGTGTCGATTACCAGCTGCTTGGTGTCGGCAGAGTGCAGATGATCCGACCCATGGCGGAGGCGCTCCTTTCTCTCGGAGTGGATCGTGCCGTCGTGGTGCATGGTGATCCAGGGTTGGACGAAGTTTCTCTTCAGGGGCAAACCCTGGCACAGATCATTGAAAATGATGCTGTTCGGGAAGAACGATGGACAGCAAGTGATTTTGGTTTGACACCTTCGACAGTCGATCAACTCCGCTGTTGCAATGCTTCCGATAGTGCGAGGCAATTGCTTGACATCTTCCAGGGGGGCATGTCTGCAGGCCGTAACTGGGTGATAGCCAATGCGGCAGTCGGGCTTTGGGTAACCAGACGCGCAAAAACACTACAGGAAGGTGTACAGCAGGCTGACGAAGTGTTACGCTCTGGGCAAGTACTTGGTGTGTTGCAAAAGCTGCAACAGCTGTGTCCTGTTTAGTGCCACACCGCGACCTGGCGGAACTATCCATGGCAAAGAAGACCATCATAATTGGCGATCCGGGGATCGATACCGCGTTTGCATTGGCCCTGGGTTTATTTCATCCACAAATCGATGTTGTGGCGGTGGCAGCCAGTGCTGGAAATGTTTCAGCTGAGCAAGCCTCGGAGAATGTGTACAACCTGATTGAACATTTTGATCCGGTACGGTTGCCTCGCATAGGTCAGGCTCTGCCAGTCAGTTATGAACCATTTGGCAAAAATGCCTGCAGCAGCAACGGGTTGGGGGGGCTGCAATTACCCCGAGCTAGCAAGCTCCACAGTCATCCTGGAGATAAAGTGATTGTCGAAGAGGCGCGGAAACATCATCACGATATTCATGTTGCGGTTCTTGGACCTGCAACGATGTTGTCACGTGCATTGGAACGTGATCCGGAACTGCCACTCCACCTCAAAGGTGTGGTGATAGTTGGTGGAACCTGTCAAGAGTCTGGCGATGCTGGTCCAGTAACGGAATGTCATTTTCATGCGGATGCAGCTTCGGCTCGGCGTGTACTTCAGTGCGGAGTTCCCATCGTCCTGATACCTCTTGATATCTCAAGACGATTTGCGTTCTCTCCTGCAGAATTGGATGAATTACTAGGGTGTGATTCATCACCAACAAATCTGCTGCGGCGCATGTTGCCAGGTGGATTACGAGCTTCTGCGGAACACTATGGAATTGAAGGACTGATCCTGCCTGATCTGGCGGGCATCTGCTGGCTGCTGTGGCCCCAGTATTTCAGTACTAAACCGAAGGTGGTAGACATTGAAACCCGCGGCGAATTAACCCAGGGAATGTGTGTCATCGACAATCGCAATCACAATAAATCTCCTAATGTTGAGTTGGTCATCGACGCTGATCTGGTAAGCTTGAAGGCAGAGTTACATAAAGCGTTCCACGGGTTTACGAGTTGAGCATGGATCCCTGGTATCTGTTGAAATGTACGAGTTGCCGAGCGACATTGCGCATCAAGTCGGCCTATGTGCAAATGGCCGGGAGATGCCCGGTGTGTAAGGTGCGCTTGGAAGCACCGGTTCCGAAGCCATTGTCATTCGATGACGATCCAGCACAGGATGAAATGTGGCCTGAGCCTGCACAAGTGCTGGGTGGCGGGGGAAGTCAGGATCAGCCTGAAACATTTGACCTGATTCCAGAAACGAATCGACCTACTGTTCCAGCAAACATTCAAGCTGAAGAAAACGAATCGATAGGAACGTACAACCTGGCATTTGAACCGGAATCGCCGAAATTAGCAGGGATTGCTCGCTCAGCAGAATGGGATCAAGGTAAACCTGCGTCCACGCCGCCAGTATCGGGGACAGCTGTTTCCATGCCGCCGGAACCCATTAAAGCGGTACAGCTTGCACCAGAAGTAATTCCTGTTGCAGGTACCTATCAGACAGAGATTGACCCACTCTTTGGTGATGAAGTCAAAGTGCCAGTTGCAGTGCCGAAACAAACAGTTGCAGCACCACTGGCAAAACTTGCACCGCAGGAAAGTGAACTGTCGACAGCGGGAATGCCGCCTGATGTCAAACTGGAACCGGAACTTCCTCTGCCTGCGAATGATGAACAGGTACTGAAGAAGAAAAAGAAAAAGAAGACCGAAGAACCTGCATGTGCTCCTGAATCGTTCGCGCACCTGGATAAGCCTACAGAAGAAACACATCTGTATCGTTTGAGCATGGCGGAAGAAAATCGCATCAAGCCTGATGCACCACCAACACTGCTCTTTGTGGATGGCGTGCTCAATTTTCCATTTCAGCTGAAGAATCTACCGCCTTTCATCTGGCTGACACTCTACTTCGCCTTTAATTTCAGCATCCTTCGATTGATTCAATATGTGCTGGATACACCAAGCATGTTTAGTGCAGTAGGTGCTGGGGCGCTGGGCATGGCACTCTTCATGTCAGCTATTTTTACACTGGCATACGCTTGTGCCTGCTGGTCATCGACGATCATCTACACCTCTGCAGGCAGTCATGCAGTAGATTGGGGGACGGATGGCTGGAAAGAGAATGTCGTGATCTTCCTGCGGATTGGCTACTACTTTGTCCTGGCGATGATGATGGCGACACCGATGCTGGTCTTTAATGGGCTGGGTATCGGCTATTACTTATGGATGATGGCAACCCTGTTCATCTTCCCCATTTTCCTCTTTAGCGGACTGGCATCCCTTACCTTCTGGAATTTCCTGCATGGCGAGGTCATCAAAAAGACAATTGCCAAGGGGCATTACTATCTGACGATGTATTTGCTCAGTCTGGTGATCTTTGCGATGACGGGGGGAGCAGTCTATTTCACAATGAGCTATCTGGTGGTGGTGCTGATCTCGGCACCGCTGGCTGCGGCAGCATGGCTCATCTATGGCAGACTGCTGGGCAGGATGGCGTGGCTGCTGCAGCAGGAGCCGAAGCGCAAGAAGAAAAAGAAGAAGAAAAAGAAGGTGGAAGGCGAGTCCAGTCAGGAAGCTGACAGTATTGAGGAAGCAGAAGAGGAAAGTGAGTTGGTGGCAAGCAACGAAAAAGGCCCACGGGAGGACGCCCGTGGGCCTGGGGGAGCGCGACCGGTGTAACCCGGTCGCGGCGGTGGGGCTCCATTAGTATCGGAGTTCAAGACCCACATTCAGGCCATGGGCCACGAAGCGGGTTTCTTCAAACAGATTGAGCAGCGGAGCGATGAGCGTGGGATTAGCCAGCGAGACAGCCCCTGTACCACCAGTTGGCGAAGCATTGTCGACTGGCTTGGCAGATCGGTTCAGGATCAAGATGTTATAGCCAGCATAGACGCTGAGATTATCGGTGATATGGAAGCCGGCATTCCAGGTACCCTCAAGCACATAGGCCAGTCGGGTGCGGTCTTCTTCCGATTCAACGGGTCCTGGGAAGATGGTGCCTGGGATGTTACCCATAGTGCTGGTTGTGTTGACTTCTTCCAGCGAATAACGAGTCTGGCGATTCCCACCGACAGAGAGCTTACCTGTCAATGAGGTGTAGAAGGTGCCGAAGTCCACATCAGCACGCAACCCGACCGTTACGCCGACAAACTGATTGGTGGCCCGATAGGTGCCATTGTAGGTGCTGATGTTATCACCAATCAGGATACCAGCCCCACCATTCACATCGCTGAAGTCAGGCACAAACTGGAGAGCCTGGTTGAGCTGCTGGTTCTGTTCGAGGTCCAGGTAGCGAACGCCAACCAGTTCACTCAGTTTGAGCTGGCCGATGGTAGCGGCATGATGTTTGACATTGCCTTCAAACCCAAAGAGCTTGCGGCTGCCAAGACCCTGGACGGCTACATTGACAAAAGGATTGAACGTGTCGATTCCATCGCTGAAACCAAACATCTTTGTGCTGGCAGCACCAATGAAGCCTGCTTCGCGGCGTTCCAGTTGGAAATAAGACAGTTCAGCACCCCATTCACGATTCAGATTCGCGCCTAAAGTCAGGCGGGCACCACTGAAGTCAAAGTCATTGATCAGGCTGTTGGAAGCCAGAAGTGGGCTGAAGAAGGCGATACCAAACTGGTCACTGTTTACCGTAGCCACGCCATAGGGCATTGGGCTGCGGATGCTGGGGATAAAGGAGCCACCAGAAGTGCTCCAGCTCTCCCCCATCTTCCAGAGAAGATAGTCGAGGCTGCCATAGAAGCGGAAATTATAACCGCAACCATCGTTGCAATAATTGATGGCGGGCGTGTCGCAGGAATTACAGCTGTTCAGGTGCCCCATCTGAGCAGAAGTGCCCTGGCTCATGCGAGCGGAGGCAAGTTCAAGTTCTTGTGCGGCGGCGAAACCGGTGCCGGCCAACAGCGCAGCTACAGAGCAAACGATCTTGCGTTTCATGGAATTCCCCCTGCATCCCGTGGATGCCTGTATCCAAAGCAAGGTTCTTTCACATCGCTCGTGGAGCGCGCGAGGTGACCCTGCGTGTTGGCTTTCAATCATCACAACCGCACACGCCCTGGCTCAGCGTTTCCCCCTGAGCGAAACGATCAAGTTGGACTTGACACGTTCAAGGAACATGCAGGTTATGCCAGCTTTGTTATCGGCAACGAAGGCAGGGTGAATAAAATGTTTGCCAAAAAAGAGGGTAGGGGTTTTGGGAAAGATTGTGACGGTTCGTCATGCACAAAGGGCTGCGCCCTCATTAGATAAGCACTATGATGATGAATATTGATGTTGGAACCATCACAATTGTTGCCTCATATGCCACTCCAATTTTCCGATGTACAGCAGACAATTGCCAGGCATTGGGGTTTTACATCCCTTCGGCCGATGCAGGAACAGGCCATCCAGACGAATCTGGCTGGCAAGTCCATGCTTGTTGTGCTTCCAACGGGTGGGGGCAAATCGCTTTGCTTTCAGGCGCCCGCAGCCTGTCGGGAAAATCAGATAACCGTCGTAGTATCTCCTCTTATTGCCTTGATGAAGGATCAGGTGGATAGCCTGAATGCTAATGGTGTGCCTGCCTGTTTCATTAACTCGTCGTTGACTGCTGAAGAACGGGATGACCGCATTGAGGGTATTCGCAACGGTGATTTCCGCTTGGTGTATGTTGCTCCTGAACGACTGGTGATGGAGGACTTTGTTGTTTTCCTGCAAAGGCTGCCGGTCGCATCCTTTGCGATTGATGAAGCACATTGCATCAGTCACTGGGGCCATGATTTCCGGCCCGAGTACAGACAACTCTCATTTCTGCGCACGGCGTTTCCCAAGGTGCCCGTGCATGCATTCACTGCTACAGCAACTGAAAAAGTCCGGCAGGATATCATTCAGCAACTGGGGCTGGAAGCTCCCAATGTGTTCATTGGTGATTTCCATCGGCCTAATCTCCACTACCGAGTGGTTGCACGCCAGAATGAGTGGTCTCAGGTGAAGTCCTTTCTGGAAGACAGACGGGGCCAGGCGGGCATCATTTACTGTTTTCGCCGAAAGGATGTCGATGAACTCGTCAAGGACATCAATTCCTGGGGTTTCAAAGCCATGGGTTACCATGCCGGCATGGATGCTCCTGTGAGGAAGAAGGTGCAGGATGCCTTTCGTAATGAAAAGTGTAATTTGATTTGTGCTACGGTGGCATTTGGGATGGGAATCGACCGGCCAGATGTCCGGTTTGTCCTGCACATGACATTGCCTAAGTCCATTGAACATTATCAGCAGGAATCAGGTCGTGCGGGACGTGATGGCTTGGATGCTGAATGTGTGTTGCTCTACAGCAAACAGGATGTGGTGATCTGGAGTAAATTGATCATCACAAGTGCAGAGGAGGCAGGTGCTGACCCGGCATGGACCCGATCGGCACTTGCTCATCTGGATGAGATGGATCGATATGCCAAGTTGACGATCTGTCGCCATCGACAACTGGTGAATCACTTTGGGCAACAGTTCGTACATGAGAATTGTTCCGCTTGTGATGTCTGCACAGGCGATGCAGAGCAGGTTCCAGACAGTCTGGTAATTGCACAGAAACTGCTTTCAGCAGTAGCTCGCTGTGAGGAACGATTTGGCCCCAGGCATCTCATTGAAGTAGTGCGAGGGGAGAAGACTGAAGGTGTTCTGAAATATGGGCATGATCAATTAAGCGTGTTCGGGTTACTGGGGGAGCCGACTAAAGATCAAGTGCGTGACTGGTTCGATCAACTAGCCAGCCTGGGGTTACTTCGCAAAGAAGAGTTTGTGGGGCAGAAGGGATCGGGCTTTATCCTGAAGCTTACCCCGGAAGCCTGGAAAGTGATGCGCAAGCAACGGACAGACGTCAAGCTGTGGCGGAAGAAGTCGGTGGAACCACTGCGAAAGAGGAAGACAAGACGTTTGCTCACCTCGCTGCAGGTAGACGAGGGGCTCTTTGCGAAACTGCAGCAATTGCGGCGGCATCTGGCTGGTATCCGTGGAGTTGCGCCCTATGTCATTTGTCATGATACCACACTGAATGCACTCGCCAGCATCCGTCCGACAAATCGGGAAAACCTGTTGGCCATAGCCGGGTTCGGTGAAGCCAAGGTGAACAGCTTTGGCAGGGAAATTCTGAACTGCATCAAAGAGTACTGTACGAGTAATAGACTTCAATCCGACTTGACCGAAGGTGGTCAGAGCGAGCCAGTGAAACGGGGCGAGAAACACAGCAACCGTACTGCACCGGGACAGGAAGATGCCTGGCCGTTGTTTCAGAAAGGTATGCTGGTTGAGGAAGCTTCTGTCATACTCCGCAAGGCACATTCGACGGTGAATAAGTACCTTGAGCATTACCTGGAAGCAACGCCCATGGCGAATCCAGAACCGTGGTTAAGTCTTGTCCATGCAGAGGAAATTCGGGAAGCAGCAGCGCAGTTGAATGATGGCAAGCTGTCAACAATCTTCAGTCATTTTGAAGGCAGATACAGCTATGAGCAGATTCGCATTGCCCTCGCTTGGGTGCCTCTGGCGCTCCAATGATCAAGGGTCCATGTTGAGACAGAGGAACTGCTGTCCTTCGTCTTTGACCTGATCGGCATCTTCTCCCCAGAGTTCACGATCAAGCTTGTTGAAGACGCGAATGACTTTCTTGCGTTGTTCCTTGTCCCTGGGCAATTCAACAAGTAGCGAAGCACATAAATTGACTCGTACCTGTGAGTCTTTGGGTGAGTATATACAGAAGACCTTCACTGCGCCCGCTTCATAGAGTTTGTTGACATACTCGAGCGTATCAGCACGTGATGTTTTCCAGAGTACATTATTTGAGTTCTTGGGATCCAGCCAGGCACGTGCCTCGCTTGCTTTGTCGTTGTCGTGAAGTTCACCAGCAGCGAGCCTGGCAAATCGGTTTTCATCCAACTCGGATGATGTTTCCTGGGGCATTTTCCTGACGGACACATTCCTGCTTTTGCAGCCGGGGCAAAGCAGAGCTAGCAGAATAACTACTGTGCAGAACTTCGACATGAACAGGCCTCCTGTTCACTGAAGCACCAAAATAATGCAGCTAGGCCAGGGTGTAATCAAATCTGAGATATTTATTTGCCTGCATCCTTCAGCGCAAGTCTAACTGCATCAAGAACAGATTCCACCTGGTCTTTACTTAAGGTAACCTGATATTGGCCACTCCATCTGATAGAGGTTGGAAATCTTTCAGGTGGTAGACCCGTGAGGCGGGATACGATGACTATTGCAGCGATATACGTTCCCAGAGGCGTCGGATGTAAGCCATCTCCTGAATAGAGTTCCATGGAAGGATGCTTGGAAAGTAAATCCTGCCAGGCTAGACCGGCAGGAATGAAAATACCATCGACGGATCTTGCTGCATCAGCGTAAGCATTTCGTACCTGGGGAAAGTACTTTCGCCGTGAGGTGTCGGGCCAGACCATAAACATAGCCGGCTTCGCACCGGATTGTTTCAGCCACGGCTTGGCTTTCTCCATGTCAGCCAGGAACTCCTTCTGACTGGATGCCAGGGACGATGGGCCCTGCTGCATGACGATATAATTCCATTTGCCGTTGATCAGCCGTTGTGTTGTTCTGGGATTACGCCAGTGATCACCTAGTGCAGCTCCACCCATCATGATCTGTTCGATTTCAGGTTGAGGCAGCTTGGCAGCAACATAAAGTGTCTGCACCAGCACCGGGAGATCGTTGGAGTACGTGTAGCTATTGCCAACAAAGAGTAGCCGCGTGGGAGGATTGGCCTGAACCTGTGTAGGATTCGCGAGAATCAGGGTCAGAATAACAAGTGAATGCACAGTTGAACTCTATAGAGATGATTCGAGTATACCTGCGCCCCTCCAGATTGACATTTGAAGACAACAATTTTGATGAGACACTCATTTTTCGCTTGGAATGAGGCTTCAAGTTCACCATGATGTTATTGAAATTAAAATCACACCTTCTGGAGTTGATCCATGCGTATTCTTGGTAGTGTTTTGGCTGTGGCCCTGCTGATGGGAGCGGCGACTTCCGCCTGGTCACAGGAGAAGTCAGGTTCCAAGAGCGGTTCGTCCATGTCAGGGTCGAAGGAAAAGGCAGAGCCCAAAGCTCGCGGCGTGCTTCCCATGTACTATCGCCAACTGGGATTGAGCGAAGAACAACGTCAGAAAATTTATCGAATCCAGAATGAGTATTCGGACAAGATCGACGAACTGGAGAAGAAAATCGAAGAAATGAAGGCTGAACGCAACGGCCGTTACTTGAAAGAACTTACCAAGGCGCAGCGCGACCGGCTGGATGAGCTGAAGAAGTCCAAAGACAAAGAAGAAGAAAAAAAGTAAGCAGAACGAAACTCAATCACCCCTCGGATGCCCGAGGGGTTTTTCGTTTGAAGACAGGCTGTTCGCAGTGGTGTAAACAGTTCATATGGTAAAAGAAACCCCTTGAAACGAGGTCGTCATGTGGCGAGTTGTTAGCCTGGCATTAGGACTTACCATTGTCTCCATCAGCGGTTTGGCAATGGATCCTCAAGAACAACCCTTCGCCGTACCACCTGCTGCGCAGAAACTGTATGACACTCTCGAAGAGCACACGCTTTCGAATGGTTTGCGCGTTTACCTGATGCCTGTAGCAGGCTCTCCAGTTGTTACCATGATGACTGCTTTCAAGGCTGGATCCTGCGATGAAGACAAGACTGCTACGGGTCTTGCACACTACCTGGAACACCTGTTGTTCAAAGGAACGGCTCGGTTGAAACCAGGCGATATTGATCGCATGACACAGCGAAGTGGTGGCTCCAACAATGCGTACACCAATTATGACTTGACCAACTATCACTTCGACTTCGCTGCTGACAGGTGGGAGACAGCTCTTGAAATTGAAGCAGATCGCATGCGCAACACCATGATCGACTCGAAGCATGAGTTTGAACAGGAAAAGGGTGCGGTTATTGAAGAACTTGCTCGCAATGAAGACACCCCATGGGACCTAGAAGAGAAGGCACTGTTGCCCATGCTATATGGGAAGACATCGCCCTACGGACATCCGGTGATTGGTGAGCGTGAGCACGTTCGTGGTGCCTCTGCCGAGGTAATAAAGGGCTTTTATGACAGATGGTACCATCCAAACAACGCTACCATCATACTGGCTGGTGGGTTTGAGCCTGCTATTGCACTAGCCAGGATCAAGGCCAAGCTGGAGAGCATACCATCTGGCAAGCTACCTGAACGCAAAGCCTGGCCCACCGAACTGCCTGCCAGGCCGGCACGCACTGAGTTTGTCTCCAAGTTTCCTACAGCCCGTATGATGATGGCGTTTGTGACAGTGCCCCAAGGCCATGCAGATGAATCCGCTCTCGATGTGGCAAGCATGGTGCTGGCGAACGGGAAAACCAGCAGACTCTATAAAAAACTTGTCCTGGAGGAGCGGCTGGCAGTGGATGTGGGGGCATCACATTCACCGGGTCGATACCCAGGTTACATCGACGTGCAGGTTGAGTTACTTCCCGGTAAAGACCGGACCAAAGCGGAGAAGATTGTGTTGGAGGAACTCCGCAAACTGAGCGAGACAACTATCAGTGACGTAGAGCTTAATCGATGCAAACGATTGCTGATCAGCCAGGCGATCTTTGGTCGTGAGAGTGTACATGGTCTGGCTGACAGCATTGCGCGGGTCGCACTGGTCCAGCCGGTCTCAGCCCTGAAGTCTCAGTTCTCTCTATGGGCTGCTGTGACTAAAGCAGATGTGCAACGTGTCGTTGCGCAGTATCTACCGGTGGAAAAGCCTGTAGTAGTCTGGTCGGTGCCCAAGGAAGAGAAAAAGGCATTGCTGCAACAGCCACGTGCAACTACTCGACAACTAGCCAGGCAGAATGGGCCGGGTTCGTCCGGTGGGCCCATTGGTGCGCTTAGTCTGAAGAATGCACAGAAGATCATGCTGCCGAACGGCCTTACTTTATTGCTCATGCAGAATCCACGCCTACCCATCGTGGTCGCGTCAGCGTCACTACGCGAAGTGCGTCGATACGAGCCCGCCGATAAATCGGGGCTGGCCCAACTGATGGGTTCGCTGTTTGAGGAAGGCACAGCGAAGCGAACAGGCCCGCAGATTTCTGAAGCCATAGAAGATGTTGGTGGTTCACTGAGCTTCACAGGGCAGGGGGGCAGTGTCAAAGTCATGAAAGACAATGCTTCGTTGGGATTGGAACTGCTTTTTGATAGTCTGTTGAATCCCAGCTTCCCCGCAGATGCCTTTGAGCGCAAGAAGGATGAGCAGCTCTCCGAGATTGCAGATGCGAAAGAGCAGCCACTTTCACAGGCTGCTGAGGCATTTCAGCAGATCATCTACGGACAGCACTTCAAAGGCCGGCCCAGCCGAGGCTCACAGGCCACTCTCGAGAAGCTAACCAGAGCAGACTGTTTGGCATTCCATCGCGCAGTCGTTGTTCCGGAGAATATGACAGTAGCCATTGTTGGAGATTTCGACATCAATCATATGGTTGAGAATGTGACGAAACTAACAGCTTCATGGAAAGGCAAACTCCCCGACCCCCAGCCTCAGGCAGCATTAGCACGGGCGGAGAAGCCAATAACTAAACTAATCACCATGCCTCAAGCGTCACAGTTGCAGTTTCTGATGGGGCATCTGGGCGTTCCACGTGATCATTCAGACTACTTCAAGCTTCTGGTCATGGACAACGTGCTTGGAACTGGATCGGGATTTACAGACCGTCTTTCTTCCCGTCTTCGTGATCGGGAAGGGCTGGCGTATACGGTGACAGCAACCATAACTGATTCTGCTGATCTCGATCCGGGTACTTTCATGTGCTACATTGGTACGGACGCTCGAAACTATGCCCGAGTCAAAGCGCTGTTCCTGGAAGAGATTGAGAAACTTCGCAAGGAGACGCCTTCCGAGTATGAAGTCACCAGTACCAAGCAGTACCTGATAGGCAAACTGGCATTTCTGCTGACCAGTAACGAACGTATCGCAGGGCAGCTCCTGTATCTGAATAAGTACAACCTGGGGTTTGATTACTACGACAAGTATAGGGCCAGCATCGAAGCGGTGACCCCGCAACAGGTGCAGGAAATGGCTCAGAAACACATACAACCCGGGCAATTTGCAACAGTTGCAGCGGGCAGGATCGATCAGGAAGGCCGGCTCCTCGTCCCTGCGCTCAAAAAGTAAACTATACTTGCGTGGCTTGAACGAAGACTGCCCAACTTTGTCCAGGAAGCGCTATGTCCAGTGTTGCAATTCCAGAACCAAGTCATTCTCCGCCAACTAAGAAGGCTGCTGCGCAGAATGCAAATGCGTACGAGTACGAACTCTCCATTGTGATGCCATGTTTGAATGAGGCTGACACGGTGGGAACATGCGTGAGGAAAGCCCATGCTGCTATCGAGAAGATGGGTATTCAGGGAGAAATCGTTATTGCGGACAATGGCAGCACGGATGGTTCGCAAGCTATTGCTTCCGAACACGGTGCCCGCATTGTTCAAGTAGCAGCCAGGGGGTATGGCAATGCTCTGATGGGTGGTATCGCTGCTGCTAAAGGCAAGTATGTCATCATGGGCGATGCCGATGACAGTTACGATTTCGGCGAATCTTACAAGTTTGTTGAAAAGCTTCGCGAGGGCTATGAACTCGTTCAGGGGTGTCGATTCCCACGTGGTGGCGGCACAATCAAACCCGGTGCCATGCCCTTTCTGCACTATTGGCTAGGTAACCCTCTGTTTTCGTTTCTCAGTAGATTGTGGTTCCAGGCTCCGATCAACGATATCTATTGTGGCCTTCGTGGATTCTCCCGGGATTTTTATGAGCGTCTCGATCAACGCTGCTATGGTATGGAGTTCGCCACTGAAATGGTGATCAAGGCGAGTTTGTTCAAGGCGAAAATAGCTGAGGTGCCGATCACACTGTATCCCGATGGCCGCAAGGCTCATCCGCCACATCTCAAAACATGGCGTGATGGCTGGCGGACCTTGCGTTTCTTTCTGCTCTACAGTCCGCGTTGGCTATTCCTCATCCCGGGACTATTTCTGATTCTGCTCGGAATCGTGGGCTATGGCTTGGCACTTCCTGCGGTTCAAATTGGCAAGGCAACGTTTGATGCACACACGCTGCTCTTTGCCAGCTTGTTCCTCCTCGTGGGCTATCAGGCGGTCCTTTTTGCGCTTTTCACAAAACGGTTTGCCATCAGTGAAGGCATGATGCCGGCGGATCACAGGTTATCCAGGTTCTTTCAATGGGCCACGCTGGAGAAAGGGATAGGAATCGGGGCTCTCATGGGCCTAGTCGGTGTATTCCTGCTGGTAGGCGCAATTAACCAGTGGTGGGAAGCCGGTTTCGGGCAACTGAACTATGCACAGACCATGAGATGGGTGATTCCAGGCGCTACTTTGTGTATGCTGGGGTTCCAGACGCTTTTTGGTAGCTTCTTCATCAGTATTTTGGGGATGCGGCGTAAATGAACGTCACCGTGCCTGCATCTGCTCAGCCAGAGTTTGATCAGTTCGCCAGGAACTACGATGCAGCCTTGCAACAGGGCCTCAGCGTCTCTGGCGAATCGAAAGAGTATTTTGCAGTGGGGAGGGTCAACTTTCTCAAGAAATGCCTGGCGAAATTGAACTTCAGGCCTACATTTATTCTCGACTATGGATGTGGCACTGGTACGAGTGTGCCTTTGCTGCATGCAATCAGTGGCGTTGAAGAAATAACGGGTATTGATCTTTCGGCAGAATCGATTGAGATCGCCCGGCAGCAATGGGGGCAGGAGCAACGGCGATTTGCCACGCTGGCAGACTATCAGCCAGAACAGAAGTGCGATCTTGTATTTTGCAATGGCGTCTTCCATCACATACCATTGGATCAGCGAGAGGGAGCTGTGAAGACGGTGATTGATGCACTGAAACCTGGAGGAGTGTTTGCTTACTGGGAGAACAATCCCTGGAACCCAGCCACGCGTTATGTGATGAGCCGGATCCCGTTTGATAAGGATGCCATCACGCTAACTCCACCTGAATCGCGAAGCATGTTGCAGCGCGGGGGATTCGAGATACTGCGAACGGATTTTCTGTTTATTTTTCCCAAGATGTTGAAGTGGTTTCGACCAGTTGAACAGTGGGTGAGCAGTTGGCCTGTAGGCACCCAGTACCAGGTGCTATGCCGCAAGCCACTCTCCCAGTAGCAATGTGAGAGTCTTGCATTTACGAATGCCAGGCTATAAACTGTGCATCTGCCTGGTAATCCCACCTGGATGGCAGCTTCCATCGTTTTACACACCAGCCTGACGTAGGCGTGAAAACCACTTCATGATCGGACAGCGACTATTGTCTGACATGGCTGCTTAGGTAGCATGACTTTACCGAAGTTCGACAGCAAGGACGAAGCATGGCTCTGAACAATTACCCGCCTGGCACCAAGACTGTTCTCGTGGTAGATGATGATCACGACATTCTGTTCGCTATTCGTGCAGCTGTGGAAAGCCGCGGGTATCGCGTGATTACTGCCAGCGATGGCAATGCCGGATTGAACGTGGCAGAACGTGAACGGCCCGACATGGTGATTGTGGACATGATGATGCCTAAGAAGTCGGGCTTCCTGGTGCTGGAGCGGCTGAAAGCCAAGGGGCGAGAGTGGTCTCCCAAGATGATCATGATCACTGCCAATGAAGGTGGCAGGCATCGAGCTTATGCTGAAATGCTCGGCGTGGATGAATACCTCCGCAAGCCTTTCTCCATGGATAAGCTGCTCGAAAGCGTGAAGAAGCATTGCCCGATGGAGCCGGTTTCGCAGGAGCCCAAACCTGCGGAAAGCGAATCAGCATAAGCAGCTTTATCAATCTTACTGCAATTCCTCAGCCTGCTTGAAGCCTGCCTGAATCAGGCTGTTGAGTTCGCGTTGGGCATCGTCGCTGTAGTTAGATTTTACCATCATGGTACGGGCATTCTGGAATGCCTGCAGAGCCCGGCGACGGTCACTCTGAGCAAGAAACGCCTGGCCCAGATAGTATGCAATGCGCGGATCATTCGGATAGCGATTGCTTGCCTGATGGAACAGCTCCAGTCGTTCTGCATGATATTCGGGCTTCGCAAGTAGCTGATAAATGATGCCCATCGTATCGAGAGCTTCCAGGGCGAGCTGATCGCCTGTCATCGGGGTAGTGCGATGTTTCCCCATGCGCACTTCCTGCATAATACGGTAGGCCTCCATTCCCTCCTGACACTCATGCACCAGCAACCAGGCAAGGTTGCAGCCAGCCAGAACATGTCCCTTTTGTTTCAGATACACGCTGGAGAACGCGTTAATGGCTTGTTGTGCCATGGCTTTTCTTTCGGGACTGTGTTTGGTCATTTTCTTCAGTTGCTGGATGTAGAGATCGCCTTGTACGAGCAGGGTGCCTGTATGGTGTGGTGCCAGTTCCACAGCTTTGGACAACATTTGCTGAGCCGACTGCGATTCGCCAGCCTGAGCCATCGTTTGGGCTAACAGACACAATGCATCAGCTTTACGCAACTGGAGTGGAGATTGATTCTCAAGAGTAGCACCTACCGTCTGGATGGGGTTTGCCTGCTGAAGCTGGTTCTCGATTTGTGTCAACAACCGATCAGCCAGAACTTGGCAATCATTCTTGCGATTCTGTTTGAGAGCGAGACGAACATCAAACTGCACACATTGCATGTCATCAGGAAGAGCAGCATGCCATCGGGCCAGGACCTGCTGACAGGCAATCAGTGATTCTGGAGCAGCGGACTGTAGCAGCACGTCGCAGGTGGCAGCGTAAACCTGTGCAAAGCGAGGAGTTTTCTCCATCACTTCTCGGTAACAGGCCAGGGCGTCGTTCAGTTTTCCTGCTTGTGCCAGGCACTTGCCCAGCCAGAACGTCGCAAGCATGGATTCCGGAAATTGTTGCCGATAGACCTGTGCGACGATCATGGCTTGTTCACACAATTTTGCCGAGCCGTCTTCCAGGAAAAGCTGAACAGTTAACGGATAGGCAACCTCCCACTTTGGATTCAGTTCAAGAACACGAGCAGCCAATATGCGCGCGATGTCCCGGCGACCTGCCATTAACCAGCAATTTGCTTCGACCCAGACAGGCTGAGCGGGATCGACTTTCTCCAGCTGACAGGCAGCTTCGTAGGCCTTAAGTGCTGTTGCCATATCCTTGACTTGATTGCTGGTGGAAGCAGGGCTGCCCAGTTCACCGAGTTGCTGGCATGCCAGGGCATAACCTAGAAGCAGGCACGGTTCACTGGGATACATCTGCAATGCATCTGTGGCGAACTTGCGTACTTCCTGTGGCTGAGATTGTGACCAGACTGCCATTGCCTGGGTGAGGCCATGACGCACC
Source organism: Gemmatales bacterium (assembly GCA_046350055.1). GTDB lineage: Bacteria > Planctomycetota > Planctomycetia > Gemmatales > HRBIN36 > JAEUIE01. The sequence continues at coordinate 4,809,992 of JAXMBC010000001.1, read as the reverse complement.
ATGGGGCGGATACGCGTGTATTCCAGGCAGGGCAGGAACGACTTGCAAGCTTCTGCATAGTCTCCTTGTGCCAATGAAAGTGCAGCAGACCACGCCTTGAAAATGCCTTGCTGCTGTTGTTGCTGCATGGCGGTGGAGAGGAGTTGTTGCTGTTCTGTTAATGACTGGGCTGACTGAATCAGCGCGAGTTGCAACTGTGGGTCAGCAGGCAAGGACTTGAGTAATTCATGAGACTGTTGTTTTTGTCCAAGATACAGCTGGGCAAGGGCTTTCAGTTTTTGCTCGCTCGGGTCTCTGGTGAAAAGGGTGGTCGAAGCAAGAGCTTCGTCCGCAGCATTTCGACGATTGGTGGTGACGAGCCACTGAAGCCAAAGCAGTTTGGCAACCGGGTTTGCTGTCGGTTGCTTCATGTACGAGAGGAAGGAGTTATCAATTTCAAGCATCGTAGCAGCAGGGATGTCATCCGTGCTGTTGCCAGCTGAGGAATTCCTGGCGAGCTGGTAGCCTACCTGAAGCTGAAGGGTTTCCAGCCAGTCACTATGCTGTGTATTTAACTCCTTGATTATCGGTTGTACTTCATCAATACGATCGTGACGCAAAAGGTATTGTGCCCAGTTAACCTGCAGCTTACTGGCTAACAGTTTGCTGTTTGCATTTGAGATGCATTTCCGAGCGTCTGTTTCGTAACGAGTCACCAGGGCTTTCTGTTCTGATGTAAGAGCCGTACCAAGAGCCCGATCCTGCACCTGCTGGGCAGCCAACAGCAATGCTTGCAACTTGTCAGGCAGTAGTTCTTCAGGTGTACGAATCATGCCTTGCAGCCAGTTGCGTTCTTCAGTGGATAGGGAATTCCATTTTTGGAATTGGGCTTCGAGAAGTGCAATTGCCTTGAGCGCTGGTTCTGGTTGTTCCAGGGCAAGGTAGATCGGCACGAGATGAGTTGTGGCGCGTCGTTGAATTTCATTGTGGTTCGTATGACTGGCCCGTTCGAGTAAATTGCGGGCGAGTTGCAGTTTGCCTTCTCTCGAAGCAAGCAAACCTTCGTAGTAGTTCGCGCAGTTCAGATAGGTATCCTGCTTACAGGCCCGCAAGGCATCAAGGTGAGGCTGCATGCTGGTGCGAGATGGCTGTTCCATCAACAATACCTTGAGCATGGCTTCGTGCAGTGCAAGAGTTGTATTGCCTGCTGGCTGAGTTGATACCTTCAGACCCAGGCTCAGCCACTCTTTGGCCTGTTGCATTCGTTCTTTCGCGATGTCCTGCTTAGTCTGCTGGGATTGCCACTGGCTTTCACGAGTTAGCAGATCAGCCATACGCAAGGGAAGAGCATGATTGGGACGGAGTTCTGTCTTGCAGGCGTTTGCCAGCTTTAGCAAGGCATCTCGGAAAGTCACCCAGCGATCAGGCTGTGTCGCCACAAGGTGCAACATCGCTTTTAGACAGGCTTGTGCGAGGAAATCTGCTGCCTCAGTGCGGCGACCTGGTGATGATGTCTTTTCTGCAACTTGCACCATGGTATCGAGTACGGCAGATACAGACTGTGTACTAGTAGTTTCTTTGCGATGATCCGCCAGCGACATTTCCAGCGCCATCTGCTGCAATCCATACAGGCCTTGGACATCCATTCTGCTGGCAGTGACCAGATTTTCGAGTTTCTGCGATCGGGCAATAATCCCTTGCACTGGATCCAATAGGAGTTGACGCAGTGACGCCAGGAATTTCTGTTCTGACTCAGGTTTGAGTTGTGTGGGCTGTCGATAGTATTGCAGCATCCAGGCATACATTTGTGCTTCGAGGTAGAGTGTCCGCAAGCGTGGCGTGCTTTCCCGTTGCTTTAACACTGCAATGTGTTCCAGCCCTTTTTGCATACGATCTCGGCTTCGCTTGAGCATGGGCAGTGGCGTTGTAGTGACTCCTCCATCCACCTTGACTGAAACGGGCTGTTCGTATTCCAGACGGGCCAGTAGGAATAGCGCCCGTTCATCCTGAGGATCCAGATCATGCAGGGTGGTTGCGAAAGCATGCACATGATTCCAATGCATCGGTTCGAACTGTACCTCCATGGCAACAGCTTCTCGCAACACGTCAATGCTGCCTGGTAGCCGGTACGCAGCTTCGCGCAGAGACTGTACTGCAGTCTGGCGTGCGTCCTCCTCCGGAATTCGCAACGGCGACAAGCGATGTAGAACCTGATCGGTGCTTCCATCTCCCTGACCTTCAAAAACAGGCAGGGGTTTATTTTCAGCGAGTAACCTGGTAAATGAACGAGCTTTGGTCGCGCGATATTTGAGCCAATATGCCTGACCAATCAACCGTTGTTGAGTTTCCATCTGATCGGCTGGAACGGCTTCGGTAGACGGAGTCTCAAACTCTTTGAGCACATTCTCGGCGGAAAGTATGGCTTCGTGGAACGAAACCAGCGCTGATGTTGGCTGATTATTCTTGATCTCGCTCATGCCTGCCTGGAATGAGCTTTCACCGCTATGTAAATGCCGAGAAACGCCTTTACCATAGTACAGGAAGGCTGCGACCACTGCTCCCAGCAGGCAACCTGCGAACAGACTGGCAAGTGTAATGGAAATCCAACGAGATGTGCGACGCATGAGATCCATCTCCGTCGTGAGCGTCCGTGCTTGTCTAACTGTACATGATCCTAACGAGTGAAAGTGGGAAAGGGAAGTAGAAAGGGGAAAAAGTTATGCTTGCCATTCAGTCTCAAAGAGACCAGTCACCGGCTGGTAGCGCAGGTCGAGTTGACTGACATTCAGAATACGACTGCCAGCAACACGGTATTCGCCGCGAGCTTCGTGAATGTGACCGCAGATGACAAGTTTGGGTTGAATCTCTCGGATTCGAGTTAATAGACTCGGGCTACCGGTGTGTTCACCTTTACTATTGCGGTCACCATGGCGATATGGAGGGCCATGTAACACAAGGATATCGGTGCGTTCAGGGATGAGTCGCCATTTTGTTTCCAGTTCTGGCTCAGCGAGATTGAAAGCCCAATCAAAAAAGATCGGTTGCCAGGGTGTGCCCCAAATCCGTATTCCGTCGATTTCCGCACCGTTGTCTTGGAGATAAGTCCAGTTCAATGGTGGTACCAGGTCGGGGCGAAGCTGAAACACAAAGTCGTGGTTGCCTGCAACAGCTACGATATTTCTGGCAGGAGTTTCTTTAAGCCAGCGCCGGAAGTTCGAATCAAGCCAGTCAGCTTGCTGCTGTGGTGAGCCATCTGGACAGAGGTCGCCTCCGAGCAGAAGCATATCTCGCACGCAGGTATGTCAGGTAAATACCCGTGCAGATCGCTTGTGGCTACGATTCGCACAACATCATTTCCCTGTCTGTAGCTTGTCTTTGAACACCGATTTGAATTTATCCATCTTGGGCTTAATGACGTACTGGCAATAAGGCTGACTGCCATTCAGTTTGAAGTAATTCTGATGGTAGTCTTCTGCAGGGTAGAAGACACTGGCAGGGGTAATTTCGGTAACGATAGGATCCTTGAAGGCGCCAGACTTATCGAGTTTCGATTTGTATTCTTCAGCTTGTTTCTTCTGTTCTTCAGTGTGAGTGAAGATTGCTGAACGATACTGGGTTCCTACGTCGTTTCCCTGGCGATTCAGTGTGGTGGGGTCGTGGATTTTCCAAAAGACTTCGAGTAATTCTACATAGGTGATGATCTTGGGATCGTACACGACCTGTATCGCTTCGGCATGGCCTGTCTCGCCATTACAGACTTCCTTGTAGGTTGGATTCTTAGTTTTTCCACCTGTGTAGCCAGAAGTTACTGAAACGACACCTTTGAGTTGCTGAAAACAGGCTTCGGTACACCAGAAACAGCCCGTGCCAAAGGTAGCGATGGCAGTCTTCTTTTCAACCTGCGATGAAACACCAGATGTTGCCTCGGAGATCCCTAATTCAGCAGGAGAAGGCGTATCCGCGAATGCCATGGAAGGTCTCCCTTCAAAAATGAAAAACGATGTTCCTGCCCCGAGAAGTCCTGCGACCAGGAATAGAAAGAAGCGATTCATCTTGGAACACCTCACAAGCAAGTTAGGATGATTCTAACGCTTAGTACATACTATTCGATGCACGCGTATCCAACTGGTTTCAGTACCAAGTTTCTGCAGGAGTTCAGTTCCTATCGAAACTGGCTGTACGTATAATTTTAGCATCTTATCTGAACTGCCTTTTCATTGGACATACTCGGAATCGCCCGCTAAGTTTGTCCAGTCCTTGTATTTGAGGAAGCTTGCAGCCCACCGACCCCATGCCAGCAACCGTTGAAACATCAACTGCTTCCACGGAGAAAGCGCCGTCCATCGTGCGCGAGGCAGGGGCACAGCCAATTCCAGGCTATCGTTTGTTGAATCCCCTGGGACGAGGAGGATTCGGTGAAGTATGGAAGTGCGAAGCACCAGGCGGTATTCAGAAAGCCATCAAGTTTATTCGTGGCAATTGCATCAATCCTACTGCGAATCAGATGCAGGCTGCCCAGGAATACCGTGCGCTCAAACGGGTTGTGGGAATTCGCCATCCATTTATCCTTCAGATGGATCGTATTGAGGAAATCAATGGCGAACTCATGATCGTTATGGAACTGGCAGATCGGACTCTCCATGAATTACTGGAGAGCTACCGTCAGTCGGGTTACTCGGGCATCCCGCGAGATGAGTTGCTCAGTTACATGGCTGAAGCAGCTGAAGCCCTGGATCACATGAATCAGCAGCACGGATTAACTCACCTCGACATCAAGCCGGGCAATCTATTCCTTGTCTCAGGCCACGTGAAGGTTGCTGACTTCGGATTGGTGACGGATCTTGGTCATTTCAATGATGGTTCACAAACCGCTACCCAGGCGAGTGATCAACTGACAGGAATCACTCCTCTGTATGTAGCCCCAGAAACGCTGCAGGGTCGCATTCACAACAACAGTGACCAGTATTCTCTTGCTATTGTCTACCAGGAGTTGTTGACAGGCGTTTTGCCCTTTAGTGGAAAGAACCCGCGTCAGTTGGCAATGCAGCACATGATGGCGGAGCCAAACCTGCAGTCCTTGCCTCCTCTCGATGCACCAATCATCGCCAAAGCACTGCAGAAGGACCCTGCCAAACGGTATGATTCCTGTTTGAGTTTCCTGCACGCCCTGGTTACTGGTGATATCAACAATGCATCAAAGGGAGAGATGCGTTCATCGCGGATAATCCGCAAACTGCAGGGACTGGATACCGCGAAAGAAATTAACCTCGCATCGACCGACTTCACCAACCAGGAGCAAATGGGAGTTGCTGCTGCACCGCAACGCAAGGCGGCACAAGCCTATCCACCCATTCCGAATCGTCCATCGCATTCAAGTCTGGTGCCGCCTTCTTCGGTACCACCACCCACTATACCGCGTAATGCCATCGCGCGATCGCCCACGCTGTCGCGTACTAATATCTCACTGCCAGCCATGATGCCTGGCACCGATGTCGATGCGCTTCCCGGGTTCACTTTTAAGGAATGTATTGGTCGCAGTCCGCTGGGGGAGCTTTGGCGAGTGGAGACACCTGATGGTGACCCTGCCATGGTCAAGATGGTAAGCGGATTCGGTGGCCAGGACCCCGATGACGAAGAAAAGGCGATCAATTTTCTCCGGTCCGTCAAACATCAAGGTCTGTTACCTTATGAGATTCTTCCCATTGGGCCCGGAAGGATATGCCTGCTTTCCAGTTCGGTGGAAGAAACACTCTGGGAACGATTCCAGCAGCATCGATCCAAACGCATGCAAGGCATTCCGCGAGGCGACATCCTCCCCTTGCTGCGTATAGCTGCCTCGGCGCTCGATGATCTGTATCAGCGCTTTGAGCTGTTACACTTGTGTCTGAATCCGCGAAATCTGCTCACGCCACCAGAGTTGGGAATGCTGATAGCTGATTTCGGGCTGGCGCATCTGCTTTGGGCACCATCAGGGCAATCATTGGCACAGCTGAACTCCAGGTATGGTGCCCCCGAGCTGGCCGACAACGTCATCCACCGTTCTTGCGATATTTTCAGCCTCGCATTAGTCTATCAGGAACTGGTTATCGGGGTTCATCCGCTACGAGCACAGACGATTCGCAGCACTACACGCTCGTCAACTTCCCGGTCTGCTGCTGCGACACCAAGGCAATTAGCCCCTGATCTCGAACTACTGCATCCCTCAGAACGTCCAGTGATGGCGAGGGCGTTTGATCCTGATCCTGACCAGCGATTTCAGTCATGTCTGGAATTGATAGATGCACTGGAGCACTGCATCACGGGTATTACTTCCTACCGGGTTAACAAACCACAACAGTATGCCTCGCCGCTGGCAGGTACTTCGACCGGCTCCTGGCTGGAGATCAACGCACAGAATGCCTCCAGTTCCGGTGGCAGCATGCCTGCGACCCAGGCAGTCTCTGATATTGTCGGCACGATTATAGCTGCCTGGCCCACAGAAACCATTAACGCTGTTCGCTACATTCATCGCCGTGGCGAGCTTATTCATCACCGCTGCGGAGCGATGCTGATGGCTGGGCTGGCGCAAGCCAAGCTCGATGGTTTTCGTCTGTCTATCGGTGCGGAAATGGTTCGCTCCGAAGACAATGTGTATGTCTATCGAGTGCCGCGACCCAGCAAATCGTTCTGGAAGAGTCTGCGAGCGCAACCAATGGGGCTGGAAATCACTTTGCACCTGGTACGTCCAGCCATTCGTCAGGCGATGCTGACTGATGTTACCGTGCAGATTAAGCCCTATGGCATCAACAATCCGGACGAAGCAGAAGAGATGATGCGTGAAGCAGGTCCACGTATTGTGGAAACGCTGCGCACATTCCTGCAAGCCAACCATGATCGTCGTGCCCAGGAACGGTTTGAATACAACGTGCCACTGAAGGTTCAGGTAATTGCCAGTCGCGGCGAACGGGGCACCCCTGTGCAATGCCAGGGCAAGGATATCTCTCTCAGCGGCGTGTCATTCTATTCGCCTGTGGAGATCCGTGGCAGCCAGTTGAAAATCGAACTGGTTCACCCACGTCAGCCCGAGCCTGTATCAGTGCGAGCCCAGTTGGTTCGTTGCGATCAGCATCTGGAAGGTGGCTGGCACGAGGTTGGAGCCAGGTTCCTTTTTGACAACCAATCACACAAGTCGCCGGGCTACTACAAGTAAGCATCCACTGGTTATTTGTCCTGCAGCACTTCCTTCACATTACGCTTGGCCTTAAACCGCTGCCGTTCCGTTTCCTCGTCTTCGACTACAACACTTGCAGCAATTGCTACGTGAAACTCGCTGAAAAGGGGTATGGCGATGGCAGCAATCGCAAAGCCAAATGCACCCACTACTACGAGAAACGGCCAGAGAGCATCGCCACCCGACTGAGTGCGAACATTACCCACCAGCACATTGGTAATCGCGTAGAACAGGCCCACGGGGCAAAGCACCGAAGCAAGGAAAAGTGCAGAACTGGGCTTGTCTCCACTGAGCACAATCCACAGGCCGCCAATGCCAATCACCAGGAAGAAGGCGAAATTGGTAATCTGAACTTCAAATTGACCACCTATCTGAATGAGATAGATGCAGAGGAAAGTACAAACAAAGATAAAGAACACCGTGCCAAGGCTCATACCGATTGCCAGGCGGGTATTGACCCGACTGAGTGCGATATGAATGCCAATGGCAATAATAAAGGTGAGCAGTACCAGTGTGACAATAATCACAAAGATGAATGTTTCCAGGGGGATATATCCCATCCATCCGAGCCAGCACATGAACAGAAGAGGCGGAAGGATCATTTCTTTGGCGTTGTAGAGGATGCCTCCCAGCTTACCGAGGACAAACTCTGCAGGGGTGAGCTGTGTAACGAGCAGTAATTCCAGTGCCCCGAGATCACGCTCAGAGGTGATGGAAGTGACTGCCTGAGCATTGACCAGGATGAAGCTGAGCACCATCATGGGTACCAGCGAAAAAGCGATATTGAATCGGGTGACTTCTGCGGGACTACGGAAGGTGCCATCAGGCCTCTGTAGCGACGTAACGGCAGCCCAGATCAGGAGGCCGATGACTACGAGAAACAACGCCTTGATGATAAGTGGTCTACGCCCGTATGCACGAGTAGCAATCTCCCGCCAGGCAATTGGGTTCTTCCAGACTGGCCGTACCCGACCTGGAGCGGCATGTCGATCCCGGCCTTCCACCAGTTCCTTTTCTGATTCATCTTCAGCTTCTTCCGGCCCGCGCATTCTCTCATTACTGGGGTTCCATACGCGAAGCATGCCAATGCTGATGGCATTGAGCACCAGTGTGATGCCAAGCATGCTGAAGAAGAAGGGAAGGCTGAGCAGGCCAAATACGCTCTGTGCTGAAGGCGACAAAATACGAATAAGCACCCGATAGGGATTGAGTGCATCACGCACCATGAGGATGGTTGATTCCTGTCCCGGAAATGTTGCTGCCAGCAGACTCAGCCCTTCGACTAAGACGAGAAACAGTACCAGGGCTAGCACGGTGACCGCCAGCGTTTGGAATGTACGATCTCGCCATACAGCAATCAGGCAGCCAAGCGAGCCTGCAGCTAATGCAGATCCAAATAATACCAGGAATGCATCGATCACTTGCAGAAAGGTGTTTCCTCCCAGTAGCACTCCCGCACCGAGTATGGGAAGTGCTGTGAGAAGTAAGATGGAGATCTGCATCAAGCTTCCAAGCAACTTGCCAAGCACCAGCTCATAGTTGCGAAGATCAGTCATCAGCAGCAAAACGAATGTACGACGGTCTTTCTCCTGGGCAACTGTGCCAGCGGCAAATAGTGAGGAGAAGAAGATCACCAGAGTAAGCTGAAGAAAGCAGAGCAGCTGAAAGAAGAGGATGCCGAAGTGGGAATAGTCACCCAGGGTGACAGTACGACCCCAGCCATAGAGCGTTTGCCAGAACGTTATTCCGGTTACCAGAAGCAGGCCCAGGTACAAGCTGCGGATGAGATAGTGCCGTGAATGCCGGGGGACTGTCAGCGCTTCTCGGTTGAAGATGGGGCCAAGCATGAAACGGGCATTTCCTTCCAGCGGAGAGAGTCATGGCCGACTGACGAAGAATACGGCTAATACATACCTTCTTGTTTATGAATACGACCAGTGTTCAGGTAGAAGCGTTGTCTTGCCAACAGAAGGAAAAGGAGAGCGAGGACACCAGTGACCACCAGGCCAATCCAAGCGTATTGCAAATGCTCCCCACTTGCCTGCAAGTCGGCAAGTCGGGTCCAGGATGCGGAATTGGCCAGCAACCCCAGCACAACACACGGAGTCATGCCCATCGCAAAGTAGATGACCTCGCGCACATCGCCGGCAATAGTGGCAAAGAGCAGAGGGCCGACGATGAGCCAGTGGCCACCTATCCACATGATCAACCAGAAAAGGGTCACCATCAGCGAGCGGGTCGTAGTCGCGGCACCTGCACTGAAGAACAGACCCAGCGATGCGGCGAATGAAGAGTACACCAGAAACGAACCTGTGAGAAAGAGCGCAGAAGACCAATCCAGAGCCCCTGTCATTAGTCCAGTAATCCAGATGATGGCAATGAGGTACATGGATGATCCATGCCCTAACACGGCACCAATCCATTTGCCAAAGATGATTTCGCGGTCGGTCAGCGAGGTTGAAAGCAGCGTTTCCAGGGTTTGTTTGTCCTTCTCGATGCAAATCGCATGTGAAGCTCGAATGCCCACTGCGGCAATCATCATGCAGAGTACCAACGTACCGGCAATGCGTATGTACCAGCTAAAGCCTTGTGTGAACTGTTCCCAGCTTCGTGCAGTGTAAAGAAAAATGACGGCAACTGGGAGCAGGAACAGGCCCCAGATAACACCAGTAAGGATTCTGGCCCGTATGGTCCGCAGGGATAACCTTGGGACAAAGACTTCCTTCCACACCATAGGAGGCCAGTCGCGGAGTTGAACCCGCCATCCACGTGGTACAGGTGTAGCGTGTTTACGCTGGTCGGGTTTGGAAAGATCATCCGGGACGGCTAGCCTGGCTTTTGCGAGTTTCCTGCGGCTGAGTTTGCCTTCGCCATAGGTTTGCTTCAGGTAAATGGCTCGCATCCATAGCACGGAGTAGCTCAAGCAGATCAGCATCAGCACTCCGTGAAAGATCAGATAGTTGCGTAATAACGCTCCCATCGAAGTGCCCAGATCGACACCAGTCCAGGATGTTCTGCCAAGAAATGGGGCCGCCATGTTCGTGGCGTAGAGATAGATGGCATGGAACATGTCACCGGTGAGATAGTATTCAGTGAAATAGCAAAGTCCCTGTAAGGATGGATCCAGATCATCTATTTTCTTTGCAACATTACCCAGGCCAGTGAAAGCTCCGTTGAGCATCATCACCACGCTCCAGAGGATAATCCCGAAGACGAAGTAGCCAATCACGCAGAAGTAGGATTTCATGATGCCATCGCGGCTGGTCTTGGCATGGACCGAGCAGTAGATACTGACAGCAGAGATACTGAGCACGGTGAAAAAAGTGGCGAGGAAGCCATTCTTGAGCAGTTCCGGATCAACGCCACCAAAGAACAGCACAAACGCCAGTACGGGCAGGCCAGCCAGCAGAAACATCAGCAAATTGCCAATGCGTGATGCAAACTTGCCAAAGATGATTTCCTGATTCCGAAGGTCGGTGGCTAGCAGGAACTCCAGTGTTTTGCGTTCCTTCTCCTCAGCAATAGCAGAACCGACATACGCAGGGGTCAGGAGCAGAACCAGCAGGTATTGAACGAGAAGGTAGATGTAGCTGAACAGTTCTGCAAAGTCGATCAATTGCTTTTGAGCTACTTGTTCAACAGTGATGCTCTTGAGTTTGACAATGTAGAAGATGTAAAGGATAAGAAACAGCAAAAGGGCATAGAAGAAACGCATGGCAAAATAGCGGGCGCGGCGTGATGTGCAAACAAGGTCGTAACGAAGAATGGGACCAAAAAAATGCACTTGCACTCACCCTAATTTTAAAGAGGCCAGCGTACCTCAAAGAGTACCGCATCAGAATCCAGAGTGATAGAGATATTCTTCATGGAACGTGGAAGCAGGCATGCATGTCCGGGGGCAATGATCATATCCGCTGCGGGAATGTAGGCGTTACCCTGCCAGGGAATTACGACGCAGGGTTGTTCGATAGTGTGTTGAGCTGGGCTGCGTCGCAAAGAAAAGTATGGCGTCTCCACCAGGACTTCTGTTGTGGTGTGTGCTTCCTGATGTGGCTGCTGCAATCCTGCGTTGTCATGATGCTGTACACAGGCTAATCCAGCTTCCAGGTGCAATTGTCGAGGGTTGCCAGCAGCATCAACCCGGCCCCAGTCATAAAGACGGAACGTAGCATCACTGGTTTGCTGGACTTCCAATGCCATGACCCCCTTTCCCAATGCATGAACGGTTCCTGCTGGGAGAAAGTAGGTTTCATTCTTGTGGGGAACGATGCGATGCATTGCATCAACCAGTGTATTTCCACGCAGATGCTGATCGATTACAGTTTTCGATGGTTTTCCTGGCATTCCCAGATAGATGCAAGCATCTTCGTCGGACTGCAGAATGGTCCAGGCTTCGGTTTTGCCACCTTCTGCAGGTGACCAGGTTCTGGCACGTTCATCATCAGGATGTACCTGAATGGAGAGATTCTCAGCTGCATCGAGTATCTTGATCAGCAACGGAAAGCGACACCCCGAAACAAAGCCCATCTCTTGTGGAAATGCTGCGACCAGCGATGGGAGCGTACGTCCTGCATACATGCCCTGCATGACTTCACTCGGGTGAAGGGGATGGTCGCTGATAAGCCATGCTTCGCCGATACGATCCTGTGAGGAACAGGGATAGTACTCTTTCAAGTGTGTTCCACCCCAGGGCATGGGGCGTAGCCAGGGCTGAAAGAGCAGTGGACCGAGTTCGGTCATTTCCACATGTCCTCTTCAGCAAAGGGGTGGAAAGCCTTGCTTTTGGGTTTGGGACGGGATTTAACGATGGCTTCCGCCAGAAAGAGATCTGATCGAGTCGTGATCTTGATGTTGGTAAAGTCACTCGGAACGACCGTAACAGGGATGCCTGCTGCTTCTGCCAGCGAGGCATCATCCGTTATTGGTATTTTGGGGTCACGCTGGGCATAGAGAGATTGAATCATTGCCCGTTCAAAGACTTGTGGTGTTTGTGCCTGCCAGAGGCCTTCACGTGATTCAGTGCGTTGAATACGTCGATTCGTGTCACATCGTTTGAGTGTATCGGTCACTGCGGCGGCTAGAATAGCAGCCTTATGCTGTTTGGCTGCCTCAAATACTTTGTCCACCATATCGTCGGTAGCACAAGGTCGAGCTGCGTCGTGAATTGCCACAAAGTCTGCTGATGGATTGACCTTAGCCAGGCCGTTATTCACTGAATCCGCGCGGGATGCACCACCAATGGTGACAGAGACGTTCATAAAGGCCATGTTAGGGCCATAACGCCTGAGCACATTCTCTTCGTCATCTGCAGCAACGACTAAAATGATCTGAATAACATCTTTTCGTTTGACGAAGAGATCTGCAGCACGCATCCAGACAGCGCGGCCATCGATATCTGCGTACGGTTTCTTAACGTCGTGATCAAAGCGGCTGGATTGTCCTGCAGCCACGAGGATGACCGAGAAAGATGCCATGTTCACTCCGCGAGCTGAGGAGACGTGCATATCGTGACCCTCCAGTTGCCGTGCGGAGAATCCTACGGCTACTTTCGGGAACCGGTCTTATCGCGATCACGATTCTCACGCATCGTGGCAGGCAGAATGGAATCGAAAGGACCTCGATCCCGTTCAGCTAAATCTTCAACAAAATCGATGTTGATGATGATCCTGGACACCATGGGGAACATGGTTGGAGGATAGACAATACCTGGTGTCAATGCAATGGTGGAGTTTGCCAGTGCCTGTTTTAATTCCCAGGTGAGGAATTCAGCACGTAAGCGAACAGGGCCACCACGCCTTGCCATGATTCGCATCAGCTTGTCCTGGAATTCGAGCAATTCTTCATGAATCGTTTCGAACGAACCATACGGTGTAAGGTTATTAGTCAGGGCAGGGGCGAGTTGTGCAAACGTTCCGCCAATACCAGGTGCCAGCAGTGAAAGGCGGAGCGCCATTTCATCGTTGGCTTCCATTTTGGTTTTCAGATAGTACTGCATCAACCCGACAGCTCGCTGGTAGTGATGAATGGAAACCGGCCAGTCAGTGTAGCGCAACTCACCGAGATACCGTGATCGGTATGCTTCGCTGTACGTGTTGGTCTTCGCAGCTGCCATCGCTTCAGTCCAATAATCGAAACGACTGAAGTTGCGTAACTTGTTGTAATTGTTGATGAACTGGAATGCCTGAAAATCGTCCAAGGCACGCGTGTACTCCTCTGGATTCTGAGTCTTAAGGTAGTCTGGAGGCGGCTTCATGTTCTCTGCGTTTTCTTTGTAGAGTGAACCATAGCGATTTGCCTTCTCCAGCCGCGTACGTAACTCGCTGTCAGGCTGCACGATATTCGTTGCCTTGCCCAGATCCATCCACATGTTGTAAGCTTTTTCAGCTGTTTCCTGAGCGAGTTGATACCAGCCTTCCTTGTAGAGTTCCTGGCTGGAACGGCTCTGGGTTTGTGCAGGGCGTCCACGGAAAATCATGCTGTGCATGGACTTGTTCGTACGGGTGTACTTGTCTTGCACCGGAGTCACGTCCTGAGACAAGTCCCTGTTCGGGGGAGGAAGCATTTCCGTTGAGAATTCGTACCAGTACCTGGAGATGTCCAGTCCGTCCTGCATGATCTCCTGGTCAGCCACTTTTCCGATGAGTTCCTTGTCAGCCATATTGGGCCAGCGTGGCCAGGGATCGTTGGCCATTTTCGTGGCACCATCCTCGGTCTTCCACAGACAGGGGACATCCTTGTGCTCTTCGAGAAAGGCCAGCATTTCACGATTCAACGTTGATTCGTCGCCATCGGGGATGTTCAGATACGTTTTGATACGCCGAACAAAGCGAGGGTATTGTGACTTGAATCGCTCGAGTTGAGCAGAATTATTCTTCAGTGTGACCGGATCACGCTGGGCAGGGGGAATGCAGCTCATATGCAGCAGCGGACGAAACATCAGTTGTTCGTCGGCGTAATACATTTTTCCAGAAAGGTATTGTGCAATCTCAGAACGCATTTCCGGATCGCCCACCGTGCGCAATTCTTCGGGGCGATCGGGGTCATAGAGCTTCAGACGGTTGATCTCCTCCCCCTGTGCCAGCCAGCGAATGCCCTTGGAAATGTAGAAGTACTTGTCCTCAACGCGGTCAAACTCCACGGAGACATTGTAAGCCAGATTCCAGCCCTGATATTTCCAGGGTCCTTTGAAGTGAGGCTGGAGTTTCGTTAGTGCTGTCAGCATCAATTCCAGTTGTTTGAAATCATGCTTTTGCTGCAATTCATCCACTTCCCACCACAAGCCGCACACCAACGGGCCGCGGAAACTGGAGAGCACAAATCGCGAGATCGAACCTCCTAAATCTACTTTGCCGAGGTTAGTTTCGCTGATGTCGTACTGCTTGGCAGCCTTGTCTACAATCAGCAGCTTGTGTGCGTAAGCAGTACCCAGCAAAGCCAGGATAGCTACGACGTAGACAATTTTGCGCTGACGAATCTTATCGTAAGAGGTAGCCATGAGAGCACCTGGTTAGTTGGCAACTTCACGCGTGCTGAGGAGGAAGTAGCCAATCAGCACAATGGGGAAGAGATACATGAGTAAACGAACAAGTGTGGCCAGCAGTTCCTCCCAGGGTATGTCAAACCCTTCTGCCACATAAACCTTACGATCGTAGAGTTTAAGATCTGGCAGAGCAGCATGGACCAGCTTGAAGACATAGCGCACAGAGTTGTCGAGTGATTTGACAGTCTTGGTTGCCAGATTATCAGGCAACACGTTTACCATGTTTTCCTTGTTGATCAGACGCAGGCTCGCCTCGAATACGCGGCCACCAGGACGATCAGGATCATCTGGCAGGGATTCGGTGTATATGTAGTTGAGAATCACCGGTTGCCCCAGAATCACGATGAGCAATGTCACCAGCAGACTGATCGGGGCATTGAGATACGTTGAAAGTACCACTCCCAGGGTCACGACAAGGACCATGAAAAACCAGATGCCTATGATCCCTTTGGCAAAATTCAGAATCCAGTTGCCTTCCTCGAGAAGGATGTAGAGATTGCGCTTTGCAGTACCCAGGTACTGAGAAGAGGCACGGCAATTGACATGGACTTCCAAGGGGTAGCCAGCCGGGGTATCAGACATGATGCTGCCCGGGAAGAAAACCTGTGTTGGTTCACCTTCGTCAAAGACTCGGGCAGGTCGTTCCAGTTCGTAATAACCAAACTTGCGAGCCTTTTCGTCCGCGGATAGTGGCAAATTGGTTTTCGGATCTCGGGCGTTGCGGTACTCTTCCATGTTGTTCTTCCATTTTGAACGATTCACAAAATAGAACTGTACCGGTACGCCCTGTTCAAATCTGTCTGCTCCACCCTTGCTCGTACGGAAGATGTCGAATGTTGCTTCTACCATCACGCGTTCTTTATTGGCTATTGAAGCGGGTAGATTGGTGAAGAACCATACTGCTTCCTGACCCGAGCCACCGCTCAAATACTGGAAGTAATCCCATAATCGACCAATGTTCTGTCCGCCTTGTTCCTTGTAATAGGGCTCGCCCTGAGGCGTGAAGTCAAGGAATAACAAATCGCCGTTTGCAACATTGCGGGCACGAATGGATCGAGCGACTTCAGGATCCACTCCGCGAGCCACATAAATCAGGCTGACTGCTCCTGCCACTGCCAGAATCACGGTCATCAGGCCTACCAGGCCAATAATGCGGCCGAGTACAATTTCCAGTTTCTGGACAGGCTTGGTTACCACAGTGAAGATTGTCTGCTGTTTGATATCAGCAGGCAGGCTGAAGCATGCGAGAATTGCAGAAGTGACAAGCACCATCGTAGAAACGACATAGAACACAAGATTGACATACTGCTGCCATTGTTCTGTCTTCTTGTCAGCAGTGATGAACCAACTCGAAAAGAGCACCATCAGACCCAGAATCAGGAAGACCCAGAGCACCTTCTTGCGAATGGCTTCCTTGATGGAGAACTTGGCGATGGCGAACAACCGGCGGAAACTCATTCTCAGTAGTTCAAACAGCAGCTCAAGCGAAACAGTCAGCAGAGTGATTAATGACACGATCGAGATTATCAAATCCGTGGTAGTGCGTACGCGCTTGTTTTCCTTGCTGGGTACATCGAATGGATCAATGAGTGTGCCATTGCCTAATATCTGGTACAGGTAGTAACCAATGCTGCCTACGATGGCGACAGCGGAGAGGCCGAGGAAGAGCCAGAAGACACGAGCACGCCAATTGTTCTCGGTGCCCTCTGATTCCAGTCTACCTGTGAGGCCGTAAGGGATCCATTTCCCATCACGCAAGGTCGCTTTGAGAGCGAACCATATCGTCCAGATGATGAGCATGATGATTGCCCCCATGCCTGCCTTGCGGAGCCAAAGCTCTGCATATTCAGCCATGTTGGCGAATCGGGGGAAGTCGGTATCTACATTAAACGCAGCGAACATCATGTCGGATATCATCAGGTGGTTGAGGTGGATCAGGTCTTGCTGTTGGCAGTTTTTTGTTCGCCGGGTGGCAGATAGCGACGGCCTGGACGAGCCTTGCTGTCTTCAACAATGCGAAGGAACAGTGCTTCGAGCGTGGTGGTCGGGTGGTCAATGTCTTCCACGGAGCCACCATGTTTCTTGACGATCTCAGCGAGATCGTGCTTGAGGCCATCGGTGATCTTCATGCCCTTGGCAGTAAGTTGTACTTTTTCCTCTACTTCGAGCAGTTTATCGACTGCACCTAGTTCCTGGAGTTCGCCGTCATAGAGGATGGCGATGCGGTCACAGACATCCTGCACATCTTCCAGGCGGTGGCTGCACATCAGGATAGTCTTGCCCTGATTTCGCAGTTCCACAATCAGGTTCTTCATCCATGCGGTTCCAATGGGATCAAGACCTGAAGTGGGTTCGTCCAGAATTACCAGTTCCGGATCATTGATCAGCGCCTGGGCCAGACCAATACGCTGCCTCATACCCTTGGAGTATTCCTTGAGGGTACGTTTCTTGTCACGTGCCAGGCCTACCTTTTCAATGAGTTCATTGGCACGCTGGCGACGTACATCAGCGGGGATATTGAAAAGACGTCCGTAGAAATCCAGCGTCTCTTCAGCAGTCAGGAAGCGGTACAGGTAAGACTCTTCCGGCAGATAACCGATGCGTTCGTTCTTCTGCACATTCGTGCCAGGCTTGCCAAAGACCAGGGCTTCACCTTCAGATGGGAATAGCAAGCCAAGCAGCAGCTTGATCGTAGTGGTTTTGCCTGAACCATTGGGCCCGAGTAGACCGAATACTTCACCTTTCTTGATATCTAGATTGAGAGATCGCAAAGCTTGTTTCTTCTTGCGACCCCAGAAATCGAGGTAGACTTTGCTGAGGTTCCGTGTCTCAACAACTACTTCCGAAGACTGTGACATTGGCGGCTCGCGAACGGATGGTTCAAGGCGTTAAATAGAGTATGCTCATGATGGTACGCTGCTTCAGCTGAGATCGTTCGCTCGATGCGGCAAAATCCGCAGTGCGCAACTCCAGCCGGGCAATACACATCCAGCAATTTGATAACATGATCTTAACGATCGAAGTTACAGAAGCAAGCTGACATCATCATGAGTAAGTCCAGCCCGCAGTTTGGCCAGCGTGAGCAAGAACAAGCACAGTTGCTAATACGACTGGCCCTTGACGAGGATCTTGGCAGCGTCGGCGATGTGACTAGCCAGGCAGTTATCCCTGCCGATTTGAACGGTGATGCTGATTTTATCGCAAGGCAGCACGGCGTCTTGGCCGGAGTTTATCTTATCAGCATGGTAGCACATGCAGTTGACCCTGCATTGCAGGTGACAGTACAAAAAACAGATGGAGCCTTCCTCAAGCCTGACGACTGCATAGCGAATGTCCGCGGCTCGCTGCAGAGTCTGCTTGCTGCAGAGCGAACCACGCTTAACTTCATGCAGAGACTCTCAGGGATAGCCAGTTTGACACATCGCTATGCAGCTGAACTTTCCGGTACTGCGTGTCAGCTTCTAGATACGCGAAAAACAACGCCAGGCTGGCGATTTCTGGAAAAGTATGCAGTACGATGCGGTGGCGGGCACAATCATCGCATGGGGCTTTATGATGCAGTGATGATCAAGGACAACCATCTGGCGGGTCTACGTGAGCATGGCACTCCCTTGGCAGAAGCGGTTCGTCTGGCCAAACGTAAAGCACCAGCCGGCATGAAACTGGAAGTGGAGGTCGAGAACCTGGATCAATTGCGAGAAGCCCTGAGTGAATTCCCACATGTTGTCCTGCTTGACAACATGAGCATTGACCAACTGCAACAAGCAGTCTCTCTTCGCAACCAACTGCAGCCGAAAGTGCAATTAGAAGCTTCGGGAGGAATCACCCTGCAGACGTTGGCAGAAGTGGCACGCACCGGAGTCGACTACGTCAGCGTCGGAGCCTTGACACATTCTGCACCTGCGCTTGATATTGCTCTCGATTATCGAGTCTAGATATGGTGGTAATCGGGAATGAGATTCTTGAATTCGAGACAGTTGCCAGCACCAATGACATTGCCTGGCAGTTTCATGGTGATTCGAGCAGACATGGACTGGTAGTGCAGGCGAATTACCAGTCTGCAGGACGCGGGCAACGTGGCAATCGCTGGGTAGCACCTCCCAATAGTTGTCTTATGATGTCCATTCTCCTGCATCATCACCCCGGCTTTGCTGAAAGCTATCAGTATACCCTGTGGGCAGCACTCAGTATCTGTCACCTCGTTCATGAGCTAACTGGTCGTGAACCACACCTGAAATGGCCAAATGATGTACTGATGGATGGCAAGAAACTGAGCGGGATACTGGTGGAACGGCGTGGTGATTGGATTGTAGTGGGGATCGGCCTGAATGTTGCCATCAGTGAACAGGAGTTCCTGCAGGCCCAACTGAAAGCTACTTCCTTAAATCACTATCTTCGACATCCTCTGACGCCGAAGTCAGTTTTGCCAAAAACACTCACGATCCTCGATGCTAATTACCAGCTTATTACACAAGGTCATTGGCAAACCATGCAATCAGCCTGGCAGCATTATTCGCAACTCATGAACCATCATGTGGAACTACAATCTTCAGGCAGGAAGTTCGTTGGTCACTTGTTCAGTCTAGAATGGAACAAGATTGTACTGCAGATTGACGGGAAATACGCCAGCTTTCATCCAGGGAGTGTGACTTCAATTCGTCAACTGTGATGCAATCATTTTGTACTGCCAGCAGGAGCTTGCTGTGCGAGAGCAACAAATGCCATCCTCAACTCGTAGAGGAGGGTAGTCAGCATATTGTGCTCGGATGTTTCCAGATTGCCTTTCGTCTTTTGTTCCACAACACCGAGTAAATCGATATAAAACTTAGCTTCGCCCAGGTCAGGCTGATGATCGGGCATTTGCACCATTCCAAGATTGAGCATGGCTGGCATAGCCAATGAGTTAATCAATACCTCAAAAGAGGCGGTCGGAACGGGGCGCGATGATTTGGCTTTCTCGGCCTCGAGTTTGGCCTCGAGTTCTTCCTTTTCCTGCTGGGCAGATTGTTTCCAATCTTCATCAATGATAATTTTCTTGGCTGGATCGCTCATAACCAGTTCCTCTCAGAAGATTCCGGGGTTATTATATGACATGGCCTGGAATTGAATCGGCTTGCCTCAACGTGAATTTCCCTCGACTCGGAGTGTGCTTCATGATCCGCCTACTCTTGCTGCTGACGCTGGTGTTTTCGCCAATGGTAACTAACCTTCATGCCGACGAAGAAGGCAATCTCAAGCAGGTCATGAACGATCTTCGAACCGGCGAACTTGTCAAGAAACGAAAAGCACTCACCCAGATCATTGCCATGAAGACTGCGGCAAAATCAACGGCTCCTCTCGTTGCCAGTTTGCTGGAAAAAGATCGAGATGTGCTGGTGCGACGCAGTGCAGCGGAAGCCTTAGGTGTCATTGGTGCGGATAGCAAAATGACAATTGCAGCACTCTCCAAGGCAATGAAAGACACTGATACGGAAGTCATAGCCCGGGCATCGACTTCAATCAGCAAATACGGTAAAGATGCGGTTCCAGTTCTTCGTCAGGCGCTCGCAGAGAAAGACAATCAGGTTCGAAAGTATGCAGCAGATGCACTGGCGTCAATTGGTCCGGATGCCAAGGAAGCAGTGCCTGATTTGTTGAAAGCGTATCAGGCCGAAGGACCCAACATGCGCCGTGGCAATAACATTCGCGCAGCCTATGTTATCGCGCTCGGCAACATCGGTCCCGATGCAAAGGAAGCGATTCCTGTCTTTGAAGCGTTTCTCAAGGAACGCAACCCTGATCGCGAGCTTCGTCGAGTTGTTACCGAAGCAATGCGCAAGATCAACAAGTAACGATAATTGGCTCCTGTTATGATGGTACACCATGTATTACTGACTCCCATCGCGGCACCATGATATAATGCAGGTGTTGTGCTCTGGAGTAGCTGGATCGTGGAATCACGTTTGCTGGAATTGAAGAAGCATGTCGATCTCGTCAAGTTGATCGGCTACCTGAACTTTTCCAATGGTCGGTCTGATAGTCGTTTTCAGAAGGCATGGAACATTGCTCAGGCAAGAGTTTCAGGCATTAATGACACGGCGCCATGGAAAACACTTTGTGATTGGCTATATCAGCACGCTGATTCTATCGTGGCGGAAGCAGGGGCCGCCTTTCAAGATTTGACGCAGGCCAAACTGGTTCTTCAACTCCTCCCGCAGAAGCTGATTCCGGAATATCGACAATTTCATCGTGATCTCTTGCAGCATGTTCCTGATCAAGAACTGTTTCCACCTCTGATGGTAGTTCGGATGCTGGAATGTCTGCTATCAGAAACAGGTCTCAAGGAAGAACCTGATCTTGCGATTGCACACACCATCAAAAAACTGAATGACTTCATTGGTTATCGGCCCGTGGCCACGCTGGAGAACGGTCGGCTGGGGGACACATACCCCCAGGAGAGTTTACACCCTATTCCCTTATATCTGGCCGATGTGGGGGTGGGTTATGGTCGATACGAACAACTCATTCAGCAATCGATTACGGTGCTGAACAACATTCCTGAAGAATTACTCGAGGAAGCATCGTTTGATTTGAAGCGTTTGGCGGAATGGTCTTACGATGCCCGCTGTTACGATCATAGCCATCCAGCCAACCGTCGCCCGAATTATGTATTCGGAGAATGGGATCCGCAGCAACTCGATGGTTCAGGTAACTATCGCCGCTATATCACACGTTCGATTACGTTAGAGATACTACAGGAGCGCTATCAGAACGTTGAAGATAAACTTCGCGAAGAGTACTTGCAGGAAGCTGGTATTGTCCTGGCGGGAACGGTACTCATGGCCTCTGCGATGAGTGGTCGAGGCCCGGGGAGTTACGATAGCTCGGTAAAACTCTCCACGCTGGTGCCACGCATCGCAAAGCTGCGGGACAATTTTTATGCCTACAGCTTCAGTAGGTTACAGGGCAAACACAAGAAACGACTGGAAGACGAAGCTGACCGTATGCGGCAGCCTTTTGCAGGCGCACGTCAATCACTCAATCAGGCCATTACGAGACATCGTGCAGAGCAATTACAGACTCGGCATCTCTCCTACTTCCTTGCTGATATCAATGCCACGAGTGCGGCGAGAGAAAGGCTTCGCCCTACGTCGCCTGTGTCTGATCGATTTCAGATGGAGATCACCAACTTGCTCAGCGAGTTGGCGGACGCCATTGACGAAGGGGATCTCAAGCTCGGACTGAATAAGCTGCAGTCTATTGAAGACTGGTTGCAGCGAGGCATCGCGTGTGGGGCGCTGCCTGATCCATGGAATGCACTCGGTTTTCAAGCTCAATTCCCCATCTTTCAGTCGATGGAGGATGCAGTACTCGATCATCGGCTGATTGAGCTGTGTGAGATGATGGAGAGTACTTTTCAACTGGCAGGACGGATGTTGTGCATGGCAGCAGCCAGTGGAAAAGAAGATGACGCCAAAGCGGCCAGGCGACAGTTTGGTCGAATGGTTCAATGGTGGGACCGATATGCTACTTATGAAGTGAGTGACCTGCCACGCGTGGCAGGCGAGGAGATGTTCCAATCAGCACTGCAGGTGGTGGAAGCCCTGGTCGATTGGCATGCCAAGGGACAAACCGCAGGGGATTTATCCTTCTGGAGGCAGCATCTCAAGAGTTTCACCAGCGCCTCTTCGTTTTCGCTGGTACTTGATGTCCTGTTGATGCGTCGTGATTACGCAGCTGCCATGGCACTGCTTATTAATTGGCTCAGTCATGCCAGCGAAGTTCCTCTGGAAGATGGTAAGAACAGTTTTTATGACCTGATGACCCACTGGATGGTTGAGGTCTTGCAGGCCAGACAATTGCAGCGTACGGAGCAATGGAAGTACCTTAAACGTTTTTTTGATTTGCTCGAAGCCAACGCAGAAGAGTATTGGGATCTCAGTCAGATTGAAGTTCAAGGAGTGAGACCTGATACAGCGAAAGAAGACAATCCCTTTGCTGCTGCTTATGAAGGTATGGCGTACCGTGACAGTACCGATGATGGCAATGATGCAAGCCTGGCAGACGATGATCCTGTCAGCAAGGTAGGTGCTGATTTTCCACTGGAACATCAGGCAGATAGCATTTCGCAACGAATCAGTTTTCTAGCCCATGTTGCTCATCTCTGGCAACTGTTTGCGAGGCAGTCAGGTCAATTCAAAGGTCAGGATGGCCTGAGAGATTCTCTCACAGGCTGGTGGAAACTGGCAGTGCAGCAGCGAGAACAGTTGTTGCCTCTGCTGGAGCGGATTTACCAATGTGTGGTGCCGGAACCTTTGGGCAATCAGGCATCCATGATGGAATACGATCGACAGCGGCATGTCAAAGACAGACTGATGGAATTGGGTATCTCGGCCGCATTGGATATTGCTCAGGCAGAAGCATCGCTTCTTGCCTCCAGCTATGCCATAGCCAATGAAGATGTGCCTGCTACAGTGCATGGCGACTGGGAGCGTCATGCTGTGCAACTGGAGAATCTCATCTGGAGAGGCTCCGTTGGCAAAATTGGCGGCAGGCTCGATGCCTATCTAGAAGCGTTATCGAATGTTTCATTGTTATACAAGCCGCTCGATGCCGGTGGTAGCATAGAAGAAAATTATCGCACACGTCTGGCACAGACTACCTTAAGGGACTTGGTGACGGCTTTGCCTCGTCTTGGGCAGGTCAAGGAAACCTATCAGGTATTGAAAGCGGTTCGTGATTCAGAGCGAGCACAATCGATTCAGGGCAGGGTGGTTACAGAGTTTAATCGGTTGTTTGAATTCGCGATGCATGGACTGACTGCCAGTGTCTCGCGATCCTCTACCCATTGGCAGCCTGAAGTGGAGCCTTCACGGCTCATCGAGATTCTTGACCATTTGGCAAAGCCATTTCTGATGTTGTGGATCGATCACAGTCACTCGGTACGTCTTTCCAGTCTGGAAGGTATTCAGGAAGATGATGAATGGAAAGAATTGCGAGAATTCATCAGGAAATTTGGATCCGACCTGTTCCATCCCAAGTTTATGACACTTTCCAACTTGCGTGCGATTCTCAGCCGAGGCATTCCAGCATTTATCAGTTACATGGAAGAAGAAGCGTCACTGGTAAGGGATGATGAGCCGATGGCAGGTGCCAAGCTCATGCACGCCATTGAACGGCGTAAGATTTCACGAGAAGTCGCGGCACGGCATCTGGAGATGGTGCTAAAAACTGTCGTGGAAAATTATGAAGAATACAAGGATTACAATGCCACTACTACGCAGTCGGACTATGGGGAAAACATCTACCGGCTCATCTCGTTTCTACGCTTGAAGACGACTTATGAGCGGCACGTATGGAATATCAGGCCACTGATCTGGATACACGAATCGCTGGTGAGAGAAGGTCACACGAAAGCAGCAGAGCTTTGGAAAGAGAACATCAAACGAATGACCGGTGAAATCGCTCGACGGCACGTAGAGCATCTGAGGGAGATTCAAGCTGAGCATGGCATGCAATTGCGAACAGTGGCCGATCTGATTGAAGAGCGATTTCTGGCGCCGCTGGAAGTTGACTGCCTCGTGGCACTGGTTGCCCCGGCGGTGCGGGAAATCGAAGAAAAACCACGCAAACAGGAGCGTGGTCCGGCCTTACGAAGCCTGCTGGCCAAAATGGATGAACTAGCAAAGACGACCAGTGGTTCCGGGCTGGATGTGCCAGCGTGGATCCGCAAACTTGAGCAGGAGGGGGAGTTTGTAGCCGAACAGCAGGAGATGGAAAAACTGCTGGATCCGCCTTTTTTTATCATCAGCCTGAATGCACTGGAGGAACAATTATCTCAGTGGGAAACCGGCTTGCAGGATACTGGCTTGCTACCTGAGTAGTCTGGACACTACTGTCATGCTGCGGATTTCAAGCCAGCACGTTGGTCGTGTAGTTGTTCAAAAAGTGTTATGTGTTGTTCAGCAATACAGGGCCAATCGTACTTCCTGGCTTTCTGTTTGCCCGCGTCTCTGATCGACTGAATACGCTGCATCGGCATGTCATCGACTATCTGCAGTTGCCTTGCCAGAGCAACATGGTCTTCTCGTGCAGTCACCCAGCCCGTAACATCCTGCTCTACCAGTCCCAGCAGTCCTGGAGCATCGCTGGCAAGAACAGGACAGCCAGCTGCATGAGCTTCCAGCAATACCATGGGAAGCGCTTCCCACTCACGAGTTGGAATCACCATACAACGGGCTTGTTGAAGAAGCCATCGTTTGGTGTCGCCAGCGACTTTTCCAAGGAATACCACGTAATCTGAAATCCCTGCTTGCTGGGCAAGAGCTTCGAGATTCGATCGCTCTGGGCCATCCCCTCCAATAGCAAGTTTTACCTTATGTTTGCCTTGGTGTTTCATTAAGGCAATGGCCCGGAGAAGAACATCGACTCCTTTGCGATGTGCAAGTCGCCCCAGAAAAAGGTAAAAGTCATTGTTCTGCAAGCTCGCTGGTAGCGAATCGGGCCTGCTCACACATTGAGACAGATGATCTACATGTACACCGTTGGTGATACGATGCATTTTGTGACGAGGTACACCAAGACGAGAAAACCCTTCGTCAGTAAATGGTCCAATCGAGACTATCGCATCTGCGTCAGACAACACCCTGCGGTGCCGAGATATTAATCCTGGCTTGGAAAAGCGGGGATTGTCCTCACGCACATCGCCTCCGTGGCTGGTGATGGCGACGAGTGGTCGACGTTCTCCGAGCATCAATGCAACATACCCAGCAGGATAAATGTTATGGCAATGTACCACGTCAAATTGATGTCGCTGCTGCAGACGTTTGAAACAGGAACCATACCAGGACAAAAGCCAGCGTGTTGAAATGAATCGAGGATGACGAGCAATCTGATAAGGTGCCTGACGATCAAATCCACTTGCTTGCGGGTGGTCCGGGGCAACTACAACAACGTAATGGCCTGCCTGCTGATATTGTTTCGCTAACTCATCAACAACCACTTCCTGCCCACCGATACTCGGAAATGCAGTATTGGTGTACAGACAAATACGCATAACAGCCTTGCTTTGATGGTACGAGGAGTCCAAAGGATTTGTCGGCACAAATTAACATGATTCTTCAATTTTGAGATGGATTTCATGGTGATTCAGGTAATCCGGATGACTGTTGACATATCGGCTGATTGCAGGTATTGCACGAAACAGTTACCAAGTATCCAGAAGTAGATGATGAATGCACCATCAGTCTCCGTGGTCATTCCCTCCTATAACGGTGGGAGTTTTCTTCGCGAGACCATTGACTCGGTACTGGCGCAGACTTATCCAGTGCTGGAAGTGATTGTTGTCGACGATGGTTCGACCGATAATTCGGCAGTCATTGCAGAGGAAATTGGTCCGCCTGTCCGCGTACTTCGTCAAGTGAATCAAGGTGAATCAGTAGCAAGAAACCGTGGAATGGACGAAGCGAAAGGCGACTGGATCGCCTTCCTGGACGCAGATGATTATTGGATGCCGACAAAGTTACAAAAACAGCTTGATGCGATCAATGATAACTACGCAGCAATTTGTTCACATTACTTCCGTTTCTCCGACCTGACAAAAATCCCCAAGATTCAGAAGAACAGCAAGCAACGCCAGTTCAAGGTAGAGCAAATCCTGAGAGATGGAACTCCCTGCCAGATTGCATCGCTCATGGTTAAGAGAAATATACTCTGTCGCTTTCCAACCTGGACCAAGTATGCTGAAGATGCCATTTACTTCATTGAGCTCTTGCGTGAGACGCCCATCGCGATTGTAAACGAACCATTGATTGGTTACCGTCAACACGGCAATAATCAAAGTGCAAAGAAAGATATAGAACTACGCTGGGATGCCTCGTTCCAGCATTGGTTAGACTTGCAGCTTCCTGTCCTTGGAGCAGCAGAAACGGCTCGCTTACGAAATATCCTGATTGAAAGACTGCTGGATAAGTGTCAAAACGCTTTCTGGAATCGAGACTGGGACGCATATCGAATGTACTGTGATTATCTGCAACAATACAAACATTCTCGTTCCGTCAATTGGCTGACAGTGCAACGACTCACGGCAACCTTTGCCCGGTTTGTCACTGAAAAAGTCCATCGCTTGTTTGGGTTCAGGTATCGAGTGCAGTAGTTCACCCCTTCCAGAAAAAAACAGGACCCATACAATACCTGTTAATTCCAAGGCAGGGGTATGGTCATGGCCAAACACATCTTTGTAACTGGCGGTGTTGTCAGTTCGCTGGGTAAGGGTATTACGTGTTCATCCATGGCTATGCTCCTGGAACGCCGTGGCCTCAAGGTGCGTTTGCAGAAGTTTGATCCCTATTTAAACGTTGATCCGGGTACCATGAATCCGGCTCAGCACGGTGAAGTCTATGTGCTTGATGATGGCACCGAATCTGATCTCGACCTGGGACACTACGAACGCTTCACAAACACACAACTCGATAAGCATAGTAACTACACTTCCGGTCGCATTTACCAGACCATTATCAACAAGGAACGCCATGGCGATTACCTGGGTCAGACTATTCAGGTGATTCCCCATGTGACTGATGAAATTAAACGGTGTATTCACCTGATGGCCAAACCGGATACCGATGTGGTCATCACTGAGATCGGTGGCACAGTGGGTGACATCGAAGGATTGCCTTTTCTGGAAGCCATCCGTCAATTTGCACTTGATGTGGGCAAGCACAACTGCATCTATGTGCATCTCACGCTGGTACCTTACCTGAAAGCTGCTCAGGAATTGAAGACCAAGCCTACCCAGCACTCAGTAGGCGAACTGCGGAAGATTGGTATCCAGCCTGACATCCTGATCTGTCGCACGGAACGTGATCTTTCGGAAGACATGCGAAAGAAGATCGGTCTCTTCTGTAACATCGAAAATCGTGCAGTCATTGCCGAGAAAGATCGTGATTTCAGTGTTTATGAGGTACCAATCAGCCTGCATGAGAAAAAGCTCGACGAACTGATCATTGAGAAGCTGGGGCTTACTCAAGGCAGCCAGCCGCCTCAATTGGACGATTGGCTGAAGATGCTCAGCAAACTGAAGAACCCCACTCATGAAGCAAACATCGCAGTTGTAGGCAAGTACATGGAAACTCATGATGCCTATAAGTCCATTTACGAATCGCTGCAGCATGCAGGCATCGCCAATAGTACGCGGGTGCGCATCACCAAAGTAGATGCGGAAGATCTGGAAGATGAGCATCGCGCCGAGAGCCTGCTCAGTGGTATGGATGGTATCTTGGTGCCAGGTGGCTTCGGAGACCGAGGCATTGAAGGCAAGATCGCTGCGGTAAAGTATGCTCGCGAAAATAACGTCCCCTTCTTTGGCGTATGCCTGGGGATGCAATGTGCCACAATCGAGTTTGCCCGATATGTGCTCGGGCACGCAGATGCGAGCAGTACGGAATTCGCTGATGATACCCGGCATCCTGTTATCTGCATGATGAGTGAACAGGAGAAAGTTGAAGACCTGGGGGGCACTATGCGACTGGGCCAATACCCCTGTGAACTACTACTGGGAAGCAAAGCCTATGAGGCATACGGCAAGACATCGATCATGGAACGACATCGACATCGGTATGAATTCAACAATGAATACCGCAGCAGCTTCACAGAGAAAGGGTTCGTGCTATCCGGACTCAGCCCTGATGGCAAACTGGTCGAAGTCATCGAGCTGAAGAATCACCCCTGGTTTGTAGCTGTTCAATATCACCCTGAATTTAAATCAAAACCAACCCAGGCTCATCCGCTGTTTCGGGAGTTTGTGCGGGCAGCTCGTGACCGTCGTAAACTGGCCAATAATACTGTGTCTGAAGCCCCGGTTGTCAATAATGGACAAGTCAAAGAAACCAAGCCCGTGGTGGAGCAGCGAAGCGCTTCCTATTCGTGCTAATCTCATGCTTCAATTGACCAATCGGCAGCCATATACTAGTGCCTAGTTATGGCTGATTTCTTTTCCCCCAGCTCCGAAAATCCACTAGCTTCCTCATCACAGTTTGTGAAAGGGGTGGGGCCACAGCGTTACGAAAAGCTGCTCAAACTGGGGCTGGTCACAGTGGGTGATCTGCTTTTCTATCTGCCGCGTGCTTATGAAGCCCTGACCAACCGGCTCAAGATTGCCGATCTCAAGGCGAATGATGAGCCACAGACCATTGTTGGCGAAGTCGTGGAAATCGAGGGCAAAACCACCCACAGTGGTAAGGATCTGGTGAGTATTGTCTTTAGCGATGGCGGAGACAAAGTGCTTGAAGCCACCTTTTTTAATCAGCCATTCGTCGCCAATAAACTGCGTTATGGAATGCTGGTTGCCTGCACAGGCAAACCCCGACACTACCGTGGCCATTGGCAGATGAACAATCCACGTCTGCGGCCTGTCGATCAGGGCACCCTGGTGGACGAGAATTCTGAAGTGCTACCCCTTTATAGCCTGACCGAGGGGTTGCATGCCGAAGCGATGCGGCGGATTCAGCGTGAGGTAGTTGAACGTTATGCGTCGGCAGTACGGGAAATTGTGCCTTTGCCCCTGATTACTCGCCATGCCTTCCCTCGCATAGGCGAGGCGCTGCGGGCGGTGCATATTCCCCAAACAATGGGCGATGCAGAACGAGGTCGACAGAGACTAGCCTACGACGAGTTGTTGGTATTGCAGGTAGCCCTGGGCTTGCAGCGACGTGATCAGCAGGTGCAGAGCAAAGCTACGCCTCTGGCTCGTTCCCGCCTGGTGGATGAACGCATACGCAAGCTCTTCCCTTTTGATCTGACCCAGGGACAGGAAAAGGTTATTCATCAAATCTGCGAGGACATGTCAAAAGAACGTCCGATGAGACGTCTGCTTCAGGCGGATGTTGGTGCCGGCAAGACTGCGGTTGCACTCTATGCCATGCTTGTCGCTGTTGCAAACAAGCATCAGGCCGCCCTGATGGCTCCCACCGAGGTTTTGGCAAGGCAGCATTGGCGTACCCTCAATCGCTACCTGGCCAACAGTAAAGTGAAAATGGAATTCCTCGTCGGCGGCATTTCCAGCAATGATCGCCGCATTGCTCTGGGGGAGATCAAACGTGGGCAGGTTGACCTTGTGGTAGGTACACAGGCCTTGATCCAAAATGACATTGAATTCGCCAATCTCGGTCTCGTCGTTATCGACGAACAGCATCGTTTTGGTGTGCAACAGCGTGCCACGATTCGGCACAAAGGCCTCGATCCCCACTATCTGGTCATGACCGCCACCCCCATACCTCGCACCATAGCACTTACCGTTTTTGGCGATCTGGATGTAGCTGTGATTCGCGAATTACCCCCGGGACGCAAGCCAGTTAAAACAATGTGGACTCCGGAAGAAGAGCGAGCCGAGTTGATGGCCCATCTTTGTCAGCAGATGAAGGCAGGCAGACAGTTGTATGTCGTTTGCCCTATGGTCGAGGAATCGGCCGACAATGATCTGAAAGGAGTGATAGATACAGCCAAGTTACTCAGCGATGGTCCTTTCCATGATTTCAAGGTGGGGATTCTGCATGGCCGCATGGATGATCGTGCCAAAGACTTCATAATGCAGCAATTCCAGAACAAGGAACTCGACTGCCTGGTGAGTACAACAGTGATTGAAGTGGGAGTTGATGTGAGTAACGCTACGCTGATGGTCATTGAGCATGCTGAACGGTTCGGACTATCGCAACTTCATCAATTGCGTGGACGAGTCAGTCGTGGTCCCGTGGCAGGGGAATGTTACCTTTTCGCTAACACTGCCACGCCCGAATCGAAGGATCGTCTGCGTTTCTTCTGCAAGAACAGTGATGGGTTCAAACTGGCGGAGAAAGACCTGGAACTCCGCGGCATGGGTGAGTTCTTCGGCACGAGACAACATGGCGTTGGGGAGCTGAAAATTGCTCATCCCATTCGGGATGCAGAGTTACTGGATAAAGCTCAACATGATGCGCTCGAATTAATTCAGCGAGATCCGGGTCTGCAGTTACCGGAAAATGCTGGCATTCGAGCCGCAGTACTCAGTCGGTATGGCACTGTATTGGGGCTGGCCGGGATTGGCTAAGTCGACCGGCCACTAATACGGCTCATGAGCTTCCGTAGTTCAGGATCATCGATGACGGACTTCACCTTGTCGTAAGCTGCCTTGGCAGGGGCTTCCAGCGGTTCAATCGTATTCTGAAACGTGTTACCAATGGTGCGAATAGCTGGCATGCCAATAGACAGAGGGTCATTCATACCTGGCAACTCAGTAAACATATCAGGCACCGTGATCGAAGGGACCTGCCACGGATACGAGATTTTCGGAATCGAAGCTAGTTCATCCTGTAAGTTACTTAGAATCCTGCGTGACTTCTCTTTTGCAGCAGCCAGTTCATTCACGGAAGCATTCGTAACATTGGCGACTCCGGGTTGAGTCACATACCATGCAGCAATAGCAATGAGCAGGCATGCTGCCAGCGCAAGCATAGAACCGTATCGCAACCATCGCTGTTTGCGTTGTTCCCACTGATGTCTTTCAATGACCCGATTGGCAAAACCAGTCGGAACACGATTACCCAGCGGCGGGAGAGGGAGGTGGAAAAGCGATTGCCAGCTTTGACATTGCGGGCAATGTGCAAGAT
This sequence comes from Gemmatales bacterium, assembly GCA_046350055.1. GTDB lineage: Bacteria > Planctomycetota > Planctomycetia > Gemmatales > HRBIN36 > JAEUIE01. Next base: position 4,778,644 of record JAXMBC010000001.1, on the reverse strand, counting down.
GATCGCTGAGCGCTTGGGGCAGAGGATGGCCCGCTCGTTCATCGAGTAGCTGCTGTATAGACTGTTCCGCTTGAAGGCAATTGAGCTTAGTCATGGGTATCGTCACCCCCGTGGTACACCACTCCTCGTTCCTGCAGCCGTTTAACAACAGCTTGTCGGGCACGATGGAGCCAGGTTTTGATGGTGCCGACAGGTTTCCGCATCATGCTGCCTATCGTTTCGTAAGGCATCTCTTCGTGATGGAAGAGGATGAAGACCTCACGGTATTCATGCCGTAATTCCTCAACGGCGGCGTGGATTTCTTCCTGCAGGTTGCTCGTCCGTTCGCTCGGAGCTTCCCGGCTGGCATTCGTATCCAGCAGGGGGCTTAAGTGTGGTCGCTTGGCCCGTTTACTAAGTGCAGTGCGACACCGGTTGAAAGCTATGCTGAGTATCCATGGTTTGAGCGGGCGTTCCTGATCCCAGGTGTGTAGGCTGCGAATAACCCGAACAAACACTTCCTGAGCAAGGTCTTCCGCCTCATGAGGATCTGCCATCAGCCGACAACAGACGCGATAGACGTCGTCCTGGAACCGCTCAACCAGATTGCGCAGGGCCATGGGGTCGTTTGCCTGGCAGGCTTTTACCAGCAATTGCTCGTTGCGTAGCGGGGACAGACCCTCAACGGGCTGTTCCACGGGATACTCCCAGAGAACAGGTGTCGATTGCCGTTCGTAACTCGAAGTACTCACTAGCATCATTACTCATACTGAGGATTTCATGGTAAAGTTTCACAACAATCGGCAATTCAGTTAACTGCTACCTTCTAGCCCTTAGCTGCTAGCACTATGGTTCAGTCTACGCTATCTTATTACTGGTTGACTGAATTCCCGTAACCTCAAGCACAATCAACATGCCCTTTTTGGTAGTAGTACGCGGCCCCAACGGCCCACAGCGGTATGAGCTTAAACAGGGGACCAATGTTATTGGTCGAAACCCAGAATGTGATATCGTTTTCAGCGTAAGTGCAGTGAGCCGGGAGCATGCTCGCATTGTTTGGCGTAACGGCAAATATATCCTGGAAGACCTGAAAAGCCGCAATTTGACCTTGCTGAACGACACCAAGGTCGAAGCAGACAAGCCGATGCCCCTCGGGCCAGGGGACAAGATCAAAATATGCGATTTCTACTGCGAGTTTGTGGACGAAACGGCTTCTCCCAAAAACGATGCAGATGACACTGGTACGGTCGTTTCGAGCGTCCAGGCTGGAGCCGCATCGGTCAATGTACTGGCAGTTCAGCCAGCAGATCGGTTGCGAGTACTACTCGAAGTTTCCAACAGTCTAGCACGTGCAGTGGAAATTGGGCCATTGTTGCCTCGTATTCTGGATGGGCTGTTTCAGGTATTCCGGCAGGCTGATCGTGGCTTTATCATCGTGCAGGATAGCAATGGTCACTTTGTTCCCAAGGCCATCAAGACGCGTCGAGAACGTGACGAAGCTTCAGCCCGGTTCAGCAAGACAATTCTGAAAAAATGCATGGATAATGCAGAGGCGTTGCTGATCGAAGATGCTGCACAGCATGAACAGATTCAAATGGCAGCCAGCATATCCGATTTCAAAATCCGCTCCATTATGGCAGCGCCGATGGTTTCGCCTGATGGCGAAGTTTTTGGCATCATGCAGGTGGACACGCAGGATCGGATGAGGAAATTCACCCAGGAGGACTTGCAACTTCTGGTTGCAGTTGCCAATCAGGCCGCTGTCGCACTTGACAATGTGAAGCTGCATGAAAACCTGAACCTGCGTCAGAAAATGGCTCGCGAGATTGAGCTGGCTGTCGAAGTACAAAAGTGCTTCCTGCCCAACAAGCTTCCTGATGTACCACAATTTCAGTTTTATGCTCATTACGAAGCTGCTCGTGAAGTGGGAGGCGACTTCTACGGCTTCCTGAACATGCCAGGAGATCGACTGGCAGTGTCGGTAGGCGATGTTGCTGGAAAAGGCGTGCCGGCGGCTTTGCTGATGGCACGGGTCAGTGGTGATGTCAACCTGGCAGTGCTCTCAGAGCCTACTGCAGCTGCTGCCATGAAGCGAATGAACTATCTATTCCAGCAGGCTGGAATATCAGATCGGTTTGTAGCCTTCCTTCTTGCCATTCTGGACTGTGTGACAGGAAAGGTTACGCTGGTCAACGCAGGGCAGGTGCCCCCGTTATTGCGACGAGCGAATGGCACTGTGGAAGAGTTTGCTGCCGACGACATGAATGGCCTGCCGCTGGGTATCATGGAGGATTTCGAATACAAGTCGGTGGATGTTACGCTGGAGCCAGGGGATTGCCTGCTGCTTTGTACCGACGGAATTACTGATGCCAGCAATGTCAAGAATGAACAGTTTGGCAAAGAGCGATTGATTGCAGCCATGAAGAGTGGTCCACAGGACGCTCCAGGGCAGGGGGCCCATGTCATTCGTACTGTAGAACAATTCGCGACAGCCCCGGAACAGTTTGACGATTTAACACTCGTTTGTGTCAGCAGGAAGGTATAATGCGGTGGTCTGAAACCGATAGCAATCAGAAGGAGTCGGGAGAACAGTATGAGTCTGGAAGCTGTTCAAGTTCGATCGAAGAAGGCCAGGCCAAAGCGGCAGGAGAAGGAGAAGATCTACCAGATGCCTCCTTACCATGTCATTTTGTTGAACGATGATGACCACACTTATCACTATGTCATTCGCATGCTTGGCGAGTTGTTTGGACACAATCCGACCAAGGCATTCCAGATGGCTGAAGAAGTGGACAAGAAGGGTCGGGCGATTGTGGATACCACGACCAAGGAGCGTGCTGAACTCAAGCAGGAGCAAATCCATGCCTTCGGGGCTGATCCCTTATCGGAACATTCGCAGGGATCGATGTCAGCCATTATTGAGCCTGCGGAGTAGAGATGAACATCACCTTGAATAAGATGATGTCATGAAAGTGATCTTCAAATCCTGCACAGCCACCCGGTTGCAGCAACATCTCGCACACCTCGGTGTCGATTTGCCGCTTGCTCGTCGACTCCAGGCAGCAGTGGTGCGGAAGGATGGGCCAGTCCCTGCCGAAATGGAGCAGATTTCGAAATACAAGCTCCAAGCTGTTCGGGAAGCCACCGAAATCCCAGTTCTGAAGATAGTCGACAAACGCACCTCGCCTACGGATGGCTTCACCAAGTACCTCTTCCATGGCGAAGACGACCAACCTTTCGAGGCAGTGCGTATTCCGCTGCTGCATCGGCCGGGCAAAGAGAAGTACATCATCTGCGTCAGTTCCCAGGTGGGTTGTGCGATGGGATGCACCTTTTGTGCAACCGGCCGCATGGGCTTTAAGCGAAACCTGCAGGTGTGGGAAATCGTTGATCAGGTGATGCGGATTCGAGCTGAATCCCATTATCCGATTGGCGGTGTGGTCTTCATGGGTATGGGGGAACCATTCCTGAATTACGAGAGAGTAATCGAAGCAGCAACTATCATGTGCGAGCCGGTGGGCCTGAGCATCGCAGCCAAGGCCATCACCATTTCGACCGTTGGCATCGTGCCGATGATCCGCCGGTTCACTGCTGAAGGGCATCCGTACCGACTTATCGTGTCGCTAACAGCTGCCACTTCATCCAAACGCAAGCAGCTCTTTCCCGTTGAAGAATCTTTCCCGCTTGAAGAACTGATGCAGGCAGTGCGTGAATATCAGGAGAGCAGGGGGGATCGAGCCACGCTGGCCTGGACAATGCTACGTGGCATCAACGTGGGCGAGGAGGATGCCCAAGCAATTGCCGCTCTGGTAAAGGGTATGCCGATTCGGCTCGATCTGATCGATGTGAACGACGCAACGGGTATGTTTGAGCCGCCCAACATGGAGGAACTACGACAGTTCCGTGATGATCTGGATACTTATCTGGGGCAGCCAGTGGTGCGGAGGTACAGTGGCGGGGCAGACGTACATGCGGCTTGCGGGATGCTGGCTGGAAAGTAGACGCGGCGTCTCGCCGCATCTGCAGCATTAAGTGATTGCGCAACCTTACATAGACAAAGATGCGGCAGGATGCCGCATCTACATTAATCGTCAGTCACGCCCTGGTAGTTACGCATCACCAGATGGCTGTTGATCTTCTGCACCAGATCAAGGCAGACGCTGATCACGATGAGCAGGCTCGTGCCGCCGAAGAAGCCGGCGACGACGTAATCGATCTTCATGCTCTGGGCGATGATCGTTGGCAGGATGGCCACCAGCGAAAGGAACGCGGCGCCGACCAGCGTTATGCGGGTCATCACCTTTTCCAGATACTCTTCAGTACGCTTGCCGGGGCGATAACCGGGGATGAAGCTGCCCTGATCACGCAGGTTGTTCGCCACTTCCTTGGGATTAAAGGTGATTGCCACCCAGAAGAAAGCGAAGCCGAAGATGCCAACGACGTAGAGCAGATTGTAAAGGTAACCGTGATCCTGGAACTCGGCAGCCAGCTTGTTACCAAAGCTCCAGTTGTTGCCCAGCATTCCATTGATCAGGCTGAGCAGGAAGAAGGGAACCATCAGCAAGCTGCTGGCAAAAATCACAGGCATGACGCCGGCGTGATTTAAACGCAGTGGCAGCGATTGCTTCATGCCGCCAAACACTTTGCGACCGCGGACGTGTTTGGCCGATTGGGTGGCAATGTGCCGTTGGGCCTTTGTGATGAGAATCACGAAGTAAACGACACTAATGAATAGTAAGACTAGCACAATGAGCGTTTCGAGCCCTGGCCCCTGATTGCCTCCACCAATCTGGAAGATGTTCTGATTGAATTTGGTGCCGTTCTCCACAAAGAACAGTCGCTTGAAGGCTTCCGGAATCCGGGAAACGATTCCAGCCATGATGATGAGACTGATTCCGTTACCAATGCCGTACTCATCAATCTGTTCACCGATCCACATCAGGAAGAGTGTGCCGCAGGTCATGATCAGCACCGCAGTCATGATGTCAAAGAAGTTATCCCATCCCGGCAGGTACAAGGGTCTACCCCCATGCGACGACAGGATAAAGCTGTTGACATAAATGTAACTTTGAACCAGACAGATTGGCACAGTGGCGTAGCGTGTATATTCGTTGATTTTCTTGCGACCACTTTCTCCTTCCTTTTGCAGCTTCTCGAGAGGTGGATAGAAGGTGGCAAGCAACTGGAAGATAATCGATGCAGAGATATAGGGCATGATGCCCAGACCGAAAATGGTACCCTGGCTGAGTTGTGAACCGCTAAAGACCGAGGCAAAGGCAAGAAGCTGACCGAGTCCGCCACCAAAGCCTGAGAACTGCTCGGCAATCTGTTTTTGATCTACCATCGGCAGGGGAATGTGGTAGCCGATGCGGTAGACCGCAAGGAAGATCAGCGTGATAAAGATCTTCTGCTGCAGCTCAGGAATGCGGAAAAAGATGGTGTAGAGCGTATTCACGAATCGTCCCTTGTGAGCAGAACGGAGAGTACATCCTTGTCGCTTAACAGGAACAGCCGTCAACGACGTTGACGGCTGTCACTTAATCTTCACAGCCTCTGTCAATAGTAGGGGGAGGCCACAGGTAAAGCAATTACTTCACCTTGGGTGGACGTGGTTTCATCTTGTTCTTGACGGGCTTCTTGGGCGGAGCCACCAGTTCAATCTTTCCGCCAGCATCCTCAATCTTCTTGCGGGCCGGATTGCTGATGCCATGAACCAGCAGATTCAGCTTCTTGGTCACGTTGCCAGTACCCAGGACGCGAATACCATCGCCAGGGCCGTTGGCGAGCCCCACGTTTCGCAGTGTTTCATGGTTAACCGTGGCGCCAGCGGCAAACTTGGCTTCGAGATCACCCACGTTAACTTCGATGTAGGTATTACGCCATGTTTCATTGCTGAAACCACGTTTGGGGATACGGCGGATAAGGGGCATCTGACCGCCTGCGTAGAGGTCAGAGTACGAGCGAGTACCTGCCCGGCTTCCTTGACCCTTGGAGCCACGGCTAGCAGTTTTGCCATGTCCGGAGCCAATGCCGCGTCCGATACGCTTCTTAGGGCGTCGCTTGGTCACGCCGGTATGTACAGTTGTAAGATCCATGATTCAGCCTTTATCAAAGAGCTGACAGACATCAGCTGTCAGCATTCAGCTTGCGAACAGGCAATACCTGTTGCATTTCCATTACGATCAGAGCTTGATTCCACGCAGATTCTCCACCATCTCCTTGGTTCGGAGTTGGAGTAGACCATCAATAGTGGCTTTCACCAGAGTCTGGGCATTCGTGCTGCCATGCACCTTGGTGAGAATGTTGCGTACGCCGGAAAGTTCCAGTACTTCGCGAACGCCGGATCCAGCCTTCACGCCAGTGCCAGGGCCTGCAGGTACCATTACAACACGAGTAGCACCAGCCCGACCGATGACACGGTGCGGAATGGTTTCACCCTTGAGGATGACTTTCTTCAGGGAACGGGAGGCATCCTTGACTGCCTTTTCTACAGCGGGAGGCACTTCATTGGCCTTGCCATAGCCATAGCCCACCTGGCCACGGCGGTCGCCCACCACAACCAGTGCGTTAAAGCTGAATCGTCGTCCGCCTTTCACCACCGAGGCGCAACGGCGAATCTTGATGACTTTATCTTCCAATCCACCCTGTTTCGATTCGCTCGACATGCTTTGCCCCGTTAGAATTCGAGTCCGGCTTTACGTGCGGCTTCCGCCAGCACCTGGATACGGCCATGATAACGATAGCAGCCTCGGTCAAATGCGACCTTGGTGATACCTGCTGCTTTGGCCTTTTCAGCGATACGTGTTCCGATTGCTTCTGCGGCTTTCTTGTTGCCACCGTATTTGAGTTTGTCGGCCTTGTCATTGGAACTGGCAGCGGCAATGGTTCTGCCCTGCTGATCATCAATGATCTGCACGTAAATGTGCTGGTGGCTGCGATACACCGTCAATCGGGGACGTGCGAGCGTGCCACGCAACTTGATCTTGTTGCGAACGTGATACTTGCGTCGCTGTTCGCGTTTGGCTTTGAGTACAAGACGATCCATGATTCCAGTCCAAAGTAAATGGGAAAAAAGGGTAAGTCGCTCTTTCTTCCCCTGTTGTTAGCTGCCAGTACCACCCATCGTCTTGCCTTCCTTGCGGCGGACGACTTCGTTTTCATAACGGATACCTTTGCCCTTATAAGGCTCAGGTTTACGGAGGGCACGCACTGAAGCAGCAAAGTGCCCCACCATCTGTTTGTCGATACCAGTTATGTTGATCGTGGTGGGATCAGGTACCAGGACAGTAATGCCATCAGGAATTGGCACTTCCAGTGCATTGGCGAAGCCGACGGTCAGCACCAGCTTTTTCTTGTCGAGACGAGCCTGGTAGCCGATGCCTTCGACTTTCAGTTTCTTTTCGTAGCCCTTGGTTACACCTTCAATGAGGTTGTTTACCAGAGTGCGCGAGAGACCGTGCAGCGATTTCACCAGTCGCTCAGTGCTCTCAGTGCCGGTTCGCTGTGCGAGGGTGATGGTCTTGGCTTTTTCATCCAGGGCCACACTGATTTCAGGGCGAACTTCGACGCTCAGCTTGCCTTTGGGGCCTTCCACGTTCACCTTTTGCCCTGCTACGGCGACTTTGACGCCTGCAGGGATGCTCACCGGTTTACGTCCAATACGTGACATGATCGATATCCTGTGATGCAGCCGAAGCCACAGTTGTTCTGGTTACCACACTTCGCAAATGACTTCGCCGCCGAGCTTTTCCTGGCGGGCTTGGCGATCGCTCTTCACACCTTTGTTGGTACTGAGCAGCGTAATGCCCAAGCCATCCAGGACAGGTGTGAGTTCCTTGTAGCTGCGGTATACACGGCAACCAGGTTTGCTGATACGACGGATTCGCTGTATCACTCGCTCACCCGTAGCACCATATTTGAGGTAAATACGCAGGATGCGTTTGGCAAGTTTGGGATCATTTGTCTGCTCAAACTGCTCACTGCCATCGTCAGCCTTTTTCATATGGCCGACGTGATATTCGTAGATGTAGCCTTCAGCCTTGAGGGCTTCAGCCAGACCAATCTTCATGCCGTTGGCAGGGATGTCAACAACCGCACGCTCTATACGGCATGCGTTGCGGATACGGGTGCAAAAATCCGCGATGGGATCTGTCATCATTTCAGTAGTTCCTCGCACGCTCCGGGACAAGCCCAGTCGTATGCCTGGACTGCAAAGTGTATCGAATCTCGAACAACTGGCAAGTAATCACTTACCAGGATGCCTTCTTCAGGCCTGGAATCAAACCATCCGAGCCATACTTCCGCATGCAGATGCGGCAACAACCAAACTTGCGGTAGACACCACGAGGGCGACCGCAGAGTTTGCAGCGCAATCGGATACGGATGCGAGCGCGTGGAAGAAGAATCTTCTTGTCGGGATTTTTCTTCTGTTCTTCGAGAGCCTTCATCTCTCGTTTGAACTTCGCCAGTTTAGCGGTTACGGCCATGGAATGAATCCTGAGTGCTGTTTGCTGAGAACTGAGTGCTCAGACAATTGGTGTATCGTTTTTATTTATCGGTGCGGAAAGGCATACCGAAACCGCGGAGCAATTCGCGAGCTTCATCATCGCTGGTTGCACTGGTGGTAAAGGCAATGTCCATACCTTGCGTGAAGTTGACTTTGTCAGCTTCGATTTCCGGAAACACGAGTTGCTCAGCAATGCCAAGGTTGTAATTGCCATTGCCGTCGAAGCTTTTGGGATTAACACCACGGAAATCGCGAATTCGGGGCAGGGCCACGTTGATCAGGCGATCCAGGAACTCATACATTCTCTTGCCGCGTAGCGTGACCTTGCAACCGATGGCCAAGCCTTCACGAAGGCGGAAGGCGCTGATAGCCTTCTTGGCTTTGGTGATGACTGCCTTCTGGCCAGCAATGTTGGTAAGCTGCTGCACTGAGACTTCGAGCTTGTTCTTGTCTTCGATTGCCTTGCCCACGCCCATGTTGATGGTGATCTTTTCGAGCTTGGGAATGCTATTGATGTTCTTGCGATCAAACTTCTTCATGAGATCGGAGACGATCTCTTTCTTGTACTTGTCAAACAGCCTGGCAGTAGACATCTGTCATTCACCTCAATGTGCCAGCCGGGTCGTTGTCGGCAAGGCGGAGTGTGAGAATTGGAATTAGGCCTTGGCAGTTGCAGCCTTGGCTTTTCGAATCAGCCCCAATTCACCGTTGCATTTCTTGCAGACGCGAACCTTGGTGCCATCCGGTTTGATCTTGGCGCCCACTCGTACTCCGCCTTTGCAATCTGCGCAGTAGAGCATGACATTGGAAGCAGAGATCGGCATGTCTTTGGAAAGTCGACCGCCCTGGCGGTTGCGACGATTGGGTTTCACGTGCTTGATCGCCTGGTTCGCACCTTCCACCACGACCTTGTTGGTCTTGGGAAGGACACGCAATACTCGAAGTACCTTGGTGGTACCACGGGTATTGTCATCCCCGGTTCGAATCACCACCTGATCGTTTTTGCGAATGTTCATGTGCTTATACCACCTCTGCAGCGAGGCTGATGATCTTCATAAAGTTCTTTTCCCGGAGCTCACGGCAAACCGCTCCAAAGATACGTGTACCGCGTGGATTCTTTTCCGCGTCGATCAGCACGAGTGCATTACGATCAAAGCGGACGTAGGTGCCATCATCACGTCTGTAGGGCTTTTTGCAGCGAACCACGACGCCTTTGACGACATCACCTTGCTTGACATCACCACCAGGCAGCGCCTTTTTAACGCTGGCTACGATAATGTCGCCGAGACCGGCATACCGTCGACGGGAACCGCCCAACACCTTGATGCACATGACTTCCTTGGCACCGGTATTGTCCGCTACGTCGAGGTAGGTCGTGAGTTGTACCATGACACATCATCCTTCTCGTCAGCCGGTGCAGGCTATTGCACAGGCAGTTCAGCAACAGTGGTTGCCTTCTTCGTGATCTTGACCAGCGACCAGCGTTTCAGCTTGGAGAGTGGCCTGGACTCTTCGATTTCCACAATGTCGCCTTTGTGGGACTCGTTCTTTTCATCATGTACGTAACAAACGGTTCGACGCTTGACGTACTTGCTGTAGCGTTCGTGCTTGACCAGTCGATTGATCTCGACTCGACGAGTCTTGCTCATCTTGTCGCTGGTCACCACACCCATCAACACCTTACGCATAATCTCACCTGGTTAGCTTTGCTTCTGAACGCGCTCATGCTGGATGGTCTTGATGCGGGCAATTTGCCGGCGCAACTGCTTGGCTTCCGCTGCAGTGTTGGTGCGGTCGCCGGAGCTTGTGCGGAAACGCAGGTCGAAATGGCTCTTAACCGTTTCGCCAAGGGTTTCTGTCAAGTGGGCATCATCCAAAGCACGCAGTTCAGCAGCCTTGGGAAGTTTGCTGGCCATGTTAACCTCCAATGCTCGGACGACGGGTGACGAACCGGCACTTAAAGGGAAGCTTGTAAGCAATGCGGGCCATGCACGCCTTGGCAGCGTCTTCTGGCAAACCACCCACTTCAAACATTACCATGCCAGGCTTGACGACAGCTGCCCAGTATTCCGGTTCACCCTTGCCCTTACCCATTCGGGTCTCGGCGGGAATGGCCGAAATGCTTTTGTGCGGGAAGACGCGGATGTAAAGCCGACCTTCACCACGAACATACTGTGCCGCAGAAACACGACCCGCCTCGATTACCTCGGCAGACAACCAGCCACCTTCGAGAGCCTGTAATCCAAACTCTCCATAGGCGACAAAGTTACCTCGCTGAGCATCACCGCGGACCTTGCCCCGTTGGTTTTTGCGATACTTGACGCGCTTGGGCATCATTGCCACGGGATGAGTCCTCCAAATAGTCGCCGTTGTTGATCCAGACCTTAATCCCGATGTGACCTTGCGGGATCAACGCTTCCGCAAAGCCGTAATCGATTTTCGCCCGAAGGGTCGACAGTGGCACACGGCCAACACCAGACTTTTCGAGACGAGCCATTTCAGAACCACCCAGGCGGCCTGAAAGTTGTAGTTTGATGCCCTGCGCGCCCGCTTCCATGGTGGTCTCCATGGCTTTCTTCATTGTGCGGCGGAAGCTCTGACGTTTTTCGAGTTGCTCTGCAATGTCCTCAGCAACCAATTGAGCAATCGTCTCGGGGTTGTCCAGCTTTTCAATTTTCAAATTGATGCGGCGACCGGTAAGCTTTTCAAGGTCTGCCTGCAGCTTTTCGACTTCCTGGCCTTTGCGTCCAATGATACCACCTGGACGGGAAGTATAGAGATAGACCTTAACCTCATCTCGAGTTCGCTCAATGTCGATCTTCGAAATGCCTGAGCGCTTGTACTTTTCCTTGATGAATTTGCGGACCTTGAAATCTTCAAGGAGCAGGTCGGAATATTCACCTTTGCCAGCGTACCAGCGACTGCGCCAACCTTCCATGACTCCCAGGCGGAAGCCTGTGGGTTTAATCTTCTGCCCCATTAGTTCGCCTCCCCTGCATCTGGAGCCGAGACAGCCACATGGATGTGGGCCAGGCGTTTCAGTATGCGGTATGCCATGCCACGTGCACGTGTTTGAATGCGTTTGAACATGGGGCCACCATCAATGCGGGCCTCACTGACATAGAGATCTTCCATGTCGCGTTCATCCTTGAATTCCGCATTACCCAATGCCGACTTGAGCACCTGTTCCACGAGGCGTGCGCCGCGGTTGGGAAGGTACTTCAAGGTTTCGAGTGCTTCATCGGCCTGCTTGCCACGGATGAGGTTCGCAAACGGTCGAAGTTTGCGAGCGGTCACATCCGCGTAGTAGTGATGAGCAACGTATGTTCGTGCTGCCATGTCACCGTATCCATTCATGCCAGAGGTCTGCCGCGATGTGTTTCGGGCAGACCCCGCGTTTCATTCCGAGTTCCGGGGGCAGGATTTGAACCTACGACCTCCAGGTTATGAGCCTGGCGAGCTACCACTGCTCCACCCCGGGTTGATTTATCCGCTATTTCGCGGGTTCGGCCTTCTTCACTCCACTATGCCCCTTAAAGGTGCGTGTTGGAGCAAATTCGCCCAGTTTGTGTCCGACCATGTCTTCCGTGATGAAGACCTTCTGGAACAATCGGCCATTATGAACCAGGAACGTGTAGCTGACAAAGTCGGGCACAATCGTGCAATCGCGTGCCCAAGTCTTAATCGGCTCCTTGTCTTTTCCAGCCTTCTGGACTTTGTCCAGAAGACGAAGATCGACATACGGCCCTTTTTTCAGTGAACGACTCATGCCTTATGCCACCTGCTTATTTCGGTATGGATTGTGCACCCGGGGGACGTCGGCGAATGATTGCACCGTTGGACGTCTTTCGGGGATTTCGAGTCTTGCCACCCTTGGCGGATTTGCCGGTCTTCGAGCAAGGATGGCGACCACCCTTGGAACGACCTTCACCACCACCCAGTGGGTGAGCAACGGGATTCATCGCAGTACCACGATTGTGAGGCCGACGCCCCAACCATCGTTTACGCCCGGCTTTTCCGAGCGAAATGTTCATATGATCTTTATTGCCAAGCTCACCAATCGTGGCTCGGCATTCTATGGAGACGCGACGCATTTCGCCAGAGGGCAACGTAATTTGTGCCCATGAACCCTCGCGTGCTGTGAGGACAGAAGCTGTACCTGCGGAGCGAGCGATCTGGCCGCCATGGCCTGGAATCATTTCGATGTTGTGAACCTGCATACCAAGTGGTACGCGCCTGAGCGGCATACAATTGCCAACTCGAGGCTCTGCAGATTCACCGCTCTGCACCTTATCGCCGGCTTTCAGCCCTTCGGGTGCAAGGATGTAGTTCAGTGTGCCATCGGTGTACTTGATCAAAGCGATTCGACAACTGCGATTTGGATCGTACTCGATAGCAATGACTTCAGCACCGATTTCGTCCTTGACTCGCTTGAAATCAATTAAGCGGTATCGACGTTTGTGGCCACCCCCACGGAACCGGCTGGTGGTGTAGCCCTGATTATTGCGGCCACCACTTCGCTTGTATGGAGCAAGGAGCGACTTCTCAGGCTTCTTGTTCTTATCCGTAATCTCAGCGAAGTCGCTGACAGTGAACTGTCGGCGGCTCATTGTGTACGGTTTAAAGGCTTTGATACCCATGTCTTGTTCCCAGAGGAGCAAAAAGAAAAAAGCGGAGTGCCTGCTATGGCGACCTTTTTCTTTCTTCTCTTTTCCTTTCCTCTTAGATGAAGTCGATCTTGTCGTCTGCGTTGAGCTTCACCACGGCCTTCTTCCAGTTAGGAAGCTTGCCCAGCTCACCCTTGAATCGCTTGCTCTTACCCAGGCAATTCATCGTTCTGACGCTTGTCACGCGAACTTTGAAGAGTTTCTCGACAGCATCGCGAATCTGCAGTTTGTCGGCCAGTGGGTGCACTTCAAAAGTGTACGAGTTGTATCGAGTCGATTGGTGCGTACCCTTTTCAGTCACCAGAGGACGCAGAATGATGTGATGCGGTTCCAGTTCTGGTCCGTATGCGACTGTATTGATCGTAGGTCGTGTTGCCATGACGGTGATTCTCCTTATTTCGCAGCCTTGGGAGCAACAGGCTTCCGCAAAGCGTCCAGCGCTTCACGCGTCAGAAGGAGCCGTTTCCGCTTGAGGATCGTGTAGGTGTTAAAATCAGCAACTGGGTGGAAATCCACACCTTTGATGTTGCGAACTGAGCGATAAGTCTTGTCGTCTGCATTAGCTACGCCAACGAGCAAAGTCTGACCAGTCAACTTAAGATTCTTCAAGACTCCAGCCATTCCTTTGGTCTTGCCATCGGAAGTTGCGAAGGAATCAACGATCACAGCTTCGTTATCAACAAACTTGCTGAGTATAGCCATCTTGCGGGCAAGTCGCACAGCCTTTTTGGGCATATGGAATTCGTAATCGCGGGGCTTGGGGCCTTTCGTAGTACCACCACCACGACGCTTGTTAGTGCGACGTGTACCCACGCGGGCATTGCCAGTACCCTTTTGCCGGAAGAGCTTCTTGGTGGAACCAGCCACTTCACCGCGACGCAGAGTACTGTGAGTACCGGCTCGTTGATTTGCCTGGTGCATCACCACTACATCGTGAAGCAGTTGCTTGTTGATTGAGCCGCCAAAATCGGCTGGGTCAATCTCCACAGCACCTACAGGTTCACCCTTGGTGTTCAGCACGTCCACTTTGATTTTGGCGAGTGTCTCTGCCATGGCTTATTTAGCCTTTGCTTTCAGCTTGCAGACAAATGCAGCCGAGCGATCCGTAACGCTCGGCAGCAGCCGTCTCGTGTGTTATGTTCGTCACAGTTAACCAACTGCAGACGCTTTGATCTTAATATCGACGCCCGCTGGCAAACTGAGCTTATTCAAGGCGTCAATCGTCTTGGCGGTCGGCTGCATGATATCAATCAATCGCTTGTGCGTACGAATCTCGAACTGCTCACGCGATTTCTTGTCAATGTGAGGCGAACGATTTACCGTGTATCGTTCAATGCGAGTAGGCAGTGGAATCGGTCCATGGACGATTGCTTCCGTTCGCTTGGCGGTGTCAACGATATCCATCGCGGATTGATCCAGGATGGAATGATCGTATGCTTCCATTCGAATTCTGATGCGTTCAGCAGCCACGTCTTCTTCTCACTTGTCTTCACGTAAAGAGCGATCTCGCCCGCAGTTACGCCTGTTGTCCGATACAATCGGAACTCACAGGCGGAAGGTTCACTTTAGGAAGGTAGGGCAGAGTGTCAATAACTTCATCAAAAAGTTCATGCTCAATTACCCGATACATGACCTAAAGTGTTTGTCATCATAGAGTTGCATGATATAGATATTTTTCTTCAGCAATTTTTGCGAATGGTACACTAGCAGCCTCGGAGATAGTGTACAGAAACGCATAATCAGGTGCTGAAGCACTTGAAAGACACGGTTCTTGCGAACTAACGATACATGAAGTTTACGTGCGGAATCACATCAAAATGCAGCGTATCGGTACAAGATTGTCAGCTTCCTTTTTTAGGAGTGAACCATCGCCAAAACTGCATTGTTATCCAGTCTCCCCAAGTGGTAGGTTGAAGACGGTTAAGGATGAATAGTGTTCGCAGCCATAATGGAAAACAAATGTATGGTTTGCGGCGCACAATCCCTGCTGCAAGGCGTCGCGCAGCCTCTGGTAGTTTGGTGACTCCTGGTTTTGACGCTGTAATAGTGTGGACAACACCGGTATCGATCCAGCCAGGGTTTAGCGTCGTGCAGGCAATTCCAAACGGCTTAAGATCGAGTCGCAAACTATCCATCATCACACAAGCTGCTGCTTTGCTGGAGCAGTAGCCCGCCATACCAGGCAATCCACGATAACTGGAGAGGCTTACAACAGCGACCAGATGTCCCGCTTTGCGTTCTATCATTCCAGGCAGCACGGCCGCAATGGAGTTGGCGACTCCGAGGTAATTGATGCTCGCTTGTCGGTGGATACTTTCCAGATGAAACGGACTCACAGTGGTATCGAGTCCGATACCAGCATTTGCAATTAACACTGTCACGGGCCCTGTAACCTTCTCGCCATCCATGACTGCCTGATTCAGTTCATCTGGCTTAGTGACATCAGCACTTCCTGTATAAACATCGCCAGCCCCGAGAGCTTTCAATTCTTCGGCGATTCCAGACCATGATTCGCTGGGCAGATCCAGCAACAAGAGTTTGGCGTTTCGCATGGCCATTTCTCGAGCCAATTGCAAACCCAGACTTCGAGATGCTCCAGTAATGAGAACTACCTGTCCCGACATTTCACCAGCCATGGCTTTTCTCTTCAAGAATGTTCGTGCCATGTGTAAACTATTCTGAAGCACCTCACCAGCGTAATCTGAGACACCACCATGACTGCCTCTGAGCTTTACCAGCAAATAGCAGAAGGATATCAAGTTCAGGGAAAGTACCAGGAACGGGATCGCTTTCTGGTACTGGCCCTCGATGCAGCCCATACTGCCGGGCAAAACTCACTGGCAGAACGCCTGCGCACGAGGCTGCTGGAGTTGAATCCAAACCATCTGATTAAGCCGTACCCCAGCGTAGCAGCAGCTTTACAGGCACAAAATTTTGTGACATACCTGAGTCAACTGCGTAAGAATTTTCCGGTTTCCAAAGCGCAATCGCTGCTGCAAGAACTCGCAGTATCGCAGCCAACCAAACCGAAGCGAACGATGTTGGCGGAGCCAGCTTTTCCCATGGCTGATCCGGCAGAGGATCGAAACGCGCCAACATGGTCGCAGATGAACCTGGACTTTCGCTCCAGGCAACAGGAACAACCTGTTGTTCGTTCTTTGGAACCGATACCTCCTCCGTTGCCACACACCATACCCATGCAGCCAATAAACGACCCACTAGCCAATGTACCTTCGCCAGTAAATAATCCAGTTCCATTCACGTTTGAAGCACCCAAGCAGCATGTGTCATCAATGCGTCGTCCGGAAATTGTTCCGGCACCATCCCGGATCAATACTGATGTCATTGAAAGCCCAAGCGGGCAATGGATTGGTAACATTCTCTTTGTCGTGATGGTTCTTGCCAGCCTGGCAGTGCTGAGTTACATCTTCGTTTTGCCTTACTATCCAGAAGTTGCCAAGATGGTCAAATTGTAACTGAAGGAACACAACCTATTATCTCTTACGCATCGATCTGCGAATTCGATAAATAGGATCTGCATTCAGACGATGTGAAGTGTCGCAGGAAGTGTGATTCTACATGCATTGCATGCAGGCTTGCTCTTATGGAAGGCACTGGAGTAGCAGCAGAGTAACTGGCTGTTTCTCGAGACCAGCATCAACCACCTAGAACGATCACATTTGGCCTTTAATTCCAGAAAGACTCCATATATTACATACTTGCTGTAAAGCATCTCTCCCATGCTACGGCAGCCTCGAGTTTGTTTGGGATAAAGGCAACTCGGCATGCGTTTGATCTTGCTCGGTCCGCCGGCTAGTGGAAAAGGCACGCAGTCTGAACAACTGTGTCAGCGGTTGGGGCTGTTGCACCTTTCCACTGGCGATATTCTGCGCGAGGCCATCAAGCAGGGAACGCCGCTGGGCAAAACAGCTCAGCCATTTATGGATGCTGGTAAGTACGTCCCTGATCCCTTGATCAATGGCGTTATTGAAGAACGGTTTACCGGACCACAATGCCCCTTTCGTTTTCTAATCGATGGCTATCCTCGGACTTTACCGCAGGCTGAGTCCTTTGATGTCATTTTGAAGCATGCGGGGATGCAACTGGATGCTGTATTACTCCTGAACGTCAACGATCAGGAAGTGGTGGAACGTATTTGTGGTCGACGCATCTGCTCGAAGTGCGGCCACTCTTTCCATCTTCGTTACCGTCCACCTGCGAAGCCGGGGATTTGTGATAAGTGTGGCAGTGTGCTGGAACAGCGAAAAGATGACTCTGAAGCAGTCATTCGCCAGCGACTTCTCACTTTTCGTGCTTCCACCCTACCTGTCATCGAATACTACCGACAACACAAGCTCTTCAAGGAAGTCAGCGGGATTGGGACTGTTGAGTCAGTCACTGAGTCATTGATGCAAGCGCTGGAGAAGGAACTGAATCCATGATGCAGAAGAGTCAGCAGCAACAACAGAAGCCGATACTCAAGACAGCCGAGCAGATCGCCAAGATGCGGGAAGCAGGCAAGGTTGTCGCCGAGGCGTTGCAAATTGCCCGGACTATGGCAGTGCCTGGAACACGAACGCTGGACATTGATCAGGCAATCGACGCATTGTTTGCCAAACACAAAGCTGAGCCACTTTTTAAAGGATACCCCGGCAAGCGTCCTTTCCCGGCTTCTACGTGCATTTGTCTCAATGAGCAAGTCGTACATGGTATCCCCGGCCCCAGGGTGTTGCGCCCCGGTGATTTGCTCAAAGTTGATACTGCGTGCAAACTGGATGGCTTTTGCGCTGATGCAGCAATCTGTGTACCCATCGGGGAAGGTGTGCGGCCTGACATCTTGAAACTGGTGAAGACTGCCGAAGAATCCCTGGCTATTGCTATTAAGGAAGTTGGCCGCAAGAAGCGCTGGACCGAAGTCTCCAGCCTGATGCAGCAGCATGTTGAGAAGGCAGGCTTCAGCATCGTCGAGCGGTTTGTCGGTCACGGCATTGGCCGCAGCATGCATGAAGCACCGCAAGTGCCAAATTACTCTAATCGGGAAATGAAGGAAGTCGATTTCGATATCGTTCCCGGGCTGGTACTGGCAATTGAGCCAATGGTTAATTTCGGCAAAAAGGATGTTCAGGAATTGCCTGACCAATGGACTGTAATTACCCGGGACAGGTTACCAAGCGCTCATGTCGAGCACACGGTGGCGATCACCGAAAACGGTGTGCAGGTTTTGACTGCGATGTAACATGAGCAACACCTGGCATGGCCTCTGGCAACTGGCCCGGAAGGATCTCTCCCTGCTGTGGCGGGATCGTCGCTCCACTTTGCTCTTACTGGCAATGCCGGTACTTTTTATCTTTATTTTGGGCATGGCCCTGGGAGAAACCTTCGGGCAGAAACCTGATGATCGATTGCGCATCAGCGTCGTTGATCTCGATAAAGGATTCTTGGATGTTCAGGCGGCACGCAGCGAGGCTGCTGCGTGGCTTCGAGCTGTACCCCTGCATCAACCAGGAGAGTACGCATCCCTTCTGGGGACACTAGCATTCAGTCATGTCATTCGCCAAGCACAGTTTCCCTTTGAAAGCTGGGCTAAAGTGGTGCTTCGCGATTTAGGCGAGACTGCTGAAATTCGAGTTGAACGGTTGCCTGACCTGCAAACAGCCCAGGATCTCCTGAGCAGGAGTAAGCGTTCAGCCATCCTGGTCTTTGGTCCACAGTTCAGCACGCAAGTATATCAGTGCTCCTTTCTGACGACGGGCATCAATCCATTCTTCCGTGATGGCATCAAGCTGGAAATGATCGATGCCCGGATGTTGCGTGATCCAACCCAGTCGGCTGCTGCATCGATCATTGAGCAGGTGGGGCAAATCTCACTCTTGCGTGTAGTTCTTCCCTGGATGATTGGTCGTGCGTTCGAAAAACTGGGCGATCCGTCATTTCTCAGTGTACTGGCAGCAGAAGCCAGGATTCCCCGCTTCCTGCTGACCGACGATTTCAAAGCACAGATGGGCACAGGTATCAAGATCGCGTTGAAGAAGCTTTTTGCCAAGTACAATCTGACGGGCAAGACATGGGCTGCACTAACTAAATCTGACCCCCGTTTTGGGTCCAATAACGAAATCCTGCCTTATGAGGCCGAAGCCAGTGGATTGCTGCAGCGTGGTGCAGTGCGGTATCAGGTTCTGGTTCCATCGTACACAGTCATGTTTGCATTTTTCATGGTGCTGACGATGGGCTGGATGTTCGTAGCGGAACGACGCCAGGGTACGTTGCAAAGGCTTTCTGTAGCTCCGATCAGCAGGACTGCCATACTCATGGGTAAGTATCTGCCTTGTCTTCTCCTATCCATCGTTCAGGGCATTTTTCTTTTGTTGATGGGCAAGCTCATCTTTGGCATGAGTTGGGGCACTGCTCCCGTTTGGCTTGTTCCAGTTGTTCTCTGCACCAGTTTTGCTGCAACAGGGCTCGCTGTTTTGATTGCTGTAATTGCGAAGACGGAAAGTCAGGTGGCGATTATTGGGACACTGGTGGTGTTGGTATTGGCTGGAATCAGCGGATGTTTGATGCCTCGCGAACTGATGCCGGAGACTATGAAGGAATTTAGTCGAGTGACGCCGCAGGCCTGGGCTCTGGATGCGTATGCTCAACTACTTCTAAGTCCGACGCCTAACCTGACTACGGTGCAATTTGCCTGCCTGATCTTGATCGCATTTGGCGTGGTATTTCTTTTTCTGGCGCGAATTGTCTTTCGTCGTTCAGGATGAAACTCCTGGCTCTTTCATCAAGTAAATAGCTTCGTACTTCCATCGAATCACTTGATGCACTTGCAGTACGAACGCTTGCCAACGCCCCTGAAAACCTGCAAGATGCTCCCTAGCTGAAGGATTGGCTTCTTCGCTATCTCGCAACCTATCAAGGTGATGTATGTTGATGCAACGCAAGTTAGTGCTGGCTGTGCTTTGTCTGGCATTGCTGGCTGCTCCTGTCACGCAAACACTGGCCCAGGGTGTTTCGCCGGACAAATATTTTCCCGAAGGTACTGATGCTGTCGTTCAGCTCAACCTGAATCAACTCATGGGTTCAACCTTGTTGAAAAAGGGCATTCCCTTACTCGTCAAAAAACATGGCGAAAATGTTGTCAGCATGCTCGCCAACTTCGTGCCTGATGAAAACGTCAAGAAGATGATGCAGGACATGGCTCCTGAACTGAAAAACACAGTTACAGAAGAAGCTGTTGGGAAGTTCATGGAAATGGGCAAAGGGTTTGTGAAGGATTTCACCTTCGCAATCAACAGCAGGGAAGAGGCCAATGGGGTGCCGAATTTTGTCATCTCTATGGGTATTCCTATGCTCCAGTCATCCATGATCGAACAGTTTGCTCCCATGATGTCCGCCAGCGGTCAGATGGAGATCAAGACAGAAGACATCGGCGGTGTAACATACTTTGAAATGAAGCCCACCAACTCACCGATGCCGTTCTATGTCGCTGTGCCAGAAAACGGAATCATGCTGATGGGCATCTCTAAGGACACCCTTACCAAAACAGTCAAGAATAAGGGCAAGAATCAGACCAACCCAAACATCAAGGATCTCTTAAATCAGCGCAAGAACACCTACACGCTCTTTGTTGCCGGTTTGGCCCCCAAAAACCAGGAAGACGAGTTCAAGCATTTCGTTGCCACGCTAACTGTGGATAAGGATGTGAATGGCAACGTGAACATGGTTTGCCCTGATGCGGATAAGGCTAAAGCCAAGGCCAAGGAAGCCAATGAAGGATTTGAAAGCGCTGTTGCCATGGTGCTCCAGTTTGCAGACGATCATCCTGAGTTGAAGCCTCTCAGTGATTCACTTAAGAAAGTCAAAGCTGAAACCAATGGCAACACCATCTCGATGAAGATGAGCGTAGACGGCGAACAATTGATCAAGGCCATGAAGGAAGCCAAGTAATAACTTAACACTGAATGGTAAACGGCGAGGTATTTCCTCGCCGTTTTTGCTTACTATGTTTGCTTAGCTACACCTTAAGGATCGGCAAGGAGTTATAGTGTTTCTGCAAAATGACTTTGCTTGAGATACCTAACCATTGATCAAGAATAGTGGAGTAGATGCTGCGGAAATCGGTATGATGCTTGAGGTTGCCGTCGTCGAGTTGATCGAGACGAGGGTGCATTCCAATCAGACCAGGCTGAACCTTGCCACCGATCAGGAATACGGGGGCAGCTGCACCATGATCAGTTCCTAGACTGCCATTTTCCTTCACCCTGCGTCCAAATTCCGAGAAGGTCAGGATTAACACACGCTTGTGGTGTCCTCGCGATTTAAGATCCTTGTAGAAAGCCGTCAGCGATGAGGATAATTCACCCAGCAGGCGTGTATGATTGCCTGCCTGGTCGGAATGGGTGTCGTAGCCATCCTGCTCCACATAGTAAATGCGAGCACCCACGTTAGCGTCGATCAATTGGGCTGCAAGCTTGAGACGATCAGCCAACCCTTGTGCAGGATACGGGAACTGAGGCTGGTAATTCCTGGCAATCTCTCTCAATCGTTTCACAGTACTATAGCTTCCGTTGGCTGTTCGTTGAACGAAGTCTAATAATGGACTGGCTGAGGCTGAGCCCGATCCGGTGGCTTGTTCAATGGTCTCCCTTTGCTGGCGACGATCTTGTCCATTATGTCCCAGAGTATGCAATTCCATATCGGACAGGCTTGTAAGAGTGGGGCACTTGACAGGACCGGTAAGAGCAAGCGGAGCAGCTTCTCCCTTATTACCAAGATGGTATCCTATGCCAGTAGCAATCTTCAGATTGCCTAATGAGCGTCCCAGCCAACCATCGGAGTAGGGGCCATTTACATGCCCGGAATGCCAGATATCCATTGAGGTGAAGTGTGACTGATTGGGGTTAGGGTATCCCACTCCTTGCACGATGGTGAGCGCCTGGTCTTCCCACAATTCCGCCATGCCGCCCATTGCCGGGTGAAGTGCAATTTCCTTGTTGAGTTTTTTGATATCACTCGATTTCTGTTTGAGTGTGGGACGAGACGCAGCATAAAGTGGATCGGTAAAGGGAATAACAGTATTCAATCCATCATTACCACCGGTCAGTTGTACCACCACAAGGATGGTTTCCTTGCTACCGGGTTCATCGAGTCGGGGAGTTGCTGCGGCAGCGCGGGACAGGAATTGTGGTGTGTTCCAACTGTAAGCCACCAGGCCGGTGCTCGCGAGAGTGGATTTCAGAAAGTTACGACGTGAACCGAACATGATGAACTCCTAGGCAAGCTGGTATTCAGGTAGAGTCAAAACCAGATGACACAACGCACGAGTCTGATACTCAAAGATAAATTCCTTGCTCCAGTATGCAGCATATTGCTGGGTTTCCAACTGCTTCAGACGTTCTCGCAACCTCGCCCGTGTCTCAGGTGAAATATCGCCTTGCAGGAATAATTCACACAGGAACTGTACCGCGCCATCCAGTGCTTTGGATTTCCCGGCGTCATATTTTGCCAATAACCTGGCTGGGTCACAGCGGTTGTAAAATCGACGATCCTCGGTGGAAGTTACTGCAAGACATAGGTTGTGTCGAAGGAGTAGCGTGGTGCTGTTGAGCCAGTTCGGCCCACCATCCCAGCCTTTTACCGACGGAGGTGCAAAGAGCCGTTGGCCTAATGGGTCCAGCAAATCGGCCAGTTGAATGGAATCTGCTCGGCCTTCCAATTGTCTGATCAACCCGATGGCGAATTCAACTGGAGACTTCACTCGTGTGCGATAGACATCGTTCGAAAAGAAGAGGTTACTACGTAATATGGTGCCTACCAGTTTTCTGATGTCGTAGTGCGACCGTCGGAACTGACTTGCCAGGGGTGCAATAAGCTGATCATTCGGAATGAGAGTTTCACTGATGAAATATCGGAAGAGCTTCTTGACCAGGAACTGAGCGCAGGCATCTTTTTCAAGGCAAAGGTCGACGATCTGATGGCCTGTGAAATGTGCTGTTTTTCCGAAGACCGTCTTTTCTCCAGCATCGTGTTCGTGTTCCGCGAAGTAAAACTGCCCTTTGCGAATGCCCCAGCCTGTAAATGCACGGGCAGCCTGACGAATATCCTGCTCGGTGTAGTTTCCCAGACCGAGAGAAAACAACTCCATTAGCTCCCGAGCGTAATTCTCATTTGGAGTTCCCTTTTTGTTTGAAACAGTGTCAAGCCAGATGAGCATCGCCGGGTCTTCAGAGATGGCGTGCAGCATCGGCCCGAACTGCCCGAGGGCATGTTTCCTCAGCAGTTGATTCTGCCGATACATATAGCCCACATCCTGGACCTTGGCGTTACTGGTGGCGAAATGATTGTGCCAGAACAAGGTCATTCGCTCGTGCAGGGGATGCGGGCTGTTGAGCATCACATAAAGCCACCATGCCCTGAGGCGATTTTCGTCAGCCCCCTCGGCCAGCGGGACGGCTAGTCGTTCCATTTTGTGTTCAAAAGCGGCATAATCGACTGGAGTCTCAATCAAACGTGAGATGGTGACTTCCACGCCTTCTTTAACTGCTCGTTGTAAATCGTTTTTAGTGGCTCCCCATGCGGCCCGACGAAAAAGGTGCCCCGCCTTTTCCAAAGTCCACGGGCATTTGTCGCTGGGTTGATAAGTTTCCCATGCCCAGTGCGGATCAATCTTCTGCTGATAGGTCAGATACATGGCTGAGACTCAGAAGGGTAGGGCATCACTTGTACTGCGTGGCTACTTCCAGGCGAAACGTGGGGCTGTGGCTGATTGAAAGCTCCAGGGTTCCGAGTTTGTCCAACAGCTTGAGAAGTACTTGGAGCTGTTCTTCCGTGCGATCGGAAGTGCCACCATGACGCAGAGTTAATTCAGTCAGAACACGAGGCTTCTCTGCAGCTAATGCCTGTCCCAACGCCACCCAGGAGAATCGATGACGAATATCGGCGTGGTCGTCAGAAGTTGCTTTCTCTTCCTTCTGCAAGCTCACCACGACATCTTTGCATAGCTCTTGAGTCGAACTAAGAACGAAATAGTTGCCAACTCTGGTAAACGATGGGCTGTAGTTAAAGAGAGCACTGCCTTCATAACTCGTGTTGGCAGCCTGTTCCTTAAAGCGATAGGTGGCTATCTTCGTGTTGTGAACGAGTTCCTCGGTCATTTTCATCGGTGTGTTCGCAGAGAATAGTAGTCCCGCGGTTCGTAACGGGAAGGCTGTAATTTTCTGGAATTTGTCCGCATCGCGACACTCCAGGATCAGAGCAAACGCGGGGTATGCCACCTTGGGTTTGATGGAATAGCCTGTTTCACGTTGCTTGGCGATGACTACACGATGACGAGAGCCAAGGGTGGACAGAATAGTGCTCAATGAATTGCCAACCAAAAAAGGCTTGATCTTTTTGTCGCCCTCCTCAATCTCCTTGATGGCACCTTCCTTGAACATTTTGAGACGTTCGTTCCAAAGGGTCGCGAAATCGAAATAGAAACTGTTGGAGTAAAGTGTGCCAGGTGGATCAAGTAATGGCAGCATGGCTTGGGCCCTGGCATCGTGCATATGTACCAGCCTGGCGCCTTCCTGGGCGGCATCTCGCCCTTGAGGTGCAGTCAGTGCGAGGCGGGGGCCGTTTGGAGTGTTCTCTAAATGGAACCATGCATGATCTGATCGAATAAATGCATCAAACAATCCACCAAAGAGGAGTTGCGGGATCAAATCATTTGCTGGCAGTTTAAGCTCGTCAACTTTGGCAGGGTCAAGAGATTTGAAATGGTTGAGATCAATCCATCCCCATGCCATGCTTTCCGACGTATTTGGGCACTCTGATTGAATAAATCGAGGGTGATCCGCCAGCGAAGGCTGCGATTGGTCGAGCAGTTGATCCAGCGCATGGATCATCACATTATGGTGTGTAGCCGCAATGAGGCGGTCGCGATGATGTGCAATGAAGAATTTGTTGTCGAGTGACGTAACTTGTATTTCGCGATACGGCTTCTGATTCCAGACAACAGGTTGATCGCCGTTTTTCGCTTCCTGCTTCATTACTTCGAGGGCAGCCAGATAGATCTGCTTCAACAGTTCCTGATCTTGTGCGTGTGTACTCAACAGGAGTTGCGGGTCTTTGACTTCCTTTACCGGAACGAGTGCCAGAGAAATGCCATGTCCACTCAGCCCATTGAGCAACGTATCCCATTTACGTGAATAGGTCTTTTCCAGGAAGCCGACAAAACGATGAAATCGCTGGATTGGAGTTGATTGAAGGAGTTCCTGAACTTCATCGAACTTGGTCAATTCCAGTCGTTCAATATAGGTCAGCAATTGCTTGACTGATTGCGTAGGCTGTGGCACATGTACAAAAGCAACAGTAGATTTAGGATACAGTTTGACATCCAGTTGTCGGGATGCGCTTGCAGCGAAGACTGGGCAGGCCAGCAACAAAATCGTTAGCAGACTGCTGAGGAATGGCAACATGATAGTACATTCTCAAAGTTACCGATGATACTTGTGATCATCAGTTGAAGTTTCAACTTCTTCAAGCTCAGATTGATTTCAATCTTGACCAGACTGTGATAGAGAGTATAGGGGGATATCCATGGAGGGATGGTCGATGCTTCGTTCCTTATTTGCCAGTGCGATTTCTCTCGTCTGCTTGTGTACTGGATTGGCTCAGCCTCCCAAAGCTGCAACTCCGAGACAATTGCCCGATACACCTGCTGTGCAATCGTCCAAGGACGAAACGAAGTCTGTACCTGCCCTGATCAAAGTTAAGGTCCCTGAAAATGCCGTGATCTGGTTTGAAAACCAGAAGATGAATCAAACAGGTACTGTCAGGATGTTTCAGTCGCCGGTACTGGAACTGAAAAAGACCTACTACTACAAGGTGAAGGTTAGTTGGCCTACAGGCGGCGGAACAACAAGCAAAGACTTCACGAGTGAGCAGGAAGTGGCAGTCAAAGCTGGTGAAACGACAAGCATCGATTTCACCCCACTGGTAGCGCACACCAGGGAAGCGAAACCCAAC
Source organism: Gemmatales bacterium (assembly GCA_046350055.1). GTDB lineage: Bacteria > Planctomycetota > Planctomycetia > Gemmatales > HRBIN36 > JAEUIE01. The sequence continues at coordinate 4,752,490 of JAXMBC010000001.1, read as the reverse complement.
ACCACGCGTGATCTCATTCGACAGGCAGCACATGCTACCCCAGCACCAGATCGAGCCAATCGTTCAACGAATAAGATCCTTAAAGAATAGAAGAACAGCTTTCAGTACTTAAGCCAGCCGAACAGGCTGGCTTTTTTCTTGAAGTTAATGGCTGTGCAGGTCGATGTTAGTTAATTGAACTCCAGTTGACTGTTTGTGGATAGACGTCTATAGCAGGGCCTGCTCAGGAACATTGGAGCGGGCTATGCTGACCAGACAAGTTGTGGTGCTCTTGGGTTTCGGGTTGATTTCTCTGTCGGGCTGTTCCTCACTGGATCCTTGCAACTGGTGGGGACGCAATACCGATGGTTCCTCGAATCTGGGCAGGAAGCCGACGCCCGTCCAACAGGGGCCACTGGCCAGTACCTACTCCAGGCCAGGCAACAGCAATACACAGCCTTCAACTTCCTCAGCACCGGTGATGCCGCCGGTGATCGTTTCCAGCCCAGCTCAAGCTGCTCCTCCAGTACCACAGAATCTGCCACCTGCCACCTTGCAGCAGCCTGCAGATTCGTCCCCGTTATCAGTGCCTTCTATGCCGCCTGGACTGGGAGCCATGGATACACGTCAGCGTTCTTCAGGATCGTTTCCACAAGCATCTGTTGATACGAAACAGAACATGACGACTCTTGCTGTCAGTCAGCCCAGTATCCTGTCACCAGCCCAGCCTGGTTTGGATGTCAAAGGGCCTGCAATAGATCTGAGCGTCCCAGGAAATCCAGCTCAGCCTGTACAGCAGGCACAGCTCTCGAATAACTCTTTTCCGATGATGCTTGCACCAGGTTCTTCCAGTACTTCAGCCATGAACTCGCTGGACAGACCAATTACCATGCCGACCATTGACATGCCTGCCATGAACGCTCCCAACGTGCCTGAAGTGATGATGCCCAGTCTACCTATGACTGCACGAACTGGTAGAGCAGCTACGCTGAATCCGGGCACTACCCCTCCAGCAATGTCGCCACCACCTTCGGTACCGACTTTGCCGCAGTAAGTCAGGGGAATGAAGGGCGGCGGTCGTAGCTGCGGTAACTGCAATAGATATCATGTTTCAGTACCGCATGACTGCCAGTTGATTCGTGCTGCCATTCCCCTTTGGCGAATACTTCAAAGTAGAGCCAGCGTGATTTCTGTTTATCGAACTCGCCTATCCCAGGAATAGCTTGCGGCTTGCTGATGTCCTTCCCTTTCTGGTTGTTGCCAGTGTGTCGTTCCAGCGTTGCAGCGGTTCGAATGCGAAGCCTGTCAGAAGTGCTGGTAGATGCATTGGGTATCAATTCCAGATGACACAGCAGGCTGCCCTGATCCGGGAAAATCTGTTTCCAGGTTTGTTTCCAACCACTGCCAGGGTCAGTTGCTCTACTGCCCAAAAGAAGCAGAAATGGCGGCGCATGATTAGGCTTGCCAACAGGCTCACATTGCCAACCTTCGGCGGTCGGTGAGAACAGCCACGTCGATTTGCTGGGCTTCATTTGCCTCAACAACTCACTGGGTTTTGCGCCTGCTTCAGTAGGATTATTCACTCTGACTTTTTCGAGTTCAGCCACGACTTCAAGACGTTTACCGTGTTTGGCCCTGATTTGATAATGCCACAGGTACGTGACATCGAAATAAGATGTGACCTTCTTGTCGCCTGTCACCTGAATGAGATGTCGCTGCGACTCTTCCACGAAGAAGTCGTTGCCCACCTCCAGAGCCCATGTAGTGTTGAGGTACGACTGGGTGGGTGATTGAATCAGCAGTAGCAGAATGAGAAGTATCAAGAACGTACCCAATGAAAAAGGCAGGGAATGGTCCCTGCCTTCATGAACAAATGGTGTGTACTATGGCTTCTTCGTCTTGCTCTGTTCCAGCCATCGGCTCCAGCGATCGACTGATTTACCAAAGTCTTGCCCGGAGATGGATTTCAATGTTTCCAGTGCGGCAGTCGAAACGCCGATATCCTGATCACCGAGCAGGGGAATAATTGTACTGCAGTTGGCAGGAGCATTCCTGAAATCAGGCTTGAACTTGGCAGCAGTGACTGCAGCAAGGCGAAGTTCACGATCATTGTCCGACATGTACTCATTCAGCACTTTCGGAGTAAATCGTTGCAAACGGTTGGCTAAGCCTTCACGGGCCATTTCTTTTCCTGTGGGTGTCTGGATTTTTTTGATGGCTTCTACGAGGGCATCTGTATACTCGGGACCCTTAGTGTCCGACAACTCCTGCACATACTCAGCTTGTTTGTCAGGAGAAGCTGTCAAAAGCTTGGCCAGGATTTCCTTTGCTTGTTCGTCAGTGGTTTTTTTTACTTCGGTCTTTTTCTGTGGAATGACAGGACCACCAGCCATTGATTCTTTGTCACGTGTGAACGTAGCTTCCTGCAGATCTCCCAGTAAGTTGGACTTTCCAAGGAAAAGCAGAGCAAACGCAGTATCGACATAAGTGCCTGAGAGGAAATCCATTGACCAGCTTCCATTGCGATTCTGTTTGGACATCAGATATCGGGCACCCATGTCGAACCAGTCGACGCCATCCAGTTTGCGCCATTTGAACAGTGTCGCAACACGTTCGAGCGACCACAAGAAGTAGCTCACGTGGCCTTCCATACCACCTTGCGGAGAAGTATTGTTCTGCAGGGAATGAACCAGGTAAGCGCGCGCTTTAACAATTGCCGGATCTTCATTAAGGGTTCTGGTAATGTCCCCGGTGCCACCGGCTCGATCTGTAAATGTAGCTTGAAGCGAAACTCGAGCGCCAGCGTGTAACGCCAGGCTGAGAATACCAGCGCAGGTCATGGAACCAGTAGGTCTCATAATGATGCCTGCAGTACTGGTTTCGTAGTTCCAGGCTCCTGCAGCATCCTGGGAGGAACGTAAGCGTTTTTCGCAAAGACTAAGCGCTTTATCAATCGGACCGCCCGGTTTTCCATACTTGCGAGCTACCCACAATGCGACTACTGCAAACTGGGTATTGGAATTGTCTGCATTTGTGCCGTTATTAGCTGACAACTGGTAGCCCCAGCGTCCATCCTGCACCTGACCTCCAAGAATCTTTCGTGCCAGTCCCAATACCAGGGCAGTATCCGGGTGTTTGTATGTGAAGTTCTTTTCGTCCTTAACTGCGCGTTCCCGATTCAGGCGATCGAGAAACAGCAAGGAGAGGCATACGCTGTAGTTGTAATTGAAGTTGGGGTCAGCAGCCGCCCGACGTACCACACCTGCAACTGCTTGGATCTGCTTATCATTTGCGGGAACCCTGTTCTCCAGCATGGCTATGCCACACAGCGCAGAAGCACCAACGACCTGTTCATTTGTGGGGGAAGTATTGCCCTGATAGAGCCAGGTACCTGCTGCTGTCTGAGATTGACGAAGAAACTCGACTCCAGCTGCGATAGCGGGCTGTACCATTTCCTTTATGGTTTGATCATCGGCGACCGGTAACCCCGCCTCTGGAGTGATCAATATGCCGGTCGCAACCAGCACTGGAATGACAAAACGGCGCAGCATGGTTTTCCCTCACCAACGGTACTCTCTGACTTATTATACTCTAACTGACGATAGATAGCTTGCCAACCTCTTCTTCTTCATCTAAAGGAGAATGATGGAAGGGTTTCTTTAGGCGAATTGAATGATCAGACAGCACCGTGTGGTTGCGATTTCCATCGACCCCGCTACGGAAGATGGAGCATTGCATGCCGTCGAACTCATTAAGCAGAATGGCTGGCGTACCCAGCTTTTTGCTGCAACGGGCGATCAATTCTCCATTTTTGAACGAGCAGTCCTGAACGACCCCAATATTCAAGCAGTTTTAGACTTTTCCCTGGCTGATTTTACCGGTTTGCAGGTCGGACGATTTACTACGCTTCAGCCGGAGCGCCTGACTTCTGCAGCCCAAAGAAAACTACCGCAGGTCATTGTTCCTGGGTCGGTGGATCATGTGATTGTTTTCGATGATAAGGAAGAATACGGGCAGCGATTGCGCATCCAGCAAGAGGATGGTGGAGCGGTGCTCCGCACCTCCATGGATGACAATGATCATCTCGGCAAGGCCATCGCTTTCCGTGCCAGCGCGAGTTCAGCACCGGTCACTATAGTTTTTCCATGTGGTGGCTTATCGAGTTGGGATCGCGAGGGTAAGCCAACCTGGAACCGAGCCTGTAATAATGCACTGCTGGATAGCATCGCACTCTGGAAAGCACCGCAAGTCAACCTGGTCGAATCCAATCGACATATCAATGACCCGTTATTTGCACAGATCGTGGTGGATCAATTGCTCAAGCTCATCGTCGTGCGGGCGTAATGGGATAAGGCTCTAGTTTGCCAACGGGCGGATCCTGTGTGCTATCAGCATGCAGAATCCAGTACTGTCTTTGTGGATACTCCTTCATCAAGAGTTCGTCAGCTTCTCTGCCAAGCGAACGTGCCCAGATCACTTTCTGAGCGGATATTGTTGCCGAGTTATATACACACTCCTGACCTGTATCATGCTTGGAGCCGTAGGTCATGAAAATCAGATGTCGACCAGGTTCCGAAGACAGTTGTCTTTCAATAGTGCTCCGAATTGCGGCAGTTGCATCTTTACTGAAGTAACTGACCAGGTTGCGTTCAACAACTGCCTGTACAGAAAAGCTCATGAACAGTAGTACGATGATAAATCGTCCCCAGGCATAACCGCGATAACGGAGTTGGCTCACTAGTCTGCAGGCAAAAATGATGACAATAGCCCATGCAGGTGCAAGTGGTGCAGCGTAATGATTCAAAAACCACGTAGTCCCAAAAAGCAGGATAAGGAACAACAGAAACCAGCAGGCAAGTAGATAGCGGATTAAAGGCATGCGACAAAGTTCAGGCAGCATGCATAGCGGCACTAGCCAAAACAGAGAAAAGAAAAAATTCCAGCCGGTGCCTGCTTTGAAAAGGAGTGCCCTGCTCAGGCGATGGTCGTGCTGCAATTCGTACCAGCTGAGCATCGATTTGTGAAAACTTTGAAGTGTCGCATTCCTGTATTCTGGCGTGACTGCTCTGGGAGGCTGAAACAGGAAAAGGGGTGTCATTCCGTATTGTTCCTCGTGCTCTATGTAGGGGAGCTTGGTATAGCTGCCGGTGCACGCCTGGTTGAGTGAGAATTGAAACCAGGCTGCGGGTGCCAGGATCAGGATGCAGGCCGGGATCATTTGGAATAACTGCAAGCCTTGTCGACAGAAGGCAAAGTATAGAATGGGTATTCCTAACAGTAACGCGGCAATACCGCCTTCAAACGGGCGCGTCCAGAATAGTAGAACGAGGCAGCCGCTGAGGAGCATGGCATCACCATGACTCAATTTGTGCCTGCGCACCGTCTTGAAATAACGAACCAGGATTGCCCCAGCGATGATAGCCAGCGGTCCGCCTGCAAAATAGTAATCTCCCCAATTTGTGGCGAGCGGACATGTCATCAGCAACGATGCCTTGAGTGCCCAGACCGGCGGCAACCAGGAGCGGAACATCCACGTACTAGCCAGGGAAGCGATCCCCAGGGCCATGAGCATACCAAAATACGGATGTCCCAGCAGTTGTCCTGCTGCCAGCATGAGTCCCATACCCGGTTGGTACTTGGAACAATAAGCAGGAATGACGTTAATATGCATGCTCTCAAAATGCTGCCAGCCTGCGGGGGTGGGGTTAGCCAGCCGACCATGCAAATATGTGTCAGCAGCAAGAATGTAGGAGAATTCATCATGACTGCTTACCGGAGGGAATCTGCCCCGAACAAGGCTTGGAATGATTGAAAGAAGTAAGGTGAGTCCCAGCGGAATCAGGTAGGCAAGGCGAACATTTCCAGCGAGTTGTTTCCATTTCCTGCGAACAATGGAGGGTGGCAGGTCACAGTACCAGCGTGTGAGCATGAAGCCTGCAGCCAGGCCGGTTGGAATGGAAATGGTGACTTTTTCGTACTGAGGTGTGCAAGCGATAGCAATCATGATCGCCAGCGCAACCAGGACAGGAAGAAATCGAAGATAGTTCATACGTAACACTGCAATCTGAGCGAAGTTGGTAAAAGACTAGATGAAAGTCAGTCAAGTGCAAGTAGAACCTGTGCGATTGAGCGAGGTTGAACCTGGGGTGTTGAGAAGCTATGAATGTCAATCTGTCAGTTGGGAGTAGGTGTGAAGGCGAGCACAGAGAAATGGTTGAACATTGTCAGTGGCAGACAGTCCGGTATTATTCCGGGTCTGACTCGCTTCATTCTTCGGATCTGTAGTTATCCCTACTCATGGTACATGCAGCTTCGCAATCAGGCCTACCAGCGGGGTTGGGCAAAGAAACAGAGTGTAACTGTTCCCGTCATTGTTGTGGGGAATCTCACCACTGGGGGGACCGGCAAAACACCTGTTGTCGAATTTGTTGCCCGCTGGTTCCGGGATCATGAGTTGCAGGTGGCAATTCTGAGCCGTGGATACGGCAATGAAATTGGCCGGAATGATGAAGCTCTGGTGCTGGAGGAAAATCTGCCTGATGTTCCGCACTTGCAGGGTGCAGATCGTGTAGCTCTCGCTCAAATGGCTATTGAAGAGCTGGAAACAGAATTGCTGGTGCTCGATGATGGCTTTCAGCATCGACGATTGCAGCGGGATCTGGACATAGTTCTGATAGATGCAACATGTCCCTGGGGTTATGGTTTCTGCCTGCCTGGAGGTCTACTCAGGGAACCAGTCAGAGGAATCAGGCGAGCAGGACTGGTAGTCATCACACGCGTCGATCAGGTCAATCCAAAACAGTTGACAGCGATTCGTGAGACAGTGAGGGAAATTCATCCTGCTTGTCCGGTAGTCTTGAGTAACCATGTACCGCGCTGTCTCCAGAATACCAGCGAACAACAGGCCCTCGATGAGTTGAAGCAGCGTGAGGTACTTGCCTTCTGTGGCATTGGTAATCCGGAGGCATTCTGGCAAACGCTACGCCGAACGGGATGCAACATTCTCGATACACGGATCTTTCCGGATCATTTTAACTATCAACGCCATGATGTGGAGAAACTTGCTGAATGGGTACGGTTATTTCCGCAGGGGACATGGGTAGTCACCACACAGAAAGACTTCGTAAAACTGAGGATCGACGACCTGGGTGGAAAGCCCTTGTGGTCCCTTCCCATTGCTTTGGAAGTCTGTGAAGGGCGAGAACACATCGAGAGTGCACTGTCAGAAGTGTTGTCCCGATGCAATTCGGGATAGCACTCCTGATGAGCCTATGGTAATACATCTCATCACTGTTTCATAGGACAAGGATGCTTATGATTCCGCCACAAGTCCAGCCGTTCGATCTTCATGGGCTGCACACCTACGAATTGCAAGGTCGCCCCAGCAAAGTCTTTGTTGAGGAACTTGGCAAACCGATCAGCCCGGAAACCACAGTCGGCGACTGGCTGGATCATCTTCCCTGCCAGCTCGGTGGCAACGAACTCCGCGGTGTGCGTGATCAGATATGTCGTGCAGTGACATCAGGAAAACGAGTGGCAGTCGCGCTCGGTGGGCATGTGATCAAAACGGGCTGCGGACCATATCTCATCGACTGGATTCACCGGGGTATCATTCAATCAATCTCCATGAATGGTTCTGCTGCAATTCACGACTTTGAATTGGCACTTGCTGGCAAGACCAGTGAAGATGTTGGCAAACAACTGCCTGCGGGTAAGTTTGGCATGGCCCAGGAGACCGCCGATGCTTTTGCCATTGCATCACGCATCGGGGCAGAGGGGTATGGCTTAGGCCATGGCCTGGGTCGACACATGGAATCACTTTCGCTTCGCCATCCCGAAGCAAGTGTTGTCTACGCCGCTTATCAGGCTGGTATTCCCTGTACAGTGCATGTCGCAATGGGCACGGATATTGTGCACATGCACCCACATGTCAACGGCGCGGCTCTCGGCGAAGCTACCATGATTGACTTTCGTCTGCTTTGTACCGTCATCAGTCAGATGGCTGAGGGGGTCTGGATGAACCTTGGCAGCGCAGTCATCATGCCTGAGGTATTTCTCAAGGCGGTGAGCGTGGTACGCAACTTTGGGCACAGTCTGGAAGGCATGATTGCTGTCAATCTTGATAAAAACAGTAACTATCGCAGCAGGGTCAACGTCACGGAACGCCCTGCTCACAAAGGCTATGAACTGATTGGCTATCATGAGATCATGATCCCGCTGCTTCATGCTGCCGTCGCAGCCAGGTTGATGCAGCAATGCTGGCAGGAACCTGTGTTACCGATGGCACAGGCGGCATAGAGCATATCTGTGCAACCCAAAAGCCTTCGAGCCATAGATTAGTCACATGGCTCTTCTCGAAGTTTCGCAACTGTCGTTTCACTATGGCACCCATCGTGCCCTCGATGGGGTCTCACTGTCTGTCAATGAAGGCGAGTGTTTTGGCCTCCTGGGGCCCAATGGCGCGGGCAAGACAACACTTCTCAGCATTATTTCCTGTCTGCGTGAAGCCTCCAGTGGAAGAGTCAGTCTTCAAGGCGAATGCTTGTCCCCCCGTAATCTGGCTGTGCGATCATTGATCGGCATCGCTCCGCAGGAGATAGCGGTCTACCCCGCGCTGACTGCTCGCGAGAATCTACTTTTCTTCGGTAGACTATACAAGCACTCCGAAAAACAACTTCAAACCCGCGTGCAGTTGCTGCTCGAATCGGTTGGGCTTGCGAATAAAGCCGACGCACGTGTCGAGACCTTCTCTGGCGGCATGCAGCGGCGTATCAATTTGGCCACAGCACTTGTGCATCAACCGAAACTGCTCTTGCTGGACGAACCTACCGCAGGGGTCGATCCCCAGTCGCGTGCCTTGCTGTTCGACGAGATCAAACGCTGCAGTCAGGATGGTATGACGATCATCTACACTACGCATTACATGGAAGAAGTGGAAGCCCTCTGCTCACGTGTTGCTATTATCGATCATGGTAAGGTCGTTGCTAATGACACACTTCAACAACTATTAAAGCTGGCACCTGTTACAGTGGAAGTTACTCTCGAGCAGGTGGAGACTCATTTGGTGGAAATGTTGAATCGTCTGAGTAACGTACATGTGGAAACAGAAGGTGATGGAAAGATATTGCAGGTTCACTCGCGAGGGAATGCAGACCTTCTCACGGCTGTTGTGAACAGTCTGACGCAATCCGGTATCAAGCCTGTCACGATTTCTGCGACAACACCTAGTCTTGAAAGAGTTTTTCTACGACTTACAGGGCGTGCCTTACGAGATTAAAGTCAGAAGTAGTATGCTTTGGGATTCATCAACCGGTTACCGTCTCCAATGTGTGCCCCCTGCGCGATCTTCCAACTGAATTCCCAATTCGCCAAGGCGTTTGCGGATCAGGTCAGTCTGATCAAAGAGGGCCTTCTTCGTCGGGTTGGTTTTGTCAGTGATCAGCTTGGCTTCGTTGCGGAGATTGTTGCGCAAATCGATCAGCAGTTGCATCAGACCAGCCACCATGGTGTCGTCGCCTCCCAGCGTCGCCGGAGTGGGTTTTTCGAAAAATAAACCCAGAAGTTGCCCCAATTCATGAAGCAACGCGCCGCCTTCGGTGAATGCAGCTAGTTTATCTGCCGGTTTGGTTGCATCTTCCAGCTTGTGCTGATCCGCCAGCCGATTGAGAGTGGTCAGCAATTCAAACAGCACAGCCACGGCACCGCCGGTGTTGATGTCATCGTCCATTAAATCGATGAACTTACGGTGAATCGCAGTCAGTTCGGGCAGTAAGAAGTTGTGTTCTGCATAATTCGGGACTACAGGAATGTTGTCAAAAGCTTGTCCAGTGATACGCAGATACCGTTCAGCAAAGCGAACGAATCCATCGTAGGCCTTTCTGGCACTTTCCAGACCACTAGGGACCGGTGTAGCAGGGTTCCTGGGGTCCCATTCGCCGAGATCAATCGGGCTTCGGTAATGGGTATTCAGAATAAAGAAGCGGAGCACTTCACCACTAACGTGCTTGAGGGCATCGACGACGTTGAGAACGTTGCCAATCGAACCAGCCATTTTGCCACTGCTAAGTTTTAACAATCCATTGTGCATCCATACGCGGGCAAAGGGCTTGTCCGTGTCCGATTCTGACTGGGCCAGTTCGTTTTCATGATGAGGGAATTGCAGATCGAGCCCGCCACCATGGATATCGAGTGTTTCGCCAAGAAGTGCCTGGCTCATTACCGAGCATTCAATGTGCCAGCCGGGGCGGCCGGGGCCCCAGGGACTGTCCCAGGCAGGTTCGCCAGGCTTGGCACCTTTCCACAAAGCGAAGTCGCCTGGGTTCCGCTTCTTGCCTGTGACTTCGATGCGTGAGCCAGCTTCGAGTTGTTCAGGATCACGATTGCATAGCTTTCCATAGTCAGCATCCTTGCTGATATCGAAGTAGACATCTCCACCGGCGGCGTATGCATAGTCTTTCTTGATCAGACGTTCCATCATCTCGATCATGCCAGCGATATGTTCTGTTGCTCGCGGAAAGAAATCAATTCCTGTAACATTGAGTTTCTGCAGGCAGAGGTGATAGTCTGCCGTCATCTTCTCCGCCAGTTCTTTAACAGTCGTGTTAAGTTCTTTGGCGCGGACAATGAGTTTGTCGTCGACATCTGTGACGTTAACTACCCATTTCACCGTGTAGCCACGGTACACCAGATAGCGCTTGACGGTATCGAAAATGATCGGCCCGACCATGTGCCCGATGTGGCTCGGCTTATACACTGTCGGCCCGCAGACATACATGGTGACCGTATCGCCGGGGGCTTTGTGGAATTTCTCTTTGCGACGGGTCAGGGTATTGTAAAGCTGAATGGTCATAGTGCTTTCAAAGTTGCATGTGCCGACATTGTCTGGCAGAGGAAATGGTAGTGCAGCGCTGACAGTCGTGAAGGGAGGTCGAGCGATTTATTGCTTTGGAAACTCATAAGGGAGATTTCTTACTGTGCCACGAGGCTCCAGAGGCTTGCGCGTCAGGATGTTGTAAGCCCAGCGCAGGCCATCCTGCGGGATAAACGAAAAACAGCCTGACAACATGACCATGCCAAAGCCGCCCAATCCCATGAACAAGCCAATGCCGACATGCAACATGATCGCTGCAAAGATCATCCAGGGACGTAGATAGCGATTCCAGATCAGGAACGGGAAGCTTAGCTCAAAGGCTAACGTAAAGTAGGTACTTGCAAAGGTGAAATAGTACCAGAACCATTCTCCGCGATCGGGACTGACCAGCCAGCCAATATCCAGTGATTCATTAAAGAGCGGAGCATTCATTGTCAGCCAGGTAGCCGTGCCATCCCACCAGGTTGCTCCCTGAAGCTTGGCAATACCGGCAATGAAGTAGACGATGCTGATATGAATTTGCATCAATCGAAGTGCAACATTGGCCAGCCAGCCTGGTTCTGGAGCGTTCCAGTTGCCTGTCCGTCGACAACGCAGCCAGCGGTCAACCGATAACGCTGCTCCGCTGGGGCCTATGGACAAGTAGAGCATCATGAAACTCAACATGGCATCCATTCCGAACCAGATCATCATGGAGCGATGCAGATAACTGAGGTGAAAGGCCCAGGAGATGACTGCGGTGAATCGTGTGAACACGCCAAGTGTGAACAGTGCAATGCAAACGATGCCAGCGTAGTAAGTGATTTTGATCCACAGTGGATCACGAATCCAGAACCAGATCGAGAATCCGTAAGGAACCATTCCCTTATGCTTGAGATCGATCAAGTCTTTCTCGGCTTGTGTCTGTTTAGTCGTTTGCAACTGATACTTTGGATGCTTCACCACATCATGGAGTTCCGCATAGACTTCTTCGTCAATCCAGCCTTCAGGACCGATGAAATCCAGGACAAATGCGGAACTGGAGACATGGATATAAAGCAGAATGCTTCCCACCATGATGCGGATCAAACCCAGCAGCAATGGATCAGCAGGGCTGAAGAAAAATCGATCCCAGCCTTGCACTACGGCAACTGGTAACTTCCCCAGATAGCGGCACAGGGCAGTCAGGAGTTGAAGCATGTCGCGATTCCTCAATGCAATCCGGACAGACGTTTCAGCCGAGGAGGGACTCTGGTGATCACTGAATCCCGCGCGGGGCTTTCTCGACCAAGGGCTCGGCAGTAGCGGGCTTGGTCGGTGAAGGCTGAGTAGTGACCGAAGGCTCATTCGAATCATCTGGCTCGCCCATTTTCACAAGCACTTTGTAACGTTCTCGCAGTGTGTCACGATCAATCGGTTTGGCGAAGAACTTGCTGCGTTCGCTATCGTCCCTGGAATCATTACTGAGTTTGGCGAGTGGTTGCACCAGGGGATAGGGGATGCCATAGTCGTGGAGTATCTGCATGATTGACTGTCGCTCCGCAGCTGGTTTCCGGGCGTTTGCTTCCAGCAAGGGCACAATCTCATTTTGTGTGAGTTCCACAAACAGGTCGTCTGCAGCTCGCTGTTTGAAACCCTGCTCAAAGTTGGCCATCTGTCCTGTTGGGGTGAAACAGCAGATAAACTGAATTCGCAGTTTACGAGGATCGAACATATCCATTTTCAGCCGCATCTCTGCTGGTGTGCGAATCAGATACTGAACAAAGTAGCATTCGGTGTATGCCAGCTTTGCCTGAGTTGTGGGATGAGTTGCATAACGCCGAGCGATATGCCTCGCATACGAACGGAAGTGAATCTCACCCCACGCAGTCAGTACTGTGCGATAGCTAGGCTGACTGCTCACAAGAATGCTGACTGCGGAGAGGGGATCTTCCTTGGGCTTGATTACTTCCTGCTCATTCATCATGGAAGCAAGCAGGGCAATGGACATGTGCCGCTGGTAGGGCATCCGGAGGTAAATGTCTTCCCGACGAGGTGGAACCTGTGTCCAATGCGTACTTCCGTCTTCGTAAACCATCTTGTACCACAGCACTTCAGTGGGGCCGGGGTCTGGAGCATAGAAACGGTAGGCGTTGTCCAGCCACATCGTCTTGAGGTACGGACGAAAATAGCTGGCTGCCATTTTCATCACCAGCGGTCCGCCACCAGCAATGACATGGCAAATGATGGCTGTGAGATGAAACAAAATGAACAGGCTTACTACCAATTTAATGACAACGGATGGTCGTCCAGAGTCGCTCTGTGTTGTAGTCATGGCACTTCGCTACCTTTTCGAAGTAAGTTCGATCATACTTTGGGCGAAAAGGGTTATTTATGCAAGGTCAACTGGATGGCTGACTCCGATTTGTGAATCAGTCACATTCACATAGAGTAATCTCATGAAAACAATCATCGAGCCGTTCAAGATCAAGATGGTGGAGCCGATCAAGCTCACAACCCGCGAGCAGCGGGAAGTAGCATTGCAATCGTCGTACTTCAATTTGTTCCAGGTGCGTGCAGAGGATGTGCTGATTGATTTGCTTACAGATAGTGGTACGTGCGCAATGAGCGCTGCCCAGTGGGCTGGGATCATGGCTGGTGATGAAAGCTATGCAGGAGCGCGGAGTTGGTTTCGCTTTCAGGAGGTACTGAACACCTTGACCGGTATGCCTCATGTGCTCCCCACGCATCAAGGGCGAGCGAGCGAGCGCATTTTGTTTAAACTGGTAGGCGGACCAGGGAAAGTCATTCCCAGTAACGGCCATTTTGATACCACGCGTGCCAATATCGAGGATACTGGAGCCCAGGCAATCGATTTGCCTATTTCTGAAGCCCGCGATCCGCAGTATCAGCATCCATTCAAGGGCAACATGGATGTTGATCGACTGGAACAGTTGATTGCCAGCACAGGTAGGGAACAAATTCCATTGGTCATGCTGACTATTACAAACAACACAGGGGGTGGGCAGCCAGTCAGTCTGGAAAACGTAAAAGCTGTCAAGGTAGTTTGCCAGCGGCATGGCATTCCTCTTTTCCTCGATGCCTGTCGCTTTGCTGAAAATGCCTACTTCATCAAACTCCGTGAAACAGGGCAGGAGAATCGCACTGCACGTGACATTGCAATGGAGCTTTTCCGCCTGGCAGATGGTGCTACCATCAGTGCCAAAAAAGACGGTCTGGTGAATATTGGTGGTGTGCTGCTGTTTCGTGACCATGATCTCGCAGAAAAAGCAAATAACTTGCTCATCCTGACGGAAGGCTTCGTGACTTATGGAGGCCTGGCTGGGCGTGATCTGGAAGCCATGGCACAAGGCTTTCAGGAAGTGCTTGATGAGGATTATTTACAATATCGAATCCGTAGCACAGCATATCTGGGAGAAGGGCTGGTGAAAGCAGGAATAAAGATCATGCAGCCACCAGGAGGCCATGCAATCTACATCGATGCCAAGGCATTCTGTCCACACATACCACAAGAGCAGTTTCCGGGACAGGCCTTGGTAGTAGGTATGTATCGTCAGGCTGGCATTCGTGCTTGTGAAATTGGAAGTGTGATGTTTGGCGGTGCTGGACGACCGACTCCTTCTTTAGAGTTGGTACGATTAGCGATTCCGCGCCGGGTATATACGCAGAGCCACGTTGATTACGTAATCGAGGCGCTAACGGAGTTGTATCAGCGCCGTTTGACACTGCGAGGATTGAAGATCATTCAGGAACCAGTTGCGCTAAGGCATTTCTCCGCACGATTCTCCGAGTTATGAGTTCATAGCTTTCCTACTTTGCCTGGTTTTAGGTTGACTGATGTTTTTCAGCTATTAAGGTAAAGACAGCTTTACTTCTGGAGTTGACAATGAGACAGCTAAGAACTTTAGCGCTAAGTGTTGGTGGATTTATACTTGGAACCATGCCTGTCTATGCTGATGTGTTTACATTCAGTTTCACACCAGGCACTATCACCGATACCGTATCGAACTACAACATTGATACTTCTGGAGCTACGGGGCGTGCCCGAGCATTCCATGTCAATGGTGACTGGACCGCTGTTTCAGGTACTCCCTTTTCCAATGAACTGCTGGCCAGCCTGACAGGGGTAACCAATCTTGGTGGAGGACAATTGGATCGCCTGCAGGGTGGTACAAACGATGGAAATCCTTTCACGTTTTCCCCACCTGCCAATGCTTCAGCAAACTTTGGATCACCTCCTGAAGGGTTTCTAGCGAACAACGCGGCTGCAAATCTGGGTGGAATTCATCAGTTGGGGTTAACTCAGGCGTTGTTTGGAAGCACAGCAAATCTGGCGAATGCATCCGTAACATTTTATACCGACATCGTCGCTCCCATTCCTGTCAGTTTCGATACCAGCACAGCTACCTTCACTCGTCCTGATGACTTATTCACAGCCGGAACCGGAAGCTATCATTTTCAAACGAGCAATTTTACAGCACAAGCATCAGGGGCTCACCATTTTGGTCTTTATACCAACGGTACTGATGGTTTCCTGTTGCTGTATCAAGGCAATTTTGATCCGCTCAATCCGTTGACTAACCTCATCGGTTTGGACGACGACGGTGATCTTGGATTGGATGAGAGTTCCAGTTTTTGGATTAACCTGACAGCAGGTACCAATTATGTTGCAGTTTCAACAACCTTTTCCGAATTGACAGCGTTTCCGGATGGTTTACTGACAATTGCAGGCCCCATTGCTGCTGTGCCGGAGCCCACGACTCTTGCACTAGTAGGAGTTTTGGGCGTTGGTGGCGCGGGGATCTGGTACCGCCGACGCCAGCAAGCAAACAAGGTATTCACAAGTAATATTCGCCGTTAGTCGGCGGGTGAGAATGATCTGCTACTTTTTCGCAGCCCCTTCCTTCTTGAGGAAGGGGTTTGGCTTTAGCTCGATCTTTTTGATCGATTGCAGGTATTCAAGTACCGCTTCGGCTTCCTTTCCTCCCACCTGTGCATGGAAATGGAGGGAAAAGCCATGAGGTCCTTTCGCATCGATGAGTTTGGGCTGGAGTTTCAGGTACGCCTTTACTGCTTCCAGTTGTCCCATCATAGCAGCGCAGAACAGGTCGATTCGAGCGCCTTTCTCCAGTAGAAACATCACAATATCCTTGCGACCCATATGCGAAGCCCCACCCAGCCCTGTTTCCCAATCGCCTGCACCCCAGTCCATTGTCGCATTGATCAGAGCTGGTTCCCGTTCGAGGAGTTTCTTCACCATGTCCAACTCAGAATGGGCATAGATGACGAAGTCCTGCACCATTTGCCGATTCAATTGTGGCTTGGCCTACTTGGGTTTGAACTTGGGTTCTGGATAATCGCGGGTGAACGGAGCTTCCACGGGTGTGGTAGAGGCAGGTGCCTTCTTGGGAGGATCGTCTGCCAGCAAAGGTATGGTGAATCCCAGGGAAGTCAGGCTGGCTGTGAAAGTGCGACGATGCATGAGAGGCTCGCTTATGAAGGTTTTACATATTCAACTGTGAGAACGGAACTGATTCCGCCACGTGGCGTAAATTCACCCACGAGTGTAAGCTTTCTTGGAGCGATGGCTTTCACAAAGTCATCAAGGATGTGATTGACAACCATTTCGTAAAAGATGCCCACGTTGCGGTACGCTTGCAGATAGAGTTTCAGTGATTTGAGCTCAACAATGAGCTTGTCTGGAACATAGTTGAATGTCAATGTTCCAAAATCAGGCTGCCCAGTCTTGGGGCAAACTGTTGTGAACTCCGGGCATCGAATGGTGATCAGATAGTCACGTTGGGGGTACTGATTCGTGATCGGTTCAAGCATCGAATGTGGTGGAACAGGCTGGCTCATGGAAATCTCGTCAACATGTATACTAAGATTCTATGGCTTGAGTGAAGCATGGTGATGGTACCAGATCAATGATGATATCGAGGTGAGTTTCTGGCATAATAGCCACATGAGTACACTCGCTCCCGTCCTGGGACAAGACGAATACATCGAGCAAGCTTACTTCTTCCATGCCTTTCGGATGAGACAGCGGGATGGACGTCCGTCCCAGGAAATCCTGAGTCGGATGCATGAAGAAATCCTGGCCATCACGCGTCTGCCGATGGCTATTCAGTTCATGGCAACAGAACTGAAGCATACCGGGCTACTGAGTAGTGCAGTGCAGCGATTGCCTCACTATTTCACGCCATTTCAGGGCTTTGTGCTATCCAAGGCTGAAGAAGAAGGCCTTCGCTTCAGCATGGATACTGCCCTCGAAGTCCTGGAGTACGAAGCTCAGTATCGTAGTCAATCACCCACGCCCCAGGGATTGTTTGTCTATCAGTTTGAGGTGCTGTGTCGCAACAGGCTCGGTTACGATGAGGGCCTCGACGCCATGATGCTGGACAGCTTCTACGATTCCGATTGGCGTGACTTTCTGGAAGTAGTGCGTCGGAATATTGGTGAGGTGGAATTTGCCGATCTCGTGTACCTGCGGTCGGAAGTTTATGCTGTCGAACATCGTGCCAGAGAATCAATCCTGGAGTTGCCTCCAGTCCTGTTTGGTGAGAAGGAAGGGAAGATTGCTCGGGCGAATCGAGGGCGTGATCCACTCTATTTCTTTGCTGCGTTGCAGCGTCATTTGAATTATCCCCGGGTGCCATTCCTCGTCCGTAAAGATGACCCGTTGCAACTTTTGCCAACACTGCTCGCGAAGTTGCGCGAAGTGGAGCAGCGTCTGAAACATTTGGAAAATGAAGCTCGGGATCGAAATCGTTTGCAACCAGTTTCGCCAGATGAGGTGATTCCGATACCGTTGGAAGAATAGCGTGACTCCAATCCTGTTTAATTGTGGTCAGTGTAGTCAAGCGCTGAAGGTGCCAGAGAGTGCAGCAGGCAAGGTGTTTCTTTGCCCGCAATGTAGAGCCAGGGTAACAGCACCATTCATTGCAACCTTGTATGATCCTGAGTCAGCAGCAAGTTATCCAATTCACCAGCCAGTCCAGCGGCCTCCTCTAAATGATCTTCCTGCTGCAGGCATGGCGAATACGCTGGAGAAACCCAAAACGAAGAAAGCACGCAAGCTGACGCAGGATGAGCGCTTGCTGGCGGAAGAAATCCCCTGGTACGTACGTCACTTGCACTGGCTTCTTCTTCTCGCTCTCATTCCACTCATTGCTTCATTGCTCAGGGGGCATGATAAATCGGATGTAATGGATCGCCTTAAGCAAACAATGGATCAACTGTCGGATGACGACAAGGATGAGGCGGAAGAGAATATGCTGCGTGGCTCCAGACGACGTGCCTCGCACATGGAGTCGTTTTTTGAGATCATTCCGAATCACAAGCTTATCGGTGCCTGGCTGCCTCGAGATTCGTCCATGCATTGGTTGGTGGCGGGAGCTACGGGATTCTTCTTTCTGCAGTTCTTCATCATCCTTTCTGTGCGAACGACTGCTAAGCCATGGCAACTGGTGCTCGTCGCCTTATTCACTGCAACACTTGGCATTCTACTGCTGGAGTTCATTCAGATCATAGCCATGATTTCGCAAAGCCCCTGGATGAATGGACCATCGCTGATCATTCTCTGGCCGTTCAAACTCATCGGCCTGTTCTATAATTGGGCTCTCGATGATGGAACCGGGTTTATTAAGACACTGTCAGGTTTTATTTTCAGCGTGGGCTTATGCGAGGAGTTGATAAAACTTCTGCCCGTGTTTCTTTATCTGAAGATGAAGAAGCCCAACTGGCATGGTGCATTTCTCTGGGGCCTCTCCTCGGGTGTAGGATTTGGATTGGCGGAAGGCTTGGAATATGCAAGCGGCCAGTATAACGGTGTAGCGCGAGGAGACGCTTATTTCCTGCGGTTTATTTCCTGTGTAGCCTTGCATGCTATTCTTTCCGGCTCGGTAGCGATCATGTGTTACATGTTGCGTGGCAGGATCAAGCAGGCACAACGATGGTGGGACAAAGTGCTGCTGGTGATTGCAGCGTGCTCGATACCCATGTTTCTCCATGGGTTATTCGACGCATTTCTGAAACTAGAAATGAACTGGGCTGCTCTCATCGTGGCACTGATGAGCTTCGGCTTCCTGGCATTGCTCGACTGGGCACTGCAACAGCATCAGGTGCTGTCATTTCTGCGTCACAACCGTTTGGCCAAGGTGTAGGACCATCCATTTAGGCAGAAGGGCGATAGGCACGGAAACTGCGAAGGACTTCGTACAGATCTTCGCTGATGACGACTTCGTCATCTTCGAAGTCGTTGAGCCACACGTAGTTGCCACGGTGTGCCTGCGAAAGCAGCGGAAACAATTCGCTCAAGGTAAGGTGTACGGTAGGGCCTTTTACTTTCTGAGGTAACTCTTGAGGATAAACTCGAAGATGTGCCGGCATGAAGCCCTCCCCCATTTGCAAGGTGCATGACGTTGCAAGAATCCGCCACGCTCTACATCGACCAGTGATGGGGTAAGGCTTGCATCAAACCATTTGATCTTGTCTCCCACGGTTCGCAATGGAGTTGTAAGTTATGCATAGAAGGAAAAGTTCCCCCCGTTACCACATATGGAAGTAGCATGAGTTCCAAGATGGACAAAGTGGAGAAACTTGCGGTGCTGGGTGATGGTGCCATGGGCACCGCGTGTGCCATCCTGGCATCGTTGCGGGGAATTCCTC
Source organism: Gemmatales bacterium (assembly GCA_046350055.1). Classification (GTDB taxonomy): domain Bacteria; phylum Planctomycetota; class Planctomycetia; order Gemmatales; family HRBIN36; genus JAEUIE01. The sequence goes on along the minus strand of JAXMBC010000001.1, from coordinate 4,732,992 downwards.
AAGTTTCGCTCTGGAGTGCTCTGCCTGACAATGGAAGGTTATTACAGGAAAAGCGGGAGAATCTTCATCTGCTTCCCGGTGTCAAGATTCCAGAAGTAATTCAATTAACCATGGTAGAGTCCGAAGCAGTTGCTCATGCTGATCTGCTCCTTGTTGCTGTTCCTACGGTTTATCTCCGTTCGACTTTACAACGATTCGCCCCGGTCCTTCATGGCTCAACGACTCCTGTAGTGAGTGTGGCCAAAGGCCTCGAGGTAGGGACATTTCTTCGTCCGACAGAGATCATTGCCGAAGTACTGGGGCCCAGATCACTTGCTGTCCTGAGCGGCCCGTGCCATGCAGAGGAAGTAACACGAGGCAAGCCGACCGGACTGGTTGCTGCCAGTGCGGATAAAACTCTGGCAGCGAGTGTGCAACGCTGCTTCCATGGCGGGGCAGTGCGTATTTATACCGGGAGCGACATCATAGGTGTCGAACTGGCGGCTGCACTGAAAAACGTCATAGGTATTGCAGCAGGGATTAGTGATGGTCTGAGTTTTGGTGACAATGCCAAGAGTGCTTTGCTTTCCCGAGCACTGGTCGAAATGACTGAGTTTGGCGTCAGGCACGGAGCTGAGGGGGCGACATTTTTTGGCCTGGCGGGATTGGGTGACCTAATTACCACCTGTATTAGCCCACATGGCCGCAATCGTGCGCTGGGCGAACGACTCGGAAAGGGGGAGACTCTTCAACAGATCATGAGCAGTACTCCCAAAGTGGCTGAAGGGGTGTATACCGCTAAAAGTGTGCAGGAACGTTGTTCTGCAGTGGGATTGGATATGCCCATTTGCTCAGCTGTATATCGCGTGCTTTATGAGGGGCAGGAGCCTCGGCAGGCAGTACGTGATCTTCTGGCTCGAGAGCCGAAGAGTGAGCTGCAACTGGGGGTACGCTAACTATGCTGTTACCCGATATGACCATGGGCACGCGTCGGGCGGCACAGGCAAGTATAGCCTGGCAGGCTGCACTGGGCAGCACGGAACTGGAGCCGGTGCATCTTCTACTTGGTCTGCTTCACGAAGAAGAAGGAGTGACTGCGCAGCTCTTGTTGAAACAGAATATCACACAGGAGCACGTTCTGCGGACGCTGTCTGTCAGATCTGAATCCAACCCAGTATTGAGCGGGGAGGAAGAGTTTCCCTCGCCGTTGCCTTCGCTCCTGACCAGGCTGCTGTATGAAGCCCGTCATCTGGCACTGGAACAAACAGGTGATCCTCAAGTACATTCGGATCAACTGTTGTCGGTACTCCTTCAGCATGAAGAAGATGTCGAACAACTGCTTATAGCGCTGGGAGCTGATCTGACAGGCTTGAAGCCGGGGCAGGCGGCATTGCCAATGTCGTTGGATGAACCTTTGCAAATTGCTCAGCCGACCGAACAGTATTCTCTGGCACGGATTCTGGATGCTAACGCCAACCGAGCCAGAGAAGCCTTACGAGTGCTGGAGGAACTGGCTCGTTTTCACTTGAATGATTCCTTCCTGACACGACAGGCCAAGATGCTTCGGCATCAATTGACTGAACTACTTCGGCAATATATGCCTCCCTCATTACTTTTGCGCAGTCGTGAGACCGAATCGGATGTCGGCGCACGATTAAGCACGGCCAGTGAGTATCAGCGACACTCGCTCAGTGCTGTCATGCAGGCCAATGCTCAGAGGTTACAGGAGGCGCTGAGGTCGTTGGAGGAATATGGCAAGATTCACTCCGCGGCACTAGGGGCACAATTAGAGAAGCTGCGCTATCAGAGTTACACGTTAGAGCGAGCGCTCTTCCTGGGGCAGTCGGCCCGCGATCGGCTGGCGAAGGTGCAGCTCTATCTCCTTGTTTCCAAGGGTAGTTGTGCAGCCTCAATTGAATGGACGATCCAGGAAGCTGCTGCCGGTGGTGTCTCAATCGTGCAACTGCGAGAGAAGAACAAGTCGGACCGCGAACTTCTGGCGATAGCCCGGGAAGTACGAAGTGTCACCCGCGAGTTGGGGCTGCTCTTTATCATGAACGATCGGCCTGACCTTGCCAAACTGACACATGCAGATGGTGTGCATTTGGGGCAGGACGATCTGGAAGTAGCTTCTGCCCGGAGCCTGTTAGGGCCTGATGCAGTGGTGGGAGTAAGCACTCATAATATCGATCAGTTGCGTGCTGCCATCCTGGCCGGGGCTGACTATGTAGGAGTCGGGCCGACGTTTCCAAGTCAGACCAAGAGCTTCAAAAACTATGCTGGGTTGGAGTATGTACAACAAGTGGCTGCGGAGACTACATTGCCTGCGTTCGCCATTGGTGGGATTACGGTGGAGAATATAGAGCAGGTTGTTGCAGCCGGGTTACAGCGAGTAGCCGTGGGACAGGCGATCACGCAGGCCGAAGAGCCACGTGAGGTGGCAAGCATGTTACGTATGCAGCTTTAGCTCACGAAATTACTTCGCCGCCGCAAGTTCACGCAGCTCAGCGGCCAGTCGCTTGCCCGCCTTGATCATTGCATAGCGGGCGACTTTGCCAGCGTTGGTGCCATAGTCATCAGGAACCACGGGAAGGTCTTCGTGCTTGACTTTGTCATCCTCATTAGCGGGGTGGAGTTTGCCATCGAGGTAGGCATAGGTTTTGGCAAACTCGTATCCTTCACGAGCCCAGTCCTCATAGGTACGATGCTTTTGTAGTTCAGCATCTATCTGCCCCTTCTTCTCCTGGTAGTATGTTTCAATTTCCAGCACTGAGGAGCCAATATCCGAAACGCTGGTGCCTTTGCCGAGAAGGTTGTCCCAGAAAGAATGCATCTGGATGATGCTCCCCTTGCTGGTTTTTACTCTGGCCAGGTTGCCACCACGGTCGCCCTTGGGGAAACGGGAGCTAAAGAAGTTCGTCGTATGCAGCGGTTGATGGATGTCGCCGACAAGATGGAAAAGCCAGCAGAGATGTACTGCACGGTCTTCCTGATTGCCATTTCTGGCGATAAGCCTGGAGTTGGCGATCTGGTTAATGACATTCTGTTGATTCGGTGCGGGGATGTTACCAGTGTAGCCCGGGTAAACGAGCGGCAAGTTGATGTAATGCACCGGGCTGATGTGGTACTTGGTCACTTCCTTGGAGCCGCTGCGTACCCAGTCAGGCCAGGTAGCAGCTCGCATGAAGACCCACTCATCTTCAGTGAAACCATTAGGTATTTTATCGCGGAGGAAACTCTGATAGTGAGGATGGCGTTTGAGGATGGCAACTATCCTGCCTTGCTCGACGGGTGTGAGTTGTTTCCATGCCAGACGGGCGATGACCATGTGGCCTTTGTCATTCCAGGCCCACAGTGAAGAAGTAATAACGAGACATGCAATCAGGGAGAAAACAAAACGATTCAAGGGGACACCTGCTTGTTGAGTTCTTCCAGTTCTCCGAACTGTATCGCCGCATCGATGGACTGATAGAACTTCATAGCCAATTGTATCTTCGCTTTGAGTTTCGGATGGGCCTTTCCCCACGCCAGCAACAATCTCCTTTCGCTAAACAGGTAGTCAGCAATGGTGTTGAAGTCCTCTTCCATACTGCATTTCGAGTATTTGCAGATGAACCCCTCGTCTCGTGTCTTTTTGCTTGGTGTCAGAAGATTATCCTGTCCCAGCGCACCGACAGCATCCTCGGTGTACTTGAAATCCTTCGCGTTGATCGCAGTCCAGGCGGTTTTGGGAAACCGTTCCTCGTAGTTGCGCATTAGGATGGATGAGAACTCATGGTGTAGGGAAGCCAGTAAAAAACTGTTGGTGTAGCCCAGGCTCTCGCTCTGAACGCAAAGATACACAGCATCAGCGCTGTTAGTGCCTCCGAAGGGTTTGCCATAGAACTTGAGCACTTTACAGAGACAAATGGACCTGAGGTTCTTTAACACCTTCGGTGGGTAATCTTTAACAAATTGATGGATGATTGGTATCACCCGCTCGATTTCTTTAGCATCGGATGGGCTTGCTTCCGCTTGAATTGCCTTGTCCTTCTTCCAGTAGTCGGGATAGAAATCATCATTGATCTCCGTGACAATACGAATGCCCGCGATGGACTTGGGCACTGGTCTGGGCTTTTGATCCGCCTTTGGCACGATCGGACAAGCGAGTAGGTATGCCAGCAGTAATGACTGAACAAACATTCTTCACCATGCATTAGAATCGTAGAAAGATCTTCCGTCGATATAGGAACCAGAGAAGCAGCCATTTGATCAGCATTGCTCCTGTCAGGAGAATAGCACTGCTTATCGTGGCGGCAAGAAGTAAAGCTGCTGAATCGTTCTGTGACACAGGATGTAGCCATTCAGCACTTATCCGAGCGATGCCTCCAAACAGCCTTTTCGCCAGTGGATCCAGATCGACAAAGTGATCGATAAGGTAAATCGTGATGGCATTCGCACCGATTACCACAAATGGAAACGACCACCTTCGCCATCCCAGACAATCAATCACACCGAAGAACAATGCCAGAAGCAATACGCTCCAACCACCTGCCCAGAGAACGAAACTACTGGTCCATAAGTTTTTAATGATGGGAAACACAGGGAGTCGATTGTGGAGGTTGTTCATTTCCATGAAGAACCCCGACCAGGCTGCACCAAAGGCCAGCAGCACCAGCCCTGACCACATTAAACCAAGAAACTTCGTACGATTGCTGTTCTGGCTCATAAGCCACAAGCCTGCCAAGGCGCCAATCAGTGCTGTTGCGAATGCTGGGATCGTTGAGAGAACACCTTCATTGTCACCGTAGCCGTAGTACTCCTTGAAGATCTTCCCGCCGAGGGCGTTCTTGAGGATGAGCGTATCGACATAGCCACATAGATTATGTTCCTTGGTGATATCCCCAGCCACGCTGCCTGGGACAGGGGTGAGCAACAAAAGCAGGTAGTATCCCAACAGAATGAAGACCGTTAGAATGACCATGGCACGAGGACGCAGGTATAGCACAGCTAGCGCAGCGAACCCATACCCCAATCCCAGTCGTTGCAGTACGCCGGCATAACGTAATTCGCCCCACTGGAACGAGAGAAAATTGTTATAAACAAGGCCGATCAGCAGGATGAGAGTTACTCGTCTTCCGATCCGCCACAATATATCAGCATGACTGGCACCAGCTGTCTTCATCTTGCCTAGTGAAATTGGTATGACTACGCCGATGATGAAGAGAAAGAGGGGAAAGATAAGATCATAGAATCGGAAGCCTGCCCAATCGACATGTTCCAGTTGCTGATGGAATTTCATCTGCCAACTGTTGGTGTCTTTCTCCAGAAAGCCGGATCGCAATTGGCTGTATTTCAGCCAGGCCTGCACCATACCCTCGCCGCCGACAATCCAGAACATGTCAAAGCCACGTAGTGCGTCAATCGACATCATCCGTTGCTGAGGCTTTTCCGCTACGATAATGGCTTCCGGAGTTGCAGTCGTGGTTGACATTCTCATTCATCCAATCTTCAGTGGACTTCCAGGGCGAGTCATGCCATGCTAACGGGTGATAGACTGAATGGGAAACGCAATCTGGAGTTGTCATGAGAAGGAGCAGGGAAGCAGTGTGGAAGGCCGGACCGCGTTTGCTTGCCATGGTCCTGGGGATGATTCTTGTAAGTGTTGTGCTCTTCTGGCAAAGGAATGAATCGCAAGCCCGGCCCGAAGAGCCCAGAAGTAAGACAACAAGTACCGAGGCTGGTCTGCGCTTTGTCATCGAGCCTTATCTGCAATACCCGACACAAACCAGCATCATCCTGATGTGGGAGACCAGTGAGCCAAGCAGTTCTGTTGTCGAGTACAGCGAGCCGGGCATCGTTTTATTCAATGATAAAAAGAAACCCATTCCGCCAAAGCTCAGCAAGCGTCAGGAAGTAAAAGCAAACAAGCAGATGCATCAGGTCAAACTGACAGACCTCAAACCCAGCAGCAAGTACATTTACCGGGTAACTACCGTCACTGAGTCTGGTGCAGTTCTGCAAAGCGATTATTTAACCTTTATGACAGCGGTGAAAGCTGACGAACCCTGGTCATTCACTGTTGTGGGCGATACCCAGCGTAACCCGGAGATTACTGGTCGCATTGCCAGGCAAATGTGGGAACGTCGGCCTCACTTTGTGATGCACTGTGGTGATGTGGTGGATGATGGCGAGAAAAAAGAACAATGGACTGATGACCTGTTTCGCCCTTCAGACATGCTATTTCGCAGGGTTGCGGTGCTGCCGACGATCGGCAACCACGAGAAAAACAATGACCACTATTACCGTTATTTCAGCATGCCAGAGCCGAAGTATTACTACCAGTTCAGCTATGGCAACGCTGACTTCTTCGCCATCGACAGCAACAGCATCCGCGACCTTTCGCCCACGGGTGAGCAATACCAGTGGCTCGATCAGGCTCTCGCCAGGTCGAAGGCGACCTGGAAGTTTGTATTTCATCATCACCCTGCATATTCCTCGGACGACGACGACTTCGGCTATTCCTGGTATGGCAGCAATGGCAACGGCGAACCGCGTGTGCAGCAGCATTTCATCGCACTCTATGAAAAGCACCGAGTTGACATGGTCTTCAATGGCCATGTACATGTGTATGAACGAAGTTGGCCGATCAAGGCACGCAAGGTGGATCACCAGAATGGCACGATCTATGTAACCAGTGGTGGTGGTGGTGGCCGACTGGAAGACTTCGTGCCTACGCCCCACTGGTTCAAAGCGGAACATCGCTCGTGCTATCACTACTGTTATCTGACAGTTAATGCAGGCAGGTTAAACTTCAAGGCATTCGATGTGGAAGGACGACTCTTTGATGCGATGACTTTGGATAAGAAGTAGCTGTCAGGAAACATCAATCTGCAGCTTGTGTAATTGTTGGAGGATCGAATCCATACAGTTGTTTTCCTGCGTTGCGTAGTTCACTCACCAGGCATCGTGCTCCTTCATGACGCCTCAGCCGATCGTCGAACGACAACGCCAGATTATCGCGGAGTTGATCGATATCAACTTCCGCGAGGTCCTTTTCCGTGGGAGTAAACCAGCAATTGGTGAATGGGGTCATAGAAGTTTGAGCTTGGTGATGCGACCTGTCTGAACCCACTCTACCACGTAGATGTTGCCCTGGAAATCGAAGCAGGCGTCGTGAGGATGAACGAATTTGCCAGCTTCCCAGGTCTTGGGATCGTTGCGGAGTTTATCCTTTCCTACCCTTGCGATCCAGGCGGCATCGTCACCAAAACGGAAGAGCACTTCGTTATTTTTGCCCAGCAACGTCACGCGACTGCTCAGTTCCGGAATGACTGCCAGGTCGCCATGGAAATCGATATTGCAGGGAAGAGCTACACCAGGAACCACCCCAATAGTCTCACCACTGGCAGAAGTGTAGACAATGCGGTTGTTGCCACGATCAGCAATCGCCAGTAACCCCTGTCGGCCGGGGCGAGAATCGAACCAGAGGCCATGAGGAGTGTTGAGCTTGTTAAGATCAGATCCTTTTCCTCCAATAGTTTTCACCCACTTGGCGTCTTTGGAATAGTGATGGATGTAACTTGAGCCATAGCCATCACCGATGTAAAAGCTGCCATCAGAATGAAAGGCGACATTGGTGGGCTTGTAGCCTTTGTTGTTCTTGTAGACCTTGGGTTCTGTGGGCAGGCTCAGTTTCCAGACAGGTTCACCCTTCAGGTTGGTCTTTACCACCTGATTGTTGTGGACATCGCTGATATAGAGGAATTCTTCATCTCCTTCCTTGCGGACATCAATGCCGTGACCACCGGGGTGATACTCCTTGCCAAACGACCGAACGTACTTGTTAGCGGCATCAAAGACATGAATGGTATCCTGAGCCGGCGTGCCGCCATGCCCCTGCATGATGATGTATGCATTCCCTGCGAGATCGAAACACATTCCGTGGCTGGTTTGCCATTGATGGGAGGTGGGCAGGGTGTACGGATCATGAATGCACTCGTAACTGCGGTCACCCACTTTGAAGATGTGGTTTTTCGTGCCGGATTTGTTACTGGCACCAACGAATGTCGGCAAACTGGCGGCCAGTGCTGTGGTAGTTGCTGTTTTCAGAAAGTGACGGCGATGCATGAGAGGATTCCTGGGGTGAGAGTTGCAGCATACACCGAAGGACGGCGAGATACAAGAAGCTAGAGCATGCGATTCAGAACTTCAGCAGCCCTGGCCAGCGATTCATCACTGGCAGCGTAGCTGAGGCGGAAGTGGGTATCCTGCTGGCTGAATACCTGCCCCGGCATGAAGATAAGCTTGTGAGCCAGTGCCTGCTCGGCCCATTCAGTTCCTGTACCTCGCGGTGCCTGAGGGAAAAGGTAGAAGGCTCCTTCGGGCTTCACTACATGGTAACGAGGGTCGAGATGATTCAGCAGCCAATCGCGTTTGTGGCGATAAGCATCCACATACCTGTTCATGGGATAATTCCAGGCAGCAACCCCGGCATGCTGAGCCATGGTAGGTGCGCAAACAAAGGTAGCCTGCTGGAGTGTCATCATTGCCTCGATCACATCTTTGGGGCCATAGGCATAGCCAAGACGCCAGCCAGTCATGCCGTGGGTCTTGCTGAAACTGCTGCAAACGATGACGTTTTCACCGAATCGTATCGGACTGCTGAAACTGCCTTCGTATAGAAACGTGGAATAGATCTCATCACTGATAAGCCAGATTCCAAGCCTGTCCGCCAGTTCTGCCAGAGCCTGGACACGATCCCTGCTAGTGACGACACCAGTAGGATTACTCGGGCTACAGAGCATGATCGCCTTGGTGCGAGGTGTGATATTTGCCAGCACGAGGTCCGGATCAGGCTGGAACAGTGGATAGGTGGAAAGGAATCGTGAAGTACCACTAACCAGATGTACGAGATGCGGATAGGCGAGGAAGTAGGGATCGAACAGAATGACTTCATCGCCTGGATTAATGATGGCTTGCATTGCCAGTGTCAGTGCGCCGAGCGTGCCACACGTCACAACCACATCATTTTCAGGGTGTCTAGCATTTACATCCAGAGTAGTTTTGATGATTTCACGCAAGGCTGGATGACCAGCTGCAGAGCTGTATCCATTGTGGCCACTACGCATTGCATCGATGGCAATCGCCGTCAGTTCCTCGGGCACGTCAAAATCGGGCTGGCCCATTCCGAGATTGATGGGATTCTCCAGAAAGCGTGCCTTTTCCGCAATGTGACGGAATGGATTCCGGGCCAGCAGTTCAGTGCGCGATGCGATGGAAGGAGGCATGATATGCTTGCTACTCTTTGGCGAGACGAACAACTCCTCCAATCATCCTATGCAGTACTCTATATCATCTCATCATGAACGATGATTCCCCTGTTCAGCCCCATGTCACAATCTGGGGGGCTGCCCGTTACGTTACCGGCTCCATGCATTTGCTCCAGAGTGAGAGACAGAAGATTCTCCTCGACTGTGGACTGATTCTCGAGAAAGGTGCTCAGGAGCGCAATCGAAGCTTTCCCTTCAAGCCGCACCAGCTGGATGCCATTGTCCTTACTCATGCACATCTGGATCACTGTGGCAACCTGCCGTCACTGGTAAAGCAAGGCTTTCGAGGTCCCATCTACACCACCTCTGCAACGCGCGACCTGCTTCGTCCCATGTTGATGGATGCCTGCCATATTCAGAATCTGGAAACCAGTTACTACAACAATCGTCGTGAAAAAGGCGATCCCTGGTTGCCGTCATTGTATGACGAAGGTGATATCGATCAGACCATCGAAATGATTGAGCCAGTCAGCTTTGGACGGCGAACGCGAATAGGTCCAGATGTCGAGATGGAATTGCGGGATGCTGGTCATATTCTTGGTTCTGCTTCAGCACATCTGACAATGAGCCAGGGCAACAGTAGCCGTCGCTTGACCTATACCGGTGACCTTGGTCGTTCCTCGATACCGCTACTTTGTCCGGTTTCGCCGCTGCTTCCCAGTGATCTGATCATCAGTGAAGCGACGTATGGCGGGATGTTTCATGAAACATTTGCAGAGATGCAGGCCAAGCTTTGTCATCATGTCACCTCAACGATTGAGCGTGGTGGCAAGGTGCTGATACCAGCATTCAGCCTGGGTCGTGTACAGCTGGTGATCTATACCCTGATGCAGCTGATCGAAGCAGGGAGGATTGAAGAAACACCCATCTATGTCGATAGTCCGCTGGCCCACCAGGTACTGGCTGTCATGCAGCAACATACCAATCTGCTGGCACCTTCCGTACGAGAGACTATCAGAAAGAGAGCAGGCTTTCTGCATGCACCATATGTCCACTACGTGACCAGCACGGAAGAAAGCAAAGATGTGATGTATGACAGTACGCCTTCCATTATCATTGCGTCCAGTGGTATGGGGGAAGGTGGCCGCATTATTCACCACATTAAGAACTCCATAGATGATCCACGCTGCACCGTGATCCTTGTCAGTTTCCAGGCCCCGGGCTCTTTGGGTGCCAGGTTGCTGGAGCCGAGCCCCACGATCCGTATTTCGGGACGAGACTGGAACAAGTGGGCCGAGGTGGTGGTGTTGCGAGGCTTTTCCGGGCATGCCGATCAAGCCGAGCTGCTGGAACTGTTACAGCCACAGGTGGAAGCCGGTGCACACGTGGTCTTAGTACATGGCGAGGAAAACAACCTGTCTGCCTTGCAACAGGTTCTAAACGCTGTTCGGGCGGAAGCTGCCACCATTGCCGAACGTGGAGTTTCCATCCCGGTTTGACAGACTCTGTAGTAGGATAGTATCTATATAATGAATGAATCGTAGCGACTGAAAGAGTGACCCATGACGCGTGAGAACTGGCTAGCCCTCTTTAATAAGATCCCAGAGAAAATGCATGACTTGGTGGTTCTATCGTTGTCCACAGGTATTGATGTCTATATTCAGCGATTTCTACAGTTCGGTGATGACTCGATCCTGTTGCGTGGGCGACTGGGAGGCACTGATGAAGGCGAACGCATTTTTCTTGTACCTTGGGACGAGCTCAGGATCATCTTCTTTAACCGACCCGTCGAGGATGAGGCGCTCTACCAAACCTTCGGTGAACTAATCGGTGGTGTGAAGAAATCGATGGCAACCAAGAGCAAGCAGCAGGAAGAAGAGGAAGAACAAGAACAGGAAGATGAGGAAGGCCGTCCCGAGCCTGTACGTTTGCCTCCTGCATCTCTACAGGCACTGACGGAAGCAGCTTCGCCCAGACCAGACGTCAGCAGTATACGCAATCGTCTCCTGCAACCACGCAAGCCCCCACCCAATACTCAAACAAACAAGCCCGGGCCAGGCAGCAAGCCACCCGGCCGTTAATCCATGCCTCACGACGACACCTACCCCGGCTTTGGCAAAGAAGTACCCATCACCAGCGTCCAACCCGGTGGCGGATGGGGTATGTCTGTGGAATTGGCATGGGGCCGATTCCGTCGGTGGATTTTGCGGACCTTTTTCCCTCAATATGTGATGCAGCAGTTAGCGCGACGCCAGGGAGAATGTACTGCTTGTTCTGGCATGGGACGCAATTGCCACACCGATGTTATAGACGAACGTGACCTTAAATACTTCAGTACAGTTTGCGGTTACCACTTTCCAGAAGAAGGCAATCAGTTCGTCTGGAGACGCCGATTGCCTTTTGCCTCGTGGGGCTTGGCGGAACTGGTCACGTTTTCACTAATAAGTCTTGTCATTGGGATGATCACCGGCTGGTTAGCCTGGCTGAGCGTGCCGCCTTGGATCATCTGGCTGGTTGGTATCGCCAACCTGCTCTTCTGGCTCGAAATCATCTGGTTCTTCCGCAACCCGACTCGCGTGATACCGGACGATGCTCAGGTGATGGTAAGTCCGGCAGACGGCACGATTGTGGAATTAGCTGAAGTCAATGCAGAGGGGTTTCCGAACGGGAGGGCATTCCGAGTTGGTATCTTTCTTTCAGTCTTCAATGTACATATCAACCGCACCCCTTGTGCATGTAGGATTACACGATTGCGATATTATCCTGGTAAGATGCTCAATGCCATGAAGGCCATTTCTGCTCGGGTGAATGAACAGATGTGGATCGACATGGAGCATCAGTTGAATGGCATGCCTATGCGAGTGACGCAGATTTCAGGAGCGCTCGCCCGGAGAATTGTGTGCGAGTTGAAGCCTGGACAAACACTTGCAGCAGGGGAAGCCTTCGGCATGATCAAATTGGGATCCCGCACTGAACTCTATTTGCCGAGTGACACAGCATTTGATCTTAAAGTGAAGGTCGGCGACACAGTGCAGGGTGGTTCAACCGTGTTACTGCGTTTGAAGTAACTGGTAGAAGCTGAAACCGATCAAGTGGCATGATGACTTGCGTCATTGCTTGTGTGCATTCACGCGAGCCATGCTAGGGATTGCAGCAGAATTAATGTGTAACCGTATTACACCAATTGCAGAGTGCCGCGGGTCACACCCAATTGCTGCTGGGCTTGCAGCTTTTTCCACGTCGTCCGGCCATCATCCTGACCACGCAGTATGCGCCAGTAGGTTTCAAGCAATGTACCAATTGCTGCTGGGTCTTCCCGCAAGAGCTCCAGGCGGAAATGAGTCAGCCCCTGTTTTTGCATGGCGGGCAGGTACTCAGCAGCAGATTGTGGCAATGCGTTGTATACCGTGTTCCGGCAGCCCGCATCGGCTAACACCGGGAACAGTGCTCCGGATCGATCCTTGAGTTCAACCTTGTGCCGATCACAGGGGCGACCACAGTCACGCCAGTCTTTGCCTTGTGAGAGTAGAGCAGCAAAGACACAGTGCTCATTATGGAACATGGGCATGTGGTAATGCACCACCACTTCGAAGAACGGAGCGTGTGATTGCCTGACGAGTTCCTGCAACTGTTCCCAGTTGAGATCGAAGCCGGGTGTCAGACGTTTTAGACCCTGTTGCATCATCCAATGGGCTGTCACGTCGTTTACCACATTGAGGGAAAAGTCACCTACTAGTGGCATATGTGGTGTATGTTGTCGATAGAAAGCCAGGCTGCTGAGACTGCGAACAAGTATGCTATCGGGTTGATAGCTTGCAATGAGTCGGAGCCAGCTTTCTTCGCCGGGCTTGATTACTCGCAACGTCGCTACTGCCACGGTCAATCCGGCTGCACGAGCCTGGGTGATACCATCACGGTACTGACGCACATCTTCGTAATCGAGATAAACCAGCGAGGGACGATACTCAGGAGTGGATTCCACAAAGTTGATAAGGCCCTGTAGTTGGCTGGCTGAACGGACCATCAGTGCCAACGATGAATTATGATGCTCCGGCGTCTCTGTTGAAGCACGTAACTGCTGCCGCCAATCGAGGATTATGTTCGATTGTAGAGGTTGTGGTTTCGCCAGTTTTTTGTTTGCTTCTTCCACCTCAAGAAGCAGCAACACCAGTGCCTGACGGCGAAGTTCATTTAAGATACTCTTGGGAACCATCAAGCCTGGCGCAAGATCCATTTCAAGGTGTTGAAGAGTAAATGGTGTATCGTGCAGTCGGGATAATTGTTCCCAGAGTACTTCGCGCGAAGCGGGGTGCTTGGTAGCCAGTGCAAGCGGGCCAGGCCAGGAGCATTCCGAACTTAGTCCTGCAGCAGTGGTCAGTTTTAGCGTGAGTGGTGAACCGAGTTTTCCGCTGACCTTGGCAGTCACAGCATTCCTGTTGATGGGTTTGTCTTGGGCATAGGTCTTTTCCAGTCGTTTGCGGAGCGCGGGATCATCGGTTTTCCAGACGTAGGCTCCAGCAGATACACGTCTGGCATCAAACTGACCCTTATCCATGGTGATTTCGATCACACGTTCGTTCTTCTGCTGTTGTGGTCTCTTGACCTCCCAAACGCGGCCACCTGCTTCCTTTTCCTCTGGCTTGCCTTCGTCAAAAACAATACCATCGCCTGCTTTCACGAGCCAGTCCACCGGGACTGTGGAATCAACGAGTTCAACTATTACGCCATGTCGAAGGACACTCAGCACTGTTCCGATGCGGTTCCCTCGCTTTTTAGGCGAGCGGCCGGGCACCAGCGTCTGATGGTTGATGCCGCCGAGGAAACCCTGCGTCAGGCCTCTTGAAAAGGTCTGCTCCAGATCAAGTTTCTCCTTTGTGCTCAAGGGCTGTTTGTGGTCGATGACTCGTCGATAGGTTTGCACCGTGGCGGCAACGTAATCAGCTTTCTTGAGACGCCCTTCAATTTTGAAGCTGACAACTCCTGCATGTGCAAGCGACTCTACCAACTCATATGCAGCCAGGTCTTGAGGGCTGAGCAGATAGGCACGGTCACCGAGTTCACGGGGCTGGCCGTCGACAATCATTTCATAAGGCAAACGACATGCCTGTGCACATTGCCCACGGTTGGCACTGCGACCGCCGAGCGCCTCGGAGGTAAGGCATTGCCCGCTGTACGCCACGCAGAGAGCCCCGTGTACAAAGACTTCAAGCGGCATGCTCGTCTGCTGATGGATCTTTTCCACCTGGCTGACGGAGAGTTCCCGTGCCAGGATGACGCGATCGACTCCCAATTGCTTGACGAGGTTGACCGCCAGCGGCTCAGTTAATGTCATCTGGGTGGAGCCATGCACCACCAGGCCAGGAATCAGTTGCCGGATTGCATAGGCCAGCCCCAGATCCTGAACAATGACTGCATCCACCCCGGCTGCTCTGGCTTTGCTGAGCAGTTGTAGAGCTTTTTCCATCTCCTGCGTGAAGATGAGAATGTTAAAGGTGACATAACCTTTGACGCCACGTGTGTGAAGATACTCCATCAGGCGTGGCAGTTCGTCTGGCTCAAAATTATGGGCACGATGACGGGCATTAAACGATGTGAGACCGAAGTAGACTGCATCCGCCCCATTGGCTACTGCAGCCTTGACGCATTCCCAGTCACCTGCAGGTGCCAGCAATTCAGGCTTGGTTGTCATGTACTTGCGACCTGCGTGGGACTAATTGCCGGGCCGGCGTGGGGCATTGGCCTGGGCGAGTTTCAATACTTCATGAACCAGCTTGTTAATACCCTGTGCTGCTTCGCCAATGCGATGGGCCAGCATGTAGGCCGGAGTTGTTACGATCTTCTGCTCTGCATCAATCACCACATCATCGACAGGGCAACTGATATGTTCCGCACCGAAGCTTTCAATGTGATTGGCCGTATCAGGATCGGTGCCGATGGTAAGCCGTGGCGAGCCATTCATGCCCAGGGCCTTGGCGAGAATGATCGGTGCGATGCAGATGGCTCCGATGGGCTTGCCTGCCCGGTTCATGCCCGTCAGAAATTTCCGCAGCAGGGGATCCACCTCGCACGCAGCGCCCTTGGCTGCATAGTTACAGAGGTTCTTGGCTGCCCCGTATCCGCCTGGCAGAATAACAGCATCGAAGTCGTTCGGCTCAGCTGCCGCCAGATCACTCACTTTGCCCCGGACGATGCGAGCTGACTCCACCAGAACATTGCGTTCCTGATCGGTCGGCTCACCCTTGAGGTGGTTGACCACGGTGAAGTTCTTGTCTGGAGCAAGGCAGGTTACCTGTACCCCAGCCTTATCCAGGGCAATGAGCGTAAGGACAGTCTCGTAGATTTCGCTTCCATCGTAGAAACCCGCTCCACTCAATACGACAGCAACCCGCGTCATCGTTGCCCACTCCGATAATCTTGTCAGGACTATCATAGCCGGATAACACGATGACGTGAATTACTATCGACAGTGATTCCTAAACTTCTTCTCGTCTACATGCCTCGTAGTACCGCTCTGGCCGCATTGCGGCCAGCGGCGCCCATGACGCCGCCGCCGGGATGGGCTGCTGCTCCGCACAGATAGAGGCCATCAATCGGCGTCTTATACTGGGCCCAGCCTGGTAGGGGCCGCATCACATACAGGCTGTTCAGGTTCATCGTTCCCTGCATGATGTTGCCGCCCGTCAGGCCATAGATCTGTTCCAGATCAACAGGCGTGAGCACTTGATACTCGAGAACACTGCTGCTGAAGCCGGGGGCATACTCATCCATGACCGCAAAGCAGCGTTGGGCGAAGGCATCCTTGTTTGCCTTGTCCCAGCTACCCTCTTTCAATTGGTAGGGGGCATACTGGACGAACATGCCCATGAGGTGGATGCCAGGTGGCGCGAGAGTATCATCGAGAGCAGTGGGCAGGGTGCATTCGATCATAGGAGTACTGGCAGGCTTGCCCAGCTTGGCTTCGGCATAACCTCTCTCGATAGTCTCCATTGTGGGACAAATGTGCATAGTGCCGTGGTGCTGGGGCCCGATCTTGCCTTGCGAAGGCAGGGCAGTGAAGTCGGGCGGGCTGCTCAGCTTCACGTTGATCTTCACAGTCATGCTGGTGTAATCGAGTTGCTTGATCTTGCTCAGGAACTCGTCGGGCAGGTTGCCCGGCGGTGTCAACTTGAGGAAAGTGACGTGGGCATCGACACAAGAGAGCACTTTGTCTGCCAGAATCTGATCGCCGTTAGCCAGTGTCACGCCGCGAGCTTCACTATCACGAATGATGAGCTGTGCCACCGGAGCATTGCACTGAATGGTGGCTCCGTAACTTTGAGCGGAGCTTGCCAGTGCATTGCTGATGCCCCCCATTCCACCGCGGACGTATCCCCACACACCACGAGCCCCGTCGCATTCCCCCATCACATGGTGGAAGAGGACGTAGGCAGTGCCGGGCATCGATGGCGTCGCAGCAGCTCCGATAACCGCATCGGTTGCAAGCGTGACCTTCACTTGTTCTGATTCAAACCAGCGGTCCAGAATCGGTTGTGCCGCGCCGGTTAGAATCTCGATGACATCCTGACTGGCTTTTCCCAGGCCTGCCAGCCGCATCCCCAGTTTGCCTAGGTGCCAGAGGTCCTTCAGCTTGTACGACCAGGGATCAGGTGGTATCTCATCCAGCGTCGGCTCGAGGAAGTCTGCTGCCCGCATCAACATTGCTTCGTAGTGGGGTAGGGCATCAGCGTCTTTCCTGCTGAATTTGCTGATCTCCCGATGATTCAATGCTGCATCAGGCCCCATCATGAGAGATTGACCGTCGGGAAAGGGTGAGAAGGATGATGGGTTGCGCGGCAGCATGGAGAAGCCATGCTTCTTGAGTTCCAGTTCTGCTATGATCTGCGGCCGCAGCAGGCTGTTGACATAACTGGCAGTTGAGACTTTGCAACCCGGCCAAATCTCTTCAGTGACGCAGCAGCCACCGACGAAGGGGCGGCGTTCCAGTACCAGTACCTTGCGGCCTGCCTTGGCAAGGTAAGCTGCTGCGGTCAGCCCATTATGTCCTGCTCCGACGATTATCACATCATATCGTTGGCTCACGGCTGCTCCTTCAGGAAGCTAAGCACAGCCTCACGGAAGACAGGTAGTTCAAAACAGTTCATGTGGTCGGCACGGGGGATGTACATTGTCCTTAGCTGCGCCCGCTGACCTTCCATCAGCTTGACTGACTCAATAAGTGGATCGCGTTGCCCGACAATGCAAAGCGTTGGGACTTTCAGATTCTTTACTTCATCTTCAGTCAAAGTGAATTGTTTCATCCCGGCAGCGACACCAGCCAGCGCGTCTGCATCATTGATCAGTAGTGCCATCTTGCTTGCTGTCTCTGCTGCTTCCTTCGTGAACGGTTTGGCGTCAGGCGGATGCAGTGCGCGGAAGAGCGGTTCCAGGCTTTTCTTTGTACGCAGCGACTCACTGATCTGGTCCATGGCTTCCGTAGCTGGCCCCTCACGCAGCCAGCCAGCACCGCCGAGAACGATCGACTTCACACGATCAGGGTAGGTAGCTGCAAATTTGTGAGTGAGGAATGCTCCCATCGAATAGCCCACCATGTGGGCCTTCTGGATATGGAGATGGTCCATGAGCCGCTTGATATCGTGTACCATCTCCATGCCATACTGGTCAGGAGCCTTGGGTCTGGTGCTGGTGCCATGGCCCCGGTTATCAAAGAGGATCACCCGATACTGGGAAGAGATGAACCTGGTGATGCCAGGCATCGTCCACTGCAGTCCACGATTGACGGCAAATCCATGAACAAGAATGACGGGCTCACCCTGAGCGTTTCCTGTGTCGGTGTATTTAAGCGTAATGCCGTTATGAACGAACTGCCCTTCACCGGCGTGGGCCAGTGCAGGGATCATAAGTATGAGCCAACAGATCATCCTGTGCATTTGTTGTCTCTCTCCTTGAATTGCCAATCGGGATTGCAGCCCTTTTACATCTTATTCGTCCCAAAAGTGATAAGGGGACGCACAATCGAGGTTACGCACTTCTATCTGCTTGTTACTCTTGTTTTACTTCCACTTCAGCTAAATAGATAGCTGACTTTCCTTCGTGCGAGGAATAGTAGCTGATCCACAACTTCTGCTGATGCCAGACCATGCCGGCATAGCTGCAATCGCCACCGGAGGGGAGGGTGAGCAGTTCACGCAGTTCCGGCTTCGCCGGATCGAGTAGACAGAGTGCCGTTCGCACTTTGGGCGAGTAAAGCCTGACCGTTGCCAGGAACTGCCCGCCGGGGAGACGCAGCATGGATGGGCCACCAATCTGAACCCCGAGGTCTTTCCAGGTCCACTCAGCAAAGGGGGACAGGGAACTGCCGAACAACGCTGTATTATGGGGAGACTTACCATCTCGGCGCAGCAGACACCATGCATGATTACCTTCCATCACCATGGCTGATTCATTAGGGTAGCCTTTTTCCTGAAGCAGTTGAGGCGTGATGGGGCTGAACGCCGCACCTTGCTTTTCATTGCGATACAGCCTGATAAAGCGTTCCTTGCTGGTGCCATATCCCCAGCCATAGAGTCCAGTGGCATGGGATGTTACCCTCCACAACCAGCTATCGGGCTCTCCTATTTCGACAGGATTTGACCAGGTGATGCCATCCTCACTGGTCCAGCAGTAGTTACGATGAGTTGGGCCAGTCTTGTCGTGCATGGCACCAGCAGCAAAAAGTATCAGTTCTCCCCGATGGCCTATGGTGAGCTTGGGGTCCCGGAGATCTGCATGAGTTGATCTAATGATGGCAACTTGAGTGAAACTCACGCCGTCCGACGAGGTCAATACGACTACAGAGCCGTCCGGGGAGACATGTTTTTGGCCGGATCGAAAGACGCACACGAAGCGATCCTTCCAAAAGATCAGATCGGTAAAGGCTGCGTGTGGACTCTTGTTCCACAGCGTTGTGACCCGGAGCAGCTTGGCTTCGATCGGACTATCAGGCAGGGTGCCCAGCAGCATCAGGGCAATCAGGAGTGATGCATTCATGGCTTGTTTCCCAGGGGCTTACGATCGACTTCATCAAAGAATCGAAACACTTCCGGCAGTGCCTCCTGCACGATGATCATGTGCTCGATCCCTGCATACTGCTTATACGTGACCTGAGATACCACGAGCTTCTTCAAATTCTTCGCCAGCGTCTCAGCTTGCCCCCTGGCAAAGTCCATCTCGCCGACACCGACATAGAAGGGTAGAGCCTTAAAGGCTTCTACCTGATCCTTCGCTGGTCGTGGCGAGCCACCACCGCCGAGCGCTGCCACCGCTGCAAAACGTCCTGGAGTCGTGCAGGCTTCCCGCAGAGCTTCACCAGCACCCATGGAATGGCCTATTGTAAAGATGCGCTTGGTATCGATCTCCGGGTAAATCTTCAGCAGTTCGTCGATGGTTTCAGCATGACCGGCTTTGCTGAATCCACTCCGCGGGGCAGCGACCATCCAGCCTCGCTGCGCAGCCAGTTTGGCTATTTTGCCGTTACCATAGCCATCGAAGAAGAGATTCTCGCTACCACCGGCGCCGTGGAGGGCCAACACCAGCGGTACCTTTTTGCCTGACTCCACCTTGACTGTCTGAACCCGCAGCGGCACCGTGCCTTTGGATGCGGTACGGACTCCGATCCAGTACTGCCCAGGGCGAGCGGAAGAGTAGTAGCTGGACTTCGCTTCGATGGCTTTGACCACCGCTTCGCACTCACCTAGCAGTCTGTCAGCTGGATAGTCAGTCTCAAGTATTTCGCCGTTCGCGAGACGCTGGAGCACCTTGATGTTGAGAGCGACGGTTACTTCATCTGCATTGGCGTAGGGTGTCTTCCACTCATTGACTTTGGCTTGCAAGGCAGCGAGGCGTTTGTCGCGGTCTTTGCTCAAAGACAAGACAAAGTGGTTGTGATCGCTATCCAGACCCTTCGATTTCCATCGGCAGTGGAAGAGATAGTCTCCGGCCTCGCTGAGTACACCAATCTCACGTTCTCCCGGAAGCTGTAGGGTGCCAAACTCCTGGAAAGAGTTGGTCACTGTCAGTCCCGAAAGGTGTCGCCAAGCATAAAGAAACTCAATAGATGCCAGCTTGTCGGCTTTTAAATCATAGAAATGCTCAACCTTGATCTTGGGTAACTGCATAGCACTCAGATCCAACCAACGCGTCGAAGGCTTGATCCACAGACTCAGCATCTTGGTTCGTTGCGTTCGCTCGCCAGCCTTCGTCAGCACCAGATAACCCTGATCAAGTGCTCTCCCAGCTTCGTTGAGCTTGAAGCTGAAAAACGACATCACCGCCGTGTTCATGTACGTTGCCGCCTCGGTTCGCAGTTTCTCGTCCTTGCATTGTTCCCAGGCATCTTCGAAGTAACGCAGTCGTCGGCCCAGCTCATAGCGCTCGGCTTGAGCGGTGAGGGGTGCAACCAGGAGCAAGATAGCAAGTATCGTGGAGAGGTAGCGTGACATGCAACGTCCTTAAGGTGCCAGGTGGATTCGCTGCAGCCAGTGGGCTAGCCATTGGCTGCGGCTTTCTCCCAACTGCTGTGCCTGTTCCAGTTCTATCAGCTGGAAACGCAGTGTGGCACCCGGTCGCAGCTGGCCAATTTGATCAAGATCAGGAGTAATCACATGCCCCAGACGTGGATAGCCACCGATGGTTTGTGCCTCGACGCCCAGGAGAAGTGGCTGACCACCGGCAGGCAATTGCAAAGTACCAGGTGTCACCGGGGCAGAAACCAGTTCTGCTACATCACTGTTGAGTTCGATATTTGAAGTCAGCCGTAGCCCCATACGGTTACTCTCCGATTTCACTTCAAACCTGGCCTTCTGCAGTTGGGTTCGTAGCACTTTCGTCAAGTGCGTGCCTGGCAGCATCCGAATGGAATGCAGTGGAGGTGCATCGGGCCACGGATCGAGTTTCACCCAGCGGGATCGTCGTGCTGGGGAAGGCAACGCCTCCAGCGGAGTGTTATTCTTCAATGGTTCGAGAGCAGAGGTGCTTTCCATGATCAATGGTGTCTGGAATCCACCTTTTACGCAGACATAGGCCCTCATGCCATGGTTGCCCAGCAAACCATTGATGTGCAAGGTATCTCCGGCCTCCATGTGGAAAGTGTGGCCAGTCTGCAATGAGACGCGATCAAGGTTGGCTCGCTGTAGCTTCAATTCAAACGGTGTTCCAAAGACGACTACTTCATGCGAATCTGTGGCTTCCAGCACCGGACCCAGAAGTGAGACTTCAAGTGCAGTCATCTCCTCGGGCTGCATGTTTCCCACAAGAGCGTTGCCCAGTTGCCAACTGGTGACATCGGCCGGCCCACTGTAAGGCAGGCCCAGATGTAACGAATGAGGTCGACCCGCATCCACAAGCAGACTGCAGGTGCCGGCACGTTTGACTCGCAAGCTCATGCCTTTTCTCCCGCGAGTTGTGCCTGCAGTTGCTGCAGAAATTGCACAGCATCCGGCTCATCTCCATGTACACAAATCGATTCCACGCCTTGTGTGTCGATCAACCAACGGACTTGTTTCGCTGCCAAGATAGGGTCACGAAGCATGGCGGCAGGATTTGAGCGAGGTGTGAGCGTGCCGTCAGGTTGATAGCGACGATCAGCAAATCCTTCTCGAATATACTGTAAACCTGCGGCTTGCGTCGCTGTTTCAAGTACGGTATCTGGCTGGCCCATGATGGCCAGGTTCAGTTGCTTCGCAAGTTCGACCAGTGGCATTGCCAAAGTCGCGTCGCGGGCACACTGGTGATACATTGCCCCATGAGGTTTGATGTAACGCAGTTGGACGTTGAATGACTGGGTTATCTCTTCAAGTGCCAGCACCTGTTTTTGCAATTCGACGTACAACTCCGAAGCAGAGATAATCTTTTCATTTCGTCCGAAATTGGCACGATCAGGGTAGCCTGGATGAGCACCGAGCCGCACACCATGTTGCCTGGCAAGACGCACAGTTTCGATCATGGTATCTCGACTACCGGCATGGGCACCACATGCGATGTTGACCGAAGTAACAATTCGCATCAGGGCTGAGTCATTCGGATAGCCTTCGCCGAGGTCAGCATTGAAGTCCAGGGCATGGAGCATCGTATTGGCGCGGATCATAACAATATCATACTGATGGCGGTGGCCTAGTTCCCGTCGCTCACTCCCCAGGCAAAACCCCGGGCTTTAATGGCTTGAATCAGGTTCGCCACACTGTCCGCATGCTTCTCACTGAATTCCTCGGCAAGATCACGCGACTGCTGGAAGTCGGCAGTGCCAACGGCGTTGCCAGTGTGGAAGATGAGACGTGTGACTTTCGCCATTCGTGCAGCCAGCAATTGGAGCAATCCCATCAGCACGCGATTACCACCATATGCTCCGCAACCCCAGAATCCGGTGTGAATATGCGTTTCAAATCCTGCACCTGATTCCAGCACTGCAGCATGGAAACCGGTGTACGCAGTGGAGAGTATTTTTGTGATCTCACTGGCTCGATACTGTCCTACACCCCCATGCGGCGCTTCGATGGCTAGAATGTTGCTGATCGTCGGAGGGATGATCGGCTGCGTGGCACTGGTAATGGCTTCGACGGAGGCCCGGTGAAATGCATTCCCGTAAAGTCCCTGCGGTCTGCTCATTGCTGCGTTAGGATCGATCGCCACCTTGCATCGTCGTTCCACACCTCGTACCAGCACAGGCGTGGCTGATCCGTTCTCGGTCGTCAACGCGGGAATATCTGACGCCAGCAGCGCTTCGCGCAGCGAGCCAAGTGCAGGATGCTCAGCTACCTGCATTTCATCCTGTGCGAACAGTCCACTACCGTAGGCGACAAAGAGATGTTGATCGGCAAAGTTGAGATACCATTCGACCATGCCTGGGCGATTGTTAGGCTCATAGCCAAAGTAATCCTCTCGCTGTTCGAATTCTGTAGCGTGAGAGCCTATGCTCCGGGGCAACTCCATTTCCGCCCAGCGGGACAATGTGATCTCGCCGGAATGCACTGTTCCGGGCGGACAGGCGATGCTGTACACGATCTTCTTATTCGGATGGATGATCTTTGGTGGATAAGACTCCACCAGTTGCTGACTGCTGAGTACCTTGCGAGCAAGAGGGGTAGGGAGCATGGATCAACCTCCTGGGATGAAGTGATTCTATGGTGGTTGCCCATATTGAACGCTCATGGTGACTGCCGTGAGCTCATATTTCCTTGCTCCCCGTCGATCTTCCTGTAAGGTACAGCTATCAGGGAGGCAGTACGTCGCATGGCGAAGAAAGCCACAGCTAAGAACGAAGCAGCAGCGACCAGCACCGCTACAGGTGGGCAGAACTATACCGTGCTGGCCCGCCGGTATCGTCCTCAGCAGTTTGATGACCTCATCGGTCAGGAGCCGGTTGTCCAGGCGCTCAAGAACGCCATCACGGCGAACCGAATTGCTCACGCCTATCTGTTCACTGGGGTTCGCGGAGTTGGGAAAACTTCTACAGCCCGCATCCTGGCCAAGTCGTTGAACTGTGTCCGAGGCCCCACGACTACGCCTTGCAATGAATGTTCCTCTTGCCAGGCTATTTCCATCGGCGAAGATATTGACGTGCTGGAAATCGATGGTGCCAGCAACCGTGGAATCGATAACATTCGCGACTTGCGAGGCAATACCCAATATCGACCGCAAAGCTCCCGATTCAAGATCTACATCATTGACGAAGTGCACATGCTTTCCAAGGAAGCATTCAATGCACTGCTGAAGACACTGGAAGAGCCGCCACCCCATGTAAAGTTCATCTTCGCTACCACCGAAGTAAACAAGATACCGATCACCATTCTCAGTCGTTGCCAGCGGTTTGACCTCAGTGGCATTGCCCGCGAGAGTATCAAGGCCAGGCTGGCAGGGATTGTAAAAGCCGAAGGGCACGAAGCAGAAGATGCTGCTCTGGAACTCATTGCTCGACGAGCAGGCGGTTCGATGCGAGATGGTCAGTCTCTCATGGATCAGGCTCTTGCATTCTCATCAGGCAAAGTCACGCTTGACCAGGTGCAGAAGCTCCTGGGATTGGCTCATGACGAGGAAGTGCTGCGAATTGTTCAACCAGTGCTGGAACGGAATGTCTCCGTTGCTCTCGAAGCGTTGCATCACTGCTTGAAGAAAAGCGTGCAACCGGGAGAATTGCTGGATCAATGGATCGACCTCTGGCGTCAGCTCCTTCTCAAGGCTACTGTGGGTGATTCGCCGCTTGTAAAGGAATTGTGTGAGTCCGATCTGACGTCATTGACAGCGTCCCTGAAAAGTTGGAAGCCTGAAGCACTGATGGCCGGATTGGATGTGCTCATTGCTACCAAGGTGAAGTTCCGCTCGACGGGGCAATCACATGTGTTGCTGGAGTTGGCAGTGATTCGCTTATGCCGACTCGCGGAGATGTTGCCATTGGCGGATGTGGCCAGGCGTTTGGAAGGTATGGCCAAAGGGGCCAGTCGTGGTACTCCTATGAATTCCACGGCTCGCCTGACGCCTCCGCCCACGAAGCCTGCACCCTCTACTGCACGTCTGACTCCTGAACTTCCTCTGCCTGCATCACCTCCCCAGGACTATTCACTCGATAATATTCCCGAACTCTGGAATGCCTTGCTGGCTGACTTGGGTGAGCGCTCGACCATGAGATTACGTCTGGAGCGCACGGTCAAGCAAGTTTTTGTGCCGCCAGGCGCTATACTGGTGACGTTCCCGGCGAATGGCGAAGCAGAACGAGACTTCTGCAATGATTCCAATCGTCTGGCGGATCTAGAGCTCAGGCTGCGCAAACTTGCCGGCCGCAGCGTGGCGCTCAGGTTTGACATCTCCAGCGAAGGGGCTGGAACGCCTGTGGTCCCACGTGCTGTGCAACAAAAGCAGCTGGTGTTGCAGGTCCCCCTGGCGAAAGCCATCATGGAACAACTTGGTGGCCAACTGGTGCATCTCGACGACGGCTTTGGTAATTGATGATAGTATTCTGCTTGATTCTGCAATTCGCCTACTGGCTTCTGTCTCCACACCTGCCATAAGATAACAGAGATCACCAACGGAGATATTCATGTTCAAGGAACTGAGCGCTGTGATGGGGTTGCTGAAGAACCCCTCGAAGATGCAGGCAGAAGTGGAAAAGATGCAGCAGCGCATCAACCAGATAACAGCTGAAGGTGCTGCTGGTGGCAATATGGTCACTGTCAAAATGAATGGCAAGATGGAAGTGCTCTCGTGCAGCATAACGGATGCGGCATGGCAGATGCAGGACCGTGAATTAATTGAAGACCTGGTGCGAGGCGCGACCAATCAGGCAATGGAAAAAGTCAAAGCCCTGGTTGCTGAAGAAACTGCCAGGATGACGCAGAGTATCGGATTGCCAGCAGGAATGGGGATGCCTGACCTGGGCGGTCTTTCTGGACTGATGGGGTCGTAGTATGGCCCTGGCCCCCGAAGCTACTGGCGTGCCAGTGCTGGATCGACTCGTGCAGGAATTGAGCAAACTGCCAGGCATCGGCCCCAAGTCGGCTGATCGGCTGATGCACCATCTGCTGGGTACCGAAGCTGCCGATGTGATTGCCCTGGCAGATGCGCTGCGTGCCCTTAAGGAACGAGTTCACTTCTGTAAGCAATGCAGCCACATCACCGAAGTGGAATTATGCCACATTTGTCGTGATGCCCGACGTGATCAGGGATTGATCTGCGTGGTAGAAGAGAGCAGGCACCTGATGGCGCTGGAACGCACTGCCAACTACAGGGGGGTATATCACGTATTGCGAGGACGCCTCGCACCCCTGGATAACATGGGACCGGAGAAGTTGACGGTTGATTT
The DNA here is from genome assembly GCA_046350055.1 of Gemmatales bacterium. Classification (GTDB taxonomy): domain Bacteria; phylum Planctomycetota; class Planctomycetia; order Gemmatales; family HRBIN36; genus JAEUIE01. The sequence continues at coordinate 4,706,937 of JAXMBC010000001.1, read as the reverse complement.
GCTGTTGAGGCGGGTGCAAAGCGGAGGTGTGCGCGAACTTATCATGGCAACCAATCCCACCATGGAAGGGGATGGCACCGCTCTCTACCTCTCCAACCTATTGGCGCACAGTGGAGTAAAGATCACACGTCTGGCAAGGGGATTGTCTTCGGGTTTGAGCCTGGAGTTTGCCAATCGGGATATGTTGTCCGATGCTCTGGAAGGTCGACGTGATTTCTGACTCTGGTTGGCAGCAGGACAATTCAATGGAAAATGGAGCAGGTTGAACAAATGTCTACCTGCTCCTTTCTGCTTGCTAATCAACTTATACTGCGATTGCGATCTTTCGGGGTTTGATTTCCTCGCGCTTGGGCAGCTTTACCGTCAGCACGCCGTTCTTGTAATCAGCGGTGATGCGGCTGGCATCGACATCGTCATTTACCGCAAACTGTCGGAAATAGTTGCCAATGCCATACTCGCGAAGAAGGTAGTTTCTGTTCTCCACAGGTTGTACCCTGCCTTCGAGAGTCAGGTGCCCGTTCTCGTAGTTGAGTTGAATCTCGCCTGGTACAGCGCCGGGGATATCGGCATGCACTATGAACTCATGCTCGTTCTCCCACACATCCACGCGTGGGTTAAAGCAGTTGGTGGTGCAAGCTGCTGGGGCAGCTTCCTGGGCGACGGCAGGTTGATTCTGTGATTGAGTCATGCAAGATGTCATAGATTGTTCTCTCCGTCTGAAGTCAGAATGATCAGGAAAAGGATTCAGAAGCTGTGAGTGATTAGTTGATCGCAATTTCGATCTTCTTCGGCTTGGCCTCCGGGCTCTTGGCCAGCGTCAGATGGAGAACGCCATGGGTAAACTTGGCCTGTACATTGTCTCCGTTGACAGGCTTGGGCAACGTAATGGTGCGCTCAAAGCAACCAGCGGTCCGTTCCTGACGATGGCACACAGCTTTGTCGTAGCTGGTTACGGAACGCTCGCCTTTAATGACCAATTGCTCGTTGCCTACAACAAAGGCTTCGATTTGGCTGGCGTCATATCCGGGCAGTTCTGTTTCGACATAAAAGCTGTTCTCGTCTTCCCACAGGTTGAGGGCAGGATTGCCCTTACTGGTCACAGCGCCGAATGCCTGTTCTAGTTCCTGGTGCAAGCGGTTCATTTCGCGTGCGAACGAGCGGCTTAGTGGCATCATCTGCATCAATCGCATGGCTCTATCTCCTCTTAACGAGTTGGTTGCGAAGTTCACTTACTGACGATGGGGATAATGCAGTCAATGTGCCAATTACGCAGGGAAGTAACTGAGATTGCCTTAAGTCAAATACCAGCAATAAGTTACGAGGAACGAATAAATGCAGTTCGAATTCATCGAGAATATTGAGCAGCCAAATTGGCAAGACAAGAGATGTGGTGCAACTGTGTGATTTAGCCAAATAGGCAGTCTACTAAAGTCTGTGCCAATATGGCTTCAACTTAGTCAAGTTCAATGCGTAGTCGCAGTGGCTGATTCGTAACTACGGTGCATTTCAGCCCTGAATTTGTAGAGTCAGCATAGCGTTTGGGCAGGTTGCCAAATTGGCTTCGATGATTAGAGACGGTCATTCTGTAATTACCTGGATGTAGTCCATGTTGTTTGCCATCGATGACCTGAAAGCTGCCATCACTCATAATCTCTGCTGTTACCATATCCGATGTATTGTTGTGGTCAGGATCGGGTGAAAAAACAATCCAGCCACCATTGACGATATACCCGCGGTATGTCACTTTACCGGAGACATTAACCGGCTTGGCGTCGTAGTTGAACATTTCCTCAGTGCCGCAGCCACTGAAACAACAGCAAACCACTAACAAGCCAAGCAAGCGGGGCATCGAGACCTCAATCTGGTAGCTACTTCATTCATCGGAATCATCTGAGGGGCAATGGCTGCTATTCAGTTATGGTGGAAGCGTGTTCTTAGTACTGTTTGCTGGCTGTCAGGAACAATCGCTACAACTTCACTTTCTAGTGCTTGATGCAGCGTGGATGGGCCATACACTTTCAGCATCCCCTCTCACAGGTGAGCCGTGGCAGAAATTCCCCGAACCGCACTTTATCAGCAGCATGTAGACCTTGGCGCTCGGATGGTGGAGTTTGCCGGCTGGATGATGCCGGTAGTGTATGCCGGTATCGTCGAAGAACATATTGCCGTCCGAACCCATGCAGGCCTTTTTGATATTGGTCATATGGCCAGGCTGAGCTTCAGCGGCCAAGACGCACTCACTCTGCTCGAACGTGTCTGTACCAATAGCATCGCTACCATGAAAGACGGCCAGGTTCGTTACAGCCTGGTCTGCAATGAATTCGGCTGCATTCTTGATGATGTACTCGTTTACAAGTGGCCCTATGGCTACTCGATGGTGGTTAATGCCTCAAACCGTACCAAGATTGTCACCTGGCTGGAGAAGCATAAGGAAGGTCTGAAAGTCGATATGAAGGACCAGACCATGGAGACTGCGATGATTGCGGTGCAGGGGCCGAAAGCTCTTGCCATGGTAAAGGGCCTTACCGAAGTCGATCCCGAAAGCCTTAAATACTACTTTGCTGCTGCCACACGGTGTATGGGTCAGCAATGTGTGCTCAGCCGCACCGGGTATACCGGCGAAGATGGCGTTGAGATCATGATTGCGAATGAACATGCCAATGCACTTTGGGATGAACTGGAAACGCTTGGTGGCAAGGCTGCAGGACTCGGGGCTCGTGATACTTTGCGGCTAGAAGCCGCCATGCCTCTGTATGGTCACGAACTCAGTGAATCGATTGATCCGTTACAGGCTGGTTTGAACTGGGCAGTAAAGTTCGACAAGGGAGCTTTCATCGGGAAATCAGGATTGCTCGAACGACAGAAAAGGACAGACTTGCCAGTTCGCATCGGCTTGGAGCTTGAAGGCAAAAGACCCGCTCGGGAAGGCTGTGCTATCCAATCAGGTGGTAACAACATAGGTATCGTCACCTCGGGTACATTCACTCCGACACTGCAGAAGTCGATCGCCATGGGGTATGTACCCAGGGAATACTCTGCTATCGGCACTGTGCTTCAGATCGATATCCGAGGACAGTCGCAACCGGCCAAAGTGGTCAAACTGCCTTTTTATTCACGACCCAAGCGCAAGTAACTCAGACCTTCGTGCCGCCTGAAGGCGGACTCCCACACCTCTCGAACAGGATGCAACACATGAACCTTGCCAGCTATCGCTTCACGCCGTCCCACGAATGGTGCAATAAAGATGCGGCAGGACTGGTTACTGTTGGCATCACGCAGCATGCCGTCGATATGCTGAAAGACTTGCTCTATGTCCAGCTTCCCAAGGTCGGTAGTGCCACCAAGTCGGGCGAAAGCTGTGCCGAGATTGAGTCAGTAAAATCAGTGGGAAATCTCTACGCCCCCTGTGATGGCACTGTGGTTGAAGTGAATGAGAAACTCACCAGTGATCCAATGATCATTGCGGAAAGCCCCTATGAAAAGGGCTGGATCGTCAAGATTAAGCCAAGCGGTAGTCTGGCGGACAACCTGGTGGCTGAGGCTGAATACAACAGGTTAGTGGCAGAAGAGGGTGCATAGTACCGTACCTCACATCCCTGACGGGACAGAGGTAAGTGAGCGGGTTGCAGCGCAGAGGCACTTTTTGAGGATTGCGATCTTGTCCTACGTATTGAACACGCCTGCTGACCAACGCGAGATGCTGAAGGCGATCGGCGTTGCTTCGATTGATGAACTCTTCTCGCCTGTTCCCGAGTCGGTACGATTCAAAGGCAAGCTCCAGGTGCCGCCGGCACTTTCTGAGATGCCAATGACCGACGAGATGGTACGGCTGGCAAAGAAGAACATTTCGCCCGATGAAGCTGTCTGCTTCCTGGGTGGTGGAAGTTACGATCACTTCATACCCGCAGTGGTAGATCAGGTCGCAGGTCGCGGTGAGTTCTATACCGCCTACACCCCCTACCAGGCAGAAGCCAGTCAGGGAAGCCTGCAAGCTTTCTTTGAATTTCAGACACTGATCTGTCAGCTCACCGGTATGGATGTCGCTAACGCCAGCTTGTACGAAGCGGGTTCTGGCGTCACCGAAGCGGCTCTGATGGCCCATGCCTCTGTCGATGGCAGGAAAATCATTCTGATGCCGGAAAGTGTTCATCCAGAGTATCGGCAGACTCTGGATACCTACCTCGAAAATCTCGATCCTGTGGTCAAGGTGCTTCCTACTCCGGAAGGCGTCCTGAAAGCCGAGACCCTGAATGCTGCGTTGGATGAAAGCGTCTCGTGCCTCGTGCTGCAAAGCCCCAACTTCTTCGGCAACCTTGAAGAGGTGGAAGCACTTACGAAGCAGGCTCAGGCTAAGGGCGTCATCGTCGTCATCGTCACCGACCCAGTTGGGTTGGGCGTGCTCAAGAGGCCTGGGGATTACGGTGCAGATATCGTGGTAGCGGAAGGGCAGGGGTTGGGAACGCCGATGCAGTATGGCGGTCCATTCCTCGGCCTGCTTGCCTGCAAGAACCAATTCATCCGCAAGATTCCTGGTCGACTGGTGGGCCAGACAACTGACAAGAACGGCAAAACCTGCTGGTCGCTGACGTTGCAAACTCGCGAACAGCACATTCGTCGAGATAAGGCAACGAGCAACATCTGCTCGAATCAGGGACTCATAGCCTTGCGTGCGACGGTGCATCTTGCAGCTCTGGGGCCTGTAGGTCTGAAAGAAACGGCTGAACTGTGTGTGCAAAAGGCTCACTATGCCGCCAGCGAATTAGCAAAGGTCCCCGGGATCAAGTTGAAGCATTCCGGCAAGCCCTTCTTCAAGGAATTTACAATCGAACTACCCACCGCAGCGGAACCGGTATTGGCAAAGCTGCTGCAACGTGGGTACCATGCAGGCCTGCCACTGAGTCGCTGGTATCCTTCGATGCCCAACTGCGTGACTGTGGCAGTAACCGAGAAACGCACGAAGGCTGAGATCGATGGATTGGTCGCAGCCTATCGGGCAGTAATAGCAGGTTAGTGCTGAATGATGTGACTTGGTTTGCCTGCATCTGCTGGCGAACTGTACATCCAGCAGGAAACGCCAGGGAGGGCGTGCAGATGTTAATTATTGCATTATGTTGCCTGCTGGTACCTCAGTCAGAGGACCAGCGTCCCCAGATTAAACTAGCTACCGAACTGGCACAGCGTTTCTACGCTGCACTCGAATCGGGCAATATGGATAGCATGCTTCCAATGTGCCAGTTGCCCTGGTACCACGATGGTCAGTGCGTTGTCCAACAAGCTGATATCCTCAAAGTGGAATTGAAGAAACTCTTCGACAACCGTGATACCAGCCAGGGTAAGCGTGTGGCAGATGTGAAGCTGGTCATGACATACGCTGCCACCAAAGATCGTATGCCCAGCAAGGATCGGGTTTTACTCGATCAAGTGGTCAAGGATGATGACTATCTGGTGCTGGTAATGCTCAAGTCTGCAGATGTAACTGTTCGGAAGAGTGAGAATGTCGTCCTCCTGGCCCGCATCAAAGATGGCAAAGCAATGGCCATCGGCGTGAAACATACTCAATAATGCTGAATCCCATATCCCCGTCATGCCATGCTGGAGTTCGCACTTCAGCATCTCGGTTCCTTTCTCGAGTATCACATGCATTCGATATATGTACCTGGCCCTCTGACTACACAGGCAGGTTGCCGACATGCGGTTTGGGTGTTCAGTATCCTGCAATATGTTTATCCAGATCTGACAATGACGATTCATGGCGATGGCGTGGAGCAGGAACGCATCGAAGCGTGGAAGGCTGGCATCACCTTTGGTGATGCGGTATCGATTGTCTCAGCCAGGGTGCCGATGCAGGAATTACTGTCGGAGGCTGACATGGTCTGGCTGCCTCGGCAGGTGGATGATGTACCCAGCGCTGCCATCTGGGCGGTGGAATACGGCAAGCCTATTCTGGCGAGCCGTTTTCCCGCAATGCAGCAGTGTTTACACAGTTATGAACAAGTGACATTTTTGCCTCATGATCAGCCGCCACTCTGGGCGACGGAAATGCACCGATTGCTGAAGAATCAAGCATTAGCAGTTGCTGCTTGAGGGAAGCTCAGTCGAAGTGTCGTCCCCTGATGTAATTTACTTTCGATTGTCAGCTTGCCATGATGTTGCTCCACAACCCATGCAACAAATGAAAGGCCCAGACCCATTCCACTAGCGAGGCCTTCGTGCAGTGCATTATCGCGCTTGGTAGTGAAGTGGGCTTCGGTGCAGCGGGCCAGTACGTCAGGCGCCATGCCAATGCCATTGTCCACAATAATCAACACGATGTCCTTTTCCTGATGCGTGATGGTCATCGTGACATTTCCCTGCCATGCTGCAGCCGCCAAAATCGCTTCCTGACGTTGAGCAGGCGTTGATGCGGTTGCCGTTCGGGCCATTTCTCTGCGGCGATTACGTTCTTCAAAAGTCGCATCCCGTGCATTGCAGAGGATATTCTCCAATGCCTGTTGCAAATGGGAAGGATCGCCATGCACCATCGCAGGATGCATTGAAGGTACGATAGTCAGACGCAGCTTCCACTGTTCTTCCGCCAGACGACACCATTGTTGTGCAAGAGCGTTGACAACCTGATTCAGGTCTATTGTGTGCGTAACAGGTGGTTCGAGATCGCGACGGACTGTGCGAAGTATCTGCTGAGTGCGCTCCGAGACTGCGCGCAAACTTTCACGAGCTTCGCTGAGCATCTGCATGGTAGTATCAACCGAAGTTGGCTGCGTCAGGCAGCGATGGAGCAGATCATTGGGGCGGACCAGCAGGTTTTTGATATTGTGTGCGTATGAGCCAGCCAGCACACTGATATCGGCGTAAAGCTTGGTGCGGGCTTCGAGTACCTGCTTCTCCGCTTCCTTGCGTTTGAGTTCCTCCTCTTCCCTGAGTATTTGTTCCTCCAGCCTCTGGCGTTCCAGGGCATCGAGTTGTTCACGAGCCCGGAATTCTTTGAGCTCCAGCATTCGTTCGCGACGAAGGAACAGTGTGACCCAAAGGAGAGCGACTGCTGCTGCAGCAATCGCAATGAGACTGAGCCCATGCCGCATTTGCGCCTGTCGTTTGCTGACTTCTTCCTGCCTGCTTGCAAAGGCACGCAACTGGACTGCGAGATCGAGCGTCGCCTCTACACCGTGGTATGTCACCAATGGGAACGACTGAGGTTTAATATCACGAGGCACGGGGCTGTTGGAACTCCAGAGGATGCGTGGACGCTGTTCAGGGCTGAAACGCAGTTCCATGCGATATAAAACGGGAAAAAGAGGCAAGAGTCCCTGATTGGTGCGGGTCAGATCGCCCAGTACTGTGAGATGGGTCTGTACTGCATCACGCCGTTCTTCCAGGTCCGGCCCCTGTTCCGCTAGATATTGCTTCACTAACTCCGGCAACGTCGATTGCCCCACTCGTGTTTCGAAGACCCACTCCTTCAAGATGTTATCCTCGAACTCTAATTCATCACGGAGACGGGTCTCGACTGCAAAAATCATGATACCAACGACTATTACGAAGAGGATGACGGCTGGAGTGAGGCCACGAAGGTAGCGCCACCAGCGGCTGGATGCCTGGATCATGGCTTCCCCCGGTTGGTGCTGTAGTCGGCATCAATGGCGATGACTCGCCGCCAGGAGTTGGAGGCTACCATCCGTTCGAAGACTTCGATTTTACTTTTCGGCAACACCTGTTGGCCATCATATTGTGGCCGAAGCAGGGTGATGAACTCGCCGGCGCGGCCAGGTCTATTGCCTTGATCATCAAAGAGCGGCTGCCCCTGCGGATCCAACTCCTGACGCATGTGACGGAGCAGTATGTTAGCTGGATCATTCTCTTCTGTTACCTCCTTGAAGGCTTTGCTGAGTGACAGGCCAATGTCACGATAGAGAAGCAGATCATCGGTTCCGGTGCTGTTTGGTGCGTCCAGTGTGCTGTCGTCGGATACGAAGCCAGGGCTTGCACGAAGTTGCTGCTCCACGGGATTGCGATGCATAAATGCAATCAAGGTAAATGGGACATCTTCGATTGACCAGGTGAGTCGTCGGTCACGATATAGCGTGTTCCAATCAATGGCATCAGCCACTGTGACGACCCAGAAGTGGCGTTCCAGCGGATCAGTGCGGTAGAGCGTGCGGAGCACCCGTCGCGATGGATTCGGGCCGCCTGGTAGTACAAGCAATTCTCGGCCACGGAAGACAATGGACTCAGAACTGGCCTCCTTAATGAGCTTGTCGATGGCTGCAGCTTCTGGCTTGTTAGGCTGGTTCAGGCTGCCGACACTGTGTGCGATACGGTGCGCCCAGACGCCTGGAACCGGTGAGGTCGGAGTGGGGGTACGCCAGATTTCTTCGAACTGATCGACAAGATCTTCAGAAAAGGGGTCGTCGTGCCAACTGATCAGGCTGATTCGCGGGGAGGTGATTTCGAGATTTCTATCTTTATTGATGTGCTCCTGGACGAAGTCGTGTATGCCCTCGGCCATTTGCCTGTTGGTAAAGCAGTAACGGAAACTGCGCTCGGGATAGATTTGCATGAGATCAATGATTCCAGTATCAGGGTGTAGTACTTTGTCTGCGGTCGCCGTGGTAATGAGAAAGACAGGGAGGCGGGTAACGGATTGCTTTTGTGAAAGTCGTTTGAGATGAAGAGCTATATCGCGAGCACGCTCACTGTTGCCTCCACCGACGATGGCCATGGGAGGTGGGGTGCGCAGGCAGAGTTCATTCACCCATTGTTCGATGTTACGCTGGCCAGTGAGTTTGTACCAGCGAATCCACAGGGTGCGCGCGTTGCCGGGATACTGGATGCCTACAACGGGTAGCTTCATGCTGTCTTCTGGAAAGGCGGCAGTATCGTCGATGGAGACATCGGGCAATTCTTTGAGCCCGGCGACGAACCTCTCCCAGGTGGCAATATTGGTAGCGGGATGCAACCAGGCGGCTTCCTGGTCGCCGGGCTTGATAGCAGCCACCGAAACCGTGGTCATTGTGGCTGCAGGGCCAAGAACGGTGAGATAGAGCCCTGCAGAAAGAAGCAGGATTCCCAGGAGAATAACGACGAAAGTAACAAGTCGTTGCATGGGTTGATGTGTCGCCCGGTGGATAAGGGTGCAGTGTAATCGGTAGACGCGGCAAGGTACAAGACTTGTCTTGCGAACTGTAAAAATGAGTCACTCATAGATGAGCAACTCTGCAACGCTGAAAACCATGTGCAACCGCTAGTCGCAGTACTACAAGAGTATTGTTATCCCACCACGCCTGCCTGCAACTCATTTGTCGATGAGCCATGTATTCAGAACTACTTCTTGGCGCGGGTGGCAACCCTTTTCTTTTGGGCATTGGTGGCGGCATTTCTTTGCAAGGTTTGCAAGGTGCCTTGCATGTCTGAAGCACAGTTCCTGCATTCCTGATAGGCTGTCAAACCTTGAGCCGCCAGGATTTGACGATCTTTCAACAAATTGTCTAACTCGTTGCGCAGCGAGTCCATCTCGGCTTGGGTGAGTGGGGGCGGTGCATCGTACTTAAAACGTTCGTCCAGCTTCTTCCGTTCAGGGGTGCCCAGAGCCCAGGTAGCACGATGAACAAACTCCTTCGCTTTGGGCAGGGTATACCGTGCACGGCTTTTGGCTTTGTTCCATTGAGCAACGTCAGCATTGAACGCATTCAGCTTATCGTCAGTCGACAGCGACTTATTCACAGCCGATTCCATTTCAGCACGGACTCCTTCCATACGCAGACGCAAAGTATCAATGTTGACCTCGGCAGCGAGAATAGTGTTCCAGCGAGTCATGAGGTGCTGCCATTGCGAGGAGAGTGTTCCTGACTGCTCGAAGTCCGTGCAGTCAGCTAATACTGCAGGTGGCTTCAGTCGAACGAACACTGGCAAGTATGCATCACCTTCAGCAGGGGGCTTGAGGGGTTGACTAAGCTCTTCTAGAGGCTGGCCTGTTTCGGTTAACGCAAAGCCCCACGACTCCACTTCTGAAACCGGAATAGAAACGGACTTGAGCAGGTTTTCCACGGTAAGGAAGGGAGACAAGTCAGGAAGTTGAAAACTCTGCGTGGGGAGGCGAAAAGTCAGTACGTGTTGTTCACCTTCGGGTTTGAACCACACTTCGGCAATAGTACGGTTTTTATAGTTTAGAGGAGCCCAGTTCGTTGAGGGCGTTTGTTCTGTGTAATTCACGATGCAACTCCAGTCTGCAAGTATTTATGTCCAGTATTTCAGGTTATGAACACGCGGTCAATCCTCATGAAAAACAACAGGTACCAAGAATTCAGTGACGTAAAACTATTTTACTTGCAGCTTCTGTAGTGCTTGCTAATATCCAATCCATGAGACCACTACCCGAACCAGAATCATCTGCAGAGATCGTTCTCGATTGGCTTCATGAAGAAGGCTGGTCGCTCAGCCATGCAGCTGTCCAGGATGGTTGGGAAGTAACGGGAACGAACGGGCAACGTACTATCAGAGCAACTGGTACGACTCTGGAAGAAGCCTGGATGCGTGCTACCGAGATGACTCGGAAATAGTTCACGCCCTGCGTCCTGATACAATATACGTTGAGTTGTTCCATCGCAGTGGCTCGGTGAGCTTGCTATCCACCATCACCTCGACAGGTGCAATGGCTGCCTTTTGAATTCTGTCAGGCAGCCAGGGGCGACCCACGGGAGCGACTATCAGGTATCCCAAATCATCACCGATGAAGCTCAGTTCACTGCCGGATTTGGGCCATTGCAGGCTTTTCTGAATGGTGTTGCTCCACTCCATGGCATCGCGAGTCACCAGACCTATCTCGCTGATACAGAGTAGTTGCTTCTCAGAAAACGGTTTGGTACTGCTATTGGTCAACTTGTGCCTGGCGATAAGTTCACCAATGTTCCCTGCAGGATCGCGGAAGTAGACAGCATGGGCATTCCAGGCTGCAAAGTGCACTTCATCCTTTTTCGTGATGCTGTCTATCAGAAGTGGTGTGCGATGGGCCAGCCAGGCTTTTGCTTCGATAAATTGATTTTCGGGAATGTTCCAGGCGAAGTGATAAAAAGGCTCGACGCCCTTCGCAGCCTGAGTGAATTCCATGTTCGAAGAGCCTGACTGCACCGTGAAACCCGTCTTAGTTTCAGCAGAGAGTGTCAGTCCCATCTTCCTTGTGTAGAAGTGCCGCAGTTCATCCAGTTTGCTGGTCTGCAAACGCAGATGAAGCAGCCGTGGATTTACCTCTGCGGTTGCAGCATGCAGATGATGTGCAGGGGCATGCATCGCTGTAAGTACAGCTGCCGTTGCTTGCAGAAAGACACGACGGTGTAATCGCTCGGACATGGTATCCTCGCCAGAATCAATTGTGTTTGGAGCTACGACCTGAAGCTTCAGTCAATTGCAACATGAGTAGAAACAGGTAGGATGTATGACATCCAACAATCACCTGTTGCAAGGAGGCGAGATGCCACTACATCGTCATCGCCAGAATATCGCATTTCTCATCTCGCTGCTACTATTCTCTTCGGTAAGAGGCCAGGATGCTGGCACAGCATTATCGATCGATCGCATGCGAGCGGATGTGAAGTACCTGTCCAGTGACCTGTTGCAGGGACGTGGCGTAGGGACGCGGGGTGAGGAATTAGCAACAGACTATATTGCAGAAGTGTTTCAAAAAGCGGGGCTGAAGCCTATGGGCGACAATGGCACCTTCTTTCAGAAGGTGCCGCTAGTCCTGGTGAAAACCAAGCCCGAGGCGACACTGGAGATCATAAAGGGTGGCTCGAATGTTGGGTTGCGCATGGAAGAGGAGTTTGTCGGAGTTACCCACTGCCAGCGCGATGAGAGGTTTGATGCGGAAGCTGTCTTTGTGGGGCATGGCATTACCGCACCGGAGTACGGCTGGGATGATTATCAGGGTATAGATGTCACAGGCAAAGTGGTGGTACTGTTTACCAATGAGCCGCCTTCCGAGGACAAGAGTTTCTTTCAGGGTAAGTCGCTGACCTACTATGGCAGGTGGACTTACAAGTTTGAGGAAGCCACCCGGCGTGGAGCCAAAGCGGTGTTTATCATTCACACACCGGAGACTGCAGGCTATCCGTACTCAGTGGTGCGAACTGTCAAAGGAGCACAGCTGCTGCGAGATCCGAATGCTCCAGCATTGGCATTTGCAGGCTGGCTTTCGTCGCAGGGTGGAGAGAAACTGTTAGCCCAGGCGGGTATGACGGTGAACAGTGCTCTCAAACAAGCCGATACTCCTGGTTTCAAGCCGGTCTCGTTGGGCCTTCGATTGAAGGGGAATATACCCACGAGCATCCAGAAGATCCTCTCCCGCAACGTGGTTGGGGCCATCGAGGGCAGTGATCCTGTTCTGAAGTCCGAAGCGGTACTGTTCAGTGCACACTGGGATCATTTAGGTATGAATCGGTCTTCGACCGGGGTCGAAGAGATTTACAGTGGAGCTCAGGACAATGCAAGTGGTTGTTCCATCCTGATGGAACTGGCACGAGCCTGGTCGACGCTGACGCCTCGTCCCAGGCGGACTGCGTTATTTGTTGCCACTACAGCAGAAGAGAGTGGCCTGTTGGGCGCTGTGCATTTTGCAGCGCATCCTGTCATGCCTCTGGGAAAAATTGCGATGAACTTCAACTTCGACATGGTCTCGCCAATCGGCGAGCCGGAGTCGATCGTGCTGAACGGTGCCGAGCGAACCACAGCCTGGGAGATGCTGCAGGAGACAGCCAGACGACATAGCCTGAGTATTGAACCAGACCACCGGGCGCATCTGGGCACTTTTTATCGGTCGGATCATTTCGCCCTGGCGCGGGGTGGTGTACCAGCCTTTTCGGTCGCGCGGGGCGAAAGGGTCAAGGGCAAGCCAGCGGACTTCACAAAGAAGCTTGTGGCGGATTTCATTGCCAACACCTACCACACACCCAAGGACAAGTACCAGGAAGACTGGGATTTCGCCGGACATCCAGTGTTGATCCGGTTCGCCCTGGATGCTGCACAACAAGCAGCCAATGCAGCTTCACTACCCACATGGAAGGCTGGAGATGAGTTTCTTCCTGCACGAGTGAGGAGCGGTGTCAAGTAACTCAATGGATATCAGGGAGTACGCTATGGTATTGCCGTCTGGGCTGCGATTTGCAATTCACTGGTAGAGTAATGCTGGTTTGTTCGCTATGATCATGGAATCGATAACGCCACACGAGATGATCATGTCGCGGAACACTCCCGAACCGAATATGGGTCCCTCAGTGACTGTAAAGCCATCTATTCTGCTCTACGGAGCATTCGCAATTGCAGCTTTTATCGTTACGTTTCTCCTGACCAGGTTTGTGCAGCAGCCAGCAACACCGATTCCGCCTGCAGGTATGGTGCTGATACCCGCTGGGGAATACAGCATGGGTAGCAGTGGCGACAATGCATTGGCAAATGAACGACCTGTCCGCACTATAAAACTGTCAGCCTTCTTCATGGATGAGACCGAGGTAACCAACGCACAGTTCAAGGCATTTGTTGATGCCACCGGCTATATCACTACGGCTGAGAAGAAGCCTGAATGGGAGGAGCTGAAAAAGCAGTTGCCTCCCAATACACCTAAGCCGGATGATGCACTGCTGGTAGCTGGATCGCTTGTCTTCGTTTCCCCAGGTAAACCCGTTGGTACGGAAGACATCAGTCAGTGGTGGAAATGGACACCCGGCGCCTGCTGGAAGCATCCCGAAGGGCCGGGGACCGACTTGAAAGATAGAGACAATCACCCTGTTGTGCATGTCTCCTGGTATGATGCGGAAGCCTACGCCAAATGGGCGAACAAACGCTTGCCTACCGAAGCTGAGTGGGAGTACGCCTCTCGAGCTGGTCTACCAGGCAAACGCTACACATGGGGCGATGAACCACTCACTGATGAGATTTGCAGTCGATGCAACGTCTGGCAGGGGACTTTTCCTCATCACAACACCAGGGCTGATGGCTGGGAGCGTACATCACCCGTGAAATCTTACTCACCCAATGCCTGGGGTTTGTACGATGTCGCAGGGAATGTTTGGGAATGGTGCAGCGACTGGTACCGTGCTGATGAATACAAGCGGACAGCATCGGTTATGGTCAATCCACCCGGGCCCAGTGACAGTTACGATCCCAATGAATCGTACACACCGAAGCGAATTGTTCGTGGGGGTTCGTTCCTGTGCCATCAGTCATATTGCGAAAGTTACCGTAATGCAGCCCGGCGAGGAACATCACCTGATACGGGCATGTCCCATACCGGATTTCGTTGTGTGCGTTCGATCAAAAACTGATGGCTAGCCGCAGGCCAGCGAGAATAACTGACTGTATCGAGCGTGTAGAGTAGACTGAGCGGTCAGGCTGGACAGGCATCAGTAAATTGTGCTACTCTTCTGCCTTCATCACAGGCAAGGAAACGCCATGCGACGGATCGCGATCATCAATCAAAAAGGAGGCGTGGGCAAGACGACCACGACGGTCAATCTTGCTGCAGCCTTGGCAAAAGCAGGCCGGCGGGTCTGTGTGGTAGATCTTGATCCGCAGGCCCATGCGTCGGCACACCTCGGGCTGGAACCGGATGGTACCCAGCCTTCCATGTACAACGCGCTGGTGGAGAACTTGCCGCTGGCCCAGGTACGCCGCGAACTACAAGAGAATCTGTGGCTACTCGGGGCCGACATCAACCTGGCTGCAGCTGAGATGGAATTGAGTGGTGTGGTGGGGCGTGAGGTGATTCTTCGTGATCTGCTGGAGCAGGATGCTCAGGCATACCGCCCGAAGGGGGCAGGGGAAGCGTTTCGTGATGAGCGTTACCGTTTGGCTGAACTCAACGGCCGGCCGGTGATTACCTGGCGTGATGACGCAAAAGAGAGCATGACTGCGTCGGCTGCTCCGAATCAGTTCGATTATCTCCTGATGGACTGTGGACCATCTCTGGGGGTACTCACGTTGAACGCGTTAGCCTGTGCTGACGAGGTGTTCATTCCGCTGCAGCCCCATTACTTGGCACTGCATGGATTGAGCAAATTACTTGAGACTACCTCACTGGTAGCCAAGCGAATCAATCCATCGCTCAAGGTAACAGGGATTGTAATCTGTCTCTATGAAGCACAACCCAGGCTCTCTGGTGAAGTGATACGTGACCTGGAAGGCTTCCTGGCAAATAGTCGTCAACTCAACACGCCTTGGGCGAATGCACAGATATTCACAACCCGTATCCGCCGTAACATCAAACTGGCCGAGTGCCCCAGTTTCGGCAAGTCGATCTTTGACTACGCTCCCAACAGTAATGGTGCGGATGATTATCAAGCACTGGCGTACGAGGTGGAGGAGCAATATCGCATTACTACTGGTCGAATTACACTTGATGAAAATCAACAACATGCATCTACAGATCTAGCTACGAAATCGTTTGCACTTCATGCCATGAAGCAGAACGCCATGGCATAAGAACAAAATGCCGTGCATGATCTGCAAATTACCCGGCGATCGCTGTTGCGTTAGCCTTTGGAATTCAAGGGGACTTTGGGAGAATCAGCCACGTTGATCCAGATGTGGACGTGAGGTTCTCCACGGAAGTACCAGACGAAGCTGGGGCCTTCAATGCGCCAGTTGTCCCAGACGCGGTCTTTGCCGATATCACCTGCTTCGTAGAAGGCGAGGTGGCAGGCATCGAGGCCGCCCTGTTTATCGAGGCAGGCCAATATCTCCTGTTGATCAATTTGCCGATAAGGGGCGACCAGCGTCTGAAGTACCTTTTTTACTTCAGCCTTTTGATCCTTTGACATGTCCTTGATAGGCATGCCATCGAAGGTGCCTTCCTTGCCCTGGAAGGAAACCTCCGATTCTGAAGGCCTGACTTTTACGAGAGCCTGCTCTTGCTGCTTGCCATCGAGCAATGTGAAGACCTTGTTGGCCTCAAGTGCCTGATGCCAGAAAACATTGCCGGCATGATCCTTCTTTTCGACAAAGATTGGCGCGTGGCCATGGAAGATTGGGCCGCCGAGGGCGACGTGGTCTTCGCTGTTACCATCAATACGAATGGTCATGTGCCGTCCGGTCATGACCATTTCAAACTTGCCTTTGCCGGGGATGCCAAAGAGCGCTACGCTTTGCTCAGCACCCCAGGGCTTGCCTCCGGTGTCGTCCTTGAGTTGCTTGCTGATTTTCGGATACCACTCAGGCGAGAACAGTCCCTTGAAGGCATCATGGAGCAGGGCTTTCTGCTTCTTCGTGTAAAACTCACTATCGATGTGGGGCCTGGTGATCTGCCAGTTGTTGCTGACGTGAGTGCGGAGCAGACCGCGTTCTGTCTCGTTGTGATTCCAGCCGAAGCATATGGTTTTCTTCTGGGCTTCGGAAAGTGTCTCAAAGAATGCGGAGACCGCAGTCTCGCTTGCCTCTTCTCGGATCGTGGTAGCTCCCTCTATCTGGCGAGGCACGGCAAACCCAGCCAGCGATACCACCGAAGCAGCCAGGAAATGGCGACGATCAAGCGCATCACAATCGGGGCAATGAACAGTTCGGTCCATGATACACCTCCAGTGGATGTCTACAGTCTAATGCATGGAAACGTGCAATGTAAGCTTCAGCTTGCGGAATGGAGATAGATGAGAGACACACCATGTTTTAATCAGCGGAATCTGTGCCTCGCTATGACACGTCAGTAAGGGTGCAGCACGTTGATCGTAGGCGTTCTGGTGATCCCTGTTGTGCATCGCCAGGCTGAACTAGCTCAAAACATCACGAATAACGTGCCCATGTACATCGGTGAGGCGTCGTTCTATGCCATTGTGATAGTACGAAAGCCTCTGGTGATCGAGCCCTAGCAAGTGCAGAATGGTAGCGTAGAAGTCGTAGATGGTCGTCACCTTCTCCACCGCCTTGTGCCCGAACTCGTCAGTAGCACCGTAGCTGAAGCCCTTCTTCACCCCGGCTCCGGCGAGCCAGGCAGTGAAGCCGTGCGGATTGTGGTCACGACCCTGGGCGCCTTTCTGGAACGTGGGCATACGGCCAAACTCGGTGGACCAGATGACCAGTGTATCCTTCAGCAACCCCCGCGCCTTCAGGTCCTTTAGCAATGCAGCCGCCGGTTGATCAAGGATTGGCCCGTGACGGTCGTAGTCCTTCTTCAGCTGTTTGTGGCCATCCCAGTTGCCCGCACCTTCGCCCATGGCATAGGCCCCGTTGAAGAGCTGCACATAGCGTACGCCCCGTTCCAGCAGCCGACGGGCGAGCAGGCAGTTGCGACCAAACCCAGCGAGATGCTTGTTGGGGGAATCGAGGCCGTAGCTTTGTATCGTCGCTGCCGATTCCTGATCGAGGTTCGCCACCTCGGGAGCAGTGAGCTGCAACCGGGCTGCTAGTTCATACGAGGCAATGCGGGCCCGAAGGGAGGTGTCATGCTGTCGCTGCTCGAGATGAGTTTCGTTCAATGTCTTGAGCAGTTCACGAGTCGCCTCATCTTCCCCCTTGCCCAGCGACCTGGCAGGCGTGAGATGGGGGATAGGCGTAGAGGCGTTGAACGGTGTACCCTGGAAAACACCAGGCAGGAAGCCGTTAGACCAATTGGCTGGGCCGATCTGCGGAATGCCTCGCGGGTCGGGGATGGCCACGAACGCCGGCAGGTTCTGGTTCTCGGTGCCCAGGGCATAGGTGATCCACGCCCCTGCACTGGGGAAGCCTTCGAGCGTGAAGCCGGTATTGGCGAAACTCTCGCCCGGGCCATGGGTATTGGTCTTACTAGTGAGCGAGTGGATGAAGCACATCTCATCCACCAGTTCACCCAGTAGCGGCAACAGGCTCGAGGTGTACTTGCCACACTGGCCGCGTGGTCTAAACTGGTACGGACTCTTTTGTAACGCGCCATTCTCGCCCTGGAACGTCACCAGCTTATCGACGTTTGGCATTGCCTGGCCGTGTCGTTTGATCAGCTCCGGTTTGTAGTCCCACGTATCGAGATGACTGCATGCTCCGCTACAGAAAAGGTGCAGCACCCGCTTGGCCTTCGGAGCGAAGTGCGGTGCTCGTGCGGCATGTGGCTGCTGCGGATCAACCACCGGGCGGATGGGCTTGGGCTGATCAGCGAACCCCTGCCCATGGAGCAGGTCCAACAAGGCGACGGAAGCTAGCCCACCCCCCATACTGCCGAGGAAGCTGCGACGATCGAGCAGTGACTGACCCGCTGGGCTGAGCATTGTCCCCTCAATCGACATAAATGAGTTCATTGGCATTGAGCAATGCCCTGCAGAAGGTCGGCAAGCCGTGCTGCTTCACCACCGCTACCGAGGCAGCCAGTTCCCGCTCGGTGGGCAGCCGATTGTACGCTAACTGGAAGCCGCGCTTCACCTGTTCATTCGCATCGTTCGCTTCCTTCTTCAACCGTGTGGCGAAGACGTTGCTCTGTTCCAGCATGAAGCTGCTGTTAAGCAGGTTAAGCGCCTGCAAGGCGGTGGTGGAAGTGTTCCGCCTAGGTGTGGTCTGGGTACCGTCGGGGCAATCGAACGCTCCGAAGGTCAGGTCCTGTTGCGTACGTGGCTTGAACTGGTAGACCATTCGGCGATAGGCATCCTTCGGCAGCGGATCGTGTGGCTCAAAGACCACCACGTAATTGGAGTATTTCCACAGGTCATACCCCGGGCCACCCATGGTGAGATCAAGATTGCCCGAGACGCTCAGGATGGTGTCACGCACGATCTCAGCTTCGAGCCGCTTGCGGGGGAAATGCCAGAGCAGCCGGTTGTCGGCATCGACCATCGTCGCACGTTGCCGCATGGTTTCAATTGGAGACGAAGATTGCCGATAGGTGGCGGAGAGCACGATCAGACGATGCAGCGGCTTGAGCCTCCCACCGTTACTCTGGAATTCCGCCGCCAGCCAGTCGAGAAGTTCCGGGTGACTCGGTTTACCACCGTTGAAGCCGAAGTCGCTGGGAGTGTTGACGAGGCCGGTTCCGAAGTGGTAGTGCCACAGGCGGTTGACCATCACGCGGGCCGGCAGAGGGTTAAGGCTATTGGTGATCCAGCGGGCGAGACCCAGCCGCCGGTCCGATTCACTGCCATAGGGCGGGAGGCTAATCGCTACCTCAATTGCTGACAGCGCAGCAGGCTGCACTTCCTCCAGCTTCTGCATCGGGTCGCCGCGCTTGAGGAGATATGTCTTCGCCGGTGCTGTGAAGAAGCCGGCGTAAATGACTAGCGAAGAACTCAACTCTTCCAGTTCCTTCTCTTCAGGAGTCTTCTTCATCTTCACCGGTGTCCGTGACCGTTCAATATCCTCGTTGATGGTCTTGGCGATGCGTCGGTTCTTGTGTTCTTCACTGGTAAAGATCTTCTTCCAGGTCGTGCCATCGAGCGATACTTCCCACTGATACTTTGAGGGCTCACGATCACGGTAACGACGTTCTCGGTCACGACTCCAGACCACGCGGTCGATCTCATACTCACGGTCAAATTCGATCTGTGCCCAGCCTTGCCCCTTCTCGTTCGAGATCCAACTATGGCTGTTGCCCACCAGGCCATCGTTAAGATGAGCAATCTTGTGGATGTCGGTATTGGGGAATTCTGAAGAGGCTGTCGCCTTGCCCCCATTCGCAGCTAGTGCCACGTTCTTGCCCGACGAGAAGACTTCCAGTTCGTCAATGCAAGGTTCATCGTTGCCTGTAGTCGCATGGATCGTGATTCGAATGAAGCGTGCCTGCTGTTTGGGAAAGCTTTCTTCCCACAATTCTGGGCGAGACCTGGCAAGCTCGCGTTCCGCTTCTTCCCGTTCGCGTTTGATCGCAGCTACTACTTCCGTTAACGCTGTGTATCGCTTGTGTTGTTCTCGGGTGCCGATCATCCGCGTCTTGTGCTCCACCCCCGCGAAGAACGACTGCATGGCATAGTAGTCTCGCTGGGTGATGGGATCGAACTTGTGATCATGGCAGCGGGCGCAGTTGAGAGTCAACCCTAGAAAAGCTGACCCGGTAGTCGAAACCATGTCATAGAGATCATCCTGCCGCTGCTGGGCCATGCCTTCGGGAGACTGGTTGCCAACGATATCATGCGTACCAGCTACCAAGAAGCCGGTAGCTACTTCGTTCAGCGGATCGTTCTTCGCTACTACATCGCCTGCCAGTTGCTCCTCGACGAAACGGGCGAAGGGCTTATCCTCGTTGAATGCCCGGATCACCCAGTCACGGTACGGCCAGGCGTTGCGACGGAGTTCGTTCGTCTCGTAGCCATGGCTCTCAGCGAAGCGAACGACATCCAGCCAGTGCCGCCCCCAGCGTTCACCATAGTGAGGGGATGCGAGATAGCGATCCACCAGCTTCTCGTACGCATCGGGAGACTGGTCCCCCTCAAACGCCATCATTTCCTCGGGTGTCGGCGGCAGGCCGAGTAAATCGAACTTGAGCCGACGGAGATAGGTGCGGCGGTCTGCTTCGGGGCTCGGTGAGAGTCCCTGTGATTCCAGCCGCTTCAAGATGAAGGCATCGACGGGCGTTCGAATCCACGTCTTTTGCATGTTCTGGGGTAATGCCGCGCGGCGGATGGGTTGCAGCGACCACCAGTCTGCCCCGGCTCGTTGACTGGGTGCATCGTTGGAAGTTAGCTTTAATTGCGGGCCTGACCAGACTGCTCCTGCATCAATCCACTTCTTGAACGCCTGTTGTTCGGCATCTGTCAGCTTGTCACGTGGAGGCATCTTGCGGGTATGGATCATTTCCCAAAGCAGCCCGGGGCTGGCTTTATTGGGAAGAACGCTACCCGTGGTGCCTCCTTGTCGCAGACCCTGGTTGGAACTCAGATCAAGATCACCTTTGGGCGAGGAACCACTGTGACAACGGATGCATTTGGCTTGCAGCAGAGGTGCGATGGTATCGACAAAGTGCTTGTCTTCTGCAACAGACGCCTGGTGCAGCACGATTGATAGCAGAAGCACGGGGACACGCATCGAGATCAACCATGGGGAGGGATAACCGGCAGACCTGCATTATGCTGCAAGGCGACTACAGGTTCAATACGTATCTTCTCAAATCGCCCACACAAATCATACGTGCAATACCTGGATTGCTTCGGTAGAATCCTGTTCCGACTTTGAACGGGAAACGGCGTGGTACGTGGGAACAGGCTGTCTTTGGCCATGTCGGCATACCGCCGGTTCATATGGCAAGTCCGGGCGAGTAATTCCACTGGTTTGTTATGCATCAACGCATGCTGAATCCTGAACCGCGAAGTCGTGCACCAGTTTTGCCAGGCTGGTCTTATTTCATACCCAAGGAAGTTCCTGCATGAATACCTATGTCCCCAAGCCGCTGGATACTTCTTCCGTCACGCTGCCCGATTCGCTCAACTCGCTGCTGGAAACGCTGGCCGAGAACACACACGACGTCTGGGCTGCTCAGCGGCTGAGTACCGGGTGGACCTATGGTGCCACCCGTAACGATGCCAGCAAGACGCATCCGTGCCTCATTCCGTATGACCAGCTACCCGAGAGCGAGAAAGAGTACGACCGGCAAACGGTCGGACAAACACTGAAGGCTATTGTCAAACTGGGTTATCGCATCACGAAGTAAGACGGGAGTAGGCATCATGTTGAAGCTCGACACGATCTTTTGGGTTGGCCGCCAATTCATGTCAATAGGCTGGGTGCTGGGTCTTGCTCTGATCGTGGGGACTATTGTCTTGGGAAGTATTGGTTTCAAAGCTGAGGTTTTTGAAAACCAGGAGCAGACACCACACAGCTGGAGTGATGCACTCTATAAGGCAGCGTCGCTCCTGGCGATCCAGACTGGCAGTGTACCGGTCAAACGCAACTGGATACTAGATTTGGCGCGCTGGCTGGGAATGCTCTTTTTCGCATCTGCCTTGATCACTTTTGCCATCAGGTTGTCGCGGGACTCCATTCATCGCATGCTGGTGAAGTGCTTTGCCAGGAATCACATTATCGTTGCGGGACTGGGACAGCATGGCGTGCGACTGGTCGAAAAACTTCGTCAAGAAGGAAAGACGGTCGTGGTCATTGAAGGGAATCGTACTCATTCTTCAGCAGACCGTTGCCGACGTTGCGGAGCTATTGTGCTTTGGGGTGAGCCAACATCAGCAAAGATGCTGGAGACAGCCAGGTTGGATATAGCTACGGAACTGCTGGCGTTGTTTGCCAATGAACGTGAATGCGTAGGTATAGCCACGGTTGCGTACGATCTATTACATGAGCAGAAGCGGAGTCGCGAAAAGGTGCCAGTCACCTGTGTGTTGCAAATCACAGAACCCGGCTTACTGGATGTAGTGCGCTCGCACAAGATCAAGACCGATCCCACCGATCGATACCAGTTGGAGATATTCAACTCTCATGAGATTGCGGCCAGTACGATGGTGCGTGAAGCCCGAACGCAATGTCAGACAGGTCAATTTCAAAAGCTGATGGTGTGCAGTCTGGGCTCCTATCATCGACTTGGTGAAATGGTGGTGCTGCGTGCCATCAAAGATCATATGGTGCTTGCGGCCCCAGATGCCGGAAAATTGCATATTGATGTGTTTGACAAGGACGCCGAGCACTGGCTGAAGAACTTTCGCAGTCGCTATAAGTTCACCGATGAGTTCTGTACCATAGCCACGCATCATTGCTGGGCTCGAAAAGTTGGTTCTCACGAAATGCCAGCCGACTACGATGCTGCATTTATCTGCATTGGGGATGATGGAGCGGCTACTGCTCAAGCTGTAACGCTGCGCCGTCAGCGCTTATCCAACAAGCAACCAATCATGGTGGCAGTCCAGCAGAGTGCCCTAGGTTTTGGGAAGTGGCTCGATTTTGAAGCTTCCGGCTGGGGAGACAATATTCACGCAATTGGAATGGATGACTCCCTCTATGACCCGGAAATGGCATTGCAACCGGAACTGGAAATGCGAGCCCAGGCAATCCACACCAACTACCGCATCAAAATGAAAAAAGATCTGGCCCAGGCTGCAACGGAAGCGGAACGCAAGTCGATTCAGCAGCAACATGCCAATCAGCCATGGAAGAAACTCTCGCCGGAGATTCGAATGGATAATCGGGAGAATGCCAATCGTTATGATGACTACCTGTGGGAAACCAACGCTTTCAAAACGAAGAGGTATCGCCGTGTGTTTGCACCCGATTGGATGCTCAATCTGGAATCACGCAAGCTCCTCGAATTCGCTGATGCGGAGGTAGACTCACTGGCGGCCAGGGAACATGAACGCTGGTTGAACCGAAAGTTGCAGGAAGGCTGGACCTACGCGCCAGACAGGAATGATGACCGCAAGCAGAGTCCTTATGTGCGACCGTTTGATGAACTGACGGATGAGCAGAAAATCCACAACCGTGAGTTCATTCGCAGCATTCCCCGCGTCCTGGCCCTGGCAGACTATCGAATCGAACAAGCATAATTAGTGCATTGGTCTTTCCAGTACTCGTACCTACAACACATGCAGTCATCCACGAGGTCTGCCATGCGACGCGCATTTCTGCTGCTCTCCCTTTCGATCAGCCCCTGTCTCCTTGCTGCGGACTGGCCACAATGGCGGGGGCCGGAGCGCACCGGGCTTTCGAAGGAAACGAATCTATTGCAGCAGTGGCCCCAAGAGGGCCCCGCGTTGCACTGGAAGGCCAGCGATCTTGGCACGGGCTACTCGTCTCCCACCATTGCCCGGGGCAAGATCTATCTGCAGACGACCATTGACGATGTGGAATATTGCATCGCCATGAATGAAGCCGACGGCAAGAGGTTGTGGAAGACCGCCATCGGCAAGGTAGGAGCCAATCAGGGGCCACAGTACCCCGGTACCCGGGCAAGTGTGACGGTGGATGGTGATTTGCTTTATTGCCTGGCATCTGATGGGGAAATTACTTGCCTGTCTGCAGGAGATGGCTCACATCGCTGGCAGAAGAACCTCCGCAAGGACTTTGGCGGCAAGCCCGGCATGTGGGCATTCTCCGAATCACTCCTTGTGGATGGCGACAAACTGGTCTGTACTCCCGGCAACGATTCAGCAAGCCTTGTGGCTTTGAATAAACTCAATGGCGACGTGATCTGGAAGTCGTCCATTCCGGACGCAGGCAATGCCGAATATGCCTCCATCATGGTTGCTGACTTTGCTACCGGCAGACAGTATGTGCAGTTCCTGCGTAAGGGTGTGGTGGGCGTCGACGCCAAAACCGGCAAGTTCCTCTGGAAGTACTCCAAGACCATTGATCAGGGTGCGAATATCCTCACCCCCATCGTCGTCGGGCAAAAGGTCTTTACGTCTGGTTCACGCACTGGTGGCGGACTGATCGAACTGCAGGGCGATGCCGATGAGGTCAAAGTGAAAGAGCTTTACTTCAACAACAAGCTGGCCCCCAGCATTGGCGGTGCAGTGCTGGTGGACGGATATCTCTATGGCAGTACCAGCCAGGGTGTGTTCTGTGCCGATTTTGCAACGGGTGAGATCAAGTGGACCAATAGGAGTGTCGGCGCCTCCTCGGTATGCTATGCCGATGGCCGGGTTTACCTGCGAGGTCATAGTACTGGTGAAGTCGCCATCATTGAAACGAATCCCCAGGCTTACACCGAGCATGGCCGATTCAAACAGCCGGAGCGCAGCAAGATACAGGCCTGGCCCCATCCCGTCATTGCCAATGGCTGCCTCTATCTGCGAGATCAGAACGTGATGCTGTGTTACAAGATCAGCAGATAATCAGGGGCCTATGGCCTGTTTGCCCCGTTCGCCCGTGCGGATGCGCACGCAGTCATCCATGGGCAGAACGAAGACCTTACCATCGCCAATCGAGCCAGTGTTGCCGGAGCGAGCGCCGACGAGGATTGCTTCGAGAGCATCCTCCAGGAAATTGTCGTTGACGGCGATTTCGACTTTGAGCTTGGGTATGTGCTGTTCCTCAAACTCCGCGCCACGGTAGAGCTCCGTTGTGCCTCGTTCCTTACCCAGGCCACGAACATCGCTTACGGTCATCAGGTAGATGTCGTGTTTATTGAGTTCTGCCCGCACTGCTTCCCAGCGCTCCGGTCGGATGATGGCAACGATGAGCTTCATAACGTGTGAGTATCCAGTGTGAAAACAGTACTAGCCCGAAGCGTGAGCGAGGGAGGATTTGCAGTCGCCCGAACTTGTCTCGCGAAAGTTCGGGTGGGTATCGTTTAGGCAGCCTGCAAGGGCTTTGCTTCCAGTACTGCTTTGATGTCCTGACGATGCAGTCGATCCTGAAATAACTTTTCCAGATGGCTGGCGATGGTATCGGGATCGCCGTAACGGAAACGGAAGCGGTTGCCTTCAACAGTCGTCACATGGGAGTAGATGACTTTGAAGTCGGAGTTCGGTGGCCCTTCGGTTTCCTGGCAGAGCTTTGACCAGCGTTGCGTGAGTTCGTCAGGGTCAATGCCGTCCAGTCGAAGTGTGAAGCGTTTCACACCATTAGGCGGTACGTCAGCATGCCGGGGTACAGCACGAACGACAGGTTCCGAGAGTTCCACGCCCAGTTCCAGCCCTACTTCGCCATGCTGGGTCAGATCAAGTCCTTCACTCTCGACTTCTTCGCTGGCATGCAAACTGACCTTGAGGATCTTGATCATTACGAAGCTGATGGCAAAAGAGAAAAGTGCAGCCACGATCGCCGCATACAATTGGGCAAAGATCTGGGTAGTACTTCCTCCGGCTAGCAGGCCTTCGCTGCCTGCTGCGTTGCTGGGGTCGTTTACCGCCTTGAACCAGAAGAAACCGGTGAGGATAGCTCCGAGAAACCCTCCAACGCCATGCACGCCGAAGGCATCGAGCGAATCATCGTATTTCAATCGTGTCTTTAAGTAGACCGCGCCATAACAACATATTCCGGCAAGCAGGCCGATGATGACTGCCCCGGCGGGATAGATAAAGCCGGAAGCAGGTGTCACAGCGACCAGTCCTGCAACCAGTCCTGATGCCAGACCCAGCGCGGTTGGTTTCTTACGATGAATCCACTCCACGACCATCCAGGAAAGAGCTGCAGCTGCGGCTGCAACCTGAGTTGCCAGGAAGGCAGAAGTGGCGTTCGTACTACTGGCAGTTGCACTACCGGCATTGAAGCCGAACCAGCCAAACCAGAGCAAACCCGCTCCCAGCAGGGTCAGGATGATACTGTTGGGATGGATCGGATTATTGGGATAGCCACGGCGTGAGGGCAGTACAAGCACAGCAGCTAGTCCCGCAACACCTGCAGCGATATGTACCACCGTACCACCGGCAAAGTCGAGCGCACCCAATCCTTTACCGGGCTTGGCACCCAGCCAGCCGACATACTCACTCCCTGAACCAAATGTACCTGCAACTGGGCCGTACCAGTCCATCGCCCACACCCAGTGTGCCAATGGTGTGTAAACCAGAACCGACCAGAGAAGGGTAAAGATGCAGTAAGGTAGAAAGCGAATGCGTTCAGCCATGGCCCCGCTGATCAGGGCAGGGGTGATGATGGCAAACATG
Organism: Gemmatales bacterium; assembly: GCA_046350055.1. Classification (GTDB taxonomy): domain Bacteria; phylum Planctomycetota; class Planctomycetia; order Gemmatales; family HRBIN36; genus JAEUIE01. The sequence continues at coordinate 4,680,469 of JAXMBC010000001.1, read as the reverse complement.
CCTTGAAACAGTACGTGCAGGTACACAGGGATATTGGTGTTGGGCAGCATTGCATCAGGTTTAATGCCGTGCAGGCAGATGAGATCAGTGCTCCAACCGATGAGACCGCCTTGTGAGTGACCAAAGGCAAGGCTGTAGCCGATGACGATCCAGTAGACGCCTACGATGGCAAGTGGCACCATGCTGTGCATCATGGTGCCGAGAACATTCTTGCGCCGGACCATGCCGCCATAAAATAACGCGAGCCCTGGGATCATGAGCATCACCAGAGCTGTCGAGATCATCATCCAGGCTGTATCACCTTTGACTTTGCCTTCGGTGACCGCCTTCTCCATCTCTTCCCACTGCTTCACTGTAATGGTCTTAGTCGGTGAAGTGGGGGCGGGCGAATCATTGGCAAACAGTAAGGAACAACAACCACACAACAAAACGAAGGTGCAAAGCAAGCGGCGCATGCGTATCCTCACCATGCCAATCCAGGGTGTCGAAGTCTGAAGCAGTTTAACAAAGCAAAGGCGATGCCGATGAGTGACATTAGACAAGATGTGATGCAATCGTCTGGCAGCAAACAAGTTACGAAACGAAGAGTTAACCAATCGTGGGGCATCGAGTAAATGTTGTCTGCCTAATGTGTAGGCAGCAGCAGATGATGATGCACAGCAATGAGGCCATGCATTGCTGTACAACATGTCCTACGACCAAGGACTCGTTAGATCGTTCGACAGAGTCGTCAGCTATTGGCTACACCATTGTCACCGCCCAATTCACTTCTTGTATGATCCATGCGAAGTAATAATGGTGTAAAGAGATACACGAACCAGTGATGAATACGACTCCCAGGCATCGGTCGCTGTGATAAGATGTAGCCTATGCTTCCCAGCACTCCACCCTGGTTATCAGGCTCTGCTCTTGATGAAGAGGCCATCAAGAAGTTTGAGCATGCATGGCGAAATGGTGAACGTCCTAACCTGGCTGACCACCTGACCGATCCTGATGATCATGCACTACTCATTGAACTCGTGCATGTGGAACTGGAACTGCGTTTTCGTCAGCAGGAGTCGCCCCGTATCGAGGACTATCTCGAACGATTTCCAGTGTTAGAGACACAACCAGGTGCACTACGTGATCTGCTGCGTGCCGAGATCGAGAATCGTCAGCGTTACAGTTCTACTCCAGATTTGCAGGAATACTTGCACCGATTCCCCCAGCAGCAGGCGATCGTGCAGCAGCTTTTCACGTCAGATACTACCACCCTTTCTTCTCCTCAGCATAGCAGGCTGCCGCGAACAGAGGCATTCCCCAACGTGCCAGGTTACACCATAGAGGAAGAGCTGGGGCAGGGGGGGATGGGCGTGGTCTATCGTGCTACGCAGACCAAACTGCAGCGTGCAGTAGCTATCAAGACGCTCCTGTATGGTGTAGCTTCCACTACAGAACTAAAGCGTCGCTTCCGCAGCGAAGCAGAAGCGATCGCGCGATTGGATCACCCCCACCTGGTTCCCATCTATGAAGTGGGGGAGTGGACTCCTGAAGGCGCGGGCACTGCGATACCCTACTTCGTGATGAAGTTTTATCCAGGTGGAAGCTTGGCCAACATCTCCGCCGGGCCTGATACCGACACAAATGAACACGCCAGAACGCTGGAGACGATTGCGCAGGCAGTCCATCATGCTCATCAGCGAGGCATCCTGCATCGGGATTTGAAGCCTTCCAATATTCTGCTGGATGAAAAGGGGGAGCCACATGTGGTCGATTTTGGCCTGGCAGGCCGATTTGATCCTAGTGATCCCAAGTCGATGACAGCTACGATCATGGGCACTCCTGCATACATGGCACCAGAACAGGCCCGCTCGCCATCGCAGGTTACAACTTCAGCCGATGTCTATGGTCTGGGAGCCATTCTGTATCAATTGCTCACAGGCAAGGCCCCGTTTTATTCTGAATCGCCGATGGCAGTGCTGGAGCAGGTGATCCATCAACAGCCCCAGCGGCCAACGCTGTTGAATCCTGCCATCCCGCGTGACCTGGAGACGATCTGCCTGAAGTGCCTGGAGAAAGATCCGGCTCAGCGATATGAATCGGCGGCAACCTTGGCACAGGAATTGGAACGGTTCCGCACGGGTCGTTCGATCCTGGCACGTCCAACCCCTACCTGGGAAAGGGCATGGCGCACCGTGAAACGTCATCCCGTTATTGCTACGCTCTGTGCATTAACGGTAGGATTGCTGATCACGTCCGTAGTGGTGCTGGCGGTAAGCAATTACCGCATACGTGAAAAAGAGATAGAGACCAAGAATGCCCTGTTTCGTGAGAAATGGGCTAATACTGAGCTGATGAATACGTTCAACCGAGAGCAGCAACTGCTTTATGGAAAGCGAATCAACTCTGTCAGTCGTCTTTGGAACAGCAATCAACTCCAGCAGGCATGGGAAGAACTCGATGCCTGTCCTTCTCAATTCCGTGGGTGGGAATGGCATTATTTCAATGGCCTCCGCGACAAGCCACCACTTACCATTCGCACTCCTGATGTGGTGACTCGTTGCATTAGCTTCCTTTCTGATTCGGAACTGCTGAGCGCTGATGACAATGGCATGGTCAGAATCTGGGATTGGAAGAAGATGCAATCACGTCACACTTGGAAGGCGACACCTGAGGCTCCACGTGCCGTTGCGGTGAATCCAGGCCAGAGATTGCTCGCTATCTGTGATCAGGATGATCTGTATCTGTGGAACTATGAAACCCGGCAACGAGTTGCCAAATTGCCGGGCAGTACCTGGGTTGCCTTCAGTCGTGATGGACAATATCTGGCGTCGGCGGAGTGTGTACAAGGCAAGAACACCCCCGACGTGCTCGTGTGGAAGACCGGAAGCTGGAAGGAAGTGTTGCGGTTGTCAGGTCATAAGAGGCAGACACTGAACGGGACTTTTTCGCCTGATTCCCAGATCCTGGCAACCTGTTCTTCTGATCGTACGGTACGTCGCTGGAAACTTACTACGGGACAGCCAGTTGGCGAGCCCTGGGTTCGTGCCTTGCCTACATTCCGTCTGGCCTATTTGCCTGATGGTCAGCATATTGCCGAAGCCCAGCCTTCGGCCATGCTCTGGACTGATGCGATTACAGGCAAAGAGAAGGGGCGCTACAACTGGGCTGCCATTGCCCAGCCTCTGGTAATGACGGCCCGCGTACAGGTAACGACCGGTCCACATCCCCACTACATTGGCGTCAGTGGACCCAGCCACGATATTCAACTTTGGGATATTCAGCGAAACCGCAGCCTGGCAGTGATGCGCGGCCACGAACTCCATATCGGCGGGCTCGAATTCAGTCCAAATGGCAAACACCTGGCTAGCATCAGCAATGATCAAACCATCCGAATATGGGACTTTGACCAGCCTGTTGAATATCAATCCCTCGGGTCCATCAATTTCCTCGTGACCAACATGGCGATGTCCAGAGAGGGGCGCTTCCTGGCGGGAATACCCAATAGTCATTCCCAATTGTCAGGTAGCGATCTGGTACAGCTATTTGACACAAGTAATGGTAATGCAACAGGTGTTTTTCCCGGTATCAGTACGGCGTGCTTTACTCCGGATGGTATGTTGATCACTGCTCAATCGGCAGGTGGAGTGCAATGCTGGGATGTGGCTGCCCGACAATCTCTCTGGCACTACCGGGCGCCAGGAAGGAGATGCACCGCGCTTTGCTTGAGCAGCGACGGGAGATCAGTGATTGCTGCGGAGCATGGTGGCATAGTGAGTTATCTAGATCGCGTGACGGGGGCACTCCAGCGTTCCTTTTCGGTTGCAGAACGTTTCACGGGTATCGCCAGCATCTCGCCTCAAGCAAATCGTCTGGCAATTGTCACTCCGAAAGAGGTACAACTCTGGGATCTCGAGCAACAACGAAACCTGGCAGGATTTCCCATGAACGGCACCCGTCAGATGGCATTCAGCGCGGATGGCAAAGTGCTGGCTACCGCTGAGGCTGACCGTGTCGTTCGCCTGCGCGATGCTGCCACCGGCAAAGTCCTGATCAGTTTTCCCGGTCATCCACGCACTATCAATTCTCTCGCATTCAATGCAGATGGCAAGCGATTGGTCTCGTCCTGTGCTGATGGTCTGGTTCGCATCTGGGACGTACAGACGGGACTGGAACTTGCTGCATTGCCTGGTCAATTCGAAGAATCCATCCTGGTGACGTGGGATCACCAGCATGACCGAATCATCGGCGTCGACACAAAAATACATATCTGGAAGTCGATGAACAAAGAGATGAAGATACATATTCCTTCAAGCAACATTAGTGGACCAGTTGATAACTCACAAACACCATCGGCATTCCAGCCAGAGCCAGGCAACGGTAAAGGTTAATAGGAACAATTCATGGGTTCACAAAGTTGAACCATTGATATGGTTTAACCGGGCTCCTGTCACATTCTCAGCCTTCTTCCAGCGCAGCTTATCGAGATAGAGATAATAGACCGGTGTGAAGTAAAGAGTCAGGATCTGTGAGACCAGTAAGCCGCCGACGACGGCGAGTCCGAGTGGTTGACGCGATTCAGCACCGGCTCCCCAGCCCATGGCAATCGGGAGGGCCCCGAGCAATGCAGCCATCGTAGTCATCATGATCGGACGGAAACGGACAAGGCACGCTTCGTAGATCGCATCACGAGGACTCTTGTTCTGATTCCTCTCTGCGTCGAGAGCAAAGTCAATCATCATGATCGCGTTCTTTTTGACGATGCCAACGAGCATGATCAAACCGACCATCGAATAGAGATTAAGTTCACTACCAAAATACTGGAGCGTAATGAAAGCACCGACTCCGGCTGAGGGTAGTCCGGAGAGAATGGTGATAGGATGGATAAAACTCTCATACAGCATGCCCATCACGAGGTAGATCACGACTACGGCAGCAATCAGCAGTAACGCTAAACCCTTGGCCGAGCGTTGGAATTCCTGGGCGGTCCCTTGAAAGCTGGTGGTCAATGAAGCGGGCAGCACTTCCTGGGCCGCAGCTTGTGCCTTGGCAAGTGCTTCACCCAGAGAAGAGCCAGCCTTAACATCAAATGAAATAGTTACCGAAGGCAATTGTCCTGAATGGTTGATCGTCAGAGGACCTACCCCACGGTCTACTTCGACGAGCGAATCGATAGGGACAAGTTGCCCAGTGGCAGACCGTATGAACATGCGTGAGAGAGCAGTCGGGTCGCGCTGGAATTCAGGAAGTGCTTCAAGAATCACATTGTACTCATTGTTAGCGGCAAAGATCGTCGAAACCTGACGTGAACCATAGGCATTGGCAAGAGCATCTTCAATCTGCCTCGCACTTACCCCAAGGCTGGTTGCCTTATCACGCTGGATGCGGATATTGATCTGCGGGCTCCGAATCAGCAGATCAGTAGCCACTTCTTCGAGTTCCGGAAAGGTCTTGAGTCTGGCCTCCAGCTTCGGCACTGCAATGAACAGTTCATTGGCATCAGGTCCCTGTATCGTCATCTGGTAAAAGCTCTTGGCTGCCCGCCCCCCAATGCGAATCGGTGGAGGGTTCTGGAAATAGACCTTGAGGCCAGGCACCTGAGAAGTCTTCTTTCGGAGTTGCACAATCACCTGGTCTGCAGTCAACGTACGATCATGCTTGGGTTTTAACCGGATGAACATGCGGCCCGCGTTGCTCGAAACGGTCGAGCCACCTGTGCCCACGGTGCTGCTGCACGCATCGACATTTTCATCGAGCCTGATGATTTCAGCAATGCGAGCCTGGGCTTCCACCATGCCCTGGAATGAAACGTCTTCCGGCCCTTCAGTTGTGCAGTAGAGCTGGCTTGTGTCTTCTGAAGGCAGGAATCCTTTCGGCAGTATCACCAGGTAGTAGCCAGACCAGGCTATGAATGCCAGGGAAATGAGCAGGATCAGCAGCCTGATGCGTAGAGTCCACCGCAGGGTAAGGGCATAGGCAGCTAGCATCAGGTCGAATCCCGATTCGGTGATACGATAGAGCAGCCCCGGCTTCTTTGCCGTCCCGGCACCGTGTCCGCCTCGAAGGTATAAGGCACAAAGCATCGGTGTCAATGTCACCGATACCAGCCCCGAAACCACTATGGCAACCGAGATCGTAACTGCGAATTCCAGAAGTAGTCGACCGACGATGCCCTTCAGAAACATCACGGGAATGAAGACAGCCACCAGCGAGACTGTCATTGAGACGATGGTGAAGGCCACCTCGGCAGAGCCATCGAGTGCTGCCTGCCTGGGCGTTTTGCCCATATCCAGGTGGCGGACGATGTTTTCCAGCATGACGATGGCATCATCCACGACAAATCCAACAGCCAGAGTTAAGGCCAGCAGGGACAGGTTATCCAGGGTGTAATTGAACAGGTACATCACCCCGAAGGTACCGATGATTGAAACAGGCAAAGCCAGGCTGGGGATTAATGTTGCCCGGATATTACGAAGGAAAACGAAGATGACGAGCACTACCAGGACGAAAGCGATGAGCAGGGTTATCTGCACATCATCAATCGATTCCTTGATCGGCATGGAACGATCTACTTGTACCGAAAGCTGAACAGAAGGTGGCAATTGGGCTCGCAAAGAGGGTAGTAGGCTTCGCACGGTTGCTGCAACTTCCACAGTGTTTGCACCAGGCTGCCGCTGAATCCCCAGAATCACTGCGCGAGTCATCTCTTGTGATTTACCATCGGGTCCTCTTTCACTGAACGACGCGGAGACCCTGTCATTTTCCACGCCATCAATCACAGTAGCAAGTTCTTCGAGTCGCACTGGGTTGCCGTTGCGGTAGGCCACAATGATTGGTCGGAACTTGGAGGCGTCGGTCAGTTGTCCGGTAGCCTGGATGTTGAAGGCCCGCTGTCGACCCTGAAAAGTGCCTGTAGGCAGGTTGACATTCGCATCTTTAAGAGCACCAGAGACTTCGTCGATACCGATACCGCGGGCTGCTAGCAGGTTTGGATCAACCTGTACACGCACAGCCTTCTTCTGCTGTCCAAAAACGGTTACCTGAGCCACGCCTTTCACCAGAGACAGGCGCTGAGCGATATTGTTTTCGCCATATTCGTTTACTTCATACAGAGGTAATGTGCTTGAACGCAGAGCAAGTACCAGAATAGGGGAATCGGCAGGGTTCACTTTGCGAAACGCTGGCGGGCTCGGCATATCCGACGGCAACGATCGCGAAGCCTTCGAGATGGCTGACTGTACATCCAGAGCGGCGGCATCGATGTTACGTTCCAGATCGAATTGCAAAGTAATCGAAGTCGTTCCCAGGGCACTTGTCGAGGAGAGATTGTCCAGACCTGCAATGGTGGTGAACTCTTTCTCTAATGGAGTGGCAACAGCGGCGGCCATCGTCTCTGGATTGGCACCCGGGAGCGACGCGGTAACCTGGATGGTGGGGAAATCCACATTCGGCAGGTCGCTGACAGGCAGTGAGAAGTAACCCAGCAAGCCCGTAAGCACTACGCCCACGGTGAGCAGGGTGGTCATCACTGGACGAAGGATGAAAGGCGAACTGACGTTCATTCCTTTTTCCCTCCAGCGTGTGCTGCTGTCTCCTTCTTATTTGACTGATCTTTGACTTCGATGAGGCTGCCAGGTGCGAGTCGCAGTTGGCCTTCGAGTACTACCGACTCACCGGCCTTGAGGCCTTCACTGATGATAGACTCACCACCTCGTTCAAAGGCTACTTTCACCTTGCGTAGCTCTGCCTTTTTTTCGGCTGTGACGACATAGACATATTGCCCTTGTTGTCCTGACTGGATTGCTGAGTTGGGTACGACTATGCTGTTGGGCCGTTCGCGAATGGTGATAATGATATCGAGGAACTGGCCCGGCCAGAGTTTTTGATCCTTATTGGGGAACTCGGCCTTCAATTGCACCGTGCCTGTGGTTGGATCAATGGCATTGTCAATGAAAGCCAGATTGCCAGTGATCAGAGGCTCTCCGTTTCTCAAGTTAGCTTCAACCTTTAAAGGTTTCTCGCGATGTGCCCGTGTAACTTCCAGTAGTTGTTGTTCAGGTAGCGAGAATGCCACATGAATCGGACTGATCTGATTGATGACGACAAGTGGATGAGTATCGCTGGCTGAAACCAGATTTCCACTCGTTACCAGTAATCCGCCGGTGCGACCATCGAGAGGCGACTTGATAATCGTGTACGATTCCTGGACTTGTGCACTGTTGAGAGCAGCTTCGTCCGCAGCCACCACAGCCTTGGCAGTATCCACAGCGGTACGTGCGACATCGATCTCCTCAGCCGAGACAGCGCCGCCGCTTAGCCTTTCGACACGCTCAAGAATACGTTGTGCACCCAGCAGTACTGCCTTGCTCTTAGCCAGGTTGGCACTCGCGAGCTTTACAGCAGCCTGGTACATGCGGGGATCAATCGTGAACAATTTCTGGCCTTTGGTGACAGTGTCACCTTCCTTGAAATGTACTTCCATGAGTTGTCCGCCAAACTGTGCTCGGACGGATACAGTTGAAATGGTCTTCACCCTGCCAATGGCTTTGGCTTCTACCGGCACAGTCTTGGAGACAGCCTGAGCGATTGTCACTGGAACTATCGTGGGGGGGAAGTTTTCGCAACCGGCTTGGCGCACCCCTGCAACACCATGACAAGGAATGGAACCCAGATCAGGATGCGATGCCCATACTGCTTCATGAGTGTGCTGCTCCCTTCGCCTCTGACAAGTGGAGATTGGAATGAATAGCTGATAAAACTTCCAGCGTCTGTTCGACCTGGTTGGGTTGGATTCCACGTCGTGCACGAGCCCGCACACGCTGGATGCACTGCCGGACTTTTCGCCAGACCGGTTCCACCTGCCTCGTGGGGCGAATCAGCTTTTTCCGACGATCATTTTCAACCGCATGCCGACCTATCCAGCCGTCCCTTTCCATGCGATCCAGAATACGGACAAGTGTTGGCGGTTCGAGCCTCATGAGTTCTGCAAGTTCAGCCTGGGTAAGTTCTTTTCGGAGTGCCAGCCAGCTGAGTACCTGAGACTGACGAAGGGTTATGCCGTGTGGTGCCAGTTCTTCATTCAGCGCGCGTTCAAAATCACGGAAGACGACAAATGCCCAGTAACCAATACTGGAATCCACCTCGTGTTTGAGCATGCATTTGCTCCAAATCATTAGCTGGCTAACTATTACACGCCAAAGTATCTTAGCATTGCAGGGATGAGAGTGATATGAACATCTTGAGTGAAAAAGTGATGTACAACGGGGTCAATTTCACAAACTGGGTTTGACAATGGGCCCGGAACCAACTAATCTCTTACGAACGACATCATTCCTCGAATCGACATCATGCCCGTCGCGCTGATTATTATTGACCTCTCCATTCTGGTGAAAGTACTACTTTCCCCGGAGGTGGCGGCGGTCTAGGCAGTGCGATAACACAACTGCAAGACAACCATAAGCCACCTCTAACGAGGTGGCTTTCTTCGTTTATGGACGAGATCATGCCCGAAACGCTCAATAGTGATGCCATCACCGCCGGTCCCAGCCGGGCCCCTGCGCGGGCCATGCTCAAAGCCATTGGCCTCAGTGATGCCGACCTGCGGAAACCACTAATTGGTATTGCCAACACCTGGACGGAGATTGGGCCGTGCAATTACCACCTGCGCACCCTGGCTGAGCATGTGAAGGCGGGCATCCGGGCAGCGGGGGGCACGCCGCTGGAGTTCAACACCGTCAGCATCTCCGATGGCATTACCATGGGTGCCGAGGGGATGCGGACGTCCCTCATCAGCCGCGAGGTGATTGCTGATTCCATTGAACTCGTTGCCCGGGGCAACCACCTCGATGGCCTGGTGTGCCTGAGCGGTTGCGACAAGACCAACCCCGGCGTCGTCATGGCTCTCGCCCGGCTCAACCTGCCCGGCCTCGTGCTCTACGGCGGCTCGATCGATCCGGGCCGGTACGACAATCGAGATGTCACCATCCAGGATGTTTTCGAAGCCGTCGGTGCCCAGGCGGCGGGAAAGATCACGCTTCAGCAACTCCAAGACCTCGAAGACAAAGCCTGCCCCGGGGCCGGCTCCTGCGGAGGACAATTCACCGCCAACACAATGGCCACTGTCATGGAATTCCTCGGCATCTCGCCGATGGGCCTCAACAGCATCACAGCCACCGATCCGAAGAAAGCTGACGCCGCGAAACGCTGTGGCGAACTGGTGCTCGACCTGGTGAAGCAGAAGCGGAAGCCGCGCGACATTCTGACCAGGCAGGCGCTGGAGAATGCCATCGTAGGCGTCGCTGCGACCGGCGGTTCGACCAATGCGGTGCTGCATCTGTTGGCCATTGCCCACGAAGCTGAGGTGAAGCTCGACATCGACGAGTTCCATCACCTGAGCATGAAGACACCCCTGCTGACCGACATGAAGCCAGGCGGTCGATTTGTGGCCGCTGATTTACACCGTGCCGGTGGCATTGCTCTGGTTGCCAAGCGACTAGCCGAGGCGAAGCTGCTGCATGCGAACTGCCTGACGGTCACTGGTCGTACGATCGGCGACGAAGCGAAGGCGGCCCGCGAGACACCGGGGCAGGAGGTGGTGGCCTCGGTAGCGAAACCCTTCAAGTCCACCGGGGGCCTGGCGATTCTGCATGGCAACCTCGCCAGCGAAGGTTGTGTGGTGAAAGCCTCCGCCTCCGGCCAAGCCCGCCACACCGGCCCGGCCCGCGTCTTTGATAGTGAAGAAGCTGCGTTCGCCGCCGTGCAGCAGAAGCAGATCAAATCAGGCGATGTCGTCGTCATCCGCTACGAAGGCCCGCGCGGTGGCCCCGGCATGCGCGAAATGCTCGGCGTCACCAGCGCCATCATGGGCGCAGGCCTGGGCGATAGCGTCGCCCTCCTCACCGATGGCCGCTTCAGCGGCGCTACCCGCGGTCTGATGGCCGGCCACGTCGCCCCCGAAGCCAACGTCGGCGGCCCCATCGCCCTGTTGCGTGACGGCGACGAGATTACGCTCGATGTGCCGAACCGCACGCTGAGTGTAAACCTCACCGATGCCGAACTGGCCCAGCGCCGACTGCAGTGGCAACCGAAACCCCCACGCTACACCCGTGGCGTGCTGGCGAAGTACGCAAGTACCGTCAGCTCCGCGAGCCGGGGAGCGACTACGACGTGAATTGAGAATGAAGAATTGAGAATTGAGAATGATCGAGGTCAATGAGGATGTGGGTGGTCATGTTTGCAACAACATCTGTCACCACCGATCTTCTCTACGCCTGCGACCTTTGATCACGACCTCATGAATTCTCAATTCTGCATTCTCAATTCTCAATTCCCTGCAACACCCTCACGACAAGGAACGACTATGAAGCGTACTGGTGCTCAAATCCTCTGGGAATGTCTCGTCAAAGAAGGCGTGGACACCGTCTTCGGCTACCCCGGCGGGGCGATTCTGCCTGCCTACGATGCCATGCTCCAGTACCCCATTCACCATGTGCTGGTTCGCCATGAGCAGGGTGCTACCCACATGGCTGATGGCTACGCCCGAGCCTCGGGCAAGGTCGGCGTCGCCATCGCCACCAGCGGCCCGGGGGCAACCAACATGGTCACTGGCATCGCCACCGCCATGATGGATTCCAGCCCAATCGTCTGCATCACCGGGCAGGTCGGCTCCAAGGCCATCGGCACCGATGCGTTCCAGGAGACCGATGTCACCGGGGTGACACTGCCGATCACCAAGCACAACTTCCTGGTCACCCGTCCGCAGGATGTGGGCCGGGCGGTGCGCGAAGCCATGTACATCGCCAAGAGTGGCCGGCCCGGACCTGTGCTGGTCGACATCACCAAGGATGCCCAGCAACTGAGCTGCGAGTTCGACTACGACCAGTGTCGCCCGAACCTGCCTGGCTACCGGCCCCGACTGAAACCGATGCAGGATGCGATGCAGAAGGCGCTGGCGCTCATCAACACCGCTCGCAAGCCGGTCATCCTTGCCGGTCGCGGCATTCTGCTGAGTGGGGCCCGGCAGGAAGTGCTGGAACTGGCCGAGAAGCGCCACATCCCCCTGGCCATGACGCTGCTCGGCCTCGGGGCTTTGCCAGCCAGCCATCCACTCAACCTCGGCATGATGGGCATGCACGGTGAAGCGTGGGTGAATCAGTCGATTCAGGATGCCGACCTGCTCATCGCCCTCGGCATGCGTTTCGATGACCGCGTCACGGGTAGCCTGCACACCTACGCCACCAAGGCGAAGAAGATTCACATCGAGATCGACCCCAGCGAGGTGAACAAGAACGTCCGCGTCGATGTCGGTCTCGTCGGCGACCTCAAGGAAATGCTCCGTGAACTGAACCCCCATGTGCAGTCCAGTAACGACACGCACTGGATCGAGCACATCCGTTCGATGAAGGGGGAAGCGGCGGTGCTCGACATCAAGAACTTGCCCGATATTGGCCGCCTGTATGCCGCCCATGTCATTCACGATCTCTGGCGGCACACCGAAGGCAAGGCCATCGTCGTCACCGATGTCGGCCAGCACCAGATGTGGGAAGCCCAGTACTACCACCACGAGGAAGAGCGCTCGCTCATCACCTCCGGCGGCCTTGGAACGATGGGCTTCGCACTGCCTGCCGCCATCGGGGCCAAGTTTTCGCGACCCGAGAAGGAAGTCTGGGTCGTCGTCGGCGATGGAGGCTTCCAGATGACCATGGCCGAACTGGCCACCATCATTCAGGAAGGTATCAAGGTCAACGTAGCCATCATCAACAACGGCTACCTCGGCATGGTCCGGCAATGGCAGGAATTCTTCTATGAACGCCGCTACGCTGCCACACCGATCATCAGCCCCGACTATGTGAAACTGGCGGAGGCCTATGGCCTGCAAGGCTTTCGGGTAACCAAACGCAGCGAAGTCCAGAGCGCTGTCGAGACCGCACGGAACAGCAACAAGACAGTGATCATCGACTTTTACGTGGAGCAGGAAGACAGCGTCTTCCCGATGGTCCCCGCCGGTGCCGCCCTCGATGCGATGATCCGCCGCCCCAAGACCGACATCCTTGCCGAGACAGGCGCGGATGCGGATTGGCAAATGAGTTCCAGAAGTTAGGAGCCAGAATCCAGAAGCCAGCATGAAGACAGAAACAGGCATTGCCTGTCTTCTTGATTCTGGCTCCTGACTTCCGGCTTCTTGACACCCCAACCCTCAAACACATCACCTCAAACCACGAGCCTTGATATGAAACACGTCCTTGTCGCCTATGTCGAAGATAAACCTGGTGTCCTCAACCGAGTCGTCTCCCTCTTTCGCCGCCGAGCATTCAACATTGATTCGCTGACGGTGGGGCGCACCGAGACCGATGGCGTTTCGCGCATGACCATCGTCGTCGATACCGATGAAGTCGGCATCGCCCGCGTGGAGGCCAACCTTTACAAACTGGTCAACGTGCTGCGGGTGGATGATGTCACCATCCGCAAACCGATCCTGCGCGACCTGGCCCTGGTCAAGGTGACCACAACCGGCATGAACCGGGCCGAGGTGCTGCTCCTCTGTCAGGCCTACGAAGGCAAGCTGGTGGATATCACCGCCAGTAGCGTGGTGATCGAAGTGACCGGGCCGCCTGAGAAGATCGAGAGCTTCATCAGCTTGATGGAGCCCTTTGGCATCATCGAATCGGTGCAGACCGGCGTAGTGGCCATGGCCCGCGGCGCCGAGGCCGTCACTGTCAACCCGCCGTTCGTCGAAGCAGTACCGGAGTTGAACGGCGTGCATGCCAGCGATGAGGGGCTGGTGCTGAGTCATTCCGTGTAGAGCACGCTGTTCGTACCTGCCCGCAGTGAGATTCCACTGCAACTGATCAACCCATTCACACAATTGTAACTGACGCTCACATTGGAGAGGTACGCACAGCGTACCCTACGGAGACTTTCCCATGACCACGAAGATTCTTTACGACAACGATGCCAACCTGAAACTCATCCAGGCGAAGAACGTCGCCATTATCGGCTATGGTTCCCAAGGCCACGCCCATGCCCTCAACCTCAAGGACAGTGGAGTGCCTGTGAAAGTCGGTTTGCCCGTGGGAAGCAAGAGCCGTGACAAGGCGATAGTTGCCGGTCTGGAAGTAGCCACCATTGCCGATGTTACAAAATGGGCCGATGTGGTGATGATGCTGATTCCCGATACCCGCCAGCCTGCCGTCTACGCCAAGGAAATCGCCCCTAATCTCTCGCCTGGCAACATGCTCATGTTCGCCCACGGCTTCAATATCCGCTATGGCACCATCGTGCCGGGCAAGGACATCGATGTGACGATGATTGCCCCGAAAGGGCCCGGCCACCGAGTGCGCGAGGTTTACCAGGAAGGGGGCGGTGTACCCTCGCTGCTCGCGGTGCATCAGAACACCACCGGCCAGGCTCGCGACCTGGCGCTCAGTTACGCCAAGGCCCTCGGCGTCACCCGGGCCGGCGTGCTGGAGACCACCTTCGCCGAGGAGGCCGAGACTGATCTCTTTGGCGAGCAGGCCGTCCTCTGTGGCGGCGTGAGCGAGTTGGTCAAAGCTGGATTCAATACACTGGTTGAGGCAGGCTATCAGCCGGAGATTGCCTACTTCGAGTGCCTGCATGAACTCAAGCTCATCGTCGATCTGATGTATCGCGGCGGCCTCAATTACATGCGATACTCTGTCAGTGATACTGCTGAACACGGTGATTACACTGGTGGCCCCCGTATCGTTACCAGTGAAACACGCAAGGAAATGAAGAAAATGCTCGACGAGATCAAGGATGGCACCTATGCCAAGAGATGGATCGCTGAAAATGAAGCCGGACGACCCTGGTTCAATAAACAGCGAGCCGCTGAACAGGAACAACTGCTGGAGCGTGTGGGTGTTAAGTTACGGGCCATGATGCCATTTCTGCAGCCCGTGACCGTGCGACCCGATATGCAAAGCTAGCGCACTCTGGCTATTCTCCTGACCGTGCCAGTCCGACTGAACCGCGTGCAAGCCATCCTCTTCCCTGGTTTGCAACGCCTGATTCGCCCACCTCCATGGGAGAGCGTCCGTTGACTGATTACCCCGGCCTGTACCACCCTCGCCATGAGCACGATGCCTGCGGCACCGGTTTCATTGCCCATATCAAGGGCCATGCCTCCCACGCCATCGTGCAGCAAGGTCTCAAGATCCTGCATCAGCTCGATCACCGCGGCGCGACCGGGGCTGACTCGCAGGTGGGTGATGGCTCGGGCATCCTCGTGCAGTTACCCGACAACCTCTTCCGTCAAGACTTCGCTGCCCGGGGCATTCCGCTGCCGCCGCTGGGCGAATATGGCGTGGGCATGGTCTTCCTGCCTCAGGAACCGGCGAGCCGGCAGGCCTGCGAGTACGAAATCGAACGGGCCATCAAGGACGAAGGGCAACTCCTTCTCGGCTGGCGCGATGTGCCCTGCAACAACACCGTCATCAGCCCGAGTGTGAAGCATCTCGAACCCGTCGTTCGCCAGGTCTTCATCGGGCGTGGTCCCAGCATCACCGTGCCCGATGCCCTCGAACGCAAGCTCTATATCATCCGCAAGTCGAGCGGCCATGCCATTCAGGCGCTGAAGCTGGCCCACGGCAAAGAGTTCTACGTGCCTTCGATGTCCACCCGCACCATCGTCTACAAAGGCATGCTCCTGCCGAACCAGCTTGGCACGTACTACCTCGATTTGCAGGATGAACGCCTCGTTTCGGCCATGGCTCTGGTGCATCAGCGATTTTCGACCAACACCTTCCCGACATGGGACCTCGCCCATCCGTTCCGCCTCATCGCCCACAACGGTGAGATCAACACGCTCCGTGGCAACGTCAACTGGCTGCGGGCCAGACAAGGGGCCATCCACAGCCGCATCCTGGGCGATGACCTCAATAAGATCTGGCCGCTGATCTACGATGGCCAGTCCGACTCGGCCTCATTCGACAACGCGTTGGAACTACTGGTGATGGCAGGCTACCCGGTCGCCCACGCCATGATGATGATGATTCCGGAAGCGTGGGAGAAGCATGAACTGATGGATGCTCGCCGCCGGGCGTTCTATGAGTACCATGCCGCCCTGATGGAGCCGTGGGATGGCCCCGCCGCCATTGTCTTTACCGATGGCAAGCAGATCGGTGCGACGCTCGACCGCAATGGCCTGCGCCCGGCTCGCTACATCGTTACCGACGATGACTTCGTCATCATGGGTTCCGAGTGTGGCTGCCTGAGCATCCCCGAAGAGAAGATCATCAAGAAGTGGCGGCTGCAGCCGGGCAAGATGTTCCTCGTCGATCTCGAAGCAGGCTACATCATCGATGATGGCGAACTCAAGGACCAGCTCGCCCGGGCCAAGCCGTATCAAGCGTGGGTAAAAGCTATACGCATTGAGCTGGATCAGCTACCCGCCGTGGTGCCGCAGCGTGACCCGATCCGCGAGACGCTGCTCGACCGCCAGCAAGCCTTCGGCTACACCGATGAAGACATCAAGTTCATCCTGTTGCCCATGGCCGGCAAGGGCGAAGAGCCGATCGGTTCCATGGGGAACGATTCGCCGCTGGCCCCGCTTTCGAAGCGGAACAAGTCGCTCTACAGTTACTTCACGCAGAACTTCGCCCAGGTGACGAACCCGCCCATTGACCCGATCCGCGAAGAGCTGGTCATGTCGCTGGTCAGCTTCATCGGCCCTAAACCGAATCTACTTGGTGTTGATGAGACCAACCCGCCACCATGTCTGGAGGTCAGCCAGCCGATTCTGAGCGTGGAGCAGATGGACAAGCTGCGGGCCTTCACCAAAGAGAACCATGGCAAGTTCAAGGCGGTGGAACTCGACATCACCTACGATGCGAGTTGGGGGCATGAAGCCATCGAGGCTCGCCTGGCCAGCCTGTGCGCGATGGCCGAGGATGCCGTGCGGGCGCGAACGCACATCCTCATCCTGTCAGACCGCACCACCGATCGTACCCGCTTTCCTATACCCGCGCTACTCGCGCTGTCAGCCATCCACCAGCATCTGACCAATCGCGGCCTGCGCACTTCGACCAGCCTCATCGTCGAGACCGGTTCGGTGCGCGAGGTACACCACATCGCCCTGCTCGCCAGCTATGGTGCCGAGGCGATTCACCCGTATCTCGCCCTCGAAACCGTGGCCACGCTGGCTGATGCTCAACCGCAGCTACTCAAGGACGCGGCGACGGCCTCCAAGAACCTGATCAAGGCCTATGGTAAAGGCCTGATGAAGGTAATGTCGAAGATGGGGATCAGCACTTACATGTCGTACACCGGTGCCCAGATCTTCGAAGCGGTCGGGCTCAAGAAGTCACTCGTGGACAAGTACTTCACCGGCACAGCCAGTACCATCGAAGGTATCGACCTCTTCGCTCTCAGTGATGAAGCCCATCGCACCCACCGTGCCGCCTTCGGCCCTGATCCGCTGCTGGAGAACAGCCTCGCCACCGGCGGTGAGTATGAGTACCGCCTGCGCGGTGAAGACCATCTCTGGACTCCCGAGGCGGTGACCAAGCTGCAACAGGCGACCCGCACCAACTCCTTCGCCACCTATGAAGAGTATGCCAAGCTCATCAATCAGCAGAACGAACGGCACCTCACGCTGAGGGGACTCTTCGCCTTCAAACCGCAGCAGCCGGTGCCACTGGAGGAAGTCGAGCCAGCCAAAGAGATCGTCAAGCGCTTTTCCACCGGAGCCATGTCGCTCGGCTCCATCTCGACCGAGGCCCACACCACCCTTGCCCTGGCCATGAACCGCATCGGTGGCAAGTCGAACACTGGCGAAGGAGGCGAAGACCGTCGCCGCTTCAACCTCATCGGTGAAGGCGAGACGCTGGCCTCGCGGCTGGGTGAACACCGAATCGAGCGTGATCTGCCGCTGCTCCCTGGCGATTCGCTCAACAGCAAGATCAAGCAGGTAGCCTCGGGCCGGTTCGGTGTCACTGCCGAGTACCTCTCGATGGCGGAACAGATTCAGATCAAGGTCGCCCAGGGGGCCAAGCCCGGGGAAGGGGGCCAACTGCCGGGCAAGAAGGTGAGTGAGTACATTGCCGAACTGCGTTTTGCGACGCCGGGGGTGGAGTTGATCTCGCCGCCGCCCCATCACGACATCTATTCGATTGAGGACCTCGCCCAACTGGTGCACGACCTCAAGAGCGTGAATCCTCAGGCGAGCATCAGCGTGAAGCTGGTCTCCGAGATAGGCGTGGGCACCGTCGCTGCCGGTGTGGCCAAGTGCAAGGCTGATCATGTGACGATCGCCGGGCACGATGGCGGCACCGGGGCCAGCCCGTGGGGCTCTATCAAGCACGCTGGCACGCCGTGGGAGATCGGCTTGGCCGAGACGCAGCAGACGCTGGTACTCAACCGGCTGCGCGGCCGCATCCGTGTGCAAGTGGATGGCCAGCTTCGCACCGGACGCGATGTGGTCATCGGGGCGATCCTCGGGGCCGATGAGTTCGGCTTCGCCACCGCACCTCTCGTTGTCACCGGCTGTATCATGATGCGGAAGTGCCACCTCAACACCTGCCCGGTGGGTGTAGCCACCCAGGACCCGCAACTGCGCAAGCTGTTCAAGGGCCAGCCTGAGCATGTCATCAATTACTTCTTCTTCGTAGCCGAAGAGGCCCGTCGGCTGATGGCCCAGCTTGGCGTGCGGACCATCGATGAACTCATCGGCCACACAGAACTGCTGGAGATGCAGCCCGGCATCGAGCACTGGAAGGCTCGTGGTCTCGACTACGCCCGGCTGTTCTTCCAGCAGCCCATGCCCGCGAGCGTCGCCCGGTATCATCGGGAAGTGCAGGATCATGGACTGGAACACTCAGCCGACCAGCAACTGATTCAACAGGCCCGCCCGGCGCTGGAATCACAGACCAAGACTGTCATCACCACGTCGATCAAGAACACCTACCGCAGCTATGGGGCGATGCTCTCAGGTGTCATCGCCAAGCGCTTCGGCCACGCCGGGCTGCCAGAAGAGAGCATTCACGTGCAACTGACCGGGGCGGCAGGGCAGAGCTTTGGGGCATTCCTGGCCAGGGGCGTCTGGCTCGATCTCGTCGGTGAGACTAATGACTACTGTGGCAAGGGCCTCTCTGGTGGCCGCATCGCAGTGCAGCCTTCGCCTCGCTTCCGGGGCATTTCGACACAGAACATGATCACCGGCAACGTGGCTCTCTATGGAGCGATTTCCGGGGAAGCCTACTTCCGTGGCGTGGCGGGCGAGCGTTTTGCCGTCCGCAACTCCGGGGCGGTGGCGGTGGTCGAAGGCGTGGGCGACCACGGCTGCGAGTACATGACAGGCGGACTGGTCATAGTACTCGGCGACACCGGTCGCAACTTCGCCGCCGGCATGTCGGGCGGCATCGCCTTTGTGTACGACCGCGAGGGCAGGTTTGCCGATCGCTGTAACCTCAACATGGTGACGCTGGAGTCGGTCCGCACTACCGCCGAGCAGTCTGCCCTCAATACCCCCTGGCTCTGGCATCAGCAGCAGAGCGATGAAGAACTCGTGCAGCACTTCCTCCAGTGGCATATCAACTACACCGGCAGCGACTGGGCCAAGGAGATCCTCGCCCACTGGAGCAAACACCGCGGCAAGTTCGTGAAGGTGTTCCCGAAGGAGTACCAGCGAGCGCTGACGGAGCAGCATCAATCGAGCAGCAGCACGAAGCCTGCGTCGATGGTTCATACCCGGGAGCGTGTACACCTCCAGCCATCGCATTCTCAGCACTCAGCACTCAGGACTCAGGACTAATTTCATGGGTCAACCCACCGCCTTCCTCGAACTGCCGCGCCTTAACGAAGTCAGCGAAGACAAGTCGCAGCGCATCCGGCACTTCCGCGAGTTCGTGCTACCACTCGCCGAACCTGAGGCTAAGAAGCAGGGCGCCCGCTGTATGGACTGCGGCATTCCCTACTGCATGACCGGTTGCCCGCTGCACAACCTCATCCCCGACTGGAACGATCTGGTCTACCAGTCCGACTGGCGAGCCGCCCTAGATCGGCTGCATGCCACCAACAACTTCCCCGAGTTCACCGCCCGGCTCTGTCCCGCGCCGTGCGAAGAAGCCTGCACCCTCAGCATCAACAGCAGCCCCGTCGGCATCAAGTCCATCGAACGAGCGATCATCGACCGGGGCTGGGCCGAAGGCTGGATCACCCCGCAACCAGCGACGACGAAGACCGGCAAGCGTATCGCCATCGTCGGCTCCGGCCCAGCTGGTCTTGCCTGTGCTCAACAACTCGCCCGCGTCGGGCACCAGGTCACCGTCTACGAGAAGAATGCGCAGGTGGGAGGCTTGCTGCGTTATGGCATCCCCGACTTCAAGCTGGAGAAGCATCATATCGACCGCCGCGTGGAGCAACTGCGAGCCGAGGGCGTGGTGTTCCAGACCGGGGTATGCATCGGTGGCACGGTGGAAGTCGAAGGCGTGACCAATCAATCGACTAAGACGTTGGCCATCGAGCATTTGCGGAAGAGCTATGATGCGGTGGTGCTCGCCGGCGGTGCGGAGAGGCCTCGTGATCTCGAAGTGCCTGGGCGTGATCTAACAGGGATTCACTTCGCGATGGAGTTCCTGACACAGCAGAATGTACGCAATGGAGACCTGCGGTCAGGGGAGTGGCACGGTCAGGAAACCGGCCACAGTGCGGCAGAGCTAATCACAGCAAAAGACAAACACGTCATAGTCATCGGCGGTGGCGATACGGGGTCTGATTGCGTCGGTACCTCGATCCGACAGGGGGCCGCGTCCGTCACGCAGCTTGAACTCCTGCCCATGCCACCGAGTGTTCCGCAGGGCAACCCGGTCTGGCCTGGCTGGCCGCTCAAGTTTCGCACCAGTTCGTCGCAGGAGGAAGGCGCTCACCGCGATTGGTCCATCCTCACTAAGAGCTTCAGCGGCAAGCAGGGCCAGGTGAAGGCACTCCACGCTACCAAGCTGCGCTGGACCACTGGCCCCGATGGAAACTCCATCATGGAAGAGCAGCCCGAGGGCAACGTCACCCTGCCGGCGGAACTGGTGCTACTGGCGATGGGCTTCACCAGCCCCGTCGCCGGTGGTTTGCTGGCTGAACTAGCCGTAACGCTCGATCAGCGAGGTAATGTCGCCGCCAGCGAGACAGGCCTGTGCCGCTTCCACACCTCGTGCGAAGGTATCTTCACGGCCGGCGACATGCGTCGCGGACAGTCTCTCATCGTATGGGCCATTCGCGAAGGCAGACGATGTGCTCAGGCAGTGGATACGTATGTGATGAAACGGGAGTTACTGCCAGAATAATGCTGTGTGCATCATATAGGCATGCATACATCGTAGCTAGGAAGCCAGCGCTGCCAGCCTGCTGAAGTTCATGTTCGAACCGCTGAGAATGACAATGGCATTCTCGATTTGACTCGGATCATGCTCGCGGAGCAGCGCTGCGAGTCCCAGTGCACCAGAGGGTTCGGGAACGATACGCTGTTCATTCCAGAGGAACTTGATGGCGTTGCGCACGTCGTCATTGCTGACAGTGACGATATCGTCGAGCAGTTCACGACAGAGTTGATGAGTGAGTTTACCTGCCTGTTTGACAGCAGTGCCATCGCAGAAAAGATCGACCTGATCGAGTGGAACCGGCTCGCCAGCCGTGAATGCGGCAGTCATGGAAGCCTGGTGCTCTGCTTCCACGCCAACAATACGTATGCTGGGATCAATACACTTCAAGGCACAAGCGACACCGGCAGCCAGCCCCCCGCCTCCTATCTGTAGGTACACCGTCCCCGGATGGCGGCAGGTCTGCAATATTTCGAGGCCGATGGTGCCCTGGCCGGCGATTACATGAATATCATCGAACGGTCCGATGAACTCAGCTTTCACTTTCGCAGCATGCAGTAAAGCGGCGCGTAGAGCTTCATCGAAACTCCCACCCATCAGAATAACGTTGCCTTGTTGTCCCAGCAGTTTGCGGCTTTGTTCCACTTTCAGCTCCTGGGCTGAATGGGGCATGAAAATAGTGGCAGACATCCCCAATGCACGGCTGGCGAGTGCGACACCCTGGGAGTGGTTACCTGCTGAGGCACAGACTATATAGCGACAACCCTGCGAGGCCAGGAGCGCCAGTCGGTTCATGGCCCCGCGCCACTTGTAGGAATGAATCGGTGAGAGATCCTCACGCTTCAACAGAAACGGCAATCCGCATGAATGTCGTACAGTATGAAGCGGCGTTGGCCTCGCCAGGCGGTAAACACGTGCCTTGGCCTGTTGAATTTCCCTATGAAGCTTGCCTGAGAGCGACATGGCAACTGAGCCTTGTCGGGGTCGTGCCTCAAGAGTCAGCAGATCGGCATCACGTTCAAACATGGATCACCTTAAACGAAAAAAGCCACTCCAGAGGAGTGGCTGATGTCTGTTGAGCTTATGCACAGTTGCTAGCCAGTCAGACGGTCACCACTCCAGACACTGCCGATAATAATCGAGGCAGGCTGAATTGCGATGATCGTCGTAATGGCGAAAGTCTTCATCATAGATCTAGTGTTACTATGGCATCATGCGCATCGTTCGTCAAGCACAAGTCGTACCATGAACAACTGCTGGGCCATGTGGAGACATCTCGTAGTCCTCTCTGTCCTGCTCGATCTCTCCACGCTGGCCCAGCATGCCACACTTGGCCGCTGATGGCATGACGCAGGCAAAGAATAATGACGCTGACGTAATGCAGCGAATATCCAAGCCAGGTTGCCAGCACCGGGGAGAGGTGACCTGGAATCATAACCAGGCCACGGCGGTACAAAGGTAAATACGTAGACACTGAGTTGCTGGATGTATGCCGGAGAGGAGTGCTCGAATGAGCCGATGCAATTTCACAACAACAATATAAGCGTGTATAACACCAAAAGGCGTGGAACGCCAGAGGCATTTGCAAGAACGGGGAGCAAAACTAAAAGAGGATCGAGAGAGGTAGCCAGCCAAAGCCGTCGCCCAGTCAGCTTCAGTCGTCTGTCCGCTCTCGATCCACTCGAAATCTAGGTCAGGCTTTGGTCCTGTCAAATCAAGTCGGCAAAGTTCTTATAACCAGACTAGTCCACGTTGCTTGCAGACGACAGTCGATGGAGCTCATCCTTCAGGATAGTCAGAGTGTTAGGATGGGTAGGAGAACCGTAGTGCTTGACGTCGGTAAATCGGTAATTTTCTGCGCCGGTCAGTTCCATGCCGGGAATGATCCTGCCTCCATCGCGAATATGGATGATCTTCCCGATATACGCGGGGCGAGACCGTTCCACATCAACCAGAGTGATTCCGGCAGCATAGACCACCGTGTTCACATCGATGCCGTGATGATCGTGCAGTTGATTAATAACCCAGGAAGTAGTCTGTGCACCGGCGCTATAGCCGAAGATGAGGAACCTGGCTTCAGGCTGCTCCGCCTGCAGCCGGACTATCTCCCGAACGACAGTTTTCCCCTGATAAAATTGTACGAGACGTGGTGGAAGGTACCCCCAACTGGCTATGGTCTGTCGCAGCCCTTTCAAATCTGCCAGATCGAGCGGGTCGAGACCATGAATCATGAAGACGTATACCCCAGTGGCATTTCTAGCGACATCTGATGTGCTTTGGGTGCTTGGTGATAAGTGGCACTGCTGGGTTGTCACACAACCTGGGAGCAGAAGAAAAAGTGCAACAGAGTGATACTTCATGATAAGTATGACTTCGACATTCGCTTCCTGTTTCAAATAGAACATGAAGAGTGTTCATTGCCTGGGTGCCTGCCGATACAGATCGTCTTGCTGCACAACCGGCATTCTTTACCAATCCATCCGTAGACATCACTCATTGTCAAGCTACGATGAGTTGATGAGTATTCACAAATCGAACTGCACTGTTCGCCCCGCTGTCGCCAGCGATGTTCCGTCGATTCACGACTTAATCAAGTATCACGCCCAGATGGGTCGCATGATTCTGCGTGGTTTCGATGAGCTTTATGCTGACCTGCGTTCGTTTATGGTAGCGGAAGACAAGGGGGAACTGCTCGGCTGTGCCTCCGTGCATCTCTTCTGGAGTGATCTGGCTGAACTCAAGTGTGTAGCAGTCAAAGAGACAGCACAGCGCCGCGGTATTGGACGAGCTGTGGTGGATGCCTGCCATGCAGATCTGAAACGGCTGGGCATCCGGCGAGCATTCGCCCTGACGGGGGCAACTGCCTTCTTTGAAAAACTGGGCTATCGCAAGGTTCCGAAGGACAGTCTACCTCGTTTCATCTGGGGCGAATGCGTTCGTTGCCCATCCTTCCCAGTCTGCAATGAAGAATCGCTGGTGTTTGAATTGAAATGAACAAACAAGAGGATGAATGTGGCAAGAGCGGCAGGGTAACCCCGCCGCTCTTGTTGCATGTGCTGTGACTGCCTGTCACATCACTATGGAAGAGGCAGATCTTCAAAGCTGAAAGGTATCTGGTAGTTCATAGTTACCCAGTCGTAATAGACCAGCCTGGCAGGCACGCCGCTATAGTTAAAGGTGCCATTGACATTGTTGTTGCCATTCATGCCCCAGCTGCCACCATAGTTCTGCAGCTTGTTTCCATTGCTGTCGAAGACTTCCACCCGCTGCTGGATGGAGTTCATCCAGGTATAGTCATTGCCGCCAGTGCCAGCGGTGTTGTCCGTAATGGACATTTTGATGCCATTTTGTCCCCGTTCGTTGGTGATATCATCGATTTTGATGCTGATAGAGCCTTCTTTGAAGGTCTTCCCCTTCACTTCATGCAGCTTATCGATGGAGATGAGTGGCTTGGTTTGAGCCACCACGGTGACAGGGATTGTACCTTTGAGCGTCTTCACCCGCCGGGCTGCCATCGACGGTTTGAGTTGTCCATTCACCTGATGCATGTAGGTCCGGTAGCCATGCTGATAGTAGGTATTGCGATTCGGATTAATAGGGAGCAGCAGATTCTCACCGCTTTCGCTGGTGGCTTCGGTGAAAATAGGCTGTTTGACCGTAAGCAGGGGCATGCGTGGTTCGACGGTCACTGTCATATTGATCTGGAGTGATTCACTGGCATTGGACCCGGGCATCTGATTGCGTTGATTGAACTGAAGCGATCGGTTGTAGTAGAACCCGGTAGCTGAAACGCGGAAGGGCCCTTCAACGTGGAGATACGTGGTGGGAGATTCTCCCGGCATCAGCCTTATCGTTACATTGTCATTGCCATACCAGCCCTCCTGGAAATAAAGTCCCTGCTGTTCACAAAGCAGTTGCAGTGCATGCCAGAAGTTCAGCTTGTCCCACTGCAGTGATACTGTTGCCTTGTCATTCTTGGAACCAATCAGCTCGATCTTGTACTTGGATTGTTTTTCAATCTCTTTCAGTACTTCGCCTAAAGGTTTGTCCTTACATGTCAGCGTCAGCATCGTAGGCGTCAGAGCCGCAATATGTTCCAGGCTGGGGATGAGCGAGAGCAATTGACGACGGACCTCTGGGTCCTTTTCCTTGAGCAGGGCAGACTGCAGGTAGGGTAGGGATACCGGTCCCAGTTGTTCCAGTGTATCTCTGGCCTGTTTCCGCCTGGCAAAGTTCTTGTCACCCAATTGCGCAATATTCTGCTGAATCTGTGCTGGTGAGAGGGTTGTTGTCGGACCATAGTGAGCACTGTGCTGGGGGCGTACCGGATCTCCCCAGGCAGGCATGGCACCACAACAAAGTACCACGGCGGATATCAGGAACATCAAACGCAACATCGGGGTCGCTCAGGTGAGGGTTGATCTTGATCTACCGATGATAGCTGGGGTGAAATCGCAATACAATGAGAAGGACACCGGAATTCCTCAAGGAGTGGCCTACGGATGCAGGCATTACCCCGCCTACTGATTACCCTTGGCGATGTTGCCGGGATTGGCCCTGAGGTATTGCTGAAATGTTGGGAACAATCGTCACTGTTTGCCCAGTCTCAACCTGTCGTCGTGGGGGATGTTGGCTGGTTACTTCAGACTGCCAGGCGTTTTGGTTTCAAGGGATCGATTCAAAAGCACACCGACTTGAGTCTTTGGCCCCAGGCTCAGCCTGATTTGATTCCAGTGTTGCAAAGTACCAGTGTTGATCTTCGTCATACCAAACTTGGCGTCGCTCAGGCCAGTTCCGGCCAGGCTGCTTACGACTTTCTCAAGCAGGCTATTGAGCTCACCCTGGCCCGTCAGGCGGATGCTATCGTCACGCTTCCTCTTCATAAGGAAGGGCTTCATCTCGCAGGGTTACACTATCCAGGGCACACCGAAATCCTTGCTGAAGCGTGTGGCATCAAGAAGTATGCCATGATGCTCTATGCACCCATCCAGCAAACGCGTAACGAGAGCAGGGGGGGCGTGGGTGTGGCGCATGTGACCCTTCACCAGAGCATGCGTTCCATCTTTGATTCCATCACCATCGCCAGCGTGCTGGACAAGATCGAACTGACGCATGAAATCATGTGGAAGCTGGTTGGTCACAAGCCTCGCATTGGAGTTTGTGCCCTGAATCCTCATGCCAGTGATGGTGGCCTCTTTGGAAATGAGGAGGCGATGATCATCGAACCTGCAGTGCAGGAAGCCATCAGGCTTGGTATCCTCGCCACCGGCCCCTGGCCCAGTGATACACTGTTTCGTCGGGCGAAAGCGGGCGAATACGATGGCATCGTGGCGATGTATCACGATCAGGGCCACATCGCCCTGAAACTGATGTCAGGCTTTCACCTTGTTAATATCACTCTGGGTCTGCCCATCATTCGAACCAGCGTGGCCCATGGCACCGCGTATGATATTGTGGAAAAGGGTACTTCTGACCCTTACAGCCTGCTGGTTGCAGCCGAGGTGGCTTGCAAGTTGGTGCTGGAACAACGCCATACCACACCGGGGTACGTATGACCCAGGAACAATGGGATCAGTTAAAAAAACAATGGACAGATAAGTTAGTCACTCTGACTGTACCGGAAGGCAACATGGCGCGATTTGCCAGCGTGATTGGTCGCGTTGTGACCGTCAATGGCAACGGCTGCTGCCTGGTCGATTTCCAAGATGGAGGATGGTACGACATCGCTCCGGAGCAGCTAATGCTTCATGTCGATCAGGCTGCAGCGGCGCTGCTCTACCAGAGTAAGAAGAACAGCGCGCAAAAACTGCCAGTGCGACAGCAGTAACCGTGCATCTAGGTTCGCACTTCCTGGGCAGCGGCCCAAAGCATCCAGGCGACACGAGCCCGGACTGCTTCCTTTCGATTCTTTGCACGACGATATTCGATGAAACGCCAGATTCCGTAAATGCTACAGATGGCGAGAACTGCAAACAGATTGATGTCCATTGTCCTGACCTGTGCTGCTGTAGGCGGCAGCATTCCAAACTTCTGTCCTGATCAAGCCTATCACATAAAACGTGTTCGACAAATGAATGGACGGAATCTTCCGCAAGATCGTTACAGATACAAGCTTCAAGAGTCTGACATGCACGCTACACTGATCCATGCTTCGCGTCAGTGTTGAAAATTACTCGTGATGTACCATCTTCTGATGTTTCTTGATCTGGTCCGGAGCGATATGCCACCCGCAATCGTGACACGACATGGCCTTGTGATAACATGGAGAACAATAAAACGGGCCTCCATGAAAGAACTGTTCCAGTCGTTCCCGATCTTCGCTGGAGAGTTCTGCTCCGGAGCTGCTCGTGAGTACAGTTGACTTGTCACCACATTCATCGCATGGTTTGCTTTTGAGTTTGCCCACCAGTGGAGCGAAGTGATCGTGCAGGCCTTTGGGTAGCATTCCTGCGCCGCTACAAAGTGGGCAGGCCATATCCAATTGATTGACAATAGCCTTGCGAATGAACGCACTCTTATTTGGGAGTTGGTTCAAAATGTCAGCCAACTCAGTCTCCACTTTGAACGCAACAACAGCAGTTTTGGCGTTTTTCTTGGACATGGTGGGCGACCTTGGAAGTTCAAATGTTGTTATACCAACATCATAGGCATACCTACGGGGATTCCAAGCAAGCGTGTTACTTCATGCGTGATTGTGCACGCAATATGACATCATTCAGCGATACGCGAGTTCCGCCTGCCTGCTTACTTGCATCGGCAGCTTCCATAAACGCCAGAATCTCCAATGTCTCTTCCAGTGGTACAGGGGACTGTCCAGTCCGAAAGAAGCGGGCTATCTCCGTGACCAGTGGATCATAGCCCGTGAAGCTGCCTGTGTTTACCACGCCTTTGCTGCCGAAGACAACTGCGCCGAAATCGTGCTGCCCGGTACGGATACCGCGGAACGTGCCCACTCGGCCATCCTTCCAGATGCCTGTCACAACGTCTGTACCTTCGGTACTGGTTCGCTGCACGGTTTCGCAACCACGTCCCATGATGGTGTAAAGCGTTTCCACGCCATGGATGCCATACCAGTAGAGATCTGGGTGGAACGTATTGAGCGCACAGGGGCTCCATGCCAGGCAGCCAGTCACTTTGCCCACTTTCTCGTTCTTCTGCGCTGCAGCAATGTTCGGTGTGAAACGCAACGCGGAACTACTGAAGCAAGGCGTACCGGTCTCCTTTGCTAGTGCGACGATTCGCAGCGCATCTACCAGTGAAGCAGCTATGGGCTTATCGATGAACACCGGTTTCCTGGCCCGGAGTACCGGCTGTACCTGCTCCCAGTGAGGCCGACCATCGACGCTTTCCAGCAGCACTGCATCCACTTTGCTGAGCAGCGTGGGAATATCTGCGACGATTTCTACCTGGTAATCCTTCTGCAGCGTCGCTACGTAGGTAGGCACACGATTGATGCTGTCGGGCAGGTCTGGGCTTCCACCGGGAAACGCGGCGACCACTTTCAACCCTGCCAGATCTCCGGTGTTCTTCGGGTTATTGAGAATCTTGGTGAATGCAGGAGCGTGCGAGGTGTCGCAGCCAATGATTCCCACACGGATAAGCTTGGGCGGCTCCTGAGCCTGTGAGGTACAAAGGAGTAGTACAGCAAGCAGTGGTATCAGACGCATGATGAACCTCACTTGGTTACGGCATACCGGGCAATGATTGCGCGGGCAGAACGCAGGCCATCGACCGCAGCGGAAATGATGCCACCGGCGTAGCCTGCGCCTTCGCCAACGGGATACAGTCCGGTTATGCCGGTGGCTTCGCGTGACTCGGAATCTCGGGGTATGCGAATCGGTGCACTCCCACGGGCTTCTGGACCTACGATGGTCGCTTCCTTGAGGAATCTACCCTGCCAGCGGCGGTCAATTGCTGGCAGTGCTTGCCTCACTGTTTGTGCAATCACGCTCGGCAGCACTCCGCTGATATCAGTCGGGATGGTTTCACGCGGATAACTACTCGGCAGCTTGCCGCTGCTCTTCTTCCACTGCAGGTAGTCCTTTGCCCATTGGATGGGGCAGGCATAGCGATCCCGTGACAATTGATATGCCTGGCCTTCATAATGTCGTTGCAGGTACATGCCCGCGAGAGGATGGTCTGAACCGAAATGTTCCGAACTCAGTGTAACGACCAGCCCGCTGTTGGCGTAAGGCGAGTCACGCTTGCTCATGCTCATGCCATTGGTGCAGAACGCTTCCGGCTCAGAGACGCTGGGCATGACGTAGCCTCCGGCACACATGCAGAAGCTGAAGAGATCGAGACCGGTACTGGTCTTCTGAACCACGCTGTAACTGGCTGATCCGAGTTTCTGTTCGAGCTTGCGAGACCCATAGCAATGACGATTGGTGTTATCCTGCGGATGTTCGATGCGGATTCCGATCTGGAAAGGTTTGTGCAACATCGGTACACCAAGTCGATGCAGCATTTCGTAGGTGTCGCGAGCCGAGTGACCGATGGCGAGAATGACGACCGTTCCTGGAATTACTCCACTACTGGTCTTCACTCCCTCGATAACACCATCTTTTACCAGCAACTCTTCCACACAGGTGTGAAAGCGTACCTCGCCCCCGAGCGATTCAATGAGCTGCCGCTGAGCCTTTACTACTGCAGGCAGGCGATTGCTACCCAGGTGGGGACGGTGATCATAGAGAATGGACGGTTTGCCCTTGCAGCGGGCGTAGAGTTCCAGGATACGGCGGACATCGGGACCGCTCATCCGGCAGGTGAGCTTGCCATCGGAAAAGGTGCCTGCACCACCTTCTCCGAAGAGGTAATTGCTCTCGCGATTGTGTGGCCCGCCTTCATCGAACGCCCGAACATCGCGAATACGCTCGCTGACTGGTGCTCCACGCTCCAGCACCAGGGGACGATAACCTCGCTCTGCGAGGAAGTAGGCTGCTGACAGGCCGGCCGGACCGGAGCCAATGATGATGGGCCGATGTGGCAGGGGAGTGATTCCTGCTTCCGGCATCTCAAACGGTTCTTCGGAATACGCACTGATCTGGACACCACCTCGCACAGGCTCCATTTCAAGATAGTGCGACTCATGAGGTACTTCTACTTCGGCGGCATAGACAAACGACAAATCATCGGGGTCACGTGCATCCAGACTTTTCCGCAGAATACGCCAGGGGCCAATATCGCCAATCGCGACGCCCAACGTTTGCGCGATCCGTGTAGGCAGTTCCTGCTCATCCGCATCCACACCAAGACGTATATTCGATAATCGCAGCGACATGGGGACATGTTATGGACATGCCCATTATCCGCTAGGCAAACCCACTCCCGTAAGGTACAGTACTAATACACCTCGAAGCAGCTTGTTTGACGCTGCTGACGTTCATGAAGGAGCGAACGCCACGGATTCAGGGAGTAAGGGGATGATGCCAGACAGCCGAACCGATGATCGGTCGCCCTCTCCAGCGTCCCCGAAGGATAACGTCCTCTACCTGGATTCGTCCTCCGGATCCAAAAACGAAACCAAACCCCCGCTAGTTGACCCCTTTGCTGCCGACGGTGGGGCCACCATCAAAAGTGGTGGCATGCCATTGACTGCCTGGCAGGCAAGCGCCGCGGAGCTCGCCAAGCTCCTTGTTGGCAAGCAATTAGGGTCTTTTTTTATTGAAGAGGCTCTTGGTACCGGCGGCATGGCTGCGGTCTTCAAGGCGAATGACCCGCTGCTCGACCGCCGCGTGGCTCTCAAGATTCTACCCCCGGTGCTGGCTACGCAGCCGGAACAGGTGCAGCGCTTTGAACGTGAAGCCCGAGTCTCAGCGCAGCTCGATCATGATCACATTGCCCGCGTCCATCAGTATGGTCAGGACCAGGGTTTGCACTACATCGCCTACGAATATGTCGAAGGGACCAACCTGCGCGATCTGATGCAGCAAGCTGGCGGCAAGCTCACCATCGCTGATGCAGTCAAGTATCTCAGTCAGGCTGCATCGGGGCTGGCCCATACTGCTGCCCGGGGTGTGATACATCGCGATATCAAACCGAGCAACCTGGTGATTAATACACAGGGCAAGCTCAAACTGGTGGATCTCGGTCTCGCTCGTAATCAACTGAGTGAGGATAGTGCAGCCTTAACGCAGTCCGGTGCTACCCTGGGCACATTTGACTATCTCTCGCCGGAGCAGGCCATCGATCCTCGCCGGGCTGATGTCCGCAGCGATATCTATTCTCTCGGTTGCACCTTTTACCATGCTGTTACCGGAGTACCTCCTGTTCCCGAAGGCACCGCTGCTCGCAAGCTGCAATCACATCAGATGGAACTACCTGCAGATCCGCGGACACTGAACCCGGAGGTGCCCGCAGGCCTTGTGCAGATCCTGAGCAAGATGCTCGCCAAGAAACCGGAAGACCGCTACCAGCAGGCTGATGAATTAGTTCGTGATCTGCAACAACTGCAGTCACCCAGTACGGTCATACTGCTTCAGAAAAAGCCCATCAACGATGAGAATGCGCTGCCCTGGTATCTGCCAGTGCTAGGCATACTGTTTCTTGCTTTGGGTGTCATTAGCTGGGATATATTCAGTGGCTCTGCACCACGTGCGACTGACCGCAACAGCATCATCGCTAAATATCAAAGCCCGATCAAGGTGGAGCCGAGCACGGTTGCCAGCAGCAGCAACACTACTTCCAGCGATGCACCACTCCGTTTGGAAATTGAGTCGGTAGAGGATCTGATCGCTGCTCTGAAGCGACCGCAGGGCGGGACCATCTATCTGAAGAATGCTCAGTACGAGGTACGTGCCACTGCGCCACTACTGATCGCTGCTGGCGACTGGACGATTAGGCCTCTGGGTACTGCCTCGGTAACTTTGCGATTGGCGGACAAAGCCGATGCCTCGCTCTTGGAAGTGGTTACTGGGGCGCTCCATCTTGTGGATCTCAAGCTGGAAATCAGCGGTCAGGATGCTACTGGAATAGCTATCCATCCGCCGGCTCAGCTTACTTGTGAACGATGCGAGTTTATTCGGCTGTCCGGCTCTTCCTCGATACTGCGTTCCACCACACCGGCCTCGTTCGTCAAAGTCGTCAAAGGCATCGACTCTACTCAGGCAGCCAGCCTCGAATTCAAAGGCGTCCTCTGGAATCCTTCCAGTGGTATCGGCACCACTCTTGAAGCCCCGGCGTACTTCCTGATGGAGGAATGTTGTGTTGGACCGCAGTATCAGTTCGTAGTGATGCCTGCACTGGCACAATCGAATCAGAAACGTCTCGTCAGTATCAGGCAGTCAGCCATCAGCATGCCTAGCGATGCATGTTTTAAAGTCGCAGGCAAAATGCCTATCCACCTGGAATTGGAACGCACACTGTTCAGTAAGCTGACTGGCAGTTCTGCAGACGACCCCATCTGGCTGGTGATGGAAGAGAATACACCAGTTGATCTGCAAAGCACGGAAACCCTGTTTCACCGTGTAAACACGTACGCCGCCTGGCAACGTCCCACCGCTACTCGCGATGTCATTGCCCGGGAATGGCGACAGATTCGCACGGCTCTCAGCCGCTGCCGGGATGAGGGCACAGCCTTTACCACCCGCTCCCCCTGGCTGGAAATGCGTCCCTGGCAGCGCTATCTTGAAACTCGCAATGTGACCGCGCTCGCCCTCAAAGCCGATTATTCCACCACCGGTCCCACTGCCTTACTCGGCCAGAAGTTGCAACTGGCGAATGCTATTGCTAAGGAGTCGAGCGAGACATCTACAAAGAAAACCCGCACTCTTATTGTCGATGGCCGAGGTGAAGAGCAGGGGGCTTATTCCACTCTCAATAGCGCCATCGGAACAATCACAGACGAAGAAGAGACCATCATCGAGGTACATCTGCACGGCACCGTGGCAGTCAAGCCAACGGAGTTGGGGAATAGCAAGATCATTCTGAAAGCTGGCGAAGGGTTTCAACCCGAACTCGCATTCCACCGTGACACCGTTGCCGGCCCTGATGGAGAAACTCAGCTCTTCCGCCTCCACGATGGCGAACTGAGTATTGAGAACATCAAAGTCCGCATGGAGCCTCTCCGTGATACTGCCAAGGCGTTGTCTCTTCTCAATATCACTGGTATGGGCAAATGCCGACTGAAAGACGCCATCATCACTCTGAAAGGCAACAGTGAACTGACAACCACCGTCTACACTATCAGCGAACCGGCCGGTAATATGCCGGGTAGCAACAAGACCCTTCGTGCCGGGGCTGCCCGGCTCGATTGCACTGATTCGCTCGTCCGTGGCAATGGTCAATTGCTTCATGTGCAAACCAGTAGGCCCTTCCAGTTGCAATTACTCCAGACAGGCATCGCCCTCGATGGCACCCTCCTCCTTGTGGAAGGTAATCGTGGAGATATGAGCATGCCCAATGAGCCTGCCCAGGTTCAACTGGACCGCTGTACCTGTTATGGGAGTCGAGGCATTCTGCAGTTGCGAGCCACCACAGCAATGCCACAGCTTGGTGCTCTCCGCTGTGTGATCAACCAGTCGATCCTGGCCAGCAGCGAAATGCAGCCGCTGGTGCGCATCGAAACCCAGCAGAGTGAAGGGGAGCTCAAACGCAAGCTGCTCTGGCAGGGCAAACGCAATATCTATCTATCTGCTTCAGGCACGATGCTGGCCACGCAGCAACTCGGCGAAGCAACAGCCACGCTCTATGACGCTAATCTTTGGGGCGACACATGGGGCAGCGACGACGAGCAGGCCCAGATCGTGAAGCAGGTGCCGCTGCAAGGTCTTCTCCGCCAGACGCCGATGGCGGAGTGGGAAAGTACTGATTTTGGCTTGCGTGAAGCGGCCAACCTCAACGTACGTGAAATGGGCCTGCCGATGGAGAGCATGCCACGGAATCAGTCGCCTTAGACTTTTGCCAGTTCCTCGTCTAACAATTGCCGCACCAGGTCCATCGGGGCCTTCCCCTTCGTCTCCTTCATGACCGGGCCTAGCAGGGCATCGGCGGCTTTGCCCTTGCCCGCCTTGAGGTCGGCGACGGCTTTGGCGTTGCCGGCGATGGAGCGTTTCACCATGTCGCGGAGTTGGGCGGGGTCGAAGGTCACATCCAGGCCCATCTTCTTGACGATGGCCTCGGCGGTATCGCTACCCTCGAGCAGTTGCTGAAATGCCTCGCGGCTGCGGGCCATGTTGATGTTGTATTTCTTGATCAGCACCAGAAGCGAACCGAGCCGATCAGCGGTGAGTGGGAACTCAGCGATCGTCTGCCCCTTTTCATTCAGCAGAGCTGACACCTGGTTCAGGCACCAGTTGCTGGCAGCCTTGGCATCTCCGGCAGCTTTTGCCACTGCTTCGAAGTATTCGGAGAAAGCCCGTCCGTTGCTGACCAGCTGTCTGGCAGCGGTCTCGGGCAGTTGCATTTCCTTCATGTATCGGCTGCGTCGCTCACTCGGGAGTTCACCCAGGCTCTCCTTTACCCGGTTGAGCCAGGCGTCGTCCACTTCCACGGTCACAAGGTCCGGCTCGGGGAAGTAGCGGTAATCGGCTGCTTCCTCCTTGCGACGAAGCACTTCAGTACGACCTTGTTCATCTATCCATTTGGCCGTCACCTTGTTGGACGGGTTCATTGTGATCTTGTCGACCTGATACTGATGATACTGCCTCTCTGCTTCGTAGTTCACCGCACGTTCGACCGCACTGATGCTGTTGACGTTTTTCACTTCAACAATCGGCGTAGCCACTTTGATGCCATCGACCTCGAAGTTGACGTTTACATTGGCATCGACACGCAAGCTGCCTTCCTGCATTTCGCAATCAGAAACGCCAAGCTCACGCAGCAGCAGGCGCATCTCTTCCAGGTAGGCTCGTACCTCGTCACTGTTGTTGATGTGAGGCTTGGAGACAATTTCCAGCAGCGGCGTTCCGGCCCGGTTCAGATCCACCATAGTGTCCTTGCCCTGTCCAGATTCATCATGAAGCATCTTGCCAGCATCTTCCTCGAGGTGGGCCCGTTCAATGCCAATCTTCTTGGTGCCGGTTTCGGTAGTGATTTCGAGATGACCGTTGGCGCTCATTGGCTGGTCGTACTGACTGATCTGGTAATTCTTGGGCAGATCGGGGTAATAGTAGTTCTTGCGGTCCCACTTGGTATGGCGGGCGATAGTGCAGTTGAGTGCGAGCGCCGCCTTCATGCCCAGTTCAAACGCTTTGCGGTTCATCACCGGCAGCACGCCTGGCATGCCGATGCAAATGGGGCAGGTGGCTGTGTTGGGTGGCAGGCCAAACTTGGTCGTGCAGCCACAGAACAGTTTGCTCTGGGTGAGCAGTTGGACATGCACTTCCAGGCCAACAACGATGCGATAAGGGGTGGGGGACATCTGGTGCCTCATTTAGCCCTCGGCTCTTCAAGCCGGGGGCAGGATCGCGCGAATACTCAACACCAAGTACAAATCATTATCAATCTTGCAGTAGCCTTGCGATCATCGCGTGGCCCCGCTGCCGGCCTAAAGAGCCGGTCCTAAATAGTTGGTCGCTTCAGATGCCAATCCGTCTCGCGTTCAAACATTCGGCCGACGCGGAGTACTTTGGACTCATCAAATTCCTTGCCAAGGAGCTGAAGGCCGATGGGCAGCCCGGCTGACGTGAAGCCGCAGGGGATGCTGAGGCCAACAATTCCTGCCAGATTGCAACTGATGGTGTAGATGTCGGAAAGATACATCGCCAGCGGGTTGTCACTCTTCTCCCCGATCTTGAAGGCTGCTGTCGGAGTAACTGGTCCAATGATGACATCGCATTGACGGAATGCGGCATCAAAGTCGTTTTTGATAAGCCGCCGCACTTGCAGGGCCTTTTTGTAATAGGCATCGTAGTACCCGCTGCTGAGGGCATAGGTACCCAGCATAATGCGACGCTGCACTTCCTTGCCAAATCCTTCACCTCGGCTGCGGCTGTACATATGGATCATGCTGTCGAACTGCCTGGTCCGGTAGCCATAGTGCACACCGTCGTAGCGTGCCAGGTTGCTGGAAGCTTCGGCTGTTGCTACCAGGTAGTACACCGCAACTGCGTAATCCGTGTTTGGCAGGGAGATGGGCTTCAGCTTCGCTCCGCGAGCTTCATAGGTCTTTAGCGCAGTTCTCACTGCAGTCTCAACTTCAGAGTCGAGTCCCTTCTGGAAAAACTCGTTCGGCACACCTATGGTTAGTCCGCTGATTGGCTGATCCAACTCCGCGACATATCCAGGCACCTTTTCATCGACACTGGTGCTATCTCGAGAATCATGTCCTGCGATGACTTCGAGCAGTAACGCCTGGTCACGCAGGTCACGACTGAACGGGCCGATCTGGTCGAGCGAACTGGCAAACGCCACCAGACCATACCGCGAGACACGGCCATAGGTCGGCTTCATGCCAGCGATACCACAGAAACTGGCCGGCTGGCGGATGGATCCACCAGTATCGCTCCCCAGCGAAAGGGGCGTCATGCAGGCAGCCACCGCTGCCGCCGAGCCACCCGAACTGCCGCCGGGTGTGTAACTGGCGTTCCACGGGTTGCTCGTCTTCTGGAAGGCGCTGTTCTCGGTGGACGAGCCCATGGCGAACTCGTCGAGGTTGCACTTGCCAAACAGTACGGCATCTTCCTGCTGCAGACGTTCCACCACATGGGCAGAGTAGGGGGGGACGAAGTTCTCCAGGATTTTGCTGGCACAGGTCGTCTTTTGCCCCTTGACGCACATGTTGTCTTTGAGGGCGACGGGTATGCCTGCCAGCTTGCCAAGCTTTTCTCCACGCTGGCGTTTGGCATCGACTGCTTCAGCTTGTGAAAGGATGGACTCCTCATCGCAACGCAAGAACGCATTTATCTGGCCATCGTTGCGTTTAACCTGATCGAGGCAGGTGCGTGTAAGTTCGACTGCGGTAAGCGACCCCCGCTCCATTTCCAAGAGCAGTTCGCTCGCCGTGCGCTGGTGTAATTGCATGGATGGTGCCTAATCGAGGACGGCAGGTACGCCGTAGAATTCGCCACGCTTATCAGGAGCATTGGCGAGAGCTTCGTCGCGTGGCAAGGATGTGGATACCACGTCCTCGCGAAAACAATTATGGATGGGGAGAGCATGAGCAAGTGGTTCCACCCCTTCGGTGGGAACCGATCGTAACTGATCAACATACTTGAGGATGTTGTTGAATTGATCAGTGAAATGCGCCAATTCTGACTCGGCAAATTCCAGCCGAGCCAGATGAGCAACCCAGCGAATATCGTTAGCGCTGACGGCCATGGAGAGATTACTTGGCGATTGTGAAAGCCTTGCGAACAGTTGGGCGTTTGACTAGGCCAGACTTGATAGCCTTGACGCTGACCCGAACGCGTTTCACCTGGCCGTCTACTTCGATACGAATCTTTTGAAGATTGGGTTTGAACTTGCGGCGACTGATACCGGTCACCTTTTTGCCGATACCGCCCAGGTATTTGGCCTTACCGCGACGGGTAATCTGATGGCCCAGTGATGGCTTCTTGCCGGTAATGGCACACTGCATTCCCATGACGCAACCCTATTCCAAACGCGGAAGAATACGAAAACCGCCAATCTGGCGGAACAGCTAATGTAGGACGCGGCAGCGGAGTAGCAAGGGGGAACTGGAAAGTAATGTCTAATACGACATTCCAGTCATTTCCCTCGTTCTTCCTCAAGTTTCTTTCTCATGGCATTAATGCCTTTTTCGATGAAGTCGCCCAACTCCTTTTTGGTCCTGATTGTCCCTTGGTCCATGAGATCCGAAGCTTCGTTCATAATCACCATCTGATCATGAAACATCGGTCCCCAGGTACCTTTGGCAAAGAAGCTGTCTCCCGGTTTGAGGCCCGACATTTTGTTGGCATCTAGCTTCCATTGCCCTTTGACCATGCGAAAGTGAATGGTTTCGCTTGGCATGAAAGTTGGTCTATTGTGGGGGTTGGTGAAGATCAACTCCGCGTTGTCACCCTCCAACCTGACGAGAGCGCTCTCGAGATCTTTACGTGTTTGATCAATGGCGGCATCGGTAACATCGTCTCGCCACCAGCCTTTGAGAATGTCCTTGAGTCCTTGGGCTCCAAGCTTCCTTTCCGCAACCAGGTTAATCTTTCTCATGGAGATCATCATTCCAACGATGACTTCGAGAGCTTTCGTAGGTTTTTCTTCATCGAGAACCCAATACCTTATCGCAGCTTGAAGGTCGTTCTTTTGAACCGCTTCAAGGTACTGGCGAAATATCGCTTTGGGATCGGATGTGGCCTGACGTTTTTCCGATTGTGGAAAGGAACAGGCACTTGCTTCCCAAGTAAAAAACGAGCAGAGCACCATGCCAAGCCAACATAGAACGCAACGGATAGAGAAGTCCATTTCACGCTCCTTCGTTGTAAACCTTGAGCAATCGCATCCTAACACAAATCGCTGAACGCACAATCAGTTTGGCTGATTCGATGACCTACAACCTGCCTCCGTCCCCCATATGATAGCCACATCACACGACCTTTCATGCAGGACTTCCCCCGATGGCTGGCAATTCGTTTAACTCCCGCAGTACCCTCCAAGCTAACAATAAAAACTACACCATCCATCGACTCGATTCCATCTACCAGGCCTATCCACAGGCAAAAAACCTGCCCTTCTCGCTGAAGATTCTGCTCGAAAACCTCCTCCGCAACGAGAATGGTCTGAGCGTTCGCAAGCAGGATATCGAAGCTCTCGCAAAGTGGGATGCTAAGGCCGA
This sequence comes from Gemmatales bacterium, assembly GCA_046350055.1. GTDB lineage: Bacteria > Planctomycetota > Planctomycetia > Gemmatales > HRBIN36 > JAEUIE01. The sequence goes on along the minus strand of JAXMBC010000001.1, from coordinate 4,641,433 downwards.
ACCGGACACTGAGATTAGCTTCAGCCCAGCCCGGGTGATTTTGCAGGACTTCACGGGTGTACCCTGCGTGGTTGATCTCGCGACCATGCGTGATGCCGTGGCGAAGATGGGAGGCGACCCAAAAAAGATCAATCCGCTGCAACCCGTCGAACTTGTCATCGATCACAGCTTTCAGGTCGATGTCTTCGGGACCAAAACAGCACTGGCTGAGAACACCGCCATCGAGTTCCAGCGCAACCAGGAACGGTATGCCTTCCTTCGCTGGGGCCAGCAAGCGTTCCGCAACTTCAAGGTAGTACCGCCGCAGAATGGTATCGTTCACCAGGTGAATCTTGAGTACCTGGCCCGCGTGGTTTTCGTCAACGAGAAGAACGAAGCTTACCCCGATACGCTGGTCGGCACCGATTCGCACACCACTATGATCAACGGCCTGGGTGTGCTTGGCTGGGGAGTCGGTGGCATCGAGGCTGAGGCGGCGATGCTGGGCCAACCCGTGGTCATGCTCATCCCGCAGGTGGTGGGCTTCCGCCTTAAGGGAAAGCTCAAGGAAGGAGCAACCGCCACCGATCTGGTGCTCACCGTCACCCAGATGCTTCGTAAGAAGGGAGTCGTTGGCAAGTTCGTCGAGTTCTTCGGTCCTGGCCTCGCCGAGTTACCGCTGGCTGATCGGGCTACCATCGCCAACATGGCTCCAGAGTATGGAGCCACGTGTGGCATTTTCCCTGTTGATGCTGAAGCACTCAACTACCTGCGCTTCACCGGTCGTCCTGCCGAGCAAGTGGCACTAGTGGAAGCCTACTACAAGGCTCAAGGGTTGTTCCACGATGCAACTACGCCGGAAGCTAGCTACACCGATGTGCTGGAACTGGACCTTAGCACTGTGGAGCCGAGTGTCGCTGGACCTTCCCGGCCTCAGGACCGCGTGCTGTTGAAAGATGTGGCGAGCAATTTCAAGTCCACGCTGCCCAATATGCTCTCCGCTGCCAAGCCGAAGAAGCCGACGCTGGAGATGGCAGCTCCCGTCGCTTCGCAAGCCAATGTTACTGGCGGCAACCTCGACAATGGCTCCGTTGTCATCGCCTCTATCACCAGTTGCACTAACACCAGCAACCCGGCGGTCATGTTAGCCGCCGGTATCGTGGCGAAGAAGGCAGTCGAGAAGGGCCTCAGTTCCAAGCCCTGGGTGAAGACTAGTCTGGCCCCCGGTTCCAAAGTTGTGACCGATTATCTGACCAAGGCTGGTCTCTTGAATTATCTCGAACAGCTCAAATTCAACGTCGTCGGCTATGGCTGTGCGACCTGTATTGGCAATAGTGGACCGTTGCCAGCGCCTGTCTCGAAGGAAATTGAAGACAAGAACCTTGTCGCTGTGTCGGTCCTGTCTGGCAATCGTAACTTTGAAGGCCGGGTACATGGCGAGGTACGTGCCAATTATCTGATGTCACCACCACTTGTGGTGGCATATGCTCTCGCCGGGCGCATCGACCTCGATATGAATAACGAGCCTCTCGGTACTGGCAAGGATGGCAAGCCTGTTTACCTCAAGGATATCTGGCCTACCCAGAAGGAAGTAGCTGACACGATCAAGAGTTCCATCACCTCTGAGATGTATAAGAACAGCTACGCCGAGGTATTCGATGGCGGGCCGCAGTGGAAGGGTATGCCAATCCCCGCTGGTGACCTGTTCCAATGGGATCCCAAGTCTACCTATGTACGCAAGGCTCCGTACTTCGATGGCATGGGCAAGGAGCCAGCGCCGGTGAAGGACATCGCTAACGCCCGGGTGCTCGCAGTGCTCGGCGACAGCATCACTACCGATCACATCTCCCCCGCCGGCAACATCAAGGCCACCAGCCCGGCGGGCAAATACCTGCTCGACCATGGCGTCTCCAAGGATGACTTCAACAGCTACGGCGCCCGCCGCGGCAACCACGAGGCCATGGTTCGCGGCACCTTCGCCAATGTGCGGCTCAAGAACCTGCTCGTCCCCGGTGTGGAAGGTGGTGTCAGCCGGTATCTGCCGACCAACGAGCAGATGTCGATCTATGATGCGGCCATGAAGTATCAGGAAGCGGGAACGCCGACGATTATCTTGGCCGGTAAGGAGTATGGTTCCGGGTCGAGCCGCGACTGGGCAGCGAAAGGCCCGATGCTGCAAGGCGTGAAGGCTGTGATTGCCGAGAGCTTCGAGCGTATCCACCGCAGCAACCTGGTGGGGATGGGTGTGCTGCCACTGCAGTTCCGCGCTGGCGAGAACGCCCAGAGCCTCGGGCTCACTGGCGAAGAGACGTTCGAGATCGACGGCATCGCCAAGGGCGTGGCTACCGGGTTCGCCAGTGGTAAGACGGTGATCGTGCTGGCCCTAGGTAAAGATGGCAAACGCACCTCCTTCACAGCCACGGTGCGAATCGATACGCCGCAGGAAGTCGAATACTACAAGCACGGCGGCATCCTGCCCTACGTGCTGCGGCAATTGCTGAAGGCGTAGAGGGAAGCTGAAGTTGTGGCAGGGTTGTGCTGTACTCAGCACGACCCTGTACGCTTGCAACTCCACAGGGTCATGCGTGAGTACACGCATAACCCTGCCACGTCGCCGATGAATAGGACTACATCATGGCGACCCTCGTCTGGTTCCGCACCGATCTGCGTCTCGCCGATAACCCCGCCCTGCATCATGCCCACTCGCTCGGGCAGCCCATCATACCCGTCTACATATGGGAGCCGAGCGAAGAAGGCGACTGGCCCCTCGGCGGCGCGTCGAAGTGGTGGCTGCATCATTCCCTGGCCGCGCTCGAACAGTCGCTAACCAAGCTCGGCAGCCGACTGACCATCCTGCGTGGCCCCAGTCTCGAAACACTACAGAAACTTATCGCCGAGCACGGTATCACCCATGTTGTCTGGAATCGTCGCTACGAGCCCGCGATCATCCAGCGCGATGAACGCATCAAGACTACGCTCAAAGGGCAGGGCATCGATGCCCAGAGTTTCAACGGTTCGCTGCTCCACGAACCGTGGGAGGTGAAGACCAGGGAAGGCAAGCCCTACCAGGTCTACACGCCGATGTGGAAGGCGTATCAGTTGCTGGATCCGCCGCGTGAACCATTGCCCGCGCCGAAAAGGCTGAACAGCCCCGAGAAGTGGCCTGCATCAGTCAAGTTAGAGGAACTGAAGCTTCTTCCCTCCATCAAGTGGGATACCGGCTTCTACGAAGCCTGGTCACCCGGTGAAGCGGCGGCCCAGCAGCGGCTCAAGACCTTTGTTAAGAAGACCGTCGGTGAGTACAAGAACCAGCGTGACATGCCCGGAATCGACGGCACGAGTCAACTCTCCCCCTATCTTCACTTCGGCGACATCAGCCCGAACCAGATCTGGTATGCGGTGCAGGACGTACGGGCCGACGGGAAACCGTCGAAGGCCTTCCTCGAACAGAGTGAAGTGTATCTAAAGGAAGTCGTCTGGCGCGAGTTCGCCTATCACCTGCTTTTCCACTTTCCCCACACGCCAACGGAACCGCTGCGGGCCGAGTTTAAAAGCTTCCCCTGGAACGATGACAACACGTTGCTACGCGCCTGGCAGCGAGGCCAGACCGGCTACCCCATCGTTGATGCCGGCATGCGACAACTCTGGCAGACCGGCTGGATGCACAACCGTGTCCGCATGATCGTCGCTTCGTTCCTAGTGAAGCACTTGCTCATCCCCTGGCAGCGCGGGGCGGAGTGGTTCTGGGATACGCTCGTCGATGCCGACCTCGCCAGCAACACGCTCGGCTGGCAATGGACCGCTGGCTGCGGGGCTGACGCGGCACCCTACTTCCGGGTCTTTAATCCCATGACGCAAGGCTCCAAGTTCGATGCCGAGGGCGCCTATGTGAAACGCTGGGTGCCTGAACTCACGAAGCTGCCTGCGGAGTATGTACACGCCCCGTGGGAAGCCCCACCGCTGATCCTCGCCGAAGCAGGTATCATCCTGGGAAAAACCTATCCGCATCCCATCGTCGATCACAATACAGCACGTGAAGCTGCACTGGCCGCATATGCAAGAATGCGGGGAAAGTAAGTGTGACGAGTTACTTGTTTCGCTTCGCGTAAGCTTCCAGCTTCGCCTCGGCAAGCTGTACCCAAGGGCGATATTCAGGCTTGTCAACGAACCTGACATTGGCATCCATGATCTTGTAGCCTTCTTCTTTCAGCACTCGCCATTTTTCCAGTGCCGCATCTTCGCGGGCATTCAGTTCATCATCCAGTGCCAGCGCTGCCTGGCTTTCAAATTTGCTGGCCGTGCGTTTCCATTCTGCATCCTGCAGCAGATTGTTCTTCTTAAGTTTCTCGACCGTCGCCCGCTGCCTGGTCAGTCGTTGAAGAATATCGTAGCCCTCCTTTGCCTGAGCGGATTCGGGGTAGATCTTCTGCAACATAGTCAGTTTCTTCATGGCTTCATCCCACTCTGTTTCTTTGAAGGGATCAGCCTTGGCTTTGCCTTCCACCAGCAGATTGGGGGCATGGAATTCGATCAGTTCTTTTCGGGCCTTGTCGATGAACGGCTTGGCGTGGGGTGACTTTAACTCATACAGCTTTTCGTAGCCCCGCTTGAAAGCATCGCCCCATTTATTGCGTGGCTCGGTGTCCATCTGCTGGCGGCCCATGAAATAGTAGCGTCCCGCTTCCAGGTACTCCAGTTGCTCTTGCGCTTTGAGAGCCTCCGGGCTTTCAGGATACTTGCTGCGGAGCTTGTTCAATTCCTTGGTGGCGTTCTCGTTGTACTCGAAGACATCGTACCAGTTTGGCTTCTCGGCATTGAGAGACGTGTCAAACTTCTCGACTGTCTTCATTGCGGTGGCATACATTGCTTCTGCTGAGGGGCCTCGCATCGCAAATACGATGGCGAAAATGACACCAATGAGCAGAGCACTGATGCCTGCCGCCGATATAAGTGTCTTGCGTAACTCGATGCGGGCTTTCTCTTTTCGTTTCTTGATCTTCTTGCCAGCGACAATCTCTTCAGCCAGTTGCCTGTCTTTTCCTTCGCCCTTGCGTGAAACCTTGCCGGCCAGTTCCGCACCCAGGCTTTTGTGTGATTCCACCCTTTGTTTGACTTCATCGAGTGCCTGAGAAACCGTGCGTGCATCGGCTGGGCGGTGCTCCGGTTTTTTCTCCATCAGCTGGCATACCAGCGTATCGAGCCAGGGCGGGATGTCCATCACCAGCCGGGCGGGCCTTTCGAACGTGCCACTGACATGCTGAATGAACATGTCCATGGCGTTCTCTGCGGTGAAAGGCTTGCGGCCGGTGAGCAGCTCGTAGAAGACGATTCCCAGAGCATAGAGGTCCGACTTGGGGGTCAGGTCCCGTTCACCCCGGCACTGCTCCGGCGACATGTAGGCTGCGGTGCCCACAGTGGAGTTAGCCGAGGTAAGGCCTGACATATCGCTGTCTTTGGCGATTCCGAAGTCAGTCAACTTCAGTGTGCCATTGCGATCCACCATCAGATTGGAAGGTTTCAAATCGCGGTGAATGATACCATGGTCGTGGGCATGTTGCAGTGACGCGCAAATCTGTTTGCCAAGCTCGATCACCTTTTCCCAGTGAACCCGTCCTTTGGTAGCCAGGTAATGATCGAGAGCATGCCCTTCGATGTATTCCATCGCGTAGAAAGGACGGCCCTGGGTTTTGCCTGTGGCAAGCAGCCGGACAATATTGGGATGTTTGAGCTGCTTGAGGATGTCAGCTTCCCGCTCGAAACGGGCCTGGATGCGTTCGTTATCTCCAAGTCCCGGTGCAATCACCTTAATAGCTACCCGCCGCACCTTGCCATCGTCCTTGCTGAACGTGGCCCGATACACTGTGCCCATTGCACCAGAGCCCAGCTCTTTTTCCACTTTGAACGGGCCTATCGTCTGTCCAATCAGCATTGGTGCGTTTTCAACCAGTGACACAAGATGAAACTATGATAACAAACATCCGTCTTCAGTGTAGCACGAAGTGGGAAGAGAGTCTTAGGAAACAAAGTAAACGCGGCGTCTCGCCGCGTTTGTATTGATTTGAAGTAGTGCAATGAGTGATTGTTATCTCAGTTGCAACAATTCATTCACATGCATACGCTGCAGGCTGCCGCATCTACTATGCCTTTAGTAGCTCCGTGATCAATTTCTCGCCCTTGTCGACCGGGCGGATGGGGCGGCCTTCGCGGGTGTGGAATTCCTTCTTGTAGTCGATGTCGAGCACCTTACACACTGTGGCCATGAAATCGACGGCACTGATGGGCCGGTCCTTCACATCAGTACCCTGGTCGTTGGTCCTGCCAATCACCTGGCCGCCCTTGATGCCACCACCAGCCAGCATCGTGGTCCAGGCGCGTGGGAAGTGATCGCGACCGCCTTGCTTGCCGAGGGTCGGGGTGCGGCCGAAGTCGCCCATCCAGATGATGAGGGTGGAATCGAGCAAGCCGCGCTGCTTGAGATCGGCAATGAGGGCGGCCATGGGCTGATCGAGCTGGCCGCACAGAGTCTTGACCCGACCCGTGTTGTCGCGGTGGGTATCCCAGCCGTTCATGGGGATTTCGATGAAGGTGACGCCTTCCTCCACCAGTCGGCGGGCAAGCAGGCAGGCGTTGCCCATCTGGGTGCGGCCGTAGAGGTCTCGAAGGTGCCCCGGCTCCTTGTCGATATCGAAGGCGCGGGCCTTGGCGGAATGCATCAGCCCGGCGGCTCGCTGGTAGGTCTTGCGATGGGCTTCACCGGCGGGCAGTTGTTCCCGATTCAGGAAGCCTTGCTCGATCTCTTCCAAGAGTGACCGGCGACGGTCGAAGGCCTGGATGCTATCGACAGGTTTGAGGTTCTCGACGCCCCGGCTCGGGTCACGCACTTCGAGTGGCTGATGGCTTGGCCCGAGATAACCGGCCCCAAAGGTCTGTCCGCCGACGCAGACGAAGTTGGGCAGTGTGTCTTCGGGGCTACCCAGCGTGGCGGAGGCGATGGCCCCGATGCTTGGGTAGGTCAGTCCGCCGGCCCCCTGGCGGTAGCCGGTGTGCATGTAGTACCGGGCCCGGCCGTGGCTGCCTTCCTTGGTGGACATGCTGCGGAGCAGGGCACAATGCTGCATCTGCTGGGCCATCTTGGGCAGCGTTTCGCAGATCTCAATGCCGCTGACGCTGGTCTTGATGGGCTTAAACTGACTGGTCTTGTTCTCGGGCTTCGGGTCGAAGGTATCGATCTGGCTCGCCCCGCCGGTCATGAAGAAGAGGATGCAGCTCTTGTGCTGGGGCTTGGTCTTGGCCTGCTGTTTCTGCTGCTGGGCCGCGAAGGCGAGCTGTGAGAACCAGCCCGAAGTGGGGATGGTCAGCGCCCCGAGGGAGGCCATCTTGAGAAGATCGCGGCGGGAACCGGGAGTAAACATAGTCCTGAGTCCTGAGTGCTGAGTCCTGAGAAATTCGGGCTGGCTGATGTTGGAGTTCATGCTTCAGCATGCTCGGGGGTGAGCGTGCGTTGCAGGGTTCTCTCTCCTCCGGGCACACTGAAGTGTGAACTCCAACATCAGTGTGTGTTTCATCTCCGCTTGTGGGCGTGCGGTTCTTCGCGAGAGCCAGCCCCCGGCCTGAATGGCCGGGGGCTGGGGCGCTTAGTGGTTGAAGACAAACTCCGAGCTGTTCATCAGAGCCCAGAAGATGTCGCTGTAGCCGCGTTTGGTATCGCGGTCGCCTTCGAGGTACTTCTTCATCCGCGCGACTTCCTTCGTGGTGGCGGGGCGGGAGAGTACCCTCATATAGAGCGACTGGATCATCTGCTCAGGGGTGCTGCTGGACTTCATCAGGCTGCTAATGACGCCGTTAATGTTGTTCATGTTGGCATCGTTCATCAGGCGGAGCACCTGGGGAATGCCGTGGCTATACTCTTCCGTCACGCCGGCATCGTCGTCGGCTTCAGCCTGGAAAAATTTGCGGAACTGCTCCCTCGAACCGCCACGTCCCTTGCGCTGTGGTTGCGCTTGTGCCTTGCGGGGCAGGTTGACTGGGGCAGCAGGCGAATGGTTCAGCACCACCTGCAGTGAATCGTAGAGCATATCCGCCGACATCACCTTGATGGGAGCGTGGCTGTAGAGCACCTTGTCATCCTTGTTGGCGGGCAGGGGCTTGCTCGTCCGCTGGTAAGCCTGGCTGCTCACGATGCAGCGGATGAGGTGCTTGACATCGTAGCCGGAGTTGCTGAACTCTTTGGCGAGAAGATCAAGTACTTCTGGATGGGTTGCCTTGCTCAGGTCGCGCATATCGTCGAGCGGTTCGACAATGCCCTTGCCAAAGAAGTTGGCCCACATCTTGTTGGCGAAGCCCTTGGCGAAGTAAGGATTCTCCTTGGCGGTGAGCCAGTCCAGGAGTACGGTGCGAGGCGACTTCGACTGACTGAGAGCTGGCGTCTCACCGTGCAGGAAACGAGCTTTTTCTTTTTGGCCGTTGCTGTCGGGGATGACGATCTGGCCGAAGGGAGCGGGATCGCGCTGGCCTTCCAGCTGTCGGCGCTTCTGCTGGGTCTTGAAGTGTTCCACGATGACGGGCGTGGATTCATCCTTCTTGGCAGTGTGGTTGGCGTGCATGCCATTGAAGAAGGCGGCGACGCCCCAGAAGTCTTTCTGCTTGAGGCCATCGTCGAACGGGTGATTGTGGCACTCGCAGCATTCGAGCCGCACACCCATGAACATTTGCGACATGGTGGCGACAACGCGGGCTGGCTGCACCTCGGGCTGCTTGTTGCCTTCGCTGTGGGCGAGGTAGAAGACGGTGGCAGGGTTCTTGTCCCGTTCACCCTCAGCCATCATGATCTGCCGGACGATCTGATCCCACGGGGTATTCTTGTTGAAGTGCTCCGCCAGCCAGCCTTCAAAATTGGTGGAGATGATGCGGGTGTTGTCCATCGTCTGCTTGACGAGACGATGGTACCAGATGATGCCGAAGTGTTCGCCGAACTCGGTGTCGTCGAGGAAGTCTTCGATCAGCTTGGTTCGTTTATTGGGGTCTTTATCGGTGAGGAACCTGGCGACCCGGTCGGGGGTGGGAATACGGCCGCGAATGTCGAGGGAGAGACGTCGGGCGAACTCGGCATCGTCACTCAGGCCACTGGAGGGCACCTTGGCGTCGGCGAGGGCTTTGTCGATGATCGTGTCAATCTGCTGGGCGACGTTTTTATGCAAAGCGTTCGACAGGCGGCCGGTTTTGGAAGCAGGCGATTCGGCGTAGGTGGCACTGAGGCCGATGATGGCGAGCAGCGCGGCCACGGGCATCAGGTATTTCATCGGCTGGCTCCGTCTCGATCCAGTATTCATGGGGTATGTAACACCTTGAGGCAAGATGAAGTTTCGGGGAGTTGGGCTACTTTCCTCTGTTTTGCCTGTCCCCACTGGCATCGGCTTTCGACACAAGGTAATATCAATCGATCTATCCCCTCTCCCGGAGTGAGCCTTGAAGAACCTAGCCCTTTCCCTGCTGACTGGTGGCCTGCTCGGCCTCACTTCACTCGTCTGCGTTGCCCCGGCTGCTCATGCCGACAGGCCCGATTCCAAGGCCGTCGAAGCCCGGCATAGCAAGATGGCGGCGACGGTTACCATCTACCGCGACAAGTTTGGTGTGCCCCATATCTATGGTCCCACCGATGCATCCTGCATCTTCGGCTTCATGTATGCCCAGGCCGAGGACTACTTCTGGCAGGTCGAAGACAACTATCTGCGGGCCATCGGTCGGGCGAGCGAGGTGTATGGCGAGAAGTCGCTGCCGGATGATCTGCTGAACCGGGCCTTGGAGATCGTGGCGGTCTCGAAGAAGGAATACGAACAGGCATCACCCCGGAGCAAGGAGTTCTGCCAGGCTGCGGCCGATGGGCTGAACTACTACCTGGCCACACATCCCAACGTGAAGCCTCGGGTCATCACCCAGTTCGAACCCTGGCACCCGCTCGCATTCCGCCGCTTCGCGCTGTACCAGATGTTCATCTACCAGAAGTCGGGCCTCAACGCGGGGGATATGCTCAACGTCGCCAAGGAGATCAAGGCCAAGCAGGCTTCGGCCATCGAAATCTCACCCGAGGCACGGGTGGCCTATGCCGAGCGACAGGAGATGATTGACGAGTACCAGCAGCACGTTGGCTCCAACATGTGGGCGATTCGCCCGGAGAAGTCGGCCACCGGCAAGGCGATGCTCTTCATCAATCCGCATCAGCCCTTCTTCGGCCCCGGCCAGTGGTACGAAGGGCACGTCGTCAGCGAGGAAGGCTGGAACCTGCTCGGGGCAGGCTTCTTCGGCAGCCCGTTCCCCTCCATCGGCTACAACGGCCACGTTGCCTGGAGCCACACCGTCAACAACCCCGATATCGTGGACACCTTCGCCATCACCTTCGATGAGAAGAATGCCAAGGAATATAAGTACGGCGACGGCACCAAGCCACTCACCACCTGGACTGACAGTGTGACGGTGAAGACCGACACTGGCCCCGTCACCCGGCAGTTCGAGTTCAGCAAGACCCATCAGGGGCCGATCGTCGCTTTGCGCGACAAGAAGACGCTGGCCATCAAGCTTGCCAAGTTCGAATCGGGCGGTGGGCTGGAAGAGTGGTATCACATGGGCAAGGCGAAGAACGTGGCTGAGTTCAAGGCGGCGATGAAGCCTTGCGAGATTCCCATGTTCAACGCCATGGTCGCGGATACCGCCGGCGACATCTACTACGTCTATAACGGGGCGGTGCCGAAGCGGAACCCGAAGTTCGACTGGACCAAGCCCGTCGATGGGGCCAACCCCGAGACTGAATGGCAAGGCTACCACGCCTTTGAAGAGCTGCCGCAGATGACCAACCCCAAGTGCGGGTTTATGCAGAACTGCAACCAGCAGCCGTTGACCACCACGCCGGTGACGGGGGAACTGAAGCCCGGCGAAGTGAACGAGAACCCGAAGGAAAGCGACTTCCCACCCTACATGATTAAGGAACGGGAACGGGATAACGGGCGTGCCCAGATCTCCCGCCGCATCCTCCACACCACCGACAAGTTCGACTTCAACAGTTGGGCCAAGGCGGGGTTCAACACCAAGTGCATCGTGGCAGAGAAGCAACTGCCCGATGTGGTGAAGGAGTACGAAGCCCTGGCCAAGAGCGACCCCAAGCGAGCCGAGCGACTGAAGGAGCCGATGGAACTGATCAAGGGGTGGGATTCAGTGAGCACCATCGACTCGGTGCCGATGACGCTCTTCGCCCTGACCTACGACAAGGTGATGCAGATGGTACAGAAGCGCGATCTGCTCAACTCACCCCGCATGCGGGCGCTGGAAGCCACGCTGGACGACTTGCAGAAGAACCACGGTACCTGGAAAGTGCAGTGGGGCGAGATCAACCGCCTGCAACGGCTGCACGGTTCGATGATCGACCTAACCGGTAAGGGGGCGTTCCGCGATGACCAGCCGAGCCTTCCAGTGGCCGGTTGCCCGGGGCCGCTGGGGATCGTGTTCAACTTCTACACCTTCCCGCAAGCGGGCCAGAAACGCCGCTACGGCGTGGCGGGCAGCAGCTACGTCGGCGTGGTAGAACTCGCCGAGAAACCCCAGGCCCGCACGGTGATTCAGTTCGGCGCCTCGGGCGACCCTGCCTCCCCCCACTGGTTTGACCAGGCGCAACTCTATGCCAAGGGGGAGTTCAAGCCCTCGTGGTACCAGAAAGTGGAAATCGAGGCAAACAGCAAAGCGGTGTACCACCCGGGGGAGAGGTGGTTCCCTTTGCAAAGATGAGCGCATTCACAGCCCGCGGCGCAAGCCCCACATTCCGCACCTTGGGTCGTGGGGCAAGGTGGGGAAGGCGGGGTCAATGTATCATCCGGAGGGGCGGTGGGGGAGGAGTTGTCGGTGGAGGGAGGGGAAGCGGAGTGACACGAGGATGTCACGTTGACGGGGATTCACTTGCGACGGCGTCATGACATTGCGGCCTGCTTCTGTCCAGGTGATGATGGGGCAGGTGCGGAAGGCACGCTCCAGGACTTCGGCGGTCATGCGACGTTCACTCTGTTCCTGATCTTCGGGATGGCGGAGACGGTAGCGACGTTCCACGACCTGACGGAATTGCAGGGCGAGCATCAGTAAACAGACCAGCGCCTCCACGCGGCGGGGCGATTTGAGGAACACGGGTGCCACGGCCAGCGGCGTCTTGTATTCGTGATGCGACCGTTCGATATACGCCTGCTGTTTGTAGGTGGTGAACAGGGCGTCGCCACTCGTCGTCTGCGGAGCGGTGGTCACCAGGGCGGCATCCTGCGGTGTGGCTTCTCGCGGCGAAAGCGCGGGACGAGGCGTTGAACTATCGTAGCTGCCGGTGAAGGTAAGGTGGGTGGGATCGAAGTGGAGCCGCGTGAGTTGGAGGTCGGCCCACTTCAGGGTCGCCGTGGTGACATGGGCCAGCAGCGAATGGCGATGGTCGAAGAAGGCGTCGAGCGCGCGACCGAGACGATCATCGTTGAGCTTGTCGGCGGGGATGCCTTGCAACGCGGCCACTCCCGACTCTTCGGCCCACTGGGCCACGTTCATCAAGGCGAGGGGATGATTCAGCCGCGCGTGCAACAGCAATTGCAACACCTGGCCGTGGGAATACTCCTGCTGTGGATCGCGCGGCAGGTGCTGATCAAAGAGCGACGGCAAATCCAGTTCGTGGAACAGCGGCTGATACAACGGCCACGGCCCCAGGTTGCACACCGCCATCTCGGCTGCCGCCGACTGACTCAGCATCGCGACTTCTCCACGTCCGTGCGAAGTTCCCGTTGCGCGTCATTGAGGTGCACCGCATTCTAGTAAAGACCACACTGTCTGCTCGACAGGAGTTTGGGTTGCGGATAATATCCTGAAACAAAACACCGTCGCCCACCACCGAGCCCGATTGAACAAGGTGCGGAATGTGGGGCTCGCGCGACGGGCTGTGAGGGCACTCACCTTCGTGATTTAAAGGATGGGAGTCATGCTTCAGGATGATCCTCTTGCCTACTTCATTACCTGGACGACCTATGGGACTTGGATGCCGGGGGATGAACGTGGCTGGCATGATGGTGAAGGACTGTGGCAGGCGGGTGATATGGCACTTCTGCTGGAATCGCAACTGCTTATGACTGAGGATGCCATCACGCTGACCAAACAGCAGCGCAGCGTGGTGGAAAAGACCATCCCGACCATTGTCGTATCCGGGGCTGGGTGCTGCATGCCGTCAATTGCCGGACGAATCATGTGCATGTCGTCGTGACGGCAAGGGGTGTGAGCAAGAAGGTCGTTCACGATCAGTTCAAGGCTTGGTACACCCGCAAGCTCAACGAACTGGGCCAGCCTCGGGAGAACTGGTGGTCGGAGAACGGCAGCAAGCGGGAGTTGTACCGCGAGAACGATCTCTTCGAAGTGATGGACTACGTCATCCATCAACAAGAAGGCGAACGCTTCCAGGCAAGCTGAGCATTCGTCAAGCAAGGATGAGCGCCCTCACAGCCCGTCGCACAAGCAAGGGCGGACGTGCAATAGCATCGCGCGTTTAGCGGAAAAGGTAAGCCTGCAACCCGATGCGAAGCGAGGGTGGTGTTGCAGGGCCATCGCCTTTTTTTTCGATGTCGGGGCGCATCTCTATGCAACGGCTGGATGTTGGGGTGGATCGTGAATGAGGTATCGTGTTGCAGACCCACCGTCGCTTCGCATTGGATTGCAGGCGAGTGGGATTAGCGATTAATTACTATGATGGCAACACTAACCCTTTCTTGCGCAGCGGGCTGCATTTGCAATTACGATAGCGCTACTGCTTCTCCACTGGCTCCTTGGGCGGTGGCTCCTTGGCCACCGGTACTGGCTTGTAGTCACCAATGACCGACTTGAGTGGGCAGACATTGACTATCGGGCAGCTTTTACAACCAGCCACGAGGGCGACGGGACAGAGAGTCATGTCAGTTCTCCATGGGAAGTTGCCCCATGTTACACCAATTCGCACACCTCTGCATGAAGAATAGCGCACTACTCCCCGTGTTTTACTTCCTTCGTAGGCCCGGTATATGTCGGTCATTCGTTGGAGTGCTACGGAGCACACAAGAGCATCCCTGTTAAACTGTACCGGTTAGGTTCCCTTTTCCCGTTAGCGAAGCTTCATCAGTTGTGGCTGTCTGGCCCGTTGTGTCAGAACTGCTATCCGACGAACCAGGTAGATTCTCTCAAGTAGTACACATTCTTTTGCTCAGGCTGTTGCTATTGGGCATGCTTGCATGCATGCCGCAGGGGAATGCGCGGCTACACACTTTTTGGCGCAACATGGAGGAAGGTCGCCCGGGGGGATTCACCCATGATTCGTCGCATTGGTCTTGGTTTGATGCTTCTCAGCCTCGTCATGAGCACAGGCTGTTTCTGGCGCTGCTGCCACAGCAAGTGTGGTCGTTCCACCCACGCCACTCCATCGTACAACGGTGGCATGGCTGCAGGGTGCAATGAATGCAGCAACTACGCCGGCCCGGAAATGTTCGGCAACCCCGCCTACGGTAGCGCCATGATGCAGCAGCCTCCTGTGGACGAACGTCTGAACGCTCCTGCCAAGCAGAACGCCTACGAAGGCCCTGCCAAGAAGTAATGATGGAGGTGAGATTCCTCAGCGAGGCTGGCTTGCCAGTCTCGCTTCTGGTGTTTGTAGCTATGTTTTCAGTGATGAGTGGCTTTTGCTACCCAGCTATGTGATAGTTTCATATGGCACTCATAATGATGGCCATATAACACCAGAATGGCTGAACTCAGTTGGGTCGAACTTTCGAATGCACTGCCTGCACCTTTACCGGTGCCTGGGTACAGAGTCATCCCGCCTGAAGAATTGCCCGAGCCCTATCATCAGTTACTCGTGCACGATCGACACATGACTGTGGCGATGGAAGAGTTTCATCACTGCAAGATCGGTGTCAAGGTGCTGCAAAGCCGCAAGCCCAGGGCAGCCGGTGACTGGTACGTCAGGCAGATCGTTCTGCATCCCGTTGGTTCAACACGTATCGTGCAGGGCGGCCTCGTCCGCATTCACCTCTCCATGCTGGACCCTGCGGTACAGGCAGCCATCCTGCGGGAAGATACTCCGCTTGGTCATGTTCTCATCGATCACGACGTGCTCAGACATATCGAGGTCAAGCAGTATTTACGCCTGGAAGCGGGTCCGGCTCTGGGTGCGTGGCCGACATTTCCTACCGACAAGACCGCATACGGCCGGCTGGGCATTCTTTACTGCGATCTGCAACCTGCTATTGAAGTATTTGAGATTGTGCCCGGCGGACTATGATCAGGTGTGTCTTCACGAAGCAAGTAGTTTCTCCAGTACGAAGTAGCCCGCCTTCTCAAAACCACTGCGGGCATACACTTCATGGGCACGTGTGTTATTCTCTTCCACATACAGCCGGAAACCAATGATATTGCCAGCTGCTTGAGCCTGTTGTTGCAGATGCTGAAAGACCTGTCGGAACACACCCTTGCCACGGTGTTCTGCGGTTACATAGACACTCTGAATCCACCAGAACCAGCCGTTACGCCAATCACTCCATTCGTAAGTGTACATCACCTGACCGATGGGTTTACCGTTAGAATCACACGCCAGATGATAGACACCCTTGTTCTCATCCGCGAGCAGTGCCTTCACTCCGGGGAACAGCCTGGCCATATCGAGGTGCTTGTTTTCACTTTCTATGGCCAGACGATTGTTAAAGTCAGCCACTACATCTGCATCATCGGTTGTCGCACGTCGGATTTGATAAGTCATGGTTGCAATGCTTCCTCAGGCTGATACTCTGATGCAGTCGTTATGTTACAACTCAGCAGGAGATGCGGTGTGGACCTCAAGCAATTCGTTCGTGATGTGCCCGATTTTCCCAAACCCGGTATCCTCTTCAAAGACATCACGCCACTTCTCTCCACTCCAGCAGCATTCTGCGACGCCATCGAACAACTGGCTGCCAGATACCAGACGCAGCGAATCGATGCCATCGCCGCAGCTGAGGCCCGCGGCTTTCTGCTGGCAGCGCCGCTGGCATATCTCTTGAAGAAGCCGTTGATTCCATTGCGTAAGCCAGGCAAGCTGCCATATCAGTCAACGTCGTTCAGCTATGATCTCGAGTATGGCTCCGCGTCCCTGCACATGCATGTCGATGCCTTCAAACCGGGGGATCATGTACTCCTCGTTGATGATGTGCTTGCCACCGGTGGCACCATGCAAGCCGCGTGCAAGCTCATAGAGCAGTGCCAGGGGAAAGTTGCCGGTTGTGCTTTCCTGATTGAGTTGAGCTTTCTGGAAGGTGCCAGCAAGTTGACGGAGTACGACTGCTTCAGCCTTCTGACCTATTAGGAGAAAAGTCAGTGCCAGTTAATGAGTGACTACGTCCCCCTCCCCATGCATCTTGGGTGGTCCGGAGATCAGTTCAATCAACCCTTGAATGGCAACGTAGAAGACCGGCACGAAGAAGACGGCGAGCACTGTCGAAGTGATCATCCCGCCGAAGACGGCGGTACCCAGTGCTTGCCGGCTGGCGGCAGCAGCGCCTTTGGCCCAGACCAGTGGCATCACACCGAGGATAAATGCAAAGCTCGTCATCAGGATAGGTCGGAACCGCATCTGCGCAGCTTCCACGGCAGCTTCACGAATGGTGCGGCCTTTGAGACGCAATTCTCGAGCAAACTCAACGATCAGGATGGCGTTCTTGCTGGCAAGGGCGATGATGAGCACCACGCCAATCTGGGTGTAAATGTTGTTATCCATGTGGCGGAAGTAGACTGCAGCCACTACCCCCAGCAAACCGAGTGGCACGACGAGGATAACCGCCAGGGGCAGGATCCAGTTTTCGTATTGCGCGGCCAACACCAGGTAGACCAGTAGCACCGCAAGGGCGAAGACGACGACGGCTTCACCTGTGATACGCTTTTCCTGGAAGGCTATGCCGGTCCAGTCGAAGCCCATTGCCCGTGGCAGTGTTGCGTTCGCCACATCTTCCATGACTTTGAGGGCTTCGCCGGAGCTGGCTCCGGGAGCGGAGCCACCGTTGATGGTGGCGGTCTGGTAGAGGTTGTAGCGGGTGATGGACTGGGCACCGATGCGGGATTCCACCCCGAGCAGCGTGGCGAGTGGCACTCGACCCCCCTGGCGGTTCTTAACTTCGAGTTTCCGCATGCGGTCGGGATCGCCTCGGAAAGGGGCATCGGCCTGCACACGCACCTGGTAGGTTCGGTCGAACTTGTTGAAGTCATTCACATAGACTGAGCCGAGGTTGGCCTGCAGCGTGGCGAACACATCGCTCAGGAGCACGCCCATGCGTTCAACCTTGGTTCGATCAATGTTGAGGTAAATCTGAGGCACGCCGGCGCGGAAAGTGGTGCTGGCCATGCCGATTTCCGGGTGCTTGCGGGCGGCATCAATAACGGCTTGCGTGCGTTCGGCGAGAATATCGCGGCCCACACCTTCACGGTCTTCGATCTGCATCTGGAAACCACCGGAGACGCCAAGGCCCTGAATAGCAGGTGGCACCAGCACGAGGACGAACGGTTCCTGAATGCGGGCAAATTCGGCCTGCAGCTTGGCGACGAGGGCTTCCTGTTGCAACTCCGGCGTGGTGCGTTTCGACCAGTCGGTCCAGGCGGCAAAGCAGGTGGCTGCGTTAGGAGCAGCTGTGCCTTCGAGCATCGAGAAGCCACCAATGACAAACCAGTGCTCTACGCCTTCGGTGCGTTTGAAGATCTCGCTCATGCGATCCATCACCTCACGGGTCCGGTCAAGCGAGGCAGCATCTGGAAGGTTGACTGAGATCATCACGTAGCCTTGGTCCTCGGTGGGCAGAAAGCCTGTCGGCGTCTTCTGGTACCACCAGCCGGTAAAGACAGCCAGACCAGCGAAGACGAGGAGCATCAGCACCCAGACTTTGAGTAGCTGCCTGACGATCCACGTGTAGCCCCGTTCGATGGGGCGATAGACAAAGTCGAAGATGCGGGTGAAGATGTTTTTGCCGGTGTGGGGGCGAAGATAGGACGCACACTGGGCTGGCTTGAGAGTCAGTGCATTAACAGCGCTGATAAAGGCGGTGGCGGCGATGGTAAGGGCAAACTGGCGATAGAGCTGACCGGTAATGCCTCCCATAAACGCGGTGGGCAGAAACACCGCCATTAAGACCAGCGTAATGGCGATGACCGGTCCTGTCACTTCGGACATGGCTTTGATAGTTGCTTCCCGCGGAGCGAGGCCTCGTTCGATGTGGTGGGCGGCATTCTCCACGATCACAATCGCATCATCCACGACGATGCCGATGGCAAGCACCAGCCCGAACAGCGTAAGCATGTTCACCGAAAAACCCATGGCTGGCATGAAGGCAAAGGCACCAATGATAGTAACCGGGACCGTAGTCGCAGGTACCAGCAACGCACGCCAGCTTTGCAGGAAGACCAGTATGACGATGAGCACCAGCACGCCTGCTTCGAAGAGGGTCCTGTAGACTTCGGTGATGGCGGCATCGACAAACTTGGTGGTATCAAAGGGAATCGCGTACTCCATGCCATCAGGCAGTGTCGGCTTGATGCGTTCCATCGCGGTGCGTATGTTCTTGGCGACATTGATCGCGTTGGAGCCGGGAAGCTGATAGATGAGGATGTTTGCAGAGTCCATGCCGTTGCGCGACGCGAAGGAGTCATAAGTCTGAGCGCCGAGTTCCACCTTGGCGACATCACGTACATAGACGACCTGTCCGGCAGTACCGGTTTTCAGAACGATAGATTCGAACTGCTCCGGATCGGTGAGGCGACCCAGGGTCGTGACCGTCATCTGAAATCGCTGACCGGCTGGTAGCGGGGGCTGGCCTATCTGCCCTGCGGCGACTTGCACGTTCTGCCGGGCGAGAGCGGCGATCACATCCTGCGTCGTCATCTGCTTGGCAGCGAGCTTGTCAGGATCAATCCAGATACGCATGGCGTACGACCCCACGCCACGCACCATGACGTCACCTACGCCTTCGACGCGACTGAGTTCATCGCGCAGGCGAAGGGTAGCATAGTTGGAGAGGAACAGAGCATCATACTTCTTGCTTGGCGATGTGAGGGAAACCGCCAGTACGATGTTAGACGACTGTTTTTTGACTGAAAGGCCTTGTCGGCGCACTTCTTCCGGCAGACTTGGTTCAGCGATGGCAATGCGGTTCTGGATCAGTACCTGTGCATCGTCGAGGTTGGTGCCAATCTCGAAGGTAATGGTAAGCGCATAGGAGCCATCGGCGGAACTGGTCGAAGACATGTACATCATGTTCTCGGTGCCGTTGACCTGCTGTTCGATGGGAGCAGCTACCGTGTCGGCGACAACCTTCGCATTGGCCCCTGGGTAAACCGCACTCACGACGACGGTCGGTGGTGTGATCGCGGGGTAGCGTTCGACGGGCAGCCGGTACAGCGAGACGATGCCAAAGAGGATCGTCACCACGGCTATCACATTGGCGAAGACCGGTCGATCTATGAAGAAACGTGACATGTGTTATCCAGTGGAGGAAGTACCATCACCAGTCGCCTGATCACTATTTGCTGGCAGCCTGTGCGGGTGGTTGCAATTCACGCATTTCTGGCACAACTGGCAGCCCGGGGCGGGCTTTGGTCAGTCCATTGATCACGACCTTGTCCTGATCAGACAAGCCACTGGTGATAGCGACCATCGAAGGGATAAATGTGGACTGGGAGGGTTTGCCATCCTTATCAGGTGGCTGATTTGCGACAGGTTTCAAGGTCCATGTGGAATTGGCTACATCCTTAGCAGGAGGAAGTCCTTTCCAGACGATGGGGCCCACCGTTACGGTGCGCTTTTGCACAACATTCTTCTCATCAAGTACATAGACGAATCGACCTTCCTGTCCGGTCATCAGCGCGTCTTCGGGCAGTGCCGGGTACTTCGCGGGCAATCCTGTGGGTACCCGTACCCGGGCGAACAGGCCTGGGTAAAGCAAACGGGCGTTGGATGGTGGAAGGCGGAGGTTATCTATACGTCCACGGATGCGGACCGTTCCAGTACCAGCATCCACACGGTTTTCACGAAAATCGATGAAGCCCTTATGGGGATACCCTGTTTCTGTGGCAACTCCCACCTCCACTGGTAACTTCTGATTCAGCAGATCGGCGTTCTGTCCTTCCCGCAGGTTACGCTGGTAATCGATCAGGTCACGCTCTGGCACATCGAAATAGACATAGAGTGGGTGCATGCTGACAATCGTGGTCAGCACGGTGTTTTCAGTTTGACCGACCAGGTTACCCGGTGTGACCAGGGCACGGCTGATTTGCCCGGTGATGGGAGCCTTGATTGTCGTATAACCCAACTGGATGTTGCTGGTATCGAGGGCAGCTTCGGTCTGCATCAGGACAGCATCGGCAGTTTCACGAGCAGCTATCCGTTGTTCATATTCCTCGTCACTGACTGCACCGGTTTCCTTCAGCTTCTTCACACGCTCTTCTTCCTTTTTGGCCCGTTTTACTTCAGTGACCGCCTTCAGCTTGTCAGCTTCGGCTCGCTTGACTCCAGCTAGATACTCACGTTGATCAATCTTGAAGAGCAGGGCATCTTTCTGAACTTCATCTCCCTCTTTAAACAGGACTTCGTTGAGAAAACCCCTCACGCGGGCTATGATCTGAACGATTTCGACCGCTTCGAGGTTACCGTTGTATTCGAAGTACGCTTGAACCGGGTACATGACTGGTTGTGTAATAGTCACTGTAGGTGCTGGTGGCGCCTGTGGGGCAGGCTTCTCGCGTTGACAACCAGTGAAGCACAGCAGGCATATGGTGCTGCTCCAGACGAGCAGCAGGCAGTGAATTCGTCGGCGCACGATTACCCTCCAGGGGCATGAACACGGGCATCATGCTGTCTAACAACAGCAGATTACATGCTGAACGAATACCATCCAGCAGATGAGTCATTTGGGAGAAGTTTTATGATGGTGTACGATCTTCTCATGAGAATAGTGTTATAGGGATATGCAACGGCTGGTGCCTGGACAGTCTCTGGGACAAAGCCCAGGCGAATTCCGCTACCACCTCCGAGTTTCTCACGTTATCATGACATGACTTGCCAGTTTACCTGCCTGATAACCACACCATGCATCTCTCCGGTCGTTGGCCCCTGTTTGGCATTGCCATCATCGCATGTATTTCGCTGTCACTTGTAGTCAGCGCGGATGACAAACCCATCGATGCTAACTGGTGGTCGCTGCGGCCGCTCAGGAAACCCACGACACATCAAAGTATAGATGGCTTCATTCAGGCCAGGTATCAACAACTCGGCTTGCAAGCCAGTATCGAAGCTGATCGCCGAACACTGATCCGACGTCTGACTTTCAATTTGCACGGCTTACCTCCCACGATGGATGAGGTAAGAGTATTCGTAAATGACACGCGATCCGATGCATACGAAAAGCTGGTTGATCGTCTGCTCGCCAGTCCTCGATATGGCGAGCGCTGGGCCCGTCACTGGCTTGATGTCGTCCATTATGCGGATTCGCATGGTCAGGATCAGGATCGACCTCGCCCGAATGCCTGGCCCTACCGCGATTATCTCATTCGTGCCTTGAACAGTGATACGCCCTACGCGCAGTTTGTGCAGGAACAGATAGCTGGTGATGTTCTATTTCCACAGAACCCTGGCATCATCCCAGCTACAGGCTTCCTTGCTGCTGGCCCCTGGGATGAGAGCGGCCTGATGGGCATTCGTGAGGATTCGCTCGATCGACAGATCGCTCACTACCTGGATCGCGACGATATCGTCACCAATACCATGTCGACCTTTGCCGGGGCCACCATCCATTGTGCCCGCTGCCACGATCACAAGTTTGACCCGTTCACCCAGGCTGACTACTACGCGCTGCAAGCGGTCTTTGCAGGCATTGACAAGGCAGAACGTACCTACGATGCAGATCCCGTGGTCAACCAGAAGCGGCAGAAACTCACGACGGAGATCGAGAAGATACGCCATCTGAATGACGACGCCATTACACCGGAAATGCACAAGCTGGCTGAGCAATATGAAGCCAACTGGCATCGTTATGAATTTCTCTGGTTGCACCCATATCTTCTGGAGACGCAGACACACGAAGGCACCATTTTGAAACCACTGATGGATCATTCACTGCTGGCTGTGGGAAAGAGGCCTGAGAAGGACACGTATAAACTCAGCTATGGATCCGATCTTGCCAGGGTGGCAGCGTTGCGATTGGAGGTGCTCACTGATGAGACGCTACCTCACCAGGGGCCGGGTCGTTCCGAGAATGGCAATCTCCACCTGAGTGAAGTGCGGATCACGGTTGCTCCTCGCACACGACCACAGGCGAAGCAGGTGGTCCAGTTCAGGCATGCTACTGCAGACTTCAACCAGGAAGGATGGAGCATCAACTCGGCCATTGACGGCAAACCTGTCACAGCCTGGGGTATCTATCCGCAGGTAGGTAAGCCGCATCAGGCGATCTTCTCCTTTGCCCAGCCATTCGAAACTGACGAGGGCATCCTGCTTACTGTGGAACTCGATCAGCACCATGGTGGCGGGCATCTGCTGGGTCGCTTTCGCATCACCATTTCTGATGATACAAACGCTAAGCTGCCCGTGCCTGCACCGGATGCGTTTGCCAGGTTGTTGCGAACCAATGCACGCTGGCGAACGGTTGCCCAGCGTGCGGAGATGGCTCGTGTAACATCGATCCTGCTTAAGGAGCAGGAGTTGGCCCTGCTTCCTTCACCGAAGCGTGTTTACTGTGGTACCAATCGCTTTCCTGCGGATGGTAGTTTCAAGCCAGCAGTGTCGCCGCGAATGGTTCATGTGCTGAAGCGAGGCGAGATCAGCAAGCCCGGACCAGTTGCATTACCTGGCAGCATCGCTGTCGTCCCTGTTCAGTTTCGAGTAGTGAGCGCGAGTGATCCTGAAGGAGTTCGCCGGGCTGCGCTGGCCCAGTGGCTCACCCATCCCGATAACCCACTGACTTGGCGAACCATCGTGAACCGGGTATGGCATTACCATTTTGGCAGAGGCCTGGTGGATACACCCAATGATCTTGGTCGTATGGGTGGAGAACCGAGCCATCCCGAACTGCTCGATTGGCTCGCAGTTGAGTTTCGCGATAACGGTGGTTCTCTCAAGAAGTTGCACAAGCTTATTCTCACGAGTAAGACGTATCGGCAGAGTACCCGGCACCATGCTGAATTCGCCAGGAAGGATGGAGATAATCGCTACCTTTGGCGCATGAACCGCGGCAGACTGGATGCTGAGTCGCTACGCGATGCCGTGCTGTCTCTTACCGGCAAGCTCGATGGCACGATGTATGGCCCACCCGTCAAGCACTTTGAGATGAAACCAGGCATCCATGTCACCCCTTTGGCTGATTACGACAAGTTTGACGTGGACAGCGTCGATTCGCGGAGGCGGAGCATCTATCGTTACCTGTTTCGTACCCGCCCAGATCCCCTGCTGGCGGCTCTCGATTGTCCCGATGCTTCGCAATCGGCCCCGGTGCGAGGCACGTCAGTAGGAGCACTGCAGGCTCTTGCTCTCTGGAACAACAAGTTCATGCTCCGCTATGCCGAGCATCTGGCTGAAATGAGTAAGCAGCACTCGACAGATTTAAACATGCAATTGCAAGCCATCACTGAGCGGCTCTTCCAGCGTTCACCCACAGATTCAGAAAGGAAAGACTGGACAAGCTATGTTCAAGACCATGGCCTTGCCAGCCTCTGTCGCGTGCTGCTTAACAGCAGCGAATTCCTCTTCGTGGAGTAACGCATAGGTGTTCACTCGTCGCCACTTATTGCACAACAGTTTCACCAGCCTGGCACTCGGCCATCTGCTGGCTGGTGATTGTGCCGCTGACGAAGTAAAGCCACGCCCGGAATGGAACGGCGGGCTGCATCATAAGGCCAAAGTACGCCGTGTCATTCAGCTCTTCATGAACGGAGGAGTCAGCCAGGTCGATACGTTCGACTACAAACCCAGGCTGATCGAAAAGCACGGCCAGCAGATTGACTTTGGTATCAAGGCCTCTGCTACCGGTGTGCCCGGGCCAGTCATGAAATCCCCTTTTGCCTGGAAGCAGCATGGCCAGTCGGGCCGCTGGGTGACCGATGTTCTACCTCACATGGCTCGCTGTGTGGACGACATGGCATTCCTCATGGCCCAGGCCTCGCGAACAAATGTCCATGGTCCAGCCAGTTATCTGCAGAACACGGGCTTTCTATTGCCCGGGTTCCCCTGTGCCGGGGCGTGGATCAGCTATGCCCTGGGGCGACTGAGTGATAACCTGCCTGCCTTTGTAGTGCTGCCCGATGTGCGTGGCCTGCCTTACAATGGCATGGGGAATTTCAGTGCAGGCTTCCTGCCTGCCAGCCATCAGGGAGTGGTCATTCAGCCAGGTGAAGGCACCAGCATTCCCGACCTCCATGCCCATGCCAGCGCAAAGTATGTAACACCGACAAGCAGCGCTGCAGGTCTGGAACTACTTAAGAAAATGAATCAGGAGTATGCTCAGGCGCATCCGGGAGATAGTCGGCTGACGTCGCGTATCGAGGGGTATGAACTGGCAGCTCGCATGCAGATGGCTGCTCCGGAAGCGTTTGACCTGAGCAAGGAACCGCAGAAACTGCACGATCTGTATGGTACGGGCCGAGGCGGACACGATGGTGCTTTTGCCCGTAATTGCCTGCTCGCCCGCCGACTCGTGGAACGAGGTACACGCTTCGTGCAGGTGTGGAGCGGGGCAGGGGGGCCCAGCCACAACTGGGATAACCATGCTAACATCATCAAGGAACTTCCCCCGATTGCTCGACAGGTCGACCAGCCCACTGCTGCGTTGTTTATGGACCTGAAATCCCGTGGACTGCTGGAGGACACCTTGCTGATCTGGACAACCGAGTTTGGCCGTATGCCCTTCACTCAAAGCAGCACGGGCCGCGATCATAACGGCGGAACTTTTGTTACCTGGCTCGCCGGTGCAGGCATCAAGCCCGGCATCAGCCTCGGCGAAAGCGATGAGTTCGGCTATCGAGCGGTGAAACAGAAAACCACCTGTTATGATCTGCATGCTACCGTGTTGCATCTCATGGGCATTGACCACGAAAAATTGACGGTAAGACAAAACGGCGTCAACCGCCGACTGACCGATGTGCATGGGGAAGTGATACGAGAAGTGCTGGTGTAGGCAGAGGAGTGTTCAGGTCTTGCAACCAAGAGGTACATCTCCTCGAACAACTCCCTAGAGGAGAAATAATGGACACTTTTGAAAATGCCAGCCCGCCCCAGGAACAGCCGGAAATGGTCCAGGCCCAGTGTTGGGAATGTGGCACTGTCACTCTTTGCCACGAGCACCTGGTGTGCTGCACTGGCACCCGGTTTCACACCTGCCCGGCTTGCCGACAGAGGATCGAACTGGGAAGTGCATGATTAAATCCAGTTCCTCTTCAAGAGCCACATTTTTACTAGTTGTGTTAGAACAACATAGCAGACCAACGTCAGGCCGAGCAGCGGCCAGTATATTGGCGGTAGCGATGTAAAACCCAGGTAGGAACCTGCTGGAGTAAATGGTAATGCAATGCCAGCAGCCATAATTACGACAGAAGTTACCAGTAGCGGCCAGGATGGCCAACTTTGCAGGAATGGAATTTTGTTCGTGCGTATGACGTGAATGATAAGCGTCTGTGTGAGCAGGCTCTCGATAAACCATCCTGTTTGAAACAGACTTTCACTCTCTGCTGCAACTTCTGGTGTGGAGGTATCCCAGCACTTGAATACGAACAGCATGATCAGAAACGTGGTGTAATCGAAGATCGAGGAGCATGGACCGAGAAAGACAATAAATCGTGTGAGTAGGTTCAAATTCCAGGGTCGAGGCTTTTCAATCTGCTCCGGGTCAACATCGTCCGTAGGAATGGCGGTCTGGCTGATGTCGTAAAGCAGGTTATTTGCAAGAATCTGTATCGGGGCCATCGGAAGAAACGGCACGAAGATACTGGCACCAAGCACACTGAACATGTTGCCAAAATTGCTGCTGGCCCCCATGCGGACATACTTGAGGATATTGGCGAAGACCTTGCGTCCCTCCATGACTCCCTCTTCCAAGACCATAAGCGATTTTTCCAGAAGAATCATGTCGGCGGATTCTTTGGCAATATCCACAGCTGTGTCGACACTGATGCCGACGTCTGCGGTGCGTAACGCAGGAGCATCGTTAATGCCATCCCCCATGAATCCAACAGTGTGATGACGAGACTGCAGCGCGGCAACAATACGACGCTTGTGTGCAGGTGAAACTCTTGCAAACAAGGTCGTCTTGACAGATGCTTCTGCCAATTGATCATCCGTCATCTTTTCAACATCGTTGCCAAGCAGAACGAAATCGGTGGAAAGGCCCACTTCCTTGCAGACTTTGCGAGCCACCAACTCATTATCACCGGTGATCACTTTGACCAGGATGCCGTGGCCTTCTAACGCTTGAATAGCTGCTTTGGCAGTATCTTTGGGTGGATCCAGAAATGCGACGTAGCCATTGAGGATTAACTCGCACTCGTCGGCCTTGGAATAAAGTGTGCCAGTCCCAGTAGCTGTTCTTGGCGGTAGCTCTCTGCTGGCAATGGCCAGGACACGAAAGCCATCGGCACTGAGCTGCTCGTATTCTTCCTTGAGTTCCTCGATGAAGAGATGGTCCATCGAGAACAACTCACCATCCAGTTCAAATTGTTTACAGCGAGCAAAGATCTCCTCAGGTGCACCTTTGGAAATAATTCGATCCATTCCTTGAGGAGTACGCACCACGACAGACATTATTCGACGCTGGAAATCAAAAGGTATCTCGTCCACCTTGGCATATTCGGGGATGGCCGCATGAGCATGCGTTTCGGTGTGTGCAAGGATTGCCCGGTCCAGCACACTTTTTAATCCGGTCTGGAAATGGCTGTTCATATATGCCAGAGCCAGTACTCCCTCGTCATCCTGCAGGACCACATCGCAGTGTTTTTCGAGAATGACATGATCCATTGTCAGGGTCCCGGTCTTGTCGGTGCAAAGCACATCCATCGCTCCCAGGTTCTGGATGGCATTGATCCGTTTGACAATGACTTTTTTCCGGCTCATAGCCAGTGCACCCTTGGAAAGGCACACCGTCACAATCATGGGCAGCATTTCTGGCGTTAATCCAACTGCCACTGCTACAGCGAAAAAGAACGCTTCGACCCAAGCACCTTTCGTCAACCCGTTGATTAGAAACACAGCTGGAACCATCACCAGAATAAATCGCAACATCAGCCAGGTGAAATTCGTGATGCCCTTGTCAAACGCTGTTTGAGTGGAGTGTTCCGAAAGGGACTCAGCCATCCCACCCAGATAAGTGTCAGCTCCCGTGGAGACAACGATAGCTGTCGCAGACCCGCTCTCCACACTTGTTCCCAGGAAGGCAATGTTTGACAGCTCAATGGGGGCTGAAGTCTCCGTGAGCTTTTCGATCTCAAACTTCTCCACGGGGAAGCTTTCGCCCGTCAGTGACCCCTGGGCAACAAACAGATCCCTGGCAGTGAGAATACGAACATCGCCAGGAATCATGTCGCCGGCTGCCAGCTTGACGATATCGCCTGGTACGAGATGAGAGATGGCGATCTCTTGTGCAACTCCATCTCGTATGACTGTGGCAGTCACGGAGATCATCGCTTTGAGCTTCGCGGCAGCACTATCTGCCTTGGCTTCCTGGAGCAACTTCAGTCCGACTCCCAGGGTGATCATCATTGCCATGACCGTCCCCGCACGTATGTCTCCGGTGACAAAGGAAATACTCGCTAGAACAGCCAGAAGAATGACCAGTGGATTCATCACTGCTCGCCAGAGCAGTTTACTGAACGCAGCCCGTTGATCCTTGGCCAGCACATTGGGACCATATTCTGCCAGCCGCTGCGCTACTTCTTCACTGGTGAGACCTTCGAGGCGACTTGCCCATCGGGTTAAGACATCAGCCGTATTCAATGAAGCAGTTTCAATCACATCCTGAGAAACACGAATCTGAGGCTTCTCTCGCCGGATAGCAGCGAAAACATGTTTGGGGATAACCTGCGATCGATCTTGCTGTTTCATGAGTATCTCCCATAGCTGGATTCTAGGCGCTAAGGAGACAGAAACATCTTTGCCAGGCGATGAAACATCAATGCGATATGAGGCACTTATGAGGCACCGGCTGTATTGGTAGCCGATTTGAGGAGGTCATGGGGAGCCGATTTTTGTCGTAAGTATTTGAAAGTGCACGAGGAGGGATTTGAACCCACACACCTTGCGGTACTGGATCCTAAGTGTAGGCATCGTTCTTACGTAACTCCTTGACCAGCATCATGTTATAGCTATAAAATGAAGCCGCATTTCAACTTGCGTCAAGAATGTCGTGTCGAAATGTGACAGTAGTATTATATGGTGATGTGCAACATGGAGGCAAATCTGAGGCAAAAGCTATTTTAAGTTTAATCTCGCCTTTTCAGGAGATCTTTTAGTGTCGTATTGTTTCGTAAAGTCACGGGAGGCACTGACCTGGGGGTTAGTGCTTTTGTTCAGCTGCAACCCCAGCCATACCAGTTGAGACCGATTGCGCTTCGGTGGGTTCCTTCGCCACCGATGGTTCGTCTGCCACCACGCCAGGCTTTACCGCCTCCGGGGCTTCGGCCACCGGCTCTGGCTTACCTTTCTTGCCACCAATCTTCGCCTGCCACTTGGGCTTCTTGGCGTTCTTGTCTTTATTGACCGGTAGCTTCAGTTCAGCCGCTGCGGTTCCGAGTGTCTTGTTAGCCATCGCTCTGTCTCCTGGTGCGTGCGGGCATCGATGTTATGCTTGCTACGCACCATGACAGTTAGAGGCTGATGGGAGTAAGGGAGGTTGTGGGGTGATGGAATTTGGGTATTAATCTTGGCATGGAAACGTTACTTCCCCCACTCGCTTACCTGGCGTTCGATGGGCAACCGGAAGACCATTATCAAATTGTGTGCCCCGACTACGAGGTACCCTCCGTCCGGGGTGAAGAGCATGCGTTCGACTTTCAGGCCACCCGTGGAAATCACATGAGGCCGTTGCTCGGGCCCCAGGTTGGCGTCCCAGATGTGAAGGTGCCCTGCGGTGTCGTTAGTAGCTAGGAGGGGAAATACCGCATTCGCCACAATGTCTCGGCAACCATCGGGGGCCCGGCGGTACTCAATCCGTTTGCCTGTCGCGATTTCGTATTCGACGCAGTAGTCTTCAAGCTGACGCCAGGAGACTGACCAGTACAGGCGTTTGCTGTCGGGACTGAAGCGGGGTTCACCGGAAGTCCGTTCCACCGTTGAAATTGGCAGTACGGTACCATCCATTGGAGACACGAACTTGACGACACCGCCAGACTGTACTGCCAGCTTGCTGCCATCCGGCGAGAAGGCCAAGCGACACATCGGCTTTTCGAGGATGCCTTTCCAAGCGGCTTTGTGGTCGCCGGTGTCGGCATCGAATACGTTCAACGTTTGTTCATTGACATCCGGATCAGCGGCGACGATGATCTTACCATCAGGCGAAAGTGCGGGTACCGAGTAGTTTTCCGCACGCACTCGTTGCTGCCAGCGAATTCTGCCGCCGATGTCGCAGCCAAAGAGTTTGTTCATGCGGCGCTGGTAGTAGATGGACTGGTTGTCCGGGGAGAATCGGATCCAGTCGATCCAGCCTTCGGCAGAATTGGTGCCAATGGTGTTGAAGTTTGCGCCTGTTGCCAGGGTGTGCATTTCCAGGATGGTGAAGGGATAGCGACCGCTGGCGAGGGTTCCTCCCAAGCGGTCAAGAGCGAAGCCGCCGAAGAAGTTCCCATTCAAATCCTTCTGATCGATGATGACGGAATCGTACATCGCCACCAGTTCTTTGGGTGCCTTGTCGTGGGAGCCATACACCTCGGTAATCAGCCGGTTGGGTATGATGTCAGCATTCAACCGGTCCAGTGGCGAGGGCTTCCGTTCCGGCGTCTTCTTCTGCTCCGCAGGTGGTGGTGCCGTCTTCGGGGGATCGGACTCCACCTTGATACCGGGATTCTTGCCGCCCTCCACGCGGATGACCACCCGTTTCACGATGTCGTTTCCACGCTTTACCGTGAATGTGTGAATGCCTGGGTGGAGTTCGACGGGCTTGGCGAGCACATCAGCCGCCATGGGCTTGTGATCCAGGAAGAAGCTGAGCGTTTGATCTTTGAGATCGACATCATTGATGATGATGGCCAGGTCGACCTTGACCGCGTCGGACCGGGTAAAGAAGACAACGCTCGAGAGAATAGCCATGCCGATGGCGAGCAGGAGCCCCACGAGAAGAAGGGCCCAGCGGGGCAGGCGGTGCCTGGCAAAGGCTGCTTCGACGGCAGCAGCAGTGTCGGCTTGGGCCTGTTTCCGGTCGTTAGAAAGGGCAGCAAAGACTTCAGCCAGGTTACTGCTGGTGCTGGCATCGGGATCATTGCGGGACTGTTTCGCCCGTTCCGTGCTGGCTTCGGTCAGAGCGACAGGTTTCCTCAGATAGGTGTCCAGTTCAGTGGCAAACTCTTTCATGCTTGAAAACCGTGCGGCCGGGTCTTTCGCCATAGCCTTCAGGCACCAGGCTTCGAGCCGGGGATCGACATCTGCAC
Source organism: Gemmatales bacterium (assembly GCA_046350055.1). GTDB lineage: Bacteria > Planctomycetota > Planctomycetia > Gemmatales > HRBIN36 > JAEUIE01. Next base: position 4,610,803 of record JAXMBC010000001.1, on the reverse strand, counting down.
GCACCGTGGAAGGCTTGTCTGGTTCGACATGGAGAATCTTGCCGATGACCTCGGTAGCAGTGCCAGTGAATGGTCGTGTGCCTGTAAGCAATTCGTACAGGATGACACCAAGGCTGAAGATATCGCCGGCCGGGCCGACACCCTTGGCATCGCCCCGTGCCTGTTCGGGTGACATATACGCCGGCGTGCCCATGATGATGCCACTTTGCGTTCCGCGGGCATCACCGAACTTCGGCCCGCGGGCCAGCCCGAAGTCCATCACCACAATGTCCTTCCGCTCGCGGTCAAACATGATGTTGGCGGGCTTGAGGTCACGGTGGACGACTCCATTGTCGTGGGCAGCGGCCAGGGCGAGGGCAATCTTGCGCACCACCAGGGCAACCTGCTTGGCCGGCAGCGGCGATTTGCGGGACTTGAGGGTATCTGCCAGTGACTGGCCTCGCACGAGAGTCATGACGATGTAAGGCCGGCCATTGGCTTCTCCGACTTCGTGAACCTGGCACACATTGGGATGATTGATGTTCCCTGCTGAGCGGGCTTCCTTAAGAAAGTGGACTCGTTCTGTTTCAGTCCGGACTGTTTCCTCCAATGGCACTTTGACTGCCACCTCACGTCCAAGTTGCGGGTCATAGGCCCGGTAGACTTTGCCGAAGGCCCCGGAGCCGAGTATGCTGCGGATCTCGAACCGGCCAATCGTGCTCGTTGAAGATTCGGAAGCTTGCACATGGTCAGTTGTCAACATGGGGCTGGGCTGACTATTGGATCGCACGCTGGTCTGGCTGACCGAGGTCTCGGCAGCAGAACGACCCTGCAATTCAAGTTGTAGTGCATGCAGGGCCTGGCGCAGTTCCTGGCGATCAGATTCCGGGGCGGCAGCGACAATGGCTTCGATCTGCGGCTGGTTACCCCGCTTCCACTCTGTTTCAAAGCGGTCGCATGCGGCATCCACACGCTCGGCAACGGACAGGCTCAGGTCAGCAGGTAACATGATCTTAATCTCGGTCTGGATGGGATGAGAATGCCCGGGGGAGTTGCATCAGCGAGGTTGTGTAAGCACCATGGTCCAATAATGCTGGCCGTCGGCAGCGGTGACGACGGCCACGCCGATACGACTAAATTTCACACTCAGCATGTTCTCGCGATGACCTTCCGAGTTCAACCAGGTCTCTATGGTATGAGCCGGCGTGCGTTGCCCTTGAGCGATGTTCTCGCCACAGCCACTCCAGCGGTAACCGAGTTCAGTCAACCGCTCGGCAACTCCCTTGTCATCCAGGGTGTGAGCGAGCTTGTCCTGTCGGGCCATGTTAGTCGCATGCTGGCGGGCAGCTCGTTGGAGCAGTGGATCAACCACAAGGGAAGGCACTCCTGCCTTCTTGCGCTCGGCGTTCGTGCGGTCGAGAAGATCTTTCTCCGTGGCTAAAGCAGTCTCTGGTTTAACAGGCTGAGGTACCACCGGCATCACAGCGGGACCGGCAGGCTGTGGTACGGCAGGGGCCGACTGCTGGGTTTTCCACTGCACTACCACCGTTTCCGGCTTCATCAACTTGAGGAACTCGGCGTGAGGCTTGCCTTTAAACTCGATCACGAATGAAGGTTTTGCCAGCTTCGTCATTACTTCAGCATCAGACAGCTTTCTGCCGGTGGCATCGGTCAGAATCAGGTTGTCGTTACCGGAGACAGGAAACTGCTTCAATTCGGAAACATATTTGGTGATGGTCCTAATTCCTTGTTTGGTGACCGTCCGCATTTCGGTCTTGATCACTTTGTTGCCTTGGCCGTCGAGTGCTTCTACCGTTACCGGCACCTGTTCGCTATACGTGTAGGCTTCAGTTGCCATCACAGGTTTGGTGTTGGTTGCAAAGAGAAAAACTTTACCGTGTTGGGTGACTGCCTGGGCCGACACAATACTCATCATGTCTGGAGTGGGAGGCAGTGGCAGGTTTGGTGGTTCATGTGCCTGGAGGGTAGCAATCAGGCTCAGGAATAACAGGTTCGCAAGTATTCGCATGTCTCACGTTCCGAGAGGGATGTAGGAATAGTAGCTGATGGAAGAAGCCATAACACGGTTGTTATGGCTGGATTGTTAACAACACCAAGGCATGGGATTACCGCTTGCTAGCATGATTATTACCGCTTCCCACATCCTTCTTGGCTGCTGCTTGGCTCATTTTGGAATTCTGATTTATCTCGCCATCTAGCGCCTTGTTGAGATTGCGACGGTAGGTACGGTCAATGTTCGATTGCTGATTGGGAAACCAGTTCTTGGTAACATGGATGAGTTCCTGCTTGGTGGAAGGATCCATCCGAACCAGCGCTGCGACTACTTGAATGCGAATGGTGGCACGTCGTTTCTGCAAGGCTTCACTCTTCACAAAAGCCATCAAATCATCGCGGTAGCTGATGGCCTGAGGCCCTTGCTGAATCAGGAAATAGAGAGTCTGTGCTGCTTCCCAGCCATCGCTCTGAATACAGTTCATCAGCCTCGCTTTGACTGCCTGATCGTTAAGGTCGACGCTATGACCCTCGAGCCACACTGCAAATTGGGCAGGAGCCATTTTGGACTGTGCAGTTCCGCGAACTTTGTCGGCAGCAACTGCTGGGTTGGATTCATTCGCTATCGATCCTGCTAGTTGATGGTACGTTGCAGCGGCCTGCTGGAACCGTTTCCAGGCTTCCTCCCGCTGATCATACATGCTATGCGGTACTGTCGGGACGATAACAGCACTGCGCCCTTGATTGATCTGGCCCGGAACGACCCGGCGCCCCAGAATTGCTTTGACATTAAAGTCCGCGAGATTGAACTGTTTCTCAGCAGCAACCATGGCTTCATACGCCTTTTGTTTCGCATCGCCTTTAGCGTCAGCCTGGGCATGGAGAGATGTCTGGCCGAGAGAGAACAGCATGGCCAGCAGGAGTAGTTTGCAAAGATTCATGACAGGGGTCCTTGTTGGGGTGATCGTTACCACACCCAGTACAGTGCCGGGCCGACCCGTTTCCCGACAAGGAATTCCAGAAATCGTGTGAGAGTTCGTTTAAGAGTTGTCAGCTGGCCAGGCTGCCTGCCATTTCAGCCGGATCAGGTTCAGTTTACGCTCTACCTTCCGCTCGGTGCAGTCATGCATCTCCGCGATTTCGCGGTTACGGTAACCCAGCAACCGCAGGATTGCGAACTCCCGCAACTCCGGCTCCAGTTGACTGAGCAGTTCCTCGCAGTGAAGATCAAAGTCCCCAGGGGGCAGGACTGCTGCTTCGGCGAGGGGCGAAGGTGAGCCATCGGGCCGGGTCAGGGCCTGTTCGCCCATGACACGGCCACCGCCCCGCTTCGCTGCCGCTTCGCGGCGGGCCTGCATCTTCGCCTTGTTCGCCGTGATCACCCCCAGCAGGTTCCAGAGATCGCTGCGATTCTCGACATCATACTCCCCGGCACGCACACGTGTGCAGAACGAGACAAATGCACTCTGTACAGCATCGTCGGCATCGGCCACTTGTTGCGGTCGGCCTGCCAGCGTCTTGCGAGCCAGTGCCTTCAATCGTGGGCAGAATCGCTCCCACAACGCTTCTGCCGCCATGGGACTGCCTGTACGCAGTTGACCAAAAAAAATGGTGATCGAACCGCATTCAGAGCCAGTCGGATTATCTTCCATTGCTTTCTGTCCATTCCTGATTCGAGTTTTGAAGTTGCTCCACCTTTTCCATTTGTGAGGGCGTCATTCTCACCGACTGCGTCATTGATGTCAAAGACTAGTTCCATTTCAACCGCAGATGGTTGTTGGTTCGATTGTCTTGTGTATTTCAAGGGTCCTGTTGAGATCGTCATGCTTCTTGATCTTACAGTTGCCCCGATCGCCTGAAAGGGACTACCTTTGTGAACTGACTGCATCACTCTTGCATGCTTCATGAAGTATTTTGAAAATGCTATTTCATTCTGTTGCATACTACTTGCTTTTTTCAGTTTGCCTGCTAACATTTTTCGTTAGCAGGGCATCAGGCTTGGCCAGCCCTGACAACCAGATTGCCTGTATAGCAGTATCACTGCAATTGGGCATCTCCGAACCAGCTTTAGATTGCTGATGTAGAGCCGAAAAGACGGCTTTACTGGAGATGCTCTGTACACAGTTGCTTAAATCCAGCTCCATTTCATTTGCCTGCATCAGCAGCCTCAAGCTGACTGATCGCGTGGCTCGCCGGTGCTTCGCTGATCTATTCCTGGCTACCGGCACCAGGAAACTCAGATGGATAAACCATCTTTGGATCGCCACGAAACAACTCGTGGTTCCGATGTAAGCGTCGTCTTGCGCCGCCTGCAGTCTGTCGAAACTGCCATTGGGCAGATTATCCCCACTATCGACGCCAAACTGACGTCGCTCCATGAGTTACTACGCAAGAATCGCAAGGAACATCTTACGGTTCAAGAGGTAGCAGAGCTTACGGGGAGATCGTCCTACACTGTCCGCCGCTGGATACTTGAGTGCCGTTTAACAGCGACACGATTGAGCGAAGGGGGGCCCCGCGGGAAACTGCTTATCCCTCGAACCGAGGTTGATCGCCTAATTGCCGAGGGCAAGGGCGGCAATGTACCAAGCTCAGCCATGAGCCAGCAAACAACCACAAACCATAAAAACTAACGCCCTCCCGCGCTGCAACGCGGAGGGCGTAATTTTGGAAATCCCAGTACAAGAAAAGGAGGAATCTCCATGGGCAATAGTACCATGAAAGCCAGACAAGTTACAGGCCACAAGGCAGATTTGAGTGAACAAAACAAAGCAGCCAAAAAAGAAATCGCTAAAGCGTGGCGTAACCGTGCTCCTGACTTAGCCCAATGGGCACAGCTCAAACTAGTAAACCGTGATGATGTTCATGGCCAGTACCTTTCAGCAGAGGATCGAACAGCCAGAAAAAAGGCGAAAACGGTACATGAAGGGCTAACTCGTGATCAATTGGAGCGTCACTTCGAGGGGAAGGATGTTGGAGACATCTGCGGCTCACATGCCATTTCGCGAACCAATCGCAGCCGTTGGCTGGTGATCGACATCGATGCCCATGACGTCGATGACGATGAGCTCAAGACGAAGAACAGAGAAGTGGCAAAGGCTCTCTTTGCCAAAGCTAAAGAAGCTGGACTGAAGCCCCTGTTGGTCAGCTCAAATGGTCGTGGTGGCTATCACATTTGGGTGATTTTCAAGAAGGCAATACCAACAGCGGAGGTCTATGACTTGGGGCAGTGGCTTGTTGCAGGCTGGAAGCAACTTGGACTTAGTCAGCAGCCTGAAGTGTTTCCCAAGCAACGGCAGCTCGACGATGCAACTAAGTTTGGAAACTGGGTCCGGTTTCCTGGGAGACACCACACGCATAACTTCTGGAGCCAAGTCTGGAACGGCAAGAAATGGCTCAAAGGCAACGAGGCTATTGATGTTATCCTGGCGGCCACCGGTGTCTCGAGAAAGACGGTGCTTGACCTCAACATCAACGAATTAGTTGAATCAGCTTGCGGTGGTGCTGAAAAGGCAGACAACGCAGGCTTGGGATTCCTTACTGGAGATGCGGACCTTGATCAATTTGCTCCTTTACTTCGAAACGTCAAAAAGTCAAAGAACGGTTACACGGCAAGTTGCCCTTGCCCGGATCATCCCGATAAGCACCCCAGCTTCTCCTTCAGGAAGAGCGCAGAAGGAAGAATACAGTTCATCTGTTTTCGAGGATGCAAGATTGACAAAATTAACGACGCAATTAATAAACTGCGAATAGCAAACGGTGCCGGTAACGGCACTGACGTTGTCTGTCTGATGACAGAATTAGATCGGGAGAAGTTCAACAGGACGCTTCGTAAGCTGAACAAACTGCTCATAAAAGCTCTCACTCCAACACTGCTCAATGAACTCAGCGACAACCTGAGTATTCCAGTCGATGCACTTCTTGCATTCGATGCTGGTTGGTCTGAACAATATAAGTGCTGGTCTTTTCCGATGCGGGATGCCAGCGGAACAATCATTGGGATAGCATATCGTCGCAGAAAAGGAGAAAAATTTGTCCATCCAGGATCTGTACCTGGTCTGTTTATGGCACAAGGGTGGAAAGATTTGAAAGGCACTATCTTCGTGCCTGAAGGTGTTAGTGATGCTGCAGCCATGCTCGCGATGGGTATTTCCGTGATTGGTCGTTTCAATAACAGCGAGGGTGCTGAAATGCTTGCGGAAGTGTGCAAGCAGCTCAAATGCGAAGCCGTTATCGTAGGTGATAACGACAGTAAGCGGGATGGATCATGGCCAGGACTTCAAGCAAAGGAACTCGCAGATAAGTTGGCCCGATTGTTGGGACGAGAAGTAAAGTGGGCCCTCCCTCCGGAAGGCAATAAAGATGTTCGCTCTTGGTTAATCAACCAGGGGGTGAACGATGACTAAGCATTTGAGAGCAATAGGTAAGCAATTCGTAGCCGACCTTCTTGCACACGCCCAGGTCGTAGTTCCAAGGGAACGGCATTGGTCAGAAATGCTAATCGATTCACGTACACTTGCCACCAGCAGTTTCAATCGTAGATGGCTGATCAAAGGACTTCTCGTCGCTGATCAACCAGGGGTAATAGGCGGGGCTAAGAAGATGTTAAAGACCAGCATCATGATTGCTATGGCAATTAGCATGGCATCTGGTAAAGCGTTTCTCAAGAAGTTTGACGTGCCGGAAAAGATGCGTGTTGCAGTGTTCTCTGGTGAAAGCGGTGACAGCACCATCCAGGAAACCGCCAAGCGGATCTGTGAATCCATGAAAGTGGATCTGAGTACGTTGGATATCCTTTGGGGATTTGATCTGCCGCAACTCGGTAAGAGTGAAGAGTTGGGACATCTCGGAAAACTCATCCGAGAGAAAGAGATCAAGGTGATCTTCATTGATCCGCTGTACCTGTGCTTATTGGGCGGCAGGACCGACGTCAGTCCCAGCAACTTATTCCAGATGGGCCCACTCCTTAAGGAGATTGCAAAAGTCTGTTTAGATGCGGGCGCTACTCCCTTACTGGTTCACCACTGTACAATGGGGAGCGGTAAGAAAAAGTCGAATCCCGACTTGAGTGATCTTTCGTTCGCTGGCATTCAGGAGTTTGTACGTCAATGGGTGATGATTGGACGCCGAAATGCTTTCGTACCAGGATCAGGTCGTCATGACCTCTGCTTGCAAGTAGGTGGATCAGCCGGGCAGTCCGGTGAATGGCCATTAACCATTCGAGAGGGTCGTCTTGCTGAAGACTTCACGGGAAGATACTGGAAAACATCATTCCCGACTTCTGAGGATTTGGCTGATGAACGTAAATCTCGGAGTCAGAACAAGGCCCGCGAGGAGCTGAGGAAAAATTGCAAGAAAGTAATACAGGTACTTAAGAAACATCCAGATGGCGAAACCAAATCTGTGATTTTCAGGCATGCCAAGTTGAACAGTATAAATGGTGGCGAAGCACTCGAACGGCTGGAACGTCGGCGCGAAGTCGAACGTTGTGATATTGAGAAGAAGGGCAGAAGCCATCCTGCTTATCGATTGGTCGCCAACAATGGCAACGCTGCCGTAGACCGACATGAACGCAAGCATGATAAAAAGGGTGGAAAGGGGTAAAGAAGTCGAAAAGGGGTTGAAAGTTAAAAAGAGGGAGGGTGATGTATAAATCAACTATCTGATGACTCAGACAGACTGACAGCCCCCTATTACATAGGGGGGCTGTCTGTCTGAGTCAGTTGTTAGAAGTCAGAAATTGGACAAGTCAGACAGACACGTGTCTGTCTGACTTGTCTGTGTGATAATTCAAAGATCCATTGCAACATACCTTCCTTCCAACTACGCAGACTCACGTGCTCGAGGACCATTCGCGAGGGCAGAGAGCAGCAAGTGAAATCGGTCACTCCCTTCAGCGCCCCACTCGCTGTCGTTGTATCTCAGATCTTCGACCACACGTCTGATGATTCGAAGTAATCGGCAGGAACTGTGATGCGTGGGTAGCCGTAATGCACTAGCTATCTGCCTGCCAGTACTCCAACGTACTTGGACACAAGCCCAGACAACAGTCAGCCAGTGAGCAATGTCAATGTGGCTGCCCTGTAAGATGGTCGCTGTTCGTTCATTTCCCCAGCGGCGGCAATATTTACAGAAGTATTGTCCCCCCTGATACGGCCTAGCGAGTCGGTTGTAACAGTGTCCACACCGTTGGATGCCGTCGGGCCAAAGTGCTTCCAGCCAGAGTTGGCGACAATAATCAGGACGACTGATGAAATAGTTCGCAGCCTCATCGAGAGTGTCGAAACGCATGGTAACTTCTCCCAAGCCAAACCACCATTCTCGCAAATTCCTCCTGATTGCGCAAGAATGCTGACAAGCCCAGGTTTGAAGTGACGGGAGTCTCGATAGTTGGTGGAAGTGCCTTGAGGCAGGTATCGTCGCGTACCGGGCAGGAAGTGGCTAAAGTGATTATCGCTGCGACAGCCACAATCGCATCAAGTAAGACGCACTATCGCCATTTGGGGGCGGTAAGCGTACTACATCCATGAAATAGTCACCCTCATCGCATCGTTGCATCGCCCACTGGTCTGCCGTTCGTTTCCAGAATCTGGAAGTGATGAATCCCTGGCAGCTTCGCATCGGTATAGGTCCAGACCACCTGCTTCTGCCCGTTCACCTCAAACAACCGCACCGCCGTTCCCTGAGCGTGATGGCTGGTTACTACTGTGTTTCCATTAGGCAACCGTTGAACCCCACAAGCATCGTTGATCATCTTCGTTGGCAGATCTTCGTTTCGCAGTTGCCAGACGATCTTTCCTTGTGAATCCACTTCGATCACCAGATGCCCCAGCGTGCAACCTATCAGCGTGTTGCCATCTTTGAGCCGGATCGCCGTAAAGGGCATGTGAGGCGTCTTCACTTCCCAAACAATCTTGCCCTGTGGCGTATACTCACGTACTACCCTATCGAGCAATTGTGGAACAAGGTAATTCCCATTGGGCAGCTTGCGAGCCATACGAGTCTGAAGGTGATGATCCTTCGTCTGTGCAGTGAGTGGCACCTCCACCACGATCGAACCCTGCCGATTCACTTCCAGCAGCCTCGGCCTGTCTCCCGCTTCAGTGAGCAGTACGTTGCCATGATCCACAGGCTGCACAGTATTCACTTCTGACTGGGTGCCCTGGTACTCAAAAACGATCTCATTCTTTCGCGTCACCTCAATCACCGCACCATGCGGATACCTGCCCCCCTTGGACATCGCCAGCAGCACGTTACCGTTTGGTAACACCCACCCGTCTCGGGTCGATTCGGGGTATTGCCAAGTGATCTTCCCATCTCCATTTCGCAGGTAAGTCGCTCCACCCGTTGCAAGAAAGCTATGACTGATCGCCGGAGGATCGTCCGCAAGCGACTCACCTAACACAACAAACAGCATCATCAAACTCAGGAACCTGCATGGATAGATGGTCGTCAAGATAGGCATCTTTCTCATGAATGTCAGAACTCGGCTTATTCTATATCACGTTGGCCTGCCATAAGCACAGATCCCGCCAAACAGAACATTTGGCAACGGCAATGCGGTTCTCCGTATGTCCCTGTGGTCCGTCTCTAAAGTTCATCAAACGAAATGGTTTCCTCACCATCTCTACAACCAAGCGTGATCGTACCCGCAGACACTTCAACCGCCACCTTAGCAGTTTCCATGACAAGTCCTCTCTGGTTAGCAGGAATTCGGTTTGTGATTCTTGCGTTTTGTGCATCAATGCTCAGAACAGCATTCACTCATGAAGCCGCGAATAACTTCCAAAAACTTGTTACTGCGATAGAAGGCACCTTGCTTGCGGAGCTGAGATTTCACAGAATTTACCGACTTGATGGCGAATCGAATCTTCCAGTACTCGCAGCCAAGAAGTTCGGCAAGTTTATGCCCAGAACACCGATTCTTCGACACTGAGTTCCACATAATGGCAAGCCAGAAGGCTAGGTCCAAATTTGAATGCTCTAGTGCCGAGTTTTCGAAGATATTAATGCGTCGCTTACACCCGGGCATCGAACACGCCTTCCATTACCATCTGCAGGCCATTCATCGATGTACCAGTCGCAGTGCGGACAGTAATAGCCATCTGGCCAAGCCGACTCGACAAATAAGGTCAGGCATTCTTGGGGGTGTGACTTCAGATAACTTACAGTAGGTTCCAAGTCCTTGAACACCATGATATGGCCTCCGAATGATGAATACAGTATCGCATACCTGTTAAGCTGGCGCAATGCCTTGAACTTACGTAGTAGCCTCACGTGTCGATCTTCCCTAGCGGCAGCTTCACCTGGGCATTACGCTAGATGTAGGTCTGTGACACGCAGAAACGGTATCGCCAGCACGGAGGCTGCCATAACATGACCTCAGAAGCGAAGATTAATGCGAATCGGTTGAACTCCAAACGATCGACTGGCCCCAACACTATAAGGGGTAAACTGAAGTCGAAAGCTAATGCACTTACCCTTGGTATTTACTCAGTGTCATGTACCCTCCCCGGGGAAGCTCCTGGCCATTGGAAACGCTTCCGCGAAGCCACCATCACCGACATCAACCCCGTGGGAGCCGTCGAAACGGCTATCGCCGAAAGGCTTACTCTCATCCTGTGGAAACAAAAGCGATTGTCTGCACATGAGGTTGCAGTTACTGCCGACCACCTCAACAAGCTGGAAAAAGAGAAGGGTGATCTGCAAACCATATTTCGCAAGCTGGAGAAAGAGCTCGACGAAGCGAAGAAAAGCGAAAGGTACATGTTGTCAAAGCGCAAACTCGTCAAGCTAATGCAGCAAGGCACGCAACGTCGAGTAGACGAGGTGGAGGCCTATAACCTGTTTGAGGCGGTGGCGCAAGCACTTAATCTCGATGAGTTTGATCCGCATGATGGTGCTTTTCTCAAGCTGTATGAGGACGAAACTCAAGAGCTTGGTGAGTTAGATCCTTTTGACGTTATCCAATGGTCTGTAAACCACCTCCTGAAAGGGGTTGACTATCTGGCCGGATTGAAGGGTAGGACCAGGGAACAGGTCATCCATTTGCTTATGAACGAACTCAAGCAAGACCTTGAGGCAAATAAGACAGTGATCGTTAAGCTACGAGCTGATCTTCGCGAGGAGAGTGCAAAGCGTGAACAACTTGTGGCACTGCACGTTATACCCGATGAGGCCCGGTTGGTTACACTGATGCGGTACGAAGCCCATCTCAATCGCCAAATGACAGCCTCTTTACATTCGCTTTTGCGGTTGCAAGCTGGAAGATTGTCAAACACTTCTACCGTACCTGTTGCAATTGACATCTCGTTGACTCGTGATTGCCCCAACAAAAGAACTGATAGGCTGCACGAAGAAGAACAGGGTAGCAGCATTACCATGAGGCAACTCAAGCAAGTTGAAGCAATAGCCCAACCAATGGGATGTTGAGACTAACTCTTGATGGATGGCATTTATTCCCTGGCCTTGTAATTTGGGTTCGTTTTGTAAAACAGTGCATCCGTTGAGGATGCTGGAGGATGCATGGTTGTACTCACTGACTTTCAACAAAGCGTTCTGAACTACCTCACTGAGATCATGCTGACGTTAAATCACCGAGGTTCTGAAGAAAGGGAGGTCCCTGCCCGCATTCGCATTGCTTCCGGCTATGCTTTTGCCTTTTACCATGATCTGGCACGTGCAGGCCTTGTTCTGACGTACCCAGATTACATGGTAAAGCATCGTAGACTATCCCCAGCCGATCCAGCATTCTTCCGCCACTCACACATACTGGAATCAACAGTAGTTCAAGCATCGAACCTACTAACTTCAGCAGCTCCATCGACAGCCAAGCGGACTGATGCCGCATATTCACTGCTCTCTGCGCACAACCAACCCCTAATTGGCCTTGAGGATCATGCTGATGCTTAGCAATTACCTACGTTTTGTCTTTTTCCTTTGTGCCATACTAGCACTGAGTGCTGCAATCTATCTCAAAGAGTGCAAAGTCAGCTGGGTAGAGCAAGAACTGCGTGCCAACGAATCGTTAAAGGCAGAGAGAGGCAAACAGCCCAAGACTCCTGAGTAAAGTGGCGTAACCTGACGCCATACGGCCTGCATTCTCGCTTGTGGGGCAGGAGGTTCAGTCATGACTGAAGAGACCTTGTTTGAGCTGGTGCTACGCACCCCCGAAGTGGAACGGGCTGCGTTGCTCGACCGGGCCTGCGAAGGCAAGCTGGAGTTGCGGGCCAGGGTGGAAGCATTACTTAAGGCGGATGCACGCTCCTCCCCCCTTTCCATGCCTTCACGCGTACAGGTGCCACCGCGGCGAAGCTGCTGCACGAACGAGGTGATCACACGCTGGAAGCCACGGCTCTTGTACACGATGCGTATCTGAAGCTGGGGGGCGGAAACATTTACGTCTCGCATCAGCTTCTTCCGGGCTGCAGCCGAGGCGATGCGGCGCATCCTCGTGGATCATGCCCGGGCATAGCGTGGCGGCGACCTGGTGCGAAAGGCTAGATAGCTTAGAGTTTGGTTGGGTTGTTCACCAAAGAGGAGAGCCGCCCCTCTTCAGAGACGGCTCAAATAGGTTGATTCACATCAAATCAACGATTGTTTTTCCACGCTTGTAATGCTCCCTCACAAAAGCCCTGCAGGAAAGCAGCTTCACGTACGCACAATTTCCAATGAGCACCTATAGCGCTTTTCCAAAACTTATCGGCTTCAGTGCGTGGCTCAATAAGCAGTGCTAACCACTTCATGCGACATCTGTTAGAAGAAACCCCTTCGTTATCGACAAAGTATTGATGCCATTTTGGTTGCTGGCGACTTTTAGACAGTTCATCTTGGCAGCCTTTCAGGCGATTCAGTTGTGTGTCGGTTGCGCCTTCCTTGTACCAATCCATTCCCGTTTCATAACCTGCAATATAGATCTCAATACGTTCTGCTCTTTTTCCAGCATCACTTTGTTCTGCAAGCTCTCGAATCTCACGTGCTGCGTGCTTTTGAGCCTCACGTTTCTGTTTGTTTATTTCTCTTAACTTACGCCAGTTCATGGTCAATCTCCTTCCATCCTTAGCACTGTGTGCAAAGGTAGAAGCCTGCCAACATCGCTTTTGATCATAAAAGCGGCTGTTGAACTAGGTAGTGTTGACAATCATGCCAGCCAGAGCATGGTACCCGCTAAGTAGAGGAATGCCAGGAAGTTGCGACTGGTTTTGTCGTAGCGAGTCGCGATCCGGCGACATTGTTTCAGACGATTGATCATACGCTCAATCCGATTCCGTTCCTGATAGGTCACGCGGTCATGGGGACGAGGCTTCTTCCGGTTGCTCTTGGAGGGAATGATGGCCGTACCGCCTTGCTCCTCAATCTTCTCAACGACTGCATCGCTATCGTAGCCCTTGTCGGCGATGACTTGTTCCGCGGAGATTCCATCGATCAAGGCTGACGCCTGCGTGACATCATGCACTTCGCCACCAGTTAGCAGGAAGCGAACTGGCAACCCAAGCCCTTCGCAGGCAATGTGGACCTTGGTTCCCAGTCCTCCCCGAGATCGTCCCAACGCTTGGTCTCCCCTTTTTTCAGGGCTCCTGCTGCATGCTGGTGGGCCCTGACAATCGTCGAATCGATCAGCAGCCATTCCAGATCAGGATCTTGCATTCGCTCAAAGATTTCCTGCCAACGCCCCGCCTTGGCCCAGCGATTGAACCGCTGATAGATGCTGTTCCAGTTACCAAAGCGAGCAGGCAAATCACGCCACTGAGCACCGGTGCGGGCCGTCCACAACACAGCATCAATAAAGAGTCGATTGTCCTTGGCCGTACGTCCTGAATCGCCTTCTTTGCCTGGCAGCAGGTGCTTGATCTTCTCCCACTGCTCATCCGTGAGCTCGAATCGTCGCATGATCTTTCTCCAGAAAATCCTTCCTTGGACTTCACTGGTTTACCGCTCTGCCCCAACTTATGCTAGATCAATGTCAACACGGCCTAAAAAACGGGTTTGTGTGGAGTGGCTGAAAATGGCCAAACGATGCAAAAATGAAATTGGGTAGCCGTGATGGCTAGAGGGTGGGAACCTATTTTTCCGAACCAAATTCCTGTACTACAGGCTCTTTAGAAAACCCATACAAGCGTAGTTGCTTGTTGGTCATCGTTCAAACCGTTTAGACACACGAACTAGTGGATATTTAAGCTATGTGTCCTGCCGAAGTCAATCATCACAATGCATTTTTCCCATTTCGTGAGCCAGCCTTAGACGAACAATCTCAAATCACCGCTCGATAAAGCACTGGATCAAGCTGGCACAATTCCCGCAACGATCCATGCAGGATATAAAGCCGAGGCTCACGCCCGAAGTCGAATACCCTGAATAGTTGATATTGTTGAGGGATGTCTTCTGAGCAGCGTACCTCGTTGTTCGTGACGTAGAAGGGGAAGAACTTGCCCAGGCCGGTCGCCTTCACTTCAATCATTCGTTCAGAATCGTCGGCTTCGTCAAAAGAGATGATGTCGAATCCAAGTCCATCGCCAATGTCCTGAGACGCCCAGACGACACGCTGGGCAAGATCATCCCGACCAGAAGCCTCAAGTCGATGGCGTTCCAGGTCGAAGACGAACTGCTCGCCGAGCTTGCCGAGACGACGATTGGCAGCATCAAGTTCGGCGAAGTCGATCTTCCTGGATTTACGGGACAACCAAGGTTTGTTCGTAGACTTAGGTGCGATGGTCTTCTCTGGCGGGTCTTCGATGATCTTGTCCAGGTTCGGTGTAGAAGTTTGAGGGACTTGTTCAGGGTTGAGAGTTGGTGCTACTGCCAGCTTGTCCAGGAAGCCGGGGTGATTCTCTAGAAAGCTCTCAACTTCCTTAAGAAGAATCCCCTGGTAGTTACTCCGTGGCTTGTACCATTCGATATACGGTAAGCCGAGTTCGACCAGGACCCCACTGATATTCTGGTGTTTAAATTCGATGGACCCTTCTGATCGGGACAGGAGCTTCGGGGCCAACCATGTCGTGATCGCAAGTGAAGACAGTTTATCCTTAGTGAAACCAGTCGCTGCACTATGGGATGCCAAATCTGGGGAAAACTCTTCCAGACCTCTGATGGACACAGTAAAGGGATAAGCAGTGTAGCTCTTAGCAGTGATAATAAGAGACTGGTGACAGGTTCCAATGATAAGACGGTAATTCTTTGGGACACTGAGAAAGGCGAAAAACTTCACGTCTTTGAAGGGCATACAGAATCAATTAACAGCGTGGCAATCAGCCAGAACAGTCAGTTCATTGTGTCAGGATCGTGGGACCAGAACGCAATTCTCTGGGATGCATCTTCGGGAAAGAAGATCCATACTTTTTCTGGACACACTGCTACTGTCAATAGCGTTGCAATTAGCAAGGATGGGCAACGAGTAATTACTGGGGCAAGCGATGGCACGCTTCGAATTTGGAATGGGAAAACTGGTAAAGCACTCGCAACTCTCATTCACTTCAGAAACGGAAAAGATTGGATTGTGACTACACCCGAGGGCCAGTTTGATGGATCACCAGGCGTGGACCGGCTAGTTGCCTTCCGGCATAGTGGAAGCCTGAAATTAATGCCACAGGATCAGCATCGTAAGCAATTTGAGCGGCCTGGGCTGCTCGCTGCCATTTTGAATATCAATGATTGACAGAAATACTGTTTTGTATTCGAACGCTTCAACATGCGACCGTGCAAGCACAATGGGCTGAGCCAGAGCCCTTAATTTCCTGCGGATTCGTGTCATGTTATGTAGTGGGAAGCTTTAGCCTTTACGGCACTTACTTTCCAGTCAAACAGAGAATCTGTCTTCCTGTCGGAAGGCTCGATTGCTGTTCGTTTTCTCATTCCAAGGAGTCACCATGAAGATATTGCTCATTAATAACGATGGCGGCGGATTCGCTGACCACATTGAAGTCAGCGATGGTATCACCGTTTCAGAACTGTTCAAAAAGCAATGTCCCAATCGCAAACCAGCGGATTACCTGATTCGAATTAATCGTCAGCCAGCAGGTTCCGAGCAGGTACTTCAGCCTGGTGATCGCGTGAGTTTCACACCCACCAAGGTGGAGGGTGCAGCAGCTTAACCGAAGAGATACCACACTGAATCACCCTGGCATCACCCATGCCGGGGTTTCTCGTTTCTGGAGACATCCTGATGCATGATCGCCAGCGAATCCGCCTGGCATATTGGCTACACCAGATCTGGCAGAAGTGTGTGATCAGGTTCGATGAACTTGACTATGAATGGAGCCAGCTCACGAAAGGGTGGGGGAGGGTTCAGCAAGCCTATCGACGCTGCCAGCTGGCGCAGGAGCATGGATGGCTCCTGTGCTTGCCGGGGCTGCAGACAGAATTGTTTGTTGCCCTCACAGGTTTGGCTGATGTCATCTCCGTCTTGCGGAATGCCTATCAGCCAACCCCGGTACAGGAACTCACCCAAAGCCACTGGTACCTGGAGGTAGTACAGCTTTATGACGAGTTCCCTGCAGTCACCTTCCGGAAGGAACAAGGCAGACTCCGTGTCGAAACGCCAGCCATCACTCTGGAACATGTCGAACTCGGTGCCTTTGCCATCGACTTTGCCCGGGATAAGAGCCCTTCCATAAACAGTTTCACCATTACTGCACTCGATCCCAATCCTGCCAGCCAAAACGATGAGGTAACGCATCCCCATGTAAGGGATGGTGAACTCTGTGCGGGTGATGCCAAAGAACCCATGAAGGCAGCTCTGGTTTCAGGGCGACTAGTCGATGCGTTCCTGCTGATTCAATCAGTACTGCAAACCTACAATTCCCATTCGGCCTACGTGAAGCTGGAACAGTGGCAGGGCACTCCCTGCTCGGATTGTTCACGTTCCGTCGATCCCGAAGAGAGTTATTCCTGCAATCGCTGTGGAAGCACGCTGTGTGACCACTGCTACAGTTCCTGCAGTTCCTGTTCTTCTTCCTTTTGTCCATGCTGCATTCGCGGCTGTGCTGTCTGTCACAACGATTGTTGTGAGGCATGTCTCGAAGTTTCAGAAGGAAACGGAGATCCCATTTGCCGGGATTGTCGTACGAGCTGCGACAATTGCGGGAAGGTCGTGGGCAAGGATGAACTCGATGAAGATCTCTGCCAGGCATGCAGTGAACTGCAGGAAACAGAACAAGCAGAAGAAGCCGAGACTCCCCAGGAGGTATCGCATTCATGATCGAGCACTATCGGCCAACCAGCAAATTGCGGTTTGCTCCGTTGGCCTGGCTCAAATGGCAGTTTCTCTGCCATGCCGGGCCCACCGAAGTCGCTGGCTTCGGTCTTTCTGCTAGCCATGATTCGCTCTACGTCGAGGAAATACTCGTCATCGAGCAACGTGCTACCGCTGTCACGGTGGCGTTCGATGACAAGGCCATTGCAGATCTCTTTGATCGCATGACGGACCTGGAGATCGCTCCCCATCGTTTCGCCCGAATCTGGCTGCACAGTCACCCTGGAGCATCAGCTGCTCCGAGCAGTGTCGATGAAGCCACCTTCACCAGAGTGTTTGGTGCATGCGACTGGAGTGTGATGGCAATCCTCAGTCGTACATCCGCCACATATGCGCGAATGCAGTTTAATGCGGGACCGGGAGGTTCGTTGGAGGTTCCCATCATTCCTGACTGGCAGGCATGGCCGCGTTGCCTGGCTACCAACTCACTCGAAGCTCACTTCATGCAATGGCAGGAAGAATACGAGCGCTGTGTTAAACCGATGCAGTTTCAGTACCCGGAATTGCAATTCGAAGAGCCTACCGAAGTGCTCTCGGAAACCATCGACCTTGACCTTTTAACCTGGGGAGAACTCCTTGAGTACGTCCACCCTTGATCTGACACGCCGGAACATTCGGCAACGCGATCTGGTGCCACCAGAACGCCTGGCGGGCTGTAACGCCATCGTCATCGGCGTCGGAGCAATCGGTCGTCAGGTAGCTTTGCAACTGGCTGCTATCGGCGTGCGGTGCATGGCCCTCTACGACCCCGACCGCGTGACTGTCGAGAACCTGGCTCCCCAAGGCTTCTGGGAATCCGACTTGAGGACTTGCAAGGTAACTGCCGTGTCGAAAGTGGCCCAGCAGCAGTTTCCGAAGATGGAACTGCATACCTTCCCGGAGCGCTTCCGCAAGTCTCACGTGCAGAAGTGGTCACAACAGCGGCCCATAGCTGTCTTCTGCTGTGTTGATTCCATCGAAGCCAGGAAGCTGATCTGGGAGGCAGTCAAGCATAGAGCAGGGTTCTTCACGGACGGCCGCATGGCAGCGGAGGTCATTCGTGTGCTGGCCTGTGATGTGCCCAGCATCGATCGGCATTACCAAACCACGCTCTTCGCTGCAGGCGAAGCCTATGCCGGGGAATGTACATCCAAGAGTACCATCTACACTGCTTCGATTGCAGCAGGGCTTATGGTAGGCCAGTTCACCCGCTGGCTTCGCCAGCTACCCATCATTCGGGAACAAGTCTTCAACCTCCTGGCCCAGGAGTTGGTGGCTTCCTAAACCACATTTCCATTTCTAGCACGCCTCGGGTTATCCCCGAGGCGTTTTTTCTTGGGGGATCAATCCATGCTGACCCCCGGTAATCGGAAGCTGGGTGGCTCGTTGATCTGGGGATTTGGTCTTCCATCCGGGATCGCTGAAGTGTGCGTAGGCATGACAACCACCTGTCGAACGCACTGTTATGCCAAGCGGTTTGAATCCTATCGATCCAGTGCTGCAGCCAAGTATCAGAAGAACCTGGAACTCACCAGGCTGTCAGACTTCGCCCAGCGGATGCGCTACTTCATCCTCAACCACGAGGTGCAGGTGGTACGCATCCACACCGGTGGCGAGTTCTACAGTGCCCGCTATATCCGGCAGTGGCAGCGGGTCATCGACTGGCTACCCCAGGTGCAGTTCTTCAGTTACACCCGCAACTGGCAGATTCCTGCCTTGAAGCTTGAAATCGACCACCTGGCTGAATTGCCGAATGCCCGTGTATGGTATTCCTGTGATCGGGAGACTGGCGTTCCTGCAGAGGTGCCTGCCCACGTGCGATTGTGCTGGCTGATGACCCATCCTGACGATGTACCACCCCAGCCGGTAGACCTGGTGTTTCGCATCCGGCGGTTGCGCCAACAGCCACTGGATCGACTTCACGGAACCCGTGTCTGTCCCGATGAGAACGGCAAGTTCTATGCCCGGCCTCCGCACTGTGAAAGTTGCGGGCAGTGCTGGCGTCCATTGTCCCCAGAACCATCCATCAGGCGGATTACTCTGCCTTTACTTCATTCTAACCCCAGGGAGGTGCCATGCCCGACCTAGGCATGCTGTCCCGGCCCATGCGACGTATTTTGGCTGAATGGATCGGTAAACTAGCGGATCGACTGTTGCATTTTCAGAGCCAGCTTCGCTTTGGCTTCATCCGAATGCTCAGCACGACCGTTGCCGAAACCATTGAAGACCAGTTCCATCGCACCAGAAACAACGAGGATCATCAAGATACCTACGAGCCCGAGTATCTCGATGATGATAACTACCCTGACCGCGAGTATTATCGTCCCAGGCCTGCCCCTCAGCTGGAATCCCGCCCCCAGCCGGAACCGCCACCGCAGCCAACCGTGACAACTCAGACCGAGGGGTGGCTGGGCATCCTGTCGCATGCTACCCACATTCTGATGAAGTGGGTGCGTGGCCCGTGGGCAGAGCCGATCCTGGCTTCTGCTGTTACCCTGGTCAGCTTGTTGCTGCTCATCCGTTAAGTCGATCCATCTGCAAGGATGGACTTACCTCCGCAGGTTGCTTCGATCAGTACTGCCTGTGCTTCATACTTGCCCGTGAGCCGTCATGCCAAAGAGCATGACCTGAGCCGGTGAAGTTCTCTGAACACAGGTTAGCGATTGATAAAAGCAGGCTGCACATTCCTGAAAGGAACCTTCGATGTCATCGACTATTCCCACCAGCCTCAACGGCCGCATGAAGAAGACGCTGGCCTTCCAGCTGGATCGTCTCGACAGCATTCTTGATGGCCTGGCCGAAGCGCTCAACGGTGCCGTGGCCGAGGCGGTCAAGGAAACAGTGGGGCAGGCTGCCCGCGACGCGGTCAAGGTGGCACTTGATGAAGCCATGGCCCAGGCTGCTATTGCCAAGCCCCGGCCTGTCGTAAAACCACAAACTGCTCCTGGCTCATTGGGCCGTTTCTGGTGCAAGGCTCAAGCCAAAGTCAGAAGTGTGATCAGCCAGGTGAAGGGCCTGGCAGTAAGTGTTTATCAGCAGGTCAAGCAGTTTGGTGCACAGACAATGTGTGCCACCGTGCTGGCCGCACAGAGTTGCATTGCCAAGGTCAAGACTCGGTCCATGCGCTGGGGCATGATGCTGGGTACTCTGGTGACCTGCGTGGTCAGCTTGTTTCGCAGGGAATCGAGAATATTCTGGTGGAGTGCCGGGATTGGATTTGGCGTCATCCTCCTGGAAAGTGTCTTGGGGACGCTGGGCACACTGATGCTGGGAGGAGCACTGATTTATTTCACTGCTCATGCTCAAGGTGATCGGGAGCGAGCTACGTTGCAGATTGCATGACGGGACTGTAATCTGACTGAGGGTTGGCGAGTACAAGGTGATTCGACAAATTGAAATCGAATATGAGCACCAGTGCCGACCCTACGGGGTTGGCACTGGTGCTTTTCCTTTAGGTATTGGCGGGCTGTTAACCGGCTTGTCGTAGGTTCGAATCTTATTCGGGGAGCTTGCCTCCCACCATCGAGGCGAACTCCACAACACGGTGTACAACGAACGCCAGGCAGAGAACCTGGCGTTTATTCGTTGAATATGGCTTTGTTTGAGCGATTGACAGTAGGGTGTCAGTGACGTGGAGAGAGGGTAGGGGGTTCGCTGATTACGTCGTCGTTGGGGCTGGAGTTGCGGGAATCTCTCTGGTGCGGGAGAGAGAGGGGGCCGGGCGGTTAACGGCGGGGGCGGGATGGTGCTTTACATGGGTTCGGGGATGTTGGATTACTTGAGTTACCGGAGAGTTGGCGAGGCTTGCGAGATGACTTAGCTCACTGTACTATTGATCGCTTGAATAGCTGTATTACCAATCTTTGGAGGCTCATCATGGCCAGACCCAATTTCATTGAGCTTCCCACGCGTGACATTGCTGTGAGCCAGGCTTTTTACGAGTCCGTATTCGGGATGAACATGACCAGCTTTGGCCCATCCTATGCTTGCACTATGACTGGAGATGTAGATATCGGACTTCAAGCAGATCAGGCAGAGGCTTCAAAGTATCCGTTGCCAGTGATAGATGTAAGTGATTTAGAGGCGACCCTAGCAGCAGTAATTGCTGCTGGAGTGACGGTCACCAAACCTATCTTCAGTTTCCCCGGTGGCCGTCGATTCCATTTCCTCGATCCAAGTGGCAACGAACTGGCAGCAATGCAACAGGCTTGATTCTGATTGTCCATGGAGGGCACCGGGCGGTGATACTGTGGACGCAAACCCAGGCAGTATTTCTAATGTCATAAAATCAGGTGCAAGGACCTCCTCATGAATTCCCTCTTGATCTCAGTATTGCTGGCCTCTGGACTGAGTCCGTCGTCCGAATTGGCTGGTGCCCACAATGACAGTGAGAAGACTCTGCTTCACTACCTCTCGCGATCAGAACTGGTTATCCAAGGTGAAATTGTGTCAGAGCCAAGCCGAGCTTCAGAGGAGGTGGGTACGGTCTATTACCATTGCGATTTCAAAGTCGTGGACACAATCAAGGGACGGCATGATGCTGATGGAAAGCTTCCGATACAAATCACTCGCTTCGAGTTAGAAAAGGACGACCGGCATCCTGAATTGAGGAAAGGGGGTAGATGCATTCTTTTCCTGAAAAATGAGGGCAACGTGGGAATGCCCAGGTGGACCACTGTGGAGGTCTGGTTCAGCGTGCAACAGTACACTCCAACAATGGTCCGAGAGCTGAAGCGACTGGCGAAGTAGACCGTTGCTTGTTGTACTCGGCCATCGCGTAGCCTTCCCGCTTGACGTAGGGCTGGGGCGAGGGGATAGTGGGTGGCTGAGAGGGTATTCTCGTGTCAAACAAATCCAAAGAGCCAAGCACTGAGATTTACGGCTTTGCCCGTCAGGAACCGATTGGCGTTTCTCAAGCATCGAGTTGCGACAGTTCCATGATGAAGGGAAAGCGAACGGCAGTGAAGTCCTACATCAGCGCTCTTGGCCCTGCTTTGCAGACAAAGTATGGACGATCGCAGCACTACAGTCCTAAACAAGTCCGAAGTACTGCTGTTGAATCCGCTCTCAGTATCGATTACATCTGCTGGGCATACATGCTGTTCTGCACTGCTTCTGACTTTAACCTCATTCATTCAGCAGCCGGTGAAGTCTGTAGCTACTCGGTCATGAGAGAAACGGTAGCTGCAGCATTCTTTGGGGGCAATACGGGGTTTGACATTGCAGAGGTTGCCTCTGCGATAACCTCAGGCACGGTTGGTGCAATCACTGATGGAGTCCTTAGCGGGTCAGAATGGTTGGGACATGTAGACTGGTCTGGGATACTGGACTGGACTTAGATATGTCATGCCCGACCAAGCCTCCTACCTCTGCGAAGCCTGCGGCGAGGAGATCGTCGTACCCATCGACCTATCAGCTGGCACGAGCCAGGAGTACGTCGAGGACTGCCCGGTGTGCTGTAGGCCACACGTCATTCACGTTGAGGTCGATGGCGAGGAGGTACGGGTTTGGGCGGAGAGGGAATAGGGTGCAGCCGCCCGCAGTTCCCGCTTGACGTGGGGCGGGGGCGTGGGGATAGTGGGCGGAACGCACTTACGGGGATGGTGCTTGACCTCATGAGCCAGAAGCTCCTTGAGTGCCTCAACTCGGAACGAGACAGAATGACAGCGGTAACGCTGCTGCTAGCCTACCCGCTTGGCAAACCGAAACAGAGCATAGAGCAAACGTCGTCAGCCTCCGCGCTCCCTGCCTTGTCTGCTGAGACGTTGTCCTGTCTCGTGCAGGACATGCAGATCGCTCAGGCTCCAGTCATAGACGTTGAGGCGATGCCTGCTCAATCCGATAATCCATCCGATAGTTTAACTGATGGTTAACGAAATCGCCTTGTAATCCGTGGTGAGTGGATTCTGACGGAATCCAATGTAGCCCCTTACCATGCCCTTAGGGGCTTGCCCCGTGCGATGAGGGGAGAGGAGTGGCTTGCTGCAAATCTCGGAAATCGAAAATTGGATTGGGGGCTTACGATATGAACCCCACTTTGGAGAGCCTCAGTCTACTTGACCTGTAGGTTTGTCCTTCTTAGCTTACTCCCGTCAAAAGGAGACCAAGGCAATGACTTCCGCTCAATCCGAACATCTTGATACAACAATCAAGCTCTATCGAGAGTTAAGGGAATACAGCTACGATAAAGTGCTGAGTGACCTAAGTCCGAAGTTCACTTACAATCCCAATGATGTTAAGCAACTGATTCAGCCAATGCTGACTCTATACAAGCTGATGAATGAAGCAGCCATCCCGCTCGTCCCTGAACCGTATCTGAGCAATCTCAACACCCAAATGGACAATGACCGTAACAAGTTGCTCAAGCAGCTTGAGTCAACAAATCCTGATAGAGTAAATCCTGTTTACTTTGACCAAATGAAAGCGAAGTTTGCAGAGCATTATCCGAAGACGTTCGAAGCTGTTAGACCTTACTTCGCTCCCTCTATTATGCTTCGTGTCAACTTGGATCACCTTAACGAGGTAGTGAAGCAAGGGAAGGACTTGACTGAGTTTGTGGTCGCAAAAAGACGAGACACAGACCAGCTACTTACCGAACTTAAAGGGAGTGCGGATGGTTTAGTTAATGAGACTAAGGCTATACGAGACAAAGCAACTGAGTTTCTCGGAGAACTCAAGAACTCTGTAGCAGAAGCAGGAATCATCGAGCAAGCTGCCAATTTTAAGAAGACGATTGACGACCATCGTAAGCATGCCATCCTTTGGCTCTGCTCAGCTTGCATCTTTGCGGGCATCCTCCTCTGCATCGCCTGCTACTTCTTTGAACACATCCGCCTCTACTACTCCAACGAAGTAGGGAAGAACATCCAGCTTGGAGCTACGAAGCTCGTGATCCTTGGTATCTTCTCCTACGGGTTGTTCGTCTCAATCAAGAACTATCAGGCACACACGCATAACCGAGCAGTGAATCGACATCGCTACAACGCCATTCTCACCTATAACTCGTTCGTTTCCCCTGCGACAGATGATGATGTCAGGGACAAGATTCTGACCTATGTTGCGTCTTGCGTCTTCTCTCCACAGGATACGGGGTTCACTGGTGCTGGTCCTGAAGGCGTTGGTGCCAAGAACATCATCGAGATTTTCGGAAAGACTGGAGGCGAAAATAAGTAGCCAGTCAAATTGCGTAATGTCACAAGCACAACCCCAGCACTCCAGCCGGGGTCATCCGCATCCCACCCTCACCACTACACCGCCTCAAACCTCCCCCTCACCGCCTTCCGAAACGCAGAGTCGGTCCCCTTGTCCTTGATGTCGCGGCTAATGGTGGATATGTGATCTGAGCATTGGGATAACAACGGTTCTGCTGCGGAGGCTTTGGAGCGTGGAGTGCATACTGTTCGAAAAGCGACTATTAGCGGTTGCTCATCACGTTATCCGGTTCGCCCGTGAACATGTCATTCAAACGCTCCCCGATAAAGTGGCTTTCCGGGTCTACTCGTGGCTGTACAGGGCTTTAATGCGTTGTAGACTGTATACACCCCATTCACAAGGATTACCACCAATGGACGCAGACAAGTCCGTAGGAGGCGTTACTGATAATGGTGCAGTAAGAATGTCATTCACGGTGCCGATAGACAGGGACAAAATACCCAGACTTGATTCTGAAGAAACGATTCAGAAGGAAGTGCAACGGTTGCTGCCTGATGCAAAAAAGGAATGGCACAGGTTGCGACGTAAAGCAGCGACCAAACTGTTTGCGGACTACATGGAAAAGAACCCAGTGGATGGCATCACATTCACTACTAACGATGATGAATTCACCGAAGGTGACACGGGGGAAATTGAGTTATCTGAAGGTGAACTTGCGTTTGTCACCAACAACATAGAACTGAACCTACGGGCAATTCAGGCTGAACAACAGGGGACACAACCAATGGACGCAGACAAGATCAGTGCAGATGCAAATAACCAAGTTGCACTTAGCATCAAGGAACACTTGACAAAAAAGCCAACCGGTAACACGGCTGCTGATGCTGAAGGATTGGTTGACATGCTGTGTAACCATCCACGCGTCAAGGAACGGTGTGACAGTCGTTACGCTGCCCACATCATTAGACAGGTCTATACTGCCCTGTCAGTCCCATACCCTGAAGGGTTTGACAAGGTCTAATACTGTGTGATTTGGCAGAACAGGTGGGGGTCTGTACGGTATCCTTCCGAGTGTTGTTAATCGGCTTTTAGTTCAATCACGCCCGTTTAGAGGCTCCGAGTTACGTCGTATTGTTTGGTAAAGCCATGGGAGGTACTAACCTGAAGATTAGTCCATAGCTCAATCAGACGACCCCAGCCCTCCCAGCCGGGGTCATCCGCATGCCACCACTATCATCACACCGCCTCAAACTTCCCCCTCTCCGCCTTCCTGAACGCCGAGCCTGTCCGATTCTCCATGATGACTTGGTTGAGATCAAATCTGAGCTATCACTAGACCTACTCGAAAGACTGTAACAGCATGTCAAATTGGTAAATCCGAACGACGTTGGGGACGCGCTGACATGCGAGCGGGCACTTTACTGTAGGAACATGCTCATGATCCGCTGGTAAGATGTATGGAACACTTCCATAAAGAATCAGGACTAGCCATGTCTGATACTATTCAGTCTGTCAGCGATGCAGTCTGGCAAGCCGGCCCGCCCATCCCAATCTATTACCGAGGAGCATTGGCGAATCGGCAACTTGAGGTGTTGGTCAGGTGTAACCATCCGCAAGCGTGATCTCTGGCAACTGATCGAGATCGCACCCGCATTTGGTCATGTAGAACCCCAAGGCAAGGGTCATGGCAGACAGTTTTCCGTCGGTATCCAGTCCTGCCACTTTGTCCCAGCAAGTGTCCCACGAATCGCCGAATGTCATGGCTTGTAAGATGTAAATGGCGTTGGCGTCCACATAGCCGGCAAACGCATCGCGTTTCACTTCGTCGTCTTTGTCGTTACCGTAGATAACAAATTTGTTGTCCGATGTCCGAACATACCGGGGAGCGAGCCCGAGCCATGCGCCGCCATCGCCGATCATCTCCACCGGATTGGCGTACGTCATCGCGCGCGCCAGCCAGGACATTTTGTGCATTGAGTTGTTCGAGCGAAAGTGATCGAAATTGCTCATGACGAGGTCGTGAATATGCTGGTTAAATTTTATGCTCCAGTAGTCATTCACCGACTCATGGCTTTTCACGATCCACTGAAAAATCTCGTTCGTGTCGCGGTTCCGATAGGTGTCCAGGGGGTTTGGGACGCTGCCGCTCTGGATGCCATTGAGAATGTAGACCAGTCTCATCGCCGGATTGAGCTGCTTTAGGGAACCCATGACTACCGCGTCGCCTTGAACGTCCTCAATAACCGGCACCTGCATGGCCGCGAACGAAGTCAGCGCTACGGCCCAGTACACGTCTGATCCGGCTTTTCCGTAAATGTAGTCGTCTACGCCGATGTTCCGCTCGGGAACAATGGCTTCCAGTATTTCTTCGAGCGCAACCGTGTACATCCTTGGCGGCACACGCTTCGGCTCGGTGCGGAGCACGTTGGCGCTCGTGCGTATGCACTTGATGTACTCCGCGATGACTTCGATGGTGATCGCAAACGCTTCGAGAACTGAACGGGGCGAAAGGCTCATGTTCTTGCCGTCGCGCAGTTCAACGCGAACGGAGAGAGCCCCGGGTTTGGTAACATGCTGCGGCGGCGTCGAGAACAGGATTTGCTTCAGGAATCGCCGGTAACGTGGCAGATTAAACTGCAACAACGGGTTCTGAACCAGTTCTCCCATTCGATCGGCGACGCCGAATCTGAACGTTTCGCTGACGGACTGGTTTATCCCGTAGCCGAGCAACGAACTCTCGATCGAGAACGATTGGTCCCAGGCTTCGCTCAGGCCCGCAATGTATTCCAATGAGAGATCGGACCGCGATCCTGGCTTAATGAGTGGTACGACCAACTCGTCAGGTGACTTGCGAAGGAGTTCTACAAAGGTCGAGATAAGCAGGCTGAATCGAAAGTTCTGCGTGATCGACTGAAGTTCAGACAGGCCGGTTGCCAGGAATGATGTGAAGTGGGCATGCTCGTGGCGGTAGCTGATGTGGTTCGCGACGGTGCCATCTGCCGAGTTGTATGCTGGCATTTGGCCTTGAAAGTGGCCTTTCATGAACTCGTCGTAAGTATGGTCAATCCTTAACGAGTTGGACTGATGATCGAATACGATTGACATGCTGCCTCCAGCAGTAGATTACTCCTGGGTGCCGCCCCCGCCCTTCTTATCTTGGGGCGCATCCGTTGGCTGTTTGGCTTTCTCTCGTGCCTGTTGAGACTTCTCCTTTGGCTGTTGCACCTCTTCAAGGGGTGCCTGCTGAGAGCGTGCGGTCCGGAGCATGAGAATCGCCAGTGCCGCGGCGGATGGTAGCGCGGCTTCGGGTAAGTCGAAGTACTTGGCAAGCGCGGCCATGAGCGCAGTGGCACTCGCGCCGACGGCCCACTTCATCGCCCCATCGCTGGTCATCGGGCCGTTGACTTGCGTGACGAGCCGCTTCCAATACCGTTTGATCCACTCCTTGCCATACAAGTCGAATGCGCTGTCCGACGCCAACTCCGGCATGTTCTGGGTCAGTGCCTCAGAGAAATCGATGTCGCTCCTTAGTAGCTCGTGGAGCTGCTCGTCGGAAAGTTCTTCGAGCCGCGCGATCTCTAGGGTTTCCATTGTGAGGATTCTCCTTGGTGTTGCGTCCGCCAGAAAAACAGCGTTCTCGATCAAGTTGTTGACGCGAAACCACGTACTCGGCGCATGCGCAACTTCGTGCTCATGCCTTTTTGGGGGCGCTTACGACCGACCGTCGGCGATACATTTTCTATTTATTTAGCAGCCTCCCGCAACGAGCGGAAGCAGTTTTTGGATAGTCAATGGCCCCGGTGGCCCCGCCTGCTCAGATCGCTTTAGTTCAATCTCGCCCGTTTCAGTGTAGCTGATAGCGTCGTTTTTTTTGGTCGTATTGTTTGGTAATGTCATGACAGGCACTGGCAAACCCAGCCCTTCAGCCGGGGCCAACCACATTCCAAATCAGCCAGCTACACCGCCTCAAACCTCCCCCTCGCCGCCTTCCGAAACGCCGAGTCCTTTCCCTTGTCCTTGATGTCCCTGCTAATGGCGGCGTACAACGTGTTCGACGGCGTCTTACCACCAGGCGATGTCCATAGGTCTTCGGTGGCCATCACGTCAATCAGCTCCGGGCAGGTCATCGCCACCTTGCGCTGCTGTAACACCTGGAGAGCAGCAGCCATCATGCTGAGCTTCTTGGGTGGGGCGTCGGCTTTCACCTTGAGCTTTATCGTGAGTGACGAACGAAACGCTAGCTAGACGCTTCTCGACCTGCTAACTTCAGGTAAGCAGAATGGATCATGTTTCTTTTTGAATCCGTTGACACTGATACAACGATGAGTCCTTGAGGTAGTTCGCCAAAATGAACACGAGCCTACGAAAGAAAAGTTGGGATGAGCAAATCACGTTCAAAAATGAAACCTGGGATGGGTTCGATCTGACTGAGACAGATTTTGAGAATGTCGTGCTTCGGGATATGGTCTTCAAGAATTGTTTGTTCTCAAAGTCGAAGTTCATCCCTCACCGACTCTTTGGTGGTTCGTTTCTTGAATGTCGATTTGAGGGTGTTGACTTAAGCGACCTCAGAATTGGTGCATCAAGTGGTCTGTATCGCCAGTGCAGCTTCAAGAAGTGCGATTTCCGTGGACAAAATTTCGCTGCCCATAGATTCGAGGAATGCGTGTTTGACAATTCCAAGCTTAAAAGAATCAGCTTCAATGATGCAACGTTTTCACACTGCAAGTTTATTGGAGTACTTCACGATGTGACTTTCAATGGAATCTATCATCGGCATCCATCTAAGGAAAAGGCTTTGGATAGTGTCGATTTTTCCCAGGCAACATTTGGCGAGTATGTGAGTTTTCACAGCTGCGATCTGACGTCATGCATCCCACCGAAGGGAACGACCTTCGCTAAACTCCTTTACAACATCTTTAGCGATGATCCAACAGTACTGAGTACCGGGTCGGCAGATCGAATCGTGATGACACGAAGGCCTCGAAAATGAATATGAAAACCAAATCACCTGCATGTTCGTATAAGTGGTAGCGAGCCTTCTTTATCGTAAAAATATGCTTTATGTTTACTTGAAAATGGACGAGACAGAGGCCAGCCGCTTAGGAGAGGGGCATGGCCTCTGTTGCTTACACGACTGTCTTACCTCTCAGTGCGCGACGTATCTCGCCCCTACACTGCCTCAAACTTCCCCCGCTCCGCCTTCCGAAACGCTGAGTCCTTTCCCTGTTCCTTGATGATCCGCGAGATCGCCGCATACAACGTATTCGCCGGCGTCTTGCCTCCCGGTGAAACCCACAACCCCTCGGTAGCCATCACATCAATCAACTCAGGGCAGGTCATGGCTACCTTGCGGTCTTGAAGCACTTGGAGAGCAGCATTCACCATACTGAGCTTCTTGGGAGGTGCATCGGCCTTAACTTTGAGCTTGCGGGGCTTCTTGCCTGTTGACTCTTCTGCGGTGCCAGGATCACCCATTGCAACATCATCTGTAGCGGTTGGTTCAGGCAGAGTGGTGCCATCATTCGTCGTTGCCGCTTCGTCAATCGTTGCTGGCTCCAAGCTCGCAGCTTCGGGAGTTGTCGCCACCCTGGGCGTCTCGGTGGGTTCTGGCGATAGTACTGACTCATCTTGAGCCGGTGTCTCTACTACCAGTTCCGCCGCATCAACTACCTCCACATCCTTCGCCTTCTTGTTCCCCGTCTTCGCCTGCCACTTGGGTTTCTTCTCGCCCTTCACCTTCTTGGTCGGCAGTTTCAGTTCAGCCGCTGCGGTTCCGAGTCTCTTGTTCGCCATCACTCTGACTCCTGGTGCGTGCTGGCATCGGTGTGATGCTGGCTACGCAGGATGACAGTTAGAGCATGACGGGGGGAAGGGAGGGGGGAATCAGCAAGATATGCAGAAATACTGAGCATTGATAAGCTTTGGATGATTTAGATTGACGTGATACTGAGAGGGAAGGATACTGCGGTAAACAGTTGGAGCCATCATAATGTCAAATACCGGAACTGGCTTTGTTCAACCAACATGTTCGACACACGCCACTATCACGGGACGGTTTAAGGTCGATGAATCCCCAACAAATACCAAAGCCTCGTTTTGGAAGAGGTTTACAGCTATCCAATATGGCCAGGATGAAAACGATGGCATTACTGATGATGATTACGAAGGCCAGATTAGGACCGTCATGCCATTGTCATTAATGTGGGGGATGAATGGTATGCATGTCGGCCTGGAGGAAGGCCGGCGAATCCTCTCCAGGGGTGAGGATGTACGAACCTTCTCGCATAGGGTCGTTGTTGCATGCACAAGCATTAGTTACTCAAGCATCGGTATCGGTCTCGCATTTGAGCCGATCGAGAAGCTTGCAGAACTGTTCGACCACAACTTCCACTACTTTGATGTGTTCCTGAGACAATATGCTCCGATGGCCTTTCATCAAGCGATAGGGCGGCGTACAAGAAGCAACCCAGCCAGTGCCACCAATCAAATGGAGTTTAGTGTCAGCTACGATCCAAACTTCATTGACTCATTCAAGGCAGATTCTCCGAAGAAAACGAAGTCGGCCAGTAAAAAGCATGGCGTGCTTCAAAAAGCCAACTGGCTCTGGATCGTTTCAAACTGCTCACTCTTAGTTCCTGTAGCACTTTTGTCCTGGTATTACTATTGCATTCACTCAAACGTCACGACACGACAGGGTGCCATCGATAAGTCATATGAAGAGTTAATCAAGATTCAGTCTGATACTATCAAGAATCTAGCCCCTGAACCCAAGAAGCCTTCAGAGAAGACTGCAACACAACCCCTTGCTACCGCACCGCTACACCAAGCGGTACCAGCCAAGTAACATCAACAAATCGTCATAGGGCTACCAGCGAGTATGCAAGTTAGCCGCTCGATGTATAAGAACTTAGCTCCCCCCACCTCTCCCGCTGCCTCCCCCAATCCATCTCCAGGCACAACGGCTGCAGATGCTTGAGCTTGATGGGGTCGTGGCCAGCCATCAACTTCGGCAGGAACAGGATCGCCTCCTGAATATCCGGTGCCAGCAGCAGCAGGTTCATGATCTGGCTGATGCGTGCCCGCGAGACCATGCCCAGGCGTGCCAGTTCGGCGTAATCCTTGACCACGCCAGTGACTACCAGCCGCTCGAAGTGATGAGCGAGTGCCATGAGCTTGGCGATGCGAGGGATGCGGCCCGCGGGCAGCGCAGGGGAGGGCACTTCAGAGCGAATGACCCGCTGCCCCTTCTTCTGCGTTTCAAACGACACGTTCCAGGTCTTGGCTATCATGCTGCCTTCTCCGTGGTGGTAAGGGTTTCCGTCAGCAGGGCTTCGAGGCCCGTGGGATGGAAGTGGATCGTGACCTGCCCAGCGCTGCCATCGTAGGCCACATGGTCGATGAGCAGTTGCAGCAGGCGCTGGCGTTCGACCACGGTCATGGCGTTCCACCAGGCATCAAAGCCTGCCAGCACCGTGGCTACCTTCTCCGGGGTGATAGCCCAGTCAGCCAGGCGTGCCAGTTCGTCCCGAATCTGGGCGAGCCGTGGCGTCTCATGGCCGATACGTTCCTGGACTTCGGCTAACCTGCTGGCCACCAGGGTGTTCACCTCGTCTGCCTTGATCTGGCCCACCAGGTTCCGGGCTTCCTGCTGCCAGCGGGCCAGTTCTCGTTCCAGTAAGGCCTGTTCAGACTCCAGCGTCTGTCGGTGGTCGTCGTGGTGCTGGCGAATGATGCTGAGCACCTCGGTCTGCAAGGCCGGGTCGTTGCCAATTCCCCGGATGCGGTCTACCACGAATTGTTCCATCTGACCGGCGGGGATGCTCTTGGAGGGACAGGTCTCCCAGCCCTGCTTCTGCGCCTTGATGCAGGTGTAGTAGCGGTACTTCACCTTGCCGCCTTTACAGGAATAGCTCGGCGTCATGGCACACCCGCAGGGGATACAGCGAATCAGGCCTTTGAGGATCGATCCATGACGATTTTTGACTTCGTTGCCATTCCCCTGGCCGTTGCGTTCCAACTGCGTGGTGACACGTTGCCAGAGCACCTCATCGACTATCGCCTCATGTTCGCCAGCGTATAGGTCCTCCTTGTGGCGAACCTTGCCGCAGTAGAGGGGGTTGGTGAGGAGGTACCAGAGGTTGGTGCGGTTGAAGGCTACTCCGCCGGAAGCGATACCCTTGCGGTTGGTGTAGCGTTTGGTGGTCCAGCCCCGGGTGTGAAGCTCCTGTACCACGGGTAGCAGTGAGCCATGGTCGGCATAGAGCCGGAAGATAGCCCGTACCCGGGGTGCTTCTTCGATGTTCACCACCAGCTTGTTGGTCACCGGGTCGGCGTCGTAGCCCAGGATCGGGCGACCACCACACCATTTGCCCTTCTTCCGGGTAGCGGCAATCTTATCGCGGGTTCTCTCGGAGATGATTTCGCGTTCAAACTGGGCGAAGGAAAGCAGGATATTGAGTGTCAACCGGCCCATGGAATGCGTTGTGTTAAATTGCTGGGTGACGGACACGAAGCTGATGCCCTTGCGGTCGAACACCTCCATCATGCGGGCGAAGTCGAGCAGGCTGCGGGACAGGCGGTCTACCTTGTAAACCACCACACAGTCAATCAGCCCAGTTTCGATGTCGGCCACCAGCTGCTGGAGGGCAGGGCGGTCCATGTTGCCACCGGTGAAGCCTCCGTCGTCGTAGCGATTGGACAGACAGGTCCAGCCTTCGTGGGCCTGGGACTTGATAAACGCCTCGGCGGATTCCCGCTGGGCATCGAGGGAGTTGAACTCCTGCTCCAGGCCTTCCTCGGTGGACTTGCGGGTGTAGATGGCACAGCGGATTCTCTTGGGAGGCCTTATCATCACTTACCTCCCGTCAGGCCAAAGAAGGCGAAGCCACTCACATGCTGTTTGGTGATGGCCTTGGCGACCATGGATAGCGTGGGGTAGGTCTCGCCGTTCCAGATGAAGCCGTCGGCCAGGGTTTCGACGTGGTGCTCCACGCCTTTGTAGGTGCGGGTGATCACTGCTCCGGGTGCAGGGAGCCGCGGGTCTCGAGGTTCGCCTACAGCCACCGGTGTCGCACACGGTGGCGGTGTGGTACGCAGGTCGGCCTCGTTGGCCAGTTCCGCCGCACGCGCCTTAGCCCGTTCGCTGAGGCCACCCAGGGCCTGTGCCTGCAATCGCCAGGCGAGCCGCTTCGTCAGCCAGTCCCGGTTGTTGGCCTTGGTGGGTTCCCCGAACTCCTCGGCGTACATCCGCCGCAGGTCAGGTACCCGCAGGTGGGGTAGGGCGGCGATTTTCTGCTGCAAGGTCATCGAGTATCTCCGTGGGTGCCGGTGGTGTTAACCAGCTTGGTGACACTGAGCAGTGTTTCCGGAGTAGTTGCAAGGCAATCCTGCCGCGAGGTGGGCAGATTCTGCCGGGTCAGAAGGCGGTGGAGGACGCGGGCGAGAAGGGAGGCGAGTTCGGTTCGTGTAGATTGTGAGGTGCAGAATGAGTTCATGGTGGTTTCCTTACCGTAGTGGTGCTGACCTGAAATCCAGTTCAAAGTAACTCGATGCCTTCGTAGAAAGGATTGATTGTGCTTCGGCGACGTTTGATATTGTGAAAGGCAGCAGTGAGATCGCGCAGGAATACATCTCGTGTAGACTGGTGCTTCAGTCCGGATCGGTCGCACCATAGGCGATAGCGGTCATACAATTCGTCGCGGCTGACACGAAAAGTAGGACCAAGGCGGCAGCATTCACTGACGAATGCCTTTACTGGGGAGGCGAGATGCTCCATTTCCGCCAGAACATCCTTCCCCTCTTCGGTCTGCACGAATCTTCCACGATTGGTCAGCCGTTCTCTTCCCTCGAGAGCCCATTTAAGAATACCAGGAAGTTCCTGTAGTAGCTTTGAAGTCAGTTCAGTGTCTTCCTCGCCCAGGAAACTCCGCTTTGTGACTAAGATGAGAAAACGATTGGCCAATGCTCCGCTGGGTTCGTTGAAGCGAGGCAACTCATTGGAAACAAACATGAGTCGGACAATCAGATTGACTTGCACATTCTGTTTATGCTTTCGTGAGACAGAGAAGGAATCCTGACCAGAGATACCGAGCAGCTTGTCCACGATGGCTGTGGAAATAGTTCCGGTAATCCTACCATCGTTGATGATGGCCAACATTTTGTTGAGCAGAGGCTCCAGACCAAAGATATGGGTAAATGAATCGACACTCGGTGACGCCGTATACTGTTTGCCGATCAGCTGTTCTAACACTCGCGCAATAGTCCCTTTGCCACTTCGCGGCGGTCCACACATGAGGAGCATTTTCTGCAGTGAAGTGTCCGGAGTCAGGCAATACCCAAACCATTCCTGGAGCAAGGCCACGCTGCCTAGGCTGTCCGGGAAAACCTGACTCAGGAATTCCAACCACTTAACCGGTACCTGATCAATCTCATCGAGTTCAATGTCAAGAGCATGGGTGTTGAATAATCGGGGAGTCGGTGAGAGGATTTGGCTTGAGGGAATGTGATAGAGATGCGACTTAAAGGCCAGCAGTTCGTTTGCTGGATGGATGGCGTGGTTGGCATCCAGCCAGGAGGGCTGCTGTGATATATCGGAAAGATGAACAATTCCTCGCAGCGTCTGCAGCCCCGCCGCGGCATTCCGAGGATTGGCTGGAAACGGGAACGGTGCGATTCCAGGCTTGTTTGACTCAACGAGTGCATCATGCAGATACTGGAGCATCTGATCCTGAAGTGTGATCTCGTCAACCACCTGATACCGATTTCCAGCCCACCGATACCAATCACCAGCAAAGTGAATGAGCAGAGGATCGTTCTCTCGCATGTAGTTTGTCTGGAGGAAGCCTTTCGCAGTCGAGAGAGTCCTTCTGGCCGAAAGAATAGGTTTGCCTGTCGTTTCATCGCAATGCACCGGGAACGGCACATGGCGCGAGGGCAACAATGCAATGCCACGGTGGCACTTTCCCTCCGCGTCGGCATAGCGTTTAGCAATTTCATGATCAGACCACTGCTTGGGTAGAGGCTTACTCTGAACCACCTGCCGAATCAATTCGATGGTTTCATCGCAGGTGAGGTCATGCTCCACACCACGACAGCAATACGCGAATACTCGATGAGATCCATCCTTATTGTGATAAGGACGAATCACTTGCATATGACGGAGACACCGCTGGCGTGCCTGTTCCTTCTCGATTGGATTCCTGGGATCATCACGGCTGTCATTGGTGTCAGCGCACTGTTCTTTCTGTTCGCCAGTCACTGGAGGAACAGAGGAGGTGGAACAGGTCGTGACTCGCAGCCGGCGTTTTACCTCGGCCACCAGTCGCTTGACAGCCTGGTGCAGAATGGTCGCATCCGTGTGGGCTGGTAGTGCATTCTCATTTTCCCATTCGATGGGTTCATTTGTTCCTTCATGAATGCTGGGCGGAGCTATGGTTTGACAACCCGTGGAGCGGATCTCGACCAGCATTTCAGACTTGTTTCCGCCTAGCTTGAAGCGGCTTGAGTCAAACACCTCGTTGCAATGATAGAGCCAGTGCGAGAGGGGCTTGGACTGATGGCCAAACTTGGCAGGTGTCGGTGGCAGGTACAGGGGTGCCAGTTCGACTGCTAGTGGGTGGTCCAGATCAATATCGATAAGACCATGAGACGGCACACCAGTAAGGATGCCGATATTTGAAGGTTTCTGGCCGAAGAGTCGGTCAAAATCTTCTGGTTTCCAAAGTTCCTGCTGCCAGTTTTTCCGCTTTACTGCCTTCTTCGCGTGATCCACGGGAATGACGGACCATCCTCGAGTGTGATACCGATGTGCTGCTGATAAGACGTATGACATATCGCCACCCTCCTGCGCCGGTCCGGACAGCAGTGTGTCCGACCAGCCCGCATGTAGTTGAATCAGAAAGTTAGAGGGATCGCGTCACACGCACGCGATACGGAAGGCCAAACTTCACTTCCACGGACTCAAGAACGCCATCGCCCACTGAATCAAGGATCTCCATCAACTCCACTTGGCACTTCTTGAGGATGAAGTCCTTGAGGTGAAGCTGAATGCGGGGATCATTGTCTGCCCCCAGCTTCAGTTCGTGGACCACCTGTAACCCTGCCAACACCGGCTCGCCTCGCACGATGGGCAAATGCCGGATGTCGCAGAACGCAAAGCGTTGCATTACTTCGATGAGCTGTTGACGTGGAATGGACAGTTGTCTTTTGCTTGTGGCAGTCGTCTGCATGGCTTCTCCTAGTCATCGTGAACCGGCACTTGCCGTTCACGCTGCAACGCCACCGACTCTACCACTGCTATCACGCCCGCGTCGCGAGATCTGATCTACTCCGCACAGCACATGCACATAGGTGGATCGACCCAAGCCGCCGCGTTCGCTGCCATCTACCGCCACCACCGTCACAGGGTTCTGGGAATTTAGTGCTACATAGTTTGATGTCTCTATTTACTCTTCTTGATCTTTATCAGTTAAAAGAAGAAACCCTCTGACGGTAGGTGACAGTAGGTCAAGAATAGGCCTGTATTTGTTGTGTATTCCACTGCCAGAGGGCTTTCAAACTGCCGGAACAGCGTGTGGCGGTAGTGGCAAAATGGGGGGCAAGTGAAACTCTCAATTCAAACATACTGGTCATGTTAGTCGCAACTTTATGCCATTAGATGAAAATACCCATGTCTTACGAGTGTGTGTGCACAGTAGTAAGTTGCCATTCTGAACCATGCTCTCCGTGGTATAATTCCTTGAAATACTACGCAGTCGTATCCCTGCCAGCCCCGCTGGAGTGATTCGAGGCCAACCCCGAGCCTTGGAGTCACCCATGCAGATCGAGATGCGGCCGGTTTCCACTATCACGCCGTACGAAAACAACCCCCGCCACAACGACGAAGGCGTTGAGGCAGTCGCCGCGTCACTGAATGAATTCGGCTGGCGACAACCGATCGTGGTGGATGAGGCGGGTGTCATCGTTGTAGGCCACACCCGCTACAAGGCTGCGTTGCAGCTGGGCATGACCGAGGTACCAGTCCATGTGGCGACTGGACTGACGCCAGCACAGGTCAGGGCATATCGCATCGCCGACAACCAGACCGCCACCCTCACCAGCTGGGATGATGACAAGCTCACGGCAGAACTCATGGAGCTGCAGAAGCAGGGGTACGATCTCGATCACACCGGGTTCAGTGATGATCGTATTCAGGAAATACTACACGATGGTGTTGAACAGCCAGGTGATCCCGATGCCGTTCCGGAACCACCCGATGAGGCCATCACCCAGCCTGGCGACCTCATCCTCCTGGGCAATCACCGCCTCCTCTGTGGCGATTCGTCCAAGCCCGAAGATGTCGATCGGCTGCTGGCCGGGGCCACCATTCAGCTCGTCAATACCGATCCACCGTACAACGTTCGCGTTGAGCCAAGAAGTAACAATGCCATCGCCGCGGGCCTCTCGTCGTTCGAATCCACTAACCATCAAAAGCTCGACGTAGCTCGCCACCCCGCCAAAGCTCAGGCGACCCATACGAAGCTCCGTGCCAAAGACAGGCCCCTCGTTAACGACTTCGTCACCGAGCAGGAGTTCGACCGCCTCCTCGATGCCTGGTTTGGTAACCTTGCCCGCGTTCTCGATCCCGGCCGCTCGTTCTACGTGTGGGGCGGCTATGCGAACCTGGGGAACTATCCCGCTCCCCTCCAGCGCCACGGGCTCTACTTTTCGCAAGCCGTGGTGTGGGACAAGCAGCACCCGGTCCTGACTCGTAAGGACATGATGGGGGCTTTCGAGCTCGCCTTCTATGGCTGGAAAGAGGGCAGGGCCCACCAGTTCTTTGGTCCCAACAATGCCACTGACCTCTGGGCTATCAAGAAGGTCACTCCGCAGTCCATGATCCACCTCACCGAAAAACCCGTGGAGCTCGCCGCCCGTGCCATCGAATACTCATCACAATTCAACGAAAACGTGCTTGATCTGTTTGGCGGTTCTGGTTCAACCCTCATCGCTTGCGAGCAACTGGGCCGCAATGCCTACCTCATGGAACTGGACCCGCTGTACTGCGATGTCATCGTCCAGCGCTGGGAGCAGTTCACGGGTAAGAAAGCTACCCGCTCTGCCGCCTAACGTCGCCTCCGTTCGCCCCAGGAGCAAGACTCGCCAGTACGCACCGTCCCACTCAAGAGAAGTACTCCATGTATTCTGCAAAACGCAAAAACACCATCGTCAGCAACGAGACTCTGTTAATCTCCCTGGCCTGCGGTTCTACCATTGAAGCCGCTGCCGCGAAAGCTGGCGTGACTCCTCGGACGGTCCATCGACGACTGGCAGACCCCGACTTCAGGCAGCAACTGCAGGAATTCCGGGCCAACATGATTGAGCGTGCCAGCAGTATGCTGGGTGCAGCTGCCATGGAAGCGGTTAAAACCCTGCTCTCTCTCATGGAACGCTCAGTGCCCCATGCCACCCGCCTCGGTGCCGCCCGTGCTGTCCTGGAACTCGGTATCAAGCTGCGTGACCTCATCGAAGTAGAACGACGGCTCTCCGCACTGGAACTGGCAATGCAAAGTGATACTGCCAAACGCAAACTATCCAGGTAAGGAGCCAGCCATGGCTCTAGCATCCCGCCAAAGACGCCTGACTGAACTGGAGCAGCTGTATGCTCAGGACCCAGTCCGTCTCGAAGAAGAGAGTGCACTATATCGCGTTGAGAAGGAGCGAGCAGTTACGCTGAAGCTCATGGAGTGTTTTCCGAAGGAATGTCGCTCCCTAGTAGTGAAACGATTGGCCAGGCCAGAACCAAGAATCGATGGTCTCCATGATCTGAAAAGCTGCCTTGCTAACGGAACCTGGGAAGGCCAACCTGTGCCCTTTGAAGTAGCAGAGGTCTATCTGCAGGATCCCAAGGCAATCCCCTGGCTCCAGTGCAGCCAATGCCAATTACTGTTACCTAAACGTGCGGGATTCTGGCACAACACCGAGAATGGTGCATGGTGGCAGTCGTGTATGCGGTACTTCGCCCACTGCCCCGGCTGTCAGGGAGAAATCGTACCACGGGGAGAAGATCGTTCCTGGCATGCCCAAAGCCCCTTTCCGCTACGCCCCGAGCCGCCGTGGGAGTTCTTGGATGAACCGCCCAGTCAACCTATCCCTCGATGAGCTATGCCCTATCGTCGACACCAGTCCGGTCTTAGCCAATAAATGTGAACAAGTGTATATACTGCAAAAAGGTGCGCAAAAATGCGACATTCAGGACATTCGGTGCAGAATCACGTCATTTTCTAGTCGTTTCCGGGCTCCAATTGCGACATTGGCGGTACTTTTATCGCAGTTTGCGACATGCTGGTTCGCTGCCTGGATTGCCGGGGTTCGCGGAGGGGTGGGGGAGCGAGAAGCCAAATACTGTTATCCGAGTAGTGCCATTCTCTTGCTGCGTCCCTTTGGGATTTTCTTGCCACGTCGGCATCGCAGATAAACCATGGAACTAATTACGAAAAGAGAACCCGTCGTTATGATCACGCTGGGTTCAGGCACAGCCTGAGCATCACTCACAATTTATCTAACACACTTCTTCTTCCATTGGTAGATGTTTTGCCGTGTCTCGTTCGACGTCATAGATTTCAGCCTCGTGGCCGTGCCGTTCTTCTTGCTGATATGTGATGCTTACAGCTGAACTGAACTGTACCATCACCAGTGGCTTCCACTGGTGTATCCTCCCCTGACCTCGCCACTATGCGACTCAGACAACGCAGGCGCCAGATCATTTCGGCATCATAAACCTAATGGTGAGTCACTGATCAAGGGGACTGAAATCGTGTTCGAGTCGCATATTTAGTATAATTTACAAGCGATTTCACTGATGGAACTAAGATTAACTCATTTTGAAAAAAAATCTGATTTTTATCTTGTGTCTGAAATTTCCATTGCTACCATGCCGCCTGTCAATAATAACTGGCTCATGAATGGAGTTGATGATGTATGCTCTAAACCCCAGTAGTAAATCAAGAGTCAATCAGCAAAATATCGTCCGTAGCAAAATACCCCGTAACCTCAGCTTAGAACCATTGGAGGATCGCAGCCTACCAGGAAAAATCCTCCATCTGCCAGATTTAGCAGACGAACTAAAAGCCATCGGGCTTGTAACCAGAAACACTGCGCAAAACAAAATCCAAGTTCAGAATCCAAGCAAGAGCACAAGTACGCATGAACTCAAGCGACAACCCGTAGCGCACACCTCTCCGACTCAGGATACCACACTGAGTTTTCCAAAGCACTCTCTCGGCGACCCAACAAGCAACTTGATCCTTTGGTCTGCAAATGCATCTAGCGCCATCGATTTCTTGAGTGCTTTTGCATCAGCCGCCAACAATGAACATTCTAATCATCCTCAGGAAAGTCCTTCTACTGAAGCTCTCCCAAATGCAGCATCTGGCAATGCAGATGGTTTACCTTACTTCGGCAATGCCACGATCACGTTCGCAGCAAGCGCGAATATTATAGTCGCAGGTATAAATACAGATGATGGCAGGGGCCTTGAGTCAGCCTTGCATGGCTCAATAGAAACGCAGTCAAACACCACCGCAAACCCCGAAGTAAACACTGATACCATACCAACGAATGACCCTAGCGCTGCAACAACAACAGGATTGCCACAAGCAAATCAGTTGCCGACCATGCCAAGTAGTTCCCAGGTACTTCCGGAAGCATATTCAAATGAAAAGTTCCTGCAAATGCAGTATGAGAAGATGCGTGAGTTACGGGGCACACAGCCAGACTATATTCCTGGGTTAGCTCAAACTCAGAAAGAGGGCCAGCCAGACAACTCTCTGTCACCGGATATGCCAGCACTCTCGATGTCGAGCAGTTTATCACAGTATCAGCATTACACACTTAGCGGATACTATGATGCATACAATGGATTCGATGATGGCTTCAATATTTACTTCTCCGTATCAGGAGGGTATTTGCCGACCTCATCTATTTATAAAGTGTTTTTGTACTGGGGCATGGAGGAACTCCCCGTTGATCCTGACCTCAACCCAACTGGTGGTGAATTCAACAACTACACTTATTGGACTCCAACAACAGGGGCAAATGCATTACCGAGCTTTACCAAGCTTGGCAGCACGACTTACAATGGGCAAACCCATCACAATTACAGGTCCGACATTACTAGCATTTTCCCATTTACCAACGCAGTCAATTACTACAATCAATTCGAAATCGCTCCGAACGATGATGATAATGCAGACAATTATCTCGATCATAAAGCTGTCTTTGATGGCGGCACGATTGTCATTATTTTCCAGGACAGCAAGCTTCCATTGAATGATATCTACATCATGAATGGGATGACGGGGATCGCCGAGAATTCTTCCTCAGATCACACATTCACGAGTTTGCCGCTATCTGACTGCGTTTCAGTAAAGACGACCTTTGTTACAGGTGCTCGCTCCAATTTGAACTATAACGTAACCTACTCAGTTGGGTCTGGATATGGGACAAACTCAGAACAGACTACAGCTCACCATTGGAGTACATTCACGGACACTTCAGCGAAGCGACTTGTCTCGCATTCAGATACAAGTCTGGAAGTGGGTGTGGCTACAGGAAGCGAGGAGTGTTATTGGACTGCACAAATCCTATTTGTCGGAGTGGAGTTGCCTCCAGACAAGGAACCTAAGGATAAGTGTGGATGCGATGTTCCGCCCGACTTGCTCCGTGATCCATTCGGCAAATCCGCCTCACCACCAAATACTTCAGCTGGAGGAGTGGTTGCTGGCGATGGAAGCATTGTGGTCGGTTCAACTGACCTGAGTTCCAATGCATTTGGAGTGAACTGGGGTCAGTACAATGCTTGGAGCAATGAGAAAGGTTTCAAATGCGAACCACTCAATGGCAATGGAAGAGACCAGTCGCAGTTTCCGTCCATGGAACGATTCAATGATGGCAACACGTTGTCGCTTATCAGTAACAACAGTAAGAGCAGGTATTTTGACCTGAGTGGCAGCAATTACGTGGAACGCCATCACGGCACAGATACGTTGACTGTTGACCCTGAAACCGGTCGCTATGTCGTCTATGATGCATTTGGGAACAAGTTGGTTCTCGAAAGCCATGGCACAAGCATTGATGAGGCACGTCGTGGGCAAATGGTCTATTTTGAAGACCCCTACGGCAATAGGACAACGGTCATTCGCTGGACAGAAGACGGCCTGCCGGCTGAAGTGGTCAGATCAACTCCATACACGGTTGCCAGCAACCTGCTCTCGAATTCAGACTTTGAAACACCTTCGGTAACCTCCGGCCACTTTGTAGGGAGCGTCACGAATAGCACTTCAGGCTATTCGACTGGCAATTTTGGATGGACCATTGCTTCTGGCAACATTGATCACATCTACACCTATTGGGATGCGCATACCGGCAACAATTCAATCGAACTCAATGG
Organism: Gemmatales bacterium; assembly: GCA_046350055.1. Lineage (GTDB taxonomy): Bacteria > Planctomycetota > Planctomycetia > Gemmatales > HRBIN36 > JAEUIE01. The sequence goes on along the minus strand of JAXMBC010000001.1, from coordinate 4,568,003 downwards.
AGATACGCCTGCCACGATTGAGCAGACAGTGACTACGATCCCTGGCAAAAGGTATCAATTGAGTTTTTACTACTCTGACAACAAAGACCTTGGCAGCACTGACATTGCTCATGCCAATGTGCTGGTGCTGGACGGCGCTACCTCCATCAATCTCTGGAATATCTCGCACAGCAGTTCTACCTCCGTTTACCAAATGAACTATTCGCTCTTTAGCGAGACATTCGTGGCGACGAGCACGGCCACGACGATTCTTTTTCAGGGCTTGAATTCGACTGCAAGCTATGCTGGCGATTCCCGAGGTATGGTCATCGATTCGGTGGCCTTGCAACAGGTTTCTTCCACGGTCGTTGAGTCTTTTGTTTATGAGTACACCACTCTGTCGGATGATCGGCAGATGCTCACTGACATTGTTCAGCGTCGTCAGATCGACAACGGTGACTGGGAGACGATTCGCCAGGTGCAGTATGATTATTATGACAGCACATCAGATTCGTATGGCAATGTTGGCGACTTGAAAACGACGACAACCCTTGATGCCGATGACAATGTTCTTTCGCAAAGGTACTTCCGTTACTACAAGCAAGGCGATGAGAACGGTTATCGTGGAGGGATGAAGCTAACGCTATCCCCTGAGTCGTTTGCTCGGGCAACCAACGACCTTGGCAATCCTTTCACAGCTTCGGATTCTTCGCTGCTTCCTTATGCCGATTCCTACATGGAGTATAACCTGACAGGACGAGTGACAGTCCAACGCATTCAAGGGGAAGGATGTAGTTCCTGTTCTGGGGGTTTAGGGGAATACCAATACACCTATACGACGAGTGAGTTTGGCGTCGATTACAACAGTTGGCACACGAAAACTGAGGTCGAACTGCCTGATGGGAATCGGGAGATTATCTTCACCAATTTCTATGGTCAGGTCATGCTCCACAATATGGTGGAGGTGATCGGTGAAGAGAACGTTCGAATTTGGTCAGACTACTACCAGTATGACGAGGAAGGCCGGTTGTTGTTACATGCCACTCCTGCTGCAGTTGCAGGGTACTACGAGTTCTTTCCGCAGCTGATCTTCGAAGTGGAGGGTGAAAATCCGTACTTGAGAGACAATGAAGGTGTGATTACCAGGTACCAGTATGCGTCTTCAACCTCAGCAACTACAAGCACGGTTGGAACAGCTGAAGGTCTCCTTGCCAGTGTTACCATTCAACGTGGCGAATTGGGTGACGAAGTCCCGCAGGTAGACTACGGTTACATCCTGAATGCCAATGGCTTAAGCTTCCTGGCAAAAGAAGAGCACTTCACAGATGATGCTGGTGCAAACGAGCTTGCCACTACCTATTCCTACAACTGGTTTTCGGGTAACAATCAGATTCAGCAATTGACAGTGAACTTGCCTGCCATTTCGACGAGTCACAATGGGAGCGGGGCCTCCGATAGTATTTCAACTGTCTTTGACCGTTATGGCTTCCCCATTTGGACGAAGGATGCAGACGGCTTTATCCAGTACAGTGCATTTGATATTTCCACTGGCTCAATGATAAAACATATTGAGGATGTAGACACTACGATCACCAATGACTTTGTTAGTTTACCGAGCGGCTGGTCCACACCAAGCGGGGGTGGTTTGCATCTAGTATCAAGCTTCGAGGTTGATTTACTCGGTCGGCCCACCAAGATGACCGATCCAAGCGGAAAGGTCACATATTCTGTTTACGATGATGTCGAAAAGGAAGTCAGAACCTACATCGGATGGGATGCGTCAACTTCTCGCCCGACATTGCCTACGATTGTTACTCGCAACGACTGGGGACGGCGTTACACTGAAACTCTCACCATGAGTGCTACACCTTCTGTTGATAACGGAAGGCCAACGGGGCAAGAATCAATCAGCGGAGTGCAGTCATTGAGCAGGCAGCATTTGAGCATAGCTGCCCAGGTAACCTCGACCACCGACTACTTTAACCTGACAGGGCTAACGTATAGCAACTCTTCTTCCCTGGGATCGGTAACGACAACTGGTGCAGATGGTAATTACCTCCTGACCAGCTACAGCTATGATCAGCGCGGACGTTTGTCGAAAACAGTTTCACCTTCGGGAACAATTTATCGCACGATTTTCGATTTACTAGGCCGACCCATTAGCAATTGGGTAGGTGTGGATGATAGCCCGTCGAGTGGATACTGGTCGGCTGACAATCCCGCCAACATGGTCATGACATCTGAACTGTTTTACGACCAGGACCAAGAATACCAAATTGGTGATGGCAATCTGACATCGATGATTGAATACCCCGGTGGAGGAGAAACGAATCGTTTAACGCAAATGGCCTATGACTGGCGTGAACGTTTAGTGGCAATGAAATCCGGTGTACTTGAATCAGAGGATTCGACAACACACAGGCTTATTTCGTACTTCCAATACGACAACCTCGACCGGCCTACCAACGGCGAAAGTTATGCCGGCGATACTGTCGGTCTCTTTGACTACAACTCCGAATTTGACAAGCTTGACATTATCGACACAAACGATGACGGTGTGCCAGATCGGCCAAGCTCTTCGCTCCTTCGAGCCAAGTCAACTACCTCCTACGATGGTCGTGACAGGGCTTTCCGTGTTCAAACATATTCCGTCGATCCAAGCAGCGGTATCGTGGGGAACAGCGTTAGCACCAACACTTGGTTTAACAAACGCAGCCAAGTCATTAAGACCTCCGTTCCTGGCGGTCTCGTTCAGAAGAACAGCTACGATGGTGCAGGACGAGTCATTACCAGCTATGTAACCGATGGTGGAAGTGATTCAAGTTGGTCGGATGCAAAAACGGTAACCGGCGATATCGTTCTTTCTCAAACAGAAACAAATTACGACCTGAGCAACAATCCTGTTTTTACCGTGACCAAGGATCGCTTTCACGATGCAAGTGGAACGGGGGCATTGGGAACAGCCTCCACAGGTGTTCTAGCTCGAGTATCCTATGCGGCCGCATACTACGATCTTGCTAATCGAACCACAGCAACTGTGACAGTCGGCACCAACGGGGGAAGTAGCTACACGTTACCAACCTCCGTTCCAACAGCATCCGATACCGTGTTAGTCAGCACTATGTCCTATGACGCCGCGGGCAGACTCAAGGATGTGATTGATCCTATCGGAGTGAAAACCCGAACAACGTATGATGCCCTTGGACGAGTAGCTAAGACTATCAGGCACTATACGGATGGCACGCCCACCAGTTCAAGCAACTACATCACCGAATTCACTTATCATCCCAGCGGGAATATTCGCACTCTTACCGCGCGGTTGCCTAGCAGTGCTGAGCAAACCACCCAGTACTTCTATGGTGTAACCCATCAGCCTTCCGGCGGTACTGGAAGCGCCATCTCTTCAAACGACTTGCTCTATCAAGTCAAATACCCTAGTGGCAGCACTGGTCTGCCAGCAACGCCTGCAGAACAGTATTTCTACAACGCGCTCGGACAGAGCACACGGTTTACGGATCGCAATGGTTCAACTCATGCTTACAGCTATGACCTCCTCGGTCGCATGGTGAGTGATGCGGTTACCACATTAGCTAGTGGAGTGGATGGTCAAGTCAGAAGGCTTCAAACGTCTTATGACGATGCTGGCCGTGGAACGCTCTTCACCAGCTATGATGCTGCTTCCAGTGGGAGCATTACTTCGCAAGTCAGTCAGACATTCAACGGCCTGGGTCAAGTCGTTGCCGAGTATCAGCAACACGGAGCAGCTGTCAACACATCGACGAGCCCAGTCGTTCAGTACGGCTACAGCACATTGACGAGCACCAACAATCTGAGTCGGCTCACCGGGATGACATATCCCAATGGCCGTACTCTTGCGTATTCCTATGCCTCAGGGTTAGACTCTAACATCAGTCGAGTCAGTTCGATCGCCGATGCAAGCAATACGCTTGAGACCTATTCCTATTTGGGATTGAGTACAATAGTGAAGCGCACTCGCTCTGAGAATCGAACTGAAATGACATACGCTAAACTTAGCGGTGAGTCTAATAGTGATGCAGGTGACCAGTACACAGGCCTGGATCGCTTTGGGCGTGTCGTGGATCAGCGATGGACTTACACCAATACTGATTCACCCGCAATTATCAGCAATACGGACCGGTTCTTCTATGCCTATGGCCGGGATGGCCGTGTCCTTTACCGTGAGAATGCGGTCAACTCATCGTTTAGTGAACTTTACGGCTATGATACAGGAGGGCAATTAACCAGCTTTAGCCTCGGCCTACTCAATTCCACCAAGGATGCTATTCAAGGCACGGCGAGCAGGAGCCAGAGTTGGTCGATGGATGCCACGGGAAATTGGGCCAGTCTCACAACCGATAGCACCACGGTCAATCGTACGCATGACCTACAGAATCGAACCACTGCTGTGGGGAGCTCGTCGCTTGCATATGACAACAATGGCAACATGCTGACCGATGAGATTGGCAACACCTACAAGTATGATGCCTGGAATCGGCTGATCCAAGTCAAGGATAGCTCCAATGCTGTACTGGCTGCATACTCTTACGATGCGTTAGGCAGGAGAACTCAAGAAGTCCACGGAAGTGAAACACGCGATCTCTATTATGCAACTGGATGGCAGCTGATCGAAGAACAGGTGAGTGGGGTTACGAAGAGCCAGAATGTGTGGGGTCTGGGATATATCGATTCGCTGGTTCTTCGTGATCGAGATGCTGATAGCAACACCTCCAATGGCTTGGAAGAACGACGCTATGCTCAGCAGGACGCCATTTGGAACGTTACGTCCTTAATGAATTCAACTGGCAGCAGTACGGCTCCTGTGGAACAACGCTACATCTATGATCCCTATGGCAAGGCGAGTGTGCTGACCTCCTCATGGGGTAGTGGCAGTATCGCTACGCATGGGTTCCTGAATCTGTTTAAGGGAGGACGGTTGGATTCAGCAACTGGCTTGATTCATTTTAGAAATCGCGATTTGTCAGGTACGTTAGGCAGATGGCTTCTCCAGGACCCCATCAATTACAATTCAGGGACAAATAACATATATCAGTTTTGCTCAAACGTACCGACTAACAGGAGTGATGCTTATGGATTGGACGACATACGTGATTTCAAAAGTTGGCATGATCAAATTGGCAAATACGAATCACAACTAAATGAGACATGCAAGAATATAAAAAAACTAGGAAAAGGTGATTTACTTATATTTTCCAAAGACTATTTAGACGAGAATAGGAATAAAGAAAAAACCAATGAACTGAACTGGTATGATGCACAAAGAGCATTATTGAATTCGAAAGGTGTTGATGTTATATGGGGTGTAGGATCACTGAAAGAACTTGAAAATATACGGCCATACAAACTATGGGGAGATAGAATCAAAGGGCCATTCATGAGCCCACCTGCAGGTGCTGATACTACGCCTCTGGGAGATATATATGCACCGGTAACATACGACAGGATCTTTTTTATCGGACATCAAGGCGGGCCAGATGAGCCTCCAGGCTGGACAATTAATAGCAAGACTCAGGAGCGATTAGATTACAAGTCGCTTACTGCAAATCCATATCTCGCGGATAAACTAGGAAAATTACTCAACCCTGGAGGTTACTTTCATTTGGGAAGCTGTCAATATCAAGGTGTGTTAGGTCTCAAGAACTGGGAACTGAAAATGGATGAATTTGCAGTAAAGCTGAAAGCAAATGTCGCTGCATGGAATGTGAAGGGGCAATATAACGTGGAATATGGGACGCTTCCCAGGGAATCTTGGGATGAAAAAGGCTTCGGTTACCTTTTTCCGGTACGTCCAGAACTTAAAGTCTTCCCACGAAAATAGTCATAAGGAGAAGTAAATGAAAAGATATGTATTAATCTGTGCACTTACACTTATTGCGTGTTTTGCGGTCATCGCGATTTGGCTTGTTTTTACTGGGACCAAGAAAGACTGCTACGGTTTAGCTGCAAGTCCATTGATCGACACAATTGCTCTTCCAAGTCGTCCTGTATGTTGCATTGGTTCAGCGAGAGGTATTCTCGTTGCGTTTTACGATAAATCTCTTATCCTGTATTCACCAGACTTGGCACGCATTATAAGCTCAGTAAAACTTAATGAATATGCTACTTCATTATTAGAGACTAATGATGGATACTATATTGTTGGATCTAGCGACGGCCATATAGAGATACATGACGCAAATCTATCCGTTATACATAAATGTAATTATAATGAAAGTAAAACAGATATACAGGCTATATTTACTATAGGCAATTATATATATGCTATAAATACAGATTGCGATATCTTCAAGCTGTCTATGTCCCTGTGCGTCGTATCTAAAACAAGATGCATTTCAGATTCAAAGTCTCATAGATTTATCTCAGCATGCTTACGTAATGATGGCGCTGTAATTGCAACAGAAAGTGGCATCAAGAGGTTGACGATCCAGAATGACAATATTCTAATCGACGATATGGGGCTATCAGATGTATATGCAACTGTAGCTGCGATACGGCCTGATAGTGTGCTGGTATCGCAGGGGAAAACCATTATGAAAGAAATTCGCGAGCAGTGGACAAGCGTTGCGTCTCTTCGATTTTTGCCAAGCCGATCAATTGCATCTAGCAGCGGAGACTCAGTCGTTTTCTATGGCAGTAACAACGTGTCTATATATTTCATTGATTATACCGAGGGCGGCAATATCAAATTATCTCATACGTATTCTTCGTATACCGAAAGAAACATCAAGTCTATTGTAATAGTAGATGGGCACATATATATACTTCATGATGCATACACATACAACGATCGTGCAGCTGACCCACAATTAGTTCGATATTATGGATGCGTTCGACGATGCTATCGGACTGAGTAGCTGGTCCGCAAGGTGCGTATGGTGCAATACTGCCCAAAGCACCAGTCCTGAACACGGAGCCACGAAGATCCACGCACGGCTGACCATGGGAGCGAATCTGAACCTTAAACCTGGCATCGACTGGCGAGCAGCTACCAACTCACGCCGCTCGACGGTGATAGCTCTTCAACAAGCCGCCCAGGCGGGGTGTAAAAACTATCGCACTCGCCAAATCAGTCCCCTTCCACTTCCTGCGACAGTTTCGGCAAGACCAGTTCCACCAAGTACGACTCGCGCGGCCTGGTGATCGAAAGCACCTCATCCCTGAACACCATCACCCGCACCGTGTACGATGTCAACGGCCGCACGGTGTGGACGGTGGACGACCACCTGTCCGGTCAGCAGGCACGGGGCACGAAGTCTTATTACGACACCAGTGGTCGCGTCACCAAGACGGAACGCTACAGCAATGTGGTGATTGATCTCGTCACTCTGCCCGATGGCTCGCAATCCACCACCCTGACAACCGGCACCGGGTTACTCTCCAGTAGCGAGACTTTCTACGATGCCCTGGGCCGGGTCGCCACGGGAACGTATGACGCCAAGCATCGCATTTTAACGGTTACCGACGCGCTGGCGGGCGTAATGACCTATACCTACAACGCCCAGGGGCAGGTCACCAGCGTGACCGATCCACTGGGGACCAAGACGAGTTTTGTTTACGATGCCCAGGGGCGGCAGACCCAGCAGGTCGATGCGGTCGGCAATGGTCTGGAGCGTACTACCACTTACACCTGGGACACTCTCGAACAACTGGCTACCGTCGTCAACCCGTTGAACAAAACAACAACCTACAACTTCACCAGCAAGGGCTGGATGCAGTACGTCACTACACCCCTCAACCTCACGACGACCTACACGCACAATGGTGCTGGGCAGGTGACTTCGGAAACCAATCCGCTCAGTCAAATCACCAGCTACACCTACGATTCACGAGCACGGCTTACCAGTATCCAGAACGCTCTCGGAAAATTCACAACGTTCACGTATGACAGTGAAAACAACCTGCTCACCAGCAAGGATGCTAACAACGGCATTTCCACTTTCACGTATGACGCTCTGAATCGTCTCATTGCCGTAACCGACCCGTTGGGGCACACCGTAACGACTGTGTACGATGCCGTGGGCAACGTGGAAGCAACCATTGATGCCCTCGGCAATCGCACTACTTTTTCTTATGACGCCCTGCATCAGCAGCTGACCATGAAGAATGCAGGCAACAATGTCGTGACATATTCGTACGATGCCGTGGGTAACCTCACCTCGATCCAGGACAGTTTGAATAACGTCACCACTTTTGTATATGACGAGTTACATCGACGGGTGAACACCATCGAACCGAACGGCTCGAAAACCACCTTTATTTATGATGCCAATAGCCAGATGACTGGCTTGATCGATCCCAACTCGAATCGCAGTACTTTCGTGTATGACGTACTCGGTCGGCAAACCAGGGAGATCGATGCTCTCAACAAGACTTTAACTTATACGTATAACGCGGGCGATCAGCTTACCCAGAAGAAGGATCGCAAGAGCCAGACGATTGACTTCACCTATGACGATAACGGTCGGTTAGTCGGCCAGGTGTGGAAGAACAGCGGCGGCACGACCACCAATACTGTGACCTACACGTTTGACAATGCGGATCGCTTGCTGACCGCTCGTGATGGCCAGGGAGCTTACACGTTCACGTACGATGCGGCAGGGCAGGTGCTCACGCAGAAGGACATGTGGAGCACAACCCTGACATTCACGTACGATAACGTGGGCAATCGCACCAAAGTGCAGGATAGCTTCAGTGGCGTCGAGACGAGTGTCTATGATGCAGCCAATCGATTGACGAGCCGTCGCTTCGGTGGCATCGGCGGCACCAGCCATCGGGTGGACTTGAGCTACACCAATGCCAATCAGCTGGAGAACATCAAACGCTACAATGCAGCTTCTGGTGGAAGCCTCACCAGTCAGACCACTTTCACTTATGATTCGTTGTTGCGGATGACAGGGATCAAGAATGCCAATGGTGGTGGGACCACGCTCTCGCAGTACACATACACGTACGATGTGGGCAATCGCTTGAGCACTGAAGTGCTGGGTGGCAACACCGTCACTTTTACTTATGACGTTCGCTCGCAATTAACGGGTGATGGCACGGCGAGCTACGGCTATGATAGCGCAGGCAACCGTAACAACAGCAGTCAGACCATTGGCACCGGAAACCGATTGACAGCCGATACGATCTGGAATTACACTTATGATGACGAAGGCAACCTGACGGGGAAGACCTCGATTGCCTCACCTACCGTGACGTGGGCCTATACCTGGGATGTAAACAACCGCATGGTGGCAGCCGTCAAATCTGCTGGCAGCAACCTGTATACCGTCGATTATAAATACGACGTGTTCGGGAACCGCATTGAGCAGGCAGAAGACGTGGATGGAGCCGGGGCTACGGCGAGCGTAACTACACGCTTTGCCTGGGAAGGGGCTAAGGTGTTGCAGGATGCCTGGGGTGGTCGGACTGCTCCGGTGGGCATGGAAGATTGGAACATCTGGGCTGATCTGGATGGCAGCAATGGTCTCAAGGTGCGGTATGTTCGTGGCGATGAAGTCGATCAACTCTTCAGTCGCGTGAAAGTAGATGGCACGGTGGCTTCGTATCTCACGGATCGCATGGGGTCGGTGCGGCAGATGGTGGATGCTTCGGGGACTTTAGCAAACACCATCACTTACGATGGCTTAGGGAATGTGCTGAGTGAGACCGATGCGGCTTTTGGGGATCGCTGGAAGTGGACGGGTAGGGAAGGCAACAGCTACACCGGACTTCAATACAACCGTGCCCGGTACTACAGTGGGGAGAGTGGGCGGTGGGTGAGTGAGGATCCGATTGGGTTTGGAGCAGGGTACAACCTATCACGCTATGTCGATAATTCATCTACAAACTATATTGATCCAAGCGGTTATGACGGAGAGGATACTGCTAAAGATGTGCTCAGAGATTTATCTGCAGGTGTTCAGTTGGGTACTGTTCAAACTGGCGAGATGGGTGATGTATTGCTTCATGCACTTGTGATAGCAGGCAATGCACAGATGATGAGCGGTTTTAAGTGGATCCCAGTTCAGATCTTCATCGATATATTAACGAAGATTGGAGAGGTTCATCCAATAGGTAAGATACTATCAAAAATGAAGCAATACTTTGAGTATGGTCAGAAAGCGTATAGCGATCTTGGACCGATCGATGGACAACTTGAAGCGAAAGTCAAGAAAGGTGGCACAGATGTGGTCATTGTTATCATAGTTGGAAAGCAGAAATCCGACGGTACAATACCCATACTGATACTTGTTACTGGCCGGCACGAGAAGCCTATTCAAGGTGGAGGATCTGAGAAGGAAAGTGGCGGAGTGATAATAACAGGTAAGAAAAAGAATGGGAAATATGAATATGAAACACCGAAGTTCTTTCCTGCAAAGTAAATGCAGGATAGGAGGACTCCACAATGCAGGTTGCTCTACTGTTTTCAGTATGGATAGCCAGTACATCCATAATTGACATGAATGTACGCAGTGGAAATTCCCTGCATTGTGGATCGTGGAAGGCAGGCAAGGACGCGTTCTTTCAGCCAGCTGAGAATGCAGAGATTACCACTTTCTCTCTTTCAATAACTGACAACAGTCTATGCTTGTTGTGCAACACAAATGTTACTGACTACATATATACCATTAAGATGAAGAAGCTACCATCATGCATAATATCAATTGACAGGATGCGATACGATACAGTCTACCTTGGCTACTGCATCGATAACGGAAAGAACTATTGTGTATTCATAGATAGCAGTACTGCTAGAAAGGGTAAACTACGGGTTGTCGCTTACAAATATTTTAATTTAAGTGAATTTATCAACGGTAAAGTACGGTTGGAGTTTAAGTGCGATTTAGTCAGGGCTCGTTAAACGGATTAGAGCTCATGCGTATGGTGCAACACTGCCCAAAACGCCAGTCCTGAACACGGAGACACGAAGACCCACTCACGAACAATCATGAATGCGAAACTGACCCCAAAACATGGAATGAACGGACGAGTGGCACTCAACTCAACCTGTCCCCGTCTTAATTCTCATCGCACTTTTTGCCAAATAAACCCTGTACGGAATCCGGCCCCAAAACACCCCGATTCCCGAATTACTGCGCAATCTGGAGGCGGGATGTACGACGCTGCTGGTCAGGTGATGAAGAGGAAGCATGGGGGTGCGATGCTGGTAATTGGGTGGAAGAAGTAGTGTCACTCTTGCGATGCAGCGGAGGAGTCAGTGCACGGCAACCGGGAACGGTGCCGCTCGTACATCCGCACCAGGATGCTGACGGCGGACTTGAAGTCGTAGCCCATGGTATAAGCAAGTCGATGTTGTTGAGGTACTTGGCACAGCCGAAGCAATGGACGAGGTTGTTGCGGGTGTTGACGGTGGCGAGCATTTCCCGGCAATGGGGACAGAGGAAGCGGAATCGTCCTTCGCTGCGTTTGGCGAGCGGGCCATCGGTGCCGAGAGCGGCGATGGTGTCAACGATCACTTAAAACCAGCCACCCGATGAGCACTTTGCAGGTGGATCAAAACCAGCCAGGGTTTTGGTTTGTTTGATTTCTTAAAAGAGTAGTAGTAGTCGGTCTGCCCCGCGAGTTATGGACAGGTTATTGACACGGCTGAGAACAACTCTTCCACGGTTTGTTGTCACTTGCCAGCAGCAACGGCCTCTTCCTTCTCAGCGCTGGCCGTTTTCCTGGCAGGCTTTGCGGGCTGTTCCGGGGATTGATGGCGGAGGCGGTAGCTTCGGCCAGTCAGAGTCAGGATGGTGGCATGGTGCAGGAAGCGGTCGAGGATGGCGGTGGCGCTAGGGACATCGCCAAGAAGTTTGCCCCAGTCTTCCAGCGGCCGGTTGGAAGTCATCATGGTCGAGCGTGTTTCGTATCGCCGCATGACCACCTCGAACAGATACTCCCCTGACCGCTTGGGGAGTTGCTTCATCCCCATGTCATCGATGATAAGGAGATCGGGCTTGAGGAACTTGGTCAGTACCTTCTCGCTGCTCAGCTGCGCTTCTTCATGTAGGAAGTCCCGCACCAGATCAAAGACCGATCGATAGAGCACCGTATGCCCCTGCCTGATTGCTTGTAATCCTAAGGCTTGGACCAGATGACTCTTGCCCAGGCCTGGCGGCCCCAGCCAGAGCACATCCTTGGCTTCTCGGATGAAGCGGCAGGTGGCCAGGTCGAAGACCTGTTTCCTCGGCAGCCCTGTGTTGAACGACCAGTCGTAGTCATCGAGCGACTTCTGATCACGGAACTGGGCGCTCTTGATGCGGCGGGCGATCTGCCGATCGCTGCGCACAAGCACTTCATCCTGTACAGCCAGTTCCAGGAACTCGGCATGGCTGAGTTGGTGGGATTGAGCTTCCTGCAAACGGATCTCCAGGCTCTGGGCCATGCCCGAGAGTTTCAGTTGTTTGAGAGACGTGAGTAAGGCGGCATGGGACATCAGACAGACTCCAGTTGAGGGACAGATTGACGAACGAGTTCGCCATAGACGCTCAGCGAACGGATGACGGGATGCTCGGCCAGCAACGGAAGCGATTCTTCTTGGACTTGCCGCTGCAGAAGTTGGCGAAGGGACCGAAGACGATAAGCCTGATGACGATGAGCGGTATGGCACGCCTGCGACACCGCTGCAATTTCATGCTGTTTGCACAGGGCCAGCAGGCCTACCAGGGATCGAATACCCTGGATGCCCCGGTCTCGATACATCGCCCGGGCCCACTGGCTGATGACACTGTCCACCAGGGCGACTCTCTTGAGCAGTGCCTCAGCCCCCTGTTCGACCTGGCTGATCTTCTGGCTGTGCAGATGCTCGCCGAGCGTGCTGAAGCGACCTGGCGACCGACGCAGATGGGTCGCAATCTGTTCGTGACGTTGATTGAAGACCCGCACCATCCGTTCATCGAATCGCACCCACACGGTGTGCCCCAGGTACTCCGGTGGCACCGAGTAGAACGACTTGTGCACTTCCACATGGCCATCACGATGGACCTTGCGCTGCCCTTCCTGGTAATTGGGGAAGCGGCTCTCCGGTAAGGGCAGCAGCGCTGCTCGTTCGACGGTCTCGAAGTGCTGCTGTACCTGCTGACGAGTGGTGCCGTGGATGCGAACATCCGCCACCGTGGCTTCCCAGTGCCGCAGATACTGATTCTGTTCCTGCAGGCTGGTGAAGCTCATGCCTTGGAGAGCATTCCCCTGAGCATAGCCCACACCCCGTTCGATCTTTCCTTTGTGCCGTGGCGTCCGTGGCTTGGTCGGCAGAATCACCGTGCCGTAGTGACGGGCGAAGGCTTCGAGCTTGGGGTTCAATTCCGGATCGTACCAGTCAGCTTGCAGTACGCCGGCCTTCAGGTTGTCGATGACCACCGTCTTGGTGACACCGCCGAAGTGATGAAAGGCATTCTCCAGACACTGCAGGAACGCATCAGCTGTCTGCTGCTGCACCACCTCGCTGTAGGCCTTGCGGCTGTGACTGAGCACCATCCGGAACAGATGAGGCCGACGCTTCTTCCCTTGACCATCGACGATCCAGGCTCCCTGGCCGAAGTCCACCTGTACTTCGTCACCAGGGGCTGCTTCCATCCGGCGAAACGGCAGAGTCTGGCGGGGACGCAGCCTTCGGACATACCGCCGCACGCTGTGATAGCTGCCAGCAAACCCCTGCTCGCTACGCAAGTCCTGGAAGATACGTTGGGCGGAGAGCCCCTGATTCAACTTGCTCTGGATCAACTCCGCATACGGTTGGCACACGCTGCGATGCCCAGACACCTCCAAGTGATCACTGGCTGGTTTTGACTCGGCAGGAATTGCATCCTGCTCACTGGCTGATTTTGCATCGGCCACCATGTGCAAGTTGGCTGGTTTTGCCGCTCCCCACTCTAAGTGATCAGTGGCTGGTTTTGGGCTACAACCTTCTGGCGGATCAGCACTTGCTGCTGATAACCACCCTTGCACATACTTCCGCACCGTCCCACGATCCAGCCCTAACTCGCGGGCGATCCGACGACGAGACCAACCTCGCTCCCACAACAGACGTATGGTGCTCACTTCCACCGGCTTCAATCGGTTCGACATGGTGTTTCCTCACTGAGGTTCTCCTCAGATAGGAACTCACCCGCGATCCGCCTCTCATCTTTGGCCGGTTTTGAATCTACTTGCTTCTGCTCACCACTGGCTGGTTTTGATGCTCGCTGACAGCGATGGTGACGGGTACCTCTCTATTACAGCCCGCTTAACAGCGAACCCCTCCATCGCGATGTTTTGGCGACAAACCTCTCTCCTTGACCTAAAGAGATAGGTGTGCGGGTTTACAGCTCGGCAAAAACGACGTTCCGTAAGTCATTACCAGCAAACATGTTCCACTGACGATCAACTCTCTCTACCCTTCGGAGAGAATGTTTTGAAGTGCGCTCAATTCGGGGAGCTTGCCTCCCACCATCGAGGCGAACTCCACAACACGGTTTACAACGAACGCCAGGCCGAGAACCTGGCGTTTTGTCGTTAAATATGGCCATATTCGGGCAATTGACAGTGGGGTGTCAGTGGTGCGGAGAGAGGGTAGGGGGTTCGCTGATTACGTCGTTGTTGGGGCTTGGTTTGCCGGAATCTCTCTGGTGCGGGAGAGAGAGGGTACAACGGGGTTAACGTGCTTGGCTCTCCAGAGCATTACATTCAGCCAAAGCCATGATTGCAAAGGCCGATGCTGCATTTGACAGGTAGTGCTTGTTGTCCTTGAAAAGGCTTCTTGCAAACCACCTGCCGCTCTCACGTTGGTTCTCACGAAGCCATTTCACGCCTAGCTGGATTTGCTGATTATCAGCAGGAAGACCGGCTCGACGTAGGACGAACACGACATAGCCCGTCCCATAGCCATCGCTTGTCTTAACATTTGCTCATTTCCGTCGTGCCGATTGCACTATGGACGAATCGACTTTCGTTAACGATCAGTTGCAGCCTGCCGTGTCACAATTGGTACATAGCCAATTTCCAAGCCCTTGGGCGGAGTTACGAGAACTGCGGGATCAAGTTCTGCGAGTTTACCGATTGTGAGTGGAGGGAGATAGTCGCGATCTTTCGACCAGTGACGGTGGAGCAATTCCACGCGTTTCTGCAAATTCTCCCGTTCAGCATCTGACAGATCGGCATTGAGTAAGGCAGGCTGGTCCGCGAAGCGATACCAGTAATAGGTTACGGTACTGCCATCTCCCAAAGTTGTCTGAAATGGACCAGCGGCTGGTCCTGGCTTCTTCCAGCAACTGTCTGCCTCCTCAGGTGTGACGTAGGGCTGAGGATTTATGGCACGCTTTCGTGGAAATTCCACGTCAGCCAAGCCAGTCTCCGGGGGTATCTCCCGAGGGTTCACTACGACCCACTGCTCCTTGTTCTGTTGGGTTTTATCCAATCGATAGTACTCAGGAAGGGTAATTCGGGTTCCATTCTCCACGACGGTTTGCGTAATCAAGTCGCTGTTCCACCGATACGCAAAAGTGGTTTCATTCAAAGCAAAGGGAGTAGCAAATGAACTCCATGCCAGCGGCATCTTCTTGTCTTTGGGGGTGTCGAGCTGATAGATTCGCCACGTTGCACCACCCTTGCCAGTAAAGGAATGTACACATGCAGCCTGAGCGGCAATGGTACCAGTCGCTGGCGGGCCGCCATTGAACCAATCCTGGACGCTATCCCATAATGCCGACTTGTTGTATGCCGTTATGCGATGCACCAGTACAGAATTGTCATTCAGCTTTCCGGGAAAGAAAGTAGGCGCTACGCGTGCAAACTGTGTTCCCTTTGCATCTTTTGCCAGATAAGCCGGGACATGCTGGGTCTCCATCTGCAATGCCTTGTTAGGCTCAGAGTGCCGGCTATCCAGGAACTGACCACTCAACTTGGGATTCAGAGTAGATGCATGCGACCAGAAGTAAGGAGTGAAGAAGGCTACTGGCCCTTTGAAGTTGCCGGAATTGAGAAATAAAGTCCAGCAATGGTTCCCAGTCGGCACATTCTTGCCAGCTGTTGTCAGCTTCGGTTCGGTCAAAGGGAGCGGTAAGTAGCCGTATCCAAAGAGCTCTCCGCAAGTACCCTGTTTGAGATTGAGTCCGTCCGGTGGCCAGAGTACCCAGGGGCTGAGTTGTGCTACCGCATAGTGGCCTGCGGGTTTTTTCCAGTTGCGACCTTTGCCGGCTCCAGGCCCATTGGCCCATTCGCTGAAGTTCAGCGCTACTCCGCCCATGATGAACTTGGGCGTTTCTGTTGCAAACCGAGTGTCACGCCACCAGCCAAGTCCACCTTCGATGTCGGAATAAAGATCCTTCGGTCTCTGGCCTTCATATTGTGCGAACATCCAGGTGCCGAACAAGCCGCTCTGAAACTGCTGCCCCGGATAGTTCTTCAGCATTGGCCAGGCTGCAACATATAGTGAGAATCCAGCATTGAAAGTACTGGGTACTTTCTCATGCGGAACCAGAAGATAACCTGCCATCTCTCCTGCAGTAACAGCGCTCGCAGTTTTTGCAGTTCGCTTCACACCTTTCTTCATGGAGACAGCCGCTTCGGCAAATGCCTTACCGATCGGAGCCATGATCTTGGCTGCACCGAGATAGTGGTAGCCACCATTAGATACTCCAGACTTCAGCCTCTTGTATTCCTCTGGTGAAAAGCTGTCTGCAATTGCCTTTTGACGAGCCTGTTCTTTATCCGCGGGTTTCAAGTTGGTATTCTTCTTGAATTCTCGATTGAGCCTGTCGTTCAACTGCTCCATCCTCTGTTGCAGGGCTTCAAGTTCGTCGTCCCAGAATGGAACGGTATGCACTGCTGCCACACTATCCTTAAACTCGGGAAGCAGGGTGGGAGCGAGTTGTGCCTGCCGGAAATACATCTGGGGAGCTTTCTTTCCTTCCTTCTCACCACCGATTCCCATCACCCCGATGATAAAAGGCAGTTCAGGTGCCGATAAATCCTTACGAACATCGCGTATGAGGTGAGACAGCAACTCACCGTATAGGTCATATCCTCCGGGCTTCATACGATTCTCGTAGGTCCAGCTGGAAACCAGGTCGTTGAACCCCTGGAACCAGATAAAACCAGCGAGTTCGTACCCCTGCTTCGGGTCGTATGATGGAACCACCCGTTTGATATCGCCCAATACCTTGTGGACATGGTCAATCATGTGACGGTAGTACACACCGGTTGCTTTGGTCTTTTCGGTCTTGATCTTTTCCAGATCGTCGCCGCGCCGCTGATGCTGCGCAAGCTCATATTCACTCCACACATATGGCCCGGCACTGGGCGGGCGGAAATCAGTGTGCAGGCTTCTACCACCCCACGCGGTCTTGATAATGAGTACAGGCTCGCCGAGCAGTTTCTCCACAGTGATTCCGAAGGTGAATTCCGGTCCAATCTTGTTGCTGGGCGCGCCAAACCCCGCTGTCAATTTGCCCTTCTTTTCACTCAGGTCCGTGTAGGCATCTCCGAGGCATCCTATTGACGATATCCACACAGAATTGCACACACGAGGCTTGCCATCATCGCCGCGCATCTCTTTCAGTAGTGGTGCCGTCCTGGGATCATCGGCCAGCGAATCAAAGGTCGTAACACTGGCATGCCCCTGCATATTCGACTGCCCTGCCAGGATGAAAACCTTGAGTGGCTTGTCTTCAGCGTAAACGGAGGCTGACAAGAGCAGCAGCAGTAAGGACAGAAAGGGGATTCGGGTATTCATATTCATCCAAGTTCCTCATTAACTGGCAAAGTGCAGTTAGCTTGTCACAGGATATTCTAGGCTCATTCGCTGAGTTTCCAGTGAACCTGACATCGATCCTCGGAATGCGATAAACCATAGAAGATCAACATCCAAGGTATCTACACATTCACCCTCCTGGCCAACGACGCAATACGACACTTACCAGATGACTGGGAATTCCAAGCAGCAAGCTCTTCCGAATGTATCAGCCTTGCTGTGCAGCGTGTTTACACCATGCAAATCTTCTTCATTCAGCGTGACCATCGTAATCATCCTTGACTTGTACACCAGGATATCGGGTAGCTTTGTGTAGTCGGACATATGGAGCGCTCGCGATGAAATTTCCTTATTGCACCATGACCTCTCGATCTGCGCGAATACTGCTTAGTGAACAGGAGAAGAGCGTTCTCTTGAACAGAATTGCCAGGGTAATCAGCCGGGTCGAGTCTTCGACAAAGCCTGTTGGTCTGGCCTACCGTAATGTGCGTCTGGTCGTCGATGCCAAGGAACGGGTCATCAAGATCATGAGCGAACATGAATTCAGCCGATTGCATCCCATGATGGCTGCACTCACGATATCAACGGAGAGTACCAAAGCAGCGTAATGTCACATTGCCTTGACACACTTTCACAGCATTGAACTGATTGCGGCATTACTTGATTGCTCGTTTTCGTGAGACATTGTTCATCGTTGAACGGGATGGCTCACATGTCTCCAATACATGTAGATTCAGTAGAAATAGAGTAAGCGTCCAATGGAGAGACGCAACTCTCATCGAGAATACCATGTACCGTCTGATGATCACCGCATGCTGCGCACTGGTCCTGGGCCAGTGGATGCCTCAACCGTCCTTTGGCCAGGATGCGGAGAATCCTGCAGTCCGCAAACTGAATCGCGATATCCCAAGGCACAAGGAATTCCTCAATCGCATTGAACAAAGCAATGCTTCAGGTGACGTCATCTTCCTGGGTGATTCCATTACGCACGGCTGGGAAGGCCAGAAGGCCTGGCAGGAACATTTTGGTGCTTTCAAACCTGTGAACCTGGGTATTGGTGGAGACCAGACGGGACATGTCCTTTGGCGAATTACCGAAGGCCACGAAATTGACCGGCTCAATCCCAAAGCTGCTGTTCTGATGATTGGCACCAATAACACCGGTTCACACAGTGCCCAGCAAATTGCAGGTGGAATCCAGGCCATAGTGGAGGAACTTCGTCGTCAGAAGCCGGGCATCAAGGTACTAGTTCTCGGGGTCTTTCCACGAGGCAACGCATCCGATGCTGAACGTAATCTGAACCAGATCACGGAAGCCATGAAGCCTATCAATGAAGAACTCAAGAAAGAACAGCCGGATATTAAGCGATTAAATACCTTGATCCGCAATCTGGAACGTCAACGAGGAACGATCCCATCAACAAAGTTGGCCAGGAAGATAGCAGAGATCAATGCGCTCATCGCCAAACTGGATGACGGCAAGAACGTATTCTATAAGGACATTGGCAGGGTATTCCTCGATGAGAACGGCGGTCTGTCGGGCGAAATCATGCCTGACTACCTGCATCTCAGTCCGAAGGGCTACGATCTGTGGGGCAAGGCTATCAAGGATGATCTTGCAAAGCTTGTTCGTTAGAACCTGCACCGGGATTTCGCCTTGGCCTGTTCAGCACGAAGCACATGGATCTACTGTGTCCGTGCTGGAGCAGGCCCCATTTCAAATCTAAGCGTACCACCCTGTCTAAGCGTACCACCCTGACTGATTTCGCTATGTCTTATCGAATGTCGATTCAGTAGTTTGTCGTTCAGCCAAATCTTCTGGATGTAGAGATGATTGGGAGCAGCCTCTTCAGCAAGTATGGTTAGTGTTCTGTCGCCAATCCGCAAAACTGCACGCTTCCAAAGTGGGCCGGTGAACTCATAACGATCAGTGCCTGCAATTGGAAAGATACCGAGCGAACTTAGCACATACCAGGCGGAGAGGGTGCCGCCATCATCGTTGCCGTCCAGCCCGTTCTCCCGGTCGCCATACTTATTCTCCAGAATCCATCGCACCCACTTTTGCGTCAAATCGGGCCGGTTCGCATGGTTGAACAGATAGGCTGCATGCAGATCAGGCTGATTGCCCTGCCAGTAGAAAGCATTCGGAGGCAGGCCAACCCCCGTCGGGGAACGTGCAAAGAACTGTTCCAGTTCCTGCACGAAGTACTCACGGCTTTTGAACAATGCTATCAATCCGGTGCTATCTGAAGGAACTCCCCAGCGCCATTGCCAGGCACTACCCTCGACGTAACCATGCGTGTATTTCCCACCAAAATCGGCGTAGGTCAAGAGTTCAGGTCGAAACTCCGCCTGAAAGTTCTTCTTGGAATCGCGAGCCTGGAAGAACTGAGTCTGAGGATTCCACAGGTTGCGGTAGAATTGCCCATGCTTGTGAAACAGTCTGGCATCTTCCTGATGCCCTAGCGCCTCAGCCAGTTGAGCAATGGACTGGTCGGCATAGCAGTACTCTAAGGTACTGGCGACGGACTTCTTCATCAGGTCGCCTGGGCAGTATTGATACTTCAGATAGTGTTCAATTCCAGCACGTCCCGAAAAAGGTGAGCCAGTCGGCACTGGCCCTAAAGCAGTCTTACGCATGAATTGATAGGCAGCCTCGGAATCGAAATCGCGAATGCCCTTCAGATAGGACTCGGATATCACCATGTCCGCAGGTGTGCCGAACATAGAGTTTGTGTAACCAACCCCGGATGGCCAGCGGGGCAGGTAGCCACCTTGTTCAGCCATTTTCACCAGGGAGACAAGCATGTCACGTTGTTCACGCCGTGCAATCAGATTGTAGAGCGGATGTACGGTGCGAAAGGTGTCCCACAGTGACATGTCGGTGTAATAATGGAACCCTGCTGCAGTGTGAATCTTTCGGTCGAACCCCAGATACTCCCCATTCACATCCTGGAACGTTGTTGGCATCTGCATTGCGTGATAAAGAGCGGTACGAAAAATAATTTGCTGATGCTCGGTTCCCCCTTCTACCAGTATGCGGCCCAGTTTCTCTTCCCACTGTGCCAGTGTCAATACCTGGTTGAAAGTAAACTTGCCAGTTTCCTGCTCGAGATTGGCTCGGGCGTTAGCAATGCTCACGTAAGAGATGGCCACTTTGAGTTCCACAGATCGAGAATCATCTGCTTTGAAACCAATATGGACGCCAATATCATCGCCCTTTGTGACCGTCTGTCCGGCAGATTCTACCTCACCGGAACGCGTCGCGAATGTATCAAAAGGTCGACTGAATCGAGCAACAAAGTAAGTCTGCAGGCCACCATACCGCTTGGCAAACGTTCCAAAAGTCTTCACTGAACCTTCGACTTCGTGCAGTGCGGGAAGGATGCGAACTTCACCAGATTTGCTGCTTCCCTTTCCCAGTGCACTTGTGACGTTCATCAGTATGTGAGGATCTTGCTTTTCGGGGAACGTGTAACGATGTACGCCAACACGCGTACTGGCAGTGAGTTCTACCTTGATTCCCAATTGAGGCAGCATCACACCATAATACCCGGGGAAGGCACGCTCCTGCTCGTGGGAGTAGTCGGTATGCAGCCCCCGATGATGTAATGGTGCCTTCTCGGTGATAGTGGGAATCACCATGAAGTTGCCACCATCGGTGGCGCCGGTACCTGCCAACCGGGTATGACTGAACCCCAAAATACGAGGATCGGAATAGAAGTAGCCGGAAGAATTAGTGGCAAGCTTGCCCTGCAGGGAAACCGTATCTGGACTCAGCCTTACCGTGCCGAACGGTACGGTGGCACCTGGAAAATTATTCCCACACAAGTAGGAAATGCCACCAGTGCCGATGAATGGATTGACTTGTTTTCCGAGCGTGCCAGGTTGCACCTGCGGAGCAGGTTTGCCATCTTCAGCAATGACTGCAGACGATACTTCAGGAAAGAGTAACAGCGTTCCAGACAGCATCTGGACGTAGAGCAAATACCATAGTTTCATCGATGTTTCGACAGGAAGAGTGTGGACATGGAAGTTTATACACCGCGAGTGTCGTC
Source organism: Gemmatales bacterium (assembly GCA_046350055.1). GTDB lineage: Bacteria > Planctomycetota > Planctomycetia > Gemmatales > HRBIN36 > JAEUIE01. The sequence continues at coordinate 4,546,212 of JAXMBC010000001.1, read as the reverse complement.
CAGCATTATTAATTGTCGGTCTTCCACAACACACCGAGGTTGTTGTTGAAGCTGTCTGGAACGAATGGATCTGCAAGGTTTCTCAGCACAAATGCTGCATTATCTTTGCAGTTCGCCCATGTATCAGCTTTGCCTGCATCACGAAAGCAGCACCATTTATCACATTTGCCGTGATATTCGGCCACAAATGCTTCTTTAGTAGCATCGTTTCCTGCCCGTGTGTGAGTGTCCAATTCCGTTTGGATGTTGGCAGCAATCCATGTTCTTAATTCAGCGATGGACTTATTCACCCCTCCCGATGCTGCTGCAGTACGTGTTCCCCCAGTCATCGCTAATGGTGTTGCTCCCTGACCATTTTCGCATTCCTCGATCCACTCACCCGTTATCTTGATGGCAGCAAATATCCCCAGACAGGCAGTCTTGAGTTTCTTGATACGACGTTGAACTTGCTCAGCCGCCATTGCCAGATTCAGGAATGATTCGCACGTAGCGTGCTGTTCCATCTGCTTCTTCAGATTGATCTCCTTCTGCGCAACTAGCTTGTTGAATTCAGTCATGGACTCCGTTACTTTCCAGCGAAAGCGGTCCAGTTCCTCTACGCTAAGTTCCTTCAGAGTGAATTTAACCTTCTCGGTAATCGTAGCGGCCTTCTGCAGGCTTTTACCGTGCATGTGACTCTTAATTGCCTTCTCCACCTTCTGCTCGAGTGCCCCGATCAATCCGCCAATGACAGGAATCGGCATGGCATTAACAGTCGCACGAACACCTGCGCCTACCAGTGCGCTTGCTTTGCTGATAGCCGAGCCTTTGGAAGAGACTGCACTGCGTGCAGTGTGCAACTTTGCCGAGTGGCCTATTCTCGCCAGTACGCTTTTGTTGTCTACACACTTGGCAGCATAAACGAAAATGTCTTCCACGGTCGTCTCCTGAGCTGTCTGTGAATGAAAATCAGATGTCAACAGGCATCCGACCTCAGCAATCATCTAACTGTATCTTCAGTACTTTCGTAAGCAAAGCAGTATTGCTGCAAATCCTGCAAATCCACATGGTCAGATGTAACTTTGAAGTGCCACGTATCTGACATATTCATTTCTGCGATGAGTCCGTGAGAAATTACCATTTACATTCCCGGAAAGACGGGTATAGCAGAACCATCATTCTTGAGGGGAGAAGCATGAGCAGCGAGCCAAACGAATCGTACTTCATCGGGGACACGGAAGAAGGAAATGTCTTTCTTTCCACCACAAATCCAGTCGGACAAGGTGACAGCCCTCGGCAACTGCTCCTGATCTTTGGAAAAGACCACGTTCGGCCGCCCAGCATGTTGTTGAGTCGCACCGAATTCAGGCACTGGCGACAGAAACTGCAGGATGAAGGATGCAGAGTTGAGTTGCGGTTTGCATCTTAAGCTACGTATTTTTTATAACATACGACCCCATTGCCGGGGTCGTTTTTATTTCTTCAATATCAGCAAGACTAATTCGCATGCCGTTGCGCTTCGTCATAATAGGTCCAGGAGTGATTGCCTTCCATTCCTTGTTTCATGCCTTGAAGTAGACGATGTAGTGAAAGAGCCTGCAAATGATTAAGATTCCTGGCCCATCAACACTGATCAATCCGTTCGACGGCTTCCGGCCAGCCCGACGTAGAACTTGAATCATTCTGTCAAGAAATACTGGATTAGAGCAGGAAGTATATGCGCCTCTTCCCTGTATGCATGTATCACGTGGTCTAAGGTTACTGACATCTATAGCAACCATGACAGAGCAAGGGCAAGGCTGGTCCATTCCTTTTTGCATTATCCATTTGGAACCAGCCACGCATGATGCATGCTCCAGTAGCGGCGAGGCGAGGCGCCCGGGCCGCAAGTTACACCTCACCCCAAGGAGGATGGTGATGAAACGGATTCTGGTGTGTGGCCTGCTGGCCGTGGCGTTCGTGGGGCTGGCTCAGTCCAATGCCTCTGCGCTCTGCTTTGATGTGTATCGTCCCTGTATTCGGCTGCCACTCCCCCGGCTGCCAGTCTTCCTGCCCAATTTCTGCATCGGCTGTGATCCTGAAGGCCGGCAGAGCTGTGGTGGCAAGTTGCTCTTCAATCGCAGCTCCTGCGGCAATGGTGGCGGCTGTGGCAGTTGCGGTGGATCCCCTTATCTGTGGGGCAATCCCGATTGCAATCGGCCCATGTATCCAAACCCCGGTATCGGCTACAACTGCTGGAACGGTCAAGTAGCTCCCTGGTATACCTATTATCCACCGGCTGTGAACACTGGCTATCAGGTGGGTGGCTATGGTAATTTCCGTGGCCCAGCTGGCGCAGGCTATAATGCTGCCGCTCCCGCACAGCAAGGTCGCCCCGCCGCTTACAACAGCAACTATGGCGGCGGCTATGCCCAGAACGTTCCTTCGTACTGGTACGGTCGCTAAGCTACCTCTCCCTGTTCTCCGGAACAGAAAAGAGTAGAGCCCGTGGAACAACTCCACGGGCTTTTTGCGTAACATGATTGATCATTACGGAGGTGGCTGTTGCTGGCTATTTCCAGTTTGACTCGCTGGTTTCCAGTTATCTTTACTTGGCGCCACACCAGGAACAGTCGCTCCGGTTTGCTGAATGCTCTGTGACTTCACTGGCGGCAGTCGATTGGGTGATGCTGTCCCACCTTGAGTAAGATGAGCCCGAATCTGAGCATGTAGTTTACTGCTTAGCTGAGAATCGCCAAATGTCCCCACTCGTACTTTGACCTCGGTCACGTGGCCATCAGTAGAAGCGATGCGTGGTTGTTCCTCGATATCAATGGTGACTTTGCTGCCATCTTCAATGCTCGATTCAATCAATCCAGTCAGACCCTGGTGTTCCTCATGGCGTATAGGCATATTCAGGTCAGCCAATGCCTGCTTGGTTGCCTGGTAAGTCTGGCCGAATTCGCCAGCAAATGTGTCACCATGATTGCCCTGGTAGTAGGCATAGGCACCCGCACCGGCAGCAGCGCCAGCTGCTGCAACAAGGCAGCCACACTGACTGATACTAAGGCTGAGCAACAGCAGGAAGAGAGTAATCCGGCGGACTGTAACGGACGGCCTGCTGAGGCTGAGATGGTGGGGGGGCGTAATATTGGCAGTGGTGGTCATCATCGTCCTCCCAGATCCAGCGCCAGTCGGTCACATAGCAACCTGTTGGCAGAAATGCCAGGCAGGCTACTGCAAATACAAACCAACGGCGAGTCCCCATGATCATTCCCCTTCGTTTGCACGATGGGGCGGCACGATAGCAAGAGGAGAAATTGCTGCAAGGCCAACTGGGAAAGTCAGAATTGCCCGTCCCCGGGCACTGTCCTGGGACGGGTTGCTTTGTGATTAATGTTTGTGGCCCTTATTTTGATACAGCTCGTGATTCGGCTGAGCCTTTGAGAGAATGTACGCCAGCAAATCAAGTATTTCTTCACGACTCAGTGTATCCAGCAGTCCTTTGGGCATCGTAGAAACGTTCGACTTCTGTTTTTGTTCCACATCAGCCTTCTTCAACAACATTGGTTCCGCTTTGGTCAACGGATTCTCGATGATCTTGTACGCATCCCCGGTCTCTTCCAGCACGATGGCAGTAATGGTCTTGCCGTCAATGGTAGCGAATACCCAGGTCTGGTACTTCTCATTGATCAAGTGCGAAGGTTCGACAATGTTTTTGAGCAGGTCTGCCCGTGTCCATTTGGGATCAATCTGAGTCAGGTCAGGAGCAAAGTTGTTGCCCTCGCCACCGAATCGATGGCAGGCGACGCAGCTCGCCACTTTGAACATCGATTTGCCATTCCCAAAAGAACGGCCGGTACCGAGGTCTGCCAGCAGGGGTTCCAGGTCGCTGGTCTTCCATTCAGTGCGTGGCCGGCGGTCCTTGAGCATGGCATCCTTGACAGTTAGGGGGTGCGCCGCCAGGTAAGCTTCCTGTCCGGTTTGGTAGCTTTCCAGATCATCCACTACATACAGAGCGGAGTACATGCGCCGCCAGTGACCGGGGTAAGTACAAACGATGGGATAGACACCGGACTGTTTGGGGGCTGTGAAACTGAGTCTTTCACTTTCACGAGGTTGAAGCAGCTTGCTGGACAGGAGCACTTCCTTCATCCTGGGGACAAAGTGCCGTGCGGCAGCATCCGCCGAGGTGGCAGTAGCTTCCGCCGCTTCCCCCAGTGCTTCCAGTGAACCCGGCGTGCCGATCACCAGATTATGTGGCATCATATCGGTGTTTTCAAAGATGAATTCAACCGGCTTACCCGCCTGCACCACGAGTACATCCTTGTCGTAGGACATGCGTTCGAGCAGAGTGCCGACTCGGATGACGCGAACGCCGAGGTCGAGCAACTGGCGACGCAGAGCCTTTGCCTGATCGGCCGGGTAGAGGGTGCTCAGCGCCTCACCTAGTTCCATAGCTTCGAGAGCCAGCGGGGTGGTTCGCAATGCTGCTGGGGTTTGCTTCAGAAAGTCAATTACCTGAGGCAAGACTGGCTTGGCCTCGTCGACTGGCCACGTCTTTTTCGGCAATCGCAACAATGCCTGCAAAGCAACAGGGTCGTTCTTGACCATTGCAGCAAGCAGTGTGAAAGTCTTCTTCTCCTGTCCACGTACCGTGGTCATGGCCAGCATGGCACTCTTGCGCAATGCAGCCTGAGGATCGATGGATACAATCTCATACTGGCCTACTTTCTCCGGGGCAGGCTGGTTTGTTTTATCCCAGACCGTTTGTCGATTACTATCTAGCACTTTGAGGTGGAAGCCATTCAGACGACGGTAGAATGAATCTTCCGTGCGGTTGTAGATGGAAATGGAATCCAGCGGAAAGTCACGGCCAAGATCAAGTTCCCACCACGGATCAGTGCTTGCTTCACTGGTGTGGGTTTGACCACCATCAGAGTATCGGCCAGATTTGTTGCCATCGATGGCTCGTGAAGCAGCGCCGCCATGAGCGATATTCTGCTGGGTTGCTTTCCCTTGCCGGGCGATATTCTTGCCCTGCGAGTAGACTTCTACTTCAGCCAGAGTGAGTGTTCTCTGCTTACCAGGAAGTTCCACACGAACATATCGTCCCATTACCGGCTGTTTACTGGCAGAGGCGGCAGCAGTCCGTTGAAGTACTTCTATCAATCGGTCGTACGCCTGATTCCGCAGGCTGGTATCACTCAGCATGGTGGTTGCAGTGACAACATCCTGTTCGGCTTGCAGCGGATTCTTAGCCGTCCCGGCAAGCTTCCAGGCGCTGGCAATCTGATTGTCAACAGTCATTATTGCCAGATAGCCCACCTGGCGAATGACGGCTTGCTGTGCTGTGAGTGCAAGCTTTTCCAGCGGCCCCCGCACCTCAGCTAATTCAGTAGCCGCACGCCCGGAAAGTAATCGGACGAGATCGAAGTAGATGCTTTTGTCCTCGAGGTTATTCACCTGATCAAGCGAAGCCAGTGTATCAACAAGTATCGTAGCGGCGGAGCGGTGCCGCATGCGACCAAGCCCTCGCAGCGCATCAAGACGGTATTCATCCTGAATGCCAGGGCGGGTAAGCAGTTCCTGGCAGACATCAAAGGAACGCTCTTTCTTGAGAAGGCTGGCGGTGCTCATCTTCTTGACGAGGAAGCGGTTACCCACCTCGGTGCGCATCCTGATAGTCTTGCCTGCAGCCAATTCACGCCGCCAGAGGGGTTCCAGCGTTTTCATCGTTTCGTTGCAGACAAAGGTCAGGTATTGATCCATCGGCTGCTCCATGACTGTAAGTGGTACCTCGACCGCTTCAGGAATGGTGAAGAAACTCGCAGCCCTTGCTACTTCAAGACGGACCTTGGGATCGGGGTCTTTTGCCATTTCCAACAGTATTTTCAGGGCATCGTTAGGCCATTCATTAATCGGGCCTCGGTAGAGGAGATCTTGGCTTTGACCCTGATTACGTGGAAATTCGGGCTCTTTTTCAATCTTTCCAGGTGACTGGCTTCTTTGCTTTAACGACTCTGGATCATCCGGATCCTTCAAATGTGTGACAGCAGGTCCATTGTTACTTTTCGCATATTGTTCCTGCTTGGTTGGTGGTGGTTTATCATCATATTTTTTCTGTAGTGGTGGCTGAGGGGATGCTGGTGGTCGTTTTTCTGTGGGAGTCGTCTTCCTGGAAGGTTGCTGTGGTTCTTGTTTGCCAGGCTGTCGCGGTGAGACGACATAATCTTCGCTTAGATAACTCAGTACACGTACAGTCGCAGCCCGGGCGTGGCCGTGCTTTGAATTGAGTAATCGCTTGATCAAATCGATATCAGCGGAATTGTGTTGCTGGTGCAACCAGAGAACTTCCAGCTCTTCATGCGTGTGGTCTCCCGGTTGCTTCGCCAGGGTATCGAGCCAGTCCGAGGCAAATCTCAATACATCTCTGCTGTTTCGTCCTGAAAGTTCCACTCGTACCCGGTAACGCACGCGATCTTCTGGATGAGCCAGCAGGGGAACCAGTTTCTCGATTGGTTCGCCAGCAATCGTTACCGGTTGCGAGAGCGACTTGCCTTCGCAAGTGATGCGGTACACACGACCATGCGTACGGTCGCGATTGGGATCGCGCAGGTTGTGTTGCATGTGACCGATGATGGGATTATGCCAATCGCAGAAATAGATGGCACCATCGGGCCCTATCTTCACGTCTGCAGGACGGAAGTTGGGGTCGCTGGAGCTGAGCAACCGCGTGTCTTCCAACCCTTCGATGCTCGCCCCCTTGTCGCGAAGTTTATACATCAGGATGCCCTGATAACCAATAACATTCAGCACCAGCAGGTTGCCTTGCAGTTCTTCCGGGAAGTGCTTGCTGCTGAGAATCTCCATGCCGGAACAGGGGCGAGTCCATTGCTGATAGACTTGCGGCGGTCGAGCATGCTTATTGGGATACTCGACCCGACCACTAAAGAGGGCGGCGTGGTAGGGATTAGAACCAGTGCCATCGACCACAATATCCCGGCCCCAGCGGTCGAAAACATGGCCATGTGGATTGGCAAAGCCAAAGGAAACATAAGTTTCGAACTTCTGCGTCCGTGGTTCATAACGAAAAACACCCGCGTTGGAACAGCGCACAGGGGCAGAGTAGGGTGTCTCGATAGATGTCTGGTGGAATGTGCCTTCCTGGAAATAAATCGCACCATCCGGGCCAAATACAAAGCTATTGGAAGTGTGGTGTGTGTCGGCTGAGTCAATGCCAGTCAGCAGGATGTCCTTCTGGTCATACTTGCCATCGCCATTGTTGTCTTTGAGGAAGACGACATTCGGCGCCTGAGCGACAATGACACCGCCGTTGTAAAACTCGAAACCGGTGGGGTTGTGGAGATCACCAGCGAACGTAGTGCACTTGTCAGCTTTACCATCGCCATCAGTATCTTCCAGGATCAGAAGTTTGTCATTCATTGCTTCGGTAGGTTTCCAGTGTGGATAGGTCTGCCAGGTGGCGACCCATAGCCGACCCCTGGTATCAAACTGCATCTGCACCGGATTAATAAGATCAGGAAACATCTTCTCGTCAGCAAACAAGTTGACTTTGAAGCCCTTGGCGATGGTCATGCTTTTGATCGCTTCTTCTCCACAGAGAAAAAGGTGCTGACCGTTTGGGCCTTTGCCGGGCTTATTGCTGATTACGGGAATGAACTTGGGCAGGTTGCTGTCATCCACTTTGCTTTGTTGTTTCTGGGCAAGGTTCCAGATGTGTTTGTCGCGATTGGCGGTCATCACATCGAGCACTTCCATTTCCCGCTGAGCGACCTCGCGGTTGGTCTGGTCATTCACGAACTTCAGATCAGCCCTGCCACCATAAATCGAATAACCATCGGTGGTGCGGTAACGCTGGAACCAGTGCATGTCCTTGTCATTCACAGCAGCTCGAAGCCTGGCCAGGTATTCAGTCTCCGGTGTTTGGGCTGTGCGGAAGAGATCAAGGTCAATGGCTTGTCCGATAACCTGATCGCCTCGTTCATTCAGGTGAACGCCATTCACCGTCAGACCGCTGTTAGTCAAATAGAGCTTGCCACTTAGTTCAAAAAGTTCACAAAAGGGCAGCTGATGTTGAATGGCTGCCTCACGCAAAGCTTTGGTGTAGAGGGCCAACCGAGCATTGTTGACTGTGCCATCGGGTAAGTGTGGTGACTTCAAGTCTTCATGGGCAAGCGGAGCGAATAACACAAGTCGCGGTGCGCTCTTAGCGTTGTATTTCTGACTTAGCGTGTGCTCGATGAAGCTTTTCAGATCTGCTTTGAACTGTGGAAGTCCTTCTTCACCGGCAAATGATTCGTTGTAGCCAAAGAACGCGAAGATCACATCAGCCTGACAGCGGTTGAGCCATTCATCGGGTGTGCCGAACGACATGGAACGCAAACGGGTAGTGAGGGTATCCCCCGCAAAGCCCAGATTGCGGATGCTCAAGTGATGTTGGGGAAACCGACTGTGTAGAAAAGTTTCCAGCCAGCCGTAATGCTGCATACGCTCCGCTGTGCTATTGCCCAGCAAGCAGATGTGATCGCCCGGCTTAAGCTCCAGGCGTGGCGTAGCTGGCGGCTGCGCGTCGACTGTAAGAAGAGTAAAAGTGACAAGACAAACGGCAGATACAAGCAGCAGCCACTTCATAGGTCGATATCCGGCAGGAGAGCAAACGGTGGGACTGTCAGGATACTATACCGTAACGCTAGTTGCGAGTGTGATTTCGTATACCGCGATTTTGATGCTCTATTCAGTTAAGCGGAGACGAACGCTGGCAGAACACAGTACAAGAGCTTACTGCCAATCAGCCTTTGACTGTGTGGAGCAATGTTAATGAACAACAACCCACTTGAAACTGATGCAGTGGTCAAGCTGGCTGAGGATTTTGTAAACAGGTATCGATGTGGCGAGATTATGGACTTGCGACACTTTGTAACACAATACCCGGAATTGGCCCATGAAGTTACTGCTCTGATTCAGGCGCTGCTGTTTATTGAACAGGCTGGCAAGGACGGTTCAGACAAGCATGGCTTATTGATCGAAACTCCGTACAAGCAGTAAGTCCTGATTCTCGAGTCAGTCATTTTGCAAAACTACTGAATCACCTGTTAATCCTGAAAATCCCTGGCAGTACACATCATAGACACAATCCGACCACCACTTGATGACAAGTTCACTCCGGGGATACAGACATGTCAGCACATCGCAATCGTTACAACCGTCATCTCTTGAACCTGGAGCGACTGGAGGACCGCACGGTACCTGCAGCGCCCGTCAACAGTATTCCGGGTGCCCAATCCGTCATTGAAGAGACACCTCTGGTATTTTCGTCTGTCAATGGGAACGGGATTTCCTTCACTGATCCTGATGGTCCGGGGCCATATCAGGTGGAACTCGTTATTGCAACGAATCCAGGCAGCGCCACCGTCGCGGGAACACTCACCGTTGCCAATATCACGGGTGTTACCCTCACCGGCAATGGTACCAATGCATTGAACATCCTAGGCAGTTTCGCCGATGTTCATGCCGCTCTCGATACTTTCACCTTGATACCTGCCATCAATCTCGAAGGGCAGTTACGCCTCATCGTTGAAACACACGATGATGGTCCAGGTGGCCTGGCTGATACGGATTTCATCAACATCACCGTAACGCCCAATGTGTCTCCCACAAACAACAAGCCGGGAACTCAGTCGACTGCGCTCAATACCTCCTTGGCCTTTTCGAGTGCAAACGGTAACGGGCTTTCGATCACTGACCCAGATGGCCCGGGGCCCTTCGAAGTCGAATTGGACATGTTTGACGTAGCCACCTCAACTCGCATTGCTGGGACCATTAGTCTCGCCAACACGAGCGGACTCACGGTGACAGGCAACAACTCGGATTCCGTTACTCTGGTTGGCAGCCTGGCTGATATGAATGCAGCCCTGAACTCCATGGTCTATCATCCTGCGACGGGATACACCGGCCAGGCTCGACTCGTCATTGAAACACAAGATTCTGATGTGAACCCTCAACGGAGCGATACAGATTTTCTCCTGATCAATGTGGGACTGAACCAGCCACCTTCCAATGTAATCCTAACTGCGCCTGGATCCGTGAATGAGAACGGTCAGATCACTGTCAACGGCACGTTCACCAACCCCGATGGTGATGCCCATACCGTCGTCATCGACTTCGGGGATGGTTCCACTCCTGTCACGCTCAACCTGGCGGCTGGTGCGACTTCATTCTCAACTTCTCATACCTATCTCGACGATGCCCCTAGCGGTACTTCCAGCGATGTCAAAACCATTACTGCCACGGTCTCTGACGGTGTCAACTCCGCACAAGATACTCATCAGATTACAGTGAATAATGTGGCACCATTTAACATCTCGGTCTCCGCCACCCCGGCGCTTATTGGTGAGAACAGTATCATCACCGTGACCTTTGCTGATCCCGGTACCCTCGATCCCAAGCTGATCGCTTTCGATTTTGGTGATGGCTCGCCCGTGCAGAACTTTGGCGTCGCACCCGGGCAAACCTCGTTCACCACCACGCATGCTTTTGCCAATCCCGGCACGTTTGCCATCACAGCCACGGTCAGTGATGATGATTTGGGAATTGCACCACCGGCACAAACGACGGTTAATATCGCGAATCCCATCCCTGTCCTCATACCTCCAGTACCCCAGCAAACCATCGAAGGATCATCCACGCTGTTTCTCCTGGGTACTTTCATCGATGCAAACAACTCCGGCAACTACACCGTCACGGTGAACTGGGGAGATGGTACGCCGAACACCGTGTTCAATCAGGCTACTGCTGGGGCCATTATCCAGCAGAACCACACCTTCGCCCAAGATGGTGTCTTCAACGTCACCATCACGGTGAGCGATGCCGATGGCACCTCCGCTCCGGTCAGTTTCCTGGCCAGCGTCAGCAACGTGCTTCCGGTCGCGGTCGATGCTCCAGATCAGAACGCAGTGGCTACGATTGCCAAGTCGTTCGCGCTCGGCAGCTTCAGCGACCCGGGAGCCGATGCACCGTGGAGCATCACCGTTAACTGGGGCGATGGTTCCCCGAATGGCAACTTCACTGTCAACACCCCCGGGGATCCGCCGCCGCTGACCCACACCTTCGCCACGGCAGGGGCGTTCAATGTGGTCGTCACCGTGCAGGATGACGATGGCTCATCGACTTCGGATTACCTCGTTACCGTCATTCCGCCCGAGGCCCATGTGCTCGGTAATGTCTTCCGCGACTTCAATCGCGATGGCAGCTTCAACACCACCGATCGGGGCCAGCAGGGCGTGACCGTCTTCGCTGACCGCAATGGCAACGGTCTGCTCGATGCCAATGAACCCAGCACCGTCTCTGACGTGAATGGCAACTACAACCTCACCGTCAACTTCGAAGGAGCGGTCAACGTCCGTCAAGTTGAACCCACCGGCTTTTTCCAAACGACCGACAACCCGGATGCCGTGAATGTGGTCTTCGGCGACACCATCACGGTCGAGAGCATGGGCAACGGCCGGATCATCACGCCGGTCCTTGTAGTTGGCGCACGCACGGGTAAACAGCCCTTCGTTCAGGTCCGTGGAACCGATGGAACGCTACAGTTCCAGTTCACGCCGTTCCCCACAATCAAGAGCGCAGTGAAGGAAGTGCGTTTGGCCACCGGCGATGCTAACGACGATGGCATCGAAGACGTTTACGTGGTACCTGGACCAGGCATCGCCGGTGTTGTCAAGATTTTCAGTGGCGTCGATGGCACTTTGCTTCGCACCTGGGCCGCCTATCCATTCCCACATACTAAGGGGCTCTCTATAGCCACTAGCGACATCAATGGCGATGGTGTGCCCGATGTGTTCCTCGGCACTGACCGTAGAGCTTCGCCCCTGGTGACGGTCTGGGATGGCAAGACCGAGCAACTCATCAAGAGCTTCGTGGCCCCCAATGCCTCCTCCAACAGTGGGGTGAAAGTGGCTGCAGGTGATGTCAACGGCGATGGCATTGCTGACGTCATCACCACGCCCGGCATTGGTTACGATCGGGCCAACATCCGCATCATGGCTCACGATGCAGTCACCGGTACGGTGTTGCAGAACTTTGTGGTAAAACCTACCAATCGGTATGATCATCAACTCGCCCTCTCTGCCGCCGATCTCAATGGCGACGGTCTGGCAGAAGTGATGCTCACCAGCACCCGCAGCGGTCTCACGGAACTGCGCACCTTCGACCAGGGGTTACAGATTGCCACCGCTGGGGCGAGCAGTGTCAAGCTGCGTACCAGTGCCTTCAACCTGACCGCCAAGGATATCAACGGCGATGGCGTGGCTGACCTGCTCTTCGCTGGAGCGAGCGGACAGGCTCCTCGACTTAAAGCAATCAACACTGTCACGGGGCAGACCATCCTGAATGCACTCCTGTTGGGGAGTACGCAGAAAAACGGTTTAGTGGTAGGGTAAAAAGTATACGTGACGTCAGGAATACCAGTAATTCCTGACGTCAAACTACACCCTCATCAGGCTCAATGTGATTGATAACCTGATCGCGCAACATTTTCCTGGCACGGTGTAGACGACTTTTTACAGCTGGAAGACTGAGATTCAGGCGTCTGGCAACTTCTTCGTTCGGCAGGTCTTCCATGTCAGCAAGAACTACGACTTTACGATAGGCCTCAGGCAGGTTTTCGACGGCACGCCGCAAGGCTGCCGTCACTGCCTTTCCGGAACTGATTGCTTCAGGAGTAGGGGTGTTCAATTGAGGATTGCTGGGTGCATGCGTTTCCAGTAGTTCCTCTATGGGTTTCTTTTCCTCGATCCTGCGCTGCATCAGCCGGCGACGACGGAACATCAAGGCTGAGTTGGTAGCAATGCGATGAAGCCAGGTGCTGAGAGATGCCTCGCCTCGGAAGGAAGGGAGCTTTTGCAAAGCCCGCACCACCACATCCTGAGCTATCTCCTGCACATCACTTTCGTTGTAAATGTACTTGCGGACAATGTGCTGAATACGCGGCAGATAGGCCTGCAGCGCTACCAGATGGGCAGCGTAATTATCTGTGGAATGGGGACCGACATGCAGACCTGCGGGCTGCCCAGCAGGCGGCAAGGCTCGCATGCCAGGCGCTGCATGTGACGGTCTTGGCTCAACATTGGGTTCACCAGGATGACTCGACGAAGCAGGCATGGTGTTACTTGGCTTCCAGTTCTTTCACCACGACAGCAAGGAGTTCAGGTTTGTCGCTGGTTGTCACATGTGTCACACGATCAGCGGAATATCCCAGCTTGGTCATCGCCTCAGCAGCCTGTTTCCACAATCTGGCACGTGAAGCACCCTTGGCAAGGTAAAGATCGCCTACCAATTTAGCCAGCCGTTCATGAAGAATCGCAGGCTGCTCGCCATAATATCGTTTAATGATCTTCTGCTGGTACGGCGTGTAGTTCCGTGGCTCCGCCATCGCTCGCTCCTCGATTACCTAGTTAGTTCTACTGCGTGAGGGAGACAGGCGGTAGTAGCTTGATGTTAAGACTGTGGCTTCTATTGCGCAGCTTTCCACACAGGCTGATAGACCTCTTTGTCAAAGGGTGGACACCCGGTAACAAATTGTCCTTCAGCATTGTGTTTGGATCGCATCAAAGCAGTGCAATAACTGAACGTGCGACAGACACGTTTGCGATCCAGTTTGCCATGATCCATGAGTTGCTTGGCAAAGTCGGGCTGGGAAAGAGAGCCACGACCTACACCGACTATGTTGATGTAACCTTGCTCAATATTAGCAGCCCCGACATGAAAAAGGAACTCCTGAAGCCAGCTATATCCACTTCCCACACATGCCAGAGTTGTATCCAATTGCTGAATCGTTCGCGCTGCAGCCAGATGACGAGCAACACCCAGGAGAGGATGCTCTGGAGTCAGGTACCCATCTGGAGGTGGGTACTCAAATGGTCGAAGATAATGAGGAGACGCATAAGGATTGCCCAAAGTCAGGTTCAACAATGCTACACCCAACTGTTTCAATTCGATTACCCATCGGCACGGTTCACTTAAGTCCATTTCATCGGGGCATTGTGGGTTTGTACCCCAGTAGTTTTTCAATGGAAGATTCGCAGCATCCACCTTACCTACCGTCCCAGTACTGCCATGAAAAGGCAACCCATCAAACAGGTTTAGCCGGCTAGCCACGAGAAGGTTGGGAATTTCAGAGCGAATGCGCGTGATGATGTTGCGCACGAATCGAGTGCGATTCTCAAAGCTGCCCCCATACGGGCCAGGACGGGTGCGAGCGGAAAGCAGTTCATTCAGCAGATAGCGATGACATTGCTTGATATCGATGAACTGGAAGCCAGCCTGGAAGGCGATATGAGCTGCTGCGACAAACTGATCTTCAAGGCGTTTCAAATCGTCATCAGTCAGATAGCGTGCAGGAGCAGTGAGTCTGTTGTCGAGGACGTCATCATGGCAGGCAATCTGTGGTTGCTGAAATGAGTATCGCCCCGAATGAGTAAGCTGCAATCCTATAAGTAGATCATCGGTATTATGAAAGATCGCCTGATGTGCAGTCCTCGCAATCTCCGCTAAACGAGCCAATTGGGGATAATGAATAGCAGAGATGACGAGTTGTCTGGGATTGGCACGTGCTTCCGGTACTATGGCCGCGGCTTCGCCCCAGATCAACTTAGCACCGCCAGCGCCAAAACGCCGATAACGACGCTCGGTCAGTTCGCCAGGAAGTCCATCAGTAGTACCGTCGCATCCTTCCATCGGATGGATACACAGGCGATTACCCAGGATAAAACTGCCGACAGCAAGTGAACGAAACAGCGGGGAGAGGTCGTCCTGAGCTGGTAACTCAACACGCAGCCGATGGGCTTCGGCTTGCAGATCATTCAGGGTTTTGAACTTAAAATAATGGGCCATGCAATCCCGCATCTGCCAATAAGACTGGGCCGTCGATTTGAAACTCTGGCTGATATCTAGGATATTCACGGCAACGCATGTTCCGAAGTAAACTCCCAAAGGTGTAGTAACTTGCTCCAGCCTTATTGTAATCGTTGAAGCAGTAAGTCTTGTATTCCCAAGGCCTTACATCAGGCTGGAATATTTTGACCAATCATTGAAAGGTTCGGGGCTTTCGTGGATACCTGAGGTATCTACGCTATGAGGCGTTCTTACCCGAATACTGGAGCAGTTATGCGCATTGTGATCGTGATACTTGGAATTCTGGGAGCCCTGGGGGCTGGTGGAATCGGAGCGAAGTGGCTTAGCGATTCAAACACTCATGCGGATACCATCAAGCAGTTGGAAGAGTATGAGAAAAATCTCAAAGCCTCCGGAAATCAGACTGCATCGAACAAGTTGAGCACGCAGATGGCTACTCTCAACAGTATTGTCCGTTCTGCCTATTTTCTGGTGGCAGGGTGCGTCGGAGGACTGATCGCCATCACATTGTTATTCTTAAACAAAATCAAGCCCCAGGTCGCAGGTGCAGTACTGATTGCGTCTGCTGTAATACCTGCATTGTTTGAACCAAAAAGTCTCATTTTCTCTTTCTTCATGATAGTGGCTGGCGGATTGTGTTTCCTACGAAGAACGTCATCTGTCAGTTCGAATCCGGTATCTGCATAGCCATACTTATGTTGGCATGACATTAGATCTGCCATGCCAACAAAGACAATAAAGTTATCGCGAGTTCCAGGCTTGCAACCAACAATGGCGTCGAGTACTTTGAGCGAATCCAGAAAGTGTCCCGCTTCCAAGCCGGGTCTAATGGAAACACGCGCCAGTCTTCTGCTTCGTATTCGCAACCCGCAGGACACACAGGCCTGGCGCGAGTTTGTTGAGCTTTATGCGCCTTTGCTTCATTCTTATGCGATGAAGAATCGTCTGCAGGATGCCGATGCAGCCGATCTTGCACAGGATACACTGCGGCTGGTACTGCGAGCAGCTCCGGAATTCATCTACGAACCAGCCAAAGGATCGTTTCGTGGCTGGCTATTTACAATTGCCCGGAATCAGATTCGCAAGTTCTTCACACGACGCGCTTCGCATGCACAAGGAAGCGGCGATTCTGAAGTTCGAGAATTCCTCTCAGAACAACCAGCCGAATCAGAACAATCCGCATGGGATCAGGAGTATCAACTGCATTTGTTTCATTGGGCCGCGCGACGGGTTGAATCGGAATTTCGACCAGCAAGTTGGCAGGCGTTCTGGCGTACAGTGGTATTGAGCGAAGATATCTGCAAGGTAGCCAGTGATTTGCAAATCACAACAGGAGCAGTCTACATCGCTCGCAGCAGAATAACCAACCGCATTCGTCAGGAGATCCAATCGGCCCAGGGAGAAGAGCCATGACCCCGTGTCCCGCTGATTCCCAACTCCAGTCGATTTTATGTGGGGAACTACCCCACGAGGATCATGCCACATGGGATATTCATCTGGGTGAATGTGATCACTGCCGGTCCCGTCTTGAAGACATGGCTGATGTGGCAAGTATCAGTCGCGTCGTGAAAGGGAATAATTCCGCCAGATCGCTTTCTGATTCAATGTGTCTCAAGATGGTGATGAAACGACTGCAACAGGAATCTGCAGAGTTTGCAACATGCTTGTCCACTCCTTCAGAACAGTCAGGGCTCGTTGCTACCATTCCAGTGTTGCAGCCAACGATGATGCCTGGCTATATGGGACGCCTGGGTACTATTCAGATTCGTCGCATCATTGGTCGAGGTGGCATGGGAGTGGTCTTTGAAGGACTGGATACCGTGCTTAACCGCACCGTTGCTGTCAAAGTCCTGTCACCACACTTACTTCAGCATCCAGACGCAAAAAGTCGCTTCCTTCGTGAAGCTCAGGCAGCCGCTGCGTTGCATCACGAGAATGTGGTTGCAATTCATTCCATCGATGAAGCGGATGGCATGCCCTATCTCGTATTGCAGTATGTACAGGGTGAATCTCTGGCTGAACGCTTACACCGCGTCAAAAAGCTGAACTTTGCTGAACTGTTGCCTCTCGCCAAACAACTGGCACGTGGACTTGCTGCAGCCCATGATCACCATTTGATCCACCGCGACATCAAACCTGCCAACATCCTGATCGATTCTGCATCGCATCATGCATATCTGAGCGATTTTGGTCTTGCCAAGTACATTGGACATGACTCCGTTACTGCAATAGGAACGCTTGCTGGAACTCCGGCGTATATGTCTCCGGAGCAGGCAAATGATCATGCTGTTGATGCCCGTTCGGATCTTTTCAGCCTGGGCGTGGTGCTATATCAGGCAGCCAGTGGTGTGTTACCGTTTCATGCCGATTCCCCGTTTGTAATCCTCAATCAGATACGGACTGCAAAAGAGAAATTGCTTGTCGAAACCGATGCACAAGTGCCAACGTGGTTCGCTCAGATTGTGCATCGTCTCTTGCGCAAAGAACCGGAAAACCGGATAAGCAGTGCAGCTGAATTGATCACTCTGCTGGAAAAACAATGTCCTGAACTTGCAACAAACTCAACAACTAACAATTCCACGCGCTGGCCTGTAATCATAGCCAGCATACTTGTTACCTTAGGTTTGATTACCGTTTCGACCTGGACATTGTTAACTGGTAAAGTTGCACCGAACTCTACCAGTTCGGTAATCAGCAACAAACCTCAACAGCAGGGATTTGTTGTTCAGGGCAGGAATGAGTTGTACAGTACGCTGGCAGAGGCTATACGGGAAGCTGGTAATCAGAGTGTAATTGAAGTGCAGGGTGATGGCCCGTTTTTCACGGAGCCACTGACTATTGAGTCCAAGAATCTCACAATAAAAGCAGCGTCAGGATCGCATCCGCGCTTTGTTCCAGATGTCGATCATACCGCATATGCGCCGTTCCTGCATAGCCATGCAGACCTCCACCTGGAAGGACTGGAGATATTCTGGCCCAAGACACCATCTGTCACGAAGCTTGAAGACCCAGGCTCACGTTCCGCTGTCTACGCCAGTGGGTCGCGACTCACCATGCTGAACTGCAGAGTCATTGGTGGAACAAACATGGCATGCGTGGCAGCCGCGACACGCGAGACATTGATACGTCGTTGCCATTTTGTCTCACCTTCTGGAGTTTGTATTGGCTGGCAAACCACAACTCATCCCATCATCATCGAGGACTGCGTTCTGGAGGGACGTGCTGCTTTGAATGTGACTCGACCATCCAGTGCTTCAACTAACGTGAGGCCGGGAGTACAGTTCCACAATAACCTGGTTGTTACTCAACGCACTTTCCAGGTACTGCTGGAGAATCTTCCCAAGAACACGATTAGTATCACTGCATGCCGCAATATTATCGACTGCCCTGCGATGATTATCCTTGTTCCTTTGCCTAAGAATCCGTTCAACTTGACAAAGCCTGAGACGATGGAAAGCATGATGCGGACATGCATCGCCTGGTCCGAGGAAGCCAATATCTATCGGAAAAGGCTCATGTTTCTGGGCAGCTTGCGTTTGAACCAGCCATTGATCAATTTACCTTCGGATCTCAAGCTACTGGAGCAATGGCTGGCAGCATGGAAAATGGAGAAGTCTCAGTCCATCGAAGGGACCATTCGATATCACGATCGTCCCGCCAATGACGTGGTTACGCCACTTCAGGTGTTACGTATCGACGCTCCCAGTGGAGCATTGCCAGTAAATGCCGGGCCTTCAGCGCCTGTCGGCCCGGGACAAGCGTATTTGTTGTCAAAAAAGGCTGGCAAGTAAGGTCACTTATCCAGCTTGATCAGCCAGATGTTCCGATACTGCACAGGATTCCCGTGATCCTGAAGCAGTATGGGTCCGGGCAGGCTGGGATCGCCACCTGCACCCGCAGGAGTGTTATCCTTGGTCAACGTAACTTTATCGTGCACTAACACACCGTTGTGCCAGACGTTGATCCATGCTGGCTCTGTCTTCTTGCCATCAGTGAAAACGGGTGAATGAAACTCAATGTCATATGATTGCCAGACAGTTGGAGCTTTACAGGCATTGACCTTTGGTTTGGCGATGGAGTAAATCCCTGCACAATCGTCCCACTTGCTATCCAGTCCATAGCTATCGAGCACCTGGACTTCATAGCGTCCTTGAACATATACACCGCTATTGCCACGCGCCTGACCTTTGGCCTTGGGCATGTAGGGTACGCGAAACTCAACATGCAGCTTGAAGTGGCCGGTAAACTTTTCCTTGGTCACAATATCGCCTGTCTTAGTCACTTCCATGACACCGCCTTCAAGCTTCCAACCCGGCTTGGTCTTGCCGTCCTTCCTGGTCCAATTATCAAGGGATTTGCCATCGAAGAGAATCAATGCACCAGAGGGTGCAGGCACGCTGGGAAAGTCTATTCCATCCTCTGGCTTGGAAAGCTTCACGTCGGCAATGCTGCCATACGGCTCATCTGCAGGAATGGTGGCTAACAACATGACAATGAATGTCATCATGATAAGGGTTCCTCAGTTTTGTCAGTTTTCTTGGTTTGATTCCCAGTGGAATCAAAGGTAGCTTCCTTCCATGCCACAAGGCAAGCGCCTGTGGTAAGCCATGCTGTCAGGAGTGATGCAGGCGGGGTACTGGCAAAGAGGTGATCTGCTGTAGTGATTTCTTTGGCAGTCCAGTTGACATGCCCGGGCGGCAATTCATGTGGAGCCAGGATTGCCATGGCATTGGCTCCTTCGCCAGCTGCGAGTGCTCCAAACGTGGCAAGAGCATCCATCGGGATCCCCTATTCTGTTGCGCCAACGGGATCTTTACGCTCACCGGCAGTTTGCAACGGACTGCTGGCTGGATAGCGAAGAAAGTCCTTTGCTGGAGTCATGCTCGTGTTCAAATCGAAGGTTAGCCCTGCTAATCCCCATTTGGGTATCGTTAGTCCCGGCTGACTTGCAGGTGTATTAAACACATTACCTTTACCAGTCAGGCTGCCGCTTAACGTCTCTGGCTTTATTTTCGCTTTGGCAGGATCGATTTGCAAGACATTCTTCACCTGGTAAAAGATGTTATTCCGCAGAGTGAAGTAGATTTCGCCAGGAATCATGGGTACTTCAAGAGAAAGGCCGGTTTCGTAATCCCAGAAGGTGTTTTGCTGAATAGTGACATTCATGCGGCTGTTAGCCGGGATCGCGTCTGACCAGAGCAGGGCTTTACCCTTGCCCGAATAGAGCATGCAGTGCTCCATCAGAAAACGCTGAGTTGGAGCCGCAAAGAGAATTGTTGAATTCGAGTTGCCCTGCATTTTGCAATGCCTCAGCTGCAAGCCTTCACAGGCTGCACCTTGCAGCTTGATCGCTGCTTGCGAAGGCTGAGGACTGTTCTGCTTAATGTGCAGTTTGTCGAATCGCACTTCGCGGCGCGTATTGCCCTTGAGATTATCCGCTAGTATCCCTTGCTGCTGAAATCCTTCAATACGGACATCTTCCAACGTCAATCCCGGACACGAGCCTTTCACTTCCAGCGTAGTCTGAACAGCGTCTTCTCCATCCAGAAGAAGGCCGATGATTTTGATCCCTTCAATTCCTTCAATGCTGATGAGTGGTTGCGTGACTGGGTGACCTGGTGGCGGAGTCAGCCTTGCACGTTTACCATCCTCACTTATTTCGGCCTTGATCGTAACATTCGCAAGACCAGCAGTGCTGAAAGAACTATTTAAAGACAATGCTTCGGAATAGGTCTGTCGATCAGTGATGATAATGGTATCACCAGGGCTCGCTGCCTTGAGAGCTGCTCCAATTGAAAGATGATGAATCCCTTCCAGCTTGTTTTTGGCTACGTACCAGGTTGTCGGGCCTGTTGTTGGTCTGGATCCAGTCACAGTTGGTTGTACGCTGGTGGAGACAACAGGTTTTCCACCACGATCGCGAAGTACAAAGTACATCACGGTAGCCAGAAGAGCAGCTAGAACGCCAATGACCAGTGCAAGCCACACCCACAGTGGCACCATCCGTCTGGAAACATTGGGCTGCTCTTTGGCAGGAAGAACCTGTACTTTCTGCTCACCTAATGGTGAAGGGAAGGGCAGAGGCGTGGAGTATGGGTCCCACTCATTCGTACCCTTTTTCTTCTTCTTTTTCGATTCGGGAAGGATCGGGGCTGGAGGATCCTTGCCAATAATGATCGGGGGTGAGGAATAAGGACGAGGAGCAATACCAGCCGCTTTCGCGGGTGTAACCATCACCGGCAATGTAGGAGCCGGGGCCACCGGACTGATCAGAGGCTGGTTAGGATTCAGTGCTTTATGTGCTGCAGAACTGTCGCCACTACGAATACTGACAGTGCTATCTTCCCCGCCACGCGGAGCCACATTGGCATCAGTCACAGGTGTGGAGCGTGAATCGGGATCTTTGGCTGTAGCGTCGGGTGTACCCGCAGCAGCGATAGAGACACCGGAGAGAATATCGCCACCAAACGGGACACCACGAGCCAGAGGGCTAAGATCAGCAAGTTCCTCGGCTGTTGGCGGGTAGTTGAAGTTAGCGTACTGTTCCAATGCCTGAATCAAAGCAGCAGGCGACTCATACCTGTCATCTGCCTTCTTCATCATGCATTTGATGACGATTGCACTCAGCTCCGGCGGGATTCCTTCGCGCAATTCGGTTAGTGGTTTAGGCGCTCGAGTCTGATGCCAGATGAGCTTTTGTGCGACAGACCCTTCCCCGAACGGGGGTTGTCCAGTGAGTGTGTAGTAGAACGTACAACCCAGACTGTAGATGTCGGAACGAATGTCAACACTGTGACTGTCAATGGCCTGCTCGGGTGATAAATAGTCAGCAGTACCCAGTACGGTTTCGTCATACTTCTTTGTGATCATATCGTCATGATCATTGAAGAAGCGGGCGAGTCCCATATCGAGAATCTTTACCACCCCTTCGCGGTCGATCAGAATATTGGCAGGCTTGATATCGCGATGTATCAGGCCGGAATCGTGGGCATGCTTGAGTCCCAATGCAGACTGATACAGATAATTGCCTGCACGTTGCGCATCGAGCGGTCCGGTTGCAGCAACTATTTCAGCGAGGCTGCACCCATCGACAAAATCCATTACGAGATAATGCAGATCGCCATCCTGATCCTTGTCATACGCCCTTACGATATTGGGGTGATCAATACTACCTCCGGCACGAGCTTCCCGCTCAAATCGTTCCAGAGATGCCGGATCAGACGCCTTAGCACGAGGCAGCACCTTGATGGCATAACGGCGCTTCATGGTGCGGTGTTCGGCCAGATAGACCTGTCCCATACCGCCAATGCCAATCCGCTCAATAACGCGATACTTTCCTACATAGAATCCACGCCATTTGTTGGCGAGCAATTGGTCGGCCTGAAAGCGGCTGAGTACTGCATCTCGCACAAAGATGGCTGCTAGTTCTTTGGTGTCTTCCGGGATATTCTGGGTTTGCTCCAGCTTTTCCAGGTATTGGTTCAACCGCGCAGGATCAACCAGGCCACTTTTACGCGTCAGATCCAGAAATGATTCGATGGGCGTACGATTCATGCTGAACTTGGAAGCACCCGATTAGCGGAGAAAAACATGCCCATCGCGGGAGTAGTAACACTACCATAGTATCGTCTCACTATCAATGTAAAGCAGAATCGCAAATTGCCAAGCAGATAGCTGGGATGACTGCGAAGATGAGGCAAATATGTCTTTCCACGCACCTGCAGTGAAAGGAACGTGATGACAATCAGGAATTCAAGGCAAGCGTTCACCCTCATTGAACTTCTGGTAGTCATTGCCATTATTGCTTTGCTAATGGCGCTGCTACTCCCTGCAATCCAGAAAGTACGCGCTGCTGCGGATCGCATGCTATGCGGAAGTAATATGAGGCAACTCGTTATTGCATTGCATCACTATCACAATGACTACAATGCTTTTCCACTGGCATATACCGACGTCAATGGTACTCAAGCATGGCACAACTGGGTTAGCTATACGTTACCCTACGTCGAAGGGCAAAACCTAGCTAAAGATTACAGTACTTCTATGCCATGGTGGGTGGGTACTAATCGTGATGTTGTCATACAACGCATGAAGATTATGCAATGCCCTGCAACACCGGATCCGAACCGCATTCAGGACAAGCCCGAAACGGTACCTCCCAACAAAACTGGCAGCTGCAGTGATTACTTTGCCATAGCAGGTGTCCATCTCGACATCAACAATTCTTTGCCTCCCTCACTGCAATTCACCATTCCCATTAATATTGTTGGAGCCTTGTGCTGGTTTGATGCAAATCTAAATAGGAAAAACAACTTTGCCGCGATACGTGATGGCACCAGTCACACCATCATGCTGGGAGAGTGTGCAGGTCGGGAAGATGTGTACCGTGGCCGCACATTTTATCCTGTCAACTATACAGGTACACCTCGAGTGAGAGCTCGAGGTGGTGCTTGGGCAACTACCGATAACGCGTACATGATTGGTCAGCGATTGCCATGGCATGCCTCGTTCGGCACGATCCCAGGAGAAGTGAAGATTAATAACTCCAACGAATGGGGACATTGCTTCTACAGCATGCATCCAGGTGGAGCAAACTTTGCATTTGCAGACGGCTCTGTGCGATATCTGCCGGAAAGCACATCGCTATACAACCTGGCAACCATGTGTACTCGCAGTTATGGCGAACCACCTCCCGATATTGACTAGCCATGACAACATTCAGTTTGCGCGCTGTGTTCTCGCTGAGCGCAGTTTTCGTTATTGCCTGCATAGTCGCAGGGTGTTCAAGCGGCCCCAAGCGACCAGCCTGCTATCCCGTCAACGGGAAAGTGTTTCTGAATCAGCAAGCCGTAGCTGAAGCGCAAGTGACATTTCATCCCAAACAAGGCAACAGCATTACCTTGCCCATTGCCATTACCGATGGGAATGGTGAATTTCATCTCACTACATATTCCGATCGTGATGGTGCACCAGAAGGTGATTACATTGTTACCGTTGAACTCAAGCAGTTAGTCCAACAGGGTGAAGAAAAAACCAGGAGTGGAAAAAATCTGTTACCAGCAGACTATGCCAATATCACGAGATCGCCCTTAAAGGCAACGGTAAAGCCAGGGACGAATTCCGGGGTGATTCTGGAGTTGAAACGATAGTTTGCGACATACCAGGGTAGTGCAAGAAGCAACAACTCGTTATCATGCAGACAAAATCAGGAATGCAGCATGAGACGGGTACGCAGTGGTGGAGGTTGGGCGGCGATCCGCTACTCCCTCAAAATGGCCAACAAAGTTGGCTGGTGGGCGTTCTGGAAAGCCATGCGCTCGCAAAATGCATGCAAGACATGCGCTGTCGGCATGGGAGGCCAGCGGGGGGGCATGGTCAACGAGGCAGGTCATTTCCCCGAAGTGTGCAAGAAATCCTTTCAGGCAATGATCTCCGACATGCAGGGGGCCATCAAGCCAGAATTCTTCGCTGAGTTCAGCATTGCCAAACTGAAGACACTGTCACCACGTGAATTGGAAAGCTGCGGTCGTCTCAATTTTCCTGTGATCGCCGGGCCAGGTGAGACGCATTACCGTCCCATTTCGTGGGATGAAGCACTGACGCAAGTTGGCAGGCAACTGAAACAGGCTGGCCCTGCACGCACTTTTTTTTATGCTTCGGGGCGTTCCTCAAATGAAGCTGGCTTCCTGCTGCAGCTCTTCGCTCGGCTCTTTGGTACCAACTACGTCAATAACTGTTCCTATTACTGCCACCAAGCCAGTGGTGTAGGTCTTTCTGCAAGCCTTGGTACTGGTACAGCGACAGTCTCGCTTGATGATCTGGAGCATTCCGACTTCGTCATGCTGCTAGGAGGTAACCCTGCATCCAACCATCCTCGACTGATGCGTTCGCTCATGCAAGTCCGTCGTCAGGGTGGACAGGTAATTGTGATTAACCCCGTCAAAGAACTGGGACTCATCAACTTCCGAGTACCTAGTGATGTACGAAGCATGCTCTTTGGCAGCGAGATTGCCAGTCTTTATGTGCAGCCTCATATCGGTGGTGATGTCGGACTTCTGCTGGGGCTCGCCAAGCACATTATCGAGACTGGGCAGGCTACGACAGACTTCATCCATACGGCTACAGAAGGCTATTCCGCCTTCGCTGCGCATGTTCAGCAGCTCTCATGGGATACGCTTGAAGCACAGTCAGGCGTCACCCGAGAACAGATCGACGAAATTGCCAAGCGGTACCTGGCCAGCAAAAACGCTATTTTTGCCTGGACCATGGGCATCACCCATCATTTGCATGGTGTTGACAATGTCCGGTGCATTGTCAATGTAGCATTGTTGCGTGGCATGGTAGGCAAGCCTCGTGCCGGCTGTTTGCCCATTCGAGGTCACAGCAATGTACAGGGCATCGGTACCGTCGGCGTGACGCCAACTCTGAAAGCGAGCATTGTCGAGCGAATGGTGCATCGACTGGGAGTCCATCCTCCGACTCAGCCGGGTCTCGATACGATGGCCTGTATGCAAGGTGCGGATCGTGGTGAACTCACGACTGCGTTCTGCCTGGGAGGCAACCTCTACGGATCGAACCCCGACAGCACCTTTGCTGAACGAGCACTCGGCAAGCTGGAGCAGATCACCTACCTCAACACCACACTCAATTCCACCCATGCCTGGGGCCTTGCAAAGGAAACGCTGATTCTGCCTGTACTGGCTCGTGATGAAGAACCACAGCCGACCACACAGGAATCGATGTTCAACTTCATCCGCTATTCCCGAGGAGGCCCCAGCCGAGTCGCTGCTGCCCGCAGCGAGGTCAGTATTCTGACTGCACTGGGGCAACAAGTACTCAGCAACTCCCCCGTCGATTGGAAACAGATGGAAAGCCATCAAGCCGTGCGGCAGTTGATGGCGGACCTTATTCCCGGGCTGGAATCACTCAAGACAATCGACGAGAAGAAGGACGAGTTCCACATCCCGGGACGCCTGATCCACACACCGGTGTTTCCCACGCCTTCGGGGAAGGCCCACTTCCATGTCGCAGCGTTTCCGAAGATTGATCAGCCACCAGGCACATTGCGGCTGATGACTATCCGCAGCGAAGGTCAGTTCAACACCGTCGTGTATGAAGAAGAAGACCTCTACCGTGGCCAGGAACGGCGTGATATCATCCTGATGAATGCCGACGACATGAAAGCCCGTGGTCTCTCGGAAAACCAGCCAGTCACTGTAAGATCCACGACGGGTGTGATGGATCATATCCTCGTCCGAACTTTCGATATCCGCGCCGGCAATGCCGCCATGTACTTCCCCGAGGCGAACGTGCTGGTACCCGCCGGGGTCGATCCCCATTCTCGCACCCCGGCGTTCAAGTGCTTTGCGGTCACGGTTGAACCGGTCAGGGCCACACAGGGAGCCGTCAGTTCCGCCACTCTCGCTGCCGGACTCCAGCAACGCAAACAAGGAGCCACCCATGGCTCATGATGCCGATGTGATCGTGGTGGGTGCTGGTCTGGCCGGGCTGGTCGCAGCCGCTGAGATTGCTGCTTCCGGCAGGCAAGTTATCGTTGTAGAACAGGAGCCGGAGCAATCGCTCGGTGGCCAGGCGTTCTGGTCGCTCGGTGGACTGTTCTTCGTCAACTCTCCCGAACAGCGACGCATGGGCATCCGCGATTCCATTGAACTGGCGATGGACGACTGGCTGGGTACTGCGGGTTTCGACCGCCCCGAAGACTACTGGCCGCGGAAGTGGGCTGAGGCCTACGTCCACTTCGCCGCCGGTGAAAAGCGAAGCTGGCTTCATCAACAAGGCCTGCGCTGGTTCCCCGTGGTCGGCTGGGCGGAGCGGGGTAGCGGCAGTGCCGTGGGACATGGCAACTCAGTGCCTCGCTTCCACATTACCTGGGGTACCGGTCCCGGAGTGTTGGAACCATTTATCCGCCGTTGTCGGGCTGCTGAACAGAATGGCAAACTCAGCTTCAAATTCCGCCATCGGGTCGATGACTTGATTGTGACCCAAGGTCATGTGGAAGGCATTCGCGGCAAGGTGCTAGCCACCAGCGACATTGAACGAGGTCAGACCAGCAACCGCGACGTCGTGGGCGATTTTGAACTCCACGCCGGTGCGGTGATCGTCGCTTCCGGAGGTATCGGGGGTAATCTTGATCTGGTCAAGCAGCACTGGCCCAGCCGCCTCGGTACACCGCCAGCATTTATGGTGCAGGGCGTACCCGATCACGTTGATGGTCGCATGCTTGGCATCACCGAAAGGGCAGGGGGACGACTCATCAATCGTGACCGCATGTGGCACTACACCGAAGGCCTGCGTAATTGGAATCCCATCTGGCCCCGGCATGGCATCCGCATCCTTCCTGGCCCCTCGTCCCTCTGGCTCGATGCCACCGGCAAGCGACTCCCAGCCCCATTCTTCCCCGGCTTCGATACCCTGGGCACGCTCGACTATATCCAGAAAACCTGCCACGGGCATACCTGGTTCATCCTTAATCAGTCCATCATCAAAAAGGAATTCGCCTTGTCCGGCTCGGAGCAGAACCCAGATCTCACGGGTAAAAACAAGATGGCGGTACTGCAACGGGCTTTCAGCAAACGTGCTACCGGCCCCGTTGAAGCCTTCAAGGAGCATGGCAAGGACTTCGTGGTAAAGACCAACCTCGCTGACCTTGTCGCCGGGATGAATGCCCTAAGTGACTCACCACTTCTCGACCTGACCACGGTGGAACGTGAAGTGGTGGCTCGCGACCGTCAACTCGACCATCCCTTTGGCAAAGACCTGCAACTCGCAGCTATCCGCCAGGCCCGCCATTACTTTGGCGACAAGATGATCCGTACTGCCAAGCCATGCAAATTGCTCGACCCCAAACATGGACCCTTGATTGCGGTGAAGTTAAACATTCTGACCAGAAAGACGCTAGGAGGGTTGGAAACTGATCTTTCATCGAGAGTGCTTGGGCACAATGGCCAGATCGTACCTGGGCTGTTTGCCGCAGGAGAAGCTGCAGGTTTCGGAGGGGGTGGAGTACATGGCTACCGCGCTCTGGAAGGCACCTTCCTGGGTGGTTGCCTGTTCACAGGTAGAACAGCAGGGCGTGCGGCAGTAAAGTGAGGAACTACTTCACACCACTAAGCTTTTTGTCCGATGTCGTCACGAGCACAGTAGCAACATAGACCACAATAAGGCCGACAAAAACGAGGATTCCTCCGAATGCAGACCAGATACCGGCCGCCTCGTACCCCCCAAGTTTCAGCAGGTGATACAGGAACAGGAATCCAGTGCCACCTCCACAAAGACAGATGAATAGATGCATAATGAAAAAGATCGAGAGTACGTTGACCCGTTGCACCCTGCCCACGGGCAACCCCAACAGCGCGTTCATCTTCGCCACTTCGTAGATGAGGCCGATGCGGGTGCGCACCAGAAGGAATGCAGTGAACAGAGCAAGGACTGTCAGCAATCCCAGCGTCACCGGAATACACCAGAGTTGTAGCGTGTCGATAGGTACGACTAGGGCTACACTGGGCTTGGCATTGAGCAATGCTGTCGAAGCTGTCCAGAGTAACGTAGCTACAGCCAGGTACATTCCTACCGCCCGATTGCGATCAGTCACCAGTTGATGGATAGTGCGGCTGGCATGAAGGTAACGCATTCCGGCAGTCACACCATCGTTGCCTGGATGACCTGGTAACCTGGCTACCATCTCCTCACCGATCATTTCGATTTCGTCAACCTTGCGTTCTGCGTCATCCATGGCCTGTGCAATACTGGGTGAGCCTAACCCGTCGATGGAATTCTCGGGTGTTGGTACAGGCAGTGCTTTGGATGATTTTTCAGGAATTGCATCCTTGTTCACAGTCAACGATGGTTTTGCAGACGATTGGGGTGATGAGGACACTATTTCTCCTTCACTGTTTGATTCCCAGCATAACAATTCGCTACTGGCACGTCACCAGTAGAACGTTAGAATGCAGGTCTGGTGCTTCCCTCGCTGCAGTGATACTTGCTTTCGGAAACATTGATGCTCCCTCCTGAAGTACTTTGTGTTGGAATTATCGTGGCAGATCACGTCTGCACACCGATCGACCATGTACCCGCAGCGGGCGAGCTCGTGCTTGCTGATGGCATGCTGCTGACAAGCGGAGGTTGCGCCGCCAACACTGCAGTTGACCTCGCCAAAATGGGGGTTCGCACAGCCGTGCTGGGCAGGGTGGGGGATGACCTCTTCGGAAAGATGGTCCGATCCATGCTGGAGCGAGATGGTGTGGAGACGCGTCATGTCATCAGCACGCCGGGGGCAGACACCAGCCAGACACTCATCATAATCGTCAAGAATGAAGACCGCCGCTTCGTACACACGTTCGGTGCCAATGCCCGTCTCACCGCAAACGACATTCCCGCTTCCAGTTTGAACGGCATCCGCATCCTCTATGTAGGCGGCTACCTTCTCATGCCAGAGCTTGAACAGCAAGGCCTGGTCAAACTCTTCCAGCAGGCGAAAGAACAGGGCATTCAAACCGTGCTGGACGTTGGCATTCCCCGACCGGGGAAATATCTTTCGCGTCTGGAGCATCTGCTACCGCTGGTCGATGTCTTTCTCCCCAATGACGACGAAGCTGAAGTTATACTGAACGAAGCTAATCCCAGGCGACAGGCAGAACTGTTCCATGCTATGGGAGCTAGCACTGTGGTAATCACCTGTGGCGAGAAAGGTTCAGTGCTGGTAAACAACAGGGAACGTCTGCAAGCCGACATCTTCCACATGGACTACGTTGACGGCTCAGGCAGTGGCGATGCCTTTGACGCAGGCTACATTGCAGGTATGCTTCGCGGACTCGATGCACGAGGCTGCCTGACAATGGCGAGTGCTTTGGGGGCATCCTGCGTCCGTCAGGTTGGCACAACCCCCGGGGTCTTCACCAGACAAGAATGCGACGACTACCTTCAATGTCATCAGCTGGCAATAATAAGCTGGTGAGGAACGCTCGCAGCAATCAGGATTGGCACATCAGGACACTGGACTATGCTTTATGTTGGCGTGGATGTAGGTGGGCAGACAATCAAGGCAGGCGTGGTTGATCACCACGGCCAGCCAATCGAAGATATTGTCATCGTTCCTACACAATCAGAACAGGGCAACGGGCATTTCCTCAGGCAGGTGGAAGATGCGATCCGCCAATCGGTAAGCAATGCCCATCTTTCGCTCAATCAGATCAAGGCTATCGGGGTAGCAACTCCTGGATTGATGGATATTCCCAATGGGCTCATGACTCATCCAGTCAACATGCCAACACTGCACAACGTTCCTGTTCGTGATCACGTTCAGAAAGTATTTGGTATTCCCACCGCCTTCCAGAACGACGCTAACGCCGCGGCATTTGGTGAATTCTGGGCTGGCGCGGGCCGCGGTACTCGCAGCCTGGTCCTCTTCACTCTGGGTACAGGGATCGGCTGTGGCATCGTCTGGGATCGCAAGATTATCGAAGGTGAACATAGTCACGGTGCAGAAGTTGGTCACATTATCGTGCAGGGTTGGGGGGGACGGATGTGCGGCTGTGGTCAGCCAGGTCATCTTGAAGCTTATGCCAGCGAAACCGCACTGCGAAAGATCATGCAGGAACAGTTAGAAGAGCCACAACATGCCACTTCGATGCTAAGGAAAATGTCACATTCTGAGGGGCTGAATGCCAAGACCCTGTTTCATGCTGCGGAACAGGACGATGCACTGGCTATGCAGATTGTACAGGATGCTGCATATGCCCTGGCAGTTGGTGCAACGTGCATGATGCACACCATTGATCCGGAGATGATCCTGTTCGGAGGTGGCATGAGTGTAGCAGGTGGCCCGACATTCCTGAGTCGGATTCGCCACTGTATCAATCAACTAGCCTTCCCGATTCCCGCACAGAACACACGTATTGAATATGCACAGCTGGCGGAAAAGGCAGGCTACATTGGAGCTGCAGGGTGGGCTAAACATCTGCATGGATAGAAAGGGAGCAGAACTCAAAGAATTACCGTGTGATACGCAGGAGTTGTTCCAGCTTTACTTCCGTCAAGCTCTCCACGATAATGTCAGCCCCGGCAGCCTGTAAATCTTCCACCGTGCTGTGACCACCACCTCGCACTGCCACGCAGCCACAACGGCCTGCCTTCGCAGCCTGCACTCCAAAGACTGCATCCTCAATCACAACGCACCAGCCAGGTAGAACCCCCATTTTGCCAGCCGCCTTGACAAATACTTCGGGATCGGGTTTGCCCTTGATGCAGTCTTCCATGGCAACGATTGCTTGCAGATAAGGTCGCAAGCCTGCTACTTCCGTCAACAATTCGATGTTAGCCCGTGGCGCACTGGAGCCGATGGCTTGACGAAAGCCCGCAGTAGCAGCAGCCTGCACCAGTTCTTTCGCACCAGGTAATACCTTTACTCCCTGACTTCGCACTGCTTCCCGGAACAATTCCTCTTTACGGTTTGCAAGGACTGTCTGCTCCGGATGATCCTGCTCCAGCCCAAAAAGCATGCCTAGTATCTCCGGATTTCGTCGACCAAATGTTCGTCTGAAATCCTCCATGGTGAAGGGTTGCCCCCGTTCGTCCGCCACTTGATTCCATGCGGCGAAGTGCAATTCGGAACTGTCTACGAGGGTTCCGTCCAAGTCCCAAATGATTCCACGCTGATGCTCATCTCGCTGCGGCTTCATGCATCGACCCTCCGTGAGGTGAATTGTAGGCATCAGGCCATCCAAAGCATGAATAGATTTCATCCTGGGTTTGAACTGATATACTGTCCATGCTTTGTAACACAGCATGAAGTGATGCAGGAACTTTCTCATGTTCGATCTCAAGGCAGTGCAACAGGCCATTGCTGACCAAGGGTTTGATGGCTGGCTTCTGTGCGATTTCAGGGGTTCCAATGTTCTGGCCCAGCGAATAGTTGGTATTTCACCGGAAAAATCGGGCAGCCGGCGCTGGGCCTACTTCGTGCCTGTGAAGGGTGAGCCACGCAAACTGGTACACCGCATCGAGCCGGGAGCACTCGATCATTTACCGGGCTCCGACAAGACTGTCTATCTGCCCTGGCAACAGTACGAAGCTGGCATGCAACACCTCGTTGGTTCTGCTCGCAAGGTGGCTATGGAGTATTCTCCACGCAACGCCATCCCCTACGTCTCCAAAGTGGATGCAGGCACAATCGAACTGATACGCAGCTTCGGAGCAGAAGTCGTTTCTTCAGGCGACTTGATTCAGTGCTTTGAAGCCGTTTGGGATGATGAACAGGAAAAGACTCACTTCGAGGCAGCCAAGCTGACCGATGCTGCTTACGCAGTGACCTGGAAGTACATTGCTGAGAGCATCCGTCAGAAAGGCCAGGTCACTGAGAAACAGGTTCAGGATCGCATCATGGCCTACTTTGAAACCAATGGCATGATGACTTATTCTCCACCCATCGTGGGTGTCAACGCCCACAGCGGCGACCCCCACTACGACACTGGCAACGCACCCATCAAGGAAAATGACTTTGTGCTGGTTGATCTCTGGGCGAAGATGAAGAAGCCCCGAGCTGTCTACAGCGACCTGACACGTGTCGGATTCGTTGGGAAGACTGTGCCCGAGAAGTACACAAAGATTTTTACTATCGTGGCAGCAGCCCGTGATGCCGCCATTGCTCTCGTACAAGATCGCTTTGCGTCTAATAAGGTCGTACATGGCTGGGAAGTGGACCAGGCCGCACGCGATGTCATCACCAAGGCGGGCTATGGCGAATACTTCGTCCACCGTACCGGCCATAGCATTGGCCAGGAAACTCATGGCAACGGTGCCAATATTGACAACCTGGAAACCCAGGATCAGCGGAAGATCATGCGTCGGACCTGCTTCTCCATTGAACCGGGTATTTATCTGCCAGAGTTCGGGGTACGCAGTGAGGTAAACGTATATGTTGATGGCGAAGGCAAAGTGCATGTAACTGGTGGAGAGTTACAACGGGCAGTTGTGGAGATTCTGAAGTAGAGTATTGGAACCAACTGTTCAACGCTGCTATGCCTGGCTCTGCTCACCCCATTCCTTGCGCTGACGGGAGGATGGGATATTCAACAGCTTTCGGTACTTGGTGACGGTACGGCGAGCTACAGGGTAGCCTGCTTCCTGGAGTTTTTTCACCAGTTCATCATCGCTGAGTGGGTTACTTTTCTCTTCATTGTTGATGAGTTCAGTCAGTTTCGATTTGATCAACTCCCATGCGACCTCCTCCCCCTGCGCCGTTGTGGTTCCTCCACCGAAGAAGCGTTTGAGTGGAAAGATGCCTCGAGGCGTCTCCACCCATTTCTCATCCACCGCACGACTGATAGTGGTGACGTGAACGCCTACCTGGTCGGCAATCTGCTGCATCTTCAAAGGATTGATATGCTCAGCTTTTTTCTCCAGGAATGGCCGCTGATGCTCGACAATGGCCTGGGTCACTTTGGCCAGCGTGCTGCGCCGCTGCATGATGGCTTCTACCAGCCATTGGGCTGATTGTATCTTCTTCTTGAGGTACTCACGCTCTTTGGGGTCGATGTCCTTGCGACGTACTCGTTCCAGCCAACTCTTCTTCAGGTAAACATCGGGCAGAAAGTCGTCCACGACCGTAACGGTAAACTCACCGGTTTCCTTCTGTTCAACACGAACATCGGGCGTAACGTAGGGAATGGTAGCTGTATCAAATGCTGAGCCGGGGTTGGGGTTGAGTGTCTTCAGGACAGTAATCGCTTCCTGTATCTCATCGAGAGGCAGCCCGGTACGCTTGTGGATTTGGGGCAAGCGATTGTTCATCACGTCATCGAGATGATTGAGTATCAGATTGCGCACTGCATCGCGATGGGGCGTCTCGTGATCAAGCTGCAGTAGCAGGCATTCCTTCAGATCGCGGGCACCTACGCCTGGGGGTTCCATTTGTTGCAGTATTCGAACAGCTTCATCGAGATCGGCACTGCTGACGGGATCAGGAAAGGTGCTGGTGACCTGTCCAAGTGGGGGAAGAAAACCATTATCGCGCAGGTTGGCGATGAGATGATGTACCAGTGCTTCTGTGGTAGGTGCGAGTTCCTGAAATTCCAATTGCTCAATCAGGTAGTCTTGCAAGGATTGCGGACGGCTCACCATGTTCTGCATAGCGTCCATCTTCCGTTCGCCATCATCCTCCATGGTTCCAGAGGATCGGCTGGCACGAAATTCAGCACGATCATCGTCCCAGTCTTCGGCGAATTCCTCATACTCGCTAGCTACTTCCTTGACTGGTTCAGCATGTTCCTCTGACTCTACAACGACATCGGCACTGGAATCCCGGTCGCCCTCGCGAATGCCAAGAACAGGGTTTTCTTCCCATTGCTGCTCAATGTGTTCGACCAAATCCATGGTCGGGAGTTGCAGGATCTCCATGGATTGAATCATCCGTGGAGCCAGAATCTGCTTCATCGACATGCGTTGCTGGAGTGACGTATCAAAACGCATGAAACTGCATCCTCGCCGTTAAGCTTCATCCCGCGAAGCCGAGTAATTAAGCAAATTCTATGCCAATCGCTTGTTTATGGAAGGGGCTGTCACACAAAGCAGAAGCCCCTCATTTCACGGAGAATGAGGGGCTGGCGGATTACAGGGCTGTTGTCGTCACTGCTTACCTGGATTCAACAGTATAGGGAGACATCAGCCAGATACGTTCGCGAGGATGCCGGGCGACAGGTTCCAGCACTTGCAAATGCTTCTGCAGGCCGGGCACACTGGCGATCAGCGAGCGCAAGCGTGTGGTCACCTGAGCGTCGAACAGGGAATCGAGAAATGAGCCTTTACCTTTGGGCTGGATGTACAGTTCCACCTCGGCGTTGTTTTCCAGGCCAACTTTCTTCTTGGCGTAGGCTATGGCATCGTCGAGGGTACCTACATCATCAATCAGGCCAATTTCCTTCGCAGTCCGCCCAGTCCAGATGCGGCCACCAGCGATCTTCTTCAAATCATCCAGTGCGATCTCACGGCCTGCCTTTTTGCGTCCTTCCATAACGCGGCTCAGAAACGTGTCATAGACATCGGTCATCATGGTGACCATAACAGCACGTTCTTCGTCGGTGAAGACTCGATTGGAGCTCATGAAATCGCTGTGCTTGCCACGCTTGACGATCTCGGTATTGACACCGATTTTCTCAAAGACGCCTCCTGTAACGATCTTCATGGAAATGACTCCAATGGATCCGGTAATCGTACCTGGTTCGGCAAAGATGCGGTCAGAACCACAGGCTATGTAATATCCACCGGAAGCTGCAACTGCCCCCATGCTGACAACGATGGGCTTCTTAGCATCCACTGTAGCTTTCCAGATCAGATCGCTAGCCAGTGCGGAGCCACCAGGACTGTCGACACGAAGAACGATCGCCTTTACTGAAGGTTCCTCCGCTGCCTTCTTGATGAGATCCACCATGGTCGTGGAGCCCATCGTTTCACCCATCAGACCCATACTGCTTTTGCCGGTTTCGATGGCTCCAAGAGCATAAATCACGGCGATCTTGGGCTTATCGCTCAGCTTGGCTTCCTTGGGTGGATTCAGCAGCTTCAGCAGAGCAAAGGGATTGGAAAGGTCCATCTCTTCCTTGGTCTTGCCATAGTCTTTACGCACGACGAGCTTTTCATCGTTGAGAGATTTCTTTATCTGGGCTACGACTTCTTCAGGATAGCCTATCTTGTCAGCAAGTCCGGCTGCAACGGCAGCCTTCGGAGTGTACATGCCGACGTCGATAGCGGCTTTGGCTTTTGCAATGTCGAAACCAGCGCGTGATTGAGCGATCGTCTCGGCTGCAATTTCGTAATAGTCATCTGCCAATTTGTCCCATTGCTTGCGATTGGCATCGCTCATCCTGTTTCTGCTTAATGGCTCACCAGCAGCTTTGAAATCGCCCAGTGGCACTACATCACCTTTTAAACCGATCTTGTCCATGGCATCCTTGTAAAAGGACATGGAGAATCGAACTCCCGGAATTTCCACCCCACCGACAGGCGGGAGGATAATTTCATCGCACGCTGTCGCTACAAGGTAACCACCCATGGAAGCAGTCTCCATGTAGCAAGGAACTTTCTTGCCTGACTTACGGAAAACTGCCAGAGACTGACGCAGTTCCTGCTGATCTGTCCAGTCTGCCGCGAATTCCTCCATGTGCAGGATCAGTGCTTTTACATCTGCATCCTTGGCAGCCTGTTTAATGCGATCTTGTACACTGCGAAGAGTGTCGCCCGAGGAACCGGTCAGTGGATTGGGCATGCCAGCAGGGCTATCGCTCAAACTGCCTTTGAGTTTTATGTGGGCAATGCCGGGGCCGGCATCTTTGCCCTTTTTCTCTTTCTGGGCTTGTACGTTGGCAGGTATTACAAGTCCTGCCAACGTCACTATGCCAAGGAGAAACGCTCGTCGCCACATATCGAACTACTCCTGAGAGAGAACATGACGGGTGCTTATTCAACAACAGAGCTGAGTCAGTTGCCTGTTATTGTAGAAGGCTATTCGGAGAGATTCGTGAGACATTCTATCTGATCTGATACTCAATTGTGATAAACAGTGAATTGCGACTCAGAACATAGCATAGACTTCTCACCTCGCATCATCTCCCAATTTTAGCGGCTTTTCGATGCTGTTTTCCCCTGTTCGTCACAGTATCGAGTTTGTTCAATGTCATCATTACAAGTTTGCATTCGGCAGTGTGTCGGATGACAAGTTAGTTCCCCATGTTGAGGAGATCGTCCGTTGGCCAAGGCAATGATTTTTATTGATGGAACCTGGCTCTACACAAATACACCCCGCCTGTCTGAACTCGCTAATCGCAAAGACTACCACATCGATTTCGGCAAATTGCCCAAGGTGCTTGGAGACAAGATTGCAGAACGCATCGGTTGCGAGATCGACGTCGTGCGAACGTATTTGTTCGGCAGCTATGCCAACAACTTTGATCGTCGCGACGCGGATGCGGTGCAGCGCCGGCTTGACTTCTTCAACATGCTGAGGGAAGAGCATCACTACGAAGTGGATACATTCCCTATCAACTTCTTTGGCCGCCGGCTTCGACGCATTGACCGTGAACCTGGCGACAACTTTGAGCCACGCGAGAAGTGTGTCGACATCGCCATGGCTACGACGATGCTTACGCAGGCCTACCAGGATGGTTTTGATATCGCCATTGGCCTGCTGGGTGATCTCGATTTCAAGCCGGTCCTTCAGGAAGTACGACGCCTGGGACGAAGAGTGCAGATCGTGAGCATACGGACCAGTTGTGCGCCGGAAATTGCTGACACCGCTGATCCCCAGCGGATCAAGGATTTTGATACCATCTGGCTCGAAGACCTGGTAGGCCCACTGGAACTGACCTACGAACGGCATCAGCGTTCGTGCGAATCACCCAGCCACGAAGGTGAGCGGATTGTGTGGACGACATTCCGCCCGCGCAAAGGTCAGCGCTTCTATTGTGATACCTGCCGAGCCGAGTTCCAGCAGCAGAAGATGGAAGCCATTCAGGAATATGTCACTGAAGATGGCAACTACATGCCACAGGAAGACTTGCCCACGCAAACAGGTGAGGTCAAGAAGAAGGTGGCAGACCGGGGTTACGGCTTCATTCAGGCAGAAGATGGGTATGACTACTTCTTCCACCTGACTGATCTGGAGCCCGGCCTGGATTTCCTTGATGTGATCGAAGGCATGAAAGTTAGCTTTTCGGTCAAACGAAGCCCCAGTCCGCTGAAAGCTGGCGCTGCACAGTTGGTTCGACGCATCTTGCAGCACGACACAGGAATGATGCCTGACTAAAGCCGACACTTTGAATTGCAGCAAGGGGGCCGATGGGCCCCCTTGAGTCATTTATGTTGCTTCGATGCTACTGATTGATAAGTGACCCGAACAAGAGTGCAACTCTGCTCAGCAGTAACGGTTTAATGAACTTCGGCTGGGGGAACAGGAATGGCTGTGGTCTCGTCCTGTTCGACTTGCACAGAACCGATCCTGGCCGATTCAATCGGCGGAATACTGGGCTTAAAAGCGATCTGCAGCGGACCTGGCTGCTTCGGAATCGCAACTGGCGAACCAATAGCCACCAGGGTGGGTTGGGTGGAGATGTTTGATGTAAGTGGTGGTGATGCGGGCATGGGCGGCGTATAGCGAGGGGCAGCTACAACAGGAGCTTGATTGCCGCAACTGCTGCAACCGGAAGGAGCCGGAGCAACCATGGCAGGTGATCCCTGCCAGCCGGGTGGAGGTGACATGGGTGGTGGTTGCTGATCACGATTCGTGGCACAACCCGAAATTAGAGAAGCAGTTAGCAAAAGTGAAGCAATCCGGAACATATGCCACCTGGGTAAGCAAGTTGTTGTAGCTAAGTCTTGCCGATCCCGGTGAGTTTGCCAACTGCGGAATCTTTGACTTGCAGGTAATTCGCGAGGTCAGCCAAGAAAGAATGGTATCTTCGCTACATATGACACAGATTCACATTTCGAGCTCATTCACCCACCCGGGCTCAGCGGTTTCAAACACGATACGATCCTGACTGATCGGATGCAGGAAACTGAGTTTCCAGGCATGAAGACACATGGATGGAGCATCGGTGTCCACTGTTTGTTTCTGCCCGACAACTCGACCAGCGAGATAAGTGGGGTCACCCACAATGGCAAACCCCAAATGCCATAGATGAAGACGAATTTGATGTGTGCGGCCAGTATGGGGCTTTACTTCGAGTAACGTGGTGCCATCACCGTATCGACGGAGGACGCGGAACTCAGTGAATGCGCTCACTCCATCCTGATCAACAAAACGAATACCTGCCCAGCCTGCTTCGTCACTGATCTGTTTATCGCAACTGAACTGGTCCTCGAGTGGTTCACCATGGATGCGAGCCAGATATGTCTTCTCCACTTTACCGAATTCAAACTGTGGCTGTATTAGCCTGGCCCAGCGTCTGCTGCGGGAGAACACCACCAGCCCAGTAGTGTTGGCATCCAGTCGGTGCGCGGGACGGAGCTTTTCTGGAGCATACGCCAGGTTCAGCAGATGTTCGAGTGTATTGCGATGAAAGCGGCCACTGGCATGAATGGGCAACGGCGCAGGCTTGTTCACGACGACAAATCCATCGTCTTCATGCAGAATCTGAATGTCTGTATTGACATCCGGTTCCTTGTACTCAGGAAACAGCCGATAGTATCGCTCTCCGGCGCTGACACGATACTCAGGGGATACGGGTAACTTATTCGGGCCGAGCATGTGCTGGTTTGCAAAGGCAGCATTCCAATGAGAGTCGTTCACTTCGGGGAAGACCTCGTGCAACACTTCCATCAGGGTTAACCCTGCATGTTTCTCAGCAACGCGCAGCGGCCTTTCATTAACATGTGGTTTGCTGCCCGGCAGTGGATCACATACATGTCGCAGTTTCCTCATTCGCCTTGCAATCTTCAGCGATTGCGCTTCCTGATCCGTTTTGAAACAGTAAGGACAGGAATGTGGTGGCTGATAGCGTGCATCCTGTTGATCACTTGGCTTCAAGGGCATTAGGCAAGCGAAGCAAACGGTAACATCTGTCTCACGCAAGGCGGGATCTACGCCTACCCGCTGGTCAAACACAAAACACTCGCCGTCGTAATGTGCCGATCCGCAATCTTCGAAGTATTTGAGAATGCCACCTTCCAGTTGAAAGATGTTCTTGAACCCTTGCTGTTCCATGAACGGCCCAGCTTTCTCGCACCGGATCCCACCAGTACAGAACATTACGATGGGTTGTTCTTTCATCTCTTCAGGCAATTGCCTGACTGCAGCAGGGAAATTGCGGAAATGATCGAGTGGTAATGTGGTAGCATTTCGAAACGTGCCCAGCTTAACCTCGTAGTCGTTACGAGTATCGAGCAGTGTTACAGGCTTGCCCGCATCCAGCCAGGCCTTGAGTTCACGAGGCGGTAGTTTCTTCGAAGTGTAGTGACACGGCTGAATCCCCGGCACTCCGAAGGCAATGATCTCTTTTTTGAGCTTGACCAGCATGCGGCTGAATGGCTGGTGGTCGCTTTCGCTATATTTGGCCTGGAGATTTTCCAGCCCAGGAATGGTTCTGAGACGATCCATCAGTTGTTTAACAGAATCCGCTTCACCGGCAACAAACAGATTGATGCCTTCCTCACTGAGCAGAATAGTGCCCTTCAGATTCCAGCTTTTGCAAAGCCCGAGCAATTCCGCTTTCAAAGGCTTGAGGTTCGACAGTTCGGCAAACTGGTACGCAGCAATATTGGTGTAGGAAGACATACCTACATCTTATGGAAGGCAATGCACTCTTACTTCACAAGCCCAACCGCTTCGTGAGCAACAGCTTTCATCTTTTGCAAGCCTGTACGGGCAACGTGCAAAGCATCCTGCTTGTAGTACTCAGGATTGAAGAGTTCCAGTGATAGGACGCCCTGGAATCCGAGGTCATACAGGCCTTTAAGTACGTCTTTGATTGGGGCCACGCCATCACCGGGATAGACACGATCCTTATCAACAATCTTGTCTCGAGGCAGTTCGGGATAGTCGTTCATATGGAACACCTGCAGACTGGCGGCACTAAGTAGCTTCAGACAATTGAACCCTGAACCGCCCTTGTAAAGGTGGTAGATGTCGGCCAGAACGCAAGCCTTGGGATGACCAGTCTCGATAGCAACCAAAGCACCTTCACCGAGACGGGAGAGGTTCTTACTGAATCCCCAGATTTCCACTTGCGGAATGACACCCATCTGGTCGCCTAACTCCAACAGATCACGGTAGCGATCAGCGGCTTGACGCAGGTCAAGGCTCACTTTGGCATCGGTCGCCCCGACTGGAGGTGATGCCAGTCGTTTGCCCCCCAACTCTGCTACCAATCCCATGGCACGCTTGGCATCTTCGAGTCCCTTCTTACGCAGTGTTGGATCATCGACAATCCAGGCAGGAAAGCCAATGGCACTTTCCACGGTAAGGTTGAAGTCTCGCAACCGCTTGGTCAGTTCTGACAATTTGTGCGACTTGGAGTATGCTTCCAGCTTTTCAATCCACGGTTCGATTGCGTTGTAGCCTGCCTTTCCAGCGATATCGATTTCCGCATCGAGAGTGAGCTTTTGACCACGTATCGTCGCTGTATTCAGGCAGTAGCGAAATGGTTCATCGGGAGGCAAGAAGGTACTGGCTGGCACGCTGGCCGCGGTGGCCACAGCTCCCATGGTTGCAAGCCAGCTGCGGCGTGTTGTGATATTCATGTGAGTTACCAATTATCTGTTGATGACACTTTAGCGAGACACACGCTGAGCACAAGTGGCAAGCCACTTGCTACTCCATCACTTAGCTCTCAATCGATCTCTGGCAATGCACGTGATAAACGCCCGGCCCACTGGTCTGGCAACACTTCATTGAGCATGTCAAATCGTCGCACACTGATCAGGAGCGGCATCTTAACGCCTGCTAGATCTTCCAGATGTCGTTCTGGAGTCACCAGGAATTCAACGTGGCCTTGCACCATGCTCAATGGCACTGTGTCGATGGTAATTCCGATAAAGATATCGCGTCGCTGACGGTGCAAATGCAGCATGGCATTGTGCCAGAGTTGTGGATGAGCCATGCTCGCTTGCGGCAGCAGATATCCCAGCGTGCTGATGTGAAGGGGCAGAGTGTGTTCGGCCTGCCAAAGTTGAGCTTCTTCGTCGGGGTTCGTTTCATAGAGAACATGGAAGCCATACTGATCAGCAATCTGGGCTGTGGGAGCAGGATCATTTTCCAGCGAAACAGAAAGGAGATTGATTTCGTGCTCCTTGAATAAGATGGCACTCGACTCGGTCAAGGTATGTGTAAGTCTGACACCTTTCAGTCGGAGCGGCTGCTGTTGCTGCAGGAATTGTCGTTTGCGGATGTACAGCGAATGCAAACCCCAGCTAACCTTGGGCAGAACACTTGTTTTCACCTGCAGTTGATAGAGATGAGGCTCCTCGGCTGACCAGAAACATGGATCAGGAATCAACACGCGCCATTTTGAATCCTCGCCAGAAACCGCCTTCAGCGGATGAGCAATTGTGACGGTGCTGCGCCCCATGCATATTGGCCCGACGAGATACGCCTCCAGCTGAGTGTTGTCAACGGCGTCAAGCCCGGTGTATTGAATTGTGACCTCTGCTAACGCAGGTTCAAATCGCGAAGTTGTGAACTTGAAGGGAATCTCGTTCATGGACTCAGTCTACAGAATGAGCATGGCATCGCCGTAACTGAAGAAACGGTATCGTAGCCTGACTGCTTCATCATAAGCTTGGCAGATCAGTGCTCGTCCGGCAAATGCAGAAATAAGTACAAGAAGGGAACTTCGGGGAAGATGAAAGTTCGTGAGAAGTCCATCAATAGCTCGGAACTGGTGGCCTGGCTGGATGA
Source organism: Gemmatales bacterium (assembly GCA_046350055.1). GTDB lineage: Bacteria > Planctomycetota > Planctomycetia > Gemmatales > HRBIN36 > JAEUIE01. The sequence goes on along the minus strand of JAXMBC010000001.1, from coordinate 4,503,914 downwards.
AGAGGCTCGTAGATCCTTGCCAAGGCCCCATTTCAAGCAGAGACAGCGCTGCGGATTCGAGGGTGCGTACCGTGGTAGTACCAACAGCGATTCGACGACCCATACAGCACTTCAAGGCATGGGCTGTCTCCCTCGGAATCTGGCACCATTCCTGGTGCATCACATGATCTCTCAGCTTTTCAACCTTGATAGGTTGAAACGTGCCAATTCCAACATGCAGTGTGACAAACGCCTGATCGATTTGCTTCTCTTTCAGAATCGTCAGAAGTTCGGGCGTAAAATGTAGTCCTGCAGTGGGTGCAGCAACAGATCCTGCACTCTGTGCAAAGACGGTCTGATAGCGCTCCTGATCAGAATCATTGTCTATGCCATGACGTATGTAGTGAGGTAATGGAATGTGTCCGATTTGTTCAAATAGGTGCATGGGGGCGACTGGTGGTTCAATGCGCGCCAGCAGGTGTCGCTCCGGAGTTCGGCCAACCACCTGCAATCGGTACGGGGATTGCTGCTGATGACGATCCAGAAGAATAATCCATTCACCTTCGTGAATGTAGCCACGTGTTGTAGCGAGAAATTCCCAGCTTGAAGTTGACTGATGCTCTTTCAGATAAAGGCCTTCCCATTTACCCCCTGTCTTGTCACGAATGCCATAGATACGGGCAGGCAGCACCCTGGTATCGTTAAAGATCAACAAATCCCTTGGTCGTAACAGCTTTGGCAGATCAAAGATGTGATGATGGGCAATCGTTTGCGTGGCTCGATCAAGCACAAGAAGCCGCGCCTCCTCTCGTCGGGGGCACGGCTCCTGAGCTATCAGTTCTTCAGGCAAGTGATAATCGAAATCACTTATTTGAAGTTCTTCAGCCACTCCATGAATCCTTTCTCAGCAGCAGCAACACTCTTAGCTGGACCCACAAGTCGCAAAGTGTAGACCTTCTCATCTGTGGGGAAATAGACGTTGATCAATCGATAGTTTTCTTTTCGCACGACATTGCTTGGATCGGACATGTTCGGCTTAAAGAGAAAGGTACCAGTTGCATCGACAACGGTGACCTTAATCTTGCTTACTTCGAATTCACTGACCTTCGTGATGTCATCAACAGTTTTGCCCTTGGCAGGTTCGATCATGCCTTTCCATCGCTTGACATTCGCTTCGAGACCACCAACCCCGCCAGCAAACTGGTAAATGATCAGTGAGGGTGGATCTTCGTCACCTACTTTAGGAAGAGTAAAGTTCTTGACCTGCATCTGATTGGCAGGACGAGATTCCTTCCATTCGGCAGGAGGCGTGGATTTAAGATTGCCAAGTTCCACTGCATCAGCAGCGAGGCAAAGCAATGGTGCGAGGAATAAGGTAAGCATAGAGCTCCTGGATAGAGAAAAGTAAGTAACAGCTGGGGCTATTTGTTGTCCGCGATCTTTACTTCGCGCACATGGTTGTGGCAATTGAAACACGCCAGTGATGTTTTCACATAACCAAGCGACATCGCCTCGTTGTTCTTGAACTTAGCGGCTTTGATCAGGCCTTCCAGTTCACGACGGTATTCCCTGCTCAGTTCCTCATAACGCTCCGAACGAATGTGTTTCCAGGCCAGATCCTTGCTGATTCGGATCAACTCTTCAGCATTCTTTTCCACTTGTGCATAGTCATTCTGAGCAACTGCTGCCAGAACCTTCTGGGCATGTTCCAGCTTCTGTGTCATGAGATTCTTCCTGGGTTCAGGCTTTTTCTCATCTTGAGCAGGAATTCCGGCCCACGTTATAGCGCATAAAGTTGCTGCGATAGCAAGATTACAAATCATCCGTGTCATGTCGTGAACTCCTGAAAGATTGTGATGGCTCAGAGTCAGCCAAGGCTTATTCTAGATGATAGTGGACTATTGGCTTGCTGATTGAGGAAGAACATGCGCGCATTACAGTTTACGGATCACGGTGAACCCAGGGATGTTCTGAGAGTACAGGAAGCTTCAGTGCCTCCTGTGAAGTCTGGTCAGGCTCGCGTGCGGATGCTGTATTCTCCCATCAACCCCAGCGATCTACTGCGTGTGAAAGGCTTGTATGGCAAATCAGCCAGTTACCCGGCAGTACCTGGTTTTGAAGGAGTCGGCATCGTTGAAGAAGTGAACAGCCTGATCGCCAAAACCGTCATGGGGATTAAACCGGGTCGCAAGGTAGTTGTGCTCAATCAGCATTCCGGCAACTGGCAGGAGCAGGTTGTCGTACCAGCGTTGCGACTATTTCCTGTTCCTGTGGGGGTTTCCGATCAAGATGCAGCAGGTTACTTCGTCAATCCTGCTACCGCCCTCATCATGACACGTATGGAACTGCAGGTACCTGAAGGCGCCTGGTTGTTGCAAACTGCTGCTGGATCCTCGTTAGGCAAGATGGTCATCAAACTGGGTAAGCGGTTCGGGTTCAAGACGATCAATGTCGTCAGACGGAGTGAGACTGCAGAAGTCATCAAAAAGTTAGGTGCTGATGCAATAATCAACACATCACAGGAAGATCTGCAACAACGTGTCAAGGATTTGACCAAAGGCGAAGGAGTGAAGTATGCCATTGATGCCGTCGGTGGTTCGACGGTGAGTCAGGTAGTGAATTGTCTGGGCATGGGAGGCAGGCTACTGGTGTATGGGTCCTTGGACTGGTCCACGTCAGAATTCACCAATCGCCACCTTATCAGTACCGGAGCCAGCATTGCTGGCTTTGCATTGCAGCAGTGGAGCGCCCGGCACAGCAAGTTCCAGATGCTTAACCTTCTCAAACAGATTGGCAAACTCATGCAGGAGCATGTACTGACGACAGATGTATCTGAGGTCTTTCCCCTGGAAAAGTACCTGGATGCCATTGCTGCCGCCGAAACTCCAGGCCGCCAGGGGAAAATACTTCTCCAACTAGGCAAGCCAACATGACAGAACACGAAACAGATGCCTGTATGATGCGGGCGCTCGAACTGGCCAGACGTGGCCAGGGGTATGTTGAACCAAATCCCATGGTAGGTGCGGTTGTCGTTCGTGATGAACAGATTGTTGGAGAAGGATATCACCAGAAATATGGCGGCCCGCACGCCGAAGTAAATGCTCTGCGGCAAGCGGGTGACAAAGCACGCGGTGCAACTCTTGTTGTCACCCTCGAACCGTGTTGCCACCAGGGTAAGACGCCGCCTTGCACCGAAGCAGTGATCGCTGCAGGCATCCGTTCTGTTATTGTTGCTGGGCCCGATCCCAATCCACTGGTGGCGGGCAAGGGATTAAATGCCTTGCGCACAGCAGGCATAGAAGTCACTATTGGTTGCAAACGTGGGGAGGCGGAACAACTCAATGCACCGTTTTACAAGCTGATCAAATCGGGGAAGCCATATGTGATCGCCAAGTGGGCTATGACGCTGGATGGCCGCATTGCCACAGCAACCGGAGACTCCAAGTGGATCAGCAACGAAGTCAGCAGGGCTAAGGTGCATGAACTACGGGGCAGGGTAGATGGAATCATCGTTGGCATCGGCACGGTATTGGCAGATGACCCATTGCTGACCGCCAGACCACCAGGGCCACGCACTGCGACACGGATCGTGCTAGACAACAGACTCAGAATTCCTGTCACGTCGCATCTTGTGAGCAGTGCAAAAGAGTATCCCACTCTACTCGTTCATCAGCGACATATTGACCCGAACATAGATGCAGAAACGCTGCCCGACGATACATCTCCTCTCGACTATCTGAGTGCTGGCTGTGAGCTGATATGTTTGCAAGGATCACGGAGAAGCGTGCTTCAGCAATTAATGGATGTTCTGGGAAAGCGAAAAATGACTAATGTCCTCATAGAAGGAGGAGCACAGGTGCTCGGTGCTGCATTTGATGCAGGAATTGTCGATGAAGCATGGGTTTTTGTTGCTCCCAATATCATTGGAAGCGCTGAGGCACCTGGACCGGTTGCAGGGCATGGAGTTTCTGTTCTCAAAGATGCCATGCAGCTGGGTCGGACGGAAGTGGAGCAGTTGAATGGTGACGTTCTCCTGCGAGTGTATCGCCATACCAACCATTTCTAGCTCGGCAGATTTGACCTCACGCGCTACGTTGCAATCCCTTCACCCTCTGTTATCATTGGTTCAACCTTCCTGGAGATGTCATGCGTCGCTTGCTTCTGCTACTCCTCTTCGCAACCAGCCCTCTCTTCGCTCAAGACACGACAAATAACGAACAACCCAAGGTCGAAAAAGACATTGTCTTCGGCAAAGGCGGTACCACCGACTTGCACATGAACCTGGCGCTGCCTGCCGGAAAAGGCCCGTTCCCAGCAGTTGTTGTCATCCATGGTGGCGGCTGGAAAGGGGGAAGCTACAAGGATGGCATCATGAACATGATCATGCTTCGCCTGGCCAGACAAGGTTATGTGAGTGCAAGCATTCAGTATCGACTTACCCCCAGCGGCGCACGCTTTCCCTGTCAAGTCGAGGACTGCAAGTGCGCAGTGCGCTGGCTCCGGGGCAATGCGGAAAAATACCACATTGATCCCAATCGCATCGGGGCCATCGGTGGTTCTGCAGGTGGGCATCTGGTGCTGATGTTAGGCGTCACACAGAAAGATGACAGTCTCGAAGGAACTGGTGACCTGAAGCCGGACTTTGCACAACAGCCCAGTACTGTACAGGCTGTGGTCAATCTCTTTGGCCCCTCCGACCTGACGCGAGGCGATTGGGAACCCGCGGTAGAGCCACTGCTGGTTGATTTCCTGGGCGGCAAAGTCAGTGACAAAATGGATCTCGCCAAAAAGGCTTCACCCCTGGCTTATGTTCAAAAGGACCGAACGATACCTCCCATATTGACGTTTCATGGCACGAAGGACAATGTTGTTCCCTATATTCATGCCACCAAGCTGCACCAGGCTTTGGAAGAACAGAAGCGGATCCACAAACTGGTAACGATGGATGGCGATGGCCACGGCTGGATGGGTGAAAAGCTGGAAAAGACGCTAAGCGAAACGACGAACTTCTTCGACCAGCATTTGAAGGCGAAGAAGTGATGCTTGAAACAGTAGCACTATGCCCGGTCGTCAGCCGATCACGCAACTCCTCCGTCCGAAGGCCTCCTCGACATGCAACAGAGCACCGCATACTGCTCTGGCTGTTGGCCCTCATCCTGGCTGTACTGTTCCACGGCTGTCACCTGGGTGGGCATGAGGATGACCTGCTACGCCACCTGCCACCTTCAACCCTGCAGGAGTAACTGTGTGAAGTGGCTGATGCCCCTGCTGTTGCTCTTCGTCATCAGCCTGGCCGGGCAAGGGCAGGGGAGTATTGGCTTCGATGCCCAAGGCGATGCCTTGCCATCCGGCGCCTTGGCACGACTTGGCAGCTTACGATTCCGTCACGATGCTCCAATCACTTGCCAAGCTATCACCCAGGATAGTCGCTTAATTGCCACAGGGGGAGGTCGCAGTGTGCGCGTGTGGGATGCTGCCACAGGTCGGCAGAAGTTCGCCCTCACCATGATGCAGAACAACCGGGCGGTCATTCCCACCGCCGTGGCGTTCAGCACCGATGGCAACCAACTAGCCGCCCTCGGGGCATTCAGTCAGGGTGTGCTTGGTGTGTGGGACTTGCGGGGTGGGCAGACGAAGCAGGAGGTCATGCTGCCTCAGAAAGACGATGCCACCTCCACCATGATGGACGCGCCGTTCCTGGCTTTCACTTCGACCGGCAAACATGTTCTGATGAAAAACTACTCCGACCGGGTGATCCGACTCATCGAGATAGCTACAGCAAGCGAAATTCGCATCTTTCAGGATGCATCCCAGCTCACCTGCATCGCCGTCAGCCCTGATGGCAAGACTCTTGCCGCCGGTACTGAAGGAAATCAGGTCATCCTTTGGAATATCGATGATGGGAAGGAAATCCGTCGCCTCAAGCACACGTACTTCGTGGTGCACCTGGTTTTCTCGCCCGATGGCCAGCGTCTGGCGACCATGGATCAGGAACTGGCGCCAATGATCTGGAATGTGACTACGGGCGAATTGCAGATGACGCTACCCTATCGCACGCGAACAGCCGCCCTCTGCTGGAGTCGCGATGGCCAGTCGCTCTACATCAGTCGAGTGCCCGATCAGGTAGTGGCATGGAACCTGGCCACCAAGTCGGAGAAGGTACATGCCATCCCGCGCGGCTGGGTCGCCGGGCCACTGCTGGCCCAAGCCACTACCACAGGCACTGATCGCCTCATACTCGGCTCGCTCGGCCGGCGGGGCACCAATCAGTCGCAGCTTCGACTCTTCTCGTTGTCATCAAACGAGCCTCCCCGCTTTGATGGCTACGCCAACAACAGTGTCTTCCCCTTCTATCTCAAGGCTCGGAAGCAGTGGGCCACACTGGGAATGGAGAACGACAGCCAGCTACGTCTCTGGAACGACCGGGGCAGCGTCGCGCAGACACACGATCTCGGACTCAAGGAAGGCACCCTCCTTTGCTTTGCACAGTCACTGGATGGCGCGCAACTCGCGCTAGGCACGACCGATGGGCAACTGAATCTCGTCAACGTGCAGACGGGCAAGCTGGAACGCACCATCGCTGCCTTCAACAAGCCTTGCTATGACCTTGAATTTACCCAGGATGGCAAACAACTCATTGCCACTGATCTCCGCACCGTTCACCTGTTTGATGTCGCCACGGGGCAGCGGGTCAATCAGTATGAACTACATGCCACCGATCCGCTCCGCACCACGCTGAGCCACGATGGCACCCGTCTGGCCAACATGCACTACTTGCCCGAAGAGGAGCAGGTGGTGCTGCGGGTCATGGAGGCCGCCACGGGCAAATTGCTCTCCAGCGATACCAGGCTAGCGACAACGCAGCAGAACTTTTCGCTTTCACACGATGGCCGAAACCTGTTGGTGATTGCCAGCCGAGGCCGCGGGGCAGGGGTTTCGGTGATTGAAGCGGCCAGCGGCAAGCCCCGTTACCTCGCGGAATTACCTCCGCCCTATCAGTACGTGGGCAACAATGCCCGCATCAGCCCTGATGGACACTGGCTCGCCCTTGGAGTGAGTGGCAATGAACCGGAACAGCATGCCACCGCGGTGTGGAAACTGGGCGTCACCAAGGAGCCGCTCGTGCTCAGCGGCCATCGCGGGATGGTACAGTCGTGCCATTTCACTCACGATGGTAAACAGATGCTGACCACGAGCAACGACACCACTATGCTGGTATGGGACATGGCGAAGCACCTGCCCGGCTCCGCCACGGCGTGGGACGAGACGCAGTGCCTGAAACACTGGCAGGATTTGGGACAGGATGATGCCAGTCGAGCGTTCACTACCGTACATCTTTGGGGCCGCCAGCCGCAGGCTGCTGAGTGGCTCGGCAAAAAGTTGCTGGAGTGTGTGACGCAGATCAAACCCGAACAGATCACTCAGTGGCTGAAACAACTCAATGCTCCTTTGTATGCCACACGGCAGGCAGCCACGGAGCAGTTGATGAAGCACGCCGCCACCGCCCGGCCCCATTTGCAGCAGGCACTGGAAAAGAATCCGCCTGCTGAGGTGAAACGCAGACTGGAGCAGATTGTGGAGAAGGCCCGGGAAACGAATGGGCTTAGCGACAACCCGCTGCTCTTCGTCCGTGCGATTGAATCGCTGGAATTGATGGGGACCGCCGAGTCTCTCAAGCAATTGCAACTGCTTGCTGACCGGCAAGATGCTCTGGGCCGTGAGGCCCGCGAGGCTGCCGGTAGACTGAAACATAGAATGTCTACACACTAGCCCAAAGCGTGAGTTAGGCAAAGCACCCGACAACAGAACATCACTTCACGGAACCCTTATCATGCTCTACCTCCTCCCCCTGCTGCTCTGCATACTCCCACCCGACGACTGGACCGAGTTCCACGGTGGTTCCAAGGGTGGCGTGCGTGATGATGTCAAACTCCCCACCGAGTGGTCCACCACCAAGAACGTCGCCTGGGCCACCGACATCCCCGGCCTGGCCTGGTCATCGCCAGTCACATGGAAGGGAAAGATATTCCTCACCAGCGTGGTCCGCGAAGGCAAACCCGAAGCCGTCGCCGATGCCAAGAAGGGGCTCTACTTCGGCGGCGAGAAGAGCAAGCCCCCCGAAGAGACCTACCGCTGGATCGTCTACTGTCTCGATGAAGCAACCGGCAAGATTCTCTGGGAGAAGGTCGCCCACACCGGCAAGGTCGACCGCGGCAAACATGTCAAGAACAGCTATGCCTCCGAAACGCCTGTCGTTGATCAGAATCATCTCTACGTCTGCTTCGGCAACCTGGGCCTCTACACTTACGATCACGACGGCAACCAACTCTGGAAGCAGCCCATCCCCAGTCAGCCCACCATGATGAGCTGGGGGCCTGCAGCTTCGCCCACCGCTCACAACGGTCGCCTTTACTTCGTGTACGACAACGACAAGGATTCCTACATAGTCTGCCTTGATGGCATGACCGGCAGCCAGCTTTGGAAAGAGAAGCGGGACGAGAAGAGCAACTGGGCCACCCCATTTGTCTGGGTGAACGACCAGCGCACCGAGATTATCACCGCCGGCAAGAACAAAATTCGCTCCTACGATTTAGATGGCAAGCTGCTTTGGGAACTCGGCGGCATGTCAAGCATCACCGTGCCCACGCCGTTCGTAGCTAACGGTTTGCTCTACGTCAGTTCCGGTTATGTGATGGATCAGAAGGCCCGCCCGGTGTATGCCATTAAGCCCGGTGCCAAGGGCGATATCTCGTTCGCAGGCGACACACCCGACAACCCCTATGTACTGTGGGTGCAGCGGAAAGCCGGGCCGTATATGCCCACGCCGCTGGTCTACCGCGGGCTGTGCTATGTGCTTTACGACCAGGGCTTCCTGGCCGCCTTCGATGCCAGGACCGGCAAGGAAGTGATCGCCAAGACCCGCTTCAAAGGCAAGAGTAGTGGTTTCACCAGTAGCCCCTGGGCCTACGACGGCAAGGTCTTCTGCCTGAACGAGGATGGCGACTGCTTCGTCATCGAAGCTGGCAAGGAGTTCAAGCAGGTGGGCATCAACAAGCTGGATGAACTCTGCATGGCCACCCCAGCGATCACGGATAAGAGCCTGCTCATCCGCACGGCGAGCAAGTTGTATTGCATTCGGTAGGCAACCGGAGCCGCGCACGAAGTAAGCGGTGGCGGCTCAGCGCCACTGCAATCCTCTTCGACATCTTGAACCAACATGCAACCAACCCAACTACGACCTTTCACTTCCAGCCCCCGCTGCTTACTTCGTGCGCGGCTCTCAGTGTTGGTGTTATTCCTTACGATATCGCCGCTCCACGCCGAGGACTTCACTCTCCCCGCTGGCTTCACCATCCGCGAGGTGGCGGGGCCGGAGTTGGCGAACGACATCTACTGCCTCACCTTCAGCCCGGCGGGGGATCTGGTTGTCAGTGGCCGCGGCTACCTCAAGCGGCTGGTCGATGACAATGGCGATGGCAACTTCGACCGGGCGGTATTGCTGAGCGATCATCCCAAGGACGGGGCGATGGGGTTGCTCATCGAAGGGGAAACGCTCTACTTTGTGGGCGATGGCGGGCTGCGGCGAATTCCGTGGAAGCCGAACGACTTCACGAAGGAATCGCAACTACTGCTGGCGGCCAAGACGGGGGGCGAGCACGATGCCCACGCCATCAGCCGCGGCCCTGATGGCAAGCTCTACTGGCTCTGTGGCAACTCGACCCGCATCGACCGCATGGTTGGCACCCGGTTTGGCAAGTCGCCCATCGCCGGCGGCGTGCTGCGGCTCAACGACCAGTTTGCGATCGAAGCCGTGGTGTGCGACGGCTTGCGAAACGCCTACAGCTTCGACTGGAGCCTGCGTGGCGAACTCTACACCTTCGATTCCGACAACGAACGCTGCCTGGGCTTGCCCTGGTACGAAGGCTGCCGGTTCCTGCGGCTCGACCTCGGTGGCCACTACGGCTGGCGTACGCCTCAGTATGGCCAGTCATGGCGGATGCCAAGCTACCACGGGAGCTGCGTGCCGCCGGTAGCCGATCTGGGCCGCGGTTCACCGACGGGGGTGGTGTGCTATCGGCATGAGCAGTTCCCTGCGGAGTACCTGGGCCGCTTTCTACTCCTCGATTGGACTTTCGGGGTGATTCACCTGGTCGATACGGTCGGCCAGAAGTCGGTCTTCCTCTCGACCAAAGCGGGGCATGGATTCGCACCGACATCGATTGCAATCCACCCCGTGACGGGCGATGTGTATGTTTCCTCAGGAGGTAGGGGGACACGCGGGGCAGTGTATCGCATTCGACACGAGGCGGGGCATGCGGCCCGACCGAGTGGCAAGTTGCAGCCCGTGCTGCAGAGTGAGAAGAGCCGCACATTACACAAGGGTAATGATGGCGTAATACAGGGCATTGAAGCTTGCTACAAGGACTTCCTGCAAGCTCCCACGGATGAGGAGCAGGTTCGCAGGTTGACTAAGCTACAGGCTGAGATCAGCCCCTTTGCACCGCAATCACCCGAGTACAGCTTTCAGGAAGGCTACCGCTGGAAGCAATCCACACTTACTGACAAACAGCGAGACGTCGTGCTTCATCATCTTCGTCAACGCCTCAACGAGAAACATGCAGTTCTTAATCGTGAGATCACTCGCACCCTGGCACTGCTTCAAGACGATAGCCCTGCGACATCACTTTCGCTACTTTCCCGGATCACTACCACGAGCAATGTGGCAGACGATACCCACCTGCTCTTTGTCATCGCCTGCCTGAAAGTCCCGCCGACAGCAGAGAAGCGGCAGGCCATTGCCTCCGCACTGCTTCAGCTCGATGACAAGTACGCCAAGCAGAAGTTGCAGCGGGAGCGTCACTGGCCTCTACGTATCGCCGAGGCGGTGCGGGCGATGATTGACCATGACCCGGAACTGGCGACGGCTCTCGTCAAACATCCAGACCTGGGAAACCTCCAACATCTGGAGTTCCTCACTGACCGTCGCCTCAACCAGGCCGCGCTGGCGGAGGTCTATTGGCGTAAGGTGCAACGTGAACGCGACCTGGAATGGACACCTCGGCTGGCTACGGTACTGCAATCAGTGAATCACCCCGCCCTCGACACGCTGGCCAGGCAGAAGTGGGACGAATTCACTCTGCGTGATGCCCTGCTGCCGATCATTACCAAAACCGCAACCGAGCAGGATCGGGGTATCTTGCACGATGCCTTGCGTGGCTTCAGCCAGGAAGGTGTCAAGCTGGCGCTGTCTTCACTAGCGAAGTTGCCATCGCCTCAAGACGCCGTTCAACTGGAAGAGCTAGCCGCACTACTGGCAGCCTATCGCCAATGGCATCCGATCACGCCGATGCTGGCGGAACAGATCAGCCAGCGGATCAGCAGTCATGTGCCCGGGACGGGGCTGAGATTTACTCCCGATGCGATGGACCAGCACGCTCTGGCCCAGTTCCCCTCACTGCGGCAGCACCTGCTGAGCAGCGATGGCATCTCGCGCGAAGCTTGGCTGAAGGCTCACCCCCAGGTGCCTTGGGAGACGCCTCGACTCGAGGTGGGCGAGAAGCTGTTCACCAAACACTGCGCCAGTTGCCACGCCGGCTCCACGGCTCTGGGGCCGGACCTGGCCGGCGTGGGCAAACGCTTTTCTCGCGATGATCTGCTTACCGCCATCCTGGAACCGAGCAAGGACGTGTCGCCTCGCTATCGCACGTCAGTGTTTGTCACCAGGAGCGGACAGACCCACGTCGGGCTGGTGATTTACGAAGCCGTGGATGGCGTGATCCTGCAAACCAGCGCCAGTACGAGTGTCCGCATTCCGGGCAGTGAACTAGGTGCGCAGCGAACGACCAGCAAGTCCCTCATGCCAGCCGGACTGCTGGACAAGCTGAGCGAACAAGAGGTGGCGGATCTGATGGGGTACTTGCGCAAGTGATACTTAGCTGATTGACGTGCTCCAAGCTTATTGTAAAGACTGGACTAAATAACACACTTCGTTCACTTGTCACCTTCACCCCCGGTTGCCAAGCTAACTCTTCTGGTCCAGGTAACCAAACGAATGAGCGATGCGGCAATTATCGTACGAGGGGCGAGGGAGCATAATCTGCGCTCCGTGGACCTGACCCTGCCACGCAATCAACTCATTGTCTTCAGCGGAGTCAGCGGGTCGGGCAAAAGCAGCCTCGCCTTCGATACCCTCTTTGCCGAGGGACAGCGACGGTATATTGAATCACTCTCCAGCTATGCCAGGCAGTTCCTCGGCCAGTTGCCCAAGCCCGATGTTGATTTCCTTTCCGGTCTGTCCCCCTCCATCAGTATCCAGCAGAAAGCTGCAGCACAGAACCCCCGTTCGACAGTAGGCACCATCACCGAGATTCACGATTTTCTCCGTGTTCTTTACGCTCGAATCGGCCAAGGCTACTGCCCGAAGTGCAACGTTCCCATCGCTGCTCAGACACGGGAACAAATCGTCGGTCGCCTGTTGGCCACGATGCCAGGCAACCGAGCCCAGGTGCTGGCACCAGTGGTTCGAGGGCAGAAAGGCGAATTCAAGGATTTCTTCAAAGACCTGCTCAAACAAGGCTACGTTCGTGCCCGCGTCGATGGCGACATCATCAACCTGACTGATGAGTTGAAACTCGACCGACAGATGAAGCACAATATTGAGATCATCATTGATCGCCTGACGATTGAGGAAAAGAGTCGAACGAGATTGTTGGAAGCTGTAGAGCAGGCGTTAAAGCTGGGGGAAGGGAATCTGCTTCTTCTGGCAGAACAAAAAAAGGGAGAAGGAAAGAAGGAAGAGTGGACCTCCCATACCTTTTCTGCTCGCTACGCCTGTACCCAGTGTGGCAGCAGTTACGAGCCACCATCCCCTCAACTTTTCAGTTTTAATAGTCCCATCGGCATGTGCCTGTCGTGTGATGGGTTGGGCAACAAAATTGACTTTGACGAGGAGTTGCTGGTACCCGATCCGGAGAAGAGCTTCTACAAGGGAGCCATCGCCATGATCGGGCCGATGACGAGCATGGGCCGCTGGCGGAAGCATATTTTCACTGGACTCGGTACAAGTAAGAACATCGATCTCAAAGCGCCCTGGAAGAAGCTAACGCGGCAGGAAAAAGACTGGATTCTGCATGGCACGCCCGACAAGATCATCTGTGACTGGAAGGCACGTGGCGGTTTCATCTGGAGGCACGCTGAAACATGGGAAGGCATCATTCCCGATCTGATGGCCAGTTACAAAAAGGTTGCAGCGGGTCCGCGAAAGATGCAGCTCGAAAAGTACATGCGGACCATGACTTGCCCCAGTTGTCATGGAATGCGGTTGAACCCCCAGGCAGCAGCGGTGCGGGTGGCAGAGAAGACTATCATTGAAGCAGGTAACCTGCCCATCGGCGATCTGGTGAAATGGTTCAGCAAGGGCGGCGAACTCGAACGATCACTTGACATCACACAGACTGTGATTGCTGAAGAAGCGCTGAAAGAGATTCGCACCCGTCTGCAGTTCCTCGTTGATGTCGGCCTGCACTACCTCAGTCTGGATCGTACCGCTCCCACGCTGAGTGGTGGTGAAGCACAACGCATCCGCCTGGCGAGTCAGATTGGCTGTGGCCTGGTTGGCGTACTTTACATTCTTGATGAACCGAGCATCGGCCTTCACCCTCGTGATAACACGATGCTGCTTAACAGCCTGCAGCGACTGCGTGACATGGGAAATACCGTTATTGTTGTCGAGCACGATGACGAAACCATGCGTGCAGCAGACTACATAGTTGACTTCGGCCCCGGCCCCGGCGTGCGAGGCGGAGAAGTAGTCTCTCAAGGCACGCTGAAGGACTTACTTCAAAACGAACGCAGTGTCACCGGTGGCTATCTCAGTGGCCGGCTCGAGATTGAAGTACCGAAAGAACGACGCAAGCCGGGAAAACAGAAGATCAAGATTACCGGTGCACGTCACAACAACTTGAAGGATATAGATGTCGAGTTTCCTCTTGGCACCTTTATCTGTGTCACTGGTGTCAGTGGCTCTGGCAAAAGTTCACTTATCAACGATATCCTGCTCGTGGCTGCAAAACAGCAGCTCAAATCGAGGACGAATTACAAGGAAGTGAAGGAAGAAGAGGAAGAAGGAGAGGAAACTACTTTCGCTGCCGGTGAACACGACAAGATCAAAGGCCTTGAGAATATCGACAAGGTGATTGCCATAGACCAATCGCCGATAGGTCGCACACCACGTTCCAATCCTGGTACCTATATCAAGGTATTCGACGAAATTCGTAAGCTGTTCGTCGCCATGAATCAATCGAAGATTCGCGGCTATAAAGCTGGCCGGTTCAGTTTTAATGTCCCAGGTGGCCGCTGTGAAGCCTGTACGGGCAATGGTTCTACAAAACTGGAAATGGACTTTCTGGCAGATGTGTGGGTACCTTGCACTGTGTGTGAAGGCAGGCGGTTTAATCGCGAAACTCTGCAGGTAAAGTTCAAAGACAAGAGCATTCACGATATCCTGGAAATGGATGTGCAGCAAGCACTGCAGCATTTCTCGGAAATCCCCCGCATTGCCCGCATGCTGCAGACTCTGCACGATGTGGGGCTGGATTACATCAAACTAGGTCAGCCTTCACCAACTTTAAGTGGTGGCGAAGCCCAGCGGATCAAACTTGCGAAAGAATTGGTACACAAAAGCACTGGGCACACACTCTACATCCTGGATGAGCCAACCACCGGTTTGCATTTCGATGACATCCAGAAGCTGCTCCAGGTCCTGCAGCAGTTTGCCAGCGATGGAAATACCGTCGTCGTCATCGAACACAACCTTGATGTGATCAAGACAGCAGATTGGATCATCGACCTTGGTCCTGAAGGTGGAGCGGCGGGGGGAGAGGTTGTCGCAGTCGGCACGCCCGAGGACATAGTCAAGAATGCCAGATCACACACTGGTATTTCTCTCAAACCCATCCTTGCAAAGGACCATCTCCTTACAGCAAGGAAGATCAAGAATGGCAAACCAAAACAGGTCATTCGCATCCCGCAGTTGACAGAGATTGCCATCCGCGGAGCTGCCCAAAACAACCTCAAGCACATTGATGTCAACGTACCACGTGAAGCAATGACGGTGTTCTGTGGCCCCAGCGGATCGGGCAAGAGCACGCTGGCTATTGATACCATTTACACCGAAGGTCAGCGGCGGTATGTCGAGTCCCTGTCCAGTTATGCCCGTCAGTTCCTCGGACAGTTGCAGAAACCCAAGGTTGAACACGTCGATGGCTTGTCACCTGCCATCTGCATCGAACAGAAAACAGCCAGCAAAAGCCCTCGTTCGACAGTCGGAACTGTCACCGAGATTCACGATTACCTGCGTGTCCTCTACGCCCGCCTCGGCCAGCCTCATTGTCCGCGGTGCCAGATTCCCGTAGGCACACAGTCAGCTGACGAAATCATCGAACAGATGATGACCTTACCCGAAGGCACCAAGCTATATCTGCTCTCTCCGCTCGATCGAAAAGGCCAGGAAGACTACTCTACCTTATGGGATGAAGTCCGTCGCAGCGGCTTCGTGCGTGTGCGGGTCAATGGCACTACATATGACATTGACCAGGTACCGGAGATTGACAACAAGCGCAAGCACGAAGTGGAAGTGGTAATTGATCGTGCTATCGTGCGGGCCAGTCAGCGCAGCCGCCTCGCAGAAGGTGTCGAGTCGGCCCTCAGCTTCGGTAAGGGTGTAATGCTCGTTGCCCACGTGCAGGATGGTGTTCCGGAAAAGAAGTGGAAGGTCGAGCGATACAGCCAGCACCTTGCCTGTACGAAGTGCAATCGAAGCTTTGAACCGCTTGCCCCACATCACTTTTCGTTCAACAGTCCACTTGGCTGGTGCACCACCTGTGAAGGACTGGGAATCCGTCAGGGTACCAGTTACACCTCACTCTTCCGTGATCCACAAGCAACACTCCGCGATGGCTCGTTGGCCCTCTGGCCTACTGTCAGCTTACCGGGGCTGGTTCCCATTCTTGAAGCGCTCGGCGAATCGGGTAACTTTCCCCTCGATACCGAGTTCAATGAGCTGAGTAATACGGCTAAGCGTATTGTCCAGCACGGTAACGATGGAGAATGGTTTAAGGTCCCCAGCCCCATCGAAGGCCAGCCTCCCATCAAGGTGCAGTACAAGGGCATCTACCCTGCCATTGATGAAGCCAGCCGTGTGAGCTACGTTCTGCGCCAACGCCTGTCCGATCAACTGACTCAATCTGATTGCAGGTCCTGTCATGGGGCAAGACTTCGTGACGATGCAGCTGCATCAAGATTCCAGGGCAAGACCATCGGTCAACTGGGGCAGTTGTCGCTTTTCGAAGCACTGGAGTTCTTCAAGACTTTGAAAATGAGTCCCAGTGAAAAGAAGATCAGTGGTGACCTGTTGCGAGAGATTACGAGTCGGCTTCAATTCCTGGTCGATGTTGGTCTCGACTATTTGACACTCTACCGTTCAGCCCCCACCCTCAGCGGTGGGGAAGCCCAGCGTATCAGGCTTGCCAGTCAGATTGGCAGCGGGCTGACGGGTGTACTATATGTGCTCGATGAGCCTACCATTGGTCTGCACCCACGTGATAATCGTCGGCTCATCGTCGCACTGGAAAAGCTGAAAAACCTCGGCAACACACTGATCCTGGTTGAGCATGATCGCGAAGTCATCAAGAAGGCAGACTACCTGTGCGACTTCGGCCCGGGAGCTGGCATGGATGGCGGTACCATTACTGCCCAGGGTTCACCTGCAAGGGTCAGCAAGCAGAAAGACTCCCTCACTGGTGGCTACCTCGCCAATCGATTGACCATCCCTATTCCCAGCAATCGCCGGGCAAGCATCACTGATGACTCGATTACAACCCCCAAAACCCAGTGGCTGGGATTGCAGGGGGTATTCCATCACAATCTCAAGGATGTCGATGCCCGTTTTCCGCTAGGTTGTCTGATTGCCATTACCGGACCCAGTGGATCGGGCAAAAGCTCGCTGATGCAGGATGTCCTCTATCCGGCACTGGCTCGCAAGCTGCATCGTGCCCAGTTACAGGCTGGCGCATATCGCGAACTTACCGGCATCGAGTTTATTGACAAGATCATCAATGTTGATCAGTCTCCAATCGGTAATGCCCCGAGTTCCAATCCTGCCACCTACACGGGCGTCTTCGATCTGATACGTCAGCTGTATGCCCAGGTACCAGATGCCAAAGTACGAGGTTATCAACCGAGACGGTTCAGCTTCAATCAACCAGGTGGCCGTTGTGAAGCATGTGTAGGAATGGGGCAGAAAAAGATCGAAATGCACTTCCTCCCCGACGTCTGGGTGACATGTGATGTCTGCAATGGTGCTCGTTACTCACCTGAGACTCTCGAAATCCGCTACAAAGGCTTCAACATTTCAGAAGTGCTGAAGATGAGGATCAAGCAGGCACTTGAAGTCTTCACTAATGTTCCTCGAATCAAAGCACTCTTGCAGACACTGGCTGATGTAGGTCTCGATTATCTCGAACTCGGTCAGGCTGCGCCGACGCTCTCGGGTGGCGAAGCCCAGCGGGTAAAGCTGGCAGCTGAGCTAGGTCGCCCCAACACAGGTAAGACGCTCTACGTGCTGGATGAACCGACGACTGGCCTTCACTTCGATGATATCCGCAAACTTCTCGAAGTGCTTCACCGCCTGGTCGATCTCGGCAATACAGTCATTGTCGTCGAACACAATCTCGATGTTATCAAATCTGCAGACTGGGTGATGGACCTTGGACCTGAAGCTGGAGAAGCAGGCGGCAGAATCGTCACGGAAGGCACACCGGAGTGGGTGGTCGCCCATCCAAACGGCTCAGTCACCATGCCCATTCTGCAAGAGGTCATCGACGCTGGACCATACGCTGAACGGGAAAGATACCAGGGCGTTCAGCAAGTGGTCACACCCGTTGAGATGCCATTGACTCTTGCCGAGACGGATGCCGGGGCGATTGCCATGCCCTGGGAAGCAGATGGCCCCAAGTGGCACTGCGTGGACCGTGTCAGCTTGACCGGCCGAGCCTGCAAGTGGGAAGGAACTGCATTGGAGTATGCAATTGAGGAGATTCAGTCACTCGAAAGTCCAGCACTTGGCGAAGTGAACTGGAATCATCGTACCACCGTCGAGATTGCTCACAAAATCAGGAGTCGTGGCTGGTTCCTGCATGCCAGCACCTCGGAGGAGTATCTGCTCTGGCTCAAGTTCCATACTGCCAAGAACGCCTTCCAGCAGGCCTCGCTGGAGAACTCACTGAAGCTGCCATCGTTGTTGAAGATTCCCGGCATGGTCGCCCATAGTGGGCAACAGCGTATAGTTGTCAGCAACCCCAAAGGTCCGTGGCAGAACGTCGTGATCAGCGTGCACAAGAAGGAGGAAATCGACACCCCCGCCTTCCGCCGCTTCCTCGCCGAGGCAGCACGGTCGTTCGCTGGCGTGACCGATCAGATGGAAAAGGGCATTGAAGCCCTGATGCCATGGGCCAGGAATGGTGAACAATGGCACCACTCGGTCAAAGGGTTTCCGCCAGGGCAGGGGTGCAAGTGGGAGCAGGGACTGCTAAAGCAATTGATGACCATTATCGGCAAGATTGATCCCGATGCTGAGATCAACTTCAACCTCCGAGATGCTATCCACATTAAGCCCAGCTATTGCAAAGCCTTCTGGCTCCGCATCAAGACTAAGGAAGCCGACCATCTGCAAATCATTTGTTACTGCAACAAGGGGCAATTCAATATTACCCGTATCGAGGGTCTGGCCCCCACCATTGACTACATAACGTCCAAGCCCAAGGGAGATGAGGCCCACCTTTTCTATTCAAAACTCAAGGAAATGGATGCTCTCAAGCTGGCTGCGTTCCTGAAAGAGCTGCGAGCCGGTCTGCTGCAAATGCATGGAACTGGGACAAAGTGATGCTGCTTGCAGTCCATATCGCTGATGGAAGCCTGATGCCCATCACTCTGGGTCTTGGTCTTGTCTGTATGGTACCCCTGTTGCTGCTCGGCTGGTTCCACCTCGAAGAAAAAGATGTCGCTCGCACCGGTGTCTTGACCGCAGTTCTGTTCGTTGCCTCACTGATTCATCCTCCTATTCCCGGAGCCAAGGTGCATTTGTTGCTGAATGCCATGGCCGGCATTTTGCTGGGCAGACACGCGGGTCTAGCTGTCACAGTAGCCCTGGTCTTGCAGGCACTACTCCTCTCGCATGGTGGTTTGTATGCAGTGGGAGTCAATTCCACCACCATAGGGCTGCCTGCGGTTTTGGTTGCCTTCCTGTATGCCGTGTTACGTCGTGCAATGGGGCTGAACACTCGATGGAAGAGATATATCATTGGTGGCGGGTTGGCTTTCGTCGGCGTGATGGGCACGCTGGTGCTTTACTACCTCACGATGCGTTTTGGTTCGATTCAGGACGAAGACCTGAGCCTGCTTGCCAGTATTGCATTCGTCTGGCATATTCCCGTCTTGATTATCGAAATCATCTTCACCGCGCTTTTAGTCGACTTCCTGTATAAAATCAAACCGGAGTTGCTGGGCGTCAGACATTAAATCGCGCATTACTTATCGGAGAAGGCATGACCAAACCCTTCCGCCTTGGTCTTATCCAAATGAGTTGCAACCGCTCCGCGACAGACAACCTTTCGCGAGCTACCGAGATGTTACGTGAAGCAGCAGCGGAAGGGGTGCAACTCGCCGTTCTGCCTGAACTGTTTCTTGGTCCTTACTTCTGCCAGACCGAAGAGCATCGTTACTACGACTGGGCAGAAGCTGTCCCCGGACCAACCAGTGATGCGTTATGCAAACTGGCAAAAGAAACAAAGATGGCAATCGTAGGCTCGGTCTTCGAACGGCGAATATCGGGCATCTATCACAACACCGCCTTCGTGGCTGATGCCGGCGGCGAGTACCTTGGCAAGTATCGAAAGATGCATATCCCTGATGATCCGCTCTACCTGGAAAAGTTCTACTTCACGCCAGGCGACCTTGGCTTCAAAGCGTTCCAGACCCGGTACGCCAAAGTTGGCACTCTGGTTTGCTGGGATCAGTGGTATCCCGAAGCGGCCCGCCTCACCGCACTGCAAGGGGCGGAGATACTCGTCTATC
This sequence comes from Gemmatales bacterium, assembly GCA_046350055.1. Lineage (GTDB taxonomy): Bacteria > Planctomycetota > Planctomycetia > Gemmatales > HRBIN36 > JAEUIE01. The sequence goes on along the minus strand of JAXMBC010000001.1, from coordinate 4,483,805 downwards.
CCACCGCCATCGGCTGGCATCCGGCGGAGAAGGCCGAGTACGGCGAAGCCCAGCAAGGCGCCTGGGAAGGCATTCAGCGGGGCCATGCGATTGCCAATGGGTGTTATGTAGCAGCTGTCAATCGAGTTGGCTTCGAATCAGGCCCCAATAGTCAGGAACCAATAGGCGGTAAGTATCAAGGTGGTATCGAGTTCTGGGGCGGCTCATTTGTTTACGATCCCTTCGGACGGCTGCTCCACCGTGCCAGTAGCGACAAGGAAGAAGTGATAGTGGTCGAATGTGATCCGAACAAAGGAGAGATAACTCGCCAGCACTGGCCCTTCCTGCGTGATCGTCGCATTGACGCCTATGGCGGTATCACCCAGCGAGCCGGGGGTGAATCATGAGCATTCGCTGGCCTGCGGAGTGGGAGCCGCACATCGGCATCTGGGTCGCCTGGCCTCACAACATCGAAGACTGGCCTGACCGCTTCGGCCCCATTCCCTGGGTCTATGGCGACTTTCTAAGTAAGCTCAGCCGGGTGGAGCATGTCAACATCATCGCCCAGACGATGACCCGTCCTGCAGCACTGGGCATCTTGGAACGCTTCGGTGTTGCTCCTGATCGCTTTACGCTACACGACTATATGACAGATCGGGTTTGGACCCGAGACTTCTGCCCTATCTGGGTACAAGGCAACACGAAACCAATTGCCATGAAATGGCACTTTAATGCCTGGGCCAAGTACGACAACTGGGAGAACGACGACACTACCGGCCAAAAAGTTGCTGGGGATAATCTGCAATTACCACAACGGAATGGACGACGTATCGTTCTCGAAGGGGGCAGCATCGATGGAAACGGGCAGGGCACGCTGCTCACCAGCCGTGAATGCCTGCTCAGTGAGGTGCAGTGCCGTAACCCCGGTTTCACGCAAGCTGACTACGAAGCAGCCTTCGCCGAGTACCTCGGTATCCGCAAGACCATCTGGCTCAATAAGGGAATCGTCGGCGATGATACCCATGGCCACGTCGATGATCTCGCGCGATTTGTTAACCCGACGACTGTAGTTTGCGCCTTCGAAAGCGACACCAGCGATGAGAACCACGAAATGCTGCGTGAGAATGTCGAGATTCTCCGTGGCTCCACTACGGCACAGGGCGAACGGCTGAGTGTCATCACGCTGCCCATGCCCGAACCCATCCTCTTTGATGGTCAGCGTCTGCCTGCGAGCTACGCGAACTTTCTGATCGCCAATGATGCCGTCTACGTGCCGGTGTTCAACGACTCCGCCGACCGGCACGCCTTGCACACAATGGCTCACTGTTTCCCGGGTCGCGAAATCGTACCTGTCTATTGTGGCGACTTGGTGTGGGGCCTGGGGACGCTGCATTGCATGACGATGCAGCAACCAGCACCAGTTTGACGGAACGATTCACATTCACGTCTGAGCGGTCGGGGCAAGGGTGAGAATTGACATGACATGATATGGCATAACAAACATGTGCTCATCTCCAAACCGCACTACCCCTTTTGCTGTGATGCTGCTATCCTAGGTGCGTGGAGCGTGTCTCTGCGGTTCTCGTGATGCGTGACGCTATTTGACGAACCGATAAGAGTACCTGTGGGGCGCCCGCTCGTGTCTGGGGCTTGTACGCCTACCCGAGGTAGGATTCAAAAACCAGGCCGGAGGCGTCCCCCTTTAACAACGGGTTCTCAAATGCACGACACACGGCCTTCGTGGTGAACGTTCCATAATAGACGTCAGAAACTTGAAGCAAGTAGAAGATTCGCTCGTTCAGCGTTTCTCGTCTATGCTTCTGGTTTATTTGCCAAGGACTTCTCTTAGATTCTCGATGAACTCTGTGCACGACGAGAAGCGATCTATCCAGCTTAATTGCAATGCACGGGCCAGCACTTCTCGTTCACCAGGCAGGAATCGTACCAGGTAGGGTGCACCTTCAGGTGGTTTATCCGGATCATAGGCATAGGGATAATGGCCCGAACGTAAATAACAGTAGGTCACTGCTAACGAAAACTGATCCGTACGGGCTGTCGAATTGGAAGTATACAATTCCGGTGGCATGAAGTACGGCGTGCCCGATTTGCCATGGGATGTCTGCAGCCCTTGATGCCCAGCCAGCCCGAAGTCGGCGACCTTCAGCGTACGCCCCACCAGTAGAAGATTACTCGGCTTGACATCGCAGTGCTGAAATCCGGTCTGGGTGAGTTGAGTATTAGGCAACTTCGTCGTGGCCAGAAAGTCGAGCCCCGCTGCAGCTTGCCCCAGCAGATTCAACAGCAGGGTAGGCGAAAGATGCTGTTTGGCATCCTTCAAAGCAAATTGATGAAGATCATGGAGGCTGCCATTCGCCAGTTCCATGACCATGACGATCATGTCCTGAATGCACATTACATCATTGATGTGCAGTACATTCGGGTGCTGCAATTGACGCAGAAATGTGAGCAGCCTGACTTCTTTGGCGATCATGTCGGCTGGTTGCTTGCTGGTTGGAATAAACTTCAAGGCAACTTTGCCATTGTCATTCGTAATTGCTTCCCACACTTCTCCAAATGCTCCTGCCCCCAACCGCCGTGTCAAGCGGTAGCCTGGCTTCAGTATCGCGCCTTCCTTCAACTCAATAGCCTCTGTCCGGCTTGTCGATAGCTTTTGGACAAGCTTCTTGAACGAACCGGAATTGAACATTCCACGTGATTTGCTCAAGGAGAATCACCGATTTCAAAATGTCCGACAGAACCAGAGGCAACAATACTACCTTACAATGCTGCTAAGTTACATGGAAGATGGTAAATTCGCGGTGATTGCAATTCTGTAACGAATTGAGAAACGTGTCAATTGCTTGGCAGAAGTTGCCTGCGTTCCATGGACTCCATTCTTAAGAAATGATGGTCATACTATTTATCACTGGTATCACTTCACACAAATAACCGGCTAAACGGTATGTTCCTTCGGAGATCAGTTGTTGCAATCTTCCAGTACACTCATAATTTGTGCCCATACTCCTCCCTCAACTCTCCTCCTAATCCCTCCGAATGCTATCCTAACTGAAGCTGTCCTGACGCTTCTCCCCACCGCATTCTCAGGACTCAGCACTCAGGAATCAGCACTTGAAGACCAAGCCCGACTTCCTTCAGCTTCTCGATCACCGTGTTCTCGTCTTTGATGGGGCGATGGGCACGAATCTGCACCGTTACGAACCAACCGACGCCGATTGGGGCGGCAAGGACCTCGTCAACTGCACTGAGTGGATGCTCTACACCCACCCTGAGTGGATTCACGATATCCACAAGCAGTTCCTCGAAGTCGGGGCCGATGCAGTCGAGACCAACACGTTCGGGGCCAACCGCATCGCTCTCAATGAGTTTGGCAAGGCCGACCATGTGGACGAGATCAACCGCAAGGCTGTGCAAATTGCCCGTGAAGCCTGCAGCGCCTTCAGCACACCCGACAAGCCTCGCTACGTCATCGGTTCCATCGGGCCAGGCACCAAGTCCATCACCCTGGGGCACATCTCCTTCGATGAACTGGTCGAAGGCTACCGCCTGCAGGCCCGGGCGCTGATTGAGGCCGGGGCTGATGTGTTGCTGGTCGAAACCGCGTTCGACCTTCTCAACCTCAAAGCCGTCTCTATCGTCTGCGTTGAAGAAATGCAACGGGCCGGGCTGAAGCTGCCGCTCATGGCCCAAGTGACCATCGAACGCCAGGGCACCATGTTGGCCGGGTCGGATATCGGCTCAGCCATGGTCACGCTCGAAGCCCTGCCCATTGACATCATCGGCATCAACTGCGCGACCGGCCCTGACCTGATGGTCAGCCACATCCGCCATCTCAGTGATTACGGTCGGCGGAAGATCAGCTGCCTGCCCAACGCCGGCTTGCCCGAGAATGTCGATGGCAGGGCCCACTTCCCCCTCACTCCCCCCGAACTCGCCCGTGCATTGAAGCAGTTCGTCAGCGACTACGGCGTCAACATCGTCGGAGGATGCTGCGGCACTACCTACGAACACATCCGCCAACTCGCTCAGGCGGTGAAGGGCCTGTCACCCAAGAAGCGGACGCCCACGTACGAACCCAGCGTGGCCAGTCTGTATCAGGCCCAGGTGCTGAAGCAGAACCCCGGTCCGCTCATCGTCGGCGAACGCACCAACACCACCGGCTCTCGCAAGTTCAAGAAGCTGCTCGAAGCCGACGACATCGAAGGCATGGCCGCCATGGCCCGGGAGCAGCAGGACGAAGGTGCCCATCTCCTTGATGTCTGCGTCGCCTATCCCGGCCGCGACGAAGTGGCGGATATGAACAAGGTGCTCCGGCGGTTCAACGAAGCCGTGCGGCTGCCCATGGTCATCGATTCCACCGAATGGCAGGTGATGGCCGAGGGGCTGAAGTACATCACCGGCAAACCGTTCGTCAACTCCATCAACCTGGAAGAAGGCCGCAAGAAGCTCGACATCATCGTCCCGCTGGCGAAGAAATACGGGGCCGCCCTCGTCGCTCTTACCATCGACGAGACTGGGCAAGCCACCACCTGCGACTGGAAGTTCGATGTCGCCAAGCGTATCTACGACATCTGCGTGAACGAGTATGGCGTCGAGCCGACTGATTTGTACTTCGATCCGCTGACGCTGCCCGTGTCCACCGGGCAAGAAGAACTGCGCAACGCTGCGGTGGAAACGCTCAACAGCATCAAACGCATCAAGGCTGAACTCCCGGGAGCCGGTACCTGGCTGGGCCTCTCCAATATCAGTTTCGGCCTCGACCCTTATGTGCGGCAGGTGGTGAACAGCGTCTTCCTCAAGCTCGCGCTCGATGTCGGCATGGATGCAGCCATCCTTAATGCCAGCAAGATTCTGCCGCTGAACGAGATTGACCCCGAAGGCCGCAAGCTGGCTGAACGTCTGCTGCTCAACCAGCGTGAAGAAGGCGATCCGCTGCAACAGCTCATTGCCCACTACCAGTCATTCGGTGGCGAGAAGAAGACCGGGGCCAAGAAGACAGTGGACCTCGGAAGCACGGTTGAAGAGCGGCTGAAGAACGCCATCATCATGGGCCGTCGCGATACCCTGGTTGATGACCTGGAGAAGGCCCGCGGCACCTATACCCCGCTCGACATCATCAACACCATCCTGCTCGATGGCATGAAGGTCGTCGGTGAACTGTTCGGCTCCGGCCAGATGCAGTTGCCCTTCGTGCTGCAATCCGCTGAGGTGATGAAGGCAGCAGTCAAGCATCTCGAACAGTACATGACCAAGGTGGAAGGATCCGAGAAGGGCAAGATCGTGCTCGCCACGGTGAAGGGCGATGTGCACGACATCGGCAAGAACCTGGTGGACATCATCCTCACCAACAACGGCTACAAGGTCTATAACCTCGGCATCAAGATGCCGATCGAAGCCATCCTGGAAGAGGCGGAGAAGACCAAGGCCCAGGCCATCGGCATGAGCGGTCTGCTGGTGAAGTCCACCGTCATCATGAAAGAGAACCTGGAACTGATGCAGCAGCGCGGCTACAAGATCCCGGTGATCTGCGGTGGCGCGGCTTTGACACGCCGTTACGTCGAAGACAACCTGCGGAGAACGTATCAGACCGGCCCCGTGTTCTATGGTGAAGATGCCTTCAGCGGCCTGCACCTGATGGACGAACTATGCGGCCACAAGCCGGCTACGCTGACCCGCAACGCCGAACCAATTATTACTGTAGCCCCGCCTTCCCCCCTTTCCCCCCCGGGGAGAGGGGCCGGGGGTGAGGGGGATGCAACTGCAGGCGCTCAGGCAGCCCCAGCACAACGTACCCTGAAACCCGCCCCGAACCTCCCGAAGCCCCCGTTCCTCGGCACCAAGGTCGTCCAGAACATCGATATTGCCGAGGTCTTCCGCTTCATCAACGAACGCACCCTCATTGGCACCCAGTGGCAGTTCCGCAAGAACAACGTCAAGCCCGCCGAGTACGAACGACAAATGCAGGAAGTCGCCCTGCCGCTCTTTGACCGCATGAAGAAGCAGTGCATCCGCGAGAACATCCTCCAGCCCACGGCGGTCTACGGCTACTTCCCGGCTGCTGGCGAAGGTAATGACCTCATCATCTTCGAGGACGACTACAAGACCGAAAAACTCCGCTTCCACTTCCCCCGCCAGGTGGGCCGCGACAACCTCTGCCTGGCCGACTACGTCGCCCCACGCGAAGCGGGCAAGGCCATCGATCATGCTGGGTTCTTCGTCGTGACCGTCGGTAGCTACGCTTCCGAGCGGGCGAGGAAGCTCTTCGAGCAGAACAACTACACCGAGTACATGTACCTCCATGGCCTGTCGGTCGAAGCTGCCGAGGCGACGGCGGAGTACTGGCACAAGCGGATGCGAGCCGACTGGGGCATCGGCCAGGACGACGACCCCGACGTCACGCGGCTGTTCAAACTCGCCTACCGCGGCTGCCGCTACAGCTTCGGCTACCCCGCCTGCCCCAACCTGGAAGACCAGGTGAAGCTCTGCCAATTATTGCAGCCGGAGAGGATCGGAATTACGCTCAGCGAAGAGTTCCAACTGGAACCGGAGCAGTCCACTTCGGCGCTGGTCGTCCACCACCCGGAGGCTACGTATTTTAATGTGAAGTGAGTGCGAAACTGCGAACCGTGATCAAGCACAAGTAGTCCTTGATTGGGTTGTACTTGGAGCTTAAGGATGGAACCTATAGGCAGAATTCACGTTGTGTCCCGTCCTAGCCGGAGTCTACACTCCCCGTGAGTTATGAACAAGGAGTGTAGGGATGGAACGAGCGCGAATGGTGGTGAGCCCGGAGGTAAAACGGGCGATCGTAGAGGAGCTGGAGAGTGGTCAGCTCTCGCTGCGAGAAGCGGCGGCTCGTGGGCATTCGACGGTGAGTCGCGTACAACTGTGGCTGAAGGAGTACGGCAAGTATCAACCCAAGCGTGACATCGTCGAGGTCGTGATGAAGAGTGAAGAAGAGAAGATCGCCGCCCTGGAGAAGGCGTTGGCGGAAGCCCACCTGAAGCTGCTGGTGCACGAGAAGATCATCGAGCTGGCAGGGAAGAAGTACAAGGTGGACTTAAAAAAAGCTTTTGGGTCGCCGCCGTCGAGCAGTGCCGAGGTGAGACCGAAGCCGGGCTCGGGCAACTCTGCCGGGCGGTAGGGCGAAGCCGGGATGCGTACTACAAGCATCACCAGCGTAGCAGAGATGACAGCGACGAGGAGGCAGTGATCTTGAAGACGGTCGAGACGATTCGTGCGAAGGAACCTCGCGTGGGCACGCGGAAGCTGGTGGACCGGCTTCACAAGCACCACGCCACGAAGGTAGGTCGCGACCGTCTGTTTGACTTGCTTCGTAACGCGGGTCGCCTGGTGAAGGTGAAGAAACGCTTTGAAAAGACGACCTATTCGCGTCATGGTTACGCCGTGGCACCGAACCGGATCAAGGGGCGGAAGATCACGAAGCCGAACCAGGTGCTGGTCTGCGACTGCACATACATCCGGCTGCGTGGTCGGCAGTTCGCCTACCTGTTTCTGGTGAGCGATGCGTACACACGACGGATCGTGGGGCATCACGTGAGCCGGGACTTGTCGCACCACTCGGCAGTGATCGCACTGTCGAAGGCGGCAAGCTGGCTGCGGGAGACCCAGGGCGTGTCGGGGCAGGGCGTGATTCATCACTCTGATCGCGGCTGCCAGTACTGCTGTCACGAGTTCCTGGCGGCGTTGCGGTCGTACGGGATGGAGTCGAGCATGACCGATGCCGATCACTGTTACCAAAACGCCATCGCCGAGCGGATCAACGGCATCCTCAAGGACGAGTTCAACCTGGACGCGGACTTCATGGATATCAACCAGCTACGAACAGCGGTCGACCAAGCCGTGGAGGTGTACAACACGATACGGACGCATTGGAGCCTGGGCCTGCGAACTCCGCAGGAGATGTATGCCCAGGCTTCCCTAACAACCCCAAGCAGGTGTGGCACCGAGGGAAGTTGTTGACATGTCAATATCCCCCCGGACCCCCCTTTTACTACTACTACGGGTGTAGACTTTATTTAGGACGAGAGACTTAGAGTCGTATGTATCCTTTCACGACTACGAGTGGGCGCGTCAGATTGATGCTCAGTGCAGCAATACAGCAATCCATAGAACACTTCTCGATACCTTTTTGGCATTGAAGAAGATCACAGCAGCTGCGTGTCTTCCATGGATAATGCACAAGTGCTTGAATGCACAAGCTGAGGGCTTCTTGAGTGCGCCATCATTGTGTCACAAGTGGATAACAGCACTTCGTCAGAACTTAGAGCCACGGTTGGATTTCATTAGCCCAGCTAAACGCCGGGCACTGTTTGACATTATCTACAAGATAGATCGAGATGTGCTTTGCGAAGAAACACAAGCACCGTCTAATTACATGGACGAAGTCAAAGAACTCTTTTCGAAGAACGCACACGAGCCTGAATTTGCATTTTGCTTAGCAGCCAGTCAGGAGCAATGTTATTGCTCTCTTTACGCAGCATACGAGCATCTGATAGTTCGACTCTACGAGTTTAGGACCAATACTAGCGGCTATCAAACTGGAACTCAGACTGAGTCGGACTTCAACAATGCGTTTGGTCCGACTGTAACAGCACATTGTTGGGCCTCGAACGAGATGCGATTTATAAAAGCGTGCCGAAACGCTCTTGTGCACGATGGTGGGAGAATCACGCCCCGACGAAAGAAAGCTCTCGATAAACTGGCGATAAACTATATGGCATTGGATGACTGTCTTGTCATTCAGCCATCCGACAACTTGAAAGCATATCATGTACTCAAGGATCGAATCACAATATTGGTGAGAACCATAGTTGATTGGATCCAAGGTACTAAAGATGAACGTCCTATTCCGCGTGAATTGCCACCAGATAGCCAAACACCAGTATTCCCGTGACGTGCCATAGCACGAATCCGGCGACACTTAAGACGACGGTGAGCCCATTAAAGCGTATCGCGCTGGCCACCATCATGGGCACGTAGAGCAGTGCCAGCCAGGGTACTATCGTGAACTCCCCGCGGGCTTCAGGCATCAGTGCTGCTATTGGGCCCATCAGGAAGTACGTGCTGCCCATCACCGCCGCAATGATGCCCATGGGCAGCGCCGCGAGGAAGAACAACACCGTGCCGCTCAGAGCAACGACTGCGGCACACTGAAGATCATCTTGCGGTCCGCTTCGGTGCTCATGATCGCTTACCCCTTCACCTCCACCGGCACCTCGTCGATCTTCGCCGCCAGGATGAAGTCGTTCTCTGACAGCCCCTTGATGGCATGCGTGGTCATTTCGATGCGGAGTATGCGGTAGCCGGTGAGGTGCAAATCCGGATGATGATCTTCCGCCTCGGCGATGACGGCGATCTTGTTGCAGAAATCGAGGGCGGCCAGAAAGTCCTTGCATTTCCAGGTACGCTCGATGCCGAGGCCGCTGGAAGTGAGCTTCCACTCGGGAAGCCCAGTCAGGTACTTGGCCACCGCTGCGGGAGAGAGTGGCTGCACGCCTCCTTCACAGGGGACGCACTTCTTCTTCGATAGATCACAGGCGAGGGGAGTGGGCATGAGAGGCTCCATAGTAGGCGTCTTATGCTACCACAAAGTTGACCAGCTTGCCCGGCACGACGATCTCTTTCTTGATCGTCTTGCCCGCGAGCAACTCCTGGATGCGTTCATCAGCCAGGGCGGCGTTCTTGCAGGCAGCGGCATCGGCTCCTGCCGGCACTATCACCTTGCTCCGCAGTTTGCCATTGATCTGCACCGGCACTTCGACCACGCTCGCCACCACCAGTTTCGGATCGTGCACCGGCCAGGGTTCATAAGCCAGCGTGTTCTCATGACCGAGCCGTTGCCAGAGTTCCTCAGCCACATGGGGGGCGAAGGGGGCGAGAAGTAGCATCATGGTGGACAAGACACTGCGGGGCCGGGACTCGAGCTTGGCGAGGTAGTTGCTGAGCTCCATGAGGGCCGAGACGGCGGTATTGAAACGCATACCATCCAGGTCGTCGGTCACCTTCTTGATGGTGAGGTGCAGCTTACGGGCTGTTTCCTCGTCGGGTTCCACGTCCTTCACCGCAGCGGCGAGCTCCACGGTTTCCGCGTCCTCGTCGATGATGAGCCGCCAGCAACGGGAGAGGAACCGGTAGACGCCTTCCACGCCTTGCATGTTCCACGGCTTGGTGGCTTCCAGCGGGCCCATAAACATCTCATAGAGGCGCAGCGAATCAGCACCGTAATCCTTCACCACATCATCAGGGTTGATGACGTTGCCCCGGCTCTTGGACATCTTCTCCGCCCGGCCGATCAGTGAAAGCTGCGTACCCTTGAGGAAAAAGGTGCCCTTGCGTTTCTCGATCTGATCCTCGTCGAGGTTGCCTGGCTTGCTATCAGCCAGGATGGGCGTGTGCTTCAGCACGTAGATCTCTTCGTCGTCCGTCTTACGATGGACAGCCAAGAGCTTCCGCTCGGCAATCAAGTCACGATGCTCTTCATACTGTTCAGGTGAGATGTGGAACTCCATCTCACCCAATATCATGCCCTGATTAACGAGCCGCTGGAATGGCTCGGCAGTGGAGACGTGGCCCCGGTCGAACAGCACCTTGTGCCAGAAGCGGGCGTAGAGGAGGTGCAGCACGGCGTGTTCTGCCCCGCCGACGTAGAGATCGACTGGCATCCAGTACTTCTCCTTCGCCGGGTCGAGGAACGCCTGGTCGTTATTCGGATCGAGGTAGCGCAGGTAGTACCAGCACGAGCCAGCCCACTGCGGCATCGTATTCAGTTCACGGCGGTACGTGTGGCCGTTCTTATGCACAGTCACCCAGTCGGTGGCTTTGCCGAGCGGTGGTTCGGGCTTGCCGGATGGCTTGTAGTCAGCCATGTCGGGCAGGGTGAGGGGCAAGTCGCTGGTGTCGAGCGGTTCGATGATGCCATCGGGTTCGCCATCTGCCCCGAGGCGATGGAGGAGCGGGAATGGCTCGCCCCAGTAACGTTGACGGCTGAAGAGCCAATCGCGGAGCTTGTAGTTGATCCGCTTCACGCCGAGACCCTGTGCTGTAAGCCAGGCGATAATCTTCGCCTTGGCCTCGGCAGTGGGAAGGCCATCGAGGAGACCCGAATTGCAGGCAACGCCTTCTTCGCACTCTGCCTGGGTGAGTGGCGTATCGGCGGCCTGCTCGGTCTGTCTGACAACGCGTAATATCGGCAAATCGAACTTCTGGGCAAACTCGAAGTCTCGCTCGTCATGCCCCGGAACGGCCATGATGGCTCCAGTGCCATAGCTGATGAGCACATAGTCAGCGATCCAGATGGGAATGCGTTGCTGATTGACCGGGTTGATGGCGTAGGCACCGGTGAAGACACCGGTCTTGGTCTTGGCGAGTTCGGTGCGTTCGAGATCACTTTTGAAGCTGGCCTGCTGCTGGTAGTCCTTCACTGCTTTCCGCTGAGCGTTGGTGGTGATCTGCTCGACCAGTGGATGCTCGGGGGAGAGCACCATATAGGTCGCGCCGAAGAGCGTATCGGGGCGGGTGGTGAATACCTTGAGTCCTGAGTCCTGAGTGCTAAGTCCTGAATCAAGACGGAAGACCACCTCCGCTCCCTCGCTCTGGCCGATCCAGTTGCGCTGCATCTCTTTCAGCGCCGGCGACCAGTCGAGGGTTTCCAAGTCACTGAGGAGCCGCCCAGCGTAGGCGGTGATGCGCATCATCCACTGGCGAAGGGGAAGTCGCACCACCGGATGCCCGCCCCGTTCCGATTTGCCATCGATCACTTCTTCGTTGGCGAGCACGGTGCCGAGGGCAGGGCACCAGTTCACCGGAGCATGGGTCACATAGACGAGCCGATGCTCATCCTTGTACTTGACGACAGCCTTTTCGCCCTGTTGCTGCACCGTCTCCGGGATCGGCAACTCGCTAATCGGTCGTCCCTTCTGCGTCGTCTCGTCGAACCAGGTATCGTAGAGCAGCAGAAAGATCCACTGCGTCCACTTGAAGTACTTCGGATCGGTCGTGTCCACTTCCCGGCTCCAGTCGTAGCTGAAGCCAAGCGACTTGATCTGGCGGCGGAAGGTGTCGATGTTCTGCTGCGTAGTCAGCCGGGGATGGGTGCCGGTCTCGATGGCGTACTGCTCCGCCGGCAATCCAAATGCATCCCAGCCGATGGGGTGGAGGACGTTGAATCCCTTCATCCGCTTGTAGCGGGCGAGGATGTCGGTGGCGGTGTAGCCTTCGGGGTGGCCGACATGGAGCCCCGCTCCGCTGGGGTAGGGGAACATGTCGAGGATGTAGTACTTGGGCTTGTTGCCCGCAGCCTGGGGATCGCTGGTGCGGAAGGTGGCGTGCTGGTCCCAGTAGGCTTGCCATTTGGGTTCGATGGCGGCGGGATGGTATCCGGGCATGAGTGTCGTTTCCTTGATCTACTAATGAAGAGAACCAGCCTCATCAGCTGGTTCAGTCTTCGTGCATGGCTGGATTACAATCCAGCCTTGGTATTCACTTCGATCGTCTTTGTCTGACCCTCGCGGCGCACAGTTACATTGATTTTTCGCCCCGGCTTCACCTGACTCACCGCACGGTAGCAGTCGTCCAGGGATTCAGTCCACGTGCCGTCGAGTGTCAGCAATCGATCACCGACTTTGAGTCCTGCCGATTCAGCCAGACCCTTCGGGAAGACATGGATAATCTCAATGCCATCTTCCTCGTCGCTGGCTTCCTTGCCAACCGACAGGCCCCACGTGGTCATAGGCGAGAGATACAACTTCTTGTTCTTGTTGTTCGACATCATGGTGGTCATCAGGCCAGCCATTACATCACCGGGATCGTAACTGGTGGGCACCATCGTCAGTGTCTTCGTCTGGTAGTTAATGGAGGTGTGGAACTTGGCAAAGAACGGGAAGCCGATGATGCCTTCCACTGGCCCAACAATCTCCCCGATCGCCTTGACAGTGGGGTGATCCATCACAATCACCTGGATATCCTTGGCTAGCACATCGCCCACTTGCAATTCAGGGATTTTGGTCATGCCATTCATACCCATGAAAGCATTGGCGGTGGTCTTGTTCTTTTGAATAAGCCCTGATTCCATCGCTACTTTGTTTGTGAGCAGCGAGATCGGTGCACCAGTATCGAAAATCACCCGGTAGGGCCCCTTACCGTTGATCTTGATCTGCACTGCCATGTGCTTGGATCCAATAATCTCAAAGGGCACCGTTGTATGCGTATTGTTGGCTGGTACCTGGATGCCAAGCAGGATGAATGTCAGAAATATCAGCATGTTGAACCTGTCGAGATGTAATGGTTACTGGTTGTGAGCCATGATCTGCCTGAACTCAGACTAACGTAGTTGCATCGCTAAAAGCCCTTCACTGTTTTCAGAGTGATCGACTGATGACCGTTTTCGCGTTGCACCTCGAGATTAACTTCCTTGTCGATTCCAATCGCACTGACCTGTTTTTGCATCGCTGCCAGGGTCTTGGCCTCTTTGCCATCAATGCTGACGATAATATCCCCAACATGTAATTTGCCGCTGGCCGGCGTATTCCCAAGTACTTTGGAGACTGTGATTTTGCCATCGGTCTCACTCACTTCGATACCGATAAATCCCCGGTATATGATCTTGGCATCTTCCTTCTTTGGCATCAGGCTGGTCGCTAACGAACTCAGACCGATCATGGCCTTCATGTTTTTCGTCGCTCCTTCGCTCAAGCTTCCCAAGGCAATCGGAGGAGGCGGAGTCCAGTCGAGCTTTGTCCATTTCAGATGTGGCTGTGTAAAGTCGTATTCGATCTGATACTGGGCCAGTACCGCATATCCAAGTACACCATGGTAACGCACGCCGGCAGCATTCATCTTGTTAATGCCTACCAGTTGGAAAGGCTCCTCCACTCGAGCCTTGATGCCCTTGAGCTTTACACCACCTTCAATCTCAACCTTGTCGAACGTCTCCCAATAACCTTCTTCTTTCACTTCCTTACCTAGCTTCCTGGCAATCTCGTTGCCAAAGTAAACGGCTGGAGCTCCAGTATCGACAATGAAATTGAACGGCCCTTTGCCATCGACTTTCACTCGCACCACTACATGCTTGATGTCACTGAGACGATAGGGGACCAGGTACGATTCCTGGGCTTTCGAAGGTGGATCCTCAGCCTGAAGAGATGGGAAGAATGCGAAAAGCAGACAGGTTAATATGCGATGCTGCATGGAGTGAGTCACGGCTAGGCAGGTATAACGGACACAATGGAAGTATAGCGAATGCCAACAGAGAAGTAAGCAACGGCCACTAGGGGTTGTAGAGTTTGGGCAAGCTGGTTATAGAAACGCCTTCGGTCTGGGTGAGAAAAGCAATGCGATGGTGTTTTTACAGTTATCTCATTCCGTTATTCATGATGCTGGTCGGCTGCACGACCACCGGTTTCCCGGAACTGCAGACAAACAATCGAGTCAAGCTCGAAGGTCCGCTCGAAGGCCGCTTCACTGCTGCCATGACCGCTAATCTCGAAACCGGTCCGCTTAAACTGCAGACCCTGGATGGTAACGATGCCAAAGCGGATACTGCCAAGGTAGCTCTCATCGATATCGATGGCTTCCTGCTTAACCAGAATGCAACAGGTCTCTTTTCACAAAATGAAAACCCTGTCAGCCTGTTTCATGAGAAGTTGTTACAAGCTCAGAAAGACCCAACCATCAAGGCAGTTGTGCTACGAATCAACAGCCCCGGAGGCTCTGTCTCCGCAACCGATATGATGTGGCGTGAACTGGTCGCCTTCCGCAAGACAAGTCAGAAACCGGTTGTCGCCTGCCTGATGGATGTCGGGTGCGGAGGGGCCTATTACCTGGCCAGTGCTGCAGATGTGATTTATGCCCATCCCGGAACCATGACCGGCGGTCTGGGTGTGATCCTGAATCTCTACAACCTGCAGGATTTGATGGCTCAGTTCAATGTGGTGCCTCAGACCATCAAGGCTGGTCAGAACATCGACATGGGCACCATGCAAGCCTCACTCACTTCCGAATCCAGGGCCATGCTACAGGCTATAGCTGATGAATATCATGAACAGCTCAAGCAGGTCGTTCGTCAAGGCCGCCCGAAGGCATCGCTGGATGCCGTCTTCGATGGACGTGTAGTCTCAGCCCGCCAGGCTCAGCAACTGGGGATGATCGATCAGGTCGGCTATCTCGACGACGCTCTGGTACAGGCCAAAACCCTGGCTCGCTCTAGTCGAATACCCGATCGTGTCAATGAGATTGAAGTGGTCATGATGCGCCGCCCCCATGATCCGGCTCGTTCACCTTATGCAACCTCACCAAATGCACCGATTACTTCCCTGGTACCACTAAGCATCCCCGGGATTGATCGCAGCAAGTTGCCTACGTTCCTCTATGCATGGCAGCCCGATCCAGGTCTCGAACGCCTGGGCGGCAAACAGTAATCTTCCATATCATAACGATAGATAAGTTCCCTCACGAAGGTACAGTACCTCCATGCAACGTACGCTTATTCTGTTGAAACCCGATGCTGTCCAGCGCCGTCTATGCGGCGAACTCACACTCCGCTTTGAACGCAAAGGGTTGCGTTTAGTCGGTCTCAAACTGGTCAATGCCAGCCGTGCTCTGGCTGAAAAACACTATGCCGTTCATAACGGCAAACCCTTTTACGAATCGCTAGTCAGTTTCATCACGAGCGGCCCCACCGTAGCCATGGTCTGGGAAGGACGCGAAGCAATCACCGTTTGCCGCAATATCATCGGCCCCACCGATGGTGCCAAAGCTGCCCCCGGCACCATCCGTGGCGACTATGCAGCCAGCATTCAGAACAACCTGGTGCATGGCTCTGACAGCCCTGAAAATGCAGCCACCGAAATAGCACTCTGGTTCAAGCCTGAAGAACTCGTGGCTTGGACGCCCGTGGATTCTGCCTGGGTTGTGGGGTAGATCAACGCTTCGGTAATGCAACAGGCCAGGCACATTGCCTGGCCTGCTGTTGTTCTCATGGCTCAAATTACAGCTGAAACTCCTTCTCCCCGACATCCTCACTCTTCACATCGACATAGGTGTACCGTTCAACCAAACGGCCTTCGGGATAGATACTGGAAGGCCAGTCATAGCCTTCCATGCGAACGGGTATACCATCAGCTTTACTGAAGTAGACTTTGACCTTGTAGAACAGGTATTTGTCCTTGACTGATACAGGGTGTACGGTTTCCACGCAACGGCAGTCGTATTTGTGCTGTTTACCACTCGTGGTAATTTCGAGTGTCGTGTCGAAGTAATGTGTGGTAGTCTCAGCCAGCTTGATTTCGTCTTCCCATGATTTAACGAAGCGGTCCATCATGTTCTTGAGGCCTGCTTCCAGAATGGTATGCCGACTCTCTTTGAGCTTGATGCTCTCATCCACATCCAGTGTCTTCTTGATGAATAGTTGCTTGACCAGCATCTTGCCGTCATTTTTGCCCGTCACATAGATGGCCTTCCGGTCCTTCTTCAGCTTGGGCTCAATCCAGAGCATTGAAACACTGAAAGGTTCATGTTGTACTGCCAGCTTGATATAGTTTTCCAGCAATTCGTTGCCGATGAGTTCGTCACGCAGGTAAAGGCAGCGATACCCCTTCATCTGGTGAAGTTTGGATTGTGCTGCTTTGGCCAAACTCAGCGCTTCTTGCAAATCAGCTGTGGTGGCCTGGGTGGTGTTGCTGGTTCCCACGCTGGCTGCATGAACAGACTTGTCGAAGAGACCGTATGCCCAAGCCAGGGCCACTCCACCGCCTGCGAGTGCTACCAGTACCAGAGCGATGCGGGTGAGGATTTTCCTGTTCATGATTGCGTCCTTGTCCTACTGATTCTCCTACTATGCTCATACCATTTTCTGAGAGGCAAGTACATGCCAGTCATCGAGTAGAAGACATGAATACACCAATGATTCAAGTGATTCCCATTGTCTCGATGCCATTTGATGAGAACAGTTACCTTGTTTTTGTTGAAGGACAACGCGATGCGGTAGTCATAGATCCGGGCCTGGAACCAGCCAAGATCATGCGACAAGTGAAGCAACATGATCTGACGATTGTTGCCATCCTCAATACGCATGGCCATGCTGATCATATTGCTGGTAATGAACTGATGAAGAAGCAGTTTCCGGCAGCCCCGCTGCTCATCGGTGAAGTTGATGCTCCAATGCTCTCCGATTCTACCCTTAACCTCAGTGCTCCCTTTGGTATGTCAATCATCAGCCCGCCTGCTGATCGACTGCTGCACGAAGGAGATGAGCTCACACTTGCTGGCATTCACTGGAAGGTGCGCGATATTCCAGGCCATTCGCCGGGGCATATGGTGTTCATTGTTCAATCTGCCAATCAACTGATCGTCTTTGGTGGCGACACTCTGTTTCAGGGCGGAATCGGCCGAACCGATTTTCCGGGCGGCAGTCTGGAACAACTGTTACACGGTATACGGAACAAGCTCTTCACACTACCTGATGATACTATCGTGCTTCCTGGACATGGCGACGCTACCACGGTAGGTGAAGAGAAGCGATCCAATCCGTATGTCAATTGATGAGGTCAGGGTGCGCGGAAGATCAAGCATTTCAAGTACGAGGTCTCCGGACATGCCAGAGAGATGGGGTGATCCGCAGGTTGACCGTGACGTTCCAGTATTTGCATTGGTCGTTTGGCTTCTGTTGCCACCTGAGCCGCGATGTCTTCCAGTTCCTGCTGCTTGATGACACCGGAGCAGCAACATAGTACCAGAATGCCATCAGGTTCCAGAATCTGAAGCGACAATGCCAGTAGTCGCCGGTAGCCCTTGAGTGCAGTATCGATGGCGGCCTGCGCTCGCGCAAACTTGGGCGGGTCCAGTGTGATCAGCCCATACTTCTCATTCTGCTGTATAGCTTGCTCCAGATACTTGAAAACATCGCTGCGAACAAATTGCACACGATCAGCCACGTGATTCATATCCGCATTCTGTTTGCCAAGCTCCAGCGCGTTGTCAGACCCATCAACGCAGATCACTTCCTTCGCACCTTGTACAGCGGCATGCAAGCCAAATCCGCCACTGTAACTGAATGCGTCCAGCACACGCCGGCCATGCGCATACCTGGCCACCGCCTGATGGTTCTCACGCTGATCAAGATAGAAGCCAGTCTTCTGACCTTCGCTGAGGTTAACCAGAAACTGCACCTTCGTTTCGCGGATGATGAGTGGATGGTCTGGAAGAGTTCCCCATATCAGGCCGTCCTGGAGTTCCAGTCCCTCCTGCTCGCCGATGCCTCGTTCGGTTCGGAGGTAGATACCGAGGGGGGCAGTCAACTCAATAAGTTGTTTGACAATGACATCACGAAACTTTGCTAGTCCCAGGCTTGTGAACTGCACTACCAGATATCGATCAAACTGATCGACCGTCAAACCGGTGAGGCCATCGCTTTCAGAAAAAACCAACCTGCAGCCCAGGTTGGGGCCCACCAGTTTCAGTACGTCACGGCGAAATGCAATCGCGTTGCTGAGACGCTGCCTGAAGAATTCCTCATCAATGGTTTGTTCAAATTGCCAGGAGTAGAGTCTGACACGGAGGCGAGACTTGCTGTTGTAAAGCCCATGCGCTATGAAGGCGCCACCATGAGAGTAGACCTCCACCGCCTCTCCATCTTGAGGTTCGCCTTGTATTTCGCCGATGGCTCCCGGAAACACCCAGGGATGCCGGGCATAAAACGGCTTGGCACGGCGGGGCAAAAGAACAATTCGAGCGGGCATGGAGACGTCTCATGACAGTGAGATAGTGTTGTACTGGAAATACGTGTCAGTGCGGCATGGTTAACCATGCATTCAGTACTCCAATGGTACACAGCCACGTTCATACAATGCAGAGTGTAACAGTGTCAACTCAGGCAATGCATGGCAGGCAAAGTATCGATTCAGGTGCATCTGTTACCTGGTCTGGTCGAGGCATCGTCACTGGTGGGAGGTGTGGCAGTCGTCATCGATGTACTGCGTGCAACTACTACCATGGCGCACGCGTTCCATGCTGGAGTCACCAGCATCTACCCGGTAAGTGAAATTCCAGCAAGCCTTACCCTGGCTGAAGAGTTGCGGGCTTCAGGCGAAACGGTTCTGCTGGGTGGTGAAAGACAGGGTGTGGCAGTTCCCGGCTTTGATCTCGGCAATTCGCCTCAGGAATACTCCTGGGACCGTTGTCAGGGATGTATCCTGGTATTCACCACGACGAACGGCACGCGAGCACTGCTTCATGCAAAACAGGCAACTCGAGTATTGACCGCGGGGTTTGTCAATTTCAGTGCTGTCTGTGAGACACTGCTGGAAGAGAGCAGGCCTCTGCATTTTCTCTGTGCAGGTTCAAACGGTCATGTCAGTCTGGAAGACACGCTGCTGGCAGGCGCCTTCGTCGCAGCACTGCAAGCAGAACGGGATTTGCAGCTGAACGATAGCGCTCGCCTGGCCTGGGATACATTCGAAGGACATGGCCTGCTGATTGAAGAGGCTCTTCGACTTTCCAAGGGTGGACAACATCTGCAGTCCATCGGTCTCGGAAATGACATTCCACTGTGCGCAAGTGTTGATCGCCTGATGCTGGTCCCCGAAGTACGATATGATGGCAAAGAACGGATGTACCTGGAGGTTGGATCCGTGGGCCTGGAACGCAGGCTATGGCCTGGTAAGTGATTACCTGGACTTCACACGCCAACTGTTGATGGCAGCCACGCCAAGTATGATGCCAGCAATAATGACATAGCGGACATCGGGCTGTAGATTCAATCGACTGCATCCATTCTCCAGAATCGTTATCGTCAGTGCCCCCAGGATGGTGCCCAGTACTGTACCTTCGCCACCATTGAGGCTTCCGCCACCAATGACAACCGCAGCAATCACGCTCAACTCCATACCAGCTGCAACATCATGCGAACCTGCGCTGGATCGACAGAATTGCAATACACCTGCCCAGCCGACCAGCAGACCTGCCAGCGAATAAAGCAATACTTTGGTGCGTTCCACGCGTACTCCACACAACCGAGCCGTGGCTTCATTGGAACCGATAGCGAAGCAATGGCGCCCCAGCACTGTATAGCGCAGTGTCAGTGCCACTACGATGGCAAGCACCAGTACCGACCACACCGAAGGCGGCACAATCATCCATGCCCAATTAGGCGAAATGGTAGCAGGATCAATCGCCCCCAGGGCACGCATCCACCCCGTTGCTGATGTTCCACTGGGAAAGCTCAGTCTACTGCCATCTGTGAAATAAATCCCTACACCACGTGCGATACCCAGCATAGCCAGCGTTGCCACGAACGGAACGACCCTCAGACGTGTAATGGCTAGACCATTGCACATTCCACAGATGGTGCCGGTTAAGAGGCCTACCAGCAACGCTGCGATTCCGGCCCAGGTAACCGTTGCATCCAGTTCCAGAGGCATCCAGTTTACCATTCCTCGGAACGCCATCATCATTATTACCGTGACGAGCGAAATGACATATCCGACCGAAAGATCTATGCCACCCGTGATCATGATGATGGTCATAGCCAACCCCGCCGTGGCCACGATAGTTGCATGTGTGACGATGAGTTTGAAATTGCCTACTGACAGAAAGTCGTCAAGCGTGCCTTTCATGGAAGTAAGTTGACTGAAGATAAGAATGACGAGCCCGAGTCCCATGAAGGGGCCAAGTATGCTCAAGGACTGCCATGGCGATTTCGTATTGATGTTCATATTCCAGTTGCCGTCGCAAGCGTCATAGCGTGTTCATAAGACGTCTCTGTAATAGGACGTTTGGAAGAAAGACCACCCCGAGTCATGATCGCCAGTGTATCACAGATACCAAAAAGCTCTGGTAGATAACTGCTCACGATGATGAACGTCTTGCCTGCTGCCGCCTGTTCACCAATGAGTCGGTATATTTCCTGTTTACTGCCGATGTCCACGCCGCGGGTGGGTTCATCAAGCAGTAACAGTTCCGCCCCCTGGTGGAACAGGCGGGCGAGGGCTACTTTCTGCTGGTTACCTCCGCTAAGTTCCCACGCGGCCTGGGTTGGGCTGCGGTGCCTGACATTGAGTCGCTCTAGCCATGACTGGGTGGCGGCCCGACGGCGTGTCCATGAGAGCCAGCCACTCTTCACATAGGGCGCAAGATTGCTGAGCGAGAGGTTTTCCTCCAGCGACTGGTCGATGCTAAGGCCTTCAGTCTTGCGATCTTCGCTGAGCAGTCCCAGACCAGCATGCAGTCGGCCGTGGGTATCCGTCTTGCTCAAGACTTGTGTCTTCCACTGGATGGTACCGAGCCGTTGTGGCTCGAGACCAAAGAGGGTTCGCATCATCTCGGTGCGGCCCGCGCCGACGAGTCCGAAGATGCCAAAGATCTCGCCCCGTCGCAAGGTAAACGTGGTCTCCCTGGGTAATGGATCACCCTGCAATCCGGTCACCTGCAGCACAGTATCGCCCAGTTCATGAGGTACACGAGGGTACAATTCCCCCACCGGTCGGCCAATCATCTGCTCGATGATGGTGCTCACTGACGTGCCCGTCACCCGCCCCGTAGTCACGCACTCTCCATTCCGCAGAACTGCATAGCGATCTGCAATCCGCTTCACCTCATCAAGAAAATGACTGATATAGATCAGGCTGACTCCACGCTGCTTCAGTCTGGTAATGATGCCGAACAGGCGCTCGGTGTCGTCGTGGGTCAGCGAACTGGTCGGTTCATCGAGAATGACCACCTGAGCATCACTCGCCTGAGCTCGGGCAAGTTCCACCAGTTGCCTTTCTCCTGGCCCCAGATCTTTGATCAGCTTCTTTGGATCCAGCTCTGGATGATCGAGTACAGCCAGAGCTCGATGAACAATGGCCCGCTGCTCAGCACGCTTCAGCCAGCCCAGCTTGTGCCTTTCCATGCCAAGCATGATGTTGTCTTCAACACTGAGATGAGGTGCCAGGGCGAGTTCCTGATACACCATCGCAATGCCTGCCCGTCGGGCAACCAGCGGGTCGCGAGGCTGCCAGGGCTTGCCCTCGAACAGAATTCGACCAGCATCAGGCTGCAAGGCTCCTGAAAGAATCTTCATCAAGGTAGACTTGCCAGCACCATTCTCACCGACCAGAGCCAGCACTTCACCTGGCTGTACACTGAGCGAGACATCTCGCAGCACAGGCGTCAAGCCAAAGCGTTTGCTGACCTGCTGGAGTTCAAGTCTCGCTGTCATCACTGCTTTCCGCTCACGACCTGATCCTGGCGCGAATACAGGTTCTTCAATTTGGGGTCATTCATATTTTCTTTGGTCAACATACCAAGGCCCGTATACAGCACAACGTCACCAGAACGCGGCTTATTGGCCAGTTTGTCGTGGATCCGCTTGACGGACTGGTAGCCCATGTCGAACGGGTCTTGCAGTACCAGCCCATGTATCTTGCCCGCCTTCATACCTTCGATGAGAGTATTGCTCATGTCGAAGCCGACTAGTTTGATCTTGTCGATCTTGTTCAGGGCTTCGAGCGCTGCCAGGGCTCCTGCAGTGGATGACTCATTCGGCATGAACAGTACATCAAGATTCTGCTCCTTCTGCATAAGCCGTTCAACAACCGGCTGGGCAGAACTCACCGTTGCCCCAGCTTCATCGTTGGGTTCAATCAGTTCGAGCGGTTTGGTGGCCTTGGCAGCAAGTAGTGTTTCGCGGAATCCTGCTTCTCGCTGTTCTGTACTTTCGGAACCTCGCTGATAGCGGATCATCATGATGCGCGGGTTAGTTTTGTCCTTGAGCAGTTCCAACACACGCTTGGCTGCTTCAATTCCACCCTGCTTGTTATTGGTCGCGACATAGCCCAGATAGTGACTGTGATTCTGTATCTCTGGCTTGGCTTCCAGATCAGAATCGATCAGCACGATGTACTTGTTCTGGGCCAGGGATGTCTTAACAGGTTCCACAAGGGTAATCTTGTCGCAAGGAGCAAGGACAATGCCATTCACCGTCGGCGTGGTGGCAAAGCGTTCCACGATCTCCTGTTGTCGGCCTCGTTCATCTTCCTTCGACGGACCATCCCAGAGGATTTCGGTATCGCCGAATTCCTGGGCTGCCTGCAAGGCACCAGCTCGCACTGCTTTCCAGTGGTCGTGGGTCGTTCCTTTGGGCACCACAGCAATACGGTACTTTCTGGCTGCACCAGCGCTGCCCTCAGGCCTGGCAGAACAGCCCATAACAACAAGAAGAATCGTAGCAGCGAGTAGCGTGTAGATTTTCACGGTGACAGTCCCTGACAGGATTGGAGCATTGGTTCTACCGTCTAGAGAGCGTCTTGTCACGCAGCAGTTTGGAAAATGATGATGCTGGCAGTCTGCTGCCATATACCATTGGTATCTCAGGGAAACAAGTATGCTCCCCATCATTCTCTGCCTGTTGACTGCTCAAGATCGTCCCGATATCGTTGTCGCCGACTTTGAAGGCCCCCATTATGCCGGTTGGATCAGGACGGGCACTGCCTTTGGCACTGGCCCTGCGCACGGCACGCTGCCCAACCAGATGCACGTCTCAGGATACCTTGGTAAGGGACTGGTCAACAGTTTCAACGGAGGCGATGCCAGCACAGGCACACTCACCTCACCGCCATTCACGATTGAACGAAAGCACATGAACTTCCTCATTGGCGGAGGAAAATACCCTGGGCAAACCTGTATCAATCTCTGCTTCAATGGCAGGGTGATCCGTACCGCTACTGGGCCCAATAACAAGCCTGGCGGCTCTGAAGAACTTGAATGGCATTCCTGGAATGTCTCCGAACTCGCCGGCGTAACTGTCACACTCCAGATTGTCGATCAACACACGGGTAGCTGGGGCCATATTTGTGTTGATCATATCGTGCAGAGCGACACCGCCAAAGCTGTCACGCAATCGAATGTGAAACGGAGTATCCAGGTAACACAAAAGTACTTGCTGTTACCCGTCAAAAACAAAGCTCGAATGCGCAATCTCTCAGTCATGCATCAGGGCGTAACAGTCAGGCAGATGGAAATTGAGCTCGCAGACGGTGACCCCGACTGGTGGGCCTTTCTTGACGTCTCTTCCTGGAAGGGGCAGCAGTTAACACTGATGGCAGATAAACTTCCCGCAGATTCTCAGGCACTGAAGACCATCTATTGTGGTAACGAGATTCCAGGCAAGGAGCCGATGTACCACGAGAAACATCGTCCCCAGTTACACTTCTCATCTCGTCGTGGCTGGCTCAATGATCCTAATGGCCTCGTGTTCCATCAAGGTGAATATCACCTGTTCTATCAGCATAACCCATATGGATGGGATTGGGGCAACATGCACTGGGGCCATGCGGTCAGCAAGGATCTGCTCCATTGGGAGGAGTTACCTGTCGCCATCTATCCACGCAAGTTTGGCGATTGGGTCTTTTCTGGAAGTTGTGTAGTGGACTACAAGAACACCTCGGGCTGGGGAACTGACACCGAGCCCCCCATGGTAGCTGCTTTCACCAGTACGGGTCGCGGCGAGTGCATCGTCTACAGCAACGATCGTGGCCGCACCTGGAAGGAATACGATAAGAACCCGGTGATCAAACATAACGGTCGCGACCCCCGTATATTCTGGCATGTCGAATCCAGACAATGGGTCATGGCTGTGTATGACGAGGAAAACAAGAAGCGAAACATCAGCATCTACACTTCACCCAACTTGAAAGAGTGGACATACCAGAGCAATGTACCTGATTTTTTTGAGTGCCCCGATCTATACCAGACCAATGCACCTGGCAAAGTAGCGTGGACACATGATTGGTGCCTCTCCGCAGCTTCACAGGAATACCAGTTCGGCAAATTCGACGGCAAGGTGTTTTCCCCAACCAGCAAAATCATCAAGGGACACTATGGCAAAGGATACTATGCCGCGCAAACATACGCGCCGCAGATGATGGAAAAGCCATACGACAGCCGTCGTATTATCGTGTTCTGGTTTCAGTCACCTACCCCAGGAATGCCATTTAATCAATGCATGTCGACACCATTAGAAGTGACAAACATGCAAACTCCGGAGGGATACCGACTGGTCTACCGGCCCATTCGAGAGATCGAAACACTCCGAATACGATCTCATGATTTGTTGCGAGACCCTACAGAAGCAGAACTGGCTGATATTCAAATTGATTTCAAACCAGAGCCAGGCACAACCATGGAACTCCAGATCCGTGGCGTCAAAATCGAATACGAAGTGGACAAGAAGGAATTGTGCTGTGAGGGCATGAAGGCTAAAATGTGGAAAGATCGCCCTCAATTCAGAGTCATTCTGGATCGTACGAGTCTGGAGATCATTGCTGATGATACCATTCTCATGCCCGTTCCCTATCTCTTCGCCGACAAACCCAAGACCATTAGTTTGAAAGCGCCCGGTACCAATCACTTTGCGACAGTGCACGAACTCCGTTCTGTCTGGAAATGATGTTCAGACTCATCTACATGAAACAACTGTCCGGTTGCACTGGAATCCAGTTCATTGCAAGGTTGATACTTGACCCGAATCGCGTCGCATGCTCTGATGAAGCTCCAGCCCTCTTCCTCAGCAGCTTCCCGCCATGCGTGCTTATCTTCTCCTTGCCCTCATTCTTTCGACCATGTTGCCTGCTCCTACCTGGGGACAGGCACTCTCTCCCGAAGTTGCACTCTCACGCATGCAACCTGCCGAAGGGTTGACCGTACAACTTGTCGCTTCCGAACCACTGATTCGTCAACCGGTAACCATTAGTTATGATTCCCGCGGCAGACTTTGGGTAATTCAGTACCTGCAGTATCCCACTCCTGCTGGATTACAGGCTAAAGAGGTCGACCAATTCCTACGAACCAGGTACGACCGCAAACCGGAGCCACCACCAAAAGGACCACGTGGACTCGACCGGGTGACCATTCTAAGCGACCCCGACAAGCAAGGCCGCTATCGAAAGTCGAAAGACTTCATCACTGGTCTCAATCTTGCCAGCGGTCTTGCGCTGAGTAACGATGGCGTCTATGTGCTCCAGGCTCCATACCTCCTCTTCTATGCTGACCGCAACGGCGATGATGTACCCGATGGCGACCCTGAAGTACTGCTTGATGGCTTCGGTCTGGAGGATGCTCATGCGGTGGGAAACTCGCTGACCTGGGGACCAGACGGCTGGCTCTACGGAGCCCAGGGCAGTACGGTGACGGCCAACATCCGCGACCCGCTGACAGGCAAACCATTCGAGTTTCAGCAAGGCGTCTGGCGGTATCATCCTCGCACCAAGCAGTTTGAACTCTTCGCTGAAGGGGGTGGCAACACCTGGGGACTCGATTTTGATCGCTTTGGGCAGGTCATCGCGGGTACTAATTGGGGTGGCGTAGCAGCGCTCCATATGGTGCAGGGAGGTTATTACGTCAAAGGATTTGCCAAACACGGCCCTCTGCACAATCCGCACACATACGGCTACCTGGAACACATGCCGTGTGCCAATTTCCGTGGTGGCCATGTCACCTGTGGCGGAATCATTTACCAGGGTAACGATTTACCAGTACGGTTTCATGATAAATACCTTGCGTGTAATCTGCTGGATAACAACCTTTACTGGTACAGCCTCTCGACGAAAGGTTCGAGCTTCACCATGAAGCACGAAGGCACCTTATTGGCCGGGAATGATCCGTGGTTTCGACCGATTGATCTTCAGACTGGACCGGATGGTTCCCTTTACATTGTGGATTGGTACGACAAGCGGGCTAACCATGTCGACCCAGTTGACAACTGGGACAAAACCAACGGCCGCATTTATCGTTTGGCGAATAAAAGCAATCAGCAGACTGGGATAAATGACCTGACGACACTGTCTTCATTCGAACTATTATCGTTGCTGACCCACGATAACAGCTGGCAGCGATGCGAAGCTAGACGCGTCCTCAGTGAACGTCAGGACAGGAACGCGATTGAAACACTTCAGCATAAGGTACGTGCCAGGGAGCAGATCAATCTGGATCAACTTGGTGCTCTCTATGGCTCAGGGGGACTTACTCTAGAGCTAGCCACGCAACTGCTTCAGCATCCACAAGCCGAAATACGCACCTGGTCAGTAAGGCTGGTGACAGATCATGCCACGCCGGAAGGAATGAAGTCCTTTGAATCGCTCCTTCCCCAACTGGTAAATCTGGCCCAGCGTGAATCCTCCCCAACGGTGCAAGTCCAGCTAGCTATCACCGCCAGACGCACCATACTGGGCACGAAGTCAACCCAATGGTGCTACGCCATCATTTCAGAGCTTACCAAGCACCAGGGACCCTTTGACGACTCACAATTGCCGTTGCTCATCTGGTGGGCAGTGGAAGCTGCCATTACCTTTGATGATGCGAGCTTTGCCAGTTCATCACTACAGTTACCGGGTTCAAATCCCCTGCATGCCTTTCTGGCGGAGCGTATCGCCAGACGACTACTGGCATCGGAATCATCAACAAGCATGTCAGCACTGGAACAATTGCTCCAAGTCTGGCCTAATCATCGTAGTCAGTTACTGCAAGGCATGGAACTGGCACTGGCAGGCAAACGACTCAAACACGCCCCCCTCGCCATAATAAAGCAACTGCGAACCAGCAGCATACCGACAATGCGAGAGCTACCACTTCTCATCCGTCTCGGCGATCCACTCGCCAGCAAAACAGGCTATGCCATTCTGGAGCAAGGCAGCGGGAGTGAGAGGATACGCGCACCTATCCTGCAAGCGTTAAGTGATGGCGAACCAATATCAAGTGAGTTACTGCTGCGTCTCTTTACTGATGCTCAAACTGATCCTTTTCGCAATACCATCCTGAACGCTCTGGCAAGCCGGATGAATCCAAACGTCGTGCAATCGCTCCTGAGTCAATACAGCAAGTCGTCCAAGACCGTTCGTAATCAGTTACTTGCCATGTTACTTGCCCGGCGCGAATCCGCACTCTTGTTGTGCCAGGCCATCGAAGGCAATCAAGTACCCAGTAAGGACCTGAGTCTGGACCAGGTGCAACAACTTGCTCACCTGGGGGATTCAAATATCGATACCATGGTTCGCAAGCATTGGGGGTCTATCAAACCTCAGACTACTGGCGAGAAACGGGCAAGGATAAACAGCGTGCTCCACATGCTCAATCAGCGTGCTGGTGACCCCACAAAAGGGCTCGCGCTGTTTACTCAACATTGTGCCAGTTGCCATCAACTCTTTGGCAGTGGTGGCAAGATCGGCCCAGATCTGACAACTGCAGACCGCCAGCGAAACTTCCTGGCAACCCATATTGTCGATCCAAACCTCATGATTCGTCCGGAGTATGCCGCGCAAACGATCATTACCACCGATGGCCGCACGCTAACGGGGCTTCTGATTGATCAAAATGCCAACACCCTGACACTGGTGGATGCACAAACAAATCGTACCGTTTTGAACCGTACGCAGATCGACATAATGCAACCTGCCAAACAGTCACTGATGCCAGAGAAGCTGCTCGACCCCCTGGATGATGATCAGATACGTCACTTGTTCGCCTACCTGCAATTACCGGTAGAAGCCGGCCTGAAATATCAACACTCGGAGCTACCTTTTCGTGCTGAGCAGATCAAGGAGCCGGTGAAGTTCGACTTCGCGGACAAGATGCTGTCGGGGATGGAGCGGTTTCTGGAGGAAGAACTGGCGGCTGCGCCGAAGAATCGAGATGCCGCCTGGCAGCAGGACATCTCTGCACCGAAAGTGCTCGACAATGAGTTCTTCGCCCGCAGGCAGGATCTACGAGAAATGATCGGTGCTGTGGGTACTCGGTGGGCTATCCCGGAAATGGAGTTCATCTCTTCGCCAGAACATCCCAGCCGGATCGCACTGACAGCACACTTCATCGTCGATCATGTTCGCTGGAGGCCCAAAAGCAACTTACAAACTGAAGGTCTTCTGGTAACACCCACAGGTCAAGTGCGTGCTCAAGTGGTAGTCATCCCCGATGCTGACGAGACACCAGAGCAATTGCTAGGTCTCCAGACTGGCATACCCCCCACACGACAAATCGGTCGTCGACTGGCGGAGCAAGGCTGTCAGGTACTCATCCCCACGCTGATTGACCGCGATGCGTCGTACTCTGGCGTCCCGGGCATCCGCATGACGAACCAGCCTCACCGGGAATGGATCTACCGCCAGGCATTTGAAATGGGCAGGCATGTTATCGGCTACGAAGTCCTCCTGGTGGAATCAGGAATCGACTGGCTGAAATGGCAGCGGAATCAGCTGTCGCAGGTACCACTGGGTGTGGCCGGTTTTGGCGAAGGTGGGCTGATCGCCCTTCTGACCGGGGCGCTGGACAGACGAGTCAACGTCACCTTCGTCGATGGCTATTTCAGTACACGCGAGACGGTATGGAAGGAGCCGATCTATCGCAACCTCTGGGGGCAACTGAAGTCGCTCGGTGATGCAGAGATCGCCAGCATGATTGCCCCGCGTCGGCTGATCATCAATCAATCGTCGCCACCAGTGGTAAATGGGCCACCCAAGGCGGCAGATGGCCGACGGGGCGCAGCGCCGGGTAAACTATTGCCGACGAGCGCTAGTCTCGAATGGCAGCGCATGCTGAAGATACGCATGGCATTTCCACGATCCTTTCTGCTTCAGGAGCAGGGCGATCATGTGTCACTGACACAACTATTGCTGGCGCTGCAGATCGATGAAGTGAAAGTCCAGAGTGATGTTAAGCCACTCAATTCCCTGTTCCATACAGATGGACGTGATTATCGACTGATAAAGGCAATGTCCAACCACACCCAGCAACTCTACCGTGACAGTGAGAAGTATCGCCAGGAACACTTCTGGAAGCAACTCGACCGCAGTAGTCTACCCAAGTACATCGCCTCCACGGAACTCTTCAAGAAAAAGCTCGAAGAGAAGGTCATCGGCAAGATCGAGCGCACACCCTCACCCGCCCAGCCGCGTGCCCGGCTGCTCTACGAACAGCCCACCTACACCGCATACGAAGTGGAACTCGATGTCTTCGCACCCCATGTCATCGCCTATGGCTGGCTACTCATCCCGAAGGACATCAAGCCCGGTGAGAAGCGGCCGGTAGTGGTGTGTCAGCATGGGCTCGATGGCCGCCCGTCGGATTGTGCCGATCCCACGATCAACAGCAAGTACTACCATCAGTTTGCCTGCAAGTTGGCAGAACGAGGGTTCATCGTCTTTGCTCCGCAGAACCCGTACATCTTCGGCGACCGCTTCCGCCTCATCCAGCGGCGGGCCAATCCACTGGGGCTGTCCCTCTTCTCGTTCATCATTGCCCAGCATCGCCAGATCACCGACTGGCTGGCGTCACTGCCGTTCGTCGATGGTGAGCGCATCGGTTTCTATGGCCTTTCCTACGGTGGCAAGACGGCAATGCGGGTGCCAGCGGTGGTGCCACGTTATTGCCTCTCCATCTGCTCCGCCGACTTCAACGAGTGGATCTGGAAGAATGTCAGCATCGACAACGGCTTCACCTACATGCTGACGGGCGAATGGGAGATGCCGGAGTGGAACCTGGGGCACACGTTTAATTATGCCGAGATGGCAGCCCTCATTGCTCCGCGACCATTCATGGTGGAGCGAGGCCATCGCGATGGCGTCGCACCGGATGAACAAGTTGCCTATGAGTACGCCAAGGTGCGGCGGCACTATGCCGACCTGAAGATTCCCGAACGCACCGCCATCGAGTTCTTTGATGGCCCTCATTCCATCAACGGAAAAGGAACCTTTGATTTCCTCCATCGACATCTACGTTGGCCTACCCCAATTAACAAAGATTGAGAAGAGGACTATTTGCAGGAATCGCGGCCTATTTAACTATCTGTGGGGCAATAGGGGTAACTTTGATGGGTGCCACAATGTCTCCACAGTTCCAACGGGAAAAACTGTTTTCCACTGGGTTTTGCCTCCTTGGATTGATTGCATGTGCAATCATGTGGGTGGAAGCAGACTTGCATTACCCTGAACGGAAGCTGAACTTTTTTGGCGATATGTCGAACAAGCCACTCACGAAACACAAGCATCCTGAAGCGCCACTTGCCTTTGTAGCTATAGGGATGGTCGCCTTGATCGCAGGACTATGGGGACTGGCTGGAAAAGATGATCAACCTGTGTGGTGGACTCATGGAATCGGGCAGATCGTTGCGGGTGCCGTCTTTGGGTTCCTGCTTGTTCAAGTACGGCTCATCAATGGACACGATATAAGGGAGTTTCAGCCCGGGTTTTACCTCGGTATGCTGGTGGTGCTGGGACTGATCGTTTCCGGTGTGAAAGTGATTACGGGGCATATGTCACTTCGATAGGAACTCAACCAGTTGACCCCATTCGCGCGGGCCAACAGCAATTCGCCCTTGTCGTGCTTGTTCTGAGATAAGTTGGAGGAGAGCATTCAGTGCGTCAGTGCTTTTCGTTTCCTCCATGCTCTTCTTGCCGAGGATAGCATGACGGGCAAGAAAAAGAAGCACCTCGACAGCCTTGTCCATATTGGGGGCTCCCTTGGTGACATAATCCTGATTGCGTGCGACAAGTCCACGTCGAAGTGATGCCTCGATGGTGCTGCGATCAGCATCATCTGCAGGGAGCGCATAGGCCAGTTCCGCCAGACTGCGAAGCATGATGTAGTGATACGCAGGCCGGGCGTTGTGAGGATCGTTCCAACGACCCGAGAATGGGCCATAGGTCAATTGTCCCGGAATAACGCCTAGCAATGCCTTCTTCCTGGCTGCCTGAAGGTATGTAACGTTTTTCGTTTCACGATAGACTCGTGCAAGCAGAAACACGCTAAAGCTGTTGTAGTTCCAGTTGGTGACGAGCGGTTGTCTAGCCGCCCAATCTGCCGACTTCCGGGCTCCAGCCAGATATCGCTCGTCTTTGGTTTGTTGATAGAGTTCTACCAGGGCGACGCCGCATTCACCGTTGTCGAATTGCAATCCGCCATCGCCTTCATCCACGACTACCCAGCCATTCTTAATCACGTCTCCCAGGCGGCCTTCCTTTTCCATTCGCTGGAAATAACGCTCAGCTGCAACAAAAGGGGCAGCTTTCGAGAGACCACGAGAGGCGGGAAAAGGGAAGCCACCCGTTCCTGCCTGCTCCTGTGCCCAAAGCAGAAAATCCCCAGCTTCCCTGGCATGTTGCAGGAACTTCTCCTTTTCTGGTACTCCTGCTCGATGCAAAGCACACATACACAGACATACAGCTGCTGGTTCACGCAGCGGATGTGTCAATTTCGTCGGATCCAGACCAATCTTCCACCAGCGCTGCGTTTCGAGTTTAGGCAGTAAACGAGCGGTGGCCACCCGTGCTTCGTCTGCAGTCAAAATTTGAGCATTTCTGGGGATGGGTAAATACTGGTCTGGCGATTCAGGCACACCAGCTTTGTTGCCGAGCTGTTTGTTGACTTTTTCAACGAGAATTGCAATGCGCGAAGCATCTTCTGCTATCAAGGCTGCTGCAAGTTGATGTTGCAGATCGTTGCGATCTTGGACGTGGAATGTGGATAGACAAACTAAACTGAGGATGCACGCCGTCATATCGAACCTCGAAGGTTCTCAGCAAGAACAGTTTCGTCTGGTCGCCTTGGCACCTTGCTTCATATGGTGTTATTATCTTAGCGGTATTTTCGGAGAACATCGATGCATTCTAGTTTGCGTTGGGCCATTGCATTTATCCTGTTGAATGGTGCATGTTCCTGGGCCCAGGATGACACCAAGCCTGCGACCGTACAGCAGATCAAAGCGGCTATCGATTGGGCCAAGGTACCCAAGCTCGAAGGTGCAACAAAGGTCCAGACCTATTTCAATCACATGATGTACAAAGCTCCTGGTACCTACCAGCAGGCTGCAGATTTCTATCGCAAGATGATGCCCACCCTGGGCTGGAATGAGGATGCTTCCCTGAAAGCCAACAAAGACCAGAGCACTTACCTCTATGTACCATTCGAGAAAGACGGGCAACTACTTACACTCACAGGCTATCGCGGCAAACCTGAAGAGCCTATGTCCCTGACCCTGATGATCTTTGGAAATGTCAACGTGGGAGCATTCCCGAAGATGGCCGACGCCAAACTGGTCACTTCGAACCGCAATGTAGTCTTCTACAACTCGCCCAGTAAGCCAGAGGACGTCGTTTCCTTTGCCCGTAAGTTCATGGAGGAACGTGGATGGAAGGAATTCCCTGATGACATGGCTGCCACCTGGGCAAAGGAAGGCAGACATGTGATGAAGTTCCGCCAGGCCGCTATGGAAGTCACGATTGTTGTTGCGACCATGAAAAATGGTCCAACGCAGGTGAACTACTCTGCATCAGTCCAACATCAGATTGATGCTGCTGAGGTGAAGGCACACTTCACCCCGAAGGAACTCCCGGCCCCAACTACCCTCGCAGATGCGGTGAAACTGCTCGATATTTCCAAGTTACCTCGCATGGACAAGGCGGAAAAATTCAAATATCAGAAAGAACTCTATGCT
This sequence comes from Gemmatales bacterium, assembly GCA_046350055.1. GTDB lineage: Bacteria > Planctomycetota > Planctomycetia > Gemmatales > HRBIN36 > JAEUIE01. Next base: position 4,450,333 of record JAXMBC010000001.1, on the reverse strand, counting down.
CTACCCATTGGCACCAGTTACCGAGTTCCAGCTTCCAGCGACGAGGCTGCAGCCTTTTATCGCAAACTCCTGTCGGAGCAGGGTTGGACTGAACTCCCTCCCGGCATGGAAATGGAAAAGATGGCTCGCCTTTACTTTGAAAAGGCAGGTTATCTCCTCGGACTCTCGGTGGTCAGGCAGGATCGCGACAATCTGACTGATGTCAACCTTCTCCACTACGGCAATGTTGATGTTCGACAACTTCCTTACCCGCCAGGTGTCCGTTTTCAGACTAATCGCAATGAATTTGTCAATGGAGATACCACACTGAGCATCGATGATGCCATGGCATTCTTCAAAACAGAATTCGGCAAACTCGGCTGGAAGGAAGAGCCCGTGCGGGGCAAAGGTGTCATACGCTTCAAGCAGAATGCCATGGAACTGGACGTGGAAGTAACGCAGAACATCTACAAAAAGACCGCTATCAAAGTCAGGCAAACGCTGAAATAGAACGAAGTTCAGCATCAATTGATACAAGCCCCGCGAGTGCCCCCATGGAAAGGGGAATACCTGGCGGGGCTATTTCATGCTCATGAGGATTGATGCGAATGTGTGTCGTTGATTCAGCTTCGCAAAAGTAACGCACCGTAGGGATTGCCATCCCGGCACCTATTTCAATGGCCACAATGCTCTTTCCCGTCAGTGATCTCTTCCACAATTGATATTGTTCATACTGTTCTGCTGACCGTTGATCAAGCCAGCCAGCATCACCGAACATAAGGATATTGGGCCGGGCAATGCGATCACACTCTGGACAGCGGGGCAGGGGAGAGCTGCATCGCAGAGTTGACTCCTCAATCTCGAGTTTGAGGTCACCAACAGGCCAAACAGCATTATTGCACGCATTTACACATTGCAAGTGATGAATGGAGCCATGACACTCAATCAGGCGATTCTCCGGGAACCCTGCCTTTTGAAACTGCCCGTCTACGTTGCTGGTGAAAACGAAGTAGCCTGCAGACATACTTTGCGCCCAGCGTCGTAGTATCGCAAAACCATCGTGCGGTGTAGTCTGCCGATACAGGTTAAGGCGATGACCGTAGAATCCCCAGGCGAATGCTGGGTCATTTGCAAACCAGCGTGGATTGGCCACTTCATGAAACTGCATGCCATATAGTGCAGGATAGGCTGTCCAGAAACCGGCATTTCCTCGAAAGTCAGGCAAGCCCGAATCAACTCCCATCCCGGCACCAGCGCCCAGGAGCAAAGCATCTGCGTGTCGAATGGCTTCCGCGGCTCGGGCAATCGATGATTGCTTGTCAATACTGGCATTCATAGCGGTAGCATATCAATCCTGATCGCTCTAGGCAGACAGGCAAAAGTCGCTATTCTCGGTACTTCATCTTTCATGGATGGTGACGATGAAGCTGCCTGTGACGATGCTCATCCTGCTTTGCACACTTGCTATCTTTGCCGACGACCGACGCATTCTGTTGACTGATTTACCACAGGATCAGCCCGAACCCGGACGGGTCGCATTAAAGGATGTGCAACTGCTCAAGCACTACGAAGCTCTGAAGCATTTCGCTCGGGGCCGAATGCTCGAGCAGAGTGAACGCATTCCCGAAGCACTCCAGGCTTACCATCTGGCCAATCAGTTCGATGGGCAGGCTGTCGATCTACTTCGGCACATCATTCCGCTCTGCTTCAAGATGGAACAGACCGCTTCTGCACTACAGCTTATTCGCCGATCACTGACGATTGATCCCAGACAACCCGACCTCTGGATGCGATATGCCCAGGAATTGCTCGACCTGCAGCGATACCAGGAGGCACTGGCTGCTGTGGAAGAAGCCCATCAGAAGAACGACTACTCCGCCTATCCCGCCTTCGCCGCTGACTTAGCCATTGTAAAAGCCAGCTGTCTGGAAGCTCTGAACAGACACAATGATGCGATAGCAGCATATCGTCATGCACTTCTCATTGTGCAGGATCGAAATCGGTACCTGGAGGACGCCTTCTCGCCCACAGCAGAAGAACTGCCAGCCGAGGAAGCTAAACTTCTGGAACGACTGGCCCGTGTCATGGTGAAAACCAGACAGTTTGACGAAGCCATTACACATTACAAACAGGCACACACATTGCGACCGCTGGATAAGGACAGGCTGGATTTGAATATGGCTGAAGTCCATCTGGCAGCAAGTCAATATGACAAGGCACTGCCATTGTTGCAGAAGGTGACTGCTTCCCATCCCCCATCCGATGAAGCTTATCGATTATTACTCACCGTTCTGAAGCAGTGTGGGCGTGGCTCTGAAGTAGTGGCAGTCATGCAGAAACTCCATTTCGATGCTCCCCAGCATACTGCTATTAACCTGGTTCTGGCCGAAGTGCTGACAGAGGCAGAGCAGTACGGCCAGGCTGAGGTGCTCTACAGCGAGATCCTCACCGTGGATCAGGCCCCATTCAAGGAAGCAATCCTCGGCTATTTCCGATTGCTAATCGCTCAAGGCAAATCCACTGATGTTCTCAACGAGCTGGATCAAATCATGACCCAGCCAGCCCGGGCACGCTGGAGCCGTGCCGCGATGATGGCAATACTCTCCGATGGTGTAATGCTCAGGAAACTCATGGAACTTCCCCGCATCAGCAATGTGCAACCAGTAACCAGGCTGATGCTAATTAAGCTGGCGCTCCAACTCGAATTCTGGAATGAAGCCGAGACGCTCACTCGAATGCACCTCTTGTCCGACCTTAAACCGCAGGAGACATATCTTCTCCTGGCAAGGGCTCTATTGGAGCAATATAAGTTCGCTGAACTGGTCAAAGTCTGCCAGGCAGCGATTGACCATCCCGCTATTCAGCAACCATTTATTTTCTACATCGAGCTTGCAAAGGCCTACGCCCGACTGAAACAGTCGCAACCCGCCCTGGCAACGCTTACTGCTGCGCGAGAACTCTGCGCCCCCGGTACAACGGATGAACACAAACTACTGTGTACCGAGTTGTACATTCTCCACCTGCTCAAGCAGCATCAAACGTGCGTTGCCAAGGGCAAGGAACTTCTCAACACCTCTATGGTGCAAAGTCCCTGGGCCAGACAGGTTCGTTATGTACTTGCTCATGCCTACGAAGCAACCGCACAGTTCACCGCGGCCTTGGAGCAGTACGAAGCCATACTCAAGAATGATCCCAATGACAGTGAAGCGATGGCTGCCCATGCCCGCTGCCTGCTGTTTCAGAATGCTGATCTTGCACAAGCGGAAAAGGTAATCCGCGCCGCCATCGAACTCGATTTGATTGAGCAGCACAAGAAACGTCGCTTTAGCCCCATCGCCCTCAAGCTCGAACCCAAAGCTGACTATCAGGCAACACTGGCAACCATTCTTCTCCGCACCGGCAAGACTGACGCTGGGATTCAGATCATGAAGGAACTGGCAGATCGCAAACTCAAAGCTGAACCATGGGTACTGCTGGCTATGGGTGATGCTCATCTTGTACAGCATCAGAATGAAGCAGCACGAACCACGTGGAGGCAAGCATTGGAATTGCTTCCACAGGCTGGAATCATGGGGACAGACCTGACCAACTCACTTACCGCACGCCTGCAAGCCGTGGAAGGTAAGATCATGCCAGCCGGGGCAACTACGCCTTCGCCTCGCCAGCCGTAAGATACCCCACTCTTTTAATGGACGCCCAACGAAGCAACAAGTCTTCTCCTCATGAATATGCTCTACGATCACGACGATGCTCAGTGTATTTACACACACACTTGAGTTTAGGTGTAGAAGCAACGGCTTAATCAGGCTCTCTCCGGATCGATGACTAACACAGCATTTATGCCCGCGGATGGGCCTTCTTGTAGCTATCCTGCAAGCGTTGCGTCGTGAGGTGTGTGTAGATTTGCGTCGTCGTCAGGCTGCGGTGCCCCAGCAATTCCTGCACACTGCGTATCTCTGCTCCTCGATCCAGAAGATGCGTCGCAAAGCTATGCCGCAGGGTATGCGGACTGGCCTGACCTGCCATGCCGAGTTGGCGGAGATATTTCGCCAGCAATCGCCCTACGCTTCGTGTGGTCAATCGTGTCCCGAACTTGTTAATAAAGACCGCTTCAGTCTTCTTTCCTTTAACCTGCAGCAACTTGGATCGCTCTTCCAGCCAGGTAACCATCAGCTTGCTGGCTGCTTCCCCCAGAAACGCTAACCGTTCCTTCTTGCCTTTGCCACGAATCAATAGAACCTGATCGTCCAGATTGACATCTTCCAGGTTTAGTTGCACACACTCGCTGACACGCAGTCCAGCTGAATAAATCGTTCCCAGGATGGCCTCATCCCGTGGGCCACTCACTTCATCGCCAGCCGAAGCCGTGGTGACCTTGTCGATGGCTTCTTCCGTCAGAAACTTGGGCAGGATCTTGTCCTTCTTCGGCCCCCGCACACCTTCGGTAGGATTCGTTGCCAACTCTCCCTGGCGACAGAGATACTTGAACCACGAACGCAATGCAGCCAGCCGACGGGCACTGGTTGATTTACTGAATCCCTGTTCGTGCAGGTGGGCCATGAACCCACGGATTGTCCGGGTGCTGACCTGCTTGACGCCTGCATCCTTGCCCAACTGGATACGGAAATAGTCTATCGCCTGAGTCAGATCGTCGCGGTAGGCTTTGGTAGTATGCTCGGAAGCATTCTTTTCGACGACGAGGTATTTCAGGAAGGAGGCGAGGGCCTCGGTCATCCTGCGGTCTCCGCGGGAAAGCGCGGTGTGTGGAGTGGCTGCACAGTATGCCCCTGTTCAAGCTGCAGTTGTGCTTTGCCTTTTTCCGTCATGACTGCTGCATCAAACCAGTTAAAACTTAATTCCTTGTCACTGGCATAACTGCGAAACACATCTACCAGGTTCGGCAAACTGTTATCATCGTAGAGAAACAGGTAGTGTTCCGTGCCTTTATGAAGCGCCAGCACATTCAATTCGCGCTGCATGAAACACCCCGTGGCTACGCACATAGACATGGGGACTATCGGCAAGCTGGGAAGAACCTCTTCACCGATTCCCATCGAAGTTGATCTTGCAGGGGAAATGGGTTCCTGTTATGCGGCTTGTTCGTTCTGATCTGCGCGTGCAGTATCTGGCAGGAGCCCGGTTCTCACCAAACGCAGATTCAGTAGCAGTCGAGGGCCGCATGATCGGAAAAATCTGTTCCTTACTGCCAGTTTTCCTCATGTTCAGCTGCATCGGCTGTCAAAGCACCGGACAAGACCCAATCGTCCGCGGTGCCTACCCGATTGAAAACCCACTGTTTGTGCCTCAGGGACATGATGCCCAGCAGTACCAAAGGGTCTACGATACGGTCTACGATGTGTGTCAAAAGTACTTCGATATTGCAAGCAGTAATATGTATGCTGGAGAAATCCTCGGTGTTCCACGCATCTCTGCAGGCATCTACGACTGGTTCCAGTATGAATGGTACGATGGATACGAACTCTGGCAATCCACCGCACAATCCATACGCAGACGATTACAGGTACAGATCACACCCGCAGAAGTGGGAGGCTACTTTGTTCTGGTGCGAGTTCATAAAGAACTGGAAGATCCAGGCATGCCAGTGAATCCGATCCAGCATCAGCAGTTACGTCCAGACGATCCCAGCAATGCTCAGTATGCGACTCCATCCAAACCGATGGGTTCTCGATGGATTGACATGGGACGCGATATCAGACTGGAAGAGCTGATAGTCAGCAAGCTGAAAGAAAAGCTCTAACATGAATTCCCCTGCAGATTGAATAGTGCCAGTCATCCAGTCAAACAGGATGGTACGGAGCAATTCCAGCCGCTCCAGTTGTATTGCACGAGCATGTATCTGAGCGTAAGTCATATCACAGATGCTCTATTGAGCCTGAGATTCCCTGCGAATTCAATTCAATCAATAACTTGCAGGACGACGCCTGTCGCCTTACATTATCACAGTGAACTTACGGAGCGGTGTATGCAAATCGTGGTGACGGCTCGTCATGGGCATTTGACTCCCGAGCATAAGGCTGAGATCGAAGCCAGAGTTCGGAAGCTTCTCACCTACTTCAATCGCGTGGAAGCGATCAATGTCACGGTCAATCTGGAACACCGCCATGGACCAATAGATGTGGAAATCCTGGTGAATGCAGAACACAAGCACGACTTTGTAGCCAAGTCAACTGATAGCGATATGTTCCTGGCACTGGATACCAGTATCGAGAAAATGGAACACCAGATTCACAAGTACAAGGAAAAGATTCAGGATCATCGTCGTGCTCCTGCTGCAGGCGATCTGCCAGGATAGTTATCAGATTCGTCAGACTGGGAGTCGGCGTTCACCTATGAGCATTCGCATCACTGACTTTGTCATTCGAGAAGCTATCGTTCCTGCTATCACAGCAGTCACGAAGGAAGCTGTCATTCGCGAGCTGGTTTCCAGTGTCAAAAGCACAGGAAAAGTGGCTGAGGGCGATGAAGAAAATATCGTCAAAGCCATTCTCCGACGGGAACAGCTTGGGTCCACAGGAATTGGTCGCGGGGTAGCAATCCCCCACGCCAAGCACGAGAGTGTGGGCAAACTGATAGGCACAGTGGGCCTCTCACCTGCTGGGATTGCCTTTGAGAGTCTTGATAATGAACCAGTAAAAATCTTCGTTACGCTGCTCTATGCTCCGGAGCGGCCTGGCGAGCATTTGCGGGCACTGGAAGCAGTCTCACGACTTCTCCGAGATGAGAAATTCTGCGAGAAGTTGCTGAACTGCAAGACCCGCGACGAGGTCTGGCAGTTACTCTGTGAAGCTGATGGCGTTTCCAGCAGATAATTGCAGCATCCCAATCGTTCACAAGTACCGAAAGAGAAGGAGCAGGAATACATGTCGATGGAGGGTACAGGCGTTCGAACCGTAGTCATCCACTTTCCAGTGGGGCTGCACGTTCGTCCTGCCACCATCATCGCTAAAAAGGCAAGGAACTTTCAGGCTGAGGTTTTTCTCATCCACGAAGACCGCAAAGTCAGCACCCGTAGCCCCATGGACATGTTCATGCTGGGCGCGGAGAAGGGCACCGAGCTGAAGCTTGAAGCAAGTCAGGCTGATGATGCACAGCGTGCTCTGGATGAGATAGCCGCACTCTTTGCCGAAAACTGCCCTGAAATGCACATTCCTTCTGAATAACACTGGCAGGACGGAAGTCCTGCTTCACTAGTCCTCGAGAACCGTACCGTCCATCATGGAATCCCGCCCCGGCATCCCTGTTGCACCTGGAGTGGCTATTGGCCCCGCCTTTGTGCTACATGCCGAGGCGTACCGCATACCAGACCGTTTCATTGCTCGCGGTAGCTACCCCAAGGAAATTGCCCGGTTTCACGAAGCGGTGGCTCAAGCTGCCGAAGAAGCACGCCAGCGTGCCCGCGACCTGGCCGATGCCGTTGGTGAACAGGTCAGTGCTATCTTCGACGCTCATGCCATGATGCTCGAAGACCCGAAGTTCCGCCTGGAGATTGAGTCATTCATTCGTGATACCGGCTATACTCCCGAGTATGCCGTCAGTAAGGCCATCAACAAGCGAATCAACCAGCTCGCCAGTTTTAAGTCAAAAGACTACTTCGCTTCACGTGATTCCGATTTTCGCGACCTGGAAAAGTTGTTGCTGCATCATCTACTGGGGAAACGGCGTGAGCCACTGGCACAACTCACTCAGCCCATAGTTCTGCTGGCCGAAGACCTCACACCAAGCGAAATCCTCTCCATTGATCGCACCATGGTGCTGGGTATCGCCACCGAGCATGGAGGCAAAACCAGCCATAGCGCCATTCTGGCTGCTGATTTACTGCAAGTACCAGTTGTCTTCGGGTTGGGCAGGATGCTGAACCTGGTCTCCGGTGGCGACCGCGTTATTGTCGATGGAAATCGTGGTCTGCTCATCCTCAGCCCAGACGAAGAAACCCTGGAACGATATGAACGCGCCAGGGCCTCGTATGCCATCCACGAAGTGGGGCTGGCGCAGCTGAAAGACCTGCCGGCAGAAACACTCGATGAAGTGCGAGTACAACTATTTGCCAATATCGAAGTTCCGGAAGAGATTCCCCTGTGTCTTGAGCGAGGCTGCGAAGGTATAGGCCTGTATCGCACCGAATTTCTCTATATGGAGAAAGAGCGACACCCTAACGAAGAGGAACAGTTCGCCGCTTACTCCAGTGTAATTGACCAGATGGCAGGGCGCCCAGTCACTATTCGCACCCTCGATCTGGGTGGCGACAAGATGACAGGCATGACGGAAATCGGCCATACTGAAAAGAACCCGTTCCTGGGAGTCCGCAGCATCCGACTGTGCCTCCGCCATCTGGACATGTTCAAGACACAACTTCGTGCCATTTTGAGGGCAACGACGATTCCGGGGGCCGACGTGCGGATCATGTTTCCCATGATTTCGACTCTACGGGAATTGAGAGACAGCAAACACGTCCTCCGGAATGTCATGGAAGACCTGGAAGAAGAAGGATACATCTTCCAAAAGAAGCCCAAGATTGGTACTATGATTGAAGTGCCGTCGGCTGCGATCATGGCCGAACAGTTGGCGAAGGAGGTGGACTTCTTCTCCATCGGCACGAATGACCTTATTCAATATGTTCTGGCTGCGGACCGCACGAACGAAAACGTTGCCACGCTCTATACACCTGCTGATCCAGCCGTATTGCGGCTAATCAAGAATGTGGTGGATGCCGCCAACAGACAGGGCATCGAAGTGAGCGTTTGTGGCGAAATGGGAGGCGACCCCGACTATACCATGCTCCTGGTGGGTATGGGCTTACGGTCGCTGTCAGCAGGTTCGGTGCATGTGCCCGAGGTGAAACAATTGATCAGGTCGTTCCGCATCGATGATGCCATCGAGGTCACTCGCACTGCGTTGCAGCTCGAGACTGCCCGAGAAGTGAACAATTACTTGCGCGAACAGACACGCCGCGTACTACCCGACTTTGAAGACTAGATATCAGACGGGGGAGGAACTCCATCAAGATGTGCTGATGCCAAAGTAGACGCAGCCTTGTGCTGCAGATGCAACCCGGATCACACTCTGCAACCAGATGTCCCCTTGGGTGAATAGTTGCAATAGTGCAGGACCGGTACACTGCGGTGAGAAATCGCAACTACTGTATGCCGCCATCTTGATCTGTCGCTGTGTGTCACGCGCCGCTGGGAAACCACGGCGAATGTCTGAAGTGTTAGCACATCCTCTGGTTTGCAAGGTTCGGCTTCGATTCACGAAGACCGGCGATATGCGATTCCTCAGCCATCACGATCTGATGCGACTGCTGGAACGTCTCTCGCGGCGTGCTGATCTCCCCATTCGACATACTGAAGGTTTTAATCCCAAGGCCAAAATTACTTTTGCCAGCGCTCTTGGTCTAGGCATTACCGGACGAGAAGAAGTTGTTGAAATTGAACTCGATGGTGATATTTCCGGAGACGACGTGATTACTCGTCTCAACCCGTTGCTTCCTGAAGGCATACAGTTGCTATCCGGCAGACAGGTGCCAGTCAAGAAGACAGTTCAGCCAGTGCAGGCACTTTACTTCCTGCCACTTCCATCCGAATTTCGCCCTGCTTTGCAAGCTCAGCTGGAACATCAGCTGCAACAGTCCTCGCTCGTGATTGATCGTCTGCGCAATGTACTGCAAGCACCAGCTGACTCAGAGCCACTCGCTGAAGAACGGCTCGATGCCCTGACCAACGCCGCCCCGGTGACAACGCGGGTAGAAGTAAAGAAACTCGATATTCGCCCCTTCATCCACAAGCTTTGGCGCGATGACGCCGGCTACTGGATGGACGTGGCCATTACCAATCATGGCGCCATCCGCCCGGAAGAGCTGTTGCGCCTGGTCGACCTCGAAGACTACTGGTTGGATGGCGAAGCCATCCTTGAACGTGTGAAACTTGTGGTGGAAGATGAAGTGTCTGCCGAGCAGGCGCTGTCATACCAACCCGAAGCGTCAGCGAGGCCGGACCTTGCTGCTACTCAATGCGAGGCTTCCCCCGCATTTGCTTCGGATTAGGCTTTTCACCACCGAAAAACCGCGGCCCTCAAGCCGCTAGAAGAAAGAACTCATGACTCCTGAAGTACAACGTCCCGCCCCTGGCCCTCGCAAGCGTGTCCGCAAGGAAATGCTCATCAATGCGATTCCGCCCGAAGAAGTCCGCATTGCCATCCTCGAAGATGGCACCCTCGAAGAACTTTACGTCGAACGCTCCACCCAGGAAAGCTTCGTCGGCAACATCTACCGTGGCAAGATTGTCAACATCGAACCTAGCATACAGGCTGCCTTTGTCGATTTTGGAGTGGGTCGAAATGGCTTCCTCCACGTTTCTGATGTCGACCCTCAGTATTACAAGCATCTGCAGGAAGGCCGACAGCGCAAGGACAGCCTGCTCGACGTACTGGATATCCCCGAGATCTCTGCTGAGGATGAAGCTGCACTCGAAGCCAATGCACTGGCTGACGACGATGATGAAGAAGTTATCGAAACCGTCGAAGTGATCGAAGATGAAAGTGATCAGGAAGTCACGCTCGACGATGAAGAAGCTCCCCGGGAACGCTATCGAGATCGAGGCGACCGTAACCGTGACGGCGGTCGAGGTGGACGTGATAATCGTGGTCGTAGCGGCCGTGAGCGCTATGGCGATCGAGGTCCGCGTGACAGCGGGCCGCGTGATGCAGGCGGCCGGGGCGGACGAGACCGTGCTCCTCGCCGTTCCGAAGATCGACCCGCTCCGGTGCAGTCTGCCTTCACAGAAACGCAATACACCGAGGCTGCTCCACCACCACCCGTACAGCCACGTACTGTAACAGAACCCGTCAGCCAGAGCAGCAATTTCGGCTTTGGCATCCTGTTCGAACCAGTTCAGGATTCCCCCGCTGAACCTGCGTCGTTCGTTACTGAACCAGTCGCTTCGCCCACATTCGCGCAACACGAAGTTACTGAGCCTGTTACTGAACAACAGCCGCAGTTTGAGCAGGTGACTACTGGAGAATCATCCTTCGATCTGGAAGATTTCAGCTTCCATCGCGACGATACGCCCCCCGCCCAACCGATGCCCGCCGCGGAACGCGTGACGGAGAAGCCCGTATCCGATTTTGATTTCGACGTCAGCTTTTCCAGCATGAAGGCCCCTCCGCCCGTGCAGGATGAATCGCTGCAAGCCTCCATCGTGGATGCACCAGTTGAAGAAACGCTCGCCGAGGAAATCCCCAGCTTCCATGCAGAACCTGTAGAACCCATCCCTCATTTTGACCGCGGAGAAGAGCCTGAATCAGCTATTCCTACGTTCGACCGGGAGGCAGTAGACGAGCCAATCACATTCGATGAGACCAATGGTGACGACGAGATTGCAGAAGCCCCTGTGCGTGGAAGCCGTGGTGGCGACCGTCGGCCCCGCCAAGGTGGCGGCCGCGATTTCGGTCGTGATGGTGGCAACCGTGGCCGTGGTGCTCCGCGGGGAGGTTTTCAGCGTGGTGGCGACCGTCGACCCCGTCAGGGCGGTGGCCGCGACTTCGGACGTGATGGTCCCAATGCAGCACCCAAACCCCCGATTCAGGAAATCTTCCGCCGAGGCCAGGAAGTACTTGTTCAGGTCATCAAGGAAGGCATTGGCACCAAGGGGCCAACCCTTTCCACGTATATCAGTATTCCTGGCCGCTACCTGGTTGTAATGCCTGGCCTCAGTCGCATTGGAGTCTCCCGGAAAATTGGCGATGAGCAACAGCGCCGTCGCCTGAAGACGATCCTGCAGGACCTGGAACCACCCCGTGGCCTCGGCTTCATCATCCGTACCGCTGGGCTCGATCGTACGCGCAAAGAACTGCAGCGAGATCTTGCTTACCTGACCCGACTCTGGCGCGTGATTGCCGCCCGAATCAAGAAGGGCAAGGGGCCAGCCGCAATCTACCAGGAAAGCGACATTATCACTCGCACCATCCGTGATATCTTCACCAATCAAATTGAGAAGATCCGCGTGGATGAACCGGTTTCATACCAGCATGCTCATGAGTTCATGCAGTATGTGATGCCTCGCTATGCTGACCGGTTGGTGTTGGAACAAGGCCTGGAGCCTCTCTTTCATCGCTTCGGCATAGAAGACGAGATAGGCAACATCCAGAATAAGCGAGTGCCCCTGAATAACGGTGGTTCGCTAGTCATCGATCAGACTGAAGCGCTTGTCGCCATCGACGTCAACTCCGGCCAGTTCCGGCAGGAGAACGATGCCGAAGAGAACGCCTTCCAGATGAACCTGGCTGCCGCCAGGGAGGTAGCACGCCAGCTCCGCTTGCGTGATCTCGGTGGCGTCATCGTCATTGACTTTATCGACATGCGGGAAGAACGCCACCGCCGGGAAATCGAACGTGCGTTGCGCCTGGCTATCGGACGTGACCGCGCTCGCACCAAGGTGCTTCGCATGTCGCAGTTCGGCATCATCCAGATGACCCGCCAGCGCATTCGCCCCTCGCTCAAGCGGACTAATTTCGATGAGTGCACAGCCTGCCGGGCTACCGGCCTGGTAAAAACCGGCGAAAGCATGAGCATTGAAGTCATGCGCATGTTGCAACTCGCCGCCTGGCGGCCCAATGTCTCTCGCGTAAGAATCCGCGTTGCCGAGACTTTGGCGCAATACCTGCTCAATCGCAAACGCAAGGAGATCGCCCGGCTCGAAGACGAGGGCAAGATTCAGGTCACCATCCTGGGTGTACCCAATGCCTTGCCGGAAACGATGGATATTCAGTGCCTCGATGAATCGGGGGGCGAGATTCGCCTGACACGCCCCCCCGTTGTGAAGGGCAAACACCAGCGGTAAGAATCGCCGTGCTTACCACACTATGGTGAGAGTTCATTCCAACATCTTAAGGGGCAGGCAGAATCGTTCTGCCTGCCAGTCTTCTTTCCATTCGGGAACTACCAGAACTTCCACCAGTGTTTCTCGCCGGGTGGGTTCATCTGCATCGGCTCAGCATAGCCATTGATCGCCAGGTTCATCCACATTTTCCATTCGTTCACCTCATGGGGCGTCAACCGGGATGCATAGACAGCCACGACTGGAATGAGGACAAGCAGGGAGATGACCAGAATGCACAGGATCTTTTTGAAGAATGAAGAAGCTGTTGTTTTCATTTGGCATCTCCTGGAATCTGCAGGGGCCTTGGCAAAGGCAAGAAGCGTACGGCGAACCCGTCGTAGTGGTTCGATTTGAGTTTTGTTGATTGAAGGTTGTCGGTTTCGATGGGATGATGATTTAGCGTTGCGCAAATGCAGCAGATGCAACTACTGCTCGAGTATCTTTCAGACGGCTATTTTGACCCAATGGTAATCCCCCTGGATTTCATTAACTCCTTTGCTTCCGCTCTGAATTGCCTGAGGAGTTGGTCATCAAGACCACCTTGCGAAGTGATCATGGGAGCAGCCTTTTCATACCACTCGTTTGCTTCTTGATTCTGCTGGAGTTGCCAATGCGCCATAGCGCGCACTAAATAATTGCTCCAGTGGGTGTGACCCAGGCTGATTGCCTTTTCAAACGCTTCCAAACAAGTAACCCAGTTGCCAGCTCGATAGTGACAAACACCTAGAGTGTTCCAATTGTTGCCATTCAACGGTTCATGTTTTACAGTTTTCTGAGACAACAACACAGCTTGACGGGGGAAACGAAGTCGAGCATCGGGGATGTTTGCCAACAGCCAGGCAATGTAGTTGTTCTCAGCGACTAACTCGGTGTTGGTTAACGATGCTTTTTCAAGATCAACTTTTGCCAATTCGTTAGATCGCATGGCTGCATAAATCCAGCCGCGCAAGGCAAGTGAAGCTCCATTGCCATTGGTTCGTTCCACTTGCTTGTTAGCCAGAGCGAGCAGACCATTCGCAAAAGATGCATCTGTGCATGATGCCAGGATATTAGTATCAATCCAAGTAATGTTTCCAGCATCGTCGGGCTTCTGCCTGACTGCCTCAGCAATAGCTGCTAGTGCCTTGTCATACTGTTTCAAATGGAACTGGGCGATACCAAGATTACGATAGGCTCCCCACCACATGGACCGAGCATGTTTCTTAGTAGGATCATATCCTTTGCCATCCTTACGCCATTCAACTCTTCCTTGAACAGAGTAAGTATTGTCAGCGGCGATATATTCACGAACCGCCTTGTCATACAACTTTTGATCAAGATAGAGATCGCCAAGAAATGTACGTGTAGCGTCTGCTTCACCGAGAAAAAACTGTCCAGATGGAAAATCTTTCGCAAGTTGCTCCAGCATTGTAATTGACTCGCGATGAGCTTTCTCGCCCTCAATTAGTTGCCCAGATTTTATCATTACCTGACCATGCCCACGTAGACTGGTTGCAAGCTCCCAACGATATTGCGAAGACTGAGGAACTTGTTGAAGTATCTCTCTGTGCAGTTGAATCTGCTTGTTACTGTACTCCACCATTTTTGAGTTACGTCCGCGTTGTCCTTCAAGACGACTCAGGGAGCCGTTACAATAGGCAAGTATGCTTTTTCCATGGCCGGGATCTTTTTCACATAAACGGATGGCATCTCTTAGCTGCATTTCTTTCTGCTGGGGACTAAGTTCAGGCAAACGAGGAAGATACCAGCTCAGTTCATTCGATGAATATGAAAATTGATGACGCAAACAATCAGCCAATGTGGTTCGCACTCGTTCACCACGTATTTCAAACTCCTCGGGATGAGAATCAACGACAGGTTTCACCAACTCAATGGAGCGAATGAGATATCTTTCCAAATCGTCTTTATCCAAAAAGGCTTGCCAGTAGAGATGATTCGCAAACCGGGCTAGTTCCACACGATATGTCGGATCATCAGGAAATCGCGCAAGTAATCCTTCTAATCTTTGTTCAGATTCTTTGTAACACTCCCTGGTCTTATCTGGATGGCCAAGTTCCATATACATTTCGCCTAGCTTGTACGTTGCAATCGCGGTGCTGTATTGCAGCAACGGGTCATCAGGCTGCTTGATCATCATGTTCTTGTAGAAGTCAACGGCGTCTTGATACAGTTTTAAGCGAACCTGTTCCATTTGCGGAATGCCACGAACAGACTCATCGCCTACCCGTGTCAGCATCCGATCAACAGCAGCCAGCGCAAGATTCCGAGCTTCCGTCTCATTCACTAAGCGTTCATCCGCCAAGGCTCGAGCCTTCTTGGCTTCGAACATCTGATACAGACTGTCCGCCGTGCTGATGAGCAGCGTCATAGCAACAAGACCTGTCGTAATTATCGCCACCTTGTACCGTCGGGCAAACTTGCGGAAACGATAAGTCGCACTCGGCGGACAAACCTTGACGGGCTCGTGCTTCAAATACCGCTGAATGTCATCAGCGAACGCGCTGGCTGTCTCATACCGCCGGTTGCGATCCTTCTCCAGCGGCTTCATCACTATCCAGTCGAGTTCACCACGCACCAGTTTCGTCAGCTTCGCAGGCTCCATTTTTCGCATGGCCGATATCAAAGCCAGGTTTTTTCCCGATTCACTCAGCCGCGTACTGGGCTTGGGCGGGTCCACATCTTTCAGCAAACGAAGCAGGTCGGCATAGGCTGCATCCTTCATCTGCTGGCGTGACAACGGCGTACTGCCCGTGAGCAGTTCATAGAGCAACACACCCAGCGAGTAAATGTCGCTGCGGGTATCCACACCCATCGCGCTCATCTCCGCCTGCTCGGGGCTCATGTATTCCAGCGTGCCCACCATCGTGCCGAAGTTGGTGCACAGTGTACGATCAGTCAGCTTCTGCTCCGTCGCCTTGGCCACACCGAAGTCAATGACCTTTGCCACCGGTTTGCCTTCATAGATGGTGACCAGCACATTCGAGGGCTTGATATCCCGGTGAATGATTCCCTTCTGATGGGCATGCTGAATCGCGTGGCAGACAGAGATAAAGAGTTCCAGCCGTTCCCGAGGCGTGAGGTGGTTGTCGTCGCAGTACTTGGTGATCGGCACGCCGTTGATGAGTTCCATCACGAAATACGGCCGGCCTGATTCCGTCGTGCCCCCATCAATCACGCGGGCGATGTTGACATGGTCCATCATGGCCAGTGCCTGTCGCTCGGCTTCAAAGCGGGCGACGACCTGTTTACTGTCCATCCCAGGCTTGATGACCTTCAGGGCAACCTTGCGCTGCACGGGCTGGGATTGCTCCGCCATGAAGACAACACCCATGCCCCCTTCGCCGATTTGCTGCAACAGTTTATATGGACCGATAATGGTGCCAGGCCGTTCTGTTGATGTCAGTGTCTCCAGCGTGCCTGCCAAGCCCGGGGGAGGACAGTCCAATGGCCCGCGCGAGTGATCATGGGAAGCCAACAGTTCACGAACCCGCTGCAATAGTTCCTCATCCCCTGCACAGGTAGCCTCGATGTAAGCAACTCGCTCAGCAGGCGTTGCTTTATCTAATGCTGCCAGGAATACAGCCTCGGCATCCGGGAGGTGCTCGTTCATAGCCCCATCCTGTTTGAGTGTCTATGCACAGTGCGAAAACGGGGAAACAATCACCCCATGATTCGCTCGAAAAATTTGAACTTATTTTCAGGCAGGAACACGACCCTGATGAACACCCAGTTCTGTATGAAGCCAGGCCCGTGCATAGGCCCAGTAGCGATCAGCGGTCGTAGTTGAGATTCCAAGAGCATCTGCTGCCTGAGGTAAGGTCAACCCGGCAAAGTATCTCAGCTTCACGAGGCTCGCCTTAATGGGATCAATTGCCTTAAACCGTTCCAGCGTTTCATGAATGACCAGGATGTCAAAAGCAGCCTCGGGTGCTGCAATCTGAACATGCTCTAACTCGACTCGTTGCCGACCACCTCCATGTCGCAAACTTTTCAGCCGGCGAGCCTGTTCCACCATGATGCGCTGCATGGCCTCAGCCGCAGCAGCGAAGAAGTGACCTCGACTGTTCCAATGCTGTGCCTGTTCGACGTCGACTAATCGCAAGTAAGCTTCGTGGACCAATTCAGTCGCTTGAATGGGCTGCCCCGGCTTCTCTTTGGCTAGTCGCTGGGCAGCGAGTCGCCGTAACTCATGATAAACTAAAGGCAACAAGGCATGCGATGCGGAAGGATCGCCGTGCTCGATGGCTGAGAGTATGTTCGTTACATCACTCATACTGACTTGAGCATACCCAGAACTTGTAGACAGTGCAAATAATCAGTGGTTACCGATACATGACTGAAAATCTGTTGGCAATAAACATAGCTGTATGTCGCTGCGACAACGAAGATTTCTGTCCTGAATAAAATCGAATCGAATCGTATAGTATTACCCTACAACCCCGGAGGATCACCATGAGGCAGCTGTTCATTCTGGCTGTAGCTTTCGTTAGCGGTACGGCGCTTACGATGGCATACAGCACACCTTTCACTTCCCGTCCGATGCCGCAGTCACAAGCGGCCAATGCGGACCATGATGCAATTCTGAAAACAGCCCGCGAGTTTGCCGAGGCTTACAATCGTGGCGATGCAAAGGCTCTCGCAGCCCAGTGCACCGAACGTTGTGAAATCCGTGAGTCAGGTGGCGAATTGATTGTCGGCCGCGATGCAATTGAGAAAGCATACGCTCAGTACTTCAAGAACAATAAAGGAGCTACCATCGAAGTGCTGGTGAAGTCAGTGCGATTCCCGGCAAAAGACCTGGCCATCGAAGAAGGCTTGCTGCGCCAAGCAACTGGACCAGCCGCATTGCCAACGACGACCTCCTATGTTGCCACTCATGTTCGGGAGGACGGGCAGTGGAAGCTGGCGCTGTCCAATGAAACGGGAGAAGGTCAAAATCGTCTCGAAGACCTGGACTGGCTCATTGGCAACTGGACAACCAAGGTGAAGAATGAAACCGTCAATCTTTCGTTTGTTCGTGACTCCAAGCGTCCGATGATCACTGCTACCTTTACTCGCACAGCAGAGGGCAAGGCCCCCATCACAGGAAGTATCCGCATTGCACTCGATCCGGAGACTGGACTGATTCGCTCATGGGGCTTCGAGGACGATGGCGGTCACGCACAGTCGCTGTGGCATAACGATGGCAAAAGCTGGATTCTCGATCAACAAGGTGTATTGGGAGATGGTACACCGACAGCTGAGCGCATCGTTCTGCATCGAGTCTCGGCCAATGTCATCACCTGGCGAGTCATCGATCGCTTGCTGGGCGATGAGAAGTTGCCTGACAGTGCGCCGTTGCGATTAACGCGAATGGCAGCCAAGTAGTTACTCATCAGTCGACTGACATCACACAACTTACGAAAGGCAACACATGAGAAAGCTCATTCTGATTGCGTTTGCAGCTGCTGCGCTCTGTATCCTGGGAACCGAGGTAAATGGACGAGGTTTTGGCGGTGGCCGTGGTTTTGGAGGCGGCTACGGCGGTGGCTTTAGTACAGGTCGAAGCTGGGGCGGATACGGTGGCGGACAACGCAGTTTTGGAACCGGCGAAAGCCGCGACTTCAGCAGCTTTGGCGGTGGCTATTCCGGATTTCGTTCCACCTCAGGGTACTCTGGTTATGGTGCTCGTGGCGAAAGTAGCAGTTACGACCGCTCCTACACCACGAATCGCGGCGGCACGGTCTCTACCTCGGGTGAACGCGGTGCAGCCGAAGGACGTTACGGTGGCGTAGCGGCAGGTGGTTCGCGCGATACTTCAGTGACAACAGCTGGTGGAAAGACCTATTCATCGGATAGACAAGGCGGTTTCGCCAGCGGACCGATGGGACGCACCGTGGGTGGAGCCTCCGGCAGTGTGGATGGACGCTATGGCTCGTCCAGCTGGCAATCAGCATTCGCTGGCAATCGCTATACCGGCAATATGGCTGGGTATCATTCAGCCTACGGTGCCAATGGTGCTCACAGCACTGCTTATTGGTCGAATGGATACATGGGAACACATGCGGGTTATGTTCGCACGGGCTTCGGCTATTACGGCGCGTTTAATCCAGCATGGTACACAGCTCATCCAGGATGCTGGGCAGCAGCAGGTTGGGCGGCTGGTACTGCCTGGAATGCCGCCAGCTATGCTGATGTCATGAACTATTGCAGCATACCTGCCACTGAGGCTCCGGTCAATTACGACTATGGCAACACCGTCGTCTATCAGGACAACAGCGTCTACGTCAATGGAGAAGACTCAGGAACAGCTGATCAATATGCCCAGCAGGCTACACAGATTGCTACCCAAGGCCAGTCAGCCACTACTGCTCCGACTGACGATTGGAAGCCGCTTGGAGTGTACGCCCTGGTGAAAGGCGATGAAAAGACTTCCAACAACATTTTTCAGTTGGCTGTCAACAAGGATGGCATCATTCGTGGCAACTACTACGACGGCCTCATGGACACTACTACCGATGTCTATGGCTCTGTTGACAAGAAGACCCAGCGGGCTGCCTGGACGATTGGCAAGAACAAGTACCACGTCTTCGATGCTGGCATCTACAACCTGACCCAAGCGCAGTGCCCATGTCTCGAACACACAGGCAGTGAGAAGACTATCCAGTTGATGCTGGTACGAATCGAGCAACCAGCAAAGGGCTCCAAGTAATACTCAACTGGTGGGACATCTACTAGATGTCCCGCCATCCGTCCTGACTCGTTTGAATACTTCAGATAACTTTAGAAGGATCAGGAAGAACCATGAGTTATCCACACCCGGTAACATGGTGTGGATTCGATTGATATTGCGATTTCAACCTACCACTGCAGGCGATTACGCATGTGTGCAGTTGTCCAAAGATGGACAGGATATCGACACTTGCTTGCCCTGAGGGGTTCATAGCTTGATGAGGCATGCGTCGAACTCCAGCAAAGAGAGTATCCGCCATGATTCCCGATTGCTGATGTTCGAAGCCAAGCATGTGGCCTACTTCGTGTTCAAGCACCGTAAGCAAGTCCATGCGTCCCTGCTCCCCCTGGTTGCCACGGGTGCGGAATTCGGAATCACTCTTGGGAGTCTTGTCCACGAACCAGCCCCAGCCGGCGGCGTTGCTGTCGAGGGTGATGGTATTCCCTCGAGCCTGGCCAAGCGTGGTGCCGGGCAGATCGGAGATGCGGAGGTTGATGTTGCCCAGCGCAGACACATTGAAACCGGCTAATTTCCAGCGGGCGATGGCTCGGGCGAGTAGTGGTTGGGTGTTGATCGACGAAGAGCGGTTGTTTTGGATTCGGTAACGAAGTGATGACCTAATGCCGCCCGCCGGGAAACGACTCCCGGCGAGAGAAAGTAAACTGTCTAGAGCTACGACTGTCTCAGCCGGACGAGGAAGATATTGTTGTACGGTCCCGGGTTGGTCAGAAAGTAGAGATCAGTCGGATCGAAATTGACAGTCCCCTGATACGACCCAGCAAGGTGAATGGTTCCTGCAGCGTCTACGGCGAT
Source organism: Gemmatales bacterium (assembly GCA_046350055.1). Classification (GTDB taxonomy): domain Bacteria; phylum Planctomycetota; class Planctomycetia; order Gemmatales; family HRBIN36; genus JAEUIE01. Next base: position 4,429,936 of record JAXMBC010000001.1, on the reverse strand, counting down.
TCCGGAGCTATTATCATTCCCAATTCCACCAAAAGTTTCGTCCCAACTATAGTTGCCTGATGACGTGAGCTTTAACACAAAGATGTCGTAGCTGCCGGCTGACGATTTTGACGAGATGCTAGTACCCGGGTCAAAATCCACCGTACCATTAAATGATCCAGATGCATAGATGTTGCCAGCGACGTCCACGGTCAACCCGTTTACATAACAGTTACTGGCACTCTCCAGTGCCTTTGCCCAACCGAGACCACCTCCGCTATTCAATTTAGTAATAAACCCACCGCCGACTGTTGGCAGCATGGTAGTGCCACTGCCGGGATTAAAGTCGACCGGGCCACGATAGGTTCCTCCAACAATGACATTTCCACTGCCATCGAGAGCAATACTATTGGCCATCGAGTACCCATTCGATGAACCGACCGTAAGACCTACGAACGGACTGACCCAACCAAAATTTCCATTCGTGTTCAACTTTAGAGCGAATCCGCTGTACAAGGTCCCAGCATTGGCATACTTCGTTCCAGCACCAGGATCGAAATCGACTGTTCCAGAAAACGCACCACAAACAAACACGTTGCCCGTTGTGCTTACTGCCATTTGGAAATTACTTGACAACCGTGTATTGATCCACTTATCCCACAGAGTGGATCCGGTCGAAGAGTACTTGAGAATGTCGGAGCCGGTTAACGCATTGTTATTAGGGGCGTTATTAGAGCTAACACTGGCGTAGACATTTCCTGCAGCATCGACTCCGACAGCATCACCGGAGTTATATAATGCATTCCCATAACGATTCGCCCAAAGGACGGTCCCGCTTGAATCGAGTTTAGCCAAGAACCCATCTGCATCTCCGTCGCCAGTCGAGGTGAGCGTTATAGAATCGAAATCTGCTGATCCGCTGAATCGGCCAGCGAGATAAATATTGCCGCTCCCATCTATCACGATACTTCGGCCAACATCGCCATTGCCTCCATTTATTAACGGGGCGTCGCCGCCCATCCGTTTGACCCAGATGAGCGAACTATCTGAAGCATATTTGGCAATGAAAATGTCACTTACTCCCCGAGCGGTCTGGATGTCAGCATCTTCGGGAAATGTATGGGCTGGGTCGAAGTCGACTGTCCCGGAGAAGTAACCAGTTGTGTAACTGTTCCCCGCCAGATCGGCAGCAACATCGACAACTACACTTGGTCCGCTTTCATTACCGATCCCCAAAGCGGTGCCGAGGGTAACCGTTGGTACAGTACGGTCTTCGAGTGCCTCCATGTTGAGTCGACAACTAGTAACACGCTGTTGACCAGTATTGTTGAGTTGTCGACCTTGAACTGACAACCGCCGAGACGAGAACCAGGATGAAAGAACCATGGACTAATACCTCGTACAGGGTAGAGGTCTGCGTTACAATAAAGAAGCCAACGTTCCGGGTGCGCAAACCGATCATCCGGAGCAGGCGCCGGCTGGTGAGGGACTTGCTTAGCGGCTGACCCTCACTGGCCGTGTTTTTGTTCTTGGCAAACGGAATGTCCGTTTGACGGAGGTAATCATTTTGCCTTCAAGTGAGATTGCTTCTCCACTTCGGCGATCAACTGACTGAAGTCGTCACGTCCTCGGAGTGGATCGAGGTCTTTGTCCTTGGAGTGAAGAATGTCGTCTTTGTCGTAACCAACTGCAACGGCCTTCCTCAGCAACTCGATGGCGCGAGTTGCATACTCATCCTTTCTCATTGCCGTTTTGCCGCTGGCAATAGAGTAGGCACAGGCAAAGTTGTACCACATACCTGCTTCGGTAACGGGAGACTTTATCAACTCGTTGATTTCAGCAATGCCTTCGGATACCTGGCCTGCAACAACTCGAGAATAGGCACGCTCTGTCTTGACTGCCAATTTGCTTGTTACAGGACTATATTCCACCGCTTTGTCCCAATCATTCATTGCTACTTCGTATTTTTTCAAGTGACGGTTAGCTTTGGCTCGGCTGCGATAACTATTTCCCAGGTAGTCCCTGGCCGTTAGGTTTCGTGGCTCTGTTATGTGGATCTTGGTCAGGGTCTCAATGGCCTTATCGCACCATTTCAGGCTCTCGGCATGCATGCCCTTGGCACGCAAAAAGATACTGAAGTTGCAACAGAAAGCACCGAGATTGATATGGTACTTGGGCACGTTGGGGTTGGCTTTTGCCAGCTTTTCCTGGCTGTGCAACGCTTCGCGGAAAAGCCCCTCAGCTTCGTCCAGTTTTCCACATTCCCTGAGGAACGTCGCCAAGTTGTTTTGACTTGAAGCTAATCTGCTCAGGTAGTCGTGATTAGTTGGGAACTCAACGACTAGTTTTTTTCCAATTGCTGTGGCTGCCTTGTACTCATCAAGAGCTTCATTGTTCTTCCCCAATTGATCAAGTAGAAGTCCCAAATCGCTGTGGATAGAGCCTAAACAATTCATGTAGTCGGGCGAAGAAGGGAAGGCTTGGACGAGTTTTTTCAGCGTAGCAACAGACTCGCGGAATTGTTCTTCCGCAAGAGTGAGTTCCCCAAGATGCTTGAGCAAGTTTGCCAGGTTATGACGATAACCAGCTAGATCAAATTGGTATCTGGCTGTAGATGGAATCTCAACAACAAGGTTTCTCATTAAAAAAAGAGCGGCATCATACTCATCCTTTGCCTCATTTCTTTTTCCCATTCTGGCAAACAGAAGCCCTAGATTATTGTGCGTATTGGCTAAGCGATATCGGTACTTTGGAACAGAAGGGAAGTCAGCGACAAGCTTTTTCTGTAGTTCAAGGGCTGCTTTGTACTCTTTCCACTCCTCGTCAAACCGACCAACATGACTCCATAGCGATGCAACACGACTGTGACCTTCAGCACGAATGGCCCTACTCCGCTCATCTTCACCTGTACGAGTTGCAAATTGTTCCCACCGCTTCCTGGTCTTTTCCAGATAGGTCTTCTCTCGCTCGCTCAGTTCCGGTTTTGAGCCAATTAAGTCCTTAATAGCATCATCAGTATTTTCACGAAATACTGCAAGCGTATCCTCTTCTGCCTTATTCGCCCTATTACGCTCAGCTAACGCTTTAAATTTCTCAAGCTCTGCTTCCTCCTGTTTTCGTACCGCGATAGTACGTTGCTGATTAGCCTGGTACAGTCCAATTGTCGTACCAATAATGCCAGCGACAAACGCCAAAAGAACAAGGCATGTCGCGAATACTGATACCTTGTTCCTCTGTACAAACTTTCTCACCCGATACCCCGTCGACGGCGGGCATGCCTGCACCGGTTCATCCGCCAGGTAGCGTTGCACTTCCACAGCCAGCCCATTCGCCGTCTCATACCTCCGGTTCCGATCCTTCTCCAGCGTCTTCATGACGATCCAGTCGATTTCACCGCGGACGAACTTGGTCAGCTTGGCTGGCTCCATCTTGCGTTGAGCGGAGATGGATGCCAGCATATCCCCCGATTCACTCAACCTCGTACTGGGTTTGGGCGGTTCCTCTTCCTTAATCAATCGCAGTATCTCCAAGTAGGCTACTTCCTTGAGCTGTTTGCGAGACAGCGGCGTACTGCCTGTGAGAAGTTCATACAGCAGCACCCCCAGCGAATAGATATCGCTACGGGTATCGACACCCAAGGCACTCATCTCCACTTGCTCCGGGCTCATGTATTCCAAGGTGCCCACCATCGTCCCGAAGTTAGTGAACAAGGTACGCTCGGTCAGTTTCTGCTCAGTGGCCTTGGCGACGCCGAAGTCAATCACCTTGGGCACCGGTTTGCCATCGTAGAGCGTGACCAGCACGTTCGACGGCTTGATGTCTCGGTGAATGATACCCTTCTGATGTGCATGCTGAATCGCCTGGCAGACTGGCACGAATAACTCCAGTCGTTCCCGGGGCGTCAGGTGGTTCTCGTCACAGTACCTGGTGATCGGCACACCGTTGATGAGTTCCATCACGAAATAAGGCCGGCCTGATTCTGTTGTCCCACCATCGATGACACGGGCGATGTTGACGTGGTCCATCATGGCCAGGGCTTGGCGTTCGGCTTCGAAGCGGGCGATGACCTGTTTACTGTCCATGCCCGGCTTGATGATCTTCAAAGCGACCTTGCGATGCACCGGCTATGTCTGTTCAGCCATGAATACGATGCCCATGCCGCCTACGCCGATTTGCTGCAGCAGCTTGTAGGGGCCGATGATAGTGCCGGGGCGTTCGGCTGTGTCCAGGCCGATGGTGGGCGTAGCGACTCCGAAAGGCGATTGGAGGAATGACCCCAGTTTCGCATGATGTTCCAGCATCGCTTCCACTTCAAGACGCAATGTCGCATCGTCGGCACAGGCCGAATCGAGATAAGATTTCCTTTCAGCCAGTGACTTTACTTCTACTGCTGCCAGGAAGATGTCTTTGGCTTTGTTGGAGGATGCGTTCATAGCCTCACCTGCCCGAACAATCGAGCTGTTAGACAATGCGACATCGAGAGATGAAACCCGCCAAAATCTATTGAACACTATCAGAATTAAGCCACAGAACTGTCTTCCACCGTGGCACGGTTTAATTCTCTGTGCAACCAGGTTCGAGCATAGGCATCGTTGCGTTCGGCTGTTCGCAAGGAGAGTCCCAGTGCTTCAGCTGTCTGCTGCATTGTTAACCCGGCGAAATACCGAAGTTTGATGACTTGTGCCGCTTCGGCATCGACTTGTTCGAACTTGCGGATCGCTTCATCCAGGTCCAGAAACTCATCTGGTGGATTCTCAGCGATCAGAGCCACGTCCTCGATGTCAATTCGTTTTTGCCCGCCACCATGTTTGATGCGTTTCTTTCGACGACTACCCTCGACCAGGATGCGCCGCATGGCTTCTGCCGCAGCAGCAAAGAAATGGCCTCGACCGTCCCAATGCTGATTATCCAGTTCGCCAACTAGTCGCAGGTATGCTTCGTGTACCAACGCAGTGGCCTGCAAGGTTTGGCCCGGCTTCTCATGTGCCATCCGCTGGGCCGCGAGCTTACGGAGCTCGTCATAGACCAGAGGCAGCAATTTCGCAGAGGCGTTGGGATCGCCTTGCTCGATGGCCGAAAGAATGCGGGTAACATCGCTCATCACTAGATGAGAATAGCCGTTCCATCATCACAATGCAAACACCTGTGTGGCTAGTCTCGAAATGTTGCCCTTAGATACGCCTGGACAGCTTCCCACTTCTTCGCGACTTCATCGTAATTCACTTCCATGGCTTTAACTTGAGCAGGTGTCTTGATTCGTTGCGTGACCATCGCCAATGCAGGATTCAAGGGTATCTGCGCACTGGGGCCTTCAGCCAGTCGCTTTTCTACTTCAGCACTGAGCAGGTAATCGATCAGCTTGAGAGCCTGTGTTCGATGCGGCGCGTTCCTGATTAATCCCAACGTATTCGGGAGGAATAGAGTGCCGTCCTCCAGGTAGACCAACTTGACTGGAGCTTTCTTATCGATCAAGACCATGGCATCATCGGTATCAGTAAGTCCGATCTCTATTTGGCCATCGGCTACTGCATGGGCAACGTCACGGTTGCCTGGCAGGATAACTGCGGATTCCGAGATTCGTTTCAACAACTCTTTCGCCTGCATTTCACCCATCGTCGTCCACAAGCATGCAGCGTGCGTTGCAGTGGTTCCATAGAACGGCTTTGCCATGGCCCATCGTTTTTTCCAGGTGGACAGTGTGAGGTCGGCAAGCGTTCTAGGTGTCTCCTTCTCTGCCACTTTGTTGTGAACGATGAGAACACGGCCACGCGCTGCGAAAGCCTGCCAGCTCTTATCCGCAGGCCGCGTCCAGTCTGGATAACCACTGGCCGAAGGACTCTGGTAAGGTTCCAGAATATTGCGCTGCGCTAACCGTTGCATGAGGACTGGTTCATTGCACCAGAACACGTCACAGCGAGGCTGGCCTGCCTCTCGTACCAGTGCTTCGAACAGTCCTACCGACTTATTGGCTTCCGTATCACCGCGTAGTTCAACCTGGATGCCTGTTGCTTTCGTGAATTCTGCCAGTATTCCCTCGGCATACTCTCTGTCTTGGCTGCAGTACAACACCACGCGCTCTGCAGGCTTCGTTTGGCATCCGACACACAGTGCAAGCGTTAATACCGGTAGAAATAGTTGCAACCGCGATGGCTGACTCCATGCGGTATTCATTGCTCGTGATAAGATTGCTAGCATGGAGTGCTTCTTCGTATTAGAATGTTGATATGAGTGTGATTGAGTTCTTCATCTTATGCCAACAATGAATTCAGCATATCTGGTAGTTCGTAAGGGCGCACAGTTCGGCCGCGTGTATGAATTGGAACCAGGGAAGAAGTTTCTTCTGGGTCGGGCTGAATCCAATGCTGTCGTCCTCGACGACGATCTGTGTAGCCGATTCCATGCCGAGATATACCGAAGCGCAACCGGCCAGTGGATGGCTCGTGATTGTGGAAGTCGCAACGGTACCAAGCTGAATGAGCACCCGTTGGAAAAAGATCATCCACTCTCCGTCAATGACGAGATCGTGATAGGCCGAAACCGCCTTGTCTTTGTCACACATCTGTCGGAACTGACCGAAAGTGATCCTGTTGCCGGTCCAGCAGGGCATGAGATCGTCTCACGTCTGCTTCTCTCCACTCGCTATGACAATGGCGAGACGATGCTGCCTCCGTCAGATGCGGAAAGCCATAACACTGGCCCCACCCAACCGGAGGGTCCTCTCCACAAGAAAATGGCCAAGGATCTGGCTTTCCTGTATCGCCTGGCTCTCAGCATGGGGCAGGCGAGCCAATTCCAGGAACTGGCCAGCATCGTGCTGAGTGGGATTCTGGAAGCGACGAATGCCGATTGTGCCGCCATCCTGGGGCATCCCCAGCAGGGTAACAAACGCGAGTGGCGAGTTCTTTCGTATCAGAATCCGCCCATGCAGGAGCATCCAATCATCCTGCCACCTGTGAACATTGTTAAAGAAGTGCAGTCCAGCAAGCAGGCAGTGCTGGCCATGTCACGCAATCGCTTTCAGGCTTCCAGCAGTTCTACGAAAAGCGTTGGGTCGTTCATTCTGGCCCCCGTCAAGCAGGGTGATGCCATTGAATATCTGCTGTACATTTATTGTGCCACGCCACTTCATGTACTACAGCAGGATGCCCTGGAACTTACTGTAGCCATCAGCAAGCAACTGGCGGTTTCTCTGCAGGGCATGCGCCGACACGAGGATCTGGAGCAGGAGAATCAGCGGCTGCGTGCTCAGATTGCTTCCGAAGTACAACTGGTTGGCCAAAGTCCCGCTATCGAGGCTATTCTCGCCCAGATCAGCAAAGTAGCCTCAACCAATGCAACGGTGCTTATCCGGGGTGAAAGTGGCACAGGTAAGGAACTGGTGGCACGTGCCATCCACCTGGCCAGTTTGCGTCGAAGTGCCCCGTTTGTGTGCCTCAACTGTGCAGCTCTGCCTGAGACACTTCTTGAAAGCGAACTTTTCGGTCACGAAAAAGGGGCGTTCACGGGAGCTACGGAACGAAAGATAGGCAAATTTGAAGCTGCACATGGTGGCACGATTTTTCTCGATGAAATTGGCGAGATGCCTGCTAACGCACAGGCCAAACTCCTGCGAGTGCTCGAAGGTCATGCCTACGAACGCATAGGCGGGTCGGAACAGGTTAAGGTGAATGTGCGTGTGCTCGCTGCTACCAATCGTCCATTGGAAGAGGCCATCCGGCAGAATCGCTTCCGTTCAGACCTGTACTATCGCCTGCAGGTGGTGGAGATGCGGGTCCCTTCGCTCAGGGAACGCAAGGATGACATTCCTCTGCTGGCGGAATACTTCCTTAACCGCTTCAAGCAGGAAATTGGCCGCAAGATCACCGGCTTTACCAAAGCTGCCATGGAGAAACTGGAGCAGCATACCTGGCCTGGCAACGTGCGTGAACTTCGCAACGTCATCGAACGTGCAGTAGCACTCTCTGATGGCGGCGAACTCGATGCCGACGATCTATGGCTATCCCCTGTTACTCTGACAGGGAGTTCTACCGAACACAAACTCACTGGTGGTTATCGACCGCTGACTCTTGATCTTATGGAAAAAGAGCACATCCTCTCCACTCTTCGTCATGTCAATTGGGTCAAGAGTCAGGCTTCCATGATCCTGGGAATTGAACGCTCTACGCTCGATCGCAAAATGAAATCGTACGACATCCAGAAAGAGCCGGGTTCAGATGTTAATGGTCATAAACTATAGGACATCACTTGCCTTGGATTTCCAACTCCAGCATGGTAAACTGAATAAGTAAGCTCTCACCCGATCCCCATTAACTCCTGCCATGGGATCATTTGCCTGCCGAGGATCGTCTTGATGCGATCTGCTTTCGTAGTCATCCTATTCTCAATGGTGTCCAGCCTGCATGCTGATGACCAGGGCGACTATTTTGAAAACCATATTCGACCCATTTTTGTAGAGAACTGCATCCAATGCCATGGAATGGAAAAGGCCAAAGCAGGCGTTCGGCTGGATTCCATTACGGCATTGAAGAAAGGCTTGGATGGCAACGCTCTCTTTCATCCTGGAAAGCCCAAAGAGAGTCGACTGCTTGAAGTGATGCTGCACACCAGTGATGTGAAAATGCCTCCGAAGAAGAAGCTCAGCAGTGAACAGCTTGAGCATGTCCGCCGATGGATAGAGCAGGGGGCCAGGCTCCCTGCCGAGAAGACGGCAACACCAGCCGAAGCGTGGAAGAGCCATTGGGCATTTCAACCGCTCAACGCAAAACTGGTTAAACCCCTGCACTCAGCTATCGAAAGCCTGGTTGATCAGTCGCTGAGCAAAGCGAAACTCAGCTGGGCACCAGCAGCAGACCGTTGGACCCTTCTGCGTCGCGCAAAATTGGATCTCCTCGGCTTGCCGCCCACCTTCGAGGAGATGGAAGCATTTGTAATGGACGCAGCAACGGATGATATTGCCTTCGCAAGAGTCCTTGACCGACTGCTCAGCAGCCCTCACTTTGGCGAACGCTGGGCCAGGCACTGGCTCGATCTCGCCCGTTATGCTGACAACAAAGGCTATATCGGTGTCGGTGTCGATCGCACGTATCCCTTCGCATGGACCTACCGCGACTGGGTGGTTAACGCGTTCAACCGTGATCTGGCTTATGATCAGTTTCTCTCATTGCAACTCGCAGCTGACCAGTTGGTCCGCAAGGACAACCAACAGGACCTTGCTGCCATGGGCTTCCTTACCGTCGGCAGAAGGTTCATCAACAATATTCACGATATCATCGATGATCGAATTGATGTGACCATGCGCAGCATGCTTGGCCTGACAGTGCAGTGTGCCCGCTGCCATGATCACAAGTACGATCCCATCAGTTCCAGAGATTACTACAGTTTGTATGGCGTGTTTCAGAGCAGTCGCGAGCCGGACCTGGATGACATGCCGTTGCTGGGGCTGGAGCGTGGCGCCGCTGATATGGAGGCGTTTCAGAAGGAACTGACAAAATGCAAAAAGGAACTCTCCGACTGGGAAGCTGCCCATGAAAAGGATCGCAAGGAAAAGCCTATCCAGTTCGGCGAGCAGCGTAAGCCCTTTGAGAACAAGATCAAGCGACTCTATGCAGACCACCCCGGTGCGCCTCCACGCGGCATGATCCTGAAAGACAAGGACAATCCGGTTGAACCAGTCGTGTTTGTGCGTGGTAATCCCGGCAACCGTGGTGCCAAATTGACCCGCCACTTCCCGACATTTCTCACCAGCGAGAAAGAAGTACCGTTCAAGGTAGGCAGCGGTCGCCTGGAACTGGCTCAGAACATCGTGAAGGACGATAACCCACTAACCGCCCGTGTCTGGGCGAACCGGGTCTGGGAGCACCTCGTGAGCAAGCCTCTTGTCAACACTCCCAGCGACTTTGGTCTGCGTAGCGAGGCTCCCGCGCATCCCGAGCTTCTGGATACTCTCGCCGTATCTCTGATTCGGGAAAAATGGTCCACCAAGAAGCTGATTCGCGAGATCATGCTCAGCCGTGTTTACCGCCAGTCGGTCGATCATTCTGAATCATGGAAGCTCGACCCGGATAACAAATGGCTGGCCCGTATGAACCGCAAACGTCTTGAATGGGAGCCCATGCGCGACTGCCTGCTGGCTGTCAGCGGACAACTCGATGCCACCCTCGGCGGTCCCAGTGTTGATCTATTCAAGGACAGCAAACGGCGGTCACTCTATGCCTTTATTGATAGACAGAACCTGCCGACTATCTTCCGCACTTTCGACATGGCCATTCCTGATACCCACTCTCCCAGCCGATTCTCCACGGTGGTACCCCAGCAGACACTTTACTTCATGAACAGTGGACTGGTGACAGAGCAAGCCAAAGCCTTCGTGGGTCAATCAGCTGTCAGGAATATCACTGATCCCGCAGAACGTATTCACGCCTGCTACCGACTCTGCTTTGCACGTCAGGCCACGCCGGCTGAAGTGGAGCTCGGCCTTAAATACATTCGTAGCCAACCCGACGACAAAGCCTGGCAACGCTATGTCCAGGCACTCTTTATGTTGAATGAGTTTGTACTGGTGGATTAAGTTCGTGATAGCTATGGAGGAACCATGCAACCCAGTCTCAGCCATCTGATGATGAATCGCCGACAACTCCTTTCCCGTTGCGGTATGGGCATGGGTTCGCTTGGCTTGGGCTCACTCCTGGCATCACAAGGGCTATTGCAAGCCAATGACAACGATCAGACCCGTTCACTCAACCCGCTCCTTCCCAAATCAGCCCACTTCGGTTCCAAGGCCAAGCATGTCATCCACATCTTTGCCAATGGCGGCCCCAGCCATGTCGATACCTTCGACCCCAAGCCCAAGCTGACAGAGTACCATGGCAAGATGCTCCCGCGTCCCAACCTGGGTACCGAACGCAAAACCGGTTCCGCCTGGAAGTCGCCCTTTACTTTCAAACGCTACGGCAAATCAGGTATTGAAGTAAGCGAGCTCTTCCCACATGTGGGAAGCTGCGTAGACGACTTGTGCATTATCCGCTCCATGCACGCTGACGTGCCCAACCATGAACCGTCACTACTGCTGATGAACTGCGGTGAAGCCCGTCTCATCCGCCCCAGCTTCGGTTCCTGGCTCACCTATGGCCTCGGCTCCGAGAACCAGAACCTGCCTGGCTTCGTTGTCATGTGCCCCGGCGGTTACCCCATTCAGGAATCGCAGAACTGGCAGGCAGGCTTCTTACCAGGCATCTTCCAGGGTACCTACCTCAACACCAACCACGACCGCGTAGAAAAGCTCATTGAGAACATCAAGAATAACGGGCTGGCCAATAAGGAACAGCGTCAACAACTCGACCTGGTACAGGCGCTCAACCGCCAGCATCAGGACCAGCGGCGGGATGATCAGCAACTCGAATCCCGCATCCAGTCGTACGAACTGGCTTACCGCATGCAGATGGAAGCCAGCGATGTCTTCGACCTGAGCAAGGAGCCTCCCCACATCAGGGATATGTACGGTCCTGGTGTACATGCCCGGCAACTGCTCTACGCCCGCCGCATGATCGAACGGGGTGTTCGCTTCGTGCAGGTCTGGCATGGTGATGGCCAGCCATGGGATAACCACGACGACCTGGAAGTCAACCATCGCCGCCTGGCAAAACAGTGCGATCAGCCCATTGCAGCGTTACTGAAAGACCTGAAGCAGCGTGGTTTACTCGATGAAACACTGGTCCTCTGGGGTGGCGAATTTGGCCGCACCCCGGTGGTGGAACTTCCTACACCCGGATCGAACGCCGGCAAGATCAATGGCCGCGACCACAATCACTGGGGCTTCAGCATGTGGATGGCAGGCGGTGGCGTGAAGGGCGGCACCGTCGTCGGCGCTACCGATGAGTTCGGTTTCCAGGCCCAGGAAAATAAAGTCCACGTCCACGATCTACACGCGACGATGCTGCATCTCCTCGGCTTTGACCATGAGAAGTTCACCTACCGCTACGCAGGCCGCGACTTCAGATTGACCGATGTGCATGGCCGGGTGGTGAGGGAAGTGATTGCATAGACTAATGAAGAACGGGCCACTTATTGGGGATTACAACCCCCGCACATACTCCACCAGATCCTTTAACTCTTCCTTTGTCAGTTTCCCGTTCCCCGTCACCTTCTCCGGGGCATGCGGGCCGGTCAGGACTTGTTCGAGTGTGCGGGCGCGGCCGTCGTGCAGGTAGTACATGCGGTCGTAGGCGCCACGTAGCGTCGGTGGGTTGAAGCCCTTATAGTAGTCGTCCGAACTCTCCAGGCCCACTTCGTGGACCTTGCTGTCGGTGAAGTATTCGCCTCGGTGGCAACTGATGCAGTTAGCCACATTACCCTCGAAGACGGCTTTGCCTCGTTTCATGGCTTCAGTCATTTCGCCATTTCGGCTACGGTTTGGATTAGACGGTCCTTCCAGGGTACCAAAATAGGCAACCAGAGCTTTCACCTCTTCGTCCTTCAACGGCTTGCCGAGCATCGATTCCTTCATCGACTTCTGCATGGCAGCGTTCAGGTCCTTCTGCCAGCCGTGCCAGGTCCAGGGGCCGGTGTGGGTGACATAGCGGAGAGACGGCACCATCTTCGGGTTACCGAAGCGGCCATCATTGCTGGTGTCCATCGCGATGCCATTGCTGTGGCCTTCGGTATGGCAACTGGCACAGGAATACCATTGATCAAAACCGCGGGTGCCATCGTAAAAGATGGCTTCGCCCTGTCGTGCCAGGCTTGGCTTCTCCGTTCCGCCCAGGTCAATGGTGTGAGAAATGGTTCGCTTCTCCACATCTACTACCTGAATGCAATTGAGCAGATAATTGGCCACGTATAGATGGCGGTTATCCTTGCTGAAGTGCAGATACATCGGTCGGCCACCCAGCGGCAGGCGGAAGTAACGGTCTGAATCCTTCCGAAGGTCTTCATCAATCAGAAATCGGCTGTTAAACCCCTGAAAGGGCAGCTCCTTGTTACGGAAAAGGAGCACCTCGTGGGTCCCAGCCCCAGTGCAGGCGAGCCATTCCTGATTCGGCGAGAATGCCAGGCCGGTCGGGTCGCTGACTGCCAGGCCAGCTGTATCCAGGTAAAGAGAAGCTACCCGCTTGGCTTCCTTTACACGAATACGGGCCACCCGGCTGGCAGTGACCCACCCAAGCTTGATAGTGCGTTGCGTGGGTGGCGAGCCAAAGTGATAGATGTAAGGTGTGTAGACAAAGTCCCCATCCGGACTGATTACCATCTGGCCCTGGTTCAGCCCCTGAAACGGTTCTTCTCGCAGTACCTTGCGGGTATTCAAGTCAATGAAGGTCAGTGAACCATCGCCACTGCAGCCAGCCACCAGAGTATTTCCATCGGGTGTCATGGCTAGCGACTTGGGCCAGCGAGCCACGGAGATAACATCATCCTTCTCCATTGTCTTCAGGCTGACAACTGCCACCTGATGGGCAGAACAGAGTGATACGTAGACCTGCTCGCGCCTGCCATCGACAACAATGCCGTGGGGTTCGTGGCCAAGCCAGAGCCGCTTGGCTTCTTGAAGTCGGCCATCGGCTGCAATGTTGTACGCCAGCAGTTCATGGGAGAACGGGGCAGTAACGAGAAGCGTTTTCTGATCTGGCGTGAAAGCTAGATGTCGGGGATGCTTTCCCGCAGCAAGTTCCTGCACCACCTTCCTCTCGGCCAAGTCCACCACACTGATTGTGCCACTCGTCTGGTTTGTGGTGTAGAGGATCTTCTCGTCGGCACTCAGCAGACAATCGACTGGGGACCGATCCACTTCCGCAGGTTTGGCATCCCGTGCAGGGGCAGGGGGAAGTGCAGCGGAGGTAAGCCCTGTAACGAGGAACAGCGAGAAAAGCAATTGTTTCATGTCGTCTCCATCATCCCCGGTCTCCGACCAGGGAGGAGCTGATGAATTGCCACCGCTCGCGCACCTGTGGGGGTGAGGCTGTACCGGTGGTTCCTATCTGTTGTACGGTAATGGAGGCAATCAGGTTGCCGAAGCTTGCCGCCTGCTCCAGGCTCGCGCCAGCAGCGTAGGCACAGGCTATGCCTGCCGACGTACTATCACCCGCCCCCACAATATCAATCGGCCCGCTGACTGGATAGCCCGGAATGAGTGTCGTTTCAATGCGAGGCGTGCCGGCACAGTTATTGTCCACAGCAAAGGTGTTAGCAAGGCAGATTCCCTCCGCCCCCATAGTGCAGAATACAGGTCGCTTGAGTTGATGGGCCAGAGCCATCACCGCCAGCTCCGGGTCGTCGCTCGTCATCTGAAAGGCAGCCCGGCACTCACTCAGATTCGGCTTGGTCCAGCAGTACTTGAATTCGTGAATCAGTTCCCGACTATCTGCCAGAAGCAGTTTGCGTGGATTCTCCTGTCCCAACTCAGCGAGTTTGTGACGAATAAGGGATGTGACCACTCCCGTCTCGGGCAGGCTGACCTGGTCCAGCACCAGCAGTGCATCTACCTTGGCCCAGAGCTTGGGCAACTCTTCCAGAAGATACAGTTGCACATCGCCAGGTGTTGGAGCCAAGTTACGGATATCGATGCGGTTCAACTCCTTCGCAGGTCCCTGCGACTGTGACAGCATCGGTTTGGTATAGGTCGGCGTACTGCGAAGTGGTGTTTCCAGCAGATGAGTCACATCAATATTGCGCTTCAGCAACTCTTTCTTGACGTCGTAACCTCGACCATCGGTTCCGACAAACGAAAGCAGGCTGATATGACCAACGCCCAAAGCATGCAGGTTATTGAGAATAGTCCCCGCAGCACCGGGACTGTTTCGGACGGATTGCACCTGGTAGGCATCAAGGCCTGTTTCAATGGAAGGCTCAGTCAGTGTGTGATTCAGTTCCAGGTACTGATCGAGAAAAAGATCGCCCACCACACCAATATGCAGCGTAGCAAGCTTGGCCAGAATCGACTCTACCCGTTCGGACGTGAGCATGCTACCCCCCCGGCTTAGTCTTGTCGGGAGTGGAACCTGGAAACTGGATGGGGGTACCATCTTCCAGTGCTTCCGAACCTCGGCGAACTATGGTTTCGCCAGGTCTCAAGCCGTTCTTCACCTCCACCCAACCCGGTTCGCGGTAGCCAAGTTCCAGAATGCGGGCCTGAGCTACCCATTCGGTTCCGCCTGTTTTGCTGGGCCGCTGCACAGGCACAAAGGCCACAAAACCACGCTCATTGGGTCGCACTGCTTCTTCAGGAATCACGCAGGCATCGTCATTGGTTCGAAGAGGAAAACGGATCCGCGCAGTATAGCCAGACTGCATATTGTCGGTACCGCCCAGGTAGATTTCTGATTTACTCTCAAACATGTGAGTGTCATTGTTGGCCACTGTGCTCATGTAGAATAGGCGGCCACGGTATTTTTGCCTTGGTGAAGCGAGCAGCGTAAACTCAACATCATACAGTTGCGGAGCCTGAAAACTTACACTGAGATTCAGTAATGCACGCATGCTGGCCATCGGCGAGGCAGAATGGGTAGCTCCCAATTGCGAGAGTACATCCATGGCCGATACAGCAATATTATTTGTCATTCGAGTGCGAACAGCAGCAGATGCACTCTCTGGAACCCAGCCTACGAGGCGTAGCCGACTGACGTCGGCTATGGTGGCGACGACTCCTTTCTCTTCGATGAAACTGCCTGCAGTGACCTTGCGCTGATTGATTCGACCTGAATAGGGTGCCCGAACGCGGGAGCGATCCAGCTGGATCTCAGCCAGACGACGACTGGCTTCCGCAGCAGCCACTTCCGCTTCCTGTGTCTTCTGCACCAGGGCAGTACGGGTACGCTCCTCCTCGGTGATAGCCCCCTTGGCATTTTCCGCTCGCATCGCAGCATCCCGGGCTTGTTCATACGCAGCCTTCGAACGCTGTTCATTCGCTTTGGCAAGGGCCAACTGGGTTTGGAACCGACGCTGATCGATTAATACCAACACAGTATCCGGTGTGACCAGCTCCCCTTCGCGAAACAACACCTCATCAATAATGCCACTGACACCTGCGGCAATATCGGTTACCCGTTCAGCCTCCAATACACCTGGTGTTTCGACAGCATACTGTAGCGATCGCTTCTCCGCTTTGGAAAGCTCGACATTCCGCTTCAAGTTGACCTTGCTCGGCGGCACGGCAGGGATTGCTGGTTGATTGTGGCTACCACAACCCAGCACTATCACACAACAGTAGATCAGGCAGATTCTCATGCTTTTATGGTATTTACAGAACGTGGGAGGGAGATGTCTCTCAGTGCTTTCTCATGCTTGACGAAGCCGTTTAACTTTTACGAGTGGTTTGTCATTCATCATCACCAGTTCGCCAACCACTTCGACTGTATCACCAGGTTTAACGTCGCTGGGGATACGGGCCAGGGCCAGCCGCCAACTCGTACCCTTCACCACAACTGCATATTCACTAGTTTTTTTCACAGACATCAGTGATAACAGGCTACCCACCAGCTTCACTTTCGCGATTTCAGCCAATGTGTTGTTAGTACTCTTTTCTGCCTTGGTACGTGTCTTCGGTTTTGCTGTTTGTTTTACTGCGTGTCGAAGTCCCAAGGTTTCCACCGGCATGGATGGGTCGTCCAACGCTTCATTACACAAAGCATCAGCCATGCTGTTCTGTTCGCGATATACATGGCGAAAGTGGACTTTGCCCACTTGTTGCACAAGATCTGAGGCAAGTCGATGGAGTGGGATGATATTCTCGTTCTTGACCTTATAGACGCCAGTCATCTGCCGAACCATCAATTCGCTATCTGCCAGTATCTGCACTTCGTCAGCATTCAATTCAACTGCCTTTTCGAGAGCGCGGATAAGGCCGTGGTATTCTGCCACATTATTGGTTGTATGCCCCAGTTTGCCCTTGAGCTTGAGAGGAGTATTGCCGGCACCTTGAATATAGCAACCGTACGCCGCAGGGCCCGGATTGCCACGCGAGCCTCCGTCAACATTAATTGTGAGCTTCATGCTGATTGTTACTTCTCGCCTAGGATGTAGATAGTGCTGGCCACAAGTCGACTATACCCGGGCAAATCTTCCCGTGAAACACTGACAATCACGATCTGTCCCTTGGCCAGTGATGTCACGTCACCAGGCTTCCCGGGCAGCTGCTGTTCCGCTGGTTTGCGGGGCGTTTTACTGGAGTTTTTCTTCGCAGGTGGATCGTCCTGCTTTTGATCTTGCCTGGAATCATCGTCCTTGTCCATTTCCTTCTTGCCGGCCTTGCTCGAACTCGACTTTCGCGGAGGACTTTTGGATTCCTCTTGCGCAGCAGCATCCACAAAGCGGATTACTGTCTCGTTCAGCACACGAAGTTCCAACTCCTGATTCTTTTCTTTCAGTACCAGTTCCTTGGGAGTGGGAGGCCTGAGCTTGGCAGATGATGTTCGCGGAAGAGAAGAGCCAACACTACGAGTGGTCGCAACCAGTTCCTTGTACTTCACCTCTATTTTGCGTCCACCTTCGCTAACCTTGTCGACTTCACCTTTGATAGTTCCGAGAAATGTATAAGCTGCTTTGCGCTGCTGCTTGGACGGATTGTCATCCACGACAAACATCGGGCATTCAGCCCAGATGAACAGATACAATAGCAGCATGCAGTACATGGCGGTTTCCTGCGACAGGATATTTTAGATTAGCATACAATAGGCAAACGTTCTATTTCATTTTGCTGCTGCAGCCATGGTCTGTCTGACAATACTGAGCAGCTCTTGTGGCCGGAACGGCTTCTGCAGAAATCCCTGGTAGCACAGACCGCTTGCCTTCAGGGTCACATCTTCTTCTGCATATCCGCTCATCAGGATTACAGGGATCGTAGCATTCTGCTTCCGAATCTGTTTGACCATTTCAATTCCATTGATCTGTGGCATGGTCAGATCAATCACTGCTAAACTCAGGCTATTCATACGTTCGTTGAATAATTGCAACCCCTGTTGACCATCAACACCGGTAACAACTACGTAGCCTGCCTGCTCAAGCACAAATTGGATAAACCGCATCACCGCGGGTTCATCTTCCACTACAAGAATGGTGCCCTGATTGACCTTGGCAACCGCTGGAGGTGGACTGACAGCTACCGCCTCACTGGTATCGCTGGAGGCAACTGGCAGAATAATCCGGAATCGGGTTCCGCTCCCGATGGAGCTTTCCACCTGGATCAAACCGCGGTGTCCACGGACTATACCCCGCACTGATGCCAACCCCAGCCCGCGACCGGTAAACTTGGTGGTAAAAAAGGGATCAAATATTTTGTCGAGGGTGGCAGCCGGGATGCCCGTTCCGTTATCTTCGACTTCCAGGAAGACGTATTCACCAGATGTCAATTGCGATTGCATTGCCCTGCTGTGCAGCTCATGCGCCGGGAAGAATCGCTGCCCCGTCCTAATGACAATCACTCCTTCATTCTGCACTGCGTCAGATGCATTGGTAATGAGGTTCATGACCACCTGGCGAATCTGCGTGGCATCACCTTCTATGCTCGCAGGTTCCAGAGTCAGATGTAAATGCGCCTTGGACGAGACAATCGTCCTGAGCAATCCAACCATTTCATTGACGAGTTGATCCAGACGAATAGTTTCGATGACAAACTTGCCTTTACCGGAGTATGCCAGCATCTGTCGCGAGAGCTCAGCAGCACGCTGTGCCGCTTTTTCAATCTCGTGAATCATCGGCACCACCGCGGCATCACGGGAAAGCTCTGCAAGGGCCAGGCTGGAATAGCCCAGCATGCCTGTTAGTAGATTGTTGAAGTCGTGAGCAATGCCCCCAGCCAGTACTTCCAGGCTTTCCAGCTTCTGCGCATGCTGTAACCGCTGTTCCAGTTCCCGCTGTTGTTCTTCCTGCTGTTTCTGTTCAGTAACATCCTGCGCAACACCAACCGTGCCAACGATATTCCCTGCAATGTCGCGCAGAGGTTGAATACGAACGTGGAAGTATCGTCCAGAGAAGGCTTCACTATAGGTAGCAGTGTGTCCCTGAAGTGCCTTCCGATGCCCCTTGATGGCTAGTAATTCCTCATCCGAGGAATGTAGAAATTCCGTTAGCAGCTTGCCCACGGTATCGGAATGCTTCATACCCAACGCAGCAATACCAGAGCCCATGCTCGAGGTAAATCTCAGATCGCAATCTGTCGTCCAGAGAATGCAAGGCAACTGCTCAAGAAGCAGCGCCATGCGTTGTTGATTGTCGAGCAGTTTGGCCTCGGCCAGTTTACGTTCTGTAATGTCATAGTTGACGCCTATCATCTGGACTGGTTTCTGGGTGACAGGATCATTGACCGTTTGCCCCACGCCGGCCAGCCAGCGAATACTCCCGTCCTGCCGAATGATCCTGAACTCCGCTTCAAAGCGGCCATCATGCTCCAGTGCATAGTTGATCTGCGAGCGGAGTGGCCCAACATCGTCTGGATGTACACGTTTGAAGAATGCTTCTGATGTGACTCCTTCCGAAGTATAGGGTTCGTCAATCAGTTCGAACTCACGTCGATTCCAGTGTGTACTGTTATTCTGAATGTCCCAATTCCACAGCCCCATCCGTCCGCCATCCAAAGTCAGTTGGAGTCGTGCTTCACTTTCTCGTAGCAGTCTTTCATCTTCCTTCTGTTGCGAAACATCGACATGACAGCCCATGATGCGTACAGGCTGCCCCTGCTCATCACGATAAACTCGCCCTCGGCTCAACAGCCAGCGGTATGACCCATTTTTGTGACGCAGGCGAAAATAAATCTCAAATACTCGCTGCGGATCACTTCTGGCTGCTTCTATAATCTTCCACGAGTGCTCACGATCATCAGGGTGCAGGAGTTTTTCCCAGGTACTGAGGGCATTGGGCAACTCGTGATCTTCATAGCCGAGTTGCGATTTCCAGATAGGAGAAAGATAGACTTCCTGCGTTCGTTGATCCCATGTCCAGAATCCGATATTGGCAGCCCAGAAGGCAAGCCTCAACCGTTCCTCGCTCTCGCGGAGATCATTAGCATTGGATGGGAAGGGCATCACTTTCCATCATCTGTTGCCTCGTTTTGAATGCAACAGAAAACAAGCTGTAACATAGCGAAATTAGTTATTTTGATGTGGGCTGAATGGCCATTCTGCTTCACTAGCTCAGCATTTTCTGCACAACATGACCATGTACGTCTGTCAATCTGAAATCGCGTCCCTGAAAGCGAAACGTCAGCTTGGTATGATCGAACCCCAGCAGATGAAGCAGCGTGGCATGCAGATCGTGTACGTGCACGCGGTCTTCGGTTGCATTGAATCCGAGTTCATCAGACTGCCCCATCACCAGCCCCGGCTTCATCCCTCCCCCTGCAAACCACATGGTAAAACAGTTGGGATGATGATCCCGGCCATCATCGCCACCCTGCACCATGGGCGTTCGGCCAAACTCACCACCCCAGATGACCAGCGTCTCATCGAGCAGGCCACGTTGTTTCAGGTCTTTCACCAGGGCAGCGGAAGCCTGGTCGGTCTTCTTGCATTCTGTCTTCAATCCGTTGACCAGCCCGCCATGATGATCCCAGGCTTCGTGGAAGAGTTGCACGAAACGTACCCCTCGCTCCACCAGTCGCCTGGCGAGCAGGCAGTTGTTGGCAAACGATGGCTTGCCTGGTTCCGCACCATACATCTCGAGAGTAGCTTTGGATTCTTTGCTGATATCCATGAGATCAGGTGCTGAGGCCTGCATCTTATAGGCCAGTTCAAATGCGCTGATCCGGGCAGCAATCTCTGGATCGCCAAGAATGCCAAGCCGCTTCGTGTTCAGTTCTTTGATCGCATCGAGCGAATCACGCTGCATCTGGCGGTCGATGCCTGCTGGATTCGAGAGAAAGAGAACCGGATCGCCGGCACTCCGGAATAGGACGCCATTGTGGGTGGTGGGCAGGAAGCCGGCACCCCAGTTCGATTGCCCACCACTGGGCCCTTTGCTGCCTGAACTGAAGACCACGAATCCAGGCAAGTCTTCTGCCTCACTACCCAGACCATACGTTGTCCACGAACCAAAGCTGGGCCGGCCGAACTGTTGTGAGCCGGTATTCATGAATATCTGGGCCGGGGCGTGGTTGAAGGCATCAGTCACCATCGATTTTACGATGGTGAGATCATCCACCACGGTGGAGAGATGGGGCAATAGTTCCGAGATCTCAGTACCATTCTTGCCGACCTTATTGAACTTGAATTTCGGCCCAAGCAGCTTGGAGTTGGGGTTGATGAACGCAGCACGGTAACCTTTCAGCAATTCCGGTGGAGGCAACGTGCCATTGAGCCGGGCCAGGGTAGGTTTGTTGTCAAACAATTCCAGATGACTTGGCGCACCAGCCATGAAGAGGTAAATGACCCGCTTAGCTTTTGGTGCAAAGTGAGGCTTCTTAACTGACAGGGGCGACTGACTTTCACCCGCGGTCAGACCTTGCCCGAGAAGATTCATCAAACCAACGGTGCCTAAGCCCACACCACACTCACGGAAAAACCAGCGGCGGGAATGGTATCGCTGAGATTCCAAATGAATTTCGTTCGGTAACAACATGACCCATCCGGAAGTAGTGTGGTGGGAAGACGTGGCTCCTGGCAAGCCGCATAACCCGGTAGCAGTGATTTCCACTATAACCTGTCAGCGACTTCAATGCCATGTGAAACCGCCCTTACCCTCGTCGCGACTCTCACTACCATACCACTAACCAAGTGGAGTTCGTGTCACCATGTTGCGATTGTCAGCGCTCGCCGAGTCCGTCAAGCCATCCGCTACCTTAGCCGCCGGGGCCAAGGCGAAAGAGATGAAAGCCGCTGGCATCAAAGTGTATGATTTCACTCTCGGCGAACCTGACTTTCCGACTCCTGTACACATCTGTGACGCAGCCTACCAGGCAATGAAGTCGGGCCAGACCAAGTACACGGCAGCTGAAGGATCACCCGCGCTTCGCAAAGCTGTTTGCGATAATTACGCTGCAAGGGGCATCCAGTACACACCTGATCAGGTGATTATCAGTAATGGTGCCAAGCATTCCTTGCACAATGCACTGAGTACACTCGTCGGGGCAGGGGACGAGGTTATCGTTCCTGCTCCCTACTGGACCAGTTACGTCGATCTCATCTGCATGACTGGGGCCAAGCCCAAGTTTATCAACACCACTATTGAGCAGGGCTTCAAGCTGACCCCTGCACAGTTAAAAGCAGCACTTTCACCAACCACGAGGCTGCTCATGATGAACTCTCCGAGCAACCCCACGGGTGTCACTTATTCACGATCGGAACTGCAAGCACTGGCCCAGGTTGTTGTCGAAGGCAAACTAGCTGTACTCTCGGACGAAATCTACGAAAACCTGACCTACGACAATGTGGAACCTACCTGTCTGGCCAGCCTCAGCCCTGAAATGAAGGAAGCTACCATCGTGGTAAGCGGTGCCAGCAAAAGCTACGCCATGACTGGCTGGCGCATCGGCTGGGCTGCAGGTCCCAAACATGTCATCAAGGCAATGGGCAACATCCAGAGCCAGCAGACCGGCTGCCCCAACAGTATCAGTCAAGCCGCCGCAGTCGTTGCGCTAACTAGCGATCAAAAAGCGCTGCACGACATGCGTGCTGAATTCCAGGCCCGTCGTGATCTGATCTGCAAAGGGCTCGCCAGCCTGCCCGGCATCACCGTTCAGCCCGCCACCGGAGCTTTCTACGCCTTCTTCGACATTACCAAGCACATCGGTCGCACCCTGCACGGCATCAAGATCGAAAACGGTGCTGACTTCTGCAGGGCAGCGCTCGAGAAAGTGCAAGTAAGTGTCGTCCCCGGCTCCGCTTTTGGTGCCGAAGGTTATGTCCGCCTTTCCTTCGCTTCCAGCCGCGAGGATCTGCTGGGTGGTGTGGAGCAATTGCGAAAGCTGCTGGCATAAGAAAGAGTGATAAGACGTTAACACGAAAGCGTCGGGCTTGCGCCAGACGCCTGGGATAGTCTCCTTCGCTTGGCAGACTGTTAATACTCCCGATTCTTCAGCTTACCAGGCTGAGGAACTGGGTATATGCCATTCGCATCAGCTAGCACCGGGGCAGGGGACTTCTCAGTCAACGTGTCTACATTCGGTGCAAGATTCTCATCGTGCTTCATGTAGTCTTCCAGTTTCACCTCTTGCGCGGTATGAGATGCCAAGCGCCCCATGGCTGTGACCAGGCTTGCCATCGCACCGCGACGCACTTCATTATGAGGTTTGTCATCTCGGATCGACTGGATCAGATTATCCCATTCCAGCTGATAGGGATCGGGTTCCTTCTGTGGACAGCGCCAGATGATATTCTCGGTCTTCATGTCCTGGTTCTTATACATCTTGCTTCGAGAAGGTGCATGACCTGAGAAGGAGATCACCGCTGAACCTTTAGTACCATGAGCAAAGCTCGAGAACTGCTGGCGGCCTCCTACCACGGTACGTCCATCCAGATAAAGCTTCGCGCCATCTGCGAATGTGTATTCCACGCAGTACGTATCGAAGTTCTGATCGACATACTCGCCCCGGTAATGGCGGCCACCCTTGCCATCTGCCTTGACGGGCCATGCGTCCTTCATCCAGCAACATTCGTCGATGTTGTGAATCAGGAAGTCGCTGAATGCACCACCTGACGCCCAGAGAAACGCATGGAAGTTGCGAATCTGGTACTCCAGTTCGTTCATTCCTTCAGGCTTCTTCTTGGCAAATGCCAGACCAGTCGGGCCCGCCATGCGATAGGCGCGAAGCATTGTCAGGTCACCAATCTCACCATCCTTAATCCGCTTGAACAATTCCTTACGCGATTCGCAGTGTCGGCACATCAGGCCGACGCCCACTTTCTGCCCTGCCTTTTCGGACACGTCAGCTAGCGCCAGCATCTTGCGTGCACTGGGAGAATCAACCGCAATCGGCTTCTCCATGAAGATGTTCAGCTTCTTCTTGATGGCGTACTCAAAGAACGGCCAGCGGAATGCTGGAGGCGTGGCGAAGATCACCACATCACCGGGCTTCAGCACATCCATGGCATTCTTGAACGCATCGTAGCCGACGAACTTGAATTCATCTTTCACCGCCAGACGCTCTTCCTCTGTTACGCGCCTCTTCAATTCACCGTAGCTGCCACTCAAGCGGTCTTTGAATGCGTCGGCCATCGCAGTCAAACGAATCGGGCCGCTTTTGGTGCTCAGTGCATTGAGCGCAGCACCAGTGCCACGTCCGCCACAGCCGATAAGGGCTACATCAATCGTGTTGTTCTCGCCGGCATGCACGGTGGGCACACTGACACCTGCGAGCGCCGAAGCGGCGATCATAGTGCCAGTTGATTTCACTACGTCCCGACGAGTTAGTGTTGGCAGTTCAGACACAATCATGCTCCTGCAAGGTGGGTACAAACCAGGTGGGAAGGCAGTGATACTGCCTGCTATCAGGATAATAGCTCAGATGCGACGATGCGAGAGGAAAGTAGAGATGCTCATCGTTTTTGCATCACCACTGTCTTGCGTTGCACCACGATTGCGAAAATATGTAGAACAAGATGATGGAGGATGTCCAGTATCTCGCTGGCAAAGCCGTTCCAAACCCCGAGACCGAGGCGACCATGGCAAAAGGCAACAACTCACAACGTAACGACAAGAAGAAAAAGAAGAAGGCTGCTACCACACCGAAACCCACTACTCCCAGGAAGTAGTGCATTAGCACGGTACTTCTCCATAATT
Source organism: Gemmatales bacterium (assembly GCA_046350055.1). GTDB lineage: Bacteria > Planctomycetota > Planctomycetia > Gemmatales > HRBIN36 > JAEUIE01. The sequence goes on along the minus strand of JAXMBC010000001.1, from coordinate 4,405,261 downwards.
GTGTGCCATGGTTTGCCTGTTCGCAGACTAACCATGACTGCAATCAACTCATGGAATGAATAACATGTCAGAAGCCGATGTCATCCAGCATACACAACACTGGATAGCTTCGGTGGTTATCGGCCTGAATCTGTGCCCGTTCGCCCAGCGAGTCTTCCAATCTGGTCAGATTCGTTTTCATGTAAGCGCGACTGACGATCAGGAACAACTCTTACAAGAATTGACAATCGAACTGAGAGCGTTGGCTCAGGGTACAAACCCAGGCATCGAGACCACGTTGTTGATTCATCCGTACGTACTCATCAACTTCCTCGATTACGTCGATTTCCTCGCCATCGCTGATCAACAACTCCGCCGCCTGAATCTGCAAGGCGTTATCCAGCTAGCAAGCTTCCATCCGCAGTACCAATTCGAAGATGCCGAAACCGATGCAGTCGAGAACTTCACTAATCGCTCACCCTACCCCATGCTCCACCTGTTGCGGGAAGACAGTATCACCAAGGTAGCAACCAATCCTGAACAACTCCTCGAAATCCCCCGCCGCAACAAGGCGACAATGAAGGCCCTGGGGCGGGAGAAGGTAGAACAGTTGATGCGCGTAGCACGAGTAAATAAGAACTGAGCTATTGATCCCTTCACGCCGCCCTTCGTAGCATGTGATCGCGAATCCGATCAATCTGCTGCCGGCGTTGCGCCTCTGGGGCATATGCATCAAATTCACCAATAGTAGGCTCAATCTGACTGATCACATGGTACGCCATGCGGCGGAGTTCCAGATCGCGACGTTCCAGGGCTTCGATGAGTTGCGACAGGGCAGGGCGGCCAATGCTCAACAGTTCTTGCTCCACCGGACCGCGGTCGCTTCCTTTGAGTTGTTCAATTAATTCAAAGATATGCTCGTGATGCAGCACGGCATCAATTGTCTGTCGCGGAGACATAGTGTGCATCGGCAGAATACTGTGCGATGGCTCGACAACTGGACGACCTAGTTGTTCCTCAGCGAAATTCTGTCCCAGATAGCGAGCAATGACCGTCTGATTCCGGACAATTTCTTCTGGCGTGCCCTGTGCCACTACCTGGCCATCTGTAATGACATAAGAACGGTCTGTAATGCGCAGGGTTTCGCGGACATTATGATCAGTAATCAGGATCGAGATGCCACGCTTGCATAGATTGCGGACGATAACCTGAATCTCACTGATGGTAATCGGATCAATACCGGTGAAAGGTTCATCCAGCAGAATCAATAACGGCTCCGTAGCCAGACAGCGGGCAATTTCCAGACGACGTTTTTCGCCGCCAGACAGAGTCTGGGCAACACTGTCCTTCAATCGCCAGAGACCAAATTCTTCCAGTTTGGCCTGGGCAATTTCACTACGCTGTTCAGCATTTGGCTTGCGACCTTGCAGCGAACGAAGTCCCGGCATCGCTTCCAAAATCGCAATGATGTTCTGTTCAACGGTGAGCTTACGGAAAATGCTCGATTCCTGTGACAGATAGCCCAGTCCCAGTCGTGCTCGCTGGTACATCGGCCAATGAGTGACGTCTTTGTCCGCAAAGCGCACGCGACCCCGATCAGGCTTCACCATACCGGTCGTCATGCGGAAACTGGTAGTCTTGCCGGCACCATTAGGCCCCAGCAAACCGACTACTTCGCCAGTTTCAACATGATACCCCACGCCGTTCACCACCTTGCGACGGCCAAAGGTCTTTTCCAGCCCTTCCACAACCAACAGCGACATGGTTTCTCTCCCGGTGTCATCCTGTGCAGTCAGTATTCGCTACTTCGGCCCGCTCACCACCGTTCCAGATCGCATGAATGCAGGAGGCGTAGCGTTCTCTGTTTTGTCTTTAGGCTGATTACGCGCTTCTTCCTCACGCTTCAGCTTTTCGCTCAGTTCTTCGCTTAGCCTCGGAATCGGTGGAGCACTCAGGCTGTAGGTACCAGCGTTTTCAATGTGCAGACGATCCGGAAGCGGGCCATTCATACTGGCAACACCTGGTGAAAATCCGAGACGCCTGGCATATTCCCAATAAGCTGGAGTATCTTGAGGCTTCAGCTGTGCCTTGGGAGGTATAGTGTTGCCACCTGATTGAACAGGCCGTGGCGGAGTGTTGCTGCCTTGGCCTTTTCCGGAAACACCAGGAATAGCGGGAAGCCCACCCGTTGCTTTGCCTGCTTCCACCGGAATCGGCTTCTCTTGCGATGGAGCAGTTCCCCCCATTTGCTGAAGAGCATTGCCACTGATACCGGGGATACCAGGCAGCCTGGCACTGTTCTCTGCTGCAGTTGTGTCTGTTATCTTCGCTGGAGGAGCTTCTGCTCCGACATCGGCCTGGCTGGCAAACCCGACTGATCCCTTCTTAGACCTGTCTTCACTCTGCTGCCGGGCCACTTCCAACGGCTTCCCCGCAATCGCATGGACCCACTGGCGCAGTGCAGCATGCTGCTCCTGCGACACAGGCCATATCTTGTGCTGACCATGCGGTTGTAAGGCTCGTTTCAAAAGCTCGCTGGTCTCTGGTTTGTTTGCATCCACCAGCGACAAGGTGCGTTCCAGGTTAGTGCGCGACATGATGACGGAAGGCTGGACACCCTGCAGTCCCTTTTTCAGTACAAATGAACGCTTGCCATCGGGAACACCATGACACGCACCAGTACCGCAGCCCACCAGCAATAACGGCTGCACACGACGACTGAAATCCTGAAACATTTCTGGTTGCAATGCCATCGGCCAGTCATCCAGCGAAGCAGCTTGCGGCAGGATTGCCTGCACAGGCAACGTCGGCACTGGCTCCTGTTTATCAACTGGTTGTTTCTGTTTGTTGATCAACTGCGTCCGCAGCAACACTGCTTCAGCAGAGCGGCGATCACATTGCAGTGCCGCAGCAATCTCTGCGTCTGCTTCCTTAAAGAGGTTATGTGCGATACAGAATTTCGCGAGACGACAGTGCTCTGTAGCTTCGTCAGGTACTGCGTGCTTCTTTAAAATGGCATACACTTCGCTTGCGGAAGCACAAAGCTTGACTGCCAGTGCAGCTGGGTATCGCGATTCACCTGTGCCTTGAGAGCTGCGTACAACATACGTGTCGCCATCACGGATGATGCGACCACTGAGCACTGCTCCATTTTTAAGGAGCAGATAGTCTGTTCCCGCTGTCGACTGCCCAGATACAGGCAATTCCAAGGCCAGCAGGAACCACAACGCCATCCATAGCGAAAGCTGGTTTCCCATGTTGGGGGACTATAACCTTCCTGGTAATCTGGTCAAGATCGTTTAACACAATAACCCACTGGATCTTTAGAAGACGATAACGATGCACAGCAGCTCTCACTTGTCCACACGATGTCCCTATCCCTCCATTGGATCGGGACTTGCTTGTCCGACTGCACTACTTCAAGCATGCACTGTACCAGGTTCTGCTCAGTAGCTTTGCGTAAGCCCAGGTAACTGGTAGTCAACCGGGGATTAATCTCTATCGCAACAACCTGACATTCCGTGAGAATGGCATCCACGCCAACATATCCTTGCAAGCCCGGCAATCCTGCCACTGCTTGACATGCAGATGCAATCACTCGCTCCGCATCACGTTTACCTCCTATGAAGGCACCTCCCAGGTAACGAAATGCTTCATCGTTGCTCATATGTTGATATGCAGGAAGCAGCGGAGTGATGATTCCCGAAGGTGATATCAGTAAGGCTACGCTCACTACCTGCCCAGCTATCCACTCCTGCAGAATACAACCTTCCTGAAGCACGTCACCAGATCTCCAGGGTGTCACACCAAGTGATCCAGCACCATAACGATGTTTGACAAGACGCTTTGCTTCAACATCCTTTTCCGAAGAATGGAGCCATGTATTCGGCGTGTCCACACCCCTTTGTTTCCAGTGCAGGTACAGTTGCCATTTATCCGCTGCTATGCGAATTGCTGAAGGCACGGGACCAAGCAATTGGTAGCCTGCTTGCTGTGCCTCTTGTGCACAACGCTCGAGAATGCCATCAAATTCGGGAGCAATAACCAGAGCAAAGTCGTTTACCCCATCACCGGTTGGCAGTGCTGCAAGATCATCAGCCACTAATACTTCTATCGCTGGCTCCAGTCTTCGCGCATCTTCCATCACCGCTTGCAACATCGCCCGGCCTTCGCTCCGTACCGATGCTGGCAGTTCCACTGATGCAGGTTGAGCAGAGGCGTACTCATAAATCACAAGCCGCAAGTCATTCTCCTTTACTGCCGCAATGACTCCTCGATATCCCCAAGACTGATCTCGGCAACTATCTCCAATACCGCTGAATCAAGTCCATCACCAATTGCCAACTGCGTATGATCGACAGGCACAACAGCATCAATCCCACCCACCGCTTTACATTTACCGAACGTGATGCAACTGGTAACTTCCAATCACGCGCCACCACCACTGGCCACACCAGCAGTACCAGCAAGGTTGGAATCATGTATCGCACCTGCATGCCAACAATGCCGTCCTCACCCAGCGGAGTGATGGTGAGGTACATCACCAAAGCCAGACTCCACCACATAAATACACCGTGAAGCACCGTCATGCCCAAAGACACCACAAGCCGCAAGATCTGTCTGCCTTCTGCATGGTAGATCCAGCTGGCAACTCGATAACCATCCACCAGAAAGGCCAGTACAAGGCTGATCCACAACAAGTACATGTGCACAGGATTGAGAATGGTATCCAGCCAGCCAATCGGGCTGAACCAGAACTTCGGATGGAGCACTCGATTCGGATACTCCATCGCTGCAAATGCAAATCGCTGAGCGCCTTCAGCAGTCAGGATGAACTGCAATTGCTGTCTCGCTGCATCTCCCAGCTTCAGCCCCGTGCCATCGACAATCCGCCACAAATACCAGTAGCCTGCTACAGCCAGTATGCCCGCACCGAATAGGCCAATTACTAACCATCTACTGAAGATGATCTGCCGCCACGGTAGAAACCAGGCTGGTAACATCAAGGTGATTAAATAGATGGGAGGTTTCCCCAGCACGACCATGATCGAAACCACCATCAGCAGCGACCAGTTCATGGAACTCGGCTGCTTATACTGTCTGGCTGCTAGAAGCAGCGCCCACAGTGTACCCAGGTTATGCACCGTATCAGTCGAGAGTATCACACACTGTTGCATCACCAGCGGCAATGAGCAGATTGTGAACAGAGTCCACGATGTCAGTCGCAATCGATACGCATAGCCAAGCAGAATGAGGAAACAGCAAAGATTCACTATGCGACATGTGTAATAAAATCCTATCGCTTCCTGCACGGTGGTAACCAGTGGATAGATCAGCGAAACCAATCCAATGGTCGGATAGCCCCAGTGCTTCACATAGGTCACCTTGATCTGCTCCGCCATCCGCCCCGTCTCATCAGGCTGTGCCTGAAGCAGGCTGGCTTGGAAGGGTACCTCTGACCGTAACCGAAGCGACTCTGCGTCGAGAATCACCGGCAGACGATACAGGATCGAGCCTGCCTGCCCATCCCGACGGAAGAACTCCATCGCCGTCTTCCAGTGCCGATTCTCATCCGGTCCTTGAAAGGGAGGTAATGCAAAAATCATGACCAGACCATGCATCGCTACAAAGAGCAGGCCACATAGATGAGGATGCCAGTGCAGCCAGCCCAAATGCTTCCAGGCCCAGAAAACCAGCAGGCTGAGAAGTATGGCAAAACAGGAGTACTGAAGCGATTGTCGAAGAAAGTGCCAGGTAACAGAATCAGGCTCGATGCCCTTCAGCTTAACACTGAGAATGAATCCACTCGACTGGGCAGGCAGTTGCAGTCGCAACTCCCGGGCTGCTTCGGGTAATAGCCAGGTAACTTGCAGTTCGTTGTCCGTTTGCTGACTTCGTGCCGGACGCAGAGTGCGACTATGGATCGTATCATCGTCGTAGTATGGTGTATTCGTCGTGTTATATTGCAGCAGGAGATTACCCCGCAGCCTGGCTCCCGGCTTCAGTGCTAAGGTAAGTGACTGTGTTCCCTGCGTGCTGGCTTCCGGCCAAAGCAGATATCCTGCTTGTATCCCAGTCTGCCATTCTCTGGTGCTTGTCTTCCATACTGCCGATTGGCTGCTCGCTGGGAACTCAGTCCGTTGCCAGTAGTTTGCTGGCAACGTGCGATACGAGGCAAGGATCGATTGCACCAGTAGAACGCACCCTACCAGCCAGAGAATCTGGAACCGTACATACCAGGGAGCATTTTCTTTTGTGGAAGCGGCAGAATCAGGCATGCTGGCTCGAAGTCAAACGGAGGATTCACACATAGTATGAAGTCATGGCAGTGGTCACATGATACACCATGACATGCCATGATGCATACCATACTACAGATACTTCCGGAACCCCTTGAATGCCGTTTGATTGGGATATTCTTGTCATTGGTGCCGGCGCTGCCGGGCTGATGGCAGCTACCCAGGCGGCAGAAGGTGGCCGTCGTGTGCTTCTCCTGGAAAAGGCAAACAAGCCCGGCGTCAAGATTCTGATGTCTGGCGGCACCCGTTGTAACCTCACACATGCAACTGATAAGAAAGGCATCCTTAATGCCTTCGTCAAACCGCAGGCCAATTTCCTGCAATCACCCCTGGCTGCCTTTGGTCCTCATGATCTGATCAGTTACGTCGAAGGGGAGGGGATTGCCCTCAAGACAGAAGAGACGGGGAAGATCTTCCCTGCCAGTGACAGTGCCGTCGATATCCAGCAGGCATTTGTCGGACGACTCCATCGCAGCGGTGTCACCCTGAAGTTAGGCGATGCTGTTCAGGATGTCTCGCGGGATGAACAAGGCTGGCGAATCCAGACGAAGCAACACTCTTTGACAGCAGGCAAACTGATTGTCACCACAGGTGGTCAATCCTACCCAGGCTGCGGGACCACCGGCGATGGTTACCGCTGGCTGGCAGCCTTAGGTCACAGAATAGTTCCGCCACGCCCCTCCCTTGTGCCGCTCACCTGGCAAGTCCCCTGGGCTAACGGGCTGCAGGGCATCACCATTCCTGAGGCCCGGGTGGCTGTCATTGACCCGGCTATTGCTTCGCTGAAACAGCAAGTCCTTCACGAATCAACATCATCCTTTCTGTTCACCCATCTAGGTGGCTCCGGGCCTGCCGTACTCAATGTCAGCCGAGCTTTTACCCTGCACGCCAATCCGGAATCACTTCGGCTTCGTTGCGATTGGCTGCCTTCGACATCGGAAGAAGAACTGAACACCTGGATACAGCAGGAATCAACCAGCAATGGAAAGCGACAGATTGGCACTATACTCGGACAACGTTTACCTCATCGCCTGGTCGAAGCTCTAATCCATCTAGCGCGACTGCCGATGGATCGTAAACTCTCGGAATTCTCCAGGAGTGAACGCCTTACCCTTCTCAAATGGATCAAGCAATCGGAACTCCCCATCCACGGCACCCTGGGATTCCCTAAAGCTGAAGTAACCGCTGGCGGAGTCAGTCTGAGCGAAGTCGACTCCAAAACCATGCGCAGCAAACTGGTGCCCAATCTCTGGCTTGCCGGCGAAGTCCTCGACATCGATGGGCCCATCGGTGGCTACAACTTCCAGGCCGCCTTCAGTACAGGCTGGGTAGCTGGCAAAAATGCTGCAGTAACAGGCTGATGCAACACTCTGTCTCAAATCGTCTCACACAAGTCCATTAACAGCAAGCACTTGAGCATACAAGCACACTCCGACACGTGACTTATCAGGCGACATCGTTCCAAAGGTAATCACACTCTTTTGGAGACTTCCATGTCAGCATCAATACCCCAAGCCAAGTTTGACATGCTAGCTTTTGACCACCAGATGTTGCTCTGGATTCAGGCGGGCCTCACAAAAGAACAAATCTATCACAAGGCTCGCAAGGAATGGCCTGCGGTGCCTGGCGACTACCTGGAGACTACCTACTCCATTACCCGTGATATTCTCGCTGACGACGAAGCCAGCAAAGTAGACCCTGCAGTCGACTTGCTCAATACACATCGCCGTCGCAGCCGATTTCTTGATCAATTGGATAAGCGACTCATCGACGATACTGTTCCCATTACTTTGCTGTCACTCTACCGCGGTCTGCTACGTGATCATGAAGCCAGTTGCTATAAGATGCTGGCCCAGCGTGAACAAGCACTGCCAGTTACCAAGCCTGCTACTGCCATCCAATCTCAATCTGTCGAACAATCTTTACCAGGCAAAAGCAAATCGATACCAGCCATTCTAACATCGATCCTGCTGTTCCTCTGCTTATCCAGTACCTGCGGTTCGTCAGTGCGTCAGCCGTATTCCAGTGTATGCCCTTCTACTCTCCCAGCTTCAGTTAGAGAACCAAAGTTGTCGACCCTGGCCTGGGGGCAAATTGCAGCAGCCAATCCTCCAGCACAATGTGCTGCACATAAGGCGCGCGGAGCAGGGCAGTACTGGTCGAAAGCAATCTCGTCAACCAGGGTCTCCTCATGATGGGACTGATGGCTCGCAGTCCCAGTCCACTCCAGGTGCGTTCCGTGGTTTGAGCCGCAATATTGTCACTGATTCGCTTGAATGTTGCCGGAATCAGGTTGGGATCAGGCCCAACATGCACTACCAGTTCCACGCCGGATGCAAGAGTCTGGAAAACCATATCCCATAGCTTCATGGGGTGGTCGGTCCACTTGTGCAACAGTTCTCTGCTGTTTGTCTCGGTGAAACTCCGTTGCCCGGTCACGGAACTGATGATCGGTACACAGGGCTTGATCAAGCCACCTGGGGTCTTGTGGAGTATCACAGCGCACCGATTCGGGATATTCCGCTGCCAGGTGATGGGAGTATGCATGGGTGCCCAGCGATGCGGGTTCGCCCGCAAATAGACTTTATCCGATAGTCTTTCTTTCATCAGGCTTTTGAACTGCTGCAGCGTATCATTTTGAGCCAGTAACAGCAGGCTGTTCGGCGAAAGATACGTTGAGGGTGCAATGACACCTTTATTCTCTATGCCAATTTCGAGGCATAGCTTATGCACTTCATCCAGATCAAGTTCGGGACCACGAGAAAAGAGCACACCCATCGTGACGTTATGCGAAAGGGCAACGCTATCCTCTGCCAGTTCCAGCAGTGGACTCAGTACACCCTCGACGGTATACACTCCAGTTGCAGCAAGCGCCGTCGGCTCCCCGAGGCTGTATCCAAAGGCCAATTTCGCTGACGTAAATGGGATCTCAAAGTACTTCTCGAGCAACGCCAGCTGTGTCATCGACATGGACACGATGAGAACAATATCTTCCGAGTACGTGCTCAGATCAATAGTCTCTTTTCTGGCTCGAAGCCGTTCCACAAGATCAATGGGCCTGTTGATAATATCGCTGGCCATCTGCGAATCACGACGCAATGCTGCTTCCACTTCGGCGCCATACAGCGGATGTTCCAGCAGTTCGGCCGAGCGTCCCAGATTGGTGATGTTGTAGCCACGAAAGGCGAAGGCAGAACTGCTGATCCGATTCTTCATTTGTGAGGGATCAAGCATTGGTGCTTCCTGCTAGTCGAGTTGATCGTCAGGAATTTCCCCGGCGCCGGGAGATTGGGACCATGATGACTGCCCCAGTTGTGAGTATTCCTAAGATACGCCAATCACTGCAATATTCCCGCTGACCTCCGCTTGCCCTCTATCTTTGCTTGCTCCAACACCATAACACATGTTAAACTTCCACCATGAAGTTCAGGTGAAATATGTCTAGCGACTCTCCCCCCAACCTGAAACCACCCCGGGACTCGTGGCCAGGCTGGCTACGTCCTTTTGCAGCGGAAACCAGCAGACTCCAGGGATGGATCATTCTTCTTGTCCTTGTCAGCATGGCGGATCTCATTGTCACCTACTTCCTGCTCAGCCTCAATGCCGATTTCTATGAGTCAAACCCGATTGCAAACTGGTTCTTTAAGCATTGGAACATCGCCGGCATGACTTTTTTCAAGTTCGCGGTAGTCATGTTCGTCATTATCGTTGCCGAGGTAGCTGAGAGGCAGCGTCCCGGGTTTGGAAAATTCGTTCTCATTTTTGGTGTGCTGGTAACAGCCGCAGTCGTGACATATTCCGTCAGGCTTTACATGGGATTTGTCAGTGATCAGACACATGGTTCATATTCTCATTCGTTACCTCACATTTAAGACAGCAGCCTTGCAAGTAGTCCATTTCATGTTCATACTACAGCATGGCTGACAATGCATCAGTACTGGAACTGGAAGACTTGAAACAGGCAGCTGGAGGAGACCAGGCTTGTTGGAATCGGCTCATTGCCCCTCAGCAGGACCGGCTTCGACGCATGGTTGCGTTTCGCATGGACTCGCGGCTGCAGGGTCGCATTGACCCCTCCGATGTACTTCAGGAATCCATGCTCGAAGCCTGGCAAAGGCTGCCTGAATTTGTCAACGATCCGGGTGTGCCATTCTTCGTCTGGCTGCGAACATTGACCCAGCAGCGACTGGGTATGCTGCGTCGCACTCACCTGGAACGAGACAAACGCACTGTCAATAAAGAGATACAACTGCCGGATAACGACAGCTCTTCTGCCATGGCGATCGCACTGGTGGATAGTGCCTGCTCCCCCAGCCATGTAGTGCAGCGCAATGAGCTGTTCGAACAGGTGCAGAGCAAACTCACGACCATGGATCCCATTGATCGTGAAGTACTGGCACTACGGCACTTTGAACAACTTGGCAATTCCGAAGTAGCAAGTGTGCTCGGCATCTCTGAGCCAGCCGCCAGCCTGCGGTACAGTCGCGCCTTGCGGCGCCTCAAGGACATCATTACAGAAGTTAAAGGCATGACTGGGGAATTGACACTATGAGCCAGGTAGTCCTCACACACGATGAAGCAGTGGTACAACTGGCGGAAGATTTTGTAGCCCGTTACCGTCGTGGCGAAGCCCCGTCGCTCAAGGAATATGTCGAGCGATTCCCGGAAATGGCCACGGAGATTGAATCCCTGGTGGATGCCTTGTTGTTCATGGAAAAACTGGGCTCGAAGCAGAGCGGGAAGAACAAGGCCTGTGAAGATCGTCCGCCCGAATTCCTGGGTGAATACCGCATTCTGGGTGAACTGGGCCGGGGTGGCATGGGTGTAGTGTACGAGGCGATGCAGTCCTCGCTCAACCGCAAGGTCGCGATCAAGGTGCTGCCCTCTTCGTCCACCCAGCAGCCGCTGATGAAGGAACGCTTTCTGCGTGAAGCCCGCACCGCGGCAGGTCTGCATCACTCACACATCGTCCCTGTGCATGGTGTAGGGGAACAGAACGGTGCCTGCTACTTCGTGATGCAGTTGATTGATGGCATCAGTTGCGACCGCATCCTGCATCAGCTTCGGCAGATGCGCCCCCAGCCTGCTACCACCATGCAGGCCCAGCAGGATATCAGCACACGCATCAGCACAAGGAAACCTACAGGAGAGACCAGCAAGTCTCACTCAAGACTGCTCAAGCAATCACAGGAATGGCTGGCATGGTCACCCAGCCAGCGTTGCAGGGAAGTAGCCCGACTCGGAGCTGCCATGGCAGAGGCCCTGGCCTATGCTCATGAGCAGCAAGTGGTCCATCGTGACATCAAACCCGGCAATATCCTGATCGATGACCACCAGCAGCCCTGGCTCAATGATTTCGGTCTGGCCCGGCCCATGGAGGGCAGCGACCTGACGGCTAGCGGGCAAGTCGTGGGAACTCTTCGCTATCTTCCCCCGGAGCGTTTCGAAGGTGAGTCCACCGCTACTGGCGATATCTACTCCCTGGGGATCACCCTGTACGAATTGATGACCCTTCAGCATCCCTTTTCGGGCAATGATCATGCCCGGGTCATCCGACAGATACATCAGGAAATACCCGCTCCACTTACAACCGTCATCCCCGAGATCCCACGCGACCTCAACACTATTATCATGAAGTGCCTCGCGAAGAGGCCGGAGGATCGTTACCAGCAGGCATCGACGTTAGCCGCCGACTTGCGAGCCGTGCTGGCTGATCAACCGATCAGTGCCAGACCCCTGCGCTGGTGGGAAAAGACCGGCCGATGGATGCGTCGCAATCCAGCAATTGCCAGCCTGACCACGCTTCTCTTTGCCGTTCTTGTCACAGGAATGATCGCCGTGACCTGGCTGTGGCTGGAATCAGAATGGCACCGGGAAGAAGCCGACAAGCAGCGTATCAACGTCGCCCTGGAAAGGGATGCTGTCCGTGAGCAACGGGATGTAGCTAAAGCAAACCTGGTTGATGCTGTGGATGCGGTAGATCAATTCTACAATCGGGTAAGTGACAGCGCTTTGTTCGACAAACCAGGCATGGAAGTTGTCCGCAAGCAGCTTTTGCAGGACGGCATTAATTACTACCGTAGCTTTCTCCTACGTCACGCCAATGACCCCAGCCTGCTGAGAGAAATTGCCAAAGCTTACAGCTCCTTTGGCTCGTTGCAGTTCCAGACAGAGACCAGGGAAGCAGCTGCTGCGTCGCTGCGCAAGTCGGGAGAACTCTACAAACAGCTTATTGCCAGCGATCCGTCGAATAAGTTGCGACTGGAATTGGTCAAGAACAACATCGTGCTCTACTATGCCTGCGAATTCCTGGGCAAGTTCAAGGATTGCCGCGATGTACTGGACGAATCACAGAAGGAATTAGACCTGCTGAAACCCGGAATGGAGCATGATCCCAAATACCTGGTTATGCAAGCGATGCTATTCCATGTGCGAGCAAAATTGTCGTCCAAACTGAAGCAAGGGGAGAACGCCCTGCAACAGTACACGCAGGCACTGACGTGCTACAACGAGTTGTGCAAGCTGACGCCATTGAATGCAATTCATCGCAAGGAATACGCACGAGCTCTGATTGATCTGGGCAATTGCTTTCAGATTGTCTTTAAAGAACATGACAAGGCTGTGGAACATCTGGAACAAGCCCAGCAGCAGTTGCTACTATTGAAGTTCACTTCGACACTGGGAAGTTCGCTGGATCGCGATCTGGCCCGCTGCAACAACATCCTTGCCAATTCCTATTCCGTTCTCAAGCAATACGACAAGGCAGACTACCTCTTTGCCAAGTCTCAGGAGGAACACAAACGACTGGCTCAACTTTACCCGATGAACCTCGAATATATCACCGGGCAGGCTCACTCGCATAAATACAGTGCCAAATCGTATTACAACCGCGAGAACTACACCAAAGCTATCGAGCAATATCTGCTTGCCGAGCGTATCTTTCTGCAGGTCTTGCAGAAAGAAAATCGCCTGGAGAACGTTCGTGGAAGTCTGATCGACACTCAGACAGAAATGGGACGCTGTTATCTCTTCACCAATGACAACGATGGATCGCTCGCCTGTTTCGAAAGATTGCAGGAAAACTGGCTGACCTATCAACGACTGTTTCCCAATTCCTACACGATAGCTGATCGTCGTGATTTCAGCGCCGTACTGGGAAATCTGGCGCTCAGTTACATGCGTAAGAACCGCCTCCCTGATGCGGAAAAGGCTTATCAGCAAGCCATTGTGGCTGTCAACGAGTCAGGGCGTATGGATCCCAAACTCCGCCTGGTTCACGAGTATCTCTCCAACTACCAGCTGGGCCTGGGCCGGGTGTTCGTGGCCCAGAATCGCCTTAAGGAGGCAGTTGATACGTTCGAAACCATGCAGCAGCATGAAGCCAATAATCCCGATCGTCTTTACACCGCATCACGCGAGCTAGCCTTGTGCCTGGCCAAGGTTAATACTCAAGAACAAAGCGAACTTCATCAGCGCTGTGCCCTGCTGGCGCTGAGTGGCCTGAAACGTACTATTGCAGCCAAGGACCAGTATCTCAAGCAGTTGGAAGCAGACAAGGCGTGGGTCGCCCTTCGTCAGCATCCCGAGTTCAGTCGGACAATTTCCAGGTAAGTTGACGTCCCGATTTCCAGTATGAGAAATCGGGCTAGCATCATTTTCCCACATCTGGTAAGAATTACAAACCTTCGGCAACCAGGATGTCTGTTGCCGGCACACGGTCTGTCATGGACGACGGGGGAACCGTGGCACTACGATTGCGTATTCGCCATAAGCTGTTGCTGGGTCTGTTTGTAGTTGGCATTCCCATGCTTATTCTGCTGGGTGCCATGCTGCACGCCCTGAATGCGCACCGCACCACGGTCAACAGCATAGACAGCCGCCAGCACGAACAGAAAGACGCTACCGAACTCCACGACATCATCACCAAGTGGATGGCTGAGCAGAAGAATGACATTCGTGTCAGCTCAGGTCAGTTGGAAGTCCTGGCAGATTCGGTGTTGCTCCAGGTCAACAAGTATGAACAAAGCCTCGAACAGACGCTCACCACTGGACAGGGGCGAGTGAAGGGTAAAGACGAGAAGGAATACCTCGCGCTGCTTCGTAACAAGGCCAAGGAACTCAAACAGAACATCGAGCCCGTCGGTATCGGCTTCGAAGCTCCCATGCAGGCAAGCTGGCGGACGACAGTCGATCAACTCAATAACTACAGCACCGAACTCTGCGCCGTCATCGATACCGATGTGCGGAACCTGGTCAGCGCTGCCAACCGGGGCTACCAGCAGACCAGGCAACTGGTTCTCGCTATCTGCGTCGGTGGCTTCGTGCTCCTCCTTGTCCTCGCCCGCATGACTTATCGCTGGATTGCCACTCCTATCCGCGAGCTTCATGCTAAAGTCGGCCAGTTGGCCAGCGGGCAGTTCAATGGCCACGTCCACGTCAACAGCAACGATGAAATGCAGGATCTGGCTGTTGCCTTTAACGACATGTCGGATCGATTGAAAAGTATCTACCAGGATCTAGGCACCCAGGTGACTGAACGCAGTAAGCAACTGGTACGAAGCGAACGTCTGGCTGGTGTGGGGTTCCTCGCAGCAGGTGTCGCTCACGAAATCAATAATCCCCTGGCCAGTATCAGCTTCTGTGGCGAAGCACTCGAACGTCGACTGAAAGGCATCCTCGATCAGCACCCCAATCATGCGGATGTACCGTTGATCAACCGCTATGTGCTGATGATTCAGCAGGAAGCATTCCGCTGCAAGGAGATCACACAAAAGTTGCTCGAGTTCAGCCGTATGGGTGACCGCCCCAAGCAGATGGCAGACCTTGGCGAACTGGTACAGAGCGTACTCGAGATGGTGCAGCACCTGCCTAACCACCAGCAGAAGAAGATCGTCTTCGAAGTGGAGCAACGGCCTCACCTGCTCCTGTCTGCTCCGGAGATCAAGTCTGTTGTCCTGAACCTCATCGTCAATGCTCTTGAAAGCATGGATGTAGGCGGGCTGCTTACCATCAAGCTGAGCGTGGCAAACGACACCGCCATTCTCAAGTTTACCGATACTGGCTGCGGCATGACTCAGGAAGTACTCGACAATCTGTTCGAACCTTTCTACACCCGCAGCCGGACGGGAAAGGGAACCGGGCTGGGCCTCAGCATCAGCCATCGCATCATCAGCCAGCATGGAGGCGAAATCGAAGCCTCCAGCGCCGGTCCCAACCAAGGCAGCACCTTCGTGGTGCGAATTCCACTGCAACAAGCCGAAACGGCACCGCAGGAAGACCCCGTGGCCGCGGTGTTGAAGAAGGCAGCGTAATGGCTGTCAGCTTTCGAGGAGATGGATCATGACCGCATTCCTGATGAGTCTGCTCCTGAGTTTCCAGGCATATGCTGAACAGCACCAGTACAAGTTTGAGATCGCCGTCGTTCAGGGCACACCCGGTGGCAGCGAGGAAAAGGGCGACCGAGTAGTACTCACCAGCCCTGTCATCATAGTTCGCCATGGCCAGCAGGGGCAGATCTCCGTGACCCAGTCTGCACCAGTCGTTGTCGGCAAGTCGAAGCAGGGAACTAACGATGTATTTACACTCAACCAGGAACACACGGGGGTCGTTGTCCGCGTCACTCCGATCGAACTGGAGGATGGCACCGTGTTCGTCAAAGGCAGCGTGCAACTGAAAGAGGTAATTAACTCTTCCACAATACTGGAGCGGACCTTGAAGTTCCATGAAGCCGTCAAACAGGACGCTTTACACACTATTCCTCTTTACAACCCGAACAGCTACGCCAAGAAACCTTTCTCGGGCAACGAGATATGGATCGAACTGAAAGTCGCTGCCATTGATCCGGCAGCAGTCAGGGCATTTACACCACAGCAACCCCGGGTTCCAAGCAAGTAGTCTTGACGCTTCGACCGATCCTTGGCATCACCCTCTGCAGCTAGGCCGACACGGTAAGGTAAGGAATGAACATGGCAACGCACAAAGGTCTTCGCATTCTCTTCGCCGATGATGAGCCATCGCTGCGGGAGTTCATGCGTACCGAGCTGCCAGGTCTCGGGCATGAAGTCGTCGTCTGTGCCGATGGTATGGCAGCCATCAAGGCACTTGAAAAAGGGCCTTTTGATGTAGCCTTGCTGGATATCAAGATGCCGAACAAGACGGGCATTGATGTGCTGGAGCAGATCAAGCACCTCAGCCCGTCTACCGAAGTCGTGCTGCTCACTGGCTACGCCAGCGTCGATACCGCGGTGCAAGCAGTACGTCTCGGCGCTTTTGACTACCTCACCAAGCCCTGCCGACTGGCTGATCTGGAAGGCCTGCTGCGACGGATCGCCGAGAAACGCGATCTCGTCAACAAGACCATTGCTCTGGAAAAGCGAGTCAAGGCTGCGGAAGGTCCCACCATTCTGGTAGGCGATTCACCAGCCATGCAAGCGGTCAATCGGCTCATCGCCCGCATCGCTCCAACCGATAGTACCGTGATGATCCTGGGCGAAACCGGCACCGGCAAGGAACTTGTCGCACGCACCATCGTGCAACAGAGCTTGCGTGCTGATAAGCCTTTCATCCCTGTCAATTGCGGAGCTCTTTCGGAGCAGCTTGCCGAGAGTGAACTCTTCGGCCATCGCAAAGGTGCCTTCACCGGGGCGGATCGTGAACACAAGGGTCTCTTTGAAGTAGCCAACGGTGGCACGCTGTTTCTCGATGAACTGGGTGAACTGAACAAGAACATTCAGGTGAAGCTGCTTCGCTTCCTCGAAGCTCGCGAGATTCGCCGGGTAGGTGAGACAGAGCCGTTCAAGACTGATGTGCGGGTGTTGTGCGCCACCAACCGCGATTTGCGCGAGATGGTGAAAGCTGACACCTTCCGGGAAGACTTGTTCTTCCGGGTCAACACCTTTGAACTCAAACTGCCACCGCTGCGTGAACGACGAACAGACATACCAGATCTCGCTCGTCATCTGTTGGCCCGCGCTGCCCGTCGTGACCTGGCCTATGCCAAGCAGGTTCTGACTCCCGAAGCGATCGATGCCTTGCTGGAACACGATTGGCCGGGCAACGTCCGCGAGATGGCCAATGCGATGGAGCATGCCTTTATTATCGCTGGTGGCGGGCCGATTCATCCCGAACACCTGCCGTATTATGTGAAAGCCAAGGCCCATGAAGCAGTAACAGTACCTATCAGCAGTGCCCGACCGGCCATTGCAGCTATGCCGAGTGCCACCACGCCGGATGGCCGCTCACTCAAGGATGTGGAAATGGAACACATCCTGTCCGTGCTGCAGAAGCATCAGGGCAACAAGCCCGCTGCTGCTGCTGAACTGGGTATCAGCCTCAAAACTCTCTACAACCGCCTCAATGCCTGGCAGGATGAGAAGCGGGCAGGGTAGACACTACTTGAAGTAGATGGGATTGGCATAAATCCAAGGCCGATACTCGCCATCCAGCCTCAGCCAGGCTTCCAATCTGTAGGCGCCCGGCTCCTTCACAAGATACTCAAAGTCAGTGACGTTCTCCGCCCGGCTGATTTCCTTGCCATGGTGTATCAGCCTTACATAACCTGCCACAGGAAGTTTGGCTTGCAGCTTGTTCCCTTCGCTGAGCTTCACTTCATCACCCATCAAGCCGAGTGATTTCCCGGCTGCATCATGCACGGTGAACTGAAAGCCTGCTGCATCGCACATCCAGTCGTGCGAGACATATGCATGCCCTGCCTTGAGAGCTGCACGGATGCTGGCTTCATCCAGTTTTGGTGCAAGAATGTGTGTTGCTGAATTCCTGAAGGAGACTGCATAAGGATCAACATCTGCCCGGGCGATGATATCGCCAGGCTTTTTGCCCTTCATCAACTCCTTGAGGCCAGGTCGCAGATCGACACTGATTTTCCGCATATCCTTATCCTGATCAACATTAGTGCCCAGGATCGCTGTCTTTTCATCCACCATCTTCACGACCATGATCTGATTATGATGGCAGTCGTTGGCCGCGACGCCTGTCAAACGGCGAGTTCGGGTGCCTTCGTCCCACTTCTGGAGGTAGACCGTCGGGTAATCACACTGGAACGAAAATAGTTCATTGGGATAGAGTTTGATGGCTTCGTGAAGTTGTTCCAATTGTTTAGGATCGGTCAGCATCATTGCCACTGCGACAAGTGATCCCATATCCCGCTTGGCATCATAATGACGGTTGTAGATCTCCAGCCCTGTCAGCCCTTCCAGCGAGTGATCCTTTCGTTCTTCGATATGGGATAGAAAGATCATTCCCTCATCGGCCCGCACCGTCTCAATAAACTCTGGTGTCTTCAGATCCATGCGATTGAGAATCGATTTCATCGGATGAATGAGGAAGCCACGAATCTCGGAGCCGGGTATGAAGAGCACGCCTTCTTTCATACCCCGCCAGCGGCCATCGATGAAGTCACGAGGCGGACGGAAATGGTCGCTCAGCAGAATGCAGTTCACCCCCACCTTCTTCGCCTCGGCAAGCATCTCAGGAAGTGTGCCACCAGTATGTGTGGAATCTTCGCCATGGGAATGCATGATGCAGCGATAGTCGATCATGCCTTCGAGGGCAGCGAGAGTACGTCGCTGGGCTTGAAGCTTCAGCACATCTTCGTGTACTGCTTTAAGTCGAGCCAATTGCAGCCGGGCGACATTCGAGTATAGCCGCTTGGGTGGCTCCTGGGCGAATACCCATAACGGCAAGAGAAGGCAGGAAGCTGCTAACAGAAGTCGTTTCACGTGGATTTCCTGGTTAAAGCCATGCGCTCCATTCTATCTTATTCTAGCTCCTTGCTCCTATCTTCTAGCTCCTAAATGCAATGGCGATAAGATAAGCATCCATTCGCAGGAAACCCGCATGGCCAAGCTGTACTTCTACTATTCCACGATGAACGCGGGTAAGTCGACCTCGCTGCTACAGGCCAGCTACAACTACGAAGAACGGGGCATGCGAACGATGCTCTACACGGCCCGTCTCGATAACCGGGCAGGGGGCCGAATAGCTTCACGCATTGGCTTCGGTGCTGATGCGATGCACTTCGATGCCGACACCAACTTCGTCACGGACTGCGTGGCTCGCAACCCTGATTGTGTGCTGGTCGATGAGGCACAGTTTCTCAGCAAGGAGCAAGTCAGGCAGTTAGCCGAGGTCGTCGATGTTGCCAATATTCCGGTGATGTGTTACGGCCTGCGAACCGACTTTCTCGGTGAACTGTTCCCCGGCTCCGCTGCTCTGCTGGCCTGGGCCGATACGCTGGTCGAACTGAAGACTATCTGCTGCTGTGGCCGCAAGGCAACCATGGTGGTGCGAGTCTCACCGGAAGGTAAAGTGGAACAAGCCGGGCAACAAGTGGAGATCGGCGGCAACGAGCGATATGTGTCACTCTGCCGCAAGCATTTCAATGAATCGATTCGCACCGGGCTTTGTGTCGGCTGGAACCATACGGTGATTGAGTGATGTTAACCTTGAGCCAACAGTTATTGTGGTTAGCCTGGCTGCTGCTTCTACTGCCCAGTTTCCTGCTGGATGGAGAATGGCGAACACCTCTGCGTCTCTCTTCCAGCATTGTACTTGTCATCCTTGCGATCCTTACTGTAACACGATCATCTCTTCATCGCAGCGTAGGGAGTCTCATCGCAGCTGGGATGCTCTTTGGCTGCCTGGGCGACTTTGCAATGGCCAGTCTGATACCGCTCTTCTCCAACCGCGTGATAGGAGGGATGCTTTTCTTCGGCATCGGCCACCTCTGTTACATCGCAGGGGTGGAGTGGTATCGACGACAAGTAGGCTTCAAGCGTCAGTCCAGCTGGTGGATTGCCGTGATAAGCTGGCAGACAGTGGGCCTGCTGGGCTGGTACTTCGTGGTACATTCCAGCGAGAAGCATCTTGTATTGCACTATCCCGCGCTTGCCTACGGAGCATTGCTGGCAGCTACAGCAGGTGTGACACTGGCTTTGGCTGTTGTTCACCGAACTGCTTTGCCGATTGCAGCTGGCGCTGCCCTGTTTCTCCTCAGTGACATGGTATTCGCCTGGCAGATCTTTCATGGAAGTAATGCTCTGACGAATGTTCTCGTCTGGGCGACATATGGTCCGGGGCAGATGCTGATTGTTATGGGCTTTGCCAGAATCTTGCTCTCCCCGCTGCGCAAGTCATCTGCTATGGCGAGTTTACAGAGTGTCGAGCAAACGGATGCTCGAACGAAGTAAACCTAACCTTATGAGGTGCAGCATGTTACGCACATTCGCCATACTGGCTCTTTCACTTGGATTGACCTATCCCCTGACAGCTGGGGAGATGGACAATGAAACAGGTACGAAGAAACCTGCTCCTGCTGCCACAGCACCCACCACCAACACCTCCGTTGCAGGTGTTACTGAACTGGATCAGGAATCACCCACCCAATCGTGGCGACGCTATGGGTATGGTGGCTGGGGTTGCGGCTGGCGTGGTGGTTATGGCTGGGGTGGTGGATGGCGAGGCGGATACTGTGGCTACGGTTGGGGCGGATATTATCGACCCTACTACGGTGGCTTCAGCATTGGCTACTACCGTCCCTGGGGTGGAATCAGCGTTGCCTATGGCTGGTAAGCCCACTTCCTGTTCGCTTCACCCCTGTGCCGGTTAGCATGGGGGTCTTCTTGTATCTGATGTTGCCATGCCCCACGTCATCACATTTCTGCTCTGGCTGCTTCTCCCGCTGAGCCTGCTCGCCCAACAGCAGGAAACAGTAAACGCTGTTGCACGCCTTACCGGGATTGATCTTGTGCACCAGAAGCTGGGCATCACCAGCGATTTCAAGAATGTCCCTGGCATCGAACGGATCAAAATTGCCGTTCTTGACTATGGCTTCGATGGCATCGATGGCAAGCGCCCGTACTTGCCCAGCAGTGCGGTGCTGGTGGAGCACTACGACAAGGCTTTCATCCAGAAATACAACCTGGGTGACCCTGAATTCACCAAGCCCTTGGCCCCCGGTAACACCCATGGCCGTTCCATGGCACAGATCGTCTGGGGGGTCACCGGGCATCGGCCCAATGGTCCACAGTTTTATCTACTCAATGCTAACGGCCCAACGCTTTTCCGCCGGGCAGTAAAGTATGCCATCGAACAGAAGGTGGACATCATCCTTTTCAGCGGCGTCTTTGAAGGCGCAGGCAATGGTGATGGCCGCGGCTTTCTGAACAAAGTGGTGAACGAAGCATTAGCTGCGGGCATCATCTGGATCAACGCTGCAGGCAACTATGGCCGCAGGACTTACGAAGGCCCTATCCATCCAACGACTAGCGGCGAGCTTCGCTTTGCGGGCAGGCCTGAGCCCAGCGTACTCCGTTTCCGCAACCGGCTTGATGAGAACAGCATCACACTGACGCTGACGTGGAACGACTATCGTGAAGTAGAAGATGCAGGCACAATCAAGGACCTCGACATGGAAGTGCTGAATGAAAAGGGGATAGTCGTTGGCAGTTCCACACTCAAACAGATTGCAGGCCGAGCAGCCAGTCAGGGCGAGACTCGCAATCCCCGCGAGCGTATACAGCTCAATGATCTGCCCGCAGGCGACTACCGTGTCCGAATCCGAACCACTACGCCGCAACTGTGGTCCAGCGATGACCGCCTGAGGCTGCTCATCGTGGCTTCCCGGGATGAAGCTGCCGACCCCAAGACCGGCGAAGCACTCGATGGCGTGCCATTCCTTGATCAGAATGGCAAAGGGGAGATCTATCCGCCTGCTGACAACCCACTCGTTATTGCAGTGGGCGACACCACCCTGGCCAGTTCCACAGGCGCGACGGCTGACCATCGTCGCAAGCCTGATGTGATTATCGAAGATGCCCGGGCGACGTTTTCCAATGGCCTGACCAGCACCGGGGCATCCAACGCAGCTGCATACTTCGCAGGTGTCGTCACAATTCTGAAAGCCTATGAGCCACGGATTACGACCAGCGACGTGCTGGCCTTTGCTCATCCGCGCAGCAGTTTGAACAATGCCAATCTGCGGAAGCCCGTACCAGCTCAACCACCCAATAAGGTGACGAAGCAGCCGGGGACGGTAACGACTTCGACTTCGCGGTTGCCACTGCAGCAACTGCCACCTGATCAAACTCAGGGGGCTAACGCCCCCCGCTCACAACTTGCGACACTGAACACACCCGGCAGTGCCAGTCGGATGCCGTTCAAGGAGCCCTGGAAAATGCCCACCCGACAACAGATTGCGGAACGAGTGGGTGTTCAACATTATCACACCACCAGCCAGCCACCCTAGGCTAGACCACCTTCACGTTCAGCTTGACGTCGACATTGCCCTTGATGGCATTGGAGTAGGGACACAGCTTGTGCCCTGCCGCCACCACCTTCTCAGCATCTTCCTGCGACAAGCCGCCGACATCCACATTCAGCACCACGGCCAGGCCGAAACCACTGGGGATGCTGCCAATAGTCACTTCACTGTGCACTGCCAATGTAGTCATGGGCATTTTCATCTGCTTGGCCATGAACTCACAGGCCCCGCCGAAGCAGGCTGCGTAGCCAGCCGCGAAGAGATGCTCGGGTGTCGTGGTATCGGGCTTGCCGGGTCCACCCATCGCCTTGGGTACCGATAGATTCACATCGACCAGGCCATCATCCGACTTGGTATTGCCATTACGGCCACCGACGGCGGTGGCATGAGCGGTATAGAAGGGCTTAATCTCTGGCATTGTCTTCTCCAAAGTGCTAAGTGCTTAGTCCTAAGTGCTAAGTATCATATTGCATGCTCCCCTCTCCCACCGGGGAGAGGGGAAGGGGGTGAGGGGGATTCACTGCGGCGAAGCCCATCGTGTTAGGGCCTTAATGCTTCCCGCAGCTTGTTTGCCACCTCACTCATCGGTAGGCGTTCCTGCTTGCCATCGTCCCGGTAGCGGATGGTGACGGTCTGGTCCTGCAGCGTCTGCCCATCAATCGTGAAGCAGAATGGTGTACCGATCTCATCCTGGCGACGGTAGCGGCGGCCAATGGCTCCGCCATCATCGAACTGTACGTTCCAGTCACGCTTCAGTTCCCGGTAGAGCTTCTCTGCCACCTTGGGCATGCCTTCCTTGTTGACCAGTGGCAGGATGGCAGCCTTCACGGGGGCGAGACGGGGATGGAACCGCATCACGGTGCGGGTCTCGCCATCCATCGTGTCTTCGGAATAGGCCTCGCAGAGCACAGCCAGGGTGAAACGATCCGCTCCGGCACTGGGTTCAATCACATGCGGAATGTAGCGGAACTTGGCTTTCTCTTCCTGCTCGCGCTTCTTGTCGCCCTTGAAGGCTGACTTGTCGTAGACCGCCCACGCGGCTTCGTCGAAGTAGGACAGGTCCTTGCCCGAATGCTGCTGGTGCTGAGTCAGATCGAACGCCCCGCGGTGGGCGACGCCTTCGAGTTCCTGCGGTTCCTCGCTGAAGGGGAACAGGTATTCGATATCGGTGCAAGCCTTGCTGTAGTGAGCCAGTTCCTTCTCGCCCTGTTCCCGAGGCCGTAACTTCTCCGACTTGATGCCGAGCTTGGTGTACCAGGCTTTGCGGACATCCCGCCAGTACTCGTACCACTTGATAGACGTCTCAGGCGGGCAGAAGAACTCAATCTCCATCTGTTCGAACTCACGAGAGCGGAAAATGAAATTGCGAGGTGTAACTTCATTCCGGAAGGACTTGCCAACTTGTGCGATTCCGAACGGTGGTTTGACACGACAACTATCAACGACGTTCTTAAAGTTGGTGAAGATACCTTGGGCTGTTTCTGGACGAAGATAGGCTGCACTTGCGTCGTCTCGTACAGCACCCACATTCGTCTCAAACATCAAATTGAACGCCCGAGGTTCAGTTAAAGAAGCCTTGCCACAGTTTGGGCAAGGTGGATTTCCACTAACCGGTGGCGATATGAAGCTTTTGAGATCAACGACCGGCCCCCAAGACTTCAAAGTTGGCATTGCTTTGAGTTCTTTGGCACTAAGCTGACCTAATTTATCTGCGTCTTCACGACCAGAAGCAACAACGGTTTTCAGATAGTCCGGCTTCGCAGTCATGACTTGTTGTCTTGCCAATTCGAGTCCTTCTTGCCCTTCTTTGTTCCCCACGGCGATCAACTTGTTGTAGTCATCAATTCGTTTCGACAGGTTTTCTACATAGCTTTCTCTTGAATAACATGCGATCCACAGATGATCTGCTCGAAATCGGCCTTTACACTCTTTGCAATCTACCATCGGATCAGCAAATCCACCCGCATGTCCACTGGCTACCCACACCTTCGGGTTCTGAATAATCGCCGAGTCCAGCCCCACCATCACGATCTCTTCCCCATCCGGGCCGGGGGGGGGGTTGCGGACCATGTCGTTCCACCAGGCATCCTTGATGTTCTTCTTGAGTTCCACGCCCAGCGGGCCGTAGTCCCAGAAGCCGTTGATGCCCCCGTAGATTTCGCTCGCCTGGAAGATGAAGCCTTTTCGTTTGCACAGTGATACGATCTTTTCCATGTCCATGGAGGTGGCTCCGGGCTTCCGTTATGGGTACAGGGTCAGGATATGACCGGCTCACCGGCATGGCAGGATACGATATGGTGATGATCAGGTGATGGAGGATTATTTGAACAGGCCCGCTGGTACCTTGACGGCGCTGTCGTGGATGGTCTGCCCGATGGCATGGCCCAGTCCGACAGCAGCCAGTTGAGGCGAGACCCGTTCCGCATGTTGCCCGGGCTGCACATTGCCACCGAAGAACACCAGAGGCACATGCGTATCGTATTCGTGAGGCGAACCGTGCGTCGTGCCAGTTGTGTACTTCGAAAGGAAGTGGTAGGGCTTCAACACCGGCATCACATCACCAGACCTCTGCGGATGGAAACAGTTCTTTACCAGTTGTCCATTGGGTGGAAGCACCGAAGCGTTCAGTACCTGAGTGCGAGTATACACTTCCTGGTAATAAGGTCGCGACATGAACCAGTTCGCCACCTCCTGCTCAGCTTCCGCTTGCGAGATGCCGGCCTGACGAACAGCCTGCTTGTTCAAATAGACGCCTGCACCATGAACCGCTTCGATCCACTTGGCTTTTGTCTTGTACTTCACCTTCAGCATAAACTCCAGTTCCACCACTTCCCGGGTCGCGTCCACTCGATTCGCTACATGCCCCTTGAGGCGGGCCATTTCCGGGTTGGGGCTCACGCCATGATCGGCTGAAAGGGCAAGCACGTAGTTCTGTCGTCCCACTCTGGCATCCAGGTAGGCAATCATCTCTGCCACGATCATGTCACTGCGGAGAGTAATGTCGAGCACTTCCTGCGAATCGGGGCCGTAGGCATGGCCTACCGAATCGTTACTCGAGTAGCTGACGACGAGGTAATCGGTATTAGCATCCTGTCCCAGTTTTTCATTCTCGATCACCACTTTGGCAGCAGCCCAGGTCAGGTCATTACCATAAGGCGAGGTATAGACTGCATCATAGAACTTGGACCCGATCTTCTTCTCACCACCGGTCATGGGGTGTGGGAACGTGCGGCCCTGCTTGACCCCGGTACCTTCGCCGGGGGAATCGTCCTGGCTGCTATACGTTGTGTAGTTGATATCCGTACGGAAGTAGCCCCAGTCTTTGCCGTACCATTGATCGGCGGTGCGCAGCTTGTTGAATTGTGCCATGTAGCTCGGCAAGTGATCAGTGTAATAGTCGGACGTGACAAAGTTGCCAGTATTATCGTCGTACCAGTAGCAGATGTCCGCCTTGATGCCGGTCGGCAAGACGCCGCCCCGATCCTTGAGCGAGATACCGATGACCTTGCCGCGATTGCTGGTAGCACCTTTGACATAGTCACCCAGCGCCGGCGTCAGGAGTCTCACAGGAGCACCACCGGCCCCTTTACCTGATTTGCTTCTGGCTCCAGCAGGCACCATGCCATAGCGTTCACCGAAGGTGGCACAATAGACAGCACCGGGGATGCTGCGGTCGTACCAGTCATTTTCCACGATACCGTGCTGTGCCGGCACGCAACCCGTACCCAGTGTGGCGTGACCAGCGCCAGTGACGGTCATGGAATAGGGGTAATGGCAGTTGGTGAACCAGGCGCCTTCGCGGGTGAGCTTGTTGAAACCATCATTACCATAGAGGCTGCTCCAGCGGCTCAGGTAGTCGCCCCGCAACTGATCAAATACCACCAGCACCAGCAGCTTGGGCGAATTCTCCGGCAAACGGACAGCATTCGCTGGTGGAAGAGTCGACAATTCCTGTTGCCTTTGTTTCTTCGAGTGAAGATACATCAGCGGCCCGAGCATGAGCAAACACAACAACAGCAGCGGCAGACGAGACATGCAACATTCCCCGAAGAGGTCTCTATGAGATTAGGAAGCAACATCAGACATGGCGAGCGGCAGGACGCGAGGGGGCGTGAAGATATGGTGAACGATACTAACCCGAAGCGTTAGCGAGGAACGCTCCACCCAGGTAACTTTCCTCGCTGACGCTTCGGCTTGGTATTCGCCAGTTACTCGCCGGGGAAGATTTCACGCAGTGGGACTTCCCATTGACCCAGGCCCGCTTTGATGACGGCGAGACCACGGCCCTGATCGACTCGAACGACCTGGCCCGGCTGATCGAAGCGTTCCACCGCAACGGCGATGCCTGGGCGTAGCGTCTCGCGAAAGCGTTTCAATTCCTCATCACGCTGCTGTTGCTTTGCCAGGGCCGACTGCTTGGCTTCGTATTCCTGTCGTTTCTTTTCCGCTTCCACTTCCGCAAGATGAGCTTCGTGACGGGCTTTCTCTGCACTTTCGCGGGCAGCCTGCAACTTCTCCAGTTCGCTGCTGCTGCGTTCACGACGTTTGCGCAGGTAGTGCTGGGCCCGCTTCATCAATTCTTTCGGCAACTCCAGTCGGCGGGCAATTTGCAGGGCACAGCTGCGACCAAACTGGCCAACTAACAGACGATACGTGGGTTGCAGCGAGGCGACATCAAACTCCACCGCTGCATTCTCGGCACGTTGATTGTGAAAGGCATAGGTCTTGAGTTCGCCCAGATGCGTCGTCACCATCGCCAGGCATTTCACTTTGGCCAAATGATCGAGGATCGCGCGGCCCAGGGCTGCGCCTTCGGTGGGGTCGGTGCCTGCTCCGAGTTCATCCAGCAGCACCAGGCTCTTGTCATTAGCCTGATGAAAGATGTCGCGGATACGGGTGATGTGAGAGCTGAAGGTGCTGAGCGATTGTTCGAGGCTTTGTTCATCGCCAATGTCAGCAAGGAGATGATCGAGTACAGGGACCATCGAACCAGGCTGGGCCGGGAAGTGCATGCCCGACTGGGCCATTAGACAGAGCAGGCCGACTGTTTTCAAGGCGACCGTTTTGCCACCAGTGTTGGGTCCGGTGATGATGAGCATGTCGTAGTCGCTGCCGAGGCGGATATCGATGGGGACGACATCCTTAGGAGGGTTCGACTGTCTGAAGAGGTGCAAGAGCAGGGGATGACGAGCCTGGTTCAACCAGAGCCTGCCTTCAGTGTTCACTTTCGGCGGGCACATCTGGTATTCCAGGCTGAGCTTAGCCTTGGCCTGAATGACATCCACCTGTGCCAGCACTTCGAGGGCGATTTGCAGTGGCTTGGCCACCCGGGCAATCTCAGCCGTCAGGCGACGCAAAACCTTGGCTATTTCCTTCTCTTCCTCGACCTTGATCAGTGATCGCTCGGCATTAAACTGCGACAGGGCTGCAGGTTCGATGTAGACTGTATCACCCGTAGCGCTGGTGCGGTGGACGATGCCTGGCACCTTTTGACGATGATTGACAGCAACAGGCAGGACATAGTGGTCGCCACTGAGGGTGGCATTGGGAAACCGCAGGGCGGTACGGACGACGCTGTCACGCAGGATGCGTTTGAGTTCCTGCTGGATGCGATCATCGATTTCATGCAGCTTGTGGCGAACCGAGCTGAGTTCGCTGCTGGCCATATCGAGGATGTGGGCCCGGGCATCGACGGAACCTTCGATGGTACGGGCCAGCGAACCATTGTCCTCCACGCGGGCCAGCAGGTTGATGAGCTGGTTGCAACGTGGATCGAGCTTCATGCGGTAGCGATATGCTGACCCGGTAGCAGTGAGTACATCTTTCACCTGGTTGATTTCGGTAGGCGTCAGGCTGCTGCCAATCGTCGCCCTGCGAAGAAGGAGTCGAACATCGCTGACACCTGAGAGTGGCGGCACATGCCTGGCAGAGAGTGCCTCAGTCATCTCCGTGACGAGGCTGATCTGCTTTTCGATCTGTTCCAGCTGGCTTAGGGGCTCGAGCTTGTGCGCCAGTTCCTTGCCCAGCGATGTGACAGTGTACCCAGCCACCAGGTCTCGGATCTTCCCGAATTCGAGCAGCTCAAGGGTATGGGAATCGAAGGGCATGGAAATTCTTGGGTCGATGGAGGCTCGATACAAGATCGAGCCTGATGAGGAAATGATCTTACTTCAGCTTATGTCCCAGGAACCATTTGAAGAGCTGGGGGTTGGCGTAGGTCAGATCCCAACAGTTATGATCGACACCGGGGAACTCGGTGTAGTTCGGATGCGCGCCAACCGAATAGAGCAGTTTCATGGCTGTGCGTGATTCGGATACTGGCACAGGACCATCTTTATCTCCATGGAAGCACCAGATGGGCATGTCCTTCAGGGATTTGATCTGATCTTCGCTCAAGCCTTCGTAAAAGTTTCTCTTCTTGTTGAAATAGCCACAGACAGGTGCGATGGCGGCCCACTTCTTGGGATAGGCGACAGCATTCTCCCAGGTGCCACAGCCACCCATAGAGAGGCCAGTGAGATAAAGCCGCTTGGTGTCGATGTCGTGTTCCTTGATGACCATGTCGAGAATCCTCATCGCCCGCTTCGCATCAGGACCGCTGGCCACCCAGGAGCCTTGCTTGCTGAACTGGGGAATGAGCACGTAGAACGGGAAATTCTCGTGCTTGGCAATCGCAGGAGGCAGACCGACCTGGTGAGGTCCCTTGGCTCCACCTTCCCGCTCGCCGGAACCATGCAGAAAAAGAATGAGTGGAGCCTGCTTGGCAGCATTCTTGGGAACATAGAGCCAGTAGGGATAGTCTTTGCCATCTTCCGTGAACGTGAGCTTGGTGATCTTGCCCGGCTCGGGAGATTCCTTCGTGAGTCGCTTGGCCATCGTGGTCTCCACCGGCAGGTTCATGAAAAGCAGGACGGATGCAATCAATGCAGTCATAACTGGCCCCATGATGGAATGAGTCTCCCTATATTAACGAGCAGAGACCGCTATGACAGTACCGTCTACCGAATTACCCAAGATCTCCACCACGATCGCGCCGTGGTTCCTGTGGTACGTCAAGAAGTACCAGGTGGGGAAGTTCTTTCATGCTACCCGCATTCTGCAAGCGGGTCGTCCTGCTGCAGTGCCTCTGGATGTACCGCTGATTGTGTATTTGAACCATCCCGGCTGGTGGGACCCGCTGCTGTGCGTGGTTGCTTCTGAGTGCTTCCCTGGCCGCAGCCACTATGCCCCGATGGATGCGGCGATGCTGCAGAAGTACAACATCTTCAGTAAGCTTGGCTTCTTCGGCGTGGAACAGAATGCCAGGGGAGCGGTGCAGTTCCTGCGCATGGGGGAAGCGATTACTTCCAAGCCGGCGACGATGCTCTGGCTGACAGCTCAAGGAGAGTTTCGCGATGTGCGGCATCGTCCCCCCGATTTGAAGAATGGCCTGGGGGCTTTGCTGGCAAGGATCAAGCGTGGCATCGTGTTACCAATGGCAATCGAGTATCCGTTCTGGAACGAGAAGAAGCCTGAGGCCCACTTTGCCTTCGGGTCGGCGATCGACGCAGCGGGGCAGCTACGGAACACGGAGGAATGGACAGGCTATCTCAATGAGCAGATGGTGGTGGTGCAGGATCGGTTAGCGTCTGCGGTGATGAGCCGCGATGGCTCGCAGTATGACACGATACTCTCGGGCAAGTCTGGCGTGGGTGGGGTGTATGATCTGTGGCGAGGCGTGATGGCTACGCTGCGGGGGCAGAAATTCCAAGCGGAACACTCTGTCTCCACTCTCCCAACCGGGGAAAGGTGAGGGGGATTCTCACGCGGCACCATTCATCTTGCAATTGCTCAGCGAAGGATGCGCATCCGCTTCATTGGCCAGTAAATGAGGTCAACCACGCCTACAATGTTGGCTTCCGGGACAACTCCAAACACACGTGAATCGCTAGAGGACGCGGAGTAATCCCCTAAGACAAACACTTCACCGGACTTTAGGGTAATGGGACCATAGATGGAATTTGCGCGGTCTATCGAATCAGCCAAGTACTGTATGGGGCCCACATGAGATGGTAGTTCCTGCTTCACGTCGTTTATCCAAACTGCACCATCTCGAATCATCATTGTTTCGCCGGGAAGACCCACGAGACGGAATGCATACAGAATACGATCATCATGATTTGCCCTATGGACAACTACGTCCCATCGCCTGGGCTTCAGCCATTTATTTACACAACATTGATCGTGACCATACTTCTCTGTCAAAATTTTCTGTGGTTCAATAGTGTTGACAGCACGACAGTTGCTGCAAATACCTTCTTGATGAAAGAAGCCATGCTCGCTGATGGGAATGATGGCGGCACTGCCGCACTGGGGACAAACTCCCAAATGGTGTCTAGCAACAAGTGTCGGAGCCATTGAGTTGGAGTTAACTTCAATTGATTCCATGATGTAAGGTCGTACCACAAACCTCCCAAGGAAAATGACAGTAATGCAACCCAAAACATAGGCACCAAACACAACTAGAGCACGTACAAACTTGAGTACGAAGACATACTGAATGAAAATCATGTCGACGATAACAAGGCCTATCAGAATCGGTATCGGCACATCCAGATATGAATTGAGCAGCAATGAGAGGATCGAACAAACCCAAATTACGGCCGATGTGAGGATACTGCGCCTCAGCGTTGAGTTCGGTGAGCGAACCCAAGCAGCCATTTTCCACATGTACAGAGCAGTAACCAGGACTAAAGTCAAAATGTTGACAGCATATACTACTAATGACGACATGCGTTCGGTTCCATGCTTAGCTACTTCACCGTCAGCGCCTTCGGCCCCATCGTTACCAACGTGCCATTGACCAGTGGCTTCTCGCGGCAATACGCCGTGATCTTCTCAGCCGTCATCGCATTCACTTCATTCTGTATCTCTTCCAGCGTCCTCACCCTGCCGTAGTAGTACCAGTCGGAGGCGATGGCACCAGCTCTAGCGGAAGTCGATTCTTCCTGCATGATGAGGGACGACTTCAGCCCGGCTTGTACACGCTGCACTTCTTCTGGTTCCACGCCTTGCTCGATGCGGCGGAGTTCGATCAGCGTTTGATCAAGCGTTTCCTGGGCCCGTTCATTGGTGGTACCTGCATAACAGAGCACAGCCCCGCGGTCTTTCATACCCTGGTAACTGGCCCAGACGGAGTAACACAGTCCACGCTTTTCTCGTACCTCGGTAAAGAGTCGGCTGCTCATGCCGCCGCTGAGTACATTCACCGCACCCATGGCAGTGAAGTAGTCCTTGTCGGTCACAGGAATGCTCTCAAATGCCAGTCCGATCTGGGTCTGCTGAGTTTCCTTTTCCAGATGGTTGGTGCCCTTGATAGGGGTGGCCAGGTCGAGCTTCACCTCAGGTTGAGGGGACCAGTCACCGAAGAGCAGACCGACTTTATCGACCAGTGGTTCCCATTCGATATTGCCCGCCACACTGATGATGGTGGCATTGGGGCGGAAGTGGCGACGATGAAAAGCCTTGAGCATGTCCACTGTGGTGGACTCGATGCCTTCGATGGTCCCTCGTCGGTCGTTACCCAGGGGTAAGGGCAAATGACGACGCCGCAGTTCCAGCATCGTCTTGCCCTTGGGGTCGTCTTCCAACCCTTCGATGTCCTGAATGGCCAGGGCTTGGACTGCTGGCAACTCTTCCTCGGGGAGATGAGGCCGCAGGATCACGTGGGAGTAGAGTTCCAGCGCAGGGAGCAGGTTGCGTGACAGCGTGGCACCCCAGACACGGGTATGCAGTACGCCAACGCTCTCTTCGCGGTCGAGGCCGAGGGCATCCATCTCCAGCATCAGTTCCTTGTTATCGAAAGGGCCTGCGCCGCGGGTGATGATGCCTGAGAGCAGATTCGAAGCGCCGGGCGTCGCAACCGGATCGTAGGCATACCCGGCAGGGATGAGGAAGTTGAACGCTGCGGTGCGGACGAAGTCCATGTGTTCGGCAAGCAACACCAGTCCATTGGGAAACACATGTTGACGGACGCGTGGAGAAGACAAAGGCAATACCCTAGTAGACAATGTCGTCCGAAGTGATTTCTTTGAACGAAGTGGATATCTTACGGAAGCCCAGCCGCTGGTACAGTTGGTAGGCAGGCAGGTTCTCGCCGGTAACTTCTAAACTTACTCGACTGCGCTTCATCTGTTTGAAGCTGGCAAGGGCCTGCAACACCAGAGCCCGCCCCAGACCCAGGCGGCGGAAGGCCGGGATAACCGAGACATTCTGGATGTTCCCTTCATCGCTGTCGATCGTGATACATTCAATACTGGCACAGCATCCGCCGGGGCTTGCAATAAGCCAGGTTGCCCAGGGAGCAAAGTCGGCACGGCGACGGATTTCATTGATCAGGTGCCAGCAGCCTGCCCGATTGGCAAACGACTTGAACAGGGCGGCATCGAGAGCTTTGCGGAAACTGAGGTAGTGCACCTCGGCAAAGAGATCGATAAGGCGATCATCCCACGGCACCCACACGTACCCTTCCGGCAGAACGGGTAACGGTACAGGCCGTTTCAGATCGATGCACATTTGATGGCGTGTCAGATACGCCTGGGTGAAGGACATGGATACAGCCTATCAGGCACTATGGGCAGTTGTCAAAGGTGAGTGAGCACGTCAAGCCCGGTTTCTGGAAAGAGAAGTGGGGATGGAATCGAGCGGCAGAAACTGATGTCGCTGGAATTGCCAAAAGGAGGTATAGATTGGCCCAACTACGATATGGCTCCATGTCTTCGCGTGGTCTGCGATTCGGCAGAAGTCTCGCCCTCCACTGTGAAGCTTCGGATATAGGATTCTCATGCCAACCCTCGCCGCCCCGCATACCAAGCTGATCTCCCTCGTCATTCCCTGCTGCAATGAAGAGGATGTGCTGCCACTCCTGTTTGATCGCATTCAACAGGCTGTGCGAGATTGGAATTACCAGGTTGAGGTCATCCTTGTTGATGACGGTTCTACCGACCGGACCTGGGAGCAGATGGAACACTTCCACCAGATCGATCCTCGCTGGAAAGCAGTGCGACTCTCTCGTAATTTTGGTCATCAGCTCGCACTCTGGACCGGCCTGCAGCATGCCCAGGGCGATGCAGTGGTGGTACTGGATGCTGACTTGCAGGACCCACCCGAAGTGGTGCCGCAGTTTCTGCAAAAGTGGGAAGAAGGCTACGAGGTGGTATACGCTGTGCGACGAAAGCGAAAGGAAAGCCTCTTCAAACGCTCAGCCTACTTCTGCTACTACCGGGTGCTCAAGCTGCTCTCCGAGATTAATATTCCGCTCGATTCGGGTGACTTTTGCGTGATGGACCGACGGGTAGTGCAGGCGGTGCTGTCCTGCAACGAACAGGAACCGTTTATCCGGGGGCTGCGTGCCTGGGTGGGGTACCGTCAGACAGGCCTGCCTTATGAACGTGCTGGCCGGGCAGCGGGCGAGGTGAAATACACATTCTCCAAGCTGGTGAAGCTCGGGCTGAGCGGAATCTTCAGCTTCTCGACCAAGCCTCTCAAAATCGCTACCTGGCTGGGAATTGGCTGCTCGAGCCTGGCGTTTCTGGCTGCAGTGTTCGTACTGATTCGCTATCTCTTTGCCGAGCAGCTCAAGCCGTATGGAGTGCTGCCGGTACCTGGATATGCATCAATCATTATTGCAGTGCTGTTCCTGGGGGGCTTGCAACTCGTCAGCCTGGGGATTGTCGGTGCGTATATTGGCCGCATCTTCCAGCAGGTGAAAGGCAGGCCGCTTACCTTCGTTTCAGAAAGCGTCGGGCTGGCTGAACAGGCTATCCCGGGGATTCACCATTTCCCGAAGCGGCAGGCTGCGTAAGGCGATGCAGCGCAGCAAATGCAGCACAGCCGACGAGCACCACTGTCATCAACTGCAGACCGTAATACCTGGCCAGAGATTGGGCGAACCAGGGCACCAGGGCGAGGGCGAGGAGGCACCAATCCCAGTCGCTGCCCAGAAGCTTGCCACTGTTGTGCCGAAGAACGATTGCGGTGACAATCATGACAGCCTGCACAACCAGGATCGCATCGTAAATCCCAAAGTAAAGATTGATGACAGGGATGAGGAACAGGGTACTTGCCCACAACTGGTTGGTGATGTTGCGGCGGCGGCGCCACCAGAACACGGCAAGCGGTACGAAGAGAAATAGGGTAGTGATGCCGAAAGCTACTGTTTTGGCTGAAGTCTTGCCAAGTGCTGAGTGGTAGAAGTGATTGATGTCCACATACTTCCAGTGGCGTATGACAAATTCATCAGCCCCGCTGCTTTGTTGTCGGAATGCGAGAAGCACATCGAGATAGCCAAGCGTGCAATCCCAGCCCACCATCAGGAGACTGAGGGCGACATAAAGTAATCCGGTAAGGGCCATCCCTAAGAGAAGTTGCCATTGCAGACTGATGATCAGCATCGGCAGGAGGAGAAGCAGCAGCGTAGGCTTGTAGAAACAAAGCCCCAGGGCCAACCCTGCCAGCACCGGCTTGCCTGACTTTATGAAGTGATAGCACAGCGAGAAGCTGAAAAAGCCAATGGCTGAGAGTTGCCCACCGAGCCAGCATTCGAACAGGAACGGTTCGAAACTGAGAGCCAGGAGCAGGACCAGCCAGCGATGTGATTGCAATTCCGGGCAGTGCTTGAGTACCAGAAGCACGCCTGCAATGTAGAGCCCCAGTGTTAACAGCATCCATACCCATACAGCCAGTTCATAGGGCATGGCTGTCAGCCAGCGCATGACACCTGCAACAAAGGGTGGATGCACATACGGGATCACTTCATCCTTTGGCAGCGCCGGCAAAAGACGATGATAATACTCTGCATGCATGGTTCGATCATAAAGACGTGC
This sequence comes from Gemmatales bacterium, assembly GCA_046350055.1. Taxonomy (GTDB): domain Bacteria; phylum Planctomycetota; class Planctomycetia; order Gemmatales; family HRBIN36; genus JAEUIE01. The sequence continues at coordinate 4,369,841 of JAXMBC010000001.1, read as the reverse complement.
CGTCTCGCCTGCGTCGAGTATCTGCCCAGCAACAAAGAACCCGGCAAAGTCAGCCCCCCAGGGAATGCCTGTCTGTGAAACTCCTCCCCTGGCTGTGGAGTAGTTAAAAACAGCCAGGCCACATCCCATTACCAGCACGGCCAGTGCCAGCAACCGCAGGTACGGTGGCTGCAATCGTGCGTTTAATGCTTGTCTCATTCTCAATCCCGTTTGAAACATCCAGGCTGCAATGCTTGTAGAGTTCCTAGAAAGATACCATCCAGACAATGGATCGTGTCTGGGTGCGAATGACTTTAGTCACTCTACTTGTGAAGGAGTATACCTTGCGTTCTCTGTTTCTCTTCGTCAGTTTGGCGAGTATCGGCCTGATGCCCACGCTAGCCGCCGCACAGGATGGCCCGCCGCCCCTCATTCCGCGGAATGTGCTCTTTGGCAACCCCGAACGGGCCGGCACGCAAATCTCCCCCGATGGCAAGTATCTCAGCTACCTGGCAGCGGATGACAAAGGCGTCCTGCAAGTCTGGGTCCGCAGCCGCGATAAAGACGATGCCCGCAAAGTCACCAACGATCCCAAGCGGGGCATTCGTCAGTATTTCTGGGCCTTCGATACCAAACACATTCTCTACCTGCAGGACACGGGTGGCGATGAGAATTTCCATCTCTACGCAGTCGATGTCAATGGCGGAAACACCAAAGACCTGACGCCTTACGAAGCGACCCGTGTGCAGGGCATCAATCTGGAAGAAAAGTACCCCAACGTGGTCATGTTCCAGATGAACCAGCGTAACAAGCAGGTGTTCGACCTGCACAAGCTTGACTTGACCACCGGGAAGAGTGAGCTGATCGAGAAGAATCCAGGCAACGTCATGGGCTACATTCTCGATAACGATATGCAGCCTCGCGCTGCGGTCACCATGAATCCAATGGATGGCTCACAGACCCTGCTGGTCCGTGACAAGGCAGGTGCTGAATGGCGTAAATTCCGAACCTGGCCGTCCGAAGAGCAGGGCAGTGCTGTCGGTTTCACTGCTGATAACAATGGCATATGGATGATTGGCAATCATGATGCCAATGCGGTGCGTCTGCTCAAGGTCGAAATTGCCACCGGCAAAGAGGAAGTGATTGCAGAAGATGCAGAGTATGATCTCAGCGGTGCACTTATTGACCAGAAGCGAAAGATACCGCTCGCAGTATCCTTCGAGAAGGCACGAACCGAATGGAAAGTTCTCGACAACAGTGTGGCGGAAGATTTCAAGGTACTGAGCGAAGTCCGCCGGGGTGACATGCAGGTCACCAGCAAGACGCTTGACGACCAGACCTGGATCGTCTCCTACAACTCCGACGATTCCCCTGCAACTGCCTATATCTACGACCGTGCCAGCAAGAAAGCGACCTACCTGTACAGCAACAACAGCAAACTGGAAAAGGTCAAACTCGCTCGTATGGAACCAATTGAATACAAGACCAAGGATGGGCTTCTCGTCCGTGGCTACTTGACTCTGCCAGTAGGGGTAGAACCCAAAAACCTGCCCACCGTTCTGCTCGTCCATGGTGGCCCCTGGGCTCGCGACAGTTGGGGCTACAATGGCATCGTCCAGTTCCTTGCTAACCGTGGCTACGCTGTACTGCAAGTGAATTTCCGTGGCTCGACAGGCTATGGCAAGCAGTTTCTCAATGCAGGCAACCGTGAGTGGGCTGCCAAGATGCATCAGGACCTGATCGACGGAGTTGATTGGGTCGTGGCCAAGGGTTACAGCAATCCGAAGAAGGTGGCCATCATGGGTGGCTCGTACGGTGGCTACGCTACTCTGGTTGGACTCACCTTTACCCCGGACAAGTTTGCCTGCGGTGTCGATATCGTCGGCCCCAGCAACATTGTCACACTGCTCAAGTCGATCCCGCCATATTGGGCACCCATGAAGGTGCTCTTCACCAAGCGTGTTGGCGACCTGGAGAAGGAAGAGTCGTTCCTCAAGGAACGTTCACCGCTTTTCAAGGTCGATCAGATCAAGTCGCCACTGCTCATTGGCCAGGGAAAAAATGATCCCCGCGTCAAGCAACCGGAGAGTGACCAGATTTACGATGCCATGAAGAAGGCTGGCCTGCCGGTGCAGTATGTCATCTACGCCGATGAAGGCCACGGCTTCCAGCGTCCGGAGAATCGTCTGCACTTCTTCGCCATCACCGAGAAGTTCCTCTACGAACACCTCGGCGGCCGCGCGGAAGAGATCGGCGAGATGAAGGGGCACTCTGCAACGGTGAAGTAATGTATTTAGCCCCCGGCTCTTCAAGCCGGGGGCGAGTGCTTGCGAAATACAACATTCATGTGCATAGATGAAGCATTTGCAACTTTGCAAACTCGTTCATCCACCGCGCGAGCACGCCCCCGGCCTGAATGGCCGGGGGCTAAATGTCTCCATAGATCAATTGGATGAGCAACACACCTCCTACCGCCAAACGTGCCCCGGTGCCTTCGTGGCTGATCTGGCTGATTCTCCTCGGTGTTCCCACCGTCATCATCACCGTCGGCAAACTGGCGGGGGCATCAATGATTGAACTGGTGATGTTTTCCCTTCTGTGCCTGTTTGGCCTCGCGCTCGTCTTCTTCATGCGCTAATGCCTCTTGAACTTCGCGTGCTTCAGCATTTAATATCTGAGAAGGCACTTGAGGATGTCCGATGGCGAAGGAAGAAGGTATTGAAGTGAATGGCAAGGTGCGGGAAGCACTTGCCAACACGCAGTTCCGGGTGGAACTGGAGAATGGTCAGATGGTGACAGCCCACGTTTCGGGGCGGATGCGCAAGAATTTCATTCGTATCATCCCTGGCGATGCCGTCACAGTAGAACTCTCGCCCTATGATCTGGGCAAAGGCCGGATTACTTACCGCGCCCGCTAAGTCGATCTATCACACTGCAACACCCCACGAAGATTCGTGGGGTGTTGCGTTTGATGGATGTTGATTTAGACACCAAACTTCAGCCACAGTATCCCGATGACGATCGAGAGGATGGTGACCGGGACGCCTACCTTGCTGTAGTCCCAGAAGCTGATGGGGACACCCTGCCTGCGGGCCATTTCGACAACGATCAGATTAGCGATGGAACCGAGGATGGTCAGGTTGCCAGCAAAGGTGCTGCTCATGGCCAGAGCGAGCCAGCCCGTTTCCTGTGTCGCTGCGGGCATTTGAAGCATAACAGGCTTAAACAGCATCACGGCGGGAACATTGCTCACGAGGTTGGAGAGTATTGCCGACGCCAGACTGAGAAGGCCCACCGGGTCACGCTGCAGTGTAGGCCAATCAGCCCAGTGGCCTGGTTGAACAATCAGTTGTTCAAACGCCCCCACCACAATGAAGAGCCCGACGAACATGATCAGCAGGCTCCAGTCCACACCGTTCCAGACATAGCGAGAAGAGAAACGGTCAATCATCAGAAACGTACCCGCTGTCAGTGCAACGGTTGCCATCGGCAGGCCCGCAAGAAAGGCCGCAATAGTAGCCAGCAGAACCAGTACCCCTTTGAGGAGAAGGCGATCGTGGCACGACGGCCGCAGCGTGATGGCATCGTAACTGGTTGAGCTGGATACCATCTGCAATTGTCGACGATAGATCCATGCCAGCAGCATGTAGGTTACCAGCAGGCTCAGCAGGGTGGGTACGGACAGTTTCAGAACAAACTGCAGGAAGCTGATATGCGACCACTCAGCAATCAGCATGTTCTGCGGGTTGCCGATGGGAGTACAGGCAGAGCCGATGTTAGAGGCCAACGCCAGGGCAATGAGATGGGGCTTGGGATCCCAGTCACGTTGACGGCAAAGCTGCAACAGCAGCGGAGGCATGGCCAGACAGACGACGTCATTGACCAGTATGGCGGAAAGCAGTGCAGCGAAGACCACTACCAGCATCAGAAGTTGCCTGGGGCTGCGGAGCAGCTGAGATGCGAGACCTGCCAGACGGGCAAAGAAGCGGGCACGCTGCAGGACAGCGACGATCATCATCATGCCGAGCAGCAGTCCAATCGTCTCAAAATGAATCGAGTGTATGGCCTGGGGAAATGTGATGACGCCCGTGGCAAGCAGGATGATTGCTCCCAGCAAGGCGATGCTGGCGCGATCCATCTTGACGCCCGGCAGTTTACCTAATGCCAATCCAAGGTAAGTGAGCGAAAAGGCAAACCAGACAATGAGTTGCGCAGTGGTCATGCCAGGAAGTTCAGCCTCATCTCATTGGTTGGCTGAAACCCCATGGATTCATACAGTCCCTTACCATGTGCGCTGGCATGCAGGGTAACAACGGTAATGTGTTTCGCTTTGCAGTGATCAAGACAGCATTGTGTGAGCAACCGGGCAAGGCCTTGTTGTCTATAAGCTTTGTCGGTGTAGACGTTGAGGATATAGCCCCGCGCTCCGTGGGGATCGAGTATGTGTGGAGGCCAATCGATGAGCCACAGGCCCGCACCAGCGACTACTTTCTCGCCATCTTCAGCAAGCCATGCGAAATAGGTGCCATGCTCGAGGCGAGGTTTGACCCACTCAGCAAACTCGCTTGACATCAGATCGAGCGCAGGCGAAGCAGGATGACCCATGTCAAGGAACATCTGCCGACGATGCTCACAGAGCATGGGGATATCGTGGAGGGTGGCTTGTCGGATAGAGTAGGGCATTGCAGTTAAGCTTGCCCTCCCGTATCGCGCTGTGGTTGCGGACCGAGGATGTCGTACAGACCACCCAGCAATTGGATACCCAGACCAATGCCGACCAACCCGCCACTGACCAGAATCATCTTGGCGAAGATAGGATCGAGGCGGGAAGCCCACCACATCCCGATGTCGATTACCTGGAAGAAAAGTGTCCAGGGACCGAAGATAGCGCGAATGGTGGCAGGGTAGCGGGTAAACGAAAAGATCAAGCCCGTCGCCCCGAAGAGGACGGCGAATGCCATCATGTGGGTGTGGGTCACGAGCGCGAGTTTCTCCAGCGACATGCCACCTGCACTGGGTGTTTGATTGTACTTGGCGATAGCTTCGTAGGTTTCAAGGGGCATCTTCGCTACCTCGCCGCCAGCACCGTGGCAGCCGGCACAGCGGGTAGTCATGAGCGACTTGATAGCGAGCTTGCGGGGTTTGAGTTCCTTGCCAGCATCATCAACCTTGAGAAAATCGACCGTGATCGGCTGCTGAGCCAGTGCTTCGGGAAGCACAAAGGCGTCGGCATCGTAGGCGTCTTTCTTTGCTCCATCACGTAGCCAGGCCAGCAAGGCCAGGCGTTCGCCTTCACGCTCCGCACGCACTGTCGCTTCGGGCTTCTGTTTGATGGCTTCCTTCCAGTCGTCCGACTTCTCGAAGAGGGCCTTGCGCATCGAGCCGCTGCCATTAAAGGCGAGATTGTCTGGTGCTTCCAGCACACGCACAATTTGTGTGACCTTTTCGCCAGTGGAACCGTGATAGGCTTTGACAACATCGTCAGGCGAAGGAAGGAGGTTCCCTTCAGATGCATGTGCGAAATGCAGTTGGATCAATCCAGTCAGGTAGCCTACGCCAGCAGCACACAGGAACATGGCCAATGTCAGCCGGACAGGCCAGGGCAGGTGACTGAGGGATGTCCGCTGCGATGGATTCGGGTTCGCCATCATACAACAGGCTCGCTAGGTTGAAGATATGTCATCAATAGGCAGGATGGCTTCATCGTAAAGAGTCTGGCGAGTCCGTCAACGTCACCATGGCCCGATACCTGTTCATCACTGGCAAACTGGCAGAGCCACAGCTTCGTGAGGTGCTGCACGAACTGGCCCCCAAGCTGGGTTGGAACTACGAGATCGCCGTACTGAATATCACCGTTGCAGCATTGATGACGCCGGAGTGGGTGGCTCGCCGCCTGGTGGTGCCAGAGGGGATTTCCCATATCTATGTGCCGGGAGCATGCACGGGAGACTGGTCGCTGTTAGAAAAGCAGACCGGTATTCCAGTCACGCCGGGCCCAGCGGATGTTCGTGACATAGCTGACTTTTTCGGCCAACCAAGCAAGGATGACTATGGCCAGCACAACATCGAGATTCTTGCAGAAATCAATCATGCGTCGAAGCTGAGTCTGCCGGATTTGATCGCACAGGCGGAGAGCTTTCGCCAGCAAGGCGCGGATATCATCGACCTGGGCTGTATTCCCGAAGTTCAGTGGCTCGAAGCAGGCAGTGCTGTTGCTGAGCTGAAGGCACGAGGCTTCCGTCTGTCGATTGACAGTTTCAATTCAGATGAAGTGGCAGCTGCGGTCAAGGCTGGTGCAGAGCTGGTTCTGAGTGTGAACAGCAGTAACCGCGAGATGTGCCGCGACTGGGGCTGTGAAGTAGTAGCCATCCCCGATGAACCGAGTAACCTGACGAGCCTGGATTTGACGGCAGAATATCTGGCCAAACACGGGGTGAAACATCGACTTGACCCGATTCTGGAACCAATTGGGTTTGGTTTCGGGGGTTCTCTGATTCGCTATCAGCAGACACGAGCCAGATATCCTCACGCCGAAATGATGATGGGAATAGGCAACCTCACGGAACTGACCGAGGTCGATTCGGCAGGGATCAATCTTCTGCTACTGTCGCTGTGCCAGGAGTGGGGAATCCGCAGCGTACTGACGACAGCGGTGGCGAACTTCGCCCGCACATCAGTGGCCGAATGTGACATTGCCCGCCGCATGGCGTACTTTGCGATCAAGAGGCAGATGATACCCAAGAAGATCGACCCACGTCTGCTCACACTGCGGGATCGCAAACAGCGGGTGATGGGAACAGCCTTGCTCCAGGAGTTGGCAGCATCATTGACCGACCCCAACTACCGTTTGTTTGCTGATGAAGGCATGTTGCATGCGATGAATGGCAGCCAGCATCAGACTGATGTCGATCCGTTTCTGCTCTTCGAGAAGATGTGCCAGAACGACGACCGCATGGATGTTTCACATGCCTTTTATCTGGGGTATGAACTGCACAAGGCCCAGACGGCATCGCAACTGAATAAGAACTATGTGCAGGATCAGTCGTTGGACTGGGGCTACCTGACCGTACCTGAAGTGAGCCATCGCGATCGCCAGAAGCGAGGCGGTCATGGTTAACTTTGAACCGGTGGTGGTCATGTTGCCAGGCAATCTCGATCCAATGCATGCCCTCGAGAAGCTGGCCCATTTGCCGTATGTGCTCTTCCTGGATAGTGCCCGGCAGCATCCCGAGCTGGGACGGTATTCATACCTGACTGCAGACCCGTGGCGTACCTATCGCGCTAGTGGACGCCAGAGCATTCAGAAAACCCTTGAAGAAGTAGAACACGATTGGGATAAACTCAGGCAGGGTCCTTGGCCGGGATTGCCGCCATTTCAAGGCGGGGTGGCAGGGCTGTGGGGATATGGAGTCCAGCATGCACTGGAATTGTTGCCTCAACCTCGCTGGAACGACTTCCACATACCTGATCTGGTGCTGGGTCTGTACGACTGGGTAATCGCATTCGACCATGTGGAAAACACGGTGCTCCTGATCAGTCAGGGCATGCCTGCAGCGAACGCCTGTGACAGGGCAGATACGGCTGAACTGCGTGCGGAACGTATCCAGAGGCTCCTGGAAAGGACAGTTACAGTACCCCCACGAAAACTGGCCGTAAAGTCGCTGGAGCAACTGGCTCCATCATTTGCCCTACCCGATCATCCCCAGGTTCTGAGCAACTTCACGCCCACCAGCTTTCGCCAGGCCATTGCCCGAGGCGTAGCATACACCCACGCAGGCGACTGTTTCCAGGTGAATCTTGCGCAGCGGCTGCTGGCGGAGTTTCGTGACATGCCATTGTCACTCTACCAGCGACTACGGCAAACAAGCCCGGCCCAGTGTGCCGGTTACTTCGACATGGGTGACTTTGCCGTGTGCAGTTCTTCTCCGGAGCGTTTCATTCAGTTAACTGCTGAGGGTGATCTCGAAACGCGACCAATCAAGGGAACAAGGCCTCGAGGGCTGTCACCAGCCGACGATGAACGACTGGCTATGGAACTGGGCATGAGTGCGAAAGATCATGCAGAAAACGTCATGATTGTTGACCTGCTCCGCAACGACTTGGGCCGGGTAGCCGAGTATGGCTCGGTAAACGTACCTGAGTTGTGCCGTCTGGAAAGCAATGCATCGGTGCATCATCTGGTCTCCGTGGTGAGGGCGAAGCTGCGACACGGGATGACGCCGTTTGATGTATTACGTGCTACGCTGCCCGGCGGCTCTGTGACCGGGGCGCCGAAAGTGCGTGCCATGGAGATCATTGCAGAGTTAGAGCCAACTACCCGCGGGCCGTATTGTGGCTGCCTGGGTTACATTTCGCTCAGCGGTGCGATGGACACCAATATCCTCATCCGCACTATGACTGTGGGGCAGGGGTGGGTACAGTTTCCGGTAGGCGGAGGCATCGTGGCTGATTCTGATCCCGATGCGGAGTACGCAGAGACGCTCGATAAAGCTAAAGGGATGCTGAAAGCATTGCAAATATCACGACCCGCGTGATGACCGATTGCAAATACATATTTGTCATGCAAATGGTCATCTCGCAGAGCGAGATGCCTACAATAGTTGCCATGCCAAGGGAACAATTGGTTATAGAGGGAATTGTCACGACCATCGGGGTTGATGGGCAGGTGAATATTGCGCCCATGGGGCCGAAAGTGGATCGTGGCTTTCGCACGATGAGACTACGCCCCTTCAAGACCTCGCAGACTTACCAGAACCTGAAGCACCATCCCGAAGGCGTCTTTCACGTCGTGGACGATGTGCTGCTGCTGGCTCAGGCAGCAGTGGGAAAAATCGAACCACTTCCCATGATGCTGATGTCTGACCATGTATGGGGTTACATACTACGAGATGCCTGTCGGTTCTATGCCTTCAAGGTCGATCATATCGACGACACTGCTGAGAGGGCGGAAATGGATGTAAGCATCGTCTGGGATGGTCGCATCCGCGATCATTTCGGCTTCAACCGGGCGATGCATGCGGTGCTGGAAGCCAGTATACTGGCCACACGCGTTCACATGCTACCCAGGGAAGAAATACTAGGTGAGTTGCAACGACTCGCGCCCATGGTGGAGAAAACCGGCGGGGCACGAGAGAAGCAGGCGTTTGAGTTTCTGGAAAGTTATGTGCAGAACCATCAGCCAGCGAAAGTGGAGGAGTGATGGAGATCACCTCCGGCCGTCGGCTCCATTTTGGTTTACTGACTCCCGCCCCCATCGAGGGAATTGACTTTCTCTACGGTGGGCTGGGGGCGATGGTGGATGCAGTAGGAATTCGATTTACAGCTGAACTGGCGAAAGAATGGAGCTTCACCGGACCGGAAGAACATCGGGTGCAGGCTGTCATCAACAAACTACAGGTGCATTACGGTACTTTGCAGCCGATACACTTCACAGTACACGAATCTGCTCCTGCCCATCAAGGTTGGGGGACCGGGACACAATTGGCCCTGGAAGTGGCTCTTGTGGTCCTTGCAGCATCACGCAAATCGTGGAATGCCGACGAAGTTGCCATGGTACTGGGCCGTGGTACTCGATCAGGCATCGGCATTGCCGGGTTTGAAAAGCCCGGGTTTTACTTCGATGCCGGCAAGACCATGGATGGCAAGCGATTGCCGCTGGAACGTTATGTCCTTCCCCGCGAATGGACCTGGGTACTTGTGGAACCGGGGCAGGAAGCAGGGTTGAGTGCCGAAGAGGAACGGCGGGCCTTCGCCGAGTTAGGCCCGCTTTCGGCTAACACAGCTGAGAAATTGCTCACACTCGCGCGTACACGGGTCATTCCCGCGATCAAACATAACGACTTCAAGATGTTTGCCACGTCACTGACGGAGTATAACTACCTGGCTGGTGAGTATTATCAGCCAATTCAGCATGACCACTATGGTAGCGCCAAGACGGTGGAACGACTTCAGCTACTCAAGGATGCCGGGGCCCAGTGTTATGGGCAATCGTCGTGGGGGCCAGGGTTGTTTACACTGCATCCCAACAAGACTCTGGCGGAAAGGTTTGTTGCAGGGGTCAAACTGCCAGACTGCCGGCTAATTCTAGCCCGATCGCGATAGTTTCATAAAGTCTCAGGTGATCTGTGGTCCGAAGGAGCCTCGCCCTTCGACGTACTTGTTATTGCATCATAGCTGCACATCAAGCACGCATACAGCTTGGCTGATTAGTCGCCTGCAGCACACTGAGCCAGATCGAACTGCGGGGATCGATCTGCTTTTTCTGATGAATGGCTGTAGCCATGGGTACGTGGGTGAAGGTGTTCTTCCAGATACCTACCACCATGGCTGTCCGGCCACTCATGGCAGCATGCACGGCATGCTGAGCCAGCTGCAGGCAGAAGACGCTGTCGTTTGGCGTAGCTACGGCGGAGCGAATCATGTAACTCGGATCGATGTAGCGGACATTGATGGTCATCTTGTGCTGAGCAGCATAGCCATCAATGGCGACCCTCAAGGCATGGCCAATATCGGCAAGTTTAGCATTACCAGAGGCATCAAAACCTGCCTTCTTCACTTCGTCTTCGAGTAAATCCTGCCCCGCACCTTCGGCAACTGCGATGAGAGCAAAGCGATGCTGATCAAGTCGGCGGCGGAGACAAGACAAGAGCCCATTGTCACCATCAAAACTGAATGGAACTTCGGGCACGAGCACGAAGTTCACCTGTCCGTGGGCCAGGCTGGAGAGGGCGGTGATGTAGCCTGAGTGGCGACCCATCAGTTTGACGATGCCAACACCATTACGAACGCCTTTGGCTTCAGCATAGGCCGCCCGCAGTGCCTGATCGGCCAACGAGAACGCTGTCTCGAAGCCGAAAGTGCGATCAACGAAGTCCAGGTCGTTGTCGATGGTTTTAGGCAATCCAATGACTGAAAGGGGATAACGATCAGCCAGCGCGGCCTGGGCCAGGAGCATTGCACCACGCTGGGTACCATCGCCCCCGATAGTAAAGAGCAGGTTCACCTTGCGGGCCTTAAGATAATTCAGCATTGCATCGATAGACTGCGGGCCGCGAGAAGAACCCAGAAAAGTACCTCCCTCAAGATGGATAGGATCAACGACGTCGGGAGTAAGCCCGATTGGTGGAAAGCTGTTCTCCACCATGCCGGCATAGCCATAGCGGATACCAAGAATGTCGCTGACACCATACTGCTGGCTGAGGGAAAGCACCAGGCTGCGGATGACGTTGTTCAGCCCCGGGCAAAGGCCACCACAGGTAACGATTGCCGCCTTCGTTTGCGCGGGATTAAAATAGAGCAGTCGACGGGGTCCTGCAATTTCCAGGTTAATCGCATCGATCTGGGTAGGCATCACTCCATGCGACCACGATTGCCCGATGGTGTCATACAGGCAACGCTCATCATCACCCACAAAGAAGCCAGAGGTATCGCTGAATGTGCTCGCCAGAGGGGAATCATGTTCAGCAGGGCCAAGACGAGTGATGTTGAAGTCAGGCAACTGGCTGGTGGGATGCATCGTGGTCAATCACTTGTGGGAATGTATGCTGAGTTATCATGGCAAAAGTCCTGTTACTTTACAATGCACCCGTGTTACCAGGCGACCATCCTGATGCGGAATCAGAGCGGGATGTTCTGCACGCAGTGGAGGCGGTGGCAACAGCTCTGGTCAAGCATCACCATATAGTGGATCGATTGGGATTGCGAGCAGATCCGGAGGAGTTGCTCATTCTTGTGAAGCAATTCCAGCCCGATGTAGTTTTCAATCTTTTCGAAGGCTTCGGGGGCAAACCTGCCAGTGAGTACCATGTAGCAGGATTACTGGAATGGCTCGGCGTGCCATATACCGGCTGCCCGCTGGAAGCGATGGTAATTGGTCGAGATAAGGTAAAAACTAAATATCTTCTGCAGGCGGCGGGGCTAAGGACTGCAACCTTTCAGCAAGTGCATTCTGCCGAAGAAATTACTTCGCCCACCAGCTGGCCACGTATGGTGAAGCCTGCAGCAACAGATGCCAGTATCGGCATTCATCAGCAGAGTGTGGTACGCAGCATGGACGAACTGCTTCGACAATTTCACTACGTTGTGAACAACTACGGCACACCGGTGTTAGTCGAAGAGTATCTTCCAGGTCCGGAGTACAATGTCGGAGTAGTCGAGATACCTGGGCGAACTGCGCTGCCTGTCGCTGAGATGGTCTATACCGAACAGCCAGGTGTCACATGGCCTATTGTCAGCTATGCCAGCAAGTGGGAGACAGGCTCAGCAGAGGATCTGGCGATGCAGCCGCGGTGTCCGGCGCAAATAGTCCAGCAGCTTGCTTCAGCGTTGCAGCAGATGGCCCTGGCTGCTTTTCAACTGGCAGGCTGTCGCGACTATGCACGCATTGATCTGCGACTGGACTACCAAGGCCAGCCCTGCATCCTCGAAGTGAATCCCAATCCGGATATTGGCCCGTCTGCTGGCCTGGCACGCATGCTGAGGACCGCAGGTGTTGCATACGATACGTTCATTCATCAACTGGTACAGAATCACATCGCATGACATCGCCCACCAAGCCACCTCTGCATCGGAATGTCAAGCTTCTTGGCTGGGCCAGCTTTTTTAATGATGTAGCCAGCGAAATGATTGCCCCCTTGCTGCCAGTGTTTCTTCTCAGCATCGGGGCAGGTAAGCAGGCCATCGGCTGGATTGAAGGAGTAGCTGATGCCATCTCCAGTCTGCTGAAACTCTTTGCCGGTGCCTGGTCCGACCGCATGCAGCATCGACGCAACCTGATCGTTACTGGTTATGCCATGCCCGTACTCCTCAGACCACTGATGGGGCTGTGCACTGCCTGGTGGCAGATATTCCTCATTCGCAGCGGTGACCGCATTGGTAAGGGAATCCGCACCTCGGCACGAGACGCCTTGATCGCTGACTCCACACCAGCCGACCAGCGTGGCTATGCTTTTGGCTTTCACCGGGCGATGGATCATCTCGGTGCAGCCCTGGGCCCGGTGTTAGCTTTTGTCTTTCTCTATTTCCAGCCCGAAAACATACGTCTGTTGATGATGTTAACCATCATCCCGGGGATCATCGTAACCTTGCTGGTCTACCTCGGCCTACAGGAGCAGCCTCGTGAGATCAGGCCCCAGGAACCGTTCCGCTTTCAGATCAGGGAACTGAGCAGCAAGTTCTGGTGGTATATGCTGGCAGTAGGCGTGTTCACCGTGAGTGCCTCGAGCGACATGTTTATGCTGGTGCGCCTCAAGGAACTTGGCGTCACCGATGCGAAGTACATTCTGGTCATCTGGTGCGTCTTTCATCTGCTCAAGAGCTATGGCAATATTCTGGTAGGTCACTGGACAGATCGATATTCCCCACGCATGCTGCTCATTCTCGGCTGGGTGCTTTATGCCGGGGTCTATGTTGCCATGGGTTCGATGACATCCGTGTGGTGGGCGGTAGGGTTGTTTCTGGTGTACGCCGGGTTCTATGCTCTGACTGAACCACCGGAGAAGGCACTGGTGGTGCTGCTGGTACCACAACACCTGCGTGGTCAGGCGTTTGGCTGGTTTCATTTCATCTCGGGTATCCTGCTCCTGCCCGCCAGTGTACTCTTTGGTTGGCTCTATGAAACCCAGGGGGCCATGACGGCATTCAATATCAGTGCGTGTATATCTCTGCTAGCTGCCGTTTTGCTGGTCTTGGTGCGCATCAAGTAACCAGACCACCCAGATTGCCAGCTGGATGATGGGGCTGGCAGGCTGAACTTGACAACACTTCATGACACGTTATGGTGCCCACCCGTTAGGGATGGTCTATCCAGACCATGCACACGGGGGACGTTGTATGCCAGTTTCACAAGTGAAGCGTCATTCCATTAGCAGTCCGTTCAAGCTAGGCATCGTCCTTTCGGCCATGTCGCTGCTCCTGACAGGAGCGGGATGTCAAAAAGAGATCTTGAGTCTTCCCAAAACCAACGAGAAGACGCCCAAAATGATCACCTCGGTTGCGGCGCCTTATGGCCTCGAACCCATGGATATCATGGGGTATGGCGTGGTGGTAGGGCTTTCCGGGACGGGTGGCAATGTGCCTCAAGGCCCAGCCCGCTCTGCAGCGCTCGCCATGCTCAATCAACAGAAGATGGAGAAACCCACTGAGTTTCTCGCTTCACGTGACGCTGCCGTAGTGATTGTATCTGGCAAGGTGGCTGCTGGTGCACGACCGGGTGACACCTGTGATGTTGAAATTCGCTGCCTGGATGAAGACAAGCAGACTTCGACGCTTCGTGGAGGTTTCCTGCTGCTGAGTTCCCTGAAGGACGTCGCTGATGTGAGCCAGCTTTCTGAAAAGGGAGCAGATGGTGGTTCGAATTATCGTAGTGGTTTCGAATGGGCCATCGCCAATGGTCCAATCATGATCGAAGTCGGTCAGGAAGCACAGGCACGCAAGGGTCGCATTGTCGGTGGAGCTCGACTCAAGAAAGAACGACAACTGGCCCTGGTCATGCGTGGCGATTCCGAACGCAAAGCTGAACAGGCGATGCGAGTGGGCACAGCTATCGATGAACGCTTCCGCGTGCAGACGTCGGGCAACTTTGCCAAGATTGCCAACCCCAAGGATGACAAGACGGTCCTGCTGCGGGTACCGGATCAGTACAAGACGAATGTTCCCCGTTTCCTGGAAGTACTCTCACGCATTCCGTACGAAGCCGGCAATACGGAACGGCTATACTGGCAACGCAAGTGTGGCGAAGATCTACTTGACCCCGACAAGTGCTTTGAAGCAGCAGTCCGCCTGGAAGCGATGGGTGGCGAAGTGAAGGATGAGTTGGCCAAGGGCTGCAAGCACGAGCACATCAAGGTGCGCTTTGCCGCTGCAGAATCGCTGGCATACCTGGGAGGTGGTGGACCTACCATCGACACTCTGGGTGAAGTCGTCCTCCATTCTCCTGAATTGCGTCCGTATGCACTTACTGCATTGAGTGTTGTGGCTGATCCCGGTGCAGCAACCAAGTTGCGTGAGCTGATGACACAGGAAAGTATGGAAACCAAGTATGGTGCGTTCGTTGCACTGCGTACGGGCTATCCCACCGATATGGGCATCAGGTCTCTGGCAGCCCGCGAAGCAGGCTGCATGATCTATGATGTCGCACCTGCCTCATCGGCCGTGGTGCACATCGCTACTTCCGGTAAACCTGAGATCGTGCTCTTCGGCAAAGGACACGTACTGATGAGTCCCTTCAGCATCACGGTGGGGCCGGAACTGGTCATTTCTGCTCGTGATGGAGAGAACGAATGCACTATCAGTGCCATGGATGCCAACGGTAAGACGGTTAAACGCCGATGCAGCACTGCCCTGGGCGATGTTCTGGCTCGCTGTTCAGAATCAGGGGCCAGCTATGCTGACCTGGTGGACATGCTACGCCAGGCTTCCAATGGCCATAACCTCAACAGCAAACTGGTCGTGGATGCCATGCCTCGCATCGTTCCATGGTCACAACTGGCTCGTGCCGAGATCCCTGTCCACTAAGCGAGAGCCATGCTCAAACAACTGGAACTGGTCGGTTTCAAGAGTTTCGCTGAACGTACCATCTTTGAGTTCGGCTCCGGGATTACTGCCGTCGTCGGGCCCAATGGCAGCGGCAAAAGCAATGTTGTCGATGCGGTTCGCTGGATTATGGGCGAGCAGTCTGCCAAGAGCCTGCGTGGCGGCGGCATGACCGATGTCATCTTTAATGGTTCTGCCACTCGCAAATCGCTGGGGATGGCCGAAGTCTCACTCACGATCGACAACAGCAAGCGATTTCTTTCCATCGATGCTGATGATGTGCAGATCACCCGGCGAGTCTACCGGGATGGCACGGGCGAGTATCTCATCAACAAGCAAGTCACCCGCCTGAAGGACATTAAGGAAATGTTCCTGGGTAGCGGGGCAGGGGTGGATGCCTATTGCATTATAGCTCAGGGCAAAGTGGAGGCATTGCTACAGGCTTCATCTCAGGAACGTCGTTTCATTCTGGAAGAAGCTGCGGGCATCAGCCGCTTTCGTATCAAAAAGACAGAGACACTCCGCAAACTGGAGCAGGTTGAGCTGAATCTGCAACGGGTGAAAGACATCTACGATGAACTGGTCAAGCAGTTGCAGTCGGTGCGGTTGCAGGCTGCCAAGGCGGAGAAGTTCCGCGACTATACGAGCAAGTTGAAAGACCTGCGGGTAAACCTGGCTCTGCAGGAATGGCATAGCGATACACAGAAGTGGCAACTGGCCACACAGGAATTCAACAAGCTGAAAGGGCAACTGGAGCAACACACCAGTGAGGCCAGCGATCAGGAAAAGGAACTGGCAGGAGCAGAAAGTGAACTGGCCCAGGTGGAAGAACTGCTGCGCCGCCTGGAAGCAGGCATCACGGAACAGCGTGAAAAGCAGGCCACGCTGGAAGGCAGCCTGAAGCACGAAACTGCCTTCCAACAAAGCCTGGAGCAGGTGCTGCATCAGCTTGCACAGCGCAGCGAACAACTGACGAATCAGCGAACCAGACTGGAGCAGCTTCTGGCGACGCTGGAAGAACAGCATTCGCAGGAAAGCCTGGTTCTCGCTGAACAACAGGCGATCCAGGAGGCTGCCCAGCAGCAGCAGGCTGCCACCGTAAAAGAAATTGCTGCGTTGCGAGGCACACTACAAACGGGAAAAGACTCGCTCTACGAGAAACTGCAGTTTGCTGCCCGCTCCCATAATGAATCGGTCAGTCTGCGGTCGCAGTGCGAAAGTCTGAAACAACATCGCCGACGGTTACAGGAGAGACATTCGCAAACGCAAGGTACTTTGTCTGCTCTCGATCTGGACATGAAGTCGCTTGAGACGACTGAATCCGATATGACGCAGCGGATGAATCAGCTTCGCGAGACACTGCATTCCTGGCGACAGCAGCGGGAAGAGACTGGGTTGCAGATCGATTCCCTGTCTGCTCAGATAACCAGCCTGCGGGAGCGACGTAGCGGCCTGGAGAGCAGGGTACTCGTGCTGGATCATCTGGAAAAGAGCCGCGAAGGCATTGGCTCCAGCGTGAGGCAGGTGCTGGAGCGAGCTGGACAGGAGCAGGCAGCCCCCTGGAACGCCGTACTGGGTCTGCTGGCGGATGTGATACTGGTTGATCATCAGCATGCCGTGATGGTGGATGCAGTGCTGGGAGATCGTATTCAGACAGTACTGGTTCGCGATGCGGAAAGTGTTGCTGCCATCATCGCGGAGCTAGGCGAGGAATTGCCCAGTCGGCTGGCGTTTTTGCCATTGAGTGATTTGAAACAGCGGTCTCTGGTCACCGTTCCCGGCGTCGAGCCGCTGGCACAGCATGCAGGATCGAGCTTGCCGGAGTGTGCCGAGGCGGTGCAGGCTTTGCTGGCACATACCTGGATTGTCGAATCGTATGAACAGGCACGGCAGTGGGCCGAACATTATCCGGAGCATACCTGGGTGACTCGCCAGGGTGAAATCCTGGATGCCAATCGGATTTTCAGCATGGGGCCTGACCATGAGCAACATGGCTTCCTGTCTCGCAAATCGGAATTACGTGAGCATCGTGAGCAGATTGTCATCTGCAACACTTCCCTCGAAGAATCAGAGCGGGAACTGAGCTCGCTGCGGGCAGCACTCAGCAAGTTGCAAGTACAGGAAGAACAGAGCGAGCAAGCCCTGCAGGTCCTGTCCGAAGAGGCAGCGGGACTACGTTCGCAACTGCAGCAGAAGCGACAACAGGAAAAGGATCTGACTGAGGAAGTGCGTATCGGCCAGCACGAGATTCACACGCTGGACGAAGAGCTCGCCAGACTGGCATATGCCGAGGTAGCAGCCAGCGAGCGAGCCTCACTGGCCGATCAGGCGGCTCAGCAGCTGCAGAAAGAACTGCAGGACGCTGAAGCCAGGGTGCATGTTCTGGAAGAACAGCGACAACGGCAACACGATGAGGTTATGACCGCGTCGGTGAAGCTGGCCAAGATGGAACAAACTCTCGCTTCCGTGCTAGAGCGACTGCAGTCTTCCCGCAATGAATTGCTTGAAAAGGCTAATGAACTGGCTGAACTTGAACGACAGCGAATGGAATCACTCCAACAGCAGGAGAAAAGCCGGGCTACCCTGCATGACGCAACGATTCAACTCGATGCAATTCGCGCTCTGCGTAGCCAGAGTGAAGCGGAACTGAAGATTTCTCTGGAAAAACAACAGCATCTGCGTCAGCAACTTACCCAGATTCGTGAACGAAGTTCCCAGATTCGTCAGGTATGGCAGCAACTGGTCGATCAGGCCCATATCCATGAACGGGAAGCAGGCGAGTTACGACTGAAACTCGACACGCTGGCTGCTCGGCTGCAGGAAGAGCATGAAGTCATACTTCAGGAAGCCTACACAGGTTACCAACCACCTGAAGAACTTCTCGATGTTCAGTCTACGCAGCAGGAGATACAGGAACTTCGCCGCAAAATTCATCGTCTGGGTAACGTCAGCCTGGATGCCCTCGACGAACTGCAGACCTTGGAGAAACGAGCAGCCGACATGCAGGCCCAGCAGGAAGACCTGCTGCAGGCCAAGACGTCGCTGGATGAAATTATCCATCGGATCAATGCCGACAGCAGGAAGCTTTTTCACGAAACATTTACTGCAGTCCGTACGCATTTCCAGGAGCTCTTCCGCAAGCTCTTTGGCGGCGGCATGGCTGACATCGTCCTCGAGAATCCTGACGACCTGCTGGAGTCGGGGGTCGACATAATCGCCCGCCCACCGGGCAAAGAGATGCGGAACATGAGCTTGCTCAGTGGCGGCGAGAAGACGCTGACGGCTGTTGCCCTGTTACTGGCAATCTTCAAGAACAAACCCAGTCCCTTCTGCATCATGGACGAAGTGGATGCCGCTCTCGACGAAGCCAACGTAGGCCGTTTCGCCGCGGTGCTGCGTGAGTTCCTGCACCTCAGTCAGTTCATTCTGATCACACATTCCAAAAAGACGATGACCGCCGCCGATGTGTTGTATGGTGTAACAATGCAGGAGGCGGGAATCTCGAAGCGTGTGGCGATGAGGCTGGAAGAATACGAAGAGCCAACCGGGAAGATGGCTGCGTAACCAATCAATTGCAGTATTTCCTGGTTGTTGTTGAACTAATCGGGCCAGGAGCGCAACCTATACCTGAGTTATATTATCCAGGTATTCATGGCTACACAGTCTGATGATGTCCTGCTGAAATTGCTAATCGTGCGTTGTCAATTGGGTGACGATGCTGCGTTCACTGAACTTGTCTCTTGTTATCATGCACGTCTTTATAAGTACTTTCATCGGTTTGTCGGAGACATCCATACTGTCAACGATCTGTGCCAGGACGTCTGGTACGATGTCTTCCGTTCCATCGGTAAGTTGAACGATGTTGAGGCGTTTCCAGCGTGACTTTTTCGTATAGCACATGATCGAGTTTGCCGGCTGTATCGTCGTCGCGGTTTGCAGTATGGCTTAGACAGCTCATCGGAGGTGGTTGATAGCAGCACTGAGAGTGACGATGTCGATTGGGATTTCGATTCGCTTCACCTGGCGATGAACCAACTGATGCCATCACATCGTGAAGTGTTGGCATTGCGATACCTTCACGACTTCGACTATGCCGCTATGTCAACCATTTTAGCCTGCCCGTTGGGAACTGTCCGGTCTCGACTCTTCTATGCCAGGCAGGCTTTGCGAGCCCTCTTAGAAAGTGAGCAGCACCATGAACGAACGCGATTTCCGACAAGCGTTGCAGAATGAAGCGTCCTACGTTCCTCCGCAGTTGCTCGATCCAGGCGTGCTGACTCGACGCATCATTCGTCGAGATGGTACCCGAGTCTGGCTGATAGGGTACTTCTGTTTGGTGGCCTGGCTTGGTGTTTCAATCGGCGGCTGGTTTATTGGCCTGGAATACTATTCAAGGTCATCGGAGATAGCCACCCATCTAATACTATTCCACAACAAGGATGAACCGGCTGCCTCACAAATAGCGCCTGCTCAGCCACCTCGGAAGCAAGAGGAAAATGGACAATTGCCCAAGCAGGCATCCGAAACATTTGTTCGAAGTTTGAGAAAACTCAATGAAGTTCTGGAGGGGAGCAAATGGTACTTCTTCTGGTTGCTGGGCGGCGAGGCTTTGTTACTTTTCCTGGCTGCTGTACTCAGTGTTGCGTATGTATCATCAGGAAGAAAGGCGACGCTGCGTCAACTGAACGCGACATTGCTGAAAATCTCGGAACAACTGAAGGACGATCAATCCGTTAGCGGTGCCAGTACGTCATAGCAGTATCACGTCTTCTGGTATGGAGCCAGCTATGTTGCACCGTTACCTTCTTCTCGCCGTCGCACTCCATTTACCCGCCCTGGCGTTCGCCCAAACGTCGGCCAAAGGCAAGCCTGTCGATCTTGTCATCTGCCTCGACACCTCCAACAGCATGGATGGCCTGATCGATTCAGCCAAACGCAAGCTGTGGGACATTGTCAACGAGATCGGTCGGGCCAAACCCGTGCCACATCTTCGTGTCGCACTCTACAGTTATGGCAACGACACCTACTCCCGCTCAAATGGCTGGGTGCGGCAGGAAGAGGGACTGACTACCGATCTCGACAAGGTCTCTGAAAAGCTTTTCGGCCTGCGAACGCAGGGAGGTACTGAATACGTCGGCCGTGTTACTCAGGCTGCCTTGCGGGAGCTGGATTGGTCGAAGGACCCGGGTGCCTACAAAGTGATTTTCGTGTGTGGCAATGAACCTGCCGATCAGGACCCCGAAGTGCAACTCGCCCCGCTGGCCGAGGCGGCAGTACGCCAGAACGTGACCATCAACACCATCTACTGCGGCCAGCGGAATCACTCTGAATCAGGTCAGTGGAAGTTCCTGGCCGAGCGGGCCGAAGGCAAGTTCATGGCCATCGAGCAGAACAGTTCACACATCGTGCTGGCGGCCCCGCAGGACACCAAACTGGCTGAACTAAGCAGCAAGCTCAACAGCACCTACGTCTTCTACGGTACCGAGCGAGAAGCCCGCAAACTGAACCAGGCTGCACAAGATCGTAATGCTGCCAGTTTTGGTGGCGTGGGTGGGGCCAGTTCCGGTGCTGGTCGCAGCCTGGCCAAGGCGAGCGAGAACTATCGCATGGCTGATGCAGACCTCGTCGACCGCTACGAAGCTGACAGAAACCTCGACTTCAGCAAGATTCCCGACAACGAACTCAGCGATGATCTAAAGAAGATGACACCCGAACAGCGCAAGCAACATGTGCTCGACAAGCTCAAGGAACGTGAAGCCATCAAGGCCGAGATCAACAAGCTCAGTAAGGAACGTTCCGAATACCTCAAACAGGAATCTGCGAAGCAGAACAAGACCGGCGATGCCACCCTGGACGACGCGCTGAAGAGCGTAGTGCGTGAGCAAGGTGCAAAACGTGGCATCGATATCCCCAAGTAGCATGACAAGGAAATGTCAGAAATTCTCAAGTTCGACTTGCCATGATTACGAAAGGGTCTACTATTGGGTCAACGGTTAGTAGGACTAACCGCACTGACGCACAACTTCATAGCACGATGCAAACGTGACTCGGATGTCTCCCAAACCACTGATCAACGACCCCGCTTGCATGCAAGTCGGGGTCGTCGTCGTTTGGTGCAGCTCCAGAATGCAAAACGTCGTTTTTGGGTTGTGTCGCACAGCCAGTTCGCTTATATGCCCGAGCCGCGGAACGTCCTCGTACGTTCAGGCAGTTTGGGATATTGTGGTCCCCTGGAGATGAGTATGAACGAGATGGAAGCGCGCCGTGGCTTATCCACACGACCTGCCGCGCTGGTCGCATTCGATGATGAAGAGCCTCCTAGTCGTCCCCGACGACACCCATTCTGGAAAGACATCCCTGACGACAAGTGGGAAGACTGGCGCTGGCAATCTCAAAACGCCATCAAGACCACCAAGCAGCTCACGGAGTTGCTCACCTTCTCGGCTGACGAAGTCAGCGCACTTCTCAAACTCGAATCCGAGTTTAAGACCGCTATCCCTCCCTACTACTTCTCCCTCATCGATCCTGCCGACCCGCAGGACCCGATCCGGTTGCAGTCCTGCCCATCGGCCATGGAGCTGGAGAACCCTTCCGGCTTCGAGCTAGAGGATCCTCTCGAAGAGGATAAGGACATGCCCGTGCCGGGGCTGACTCACCGGTACCCTGATCGCTGCCTGATCGCCATCACCGGCGTCTGCACGATGTACTGCCGGTTCTGCACCCGCAAACGCAAAACACTGACCCGAGGCGGATGGGAGTCCGTTACGGCTGACGATGAGCGGATGATCGACTATATCCGCAAGCACACCGAAATTCGGGATGTCATCGTCTCCGGCGGCGACCCGTTGACCCTCAACACCGGCAAGCTCAAGTATTTCCTCGATAATCTCGGGGCGATCAAGCACGTCGATGTGATTCGCATTGGAACCCGTGTGCCAGTCACGCTGCCCCAGCGCCTGTTCGATCAAAAACTGGTCGATCTGCTCGGCAGCAATGGCAAGGTCTGGATTCAGACCCATTTCAACCATCCACGCGAAGTCACACCTGAAGCTGCACGCGCCTGCCTGGCCCTGCTCAAGGCAGGCTGCCCGGTGAATAATCACTCCGTCCTGATGAAGGGCGTCAATGATTCCGTAGAAGTCATGCGTGCTCTGATGCGGGCGGTGCTCCGCATCAAGGTTCGCCCCTATTACATCTTTCACTGCGATCCGGTCATCGGGGCAGGGCACTTCCGCACTTCAGTCTGGAAAGGCCTGGAGATCATGGAAGGCCTGCGTGGACATATGTCAGGCCTTGGCGTGCCCACCTACGTGGTGGACAGCCCCCATGGTGGCGGCAAGATTCCTCTCATGCCCAACTACCTCGTCTCGGCAAGTAACGATTCGGTCATCCTTCGCAACTATGAAGGCATGCTCGTTCGATACCAGGCGGAAGACAAGGTGGCGGAGGAGAACGTCAAAACCCGCACTCGTGGCGTGAGCAAACTGCTCCAGGGCGATCAGACGTTCCTGATCCCCGAAGGCAGCGAGCGCATGGCACGCCGCCGCAAGATCGCTCTCGAACAAGTCGCCGAGCAGATGAGCTGCAGCGACAGCGATCTGGAACCGAGCGAGACCATGTCGATGCCCGCCATCCCCATCCCGGCGATGGACGACAGCTCTGATCTTGAGAGCAGCGACCTGGAACCGGCGCCGGTGGTCGAAGGACCGATCAAGGTCAAGGTCTGTTAACGAACTCGCAGACGACCTGAGAATTTCCCAGGAAGCCTCAGCTCTGCTGAGGCTTCCTGCTTTCCATTGGATTCTGCAAGCTACTCCTGCTACGCTGTCCAGCATTCAGGAGTAATCCCATGTTTCAACGTCTGGCTGTTCTTCTGACAACCGTACTGCTCTTCTCCGTCACCGCGTGGAACGTCCCCGCACAGCAACCTAATTCCACGGATGCATCCCTTCGATTGGTTCCGGACGACGCGATTCTCTTTATCCACATCAAGGGAACCACGCTGTGGAATAATCCCGCCTTGGAGGAGATGAAGAAACGGCTACCTGCCAACAAGTGGAAGAAGTTCGAGAAGGAGTTCTTCGAACTGAGCGAGCAGGTCACCAGTATTCCCCGTCAGCACTTCGAATCGACTACCATCATTCTCGACAGCTGGGATGTGCCTCAGTTGCCAGGCTTCGCGATCCTGATGAACTCCAGTGTGCCGCTGGAAGAGAAGCGTTTCATCAGCGGAGTCAAAAAGTACTTTGTTCAGAAATTCGGCGCGGCAAGCGACCTTCCTGGTTCCCGTACTGCGGATGGCATCGAGATGCTGCAAGTGACAACCTTCCAGGGCAAGAACCTGTTCGCCTGCCTGCTAGACAACAAGACAGCCGCAGTAGGCGACGATGAGACCCTGAAGAAGCTCATCAAACGCAAGAAGCAAGCAGTTGGTGGTCCGCTGACAGGACTGGCCAAGGCTGCACAAGGTCATGATGTCGCCATCGGGATTCAGCTCTCAGAATCACTTCAAAATCAACTGCAGGCCCTGATGCAGATGGGAATGGCTGCAGGCCCTGTTAACGGGCGTGATGCCACAACGATGCGTTTAGGTTTCGAGATAATCAAGAGCCTGCTCGATATCAAAACCATGAGCATGCAATTGGATATGTTGCGTGACTTCAC
Organism: Gemmatales bacterium; assembly: GCA_046350055.1. Classification (GTDB taxonomy): domain Bacteria; phylum Planctomycetota; class Planctomycetia; order Gemmatales; family HRBIN36; genus JAEUIE01. The sequence continues at coordinate 4,345,667 of JAXMBC010000001.1, read as the reverse complement.
ATTGAATCTACAGCTCGATGCCAACTCGGATTTAGCTGCAGTCCGTCTGCAACGCTTCTGCGATATGCTGGCCCTGATGGGCGATTTTGGCTTTGCTCATCTCCAGGAATTGTCTAGCTCGAAAGACTTCATTGAAATGCGAGAGTTCCGTAAGTTCTTTGGCACCCTGGCGGAAGCCTGTCTCAAAGGCAAAGTGACACGCAGTGGCACCAAAGTTGAGATGGCGCTCCAAGCCCAGGGCGGCGGCCCGGAATTCTCTGCTGCGATGGCATCCGCGTTGACTCGCGTGGTGATGTCGCAGGATCGAGCCATTCGGCAAAGCAATTTGCGCCAGATTGCCATAGCTATGCACAATTATCATAACGATTACAATAAATTGCCTTCAGCTGGCTTCTACGCAGGCATGCGACCAACACCACCAGCCGCCAATGCGAAACTTCTTTTCTCCTGGCGGGTTGCCATCCTCCCCTATCTCGAACACGACAATCTCTTCAAGCAGTTCAACCTCAATGAACCCTGGGATAGCGAACACAACAAGAAACTCATACCTCTGATGCCTAAGTTCTATGCATGCCCCGGCGCCACTGACCCGGGTGTGGGCAAGACCTATCTGCAAGTATTTGTGGCCCCGGAAAAACCGACCAACCCCCAGAAGCAAATGTTTGCCCCCATCTTCCGTTGGGGTGGGCAAGGCCTCACTCTCGGTCAACTGACGGTACAGGATGGCACCTCCAATACCATGATGGTCGCCGAGTCAGCCAACGCCGTCATCTGGACGAAGCCCGATGATATGACGATTGAAGGCGACGATATGCCTTTGCCCAAGCTAGGCTGTGTACCGGATGAGACAGATTTCTTCGTCGTCTTTGGTGATGCTTCCGTACGAGCCGTTCGGCGTACCTTGGACGACGTGAAATTGCATGAAAGGCTGCTTCGCCAAATGATTGGCCGCCGCGATGGAAGGAATGAAAATACTGATCCGATCATGAACGAAACACGCCCGGCGACCAGCAGAGAATTTCGAAGCGCAGATGTACCATTGGAGAACCGAAAATAGGCTTATACTGACAAATACCAAAGGAGCTGGTGTCGTAATGTCATGCGACACCAGCACTTGCGTACACTCACAATTTTTCGTAATAATTCAAAAGAATGCCCGAACCGATAATAAGGGTCGAGCGTCTACATAAATAACATCACCACGCTGATTTCGTACCTTCGTTGAGAAGGTCAAAGCGGGTGATGAAACTGGGGAACCTATCCCCAGCGACCTTTGCAGGAGGGACTACCCGATGAAGACTTCCGCACACGCCATTGCGATTCGTTGCTCCGCCAAGAGCCGCATTGCAGCGCGGGCAGAGAAGTTGGGTACCCTCGTGCGCCAGTCCTATCTGTCCATGCTGCAGTTGCCAAGGCTACGCAGTATCCCGGCCAGTGTCACTGGGTCATTATTTGCCAGCTTTACAGGGATAGCCTGTGATGGTGGTAAACACGACGACCAGGGACAACGGTATCAGGGTACCTCGATGCGTATGCATTGGCGGCATGACGGTGATTCGAGAAACCCTGGAAACCGCGTCATACGTAATGTGATGCCAGCCCAGGAAACCCTCAGCCAAACCCTCGCGTTGGCGTAAAGGTTAGACCAGTTTGGTCTAGTGACATTCTCGAAGGCACTGTCTCGAGCGCGATCCTCGATCGGCGCAGCAGCAACATTCCTTAACAACACGAATGGATGGAATGCCGCGGTCAGCAGCATTGCTGTCAGCTATACGCTGTCAGTATTCAGCCATGCAGTCTTGCGCCGGTAGTTTGCCTACTGGCTCCTGACTTCTGGCTACTTGTTGCAGACCGCGCCTGGACGGAAGGGTCTGCCGTGAACACTGAATTGATTGTCAAGAACGTTATCCTGGCCCAGGGCGGAGATCGGACTGCCTTCAGCGAGCTGGTACGTGAGTGCCAGCCTCTGGTCTACGCTACTGCACTTGAAAAGCTGCGTGATGGCGGCGCTGCTCAGGAACTGGCCCACGAAACGTTTGTTCGTGCCTGGACGAAGCTGGATCAACTGCGTGAGCCTGCTGCGTTCATCGGCTGGATTCGCCAGATCTGCGTGCGGCTGGCCCTCAACCGTCTGACCCGCCGTAAGGTGAATCAGGTCGAGGATGGGGTGCTGGAGAATGCCGTAGTGGAAGGTGTTTCTCCGCTGGAAACGCTGGTCAAGCATGAGGCTCGCGTGACGGTCCGGAAGGGACTGGCTCGCCTGAACCGTCTGGACCGTGAAACGCTGACCGCCTTCTACATTCGGGGCCTGTCCATCCGTGAGATGAGCGAAGCCCAGGATGCTCCTGAAGGTACGATCAAGCGTCGTCTGCACGTGGCACGTAACCGCCTGAAGGCTCGTCTGGAACTGCTGGAGACGGCATAAAGGGTGAGCATCCACAATACCAACAGGGCAGGGGAGTGACTCCCCTGCCTTTTCTCATGCGCTGCAACGCAGATCAACTGGGAAATACGGCTCGTGCCAGGAATCGTGGAGGTTTGCGACACAGACTAGCCTGTTCAAATGCATATGCAACTTTCAGCAATGCTGCTTCGCTCCACGCTTTGCCAAAAAAGAGCAGACCGATCGGTAAACCATGTACGTCCCCGGCTGGCACCGAGACACTGGGGTATCCCGCTACAGCCGCCGGAGTGGAACTACCACCCAGCCAGCGGTCGCCATTGACCCAGTCGATAATCGAAGCTGGCCCCAGTGTCGGAGCGATCAAGGCATCAAGCTGGTGTTTCTCCATGACAGCATCGATTCCCTCCGTGCGACAGAGACGTCGACAACGCGCTAATGCTTCGAGATACTCGTAACTCGTCAAGGGACCTTTGCTTTCAGCCTTCTCCAGGGTGTCCTGGCCGAAGTAGACAAGTTCCTTGTCCTGATGCTTCGTGTTAAATGCGATGATGTCTTTCAGAGTCTTCACCGGAGCGGAAGGGCCCAGGCGGGCAAGGTAGGCGTTCATATCTGCTTTGAGCTCGTAGTGCAGGACGGTGGTTTCAGCTTCGCCCACTTTGTCGTAATTGGGCAACTCTACGGGATCGACCAGAACAGCACCCTTGTCTTTCAGCAATTGCAGAACTCCAGACATGACCTTCTCCACCTGATCGTGGAAGCCAAAGAAACTGCGAACCACACCGAGACGGGTGCCCTTGAGGCCGTCTGCTGACAACGCCCTGGTGTAATCGATAACATGCTTCCCACTATCTGCAGTGGCGGAATCCTCTGGGTCAGCACCAGTCATGGCGTTGAGCAGAATGGCGGCATCCCGCACCGTCCGGGCCATCGGACCGGCAGTATCCTGAGAGTGCGAGATGGGAATAATCCCTGTGCGACTGACGAGACCAACGGTTGGCTTCAGGCCAACGATGCCATTGGCTGAAGCGGGACTCACAATCGAGCCATCAGTTTCTGTGCCTACAGCCACAGCACACAGGTTTGCAGCAACAGCCACAGCGGAACCAGAACTGGAGCCACAGGGGTTGCGATCCAGTGCATAGGGGTTCTTCGTCTGGCCGCCTCGAGCGCTCCAACCGCTCGTGGAATAGCTGCAACGGATGTTGGCCCATTCACTGAGATTAGTCTTACCCATGATGACGGCCCCTGCCTGACGCAGTTTGGACACCACGAAGGCATCTTGGGGTGGTTTGGACCCAACCAAAGCCAATGAGCCTGCTGTCGTTTGCATCCGGTCGGCGGTATCGATATTGTCTTTGATCAGTATGGGGATTCCGTGTAACAGCCCCACTGGCTTGCCTGCCTGACGTTCACGGTCAGCAGTATCGGCCAGTTTCAAGGCATCGGGATTGATTTCGATAACGCTCTTGAGCGTGGGGCCTTGCCTATCCAGTCGCTCGATCCGTGCGAGATATTGTTCTACCAGTGAGCGTGACGTCCATTTGCCCGATCGCAGTCCCTGTTGTAATTGTTCCAGTGTAGCTTCACTCAGGGCAAAGATGTCATCCTCATGCGTCAATGCCTGTTGTGCCTCGACCTGTGTGGCAAGGGCAGCCACCCCCAGTGCTGTTCCTGTGAGAAAAGTACGCCGACTGGAGCCTTCACCTTGAGATGGAGAGTTTCTCACGCTGTTTCTCGCAAAGAGGAGTGGTTGCCCTTCACGATATCAAAGCAAGACAGGACAGGGGAGTGATGCCCTTGTTGAGGATCCTGTCCTTGGCAATGCCTTGTCAAGTGTGTAAATTGTTACAAGCCAAGCACTTTCACACGAAACCGGGTTATGGCCACAGAGCAAACCATCGGCGGCTATCGCCTGATGAATCACATGACGACAGGCCAGACCAGCCAGGTTTGGGAAGTCAACGAGCCGGGATCTGGTCGTCACTTTGCCATGAAACTCCTGTTGCCGGAGTACACCAAGAATCCGACCCATCGCAAGATGTTGGAACATGAGGCAAAAGTAGGCTTGCCCATGAGCCACCCCAATGTCATCAAAATGCTGAAGCTAGCCAAGGACAAAGACACTCAGTATCTGATCATGGAGTTTTTTCCGGGTGGCAATCTGAAGCTGCGTATGATGCGGAAGCACCCCATCGTCAGGGAGAAGGCACATTCCATCATCATCCAAGCCGCTTCGGGTATTGCCCATATGCATGACCGAGGCTGGATTCATCGCGATATCAAGCCCGATAATATCCTGCTAAATTCTTCCGGTGAGGTCAAATTGATCGACTTTGCGCTTGCCAAGCGTATAGAACGCAGTGCAGGCATATTCGGATTCTTTCGCGGAGGCCGTAAAGGTGGCACAACCGCTGGAACCCGCAGCTACATGTCCCCTGAGCAGATCCTGAACCGTCCACTGGATGAACGCGCCGACATCTACAGCTATGGGGCCACGATGTACGAAATCGCCTCGGGACGACCACCTTTTCGAGGAGCCACACCAAACGATCTGTTGACCAAGCACCTTCGTGACAAGCCAGCGGCATTACAATTCCTGGTGCCCGATATCAATGAAGAGTTTGGCCAGATTGTGTTACGCTGCCTGGCGAAGGACAAGAAAGACCGCTATCGGAACATGCATGAATTGCTGTCCGTGCTGCGATCCACCCGTGTATTCAAGGGTGACAAGCTGGAACGTCCCGCCTAGTTGCCAGCAGTTACTGGCTGAAAGCGCGTCGAGGAAAAGAAGAGCACATGCCAAGCTATTTGCCGTTTGAAAAGGATATCGCTGAACTGGAAACCATGCTTCGCAAGCTCGAAGAGGAGGGGGGAGCCGAACGTGCCGACGAGGTACGACGTATGCAGAAGGAAGTCGTTAACTTGAAGAAGAAGAAGTTCGCCAGTCTTACTCCATGGCAGTCCGTCCAGGTTTCCAGGCACCCCGAAAGGCCACAATACCTCGATTACGTTCAGCTGATGTTTGATGAGTACACCGAACTGCACGGCGACAAGGCTATTGGCGACGATCGATCCCTGCGGACAGGCCTGGCTCGTCTTGATGACATGAAGGTCATGCTGATTGGTCATCACAAGGGTCGCAATCTCCATGAGAGACAGGAATGCTTTTACGGCTGCGCCCATCCTGAGGGATATCGTAAGGCTCTCATGAGAATGAAGTTTGCAGCCAAGTTCGGACTACCGGTTATCTGCCTGATCGATACTCCCGGTGCTTATCCCGGGATTGGCGCCGAAGAACGAGGCCAGGCACAATTGATTGCTGCCAACCTGCTGGATATGTCACGCATCCCGACCCCAATCGTTTGCGTGGTGATCGGTGAAGGCGGTTCTGGCGGTGCATTGGGAATTGGCATAGGCGACCGGGTCTGTCTGCTTGAGTATGCCTACTACTCGGTTATCAGTCCCGAAGGCTGTGCCGGCATCCTGTGGAAGACCGCTACCGAAGAGACCAAGGCTCGTGCCGCTGAGGCTCTCAAGCTGACCGCCAAGCACTTGCTGAAACTAAATGTGATTGATGAAGTTGTACCCGAACCTCTGGGCGGTGCGCATCGTGATCCACGCGAAATGGCTAATACACTCAAGAGCCACATACTGAAACACCTTCGTGAGCTTCGGGGCAAGTCCCACGAACAATTACTGGCCGGACGTTACCAGAAGTTTCGCCAGATGGGTGTGTTCGAAAGGGTTGCCGTCTGATGCAACATAACAGCGATTATCAGACCATGATAAGCTCAAACGATCCCATACTGCAACGTCCGATAATCATCCTTATGTTGCATTGTATCTTTCGTTTTACCGGGGATTTCGCATGAGCACGAGCAGCACGATCTGCTTGAACCTGGGACCACGCGAAAGTCGCAAGCGACGTTTGCTCGGATTGCTGGCATTCAACATCGGCATCGTGCTAGCGATCTTCTTCATCTGGCAGAACGTGGACGATCTGTTGCGTGCCACAGTTTTTATTCCGTTCTTCTTTGCCTACCTGGGCATCCTTCAGTCCCTGCAAAAGACCTGCGTCTTCCTGGCCATTCAGGGTAAACAGAACCTGGATCAGGGTAATGAACAAGTTGCTGAAGATGCCCTTCGTCGCAAGCTCTGGCATCGATCCCTCTGGATCATTTTCTGGGCTGCAACACTTGCCCTGCTCTGCACCTACCTGACCCTGGCAATTCATCCGGAGCTTATGGAGTGGCCACGAGCCGCCGCTGTGCCGCCGGGCTAGGGGATTGAACTCTTGCCAGGCTGGCATCGTACCATGAGAAGCAATCTAAGGAGTCGCTGGTGAGCCGTTGTGCCCTGGGGCTGGTATGCTGGTTGACTTTGTCCAGCCTGGCTATGGCGCAAGAGGTACGTGGTACCTTGCTCGAATCAGGCAGCGATGGCAGCCTGATGAAAATGAGAGTCGATGGTACAGGCGAAGTAAAAGAAATCGTCATCCCGGGCAACCTGCTCTGCAAGACTGGCCTCCAGGGTCAGTACGAACAGGATATTACCCAGCATTCCAGTGGAACCTCGTTACTGGTTACCCTGCAGGCTGATGGGAAGACCGCACGGGAAGTCAGGGTGCTTTATCCCTGGTACAGCGTGCCGGCCCAGTGGATGGACGAGCAACTAACTACAGTTAAAGACTGGTTCTCCACAGAGAGTCTGTTCGGCAACAAGCAGATACTACTGGGCTTTATCAGCGTAATCCTCGTCAGTACGATCTGCGGAGCCATCAGTTCCCTGGTTCTCAGCAACCGCATGGCATTTTTCAGTGATGCCCTGGCTCATTTCGCCTTTGCCGGTGTGGCCCTTGGCATTCTCATGAATATCGCTGGATGGCTGGCAAGCGAGGAACTAATCGTTCCCGTGATGGTCATCTTCGGGATTCTGACCGGGTGTGGCATTGCTTATGTGAAGCAGAAAACAGTCCTGGCAAACGATACCATCATCGGTGTCTTTTTTGCCGGGGCGATGGGACTTGGGGCGATCCTGCTGACTGCTGTCACCAAAATCGGTGGCGGTGGTCGGGGTGCGCAGAATCCTGAGACATTCCTTTTCGGCGACCCGATGGCTACTACCAGCCAGCAAATTGTTTATCTCCTGTTACTCCTGATCGGTACCCTGCTCTTTCTGGCCTATCGATACAACGGCTTGGTGCTTTCCAGTTTCAACACCAGCCTGGCACGCTCCCGGCGGATATCCGTTGTTCTGGGAAACTATCTCTTCATCATCTTCCTGGCGATGACAGTGAATGCCTGCCTCAAGGTTGTCGGGGCCTTGCTCATCAATGCTTTGCTTATTCTTCCAGCTGCAACAGCGGGGAATATCTCGCGAACATTGAGGCAGTTTTTCTGGCTGACTCTGCTGGTATCGCTGGTAGCGGGGCTGGGTGGCTTCCTCATCAGCGCCACCTGGCAGCCTTCAGTAGGGGGCAAGGTGCTACCACTTTCGAGTGGTGGCGTTATTGTCCTGGTGGGAACAATCTCCTTCTTCTTCTCCATTGTGCTGGGACCGATGTTGCGGGGTGGGCGCCCCGTTTCTGCGACGAACAGCTAGTGTCCCGTATGATGAACGGGGAAGCGGCCGCTTCCCAAGGAACAGCGAGAAATGATGTCATTGTCGATGTTTGGCGCGATGAGCGGAATTGACCAGTTCGTGGTCTCGTTTATGTCCATCGTATACGAGGCCCTGCCCTTTGTAATTATCGGTGCGGTCATTTCCGGCGTACTGGAAGAGCTGTTGCCACAGAAATTGTTCGCCCGCATGATCCCGAAGAACCGCATCCTGGCTATTGCTGGAAGTGCATTGCTGGGATTGATCTTTCCGATGTGCGAATGTGGTATTGTGCCGGTGATGAGACGTCTTCTAGGCAAAGGACTGCCACTAGGTTGTGCAGTAGCCTACATGCTTTGTGCACCAGTAATCAATCCTGTTGTTATCGCATCGACATGGGCTGCTTTCTCGGGCGATCGTTCCGCCATTGACGGATTGACAAGTGCACAAATGGTAGCACTGCGTTGCGGCCTGTCGTTCATCACAGCGTTCATCATTGGCAATGTGATCAACAAGATTGCAGCCAAAGGAGTGAATGACCTTATCAAAGTGCCAATCAAGGCAACTACATCATTGGAAATGGTTGAAAACGGGGAAAGCAAACGCCCCTGGCCAGAGCGGCTGAGTAATATCGCCCAGGTAGCCCTGCACGACTTCATCGACATCACCTGCTTCCTGATCCTTGGTGCTATTCTTGCTGCCACGCTTCAGACGTTCGAACTGGTTGGTCGAGTCAATTACCTCTTTGGCAATCCTGTCACAGCAACCCTGATAATGATGGCGATTGCAGTACTGTTATGTCTTTGCAGTGAAGCTGATGCCTTCGTCGCGGCGAACATGCTGAAAGTACCTCTCGGAGGCAAAATTGGCTTCCTGGTACTTGGGCCGATGTTTGATCTGAAGCTGCTGCTGATGTTTACCCGGGTCTTCAAGGCACGCCTGATTGTCATGATCGTGGTAATGCTGTGGGTAATCATTTTTACTCTCAGCCTCATAGTTCATTACCTGGACAAAGCAGCTCGCAGTACTGGAACTCTCTAACAGGGACACTCCCATGCAACGCAATAGTCAATTCATGGAACGCCTGTTTACGTTGCTCATGACCGGAGCGTATGGGGCGGTGATGATCTGGATGTTTGCCTCTCACTTCCTGGGCTGGAACAGCAGCCGTGGTGAGCGAAGCATCCTGTCACTGGTGACAACATGGATACAGTACACGATCCTGATCGGTGGCATCGCCCTGGTAGTTTTGTTCTTTATCCTGCTATTTAATCTGCGAAAAGCAGGTGATGGCCATCACCATATACATGATCCCGGTGAAGATGAAGGACTCGAAGGCTGCGACCACGAAGGTTGCGATCATGATCATCACCATGAACATGACCACAAGCATGAACACGATCATAAGCATGACCATAAACATACCCACACCCATGAAGGACACGAGTGCTGCGATCATGGCCATGAGCACAGTTGGAATCCCATTCGCTATATTCCACTACTGGTTCCGCTGATTCTGATCCTGATGGGCCTGCCCGATACCCGCATGATAGAAAACTTTGAAAAGCACCGTATTGACCTCGCCATGCAGGAAAACAAAAGGGTCGTGGTCAATGAGCAGATGTGCTGGATGATGCTCGGATCCTTGTCCGGCATCGGCGAGGTCTTCCCCCAGATCGGCTTCAGCACCTCGTTTGCGTCGGGAGTGCAGAGCATTCTGGACGAACTGGACGATGAAGCACAGGGTGTTAATCCTGTTCTGACTGATCTGGGACAGTTGGAAAAAATCGCACAGAACCCCGCCCTCATGCAGCAATACGAAGCATATCGCAAGCTCGAAGTGGAAGGCATGTTTCAACTGCAGGGAAAGGATAACGCTTACACCTATTTCCAGGTAGTACGGCTACGCATGGCCTGTTGTTTGACCGATTCCAAGCCCGCCATGATGCTGGCACGCACCCGAAAAGACCTTCCAGCCGGGTTGCAGGAAAAAGCTTCAGGCTCCAGATGGGTCAAAGTGCAGGGCCGGGTAAAATTTGGCCAGGATCCCGAAGGAAAGTTCCACCCTTACTTTAAGGTGGTAAAGGTCGAACAAGCGCCTATGCCCCCCTTCCCTTATCTCAGTTGATGTGGGATAATAGTAATGTCTGCTCCTCGGCCAGCAGCAACGCTGGCCGTTTGCATTGGAGGTTGTCATGTTGATGCGTTTCCTTTCCCTGGCAATACTGTTACTTGTACCTGGTTTCTCCCTGGCATGGGAATGGTGTCCCTTCTGCGGAACCATGCAGGGGCAAACGCTGGTGAAGGAAGTACAGCAGGCCCGATTCGTGCTGTATGGTGTACCGAGCAATCCTCAGATCAAGCGGGAAGCAGATGGCCGTGAGATCAGCACGACCGAGTTCACTATTGAGCAAGTGGTTAAAAACGATCCCTTCCTCAAGAACAAAAAAACACTCACCCTGCCCCGCTACATTCCACCATCCACCACTGGCCAGGAAAAGTTACTGGTCTTTTGTGACCTCAACAACGACCAGGCTGACACCTATCTCTACCTGACAGCCAAGGACGAAGCCCTGGTGAAGTATTTGAAGGAAGCGATTCAGCTTGACGAAAAGCAGGTAGCCAAACGACTGCACTTCTATTTCAACTATCTCGATCACTTCGATAATGAAATCGCCACCGATGCCTTCAAGGAGTTTGGCAAGGCCGAATATTCCGATGTGGTTAAGATGGTGAAGGAGTTTGGCGGTGAGCAGATGCGCAAACGCCTGCAAGCCTGGCTGAAAGATCCCAATACCGCAGTGTATCGCTACGGCCTGCTGGGGCTCATGCTGGGCCTGTGTGGTGAGAAGTCAGATGCTGACGTGTTTCTTTCAGTGCTGAATGATCCGGACAAGAGCCTGATCTCCGGCATTGATGGTCTTCTCGCCGGTTACATCCTGGTTGACAAGGATGCAGGCTGGAAGTACACGATGAGCCTTGTCAGCAGTACCGAGAAGGATTTCAACAAGCGCTACGCCGCTCTACGAACGTTACGCTTCCTGTGGGAGACGCACATCGGCCACGTACCTGAAGCTGACATCCTCGGTGCGGTAGAGCAATTTGTAGCCCAGGGAGATATTGCCGACCTTGCTATCGAGGACCTGCGAAAGTGGAAGCAATGGAAGTTCACCAGCAAGATCATCGAACAAGGCAAACGCGATACTCACATAGCTCCGATTGTGCAACGTGCCATTCTGCGTTACATGTTGTCGGTGCCAGGTGATAAACAAGCTGCCGACTATGTCGCTGCGATTCGCAAGGAGCATCCAGACAGGATTAAGGATGCCCTGGAGATTCTGGAGTTGGAAAAGAGCAGTAGCGAGGCAGCCAAGGAACCGAGCAAGGCAAAGTAGGAGCATGGATGCGAACGAAGTCACTGATTATTGCACTACTGCTATGCTCCCCTGCCCTGCTGCAGGCCTGCATCATTTGCAATAACATGGGTGTCCCGTTGATCAAGGAAGTCAGCGAGGCCAAACTGGTCGTTTTCGGCAGGATTACCGATGCACGCCTGGGTCCTGACGGGATAAAAGGCACCAGTGACTTCGCCGTGGAAAGCATCCTGCAAGGGGATAGCACGCTCATCAAGAATAACCGATTGGTCTTTCCGCGCTACGTACCACCGGTTGCTGGCGTCAAGTACATCGTCTTTCTCGATGTCAACCAGGGACAGCTTGATCCCTATCGCAGCATTGTCTGCTCCAGCGACAGGCTGGTTCAGTATCTGCAAAAGATGCCCAAGCTCACTGGTGCGGGCACCCCCCAGGAGAGACAAGCACGTCTCAAGTATACCTTTGACTACTTTCAGGACGCCGAACCGGAATTGGCAGCCGATGCCTACAAGATCTGGTCTGTGGCAACGAATCAGGATGCAGCAGCGGTGGCGAGTCAGGTGGATGCCAGCAAGCTGCGTCGCTGGCTGCTCGATCCCAAAACACCTCAGCACTGTCTGGCCCTGTATGGCTTTCTGCTGGGTGCCAGCGGTCAGCCCCAGGACGCTGAACTCCTGAAGAAACTGGCCCTGACGCCTCCCGATCCGCGATTTCATGGGGCAATCGATGGCATCCTGCTGGGGCTGGAACGCCAGCAGTCCAATGAGGTCTGGGGAGTGGTAAAGAAAATTCTGCAGGAGAATCAGCGAAGCTTCACCGAACGCTATGCAGTACTCAAATTCCTTCGCTTTCTGAAGGACGTGCAAGGCGACTCCGTCAAAGCACATATCGTGGCGAGCCTGGCTATATTACTGGATCAGCCAGAAATGATGGATCTGGCAATCGAGCAGATGAGGCAAATGGCAGTGTGGGACCATCAAGCCTCTGTCCTTAAATTATGGGACAATAAAGCAAACCTCGCCCCGATCACGCTACGAGCCATTGTTCGATATGCACTCTCCTGTCCCGGCCAGGCCGCTCAGGATCTTCTGGCACGAGTACGCAAAGATGATCCTGAGATGGTCAAGAGCGTGGAAGAGCTGATTCATCTGGGTGAGAAACCCTGAAGGCTTGCTGATCCACGGTCATTTCATATCACAGAATGAAGAACAACCTCACTTTTCCCGTGTTAGAAACTATGTCGCACATTGAACGCAAGACGGAACTGAAACGCAAACGCAAGCGCCGTGAGACGGTCACCAAGCTGAAGGTAAAGCTGGCCGCAACGAAGAACCCTGCTGAACAGCAGGCCATCGTGGCCAAGATCAAGAAGGTCAGCCCCTTCTGGGCGCCAGTGAAGTAAGCTGGTTCGCGCTACATTCCATCCTCTGAATAGGCACAGACAGTAGCGTCTGTGCCGCGATCATTCTGATCGACACAATCAAGAATTGGCTTCGCTGCGTTTCTTCATTTCATCTCGCAGCCGGGCTGCTGTCTCGTAGTCTTCCTTCTCGATAGCCTTGGCCAGTTGTTCCTTGAGTGTGTGCTTGACGCCATGCTCCTTGCGAAGTTGCTTGAGCTTCTTCTTCAGCTCACGAACAAGAGGGTCTTTATCGAATCGTTCGTCCTGTTCGTACTCAATAAATACTTCCTTGATGCGCTGCAGGCCATCGCGAATCGCATCAATAGCAGCTTCCGGGGCATCCTTGAGCAGACACGATTCTACCTGGGCTGCGGTGCGGTGAAAGAGGACAAACGGACGATACTGTTCGTGGGCAGTCACGTACTCCTGATGAGGGGCGTGTTCCTTCACGAAGTCCATGAAAGCAATGGTGTGGTCTGCATCGCGAATGGCGCGATCAAACTGATTCATGGTCAGGAACGCGACTCTGCGGTGGTAAAACTGAACAAATTCACGATCAGCCTCCACGCAATGTTCTTCATTCATGGTGAAGGGTTCGTCATTTTCCAGCCCGTTCCGACGGGTGAGATCACGCAGATAATCCAGGTAAGTCAGAAAGCCGCTGGGACGAGTGCCATCGGGTCGCCCTTTGATCTCCATCTGCAGCACACCCAGGTCGATACGAAGTTGTAGCACCTGCCGGCCATCGCTCGATGTAACCATGCGTGCCTGGATCATACCCGGTTTGAATTCCCACCCTCGCAGGGCGTGGTCAATATCCTGTGCCATTCCTTCTCCTATTTCATTATTCCATTATACGATCCATAGTGGATTCGTGGTCAAGAGGAACCTTGCCAGTCATGAGAAACTGCGGAGGGAATAGGTTCGGCTGAATCCGTTGGCATCATGCCAGTCCTTCACCTAGAATAATGTTTCCCGCCTTGGATGTAGGAAGTTGTCATGCATCGTTGTTGTCTCCTGTTGGTGGCGATGATCGCCAGTGCCTTGTCTGTCTCCGCTCAGGAGACGAGTGAACTCAGTTGGATCTGGACGCCCGAGGCGGCGACCGCGAAGAGCCTGCCGGAAGGTACGCGGTGGTTCCGTAAGGAGGTGATGATTGATCGCCCCATTGCCAACCCGGTTGACCTCGCACAGATTGATGTGACTGCAGATGATGAATTTGTTCTGTGGTTCAATGGCAAGGAAGTAGGTAGTGGCAAGACCTGGCGCGAGATGAAACAGTTCAATGTGAAACCATTGGCCAGACATGGCAAGAATGTAGTCGCCATTGCGGTTAGGAATACCAGCCCCGGTGCAGCAGCATTGCTGGTTCGTGCCACGGTGATTCCGAATGGCAAATCGACCATGTCGATCGTGAGTGATACCAGTTGGAAATGCACTTCCACGGAACCAGCCAAAGACTGGGGCCAGGTAGAGTATGATGACTCGAAATGGGTCCATGCCCATGTGCTGGCCAGCTATGGCAGTAAACCCTGGGGCCTCATTGACTGGCCAAACGGTCCCACTTCCAGCCGGTTTACCGTACCCAAGGGCTTTGTCGTCGAAACGTTGATACCCCCGCAGCCCAAGACCATTGGGCTTGATCCCAAGTTGCCTTTCTCCCTTATCAACATGACCTTTGATGCAAGGGGACGACTGCTGGTTTCACAGGAACGTGGCCCGGTGCTCCTCTGCACCGAACCAGATGCCAGCGGTGTCATGCAAAAGATCAATCCTTATTGCAAACAGGTGAAGAGTGCACAGGGCTTATGCTGGGTCAAAGATGCCTTGTTGATAGTGGGTGATGGTCCGCAGGGAACTGGGTTGTATCGAGCCAGGGACACCAAAGGCGCTGATGAAACCGATGAAATAACCTTGTTGCACAAGTTCAAAGGTGGCATGGGCGAGCATGGTCCGCATGCGATAATCCATGGCCCGGATGACATGCTGTACCTGGTCATTGGCAACCATGCCTGGGCTCAGCCGAAGCAGTTGGCCGGAAATTCACCACTTCAGCGATGGCCCAGTGGTTACTTTGGCCCAGATCAAGGCAAGCCGAATACGACTGAAGATGTACTTCTTCCCCGCCTCAATGATGGACGTGGCCACGCTGCCAATATCCTGGCTCCGGGTGGCACGATCTGGCGGATGGATCAGGAAGGCAAGAACATGAGCCTGGTCGCAGCTGGTTTCCGCAATCACTTTGATGCAGCATTCCGTTCCAGTGATGGTGAGCTTTTTACCTTCGACAGCGACATGGAATGGGACGAAGCAATGCCCTGGTATCGTTCCGTACGGTTCCTGCATGTACCGATGGGAGCTGATTTCGTCTGGCGGACAGGCGCAGCTAACACACCTAACTATTACATCGATAGCCTGCCTCCCATGGTGGAAACTGGTCGCGGATCACCCTGCGGCGTAGCTGTCTATGAACATGTCAAATTTCCTCAGAAGTATCGCGGAGCGATTTTCCTGGCCGACTGGTCCATTGGCGTTATCTGGGCTGTGCACACCAAACCCGATGGGGCAACGTTCAAGGGAGAGGCAGAGAAATTCTGCATCGGCTCGCCTCTGAATGTGACTGACCTTGAAGTCGGCCCCGATGGATGCATCTACTTTACGCTGGGCGGCCGAGGCTCAGCGGGAGGCGTCTATCGCGTCCGTTACACAGGACCATTAACGCGAGAGTTCACTGATGCCAAGCGCATTCAACCGCTGGCAGCATGGAGTGAAGGTCGTAGCTGGAAGACGGCTGCATCATCGCTGGCGACGAATGATCTGAAAAGTGGTGATGCTCGCAAACAGAGGCTCGCCTGCGAAGCCATCATTCGAGAAAACATGACTGTCGCCGCAGATGATCTATTCCCTTTACTCGACACGCAGGATGCCTATTTACGGACTGCAGCACGCCTGGTGCTGCAACGATTGGATCCGAAAGATTGGATCAGCAAGCTGAGCAAGCTCAGCGATTTGCAATCCATGGAAGCCATTGTTGCGATGTGTAAGATCCATCAACTTGCCCCATACAAGGAGCAGGTGCTCGACCGTCTGAGTCGAATGCAGCCTGCCAGCGATGCGGCCACGCAATTACAACAGTTGCGAACCTGGCAGCTCGTTTGTATCCATGGCGACCTGGATGGCAAAAATCCCGAGGTGCAGAAAGCCATCGACAACTGGTATAGCCGATTCCCCAGCAGTGATGACAGAGTCAATCGTGAACTGACTATCCTTCTCGTGCATGCTCATCGCAGTGCATGGTCTGCGCTTCCCATTCCTGGCAAGATTCTCGATGTCATGCAGAAGACCAGCGACCGCCAGCAACAGATCCATTACTTCTACTGCACGCGCCTGCTGAACAGTGGCTGGACAAGCCAACACAAGCAACAGATGGTCAAGTGGTTTGAGCAGACACGAACCTGGACTGGTGGACATAGCTTTACCCCGTTTATGGAGAACATGTTCCAGGAATGGGCTACCAACCTCAGCAAGGAGGAAAAGCTCAGCTTCCTCGCGGAAGTCGAACAGTATCCTTTTACTTGTGGAATACTGCTGAAGGACAAGTCACTGGCGTACAAGCCAGCCGATCTGGTAGCCATGGTGCAGAAGCTGAAAACCGGAGCAACCACGGCATCTCTGCGGGATTCGATCATTGAATCGCTGGGCCGTGATGTGAAAGAACCCAGCGTACAGCAAGCCCTGCGGCAACTGGTTGATCAGCAGCCCGAGTTGACTGATCAAGTGGTACGAGCACTGGTCAAGGCGCCTAGTCTCGAGAACAGCAAGTATTATCTTGCTGCCCTCAAGACAACATCTCCACTGGTAATGAAGGACTCCATCAACGCCTTGCTCAAGACGAAATATGCACCAGTGAAAGATGATCCCGAACCGTATCATCGAGTATTGCTGGGTGTGGGACGCCTTGCTGAGAAAGATCGCCTGCTGGCAGTCAAACTGCTTCAGAAGTGGAAAGACCAGCGGTTTTCTGCTGAAGGAAATGATCTGACTGCAGAGTTGACTGGATGGTCACGCTGGTACGGTCAGCAATTCCCCAAAGCAACGCCACTTCCAAATGTCGCTGCCATCACAGCTACATCCAAGTGGAAGCTGGCCGAACTGCGACAGAAGCTGGAAAGCGATCCGCAGTACAAGACTGGCGACATTACTCGTGGTAAGGCAGTCTTCGCCAAGGCCAACTGCATCAAGTGCCACAAGTTCGGCAGCGAAGGTGAAGGGTTGGGACCAGACCTCACTACCCTCAAGAGCAGATTCCAGCGAGCAGATACGCTGGAAGCAATTCTTGATCCTTCCAAGACCATCAGCGACCAGTACCGTGGTACGGTCCTGGTGACAAACAATGGTCAAACCATTACTGGCCTGGCCGCCCCCCAGGGCGACAGCGTGACAGTACTGCAAACCGATGGCACAAAGGTAACGCTGAAGAAGGCTGATATTGAATCCCAGGTCGCTTCGACCGTTTCGCCCATGCCGGAGAAGCTGATTGATGAATTGACACTGCAGGAAATCGCCGATCTATTCGCCTATTTGGAGTCAACTCCTAAATAGTAGATATCAGCGTCAGGTTCCATTCAACGGAAACGATTCATGCGAACGGTGCTCATCACAGGGGCCAATGGCGAGATTGGCCATGGCCTCATCAGTCGGCTGGCGGATGTCAATGGCACCCGGATTGTCGCCCTTGATCTAAACTCGCCCGATGAATCGTTACGCAAGAAGTGCTATCGCAGCATTGTCGGAGACATCACCGACAACTCCGTAGTGGAAAACCTGGGTGCCAATTACGATTTCGACATCATCATTCACCTGGCGGCACTTCTTTCTACCAAGTCTGAACGGATGCCCCGCCTCGCCCATCTGGTGAATGTCGATGGTACGCTGAACCTGCTGGAACTGGCAGTGAGCGAAGCACGCCAGCAGGGCAAACCAACCCGATTCATTTATCCCAGCAGCATTGCTGTGTACGGTTTCAGTAATCTCGAAGACAAGACCAGGGCTGGAAAGGTCAAAGAGGACCAGTGGTGTGAACCACGCACGATGTACGGCATTAACAAGCTCTACTGCGAAAAGCTTGGCAACTACTATCAGAAGTTCTACCGTCAGTTGGACGCCCAGGAATCGCGCGGCCTGGTCGACTTCCGTGGCATTCGTTTCCCCGGGCTGATCAGTGCCCACACTTTGCCTACTGGAGGCACAAGCGACTTCGCTCCCGAGATGATCCACGCTGCAGCAGGCAACAAGCCTTACGCCTGCTTCGTACGTCCCGATGCCCGTATCCCTTTCCTGGCCATGCCTGATGGCGTGGACGCCATTCTGCAGCTGGCGGAAGTGGATGGCAAGAAGTTGACCCAGCCGGTCTATAACCTGGCAGGCTTCAATCCATCGGCAGAAGAGTTGCATCAGCGAGTGCTGAAGGCGTTTCCCGAAGCGTCCATTACCTTCAAGCCTGATGTCCGCCGACAAACCATTGTCGATTCATGGCCTGCGGATGTGGATGACGCACCGGCCCGCAGAGACTGGGGCTTTGCGCCGAAGTATGATTTCGAACGTGCCTTCAGCGAATACCTGTTGCCTAACATCGTGAAACGAGCAACGTCATGAGTGACATCGCCCTGACACACCACCTGGCCAAACAGCTCGAAGAGATTCGAGCCGCGGGCACGTTCAAAAGCGAACGGGTCATAGAAAGTGCACAGGGAGCAGACATCAATGTAGCTGGCAAAACAGTAATAAACCTGTGTGCCAACAATTACCTCGGCCTGGCCAATCATCCTGAGATCGTGAAGGCTGCACATGCCGGTCTCGATAAGTTCGGTTTCGGTATGGCCAGCGTTCGCTTCATCTGTGGCACTGCTGCCCCGCATAAACTGCTCGAAAAGAAGATCGCTCAATTCTTCCAGAAGGAAGACTCGATCACGTACAACTCCTGCTTCGATGCCAATGGCGGGCTGTTTGAAACCGTGTTGAGCGATCAGGATGCCATCATCAGTGACGAGTTGAACCATGCCAGCATCATCGATGGCATACGTCTATGTAAGGCACAGCGGCACCGTTACAAGCACAGCGACATGACAGAACTGGAAGCCGCACTGAAGGCAACACAGAATCTTCGATTCCGTATGATTGCCACTGATGGTGTCTTTTCCATGGACGGTGATCTGGCCAAGCTTGACCAGATTTGCGAACTGGCAGACAAGTATAAAGCTGTCGTCATGGTCGATGAATGCCATGCGAGTGGCTTCCTCGGTGAAACCGGGCGTGGCACACCTGAAGTCTTCGGCGTGATGAATCGCATCGATGTCATAACCAGCACCCTGGGCAAGACACTAAGCGGTGGCGTTGGCGGATTTACTACCTCGTTTGCCCCCTGGGTCGAAACGCTCCGACAGCGATCCAGGCCTTACCTCTTCAGCAATGCCATGCCACCAAGCGTATGCTTTGCATCGATGAAGGCACTGGAGCTTATCGATTCCGGGGCAGCATTGCGGAAGAAACTCCAGCACAATGCCCGCTTCATGCGGGAAGGCTTGACCCATGCCGGGTTTCAGCTGAAGCCCGGTAACCACCCCATCATTCCTGTCATGCTCGGTGATGCCAAGCTGGCGAGTACCATGGCGGATAAATTACTCAAGCTGGATATCTATGTGATCGGCTTCAGTTACCCCGTGGTGCCCATGGGGCAGGCCCGTATCCGCATGCAACTTTCCGCTGCTCATGAGCAGTCCCACCTCGACCAGGCACTGGCCGCGTTTATCAGCGTCGGCAAGGAACTGGGCGTCATTCGTTAGTTGTCATTCTGAACCACACCCCACGGAACATCATGGCTGCATCCCCTACCCCTCGTGTTGGTCTCTGGCTGGTCGGCGCCTGTGGTGGCGTGGGCACATGCGTGACGCTGGGCCTGACTGCCCTGCAACTGGGCCTGATGGACGAGACAGGATTAACCACTGCCCGGCCACCACTGAATCAACTGCCTCTCGATGAGTATGCAAACATCGTTGTGGGTGGGCATGAGATCCGCGAGGGCCGCTTCAACGAGACCGTGACAGAGTTTCAGCAGCGAAGCGGAATCTTCAGCCAGGAGTTAGCTGAAGCCTGTGGTGAGAAGCTCGAGGAACTTGCTGAGAACATTCGCCCCGGCACCCTGATCAATACTGGCGAGACGATTCAGAAGCTTTGCGACTGGGATGAAGTGCCTCTGAAAGAAACACCCGGCGAAGCCATCGCCCGCATCAAGCAAGACCTGGCACTGTTTCAGATGAAGCATCAGCTCAGCCAGGTAGTGGTGGTGAATGTTACGTCCACCGAGCCGCCTACACCGCTGGGAGAAGTCCACAGTTCACTGGCCAAGCTGCAGCAAGCCTGGCAGAACAAGAGCGAGCCCAGCCCACTGCCCGCCAGCAGCCTCTACGCCTGGGCAGCCATCGAATCGGGTATGCCCTATGTGAACTTCACTCCATCGCTTGGTGCTCAGTTCCCTGCTTTTCATGAACTGATGAAGCAGCACAATGGCATCGTCGCAGGGCAGGATGGCAAGACAGGCGAGACACTGCTGAAGTCTGCTATTGCCCCTATGTTCCTGGCTCGCAACCTCAAGATCCATTCCTGGGTCGGGCACAACATCTTCGGCAATCGCGATGGGCTGGTGCTGAACGACCCACGCAATAAGGAATCGAAAGTCAAAACCAAGGACAAGATCATCAGCTCGGTGGTGGGTTACAAGCCCCAGACCCACGTCTCTATCGAGTACATTGAAAGCCTGGATGACTGGAAAACCGCCTGGAACCACATCCACTTCTCCGGCTTTCTGGGTGTGAAGATGATCATGCAGCTGATCTGGCAGGGCTGCGATTCCATCCTGGCTGCACCACTGGTGATCGACCTTGCTCGCCTGACGCTGCTAGCCCAGCGTCGAGGTGAAACCGGTGTGCTTACCTACCTCGCTCCATATTTCAAAGGCCCTATGGGTGTAGACGACCACGACTTCTTCCATCAGGAAGCGGCGCTGCATGCCCATTTTCAGAGCACCAAGTCCTAAGTACTGAGTTTGTTGTTTGGAGCACGTGTATTTGCGTGCCTCAGTGCTGCTAGAGCACTGCAACTGCTTCAAGGTGTTACCTGCATGACCTGGACAGCGTTGGCGGGTTTGAGCATTCTGGCCGTTGTCCTGTTTGCTCTGGCAAAGGGGGCAGAAGTCCGTCTCACATTGTTGGTTGCTTCGTTTGCGCTGGCAGCACTCTCGCAGCAGACAGAGAAGATTATCATCACGATCTTCCAGGGCATGGCTGATGCCACTTCAGTAATCCCCATCTGCTCAGCCATGGGCTTCGCCTACGTGATCAAAGCGTTCGGGTGTGATCAGGAACTGGTCAAGGCGCTGAGCCGGCCACTTCTCTCGGCACGCTTTCTGGCTGTCCCAGGTACTATCCTCATCGGTTTTATGGTCAACATCACCATTATCAGTCAGACCAGCACCTCACTGGCAGTGGGTACCGTGCTGATCCCCCTTCTCCGCTCACTAGGTTTGCGGGGAGTAGTGATCGGCTCGGCCCTGGTGCTTGGGTCTTCCATCGGCGGGGAACTCCTGAACCCTGGAGCCCCGGAACTGGGAACCGTGGCCGATCGACTTTCACTCACACGTCCTGTTATTCGAGATGAAGTGGCCAAGGTCCTCTTTGTTCACCTGGCTGTGGCGGTGCTGATCTTTCTTTGGCTGCGACGTCATGAATTACTCCAGAAGGACGAAGTAGAACTCGCAGCAGTTTCGATCAACTGGTTGCAAGCGATAGTGCCACTGGTTCCTATTCTGCTGCTGTTAGTGCTGGGGCCACCGCTGGAATGGCTCTCCTGGCCGAAGCACTGGCTGCTGGGCGAGAAAGATGCACCGGGACTATATAGTTCCCGACTGATCGGGCTTTCCATGCTCATCGGTTGCATGGTCGCCTGCCTGGCATGTCCCCGTCAGACTGGCAGTGTCGCCAGGCACTTCTTTGATGGAGCGGGCTATGGATACATTCACATCATCTCGCTCATCATCATAGCCAAGTGTTTCAGCCAAGGTATCAAACTCCCGGGGATCACGCTGGTCATCGGTCATCTGGCAGAAGCCTGGCCAGCATTGCTGATACCACTGGCTGCCCTATTACCTGCGCTGTTGGCGTTCCTTAGTGGCTCTGGAATCGGCGCAACACAGGGGCTGTATCCCCTGCTGGCTGACGTGGCCATGGCCCAGGGGGTCAGCCCGGTGGATGTAGGGGTGGTGTGTTGTATTGGTTCCGCCGCGGGCCGTACTGCATCGCTGGTGGCAGCCGTGGTACTGATGTGTTCACAACTAACTGAATCGAAACCGGCAGAGATCAGTAAACGAGTGTTGACGCCACTGGCCTTAGGTCTGGCGATAGTTGTAGCGATAATGATGCTCAAGCACCTAGGTCGCTAGCTATTTCTTTGCGAAGCATTGCCAGCCTGCGATGCCACGGTAAGCGAGGATGCCTCCCACAGCAGCCATGATGCTGTCGACGATGCCCATGGAGAGAAATTCTCCAGGCACTTTGAAAAGGCTGAGGATGGCACTGCTCAACGCTAATGTGATAAATAACGCGCCACTGAGGGTAATCCACATATAGACTTTGACATTGAGATCCGCCCGGCGGCGAACCAGTTCCGTAGCTGTTTCGCGGCCCAATCCCCACTCCATGGCTGTCAGTATGGTGGAATGACGACCTTTGCCCTGGCTGAGCATGACCATGGGGCTGCAATTGCGAGGGCATTCACGCTGTCCTTCGTGAATCATGGACCAGTCACGCCAAAAACGGAAATTGGAGATGGACCAGCCCAGTACCACAATGGGAATAGCTAGAAAGACAGCTACAGCCACACCAAGCCACGAAGCCATTTCGGACCAGAGGAAATAGCCAACCGCGGTAGAAGTCAGGATTGCGCCGACCGTCAGAACAATTGACAGCCGCAGCCACTCGAGGGACCAATGGGTCGCGCTGTCGGTGTACACATCGATGATGGTGGAAGACAGATGGGATTCCATGCCCCGATGAGTCAGTTGCTCTGCAGCCTGCAGTCTGCCGAGCTTTCCCTGCCGAATGGCGCGAAGCACATCCCGCACCCGACCTACAGCCACATGCCGCTGCTGATTCAGTTGTTGCACCAGTTGATCAGCATCGAACGCAGACATACCTGCTTCACGCAGCCGGGCTGAAGCTCGAGCCTGCCCCGACGGGGAATCGTCGAGGACCCGGGCAGCATCCCGGAGCAGTTTCCTGGTGGTCTCCACCTGCTCGACAATTTCCGCCACGACGGCATCTGCTTCTTCATGAGCCCAGCCAGCTCGCACCAGGCGAATTACTGCACCGACTTTATCAAGTGAACCATTCATCAATTCCTGACCGACCAACTGCAGCTGTTCGTTGTAATCGTCGGGAAGTCCGTCGTACATCGTCGCATCCTGTCTGGCATAATACTGGCGGGGATATAGGCATCATACACAAGCTACGGCAAGAGTTGAAGCGGAGTTACAGGATTCTGAAACGTCGTTTTCACAATTGCTACGACCATGCCGCATACAAACACAGTGAGTGATAGTCGTTCACAAAGCCAATCGCTTCCAGGAATCGGCGTGCCGGTGAACTGGTGACGGGGGAACCATTCCATTCCTCCACTATCAGCTTAGCTCGCAGATCAGTACCATGCCCGCTTTTGAGTAAGTCTGGAAGGGTTTGCAGGGCATGGTAGATTACTTCCTCAGTCGAAGATGAGTTGGTCCAGATGGATTTCCCCCCACTTTCGAGGGCTAGAACCACATGACCAGCGATGGTAATGAGCCAATTGCTGGACCTTCGCGACCAATTAGGGGCTGATGCTTCCTGTTCATTCTCACTAATGATCCTGGGAGCGAGTGGCCAACCCAGGGGTGCGCTGGTTCCATAGAGGTTCGCCGGGTCATAGGCATGCAGCAGCACCGCTGGTTCCTGGGCCAATGGCAACTTCTGAATCGCTGCCAGTTGCTCCACAGCTTCAGGCAGAGCGAACTGAGCACCCTGCAGACCATCGACAAAGTAACCCCGCCTCACTTCACCGCTGAGTTCCAACCGGCTCAAGACCTCGTACATCACCCGCCAGGGAAACAGGCTATCATCCTGGGCTGCCAGATCTTTACTGACAATGCCGTAGCGTTCGAGGAGCAGTTGCACCTGAAAAATGGCCCGCTTTTCCGGATCTGGTTGCCCCCAGGGGAGCAAGGACCAACGTCCTTCAGGCAATTGAACGCGTTGCCGACGCATCGCTCGCAAGTTGACCCGGTTCGGCTGCTCGTTGATTGCTTCGATCTCTGCATCGAGACGCCTGAGGACATCAAAGCGGTCATTGCTTACCAACCCGCGATCAGCCAGCATCCACAATGCCTGTTTGACCTGATGGGGACTGAGATTGACAGAATGGGCGAGGTCTACCAGAAACATTGCTCCTCGTCGCTGGAGTTCATCGAATACACGGGCCTGCTCCCCTGCCAGTAGAGTTGTCTCTAACGGTGCCAGGAAGTTTTGCAATTGATCTCGCCTGATGAACATCACCTGCTGACACAACGAATCCAGCTTCGTTACTGGTTCCCCACTTGGCCTGCAGACCCAGCACCACTCCCCTGAAAGGATCATCTCATCAAGCCAGCGGGTCTGATACCCCGGTACCCGGCCTGGCAAGATTGTTTGCTCCCACAATTCTCGAGGCAGCGACAGTCCTTGCAATCGCTCAAGTGCTTCCCGAAGCCCCTCGGTGCCTCCTACACTGGCAGACGGGTGCCTACCTTGCCAGCGCTGCACAAAGTGGGCGAAGACAGCCGCTGACACGGTCGGAATCTCCTTCCGTCGCAATGCCAGACTGCCCTTCTGGACTTGATCAAGGTTCCCCGGGGAAGAATAAAACACCGTTGGCGTATCACCCCACGATTCGAGGGCAATCGCAGCACCTGCCTTGGACCACGATCGCAAGGCGTCCCTGACCCAGGTTTCAGGAAGTGGATACCTCTGGAGTACATCTTCTACCCCCACCAGCGCATGTGTCTGCAGATAGCGCTGCAATACCTCCTGGGCTGCCGACTCGGCTTCTGGTGATGGTTCCCCTTGGCAGAAAGCGGCTAGCAGCCGATATTGTCCCGTCATCTCAGCGAGAATCCACCGTTGCTCGTGTGTACATGGCACAGTCCAGAGTATCAGTCGTCCCTGCTCCTGGAGTGCAACCGCAAAATCGTGCAGTTCGTTTGCCAGCTCGTCCATCCGGACATCACCAAGGCGTCTGATCCACTCGAATAATTCTTCTGCGGTGCGTGGCAACAATCCCACACCTTGAAGTCGCCTGTCTACCTGTTCGACCGCACGCGGATCTAAAAGGTGGTTATATGCATCAGGCGAAATCAACTGGTCGAGCAGACTTTTGTCAATCGATGCCTTGGCCCCTTCACCTCGCAGTTCCACCTTGTCGTAATCGTACATGAAGGCAGCGGTAAAGCTGAACAACAACTGTGATGCAAAGGGGGAAGGTGACTCTGCACGACGAGTCATCAATTGTATCTTTCCAGTTCGCAGATCGTTCAGAACCTGAATCACTCCATCCACGTCCAGGTGATCATGCAGGCATTCCCGACATGTTTCAATCACGATAGGAAAACGCGGATGCTGCCTGGCGATCTGCAGGAGGTTGCGAGACTTGAGCCGCTGCAGCCAGAGCGGTGCCCGCTTCTGAGGCGAACTGACAGGCAGCATGAGGGCCCGGGCAGCATTGTGTCGAAAACGAATGGCATACAACGCACTGTCAGCTAACTCCTGCAGCACCCGGTTCTCCACCGTTGCCGGGTCAAGTTGCCTCAGTAATTCCAGCGGCGGATCGCCCTGGTCGACTAGTCGCAGCAGCAGACCGTCATCATGATGCAGACAGTAAGGCTGGTAACCAAACTGCTCCCGCCAGAGTGATTCGAGTGCATACCGCAGTGTCAGATGAAACCGGCTGCCCAGTGAGGAGAGTATTGCCAGGTGCCAGTCGCCCACTTCATCGCGGAATGCCTCGCAGAGGATCTGCCGATGACTGGGGACGACACCAGCAGTCTCTATCTGCTTCTTCAGATAATGCAACAGGTTTTCTGCAGCGTTATCATCGAGTTTGCATTCATCTTTGAGCCAGGGTAGCACCTGGGTTTGATCCGATTCCAGTTTCCCAACCATCTCAGCGATCAGGTCGCCCATCGCCCGGCCGAGGTCTGAACTGCGGCCAATCTTCTCACCACGCCAGAACGGCATCGTCGACGGCATACCTTCCGCACGACTGACGGTCACCCTGTCCGTCTCGATCGATTCAATCCTCCAGGCACTCGTACCCAGTGTAAAGACATCGCCAACACGCCTCTCGAAGACGAACTCTTCATCAAGCTCACCAATGCGGTTTTTAGTACCGGTGATGTAGACGGCATACTGTCCGGTGTCAGGTATCGTGCCACCATTTACCAGGGCCAGTTGCTTGCTGCCTGGCAACGGATGCAGGCGATTGTGCACTCGATCCCAGGTGATGCGAGCTCGCAACTCCTGGAATGCTTCTGCAGGGAACCGACCTGAAATCATCTCCAGCACACTCTCGAATGCCTCGGGAGTCAGGTCACGGGTGGGGTAGGCCTGGCGGAAGAGAGCATAGAGTTCCGGTACCGCCCAACTTTCGACCGAGACCATCGCTACCACTTGCTGGGCAAGCAAGTCCAGGCAGCCTGTGGGAATGTGCAACTCCTCGACGTGCCCGCGGATCATCTCTCGTGCCAGAGCTGCCTGCTCCAGAAGGTCAGGCAGCGTCTTGGGAATGAGTCTGCCTTTAGAATGCCCGCCAACGAGATGCCCTGCCCTGCCAACCCGCTGCAGGGAACGGGCGATATTTCCCGAGGATTCCACCTGGCACACCAGATCAACCGCTCCCATATCGATACCAAGTTCGAGGGATGCGGTGGAGACAACAGCAGCTAGTTTGCCTTCCTTGAGCATCTGTTCAGTTTGGTGTCGCATCTCGAGCGACACGGAACCATGGTGAGCACGAACTAGATAGGGACTACCTTCTGCCTGTCTCTCCTCTCCCCCCTGGGGAGAGGGGCTGGGGGGGAGGGGTTTCTTTCCGTCGGTACTTGCGTACAACTGAGTAACCTGATCCTGATCGCTATTGCTTCCGGCAAGTGCCTCTTCTTCCACTTCATTAATCGCTGTCGTGATCCGTTCCACAGCCCGGCGGTTGTTCGCGAAAATAATCGTCGAACGATGTTCATGAATCTGCTGATGCAGATAGCGATAGATTGAAGGCCAGATGCTCTTCTCCGGCAGTGGACCGAAGCGTTCAACGGGGCTCACCACCTGTAAATCCAGCTTCTTCCGCTGCCCCGCATCCACTATGTTCACAGGCCGAGGGGCCAGCCCCGTCTCTTTGCTGTATCGCAACCCACCCAGATAGCGGGCCACCTCGTCCAAAGGACGTTGCGTCGCGGACAAGCCGATTCGAGTGAATCCTGGATCACCAGTCAGGTGTTGTAATCGTTCCAGCAGCATCGCCAGAAAGACGCCCCGTTTGTTGGGACACAGCACATGGATTTCATCAATAATGCACCACCGCACGGTGCCGAGAATCTCCCGCCCTTTGGAGGTCAACAAGAGGTTGAGGGATTCGGGTGTGGTGATCAGTACATCAGGCGGTTTGCGAAGTTGCTTTTGTCGTTCGTTTGTCGGTGTATCGCCGGTCCGCAATCCAACTGATATGGCAGGTAGCTTTTCTCCACGCTGTTCCGCCTGTCGTTGCACGCCAAGCAATGGCACATGCAGATTACGGAAGATATCATTGTTGAGCGCTTTAAGTGGCGAGATGTAGAGAAGCTGCACGCCTTTGGTGGTGCGTGGTTCCTTCCATAGTTGGTCAAGACAAGCCAGGAATGCAGCCAGCGTTTTGCCCGATCCCGTCGGTGCCAGGATGAGCGTATGTTTCCCCGCGGCAATGCTGGGCCAGCCGAGCACCTGGGGTGGTGTCGGCTGACCTACATGTTCCGAAAACCACTCTGCCACCGCCGGGTGAAATCCAGCAAGTGGATCGACCAATGCTTCCATAAGCTTACTGTAGGAGAGCTTGCAACCGAAGGCAGTCGATGTTGTCACACGTGTTCAAACTTTGCCTATCATAGGCTATTTGCAATTTCATCTTGGCCTTCCTCTTCCAGCACTTCACTAGTGAGTACCGGCTCTGCCACACCCCCACTCATCACTGCAAAGATCGCAATCAGATCATAGACTCCGTGCGTTACCATGGGTACGAGCAGGTTGTCTGTCCAAACCAGCAGCATGGCCAGGTAGATGCTGATCAGCCAGGCGATGATGAAATAGGCTGGCGTCAGCAGGTGGCATAGGCCAAAGATAAACCCACCAATCAGAATGCTAGCCCATAACGGCAGGTATAATGCGAAATAGGGCTGCAACCAGCCTCGAAACAGCAGTTCCTCGCAGAACCCAGCCAGAGTAGCCAGCAGGAAGTAATCAGGCCAGCGGCAGTTCTTCAGGAGTGGCCTGAGGATACGATCAGAGATATCTGCCACGTGACGAAACGGACCGATCGGGTACCGATCAATCAGCAGGATAATCACCAGCGGTGGAATCGCCCCCAGGATCCCCCAAACGACATCAACCCACGACCATTTCAATGCTATCCACAGCTCCGGTCCAAGGAACCAGGCGAAAACCATAGCCAGCCCGGCAAGTCCACCTTCCACCAGAAGGGTGTTGAGCAGCAAGTCTCTTCGGGGAATGGAGGGTGAGCTGTCGCTCATGGATTACTCAGTCGCCTTCGTGGCAGCGGGCATCACCGCCAGATAGTCCTTGGCAATACGTTCACTGTATTGATTCAGCAGTTCGCTCACGCGTTCCGATCGTTCAGAAGCCACAATGAAACCTATGTGGTTCTTCTTTTTGACTCGATAGGTGATTTCGGGATCGACAAAGCTGCTGATATCGGGTTGTTCCTGTCGAGCCAGAGAAATCACAGTGCCTGCATGCAGTTGTTTTGTCACTGGTGGCGTGTAAGGCACATCCCGGTCGATCTCCACCTTGGCCCATTCCGACCAGAGATTGACCCCGGTGGCCGCCTCCACCATATCGGCGATATTAGCCCCACCGACCCTGGCACTGGTTTCTATCAGATAGAACTGGTTATCCCGAGGGGAGTGCATGTACTCGGTATGAGATACCCCCTGATTCAAACCGAAGCCCAGCAGAATGGCTTCATTGAGCTTCCGTATTGTCGATATTTGGCCTTTGTCTCGTTGCAATGTCCTGGTCATGTAGATGCCGCCTCCGTGATACACATCGAAGAGCGGACGGGCATATTTGTTGACTTCAGCAAACTGGACATGTCCCTGGCTGACGATGGAATCGACGTGGTACAATTCGCCGGGGATCATTTGCTCAATGAGATGGTTTGACTGTTCATCTCCGAGTTTATCTAGTGCCTGAAACATCTCATCAGCTGTCTGAAGTTTCTGGATACCAATGGCGTTGGCACTGTTTCTTGGCTTGAGCAACCAGGGACCGGGGACGCGGGCCAGGAAGCTGCGGATAGCATCCAGATTAAATGCACCAATGAACTCAGGAATAGGAACGCCCAACTCTCTCGCCTTGTCGCGCATCGCCAGCTTATCGCGAAAATGCCGGGCTGTGGATTCGTAGAAACCGGGTAAGCGGAAATGTTCCCGTAGTGCAGCACCCAGCTCAATGTCAAAATCATCAAGTGCGACTATGCGTTCGATATTCCTCGTCTTCATCAGGTACGCAACGGAATTGATCACTCCACGGCGATCATCGAAAGTCTTGAGGGCAAACACTTCGTCCAGCGCATGACGCGACCACGGCTCCCTCAGACGCTGTTCCACCGTGAGCAGAATGGTATGGCAGCCTTCCGCTTTGGCACGCTCGATAAAGGCATTGCCCTTGAAGTAGCTGGACAGACACAGAATCGTGGGACGATGCATCGCTCAAACCTGATCGTATGACGCGGAGAGTCCCTAGTGTTTTCTCTGATCATTGCAGTAGTGGCAAGCAGAATATGGCTAATTCCAGGGGTTTCCGTCCGAACCCGGCATGCATGCCGCACCTCCACCATACAATGATTACGGACAGCAGGTGAGCCGGACGGTCGCTGGCCAGAAATGGCGAGAGGAAAGTCCGGGCTTCACAGGACACAGTGGTGGGTAACGCCCACCGGTCGCAAGATCAGGGAAAGTGCAACAGAAAGATACCGCCCGGGTCACACCGGGTAAGGGTGCAATGGTGCGGTAAGAGCGCACCAGCGACGAGGTGACTCGTCGGCTCGGCAAACCCCACTGGAAGCAAGGCCAAGCAGAGAGAAGAACCGGTCCGGTTCACTTGACTCTCGGGTCGGCTGCTGGAGCGGTCTAGCAATAGACCGCCTAGAGAGATGACCGTCACACTTCCCCGGAAGTGGACAAAACCCGGCTTACAGGCTCACCTGCTGCCTATTCAATAACAATCACATCCGCCACGTCAACCTTGTACTTCTTCGGCAAGTTCAAGGTGACTCCCAACCGGATCGTATTCAGCAACCCTTGCGACAGACTGCGGGCCTTGTCCATACCTTTGGGAATGAACTGCGCTGTGAGCCAGACTTCCTGCGGCTCGCTGGCCCAGTTGATAGGAATCATCACGAAGCGCTTCTCCCCTTCCAGCAACACCGTCTCAACAGAGAGGTTATTGGTAATCACATCGCACTTGGCATCACCGGTTGATGCGAGTACGACATCACCCGCATCGCCTTCGAGGTACTTGAATAGAATCTGATGATTGTAGCTGTCCGCTTTGTCACCCATCTGCCACTTGCGGCCTGTGAGAGTCTTCTTGATCCAGCCGCTGCCGAGAGGCGAGCCAAACCACCAGACGTGCCCCAATTTGTCAGGGGCGTATTCGTGCTTGACGATAGCGGGGGAACCATCGTTGTATTTGCCCACGACGAAACTGCGTTCCTTCTGTTTGTCGTCACCTGTGGTCTTCAGCTTGCCATACACCACTGGGTAGTCAAACTTCAGTTGCAGGTAACTGTAATGAATGGAATCAGTCGGCTTGACCTGAGCCAGGGTAATTTTTACCGGGCCGGGCTTTTCCAGAGGCTGCCAGGTAGCAGCAGTAAGCCCCTGCAACTCCAGCATGTCTGCATTGGACTGATGATATTCGGTGTAAGCCACCCCACCGACACACGCGATGGTCGCACCGTTACTCACCCAGTTCTTGAGCACTTTGGCAGTTTCCTGCTGAACGTGGCTGCCCAGAAGGATGAGTGTGGCCAGTTTCTGGAGTTTGCCTTCCTGTACATCTTCTTCGGTAAAGACCGAAACATTGTGTCCACTCATGCGTGCTGCATGAAAGATGGCTTTGCACTCTTCGCTCACCCAGGCGCTGGGGTCGTACAGCGATTGTGTCAGGGACACCAGGATGGCGACATCGGATGAACGGGGTCTGACATTGCTGAGCACCGGATCAAGTGCGCTGGCTTCGTGACAAAGTTCTCGAATCACCTTCCAGTTATCAAGGTTTGTCATACCCAGGCTGTCATGGCCTTTCGTGAGTTCAGGAGGAATCGCGCCGACAAAGCGGATGCGCTGAGCGCCATGGGCCAGTGCTACATAGAACGATCGGCGGATTCCCGTCGCGTAGTTGCCTTGCCCTACGTGCAAATCACATAAGACTGGTTGCCTAGCTCCAGCGGAACGCGCCAAGGCCAGAAAGTAGCCAAGTGATTGGGCGCTGTATTCGCCCGACTGCCAGGATCGCTCGGCTACCCAGGGAATGAGCGCCTTTTGCCGCCACGCTTCGAGCACAAGGGCATCACTGTTTTGCTCAAAATCGCCTGCGTAGGGTCCACCAAAGCTGAGGTTCGGGCTGAGTCGCACGACTTCCAGCTGCTGCTGACGGAAGTACTCGATGGCCTGCTGAATGACAAACCGTTGGGTCAGATAATGCAATACCGGCTGCCTTTCGTCCCATGTCAGACGGGCAGCATCGATGGAGGCCAGTTTCGCAGCCTGGAGATCGACTTTCTGTCCCTTGAGGTACTCTTGAAATCCCTTGTGATTTTCCTGGTGCTTCTGCTTCATGTCAGCCATCACGGTTCGCAACGCAGCGACAGGGGAACCGATATTGATGAACTGCACACCTTTCAGTTTGCCTTCCTGATGATGTTTCCTGACGGTGCTCAGCCACTCGGCACTCCAGGGAATGGTGACAACTATCGGATCGGCTTTACCATCGCTATCGACAAATCCCAGGCTTCTGGCCAGGCTGTTCATCGAATCAGTCACTGGGGTATCGAAAGTGTCCAACAGCCCGCGGTTCAGGATAAAGACTGAGCCAGCCTTACCTTTGACCGGCTGCAGCAACAGCGACTTGGCCAACTCATCAATGTTAAACTGGGCCCTCATGTCAGCTGCAAACATAAACATGCACAGAAGACCAGCAGTCAGGCGCAACATGATGTGACCTTTCGACGCAAGGACGGGGGAGCGGCTGACAGGAATTGGAACGGGTTTGCGCTCACCGACGATATCTAGTGTATCCATGAACCACCGGCTGCCATCGACAATCTCACCAGAGATTCATCGAAATAGTGGTTGAAACCGGGGCAACCAGCCTTTATTATCGGGCAGCAGAAAGGATTCGACACATCATGGCAGTGTTGACCGTCATTAACGATACCGGTTACACCGAGCAATTTCAGCTGCGGGGGCGTGAGTGTGTTGTTGGCCGGCAGGCAGATACGGATTTACGGCTGGAAGCACGCGATGTGAGCCGCCGTCATGCCCGTATCCTTACCGAAGGCGAAGGCTTTTTCGTCGAAGACCTCGGCAGTAGCAACGGAACCTTCCTGAACAATACTCGCGTCTCAGGCCGTCAGCCCTTGCAGGAACAGGATCGCATCCAGATAGGTCCATACACCATCTGCTTCCAGCACCAGGAAGAGCCCTCCGAACAGGCAATTAAGATCACTGCCAGCATTCCTTCCGCGGTCAGCAATTCCAAACTGTTTCGCCTCGATGCTTCGCGCAAACTCCAGGTGATTCTTGAAATCGCCCAGCAACTCTCCCATACACTCGACCTCAAGGTCCTGCTGCCTCAATTGCTTGAACGACTGCTGACCCTGTTCTTACAGGCTGATCGGGGAATGATTGTTTTGCTTGATGAGCATGGTCGGCCCGAAGTACGCGGAGTTCGTACTCGCTATGCCGATCAGGATATCCCCCGACAGTTCAGCCGGGTCGTCATTCGCAGAGTGCTGGAAGAAGGCGTAGGCATCGTCGCGGAAGATGCTTCTCATGATCAGCGATTCAACGCTACGCAGACGCTGACCAGCATGGGGGTACGCTCGTTCGTCTGTGCACCTTTCAAGGCTCACGATGGCCGCCCGATGGGCGTCGTTATCCTTGATCGTTTTGGTAACGACAATCCCTTCAAGGAAGATGACCTGCATCTGCTTGCTGCTACTGCCCTACTCTTCTCTGTGGTCATTGAAAATGCATCGCTTCACCAGGAACTGGTGGAAAAAGCTCGTATGGATCGTGACCTGTCGCTGGCACGCCAGGTGCAGGAAGGCTTCCTGCCCCGTTCCTTGCCCGAAGAACTGAATGCCAGCCTGGAACTCTATGCTGAGGTGTACCCTGCTCGCGAAGTGGCAGGCGACTACTACGATTTCTTCATGGTAGGCCCTTCCAAACTGGGATTTGCTGTCGCTGACATCTCTGGCAAAGGCGTCTCCGCTGCGATGCTGATGAGCGGTATCCGCACCCTGTCACGGCATATGTTGCAGAATGGCTCCAGCCCGGCAGAGACGCTTCAGCAGGTCAATGACATGCTGGCCCAGGATAATCCTCATTCACTCTTCGTGACCATGGTACTGGGGGTCATCGATACCAACACTGGTGAAGTGGTTCTGACAGGTGGCGGCCATCCGCCTGTGCTGTTGCGAAGACATGAAGGCAAAGCTGAACGTGTCAATCAACCGGCCGGTCGCCTGCTCGGCTTTGTTGTAGGGCCTCAAGGCTTTGTTGACACAGCGGTGAAACTCGAGCCTCGCGACACACTGCTTCTCTACACCGATGGTCTCACCGAAACTTATGACAGCACCCGGCAAAACATGTTCGGCCTGGACCGTCTACTGACTGTCATGCAGGAACTGCCAACCTCTTCTA
Source organism: Gemmatales bacterium (assembly GCA_046350055.1). Lineage (GTDB taxonomy): Bacteria > Planctomycetota > Planctomycetia > Gemmatales > HRBIN36 > JAEUIE01. Next base: position 4,311,576 of record JAXMBC010000001.1, on the reverse strand, counting down.
ATTGCGAAGCATGGGAACGAGCCATCAAGGCCAGTCTCGAAACCTTCTCGGGCAAAGCCGAAACCGATGATGATTTGACCATCTTCCTGCTGCGCAGGAAATAAGCGCTACTTCTCCTCTTCCCGCCACGTCAGCGTTGTCCAGTACGATTCCCACTCATAGTCCTTGGCCTTGGGCCTTGTCATATGCGTTAGCCGCACAGTCATCAGGCCTGTTTGTGATATAGGGATCAGTGCTTTGCCTTCGGCATTCGTACGAACTGTGCCTGTTGCAGCAGGTCCATCGCCAGGGTGATCCCAGCCAAGATGGGCCTCTGCCAGGGGTTTGCCCAAGTAGTAGACTTGCACTGGCAGTGTACCACCAGGCTTCAAGGTAAATGGATTGCAGAGTGGGACTATCTCCAACGTCAGCCCCATCACGCGGCTAGCATCGCCTTGATTACTACCTTCCACCCTCACGAGAGCTTTGGGCGATTTGGAGTAGCGCTCTTTCCCCGGTTGATCGAGGGACTTCTCTTTGTGTCGCAGTTCGTAAATATGAGGCAGGCCATCGCTCACCAGGTAGTGGTTGAATTCTGCAGCCTCCAGGGTGATGAGCTTGGGCTCCGTTTGCACTGCGAGGATATGAATGCCTGGCTGCGACAAAGTACACGTGAGCAATCCCGATTTGTCTTCCGTACCGGCGGGTGCTAACTCCCCGTTCTTGCCATCCGGCCCAATCAGATACAGTTTCTTGAACCGCACAGGGTTAGGTGCATGCTCACTGAGCGGGAATTCCATACCCGAATGAGCCAGGATCGTGATCTTCTGTCCTGTCTTAACAGTTTCTGGCGGCACTAGCCACAGATCGTGACCACACAGAGAGCCCTGCTGATACACGATCATAAACAGGCAAACCAACACCCATCGCAACATTGTTGTTCTCTCAAGAACTGACAGCCGCCGCCACACCAGCTCCTAGCGGCACATTCACACCTGCCTCGCGGAACATCTCTTCGAGTGCTGCCAGCAACGTCAACACGTTAGCCTTGCTGCTTCCATACCCCATCAAACCGATACGCCAGGCTTTTCCCTTGATGGTACCCAGTCCGCCGCCGACTTCAATCCCATAGTTGCTGAGCAGTTTGCGTCGCAGCGTGACATCGTCCAGACCATCTGGCAGCAGGAGTACGGTGATAGCAGGTAGTTGACATGCCGGATCGGTAAAGAGCTTGAGTCCCATCGCTGCCAGACCAGCTCGAAGCGACGCAGCATGCCTTGCATGACGATCCCACCGTGCCGCCAGTCCCTCCTGTATAACCTGTTGCAGCCCTTCCCGCAGGGCAAAGAGATTGCCGATGGGCGCGGTGTGGTGATACCCTCGCTCGTTGCCCCAGTACTTCATCAACTCGACGACATCTAGGTAGAACGAGGTCACCGGTGTCTTGCGTTGTTTGATTGCTTCCATGGCGCGCGGACTAAAGGTCACGGGGGCCAACCCGGGCGGACAGCCGAGACCTTTCTGTGAGCCGCTGTAAAGAGCATCGATCTGCCATGCATCGACAGCTACTTCAACAGTTCCCAGGCTCGTCACCGCATCGACGACCAGCAGAGCCCCATGCCGATGGCAGAGTTCAGCCACCCCTTCGAGTTTCTGCCAGGCACCGGTTGTCGTCTCAGCCTGAATGATACCCAGCACCTTGGGGCGATATTCCTTGAGTGCTTCTTCGATGGCATCGTGTGTGAAGGTCTTGCCCCACTCCTGCTTGACCGCATGTACGGCTGCCCCGGCTCGCTGGGCGATATTCACCATGCGGTCGCCAAAGAAGCCTGCGCTGCATACCACCATCTTCTCGCCCGGCTCGATCAGGTTGGCGACAACACACTCCATCCCTGCCATGCCCGTGCCACTGACAGCGAACGTGCATTCGTTCTTCGTCTTCAGCACGCTGCGCAACAGCGTTTGCACGTCGGTCAGGCATTGCAGGAAGTCGGGGTCCAGATGGCCCAGCACCGGACGCGACATGGCGGCAAGTACCAGGGGATGCGGCTCGCTGGGACCAGGGCCAAGCAAGAGTCGCGGGTAGGGAATGGCCATGGTCTACAGACTCCACCCGGCACGATAGTTCTTCTTCAGCAAGGCTTCCACCTTGGGCGAAGGATTCTTCACCCAGTTCTTGTCCGCATCCCACTCCAGCTTCTCGCCAGAGCGATACGCCACTGTACCAAGCTGCACCGCGATGGAGAGTGGGCCACTGTAGTCGAACCGACACAGCGGTTGGCCTTCGCCCTTGATCGCCTGGCACCATTCCTTGTGATGACCAATGGACTTGGGGATTGGAGTAACAGGTGTGGGAGGAGCATCTTTAACGAACTGAAGCCTTCCATAGTCAGCAAGAAGCATGTTTTGCGTGCCTACGAAAAGGTTGCCATCACCCCATTTGGGGAAACTGGCATCCTTGAATTGAGGCGGACGCTTGCCGCCATCGTACCAGGTTACCCTGATCGGGGTTCCGCCACCGGGCCGTGCATAGGTATACCGCGCAATGACCCACTTGGGACAACCGGTAGCATGGACAGGCGAACCTTCTGCTTCAATGGTAAGTGGCATCCCTAAACCCAGGGCCCAGGTGGGCAGATCCATGTGATGGCAGGCCATGTCACCAAACCGGCCGGTGCCAAACTTCCAGTAGCGCCGCCAATTGAACGGCAGGAAGCTGGGATGATAGGCTTGCTCCTCAGCTGGCCCGAGCCAGAGATCGTAATTGAGTCCTGCAGGAATCGGGGGAGTATCCTTGGGGAAGTCTCCCGCGGCGTAATCGCCACCCACCCAGGTATGCACTTCAGTAATCTCGCCCAGCACACCGGAACGCACCAGTTCCACCACCCGGCGGTAGTTGTCGCCGGCGTGAATCTGCGTGCCCATCTGGGTGACGAGTTTCCGTTCCCTGGCTTCGTTCATCAGGGCCAGCACTTCAAATACCGTATGACACAAAGGCTTTTCGCAATAGACGTGCTTATTGGCCTTTAATGCTGCCATAGCAATGGGTGCATGCGTGTGGTCAGGGGTGCAGACCGCCACAGCATCGATGTCCTTGCGGCTCACCACTTCACGGTAGTCCTGGGTAAACGTTGCCTGTTTGTGTGTGGCTCGCTCTTTCTCTACTCGCTTACTGTCGACATCACACAATGCTACGATGTTTTCAATCTTCGCCAGGCTGCCCAGGCTGAAACCACCCTGGCCGCCAACACCAATGATGCCGATGCCTAGTTTCTGGTTAGCCCCTACGACACGGGCATACATGGAAGCTGGCAGAGAGGAAACGGTAAATGCAACCAGGCCGGTACGAAGCAGTTGACGACGATTCAGTGACATGAAATGGAACCTTGAAGGAGAGGTTGGCTGGGTTGAGGTTTGCCCATTCCCGATAGAGAAGGGAGACAGATTGCATTACGCATTGGCATTCTTCATCACCGCCACGCAGGCAGCAACTTCTTCGTAAGGATTGTCGGGGCTGGCTTCGTACTCCAGACTCACGGAATAATCAAAGCCCACTTCGCGAAGTGCCTTGAACACCGACTTCACATCCAGCACCCCCTTCCCGCAGACGACATCGGTCTTCCGGGCGTTGTCGTGGTCTTTCAAGTGAAGGCCGAAGTTGCGTTTGCCCATGATGCGGATTTCGGTTGCAGGATCGAGGTTATGGCCCATCTGGGCTGAACGGATGAGGTGACCGGTATCGAGACAGGAACCAATCAGGGGATGATGGTCCTTGACAGCCTTCATAATGATGTCGGCAGAGTACCAGCGGTGCATCTTTCCGCCGGAAGGCCCATGTGGATGGATGGCGATAGCAATCTTGTACTCATCGCAAAGCTTGTCGAGGCTGTCAAAGCTGTCGGGATCAGGATCAGCACTGAAAACACGGATACCAAGGGCTTTGCCAAAGTCGAAGAATTTCCTGTTCGCATCGTGCTTCTTCGAAAAGTGCTGCACACCGAAGGCGACAGGCTTAACGTTGTAACTACCGCAGAGTTTCAGGAAAGCAGCAATCTGCTCAGCAGTCGCGGTCTGGGAGATATGTTTGCTGAAGAACTCCGCTTCATGGAGATCGAGCTTCTGCATGAATTGCAGCGTTCGCTCGAGATTGAAGTTGCGAAAGGTATAGGTCTGCATTCCCAGACCGATCGTAGCTGGTTTAGAACGGGCTGCCAGGGAACTGCCGGCCAACAATGCTATGGAGGAGGTGAGGAAACTGCGACGATGCATGATGCTACCAGGGTGGGAGAACAAAGGCATGATGCCCACACGATAGCAAAGATTGACTGCGATGCAACTACTTCCGCATGCTCACGAGCAAGTTACTCGCTTCTTTCTGCTGCGGATCTATTTGGAGGACTCGTGTGTAGAGTCCTTTGGCCCGATCATTCAGATTCAAGTCCTGATAGAGCTTGCCCAGTTCGAGCAGCGTTTCCGTATTGTCAGGCTCGAGAGCCAGAGACTTTTCCAATTGCTTCTGCGCTGTCGGCAAGTCGCCCTGCAGTCTGGTGAGCCAACCCAGCTGGGTCAGGGCTATGGCTGACTGGGGACGTTGTTTCACCCATTTGCTGGCATCTGCTTGAGCCTCCGACAGGCGATCTTCAGTTACCAGCAACTGGTAGTAATTGTGCCGACACAAGGCATGGTCCGGATTGGTCTTCAGTGCCTGCAGGTAGTATCGCTCCGCTTCCTGCAACTGTCCATGGCGGTGATAGGTGCTCGCCAGATTGTAAAGCGTGTCAGCGTTGGTCGGATCCTGCTTCCAGGCTTCCACGAACTTGCCATGGGCTTTGGTGAGTTGATGCTGATTGAGGCATTCCACTCCTTCCTCGTTGAGAGCATTCGTCTGCCCTTTGCCAGTGATCGAGGTAGACATGGTGCAGCCAAGCAGCGGGAAGCTGAAGGAGAAAACAAGCAGATAGCTGATGCTGCGAGTCATGATTGACCCATCGAACTCAAGACCGCCCTGATATAGCATGAAAACAGGGTCTGAAAAGCCGAATTCCTCATACTCGCTACCAATTCTACCGGTCGTAGGCTGTGTTCCCTTTACCCGCGTACAATAATAGCTGCATCTCCCTGTGCCGGAGAATCGTCTTGTGCACAGGGGAGTTACAGTGGTAACGTAACTGGTGAACCAGCCAAACTGCGTGGTTTACGGAACTACCGGGATTTCCCTGATTTGTCGTCAGCAACCTATCCAGCCATGAAGCGGGAGAGTTCACGAACGATGGCTGCCGAGCAGCAGAACCAGAATCGGGAACTTTCCGCCGTCGCAGGCCGTCCAACTTCTACGGGGTTGGAAGCGGATGAACAACAACTGCTTTTGGCCTTCCAGCGGGGTAATCTGGACGCGTTCAGCGTGCTGGTGCATCGCTATCAGGATCGTCTCTTTAACGCCCTGACCCGTTTTCTCGATAGTCGGGAAGATGCTCAGGATGTACTGCAGGATGCCTTCCTGAGTGCCTTTGCCCACGCCAAATCCTTCCAGGGCAACTCGCGCTTTTACACGTGGGTCTACCGCATCGCCATGAACCATGCAATTGACCTGCACCGCCGGAAGAAGCCCCGTCAGACCCTCTCGCTGCACCGGGAAGATGCCAGCGACTGGGACATGCACAGCAAAGAAGAAGCAGCACACGCCGCCATCGAACAGCAGGAAAACTGCCAGATGGTTCGCCGCGCACTGAAGGTTCTCTCTGATGAACATCGCCTGGTAATCGTCATGAAGGAACTAGACGATATGAGGTATGAGGAGATCGCTGAGGTACTGGAAGTACCAGTAGGTACAGTCCGAAGCCGCCTGCACCGGGCCCGGCTGGAATTGAAAACGGTGCTGGAAAAGATGGAGCAAGGTTAGTTTGCCCTTTGGAGGGGTCAGGATCACGGGGAGGCATTGCAAAGTGCAACCCCTCCCAAGCTCCCCTTGCTAAGGGGAGGCCAGAAAGGAAAGTTCGAAGTCCGCCATGCTGTCCGAGAGTCTACAGGAACTGTTATCCGCCTACGTGGATGGTGAGCTAAGCCCCACGGAGTACGAGCGCGTCATGGCCGCGTTGCGTGAATCGGAGATTGCCCGTGATTACGTCAATAGCCTGCGAGGCATCTCCACCCAGCTGAAAACACTGCCGAAGATCCCCTGCCCTGCACAGCTGACCAGCACCATTCTCCGGGACCAGCAGAAGAAGCAACTCAGGAGCCGCGTGACCCGTCGCTATAGCTACGCTGCCGCAATCGCTGCTGCAGCCCTGGTAGGTGTCGGCGTGTGGTGGTATCTGACCAGTCAGCCTCAGAACAACAGCCCTGCTCCATTCAACCCAAACACCATTGCTCGCAACAATACGCCGCCTCAGCCCAGCGGCATGCTTCCACCCATTCCACCTCGCCGTCATCTGGAATGGGCCGAAGTGGAGCCGTTCTACAACAGTCTGACGCTGACCGCCCTCGATCAGTGGTCAAAACTGTCTGATGGTTTCGAAGGAAGTGTGGTCTGGCTCAGCGAAGCCGATGCCATCCGCGAAGGTCGCTTCCTCGAAAGCCAGGCTGCTATCCTGACCAGCCCGGTGAAGGAGACAAGCCACACGTTCAAGACGGTAGAGTCCTCCCTGCCGCTCTACATCAACCCGACCGAGTTCTCGCTCATGAGCGTGCAAAGCCGCATCGTAAAGAAGGGCACCTTTGTGCTCGACATCACCACCCGCAATCCCAGCCGCACCTTGAGCCGACTGCTCGAAACGGCCAAACTGCCGATCACCCTCGACGAAGACCTCAAAACCCGCCAAGCCAAGAACACCCTCGGCACTACGATGATCTACCTGGAGAACCTGACTCCAGAGCAACTCAGCACCTGGCTGTCTGCTCTGCAGCAAGCCGACTACTGGAACGTGCCCGAGTACCGCACCGATGGCACCTGCAAGAGCCTGCTCCTCTACTCTCTCGACGCCGCCGGCTACCCCCAAATCGCCCGCTCGCTGGGGTTGAGCATCTGGTCTGGCAAACCACAGAAGGATGTGAAGGCCGTCGCGGTGAATTACTTGCCTACGCGGAAGCCAGGGTCACTGGGCGAAGTCGTGAAGCAGTTCAGCGGGCCGAAGAAGGACGGACTGACGCTGGTGGTGATGGTTCGCAGCGGCAACTAAGTTATTTAGCCCCCGGCTTAAAGAGCCGGGGGCTAAATGCTATAATGTTGAAATGCCCACCAAGACCATCGAACTCCTCGACAAGCGTACCAGTCGCACCATTGCCCTCAAAGTGGTGGACAATGGCGTGGCCACCACGCGGCCGGAGCCGGTGGATCGTGGGAAGCCGAGCTGGCTGCGGGCGACATTGCCTACCGGGCCGAACTACGAACGGCTCAAGGCGATGAGTAAGGAGTTGGGCCTCTACACCGTCTGCCAGGAAGCCCACTGCCCCAATATCGGCGAATGCTGGAGCCACGGCACCATGACCATCATGGTGCTCGGTGGGGTGTGTACCCGGTCGTGCAAGTTCTGTGCGGTGGATACCGGCAATCCGCAAGGCTGGGTCGATATCGATGAGCCCAAGCACGTTGGCGTGGCTATCAGCCAGATGGGGCTGAACTACGTGGTGATGACCTCGGTCGACCGCGATGATCTGGACGATGGCGGCGCAGCCCACTTCGCCCAGTGTGTCCGCGAAATCAAGGAGCGCGACCCACGGGTGAAAGTGGAAACCCTTACCCCCGACTTCCAAGGCGACCTCGGAGCGATCGAGACGGTACTGGCTTCCGGCGTGGACGTCTTCGCCCACAATATTGAGACGGTACGACGACTCACCCCAACAGTGCGCGACCACCGGGCCACCTACGACCAGACTCTGGCGGTGCTCGCCCATGCCAAGCGGCAGCGGCCTGAGGTGCTCACCAAGAGTTCCATCATGCTCGGGCTGGGCGAAACGGAGGAGGAACTCCGCGAGACCATGCAGGACCTTCGGGAGGCCAAGGTGGATATCTTCACCCTCGGCCAGTACCTCCGGCCCACACAACACCACCTGCCTGTCGCCCGCTACGTGCCCCCCGCTGATTTCGATAAGTACCGCGACTGGGCACTGGAATATGGGTTTCTCGAAGTCTTCTCCGGTCCGATGGTGCGCAGCTCGTACCGGGCCGAGAAGGTGTTCATGGATGCGAAGCAGTAAGCACGCAGTTCATAAGATGACATAACCCACCCACCGTCTTGAACCCACTGCTCTGCCTATGAACCTCGCCTTCTCGTCCAACGCTTACCTCAATTTCTCCTTTGCCGATGCTTGCCGTCGCATCAAGGGTGCAGGCTATGCCGGCATCGAGATCATGGCTGATGTGCCCCATGCCTGGCCGGCCTACCTGTTGCCAGAACAGAAGAGGGACATTCGCAAGCATATTGACGACAACGGTTTGCAGATCAGCAACGTCAATGCCTTCATGATGAACGCCATCAACGATCATCGGCAGAAGTACTGGCACCCGTCGTGGATCGAGCCGTACCAGCCCTATCGGCAGGTACGCATCGATCACACCCGCCGAGCCTTGGATATGGCAAAGGAACTGGGTGCCCCGTGCATCACCACCGAACCGGGCGGGCCTCTCGAACCGGGACAAAGTTGGGAAGATGCACTAGGCATCTTCTGCGAGAGCCTGCGCCCTGTCGCTGATCATGCACAATCCATCGGCGTGCCCCTGCTGGTGGAGCCCGAACCGGGCCTGCTCATTGAAACCGCTGCCCAGTATGAACGCTTCGCCTCGGTTTTCAACCACCCCGGCATCGGCCTCAATTTCGACATCGGCCACATGTACTGTGTCAAGGATGACCCCGCCACCGCCATCCGCCAACTCGCAAAACACATCCGGCATGTGCATCTGGAAGACATCGACGCCACGCGGGTACACCACCACCTTGTGCCGGGGCAAGGGGCGATTGACTTCAAGCCCATCCTCCAGGCTTTGAAGGATGTGAAGTATACTGGCTGGGTGACGATTGAGCTGTACCCCTACATCGACAATCCCGACAATGCCGCAAAGGCAGCGTTCGAGGCGATCAAGCCATTGTGGTAGTTCGGCCACTCAACCCAATACATCAGCGAGGCCGGATCGCGCAAGGCATTCACACGCCACACTATCGCTTATGTTTCGGGCTGGTATCCACATGGGAATATGTGACACCCTTTGCGAATTCATTTCTTCGTTTTCCCGAACGTTTTGCCCCATTTCGACGTTTTCATGCGACACGAAATGCGACAGTCGCCCCAGGGTAACCACCCTTTTTGGAGTTACCCATGTCGCAGAACACCACCTCCATGACCCCGGAACAGGAGCTGAACTGGGTCCATCACAAACGCCAGGCGCTGCTCGATCAACTTGAAGCGAAGGTGATGGCTGACGAGAAAACACCAGTGTCTCTACTGTCCCTCTACCGGAACACTCTTCGCGACCACGAAGCCGCCTGCTACAAACGGCTGGATACAATGAATCGTGACCCGCAAACGGCAACCCCCGCTGCGAACGCCCCGGCAGCACCCAAGGGAAAGTCGATGCTCACGCATTGTCTCGTCTGGTTTGCCGCGATGCTGACAATGCTTTTTGCATCAGCTGCGCAGGCACAGGCGACTATCAGTGACAAGCACCAAATCCATCGCGCGGTCTGCGGTTCGGCTGGAGGCTCGACCACTCACCTCGATGATATTTCGAAGAACTCTGAACTGCCTATAGAGCCGAGCGATAGAGCGACAACAACTCTGCGTACCCCACCGGTCTCGGATTGAACTTGCTCGTCCACTGCTGGGCCGCTTCATCTGCCAGTACCGAGAGCATCCCTTCACTCACCCCTTGCGAGTGAAGATTGCGCGGCAACTCTGCCACTTCAGCGATCTCGAGAATGCGCTGTGCCAGTGCCTCCGCGGCGTTGCCAGTCGCCTGGGGGATGTTTGCTGCGTGCAGCAGGTCGGCATAGTCGCCATTGACGACGCTACCGTTGTAGCGCACCACGTGAGGGAGCAGTTGCCCCACCGCTTGCCCATGTACCAGCCCGTAATGAGCTGTGAGCGGATTCGCCAGAGCGTGTGCAGCACCGAGCATGGCATTTTCGATGGCCAGGCCAGCCAGGAATGCCCCCCATTGCACCGCCGCCCGGGCCGCCAAATCCGTGGGCTTCGTCAAGGCAGTGACGACATGGGCTTCCAGCAGCCGCCATGCTTCGCGTGAAAAGGTCTTGGAAAGAGGTGAGCTTTTCGTGGAAACATGGGCCTCCACCGAATGGGTCAGCGCATCCATTGCCGTGAGTGCAGCCACCCGGGTCGGCTGCGTCAGCGTCAGTTCCGGGTCGAGGAAAGCCACCTTGAACGCTGCCTTCTTGTCACCGCAGGCCATCTTGAAGTGAGTGACTGGATCGGAGATGAGAGCGAACGACTGAGCTTCACTGCCAGTGCCCGCCGTGGTGGGGATTCCCACGGAAGGCAGCATCGGCTTGGTAGCCTTGCCAACTCCCCAATAATCCTTCATGGATCCACCGTTGGTCAGCAGGAAGTTGATTCCTTTCGCACAGTCCATGGCTGAACCGCCACCGATGGCGACGATGAAATCGATCTTTTCCCGCTGGGCGACCAGCAGGCCAGCAGCAACGTGCTTGGTAGTGGGGTTCTCTTCCACACCATCAAAGACGATAATTCCCAGACCCGCCTGCTTCAGAATCTGTTCCGCACGTTGTGGATGGCCTGCGTCTTCCAAGCCCGGGTCCGTCACCAGCAGGATGCGTTTGCCACCCAGGTCACGGACTGTCTCCCCCAGTTTCGTGAGCACCCCGGGTCCGCAAAGAACCCGGGTAAGTGGCTGAAAATCGAATTGATAATTGTTGGTCATACGAAGTAGCAAGTAGTCAGGGGCAAGTAGCAAGTAGAAGAAAACCGTAGCGTCGAACGCGGTTGAAAAACCACATCGCTTACTTGCTACCAGCTACTTGCTACTCACTACTATATAGCCAGCGATCCCTCCGCATATTGCAGCGCACGGTTGCGGAAGAGGAATTCCACAATGTTGCCCTCATGAGGTTGTAACCAATTGAGATGCAGCGTGGGGATGGGGCCGAAGTTGAGTCGGTCGATATGTACGGCATCAAGCAGTTCACGCTGGAACTTAGGGTTTTTCGTCAATGCGGTACACACCAGTGTCGGTCCGATCTTCTGGATCATCTGTTCCTGCGGGCATTCTACGACCGTGGCGAAGGGGAAGAGGTATTCCTTCTTCGTGAGTGGATGCTCAGGCGACTCGCAGTAGACAATCGTGGGCCGCAGGTAGGCATGCCGTTCGTGCAGTTCCAGGCGCGAGCCGAAGCGGGCGGTGAGGTCATGAGCACCCGGAGTCTTCAACTCATTGTCAATCTCGGCATTCACCGCTTCAGCCAGTTTGGGCATGGTGAACGCTGCCAGGGCTGCATTGGGGTCTTCCGGCGATAAGGGCTTGATCGGCCCGAGTTTCTCTGCCAGTGCCTCGGCAAGCTTCCTGCCATGCCGGGGAGTGTAGACAGCTGAAGCATTGATGCAACTACGACCACTGTTAAGAGCGATGCTGTCCGCAATCACCTGTACATACTTCTCCCAGTTGTCGGCTTCGTCCTCACCCAGGATGACCTTGCTCCAGCCCGGGCCATGCACCTGCACGTTGGGGTTGGTCTTATATTGATCGACAGTAGTCTGTCCTCCGAAGATCAGACTTCGCTTACAGACGTTCATCACTGCTCCACCCACATCGTGGCCGCCGGGGTAGATGCTGATGGTCTGCTTCGGCAGCCCGGCCTGGTAGTACGCGGCGGCGATGCGGTAGGGTGTCCACGGCTCCGCTGACCCGGGTTTGATGACGAGGCCCACTTGCATGGGGATGACCGGCAGCCAGAGGGCATGCACGCCGGGCGAGTTGTTCGGCAGTACCATGCCCAGCACCGGCGAGTAGGCCTGGTACGAGAGCGGCACGCCTCGTGCTTCGATGCCATGTCCCGCACGCAGGATCTCCGGATTAAGCCCGCGTGTCAGGGCATCCAGTATGGAAGCCATGTTGTCCAGCACGAAGTGGTTTTTCTTCATGTTGTTACGGCACATACTGTACGGCAGCCCGGTGGTGGCCGACTGCTGACGGACGAACTCGTCGGGAGACTGAGCCTCGCCACCGACTTCTAGCGTGCCATGAAGATACAGATCAGCTGCCTTCTTGCTGATCTCGAACAGCTGAGTAGTCGGAATGTCGCGAAGCAACTGCCGTGCACGGGCGGCGTGGCGAATGTCACGCTCGACAATGCCGCCGACGACCTTGCTCATTTCGCCCACCGGCTCACCGGTATCGAAGCGAATGAGCTTGTCAGCATCGAGGCTCTTATAAGGTTCACCCCAACGGAGGGCGGGTATGTGGAGCATGATGGGTTCCTGTTATTTGCGTGTCTCGAGGGATTTCCGGGCTGCGGTGAGAAGTTCAGTGGCTTTCTTAATGGCTTCGTCGTGTTCCATCAGCCGGGTGAACATGTCATTCTTATGTTCTCGTTCACCAGCCCATATGTGCAAGCCCAATGCAGCACATTCCTCGATGGAGTTAGGCCGCTGACTGTATGGGTTTGCAATACCTGGGAAAGCCCTCAAAGGCTCGAGTTTGGTCTTCTGTTCAAGTCCACGTTCAAGATAAGGAAGTGCTGCTGGATCCGAAGTACGCCCCAACCAGATCAAGCCATAGGCCAATTCATCTCCTTCTCGTTCCCATGTCTGACGATCAAGTGCTGGGTACTTCTTCCTGATGGCCTCAAACAGCTTAGACGTGACTTCCTGATCGTCGCGCCATTCCTTGCGATGCCGATCCAGCAAGCCATAGATCATCTGGTCATGAACCTTGTTCATATATTCATCCGTCTTATCCTTGCCGTTTCCAAAGTTCTCCGCAAGCAAGCGGCAATAGGATGGATCCCAGATACCTGCCATGAGTTGCGACGGGGAATTGTCCGGTGTGATCACGAGTGCAAAGTAAGCATCACGAGAACCTGCCACTAACTTTTTGCGATAGAACTCGATCACCTTTGGGTCAGTGCGGTGATGAACCACGAGATGCCTGACCAACGTATCCGGTGGATTCTCTGACTGCTGCAACCTTTCCAGAATACGGTCCACCGCGTACGCATCCTCACGCAGTTCTGGGAGACTGAGCAAGTAGGAGTAGCGCTGCCTTACTCGAATATTCATCGGCTCTGACTGGTGAAAGTAGCCTGACAGTTCCTTTTTCAACCGCTCGGTGCCAGCCTGATCGGGTGCCGTCCACTTCACGCCAAAGGCAATACTCTTCGGAGAATGCAAGTCGACTCGTTTCTCGTTGATCCAATAGGTAAAGTCCACACGTGCTGAGAGAGGTAGTATCAGAGGTTCTCCAGGAAACGCCGGCATCCTGGCGAGATGGGTCTCCCGCGAGAATCGCTCCAAACCATAGGTGGACTTTCCAGGTTTGAGTCTTTCCAGACTCCTATCGCGTGAAGTCGCCCAAGCATCACCAAACAGATCGTTCAGATTGGTGCTCAGACCCAAGGATGGTTGATTCGGAGCAGTGGGTCCTGATAACTCGAAGCGAAAGGCAATGCGGAAGGTCTTGTCCGTCAGGTTGTTGATCTCCAACCAGTACCACTGAAGCTGACTCAAGTCGGTGGTTCGCTTCAAATGGAGTTCGACGCTGACCTTGTCGTCACGCACCAACTCGACCTTTTGAACAGGAGACGTGGCTTGATTGAACGACAGACACAGAATGCAAACCAGATTCGAGATCATTAGTCATCTCCGTGGAGGGATCCAGCTTACTTCTGTGACGAGTGACCTCCATCCCTGGATTGCCTGTCATTGAGGCTCTGGGAGGGTTCCTGTGGCCATTGTATCTTGATTGCACCAATACATCCGGCTGAGCCGGTGAAGCTGTGCGTCCCCGGTCAGAAACAGGGGACGAGATTCCGCACGACTTAGTAAACTCCGACGGTTGTCGTCGAGGCAAACCCACGGAAGGGCTTCACGCCACTGACTCCGTCCCACGGATACTTCTCATACGGCGGCTCACGCATGCCTTCATCCCGTTCGAGGAAATGGGGCACAAAGAACTCATACGTCAGGGTGGTCAGGCGCACCCGGCCTTCCTGGCCATATTCAACTACCTTCTTTTCGGTCTCGAAGTCCACCACTTCCGCCACCGCACGGGGCTGCGGGGCGTAGTAACTGATCTTGTAGCCATCGCTTGGGCCGACCGGCTTGGAGCAGGCCAGGCCCATGAGAGTATTGCCATAGGTCGGTGTCATGTAGACTTTGCCGTTGTCGAGCAGTTCTTCGACAGCGAAACGGGTGAACTCCGGCGTGAACTCGGTGCCACCGGAGAAGATGCCGGTGATGCCTGTCTGGGAGATGGATGAACCCTTCTTCTCCAGTGCCGTCGCGAGTGCTTCGAGAAGCTTAGGCGTAGTGAACATGCATTTGATGTCATGCCCAGCGGACAGGATGGTCAGGGCCTGGTCGATAACATGATCCTTGTAGGCATGCATCTCGTCCATCTTGCCTTTCTTGATGAGCTTGATCACCCACCGTGGATCGAGATCCACGCAGAAGCAGATGCCTCCACGGTGCTGGGCCAAATGCTCGATAGCCAGTCGCAATCGGCGAGGGCCACTGGGTCCTAGCATCAGCCAGTTGCTGCCCTTGGGGAAATACTGGTCAGGCAGAGTCCGCGACATCATTTCATAGTCGATGCGATGATCGTCACAAACGATACGGCTCTTGGGAATGCCAGTAGTACCACCAGTCTCGAAGACATAGATGGGTTTGCCGGCAAGGGCTCTGGGAATCCAGCGCTGGAGCGGGCCTCCACGGAGCCACTCGTCTTCGAAGTTGCCGAAGAGATGCATGTCGTCCCAGCCCTGCACGTCTTTCAGCGGGTTGAACTTGTAGCTCTTGGCTTTTTCCAGCCAGAAGGGTGTGCCGGTATCAGGGCTGAAGTGGTGCTTCACTACGGCCCGCACCTGCGCATCAAGCTGTTCGCGAGCGGCATGGGGCGTGGTGACGATCTCAGGAAGTCGCGGCGTGGTCATAGTGCGAGGGTCTCTCCGGTGAGGATATACCAGTTCTTCGTGGCACGTTCACGGTAGGTTTCGTTGTCTAGCAGGATGGTACAATCGTGCTTGAGTCGTTCAAGAATGACTTGCCTGTCCAATTGCGGTAGGAGGATCTCCATGTCCAGCATATCCTTCTCACGGATGGAGAAGAGCTTACTGAGAAAGATATCCGTTGCATCCACAAGGCTGACAGTCAGGTTGCCGTATTGGCCATACCAGTGCGCGCGGTTCTCCCAGCGTATTGGCAAATAGTGTCGCTGGAAGTGGGCAATCGTGATCTTGGAGGTGCGTTGCAACTCGTCCATGAGAGCATGATTCTCTCGCAGTTCCACAGGCACTTCATCAACAATATCAATATCCTCGGTCACACGGCGAAGCATGCCTTGGAGGAGCAGGGAAGTGGAACCGCCGATGGGAATACTGACGGCGTGTCTGAGCTTGTCACCTAGCTTACGGAAGATGCGCTCGAAGAAGGCTGAATCCATGGGCTTCACTACTCGATACTGGAGGGAAGGGAACCCGATCTTCTCAAACGTCTCCTGCAGGATGCCGCGTAGTCGAGGTTCATTGCACTGAGCTATTTCTCGATTCAGTCGACTCGTGCCCCAATAGACATCCAGTGCCTGCAGGCCGTCACGAATCAGCAATCGGGTACGGTAGTCGAGCTTATCCAGGCGGGATTCCTGATCAATCGCTTCCAGCAACTCATCCGGGTCGAGCCAGTGTTGGCTCTGCACCAGGTTCCAGAGATTAGGAGAATTCTTCACCACGAGGAGTATCTTAGGGTAAACTGGCTTCCATGGCTCATGCAAGAAAGGCCAAGTTGTCTGCCAGATCGCAGCGTACCGAATCGGTCATCGCCCTATTCCAGGTGATGGCAGGTGCCTGGCTCATGGCGTTTCTCATCGCCATCGGGTTCATCGTAGTCTATGGCGGCACTGCACATGAAACAGCGGAGATGATCGCGGGTATTGCGATGTTTATTGCTATGTGGACGGCAGCCATCTTCCTGCTCACGTTGATGCTGCTCAGCGGGCTGGTGCGGCGATCCACCTGGGCTTGGTTTGCAGGCGTGCTCTATCTGTTGCTGCATCTGATGGGGCTTCTGGCGCCCTTCGCGCTCTTCGGGCTCAGTCAAATCTTCAAGCTCGAATTCCAAGCCGACTTTGGGCTGGCCCGTTCACCGCGTGATTTGCTTCCTGACCAGTAGACTACTTCAACCTCACCACCCGGCTCGACTTCATTTCCGACCGTGGCAGAGTGCCTCCGGTGACAAACTCAATTTCCGGACGGAAGTGATAGCGGTTTTTGAACGCTTCCAATACTTTCTGTTTCACCTGGTCGGCTGAAGCGTTGCCTCGTAGTTCCAATCTCAATTGCAATTCGCCAGGCCGACGGGCATCCGTTACGATCTGGAATTCATGAATGGCTGAGTGTTCCCGCACAATCGACTCTATCATCGACGGGTAAAAGTTATTTCCTTTCACGAGTAGCATGTCGTCGGTCCGCCCTACCACTCCACCCAGGGCCCTCTTCCAGACTCGGCCACAGGGACAAGGCTGTGGATCAATTCTTACTCGATCGCCTGTGCGATAACGTACTACCGGGCTATGAACACGCCCCAGTGTAGTAATCACCAGTTCCCCTTCGTCGCCATCCTTCACTGGCGTATTGCTGGCAGGCTCCAGCACTTCAACGATACACTCCTCTTCCAGGAAGTGAAACCCTCCCGGGTTCTCGATGCATTCGACCCCCATCGGGCCCACTTCAGTCATTCCCCAGTGGTCAATCACCCGGGCTCCCCAGCCTTCTTCAATCATCTGGCGGGTACTGGCAATATTCGCGCCAGGCTCACCAGCCAGAATGAGCAAGCGAATGGCTGATTTCTCCAGCGACACATTCTCTTCGCGGGCTACTTCCAGCATCCGTAGTGCATAAGTCGGCGTGCTGCAGAGTACAGTAGCCTGATTCTCCTGCAGGAAGCGAAGCCGTGCCACTGTGCTCGCACCACCGCCAGGTAAAACCAGACAGCCTCTCCTGGCTGCTCCTTCAAACGCTGCCCAGAAACCCAGGAATGGACCAAACGAAAAGGGAAAGTAAAACCGGTCTTGCGCTGAAATTCCCACTACATCGTAAATGCATTGCCAGCAGTGCAGAATCCAATCCCACGAGGTAGCTGTGTCCAGCCAGCGTAATGGTTGACCGGTCGTTGTGCCTGAAGTCTGGTGCATCCGGACATACGAATTGATGGGCCGACTCAAGTTGCTGCCATACGGCGGATGCTTCAACTGATCCTGCATCCACTCATCCTTGGTGATGCAAGGCAACTTCTGCAAATCATCGAGTGACTGGATGTCTCGAACATGAATCCCGTGGGCAGCCCAGTGCTGCTGGAGCAGTGGAGAAACACCTTCACTCAACCAGGCTCGCCAGCGGTTTTCCTGTATCGTTTGTAGTGCTGCCCGCGACTGCATGCTCAACTCGTCAGACTGGTTCAGAATCGCATGGAAGCAGTGTAGAGACTACCCCTTCCCGGGGTAACTGCCATTCGTTACTGAAGAGCGAAGGAGTTGAGAAACTTGCGTGCTTTATCGGAATTCAGCCATTCATCCCGGCCCATGATCAAAACCTGGTACAACCGTTTATCGACCAGATACATGCTCGTATACATTTCAGATGCTTTGCTCGGAACTTCAGCTTTGATCTCCCGCCCCGGATATTTCCCCTGCAGTGTGATCTTGTCTTCTTTCAACAGCTTGGCGTCCATGGTTCTCAGCATCGCATCACGGCCATTGTTGAAACTGCTGTTGATGTTCTTGGGGGACAGACTCACGCTGGCAGGAAAATCGAGATAAGCCACAGCCATTACCCCATCCTTCTCTTCAAACGTATAGGTAATGATAGTCAATCCCTGAGCACGCTGAGTCTGCTCCTTGGGCTTGGCAGGGAATTTAGCCTTGAAGCGTCCATCTTTGGAAACAAACTCCTTATAGCTGGCCAGATCATTGGAATTCACTGCGACAACGTCCGTCTTGCGCAGATAGATACCGCCGATCAGCATACCAATGCCGAGAACCATACAACCCAGGTACAGGGCCTGTTGGTCTTCAAACTGTTTAGCATCTTCCTTGCTGGCAAACATCGCGCGCACG
Source organism: Gemmatales bacterium (assembly GCA_046350055.1). Classification (GTDB taxonomy): domain Bacteria; phylum Planctomycetota; class Planctomycetia; order Gemmatales; family HRBIN36; genus JAEUIE01. Next base: position 4,293,308 of record JAXMBC010000001.1, on the reverse strand, counting down.
AATTGAAACAGAACAATGGCAACAATCAGCCCGCCACCGCCCAGCAAGCCTAATATGAGATTCTGCGACCAATCCACCTCGGCTAAAAGATACATCGGCAAACTTCTCCATACAGCTGATGAATCATAGCTTATGATTCCCAGAGGTGAACCAAAACCATATCCTCACACTACCTCTTCATATTCATCAGGATCATCTCACAATGCGTTTGGCCGTGGTAGGTACTGGTTATGTTGGCCTCGTCTCGGGCACCTGTTTTGCCGAGAGTGGCAATCAGGTTATTGGTGTCGACAACAACCCCAGGAAAATCGAGATCCTCGATTCGGGCAAGCTGCCCATATACGAGCCCGGGCTCCTGGAGATGGTGCAGCGCAATCGTAAGGAAGGTCGCCTGACCTTCACCACCAACCTGGCAGATGCTATCGATAAGGTGGAAGTCGTTTACCTGTGTGTCGGTACCCCGCAAGGCAAAGATGGATCCGCTGACCTCAGTGCTCTCTGGGCTGTGGGCGATGCTATTGCTGACCGCATGACCAGCTACAAACTACTTGTCATCAAGAGTACCGTTCCCGTCGGCACCAACAAGAAGCTCACTGAGCGTATTGCAGCCCGGACACGCCAGCCCTTTGAAGTCGCCAGCAATCCGGAGTTCCTGAAAGAAGGCGCTGCCATTGATGACTTCATGAAGCCTGATCGTGTGGTGGTTGGTATCCGCAGCGAGAAAGCGCAGAAACTGCTGCATGAATTATATGCTCCGTTTCTCCGCACCGAACGTCCCTTTCTCGTGATGCCTCCTGAAAGTGCTGAGATGACCAAGTATGTCGCCAATGCCATGTTGGCGACGAAGATCAGCTTTATCAACGAAATGTCGGGGCTGTGCGACAGGATGGGTGCCGACATCAATGATGTCCGTCGTGGCATTGGACACGATGTGCGGATCGGCTTTCAGTTCCTTCATCCCGGCCCCGGCTACGGCGGCAGTTGCTTTCCCAAGGATGTCAACGCTCTCATCGCCATGGCTCGCGAAAAGAACGTCTCCTCCAAACTCATCGAAGCGGTTGATGAGGTGAACAACCTGCAAAAAAAGGTGCTGCCTGCGAAGATCAAAAAACATTATCAGGAAAGCCTGAAAGGCAAGACCCTGGCTGTCTGGGGTTTGGCCTTCAAGCCGCGTACCGACGATATTCGTGAATCCCCTGCCCTGGTCCTGATCGACGAGATGCTTGCAGCCGGCGTCACGTTGCGCGTGCACGATCCCGAAGGCATGCCCAATGTGCAAGCCGAGTATGGAGACAAGCTCACCTATTGCGAACGCCGTTACGATGCGTTGCAGGGAGCCGATGCTCTTGTAGTGGTGACCGAATGGCAGGAATTCCGCACACCAGACTTCCATCTGGTGAAGGAGATGTTGAAGGAACCGGTAGTATTCGATGGTCGCAACATCTACGACCCCGCTGCCCTGAAGCAGTTGGGATTCACTTACTACGGCATCGGACGGCGATAGAACCGGCATGAACCCGGACTGATTGTCAGGTGTCCTGCAAGACGTACAACAAAGTCATTGCACGAGTGGCGGAACTGGCAGACGCGCTGGACTTAGGATCCAGTACCGCAAGGTGTGTGGGTTCAAATCCCTCCTCGTGCACTGGTAAGGACTTACGACAAAAATCGGCAGCTCTTGACAGCCTCAATTACGCTATAATATGGAGCCGTTGCCTCCAATTTGCCTCATAGGGCAATGATGTTTCAACGTGTGGCAAACCGCGTTTGGTGTACCCAGCGTGGTTTTACTAGACCAAGTGTCCAGCCACAAGGAACATCGCCATGGCCAACATACGTTGCATCGAAGGCTTCTATCACGTCCGCTTCCGCTATCAAGGTGTTGAGTTCAATCGATCACTCAAAACAAGCAGTCCAGTCGATGCGATGGCAGGCAAGAACATTGTTGAACAAACCATTTATCGTTTGAAAATTGGCGTGTTGATCGTGCCTGCCGAGATCGATCTGGGCGATTTCATCGTCAGTGGTGGAACGATGAATAAACCCATACCACAACGAGTCCCAAGTAAACCACTTATCAGTACAGCTACCCTGATGCAGGACTACTTGGCTAGTCAGCAGAACCTGCTATCCGCAACTTACCTCTATAGCCAGAAAGTCCACTTACGCCATCTTGTAAAACACCTTGGGGAGTTAGCAAAGAAGCCTTGCGAGAAGATTTCCTTCCGTGATCTCGATGCGTACCTGAAAAAGAGGCTGTCCGAACGACATCCCCACACTGCCGAACGCGAACGCATTACTATCCGTCAGTTCTTTCATTGGCTTGCGACGCAAGGCTATCTGAAAGAATCGCCTGCCATCAAACTCCTGCCAATCAAAGGTGGGGTGGATCAGCCACCGTTTCGGACCATCGATGAAATTGACCTGATTCAGCAGCGTGGCGGATTGACTGAAGAAGAACGGTTCGATCTGTGGAACTGCTTGTATCTGAAACCCGATGAGATCGCTCAACTCCTGACGTTGGTGAAGAGTGAGGCAGACTGGTCATGTGGTTATCTCTTACATGCCATTCCAGCCTACACTGGTATGCGCCGAGGCGAAGTCATCCGATTGAAGTGGATCGACGTCGATCTCTCCCAGGAGTTTCTGTATGCACGCAGCCGTAAACAATCCCGACGTAAAACCGAAACTGTGCGGCGGATTGATCTGCATCCCGAGCTGAAGGAGATCCTCTCTACCTGGAAGAAACTCCGCTCTACTGGACAATTTGTCATTTCCGATCCCGATAGTCTTGAACCCTTAACTGGTTATGAAGCTAACCGACAATTCTGGCTACCTATGAGAGGTTCCACATGGTGTCTGCATAGGCGTCGAAACCTGTTCAAAATCGGATTCCACACGTATCGACACAGTTTTGCCAGCAACCTGGCTGGTGCAGGAGTGGATCAACGTGTTATCGATGAATGGATGGGGCACCAGACTGATGCCATGCGCAAGAGATATCGGCATCTGTTTCCCCAGCAACGACAATCGGCCATCAGGGCTTTTTCCTTGGGACAACCAGCTGCGTTAAGAGCATGACGAATCGTGATTCTGGGGCAGTAATTACGCAGCCCCAGTATCACACTATTCCTCCGGACTCATTAGAATCTAACTTGCACATGTTTCTCTTGGATTCCTAAATAATCGTTTCTGTTTATGTCTATTACGAATGAAGTAACTCTTTGGGCAGGTCAAAAGCTATCGGACGGTCCCATTGTCCTTTTGCCTGATTCAACTTCAGGCCAACTTGTTGCAGGCTCCTCTGATTACACTAGCGTAGTTTCCGTGATTCCCGAACAATTTGAAGAATTTGTCAACATGCACGCCGATTCAGTTTTTCTCAGCGTTGACGTGGCTAGCATCTTTTGGCGGCTCGACTTGCTACTGAAATCATCCATAAACCGTCATTCACGAGCAATGTTATGGCAGTTAGTAGAAGAGGAGCGATGGATTGATGTACCGCTACTTCGTGATCAAGTTATTCGAGCGTATGAAATGCGTGGCAGACCAATTCCTAGGCAGATTGCTCATTACAATAATATTGCTTATCTGATGGTGCCTGATAGATTCTACCTCTTTATTAGACTCTTCAAAAGACTCAATTCATTGAGCCATTTGTTAGCCAAAGACGCAACCACCGTTCTTCCCTTCAAGAACTACGATTTGCTTTCCCGGCAGAGGCTACCAAAGATTATTCGTATCAAGTAATCCGACTGCACAGTTACTACGAGGCTACTCGCGAGGACCGACATGCCATTTCATTCAAGAAGTCTCTTAGGACATACCACACTTGTACAGGCACAAATCGCCTTTGCTGGTATAAGGCAGCATCGCTTTACTATCGACACGCGCCGCATTTCGGTCATGCAAGAGAAAGTTGATCAGCAGTTTCAAAGGACCTGTTTGGAACTAAATCGATTTGAGATTGTGAAGCCAGAATCGGAAAGTAATATCAAAGAACAGAATCCCGTCATAACATTTCCTCACCAGGAGATACGTGACTTTTTCGAGTGGAGTAACCATAGAATTAATGTCAACGACCAAGGAATACCTATCAGTCGCAACTTGGACAAACTCTCGGATTGGCTGCGGCACAAGCATAGCATTATATTCGATTCACATCTGCATCAACCAGTCATTCCATTAGATAGTAATGGAAACCCACCGCTCAACCCAGAGAACTGGGGATATTGGGCTGCATGTGATCGACAATTGTGGCACTGGCGACAGCTTTATCGCTTAGCTGAACTCAATCGAATGCTAAGAGAACCATCTAAACGAATTTCGCCTCACTACGAAACCACACCTTTCTTACATTCATGTGAGCCGAATCTGCAGGCATACCGCGCATTCCGCTCACCAATTTTTGTGCCACGCCAAGGCCATATTTTCCTCGCTGGTAGAATTCCCCAATTAACACTTCGTTGCTTTATCGCGGTTTGCTTGCAGAGGCATTTGAGTGACAATGAGTTTCGGTATGAGTCGATCATCCTTGACATTTTGCGTGGATCGCAAGATGATAAAACAGCCAACACCAACCTCAGCCAAGTTCTCTATTGCGAATATCATTCATTTCCTGCCGAGGATGCCACTACACGTAACAATCTCTATTCCGAAGCTGTTAGGCAGTTCAAGCACTGGATATCTTCTAAGAATGATACAGGCATTCAGTGGAGTAACCTTACTGATATGATGTTAAAAACTTGCTGCTTGAATTTACCTATTGAAATTCTGCGTCGCAATTTAGAGCTGGAGCAAGATTCAACAGAATTACACTTGCCTGATGTAATCTGGAATAGGTTGCTGCAAGTCTTAGAAACTCGAATCCTGAAAGGCTTCCTTACTCCATTCCTGAAGGATTCCACTTTTGAAACAATCTTATCAAGACTAAGATTGTCAAAAGAGGAAGCAGGAAAGCTCTTGTTACATCCGAAATACTCGGAGAATCCAGGACCTACTCTTCGGAATTATAAGGACATACCAGGACACCCACTCAATAAACTGCTTCAGTATTTTCCAAATATCAATCCAGATGAACTTCTTGCAATATGCTCTACCAGTCTAACGGGAAGATTGACCTTCCGTAGCAAGTCACTTGCACAGGTGAGAACCCAAGAAGTTCTAATGACTCACGACGACGTGATGATGTCTGTAGCATATCAGCTCGTCACTAGGGGGCACCGGCTATTAGGATTCACAGAAGATGAATTTGTTTTGGAAGTACATGAAGATCACGCAACCGAAGCTCTTATTGAACAGGTTAAGGCGTTAGTTGTGGCTACTGCAAACAACATTCTTCAGGTAGTACCTTCAGTGTGTACCCTGAACACTGCTGAAGCTTGGTGACGTCCGGATACTCTTGAGATTGTCTTGCAGCCAGGCGATGTGGTGGTGATGGACAATCTTCCCGCACACAATTTCGCAGGGGTTAAGGAGATCGTGGTGATGGCTGGCTTATGCATGGTCAAAATCGTCACTGCCTAGTTGTTTCTGATGGGGACTGAACTGACAATTCTCGCCTGCCCTTCCGCCAGTGCCCAAGCCTTCGTCCTGTCCTCGTGGCTGGCATGAATGACATGCTCGTCCTTCGTGCAGTACACCACCCAGACACCGTCAATGGCCACATCGCCTGTGCTCCAGCCATTTCGGTGCAAGGCATCCATATGTTCTTCTAGCGTAGGCGCTAACGTGATTCTCATCCCGGCACTACCTTGGGTGTATCCGCATCAGGATAGAACTCATCAGGGTCTATGTCTGGATAGGCAGGCTGTACTTTCTCAACCTGGGTGAACTCTTCATTGACTGCAAATGGGAATACCCTCTCGATGCACTGGCAATGCTGACTGCACAGCAAGCACTCCGTGCAGAAGCATGGATCACACGAGCACGGATCGAGTAGCAAGCCAACACCCAAGCGACGCTCGCAGCAGTAGCAATCAATCATGTTTGCCTCGGCTTACGATGTGCTTCGCTCATCTTCCGTCGTGTTTCCTGCGAAACAACTCTGCCCACACTCGCCTTCCGCATAGCTTCAAGCACATGGGGTGGCCTGGGCTTCCCTCGCTTACTTGCGGCAATCTTCTCGCAACGGACCGGATCGCGGGCTTTGCTCCATGCCTTGCGTCTTGCTATCTCTGCCCACGGTTCGGCAAAGTGATCACGCCGGAGAGCGGAGGTCCCTTCGTTGTTTGTCCCTACGATGCCCAAGGCAGTTCGCCATCTGCGTACCGCCATCGGTCCAACGCCCCACCAATATTGAATGGCTAAGACCGACTCACGACGTACTGCTCGCTCCAGGTCCTTATATAGCACCAGCGATTTAGCCCGATGGGTCTTTCCCACCGGCCATGGCATTTTCCCATCGCTGGTGCCCACAATGGTGACCTGCCCACGAGCAGAACAGATCACCACCTGACCTTTGCGATACCGTGGAGTGCGATACGGGCCAAATCGCAGCTGGAAGCGGTCGCTATCCCGCATTACTTATCGCCCTTGTCCTTCTTGGTTTCCGCCTTCTTGCTGACAAACTTGGCGTTGGCGATGGCCGATCGCAGTTCTTCTGCAGCCTCACGTGCTTCTTTCTCGGTCTCATGGCCGACAGGTGAACCTGCCAGATACTTGCCCTCACTGTTCCGCACTGAGAAACGGAACTTCCCATCCTTGGATTCGACTAGTTCGATGGTTCCAGGCTTGGAGTATGTTGCTGGCTTCTTCTTCTCCTGAGCGGACAGGTCTCCGCTACCAGAGCACAGGAACAAGGCAACTGTGGACACGCTGAGCAACGCGATGATCTTCTTCATGACAGACTCCTGATGAAATGAGGATGCTTTCCAGTCTGCCACAAATTTTCCCCGATGTCACTACCTTGGCTGCGGATTGACGGGCAGTTCGATGTTGCATTCAAATGATGAGAGATTACAATCCGGAGCATATCAAATGTGGGGATGTATCGATGCGTAACCAGTTTGCTTGGTCGCTCGCACTGTGCTTTCCAGCCATGGCCTCTGCCCAGGTCAACTATTCCATCAGTGGAAGCACTTATTCCCAGGACTTCAACACTCTGATTCAAACAGGCACGAACCAGGCCTGGTCCAATAATACCACCCTCCCCGGATGGTTCCTGTATCGTCAACCTGCGCCTGGTACCGACATCACGACCTACAACGCTGGTACCGGCTCCAGCAACACAGGTAATTTCTATAGCTTCGGTTCTTCTTCTACTTCCTCAGAACGTTCACTGGGCGGAATCGGTTCAGGAGGTGCCTATTTCGGCAGTCCTGCAACTGGTTCTGTCGCTGGCTGGATAGCTGTGGGCTTGACCAACGGCACCGGCGGAGCACTGAGTTCCATTACCATCAACTATAACGGGGAACAATGGCGTGATGGTGGGGCCACGACCCCGAATGCACAAACGATGGTACTTGAATATGGCTTCGGTGCCAGTTTCACGACCGTCCCAACCTGGACTCCTGCAGGCGGAAGCTTCAATTTCACTAGCCCAGTCTTTGTAAACACAGGAGCAGGAGCCGCTGTCGATGGCAACATCGCTGGTTTTGTAAGCGGTTTGGGTGGCACCCTCACTACTACCTGGAATGCTGGTGATACGCTGTGGATTCGCTTCGTAGAGACCAATGACCCTGGCAACGATCACGGACTCTCAATCGACGACTTTAGCTTCTCGGCAATCTCGGCTTCTGTACCAGAACCCAGCAGCATTGCCTTGGTCGGAGCTACCCTGGCAGGCACTGGAATAGCTGTCTATCGTCGCCGTCGAGCCAAGGCTAGCGAGGTTTAGGAGAAGGACTGCTGATCTTCGATGGCTTTAATCAGCGACAAGAACCGTCCTGCCCTGATTCGTACTTCCTCGTTTTTTGAACCAGCCTGCGCCTTTTCGAGGTCCTGCTTGCATTCGACAAAGGTATTATCACATTGCTTTTGCTGGATGAGATGAAAGCGTGCTGCGCCCCGGACAAAGTAACCCAGAGCATCGTCGGGGATGAGTCTAATCGCCTTGTTGGCCTCAACGATTGCTTCATCCAGCTTGCCTTCGTTGAGCAAGTCCACCGAGCGGTTCGCACTCGCATTGCCTTCGTGATAGCAATAGCTGTAGTAAGCTGCCCAGCCACTAAGGATCAGAATCACCAGGCTGGTAACATGGAGAGTCATTCGTTTCATGGGTCGAGTATACCTGCTTGCCCATCGCCTGCAAGAATCTGCGGCTTACTCTCTTAGTTCATCAATACGCTTCGTGAAGTCGGAGCCAGGGAAGCGGCATAACGCGTAGATTTGGTGATTCAGCTTGCTCAGATGTGGCCCCTTGGTAAAGCCCCGGTCCATCATATACTTTCTGCCATTGTCCGAGAACTCCTCGCCGAAGAGCATATAGTCTTTGCCTTGGTAACGACTAAGAACCCGAACAATGTTTGAGATGAGCATTTCGTCTCGCAGCTTCTTAGCTTCTGGCAATTTCCGATGTCCTTCGCTAACTGCAAGGGCTTGAGCATATATTGGCAGCCCATGAAGGTCATACCCCTTGATCCTTTCGTCTTCAGTAAACTCCATCGCATCGCCATCGTTGAACATCAACTCTGGTCGATAATCGTACTGGCAGAAGCCGCCCGTGAAATGGGACCACCCGATAGTTGGCAGACATGCCACTACGGATGAATATCCCACTATTTCTTCGTCATGAAGTAGCACCGAAAATGTTGCAGAGTTTCCAGCGTGTAGGCCAGCGAGGTATTCTCGTCGACCAACTATTCCGTCGTGCCAGTAGCCTGAACCGAAGAAGCCATGCGCAATGCCAGCGATGCTTGCTACATCTGCTGACGTTGCCTGTCTGAAGGAGTACACAGGTTAGTCTCCAAAGGGATCAAACTTGCCAAGGTATACACCAAGCCGCTCGACAAATGCGAGCAAAACATAGAACGATGCCAATGATTCGCTGATTACGAACACGATCAACAATGAGCGTGGCGCACCGCCGGCTAAGGCAATCAACGAAGTCCAAACCAGAAAGCATAATCCAACAAGCAACTTTTCAAACCACTCCAGACGATGCATTGCGTGCCGTACATCACGGCACCATACATAGGGAGAGATACGAAACCTCTTTACTGCACTCTGTAAGAGCGTGGTTTTCATGGGAGCGTATCCTTACAGGAGGGAGGTCATACAGGTAGGGAATCAGGCAGTTAATAAATTCTTCACCCAACCACGTGGGAGTCAAGCCCTCAAGATATAGGCAATTCCGGTAAACAAGCTTGCTAGTGCCATTGAGCCTGGACAGGTAACGTTAGATGCAGCTGACACATGCCTTAGCACACCAGTTCAACATGGAGTTGAGGTTGTCCATGAGCTAAAAAAAAACAGGCCTAGCGCATTGCTAGGCCTGTCTGTTCTTGAGTCTTGGTGAGGAAGTGCGATGTGGTGTATTGGGTGCAGACAGAGCTATAGCTCTGAGAAGCAGTGAGTGTTACCTCACTAATCGATGCGAGTTGTTGTCAACTCGAAGCAATAGGCGACGCGACGAACTTTATTTGATTATCGACTTAGCGAGAGCGTATCCCAGTGGAATGGCCATTGCCACCATGGGTGTGACCAGTGCGATGAGCAAGATTCCTATCCGTGTGGAGTTCACGGTGAGAGTCTTAGTCTGAGTTTTCTTCGACTTCGATTGTTTGATGCGAACTGTAACGATGGGGAGCATTCGTTCTCCTCGGCAAGCACCTCCTCAACTCAAGATGTCAAAGAACACAAGAGATTATCACTCTTAATACTAATCTATGGCGTTGAGCGGGTATCGGCCAACTCTAGAGTCTACTAGAAGTGGTCCTAGCGGCTTGTTTTCGATGTCATCTGCTTCATGGTTCGCGGTATTACGACTATCTTGGCACCTGATAGATTAAGTCACGAGGCTAGATAATGTCACCGATCAAGGCTGGCATGACCTTGCTCTTGGTCATGATCTGGTAATAGTCGGACGGCTTCTCCATCAACATGAAGACCGTGGGCGTGCCATGCTCATCTTTGAGATAGATTCCCCTGATGCCTTCCAAGAGAGGGAACCACACGCCACGGTGCAGAGCAGCACTGCCCAGGATCACCACTTCGATAAAGTCTGAATGCTGCCAGCACCCTTGCTGGAGTTCATGCATCTCGACGCGGCCCGTATGAGGTAGCACTTTGCTCTTCCTCTGCCGATTCCCCCAACGCACGATCCGGAACTGGCCATCCAGCAGAATGGGTAGTAGCGGCGGAACAGGACGACGGTCATAAAAGAAATGCACCTCTTCCTCGCCGCCACGGCCCATGATCCGTGCCTTGATGGCAGGATGAGCGTGATAGTGTTCCGGCAGTGCCCGAAGCGAGAGGGAGACCGCATCACACATAGTTTGAGCCTCGGATCATCTATCGGCTCATCCTAGCAGTGTTCCATAGTGAACAGGCAAGAGGAATATCTTCACTTTAATGTGTACACCAGTGTACAGCCTGCATTCCAGGATTCGCCATCCTCGTGTAGCAAACAATCCACGGAGTGTACACTTGACACAACTTAGTGTACATGAGCTAGAGTAGCCCCATCCTTATTCCAGGAGTGGCTGTCATGTCGATCTGCATCACCATCCAGTCTGCCGAGGTCCCGTCTGGGTTTACCGACTATCTCCGGAAGTTCATGTCCCGTTACTATCAGGCAGTCGAGATTCGCCAGGGGGATCGAGACGACATCGTTCTCGGCGACGACGCTACCCAGGCAGATGAGACAACCGCCTGGATGCTGCTCGACTCGGCGGGAGCGGATTACAGTGCCAAACTTCAGGGCGAACTGCACCCATCCTGGTCGTGCATCTAGTGAAGTTCATCCCATTGATAGAATGCTATCATGTGCATTCACTACCAGTTCCTCAACAGCACGTACCGGGATGTTGCGGAGTATGCCGATCTCAATGCCGACCAGCCCGTAGAGGGCTGGGAACGTGATTTATGGCCTAATCGCCGTGGCCTGATCATCAAGCAGAATCGCGAACCCGATGTGATGGCTTGGGGCTTCCCCCACCCCACCCTCAAGAAGCCCGTTCCCAACGCTCGAACGGACAAACTGAACTCGCCCATGTGGAAGGGAACCTTCCGGCACCACCGCTGTCTTATCCCTCTCAATGCCTGGTTCGAGAACGGCATGAATATCTTCCGCACCGGCGAGGGTACATACTGGTCGCTGAGAAAGACTTCTTTCAGAGCAGTCCAGTGGCAGTGACACCAGGATTCCAGTTGACCAAAAGGCATCCAGTCAATCTGCGGAGCAGCATGGCTCTTCACCTCTCGCTCGTACGCCTTCAACAGGTTCTCGCGGCTCAGCACCTCCTCTAATGTAATGGGGGTCTCGGGTGCAATGTTCCCCTTGCATGCCGTGTCGGTTTGACGCGCTATCGAACTGCCATGGGCGATGCCGTCGCTTGCCTCGGCTCGCGGCACCAGGTTCGTCACTGGCTTCTGCGTCTCTGACAACATCGAATGCTCAGCACCTCACCGGCTCAACGAGTTCGGCCCTTCGTGAAGCTGGCCCTTCACTACTACGGCCTCGGCTGACTTCTGCGACGACTTCGATGCCCCTTCCGAAGCGTCTGGCCAACCGGCATCGTCGCAGACCATTCAGGGTATGACGCGTGACTTTCCTCCCATACATCTGCCGCATGTACAACATTTCCCTCCGAATGACATCGGGCTTTGAGTCTATTTGCCCTCTCGCCCAGGAAACGGCTGCCTCCTCTGCGGTTCGTCGTCCTCAAACCGGGAGTTTGCCTGCTGCTTCCTTCAGATTCCACCCCACGATGGACACCCTTGCAGTTCAGTTAGGAGTTCCTGTCATCAAGGCCTCCATCGGGACTCGCACTCGATCAGTCACTTCCTCGTTCGCTTTCGCTCACTAGTTCCGAAACGTAACTGACGTGACGATCCGCGTCATGCCTGACTCACAAATGAACAAAGGCACTAACCACTCGGTCAGTGCCTTCCGCCACTTCACCAAACAATATGACATCCAATATGACACGCTTACAACCTCCGATTCCGTCGAGATTGAAAAAATAATCGGGTTTTCGGGCTATGCCCTCATGAGTCCAAGCCTGCTTTTTTGGCAAGATGAACCTCGAACAAGCAATCGGCTCGTCACACGGAGCTATTTAATTCTAGAATAACAAATTCCATTCTGGTAGCATGGGCGTGATCACGGCAACTGACATACAGTGCTGCATAGTTCTTAAAAGGAGCTTACTACAATGAGACACGTTCGATCAATAGTCATTTGTATTGGAATATGCTCTTGTTTACTGATGATAGGGGCAAAGCTATCACGCTCTGAAGTGGGTCAAGACTCAGGGCTGCTAGCGAGAGTTGAAGCGTTAGAGCAGAAAACTAAGCAGCAACAACTGCTAATTGAAAAACAGGATCAACAGCTTGCATTGGTTCCAAAGCGATTTAAGATGGCATCTCAGCTTGTTGCCATTTATCCTCCAGATAAGAAAAACGATGCGAGAACGTTTGTCGGAAACTTTAATAGGCTGGATTACTTTGATGATTCAAGAACTTTGAAAATTGAAGTCGGTAAGGACGAAGTCTACACAGGAGTTCTAGGAGCACCATCTGGCACGTATATAGCAAGCTGGTTTATCCCGAAGTCTCCAGGCTTTAATGATAAATGGCATGAGGCTGAGTTCAGATGTGGAGATGGATTGAGATTTGCTGGAATGTCTCGGGATGGCGCAAATTTTGTAGTAGGTACGGCCGTTGTCTTGTACTACGAGTGAGCTATCGCAACACTCTATTTCACAATGCGCTGCATTTGCGCAGCTTCTGACTAGGCAGCGTTGATTGAACTTAGCGAAGATGGTAAACGATCCTGCGCGAGTAGGCAAGCACGGAGGCTATCGATGCATCGTCATGAGATTACCGATGAGCAGTGGGAACGTCTGAAAGGTTTGTTACCTGGACGTCGTGGAGGTCATGGCGGAGTGGCACGCGACAACCGAATGTTCATGAATGCAGTTTGGTACGTCGCCAAGACAGGCATCCCCTGGCGCGACCTTCCCGAACGGTTTGGCAAGTGGGACACGGTCTACCATCGATACAACGAGTGGTGCAAGAAGAAGGTGTGGCAACGCATCCTCGAAGTGGTGCAAGATCCGGATCTGGAACGGTTGATGTTGGACAGCACCATCGTCCGTGCTCATCAGCATGCAGTAGGGATGAACGGTGGCCAGGACAATCAGGCGTTGGGGCGTTCTCGTGGTGGATTCAGCACGAAAATCCATCTATCCGTGAAAGGCTTGGGGAATCCAGTGACGATCTGCCTAAGCCCAGGGCAAGATGCCGACATCACGCATGCGGAGCAATTGCTGGGCGACTACGAGGTGGAGGAAGTCATTGCCGACAAAGGCTATGACAGCAACGCTTTGGTGGAAACGATTGAGGCACGTGGTGCGGAGGCAATCATTCCACCACGCTCCAATCGAAAGTCGCCACGAGACTATGATGAGCACATTTACAAGGAGCGTAACTTGGTGGAGCGATGTGTCAGTCAGCTGAAACAATGCCGTCGCGTGGCCACCCGCTACGAGAAGACGGCAAGGAACTTTCTCGGCATGATCCTCTTTGCCGCCATCACCATTTGGCTCAAATATCTGCCGAGGCTTCGCATCCTCGGCTACTTCAATCAACACGGCCTAACATTCAACATCAAACATTGGAGTACATCCATGCAAGGCTTCCGCACACGAGATCTGATCATTGCACTGTTCGTATCGAGTACTATCTTGTCCTCTCCGGCAACAAGTTTCGCCCAAACATTGGATGATTTTTATTCGGTGGTTACGAAGTACTCTGTTAGCAGTCCGGCTGGTGGCCCCGGCAAGAATCCTAACTCAGCTGTGTTCGTTTTCCTCAGGGCTTCAAAAAAACTCTGTTGGATAGCAGGAGGCAAGGTCGTGTTCGTAGAAATCCAGCCAACTGTGGAAACCAACGACACAAAGCAAGGTGGGCCAACACCGGTTGGTGAATATCTCATCGGAAAGAGATTTATTCACGAGAATCACAAGATCGACTGGTACAAATTGTATCCCCGGATTGAGGATAACTCAGGTTACTACGGGTACACTGTGAAGACTAAAACGGGGCGTTTCGCAATGGGACTTCATCCCGGTTCTGTGAGTCTTGGGTGCGTCACTGTGAAGTCATCGGGAACGCCCTACGACAATGCAGAAGCATGGAAATCGGTTCGTAGTAAACTCGACACTTCTACGTTAAAGTACAAGAATGACGATTTTACTGGACTACTGTACGTTGAAGACAAGTAAATGCGTTCCCGACACTTGCGTAATGCATGTGCCATAAACGGTACAATCTTTTTGGAGAAAGGGTATTGTCACAGTTGAAGAATCTAAATAGCTCCCTACCGAGCCGAAAATACTCTGAGTTTGCGGGGGACGACGGCGTAGAGGGTGGGTTCAATCAAACAGTATCGGTTCTGGTGTAGCCAGCGGTCAACAAGATTCAGGAGCGAATCGAGATCGGGGCAGGTGTGGTTCCTGGTGATCTCGTCGTGTAGATGCCACCAGACTCGTTCAATGGGATTGGTTTCTGGAGCACACTTGGGCAAGTAGTGAAGTGTCACGCGCGGATGATTCTTCAGATAGTCTTGCACGGCGCGACTGATGTGGAAGTGAGCGTTGTCACAAATGAGATGGATGCGTCGATAACAGCGAAAGATACAACGGAGGTGATCGAGGTGTTCCCGGAACGCTGCACTGTCCCGGCGTTTCGCCCAAGTCGTTACCAGACGACAGGTGTTCCATGCCAGGGAGCCGAAAAGGTGCTGCTTCTCGTTGGTGCCCGGTGTCTCGCCGGCAGCCTGTTGACCTCGAGGCATCCACAGCGAACCAATCTTGGGATTGGTGCAGACCTCGGCTTCGTCCTGGAAGAGAGCGATCTTGTCATCAGGCATCGAGTTCACCAGAAGCTTGATTATGAGGACTTTGGCGACGTAGTCGGGGTCTTTCGGTCGGAGAATGGGACGAGGCCGCCGCCAGACCACCTTGCTGTGTTGCAGATAGCGACGAACGGTTTCACGACTGACGTTCACCTGATATTCATGGGCCAGCAAGAGCACCAGCGTAGAGCAGGTCCATCGGCTGCGGAGATAGCCGAAGTGATGGGGGGGGGGGGGGGGGGGATTGGACCCAGGTGACAATACTGGCCACCCACCAATAGATCGTGGTGGCCAACTGAGCGATGCCGTCCCTACCTTGCTCATCGTAGCGTCGTTTCCATTGCGTGATGGTGGCGGAACTGCTATACAGAACCGTGGCAATGTGGTCCCAGGTGTGCCCATCTGCCAGAAGAAGGAGTGCGTTCCACCGCAGACGCTCCGTGGCGGAGGGCGCGTGGTGAAGAGAGTGAAGAAGTCTCTTGCGTTCAGCAGGGGAAATGCGAAGATTGCCATCCATGGCTTGCTCGCTTGCACTAGGTTGGGTCGCACCTCTCAGCACAACGACAATCCTGTTTTCTTGCAAGACCGCTTCTGATTCACTATCGGTGAGGTGGGGAGCTATTTGCTATTTATTATTTGAGGATATACTAATTTTTGAGACTTGAAAAACGATCCGCCCGCGTACAGGCAGCCATTGATTTGCAGTAGTGTTATCCTTGTAGTTGAATGAATTAAAAGTGCCGAGTTGAACTTTGAATTTATTTCCACCGATTTGCCCGCCATGACAGATACCCAAGTACTCATAGCTAGACCCATACGCAACGGAACCATATATAATGTAACTGCACTTGCTATCATAATTGATATCCGATAGCTCAAATACAACAGAATCTTTCTCAACATTAACCTCAATTTTTTTTATTCCTTTATGACGAATACTGTCAGTTATCCTGTCGGTGTAGACTACAGCCATTGCGACAGGTGTAACACTAGATTCTAGATCATCTATCCTAGCAATAAGACCTTTGTCGACAGACTGCATACTATTAATAGGTGTGTAATTCACTGTCATTAAAACACTAATAACGATTATGAATACAACAGTTATTCTTCTCATGGAATAAACCTCCTAGTAGCGATCTTTAAAAAATTTAGCATATTATTAAAACATGTCAAGAGTTAATTTTAAAGAATCAATTCCCGAGCCACCTGACTGGATAACGTTCTAATAGTTGCGCACATTCGGTGGTGCTTGGCGGCTCCGAGGGTAGTAGGACAGGAGTTCGAGGCAACTGTCAATAACTACCCCAGGAGCAGCCATGGACACGATAGGACTAGAAGCGTCACGGCCACGGCCACGGTGGAACTGAACGAAGCGTTTCAGGTGGATGCGGGCCAGGTGGAGCATATTCTTCGGGAGAAGATGCGTTCGACGATCGAGGAGATGAAGATGCCACGGCTGCGGTCGTTCTCGTTCGAGACGCAGATCATCGAGCGGTATCGTCGGCGTCAGTCGAGCGTGGAAGAGTCGCTGATGGAGATGTTTCTGGCGGGCGTGTCGGTGCGTCGGGTGGAAGACATCACCGAGGCGCTGTGGGGCATGCGGGTGAAGCCTAGGGAACATCGCGGTGCTGGTGGCGATTGGCGTGAATGAGCAGGGATTCCGAGAGATTCTCGGAGTGGCCGAGGGGATGAAGGAGGACGCGGAGAGTTGGCGGAGATTCCTACGACATCTCATCAGCTGTGGCCTGCAGGGCACACAACTGGTGATCAGCGGCAGGGGTGCGAGCTGGTGAGCGTGCTGGGCGACTTCTTCCCAGGGGCCCAGTGGCAGCGCTGCATGGCGCACTTTTACCGCAACGTGTTTAACGTGACGCCGAAGAGCCAGGTGAAGGAAGTAGCAGCGATGCCGAAGGCGATTCACGGCCAAGAGGTGTCAACTTGCAGTCAAAACCAGCCACCTTGTGAACACATTGCAGGTGGTTCAAAACCAGCCAGGGTTTTGTTTTCAAGTTTCATTCAAACAGTAGTAGCAGTCGGTCTGCCCCGCGAGTTATGAACAGGATATTGACACTGCTGTGAACAACTCTGGCACCGGACGTTGTCATTTGCCAGCGGCGGTGGCTTGTTCTTTCTCTGCAGTTGTCGTTTTCCTGGCAGCCTTTGCGGGCTGTTCCGGGGACTGATGCCTCAGGCGATAGCTTCGGCCTTTCAGGGTCAGGATGGTGGCATGGTGCAGGAAGCGGTCGAGGATGGCAGTGGCGCTGGGAACATCACCCAGGAGCTTGCCCCAGTCTTCGAGAGGTCGGTTGGAAGTCATGATTGTCGAACGGGTCTCATAGCGACGCATGACGACCTCGAACAGATACTCCCCCGACCGCTTGGGTAGTTGCTTCATGCCCATATCGTCGATGATCAAGAGATCGGGTTTGAGGAACTTGGCCAGCACCTTCTCGCTGTTGAGTTGTACTTCCTCATGCAGGAAGTCACGTACCAGATCGAAGACGGAGCGATAGAGCACCGTATGCCCCTGCTTGATCGCTTGGAGTCCCAGCGCCTGCACGAGGTGACTCTTGCCCAGGCCCGGCGGACCGAGCCAGAGCACATCCTTGGCTTCTCGAATGAAGCGGCACGTGGCCAGGTCGAAGACCTGTTTCCTGGGCAGACTGGTGTTGAACGACCAGTCGAAGTCATCGAGTGTCTTCTGATCGCGGAACTGAGCGCTCTTGATGCGGCGAGCGATCTGCCGATCGCTTCGCAAGAGTACTTCATCCTGTACGGCCAGTTCGAGGAACTCGGCATGGCTGAGCTGGTGCGATTGGGCTTCCTGCAAGCGGATCTCCAGGCTCTGGGCCATGCCTGAGAGCTTCAGTTGCTTAAGGGTGGTGAGTAACGCGGCATGGGACATCAGACGGACTCCAATTGAGGGACGGATTGGCGGACCAGTTCGCCGTAGACGCTGAGCGAACGAATGA
The DNA here is from genome assembly GCA_046350055.1 of Gemmatales bacterium. Lineage (GTDB taxonomy): Bacteria > Planctomycetota > Planctomycetia > Gemmatales > HRBIN36 > JAEUIE01. The sequence continues at coordinate 4,275,311 of JAXMBC010000001.1, read as the reverse complement.
CGGGATGCTCGGCCAGCAAGGGAAGAGCTTCTTCCTGCACTTGTCGCTGCAGAAGTTGGCGAAGGAAGCGGAGACGATAGGCCTGATGCTGGTGGGCCGTGTTACAGGCTTGTGATACGGCTGCTACTTCATGCTGTTTGCACAGGGCCAGCAGGCCCACCAGGGATCGAATACCCTGGATGCCCCGGTCTCGATACATCGCCCGGGCCCACTGGCTGATGACACTGTCCACCAGGGCGACTCTCTTGAGCAGTGCCTCAGCCCCCTGTTCGACCTGGCTGATCTTCTGGCTGTGCAGATGCTCGCCGAGCGTGCTGAAGCGACCTGGCGACCGACGCAGATGGGTCGCAATCTGTTCGTGACGTTGATTGAAGACCCGCACCATCCGTTCATCGAATCGCACCCACACGGTGTGCCCCAGGTACTCCGGTGGCACCGAGTAGAACGACTTGTGCACTTCCACATGGCCATCACGATGGACCTTGCGCTGCCCTTCCTGGTAGTTGGGGAAGCGGCTCTCCGGTAAGGGCAGCAGCGCTGCTCGTTCGACAGACTCGAAGTGCTGCTGCACCTGCTGGCGTGTCGTTCCGTGAATGCGGACATCGGCAATAGTGGCTTCCCAGTGCCGCAGATAGGCATTCTGCTCCACGAGGCTGGCGAAGGTCATGCCCTGGAGGGCATTGCCTTGAGCGTAGCCCACGCCCCGTTCAATCTTCCCTTTGTGCCGTGGCGTTCGGGGCTTGGTCGGCAGAATCACCGTGCCGTAGTGACGTGCGAACGCTTCCAGTTTCGGATTCAGTTCCGGATCGTACCAGTCGGCCTGCAGTACGCCGGCCTTCAGGTTATCGATCACCACCGTCCTGGGCACTCCGCCAAAGTAATGGAACGCATTCTCCAGGCACTGCAGAAACGCATCGGCTGTCTGCCGATGCACGACTTCGCTGTAGGCCTTGCGACTGTGACTGAGCACCATCCGAAACAGATGCGGCCGACGCTTCTTCCCCTGGCCATCGACAATCCAGGCGCCTTGGCCGAAGTCCACTTGCACTTCGTCACCCGGTGCCACTTCCATCCGGCGGAACGGCAATGCCTGGCGAGGTTGCAGCCGGCGAACGTAGCGAAGGACGCTGTGATAGCACCCGGTGAATCCCTGCTCGCTGCGTAAGTCCTGCAAGATGCGCTGGGCTGACAACCCCTGATCCAGCTTGCTCTGGATCAACTTCGCATGCTGATGGCAGATCCACCGCGGCCCAAGATCGCCAAAGTGCTCACTGGCTGGTTTTGGCTCGGCAGGAATCGCCTCCTCTACATCTGAACCACTGTACTCAATGGCGGGTTTTGACTCTGGTGCCATGTGCAAGTTGGCTGGTTTTGCCGCCAGCTCCAACTGCTCAGTGGCTGGTTTTGGATCACAACCCTCGGGCGGATCAGTATTTGCAGTAGATAACCACCCTTGCACGTACTTCCGTACCGTCCCGCGATCCAGCCCCAACTCCCGGGCGATCCGACGACGAGACCATCCTCGTTCCCACAACAGGCGTATCGTGCTCACTTCCACCGGCTTCAATCGGTTCGACATGCTGATTCCTCGCTGAGGTCTTCCTCAGATAGGAACTCACACGCCTTCCGCCTCTCATCTTTGGCCGATTTTCAACCTACTTGCTTCTGCTCACCACTGGCTGGTTTTGATGCTCGCTGACAAGAGGACAAGGAAGCGGCGCTGGAGAAGTCGAAGCAGGTCGTGGAGAAGCTGCGGTCGATGAAACTCAAAAAGGCGGCGGAGAAGGTCGAGGAGGAAATCGCGGAGACGCTGGCGTATATGCAGTTCCCACGAGAGCACTGGCTACAGATCCGGACGACCAGCATGCTGGAGCGGCTGCTGCGTGAGGTACGTCGGCGGACCCGCGTGGTAGGCAACTTCCCGGATGGCAACTCGGCGGTGATGCTCGTGGCTGCCCGGCTCAGACACGTCTCAGGGACCAAGTGGGGCAACCAGACTTACCTGGACATGACCCGTCTATGCGGAGGAAAGGAGGCCGAGTTGGCGATGACAGCATGATGTCAACAACCTGTTCATAAACCTGTCAATAAGTGGATTCAATACCACTACTGCTACTACTACTGTTTTAGAATGTGCGCACCTTGACGAACACTACCGCATGGATGGAACGAGCGTGAGCCAGGCGGCACAGGGAGCGATCGAGACGCTGCCTCGTGATGAGCGAGGGGTATTGCAGGCGAGGCCGGAGATTCGGTCGGACAATGGGAGCGGGTATCTGTCGAAGGAGTTCCGCCAGGTGCTGGAGGAGAATCGGCTGAGCCATGTGAAGATCAAGCCGAGTTGCCCGGAGGAGAATGGTCTGATGGAGCGGAGCAACCGAACGGTGCGCGAAGCCTGGGATCAGGAGATACCGCCGGAGGATGTGGAGTCAGCGATCAAGCTGCTGAAGAAGATTCAACGGTGGTACAACGAGGAGCGACTACACAGTGCTTAGGGCTACCTGCGACCGGTGGACTACTACCGGGGGAATCCGGAAGTCTTGAAGGAAGAGCGTCGCGTGAATATGGCTCAAGCCAGGCACCGACGCAAACAGATCAACCTTGGACTGAAACAGCCCACTTTACCCTTGGTAACCTGATCCGATTCTCTCTTAGAAACCGACCAAAGTGTGCCATTGTGGGTGAAACATTTCAGTAGTTCATCAATGCTATCTGCTTGAAGCAGCTTCTTGTCTGCTGCTGACCAATCGCTGTTCTGCCATCTCTGATGGGCATTTCGACATATGTTGCCAAGACGGAACGAAGAAAGAGCATTCATGTTGACCTCACGATGAGTAATGGGGAACTCCTACATATCCAAGCGTAATATTGGTTGCTATTGTTCAAGATTTTCTGATTCATTGCTTAATTTCAAAGCCGACGCCTCTCCCAAGAAGCTCAGCATCATGGCAGCGGCACTCAATGTGGGAAAATCAATACTAGTTGGATTTCGTGACCAGAGTTACTCGACTTGTCGACCATAGCTGGGAGTAGGCATCAGTGGATGGTGCATGAGACTAATTGGCAAGGATGTTCTTGAGTCTCAGGATTCAAGTCTCCTTGGGAATTGTCATTAATGATGATTGACTCTTTAGCAGACGTAAGTTAAACACGTCAAGAGAATGTGGAATGAGCATAAATGCCAAAACCAACACAGGATCAGATCGACGTTTGGTTGAGCGGGGTTGTTCCAACAAGATGGGTACATCTACGTCGTGTTTGGCGTTACATCATATTACCCAAGCTGATAAAGTACGAGCCTTCTGCTTCGGGGCTGTTCTTCGGCCTTCTAAGACTTGCGTGTTTAGTTGCAATTAGCTGCGTTCCCATCTTCGTCAAATGGATTGACGGTTCTCTCAAGATTGGGTGGTTCTGGACGATCTGTGCAGCACTCACAATCTTAATCATGCAGCTTTACTGCCTCTTCTATGACAATGCTCTAAGTTTCAAAAAGGTTATGAAGCAAAGACGAGCCTTGCACACGATTGCTTCACTCACGACGATGAATGCTATCTACACTCTTTCAAAAGTAGTGAAGTCCAGGGCGCGAACTGAATGCGATATACACGGAAGGGTCTTGGTGAAGGAGGTGCTGGTTTGCATCCAGCATATTTTAGCGGCTCATGTGGATGAAGATGTCGGAAAGACACAAGCATGTCTCATGTTGTTTGCAGATGATGACTGCAAGTCCCTTTGCGTCTATGAGCGAGCAAAGAACATTCGTCCAGTCGGAGTGTCTATGCCAACGGAAGAGACGATGGCATACCAAATCATGAAAACAAAAAAGCACTATGTGCTTTATGACTTCTTAACGGATCACCCTTTTGACAAAACCGGCATCTCTGATCCACGGCCAACCTACAGATCAGTTTTGTTCATCCCACTAATTCAGAAATCAACCAACGGAGAAAAGGACAGCTGCTTTGGGATGTTGACTGTTGAGACTGAGAAACCCTATCAGTTCTGGTTCGGTGAAGGTGATAGGCTTGCGATTAAGCTAGCTCCTTATGAGGGATGGTTACGCCTAATTCTTCAGCAGGACATTGTAAAATGCCCGTCAATCCCCTTAGAATGACTAAGGATATGCCTGATTTCACGACGAAATCTGCATAGGTGCCTTATGACAACTCTTGAATCACCTCAAAAAACACCGACTAATTCTGAGATTGAGGTCCTCATCGAAAATGGGGAACACCTTCAGCTCTTGGAAATGGTACGTAATGGCCAAATCATGCCTGAGCAGCTCACAGAACTACTTAAGAAGGATGAACGTAAACATTGGTTACGCTACAGATTGAGAAACCTAATCTTGGGCCTGCGATAGAGCGGCAAATGTCGGATACGAGTTCGAGTTGGTCCAGTCGTTTACAAACAATGTGAAGCCAGTCCCGAATCGGATTCTCAGACCTAGCAATTGAGCCTGCTTCTGATTTTCGAGCTACTAACATTTCGGCAAAAACGCCGTGTATTGTCTTTGTGTGGATGGAACGCACATTCGCAACAGCACTACCACTATCCCCTCGCCCCCGCCCCACGTCAAGCGGGAAGGGGTGCAATGTTACTTCACCACTTGTGCCTCTGGAAACACCCAACTACCATCGAGAACTTCGGTTCTGGGTCGGTACAATCGAACTGTGTAATTCCACCCTGGTGTGATTGGTAGGTAGTTTATCGCGTCCTGTTTGCCCCCCCAGGATCGTCTGGGTTCGCAAGTGTGCGAACAATGGCGACCATATAGCGTGTACCGACCTTCTCTTTGTTGAAAGTATGCTGCCCTGGCGTGTAAACAACTTCGACCGTGTAGTGATCCTGATTAATGACCTGCATCGCCATATACCGCTTGCCAGCTTCAGGCAGCATGATTGTAACCGGCGAGGCATCCAGATCGAATACCCCAGACGAGTACAGGGTATCGCGGTTCATCCGTACTACGTCCTGCTTGTCGATCGGCGTGAACTCGCGGGGGCCTCCTACCGTACCGACGCCACCATTCTTCTGAACCATTCGCCCGAAGTAGAGGTCTGTCTCTGCGCGGGTGAAGTTCTGGACTGTGACCGGCACCGGTATGTCATTGTGTTTCGTGGTTCCGGTTTCCAGTGCTGTTGTGGCCTCGAACTTGGCTTTCGCCTGAGCCATGTACTTCTGGTAGCCCTCAGGATCGACCCAGGCCGCGACCCCTTCCTTCTCCGCCCGTTTCCGTTTGGTTTCGAAGTTGAAAAACTCGGTATGGCAATTAAGCCAGATATCAGGCTTCAACTTTTCGAGGGTGTGAAAGGTTCGGCGGAGATCATTCCCTATTCCAGGGTATGACGGGTTCCGGGCGACACGGTAGCCGGGATTCACACTGGTCCCGTCAGGCAAGACGACCGTGTACGTCTTCCCATCCGCTATGACCTTGGTGAGGTAAGTCGTTGAACCTTGGGTGTGGCCTGGAGTCAGAAGAGCAGTGATGGCGATGTCGCCGAGTTTGATCTCGTCCCAATCCCGAAGGAGTATGTCCACCTTGGCAGGGTCGAACGCATATTGCGGATACGCACCGTAATGGAAATCGGATTTGCCTCCGGATTCGAACAGTTCCACCTCCTCGCGCATCATGGCAATCTTTGCACCAGTCACTTTCTTGAGGTAGGCATGTCCGCCGGCGTGGTCGCAATGAGCGTGGCCGGTTAGAAGTATCTTGACATCGCTTGGCTTAAGCCCGAGTTTGATTATCGACTTCTCAATGAGTTTCCCCGAACCTGGCATACCGGTGTACACGAGAATGTGTCCTTCAGAACCAGTAATCAGGAAGGAACTCAGCCCCTTAGTACCGACGAAGTAGATCGGTCCTGCAATCTTGGTCGGTTCCGCAGGCTCATCCCACTTCAAGGCCGTCCGTGCAACTTTCAGGAAAAGGACTGGGTCTTTCGCCAACGCGTCCGGCGTCGGCTGTAGCTGCGCAATGACCGGACTCGCGAGGAGCAATAGCACCAAGAAGTTGCATCCGGCGGTGATCCAGAAACGAGTTGGCAGCATGAGTGAAGCTCCTCGGTTCCAAACTATTCGGCACACCAACGACCCGAACAGCTGTATGCTCCCTTGCCACCACTTCCAAGTCAAGCACCATCCCGCCCCCGCTGTTAACCCCACTGTCCCCTCTCTCTCCCCCACCAGAGAGTTTCCGGCCACACCAGCCCCATATCACGCCCCAACAGCGAACCCCCTACCCTCTCTCCAGGCGACTGACACCCAACTGTCAATCGCCCAAATTCGGCCATATTCAACGACAAAACGCTAGGTTCTCTGTCTGGCGTTCGTTGTAAACCGTGTTGTGGAGATCGCCTCGATGGTGGGAGGCAAGCTCGATTGCTGAGAAAGGCACCAACCCCTCGGTCAGTGCCTCCCGTGACTTTCCCAGAAATTACGACAACCGACACGACGCTATTTGATGCCCTGAAACGGGCGAGATTGATCTTCAATTACTTGTAGCATAAAGAGCTTGATTTTTAGATACCTCCCAATTCGTTGATGGAAGCAAAGAGGTCGTTGGCTTGGGTACGCAGGGAGCGCTCGGTATCACTGATCGATCCAGAACCATCGACATCATACAGCACTCCATTCACCGTACGCGCGTTAGTGGATAGTAGGATGTCTAGCACGGACATAGTTGTATTATTTGAAACTCCTAACGCAGCACCTTTGTTGCCAACATTGAACGTAGCCGCACCTACACCATCTGCCGAGACTTCAAAGCCGTATGCTGCTGCCACAGTTCCAGCCAGACTTTGCTTGGTGACGTATACTGCCAGCGCGGTGGCGAGCACCTGGGCGTCCAGCTTCGGCGGTCCACCAAGAGAGGTCTGGCCATTCCGCTTGAACAGGCTGACATATAGGTTGGCGACCTGTTGATTTGTCTTTCCAGTTAGGTTACTGATCCCGGCACTGGCACCGTACATGTTTGGGAAGGTCGCAGCTAGCCAGTTGGAAAGCTGGGTCGCGGCGGCACCACCGTTGAGTGATTTAATCAGGTTCTGTCCGTTTTTGTTTTGCCAGAAACCAATCGAAGCGGTCTGGCCAGCATGCACACCACTATTCTCTGCTGGTATCTCGCCAAAGTTGTAATTGACAGCATCGGACCCCGCATCAGCTAAAACTATTTGACTGAATTGATCGTTCACGGTCACGTTACCAGTGAGTAAGCCATTGACAGTGCCTAAGGTATCCTTACCGTCGTTGTAGCCAGCAGGCTGAGTCTCGATCAGGGTGTAGTTACCCGGACGCAGATTGATGAACTCAACAATTCCCTGTGCATCCGTGCTCAACCCCGCATTGACAGTCTGTCCCCGGTCGTCTGTGCCTGTCAGTGTGATGGTGACACCATCAATTGCCAATTCCCCAAAATCAACTTCACCATCGTTATCGGAGTCTCGCCAGACTAGTGACTGGATGCGCGATGGCCTGAGTTCTGCGAAATCATAGTCCATTCCGATATCACTAGCTCCCAAAACAATATTGGTAATTGAATTGTTGTCCTGATTGTTGTTCGTGGTCCCACCCAGACTGCCAGCCATTTCTTTACCGTCCAGGAAACCTGCAGGTTGATTTTCGACGATTCGATAGGTATCGGCTGGGAAGGTGCCAGTGAAGGTGTAACGACCATTGCTATCGGTTATGGCGGTGCTGAATACTACATCACTTGGGTTAACAAGCGTAAGAGTAACCCCAGTAATCCCCACATCAGACCCGTTAAACACGCCGTCATTATTGAGATCATCGAACACGTGCCCGGAAAGGTACACTTGCGCTAAACTTGAATACGTTAATACGAAGTCATTACCCGTACCGCCAACATAGCTGATGGTAAAACCATAAGCACCTGCCCATATCATAGCTCCTTCAGGCAGCCAATTGAAGGTACCGTCAATTGGATTGTTCCCCCGATTGTCGATTACCAGAAACTGCTGTCCCAGTGTCGGCACATAAGGACTAAGCACCTGCACTTGGAAGATGCCATTCAGTGCCACATCTCCGTTAACTACTAATTGCCCGTATTGTGTACCGGCAATCGTCCCACCAATCTGCTCGATCAAGACTCCGGACACCGTTTGGGTAAATGACGAGAATACCGGTGGTGGCGTCGGACTGGGGGTAACTTCAATCGGACCGGGCACATATAATCCAGGATCAGGCACTCCTGGAGGCAAGACAATACCTGGTGGAAGTGGATCAGAAGGGGAGGTTTGTGCATAGCCACAACCCAGGACGAGTTGGCCGTGATCGATTTGCACCGTGCCACTGTTGATCAGCATCATGTGCAGGTTTGTTGGACCATTTCCACCAGACTTGAGGAAGAGACCTTGATTGTAGAATTCCGGGCAGTTGTTATCGACGCTGCCGAAAGAGCCATCTATTTGATCATCAAACGTCGCACCAGCGAGATTCGTGAAACTGCCTTCGCCATAGAATTGGACGGTGCCACCAGACCAGATGGCATGTCCAGCATTTTTCAAGTTGAAGTCGCTCACATTGTAATTGCCATAGAGCGTCATATCGCTGATTACAGTTAGACTGCCGGTACCGCCTACTCCAGCTAAAGTACCACCATTCCAATTAAAAGGCCCGTTCACACTCAGGTCGGCACCCGTAATAAGCGTTCCGCCGTTGATGGTGAGAGATGGCAGTGTGGTCGTCCCAGATGCAAAGGTAGCACCGGTCAGGTCGAAGGGCCCCGGACCCCAGGTGCCGATGATGACATCGCCCAGCCCGAGAACCGTCCCGGACATCCTGACGTTGACATTATTGACTTCCGTGACATCAGCCTTGAACGAGCCCGTGATGGTGGCGATCTCAGAGTTCGAATTGCCATGGAAGCGGACGCGGTCGGCGTCAATGGTGCCGTTGCTGCTCATCGTTTCGAGCAGCCAGACGGTGGTCTTGGGCTGGCCAGCGGCAGCGTGAGCGACGATGCTCCCGTGGTTTTCGAACAGGCCGATGCCGTACCCCAGACCTATTGTGCCCACATCCACCCGGATGAGACCGTCGTTGATGGTGTCGACCTGGAAGGGACTGCCATAGTACAGTTCCTGGCTGGTCGAGCCACCCGCCTTGATGAGCCGACCGGTGACGGTGTTGTGGAAGAGCGCCCCGGGATTGCTGGAGATGCCGCCATCATCGGTCAGAGTGAGCGTGCCGCCATTGGTGAACCATGATCCGCTGCTCAGTCCGAGACCACCCGACCAGGTGATCGTCTGGTTCTGAGGATTGGTAAGGTCGAAACCCTCCTGAAGCGATAAGCCACTAATCGTGCCGCCGCTGAGACCCACCAGGCTCCCCTGACCTCCCACTCCACGAAGCGTGCCGGCCAACGACAACGTCCCGGTGACGGTCAGGTCCTCGCTGGTAATAAGAGTTCCACCGAGTCTCAATGAAGGGAGGGTGGTGGTTCCCGGGGCAAAGGTAGCACCGGTCAGGTCGAAGGGCCCCGGACCCCAGGTGCCGATGATGACATCGCCCAGCCCGAGAACCGTCCCGGACATCCTGACGTTGACATTATTGACTTCCGTGACATCAGCCTTGAACGAGCCCGTGATGGTGGCGATCTCAGAGTTCGAATTGCCATGGAAGCGGACGCGGTCGGCGTCAATGGTGCCGTTGCTGCTCATCGTTTCGAGCAGCCAGACGGTGGTCTTGGGCTGGCCAGCGGCAGCGTGAGCGACGATGCTCCCGTGGTTTTCGAACAGGCCGATGCCGTACCCCAGACCTATTGTGCCCACATCCACCCGGATGAGACCGTCGTTGATGGTGTCGACCTGGAAGGGACTGCCATAGTACAGTTCCTGGCTGGTCGAGCCACCCGCCTTGATGAGCCGACCGGTGACGGTGTTGTGGAAGAGCGCCCCGGGATTGCTGGAGATGCCGCCATCATCGGTCAGAGTGAGCGTGCCGCCATTGGTGAACCATGATCCGCTGCTCAGTCCGAGACCACCCGACCAGGTGATCGTCTGGTTCTGAGGATTGGTAAGGTCGAAACCCTCCTGAAGCGATAAGCCACTAATCGTGCCGCCGCTGAGACCCACCAGGCTCCCCTGACCTCCCACTCCACGAAGCGTGCCGGCCAACGACAACGTCCCGGTGACGGTCAGGTCCTCGCTGGTAATAAGAGTTCCACCGAGTCTCAATGAAGGGAGGGTGGTGGTTCCCGGGGCAAAGGTAGCACCGGTCAGGTCGAAGGGCCCCGGACCCCAGGTGCCGATGATGACATCGCCCAGCCCGAGAACCGTCCCGGACATCCTGACGTTGACATTATTGACTTCCGTGACATCAGCCTTGAACGAGCCCGTGATGGTGGCGATCTCAGAGTTCGAATTGCCATGGAAGCGGACGCGGTCGGCGTCAATGGTGCCGTTGCTGCTCATCGTTTCGAGCAGCCAGACGGTGGTCTTGGGCTGGCCAGCGGCAGCGTGAGCGACGATGCTCCCGTGGTTTTCGAACAGGCCGATGCCGTACCCCAGACCTATTGTGCCCACATCCACCCGGATGAGACCGTCGTTGATGGTGTCGACCTGGAAGGGACTGCCATAGTACAGTTCCTGGCTGGTCGAGCCACCCGCCTTGATGAGCCGACCGGTGACGGTGTTGTGGAAGAGCGCCCCGGGATTGCTGGAGATGCCGCCATCATCGGTCAGAGTGAGCGTGCCGCCATTGGTGAACCATGATCCGCTGCTCAGTCCGAGACCACCCGACCAGGTGATCGTCTGGTTCTGAGGATTGGTAAGGTCGAAACCCTCCTGAAGCGATAAGCCACTAATCGTGCCGCCGCTGAGACCCACCAGGCTCCCCTGACCTCCCACTCCACGAAGCGTGCCGGCCAACGACAACGTCCCGGTGACGGTCAGGTCCTCGCTGGTAATAAGAGTTCCACCGAGTCTCAATGAAGGGAGGGTGGTGGTTCCCGGGGCAAAGGTAGCACCGGTCAGGTCGAAGGGCCCCGGACCCCAGGTGCCGATGATGACATCGCCCAGCCCGAGAACCGTCCCGGACATCCTGACGTTGACATTATTGACTTCCGTGACATCAGCCTTGAACGAGCCCGTGATGGTGGCGATCTCAGAGTTCGAATTGCCATGGAAGCGGACGCGGTCGGCGTCAATGGTGCCGTTGCTGCTCATCGTTTCGAGCAGCCAGACGGTGGTCTTGGGCTGGCCAGCGGCAGCGTGAGCGACGATGCTCCCGTGGTTTTCGAACAGGCCGATGCCGTACCCCAGACCTATTGTGCCCACATCCACCCGGATGAGACCGTCGTTGATGGTGTCGACCTGGAAGGGACTGCCATAGTACAGTTCCTGGCTGGTCGAGCCACCCGCCTTGATGAGCCGACCGGTGACAGTGTTGTGGAAGAGCGCCCCGGGATTGCTGGAGATGCCGCTATCATCGGTCAGAGTGAGCGTGCCGCCATTGGTGAACCATGATCCGCTGCTCAGTCCGAGACCACCCGACCAGGTGATCGTCTGGTTCTGAGGATTGGAAAGGTCGAAACCCTCCTGAAGCGATAAGCCACTAATCGTGCCGCCGCTGAGACCCACCAGGCTCCCCTGACCTCCCACTCCACGAAGCGTGCCGCCTGTACTCTGGATCGTGCCAAACACCGTTGTGTTGCCCGATCCTCCATAAGTCGCACTGAGCGTAAGTGACCCATAAATAGTCGAAGTAGATGCTACTAATAAGGATCCTCCTGAAACTGCGACCGAACTTTGTGTTACAAGACTGTTTATCGAATCATCGCTGCCGGCAGAATGATTGATAGTAATGCCCGCTTGATCGATCACAACATCATCCGCCGCTCCAGGCAGTGTGCCACCCCAGTTGGCAGCGTTATTCCAATCGAAATCACCACCTGCCCCGGTCCAGCTAACCAGAGCCGGAACTGTTCGATCTTCCAGTAACTCCACGATGAGTTTGCTCGTCAGTTTCCCAGATTTCTTAAGTCGTCTATTCTTAACACCACCAGACAGGGACAAAGAATGTTGCCATGGCAAGAAAGTCACGGAAAACCTCCGATCTATGTGTGGAACCAACTGGTTAGCGCTCAGGCCTAGCGCAGATTGTTGACAAATGGGCGGGATGTCGACTCATTTATGAAATGACGGAATGGCTTCTTTCACTGACACAGAAACTGAGATAATTCGTCTTATTTTTGGCTAACAGCGATTTCCTAAGAAGTATGTTTGAAGGTCATGGGCTGTGTACACCAAGTGCAAAATCGAGGTTGCAAGAGCAGTGATCAGCAAACTTAATGCTTGCGATTGTGCTTTTTTTGGTAATAATCCCATGCATTACACAGGCCAATATAGAGTTTCAGCTATGGATTTAGGCGACTCCATTGCCGATCTGCAAGACCGATTGGGTAACAATGACCCACAAGCAGCTGCGGAGGTCTTTCATCGGTACGTAGAGAAACTCATTCGGGTTGCATCCCCGCGTCTGATCGGTGCCATTCGGCAGAAATTTGATCCTGAAGATCTGGTTCAATCTGCGTTTGGAAGTTTTTTTCGTCGTAACTCCCAAGAACCGTTTTCCTTTGACAGCTGGGAAAGCCTCGGAGCCCTCCTGGCGACTATAACCATCAGAAAATGTTGCTACCGGGTGCGTCAGTATTCGACCTCAAAACGTCATTTCAAAAAAGAAGAGCACCTTGATCAGTTAGCGCAACATGAGGGTCATTCGTCACTTTGCTCCGCCGAACCCACACCATTGGAGGCAGCCACATTTGAGGATCTAGTGACAGAGCTCTTGAAAGGGCTCGAAGGTAAAACTGTACAGATCTGCGAATTAGCCTTGTTAGGATTTTCACCTAACGAGGTTGCATCGCAAGTGGGATTAACTGAACGCTCGGTTTTTCGCCAGATGGAGCGAATACGAGCTAAACTGTACGCCATGAATCAAGATACCGTTGACAACATTGATATCCATGAGACTTTACCTGGAAACAGACCTCATCATGAAGCCGTTGCGCCCACCGTTGCTGAATGCTGCTGAAGAAGCTGCGTTAATAGCTTTTGACTCTGCGTGGGAAGTTCGACAACCTACGGATCTTTCCTCGTATATCACTTCACCACTGAGCCTCCCATTTGCTTCTGAGATCATTCGGATTGATCTCGAACGCCGAATCAGTTTTGACCTGCCAGTTGAAATGGATAAGTACCGTGCCCAACTTCCTATCCTGGAAGGCAACGATGGTGTCTGGCAGGAACTTCTCTCTGTCGAATTCGAATTACGTCAACGACACCGCTTCTCTAAAAGATCAGGTTCGGTACAAACACCGAATCAAATGCCGAGTAATTTGGACGAAGTACAACGTACTATACCACCCTTTCCCATAATTCCCGGTTATCGATTGCTTAATGTAATCGGTATCGGAGGAATGAGTGTTGTTTATGAGGCGCTCCGACTAACAGAGGATCATCGTCGAACTGAAACTCGACGGGTAGCTATCAAATTGATCAAGGCAGGAGCATTTGCATCAAAGGAATCTCGAGACCGATTTCAAAAAGAGATCGCTGCCCTGACGAAATTACAACACATTAACGTGGTGACCATTCTTGATTCGGGTATTACACCAGATGGTTATGACTACCTGGTTATGGAATATTTGGGTGATGGCAGTTTGCCTGATATTCAGCGGACTCCACGAGACGCCGCCCAGATCATCGAGACATTGGCCCGTGCGGCAGGTTACCTGCATCAACATGGTATCGTACACCGCGATTTGAAACCTTCTAACGTGTTGATGACTGATGGTGGAACTACACCAAAAATCAGCGATTTTGGTTTAGCGAAGTCTATCGAGACCCAGAATCTGACGACTACGATTGCTGCCGGTACACCGCTCTACATGCCCCCTGAACAAATTCATCCCAAGCTGTGGGGGAAAATCGGACCTGCTTCGGATGTATATGCATTGGGAGTAATGCTGTATCGTTTCTCGTGCGGCAATTATCCACTCTCTTCATTGATTCCAAAATGTGCAGGACCATTTCCACAAGGAGAATCAGTCCTTCTTCATTGGGATAACCTTGCCATTCCCCCTGATTTAAAGACCATCTGTCAAAAGTGCTTAGAATACCAACCACATCGACGTTACGTGGATGGCAACGCACTTGCAGATGATCTCGAGCTATTTCGAAAAGAACTCAAAATCAACGCACAGCCCATATCGTTGCTTGGCCGAGGCATTCGCCGAATTGAACAGAATCGTCCGCTTGCTGCTGCTCTTTTGTTTTTGGTGGCTATGGTCTTATGTTCACTTGGAGCGACCATTTGGGGGATTTGGAAATATACGGGCGATCTAAAGAATTCCAAAGAGGTCGCCGTCCAGAATCAAAACAACGCGGAAAGGCAACGAAAACTTGCCCTCGATAATCTGCGGTCCATCATCAGCGATATAAAAGACCTCGAAAGCCGGCGTCCTGACCTGGATGATTTACGTCAAGAGATGTTATTCAAGGTGCAAAAATACTTGAGCAGTGTTCTGGAGGACTCCTCGCATGAAGCAGTTGGAAACGAAACTGAGTTCTGGCTTGAGATCGACATAGGTGACATTCTCAGGGATCAACGGCAGCAAATAGAATCGGCTCGTGCTCATTATCAGAGGGCTCGATTAATTGCAGAAAGCATGGGTAATCAAGAGGATAACTTTCGCTTGATGAACCGTTTGAAGTCATTTGCCCTATCACGAATTGCGGATACTATCGCGTTTGATGGAAGCTTGAATCAAGTCGTCGATTTATACAGGGAAATGCTAAAGCTCCGTGAGGAGCTATATCTTCAAGCACCTGATCGCCAGGCACGAGCGGATTTAGCAGTAGCTCATCTAAAGATGGGAGATGGGTATAAACGCCTCAAAGCCGCCAATCAAACCAGCGACCTTTCTGTATTGGAAACCGAGCATTACCATAAGAGTTTTGAACTCTACCAGGCTCTCGAACAAGAATGTCCCGAAAACATCGAATACGCTCGGATGCTTGGCCATGTGTACGACAGACAAGCAGATATATCGACTGACCGTCACCAATGGCATGCGGCGATTGAATTGTGCAAAACTGCAATTGACCATCGGCGAAAAGCATGTCGGAGATTTCCCGGACGTGAATTGGCCTTCGATGTTGAATGTACGTATTCGATGGATCGATTGGCCAACCTGCTAAGAGAAACAGGTGAATTCAAAGAAATGCGTAAGATTGCGGAGGAGAGCCTGCGTCTGCGTGAGAACCTTGTAAAGTACAGCCCTAACAATATCTTGTTCAAGCGTAATCTCTCCGGTTCCTACGAGCAGATTGGTGAAAGTTATCGTGGAGAAGGTCATTTTGAACCAGCGCTTAAGCACTATGAAAAGGCACTCTCGATTCGCTTGGAGTTGGTAAAGGCGCTACCGACAAGTTACGATTTGAAATGGTTACTTATTGGGATTTACGATCGTTTGGTGGATGCAAGCTATCTGCAAGCGGAACTCACCCCTCACATGGAGCGCTACTTCAGAGAACGCATCGCCCTTCGCAGGAAAATCCATGAATCAAGTATGCGAAATCCATTTGATTCACTCTGCCTGTTTTACAACATTCAGGAACTGGGGGATAATCTGCTGATCAGTAACCGCTCACAAGATGCTTTGAAACTCTATCGTGAAGCTGACGAACTTAGGAAAGTTGCTAAAGAGGCTAATCTGACAGAAAGCTCTGTTACTCAACATCAGAAGCGTTTCGAGTTCTGTATGCTGCCTGATCGAACGCCCAATCAGATGGTCGATAAGTTGTTTGAGTTGGCAACGGTATATGAGGTTAGTAAGCGTTTCCAAATGGTATTTTACCAGCGAAAAGATCATGTTCGATTGGCAATGGCCTCTAATAGACTAGCCTACTGCGGCGATAAGTTTCCTTCACTTTTTCTAGCAGCAAGAGGATATGCCCAGGCTGCCACATTGACGACACATGATGCTGAACGACGGTACTATGTAGCGGAGTGCCGGAAATGTCTCGTTCGTGCACTTGAATTTAGTAATGAAGCAAAAGAGAGGATTGGTGAAGATCCTCATTTGGCACTCTATTCAAAGCAATAGTCTGTGCTAAGAGTCAAGCTCCATTCCTCAATCGTGTAACCAAGTTAACCGGCGGGCACAAAGCACCATAACGGCTTCGGCCATGATCACTCGCAGCCTGACTCCACGGTACTACGACTAATTCCATATGGGAATAGGCGCCACCATGTTCCTTACAGATGTCCCGCAGACGCCTGCGAGCAAAGTTAACCGCCCTGTACTCTCTCCCCCCGCACCAGAGAGATTTCGGCCACTCCAGCCCCAACTTCGACGTAATCAGCGAACCCCCTACCCTCTCTCTGCGTGACTGACACCCCTCTGTCAATCACCCAAACAACGCTATATTCAACGACAAAACGCCAGGTTCTCTGCCTGGCGTTCGTTGTAAACCGTGTTGTGGAGTTCGCCTCGATGGTGGGAGGCAAGCTCCCCGAATTGAGCGCACTTCAAAACATTCTCTCCGAAGGGTAGAGAGAGTTGATCGTCAGTGGAACATGTTTGCTGGTAATGACTTACGGAACGTCGTTTTTGCCGAGCTGTAAACCCGCACACCTATCTCTTTAGGTCAAGGAGAGAGGTTTGTCGCCAAAACATCGCGATGGAGGGGTTCGCTGTTAAGCGGGCTGTAATAGAGAGGTACCCGTCACCATCGCCGCTCTCGGCACCGATGGCCCGCTCGCCAAACGCAGCGAAGGACGATTCCGCTTCCTCTGTCCCCATTGCCGGGAAATGCTCGCCACCGTCAACACCCGCAACAACCTCGTCCATTGCTTCGGCTGTGCCAAGTACCTCAACAACATCGACTTGCTTATACCATGGGCTACGACTTCAAGTCCGCCATCAGCATCCTGGTGAGTATGTATGAGCAACACCGATCCCGGTTGCCATGTACTGAATCACCCACTGCGTAGAACTAGCAAGCCAACACCTTCCACCCATCCACTGGCATCGTACCCTCATGCTTCCTCACTTGGTCAGCCTCGTCGCACACCCTTCTCCAGTTTGCGCAGCAATTCGGGAATCCGGGCACAAGGTGACCGGATTCGCTACAGCGTTAATTTGGCAAAAAGTGCGACCACAATTAAGACGGGGACAGAGAACATCGAATCAGTGCTGCACCGCCATTATCGTGGATCTTATGCAGGGCCTTTGGTATAATCCGCAAATGACCCTAGAAAAAGAGCGCCAGAATAGCAACGATAGATGCCGTATTTGATAAATATAAGAATGCTATGGAAAACATGTTTGGAGTAGTAATACGATTGAAATAGATGTCTTTAACTACTCGGTTTAATTCGAGTCTTCGGCAATTGTCCCAAAAATACAATGCCTGGTACGGGAATGCCATGTTGACTATATTTATAGCCAATATGGTCGTAAATAGTGTGTATAAAATCACTTTCATTGGTATTTCCTAAATCTAATCATTTGTAAAATAGACTAAGTATGCCATCGAGCATTCTGTCACCTGCGCGTTCAAGTGAAGGCGCAATTTTGCCACCAGATACAATTCTATCAAGCATTCTATTTCCGGCACGTTCGAGATTTGGGCAAAGTACAATTGGTTCTCCGGCATTTGCTACTTTTGCCACATAAAAGAGACTTACAGACACACCGGGAGTTCCCCCTCCCATTTCACCAAAATCATTTGCTGCTTTGTCTGGGAATGAACTGCCGAATTGAACAGTCATCCCAAACACACTGAATGTCACTCCGAAATTCCATCCTTCAGTAACAGTGCTTGCAGGGGAGACAGTTACTGAACCACTTGGACCAGCTGTTCCGATAGCACCACCCACATAAAGATAGCGATTGCCGACTTTATCCACCATTGTTCCACCAGTTGGACCTATCCCAATCGGCCCTGCAATTGGAACTAATACAGAGATATTAACATCTAGGTACTCACCAACTGGAAGTACTTTGTCATCCAAGCCGGACGGATCTAAGTACATTGTTGTTTTGTTCAAAGCATATCTATTGATATTATAATCACCAGCGACAATTCGTATCGGATCTTCGCTCAACCACAAACCTGTTCTGCCATTGAGATACCGGGAACGATTGTAGTGCAGTTCTGTGTATATATTTGATTCACGACCCGACCATTTCCAACGGTCGCCGAACGCGGCATCCGTTTCTCCAGTGACGAACCCGCCAAGAAGCCCCGCATGCTCAAGGTGAAGGCCGACGCACCACCCAGGAAGCTGAGCATGATGGCTGCGGCGCTCCAGGTGTTACAGCAACGCAAGGTGGCGATGACCTGCCCGGAGCTAATCGACGCGATGGCCACGAGGACCTATGGACTTCGCCCGGTGGCAAGACGCCGTCCAACACGTTATACGCCACAATCAGTCGCGACATCAAGGTTAATGGCACCGGGTCGGTGTTCCGGAAGGCGGAGAGGGGGAAGTTCCAGGCGGTGTAGCGGCGTTGGTGGGATGCGGATGACCTTGGCTGGGTGGCTGGGGTAGTTGCAGTTGAGCCTGGCACTACTTCTGATGTCAGTAATAACGTGGCTTTACCAACCAATACGACGCAAACTGATGCCCTGGGTCGGGCGAGATTGAACTAAATAAACTGGTAAGCCACATAACGATTGCACGTTGCGGCGATCCTCAACCCTCGAGGTAGACCACCTCGAGACTTTTGGCTAGGTCTTTGGTGTGATCGAACCGCTCGAGTGGGGATTTTGCCAAGCAACGGTTGATGATTGTAACAAGTTGCTGGGGAACGCCGGTCACCAAGTCTTCAAGGCGGGGTGGCGGTTCGTTTGCTGCCGCGATCAAGATGTCTAGGACGGACGACCGCACGAACGGAGGTCGCCCGGTAAGGATGTAAAAGGCAAGTACGCCAAAGCTGTACTGATCGGCTCGGAAGTCAATGGCCTCGCCCCGGGCCTGTTCCGGAGCCATATAGGCCGGTGTGCCCAAAACAAAACCCTCCTGGGTCAGGCCACTTGCGTCACTAGGTAAATCGCTATGCAACCTCACGAGCCCGAAGTCCAGGAGCTTGACCACATTCATCCTCTGGCCTTGCGTGCAGAGCATAACGTTGGAGGGCTTAACATCTCGATGGACTAGGCCAGCCGCGTGAGCGTCGACCAGGGCGGCGCATATCTGCCGGAAGATCGGTATCGCTTGATGGGCAGGTAGAGGGCCGTGCGTTTCGATGAGTTCCTCGAGGCTGTGTCCGTCAAGGTATTCCATGACGTAAAAGAACGTTCCGTCTGCGGTACGCCCATAGTCATAGACCTCGACCGTGTTAGGATGAGTCAGCCGGGCCGTAGACCGGACTTCTCTCTCGAATCGTTGCAAAATACGCGGATCACCAGCACGTTCGGGCCGAATAATTTTGATCGCACATGGCCTCTTCAGCAAGGCATGTTCAGCCAAATGAACTTCACCCATACCGCCGGCGCCGAGTTTACGAATCAATTTGTAGGGACCATACTTGTTTGCCTCGGCTACTTGTCGTTGCAACGAACTAATGCGGAAGGAGCCAAATACGGCGAGGCTTCCCGCGATCGTGAGGCCCATGGCAGTGGGAAGAAGCAGGTCGAGGACCGGCTTTTTAACGCCTTCAACGGCAAATGCGGTAACGAGCAAGGATGCAAGGGCCATTGTGCATAGGCCGGATACAACAAATGCGCAACGTCGACCAGAGTTGGGGATGACGAGGCCGTAACTTACTAGTCCGAGGTACCAGGCAAGATTGCTTAGTAATGTCGCTTGTTCAATATAAATTCCACGATGTTCAGGGCTGGAAAATTCGAGGTAAGGAATCCGTGAGAAAAGAGAGACGCGAAAGAAAACTAAATAGGCGGCCGATGTTGCAAGGATGAGCAGTTCGAGGCCTCGCAGTCGGCCAAGAGGAACGTTAAGCCTTCGCCAAAGATGGACTGCGATGGCCAAACACAAGAGCGTTGGGATTGCAAGAGTTACGAGAGGCACAGTTCCACTTGCGAGCCTGGTAACTTGATCGCCTTCTTGGAATAGTTGCACGCCGAAGAGTGTACCGTGGCCAATGGCACCGAGTACAACGAGGGCGAGCAGGCGTTGGCGCAGAAGAGTTCGGAGGCCGTCGTTGGGGGGCGGGGCCGCGATGTTTACCTCTGAGGCGACAGTCTCCGACTTAGTTGGATGCCTGGCGGCTATGGAACGCACCTTTTTCAGGGTAGCAACGAGAGACAATGAGCAGCCGTCATAACTGGAGAGCCGATCCGAGCATTTGTTGCAATCGATTACATGAGTGGCGATGCGGTCGATGTCCTTAGCAGGTAAAGTGCCGCGAGCGAATTGTTCAAGTCGATCATCCGCAGGACAGAGGCCATTCTTGTTCATGGGATGATCCATAATCTCAAATTGCATGTATTGGCCACCTACTTGACAGGCCGACTGCACGGGTGCATACTTCGCAGAGTATTTCAAGCTTCATTTTTAGAACATATGAGCGTAAACGAGGCAACATCACCGTCCTTACTCATCCGTGCGGTTTGCCGTGACGCCTCGGCTTGGGGACAACTTGATCAACTCTATAGACCACTAGTCGTTCACTGGTGTCGCATTGCCGGGGTTGGCCCAAGCGATCAAGACGACATTGCCCAGGAGGTAATGTACGCTGTTTCGGTCGGATTGGACAACTTCAGTCGTGAGCGACTTGGCAGCTTCCGGGCGTGGGTCAAAGCCATTACACGGTTTAAATGCCTTGACTGGCACCGTCGCAGGGCTGGGCGGCCTGTCGCCGGCGGTGGCACTACAGCGCTCGAGCGGCTAAACTCAGAACCTTCCCCTGATGACCTGGACGACAGTGACGAGGCTGAAGCTGCATGGCTCTATCGAAGGGCAGTCGAATTCGTTCGAGGCGAGTTTGCGGAATCGACTTGGCAGGCATTCTGGCGAACAGCCATCGAAGACCGCCCGACTGATGTAGTCGCAGCGGAATTGGGGGTGACACCTGTGACAGTGCGAGTGGCAAAATCGCGGGTTCTGAATCGTCTTCGCGCTGAAGTCGGCGATGTCCTCGATTAATCTGATGAAACGTTCCAAACGATTTCTCCTTTGAAGTATAGCCGTGCCGTTTGGCTTGATGCGGTTTACTTCAATAGGGGATGTTGTCATGACTCGCTGTCGAATCGCCATCGTTGGTGCTGGCCCGGCCGGCCTCACAGCCGCACTTACAGCCCAGCACTACGGCCTCCACGTTCGCATTTTTGAGCAGGCTACTGATTTTTGCCGCGTTGGCGGCGGTCTCATGATGCACAGAAACGGCCTGCGCGTCCTCGAATCACTCGACCTACTCGATAGTATTCGCCCAAATATGCGATTTACACAGCTGTTCGAACTTTGGGACTCCTGTGGCCGACGAATCGCACAAAGCAACCTAGCTGAGCTGCCTGGCCCACATAACCAAGCAGCTGTCGTGTTGCGATACCACCTGCAGGAATACCTAAGTCAGGCAGCCCGGAATTCAGGGATTGAAGTCGAATTTGGCCGCCGCTTGACAGGGGTGACGATAGACGGCCACATGGCGAATCTACAATTCGTCGATGGTCGAGACGAGACCGCCGACATCGTCATTGCTGCTGATGGAATCCACTCTGCATTGCGACGTGTCCTATGGCCTGATGTCAAGGAACGAGTTGTCGGAGAGGCCTACCTGCGGCTCGTCACCCCAGTACGTACCGAGTCGTCCGTCATTCGGGAGATTTGGTCCCGCGATGGGCGGCGGTTCGGAATTTGTCCGCTGCCCGACCAGGCCACTTACGTGTTTTGCACCGTGCCACTTGGCCAATGGTCGGACATTCGAGACCGTGGACTACACAAGTGGATTGATTCCTGGCGGGACTTCGGCCCTGAAGCCGAGGCCCTGCTCTGTGCGGTCCGCGATTGGTCGGGAGTCAACTACTCGGAACTTCGGGAAGTCGAGTTAGATCACTGGCATCGGCCTCCCGTGTTCCTAGTGGGCGACGCGGCCCATGCCATGACACCTAACCTCGGGCAGGGGGCTAATTCGGCAATGGTCGACGCCTTCATGCTGATGACACTACTTGCAGAATCTTCTGGGCGGCCGCTGCCTGAGGTGGCGGCCAAACACGAGCGAATCCGGCTCGAAGCTGTAACCCGGACGCAGCGCCAAGCCCGGATGATCGGTCGCTCGGCCCAACTGCGGTCGTGGCCGGCGCGAAGTGTGCGAGACTGGGCGATTACCTTGCAGAACGCAATTCCCATGATGCGGCGGTCGTTCCTGAAAACGATGGCCGGTGTAGATCCCGAAGTCGAGCCGTACTACATGCATTCCAAATTTGCTGAAACGCCTGGAGCGATCTCTCCAGTGTAACTCAGCAACTCCATTCGGAGAATGATCATGAATCGACCGTGGATCGATGTTCAATCCGTGAACGAGTTCGAACGCTTTCGTAAAAAAGTGGTCGCGCCAGTCACTCCGACCACCATGCTCGATAAAGCTCGGGCGAAGTTGGTTGATCGCGATGCTAAGATCAAAAAGTCACGGGACGAGGTCAATGAATTCGTAAGACTCATCGCCGCTTATCATGAGATTCCAAAATCCGAGCTGAATCTGTTCTCAACGAGAAGTGCGAAACTACGCGTCATTCGCGGTCGGGCCGAACTCTGTATGAAATTGCTCGAGGAGGAAGAACGCGATCAGAATACGAATAGCAATCTGCCGACGAGCCTACGGCCCGAATTAAAGGCCGCGGTCGATCGGGCAGCCGCCAAGGCGGAATACCTTGACACGCTACGTGACTACTATTCCGCCAATCACAACTTGGCTTCAACAACCGGTCTCATTGAATTCTTCAAGGCAGCCCCGACGAAGGCCGAGCAGGGAACGGTCCCGTTACGCGATGTGCATCGATTGGAACCGATAGACCCCTACCATCGAGATTTTGAAATCAAGCAGTCAGCCGACGGAACCCAGTACAAGGCCGACTCCGCGATCGGTAGGGCATTTTTGGAATGGTTTGCCGAGGTGTCGATTGGCAAAAATGTGCCACACTTTTATCTTTGGTTCGAAAATCACCCACTATGCACTAATCCGCCAGGCACGCCGTATCAGATCAGCAACGACGAAAACGAAGGATTCGCGCCAATCAATGTACATGGGATTACGTATACGCATGAGGATGTACTTCTCCTCGAATGCAACAGCAGCGTTGTGCGTCAACACGCAATCGTAAAATCTGGGGGGCTGGCAGATTGGGAACTGTTCGACACGCAAGGGGCGAAATCCAAAGAGAAAGACGCGTTCGCCTATGTTTTCACCCGTGCGCACGAGTTGGTTTCTGCTCCCCACATTCAGGGAGAGATTCACCATTCAACTTTGGCCAAAGGACGAGCTGTGCTGTGTGCAGGAATGATCTCTGCAGTGATGGGTAAAATTGTCCTAATCTCTAATGATAGCGGTCATTATCAGCCCCCCAAGACCGCGCTGCATGAACTCGTACTACGGCTGGTCCAGGCAAGTGTTTTTGCCGACAATGCGATGGTGAAGTACTTCGTCCCAGAAAAGCGTAAGTATGAGACTGTGACAGTCCAGGTTTTCCTGCAGCCCAGCAAGCCAGTCGCCGAAACTTCACCAGCGGTACCTTCGTCCCAAGCAGCAAATAGTACTTGGACCCCTGGACGTGTGCATGGAAATCACGTTGCGATAGGTGGGCACCGACGTTGACCTCATTTGTTTCATTTTCACAGATTGAGTTGCTCCATAACACTGCAGCACATTCAACCACCAATTTCAAATTTCGAGCCGGTGGTTGAGACGCCAGGTGCTGAGGTGCCGCAGTTGGTTAAGGCTGGTGTGGTGGCCGACTCCCCTGCCCTACCCGCAGAACCCACTGAGACGCCCACTGTGGTTGCAACTCCGGAGGCTGCAAGCGTAGAGCCAACCACGGCGGACGCGGAGGCATCGATGCCTGATGTCGCAGCCGAACTGCCAAACGCCACTGACGAACCCGAATCGGCCAAGAAGCCCCGCAAGCTCAAGGTCAAAGCAGATGCACCACCCAAGAAGCTCAGCATGATGGCTGCGGCTCTCCAGGTGTTACAGCAGCGCAAGGTCGCCATGACCTGTCCGGAGCTGATTGACGTGTTGGCCACCGAGGACTTGTGGACCTCGCCTCGCGGCAAAACACCGTCGAACACGTTATTCGCCGCCATCAGCCGTGACATCAAGGACAAGGGGAAAGACTCGGCGTTTCGGAAGGAGGAACGGGGGAGGTTTGTGGCGGTGTAGCTGGCTGATGTGGAATGTGGTTGACCCCGGCTGGAGGGCTGGGGTTGGTGCGTTAGCTATTCATCACCGCTTAGCGAGTGCACTTTTCACTCGCCATTCATGGTTGCAGGTTTTGCATCGATACTTGGTCTCAACTGCAGGCGAATTGCCTCCAGGACTTTGAATCGGCTTTCGGCTTCTGAAGGTGTAGTCGGCACTGCCGCACTCTGGGCACTTACGGGTCTTGATTGACTCTTGGCTCATTCCTGAGACGAACTCCGAGTAGATTCATTGATGTCAATGCCATTGTATCGCCGAGAGCAGGTGCGCCGTTGGGTTAGCCGTTCTGTTCGGTGGAGAATGGGAAGTTTGAGTGGTATTGTGGCGGTTGTGGAATAAGGATGACCCCGGCTTGGCAGCTGAGGTTGCTCATTTGTGTTTCTGCCGGTGAGAGTTAAGAAGCAAACCGAAGCTCAACTCGGCAACCCTCTCCTTGGAGCTTTTCACGCCACTTCCTGAAGTCCGTTCGCGACATCAGCATACTCGGTGGGTAAACGTGATCTTTGCCATAAATCAGAAGTAGTTGTCTAGGTTCTCCCTCTCTCACCGTCGGAACTGTGGTGGATACATACACCTTGCCTTCGTGAGTGTCGCCAATGAAGTACGATTCGTTCGGTTCACTGTGCATTCGATCCCCCCCCAGCATGAATGAGAGCCATATACCTATTCATCGAGAAATGTAAATGGCGGATTCAGCATGTTGGCTGCAGCGCTTCAGGTGCTCCAGCAACGCAAGGTCGCGATGACCTGCCCGGAGCTTGTCGACGTAATGTCTACCGAAGGCTTGTGGACCTCGCCTGGTGGTAAGACGCCGTCCAATACGCTCTACATGGTATTGACATAGTTGCCGAAAAGAGCCCCCCGAGGGGGCATTAACAAAAGGGCGGGGAGTTATCCTGTAGGTGATTCGTACCTGTTTCTCTTCAACCTTGATCACTGGTGGTCACTGGTGTGGTGAAGGACTATGCCGAACTGGCACGCCTGGGCATGGTGAGCCGGGCACGCATCAGCCAGATCATGAACCTGCTGTTGCTGGCACCGGATATTCAGGAGGCGATACTGTTCTTGCCGAAGACCGTGGCGGGCCACGATCCGATCAAGCTCAAGCATCTGCAGCCGATCTGCCTGGAGATGGACTGGGGGAGGCAGCGGGAGAGGTGGGGAAGGTTCGTAAACACCTAGCCTGGTGGTTCAGGCCTTGTCGAAGAGTACAGGTCACGTTTTCCTCTGACCATACTGCCAAGCATCATACTCGTACAAAAGTAACCGTAGCAATCGGCATTGATTGACTTATCCTGAATGGACAACGATTCATACTTTACATCATTGCCTAATCCATCAGCGTAGGCCTTATCATGAGTGCCTGCGAACTTGTGGCTAGCTTCGTGAATGATGAGATAAGCAATTGCAGTAGTCGCTATTGATTCACAGAGTGCAAAGTGTAAGTGAATACTCCCTTGGTCATCGGGGCCATACGTCTTGGCAGCGTCATAACCTTTTTGCACCTTCTTGCCCCCTTCCATCACCTTCTTGGGCGAAACGAATCCACTAACGTGGTCTTTCCCTGGCATCTCTCGATAAGGACCAGGCAAGACAGTTTCTTTTTCGTAATCACGATCGAAGTCCACAACTTCTCCAAAATGACTTGTTGTTTTCGTGACGACTTTCACATCATGAGGGTCCCATACCGTGCGACTCAAGACATCCGCGAACACGACTGGCATTTGAAGGCCCAAATAAATCCTTGCTAATGCGTTGATGATCGTCGTGATAGCAACTCGATCATACTTCTCGATGCTGAAATGATACGCCAAAGCGTCACGAAGCAGTTTGTCATACAGAAAGGTCAGCGAGTTGATTGATGCGAGTCTATCCTGAGTTTGTTTCGCAACATCACGTGCCAAATCCAGTGCACGGCTGATCTTCTGGATTGTGTGCAGACTCGGTTTGCGATCCGGATGATGTTTGAGGGACAAGTTAGAACTAACAACGATTACGCTTCTATTGAGAGCCATGGTTATCTTCCTCTAATAATGATCCGATCCTACCATGCGCCCTTGCTGATTTCTAGGCTCCAGATTTTGAAGCACAATTCATTACAAGTGCATGAGCCAGATATTCAGGAAGCGATCCTGTTCATGCCCAAGACGTTGGAGGGACATGATCCGGTGAAGCTCAAGCACCTGCAGCCGATCTGCCTGGAGATGGACTGGGGGAGGCAGCGGGAGAGGTGGACTAACATGTCATAATTGATCCACACATGCATTACTACTTCTTTCGCTTCTTTCTCCCCGTCTGTTCTTCACTATCCGCCTTGCGACCTCCAGGTTCAAGCCACTCAAGTGTGAATCGGCAATTATTCAGCATCTCTCTTGATAGCTCATTGCCAGGGATGGTAAGTGCGATCGTCTTCGATTGACCCACATCAATGTCAAACACAGCAGACTGCTCTCCCACACTACGTTTCGCTTGTCGCACTTCGAGCTGCGAAGGAACTCTTGTAAGCATACCGTGCACAGTGAATGGCATATTATTCTTAATATCTATTCTATATTCATAATCTCCATTAGGAGTCTTAGTGATTTTCGTAAAAGGATACGATACTCTATATTCACTCAATTCCGGAGGTAATGGTCGTCGTGTGCCATAAATATGCGACATAGCATCGTAAGGCGTTTTGTATGTATTTATCAGCCAATCTGCATTTACATTAACATTTCCCTTGCTGGTGAAAATCAGATGGCTTAGTGATTGTGCATAAATATTCTTAAATTCCTTTAGAGCAATGCTGGCTGCACGAGCGTGAAGGTCGGTTGATGTTTCACGCGATAGTGAAAATACTAATTGAGATGAATTAGACTCCCCCTTTTTATCTTGGAGTTGCGATGCCTCGCCCCAGAGGATGCCCTTTCCGAGAAATTGCAGTTTGTCATGCGGCTTGGCTCGGAACCAGAACGAATACGGTTGAAGTGAGAACAATGATAGGTACTGATGTTTGCGCTCTGGCGCGCCATTAAGTGAGCCAACGATGGACTTGGTCAATGGAATAGTTGTTGCGCCTTCGAAGAATAGGACTAAACCTGTTCTGTCATCAACAGTTTTGAGGTCGACTGTATCCTTAACATTTGCATGAAGAATGTTCTGTCCAAAGAGCAAGTCGACTTCTTTGCTTCGTTTGTGAGTAAGACTGGCTACAAGGATTGCTTTTACTTTGTCGGCATTGAGACCCATTTTGGGATGTACGCATATCGTAAAGTCGAGCGCTGCACAGTCATTCGGAAATGAAAGGCCAACTACAAACCATGCTAAGCAGATTCGCACGATCTTCTGGGAAGGCATAGTGGATTCGAAGCCCTGAGAATCTGTGGCAGTGATATAGCTGATAAGCTGGAGCTACAACACAGCATCCTAATTGCCTTCTCGTTGATTCGCAAGAAAGAATCTGCTCTTGACGAAGACTGGAAATATCAGCTCCAGCATCTGCAGCCGATTTGACTGGAGATGGATTGGGGAAATCCTCGAATCGATGGACAACAAGCGTGGCTGTTTCGATACAATTACTCTCACAAGACATGCCTACCCCCCGCCTCCCTCCCCCACCACCTCCACCTTGTCATGCTTCCAATTTTCTGCCGCACTGGGTCAATACCCACGTGTGGCCTATTCATTAAACAACAATCAGAAGCCTCTTGCACAAGTGGTAAGCTGGCCCTTCTGATGTTAAAAGAAAAAACAACGGTTCAGTGCATCTTGATTGAAGCGTCTGAAGATCAAGGGCGTATTCAACACTATGATTATTGGGTGGAAGGGGGCTTTAAGATCATCCGAATATACAGGTCAACGAAGGAAGCCTTGCATGCATGGTCACAGTTTCAAGGAACGCTACTTGCATCGGGCGAAAGTCGCAATAACTGAGAAGCGATGAGCATTCATGATCGTATTGCAGAATGGTGAACTTAGTGCATGTCGACGACTGCCAAATCCAGCATTCTGCCTAACTCATCCTATCTGTGAGCTAGGCTGTATTGTTGCCAGCCGATTGGTAACAGTACGCATGGGCCAGATGGGCAGAAGCTGGCCATGCGTATTAGCATTTATCCATTGTCTAACGCAGACTCCAGCACTTCCGCCACTGTTGGATGCTCCATCTCCTCTGCCTCAGCCACTGAATCGAACAAAGCTAGATCATTCCAGTTCTGTACGATGGCCCAAAGCTCGTCTTTCTGGACTTCACTGAGTGAAGATACAAAGTGCTCAATGGCATCTGCTCGCATGACTACTTCCTCTTCAGCTCTTCGATAAGGTCGAGTGCCCTGTTGATTTCCTGGTATCCTCCTGCTGCAGCTACCAGAGTTTCCAGGGATTTTAGCTGCTTACGCACGGCAGTAATGCCACCCAAGTCCTTGGCAAGTTGATGAATCTGTTGTAGCCGCTCGATGGTCATCTCGGCCTGGCGATTGGACTTCTTTGATTTGCGAGTAAGGCCTGCCCTGCGTTTCGCTATGAATGCACCAGGCACACTGATGCTCTCGCCGTACTTCGTTTTGTAGGCTTCGACAAAATCGTTGAGCTTGGTAGTTGGCATGGTTTGCCACAACGCCATGGCTTGCTGGATTTTCTGACTTGGGGGTTGGGACATGGAACACCTCGATTTATGAATGCATCAGTATATTTGCGAAGTAACTGGAGAGAACACTTCTCGTATCCTGTTGAATCCCACTACACCCCACAACCACCAACAATCAAGGGAGCACAACTATGGCGATATTCGCCGATTTGAGCCAAGCACACTTGCGAGTAGCCCGACCGACTGACGATTTGGATGCAGTGGTCGCGTTCTACCGCGATGGATTAGGGTTCGAGGTGCTGGCTGAATTTGCTAGGCACGATGGATTCGACGGGGTAATGCTAGGCCACCATGGGGCCGACTACCACCTGGAGTTCACACAAGCGGCGGGGCATATTGCTGGTCGGGCGCCTACTGCAGATAATCTGTTGGTGTTCTACTTACCCGATGAAGCGATCTGGCAGGCAGCTATCGCGCGAATGGAGGCTACTGGGCACCAGCCAGTTGCTGCATTCAACCCATATTGGGATCGCCATGGTCGATCATACGAAGACCCCGACGGGTATCGTGTTGTTCTCCAGAATGCTGCATGGGCAAGTTGAACCACCCGCTAGCAAGCTACACGATAGGTATTCCCACATTCCTTCATGCCCCCTCCCTTTCCCCCGTCATGCTCAAACTGTCATGGAAAGTAGCCAGCTTCAGAACGATGCCAGTACGCACCAGGAGTCAGAGCGATGGCCAATAAGAAACTGAAGATTACAAGTGGCGTGAGAGTTGCTATTCTCGATATGGCTTTTTCTCTTCGTAGAGCTTGAGTCGCTCTAGCGCAAGTTTGTTATTCTTCTTTTCATAGTCGGGAAAAGTGAGCGCCTGCTTCTGATGCTTAATGGCTTGCTCATAATTTCCTGACTCAGCATAAGCCGCTGCTAGAGTGGCAATTCTGCCAGGAATACTCCACTCTGAAAGTTCACAAGCCTGTCTGGCAAGCTCTACCGCTCGCTTGCCATCTCGATACTTATCAACGGAACAAGTAGCCATAAGCCATGCCAAGTTGTTTATTGGCTGAGGATAATTCGGCTTAAGCCTGATGGCTTCAGAGTAATCTGCTATGGCTTTTTCGTAATCCTTGTTAGCAAGCCAGACGATTCCCCGGTTGTAGTAAGCAGCTGCAAGCTTTGGATCAAGCCGAATGGCTTCGGTGTAGTCACCTATTGCTTTGTCATTTTCCTTCTTGGATGCCCAGGCTTGACCTCGTGTGTTGTAAGTAGATGCACTAGGGCTGAGCCTTATCGCTTCATCAGCATCTTTGATCGCAATATCAGGCTCGTTTTTCATTGCCCAGAGCCATGCTCGCTTTCGATAGGCTTCGGCTACATCATCTCCATTCGTGATGCGATGTGTAAAGTACTGAATCCCTTCATTCATTCGAACCACTTTGTCCTTGGTTACCCAGCCTGTCGTGTCAAGCACCTGCACTTTGACCCATTCACCTTTCTCTGCTCGCACAAGCACCGGAAGGTAATCGATTTTTCCCAGCACGATAATCTGCCCGTTCTCGTCTGTGCGACTAATCTCAGGTGAACCACGCTTTGGAATCACTTGTTGCCCCACCCATCCATCATCAGCGTAGGCTGCTGAGACAGCTAGCGTAATAACAAGCAGATGCTGGAAACTATGCATAAGTCCGCTCCAAGCAGTTACATTGTCGTCATAGTAATCTGTCGATTCACTTGAGCATAGAAAAAAGCGATTGTTCACACCCCACAGAACCTCATACATTCCCCCTCCCCTCCCTCTCTTCCTCCCCATCATGCTCTAACTCACTGATCGCGTAGCCAGCTTCACATCGATGCCAGCACGGACCAGGAGACAGAGCGATGGCCAACAAGAGACTCGGAACCGCAGCGGCTGAACTGAAACTGCCGGTCAAAAAGGACAAGAACGCCAAGAAGCCCAAGTGGCAGGCGAAGACGGGGAACAAGAACGGGATGTAGAAGAAACGCCGGCGGTACTACAAGGCCAAGTTCAAACAACCCGACATAAGTGCCGGGTGGTTCAATTATTCACTGACAGACATCGGACATGGACTCACTCGTCTTTTATTCTCTTGTTTTCTGCCTCACGTGGCACCTTGATCAAACCGCCACGCAGCTTTCCATCGTTGGTTTCAAGTAATTTGTGACCACCTGCTCCTGCAAGGCTAACTCGCCTGCCGTTTGGAGAAGCTGCTATGTGCTCCGTAGCCTCCGATTCATTTCCTCGGTAAGTCCAGACCAACTTCCAGGTTGAGGTATCCCAGCACTGAATCTCTGGAAAAGAATTGTTAATTGCATCTTGCGTAGGTTCAAAAGGCTGGCTCACTGGTACGAATAGTCGGGCCCCATCGGGAGACAACGTCATCGAACGCATGTAGTCATTTCGGTCCTCACCTAATGTACGATCAAGTTTCCCGGTTTGACGATTGAATAGCCACAATCGTCCTAAATAGCTCCACACCACCAGCGGAGCGGTATCAAGCGGCAATTGTATATGGGGAAAGTGCTTCGGCAGGGTAGCGGTGTTCTGTTTCGATCCAACCAAAGATCTTTTGTAACAGACTGTCGATGTCTTTGCAGCAGTGGTTGCAGGTGATCCGTTCGTGCATGCGCCACCAGATTCTCTCGATGGGATTGGTCTCGGGAGCATACTTAGGAAGGTAATGTACTCGAATACGGTGCCCCCACATTGCCAGATAGTCGTTCAACTTACGACAGTCGTGGAACGAAGCATTGTCACAGATCACATGGATGACACGATACGTTCGGAGCCGATATCGAAGGTCGTTGAGGTGGGCGAGGAACAAGTCGGCATTGCGTCGGGGTCCAGCAGGGCTGACCAGCAATGTGCCAGTTCGCCAAACAAGTGAACCGGCCAAATGCCGTTTATCGTTGTTACCTGGAGTTTCGACTTCGGCTTGTTCTCCACAGGGCATCCAGCACGAGCCGATCTTAGGATTGAGATGCACATCCACTTCGTCTTCAAAGACGGCCGTTTCGTCAGGCGGCAAAGACTCGAGCAGGTCGTGAATACGTCGCATTTTCCGCTTATACTCAACATCTTGTCTTCCCAAGACCGGGCGCGGTCGACGCCAAACGAAGTTCGCTCGATGCAAGGCGCGGCGAACGGTTTCAGTGCTGACATGAACGTCTTTTTCCCAGGCAAGCACCTCGGCCAAGGTGTCGCACGACCAACGACTACGGAAATAGCCAAAGTCTTCGGGCGTTTTTTCGAGAATACACTTAAACAGATATTCGAGCCAAGATGGCTCCGGAGGTTGAGGCGGCATCGTGCAGAGCGATTCAAGAGAACCTTCACGAAAACGTCGGGTGCAGTCGGAAATGAAATCGAAACTGACATAGGCCACGGTTCGGATATGGCGATGACTGTGCCCATCGGCTAAAAGAAGAATGACGTGGGCCCTGCGACTCATCCGCACATCTGGGGCAGAGCGCAATAGGTTCAAGAGGGTCTTGCGTTGTTCGACGGAAAGAACGATACTGCCATCCATGGCCCGGCTCCGGTTTTGGGACGTTGTTAGCACCCCAATACCTAAGCCGGGTTATTCTTTTTTGCAAGACATCTTGAAGCTACCTGCGCTCCGATATCGGTGTGGAGCTATTTAGCAATCCAAAGCCAGCGCCATCTTCTGATGGGATTGCTTCTCCACCTCCAATCACCAACCATTTCCCATCGTGGGTATACGCCAAGGTGTGCGCGACAGGCGTTGCCCCTTTTGAAATTCGTGGGGTATCAATTCGACGTAGTTCCCGTCCCGTTTGCACATCCCATTCAATTACACCATGGAATCCAGCACGCTTCTTACCATCTTTAAGGAAATCTGCGTGATAACCTGCAGCGAGAACTTTGCAATCCCTGCTCATGCAAACTGATTCTGGAAGCAATGCTGCTTCAGGCAGAATGATCGTACGAGTAAGCGAAAGCGATGACGTATCCCAAAGATGTATTTTATTTTTGGCTTGATCGCTAGTAAAACGATCACTACCCAGGAGTCTTGCATCGCCGTCTTGATGAACGCTAACGAGCAATTTACTGTCTGCAGAAAGTAGTAGCTTGGTACATATCCCTGAATTGGCATCTACTCTACTCTGCAACTTTCCTGTGTGAGTGTCCCACACGAGGATTGCTCCATCCATAGAAACCGCGAACAACTGTCGGCTGTCTGCAGAGTAGCACATGGAATAGCAAGTATACTCAGACTTCCAAGATAGATGCGATTTCCAAGTCGTGGTGTTGAATTGCACAATCTTTTTGGAGCGACCAAAGGATAGTGCGAGCCACTTTCCATCAGGCGAATAAGTGCAACATGGTATCCATTCGCCCTCCTGTGGCACTGGGTCAGGAGGCTCAACAAGTGGCTGAACGGGAGACTGCTTCTGCTCTTGGTGCATAGCATATTCCGCTGCCTGCCCGGTCGCCTTACTCAACGTAGCCCATCCCACGCCGATACCTATCAAACTAAACAACGTCATTCCGACAACTACTCCACGTACCAGAACATGCATGGCAGCTACCCCCTTTACGAGTTTGTAAGCCGTTAATGAGCCATCGCCGTTGACCGCATTCAGTACAGTTCCCACAAATGTGTTTGCTTGGGCAGATATTACATTTGCGCTAAGCATGATGGCGGTGAGACCGAGCATCACTCCCCGCCGTTCCAAACGCTGTGCCAGTTGATGACGTGCACGTTCCAGTCTAATCTTGATTGTCCCAACCCCTAAACCAAGCTGTGTGGCTATTTCCTTCCGGCTCAGTTCTTCAAAATAGAAAAGCACTAGCGCTTCGCGGTAAATGGCAGGTAGCCGTTCCAATTCCTCATCCAATGCTGTGAATAATTCAAGCACACTTAACTCATCTGACTTGCCCGTACTCTCATTACCGCCGTGATTAGCTACTAACCGCTTGAAACGCCTATTCGATCGGCAAGTCTTAGCTACCATGTGTCGCGTTGTGGCGTAAAGCCAATTTGCAATTGAAGGTTGCCACGAGATGGCACGTGCCTTTCTTGAAAGCAGTATAAACACTGCCTGGCATACATCGTCTATATCTGAGGCAGGCAACGCGGAGCGGCGGCAAATCCCGATGACCATGTCTAGGTGCCGACGCACCACCAGAGCAAAGGCTTGTTGGTCGCCCTTTTTGGAATAGAGTCCAAGTAATTCCCTATCGTTGAGTTCCTTGGCTTTTGAGGCTACAAGCAGCATACTCGTGGTCTGCATTCTTGTTCTCTCGATACCTTGAGCACACCTGTAATATCCCCGCCTAACTTACTATGGCATCAAGGAATACTCCAATATGCTAAATATGGCACGCATTCGATGGCATTAAATAGTCAGCGTTGATTTGTTGCCATGTAGTGCCATTACTGTCAGAACCTCCCACATTCCTGCTTCCTCCCCCTCCCTTACTCCCGTCATGCTCTAACTCACTGATCGCGTAGCCAGCATCACAACGATGCCCGCACGCACCAGGAGACAGAGCGATGGCCAACAAAAAACTCGGAACCGCAGCATCTGAACTGAAACTACCGATCAAGAAGGACAAGAACGCCAAGAAGCCCAAGTGGCAGGCGAAGATTGGGGGCCGGAAGGGCAAGCCGGAACCGGTGGCCGAAGTCCCGGAGGTAGCAGAGCCTGGCGTGGTGGCCGACTCCCCTACCCTTGCCACGGAACCCACCGAGACGCCCGTGGTGGCGACAACTCCGGAGGGTGCGAGCGTCGAGCCAGCCACGGCGGACGAGGTGGCAACGACGCCTGATGTCGCTGCCGAACTGCCAGCCATTACCGACGAACCCGAACCTAAGAAAACCCGCAAGCTCAAGGTGAAGGTTGACGCACCGCCCAAGAAGCTCAGCATGATGGCTGCGGCGCTCCAGGTGTTACAGCAACGCAAGATCGCGATGACCTGCCCGGAGCTTATTGACGTGATGGCGACTGAGGACTTGTGGGTTTCGCCGGGTGGTAAGACGCCGTCGAATACGCTCTACGCTGCCATCAGCCGCGACATCAAGGAGAAGGGGAAGGACTCGGCGTTTCGGAAGGCGGAGCGGGGGAGGTTTGAGGCGGTGTAGTGGCGTGGGTGGGATGCAGATGACCCCGGCTAGAGGGCTGGGGTTGTTGCTTCCATTGCAGTTTATCTTCCATAACTCGGAGGGGGTGGTGCAAAGGAAGGTCCACGGTTCGGAGTTCGGGTAACTGCCCATACAAATATGCCGAACATCAGTAGGACGGCTCCCACACCAACAAGGCACCACCCAAGAATTACGAGTCGTTTTCCTACCCTGACTGCAGCCTTTCCCTTGTAACCGCTCACTCCAGTTATCAATGAGCTCTTCAACGAGTTTGAAACCTGCTTCTTTTCGATAGCGATTTTGCCACGAAAGATGCTAAATGCTCCAGCTGCTAGCAAGAGCACGCCACCGAACAAAATGGTTCCGAGCACCTGACTCTCCGCCAGAA
Organism: Gemmatales bacterium; assembly: GCA_046350055.1. Taxonomy (GTDB): domain Bacteria; phylum Planctomycetota; class Planctomycetia; order Gemmatales; family HRBIN36; genus JAEUIE01. Next base: position 4,239,823 of record JAXMBC010000001.1, on the reverse strand, counting down.
TTAAACAAGCCATGCTTCATTACTTGGAAACAGGCTGAATCGCATTATCGTATTGCAAGGAGTTTGGATTTCAGCCACTTGACTTAGGAAAAAGTCTCAGAAGCGAGCTGCTGATCATCGACGGACGCGGGGGCAACGACGCCTGATGCTTTCAGACCAGCCGAGGTGCCAGCCACAACAGAGGCCGAAGCACTAACCACCACCACCGAACCCGCTCCCACCAAGAAGCACCGCAAGCTCAAGGTGAAAGCAGACGCACCACCCAAGAAGCTCAGCATGATGGCTGCGGCACTCAAGGTGCTCCAGCAACGCAAGGTCGCGATGACCTGCCCGGAGTTGGTTGACGTGATGGCGACTGAGGACTTGTGGGTTTCGCCTGGCGGCAAGACGCCATCGAACACGTTGTACGCCGCGATTAGCCGCGACATCATGGTCAAGGGGACGGACTCGGCGTTTCGGAAGGCGGAGAGGGGGAGGTTTGAGGCGGTGTAGTGGCGGAGGTGGAATGCGGACGACCCCGGCTGGGGGCTGGGGTTGATTGCTTTTGGGATTTATTTACTGCTTAGCGACAGCACTTTTCAAAGGAGTCTTGCGCTGTAAATTATCTATTGCTCTTCACAAGTCGAATTACATCTTAATTGCTGCGTGGAAACGAAGCTATTGCTTAGGAGTATTATGTTGTACGTTCTATGCTTGTTCTTCATTATGGTCTTTTGCATCGGCAGCATCATTTATATGCAGCAATTGGGTGGATCAGTGATGATCCTTGTACCAGTACTTATCTTCTTGGTGATTTCACTGTTATTGATTCTTCGTCTGCTTCCCAAATGGTTTGTAAGACGAGGGACGGTAGAGACTGGCCCTTATTCGCTCAAACAGCTTGCCCAACTATTAAGGACAAATCAGCTTGATGTCCATTCGCAAATTCGAAAGCGATGGAGCAAGGAATTCGGCCCATTTACACTGTTAATCATACCTGCGCCCCGTGTGTTTGCTGGTTTTGTGGGTTTGATTCTAGGTACACCGATTGCGTTTGGAATTGCCTTTTATCTCAAGGCTGAAATTAAAGAAGGAACTCATATGCCTGCAGAGTGGATACTCCACAAGCCAAACATTAGTGACTTTGAAAACTGGTTGTCTATCCACTTTACTGGATCAGACAAACTGGCTAGGTTTGGAGACTGGGTTCGTCGGTTTACGTCATTAGGTACCTCAATTGCCTCGCTTGCTCCTAATTTTGGGATTCAAGCCTTAGCAAAAGGCAGTGAATGGTTTGCCGGAGAACTTGGAACTCTAGGTTCTCAAGCAATGGCGAGCATTCACGATCGAATTGATGTGATTCGATATTCGGCAATCGGAGGGGGAATTGTTTGTGCGATCATTTTTGCACTGCTTGCACAGGAGAGCTACGTTCTGAAGCGTGGAATATTTGTAAACAATGCACAGACTTCCAATGAGCAGAACGAAGAACAGAAGTATCGATTTAGTTGTTATAAATGCAACAAGCTGTTAACAATCAATCGTATCCACTTAGGAAGGAAGGTTCGTTGTAATGGTTGTGGCGCTGTTGTAACATCGCCTCAAGGACTAGGTTGATTACTATACTATGTTCGAGAATATTCACTGAGCATGGTTGTACAACTCTACTATTTCTGAAATAATGCAAGGTGGCTATGACCTGCCCGGAGTTGATTGACGTGATGGCTACCGAGGACCTATGGGTATCGCCGGGGGGTAAGACGCCGTCGAATACGCTCTACGCCGCGATCAGCCGGGACATCAAGGACAAGGGGAATGACTCGGCGTTCCGGAAGGCGGAGAGGGGGAGGTTTGAGGCGGAGTAGTAGAAGTTGTGGCGATTTGCACAAGGGAGGCACCATTTGGTAGCGCCTCCCTTGTCTTAACTAAACTGTACGACTCACATTCATAGAGTTATGGCACAGACGAGATAGAACAGAGATCATTGTTTATTGACGCCAAATACGAACGGCTTCGTCACCTCCAGTTTGTCGGTTACGTCACCGTTGAGTTTGAAAATCTCCTTTTCGACCTTCAGTTCCTTCTCGGATTGCTCTTTGCTGAAGTCGATTTTAGTGACGTCAATCCAGACCACATTGGGTGCATAAGTGCTCTCGAAGTAATAGCGACCGCCGGTCAGGTCCTGCACGGTCCGAAAGATAGTGCTGGAGACGTTCGGCTTCTTGGGGTCGGGCTTGCCGAAGGGGACCGACACGTTCCGGATCACGCTGAAGATGTACGCCGCCCCCTCGTCGCGGTTGGCCGGTTTCGGCAGATTGTCTGCGTAGTATGCCGCACGCACGAACCGGTCCGTCGGGGTGCGCTCGCCCGGCAGTGGCTTGTCCCCGCCGAACGTGCGATACTGCTTCAGGTTCTCGATCTGCTTGTCGTAGGTCGGCTCGTTGGTCATCACCGTGAACCGCTTGTCGTGATAGACCTTGGGTTTACCGGCGATGTACTCAATCACTGCCGAGTCCCCCGACTTGTCCGAGAGCGAAACGTGCACCAGCGTCGGGAAGCCGTTCGGTAGAATCAGCGAGTCGATCTGATACGGGATCGTCTTCTGTGCCTCGACCGCTTCAGCGACCGTCGCGTAGTTGTCCAATAAGAATTGCACCCACTGGGCGACGCCGATGCCTTCCACTTTCGGGTCGCGCTTGCCGAAATCCGTTTCGCCAGCAAGGTAGAGCAGGTGTGCGCTTAGACCCTTCTCGTTGACGCCCTCGTGGGTGGCCAGGTCGTAGCCGGTGATGATCAGGCTGCCGTATTTCGAGGTCCACTTGTGGGGGTTCTCGACCACTGCCCCGGTTCGCACGATTCCACGCGGGAAAACGCGGAATGCGGAGTTCGCCTTCTCCGTCCAATCCTGAGTACGGCCCACGAACACCTGCCCATCCCCCGCAACCCATAGAACACGGGAGCATGGCAACGCCGTGGAGGCCGTCAGCAGCACAGACAGCAGAATAGCCAACGGGCCGAAGATATGACGCATAAGATGTCTCGCAGAATTACATTTTTAACAACGCTGGAGGTTCTCTGAGGACGTGACAGAGATACTACCTGAGGGGTAGTTTTCGTGTTGTAGTGCTAAATGGATTCAGGACGTTACCTTATAAACCGGAGTACAGGTAGATCGAAGCTGGCGACCAAACCCCGGAAGTAGCAGAGCCTGGCGTAGTGACCGACACCACTGTCCTAGCTGCAGAACCCACCGAGACGCCCGTGGTGGCGACAACTCCGGAGGGTGCGAGCGTCGAGCCAGCCACGGCGGACGAGGTGGCAACGACGCCTGATGTCGCTGCCGAACTGCCAGCCATTACCGACGAACCCGAACCTAAGAAAACCCGCAAGCTCAAGGTGAAGGTTGACGCACCGCCCAAGAAGCTCAGCATGATGGCTGCGGCGCTCCAGGTGTTACAGCAACGCAAGATCGCGATGACCTGCCCGGAGCTTATTGACGTGATGGCGACTGAGGACTTGTGGGTTTCGCCGGGTGGTAAGACGCCGTCGAATACGCTCTACGCTGCCATCAGCCGCGACATCAAGGAGAAGGGGAAGGACTCGGCGTTTCGGAAGGCGGAGCGGGGGAGGTTTGAGGCGGTGTAGTGGCGTGGGTGGGATGCAGATGACCCCGGCTAGAGGGCTGGGGTTGTTGCTTCCATTGCAGTTTATCTTCCATAACTCGGAGGGGGTGGTGCAAAGGAAGGTCCACGGTTCGGAGTTCGGGTAACTGCCCATACAAATATGCCGAACATCAGTAGGACGGCTCCCACACCAACAAGGCACCACCCAAGAATTACGAGTCGTTTTCCTACCCTGACTGCAGCCTTTCCCTTGTAACCGCTCACTCCAGTTATCAATGAGCTCTTCAACGAGTTTGAAACCTGCTTCTTTTCGATAGCGATTTTGCCACGAAAGATGCTAAATGCTCCAGCTGCTAGCAAGAGCACGCCACCGAACAAAATGGTTCCGAGCACCTGACTCTCCGCCAGAATTAAACAAGCCATGCTTCATTACTTGGAAACAGGCTGAATCGCATTATCGTATTGCAAGGAGTTTGGATTTCAGCCACTTGACTTAGGAAAAAGTCTCAGAAGCGAGCTGCTGATCATCGACGGACGCGGGGGCAACGACGCCTGATGCTTTCAGACCAGCCGAGGTGCCAGCCACAACAGAGGCCGAAGCACTAACCACCACCACCGAACCCGCTCCCACCAAGAAGCACCGCAAGCTCAAGGTGAAAGCAGACGCACCACCCAAGAAGCTCAGCATGATGGCTGCGGCACTCAAGGTGCTCCAGCAACGCAAGGTCGCGATGACCTGCCCGGAGTTGGTTGACGTGATGGCGACTGAGGACTTGTGGGTTTCGCCTGGCGGCAAGACGCCATCGAACACGTTGTACGCCGCGATTAGCCGCGACATCATGGTCAAGGGGACGGACTCGGCGTTTCGGAAGGCGGAGAGGGGGAGGTTTGAGGCGAGCTAGCAGCGATGGGCGAGAGCGACCCTAATAATGGGTCGTTCTTATTTACGCCGCTGTTTTCGCGGTAACGGCTACCGTCGGGAACAGTCGTCGACATTCATTCTCTGTCATGATCTGGATGACCTGCTCGTTCACATCAACAACTACTCTAAGACTCTGAACTGCATAGATACCGATGGTTCCATGGAGACCATTTATCTCAAGCTCCTCCATGACTGCATTCACTAACTGGCCCTTGGAATCCTCATCCAGCAACTGGCAAGCGACACGCGAAGTCATTGTGCAAAAAGCTAGAGACATGGCTTCTCCATCTGAACTTGTAAGCCTTAGGCAGAGGGTACTTTATTTGTGAAATGCTGTCGAGATGGAAGGACTCGCCGTTCCGGAAGGCGGACAGGGGAGGTTTGAGGCGATGTAGCTGGCGAGGGTGGTATGTGGATGACCCCAGCTGGAGGGCTGGGGTCTTCTGATTGAGCTATGGACCAATCTTCAGGTTAGTGCCTGCCGTGACTTTACCAAAAAATACGAAGCACAATATGACGCTACTTCGAACCTCCAAACGAGCGAGATTAGACTATAGCTAAAATCCAATCTAGGTGCATCACACTTGTTGTTAATAGGATACCCTCATCCATATTTGTGGATACTTCTACTACGGTAGGTGGCGGACGGCGAGGCTTCAGCCAACCTTCACTCAAATTCGGAGAAGGAACGAATGTGCCAGTTCAGACCCCGTCTCGTCGCGATTATTATTGCCTTGCTCTGTATTGCGGCACCGAGAGAAATTGCCGCTTGCACGGGTGTCACTTTGAGAGCGAAGGACGGCGCGGTCGTATATGGCCGCACCATGGAATGGGGCTCGTTCGATCTTAATTCGCAGGTGGTCATCGTCCCACGTGGCTTCAAGTTTACAGCCCTAACCCCGGACAAGAAGCCAGGTGTGACATGGGTCGGGAAATACGGGTTCGTTGGCCTCGACGGACTGGACTACGAGGTCTACCTCGACGGGATGAACGAGAAGGGGCTCGCCGTGGGAGGTTTCTATCATCCCGGCTTCGCCGAGTATCAGAAGTACGACCCGGCGAAGGCGGGCGAGTGTATGGGCCCCGGCGATGTCATTTCGTATCTCCTTTCGACTTGTGCGACCGTCGAAGAGGCCAAGGCCGCGATCGCGAAAGTCCGCGTCACGGCGGTGGTCGCGAAGGTTATCGGCATAGCGCCGCCCGCGCATTACCTCGTCACCGAATCGAGCGGCAAGGCCGCCGTCATCGAGTATCACAGGGGGGAATTGCGGCTGTTCGACGCGCCCCTCGGCGTGATTACCAATGCGCCGACCTACGACTGGCACGAGATCAACCTGCGGAATTATCTAAACCTTTCCGCGGTCTCGTTGCCGAGCAGGAAGATCGAGGAGATGAACTTCGCCCCGCTCGGCGGCGGAAGTGGGATGATCGGCTTACCCGGCGATTTCACCCCGCCCTCGCGCTTTGTGCGGGCGGTGGCGTTTTCCAAGTCGGCTCGTCCCACACAGACGGGCGAGGAAACGGTCTACGAGTTGTTTCGCATCCTCGACAATTTCAATGTGCCGCTCGGTGCTGCCGAGAACGAAGGCGATGCCAAGACAAAGGGAATGCGGAGTTCCACCCTCTGGACTTCCGTCTGGGACACGAAAAACAAGGTCTTTTACTACCACACTCAAAACAATCGTCGTGTGCGGCAGGTGGACCTGAAAAAACTGGACTTCACCGTGAAGGATCGTATCCGCTTCCCACTCGACAAGGAGAAAATGCAAGACATTGAGGATGTCACGCCGGTCAACCAAGCGAACGCGGGTAAATCCGGTGGCGTCGCACACATCATCAAAGCGGATGGCTTCCAGCTGGAGGCGTTTGTTTATGGTGACGGCCCCGTGAGCCTGATCATGGCCGCCGGCAATGGTCGCCCGGCGTCGCAACTCGATGGTCTGGCCCAAGCGATTTCATCAAACGGTATCAAGGTCGTAACCTACAACTACCGCACCTTGGGGGCCAGTACCGGCAAGATCGACAACCTGACGCTGCACGATTACGCAAACGACGTGTGGAGGGTAGCGGACGGCCTCGGGTTGAAAAAGGTGTTTCTCGCCGGCAAGACGTACGGGAACCGAGTCGTCCGTACTGCCGCGCAGGATCATCCCGAGCGAGTTCTCGGCGTCATCCTGATCGGTGCCGGCGGGGAGGTTCTCCCGGACAAGGAGACCATGGAGAAATACAGACGGTACCTCGACCCGAAGATCAGCAAGGACGAGTGGCTGAAGTTGCAGGGCGAGCTCATGTACGCACCGGGTAACGAGAATTTGGCTAAGCTCGACCAGGCGCAAGGTGAATTTCCAGAGCTGGCGGCTGCGCAAGCAAAGGCCAGCGACGTAACGCCAAAGAATCAGTGGAGGCTGGGCGGGACTGCGCCGATGCTGATTCTCACGGGCTTGCAGGATATCGTGGCAGTACCGGAAAGCGCTTTGATGATCGCCAAGGCCAGACACAAGACCTGGCTAGTCGCCCTGCCGAACTGCGGCCACAACATGCTGAATGAACGCGGCGATGACATCAAACGACTGATAGTGGAATTCATGCTGCATACGCCATCCGATACAGTGAGACCAGCAACTCGATGACACGCCCCTCTCGCAGTCGACAGTGGTAACCGCGGTAGCAGCGGGGACATCCTCGGGACCTGCCCGGGCATCTCGGGCTGGGTGGCTGGGTTATTTGCATAACTGTTATATGAGTGATTATGAAGTCATCGCAGATTAGGCTTCAAACCTGGCATTATGCCGTTACCCTCTGTACGCTGCCATCAGCCGTAACATGAAGGACAAGGGGACCGACTCGGCGTTTCGGAAGGCGGATCGGGGGAGGTTTGAGGCGGTGTAGGTGCGAAGGAGGAATGTGGATGACCTTGGCTGGGGGCTGGGGTTGTTTAGTACAGCGGGGCTTTGTTTTCATGAGTAGACGATCATGCCACGAATATAGTTACTGTAACCTAGCATTGCCCCGAAGGTCTCATCAATACGGCGCTTGTTAGGATGTTTCTGATACCACTTTATTGCAGCTTCGATGATGTCGCTTACAAAATCTTCAAAACTAAGCATTAGGACAGTTGCACCTGTTTGTGCCACTTTCATCGTGCATCTATGATACATGCATCCGTTGTTATCACGATTAGAATGAAACGTTATCCGTTCGTATTTGCTTTTGTCGTGAGTAGTGATTCCTTGATGAAGTAGCTTGCAACGTAAATAGTAGCATTCTTTTCCGTCAAATGTGCTGCCATAGACCGGTAAATGGTTGTCGAACCAGTTTACGTAACTGCTTCTGGATGCTTCACCATTGGCAGAGTCTATGCCACCGCATATGTCTGGTATCGTTAGCGCCGACATTAGCGACAACGTAAACATCTTAATTTCACAAGCAGCCCGCATCTGATTGAGCAGGGTTTCAAACCCTAATCCATTGAATAAATCTTCACCCTGCATGCCAAACATCGCTGTTAACTCCTTGCTCAACATACTGGTTTCAATGGAGTCACCTAATTCTAGGCATCTTCCGCCACATTATTAGCAGAACTTCCACTGCAAGCTATCCCCTCGCCCCCGCCCCACGTCAATCGGCATTCTCCTGCAACTGCTTACTGTTTCGTCCGTCCCCTGCGCGCGAGAATAGGCAGCTGGCATTCCTTGTAGTCACTAGCCAAGTCCTGAAAGGTCTTGCTGGTAAAAACACTCCATGCGGCCTGTTGAGCTGATGCCAGATGGGCATGTAAGCTACAGTGGTGTTTTCCTCCTTTCACTTTACTTGAGAGACAACGATCATATTCTTGCAATGGCTTGATGGCTGCAATCACATCTGCCAGAGTGATCTGGTGACTCTGTTTCTTGAGCCTGACCCCACCATTGGCTCCTCGTCGAATCTCAACTAACCCTGCTCGGCGAAGACTCTTGAACACTTTGTTCAGATAAGCAAAAGGCACTTTGGCCTGCTTCGACAGCTTCTCGTGATTGACAAGCTGGTCGTTTGAGTAGCTTGCTAAGGCATACACTACCCGCAGTGCGTATTCCTGTGTGAGTGAAAGCACGGCTCTCTTCCCCAATATTGCAATATGAAACGCCAGATATGACCGTCACAGTATTATGTAGTAGCCAGTTCAGGTCCCATGGTCAGCATTGCATGGGACTTACTGGCTCACCTTTGAGATTAGCACATAATTAACGCCAGGTTCTCTGCCTAGCGTAAAGTCTTGGCCCGATGCAGTGTGAAATTGACAACACACCATTGAGAATGCGGCCTTTGCGCCTTGGCTTAGGATACTTCTGCAGCGGTCTACAGATCGGCGGACTCCATATACCACTTAACCTTTGGCACCTCTGGCATCTCCCGGCCATTGTCAACACCGATCTCGTTTTTGATCGCTGCCTCGAGCTTGTCGCTCATGGCAGCAATCAGGTCCTTGTGTTTTTCTCGATCCGTGGCAAGATTGACCGTCTCGTCTGGATTGGTTTCGAGGTCGAAGAGTTCTAAGTCATTGGATTTGTAGAGTTCTTCGAGCGTTGACGGACGGTGACGATCAATGGGAGCGAAGTAGCGTGAGAACTTGTAGCGGCCGTCGAATACGGTTCGTACACTGCCACGCTTCTTCAGATCAGGCTGGTAACCGGATTTCTCCAGTTCCTCTTTGGGATTCTTACCTGTCGCAACCGCTTCGCCGGCAGCTTGGAGCAGACCGCTGTCATTGGTGCAGAGAGCACTGTACGTGAAGAGCACACTGTCACGAGCAGCGTGAACCTCGGCAGACTTCGGGTTTGAAAGTACAGACGCGAGGTCCCTGCCTGGCAGGTCTCTATCGGCGGATTCGCTTCGCCGTGTGGCCGACACCCCCGCCAGCGACAACAGTGTAGGCGTCACATCAATGTGACTCGACAGCGCCTTGCAAGATTGTCCACCCTTGACATCTGGGTGAACAACAACGAACGGAATATGGATCGACTCTTCGTAGGCAAAAGGCCCTTTTCCACGCAGACCATGTGCTCCAGCCATTTCTCCGTGATCCGCTGTGTAGACGATGATGGTCCGGTCAGCCAAGCCTAGCGCGTCCAACTCGGTCAGAATGTTAAGCACCTGCATATCCACCGACCGGATCGAGTTCAGGTAGAAGTCATTGAACCGACGCCAACGTTCCTCCTCCAGCGGGATATGGCCGAGAACATGGTCCCAAACTTTCAAGAACTCTCCATGAGCCTTCGGCCTGCCAGCAATATCCATTGGCTCACGCAAGGTCTTTGCTATGGGCATGTCCCATGTCTTTCGGTAAAGCGGATGGTCCGGAGTTGGAGTTGCACGCTTGAGTAGCTTGCCAGTATCCTGCACTTTCTCGCCAGGGGCGTCAGTGTTGAAGTACATGATGTCGTGCGGGTTCACCAGGCTCACGAAAAGACTCCATGGCTTACCAGCATCGGATAGTGGCCGTCCACGCCGACGAAGCCAGGTGATTGCACTGCCGCTTATCAGATGGTCGAACTGATACCCTCCCAGATCGTGGCCGACGAGGTCACCCGGCGAGGCGTAGTCAGCAAATCCATATTCCTCCATCTCTTTCGTGAACAACTTTGTTGGTTGATGTGAATCAAATTCCTTGTTGAGATGCCACTTTCCCTTGTATGCGGTGTACCAGCCTGCCTTGCGAAGCAAATGGCCTATCGTGGGAACCTTGGGAGAAAGGCTTGGCTGCCACGGGCAATCACAGTTGTCGAACATCTTGTTGTCAGCCGTTTGCAGCCCGGTCATCAAGACTGAGCGTGACGGTGTACACATGATGGCACTGGTGTAATGTTGGGTGAAAGTTACGCCGGTTTGCTGTAGCCGCTCATGGGCAGGCAAGGAAAGTCCTGTCGGCCACTTCGGCGTGTACCGTTCCTGGTCTGTGAAGATGAAGAGGATGTTCAAGCCTCGCTTACTGTCGCCAGTTGCACGAGGTGCTCTCCTGGGTTGAGGCTCCCATCCCGCCGTGGCTGAGTCCAAGAGCGGAGACGCCAATGCGGCGGCTGATATTCGATTGAAGTCGCGTCTTGAGAAGCTGCGGCGGTCGAGTTCCTTGTTCATATTGACTCCCTTTGAAACATGCTGGCTCATGTTTCACACCACTATCACTGTCCAGTAAATGGCTGTCAATCAAAAAGAACCATCGTGTAAAATGCGTTAACCGCTCTGCCCCCTCTCTCTCCCGCACCAGAGAGATTCCGGCCACTCCAGCCCCCAATCACGCCACAACAGCGAACCCCCTACCCTCTCTCCACGCCACTGTCACCCCACTGTCAATGCTCTCACAAGTGCCTATTTCCAACGAGAAAACGCCAGGTTCTCTGCCTGGCGTTCGTTGTAAACCGTGTTGTGGAGTTCGCCTCGATGGTGGGAGGCAAGCTCCCCGGGTAGGATTCGAACCTACGACAAGCCGGTTAACAGCCGGCTGCTCTACCGCTGAGCTACCAGGGAATAGTCACTTATTCCAGTGACAACGACGGTATCTTAAAGGTTCATCCAAAAAATACAAGATCAGCACTTCTCAGTTCTGCTTTCTAACTGGAAACTAGATGCTAAGATAAGATAGCAGTTGTTTCTGATATGCCGTTTGGGCTCATGATGCGTTCGCCTACAGGATCTTTCGGGTTTGATCAGGTGGAAGTGGCCAGCCTCACCGATGTGGGGGTGCGCCGTAGCCATAATCAGGATGCTTACGGCATCATGATGGCACCCAATCTCGAGTCCTGGAAGGATCGTGGTCATATTCTCATAGTTGCTGATGGCATGGGTGCCCATGCGGTAGGTGAACTTGCCAGTGCCTTGGCTGCCGATCAAATTCCCCATACTTACCAGAAGCATGCGGGTCAGGGGGCAGAACAGGCTTTGCGACGGGCCTTTGATGAAGCCAATGCCAATATTCATCAAAAAGGGCAGCAAAATCGCGAATTCCAGGGGATGGGAACTACTTCCACGTCTCTACTTGTCAGGCCGGAAGGTGCATGGATTGCCCATGTCGGCGATAGTCGTGCTTACCGCGTTCGTGGCAATTATGTCGAACAGCTGAGTTTTGATCATAGTTTGCAGTGGGAATTAGCCCGCCGACAGCAGGTCTCCCCTGATTCCATAGCAGGAATCCCATCCAACGTCATTGTCCGCTCACTTGGGCCAGAAGCCACTGTGCAGGTGGACATTGAAGGCCCTCATGAAGTGTTACCCGGTGACATCTACATCCTCTGCAGTGATGGCCTTTCTAATCAATTGACCGATCAGGAACTGGGCGCGATTGTTCAGAATCTGGCTCTACCGGAAGCCTGTCAATTCCTGGTGGATCTCGCCAATTTGCGGGGTGGACCGGACAATATCACCGTAGTTGCCATGAAAATCCCGGGGGAATCAGTCACTACGGAACCCGACAAGCCAGCCATGGCAGCAAAAAGTATGCTCAGGCTGATCCCCTGGCCTGCGGTGGCAATTATGCTTGGCGCCTGCCTGGCAATTTTTTCCCTGATGCTCTCAACCGATTCCAAATCCGGGATGCAAACGTACGGCATCATATTATTCGGCGTCAGTGTGCTTTTTGTCCTTGCAGGATTGGTCGGCGTTTTCCTGCAGCGTCGCACTGAAAAAGAAGAAGAAGCTCGGGCAATTGCCAGTGATTCCCTTCAGATTTATCGACGGCATTCGACTCAGATCGACGCAGCTTTACTCAACAAGCTTATGCAAACTGAAACCAATTTACTGGAATTGATACGGGAAAAGGGTTGGCCGCTCGAAGAAGCACAGCTCAAGAAGTATCAGCAACTAGCTGCATCTTCCATCAAGAAGAATGAACTTGTCCCAGCATTCAAAGCCCAATGTCAGGCTCTGGCACTGCTGACCAGCAAACTGCGGGAAAACCGCACCAAGGACGAACAGTTCAAGCCGAACTGGTAATCGCGTGAACATCACCGTAAAATGCTCTAATGTGACTATGGCACACATGTTGCGTGCAAGTTAGTGATGCGTGTTCAAGATGAGGCCGTCGATGGGCTTTGGAAAGCAAACCCTGGTAGCAAAATGTCCAGCCTGCCAGGCGACGACCAAGGTCAATGTCCATCCCGATAAACTCTCCATTCGCTGCCCCCGTTGCCAGGCGACGGTTCCACTAGCGTTTGCCCGTAAATTCGATGGTGAGAAGAAGACTGCGCAAGAGATGGACTATGAGCATAAAGCAGTGCGAAGAGAAGCTCCCTCCACGGTGTACGGTTCAGAATTGGGAGACACTAACCAGCCAACCTTCGTACGGAGCAAAAGTAAGAAAGAGAACCGGGGGCCTCGTGGTTCCACCGAATTCAGTTACCCGGATCACCAGAAGCCATTCGTTCGCTATGCCTACATAGCTGTCAGCGTCGTTGCTCTCCTCTCCTTGGTCGCTGGTATCTATCTCTACTGGACCAACTTGCAAAACCTCCGCAATCAGGATTACGTCAAAAACGTTCGTGACGCTATAGAACAGCATCAGGTGGCAGTGAAGAGTCTGCGGAAGTTTCTCGATCCTGCTGAGAGCACAGATGCCCGCAAGGCATTTCGCGAAGCTACAGCACAAATTAATGTCTTGGCCCTTTTCCGCAAGAAGATGTACCAACCCAAGCCGGAAGACGTGGAAGGCTTACCTGTCCTACTAGAGGAGTTAGCCAAAGCAGAGAAGGAACTCACTATTGCAGAGGAAGAAGTCAAGAAACTGGCTAGTCAAACCTCCGTCAAGGAACTTAAGCCAGTCCCAGCGCGAGTCGATCCCGCTGTCGTCTTCAGCACCACCCAGGGTGTGAAGACCAGTGATAAGGAACCTGTCAGGGCAATACCAGAGGCAGTCGATAACAAAACAGTTATCATCAAGATTCCTGATATCTCCAAATCGCAATGGTCCGATGAGTTTGTGAAACGATTTGCCATGCTGGCGGATGATGGCGATGGGAAGGTTGAAGTGAAGTGGTCAGGAGACCTGCTTTTGTTGATGGTAACGCCGGTAGTCGATCCTGCCCGCTATGCAACCAAGATCAACTTCGCCACACTCATCTATTTATCCAGTAATGATCGAACCATCACCATTGGATTCAAACCGGAACGGGTCAACAACTACAACGCGGAAGGCGATTACATCACACCACTGCTGATTGATCTTAAACAGCGTGATAAACTCAATAAGTTACTTCCCGCCCTTACCCAGTTGGCATCGCAAAAGGTCGATCCAGGCCGCCGGGCAGAGGTCAGCGCGGTTCTGGAAGTTATCGCTGGCGAAGTGAAACTCGAGGCAACAGTGCGCGAGCAGGCCATCAAGTTGCTGCCCAATTGGTCTGGTCGCGAATCTGCATCACTTCTTGTTCGTCTGCTTGATGACCCTACTGCAGTCATTCGCCTGCACGCTGTTGATGCACTCGCCTTGTCGCGCTCTCCCAAGTCTGCCGCCATCCTGGCTGAAAAATGGGAGAAACTCGATCCTGACAGAGTTGCCAAAGCACTCATCAGTATGGGCAGCGATGTGGAACCAGTCGTTCTCCCATACCTGAATAACACAAAAAACCTTACGGTGCGTATCGAAGTGTGCAGAGTGCTGAAGGAAGTGGGGACGGAACTGTCACTGAAGCCCCTGCTCGATGTCATCAACGACAAGTCAACGCCAGCAGCAGTGGCCAATTCTGCCAGAGATGCGATGAAAGCAGTTCTGGACCGCAAGCCTAACTAGCAGTAAACGGTGTTACCGTTGTAATACGCTTCACCAGCAGAGTAGCATACGAGCCACGAGGCAGCGTAAATTTCAGCACCAGTTTGCGATGCCCTTTGTGCAGTTTGTCCCAACCTGCTTCGTGACTGAAATCCACAGGTACATAGAATGCTGCCCTGTCACCTTTTGAAAAGAAAGGCTCACGGAAGTGTTTCAGCTTGATATCACGCATCTCCAGTTTTTCCTGCTCTAGCACTTTCATGATCGCCATCGCAGCCGGATGACTGGCAGATACATCAATACGCGACGATGGTAGCGGAATCGAGAGCGACTTCCATTCCTCCAGCTGTGTCTTCTCAACTTTCCCGGGCATAGGTAGCTTCTGGTATTTTTGCTGGATGTTGACTAGCTCCGTTGGCTGCAGTGAACTCTCCAGCCACACCGCCAGCATTCGGTTCCATAAATGACTTTGATAAGCTGACAGGTACATGTTGCGAAGGAAAAACGGGATCAAGGCAAAGGCTGAGCGAAAATCTGAAGGCTGGTGAACCAGTCGCTGTGTGATGAGTTTCAGGTGCGAATCAGGCATGAGTCGTGTCAATTCCTGCCATTGTCCCCACTTCTCTCGCAATGCCGCCTTGGCTTTCCGTTCCTGCGAACGATCATGCTCGTAGTAACTGGAAAGAGCCAATTTCAGCGCCAGTTCTTCGTTGCCATCAATCAGTGCCCGGGCCACAAACTGCTGATCTGTTGTGACCGACCCAAACCGCTGGTCATCAAAGTAGTTGGCAATCAGGCCATCCTGCACCTGGGCAATCTGCTGTAAAATCCCTTCCAGCGCAGCTTGTTCAATATCCCGCAGCGTGATGATAAAACGGTTTTGCGTAAACGACTGCGGTCCGTAGGGCTCCGTCACCTGGCCCAGATATCGAAGCTGCAACAGTTCATCCCGATAATGCCGGGGTGGCCCGTCTTCGATGGTCAGATACTGTATCGTCTGTGCATGCCGATCCTTCAGTCCTCCATATCGCACACGTCGCGGATCTACCCGTAGCACGCGGCAAAGCTTCTGGATCGCCTCAGGAGTTCCCAAGCTCTTCTTTTCCAGTCGGTAGAAGGCTAATTCGCCACGCTCTTGTGGCACAACACTGGTTATTTCTTCAACTTGAAAATCATCAGGCCGCGATTTGAGCTTCATGAGTTCGGGAGCATGGATTCGAACCATGACAGGCAGATCCAGAATCTGCAGTGCTACCGTTACACCACTCCCGAATGGTTCATGTAATTTAAGGCAGACCGTCATCATTGACAAGACGAGTTACCCACTACCCGGAAAAGGTAGGAGAGCAATGCAATTGCCGAGCCGCTGACTACGTGAATTAGGCTATCACAACAAAGACAATCCTCCGCACCCCCGGGTTCGCCCTTGTCCCAACGTGGTTTGCGTGCATAATACTGTAGCTGAAAGCACGGGGGCGAACTGGTTTCGACCGGGTAATCAGTTGTTTTGCTGGCGTGTCGTGGTTGGTCAGTTGGCCACGTAAATAGCTGACCAAAACCTAACTGCAGAAACGCAGTACGCTTTGGCTGCCTAATTAGTGCAGCCCTGAACTTGGCACCTTCGCCTGAAAGTTGCTAAGCCTCAGTCACCAAGTCAGGATCGTGAAGGGCAGAGGCCGCAAGGCCGCGTCGGGGGAGACCTTCACTAAACAACACCACCGACTAGTGTCCTGTTCCTTCGCTTACTGAAGAAACGGACATGAACCACCCGGGTTAGGCCCGGGACCTCAGCGAGCTACACACGTAGAAGGCAAAGCAGCAGTACCTTGGGACGCGGGTTCGATTCCCGCCGCCTCCACTTAGGAGAATGTAGAAAACGGAATTGAGTAGATGCAGGCAATAGCTCCAACTGTGGCCTAATTACTACTCATAATCCTCTCTATGCACGTGTGTGCAGTGCTCGATGGGCGTAATGCATCCTCTTATATCCTTTCCCTATGGCGTTTGGGAGAGGGTCTAGTAGTGAGGTGGCGTAGACGTGTGCTGTATGCAACCTAATTCCGCCGTCGCCCATGCCTCCCTCGCCCGATCCCAGTCGCTTTCCTGCACCATCAGGTAGTCTGTGTCGTACGTCGAAAACGCGAACACGCTGATCTTCACCTCCGCCAGCGGCTTCGTGATCGCGGCCAGCACGCCAGTCACGCTGAACGGCATTGCCCCGGCGACCCGCATGCATTGCCAGAGTTGTTCACACACCACCCCAGTCGGCACCACGTCTGCCTCGCATACTACCGTCAGTTCATCCAGCGTTTGAATGACCGAAAACACCCGTGATTGTGTCACCCACGCCGGTATCGCCACGCCATGTTCAAGACGACAGACGGCGAATCTTCCAGGGACTTCTTGTAGCCGAATCTGAAAGTCTACGGCCAAAGCTATCACTCCCATCCGGGCACAAATCTTTGTAACATATGACACTCTACCCAGCAGTCCGGCAGTATCATAATGAGAACTGACGAGAGTAACGTGATGCTCCGAACTGTAGCTGCATTCTGCCTGCTGACACTTCTGACCATAACAAGCTCGGCTGAGTCGCCCTCAATCGAGGTTATACGAGATCTCACCTATCGCGAAGGCAGAGATGCTGACCCTGTCAAGCACAAGCTTGATCTCTATCTGCCACCGGGCCGTAAGGAATACCCACTGCTTGTCTTTGTGCACGGTGGAGGCTGGTTGCATGGCGATAAAAATTTCTGGTTCGACCTCTACGGTAAGATCGGCCGCTCGTTTGCCGGGCAAGGGATCGGCGTTGCGGTCATCAACTACCGCCTCGCTCCCAAGACCAAACACCCCGACCAGGCGAGCGATGTCGCAGAAGCCATCGGTTGGCTTTACAAGAACATTACCAGGTATGGCGGCAAGGCCGAGCAGCTATTCCTCGCCGGGCACTCCGCAGGTGGGCATCTCGTCTCGCTTGTCGCGAGTGATCCTCGTTTTCTGCAAGCCGTAGGCATGTCCCGCTCCGCTATCAAAGGCGTCATCTCGATCAGTGGCGTATACGATGTGCAGCCCGACATCATTCTCTTCGACAAGGTTTTTGGCACCGATGCGAAGGAGCGTGCCAAAGCCTCGCCCATCACCCATGTGCAAGCCGGATTGCCTCCTTTTCTAATTGTGCATGGAGACCATGAACTGCCTCAATGCGATGGAGCATGTGCCGAACAGTTTTATCACAAACTGCAGAATGCCAGGGTAACATGCAAGCTGCTACCTATCGCTAAACGCGATCACATGTCGATTATCGCCCGTGTCAGTGAAGCGAATGATCCCGGGCAGTTGGCCATCCTCCAATTTATCCGCACCAGCAAGCCATGAGTGGTATCGTTGGTCGCCTGGCTCCCTCCCCCACGGGTGGACAACACCTGGGCAATGCACGTACTTATCTCCTCGCCTGGCTTTCGGCCCGTTGCCAGAGCGGGAAGATCATTCTGCGGATGGAAGACATCGATTCCCCCCGAATCAAAGGCGATGCAGCTGAACAAGCTATTGATGATCTGCGCTGGCTGGGACTCGACTGGGACATCGGTCCCATCGTGCAATCCACCAGGCTAAGACACTATCAGGCAGCACTGGATGAATTGAAAGCGAAGGAACTGGTCTATCCCTGCACCTGCACCCGCAAAGACATCGAACAAGCAGCCAGCGCTCCCCATTTGGAACATGAACTGCCCCCTTACCCCGGTCTGTGCGCCCATCGCTCGGTAGCTGATGCAGCTTTGATCACCGACAAGCCTTTTGCCTGGAGATTTCGCTCCACGACCGTTCCTGGATTCGAAGATGTCTTCGCTGGATGGATCACCCCACGTCCGGAATACGGTGGCGACTTCGTCGTCTGGAAGAACAACAATACCCCGGCATATCAACTGGCTGTGGTTGTCGATGATGTTGAGATGGGTGTAACCGAAGTGATTCGGGGCGATGACCTGATCCCTTCCACGCCACGCCAGTTGCAACTTTACAGAGCCCTTGGCAAACAGCCTCCCCGATTTAGTCACATTCCCCTTGTCACTGGAACTGATGGCCGACGACTCGCCAAACGTCATGGCGACGCGCGGCTGGCCAGCTATCGTGCCCAAGGGGTGTCTGCGGAACAAGTGTTAGGCTACCTTGCCATGAGTTGTGGCTGGCAACGGACACCCGCCCCCACAACCCTAACTGAACTTCTGAAGCAGTTCACCTGGGACACTGTTCCACACCAAGCCTGGGTCGTGGATGAACTCGCTCTACAATTCAAACAATCATTCGAGTAACACCATGCTGTCTCTTCTACTGAACGCCTTGCTCATTCATACCCCGACTGCAGATCTGAAGGCAACTGTACAAACTATCGACACCAAGGCCGACTTCCGCGGCTTGTCGGTTGTGAGCGACAAGGTCGCCTGGGTCAGTGGGACGAAAGGTACCATCTGCCGGACCACCAATGCCGGCACAACCTGGCAGGTGATACAGGTACCTGGTGCAGAGAAGCTCGACTTTCGAGACATCGAAGCGTTTAGCGATACTGTCGCTTTTGCCCTCAGTATCGGGCCGGGGGATCAGTCACGCATTTACAAGACAATTGATGGCGGAGCGAGTTGGAAGTGCCAGTGGATCAACTCCGACAAAGAGGCCTTCTACGATGCGATTGCCTTCTGGGATGAGAAGCACGGCGTCGCCTTGAGTGACCCCGTTGGCGGCTACTATCAATTGCTGACCACAAGCGATGGCGGCATACACTGGACGCCACTCAAGCCTCAACACATGCCGAAGATACTCGATGGCGAAGGCGCATTCGCAGCAAGCGGCACCTGCCTGATTACTCGTGGCCAGAACGATGTCTACTTCGTCACCGGTGGTGCGACAACTGCCCGCGTCTTTCACTCATCAGACCGAGGCCAGACCTGGACAGCCAGCAATATCGATGTACAGGCCAGCAAAGCATCCGCAGGCGCCTTCTCGATTGCCTTTCGTGATGAAATGCATGGCATGATTGTTGGTGGCGACTACGCCCGTCCCACTGTGACCGAGCGAACCGGTGTCATCACCACCGACGGCGGCAAGACATGGAAACTTCGCAAACACCCCATGCACTTCCTCTCCGCTGTCGCCTACGGTGGAGGAATCTGGATCATGGCAGGCACCGGCGGTATGTATCAATCAACCGATGGTGAGACGTGGAAGGTGGTCAACCGCATGAACTACAACGCAGCCCGGCTTCACACCTCAGGCACAGGCTGGGCCGTTGGACCCAAGGGACTGATCGTGAAGCTGGACTAAATAATCAATTTCCTGCGAACTAAAATTGCCTCTCGCGCATCTACCTGTTGTTCGGATAATTCTCACTTGGACTAGTCATGATCCAGATACGACCACAACTGCGACTTCCCAACCAGTGGCAACGACCATTGCTTCGCTGCACGTAGTCTCTCCGCAGATGGCTCAGGCATGAAAAGCCCAGCGTCTCGCGAGACGCTGGGCTTTTCCCATTCAATGCAGCTGCAGATCACCCTACGAGTCTGCTCCTGGGTGAGCACGCGGCTTCCAACACCGCTTCATGGGGTTCGACTCCTCAGACTCGTGTTCTTCTAAGTACCACGTGCTGCGTCCTATGTGTTAAGTATGCAAACGCAATTTGTTATGAGCAGTGATTACATAGCACTTAGCACATTTGATTGAGGCTCGGTAGGCAACAGGCAGACCACCTTGGCTCAGAACCAGGGATGCTGTGGGTTCGAATCCCACTCGAGCCACTTTTCTAAAGTGCTAAGTGCTGAGTAACGCAACAGCACTTATTTCTTGACGTAGGACTTGGCACTCTGATTGATTGGGGATCGGCTAATGGTAGGCCTCGTGACTTTGAATCACGCTGTGAAGGTTCGAATCCTTCTCCCCGAATTGGCTGACAGCATGTCTCTGAGGTGTACCGGACGCATCCGAGTCTACGAAACTCGAGGACCTGGTTCAATTCCAGGCAGAGATACTGAAACAATGTGAACCTGACGGAGAACTCTAATGTCTGAATCGATGCCTCAACTGCCTGTCAGGACTACATCTCCATGTAAAAGGATGCCCGTAAGGCATGTCTTGGCTCACCTTCGTTGAGGTTTATCAACCACAAAGCTACGGTTCGACTGCCTTTCCGGAGTACATAGGACCTTGATGTTGCGGGTTCGAATCCCGTCTGTGGCGCTGGCAACAGCCTGCAGTAGCTCAATTGGATAGAGCACAAGGATAACTCTGGATACACCTTCGCCGAACCGGGATCTAACTCTTCACTCCTTCTCGGGGAGAGGGAGTACTTACGAAACACCGATCAACTGCCCGTTTGGAGTACAGACTCATAATCTCGTGGTCGTGGGTTCGAATCCCACCAGTCTCCCTTACTCAACATGGAGACTGTAGCTCAGTGGTAGAGCACGCATCTCTGAACAACTCTTCGTTGATCGTTGTTATTTCACGAACCTGCCCGACTGACTGCCAGGAGTACATGGAACTGGTGTGCGAAAGCACGTGTGGGTGCAACTCCCACCGGGATTCATCCCGTGGTGGAACAGCAGACACGCCAGTTGCTCGTAAGAGCTGCTCTCAGCTACCCTTCGTCGGGCACATATCGACAGCACAGAACACCATCGACTGCCTGTCTGGATTACATGGTAACGCAGGTTAGAACCCTGCCCGGAAGAAATGCCGTAGGGCATAGTTTCCGGAGTCTGGACTTCACTTCGTCGATGGAAATACCCAGGAGAAGAAGCCATGGCCAATGCCACACTCTTCCAAAGCATCAAGTCGCACTTTGTCCGCAACAAGGCCGACGCCAGCAATGAAGCTGGCGGACCTGCTTACACGCTGCCACCGAAAGTAGCCCTGGCCCAGTTGGCCGCAACTGGCTGCTTCAACGGTACCTTTTACACCCAGGCAGATGAGCAACTCGAAACCTTGATTACACTCATCAAGCAGGTGGACGACAACACCTTCCTTGCCAAGCTGGCACTCTACAGTCGCGAGAAGGCGTTCATGAAGGATATGCCTGCTGCGCTGCTCGCCACTCTGGCTGGCCGTGATGTCAACCTCTTCCACCGTATCTTCGACCGCATCGTCGATAATGGTCGCCTGCTGCGTACTCTCTTCCAGATGATCCGCAGCGGCATATTTGGCAAGAAGAGCCTGACCACCTCAGTGCAGCGTGCCTTCCGTCGCTGGCTCAACCAGGCGTCGGTGGACAAGCTGCTCTCAGCCAGCATCGGTACGGCGCCCAGCCTGCGCGACATTCTTCGCATGGCTCGCCCGAAGCCGACGGATAACACCCGCCGTGCCTTCTTCGGCTGGCTGACAGCAAAAGATGTGGCCAAATGGGCTCCTGCTAGCCAAGCCGACCTGCCCGAGCAGGTACAACTGCTCCAGCAGTTCCGCGCTGCTACTACGGCAGATGAGCAACTGGTCATTCTCGAGAAGCTGCACGTACGCTGGGACCTGCTTGCAGACAATGCCAAGGGTTATTTCGTCTGGTCAGCAATGGCCAAGGCGATGGGCCCCCAGGCGCTTCGCATGAATCTCAACACGTTGCAACGTCATGGCGTCTTCAGCGATGAAGCAATGGTGAACTATGTGGCGGAACGCCTGGGCGATGCGGAGGAAATCCGTCGTGCCCGTCAATTCCCTTACCAGTACTTCGCTGCCTATATGAATGCCAGCAGCGAGATGCCGGCCAGGGTCAAGGCTGCACTCCACCAGGCTGCCGAGTTGGCCTGTGGCAACGTGCCTGAATTGACTGGGCCAATCGTCATCGGACTGGATGTATCAGGCTCGATGGGTTCGCCCATCACCGGGTACCGTGGAACCGGTGGTACTTCCAGGATGCGATGCGTCGATGTCGCAGCACTCTTCGCAGCAGCACTCCTGCGTCGTAACCCTGATAGTGTGGTGATCCCGTTCGACACCGCTGCGTACGAAGCGAAGATGGATCCCAGCGATTCCATCCTCAGCCTGGCTGACCGCCTGGCGAAGTTCGGAGGCGGTGGTACCGACTGCTCCCTGCCGATCAGTCATGCACTGAAGCGCTATCCCAGGCGGAAGTTTGCAGGCATCGCATTGGTAAGCGATAACGAAAGCTGGGTCTACCAGGGCCGCGCATATGCTTATGGTGCTTGCCAGCAAACGGGGGTAATGGCGGAGTGGAGTAAGTTCGTGAAGAATCAGGTCGGGCTCCAGAATGGCAACATCTCTGGTCCCAAGCTGATCTGCATTGACCTGCAACCGCATGCCACTGCCCACGCCCCGGAGCGTAGTGACATCCTGAACGTAGGAGGTTTCAGCGATGCTGTTTTCAAGGTCATGGCTGCTTTCCTGAATGACGATGCTAATCGTTTCGTCACCGAGATTGAAGCAATAGCCTTGGATGATTGACAACTGCCGCTACTTACCTCTGCCCCAACCCGTACAGGGTTGGGGATTTCTTTGCGCATCGACCTTGCTCTCAACCATCACTCTTTGGTACTTATGCTGTAGGGCACGCTGTGCGTGTTTCTTCAACGCCTATCTTGGTGCAATGTTCGAAAGCTCAACACAGTAATCAGGAGCCACCATGCCCCATCCGCTGTTCAGCCCTGAAGTGCGTCTCATCCTGGAAGAGAACGATACCCATGGGATGGCAGCGTTTGTTGAAAACTTGCACCCAGCCACTGTGGCTGAGGCACTGGACGACCTTCCTACGGCGGATGTCTGGAAATTCCTGCGCGCCAGCCCGATGAATCAGCAGGCGCTGGTTTTCGAGTACTTCACCCACGAAAAGCAGGAAGAACTTGCTCTCGGTACCGGCCGCTCCGACATGGCCAAACTCATTGAAAAGATGTCACATGATGATCGAGTGGATCTGCTGCGTCGCCTTGCTCCTGCCGTCTCGGAAGCTTTGATACGATTGGTGGATGAAGCTGACCGCCGTGACATTGCCATGCTGGTGAAATACCCCGAAGGTACCGCTGGCGGAGTCATGACCACCGACTATGCCTGGCTGCCGGAAGGGCTTTCGGTAGGTGAGGCATTGGACCGTCTGCGATTGCAGGCACCCAACACCGAAACGCTCTACTACATTTATGTGCTCGATACTGATCGACACTTGATGGGCATCGTCAGCTTGCGCGATCTCATTCTCGCCCAGCGTCAGACTCTCCTTCGCGATCTGATGGAAACCGATACGTACACAGTTAAGGCTGATGACGACCGTGAAGAAGCAGCGCAGAAACTGGCGCGTTACGATTTGCTTGCTATCCCGGTGGTCGATGGTGACAACCGACTTGTTGGCATTGTCACCCATGATGATGTGGTCGATGTGCTGGTGGAAGAAGCCACCGAAGATGCGGAACGCATGGGTGGCGTGGTGCCCATTGGTGAAAACTACATCGAAGCGGGCTTCTTTACCCTCTGGCGTAAACGTGTCGTCTGGCTGTCTCTGCTCTTCGTAGCGGAGTTGATGACGTTTACCGCTCTGGAGCACTTCGAAGACGCCATCAAAGCTGTCACAGTTCTCAGCCTCTTTATTCCTCTGTGCATTTCCACCGGAGGCAACTCAGGCTCCCAGGCTGCCACCCTCATCACGCGGGCACTGGCACTACGACAGGTAACGCCCAGGGAATGGTGGAAGGTGCTCCGCAAGGAATTGATCATGGGACTGGTACTGGGAGCTTCGCTGGGCATAATTGCCTATACCCGTGCTTCTTTCACCAGGGAATCCACACTGCGAAGTGATGAGACTCGCAAGTATGCATTCACCGTGGATGTTGATGACGGCAAGCATGTTAAGCTGTTGTCTGAAGGCAAATACCTGATCCCGGCTGGCATGGTCCAACAAATCGGTTATCTGAGCCAACGCGACAGCATTGCTGAATTGCCCCCCGGCACTCCGCCATTGAAGCTCGATGGTGTCAAAACAGTCCAGTTTCCTGCGGAAACAATTTACAGTGCTTCCCAGGTCGATCGCTGGACGCTTGCAGGGATTGTGAGCATAGCGGTTGCCGCGATCTGCCTCATGGGCACCGTGGTAGGAGCGCTGTTACCCCTGTTATTCAAGACCCTGGGCTGGGACCCGGCTGTGGCTTCCAGTCCCTTTGTAGCTACCGCAGTCGATGTAACCGGTATTATCATCTTCTTTACGATTGCTACCTGGTGGATACCTGGCCTTTCCGGATAATCCCAGCTTCCTGCTTGCAATTTATGCTCGTTTTCGTCATGATTCATAGAATTCAGGACAACGTTGTCAACCTTGAGAGTGTCATCATGACCATGCGCCGATGGGCCCTTACACTAGTTTTGGGAGCATGTGCTTTTGTGCAAGCTTCCGCACAGGACTTGAATAAGCTCCTGAACCGGATGCCGGAAACCACCAATACGCTCACAGTGATCGATATCAAGGGGTTGATGAATACACCCAAAGCTGCCGCTGAGGGTTGGTCACAGAAGCGCAATATGGATTACCTGAGTGGCAGAGCTCCTTTCCCTCCAGGTTCGAATTTCTGTGTTGTAGGTTCAGAGTTTGCCCACACCGAAGGTCGGAATAACTGGCAGATTGCCATGCTGGAGTTCCCCAATGACGTCTATGAAGACAAACTCGCCAAGAAGGAAGGCTCTGATGTTGAGCTGATTGAAAACCAGTATGTCATTCCTTCCCGTCGCAATGCCTATTATGTGCAGTTCGCACGGGATAGTTACGCAGTGGTAACGCCAGCCAATCGTCAGCGGGTTGCCCGCTGGATCAGCTATGCCAAGACAAACAAAGCCAGCAAGGTAAACCCCTATCTGGTGGATGCTGTTCAGAATGGAGGAGCTGCCGGGCAGATTAATATCGCCGTTGATCTTTCTGATACTGTGAACCGCGTAGAAACACTGCATCGCTTGCAGCGTTCCAAATTGATGACGGATGCCAACATCGATCGCCAGAAATGGACAGAATTCCTGGTTGGCCTGCGAGGCGTACGCCTGACAGTCAAGGTTACCGATGTTTTTGTTGCTGAAGTGCATCTGGATTTCAAGGAAGATGTCCAACCCTATGCTGCGCTGCTTCCCGGTTTCCTTGCAGAAACTATGGAATCTTCTGGCGTCAACTTCGGCGATATGAGTTCCATGCAGGCAACTTCTCGCGGCAAGACCCTGACACTCAAGGGTGCTGTCGATGGCGGTGATGTCAGACGAGTACTTTCCAAAGTACTGCCACCCATGCTTTCACCCGAACCTGAATCTCAATTGAGTGGACAGGCACTGATTGCAACGACGTCACAACAGTACTTCAAGGCTATAGACTCGCTGCTGAAGGAAATGCGTCAACGCAGCGACCGATATGACAAGGGCCGTAACTGGACAATTAGTGCAGAGTGGTACGAATACACTGCCAACAAGATTGATCAGCTGCCCATCGTGAACACAGATGAACAACTGGTTGCCTACTCTGCACAAATCGTGGATCAATTGCGCCTTTGTGGCAAGTCGAATCGGGGCGTTGATATCAAACGTCAGGTGCTCGACACATACAAACGTTCCTACGGTGAAATGGGGTGGGGCGGTTTCTACGGTGGAGCCTTCTACGGTTCCGGTGGTGGCCAGGGAACCATGGTTTCCAATGAACAGGAAATCACTTCCGCCAAAGCCGAAAACGCTGCTAAAGGCGCGAATGACCGCAATGCCATCTGGATTCAGATCAATGAACAGACGACTGCCATCCGTGGAGCAATGTCCAAAAAGTACAACATCGAGTTTTAATGCCGATGTTACCCGAAGCACTGCAAGGGTATGACAATTTCCAGGGCCAGGCTCACTGCCTGGCCTTGTTCGTTTGCCTCAATCACTACGAACGTCATGTAACCACATCTACTCTCCAGAATCCACTCTGCATTCGGTCGGCAAGAGCCCGCATACCACTATAATCTTCATCTCACTAGAAATACACCGTTTGTCGAGTGAGCCATGTCGCACCCCGTCGAAGACAGTTCCCGCTATCTCCGTGGCACCAAAGTCCCCACCCTGCTCTTTCGAAATAGTGGCGATGCTTCCCGCCATGTTGCCCTCATGATTGAGAGCCTGATTCGGCAGAATAACTCTGCAGGCCGGTCCACGGTATTGGGTTTGGCCACCGGCTCTACTCCTGTCGGTCTCTATCGCGAGCTCATCAAACGGCATAAGGAAGCACAGCTCGATTTCAGCCGGGTCGTTACCTTCAATCTCGATGAATACTTCCCGATGGACCCGAAGGATTCACACTCTTACCACGCCTGGATGCATGCCAACTTCTTCCAGCATGTCAACATCCGTCCCGAGAATATTCATATTCCTGATGGCACCATCGCACCGGACAAGATTGAGGAATACTGCGACCGCTACGAAGGAATGATCAAACGAGCCGGCGGCATCGATATCCAGATCCTCGGTATTGGTCGCTCCGGCCACATTGGCTTCAATGAACCAGGCTCTACCGAGAACAGCCGTACCCGACTGATCTCTCTCGATACCGTAACGCGTCGTGATGCCGCCAGCAGTTTCTTTGGCATTGAGAACGTACCCCATCAGGCATTGACGATGGGTGTCGGCACCATTCTCGAGGCCCGCCAGATCGTCCTGCTTGCTTTTGGCGAACACAAGGCACCCATCCTGAAGCTCGCAGTAGAACATGCGCCTACACCGGCAGTCACCGCCAGCTTCCTCCAGGAGCACAAGGATGTTACATTCTGCGTGGATGGGGCTGCTGCCAATGAGCTGACCGCGGTCAAAACACCCTGGGTTGTAGGGCAGGTCAATTGGACACCCAGCAACATCCGCAAGGCAGTGCTTTGGCTTTCACTCGAAGCTAAAAAACCACTGCTGTTGCTGACTGATGAAGATTTCCGGAATCACGAGCTCTACAGCCTGCTCCGCGAGCACGGTCCTGCTCCCAAGCTCGCCCGCCGCATCTTTGATGAAATGGCTGCTACGATCACCTACGACCCCGGCACCACGTTTCGAGCTGCAACCTCCGAGGTAAGCAAGAAAGTCCTCTGCTTCAGCCCGCACCCCGATGACGACGTCATCAGCATGGGTGGCACGCTTATTCACCTGGTCGGTCATGGCCACGAAGTGCATATCGCCTACATGACAAGCGGTAATATCGCTGTCTTTGACCACGATGCCCTTCGCTTCGCTGACTTTATTGCCGAGTTCAACAAACATGCTGGTATTGATCCCAGCAAGTCGAAGCAGGTGACAGATCGCATCAGCGAATTGCTTAACAGCAAGAAGCCGGGACAACGTGATGCGGAGGAAGTGCTATTCATCAAGGGATTGATCCGTGCAACGGAAGCCCGGGCTGGTGCCCTCACCGTGGGTATCCCGCCGGAACAGCTCCACTTCATGGATATGCCCTTCTACCGAACCGGGACCATCGCCAAGATGCCCGTCGGCCCCGAAGATGTAAAGGTCACTGCCGACCTCATTCGCAAGCTAAACCCCGAACAGATCTACATGGCTGGTGATCTTTCAGATCCTCATGGCACCCACCGCCTGTGTGCTGATGCCATTCTTGCTGCATGCATGGAATTACAGAAAGAAGGAATTACACCTGAAGTCTGGCTCTATCGGGGTGCCTGGCAGGAATGGGAACCACACGAAATAGATCGCGTGGTACCACTCAATCCCGACGACATGGAACTGAAGAAACAGTCAATCTTCAAGCACCAGTCACAGAAAGACCGGGCTATGTTCCCTGGCTCCAGCGACGAGCGCGAATTCTGGCAGCGGGCCGAACAGCGCAACCGTCATACCTCGGCCCTCTACGATCAACTTGGCCTACCCCAGTTCTACGCACTCGAAGGCCTCGTGCTCTGGCGAGGCGAGGGACTTTAACAAACAGTCTGAGGCCATTCCATACCTCTCTATCAGCCGGGGAGAGGGATTGGAAGTAAGGGAGCTTTTGCAGTGAAGCCCTCGTTATTTACACAATGCTTCTGAAGTACTGCAGCGTCTTCGCTAACCCCACCGAGCGATCCACTTTCGGTTCCCAGCCCAACAGCTTGCGTGCCAGGCTGATATCTGGCTTGCGAACCTTCGGATCATCCGAGGGTAGCGGACGATAGATGATCTCACACTTCTCGCCGACGAGCTTCATAATCTCTTCAGCAAACTGCAGGATGGTGATCTCCGCCGGGTTGCCGAGATTGACTGGTTCGTGGTAGTCCACTGTGAGTAATCGGCAGATGCCTTCTACCAGATCGTCAACATAACAGAAACTGCGAGTCTGGCTTCCATCACCGAAGATGGAGAGTGGTTCGCCACGCAGTGCCTGCCCCATGAAATTGGGAAGCACCCGGCCGTCATCCAGCCGCATGCGTGGACCGTATGTATTGAAAATGCGGATAATCCGTGTATCCACCCGGTGAGCCCGGTGATAGGCCATGGTCATCGCTTCGGAGAAGCGTTTGGCTTCATCGTATACACCGCGTACACCAATCGGATTCACATGCCCCCAGTAGTCTTCCTTCTGGGGATGCACCTGGGGGTCGCCGTATACTTCGCTGGTGCTGGCAATCAGAAATCGCGCACCTTTTGCCTTGGCCAGCCCCAGAGCATTATGAGTACCGAGCGATCCAACCTTCAGTGTCTGAATCGGGTACTTGAGATAGTCAATCGGGCTGGCGGGCGAGGCAAAATGCAGGACCACATTGACTTCGCCAGGCACTTCGATCTCGCGGGAAACGTCATGCTGAATGAATGAGAACCGTGGTTCATTCCTGAATGGGGCAATGTTAATGAGCGCCCCGGTTATCAGGTTATCCAGGGCGACAACGTCATGCCCTTCAGAGAGAAATCGTTCACACAGGTGTGAACCAATAAATCCAGCTCCGCCGGTGATAACTACTCGCACAGGCACCTCGTTTCCATTCAGTTTCGTATCATGGTTGGTTTTATGAACGCTGCATCCAGTTCCAAGTGAAGTCGCCTGCCATGAAGATATCGAGAGGATACGATGAACCCCCTTCTAGTCAGTAGCTGATGACCTACAACGGCTTTGTTCCATCTTCTGTACCGGGGATTGTGCCATGCTGAAAAGTCGAGTAATCCAGCGTGCTTTCACGCTGATCGAACTGCTAGTCGTTATTGCCATCATTGCCCTGCTCATGGCATTGTTATTGCCTGCCATTCAAAAAGTACGAGCCGCCGCCGACAAGATGCAGTGTGCCAGTAACCTGCGTCAACTGGCTATTGCCGCACATAATTATCACAACGATTACAACAAGCTTCCACCCGGACTGAACCTCCCCATCGTTCCTAATCTGACGGGTGTGAATAACGGTGGGGTGCTACAGACTAATGTACTGGTCACTTCAGGGAAGATCGGACAGCCACCGCTTCCCCGTACATTTGCTTCCTTCTTTGAATTGCTTTTGCCATACGTGGAACAGGATAATCTGCAGAAAGGGCTGGACCTGTCTCAACGGGAATACATCAATTGCCTCGGACCTAACTCCGTTGGTGCCCAAATCGTCAAGATCTTTCTGTGTCCCGCTACCGCGATGAAAGACCGGGTGGTCACCTACGTTACAGGAGGCAATACTTACTATTTCGGCATGAACAGCTACGGTGCCAATGGTGGTACCCGTTCATGGTTCATCAGCAATATGACAACGGACGGCGTCTTCTGGATTAACAGTCGAACAACCCTCAATCAGATCACCGTGATGGACGGTACCAGCAATACGCTGATGTTTGGCGAAAGACATCACTGGGATCCCGTCTACAAAGCGATTGAAAGTCTCGGTGGCTGGGCCTGGGCCAATTACAATGCTCCCCAGGATTACATCTTCAGTACACCCGTTCCGGTCAACTACACCATACCTCCCGGCACGCCTTTGACCTTTGCTGTCCAGGATCCCCGCACGTGTGCATTTGGTAGCGCTCACCCCGGTGGTGCGAACTTCGCCTTCTGCGATGGCTCTACCCGGTTCCTGACGCTGACAAGCAATGCCGACCTTCCGGTGCTCCAGGCTCTTTCCACCCGCAACGGCGGTGAAGTGCCAAACTGGGATCAGTAATCATCAGCCTCTGCTCCTTGCTCCAGAACCCCACCCTGGAGCATTGCTTTCTCAAGGTGACATGCCATGACTTCGTCTCGACTAATGATGTGTCTGTGCTCATTCCTGTTCGTATTGGGCTGTGGTGGCAAGGAACCTCTTCAAGTTGTGGAGGTTGAAGGCACGCTGCTGCTCGACGAAAAGCCCCTGCCACTGGCATTTATTGAGTTTATGCCAGAACTCAAGGGGCACGGAGCTGAAGCCAATTCGAATGCTATGACAGATGAACAGGGAAAATTCAAGCTGATGCATGGAGCAGAACCCGGGGCAGTCATTGCCACGCACCGGGTTGTGGTGAACGAAGGCCAGCCGCCAGCTGGAGCACGCGGGCAGGACGCTGCCAGTCAGACCAAACTCACCGATTACATGAACTCCCTGAAGAATCGTCCGATCCCAGGGCGGTATGGTAGCTATTCCACCTCTAATGCAAGAGTGGAAATCAAGGGTGAGGACAAGAAGCTGGTCGTGAAGTTGACGCGGTAGCGATTGTCACTTCAACACAGATCGGTTGGGCAACATTCCGCAACTACTTAGCTCGCCGGGCCAGGAACGCCCAGTCCCATGATTTGGGATATTTGCTGAGCGATCGTGCCTCGGCAAACTGATCCCAGGGCAGGCTGGCCTTCCTGACTTGAATCGATCGGAAACCTGCCTTCTTCAGGCGGTAGATCACCTCAATCCGCTGCCAGAGGTGTTGATGGATGTTATCAAAGCTGAAAGTAGCCGTGGCGAGGTTGTAGCCATGCAGTTCGGCTTTCCTGGCAGCAAAGGCATATGCGTCTTTCAGTTCCATGCCTCGCTCTACACCCAGATCAATCAGATGCATGACATGATAATGTAATCCTTCGAGCGAGGGAACAATTCCCAATGCCACTCCGCCTGGCTTAAGGGTTTCATGGAATCCAGCCAGGGCACGATCCAGCACCCTCACATCGGAACTCACCAGGCTGTTCATCGAAACAATGACATCCAGGGAATCAGCCATCTCGCCCAACTGGGCAAACGACAGCTGCTGATAGCTGATGTTCTTGATGCCCTTGCATCGTTTGCGTGCCTCGGCCAGCATTCCTGCTGAGAAATCAACAGCCTGCACTTTCTTGAAGAGTTTAGCCAGACGCGGAAGCAGCGGCCCGGTGCCACAGCCCAGGTCGCCGACAGTCATTTTGTTCTTGCCTGGCAACTTCGACAGAAACTGCAGGACTGGGTTGCCTGCCTCATCAGCATACGGATCTACGAAGAGTTCATCGTATTTCCGCGCCACCCGGCCCCATGCGACGTCTTGGCCTATCATTCGCTCTTGGCGTCCTTCCTCATCACCAGATTCTCGATGAAGAATTCCATCATGCGACTCTGATTGACCGCAGTGTGACCCAGATCTGGTCCCACCTGCACCTCAAAGCTTTTGCCTGCTCCCTGCAACGCACGAATAAGCTGCATCGCATTATTGGGATGCACGTTGTCATCCGCGGTACCGTAGTAGATCATCAGGCGGCCTTTGAGATTCTTCGCATAGGTCATCGCCGAGCCTTCATCGTAACCCTTTTTGTTCTCCTGAGGGGTGTACATGTAACGCTCGGTGTAGATCGTATCGTAGTGACGGAAATCTGTCACCGACGACGAACCACATGCTGCCTGGAACACGTCAGGGTGACGCAGCAGACAGAGAATGGAAACATAACCACCATACGAGGTGCCGTGTATGCCTACACGAGTCTTGTCGAGATAGGGGCGTGACCACAAGGCTTTGACCCCTGCAGCCTGGTCGTCGACTTCTGTGATACCCAGTTTCAAGTAGATGGAATCCAGGAACTTCTTGCCCCGGCCTGCTGCACTGCGGGAATCGAGCGTCGCGACCAGAAACCCATACTCAGTTGTGGGGCTTGGCGTAGTAAAGGTCTCGCGAGCACCATTGGTCTCTGGACCTGCATAGACACTGACAAGCAGAGGGTACTTCTTGTTCGGATCGAAGTTCGACGGGAAGTTGAGAATGCCATACAGATCAGTCACACCGTCAGCAGCTTTATAGGTGAACAGTTCCGGTGCCTTGAAACCTCGCTTATCAAATTCACTCATGTCGTAATTGGTCAGTTCGGCCAGCACCTTGCCCTCATCGTTCACCAGTCGGGCTGATTCAGGACGAGCATGAGTCTGAATGGTATCAATGAAGTGCTTGCCGTCAGGCGCGATATCGACGGAATGGTAATACTTCGGATCGGTCAGGCGCACATCGCCCTTTCCATCGAGGCCCACCCGGTGCAACTGCTGCTTGTAGGGGTTCTCGCCATCGCGAGCCATGTAATAGAGGAAACCTCGTTCCTCATCAATACGGACAATGCCGGTATCGATCACTTCAAACTGATGCTCAGTCAGGTTTGCATGAAGCTTGCCGCTGAGGTCGTAGAGCTGGAAGTTCTTGAAGCCGTTGCGGGTCGTTGTCCAGATAAAACGATTATTGTCTTTAAGGAAGCGTTTCTTGGGAGAGTTTTCGGTCCAACTCGGCAACCACTCTTCCTTCACAATGACTCGGCACGAGCCACTGGTGGGATTGGCTGCGGTGAATTCCATCACATTCTGTCGACGGTTGGTCCGGTTAAACAGCAATTCCTTGCCATCAGGCGACCAGGCTATCCCGTAGACATAATAGCCAACAACGTCATTCTCGAAAGGCTTGCCATTGCGGACATCAATGCGGGTCGATTGCTTCGTATCCACATCGTAAACAAACAGATCGACGATCGGGTTCTCATCCCCTGTCTTGGGGTAGGGTTCAATATCCATCGTGCTCTGAATCTTGGTTTGATTCAACTGCAGATAGAAGTCCTTGACCTTGCTCTCGTCAAACCGGTAGTAAGCCAGTTTCTTGCTGTCTGGTGACCACCACATAGCGGAGTTCTGGTAGAGTTCTTCGCCATAGACCCAGCTGGCAGTTCCGTACTTGATGCGTTTGGCCTCACTGCCATCAGTAGTGAGGGCTGTTTCATTGCCACCTTTGTCATCGGTGATATAGAGATTGCGATTCTTGTAGACTGCCTTCAGCTTGCCATCAGGGGAGGTGGTGCTGGTTGCCTGCCGGCCACGGGCAACACCTTGTGGCTGGGGCGTGCCATTGCGGCGTCTGCCAGCTTTGGTCGGCGCTGCCTCTTCTTTCGGTTCAGTGCTTCCAGGCTTCACTTCCTCTGCCTTGTTGGCTGCAATGTCGTACCGATAGCGCTTGCCATCCTTGCTATACTCAAAGGCCTTCCCGCCTTCTTTCCACTGCACCGAGATCGTGCCACGCTTGACCGTTCCCGATGACTTGCCAAGCATCTTTTGATAGTTTTCGTAGCCAGGCATCGTCTTCAGACGGTCTTGTGCAACTACAGGCGTCAGGCACGCACAACAGGCCAGAAGGAGAAGGAAGCGTTTCAGCATCGACGTCACTCACAGAATAGACAGGGAGATAGCTTCAAACGGCGGGCAGCAGACAGCTTAGCTGAGTGCTACCAACTTTATATCTTGAGGAACAGCTTTCGCCGATACATCCAGTACAAGATCAGCCAAAGTACCAGCAGGATGCAGAAACCCATGAAATGGATCTCATAGTCTTTGCCCAATAGCTGAAAGAAGGGTTTGCCCAGATGAGTGTAGAGTGATTGTTTAATGAATCCATCGATCAGATGTGAGAGACAGTAGATGGCTATCGAGTTAACCCCAAAAACCAGGAAGACAAAGAACGGCTTGCGAATCCCCTGTCCCTCGACCATAGCGACAAAAAACGCAAGCAGCAGGAAGCACCAGCCGCCGCTAAAGAGCACCCAGGCTGGCGTCCAGATCCTCTTGACGTTGGGGCAGATACCGAAGTAGTCAAGAGCATAACCGCTGGTCAGGCCCACAATCCCAGCCGCGACCATCCAGATCACCTTGTTTTTGATGGGCTTATCTTTCTGCATCCACCAGCCGGCGATGAGACCCAAGATCATGGTTGCAAGCGTGGGAATAAAGCTTAGCGTGAGGTATCCTCCACCATTCTCCTTAAACGGCTGGGGACGCGGGAAGAGATTGAGGAACCAGGTATCGAAGGCCCAGCCAAAGTTCTTGTTCTTCAGCCAGTGATCGGTGAACAGCGTCCCCATGTTGGGATACAGGCCCCATGCTGCCCAGTATGCCACCAGGATGAAGGTACAGATCAGCCATGCCACCGCTGGCCGTGTCCAGCCTAGCAGAAACAGGAAGAAGTACCCCAGCCCGATCTGGGTGAGCGTATCTTCAAAAGTCCAGTTAGTCATAGTCGAGTGGGTCGAACGTAAAAAGACCCCGAGCAGAATAAGTACCAGCGACCGCCACAAGGCATGCAGAGCCATCTTGCCAAAGCTATCTCCCTGAGACTTCCGCGCTGCAAGAGAGAAAGGCAATGCCACCCCGACCAGGAAACTGAAACTGGGTTGGATCAGATCATGCAGCGAACACCCTTCCCATTTCACATGGGTAGTGTGAAATGCCACCTGCTCCCAGAACCAGTTGCCAGGGAACATCGCAGCTAGTTTCGCGAGTTGCAACACCTCCGCCACCATCAGAAACATGACAAACCCGCGGTAGATATCTACCGAGGCAAGGCGGGACGGTGGTGTGGAGTTTGGTTGCATCGTCGTTCGCTCACACCTTACCGTTGATATAGCCATTGTGCAAGCAGCAAATTCAAGTCTCATCATCACCACATTTTCCCATGCCTCCGTCCAGGTTTCTGCTATCGTAGCCACATCCAACCTGAGGCAATTTCCATGTCGCGGATCGTTTCGCTTTCATGCATTCTCTCCCTTGCCTGCATCACGCTGCTGTCTGCTGACGATGCCAGGCCAGTCGAATGGCCCGGGGCCAAGGTCGGCGGAGGCGTACTTCTGCCTAACGGCTGGTCACTCAAACCAGTAGGCAGGCAGACCGCCCTGGGCGACTTCCCTGTCAACATTGCCGTGCACCCCTCCGGAAAATACCTGGCTATCCTCCACGCTGGCTATGGTGACCATGAAATAATCGTCATCGACGCCAAGTCAGCAAAGAAACACTGCCGGGTTATCATCGACCAGACCTTCTATGGCCTTACCTTCAGCCCTGATGG
The DNA here is from genome assembly GCA_046350055.1 of Gemmatales bacterium. Lineage (GTDB taxonomy): Bacteria > Planctomycetota > Planctomycetia > Gemmatales > HRBIN36 > JAEUIE01. The sequence continues at coordinate 4,204,356 of JAXMBC010000001.1, read as the reverse complement.
AAAACGCCTGTATGCATCTGGTGCTGAATTTGAACTAGTCCATAGTTATGCCTTTGCGGATGGCTTGCTCAGCGATCATCAATCCATCGCCATCAAGAAGGTAAGCGATAAATTCATGCCCGCCGGACTGGTTGTGGATGCCAAAGGTGAAAAGCTCTATACAGCGGGGCTGCTGGGACATCAGTTAGCCGAGGTATCGCTCACGAATCCGCAACAAAAGCGGTTCCTCGACCTCGGGCCTGAGTGCTTCCCTTACGGTGTTATCTTGAGCCCCAACCAGAAGCAACTCTATGTCAGTAAGTGGGGGCAAAGCGAAGTAGCCATCATAGATACTGAGTCGTTCACCCTGACCGGCACCCTGGCTACCGCAGATCATCCCACCGAGATGGCCATCACTCCTGATGGCAAGCGTCTCTTCACCGCCTGTGCCAACAGCACCCTTGTTACCGTGCACGATCTCGAAACGAAGAAAACCCTGGAGACCCTTTCTGCAGCCTTGTACCCTTCCCCCAAGGTCGGCAACACACCCAACAGTGTGACCATGACTCCGGATGGCCAGCTTCTTTTTGTCGCCAATGCCGATGCCAACAACCTGGCTGTCTTTAATATCGCCAAAAAGAACGAAACCAGGTCGCTCGGCTTCATCCCTGTTGGTTGGTATCCTACCAGCGTCCGCTACAACCCCAGCGACAAGAAGCTCTACGTGGCCAACGGCAAAGGCGGGCAATCGTTCGCCAACCCGCAAGGTCCGATGCCACTCAAAGAATACAACCCCCGCAACCCGACACAACAGTACATCGGCGGCCTGATGCGTGGCAGCTTGAGCACTCTTGATCTGCCTACCCCGGTTAGAATGGGCGATTACAGCAAAGCTGCATTCAGTTGTTCACCCCAACAGGGTGAGGCAGTGAACCAGCCAGTCACAAACAACCCCATACCTGCCAAGGTGGGTGATCCTTCCCCCATCAAGTACTGCATCTATGTGATCAAGGAGAACCGCACCTACGACCAGGTCTTCGGCGACATGGCCCCACGCAAAGGCAATGGCGACCCACGGCTGTGTCTGTTTCCTGAAGAAGTTACCCCCAACCATCACAAGCTGGCAGATACCTTTGTCCTGCTCGACAACACCTATGTCGAAAGCGAAGTCTCTGCCGACGGACATGAATGGACCACCGCTGCCTACGCCACCGATTACGTTGAAAAACTCTGGCCGCTCAACTACCGGGGCAGCCCGCAGAAGAAGATTGGCTACCCGGCCGAGGGCGACAATGTCAAAGTTGCTCCCTCAGCCGGCGGTTACATCTGGGATCGCTGCAAAGAAGCAGGTGTCAGCTACCGCAGCTATGGCGAGTTTGTCGATAATGGTCCAACTCCCAACGACCCCTGCACTACCAAGTTCAAGAACCTCGAAGGCCACTTCGACCCCATGTTCCGCAGCTACGATCTCGATTATCCCGACCAGAAACGGGCGGACCGCTTCATCAGCGAACTGCAACGATTCGAGAAAGAAGGCGACATGCCTCGCTTCCAGATTCTGCGGCTACCCAACGACCACACCTCCGGCACCCGCGTCGGCAAGCCCACTCCCCAGGCCATGGTAGCGGACAACGACCTTGCTCTGGGTCGATGCGTGGAAGCCATCAGCAAGAGCAAGTTCTGGAAGGAAACCGCCATCTTTGTGGTGGAAGATGATGCACAGAATGGCTCCGACCATGTCGATGCCCACCGATCCGTAGCTCTCGTCATCAGCCCCTACACCAAACGGAATCATGTTGATTCCACCCTCTATAGCACCGCCAGTATGTTGCGTTCCATGGAGCTCATCCTCGGTCTCAAGCCGATGAGCCAGTTCGATGCCGCAGCCCGGCCACTCTACAACTCATTCACCATGAAGGCTGACTTCACCCCTTACACCCACGTCCCCGCCAAGGTGAACCTCAACGATAAGAACCGCCCCGACGCCTACGGCGCTGCTCTTTCCGAGAAGCTCGACCTCGCCAAGGAAGACCAGGCCGATGACCTTCTCTTTAACGAGATCATCTGGAAGGCAGTCAAAGGCAAAGACAGCCCCATGCCGCCTCCAGTACGCGCAGCGTTCGTGATCCCGAAGGATTAAGCTCTTCTCTGTCCACTCTCTCCACCGGGGAGAGTGGTTTTGGGAGTATGCATGCTCAGGCGTGGATGGAATATTTGCATTTCACGACACAGCCAGGCATTGTTGCTGCTGCTGGGGATTTACCTGCTGCTCAATCAACTGCCACCGGCGCCGAGCAGTGTGAAGACTTGCCCACTTTCATTGCGACTCACTGCACCACATACTCAGTTTCTAGCAGGACTTGCAACCAATACAGAAGTCCATGTGCTTGACCTGGAGACCATGCAAGTCTTAGCCAAACTCGAACATCCCGTTGGGAATATCGTTATACCTCATTACTTCTCACAGGACGGTAGGTACGTCGCAGTTGCGTGCTACCTCGCCAATGAGAATGAACGATCCCTATTACACATTTGGAAGATAGAACAGCAGATAGAGACGTTGGTGATACGATCAAGTGGCAACGCAGCAATTGCATTCTCTCCTGATACCACGAAGATTGTGGTGGCGGACGACTATCATCTACAACCGAATGAAGCCAACCGCCATTCACTGGGCGTCTGGAGCCTGCACACAGGTGAGCGACTGCAAACATTACGAGATACCAGGCAGGAACTCATCACTAAGTTAGCCTGGTCGCACGATGGCAAATGGATCGTCTCATCATCAATAGATGGAGCAGTACGCATTTGGGACGCGGAGTCAGGGCAGCAATTGCGTTGCTTACAACATTCTGGAACAGATGATGATTTCATGGTGGCATTCAGCATCAATGGTCAACATGTCATGGCATGGTCGATGAACAAACAATTGGAAGTGTGGAGACTTTCGGATGGTTCGCTCATCTCCACTATTGAGACCAAGAATACGTTTAAACCCAAATCGTACGACACCCATCATGAAATTTCGCACGATACATTTTTCCCCAGTGGCCTGTAGAGTTGCTCAAGAACTATGACAGGTGGCTACCAGCTTGGGCAAAGCAGTGGCTTCACATTCACTTACGGCAATTCGAATTGTTACAGCTGGATCTGGAACACCATACTATGACCAGGATCAATAAAATTCCCGGAAGATATGCGCCAATTGCAGTACGTGACGACTGCGTCTTGACCATGGATTTGAGTGCACAGGAACACACACTCAATTGGTTTCCACTGATTCATCCCGTTTGGTGGCAATCGCTAGGAAAAGCCGCAGCTTGTTCTGTTGGTTACTGGCTACTCATCACATTGTTAGTCTTGCGACGACGAAGAAGAGCACAGCAGCCAAAATAGAGTAGCCATCACGCATTCGGAGCTTGATCATTATAATTTGTACTTCGCATGGGCCGCCAGGTACTTCTCTACCCGGTCAGTACGCTTCACCGCCTCCGTCAGGAACTCCACCGCCTTCACCAGCTTGTCGTCTGGCTCCGCACAACTGAACCGCAAGTATCCCATTCCCGCAGGGCCGAAGCATTCACCACCAAGGCACGCCACGCCAAACTTGTCGTCCGCCGCTTCGAGCAGGAACATCGCCAGACCGTGTGAGGTAATGCCTAGTCGGTGGCAAATTTTCGACACATTGGGGAACACATAGAACGTACCCTTGGGCATCTCCACCGTCACATCAGGCACTTTCTTGAGAGCTGCGACCAGGATCTCCACCTTCTTCTTGAACTTGAGCATCGTCTCGTCGCGTTCCTTCATGTCGAAGTCGAGCGCCGCCTGAGCTGCCAGTTGCGTGATCGGTGGCACACACGAAAGTGAAGTGTTGATCAGCTTTCCAATCAGATCGGCGTATTCCGGCTTGGTAATGCCGAAGCCGACACGATAGCCCGACATGGAGTACGACTTGCTGAAGGTGAACACTGCCACAGCCTGGTCGATCATGCCCGGACATTCAAGGATGCTGTGATGCCTGCCTTCCCAGACCATGTGGGCGTACGGCTCATCGCTCATCACCATCACGTCCTTGCCACGGATCAGGTCAGCAATGCCCTTGAGGTCTTCCAGGGTGGCTACGCCACCGGTCGGGTTGTGTGGCGAATTGAGAAAGATTGCCCGAGGTTTGGGTGCTGTCTTGAGAAAGTGCTCCACATCCTTCAGCTGGGGCCGGAACTGGTGCTCTTCCTTCAATGGCACATATACGGCCTTGGCACCGCGACGATCGATATTCGGTGGATACGTCGGAAAGTGTGGTGAAAAGACCAGCACCGAATCGCCCTGATTCAGAAAGGCTTCGCAGAAGAACTGCTCCAGCACCTTGGCACCCGGCGATACAACGACATGATCTGCTGTGACATTGGTGCCGAACTCACGATTGTAGAACTTGGAAATCGACTCCCGGAACGAAACCAGTCCGCGTGATGGACAATAGTGGCTCTGATCAGCATTCACTGCATCAATGGCAGCCTTCTTGCCATGTGCCGTCGCCGGGAAAGGACTGTCACCAATCTGCAGAAAGACGACATCCTTTCCCGCTGCCTTGTGCCGCTGGGCGATGGCTAATACATCGAAGGCTGTTTCAACAGTCAGACCCGAGGCGAACGAAGAGATAGCGGTAGACAAGGGAGGGTACCTTTGAGCAATCAGCGTGTCAGCAATCAGCTTTCAGCTGGAACAGAGAGTTGCTATCACATTACAGCGAGCCACAGATGGAAGCTAGCCCTACTCAATGATCTCTTTGGGATCATTTCGATAGATGAAAGGCAACTACTTCCTTAACTCCCATACCAGATGCGCCAGCTCAGGTAGTATCAGTTTCTCCATGGCCAGCGTCACTGCATGGGTGGAGCCAGGCATACAAATAACGAGTTTGCCTTGATATACCCCAGCCACTGCCCGTGAGAGCATCGCTGCGGCCCCGATTTCCTGGAAGCTGAGCATGCGGAAGATTTCGCCAAAGCCTACCAGCGTCTTATCGAGCAGGCTACCCACTGCTTCTACAGTACTATCCCGCTTAGCGATACCAGTACCGCCATTGAGCAGAATGGCATCGACATCGCTTCGAGGTGTCAACTGTCGCATCAGGGCAACTATCTGCGCTGGCTCATCTTTTAGAATATCGTAATGGGTGACCTGATGATTCTCGCGCATCAACAGCTCGCGGATCATCTTCCCGCTGGTATCGGTATCCTCGGATCGTGTGTCACTGACAGTAATAATCGCACAGTGAACGTGCGGATATTGCTTTCGTGCCTTTTCCTGATGCTGTTCGCTGGTATTCACCCTAGGCAACCTCCAGCATCACCCGTTGCCTGAACATATCATTGGGCAGGTGAATGCCTTTTTCCGTGAACTTGTGAATGTGGAACGGCAGAATGCCAGTGCACTCATACCGGCCGAATGCTTTCCCCATCGTATTGACGCCAAGTTGCTTGAAGACGAATAAATCCTGCAAGGTGATAATTTCACCTTCCATGCCCGTGAGTTCGGTGATCTTGGTGATTTTGCGCGAGCCACCAGGCATGCGTTCTATCTGCACCACGAGGTTGATTGCAGAACTGATCTGCTGTCGCATCGCCGAGATGGGTAACTCCAGGCCTCCGAGCATAATCATCGTTTCCAGTCGGCTCAGCGAATCACGCGGGCTGTTGGCATGGAGTGTTGTCAGCGATCCGTCGTGACCGGTATTCATGGCTTGCAGCATGTCGAGGGCTTCCGCTCCCCGGCACTCACCGATCACGATGCGATCAGGACGCATGCGCAGCGAATTGCGCAGCAGATCGCGAATGGTGATCAATCCCTTGCCTTCGATGTTCGGCGGACGTGATTCCAGCCGGCAAACGTGTCGCTGCTGAAGCTGAAGCTCAGCCGCATCTTCAATCGTCACAATGCGTTCGCGATCCGGTACATACGCAGATAGTGCATTCAGCAGCGTCGTCTTGCCGCTGCCTGTTCCTCCGCTGACGATAATATTCAGTCGTGCGTGGACAGCAGACTCCAGAAACTGTGCCATGTCAACTGTGAGCGATTTGTAGTTCAGCAAATCAGCCAATTTCAGAGGACGAGCACCAAAGCGGCGAATACTCACGAGAGGACCATCGAGCGCCAGTGGTGGAATGATTGCATTGAATCGTGATCCATCAGGCAGGCGTGCATCGACCAGGGGCGAACTTTCATTAACTCGCCGCCCTACTCTGCTCACAATGCGCTGAATGATCTCAAGAAGATGCGCGTCATCTGTGAACGGATTTGGAATCTCTTTCAAAATACCCGCCTGCTCTACATACAGGGTGCGACAACCATTGATAAGGATGTCACTGATCGACGGATCCCTGAGGATAGGTTCCAGAGGCCCAAACCCTAGCATGTCGTCCAGCAATTCTTCGATCAGCTTCTTCCGCTGTGATGGACTCAATGGATGAGTATCCGCTTCCACCACGCTTTCCACCAGCAAGCGTAATTCGGAGCGCCGGGAAACTTCTGGTATTTTCTCCAACTCGTCAGGATCAACACGCTGCACAATCTTCTTGTGAATCGCGTTCCTGATCTCCAGGTACTGATCCTCAGGATCCTGTCGAGGAGCCATGAGAATGGTTTCTGGTTCCTGAGTCGGTTTTTCCGCCAAAGGCGGCTGAGTTGCCTCAGGTGCAGGTGTGGAGGTTGCGGGTTGGCCTCCTTCCCGCTGTTGTTCTATCTTGTCGAATACTGACGAAATGTACTTGTTCAATTCCATGATCGTGTTCCTGCTGCTGGGACTTCGTGAGTGTTGATGCAAATCAGGACTGGATGAATCGAGCAATTCGATTCAGGAAGGAGGATTTCGATGCTTCCTGGCGGTCGGCGATGCCCAGGACAATACTAGCCAGCTCACGAATGGACTTCACGATCGCCAGGTCGTTATCCATTTTTCGAAGAGGGCGACCATCAGCCGCCGCCAGCAGGACATGAGGACGGTCATCCGGTATGGTGAACAGCCGATGTACTCCCAGAGTCTCCTTGATTTTCTCAGCTGTAAACGACTCCAGGGTGGGATCATATTTATTGATGACAAAATAAAGTTTCTTCGGAGGCCGGGCTCGCAGAAGTGCATCTTTCATCATGTTGGCAGATCGGATTGAAGGGATCGTCTGTTCCAGAACCAGTATGACCTGATCTGATGCCCAGAGTGTTTCAAAATGCGTGTCTTCGAACGTGGCAGCAACATCGATCACAACAACGTCCGCGATTTCCCGGGCTGCGTGCACCAGTTTCGGCATGCCCTTGATGGAACTTCCAGACGATGCAGTAATATCAGGCGATCCAGAAAGAAGATCGAAGCGGGCATCGACGTGGATCAAGGCTTTCCGGATCTGCGTCGGATCAAATGCACTGGCATCTGTGAGCAGGTCAGCAATACTGAGTTGTGGCTTCAGATTGAGATTGATGGCTTGCGTAGCCAATTGTTGTGTTGTTTCGATCAGCAGCGTATGCATGCGATGACTGTGCGAAATGACATCCGCAAGGTTCATCGCAATCGTCGATACGCCACAACCCGGTACTGTCCCGCTCACCGCAATCACATTCGACAGGGTAGCAGGCGACTGGAATCGCTTGTTCAGCAACTCCAGTGCGGATTCCAGATCCTCCGTGTTGATGGGAGTAGTGACGATCTGGTCTGCACCAGCACGATTCACCGCCAGCACCAGATTGCGGGGCGAATCCTGAGGAACGAGCGCGATGATGGGCCAATTGGAAAAAGAATCTCGCAACTGCTGAACCTGTTCGGCATCTTGTGGTTGTTTTGCTTGCAGAATCAGCAGACACTGTCTTTCCCCCGATTTCTTCTTGTCCTGGAGAAGTTCACTGGCTGAAGCGAGACTCGCTTCCACAGTGGCATCCAGATGTGCAAGCACCTTATTGACTTCGGGAAGTTCATCCTGACCTACTCCGATGAGCACCACATTGACTGAGTACACGTGCACCTCTCTGCTTCGAGTAACTGCATAGCTTCAGTCATTCTAGCATGTAATTGGATATGAAACTCGCAATTCGATTGCCCTACTCTCCTCTGGCTGTTGCAATTGCGGAACGCTGAAATGATGTGCGAAGCAACACTGCGGAAATGAGGCGTACGCCTGTTGCTGCATGCCTGCATAGGTTTCTCTCTTGTGTTGTCTACCTGCCACAGGTATGGTGGAATCATCACTTCTCAGACTGGAGAGCAGCTATGGCATCTTCAGAAATGTCCTCCTCGGACATCTTCCAGGGACAAGGCTTCTACAACGATGGCGGTAATGAAGCAGCGGGCATACCACCCCTGCATACTCCCGTTGCACCCGCTCAAGTGCCGATCGATGCAGACGAGGGCATCTGGAAGAAGTATTCCGCACACTATGAATTCCCTCTTTCCCTCGTCATCGCTCTGGGAATTCATCTGATTGCCATCCTGCTGGTCATTGGATTTATGGCCATCAGGATTCACTGGGACCAGCCAAAGGTGCCCCCGGGGGAACTGGTGATTCTCGAAGGTCCCCGCTTCGACGATCCAGACGCCAGGAATAAACCACCTCATGCAGGTGGTGGCAGCGGGAATGCTGGCGAAAACTCAACTGATCCCTTCGTGCCGCCATTTGACCCCAGAAGCCTGGAATCGCCTGACAAGAACTTCTCCGTTAATCCCACAGACATTGGCCCTATTACGCCTCGTTTCAATCAGCCGCTCGATCAGAAAACTCAGCCACGGTTACAAGGCAAATCGACTCAAGGAACCGGGCAAGGGCCTGATGAAGGCCCGGGGATTGGTAAGGGTAAAGGTGTCGGCGTTGATATGGGCCGCAACAAACGCTGGAACATCCGCCTTCATTACGATGAACCCGAAGCACTCCTTGCTCAACTTGCCAATCTGCAATGCATCGTTGCAGGCCGTGTCAATAGCGGCCGCTATCTCGTCTTCCGCCAGTTGGCTTCCACCCAGCCCGGTCAGTTCGACGTGATGACTGGCGATGCATTCGGTGATTTTGTCAATGGCTCGAAGAAGCTCTGGTTTGCCAGCAGCGACCGTAATACGAGCGAGAACTTTGCATATGCCGTCCAGTGCAGTGAACGGATCCTGTCACTCGTGATCGTCATCCCCCAGGAAATGGAACGAGCCATCCTTGCAGCAGAGTTGAAGTACCACAAGATGACCGAAGACGAAGTGCGCACCAGGAGGTTGGTCACTACCTTTAATGTCGTTCGCCAGGGCACTCAATGGAACGTGGAAGTCATAGGTAGTAAAGTGCTCCCTGCTGAGACACGCTAGATCGAGTTTAGTAGCACAGACATTCTTGTCTGTGCTACGGAGAAAGCTGCTTCATCATGAGGTGTGACTAACCATCGCAGTTTTATCTATGCGACAGGCATTACGAATTTGAATTCGTGTTTTCTCGTTAGTTTCGCCTGTTTTTGACCATTTCATGCGACAGTAATTGCAACACTGGCCCAAGGGTACCTACACTTGGGAGCCAGCAATGCCTGCTACTTCGACTACACTGCAACAGGAACTTGATCACCTGCACCAGCGCCGCAAACTGTTTATCGATCAGCTGGAAAAGCAGATCTTCGGGGATGACAAGTGTCCTATATCATTATTGAGCCTGTACCGAGGCACCCTTCGCGACCATGAGGTTGCCTGTTATAAGCTGCTGGAAAGTCATACTGCAATTCCGGTTGCAGTTCCCCAGACACCAACACAAACTCCAGCCATACGATCCACAACTGGCAAATCGATGCTGGCAGGCTGTATGCTGGTTCTTACGTCGTTGCTCGTATTATTCACGAGCAGTGCATCGCGCCTTCAAGCTGCCTATTCATCCTGCCAGGCCAACCCCAGCCGGTCAATCTCCTTGCGCAATGCAGCAATGTGCGCCGGCGTGGTGCCACAGCAACCGCCCAGCAAGGTCACCCCTGCATCAGCGAAGTCCTTTACCTTCTCGGCGAACTCGCGCGGCGTAAATTCACATTCAATACTTGGGGTGATGCCTGGACGCACTAGCAAAGGCAAGTCTGTCTCAGCATGATACTGTTGAGCTATCCGCAGCGTATCGCTTAGCCGCAGGTTATTTCCACAGTTCACCCCCAGGGCCAACAACTGGTCCCGCTGCCCATGCGCCCACTTGGCTACTTCGAGAGCGCTGCGTTCTTCCTCATTCGGTGCTTCGACAATCCAGCAACGATCCTGACGTGGCAGCCGGTTATAACTAAATGAGACAATCAAGGTCGAAGCTTCTGCCGAGCTACGGAGCTCGCGAAGATTACCTGTCCGGCTAATAGCTGACAGCTGACTGCAGATAGCTCTTGCCCGATCCAGTCGAGTTTGTGTCTCCAGCAATATTCCATCACATTCTGACAGCGACTCAATCACCTGTTCTACAGCCCCAGCATATTGCTCATCACTCCCCACCGCAGAACCAACGCTGCCAAGCACATACAGGTGATCCCATTCAGGCTGCTTCGCCAGCTCCACACCTGCAGCTACAGCATCGTGCCAGTCTTCTTCGCCCTTGAGTAGGCCCAAATGAGCACTGAAGGTATTGGTCAGCAACACCTCTGCACCGGCGTTGCAGTAGTCTTCGTACACCACCTTCACACTTTCAGGATGATTGAGGTTCCAGCGATGGCTCAAGTCTCTTTCCAGGTCCAGCCCTGAATGACGAAGCTCCGTCGCCATCGGCCCATCCATCAGGATAATGCGACCACGCTGATGTGCATCATACACAGCTTGTGCCAGGCTGGGCCGAGCCATGATTACTCCGTGGGAAGTGAAAGTTCGCGGAGCAGGTGCTTGACATCATACAGCTTGGTCATCGCTTCACGGATCGCTTCCGAGTGCACCGCGATATGCCGGGCCTGCTGATCGGTGTACACGAAATTACGCACCAGCCCGTGACGGTTGCGGTCAAAGTTGATCCCGACGAATTCACCTGCCTGATTCACCACTGGCGAGCCACTATTTCCACCGATGGTGTCAGCGGTGCTGACAAAGTTGAAAGGCGTGTTCAGGTTGAGCTTGCCTTTCCCTTCCAGCCAGCGGGCAGGCAGATCAAATGGATCAACACCTGCATTTTCTTTACTGCGATCAAACGCGCCCTGAAACGTAGTATGGAATGGCAGCTTCTTGTTATCCACGGAATAGCCATTCACGGTGCCAAAGGCGAGACGCAGCGTAAAAGTTGCATCGGGAGCCAGGTTGGTGCCATAGAGTTTGAACTTGGTGTCAGCAATATCACCATAAGCTTGTCGCTCGGGCTCTTCGATGGTCTCTTCGTAGATCTTGCGATATTCACGTGCCTTGGTGTCGATCTTCTTCACCAGTTCGATCATGGTGTCGAACTGTGTGTAGTTGCCACTGACAGCTTGCTTGCGGGTGGCTACATCCATCAGTCTGGTGCCTGCCACCAGTTCCGCTGCCCGGTTGGCGGGTGATTTGCCATCAAGAATCAGTGTGACCAGCGGATGCTCTCCCCCCAGTTGCTCGGCCAGGAACGTCAGCGATGTCGCCAGTTTCGCCTGTTCCAGTTCCGGATAAATGGGAGCAGGCGAATAGAGTTGCAGTTCCAGGGATGACAATGCGGAATCACGATACTCCCGCAGCCGTTCGCCATTGGGCTTCTGTTTTTCCACAGGCAGCCGCACGACATCTTTGGCAATCTTGAAGAGCACCGAATCAAACGCATCTCCGATTTCGAGTAGAGAATAGAGCGGATAGAGAGGCTTGAGCTTGCTCTGTGTGCTTGCAATCAACTCGATGGCTTTGTTAAACTTTCCAGATGCGGAATCACTACGATCCAGAAGTGCACTGGCAATCTCTGCTTCCTGTTTCTGTTTGGCCTGCATGATAACGGTGTCCAGCAGTCCCTGATATTGTCCGCTGAACGCCTTTCTCGCATTGGCTGTGCTGTATAAGTCTTTCTGAGCCCACTTCGCGTGGGTCGGGCTCCTGGCAGAGAATTGCATCAGGTTCGCTTCCCGGTTTCGCAGCCGTGCGAGAGTATAAGGCAACAGCGTATCGCGACGGAAGCGCAGACGCTCATACGTTTCGAGCCGCTGAGTGGTGCCCGGGTGGCCACTGACAAAGACCAGTTCCCCTTCCTTCGGACCACTGGCTGACCACTTGAGGAAGTGCTCACACTTCAGTGGCTCGCCATTCTCATACACACGGAAGAAGCAGATATCGAGGTTGAAGCGTGGATACTCGAAGTTGTCCACATCGCCGCCGAAGCTGGCAATGGCTTTCTCCGGTGCAAAGACCAGTCGGACGTCCGTGAATTTCTTGTAACGATAGAGGTGATACATTCCTCCTTGATACAGCGTGACGACATCGCTGCGCAGCTTCGTCTTCTCCAGCGAGTCCTTTTCGATCCTGGCCATGACTGCCCGCCGGGCTGCGTTTGCCTCCGCGCCACTCATCCCCGGCTTGACACTGGATTTCACTTCGCTGGTGACATCAACAATCTCCTGAAGGACATTCACTTCAAGATCAGGGCACTTTAACTCTTCAGCCCTGGTCCTGGCTGTAAAGCCCTGCAGGTAGTAATCCTTGTCCGCTGGGCTGAGCTTCTGCAAAGCATCAGAACCAACATGATGATTGGTAATCAATAACCCCTCGGGTGAGACAAAGCTGCCTGAGCCGCCATTGTTCAGCCGCACTGAGGCAAGCTGCAGATGCCTGAGCCAGGCTTCGGTGATCGTAAAATGGTACTTCTTCTCCAGGGTTTCGCGAGGCGGGTTGCTGAACAGCCACATTCCTTCATCGCTCTGGGCTGTCATCACCAAACCTCCAAGAAGCACAATCGCCAGAATACTGCGTGTCATGTTGTCACCCAAGTCGGTACTCTTCCCTGTTGTCTATGTATGATAGTAGTATCTCGATTACGGTGCACCATCCTCATCGACGTTCCGCTGCCGCCACGCAAGCCTCAGCTTTCAGCTTCGGTCGAAGCCTTCCTCACCGAAGCCATGCGTCGTATCGAGCAATTTCAAGACCAGCACCAGATCCTCAGCTTTGTGCCCAGCAGCTTTCCCCATGTGTATGATGCGCTTCGTCAGATCAAGGAGTTGAATCTCTCCACTGGCCTGAGTCTGTGTGAATGGGGCTCTGGATTTGGTGTCGTCTCCTGCCTTGCCAGCCTGCTGGGTTACACTGCAGTCGGTATCGAAGTGCAGGAATCCCTGGTGCAGCACGCTCAACAGCTCGCCGATGACTTCCAGATCCATGCCGACTTTCATTGCAACAGCTTTGTTCCGCTAGATAGCGAAAGCTGCTTCGAAGGAGAGGAAGCCTCAAGTTGGCTCACCGAACACGCAGGCGATCTTGAAGAGGAAGGGATCGCCCCGGAGAACTTTGATATCATCTTCGTTTACCCCTGGCCCGGCGAAGAAGCCCGCACCGAAAAGCTCTTCGACCTCCACGCCAGCCAGGGCGCATTACTGCTCAGTTACCATGGCCGCGAAGAAGTAAAACTGCAACGCAAGGTACGAGACCACCAGAGGAAGCAGAAACGCAGCTTGAGATGACAGCTATGATTATGGTGCTCATCCATAGTATGTGAGCTTATGATTATAGCGATGGGCCGATGCTCCATGGGGCGAACTCTTCCTCCCCAACTCCGTTCAACTCGCTTTTGGTCTTCTTGCCACTCGCCACCGCAAGGATCTCCTCGAAGATTTGCCGACCCACTTCCTCGACCGTGGTACCATGCAAGATTACCCCAGCATCGATGTCCATATCATCTCGCATGTGGTCATAGAGCGGTGTGTTGGTCGCTACCTTGATCGATGGAGCTGGCTTACAGCCAAACACGGAACCACGGCCGGTGGTAAAGACCAGCACATTTGCTCCGCCAGCCACGATGCCGGTCATGCTCACCGGATCGTAGCCCGGCGTATCCATGAACACCAGCCCCTTGCTTTTCACGTGCTCCGCATAGTGCACCACATCCATCAGGGCGGTGCTACCTCCCTTGGCGATGGCTCCCAGCGACTTTTCGTAAATAGTAGTCAGCCCACCTTCCTTGTTACCTGGCGAAGGGTTGTTATTCATGGTGACGCCGAATTGTCCGGTGTAGCGCTCCCACCAGTGAATGCGCTCGACCAACTTCTCACCCACTGCCCGGCTGATGGCTCGACGAGTAAGCAGATGTTCTGCACCATAAATCTCCGGCGTTTCAGCGAGGATGCTGGTGCCTCCTTGCTGGATCAGCAGATCACTGGCATAGCCCAAGGCAGGATTGGCGGTGATGCCACTGTTGCCATCCGATCCGCCACAGTTGGTGCCAAGAATCAGCTTGTCGGCTCCCAGAGATGTGCGACGCAGTCCATTAATCCGTGGCAACATTTCAGCTACTGCAGCAACACCCGCTTCGACCGTCCTGCCAATCCCGCCACATTCCTGAATGCTCAGCACCCGTGGTGGCTGCTGGCTTCCATCCAGCTGGATGAGATGCTCGTTTTCAATGAGGTGCACCGCTTGCCCCGTCTCGCAGCCTAGTCCGATCAGCAAATACGCAGGTACGTTGGGATGACGGGCAAAGCCGGCGAGTGTACGGTCGAGTTGGCGATGATCATCGCCACCATATTGCATGGCACAGCCGGCTTTGTGCGTGATGGCCACTACTCCATCAACCCCCGGGAACTGCTTGAGTACTCCGCTCGCTTCGATCCGCTGCGAGATGTATTTGCTCACCGAAGCAGAACAGTTCACGGTGCTGATGATGGCGAGATAGTTGCGTGTACCAAAGCGTCCTTCGCCACGATCATAACCATTGAATGTTCGCTTCTCTCCTGGTGCTGGCATCGGCTTGGGACATGTTTCACCGAATGCATACTCTCGAGCAAATAGCTCCGCCTGCAGATTATGCGAATGGACATGGTCGCCCGTTGCAATCGCCTGCGAAGCAAACCCGATCACCTGATCATACTTGATCACCGCTTCGCCCTGGGCAATTTCACGCACCGCCACCTTGTGCCCCATCGGGATCGTCTGTCTCACCACACCCCACGCCAACTCGTTCCCTGCTGCCAATCGATCCACAGCCACGGCAACATTATCCAGTGGGGAGAGTAACAGTACGGTAGGCATGATGGTTCCAGTAGATGTAACACATCCGCAAAGTAACACGCACCGTGCAGGAGAACCAACGAATAAACTCACGATACCTGGTGCTGTTGTTGCCAGGTCATTTCAGCAGGAAGGCACGTCACCAGAGCCTTTTGTCACAGACAGCTCGAGCCCCTCCTTGCCATGGTCAACAAAGAGCCAGGTTCCATCCGAAAATTCGATGCAGACTTCCTTAAGCCTGTATCGCCTGATCTTGGACACAACTTTGCCCTTCAATAGCTCGGTAGCTTTTCGCGCCTCGGTCTCGAGAGCAAGTTTTTGGGGATTGTTCACAACTCGTCTGGACGATTCCTGTGTGCCGTTCAAACATGCCATCCTTGCTAGCCTCACACTCAGGCCATGCAGAAGATGAACCTCTGCCGGAGAGTGAGAAGGTAAATTCTAACCTGAATCTAATCATGGCCGGGTTGAGAAGGAAATAGCCAGCCCCATTGGGGGCTGGCTATTCTTCATACACAGTTGCCTTTTCTTCATCGGCAACCAGTGACCCTAGGGAGATTCGAACCCCCGTTTTGGCCTTGAGAGGGCCACGTCCTAGGCCTCTAGACGATAGGGCCGCTTCAACACATTCTACTGCCCGCCTTGGCGGGCATCAAGTGTGGACAGTCAAGTCGTCTCACAGGTTCGCACTTGGCGGGCCATCTGTTCCGGGTATGCTGATGCTGCGTCCCTCGACAAGGAACCAGCAGCGTGTCGTTCATCACCAAATGGCTTAAACTTCACTTCATCCTCGCCATCGCTGTGCAACTCGCGTTCTGGCTGGGCCTGGTGCTGATCTATTGCATCGTCATCTGGTTGATTGAATCGCAATTCAACATCAAGCTGGGGGAAATGGGCGCAGAAGTGGGGCTGATCAACACCATCATCCTCAGCCTGCTCATGAGCTTTCGCAATCGTACCGCCTACGAACGGTGGTGGGAAGGCAGGCGGCTGTGGGGGCAACTGGTTAACGACAGTCGCAATCTGGCCAGCAAACTGGTGGCCTACGTGCCACCTGAAGCGATTGCTCAGTCGGAGTTGAGCATCCTGCTGACAGGGTTCCCTTTCGCACTCAAGAAACATTTGCGGGGTGACGCATTCACCCTTCAACAGATACCAGGCTTCGAACGGTCAACAGACCAGCCCAAACATGTGCCACTCTACCTGGCACAGCGACTGATTGCCCTCGTCACCACCTGGCGACGGGCGGGCCATCTCGACTATATCATGTTTCGCAATGTGGACAGCCACCTGAACGCGATGCTAGATGTGTGCGGGGCCTGCGAACGCATCATGAATACACCCATACCGTTTTCGTACAAAGCCATGCTTCGCACGGGGCTGGTGCTGCACCTCCTCATTGCCCCGTGGTACACCATCTCTACCCTGGGAATTCGAGGCATTCCCGTACTGCTGCTGGTCTGCTTTTTCCTGCTTGGTGTGGAGTTGATAGACAGCCACATCGAAGACCCGTTCGGCCACGATGAGGATGACCTGGACTTGGAGAAGTATGCAGAGACGATACGGGAGAGCGTCTGCAGTATTCTTGCCAATTGACGCATCGGCATTGCAGGGAATTGAGAATTGAAAATTGAGAATTGAGAATGATGGAGGTCGATGAGGATGAGGTCGATTGCCTAGCTAACGAACGAGGCATCCGACTGTCTCAGATGCCTCTCTGGCTGAAAGCTAATAACTGACAGCTATTGCTACTTCTTCTCCACCACTTCCACCTTGGCTTCCTTGACCTGCTTCTTGATCTCGTCGAATGCCTTCTTGGCTTCAGCTTCGCTGGCATAGCCGAACATGGAGGAAGCGACGGTCTGGCCGTTGCTGGCAATCATCCGCCAGCGAATGGACTTACCCGCGTCAGCATAGAATTCCACTTTCACCTTGTCGCTGTTGACGTTGTTCTTGAATTTCTCAACGCTCTCTTCGCAATACTTTTTCGACGAGTATCCCTGCCCCGGCGATGCGACTACTTTGCCGTCAGCATTCTTGAGCCGCCAGCGGTAGTCCTTGCCCGCATCCTGGAAGATTTCGAACTTGAACTCAGCTCCATGAGCCAGACTGAAGAACGTGAGTACCAGAATACTGGCGACCGCAGACGAATAACGCTTCATGATCATACTCCAGCAAGAGGTGAACGACCGAGACTTGTAAGATAGAGCAGCAACCTCATCTACTCCTGACTACTAGCTTCCTGCTACTAGCTACTATGAAATACTCCCGGCAAGATTCGAACCTGCGACCCTCGGTTTAGGAAACCGATGCTCTATCCCCTGAGCTACGGGAGCATGCATACATCCTAAGGGAGATGCGTTCGGAATACCAGACGTTCGCGGGAAAGCAGTTTGGCTCTCCCCTTGAATATGGGTAAGTTGGAGAGGGTGTATTCACGGCAAGTGAATACTACAACTAGCCCATTGACAACGGTTCGTGCGGACTTCATACTCTGAAATCATCAACAGCCACGCTTCCCACTAAGCACTGAGTACTTTTCACTACTTAGGACTTAGCACCTAGGACTTGAAATAGATGGGTTTCCACCAGACCACCACGCACCGCAATGGCAAGCACAGCTACCACCAGATCGGCCTCGTTCGCGGGCAGTTTGGCGATATTCCCGAAGATCAGTGGCTCGACTTCATTGCCCAGGCCGGGTTCGACGGCTGGGAAGAAGCCTCGTGGGAACTTGACCTCGCCAAGTGTGCGACCGATGCTGGGGCCGCAGCCTACGCTGCCGAGCGGGTGGCCAAGGCGAAGAAGCGCAACCTGGAAATCTTCACCGTAGCAGTCCATCTGCAGGGCCAGGCCCTGGGCGATGAGCCAAGTGCCAAGACGCTGCAGTTTTGCGGTGGCGAAGCTGTCGAAGCCTACAAGAAATGGCGGGATAGCGGGAAGAATCCGCCGCGCGAGAACCCCTACTATGTGCCTGAGGAAGTGGGCAAGCTGATCCACAAGCAATCGCTGGACGCTCTCTGTGCCACCGCCCGGCTGGCTCATCACCTGGGCAAGTTGCAGAACCGTAAGGTCTGCCTGCCCGGATTCACCGGCTCCCCTGCCCATGCCTGGAGCCACTTCTTCGAGTTCCCACCCCGGCCCCGGGCCATTGCCGGGCATGCGATTCCCGATGCGATCGATGTTTCCCTGGAGCTGATTGCTGAGCGGTTTGCCCCATTCCTGAGCCTGTGCAAACAACTGGGCGTGACCTTTGATCTGGAATGCCATCCCAGCGAACGGGCCATGGGCGACCTGGAATCCGCAGGCGACTACCTGCGCTTCATGAACAAGGCAGGCTTCGAAGGCACCGTAGGCTTCAACCTCGACGGCAGCCACATGGAATGGCAAGGCGTCTCGGTAATCGACTTCATCCGCGAGTATGGCCATGCGATCCATTGCGCCCATATCAAAGGCGTGTGGGTAGCTAGGGAACACACCCGGGCCGGCCGCTTGGGTGGTCACCGCCCGATGGGCTCGAAATTGAACGGTTGGAACTTTGTTACTGCCGGCACTCAACGAGATGCGAATAGTGTGGAAGAGATTATGATTGAGTTGAATCGTGCCGGTTTTGATGGTGCAGTCAGCATCGAGTGGGAAGATAACGATGCGGAGAAACGTTCCGGGGCTAAAGCTGCGCTCGCCAATGTCCATCGTGGGGATCTTCCACCGAGCTTCGGTCGGCATGATGAGACGTTAAAGGCGTAATTTCTCACTATCACTAAACCTAAATCAGATGGATAAATATCTTAACTGACCTTGCGACAACTCTGACAACGGTCAAGGCAATTGAAGATGGTTCAGACGAATTATGGCAGCATGGCTGTCAAAAAGGGATTTCAACAGACTCCTAACTACTGGCCATTGAGAAGGCTTTTCTGTGCAACACAACAGTTCGTCTTCAAGTACGCTCTGGTAGTAGTCCTCAATGACTTCTTGATCTGTTGAGTGGACTCCGAACACAAGTAATTCATCAGTAATCACTCATCCCTTTCTCCCCACAGCCTCTAACTGTCATGGAGCATAGCCAGCATCACATCGATGCCAGAACGTACCAGGATACAGAGCGATGGCGAACAAGAGTCTTGGTGCCGCGACGGCTGAACTAAGACTACCGACTAATCAGGGAGAGAATCGAAGAGTCGTCTGACTATCCTCTGACTCGCTTGCTTTTATCTATTAAATAGGCAGACGATTTCTTTAGCAACCATGTAGATAGTATCGCAATGATTGTCCCAAATACTAGTATGTTTCCAAAAGACCATCCAAAGATACGATGGCATGCGAGATATATCGGGCCATGCAACAAGAAGAACTCGTAAGTTGAATCACCCCATTTCCCGATTATTGCCATGTGACATTGAGGTGCAGCATTTGTAATCAGAATACCCATGCAGCCAGCACATGGGTAGAAATAGCTGTAATTCACAAACGTGCCCAATATGCTAAATAGCACTACGAGAATTGCGGCTAATATCCACGATTTACCATATATTCCAAGGCAGGTTCCGACTAAAAAAGACAGAACACAACTGCTAAAGACAGACTGTATATTGCTGTTACATCCGACCCACAGTAAGACAACGGGGAGAAAGCAATGATGCCAGCGGAAGATGACCGATAATACACTAGTAACTAGCATCAGGGAGACAAACCAGGTATGGATACCTATCTGCTGGCCCGGATGTGTGAAATATGCGGTACCGGCAATTTGCGACATGAGTAGATCAAAAGACATGGGCTTATAACTTGTTAAGTAATTTGCAATCAGAATAATTATTAACACCTGCCAATAAGGTATATATAGCCGAAAGAGTCTTTTCCGAAATGAGTTCATCCATGATGGGCTGGTGGTCTTCATCGCAAGAAAGCCACTCAGCGTTGTGATCACACCAAGGCCCAAAAAGCGAGGCAGTGGTATCGCTTCGTATGCCGTAATAGACATCAAATGGCGTAAAGCGATACAACTCATTGCAAACAGACGAAGTCCATCGTAGGCCCAAAATCGTGCTGACTCTGGCCTATCCACAACATCTGCAGGTTGCCCTGATGATACAGGGGGCATAATTAACCCAAGTGAGAGCAATTCAGGCAGCTGTGAACAATGTTTGCACAAGCTAGTTAGTTTATTGTAGTCATTATCGGTTACTGCCTAGGATAATGTTCCATCGCCTGTTGAGGGTATCGGCATCTGGGTGATGAACTTCAACATGCCAATCGTTGGCTGTCAGGTTTCTTCCTCGGTTTGATCAAGGTGGTACGTTTCTTTAAGGCGTTACGAGGGTGTGCAACAATCGGTTTCCCATGATCCGCCGGTAGTTCTTCTCAGTAGTAAGCAGAGCAGTGGCGGTCCAGCGATGCGGCATCGCTCCGCCTTGCCAACGGGTGACGCGGCGGATGCGACTGCGTGTCCCGCTGAACGTCGATTCGAAGGCATTGGTGGACGACAACGCTCGATACAACTGCTCAGGCATTCCCAAACGCTTGATCGTGAACATCTCGTCCAGTCCTTCTCTTACACTGGCAGCAGCACTGGAATACTTCTTCTCCCAACTCTGTGCCAGCGCTTCAAGATGAGCTATCCCTGGCTTGGACTCCATCTTCCACGCTGCGCGCAACTTACCAGGTGCTTGGGAAGATCATGAGAATTGCGTGCTGGACGTGTAGGACACGCAAGTCCACAAGCACAGCCATCGGACTTTTATTGAGTACCACGGTACCACGGTGTCCGCTAGCAATTGCATTACAGTCATGATACGATCCATCATCTAAATTCAGGAACTATTGCAATGTCCCATGCTCTTCTCGCCCTCTCACTTCTCTTTACTTTCGCCGATGACAAGGCAAACACGGAAGCCCTCAAGGCGAAAGGCTTCAAGATTGTTGGTGCCGTTATTGCAGCTACCGAAGAAGCTGAAGTAGATAAGGCACTCCGGAACCTCTCGAACGTTTACAACACGGTGAAGGAGGCCAGGCAGCGGTTGACTGCTGTTGAACGGGACGTGGAAGCGAACAAGGAGATGATCAGGCAGCTGACGATACGGCGTAATCAGCTCGGCCAACTCATGGAAGCACAGAACACCGTCGCCCGGCGTAATGCGGTGGTGGCTCAATACAACGCCGTTTCAGATGAGCTTCGCCAGCGTATGGAGAATGATCAGAAGGGCGACATCCTGGCCAAGGCCAAGGAAGTCTATGCCACGCCGCGGAATGCTTACCTGAAGAGCGTTATTGCCCTGCGGGACCTCATCGACAAGACCGATTCTAGGTACAAGGCCGCAGCCAGCGACACGGAACTAGCAGCAGCCCTCGCTGCCATCAACAAGGCAGATAACAGGAAGCTGATTCTGGGGCCAAGCAAGGAGTATCAGGCCAACGTTAAGACGTTTGCGAAGTATGAAGCCCTCATCATGTCCGACAGCATACCCCTGGAACGCAGCAGCAACACCTACATGGTGGATGTGATCCTGAACGGCAAGGACCCGGTCAAGATGGTCTTTGACACCGGTGCCTCGATGATCAGCATCTCGCACAAGACTGCCATCAAGCTCGGACTCAAACCCTCCGAGGCGACGCTGGAGGGCCGAGTTACCATTGCCAATGGTGAGACGGTCAAAGTCAAGCGGATGAAGCTGGCTTCGGTGCGCGTGGGCAAGTTTGAAGCGAAGAATGTGGATTGCGTGGTGATGCCGGAGGATCTGCCCGATTCACCGCCACTGCTGGGAGGGTCGTTCCTGAACCAGTTCAAGTACGAAATAGACGCTGACGCAGGCAAGCTTCGCCTGTCGAGAGTAGACGCGGGGAACAACACGAAGACAGGCGGGAAGTAGTTTTGCTTATTCGATGATCAGTTGATTGAGTGCATCCGCCTCAACCCGGCCCGTTTCCAGACACTTGGCTATATGCTTGAACACTTTCCCCGGCTTGAGTGCTTGGCCACCAGGGATATTCAGGAAGTAGGTATGCCCGGTGGGCGGATCATAAAGAGTGTTCACATTATCGCAGTCGATGGCGTATACACTGGCGGGCACTTTGGTCATGTCAAATGGGCCTGTGTGGCCAAGGCGGCGAGAGACATCTCGGGCATTAACTACCTTGCTGGCTCGCAGAGCAAGGTCATCGCTGGCGAAGTAGACCACGGTGTTGCGTGAAGCATTGTGAATAAATCGGGCATCACCATCAGAATTCAGAGATTCGTTGATGATGTCAGCAGCAGCCAGAAAGGCATTCCGGAAGAGCATGGGTGGACCGTTACGGCGAATCTCATCACACCAGATGCGGAGAGATTCGCGAAGTACACGATTCCCCATGGAGTGTGCCAATATGCTGATGCGTTTGTTGCAGGGATCTTCCTCCTCCAGATGTGCTGCTTGAAAATCCTCGAACTTCGCAAAAGCACGAGCGAACGCCGTGCCACTTGCATCAGCGGCCAATTGGTCGGAAAGATAATTCTCCAACACGTTCTTGACAGAATGATCCTCGCACGGCCAGATGACGGGCACGACTTCCACTGAAATGGACAGTTTATCCAGCAGGGCTTGCAACATTTCCGCACGCTGGAATGCTGATTCTTCCGGCAGATTGTTGAAACCATGGATGAAGAGAAGAATCTGCTTGTAGGGACTGCTACGCAGCTTCCCGAAAAAAGGTTTGCTCAGAAGTTCGATGTACTGCCCCTCCTTGGTGCGCTCACAGAAGAAGACCGACTGCAAGGCGTTGTTGTCACTCAGCTTGAAGGAGATGGACCGTCCTTTGCTACTTTCGGGCCCCTCGTTAAGAACTCGATTCGTGATGAAAAGCATGGGTATCCCTTTAGCATTTAGTGTCTCATTACTTACCTCAGCCTACCCAAGTCGATGTGAAATCTCACCAAAATCCTGAAAGATTCGCTGCGTCAGGGATACCTGCTTCAGAGAGGCAATGTCTCTTATTCAATCCAGAAAACAATGAGCAGACCATGTCAGCCAGGTACATCGTAATGTTGTGTGCAATCGCGTCTCTTTTCCAGGCCCACGTAGCATTTGCACAGAAAGCTGTCATCGAAGACAACGTCCTGAAATATAACGGCAAACGCTATTTCAAAGCCAGTTCCGAGGATGTGCAGATCGGATCCTATGGCGAGAAAAAAACAGCCTCTGACCCAGGCCAACTACCTCGAAGTGCAAGGACACGTTGCTTACGACAAATTGAAGGTTCGCGAAGCTGGCATCATCGAAATTGATTTCAAGCAGTCGAAATCCAGCGATGTGAAAGCCAAGCTGGGTACCGCCGTCGGACATTTGGGTATATCCGCAGATGTCGCATACACTAAATTGCAAAATGGAGATCTTAAACTGGTGAAGTTCATTGTCGAGAATGAGAGCATGAAGAAAACCATCAATGACCTGCAAGGCGTACTGAATAATCTCGATCGTTATGGCAATGACGCGCGAATTGCTCACCAGATCTTCGTGGTTCTGGAAGCAGAGACAGCCACCAAAGTGACGACGGCTACAACTGTTACGGCAAGCGGAACCTCCAACGGAGTCAAGCTCACAGTGGAGTCCAAGACCAAAAACAGTCGAAACACTACGGTGACATTGTCGAAAGGGATGACATACGCCTATCTACTGGTAAAGATTGACTGGGACAAAAAAGCGAAAGACCTGCGGATAGAGAAATTGACCGACGATCAACAGAGCGTGAACTAGCATTCAAACAACCAGGTGGCACTGTCCAGGTAACCGTAACAGAGCCACCCGTTCCACTTGTTCCCTCCATCGAAGCCCTGTTGACAAAACACAGCAAATTGCTGATAGGCCTGCTTCATGAAACAGTCCATCGCAATGATGCTGTGTCTTACTTTGTTTCTGATAGGCTGCCAGACTCAGCAATCAGGGCTGATCCGTCGACCCAGTTGGTGGGAACGGCGGATGGATCGACTGGAAACCTGGAATATGCGGCATGGTTATCCCCTCAATCGGACACGGGATGCCGTGGTGTATACTGCCGTCGTTACTGCCATTGTCGCGGGCACAATCTGGTACGCAATCGACACAACACGTAACGGATTGCGCGACACGCAGGCGGAGTGGATAGTTGAGCGATAATCGCGCCACCATGGATCGTTGACTGAAATACGGAAAATGCTGAGGCCCATCTGACAGGTTCCGGGGCTTGGGCAGTTACCAATCCCATAAGGAGTAACTGCATGTTTGTTCGTACGCTGTTGTGCCTGCTTGTTGGTGTCTGGTTCAACGTGGCTACCCGGGCCGGGGAGCCTGCCATAACAGGCAGCTTCACAGGTGATGGCAAACCTTCCAAGCTGGCATTCATCTCATCCAGCAAAGGTGAGCCACTGTCAGGCAAGCCCACCGTCCGGATCATCATGACCGAAAAGGATCACAGTAATGCCAGGAACGCAGCGATGAAGGCAGGCTTTGGCGATTTCGGCAGTGCCCTGATCATCACCGTCTTTGAAGATGGCAAGATCTGCGGTTGCGAAGTGGCACACGAAGCTCATCAGCGCAAGCCGTTCAGCTCCATTGGCAACATCGCTACCAGCGACTTCAAGATTGCCAACGGACAGATCACCAGCAAACTGGCTACCGAAGGGGAAGTGGACACTTTCCGTCAGAAGTGGCAGGTGAAGCTCTCCTTCAAGGTTCCAGCACCGCAATAACTAATCGGTCACGAGTCAACAGGGCAACGGCTTTCGCACTTGCGGGGGCCGTTGCCCTTTGTCATCATGATGGGCCATCGCAATAATGGATCAGCCTTGACGAATGAAGGGTAAGGAGATTTCCATGTCACTGGATCGTCGTCATTTCTTGCATGGTTCACTGGCAGGTCTGGCGGGGTTGCATCCGGGGCTCAGCAGTTGGAACCAGTTGCAGGCGGAAGACCCCATCGGGCATAACTTCCTCAAGGGGAATTATGCTCCGGTTCAGGAGGAAGTGACACTCGATTCACTAAAGGTCCTTGGCAGCATCCCCAAGGACCTGAACGGTCTGTACGTTCGCAATGGCCCCAATCCCCTCTTTAAGCCCACGGGCCCGTACCACTGGTTCGAAGGCGATGGCATGCTGCACGGCGTGCGGTTGGAAGATGGCAAGGCCAGCTATCGCAATCGGTTCATTCAAACAGCAGGCTATCTGAGAGAGAAAGCAGCGGGGAAGAAGCTCTACCCCAGCCTGTTGGAAATGCCCGACCTGAAAGAAATAGCCAAAGGAAACAACCCCTATAAGAACGCAGCCAACACAGCCCTGGTGTGGCATGCAAAGAAGCTGCTGGCGCTCTACGAAGCTGGCAAACCGCACGCCAACAGGGTACCGAGCCTGGAGACAGAAGGCGAATACAACTTTGCAGGCAAACTGCGGGGCAATTTCACAGCCCATCCCAAAGTCGATCCTGTCACCGGCGAGATGATCTCATTCTGTTACTTCCCTCAGGCGACGGCCCTGTTCCATCAGATCAGCAAGGATGGCGTGTATGAATCGGCAGTGTCAATCAAGCTGCAGAAGTCGTCCATGATGCATGACTTCGCGGTGACATCCAACTATGCAGTATTCTTCGAGTTGCCTCAGACGTTCGAAATGACCCGGGCCTTCACAGGTAAACCACCGTGGTACTTCGATGACAAACGGCCCAGTCGATTCGGCATCATCTCACGCAGGAAGAATGCCGAGGGCAAGCATGACATCAAGTGGTTCGAAGCGAAGACCTGTTACATTTTCCACACGCTCAACGCTTACGATCAGGGCGATGAAGTGGTGATTCTGGCGTGTCGCTATCCACGCTTTCCCGGCTCTATCGATGGTGCCTCGGCAGATGGTGAACAGCATGCGGTGCTCTATCAGTACACCTTCCACATGAAGACCGGTGCGGTCAGTGAGAAGCCGCTGGACGATGCCCCCACGGAATTCCCCCGGGTGAATGATGCCCTGGCAATGCGTTCGACCAGGTTTGGCTACTGCGGTACTGGTACGGGAGATTTCTTCAGCGGCATGCTGAAGTATGAACTGGCCACCGGGAAGAAGGAAACGCACGATTTCGGTACTGGCCGGTTCGGTGGCGAAGGTGTGTTTGTCGCCCGCCCTAGCTCTGCCAATGAAGATGACGGCTGGCTGCTCAATTTCATTTATGACAAGGCAGAGAACAAAAGCGAACTGGTCATCCTTGCAGCCCAGGATTTCACAGGTAAGCCAGTAGCGAGGGTATTACTACCGATGCGAGTGCCGTACGGATTTCATGGGGCCTGGGTCCCGGGCATGGAGATGCCGAAGGCCTAGTCCTCGGTGCTTTGTGCCAGGTAGTCTCAGCTTCGACTACGCTTTGGGAATGGCGCGGCCGTGGGGGTCGAGGTGAGGCTTCTGGAGATCCTCGGCGAGTTCTTCCATCAACACAGGGCCGACGTAGTGTTCCATGTGCTCGGCTGGCACGTGTAAGTGGTCGGCCGGTAAGGCGACGTTCTGCTGCAGGTACGATTCCCAGAGGCGGTGGGCGCGAACGAGTTGAATCGCACGTTCCGTGCCAGCGATAGTAAGCGAAACCAGATTGTTTGCCTCGCTAACATACCCCTGGTAGTGCAACGTGCGGAGCGACAGCCAACGTAGGAATGCTGAGTGTTGGGGCAACAGTTCCATTATTGGAAGACTGGGCTGATCGAGTTCCTGTGCACGGTAAAGGGTGCCGAGGATGTCTTCGCGATGGATCCGCAGTGCCCACTTCCATTGCTTCATGAGTCTTGGCAGCAAGCCATAGCGTGGTGCCAGGAAGAGTGTAGTCACAAAGAGACCACCCGCCGCGACAGCCATCATGCCGGCAACACTGGTGTTCCAGTGGTCAGCAAGATAGTAGCCGATGATGGCTGAGAGTGTGCCTATCAGCGAAGCGACCAGGAGCATCGTCTTCAAGCGATCGGTCAGTAATTGTGCCGTGGCGGCGGGAACGATGAGCATAGCTACCACAAGAATCGAGCCGACCGATTCAAAGGCAGCGACAGTGATACCCGCGGTGAGAGCCATCAGGAAATAATGGAGGCCGGTGGCGGAGTAGCCCAGCGAGGTAGCGAGTGCCGGATCGAACGAAGCGAGCTTGAGTTCTTTCCACAGCATGATGATGCAGAACAGTACGAAGAGCACCATCGAGCCAAGTGTGATCACTGCGACAGGAATGTCATACCCTGCAATCGTCGTTGTGTTGTACCAGGTGAATTCAATAAGGCCGTAGAGGACGCAGCCTGGGTCGAGATCGACCTGACGAGCGAAGACGGAGATGAGCACTACGCCAAGAGCAAACAGGGATGTAAAGACCACTCCCAAGCTGGCGTCTTCGGTAACTTTCACCGCCTGACTGAGTGACTCTGTCAAGTAAGCTGTCAGCAAACCCGCGGCCATCGCGCCCAGAATAATGGCAGGGCCATTGATCTTACCACTGAAAAGGAAGCCGACTGCAATACCGGGCAGCACCGCATGGCTGATCGCATCGCCGAGCAGGCTCATCCGCCGCAGAACAAGGAAACAGCCGACCAGGCTGCAGCCCACGCTGGCGAGAACGCCGACCAGTATGGTCCAGAGTGCAATCGTCATGAGGCTCGTACCACCTCAGGAGGCAACAGGCTGAGATCAACATACTTGCTCGTCCTCCAGCGAGCGATGAGGCCTCGACGGGGAGCAACTATCGCGGAGAGAAGGAAGAGCCCTGCCCCGACGAGTACGATGATCGGGCCAGCAGGCAGGTTGGCATACTTCGCCGAAAGAATAGTGCCGATGGAACCAGTGATGATGCCAAAGCCAGCGCTGAGCCAGAGCATGACCGAAAAGCGATCGGTCCAGAATCGGGCGCTGACTCCCGGCAGAATGAGGAGCGCGGCCATCATGACGACACCAACGGCTGAAAGCCCCATGACGACGATGAGGCCCAGCAGACCAATGAGCAGCAAATCCAACCGGCGTACCGGCCACCCCTGGCTCTGAGCGAAGTCCGCGTCGAAGCTGAGCATGCGTAGCTCTTTGAATAGAAGTACGATGAGGAATAGAGCAATGACAGCAGCTGAGGCGATCAGGTAGACATCACTGGCGATGATACCAGCGGTTTTACCAAGGATGTAGGAATCGAGTCCAGCTTTACTGCCGGTGCCTGCCTGGTTTTGAATCACCCGGCTTAACACGATGCCGAGGCCAAAGAAGGTGCTGAGCACGATACCCAGCGCCGCATCGGGTTTAATGCGGCTGGCTCGAGAGATCAGCGACACACAGACTAACCCCAGGATTCCACTGACAAATGCCCCGATGAGGAGGGCGAGCAGGTTGCGGTCGCCGACGACCATGAATGCTATACAGAGCCCGGGGAGTGCTGCATGGGCAAAGACATCCCCTGCCAGGGCCTGACGGCGTTGTACCGCAATGGCACCGATCATGCCCGAAGCTGCCCCGAGCAGACTGGTGCCAAGCAGTACAAGGATCGTGTTGTAGGTGAACAAGTCGCTCATGATGTGGGCACCTTGTCCCGCACGGCCACGCTGGCTGCCTCCAGTGCCTGCAACCTGCCACCATAAGTACGCTGGAGGAATTCGTTCTGGAAGACCTCAGCTGTTGGGCCAGCAGCTACCAGTCGAGTATTGAGCAACAACAGGTGATCAAAGTACTGCGGAGCGCTGCGGATATCGTGGTGGACCACCATCACCATCTTACCTTCATTACGGAGACGTTGCAGGAGTTGGAAGACTGCTTGCTCGGTAGCAGCGTCCACCCCTGCCATGGGTTCATCCATGAAATAGAGATCAGCCTGCTGGGCGAGAGCACGAGCCAGGAAGGCCCGCTGTTGTTGCCCGCCTGAGAGTTGGCCGATCTGTCGGTGGGCCAAGTCGCTGATACCCAGGTCGCGCATGCAGGCCATTGCCCAGTCGCGCTGAGCCTTGCCCGGCCGACGGAACCAGCCTATCTGGCCATAGGTACCCATGAGTACGAGATCGAACACGTTGATGGGAAAGTCCCAATCGACACTCTCCCGTTGGGGCACATAACCAATGCGTTTACGCACCTGGCTCAGTGGCTGACCGAAGAGCTTGACCTCACCACTGACCCGTGGCACCAGTTCAAGAATGGCCTTGATGAAGGTACTTTTGCCAGCTCCGTTGGGCCCCATGATGCCGACGAGACTGGGCTTTTCCAGCGTCACGTCGACATTCCAGAGCACCGGCTTGTGATGGTAGGCCACGGTCATGTCGTGGACATCGAGGATCGGTGCGGTCATTTCAGTGCCTTCACAATGACATCAACATTGTGGCGGACCATGCCCAGGTAGGTGGCATCGGGTGTGCCATCAGGCCCCGGGGCATCTGAGTAGAGTTCACCGCCGATTTCAACCTTGTGCCCCTGGGCTTTGCAGCCCTCGACCAGTGCATTGATGTTTTTCTCGGAGACGCTACTCTCCACAAAAACCGCTTTGATCTTGTGGCTGACGATGAAGCTGACCAGATCGTTGACCTGCTTTACGCTCGCTTCACTCTCCGTACTGATGCCCTGGATGCTGTGTACTTCCATGCTGTAGGCTTTG
Organism: Gemmatales bacterium; assembly: GCA_046350055.1. Classification (GTDB taxonomy): domain Bacteria; phylum Planctomycetota; class Planctomycetia; order Gemmatales; family HRBIN36; genus JAEUIE01. Next base: position 4,174,676 of record JAXMBC010000001.1, on the reverse strand, counting down.
CCGAAATACTGAAAGGCATCGTGAGCGGTGACCAGCACCCGGCGGCTCTTTTCGATGCTGGCGATTTCGGACTTCACATAATCATGCAACCGGGTGAGATCAACATCGAGTGAAGCAGCAGCCATTTGGTATCCCTCCGCATAGCTCGGATCGGCTTCGCAGAGCACTTCGTTGATTCGCAAGGCTGCCATTTTCCACAAGGTGACATCGAACCAGAGATGGGGATCGACAATGCCATCCTCACTCTTGAGCAACAGGTTCGCGGGAATCTTATCAGTAACTGCCACACAACGGCGCGACTTGCCGAGCCCGGTGAGGAGATCCGCCATCTTGCCTTCGAGATGCTGGCCCGAGAAGAAGATGATGTCCGCACCGTTGAGCAGTTTCATGTCGCCAGGCGAAGCTTTGTAGAGGTGAGGATCGACCCCAGCTTTCATAAGCTGGACGACCTCAACATGAGTGCCTGCAATGCGTCGTACGAGATCGGCAACCATACCTGTGGTACAGACCACTTGAAGTTTTTTGACTTCTGCCTTGGTATTGGAAGCAGTTGATGTTGTTGGGCGATCTCTGCATCCCCATATGAATGGTAGGGCAAGGAAGAGTAACAAGCGTGCAAACAACATAGTCTTACCTACTTTCTAATGTTAGTCGTACCTAATATCCAACTATCGTCAAGATTGCCTATTGTTTTCATCCACTGCATAGAATGGAGATGATCACAAGGAGCCTCCTATGTCGCACAGAACTTGGGGTTTGTGCTTGATTGGAATAATGCTTGCAATGAATGGTTGTGGGAAGTCCTCACCTTCCTTCGTTGGCGCATATCACGTTGAACAGGACAGTACCAATGTCTTTGGTGCTGGAGCGGAGAAGATCATTCTCAGCATCCACGCAGACAAGAAGTTTGATGTGAAGGCGGGACCTGTGACCATGTTATCAGGCACTTGGGAAGGCAAGAACGATAAGCTGACGTTTTCCCAGGGGCAAGGCTCCATCGTGGTGGAATACCGCATGGAGAAAGGCAAACTGGTGCCCATAAAAGATGGAAAGGATCTTCCCAACTGGCGCTGGGCGCCGGGTACTGACTAATGCATGGCAGATAGTAAGGAGTTCATTATGCGAGCAATCATCGCCCTATCGCTTTCAATCACAATCACTTGTACTTCCTGGAGCCAGGACGTTTGGGGACTGTTCACTGGCAAATCGGTGATGGAAGTTCGCTCGGGCCTTCGGCATGTGTATCAGCGACTTGGTCGGAAGGATCTGGTCGCAGCACTCGACAGCGCAGCTGTCACCAATCTGGTCGCAGGCAATCTCAAAGGGTTGGACCTGGCCCGTCCACTGGGCACCATACTCGTCAGCAATGCATCTGGTACTGGAACCCTGTTGACATTCATTCCCACCACAGGTGATGACGCCTTCCGAGGCTTTCTCGCGCGACATGGGCTGACGCTGTCCAAAGACCAGCAAGGCAACGAGGCCTTCCAGTTGCCTCTGGTTGGAACAGTTTACCTGCGTTTCACGGAGCGCCATGCCTGGCTGGCTTGGCGTCCTGAGGAACTCGCAGGACAACTACCCAGCGTGGACAAACTGCTAACTACGAATCATCAGAAAAACCTCCTGGCCATGACGCTCTACCTGGAGCGGATGCCCGTAGAGCAACGGCAAGCATGGCAGCAACGGGCAGAAACTGGATTACGCTGGCTGTCTGGTAGCGACAAGCCGAGTGGTGGTACACTTGTCGAATCAGTTGGCGTACCGGCGTTTCGCATGATAGCCAAATGGTTGAGTGATGACGCCCGTGAGTTGACACTGGTGGCCCATGCCGATACTCGTGCGGATCAATTGACAGCCAGGGCGCTGGTGACTCCCCGCCGGACAAGTACCTTCATGGATGAGAAAACGTTTGAAGTACCTGCCCACTGGTGGGCGAAACTGCGAGGGAAGAGTGACGAGGTTGCAGCCTCAGCTGCCAGCAAGGCATTCGGAACAGGGAGCGAGGAGAAACTGGTGCTAAGCAAGAAGGGCGCTGAGACGGTGGAGTACAGTGCCACGTTGAGCGGCAAGCTTTTAGCTTATCACGCTGCCCTGGGTGACAATGGTACACCACGCGAAAAACGCCCTGCACGGCGAGAGAGACGGCGGAAGTAAATTCACGTTGCCGTCAGACACTCGTAAGGTGAATCAAGTAGAGTAGGTTGCTATGAGACCAGCCACATCTACGGCGTGGCACAGCTTACCAACTCGACGAGGATAAACGGACAGTGTTGAAACAGCGCACGGCAGAGTTGCTGGAAGCCCTGAAGGTGAAGCAGGAGTAGTTACTTGCTACTCCCCTAGCATCCCATGCAGTCACAGCGTACACTACCTTCAGCAGTCCTCTCCCTCTCCTTGCCGAGGATCGGCCATGGCCACCGACTACGTACGCATCTTTGACACGACCTTGCGTGACGGCGAACAATCGCCGGGCGCCACCCTTACGTCGGCTGAAAAACTGGAGATTGCCCATGCCCTGGCAGAGCTGGGCATCGATGTCATGGAAGCAGGCTTCCCTGCTGCTTCGCCTGATGATCTGGAAGCTGTCAAGACCATCGCCAGGACAGTGGGCAACCGCAGCATCAATGGCCGTGAACCCACCATCATCTGCGGTCTTGCTCGTACGGCCAAGTCGGACATAGACAAATGCTGGGAAGCAGTGCAGTACGCTGCCCACCCCCGGATTCATACGTTCCTGGCCACCTCTGAAATCCATATGAAGTACAAGCTGAAAATGGAGCCCAGGGATGTGTTGCAGCGGGCAGAGGAAATGGTGAGCTACGCCCGCTCCCTGTGTGCTGATGTCGAATTCTCTCCAGAAGATGCGGGGCGCAGCGATCCCAAGTTCCTGTACGAAGTGCTGGCACTCGTTATTCGTGCCGGAGCGACTACCCTCAACATCCCCGATACCGTCGGCTACACTATCCCTGAGGAGTATGGTGAGTTGATCGGCGGCATCATCAAGAACACCAAGGGTATCGACAATTGCATCGTTTCAGTGCATTGCCACAATGACCTGGGCCTGGCCACGGCCAATAGTCTGGCAGGTATCCGGGCTGGAGCTCGCCAGGCGGAAGTGACTATCAACGGCATTGGCGAACGGGCAGGCAACACGGCTCTTGAAGAAGTGGTCATGGCCCTGCAGACACGCAAGCCAGTGTACAACCTGCGGACAGGGATTGATACCACGCAGATTTACCGGCTGAGCCAGATGGTGTCGCATCATACCGGCATCGTCGTTCAGCCCAACAAGGCTATCGTCGGCATCAATGCCTTCGCTCACGAAGCAGGCATTCATCAGGATGGCATGCTGAAGAACGCCAGCACCTACGAGATCATGCGGCCTGAGTCGGTTGGAGTGAGCAAGACCAACCTCGTACTCGGCAAACACTCTGGCCGGCATGCCCTGAAAGCAAGACTCGAGGAACTGGGCCACGTGCTGGCTGATCAGGAACTTGACACGGCATTCGCACGCTTCAAGACACTGGCCGACAAGAAGAAGCTGATCCTCGATGCGGACCTGGTATCGATCATGAAAGAAGTACCAAGCTGTGCCACCAATGGCACTAACAAGCCCGTGCGGGTGACTGTGAGCGTGGGATAACGATGAGCCAGCCGCGAACGATCATCGACAAGATCTGGGATAGCCACATTGTGCACGAGGAGCCTGGTGCTCCGGCGATGATTTATATCGACTTGCATCTCGTGCATGAAGTCACATCGCCACAGGCTTTTGATGGCCTGCGCAGGCGAGGTCTCAAAGTCCGGCGTACCGACCGTACGGTGGCGACACTCGATCATAGCATCCCCACCTATGGCAATGGGCTGGAGATGGCCGACGACCAGGCAGCCCAGCAGTGCCGCAAGCTCGAAGCCAACTGCAAAGAGTTTGGGGTCACGCTGCATGGCCTGGGTAGCCCCCATCGGGGGATCGTTCATGTGATCGGACCGGAACTGGGACTGACGCAACCGGGGCAAACCATCGTCTGTGGTGACAGCCATACCGCTACGCACGGTGCCTTTGGGGCACTGGCGTTTGGCATTGGCACCAGCGAAGTGGAACATGTGCTGGCCACGCAGTGCCTCCTGCAGCGGAAGCCCAGAACGTTTGAAGTACGAGTGGACGGGGTGTTGAAAGCTGGGGTCTCCCCCAAGGACATCATCCTCGCCTTGCTGGCTAAGATTGGTGTTCGAGGTGGCACTGCCCATGTCTTTGAGTACACCGGCTCGGCAATCCGTTCGCTCAGCATGGAAGGCCGCATGACGGTCTGCAACATGTCTATCGAAGGAGGCGCCCGGGCTGGCCTCGTTGCCCCGGATGACACCACCTTCGCCTATCTCATGGGAAGAGAGCACAGCCCTAAAGCAGCTGCATGGGACAAAGCAATCGCTGAGTGGAAGACACTGCGAAGTGATGTCGGTGCCAAGTATGACAAAAGCATCACCATCGATGCCAATGCACTCGAGCCGATGATTACGTATGGTACCAACCCGGGCATGGGAATGCCCATTACGGGCGTGATCCCTGATCCAGCCAAAGTCAACGACAGTACAGAGCGTGCCTCACTGGAGAAGGCTATGAACTACATGGCCATTCCGGCAGGCAAGCCCTTGCTCGGGCAGAAGATCGATGTCGTCTTCATCGGCAGTTGTACCAACTCCCGCATCAGCGACCTCCGTGAAGCAGCCAGGGTGTTCAAGGGCCGCAAAGTTTCCAGTTCGGTGCGCACTCTTGTGGTACCCGGCTCGCAGGTTGTCAAGAAACAAGCCGAAGCTGAAGGCCTTGCTGACATCTTCAAGTCGGCTGGTGCAGAATGGCGTGAAAGTGGCTGTTCGATGTGTATTGCCATGAATGGCGACCAGCTCAGCCCGGGACAGTATGCAGTAAGCACCAGCAACCGCAACTTTGAAGGCAGACAGGGGCCCGGTGGCCGCACTTTCCTGGCCAGCCCGCTGACAGCAGCTGCAGCAGCCGTCACGGGCGTGGTGACTGATGTGCGGACATTACTCCAATAAGGAACAAGGGAATGGCACGCTTCACGACATTATCGTCGGCGATGATTCCGCTGGTACGCAATGACATTGATACAGATCAGATCATCCCGGCCCGCTTCCTCAAAGTGACGGACAAGCTGGGGCTGGGGAAGAACCTCTTCGCGGACTGGCGTTACGAAGCCGATGGCTCAGCCAAGGCTCACTTCATCCTCAATCAGCCCTCTCAGCAAGGCCGCACCATACTGCTGGCAGGTGACAACTTCGGTTGTGGGTCATCACGTGAACATGCCCCCTGGGCCCTGGCCGGCTGGGGAATCCGAGCCGTGGTGGCACAGGGATTTGCCGATATCTTCAAATCCAATGCACTGAAGAACGGTGTGTTACCTGTGCAGCCAGATGATGTAACTTTTCATGCCAGGCTGGTAGCCCTCACGTCTCAGGCTCCCGATACAGTAGTCACTATTGATCTGGAAAAGCAACGAATCAGCTTGCCGGATGGCACTGGATCCAGTTTCCCCGTCGACGGCTTTTCCAAGACCTGTCTGCTGAATGATCTGGATGAATTGGGTTACCTGTTACGATTCGAGCAGCAAATTACAGGGTATGAAGCGAAACGAGCAGGATAACTGAGCGTGTCATCCACCTGGACTGCCAATCAATAATAATAATCGATATTCCTATGACTTTCATGTGAAGTGCTGGAACGCTGTCGTGGAGTAATGACAACTACCCAACCTCACGCGAAGCCATATGGAAACATATGGCTTCTTGCTTTTCCCGGAGTGTTCCCCTGCACGGCTTCGATGTTCTTTGGGAAGATGACCGATGCATCGTGGTGAATAAACCCAATGGCGTGCTCACGCAGGCGCCGCCGGGGATCGATTGCCTCGAATGGCGTATTCGGCGGTATCTCCAATACTCCACCTCCAGCGTCAAGCATCCCTACCTCGGAGTACCGCATCGCTTGGATCGACCTGTCTCCGGCGTGATGGTGTTCGCCAAGACCAAGCCAGCTGCCCGCGCATTGCACGAGCAGTTTCAAAACAAGACGGTCAGCAAACGCTACTGGGCGCTGCTGCATGGCGCGCTCCAGAAATCACCAGACACCTGGCACAACTGGATGCGTAAGATCGATGGCGAATCCCGTTCGGAACTGGTGTCTGCTGACCATCCAGAAGCCAAAGAAGCCATCCTGCATCTTGCAGTAAAAGGCACAAGCGAGAACTATACCTGGGTCGAGATCGAACTCGTCACTGGACGATCGCACCAGATTCGGCTGCAAAGCTCCAGCCGGGGTCATCCGGTACTGGGCGATATGCAGTATGGCTCTTCAGAACTGTTTGGCGAGAAAGTCAGCGATCCCCGCTTTCAACCTATGGCTCTTCATGCCCGGCTGCTGCAGTTCCAGCATCCAATCACGAAGCAGCCAATGCTCATCGAAGCACCGTTGCCTGCACTATGGGACACACCCATGCAAACGATAAGACCAGTGGATTAGCTGGCAATCAGCAAGCCGACTCGCCATACTGAATGAAGTGGAGGCATGCGATGGCGGTTCCCGGGCAATCCGTTCACATCTACCGACATGGCAGGCTGGCGACATTCGATGCCAGCCGAAACGGTGCATATGGCATTGTCAGCGATCATGCTCTCATTGTGACAGGTCAGAAGATCTCCGCCATCGTACCAGAAGCGGAGCTCATCATCCCGCCCGGTGCTGAGGTTCATCATCTTCAGCAGCGCTGGGTCACACCGGGTTTCATCGATTGTCATACACATCTCGTCTATGGCGGTTGTCGTGTCAGGGAATGGGAACAGCGTCTCTGCGGGGTGCCCTATGCGGAACTGGCACGTCAGGGTGGCGGTATCCTCTCATCGGTACGCAGCACGCGGACGATGAGCGAGGAGGAGCTACTCGCTGCCTCATTTCCCCGGGCTGAAGTATTACTCCGGGAAGGTGTCACCTGCATCGAAATCAAGTCAGGCTACGGGTTGTCGTTGGATGCAGAACTGAAGCAGCTTCGCGTCGCCAGGCAGATTGGCGAGCGATTGCCGGTCGACATTTCTCCAACTCTGCTGGCTGCCCACGCAGTGCCTCCCGAATACCAGGGCCGTGCCGATGACTACGTCCATCACATTTGTCGAGAGATCATCCCTGCCGTTGCGGAACAGAAGCTAGCTGAGGCGGTCGATGTATTCTGTGAGCACATTGCCTTCAGCGTAGCCCAGGCAGAGCGGATATGGGATACTGCACTTCGCTACGGCCTGGCCATCAAGGGGCATATGGAACAACTTTCAAACTCGGGAGGCACGGTCAACCTGGCGATGCGAGGCGGCTGGTCAGCCGATCACGTGGAGTATCTCGAGCAGCTAGGTATTGATGCCATGGCCAAACATGGAACTGTCGCCACGCTGCTCCCGGGCGCCTATTACTTCCTGCGTGAGAAAAAGAAACCTCCGGTGGAAGCTCTCAGGGATGCCGGAGTACCTCTGGCCGTAGCGACTGATCTGAACCCGGGTACTTCGCCATTTGCCTCCATTCGGCTGGCCATGAATATGGCTACTGTGCTCTTCGGACTTTCACCAGAAGAAGCATTGCTCGGCACCACACGACATGCAGCGAAAGCTCTGGGTCGCGAAGCCAGTCATGGCACGCTCACCGCCGGCAAGCAGGCCGACTTTCTAATCTGGGATATCGAACATCCTGCAGAACTGGTCTGCTCACTGGGTCTCCGTCAACTGCATACTCGTGTTCATCGAGGGCAAGCCCATGCATTCTCCTGAGATGCCGTTGTGGACAGGCCGCGACGATACTGCATGTGAAGGTGCAGCAGCACGCCGCTGGCATCAGGTGGTACAGCCCTGGCAGCCACATGCGTTTCAGCAAGGCCATGTCCTGCTCGGATTCGAATGCGATATCGGGGTCAAACGCAACCTGGGACGAATCGGCTCTGCTGCAGGCCCCAATGCTCTCCGGCGGGCACTGGCAAACCTCGCCTGGCATCACTCTTCTGATCTCTTTGATGCTGGCAATATCCTGGCACATGACGATGCGATGGAAACAGCCCAGGAGCAACTGCGACAACGTGCCTCGGGCATTCTGGAGGAATTTGCACCGCTCATCATCCTTGGTGGTGGCCATGAAACAGCCTGGGGTAGCTTTCAGGCCTTGCGAACGGTGCACACCAGCAGCCGACTGGGCATCATCAATCTCGATGCTCACTTTGATCTTCGTTCTTCACAGCAGCCACATTCGGGCACCCCTTTCGCGCAGATGGCGACATGGTCACAGCAGGCAGGCTTTCCATTCAATTACCTGTGTCTGGGCATCTCCGTTGCTGCCAACACTGCTGCACTTTTCGAAAATGCCAGACGTTATGGAGCAACGTGGATCATCGATGAGGCACTGCAGGACTCCATGGAGCCTCATCGCAACGCATTGGATCAGTTTCTTGGCAATGTCGATCATGTCTACCTCAGCATCGATCTCGATGTACTGCCACCTTCGGTCATGCATGCCGTGAGTGCACCTGCAGGTCTTGGTGTTCCGCAACCGGTGCTGATGCAACTGATCGAATACATAGCCCGGTCTGGTAAACTGCTCCTGACCGATGTGGTGGAATACAATCCCCTTCTCGATCAACAACAGACCTGCGTGCGTGCAGCTGCGCGGCTGATCTGGCATCTCTTACAACACTGGCCTCTCTCACGGTAACTCTGGTATGACGCTCTCCCGGATGGATCCCACTCGTAACATTCGCGCTTCGCGCGGCACTGTACTCAGTTGCCAGAGCTGGCAAACCGAGGCAGCCCTGCGGATGCTCATGAACAACCTGGACAGGGAAGTCGCAGAACGCCCCGAGGAGCTGGTGGTATATGGCGGAATCGGCAGGGCAGCCCGCAATTGGGAATGTTACGATGCCATCGTCCAAGTACTGATGCGACTGAAATCGGATGAAACTTTGCTCATCCAGTCGGGCAAACCGGTCGGTGTCTTTCGCACGCATGCCGATGCGCCCCGCGTGCTGCTCGCCAATTCTAACCTGGTCCCCCATTGGGCTACCTGGGAGCACTTTCATCAGCTCGATAAACTCGGCCTCATGATGTATGGTCAGATGACCGCAGGCAGCTGGATCTACATCGGCTCGCAGGGCATCGTGCAAGGCACCTACGAAACCTTCGCAGCCATGGCTCGCAGGCACTTTGCCAGTAACCCTGCAGGCAAATGGATACTCACCGGCGGTCTGGGCGGCATGGGTGGTGCGCAGCCACTTGCCGGGGTCTTCGCTGGCTTTTCGATGATTGCTGTCGAGTGCGATCCAACCCGCATAGCCTACCGCCTGCGTACCAGGTATCTGGACGCCCAAGCTGCTACTCTGGACGAAGCATTGCAGCTTATCCGGTCAGCCAGCAAGCCTACCTCGATTGGTCTGCTCGGCAATGCCGCTGATGTATTTCAGGAACTGGTCCGCCGCGGCATCACCCCCGATGTGGTGACCGATCAAACCAGTGCTCACGACCCTCTCCATGGCTACCTGCCCCAGGGCTGGTCGCTGGAAGAATGGCGTTCCCGGCAACAGAGCGAACCAGCGAACGTGATTACTGCTGCCAAGGCATCCATGGCCGTGCAGGTTCAGGCGATGCTCGAACTGCAGAAGCGGGGTGCAGCCACAGTGGATTATGGCAACAATATCCGTCAGATGGCATTCGAGGCTGGAGTGAAGAACGCTTTCGACTTTCCCGGCTTCGTGCCTGCCTATATCCGGCCTCTCTTCTGCGAAGGTATTGGACCGTTCCGCTGGGTCGCTCTCTCTGGTAACCCTGCAGACATTCACCGAACTGATGCCAGGGTCAAGGAACTCATCCCCGATCGCCCGAGTCTTCATCGCTGGCTTGATATGGCTCGTGAGCGTATCGCTTTCCAGGGCTTGCCCGCCCGTATCTGCTGGGTAGGCCTGCAGGACCGTGCCCGGCTGGGCCTGGCATTCAACGAGATGGTGGCCCGGGGTGAAGTGGATGCTCCGATTGTCATCGGCCGCGACCATCTCGATTCAGGCTCTGTTGCTAGTCCGAATCGGGAATCCGAAGGCATGCTGGATGGCTCAGACGCTGTCTCCGATTGGCCCCTGCTCAATGCTCTACTCAATACTGCCAGCGGTGCGACGTGGGTCTCGCTGCATCATGGCGGCGGAGTGGGCATGGGCTTCAGCCAGCATGCCGGCGTAGTGATTGTCTGCGATGGAACTCCTGAAGCAGCACGCCGCATCGAACGGGTATTGTGGAATGATCCAGCTACCGGCGTCATGCGTCATGCGGATGCTGGGTACGACATTGCCATCCGGACTGCCCATGCCCAGCATCTGGATCTCCCAATGATACAGGAGGTATCGTGAGTCTGTTTCTCCTTTCACCTGGACAATTATCACTATCTGACCTTCGCACCATAGCCAGTGACACCAGCATGACACTGGAACTGGATGCCGGCTCGTATCCCGCCATTGATGCAGCCACGGAATGCGTCAACCGCGTGCTCACCGAAGGCCGCACCGTCTATGGGGTCAATACGGGCTTCGGCCTGCTTGCCAATACACGCATCGCTCCGGAGGAACTGGAACTCCTGCAGCGCAGCATCGTACTTTCCCATGCTGCAGGTGTAGGCAAACCGCTGGATGATGCAGCAGTGCGGCTGATACTCACGCTCAAGGTCAACAGTCTGGCTCGTGGTTATTCGGGCGTTCGCCGCGTGGTTATCCAGGCACTCATTACCCTCTTCAACAAGCAGGTCTACCCGATCATTCCAGAGAAAGGCTCTGTCGGTGCTTCTGGTGATCTGGCTCCCCTGGCCCACCTGGCGGCAGTGCTTATCGGGGAAGGTGCAGCCCGGCATCAGGGCCGCACTCTCAGTGGCAAGGAAGCGATGGCTGCAGCGGGGCTAACCCCATTTGTGCTCGCCCCCAAGGAAGGACTGGCACTGCTGAATGGGACACAGGTTTCCACCGCTCTGGCCATTCAAGGACTTCTGGCCACGGAGGATATCTTCCACGCTGCACTCGTTTCGGGCGCCATGTCAGTCGAAGCGGCACAGGGAAGTCGCAAACCTTTCGATCCTCGTATCCACGATGTTCGCGGACTGACTGGCCAGCGTGATGTGGCAGCTGCCTATCGTCATCTGCTGGGACATAGCGAGATCGAGAAAGCACATCAGGATTGCGAGAAGGTACAGGATCCTTACTCGCTACGTTGCCAGCCACAGGTCATGGGGGCGTGCCTGGAACAAGTGCGACATACCGCATCCATCCTGATCCAGGAAGCCAATGGTGTTTCCGACAATCCGCTCATCTTTGCCGAAGACAACGAGATCATCTCCGGTGGAAACTTCCATGCGGAACCCGTGGCCCTCGTGGCCGATAATCTTGCACTGGCCCTGGCTGAGATCGGGTCGCTGGCAGAGCGTCGGATTGCCTTGCTCATTGATAATAACCTGTCCGGCCTGCCGCCATTCCTGGTGGAAAATGGCGGGGTCAACAGCGGCTTCATGATCGCCCAGGTAACTGCTGCCGCCCTGGTGAGCGAGAACAAGTCGCTGGCTCATCCTGCATCGGTCGACAGCCTGCCTACCTCTGCCAACCAGGAAGACCATGTTTCCATGGCGACCTACGCTGCCCGACGGCTGCGTGACATGGCCGAAAACACTGCCACAATCATCGGCATCGAACTGCTGGCAGCAGCCCAGGGCCTCGACTTCCGTAAACCGCATCACACTTCACCACTGCTGGACAAAGCCTACAAGTTGCTTCGGCAGCACGTACCGTTCTTCGATCATGATCGCTACTTCGCCCCAGATATTGAAGTGGCGACGAAGTTGGTTCAGGCGGGTGCTTTTCGACAATTTGTTCATCAATTATGAAGACTCATACCATTCAAGAAATTTGGCAACCGTTTCCATTGCAACCATGCATATTAGAAATCCTGATCGTTCTCTATCCAAGTACGCAGACATATGGAATGACTGGACCGTCACGTGAAAATTAGCCTGACTAACTCTCGGCATCTCACCAGCAACATTTGCACTATCGATCTGTGCCAAAGCACTTGCAATGATACACTGATTAATCAGGAAATCAGCGTCTTGAGAGGATAATGCTCTCACGTTGCCAATTACCTGTTCAACTAGAATCACTTTGTGGTCTCGCTGATCTTTGCTCCCCAGTACACTTACAATCGTACCTAGAGTCATTTCAGCAGTATAGACTACGCCATCAAATATCTGAGTACATTGATGGCTGATCAAGTGCATCCGCTTCATACGTCCGCCTCGTTCAAATGGCATTACGGGCTTACATCTAATCATCCTTCCACTTAGCCCCCAGGGCGATGCGGAATCGTGCTTCTTCCAGATCAACTGCATCGAGAAGCCGCTGCCAGCCTGGGCCGTGCACCCTGCCAGAATCGCGCATGCGATGCAGGAGACGCCGCTGAGCGCAAATGGCTCCCAGGTATAGCTCGCGACTGGGGCGAGCCATCTCAGCCGCATCCTCTTTACTGACATGCTGCATCGCCATCTGACTCAGCCACAGTTCCCCCTGCCGTTCGAAATGTTCACGCACGCGAGCAACCATCTGAGGCGAACTCAGCGCATACTGTTCCTGCGTTTCCAGGTAACTGATCGCAGCAGCAACCAGCTCCAGTCGCAGTTGCAACTCTTCTTCGTCACCGGAATACTGAGGATTGCTGAGTTTCAGCCAGCGGACCAGAGGTGCAAGGGTAAGCCCCTGAATCACCAGCGTGCCCAGCACCACACCAAAGGTGATGGCCAGCAACATGCCTCGGAAGGGAAAGGGACTACCATCGGCCATCGTGTGAGGAATGGCCAGCGCTGCGGCCAGGGAAACTACGCCACGCATGCCACACCACCCGATGACGACAAGGGCACTCGGCTTGGGCATGGGTTCACGTCGACGGATGCGACTGCTTAACACCCGGGGCAGCCAGGCAGCAGGCCATATCCATAACATTCGTATCGTCACCATGGCCAGGTAGACGACCAGTGTGATCGAAGCTGCCAGGAGCAGTGATTCCTCTCTCTGCAGTTGCCTGAGAACAGTCGGCAATTGTAACCCGATCAGGACGAAGGCCAAGCCATTGAGGATGAAATCCAGCGTATTCCACACACTGGTAGCCTGAAGCCGCAACGTCGGTGAAAAGTATTCCTGCTGCCTTCGGCTGATGTGAATGCCGGCGGTAACTGTCGCCAGCACTCCTGACCAGTGAAACTGTTCTGCCGCCAGGTATGCCGCATACGGAGTAAGCAGCGTCAGCACTGTTTCCACTGTAGGCTCATCGAGATGTCGATGGATCCAGGTCACCGCATGCCCAAGGAGATAGCCCACGATCACTCCACCAATCGCTGTCATGAGAAACAGGCCAACTGCATCCAGGAATACAAAGGTACCCGTGATCGCTGCTGCGATACCAAGCTTATAAATGACCAGGCCCGTGGCATCATTGACCAGGCTCTCTCCCTCCAGGATGGTGACGAGACGTTGTGGCACGCCCAGGCCTCGCGTGACCGAAGTGGCAGCGACAGCATCGGGCGGCCCCAGAATACCCCCCAGGGCAAATGCAAACGCCCAGGACATCTCGGGGACCATCCACTTGATCGTCACTGCCACTCCGAGTGCTGTGATAAGGACAAGTCCAATTGCCAGCTGCAGAATCGGGCGAAGGTTGCGTTTGAAATCCTGCCACGGCATCTGCCAGGCTGCTGCATAGAGCAGCGGCGGCAGAAAGACGAGAAACACCAATTCAGGCGGCATGTCCACTTCGGGTAAGCCGGGGATCAGGCTGATCGCCAACCCGCCCAGTACCATGCAAGTGGGAATGGGAATACGCAATCGCGGCGCAAGCAAGGCCAGCAGCGTCACTACAGTCAAGAGACCCAGGATGGTAGGAACTTCTAACACGGCAATCCTTTTGTGCTATGATGCTCTTGTCTTGCAGATGCAGCCGACGTTGTCAACAGGAACTGGACGAGGATGAATGATGAGCATGGCCTGGTACGGATGGTTGATGTTGAGCTTCGTGATCCCTGCTGGTTTTGTTGAACGGAGCACATGCAAACCGAGACACACCGTTCCTGCTGAAAACGTGGTGGTCTACCGCGAAGACGGTCGTTTTGGTGGCTGGCCTGCCAACAACGGCATCTGGTGCTGGGGCAACGAGATCGTCGTGGGTTTCACACTGGGGTACCACGATGAAAAGGCAGATGGCCATACGATTGATCGCAGCAAGCCCATCGTACCGCGACAAGCCCGTAGTCTGGATGGTGGCAAGACGTGGAACTTTGAAGTACCCGACTATCTGGAGAGAGAGCCAGCACCCTGCCCCGGCAACATCGACTTCCAGCAGCCCAACTTCGCCATCACCTTTCGCATGCATCCCACCGCCAGGAATACATCCTACTTCTGCTGGTCCAGCGACCGCTGCAAGACCTGGCACGGCCCCTATCTGCTGCCAACGTTCGGCCGCATTGGCATGCTCCCGCGCACGGATTACCAGGTTGAAGGCAAGCACGACCTTGTTGCCTTCATGGCCGCCACCAAGGAAGATGGCAGCGAAGGCTGGCCGATGATGATTCGCACCCGCGACGGGGGCAAGACCTGGGACCAGATCAGCTGGATTGGCGAGCAGCCGGGCAAAGGTGGCTATGCAATCATGCCATCGACCGTAAGACTGGGTGAGAATGAGTTCTATACCTTCATCCGCCGTCGGAACAACAGCGATCAAGCACCGAAGCGATGGTGGATTGAACCGTTCCGCTCTGTGGACAACGGCAAGACCTGGAAGCTCGAAGAGAACAACAGCATCGACAATGCAGGCAACCCTGCTGCCATGATCAAGCTCAAGGATGGCCGGCTCGCGCTTACCTATGGCAACCGTCGAGCGCCCTATGGCATTCGTGCCAGGATCAGTAACGACGGTGGCCGCACCTGGTCGAAGGAAATCATGTTGCGGGATGACGGTGCCAACTGGGACCTGGGCTATCCCCGCACCGTACAGCGGGAGGATGGCAAACTGGTAACCGTCTACTACTTCAACGATGCCAGCAAACCGTTCCGCTATATCGCTGCTACGATCTGGGAGCCGCCATCCAAGGCTGAGTAAGGTATCGATCCCAGGAATCAGAGAGGATCGTCACAACAGGACCATCCAGTCGCAGTGACTGGGCTACATGCAAAGCGGCAACTACATTGGTTCCTGTCGATCCTCCGACCAGCAGGCCTTCTTGGCGCATGAGCCGGTGTGTCATGGCGAATGAGTCTTCATCGCTGACCCGCACTACATCATCAATGACTGAAAGGTCGAGGTTCTTCGGGACTTCGCTGCCTCCGATGCCTTCCACCGCGTAGCTGGCATCATGGTCGGGCTGTGCTGCATTCCATAATTGGGCGAGTCGGGAACCTACGGGATCAGCCAGCACGATCTTCGCGCTCGGACAGTGTTTCCTGAGATAACGGCCCACACCAGTGATGGTGCCACCCGTGCCCACACCGCAGACGAACGCTCCCACTTTGCCATCACACTGCTCCAGAATCTCCGGCCCCGTCATCTGCTCATGCACGCGCGGATTCGCAGGATGTTCAAACTGCCTGACGAGGAACCAGCCCCGGTCCTGGGCCAGTCGTTCAGCAACGCGGCGGAAGTTACGCGGGTCGCTCGGCGGAGCATTGTCGGTCATGATCACTTCCGCTCCGACAGCGGCAAGCGCCCGGCGCTTGTCGAGCGACATCTTTTCGGGCATCACACAGGCTAAACGATACCCCTTGATGGCAGCGACCAGGGCCAGTCCGATGCCGGTGTTACCTGCAGTGGCTTCGATGAGGGTAGCACCTGGCTGCAGTTGTCCTAACTGATCTGCATCTTCAATTATCGCCTGGGCTATGCGATCCTTGATGCTCCCCCCTGGATTCAGGAACTCGCACTTGGCATACACAGGCACCGGCAACCCTGACGCCAGGCGGTTCAGTTCCACCAGCGGCGTCTTGCCAATCAGTGATAGCACGTGGCGATGAAGCATGTTAGTATCTCTATGTACTTGCTGTCACTCGCCTACTGCTTCGAGGGATTCTCCATGCGCTGGGGTTTAGTTCTGTTTAGTGTCCTTCTGACACATACCACTCTCTGGTCGCAGACGCCGGGACACCGCGTACTGGCGGCTGATCGTTCCACCGGCAAGCTCGCCATCATTGATGCCAGCGGTAAAGTGGAATGGGAATACGTCTGCAAGCATGATGTCCACGATCTGCATATGCTGCCTAATGGCAACATCCTGACCCACATCGCCCACACCACCGTCGTCGAGATCAATCCCAAGAAAGAGATCGTCTGGAAGTACGAATCCAAACCCAGGGAAGGCTACACAGGCAAGGTGGAGGTGCATGCCTTTCAGCGACTGGATGATGGCGTAACCATGATTGCCGAATCGGGTAACTGCCGCATCATCGAAGTGGACAAGGACGGCAAGATCATCAAGCAATTCCCGCTTACGGTGAAGAACAAACACCCCCACCGTGATACCCGCATGGCCCGTGTTCTGAACAATGGTCATTACCTGGTTTGTCACGAGGGAGATGGAGCTGTGCGTGAATACAACAGCCGCGGGAAGATGATCTGGGAGTACTTCCTCGATCTCGGCGGTCGCCCCCGCAGCGATGGTCATGGCCCCGAAGGACACGGCACCGAAGTCTTCGGCGCCATCCGCCTGGCAAATGGCAACACCCTGATTGCCGGTGGCAACAACAACCGCGTGATCGAAGTCACTCCTGACAAGAAGATCCACTGGAAGCTCGAACAGAAAGACCTGCCCGGCATCACGCTCGCCTGGGTCACAACATTACAGAAACTGCCCAACGGCAATGTCATCGTTGGCAACTGCCACGCTGGCCCCGACAATCCACAACTGATCGAAATCACACGCGACCGGAAAGTCGTCTGGACGTTCAAGGATTTCAAGAATTTCGGCAACAATCTGGCTGCAGCCCAGGTGCTGGATGTATCGAACGTGGTGAGGTAGAAGTGATTCGGGTGCCCTGGTTTTAGTCATACTCGACCTGACTGGGGCGGAACGAGGAAGAGGCATGCCATCGTTTGCCGGCGTATCGGCATTCGATGGCTTCCAGGCCGTTCACCTGCCATATACCTCCGATGTGTCTATATACTCTCGCACTCTTTCTGGCACCAAATACCTGATGCTCCGTCCCGTTTTCACTCGCTCGCGGATATCCGTACTCGAAATGTCTATCAGCGGCGACTGCACCCGGTTATAAGCAAAATAGTTGGGTGGCTCTATGCCCACCGTGTCGGGACGGTCAACGATCAGCAGCTTGCAGAGTCTGGCAATGCCTTCGGGGTCGCGCCACGTGGAAAGGTCGCGGACGCTGTCACCACCCAGAATCAGGAACCAGTCCGTCGCTGGCTCTCGTTGATGGAGATATCGCAGTGTGTCAACTGTAAAGCTCAGGCCGGGGCGATCCTGTTCACAGGTATCGACCAGAAAGGCTGGCTGGTCGAGAATGGCCAGTTTCAACATGGCCAGGCGATGGTCGAAGCTCGCAACAGCCTTATTCAACTTGTGTGGTGGACGCGGAGCGGGGATGAAAAGTACACGATCCAGCGCGGCTTGATCGCGGCACTGCTCAGCCAGGATCAGGTGCCCCAGATGAATTGGATCGAAGGAACCACCAAAGATGCCCACACGCATGGCTAGCTCGACTTGCGACGATGTGCGTCCATCTTCAGGACGACTTCCACTTCCCAGTGCTTACCCTTATCAGGCTGAGGCACGAAGTAGGCTATCATGGTCACTCCCTGATGCACCAGTTCAAACCCGCCTTCCGATTGGCTGACGGTTTGAATCGGAAAGGCCCAGATGCCCGCTGGAGAGGAGCATTGCAGCTTGCAATCGAGTCCGAGGAACTCATCCACAATGCCCAGATGATCAACGCCCTTGATATCAATCAGGGTCTGGGTCTGCCCCGCATTCTTCTTGCCGGCATGGTAGTAGTATCGGTCGTCCTGATTCGCGGGGAAACCGGCGAAGTTCATTTCCACTGCAAAATAGAAGTCAGGCTCAGGAGGCAGTTCATCCAGGCGATATCGAACAGTCAACGTGTTGGCAGTGGCGGATGCGACGATCTCCTTCGAGACCTGCATCGACTGACCTCGTACATGCCCCTGCCGGAACAGCCGAAGCCGTTGGTGTGTGTCCCTGTCAATCAGGCGGCGTATGTAGGCCCCCTGCACGAAGTCACCCAGCTCTTTTTCCCGGCCCGCTACTACGTCTTCCAGGGTAGTATCCAGTGGATAGCAATGATCAATCAGACTCTTACGGGGATACTTGTCGTAGATGAGGTGCTTCTCGAGATCAGGCTGTTTGAACTCTGCGGCCTTCTCTGGATTGACCGCAGACTTCACCACTTGCTGAGAAGCAATCTGCTTGATCGTCTCATGGTAAGGCTCCGGGCGCCGTGACAGGGTTGCCAGCAGGTTCACTTTCACCGGCCGAATGTCGAGTTCATACAGCATGCCACCCTGGTGCGGGCAGAAGTAGGCAGTGTACAGAGCTGTCGAGATACGCAGTTCCCGGCGCCCATCGAGATTAAAGTCATGCAGTTCGATATCCACCCGCTGACCATGAGCGATGTCGTCTGCCAGACAGGCGTTATCGGCACTGATCAGGTGTTTGTAGATGGCATGCCGCAGGTGAGGCAGATAGAGTCCGCCAAAAGCACCGTGCCAATACGGGCAGTTGCACTGACCACGATAGAGTTCCAGGATGGCATTTTCGATGGAAGGATTGCCTGCTGCAGCCGCGATATGATCACTCACTTCGATCATGCGGGCCTGCATCTCCCTCACTTCGGGGTACTTGCTGGCAAAATTGCGCCAGATGCCACCTCGCAGATTATTCTTGATCTGCTCCTGCACAGGTTTGCCTTCAAATCCCTTGAGCAATTGCTGCCTCGACAGTTGCCGCGCGGTAGGCAATGCCCATTCGGTCATCTCGCGATAACTGCATTCCGGCAGATAGATGGTACCCTGAGGCGGAGTCTCATCGAGCGCCTGGGACAGCGTGACGAGCTGTATCTTGTCCTGCGCCTGTCGCTCCAGAAGAAGGTCAAAGAACTGGGTCAGCCACTTCTTCTCGTAGCACAGTCCATTCGTGCCGGGCCAGGAACCAAATTTCTCACCATCATCCGCACAGACTACGACCGAATCAGGATAGGTTTCAGCCAGCAGATCAAGATACGAGATAGCCTCAGCAGGATCCTTCCACGGGATCATGTATCGCAGCGGCTCACTGATCGGGAAGATGCGGAGCAGAAAGCCCTGGTCTTCGGTCAGGAAATAACCATGGAGATCATCTTCCTCCATGCCCGCTTGCTTGAAATGAAAGTCGTCAAGCAACGTATACTCGATGTCAGCTTCAAGGAGGTCGGTTACCAGGCTCGGTTCCCACACCCGCTCAGCCAGCCACATGCCCCGAACATCCGTATCGAAGATATCCTTGAGCTTTTCCGAATAGCGACGAATCTGGCCGACACGATCGCGGCGTGGCAGGATGGGAAGGATCGGTTCGTAGTAGGCGCCACCGATAATCTCGAGCTGGCCGGCTTTGACGAGTTCTTTCAGATCGCCCAGGTGATCAGGCCGGTTCTTTTCCAGCCAATCAAGCAGCGGCCCGCTGATGTGCAGACTGAAAGCCAGTTCAGGATACTGGCTGATAATATCGAGGAAAGGGAAGTACGCATCGGCATAGGCTTGCGCATAGACGCTGTCGAAATTGCCGACAGGCTGATGATCGTGCAAAGCCAATGCGAAGCGTAAGGGCATGCTAGCGTGCCTGGTCCTTGCGAAGTGTTATGCCTGTCGTGCGAGTCATTTCAGACCATGTTAACGTACGAATTAGTGGTTTACGCTGCTATTCTCAAAAAACTGAGAAGCTCGCATGCTCGCCTGCGTCCGCCAATGGTAGAGCCGTTACATTCGTTACCATTGGGAACAAGCCTACGTCACGGTCGTGCATTTGGCAAATAGCATCCGAGACTGATTCAGGCCCGGTTTCATCCTGTTCGATGATGATTCCAGTGAGTCGGCAGGGAGGCCGATCGTATGCTTGCGGCCCTATTGTTATGTACCCTGATGTTTGATGGCGGCCAACCCACTTACTCGGCAGACCAGCCGCCGCCGCCGCCTCTGCTCAGCCCCGATCAGGATGGCCCATTCCCCGAAGTCCGTGGCTTCAACCCCATCCTGGGTACTGCCTTGTCCCTGAGTAGCGACTCGCATTTTCCACGCTTTATTGGCCCCAGCAGTAATCCCTGGCTGGCCAAGGACCCACGCTCCCTGACCGAAGCCCGCATTCTGGGGGTACTCAACTGGTCACCTGAAGATCAGGCCTTCGAACGTTCACTGCAGCAGTCGTACCTGGTGCAACTGCGTGTCGCCCTGAACGATCGCTGGTCGGTTTCACTCGAAAAGAGTGGCTACAGCTTCTTCAACCAGGGAAGCCTGGGTACTACTGATGGCTGGAACAACCTCGCCTTCTCGGGCAAGTATGTGATGATTCGCGATGTTGAAAATCAATTCCTGGTTTCTGCCTCGGTGCAGTATGAAGCCCCCACAGGTGAAGCAGATGTCTACCAGCGCCCCAGCGATGGCAGCGTGACAGGCATCCTCACGGCTGGCAAGGAGTTCTGCTGCTTCTGGCATGCACTGGGAAATATCGGTGTCAGGGCTCCGCTCAGCAATGAAGGCAGCACCCTGCTCTTTACGCAATTGCACATTGACCGTGAACTCATGGGTTGGCTCCATCCGCTGGTCGAAGTCAACTATTATCATCAGCTCACCGAAGGGCGTGGCGTGTATCCTGCCAACTTCGGACAAGGCGATGCCTTCCTTGACTGGTCTGTCCACGGGACGACAGGTTCCGACCTGGTCACGATGGCATTTGGTTTCCGGGCCAAGTGCAACCGCAGCGCTGAACTGGGCCTGACCTACGAGCGTCCCCTCACCGATACCGGCCGCGTCATGGATCATCGCGTAATCGCTGAATTCATCCTTCGCTATTAGAAACGGGTGTGGCTCCCCGACAACAGCTTGTCATGCATCGACACCGTTGCCCAGGTCAGCGCAGCCAGCACCACTGGTATGAGAATGAGTAGCAGCCAGAGCCATCGCCCGGGTCGATATCTTTCAATCCCGATGTTGGCTGCCAGCGCCAGTTTCTTGTCCGGTAACGGTGCACACAGCGCCAGCATGCTGGCTGCGCTGGCAGTCAGCCAGAACGTTACATGTACCCAGAGCGTCCCCGTGTTTTTCATATGAGGCATGGCCTGCTGAAACGCAGCGAGCACGGATAACCACATGAGGAAGAGGAACAGCAACTGAGCCCGACCAAGGGGCTCCAGAGGAATCAGACGAAGCTTCCCGCGACGGTGCAGCAGCACAGCGTAGACTACAAGTAACGAGACACCTGTACCAATCATGATGTACCAGACTGGTTGCGTCACCCCGAAAAGATCACCACCCAGTTGATGGTCGCTGATGAGCCTGCGGACATTCTTGAAGAAGTTCATCCACGGCATCACGACAAGCAGAAATACCAGCCCGACACAGTGAATGTCGCCTCCCTCTTCATCCTCTACCGGTGAAGGCAAGTACGTCTTTACGAGTTGAAGCACTCCCAGTGCCACACCCAGCCCCATGATCAGCCCAAACGACTGCTCCATCCACTTCCAGGCATCCAGCTTCAGCGTCCTGGCCAGTTCTCCCACAGGCCCCCAGCCTGCTCTTCCCATCATGTTGAGAGCATCGCCCAGGGCAAACCCGAAACCACCGGCAATCGCTCCCACCAGAAACAGATACATGGCTGCCCAGTAACGGTGCCAGTGCAGCCAGACAAAGAACGCCACCGCCAATCCAACCGAACCCGCCCAGTTGTCCCCGCGGGGTGGCGTCATCCGCAGGCCGAAGAAGTATGTCAGCACAAAGAAACCGAGCAGCCAGCCTGCCGCGAGTGTCATCATCAGGCCTGCCACTGCCCTCCAGGGTTGGACAGCATAACACAACAGACCCACCAGCAAAGCACTGAGTGCAGCTAACCAATCCACATCCATGTGTACGTAGTGGGTCTCTGCCCACTCAGTAATGCCTTGCCCATCCAGCACCTGCCAGGTGACGAACAAAAGAATCAGTGGATAGGCCCAGGCATTCAGCCAACTCCGTTTCATCGTGAGTGCCAGTGCCAGGCACCCTGCACCGACACTCCCCCACAAGGCACCAATGATCCAGAGCGAGGTATACCCGTAGGCCACATCGGGCCAGGAGCTGTGAGCCGTGTAGCCAATCACTTTTCCGTAACTGACAGCGCCGCCAAACGCCCAGCCGAGCGCCGCAGCCAGTGTAATGGGCACTATTCGTCGCAGCCAGTCAGCGCGACCACTGCCGATCAGGATGCTCAATGCCAGGAAGGCACCCGGAAACATTGCCCCTGCTTCATGACCATAGTCACCACGAAAACCCCAGCCATAGGACATGGCCAGGGCTGCAAGAAGTGGCATACCAAATCGAAGGTAACTAGATGTAGTGCGATGCATGCAGCGAGTAGACATGCACAGGGAAAGCCTGTCAATAACCGAATCTAGCGCACCCGCATGGAACTGAACGATTCCGTGACTGCCGGAGAGGAGACTTCCTGCAGATTTCCCACCGCGAAGAGCACGATGAGACGGTTGCCCTGGGCTACCAGCCGTACCCGGGTGAATGACGTTTCCATCGCATCGCTCAGCAGCATATCGCAGGTCGGATGAACGTCGCCATGGCACTTCTCTCTGACCAGGAACTTCTTGATCCCTGCAGCTTCCATCGTCTGCACAAACTCGCATTTCCAGTCGTTAAAGAGCGACTTGGCTTCCAGCAATTCTTCTGCGTCGTAGTCCCGAATGCACAGAATGGTCGAATATCCACTTTGAGGCAGGCTGGCAGAGTAGAGCGACACTTTGATCTGGCCCAGCGGCGACTGACTGGCCGATAGCTTGTGCATGGGATTTTCAGGAAACAGCAGTTTGACCCCTTCCGGGACGATGAGCTGCTTCCAGCCAGCGTAGCGAGTTTGAAAGAAGTTCAGCAGTGCAAGCATGGCAGTCTTCCGCAAGGGTCTATATCCCCTATATCGGTGAGATTGCCAGTTGTGACAGAAAAAGCCCCTTTAGCTTCGCATTGGCACTCAAACTGCCTACTTCGGTGCTGTTTTAGCCGGTGGTGGTTTGCCCGGTGTAGCTACCGGGTTCGCCTGCAACGCCTCAATCTTCAGATCATCGAAGTAGGCCACGCCCAACCCCGTCAGTGCAATGTTGACCTGGATTTGCCCCGAGCTGGGCACCGTGCGGTAGACTTCGATCTTCTTCCACTGGGGCGAATGATACAGCCGAACGCCAAGGGCCTCGTTGCCAGCATTGTCGTAAATGAGCAGGCCATCGGCACTCGAACGAATCGGCTGTGGAATGCGGTACCACCCCGAGATCTTCACCTGAGAGCCGGGCGTCAGGGCCACACTGGCACTGTTTATCACCAGGTACGTTCGCTCGAGAGCTTCGGGAGCATAGGTTGGGTCCTTCGCGGTGATTGCCAGCTTCCAGCATTGCTGACCATCATGGGGCGATTCCTGTACCCGGGCTTCGACCAGATTCACTTCGTCCAGCGTATCCCTGCGAACGGTCCAACCCGTGGGCAATGGGCCAGCCACAGTTTCGCAATCGCCATCACGCAACAGGTTGCCCGTCAGTTGACTCTGATTCGTCCGCTTCAACCACTCGTAGTACTTGGGCAACGATGCGTAACAGAGCGTATAGGGCGAACTCACCGGACTGCTTAAACCCTTGATGGTGTAATCCCAGTGATTCCGCATGAGCTGCCGAATGAACTGCCCGCTCCGTTCGCTGGCTTCATACGACAAGCGGAACTCTGTCAGGTTTCCTTTTGAAAATGCCTGAAAGGCATCCTGCAGATTCTTGTAGGCCTTCTCCCGCAACTCCAGATCGTAAGGCCGATCAAGACCATGCACTTTCAGTTGCTCATGCACCGTCTCAGCCATGGTCAGTTCTTCGCGGGCAGAATCGTAAGCCCACTGCGCCGCCTGTCGGGCCGACTGCTGGGCCTTCTGCTGTAGCTGCCCAATCATGTTGGCATCGCTGGTACACAGCAGCACGGTGCAGACATTGAACTCCGGAATGGAGACTTCCATGCCACCCGCAGCCCGTCGATGGTGCAACGACCGCAGATCACCAGGCACCACTTCATACACCTGTGAATCAATGGGGATGCCCGGAATCACCAGTTGCAGGTTCTTCAGATGACATGGCCCGAGTACGAACTGGTTACCCGCTGCGGTCCACAAAGGCAGTACCAGGAAACCGCTGTCACAGCGGATGACCGCACAGTTGACCCGGGGATCCTGCGTCTTGATCCACTGCACGTCCTGCATCGTGGCCAGGTAAGGCTCCAGCAGGCTGAATTGCAGATTGAGCAGGGCCAGCTCCAGCTTCCGCGACTTGCCGACCCGTTCATCACTGAGCGACTCATCGGCCCAGAAGCCCAGACCACGATACCCTGCCGACAGAGCCACATACGACATCAGCCGTATCTGCCCGGCACTCGGTCCATAATCTGGAGTATTGGGCGACTTCTCCACACCGGTCAGCAGCAGTTTGGTCTGCTCAGGCAGGTGGGTTTGAATCCAGGTCCAGAAGTAGGCATCAGGCTGGGCCAGCCGGGTTCGGCTTACCAGCCAGTCGCGGTACTCGGTCGGGTTCAGCGTGGTCATCAGCGGCCAGCGATGCACACCGATCATTTCCAGATGCTGGCTGTACTGCCGGTAGCCATTCCATACCGAGCCGGAGTAGAGTTGCCCCTGGGTGCGTGACCCGCGCAGCGACTTGCTGATCACTTCGGAATACTCGGTGCTCAAGCCCGCTTCACCACTCAGTTGCCAGGCCAGCACATGATCAGTCCTGGGGAAGCGATCCATCTCGCTTCGGAGCGACATGGGGGTCAGCGATGCCAGACCACCCGCTGGCGGACGCAACTCCGGCACCAGCCAGAACCCTTCCCGAACCGCACTCGCCACTGTGGCTTCCGGCATCTTGCTGTCGACCCACAGGGTGTTGAACCCCAATTCCCGCAACGACTTGAACGACCCCGGATCGGCACATCGGATACCTCGCATGAAGTAAGCATGCTTGTTGACCACCAGGCGGTTGCGTGTCAATTCCACCGTCGGCACGATGCCCTTGGCAGGCAGGGCCGGGGATTCTGGCATACTGCCTCGATTGTCGCCGGCATTCAGCGAAATCACCGGCGTGATTTCTACATCGTCCAGCCAGACCAGGTTCTCCCCCGGCCCGGCGTAGACATTGACCTGCAACTGATCGAGGAACGCTCCGTCGATGTTCACTTTCTTGTTCGTCTCGCCCTGCAGCAGCAGTGCTTGCCCGGAGAGTTCCTTCTGCGGGTTACGCAGCCAGAGCTGCTGCCACTGCCCGGTCTGCACGTACGTATCGCCCGTGAGCAATAGCGTCACCGGCTGATCGAGGTTCTTGCTGTTCCGTTCCTTCGGCAGCACCACGCGGGCCGCCAGCTTCATCCCCGGCCGATTCGCCTTCACCCACAGGCTGACCTTGAGGTCTTCCACCAGTTCCGCCCGGGGCATGTTGTACCAATAGTAGATGTGCGTTCCCGGCTTGGCGACGACCTGAATAAATTCCGACTGCTGCCCACGATGCGCAACGCGGGTATCGGGCTTGTGCTGCGTTTCCTGATAGGGCGCATCCGCCACCCCCGCCCGCCACGCAAGGCTACCTAGTTCAAAGCCATCCCGGTGTACGCTGCCTTGCGTCTGAGGCCCTTGTGCGGAAGAGGATACTCCCAGCAGCCCCACCATCAGCAATACCACCGCCCAGTCCTGAAGGCGCATAGCCATCTCCCTGGCACACGTCCCTGTGTCCAGTTAGCTTGTAACAAAAGGGGGGATTTGCGCAAAGGGCAACATGTAGGTGGTGGAACTGGATTCCAATCCTGATCCTCTGCATTGGCTCCATGATCGAAGCCGTCCGCAGTGGCTCGAAGACCACCTCGTTCTATCACTCGTGCCTTAATCACATCGCTCCCCCAGCCACGTCAAACAGCCATGATCACCAGAGAACTACTGCGTCACCTCCGCAACGATCTGCCCATGCCCGTCACCATTGCCGCCCTCGGCACCGACGACGGCCCGCCCGCCAAACGCAGTGAAGGACGCTATCGCTTCCTCTGCCCGCACTGCCGCGAAATGCCCGCCACCGTCAACCCCCGCAACAACCTCGCCCACTGCTTCGGCTGCACCAAGAACCTCAACAATATCGACCTGCTTCTCATCATGGGCTACGACTTCAAATCCGCCGCCAGCATCCTGGCGAGGATGTACGATCAGCACCGTGCCAGGTGGCCTCGTGCTGAATCACCGCTGGCATCGAGCTAGCGAGTCTACACCTTCCACCCCGTCTCTGGGATCGCACCCCCATGCTTCCTCTTCATCACCTGACCAGCAGCGTCGTACATCCCTTCTCCAGTTTGCGCAACAATTCGGTAATCGGGCCTCTGACAGGCCGAAATCGCTACAGCCTTAATTCGGGAAAATGTGCGATCAGAATTAAGACGGGGACACGTAGGCATAGAAGCTGGTGCCATCATTGGCCGTGAGCCGGTTGCCCACGGCATTGTAAGTGTAGGTGAACTGGGTGCCTGCCGTGCTGCCGTTCCACCACGTCTCGCCAGTCATGCGATCGAGGGTGTCGTACTTGAACGTCCGCTGCCGCCCATTGCAGTCCACCACTTCGGTGCGATTGCTGTTGGCATCGCACCCGAAGGTACGCTCTTTACCACGCGGATCAGTCTCTCGAGCCACGCGGTTGAGCATGTCGTAGGGAAGGCTTACATATTCATGACTGTCGGTTTGGGGCGGAATGTATGCTCAGTGATCAATTGCAAAGCAGTTTCTTGATACACGAACAATGCACTAAGTCCACTATTTCTTTGCCATGTGTTACGTAACAATGCATAATAAAGTAATTCCTTCCTTTGAAGGCAAGGCTACAGTAGCAGCACTTCCTGTCATCGATAGACTGAGTGAAGAAAGTACGCAGCATGTCAACATAGTCATCACCAGTTTTCTTCTTCACATGTTTTGCCAGCCTCAGAGTTGGGTAATGTCTATAAAGACACTCATCGTGGCACGCATAGGAATACGCGAGTTGCATTTGATCAAACAGTAATGGCACCGTCTGTTTTGTAACAGTATCAATCTTCCTGCAAAAACAGCAATCGAAGATCTGCGGCTCTGTGCCCTTCATTGCATACACTCCTGAGTTACTTGCAAAACAAATGTCTGCTTGCGCTGATCTTGTTAAGCAATTTTCCTTTACCTCCAAAGACATCCATTACTATTTGCTCCACAGTTCTAAACAATTGTGGGTCCTTCAACACACGTTCGGAAACGCGAATAAACGTAGTTGTAAACGTTGCAACTCCTCTGCCAGCAATTCCTGTTAGCTTGTGAGACGACACTCGTTTAGCCGGGTGCACGGGAGAATGATGAGAGTTGGGGTGCCACGGATGTGATGTACTCATCTCATCCGTGCTGGTATGCAATGAAAAGTCACCCGCACAATATCCTGTAGCAATAACATACGTCACTTGGTACCTTCCGCACATGGAAATCAAGCATCGTAAACGCGTCAGGCATTTCGATGAGCCGGGGCATGCTCATTTCCTGACCTTCTCGTGTTTCCATCGCCTGCCACTACTCAGCAAGGATCGTACTCGCCTTTGGATGGTTGACGCGATCAACCGAGCCAGGAAGAAACATGGATTCCACGTCTGGGCCTGGGTCTTGATGCCCGAACATGTGCATCTCCTGATCTGGCCACAGCAGCCAGCTTCTACCGCAGAAATCCTGCGATCCATCAAAATACCTGTGGCCAAGCGCGCTATTGCCTATCTGAAAGTGCAAGCTCCCCAATATCTTGAAAAACTGATTGTCCGTGTCGCTGGTGTTTCGGAGTATCGTTTCTGGCAAACCGGGTCAGGGTATGATGTCAATGTGATAGAACCCACGCAGGTCTATGCCGTGGTGGAATATATTCACAACAACCCAGTACTTCGGGGACTGGTCGACACAGCGACCGCATGGAAATGGTCAAGTGCCATCGACTGGCTGGGCCAACGACAATCCTTGATCATGCTAAACAAAGAATCTTTGCCTGCGATGAATGCTATGGGGTGAGTCGCAGTGCCAGCACGGAGGAGAGGAGTACCTCACCTCCGTGGCACAGCAACCTCATGATCCTTCCGGGCACCTGGCCCACGGCATTGTAAGTGTAGGTGAACTGGGTGCCTGCCGTGCTGCCGTTCCACCACGTCTCGCCAGTCATGCGATCGAGGGTGTCGCACTTGAACGTCCGCTGCCGCCCATTGTGGTCCACCACTTCGGTGCGATTGCTATTGGCATCGTACCCGAAGGTGCGCTCCTTGCCACGTGGATCAGTCTCTCGAGTCACCCGGTTGAGCATGTCGTACTGGTAACTGGTGGTCTGGTTGGCCGCATCGGCGAGCATCTATGGATATACTTTATTTACTACCAGCTTATCGTATACGCTATTGATAACACTATCCATATCAAACTGATCGACTGTTATGATGTAATCATTTGCATCCGTGCTGATATTGTACCTATCCCGTGAGTTTGTGAATGAGCCGAGACTGAATGCCCGTTGAACAATACATAAGTCATCTACTAATCCAATGCTTGCCATGGTAGTAAGTAATATTGAAGAGCTCGATTTATCAACTCTAGATAGTGCAGAAGCTAAACCAGAACAATCCCATTCCGAGTAAAAGTCCCAAATCACAAAGAAAGGTGATGAGCGCAGATCAAGTCGTTTTGACCGCTCAATAATTGCGTATTGACGTTCGATCAGCGTTCGTTTTTCGTCGATTTCCATTACCCCCTCCAGCCATTAACCGCCAAGTGAAGGCGGAAACGATGGACCTCCATTTTGGCAGGGTGGCACTGAGCTCCTAAGTCCCTTGCAACCGTGGCACTGCACTGTACTCAGAGCAGTGCTGGTTCACGCGAAGTCAGCACGGTTGCCATAGTCTGGTCGTACTCGACCTGACTATGCTGTGGCTTTGCGAAGGCTGTCTATTGGCACTCCTTGCGCGGATCATGAGGTAACCTCCTCCAGTCAATCGGTATCTGACCCACAGTGAGACTTGCCCGATTCTCCCGATAGCTGTATTGTGCCCCGGGCATCGTTAGTGTGTCAGCGAATGCTGGCACCCATGCAATACTCTCTCCGTTTCATACGGCAAAGTCCACGTCAAAGTTGAATCGCTAAGCCGGGTGCACGGGAGAATGATGAGAGTTGGGGTGCCACGGATGTGATGTACTCATCTCATCCGTGCTGGTATGCAATGAAAAGTCACCCGCACAATATCCTGTAGCAATAACATACGTCACTTGGTACCTTCCGCACATGGAAATCAAGCATCGTAAACGCGTCAGGCATTTCTATGAGCCGGGGCATGCTCATTTCCTGACCTTCTCGTGTTTCCATCGCCTGCCGCTGCTCAGCCGGGTGCCCGGAACATTCAAGCTCGCGCAAGCCGTGGCAGGGGCGTGTGGTACTCCACTCGCCCCTGCGGAGCTGCAGCAGCTTCCAGTGCCCGTCACCAGGGTCGAAGCGGAGAACCGCTTCGACCCTGCCAAAGACTTTGGATTTCCTTGTCTCTACACACAGGTAAACCATTCATAACACATCCACAGCTACCCGCAACCGACCAGCCGGCTGGTCGGCATGCATTCGTGCAGTTCCTGTTCCAGCAGATTGCAGTCGTGTTTGTTCTGCGAACTCAAATGATGCACATACACCCTGCAGGGGATTCCTCGTTCTGTGGTGCCTTCCCAGACCCGGCAAGGAACGCCATCAAACTGGGCGATCTGGTCGGTCATGCTGAGAACTAATTCCATGAGCGTCTCCTTTCTCATGTAGAACGGTCATTCGAGATGTGTGGAGCAGCAGCGACAACTCTATTTCGGCAACCGGCTGATGCACGATAACGGCCATTCTGTCAAGACTGCTCAATGCCCTGGCACGCTTTTTACCCAACCCGCACGACCGCCAGGGTTCAGCCGACATTCAGAGTCAACAGGCGTAAAAGATTCACGCCTGTTGACTGTATAATCTACACAATCCCCCGCAGCGTCCCCTGCCACGCTTCCTTCATCTCGGCCACGCCCAGGTTGACCAGCAATGCGTCCTTCTCGGAGCCGAAGATGGTCAGCCGGGCCTGCTCCGCTACCTGGCCAATGCAGGCCAGGGGCAATTGGCCAAACAGGATCTTCAGGCTGCTTTCCCATTCAAACGGCACTTCGAGCAGGAAGCGGGTAGTGCTTTCGCCGAAGAGGATGGCTTCGATGGGAAGCTGTTCCCCCTCCTTCGTGGGCACCGCACTGGTGTGGATGACTGCACCGAGACCGCCTGCCATGCACATCTCGGCAAGTGCCACCGTGAGGCCACCTTCACTCAGATCATGGCAGGCTGCCACCATGCCATGGCGAATAGCGTCGTGCACCTTCTGGTGGATGGCAGGGGCAGTGGTAAGATCGACCTTGGGGACAGCATGAAGGGCGAGAGATTCCCCCTCACCTCCGGCCCCTCTCCCCGGTGGGGAGAGGGGTGAAGGATTGGCTACACCATCAAATGTAAAATGCGAACCGCCCAGCTCATTCTTCGTCCAGCCGACGAGGTAGAGCTTGTGCCCAGCCTTCTTCAGATCCATGGTCACGCACTTGGTCACATCGGGTACCTTGCCCATGGCAGTGATCAACAACGTGGGCGGAATGACGATGCGGGTGCCATCCGCGTTCTGGTATTCGTTCTTGAGGCTGTCCTTTCCGCTGACGAACGGAGTGCCGTATGCCAGGGCAGCGTCGCGGCAACCTTCCGCGGCACGTACCAGGCCGCCAAGCACTTCGGGCCGATCCGTATTCCCCCAGCAGAAGTTATCGAGCACCGCCGTGTGACGCGGATCAGCACCGACAGAGACGACATTGCGAAGGGCTTCATCCACCGCAGCCAGTGCCATGTAATAGGGATCGAGGTCGCCAAACTGCGGACAGAGACCGCAGCCAATGGCCAGTCCCGTGCGGTCGCCCATGATGGGAGCCACTACAGAGGCATCACCCGGGCCATCACTGCAGACGCCCACCATCGGTTTGATGACGCTGCCGCCCTGCACTTCGTGATCGTACCGTCGCAGGATGCTTTCCTTGCTGGCGATAGTGGGATGGCTGAGGAGACGAAGGGTAGCCTGGGAAAAATCGGTGGACACAATCGCTGGCGCACCGGGAACAGCTGCACCCTGCCCGCTCACCGAAGAGGAAATGGAAGCCGGAGCACTCCAACTTGCCTGTCGTATGGTCGGTGGCCTTCCTTCATGAAGGAAGTGCATATTGACATCCGCGACACTCTGACCATGGAAGAAGAGCTGCAACTGACCACTGGCGGTGAACTCGCCAAGCACCACTGCTTCCACATTCTCGCTGGTGCAAAGCTTCTCCAGGTCGCCCCACTTGTCTGGAGGCACCGCCAGCACCATACGCTCCTGCGCTTCGCTGATCCAGATCTCGGTATAGCTCAGCCCTGCATACTTGAGGGGAGCCCGTTCGAGGTGAACCACTGCTCCCAGGTCTGCTGCCATCTCGCCGACGGCGCTGGAGAAGCCTCCTGCACCACAATCGGTCACGGCGTTGTACAGGCCACGGTCGCGGGCTACCAGCAGCACATCCATCAGCATCTTCTCGGTGATGGCATTACCTATCTGCACTGCTCCGCCACTCACCTTCTCCGATTGATCGTGCAACTCCGCTGAAGAGAATGTTGCCCCGTGAATGCCATCGCGCCCGGTACGGCCTCCCATCGCTACGATCAGGTCGCCCGCCTGGGCTGTCTTCTTCTCCATGCCCACAGGGATGAGCCCAATGGTCCCACAAAAGACCAGTGGGTTGCCGAGGTAGCGGTCATCGAAGTGAATCGCCCCATTGACAGTAGCAATGCCCATGCGGTTGCCATAGTCACGCACGCCGGAGACGACCCCCTGCATCACTCGCCGTGGCGGGAGCACTCCTGCTGGCAACTTGCTGTCAGGGAACGTCGGCGGTGCGAAGCAGAATACATCCGTATTGGCAACAGGCTTGCCACCGAGACCGGTCCCCAGCACATCGCGAATGACGCCGCCAATGCCAGTGCTGGCCCCGCCGTACGGCTCGATGGCGGACGGACGGTTGTGGGTTTCCACCTTGATGCAGGCATGGAAGTCCCTGGTGAACCTTACGATACCAGCATTGTCAACGAAAACACTTACGCACCAGTCGTTGGTCCCGAGCCTCGCTCGCACTTCCTGCGTCGCAGCAAAGATCGTCTGTTTGAGCAGGTTTTCATACCGCCGAGTGGTGCCATCTTCTGCTGTGAAATGGATGCGGCCTTTGAGCGTCTTGTGTGAACAGTGCTCCGACCAGGTCTGGGCGATGGTCTCCAGTTCGATGTCAGTCGGGTCGCGATCGAGTGTGGTGTAGTGCGACTTGATGGTCTGCATCTCGTCGAGTGTCAGGGCCAGTTGGCCTCGCTTGCTCGTCTCCACCAGCTGCGCGTCGGTCATTGTGCGAAGAGGCACACTGGTACGATGGAACGTGTAGCTGGAACCTGCAGCCTTCCACACACTTTCACTCAGCGGTCCGACAATTCCCTGCTCGATGGCATCGTTGGCTACCAGTTTCTTTGCCTGCGGTACGAGATCGACCGACTGGGTATCGAAGCGGAATCGCTTGCCGGTCCGTACCTGGCTGCGCGGCAAACCCAACTGCCCGACAGCAAACTCGATGCTGCTTGCCGTGGGATCCATCACACCAGGCTTGGGCAGCACAGTGAGCGTCGTGTCGCCGATCGGGGCGGCGGGCTTGTGCAGCTCGACACGTTCCACCGTGGCATCCACGAGCAGCCTGTCTGCCACCAGTTGGATCTTCGTGTCGTCGAGCCCGCTGATCAGAAACACCCGGCTGCTGTGAATGGTGCCGACGTTTCGGCCCGTCTTTTCGCTCAGCGTCTGGGCCAGGCTGCGTCCCTCGGCATCTTCTTCAGCCCGACGAGGGGTGACTTCAACTTCCCAGAGCATGGTGAATCCTTCTTCCTTCATGGAACAGTTGCAGGAGTTGATCGGAATCGGCCGAGTCCACCGCATGATGAAACAAATGCAGCCGTGCCTGCAGCGACTGCAATCCTGCCAGAATCGCTTCGCGATTGTGCTGCACGATCGCTCGCCACATCTCCGGGTCTCCCCCGGCCAGGCGAGTCATCGAACGTAGTCCGGTACCGCTGTATTGTAGGTATTCGTCGGGAATAGCCCCTGCCAGGGCAAACGATGCCAGATGAGGCAGATGACTGGTCAGAGCCATGATGGTGTCATGCTCCTCTGCCGTCATGGAAACAACCTTGCTTCCCAGGCCTTCCCAGAACTGCGTGAGTGTTGCTTGCACACCCGATGACGAAGTCTCCGACGGCGTCAGGAACATCAGCTTATCCTGGAACAGCGAAGCTACCGCATGTTCCGGTCCACTCTTCTCGGAGCCTGCCAACGGATGCCCGCCGAGGAATCGCCTTGCCAGCGAGGGATGATGGTCCACTGCATTGACGATGTTGGCCTTGGTACTGCCTACATCACTGACGGTCATCTCCGGAAACTGGTCGAGCAATTGCTGTGCCAGTGATGCGATCTGATCAACCGGAGTGCAGATAATGGTCAGGCTGGCAGGCCGCAAGGCATCCGTGATCTGCTGATAGCCTTCGTCAATCATGCCCCGTTGCAGGGCGATATCGAGGGTCTGCTGCTGCCTGGTGATCCCGATGATGCGCCGAGCCAACTGGCGTTCCCGCGCTGCCAGCGCAATGGAGCCTCCCAGCAGGCCGACTCCGACGATAGCCAGGGTATCTATCATGTAGTCAATGTTATGGGGCAAGCGGGTGCAGGCGAGTGGCTAACCCTGTACCTCCACATTCTTCGCCAGCGTCTTGAAGCGCTCTCCATTGGACTGAACCACTGTAATAGTCACGTGTCCCGTCTTGCTGGTATTGATGTCCCTGACAGTGCCTGACTTTCCTGTATGCACCCCACCGGTGACTTTACACTTTGCACCGTCGCGAAGCTTGCTCTTCATGTTCTCACCTTACTTCTGTTTGTTGGCCTGGAGAAAGGCCACAATTGCTGCTCCGAACTCCGGCTTGGTGAGTGTACCAATGTGGTCGCCACCTTCAACAATCTTTACTTCGCCCCGGCCTAGCAGTTTATGAACCATGGCCACCCGGTTCTTCACGTGGGCCGACTCATTCCCACCATGGATGAAGAGAATCGGAGCCTGGCATTGCTTCAACTGTTTCTCAGATACAGCCAATTCCTTGAAGCTGCACCCTGCCAGGGCAAAGGCTTTGACATCCTTGTTGCCATACATCAGCTTGGCCAGTGCCTTGGCCTGCTCTTCTGTAGGCTTGGGCCGGCCTGCTGGCATGACATCGATCAGGTACGATCCGAGTCCCTTGCCCTCGTCCACTGCCCTGGCAAAGCTCTCGCACTCCGAGAAATCCCCCGGCTTCATTTTTTCCGCAACAACAGGCGCCTGTCCACCGTAGATCACACTGATAACCCGGTCCGGATGTGTCGCAGCCACATGGCCAGCGATGAACGAGCCTGACGAGTAACCGATCAGGTGAGCCTTCCTGATCTTGAGATGGTCGAGCAGGCGCACCACGTCTTCTGCCATCTCGGTGCCATACATTGTGGCATCGTGAGGTTTATCACTCTTGCCATGCCCCCGGCAATCGAACGCGATCGCCTGAAAGCCTTCGGCGGCTTTGAGCTTGGTGTTGCCAAAGATATCCGCACCCCACATGCTCGAATCACCCATCCAGCCATGGATGAGGATCACTGCTTCGCCCTTGCCTGCGGTGACGTAGCGTATCTTGACACCCTTGGAAACAAAGTATTCGTCCGCAGCCTGTACGACGTGAGACAGCATGCTGCAAACGACAGCCAGTACGATAGACAGTCGGAACATCAACACTGTTATTTCTCTTGGAGGAAATGAGATCAACGAACGAGGTACGTACCTCGACGACAGAGGGTGATTCGTTACCTGCGATTGGAAATTGCCTTGATGGCACTATTTGTTACCGATGCGACATGAAAACGACTTCAGCACTGAGCATCGAATAGCTCAGTGCTGAATAGCATGGACTCCCATGTGATTTCGCACAAGTAACTACTTTGCCTTGGCAACCCTGGTTTTGCGCCGGCGAGGATTGCACCAGAGATAGGCACCAAAGGCCACAGCAGAAAGACTTGTGAGCGCAATAGTCGCAGGTTCAGGCACTGCACTGGTGGTAATGGACATGTTGACACCAATAAAGTCTCCGGCGCCGGTGGTGCGAACCGCCTGGAACATAATGATGTCGCCGGGGACAACGGAAACACCCTGCAGTGCAGAGGCACCACCTGTTCCATTGGCAAAGAGGAATGGATTGGAACGATTGAACGCGTCGCCATCTGTAACGACACCACTGGTAAGCATGGTTCCGTTCTTCCAGATGGACCATGTATTCCCTCTTCCAATATCTCGACCAAGCCAGGTGTTGCCTGAGATGTCAATAGTGTCGGTGGTAGTACTGGTCCAGATCACGTTTCCTTCGCCATTACTTCCGCCGTTGGCGGGATCGTAAGTGTGGAGGACGATATCGCCAGCAAGGAAATCGTGAGTGAACGTCTCCGTACCATTGCTCTGGAACCAGAAGGGAAGACGATCTGTTCCGTTTTCAGAACGGGCCCAGCCAGGCTGCGCGGTAGACCAGCCACCGAGACTGCTCTGCCAGGATGCAACGGCGGGGAGAGCATTGGTGCCTTCCCGGTACGTCCACAAGCCGTTTGGATTGCTGGTGTTGCTCCAATCGAGTTTCAGGTCAGAGTTGATTTGCGCCAGGGCAGGCATCGCTGCAAGCAACAGGGCGAAGAGGGCTGTTGTGAAACGGGAACGGTTCATGTGACATACTCCCGACACTAGTTCAAGCTGTGCTAAGCCTAACTCATGATAAACGTGGTTGGAAGAGGTATTCCCAAAAATAACTGATTGCAAGCAACACTACGCTGCCTGACTTAGTGAAAGCTATTTCTAGTCCTGCACTGCACCAGTGCGCCTCTCAGCAACGTGCCAGAGTACTCCGCTGGGATCATACACGTAGGAGATGCGTAACCCCCAGGGCTGCATTGCTGGCGGCTTCGGTGCTGTCACGCCGAACTGCTTGGCCAGATCGAGAGAGGAAATATGCTCCCACCAGGCATCGAGGTCATCCACCATGAGTTGCATCATGAAGTTCTCGGCCCACTCCTTCTGGTAGTAATTCTGCAAAATGAACCCACCCGATCCTGCGTTGAAAATGGCGACTTCACTATCGAGCACTTTTGTGAATCCCAGTGCTTCATAGAAGCATTTCGAGAGCTTAAAGTCCTTGGCCGGCAGGAACGGACGAGCCAACTCCGTTCCCGTGGGTACTTTGCTCATAGCGATCTCCTGAATCCATAGTGATACACTACCTTCCATGATGCGAACCGGTAATGGCACTCACACGAAGTCAATTCCGCCTAAGTGAAAGCAGGCTCAAGAATGATCTAAAATACGCAACGTTCTTGCATCGCCGGGGTTGAAGTCCTATTCCCCTTTCAGGCGTTAACCATGTATCCCTATTTCATTTCACTCTTGCTATTGAGCACCCCGGCACAGGAATCGCAAACACGCACGTGGGATGTGGATGGTGTCAAACGTGAAGCACTCATCTTCACTCCAGCGAAAAAGAGCGAAGGCAAGGTCCCAGTCATCTTCGACTTCCACGGGCATGGCGGGAGTGCCAGGAATGCCGCCCGGGCGCATCACCTGCACGAAGCCTGGCCTGAAGCCATCGTCGTCTACATGCAGGGGCTGAAGACGCCCGGCAGGCTCACTGATCCCGAAGGCAAGAAAACGGGCTGGCAGGCAGGACCGGGCGATCAGAAAGATCGCGACCTCCACTTCTTCGATGCGGTGCTGGCTTCAATGAAGAAGGAATACCCGGTCGACGAGAATCGCATCTATGCGACCGGCCACTCGAATGGTGGCGCATTCACCTATCTCTTGTGGGCCAGGCGAGGCGATATATTTGCAGCGTTCGCCCCGGTGGCCGCCTCAGCGGGTATCTATTTTACCGATGCCAAGCCCAAGCCAGTGTTCCATGCTGCCAGCGAGAAAGACCCGCTCGTCACTTTTGCCATGCAAACGCGTACGCTGGACCGTGTCAAAAAGCTGAACGGCTGCAAAGAACAGGGAGAACCGTGGGCCAAGGGGTGCTTGCAGTACCCCTCGAAGAACGGCAACCCTGTCGTAATCTATCTGCACGATGAAGGACACAAGTATCCCGAACCAACACCCAGGCTCATCGTGAAGTTCTTTAAGGAACAAACCAAAAAGTAGCAGAATGTCCACGTGAGCACTTGGCTTCTGACTTGGCCGACTGGACGCCCCTAGCACCACATTACTGTGAAAGGCTGCCATGTCTAAACAGGGGAACAAACAAGACAAACCTCTGAAACGCAGGGTCAAAGACGAAGACAGCGAGTCCTCCGGAGCGTGGTCGTTCGGTCAATGGTTTGTCCTGATCATTAGCCTGGTTGCCTTGCTGTGCATCGTCACAGGCTTGATGCGGAATGGGTTTCCAGGGTGGTCGTTCTTGACTATCGTCGCCTGCATGCTTTCTGGAATCGGCTTTGTCGCCATTGGAATCGCCGCTGATTTTGCCTGGCTCGAATGGGTCATTGGATTCGCTGATGGCATCATCAGTGGCATTTCGGGGTGGTTTTGGACCAGCCAACTCGGTACGCTCTCCGAGAACATCGGCGAACGCGGTGCATCAGTTCTCTGGCTGCTCATCGGTATACCTACTTACATCGCAGGCTGCCTGATGGCCTTGGGCATTATTCCTGTGTGAACACCAGCAGGACGTTGACACACGGCATCAAACTCTTGGTGCCAATTCCGACATGTTGTATGCTGCCTCTGCTCACTTCTTTTCCACCGTCGTTGCCGTTGTGGTCATGAACTTCACGATGTCGTCCCGCAACTTCCGCCGTGAAGGTTCATGCGTGTACATCATGTGACCAGCATCGTAATAAGCCATGGTGATCTGGTTCATCAGCTCCCGAGGGCCCATGTGGGCGAAGGTGTATACGGTAGCTGCGTGAGGCGTTGCCAGGTCACAGTAGCCATTGCAGACCAATACTCGCAGCGACTTGTCCTTCTCCAGCGCAGCCCGCAGTCGAGGGGCAACATTGGCATACCGGTTTGTCCCTGCCTGCCCATAATTCCACGGCTGTACCTGGGCGGTAAGCGTGTAGCGTGCTTCCGTCTTGTAACCCAACCCCTCGATCAGATAACTCTTCATTCCCTCAGTAAACGTGTTCGATAGTAAAGTCTGGCTCGGGTCGCCACCACCACCGCCACGGTTTGGCCGGCCTTCACTACGACCACTGTTGTTTCCGCCGCCACTCGCCGTAGTGCCCGTGCTGGCTCCCGTTCCGGTCACATTGGTACTTGTCGTGGTGCTTGTAGTATTGCTGGTTGTGGTTGTAGTCCTGTTTGCAGGGGGCTTCGAAACAACGCGGGAATCCAGCCGGCCAACAACTACTTCCTTGTCGCGAAGGAGTTCCATGCGGAAGCGTGTCGCTTCAATCCGCAAGTCGTTCTTCAGCACGAACTCTTCCGACAACCCGGTCAGCATCGCTAGCTGCTTGGCAGCTGCCTGGCGTTCGTAGTCGGTCAGCAGGTTGCCCTTGTGCAAGACTTCCAGGTAGGGACCATCTGCGTACTTTTGTGATTCCCGCAGTGCTGTCTGCAGATCGGTCGCCCATTTCTTATCGAGCTTGCCATGATGGAAGGCTGTCGCGGTATAGGTCGGTAGATGCAGGGCATATGGCAGCTCGTTGCCAGGGCCAAAACGGATGGTCTGAAAATCGAGTACAACGGAAATCAACACTATTCCAGCCAACTTGACATCTTTCTTGTTCTGCAGGTAAGTCGAAAGGGATGCAGCCCGGGTAGTACCATAGCTTTCACCAGCCACGTAGACCGGCGATTCCTTGCGATCATGTTTTGCGACATAGTCTCGAATAAAGTCGCCGACGGACTGGGTATCTTCTTCCAGACCGTGGAACAGGTTCGCTTCGCTGGAATTCTCTGCGCGGCTGTATCCTGTGCTGACCGGATCGATGAACACCAGGTCCGTCACATCGAGAATCGAACAATCATTCTCCACCAGCTGAGCTGGTGTCGGGGCACTCAGGCCGTCATCCCCCATCAGAACCCGGCGTGGACCGAAGAAACCCAGATGCACATAAGCAGAAGCGGAGCCCGGCCCACCATTGAAGCAGAAGGTGAGACGCCGGGTCGCCGGGCTTTCTCCAGTTTTCCTTGTGTAAGCCACATAGAAAATGTTGGCCTTGGCCTTGCCGGTCTTGTCTGTAACCGGGAGTGTTCCTGCGGTTGCCTTATATTCCACTTTCTGCCCGGCGATGATGAGCGAACCATCGGTCACGACAGTAGCAGGCAGTTTCGGTGCCTTGTCTTCCTTCTTCGCAGGCTCCTCTTTAACTGCTGGCTTCTCGTCCTTCCTGGGAGCAGCCTTGTCATCTTTCTGAATTGGCTTTGCTTCCGAAGTCTTCTGCTGAGACTTTTCTGCAGACTGTTGTGGCGGCTGGTACATCCCTGCAGCGCTAAGCAGTGAGGTGGCAATCAATGCGAGGTATGGAGTGAGCATGGGAGTCGCCTGGACATAGCAGAGGATGAAGTAGTTTCATCTTCGCCTTGCCGAAAACCCCAGTCAAGAGGCTAGTGGCTAACGATGCAGTTGTGAGTGTCTTCGTGGCGGTACAGATGGAACTGTACCCTCGGTAAGGGCTATAGTTGGTAAACGGCGGCACAACCCGCTGAACCAGACCCCGGCGACAGGGTGCAAACTATACTGGGCTTGGAAATCTATTTTCTGCTGCCAGTTAGGTAGGCTTTCACCCACACTACTGAGGAAACGGGGTCATGGAGGGCGACGCCATTTTCATAGAGTTGGATGTTAAAACGATAATCGAAGATGCCAACGACTGGTGAAGTTGGTTTGCCGAGTTGATGACGCAGGACGGGATCATCTTTAAGCAGACTGGCAACGTTGTCGTGCATGTTAAAGTGTGGTCGATCCACTCGCACTACCTGTTTCACCTTAGACACAGCATCGGTCAGCACCACGCCGTTTTCATACGCCACGATGCTGAAGTCTCGCGAGAGCTGTTCCAGTTCCGATGAACGAAACCGCTCCGCCCCCAGGGGAGCATCCGACGTGGTGACAGTAGCAGGCATCACTTCCAGCGAATTAAGCAGTGTGGCCACCGCACGGGGGAGCTCAGCCTGGCCAAAGTCGCTGGGATAGATGGCATTCAGGATAAACCCCTGCCCCTGATGAACCAGGAATAGCCTGGAGATGACGAGGGGCGACTCGAGC
Source organism: Gemmatales bacterium (assembly GCA_046350055.1). Taxonomy (GTDB): domain Bacteria; phylum Planctomycetota; class Planctomycetia; order Gemmatales; family HRBIN36; genus JAEUIE01. Next base: position 4,133,874 of record JAXMBC010000001.1, on the reverse strand, counting down.
CGATAGCAGGCACGCCAACCCTGCATAGTGCCGATGGTGATTCTCTCCACACGCAGGTCACGCATCCCGGGCTGAGTGAGCGAGCGGGAGACGCCAGCCAGCCAGCGGCCAAACGCGGTGCGAGCATCATGGATGTGATTCGGGTGCTTCATCACGGAAAGGGCGATCTGCTGAGTGGAATCAATCAGGGTATCGGCATCGCGGTCAGCCACCTGATTGCGATAGTTCGGCACGATACCCCAGCCTTCGGTAGCTTTCAATTTAAAGGTCTTCGAGGGATGAATCCACGGGCCGGTGAGGGCAGTCGGTGCAGGCCGGGTTGTCGTCTTATTGACTGAGGGCTTGGTCCACTTGGCCTTCTCGCTGGGCACATCGAATGTGGTCAGTTCACTGAATCCTTCTGTGGTAGCAACCAGCGTCTGGCCGGCGGAAACCAGTTGTTCCTTGCCGGTCTTCTTGTGTTTCATCACCACAGCACCTTCGAGGACCTTCAGCTCAGAAGTTTTGCCGGTTTCCCGACAAGTATAAATGGTACCCTTGGTTCCCGTGACGGCTTGGCTCATATGCGTTTCCATCGTGCCGTCTTTGATCATTTTCTTGATGTTGACCCAGATGTTGCCCATCAGCAGTTTGAGTTTGCTGTCTCGTTCGGGTGGTGAGTCAATGACGATCCTGGAGTTCGAGCCCATCTGGAAAGTGGTCATGTCCGAAAATGAAACGATGGCCCCGCTATCCTCATCGGTAATGATGAGGTCGTCGGCATAAATGATCATGCCCATCTTGGCAACATCTTTCGTAGATTCATCGTACTCCTGGCGATCATAGTCATACCGGCAGATTTCCACTTGGCCCGAGAGGTCAGAAAAACGAGCCCCACTGTCTCGCCGTCGTGTGTCTTTCGGTGGAACAGGAGGCATGGGCTTGGTGACCTTGGTCACCATCTTTTCCAGGACACTGGTCGCTTTTCCTTTGAAGCCAAACTTCAGCCAGCCTTTCTGTTCTCCCTGGGGATCGATGGCCATCAGGGTGCCTTCCACCTGGCCGGCATAGCGATCACCACGGGGAATGAGCCGGGCGGTGGCATCAATCTTGATCCGGTTGCCACCCAGTTCTGCTACCTTTTGATCCAGAGTGATCAGTCCTGTTTTGGAATCGTAACGAAATGGGAGGTTCACCGTGGTCTTGCTATCGGTGCTGGTAAGCCGCACCTTGCCCTGAGTCGGGCTGACCTCGTCGATGACCAGGATGCCGTTCATCGTCTTCCCTTTCCAGTTGTGAAAGAGCGCGACGTAGGGATCATTGGTATTGGTGTAGGCCTCGGGTGGACCGAAGTTGAGCAGCTTCACTTCAATGGTGTACTTCCCCGCCACATCCTGCATGAAGGGGATAGGATCTTCCGCCCACGAATGCCCCAGGCTTCCCAGTACGAAAACGATGGAAGTGATGAGCAACGACTTTGGGGAAAGCGGAGTATGCATACTGGTTATTCTATGCAAACGTGCAATTCTCCGCTGCCTTGTTGCTTTCCCCTTTCAGTATTGAACAAATCAATCGGGAGGTGTGCTTGCATTTCAGACCATCAGACAGTCAATGGCAAACCTATCCGTGAAGATTGGTTGCTACTAGCGTGCCTCCCGCCACTTGGCAATGCAGATGACAACCATCGCAACAAGTGGCAAAATCGACAGTGCAACACTGACCCAGGTTGAGATATAGCCATTAGCACGAAACAATTCCAAAAGCGGCAATCCCAATGCTGCTCCGATGGAACTGATTGCAATGGCTACCAGGAATCCTGTGTGACTGTCATCAAAGGCCATTTTCAGATCGCTTACGGTGAAGAAGGTCGTCGATCAATGTACAGTTCATTCTTCGCCAGATCGAAGATGAGATTCAACCGCTTGATAACTTCAGCACCCAGAACACTCAGTTTCTGCTTGCCAACGACGCCTGTGAAGAAACCCACAGGCACTTCGTTCAACTGATTTCGGCCCAGGGTAAAGACCGGCAGTATGCCCTTCTTCACCTGTATCGTGTTGCCAAAGGAGTCCTTCAGACTGGAATGTTCCGTGATCCTGATCCTGGCTTCCACGCCCGTGCGGGCCGCAAAGGCATCGTCCAGCAGAATACCCCCACTATACCCGGTATGCAGGAGAAACGGGTTGGTATAGGATTTCCCCTCGAGCTCACACTTGCCCTCAATCAGCAACTGCCCGTCCTGGTTGTCGATTTTCAACCTCTCGTACTTCTCCGCCTTCCTGGGTAGTTTCTCGTGAAGCACAATCTGACTGCGGTCAAAATCGATTTCCACGATATTCCGGGCAAGCAGATCGAGCCCAATTTTGCCATCGGTGCCTTTGCCGGAATGCTTGTTCTCCCAGATGGTGATGTTCTTTGCCTTGATTGGTCCCAGGTGCACTTGATTGCCTTTGCTGATCCGCGATACCGCCTCTCCACCCCAGGACTGCACCTTGCTGGCATCCGAGAACTGAATGCTCCTGGCTTTCTGTGCGGCCTCTTCGGTAATGGTCACTCCCCGTGACGCCGTGTGCAACATCAGTTGGAGCGTGTCGGTCTCATTGATCACGACATGCACGACGATGTTGTTGTGTTCGGTGAGCGTAAACGGCAAGACGACTGCCTCAGCATGGGCAGTCACTTTGTCCTGTATTCCAAGGAGCATCGCGTTGCAGGAAAGGACCACAAGGAAAATCAGAATAACTCGCTGCATCAGCTTATCCACTACTGAGTCGGCAGTCGTACGCATAGTGTGACATGCCTACCTGACAAAACATATTACAAGTCATATTCATCACGACATCGTGCCCTATTTGACCCGCTTGAACACAAACAGCACATTCGCGCTGTCCCTGGTACTGAAGTCCTTCGGGCGGTGTACTTCCGAGCTCCCTGGCGCAGTGATGCACACCGTAAGCTTGTCGCCTTCCAGCTTGTAGACCGCGTGCTGCTTCTTCCCCTTGTGCGTTCCGCTTTCGTGCAGATTGTCCATGGTCTTGGGGTTTTTCGTGGGATCGATAGTGACCTTGGCACTATACCCGCCCTGGGCCATCTTGCCCGTCGCTTTACCGTCAGCACCAATGATGTAGATAAACTGAGGGATCGCTTCCTTGGGCACAGGTTTCCCTTCTGCCTCCAGCGACACTGCCTTCCATGTGCCCTGCAAGGCCTGCAGTTCCTTCTGAACAGCATCGTCAGCAGCCAGTAACAGCGGGCTGGCTAACACGATCAGGACACAAATGATGCGTTGCATGGAGTTTCCTGGTATGAATTCGATGACAGCCAAGACCACAATGACCGAGTAAAAAAACAACCGCCTGAGCGTATCACAGGCATTCCCGATAGCCAAGTAGATTACAGCCGTCACGATGCTGTCAGTAGCAAACTATCTTTTCCAGGCTGCAACTACCTTCATATCCCTTTCAAGAAGCACACCCTCCGAATCAAACATGCTGCTTCTGAAACTCAGCAACTGCCTGGGCCACTGACATTCCCCGGCTGATTCCACCCAATTTCTCATCAAGTCCTTCGCTGCGCAGGCGATCGCGGACAGAGGATCGAACTTCGACTGCAAGAACTCGCACACCAGTCTTGATCAGTTCATCGATCATCATGGCCAGCGTCTGGCTGCTTTGCAGGTCGACTGACGGCGTGGCGGATAAGTCGAGTACAACCAGTTGTGCTCCGTCAGCCTTGGAACGCACTCGTTCGAGTATATGATCACACACGTAATCAACATTAAAATAGAACAAGCTCGCTTCGGGACGGAAGATCATCACCCCGGGAATCAGTTCGTTTTCCGGGTGTCGATCGCGATCAGAGAATTGTGGTGTGCCGGGGATACGCCCCAGAAGAGCGACATGAGGACGGGAGACACGACGGATCAGATGCACCAGCGAAATAATGGCCCCGATCATCACGCCGCGCAGCAAACCTGAGCCCAGCACCCCCAGCAACGAAGCGATTGCGATGAAGAACTCAGGTCGATCAGTGCGCCACAGTTCCTTCAGAACCGACAGCTTGAACAGGCCTGCCACAGCCACCAGCACGACAGCAGCCAGCACAGGTTGCGGAAGACTCTTCAGCAGGTGCGACAGAAACAATACGACCAGCAGAATGAGGAAAGCAGCGATTGCCCCAGACAAAGGTGTGTGTGCTCCACCGCTCTCGTTTACCATCGATTGTGACATTCCACCACTGACCGGAAATCCCCGTCCCAGCCCGGCTGCCAGGTTCGCGAGCCCGAGTGCCAGCAACTCCTGGTTGGCATCGAAGCGGCCTCCATGCTTAGCAGTGAACATGCGACCGATGGCAGCCGACTCTACTGCACACAGCAGGAAGCAGGCTATGCCCAGTGGCAGCAGTTCGTTCAGGTCTGCCCAATGCACTGCTGGCACGCCCAAGGCAGGCAGGCCTTGAGGCACTTCGCCAAGCAATTTGACACCGTAGCGATCCAGGCTGAGTAGCGACGAAAGAACAATGCTCCCCACCACCACCAGCAACGCCACGGGTTTCTGTTTCCAATAGATCTTCCCCAGCACCAATATGATCAGGGAGATGCCGCCTATCAGGAGCGAGATAGTATTCGTCTCATGCAGGTGACCGAGAAAGTATGCGGAGTTTTCCCAGAAGTCACCATGAGCGCCGTGAAAGCCAAAGAGCTTGGGCAGCTGGCTGCTGGCCAGAAACAGGGCAACCCCACACTTGAAGCCCACTATGACACTTTCAGAGATGAAGTTGACAATGGCTCCTGCACGGACCGCCCACGCCAGGATGGCGATGATGGCGACCAGGATCGCAGTCGCTGCAGCGAGCATGACATGTCTCGAGAGATCGCCACCTGACATGGCACCAAGCGTGGAGCCCAGCAGCAATGAAATTGCAGAGGTAACTGCAATGGCAGTGTGTCGTGAGTTGCAGAACAGCCAGAAGATCAGTCCCGAAAACAGGCAGGCGTACAAGCCTGCTTCAGGGGGTAAGCCGGCCAGCGATGCATCACCGATCGCGGAAGGCAGTACATAAGCGGCCAGGGTAACTCCGGCAATCAAGTCGCCTCGCAGCCAGGACCTGTCATATCTGCTGATCCAGCGATACGCCGGCAGCAGCTTGAACAGCGTCGACATCGTTCGCCTGCCAGATGTTGCTGAGGTGTTCATGATTCACCAGGGGATGGCTCACCCTCCAAAAAGCTTGGCTATGCCAACCATCATCATGCCGAGCAGGAGGACGATGAGCCCGGTTAGGAGTGGTGATGTGTTGGCAATACGAGCCCATCGCCAACCGACCAGAAAGAGCATTCCCAGCAAGAGTCCGTTCGAGACATTAATGGCCAGCTGCCTGTCACCGATGAACAGGAACGACACAATCGTCGGCACGGCGGTAATCATGACCAGGAAGAATGTCAGTAGTGCCCCGCCAACATCTTCCGCCCGTATGGTTGTCTTTGGTACAGTCGCTTCCTGGACATTGCGCAGGATGCAGCGATAAAAATGCTCTCGCTCTTCTTCCGTGCTGATGTGATCCAGATGAGGATTCAATTCTTTCTGGATAAACCTGAGTCCCTGCTCTTCCGTAGCAGACTTCTTGATAGCCTCAATCAGCGAGGCTGTTCTGCTGCGTTCGAACATCTGGTGCATGATGTAGATGATGGCATCAATCAGGCTCCATGCAAAAATGCAGCCCAGTACGCTCTGGATGATCTCCCTGGTTGCCCGAGGTCCCTCGGCAACCAGGAGATTGGCACCAAGAGTGATTGTCAGCACCATGATCAAACCGAACAGAATCTCTCCCAGCCATTCTGATGGGTCAAGAAACCGTTCGATGAAGGACTGAACAACACTCATCGACGTCACTGTGTGATGTTGTTCTTCTTGATGAACTCCTTGCGTGACTCATCATCCACGAAGTAATAGGTCGAGCCTTTCCATTCCAGCGTAGCTCCCGCAGCGAACTTGGCGAACTGCACCCGGGTGATCGGGTCTTCCACCAGGTGTTCCTTCATGTAGAAGTTGTTCTCGTGGAGAGACAGGTAGGTGTGGACAAACGCCACGATGCGGTCTTCCACCCATTTGGCGATAGCATCCTTGTTGGGAGCATCAAGCGGGAATGTCATTTCAGAGTGCGCATCGAACTGGGTGAGAATCGGCACAATGTCCAGGTCTGACGTCAGGTTGACATTCCTGACATCCTGATCTGCAAAGGCAGAGAACTTCAGGCGAATGCGTGCCAGGCTGGACTGAAACTCAAATGTCGCCTCGCGACTGGAAGGCGTCAGGCGTGGAGTGATTTTGACATGATCGCCAAATCGCTTCTGGAGTGCCTCCAGCCGGGGGGCCCAGATGGACTTGAGGTCTTCCACAACCTTCGTGAACTGCTCCAGCCGCTTCTGTCGCTGGCGGTAGAGTTCAAGGTTTTCCTGCTGATTCTTCTTCACCTTGTCTTCAACAGCATTGAACTCGCTATCGATTCGCTGCAAGAGGCTCGCAATATCGGCCATGGCTTTTGCTCCTGTGGGAATGGTGTGAGTTGGAAAAACTCAGTGCCTGTGCAGGCACTGAGCATCAGTTGCACCAGGCCCCCGAGGAGCCTGATGCTGATCTGCTACTTCTTGAAAAGCAGTTTGGGACTGGAGGAGACACCGGTCATCTGGAACTCGAGACCGTTGTCGCCAGCCAGCTTGACGTCGGCAATCATCTTGTTGTCGCCATCAGTCTCCATCACCAGATTAGCGCCCTGTTGCCCGTAGGCGCCTTTGACCGACTCGGTCTTGCCACCCTTGGTATAGCTCCAGGTGAATTCGCCTTCCTTGGTCAGTTTCAGGGTGAACTGAACATTGTCTGGTCCCAGGGCCTTCCATTCACCAACCAGCTTTTCCACTGGAATGGAAGGAGTGTCGTCCGTGGTGCTTGCTGCGGGAGGCAGGGTGATCTCATCGATGGGCTTGGCACCCAATCCCTCCAGCATCTGCTTGGTCACGGCATCCTTGGGCGCCAGCTTGGCAACTACCTGATACATGCGAATGGCCAGGTCCTTCTTATCCATCGTCAGGTAATGATAGGCCAGCGTGAAATAGCCTTCAGCAGAATCCTTGTGCTCCCGACAGTAGTCTTCGAGCTTGCGAAGCTGCGCGGTGTACTCTTCCAGGCTGTCGTAGAGGTTGTACATGGTCGTCCAATCCCAGCCGGGACCAACGCTCAGCACCGCATACAAGGTCACTGCTGCATTCTTGTAATCCCCCAGTGCGAAATGACAGAGTGCCTTGAACTCATGCAGTGCGGCATCCTGAGGCATCTGTTTTAGAGCTTCGTTGTTCTTGCTCAGCGCTTCCTGGTACTGCTTGTTGTGGAAGAGCCCACGGGCTTCATCAAAGAGTGACATGCCCTGCGTGGTGACACCAGGAGGTAATGTTTCTCCGTCAGAAGTCTGAGCAGGCTGTGACGATGCTTCGACAATGATGGGTTGAGAGTAGTCATACCCGCCACCGCCACTGTCACCGTAATATGGATTGCTGTAGGCACCCAGACCGAAGAGCCAGGAAGACGTATTCAGCGCCCAGTTGGTAATGCCAAACGCGCTCCAGATGGGATGCTGACTCCACATGTGACCCCACCAGTTGCCCCAGGAACCCCAGCCGCACCAGCCATGATGCCAGCCGTTGTGGTATCCCCAGCGATCGTTCATATTGTTCTGCCAGTCTTCACGGCGGTTGTTCATGAAGTCCTGGCGGTTGTTCTGCCATTCACTACGGAAGTCCTGACGATTCTGCATGCGATCGTTGATCTGATCGTGCCGGTTGGAGACGAAGTCAGAGCGGTTGTTCTGTAGATTCTGCCAGCGGTTGCCATCGCCAGCGTTGGGTCGATTCGCTCCTGGTCGGTCCCCGCCTAATCCGGGCAAGGTCGATGGCCGATTTCCTGCACCCGGACGATTGGCAATGCCTGCACCAGCATTGGGCAAGCTGGGGCGTGTCGCAGGACGATTGGCTACACCACCACCAGTACCTACACCTGGACGATTACCGCCTCCAATCTCAGGACGGTTGCCAACACCAGCACCACCTCCACCAACGTTGGGACGATTTCCGACACCAGCACCACCACCGACATTCGGCCTGTTGACCCCACCCGCAGGAATACTGGGACGCGTGCCAACACTGGGCGTGGAGGGACGTGATACCTGAGGCCTGCTCATCGATGGGCCCGATGGCCTGGAGACTCCACCGCCTCCGCCATACCCGCCACCGTAGCCGCCTGATGGCCTACTGCCTCCAAATCCGCCGCTGAAGCCACCTCCACCGCCACGAGCACCGCCACCACCTCCACGGCCACCACCGCCACCACGTCCGCCTCGCTGGGCACTGACATCAAGTGTGAAGATAGTGATGGCAATAAGAGCAACTACAGAGGCACATGCAATCATCCGCCTGGAGTGTTTCATGGTTGTGTCTTCCTGTGATTGAATGAATGAGAACAATGGAAATGAATGATGAAACTATGGTTTTGCTTCAGGAGGCATGCGAACGATCGTCACGCCGACATCAGGCATCACCACATCGCCGACAACTCTATCACGGAAGAAAATGTCGATACGTCCGTTTCCGGCCTGCTTGTAAACCGAGGTCATGGACACTGCATTCCCCTCGCTGTTGACGCCCGTCGACTTGAGCATCCAGCTATCGCCCAGAGAGGTCCACAAGGCCTCGGCATGGCCACCCTGATTGTCGTGTGACCAGGACTTGATCTTTTGTGTAGCTGGATCCCAGCCAATACGTTGAGTGCCTGAGAGTTCCTTGATGTTGGTACCTGAAATCTTGAACGTCTGAATCAGCGACATCTTGTCGTCGCTCCACTGGCAGTTGGTATGAACCTTGAAATCACCACCTTCTTCCACCCACTGGCCTACCAGAAAGTCGAGTGAAGCTAGAGTTTCCTTGATCACGGCGGGATCGTTGTCATAGTCCTCCAGGTCGCGAATGCTGGCAATTTGCCATTGATTACCCTGCTTCGCGAGTACAGCTGCAAAGCGTGTGCGTCGCAGTGGCTCACGGGCCGATAGCTTGACTTCCGCCATCCCGTCAAACATGGCCAGTGAATCGCCGATCAATCGCACCGTCTCACCTGTGACCGTAAGCGAAGATTGGGGATGTGCTTTGAAGTTCTCGGCATAATGTGCTTCGATCACATTGCGTGATCTCAGAACGTTACCATCTGCATCAACGAGTTCGCCATCTGGCAGGAACATCTCACTGACTGCTTTGGCATCGTGCCGTCGATAGGTAGCACCAACTGACTCCAGAAAGGAACGCACTTCCTTTTCCTTGTCGTCCTGTGAGATGGCTTTGCTGACCAGCCCAGGCTCATTCCAATGGGCCTGCAGGGCCACCATGCCAGCAAAGGCACCCAGTGTTAGGAGTACACCGGCTTGTAAGAACCATCTGGGGATGTTTGTTTTCATGATGCATCTTCTCCATACTTCACTGCTGCTGTAAACCAGTGACGATTGTATCCGTTCTTGTTTCATTCTGAACTGTTATTTTTGCCAGTCATCAATAAGTACAGAAGCACCTAGCATAGTCCGCTGCGGTAACACTGACTGAGTACTGGATCGATTCACACAGTTTTACTTTGCACTCATGTGCCTGTGCCAGCATAATAGTTGGCCAGTATTCAAGCGAAAGACTGATCCATGAAGCACCCCTGCCAAACTTTCATAAACACCAGCCGAACGCTCGTTCTTTGCTTCCTTGCTGCAGGTATCAGCGGCTGCGAGAAGGCAGAGACAGCTGCCAAGTCGGAGCTTCCGGTCCCGATGGTGACCGTGGCTCCGCCCATCAGCAAGCCGGTTGTCTATTACGAGAAATTCACCGGACGCCTGGAACCAACGGAACAGGTGGAAATTCGTGCGAGAGTGAGCGGGTATCTCATCAAGATTCACTTTCAGCCTGGCGTAGAAGTGAAAAAGGGGACTCGTCTTTTTGACATTGACCCCAAGCCATTCGAGGCTGACGTCGCCCAGGTACAATCGCAGATTGCGCGATCACAGGCTACGTTAGACCGACTGGTTCTCGATTTCGGCCGAACCGACAAACTCCGCAAGACCGGTGCTGCCTCGCAGGAAGACTACGACCTGGCTCTAGGCAATAAACTGGAAGCCGAAGCCATGCTCAAGGCGGAAAAGGCACGTCTGACTGGTGCAGAACTGAATCTGGGTTACACCAAAATTGATGCTCCCATCGATGGACAAATCGGAGACCACCTGATTACTGAAGGCAACCTGATCAATGGCGGTCAGGCCGGTGGTGGAACACTGCTGACAACCATAGTTGCTGTCGAGCGCATGGACATGTCCTTTGATGTGGACGAAAACACGTACCAGCGCATCCAGAAAAGTTTGACTGAAGGAAAGCTCGCGAAGGCTAAGGATGGCAAGATACCTGTTGAAATGGGTATCGCCGTTCATGGTTCACAATACCCCATTCCCGGCGAGATTGTCTTTATCAACAACACCGTCGATCCCAGGACAGGCACCTTGCGTGTTAAAGCTGAATTCAACAATCCCAAAACTCCCAGGGGAACCCGTCTGCTGACCGCCGGCATGTTTGCCCGGGTCCGCGTCCGTCTCAGTGACGCTGTTCAGTCTTTCGTTGTTCCCGACAGTGCCCTTGGTTCGGACCAGGGAACGAAGTTTCTCTATGTAGTGGGCAAGGATAACAAGGCTGTTCGCTTAACAGCAACCCTGGGAGGCCTGGAAGATGGTATGCGGGTAATCGAGTCGGTGCAGGGTCCTGAGGACAAGGAGCCACGCCCGTTGCGTGCCGATGAACTGGTAATCATCAATGGAATACAGCGCGTTCGCCCGCAAATGACCGTCGATCCCAAGCAGTCCGCGTCAGCACAAGCCGCTGAGAAAGCTGCGAAGTAACACGTTTGATACCATCTTCTGGAATTCGTTCTTCGCTTTTCTGAGGTACACGTGGCCGCTCTATCCCGCTTTTTCATCGATCGACCGATCTTTGCGGCAGTCATCTCAGTGGTGATCGTCCTGGTTGGCTTTCTCGCCCTCAATACGCTGCCCATCGCCCAGTACCCGGAAATAGCACCACCCACAGTCTCTGTGACATGCACGTACACCGGTGCCAGTGCCAGTGTGGTGGCTGACACCGTCGCTGCACCCATCGAACAGCAGGTCATCGGCGTCGAACGCATGCTTTACATGTCATCGCAGTGCACCAACGATGGTGTCTACTCACTTACGGTGACATTTGAAGTCGGAGCCAACCTCGATGATGCACAGGTTCAGGTGCAAAACCGCGTTAACCTTGCCCTGCCTGTGCTGCCCGATGTCGTGAAGCAGACTGGCGTCAGTGTGAAGAAGAAGTCGCCCAACATCCTGCTCGTCGTCAATCTTTACAGTCCCAATCAATCTCGTGACCAGCTCTACCTGAGTAATTACGCGACAATCAACGTGCAGGATGAGTTAAAGCAGCTGTCTGGTGTGGGTGATCTCACGATCTTCGGCCAGTTGGATTACTCGATGCGAGTCTGGCTCGATCCTGACAAGGTTGCCTCCCGGGATCTGACAGCATCGGATATTGTAAATGTTTTGAAAGAACAAAACGTGCAGGTCGCTGCAGGTACTCTCTCACGTCCCCCTACTCCTCCCGGCCAGGCATTTCAGTACACCTTGAGCACGCTGGGCCGCCTGCGGGATCCCGATGAATTCTCCAACATCATCGTGCGTACTGGAAAAGACGGACAGATCACCCGTCTGCGCGACATTGTCTCTGATCGCCGCAAACTGAAGCTGCCCAACGGCAAATCTCGCAACTATGGTGGTGTTGAACTGGGCGCCAAATCAGAAGACACCGGGTGTACTCTCGATGGTCAGGATGCCATCGGCATGGCGGTATACCAGTTGCCCGGCTCGAATGCACTCGAAACTGCCAAGTTGATCCGCAAGAGGATGGAAGAACTCAAGAAGAACTTTCCTGACGGTGTGGACTATGCCATCGTCTACGACACGACTCCGTTCATTGATGAATCCATTCACGAAGTATTCAAAGCACTGCGCGACGCCATCATCCTGGTCGCCATCGTAGTACTGGTGTTTCTCCAGACCTGGCGCGCTACCCTCATTCCGCTCATTGCAGTACCTGTTGCTATTGTTGGCACCTTTGCAGTGATGGCGGGGCTGGGGTTCAGCCTGAACAACCTTTCGCTCATGGGCCTGGTTCTGGCCATCGGCATCGTCGTCGATGATGCCATTGTCGTAGTGGAAGCAGTGGAGCACAAACTTGAGCATGGCAAGATGACTCCGCGAGAAGCATCACATGCCGCAATGAATGAGGTGGCAAACCCCATCGTTGCCATCTCCCTGGTTCTCATGGCAGTGTTTGTTCCCTGTGCGTTTATCTCGGGCATCACTGGCCAGTTCTTCACGCAGTTCGCTGTGACCATTGCAGTTTCCACCTTCTTCTCTGCCATCAATTCTCTCACACTGAGCCCTGCCCTGTGTGCGATTCTCCTGGCACCCAAGGCTGAGCAGAAGGACATCCTCACCCGTGTCATCAATGTGGCACTGGGCTGGTTCTTCGTCCTGTTCAACAAAGGCTTCAATGTCACTACCAATGGGTATGCCACAATTGTCGGCTGGCTTCTCCGGTTGAGCCTCATCGCCCTGATTGTCTACGGCGGCTTGCTTTACCTCACTTATAAGGGATTCGCGACGACACCAACAGGATTCGTACCAGAGCAGGATAAGGGTTACCTGGTAGTGAATATCCAGCTTCCCGATGCGGCTTCGCTCGACCGCACTTCGGAAATCATGCTGGAAGTCGACAAGATTGCCCGAGGCGACAAGAACGACAAGGTCAACTACCCCGGCATTCCCGGTGTTACTCACACCATGACGATTCCGGGAACGTCGGTCATACAGAACGCCAATGGCTCCAACTTTGGAACGATGTTCGTGATTCTGGACGAATTCGAGCATCGGCACAGTAAGGAAAAGTCAGGCCCTTCCATCACAGCCCAATTGCGAGCAGAATGTTACCGACGGGTTCAAGGAGCTTCCATTGCTGTCTTCGGCCCACCTGCTGTCGATGGTCTGGGCAATGCCGGTGGTTTCAAAGTAATGGTTCGCGATCGGGCTGATCAGGGACTCGGCACGCTTCAATCAGTTGCTGATAATGTGGCTGCTGAAGGTAATTCCAGCCCAGGCCTCGTGGGCCTGTTTACCCCGTTCCGCTCCAATACCCCGCAGTTCTTCGTCGATGTGGATCGCACCAAGTGCAAGACGATGGGGGTCCAACTCAACGAAGTCTTCCTGACGCTGCAAGTCTATCTCGGCGGGTATTACACGAATGACTTCAATCAGTTTGGCCGCACGTGGCAGGTCAACCTGCAGGCTGACCCGGCCCGGCGATTGACTCCGGATGACATTAAGCAGCTCAAGGTACGAAATAACACCGGCGAGATGGTCCCTCTGGCCACAGTCACGGAGATCAAGCCCGTAGGCGGCCCGGTCATGGTGACTCGCTATAACGGTGTCACTGCCGCAGCCATTAACGGCGGTTCACTGCCAGGCGTCAGTTCCGGCGACATGATCAAAACCATTGACAAGGTTGCTGAGAAAGTACTGCCCCAGGGAATGGATCATCTCTGGACGGAACTCACCTTCCTCCAAATCAAAGCCGGGAACACCGCTATCATCGTATTTGCACTCTCGGTTGTACTGGTCTATCTCTTGCTGGCTGCCCAATACGAAAGCCTGAAGCTGCCATTGGCGATTATTCTCGTGGTGCCCATGTGCCTACTGTGTTCCGTCATTGGTGTACGCTGGGCGCATCTGGATTTGAACATCTTTGTGCAGGTGGGGCTTGTCGTGCTGGTGGGCCTGGCTGCGAAGAATGCCATCCTGATCGTGGAATTTGCCAAGGAAGAGCGGGCCAAGGGAGAGACCGCATTCAAGTCTGCAGTAGAAGCCAGTCGGCTCCGCCTTCGTCCCATTCTCATGACGAGTTTTGCATTTATCCTGGGAGTGGTGCCGTTGGCAATCGCCAAAGGCGCCGGTGCGGAAATGCGTCAGACCCTGGGTATCGCCGTCTTTGCCGGCATGCTCGGTGTAACGGTGTTCGGCGTTTTCCTTACCCCGGTCTTCTATTATTCAATGGAAGTCCTGGGATCCCTTCTGTCCTTTGGCGGCAGCAAACCCGTGCCAGCCAAGCCAACTGATTCACCTGAGTCCAAACCACACTAAACTGTCGAGATCGGCATGTCAAACCACGATAAACTCAAGAACAAAGAGTACACCAAAGAGCTGCGCAAGCTGCAGGTGGAATTGTGCAGATTACAGGAATGGATCAAGTACAAGGGCCTGCGTGTGGTTGTGATCTTCGAAGGGCGTGATGCTGCCGGCAAAGGTGGTACGATCAAGGCGTTGACGGAGCGAGTCAGTCCGCGGGTCTTTCGTGTAGTAGCACTCCCAGCTCCATCGGATCGGGAAAAGTCACAGATGTACATTCAGCGATATATGGCTCACATGCCAGCAGCCGGGGAAATGGTAATCTTTGACCGAAGCTGGTACAACCGCGCTGGTGTGGAGTATGTGATGGGCTTCTGTTCCAAGAATCAGCATCAGCGTTTCCTGGAACTGTGCCCGATCGTGGAAAAGTTCATCATCGATGGTGGTATCCAGATCATCAAGGTCTGGCTGGAAGTCAGCGACGAAGAGCAGAAACGACGGTTCGAGGCACGTATCGATGATCCGCTCCGGCAATGGAAGCTCAGCCCCATGGACCTGCCATCACGCAGCAAGTGGTATGAATACTCCCGGGCACGGGACATGATGCTCGACGCGACCGATACCGAACACGCACCCTGGTTCATCCTGCGATCGGACGATAAGAAACGGGCAAGACTGAACTGCATTGCTCACTTACTGAGCCAGATCCCTTACAAGGATGTGCCGCGTGAGAAAGTGAAACTCCCCAAACGCTCCGACAAGCACGAATACGATGATCAGACAACACTCAAGAATCGGCGTTTCGTCAAGGAGCGCTATTAACCTCGGGTGTCACTTCCGTCGTCCCGGCATTCCGGGCCGCAGGTGTTCCCCCTAGCCCCTGTCGGTCAGGCGTTTCTGCCCGCATTCTGTTGACTGCATCAGGATACGCTTCCTGTGTAGCCTGCTTTAAAAGAAACAGTTCTTCCTGCAGCGCAGCCTTGCGTGCCTCAGGCATCACGTCCAGCAGATGTTCCAGCATGGCCCGCAGTCGCCGTGGCACCTGGATGCTGCTGATCCCGAACATCCGGATTTCTGTACAAGCCATGCTGGTGAAGTCTTCCCAGTTCGGCGTGGGAAAGGCAATGCGCAGGTTGTTTTTGGAATCGTGAATGGTGCCATCGGAGAGCCTTCGTTCGCCCATATACCGGAGCAACCGGTGCAGTTGGTCAATGGCCATCACCGCGGTGGTGGGATCATTAATTGCAGGAGAAAGAGCCCGGGCAGCGATGTCCACAATGATCCGGAAGCCAAACATGGGATCAAGTTCAAGTGTACGCTCCGAACCGACAATCACCGATTCCTGAAGCTCATCCTCAGGGATTGTTGCGGATGCTGGATAGATTCGGAACAATGGCTCATCCTTGGGTAGAAAATCGCCTACCTGAGGAATAAGCTCCAGCACACAGTTGGCTTTAACTGCTGCCTCCTTCAGCCGCTCGGTGTCAATCGCCAGCAGTACTCCCGACCCGGATTGATAGAGAACAACTCGCGAATCAAGCCCCTGGACTTCATCTCGCCAGTTGCGACGTTTGCTGATGTCAGCAATGAATTTCTCCGGATAGACCTGACTGGCGACTTCACGGGTAGCCTCAGCAATTCTATGCAGAATGGAAACAGGCCGCAGGCTACCTCCCAGTTGTTGCGCAAACCAGAACAGCATGACAATGCTGATGAGGGTGCAAAGGACGCCCAGGCCTGCTGAAAATTGCGGGACACTATCATCAATGCGAGCCAGAATGCTCAGGCAATAGGTGTAATTGAAAACAAAATAACCAAGAGTACGCTGAACAACTCGTGCGGAAAACGCCATGGCAATGATGCGCGGAGTCAGTTGCCCGCTGGCCATCTGCACAATCAACAACATGGACGAAACGACAAATACCAGAAATGTCAGCAGTGATCCTGACAGACTGGATAGCAGATTCCGGGCACCTTCCGGTGTGAACCTGAAGAAAGGGATTTGTAACTGATTGTCCAACCAGCGTGTGAGAATGCTCAGCAGGATACCCGCCAGAATACACAATGCCGGCGTGAGCCAGAACGAGTGCAACAGCACTTGACGGAGACGGTATTGTAATTGCCAGGACATGCGTATTCCCTGTTAGATCAAATAAACTGCTGAATGTCAGTCCGCTGTCACGCCTTGCCCTGGTCAAGCTTCCACGCGGCATGGTGCACTCGAATGTGCTGAATGACCTCAGCAGCACTGCTTACACATAATGGAATATTCATGTCCTGCTGATTGGCGAGCGGTGGATCGGTTGTCAGCATGGAATCTCTGGCCCACTGCACCAGCCCGGGCCACATCGCCCCGACCATAATGAATGGACAGTTTTTCAAATGGTTGACCTGCAGCAGTTGCCAGATCAGCATCGCTTCAAGAACAGTGCCGATGCCGCCCGGTGCCACAACGAATGCATCCGAGGAGAGCACGAACTGATGCAGCCGGGTAAAGAATGTGCGATGTTCAAACGCCTGGCTCACGAACGAGTTCACTTCCTGTTCAAAAGGAAGATCGACCCGGATGCCGACGGAATGCACGCTGCCGGGAACGCTGGCTGCCCCTTCGTTAGCAGCCTGCATGAGTCCCGGACCGCCGCCAGTAATAATGTCACAGCCCATTTCAGCCAGTGCCGCAGCGACATGCCTGGTCGCTTCGTAGCCAAAGCTGCCCGGCTTCAGCCTTGCCGAGCCGAAGATTGTTACCCGATATCGATCTCGCTTGGATGGTTTCAGGCGGGTCAGGTTGTTGACAACGTCCCACAACCCCATGACTGAATCGACAAGCACCTGTTTGACCTGTTCTTCATTGGCCAGACTGACTGGGTCATTTGCATGAGAAGTATTCTCAGTCTGGCTCATGAAGCAGCTCCTTGTGGTGTTTTGGTGGTAGTCCGCAGGCGTTTGGAGTAGACAGCGGCGCCAATCAACGGCAGCAGCCCTAGAAACGTGGTCATGATCAGCATGGCCATCACCATCTCATCAAGATGGTTGCTGGCGGAGATCACCAGCGCAGCCGCGATGTTACGCTGTCCACCAGCAAGCGCATGCACAATGGGCGAGGAACGGATGAGGCCCCCGGCACCGTAACCGGCGCACATGGTCAATGCAACAAAAAGCAATGCTTGTAAACCTGCTCCACTGCCCAGAGTCCCAAGCATCCCGCTTATGTTTGTCAGCAGGAGCAGTATGACTGCACCAATCGCTGACACTCCCGATAGCAACTGCAACGGCGGCTGGAGTTGTGTTGCCAGCCAAGGCGTTGTCTGCTGCAGGATGATACCCAGCACAAGTGGCAACATCATCTGCAGCAGCATCGGCATCGCAATGGAAAGCGCATCTGCCTGAAGACCTGGAATCAGATGCGGCAGCAGTAGTGGCATCAATACGATGCTACCCACCAACTGAAGCAGAAGAATACTGACGGAGAGCGGGATATCTCCAGCTGCCACTTCCACTAGCTTGGGCATAAATGGAGCACCTGCTGCTGCACTCAATAGCAACAGTCCCGTTTCATACGAAGTATTCACCGGCATCAGACTGGTTAACAGATACGCGATGCCCGGAGAGACAAGGAAATTGACGGCAAGCGTAACAAGTACGAGCCTGAGTTGCAGTAGAGGCTTCACTAACTCACTCAAACGCAGCGTCATCCCCAGTGCGGCCATACTGGAGACCACGAATACCAGAATCAGGATTTTCATCACCAGCTGCATTGATTCCAAGGCTCGACCTCAAGACTGCAGATCAGTCACCCAGACAGATGCCCAAGGCACGGGCCGTTTTCATCAGGCTCCCTTCCGGGTTGACTGTTTTTAATTTGCTCACCGCTTCCTTGATATCAATGGCTGCAACCTGCGAGCCCAGAAACGCAACCATCTTGCCAAACTCACCGCGTGCCAGCAGTTCGACAGCTTCAGTTCCGAAGATGCTGCATAGTGCACGGTCAAAAGCTGTCGGGGTTCCACCTCGCTGAAGATGCCCCAGCACACAGACACGAGCTTCCTTCCCGGTGCGTTTCTCCAGCTCAGCTGCGATCACGTTACCAATGCCTCCGAGCCTGGCTTCCCGGTCTCCCTGACCTTCGCCTTGTGAAACGAACTGGCCATCCTGCGGCCTGGCTCCTTCCGCAACAATCACCATGGTAAAGCGTTTGTTGTGTTTCTCCCGGTCTTGTATTTTGGCACACGCACTCTCATAGTGGAAAGGAACCTCTGGAATCAGAATCACATCAGCCCCGCCGGCAATTCCAGCAAAGAGGGCAATCCAGCCGGCGTAGCGGCCCATCACTTCCAGTATCATGATCCGGTTGTGACTTTCCGCAGTCGAATGCAGACGATCCAGCGCTTCGGTTGCACAGGCGACGGCGGAATCAAAACCGAACGTCATCATCGTACCCTGGAGATCGTTGTCGATTGTCTTGGGAACACCAACAATCGGTATGCCATGTTCGAACATCTGCTGGGCTATGCTGAGCGAACCATCACCGCCTATGGAAACCAGCGCATCCAGTTTCAGGGCCTCCATTCCAGCCTTCACCTCGTCCATCAGTTCCCTGGGCAGTGCGCGGCTGTCCCCATGCCCCACCTTAGCCGAGAACTTGCCGCGGTTGGCCGTCCCCAGGATGGTACCTCCCCGCGTCAGCAGACCATCCAGCGCGCGGTAGTCCAGCTTCAACGTCTTACAAGGTGGTAACAGCCCTTCATAGCCGCCCAGTATCCCTACCGATTCCCAGCCATGGCGATCAGCAGCCTTGACAACGGCTCGTATGACAGCATTCAGCCCCGGACAATCTCCACCACCTGTCACGATTCCGATTCTCTTGATCATGGCATGTTCCTGATGACTCATTGAACTGCAAGCTCATCCAGCGCGATTCGGATAATCTGTGCGCTCTTCCTGAGTTGTACTGTTTCTTCGTCCGATAGTTGAACGGGAAACGTGTCAACAATTCCCTGGCCACCCAGCAGACGGGGTAGCGAAAGCGTCACTTCTTTGATTCCCTCCACCTCGATGGAAGGCGTGCAGACAGTCATCACCGCTCGCTGGTCATGGAGTATCACATCCACGATGCGAGCCAGGGCGCTTCCGATGCCATAGTAGGTCGCACCTTTACCCTGAATGATGGTGTAGGCTGCACGGCGCACTTTCTGATCGATCTGACGACGCAGTTCCTCCGGTAATTCGATTTTCCTCATCTGGGCAAAAGCCTTGAGCGGCATGCCCCCGATAGTGGCCAGCGACCATGTGAGTACTTCGGAATCCCCATGCTCACCCAGGACATAGGCATGAACATGCTTTGCATCCACACCACAGTGCGTCCCCACCAGACTGCGAAATCGTGCCGTATCCAGCGTCGTCCCTGATCCTACTACCCGGTTCGATGGAATCCCATGCCTGGCGGCAATACGCGCCGTCCTGTGGGTCATCACATCTACCGGATTCGTGGCTACCACCAGCACTGCTTCCGGGGCAATCCTGATGACTTGTGGAACGACATCTTCAAACACGCTGGCATTCCGTTGCAGCAATTGTAATCGTGTTTCACCAGGCTTCTGATTCACCCCTGCACAGATCACGACAACCTTGCTGCCCGCCAGGTCAGGATAATGGCCTGCATTGATGTTTAAGGGATACGCAAAAGGCACGGCATGTCGAATATCATCCGCCTCAGCCACGGCTCGATCATGATTCCTGTCAACCAGGACGATTTCCCGGCCAACACCGCTCATGACCATGGCGTAGCCGGCTGTCGCACCGACATAGCCTGTTCCGACAATCCCTACCTTCATCGTCAACTCCGGTCATCTGGCGACTGGGTTCAGTTTACGAACAGTCAGACCCAGCCAGATCCAGTCCCAACCGCAGATCAGCATCTCAATGCCCAGGCATGCACCAATGGCCCAGAGACCCATAACAGGCCATTGCCACCAGATGCTGACGCCCAGCAACAGTGAGATCGAGCCGGTTATCCACACCCACTTCGAATGATCCACTCGATTCGTCATTGCCACGATGATTCTGAACACACCATTCACCATCAGACTGGCTGAACAAAGCAAGGTCACACTGGCAACGGCCTGCTGTGACTGATCCAGAAGCAGGATCCCTACGATCAGGTAAATGATGCCGGGAAGTAGATGCAGAATGAAGCTTTGCGAGTGCCTGGCCCATAACGCACTGCAGATCTGAACAACAGCGCCCACTGCCAGAAGCAACCCGAATCGTAATATCATGGAAAGCGTGGACATCAGCGAGATGCTCTCCAGCAGCACTGCCAGAACAATCATGGCAATGCCGCTCGTTAAAAAGAGAGCCCAGATATCTCTTAGCTTCGGCGCTTCTGATGAATTGACAGTCAAACTGTTCATAAGAAGCTCAGTTGGGAACACCTGCTCAATTACATGATTGATCTAGCCCGCTGGCGCAATAGTGCGACTGGTAAAAGTTACAGTGTTATCCGGAATTCCCGCCCATAAGGTGAAAGCAGGGCAATTGTCGCTTCCAAGGTGGAATCCCCTGCATTTCCGGTTAGAATCAGTCGCGATGCTGGCTGTATGGCGGGACTCGTGCTTCTTCTTCAGTAATGAAACTTACCACGCTAACAAAATGGATGATCCCACTGCTCCTGGCGTTGCTGGGTGTCTCGCCTCTCGCTGCCCTGGATGAAAAATCGAATAAGAAGGTGCTGGTCTTCTATCCCGATAGCGATGGTCGCCCGGGCATTCTGGTCTTTGATCGAGAACTCCGGACAGCGCTCCGTGACGAGAACGCGTCCATTGAGATTTTCAATGAGTTTCTCGATGTCTCTCGCTTCCCCGAAGAGGCCTATCAGCAGCAGTTGGCACTGTTCCTCCGTTCTAAATACGCCACCCAGAAACTGGATGCAGTTGTGGTGGCCCTGGCACCAGCACTGGATTTCGTCCTGAAGCACCGCTCCACCATCTTTCCCGGTGTACCCGTCATCTATGGAGCCATTGAAAAACATGAAATAGATGCGCGACAGATAGATCGCGACATCATTGGTTACCCCATGAACTTTGCCTTGGAACCGACCCTGAACCTGGCTATGAAGCTTCATCCGGGTCTCAACAAAGTGTATGTGATCGCAGGCAATTCAGACTACGACCAGTACTGGCTGAACCAGGCACGCAGCATCTTCGCACGG
The DNA here is from genome assembly GCA_046350055.1 of Gemmatales bacterium. Classification (GTDB taxonomy): domain Bacteria; phylum Planctomycetota; class Planctomycetia; order Gemmatales; family HRBIN36; genus JAEUIE01. The sequence continues at coordinate 4,112,405 of JAXMBC010000001.1, read as the reverse complement.
TATGCACAGAAACTCACCTTCAGCTTTCACAATGAGTTCTCGGTGCAAGAGCTGCAGCAGTTCGTCAGCACGCTGCCACCCAACAGCATGATCTACTTTCTGCACATGCTGCGAGACGGTAAAGGAACCAGTTTCTCATCGGCTGATGTTGTGGAAATGATTGCACCAAGGTCTAGTGTGCCGATCTACGGCCATGTCGGCACCTACATGGGGCGTGGCATCGTCGGTGGGCAGTTGATGGAGTTTGAACAGGAGGCCAGAAATGCTGCTTTCATCACATTACAGATCCTCCGTGGGAAGAAGCCAGCCGATGTCACCCTGCCAGCAACTTCTCTGAACCACTTCGTCGTGGATGCAAGGATGCTCGCCAAATGGGGGATTCGCGAAGTGAACCTGCCCGCTGACACAGAGATCAGGTTCGCGGAAACAGACTTCTGGGAGAAATACAAGTGGCATGTGCTCCTGGCTGCGTCGCTCTGTATTGCGGAAGCCCTGCTGATCATCGGCCTGGTTCTGCAAATGACGAATCGGCAGAAAGCAGAACGTCTCTTTCGTCTCTCCGTGGAGTCCGCTCCCAATGGCATGGTCCTGATCGGCCACGACGGCAAGATACTCCTGGCCAATGCCCAGATGGAGAAACTGTTTGGCTATACCTCTTCGGAATTGATTGGCTCCTCCATGGAAATCCTCGTGCCGGAGCGTTTTCGGAACAGTCACCCATTGCTGCGCAGTGAATACATGAAATCCCCCGGCAGTCGGCCCATGGGGATCGGCCGGGAACTCCACGGCCGCAGGAAAGATGGCACAGAATTCCCCGTGGAAATCGGCCTGAACCCCATTCTGTCCGAAACCCCTGTCCGCATACTGGCGACCATCGTCGATATTACCGAACGGAAAGCTGCCGAAGAACAGAACTCCCAGAACCAGAAAGAACTGATCGGCTTGACAGGCAAGCTGATCCAGGCACAGGAATCAGAACGACGGCACATTGCCCGCGAATTGCACGACGACCTGAACCAGAACTTGGCGCTGCTTGCGGTCGAACTGGATCTCCTGGGAAAGAAGCCTCCCGAAACCAGGGACGAACTGGGCCAGAACCTCACGCACCTCTCGTCCCAGGTCAAGCAGCTTTCGACATTCGTCCATGACCTTTCCCATCACCTGCACCCGGCCAAGGTGGAGCAACTGGGCCTCGTCACCTCGCTGCGTGCATTAGCCAGGGACTTGAGCATCGCTCATGAAACAGTCATTGAATGCTTGGCAGAAGGAATTTCTAAAACGATCCCGCATCCCGTAGCGCTGTGCCTGTACCGCATTGCCCAGGAATCACTGCGGAATGCCCTCAAGCATAGCGAAGCAGACGAGATCGTGGTCAAGCTGTCCGAGGAAGAAGACACGCTGCAGTTGATGATCAGCGACAACGGCAAAGGCTTTGCCCCTCAGAACGACGTGGATTTCTCCGGTCTGGGCTTGTGCAGCATGCGGGAGAGGCTCAGACTGGTCAATGGGACAATGCAGGTGGATTCGCAACTGGGCAAAGGTACCATCATCACCGTGCGAGTGCCTCATTCCCAGCAGGCGGTATCCGTTGCCTCCGAACACCTCGATCCTGTTGCGGAACCTGCCATCCTTACCCCACATGGACTCTAATCGAGCTACCTCATGCGTCCCCCTCGCGTACTCCTGGCTGATGACCATCGCCTGCTCTGTGAAGCGTTCACTAAGTTGCTCGAACCCCATTGCGAAGTGGTAGGGACTGTCGGCGATGGCAGAGAAGTGCTCCTCCTGGCGCCCAAACTGTCCCCGGACATTGTGGTCCTCGATATTGCGATGCCCAAGCTCAATGGCCTGGATACAGCCTGCCAGCTCCGTGAAAAAATGCCAGGCGTGAAGATCATCTTCCTGACCATGAACGAAGACCCCGACATGATGGTGGAGGCGTTTCGAATCGGAGCCTCGGGCTATCTACTCAAGAACTCCGCCACCACCGAATTGCTGCATGCCATCAAGGAGGTTTACCAGGGACGCACCTACGTCACCTCGCTATTCGCCAAGGAACTGGCAGGTGTCAATCTCCAGAAGCCAGGCAACTCCTCCGCCAAGTTTGAACTCAGCACCAGGCAGCGGGAGGTACTGCAACTGCTGGCTGAAGGTCGCTCCATGAAGGAAGTGGCCCGACTCCTCAAGATCACGCCGCGTACCGTGGCTTTCCACAAGTACAGCATGATGAAGGACCTCAAGATCGAAACCAATTCCGAACTGGTGCAGTACGCCATCCGGAACCGCATCATCTCGATTTGAAGTCACTGCTAATAAGGATGACCCCATGAAGGAGAAGGAGGAGCAACACCTTTCCGAGGCGGATGCCGCATTGGAGCGGGAGATCCGTGCGGGCCGCAAGTTCAGCCTGGGCGAAGCCATCGGCCGCATGGCTGGGCCCGGTGCCATGAATGGCGTCTCCCCCATCAGCGGAATGCAGCAGGCCACCGCAGCGATGGAAGAGTTCCTCAAAGCTCATCTCTCCGATTCGGGTGGGGCGTTACAGACGGTACTGCTGCGGCGACTCAAGTCTGCTGAACAGCTGCAGACCAGGCACCACGAACCACTGGCATTCCTCGCAGATGCCTTGCGACACGTGCTCGCATCAGATAATCGCCTGAAAGATGTAGTGACCGACGCGGACATTGAATGGGGACGAATCTTCGGTGAACGGCCCTACTTCGAAAGGGAAGGCAGCCCCCCGCATCCCGATGACCCATACACGCTGGAATCGGTGCGAGCGTCGCTACAGAAGTTACTTGCGGTGTTGCAAGCGAAAGCTGAATAGTGCATGGAGCTAGCCGTGACGAGTGCCATAGCTTGGGTGCATTTACCCTTGCAATGCCGAACTGCTCCAAGGTTCCGACATAGTCAAGTCGAGTCTACGTGACTGTGACACCGAGCGCTGCGACTTGTTATGCCTTTATTCGCAGACGGAGATCTTCGACCGACTTACGCCAAGTGTCGCCTTCATCGCCCTCGTACCACAACTCATGGAGTTCCGAGTTGGCGCCCATAATGCGATCAATAGCTGCCGACGCTCGTTTAAGTAGCGCCGCGGAGGGCGTGATCTTGTGTGCCGCGACCCACTGATCAACCTCTTCGGTGTATGCATTCGTGTAGCCAGACTGCCCCTGCAATCGAGCAAGAACCTCGCAAGCACCGAGTGCGTTGCACGCGATGTCCTGGTCCAAATAATCCTCACCAACCACTTCGAGTTCGACGAAGGCAGATTCCACTAGCGATAAATCGCTTACCTCTTTGAGGTCGTATGCCCAGTCATTGGCCGTGTCATTGTCGAATGCACGATGTCCCCAAGCACCCATGAACTGCTCCCTTGCGCTGTTGCAAATCTACATAGTTATCTTTGATGACGACTTCTGCAGCACCATCCTACCACAGTTCATTCAGCTACTTCAACCAGCTTTCCCCCCACGCCGTTTCGCCATCCGCTCGGCGATCTCCTTCTCGGCCCCCATGTTACTCGGCTCGTAGAACTTCACCTTACCCAGTTCCTCTGGCAGATACTTCACCCCCGTCACATACCCTTCCGGATGATCATGGGGATACTGGTACTCCGCACCATAGCCCAGTGTCTTCATCAACCCGGTCGGAGCGTTCCGCAGATGCAGCGGGATGGTGATCTGTGGCTGCTGCCTGCTGGCGTCGCTGGCTGCTTTCATCGCCAGGTAGCTGCGGTTTGACTTGGCGGCACAGGCCAGGTAGGTAATGCACTGGGCAATTGGTATCTTGCCCTCTGGCAAGCCCAGGCGATCAAACGCATCCGCGGTCGCCACCGCCAGGGGCAAGGCATGAGGATCTGCGTTACCAATGTCTTCGCTGGCAAAGATCATCATGCGGCGGAGAATGAACCGAGGGTCTTCTCCTGCTTCGAGCATACGGAAGCCGTAGAAGAGTGCTGCATCGGGGTCAGATCCGCGCAGGCTCTTGATGAAGGCCGAAATGGTGTCGAAGTGTTGCTCGCCAGACTTGTCATATAGTGGAGCCTGGGCATTCTTGAGGTATCGGCTGACTTCATCCTTAGACGCAGGCTTGTCACTCGCACCGCGCGCATGGTGAAATGCTTCACACCAGTTGAGCAGCCTGCGGGCATCACCACCCGCCAGCTGGACAAAGAGCTGCCGGGCCTCCGGCTCCAGTTTCAGACCAAGTAACGCTTCAGCACGCAGCATCAATGCCTGCTGAGCCTCGGGGGCAAGCGACGGAAAGACCACCACCCGCATGCGCGACAGCAATGCCCCGTTCAGGGCAAATGAGGGATTCTCCGTGGTCGCCCCGATCAGCACCACCGTCCCCGCTTCCACATGGGGCAGGAAGGCATCCTGCTGCGACTTGTTGAAGCGGTGAATCTCATCGACGAATAAAAGCGTAGGCTCCTTGCGCTTCTGGGCCTCCGCCACGATGGCCCGAATCTCCTGCACCCCGCCGAGCACAGCGGAGAACTCGACGAACTCCATCGCAAAGGTGACGCCAATGAGCTTGGCAAACGTCGTCTTCCCCGTTCCCGGCGGCCCCCACAGGACCAGCGATGGCGGGCGCCCTTTTCCCGATTGCAGTTGCTGAAGGAGCGTGCGGTCGAACGACTCATCCGCCTGGAAGTCAGCCCAGGTGCGAGGCCGCAAACGCTCCGCCAGCGGTGCCGCTGCAGCGGGCTGTTTCGCAGGCTTCTTCATGGGCGGTTCATCATCGAAGAGACTGGGCATATGACGGTTCCATGACTACATTCAGTTACTCTCGTCAAGTTCAGTTGCGAGTCAACCTGTACAACAGGGAAAAGTCATCTCGACAAGTTGGCCGGGAAAAGCGAAGACATTACACTCGAGTCTGAGGAGTCAGTAGTGATCATGACAGCCGCCCTGGTGCCGAGCACCTCCAATATCCCTCCTGCAAAACCGAATGGCAATGGCAATGGCTGGGGCAAACACTGCGGGGGACCCGAGGTGACTCGGTTTCTCGAAGGCCCCCAGAGACGCAGCACCGAATTCTTCCGGGCCTGCCGCATCTTCTGGGAATTCATCCGCGGCTTCCGCAGCCTGCACTTCGTCGGCCCCTGTGTCACCGTCTTCGGCTCCGCCCGGTTCCATGAAGACCACAACTACTACGGTCTGGCTCGCGAGGTAGGTCAGTACATCGCCCGGGCAGGCTTCACCGTCATGACCGGCGGTGGCCCCGGTATCATGGAAGCCGCCAACCGCGGGGCCAAGGATGTCGGCGGACGTTCCGTCGGCTGCAACATCGTCCTGCCTCAGGAACAGAAGCCCAATCCCTACCTCGATAAGTTCATCGAGTTCAAATACTTCTTCGTCCGCAAAGTGATGCTGGTGAAGTATTCCTATGCCTTCATCATCCTTCCCGGCGGCTTCGGCACACTCGATGAACTCTTCGAAACAGCCACGCTGATACAGACTGGCAAGATCAGCAACTTCCCCCTGGTGCTGGTCGGCAAAGACTATTGGCAACCCCTGATGGACTGCATCAAAGCCATGGTCGCCGCACGGACGATCAGCCAGGGAGATTACGACCGGATCCTGGTGACCGATTCGCCCGAAGAAGCAGCCAACGCCGTCACCACCGTCGCCACCAAACAGTTCGGACTCAAGTACGCTGAACCCAGGAAACGCTGGTGGCTGGGGGAATGAGGCCCATTGCCTCAATCCATCAGAAAGAGCGGCAGGGATAAACCCCGCCGCTCTTGTTGCACATCATCATTTTCCACAAGCGCTCTAGTGCGTGCTTTTGGCGGTTTTGCAGCTGAAGCGAATGAACGTGGCTCATCCTGCATAGGATAAAACCATGTCCCGCAATTCTCGCGCCTGGCTTGCATACTTCGCCATCATCCTGGCTGTTACCTGCATCAATCTCATTGCCGGAGTTGAAGTATTATTCCTCACCGGCTGGGCTGGCATGCTTATCTGGCAAGCCAAGATAGACTGGAGGCAGCCTTGGAGTGTGGCAAGCCGCATCTCTAAGATCGTCTTTACCACAGGGATGATGTGTATACTGGGGTTCTGTCTATTCATTACTTTTTGCCAGCTCAGTGATTTACTAGTGAGTGGCAACGTCAAGATGCAGGTGATGTCGCGCATGAAAGACATTGCGAGCGCAATGAAGCAGCATGATATGAAAGAAGGCTCACTTCCCAAGATTGCAATCTATTCGGTGTCTCAACAGCCACTACTCAGTTGGCGGGTGCATCTACTGCCCTATCTCGGTGAAGAGAAGCTGTATCAGAGATTTCGCCTGAATGAACCCTGGAATAGTGAGCATAATCTAGCTCTGCTGCATGATATCCCAAAAGTGTATCAAACACCGTCCTATGGTAACTGGACACAGCATGGCTATACACGCCTGCAGTTGATTACAGGTCCGGGTGCAGTGTTTGAGCGGGGAGCAAAACGAACACTCTCTGACATCAGATTTGCAGACGGATTGGCGACGACTATCCTTCTTGGCTTTGCCAATCATGCTGTCCCCTGGACCAAGCCTGAAGACATGACATTCGTAGCTGACCGCCCCATTGGCCTGGGCCCAGTAAGCACTGAGGCACCAGGCTGGATTGCACAATTACTTACGCCCCCGCGATCAAGTCAGAATTATCAATTCATAACGGCTGACGGAACCCCACACTCCAGATGGCTCAAACCTAACGATCTCGTGCGACTAAATCCCTTGGTTACCTGGAACGGCGGTGAGCCCGTAGACATAGAGAACATTCCTTGAATCAGGTGAATCGGACAAGCGAGAAATACGCAGGCACTCCCAGTGAGATGTTCAACGAGCGACATCCTTACAACAAGAGCGATGGGTTTTAAAGTACAAGCCCATTTTCCCCTAGCACCCCGCTTTCCCCCCTGCTACCATGCACCCACAACACTGACGCGGTGAGTTTTCACGTCTTGCACCGCGTCTCACTGGCCTGCTGCATGGTGGTTCCCCATCGGCTGGCTCTCATCTCTTCCGGGAACTGACAATGAGGTGCAGGATGAAACGTCTCCTCGCAGGCGGTGCGCTCGGCTTGTTAGCGTTCTCCGTTGCCGGCTCGATGGCCTGGTCCAACCCAAACCTACCGATTATTGCCCAGTCCGCTCCACCCAAGGCAGTGACCAACACCAGATCACTCCCTGTCACCCAGGCCGTCCTTTATACCAATGGCGTCGGATACTTTGAACGGGAAGGCACCCTTCCCGGCGGCTCCGATATCGAAATCACCTGCAGACTTGGCGAAGTCAACGATCTGCTCAAAAGCCTGACCGTGCAGGACCTGGACGGTGGCAAAGCAGGCACCGTCACTCTCGCCAGCCCCAGCGACCCCGACTCCGCCAGCGCAGGCCTGGAGAACTTCCTCGAGAACAATCCCGGCTGGCAGGAGATACTTCTACTCGCCCGAGGCACCCAGGTGGAAGTTACACTCGATCCACCATCTGCTGCTGCTGCAGTCCCTGCCCCGGTAACCGGTATGGTGCTGAGCCTGGAAACCCCACCGCCTCCACGACAAGTAGAGGTGATCCAGATACCGTCGAGCACACCATCCGGCGGTGGTCTCGGGTTCCAGCAGCGAGAGACCACAATGCCGGTGAAGAACACCGCCGAGAATCCCAGCGTGTTGTCGCGATCTGTCCCCGCTGCTCCGCCGTCTTCGCGACTGCAGTTGCTTACCAGCCAAGGCTACGTCACCATCAAGCTGGAACAGATTCGCCAGGTGAAGCTGCTCGATGCAGCTCTGGAACAGCGCATCCGCCAGGCACTCTCCAAAGTCCAACGGCCCTTTGAAGCACTTGGCAATCAGCTCACCTCCGTCCGCTTGCACGTCACTGGCGAGGGTCAGCGTCGCATTCGCATCGGTTACCTGCGTGAACAACCTCTGTGGAAGACCTGTTACCGCCTCATGCTTGATCCCAACAATCAGGCACAACTGCAAGGCTGGGCCATCGTCGAAAACACCAGCGACGAAGACTGGCAGCAGATCAAGCTGAAGCTGGTTGCGGGTCAGCCCGTCTCCTTCCGCATGGATTTGCACACCACGCTGCAACCCACTCGCCCTGAAGCCATGGTACCCAGCTACAAACCCTTCCTGCCTCGTGGATACCAGGCACTCTTCGATCGACATAGCGGACCTGTCGCCAGCCTGCCTGATCTGGGCAAAGAGGTGGAACTGACTCGCGGTGCAGGTGGCCATGGCATGGGTGGTCTGGGTGGAGGTGCCCTGGGTGGCGGAGGTCTGGGTGGGGGCGGGTTTGGTGGTGGTGGATTAGGTGGGGGCATGGGAGGTGGTGGCAACCGGATGCCACGGGAGACCCACTCCCCCGAAAGTAGTTCCGCCGAGCAGGATGCAGCAAGGCAAGCTGCGCCCGTCGGCTCCTATTTCGAATACATCATCGCCGAGCCAGTCTCCCTCCAGCAAGGTAAGACAACCATGGTACCGATGCTGCAAATGGCCATTCCCGTGGAACGGCTCAGTTTCTACCAGGCAGACGACGCCAAGGCCAAAGCTCTGCTGGCGCTGCGTCTGCGAAACGAATCCAGCACGCTGCTCGCTGCCGGCCCTATCTCCCTCTTTGAGAACCGTCAGTTCGTCGGTGAAGCCCAGTTGCCCGAAGTTGCCATCGGGGCCAAAACGTTCGTCACGTACGGCGTCGATGCTGGACTCAGCATCAATACCCTGCCGCCACGCAACACGGTACAACCTGCTGATGTTGAAATTCGCTATGGCTCTCTGCGAGGCTTCCGTGCCAGTGTGTCAGAAGAAACTTCGCGCATGTATGAACTTCACAACCGCAACAAGGATGGACGACGCGTGATACTGGAACAACGACGCGACGAAAAGAGCACGCTGCTTCAACCTGGCGACAGCCCGGAAGGAGATGAACACTATTGGCGTTTCCTGACGGAAGTAAAACCCGCCCAGCGGGGAACCTTCAACGTCACGACGAGTTTCCGTCGGGCTTGCAGCGACTCACCCACCCGCAATGCGATTACCGTCGAATCGCTGGGCCAGGCACTGGTCGATCTGGAAGAACTGCCTGTAGTACCTGGCAAGGTAACCACGAGCGCCGGCTACCTGGTCATTTCAAACAAACAGCAACGCCGGTATCGTTATACGCTACAGGCACAGGAGAAAGGCTGGACAGGGAACCTCTACCACAGCATCGACTACACCTGGTCAGTACCACAACTGCCGGCCAATGCTAAATGGGAAGGCGATACGCTGATGATTCCCGTGGCCCTTCAGGGCAAGTCCACCATCAACGTGGATGTGCATCAGGAGAAGGCAACATTAACCACTTCCAAACTGGGTCGGGTCAGCGCTGCGGAACTCCAGGCATTCCTCACCAGTTACGAGTTGCCCGCAGGGCTGAAAGCAACGCTGGAACAGGCACTGGAACTGCAAACCCGTAAATCTCAGGTAGCACTGGAACTTGGCACGATGGATGAACGGCTCAAGGAGATTGACCAGGAGCAAACCCGTCTGCGAGCGAACATGAAAGACCTGCCCAAGGATGCTCCTCTTTACAAACGCTACCTCGACAAGTTCGACAAGCAGGAACAGGAGATCGACGAAAGCAGGGGCAAAGCGAAACAGCATCGTCAGACCCTGGCTGAACTGGATCGCAAACTCACCGAACTGGAACGCAGTATGAAGTAACCACCCAGGGGAGCATAAGGGGTCCAAACTGGTAGCCGGTGGTTGAGCGAAGCCATACCACCGGCTATCCACAGTGATCCCTTCGGGATCAACACGCCCCACCCTCTCGCCTCCGTTGCACTACATATGCCACCAGAGGCACCAGCGACATGGCAACAAAGCAACTCACCACCCGCCAGTTGATCAACCCGTGATAGGATTCCACCCGGGCCAGCTCCGCTCCCGTCGTCACATAGAGCGTGGTCAGCGGCAACATGCCCACCAGCGTCACGAGCCAGAATTGCCACAGGGGCATCTGCGTGCGGCCAAAATACAAGTTTTCCAGAAAGTACGGAATCAGCGGGTTCATCCGCAGCGAGAGCAGCATCAGCCAGCCTGGCTTCTCGTTAAACTGCTGCAGCTTGGGAAAGTAGCGGAACAGGCTCGCATCCTGCATCCAGTACCGGCTGCTCAGAAACGCCAGACTGGCACCGGTGCTGCTGCAGAGGCTGGAAAGCAGAATGGCCCACCAGCCAAAGAGCCAGCCACCCAGCACGGCGAGCAGCAGGGCTGTCGGCCCGGGCACCGACGCAGCTGTAAGCACAATGAAACTGACCACATACAGCAAAACCATTCGTACCGGGTGCTTATCTACTTTAGCCCTGGACCAGTCGAGCAATTCCTCTCCATACACAAGCACCTCATCCCAGGGGATGAAGAAACCAATGACGCAGAGGATCACCAGGAGTAGAACCTGGTCCTGTAATAGTCGCAACAGCCAGCGCATCATGTGGTAGGTGCCTGTCTCTCCAGGAGGTCCGCTTCACGCTCAATCGCCCGCACCATCTCCCGGTCACCCCAGCCACCAATAGGAATATAAATGCCCGGTTCCTCGCCCAGTTCGCCGGGCAGTGTACGCGCCAGCTTCTGCCTGGCCCGGCTGCTCGCAAACAACTGTGGCAGGCAGGCTTCACACGCCAGCGCATAGGTTTTCAGCTCGCTGCTGGCACCGTGACTCCAACGGGCAGCGATCTTGTACTCGGCCAGGTTCTTGCAATCTTCACCGTAACAGCGTACCGGGTAATTCGTCATCAATCACTAGGATACGGAAGCGCTTCCCCGTGGAGCGCGGAAAGCGCGTTCAGTGCCGCTTTCTGCTCCGCATCTTTCTTGGTCTTGCCCCATGCTGCTGCATAGTGGCGTTGACCAATACAGGCCGCTACCTTGAAGCACTTGCTGTGCTCCGGGCCTTTCTCATCGAGCAACACATACGTAGGAGATTCCCCCGTCTCACGCTGGCTCCATTGCTGCAAAGCAGACTTGTGATTCTCCGCCGTCGCACTCAGGGCAACAGTGTCGATCTCCTTCGACAGGTGCTTGAGGATAAACTGCTGGGCAGATGCGTATCCACCATCCAGGTAGATGGCTGCAATGAGCGACTCAAATACATCAGCCAGCACATTGTCGGGAATGTCGGTTTGCATCCCCTTTCCGAGCATCAGGAATTCACTGAGCCGCAGTTGCTTGCTGATGGCGGCACAGGTCCGACGGCTGACCACGGCCGACTTGATCCGTGTCATCTCCCCTTCGGAGAAAGTACTGTAGCGGTTAAACAGTTGCTCACAGACGACCATCCCTAGCACGGCATCACCCAGAAACTCCAGCCGTTCGTTGGAGGACAAGCGGGTATTGGCCCCGGAGGCATGCGTTAAGGCAGAGCGCAACAGGTCCAGTCGCTGGAATCGGTAATCCAGCGCAGCCTGGCAGCGTTGCAGCAGATCAGTCGGAGGTGGGAGAAGTGCCGTCATCCGTGAAAACTGGGTCATAAGTTCAATCACCTGCAGCGTAACCGAGCAACAGGTGGTGGTCAACGGGGCAGCGTGAGAAAATAGAAGCGTTTCCCATCTTCCGCACTCCCACTCGTTTGCACAGACTCGCCGGATTGCCGCGCGATTGACGCAACGTCTTGCCAGATCATTACTTCCGATGAAGTGACGCTTCATCCCCGTCCGATAGTATAGCCTAGCGGCGATCCGCAACGACCGCTGAATGGGGGACACCTGTGACCGCAACCGACCCCGTCCTCGGGCACACCGAGGTCGACCTCCTGCGCCAGCAATTACTTCAGGCCCAGAAAATGAGCAGTGTGGGTACGCTCGCCAGCAGCGTGACGCACGAATTCAACAACGTGCTGACCACCATCATCAACTACGCCAAGCTCGGCCTCAAGGCAGATAACGAGGCTGACCGCAAGGCTGCACTCGATAAAGTGCTGAAAGCCGGACAGCGGGCTGCTGCCATCACCAGCAGCATGCTCGGCTTCGCTCGCAAGAACTCCACTCGCCGCGAGATGACTGACATTGTCTCCCTCGTCGACGAAGTCCTCACGCTCTGCGACAAGGACCTCCGCCAGCACCGCATTACCATTGAAAAGCACTTCCAGGGTCGGCCCCAGGCTCCCGTGGTACCCGGGCAGATCGAGCAGATCTTCCTTAACCTCGTCATCAATGCCCGGCAGGCCATGCCCAACGGCGGCGTCCTCCGGGTTGACATCTACCAGAATCCTCAAACCCGCTTCGTCGAAGTGAAGTTTGCCGACAATGGCTGTGGCATACCCACCGAAAAGCTTCGCATGGTCTTTGAGCCCTTCTACACCACCAAGCGGCCCGATGAAGGTGGCAGCGGCGGCACCGGCCTGGGCCTCAGCGTCTGCCGACAGATCATCGAGCAACACCACGGCCGCATCCGCGTCGAAAGCCTGCCAGGCAAAGGCACCATCTTCACGGTGAAGCTGCCAAGCGAGCTGGAGTCATAGCGTCTTGCTGTACGGGCATCGCCTTGTTTATACAACGAGTGCATGCCCGGAACATTTGACAACGGTGAAGTGCGGTTTCAGTATCCCGAAAACTGGCCGCTCGATCGGCAGGACTCGGACGAAGGCTGGACCATCTCGGTCCAGAGCCCCGGCACCGCCTTCCTGCTCATCAGCAGTTACACGGAACGTCCCCCGGTGGACGAAGTCCTGCGAACCAGTCTGCAAGCCATGCAGCAGGACTACCCGGAATTGGAAGCTGACGAAGCCACCGAGAAACTTGCAGGCCACGCATCCAAAGGCTTCGACATCAGCTTCTTCAGCATCGACACGGTCAACAGTTGCACCATCCGCGCCTTCCGAACCAAAGAAGCCACGTACCTGATCCTCGCCCAATCAAGCAGCTTCGACACAGCCACCAACATCGCCGTCCTCGACGCCATCCGCACCAGTCTGCAACTCGTGTAAACGCCGGTGCCACGGATGTGATGAGTACATCACATCCGTGGCACCCCAACCTCATCATTCTCCCGTACACCCGGCAGATTCTAGGAGTGAAAGATTGACGATTTGAGCTCATGCTGTATATATTTGTATATGCTAGCAATTTATTTGTATTGCAGCGAGAATGAATATGATCTCCTCTCGACTAGTGAAGGAACAAGCTGATGCATTTGCTCGCATTACAAGAGACATAATTAATGGAAACGCTTCGGATAAGAACGAGTATTCTGTACAAGATGAGTTTAAGTATTTTACTACTGTATTTCATGGCTCACAAAACAACAAGAAAATTGATGCCTTGAAGACGCATTCGGATATTTACGACGATTACATTGCTTTCACTGATTTTGTTAAGCTAAATAGCTACCTACCCAACCGAAAGTGCCCTGAGTTTACGAGGCACGACAGCGTAGAGTGTGGGTTCAATCAGACAGTATTGATTCTGGTATAGCCATCGGTCAACAAGATTGAGGAGCGAATCGAGGTTGGGGCAGGTGTGGTTCCTGGTAATCTCGTCGTGCAGGTGCCACCAGACTCGTTCGATGGGGTTGGTCTCTGGAGCATACTTGGGTAAGTAGTGGATCATTACTCTCGGATGGTTCTTCAAATACTTTTGCACAGCCCGACTAGTGTGGAAGCGGGCATTGTCACAAATGACATGGATACGTCGATAACAGCGAAAGACATGACGGAGGTGATCGAGGTGTTCCAGGAAGGCTGCACTGTCTCGGCGCTTCGCCCAGGTCGTCACCAGGCGGCAGGTGTCCCACGCCAGCGATCCGAAGAGATGCTGCTTCTCATTGGTGCCGGGTGTTTCGACGGTAGCCTGTTGACCTCGAGGCATCCACATCGAACCGATCTTGGGGCTGGTGCAGATCTCGGCTTCGTCCTGGAAGAGAGCGATCTCGTCGTCCGGCAGCGTGTTCACCAAACGCTTGATTTTCAGGACTTTGGCGTCGTAGTCGGGGTCTTTCGGTCGGAGGATGGGACGAGGTCGTCGCCAAACCACCTCGCTTTGATGCAGGTAGCGACGCACGGTTTCGCGACTGACGTTCACCTGATATTCGCGGGCCAGCAGGAGCACCAGCGTAGAGCAGGTCCATCGACTGCGGAGATAGCCAAAGTGAGTGGGAGTGTAGGATTGAATCCAGGTGATGATGCGAGCCACCCACCAATAGAGAATGACGGTGGTGGCTATCGGAGCGATGCCGTCCCTGCCTTGCTCCTGGTAGCGTCGTTTCCATCGAGCGATGGTGGCGGAACTGCAATAGAGAACCGTGGCAATGTGGTTCCAAGTGTGCCCATCCGAGAGCAGCAGAAGAATATTCCAGCGCAGACGCTCGGTGGCGGAGAGGCGTGGCGAAGAGAGTGAAGAAGTCTCTGCGTTCGGCAGTGGAAATGCGAAGATAGCCGTCCATGGCTTGCTCGCTTGTGTTGGTGTGGGTCGCACCTACCAACACAACGACAAGCCAGTTTTCTGCAAGACCGCTTCGACTTCACTTTTGGATAGATGGGGAGCTATTTAGTGTCAGCATCAATAATAGAAGAAGTGCTTGTCGATAACTACATGATTACTGTATCTGTATTTGATGGGGAGAAGAGTTGCATACGAATGTATACATCAAGCTTGTATTACAACGAGTACAGGGTACTGTCGGTCGATATAACTTCTGGGCTTATGTTTGCCAAGCATTTATCCACAGTCAATGATGAACAATTTCCGTTTATATCAAGAATTGCTTTTCTTAAATAGCTGTCCCTGCCAGGTGCCCGGTAGGATCATAAGGCCGCTGTGCCACGGATGTGATGTACTCATCTCATCCGTGCTGGTACGCCATGAAATGACAACCGCGCAACATTCCTGCAGCAAGTCATACGTCTCATGGCACCCTTGCTTCCTGTTCACCGTATCACGAAATACCCTCAAAAAGTGCCGAGCCCACTCGCACAATCGTACTCCCTGCCGCTATCGCCTGTTCCAGGTCCTGTGTCATGCCCATCGAGAGATGATGCAATGAATGTGGTGCGGAAAACCGGCTTTGCCAGCTATCCCGCAGGCTTCGCAGTTCCTCGAAGGTCCGCCGGGCCTCGTCCAGGCTGCCTTCCATCGCTGCCATCCCCATGAGCCCCTGTACTTGCACATGCTTGAGCGGTGCTACATATTCAGGAAGTTTATCCCACTCGTCCCTGCCGAAGCCGCTCTTGGTCTCCTCATGCGTCAGGTGCAGTTCCAGCAGCACCACCTGCACCTTGTTCAGCTTCCGTGCCTCTTCATCGATGGCTTGCAAGAGCCGCTGGCTGTCCACTGAATGGATCATGCTGACCAGCGGCAGCGTGCGGGCCACCTTGTTGCGTTGCAGATGGCCAACCAGGTGCCACTCCACCTGAGGCAGCACAGCTGCCTTCTCCCAGATCACCTGCGGCCGGCTCTCCCCCAGCGGTACGGGCAGGCACTGATGCAGCCAGCCCGTGGTCACTGCATCCACATACTTGGTGATGGGCAGCAGTTGCACGCTGCTGCGGGGCCGGCCTGCGTCGTTGCATGCTCGCTGAATCCGCTCTTCCACCCGAGCCAGGTTGCGCTGGATCCTTGCAGAGACTTCCACTGCATCGGCCATATGATAACTGCCATTCATTGAGGATACCGTCTGATGGCCATGATAGAACCTTTTCCCGGGCTGCGTTACGACCTCGGACGCGTCGGCAGCCTGAGTGACGTGATTGCCCCGCCCTACGATGTCATCGACGCTGCCTTGCAACAGAAGCTGTATGATCAACATCCCTACAACATCATCCGACTGGAACTCAATAAGCCCGAAGCTGGCGATAGCGACAATGACAGATACGTCCGGGCTGGCACTCTCTGGAAACAATGGCAACTCGACCGTGTCCTGCGTAGCGAAGCCCAGCCTGCCCTCTATGTGCTGCATCAAACCTACGAAGTAGACGGACAGTCCTACACGCGTCAGGGGGTGTTCGTCCGCCTGCGTCTCGAACGCTTCGGCGAAGGCAAGGTCTATCCACACGAGCAGACTCTCTCGGGCCCCAAGGAAGATCGCTTCCGCCTGATGCAGGCTGTCCACGCCAATCTCAGCCCTGTCTTTGGCCTCTATCCCGACCCTGCATGTGCTGTGCAAACCCTGCTGAACAACCACATCCTTCGCACCCTGCCGGTGGAAGCCCATGATCACCTCGGCGTCGTCAGCAAGGTCTGGAACGTCCAGGATACTTCTGTCATTCGCGAAGTCCGAACACTGCTGAGCGATAAGCCTGTCTTCATCGCTGATGGGCACCACCGCTATGAAACAGCCATCCGCTACCGCGATGAACTTATCAAGAAAGATGGCGAGTTGCCTCACGACCATCCTGCTAACTTCGTGCTGATGGCCCTCGTCGGCATGAGCGACCCGGGCCTGCTGATCCTGCCCACGCATCGGCTGGTACAAGGCTTCGCCGGCCTCACTGCCAGCCAGCTGAAGACCAAGCTGGAGCCTCACTACGAAGTAGAAGTCATTGGCCAGGGCGAGAAAGCAGGCCGGGAAACGTGGGAACGCATCGAGATGGATGGCAGTCAGGATGTGCTCGGGTTTGGCACTCTCGCTGACGACACATGGATGCTGGCCCACTTCAACGCTCAGGCACTGATGGACAGCCTCGCCCCATCGCAAAGCCCCGCCTGGCGGAGCCTCGCTGTCAGTCGTCTCCATGTCGTAGTGCTCGATAAGCTGCTCGCCGACACTGGCAAAGCAACTTGCAAGTACGTCCATCTGATGAAAGAAGTGTTCGACGACCAGAAGCTGGGGCAATCGAACCTCGCCTGCCTGGTGCCACCGGCGACTATGCAGCACGTGACCGACATTGCCGGGTCGCTGGAGAAGATGCCTCCCAAGTCGACCTATTTCTATCCCAAGCTGCTGACCGGTCTCGTCTTTCATTCATTGAAGTAGGAGCAGGTGATGCCGCCTGACCTGGATGTTAGCGAGCTTCAGCAACTCTTTCAGCTTGCCCAGCAGCCTGAACAGTTGCTGCAACTGGACAATTGCCAGTCGCCCGACATCATCCGCATTCCCAGCACGCCGTCGGAAAGGCAAGCTGAAGCCGTAGCACGCGAACGCGGGGAAGCAGCACTGCGAAAGAACACCGTTGCCGTCATCCTGGTAGCCGGTGGTCAGGGAACACGCCTGGGCCACGATGCTCCCAAGGGCACTTACCCCATCGGCCCCGTCACCCAGCGCAGCCTGTTCCAGATCCATGCCGAGAAGGTGCTGGCACTCCAGCGGAAGTATCAGTGCCGGCTGCCTTTGCTCATCATGACCAGCGAAGAAAACGATGCAGCGACGCGCGACTTCTTCGCACAGCATCGCTACTTCGGCCTGTCACCAGCAAGCGTCACCTTCTTCACACAGGGGATGTTACCTGCTCTCGACATGGCCACCGGTGCGGTACTGAAGAAGAACGAGCACGAACTCGCCCTCAGCCCCAATGGCCACGGCGGCGTGATCCAGGCTCTGCATGAAGCTGGTCATCTCGATTCGCTTGCCCGGCAGGGTGTGCGACAGTGCTTCTACTTCCAGGTCGATAACCCGCTAGTCAAGATCGCCGATCCCGTCTTCCTGGGGCATCACCTGGCAGCCGATGCCGAGATGTCGCTCAAGGTGGTATCCAAGCTGCATGCCCACGAGCGCATGGGCTGCCTGGTGCAGCTCGATGGCCGGTGTCGCATGATTGAGTACACGGAGTTGCCCAAGGCACTGGCCGAAGAGACAAATGGTGATGGTCAGTTGCGTCTATGGGCAGGCAGCCCGGCGATTCACCTCTTCTCCCTCGCCTTTCTGCAGAAGCTGGGCCGTGGCGACATCACCCTGCCCTACCACGTCGCCCGCAAAGTCGTGCCCTACTGGACACCTGCCAACGGTATCGTCAAACCCGAGAAGCCCAACGCTTTCAAGTTTGAGCGATTCGTGTTCGACGCCCTCCCCCTCGCCGAGCGGGTCGTCGCTATGGAAGTGAGCCGTACAGAGGAGTTCGAGCCGCTGAAGAACTGCGAAGGCGACAACTCCCCCGCCACCGTCCGCCAGGCCCTCTCCGATCAATACAAACGCTGGCTGCAAGAGAATGGCAAAACGCCGGGCGACGGGCTGTTGGAGTTGTCTCCGTTGGAGATGTTGGGGAAGGTGACGGAATAGAGTCGGACTTGAATTCACTTGCGATTTAACATTCGTTTCTGGTACTAGGAAATTGCCGTGGTGTGTAATCTACGTATCTATTTCTGCTGATGCCAAATCATCGACATATGGATTACCAGCTTGTAATTTCGCTAGTCGTAATTTGTCGCGACCTAATTCTGATTTAACCCAATCCTTAAGATGTTGCTCAAAATCGGGGTTATTCATTCCCTTGAACCGTGGCAACGTCTCATCATGAAGCTTAATCAAAGCACGTAATTGCTCGGCCATTGCTTCTGGGTTATTCTCCACGTTGGCCAGGCGTAGCTTCGCATTGAGAAGATTGAGACGGGTCCCGTATACCTCGTAGATCATGGCCGCACCAGTACGCTTTAAGTCCTGCACCTCTTTCCATTCTTTCTCATGTATTTCAACTTGTCGGCGAAGTTGTTTGGTCACTTCTTCTGTACCACTGACTGTCTTCGACAGCAGATATTGAGCGGCAACCAGTCGGTTCTCTGCACGGTTGACCTCCCAGGAAGAAACTGATTGGGTACGAAGTTTTTCCAGGTAACGGTGCTCCTTCTTGCACAAGTCTACGATGCGTTCAAGTTGTTCAGTGACAGCTTGAACATTTCGTTCTTCCATCGCCAGAAAATAACGTGCACATGCCAGATGACGTTGTGCTTCGATCAATTCGTATTCAGACGCAAGACCGTTCTCGCGCAATTGCAGTACACGTTTTTCCTGTTTAGCGCGAAGCTCAAGAATGAATCTGGTTTGTTCAATCGCAGCCTCGTATCTCTTCTCCTGATTGGCCAAATCATGGCGTTCCTTTGCCAGCCGGATGCGCGCATATTCAACACTTATCTCTGAACTGACACCTTTGGATTGCAACTCCAATTCCCTGGCCAGCATACCTTCCCGAAATCTGACAGAATCTCGCAATAAATCCAATGGCGCATCCTGCATCATGCGAGACTTAGCATCCTGTTGTGCAACAAGCACACCCAGGCCGCATGGCATCAAGGCGTTTAAGAGAAATGCGTAAAAGGTGTAATTCATGACATGCTCGATTCTTCTGTCCGATACTTGAGCCAAACATGAACGATATTGCGACAACGATCACGTGCAGGATCAAGCACCACTGACAACACATTAGCACAGCATGCACTGTTGTGCACTCGATATCTTCAGGCAATGAACTTTATCACGTATCAGGAGTTGCTTCACCGGGAGCGGCAAGGGATTACCCCCACCGCATTTGCTCTCATACACCAATACCTAATTAGTAATTGCGCCCACCCAAACAATACAAACGCTGGCTGCGCGAGAATGGCAAGAAGCCTGGCAACGAGCTGGTGGAGTTATCCCCCCTCGAAATGGTCACCTCGTCATGTTGATTGCCGAACTAAAGGAAACTGATCACCCCAGGTATGTCACCATGCCATACCGTCGCGTACAGGTTGCATTCACAAAACTCACGAGCTCAGCAAAGTACTCCAGCAGATAACCCTGCGTATCGTCCTCTTCTTGAGATCTATCCCAGATTGTGGGATAAATCTCCAACTCCATCATTCTGTCACCATTAAATCTACTACGCAGTTTCATTTCATCGATCGTTTCCAGGAATGCCGCTATGCTCGCCACCTCTCCCGAGGTGTACGCTCTAGCTGGACCGTACCCAACGTCGACTGCACCCACTTCCGTTCCGCCAGCAACCAGAAAGTTCGCTGGCTTTTCGCCTTCCCAGGCTGTGCCCGTGAACAGGAAATGCAACCCATGCCAAGCCTTCTCAAGACTTGACGAGCTCAAGCCTTCTTCGTGGATCGAACCATACTCTGATGGTTCTTCATTCTTGGATTTGCCACTCCCGAACCATCTCGCCAGAAAGCCCGATGACTTAGCTCGCGGTGGTTGATTGCTGATGAAAGACATGATGAGTGTTGGAGAATCCAACAGCTTGCAAATGGTTGCATCAGAGGTTTGCTTAAGCTCGTAGGTCATACTCATGTGGATGCTCCTCGGTGTGCAGCCATTTCATAATTATTCTTGCGAAGAATAACACAGCCAATGCAAATAACGAGTGTATTACATGAAGTGGCGGGGATTCACCCCGCCACTCATTACATTGAAGCTTAAAAGGCACTACTTCGTAATCGCCCCCACCTGTAACTGCTTGTCCAGCTCCATCTTGAACTGGTACATAATCGCCTGGGCCTTCTCGCCGAACGTATTCGGGGCCACGGTCACATCCCAGCGGAGCAGGTTCTTCGATCGCTCGTCCCGTTCATAGATTGCATCCTTGCAAAGCTCCGGCGTGGTCTTGGTGACGTTGATGTTAATCACCTCGGTCTCGGTCATCGGCAGGCGATCCCAAACCTGTACCGTCACCGGCTCGGTCTTATAGCTGCTGATGAGGATGCGGTAATCGTACTGCAGTTCCTGGTTGGCCCCCTTCATCTTGCGGGTCTTGTCCACCAGCTTGCGCGTAGCCTGCAGTTGCGGATCGACTCCGAAGCCTACCGTAAAGCGTTCGCCGATAGCCACCAGCGGCAACTGGGTACGACCCACGAAGTCGCTCCCCTGGTACATGGTCGCTTCGCCTGGCAGCAGCACCAGTTCGCTCTTGTTAACGAGATTAGCCAGACGGTAGACGTGCTTGGTAAGCACAGGAATAGCCTTGTAGTAATAATCAGGTGGCAGCGTGAGGCGTGTCACTTCCACCACCTGTTCATCAGGCCGAGAGGGAATGGAGATGCCTGCAGGCAACTTGTAGGTCACCGTCGGACCTTCGCTCGCTCCGCCGAACATGTCGTTGCTGGCGATCTGCTTCTCTTCCTCCTTGGTGGTGAGCAGCTGCATACGCTGCTCTGCCGCTGCTGCTTCATTCCAGTAATCGTTAGCCACCGCGTAGTTCTTCTTTTGTGCTTCCAGCTGGGCCTTGTTGCGGTTGTCGCGGGCCTGGCTGAGGGCATCAAGGTTGTTGCCTTCGCTGCCTTGCATCGGGGGCTGCGAAGGGACTTGGCTGAGTCCTTGTTGGCCGCCACCGAACTGTCCGCCAGGATTGGCACTGTTACTCTGAAAGGCAAGCGTCACACCTTTGCCACCCATACCGCCAGCCTGCCCGCGACCGCCACCACCAGGACCGGCAGGCATCACGGTCATCGTCAAAGCCCGCAGATCGGGCGGGGCTGCGTTCAACATCGGCTGAGCGGTTGACAGCGTGATGGCTACGTTGCCCCACTCTTCGCCCGTCTGCTGGCGGATAGCCGCAAGATACTCCACATTCACCGGGTCCTTGTCCTTGTTCGCCCGGAACTTGTACTGGGGCGACCAACTGGCATTGCTGACCAGGTAGTTGAGCCGCATCTTACTGGCTGCGTTATTAGCTTTGTTGATGGTGATGATCGCATCCCGTTCGGTGCGATTGTTGTTCCCGGCGGAGAGCTCATTCAGTTGCCTTGAAAGGAACTGGTCCGCTTCCTGGTTGCTCTGCAGTTGCTGTTTGATCTTGGTCAGGTCATCCGACTTGGTACCGCGGGTCTCCATGATGTATTTGCTCAGGGCGATAGTCTGCTCGGAACTGAGTAGCCCCTTCTCGCTGAGGTGCTGCATGGTCGCAGAAGTAAACCCTTCGAGCTTCGAGAGAAGTGCCATATTCTCGGTAATGACTTTCTGCTTCGCTTCCAGATCCTGCCGGGTGATAAGCAGCTTCTTCTTCTCTTCATTGATCTTCTTGACCCCTTCGCGGACATCAGTCTCGATGGCCCGGGTGCGATACCGCGTCGTCAGCACTCGAACTCCGTCATTCGCTTCGGAATAGAGCGTGCCATCCACTACTTGCGGTGGCAGTGGTGTAACAATCAGTTCCAGCAAACCCGTACCTTCAGGTACCTCTACCTCGCGGGTGATGAGGGCGCTGGCAGTATACACCGTCACACCGGTGATCTTGCTCTTGGCTTCCTTCGAAGGCGTATTGCTTTCATGGCTCCACAACCCGGCCAGTGGCAACAATCCCAGACACGCCACCGCAGCGAAGGCAAATCGTCGTTTCATGTTCGGCTCCGTAAAAGGTCACTGGTACTTAGACGACGCAGAGTGTAACATCGATTGATAAACTATCTACAGGAGTGCATGGAAGTGCGTAGCAGCGCGCGCGAATCGTCGACACCACCCATACACCACCCCCTTGCCCTTCAAGCCCGTGCTGCCAGCCGCGATCTCGCTTTAATTGAACGGGGTCGAAAGGATGCCTGGCTACAGAAACTGATTGACCACCTTATCCAGCAGGAATCCGTCGTTCTCGCTGCCAACAAGCAAGACGTCGCGGCGGCGATGTCTGCTGGCCAAAGTCCCGCATTCATCGATCGTCTCACACTCAACCGTGCACGCCTGATCGATATTCGCAATAGCCTATGCAACCTCATTAGTCTCAGTGACCCAGTCGGTGAGGTCATCTCCACCACCACCCGGCCAAACGGATTGCTCGTTCAGAAGATTCGCGTGCCACTGGGGGTGCTGTTCTTCATCTACGAATCGCGACCTAATGTCACCATCGATGCTGCAGCCCTCGCCATCAAGAGTGGCAACGCCATCATCCTCCGTGGTGGTAAAGAGGCGGCGCATTCCAATGCGGCACTCATGGAGTGTATCACCCTGGCTTGCCGGGATGCCGGCTTGCCTGAGCATGCCGTGCAACTCGTCACCGACCCCGACCGTACCATCGTCACCCGACTGCTCAAAGAAGAGAAGCATATCGACCTGGTCATCCCCCGTGGTGGTGAAGGGTTGATCCGCACGGTGGTGGCCGAATCTCACGTCCCCGTCCTCAAACACTACCAGGGCATTTGCCATCTTTATGTGGATCGCCAGGCAGATCCGCACATAGCTGTCGACATTCTCATCAACGGGAAGTGCCAGCGGCCCGGCGTTTGCAATGCCCTGGAGACTTTGCTCGTTCATGATGGCATTGCACCAGACTTCTTCTCACTCGCAGCCCCTGCTCTGGCAGAACATCAGGTGGAAGTTCGTGGCTGTCCGCGCACTTTGCAGTTGCTACCTAAGGCCAGGCTCGCCACTGATATGGACTATGCCACCGAGTACCTCGCTCTCATCCTCTCGTGCAAAGTCGTTCGCAACATCGATGAAGCTATCACCCACATCCAGCGCTACAGTTCTGGGCACAGCGAAGCCATCATCACGAATAATGAGGCGACGGCGAAACGCTTCACCAGCGAAATCGATAGTGCCGCCCTCTTTGTCAACGCTTCCACTCGCTTTCACGATGGTTATGAGCTAGGGTTAGGTGCAGAAATCGGAATCAGCACCGACAAAATGCATGCCAGAGGACCGTGCGGTCTGGTAGAATTAACAAGCTACAAGTACGTGATCGTCGGCTCCGGCCACGTACGCAGCTAACGCCCTGAGCCGCGAGTGCCATGATGCTCTTTGTCTGGCTCACCCTCGGTTTGCTCGGCATCCTAGCTGCTGCGGTCTTCTACTACCGTCGCAGTGAGCGACCGGAGCAGGAAGCACTCTCAGCTGTCTCTCGCCAGCACATCGATCTCTACAACGGCGGCCAGCTCGACGAATCTGAACTCGACAATGCCAAGAAGCGCTACACGCAGTGGCTGCATGAAGACCAACTCGAGCGTATAGAAGCCAGCCTGGTTCCTGGTATGTCCTATATCGTCCGTGTCCGGGCGCTGGCAGAGCTGGGAACCGAAGAAGCCTGTGCCATTCTCGAAAAACAGTTGCAGAAAGTGATCATTGACGATCCCGTAGAGCAATCGTGGTACTGGATTGATATAGCGCACTGCCTGCGGATGCTGGCCCATGATGAAAGTATACCCCTGCTCCTGGAACTGATGGCCCAGGCGGATGACTTCCCTCTCGTGCACTTCTACGCCGCAGAGCTGGTAGCCTTCAACAGCTTCTCCAGTTATCTGAAAGACTTCCCCGAACGGCATGGCGAAGCAGCAGTACGGGCACTGCATCGTGCTCTCGAAGGTCTCCGCTGTGGCATCTCGGCACAGATCGTTGCCGAAGCCCGTCTGGGGGAAATGCTCGAATCGGTCTGGGATCAGCATCAGACTGTTCTTCATCCCATGCTGGTGCGGCTCTTCAGCGAAGTGCTTCGCCACCAGCGTCGGGCTCATCAATACAGTAAAGACCTGGCTGAAGAACATTTCGAACAGGAAGCCTATGAGATGCAGGTCTCCCACCTGGCTGCCCTGGAGGATGATCTCATAGGCTACCTGGCCGATGCCAAACGCAAGCTACCTCGTTGTACCGAGATCACCACACCCGAAGCCATTCGCGACTGGCTGGATGCTCTTCAGGAGCTGCGGGCCGATGCAGGTGTCACCCTCGTCAAACTGCTCCGGGATAATCCCAACCTGCCACTCTCCGAACAGGCCATCCTGACGCTCGGCTGGTCGAAGGCGCCGCAGGCAGCTGCCTTCCTCCGTGAGACTATTGCTCGCTCTCTTTCTCATCATGCCAAACCGCCTCCATGGCTTTGGTGGAAAAAGCCTGTCCCCATGCATCAGGCTCCCATTGCCGCCGCTGCCCTGATTGCACTGCGCAATCATCCGGGTCAGGAAACTGAGCAACTGCTTCTCGCCGGGGCCCGTTCCGGTGATACGCTGATCCGCTCCTCTGCCATCAGCAGTCTGGGCTGGTGGGAACCGATTCGTCGCAAAGCTGTGCAGATGTACCTGCAGGATGCTCGCTACGATAGCGAGGGAACAGTCCGCCATGCTGCCCGCGCTGCCCTGGCCCGCCTGGGTGAACGGCAGGCGCTGCAATGGTTCCGCCAGGGACTCAGCAGCGAGAACCGACATATTGTCATGGAGTCCATTCAGGCCATCGCTGACGAGGGCATTACCCTCCTCTGGCCCGAACTCGACCGCCTCGTTGATGAAGAAGAACCCGATCTCGCCTCCTGTGCCCGCGAAGCTCTCGAACAGATGCAGGAAGAGCTCGACGGGAAGTAATCTGTCTCCCCTCTCACCAGGAGGGAGGGGGTAACCAACATTTTGAATAATTCCGAAACTTGTACACTAGTACCCTATGACTCACTTATTCTACAGTAACTCCAGACCACACCAATCTGGAGTCAAGCCATGTCTGTTGCCTTGCGTCCTCATCAGCCTGCTGCCAATCCCTGGCTCCTCAACAATCTCCTGCCTGCCAATGAACTGGTCTTCCTCGATGGTGGTACCGGTGTTGGGAAGTCAGTCCTCCTGGCTCACTGGGTAAGCGACTTCTCCACCAGCCCCCAACGGCCTGCCGACAGGAAAATACTCTATTTCAGTACTCCCTTGCAGCGGGAAGAGCGTGATCACCACTTGCACGTCCAGCAGGCCAGTCTCGAAGGTGTAGTGGAATCCATCTTCGATACCAGCCATTTCGATTGTCTGACCAAGTACCAGATTCCATTCCACTTTCTCATCTTTATTCAGGAGCAACTCGCTACCCAGCCGGCGCACTGTGTCATCCTGGATGATCCCGAAGAATATTTCACCCAGGCGGGGATGGTGGAACCCGACATGGTCGAGCATTTCTGGAAGACGCTTCGCCAGTTAGCATATGAACATCAGACCACTATCATCGTTCCACGTCGGCATGGCCTTCATGAGAACCGGGCCTACGGACTCTACACCCGGGTCGGCACCAACCACTGCCGCTTCATCCTGACACTGCAGTATCACCAGTTCGATGCCAGTAAACGCGTCCTCATGGTCGCCAAGCACCTGCGTGGCCCCACAGGCGTGCAATACCACATGTCTTTCGACAGTGCTGGCATGGTCTCTGTCAACGAGGTCGAGTCGCATCAATACGTCAAGCCCTGCAAGACGCTGCAAACCTGGCAGCCCGACCCTTCTATCGAGCGGGACGATAACGAAATCCTCGAGGCAGCTGAAGCCTACATGAATGGCAAAGCCGTGCCAAAGCAGGAATTGCTGGATCACATCGTCAGCCTGGGCTTCTCGAAGCGCAGTTTCCGGGCAGTGATGTCACGAGCCAAATTGCCTGAGCTGAGAAATGGCAAAGTCTGGTACTTCCGCCCTCGGATGCAATGGCAATTGGCGGACCAACCTCACGCGCGCACAGCAGCGCGCGAGTTGGCCGCATGATTAAGTGCTAAGTCCTAAGTGCATAGTGCTAAGTGAATACTGAGGCTAGTGTTCATGCTTCAGCCTTACTGCCTACTACTCAGGACTGAGCACGTAGCTTTATCCGGCCTGTAACAGCTGTACCAACGCTGTTCCTTTCGGATTCCCTGTTGTGTTTCCTAATGCTTTAGGTTAATTTGTTAAAGTCGAGATAGACTTGCTAAATGTCTTGGCAGGCTCCCTCTCCGGGAAGCGAGGTAGACGGTGTATTCTGCGACAGCCCCAGCCACCACGCCGGAACTTGAAAAGCACTATCACGAAGCTGACCAGGCACTCCGTGCAGGCAACCCGCAACTGGCCCGACAGCACTTCTTCCAGGCACTCGCCATGTCGCCGGAAGCTCCCAATGTGCACCATGGCCTGGCGACCTGCTGCTTTCTGCTCAGCGATCTCAATGGCGCAGTCTATCACTTCCAGGAAGTTCTCCGACAAGACCCCACCCGTCTGGGTGCTGCGATCAATCTGGGTGCCGTCTATAATCAGATGAACCGCCCCGACGATGCGCTCAACGTTCTTCGCCAAGCCGTCAAACACGACCCCAAGCGGGCTGAAGCCTATTACAACATGGGCCTGGCTTATCGCCTCAAGGGACAGGTTGAACTCGCCATTCAATCGTACAAGGAAGCTCTCCATCACGATCCCAAGATGATGGATGCCCATTTCAATCTCGGTAACCTGCTGCACGAACTGGGGCGAAACTCCCAGGCTGTCCGTTGTTATCAGCTGGCACTTGAGTTGAAGCCTGATTTTGAACCTGCAATTCAGGGATTACAAGCCGCCCAGGAAGCATTGCAGACTCAGCAACACCCCAAGACTCCGGTAATGGGATTGAATGTACCCGCTGGCTCGAGCGCAACCAACCGGCCACTCAAGCCCTCCGTCGATATGCAGCAGCCTCTCGATCCCAATATGGATGGTACTTATCTGTCGATGCTGCACAAGTCCACGATCAACTCCGAGAATGCTGCCCGCGAAATGCTGCATGTGATTGAAGTTGACCTGGAACCCACAATTCATGACCTCTCCTCGCGACTGCTGGATGCCAAGGCTGACAAGCGTGAACTGATGGAGTACCTCGAGCGATTCGAAGTCGCCATGAACAAGACCCGTGCGGTGCAGCGTAGCTGGCAGCAGACCATGCAGCAGATTCGAGAGAACACGGAACAGCTGATGCAGCCGCATGTCAAGTCAAGCACTGAACATCAGTCCCATCCTCCTGCCAAACAAGCTGCGCACTAGCTCCTGTGTCCTGAATTGTCAGTTTCCCCGTCACGGCGCCCGTCAGGCTGACCACCCAGTGGTTGTGATGATGCTGCAGCGTATGATAGGTTCCTGCAGCCACCCGCCGCACAGTGCCCCGGTTGTTCGATAGTTGCCCTTCGTACTCCAGGTAGGCCAGTCGATGATCCGGCAAGGCCTTTCCCTGCTGCACAGCCACCAGTGGCCATTGAGGTATCCGCCAGGTCTTCAGAAACCCCTGCTCTTCCAGCATCAGGTCATAATGGGGCGATGGCCAATCGTGCGCCAGCACTACATACCGTTGCATTGTCGTCTTTCAGCATGATTCCGTGCGCAGTAATGCTCTGCAGCATATCATGAATGCTAGCCAGTTAACAGGCACCGCTGCCAGGAAACATCCATGAAGTGTCTGGTCACCGCAGGTAATACCCAGGTGCTGATCGACAAGGTGCGGTGTATCACCAACATCTTCACCGGCCGCACTGGCGCCCAGATCGCGCTGGAACTGCATCGTCGTGGTCATGTGGTGACACTCCTCACCTCACGTCCGGAATCCCTCACGGAACTGCAGCCTGGTTTCACAGCCGATTCGCGTCTGCTCGTGAAGGAGTATCAGACGTTTGATGACTTGCATGTCATGATGGAACAAGGTATCCATCGGCAACCGCTTGATGTCATCGTTCACTCCGCTGCTGTCAGCGACTACCTTTCGCAAGGCATCTATGCCACTCAACCCGGCAGTCACTTCAGTACGAGTACACTGCAGTTTGAGGGATCTTCCGGACCGACAATGAAGGATGTTGCAGCTGGCAAAGTAAAAAGCAACTACGAGGAACTCTGGCTCCGCTTTATCAAGGCGCCCAAGCTGGTCGATCGCATCCGCCGTGACTGGGGCTTCACTGGCAAGCTGGTGAAATTCAAATTGGAAGTGGGGATCACCCGGGAACAATTGCAAGCCATTGCAGAAGCGTCACGTCTCCAATCACAGGCTGACCTGATGGTGGCTAATACTCTGGAAGGCAGCAGGGAATGGGCCCTGTTGGGACCTGTCCATGGAAAGTATGTTGAGATCACCCGACAGGCCTTGGCCTGCAAGGTAGTAGATGCCCTGGGACGCTAGTCAATCTGCAAGGAGCCAGCATGCCCCCGAATACCCGGCCCGGTCGCGACGAAGCGGCTGATTATTACTTCACCTACATCGACAAAGTAGGTGAAGGCAACATCCTCGAAATCCTGCGTTCGCAGCAACTCGAAGCCATCCGCTTCCTGGCGACTATCTCGGAAGAACAATCGACGACCCGCAGCAACCCGGAGCAATGGTCAGCCCGGCAGGTATGGAACCACGTCAACGACGGCGAACGTCTCTTCGTCTTCCGGGCTGTCTGGTTTGCCCGCGGCTTCGACTCGCCTTTGCCCGGCTTCGATCAGAATATCGCTGTCGAATACGCCCGAGCCGATGACTACAGCTGGAACAGTCACATCGAGGAATTCCGTACTATCCGGGCTGCCACCAATACCTTCTTCGCCAACCTGCCCGAAGCCGCCTGGACCAGAACAGGCACTGCCAGCGATTACCCGTTTACCGTCAAAGCCCTGGCCTACATCGTCGCCGGCCACTGTGAACATCATCTGCTCAAACTCAAGGAACGCTTCCCGCGGACAGTATAAGTTAGCTACAAGCGAGCGGGGGGGGGCGTAAGCCCCCCGAGTCAACAAGTCTAAGAAAGATACATTAATTCACCTTGAGCTGCGAAGGCGTCTTCACCGCGATCTGCGGAGCATCTTTATAGATGCTGACCTTTCCTTCAACAGTCACCGTCTTACCCGTGTACTTCTTCTTGATGCCCTGAGCTCCGCCGTCGAACTTCTCGAAGTCGCCTTTAAAGACCACTGCTTTGAAACACTTCTTACTGTCCTTGCCGAAGTTGAGAATGGCGATGGAACCACTGCTGGGAATGAAGACTTCGTAGACCTTGCCTTTGACCGTGACTTCTTCATCCTTCTTCGCTTCGATCTTCTTGACGTCGTCAGCATTCAACTCGTCCCCCTTGCTCTTGGCAACGAGCTTGGTCTTCATGCTGATGAAATAATCTGCCGCGGGGGGCCGGATACTGCTAGCTTTGTTTTCAGAATCGATCTTGTTGTCATCCATCACTGGCACGACGAGGAAACACAGAACACTGAGAGAAAGTGCGTACATGAATGTATCCTTGAGATGTATTGCAGGGCACGCTGGGAATGCCTCACTGCAATGGGAATCTTATGCAACCCGTGATGCGCGGCCAGAACAGGCGCTCTGGCCTACTTATCCACTGCAGCAGGTGCCACCGGCTTCTTGTCCAGCACAGGTGGCTTACCGGGTTTCACACGTTGCCCCGGCTCAATGACAAAGCTCTCGCCCCGAACAGGAGCCTTGGCATCCACTTCCATCTTTCGTGCAGCATCAGCCAGCCCTGTGGCTCGCTCCTTGTCACCGTGCACCACAAAGACTTTGCCAACATTGTCAAATTTGCTCAGCCAGTCGAGTATCTGCTCGCCGCGGGCGTGACTGCTGAAGCCTGTCACCTTCTCGATCCTGAGCTTTACTTCTGTCTCGCGATCCTCCTTCTCGAATTTGTCACCCTTGCGCTCTTCCCAGGGAATCGTGATCTTGCGTTCGCCCGCCTGCAGCTTCGAGCCAACTGAACCGGGAGCCTGGAAGCCGACGAGAAAGACGGCATTCTTCTCATTGCCTGCCATCTTGTACAGATGCTTGGGCGACATGGCATGATCGAGCATACCACTGGTCGAAAGGTAGATGGCTGGCTCGCTCTTATCGCTGTCATGTCGGGCCAGCGTATCCACTCCACGGGCCTCCCGATAACGGTTGCGGTAGAACAGGCCTCCTTCGCCCCTGGATAGTTCGCGTGCTTCCTTGTCATAATACTCACTGTACTTCTGATACAGCTGCGTAGCCTTCTGGGCTGAGCTGGAGTCACAAAAGATAGGCACATCAGCAGGTAGCAGCTTCTTCTGCACAAGACTGTGCAGCACATAGATCAGGCATTGCGTTTTGTGCAGCCCGAACGAAGGCAGTAGCACACTGCCTCCCGCAGTGATGATCTCTGTCAGCTTCCTGCCGAAACTATCAAAGCTCACAAAGTCGCGTGCCGAAGGGCCATAGGTTGATTCAAACAAGACCGCGTCCGCGCCATAGTGCTGGGTGGGCTTGCACAGGATCGGTGTATGGTCCGGTCCCATGTCGCCACTGAAAAGCAGCTTGACTCCATCGATCCACACTTCCACCATCGCGGAGCCAAGGATGTGGCCCGCATCGGTGTACCGCAACGTAACACCATGCTTTTCGAACTTCTTGTTATAAGGCACTGCTACAATCTGCTTCAGCACTTTGTTGACATCATCAACGGTGCCTAGCGGATCGCGTTCATCCTGATTGTCTTCCATGATGCCCATGGATGACTCGAGCATAACCTTGCTGATGTCCCGGGTTGCATCGGTGCAGTAGATCGGACCGGTGAAGCCCTTGGAACAGAGAAGCGGCAGTCTGCCCGTATGGTCAATGTGAGCGTGGGTGAGGAAGACCGCCTTCACTTCCTTCGGATCGAAGGGAAAGTCAACATTCTCCTTCGCTGGGTCAGGCAGATCGTTCTGAAACATGCCACAGTCAATCAGGAACATGCCCTTGCTGCATTCGAGAAGATGGCACGATCCGGAAACTTGTTGCGTTGAGCCATAGAAGGTAATTTTCGGATATTTGGCCGGCCGATGATGGGCATTCGCAAAAGCCTGGCTGACAAGCAGCGAACTGGCAGCAGTACCCAGGAAACGACGGCGAGTAAACATGAAGTGGCCCGAGTAGTGTGGAATTGCAATCCGATCCTGTCCGCTATTCTACTACGCGAAAACAGCACAAGAGTGGAAACACCGCTCACATCACCTAACATATTAGGTGCCACGGAGAATCATGATGTTGTATTTTGCTGCGTTCCTGCTGCTAACCCAAAATCCAACTCAGGAACCCATCGACCTGGCTGAGGCCCAGGCTGCATTCCAACTGGTTGAGAAACTGTGGAATGCTGATCAGGGCAAGCTCTGGGGTACCTCACTGAAAGGGCCAATGATCTTCGTCGAACCTCGCTCCCGCCGAGCGGTGGCCAACTCCCCAGATGGTGAAGGCCTGCTGAAGCCGGAAGGTAGTCTCTTCGTAGGTACACTGCCCGCCAATGTTCCTGTAGCAAACTATTCTGTCAAGTGGGCCGGCGTCACCTGGATCATGGTCATGTGGCCTCTGCCACGCGATGAACGGGAGAAAGTTGTGCTGCTAATGCACGAGCCATTCCATCGTGCTCAAACTCAACTCGGCTTCCCTCCTACTGGCCCCCGCAATGCCCATCTCCTCAAGCTTGAAGGTCGCTACTGGCTTCAACTCGAATGGCGAGCACTTCAACGTGCGATTGAACAACCCGACAAACGCAAGGAAGCTCTGGCTGATGCCCTGCACTTCCGCGCTGTCCGCCGATCCATGTTCCCTGATGCTCGTATTGAAGAACAGCAGCTGGAAATGCACGAAGGGCTGGCAAACTACACTGGCTACGCTTTAGCTGGAATGAGCAAACAGGATATGCACAGAAAACTTTGCGAAGATCTGGAGCGAGCAAATGAACGGCCTTCCTTTACCCGTGCCTTTGCTTACCTGAGCGGCCCTGCCTATGGCGTACTGCTGGATGAGGTGGCTTCCGACTGGCGAAAGAAGCTTCGTTCCAGCGATGACTTAGGCCAACTGATCCGCCAGCACTATCAACTGCCTGAAGAATCCGTTACCAGAGAAAAGGCTGACGAACGTGCCAGACAGTATCGATCTGCAGAACTGATGAACCAGGAGCTTGATAAGCAAGCTCGTGCACAGGGCACGGAATCAGCATACCGCAAGAAATTCACCGATGCACCACAGCTCATTATTCCGCTCATCCGAATGCAGATGACGTTCAATCCGAACACCGTGACGCCTCTCGAACAAATGGGCACCGTCTACGGAACCTTGAAAGTGATAGATGCCTGGGGAACCTTGAGCACCACTCGTGGTGGCCTCATCTCCAGTGATTTCAAGCAATTGCGTGTCTCGGTGCCTCTTGAAAACTCCAGGCAGATGATCACTGGCGATGGCTGGGAGCTGGAGCTGCATTCCAACTGGACCATCAAACGAGGCGATCGACAAGGAGACTGGATACTGGTGCAGAAGAACAAGTAACATCAGAAGAAGCATGGCACCAAAGCAAGCATCATTTCCGTATCCGTTCATAGGATGACGTGGTAACCCTTTAGCCAAGGACGAATACCACGCATGGCACTTCGTAAAGCGCTCATCACCGGAATCACCGGGCAGGATGGTTCCTACCTCGCGGAACTCCTGCTGGGCAATGGATACGAAGTGCATGGCATCATCCGTCGGTCGAGCAGCTTCAATACTGAGCGTATCGAACATCTCTATCACGACCCTCACGAACAAGGCGTGAAGATGTTTCTTCACTACGCCGATCTGGCTGATGGCAACAGCCTGGCCAGGGTGTTGCGTAAAGTGCAGCCGAGCGAAGTCTACAACCTGGCGGCCCAGAGCCACGTGCGGGTCAGCTTCGATCAGCCCGTCTTCACTGCCGATACGACTGCCGTAGGCACTTTGAAACTCCTCGAAGCCATACGGGAGTATCAGGAAACGACCGGCCAAACGGTTCGCTTCTACCAGGCCTCCAGCTCTGAGCAGTATGGCAAAGTGGTCGAAACGCCACAACGCGAGACGACGCCGTTCTATCCGCGGTCGCCTTATGCGGTGAGCAAGGTCTTCGCTCACTGGATCACTGTCAACTACCGCGAAAGCTACGGCATCCATGCCAGTTGCGGTATCCTCTTTAATCATGAAAGCCCCAGGCGTGGCGAAACCTTTGTCACCCGCAAAATCACCCGTGCGGTTGGCCGCATCAAGAAAGGACTTCAACAGCAACTCTTTCTTGGCAACCTTGATGCACATCGCGACTGGGGCTTCGCAGGCGATTACGTCGAAGCCATGTGGATGATGCTGCAAGCTGAGAAGCCTGGCGACTATGTAGTTGCCACTGGGGAAACCCACTCAGTGAAGGAGTTCTGCGAGAAGGCCTTCGCCCATGCTGGCCTGGATTGGAAAGACTTTGTACAGTTCGATCCCCGCTATCTCCGGCCTGCTGAGGTGGATCTCCTGCACGGCGACGCCAGCCTGATGCGGAAGACCTTTGGCTGGACGCCACGGGTCAGCTTTGAGGCACTGGTCAGGATGATGGTCGAAGCAGATCTAGAGCTGGCTGAAAAGGAATATACATTGCAGCAGGCCGGCTTCAGCAGCCCCATCGTCAAGTAACCCGATGACCCTGTATACTACTGCTGTGAATACCTCACCTTATGGGACACTCCACATGGACGCTGAAAAACGCTTGCAGGAACTTCATTTAACCCTTCCCGCTCAGGGTGGCAAGCCGGTGGCTGTTTACAAAGCTGTTGTGCAGGTGGGCAATATGCTTTATGTCTCCGGACAGGTGCCAGTGCAGAATGATGGCAGCCTGATCAAAGGCAAAGTAGGTGACGATTTCACGCTGGAACAGGGCCAGCAAGCTGCCCGCCAGTGTGCCCTTACCATGCTGGCTACTATTAAGAACAACCTCGGCTCGCTTAACAAGATCAAGCGGCTCGTCAAATCACTTGGCATGGTAAACAGCACGCCCACGTTTGTCGATCACCCCAAGGTCATCAACGGTTTCAGTGAACTGATGCGCGAAGTCTATGGAGAAGACAATGGCGTCGGGGCCCGCAGTGCCGTGGGTGTCGCTGCATTACCCAGCGGTGTCGCAGTCGAAGTGGAAGCAATATTTGAGCTAAACTAAGTAGGTCATTTGAAGTACGTCCATGCTGCAAGCTCTGGCTCAACTGATTCGTCTCCCCAACGTCTTCACTGCTCCGGCTGATGTCATTGCCGGAGCAGCGCTGGCTGGACTGACATTGAGCTCTTCCAGCACCAATATCGAGATTCTGCTGACCTGCCTTGCCTCTGCCTGTGCCTACGCTGCAGGCATGATCATGAACGATCTGGTGGACTACCAGGTGGATGCCCACGAACGCCCGGAACGGCCACTTCCTTCAGGCCGTGTAAGCATCCCGCTGGCTTCGTTTCTGATGCTTGCGCTTTTCTGTCTGGGGGCAATTCTGTCTAGTGCTTCCTGGCCGTTCCTGACACTTGTTGTGATGATCACTTCTTACAATGTGGTACTCAAGAAGACGTTTATTGGTCCACTCGCCATGGGACTGTGCCGAGGATTTAACCTGATCCTGGGTGCCAGTGTCATTAACGACCTGCATCCCTGGGCATGGTGGGGCTTCTGGACTATGACCACTTATATCACTGGTGTCACACTTATGGCTCGTGATGAGACAGTTGCCAGCCAGAAGTCGAACATCCGCATGGGTATCGCTCTGGTCATCACAGCCATTGCCTCCGTGGCTGCAATGTACATCAAGGATTACACGCAAACCGAGCGACTTCACCTGATCCCTCTCGCCACCATCCTGCTTGCGTGGGGTATCAACCTGGTCTGGGGTCGCCTCTATCCTGCATATGTGACGCCGCTGCCTGCCCTGGTGCAGGCTGCAGTGAAATCGAGCATCATGGGGCTGGTTGTACTCGAAGCATTTCACACCGCACTGGCTCTGGGTTACCCGGGACTGCTGGTATTACTGCTGTTGTTACCAGCCCTCTACCTCGGTCGTTTCATCTATTCGACATAGTCAAGCTGTTGCAATACTGGGACCTTGCAACCACTTACTATCACCATGTCATAGCCCTGTGTCTGCCATACCATATCCCCATGCTCGTCTTCAGTTGCAAGAATCTCGCCAAGGCTTACGGTGGTCGTACGCTCTTTTCTGACATCAGCTTCGAGCTGTATCAGGGAAACCGTGTAGGCCTGGTTGGTCCCAATGGCGTCGGCAAGTCAACTCTGCTTCACATCCTGGCAGGAATCGACGATGCAGATCAAGGAAGCTGCACACTTCATGCAGGCGCTCGTGCAGCACTTCTTGCCCAGCAGCATGATATTGTCCCCGGCCGCTCGCTGATGGAAGAAGCCCGCACTGCAATGCAGCCGTTGCTGGATGCGCAGGCTGAACTGGTGCGTATCGGCGAGCAACTCGCCACTGCGAGCGAAGAAGAACACCGCCAGCTTACAGCCAAATATGATCGCCTCAATGAATGGCTGCAACTCCACAGCGGATACACCATCGAACATCAGGTGGAAGAAGTACTGCACGGTTTGGGGTTCACTGATGCCGATCACCACCGGCCACTTACCAGCTTCAGCGGAGGCCAGCAAAGCCGGGTGATGCTCGCCAAACTGCTTCTTTCCGCCCCCGATGTCATGCTGCTCGATGAACCAAGCAATCACCTCGATATCAAGGCTACCGAATGGCTTGAAAGCTACCTCAGCCGGCAGCGGGAGGCTATGTTACTTGTCAGCCACGATCGTACATTCCTCAACAACGTCGTCACCACAATTTTTGAACTCTCTCCACGGGGTATTACCACCTACCCCGGCAACTACAACGCCTATGTCAGGCAGAGGCAGGAACGTTACGAACTGGCAATGAAGACCTATGAGGCTCAGAAGGAATACATTGAGAAACAGGAAGACTATATCAAGCGGGTGAACTATGGCACCCTCGCCAAGCAAGCTCAATCAAGGGCCAAGCAGCTCGATAAGATCGAGCGGGTAGAGAAACCTATTCAGATCGGCGGGCCTCACCTCAAGTTCAGCACCTCACGCCGTCCGGGCGACATCATCGTCGAGGCTGACAGAATCAGCAAGACCCTTGGCAACAAGAAGCTCTTCAGTGATGTCAGCTTCCAGCTTCAGCGTGGTCAGCGCCTCGGTATCATGGGCCCTAATGGCTGTGGTAAATCGACCTTGCTCAAACTGATGCTGGGTGAACTCAAACCCGATACAGGCAGCATCAAGCTCGGCCACCAGGTCGACGTAGGCTACTACGATCAGCATCTGGAAACCGTGATGGACGACCTGACGGTCATCCGTGCCGTCTGGCCGCCCGATGATCCCACCATCACCGAACAGCAGATGCGTGACTTCTGCGCCAAATTCGGCCTAGTCGGCGAAATGGTCTACCATCAGGTCAAGAACCTCAGCGGTGGTGAGCGAAGCCGGGTAGTACTGGCAAAGATTGCTGCTCTCCACGTGAACGTGCTCATACTGGATGAACCGACCAATCATCTTGATATCTGGGCCTGCGAATCACTCGAAGCAGCGCTCGAAGCGTACGAAGGCACCGTCATCGTGGTCAGCCATGACCGAGCCTTCCTCAATCGCGTGGCGCAGGTGCTCATCGTCTTCGAAGATGACAAAGTGCAGGTAGTCTATGGCAACTACGACACCTACCGCGCCCTGAAAGCCCAGCAGGAAGAGGACAGCAAACCCAGGGCTAAAGAGAAAGTCGAAACCATCCCGGTAGCACCGCCAACAGGCAAGGTCAAACGCAAAAGGCAATTCCCCTATCGTAAGTCAACCGATCTGGAAGCTGACATCGCCAGCCTGGAAGCCGAGATACAGGAAATGGAAACCCAACTTACCCAGCCAGAAATCTACAAGGACGGCATACGGGTGAAGGAACTGATGACTGACATGGAGGAAGCCAGAGCCCGCTTGCCTCAGTTATATGCCCACTGGGAAGAGGCACTAGAATTGAACGCAAACGACTAACTTTGCCACACCTGCTTGCAGTGTCTCCGCTATCCATTACACTGACCATCTGCCGGTTATCCTCCCTTACACCGTGTTGGATATTGCGATGCTACGCGTGTTACTCTCTCTCATGTGTTGTGTATTGGTTGCCTTATCGATCAGCGTTGCAACTCCATCGCCGATAGCCGACGAAGGAGTGTTGCCCATGAAGGATGGGCGACCTCTTAATTTCGACTTTGAAACAGGCGACCTGCGCGACTGGCAAGTGGAAGGCGATGCATTCCTCAAGCAACCCATTGAAGGAGACACTGTTGTCAAGCGACGCAGCGACAACAAGAGCAACCACCAGGGAAAGTACTGGATTGGTGGCTTTGAACGCTTTGGCGACAAACCTCGTGGAAAGCTCATCTCCGTTCCCTTTCAGGTGACACATCCCTGGGCTTCCTTCCTGGTCGCCGGTGGCACCTACATCGATACCTGTGTCGAAATAGTCGATGCCCAGTGGAATGAAGTGCTCTTTCGCGCCAGCGGGCTGGAAGAAGAGAACCTCAAGCGCGTAGCTGTCGATCTGACACGTCATCAAGGCAAGATGATCCTGATCCGTATTGTGGATAACCAGACGGGACACTGGGGTCATGTCAACTTCGACGACTTCCGATTCCACAATACCAAGCCCAAGGTTGATCCCCGTCCTCAGCAAACACTGACAGCGGACAACTATCCACATGCAGGCCTCAAGCCCGAAGAAGCAGCAAAAGTCATGACAGTACCTGAAGGCTTCAGCGTGAGCCTCTTCGCCGGCGAACCGGATATCAGGCAACCCATCGCCTTCTGTCAGGATGACCGTGGTCGCCTCTGGGTGGCTGAAGCCTACTGCTATCCACGCCGGCAGAAGGAAGGAGAAGAACGCGATCGAATCCTGATCTTTGAAGATACCAATGGTGATGGCAAGTTCGACAAACGCACTGTGTTCATGGACAAGTTGAACCTTGTCAGTGGGCTGGAATATGGCTTCGGCGGTATCTGGGTCGGAGCTGCCCCATACCTGATGTACATTCCCATCGATGCAAGTGGCGACAAGCCTGCTGGTCCACCCAAGATACTTCTTGATGGCTGGGGATGGCAAGACACACATGAAACCCTGAACACCTTCTGCTGGGGTCCGGATGGCTGGCTTTATGGCTGTCATGGCGTGTTCACCCACAGTAAAGTGGGCAAGCCCGGTACTCCTGATGCCGAGCGAACCAGGATCAATGCCGGCATCTGGCGGTTTCATCCTCAGAAGCAGACCTTCGAAGTCTTTGCCGAAGGGACGAGCAACCCATGGGGCCTCGATTACAACAAAGATGGCCAGTTCTTCATTGAAGCCTGTGTTATCCCCCACTGCTTCCACATCATCCAGGGTGCTCGCTACCAGCGTCAGGCAGGTTCACACTTCAACCCCTATACCTACGCTGACATTGGCACCATTGCTGATCACTTCCACTACCTCGGTGCGAATCCACACGGCGGTAACAATAAGAGCGATGCGGCTGGTGGCGGTCATGCCCACTGCGGGCTGATGTGTTACGAAGGCGGCACGTGGCCCAAGGAATATCATGGTCAGCTCTTCATGGGCAATATCCATGGCCGACGCATTAACATGGATCGCCTCACCCGCAAGGGTTCCGGCTTTGTCGCCAGTCATGGGCCTGACTTCCTGCTCGCCAACGATGCCTGGGCCCGGTTCATTAACCTGCAGTACGGTCCCGATGGCAATGTCTATCTCATCGACTGGTATGACCAGCAGGCCTGCCACCGCAACGAACCCGAGATTTGGGACCGTAGCAACGGCCGCATCTACAAAGTCAGCCATCGCAGCACGCAAGGCAAACAGACTGACC
Source organism: Gemmatales bacterium (assembly GCA_046350055.1). Taxonomy (GTDB): domain Bacteria; phylum Planctomycetota; class Planctomycetia; order Gemmatales; family HRBIN36; genus JAEUIE01. The sequence goes on along the minus strand of JAXMBC010000001.1, from coordinate 4,073,170 downwards.
TGCAGAAACTCGGTGGCGACCTAAGCAAGCTCGAGACCAAACAACTGCAGGAACTGCTCAAGCATGACAACCAGTGGTATGTCCGTCATGCCCGTCGATTGCTGATGGAAAGGCAGCCACAGACTGCTTTGAATTCTACCCCGGGTTCAATCCCAGTAAGCGTGACCGACCGACAGGGTATCGTTGTCACCAGTTCTGCTGACTACCACCAGGCCTGGCAGATTCAATTGGCCTGCGAAGACAAAAACGCAGAGCCAGCGCTGGTAGAACAATTGACACAACTAGCCAGGGGAACCACAACGCCGGTCACCCGTCTCTATCTCGCTTCTGCTTTACAACGTTTGCCCGCCAGCAAACGCTGGGACATTCTTGCTTCCCTGCTCGCACATGGTGAAGACAGGAATGATCACAACCTGCCTCTCATGTACTGGTATGCCCTGGAACCCCTGGCGGAACTCGACTGCGAACGAGCGCTCAAACTGGCAGCAGAAGCCCAGGTACCCGTGCTAGGCTTCATGGTGCGACGTATTGCCACGATGGATCGGCCTGATGCCTTTGAACAACTGGTGAAGACGCTAACAGTCACGCCTCACCCCGAACTGCAAAAGGTGATCATGGCTGGCATGGCCACCGCACTGAAAGGACGCCGGGATATCAAGCAGCCAGCCAACTGGTCGAAGGCCCAGGCCAAGCTGCTGCAGAGTTACGATGCCAGCGTGGTGCAGGAAGCATTACAAATGGGTGTCATCTTCCACGACACTCAAGCTATCGGCGAATTGATGCGCCGTGCTTCATCGAGCGAAACACCCATCGCCATCCGTCAGGCGAGCCTGCGGACGCTGATCTTAAGTAAGGAAAAGCAAGTTGGACCGTTGCTGCTTAAGCTGATCGACGACGCGGCCTTGCGTGGTGAAGTTATACGGGGCCTGGCTGGATTTGATCAACCAGAGACTGGCTTGGCCATCCTCAAGCAGATGCCTTCGCTCAACAGCACCGAACGCCGTGAAGCAGTGGCAACACTATCTTCCCGCACCGGCTGGGCCAGGGAACTGCTCAATGCCGTCAGTGAAAAGAAAGTGCCTCTTGCTGATGTTCCTGCAGATGTCGTGCGGCAACTCAGGCAGTTCAACGACACCGAACTGAATGAACAGATCACCAAAGTCTGGGGCGTGGTGCGAAACAGCCCCGCTGAGCGACTTAAGCAAATCGCTTCGATGAAGAAGCAACTGACTGCAGGGTATCAGGAGAAGCCTGACCTGGCCCTGGGCCGTGCTATCTATCAGAAAACCTGTGCCCAGTGTCACCAACTCTTTGGCACTGGCGGCAAAGTAGGGCCCGACATCACCGGATCCAACCGAGCCAACCTTGATTACCTGCTGGAGAACATCTACGATCCCAACGCAGTGATACCGAAGGAATATGCAGCAACCTTCTTCGTCACTAAGGATGGCCGCTCAATCACTGGCATCGTCAAGGAACGTAATGCCAAGACCGTGACGGTAATGACCGCGACGGAGACCCTGACAATATCGGTAGACGATATCGAAGGGGAGAAGCCCAGCGATGTCTCGATGATGCCCGAAGACCAGATGAAGCCGTTCAGCCTGTATGAGATACGCTCGCTGATCAGCTACCTGCAAAGCCCGGTACAGACGCCTATCCAGGCCACACAGGACAACGCCGCCAGCTTCTTCAATGGCAATGACCTCACCGGCTGGGTGGGTGATGCCAAGCTCTGGAAAGTGGAGAACGGCCAGATCGTCGGCACCAGCCCCGGTATCAAGAAGAACGAGTTTCTAAAGAGCGAGATGCAGGTCGGTGACTTCCGCCTGAGCCTGAAGGTCAAGCTCACCCCGAATAAGGAAAACAGCGGCATCCAGTTCCGCAGCGAAGCTGAGCCGAATGGCGATGTCAAAGGCTACCAGGCCGACATCGGCCAGGGCTGGTGGGGCAAGCTCTACGAAGAGCATGGCCGGGCCCTGCTCACCAAGAACGACGGCGACCAGTTTGTGAAGAAAGACGACTGGAACGAGTATGTAGTGGAAGCCAGAGGCAGTGTCATCAAGACATGGATCAACGGCAATGCCTGTGTGAACCTGGGTGATCCCAAGGGCGCCCGCCAGGGTATCATAGCTTTCCAGATCCACAGCGGCGGAGCGATGGAAGTGCGATTCAAGGATGTGAAATTGGAGGTGCTGAAGTAGTGCAGCTACCACCCCGCTTCAGTTTGGGTCGACACTGTCTGCTACTCATTCTGGCAAGCGGCGTGGGCTGGCTACTGTGGAATTGTCTTGTAGGACTGATGGAGTTGGCACCGCGGTGGCGGGTTTCGCTGAGCAATTCCAAGGGGGCGATCAACTGGGAAGTCGGTGGCCATTGGGTTCATCTCACCTATGCCGAGCAGAGTCAAGTTCGTCATGAGTTCAGGCACATGCACAATGGGACAGTGGCATACTCCTACCAGGTGCCCGGGTACAATCTGTTATCCGGTCAGAGACCCGAAGATGATCCAGCGACTGTGCTGGTCGTGAACCGAAGCTTTCAAGGTAACCATGCATTCACCTTGATTAATCCGTTACGTCAATCGCAGAATATCCTGTTTCCTCTTTTGCCGGGTTTGGGAAACTGCCTCTCTCCCAACAATGAATATTACGGTCGATTCTCAGCCCTTTCGCTGAGTCACCTTCATCAGTTGCAGGCCACTTCGTTTGTCGACGCACTGACGATCGTCATGGAAAATTGGCTTAGTGCTGAGAATTACAAGCCGCTACAACAACTAGCCTTGCTACGGGTGTATCGATCACGTGATCAGGCTTTGTTGTATGAGCAGGCCGTTCCCAGCTTTTTCATCCACATGGGATATTCGCTCTTGCTCAACGAAGGTAAGTACCTGCTCTATGCTCCCCGCTTCACGAGTGGTCGCTTAGGCAATACCTTGCTTCATCAATATGCCACACAAGAAGGAAAGGATCGCATAGCCCGTGCCATGCCGGGGCTGACCTTGTTCAGTTGTGTTACCGGGAAAGTGGTTAAGGAGTGGCCGGAGATCAAATCGCCTGACGTGAGGTGGATCGATCGGGAGCACTTGTTAGTGCATACGAACTACCATGATCCTGCCGACTTATGGGCATCATCCCGGCAGTCACGAAACCTGCGCTCTCGCATCCTGAACACGCGGACACTGGAAATATTGGACCTGCCTGTTCCCATCACTTTCATGGAAGTGCATGTGGTACCCTATGGCGAAGACTGGAGTGTGCTCGCCAGTGATTATCCTGACAACGAGAACGTCGGGTACAAAACACTGATGATCATTAGCCGAAAGGGGGAGGTTCGGCGGCGCTACGAGTTCCGCGACAAAATGCGTAACCTCGAGTTCATGCTCATCCCGCATCAGGATCAGGTCATCAAAGCAGAGATGCGAGAGGCACTACTTCCTCAGTGGTACAACTGGGTGAACAAGTACCCCTGGCTGAAGCACGTTCCGCTGGGTGCCAGGAGCAACTTCAGCGTGCTTGATCTCGCCAGCGGACAGAAAGTGCTACGGTTGGAGGAGAATCAGAATTGGCATGCCTCGTTGGATGGAAAATATCTGATAACCGGGGCAAGCAATGAGCCGCAGGTGGAACTGCGGTGCTATGACATGCCCATATCGCCGCTCGCCAGTTGGGCCCTCTGGCTGCCAAGGGTAGCAGGCGTCACCCCACTATTTCTCTGGCTTGTTTACTTATTTCGCAGCAGGAAGATGGCATCATACCCCGTTGGGCAAGCTTCCAACTCTTAACCGTTACGCCAATATCTCCTTCACCACATTCCCATACACATCGGTCAGGCGGTAGTCGCGGCCGCCGTAGCGGTAGGTGAGCTTCTCGTGATCCAGCCCCATCAGGTGCAGGATGGTGGCGTGCAGATCATGCACATGCACCTTGTCCTTCACCGCATGCCAGCCGAAGTCGTCGGTAGCGCCGTGGGCCAGGCCGCCTTTGATGCCGCCGCCAGCCAGCCACATGCTGAAGCCGAACGGATGATGCTCGCGGCCACCGGTACCTTCCGCCGTGGGAGTACGGCCAAACTCACCACCCCAGACAACGAGCGTGTCTTTCAGGAGGCCTCGGGCCTTGAGGTCGGTCAGCAATCCGGCTATCGGCACATCAGTTGATTGACAATTCAATGGCAGTTCCTTGGTCAATCCACTGTGTTGATCCCAGAGCTGGCAACTGCTTCGCTTGCTGGTCTGGGTGTGATAGACCTGCACCATGCGGACGCCTCGCTCCACCAGGCGGCGGGCCATGAGGCACTGCTTGCCGAAGATCTCCGTCGCTGCATCGTTCAGTCCATACAGCTTGCGAGTAGCCGGGCTTTCCTGATTCACATCGAAAGCAGCCGGGGCTTCCTTCTGCATGCGGAAGGCCAGTTCAAAGGAAGCGATGCGGGCATTGAGCCGACTGTCCTCGGCCCGCGCTGCGGCATGCTGTTCATTGAGTTGCTTGAGCCAATCAAGCTGTTCCCGCTGTTGTTCCAGCTTGTAACTCGCATGCTTCAGGTTGGCGATGGGCTTCGATAGATCGCTGACCAGAGTGCCCTGATAGGAAGCTGGCAGGAAGCTGCTCGACCAGAGCGGAGCACCCTGGGCCGGTTGTGCGGGGCTGATGACGACAAAGCCGGGAAGATTCTGATTCTCGGAACCCAGACCATAGAGCAGCCAGGAACCCAGGCTGGGCCGCGAGAACGCCTGCTCGCCGGTATTCATCTGCAGGCAGGCACCGTTGTGATTGATGTTGTCTGCCACCATGGAACGGATGACGCACATATCATCCACGTGCTTTGCTACCTCAGGAAACAGTTCACTCACCTCGGTGCCACACTGGCCATGTTTGCTGAACTTGTAGGGAGAGGCGAAGAGGTTACCTGTCTTAGTACGTTCCAGCTTGGGTTTCTCGATGGGAATAGGCTTGCCTTGCAGTTCAATCAGCTTCGGTTTGGGGTCAAACAGATCAACATGTGATGGCCCGCCCGACATGAAGAGAAAGATGACCCGCTTGGCCCTGGCACGGGGCAGCTTGGCCAATGAGGAATCACTACTGGCATGGAGTTGCTGTTGCATCAGGGAAGCCAGGCCCAGCATGCCAAAGCCATTAGCGAAACGGGAGAGCATCTGTCGGCGGTTCAGCATCGTGTCTAATCCAGGTAACAGAATTCATTTGCACACATCAGTACGTGGCACCAGCGTTCCCAGGCTATAGCTTCACCCGCTTGTGTGATCAGCCTGACAGCAAGTGCCAGCTCCTTTTCAGTTGCCGGGCGCTGGTAAAGTCGCTGGCTGAGCCACTTTTGCTTCGCTTCTACACTGCCAGGATGCCTGGCAACTTGTGCTGCCAGCAACTTGGCGTGCTCCCATGCCAGCGGGTGGTTGAGCAGCCAGAGAGCCTGCGGAGCAACCGTAGCTTCAGTGCGCTTTTCTACGATACCGGTGGAGTCAGCTACATCAAACAGTGCCTGGTAAGTAGCACGGTCTGAGCGAATGGTGGTGATGTAAAGAGTTCGGCGTTTGCTCGCGAGGTCGCGGACAGCCTTGCCACCCAGACTGTCATCAAGTGTACCAGAAGCAGCAAGCAGTGAGTCGCGCAACTCTTCCGCGGATAGACGGCGGCGATTCTGCCTCCCCAGCCACACGTTATCCGCATCCTGCTGAGCAAATGACTTGTCTGCTTCGCCAAGTATTGAGCTACGCCGATAGGCTTCGCTGTTAAGTATGAGCCTGTGCATGGCCTTGATACTCCAGCCACTTCGGATGAACTCACTGGCCAGGAAATCGAGCAGTTCTGGATGACTCGGCACGGAGCCTAGCTTGCCGAAGTTGTTAGGAGTCCGCACCAGCCCTTCGCCGAAGTGATGCTGCCAGAGGCGATTAACCATGACCCGAGCGGTCAGCGGGTGATCAGGACTGGCAATCCAGCGAGCCAGTTGTAGCCTGCCACTGCCCTCCAGCCTGGCTGACTGGTTCTTGCTGAGTACGACGGGGAAGCCGCGAGGCACCAGGTCTCCAAGGCGGTTGTAGCTACCTCGCTTGTGCACCCTGGCATCGTGGATACCTGCATAGGGGGTGCCTGCAATGCCGCCTTCGAGCATGCCCTGCGTGTACTCCATCTCACCCATCTGTTTCTGCAGTTTATTACGTTCAGCTTCAAGGTTAATCAGCAACTTGTCTTCACTGACCAATTGCGTTCCAGAACCAGAACAGATGATCCATGGCATGGAGGCGGCTGGAATCGTTGACTGCTGGAGCCGGGACTCCAGCATAGACTGAACCAGATTGGACTTCAGTCCATTGGGGCCTTCAATACTGAATTCGACATCGGTCGTATCGCAGGAATACTCGCTCCTCGGGCCGATAACGAGTGTGATCAGTTCGCCCGGCTTCACGTCAACCCTGGAAACGGGAAGTTCAACTTTGCTGCCATTGTCCATCACGCCTTCGTGCAGCACCTTGCTGCCATGGCGAAGATGCCAATCGATACCGTTACCACAATTGGGGTCGGCATCACCAAGCTTGACGGTCATGGTCACGGGGCCCTCAAGAGGGCTCTTCCAGACGACAGTGACCGGAATCTGTGGCCCCGGATGCACCGCCAGGCTGCGAGGCTTCAATTTGATGGTGCTATAGCTGACAGTCTTGTCGGTAGTATTGATCACCATCGAGGGATTACTGAAACCTTTGCCATTCAGGGCAATGACACCAGCCAGTCCGGCTACCTTGTCGCTGTAGACCGTTAACGGACGCAATGCCTGCCCCAGTGCTTTGTCAATAGCAGCAAGACGATCCTGCAGCCGGCCCTGCTCTATCTTCTGTTGGGGCGACTGTAGCGGTATCCGCATCAGCTTTTCCCCTTCGCCCTTCGACTGGAACTTGTCCAGGATGTGGCTGCTGAAGAAGAATCCAGCCATGGCGTAGTAGTCACGTGTGCTGATCGGATCGAACTTGTGATCGTGGCACCGGGCACAAGCGAGAGTCAGACCCAGGAAGGCCCTGCTGGTCACATCTACCTGATCGTCCACGATATCGGTGTGTAACTTTTCCTTGTCTGCATCACCATTACCCCAGTTGCCGATGGCATACATGCCCGTGGCGATAAGCTTGTCACGTGACCATTGTCCCGGTTGATTAGCCAGGATATCGCCAGCCAGTTGATGAATAATGAACTGGTCATAAGGCAGATCGTTGTTGAAGGCGTTGACTACCCAGTCACGATATCGCCATGCATCGAGTATATCGCCTTCCTTGTCGTAAGAACGCTCATCGAGCGAATCAGCATAACGAACCACATCGAGCCAGTGCCTTGCCCAGCGCACGCCGTATTGGGGTGATGCCAGCAGGTGGTCAATCACTTTCTGCCAGGCGCGTGGTGAGGTATCAGCGAGGTACTGATTCATTTCCTCAACCGTCGGGGGTAAGCCGGTGAGGTCGTAAGTGACTCGTCTAAGAAGCGTACGCTTGTCGGCTTGGGCTGCAGGCTTGAGACCTTTTGCTTGGAACTGTGCTTCGATGAAGACATCAATAGGGTGCAGCTTACTTGCAACGGAGGGTGGAATGGACTTCACTGGTTGAAATGCCCACCAGTTTGCTGAGGGGTGAACAGTTGCTGACTGGGGTGCCACTGCACCATCGCGGACCCAGTTTTCCAATAGAACAATTTGCTTGTCGCTGAGTTTGCCGCCGTGCGACATGGGTGGCATGCGCAGATCGCCGGTATATCGGATAGCCTGGATAAAGGGCGACTGGTCGGGTTTGCCGGGGAGTATAGCTGGTCCGTGCTCACCACCTTTCAGCCAGCCTGCTTCGGTATCGAGCGTAAGGTCGCCTTTGCTCTTCTTTTCGGTGGCGGAGTGGCAGCTGTAACACTTCTCCACGAGAAGCGGGCGGATGTTCTTTTCAAAGTAGTCTTGTTGCGACTCCAGCGTTCGCATTACCTGGTCTTGCGCACTGGTTATGGTGACGGAAATGAGAAATACCAGGAATACAACAAACCTGGAACCTATGTGCATTGATAGCATGGTGCGAGGAGAGGATCATGCAAAGGTGGGAAACCGGCAGAAGAAGCATCATACCCTAACAGCGTGGGCTATGTCAACTGTTGGCTTCTAACCAGTTCATCAATTGTTTTGACACCCTTCTGCCAGGAACGTAGGCTGAATTCGGATAAGCTTCCGTTGAAGGGGAAGTTATGCGAAGCACCCTTGTATTGGGATTGGCATCGATTGCTGGCTCGCTACTGCTACAGGCAAGCATGGCGACTGAAACAACTGCACAGCCTTCACGGCATTGCGTGGCTGATGCTATCGCTCCTGACAACATCAATAGCTGGGCGGACGCAGGGTATGTTGTTGCACATGCCAGCGATTCGAGCGCCGCAGAGCAAGCCGCAGGCATTCGAATCCTGACTCGTCTTCGTGCGCTGGACCAAGGGGTTGCACCAGCAGCCAATACTTTTCCGCCGGATGAAGCAATGGAACTTCTCGGAGCCATTAAGGCCCGTATCGGTACACAGTTGTTGCGTGGCAATGAACATAGCTCATTTTCGATGCCCATACCCACCACGCTGGACGGCTTTGAAAAACTGTTTTGGGATTTGCATGTAGTTAGCAATCAACTGACAAACGCTACTCGTCTTTTCGACTATTCACAGCAACTCCAGCCGATTGCCAGGAAGTACATACCTCGCAAGTCTGATCAGCTGGATACTTCAGCGCTGACAGGTTGGGACAAGGTGAAAGCCGAAATCGTTGCGCTGAATTCTAAGCTCGTTGAGCGAAATCGCGAAATGAGAGTGGCACGTGTCATGCTGGCTGACAAGGTGCTCACCGAACGACCTGATGCTTTGAGTACATTGCAAGCTGCACTGGCACTCGATATGGATGCTGAAGTACTGCCTGCCCTGTTGGCTCGTGACACGACGTTTCCGACCAGTCGAGTTGCCGATCTGAATGCTACGATTCATCATGCTCGCACCATCGCGGGGCCTGACATCATCAGGAAAGCGCGACTACTGTTCACCGGTTTGCACTGGTGGGAACGAGGCCGATATGGGGCAGGTTCCGCGGGCCAGGGTCTGCTCAAAGATCCCGCAGCACTGCGTTCTCCCGATGTAATGTTCGGATTGATGATGCCGATCGGGCTGTCCTCGTCGACTGGACCTTCACCTGCGCCTCTGGTGGATCGTCGGCATCATTACCTTTGGCAGTTTGAAACACGTCAGATTCTGTCCGGAGCAACCTCGCAGACCCACCGTTCGGTGGAGCATATCCCGGTTGAGCAACAGGTCACCACGTTGTCGCATTTCTACTGACAACGGAATCAAATCGTCAGATCAGTTGGATCTGCCATTACAACGGTTACTACCACGGTACGCGGCTATGGCGCGATGTCCTCTGAGGATCAATCACTCATCCATCGGGTGGTGGGCACTCTGGAGTATGTATCGGCTCTGAAACATCTGGATGCCTTCGTACAGTCAGCCAGCCGGGAAGAACTGGATGCCGCTGATCAGTTCATATCAAGGCATCCCCAGTTCGCGGTAAATACACGACTGTCGGATCGATTGCGTGCAGGCGCTTCCTCATTAGTCAATACGGGCGCACGAAAGTTGGGGCTCGCGTGGGTGATCGCATTGGCACGCATTGAAGCGGGCGGCATCCTGGCAACGTTCACTACGATGCCATCTCCCTTTGAACTAGTCGGACCGACGCAGTTTGAAATGGCGGCTTACAAGGAACTTCTCATGGATGACGCCCAGACGCATTACCTTGCACTAACCAATGATCTCAATCTGCTTGCCGTTTCCAGGAAGGTGCCGGGGACCGAGATGTTAGCCTATATTCGTCGGATCAACCTGGCTCGAAGCATGCTTGATGCCGCTGTTCGCAGTCAGATGGCAGACCTGTCTCCACAGGATTACGCTGTGCTGTGTGCACAAGACAAGACTCTATCATTGAAGAGAATGAATCTGGCAAATCGGGTGAGCAAGTACCTTGAGCACTTGAATTACACCCGTCAGAACTCTTCAGTGACTGAGTCGGAATACAGCTCAGCCAATGCCTGTGCACAGATGTTGAAAGGTGAGCTGAAGGAACTGGCTGCCGGCACAGCAACCGTGCAGAGTTTCAACTTCCGCCCGGTACGTCCCGCGACAGCCACAAAGTAACTCGCCATATAGTGCCAAATGCCTTCCCAATCTTGCCGTGGGAAGGCATTTTATTTTAACGAGTACCGCTTGCTGACATGAATGCCAATGCTAGGTTGATCATGCCGCAAATGAGCTTGTGTATGCAAGTCTTACTGCACACTTCTCAAGGATTCCCGGTCCACCATGCCCGACACTACTTCTTCCCAGGCCACTTCCAAGCCACCCGTTGATATCGATCCCCCTGCTTGTTTCTACCTGGGACGAGATTACGACCTTAAGACCAAAGAACTCGGCAAGCCCGTAATGTACGATGCCCACTGGCTCACTACTCATGGTGTGGTGGTCGGTATGACCGGGTCGGGCAAGACGGGCCTTTGCGTTGGCCTGCTGGAAGAAGCCGCTCTCGACAGTATTCCGTGTATCATCGTCGATTTGAAAGGCGATCTGACAAATCTGTTCCTGCAATTCCCTCAGCTTAAGCCGGAAGACTTCAAGCCCTGGCTCGACCCCGAAGTAGCCAAGCGCAAGAAGCTTACGCTTGACGAAATGGCCGAGCAGACTGCGGCCAGTTGGAAGAAGGGGCTGGCCGATTCGTACCAGCAGCCGGAGCGGATCCAGCGGTTGCATGATGCAGCCGAGTGGCGGCTTTATACACCAGGAAGCGAAGTGGGCCGGCCCGTCTCCATTCTGCAAAGCTTCTCAGCACCAAAAGGCAATATCGGTCGTGAAGAGTTGAATGAACGGGTGGAATCGACAACTACAGCCTTGCTAGGCCTGACCAGTATCAGCGGCGATCCATTGCAGTCGAAAGAGCACATCCTGGTTGCCAACTTGCTTCTGAACGCCTGGACTAAGGGACAGGACATGGATCTGGCCAAGGTTATCTCCCAGATTCAGGATCCACCAATCTCACGTATCGGTGCCTTTGAGGTTGATACCTTCTATCCTCCGGCGGAACGCCTGAAACTGGCGGTCTCCCTGAATAACATCCTCGCATCCCCAAGTTTCTCAACCTGGATCATGGGCGAAGGGCTCGACTTTAACAAGATCCTACGTTCTCCCGAAGGTAAGCCCAGGCAAAGCATCTTCTACCTCGCCCATCTCGAAGAATCGCAGCGGATGTTTTTCCTGACGCTGCTGCTGTCTGAATTCCTGAGCTGGACACGTAGCCAGAGCGGTACCAATAGCCTGCGGGCGCTGTTGTATGTTGATGAAGTCTTTGGCTACTTGCCACCGCATCCGGGCAATCCGCCCAGCAAGCAGCCATTCCTGACCCTGCTTAAACAGGCTCGCGCGTTCGGTGTGGGAGTTCTGGTGGCCACGCAGAACCCGGTCGATCTCGATTACAAGGCATTGACCAACGCCGGAACCTGGTTTGTCGGCAAGCTGCAAACCGAACGTGATAAGTCCCGGCTCATCGAAGGCTTGCAGGGAGCAGCTAACGCCGCAGGCGGTCTGGCCGACAAGAACGAACTGGAAAAGACCATCTCCATGCTCGGCAACCGCGTGTTCCTCATGAATTGCGTGCATGAAAGCAAACCCCGCATCATGACTACGCGCTGGGCGCTAACGTATCTTGCAGGTCCTATGACCCGCGAGCAACTCAAACGTCTGCCACCCGAAGTGCTGAAAGATGCTGGCAGCAACAACGTTTCGCAAGGCGAAGGCAGGAAGCAAACCGTCACTCTCACCAAGGAAGGTGGCTGTGCCGAAGGCGACTGTCCGGCATCCACGCTGTCAGGCAACACTAAGTTCTGCGGCGAGTGTGGCGGGAAGCTCGTGCCCAAGGCTCAAGCAGCAGAAGTCGATTTCAAAAAGGAAATACAGGCACAGTCAATCCAAGTGGCAGGTACTGAAGCTGCCAGCGTAGCTCCCATCCTCAATGCTGGCGTGACGCAATACTACCTGAAGGCTGTTCCCATCGCTACCACGCCAGGGCAAGGGAAACCAAGCCAACTGGTTTATCAACCCTATCTGCTTGGCGTAGGTGAGGTCTCCCTGACCAACGCCAGAGCAGGCGTGGTGCTGGAACGCACTTACCGCATGATTACCGAAGCACCAGGACCTGGACTCGCTACTTCGTGGAATAGCAACACACCCGTGGCCGAAGGCTTTGTGACTGCTCCGGATGCTGGCGACGCGGTATGGATGGATCTGCCTAAGGGCATCAACGATACCAAGCGGCTCAAAGACCTCAGCAAGGAATTTGCAGACTTTCTGTACAACAATGCCAACCATACTGTGTACCACAACAAGAGCCTGAGCCTGACCAGTGAAGAGGGAGAGACTCACGAAGAGTTTGTCGAGAGATGCAAAGCGACAGCCCAGAAGGAGGCTGAGGCGGAAGCAGGCGACATGTTCAGGAAGAAAGCCGAAAAGGAAGCAAAGACGAAGAAGTCCGCGGCTGACATGGCCCAAGCCCAGCAGGAATACAACCTATTGGCACAGCAAGGTACATCGCTCATTGGGCAATTATTCAATTGGCGTAAAAGCGATCAGGAAGCGGCCCAGAAACAGCAGGCTTCGAGCAAGTATTATGCCGCCAAAAGTGAGTTTGACGCCGCCCAGAAGGAACTGAACGAATTGACACAGAAAGTTGGCGAGATTACCGAGAAATGGAAAGCCAAGGCGTTCGAGGAACTGAAGGAGATCAAGCTTGCAGCCAAGAAAAGCGACATTCGTGTAACACATTTTGGCATCGGCTGGGTGCCCTACTGGAAGGTAGGTGAGAGGCTGATTCCCGGGTTTGCGAAGGCATCGAGCTGATGGCGGCGGCCAAAGATTAAGCTTAACCCTGCCAAGCTTACTTCGGCACCATCGCCTGCAAGGGCCACACATAAGCCTGCAATAATGCCAGAATTCCCATCAGGCTTGCCAGAATGATGCTGTGCCAGACGACAGCCTTGAAGATATCCGCTTCTTTCCCGATCTGATGGGTAGCTGCGGTGGCCACACAAATACTCTGGGCGTCGATCATCTTGCCCATGACTCCACCTGTACTATTTGTTGTGCAGATGAGTACCTGTGTCTGTTCCAGCGAAAGCCCGCCAAAGGCATTCGGGTACTGCTGATAGACCCCGGTAGCGGCAATTTTCTGCAGGCTGCCAAATAAGGCGTTACTGCCAGCATCCGTGCCAGTCAGGAAGACTCCGAGCCAGCCGAGCAATGCCGCGAAAAAGGGGTAGAGCAATCCGGTGTGGGAGAATGCATAACCCAGGCAGGCATCCATACCCGAGAAGCGTGTGACATAGCTGAGACCAAGCATCAAGGCGATAGTGGGAATGGGAATGCGCATTTGCCATGCGGTCTTCTTTACGACGCTCCAGATTTGTTTGCCATTCATGCGCAGCATCACCATGGAGATAAGCGAGGCGACAATGACTGCCGTGCCCGCCGCAGTCGCCCAACTGAACTCATAGGTGGCAGGCTCTGGCTTCTCCTTGGTGTCTTTCAATAGCAACTTTTCATCACGGAATACACTGTCGATCAGAGTCGGCACTGGAATGGGATAGTTGGTTTTAAAACTGCCCATGATGGTGGTCGCCCGCTCAGCTCGTCCTGGTGCGATTTCCTGCTGACGAAGATAGCCGGCAGCGAAGAGTGCCACCGACATGATGGCGTAAGGCGACCAGGCCTTCAGAATGCGAAACGGCGTCAGCGTGACAGACTCAGCAACATCACCGCCCTGTGCTGTTGGCACGTTGTAGGTCATCAGCTTGGAAGGTTTCCAATAGCGAAGAAACCAGGCAGTCACCAGCAGCGAGAAGATGCCACCGCCAATATCAGTCATGTTGAAGAGCACTACCCCGGGCACCCAATGATGAATGGTCGCGAAGGTGAACTGGAATACGGCAAAGCTGCCGCCCGCCACCAGCAGCGCGGGCAGCACTTCCCATGTCTGTTTCCAGGTGCACATGCATTTCACCATCCAGATAGGGATGATGCACGAAAAGAACGGCAATTGAAAACCGGCCATCACTGACAGTGTCTCAGTCGGTAACCCTGTAACCCCACCCAGCACAATCAATGGCGATCCCAGTCCGCCGTAGGCAACCGGGCTGGTGTTGGCGATGAGGCAAAGCACTGCCGCCTGAAACGGGGAAAAGCCTAAACCAGCCATAATGGCGCCGCAGATGGCTACCGGCGTGCCCCCCCCTGCTGCGCCTTCGAGAAACGCGCCGAAACAGAAGCCAATCAACACTGCCTGCAATCGCACATCAGGCGATACGCTTGCTACTGAACGGCGAATGATAGTGAATTGACCCGTCTCAACGGTGATGTTGTAAAGAAACATCGCGCAAAGGATGTTAAAGCCTACAGGCATCAGGCCAAACGCCATCCCAAAGCCCATCGCAGCCAGGGCCTTGTCCCACGGCATACCGAAGCAGGTGATGGCCACCACGATAGCAAGAATGGCACCGCCCAGCCCAGCCTTGGGGGCGAGCCAGCGCATTGGCACCAGGAAGACAAACAGAGCAACTACAGGCAGCGCTGCCATTAGCAGCGAGAGCCACGGTATTCCCAGCGGATCAAGGTTCTGTCGGAACACCTCAGCCGCAAATAGACAATTGCTCGGCACTCGATTGCCTTTGTGAATCTACGTGAAGTCAGGAGGGCACTGCACGAGACTAATTGGCAAGCCTGATGCATGCAATATAAATCCAGACCAATTGCATTGATGGATGCGGTATTCAGTGTCTACTCTACTTGGTGATCTCGAAAGATGAGACAAACTCCTCTGCACGTTTTTCTCCGATCAAGCCTCCTGGTCCCATCACGATGACTTGATAAATGCGTTCGTCCTTGAGAATTATCAGATTGCGGACCATCATGTTATTCTCTTTCCTCACCAACAATCTGCGTGCAGGAAGTTTATCCGGACCAAAGGTCAGTCCTTCATCCTTGACAATGACACCATCGAAGCCTTTAGCACTGGGCTTAATGTTCTCAAATACCGTTGATGGATCTGCTTTAGCAGCTGGTGGCAAGTCACAGTAGACCACCATGAGCATCATATTCTGACCGAGTGTAAATGCTTCAATATTCGACTTCATCTTCCCAAAAGCAGTCTCAACTTCCTGAACCTGCGAGCGTACTCTGCCAGGAAACTTTACTGAAAAGCGTCCCTTCTCCGAAACAAACTTCCCCTTCTTGGCAGATGCATCACCCTGAGCATCGACCATGGAGGCGATTGAGATTAATAACAAAAAGCTCATCACGCGAGACATTCCCACTCCATCCAGAAATCGAGACGCTTGTATTCTATGGTGTCTTGTGTCGCAAAGCTTCCCCTGCCAGCTTGTCCTGATAGACCCCTTTCTCAATGACCAGTTGGCCATTCACCAGCAGATACACCACTCCTGTGGAATACTGATGCGGCTTTTCAAAGGTGGCCTGATCGCGAAAGAGCTCCGGGTCAAATACCACGATATCTGCATGATACCCGGGTTTCAGATAACCCCGTTGTGGAAGCTGGATAATATCAGCAGGTAATCCGGAGGCGGAACGAATCGCCATTTCCAGGGGAAGCAGGTGCTCTTCAATCGCATAGCGACCTATCTTGCGAGAGAATGTTCCATAATTGCGAGGATGCGGCACAGTTTCATCTGGCATTCGGGCACTTCCATCACTGGCTGTCGCGACAAAATCATGCTTCAATATCAGCCGCATGTCTTCTTCGCTCATGCTGAAATGAACTATCTGTGCACCGCCCTGTGACTCAATCTCATATATGATATCCAGAAGTTCCCGCCGTTCCTGGGTAGCGATAGCAGCCAGCGACTTGCCCTGCCATCGAGGCTTGGGAGCATAACGGGCGATACGGATATCACGGCCATCATCAGTCTCTGTCAATCGCTGTTTGATGGCATTCTGCATGGCCATAGCCACTTTGGGATCTTTGAACCGGGCGACCAGGTCGGCTTGAGTTCCTTCCCGGAAACGCGAGGGAATTACTGTTGCCTGAAGCGATGTGCTCGAGGCGATATATGGGTATTGGTCAACCGTCACAGACTGCCCCTGGCTTCTGACCTGTTGCAGGCGGGATAACACTGCTCCTGCCCCACCCCACTGCCTTCTGCCCGAAGACTTTAAGTGAGAAATATGCACTGGTACCCTGGCTCGTTGACCAATGGTCAGGGCTTCCTCCACCGAAGCCATCAGCCCATCGGCTTCATCGCGAATATGACTGGCATAGATGCCCCGGAAGCGACCGACCACTTCAGCCAGTGCAGCTAATTCATCCAACTGTGCATAGGAACCTGGAGTATAGTAAAGCCCGGTGGAAAGTCCCCAGGCCCCGTGCTTCATACCGAGTTCTGTCAATTCCTGCATTTTGAGCAATTCAGCAGGAGAAGGCTGCCTGTTGACATTACCCATGATTTGACGCCGAAGCGCATTGTGCGGTATCAAATGGCAAACATTGCTACCCGTTTTCAATTTGTCGATGGCTGTGTAATACGCTTGCACATCGACTGGTCCAAATCCACAGTTGCCGGTGACAATGGTGGTAACGCCCTGTGTCAGATAATTGAGGTTGTTCCGCAGTCGCGATGAAACCATTTCTTCATCGCTATGCGTATGCAGATCGATAAATCCAGGAGCTACGATCAATCCTCTCGCATCGATAACAACAGTATTCGGTCCGGCAAGAGCCCCAGCACCTATGGCCTGAATGCGATTCTGACGAATCGCTACATCACGAACGACTCCGGGTAACCCTGTACCATCAATAACTGTTCCGCCACGCAGCAGAATTTCGGCTGGCAATTGTTGAGGAGTCGTCAGACACAATAACAGAGTTGTAAATAGTGGGAGCATTGCATCATCCAACTGAGGTCTCCATCGTAACAATCGGAGCAAGACAATTCCATAAGGGATGTGACAGATACCTGATTCACTGGATGTTGATGGCAAGATGTAGCAACTGTGCCACTGGTACTTCTCCTCGTTTCTTCATCACTCCTTGTATAATTTCCTGCATCAGGCAGCGAATACTCTCTCGACCACATTCCTCCTCGGGTTCCCATGTCTTCCACACCCGCTGTCGCCATTCACAACGTCACCAAACGGTTCGGAGCACATGTGGCGGTGGATGACCTTTCGCTTACTGTGCCAAACGGCAGCATCTACGGCTTCATCGGCCCCAATGGATCCGGCAAGACCACCACCCTCCGCATGATCATGCGCATCATTGCTCCCGATGCCGGCCACATCCATGTGCTCGGTGTCGAGGACATGAATGCTGCTAATGATCAGGTCAGCTATCTGCCCGAAGAGCGCGGCCTTTATCGCACCATGAAGGTGAAGGATCTGCTCAAGTTCTTTGCCGCCATGAAGAACAAGCCTGCCGAAGATGCAACCATAAACCGATGGCTCGAGCGCATGGGACTTGGCGAATGGGCCAACAAGAAAGTGCAGACGCTTTCCAAAGGTATGGCCCAGAAGATTCAGTTCATCGGCACTGTCATCAGCGAGCCGAAACTGGTGCTTCTTGATGAACCGTTCAGCGGACTGGATCCGGTCAATGCCGTGGTGCTGCGTGATGCCGTGCTTGATCTCCGCAAACAGGGAACCACAGTCATCTTCTCGACCCACGACATGAGCGTGGCGGAGAAGATGTGCGATGCCATCTTCATGATCTTCCAGGGCAAGAAGGTGCTCGACGGCCCGCTGCACACGATTCAGGATGAGTACGGCACCGACACCATCCGCGTGAAGGGTCAGGAGCTGAAACTGCACGGCCTGCCCGGCGTCACCAACGTCGATAACCACGGCAACTTCCAGGAACTGCGGCTTGGCAAGAATGCCGATACTGGCATCATCCTCTCGCAGCTCACGAGCACCGGTCGGCTGCATCACTTTGAAATCACCAAGCCCAGCTTGCAGGACATCTTCATGCGGATCGTTGGGCGCGACAAGCTGGAAACCGAACAGGTCGGGGCGTAACGAACTAGCGGTCTGGTCTTACACAGGCGGATACCATGCAGAAAGTGTTCACCGTCGCGAAGCGGGAATTCCAAGCCGCGGTCATGACCAAGGCCTTCCTCATCAGCATCATCATGATGCCGATTATGATGGGAGGCAGCATCCTCATTCAGTTCCTGACCAAGGATGTGAAATCGACCAAGGACAAGAACTATGTGGTGATCAATCGCACCACCAGCACGGCACTCTACGAGAACCTGGTGAAGGCCGTGGAGGAACGCAACAAGAAGCAGATGAAAGCGGACGGCAAGCTCAAGGGCCCCAAGTTCGTGCTGAGCAGCCTCCCCCCCTCCGGCAACACGGAGGAGGCCATCCTGGAACAACGGTATGAATTAGCACAGCGATGCCGCCAGGGTGAGATCGATGGCTTCATCGACATCGGCAGCAAGTTGCTCGATGGCTCCGCTCGCGATTTGATGAAGAAACTGCAGGCAGAGGAAGACAAGGTCGAAGGTTCACCCACGCAGGACAAGCACAAGGAAGTCGCCTCCCAACTACCTGATGAAGTGATCCTACGCTATTACTCCAACCGCCCCACTTACAACGACTTTCATGTCTGGGCCTGGCAGACCATCACCAAACTGGCACAAGCCGAGCATGCCAAGACCATCAACATCACGGCCACGTCATTGGAAGACATCAGACTGCCTACCATGCTTCGCAACACGTCGCTGCCGCGTATCAACAAAATCACGGGTAAGCTGGAGGATGGCAAGGATATCAACGTGATCGTCTCCTTCCTGGTACCCTTCGGCATCGTGCTCATCATGTTCATGGTGATCATGGTGGGAGCTACCCCGCTGATGCAGGGCGTAGTGGAGGAGAAGATGCAGCGCATTTCCGAAGTGCTACTCTCCAGTGCACAGCCCTTCCAGCTCATGCTCGGTAAGCTACTCGGTGGTGTGGCTGTCTCGATGTTGCTTGGCAGTGTCTACATCATCGGGGCGTTACTGGCAGCCTGGCAATACGGGTTCCTCGACTACGTCACGCCGACCGTGATCACCTGGTTCCTGGTCTATCTCGCCCTGGCCGTGCTCATGTTCGGTTCGCTGTTCGTCGCTGTCGGCGCTGCCTGTACTGATCTCAAGGAAACCCAGTCGCTGATGATGCCGGTGATGCTGCTGACCACCTTCCCGCTCTTCTTCCTGACCAACCTCATTACCGAACCTGATGGTACGGTGGCTACTGCCTTGTCGTTCTTCCCCTTTGCAACACCCACGCTCATGACCGCCCGGCTGGCTATCCCGCCCGGTGCCCCCTGGTGGCATCCCGTCGTCGGCATCATCGGTGTGCTGGCCACCACGCTACTCTGCGTCTGGATCGCCAGCCGCATTTTCCGCGTCGGCCTGCTGATGCAAGGCAAAGGCGCCACTTTCGGCGAGATCGTGAAGTGGGTGATTCGTGGTTAAACGAGATGGCCCCTGACCAGTGTGACCCGGTCAGGGGCTCGTGAGGAAGGGAAGAAAGACAGGCTTGGGACTCGCATCCAAGCCATACTTCATAGATGCGATTCCGGTGCCAATGGTTCTAATTCCGGCACAACCCTCGAATTCGGCTGCATTCCCGTGATACTTTGATGAGAACCAAAGCACTCGTTGCACTTCACTGTAGCGGGGTGTTCAAGATTGCTACTTAGATCGCCTTGAGAATCGCCTCCACCATCGCCTCGGTAGTCGCACTGCCTCCGAGGTCCGGGGTACGGGTATCAGTGGTGGTCAGCACCTTGACTATACCAGCCTGCAACCGATCAGCAGGTTCAGTGTCACCCAGGTCACGCAGCATGTGCAGGGCAGTGAAGACCAGGGGCAGCGGGTTGATCTGGCCGCGTGGGATGTTCGAGTCGTCGCCGCCGTGTACGCATTCGTACACTTTCACACCGTCGCCGTAGTTGATGCCCTCAGCCAAAGTGATGCCACCGATAAGCCCGGCCCCCAGGTCGCTGAGCATGTCGCCATAGAGATTGCCGCATGCCATAACGTCGAACTGCTGCGGCTTGCTGACGAGCTGCATGCAGCAGTTATCGACGATCATCTCTTTGGGCTGAATCTCCGGATACTGCCCCGCCACCTTGCGGAAGCATTCGAGGACCAGGCCATCGGCCTGCTTGAGGATGTTTGCCTTGTGGATGCAATGCACCACCTTGCGGCCCTGCTGCCGGGCGAGATCGAACGTGAACTGGAAGAACCGCATGCAGGCTGCTTCGGTCACGACCTTGATGCTCTGCACCACGCCAGGCACGATCTCATGCTCAATAGCCGCATAGAGGTCTTCGGTGATCTCGCGGACCAGCAGGATGTTGATGCCATTGAACCGGGCCGGCAAACCGTCGAGATTCCGCAACGGACGAACCGAAGCAAAGCAGCCAAGTTTGCGACGCAGGAGAACGTTGTAGTTAGTCTCGGGATCGTCACCGGGTCGGACGATCTTGGTCTTGAGGGCAAAACCTGACTTCTTCACCGCATTGAGAAGCTCATCAGACAGTGCAGGATAACCCTTTTCCACCGCTGCCTGGCCAGCGTAGTGGAGTTGCCAGTTACAGTTCACGCCGACGGCACCAAGCAAACGGCGAAGCGCCATCTCTTGCTCTACACCAACGCCACCACCCTGGATGAAGACGATATCCGCTGTATTTACCATGTTAACTCAGGTTCTTGATGATGGTTTCGGTAATGGTCTTGGTGTTGCCGCTACCGCCGAGGTCCTTGGTTACACCAGTTCCGTTCTTCAACGTGGTTGCCACGGCAGCTTCTATTCGTCTTGCAGCTACTCTCTCTCCAATGTGTTCCAACATCATCGCCGCTGACCGCAATAGCGCGATCGGGTTCGCCAATCCCTTCCCCGCAATGTCGGGGGCTGAGCCATGCACCGCTTCAAACACAGCGTACTTCTTGCCGATATTCGCCCCCGGCACCACACCCAGGCCGCCGACCAGTCCAGCGCACAGATCACTGATCACATCGCCAAACAGGTTCTCCATTACCAGCACATCGAACCGCTCGGGGTGCAAGGCCAGTTCCATGCACAGGTTATCAATGCGGCGTTCTTCATACTCGATGAAGGGATACTCGTCGGCAACTCGTCGCGCTGATTCAAGGAACAGGCCATCGCTGATCTTCAGCACCTCGGCCTTGTGGCAGGCGGTCACCTTCCGTCGCCCTTCGTAGCGGGCATACTCGAAAGCATAGCGAACGATGTTCTCTGAGGCTTCTCTGGTAATGATCCGCAAGCTCTCCACCACACCGGGTACCACCACATGCTCCATCCCGGCATACAGACCCTCGGTGTTCTCGCGCATGACAACGAGATCGACGTTGCTGAACGGCGTCTTCACCCCCGGCAGGTTCTTCACCGGGCGGACGCTGGCGTAGAGGTCCAGCCCCTGACGCAGCCGAACGTTGACTGAGCGGTAGCCTTTTCCGACTGGAGTGGTGACAGGACCTTTCAGTGCAACACGGTGTTTGCGAATAATGTTGAGCGTTTGCTCGGGCAACGGATCGCCGAATTTGGCTGCAGCTTCAGGTCCAGCCTCAGCATAGACCCAGTCGATCTTCACCCCAGTGGCTGCGATTATTTCCAGAGTAGCAGCCGTTACTTCCGGCCCTATACCATCGCCAGGGATCACAACAAGCTGCATGAAGACACCGTATTGCTGCGTTCGAGATGATGCTATCAAACGGAGTCACAGTAGCCTTGTCTAGGGGGAACTTGGCAACTTGCTCAATACCTTAGCGATTGCGATTCAAATTAATTACTACCTTCACGATGATGAAGAAGATAACCAATACGACACCAACCGCAGTTACTTGAGTCTTGCCAAAGCTGGATTCCTGTCCAGCCTGTTTGGCCGCGATCAATTCCGGGGTTTCCGCTCGAGAGTGATCCAGCTTGATTTCTCCTTCTCGGGTCTGCTCAAGAAGCATATCAAGCAGATGCTTGGATTCAGGGAAGCCGTTCAATTTAAATACGATTGCATTGTTTCCGCTGGCAATTCGAAGATGACGTCGGTTAATCTCCTTCATCATGGTTGAGGTGGTAACACCGAAGAACGAGTTTTCTTCTGTTTTGAGTTCAGCCTGTTCAGAGAGTTGAATCTCTCTAATCTCATTCCATGGAATTGTCACAGGTTCAGCTGACAAACTAGCAGCATAGGCACATCCTTGATCACAGATCGCAAACCAACTTCTCTTGCGACGATAATGCCAGCAAAGGAACCAGGAGAGAGCACTAAACGCGAAAACTGGTGTCCACGCCATCCACAAGCCTGCAGCCTTGGCATCGCTCAGCCAGAGATAACAAAGAACAAGGCCGACAAGCATGGAAATGACTGCAAAGCTGGTAGCTGCCAGACATTCGCTGCTTCCCGAGAGAAACAGACCGCGGAGTGGGCCTATCCTCCGTTCAACCTCGCTAGAATTCAATCCGCCCGGCCAACTGCGAGTCATAGTCCCTCCTTATTCTTCTGTGCGAATGGCATTCCCTAGCCTTGAGCGTACCCCTTCAACCAGAACATAGAAAACAGGCACGAGATAAAGTGTCACGAGTGTCGACAGTACAATTCCTCCGATGATAGCCTTAGCCATGGGTGCCCGTGTCTCTGCTCCTGGCCCCAGTCCAATGGCTGCAGGGATTGCTCCCGCTACGGTAGCAATACTCGTCATCAGAATGGGCCGCAGCCGAATAGGACATGCCTTGATGGCAGCTTCGCTGGGTGACATGATAAACCGGGGCGTTAGCAGATTCTCCACTTTAGCTGATGATTCAGCTGGCCCCTCCTGATGCAGTTCATCTGCCTTTCCTTCACGTACCTGGTTGGTGTAGTCAACCAGAATAATCGAGTTCTTCTTCACTAAACCCATCAGCAGAACCAGACCGATCATGCTCATCATGTTGAGCGTATCCCCACCCCACCAAAGCGTGACAAACGCCCCAGTGACTGCAAAAGGCATCGCAAGCAACACTGTCAAGGGATGAATGAAGGAAGCAAACTGCACACCAAGAATCATGTATGCGACGATGATGCCCAGCATTAATGCAAAGACAAGACTGGTAATGGTCTCTCGCATTGCCAGGGAGTTCCCCAGTTCCACGACATTACCCTCTGTCTCTGGCAGATACTTGAGCATGATGGCTCGCGTGGCTTCCAGAGCCTTCCCCTGTGATACTCCCGGAGCGGGGTTCGCGGTAATTTCGATTTTCCTTTGATAGGCAAACCGATGAATCACGGGCAGTGTTGCTATCGTCTGTTTGTCGATAAGGTCTACTAACGGCACCAGTCGATTGTTGGCAGCACGAATGAGCAACGGATCCATCTGGTCTGGTGTCGCCCGCTGGACTGATTGCAGTCTTGCACGCACATCATATCGCCGTCCACGATCTGTGAACTTGGCAACCCGCTGGCCACCAACGAGCAAACTGATGCTGTCCGCTACTTTCTGAGCGGGAATCTGCACCAGCGACAACTTATCTCGATTGGGGACAACCTGCAACTCAGTCATGCCCGGCCGGTAATCGCAATCAACATCCTGCACCAGGCCGCTGGCCTGCATTTCATCCATAATCTGCCTGACTTTGCCCGGCAACCTGGCCCAGTCGCCTTGTAATGCAAAGTCGATGGGTTCTCCGCTCTGCGCCGTGAATCCTTCGGTCGAAAGATCTCTTACGATAATGCGGACATCACGAACCTGGTCTAATTCCTGTCTGACTCTGTTGATGATCTCACGCTGTTTCAGCTTGCGTTCATGATGAGGTAGCAGCTGCACAAAGATGTCAGCCTCATTCATCAGCTGCCCAGGTTCTGTAGCAACTGTAGTCAATATGCCCAACACTTCAGGGCGTTGCACCAGAATACCTTCGCACTCCTGCAGCAGTTGATCAACCTGCCCGATACTTGATCCTACCGGGCAAATCACACGCACCACAAACCGGCTTTGATCTTCGCTTGGTACCAGTTCCGTTCCCAGTACATTGGCCGAGATCATCCAGCCGGCTATTGCAATCAACATGAGACTAATCGCTAGCACGACTGGCCAGGCAGCCAGTGCCCAGCGAAGAGACAATCCATATGCCCGCGACAGCCATCCGAGAAATCGGTCTACGGGCTGGAGAATCACCAAGGTGATGAAGTAACGATCAATGGTCCAGTACACGGTCGTGCCGTAGCGCACCAGTAAACTGATACAGCAGAATTCTCCTAACACTTCGGAGCTATAAAGGAGCCAGTAGCGTATTCCGTCGGCACCTTTAACACTGAGCCAGTCAGCCCCAGGCAGATGCAGCAAACCCATCAGCCATTGAATGCTATTCAGGAACCAAAAGCCGTTTGATTCCAATGCCGGGTTTGTCCGGGCCAGCCAGCGCAGGATGACACCTGCGAGGATCGCGATGACAGCCACGATAACTGCCAGACTGATCTTCAATGGCCGTGGCCGCTTGGAATATTTCTCTTTCACATTCAGGAAGAATGCACACAGCATCGGAGTCATCGTCAGTGAGCAGACCAGCGAAAGCAGTACAGCTACGCTGACTGTAACGCCAAACTGGAAGAAGAACTTGCCGATGGTGCCCTGCATGAATGCAACCGGCAGGAAGATGGCAACAATGGAAAGTGTTGCAGCAAGAGCCGCAAAAGTGATCTCGCGAGCACCATAGACAGCTGCTTTCTTCCTTTCGATATTGTCTTCATCCCGTGTCTTGCCTTTGCGTTTTTCGCGGTGTCGATGGATGTTCTCCAGCACGAGGATCGCATCGTCCACGACGACACCCACGGAAAGTGACAAGCCCAGCAGCGTCATCAGATTAATGGTAAACGGCTCCATTCCCAGCATCTTCACTCCGTAACGGATGAAGAAAAACGTGCCTAGCAATGAAGTAGGAATGGACAGGCAGATGTTGATCGTGGTACCCAGCGACCCCAGGAAGAGGAAGCAGACGATGGCAGTGAGCAGAATACCCAGTATGAGTGTGAGCTGTAGTTCAGCCACGTTCTCGCGTACGAAGATAGAGTAATCGACAGGAATATCCAGCTGCACATTGGCAGGCAGAAGTTTTCTGAGTTCAGGCAGTGAAGCTTTCACATTCTCACAGACTGCCACCAGATTGCCGCCTACAGCTTTACGGACTCCCACTGCCACGGCTGGCATACGGTTGAACCGGGCCAGGCTGCGACGATCTTCCATGCCGTCTTCCACCACTGCTACATCGCTGAGACGAATGGGCTGGCCATCTTTCTGAGCGATGACCAGATTCTCCAGTTCCTTGAGAGAGTAGGCCTCACCCATAGTGCGGACGTTGAGTTCAACCAGTCGCGACTGCAGGTAGCCGGCAGGAAGTTCTGCGTGCTGTCGCTTGAGCGAATCGAGCACTTCATCTACTGCGAGGTTATAACTGGCCAATCGCTCAGCATCGAGCCAGATGCGGATATTGCGTGATTGCAGGCCACCAAATTGAACACCACCGACGCCTGGGATGGTGGCAAGCCGCTCCTTGAACCCCTTCTCGGCAAAGTCGCTGATGGTATGGAGCGGAACAGGGCCTGAGAGGGCCAGCCACATAATGGGCAGATCATTAGGGTTAACCTTCGTAATCACCGGAGGATCAATATCCTGTGGCAATTTCCGGCGTGCCGCTGAGACAGCATTGCTTACATCCTGCATGGCGACATCGATGTTACGGTCGAGCCGGAAGAAGATCGTGACGAGACTGGTGCCTTCCAGGGACCGTGACATGACATAGTCGACACCTTCGACGCCAGCCACAGCTTCTTCGACAAAGCTCGTGACATCACCATCCATGATGTCGGGACTGGCCGCTTCGCGGGTGATGGTGATGCTGATAACCGGGAAATCGATCTCGGGGAACTGACTGACACCCATTTCACGGTAGCCCAGCCAGCCAAAGACCATCATGGCTGCCGCGAGCATGACGGCGAAGACAGGATTGCGGATACTGAGATCGGAGAGGGACATGCACGTTCCACGAAGCGTTAGTAATTGATATTCTGCACATCGCACCGTGTGTTGCAAGCAATGATCAGCTCAATTTGCGCCGTCTGTCAGCGGGACTTTCAGCTGGTCATCTACCAAATGTTGCACGCCTTCATCGTGCTCCAATCTAAGCTGACAACTCTTCTGGAAGTGCCTGTAGTTTGCCTGCCTTGTCCACGCACGCCAGAGTCGATGAGCCTTCAGCACAAAGCTCCTCGCCTCGATACATCTCGTAACGATGCTCAATTCGAACTGGCGTGATGCGATGCAGAATAGTCTTCAGACGAATGTGGTCATCGTAATGAATCGGCAACCGGAACTTGCATTCGATCTTGGCAATGACCAGAAAGTAACCATTGTCTTCAATGGCTTTGTAGGTCTTCCCCTGAGCTCGCAGGAGTTCTGTTCGGCCTTCTTCGAAATAGACAAAGTACTGCGCATGATGCAGAAACCCCATGCGATCGGTCTCGGCATAACGTACTCGGATCAATGTCTCATGTTCCTGCAGCATGAATGTCTCCTCCACACTTAGCATATAGGCGATTGAGAGATTGAGACACACTTCCTAATAGACAACAACCCTGTCGTGCGTTACTCTCTGTGCTGTGAATCCAAGGAACTATTCATGACTGTCTTGCTGCTTTCACTGTCGCTCCTGACTCCCGTAGCTGATCCTGAACCAATGCAATTATGGGCAGGGGCCGTGCCCCTCCTAAAAAGCGACGATCCTGCGTCCCGACCGACACTGACGCCTTATTTGCCCGCGAAAGACAAATCTACCGGCGCAGCCGTGGTAGTATGCCCCGGTGGGGGTTACGGTGCATTGGCCATGGATCACGAAGGTAAGCAGATTGCCAGGTGGCTGAATGACCGAGGCATTGCTGCCTTTGTGCTGAAGTATCGGGTGGCCAGCAAGTATGTACCTGCGCCCATTCATCCTGCACCACTTACCGACGCGCAGCGGGCATTGCGAACGGTTCGAAGTAGAGCGGGGGAATGGGGTATTGATGCCAGGAAGATCGGCATCTGGGGCTTTTCCGCAGGCGGACATCTCGCCAGCAGTGCTGCAACCCACTTTGATTCAGGCAACCAAAATACCGAAGATGCGATTGACAAGGTTTCCTGTCGACCTGACTTTGCCATTCTGAGTTACCCTGTCATCAGTATGAAGTCTCCTTACACTCATGGTGGTTCGCGAAACAACTTGCTAGGCAAAAACGCTGACGAGAAACTGGTAGAGAGCTTCTGTAATGAAAACGCCGTGTCAAAAGAGACTCCACCAACGTTTCTATTTCACACCGATGAAGACAAAGCTGTGCCGCCAATGAATAGCATCCTGTTTTACACTGCGTTGAAGAAGCACGGTGTGCCTGCGGAATTGCACATTTATGAAAAAGGGGTACATGGCGTGGGCTTGGCGCCGTTGGAAAAGTTCAAGGATCAGGGCCTTAGTGGCTGGCCTGATCGCCTGCAGGAATGGCTGATTCGACGAGGGTTGTGCAAGTAGACACTCAGTTCGCCCAAGGTCAGCGACTTAAAGAGCAAGACACACTTGAGGTCATTATGAATCGTCGAAGCTTTCTCGCCAGCATCGCCGCATCAACCGCAGCAATTCCAGCCCTGGGTATCGATCCCATCGTTCGTCAGGGACCGGCCCAACTCAAGCTGAGCATTGCAGCCTATAGCTATCGAGACTACCTGACAGGCAAGAAGAAGCCCAACATGACACTGGACGATTTCGTCAATCTATGCGCAGAAATGGGCCTGCCAGCTGTCGAACTCACAAGCTATTATTTCAAGGATGTCACTCCAAGCGCCTTGGCGAAGCTCAAGATTCGCTGTTCACGCCTTGGTCTGGATGTGAGCGGCGGTGCAGTGGGCAATAAGTTCACCGAAGCAGACCCTTCCAAGCTCAAGGAGGAAATTAAGAAGTGCAAGGAATGGACCGAACGGTATGCCATCCTGGGTGCCAAAGCCATCCGCATTTTTGCTGGCAATGCCGTCAAAGGAGAAGCAGAAGAGGTGACTCGCAAGCGGTGCATCGAAGCCATCCTGGAAGTGTGTGATCATGCAACCCAGTTTGGCATATACATGGCTCTCGAAAATCACGGTGGCATCGTCACTACAGCCCCACAGCTTCTCTCTATCGTGAATGAAGTTAAGCACGATTGCTTCGGCGTAAACCTCGATAGCGGCAATTTTCGCACTGCAGACCCCTATGGCGATTTTGCCCGGCTGGCTCCCTACGCAGTCAATGTGCAGTTCAAGACCGAGGTGCAATATCAGGGGCAGAAGAAGCAGGATGCCGATCTTGGCAAGCTGGTCAACATTCTGAAAGAGGCAAGGTATCGCGGATACGTTGCACTTGAATACGAAGCAGCAGCGGAGCCAATGCAAGCCATACCTGGACATCTGCGTAAGTTGAAGGAGTTGTTCGCAGGATGATCTGGTTGGCAATCACTCCTGGCAGGATGCCATATGCCCAAAACTCTCTTTAGTCACGAACCCTTTGCTGGCCTTGGATGCAATCGCTACGATCTGCCTCCCGGGGACACGATCTGTGGTGGAAGCATCGTGGGTGATGGCCGGGCTTCGCTACGGCGCGGGGTAAAATCGCATGCTCCCCAGATTCCCGGCGTCTATGCGATGGTGGATGCTGACGGCAATGTACTGTATGTCGGTAAAGCTAAACGATTGCGTGCCCGTCTCCTGAATTACTTCCGCAATAAGTCAGCAGAACGCCGCAAGGCACAGCGTTTATTGCGACGGACCCAGCGTATTGTCTGGGAGTATGCACCTCATGAGTTTGCAGCATTACTCCGGGAACTCGAACTCATCCGCCTGCATCGTCCCCGGTTCAATGTGATGGGTCAGCCCCTGTTGCGGCGGCGTGCCTATGTGTGTCTGGGCAGAGCGCCAGCGCCGTATGCTTACGTCAGCAAGGAACCGCCCAGCCAGGGCGAATGGTTCGGCCCACTCATTGCTCGACCGGAATTAACTGAAGCAGTAAGGCACCTGAACGATGTCTTTCGCCTGCGTGATTGCCCCAAGCAGCAAACAATGCGTTTCGCTGACCAGGCATCTCTCATTGATGATGCGCTTGCGCCAGGCTGCATCCGTTTTGACATGGGAACCTGCCCAGGGCCGTGTGCTGCACGATGTACTGCTATCCAGTATCGGTCGCGAGTTCAGGCAGCCAGACGATTCCTGCTCTGCCAAGATGAATCTACTCTGGAGAAAATACGTCAGGAGATGCTGGGAGCTGCCAGTGGGCAGGACTATGAGCGTGCCACAGTGCTTCGTGACCGAATGCAGCAACTCGACTGGCTCTTACGGACCTTGCAGCGGCTGAAGATGACACGCGAAGAACTCAGCTTTATCTATCCTGTAACGAGTGCCTATCGTCCTGGTCAAACCCTATGGTATCTCATTCATGAGGGACAATGGAGGAATACGATTGAAGCGAATACTGCTGAATCTGCTGATGTAACAACGAACCATGCATTAATACGGGATGTCTATCAAGCTGCTCCAAAAGTAGGAATACGACTCGAATCCATCGATCATGTCTGGCTCATTGCCGCATGGTTCCGCAAGTTCCCTGAGGAACGAGATAAGTGCCTGGATGTCAGTTCATTGCTCGACAGGAAATGGAAGAAGGCTGTGTAACGTTTTCCGATTCTATTCTGCAGTATTCTTCTTGTTGATATCCTGGGTACTGGCAGCACGAAGGATGCTGAACATATTCCGCTTATAGGCCTCTACACCGGGCTGACCATAGGGGTTGATACCCATGAGTTTGCCTTCTACAACCGTAGCAATCATGAGCATCTGCATGAGCTGACCGATGTTATATTCGGAGAGTGTCGGTAGCACGATTTCACAGGTTGGCCGGGCCACATCGGCATAGGCATCGTTAGTGCCCTTGGTTGCAGCCTGCATCAGATTGGGATAATTTCGTCGGCTGAATTCATTCAGGCCATCCTCATTCCGGTCTGACATTCCGATGGCAACAGGTGCTGCCTTGTTGCCCTTCACCGTGACATTAATGATCAGCTTATCCCGTTTACCTTCCTGGAACTGCTGGCCCCGGGAATGCAGATCACGGGTCATGACTGAGGTAAGCGGTGTTGCTCCTCTGCCCTGTTTACCCAGACTTTCCGCCATCAATTGATCGTACCAGAGACCGAGAGCTTCGAGCTTCTTGGACCATACCGACATGACACGTATATTCTTGCCCAGTTCTTCAGTCATCAAGTAGCAGACAGCTGCAAATTGCAATACAATGTTGCGCTCAAATGGTTCTTCCAGGAAGTTACGCGTGATACTCGATGCTCCCTGCAGCAGTGCCCGCACATCCAGACCCATCAGCCCTGCAGGAAGCAAACCGACAGGAGAAAAGATGGAAAAACGGCCACCGACACGGTCGGGAATGGTGAAGATTTCATCATCGCTGTATCCATCGGCCTTTAGCAGTTTGCGAAGGGGAGAATCGCCGGGGCCGGTTACAGGGATCATCAGAGAGCGGGCTTGTTCGGATTTGGGGCCATAAAGTTCAGCAGCTTCCTTGCGGAAGACCCGGAAGGCGGCTGCAGTTTCCAGTGTCTTGCCACTCTTGCTGATAACGACAGTCGCCCAGCGTTCCTGCTGATCATCTGGGGAGAGACACGTATTCTGGAAGAGCTCGAGCAACTCCTGCAGGGCATCGTTATCAACATTGTTTCCCTCGAAGTAGAATCGAGGGATACCCAACCGGGCTTCGAAGGGAAGCTCGTTGTGGTACAAGCTACGAAGTGATTCGAAGAGAGCCCGTGCTCCCATATACGAGCCACCAATGCCAAGAACCAGGATGCGATCGCACTGATCGCGGAGGCGAGAAGCAACTGCCTGTATGCGACCTAGTTCGCTCTTTTCCCGTTGTTTTCTTAGATCGTTGAGCAGTTTGTCTGGCAGATCGATAAAGCCCGAGTCCAGCGGTCGAAGATGGGGGGGCGGATCAGCTAATTCCCGCTCCGTGGCTACCTGCCCCTTTACCTGCATCATTTGGGGAATGACGGCCTTGAGGCGATTGGGATTCAAATAGTGGCTGTTTTGCAGCTCCAATAGCGGCTTCCATTCCTCTTCAGGTCGAATCTGCGTGAGCAGCGACTGATAGTTGAACGTTATCGCTTCATCGGGTAACTGCATGAAACTTTCCCTTTACCGACTGCCTTTTCGCTGGCAGACACTAGGCATGTACAAGCATAGCTCTTATTGTGTTCCAGTGTAGTACGAAATTTCCCTCTGGTAAACATTGCAAATGCATCAACACGATCTTGTCCGCAGCCTTCGTGAAGCCTCTTCTAGCAAAATCCTCCTCGTCGTTGCGGATGGGCTGGGAGGATTGCCCTTGAAACCAGGTGGCAAGACCGAGTTGGAAACAGCCAATACTCCTAATCTGGATGCAGCTGCCAGGGAAGGTGTTACTGGTTTAAGTATCCCGGTTCTCCCTGGTATTACGCCCGGGAGTGGCCCCGGTCATCTGGGCCTCTTCGGCTACGATCCGCTCGAACATCAGATTGGTCGTGGTGTGCTCGAAGCCTTGGGAATCAACTTCCCCGTTGGTTCCAGGGACGTTGCCATTCGCGGCAACTTTGTGACAGTGGATACGACTGGTAAGATTTCTGATCGACGAGCCGGAAGGCCGACGACGGAGCGCTGCATAGCCATGTGCGCCAAGATGAAGACGATCAAGATTCCAGGAGTCGAGATCTTTGTAGAGCCGGTCAAGGAGCACCGCTTTGTGCTGGTGCTGAGGGCTGATGGGCTGGGCGATAAGGTAAATGATACCGATCCGCAGGCCGTGGGCGTTGCACCTCTTCAAGCCAAGGGAGCTGATGCCGCTTCGCAGAAGACTGCAGACTTCGTGAACCAGTTCGTAGCGGAAGCAGCGAAAGTTCTCGCAGCTGATTCCCCTACCAACATGGTGACGCTCCGAGGCTTCGCTCGATATCCCAACATCTCTTCCATGGAAGATGTCTATGGTCTGCGATCCTGCGCTGTTGCAGTCTACCCGATGTACAGGGGGCTCGCTCGACTCGTGGGCATGAACATCTCTGAATGCGGAACTACTCTCTCTGAGCAGGTACAGACCCTGGAGAAGCTCTGGAGCCAATACGACTTCTTCTTCCTGCACTACAAATACACCGACAGTACCGGTGAGGATGGTAACTTTGATGCCAAGGTCAAAGCCATCGAATCGTTAGATGCCGAAATTGGCAAGATGCGAGCACTGAAGCCTGATGTGTTCATTGTCACAGGCGATCATAGTACACCAAGCAAGCTGAAGAGCCACTCCTGGCATCCAGTACCAACGCTGCTGGTAGCGGATAGTTGCCGGTTTGATGGTGTAACCAGTTTCAGTGAATCATCCTGCCTGCAGGGAGGCCTGGGGCAATTCCAGGCGAAGCATCTGATGCTGCTAGCCATGGCGCATGCCGGGCGCTTTGGCAAGTACGGGGCCTGATTCGCATTGTGTGCACAATCGGAGGATGAATATGAAGCGGTTCATAGGCATCGCAACGACCACTCTTGTTGTGGCCATGGTTTGCATGCTGGCTGGTTGCAAAAAATCGGGACACTCGGGCAAGACGGTTGAGAAGTATGGACTGATCAGCGCAGGTGATGCTGCCTCCGTTGATAATGGCGGCAGTTTCTGCATTGTTGCCACCACTGAAGAAGCTTACACTGAATTGGCCCAGGCTATCTCATCACGTAATGTCGCAATGATGGATGGCATGGTATCGCAGAGGAAGGCATTTCGCGTTGGCAAGAATACGAAGGTTAATGTGATCAGTATCGATGACAAATCCATGTACGTCAGGGTCACCAGTGGCGAAGAGACAGGTCGCTCTGGATTCATCAACCGGGAATGGGTGCAAAAATAAGTGCTGAGGCATGGACCGCAATACCGAGTCAGCGTGAACTTTCCTCTCGCCTTGCTTGCCTGGTTGAGATAGAGTTCAGCATCTTCCTCATCACCAGCTTCATCAGCTACGAAAATGCATCGATACGCGCTCTCACTTGTAATCATCATCACCCTGCTGGGGGTGTGCCACGCACAAGATGATGGCATGCCCCATCTTGAGCTAATCCGAGGCTTGCGAGATCGTGGCTACCATGATACTGCTCTGACGTACCTGGAAAAGCTGAAAGCACAATCGAATCGCCTTGCCCCAGAAGTGAAAGCTGCATTAGCTCTCGAGCTGGCTCGCAGTCGTTCAGATGTAGCCAGTTCCATCCCACCGGGTACTGAACGTGATCGACTGCTGCAAACCTCACGCACTGAACTCGAAGCCTTCCTGAAAACGAATCCCAGTCCCGGCCTGGCTGCCGAAGGTGAACAAGCCCTGGCCAATTGCCTGGCCGAACAGGCACGCAGCCTGGCAGCATCTGCGGACCGTGCTGGAATCACCACCAAAGCTGGTATGGAATTGCAGAAACAGTCGCTGGCACGCTTTGATGAGGCGGACCGCAAGTTTGCTACGTTGCAGAAGACACTCGAGGATCAGTTGGGAATCAAACTGCCTGAAAAGACTGCTTCGAAAAACGCCAATCAGCCTCCTCCCCGAAGTAGTCCACTGTATCTGAGTACGCTTTATTACCGTGCTTTGACGAGGTACGACAAAAGCAGGGTGAGTGGTCTTGGCGTACGCGACTCAGGACTCGCAAATGACGAAGCTCAGAAGATTGCAGAAAAGCTCTCTCTGTTCCGCAGTGTCAGTTCCGCAGGCTGGCAGGGTTACGCTCTTTATGCTCGCACTCTGGAAGGTGCAGATGATAACAAAGCTAATCAGATCTATCGAACGATCGACTCCGCCAGCACCCCCAATGCCATTCCCGCCCAACGGGCAATACGTTATTACCCACTGGCCCGTGCTGATGCAGCAGGCGAACTGACCGATAAAGGGTCTGAGCGTGATCGCATCAAAGGTCAAGCGGAGAGGTGGCTGAATCTGTACAGTTCGCTGGCAGGAAACAGTCGCGACGCCCAGCATGTGCGGTTTATGCTCATTCGCATCCTGGCAAAGGAATTGGAGGAGACACCTGAGAACCGTCGACAGACTGCAGAAGCACAAGCCAAGCTTGACAGGGCCCTGGTATTGATCGATCAGATGGACAACGGCCGTGCCGAACATCTCGATGCCCTGGAACGACTGAAGTACATGATGTTGCGACTGAGTGGTCGTGCCAAAGGACCGCTCGAATCACTAAAAACTGTCGATGAAGCACTGCTTCGCTCTTCACTCGAGTTCTATACCCTGCAGGGATTGGAAGCAAAGCTCAAGGAAGTGGGCGAAACGGTAGCCAAAAAGGATGTTGAAGCACAGCAGAGGAAGCAGATAGAAGTTACATTAGCTGCGCTGCGCCGCACGCAGCAACTGATGCTCGATGGAGAAGTGAGCGAGCGACAGCGTGTCAGACTGCTGAATATGCTCCAGAGCACGTTAAGGCGGACCGGCGATGGACCGCGAGCTGCATTGCTCTGCGAATACCTGGCGATTAGTTCCCGGCAGCCAGACCAAGCCCAGGTCTTCGCAGGTGAAGCGCTGCGCCTTTATCAGTTTCTCAGTCGGGCTGGTGGAAAGACAGACCCCGCCGCCAGTGCACGTGTGATCGCTATGGCCTACCTTCTGGAGGAACGCTTTCCAGAATCAGAACAAGCGGATGAAGCTCGACTCATCCTGGGGAGAGATCTGCTGAGTCATAAACAGTTCGACGCCGCCATAGCCAAACTGACATCAATCAAAACCAATCCAGGCGTGCCTCGTTACCTGGCAGCCCTGGGTGCATGGACGAAACATCGTGAGTTGAACAAAAACAACCTCAAAGTGAAATCCCCTGAAGCGAACAAGGCTGTTGCCTTGCTGAAAGAGGCACAGACGGCTCTCGCACAACAGACCAACAAGGATGAACTTACCCAACGTACTGAGGTGCAGGCTGCACTACTACTGCTGGGCATTTACGAAACACAGGGCGATGCTGATGCATTAATTGCTTGCGCTCAACCATTACTGGTTCGCATCGAACAGAAGAAGATGCCCAACGGGCTTGCCGCAGGCACCGAATTGCAGGTGCTGGAAGCGGTCATCGGAGCCTACATTCAAAAGAATGACTTCCAGCAAGGACCGGCTAAAGTACTGGCAGTACTCAGCAAGCGTCCTAACGACTCACAGCATGGCGATAGCACCCGTCTTCTGCAGACTACCGCACTCCGCATCCGCCAGCAACTCGACGAACTGTCCAGGCAAGGTGAAAGCTCGAAGGCACAGTACCAGGTAGTACGGGAAAGCTTCAAAAACTTCCTGCAACAGATGGAACGTGATCCCAAGCTTACCCTCAAGCAGCGAATCTGGTTGAGCAACAACTTTGCCAGTATTGGCGATCATGCCAAGGCGGCTCAACTCCTGCAAGATGTCCAGGCTCCTGCCAACACCATTCCCGACAAGAAGACTGGTGAAGCCGACGAAGGAACCCTTCTGTATCGCCAGGCAATCAGCACTCGTCTGATTGCCCTGCGACAAGCAGCGATGAGTGAGGCTGACGCCAACGATCGCGACAAAGCCCTGGCTGTAGTCGAAAAAGAGATGAAGAAGATCATGCAGGAGCCCTGGGCCCGGCGTAATCCTGCTCTGCTTCGAGACGAAATACTGTTGCTTCAGCTACGTGGCAACTACAGCGGTCCACGGGGAGCCATCACTCGCTGGGATCAATTCCGAGCAAGCGTCCGGCCATTACTCGACAAGAGTGAAGCCATGAAGGAGTTGTACTGGGAAGCGAATTATCACCTCATGGTTGCTGTGTACGAAGAAGCACAACTGCTCAAAGCTCCCGAAGCGAAACAGAAGGGTACGGAGAGGGCAGCCTCTCTCTTCCTCGCGGCGCAGCGCGAGAACTTCGGTACCCCGACGCAGGCTGCCCGGTTTAAGGACTACCTGACCAGCTCGAAACGAGCTGATCTCAAGACAGTCGTCGATCAACTCAGTCGTCCCATCAAGTGAGATGTGCATGTTTCGGTACGTTTGTCTTGCCATTCTTGTCAGCACAGCCCCATTGGCCGCCCAGGATCGGGTAACCTACCTGGATCGTTCTTCCAAAGCGGGAAGTAGCCTGCTGCGATCAGGCACCATTAACATGGAAGACCCAGGCAAGGTTACCATCACCGGAACTGATGGCCGACGAACGGATGTTCCGGCTGGCGATCTTCTCGATGTGATTTATGATGGCGAGCCGCAGACGGAGATGAATGCAGCCCGTTCAGCCGAGAAAGAACGGCGACTCGACGCTGCACTGGCTGGCTATCTGGAAGCTCAGAAGAAGATCGCTGCTGACAAGAAACTGCTCCGCCGTCACCTCGAATACAAGCTTGCTGAATTGCGAGCCATGCAGGCTGAAGCTGGTGTCAACCCGGCAACAGCCATTGATTCACTGCGTGCATTCGTACGTACCCATGCAGACAGTCGACAACTACTGAGCTGTTACGACATGCTGGGTCGGTTGCTGATTGCTTCGCGTCAACCTGTTGATGAAGTGACTACCGCCCTGGCCCAGATTCGTTCCCGGTTTGGCACTGACAACAAGGAGGTCGCCAGCCGATGCGATCTGCTGCGTAGTGACCTCCTGATGCAGGAACTGCAGCAAGCCTTACTGACCGATAAAACTGCTGCTGCCAGCAAAGCAACCGCGTTGGAAAAAGCTTTGACTGAACTGACTACCATTGCCGATCGAGCCATTCAGCCTGACCTGGAAGCCAAAAGAGTTTTTTGCCAGGCACTCAAAGACCCAGGCAAGGCCCTGGCTGCATGGGAAGCACAACTCAAAACTGTCGGTGATGATGGCCGCAATCGAGCTGCTATTCACCTGACCCGTGGCGACTACTATCGTCTCATGCAGCAGCCCCGGGAAGCTATGTGGGAGTATCTCTGGGTCGATACAGTCTACATGCAAGACCGCCAGCAGCAGGCGAAAGCACTTTTCTATCTGGTCGATATTTTCGACAAGCTTGGCGATGCTGCCAAAGCCCGAGATTGCAAGGAACGGCTGCAGAATGATCCACGACTGAAGGATACACGCTACCAGCGAGCATCGGGTAAATAATCAGAAACGCATGTTGATGCCAGTCTGGATCATCAGCCCGGGGGCCAGACCAATTCGATCGTTGTCGCGATCATCGAAGTTGCGACCGTTGAAGAAATAACGGTTGAACGCATAGCCTGCCCCAAACTCGGCAAAGATGCGGTCGTAAAGCTGGTAACGCAAGCCACCCATCACCGACATCTCATAGTAGAACAGCCGCTCCCGATCATCCTCACGGTCGCTGAGGAACCAGCTTTCATTCGTCCACTGCCAGCGGGCGAACAGTTGCAGCGAATCCGTCAACTGGTATCCCGATTGCAGACGAAAGGTACGCACCGGCATCCAGTTAAAGTCGAAGCTCCAGCAATCACTTGGCTTATAGCTGATGCTGAACGGAATTCCGAGGTTGATGTTCCATTCCTGACTGGGTCGCCATTGATAAGCCACGCCAGGGATGGGAAACGGAATTTCACCCAATGGGGCGTACATGACTGAGAACATCCAGGAATCTGTATCGTTCGCAGGTATTCGAAGGAAACCGATCACATTGGCATTTACATCTCGGCTATACTTGAACGGTTCATCGCTGGAGATATTCACGCTGGAGAGAAGGCCAAGCGACCAGCCGTCACCCAATTGCCGGAAGTACCCAGGACCCATCCGCACGCTCCATAGCTGACTCGTCATCAATCGGCCTGATTCCGGGAACACAGCAGAGCCTTGAAAGAGCATGTTTTGCACTCCTCCGTTGAGGAGCACCATATTCGTGTCATCCTTATACACGGGAACGCCAAGTTGCAGTTGTTGACGAAGGAAGCCCAGTTCAGTGGGCTGGCCATCGACAGCTTGCTGTGGCAGAAATCGCAAGGTGTATCCCGGGCCACCATCGCCCATGGGGTTGCCCATCATGCCGCCTGAACCACCTCGCTCCCGTTCCAGGCGTTCACTCTGATAGTTGAGTCTCATGGAGTCGTTGAGAGCTGAAGCAATAGGCGGTTCGGAAGCTTCCACTGGACGAACGGATTCAACCAGAGGATCTTCGATCAGCATCAGGCAACAGAACAAAGCCAGCATGGTGTCAACCTGCACGTTAGAAGGCAATGCAGATAACCGATAGGCTGATGTTCGACAAGTTGAGTTAAGCCGATTCAGTGTGAAGAATCGGCGCATACAACGCTTGCCTCAGGAGACTTTCTTCAGCACTGCAGCAGCTTCGTTTCTGGCAGCTTCAATAGCGGATTCCAGCTTACTGGCGTCCTTGCCCCCGGCTTGCGCCAGGGTAGGCTTTCCGCCACCCTTGCCGCCAACCAGGCCTGCAGCAAGTCCGACGAGCTTGCCAGCATGAATTCCCCTGGTGACGACGTCCTCCGTTGCAGCGGCGATCAGTGTTACTTTTTCGCCATCAGCTGGCCAGCCGAGCATGATAACGCAAGAGCCTGCCATTTGCCGCAAACGGTCGATCTGAGTGCGCACTGCCTCGTCAGCAACACCCTCGGGCAATGCACCAGCAATAATCTTGATGCCGTTGATCTCCATGGCTTCGGTCAGCATCTTGTCGGCTACCATACCCAAATCATGGGTGGAACCCTTCTTCAGTTGATCCTTGAGTTTCTTTTGCTCATCCAGCAATGCGATCACTCGTTTGGGCACATCAGTAGCCTGGCATTTGAAGAGTGTCACCAGTTCACCCAGCAACCGATCAGCATGTTGCACAACTTCCACGGCCTGCTTTGCAGTGACTGCTGAAATGCGACGGATTCCTTTGCCCACTGCTTCCTCGCCGGTGATCTTGAACAGACCGATGGCACCGGTGCGGTTCAGGTGGGTGCCGCCGCAGAACTCGGTGCTGAAGCCATCGCCGATTTGTACCACCCGCACGGCGTCACCGTACTTGTCGCCAAAAAATGCCTTCACGCCAGGTAGCTTCTTTGCCTCTGCAATCGGCAGTTCCTTCCACTGCACTTCAAGGTCCTGGTAGACTTTTTCATTTACAAGCCGTTCCACCTCGGCCTTCTCAGCAGAGGTGAGGGCTGCGCTATGGCTGAAGTCGAATGTAAACTCATCCGGCTTGACCTTGGAGCCTCGTTGTTCAACGTGGCTGCCTAGCACTTTCTGCAATGCCCAGTGAGCGAGGTGGGTGGCGGTATGGTTCTTACGGGTGAAGTCACGGTCGCTCGATACCTGGAGACGTACCGATTCACCAACACGGAATTCGCCACGCACAACATGGCCGACATGGCCGATGGCATCGCCACGCTTGATGGTGCTGGTCACCTGGAACTCGCCGGAATCGCTGCTGATGGTGCCGGTGTCCCCCACCTGTCCGCCTGCCTCGGCATAGAAACAGGTGCGATCGAGAATGAGGGCGACAGGTGAATCAACCCCACCGGTGGCTTTCAAGCTACCGGAGGTGACATATTCCTTGTCGGTGCTGATCCACCCGAGAACCCGGGCGATACCTTTATCGCCATCCCACTTGGGGCGATCATCGGTGGGGGGAAGCGGGAGAGCGAGGTTGACGCCGATTTGCGAAGCGACGGCTTTCCCTTTGGATCGATATTCGTGTTCCTGTTTTAATCGCTCAAACCCAACCTCATCTATTTGCATGCCATACTCACTTGCCATTTGTTTGGTCAAATCAAATGGGAAGCCATGCGTGGCAAATAACGTGAAGACTCGATCTGCTGTGATAACCAAGTTATTGTTGAATTGCTTACAATACTCTCTCACTCCGTCAGGATTTAGTACGATCTTAGCAAACTCCTGCAGTGTATCAGCATAAAGAAATCTGACAGTGTGATTCGGGCGATAGAATTCCTGAACATTTCCCGGCAAACCACCTCCGATAAATGTCTTGGTAGTTGAAACGCCTCTACCAATAGTTACTTCAAGACGATCCGCAACGGTGTTTACAACAGCATCCTCAAATTCAATTAAACCTCGCTCAACAGTCCTGAAGAAATCAGCCTCCTCCCCACGTATCTGCTCAGCAACCTTGCCTGGGTGTGCTTTCAGTTCAGGGAAGGCATCGCCCATTTGATGGACGACAGCGGGGACGAGTTTGTAGAGGAACGGTTCGCGCTGGCCGAAGGTCTGGTACCCAAAGCGGACAGCACGGCGGAGAACGGAGCGAATGACGCTGCCTCGGCCCTTGTTGCTGAACTCTGCACGATCCGTCAGCGAGATCGTGAGCATACGCAGGTGATCGGCAAGGACACGAAAAGCGATATCCTTCGGGTCATCCAGCTTGCCGGTGTAGGTGGCATTCAGTTGTTCGCCAATAGCTGTAATCAACGGCATGAACACATCGGTATCGTAGTTGCTGGCTTTATTCTGCAAGACAGCAGTCACTCGCTCGAAGCCCATGCCGGTATCGACATGCTTGGCCGGGAGTGGGGATAGTTCACGGTACTTCTGCAGGATGTGGTTGCGTGACTCCCAGGAGGAGTTCTTACGATCCTGCTCAGAGAGCTTGTCGAAGTTGAACAGCTCTTCCTGTCCGCCGGTGTGCAGATTAGAGTTGTACTGGATGAAGACGAGGTTCCAGATCTCCATCACTTCGTGAACGCCAGCGTTGACGAGTGGGCCGCCGGTACCATCAGGGGTGCGGTCCACGTGGATTTCGGTGCACGGACCGCAGGGGCCGGTTTCACCCATCATCCAGAAGTTGTCCTTCATCCCGAAGCGGTGAATGTGCTTGGGATTGATATCGGTTTCCTTCGCCCACAACTCGGCAGCTTCATCGTCTCCTGGAATGCCGAAGAACGGATCGCCACCGAAGACGGTGGCGTGCAGACGCTTTTTATCGATGCCCCAGACTTTCGTGAGCAGTTCCCAGGCCCAGCGGATGGCGTCGGCTTTGTAGTAGTCGCCGAACGACCAGTTGCCGAGCATTTCGAAGAAGGTGTGGTGGTAGGTATCACGGCCGACGTCTTCGAGATCATTGTGTTTGCCGCTGGCCCGGATGCATTTCTGCGAATTGACAGCCCGCTTGTAGGGCCTGCTTCCGGTGCCGAGGAAGACATCCTTGAACTGGTTCATACCAGCGTTGGTGAAGAGGAGCGTGGGGTCGTCGAGAGGGACCACCGGAGAACTGGGCACAAAGGTGTGGCCGCATTTGTCAACGAAGTATTGGATGAAGTCTTGTCGAATCTGGGTCGAGGTTCGCATGGAGAACGGGTACCTGTCTTAGCCCCGAAGGGGTGTTAGCTACTTGCTGGTCGCCCTTTTCAGGGCTGAATAGGCAAAGTAACTGCGGTGTGTATTAATGACATTCTCTAGGCGTGGGTAGGTTCGTCAACCCGAACTGGCTCCCTGGTTGTCACCTGCCATCATACGTGCTATCCTCTGGTGGTCTGGTCACGGCGGGAGCCTCGCCTTCCCACCGTGATGCAGCTCGCTTCTTTGACAGAACGGATGGTCATGCTCCGCCCCACCATTCCCAGTGATACCCCCACCCTGCTCGCCATCGCTGAAGGCACTGCTGTATTCAAACCACATGAAATTGTTGCACTTAGAGAAGTGCTGGACGATTATCATGCAAACCCACAAAAGCACAAGGCCTATACCGAGGAAAGGGATGGACGCATCATTGGCTTCGTTTACTTTGCACCAGCGGCAATGACCGAGAATGTGTGGTACCTGTACTGGATATTCATCGAAAAAGGCATTCAGTCGAAGGGAATCGGCAGCGAGCTATTACGCTTCACCGAGGAACGTATCCGTCAGGCCCGGGGAAGACTGTTATTAATCGAAACCTCAGGCCTGCCACATTACCTGCCAACCCGCAACTTCTATCTGAAACACGGCTATACGCTGGAAGCAACGATCCGGGAGTTTTATGCCGTAGGGGATGATTTGAATGTGTTCCGCAAACAACTGTAAGTCCCCACCACCTGATAGATTGGACCAGCATGACTCAAAGTGCTGGAGCACAAGTGAAACTCTTTCACTTTGATTTCGGGCAATGCCATGGGCTTTTGCTGGAGGAAATGCTCTACAATCGCGTCGTGCCTACCCTTGTATCGAGCAAGTGTAATATGGGGATGGTACGGTCGTGCTTCTGCGCGATAACCTGTACTTGCGAGCGCGATAGCTAAGGATCGATGTAGCTCCCTGAGTTCATCTGTTAAACGAACACCTATCCAGAGGATCGTGTCTCTCTTGGCACCCTCGAAAGATCCCAACTGATCGAGATACAGTGTGATTGGCGATACTGATATAGATTGCAGTGCCTGCTTGACTGGTTCTAACTCTGTTTCACCAAGGAAATGCACAGTTATGTGCATCTGCTCAGGTGTTGTCAGCTTGACATCAGGACAAGGGGTGGGCTGAAGCAACACCAGCGATCGCTTCACTTCCAACGGTAAATCAATTGCAATGAAGAGACGGGGCATCGTCTACTTCTTCTCTTCTGGCACACCGGTATCGAAGATCACACGCCAACCTTGAGCGTCTTTTCTCCAGGTTGTCACATAGGCTCCTTTGGAAAGGACCTTTTCGGTACCGTCCGCTGACTTCTCGACGATACGGTACTTTCCGGTCGTGATTCCGGATTTGCCATCTGCGAAGGCATGCACATCACCTGGTTCCCAGAGCAGTTTCTTATGCTGATCTGCAAACAGCGGCGTATCCTGCTTGCGGATAGCATCGTGCCCTGACACAAACTTACTGCCAATCGGGCCCAGTCGGGCAGCATCTAGAGCCATGTAGCTCATCCAGCCGTGGATGCCCTTTTCTTCTGTAGCTTTGCAGAACGCACGGTCAGCAGCGAGTAGCTCTGTTTTAACCTGCTCACTCGGAGAAAGTGCCGTCATGCTGATGATTACACAGCTCATAATTGTTGCCGTCATGACATACTCCTGATGGTGAGTTCAAGTCAGTGTATATATCCATCACAAGTAAGTAACTTCATGCATCTTCTCGGACTGCGGACCAGCGTGAGCCTCCTCCCACTCTCCGCTCTTCGAGCCATCTTGACCATGTTGCCAGCTTGAGTTAGATTCTGCTGCACTGGAAACTGACAGGGAGGTCAGTGCATGTCAGCGGATGCGCCTGTACAGACAGTCAATCGTTCAGCAAATCAGATTGGATGGGGTGGCACTGCGCTGATATTGCTTTTTGGCATCACCATGCTGATCGGTTACCACATGAGTGGCCGCTCACTGACGATGCATGAAGTGATTTTTGCTCAGCCCGCGCGTGAAATGCTGGCTTCAGGTGATTGGCTGGTGCCTCGGGTCGCTGGAGTAGTTTTCCCCGATAAGCCACTACTGACCATGTGGCTGATGATGGTTTCCATCACCGTCACAGGCAGCGAAGCAGAATGGGCGGTCCGATTGCCCAGTTCGCTTGCTGCACTTCTCACTGCACTTATCATCGCGGCCACAGCAGCACGATGGTTTGGACGACGCATCGGCATTCTGGCTGGCCTGATTCAGCTTACCAGCTATTACGTGTTACAGATGGCTACGCTGGCTGAGTCAGACATGCTGCTCATTTGCAGCGTGACGGCAGCCCTCTGCTTCTTTGCCTGGGTCAAGATTGAAAGCCCAGTAGGCCGCATTCAAGGTCGTTGGACACCCTGGTTCTTCCTGTTTCTGGTCGGCATGGCATTCATGATCAAAGGTCCTCTGGGAGTGATCTTCATCGGTCTTACCTGTGCTGCCTATATGATGCTGACGCGTGAGTGGTTACTGCTGCAGTTTTTCTTTCATCCGGGTGGCTTGCTGGTATTCGCTATCATGGCGTTGCCCTATCCCTTCCTCTCCGGCCTGCGGTATCCTCCCATTCTTGACGATTGGATGCTACATAATTGGGGACGCTTCCGTGGCGAACTCTCCGAAATGCGCTCCACAGAGCCGCTGCTCTTCTACTTTTACAATCTGCCGATGGTATTGCTTCCCTGGTTTCCCTGCCTGCTGATTGCACTGTGGGATCGAGAAATCTGGAAGAAACCCATCGTCTGGCTGTCGCTGTTATGGTGTCTGATGGGATTGGGATTTCTCAGCTTTTCAGCATGGAAGTGGCGACATTACATGTCCCCTGCACTGCCCGGCATGACCATACTTCTGGCGATTGGCCTTGATCGCTGGCTCTATTCCCTCAGCACTGTCATGCAACGAGCATGGCGACCGCTGATGGCTCTTTCCGTGGTTATGGGAGTTACAGGCTGGGTCATCGTGCAACGAGCAAACCCCATCGGTGCGCAACCGATAATGGTGATGATTGCCGTGGGGACGGTTTGTGCCCTGGTGGTGTTGGAATTGTCCTATCGCAGAGCATACCGTTTGTCAGTACCAGCACTATTCGTGATGATTTGGGCCATGGTCGTCGGCGTTTTTGGTTACGTGTTGCCAGCTCATGATCACTGTCGTATCCAGGTGGAGTTTGCTGACCGCATTAACCATCGTGCTGATCTCGATCAGCCGTTGCACCTGGTGAGCATGAGTTATGATCAGATCATTTATTATCTGAAAAAGCCCATCGTGCGGATGGACAAGATGGATCAGTTCATTGCTCGGACAAAGCAGGCACAAGGATCAACACTGGTGCTTATCAGGCAGATGGATCTGGGCAGGATTCAGCATCTCGGCACACTGGAGCAGATCGACTATTGTCCCAATCTACGCCGCACCGCATCACCAGGCGAAG
Organism: Gemmatales bacterium; assembly: GCA_046350055.1. Classification (GTDB taxonomy): domain Bacteria; phylum Planctomycetota; class Planctomycetia; order Gemmatales; family HRBIN36; genus JAEUIE01. Next base: position 4,028,253 of record JAXMBC010000001.1, on the reverse strand, counting down.
CGCTGGTGCTGTTGAAGTTGAATCCTGTCACCCAGGCTGGCTACACGGAAGAGCAGTAATATTCACTTCGCATTGTGCCCCTGATGCTTCGAGCTATAATCAACCTATTCGTGGTGGAGTTGTTGCATGCCTCGTCGCAATCTAGTCTGGGTGCTTGGCTTTCTGCTTTTAAGTATCTGTGCCTGGACTGCTGCGCAAGGGGGGCTGATCCCCCCGAAAGGCCCCATGCAGTTTGTCAAAGGCTTCACTTCTCCAGCTAAGGATTATGACAACATTGCACTGATGATCGACGTCATGCAATTCGTCGACATGAATTATGTAAGAGCTCTGAAGCCGGAAGAACGCCGCAAGTTTATAGAATCTGCCATCCAGGCAGGTCTCAGAAGTCTGGACCCTCATTCGAGTTACATCAGTCCAAAAGACTATGTGCAATTCAAGAAACAGAGCGAGGGCAAGTTTGGCGGCGTGGGCGTGCAAGTGGTAGTCAATCGTGATACGAAACGTGTTGTTATTATCTCGCCCATTCTTGGCAGCCCGGCATTTCGGGCCGGTATCAAACCAGGTGACGAGATTGAAGCGATCAATGGTGAGAAGACCTTTGACCTGAACAATGACGACGTGGTGGATCGCATATCCGGTGCGCCTGGCACGACTGTCACCCTGACGATTCGTCGACGTGGCAGCGGACGGCGCATGGACCTGACGCTGACCCGCGAAGAAATTGTGACTGAAGGAATCCTGGGAGACAAGCGATTACTCGATCAGCACTGGGACTACTTTGTTGACCAGCAGAACAAGCTGGGCTATGTCCGCATTGCCTCCTTCGGCAGCAAGGCATTGGAGGAATTTGAATCTGCTCTCAAAAAGCTGGACTCCGAGCAGGCACAAGGTCTGGTGCTCGATTTGCGAAATAATCCGGGTGGCAGCCTGGAGACTGCTGTCAAGATGGCGGACCTTTTCATCGAGGAAGGCGACATTGTCCGGGTAGAAGGACGAAACGAGGATCCACGGTTGTACAAGGCAAAGAAGGAAGGCACCTTCTTCACCGGCAATCGCACTATCCCGATCGTGGTGCTCGTGAATGAAAACAGTGCATCAGCCAGTGAAATATTTGCGGCAGCCTTGCAGGATCATCGTCGAGCGGTAGTTATCGGTGAACGCAGCTTTGGTAAGGGGAGCGTCCAGCGGCTGTATCCCATGGAATCAGGCTCCAGCCGATTGAGACTGACTACCGCGAAGTACATTCGACCTAGTGGTAAGAACATTCACAAGTTCCTCGATGCCAAAGATCAGGATGAATGGGGCGTCATGCCTGATGTGACCGTGAAACTCTCACCCCTTGAAGAACTAGATTGGCTCATTGCCCGTCGTGATCGTGATATTGTTCGAGATGAGGAAAGCAGCCGGCTGGATCAGGCCGAGAAGGCAGCGGCTATCTTCGGGCCACTCAGCATGACACCTGGTTGGGCCGGCCCGATGAGCATGCTTCCCGGTCTCGCCGAAACTGCATCCACTCTGGCAACTTTGCCAAGAGCCAACAAGCCTTATCAGGACAAGGTGCTGGATAAAGCTATCGAGTATCTGAAAAGCAAACTGATGCAGGGAAAAAAACTGTAGCCTGGCAAGCCTCATTCGTTGAAGCCGTCACTCAACACTATCCTCTAGTGGCACTCGCCATGCTGCTTGATACGATGACTGAAGCAGCATTGCATCGAGATTGAGGACGCATCGTGAAGGTACTCGTGATTGGCAAGGGTGGGCGTGAGCATGCCCTGGTATGGAAGCTGACACAATCACCACGGGTCACCAAGGTGTTCTGTGCCCCAGGCAATGCTGGTACAGCGAATGATGCCCAGAATGTTGCCATCGAACCTGAAGAGACGGACAAGCTGATCCGTTTCGCCAAGAAGGAACAGATTGGCCTGGTGGTAATAGGTCCCGAAGCTCCCCTGGCAACAGGACTCACCGATACACTGCAAAAAGCTGGACTGCGAGTTTTTGGCCCCAGTAAGCTGGCCGCAGAACTGGAAGCCAGCAAGGTCTATGCCAAGGAATTGATGCGTCAGGCTGACATTCCCACGGCTGAGTATCGCTGCTTTGATCACCCCGAACCAGCCAAACGATACATTGAGAGTCGTGATTACCCAGTCGTAGTCAAGGCTGATGGACTGTGTGCCGGCAAAGGTGCAATTGTCTGCTCGAACACCCAGGAAGCTCTGGCTGCCCTGGATCTCATCATGGTGAAGGAAGCCTTCGGCAAAGCAGGCAGACGAGTCGTCGTCGAGAAGCGGCTGGATGGTTACGAAGTGAGCATTCTGGCCCTCGTGAGTGGTCGTGGAATCTTAACCCTGCCTCTCACCCAGGATCACAAGGCTGCGTTTGACAATGATCAGGGGCCGAACACCGGTGGAATGGGTGCCTACTGCCCAGCCACCACAGTCACACCAGAGAAACTGGCTGAGATTGAGAAAACGATCATCGTGCCTACAGTACACGCAATGCGGCGCAATCGCCGTTCGTTCCGTGGCGTGCTCTTTGTCGGTGTGATGATGAGCAGCCAGGGTCCACGAGTGCTCGAATACAACGTTCGCTTCGGCGACCCGGAAACGCAAGTCATTCTGATGCGGTTGAAGTCAGACCTCCTCACGCTGCTGGAGGCTGTGGTCGATGGCACGCTCGATTCCCTCGACGAAAGTCAGATCGAATGGGATCCGCGTCCTGCTGTTACCGTTGTCATGGCAGGGCAAGGTTATCCCTCTTCATCCAGTAAAGGCAAACTGATCACTGGCTTCGAAGCTGCCGCCAAGTTACCTGATGTAAAGGTGTTTCACGCAGGCACGAAGTTGCAAGACCAGCGAGTACTGACAGATGGTGGTCGCATTCTGAATGTGACGGCTCTGGGCAACACTATTCAGGAAGCCCGTGAGAACGCTTACGCTGCGGTGCGCAAGCTCGAATTTCAGGGAATGTTCTACCGTACGGACATTGCTAACAAGGCGACCATGGAACCTAAGCCCCGCAAGAAGAAGAAGCCCGAATCCGCCAAGGAGACATCATGACTTCATTCACCCATCTGGGAATGGGGAAGATCAGTCTCCAGGCTGCTTCCAATGAAACATCGGTGAAGGATGATCCCTCACTGCCCCTGCACGAACGAGTCATTAACGCCACAAGAAGCGTTTATGACCCTGAAATCCCGGTCAATATTTATGAATTAGGACTGATCTACGATATTAAGATTGATGACACCCAGCACGTTGATGTTCAGATGACACTGACTTCGCCAGCCTGCCCTGTGGCTGGCTCGATCGTCAAACAAGTTGAGGACCGCATCGCTGCCTTGCCTGGAGTGAAGTCTGCCAGGGTGCAACTGGTCTGGGATCCACCATGGGGCAAGGAACGGATGAGCGAAGCGGCCCGTCTGGAGCTAGGATTCTTTTAGAAGATCGCACCTGACACGAACTGTATGCGCACATTCAGAGGTAACCATGTTGCGAATCCATGTCCTGATTACCATTCTGTTCCTTGCCCCCTCTCTCCTGGCACAGGACAAGGTCGCCCCGACCTTTGAACGCCGCAGCGAGTCGATTGCCATGCGTGATGGCGTCAAGCTACATACAGTCATTCACATTCCGAAAGATGCCAGTGAACCGCTCCCCTTCATTTTCATTCGCACGCCCTACAACTGCGAGCGCAAGTCACCACTGGAGCAATACACCCGAGACATGGCTAAGGATGGCTATATCTTCGTCTTCCAGGACATTCGCGGAAAGTTCAAATCTGAAGGCACATTTGACATGATCCGTGCCCCCCGTGACAAAGCAGATCCTAAGGCCATTGATGAAACTACTGACACCAACGACACCATTGATTGGCTGATTAAGAACATCCCCAACAATAACGGGAAAGTGGGAATGCTCGGTATTTCTTACGATGGCTGGCTGACCTCCATGGCACTGATAGATCCGCACCCTGCACTACAGGCGGCATCTCCACAAGCTCCGGTAGCGGACATGTTCATGGGAGATGATTTCCATCATCAAGGCGCGTTTCGTCTAAGCTACGGCTTTGAATACGTCAACATGCTTGAGACCACCAGTCAACTGAGCCAGTTCAAGTTCGACAAATATGACACATATGAATGGTACCTGAAACTCGGCCCTCTCAGCAACGCCAACAAGAAATACTTCAACGAGAAACTGCCTACATGGAACAATTTCGTCAAACACCCGAACTACGACAACTTCTGGCAGAAGCAAGCTGCAGCAAAATACCTGAACAAGGCTACGGTACCGACTCTGACTGTTGCAGGCTGGTGGGATCAGGAAGATTTCTACGGGCCTCTGACTACCTATGCTGCGCTGGAAGCACACGACAAGGATGCTAAAAACTACATGGTAGTGGGACCCTGGAACCATGGTGGTTGGGCATTCGGCGATGGCAACAGCCTGGGATCGATCCGCTTTAACGAGAATACCGCCAAGTATTTTCGAGAAGAGATTCAATCGCGGTTCTTTTCCAAGCACCTGAAAGGCACTGGCACATTCGATATCAAGGAAGTGATGACGTTTCAGACAGGGAGCAATCGCTGGCAAAAGTACAGCGCCTGGCCACCCAGGGAAGCAGCACCTGCCAAGCTCTATTTCCGCGAAGAGGGCAAACTCAGCTTCGATCCACCGACCGCTGAGTCAGGTCATGACACGTACATTTCCGATCCCAACAAACCTGTACCCTATCGTGCACGACCGATCCAAGCGACTTATGGCCCAGGTTCCACCTGGAGCACCTGGCTGGTACAGGATCAGCGTCATGTCCACAATCGGCCTGATGTATTGAGTTACGAAACCGACGTGTTGACAGAAGATGTTACCCTCAGCGGAACATTACTGGCCAGGCTGGTGGCGGCAACTACTGGCAGCGATAGCGACTGGGTTGTGAAATTGATTGATGTATATCCCGACAACGCTCAACCTGCGACGATGTCAGGCTATCAATTGATGGTGGCCAACGATGTGCTCCGAGGTCGCTTCCGGGAAGACTTTGAAAAGCCGAAGGCCATTGAGCCAAATACTCCCCTGGCGTACAAGATCGACCTGCACTCAGTCGATCATTGCTTCAAAAAGGGTCACAAGATCATGGTGCAGATTCAGAGCACCTGGTTTCCGTTGATCGACAGAAACCCGCAGACATTTGTTCCCAACATCTTCGAAGCAACTGAAAAAGACTTTCAGGCTGCTACACAGTCTGTCTATCGCAATAAAACCCATGCCAGCCATATCGAAGTGTTTCGCCAACCTTCGTCCAGTAAGTAACACCTCGGCGCGACGCTATGCGGCTGGTCTTCTTCCTTCTTCTGGCTATCGTCTTCTTCGCTCCTCTGGACACGAGCGAAGCAGTCGATCCAACCCGCACAATTATTCTGACCAGCCTCGTGCTGCTGCTGATGGGGCTGACCGCGGAGATTCCATCCAGTTACCTGGTACACTGCATTTATCGCCACCCTGCGGAGCGTTATCGCTGGGCCCGACTGCTACAACTGCTACGCCGATTGCACTTGGGCATAGCCTGTGGCATGTTTCTCAGCACAATACTGATCTGCCATTGGCCAGCCGTCGTTCGTCAGTTCTGGCACTTGGATCGTGCGCTTTTTGTAGATGAAGTAGTCATACTGCTGCCATTCATCCTTGGCCTGGTGTCTTCCTGGTCGAGTTTCTACCGGGTGGAACGGGCACTTCATTGTACCGGAGAATGGGCTGTACTCGAACCCATGCCCAGTCTGCGAGAGTTCCTTAAAAACCTGTCGAGGTATCATTTGGCGATGATGCTGGAACCTCTTTGCGTCTTCGCTGCGATACAAAGTGTGATGCAAGGGTATGATGCGGGCTGGAATTGGTGGCTGATCATCGGTTATGGCATAGTGTGTTTGCTCGCGATCGCCTGGTTTCTACCTTGGGTATGGACCAAGGCATGGGATACTGAGCCATTGCCTGCCGGACCGCGTCGCGATCTACTCCGGCGACTGTGCGAGCGTCTGCAGATTCCACTGACGAATCTCCTGTTATGGAACACGCAGCACCATCAGGCAGCTGCCCTGCTGGTTGGCTATTTACCTCAGCCACGATTTGTCATTCTCAGCGATCTATTGGTCGATCAACTAACTGACGAAGAACTCAGTTCAGTACTGGCTCATGAATTGGGGCATGTACGCTATCATCATTTGCCGGTCATGCTGGTTTTTCTTCTATTCAGCCTGATTCTATGGACGCTGGCAAGCTGGCTGGTGCAAATGCAATTATCGTCATCCAGTTTTCTCGATCAACTCTTGCTGCAAACGGCCATGCTATGTGCGATGATGCTCTACGTTCGCTTCACCCTGGGTGATCTTTCCCGTCGCCTGGAACGGGAAGCAGATCTGATGGCATGTCTCGCCTGGCACGATAAGTCACCAAGCTATGGCCTGGCGGTGTTTGCATCCACGCTCCATAAAGTAGCACAGTTGAATGGAGAGTCGCCTGATCATCATAGTTGGCTGCATGGCAGCATCACAAGTCGCCTGGAAGCACTGGAGTTGCTCGTAAATGACCCTGTGCTCGAGCATCGCTTTTCAAACCAGATGCTTTGGCTCAAAACTGGTCTGGTTGCGGCACTAACGTCGCTCAGTATCTGGATCGTCTATGTGTGGCAAAAGTTTGTGCCGTAGGACTATCTTGAATTGTAGCACTATAGCACTTCCAGCTTCTCACCCGAGTAACTCGCCCAAAGTGCCTGTATGGGATGGGCAACTATGATGTCTGGATGACTGTCACGTAGCTGCTTGGCGATCTGTAGCAGGCAGCCTGCGTTAGCAGTGAAGACTGCCTGAGGAGAGACAGCGAGAATATTGTCAGCTTTCCGTTTGCCCAATCTCTCAGACATGTCGGGCTGAGTCATGTTGTAGCTACCCGCAGCCCCACAACACAAATCCGTCTCATTCAACGGGAGCAATTGGAGCTGAGGAATAAGGCCAAGAAGTTGCCGTGGCTGCTGGCGGATCTTCTGGGCATGACAGAGATGACAGGCATCGTGATATGTCGCCTGTATCGCCAGTGGATGCGTTGGAGGCACTGGACCGAGTTCGATAAGGAATTCGTTGATATCTTTTACCTTTGCCTGAAACTGTTGCCCAATCTGAGCCTGCGAAGTGTGTTCAAGCAGGTGAGCATACTCTTTGAGAGTCGAGCCGCAGCCTGCCACATTGGTGACGAAGGCATCCACACCCTCTTTATTCATCATTAATCCAGCAAGTTGCGCAGCCATCTTTTTGGCAGGCACTTCCTGTCCAGCATGCAGATGAAGTGCCCCACAACAACCCTGTGCCGGTGGTGTCCACACGTCACATCCGTTCTTCTGTAATACTCTGGCTGTCGCCCAGTTTACTTGCCGTAGCACTAAATCGTTAATGCAACCAGTCAGCAGGCCAACCGTCGCCCGCTTCTTGCCCTCTGCAGGAAGAAACTCGGGAATGGCAGGAAGCGAACGCAGACGGGGTAGCATTTCCTGCATCTGCCGCATCCGTTCTGGCAAGATCTTCAATAGCGATTTATCCAGACGCAGCCACTGCAGCAGTTTGGCCGGTGCGAGCGCCAGACGTGCTCGCCAGGCGTGCGGAAAGACACTATATACGATGAATCGCTGCCACCATGGAAGAGGCTGAACTGCCTGATTTCCATTCACCAGATCGATTCGGAACGGTTCGATGAGCTTGCCATATTTCACTCCACTGGGGCAAGCTGATTCGCACGCCCGGCAATTGAGGCACAGATCGAGGTGTTGTTTCACATCCTGATCCAGGGGTATTCGGCCATCCACCACACCTCGCATCAGATAGATACGCCCTCGAGGCGAATCCATCTCCGTGCCTAGCTCAACATACGTCGGGCAGGCTGATGTGCAGAGGCCACAATGAACACAATCGAGGAATAGTTCGTAGTCGATACCCTTGCCGACACCTGTTGATACTGGATTGTCATTCTCCATGGAGCACCTCGAAGCGCTCGGGCTGAAAGAGGTTCTGTGGATCGAGCGTCCGCTTAACATGCCGCATGAGATTCCAGTCACAACGAGGCGCCCCAAAGGGCTGGAGATTATGACGCCAATCAGGTGGACAGGCAGGCAGAAGCAACCATCCACCATGCTCATGAGTATACTGGCGAAGTGTATTTACTCGTTGTGTGGCTTCTGCCAGGTTAGTTACAATCAGTGTGCCTGTGACGATGCCTGTGTAAGGCTGATAGCATAGACCACTGGCATGAGGCGCTACGCGAAGAGTAAACGCAGCCCCCTGTCCTCTGGGAAGTTGAGCAAGGAAGCTGAGCTCGGCTTTATACTGAAGTTTTGTTGCAAAGTCATCCAACTGCTGGCGGGCAACATGATCCTGCAAGATCGTTGCATCTGGCAAGATCTTCTGCATGAGCATTGTGACTTGCCACTCTACTGCTGCCTTGCTTTCTTCGAATCCGATCGTGACAGTCCAATCGTCTGTAATATTCTTCGAAAGGACGCAAACGGTGGGACGCAAACCACTACCCAGTAATCGGTGTGACCATGATTTGATGTTGGTATCTGGGATGGCGCCAGTCGCTACGCTCGTGGCTTCCGGTAGTGGTTTAACCTTCAATGTCACTTGCGTGATAATCCCCAGTGTGCCAAACGAGCCGATCATCAGTTTGCAGAAGTCGTAACCTGCAACATTCTTCACTACGCGACCACCTGCTTTTACGTGCTCACCTTGATCATTGACCCAGTTTAGTCCCAGCAGATAGTCACGCCATGTGCCATACCCGGTCTGACGAGGACCATTGACATTCGCAGCCAGACTGCCTCCCACTGTGGCTTTGTCAAGTTCAGGCACATCCAATGGCAACCACATGCGTTTTTCCTGCAGCACATTCTGCAAGGCTTGCATGGACATACCGGTTTCGATAGTGACGGTCATGTCATCGGAGGCGAAGTCGATCAGGCGGTTGATGCCGGTCATCTCAATGGTCATGCCAGGCTTGCTGATGGCGTTGAGCCAATGAGATTGGGTACGGCCTCCTACTGGATAGAGCGACTGCCTGGTTGCACTGGCATCCTTCACCAAATGACACAACTCCGCAACTGAAGCAGGACGAATGGTCATCTGGGCAAAGCTCCGGCCAGTTGCAACGAATCACTCCTCGACTATTCTTACATGCTCAACCATTTCCCTGCTAGACACGCTGGAGAAATGGCTGCATAATGCGTGGATTCAACGAGATCACATCGGAGATAAACATGTCAGGCTTGCAAACGCAATTTCTTCTCTTTGCCCAGGATGCTGTGCCCAGAGCAGCTTCTGGAGATATTCCATGGATGTGGATCGCCATCGTCGTCGGAGTTCTGGCACTACTCTTTGGCATCGGCATTTACAACGGCCTGGTGAATGGGCGCATTGAAACCCAGAATGCATGGGCGCAGATTGATGTGCAGCTCAAACGCCGTCACGATCTGATCCCAAATCTGGTTGAAACGGTTAAGGGATATGCCAAGCATGAGTCAGGCACTCTGGAGAAAGTCATTCAAGCAAGAAATGCTGCTGTTGGAGCACAGGGAATCGGTAATCAGATTGCCGCTGAGAACCAGCTCAGTGGTGCACTCAGGCAACTTTTTGCTCTAAGCGAATCGTACCCCGATCTGAAGGCCAATACCAATTTCCTTGCACTCCAGGAAGAGCTCAAGAGTACCGAGAATCGCATAGGCTTTGCCCGCCAGCATTACAACGATAGCGTGGGCAAATACAATTCTTCACTCATGCGTTTCCCCAACAACATTGTTGCCGGCTTTACCGGGTTTACACCCGTTGGTTTCTTCGAAGTCGCCCCGGAAGAACAAGCTGCAGTGAATCAGGCACCGAAGGTGTCGTTCTAGCAAATCCAAGGCGAGCATATTCTCATCTGAGATATATGCTCGCCTTGCCTACTTCCTGGACTAACAATCTACAGGCTTTGATCTTTTAGCTTCAAGACATGGCAATCACCACGTTTCGCGATCAGATTTCCAACAACAAATGGGCCAGCTTCTGGCTCGTGCTGTTTTTTATTCTGTTTGTTGCAGCACTGGCGGTGATTTTAGCAATAGCCTTCCTCTCGCTGTCCACCGGAGAATCCTCCTGGAATGAAATCCGCACAGGTGCCATCGCGGGACTAATTGCTGCAGTTGTTGCCTTCTTCCTCACTGCTCTCGCCTACTTTGGAGGCGATTCTCTGGTACTTGGTGTCAGTGGTGCCTATCCGCTCCGGGAAGGGGAAGATCCAGAACTCTATCACGTGGTGGAAGAGATGGCGATTGCTGCGGGCATTCCCATGCCCAAAATCTATTTGATTGACGACACGGCCATGAATGCATTTGCCACCGGACGTGACCCGGCTCATGGCGTCGTGGCAATTACCACAGGACTACGCCATCGCCTGAACCGCGATGAATTGCAAGGCGTGATAGCCCATGAAATGGGACATATTCGCAACTACGATATTCGCCTCATGCTGCTGCTTGCTGTTCTTATCGGTGTTGTAGTGATGCTATCCGACTTCTTCTGGCGAGCACTGCGCAGCGGTGCTCACTGGGGGGGGACATCAAGGCATCAAAACGAACGAACTGATGACCGCAGAACTGGCAAACAGGATGGCGGCGCAGGACTGATCATTGCGGTGTTGATCTTCATTGCCTTCATTCTCAGCATCATTGCACCCATCCTGGCTCAGATCATCCAACTCGCAGTTAGCCGTAAACGTGAATACCTGGCAGATGCCTCAGCAGTCGAATTCACACGAAATCCATTCGGTTTGATGGGAGCTTTACGGAAGCTTTCGAACGATACAGAAATCCTTGAGACTGCCAATCGTGGCACAGCACATCTATACATTGTCAATCCTATTAAGCGGTTTTCTGCCCTTTCAGGCAGCATGTTTTCAAGCCATCCGCCTATTGAGGATCGCATTCGAGCATTGCAGGCGTTAGTATCGTAGAGACAGTTTCTGAAGATATTTCACCTTTTCCTGGACCATTTCTTTACCATCCAGGCAGTACTAGTAGCGAGGTGATGACCATGCGAACGCTCTGGCAGGTCTTCCAGCAGCAGACCCAGCGTTGTTCCGATGCTGAACTCTTGCGGGATTTTGTCCTGCACAAGAGTGAGGAAGCCTTTACGCAACTCGTGCAACGATATGGCGGCCTGGTGCAGGGAGTTTGCCAGCGAACGCTGGGCCATACCCAGGATGCCGAGGACGCCTTTCAAGCTACCTTCCTGGTATTAGCTCAAAAAGCAGGTCAACTGCATACTGGCACCGGGCTTGGTCCGTGGCTGTACGGCGTAGCCCGACGGGTAGCGCTCAAAGCCCGCAATCGACGTCCACGGGCTCATCTCCTTGTCGATGACCAACAACTTCCCTGTGAGGAGGCTTCAGATGTGTCGCGCGAAGAATGGGCTGATCTTGGCCCCATCCTGGATGCAGAGATTGAAAAACTACCTACACACTATCGGCAAGCATTGATCCTTTGCCATATGTCAGGTTTGACCAAAGCAGAAGCAGCACGGGAAGTCGGTTGCCCTGAAGGCACCATTAGCAGCCGACTCATGCGTGCCAGGCAACTATTGAAACATCGTCTTACCCGCCGGGGCATTTCCCTGGCAACAATCCCTGTGCTCGATGCGCTACTGGCACCGAGCCTTGTTTCCGCGAATCTTATTCAATCCACCGTTAGCCTGGGCATGAACACGGTACTCGGCATTACATCGACCACTGCTGCCGCTGTTCCTGTTCTGAGCCTGGCCCAAGGAGTGAACCAAGCCATGTACCTGACGAAACTGAAGATGATTGCTCTCGCAGCCACACTGTCAGTAGGACTAGTTGCCGGCACTGGAATAGTCACTGAAGGCTGGGGCCAGGAAAAAGGTAAGAAGGTTACCGGCCCTGCACCCATTGCTGCCAGGTCATTCGAAACCAATCCAGAAATTGCCCCTCATTCCCGACTTAACTCCATTGAGGATGTCAACAACGTACTCAATCAAACCCATGCGTCACTGACCGTAATGACCGGTAACAGCATGCCCCTCGAAGAGTACCTTCAGCTTGTCGAAAATAAACTCGGATTGGTCTCAATCATTGATGGTGCAGCATTCCGCGACATTTTCAGTGAGTTTGATCAGAAGGAGTTTCGCCAACAGAAACTCGACTTGCCGCGCATGAATAATCAGTCAACGAGCACGATCCTTCACAGCCTGCTTGATGGAGTGAGGATCAAGGAACAAGCTATCTCTGCAACCTTCATGATCCGGCAAGGCACACTGGTAATCGTCCCCAAAGACTATGTCCATAACGCCGCACTGAAACTGCAGGTTGCACTCGATACCAACAAGAAGGACATGACCCTGGCCGAAGCGCTGAACAAACTATCACAGGATACAGGGGTTTCCATTATTGTTGACAACCGCATGCAAGACATGGCTCAATCTACCAAGATCAACACGTCCTTCCGCAATCTGAAGTTGATCAATGCTGTCAGATTGCTTGTCAGCAATGCAGAACTCTCAGTGATCATGATCGATGGTGCCTTATACGTCTCCAGCCCGGAAAACTGCCAGAAGATGGAACTGGAGATCGACCGGCAGCAGGGCCGCTAGCACAATTCATGCACTACTCAGAGCCGTGTACTATGGTGCACGGCATTTTTGCTGTTAACGCGAAACTCCGAAAGAGAATTGGAGTTGAATCAACATCAACACCAACTCAATTGGAGTATATCCATGAAAACTGTATCGTCTCTATTCACATTCGCTGTATTCCTTGCTGCTTCCACTGTGTATGCAGATGATAGCGACAAGGGTAAAGGCAAGCGTGCCAATGCCGATCCAGAAGCAGTCTTTAAGAAAATGGATTCTAACGGCGACGGAAAAGTGAGCAAGGAGGAGTTCATTGCCGCCCAGGAGAAACTGGCTGAACGGATCAAGGAAAAAGGTGCAGGTAAAGGCGCTGGTAAGGGTGCTGGGACAGGGCAGATTGCGGACAAACTTTTCGAGATGGCTGATACCGACAAAGACGGCAAGTTGAGTCTGGACGAGTTCAAGAAGTTTCGCGAGAAACTGTCTGAACGGGCAAAAGGTAAAGGCAAGGGCGGGAAATAAGCTTCCGCACTGAGTGTAAATAGCGAGGCTTGAGCCTCGCTATTTGTGCCTCTAGCAGGCAAACAGTTACTCGCCGCCCCTGGTACGAGTTATGGTCTGATTCGGAATGCCAGTAGATTGTAATCGAGCAATGTCATGAGCCTTGTATCCCTGCGGCCGCTGGAATAATTGTGGACCGGCCTGCAGTTGATTGACTTTGCAATTCTTGATTTTTAATTCCACTACCACCTTGTGTTCCGGACAGGTGATCTTCACCTGGTAAGGGATGGCATAGTTGCCAACATCCTTCTGCAGTTGATATTCCGTGATTTCCGCTCTCCAGATTTCCTGGTTGTTGGCTCGCACCAGGCGGTGCATGACCACACGACCTGAATTGGGACCGGAGTTGGCAATCAGAATACACTTGACCAACTGTTCGCCATTCGAAGTAATCCGTTTACGCAGTTCTACGCCTGATTTGAATTGAAACATTTCGTATTCTGCGGGGTTCAGTTCCTGAACACACAACGCCTCAGCGATCCAGTCGGGTTGAAGTGGCAGTTTGATCTGGGCGGACGGCAAATCGTTATACGAACAGAAGAAGAGATCGGGTGGGTCGTTCCGCTTCATGTAGAACCAGAATTCCTGGTCATTGGAGCCAAGGTCTGCCTCGGTGCTGCCGATGGCTGAAGCCACCATGCGGAAGTTACGGCCTTTTTGAAAAGCCAGCTTTCCATCCAAACCAAAAGGCTGACCGTTTTGTGTGACGGTAATGTCAAGCTTGTCAGATTCAACAGACTGCACAGGAGCACTGTACTTGTTGAGATGAGTAACTAACTCCGATGCCGACCCCGGGGCGTTGAAACCACCGTTGCCATTGCGGGCTTCACTGGTATTGAACAGGCTCTTGCAACCGGTGGTGGCCAAGAACAGGCTCAGCAGGATCAAGCATACGCTAAGTCTTGTCATACTCTCGATCCTCGGTCGTTAAGCTGCCCGTAGCATCGTTTCCACTTCCTGTTGTACCGCTGCAATGGCATCTTCATTTAAATGGGGATCCAGCACTTTATGAATCTTCTTGATCCGTGCTTCGCGAAGCAGCAGCCAATCATTTCCGTCCTGCTGCTCCACTTCCTCAAACTTCAGCTTCCGTTTACGCAACAGCCACAAGGCCAGCACATAGCGGAAGTTCACTTTCTGTGGTTCATTCTCGCCTTCCAGCCTCGTGAAGCAGTCATAGACAAGGTTATCATCTATCACAAACTTCTTCAGATCGTCGCCTTCAGGCACTTTGGTCTGCCACCAGGCAAACGCTCCAGCAGGCGGCTCCCCCCAAGCTTCGAGACAGATGTCTTCCCGAACTAGTTTGTCATCCCGCTCGAAGAGTACCACCATGTGACGATCACCAGCATTCAGCACTTTGCCCGTTTTGGCACAACGGCGTGAGGAGCCAGCAATGTCATACATCATGAAGTATTCCGTTTTCCAGACACGGATGCAAGACCATACGACTACGAGTTGTGCGAATCGAGTAGCAGGAATATGCCGTTTAACCGGACTGGGGAAACTGGTCAAGGGGAAGATCGACGCCTTCACCCTCGAGGTTGTAAAAGCGTCAATCAATCCTGGATGGGTAGGCATACCTGTCGAATCAACTCCTGCATCTGATCCTGGAGGAAATCAGCTAAATTGGGAGCAGGTGCACCATCCTGATTCTCCACAATAGCACTCATCCAGCGAGGGAAAGCATAGAGCCAGGCAAAGCGATCCAGGTCGAGTGCTTCCACTCGGCAAATTCGCCCCTGCCCCGCTGCTTCGTCCCAGAGTGTTTTGCTTTTTCCGGTGATCGCAATATCGTCGCTGGGACGCAGGAGCACCAATTGATCAAGTACAACCGGGTCTCCGTCAAAGGCTGTCAGCTTAACTGCCAGATCGCGAGGCTTGCCCGGTCCACGACCGAGGAACAAGCCAATTCCCAATCGCCAGGTCTTGCCTGCTTTACCCGCCCAGTGAGCCAGCGACACGACACCATAGGTAGGATGATCACCAAAGTTCAATTCAGGTACCACGTGGGTCAATCGCCAGGGCCCCATCTTCACACCATGTTCATGACACGCTGCAAGAAAGGAACCCAGCCCCGCCTGCAACTCGCGTGAGGCCCCGGTCAAAGCACCTTCGGGACTCAGTTTCACAAGTGCCGATGCACACTCTTCCTTCCACAGGTCCAGCAGGTTGACCTTCGATGAACTGCCGCCTGCAGGCGTAGAGATTGTCTTCACTTCGACAGGCATTGGCTCAGTCTTCATCTCCAGCGTTAGTGCAGTAGCTGGTTTGGAATCTGTCACAGGCTGCTTGACAATCGTGGGCCAAAGACCCAGATCGATAGCTTCCTGAGTGGCAATGCGGCGAGCAACCGGCGGGTAGCTCTCCACGAGAGGAGGAAACTCTGGATTCGCTGGTGTCTCAACCTGCACCATGCTCTTTACTGGCGCTGGCAGTTCTGCGGCTATGGGTAAGTCCTTGACGGTTGGCGGATCTTGTTCAATCAAAGTGGCTGGAGCATTGCCATAGACCATCGAATCGAAGAGATGCCTGAATTGCTGTAACATGTCGCGCAGGGTAGGCTCTGTCTTGGCGACACGGGCGATCTGCTCATCATTGAACGGAAAAATGGAAGAGCACTGCTTGCTGTCATTGCCAAGCTCTTCCAGGGCTGGCTTGAGTCTAGCTGCAACCACCTGCCAGACCAGATAAGGCGCGGGTGGTTCAAGACGCAATGCTTTGATGGTGCCAAACTTAGGCAGATGGATCGGATTGTTCAAGCGATCCTGGATGTATCCATCCAGGCTGGGCACGAAACGGTTCCATAAGCCTCGTTCCGCAAATACGAGAAAGCACAAGCCATCAATGCGATGCATCAACTGCACAATGCCGGCAAAGAATGACTCACTGATCCTGTGAGCATCTTCCGTACGACGAACCAGCAGCAAGTCCTCCAACTGATCAAACGCTACCACGACTGGCACTTTGAGAGCCAGCATAATGTCCATCAAAGCCTTGAAGAGTGACAGGACCAGATCCGCCCGACCAGGTCGCACCTGGAAATCGAGTCGGGCAAAGCCATCGGTAAGGAAATCGGCGAGTACGGTTTCCTGATTGAGCAACGTAGCATGCACAAAGCCTTGGATAATGCGCCTCCGCATCTGTCCGAGTGTGGCCCGAGGCTCCTGGTTATCAACATAACTCTGAATCGCTTCGCTGATTTTCTCACAATCGAGTTGTGCATCCAGACAAGCTTGCCTGACGGGCATGCCGTTGGGCTTGCTAAGTGTTTCCAGAAGCCAGCTACAACGCTCTTCGGCTTGAGTTTGTCCCAGGCCCAGCTTCCTGACCCATCGCGAAAGGCTAGCCCCTCCAAAATAATTGTGCCGTTCATTGACTGGTAACGCTTCCAGCGTCTGTCGCAGATATCGACGGGTCAGTTCTTCGCCAATAAATTCGATAGGTCGCTTCCCTTTCTGCTTGCCACCAGTGAGCAGAGTGTCAACGATTTGAAACAATACGTACTCAGGAAAGTCGGTACCCTTCTGATAGGTACCCGGTGTTACAACGAGTTGCCAGCCTTGCGTCGGACCATGCTTGAGTGAATGAAGCAGGTGCGTCTTCCCTGCTCCCTTATTTCCCAGAATAGGGACGATCTCGGAATGAGTCTTTGGGTCGTGACGGTAGAGATCGACAACAGCCAGCAGTTGTTCCCGTTCTCGAGCATAAAGCTCAGCCACGTGGTATCGGGAACAGACATCATCATCGGGATGGCGGGCAAAGTAGTTGCGGAACGGGTTGCCAGTCTTGCGGAGCAATTGCATCGCCTTGGCGGTCACAGGTCGTTCTTGAACAGCTGGCATGGATATCCTCGTGTGCTTGTCTTTATGTTTCCAAGTGTCGCGTGATCAGTAGCCAGGTAGAGTCTCGCCCTATCCAAGTAAGGTCATGTTCTGACGCTGGCATAGAACGCCAGACTGTGCCCCTGCAGCAATGCCAGGGCAGGCTCAGGTATCTCATGCAAGGGCCCCGTCCAGGGTTGCAACGCAATCCGATCCTCTGCCTGGAGTTTGCGCAGCCCATCATGAAACATTCCAACGCTCAAGGCAGGATCCGCCTGCTTTGCTTGCTGATACAGCTCCGGTAGTGGACAATCTTCCGCGGGACGGGCATGTTGACGCTGGGATAAATATCGTGTGAGCTGGCTTTCCCAGTCTGGTACTGTCACTTTGGCCTGTGTAATTTGACCTCGATTAACCATCTGGTCCAACTGTTCCACGCGGCGCTTCAAGGCATCAATCAGCTGATGCTGTTCTCGCAACGCACTCTGTACCTTCTGCAAGGCCGATTCGTGCGAGCTTAATGATTCCTGCACAGCCTGGAGCAATGGCTTAGGGTCAGTCTGTTCCATAAGAAAACGACTGCCGATTTCACTCAGCTGTACCAACCTGACGTTTGTCTTTCCCCGAAGTTCCTCACGAACGACTGCGAGCCAGCCTTCATCTTCTGCAGCCTGTGCCGCTGCCCTGCCCAACGCATTGGCAGGAAACAATCCCTGGATTGACTTGCTTTGAAAAAGGGCGACTGGCTCCACACACGCGTAAGCGTGAGCCAGTCCCTGAAGAAGGAGCGAATGATACTTTGGCAACGCACTCATGCAGCCATCCTTGGCAGGGTACGATGAATGGCATTATGCCTGAGTTGCCTGGAACGAACAAGGTCAGCTTTCTGCTCAATAGCAGTTCGTACCCCATCATGTTGACTTAGTCCTTCCGTGAAGGATCAGTACCCACCTATTTCATCTTCTGTTCAGAACATTTTCCAACAAGCTTCTAGACTATCACAAGAACATGAGAACTAGGCCAGGAGTTAGCCATGAAGCTGTGGATTGCGTTTGTGATTGGGGCAGGACTGTGCTGGGGCACCTATGTGCCTTTGATCGCCTTTGGTGGCAAGTCTCTTGCCAGTCAGCCCAACGGCGTGGGTAACCGTCTTGCTGCCATCATGTGTGTGGGAGGAGCCTATGTGCTACTGGCTGTCCTGATCCCGTTGGTACTTTTCATGATCAACGGTACCAGCAATCTGAAAATCACGGGTAACGGAATCACCTTTTCTTCACTTGCAGGGGTGGCCGGAGCACTTGGGGCCATCTGTGTCGTGTTTGCTACTGCCAATGCCGCCCCGGAAGACCGACTTTACATTGCGCCCCTCATTTTCGCTCTCGCGCCGATCATTAACTCCATTTGCAGCCTGTTCTGGCATCCCACCCCTGACAATGCCTGGCATTTTGATTACCCTAAGGTTGCACCTGGCACTCTGTTCTATGTCGGCATCCTCCTGGCAGCAGCCGGCACCTTCCTGGTGCTGTACTCGAAGGAATCTTCCGAAGCAGCCGCTGTGAAAAAGCCTGTAGTCGCAACACCCGCTGAGCAGCAATAAGGTCAGTCACCTCGTAAGAAGGAGCTTGTCATGGCCAACGACTTTGTCACGCTGATGACTTTTCGCAATGTGGCTGATGCCGAGGTGAAACGTCTCGCCCTGGAAGATGCTGGCATCAAGACCTACATCACTGATGCTGAGATAGTGACCATGGACTGGCTGCTTGGCAACGCAGTAGGTGACATTAAATTGCAAGTTGCTCATTCCGATGCAGAACAGGCTGTGGGCATTCTCAAGGCATTGCCCCCCGTCACCGCCAGCACCGTAGGCGAGAACCAGTGTCTTTCCTGCGGCGCTGTCATGCCTGAGTCAGCCGATACCTGTCCCAAGTGCGGGTGGTCCTATTCCTAGAGGACTCATGCCACGTACTGCTGCAGGTAGCGTTGACTGATGAGAAGTGACCGCACTCGGTCATCCAGAGATTTTTCGAAAACGCGGTCTTCCACTTCGACGCACACCGGCCCGTTGTAGCCGGTGTCAGTGAGTGCCCCGAAGAACTGCCCCCAGTTAACATCGCCATAGCCAGGCAGCTTGGGGGTATGCCATTGGTGGCCCATCACCCCTTGCTCATACAAATCGTCTTGATCGATGCGAGCATCCTTGGCATGCACATGTAATATGCGGCTCCCGAACTCACGGATGCTGCGGGGAATATCGATCATCTGCCAGATGAGGTGGGAAGGATCGTAATTGAGGCCCAGGAGGGGAAACTCAGCGAAGAGTCGTCGCCAGGTAGCTGGGGTGTTCGCCAGATTTTTACCGCCAGGCCATTCGTTGGGACCGAAGATCATCGGGCAGTTTTCGATGGCGACCCGAAGGCCCAACTTCTCAGCGTGATCGACAAGGGGTCGCCAGGTTTGCTTCATCAGGTCCCACTGGTCCTCTATCTGGCGTTTCCAGTCACGACCTATGAAGGTGTTGACGACACGGAGTCCCAGCAGCCTGGCTGCATCCATTACCTTCATGAGATGCTGGGCAATCAATTCCCTTGCTGTTGGATCGGGATCAAGCGGATTGGGATAGTAGCCCAAGCCTGAAATGGTGATGCCATACCGCTTGCAGAGTGAATGTACATTGCCTGCATCCGCACATGTGAAATGCGTGGCATCGAGGTGTGTGACGCCAGCGTATCGTCGATCTGCCTTGCCCGGTGGCCAGCACATTAATTCAACGCAGGAGTAACCCGTTTGCTTCGCTGTGGCGAGGACTTGTTCGAGCGACTGCTCTGGAAGAATAGCGGATACAAAACCAAGTTGCATGAATGGACTCAACTGTAATCAGCCCCATCCGTTGAGGTTAGGGGCTAGAGTGGAAGGACAAGTGGCACATGAAGTCACACCATCAAAGCGCATAGCCTGCAAGCCAAGTTGCAGCGCTCCAGTAGCTCTGTGCGAGGGATACCCCCGATCTATGATTAGGGGCTCAATCCTAGACGTTTAATTTCTCCAGCAGCTTCTTGGTAGCCTTAATACCTTCTGGCTCGCTGAGCTTACTGCCTTCGTATTCAATGCCGATGTAGCCTTGGTAGCCAGCGGCTTTGACGATCTCAAGCATCTTGGCAAAATCGATCTTGATCTCGTTGCCATCGGGACCGAAGTCGTAGGACTTGGCAGAGACACCTTTGGCGAAGGGCATGAGGTCCGTCACACCCTGGTAGCGGTCGTATTCGTAGAAATTACCGAAGTCAGGCAGCGTACCGCAGCGGGGACTGTTGACTTTTTTCATGACACCAGAGAGCCACTTGCCGTTGGACGATAGCCCACCATGGTTCTCGACGATAACATTTATCCCCTGCTTGTCGCCATACTCTGTAAGCATCGCCAATCCTTCTGCTGCACGTTCCAGTTGTTCATCGAAGGTACCCTTTCCCTTGGCATCGGCATTCACACGAATGGAATGGCAGCCAAGGAACTTGGCCCAATCGACCCAGCGATGGTGATTCTTGACAGCTTTCTCCATGGCCGACCTGTTCGGATCGCCCAGTGCACCTTCACCATCACACATGATCAGGACACTGGTCACACCATTGTCCTCGCACCGTTTCTTCAGTTCCTTCAGATAGCCATCGTCATTCTTTTTGTCCTTGTAAAACTGATTGACATACTCCACACCGGTGATGCCATATTCTTCCTTTGCCACCTTGGGGAAATCGAGGGCATCCATCTTCTTGCCGAAGAGTGCCTTGTGTAGCGACCATTGGGCCAGTGAGATCTTGAACCACGGCTTGAGACGAGAGCTGGCAGTCAACTGGCCAAAACTCAGGCCAGCTATGCCGGTTACTGTGGCAGCCAGAAATCCACGTCGATCGAACATAATAACCTCCAATGGTGGAAAGATGGTGGAGCCTACCACGAGTCAATAAGAGATGCCAGCAGTTTGTGATCGAATGAATCTCCTTGCCACGACCATGAAGGTAATTTCACTTATGTTTCAGGCACGTAACTGCTGCGAAGAAAACGACAACTGTTTCGCCAGACCTGACGTATAATAAAGATAGTTTTCTCTGCTGGATGAGCCATGAGTTACGAACCTCGCTTTGATCCTAACGTACCCAACTACCCGGAACCTCGGTCCTCCGGTAATGGTGGTTTCTTCATAGGTTTCCTCTTTGGCGCAGGCATGCTTATTGCCGCTGGAGCATACCTTTTCCCTGTACTCCATAAACAATGGAGTGATGCTGATGTTGCGGAACGTATCAAATTGCGCGAAGCAGAAGCCAAATCCGAAGTAGAAATCGAATTCCGCAAATCAGAAGCTCGCCTCAAGGCGGAGGCGATGGCTGCCGGAGAAAAGTTGAGCAAACTGGAAATCGCGCCCACTGCTTTCAAAGCCGTTGCTCAGAAAACAGGTCCAGCTGTCGTTAATATCGGCAACATTGTCAGCACGCCCCAGGGAATGACCAAACTCACCGAAGGTTCTGGTGTCCTCTATAAAATTGCCAAAGATGCTGATGGCCTGCCTGTGGGCTATATCGTCACAAATAGTCACGTAATCCATAAACCCGGGTCCAATAATCCCTACCAGAAAACGGACCGTGTTTCCATCAACTTTGCCTCAGGACGCACAGTCTTTGTTGAATCAGACTCGATTTACCATGATCCTTATTTTGATCTGGCAGTGATTCAGTTTGATGCAGCAGATTTTGATAACCTGGTTGCCGCCGAGTGGGGCGACAGTGATGCCTGCTCGGTGGGTGACTGGGTGGTTGCCATCGGTTCACCATTTGGTCTCAAGCAGTCGGTTACCACGGGTATTATCAGCGGCAAGGGCCGAAGTGAACTGCGTAACCAAGTTGAAGCAGATGTACTGCAAACTGATGCTGCCATCAATCAGGGCAACTCAGGAGGCCCCTTGCTGGACCTCAAAGGCCGTGTCATTGGGATCAACACTGCCATCGCCACACAGGGAGGCAACACCGGTAGCGTAGGTGTCGGCTTTTCCATTCCCAGCAATACGGCAAGGAAAGTCATTGAAGAACTGCTCCAGCCACCACACGAAGTTAAGCGAGGATTCCTGGGTGTGCAATCTGAAACCATTAATGACCCTCGCATTGTTGCACGTGCAGGTGTGGAGGGTGGAGCATTGATAGCCAAAGTGAATCCCGGGTCACCTGCAGAAGAGGCTGGACTTCAAGTCAACGACCTCATCATTACCATTAAGAGTAAGGGTAAGGATATCCCCATACGTTCATCGGATGCCTTGCGTCAAAATATCAGAGAGCTCAAGCCCGGTGATAAGATTACCGTCGAGTTGCTGCGAGGGTTGACTAAACGTGGCAATCTAGAACGGCTCACCATGGAAGTGCCTCTCAAGCAACTTCCCATGATGGATGTGCAACAGATACCCGATCAATTTGGCATTCCAAACGTGCCTCCCAATCGTGGATTCCGGCGCAAATAATCAAACAGGACGCCACTTCTGGCGTCCTGTCTCGTTTTTTACTTCATTCTGCCTGGTGTCCAGGGTGCGCCAATCTGATCAAGGTACTGTTCCAGTTCCTTTATCTCCTTCTGCAGGCGGCCTCGGATTTCCTTACCAATTGCATCCAGTTCCTTTTGTGCAATAGCAAACTGTTCACGTTCTGTTGTCGTGGGTTTGCTCAGAATCGTACGCGTTGCACCGGCAGCTGTACCAACGCGTTCTGCAATAGATACAGGACTATTCTCATTGCGAGAACGCAGGAAACTATCGCCATTCAGTTGCCTCAGGGCTTTGCGGTGAGCATCTTGTAATTGTCTTACGGTTAACCTTGATTCGAGTGTGGCGTTGGGTGCCTGCTCCAGCGCTGTCTTCATCGCATCCAGTTTGGTAGTTGTCTCGCTGGCCAGCCCCTGCACTGCCGCCAGTTCTCTCTGCAGCTTGATCACCTGTTCCTGGAATATTGCCAGTTGCTGTAAATCCTCCGCCGGCAGATGCATCTCGCCGATAGGACGAACGTTAAACCTGGTCGGGCCCGCCAGATTTTCCACTGTTCCACCGCTTCGTAGCGAAAGTGAAACTTGATAATTGCCCGAATGCACCAGTGGGCCACCTAGCGTAAGACCGAAGAGTTCCTCTTCATCGCTTGCTGCGGAACGACGGGATAAATTGGCAGCAGGCAATCGCATGTCCCATGTAGTACGGCTCAAGCCAGCGGTCGCTGGAGCATTGATCCTTCGCAGTACTTTACCATCCTTGTCCATGATGGTCAGCACCAGACTGGCTGTCTCCTCTTCCTCTTCAGCTCGCAGTTCCTCCAGTTTGGGGTAAAATGTCTCGTCTTTCTTCGCCTTTTCCTTGCGGAGTGCCTTTTGCGACTTGGGAGCGTCCTTCAAAAAGTATGTGAACGTGACTCCAAAAGCTGGATTCTCTGCAGCGTAGAGTTCTTCACCCAGAAATGCCTTGCCTCGGCCACCATACTGCGAAGTAGGCATGTAAAGAAATCCATCGCGCACCGGAAGTAGTGCAGCAGGCTTGTCGAATTCGCTTGCTGGAGTTCGCAGTGGACTAAGGTCATCGAGGATATAAATGCCGCGTCCAAACGTGCCTACGACCAGGTCGTTCATCGGCTGCTGAATACACAAATCCCGAACGGCAATAGTGGGCAGACCATTTTTCAGGCGATGCCATTGTTGACCGCCATTTTGACTGAAGTAAAGTCCGAACTCAGTGCCAACAAAGAGCAACCTGGCATCCATGTGATCTTCAACAAAGGCAAGTACACTACCTCGCCCCGGCAAATTGCCAGCCACACTGCTCCAGGACTTGCCCATATCGACGCTCTTCATCAGATAAGGAGCGAAGTCTCCCATTTTGTGGTTATCAAAGGCAGCGTAGATTGTGCCAGCGTCATGTTGCGAGGCGAAAAGTCGGGCGACATAAGTACTGTCGGGGATGCCCGGAAATTTATCCACTTTTCGCCAGTTAATACCACCATCTTCGCTCACCTGGATCAGGCCATCGTCAGTACCAACATAGAGCAGACCTTCCTTCTTTGGCGATTCAGCCAAGGCAGTGATGTTGCCATAGAGCGACGTGGAAACATGCTTTGAGACAGCTTCTGGCTGTTGGATCTTTCCAAAGACCTTGAGCTTGTCGCGGTCGATTTGTCGAGTCAGGTCGCCGGAGACAGCTTTCCAGCTATCACCACGATCATCGCTGCGGAACAGCTTGTTGGCAGCGAAATAGAGCCGCGTATTCAAATGAGGGCTGATAATCAGAGGTGAATCCCAATTCCACCTCAGGCCCATCTCGCCTGCACCAGGCTCAGGTTGAATGGACTTACTCTGACCCGTCCGCCAATCGAAACGTGACAAACCACCATACTGATACTCGACATAGACGATGTTCCTATCCTTGGGATCGACTCTGCAATGGAACCCATCCCCACCCAGCAGAATGTGCCAGTCGGCATTCATGATTCCGTGGCCACTCGGGGTTCGGGCCGGACCACCAAGTGAATTATTGTCCTGCGTACCACCATAAACACGGTAGAATGGTGAATCGACCTGTTCACAGGTAACGTTATAGAACTGGGTCACTGGCAGATTGCTGATCATCCGCCAATTGGCAGCTCGGTCGAAACTTTCGTAGATGCCACCATCACACCCAACCAGGTAGTAGTCAGGTTGTTTGGGATCGATCCAGATGCAATGATTGTCAACATGTTTATACCGTTCACCCAGGGCACGAAGTGTCTTACCACCATCATCAGACACCTGGATGAAGACATTCATCACGTAAATGCGGTCTTTATTAACAGGATCAACCACAAGATGAGAGTAGTATTGAGCCTGCTGATCAAACGGATTCTGTTTCTGCCAGGTAACGCCGCCATCGCTGCTACGGAAGATGCCGCCCATTTTGTCAGCCGCTTCAATGATGGTGTATATCACGTTAGGATCAGTGGGAGCCATCGCCAGGCCAATACGCCCCAACTCCGCTGCAGGCAGGCCATTACCTTTCAGCTTCGACCAGGTCTTGCCGCCATCGGTGCTGCGGTAGAGTGCTGACTCGGGGCCGCCGTTCACCAGTGTCCATACATGCCGCCGACGCTGATAGGCCGCCGCGATGATAAGGTTCGGGTTGCTAGGATCCTGAACAAAGTCAGTCACACCCGTGTTTTCTGAAATGCGAAGGATGCACTCCCAGCTCTTACCACCATCAGTGGTTTTGTAGAGGCCCCGATCGCCCCCTGGTGCCCAGAGTGGGCCTTGGGCCGCGACCAGAACAGTATTGGAATCTCGAGGATCCACTACGATCTTGGCGATGTGCTCAGAGGTCTTTAAGCCTACGTTGGTCCAGGTGCGACCTGCATCGATCGATTTGTACAACCCATCGCCATAGCCTACGCTGCGCTGGCTGTTGTTCTCGCCCGTTCCAACCCAAACCGTGTTGGGGTTCCTGGGATCAAGCGTGATGCACCCTATGGAATATGAACCTTCACTATCAAAGACAGGCTTCCAGGTGACGCCTGCGTTCTCAGTCTTCCACACCCCACCAGAGGCCACAGAGGCATAATACTTCGCCCGATTTTCTGGATGCACTGCCAACCCACTGATGCGGCCCGACATGAGTGCAGGCCCAATGGAGCGAAGCTTCAAATTCGCAGCCGGGTGGGGTTTATCATCCTTTTTCTCGGCCTTGGGAGGCTCCTGGCCGACCATCGTCACGCCTAGCACCAGCACTACTGCCCATATTGCGAAGATTCGTAACACTGTACCCTCCGATCATCATGGTAACTCAGACTTTCGGATGGTACAGTAAGACAATGTTCGTGTCAGCAAAGAAGTGTCAGGATTGAGATACCTCAAGCTAAAGCGCTCATGATGATCCCTACCCATATATTCCTTGCCTTATTGCTTTCCGCTTGGATGGCCCGAGTCCCGGAGACGAAACTCTCATCTCAACAGGCTGCAGCCATTGATACGGCTGTCAAAGCACAGATGGAGAAGCAAGGCTTCATCGGTGTAGCTGTCGGTATTCTCCAGAATAACGAGATAGTTTACCTGCAAGGCTACGGACTGGCTGATCAGGCAAAGAAGCTACCAGTCACAACTCAGACCATTTTCAACTGGGCTTCCAATTCCAAGCCTGTATGCAGTGTGCTTGCGATGCAGTTGGCCGAACAAAGGAAGCTCGATCTCAATGTCGACATCCGTCAGTATCTTCCTGAGTTTCCTGCGAAGTCAGGCACCATCACAATGAGGCATCTGCTATGCCATCAAAGTGGCATCCAGCACTATGGCCGCCCGATTCCCACCAGCAGGCAGTACAACACACCGATGCCTCATATGGATCCTGTATTGGCACTGGATGTTTTTAATCAGTCGCCACTATTGCATACGCCGGGCAGCAAAGAACTTTACTCGTCCTATGCCTACGTTGTTGCCAGTGCAGTGATTCATAAGGCCGGCGGGGAGAGCTATGCCACTCAACTGCAAAAGCGAATTGTCAAGCCACTGAACCTTACCAGTCTGCAATATGACGTGCCCTTCGACAATCAGCCTCACTGGGCAACCGGATACATTAAGGTTGCTGGTGTGGTCACGCCAGCGAAGGAAGAGGCCCACTATTGGAAACACGGCGCAGGAGGATTCAAGTCGAATATCGTAGATTTCGCTCGCTGGGCACAGGGCCTGCTTCAGCACAAGTTAGTCTCAAACACGACAGAGCAGGCCATGTGGACACGACAGCAAACCAGCGATGGGAAGACCGCACGATACGGTCTGGGATTTGTCATTGATGACCAGGGTGGATTGCGGGTTTCACACAGTGGCAAGCAGGACGAGGCTACATCCCGCCTGGTAATCTACCCCCGGAGTGGCAGCGGTGTTGTGGTGATGACCAACTGTGGCTTCGGCGATCCCGCTGCAATATCAACTGCCATCTTTGCAACGCTTCGAGACTGATAATCAATGCTTCTCAGGTAGAGAACAATCCCTTACTGAAGAATTCCTCGCCATCTTCGTAACGCGCCCCCAGACTAGCCGCAAAATCCGCATCGCTCTTCATGTCGCCGACTACCACCAGATGCTCGATTGCGAGCTGGTGTTTCTGAATGAGGTATACACCCATCCCTGGTCCAGGCTTACGGCAATAACAGCCAACAGGGAACGCTGGATGTGGGCAATATGCAATCTCCGTGACAGGGAGCTTCAATAGCTCAGCAGTCCGCACGAAAGCTGACTCTGCTGCAGACTGTGTCACCTTGCCGGAAGCGATACCACTTTGATTAGAAACGAAGAAGAGGCGATAGCCTTGGTCCACATACCACTGGAGAACAGCCTGTCGATGAGGCAAAAGCACTACATCGTCAGCATGGCGTGGATAGATTTCCCCACTCTTTGTTTTCCGTAAGGTACCATCTACATCAAGAAACAGTGCTTTCTGCTTATGATTCTCATCCCGGCGACGGACAAATTGCACCGCTTCTACGTGTGCAAAACCCTCATCGAGTTGCGGTTCTTCAAAGCTCTCCGCATATCGTTTAAGAGCTGCAGGCGGGGGCAAATTGGGATCAGTCTTGGCGTAGGCCTTCATCTCATCCGGTCCAAGAGGTCTGCCGTAGCGGCCGATCATACGCAGCACTACATTGATGCGAGCATCTGTCATGCTGGTGTTCAGCCAACGGCAAATCACTGGGAGACCATGAGCACGACCCGCTGCAATAACAGGTGCACGCGAAAGCCTGGTCGGATATGTGTTATCCAGCACGATCTGCCGTTGCCCTGATTGAATCAGGGCATGCATTCTGGGAATCAGGTCGTCGAGCTTTCCTCCGAGCATATCCCGATTGAGCCGTACGTATCCACGCTCTACATATCCTGCTACCAGTTCCGATTTTCCCGCACCCTGGATACCCATGAGCAACACTATTTCACCACTGCTATCTGAAGGTGATGATGACGGGATTGCTACAGTCGAAGGCGACTCCTTCGCAGCGAAGGAGTATTTCACATCCAGGGCAGTCCGGTCACTTGCATCCAGCTTAATGCCCATAGCCCGAATGGACGACTGGAGACTCGCCAGTCTGGTGGCTCCAATGATTGGGATGACGTGAGAGCCCGCGGATCGAACCGCCGCAAGCGCCACTTCCGTCGTTGTTGCGAAGTGCCGCCTAGCTAGAGGTTGTAATAGCTTGTTGGTTGCCAGTTTCTCCACCTTGGCAATGCCGCCTAGAGGTCGGTAAGCCAGGAAAGGGATGCCCTGCTGTGCAGTGAATTGGAGGGTACCATCGCCGGCACTTTTGCGAACACCGAGGCTTAGTTCGTTTTGAACAACTGCTACCGGAAAGTGGCGCTGAGCCTGCTGAATTTCTGCTGTTGTAGTATTACACAGGCCTAGATGCTCGACCTTTCCGGCTCGTTGCAATTCCGCCAAGGCTCCAAGTGTATCTTCGAATGGTACCCGTGAATCGTGTACATGCAGTTGTAATACAAATAAGCTATCGACCCCAAGCGCCTGCAAACTGCCTTCGACAGCTTTCCTGAGTTGCTCAGGTCTGCCATCGGGTATCCAGCGGCCTTGTGGACGAGTCATCCCTGCCTTGGTAAGCACCTTCACTTCCTTCGCAGGCCCTTTCCAGATTGAAAGAGCATGCTGTATCAGTCGTTCACCAAAGTGAAGATCTTTGTTATCGATGCAATAGGTATCGGCAGTATCGAGAATGCGAATACCTGCATCGAATGCCTTGTGCAAAAGGGAAATAGCCTGATCCCAATCTGGCCGGTCAGCAGTGCAGAGTCGGAGCACACCAAGGGCCAATGGCATGTTCAATTCGCCAAGAATGCCCCAGTTGGTAGACACGGTTGACTCCATGGATGTCTGAGATTGTCATAATAGTGCCGAACAGTGAAGAGACATCCAGTATTCGCGAGCTCAGCAGGCTGGCAAGTGTCTCGTTCTACATTCAAGATGCTGCATATGTCACAACGGATTGACAATTGTGTACGGCTGGCTCATACTCTACACAAGGTTCAAGGATGACCACCCTATGGGCAGCACTGTTCCCGTAAACATGGATGTTGACGAAATCATCCATCAGCTTAATCAGCGCTATCGCTCAGAGTTTGACCGGGCTGAGGCACTCAAGGCAGAGCTCAACGATATTCAGCATTCACGATGGTGGCCGTGGTTCCTGCGGATGCGCCGACTTTCCAGCTGGGTACGAGGTGTGACGCCAGCCTCGGTTTCGCAAGCACCCACTTCAATACCAGTTACCAGCTTTATCCCGCAGGCTCAACAGGCGTGGTCCGCAAACGATGTCAGTATCATCATTCCGTTTCGTGACCAGTGGGAGTTGCTTGACCGCTGCATTTCTTCACTGCAGCGAACGGCGTCACGTGCCGAATTGATTCTCGTAGACAATGGCAGTACTGAAAACAAGACGAAAAACCTGATGCACCGTTGCCAGGTAAATTACAAGGCCCAGGTGGTGCATCAGGATGAACCTTTCAACTTCTCACGTCTTTGCAACGCCGGAGCAGCTGTAGCGCATCGCCCCTTGTTGCTATTTCTCAACAATGACGTGATGGCAACGCAACCAGCCTGGCTTGATGCCCTGCTGGAAGTAGCAGCCGATGACCGTGTGGGGATCACCGGGGCTACCTTGCTGTATCCCGACCGGACCATTCAGCATGCAGGTCTGGAACCTACTGGCCCCGGGGAGTCATGGATACATCCGTACCGATATGAAGGCGAATCACACCCGGGGAAAGATGGGGAACTACGACGGATACGTACTGTGCCTGCCGTCACCGGCGCCTGCTTGCTCATTCGTCGCAAACTCTTTGAAAAGCTGCATGGCTTTGATCCACAATACGCAGTGACCATGAACGATGTAGATCTCTGTCAACGAGTAAAGGCTCTGGGGAAGGAAGTGGTGATTACCCCATTCGCCCGGCTGGTACATTTTGAATCACTGAGTCGTGGTTACCAGCGCGAGGCAGCCTGATGGCTGGTCATTGGGTGAAGCAGCAGGTGGCCCGTCTGTACCACTCGTGGGCAGGCGACCGGCCCCATGCTCGTCCGACAGGAATCCTCTTTCAAACCTTATCTGTTTGCTGGCGATTGGCACGACGAGGCTTTCGTCTTCTTTCACGTCCGTTTCAATCTATCAATATCGAACTTGATGAGCCGTTTTGCCTGACTGGCTGTGGCTCGCTGACAGGACGTGTTACCTCCCGAAAAAGCCCAGTTGCTTCAATCGAGGCCAGCGTGAATGGTACGCACTTTGCCACTGCTACACCTGCTGTCGATGGCTCATTTCGGCTGTGCCCTGTTCCTGGTCTGCTCCCAGACGGGCCTTACGAGATGCGAATTACAGTTCGTACCGTTTCTGGCCAGGAATCCCATGTTAATGCGTCGCTTCTAATTGACCGCTTTACTCTTGCTGACTCGGCTGGTGACGCTCCTTCCCATACAGGCAGTAATCGAGAGTATATTCAATGGCTGAAACTGCACGACAGGATGATTGAGCCTGTCGTCCATCGGGTGGTGCGCATCCTTATCATCACTGGCGCCGAGACCCTACCTGACAGATTGCATAGTTCGCTGCAGGCTCAGACATATCCCCACTGGCAATGGCTGATTCTTTCGCCGAGTTCACTGCGCAACGAATTCAAAGACGAACGTATTCAGCATGCACTTTGTTCCGACGAGCAACTGCTGCCCTCCTTTAATCCCAACGCTGAGCTGATATTGCATGTTCCTGACTATCACACACTCCATCCGCAGGCTCTTGCCGCGCTAGCCTCTCATCATGTCGATCAACCGGCTGATGCGTATTATTTCAGTGATGATGAAGTTGATGCACAGGGGCAGCGACATTCGCCGCGACTTAAACCTGCGTGGTCCCCTGTGCTTGCCAGAAAACACGACTACCTCGGCGAGACTGTAGCATTCCGTTCTGCCAGCGTACCGACCGAGAAAATAACTCTCCGCGATCTACGTCAGCCAGCAAAGATTATTCTCGAAGCCAACTATTCCCTTCGTGCCGATTTGATTCCCGGAATACTGATTCATCGACATGATGTCATGAAGCAACTGACCACAGTAGCAGAGCCGTTTCCGCTCCCCTGGGGACAGGAACGCACCCTCCTTGCTACTCCGCGAGTTTCCATCGTTATCCCCACGAAAGACCAGCCCGAACTGCTGCAACGGTGCATCAGCAGCATTCGTCGCTACACCAGTTATCCAAACTACGAGATTGTAGTAATCGACAATGGCTCAACCTCAGCTGCTGCCAGACGATACCTGTCCAGAGGGCATGCAGATCAGGTGATCCGTGTCGAGGAACCATTCAACCATTCCAGGCTGAATAATCTGGCAGCCCGCCAGGCTTCAGGAACTTTCCTGTTGCTGTTGAATGATGACACCGAAGTTCTAGGTGGAGATTGGCTGCGAGCCATGCTTGCCCATGCCATGCATCCCCAGGTGGGTGCGGTCGGTGCATGGCTCGACTTCCCGGATGGCACCATCCAGCACATGGGGATTACACTGGATGCCGAGGGTATATCCTTTAATCTGGGTGGTGAATTGCTTCGCGGTGGTGGACAGTTGGATTTGGCAAAGTATTCTCGTGAAGTTTCCGCCGTTACAGGGGCATGCCTTCTAATCAGCAAAGAGCGTTTTCTGGACGTAGGTGGTCTGGACGAGGTAGTATTTCCGACTTCCTATAATGATGTTGATTTATGCCTGCGTCTTGCACAGCAAGGCTTGACCTGCATCCTGGAACCTGAAGCCCATCTGCTACATCATGAATCGGCCAGCCGAAAGAATGATGAAAGAGAAGCTGGTTATCGCAAGGCAATGCAGGAACGCTGGGGCACTTGGCTTGCCAATGAAAAATATCGCCATCCGTTACTCAGCAATGCACAGGATCGTGCACAAGGCCTGATCTACCACTGGTTCAAATAAGCAAGCCTACGAGCAATTCGTAGGCTTGCAGAGTTGTCCTGAGGATGACTGCTTACTTCTTGACGGGCGGGGCATCCTCTTCTTCGGTGACTCGCTTCCGCTTGGCTGTAGTAGAAGTGGTAATAGTCTCATTGCGTGGAGTAACTTCCAGGTTGACCTTATTGGCGATCAGATCGACCGCACCCACTGTGTCACTTCCAGCCATGGTGCACAATGCCTTGAATACATCCGGGGAGATGTCCTTGGCAAGGAAACGAGCCGAACCATCAGCCATCAGAACCCAGACACCTGGCTTGCCAGAGTAATTGGGTGACGAGAAACCTCCACGTCGTCCGATATCATTGCCTGTGAGACTGGTTCCTCGCACAGTGGCACCACCACCCTGCAACCAGGGACCGAGAAGTGCCTTATCTGCCTCGATCATGTAGATCGTATTTGAGAGACCGTCCTTGACATCTTCTGGAGATGTTTGACGTTCATAACCGAAGATGCCTGCACGCGGATCGCTCTTGGGATAGTAAGCTGCATCGGGCCCCACGCCTGCCATACCGACAAAGTGAGTTGCTGCGAGAGCTTGATCGACACCGCGCACTTTCACATATGCCGAATTGGGGCCTGCAGCAGGATTGAGGAAGTGCGGCACTACGATCTGTGCATATTGCAGGTTTTCTGCACTGCGCCATGATTCTTCGGGCTTGATCGAATCACGAAGCAGGAAGTAACGATCATCGCCGATGTAAGGCAGTAATTCCCGGAGGAAACTGACACGGTCAGATGCCGGATATGGACGCGGGCCACGTTCAGCGTCAAAAGTACGAGGGTACGCACCTTGAGGGAACACCATGGGCTTGTTTTCTCGAGTCAACGCTGTCTTGTAATACTCCAGACTCGCAGCCACATCACCAAACCGGAACTTACCCGTAGCCATTTCCTGGCTGCCGCGAATCTGCTGCATCCAGTTCTTGACATGTTTGTCGATAAAGTCACCGATGGAACTCTTGATGCTGGTAGTGATAATGATGTATTCATCCGAACGTTCAACTGCAAATGTGCCACCATCTGGTGTGTCATCAGCAGCAGGAGCGTTGACACCACCAGCGGCTGGAGCACCACCGCGAACTCCAGCACCGGCAGGTGCTCCGCCGGGAGGACCAAAGCCATCGCTTCCAACACCACCACCTGCACCACCCTGACCAGCACCAGTAGGACCACCAGCAGCGCCGGGCCGACCAACGACACCAGCGCCAGGTCCTCTGCCACCGGAACCACCTTCAGTGCCACCCATGCTGCCGAACCCACCGGTTACACCACCGGTGCCACCAAGTCCTGACGGCTGACCAGCCGGCTGTTCTGCACCTAATGCAGCACCACCACGTATCTGAAATTCAAAACCAAATAGTTCACGCAAGTCCTCTTTGCCCACGCGAGTGAGAATTTTCTCTACATCATTGCTGACATCTCTCACTGTTGCACGTGTTTTGCATGCCAAACCCAATCGCACTGTTGGTGAGCTCAAAGCAGCAGGTAATACCATCACCAGCGTATCGATTTCCTTGTTTCGTACACTGGGAAGCTGGTTCAGATAGAGAACATAGTCGGTCAGTACGGGAACCTTGGAGGTAGCCTTGTCAGCAAAGATGATCAGCGATTCCTTGCTGTTGTCGACTGTGAGACGAATCAGCCGCTGCATCTTGGCGTCGATGGTGAGGAATCGCTCAGTTTTCTTCAATGGCGGAGCCGACACACCTTGCTGCGTGTTTCCACCCTGACCACCAGCAGCTGGATTGAAATTCATGCCACTGGTACCACTGGCATCTGCACCAGGAGTGCTGCCTATACCTGCCATCATATTTTTGCCACGGCGTGCAGCTGAGCCAGACTGGGCTGGGTCATCCTGAGGGGGTGTGGCCGATGCATCTGCGACTTCCACCTGCTTGTCTTTGGCAGGAGGATTTTCCAGCAGGTCTTTTACCGTGGTTTCATCACCATAAACGATTGTGCGGGCATCAGCTTTCCAGAATGCAGCTTTCGTGCGAAGTGAATCGATTCCGGGCATGCGTTGTCCGAGAAATTCGGTCATGAAATCAATCTTGCCGAGGTAATATGTCTTGCCCTTGATGGTGGTACCAGACTCATCCATCTGCATGGTTTTCTTGAAGTCATCCCAGCTCAATGATGTGGAGGTCCGGATGACGCCTACCACCTGGTTAAAATCCTTGATTCCACCAATCACGAGTTGATCGATGGTATTGGCAGGCAGACCCAGGCGACGATCAATATCCTCCTTCTTGAAAGCACCAATGGCGAAGACACCTCGCTGATAGTCGCTATCAAGGAAGTTCTTCATCTTCAAGTCAAAAAGGACATCGGTTTTGTTGGGGAGATAGTTGGTAGGTTCCTCTGTAGGTTCAGATTCAAGTGCTACCTTCTCGCCTTCCTTTTTCAAATGTTCGTCGTAAATCTTTCCCGCAGCCTGGGCCAGGGATGGATTGTTCTTGTCAACCATCAACTGGGCGAGGAAGGTCCTGGCACCTTCATTATTGTTATTCTTGGCCTTGTCCTTGATGGCATTGAGCAGTCTACTTTGTCCATCGGGAGCTTTACGAATCAGGTCACCTTCGAGAGCTTCGCGAAGTGCTTTAGAAGCATCAGCATACTTGGCTGAGTCATTGAGGTTATCAATTGTCTCGTTGAGTTTGTTGATCATCTCTGCAATATCAGGAGCGCCAGTCGGTGTACCTGATTCAGGCAGGGAATCACCTTTTCTGCCATCACCAGAGGTCACACCTGGACCAGTTTTCGCAACCACAGGCTTATTCTTCTCATCACCGCTCATGAGGAAGAAAATGGTGATACCCACTGCGAGCAGCACAACAACGCCAACACCGGAAAGGATCAGAAGCATATTGCTTGATCCCTTCTTTTTGGCTTCACCTTTCTTGCCCTTTACGAGCTTGCCCTTTTCAGGCGATTTGGACTTCTTTGTCTTTTCTGGTGCGGGCATGCGACGAACCTCCAGCAGCTGACTCAACACACAGGATGGCAAAGCACACAGGCCCCGCCATCAGTGAGACGAGGTAACTGATAGTTTAGATTGTAAAGTAGAATGAAATCCATGAAAAGCACAATTCCGGTCACTGCCAGTAGTTAGACGAACTAGCCCCCCGTTACGACCCGTGAGGTCTGCCAACCCCTTGCTACCATGTGACAAGGACAACGAGCCTATTTCCTGGGATTCGAGGCAGGTAATGTGATCCCGCTTTGGCCGATACTTGCCAGTGGGGCAGCGGCCTTTACAGCGGATTCGGGCTCTTTGCCTTTGAGACAAAATGCCAGTGCCATGGTAAGGCCGATGCCCAGAACGAGGCCGAGTTTTGCTTCTGTGGGCATTGTTGACCAGTTCCGTTGGGCGATACACAGGACAAGCTGCAGGCTTGTTTCGCCTCGTCTCATCCAACTGTGCCTGAAAATTGGTCGCGATGCAGTCTTTCCGCAACAGACTGCAGGATTTCGTGCTCCTGTCTGCCCTGACTGTATTAACTTTGCGGAATGGCCTGTTTCCGGAGCCTGAGATTAAGAAGCTCCACTAACACGGAAAATCCCATGGCGAAATAGACATATCCTCGATCAATGTGTTGCCCGAAGCCATCGGCAAGCAGCATCACGCCAATCAGGATCAGGAAGGACAGGGCCAGCATTTTCATCGTAGGATTACGGGCGACAAAATTGCCTATTGGAGCAGCAGCCAGAAGCATCACCACCATAGCAAGTACCATAGCCACCACCATGACCCAAACCTGATTGGCCATACCGACGGCAGTGATGACGGAATCAAGCGAGAAAATGATGTCAATCACCGCAATTTGCATGATTACCATACCAAAATTGCTGGCTGGGCTTGGGGGAGCATCGTGTGGCCGGCGAGCTTCATCGAGTTTGTGATGAATCTCCATGGTGCTTTTCACAATGAGAAAAAGTCCTCCGAAAATCAGCACCAGATCACGTAAGGAGACTTCGTTCTTTTCCTTAAAAATGGCATCTGCCAATTCCAGTGTCATGGCAACTTCACTGCCATGAATATCCTTCTTCATTACGTTCTTATCACGCTTCTCTGCATCCTGTTTCAGTTCCGGCCTCAGCCAGGCAGCAGGTACACCGAGATCTGTCCAATGGAAAAGTGGGGATGTCAATCCAGCTAGCCAGGCCAGCGTGAAAAGCAGAAGTAGCCTGGTACCCAGCGCTGCAGCGAGCCCCAATTGACGAGCGATGCGCTGTTTGTGGGCTGGCAAGCGGCCCACCAGGATTGTCAGAAAGATAATATTGTCGATGCCAAGAATGATCTCCATCGCAGAAAGGGAGATCAATGCAAATAACCAGTCAGGCATATCTCACATATCCGTTAGGAGAGTCCACCAAGTCCATGGCCAAAATCGCGAGTGACTCGCTCGCGACCTAGACTGGTATTGCCGGGCAATGGCGGTGCAGGAGGCGGCAGGTTTTCCACCACCGGTGGCAGGGCCGTTCGCTCGGTCAGAAGTTGCACCGGGAGTACTGCATCCAGTGTTACCAGTTTGGTCAGCAGCCGTTCGAGACAGAATTGCTGGGCATCAAGCACCAGATTTTCTTCTGAACGCTGCTGCAGATGAATGAAGAACATCAGCACTACACTCAGAGACAGTGCTACCAGAGTACAGTCAAAAGTGAAGCCCAGATTGCGAGTAGTCTGGTCGAGAAACTGCTGGAGTGCTTCGTTGCTGCCCAGGGATGGGGCAGCTGCCAGGGCGAGACCCATACCGCGGGCGGTGCCCACGAAGCCAAGTGCTGGGATGGCCCACGCCAGATATTGTACCAGCGAAATGGAACTAACAAGGCGATTCTGTGCCAAGTCGGCAGCTTCCCTGACTGCTGTTGCCACTTCAGCTGGATGCCTGCTGCTGGCAAAGCGCCCCAGGGCCAGATCCAGGAGTTGTCCCAAAAGTGTGGGCTGACCACCCGAGAGGGTTTGACGCTGAATCCGCCGTTGCCAGAGTCGTGCATCCTCAGGCAATACTCGGTAATCTTCTTCCGGAGGTAAGAGTTCCTGCTGGAACGGTCGACGTTGACGACCTATCTCCCACCAGCGGGTCCAAAGAATAAAGATGGCCCAGATAAAACAGAAATAGCAGAGAAACTGCTCAGGGCCAAGCAACAGTCGTGATAGCCGCCGAATAATGGGATCGTTAGCATCATGAGCACTGGCCCATTGCCAGGCAGGCACCCCCAGCGCAGCCACGACTGCCGCTGCCATGACAAAGAGCGGCCCTTCGTGTGCGAATCGAAATGCCTGACGCATGAGAAACTCCGGGGAAGAATGCAGAATCAGTAGCCCGACTTTGTCATTTCGATCCTTCTGTCTTCTGGCTCCTGGCTTCTGCATTCTGTATTCGCACTTCAATCACCTGTGTTTGTTCAAAGGTCAATGGGACTGGCTTGTTTTGCAATTTGGCTGTCATTTCGCCTGAGAGTTGTAATCGAAGTGAGGAACTGTGCAGCCTGCCAGTCTGCTGATTGAAGTAGGCAACTCCAGCCCCTTCTTTCAGTTGGATAGATCCGCTTGCGATGCTAAGTTCGGGATTGGCTGCATCCGCACTGGGGGGCAAATACTTGACAACAGGTTGATAGTCGATCTTTACCAGATCTTTGCCATCGACTTTGGCCATACCGGAAGCAGTGTAGTTCAATTCGCTGTTAATGCTGCCCAACGGGCCGAGATTTAACTTAAGGTTTCTCTGCCACCTGGTGCCAGCCGGCGTTTGCTGCTGTGGCACACACGCCAATGATTGATGAATCGCTTGCTTCAACTGGTCTTCTGACAGAATCGCTTGTACCACTCGGCGGATACTGGGGTCATCGCCTGCAAGGCGCTTAACCAGTTCTTCGTAACCTTCAAGTTCCTTCACTTCAAGCTTGGGGGTGAGTTTGGCTTTGACGATGGCCCCCTGCAATTGATTGAGAACAGCATTGTTGCCAACCGAGGTAGAGCCGTCGGGATTGGTTGCCTTCATTGACTCGATCTGTTGATCAAGAACGATGGTACCATCTGCATCGACGGCTACGACGGAGTATTTGACGACTGTTGTATGGATGATATCCTGCTTGAACTCCTGTCCACTGGCTTTGACTGTCTGTGTCAAATGACTTCTGGTTTCTGCTGTAAAGCTGTCACCCGCCTTGAATTGCCAGCGCAGGTTGAACGGTTCACCTTGGGGATACAGCAGAAGAAGGCAAAGTAGGAACATATACAACTCAGGTTGTGGACCTGTTTATGTCACGATGGGAATTGCTACTACGGCTTCTTGTCATCACCTCGTTGATCGCCTTGCACAATATCAATGTAGCCTTCGTAGCGATCTGTGTTGTTCTGTTTACGGTGGATGACGTAGCCTAGACCTTTCCCTTTGAACATCTCCGCAAGGATGTCTTTGAGTGATTTATCTTCAGCCTTGTAGGTAAAGCTCATGTTGCCGGAGACACCACCCTTGGTATCGAGACGGAACTTGACTTCCGCTTCTTTCTCCAGCTCTGCTACGACGTCCTTGAGACGCTCATCCGTGAAGTTGACGGTGATTTTGGTTTCCAGCTTTTTGCGGGTTTTGGCAACCAGGGGGGAGTCCTTTTCCTTACCCTCCTGGGTAAAACACGTCAACACAGCAACGAGAACTACCAAAGTAGAAAGGCAGGTGCGAAACATCAGTGCATCTCCTGTAGACACTTATCACTATATGGGGCAGCTAAGTCTAGTGTATGTCAGGCATTGTTGTGGCATGTCAGAATAAATGTCGATATGCTGTCATCGAATATCTTTATTAACCAGGAGTGAAATCCCATGCTGCTGTTCGCCGAGGTTTGGCATCCAGGTTCGATGTTGGAATCATTGCTCTCTGCTGCTCTTTTTGGGGCACTAGGCATTATCATGGCAATAATCGGGTTCAAGCTTTTCGATTGGATCACACCAGGCGATCTCGGCAATGAGATTACCGGGAAGTCGAACATCGCAGCTGCGATTCTTGCTGGGGCTGTAGTCATCGGCGTGAGCATCATCATGGCTGCAGCAATTGGTTAGTGTTGAGATCCCTGGAATAATCAGATTCATCACTGCTAGCTTGCCCAGTACTTAGGACCTAACTTCATGTCTCGCAAACGATCCAAAGTGATCAAACTGACGATTCTTAGTGCCGCATCTTTGCTT
This sequence comes from Gemmatales bacterium, assembly GCA_046350055.1. Taxonomy (GTDB): domain Bacteria; phylum Planctomycetota; class Planctomycetia; order Gemmatales; family HRBIN36; genus JAEUIE01. The sequence continues at coordinate 3,988,987 of JAXMBC010000001.1, read as the reverse complement.
GTGGGAGGCTGTGGCGGCTGTGATGATGACAAAGCTGGAAAAGGTGCAGGTGCTGATTTTCCTCAAATCGATCCAACGCTGGCCAGAAAGGCGGTGGCAGCAGGTACTGGCGCTGTTGTTTCTGATGCATTCATGCAGAGCATCGGCTTGATCGCTGCTGGTCCACTCAATGGCCTGATTGCGCCAGTTCAAGCCGCTCACGTGGGGATGACAGTAGACATGGCTGTAGAAACAGCTGATGTCACAGCTCATGAATCTGGGCTGCATGCATCCTCAACTGGGCAATCGAACAGTACCAGCACCCAATATCGTCGCACCTATCACTACCATAGCAGCCCGGGCATTGGATGGTTCCTTTGGGGGCACTACCTGGGTCGTTCGTCATCTATGGCTGGGCAACCCTACACTCCACCTCGAAGTTATGGCACCACGCCACGGCAGTTTCAGCCGCGTCCCAGTTCAGGAGGAGGTTCCTCGTATGCAGGAGGTAGCAGCACCGGTCGTTCCGGCAGCAGTTCTTCCACCGGCAGTGGCAGCGTCAGTCGTGGCGGGTTCGGCTCCTCGGGGTCAGCCCATGCTTCAGGAGGCTCTTCGTAATGAAGCGAGTCATTGCCACGCCTCGGTCTAACTGGCAACGCCAGGTCGAATCAGCAGGACTGTTTTTTCATACTCTTCCCGATGGCAAACCCTACTGGAATGAGTCGGCATATTATCAATTCACCAGCCAGGAAATCAGCACCCTCGAGATCGCCACCCAGGAATTGGACCGTATGTGCCTGGCTGCGGTAGATCACATTATCGCTTATAATCGCTTTACAGAACTGCAAGTGCCCGATTACTTCGTCAATTACATCAAACAAAGCTGGGAGAATGATCAACACACCATCTATGGCCGGTTTGATCTGGTGTTTGATGGTGTGAACCCACCCAAGCTTCTCGAGTTCAACGCCGACACCCCCACATCGCTCATGGAAGCGGCTGTGATACAGTGGAACTGGCTTGAACAGATGCATGCCAACGAAGACCAGTTCAACAGTATCCATGAACGACTCATTGAGGCCTGGCAACGATTTGCCCAGGAAACCAGTCTTCAGAATGCTGTCCACTTTTCCTGTATGCAGGATCAGGATGAAGATGAGCTGACCATCACTTACATGATGGATGTGGCGCAGCAGGCAGGGTTGACAACTATTCCCATTCAGATTGAACAGATCGGTTGGGACTCCAGTCGTCGTTGCTTTGTCGATGCCCGTAGCCAGCCCATCCAGACATTATTCAAGCTGTATCCCTGGGAATGGCTGATGGTCGAGGAGTTTGGCCGCAATATACCGCTCGTCAATCTCAACATGAAATGGCTGGAACCTGCATGGAAGATGCTTCTCAGCGGCAAGGGTTTATTGCCAATCTTGTGGGAGATGTACCCCGATCATCCCTATTTATTGCGTGCCAGCTGGCAACCGATTGATGATACGGTGATGGTGCGAAAGCCTGCCCGAGGTCGCGAAGGAGCAAACGTCACTATTCTTGATGATAACTTCGTCGTCGCCCAGACATCGGGTACATACGATGATGGTCAATGGGTCTATCAGGAGTTTCAGCCGCCTGGCCGTTTCGATGGAAACACTGCTATCATTGGTTCGTGGATGGTGAATGGCTATGCCTGCGGCATTGGTGTGCGTGAAGACGATGAACTGGTGACCCAGAATACCAGCCGATTCGTGCCCCATCTCATTCGTGGCTGATTCTATGCCTTTGACACACTTTGATGAACATGGCGCAAGCCGTATGGTCGATACGTCGGGAAAGAGCGAATCCGTTCGTGTTGCCAGGGCTAGTGGAATGGTCAGACTGAGTGAAGCCACATGGTCACTCATCCAGAGCCAGCCGGTGATGAAGGGTAACGTGCTCGAAGTAGCCCGTCTGGCCGGCATCATGGCAGCAAAACAGACGGGCTCACTGATTCCTCTGTGCCATCCCCTGCCCTTGACCGGGGTTACCATAGACTTCGCCTATCCTGCGACAGGAATTGTCGCGATTAGCGCCGAAGCCAAAGTGATAGGCCGTACAGGTGTCGAGATGGAGGCACTCACAGCAGTGAGCATTGCAGCGCTTACTATCTACGACATGTGTAAGTCACAAGATAAGTCCATCGTCATTGAGCGAATTCAACTCGAAAGCAAGTCGGGCGGTAAGAGTGGAGACTGGCAGCGGGTCTAGGTAGATGACTAACGGACTTTCATGACAACCATGGTACGATCGTCTTCAGCGTTACGTCCCTCCGTGAAGGATTCGACACTCGCCAGCACTTCATCGAGTAAGCCTTGGGCGGTGATTCCACAATTATTGAGAACCGCATCCAGCCTCTCTGTACCATACATCTGTCCTGTAAGATTATGGGCCTCCGTAATACCGTCTGTGTAGAAAAGCAGCTGATCACCCTGAATCAGTTCGACTGTCTTGTCGACGTAATTGGTATTGTCAAATATGCCCAGAGGCAGTGCTCGTTCGCCTTCGAGTGACTTCAGTGTACCCGTTGAGCAGCGTTTGAGACGAGGAGGCGGGTGGCCTGCATTGGCATAAGTTATCTTTCTTGTGGCTGGATCATAGACGGCAAAGAATGCAGTGACGAATGCTTCGACATCACTGGTGTAAGCGGCAGCAAGACGTTGGTTCACATATTGCAGCATTTCCCCCGGGGGCACAGCGGGACCAGGGTAGCTATGGACAATGCTGTGCGTTACAGCCATGAGCACTGCAGCAGGGGTGCCATGACCACTGACATCTGCAATTAAAATGCCCCATAAGTTATCAGGTAAAGGGAAGATGTCGTAGTAATCGCCACCGGCTCGGGCTGATGTGTGGTAATAGGCTGCGAGGTCCAATCCTGGTACCTGGGGCAGATTTTTCGGTAGCAGCGATCTCTGAATGGCAGCAACGGCTTTTAACTCACGATCCACCGCATCAAAGGCGTCCTGCACCTGCTCTCGCAACATCAGGTTATGGGTCGCCCGACCAAAAAGGTTACTGATCCAGACTTGTTCAGGGAATTCATTGGGATCAAAGCCATCCTTTTCCTTGCGAAGGATGACTACCATGTTGAGTGATTCCCCCTGGTCAAAGTGAGGAATCGCGATCAGTGACTGTTGCTCTTTCAAATATTCATAGGCAGGATCATCTGGACGCACGTCAATCTGAGGCAGGAGTTGTGGTTTGCCTTCATAGAGCAGTTTGCCAAGGAGACCGCCATCCAGAATGGGCAGTTTGTCCTTTTCCTTCCATGGATTAATACTGTTGGCCCATTTAGTTGTGCGAGTAATGCGATACTTGCCTGCTGGCAAATCGCGGCGACTCAGTGCAATAAAAGTGTTATCGGGCACCAGGCGGCGCATACGGTTGCTATAGGACTGCACCATCGCCTGCGGATCAGTATGGGTGCTCATCTCGCGCATGGTTTCAACGATATGGTGCAGCCGTTCCTGCCAGGTTGCAGGGGATTCAGAGGTGGATGGTTCAGACATAAGTGATTTCCGATAGTCACAGTATTGTAGGGGGCAATCAATCGAGGTGCGCATCAAGTGTTCAAGTACACAGCTAATACATCTCGCATCTTCTTTTCAAAGACCCAGGCCCCGAACTTCTCTGCTTGTTTGCGACAATCCTGAGCTTGTATTTCAGCATTTTCAAAAGATAAGATTGCCTGCGTGAGAGAATTCGGATCCGGTTCCATGAACCAGACACCAGTAGGTTCCGGATCTTGTCCGAGTGGACAAACAGTTTCCGTAGCTCCGCCGACGCCAAACGCAATCACTGGAGTACCGCAGGCTTGTGCTTCGAGCGGCACAATGCCGAAATCTTCTTCACCTGGAAAAAGGAGAGCCCGGCAACGCTGGTAATGATCGCGAATCACTTCATTCGTTGCCCAACCAAAGAAAGTGACCAGGTCGTTTGCCTGGGAACGCAAGCGACGCTCCTCTTCGCCTGTGCCGATGATGACAAGCCTGCGATTCAGCTTGAGGCAGGCTGCGATCGCGAGGTCGATGCGCTTGTTCGGTGCCATGGCTGATACTACGAGGTAGAAATCTTCTCGAAGTTTGGCCGGTTGCCGCTGATAGAATTCCGTATCGACAGGTGGATGAATAACGATGCTGTCGCACTGATAAGCCAGCTTGATACGCTGCTGAACCGTTTTGCCATTGGCGATGAACTGTGTGACTCGCCCAGCGGTGCGCGCATCCCAGGCTTGCAGCTTATTCAATTCACGGCGAGCCCACCCACGAAGCCACGGCGAGAGCTGTTCAAGATAAAGTTCCTTAAGGTCCCATGCATATCGCATGGGGGTATGACAATAGCAGAGGTGCGGAACCCCTGCAGGAACATTGACACCCTTCGCCACACAGTGACTCGAACTAATAATCAGATCAAACCCTGTGAGATTGAACCGCTCGATGGCTCCGGGCATCCACGGCAGCAGTTTACGGTAATAATGCAGTATGCCAGGAAGTGACTGGAGCCAACTGGTGTGAATGGTCTGTTCGGCTAATGTGTGTGATATTTTGGAGCGGTCTACAAGTAACGTGAAGATTTCTGCATGAGGAAGTAACTTCAGCAGGGCTTCGAGAACTTTCTCGCCGCCTCGCATTCCTAGAAGCCAATCGTGTACCACCGCTACTCGCACGGAGCATCCTCTGCTTCTTTAAGATTGTATCTGCTCCCTGCTCTGCTAGAGTGATTGTTTCCTTGCACGACTTTGACCATGGCACATAAGAAGAAGCGACATCCTGAGTTCTCCCTCATCGGCGATGTCGATGATTGGGAGGGAGATATCATCAACGACCTGCTGGAATTGAAGCCTGGCAGCGAGTGCGCCTTTTACATCGACTCCGCTGGTGGTTCGGTGTACGGTGCCATGGCGGTGCTTTCTCTGATGCGATTGCGAAAACTGAAGGTAACCAGTTATGTACTGGGAGAATGTTCTTCTGCAACAGTGCTGATCTTCGCTGCTTCACACAAACGGTTCGTTACCCCCTACTCCACCCTGCTCTTTCATCGAATGCGTTGGGAGAGTGATAAGAGGGTGGACAGTGTTGAAGCACGCCACTGGGCCAGTCACTTCGAAGAACTGGAGCAGGAACTGCTTGATCTGGAGGTAAAACTCTTCGGCAACTTGAGCAAGGACCACATCAGGACGTGGATAAACGAAGGACGATTTCTAACAGGCAAGCAGGTAGCAGAGGCGGGAATTGCAGAATTAGTAGAACTCGCGTGATCCTGATGTTACTCCACTTTGCCGCCTGAAGCCTTCCAGTCCCGGAATCCACCGTCCATCGACCAAACGTTGGTGTATCCCATCTTTTGCAGGTTGTCGGCGGCCAAGGCGGAACGAAATCCTCCACCACAATAGAGGACAATCTCATCGCTCTGATTGGGTACCTTGGCTTCGATATCTCGTTCGATTATTCCCTTTCCCAAGTGAATTGCCTGGGGCAGGTGACCGTTCGCCCATTCACTTTCTTCACGGACGTCTATCAGTAAAAAGCGATGTCCGGCGTTGAGTTTGGCAGCGACGTCAGCGACGGTGAGTTCTTTGATGCGCGTCTTGGCATCAGCGACTATCTGCAGGAATCCCGGTGCATGTTTCATGTTAAATCGCAGGAGGTTTGCGTTGTCCCGTAAATGACGACTGGCGTCGCTGGCTAAAGGGCAAGCCCTTATCGCTTGGTGTCACAACCGAGGCCAACGCTGTGATAAAATCGTGACACGAATTAAAACGATTAAGCCATTGCTTGGAGAGCGCTTGTGCTATCACGGGGCGCTCAGCTTCGGGAATCATAGTCAGTTCTGGTGCAACGGAGGGAAAACTGCCATCCGTCGGCATTGGAAACGGATAATAACCGCTGCGAAGTTCTACGTATGTAACGGCGAGAGAGAACTGATCTGTTCGAGCATTCGCGCGACCTTCATAGAGTTCGGGAGGCGCATAAGGTGGAGTTCCAAATGCTTTGCCCCTACTGTTCCAGATCTGCGGACCGGACAAGCCAAAGTCAGCAATCTTGAGCTGATTATTGAGCAACAGCAGGTTACTTGGTTTGACATCACAGTGCTGCATTCCTTGCTGTACAAGTGCGCTGGCGTTGGCTATTTTCTGCTGTGCGATAAAGTCGAGTCCTTCCGCTGCCTGTGACATCAGGTTCAGGAGTACATTGGGGGGTACATGGCTCTTGTGATCGGTGCGATAAATGTAGTGCAAGTCGTTGAGGCTACCTTCAGCAAGTTCCATGCTCAGGATAATGAGGTTCTTGCCAGTGGTCACACTGTAAAACTGAAGCAGATTGGAGTGCTTCAAGTCGCGAAGTTGAATGAGAAGCTTGATCTCATTTATAACAAGATTTGCTGGCTGATTCTTGCAGTCGAGGAACTTGAGAGCGAGCTTCGTGTTGTCTGCGGTATGGATTGCTTCCCAGACTTCACCGAACCCACCGCGACCAATGCGCTTGATAAGTCGGTAGCCAGGAATAGGCTCCGTGCCTGCGCGGATATCAAAGCTAACGGGGCTGGAGCTCAAGTGCCAATGCCTGGACGAAATTGGCTGCATTAGCACAATGCTCATGCAGCAACTTAACTACTATACATCAACTTTGCAGAAAAGCACCAGTACCTCACTTAACCATCGATTACATCCAGCACAATACTGGAGACATTGTCTCGTGAACCAAGATCGAGCGCAAGTTGACAGAGTGCCTCAGCACAACTCTGAGTTTCTTCGTGCTCTTTCATGGTGTTGGCAACTCGTTCATCCGGCACTACACCGCAAAGTCCATCTGTGCAAAGGAGGATACGGTCGCCTGGACGAACAAAAAGTGTCTTGACCTCAGGCCCTTCGCCTACTTCCTTGCTGCCAAGGTACTTCCAGAGTACATTTTTGAAGCGATGCTCTTTAGCTTCTTCTGGGGTGATGGTACCAGCTTCAACGAGTGCCTGTGCCAGCGAATGATCGATGGTGAGCTGATCAATCTTGCCGTCTCGCAACAGGTAAGCCCGGCTATCGCCTACCCCAGTGACAAAAAGGCAATCGTCGCGGAATCTGGGAACCCAGGAGATACCAACAACAGTTGTACCCATGTTGCGATAGTCACGGTCCAGCTGGCCGAGAGAAATGATCTCCTCGTTAGCCTGAACAATGGACTTGCGGAAAATGCGGCGAATGTCGTCAGCACTGGTTGCCGATTCCACCTCGCTGCTGATAGCGCGAGGGATGATCTCTGTAGCCATCTGGCTGGCTTTTTCACCAGCAGCCTGGCCACCCATGCCATCGGCAACGATAGCCACTGTCAGACCTTTCGTCTCCTTGACATCGACCGCATCTTCATTGTTTTCGCGGTAGTTGCCAAGGAGGCTACACTTACCAATTTTCAAACGCACAGACATCGATCCACCTCAGTCCCCAGGTTGGGCGCAACAGGGTAACTCCAGGGCGCATCGTATTTTTCGTGCTACGATGTCCCCCCACTGGTCAGTGTATCTTGGGGTTATCACTACGCAAGCAATTAGAGCGTTTTTTCTTCATACAGCGGGTAACGGCAGAAACTCAGTTGAAATTCACCCTTGCGGTTACGGCGGGTTGGTATTGATTCCATGCGACTCTCAGCGACAATGGTGGTGTTCACCTGACGCGAGAGATACCGTGCCTGTACCCATGGAATTGCGGCGGATTGTCACCGATGATGTACGCGAACAGTACGTCATTTATCTCAAAGAAATCGATGGGGACCGCATATTTCCGATCGTAATTGGTCTATTCGAAGTCGTCAGTATCGAACGACGCGTCAAAGGCGTTCCCACCCCCAGACCACTCACCCACGATCTCCTCTGTCAGGCGGTTGAACTGCTGGGCGGCACCATCCAGGATGTCATGATCAGTGACCTGCAGGATGGTACATACTATGCAAAAATACGTGTAAAAAACGGGGCAGACCTCGTGGAAATTGATAGCCGCCCCAGCGATGCCATCGCTGTCGCCGTTACTGCAGATGTTCCCATCTTTGTCAGCGAATCGGTCTTGGAGGAATCAATGGAAAATGAACAAGAGAAATGAGTTCAAAGAATCCTCTCTGATTCACAACTACCAAAACAACTCAGTGGATACATGTTGCAAACGATTACCGCACATTTGCAATCGACAGTAACTGAATGCCCCTAAACTGGGTAATCCAGGCAAGCATTTGTCCCTGGCACACATTTTCGATCATGATTCTCACTTGAATCGTGCGAATAATAGCATTATAAGGAGTGTGACCAGCCAGGATGGCTGGGACAACGAGCAGGGAGGCTCGAAAATGGCAGCTTTGCGCATGGTAGATGGGCTCTGGTCACGGTGCATGACACTGGTCAAATCGGGGCAATTTGCAGCTGCCAAGTCGATGATCCAGCGACTTTTACAATTGGAAATTCCAGCCTCGATGCGTTCGGAAGCATCCATGATGCTGGCCGATATGTTAAGGATGCAGGGAGAATATCAACTCGCCCGTCGTCATGTTTGCGCCGCCATCGCCGGGAACCCTGAAGATGCTGCATTGCATCACATGCTGGGGTATCTGCACGACGAAGACGACGAGGGAAGTGAGATTAGTGCACTCAAACACCTGAAACACGCTGTAAAACTGGCACCTGATTCCGCAGAATGTCATCGGGCACTTGGCGAGTATCTTGTGCAGCATGGCCAATCAAAGAAGGGCATGCATCATCTGGAAGAAGCCCGCTCGCTGGAACCTGATAACCTGGATGTGCTGCGAACCTACATTGTAACCCAGGTAGAACTGGGGAAAGAAAAAGAAGCCCGACAGTGTCTTCGTGAAGTGCAATTCCGCCTGGGTAAAGCACATACTTCAGTACAGACATTGTGGAATGATCTGGCTTATGCCATGACGTTGAAACAGCAGGAAGTACGTAAACCTGTCGCTACCCTGCCGTTGCTTAAACCAGTTTCCGAACGGTCAAAGGCGACATCATCCGAGAGTATGCCACGCATTCTTCGGTTTGACGCAGCGCACCCGTTGCACGCGCGAAAGAGTCGTCTCGCGCCTCGTCCGAAAAAATAGCTGTTAAGTTATAACGCTTGGACTATCGGTGCGCTTTGTGCTTAAGAGGCAAGAGGAATATCCTTCCTATTTTGCCCATTAACATATTGCATATCTATCTTTACCATTTTACCATTCCCATGGACAAGCCTCGGGAGGCGCGACGGTGGACGTCGCCTGCCTCAAGCAAGGCACTCACCTCATGGGAGATGCACGATGTACAGCCTGGTCTTGATGGCTACGTTAGCCTCACCGACGACCGCGATCGATTGTCACAAACGCAGTTGCTATGGCAGTTGTTCTGGAAGCTATGCTTCCTGCACCTGCTCCGGCAGTTGTTCCGGTAGTTGCTATGGGTCACGCTGCTCTGGAAGCCGCTGCAGTGGTTGCTATGGTTCCTGCCACGGAAGCTACTACGGATGCAGCGGTTGTTACGGAAGCAGTTGCCATGGCTCCTGCTCTGGATGCTATGGGTCTGCTTACTACTACACTGGTTCCTGCTACGGTGGCCACAGCTGTCATGGTTGCAGCGGTTCGGGCTGTTCGGGCACACATTCATCCAATTATGTCCCAAGCTATGAATACCAGCAGCCTGCAGTCCCTGCCGACAGTTCCAAGAAGGTGGGTCTCAATAATGCTGCACCGGCCAAGGTGAGCATCACTTTGCCTGCCGATGCCAAGCTTTACGTCGATGGCCAACTCACTAAGACGATGGACAAGTCTTTCCGCACATTCATGACCCCAGATCTCGATGATGGTCAGGAATATCGCTATGTGATGAAAGCGGAAGTGGTTCGCGATGGCATCGTTCAGAGCGAGACCAAGACCGTGATCGTGAAAGCGGGAATGGAAATCCGCGAAGAGTTTGGCACTCTGGCAACAGATGTGAAAACGGCTAGTCGATAGTTATCATTGTCAGTTCATACAAGGCACACCTTCGGTGTGCCTTGTTGCATTCTATGCCCACCTCTAGGAATCCTCGAAAGTCTTCTTACCACTCTTGAGAATTACGATACCTGAACCAAAGCTGCTATATGCATCTGGGGTCAGAGGTGTAGAATACACATGTCCTACCGAGCCGATGTTCTTGTAGGCTCTTGTATTGTGGTTGGGAAAGAGGCATGGCCAGTACAGTGAATAATCAGGCCGCCCCAGAGGCTGCACCCACCGTTCGTAGCCAAACTACGGCGCGCAGTGATGTGCATCCCTTCATGAAAGTTGCCCGTGCGCTAGGTTCCATTCAACTTGCCCTGAGTGCAGGTTTCATTTTTCTCATTGCCATGATCATCGGTACGTGCCTCGAATCATGGTATAGCGACAGCATTGCCCAGGAATTAATCTACTACAGCTGGTGGTTTCTCCTGCTACTGAGCCTGCTGGCTACATGCATCTTTTTTGCTGCCGTGAAGAAGTGGCCCTGGAAAAAGCACCAGACAGGCTTCCTGATTACACACGTAGGCCTTTTGACCATGCTTGCAGGAGGTGTGCTCAATTTCGCTGGAGGTGTAGACGGCACCATGTCACTCGTTGACAACCAGCAATTCAGTGCTCGGATCGGTGCCCCCCATCGTAGTGATCAGGTCTACCTGACACACGAACCAATTCTGAGCCTGGATCGAGTTACAACTGATAAGGACGGTAAACAGCAGCAGGTTCAGCAAACTGTTTCGGTAAACCCCGGCCCCCTACCATGGGGTTCAGACCTGGGTCATTCGATTGCGGTTCCCGGACTGATCCGTGTACTTTCCATGCTCGCTAATCCGTTTTCTCGTGGTGTCGACAAGATGCTCTATGACGACATACGAGTCGAAACACTTGCTCACCTTCCTCATACTCGCATCGAACCAGTTGAAGCTGCAAGGGACAAGGAGTTTGGATTCCCTGCAATCAAACTTGAATTGAATACCAAAGAAACGGGGCACAATAAGGCCCAATGGATCGCCCTGACAACAGACCGCAATTCTGGTCAATCAGCGGTCCTGACCTTGGATGCACTTGGACTGTGGGTTGAGTTTCTGGGCCAGTGCCCTCCTGGACTCGTAGATGAATTCACCAAACCGCCAGGCGACGCAGAACGTGGCAAGATGGGACAACTGGTGTTCCTCATCCAGGGCAAGAAAGTGCGCGTGAACGTTGCAGAAAACATGGGTAAGACAGTTTCCTTAACCCCAGATGTACCAGGGGGCATGCAGGTTAAGCTGGAAAAATACTCCCCACGTACAGGAAGCAATGTCAAAGCAGATGACACTCCCGATATGCCTACAGTTCGATTCACTGTAATACCACCGAAAGGAAAACCCGTTCTGTACCTGGCAAGTTCTCGCTTCTCCAGCAATCCCGGTCCTCTCGATCAGTTCGAGGAGCCAATGGTGGAACTTCCCGAAGGGCTACCTGCCGTCTATTACCACCCTCCTGATCTTCGCTACGGTTATGATGGCTCACAGAAGGACAAGCCTCATCTGAAGATGATGCTTCAATTCGTCCAGACGACTGAGAAGAAACTCTACTATCGTAGCCTGTTGGATCAGGAAAATAAGTTGGTGCTGGAATCCGCCGGCCCGACCCCTGCGACCGGATTGACACGTTCCATCTGGGACAAGCATGCCGCCAGTTTTCTGATCGAGGAACATCTGCCTCATGCGAAAACCTGTCCTCAGCGGGTAGAGCCTGTCTCGATGCGGCCTGGGCTGGTAAGCCAGGATTTTCCCGCAGCCCTGCTCTGCCGCGTAACACTTTACAAAAAATCTACTAACGGTGAACGCAAGGGTTATTCCGTGGAACGCTGGGTACCCATGCAGCAGACTGTGCAAGTCGAAATCACTGGTAAACACGATGGAGAACCATTCAGCGAGCCCATCGAGTTAAGGTACAATTACAAGGTGATGAAACTCGGCTTTGATATTGAACTATCTCGCGCAGAATCGCAGATCGATCCAGGGTCGAACCGTGCTGCTACCTACACCAGTTTCGTCAAACTGTACGACCAGGACAAAGGGTTGAATGGTACCGATTTCATGATCACCATGAATGAACCACTCAATCACCGTGGTTACAAAGTCTATCAGTCGCAATTTCGTCCATCCGGTGTCGATCCTGCGACGAAAAAACCCATAGCCCTTTCCGGGTTCACCGTTGGCCGTGATCCAGGATTGTGGCTGAAGTATCTTGGCACGGCGATGCTCGGTCTGGGAATCGCCACGATGTACTACATGAAAGCCTACTTCATCACTGGCAAACCGCGAGCACCGCGGACTGCCTGATAAACACCCGCGGAAGCGAGGTCGCAATGCATACTGACTGGGAAACACGACGCTGGATCATAAGAGGCTTCTTAGGTCTCACACTGCTCAGCATTGCTGTCATGGGATACAAGGTACTCGAACCTTATCTGCAGGGTGCAGCCGCTCAAACCAGGGAATCTGCTGACGCAGTTCTTCAATTGCCTGTATATGACACAACGGCCTGGGCCGAGTGGCCTGTGCTGGAAGACGGTCGTATCAAGCCTCTGCAAACTGTGGCAATAGAAAGCGTTCGGCAAATTACTGGTCGAGCCACCTTTCAGAAGCAGAAAGCAGTACCCCTTTTTCTCTCGTGGATCTTTTACGATCCTAAAAACGTCAGTGCTTCCAGCGGAGTTGACTGGGATCGTTATCCATTTATTCTCTGTGAGGATCATGAACTTCGGGCTGCCATCTTCCAATTGAAACCGGATGATCCTGCAAACTTCGAGAAGATACATTCCAAGTTCATTTCGCCACTGGAATTGCATCGGTCTGAAGCATTTCAGCGACTCATCATTGCCATCAGCAAAGCACAGGAAAAAGATCAGGACCGCTTTCAGCAGCAATTAAGTCCATTAGAACGCAAGGCATCCACAGTAATGGGGCGGCTTCGTGAGTACGAACAACTGGCGGGCCCATTGGAGAGCAGATTCTCAGCCATCTCTGGTGTCCCCACAACGAAAGAATATCTCAAGGCTGATCCTGTTCATTACATAGCACTCGACAAGGCCCGCAACGCTGCGTGGTTCTCCATTGGTGAATTACGACTCATTACCTCTGCTATTCGAGCCCCGCACCTAAATGCTCAGGACAATGCCAACCTGGTCTGGCAGGAATTCATGCTCAAACGCGTCAGTCTGCAGCCTCGCCTGTATCTGGCTGATGAAGCCCAAAAAGCACTTGCTCAATTGAAGGATGCCATTCGCTCAGGCCAGACTCAAGCAATCATCATTGAACTGAAGTCAGTACTTGCACAGCGGGCAGAAAGCCAACAGTCTGTCCAACTGGAGCAGGCCGTGAAGCAGGAAATGTCGCGTCTCAAGATTGACACAATGAGCGACGAACAACTGCTGGAAATCACCAGGCAATCTGGTCAACCCATGACACGTGCAGAAATTCGTAATACGATCACGAACAAGATGAAGGTAAGCCTTCACGAGCAACAGATGGCTCGAAACAAAAAGGCTATCAGTGATCTCGAGTCACGCATCAGCAGCATCGGCAAACCTTACATTCCTGAAGACCCACGCTATAGCCAGATGTACATGGACTACCTGGAAGCGCGGTACCCCGAACTCTACCAGGCTGCCATCAGTTCTCAACCTGTTCCACTGGAGTCCATCAAGACCGTACTGACCTCCTATGATGCTGCTGGTGAGGCTTATCGCAGCGGAAACGCTGAGAAGTTCGCGAAAAGCAGTCAGGCGTTTTTCGACACCATCACCACTGTAAGCAGACAGTACGCTGGCCCGGAATATCCAGGTGAAACCACGGTTGCGCTGGAACTAACCCTCAATCGTGTTGAGCCATTCAAATGGGCGTGGATCAGCATGGCCCTGGCTGCTATCTGTTTTGTGATTTCGCTGAAAACGAACAGCAGACTGTTTTATCAGGTCGCCTTCATACCATTCCTTGTTTCACTAGGCTTCCAGGTCTTTGCCTATTATGGCCGCATTTCGATTTCTGGCCGACCACCAGTCAGCAACATGTTCGAGACAGTCGTATTTGTAGCAAGCATGGGGGCTGTTTTCGCACTGATCCTTGAATACTTCTATCGCAATACCATCATCATTCTCTCGGGGTCATGTGTTGCGACATTAGGACTGATCCTGGCTGACCAGCTACCATACAGTAGCGGTTTCGATTCCAAGATCGAGCCACTACAGCCTGTCCTCCGCAGTAACTACTGGCTCATCATCCACGTGATGACGATCGTTGCCAGCTATGCTGCAGGTGCACTGGCCTGGGCAATCGGTAACATCTCACTCGTCCTCTATTGGTTCAATTCGGACCGCCGCGATCTGCTCAAAAACATGGCTAACCTCTGCTACTCAGCCATTAAGGTGGCAGTACTACTGCTCGGTATCGGTACGCTGCTTGGAGGCATCTGGGCAGCGGAATCGTGGGGCCGCTTCTGGGGTTGGGATCCCAAGGAAACCTGGGCGCTCATCGCACTGGTCGTCTATCTATTGCCATTGCACGCCCGATACATCGGCCTGGTCAAGGACTTCGGCATGGCAGTCACCTCTGTGGTCTGTTTCGCGGGTATAGTCATGTCGTGGTACGGCGTGAACTTCGTTCTCGGAGCCGGCTTGCACAGCTACGGCATGGGAGACGGTGGCCCGTGGTTCATGTTCCTGATGGGCAGTGTGAATCTGCTGTGGGTGCTCATCGTCTGCCATCGCCGCGCTTCGATGGAACTTGCAGGTACACCTCAACTGGCATAATATCCAGTCTAGCTCTCCAGTAAGTGGAGAGGGGAATTGTGAGGGTTCCTCCTGAGATCAATCTAACAGCAAGAGACACCCATGGACGGCTGGACGCTTCTCGACAAATCAGCCAGGTTCGACGTCAAGCCTGTTCTGGTGGTAGCAGGCAAGGAGTATTTTCTCAAGACCCTCGTTTGTGAACGACTGGAGAAATACGTCCTACCGGATGAAGCGGAGATGGCCCGGTCAGTCTTCGACGGCGAATCTGTTGACTGGGCGACGGTAAAGGACGACCTTTCTTCGCCACCATTTGGCAGCCCTACCCGGTTTGTTCTCATCAAGGATGGTGATGACTTCGTCTCAAACTACCGCGACCGCCTCGAGAAATACCTGGAAAAGCCTAGCCCGTGTGGTGTGCTTGTACTCGAAGTGAGCAGTTGGAAGAGCAACACCCGCCTGGCTAAGCAAATTCCCGATGGTCAGACGATTCAGTGCGAGCCGAAGAAGCCTGCGATGCTGGCAACGTTTCTGTCCAAATGGTGTCCGGCCCGGCATCAGAAGAAGATCGCCAGTGATGCTGTCAACTTGCTGGTGGAACTCGTCGATCCTGAACTGGGTCTACTGGAACAGGAGCTCGCCAAGCTGAGCGTTTTTATTGGCGACCGTGATACCATTACTGTCAAAGATGTGGACGACCTGGTGGCCCGCAATCGAAATAGCACCGTCTGGGTGATGCTGGATGCCCTGGGTGCCAATCAACCTGGTCCTGCGATCCGCACACTCCATCGCCTGATTGAGCAGGGCGAAGACCCGATGGGGCTCTTTGCCGGCATGGCATGGCAACTCCGTAAGATGGCCCAGGCTCATCGTCTACTGAGCGATGGCATGAGCCTTCAAGGCGCAATCGCTCAAGCCGGATTACCTCCCTTCAAGGCCCAAAGCATTCAACAACACCTGAAAATCCTCGGCCCCAAATCGAACAAGCTCTTCGACTGGCTCATGGAAGCGGAGATTGCTTTGAAAAGCAGCGGGCAAATGGCACCGGCCGCGGTGGTAGAGCGTCTCCTGGTGCGATTGGCTTAGAATCAGGGAAGGTGGTTCGCTGATATATGTCCCATTCCCCCCATATCGAAGCAGTTGACCTCACCGCTTACAACGTTACTACTAAAGCCCCCGGTCCTGGTGGTGCACTCCCGCTGACTCCCGAACACTTGAGTGCCGCGCCAAGTGGCGACCTCTTTGGCTGGACGCAGAACGTTGGCATGGGCTGGAAACCGACTGCACTCGCAGGTGGGGATATGCTAATCCTGAGCACCCACGGCGGGCTGCGCGATACCAATGGTGACCCGCTTGCCCTCGGTTACCATACCGGCCACTGGGAAGTCAACCTGCTCGTCGCCGAAGCTGCCCGCGAATGCAAACGCCTTGGAGCTGTGCCTTTTGCTGGCTACGTTACTGATCCGTGCGATGGGCGCACACAGGGTACCACTGGCATGTTTGACAGTCTGCCCTACCGCAACGATGCTGCCCAGGTGATGCGCCGGCTGATTCGTTCACTGCCCACCTGCAAGGGCGTTATGGGTATTGCGACCTGCGATAAAGGGCTACCAGCCACCATGATGGCCCTGGCCAGCTGTCACAACTTGCCTGCCGTACTGGTACCGGGTGGTGTCACGTTGCCGAGTAGTGATGGCGAAGACGCTGGCAAGGTACAGACCATCGGGATCCGCTACGTCCATGGGGAGCTCACCCTGGCAGAGGCAGCTGCATTGGGCTGCCGTGCCTGTGGCTCGCCGGGCGGTGGCTGCCAGTTTCTCGGCACCGCTGCCACCTCGCAAGTCGTCGGCGAAGCCTTCGGACTGACATTACCCCACGCGGCCCTCGCGCCCTCAGGCCAACCCATTTGGCAGGACCTGGCAACACGCTCAGCCCGCTCACTTCTGCAGATGCAGAAAGCCCATCTCACTACGAAACATGTCCTCACCGAGGCAGCGGCCCACAATGCCATGACTGTCTTTGCCGCATTTGGCGGCTCGACCAATCTGCTCTTGCACATCCCTGCTATTCTTTACCATGCCGAATTGCCACGTCCGAGTGTTCAGGATTGGATCAGCTTCAATCAACGCACTCCCAGGTTGGTGGACGCCTTGCCTAACGGCCCGATCGGCCATCCCACGGTGCGTGTCTATCTGGCCGGTGGTGTGCCCGAAGTCATGCTACATCTCCGGGACCTCGACCTGTTGCGGGAGGAGGCTATCACCGTCACCGGCGAACCACTCGGCAAACTACTCGATGCATGGAAGACTTCAGAACGTCGCCAGAGGCTGCGCGAACGACTTTACCAGTGCGATGGTGTTGATCCCAATGATGTCATCCTCTCACCAGCCCGCGCGAGGGAGAAAGGGCTTACCAGCACTGCCACTTTCCCCACCGGCAACCTCTCGCCCGATGGCTGTGTAATCAAGAGTACTGCCATCGACCCGAGCATGGTAAATGCTGATGGTATCTATCATCAAGTGCTGCGGGCCAGGGTGTTCACGACCGAAAAGGCTGCGATGGCTGCGATCAAGAACAAGACCGTTCAGCCTGGCGATGTGATGGTGCTTATCTGCCGCGGCCCGCTTGGCTCCGGCATGGAGGAAACCTATCAGATCACTGCTGCGCTGAAACATTTACCCTGGGGCAAACAAGTGGCGGTACTCACCGATGCCCGCTTCTCCGGAGTCTCCACCGGTGCCTGCATAGGCCATGTCTCTCCTGAAGCCCTTGCAGGCGGCCCCATTGGTAAAGTGCTGGACGGCGACCGCATTGAGATTCGCATCGACCGTCGCAGTCTGATTGGCACAGTCAACCTCGTCGGCTTTGGTGACCACATAGAAGGCCCCGCGTTTGGATCACAATTGCTGAAAGAGCGTTCACCTCGCAATGATCTGCAATGCGATCCTGCGCTTCCCGCTGATACCCAACTCTGGGCCGCCCTCATACATGCCAGCGGCGGTATCTGGAACGGTTGTGTTTATGATGTGGATGCGATTACCAAACGACTGTGAGTTGTGGCACTGACGGGAATTCGTTAAGAAATCCACTTAGTGCATCGTTACACTTGTCATCCAGTGGGACATTGTGCCCACCTCGCTGCTGAATGATACATCGCATCGGGCCCGGTGCAGCATCGTGAAGCCTCTGGGCTAGTACCAGTGGAATCAGCCGATCAGAAACACTATGGCACTACCCTGCTCTACCTACAGGACTTCTCTGCGCTTTTCCCTTATGATCTCCATAGAACCTTCACGGTTTCTACACACTTCTCATCTAGCATGAGCCTGTCAGCCACCTTGCCCCGAGCATGGAAGCGCAGGCGTCCAAGGAAGCGTCCATGTCGATTCACTTGAATCGTGATCTCGAAAAGCTCCAGAAGCGAATTCTCAGCCTGGCTGGCGATGTGGAACGCTTTTGTGAGAAGTCAATATCCGCGCTCTTTAACCGCGATGCTGACCTGGCCCGTGATCTGATGGACGACGACACCGCCATCGATGAGGAAGAGAACCAGATCGAGGAAGATTGCCTCAAAATCCTTGCTTTGCACCAGCCAGTAGCGATCGATCTGCGGCGGGTTGCTACCATTCTCAAGATTAATGGCGATCTGGAACGCATGGCAGACCTCGCGGCCAACATCGCCGAGCGGGTCTACAGCCTCTCTACATCGCCACCGATACCCATTCCCGCAACGCTTCGCACGATGGCTGACCTTGTGATCGCCATGCTGCGTGACAGCTTGGATGCATTCATGAACCTGGATGCTTCTTCAGCTAAGCGAGTCTGTCGTCTTGATGATTCCATAGACCTGTTCAATCGCGAGATCATTGTGGACATCATCAAGTTCATGAAACAATCGAACGAAAATGTCGAACCCGGCCTCAACCTCTTTTCAGTTGTTCGTCAGTTGGAACGCATCGGCGACCATGCCACCAATATCGCTGAAGATGTCGTCTATCTCGTAGAAGGCACCATCATTCGCCATCATCCGGAAGCCATCCGCGATTAACCTGTTCCCCTGGAGTATGCAGCCTTATGGCTCGTGACAAAGTTCTCCTCGTTGAAGACGAGCGCTCGCTTACAGATGTGCTGGTCTACAACCTCGAGAGGGAAGGCTACGAAGTATTCGTGGCCCATGAAGGTAAGGATGGTCTGCGAAAAGGTCAGACCATACTGCCGGATCTGGTCATTCTCGATTTGATGCTGCCAGGCATGAGTGGGCTGGATATCTGCAAGGAACTCAAATCGAATGCTAAAACGTCGGCGATTCCTGTCTTGATGCTGACATCGAAGTCGGAAGAATCAGATCAGATCGTGGGTTTTGCAGTTGGCGCAGACGATTACGTCACCAAGCCCTTCAGCACCAAGGTGCTCCTGCAGCGTATCAAGGCTCTACTGCGTCGCAAATCACAGCCTGAAGTTGCTGATTCGGATGTGCTGGCCTTTGGGAAGATCAAAATTGACAAGCGCAGTCACAAAGTACTCCATGGCTCGTCGACTCTGGAACTGACTCCGACGGAATTTCGTTTGCTGGAAACTTTGATCAGGCAGCCTGGCCGAGCATTTACTCGTCACGATCTGATGGACAGTGCCATTGGCGATGGTGCCATCGTACTGGAACGCACCATTGATGTGCATGTGAAATCACTCCGACGCAAACTCGGTAGTTCCGGCGATTTCATTGAAACGGTTCGTGGCGTGGGATATCGATTTAAAGAGAATCCTTAGGGTAGAACGCAACAAGCCGGAATTGTCCGCAACAGCACAGCTGTATGCTGTTGCAAACGATTCCGGCTTGCCAGGTTTATTCTGCAATTACTTTGCTGGCTTCTCCTTCAGGACTGGCTGTCCCTCTGTCAAGCCTTCCAGGACTTCGACTTTATCTCCGGATCGGCGTCCGATTTTCACTTTCAACTTGGCCGGCTTGGCATCTCCTTCGCCCGGTGTAAAGACAACATAACTCTCTGCATCGTCATCATAACTGACTGCAGAACCTGGAACGGTTAGCGCTGCGTCTTTCACGTACGCCTTGATCTTAACCGAACAAGTCATTCCCGGGACAAGTTCTTCGCTGGTCTCGTTCAGCGTACCGCGAAACTCAAAGCTGCCACTCAGGGGTACTGTTGCGAGATTGGCGATTTTACCAGCCAGTCGCACATCAGGAGATGCAGTGGGAATGGCCTTGAGTGCATCGCCTTCCTTCAAAAAGGGACGATCTTTTTCGTCCACCGTACCACGTACCGCCAGCTTTCTAGATTTAACAATGGTCATGAACACTTCATCATTGGGAAGGCTCCCTTTGGGTGCAAGCTTGCTTTCCATGCTTGACGAATTCCAATTGCCCTTGGTGGCTTTGCCGTAGTAGACGATGCCATCGGCAGGAGCGACGATGTTCTTCATCTTGTCGTAGTCGACTTTCATGTTGTCAAACTTTTCGACAGCCTTGGCGCGATCCAGTTTGGTCTTTTCATACGCAAGCTCTTTCTGCCGACGCTGAGCCTTGGTAACGATCTGGGCCTTCTCCCAGTTAATCTTGGTGCGCTCATTGGCTTCCTTCATGCTGTGTTCACGCCGAGGCAGATCGTACTTCAGAGTATCGCTGGATCGCTTTTCAGAATTAAGCATGTTGTTGCGAGCGTTTTCAACCGTGTCACGTTGGCGACGAATGATGATTTCTTCGGTTTCTTCCTTGATGTCATCAGCCTTGTACATCTTCTCGAGTTGCTTCAGTTCTTCACTGGCATAATCAAAGAAGTTCTTTGCCTGCCTGCCCATGAATTCAGCATTGCGCTTCTGGAGAGGCATGTCACTCTCGACAAAGCGCTTGTAATCTTCCTGCGAATTTTCATAGGCGAGCTTGGCTGCAGCCTCATCCATGGGGAGTAATTTCTGGGAAGTTTTATAATCTTCCTCAGCTTGCAGAAACGCGAGGGCTGCAGTTTCCTTATCCAGCTCCAGTTCCTTCATTGCTTTGTTGATCTTGTCCATATCGAGCTTAACAAGAGTATCACCCTTCTTGACCGTTGCCCCATGAGGAACAGCGCTGACAACAGTCATACCAGTCCAGGCTTCCAGCTTGATGGAAACTTCTTCTATATCTTCCGCTTCGAGAACACCCTTGGTTGTTACCTCCACACTGAATTTGCCTTTCTCTACTTTGACAACCTCAGGCTTGGACGCTGTCTTGGCGGGCGCTGATTCCTTTTTCTCCGGAGGCTGCGCCAATGAGTAGGAGGTAAGCAAACCGGCGGAGAGGAGTGCAGCCACAAAAAAGAGTTGTCGCATGGGAGCCTCGTTGGTACTCGTGAGTAGTTGGCAGGATGGGGAAATTATAGAAATTGTCGACCGATGTTACGCATCCATTTCATAGGCTTTTAAGAGCCAGCGATCGAACTCAGCATCGAGATCATCAAGTGTTGTAATTGCAACTTTATGGGTGATTCGGTCTTTCTTTGCGGTTCCACCAGTATCGGTGAGACGTGTAGTGAACGGTATTCCACGTAAACAGAAGCCGACATCGAGACGGGACTGTGTAGAGAACGTAGCCTTGCTAAAAACGTTGTTGCGGTAGAAGGGCACCATGGTCTGGCACGGTGAGACCTTCACATCATTACCAAGGGCAAATACTCGTTTGAGTACTTCGTCATACAAGGGTTTCAGCAATGGCTTGTTCTTTATCATTGTCGCAACCCATTCCTCTGCCTTGGCAAGGTAGGCGTTCGGATCGAGATCTTCCTGACCTTTGCCGACAGAGTAGTCAGCTAACCAACTTGCGGTGTTAGTGCCTAGCTTGAGTTCTGTCTTGAGCCAGTCGCGACGGGATTCGACAGTTTCAGGTCCCTTTTTCTGAATATACCTCACCCAATGCTCCAGCGAGCGGCCTGTCTTTTCAGGCAAGTCCTTCACCCACTTGATAGTCATGGCGATGCTGGGATGAGGGGTGTAAATGGACTTCTTTCTTGCCATGTTACACCTTGGGCCGATGAGTTAGTGCGTGCTTTATAATTGCCTCAGCGTTTGCCAGTTCGTTTCCTGTCACTTGCAAACGTGGAGGACGAACCCGGGAAGATCCCATTCCTACCTTTTCCTGGGTGAGCTTAATCAGCTGAACAAACTTGACTACCACATCCAAACGGAGCAATGGCAGGAACCAGTCGTAAAGTGCCTTAGTGTCTTCGCCATTGATGGCCTTATTAAAGAGCACCACTGATTCCCTGGGAAACGCATTGACTAGTCCGGCGATCCAGCCAGTTGCCCCGGCATGCACTCCTTCCACCAGGGCATCATCCACTCCCATAAAGTAATGCAAACGGTCATTAAGAATAGCTCGCAGCGCAGTCACCCGGCGTACATCTGCACTCGACTCCTTGATGGCATGCAGATTGTCATGCTCCTGACACAGTTCCGCCACCTGTTCTGGTAGGAAATCCGTCTTGTAGGCTATAGGGTTGTTGTAGAGCATGCAGGAGAGATTCGTTGCCTTGATAATCGCGCCGACGTGGGCCTTCATCTCTCTCCAGTCGGAACTGTATACATAGGGAGGTAACACCATCAGCCCCTGACAGCCCGCATCGGCAGACTGTTTGGCCAGCTTGACAGCATCAGCGGTACTGAGAGAAGAAATACCTGCAACAACTGGCACCTTGCTACCCACTGCAGAAACACAGGCTTTCAGGATCGCGACCTTCTCGTCTTTTTCCAGAGTTGCACCTTCACCTAGAGAGCCCAATGCGACAATACCTGTGCAGCCATTTTCGACAAGCCAGTTCAGATGTCTGGGCAGGAAGGCCCAGTCGACACTGAGATCTTCATTGAATGGTGTGGTGATTGCGGGGAAGACGCCGTGCCAGCGAATGGGCATGATTTTGCTCGTGTGCTGAAGATAGCTGGTGTAAATCCAGAGGCCTGGAACCAGTAGCCAGAATATCAGACGGGTGCCCCTACTGCCAGAATATCGGGCAAGAATGCATGACACGACGCAATCAACAACGTAGTGGTAGCCCTATGTTGGCTACCATTCAAAATGTTGCAAACTGCCTGTCGCCTGCATCACCCAGTCCGGGAACGATGTAACTTTTGTAGTTAAGGTGGGAATCGAGAGCTGCGAGAAATAGGGGAACGTTCGGGTGTGCTTCATGTAGACGTTTCACGCCTTCGGGTGCTGCAATCAGGCCCATAAACCAGAGCTGTTTGACACCCCAGCGTTTCAGCAGATCGAGGCAGGCGATGGCAGAACCTCCGGTTGCCAGCATCGGGTCGAGCACAATGGCAAGGTCGATATGTGGTTCAGCAGGAAGCTTGTTGTAATAGGTAACAGGTTCCAACGTTTCATGATCGCGATAGAGTCCCAGGTGCCAGACTTCGGCATCAGGCAGAAGCTCATGCACACCATCAACCATGCCAAGACCTGCACGCAACACCGGTACCAGTCCAACTCGCTCACTCAGTCGATGTCCTTCAGCCTCTGCAAGCGGAGTGACTACACGAATAGGCTCCAGTTTGAGTCGTGTACTGGCTTCAACAAACAGCAGTTGAGAGAGCTCGCGAACCATACGACGAAAGACAGCTGGTGGCGTCTCCTTGTGTCGCAGTTCAGCTAACCGAGAGAGAACCAGCGGATGACTGGAGACGTGAACCTGGTCGTACATCAGAGCCTCAACACGATACTGGCATGTAGACGAATGCATTTACATCGCGTTGCATCATAGCCACTTGTCACTGAAGTACTACCGATAAATCCACCAATCATGGAACGTCTTGACAACAAAGAAACCGAGGCCACCCACCAGGGCCAAGACTCCAAGCGTAACGAGGTACGGCAGTAAATTAAACCGGGGCTTCTCGAGTCGAAACTCGTAGTTGCACTTCTTGCAGCAGTGTGTGTGGCCCACCTGAACGTAGACAAACTCTGCTTCCGTCTTGCAGCTAGGACACTTTTGCTTGAGATACATGGCCTATCATCCGGACTAGGGGGCAATACCCTAATATAGAATGCAAACTACTGGCAGGGAAGAAAAACTGAAGGTGTGAGGGCTTCTTCATATCTGTTGAATGTCTGACTATGAGTGAATTCTCGTTGGCATTTTCTGCATAGTTGACGATACACTTTATGCAGGCACTTTCGCAACTAGCGAGTTCCGAGTCATGGGGTTGATCAAGCTTGCCCTAGGCAACGTATATGGCGTGATAGTTTTCGCGCTGTTCATAGCTATTCTTGGTGCTGTTTCACTGATTACAGTGCCGGTTGACATTCTTCCTCAGTTCAAGACACCTGCGGTTCAAGTTCTCACTTACTTCAATGGCATGCCGGCACGGTCCATTGAACGCACGATTACTGACCGTGTAGAACGCTGGGTCAACCAGGCGCCAGGCGTTGCAAAAGTAGAGTCACGTTCTGTGTCAGGCGTGAGCGTCGTCAAGCTCTACTTTCAGGACGACATTGATCCCAGTACTGCATTGACTCAGACGAATTCGTTGACCGGGGCGACCATGCCCTACCTGCCAACGAATACGTTACCACCTGTTACGTTACCGTTCGATCCAACCGGTACCATTCCCCTGGGTGTGTTGACAGTAAGCAATCCCAATATGCCAGAGCAACAGGTCAAGGATGTAGCACGAGTCGAAGTACGTAATCGCCTGGGAAGTGTACGCGGATGCGTTGCACCTGTGGTAGTTGGTGGTAAAGACCGCTGCATTATGGTCTATCTTAATCATCAGAAGCTGGAAGCGCGCAATCTCTCCCCTGTTGACGTGGTGAAAGCACTTGATCAGGGCAATATGATGGTTTCGCCTGGTACTGCCTACATCGGCGACAATCAGATTGCATTGGATACCAATGCAATGGCCCGCACAGTCGAAGACATCAATGATCTTCCCATTGTCTTTGAGCCTGACCGGCAAATTCTGCTGAAGGATGTTGCAAATACCATCGACGATGCCATCATCCAGAAGTCGCGGGTCCGAGTGAATGGCAAACAGCAGGTCTTTGTGCCCATCTATCGTCAACAAGGGGCGAGCAGCCTCGATGTTGCTGA
Organism: Gemmatales bacterium; assembly: GCA_046350055.1. Lineage (GTDB taxonomy): Bacteria > Planctomycetota > Planctomycetia > Gemmatales > HRBIN36 > JAEUIE01. The sequence continues at coordinate 3,964,130 of JAXMBC010000001.1, read as the reverse complement.
CGGAGTGAAGAAGGCAATTCCTTCGATTGAATCAGAGTTGCCTGAAGGTAGTAAACTCGAATTCGTGGTAGATCAAACCGAGTATGTTCGCAAAGCTATCGACAGCCTGGTGCACGAGGGATTCATCGGTGCAATCCTAGTCTCCATCATGATTCTGGTCTTCCTGGGAAACTGGAAGATGACTGTGATTGCCACACTATCACTGCCACTGGCTATCATGGGGGCAATCATTGGGTTGAAGGGATCAGGCAACACGATCAATGTGATGACGCTAGGCGGACTTTTTCTCGCTATCGGGCCCCTTGTCGACAATGTCATCGTGGTACTGGAAAACATCCATCGCCATATGGGCATGGGCAAAACTGCGTACCAGGCAGCACTCGATGCTACCAGTGAATTGACCCTGCCCGTGATAGTGGCCACACTCGCACTCATTATTGTGCTGTGCCCTGTTGCACTGACTCCTGGTGTTGGCGGTTTTCTGTTCAAACCGCTAACCATGGCTGTGGCATTCGCGATGCTTGTCTCTTTTGCACTGAGTTGGACCTTTGTTCCCGCGTTGTGCTCCGTCCTGCTCAAGCCCCACAGCCACGACCATTCAGAACATCCCGGGTTCTTTGCCCGCATTTACAGCTACATCGATGGATTTCTTCATTACGTTACCAGACAGTATGGCTATCTTCTGCAATGGGCCCTGGCTCATCGTCCAACGGTATTAGCGCTTATAGCAGTTCTTTTTGCTGGTTCACTACTTCTGCTCAGCCAAATTGGGCAGGAGTTCTTTCCGTCTGTGGATGCAGGTCAGATTTCAATCCAGGTACGTGCCCCGTCGAACCTGCGCCTGGATGCCACCGAACGACGTATCATCGATGTGGAGAGAGTAATCGCCGAGACGATTCCACACCATGAATTGCAGATGGTTGTCTCTGAAATAGGCTTGAACAATGATTGGTCTGCGGCCTATTCGCAAAACGCGGGACAACAGGATACCGTTATACGGATCCAGCTCACACCCGAGCGAACCAGGTCAGCCCAGGAGTATGCCGTTCTGCTTCGGGATGCCTTTGCCAGGATTTCTGACTTCGCTGACCTTGAGTTCAGCTTTGATACAGGTGGAATGGTCTCGGCAGCTCTCAATTTCGGTGCCTCATCTCCCATAGACATACAGATCACGGGTGGTTCACCGGATCAGAAATTCGACCTCGCCAAGAAAGTCAAGCAAAGCATTCTGGACGTCACTGGTGCGGCAGATGTCAGAGTATTGCAACGTAATGATGCGCCGTATCTCGTTCTGGAAGTCAATCGCCAGGAAGCAGCGGGGATTGGCCTGACGGCACGCGATGTTGTGCTGCAGGTGGTTACCGCTATGAACTCCAGCATTGCAATTACCCGTAACTTCTGGATCGACCCTAAGAGCGGAAACCAGTACTTCATCGCAGCCCAATACCCTGATGATCCCAGCTTTCGGCTGGATGATCTCAAAAACGTAGTGGCAACAGGAACCAATCAGAAGTCAACGGTACGACTGAACACATTGGTCAATGTACGTGAAACCACTCAGGCTGTGGAATTCAACCACGTCAGCCTGAAGCGTGTTGTCGATGTACTGGTCAATACTGAGAACCGTGACATAGGTGCAGTAGCAGCAGACATCACCCATAAACTCAAAGACATCGAAATACCCGCGGGTATGAATGTTGAACTCAAAGGTGAGTACGCCCGCATGACTGAGTCGTTCCGAAGCCTGAGCATTGGGCTGGCTCTCGCATCCATTCTGGTCTATTTGCTCATGGTGCCATTGATGCGCTCGTTTGTGATGCCCATGATCATCATGGCCGCAGTCCCATTGGGACTCATTGGTGTTCTAGTGATGCTCTGGTCAACCAGGACAACACTCAACGTGCAATCGGAAATGGGTGTGATCTTCCTCGTTGGTATCGTTGTCTCGCAAGGCGTCCTGCTTATCGACTTTGCGAATCAGCTGCGAGCTCAGGGCAAAACAGTTCGGGAAGCTATCACCGAGGCAGCTGTCACCCGGCTCCGCCCCATTCTAATGACATTCCTGGCAACATTCCTTGATCTGTTACCAATGGCCCTGGGACTGGGTCGAGGGTCTGAATCGCTCACACCACTGGCAAGAGCGGTTGTAGGTGGTTTACTCACCAGTACTGCTCTCACACTGCTGGTAGTACCCATCCTCTTTACGCTACTTATTCGCGACAAGACACAAGTAGCAATCGCTGCCAGTGCTGTACCTCACCACGAGGAGACGATATGAGTTCTACCACTGCAACACCTCCACGCAAACAGCACCGTTTTGTTCGCCGACTTCTTACTGCGTTGGTCCTGCTCGGCGCTGGTGGCATCATTACAGGATTGATGACTGGGTATATACCGAATTTCTTTGACATGGCACATAAGGCCCAGGCTAGCCAACGTGGATTACAAACCATCCCGACCGTAAAGGTTGTGCATCCACGTAAAGATCCATCAGTTGCATTGACAGTTGACCAATTAGCCACTGTCGAACCCTATTATCGAGCTGATTTGCGGGCACGAGCTTCTGGTATCGTACGACGTGTGAATTTCGATATTGGTGATAAGGTGCACCAAGGAGAGATTCTGCTCGAAATTGACGTTCCGGAATCAGAGCAGGATGTTGCTCGTTGCGAGGCCATGATTCTGCAAAGGGAACAGGAACTGAAGGTATCTCGAGCCAAGCTAAAAGATGCCGAAGCAGCCCGCAACGTCTCCGCCGCCACTATCAAGCAGCGCGAAGCGGATGTTCAGGGTGCAACTGCCACCAGAGACCTCAAGAAAAGGAAGTTTGAGCGATTTCAGCAATTAGCTGCCAAAGGATCGGTAGTCGGCAGTCTTGTTGAGGAAGAAGAACGTGATTATCTTTCCAGCGAAGCAACGGTTTCTTCAATGAATGCTAATGTAGAAAGGGCTCGTGCCGATTATGCAGAATCGGAGTCAAAAGTGGAGGCAGCAGCTGCCGATATAGAGCTAAAGCAGGCGCAAATTGCTGTTGCGAGGAAAGACTTGGACCGGGCAAAGGCTATCGCTGATTATGCGAAAGTACGAGCACCTTTTGATGGCGTGGTCGTGCGCCGTGCTGTAGATCCAGGCTCCTTTGTTCAGAATGCCACCACGGGTACTAGCGAAACGCTGATCTCCATTGCCCGGCTCGATATTGTTACGGTGACTGCCAAGTTTCCTGACAGTGTGGCTCCTTCGATCACGGTTGGCACCCCCGCAACGGTGCAGATTGATGATCTCCCCGGCGTCACCATCCCGGCTGCCATAACACGAATGGCTCCATCCGTGCAAAACGCGGACCATACCATGCGGGTGGAAATCGATCTCTTCAATGGCAGCAACGATGAATACAAGGTACTGAAGGCAACCTATGCCAGCGGTGCACTTCGCCAGACCAAAGGAAAGCTAGACTCATTACCCCTGCGCGCATTTGCTGAGACTGACACGGGCAAACGACGGCTGCTACCTGGAATGACTGCGTCGATCAAGCTCACTCTCGGCAAATTCGGGGAGTCCTACGTTCTTCCAAGTAACAGTATTTACTCCCGATCCGGCACATATTATATCATGATCGTGGATCAGGGAAAAACAAAACAGCTGCCAGTTCATGTGCAATTAAACGATGGCAAGACAGCACTGGTAGCCATCATCACAAAACGCAAAGATGCTGATGGTGTCAACCGTGAGGTATACACCGATCTAACCGGTAAGGAAGAAGTGTTGCTGGCCAAGCAGTTGGAAGTTGGAGAAGGAGCAACGGTCAAGAGTGGCTTGACCGACTGGTAACACTGACACGGGATGGATCCCGCCATGAAACAATCGAGTCGTATCTTCCTGTGTCTTTCATTGCCTCTCGGACTTACATTGAGTGGCTGCGTTGCCAGTTCTGCGTCACACGTTTCGTCGGCAATCATACTGCCTGAAGCCAAAGACAGTGGGGCCTTCGCAACTCCGGTTCCTGCCGTTGCTACTAAAGCAAGTGTAGAAGTTATTCCCGTGGGGGCTGAAGAACCAGCTCGGGTTCGCCCTGCCTATGCGCAACTGGAAACATTGCCGATTGATTTACCTACCGTGATGCGCATGGTGAATGAGAATAGTCCTTCCATCGGCTTCGCACAGGCACGCGTGCGAGAAGCACAAGCACGTCTGGAAAATGCTGAACTTCAATGGGTACCGCACCTTTCCTTAGGAGCGGCATATAATCGCTTTGATGGTCAAACGCAAAACCAGCGTGGCGAAGTCTTCGGTGTCTCCCGTGCCAATCTTTTCAGTGCTGTCGTTCCCACCTTGTCAGTAGACACAGCCGAAGCAATCTATCGGCCCCTCATAGAACGTCGTTTGAATTCCTCAGAACAGTACCGGGAACAAGCAGTCAATCTCGCTGTAGAGCTCGAAGCAGTTGGTGCCTATCTCGATCTGGTACAGATTTACGCACAGATCGAGATTAACGCTGAGACCATGAAGAATGCCGAAGCATTGCTCAACGGCGCGAAGAACGCACGTGAGTTCAAACTTGATCGTACGGCCGGCGATGTCAACCGGGCACAAACTGAAGTACTTTTCCGACGGGTGGAACGCATTGAGCTGCTGGGAAAAGCTGGCATGGCCAGTGCTCGACTTGGCAAGCTGCTCATTATGCAACCAAACGTGAAGCTGGTGCCTGCGGACAAGATTGTCGCCCCGGTGACACTCGTGGAAGCAAACAGGACTCTGGACGATCTGCTGGCCCAGGCCTTCGCCAACCGGCCTGACCTGGCAGCAAATCGTGAAATAATTGAAGCAGCCTGGCTGCGAGTGCGCAAAGCCGAGCGTGGCCCGCTTTGGCCCAAGATTGCCATCAGTAATCAAACCGGCGCCTTCGGTGGCGGTATCAATGATCAGTTGGGCGACTTCAGCAGCCGTAATGCACTCAGTGCGCAACTATATTGGGAGATTCGCAACCTGGGATTTGGGAACCGAGCAGAAGCTGCAGAACGCCAGGCGGTGCTCGACCAGGCCAACTTCCAGCTGATCGATGCGCAAGCCCGTGCCGTCTCGGAGATCGTCGAAGCTGCCCAGCTTGCCGCTGCACGCTACGAATCGCTCGATCTGGCTGAGCAAGCGGTAATGGAAGCTACGGAACTTTATCGCATCAACCTGGAGAGTATTACCAACGTGGTGGATCCGAAGAATCTAGTCGATGCCTTACGCCCCCTGCAAGCTCTGCAGGCTCTCAATCAAGCTCGTCTGGGTTATGTGAATGCCATTCTCGACTTCAACCGTGCCCAATACCGCCTCTTCACCGCTGTAGGCCAGTCGCCTAAACAGAAGTAAGCTCAGTACTTTAGAAGCAAGCCAACTACATTCGTATTATCAACGCGACCTTCCAAACGACACTTCTAACTATTGCTTCACCCCATACACTCTCCGATAGCTATCGGAGGACTGGTTGCATGTCTCGGTTGATCTTTTCCATCTGTCTGGTACTTCTCATGAACACTCCTGACCTTACTGCTCAGAGCAGAGCGACCACTACCAAGAAGCCCTTCGGCAAGACCCCCGATGGCACCGAAGTGGAGCAGTACACGTTCACCAACAAGAATGGCATGGTCGTTAAGATTCTAACTTACGGTGGCATTGTCAGTGAAATCCATACCCCCGATCGCGATGGCAAGCTGGCCGATGTATGCCTAGGTTTTGACAACCTCGACGCGTATTTGAAGGGACACCCTTTCTTCGGCTGCATCACCGGGCGTGTTGCCAACCGCATAGCCAAAGGTAAGTTCACGCTCAATGGTAAAGACTATACCCTCCATGTCAACAACGGCCCCAACAGCCTGCATGGCGGTAAGGAAGGCTTCGACAAAAAAGTATGGAAGGTTCTTGCCACTATCGATGGCACGAATTACCAGGGCCTCAAACTCCATTACCAGAGCAAGGATGGCGAAGAAGGCTACCCCGGTACGCTTGATGTTACTGTCACCTACACACTGACGGATAATAATGAGCTCAAAATCGATTATGCTGCGTTCACTGATTCAGCTACCCCCGTGAATCTAACCAACCATGCCTATTTCAATCTGACCGGTGGTACAGAAAGTGTACTCGGACACAAGTTAAGTTTGAACAGCTACCGCTACACTCCTACGGATGAAACTCTGATACCAACCGGAGAACTCAAGGAAGTGACTGGGACAGCGCTCGACTTTTTCACCAATGAACACACGCTGGGCGAACGCATCAAGCAGCTCTACGACACTCCAGCCAAGGGTTATGACCACAATTTCGTCATCATGACTCGGCAGGACCTGCTGAAACTGGGCATGGAGGCACTGCAGAAGAAAGCCAAAGACCTTGGCGAATCACACCCAGACGTCGTAGCTGCCCGCAAAGCTATGGAAGGGCAGGTCAAGTACATCCAGGACCATCCTGAAGTGCTCAAAGAAACGCTGAGGCAATGCGCCAAGGTGACGGAGCCTGTTTCAGGCAGAGTGATGACCATGTACACCACGGAGCCCGCCGTACAACTCTACACCGGCAACTTCCTCGATGGCAAAGTGACTGGCAAGGGCGGGGTGAAGTACGACCAGCACTTCGGTGTCTGTCTGGAAGCTCAACACTATCCCAACTCAGTCAACACACCCAGCTTCCCAAGCACGATTTTAAAGCCCGGTGAAACGTATCACCAGACGACTGTGTATACCTTCAGTGTGGTGAAGTAGGCAATTCAACTCATAGCGGAGCCGGCAGATCACGCCGGCTGAATCGCCACAGTGCGAAACTGTAGCCGAGTGCGCCCACGCCGAAGAGCACCACCAGGACTGGCACTTGCACGCCTGCTACAGGCAGCGTCCATTGATCTTTCAGAATCGCATACTGTGGCTGATAGTAGTAGAAGATAGAAAGTGGTCGCCAGGGTCCCAGTGTGTCCCAGAGCTGCCCGAATAAATTGAGCAACGACATCGCCAACACCAGACCAAAGGTCCACGCCAGTACCCGCCAGCGTGATCGACCCAGGGATGAAATGGCATAGGTCATGCCAGCCAGGGCAAAGGTCAGACCAATGGCAAGGATCAAAGCCCGCCAGTAGGCAGAGAGATCGGCATTCTTCAGTGGTACCAACTCCACGCCCAGCCAGGTACCGAGAAACATGAACAGTACCAACCCGGGGATCGTCACCAGATCAACCAGGAGATGTGTTGTAACAAGTTTCCAGCGGGGCAGCGGCTGGGCGACCAGCAGTTCCATGGTGCCACGTTCCATTTCACCAGCCAGAGCAGATGCTCCACGCCCCAACGCCCAGATCATCAGAATCGTCTGTGGTAGTGGGTGCACGTAACCGACACTGAGCAGATCACCAGTCTTCGAAACATCGACCGACTCACCACCCAACACAGCCTGGAAGAGCTTGCCGGAGCCTTCAAAAACAATCTTGAGCAGGTCAGCAGCAGAGAACGACTTGGCGAGTTTGGCCAATATCGCAGGCAAGACCTCGTTGGTCACCCGGTCGGTGATCTTGACCCAGAAGCCTTCGAACAGTGTCAGCAGAAACGCTGCTCCGACAAAGGGCCAGCGCAAATCTCGCAGCACTTTCCAGAAGAGTGCGGTGCTCATTGGGCCACCTCACTCTCCACGGAATGGTATTTCTGATAGATACTCGTCAATCCTTCCGGTTCAATCCGCAGATCGGTAACTTGATTCTGTGCCAGCCAATTCAGTGCAGGCTGCAACTCTCCACGAATGTGCAACTTCCAGGACAGTGCTGACCGCTCCGCAGCCACATCACTGGGTAGAGCCTGCTTCGGCTCTTCCTTGAACTGAACATGGATCCGTCGCTGGCTGCGAATTTCATCGAGTGATTGCAGATGCACCAGTTTCCCCAACCGCAGGATACCTACCCGATGACAGACGGTTTCCACTTCCTGTAACACATGCGAGGAGAAGAGAATTGTCTGGCCCCGATCACGTGCTTCCAGAATCTGGTCGAGTAATTCATCCCGCATGGTGGGGTCGAGTGTATTGGTCGGCTCATCAAGGATGGCCAGAGGAGTACGGGCCAGGATGACAGCCATCAGGGCAATCTTCCTCTTCATTCCGGAGGAGAGTTGCGAAAGGGGACGTTTAATGTCGATGTTGAAACGGGTACTGAGCTTCTGAATATCACCGGAAAGAGGCTGGCTTCGCAGCCCAGCGAGAAACGACAGAAGCTGGATCCCCGTGAGATTGTCATAGAGTCGCAGTTCGCCGGGCAGGTAAGAGACCAGTTTCCGAACTTCCACACTCTGTGACCAGCAGTCATGTCCATTGACTTGTGCTTTGCCAGCGGACGGGCGGAGCATGCCCAGCAGGATGCGGATAGCGGTTGATTTCCCTGATCCGTTTGGCCCCAGAAGGCCGAAGACTTCCCCAGGCGCGATGGTAAGGTTCAACTGATCCAGTGCCCGGAACCGTCCATAGTCTTTGGTCAGGGCGACCGTCTCTAACAGCGGAGTGGACATTCTGCCTCATATCACGAAGGGCCACGAAAGGTTATGGTATGAAGCTGTTGCCCTTCCATCATCGTCGTGCTGCGGAGACAGCATACTTCACAGGCCGCTTGGATCTCCTGGGCTTCTCCGTGCGATACCAGGGTGGCACCCAGTCGTGCTCATCCAGATCTGCCACGAGTGTGGCGAGCGAATGAACCACCAGGTCTGGCGAGTAGGCGAAATGCTCCAGGTCTTCCTGCTTGGTACCGCCACTGAGCACCAGTACGGTGTGGAAGCCCAGTTGCACGCCGCCAAGGATGTCGGTCTCCATGGTATCGCCGATCATGGTTGTCTCGTCGGTGGTGAGGCCCAGTTCCTTGCGTGCAGCACGCATCATGATCGGGCTGGGCTTACCTACACCGAAGGCTTTTACGCCGGTGGCGGTTTCGAGCAAGGCTACAAAAGCACCGCAGCCTGGTCGTGTCCCGTGCTGGGTCGGGCAGTTCGGATCAAGATTGGTAGCGATCAGCTTGGCACCATTGAAGATGAGCCGCACCGCGGTTTCGACTAGTTCGAGATTGAATGTTCGCCCTTCGCCGACGATTACGTAATCAGGATCATGATCCACTACGGCAATACCATGCTGGTGCAGTGCAGTCAGAAGTCCACCCTCCCCGATGACGAATGCCGTGCCGCCGGGCTTCTGTTGCGCGACGAACCGGGCAGTGGCCATGGCACAGGTGAAGACGTGCTCTTCCTCAACGTCGATCCCCATGCGCGACAGCTTGGCTACGACATCGAGACGGGTTCGCTGGCTGTTATTGGTGAGGAACCGGAATGGTATATCACGCTGACGTAACTGACGAATAAACAGATCGGCACCGGGAATAAGCTCCGAGCCCCGATACAAAACGCCATCCATGTCAATCAAATAGCCGTGCTTCATGACCAGTCTCTGCAAAGAAACGAACAGACGAGAGGCAGAGAGAGGTAGGGAGAAGTGATGAAGTGTTATAAAAGAATTGAGACGTGTTTGTCCAGTGGAGATGCTGAAGCACCACGGGAACTTCGCAGAAGCTTCTTGCAGCTCACCAATTGTTCAAGAAGACGGTCCCCTACCACTTCACCCCCACACCCAGGTACGTTTCTTTATTGTTCAGCAAGCCTTCGTACGCCTCTCCCAACTTGTCCGGCGTAATCTCATGTGTAATGAGCCCGTCAAGAGTGATACGCCGCTGAGCGAACGCACCGAGGAGCCAGTGTTCTGCCTTGTCGATGCTCCACGCACCAGCGAGGCGATGGTGAGCGGATTCAAAGAGCATGTTGCCATGGGCCCCAGTCACTTCGATGTAGCGGCGATGCAGGTCGTCGTAGAAGTTAACATTGGCTACCAGGCCACGCGGGCTGCCCACTACCACTACTTGCCCAGCATCGCACGCCAGGCTCATCGCAGTGGGTATAGCATCGGGTATACCTGTCGCATCAGCAATGATCTCCGCACCACGTGCCTGCAGAATCTGCTGCAGTTGTTCCTTCACCGGGCCGTCCGCAGGATTGATTACATGATCGGCACCGCCACGCAGGGCAACCTTTCGCCTCATGGCTACGGAATCGATGCCGACCACCGGAAAGGCTCCCGCTGCTTTCAGGCAGCGCAGCGTCCACTGGCCAATGATGCCGAGACCCATGACAGCAGCAGAGCGACCTAAGGTCAGGCCAGCGCGTATGCTCGCCCCCATGCCATAGCGAGCGACACATGACCAGGCAGCGATGTTAAAGTCGAGACCATCTGGCATTTTCCAGAGTCGCCCCCGTTCATGACCAATAGTGAGGAGTTCCCCCGACGCGTGGTTACCAGGAAAAGCCACTCGGTCGCCTTCCTTCCAGCCGGTTACATCGGAACCGACGCTGACAACGGTACCTGCAGCACTGTAGCCAGGCTTAAACGGGAACTTCCAGTCAACCATCTTGGGGTCTTGCAGCCACTGATGTTTGCCAGTGTAGACGGCGAGTTCGGTGCCTGCACTGATCACTGAATAGGCGGTAGCGACAAGTATTTGATTAGCAGCCGGTGCTGCCAGTTCCACTTCACGGACTGCGGTTTGGAAGGGTGCGGTAATGACGGCTTGTCGAACACGCATGATGGTCTGCCAGAGGGAAGGACTGAAACGGATGGATGGGCATGATATATCTTATCTGTCGGGTTTTGCCACGTTGGACTGGCGTTGTTGGAATATAACGACCTAAACTACGAATAGCTAGCGGCCTGCTCGGACACTTGCTGGAGTTGACGATGAAACTGGTATGCCCTCACTGTGCTAAAGTGATCGAGATGGACGACCGTTTGGCGGGACAGTCGACCAACTGCACCTTGTGCCAGGGACCACTGACTGTACCCTATGCACCAGCAGCAGTAGTGCCTCCAGCACCAGTACCTCCTGCTGGACCACCAACCTCGCCCGCCCCGCTGCCTCCTCCACCACCCCCTCCGTCAGTACCCGATCCACTCGGCACAACGACCGCCTGGCCACCAAGTTCACCCACTGGCAATGTCATTCCACCAATACCGAATTCACCCTCTGCTTCAGCTGCTGGTGGTGGACGTGGCGGATTGATCCTGGGGAAGCTGCAGGACTTTTCTCTGCCTCCAGGGATACACGAATGGCTCGGTCTGGGTGGCTTGGTACTGCTCTTCGTTCTCTTCTTTTTCCCATGGGTGGGAGTCTACATCGGCGATACCCGCCTTGTGGAACAAAGCGGTATGGCGGTTGGTTTCGGCTATGCTTCAGCAACCGACGAAGGCAAGTTTCTTACTGCGAATTTGCCCGGTTCCGGCCTTGTAGTGCTTGGTTTTCTAGGCGCTCTCGCGGGACTTCTTCTGCTGATTGTTCTGCTTGTTGAAAAGTATGTGAAATCACCTGCGATCCAGAATATCAAGCCCATGCTGGAAAAGGTGATTGCCCTTCAGGAAGTGCTGGTACTGGGCTGCCTCGTTCTGGTCAGTCTGGTATTGCTGTTCCACTGGATCTTCTTTTCCTTCCCATTGGAATCAGCAGCCTGGAGCGAGAAGGCTAATGATACCATGCTGACTGGCTTGCGACTGAAGACAGAGGGTATCGAGAAGGTTAAGAGTGCAGACATGGTCGGCCTGCAATGGCTCCAGCGACGAGGATGGTTTTACCTTGCCTTGTTTATCGCCATAGTGGCAACTATTTGGCATGGACTGCGCTGGTTGAATGCGAAAGGCTACACACGCCACTGGCCGAAGGTGGTGATCCAATGGCCCACTCAGGCACCGCAACTGACTGCTGAAGCAGCAATCAAGGCGAGTGACTTAACAACGAGATAGCTGTACATGTTGCGAGCACATGGGCTAGTGTCCACGCTCGCAGAGTGCTTGCAGCGGTATCCACAGCCAATCGGGACGTGTGCGAATCTCATACTCTACCTCGTAGAGGGCCTTTTCGAGTTCCAGCACGTCCAGCAACGACATGTCGATTGGCTCTTCGCCGGCATAGCCTTGCAGAAACGCTTCTCGCCATCGAACTTTCTGCTTTGGATCTAACACGCCCAGTGTAGCCAGTCCATAGGAAAATGATCTCAACATGCCAGCTACATCACGAAGCGGAAGGTCTTTCGCCCGTCGCTCATGCACCGGTCGCAACGGCTCACCTTCAAAGTCAATAATTTTCCAATCCCGGTCTGTTCGAAGCACTTGCCCCAGATGATAGTCACCATGTATACGATGAACGAGCAACCCATGTTTTTTTAAAGAGGTCAATTGAGTCTGAGAACTCGCTCGTAAGTATTGCTGTTGCAGTAGTGTTGTGCGGCGATCACAGCTTCGATGCTGTAACAACAACTTCCTGACATGTTCCATTCTGCTGGAAATTAGCGTCAGCCGTGCTTGCCACTCGCCTGCAGTCAGTACATAAGGACTAAATGCCTGATCAGCACATGGCTCTGCAAGCAGCCGATGCAGTTCACGAGTCCGTTGGCCGAGCAAAGTTACTGCCTGGAGATCGTCATCTGTCGCGAAACTTGCTTTGCTGAGAAACCAATTCCAACCATCTTGCACCTGTGGCTGGTAAGCAAATAACAACCCCATCGTGCGTTCACGCCATCGCAGTTGTCCCAGCACAGGCACCGTCATCGTCGCACCACGCCGAATCAGTTCCTCACCCATTTCTACTTCGACGTGAACACCCTGCGTTATCACTCGCTGCACCTTGAGCACGGCAACTTCGCTGAAACGCACTTGAGAATTACTCGCCCCCGCTTCGATTAACGCTTCAGGAACTGGTATTGCTGGTCGTATCTGCTGCCACGCCCACTGCGCAAAGGGAGGCCATCGCCATGCATCAATGACGACTCCTTCGTCGTGTCCGGTAAGTTCCAGAACCGCATCACTGGCCCAGTTAGGGAGCAGAACCAGTGCGATCTGATAACAGCGTTCCCCCATTTTCACGAGCAACCACCAGACTGGTTTACCCTTCACGTCAATGTATCGTGCTGATTCCAGTTGAAGCGTCGTGGTCGAGTTGTTCTTGTCTAGAAACCAGCGCTGTTGCTGTAGCCATCGAGTTAACAGCTTCTGCCATTTGGTGGGTAATCCTGCAGAAAAAACAGAGTTCCATGGGCCATACCAGGTGAATCTGTTCAAGCTACTACTCTTCGTTGCCATGGTGCAATCGTTCGGTTGAGTGCGGCCGGTATCGGATGCAATGAAAATTACCTCCATCATCATATTTCTCTTCGATCAGCTTGCAAAGCAACATAGAATCTACGCAAAGGTTAAGTCTCATTGAGCAGCAACGATGTCCCTGGCCGCCACTCCAACCATGCAACGGATGAATGACGACCGCATCCGGTTTGCGCAGATCGAGCCGTCTGTGGCGTCAGGAAAATATCCGGTCAAACGATTGCTTGACGAGCATGTGACAATCGCTGCAACCATCTTTCGCGATGGCAGCAACGTTCTCGGTGCTGCAGTACGTTACTATCACGAACGTGACAGAGAATTCCAGCACAAGCCGTTGAAGAATATGGGTGAAGATCGCTGGCAATGCAACCTTCACCTGGAAAAGCTGGGCACATGGATTTTCACCATTGTTGCATGGACTGATGTCTTTGCAACCTGGCAGCAGCGGCTGAAGCGGAAATGGGATGCGGGTAATCGCGAGATACTTCTTGATTTGCAGGAAGGGGCGCAACTCCTTCGGCAACTAGCTGACCGAGTGCCGCGTGGAGCGCCCCGAGTTCCGCTGATGCAGGCGGCACTACTCCTGGGTGACCCCAGCCATCCTGTCGAAGAATCGATCCTGATTGCCCTGAATCCAGTACTGACCGAGATGAGCATGGATCATCCTGATCCAGCCCACTTGGTAACCATCGACGACAACTACCACATCATTGTGGAGCCACAGCGTGCGGGATTTGCTGCCTGGTATGAACTCTTCCCCCGTTCACAATCATCTGTGCCAGGTAAGCATGGCACCTTACGTGATGTACTGCGTCGCTTTCCGGAACTACGGGATCTTGGTTTTGACGTAGTACTGTTCCCACCCATACATCCGATCGGCTTGACCAATCGGAAAGGAAAGAACCATAGCAGCGAAGCGGAGCCCAGCGATGTAGGGTCACCCTGGGCAGTGGGCAACTGGCAGGGTGGACACGATTCTATCGAGGCTATGCTGGGTACACTCGACGATTTTCGCATGTTGCTTGGCGCTGCTCAGGCACATGATCTCGACATTGCCCTGGAACTATCATTCCATTGCTCAGCGGATCATCCCTTGATACAGCAATGTCCTCACTGGTTTGCCCGGCGAGCAGATGGAAGCCTGGCTCAGGATGAGAAGATGCCTGTGAAGTTGCAGGATGTGTATCCATTGAATTTTGATAGCAATGATTGGCCTTCCCTGTGGCAGGAAATGCTTCGCATTCTGAATTTCTGGGTCGAACAAGGAGTGAGATATTTCTATATCGGTTTTCCACATAACAAGCCTGTGGGACTTTGGGACTGGCTCATTTCACAGGTGAAACGCAAGTATCCCGAAATTGTGCTGTTTTCCGGTTCGAATGACCGCCCTGCTCTCAGTCAGGAACTGGCTCGAATTGGGTTCAGCCAGAGCTTGACCCAATTCATCGACTGGAACACAAGAGAGGAACTGGAAAAGCACCTGCAGGCCCTGACTACCGGTGAGATCACCCAATACTACCGGCCTCACTTATTTACCAATACCCCAGACAAGTTAAGCAGGTATCTGCAACAAGGTGGAAAACCGGCATTTGCTGTCAGGCTGGTGCTGGCTTCCACTATTTCACCGCTGTATGGCATGTACAGCGGATACGAGTATTACGAGAATACTCCCTTGAAAGAAGGCAGTGAAGAGTACGATCATTCCGAAATATTTGAAATCAATCAGCGGCCCAGCGACATGCCGGGAAGCCTCAAACCACTTATCAAACTGCTGAATCAGACTCGCAAAGCCCACCCTGCTCTGCAACGGCTGGATAACCTTGTTTTCCATAATGTTACGAATCCTCAATTGCTCTGCTACAGTAAACAGACTGCTGACCTCGGCGATCGACTTATTTGTGTGGTGAATCTTGACATCAGTCGCGTGCAGGAGGGTACCGTAGAATTGCAGCTTGAAGCTCTGGGCCTGACGATGGACCAGACCTTTTATGTTCACGATCTGATTACCAATCAGACATGGAACTGGAAGGGAGCACGCAACTATGTACGCATCGATCCCCAAATCGCACCAGCACACCTTTTCGTAGTCCGTGTCTCCATCTTTAAAGAAAAGCCGGCTCCAGAAGTGAATGAAACTGACGTGCTGGAGCCGCTGGAACGAAATGATCAATCCGAGCAGGACACAGCAATAGACCTCCCTGCTGTCAAGAAGCAAGCGAATGTCTCTGCGTCGTGAGTGTGACAAAATCGTAACGTGATAACTTAATGAACCCTGCTGCCCCCCTCTCTTGCATCTAGTTGTGATCTCGCATACGATTTTCTATGTAGCTTCTCCCGCTGGTTTCCCACCGAGAAGGATGTCGCATGCGGCTCACACTGCTCCTCTCCCTTATTCCCACCCTTTGCTACGCTGAAGATTGGACACATTGGCGCGGCCCCTTACAGAACGGGGTCTCCTTCGACAAAAACCTGCCAGACGACTGGAACCCCAAAGGCAAGAACGTTATCTGGTCGGCCCCTGTCGGCAGCCGGTCCGCTCCCGTGGTCAGTCGAGGCAAGGTCTACCTCATTGGAAGTGTCGATCCCGACAAGGTGACCGAACAGGAACGGGTTGCCTGTCTCGATGCTGAAACGGGCAAAATGCTGTGGGAACATCGCTTCAACGTCTTTCTCACCGATATCGTCACCAACCGCGTCGGCTGGGGTGTGCCCTGTGCCGACCCTGAGACCGGCTATGTCTACACCCACGGCACCCAGGGGTTGCTCAACTGCTTCAGCGAAGACGGCAAGATCGTCTGGCAGCATTCGCTTACCGAAGAGTATGGCCGTGTGAGTGGTTACGGTGGCCGTACCTCGTCCCCCACGGTGATTGATGACCTGGTGATCATGCACCTGGTGCAGTCGAGTTGGGGCGATAATGGTCGAGGTGGCTTCCGTTTTGTGGCATTCGACAAGAAGACCGGTGAGGTCCGCTGGTGGTCCAAGACTGACGTTCCCCCGCTGGATACGACCTACTCGGTGCCCATTGCCTTGACCGTGAACGGCCAGCGCCTAGTGATTGCTGGCGGCGGCGAGCAGGGGATTCATGCTCTCAAAGTGAACACCGGCGAGCAGGTCTGGCGCATGCAGTTCACCTCCGCCCGTGGCGTGAACGTCTCCCCCGTGGCTGACTATCAAAAAGGGTGGGTCTACTTCTGCCAGAGCGAAGAGAACCCGGGTACCAACGTACAAGGTTGCGTGATGTGCGTGGATGCCGGCAAGCTCGAAAGCAACGGCACTCCCAAGGTTGTCTGGAAGAAACTCGGTATCTTGTCCGGCTTCGGTTCGCCCGTGCTGCACGAAGGCCGGCTCTATGTGGTAGATAACAACGCCAAGATGTTCTGCCTCGATGCTGCCACCGGCAACGAAATCTGGACCCACAAGTATGGCCGCAATACCAAGGGTTCCCCGGTGCTTGCCGATGGCAAGTTCTACGTCGGCGAAGTCAGCTCCACGTGGCATGTTTTCCGGCCACTCAAGGACAAGGCTGAAAAGATCAGCTCGACCCGCATCCCTGCCGGCCCAGGTGGTGCCCTGGTGGAAGTGAACAGCAGCCCAGCAGTTGCCAATGGCCGCATCTACTTTGCTGATACTGACAATGTCTACTGTGTTGGATCGTCTCGTGAGAAGCCTCCAGAGACGCCCAAGACACCAGACCCTAACGCCGCCATCCCGCTGGCGCCCAAGGGACCAGCCACTTTCGCCCTGGTCTCGCCGGGCGATGTCACACTGAAACCTGGTGACACGTATAATGTGAATGTGCGGCTTTACGATGCCCATGGCAACTACCTGGGTTCGAAGAATGCAGACAGTTGGTCGCTGCCCACGGCTCCGCCGCCAGCTGGCAGCCCACCGAATGCTGCCCCGATACCTGCCCTGATGGGTTCCGTCTCACCCGACGGCAAGGTCATCGTCTCGCCGACGGTAAAGGCTCAGTCGGGTGTGGTACAGGCTAGCATCAAGGTGGAAGATGGCCGCGTGCTCACGGCCAAGGGTCGTGTCCGCGTCGCTCCAGTACTGCCGTTCGAGGAAGACTTTGAACAGGTCGATCTTGACCGCATCCCCACCGGCTGGATCAATCTCGCCGGCAAGTTCCGCACCGTAAAGCTGAATGACGGCACGCGGGTGATGAAGAAGCTCGCCAACAATCCCAACCCGCTGCTGGCCCGGGCCTACGGTTACCTCGGCACACCTGACCAGAGCGAGTACACGATCTCCGCCGACATCATGGGCACCGCCAAAGAAGAGAACAAGATTGTCAACATGCCCAACATGGGCCTGGCAAACTGTCGGTACTTGCTGTCGATTGACGGAACCAAGCAGAAGCTGAACGTCGGCTCCTGGGAATCACGCCGCCGTGTTGAAGCTAGCCAGGACTTCGTCTGCAAACCTGGCGTCTGGTACAGCTTCATCTTCAAGGTAACGCAAGTAGGCGACAAGGCCATGTGCTACGGCAAGGTCTGGCAGAAGGGAATGCCCGAGCCGGAAGAGTGGACGATCAAGCTGGAAGACCCCAGTCCCAACCGCAACGGCGCCCCAGCCGTATACGCCTATTCCACTGCCATACCGACTAATGGCAAAGGAGATGGCACCGAAACATTTTTTGACAATGTGAAGGTGGTGCCGAACAAGAAGTAATCAAGATTGCCGCGCACGAAGCGAGCAGCGGAGGCGAGCTTGTGATGCGACACGACAAAGTACCATGACGGATCACCTAACCATACGTTAGTTGCAAGTTGGTAGTTTCTGGCTGGCCTGAGTGGTTCACTAGCAACTAACTACTATCAACTGACGAAGAGACTATCTTAAGTTATTCGCCACTAACCACGGACTTACCCCATGACTCCCCATATTCGAAAACTCGCTCGCCTACTGCCTGCCCTGGCTCTTGCGAGCCTCAGTGTCGTCACAGCGGAAGATGCTGCCAGCATCAAGAAACCAGGTAGCGACTTTACCATTGCTCCCAAGGAATGGCCTATGTTCGGCGGAAGCCCCGACCGCAACATGGTCAACCATATTGACAAGAACCTGCCTGTCGAAATCGATGTTGAGAAAGGCAAAAACGTCCTCTGGTTCGCTGAACTCGGCTCTCAGTCGTACGGCAACCCCGTCGTTGCGGGGGGCAAAGTTTTTGTCGGCACCAACAACGGCAACCCACGCGATTCCAAAATCCAGGGCGACAAGGGCAACCTGATGGCCTTTCGCACCAGCGATGGACGGTTCCTCTGGCAGATTGTCCACGACAAGCTCCCCGCTGGACGAGTTAACGACTGGCCCGAACAAGGCGTTTGTTCATCACCACTAGTGGAAGGAGATAAGCTTTACTATGTCAGCAACCGGGGCGAATTGATATGTGCCACCACTGAAGGCCTCGCTGCCGGCAACAAGGGCGTAACCGACGAACAATACAAAGGTGTGGAACATGGCGACGTTGTCTGGCGCCTCGACATGATGAAAGACCTCGCGGTCTTCCAGCATAACATGGCGGCCTGCTCGCCTATCAGTGCCGGTGATATTTTGCTCATCATCACCGGCAACGGCCACGATGAATCGCATGAGAACATCCCCTCGCCCCAGGCCCCGAGCTTCATTGGCGTGAACAAGTCCACCGGCAAGGTGGTGTGGACCAGCAACCTGCCGGGCAACAAGATTCTCCACGGTCAGTGGTCGAATCCCTGCTATGCCGTCATCGGCGGACAGCCTCAGGCTATCTTCTGCGGTGGCGACAGTTGGATGTATTCCTTTGATCCCAAGGATGGCAAGCTGCTTTGGAAGTTCGACTGTAACCCCAAGAACACCGTTTACAAGCTTGGTGGCAAAGGCACCAAGAATGAGATTATCGGCACCCCAGTGGTGTACGAGGGCAAAATCTACCTAGCCATTGGCCAGGATCCGGAACACGGCGACGGCGTCGGCCACATGTGGTGCATCGACCCCGCGGGCAAGACTGGCGACATCAGCCCCGTCAACGACAACTTCGATCCCAAGGCCCCCGAAAACAAGAACAGCGGCCTTGTCTGGCACTATGGCGGCACCGACGACAAGGGCGAACTCAAGTGGCATCGAAGCATGTCCACCATGGCTGTACACAACGGCCTGTGCTACATCTGTACCCTGCATGGTTTCGTGAGCTGTTTTGATGCCAAGACCGGCCAACTCTACTGGACCCACGATACCCTCAGCAACATCTGGGGCTCGTGCTACGTGGCTGACGGCAAAGTCTACATCGGTACCGAGGAAGGCGACCTGCTCGTCTTCCAGGAAGGCAAGGAATTGAAGCTCCTGGCCAAGAATGACATGAAGGGCTCCATCCTCAGCAGCGTCGTTTCCGCCGACGGCGTGCTTTATGTGATGACCAAGAACCGTTTGTATGCACTTAAACAGAAGTAAAGTATGGTCAACTCGCGCGCACGAGGCGCGCGAGTTGAACCTTGATGGTGGGCAATCATTATTACTTAGATAGAAATTTAACTTGAAATCAAATTTCTTGGCACGTTCATTGCAATGTTCATTCACCACAATCGTTAAAGTTATTACATTTTACCCCGTTCACTGGCCATACCCAGCTTCTCCTCTATCCTACGCCTCTCGCGGGTGCAGAAGGTCTGTTCCCCACTTGATTTCGCATCATGTCATGTTTGAGGAGAGGTTGTCATGAAGACTGTGAAGTTGTTTGCACTCGCATTGGCTGTTGTTGGTTTCCTCGCCGCTGATGTCAATGCAGGCGGTCGCCGTTCACGTGGTTGCCAGGGTGGCAGCTGCGGCACAACAGTAAGCAGTTGTTCGGGCAGCACCTGCGCTACCCCAGCCGCAACTACCACCGCAGCAACCAAGTCCGCAGAAGCCCCCAAAGCAGTCGAAAAGACTGTTACTGCTGCCCCCGCCACTACCTGCAGCACTGGCACCTGTGGCACCACGGTGATCTCATCGGGTCGCAGCTGCCGAAGTGGCCGTTGTCGCTAATCTGTACTGGACATGTATCACTTCTCAGGCTCCTGCTTCATAGAACAATGGTTCCATGAAGCAGGAGCCTGTAATGTTAATCCTATCCGTTCTTCTTTTGACGCTGGTACCGCAGTCCGAGAACAAGCTGACGATCAGCAAGGTACGACCAACGCTGGTAGGATTGGGGCCGACTCGTCCTGATACAGATTTTCAGCCAGGTGATGTGATGCATGTGACTTTCGACGTCGCAGGCTTCATGCTGGATACTGAAGGACGTTACCGGTATTCCGCAAAAGTGGATGTCGAGAATAGCGCTGGCAAGCTGGTATTCAGCGAAGACTATGGCAGCAGCCCAGCCCGTCTGGCTCTCCTTGGCAATGGAAAGACTCGCTTTGCCTTCCACTTGCCAATCCCCGCCGACCAGCCATCAGGAAACTACAAAGTCCGGCTTACCCTAACCGATACCATCGGAAAGAAGACCGGTGTTCTCGAACAACCATATCGTGTGCTGTCCCCAAGCTTTGGTCTGGTGAGGCTGCAAACTCTTCCCAGTTCCTGCATCGGTACAGTTGGTGAAGTCTTCAATGTTGGCATGCAAGCTATCAATCTTGCCAAGAACAGCGAAGGTCTCGGCCACCTGGAACTCACTCTTGAAGTAAAAGACAGTAACGGCAAAGTCCTTGGCAAACCACAAGTAAACAGCTTCAAGGATGTCAGCGTCAATGAACCTCTGCTCCTGCGATTCGAATTGCCTCTCGATCAGGCGGGAAAGTTTCAACTGGTGTTTAAGGGCGTGGACAAGGTGAATGGGCGTTCGGCTACCGTGACCGTGCCGATCAATGTCATCGAGTAACTACGGTTTTGCCTTCTTGCTCAGCAGATATGCCAGTAAGTCGTTCAGTTCTGATTCCTTCATCTGCGTATCAAAGGTAGCCGGCATCGGGGAAAGGTTGGTCTGTTTGCTCTCGTCGATATCGTTCTTGTCGATCTTCTGTTCCTTTCCCTGATTGTCCGCAATGACTACCAGATTGCCATCCTGCCTCAGCACCAGGCCGGTAAGTGTTCTGCCATCTTTCAGCACCAGGACGGTAGCTCGGAATGCTTGATCGACATTGCGACTGGGATCGAGGATGTCTTCGAGCAGTCGTTCTACACCACGAACGCCAACGCCATCGAGTTGTGGCCCGATCTTCGCCCCTGTATTTGCCATCTGATGACAGTTTGCACAGAATTGGGTGAATAGCTTTGCTCCACGTTCCAGACTTGCATCTTGGGGCTTGAATGCACTGATCCGTTTATTGATGAGTTCGGTCATTTTCACATCGGCAGGAGGAAGTCCCGTGGTCAGTTTGGCATAGCGGTCGGTGAACTCTTTGCGTTTATGATTCATGATCCTTGATTGCACGGACGTCGTAAGAAGAATGTTGGGTGGCAGCTTGCCTGCTTCAACGGTCTGAAGCAGTTGCTCAGCACCAGTTACAGTATTGGCCAGTTGATAAGCCACTACATTGGCGAGGCGACTGGGCATTTCTTTTAATCCAGCCAGCAGTTTCTCCCTGACTTCGGGCTTACTGAAGTCCACAGCTATAGCAGCGGCACGTTCACGCACTGGCCAAGGCAACTCCGGATTCATCAGCACCGCCATGATGATGCCTTCTGTCTTGCTGCGATCGAGATTAGGCAACGCATTCAAGGCAGCCGTGCGCTGGGCCTCAGGAATAGTTTCATTAAACACCAGCTTCTTCATTGTCTCAAATTGATCACGCATCCTCGCCAGGGTGCAAAGCTCAATCCCTGTCTGAAGAAGTGATGGGTCCGTGCTTGTTGTCAAGGAGTCTGCCAGTTCTTTAATGTCGTTCTGGATGGCATCGGAAAGAGGCTTTCCAGCTTCACGCAGTCCCTGCACCTCGGCTTGCAACAAGGCAGCAAAATGTCGCTGTTCCTTTTTGTGAACTGCACAGATGGCATGCACCGCTGGTGCATGTTCGGGGGCATATCGATTGACATGCCTAACCAGCAAAGGCATGTACTCTGTCCAGTTTTGCATCTCCTTCAAACACCTCAACGCGATCTTCCCACCAGATTCTGTTGTGATGCCCAATGTGATGTCACTCATTTGCTGCAGTTCTTTGACTGTCAATTGTTCCATATCTGCACTTGGAAACTGTGCCAGTTGATTGCGGAGTGCGATGCGAATAGTGTGGATCAGATGGGTATCTCCGACAGGCGCCCTGCTACTCGCCGCTAAGAGGGATCGCAATACAGCGAAGCTATGCTGCCTGTCTGTTCCAAGTGCGTCTGCAGCAGCACGGCGAACGTGGGCAGAACCGGCTTCCAGCATTGGAAGCACCGCATTGGTCAGATTGCTGGAGCGTTGCGCAAGCTCGGCCACGATTTTCAGTGCGTGCGTCTGAACCATCGGGTCTGTCGATTTCAGTGCTTCGAACACAGTCTCTTCAACATTCATCCTTGTGCGGTATTGGTACCAGAGCTTCATGACGTGAGCATTGGTTTCATTCAGAATACTGCTGAGTTGCACCCTGGAACCACGCTCCACTGCGAGGTTCAGCGCCATCATTCTTACAGCAATATTGGGATGACTCCACGCTTGTACTAACTCAGCGTCGCTGCATTTTGTCAGGTCGCCACCGTGTGGAGCCGGTGTCGCTTTTGCATCTGCTCCTTTATAGACGATACGCCAGATTCGGCCTCGAGTGCGATCTCGCCCGGGGTGGCTCAGGGGCACTTCATAGTGACCTATGATGCGGTTGTAGAAATCAGCGATGTAAATGCAGCCATCCGGCCCGATGGTCATGTAGACGGGACGATACCAGGGGTCATCACTCTTCATAAAGTCTGGTTGCAACACTGCTTCTGGCGTAGAACCATTCCAACGTATCTTGTCGTGGTTGATACGACACGTGACCACATTGCAGACATACATGGTATCGCGATAGGCCTTGGGATAGGCATCGGCATCATAGTAAACAATTCCACAGAGACCGGTAGAATCGTGCAGATGGCCCATCATGTTAGGCCCATAGCCCAGGCCATCATGAGGTTTGCCGAAGCTATCGTAATGAGCCCCGCGAATAAGCTGCGTCATCGGCTTCGTATGGCAGTCGGCACTATAGAGGTTACCCCATGGATCAAATGCAAGACCAAAGGGATTTACCTGCCCTCGCGTAAAGATCTCCACATGACTGCCATCCGCTTTGAAACGGAAGACATTCCCCGAATTCATTCGCAGTTCCTGGCCATCGGTACCCCTGGTAACGCTGTCATTGGCGTAACCATGGCAGGCATAGATCCACCCGTCGTAGCCGGTGGTCAGGCTATTGACCATGCCATGGGTATCGCGTGTACCGAAGCCCTGGTAAAGTTTGGTGCGATCTACGTAAAGATGGCCGACCTCCCCTTTCAAAGCATCCAGGCTGTTGATGCTGTAGACCAATGCTCCATCGTGTCGCGGCAGGAGACCGATTGGAATATTCAGATCTTTAGCAAATGTGTGTATCTTGCGGGCCTTGCCATCAGGTCCAAAATCTTCCAGTACACTGACCATATCGCGTCCAGCACGCCCCTGGGCGGGGAAGGGATATTCCAGTGAAGAGGTCACCCAGAGGCGTCCTTTGGCATCAAATGCCAGGTTCATCGGCTTGGCTATGTCAGGCTCTGATGCTACCAGTTGCGCTTCGAAGCCGGGTGGCAGTTTAAAAGTCTTTAACTCCTCTGTTGGCGTACGAGCTTCGCCGGGAGCCACTAATGGTGGTTCATCAGCGGCATGCAGAATAGTCAAAATCAGCAAGCAGGCAGTGAGCGATCGCAGGTAAATCATGGCACGATCTTGATAGGAAGGAACGACTATCATGCTACATCTTTAAGCGTGATGCAAGAGGCGATCAGACGAAGAATGTGGCTATCTGTTCCAGCGGTTTGCGATGAATGTCGGGAACGACAGCATCCGCTGCAGGATGGCCCACGACCAATAGCAGGAATGGCCTTTCATGACTGGGGCGTTTGAGCAGGGTATTCAGAAACTTCATGGGACTGGGAGTGTGAGTGAGAGTCGCCAGTCCGGCTTGATGCAGACATGTGATGAGCATCCCCACCGCGATGCCTACTGATTCCACAGCATAGTAGTGCTTCATAGTGCCTCCCTCAGGACGCTGTGAGTAAGGCTGCACAAAGCAGGCGATGAGCCAGGGAGCTACTTCGAGGAATGGCTTACTTGCATCGGTACCCAGTGGTGCCAAGGCTTCGAGCCATTCCGGCGGAGCACGATGCGTGTAGAACTCTTGCTCCTCTTCTTCCGCCTCACGACGAATGTCTGCTTTGAGTTGTGCATCACCGATAGCCACGAAATGCCAGGGCTGCAGATTGGCCCCACTTGGTGCGGTGCCAGCTGTACGGATTGCAGCTTCTATCACTGCACGATCAACAGGTTGGCTGCTGAAATGCCTGACTGTTCGTCTCTGATGGAGCAACTCGTAACAGGATGTTGCCTTGGCGAGAATCTGTCTGTCTGAGTAATGGGGACGATAGGAAAGTGGAATAGTCGAGTGCATAAACAGTTACCTGGAGACAGGAGGTACATGCATCATACTTTACACCATTCCCCACCATCTTCTCACGATCCATTCCGCCACAATACATGCAACGAAGAGAGCAAAGAGAATGCCCTGGCGACGGTTGCTCGGTTCCTGCCAATCTGGGAAACGGATACGTTTTTCATCCATATTGGCCGGATCGTTCGAGACCTTTTCGATTACATCGCGCAAGCCGCCGTGAAGCCGGAAAGTACCGCCTGTACTGGTGGCGAGTTGCTCCATCAGAGTATGATTAGCCGCCTGGTTAAGGGTTTCACTGTCATCGCGGGTAGACATGAAGCGGGCCTGAGCCGTGCCAATCTCTTTGCCACCAGCCCGAGCACTGGCGATGATCGTGTATTCGCCTGGCTCATCGGTTTTCCAGAAGATGCCTCTCGACTTCGCTTCCGCGTCCCCGAGCGGAGCAACATTGATAACTTCTGTTTCCTTGTTAGGTTTGACGACTCGTACAGTGTATTCCGCGCCTTCGATGGGCTTGACAGAGTCTTTGGAACTACCCGGTGTTACTTCACGAGCTTGAAGGGTAAAGGACATTTCCTTTCCAGCAAGCACGCGACGCGAGGCCAATTCCAGATTCAAACCCTGGCCTGCCTGCTCCTGTCGGGCCAACCAGAGGATGAGTTGCCTCCAGAAGCGAAGGTGTGCTTCTGTCGTTTCCGAAATGGGTAGCTGCTGATCTGCAACAGGTTTGACACCAAGCGGTATCGGCTCCTCACGTGCTGGCCCCGGCCTGACCCAGCGCCAGGTAGTATCGACGGCAAGGGCAGCTGTCCGACCTTTGCCGATTTCCTGGACAACCAGCAAAGGCTCACGCTGATCTGTAGCAGCAATCAGCGCTCCATTTCCCTTGATGTTACCCATTTTGCTGCCACCATCCAAGGGAGGCAGCTTATTCCACCATTCACGGTTCTTTAGTGGATCGCTGTCCAGCCTGGTGATGAAAGGGAATCTTGCTCCACTCAGCGATTCCTCCGTTATCTTGAACTTGATCTCACGCTGATTTCCGATATCCCCTTCAAGCTGTCCTTTCTGATTCATCTGTACGGGTAAGACCTCGGCCAGAGGCGATTTGTCCCAACCACCGTCCGCAAAACTATCGTGCCCGCCAATCATGACCAACCCTGCGCCACGTTCTTTCACCTGATCAGCAATCAGTTTCAGAATGCTCTCGTCGCTCCCACCGCTGTCAAACCTCGACGCAGGGACATCACCGATAATGAAGACATCGTAATTCTGTGTTTTGATTGCATTTCGAATATCTCTGCGCCATTCTGCAGTACCTGCCCCGGCGATGGTGGGTATCAGGCTGATGCGCTCATCTCCCTTCAACGCCCGTTTCAGAAATTTAGGTTCCCATGCTCGATCCTTATCTATGTAAAGCACAGAGAGACCATCTTTATTCAATGTAACGTATGTCGATATCTCATTGTTGTTCTCACTTGCTTCGCCAACCAATGGTTTGACGAACAAACTGAATCGGTAGTCACCAGGCGTTTCGGGGAGTCGCGCAGCAGGAAATTCCACACGCATGACTTCACTGGGTTTGCGAGGCCGCATTTGCACCATCACTGGCTGACCGATGCGATCACCCTCGGCAATTGTCGCCACTTTTCCGTCAATCAGAAGGTAGACTTCCAGTTCCTGATTAGCTGCGCGATTGGCTTGTAATTCGCCACGCACCACGAATCGATCTTTAATGCGAGCTGTTTTGCTCGAAAAGATGTTCAATGCTGCAATATCGAATAAGGCATCGCTGGCGCCAGGCTTGCCCAGGGCAATTGTGTGCAATTGACAACGAGCCGCCTCCAGTTTCCCGGTCAGCACATCGACTGTCGGACGACCTAGATTATCGCGACCATCGGACAATATCACGATGCCAAGCAATTGTTCACCTTCGCTGAGGTCGGCTGCTTTGTGCTTTTCCAGGACCTGTTCGACAGCAGAAAGCAAGCCTGTGTTGGCACCTTCAGGCTTTAATTCACTAGTGAATTCTTTCACAATAGTATCGAATGCCAACGGAAGTACCCGCAGTTGATAGTCCTTCTCCCATGTTTCTATCTGACCTTTTACATCGTCCCATTCCTTCAGTGCATTGAGCCATCGACTGTTGCCTTCCGGTTCAGCATCTTTGACCTGCATGCTTCGAGAGCTATCAACAAGTACGACGATCTTGCCCGGTCGCCGTAACTGCTCTTTATAGACCCAGACAGGCCGCAACATGATGAAGAGTGCGACGACAAGAGCCAGCAAACGAAGGATGATAAGGGTATACTTGAGCCGGCGTGTTTTTGCATTGGAACCTGCATAGCTCCAAAGCGTCAACACGATGATCACGACGCCAACTACCAATATCAACAAAAGCGGCAGGACCGGTTCCAGCGTCGGCATCCAATCTGAGAGCGTACTGGGGAGCGTCGGCATCATGATGCAGTCTGCTCCGGCTGGTAAAATCGGTTCGCCAGGTAGTTTTCAGCAGCAAGGATGATGAGGATCAAAAGCATGAGGTAGGGTAGGAGTTCACTCTGCGGCGAGATGCCCAGGGCATCCTTCACAAGTGCGCCCAGGTCTTTGTCCTCACCTGATTGAGTAATGCCTTCTGTACCAAAGAAACGCTGCAACTCTTCGAGTTTAGGACGGTCATTGGCCAACTGCGTCTCGGCAGCGCTTTGATTGACTGAAAAACTTCGACTCCAGAGTGAGTTGCTGGGATCAGAAAGAAGGAAGTTGCCTGGACGATTGGCTTCGGGAATAGTTAATGTCTGTTGATTAACGGCGAACTTACCCGAAGCACTAGTAGGACCTTTGAGCACATACTCCTGCACTTTACTGTTGCGAGGCAGCACAAAGCGGACGTCATCGCCCAGCACAAAATTGGCCCGCTGCTCCCGGGCACCGATTACATGACTTACACAGGTATGGGCAAGACCAACATACAGCCAGCCGTTCTGAAAGTTGTTCCAATCTTTCCAGTTAGGGTCATTTGGCAAACTGTACATGACACTTCCCAGCCATACTACCCGACCTGCCACCTTGTTGCGGTCGAAGATACGTTCCGCCCAGAGCGTCGACAGGTTCTCATTTTGCAGCGGGGTGATGACGTTGGTCACGCCTGGGATGGATTCCAACTCCCAAAAACGATTTACCTTGAAATGAATAAGGTCACGCTGCCAGCGTTTGAAGTTACCAAGTGCAGGGTGTTCATAGTTGCCAACTTCCAGTGAAACACCCGGAAGAGGTATGGTCTTGATTGTCAACGGCTTACCAGGCATCAGTTCTTCCGCTTGCTTAGTGGAATACGCAGCGGGCTGAAGTGAAGGACCGGGAACGATGACAAGTCCACCGCCTAATTGCACGTAGCGCTGAAGAATTTCCCACATTTGAGGGGTGGGAGCAGCAACATTGAAAAGGCATACTGCCTGGTATTCATCAGGATTCAAACCAGGAGGACAATCAACAGGCTTTCTGATTTCACCAGTCATGGGAAGAATCCGAAGGCTTTCCATCGACAGCTTCCAGTCCTCAGCGGTGCTGGGTTCGTCACTGAAAATCAATACCCGTCGCGTGGGGGCTACCAGCGTGAAGTAACGGACATTGTCAGCTTCAAGTGCATCTGGACTGGCGAGAATGATGCGTCCCTGAATTACCGCGTCCTTCACTTCGATGGGATCAAAAGTGACGGTTTTCGTTTCGATAGTGGTGCCTTGGCCTGTGAAGCTGATGTTCTTCTTACCGACAGGATCGGGGCGTCCGTCCAAATACAGCAGAAGTTCATTGCTGACTGACAGATTTGACGCCTGGATTGTCGCAATGAGATTGACCATCTCTTTTGCAGGCACGCCAAAGCGAAGATCTTCCATTGGTGTTGCCACGGTAACGCCTGCCGGTCGTAGCGACAGACCGGTGATGCATAGATTCCGAGGATCTGGCGCACCGAGATCGTAGTAAACGAGGTTCAACTCTCTTTTGAGTTTGGTTTCGAGTGCTTGCTTTTGTGGAAGCAGCGAGGTTCCCACAGCATTAGCATCCCACGAGGCATTCGTCCGATCTGAAAAGACACAGACAAGCAACGGCAGATTCGGGGCGCCGCGATCCAATAGACGCAAAGCGTCCTCAATGCCAGCTGTTACCGGGCGGTTACGTGAAGCGATCTTGCGATTATCGATCTGCTTGACAGCTTCATTGATACCTACGAATCGGCTGGCGGTACTTTCCGCAGTGTCTATGATGGCCACTTCGCTCCCACTGGGCAGACTCTTCAAATAGGCAAGAGCCTGCTCTTTGGCTTGATCGAGACGGCTTTTCCCTTCGATCTTGTAATCCATACTGGTGGATGTGTCGAACACCAGCACTACGCCCAGTGGACTGCCAAGTGCCGCCACGCCAGGCAGATCGGTTGCAAGTGGACGCGCTAACGCCAATGCGGCCAGGGCCACCAGGAGAATGCGCATTATCAGCAGTGCCAGGTGACGAATGCGCAGCTTACGGAGGTTGGTTTTTCGCCGTTGTTGAAGCAGTTCCAGTGCTGGAAAGATCATGAGCTTCGGCTTCTTCCTCATCACCAGATGGATGATTATCGGCACCGCGATGAGCAGCGTACCAAGTAACACCCAGGGAGACAGGAAGGCGAGAGTCATTCCAACTAAAACCTCCGTTGCCGCGTGATCAAATACTCCATCAGTGCTTTGTCGAATCCCATGCTGGTATCTACTGGAACGTAGTCAATATTAGCTTTGAAACAATCGCTCTTGTATTGTTCACGGAAACGGTGAAGCTCAGCAAGATATTCGCTGCGGATACTGTCTGCGTCGTACGTTTCCTTCTGCTGAGACTCAGGCTCTTCAAAAATGATCAAGTCTTTAAAAGGAAACTTGACCTCTGCTTCATCCAGTACGTGAAAGAGAATCACTTCGTTGCCCCGATGACGCAGATGGTGCAGGCTGTGCATCACTTTCTGTGGATCGCTGCGGAGTAAATCGGTGAAAAGTATGACCAGACTTTTTGTGCGAATCATCGAGGCCAGTTGATGCATACTGGCTGCAAGATCGGTGGTGCCTGTCGGTTTCAATCCAGAAAGTACTGCAAGAATGGCACCAAGTTGTGATCTTCTGCTCTTGGGTGGCAAAAATGTTCGAATTGCTGTGTCAAAGGTAACCAGCCCTACGGGGTCCTGCTGGTGGATCATCATGTATCCTAGCGCTGCTGACAGGCTGATGGCATATTCAAACTTGGTCAGTTCCTGGCGGAACGTATAGTTCATGGACGCAGAGAGGTCCATGACCAGGTAGCCAGAGAGATTGGTCTCGGCTCGGAACTTTTTGATGTAGTATTTGTCGGTCTTGGCGAAGACATTCCAGTCGATTTCTTTGGGGTCATCGCCAGGTACGTATTTACGGTGCTCCGAAAACTCGACACTAAAGCCCTGATAAGGACTGGCATGTAAACCCGTGAGAAATCCTTCGACAATAAACTTCGCCCGCAAGTCCAGGCGAGCCACCTGGCGTATCACTTCGGGACGGAGGTATTTCTCAGCAGTTGACATGGTGCAGCAGCAGGAAGTTAGGAACTAGCAGGAGCAGGAAAGTATGAACTTGAACTCCAGCCTGCTATTGTCGGCATAAGGACTTAGCACTCCTACTTCTTCTTGGCAAACTTCGGCACCTCAGGCTCCGGCACAGCCTTCAGCAGCATTTCGACCAGATCATCGGTGGATTTCCCTTCAGCCTGTGCCTGGAAGTTGATGCCGATGCGATGTCGAAGCACGGGTACAGCAACCTTGCGAATGTCTTCAAGA
The DNA here is from genome assembly GCA_046350055.1 of Gemmatales bacterium. Lineage (GTDB taxonomy): Bacteria > Planctomycetota > Planctomycetia > Gemmatales > HRBIN36 > JAEUIE01. The sequence continues at coordinate 3,933,554 of JAXMBC010000001.1, read as the reverse complement.
GCAACGCTGAAGCGACCATCCATGGCTGCCATGGCCTGGGCACCGCTGATGAGATATTGCCCGGCTCGGGGACCAGCCCCCCAATCAACCATCTCCTTGATAAAGGGTGGTGCTTCTGGTGATTTAGGACGTGTGGCTCGCACCAGTCGTGTCGTATAGTCGATTACATAATCTCCAACTGGAACACTCAACACGAGCTTTTGCAGGTTGACGATGGCTTTAGCGCTGAGCACCTTGGAAAGGTCGGGCGTCTCACGTTTTGTTGTCGAGGACAGAATCTTCTTTTCTTCTTCGAGAGTGGGATATTCCACCTTGATATTGAACATGAAGCGATCAAGCTGAGCTTCGGGAAGAGGATAGGTACCTTCCTGTTCAATAGGGTTCTGCGTTGCAATCACAAAGAACGGCTCAGGAAGAGGATAGGTGTTCTGTCCGACAGTGATGTTGCGCTCCTGCATTGCCTGAAGCAAAGCTGCCTGGGTTTTAGGCGGCGTTCGATTGATTTCGTCGGCTAAAATGATGTTCGCAAAGAGAGGTCCTTGGACGAAACGAAATTCCCGCCGGCCTTGCTCGTTTTCATCGAGCACATTGGTACCGGTAATGTCCGTTGGCATCAGATCAGGGGTAAACTGGATTCGTTTGAACCCAATGTCCAGAATCTGGCTGATTGCGCTCACCATCAATGTCTTGGCAAGCCCCGGAACACCCACCAGCAGGCAATGCCCCTTGGTGAAAATGGCTGCAAATATCTGTTCGATCACATCGGTCTGGCCCACAATGACCCGCCGCAATTGCTCAATCATCTGCGTGCGGCTATGAGCAAACTGGTCGAGTAACTTGGCGAGAGTTTCGTCTCGGGAGAGTGGGGGCGTCGGGACCGTAGACACGAAGGACTCCTTTTCACTAAAGCCAGCAGGAAACTGCCAGCCAGGAGGCCGACCAGACCAAGCCCCCACTTTCAATATAGTAGCGTGGGACTAACAGACAGGCACGAATACCGCCTAATTATTTAAGCATGATTCACTTCATCTTAAACCTTGCCTGAAGAGGATAGTGATCGCTCAGATCACGCTCATCCTCGTCAATCTTCCAGAAACGACGATCCCGCAATTTGAGCCGATGATCCGGCCCAACGCCACGAATCGATACATCACGACGATTACTGATACTCTCAAAGGAAATGCCCGGTCCAGATTTCAGTTTTGGGCTGATGAGGATGTGATCGAGCATGGATCCCCGGCTGCCGAAAGTAATACGATCGATCGGTGGCATGATATTGGTGATATCTTCCAGATCATCTTCTTTGTCGTCAGGCGTGTCTTTGCCTGTGAGCACGTCGATGGCACGTTCTTTCACCTGTCCACGCACCTCAGCAGTGTTCATATCCCCCATCAGGATCACAAAGTGGCCATGCCTGTGTTCCTCGATAATCCAGCGTTTGATGAAGCGGGCCTGGTCGCAACGGTCCATCTCTTTGCCAACGTCTTCCCCTGCCATGAGGTGCACATTAATAAAAGAGAGTTTTCGCAATGTCGCTCCCTCACCCCATGGTATCTCCACCATAATCTGTTTTGTGGGTGGCTTCATCTCGCGACTGTTCCAGTTGCGTGGTTCCGGGGCACGGTGATAGTTGGGCCGCAAGCCTCGCCGCACAAGAACGCCTACATCCTGTTCCGTGAAGCTATCCCGGCCCTGCGCGAAACAGACTTCATAGTCGAGGTTGTGGTTGTCTTTGATGGTTTTGGCCAATTCGTCCAGCACTTTCTTGTTCTCGATTTCCTGCAGGCAGAGAATCGTGGGCTTCATGCGTGCGATGGCATCTGCAGTCGCTTTAAGCCGCCATTCCCAATCCTTTCTTGTTGGGGCGGAGTTGAGCTTGGAGGTTTCCGACAGGTTGTCTTTGATGTCGTTGTCGTAAAACCATTCAAGGTTCCACGTGACAACAGAAAGATCTCCCGTTCGCTGAGCTAGCGGTTGCTGCACTTTCTCCGGCGGCTGGGCGAGAGTTACGCTGAAGATCAAAGTCAACAATGTGATTACAGAGATGCTACGCATAAGGCCTGCAGGCATAGTGAAAGGTGATTTGAAATAAGGCCAGGTGGAACTCATGATCATGCAGTAGAGTACCGCTTCAGGCGGTACTCTTGAGCATCCAATTTGATCATTACACCTTTTTCAGCAGTTCGAGCCAGCGTTTCCATGCAGCTTCGCGGGCTTTCTTATTTCCCTCGGAACCCTTCGGGTCCTCACCTGCTCGCATAAAGCCGTGGCCGCCACCAACGTATGTCACAAAGTCGTGCGTTACACCCTTGGCCTTCAGGAATTCACTGACCTTGGGCAGTCCGGCATTGATGCGATTGTCGTTCTCAGCAAAGAATCCATAGATGGGAGCTTTGATATTCGCTACATCGGCCTCCTTGTTTGGACCGCTGCCATAAAAGGGAAAGAAGGCTTTGACCTCACTGTTGTTGTTGGCAAAACGGAAGGTTTGCCCACCACCCCAACAAAAACCGCATACCACCACTTTGCCATTACAGGCTTCCAACTTCTTGCAGTACTCAACCACACCGTTAAGGTCAGCAGTAATCTGATCGGGAGGCAACTTGCTGATCACTCCTCGCGCCCCATCGTTCCCCAGTTCCTTACTACCAGTTCCATTAGGCCCCATGCCAGTGAGAAGGTCAGGTGCAATGGCGATGTAGCCCTCAGCAGCCAATTGGTCTGTCATGCCACGCACCCAGTCAGAAAGACCGAAGATTTCATGGATAACAATGACAGCGGTAGCTTTAGTCTTCACTTCGGGAAAGGCAATGAAGCTGTTTACTTCACGGGTTCCTGCCTTCACTTTGACCCATTCGAGATGACGTGGCGAGTTCTCCAGCCGGGGTTTGGCCCAGTCTTGAGCGGATACAAATGTACCTAAGACGAAAAGCAGCGAAAGTGACAGTAACCGTTTCATGGGAACCTCCAGGTGATGATGGGATGTTAAGCTAGTGGGGCAGGCGAGATGTGCCCAGTGGTTCTAAAGCCGCTCAGAACGACAAATTTCTTCATTTTTACAGCACCATGCTTACAGTTACTGTACTTGACCTTGTGTAAATCCCCCAGTTTGGTAGATGATGGATGTATCTTGTCAGGTGAGGTTCGTCATGCGATTCATGATTTGGCTCGGAATCAGTTTGCTGTGTTTGGGAAATCTTCATGGACAGGCTCCGACACAGCCTCCAGCACAACAAGCGATGACACCAGAACAACAGCAGGAATTGGATAGCATTCTGAGCAGTTGGGAGAGTGATGCCAAGACTCTGAAGGCACTACTGGTGGCCTTCACGATTGAAGAGAAGGATCCTACTTTTGGCAAAGTCAACAAGTCGTATGGCGAAGCCAAAGTGCTCCAACTTGCTAATGGTCAGTACGGTCTCAAGCTGGAGGTCTTTGAGTTAAATGCTCAGGGGCAACCAGATATGTCTAAGCTCAAACGTAAGTATGTCTGCTCTGGCACATGGCTTTACAACTTCGAAATACCTTCCAAGACAATCTTTGTTTCACAATTGCAGAATCAAAACGTGCGACCTGATGATGGCCCTTTTGCTTTTCTATTTGGCATGAAGGCGGGGGAAGCCAAGAAGCGATTCGCCATGTCTATAGCACAAAGGGACCAGCACTACACCTGGCTCCGAATTCAGCCCTTGACCGATCAGGACCGCAGAGACTTCGCTGTTGCCCAGCTTGGACTGGTGAATTACGCCAATGCAATCTCTCCGAAGCACTTTCCACTTCGCATCATGTGGCGTGAACCGGGTAATACAGAACAATCTTGGGAATTCAAAACAGTAGTCCGCAATGACTTGAACAGAGTGACGGTGGCTGACTTTAATGTCGAAGATGCCAAGAAAGCTGGCTGGCAAGTCAAACAGGCACCTACGCAAGCACAAACCAATCGTCCCACGCAAGGCGTTCCCACCGGAGGCGGTTCCATCCCCCGCAAGTAGTCATGAATCTCGACGGCAAAATCTGTTACTGCTTTCATGTAAGCCGTCGCAAACTTGTCAACTTTTGCAAACGGGAGCATCCCCGTGTCGCCAGTCAGCTATCTGAGTGTGGCGGCGCGGGTACGGGGTGTGGATGGTGTATCCCGTTCCTCAAGAAGATTTTCAGAGAGTATCAGGCCGGAGAGGTGAACAGCGACCTGGAAAGCTTGACACCGGAACAGTATGCACAAGCCCGAGCACAATACATCAAAGAGGGGCGTGGAAAACCTGCAGCAGGAGCAGAACCATTGCCAGAGTGATGTAACTACCCTGCGAGATTTGCTGGTACTGGCAATTTGGTCTCGCTGAGGTCCAGCTGAATGGTATCAGGCATCCCCTGATCGTGCTGTCCGTGGTGTTTAATCTTTTCTCGCAGCATGAACAAACAATGATGTCCAAACGAAGCTCTGACACCGACTAATACTGTCTTTCCACTACCATTTCGTAACGTGGTAAATACTTCCTGCCTGCCGCTCTGAAGTGCCTCAATTGCTTCCTCGATGGGGAGTACAATTCCTTTGAGGTGGGCATGGTGACTCTTCAATGGCGGTGGCACGAAGAATTTCATCAGGTTTTTGTGAGATGCCTTTTGCAGTGTCATTCCCAGGAGTCGTTCTGCAGCCGGGTTTAACGAACGTATTCGGTAGTTTTCCTGGGTAATGATCATTGCGATAGGCGATTCACGTAGCACATTAGCAAAGACATCACCACGCTGCCTGCTGTGCTGCAATGAATGAATAAGCTGGCAAAGAGAGCCCAATAGCAAGGTACGGTCATCCGAATCAGGCATATCGAAATCATATGTGCCTATTTCAATGGGCTTGTTCTGGCTGAGTGTGATCAAGATGCCACTGAGCTTATCAAAGTTTGTTTTCAGTTGCTCGCGACGCTGCGCTAAACGTTCTGCCAGGGCTTCCATGGCAAGGTAGACAGGCTCATTGGATGTGTCGGACTGAAACGGCTCAACCAGTGCCGCTGTGGTTTCTTTGTCCTTATTGAGTTGTTCCAGAAGATGTTGGGCCAGACGATCCAACTGGAATTGACGGTTCAAAATCACAAGCCAGAGTACGATAGCAATCAACGAAGCGCCAAGGGTGCTGACAACTACTTCGTGTGGAAGTGGAATGCCCTGCAGCCAAAGTACACCCAGCACCATGGAAGGCAGGAGAAGCACACCAATAACTGCAAGCCGAATGAAATAGTGCACTGCGCGAGGCTTCAATCCTTGGGCCAATTACGGGCATCAAAACAACTTTACCTTACATACCATCCCAGTCCATTCATTCTTGTTTAAGAATTTGTTGAGATTCCAACAACCAAGGCAGCATCAATAGTGCAAGTCGGGCAATGTTACGGGCATCATCCAGTCCACGGTGATGTATGCCTTCTAAGGGTAAATTCACTAACTGGAGTGCTCGCTCCATCCCGCAAGGTTTAACATTCCGCCACTGGGCGAAAAGATGTTTGAGATTCAGGTGGTTACTCAATTCAGGGTTCCATTCGAGTTGATGACGTGCAACATCCAGTTGCAGTTGTCTAAGATCATAGCGACCCCAGGAACTGAAGACGTATTCAGGAGACTGGCACAGCCATTTGCCAAAGCTCTGATACACCTCAGGAAACAACGCAGCCTGGTCGACTTCATACTGCTTGATTGTCGTGAGCGTTCTGCAAAAGTCACTTAATTGCGGATGCACTATTGGTCTGACCATGCAGTGAAAGCTGTCCAGCACTTCGCCTTCCACGATCCGAACTGCTCCGATCTCGATGATCTCCATCTCTTCCCGGTCTGCAGGTGTATCCCAGCAGGTCGCTTCCAGGTCGCAAATGATCAATGGGATATGCTTCACCAGTTTACCCGTTGCACACGATGGTTATCACTATCAAGAATGAACAGAGTGCCTTTCCTCGAGAGGACAATCCCCCAGGGTTGATGCAGACATCCCGGCTCCCGCCCTGCCCTCCCCCAGCTTCGCGAGAATTGACCTTCAGCATTCACTTTACGCACTGCATTACTTCCCCATTCGACTACGTACATTTCGCCCGTGCCGTTGAATGCTATGTCGTACGGATAGTTAAAGCCATTTAGAGTCCGAAGATGTTTGCCTTCAAGATTAAAGAATTGCAACCGATGATTACTCGAATCGGCAACAATCAGTTCATTTCGTGGTGAGATACAGAGACCGCGAGGCCGACTGAACTCGCCATCCCTGGTGCCATGATTGCCCCAATGCGCCATGTGTTCACCTTGGGAATTCAGTTTGCGAATACGATCCTCATTCTCGTTGCCAAACTCGCTGACATAAAGGTTGCCAGCAGTATCTTCCACCACATCTGCCACGTACTGAAAGGGGCCCAGGTTACCAGCCCCTCGGGTACCGGGAATGGTCTCGAGCAACTCGCCGGTGGGTGTGTAGACGAGAATCTGCTGATAGTGCGAATCCGCCACGATGAGGGCATTACGCTTCTTCGACCAGCCAAGCCCTGCCGGCCTGCCATTGTCAATCCTGGGCGTCTTCCAATGGCGAAGCAACTTGCCATCTAGAGAGAAGACCTGTACCCTTCCGGCAAAGTCAACGATATAGAGCTCTTCTTCACCCTCGACAGACTGACCTATGGTAATAGCTCGTGGGCGAATGAAGTCGCCAGGCTGTAACCCGCGCTTGCCCCAAATGAGATCAGGCACTTCAGGATTATTACCACAACCCGAAAGAGCACAGAGCAGGGGCAGAATGAAAACGAGTCGCATGGAGATATGGTAGGAACTGGAAGTTGCACATCCTCTCTCCCACATTATTTCGACAACATTCTAAATACAAATCCTGACCGACCGAATATATTGTTAGATAGCCATCGAACTATCGGGATGAATATGTACAGCGATGCCTTTAAAGCTCTGGCTGATCCTTCCCGACGAGCAATTCTCGCCCGGCTGCGTGACGAGGGGGAATTGACTGCCGGTCAGCTAGCCGAGCAGTTCGAGATGACCAAACCTACCATGTCGCATCACTTCGCCGTGCTGAAAGAGGCTGGACTTGTGAAGAGCCGACGGGACGGACAACAGATCATCTACTCACTCAATACCACCGTGGTAGAGGATGTAATCGGGCTGCTCATGGATCTGTTCCAAAGTGAGGGTAAGAAACTGGTTCGCAAGAAAGGGGGCTCGTCATGAAGAAGCTCAACTGGTTGCTCACCGGATTGATACTAATCGCCGGCATGGCTGCATCAATCGCAGTCTATACTAATCGGGCCAACTGGCTGCCGGAACAAGTACCTGTTCACTGGGGGGCCACGATGGAGCCTGATCGCTGGGTCTTCCGAGACGACATGTTCTGGTATCTGATGGCAGTGCCACTGGGGATGATTGGCGTCATTGGACTGATAGCTGCGTTGATGCACTGGTGTTCGCCTCGTGGCTACGAAGCCACAAAATCGAACCCCCAACTTGGCTCGTTTATCATCCTCATCATAACCGGCATGATGGCAGGGCTGCACGGTATCATCCTGGCGGCGTATGTGAGTCGAGATACCCCTGTTGTCCAGGGCATCATGGCCATCATTTTCCTCTTCTTCATCGTCATGGGGAACGTCATGGGTAAGCTGGAACGCAATTTCTGGATGGGCATCCGCACTCCCTGGACACTCGCGAATCATCAAGTTTGGGAAAAGACCCACCGGATGGGAGCGTGGCTGTTCGTGGCTGCAGGGACCATTGGACTGCTGTCATTGCCACTGGTGAACCTGGTGCCTGTACAGGTGATGATTGGCATGTGGATTGGTTTGCTGGCTTTGTCGGCCCTGGTGCCAGTAGCTTACTCGCTTATCTATTACAAGAAGCTCGAACGCAGTGGCAAGCTTGATGTTAATGCTGGATAAACTGAATGACGAGTTCTTTCGCTCTGACCATGATCCTGCCGGGCAGCTCCACTGCAGTACGAGTTCCCCGGCAGACTTCCATGACTTCTCTCCATCGCAGGTTATTCATCTGCTCCACAGACCAGTGTTGTTGATGCCACACGAGTCGGAGCAATTCCTGTAATACTTCGTCATCTGGAGCCGTCAACATACTACGATACATTGCCAACTGCCTGCTATCCACATGAGATTGGATACCGGGATAGAGTAGTTTTGCTGCTTTCTTCAGATTTGCATAATGCCTACGTGCCATGCCTGCCCAAGCTGCCAGGTGAAAAACTGCTCTACTGTTTGACTCGATAAGTTTCGGCAAGATTTGATGCCGGATGCGGTTCCGGCTAAATCGCATATCGTCGTTACTTGCATCATGGCGTGCTGTGAGCGAATGCACTGATAGATAGTCGAGAACATCCTGTCGAGTGCAGTCTAGTAGAGGCCGCATCAATCGGAGGCCGGAACTGAGCTTCCTTACAGGAGCGATTCCTCGCAGGCCCCGCCAGCCGGTGCCGCGGATCAGATGATGCAGCACCGTTTCCGCTTGATCATTCATGGTGTGACCGGTGACGACAACTGTACATCCAGCGGATAATGCAGTGTCAGCGAGCCAGCGATATCGTAGCTTCCGGGCCCTTGCTTCGAGATGACTTTGCGTCGGCAATAAGGCTGTCGATGAACCTAAATGAAACGGCAGGTCGAATCTGGCTGCCAGTTCTCGAACGTATTCCGCATCGCCATCACTAGCATTGCCTCGCAGATGATGGTTGAAGTGCGCCACATGGAGAACAATTGATTTCAGTTTGTGCAACACATGCAGCAAGGCAACACTGTCCGGTCCACCCGATACCGCCACAAGAATCTTGTTCGCGCTTTGCTTCACCTTGCAAAAGCACCGAACTTTATCGAACAGATGAGTCATAGCAAATGAAGCCACTGGTCAACAGGCACTGGGTGTTTCGTGGTCGAAATGCTGCGCCTGTTACTGAATTAGGTTTTCACAAGCGTATTCCCAGCTTTAAGTCACCGATTCCCGGGCTCTATCTTGGCAGCATGTGTCACATTTATCCCGATGAACGCAGCGTCAACAACAGCATACGTGTTGCTGCGGAGTTACTACGGGCCATGAACTTCAGCACGGTCGCCGACCAGGTGCCACGAGGCCTCAGCCTTTCTGCCAAGTACGGCTCTTGATCGTTACTTCTTCGTGTCAATACGCAGGAATAATGGCTTCACTTTACCGTCGGTGAGTTCCGCTGTCACGCGCAGATCATCGGGCTGAGCAATCAACTCCGCGGCGTCGGCGTACTTCACCTCTTCCCATGGCCTGAAGAAGTTGAAGCTCTTGTAGATCGTCTCCGTCGCCTTGGGAATGAACGGCTTGAGCAGAATACTGGCGACGCGGAGCGATTGCACGGCGTTGAAGAGCACAGTCTTTGCGGCTTCGAGATCAGTCTTCACCAGCTTCCACGGGGCGTTTGTTTCGAGATACTGATTCGTTGGCGTCAGGAAGTTCAGGATGATGACCTGCAACGCCTGATTGTACCTGCACTGCTCTACGTGCTCGCGTACCTCTTGCACAAAGGCGTTGAGGTCGAGACCGGGTACAACTTCACTCGGTTGTTTGCCTCCCGTCCCTTGCAGCATGCCCCCGTAGTTCTTCGTAATTAATGTCAAACACCGGCTCAGCAGGTTCCCCAGGTTGTTCGCTAGTTCGCTGTTGAACACCTCGGTGAATCGCTCCCAACTGAAGTCACCATCACCGGGGAAAGGGCATTCTCTCATGAAGTAGTAGCGGAACGCATCGCTGCTGAACTGAGTAATGATGTCCATCGGTTCGATGGCGTTGCCGAGCGACTTGCTGATCTTCTCCCCCTTGATGTAGACGAAGCCGTGGCCGAAGACTTTCTTCGGCGCCTCCAGGCCTGCGGCCCACAGCATCGCTGGCCAAATGGCACAGTGAAAGCGGGTGATGTCTTTGCCGATGTAGTGCACATCGGCGGGGTTGTACTTGTGGAAAGTCGCTTCGTCGTCGCCGTAGCCGATGCCGGTGATGTAAGTCAGCAGGGCATCGAACCAGACGTAGATGGTGTACTCTTCATCGAAGGGAATGCGGATGCCCCACTCCTCGCCACGCCGACTGATGTTGATGTCCTGCAATCCTTCGGTCTTTATCAGACTGAGGATCTCGTTGCGACGACTCTCCGGCTGCACGAAGTCGGGATTCTCCTCGTAGTGCTTGAGGAGCCGATTCTGAAACTTGGACAGCGCAAAGAAGTAGCACGGCTCGGCGCGGCGGGTCAATGGTGTCTTGTGGTTGGGGCACAAGCCGTTGTTCTCGGTGTGCTGTTTGTCGCTCTTGAACTCCTCGCAGCCATCGCAGTACCAGCCTTCGTATTGCCCCTTGTAGATGTGGCCGTTGTCGTACACCTTCTGAATGAACTTCCGGCAACACACCTTGTGCCGTTCGTGGCTGGTCTGGATAAAGATGTCATAGCTGATATCGAGGGCCTTCCAGATCGACTGGAACTGCTGGGCCATGTCGTCGCAGTAGGCCTGCGTGGGCTGGCCCAACTCGGCGGCCCGCTTGGCGACTTTCAGCGTATTCTCGTCGTTCCCCATCAGGAAGAAGACGTCGTTCCCCTCCATGCGGCGGTAGCGGGCCTGCACGTCGGCTCCCAGCTTTTCAAAAGCAGTGCCAATGTGTGGCCGACTGTTCGGGTAATCGATGGCGGTGGTAAGGAAGAATTTCGCTGCGGTCATGCCTGTCTTTCATGGATTGCGATGTGTTCATGATATGAAGGACAAGCAACAGGGGCGGCACGTTCAGGCATGCAAGCTTCACGCTCCAGCATGTTGGCCAATTGCAAAAACTTAACCACATCAACAAATGCAATGCGATAGGAGTGGTCTCCTATCATGATGCGTTCCGGCCAACGTCCGAGTCGGTAATCGGCCATCACGCCACTTTCTTGTGGTGCACTTCCTTACCCTTATCCAGCGAGCCAGCGCCTTCTTTAAGCTGCGGCTTGCGGCAGTGTACCTTGTGGTTCTCGTAGTACTGCAGATACTTCTCTACCAGCTTCTTGTCATTCCGGAGGATCAGCAGGTTCTCAGCATTGGCATCCTCGGCCTGGCGAGTGAAGTTGAAGCTGCCGGTAATGATCACCTTCTGATCGATCACCATCAATTTATTGTGGGCGATGGCATGCTCTGCATCGACAAGGACTTTCAGTCCTTTCTCGATGCAGCGAGGCATGTCGGTTCGCAGATCGACTTCATTCGACTTGTCGAAAATAAGCTCCACATCCACACCGCGAGCATGGGCATCCATCAGAGCCTTGACGATGGGATCGTAAGTAAATGAGTAAGCCATTACCAGGATTTGCTCCCTGGCATTTTCGATGGCATCGACTACTGCCTGGCCGCAGCCGCCTTTGGGTGAGAAGTGGACATTCACGGTGGGGGCGGGCACAACGAAACGGTACGCCAGTTTCCCCCAATAGACCAGCATCAGGCCACCGGCGAAACCAGACGCCACGAGCAGGATCAATGTCGTCATGGGTAGTTGCCCCTTACTCAAAGCTGTGCCGGGTTTCCAGAGCACGTTTGTTCTGATTGAATTCGACCTGGGTGATACGGCCTTCATCACGGGCCGCCTCAAGCTGCATCAACTCACGCTTCTTGTCGCGTTCAATGGCAAACTGCGTGGCCCGGTAGTTTCGCACGCGGGCTTCGTTGTACCCGGCAATGGGATCCCAGAGGATGGAGAGCGGCCAGGTGACCACATCGACAGCTCCCAGCACGTAGTTACCGGTGTAGAAGGAACCACAACCGGGGAGAATACCAAGTGCTGCTGCCAGGGTGGGGTTCTTCTCCTCCACGAGCACGCCTTCGGTTTTCATCTTCTGGTAGTCGCATTCCTGAATGGTGGTCAGGGTGGTGCAGCCGACGAGCGACGAAGCTACGAACACCAGGCACAACCAGCGCATACCCGTCCCCCTTCTTGAAGTGACCTTCAAGTAATGCGGGAGATAACCAAGGGGGCGAGTTGTGTCAATGGGTGGCAGCTTTGTTATGAGGGATGTCAAGAAACCAACACTGGCATCGCGTACGCGCGGGAAGGGATTTGGAAGACGACATCACAGCAAATGGGGTGCGTGATCCACACATCTCTTTACTGGATAATGAGTTACGGCATATGCGCGCAACGCTAGAGGCGGATATCACCAATCTGGTCATCATCCTCAGCGCCTCGTGCGCGCGGTGAATAATCGACAGTTACTGGGGTTTAAAACAGGTCGGTGCGCGCCGTATCGCTTAGGTAGATAAACACTTACGCCAAAACGCCGCAACATGAGGTAAAGGTGCTCTTCGTGGTTGCGGTCAGGATTGGAAATCTAACCCACTGTCGCATCATCCTCAGCACCTCGTGCGCGCGTTGAATAACTGGCAGATATCGGGCTGTCAAAGGTGGTGCATAGCGGTTGCAGGTTGCCAAGGAGCGAACGAGGGGATACCCTGGTTTATTATAAGGTGTAGAGTCGAGAGGTGGCGCGTTGGTTTAGGGAGGGCCTATCCGTATCCGGCCCTTTCGTTGGCCGGTGCCTCACTAGCCTTCCCATGCCCGTTTCCACCTCCCGCTCATCGAACCGGACTGGCGGATTTCCCGCATCCGGCTCTCGGAGCAGATCACGCTTCCGCCCACGGTAGGCGGCCACGACGTTTCGCCAGGCAGACCAAGCCCAACGTCTTGTAAAAGTAGTCGTAGGACCATCGAAGGTACGACCCTCTTTTGACAAGATGCTTCCGTCGCAGCCACTGACGTAGCCTTCGCACCGTGTAATGGTCGATCATGTTGTAGACACGACTGACCGTTCCCAAGCTGAAGTAATTCGCCCAACCTTCCAGCAACTCATTCAGGCGGGCGACCCGATCCTCCACTCCGTAATAGGTGGTTTGCGCCGAAGTTAAGTCATGCACCTGGCGGCACACTCCTTGAACTCGTTCCTTCCTTGCACGCACACCCCAATAGGCGAACCCGTTGCGGCGTGAGTACATCAGGCCAAACTCGAACCCCAGGAAGTGGAAGCTGTTTCCGGGCAGGACACAGTGCCGCGTCTTCTGCTCATTGATCGTCAGCTTGAGTCTCTGCATCATGTCCCGCATCGCTGCCATCGCCTGTGCTCCGGTGCTTTTGCAGCAGATAACAAAGTCGTCAGCATAATTCACGATCCTGGCATTCAAACGCTTCTCGTGTCCCAATGTCCTCCAGCCCCAGACAAACCGTCGCATATACCAGTTGCTCAGGAGCGGACTGAGAGGAGAGCCTTGCGGCACACCTCGACCGATATCCCGGTTGCGAGTGGTACGAGTCGTCCTCCCTTGCTCATCGTTTTCTTCGACGGGCACCACCAGCCACATCTTGATCAGATGCAGCAGTGATCCATCGACGATCCGGCGAGCGATGCATTGCATGAGCTCTGCATGGGGAATCGACTCAAAGTACTCGCTCAAGTCCGCGTCTATCACTTCGGTATGTCCACTCCGAAGGAGCTTCACCACCGCCGTGACCGCATGCGACGCATTCCGACCAGCACGATAGGCAAACTGTTCCGGCGGCAGATCTGCTTCCAGAATGGGCTCCAGGAGCAGCACCACCGCCTTCTGTACCACGCGATCCTTGATCGTGGGAATCCCCAGCGGCCTCAGCTTGCCATTCTCCTTCGGGATCATCACCCGTCGAACAGGCAGTGGCCGATACCGCTTCGTGGCCAGTTCTTCCGCCAACTCGCTTAACCATGTCTCCACCCCGTATGACTCGATGGCATCAAACGTCTGTCCGTCCACGCCGGGAGCACCACCATTGGCTCGGCAGCACCGGTAGGCAAAGGCCAGCACATCCGTTCGATACACCTTGTCGTACAACGCATGGAATCGATGGTCAGGCGATCCCTTCGCTTTCGCGTGTAACGCCTGCTGCAACTTCTGAAGCTTTTCCGGAGTTGTTAGACTCACGTCAATCTCCTGCTCCCTTGCTGCTTAAAACGTTCCTCTGCAACTGAGGCCCCTTCTCTCCACCGGCATTACCCAGCTTCGACGATACTACGAGCCTCTCCGTCATCCCCCTGAACCGAATCCAGCATGTTGATGCTCCTTCGTTGGCCAGTAGTCAACTGACCGTTCAAGAGGACTTCCCGTGTTAATACCAGACTCCTGCGAAGCCATGCCGTCGCCCATACCCCGGCAGGATCGAGATGCGTAGTCGCTCAGTCCAGATCTCTCTGGCACAGTGACATCCCGATGGCAGCCTTCCCCGTGTCAATGGCGGGTCGGCTCCTGCGGCAACTTTTCGGGGCCTGCTCAGCGTTCACTCGCGTTACGGCCTGACTCCTCGCTGATCATGCCATGCATGACCGTTACATCGAAGGCTTCAACGAGCTTGTTACCTCCCTCGTCACTTCGACTACTACCGGCTGGAACGACCCAGTTGCCGGGCAGGACTCTCTCCTGCTGAAGTCCGATACCTTCCCACGGCGCACATCGACAAGTGTACAGTTCTGGTTATTCCGGGGTGTGATTGTTGCTGCAGTAGCTCTCTGTGTTCCTCCGTGTCTTTGTGGTTAGTTTTTAACCGCAAAGACACGGAGGAGCACTGAGAGCCATGGCGAGGCCTTGCGTTTCATTGTCGCGAGGGCCCGTCCCCGGCCTGCATGGCTGAGGGCTAACTATCCAGAAATGCATGCAGGGGGCGGTAGTCCCAGCCAACACCCAGTTCTTCACTGAGTGCCTTCAGCTCGGCGAGATATTTCTCGGTGATGAGTTCGCCTTTGCCGGCGTAGTTGGGGTCGCAGAAGTAGACGCGGCAGCCGAGGGGGCGTTGCTCGCGGGCGGTGCAGAGGTTGTTCACCTGAAAGGGGCAGAAGCCACGGTTGGTGGGCTTCTCGTAGGCCGGGGCATTGTGCAGCAATACCTCGGCTTCCAGATGCGAGAGGAAGAGCGTGTGGCCATACTCCAGGAAGCGACAGCATTTCCCGCTGGCGACGCAGACCGGGCGGTGACTCTGGATCTCCTCGTCGGCGGAGTCATACAGTTTCATGACTCGCTGACGGAGAGCAGCCCGTTCATCTGATGAGAGAGCGGCGAGGGGTCGTGTCATCGCTGTTTCATCTCCACGAGACGAGCGGTGATGTCTTCGAGTGTGAAGAGCTGACCCTGACCAGATCCGGGACAGCGTGCTTCCGTCTGTTCCCAATCGGCTTGTGATTCCAGGTTGCGATCCCAGAAAGGCCAGGTACGGCATTGGGTGGGACGTAACTCGTAGACCAGGCAGCCTACGCTCTTGTCGTAGAAGATGCAGTCGTCACTCGCCTGTTCGCGGAGACTTCGATGCCTGCCGACTTTGCGGGTATAGACCTTGGAGAAGGTATCGAAGTCCATTTCAAAGTGCCTGGCCAGCGCTTCGATCTCGGCATCGTTGACCCAGACATAGCCCGGTCCCTGGCAGCAGTGACCACACTGGGTGCAACTGAACCGCAGACCTTCATGGTACCAGGGCAAGTCCGCTTGCTCATTCAAGGGATAATCCTCATAATCATCTATACTACAAGATACCTACTCGCTGTTGATGCAATACAGTGCGTGGTCCGCGGCTCGGCAGGAGCCTCGCCCTCCCACCAGTTTGATTCAGCACTACAATCATGAAGAGACTTATGAACGCTGACCGCACGATGCTTCGACGCACCCTGACCCTGCTGGTGGTAATGACCATCCTTGGTTTCGCAGCCCGCCTGCTTCCCTACTGGAAGGAAGAAACAACCGGCTGGCTATTCTGCATCTGGGGTGCAAACGCGGTGCTGCCCTTGTTCATGGTGCATCTGGCCAGGAACCGCTCGCTGTTCTGGGCGTATGCCATGCCAATGATCGGCTTCGTGGTGACAGATCTCCTGATACAGCTGATACTGCAAGCCAGGCAACTGCCAACCTCATCCTTGTCTGGTCGGCTGTTCATCTATGGAGTTTTCCTGGTGATGGCCCAATTAGGACTGGTACTGCGTTACCTTAAGCTGAACCGCTGGACCATGCTGGCCAGTGGCGTGGGCATTACGCTACTTGGTTCCGTCCTGTTTTTCCTGTTCACCAACTTCATGATCTGGACAAACTCCAAGCCCAGCGATGGAGCCTATTATTATCCGCCCACCTGGTCGGGCCTGTTGTATTGCTACGAGTTGGCTCTGCCCTTCTTCCGCAATCAGTTCCTTGCAGATGGCTTATTCAGCGCTGTGTTCTTTGGCATCTTTGCCTTCCAGGAACACGCCGCAACTGTGGCTGAGCAGGCATCAGCCAAGGCTTAAGTCACTATCGCGTTCGCCACCAATCATCGTCACTCAACAGCAGCCGATCTCGTGTCGGCTGCACTTCTTTCCAGAAGCGGGTGGCATCGAGTGGGTACCCTGCAGTCGGTGTGAGCCCCGGCTGTTGCTGTTGAAACCAGGCATTGAACTGTGCCATACATACTTCCCGCCAATATTTGCTGAGCATCGAAGCCAGTGCGACACAGAAGCTATGCTGGTCTGCTTCCACTTGAAAACTGATGGTGATGCGGGTGCCGACCCGATAGCTGCTGACGGCAGGTGTTTCCGAGACTATTTCCACGGTCTTTCCCGGAAACCAACTTGAGACTTGTTCATAATACCGCTGCCTGCCACCCAGGCGATCAATCACAATGGTGACGGCGTCATCAGAAGGCAGTCGCAGCAACAGCTCGTTGACACAGTACAGAGGCACTGCAGCCTTGGAATCGGCCTGATTCGTTAAGGAATTAAAGAGTCGTGCAGGAATGATGCAACTGTTCAGTCTGTGAAGCCGGATACCAGTCTGTTCCAATACCCCCAGAAGTAAAGCGAGGCTGGATGCTGGATGGGATTGTGACGGCAGAGCGGCATCTGGTACGAGCCAGGGTTCATGCGACGCAGTTTCCCACGGTGTGATGGTTATGCTTTCCCAGAGCGTTCTGAATGAAGCAACCTCTGGGTGCAAGCATCTGATCCAGGGCCAAAGGTGTTTTTCCAGAAGTGCGAGGCCCGTCTTGGGGGAGTAGACTTCCTTGGAATCATCGACAATCAGTCTTCCATCTGGCTTGCCGCTCGCCCGTTTCACAGCGGTGCGAAGAGGCTGCCACAGGTCGTGACTTGTTAGCGAAGGTACTGTAAAACAGGCGGACGACATGACAAATGGCCCGAGGTTGGGACCATAGCCAGCTTCATCAATGCCAAGTAAGAGGGGCAAGCAGTTTTCCTGTTCAGCTTGTACACTGTTCTAGTAACCGCCCTGCGTGTTGTCATACGAGGTGAAAAGATGCCGATGCTGCCAGTCAACATCTTTGCCAAAATCATTCAGCGTGAGATACCCGCCAAAATCATCCACGAAGACGACCTGAGCCTGGCATTCCACGATGTGCATCCCCAGGCTCCTGTACATGTGCTGATCATTCCCAAGAAAGTCATACGCACCCATGACGATGCAACTGCCGAAGATCAGGCAACGCTGGGGCATTTGCACCTGGTAGCCATCAAACTCGCGAAGCAACTGGGGCTGAATGGCTACCGGCTGGTCATTAACTGCCAGGAGTCAGCGGGGCAGACGGTACCACATCTCCATATGCATTTGCTCAGTGGCCGTGAGATGACATGGCCTCCGGGATGATATGTAGGGCATGCTGTGCATACCTCCCCGCAGTGAGATTCCTTCGCAACACTTCCAGCATCGACAACTATTGCAACGAGCACAAGCATTGGTGAGGCATGCAAAGCATGCCCTACGGAGGCAAGATGATACCGGACAATCCGCCAGCGAAGATTGATGTACTAGCAGTCGCTCCCCATCCGGATGATCTCGAAATCACCTGCGGAGGAATCCTTGCCAAGCTGGTAACACAGGGCAAGACTGTGGCCATGCTGGATATTACGAGCGGCGAGCCGACTCCCCGGGGTTCCTACGAAACCCGTTTGCAGGAAGCAGAGGCAGCACGCATCGCGCTGGGCGTACCCTATCGATACAACCTCAACATACCCAACCGGGTGCTGATGGACTGCCCGGAGAATCGCTTTACCCTGGCAACCGCGTTCCGCAAGCTGCGACCGCAAATCGTCATCGTCATGGCAGGCCGCACTCCAGCTGCTTCGCCTGATCATCATCAGGGGCATCTGCTTGTCGAAGCTTCACGGTTCTATTCGCAGCTTACCAAATGGGATGATCGATTCGCTGGAACATCGCCGTATCGGGTGCCGCATCTAGTGTATGCCCCCGTGCCATTCGATGCCGAGCAGCGGCTGTGGCATGGCAGCTTCATTGTCGATGTCAGTGACGTGTACGAGAAGAAGATCGAATCTATCCGCTGCTACCAGTCGCAGTTCGACGAAGCACGATTCAAGAAACTGGAGCATTACCTGCGGGCTCAGAATGCATCGTTGGGCGGCCGGGTGGGATTCCAGTATGGCGAACAATACGCCCTGCCCACACCGATTGGCAGTATCGACTTCATGACGACAGTGCAAGGCGGCTCCGCCAGCGCAGCTCCAGTGCAACTCCCCGGACGTGATCATTTGCCACTGGGATAGTAACAGCCTGACTGGTATGTAGAATAGTATCAAAGGTGAGTGGCCTGGCAGGAGCCACGCCTGCTCGCCAGATAGACTTCAGGATACGATGCATGCTGGAATTTCATCATCTGCGACTGGCCAATGGTCTCCAAGTGCTGGGGGAAACCAATCCTTCAGCTCGCTCGGTGGCAGTAGGCTTCTTTGTCCGAACGGGAGCACGTGATGAAGGGCCAGATATCGCAGGTGTCTCGCATTTCCTTGAACATATGGCATTCAAGGGCACACCCAAACGCACAGCATTGGATGTGAACCGCGAATTCGATGCAATCGGGGCGAATCACAACGCCTACACCAGCGAAGAGAACACCGTCTTCTATGCCGCGGTGCTGCCCGAATACCTGCCCCAGGCGGTCGATATCCTGGCTGACATTCTTCGACCCAGCCTGCGTCAGGATGACTTCGACATGGAGAAGAAGGTCATCCTGGAAGAGATCAGCATGTATGAAGACCAGCCGATGTGGTCCGCGTATGATGCCAGCAAAAGCCTGTTCTTTCAGAAGCATCCACTGGGCAACCGGGTGCTCGGGACCACGGAGTCGGTAGGTGCGCTGACCAGCGAGCAGATGCGGAATTATTTCCAGAACCGCTATGTGGCAGGGAACATTACCGTCATCGCCACAGGCAATTTCGACTTCAAGGCTTACCACAAGATGGTGGAAGAACGCTGCGCCAGCTGGACGAGCGGCCCCACGCCACGCGATTTGCCAGCCGCTGGTTCGCCAGCCGCGTTCCAGGTGATTCACAAGGAAAAGGTCGCACAGGAACACCTGATGATCTGGTCAGGTGGTCCTCCAGCTGCTTCGGAACTTCGCTATGCGGCTGAGGTACTGGCTGGTGCGATTGGAGACGACACTGGAAGCAGGCTCTACTGGTCGCTCATCGACCCCGGCCATGCTGACTCCGCTGACTTCTCGTTCCATGAATATCAGGGGGCTGGAGCCTATCTCGGCTATGTCGGGGGCGACCCGGATGAAGCCCAGGCCAATCTGCAACGGTATCTGGGTGTATTGAAAGCAGTGCAGGCTGACGGCATTTCAGAAAAGGAAATGAACCTCGCGCGAGCCAAGCTGGCTAGCCGCGTCGTTCGAGGCAACGAACGTCCCATGGGCCGCATGGCCAGCGTGAGCTTCAACTGGCAGTATTTGAATCAGTACCGTACTGTGGATGATGATCTGAAGGCTATTGATGCTGTCACGCTGAACGATATCCGTACCCTGCTGGACGCCTACCCCATCGATAATCCAACCATTGTGGCGTATGGACCCGTGAAAAGTCTCAGTCTCTGATATTCTTACCTCGCAGTGTAGTAGCAAGCTATGTTCAGGGCTGCCAGCGCTACCGTAGCGCTTCCATGGCCCGGTTTTCATCGACTTTGATATCCCGTGTAGACTGAGTAACCTCCACAAAATGTGCAGAGTTTGGTTGAAGTTGGACAAGTTATTCTTGTGTTTGGATTTGATACTGAGACAATGAGACTTCTTTAACGAGGACGCCCTGTTCCTGTTGCAGTTGCTGGCAACAGTTTAGTTGTATTCGCTAAGAGGATTCCATGACTCGCCAACCGGTTCGCAAACACTCCATCCTGAAATCGTATCGCCCCATGCTGGATCTGCTGGAAGATCGCCTTGTTCCAGCAGGCACCTGGACGCAGCTAGCCAATCTGGCACCGCTTGGAAGTAATGGCATCGGGACGATGGAATTACTTTCCGACGGTACCATCATGGCTCAGGGAGGCGGCGTCACCAATACGTGGTATCGACTCACGCCTGATGCAAATGGCAGCTATCAGAATGGTACCTGGTCTACGCTGGCAAGTATGGGCCTGGAACGTCTATACACCGGCACACGCACTTTGCAGGATGGACGGGTCTTCGTGCTGGGTGGCGAATACTCAGGCCCAGCTGGTAATGCAACCTGGACGAATACAGGTGAGATCTACAACCCCCTTACCAACTCCTGGACAAACATTCCCAACTTCCCACGCAGCGCGTTTGGTGATGGTTCGACGGGTATCCTGCCCGATGGGCGAGTGCTGGCCTCGTACTTAAGTGGCCCTGAAACCTATATCTACAACCCCACTACCAATTCCTGGAGCAATGGTCCGACCAAGCTCGATGGCGACCGCAGCAACGAAGAGACGTGGGTGCAGATGCCTGATGGCAGCATTCTGACTTACAACATTTTTAATAACCCAAATCATGCACAGCGCATGGATCCCTCGACCATGACATGGATCGACTCAGGGACCATGCCAGTATCACTCTTCACCACGAGCGGATCAGAGGTTGGCGGAGGCGTATTGCTGCCTGATAAGCGAGTCTTCATGATCGGCGGCAACAGTAACACCGCGATCTATACTCCATCCGCTGTTCCCGGCGGCCCCGGTTCGTGGGTTGCTGGCCCAGTCATTCCCGGAGGATTGGGAGCTAATGATGCGCCGTGCTGCGTCATGCCCAACGGAAAGGTTATTCTGGCAGTAGGTGGTACCCCCGCATTCTCCGGGCCCACCAAGATCTATGAGTTTGATCCACTGGCACCGATTGCCACTTCACTGACAGATGTTACCCCAACCACTCCAAACCTCAATTCGACTCTGCCTTACACAACTCGAATGCTCCTTTTGCCTACCGGTCAGGTGTTGTTCACCGACAGTACCAGCAGGCTTTCCCTGTATACCCCTGCTGGCGGACCGCTGGATGCATGGAGGCCTGTCATCAGCGGAATCAGCAGTAACGGTGCTGGGACATTTACTCTTACCGGTACGCAGATTAACGGCATCTTTGGCGGCGGCGCGTATGGCGATGATGCGGAAATGGATACCAACTACCCTATCGTCAAGCTCACCAATGCCAGTGGCGGAGTCTATTACGCGCGCACTTTCAACTGGAGCAGTACCGGAGTTGCAACCGGCAGCACTCCAGTGTCCACTAACTTCACGCTTCCATCCGGCATTCCCATCGGGACCTATACGCTGACAGTCATTGGTAGCGGCATTGAATCTCAGGGAGTTCCATTCAATGTGGATCCAGTGCCACCGATCGGTAACGCGGATAACTATGTTGTGAACGAAGATACGGCACTTGTCAGGAGCGCAACAAATGGCGTGTTGAGCAATGATACTGATGTGTTTGGCTTGCCACTTTCTGCCATTTTGGTTTCTGGCCCCAGTCATGGCACTGTAACACTCAACAGCAATGGGTCATTCACTTATATTCCAAGCTTGAACTCCAACGATACCAACAATCCCGGGCCAGACTCGTTCACCTACAAGGCCAACAATGGCTACTTTGACAGCACGCCCGTCACCGTCACCATAAGTGTGACACCTGTCAACGATGCGCCCACTGCAGTAGACGATGGTGTGCTACCTGTCGGTGTTGCAACTTACCTGGCACATCCAGGCATTCCCATGGTAATTCCGGCGGGCATAGGTGTGCTTGCGAATGACCTCGATCCGGAAATCCAACTGGGAGAAGGTGGCCTGCCATTGACTGCAGTCCTTGCCACAAGCCCCGTCAAAGGTGTGGTCAACAGTTTCAGTTCCAACGGCGGATTCACTTACACTGCTGCAATTACCTCGACTGGGAATGACAGCTTTCAGTACAGGGCCAACGACGGACTGTTGAACTCGAACACTGCCAACGTGAAGATTCACATCAACAATTACGCCCAGGGGAAAGCAGACCAATATTACACTCCAGTCGGTGTCGCTGTCTCAGGAAATGTATTATCTAATGATACCGATCTCGATCTGGATGCACTTACAGCGAACATCCTCAGCAATCCCTCGAATGGCACCGTCAGTTTCAATTCAAATGGCACGTTTACTTACACACCGAATCCGGGCTTTTTCGGCATCGATACTTTTACTTACGCACCATTCGACAGCTGGGATAATGGCACAACAGCCACGGTAACCATCCGTGTTGATCGACTTCCTGTTGTGATGTCTGACAGCTATTCCATCAAGAAGGATACTGTACTTGAAGTATTCTACCCGGGCATTTTATCTAACGATTCCGATCCTGATACGGCCATGTTTGGCGATGTACTCCAGTCGCATCTGGTAACAACAGCAGCACATGGCACAGTAATTATGGACACCAACGGATACTTGAAATACACACCAAATGCTGGCTACTATGGCCCTGATTCGTTCACCTATACAGCCAGCGACGGCTATTTTAATGGCAACACTGCTACCATCTCCATCAACGTACAGCCAACTCCCATCGCGCTGCCTGACAGCTATGCTGTATTCGGCAGCGTATTAAATGTTAGTTCTCCTACTGGAGTGCTGGTTAACGACAACTCGCCGAACAACAACCTCCTCTCGGCCAGACTCAACACCGCACCAGCAAATGGTGCTGTGCTACTGAAGCCTGATGGCAGCTTCATTTACACTGCCGGCAATGGCTTCATTGGGGTAGATACCTTTACCTATGTCGCTAACGATGGCTTCTTCGACAGCAACGTGGCAACTGTAACAGTTGTCGTCTTTGCCCCAAATCAACCCCCAGTGGCAGTGGACGACAACTATGCTGTCCCTTCAGATGTAACAACCACGATTCCTGCCCGGGGGGTGCTCAATAATGACTACGACCCCGACGGTCCCTCGAGTGCACTGATTGCCACACTTCTAAGTGGCACCAGTAATGGCACACTCTTCCTCTATCCCGATGGCCACCTGACCTACACGCCACAGGCCGGGTTCAATGGCTACGACAGCTTTACCTATCAATGCTCTGATGGCAACTCATTGAGTAACATCGCCACAGTCAAATTTACGGTGGGCACACCGCCTCCACCGCCAACAGATCCCTATCGCCGTGTCGTTCTCGGCAAGGAAATCGGGGGCGCACTGAAGGTATTTGCTGGTGAGACAGGTAACTCCATCTTTACGATCACTCCGTATGGTGCATCGTTCACCGGAGCGATTCGCGTTGCTACGGGCGACTTGAACGGTGATGGTGTACCCGACATTGTTACAGCACCTGGGCCACAAACTGGCACCGGCACGGGTCTAACAGTGAAGGCCTTTAATGGCGTAACAGGTGCACCACTCACCGGGAACTGGACCAATGGTGTAGCGCCGTTCGGAGCAAACTATCGTGGTGGCATCGAAATTGCCGTGGGTGATGTCAACGGCGACGGGAAGAGTGATGTGGTTACTTCAGCTGATAGCGTCACCGCATCGCCGCAGGTCCGCAGTTACAATGGCAGTTCTGGGACACTCTTCAGTTCTTCCGCCTGGTACAGTGGCTTCAATCCTTACACCGGCAGTGCTTATGGCGGGGTGCGTGTTGCTCTGGGCGATGTGAATGGCGATGGCCGGACTGATATCGTTACTTCTCCGGGTGCCGGAACCCCCACGGTGAAGGTGTACAGCACAGCCGCGACCACGTTTGCGACTGCTCTGATCAAGTCATTTGTCGCCTACAGCAGCAGTGTGGCTGGAGGCGTCTATGTCAGCGTGGGTGATCTTGATGGTGATGGCAAGGCGGAGATCGTTACCGGAGCAGCCACCAATTCCAACGGCCAGGTGCGAATCTTCAACGGAAACGGTACGACACCAGTTCGAAATCTGGCAATCGCAGGAACGACAACCGGGCCAGCCCGCGTGGCAATAGGCGATATCAATGGGGATGGCAAGCTTGACCTGGTGGTGGGTATTGCCACTAGTGGAACTGCCAGCCGGGCTAGAGTCTATGACGCCCTGACACTGAGCGAGATGTTTGGTACCACGCTGTTCAACTATGGCGGAGGTTACACTGGTGGCGTTTTCGTCGCAGCTTTGCCCAAAGCCAAGTCAGGAGTAGTGACAACGTAAATCTTCGAACTGATTAACTCACTGCAAACGCGGCGTCTCGCCGCGTTTCATATGCTCGTGGGGCTGCAACTACTTTACCTTTCGCAGCACTACCAGGGTCACGCCTGCTTTGCTCTTGAAATCACTGGGACGGGCAGCGCCGGGCTCAGCGAAGCACAACGTTAACTCCTCGTCCGCCAGTCGATAGATTCCCAGCGAGAGGAACGCCTTGGTCTTCACCTGGATGGTGATGTCCATGGTGCGGGGATTGGTTTGCACATTGATGAGGAACGGTCTTTCATCGGGCTTGTTATCGCTTCGCAACATCGGACGGCCTTGCCGGTCAAGCAGCTTCATAAGCTGGCCATCAAAGACATAACGAAAGCCTTTGAGTCGCTCTGTCATTTCCTTGCCATCAGCCTGAGCCGTGACAACTTGCCAGCTGCCGCTAAGCCGACTGACTTCCAGGCTAATGGGATCACTGGGGGGTTGAATCAAGCTGACAAGCAGCACGCAAAGGGGGCAGATCATTCCTCAATCTCCGGGGCGTCTTTGGTTTCGTGAATGCCACGATAACTGTAATACCGCTGGGGATCAATCCATCCTTCGTCGAGTGCCTGCCTTACAGCGCAATTCTCTTCCCGGAGATGAGAGCAGCCGGGAAAGCCACAGTGGGCTACAAAGGGACGGAATTCAGGGAAATGACCATCCAACTCAGCTGAAATGACATCCCAGAGGTCAAACTGGCGAATCCCGGGAGTATCCACCACCCAGCCACCGAAGCTCAGGCGAATAAGCTCCGCGGTGGTGGTGGTGTGCCGGCCTTTCTGAGTCATGTCGCTCACCTCACGGACGCGCAACTCCAGCCCCGGCTCGATTCGGTTCAGAAGAGAGGTCTTACCCACACCGCTCTGACCAGAGAATACCGTCTGCCGATTCAGTAGCATGTGTCTGAGTTCCTCAATCCCCCGGCCTGTATGAGTGCTAGTCAGCAAGGCATCGTAGCCTAGTTGTGCATACATCCCCAGGATGGGCTGGAACACTGCTGGATCGACCAGATCGGTCTTGTTGAAACAGATGATGGGCTTGAGTTTACCCATCGATGCAGCCACCAGGTAACGATCAATGAGGTGTGGCTTGAGGAACGGTTCTGCGAGTGCTGCCACGATGACAATCTGATCGACATTGGCGACCAGAACATGCTCCCGCTTCCAGGATTTACGGGTGAGCAGGCCATAACGAGGCTCTACTTTCTCAATGGTCCCTTCCGAAGCAACCGGACGAAACCAGACTCGGTCGCCGGTCGTCACCACGCTGCGTTCATCAATCGTCAGGCTGCGAAGCAAACGTCTGACTGTACAGACATATTCCTGGCCATCCTCCGTCATGACCACATTCTGCAAGCCATGCACTCGAACTACCCGGCCAGGCAGACAACTGGTGAGGTCTACCGAAGGCATGAAGATTTCGGGGGTAGCTGTATCAGCTGACGGTGCCGTTTCGTCTGTCACGATCGTACGCTTGCGAGACAAATCGCCTTTGGCCCGGATGCGCTCGCCGGCGGAGTAGTCGGTTTCGTCTTTCTGCTGATAATCACGGGTCCACCCCTTCTCCCGGGGTGGCTTGGAGCGGTTCTTACGCAGGTCGACTCGCACTTTGCGTTGTTCAGCCATGGTGCCATTATGCCTGATAAGGTGGTGAATGGATAGGGTAGAGAACGAAGTATGGCTTAATCAAAACGCATTTAACCACAGAGACACAAAGAGGCACAGAGAATCACTGCAACTCTCTGCGCCTCTTTGTGTCTCTGTGGTTCGTATCAACCAATCACTTGACCGTCTCCACCTTCACTCCGTTCGCGGCAGGCACGAGGCGATACATGCGTTCCGCCGCCTCGGCAAAGTAATCGCTTTGATGATGACTGACCAGGATGACCTGGATGCCCAGCCTTTCCCCCGCGAGCTTGATGATCTTCACTAGACGGGGCACCAGTTCAGGCTGCAGCCAGCAGTCGGGTTCATCCAGGACGAGCAACTGCCGATGACTCTCCTGCCGCTGGGCCAAGGCGAACATGCGCAGTCCAACACTAAGTACGTTGGCAACCGAGCCTCCCTGCCCGTGCATGATATGTTCCCGTTCGCCATCCCGTTCGATGACGAAGTCGATATTCATGCTGCCCCGTTTGAAATCTGGGAGAGCAATCAGTTGCAGAGGCTGTTCGAGTACATCCTGCAGGGCGAGGGAGAGGGATTTTTCCAGTTGATGCAGCAGATCAGCAAAGAGCTGACCGCTGAGAGTCTTGAGCGCTCCCTCTACTTCACTGGCCAGATCGAGCATCTTCTGAAGTTGATCTCGCTCATTTTGATTGAGAGCCAAGCGTTGGGTAAGCGAATGCTGCTGGCCCTCGAGGCGGGCCAGCCGCTCGGAGATTGCATAGGGCTCTGTCAATGGTGCAGACATCGCTACTCCACGAACTGCACATTCACTGCGTTGGGAATGATCTTAGCCTTCGCTGCCTCTTCCAATAATTTACGCACCGCTGCCCTGCCCCGCTCACCGTAGTCGAGCGTCCAGTCGTTCACATACATACCGACGAACTTGTCTGCGAGATTGCGGTCAAGATCACGACCATATTGCAAGGCATAGTCGAGCGCTTCCTGGCGATGATCGAGCGAGTACTGAATGCTTTGTTTAAGCAGCTTGCTGATCAGGCTAATGGTTTCCCCACCCAGGTCGCGTCGAACCACATTGCCACCCAACGGCAGCGGCAAGCCGGTCTTCTCATACCACCAGACTCCCAGATCGACGAGCAGCTTCAGTCCCTGATTCTGAAAGGTCAGCTGTCCTTCGTGGATGATGAGACCCGCCTCGTATTGGCCCGATTCGACCACGCTGAGGATCTGGTCAAAGGGAACCACTTCATAAGCAAAGTCACAACCCAGGCAAAGTCGCAGTGCGAGATAGGCTGTAGTCATGGTACCCGGGACTGCGATTTTTTTGGTCTTCAGCTGATCCATGGTATAGGGCTGCCTGGCCACCACCATCGGCCCGTATTTATCACCCATGCTGCAGCCACTGGGTAGCAAGGCATACTTTTCCAGCAGGTGAGCATAGGCGTGAATGCTCACCGCGCTGACTTCCAGTTCACCCTTCATCGCCCGGCGATTGAGGGTCTCGATGTCCTGCAATTCATGGGTAAACTTCAGCGGCCCGGTATCGATCTTGTCATGAGCCAGGGCATAAAACATGAACGCATCGTCAGGATCAGGACTATGGCCAACGTGGATGGTACGTGGTGCTATCACGGGGGTGCCTTTAACAGTAAGTGATGCTGTTGTTATATGCCCAGGTATGTTCCTTTTCTCTGTGTTCCTCTGTGTCTTTGTGGTTAAATTCAAAACATTCAACCACAGAGGCACAAAGAACGATTACTGAGCTGGTGGGTTCGCCTCGCGGATCAGCGCCCCAAACTCGTCGCTCATCACGAGGATGGAGTACCTCGCTGCGGCGGACTTCTCCGGCGTGCTGACGCTGGCATAGTCGAACTTGCCTCGGAGGTCGGTGTAGCCGTCCTTGTGGAACTTCACCGTGCCATCGGCCAGTCGCACATACACCTTCACATACACCTTGGAGAGGGCCTTGCTCGTGGCACTGTTCACCACCTTGAGCTGGCCGTAGTTCTCCTGCAGTGAAACCTCCAGGGCGTTGGCATAGTAGGGCAGCATCCGCGTCTTGCCGCCGGAGACAATCTCCACCAACACGTTGCGGTTCTGCAACTCCTTCGGCAGGTCAATCGCCAGCTTCCGTTGATCGGCGGGCAGCTTCACCTCCGCCACCTGGTTCGGCTTGATGGCGCTAAACTGGCTGCCATACTGCTGCACGAACGGGTTTCGGCTGAAGAGCAGTTCCACATCCATCAGGTAGTAGTTGATGATGACCGACTCCACGTTCTGCCAGGTGAGGTTAATCTTCTTGGCATCGATGGTGAAGTCGTAGGTCGATTCCTGGGCCGCCAGCAAGGCCTGCCGCTGAGCCCGGTCATCCTTATCGGTGGCCTTGGTCTCCTTCCCTTCGATCTCATCGATCTGATTGGTGATAGAAGCGAAGGTGTTCTTCCAGCGATCCACCGGATGGCTCGCGTACTTGGTCGCGATGGCCCGGGCCTTGGGCAGCTCTTCAGTGAAGAACGCCAGGTAGGCGGCACAGTAGTCGTACTGCATCTTGGTCGCCAGCTTCTCGGCGTTCACCTTGGCGAACGTATCGAGGGCTTCCTCCACCCGATCTTGCAGCAGCAGGTAGTAGGTTATGGCGAGCCAGTCGGCATCGTCGAAGTTGCGTTTGTACGACAGCATTGTCATGAACTGGTGGTACTGCTGATGGAACTTGAGGTTGACGATCTGCCGGGTCTTGCCGAGCGAGTGGGCCCGGGCGTTCACCAGGGGCTTGTACTCCAGGTGCTGATAGTGATGCCGGGCGACGGGATCGATCATCAGCGGCGTGGAGACGAGCGGGCCGCTGCCACACATCTGGATGAGACCATCGGCGTGCCGCAGATACTCCTTCAGTTCCGGCAGCGTGTTGTGAGCCACGGCGTACGACCAGAGGGTGTTCTGGTAGACATGCCGTTCGCGGAGGAGCTTGGTCACCGCCTGGAAGAAAGACTTGTCCTTCATGCGGAAGGCGATCTTCTCGAGGTTGAGGCGATAGAGGTTCTCGCGATTCATGAGCGCGAGCACCTGCTCCGGCGTGCCATCCTGCGAGATGTAATCCCACGAGCCGGTGTCCACCTTGCTAGGCTTCTCGACGACGCTGAACGCCTGCGGTTGGGCGAAGGCGACGTACTGTTCGTTCTTGGCTACATGCACCGGGAACTGGTCGAACTTGCCGGCGGCGGGGAAGTAGAAGAGGAAATCGATGGTCTGGGTTCGGTACGGTTCCAGATCGAGCAGCACCGACTTGGTCTGCTGCCCCTTGCCGAGCGGCATGGCACCGACGGGCAATTGATACAGCACCGTCAACTTCTGCCGGGATGAGGTGGGGTTGGTCACCACGATCTGGCAGCCGTAGGTGGTGTGGATGAGGAACTCGTCGGTGATGAAGTGATCGATACGTTCGCCGCCTTCTTCTCGATATCGATCAGATGGCCGGTAGAAGTTCTGGCTGACGAGGATGGGCAGCTTGGTCTTCGATTCCACGGCGGGTTTGACCTCCTCGTGGAAGGCGATGAGCGGGCTGCCGGGCTTGAGGGTCATCTTGCCGGCATCGAACTTGATGTCGTGCTTGCCGGGCGTGTAGGGCAGTTCGAGCACGGCCAGGGCGAACATCATTTCGGTGAAGTTGCGAGAGGCTTGGGGGAAGTGCTTAGAGTAGAACGCCGTATTGGCCGGCTTCTTGACATAGTCGAGCCAGAAGCCATTGATGCCCACGAGGTCGGCCAGTTGGGCCTCGATGGGCAGGTGGTAGTAATTGTTCTCGGCCCACTCCTGGGTGGGGTTGAGCTTGACGTAGAGCTGCCGAGCCGGCACGCGGCCACGGTCTTCCTTGTAGTAGAGGGCTTCGTTGGTCTTCTGCTTGAGTTCCTTCGTGGCATCAAGATCTGACAACTTCTCCATTTGCTCCTTGTCGCGGGAGAGACCGTCTTTGGCATCGGCGGTAGAACGGCGCATCCCCATCCTGCCTTCACCCTTAGCGGGGGCCATGGGTTTGCCGGCTTCAGCTAGATTCGTTGCGCTGAAGGTGGCACCCCTGCCACCACCCCCACCCAAACCACCCGCGCCGCCCATAGGGCCGCCACTGCCGGGGGCATTGATGGCGGGCATTGCAGCGGGACGGGACTCCATCACGGCTGTTTTCGTCTGAGCAACTGAAAACTCACTGGTGGTACTCATGTCCCCACCCTTCACACTCGTATCGAAGAGTTGCAGCATGCGTTCGAGGTCAGGCGGCAGCATGCGGTGCAGGTCACTCAGGTGCCGATCAGCAGCTGGTTGTTCCGAAGCGATCCGCTGGGCCAGCAGCACCTTCTCCACGATATTAAGCCGGGCGTAGACCCACGGTTCCAGGTACGCGGCCAGGTCAGCCCCGAGCAACCAGTGGTCCATGAAGGTCTTGTCCTTCTTGTTGGCCAGGTAGGGCTTGATCACCGTGGTGAAGAACTCCTTATCTCGTTGAGCAAGGAAGAAGCTAAGCTCATGACAGGCATACTTCGAGTAAAGCGTGCGCTTCTCTTCGATCTTCAGCGTCGGCCAGTTGAGCAGGAAGCTGAACTCGATGAGCTTGGGATCGTTGGTCAGCGTGCGGTAGAGCGTGAAAAGCCGGGCGAACTGATCATACATTTCAAACCGGCTGTTGCTGATGTCGGGCATCACCAGTTCCTGGCCCGGGTTCAGCACGCTGATTTGCTTCTGCTGGGTGAAGTGCCCCTTGGGGTCGAGGCCGTTCTTCAGCCGCAAGTCAAGGAAGCTAGCCGGTTGCTCCGTGGTGGAGACCGACTTGGCGGTGGTGTGGATGGGATCAACGGCGACCACATGAATCCAGGCGTGGTTGGCCAGGTCGAGCTTGGCGATCTTGATGAGGCCTTCGTCATTCGGTGTCAGGTTGAGCACGACGGCGGCGGCTTCGGCAAGGTAGTCGAGGTTGGGAGTAATTCGACTATCAGTCCCGGAGCCCGCACCTTCACCTTTACCTATTCCCCCTCGATCCATCGCCGCTCCCGGTGCCGGGGCACCCGTCGTGCCAAACGCCGCACCCTCCGCCGCCAGTTGCTCGACGGCATCGGTGTTGCGAATCGCCCACGGGTTGAGCAGGATGCTCGGCTTCTCCAGAAGGTTGCCGGGGTACTTCTTCTGCCCCTTGCGGTCGAGCACGTAGCGGTACTCATCGCCAATGTCGCGGCCGGTGATGTGGGCACTGTCGTTACGGCCCGGTACCAGACCCACCAGGCCAACATCACGCACCCGGCCTAGGTTGTAGAAAGCGTTGTACTGCGGCAGGTAGCGGGTCCCCATCACATGCACGCGGGCCAGCTTCGACCAGTTCGCGAGCTGGATGGTGAGGTTACCTTCGGCATCGAACGCCGTGCGGGCGATGCTCACCGGCTTGAGGCCCGGCAGTTGCAGGAGGCGGCCCGCCCCGAAGACGTAGCCATCGCTGGCCTTGCCCTGGGTGACACGAATGCGGATGCGCTCGTTGGCGCTCTTGATGTAGAGATCGTAGTCACCAGCCTCCAGCCCGGCGATTTCCAGGTAACTGGGCTTGAGCTTCAGACTGCTGAGGCGATCCACCACGGGCGTGTTGCCTCGCAGTTCAAACAGCGCGAAGTCGGCCCGGGTCGGCTCGGTGGCTTCACCAACATAGGGCACCGTAATGGGTTCACCGGCTGCAGCATGCAGCAACTGGCGATAGGTGTGCCGAGCGAGCGGCAGGCTCCACGTATGGCCGGTCTCTTCCGGACCCGTTGCGGTAATGCTCGTGATGTCCTTCAATGGCCCGAGCATGATGCGGCCATTCTTGTCGCTCTTGAGCGTTGTCTGAATGTGTTCACGGAACTCGCGGTGCTTGATGACCAACCGCACCGGGCGGTCAGACTTGGCCTCGCCAGTCTTGCCCAGCACTTCGACGACATAGTCGTTGCCAAACTTGGCCAGGTGCAGGTCTTCGGTCTTGTCGGTCAGGTCGATGCTGTTGAGGCTGAAAGTCTGGGTCGCGCTCAGCTTCACCGGCACGTTCTGCGTCAAACTCTTCACCTCGCCGGTGAGGATCACTTGCAGCGACTGCAAACGTGGCGGCACTCGGAACTCGTACGCCGATTCACGATCCTCGAACAGCTTGAAGTCGGGTACCTCGGTGCTGGAGGTGATGCCATCCTGATCGGTCGAGATGAGGCGCAGGCGGACATCGGTCAGCAACTTGACCGATTGGGGAATGCCATTGATGGTAATAGACGGACGCACCAGCACCCGTGCCAGCCGCTGGGTCAGCAAGCTTTCCCGTTCGAGGTGGATGCCGGCGACGAGGTTATAGCCTTCGCCCTGGTGATTGAGGTAGTCGAGGCTGGCGAAGTCGCCGACGGTCACGATCACCGGCTTTCGCGTCGGCTGGGTGCTGAACGGCACGAGGATGCTGCCATCCTTGTCAGCGGCGAACTCGGCACCACCCAGACAGATCTTAGCGTTCATCACCGGCGTGTAGGTCTCGTCGTACACCCGCACGTACTGCCCGGCGGAACCGGTCGTGGCGACGGTGTGGTACTTGCCCTTGCGGATGAGCGCCCGGCTGCTCTTGCCCGCGCCGATGAAGTCGATCACATACACGCCCGGCTTATTCAGCTTCGGGAAATCGAACGACTTGGTCACCCGACGCAGCGGCGACTCGGTAAACGTCACCGTCATCTCCTGGTTCGGCACCATGCCATCGAGGTTGATGTCAGTGTTCACTTCCCGGTAGTTCTGCCGGTAGAAGTTGTTAGTGTTGATCTCGAAGACCTTGATCAGCAGCGTCGGTACGTTCTTAAGGTGCACATCGAGCTTCACTGGCTGTTCGACCGTGAAGTGATTGGGGATCGTCCAGGCGAAGTCGATATCGACCCGCTCCTTGAACTGCTTGAACTGCTCGGGAGGCAGCATCGACGCCCACTGCTCGGGCTCGCCCAGGCCCAGTTCGATCTTGGTCTCGGCGAAGAGGTGTTTCAGATAGACATCGTTGATGAACGGCTCATACTCCTGATAGCCGTTGGCCTCGGCGAGGAAGTGCTTGAGGTAGCTACGGACAAGGGCTTCATCGCTACCGATGGGCGGCATCATCGTCAGGCTCTGATAGTTGGCGTTGAGATCGGCAGGCACGCGGCGAAGTTCCTGGTTCTCCAGCATCGCCTTGGCCATGTAGCCCTGGAAGCGAGGCAGTTGCAAGTAGCTGAGGAACTTCTGCCTGTCGTACTTGCCCTGGTTGCGGTCGAGGAAGAGCCAGTGGTACAGGACCGACGACTTGAGCGAGTTGTAGCTCTGAGGCAGGGTGCTGACGTAAGCCCAGAGCCGGGCGAAGTAGGCATCGGCCTGAGCGGGGTTGTGACGCCAGAGTTCATCAGCGCCGGGGTGCAGGCGGACGATCACTGTGTTGACAAAGCGCTGCTGGGTCGCCAGTTCGGGGCGAAGCTTGACCAGTTCTTCCAGTTGCTTCATCGTCAGCAGGTTGTGGATGGTGAACTGCCCGAAGCCGCCTGAGTTTGGCGACTTGAGGTCTTCGGCGATGAGCTGGACGAGGTTCGGCACATCAGGCCGGGTAAGGCGCTGGAGCAGATTGCGACGCTTCCGCCATTCGAGGTTAACTGCAGCCAGATCATCCAGCCCGGCATCTTCGAAGTTATCGAGGTTCTCCCAGTTGTTGAACGAGTGCTGCCGCAGCCGGTTGCGATCAATCAGCACGGGATCGAGCGCCGTCGGCAGATTCGGAATCGCTCCTGCTACTTCTTTCTGATGATCGAACGAGAGCCCCAGTCGATCTTTGATGTACTGCAACGTCTTCTGCGGATTGCGGTCGTATTCGTGGAGATGAAGCCGGGTGAGGATTTCGTAGTAGCGGCCCGTCTCGCCGTGGCGTTCGACCCAGGGCTTGAACTGCTCGCGGACTTTTTCGTACTGTTCTTGCTGTAAGTAATGCAGGGCATGGAAGTAGTAGTAATCCTCGGTGCCGGGGATGAGCTGCTTCAGGCTTGCAGCCCTATCCCTGGCCAGGCTGAAGCTTTCGATAAAGCCAATATCACTTGCTGCCAGAACGGAAAGCCCAAGCACCGCAAGCGAAAGGCAAAGGACGAAGCGTTTCATGACGCATTCCTGGAGAATGACACTGTAATGTCCAGCATTAACTACCAATGAGACGAGATTACTCTACGAAGAGTTTGCCAATCCGAGTAAATGCCTGGTGATCAAGCAGAAGTGGTAGTTGGTTGCGTATTTGACAGTGGAATGCCATTATTTGGAAGAGTACGCAGGCCACGCCAGAGTACAACCAAGCCAACAAGCGCTAAGGGTGGGATTGCTACCCATGTATACCAGGGACGATGTGTCAACACGAGGGTAGTAACGCTGAGAGTTACCACCATGCATACCGTCACCGTGGCCTTGATCTTCATATGACGCCGCACCCCGCGATGCTGACGAACATCATGGAGATATGCCCCGAAGTACCTGTTGTTCAGGAGCCAGGCGTCCAGCCTGGGAGAAGACTTGCCAAAGCACAAACTGGCCAGAAGAACAAACGGAGTCCAAGGAACGCCGGGAAGAAACCAGCCTACATATCCTAACGCCAGAAAGAGGAAACCGAGCACAATATAGACAAAACGCCACAGCCCTGAACTCACTTCGGGCTTGTGAGGCACTTGTCCAATCGTTTTCGGTTGCACATCCATGGATGAAAATTCGGATTCAAACAGGCTAGGGTCATCATACGTACCCTGTCCTATGTGTAAACAACATGAAATCATCTGAACAGAATTCAATAATTAAAGCCATTGTCTGCAATACTGCCGTTAAAACCGGTTTATCTTCCTTCGTTCTGATCGTTTAAGGCAATAACAGTCTAGCCAAAATAGGACAACTGCGTTAAATATGTAATGTGTAACGAAGGCGATGAGTTGGCTACGGGAGCGTTCTCGTGACTCATACGATCCAGTCTTCGTAGTTTCACCAGCTTCGCATCTTGAGGAGACCCCAGATGAAGCGTCTGTTCGTCGCTGTCGTCGCCCTCGTCGCTTTGGGCATGAATAGCACTGCGGCATGGGCCTGTTGTTCGAAGAATCGTTGTTGTGGCACCGTGGCCAGCAACTCCTGCAGCACCACTGCTCAGGCTGCTCCCGCTGTGGAGTGGAAGGAAGTGGAAGTCACCCGTCGCGTTCCCAAGTGGATCGAAAAGGAAATCGAAGTCGACGTGTGCAAGCCCGAATGGAAGGACGAAGTCCGCAAGTACAAGGTGATGGTACCTACCACCGTCGCTGAAACCCGCGAACGT
Source organism: Gemmatales bacterium (assembly GCA_046350055.1). Classification (GTDB taxonomy): domain Bacteria; phylum Planctomycetota; class Planctomycetia; order Gemmatales; family HRBIN36; genus JAEUIE01. The sequence continues at coordinate 3,898,140 of JAXMBC010000001.1, read as the reverse complement.
ACCGTATGCAAGCCAGAGTACAAGGATGTAACCCGTGAACGTACCGTATGCGTTCCCGTCATGAAGAAGGAAGAACGCACCATCAACGTGTGTATTCCTGAAACCAAGATGGAAACCCGCACCTTCACCGTGTGCGTACCCAAGACCGTGACCGAAACCTGTTACCGTGAGAAGGTGACCTGCCGTCGCGTGCAGACTGGCTGCGACTGCTGCGGTCGTCCTTGTTACGAACGGGTTCGCGAAGTGTGCCAGGTTCCCTACACTCGCTGCCGCAAGGTATACGAGAACGAAACCCGCACCTGCCAGGTACCCGTGTGCACCTACAAGACCGAAACCAAGAAGGTCACTGTAGACGTGTGCCACTACGAAACCAAGGTCGAGAAGTACACCGCCAAGGAATGCACCTGGGTGAACAGCGTCGAAAAGTACACTTGCAATGTGTGCAAGTGGGTCGAACAGGAAAAGACCGAAACTGTGAAGGTCTGCTCCTACAAGACCGTGAAGGAAAAGCGCAAGGTTCAGGAATGCACCTGGGTCGAAGAAAAAGTGAAGGAAAAGGTTGCCGTGGGCGCTCCTTGTGCCACCACCTGCTGCAAGAATGACTGCTGCCATCATGCACGCCGCTGCGGCCTCCGCGTTCGCACCTGCTGCCGCAGCCATGTGAATCACTGCGGTGGTTGCGCCACGGTTGCTGGTTGCTGCAACTAACTTCCACTTGAGACAAACATTCAAGAAGCCGAGGCATTGCCTCGGCTTTTTTGTTATCCTCAGAGCGGTATTCATCGCTCCTATTTACTGTGTTCTCCATGCCCACTCCGCTTCATATTGTCTGCCAGGTTCTGGAACGCATTGCTCCACTTTCTCTAGCCGAGTCCTGGGACAATGTCGGCTTGCTGCTGGGCGATGAGGCTCAGAGCGTCGATCGCATCATGACCTGCCTCACCATCACGCCGGATGTGGTGGAGGAAGGGATCGCTCAACAAGTGGATTTGATTGTCAGCCATCATCCCGTACTGTTCAAACCGGTGCAACGACTAAGCACTCGCACAAAGGATGGTCGATTGCTATTGCCACTCATCAGAAACAATATCGCGGTATACTCGGCACATACCGCATATGACAATGCCGCCCAAGGGATCAATCAGCAGTTGGCCTACGCATTAGGCTTGCAGCATATTCGCGCACTGACCCCAGCCAGCGGCAGCAAACAGTACAAGATAGCGGTGTTCGTGCCTGACTCACATCTTGATATCGTTGCAGAGGCGATGTTTGCTGCCGGGGCAGGCCGCATCGGTAATTATTCACAATGCAGCTTCCGTACCGCCGGTACAGGCACATTCCAGGGCAACGAACACAGCAACCCCACCATCGGACAGGCTGGTCAACTGGAATCAGTGAGCGAAGTGAAGCTGGAAGTGGTTTGCCCACAGAGCCACCTTGCAGCTGTCCTTGCCGCCATGAAAGCCGCACATGTATACGAAGAGCCTGCGTTTGATGTGTATCTCCTGCACGATGTGGCAGGCAGTGCCCTTGGATCTGGCCGTATGGGTGAGTTTCCGGTGCCGATCAGTGCCGAAGCACTCGGTCTTCTGGTAGCCAGCAAACTTCAATGCAACATTACCCTGACTGGATATCGCAGCCATTCAGCCATTCGCCGTGTAGCGGTAGTGTGTGGTGCCGGGGGAAGCATGCTCCCGCAAGCGATTCAGGCAGGTGCTGATGCGTTTCTGACCGGGGAAGCACGTTTCCACGATGAACTAGCAGCCCAGGCGGCAGGCCTGGCGCTCGTGGTTGCAGGTCATTTTGCCACTGAACGGCCTGGTATTGAACAATTGGCTGTTCAACTGGAGTCCCACCTGCCCGATTGCACAATCTGGGCGAGTTCTGCGGAGCAAAACCCCGCTGTTTCCGTTGCATGTCCTGCATTCCAAGGTTCACCCTAGCATGCAAGAGAATGATCGATTATTCTGTATCTTGAACTTTCACACCTTTCCACTGACCCGTGACCCATGCCTGACTTGAATCGCAAGCAAATGGCTCAGTTGATCATCAAGCTTCGTCTGGCCAGCCAGACTGAAGTACAGGATGCGCTTGAAGAAGTCACTGACCCCGGCGACGACGCCGAGCCGTTGCTTTCCGCACTCAGCCGACAGGGATTGCTCACTTCTCTGCAAGTCGACAAGCTCCTCAAGGGAGACATGATCGGCTACTTCATGGGCAGCTACCGCCTGCTCTACAAGATTCACTCCGGAACCTTCGGCCGGGTGTATCGTGCGGATGACCCCGGTTCACATCGCGTAGTAGCTGTCAAAGTACTGCGGCAGCGCTGGACCGATAAACCCGAAGTGATTCAGATGTTCGAGCGTGAAGGCCGGCTCGGCATGGGCCTGCGACATCCCAACATCGTGGAAGTGCTGTCAGTCGGCAAGGACGAGAAGACGGGCCAATACTACATCGTGATGGAGTTTGTCGAAGGAGCCAATCTGCGTGATCTTCTGGCGATCCGCAAGTCGTTTGACACGGTGGAGACACTGAAAAGGCTCGATGACATTGCCAACGCCCTGGCCTACGCTAACAGCAAAGGCGTCACTCACCGTGATATGAAGCCGACGAATGTGCTTATTGCCAGCACTGGTGTGGCGAAAGTCACAGACTATGGACTTGCACAAATTTCCGCACGCTTCATCACCGAAGAGGACAAGGCCAATCAACAGCGTACCGTCGATTATGCAGGCCTCGAACGTGCCACGGATGCACCCTATGGCGATGTCCGCAGCGACATCTATTTCACTGGCTGCATCGCTTACGAGATGCTCACCGGCCGTTCGCCCCTGGCTCATTCCCGCAACAAGTACCAGCGCATGTTGCGTGACCGGTTCATGAACGTCGTGCCCATCAAACTGGAAGAAATCAAAGGGCCCGGCGCAGCCACGGTGCAGCGGCTGGTGCAAACCATGATGGAACTGGAACCATCCAGACGCTTTCAGACTCCTGCACAACTGCTCGAAGCTATCCGTCAGGCACTGGCAGAAGCAACGGGCACCCGCGTCGGCTCCCATTCTTCGCTGCAGACCGTGTTTGTTGTAGAAAACGACGAGAAACTACAGAATGCCCTTCGCGAAAAGCTCAAGAAGATGGGCTATCGAGTCTTCATTGCCAGCGATCCTGAACGAGCGCTCGAGCGATTCCAGCAAAGCCCATACAACGTACTGCTTGTTGATGTGGGGACTGTCGGCGAGGAAGCCATCACCGCAGTGAATCACGTGCTTCGCAAGGCCAAGGCGCAGAACATGCCTTGCTGTGCCATTCTGATCGTCTCGGAAGATCAGGATGGCGCAGAAAATCTGCTGGACCACGACCTCGAACGCCACACGTCTGTGCTGCGTCGCCCGGTCAAGATGCATGAACTCACCAGTTGCCTGGAACGCATGGCACCGGTGACGCAGGTGACGGCAGAAGTATAACCAGAGCACAACGATGTGAATCAAGTGGCGCACTGAATGCAAGAGCATTTTCGTGTTCTCTTTTGCATGCCACAGAAACCACTTGACAGTGACTGCAGAACCTGCGAATTGTGGATGTAGAAGGATTGTCCGCCGTCTCCATTTTCGATGGCATCGTACGAGGATTCACCATGGTGTTGATTTCATGCGATCTGTGTGGCAAGGAAATCATCCCGGAACTCAGCCAATATTACGTCGTCCGCATGGAAGTGCTGGCACGAGGCCAAAGCGAACTCACCGATGAAGACCTTTCCGTCGATAATCTCCAGGCTGTCAGCTCGCTGCTGCAGACGCTGGAAAACGAAGGCATGTCCTTTCACGATGCGCCAGCACGACAGGTAATGAAGTTCGACCTCTGCTCCAACTGCCGCACCAAGTTCGTCAAGGACCCGCTGAACCGCGAAGCCATGTCGCTCGACTTCAGCACCAACTAACTGAAACTTCACCACACGACACGGAGTATTCCTGACATCTTCAGGAACACACTCATGCTCCGTTGCCTTTGTCTGCTTCTGTTTTTCCCCTGTACCGCAATCGCACAGTTCCCGCCCCCTCCCCTGGCCGAGCAGTATCTGCATCAGGGCCATCATGCACAGGGTATTCTTGCCCTGGAGAAGCATCTCAGGCAACAGCCCGGCGACGATCAGGCCCGTTTCGGACTGGGCATTCTACGTCTGACCCGTGGCGTGGAACGGCTGTGCCAGTCGTTTTACACCTACGGTTTGCGGAACAAGGGCACCGGCATGCTTTTCATTCGCATCCCCATTCCTAACAATCCTGATCCGCAGCCCGTTTCCTATCTTCAGTTCCGGAACATTTTTGTCGAACTGCAGCGTGACCTGATGGACTGCGAGCACACTCTCGCCGAGATCAAGGATGACCAGGTCAAACTGCCTCTTACCCTGGCTCACATCAAGCTGGATATCGATGGCAATGGAGAAGCAACCGATTCCTTCCTCGATATTCTGCACAGGCTTCTCGGAAACCGGCTGGAGTTACTGAGCAAGAATCCCCACTTCCGCGTTCACTTCGATCGTGGCGATGTCGCCTGGCTGCGGGCTTATTGCCATCTGTTGACAGCCATGCTGGATGTCTACCTCGCAGTCGATACTGAGTCGGAGTTCTACTTCTTTGCCAAAGACTACTTCCCTCGAATTAAGCCGGTGCTGAGCGAAGCAGAGGAAAAACAACTGCGCGACAAGGGAACCCTGAACTCCTCCACTGTTCGCTTTCAGGAGAAGGATCGGCTCAGCAGCTTTCGCCATCACATGATTGCCGTGTGCCAGCTCAACCGCGAAACCTGGCGGTACATTCGTGCAGAGACGGATGACGACTACGAATGGCTGCCCCACCCCAAGCAGACTGGCGTGTTTGATATGCCAGTGCGTGAGAACATGATTTCAGGCTGGCTGGGCATGATGAGCGACCTGGAAGAACTACTCGAAGGCAAGACAGTCATCCCGCTCGACTTCATTTCGGGGAAGAGCGAGTATGGCCTGAACTTCAAAGCGTTCCTGGAGGACCCGCCCCAGCAGTTCGACTTCTGGAAAGTCATCCAGCAAGGTCCGGCTGACAAGTACCTTGTGAAAGGTGGCAAACCTTTCGAAATCAACCGACTACTCACGGTGCTGCAGCTCTTTGATAGCCCGCTCCGCATGGGATACATGGCCTGGTTCAACTAGGCATGGCATGTCCCGGCGGGTGCCGTGCTGTCCTTGCAGGCTACTCCGCTTCTTCCAGGTACGTGTAGCCTTCCAGACCTGCTTCATAAAACCGCAGGTACTGTTTGGCTTCCTCCACGTTGATGCGGTTGGCCTTCACAGCCTTCTCCACTTCGCGGCGCATCAGCTGGGCGAGCTTATCGCCCGAATACTGCACATAGGCCAGCACCTCGCGGACGCTGTCCCCCTTCACCACTTCTTCGATGATCGCATCGCCATCCTCGTCCATCTTCACATGCACGGCATTGGTGTCGCCGAGGAGGTTGTGCAAGTCGCCGAGGATTTCCTGATAGGCGCCGACAAGGAACACGCCCAGATAATAGGGGTCGCCGTTGACCGGGTGGAGTTCCAGCGTGTTCTTCACATCCTTCAGGTCAATGAACTGATCAATCTTGCCATCGCTGTCGCAGGTGATGTCGCCCAGGATGCCCTTGCGGGTCGGGGCTTCCCTGAGTCGGTGGATCGGCATAATCGGGAACAACTGCTTGATCGCCCAGGCGTCGGGCATCGACTGGAAGACGGAGAAGTTGCAGAAGTACGTGTCGGAGACCAGGGCCTGCAGGCCGACCAGTTCATCGGGAACGTAGTCCATCTCCTTGATGAGCTTGAGCAGCTTGCTCGAGAAGCTCCAGAAGAGGCGCTCGGTCAAACCACGGGTTTCCAGATCGAGGTGCCCCGTGTTGAAGAGCGTCAGTGTCTCGTCAATCGCCTGCGAGGCATCGTGATAGCATTCAAGGAAGTTCTTCTTGTTCAACTCGTTGCAGGCGGCGAAGAGCTCCAGTACCGGCTTTGGAGCCCCGTCCGGCAGCTTGGCGGGAATCTGGAAATGGTCGAAGCTGCTGGTGCCCAGCACATCGAACACCAGCACGCTGTGGTACGCCACCATACCGCGACCACTCTCCGTGATCACGATCGGGTGAGGCACGCTGGCTTCGTCGCAGACATCCTTTACCCGGAAGATGATGTCGTTAGCATACTCTTGCAGAGTGTAGTTAATTGACGATTCAAAGTCGGTCTGTGACCCATCGTAGTCGATACCCAGGCCGCCGCCGACGTCGAGGTAGCGCATGCCAGCCCCGAGCTTGTGCAGCTCGACATACACCCGCACCGCCTCGTTGATCGCCCCCTTCACATTGCGGATGTTGGTGATCTGGCTGCCGAGGTGGAAGTGGAGCAGTTGCAGGCTGTCAGCCATGCCTTCGGACTTGAGGTACTCGATGGCATCGATGATTTCGGTGATGGTCAGGCCGAACTTGGAACGGTAGCCCGCCGAGAGTTTCCATCGGCCGGCTCCGCGTGCTGCGAGCTTGGCCCGCACGCCAATCACCGGCTTCACGCCTAGTTCCTTGGCGTTCTTCACTATGCTCGTCAGTTCGCTGAACTTCTCGACGACAGGGATAATGTTCTTGCCCAGCTTCCGGGCGAGCATCGTCATCTTGATGAATTCATCGTCCTTAAAACCATTGCAGATGATGGGCACATCATGCCCGCCGGTGAGGGCGAGGACGGCGATCAGCTCCGGCTTGGAACCGGCTTCGAGACCGAAGTGCAATGGCGAACCGGCGGAGATGATCTCCTCCACCACCTGCCGCTGCTGGTTGACCTTGATGGGGTAGACGCTGCAGTAACTACCCTGGTACTGGAATTCGTTCATGGCCTGCTGGAAGGCCGCGTGCATTTCGTTGATGCGATGGCGAAGGATATCGGTAAAACGGAGAAGGATGGGCAGTTGGATGCCGCGGGCCTGCAGGTCACTCACGAGCTTCTTAAGGTCAATGCCCGGTTGTTCACACTTGGTGGGGTGAACCGTAACGTTGCCATCAGCATTGATGCCGAAGTAACCCTTTCCCCAGTTGCGGATGTTGTAGGTATCGAAAGCGTCCTGAATGGTCCATTGGTCCATCAGCTTCATCGTGGGGATTCACCTCGGAAAAGAATAGTATTGCCATGATGGGGTATTCCACGGATTCGTCAAGAAGTGGAAGTCAACACCGGAAGAAATGTCTTGAGGATTGACGCAGGGCAGATGTCATGTCATGATGTTTTCCTGCCAGAAGTGTCCCACCATCAATATGAAAAAGCTCTTCACCCTGCTCCCAGTTATCACACTTTGCCTGCTGGCCAGCCGCGTACCTGCCGATGATACGCAAGCAGCACCGGGGTATCGCACGCAGATCCAACCCATCCTGAAGCAGCACTGCTACAGCTGCCATGGGCCGGAGAAGCAGAAGAACGGGCTGCGGCTGGATACCCGCGACGGAGCCCTGACGGGCGGAGACACGGGCAAGGCGATCGTACCGAAGCAGAGTGAAAAGAGCCTGCTGTACCGCTATGTGGCCGGGCTGGATCCTGATAACATCATGCCTCCGAAAGGTCCTCGGCTCAGCAAAGAAGAGGTAGCCACGCTGAAACGCTGGATAGATGTCGGGGCAGAGTGGCCTGCTGAGGCGCCAGTTCGGCAGGAGGTATGGTGGTCTTTCAAGCCGCTGCCTTCGACTCCGGTACCCTCGCTCGATAGAGATGGACAGCGCTGGCTGCGGACCGCTATCGATGCTTTCATCTACCAGGTGTTACAGGCAAAGGGACTCAAGCCCAGCCTCGAGGCGGACCGGCGCACGCTCATTCGTCGTCTCAGTTTTGATCTGCTCGGCTTGCCGCCGAGCTTCGATGAAGTCGAAGCCTTTCTAAAGGACTCTGACCCGCAGGCATACGAAAAGCTTGTCGATCGCTATCTTGCCTCGCCCCGATTCGGTGAGCGCTGGGCACGCCACTGGCTCGATGTGGTGCACTACGGCGAAACGCATGGGTACGACAAGGATCAGCCCCGGCCACACGCCTGGCCTTATCGGGACTACGTCATCCGGGCTTTCAATGAAGACAAACCCTACGGCCGGTTCATCGAAGAGCAACTCGCTGGCGATGTGCTCTACCCCGACACTCGCGATGGCATTGAAGCACTGGGCTTCATTGCCGCTGGCCCCTGGGATTTTATCGGCCACATTGAGCTGCCTGAGACCAAGATCGACGGCAAGATCGCCCGGCATCTGGATCGAGACGACATGGTTGCCAATACCATCAACACGTTCCAAAGCATTACTGTGCATTGTGCCCAGTGTCATAACCACAAGTTCGACCCCATCACCAGCGAAGAGTACTACCGGCTGCAAGCCGTATTCGCAGCGGTGGATCGCACCAACAAGACGTATGACCTGGATCCTGCTGTAGCCAGGAAGCGGCAAAGCCTCAAGGCGGAGATGGCCACGTTGCAACAGCAACTGAAGGGCTTGCTGGCAGAGGAACGCAAACACACTTCACCGGAGCTGATCAGGCTCGATAAAGAGATTGCCGAGCTGAGCAAGAAGCCGGGGAATACGTCGGCGGCTTTTGGCTATCACAGTCAACTGGCGATGTCGGCCAGGACAACCAAGTGGGTGCAGATCGATCTCGGCGATGTGGTACCGCTGGAAGCAATCGAGATCATTGCTGCCTATGACGACTTCAACAAGATCGGTGCCGGGTTCTGTTTCCCCCGCAGGTTTACCATCACCGCCAGCGTGCATGATGATATGCACGACCCTGTCATCGTGATTGATCGGTCGAAAGCCGATCAGGGCAATCCCGGCTGCAAGCCGCTGCGATTCCCGATGCAGGCAAAGGCCCGGTATGTGCGCTTCACTGCTACCGAACTTGCCCATCGTCAAAACGACTTCGCCCTGGCGCTGGCGGAGTTGCGAGTCATTGATACAAGCGGCGTGAACCGGGCGCTACATGCTGCGGTGACCGCACTCGATTCCATTGAATCCAACCCTCGCTGGTCCAGGGCGAACCTGGTGGATGGCAAAGCCCCCAACGTGAATGACCATGTCCGTCTGCAGGATGCACAGCAGCAACGCCAGCAATTGCATGAAAAGCTGGTACCCGCTTCCTTGCGGGATAAGCTTGGAAATACGCAGCAACAGCTCGATGCAGTGAACCAGCGGCTGCAGCAACTGCCCGCCGAGCATCGGGTGTATGCCGGAGCGATTCATACTGGTCAGGGCAACTTCGCTGGCACTGCCGGTAAGCCACGGCCGATTCATCTGCTGCAGCGGGGGAACATTCAGAAGCCCGGGAAGCTTGTGACGCCGGGAACGCTGACACTGCTGGCCAGCCAGCCTGCGTTTCAGTTGTCGAATGAGGCAAGCGATGGTGAACGCCGGGCGGCGCTGGCAAAGTGGATCAGCAGCAGGGAGAATCCACTCACTTGGCGCTCCATAGTCAATCGCGTGTGGCTCTACCACTTTGGTGCGGGCCTGGTGGAAACACCGAATGACTTCGGCAGGATGGGGCAACCGCCCTCGCACCCGGAACTGCTCGACTATCTGGCCAACGACTTTCGTGAGCATGGCTCCTTGAAAAAGCTGCATCGGCAGATCGTAACCAGCGCTGTCTATCGCCAGGCGAGTGCAACGGAAGCAACAGAGCCACAGAAGCTCGACTCCAACAATCGCCTGCTCTGGAAAATGAACCGTCGCAAGCTGGAAGCGGAGGCACTGCGTGACAGTCTCCTTTACACAGCCGGCAAGCTCGATCTGACCATGGGCGGGCCCAGCTATCAGGACTATGTGGTCGAAAAGCCAGAGCATTCGCCTCACTACAGGTATGAACTGAAGGACCCCAGCGATGCACGCACCCACCGCCGGGCTGTGTACCGGTCGATTGTACGTTCGCAGCAGAACCCGTGGATGGCCACGATGGACTGTGCGGATCCGTCAATGCTGGTGGATAAGCGGAACCAGACTGTCTCGCCACTGCAAGCGCTGGCCGTGCTTAACGATCCACTGCTGCTCTACTTGAGCCAGCAGTTGGCCGAACGACTTAAGACTGAACGTGAGCCGGTGGCTCAGGCGATGCGTATCATTCTGCAGCGTGAGCTGAGTGCCAGGGAACGCAGTGAGCTGGAAGGGTTCGCGAAACTGCATGGCCTGGCTGCACTCGTGCGTCTGCTGTGGAACCTGAACGAGTTCCACTTCGTGGATTGATGAATATCCCGAGGAGGCAACGGAAGTCAGGTTCAGCACAAATTCATGGGCTTGCAGTCCGCTACCCCCTGCCATGACTTTAGGAATTGGAATTCGCAGTGAATATCACCCGTCGCGATTGGTTGAACTCCACTACCCATGGTTTGCTGGGTCTGGGGCTGTACGCTCTGCTCAGTCGTGACAGACCGCTCCGTGCCGCATCCTTACCTCTCGACCCTCTCCCCCTCGGGAGAGGGATGACAACACCCAAAGCCAAGCGCGTGGTCCAGTTTTTCATGGCGGGTGGCGCGAGTCATCTGGATCTCTTCGACTACAAACCTGCCTTGATCAAGCATCATGGGCAGAAGTCGAACTTCGGCGAAGCAGTCGAGACGTTTCAGGATGGTCTGGGACCCTGGCTGCAGAGCCCGTGGTCGTTCAAGCCCTACGGCCATTGCGGAAAGATGCTCAGCGAGATCGCAGCGCCACTGGCACCTCATGTGGACCGCCTGGCATTCGTGCACAACATGACCAGCAACTCTGGCGTGCATAGCCAGGGGACACTTCTGCAAACTACCGGGTTCATCCGTCCTGGATTCCCAGGCATGGGGTCGTGGATCAGCTATGGCCTGGGGAGTATGAACGACAATCTGCCCACGTTCGTCGTATTGCCTGACCATCGCGGGCTGGCGAGCAACGGTACGAAGAACTGGGATGCTGCGTTTCTGCCGTCGCAGCACACGGGCACCATGATCCGTGGTGAAGCTGCTGAGCCGCTGCAATATCTCTTCCCTGATAAGAAGAGCGGGCAGTTCGTGACTAAGGCGAGCGAGACCAGGACGCAGGAACTGCTGAAGGCGATGAACCAGCAGCACGCAGCCAGCCGAGCTGATGATGCCCGTCTGGCCGGCCGGCTTGCGAGTTACGAACTGGCAGCCCGCATGCAACTGGCTGCTCCCGAGGCGCTCGAGTGGGAAAAGGAACCTGCCCATATCAAGAAACTCTATCACCTCGATTCTATTCCTCCGACATTCGCCAGCGAGATCAATGATCTGGAAGAGACGATCTACTTCAGCAGACGGTGCCTGCTCGCCCGTCGGCTGCTGGAACGGGGTGTGCGGTTTATCCAGGTGTGGCTCGGCAACGACAATGGCTTCCCCCGTCGCAACTGGGACACGCATGAGAACATCCAGCGCGACCATGGCCCGCTGGCCCTGGGCATGTCACGAGGTATTTCCAGCTTCCTGACTGACCTGGCCCAGCGCGGCATGCTGGAGGATACGCTGATCCTGTGGACCACTGAGTTTGGCCGTATGCCCAGCAGCCAGAGTGGCCAGGGACGCGATCATAATCCATTCTGCTTCACCAACTGGCTCTGTGGCGGCGGGATCAAACCCGGCATTACCTACGGCCCCAGCGATGACTTCGGCTACAAGCCCATGAATCGCAACCACCCGACACAGGTGTACGACATCCATGCCACGATGCTGCATCTGCTGGGGATAGATCACACGAAGCTGACCTTTCGCCACAATGGCATCGATCGCCGCCTAACCGATGTGCATGGCCACGTCATCCAGGAATTACTGGCGTAGACCACCTGCTTACGGAAGTATTGCAAACAATTATCATCGCTTCCTCACGATGACTGGGTTATATTCACTCGAATCATCGAGGAGTATTCCATGCCTGGCGTTCGAGTTCTCGTCGGCACCCGCAAAGGCGCCTTTGTTCTTACTTCCGATGCGGCTCGTAAGAAGTGGAATACCACCGGACCGTTCTTTGCCGGCTGGGAGATCTACCATGTGAAAGGGTCACCTGTAGACCCAGACCGCATTTATGCATCGCAGACGAGCAACTGGTTCGGTCAGCAGGTGCAGCGGTCTGATGACGGTGGCATCACCTGGAATGCAGTAGGCAACAAGTTTCTCTACGACGGTGCCACGGGCACTCACCTGTGGTACGACGGCACGCCTCATCCCTGGGAATTCAAGCGTGTCTGGCACATGGAACCCTCGCTGACCGATGCCAATGCGGTGTATGCCGGGGTGGAAGATGCAGCTATCTTTCTCAGCACCGATGCGGGAGACACGTGGAAAGAGATGACCGGTTTGCGTAACCACGGCACGGGTGCGCAGTGGTCACCTGGTGCGGGTGGCATGGGACTGCACACCATCCTGATTGATCCGACGAATCCCCAGCGGATGTACATCGCCATCTCCGCTGCCGGCGCGTTCCGTACAGACGATGGCGGCAAGAACTGGAAGCCCATAAACAAGGGCCTGCACTCGCAATACATTCCAGACCCGAATGCTGAAGTGGGCCACTGTGTGCATCGCATTGCCATGCATCGCAAGAAGCCGCAGACTGTGTACATGCAGAAGCACTGGGATGTGCTACGCACCGATGATGCTGGCGATAACTGGCATGAAGTAAGCGGCAATCTGCCCACGGACTTCGGCTTCGTGATTGATGTGCATGCACACGATCCGGAGACCATCTATGTCGTCCCCATCAAAAGCGATTCGGAGCATTTCCCGATTGATGGAAAGCTGCAAGTGTACCGAAGCAAGACGGGTGGCGACACGTGGGAAGCCCTCACCAGGGGATTGCCCCAGGAGCACTGTTATGTCAACGTGCTTCGCGATGCGATGTGTGTCGATGGTCTGGACGATTGTGGCATCTACTTCGGCACGACGGGCGGCCAGGTGTACTGTTCACCTGATGGCGGAGACAACTGGCAGGCCATCGCGGAGCATCTGCCCTCGGTCTACTCCGTGGAGGTGCAAACACTTACATGATCCGCGTGGTTCTGCCCTACCACTTGAAAAACCTGGCCCAGGTTGAGGGGGAAGTACGTCTGGAGGTTGCTTCCCCGGTGACCATTACCCGCGTACTCGACGCACTGGAAGCGCAACACCCGAAACTGGCGGGCACTATCCGTGATCATGGGACGTTGAAACGCCGTCCGCTTGTCCGTTTTTATGTCTGCGAAGAGGATATGACGTTCGAGGATTACAACACCCCACTTCCTGAAGCTATTGCTGCGGGCCGGGAACCGTTCTTTGTGATTGGGGCGATTGCGGGTGGGTGATGCTGATTCAGTCAACTCCTTGCTATACTGTCCATTTACTCGGGGCAGTTCGATGTCAGCGTATACACTACTTTGTCAGCGTGAACGAGAACGTGCCACGCTTGGTTCCGCAGCCAGTCTGCTCGGCTGGGATGAACGCACTTACCTTCCCGCCAAGGGGCAGGCTTTCCGGGGTGATCAACTTGCACTCCTGGCACGTCTATGCCATGAACAACTGATAGCAACGCAGACTGCTGAACTGCTTCAGCAGGCGGAAGGTGAAACGCTGAGCGACGACCAGCGAGCCAATGTCCGAGGCATTCGTCGTCTCTATGATCGTGCCGTCAAGCTGCCTACCAGCCTGGTGGAAGCACTGGCACGTGCCACGTCAGCCGGGCAGAATGCCTGGGAGTCAGCCAAACATCAGAACGACTTCGCGAGTTTTGCTCCGTTTCTCGAGACAATCCTGAAGCTCAAACGCGAGGAAGCGCAGGCGGTAGGCTACGCAGATCACCCGTACGATGCCTTGCTGGATGAATTCGAACCAGGCGCCAAGACCAGAGACCTGACGACTCTCTTTGCCAGACTACAGAGCGAACTCGTTCCTCTGATCACACAGATTCAGGAGTCAGGCATCCGGGCTCCACGCGAGATCCTGGCTCGCAGTTATCCAGTAGAGCAACAGCGAAAACTCTCCGAATGGATTGATGAACAAGTCGGCTTTGATCGCAGCGCAGGCAGGCTGGACATAACGGTTCATCCGTTCTGTTCCGGTATCGGGCCGGGTGACTGCCGTATTACCACACGGTTCAGTGAACATGCTTTTGCTGAAGCCTTCTTCGGCACACTGCACGAAGTCGGACATGGCATCTACGAGCAGAACCTGCCAGCGGATCACTTCGGCACTCCGCTCGGCACCGCGTGCTCTCTGGGTATTCACGAAAGTCAATCTCGCTGGTGGGAGAATTTCGTTGGCCGCAGCAAGCCTTTCTGGCAGGCCAACTGGAAGACTGTCCAGTCTCATTTCCCGAATACGCTGCAGGATGTCACGCAGCAGCAGTTTTATGCAGCGATCAATGATGTGCGTCCTTCGTTCATCCGCATCGAGGCGGACGAAGCAACGTATAACCTGCACATCATTCTCCGCTTTGAACTGGAACAGGCACTGCTGACAGGCGACCTGCAGGTGGCAGACCTTCCTGCAGCCTGGAACGAACGCTTTACCAGGATGTTCAACCTCAAAGTGCCAAACGACAGCACGGGTTGCCTGCAGGATGTTCACTGGAGCGCCGGGCTGGTGGGCTACTTCCCGACCTATACTCTGGGCAATCTCTATGCGGCCCAGTTCATGGAACAGGCACGCATCGCCATGCCGACCCTGGATCAACTATTAAGCCAGGGGCAGTATCAACCGGTCAAACAGTGGCTGGTGGATAACATCCATCGTCACGGACAACGCTTTTCCGCCAGCGAACTCTGCCAGCGGATCACGGGGCGTAGTCTCAGCCATGAACCGCTGATGAGGTACCTGAAGACCAAGTTCAGTGAGCTCTATCGGTGATGTGTAAGTGGACTAGAAGCATGATCAGGATTTCTCGACTACAGCCTTGAGCTTCGCCAGTCCCTTTTCAAAATCCTTGCCGATCATCTTGTCCATGTTCATCATCATGCCAAAGAGTTTGCCCATGAACTGATTCTGCCCTTCCATCGCCCAGACCAGCTTTGTTCCACCAGAGACTGGCTCGAGGGTGTAGATAGCCTTGTTCTTGCAAGCGAATGGCTTGAGAAACGTCAGATCGATCTTCAATTGCCTGTCGGGGATCACTTCGGTGATCTCCATGCTCCCCTGCCCTACTTTGTTGTTGCCTTCCCAGGCGTAGGCAGCACCCACGCCAGAGGAACTGCCACTGAAGGTTCGCTTCATGTCGGGATCGAGTTCTTCCCAGGGCGACCATGCCTGCCAGCGGTGAAAGTCGGTCAGCTGTTCCAGGATTTTGCCGGGCGGCGCAGCCATCGTTTCACTGCGTTCAACGCGAAACAGATCAGGTTGCATGGAAGCCAGGATGAGCACAATCACGATGAGTGCTGCCAATACGCCGAGGATGATCCACACGATAGTCATGTCTATAGTCCGTAGTTAGAGATTCACCAGACTCTACCTGTACGACGAACGGCCCGCAACGAAATCGACACGAAAATACCCAAAATGAAGAATTCCCGAGGTGCATGCGACTATTGGGGAGTTCCAGGCCGATCCATTCCTCTGTAGAATGACCCTGTTGACCCAGGAGCTCTCTCCATGCCCCAGTATCTCCAGCGTGGCACGATCCCCCGCAAGCGTCATATTGAACACCGAACCAGCCCCGGGTTTAAAAATGAGGGCATCTTCTATGAAGAAGTAGTTACAACTGTGGGCTTTGAGCGCGCCTATTCCATCTGCTATCACCTGCGACCGCCAACCCGCGTTCGCAAGGTGGAGCCGGCAGGCATCATGCCGCTGGAGATAGTGGAAGGCGAGATGCTGCGTCATCATCACCTCAAGAGCAAGAATATTCCTAGTAATGGAGACATCATTACTGGCCGCCTGCCTCTCTTTACCAACAACGACGTAACGATCAGCCGCTGCAGGCCTGCACAGGCACAAAGCGAACTCTTCCGTAATGCGACGGCTGATGAAGTGATCTTTGTGCATCATGGCCGCGGGCTTTTGCACACACCGCTGGGTGTGCAGCCGATTAAAACTTTCGACTACGTGGTGATTCCTCGCAGCACCACGTACCGCATCGACTTCGATCCAGGCATCGAGCCTGACCTGCTCATTGTTGAATCAGAAGGTGATTTGCGAATACCGGAACGTTATCTCAATCCCGATGGCCAGCTTCGGCTCGGTGCCCCGTTCTCGGAACGGGACTTCCATGGTCCGAAAGAACTGAACACGATCGATCGCGAGGAAGATGTCCCAGTGCTGGTCAAGGATGGCGACCGGTACACGCGCTACATTCTTGCCAGCCACCCGTTTGATGTTGTCGGGTGGGATGGCATGTTTTATCCGTACACCTTTAACGCAGACGACTTTGAGCCGATCACCGGGGCCATCCATCAACCTCCCCCCATTCATCAGACGTTTGAAACCAAAGGCTTTGTGCTTTGCACATTCGCCCCCCGCTTCCTGGACCATCATCCAGAAGCGATCAAGGTGCCCTACGTGCATTCCAACGTAGGTGCTGATGAAGTGCTCTATTATGTGCGCGGCAACTTTGGAAGCCGGCGTGGGGTGGAACAGTCTTCGTTCACACTGCATCCACGCGGGATACCACATGGGCCCCATCCCGGCACTATTGTGGCCAGCCGCGAGGTAATCCGTACTGATGAGTTAGCAGTGATGGTGGATACCCATCATCCCCTGAAACTGACTCGTCAAGCCATGGAGCTGGACGATCCCAAATACCCCTTCAGCTGGCTGGATTAAATGTATCTGGATGTAGCGACGACAAGCGTCCTGGACGTATATCAGGCACTGGTTGGCATTGTGACACCGCGGCCGATTGCCTGGATCACAACCATCGACAAGGAAGGGCGAGTCAATCTGGCGCCCTTCAGTTTCTTTAATACGTTTGGATCGAATCCTCCGGTCGTGGTCTTCTCAACATCGAATAAACGTGCCCTGAGCAAGAAAGACACTCTACTCAACCTGGAAGAGGTGCCGGAGTTTGTCATCAATTCATCCGTCTTGTCCCTTGCAGATGTAGTGAACCGGAGTGCCAAGGAGTTGCCTCGCTATGAAAGTGAGGCTGACATGCTGGGGCTGGAGTTGATCCCGTCCAACAAGGTCAGGCCTCCCCGGGTGAAAGCATCGCCTGCTCATATGGAAGGGCGGGTGATGCAGGTGATCAGTGTGGGTGACGGCCCGATGAGTGGCAACCTGGTCATTGGGGAGATCCTGGCTTTCCACATCGATGACCGTGTGATTGGTGCGGATGGCAAAGTCGATCCAGCCAAACTGCAGACCATCGGGCGTATGGGAGGCAACTGGTACTGCAAGACGAACGAGCTGTTTGAGATGCCACGGCCGTGATTGCCAGGCTGTGGGCGATGGATTCGAAAACACCCGCTGGCGTTCGTGAGATTCCTGGCATGATTCAGATAAATGCCGAGAAACAGTTTCCGACCGATGAAGTGTTGCGTTTCCAGTATACGTTCGAGACAGGCAAGATAGCGGTGATTTGCGGCCGCTCTGGCTCAGGCAAGACGACACTTCTCCGGCTGCTGGCGGGGCTGGAAACAGCAGATAGCGGCAGCATCACCTGGCCTGTCTCGCTGCGAGAGCACCGCCAGGCTACCGGCATCGTGTTCCAGCAACCTGTGCTGGTGCCGCATATGAATGTGCGGGAAAATCTGGCGATTGGCTGGCGTCTCCACTATAATCACCTCCGTAAGCTCTGGTGGGCGAGAACGGAACCTTCCGAACTCCGCCAGCGGCTGGACGAAGCCATTCCACTCCTGGAATTGGAACCATACCTCAAGCGACTCCCTTCGGCACTTTCCGGAGGTCAGCAGCACCGAGTCGCGCTGGGGAGGTGTCTCATCCGCCGCCCGGCGGTTTTTTTGTTGGACGAGCCTCTCGCACATCTCGACCTGGCCCTGGCCCGCCGCCTTCGCACCCGACTTGTCGAGTGCTTCCGTCGCTGGCAGTCCACCGTCATCTGGGTCACTCATGATCTGGAAGAAGCTCACGCTGTGGCTGATCAACTCATCGTGTTGGACAGCGACTGTTCCGTACAACCTGATACCCCTGATTCGAGTAAACCATGAACGGCCCAGAAATACTTCGCATTGTTGATGCCATGCACCGGGATAAAGGCATCCCCAAAGACATGATCTTTGAAGGCATCGAACAAGGCATGCACCTGGCCGCCCGCAAACACTACGGCATCATCGATCAGGAAGAGGATGATATTGTTGTCAGCATTGACCGGGGCACCGGCATCATGACGGCCACCAAGGCTGGTGTCGAAATCGAACCTGCGATTCTGGGACGTATTGCTGCCCAGGTAGCCAAGCAGGTCTTCATTCAGAAGATTCGCGAAGCGGAGTCCAATGTGGTCTTCCGCGATTACGGCGAACGCAAGGGTGAACTCGTCATCGGCACCGTGCAACGCATCGAGGGTGGTTCCGCCATCCTGAGCCTGGGCAAAAGTGAAGCGTTCCTGCCCCGCTCGGAAATGATTCCCGGTGAAACACCTCACGTAGGCCAGCGAATCAAAGCCATCATCCTCGAAGTCCGAAAGATGGGCAACCGGGTTCGCATCGTGCTTTCGCGTACTCACCCTGATTTCGTGCGTCGCCTGTTCGAGCAGGAAATCCCAGAGATCGCCGACCGCACCATCCAGATCCGGGCCATTGCACGCGAAGCAGGCTACCGCACCAAGATCTCCGCCAGCAGTATTGACAGCAAAGTGGATGCGGTTGGCGCCTGTGTAGGTGTGCGAGGCAGCCGCATCAAGAACATTGTGGATGAACTGGGTGGCGAGCGCATCGATATCGTCCGCTGGAACGACTCGTTGCAGGTCATGATTCCCAATGCGCTGCAACCTGCCAACATCACCGAAGTGTTTCTTTACACCAAGCTGGGCCGTGCCATCGTGCTGGTGGGTGAAGATCAGCTTTCGCTCGCCATCGGTCGACGTGGGCAGAATGTTCGCCTGGCTTCCAAGCTGGTCGGCTGGGATATGGAGATCATGACCGAGGACGAACTCTCGGAAAGCATCGAGAAGGCCGAAGGCTACTTCAAGATCATCCCCGGTATGACGGACGACATGGTCGAAGTGCTCATTTCCGAAGGCTTCCTGTCATACGACGATCTGACCTTCCAGGAAACGGCGGACCTGGCAGAAATGCTGGGTGTGACCGAAGAGGAAGCAATTAACATCATCAACTTCGCTGAAGAAGCTTCGGAAGCTCTGGAGAACATCGGTAACGAACCGGAAGAAGCCAAGGAGACTGAAGCCAGTGCAGAGACTGCTCCTGAGGCAGCCGAAAGCAAAAGCGAGGGCGAAACAACACCAGCCGACGCTACGGCACCCGAAGAAACGCCCGCCACAGAAACTGAGACTACTGCTGTAGCTGAAATACCTGCGGCAGAAGCGGGCACGAAGGAAGTAGAAGCTGAACCTGTTGCTGCAGAGCCGGAAGCAGAGAAAACCCCAACAGCGTAGTGAAAAGAGCTAACCAACTGGTGCAGCAGAGCGGATTTTTGTGAATAGCCATGGGTGGATCAGACGAACGCCCATGGCTCTTTCCCTGTGCTGTACTGGAATTCACTGACAAGTGGGCTTTCCTTCGACCTTTGCGTCTATTACACTATTTCTAGCTCAGTGTGAAGAAACCCCACCGTTCTGAACGCTCATGTGCATGGGCGGTCGATGGGGTCATGAATCTTCCCAATGCAGGCCAAGACCGCAGGGAGACGGGCCTATGTGAGCAGTGAAGACCTACAGGGGTGATGGCTTGACGACGACGAAGGATGCCAAGGTACGTATTTATCAACTCGCCAAGGATTTGGATGTTGACACGGCTATCTTGCTGGAAATCTGCAATACCGCGGGCTTCGACAAAGTACGCAGTCAGCTCAGCAGTGTCGATCTCGATCAGATAGAGATCATCAAGAAGGCGCTCAAACAGAAAGCGGCTCCGGCCCCTGCCGTGGCGCCACCGCCGCCTGCCATGCTCAAGCAGCCAATCGCTGCCAAGCCCCCGACACTGGCGCCGAAAATGGGTCCAACCCGACCCGTGATCGAAGAGCCTGTGGTTGAAGATCAGGTCCTTGAACCTGAGCCTGTAGCAGAAGAACCTGTCAAGGCAGAAGAACCACCGGCACCCAAGGTCACGCTGCTCCCATCTGACTTCAAGAGTCAGGTGCGTAATCTGAATACGATGCGTGCGCAGCGTCCGCGTCCGCCGATGCAGCCTGCGACGCCGCCTCCCGCAGCACAACAGCATCAAACCAAGCCAGCTCCAGTAGCTGCTCCTGTTGAAGTCGCACCGCCCGCACCCGCTGCAGAGACGGCTGCACCACCAGTTGCACCGGTTACAGCCAAGCCAGTTGCTCCGCCAGCACCGATACGACAGCAGCCTGTCACTCCGCCACGGCCCATCGCACCCGTCAGGCCCCTTGCACAAAATACAACGAATCGTCCACCTTCCATCACTCCCGCGGGAGGCAGTTCCGGGCAGGCCCCGGGTCAGGGAGGCGAACGTCGTTCCGCAGTGGATCGGGCTCGTCCCACGACGTCCTACTCCCCGCCCAATGCACAACAGCGCCGCAAGATTGTCATGCCAGGTGCTGCACCTGTTGCACCGTCCAGCCAGCCCGGGGTGATGAAGCCCTCGGTCAAGCTGACGCCCGACATGCTGGCCGGCATAAACACGACCAAGGGTCCGGTAACAGCAAAGGACATCATTCGCAAGATCGAGGAAAAGCACCTCGAGGATAAGGCCAAGGCACGCAAGAGTGGCGAAGTCGACGACATCTCCGACGAGGAAGATGACAAGCTGCGTCCCGGCCTGGTGAAAGGCCGCGAAGAGCGTCACAAGAAGCGTTCGATCCGTGCACGGGCCCGTGAAGACGATATTCGCAAGCTGACCCAGTTGCTGGACGATGACGAAGGCCCTGCGCCATCGCGACTTCATCGTGTGCATCGTGCTCCCCGTCAGGGCACCCTGCCCCGCAAGGGTACGGTCATTGATGTAGAAGTGCCTATTACTGTCCGATCCCTCTCCGAGGCGCTCGGCATCAAGGCCAAGGATGTCCAGCAGAAGCTGGTTGCCAAGGGTATCATGGTGACCATTAATTCCGGCATCGAC
Organism: Gemmatales bacterium; assembly: GCA_046350055.1. GTDB lineage: Bacteria > Planctomycetota > Planctomycetia > Gemmatales > HRBIN36 > JAEUIE01. Next base: position 3,876,980 of record JAXMBC010000001.1, on the reverse strand, counting down.
GAAGCGGTGGCGGAAGAACTTGCCATCGAACTGGGCATTGAAATCCGCATCATCAAGGAACAGGCTGCAGAAGAAGCAGTGCTGGCCGAGTTCAACAAGAAGACCGAAGAATCTGCGCTGATTCATCGTCCGCCCATCGTCACAGTCATGGGTCACGTCGATCACGGCAAAACCAGCTTGCTCGACCGCATCCGCGAGAGCAATGTGGTGGCTAGCGAAGCAGGTGGCATCACCCAGCACATTCGTGCCTGGAAAGTTCGACACGCTGACAAGGACATCACGTTCCTGGATACGCCTGGCCACGCTGCCTTTACGCAGATGCGGGCACGTGGCGCGAATGTCACCGATATCGTGGTGCTCGTGGTTGCAGCCGATGACGGCATCATGCCGCAGACCGAGGAAGCCATCAGCCATGCCAAGGCTGCCGGTGTCCCCATCATCGTGGCCATCAATAAGGTCGATCTGCCCAATGCCAACCTGAACCGCACACGCCAGCAGCTCTATTCACGGGAACTGATTCCTGATGACATGGGTGGCGATACGCCGTTTATCGAGACAGTAGCAACCAAGGATCGCTCTCGAGGCATCAACGAACTCCTCGACATGATTCTGCTCGTCGCGGAGCTCAAAGATCTCAAGGCTGATCCCTCACGCCCAGCCACCGGCACCTGCCTGGAAGCCCGCGTCAATGGCGACGAAGGCGTTGTCGCCAACTTCCTGGTGCAGGATGGCACGCTGCATAGGGGCGATACGATCCTCTGTGGCACTACCTTTGGTCGTGTACGCCAGATGCTCAGCGACCTGGGGCAAACGCTGGACGAAGCTGGCCCCTCCACCCCGGTGCGGATCATCGGGCTCGAGGATGCTCCAGAAGCAAGCGACAAGTTCTACGTTGTGGAAGACATCGCCCAGGCACGTGAAATCGCTGCTGAACGGCATCAGAAGATTCGCGAAGCCCTGAGTGCCAAACGATCCACCTTCCGACTGGAGGACCTCGGCAAAGCTAAGGCTACCGAACTCAAGATCATTCTCAAAGCGGACGTCAAAGGATCCATCGAAGCCATCAAGAAGGATCTCGAGAAACTCACTCACGACGAAGTGAAGATCAAGATCCTGCACACCGCGGTCGGCGGTATCACCGACAGTGATGTGCAACTGGCCCTGGCATCACCAGAAGACACGCTCATCATCGGCTTCAACGTGGTTCCCGATGACGATGCCCGCCGCATGGCTGATGAGAAGGGCATTCAGATCAAGCTCTACGACATCATTTACAAACTGTCGGATGAGCTGAAACTGGCACTCGAAGGCAAACTGAAGCCCAAGGAAGAAGTGATTCACCTGGGTCGAGCCGTGGTACGTGACTCGTTCAAAATCAGCCGCGTGGGTACTGTAGCAGGTTGCCATGTGACCAGCGGACAGATCGAACGTTCCGCCCGTATCCGCCTCATCCGTGATGGCGTAGTGATCTATCCTCCCGCCGACCGTGTCGCGACGCTCGATTCGCTGAAGCGTCACAAGGATGATGCCCGCGAAGTGCGTGAAGGCTACGAGTGCGGCATCAAGATTGCCGGCTTTGACGATGTGAAAGTGGGCGATGTGATCGAAGCCTTCCGCGTGGAGCAGGTTCAGCGAACTTTGTAAATCTACTTTGGCAGGGCACGCTCTGCGTGCCTCACCATGGTGAGATTTCTCTGCAGCTTTTATACGCAAGTTAACGACAATCTATCATGTTGCACAATTAATCTGCATTGGAGAGGCACGCACAGCGTGCCCTACAAATATGCACTCGCTTTCTGATGTGCAACAAACCCTGACTTCTTCTCCCCCACGCACTGCCATAGTCCTGGGCTCCGGGCTCAGCGTATTAGCTGACCGTCTCGAAGTATTGGCTACGTGGAATTACGCCGAACTCCCCGGTCTTGTCACTTCCAGCGTGCAGGGCCATCGTGGCCAATTGCTCTACGGCCTTTGGAACCAGGTGCCGGTACTACTTTTCGCAGGCCGCATCCACTACTACGAAGGACACGGCTGGGATGCTGCTCTCTCGCCTATTCGCCTGGCCGCTGATTTGGGTGTACAGCGGTTAATACTTACCAATGCTGCTGGAGGAATTCGGAAAGGCTTTACTCCCGGCACGTTGATGCTGCTGCAACATCACCTGAAATGCACCCAGCCACGCTGGTGGGCCAAGGGTGTGCAGAAGGGCGACCCCATCTGGTACGACTATCAGCTTAATGACAAGATGCTGGCAGTCGCAGCGAGGCTGGGTATTCCACTGGAAGAGGGAATGTATGCCTGTCTGACCGGCCCCTGTTACGAAACGCCAGCTGAGATCCGGATGCTACAGACCCTCGGCTGTGCCGCAGTCGGCATGTCCACAGCCCTGGAAGCGGAAGCGGCTTACAAGCGAAACATGCTGACAATAGCGATTTCGTGCATCACTAACGTAGCTGCGGGCTTGTCCGAAACGCCTCCCCATCATGAGGAAGTGCTGGTCGAATCAAAACGCGCTGCGCAAAAGATGGGTGACTTGATCGGAGCATATCTGACGTCTTGATGCATTGTCTTGTGTGCAGGCATTTCCTGGCGTTTCGACTATTTCCCTGTACAGCTTGCATCTCTTCCTACCGCCCGTTTAATAACATCAATCCCGAACGAGAGAGACTATGCGCAAGCCCTTCATTGTTGGAAACTGGAAGATGAACCTCGACAAGGCTGGAGCAGAAGCCCTGGCCCGGGGTGTGGTGGAGCGAACTGCCAGCGTCAAGAACGTGAACATCGGCGTCTCGCCTGCGTTTCCCTATCTGAGTTCAGTCAAGGCTGCCCTGGCCGGCTCTCCCATTCACCTGGTGAGTCAGAACATCTATTTTGAAGCCAAAGGTGCATTCACTGGCGAAGTGAGTGCCGCCATGGCCCTGGATGTCGGATGCGGCTGGACATTACTGGGCCACAGTGAACGACGTCTAGTCATCGGCGAAAACGATGCCTTTATCAACAAAAAGGTCAAGGCGGCACTGGCGGCAAAGCTGAATGTCATCCTCTGTGTTGGCGAGACGCTGGATCAACGTCAGGCCAATAAGACGGAAGCTGTGGTCGAGTCTCAACTCACCGGCAGCCTGGATGGCGTGAACCTGGATCCCGCCACACTCGTCATCGCGTATGAACCGGTCTGGGCCATTGGTACAGGAGTGGTAGCCACACCCGATCAGGCGGAAGAAGTGCACCGCTTCATCCGTCAGTGGCTCAGCACACGATACAGTCCTGTCGTCGCGGACAAGACCATCATTCAATATGGTGGCAGCGTGAACCCAGGCAACGCAGCTACCCTGATGGCTCAGCCCAATGTTGACGGTCTCCTCGTGGGCGGGGCCAGTCTGAAGGCCGAGGATTTCGCTGCCGTGGTGGCAGCAGCCCAGCAGTAAGGTTGATCTCTCCTGATGCTAGTGACATGCGAGCAATGTGATCGCGGCCTGGAATTCAACGGGGATCGCCCGTCTTTCTGCGCCTATTGCGGTCAGCCTCTCGCCAAAACGTCGCTACCTCACACTGATTCGTATCAGCCCAAGCCCGCAACAGAGTCCCAGGGGCTGACGGAACTTCCTCCCAGCAATCGCATCATCAGCTTTGCCGGAGTGGGCAATCGCCTGCCTGGCACTATCGCCGGGTACAAAGTGCTCCGCCAGATCGGCGCTGGCGGCATGGGCACGGTGTATGAGGCGGAAGACGCCATTAACGGCCGCTCGGTTGCCATCAAACTCATCAAGCCACAGATTGCCGCCTCCCCGGAAAACCTCGAACGATTCCGACAGGAAGGCAAGCTGGCCAGCCTGATCACCCATCCACGCTGCGTGTTCGTTTACCAGGCGGATGAGGACCACGGCAGGCCTTATATTGTGATGGAGATGATGCCGGGCGCGACGCTCAAGGACATCGTAACGCAGCAGGGACCGCTGCAAATCGGCCAGGCCATCAGCAAGATACTTGACGTGATTGATGGCTTGCAGGCTGCCCATCAACTGGGTGTGATACACCGCGATGTGAAGCCTTCCAACTGTTTCGTGCTGACCAATGGGCACGTCAAAATCGGCGACTTCGGCCTCTCCAAGGTGCTACCCACCACCACAGAGTCATCCGTCAAGAAGCCGGCAGAGCAACCGACGACACCGGAGCATGTCAATCTGGAAGGCATCACGCGTACGGGAGTCTTTGTCGGCACGCCGCTCTTTGCATCACCAGAGCAGATCAAGGGTGAAGTGGTTGACTTCCGCACTGATGTCTATTCGGTATCAGCCACGCTTTACTTCCTCCTCAGCGGGCAAGCTCCGTTTGAAGGGGGAGACAACACAGCCACCATTGCCCGGATTGTGAGCGAGAATCCCCAGAGTCTACTCACTCTCCGGCAGGATATACCGTTAGAACTGGATCGCATCATCCTGCGAGGACTGGAACGGGACCGAGACAGCCGCTTTGCCACCCTGGCTGATCTACGTGCAGCCCTGCTGCAATTTCTGCCCGGCTATCTGCAGAATGCACCGCGAAGCACACGCTTCCGGGCTGCGATCATCGACGCTGCGGTGCTTGCACCTGGTGTGATGCTGGTGCATCAGTTGATACCCAAGCTGATGGATCCAGCCGAGTATGGCAGTGAACTGGTTGAAATTGCTGTCGATTTCAGCTTCTGGATACTCGTGCTGGCCTACTTCGTGGCTACGGAAGTGGTTGCCGGGGCCAGCTTCGGCAAATGGCTACTGCACTTGAAGGTGGGAGGGTCACGACCGGGCAAACCGCCCAAACGGAGGCAATTGCTGCTTCGTGCCCTGGGCTTTTTTGTCATTGTGGCATTGCCGGGCATGCTTGCCCTTGCACTTACGGGTAATGCCTGGTGGAAGTGGCTCTTTCATGGCATTGGTCTGCTTTTGCTGATCGATTCGATGCGTGCCCGGGGTGGCTTCCGCGGGCTGCACGAAATCCTGAGCAAGACCTGCGTCGTGCAGGTGCCACATGTGCATCAGCCGGTTCGATTTCCGTATGTCCCCCCCTCGGTGCCGGCACCACTGCCTCCCGGCATTCCCACACGCATCGGGAACTATGCGATCGATGGTATTCATCGTGTGCTCGATGACCGTATTTTCCTGGTGGGTACGGATCTGATTCTGGGCCGACAGGTCTGGCTGGTCATGCGGCCACTGGAAGAAGGAAAGATTGCTGCAGCACGACGTGAGATCAGCCGCAAGACCCGGCTCCGCTGGCTCGGTGGCGGTGATGTGGCGATGCAGAAGAGTTCCAAGCTGAGCCATCACTGGGATGCCTATATCGCTCCTTCTACTGGGTGCTCGCTGACTCATCTGGTGTCGCTGGAAGGCAAGCTCTCGTGGACGACCACCCGCTACCTTCTCATTCAACTGGCCGATGAGTTAGCAGTGGCTATGAGCGATGATACTTTTCCTGATGACCTGAGTCTGGAACAGCTCTGGCTGCAACCTGATGGCCAGCTCGTGGTGGTCGGAGCCCGGTTTCATGAATCGGTGCCGTCGGCCATCGCAGAAGAAGCGCCAGACAATATACGCTCGGTGCAGTTCCTGAAAGAAGCAGCACAGTTGATGCTGGAAGGTAAAGTCACGTCCGGCACGCTGAACCGCAGTTTGCGCAGCCCCATGCCCTGGTACGAGCGGCCGATACTCGACAGGCTTACTGGCAAGATCCAGCCGCCTTTCACCACGCCCCGGCAAGTGGCAGACGCACTGCGCGAGAATGCGCATCGACCTACCGAAGTCACGTCCATGATGCGCCTGGGGCATATGCTGCTCTATGGTCTGCTCGTTGGTCCCATTCTGCTCGCCATTCTGGTGATTGGCAGATACTACTCTGAAATCAAGCCCAATCTGCAACTGACACACCAGGTCAGGCGCGCGGATCGCTGCATCGCCTGGATGAACGATCCGACGAACCTGCCGGCATTCAAGGAATATCTTGCTTCTCACCCGCAGGAACGGCGGCTGATACAAGGCACAGCCTTCGTGGAGCTCATGGCTGCGCCGGGAGTGAGTCTTATCTCCAAAGAGCAGCGCGATCGCTTCCTCATGGCGACCTGCCAGGGCTGGATGAAGAAGCAACACCTGAAGGACACTACCAGGCTGAACATCCTCAGCAACCAGATGAGCCTGGCAGCAATGCTCCCGCAACTGGCAGCAGTTGAATTGATGACCAGCACCAAGAGCCTGAATGCCGCCAAAGCTGAAAAGCTGGCCAATGAGGAATTGCATCTGGCGTTGCAGCATGCCCTCAGCCCGCGGCCCATTGAGCAGGAGGAACTACCGCTGATTCAGCGATTCACTGCACTTCAACTGGCAACGATCACGATCGGTTTCTGGCTGGTAGCCTGGGTCATCTGGTCGGTGTTCACGCAGGGCGGTCTTTCGCTGATGCTGATGGGAATCGACCTGCAACGCTCCAATGGCATGCGGGCCAGCCCCTTGCATTGTGGCTGGCGCACATTGATTATCTGGTTGCCTTTCTTCACATTGATCCTGGCATCGGTGTGGATTCAGGATGCAAGTAAGGGTTGGGGCAACGCCACGGGGCCCCTGTGGGTGTACTGGATACCCTGGTGGCTGGCAGTGATCTACCTGGCCGGCAGCGCCATGTTCTCGCTGATCTGGCCCAGACGAAGCTGGCACGACCGGTTGGCACGAGTGTACCTCGTGCCACGGTAATGAACTTCTTGCCTATTTCTTCCCTCGCAGTTCGTTCAGCTTCTTCTCGAACTCGTCGACATTGCCCTTTTCGATGACCTTGTGTGGCACAAAGATGTTGCCGTCAGCGGGGATTTCTGGCTTCTTGCCCTGGGCTATGGTCGCCAGTGTCTTCACGCTCTGGTAGCCGAATTCGTAGGGTTGCTGGACAATGGTACCTACCATTTCGCCAGCACGGATGGCGTCGAGGGTTTCCTTCTGCTCGTCAAAACTGACAATCTTGAGCTTGCCCATCAGCTTCTGATCCTTGGCAGCCAGCAAGATCTGGGGAGCGTTGTAGGCCCATAGCCCCACCATGCAGGCTACATCGGGATGCTTGGTCATCATGTCTTCTGCATTGGCTTTGCACTTGGGAATTTCGGCATTGTCGGTGAGCGTATCCAGAATCTGGTACGGTCCTGCTGTGATAGGATAGCCCTTCTTCACCAGGGCATCCGCCTCGGCACTGGTTTTCAGACCTGCCAGAGCAGCAATGACACCATTGCGTCGCTGGGGAGCATTCATGTTGTCGAGCTTACCGACGAAGATGACCACCTTGCCACCGGCAGGCACTGCCTTCTTGACAAGTTCTCCCGCGGAGCGGCCTGCTTCAAAGTTCGAGGTGCCGATGAAGCACAGGCGTTTGCTGCCGGCCAGCAGATCGTTATCGACCGTAATGATCGAGATGCCTTCCTTGATTTTGGCATCATAGAACTCGCCCTGGTTTTCGGGATCATTGGGACTCACGGCAAAGTGCTTGCAGCCCTGGGTGATCAGGTCTTCAATAATCTGCCGCTGTTCATCGGCACTGCCCTTGGCAGGCATGCGGAACTCGGTCTTCACCCCGAGGTCCTTCTCTGCCTGTTTGACGCCCAGTTCCGCCAGTTTCCAGAATTCATGAGCATTGTTGCTGATGAAGGTAATCTTGAGCTCGCCACTGCCACCCTTAGGCACTACAGCTGTGCCGGAAGGCGACTTGGAGCAACTCAGAAACATTGCCAGAGAAGAACAGGCCAGGCCCAGGAACAGACGACGTTTCATGATTGACTCATTCGGGAAGTACAAATGGATGCTGCAGGCGACAGTACCATGATGTGAATCACATCGCGCACGCCTTCAACACAAGATAAACAAGAATCTTCCGATAGCAAGCAACAACAAGCAAAACGGTGGCATATCCTGGCTGGTCACGTTACACTGCAAACATCACCCCCAGGGAGAGCGACGTGTCATTGCCCGCCATCGAGTACTATCTGAACATGCTGACGGAATCTCTGGCGCTGGAAACGCAGGGCCGGATGGATCAGTACCATCAGCAACACAAGCTTTTCTTTGGCGACCGCATGATGTGCACGGTACTGCGGCCCCGGTTCCTGAGCCCCGACCAGTACCATTTTCTGCAACGCAGGGTTCGCATCCTGCTAAGCGCCTTCCACAAGATACAGGCAGCCGCACTGGCTGATGCAGATTTCCGTGCCCAGTTTGGCCTCACGCCCCAGGAAGACGAGCTGGCCATGCTTGATCCGGGCTTCCATCCTTTTCCCACGTCGCGATTCGATTCCTTTTATGTTTCCAATGATGAGCTGCGGTTTACCGAGTACAACTCCGAAACTCCAGCCGGGGCAGCGTACAACTATTCGCTGTCGCAAATGTTCCTCGCCTTGCCTGCATTTCAGGAGTTCCAGCGAAAATTCCAGGTCTACCCGATGCCGACGCACTACGGCGTGATGTCATCGTTGCTGTCTGCTTACCAGCAATGGCTCGGCCGCAAGGAACTGCCACGCATTGCCATTCTCGATTGGAAGGAAGTCCCCACGTATAGTGAGTTTGTGCTGTACCAGAACCTGTTCCAGCACCATGGCCTGGAAGTAGTGATCATCGATCCCCGCGATGTCACCTACCAGGGTAACCGTCTCATCACCAATGATGGCAAACCCATTGACCTGATATACAAGCGAGTGCTGATCACGGAACTCATTGAACGGGGAGGCATGGAACACCCGGTCATCCGTGCGGTGCGCAACCGCCATGTGTGCATGATCAACCCCTTCCGCTGCAAGATTCTTTACAAGAAGGCAAGTTTCGCCGTGCTCAGCGATGAGCGCAATGCGCATTTGCTGACAGCGGAAGAACTGGCTACGGTGCATGAACATATCCCGTGGACACGTATCGTGGCCAGCCGGCAGACTGCGACGCCCAAGGTACGCAAAGCGTGCCCAGCAACAGTCAAGGTGATGGCTACCCAGTCTGAAGGCAAGACGGTGGACCTCATCGACTTCATCAGCAAGAACAAGGATGCGCTGGTACTCAAGCCCAACGATGACTACGGCGGCAAGGGCATTGTCCTTGGCTGGACCGTTGATCAACCAACCTGGGATCAAGCCGTGCAGCATGCACTCACCACGCCGTACATCGTGCAGGAACGGGTGCATCTGCCGAAGGAGCCGTTCCCCTACATCGCCAACGGCAAGCTGCAGACCAGCGACATCATGTTGGACACCAACCCGTTTGTCTGCCACGGCGAATATATGGACGGCTGCCTGTCACGCATCTCGGCATCGGACTTATTGAATGTGACGGCAGGCACCGGCTCTACGGTGCCAACGTTTATTGTGGAGCCGAGGCCGTAGCGGAGAGCATGGCTTCAGGAACCAGTAACTTCTTGCTCCGGACTTCTTCTTCATATGAATTCTTTCTGAAAACCCGCAGGTTAGCTTGACATCCGAAGGCTTTAGGCGTCTAATACCTAAACAATTAGGAGACGTGCGAGGAGCACCCCGTGCAGATTGCCAATCAGCCGACACCGCGTGAACTTGAAATCTTGAAAACCCTGTGGGACAACGGACCCTCCGGGGTTCGCGAGGTTTATCAGATCCTGGCAGAAGCCCAGGAAGATGACTTAGCGTATAACACCGTCCAAACCCTGCTTCGGATCATGGAAGACAAGGGTCTGGTAAAACATCATGTCTCCGGGCGGGCCTTCATCTACACCCCCCTATACTCCCGTGAACAGAGCGTTTCAGGTTACGTAGAACGGGTATTCAACGGTGCTGCCAGTGAAATGGTGGCCACATTACTCAATAACGAGAAGATTCCAGCGAAAGAACTAGAGAGGATTCAGGAATTAATCAACGAAGCCAAACGTCGCCGGACGTGAGGCCGTCGTGTAGTCGTTGGCATGTCTGAATGCGATCCCCCCAGGGAGTGGTGAATCATGGCAGAGCATCTTTTCGCAGCATCGGTCCCCGACTCCATCTATGCTGTCGATGGCTGGCTTCTTCGCACCACCCTGGCCGGTGGCATTATTCTCCTGGTAGGCAGCCTGTGGATGCTTCTTACCCGTCAGCCGGCTCAGCGTCAGCGTCTGGGTGAACTTTCCCTGCTGGCTGCATTACTTGTTGCCTTGCCCGCAGCACTGCCTACGTGGTGGTCGATCCCGAGTTTCGACCAGCACCCTGCCACGCAAAAGGCCATCTTCGGGAATAGTCATCAGTCTGCTCAAGACACACTTCCCCGTGATGAGCAGGCACTGCAAAAAGTGCTGGTAGCTGCACAGGACTACTGGGAGGACGGCGACCTGCCTGAGATCGACATTCTGACTCTACTCAATTCACTTCCGGCTGAGAAAACACAGCCACAACAGGATGATGCCAACACGATCAAACAACCTGAGAGGCAAAACGACAGCGATACCAAAGGACTGGCGATCCCATTTACATCAACGGCATGGTTCCGCTGGACGCTGCGAACGATTGGCATTGCCTATATCGGTCTGGTGCTGCTGCTTCTGGCCCGATGCACGTTAGGCTATTACGGACTGTGGCGATACTGGCGTCAGCGCCGTCCCGCTCCAGCACATGTTCATAGTGCCCTGGCTGAACTGGAACCTAACCCGGCCCGCCGACCGCGCATCGGTGTGAACAACCTGGTCCATGGTCCCGTCAGCTATGGCTTGTGGAAGCCGACCATTCTGCTTCCACCCAGCTTCTGTAACGAGGGCGATCCAGACAAACTGCGCTGGATACTGGCCCACGAATTAACCCACCTTCGACGCCGCGATGCCTGGGGCTGCATGCTCCTGGCGCTGGGCGGTGCACTGTACTTCCATCTTCCCTGGTTCTGGTGGATGAAACGGCATGTACGTCTGGCCCAGGAATACCTGGCGGATGCGGCAGCTGTCAAGTTCACGAACGCTGTGGAATATGCGCAATACCTGGTCTCCCTGACAACACTTGCCTCCCGGCCTACGCTGGCCAGCAGCCAGGCGGCGGGTGTTTTTGAAAACCCCTCAGATCTCTATCGGAGAGTACACATGCTTTTGCATCAACGGAGCGTGCTGGAACGCAGCACCCCTCGCTGGTGGACATTGACAGCAGCGGCCAGCTTCCTCACCCTGGCTGCCTGCACTTCCGGCATCAAACTGTATGCTGATGAACCCGACAAGAAAGAAGTGGAAGTTGTTGTCGTCGGCGACGATGGCGGCAAAGCAGACAAGAAGGTCACCGTCAAAGTCAACGGCAAGATCATCGATGGTGACGGCAATCACCATGTTGTGATCGTCACTGATGACGACGAGAAAGGTGAAAAGAAGCCCAAGATTGTGCGTGGTTTTGAACTCAGCAACAACAATAAAGCCAAGATCGACGAAGCACTCAAGAGGCTGGACGCAGCTCTGGACAAGCTGCCCAGACAGATCGATGGAGATACACGTAAACAACTGGAAGAACTGAAAAAGACCCTGCAAGCCATGAAGGAGCAAGGCCCAGGTGCCTTGTGGGCAGTGGGCGAACGGCAGGAAGAGGTCAAGGGCAGGCTCCTTGAACTGAAAAAGAATGCTGCCGACGATGTGAAGCGAAATGTCGAGCTTCACCAGTTACACATGAAACTGGCTCAGGACCAGGCAGCCAAGGCAAAAGATCATGCCCTGGCAGCGGAGAAGATGGCCAAAGCAGCACAGGAAAAGGCACTGGCACGCTGGACCGATGCCAAAGACGGCAAAGAGAAAGATGCAGCCATCAAGGCGCTGGAAGCAGCCATAGCTGATAAGGAAAAGGCTCTTAAAGACCTCAAGATGGCTGAATCTCGTCGCCGAATCGAACGCACGGAAACTACCCGTACCGCCGTGACCAGTAGCAAGGGTCGCCTGGGTGTGGTGGTTGCCGATATTGATTCCACCCTGCGAGGCCACCTCGATCTGAATGACAACCAGGGCCTGATGATTCAGGAAGTGATCGAGCCCAGTCCAGCCTGGAACAATGGCAACGGTCTGCGTTCCAGCGATATCCTGGTGGAACTTGCCGGCAAGAAGGTGACCAGCAACCAGGAGCAGTTCCGCGAGATGGTCAGCAAGCTTTCCGAAGGCAACATCAGCGCCGTGGTCATCCGCAAAGGCAAGAAGATGACGATCAACGGCATCAAGTTGCCTGCAGCAGAAAAGGCAACCCGAGTCACGTACACGCCAGTAGCACCTGCCGACACTGACAAGGTGACCATTACAGATCGCCTCAACAATATTGCTAAGGTGCAGGATGTCACCATCGTCAAGCCGGAAAATGTTGTCATTGATCTGGTGAAACCAGACGATCTCCAGGACAATGTCAAGCTGGACCGCGTTGTCAAATTAACTGATGTACCGCTTGTACAAACAGTTCCCGGCAACCTGATTCTCACCACGAAGTCAACCGCACCAACAGTCACCCAACTGGTGAAGACGGCTCCTCAACAGGCAGCCAGCAAGCCTCGTCTGGGCTTGATGCTGGAAGCGGTTCCCGAACTGGTGGCGTCACAGGTGGAACTGGCCGAAGACCGTGGTCTGTTTGTCACGGAAGTCGTCGATGGTACACCTGCGAAGAAGGCTGGATTCCAGAAGAATGACATTCTGATCGAATTCGCTGATCAGCCTGTCACCCGCGACCATGCTGCGTTCACCAAGGCAGTACGCGAGCTCAAGGCTGGCAAATACACTGCCACCGTGATCCGCAAGGGCAAGGAAATCCGCCTTCGTGACATCACCCTGCCTGATGCCAAGGCTGCAGCCGAAGAGCAAAAGGCCAAGGTGAAGGAATGGGTCGTAGAAGGTGATAACAAAAATGATGAAGCCAAGGTCAAGGAGAAAGTCAAGGAAGCCTTCCGCGACAAGAAGAAGGACGACTTCTTCCCCAACGCAGGCAACCGTGCCTTCTTCCGCCAGGGTGGGAATACCTCCATCACGTTGAACAACGACCAGTTCACCGCCAAGAGCACCGTTGAAGGCAAGACCATCACTGTCGTCGGCAAGATGACGGCTGGCAAAGCAGAACCCAGCAGCATCACCATCAAAACTGACGATGGCGAGAAGAAGTTCAAGTCGCTAAAGGAAGTACCTGCTGAAGACAAGGCACAGGTGGAAAAGCTCCTGAGCAGTTTCAAAGGCAATAACTTCCAGTTCGGCAATTTCAATGGGTTCCGTTTCAATGGTGGTGCATTTGACAAGCAGTTTGAAGAGCAGATGAAGCTGCTCGAAAAGCAATTGGAGCAGCTCGGCGAAGGCAACCCTGGCTTTGAAGAGTTGCAGAAGCATATGGAACAGATGCGCAAGCAATTGCGGAACCTGAACCGCAATCGTAATGACGACGACGATAGTGACGAGTAGTCTGTCCTCAAGAAAGCTTCAAGCTCGTGTGTGCTTCACGCGAGCTTTTTTGTTGTTACATCTTTTCCTGTACCACTCACAGTCAAATCGGGTACTATTTCCCTATTGTCATTGACCGGAGCGTTTCGAATATGTTGCGATGGATCGTCCTGGCTCTCGTTGGTTGCTGTCCGCTGACAGGCTTTGCCCAGAAAGAGTATGGCTTTGACAACCGCAAAAGTTCGGGTCAGCCGTACCTCGCCCCGGAGGAAACGGTCAAGCGAATGAAGCCCATGCCCGGCTTTAGCGTAAAGCTATTCGCCTCCGAACCGTTGATGACGAATCCCATCGCCATGGCCATCGACGAGAAGGGCCGGGTGTGGATCGTCGAAAGTTTCGAGTATCCCAAACGCACCCCCAAGGGCCAGGCGCCACGTGATCGCATCGTCATCCTCGAAGACACCGATGGCGATGGCGTAGCCGACAAACGCACCGTGTTTGCTGAGGGTAAGGACTTCCCCGTCACACCGGAGCGGGCGGCCAAGGGCCTCGGAGCCTTCGATATGGCCAGCGGACTGGAAGTGGGGCACGGCGGCTGCTTTGTCGGTGCTCCACCCTATCTCTGGCATCTGAAAGACACCGATAACGACGGCAAAGCCGACAAGTTCGAAATCGTCGCCAGTGGATTTGGTTCCGAAGACACCCACGAGACGCTGAACACCTTCACTTGGGGCCCGGATGGCTGGCTCTATGGCCTGCATGGCGTGTTCACCATCAGCAAGGTGAAGCAGGCGGCGGGGAATGATCCGCCGCTGGACCTTGATGCCGGGGTGTGGCGGTATCATCCGCGCACGAAGAAGTTCGAGGTCTTTGCCGAAGGCACGAGCAACCCGTGGGGCATGGACTATAACCGTCAGGGCGAGTGGTTCATCTGCGCCTGCGTGATTCCGCACCTCTACCATATCGTCCCCGGCGGCATCTACCAGAAACAGGGCGGCAAGCCGAGCTATAATCCGTATGCCTACAGCGCACTGAAGGAAATCAGCGACCACACGTTCCACAAAGAGAGCGGCTGGGCCCACGCCGGACTGCTCTGTCTTGATGCTCCTCATATGCCGAAGGACTTGCAGAGCAGCGTCATCTTCGGTTCGATCCACGGCTGCTCAATCAAGCGAAACGTGCTGAAACCGAATGGTTCGACCTACACGGCGAGCCGGGCGGACGACTTCCTGGTCTCGGGCGATAAGAACTTCCGGCCCATTCAGTTGCGCTGGGCCCCGGACGGTTCGATCCTGGTAAGCGATTGGCACGACCAGAACCCGTGCCATCAGACCAAGCCCGATGACTGGGACTACGAGCGGGGGCGGATTTATCGCATCGTGCCGCCAGGCAGTCCGACACAGAAAGAGACTCCCTTCCATATACGAACCCAACATCGGCTGGCGCTGGAAAAACAGAAACCCAAGCCGGCACGGTCGCACTTCTTCCCGATGCATAGCATCTCGCTTGATGGCAACAAGACTCCTGAGGAGGCGATGAACCTGGGGCTGGCGTGGCAGGAGAGTCATTCAGCGATCCTGAGCCAGTGCCCAGAGGTTATTCATGCAGGGCTTCAAAGCGACTACAGCATGGTCCGTGCCTGGTCACTGCGGTTCCTCAGCGATGCCGGAGTGAAGCAGCCTCGAGTCTTTGAGACCATCACCAAGATGTTGGCGAAGGAGACTTCACCACAGGTGATCCGGGAAGCAGCCTCCTCCCTTGCTCAATGGTCCAAGCAGACCAGCGTATGGGGGATGTTGAAAGCGTTAGTTGAGCATCAGTTGGTCAACGACCCCGTCATCCCCCAGCTCCTCTGGCTCGCTCTGGAGCGCGAGATGCAGCGAGGCTCCGAGCCGATCCTGAGTTGGTTGCAAAGCGCTAATCAGCCGATCGTGGTGAACTACCTGCTGCCTCGCGTCATGCGGCGGATGGCGGCGGAGGGGAAGGTGGAGCAGATTACCCAGGCACTGCAGTTCATCAGCAAACTCAAGGATGCCGCCAAGGTACAGCAGGCTCTCGGCGGTCTTGCCACCGCCCTCGAAGGCAGGCAGGTGAAGGATGTGGCAGCGTGGAAGGAGACCCGCACCATCTTGACAGCGACGAACAACGCTGACGTCAACCGGTTGGTACTCAAGCTCTCGGCGTCGTTCTACGATTCGGCTGCTGTCGCTCAAAGCCTCGACCTGCTGAAGCAACCCGGCGATGGCAGCGAGAAACTCGAAGCCATCCGCTACCTGGCCCTGCTCAAAGAACAGCAGGCTATGCCGATCCTGCTGTCGCTGATCACTTCTACCGGCAGCGATGAGGTGAAACTCGCGGCGGCACGGGGATTGTCTTCGTACAGTCAGGGTGATGTGCCGGGCCGTATCCTGGCCGGGTGGAAGGACTACTCTCCTGCACTTCGGGCAGAGTTGATCACAACGCTACGCAGCCGCAAACCCTGGGCTCGCGAGTTGCTGCAGGCCCTAGGCAAGAAGACTATTGCCCGTAGCGATCTCAACGACAATGTCGCCCTCGCCATTCGTCAATTTAACGATGCTGAACTCAACAAGCTACTCGACCAGCACTACGGCACCTTCCGCGACAGCCCGGCGGAACTTGACGCCCTCATCGTCAAGTTACGCAAGGAACTGCCTACGCTGCAGGGCGATGTCACCCGTGGCAAGGCTGTCTTCACCAAACATTGCATGCAGTGTCACAAGTTCGAAGGCCAGGGACACGATGTCGGCCCGGTGCTGGATGGTGCCGAGCGTACCCGCGAGTATCTGCTCGCCAACGTCGTCGATCCCAACCGCGTCGTCGGCACGCCCTACTTCACCCGCACTATCGTGCTGAAGAACGGAAAACTGCTCACCGGCATCCTCGTCGAAGAGGACGCCACCACGCTACGCCTCAAGCGCGAGAACGCCATTATCGAAGTGGTGGTCAAGGCTGACATCGAGGAGCAGAAGACTTCAACGAAATCGCTGATGCCGGAGGGCCTCTCCAATAACATGACCGTTCAGGATCTGCGTGACCTTTTCCAGTATCTGGAAGTTCCTCCCAAGCCCACCACCAAGTAATGGCAGCACCCTCTCCCCTGCTCGAAGTCAGCCAGGTCAGCAAATCGTACCCCGGCGTCAAGGCGCTGCAGGAAGTGAGCTTGCACATCCTACCTGGCGAACTGGTCGCCATCGTTGGCGAGAATGGTGCCGGCAAATCGACACTGATGAAGATCATTGCCGGGGTGGAGAAGCCAGACGCAGGCCATTTGCAATGGCAAGGCAAGCCTCTACCTCTCAGTGGTGTGCAGGGTGCTGAGAAGCAGGGCATTGTGCTGATCCATCAGGAACTGAACCTGGCTCACAATCTTGACCTGGCCGCGAGCATTTTTCTGGGTCGGGAAGTAACGTGGGGTGGACCATTGCGACTTCTGCGGCGTGATATCTACCCGCAAGCTGAGCGACTGCTGAAGATGGTGGGACTCCACGTGTCGCCGCATACCCTGGTCGGTAACCTGTCGGTGGGGCAGCAGCAGCTGGTCGAGATTGCCCGGGCGCTCGGCCTTGAATCGAAACTGCTCATTATGGATGAGCCGACCAGCAGCCTCACGGAGACCGAGACCCAGACACTGTATCAGGTGATTGCCAATCTCAAGAGTCAGGGTGTGAGCATCCTGTACATCTCCCATCGTCTGAAAGAGATTGAATATCTGGCGGATCGTGCTGTGGTGCTGCGTGACGGGCGAAACTCCGGGGAACTTGCCAAAGCCGACATCAATCCGGACAACCTCATCAAGCTGATGGTGGGGCGGAATATCAAGGCGCAGCCACCGCGTGATGTTTCCAAGTCAACCAGTGGGTTATCGCTCGAAGTGCGCAATCTGCGTTGGTTGAGCAAGCAGCCTGCTGAGGGCATATCGTTCGCTGTCCGATCAGGTGAAATCCTCGGACTAGCGGGGCTGGTGGGAGCAGGTCGTACCGAATGCGCTGAGACCCTCTTTGGAATTCGCCCCATGCTTTCAGGCAGTGTGCAGCTGGAAGGTAGGCGATATATTCCAGCGAATCCCCGTCATGCTTTAAATGAGGGGCTGTTTCTAGTACCGGAGGACCGTCGGCATCAGGGGCTGCTGTTGGCGGATTCGATTCGCAACAATATCAGCCTGGCCACGCTGCCCCTGCGGCAGAAGCTTGGCTTGATCGCTCTGTCGGCCGAAAAACAGGTGAGCCTGCACAAGGTGAAGGAACTGGCTATCAAGACGCCCTCCATCCTGCAGACGGCAGGCGTACTCAGTGGTGGTAATCAGCAGAAGGTGGTGCTGGCCAAGGGACTGGTGAAGACTCCCAAAGTGCTCATACTCGATGAGCCGACGCGAGGTGTGGATGTAGGAGCGAAGGCGGAAATCTATGCGATCATGCGGCAACTGGCGGAGCAAGGGGTAGCGATCCTGATGATATCCAGTGATCTGGAAGAGGTGCTGGGCGTCAGTGACCGTGTCGTGGTGCTGCACGATAGCACAGTAGCAGGCGAACTCCGCCGGGATGAATTGAACGAAGAAGCGATCATGCAACTGGCCACGGGACGTGATGCCAGCCGGAGGGCATCATGAAGAAGCTGTTGGGGCTGGCGGTATTTTTGGGGATACTGTATGCAGCGCTGCTGTTTGCTGATCCTACTGCTGGCAGTGCTGCGAATCACGTCAACCTGGCGAAGCGAATCGGGTTGTTTGGTATTCTCTGTCTGGGCGTGACACCGCTTATTATCAGCGGTGGAATTGACCTTTCGATTGGTGCGGTTGTCGGTTTCTGTGCGACGGCATTGGCGATCCTGATAAACGACAAGAAGTGGGACCCCACCCTGGCAGTTGTGATAGTACTGGGCATGGGAATGCTTATTGGACTGATGAATGGATTACTGGTGACTCGGCTGAAACTGCAACCATTTGTCGTGACACTTTGCGGCTTGTTCATCTACCGGGGCCTGGCCCGCTGGATCGCCAACGATGGAATCAAAGGGCTGGGAGGGAATTTCAGTTTTTACGTCGAATGGTTCCGTGACGGCGACGTTCTTGGCATACCCAAGTTTTTCGTCATTTTTCTGGTCATGGCAGCAGCACTTGCCGTGGTTGTGCATTTCAGCATCTATGGCCGCTACTGGCAAGCCATCGGGGCTAACGAAAAGACAGCGTTTTACAGTGGTATACGCGTAGACGCGTATAAGATACTTGCCTACGTCATATGCTCACTCTTTGCCGCTTTTTTCAGTGTACTTTACTTGACCGAATACAAGGCAGCGACGCCGAGCGATACTGGCAACTTTTTTGAACTCTATGCCATTGCTGGCGCGGTGCTGGGTGGTGTGAGTTTACGCGGCGGCGAGGGCAATATCCTCGGTGTGATCATGGGAACGATGATCCTGTGGATTCTGCCCAACTTCACCCGCATGTGGGGTATCTCGGATACGCTGCAGTATACAGTGATTGGCGTAGCTCTTTTGCTGGGAGCTATCGTTGACGAGGTGCTGAGGCGACGCGTAGCAAAGTAGTCATCCAGGCCATCGTTATATCATGCATGATCTTCGCATGTACGCTCGATCTGCAGCTCAGCAAGAGACACGCCCTCCCATACCTGAGCACGTGCGACAGCACTACATCCGCCTCAGTGTCAGCCACGTCACCTCCGGTCTGCAGAAGTAGCGTACCGGGTGGCCACCGCTGAGGCCTTTGCTCACATGCATGAGAGTACCAGCCTGCTGGTGCAGGCCCATGTCGTAGCGGCGACCGGATTTGCTGGGGACGAAGATGGAGCCGAAGCCGGGCAGGCGGATTTGCCCGCCGTGGTTGTGGCCAGCGAGAACCAGGTCAAACCAATGCTTCACCGCCCAGTGGAATTGATCGGGTGAGTGAATCAGGGCCAGGCGGAAGCGTTCATCCTGCGCAAAAGGCTGCAGGTCAGGAAGAGCCGGGTTCCAGAGAGCCTCATTGCCTGCGAGGAGAATGGATTCCCCGCGAATATCCACCGGTTCAGCTACACTGCTGAAGATGCGATAGCCCAGTTCACGCATCATGTTGCGGATCTTCTCAGCATCATACAAGAGATCGTGATTGCCGAGGATTGCCCACCTGGGAACGGGGGGGAGCATCTGCAGCAGTTTGAGCCAATGGTAATGTTCATCACTATCCACCAGATCGCCCGTGATGACCATGACATCGCATTCACGTCGACTGCAATAGTGAAACACCCGTTCAAAGTAGGCCCGACCTGGACGGCCACAGAAGTGCAAGTCGCTCAGATGCAGGATACGCAAACCATCGAGAGCAACAGGCAGACGGGGCAGCGCCAGTTCGAGATCGACCAGTTCGACCTCGAAAGCCTGGTTGCCGGGCAGCTTGGCTTTCCATCCGCGGGGCCCGGTACCATAGGGCTTGCGTCCCAGCGCCTTGCCAACGTTGTAGGCTTCGCGACTGATCACCTTGCAACCCTTGGGCATGGGTCGAAGTGCATACAAAAGCCAGACAATGGGGAAGCCCACAATACCGAGGCAGCCGATCAGCCAGAGATAACCGGTGAGAAACCAGGCCCATGGCTGAGGCCAATCGTGCCAGAAGGGCTCCTTCATGTCGAAGCCGATTAGACAGAACCAGAGTAAAGGCAGGCCGCTGAGAATGAAATGCAGGACAAGGCGAACCAGATCTGTCCAGACCGCCTGTGACTGAATGCCATGCATCCAGTTGATAGCCCGTACCCAGATCAAGGCGTGGCCCAGGCAGCAGACAAGAAAAAGAGGAAAATAGTAGTCAGTCATCAGAAGCAAGAATCTAGGAGCTAGAAGAGAGAAGCCAGGAGTCTTGATTCTCCTGGCCTCGCCAATTCCTCATGATACTGACCCGCATGTTTCTAACTACTAGCTCCTAGCTCCTAACTTCTTTCAGACTACTTTCCCCACAGTTTCTCAGCGATGAAGTCCTGGGATTCGAGACTGACTCTGGGAAGCAGGCGGTCGTGGAGGTAGTATTCCACTTCCTGTCCCTTCTCGTCAAAGGTGATGATGAGAGTGGGAAGATGACGTTCGGCGAGGTCAGCATCCGCACTGAAGTGCCAGTATCGGGTGCCTCCGTGAGGCAGGAGTGGTTCTTCGTTGGCACCGATCCGCTGCATGACTACTTCCATGGGAGCACGCGATTCGGCCCGGGTCTGCAGCCCGAGAGGCTCAAAGTACGAGGCACCATGCTGACCGGAGAGATAGCGGTCAACCGCCAGCTGGAATCGCTGGAGGATATTGGCAAAGCCTGCTTCGTTCAGCCCGCGGCGACAGTGGGCCGTGACCATGTCCGATTTCAACCCGACATCCATCCGCATGCCAGCCAGAACATCGCCCTTGCCAGTAAGCACTTTCAGGTTTTCCTGTTGCTGATCAGGCACATAAAGCACTTCGCGGCCTTCATTTTCGGAACCTGGAAGGCACTTGACATGCACGGCGAAGGGAGTTGCACGGATGGTGAGCATGACCACGTCTTCATGAAAGGTCTTTCCACTGACCAGTTCCCGGCGACGCATCCTGACGCGATAGTTTTCGAGCTTCTGCAACGACTGGTTGGCATTGCTCAGCACCTCGCGGAGTTTCGCCGCCCGGGCAGGCTCCACATCAGGGACAGGTTCCGCAGACTGAAGTTGAAGCACATGGCACAAACACAACAACAGCGCAACACACAGCAAACGACACAGACCACGCATGGAGGCACTCCCTTGCCTTCGATGGGTGCGAGTATTCACATTCCGGACATTCCAGCAAGGCCAGTCTCAGCTGTGAAAGTCATTCGACTTCGCCTGGCTGTCATGTTATCTTGACAGAGATCTGATATTCGTGTGGGTGCTGCACATGCTGGGTTTGCTTTTTCTCCTCTTCGCTGATCCACTTCCACCGCAGTACGCCGGGGTGCCACTTATCGATCTGGATCAGGAGAGCGCCCGACAGGTGATCGTTGACCGGGAGAAGGGGCAATACCTGGGGCACCCCACCACTGTTCTTCTCGAAGACAACCACACAATTCTCACGGTCTATCCCAAGGGGCATGGCAAAGGCGCCATCGTCTACAAGCGGAGCAGCGATGGCGGAAAGACCTGGTCGGAGCGACTGCCCACCCCGGAGAACTGGTCAACCTCACTGGAAACGCCAACCATTCATCGGGTCGTAGATGCCAGGGGCATCAAGCGGCTGATAGTTTTCTCCGGGCTCTACCCAGCCCGGCTGGCTGTCTCGGAAGATGATGGCAAGTCATGGTCGCCACTGAAGCCTATCGGCGACTGGGGTGGCATTGTGGTGATGGGCAGTGTGATTGCTCTCCAGGAGCCGGGGTATTACCTGGCCCTCTTTCATGATGATGGACGCTACTTCACCAAGGTGGGGAAACGCAGTCCGGAGATGACGCTCTATCAATCGCTATCCACGGACGGCGGCCTCTCTTGGGGAGAACCGAGCATAATCTATGCATCGAGCAGTGTTCATCTGTGCGAGCCGGGAGCGATTCGATCTCCCGATGGCAAGGAGATAGCTGTGCTCCTGCGTGAAAACAAGCGGGCCAGGGAGTCGCATATCATCTTCAGCCGGGATGAAGGAAAGACATGGACTGCTCCCAGGGAGTTGCCTCGCAGCCTGACTGGCGACCGGCATACGGCCAAGTACACCCCGGATGGTCGCCTCGTTGTTTCCTTCCGCGACATGGCCGCCGATTCACCGACGAAGGGCGACTGGGTTGTGTGGGTGGGGAGGTACGACGATCTCGCCACAGGTAAGTCGGGACAGTATCGAGCGAGGCTGAAGGATAACCACAACAAGTGGGATTGTGCTTATCCCGGCGTGGAAGTGCTGCCCGATGGTACGGTGGTAACCACGACGTATGGACACTGGACTGCAGGCGAGCAACCGTACATTCTCTCGGTGCGATTTACGCTGGCAGAACTGGATGCCCGGATCAGGAAATAGCAGGAGCACACATGAAGCCTCGCTGGATTGTGGCGTTACTCATGAGCCTGCTGTTGCTGGGCCTGGCAACCTATGTAGCCGGCTCGGGTTGGTATGCCCTGCAGTTTGGTTGGGCCAGGCCCTGGTGGCTGCTGCTGACAGCGATGCTACCTCTGCTGGCCGTTTATGCCTGGCCTGTGCTGGGCAACCTTGGACAGTTCCGTCGTGTAATTGTTCTCTTCCTTCGAATGGGCCTATTTACTTGCCTTATCCTCGCCCTTGCAGAACTCTCATCCGTGCGGGAAGAAGAAGGCATGACGCTGCTGGTCGTCGTTGATCGTTCGTTCAGCATTCCGCAGGAGCTGGCAGCCAACTCAGTGCGTGATGCCCGCTGGGAACGGATTGTCGACCAGATCAAGCAGGCGACCCGGGAACGCAGCAAGGTGCAGGATCGCGTTGGCGTAATCAGCTTTGCATCTCGTCCTCGCCTGGAGTTTCCCGTCAGCGATGTGCCCGAACTGAACATCCGTGAAATTGGTGGCGGACTGGATCGCAATAATACCGACATTGGCTCCGCCATTCGCCTGGCTCTGGCTTCCTTTCCCGAAGGCACAGCCCGTCGGGTACTGCTCATTTCTGATGGCAACGAGAACCGGGGCGATGCCGAGGCAGACGCCCGTACAGCGAAGCTCAATCGCGTGCCGATAGATGTGGTACCACTGAAATACAAATATGAAGATGAGATCCTGATTGATCGCATCGATGTACCCAGCGAATCGCGGCCGGGGCAGGACATTCCCTTGAAGGTAGTGGCACGCAATTATGCAGGTCGCCCCGTACCGGGCAAGCTGCGCATCATCCGTTCCATGGGTGAAAAGAGTGACCAGGCTGAACAGCGATACACGCTGGATCCAGGACTCAATGTCATGTCTGTGAAATGGCCTGCCCGTTTCGGGCAGGGTGCCGGGCTGATCAATTACAAAGCCACTTTTATTCCGGATAAGTTACCCAACGACCGACAGGATAACAATGAAAGCTGGGCACCGGTGATGCTCACTGCCTCGGGCCGTCGCATTCTCCTGGTCGTTCAGGACAGGTCGGTGAATGCCCATGTACCCCTTCGGCAGGCGCTGACGCGTGTGCCAGGTCCCAAAGGCGAGCGGGTGATCGATGAATGGAATGCTGACATGCTTCCGTCCGATGATGACCAGGGCAGGCTTACGCTCTCCAATTACGACACCATCATTCTGTTCAATCTGCCTTCGGATGCAGTCCCTCGCGCCCAGCAGGAAGCGATCCGCAAGACAGTGAGGGATCAGGGTACAGGCCTGGTGGTCATCGGTGGACCGCAGAGTTTCGGAGCAGGTGGCTGGCAGAATGAACCGCTGGAAGAAGCGATGCCAGTCGATTGTGCCTTGCGTTCCCGAAAGGTGCAGGCCAAAGGTGGGCTGGCGCTCATCATGCATGCCAGTGAAATGTCGGAAGGCAACTTCTGGCAGAAGGAAATTGCTAAGCTCGCCATCAGCAAGCTCAGCCCGACCGATGAAGTAGGAATTCTCTACTACGCCTATGGCATTGTTGCAGGGGGCAATAATGGCCATATCTGGCATGTGCCATTGCAGGAGATTGGCGACGACAAGAACCGGAGCAGCATTCTCAGTGCTCTGGGCAGCATGCAGCCTGGCGATATGCCCCAGTTCGATCCCAGCATGAAGATGGCCTATGATTCGCTGACAGAAGAGAAGCGAGGTATCGCCACCAAGCACGTTATACTCATCAGTGATGGCGACCATGGCCTGCTGACAGATACCTCGCTGCTGGACAAGTACAAGAAGGCTCGAGTGACGATGACCACAATCGGCATCACCACCCATGGCCCTGCTGCCCAGGCAGCGCTTGCCGAACTTAGCAAAGCAACGGGAGGCCGACACTACGCAGTCGACGACCCCAAGAAGCTGCCCAGTATCTATCTCAAAGAGACTCGCATCTTGAACCAGAGTTACATTTACGAGAAAGGCTTTCAGCCACGCCTGACCAGCGAGTTGGCTGATCCTTTCCGGGAATGGACGAAGGCATTCCCCACCCTGTATGGATTTGTTCGCACCAGCCGCAAGGAATCGAACCTGGTGCAGGTACTGCTCCAGGCCCCGCTGGCTGGTGAAGATGATAACCCCATCTATGCGCAATGGCAGTATGGCTTGGGACGGTCGGTCGCCTTCACCAGTGATGCCATGGGGACCAATGCCGGATGGTCGCGAGAGTGGGTAGGTAACCAGCAGCCCCTGTATGGCGACTTCTGGACAAAGGTCGTCGATTGGTCGATGCGGAACCTGGATGATTCAGGTATCTCGCTGCAATCGCGCTATGAGAATGGCAAAATGCGGGTAACGGTCATCGATAACCGTGACCGGGAAGCCCGGGCGAAAAAACCGTTAGGTAACATCAAGGCGACCATTGGTTCCAGTGGCAGCAGCGAATCGAAGGAGATCACCCTCGAGCCAGTCTCGGCTGGTGTGTATGAAGGCACAGTCGAGACATCACAGGCGGGTAACTATTCAGTAGCAGCCAGCATGGTGGTACCCGACAAGGATGGCCCTGGCGGCATGCGTTCTGTGATTGTGGGGCGCGGGGCGATGGCAGTGCCCTATTCACCTGAGTTTGCCACGGTGGAGGACAACGCCGGCCTGATGGAGCAACTTGCCAAAGTAACTGAAGGCCGGGTGCTGGACGAATCCACGTTTGGCAAGGAGAACCTGTTCCTGCATGAAGGAGGGTATGCCCGCCGGCTACAGCCCATGTGGCACTGGTTGCTCTTTGCGGCAGCGGTGATGCTGGTACTGGATGCTGCAACGCGGCGCATTGCTGTCGATCCAGCCATCGTCGCCCAGCGTACTCGCAAGATGGTGCAGGAGATGCGCGGGCCCAAGGAGCTGGCAGAATCATCGCAGGAGTACCTGGGCAGACTCAAGAAGGGCAAGGCTGATGCCGGTGTGGTAGTACAGCAGCCTGTAGTCACCGGCGAAGTAACGACACGACGATTTGAGGCACCGACAGACTTCGTGGCAGTCGAAGACAAGCCAGAAAGCAAACCCGCTAAGCCAGCAGCGAAACCCGCTGAACCAGCAGCAGCGCCGGGAGATGACTTTGCGGCCCGCCTGATGAAGGCGAAGCAGAAGGCCCGAGAAGAGATGGATCAGCAGAAGGATACTTGAATTTAGATGCACGACCTCATCCTCGGCACCGCTGGCCATATTGATCACGGTAAGACCTCGCTCGTGAGGGCTCTCACTGGCATCGACTGCGATCGGCTGCCTGAAGAGAAGGCCCGCGGCATCACCATCGATATCGGTTTTGCCCACCTCACCCTGGGCGACTACCGCCTGGGTATTGTCGATGTGCCGGGGCATGAGCGCTTTATCAAGAACATGCTCGCCGGGGCGACAGGCATCGACCTGGCACTTCTCGTCGTATCCGCGAAAGAGTCGATCAAACCCCAGACCATCGAACACCTGGAAATCCTCAAGCTGCTGGGCCTGCGTCACGGTGTTATTGCCATCACCATGGCTGATCTGGTCGACGAGACAACCCGTGAAGTTGTGGAACTGGAAATACGGGAACTCGTGCAAGGAACATTCCTGGAGCAAGCACCGATCATCGCCACCTCTGCCACCACCGGGCTGGGTATTGAAGCACTCAAGGCAGCACTTCAGGAGACAGCGACCCGGGTGCATCAGCGTACCCATCCATGGTTTCGCCTCGCCATCGATCGGGCCTTCACCGTGCAGGGCCATGGCACGGTGGTTACTGGTTCGGTTACCTCGGGCACGCTCCGAATCGGCGATGAAGTCGCCTGGCTGCCTGCAGGCGACCTGGTGCGGGTGCGGAGCATGCAGAACCATGATCAACCTGTCGAGGAGATCAGCCGCGGGATGCGGGCTGCGCTGAACCTCGCCGGTGTGAAGCTCGAAGAAGTCAATCGCGGACAGGAGTTGGCCACGCCGGGCTACCTGGTGCCTTCGAAGGTCATCACCGTACGGCTCTATAATCTTCCTGCGCTGGATCGGCCGCTGAAGCATCGCGCCCCGCTACGGCTGCATCTGGGTACCTGTGAAGTGCTGGGGGCGGTCTCGCTGCTTGACTGCGATCAACTGGCTCCCGGCCAGTGGTGCCTGGCTCAGCTCTTTCTGGAAGAACCGGTGCTGACGGTGTATGGCCAGGCGTTTGTCGTGCGTGATCCCTCTGCATCGTCGACGCTAGGTGGCGGTCAGGTGTTACAGCCAGCACCTGACAAGATTCGCCGAAGGCACCTGGAACTACTGGAGCGGGTGGAACAGTTATGGACGACGAGTGATCTACAGCAGCGGGCGATGACAGTCGCCTGGTTTCGAGGCCGGCATGGAGTGACGCAGGCTGATCTGGTTCGTGGCGCAGGCCTCACACCAGCTGAAGCTGACGCAGCCTTGCAATCTGGCCTCTCGCAAGGCATTCTGCAATCGCTGACTATACAGTCCCGACAAGTCATTCTCCATCGCGACGTGGTCTATGAACTGCAGGAGCGAATCAAGGCGATTCTGCAGGAACTGCATACCAGTCAACCGCTCCTTTCGACGCATGATCGCCAGAAGGTGCTCACTCCTCTGACGTATGTCGGCGACGAAGCACTGGTGCAGTGTGCCATCCAGGATCTGCTGCAGAAGAAGGTGCTGCTGGGTGATGCCAGACGGCTCGCCCTGGCAGACCACAAACCCAAGCTCTCGGCCAACCAGCGGAAACTCAAGGAAAAGATAATCGAGGCGTTCAAGGACGCCAGGTTCCAGCCGCCCGAGATCAGCAGCTTCGCTCCGCAGGCAGCAGGGAATGCCGCAGCACTGAAAGACATTGTGGAAGTCTGCGTGGCGGAAGGATATCTGATGCCGATTGCGGAGGGCATCTTCCTGCATGCCGAGCATGAGCAGACTATGCAAGAACTGGTGCGAACGGCCTTGCGCGGCGGGCAGGGGCTGACGGTTGCTGGTATACGTGACATCCTCGCCACGACCCGCAAGTTTGCTGTCCCCCTTTGCGAGTATCTGGATCGCGTGGGTATCACCCGACGTGATGGTGATTTACGATATCTTTCCCAGTCCTGATTTCTTAGTGCTGAGTCTGAGTAAAGCGATGCCAACTGCGCTGCGTGATTTTCCTGCAATTCATGAGGTACTCTCTAGCAACGATTTTGCATCGCTGCTGGCAGAGTATCCGCGCGAGTTGCTGGTAAACTCACTGCGTGAGCAAATGAACCTGCTGCGACAGGCAGCGTTGCAAGGACAGGATGTTATGGCTGGCCTGCAGCCTGAGGTACTTGCCAACATGGTTCGAGCAAGCATTCTGGAAGCCCTGAAGCCCCGGCTGAGGACAGTCATCAATGCCACTGGTATTCTGTTGCATACCAATCTGGGGCGGGCACCGATGGCAGAAGTCGCTGCGGAGGCAGCAGCTTCCGCAGCCCGGGGATACCTCAATCTGGAACTCGATCTGCAATCTGGTAAGCGGTCTCACCGTCCCGAAGCGGTGCGCGGCTGGCTCACCCGCCTGCTCGGCTGCGAGTCAGCCACTATTGTCAACAACAATGCCGCTGCTACGGTACTGATACTGCGTGCCCTGGCCCTGGGCAGGGACGTTATCGTCTCCCGTGGGGAGCTGGTGGAAATCGGCGGCAGCTTTCGCATCCCCGAGATCATGGCGGCCAGCGGGGCCAGGCTGGTTGAAGTGGGATCCACCAACATTACCAGGCTCAGCGATTACGCCCGGGCCATCACCAGCCAGACTGCCCTGCTCTTGCGGGTACATGCCAGTAACTACCGTATTGTCGGTCATACCGAAGCACCGTCGCTGGAGGAACTGGTCCAACTGGGACAGGAACATCAGCTACCTGTCATTGACGACATCGGCTCCGGGGCGTTATTTGACATGAAAGCCTGGGGCCTGACCGATGAGCCGCTGGCTTCACATAGCCTGCTGGCGGGAGCTAGTCTCGTACTGTTCAGTGGCGACAAGCTACTCGGCGGACCGCAGTGTGGCATTATTGCAGGCAAGCAGGAGTTGATCAGTCGCATCGAACGCGACCCGTTGATGCGAGCATTCCGGGTGGACAAAATGACGCTTGCTGCACTGGAAGCCACCTTGCGGCTCTACCTGAAGCCTGATGAAGCACTACAGACCATTCCACACTTCCGCATGCTGGAGACGCCGCTAGCGTCCTTGCAGGAACGAGCTTATCTGCTGGCTCGTTACCTGGGCAGTGAACCGGGCTTCAGTGTTCATGTTCAGCCCAGCGTGGCTTATGTCGGCGGTGGCTCGCTGCCCAATCGGGCGGTGGAAAGTGTCGCCCTGGCCCTGCAAAGCGAGAATCTTTCCGATGAATCGCTTGCCCATATGCTGCGGATGCATGAGCCTGCGATCATGGGCCGTATCGAGAATGGTGTGGTACTCCTGGATCTGCGTTCGGTACCGGCGGAACTGGATCAGACCCTTGCGGAAGCAGTGCGGGCGGTGATGCACGCAACCTAATTCCATGAACCGGGATCGATCCGATAATAAGCCTGCAGCAAGCCATAGACCTCCGGGTGGAGTGATTTCAGTGCCTGGGAGTCGCAGTAGAACGCTTCGCTGGCATAGGCAAAGAACTCGGTGACACTTTCCCCAGCTGCCAGGGGAAAGAAGAGCCTCTGGTTGTGTTCAATGCGATTGCGATGCAGTTCCATCGCCTGATTCATCACATCCTTCCAGCGGCCACGGTCGCGGAAGTTCTCCAGCGGTGGCACACCATCGACACTGTTATCCAGGAAGTCGAGCTGATGGGCGAACTCGTGGATGACCACATTATGTCCATGTTCGGGATGCAGTGAATCGTCCAGCACTTCATCCCACGCAAGGATCACCGGGCCCCGATAGACCGCTTGCCCTTCCGCTGCCTGATCCGGTACAAAACCTTCATCGGAAGCATCATCTGGTTTAGCCGTACGAAATGCAGTCGGATACACCAGGATGGATGGAACCCGATCAAAGAAACCATGCTGTGCCGGCTCCAGTCCCAGCAGCAGAAACGACGCCTGCAGACAGATCACCACTTTCATCTCGTCGGTAACGGTCAGGCCATTGCAGCCTTCCCAGAACTTCTCTGCAATGAGAATCCGGGCATCGTTCTTCCATTTGGCGTGGAAGGAGGCGGGCAGTCGCCGGCCCAGTAGTACTCTGGTCTGGAGTGACATTAGCCAGTCCGGGGGCCAGGGCTGTTGCTGAAGCCTGCGACGCCGGCGGTTCTTGAACCAATCGAAAAGCATGTTTCCATGATATGTGGAAACGGAGATTGGAAATGTACAAATGGTGACAGGCGATGCATCGTGCATCGCCTGAGTGACCATTGGTTGTATTATTCTGGTGTTCGACTTGCTGACTATGGTTGTGGAACCATCCAGAAATCGCGGGGGCTACGGATGTAGGGATTCCACTGGAAGCCTTCGCCCTGGCCACCGCCACCCTGACCACATCGCTTGGCCCAGGGATCAGGAGGTATGGGGCGCTGGCAGGCAGGGTAAAAGCAGTGGCCACTGTACTTGGACCACTGGGGGCCACACGTGGGGCAACCCTGCGGGCAGCGAGGAGCGAGACTCTGTGCGCTCGCCGAGCCTGCAGTGCCAGCCAGGCCCAGCAGGGCAATGGCGGCGATAAGGACTGAACGCATGAGGATCCCTCCGTTGGAAAGCGTTCTGGGTGTCATACCTGGTAATAGTGCTATCGACGCTCACCCCGGGGCAGGATAATGCAGGGAGTTGCTGCTTGAGTGAAAGTGTGGAAATGGACCATGCAGAGTCGCCATGTTGGACACAACATCGTTAAAGAGTAAGGCTGGCATAATCGGAATTTTGAGTGTTTGGTACCCTCGGCCTTGCAGGATGCTACTGCAATGTTGTATCAGCTTTGGAACTACATTAGGCCATAAGCAATGTAAGGTCTAGCAATCGCGTGATTTGCGGTCCGGCACGTGCCTCGTCCTCTCTATGGTGGTTCAATCTGAACAACAAAGCACGCAATGTGCGAAGTCTTTACCAATGCAGCCACGCTATTTTTCCTCGATACACCAGAGATGGTGTTCGCTGCGGAGAATAAGCTGTTTACCGAGTGCAATGGGGGAGGCATCGACGCCGTCGCCCAGCTTATTGGTAGCGAGGATTTTGCCAGTAGCTCCTGCTTGCAGCACAGCGGTGGTGCCATCACGATCGGTGAAGTAGAGACGGCCTGCGGCAAATATCGGGGAAGCGTAGAACTGGCGAGTGCCAGTGAGGCGATGATTCTGCAGCACGGGTTTACCAGTACTGGCATCAAGGATAGTCAATACGTTGCCGTTGCCTGCGGTGAAGTAGAGCAGATTGTCCACGACAATTCCTGAGGGCACATAAGGAGTACCGGCCGTGTGTCGCCAGTGGACGGTACCCTCTTTGTCCAGATCGCCAGTGGAACTCAGTGGTATGGAGACGGCGTGGCTGCCCTGGTAGCCGCTCATCGAGATGACGGCATCGCCATGACGTATTACCGAGGGTATGGCATTGACGGTCATGCCGGAACAGGACCAGAGTACCTTGCCGGAGGTCAGGTCATGGCTGCGGATGCGTCTGGTGCCATTCAGGATCACCTGGGTTGTGCCCTGATACTCGGTGACGAGTGGTGTGGTCCACGTGGTCACTTCGTCGCGGTCGGCCTTCCAGATAGTTTTGCCTGTCTCAGCATCGAGACAGTAGAGGGCAGCGTTCTTCTCCTGGTCCCAGTTGATAAGGAGCTTGCCAGCATAATAGACAGGCGTAACTGCTTCACCCCAGCCGCGGCGGGTGTGAAGCCTGCCGAGTTGCCTTTCCCAGAGCTTGTTACCCTCGAAGTCGTAAGCGAATATACCAAAGGACCCGAAAGAGACGTAGAGCCGCTTGCCATCGGTGGTGGGACTGCCACCGGCGTAGCCGTGAGTTTCGTGGTGGCCTTCGTGGGGTAGTGCCTCATTAACGGTCTTCTGCCACTGCAAAGCTCCAGTCTGGCGGTTGTAGCTGGTCAGCAGGAAACGGTAGAAGTTCCTGGGCGGGTTGGTCATGCGTCCAGGGTCGCTGGGGAGCTTCTGCATTTCCTCCGGTTTGGCGACGCGGTCTGTCTTCTCAGCGGAGACGACGAAGATCTGATCTTTCCAGACGATGGGGGTGGCGTTGCCTCGACCGATGAGAGGCGTTTTCCAGCGGATGTTCCTGCCCGACGGGCCATCCCAGGTCAATGGTGGCTGAGCGTGGGGAGCGGTGCCATTGGCGTGGGGGCCCCGCCAGTGAGGCCAGGAGGTGTTGTCGGCAAGGAGGAGACAGAGGAGGAGTAGCATTCAGTCCATGTATCAACGCCTGGCTGACGGGCAAGAGGGGAACAACTGGTCCCCCTTTTACCCCTGGCCCCTCTCCCAAACGGTAGAGGGGGACAAGACCAACTAATTCGTGATGCCCTTGGTCAATCGCATGAAGGCGGTTTCGATGTTGATCTCTTCTTCTTCTAGAGCCTGGAGTTTGAAGCCGGCGGGGAGGAGGACTTCAGGGATGAAGCTGCTGTCGGTGATGCCTTCACCGAGGGTCACCACGATCTGCATGGTGTCGATATTCTCTTCGGGAATAACAAGCTTGCGTTCTTCGAGTTTGCTGATGGAGGGATGCCCTTCCAGGCGTTTCAAGGCTTCCTCGGGACGTTCCGCGACTCGCACCATGTAGACACGCTGAGGATTGACGCGGCGGAGGGCATCGTTGACGCTGCCATCGTAGAGCAACTGGCCCCGTTCGATGATGCCAATCTTGTTACAGATGTCGCGAAGTTCAGGGAGAATGTGGCTGGAGATCATGATCGTCTTGCCCATGTTCCGCAGCTCTTTGAGCAGGCCGCGGAACTCGATACGGGCCCGGGGATCGAGACCGCTGGCCGGCTCATCCAGAAGCAGCACGAGTGGTTCATGGAGCAGCACACGGGCGAGCCCCAGACGCTGGGTCATACCACGGGAAAGGCTGGTGACGAGGGCTTCCTTCTTGTATGTGAGGTCGACCAGTTCGAGCACCTGTTCGCACTTCTTGCGGCGGGCGGGGCCTTTGATGCGGTAGGCAGCGGCAAAGAACTCGAGATACTCGATGACCTTCATATCGTCGTAGACGCCGAAGAAGTCGGGCATGTAGCCGATAGAGCGGCGGATGTCCTGAGCGTTTTTGTAGATGGAGTAGCCACAGACGTTGGCTTCGCCGAAGGTGGGCGTGAGCAGGGTGGCCAGGATTCGCATGGTAGTGGTTTTGCCAGCACCATTGGGCCCGATGAAGCCGTAGACATCGCCCTTTTCCAGCTTGAGGTTGAGCCGGTTGAGCGCGTAGAGTTCGCCATACATCTTCGTCAGGTCACGGGTCTCGATCATTTTTTAGTCCTGAGTGCTGAGTCCTGAGTGCTGAGTCAATCACACACTAGCCCGAAGCGTAAGCGAGGATGCGTCATGCGGTGCATATCCGGCCTCGCTGACGCTTCGGGTTGGTATCGCCTACTGCGGTGACGCGGTGCCTTCCTTCACGGGGATGAAAACGCGGAGGTAGGCGGCGTGACGCATGGTGCCGGTGATGAGGTTGTCGCCGGCAGGATTGGTCAACTTGAGTCTGGTTCCGAGGGAGCCGCCCTGGTTGAGCTTCACCGCGTCGCCATAGTCATCGACCAGGGTGCCCACCAGAACAGCTTCGCCGTAGTCTTTCAGTCGCCAGCTCTGGTTGAGATAGCGGAGATAGTCGCTGCCCTTGGTGTTGCCTTCGTTCGAACGGCTCTGGAAAATCAGGCTGCTGATATCGCTGGAGAAATCCGGCTGCTGGGAACTAGTAGCAGCAACGGTCAAACGCCTTTCAAGAATGGTAGCCGTCATAACGCCTGACGAGCCCTGACTGATGAACTCGAGATTCACATCCTTGTCAGGCTCGAGGTCGCCGAGATTCCAGACTTTGTCGGAGTAGAAGAGCTTGGCACCCAGGAGTTTGCCCGGCAGCCTGGATTTCAGGCTTCCTTTGATATAGAGCCGTTCCTTGACGAGCTTACTATCGATGGGCAGCTTGTTTTTGTCGAGATTACCGAGCCAGCGGGCTTCCAGCGACTTCTGCGACCAGACCTGAATAGGCAGCTGTCGCAGGCCATCAGCATTGGCAGTGTAGTCGTAATCGCGTTCGAAGAGACCACCCTGGCTTTGGCCGACCATGCGGGCGCCGCTGTAGGAGCTAAATCGGCCCAGCCAAGAGATGGTCGGAGCACCACTGATGACGCCTTGCGGTTCGAGTTCGACATTGTAGTTTTGCAGACGCGGGCTGAAGATGGCGAGCCATGTAGTGCCCATAGCCCGTTCGCGAGACTGATCCACTTCGATCAGGTCGACCTTATTGATGCGGAGTTTGTCGCCCTTGATGTAATAGGCACCGAAGTAGGCAGCCAAGCTCACCAGCAGCACCACGGTCGGGAACGTGATCCAGGTATATTCGAGTCGCTTGAAGACCTTCTTGAGCACGAAGTAATCGACAGGGCCGATCAGCAGGATGTAGAGGGCGATGAACAGAGCCACCACGGCGAACGAGATGACGGGCACATCGCCAAACTCCTCGATCTTGTTGGCCATGGCCAGCGAGGCATCGTCCCGCTGCTGGCCATAGTACTGGTTAACCTGCGGTGTGATAGTGCGGGCTTCGAACACGGCAGACCAGAAATCAGCCTTGTGTTCCCAGTTCTGGAAGGCCTCGGTGTTGGTATCGAATCCGATGACGGTGATCTTGCCAAGACCGTAGGCACTGCGAACGATGAGTGGCCGCTTGAAGTTACTGGCATCAGAGACGAGCGAAGCAGTCATGGCAAAGACGCCGGGCTTGGTATCGAGCCGACTGCGGGTCATGATCGGGCTGCGGATGTCACCCTTGGCTTTCCGCATACTTTGGGGTACGCCCTGCACGATGAAGTCGCGGAGACCATCGAGCCGTGAGGCTTTCTCTGCTCCGCCACGGTCGATCTTCACGGGCAACAGTGGTTCCAGAGGGAAGTCAGCAGAGCTTCCCACCACATTGGCATTGTCAGCCACGCTGACGACAAGATGCCCGCCTTGCAACACCCACTGTTCGAGGGCATCACGACGGACAGCATCTCGAGCCAGTTTCTGTGCCAGGCTGTTGCCAAAGTTGCCACCCGTGGCGATCACCACAGCATCGACACTTTCGTAGCCATACCAGCGGTCTGGCAGTTCAAACAACTGGTTGGGGCTGGCACCAATAATGGACATCAACCGAGGGTTGTTGCGACTGGAGTAGCTGTTGCTCTCGTCGTTGACAGTGGCGGTGTCTTCCGCAGCACGAATGCCATGCGAATTACCGATATTGACAACGAAGAGCTGATCCTGCTCAATAGCTGCACGGTTGGTTCCGCGGCTGCGCTCGATAGGGGGATAGGCAAAAGTCTGGTTGATCTCGGTGGCACCGTACTTGCCACGCAAACGGACGAGTATGCCGTTGTGACTGGTGCTGTCGCTGACCTTGATGTAGCTTTGAAACACGCCCCGGTTTGCTTCACGGGTGACGACAACATTGTCCTTCAGGATGCGGGTGTTCCAGCCATCGCTATCCTTGGTTTCGACCTGAATGATGCCGGTGAAGGATTGCTGGAGATTGGGCAAGTCCTTGTGAGGGCCGACAGTGACAACAACTGGGACCCATTTGCCTTCCTTATAGAGGTCGAAGCCGGCGGCGGGGAAGCCGACGCGGACATCGGTAATCTGCACCTGTTTGTCAAGAGGGACATCGCGTTGAGGCTGCGCCGACGCCAGGGCAGGATAGAGCAGGCTGACTAGGAGAAGGGAGTATCGTGCCCAGTGCATGTGAACTCGCAGTTAGGGTTTCTCGCCCACGCAGGCACAAGGGGCCTGGTTGCAGCCGGGGCAGGCCTGACCATATTTATTCGCCAGCGCCTCGGTGAGATTGATGCCGGCAACATTTGCCAGGGTCGCCAGCCAGGCCAGGACGTCGGCAAACTCCTCGGCGAGGGGATGCCTGGCATCGCCCCGCAGGGAAGCGGAGAGTTCCCCCACTTCCTCCATGAACCACATGAAGGTGCCTTCAATGCCGCGGGAGGCATCCTTAGCGCCGTAGAGCGCCTTGATGTGCCGCTGCACTTCGGCCAGAGTCCAGGCGGAAGGTGCCGTCAAAGGGTGCATCCTGTGCGCGAACAATCTCCTCTTCTAAGGTATCGCTGGTGAAGAGGAACTGCAAGCAGGGAATTGGCGGTGAGTGCAACAAGTTGGGAGTTTGTTGGGAGTACATAATAGATTGAGCGTAACATAGATATTGTTTACTCCGTTTGGCCACATGCACAACCATCGACCATCTAGGAAGACTTGGCTACTGCTTGGAATGGGTTGCATCGTTACTATTGCCTTAGTCTGGTACGCAGTGCATCGTTTACGCGTAGCAGCTATGCAATCGGAAACGGCAGCTCATTTACAAGGCATTCTGCATAATCTGCACTACTACAACACCGATTACCGCCATCTGCCAGCAACGACTGTCAAGAACGTAAATGGAGAAGCACTCAGCAGTTGGCGTTTCATTACTGCTGCGTTCTTGCTGGGTGACACGGTTCAAGTTGGCTACTACGGTCAGCATGCACATCGCGACAAGCCATGGGATAGCGAGGCTAACAAGCGCTACCTTGATAGGCCGTATCGAGCCTACGCGGGAAGTCCCTTGAGCTACATCGACGAGAGTCGACCAGGGAACAAGGCACGCTTCGTGGCCATCGAAGGGCCAGGAACTGCATTCGATGAGAACAACCGCTGGTTGATGAAAGACTTGCCCACGGACCTCATCGTTGTGGTTGAAGCCCATTCATGCCAGTTTCACTGGATGGAACCCGGTGGCGACTTGAATGTGCGCAGCATGCCCCAGAAGATTGGCGCGATGGGCGGTATCGGGCCGACTCAACTTGAACAGAAAGCTTTCTACGTAGGTTTTGCAGACACGAGTGTGTGGCTGCTGCGAACGGATATTCCCTTTGAGGAGTTGGCCAAGTTCCTGACCATTGCTGAAGCCAAGCGATATGACCGGGATGTTGTATTGCGGCCGTACGCCATTCGCATTTGGAAATAGCTGGCTGGTTGCGTATGCGTGTCCAATATCCGAGCAGGGTCGTCAGATCGTGAGTGTTTTTGTGGTCTTGCAAGCCCACCCTCGCTTCGCATCGGGTTGCAGGCGTGGGGCTGTTCCGATGTAGATATTGCCTTTGCAGACCCCGCCCTTGCTAGCTAGCGCTGCGGGCTTTGAGGGCGCTCACATTTGGTTGGTTGAACCACCAACGGGAACGGGGTGGAGCCTTGGCAGGTTCCACCCCGTCGTTAGTTTGTCTGCCCATCCACTTATCGGCGGAAGATGCGGGAGAGAATGCCGCGGTGGCGTTCGGGCATTGGTTCCGTGGTGGGGGTGGTCACCGTTTTAGTCTCCGTCTTTTCCACCGACTTCTCAGTGTTACCGGTCTGCTTGACGGGGTTCTCGGTGGTAGTGGTCTTCGCTTCGGTCTTGGTAGCGGTGGGACTGGCCACTTCGCGATAGCCCGTCACGCGGCCACGATGGTTGTAGACCGGTTTCAGGGTCGTGGTGGTAGTGACGCCATTGACCGTGGTGGTCCTGGTGATGGTGCCCGGTGTCACAGTGCCGGTCGTCTGGACGACGGTCGTCTCGCCGCCATGGCGGGTGACACGGGAGGCATGGCCGGTGCGGACGGTGGTGTTCGGGGTGACGGTGGGCGCCGTCGTGGACTTGGGTTCCTGGGCAGCGAGGGGTGCCAGGATGGCACAGGCAGCCAGGGCAACGAGGGTGCGTCGCATGAGGAATCCTCCAATTTATCGCCATTCCATGTGGTCACTCCATGAGGGCGACTGCTCAGTAGTGACGTACTGGTGGCATCGTATCAGAAATAACGGTGATGGACATGGTCTGGCGCAGTCAGACCATGTCACCTAGAGCAATATCGGCGAAGTGCCTGTCCGCAGGATTCCTGCGATTTGCATGTACTGACTTTAGAATCAGCCATTGATAGATCACCATGTAGCTTTTGCCGAATCCACAGCCCCTCCATTTCATCGGAGTTCACCATGGCTTATGTGATGCAGTACGAGACCTGGATGCAGCTGACCGAAGTCCGGTTTAAAA
The DNA here is from genome assembly GCA_046350055.1 of Gemmatales bacterium. Taxonomy (GTDB): domain Bacteria; phylum Planctomycetota; class Planctomycetia; order Gemmatales; family HRBIN36; genus JAEUIE01. Next base: position 3,839,412 of record JAXMBC010000001.1, on the reverse strand, counting down.
TCCGCAGCAAACAGCTCCGATGTGTCGACAAAGCGCTCAAGACTTACCATCAGTCGAAAAGTGACCAGAATTTGAAGAAGCTCAAGCTCGCGCTGCACCAGTGGAAGATGTACAAGGGCTACGATGGTGCAGCAGCGATGCCTGCCTGGAAAACCAGCGAACGGAACAAGCAGAAAGCCATCGAAATCCTCGACGGTCAACTCTTCAATGTCCCTGACCTGAAAGCTTCCTCTGTACTGGCGGATCTGGCTGAACTGCCATTCTATGGTCTGGAAATCTGGGCTGAAGATCAGGCGAAACTGGCCATCAAGCAGGCTCGTGAGGAAGCTCTCGTCAGCCTCTTCAAAGACAGGAAGATGGTGATGCGCAAGGGTGGACTGCTCAGCACAGCCTATTTCATGAAGAAGAAGATCGACAAGGCCAACGCCGAGGCTGGGAAAGCAGCCTCAGCTGCTTCAGCAGCAGTAACCGGGCCGATCCGTGAGCAGGCCATGAAGCTGGTTCGCGAGCTGATCCAAGACATCCTCAGCGAGTTTCCCCTGGACGTGATCCAGGAAGCTCTCAAGATGCTGAATGATCTGATACCTAACTTCATTGGCGAGATTGCCGGCGCAGTTGCACCGTATCTTTCTGTCGCCACCAGCGGTGCCAAGGCGATCAAGAACACTGCTGTAGCGATCAAGAAGGAATACGACTGGGTGAAGGCAGGCGAGCACCTGGATGCCTTTGGCAAGGGCGATCCTTTTGCAGCGGCGGAAGCCATTCGACGGATGATTGAACGGGATCGCAACCAGGCAGGTCGGCTGGCTGGCATCTATGGGGTGGATGCGACCGTGAAGGCAGCAGCCATCATTGCCGATGCAGCGGCCTACGGTGCCCCGACCGTCAGTGCTGTAGTGACACCGCTACAAGGCCTGGCTACGGCAATGGCTGTGCTCAGCCTCCAGATCTTCCTCGTTGGTCGTGACTACTACGAAAAGCACAAGGCGAACAAGATTCTGTCGAATGCAAACGAGATCGAGATTTCCCCCAAGCTCTTCGAAGCTCATCCGCTCACGGGTTGCTACTTTGTCGCCTGCACCAACACCAGTGACATCATCAATTTCCTGGCCGAAGACATCGGCGCGCTAGGGTGGAAGCTGGATGTGGAAAACATGGTCAAGAAGCACATACACCCGATGCAGACGACAGCCCGGGAGTACATTGTCGACGCCCGCTTTGAGATTGAAGGGCTCGACCTCTCCAAAGGCAATGTCGATCCAGGTGGCCTGACCCGCATGCACAAGGTGCAGAAAGCCAAACTCATCAGTAAAGTCAGATCGATGCTGCCCTTTATTGATAATCCCAAGGACTATGACGTCTTCGCGGAGCAGCAGAATAACCAGCAGGTAGTGAGCAAGGACGTGCTCAAATCACGGATTGTGGGACAGGGCAGCAAGTAATGGGCTGACTTACTGTACGCCATGGCTCAACGATTACGTGATCATCTCGTCGTCATCAAAGCAAAAACATGGCTGGCGTGAGTGACACGCCAACCATGTCTTGAGTGAAGTGGGGCTTAGAAGTCGAGCTTCATGCGAAGGCCCAGGACGAACGTGGTGTCAATCCTTTCCTTGCCGGGCATGATCACCTGGAAATCGGTGGTGAAGTGCCAGTAGGGAGTGATGCCGAGGTTGTAGAAGGTTTCGACTCCCGATTCGTCGCTCAGGGGCAGAATGCGGGGAGCAAAATCCTTGATGTTCTGAGTCAGGCCATTGTAGAAATAGCCGACACCCCAGGTATCGTGCTGTCGGCTGGTAGCCAGGCTGGCTCCGCCGAAGCCGATGTTGCCGGCCCAGCGGATCGGGCTCGGGTTTTCATCAGCGAGTCCCACGTTGCCAAAGATACCCCAGGTACGCTTGGGATTGCAGCAGTCAGCAAACAAGGCCTGATCGAACATGTAGAAGATCGACCAGGACCCCTGTTCCTGCGGCCTGATGTCGATGATCCCTTCATACGGGTCGAAATAGGCATTACGATCATTGGAGCGATATTGCCCGGTGCTGTAAGTACCGCCAATACTATGATGGCCTGGCAAGCCGTTGAAGTTGACAGGCAGGGTGGCCTGGGCCATGAGGACGACGCCATTATCCAGGAAGTTGGGGAACCCTGTGTTGGTGGGAGTGTTGTTGGTATCGAGAGCTGCGAAGGAGAAGATGGCTTCCTGGTTGTCATTCAGGACAACGAAGCCTGCTCCCAGCGTGGAGTAAGGCAGTGTTCTCGCCACAACGACGGGCAAACACATCGAAGTATTCATGAAGGCATCGACACCACGGCCGCTAGCATAAGGCTGATTAAAATCGTCAAGCGTGTTGAGTTTACCACCGAACACGGCGAAGTTCTTCGAGAGGAACTGGGTATACTTGACCCCAGTCAAGGCTGTCACAGTTTCGTTAGGCACAGGGAAGATTTGCCCCTGGCTGACAGGCAGCACGGTGCCTGCTGCAAAGTTGGCGGATTGACCGAAGAGCGTTTCAGCATGGAGGTTGATGAACGAACCTTTCATCAGCCCTGCTTTTTCGCCATCGATGTTAATCAGGTTATCGAGACGGGCACCGTAGAAGTAATTGTTATCCCGACCGCCACTCTCCACGCCCTGGTAGAACTGGGTGAAGCTGCCATTAAACGTGATGCCGTGGCAATTGGCGAGATCATTGCGCCAGCCACCCCAGTCGCCAGTGAGCTTGGCACGTGTCTGCCAGGGGCCGCCAAAGTTGAGTGCAGTCGCAGCTTCGGGGGTACAAACCGTACAGGGTGCCTCGGCCGGTGCCGTGACTACCGTAGTTCCTTTGTCTTCGGCCATCGACACGGAAACCAGGGGCACCGTCGATTGTGCAACGGCAGGAGTACCGATGCACGACAAGAGAGCTGTAGACAGGCCCGCCAGGGCGAGAGATTTGCGCGACATCCATGTACTCCATGACAAACCGTATGCGCTGTTCATCCTGAACAGAGAAGCCGGGGTGTGCCTGTTATCGTCGTTGTTGGGAAGAGGTGAGAGGGAATACAGCTGTCGGTTGTATCAACTATGACCATTCTGTTTTCTCTATGCAGGCTGTACGGGATATATCGAGCGTGCTCAATGTACCAGTAGACAAGTCCGCATGTGAAACTTGAGCAAATATGAAATAGGAAGTGCTGAAATTGGATGTGCTAGCTCGCATATTCCCTTCGTATTACCGGATTATGTTGTGTGATGGCTCAATGTGATGTTGATGATAAAGCTGATAATTCGATTGATTTGCAGCCATGCGTGTCATCCAATAACGGAGTTCAATCGGCATCTACACAGCCATTAACTGGGGAATAGCCATGAAGAGGAACATGCTAGTTACTGTCATTGCCTTGCTGATGACATGGGTGGTCTCTGCCAGAGACGAGCAAGTTGTCCGGCAGGATGCGAAGATACCGAACATGTTTCCGCTGGCCAAGGGGACGCAGTGGCATTCGGATGTGAACGTCAACGGGATGACGATCAGCCTGGTGCAGGAAGTGACCGAGTCTTCCAAGCAGGGCAATGTCACCAAGGGAACAGTCACGACCAAGGTGAATGGCCAGGACATCAACGAAGAACTCTCCATCGACGAGAAAGGCATCTATCGCCATTCGGTCAGCAGCTTCAAGCTGGACAAGCCGATGCTATCGTTCAAGTATCCCATTCAGGTGCAGAAGTGGACCGAGACGATCAATCTGCAGGGTATGACAATTGATGTGAAGCTGGACATGAAAGCTGCGGAAGATATTACTGTTGCGGCAGGCAGCTACAAGAAGGTGATTCCTGTCGAAATCAGCATGAATGTCCAAGGGCAGGACATCATCGCTACGAACTATTACGCCGAGGGGGTGGGCATCATCAAGCAGGAGATGACTGTGGCAGGCAACAAGATCACAGCTGAGCTGAAGAAGTATGTACCGGGTGATAAGTAGGGGTTCGTGCGAGACACAGCCAGCGGGTGAGCACCCAGGCATAGGCAGGCATGGTCTGGTCCCACTTTGACATACTTGCGATGGTGAGTGTCATTACAGCCCGCGGCGCGAGCAAGGGCGTGGTCTGCAAAACCACAACAAGACAAAGCGTTGCCTCAAGCCTGCAACCCGATGCGAAGCAAGGGCCGACTTGCAACGACAAGATATCCCTTACGACACGACGACCTGCGCTCCTATAACCCAATCTTGCAACCTCTCACTCGCTCCGCATCGGTTGCAACTGCCACTTTTCCCTTGGCTGGCATGCTGAAACTGCAGACCCCGCCCTTGCTCGCGCCGCGGACTGCGAGGACGCTCTTCGTTGATTAGCGGGATCGGGCTGTGTGATCCCTTGCGTGCTGTGGAGGCGTGTACAACCCGCAGTGCTATTCCTTGAGTGCTTTGAGGGTTTCCAGGGCAGCGGTGGCAACTGTGGGATCCATGTCGAATTGCAAGAGTATCACGTGCTTCTTCAAATCTCTGTCGGGCTTGAACCGGATGGCTTTCACGGCAGCCAGGCGTAGTTCACGATCATTGTCTTGCATGTATTCAGTAAGCACTCTGGCAGTGAAGCGTTGGAATCGTCTCGCAAGAGCTTCGCGTGCAGCTTCTTTGCTTTTTGCTGTTTCCAGCTTCCTGATGGCTTCCACCAAGGCTTCGGTAAATTCAGACCCTTTGGTGTTCTGTAGCTCTTCCAGGATCTCTGCCTGCTTGTCGGGGGGAGCGGCGAGCAGCTTGGCCAGGGCTTCTTTGGCCCGGGTTGCTGTATTTTGATGCCCCACTGGTTTGCTTTTGAGTACTGGATCACGAACAAAAGGCCCAGACAGCATTTCCAGGGAGTTCGACTTCCGCAAGAACAGCAATGCATAGGCCGTATCCACAAACTCCCCCGCTTGCATTTCCAGGGACCACCTTCCATCGCGACTTTGTTTTGCAAGTAGATATCGTGAGCCTACGTCGAACCAGTCGACACCGTCAAGCTTGCGCCATTTATATAGTGTGGCTACGCGTTCGAGCGTCCACAAGAAGTAAGTCCGTTGGCGATCCGGGCCATCCTCTTTTGAAGACAAGTTCTGTTTCAGCGTTGTTACCAGGAATGTCCTTGCTTTGGACACTGCCGGATCCTCATTCATAATCTTGATGGCTTCGCCTGGATCATTCTGCTTCGCAACATCGAGATGCAATCCGATGCCGAGTAGCCCCGTACACGTCATCGAACCCGTTGGCTTCATGTCGATGCCGAAGAAGCTCGGGTGCGGGCTCCAGCCCCCATTGATTTGTTGAGAAGAACGCAGTCGCTTTTCGCACGCAGCGATTGCCTCATTCAAGGGCTTTTGAGTTGCAATGTTAGCATACCGGCGGGCAGTCCAAAGCGACATCAATGCCAGCTGGGTGTTGTCACTACCAGCCATGCCGTTTCTGTCCCAGAGACCATCCTTGCCTTGTGCTGTCACGATTTTTTCGGCGAGCTTTAGAACTAGCTTAGCATCTGCGTGCTTTACAACATTCCCCTGTACTCTCATGTCTTCCCTGTGAAGGCGATTCAGGAACAACAGTGCCATGCAGTTACTGAAGTTTGACTTCAGGATGTCATTGTTGACAGCATCTTTCACCAGTTTGTGGACTTTCCGCACACTTGAATCATTCATGAGCACCTGGTTCTCCAGGAGTGCCAGGCCGCAGAGTGCGGATACGCCGATGACGAGTTCATTGTCGGGTGAGTCGTTGCCCTGGAATTTCCACGTCCCTGCGACGGTCTGCGATTCCTTGAGGAAGGCCACGCCGGCGGCAATGGAGGCTTTTGTTTTCTGCCTGAGTTCGTCAGGATCCTGTCCCTGGGCGCTTGCCAGGAGTGTAAGCACCAGCCAGGGAGTGAGGCACATGGCATTGAGGGACATGACCGGATTATACTTCGTTGCACAATCCAATCCTATTTCTAAATCGGCTAGTCCATCAAGCGTTGGTGGCACAGACATTCTTGTCTGTGCACACAGACAGCCATGTCTGTGCCACGAATACCATCGCACGTTAACCCAACCGTTGCACTTGATCGGGATGGCGTTACAATGGGGCGAATAACCCCATTCGTGCATCAGCGATCATCATGGCAAAAGCATCGACAGCGAAGAAGACGACGAAAAAAACCGCCAAGGCACCTGCCAAAGCCAAGGCATCAGCCACCAAGGCTCCACCCATGACTGTTGCGAAAGTGCTCGCACAACTCAAGGCCCTCGGCAACGAGGCGATGCACAAGCACAACCTCAAGAACGGGGCGGGCAAGAACCAATTCGGCGTCAAGCGTGGCGACATTCGCGTGGTGGCCAACAAGATCAAGACCAATCATGAGCTGGCCCTGGAACTTTGGAAGACCGGAAACATCGATGCCCAGTTCGTGGCCATCCTCATCATGAAGCCAGGGAGTTTGTCAGCCAGCGAGTTAGAGAAGCTGGTGAAGTCGGTGACGTATACGGAGGTGGCGGACTGGCTGCATTCCTATGTGGTGAAGGAACATGCTGACAAGGAAGCACTGCGCCAGAAGTGGATGGCAACGGATGACCCGATGACAGCACGGTCAGGCTGGCGGCTGACGGCGGGACGGGTGGCGAAAAGTCCCGAAGGGCTGGATCTCGTCGGGTTGCTGGATCGCATTGAGCGCGAGATGGCGACAGCGGATCCAGTCATCCAATGGACGATGAACGCCTGCCTGGCAGAGATTGGGATCAACCACCCTGCACTTCGTCCGCGGGCTCTTGCCATTGGTGAGACGCTGGGCGTGTACCGGGACTATCCGTGTTCGAAGGGTTGCACCTCGCCATTTGCACCAATCTGGATCAACGAGATGGTGCGGCGACAGGGGTGAGTGGGGAACATGGCCATGGTAGAAGAGCCACGGGAACTGTCGCTCACGGATGTAGTGATCATCTTCGGGGTGATCTGCTTGCTGGTCGGGCTGCTGACGCCATTCAGTGGAACGTGGTATCTGACGCTGGTGTATCTCATCGGTGGAGTGGTACTGGTGATGGTGGTATGTATCTATCTGTGCTATCCGGGGAAGCGCGGGAAGGACCGCGATGAGCCATGAACATGCAGCCCTCGAACAGGGCAACCGGATAATTACCTGAGCTCTCCAAGCCTATTTCTTTGTCAGCATCTTCACGTTGCCCCGCAGGTCCATGAGGAACTTGCGGACGTGGATTTCGACTTTCTTCTTCCTGGCCCACTTCTCAATCTCTTTCTCCAGCTTACGGGCATATTCATAGTGGAGTTTCATCTCTGCCTGCTGTTCCTTGTCGGAGGGGCCGAACTCGTCGGTGATTTTAAACACCTTGTGATAGGCGCCACAGTGGCGGTGTTCCAGGATGTAGACATCGGTAAATTGCCGCAGTTCATAAGCAGCTTCGAAGTGCTCGAAGAAGGCCTGTTTCCAGTGGGCATACTTCTTCGATTTGCCGGGCACGCCGAGAGCGCCGAGCGAGGCGCCGGCGAAGATAAGGTGGTCGTACCGATTGACGAGATTGTCGTGCTCCATGAACTGGACGATGTTATCCGTCAGCCTCAGATCCATGCAGCTCAGGAGAAGTACCGGGCCGCGGGCTGGCGGGTAGTTGTTTTCGTACTTGCACTGAAGATGAACGAGTGACATGGGTATGACACCTTGGTTGTTGAGTTTATGTTGCAGGAGTGTCAGGTGGATGTCAAGACTGGCTCTCCCCCTTACGAAGGGGGAGTTGGAGGGGGTTTCTTCCTTGCGTAATCAGGACATCATGCGAAAGCCGTGAATGGCTGATTCGCAAGAGCGCATTCACTTGCAGGGTGCTACCCCACCCAACCTCCCCTTTGAAAGGGGAGGAGAGGACGAGAAGCAAATCTCTGTTGGAAGTTGAATTTTGCGATACCGCATGGTATGACTGTGGTGTCATCCCACCCTGAGCACCCACCTGCGCATGGCACTCCTGAATACTCTCGCTCGTCGAAATCGCATTCAGCAGCAAGTGATCTGTCCTCATTGCTGGCACGAGTTTCCGCCGGAGGAAATCCTGTGGATCGCCGCCCACGTTGATCTGAAGACCGACCGCAAGCTCCGCAAAGGCGACTTTTCCGAAGCACTGCGTTTCCTGCCCAGCCGGTTCGATGTGATGGGCAATGCCATCGATGCCAAGGGGTTTTCCTGCGATTCGCTGGCCTGCCCCAACTGTCACCTGGGCATCCATCGGGGCCTGCTGGAAATTGACCCGATCTTCTGTTCCATCATCGGTACGCCCAGTTGTGGCAAGAGCTATTACCTGGCCACGCTCATTCACAAGATGAGGCAGAATGCATTTAGTGATCACTTCCTCCAGTTCAGCGATCTCGACCCTTCTGCCAACCATTTCCTCATCGAGCTGGAAGAGAAGCTCTTCCTGACCCGCGAGACTGGCAAAGAATTTCTGTTGAACGATCTCATCAAGAAGACCGACGACAAACTGGCGGGCATTGCCAGCATGTACGACCAGGTACGCTTTGGCGACCAGGAGGTCTACTTCACCCGGCCGTTCCAGTTTCAACTGACCCTGCGCCAGCATGCAGCGGTCAAGTCACTCCGGAATACCATCAGCCGGGTCCTATGCCTGTACGACAACGCCGGCGAGCATTACCTGGCCCGGTCGGAGAATGACAATGTCAGCAACCAGGTGACGCGGCATCTGTCCAAGTCCAAGTTCCTCTTCTTCCTCTTTGATCCTTCGCAGGACAAGCGGTTCTGGGACTGGGCCATGAAGGAATGGAACAAGAAGGCGAACAGCCCGGCGGAAGAGCAGCAGATCGAGGACATCGCCTCCATGCCGCAGCGGTACCGGCAGGATACGGTGTTGCAGGAGGCGGCCAGCCGAGTCCGCAAGCAACTGGGCCTGGGCCAGCAGCAAAAGCACAAGCGGCACCTGATTGTCATCATCACCAAGGCTGATCTCTGGGCCCAGCACCTGGGTATCGATATGGCGAACGAGCCCACGCTGCCGCCCCGGGCGGTCAAGGTGGGGGAAGAGGTCATCGCCCAGTTCAAGGGGCTGGACCATGCCCGGGTGAAGGCAACTTCACAGAAGCTGAAGGAACACCTCCGCAGCCTGTGCCCCGATCTGCTCCTGGCAGCAGAGAACTTCTGCGAAGAGGTGACTTACATTCCGGTGAGTGCGTTTGGCAACCGGCCGACAGTCGCCCAGCGGGAAAAGGATGGCGTCACGCGGAACATTGCAGCCATCAAGGTGAGTGATATCAAGCCACAGTGGGTGACGATTCCTCTCATCTACGCCCTGCATCTCTATGCCCCGCAATTGATGTTGAAGACGCGGTCGAAGGGGAGCTCGTCATGAGTTATGAATTGATGTATACCTCGGTACCCAAAGGCCTGCTGCCGGGCAGCGTGGGATACTGCACGGTCGCGATCACGCAGGGCTGCCCCAATGTCATCCGGGAAAAACTGGAGAACCTCAGCAGTTACCGGCATGTCTTCTCGCCCTTTGATGCCCAGGCACATCACAATCCTGTGTGCCTGCAGCATGTGCATATTCAGATTGGCGGCAAACCCTACTCGGTGCTGTCGAGCATTGTCGATGCAGGGCTGGACTATTCCAACCGGACGAACAAGTTTGCCCATCACGTGGCGATGCCTCTGGGCGATTGTCCGATGGGGAACCCAGCGTGGGCATTACAGCAACCGCGCTTTCTGGAGCGGAAATGGGAAGGCGAGCCACGGCAACTGAGCGTCGGCAGACAGCCCACCCCTGGCGGCACCACTCCAGCGGTAGCCCAGGCATGGAAACGCAAGACGGGGGATGCAGGATGGGCCGGGGTGCTGGCGGAGGCGTTTCTCAAGCAGCCCACGGTGCCTCAGTATGTAATCTTTGATCTGGGTGACCAGTTGCTTCCCCTGTTTCAGGAAGCGATTGCCCTGCTGCCCAAAGACAAGCAATGGCAGGTGACGTTCAGTACGTTCTACTTGGGACTGTCATCGGATGTCCAATGTCTGTGGCGTGGCGTGCTGCGCGATTCGCCGGAGGCCCAGCAGGCGAAGGCCCGCAAGCAGAGCATCATCGACCTGGCCGATGCGGGCACCGCTCCGGATACGCCGTGGGCGATCTTCGCCCGCACCGGTGAGCCAGTGAAGCCGGCAGCGGCCAAGACGGCATCACCCTCATCAGCACCGTTCAAGCTAGCCCCACCTCTCGAGGAAGCGATCGAACCCCTTCCGCTGAATGACGAAGACGAAGTACCAACACTGCGGCCTGCAGCCAAGGCAAAACCTAAAGCCAAAGCCAGGCCGACACAGTCAGGCGGTCGGCCTATGTCAAACATCACGTTTGACGAAAAACGGTTGATGTACAAGAAAGATGCAGCAGAAGACAACGAGGAAAAGCCGGCAGGGAGCAAGCTGCCTTACTTTATCGCTGGCGGCATCTTCGCGCTGCTGCTGGTGCTCGGGCTGGTAATCACGCTGGTGGTGTCGCTCTCGAACAAGCCGGTGCAAGCGCAGGCGACGGACATGAAGCAGCCGGTGGCTCCGGTGCCGGAGGAGAAAGGCAAGGTCGAGCAGCCGAATGCAGCTGGAAAGAACGAGGGTGCGAAGGATGAGAAGGATCAATGGGGCTGGAAGGAAAACAACCCGCCGCCGATGCGGGCGAATGACAGAAAAAAAATGGCTGATCAGCAGCAACCGCCTCAGCCAGAAGATAAACGAGGGGCACCGCCCATTGTGATCCCGGGGCCGGGGGACAATGCAGATGAGCTCAAGATACCTCAGAAAGGGGGAGACCAGCAGGGAGTCGACCAGCAAAAGCCCCCTTCGAAAAAGGGTGGTGTCGAGCCGGGCAAGGGTAGTATGAATCAGACAGCAGAGGATAGGCTACCGTCTTTGGAAGAAACGAGGCCTGTCACAAAAACGAAAGACCCGATCATACCTCTTCCCCCAGCCAAGAATAATGCGAAGGCAAATGACCCGTCGTTGATCCCGGTGAAGTACCATCAGCTGATGCCGCAACTTGTGCGGGAAGAAGTGGGCTGGCCGTTGGCTCCCCAAGCGGAGACATGCAAATTCATACGCCTATTGGGCAAGAACGTCTTCAACAATTCACCCTATGAGCATGCGGTCAAGGCATCGGACTTTTTGATCACGCATGCGGCAGGCAGTCTGCAGTTCAGGAAAAGAGCTGCCGCAGGCGAACCGATCGATGTGGTGGAAATAGTAAGCATCAAGCAACGTCTGGTGATGCGACCATTGGGTGCGGACGAAGTGAGGCCGCAGGATACGGACGAGATCATCAAGATGCTGCAAGAGTATCCCCTGCTCTGCGAAACCGAAAATGGCGGTTTGGTATTACATTGCTTTCAGGCGATCAATAACCGGATCGATCAACCGCCTGCAACGCTTGAGCTGACCATCATAAAACCCAGTACCACGCTCAAGGCCGAGAATGAAACAGTTGCGTTGCAATATGCATACCCACTCTTACATCAAATCACTGCTCGCATGCAATGTTTCGGTACCGAGGCTAGAGGCATGATCGATGTGGCGTTACAGGTGGGGAAACTGGAGAGCATTGATATCAAGACGGAGGCTGGGCAGAAGGTCGAAGCCACAGAGCCTTATCGCCGTTTTGTGAAATTGACTCCAGTCTTTCGCTTCGAGAAGCCTCAGGTTGCCAACTTCGAAGCTACTCTTCATTACGAAGGATCTGTCCCCAAAGAACCGCAGAAGTCTGACTATAAGGATGACAAAGCAGCTTTTAACAAAGCAGCTGATGAATATGAACGTGAGAAAAGCAGATTGCTACGGGAGGCCAGGAAAAACTCTCCCCACCACATCATTCTCAAAGACCTTAAAGTCATTGCCCATTTTGATCTCGGAAAGAAGAAGCTGCAGTTCCTTCTCTGGCAACTCACTCCCTAAACCACCCTGCCCCACTGAGCCATGAATAACTACAAGACTATCGTCACTCGGCTGCGGGAGTTTCTGAAGAGCGGTGATCTCACCGTGATTCAGGAAGAGCACCGCAAGGTCATTGCCGAATTCTTCACGCTGGTGAAGCAGGCGAATGATCGGCTGCAGGAGATCGAGTCGTTTCTGCAGAAGGGCCTGTATGCCGAGGCGGTACACGCAGCACGGATCGATCCGGACCTGCTCGATGTAGTGACCACGCTGGACATCCCCGAGCGGGATGTGCTGGAGATGGTAATTGCCAGCTACAACAATACCCACGACGACAAGATACCGCCGGTCCCCGCCCTCACCACGTCGACAGCAGAAGCGCTGAACCGTGCCTATGAAAGCGTCGAATCACTCGACAACCTGCTCAAGATACATCGACTGCTGGCCCTGGCCCGTGCGCCGCTGGTCGAGCGAAGGAATGTGCTGCTCAACATCATCGAGCGTGATCCGGATAACCATGCCAGCTGGAAAGAGGATCAGGTCGCCTGGGAAACAGAACTGGTCAAGCAGCTGCAGAGCTTTCTCAGCCAGCCTGATGTACACAATGATCCAGAAGCCCTGCTGCAGCGGATTGATGTACTGAACGACGGAAAGTGGCGGATCGAACTGCCTGCGGACCTGATCAAGAATGCTGAGAGCAAGCGGCGGAAGGCAGAGGAATCGCTCTGCCGACAGGTACTGATGAAACTGGTGGAACCCTGTCTGCAGGCGTACCAGGCCCGTGATTTTGCGACGGCCAGCCAGCTGATGGTGGCATGGCATGAGAAGGCGGAGTCGGCTCATCTTTCGAGCAATGATCCCATTCACACGAAGGTGAATGCAGTCTTTCAATGGGTGCAGGCAGAACAGCAACGGCGAGAGAGCACAGCACAGAAGGAAGCAGCCCGGGCGAAGATGGTCAAAGTGCTGCAGTCAGGTGCCTCGGTCACCGAACTAGTCGCAGCCTGGCAGGAATATCAGAACGTGGTGGGGCAGCCTGATGAACTGCTGACGAGCCAGTATCGGGAAGTGAAGCAGCGGCGCGAGGAACTGGGCCGCCGGCGATTCTACATGGTGCTGGCGGGTAGTGTGACGCTGGGGCTGATCCTGCTGACTTCGGTGATTCTGGCGTCGGTCTATTTCATGAACCAGGCGAAGCTGTCGGCTCGCCTGGCGGCACTGGAAGAGAACAAGCGGCGCTACGTGGAAGCACAATACATCACGAAGGAACATGCGGCGGAAACGGATGCCCTGTTTGCGGCCATCCGCGAGGAACTGGGGGAGCGGGCCGAAGTGGAGCGGTTCCGCACGGAGTATAACCAGTTCCTGCAGGACCAGCAGGCCCGCGAGACACAAGTGGCGGCAATGTTCGAAGAGAGCCGCAAGCTCTCGGAGAAGGAAGCCAGTCCGGACCTTTTCAGCCGATTGCGGAGTCGCGTGCGCTCCGCCACAGAAAAGGAACGACTGGCGACGCTCGAGAAGGAGCACAGCAACCGGCACAACATCTGGAAGGAGAAGTGCCGCAGCGAGGTGGAACAGCAACTGGCAGAGCTGGGGCAATTGCTGAAGGATGTGAGCAAGAAGATGGAGACCGATGGCGCAGCTGCCACCAGGTTGATGGGTGACATCGAAAAACGCCTGAAGGTGCTGGACACACTGGAAGAGAATCCCGACTGGAAGGTGATCCGTGCCAGTGATGAAAAGCTGTGGGACAAACTGGAAGTGCGCAAGAACCGGATGGCACTGCAGGCAGAGCTGAACGAGAAGAAGGCAGCACTCGATCAGAGCACCCAGGCAACAGCGGAACTGGCGCTGCTGGACAAGTCATTTGCTGAGAGTGATTCGCGTGTCGCCTCGTACGTTCAGAAGCTGAACCAGTTCATCAAGAATTACCCACGCTCGGCGCAGGCCCGCGATTTTACGAATATCGCCACGACACTACAGCCGGAAATGCATCTGGAACGGTGGGGCCTGACGATCAAATTGCTGCAGCATCAACTTTTTGCCGCCACACCTGCTGCGGCGAAGGAAGCACTTCGGATCATGCCCGAAGCTGCCCAGCTTCCCGAGGAAGAACGGGAGAACCGGCAGGTAGCTTATGACGTGTTGCGGATGCGGGCGCTGTGTGTGCTGGAAGCAGGCTCGCCGGCAAGCAAGCTGGATGCCTACTTCCAGTTGCCGGGGGTAAAGGATGCCTACCTGGTGATGCGGAAGAGCATCAATGCCAACAGCAAGCCGGAGGCATACTACTTCTCCGAAGCGGACTACAAGTCCTATGCAAACAAGTTCGGACAGGATCGGCTGGAGACAGCTGTACGCTACTATCGCAGCTTGAACAGCCAGCCCGCGGTCAATCCCAATGGCATCAACCTGGCCAACTTCGTCTACCCCGGCGAGGTGGCACCGCAGGCGAAACTGGCCCGGCTCTGGAACAGCGAAATCAAACCCAAGCTGACAGCCAGCGACCTGACCTGGCGGAACGGCCTGGCCCGCATGATCATTGCCATTCAGGAGAGTGAGAAGCTCGATCCGGTAGGCAAGGTCTTCTTCCTCAAGGAATGTTGTCTGGCTCTTTCCAAGACAAGCTGGATCGGCAAGCAGGCTGCAGCGACGCAGATCGACTACTTCATCGCTGCCAAGCATCTGCCCAATGGCACGGAGAACTGGCTTCTGAATCCGAGCGAAGGGGGCAAGTCGCTGGAGGAACATCGGGCCAACGCCGTCTCGATCCTGACGAAGTATCCACCGCTGGTCTGGAAGGACTTCGTAGAGAAAGCGGAGGAACTGGAGAAGGCGGAGCAGACGCGACTGGTCTCCGCACCGGTGCCCATCGGCTGGCTGCATCGTCAGAGTGATCAGTGGCTGGTGCAGGGACAGGTCAAAGTCTGGGATCAGCACGAAGTCTTTGTGCTGGTGCGTGATTCCCGCAAGGGGCTGTCGCTGCAGAAAATCGGCATGCTGCAGGGTGGCATCTTCGTGCGGGCCAGTGCGGTGAATGAGAATGTGCTACTGGCCGGGCAGCCCTGTTTTGTGCGGGCGACTTCCAGAATTGCAAGGGGATCGTGATGAGCGGCGACCATCTGGCAAATCGATTGTGGTATGCCCGGCGCAAGGGGCAGGTACTGGGGCCGTTTTCGGTCACTGAAATCCGCAAGCTCTGCGACCGGGGCAACCTGGCTATTTTTGACACGGTCTCCGAAGACAAGCGAAGCTGGGTCTCGGTGGAAAGTCTCTTCGCGGAACTGGAACCAGCTCGCCCGGTGCAGCCATCAAGCGAACAGCCGGTACTACCACCGGGAGCGCCGACGTCGTACGTCGCGCTGCCGGAGTACCGCACTATCTCGCTGAGCCTGGGGTTCCTGACCTTTGGCCAACTCTTTGAAATCCTGACGGGGCTGTCACTGATTATCTGTGTCCTGGGACTGGCAGGATGGATGAACGTCTCGGTGACGTCGGGTTTTTTCTACACCGCCAGCATCCTCGCTTTCACCTTCGCGCTGGGGTATCATCTTCTCTACTGCCTGGGGTATGGATTCGCCACACGTGTGAGTGAAGAAGTGGCTCCGCGGTGGATGCCCGTTACCAATCTCTTCCTGCACATCTTCAATTTCCTGCTGGATGCAGCACTGATCGTGATGACGATCATAACCATGAGCACCGGCAGCAGTATGAACGACAGGATTTACGAGTTCATCATTAACGTGCGACTGATTGCGTGGATACCGCTTTCGATCATCAACATGGAATGGCTGCGGGCCTTGTGCCAACGCTTCTCGCAATCGTCTCCCGGCAGCGAGCACTTGTCCAAGAGTATCAGCATGCAGACACGCTACTTCGGCTACTTCTACTCCTCGCAGTATCTGGTGCTGGCAATACTGGCGATCATCGGGCTGTTAACGGAAGACAGCCCAGGCCGCCGCACGGCACTGACCTTGCAGATCTGCTTCGTGCTGACCCTGATGTTCATCATGACGTGCGCCTTCTGGCGGCTGGGGATGCACTATATGAGCTGGCATGTAGCGGATAATGTGCAGAAGGGTGGGTAAGGAGGAGACCAGACAGCCATTATGGCACAACGCATTCTTTTCAATTCGACAGCCGTTTTGGCAGCATCATAACACATTGCCACGATTGTACTTACGCATTGCTACACTCTTTTGGCTTCAAAGTTGCTGTAGTACGTCCTACTGAATATTCCGCCATTAGGACTCCAGCATGAACCCCAATAAGTTGACCGAGAAGTCGCAGGAAGCATTGCAAGCTGCCCAGGGGCTGGCTCTGCGCCGGCGTCATCAGCAGATGGATGTCGAGCACTTGTTCCTGGCATTGCTGGAACAGGAGGAAGGGCTCGCCCCTGCACTGCTGGCCAAGCTGGGAGCTAATCCGAAGTCTCTTGTCTCTCGGCTGGAGGCAGAACTGGACAAGACCCCCAAAGTGAGTGGTGGTGATGACCAGGTTTACGTGGCGGGGCGGCTCAACCGGCTGATGGCGAATGCGGAAGACGAAGCCAAGAAGCTGAAGGACGACTTCGTATCGGTCGAGCATCTGCTGCTGGCCATGATGAACGACACGGGCTTCACCGGCAAGATGCTCAAGGAAGCCGGACTGAATCGCGACGATGTAATGAAAGCCTTGAAGGAAGTGCGAGGAGCTCAGCGAGTGACAACGCAAAACCCGGAAGGAACTTATCAGTCGCTGCAGAAGTATGGCCGCGACCTGACCGAACAGGCAGCCAAGGGGAAAGTCGATCCTGTCATTGGTCGTGATGAAGAGATCCGCCGGGTGATCCAGGTGCTTTCACGACGCACCAAGAACAACCCGGTGCTGATCGGCGAGCCAGGCGTGGGCAAGACCGCCATCGTGGAAGGGCTGGCCCAGCGGATCATCCGTGGTGATGTGCCCGAGGGTCTCAAGAACAAGAAGGTCGTTGCACTGGATATGGGTGCTCTCATCGCCGGGGCGAAGTACCGCGGCGAGTTTGAGGAACGACTGAAGGCAGTGCTGAAGGAAGTACAGGAGGCGGCAGGCGACATCATCCTCTTCATTGATGAGATGCACACCGTCGTCGGTGCTGGCAAAGGCGAAGGGTCGATGGATGCAGGCAACCTGCTCAAGCCCATGCTGGCACGAGGTGAACTGCACTGTATCGGGGCGACCACCCTGGATGAGTACCGCAAACACGTGGAAAAGGATGCTGCCCTGGAACGCCGCTTCCAGCCGGTGCTGGTCGATCAGCCCAGCGTAGAGGATACCATTTCGATCCTGCGTGGCCTGAAGGAACGGTACGAAGTGCATCACGGCGTGCGGATTCAGGATGCAGCCCTTGTCGCTGCAGCGACGCTGTCGAACCGATACATCACCGAGCGCTTCCTGCCGGACAAGGCCATCGATCTGGTCGATGAGGCAGCAGCCAAGCTTCGTACGGAGATTGATTCACAGCCCGCGGAACTGGACGAAGCCAATCGTCGCCTGATGCAACTGGAGATCGAACGGCAGGCCCTCAAGAAAGAGAAGGACACTGCCTCGCGGGATCGCCTGGCCAAGCTGGAAAAGGAACTGGCAGAGATCAAGGAAAAGACCAGTGCCCTGCAGGCACGCTGGCAATCGGAAAAGGGAGCCGTGCAGAATCTTCGCAGCCTGCGTGAGAAGATTGACGAGACCAAGCAGCAGGTCGATCTGGTCACCAGACAAGGCGACCTCAGCAAGGCTTCCGAACTCAAGTATGGTGTGCTGCCTCAATTGGAAGGGCAACTCAAAGACGCTGAGGCCAAGCTGACGGCGCAGGAACAGGGTGCCCGCTTGATCAAAGAAGAAGTAGAAGAGGAAGACATTGCGAAAGTGGTGAGCCGGTGGACCGGCGTGCCCGTTACCCGATTGCTGGCTGGAGAAGCCCAGAAACTGCTGGGACTGGAAGACGATCTTCACAAGCGAGTCGTCGGCCAGGAGGATGCAGTGCGAGCCGTGGCGGAAGCGGTGCTGCGTGCCCGCTCGGGACTCAAAGACCCGCAGCGGCCTATCGGGTCGTTCCTGTTCCTGGGCCCCACGGGCGTAGGCAAGACCGAACTAGCCAGGGCTCTGGCTGAAACACTGTTCGATGATGAACGGGCACTCATCCGCATTGACATGTCGGAATACCAGGAAAAGCACAATGTAAGCCGTCTGCTCGGTGCGCCGCCCGGCTATGTGGGGTACGAAGAAGGCGGACAGCTCACCGAAGCGGTGCGCCGCCGTCCTTACGCGGTCATCCTGCTCGATGAAGTAGAGAAGGCCCATGCCGATGTATTCAATGTGCTTTTGCAGATTCTGGACGACGGCCGACTGACTGATGGCCAGGGACGGGTGGTCGACTTCAAGAACACCATCCTGATCATGACCAGCAACATCGGCTCGCGGCGTATCCTGGAGTATTCAGCCAAGAGTGGTGCTGCCTATGAGCACATGGAGGCTGCCGTGATGGAGGAACTGCGTGAGCACTTCCGCCCGGAATTCCTCAACCGTATTGATGAGACAGTGGTCTTTCACGCCCTGTCAGAAAGTGACCTCCGGCAGATCATCGATATCCAGCTACAGCGCCTGCTCAAGCGGCTGGAAGACCGACACATCACACTGGAACTGTCAGACTCGGCGAAGAAACACCTGCTCGCCACCGGCTACGATCCGGCATACGGCGCACGTCCGCTCAAGCGGGCGATTCAACGCGAGTTGGAAACGTCCCTCAGCCGGCATCTGCTGGGTGGCAAAATTCGCGACGGCCAGCGTATCGTAGCCGAGTATGACGATGAACATGGCACGATCGGCTTCCGAGGAGTGTGAGAGGATCAGCATTGAGGTAACAGCTGGCGAGCTCGTAACTGGATCGCTTGTACGTTCCGGTTGCGGGCTGGCTTCTGTTATTTCACTGCCTCTTCCCGATAAGCCTGCCCAGACTGGTACATTGTCAGCCGATCGCGGCGCCGTTGCAGAAAGTCCTCCGGTGCCTCGATGGGCATGTCTACCGCTTGTACCTGATACTTCACGGCATCATCAAACCGGCCCACTTCGGCACAAGCCGCCGCGAGCGTATCGATAGTATTGCTGTCTTTCCACCCTGTCAGTTCGCAGGCCTTTTGAGCGAGCTCCACCGCCCGTGGGCCATCACGCAGACTCTGCTCGGTCGCGGTCGCCAGGCCCCACGCCAGCATATTCATCACTCCGGGATTCTCCGGTGCCAGCTGATAAGCACGTTCACGATCGCGGCGCGATTCCACAAATCGCCCCAGCCTGGGATATACCGAGGCCCGAATGGTCAAAGAACGCAGATCATCGGGAGTCTTCTCCAACTGAAGGGAAAGGTCACGGAGTGCGTCTTCCAGACGATTCAGTTGCGCGAGAACCATACCACGGACACCATAAGAGTTGAAATCCGGCGTCAGCCGCACCACGGCATCACAGTCAGGCAGTGCCTTGTCCCACTGCCCCTTGTTGATGTAGAGCGAGGCGCGAGCTGCATACCCTCGATAATCGTCAGGGAACAATTCAATCGAACGGGTATACGCTGCGAGCGCCCTATCAGGCTGTCCACGCCGCTGCCAGAGTTCACCCACCCTGCCTGTCATGCTGGGATCGATCCGGCAGGCAACTTCGAAATCACCCGCCGCTTCTTTGTGCTGGAAGCAGTCGTAACGAATGTCGCCGCGCATTATGAGCAAATCCGCCATGGCGGCCATCGTCGCCGGCTGGGGCGGCTGAATTGCATTCAACAGCTCGATAGCCTTGTCAATATCCTGGCGAGCCTGATCCAGATTGGCGAGCTGATGGTGGAGCTGTGAACGCAGCATGTAGGGCATCATCCAGTCAGGCTTGAGTCCGATGGCCCGTTGCCAGTCAGCCAGTGCCTCATCTGACTTGCCCAAATTGGCGTAGCAGGTCGCACGTAGATTGTAGACATCTGGCCTGTCTGGTTTATACAGCAGCGCATGCGAACAGGCTGCGATGGCAACATCATGCATCCCCTGCGACATCTTTACGCGGGCTCGCTGAAACAGTAGTGAATCGTTGCGCAGACCCAACTCGAAAGCAGTATCCAGGTCGCTGGCCATGGCCTCGTATTTATTCAGGGATTCATTCACATCCGCCCGCAGGCTGTATGGCTCGCTCCGCTGCGGATAATCTCGGATGAGTTGATCGATCGTAGGCAGGACTTCCGCCAACTTGCCCTCCTGGCCCAACTTCGTCGCCAAGTGAGCTACTCCCGAGAGAGCCGTCCAGTAGGGTTTGTCGTGAAGTTCCGAAACCAGATGGTTGTTACCCCGGGTGTACACCGCTTGAAGGGCATGCTCACTAATCCCCTGCCGCAACAGCCACTGAGTCAGCTTGCTATCATCCGCCAGCACTGCATCGTGATGCCAGCGGTTCCAGCGAATGGCCTTGCCATGCTGCAGACTGATGGTCGCTACCAGCGCTGGCCCGGCATAACACTCCAGCGTCGGCCCGCCCAGGCAATGACAATGCCCATACGTCGCCGGGTCTTCCACAATCCGCAACGCGTCGCGCAGCAGACCAATCTGGTCCGCGCTGTTGACCCACGCGAATACCCGGCTGCTCATTGCGTTACCGCGGTACAGCCCGCCTTCCAGGATGCATACCAGCGTCACACCCGGCAATACTTCATCCAGATCACACTGGGCTGGATCCGGCAACGTCCGTTCGCCATACGTGTAGTCGTAGGCATCGCGATCCATCATCACCAGCGAGCCGTTATGCTCGAAGCCGACCATGGGAGAGTTTTCTCCCAGGGGAAACACCTTTTCCGGTTTGGGCGGGTGCGGTGACGCAACCATCGCCGGCGCTGGATCCGCGACGGGCGACGGCGCTGCGGGTGGTGTTGACGGGCGTTTCTTCGACAACCAATCCAATAATCCCATGATCATCATCTCTTCATTGGCATTGATCATATCACACATGAACGACCCTGCAAGGAATCACACACTACGAGAACGACTGTCATTGCGTTTGTGACTTTATTTTCATGCTCCCTTTCAAACGGGCAGAGGTCTATAATGCTCGGCATGTCAACCAACGTCACCGTACTGCTGAACCAACTGGCTTCCGGTGAGGAAGCAGTACGAGAGGAGTTGTGGCGAACGCTGTATGGGGAGCTACGGCAGTTGGCAGCAGGACTGCTGGCGAAGGAACAGGCAGGACAGACGATTCAGCCTACCGCGCTCATCCATGAAGCTTATCTGCGGCTGGTCGGAAGTGACGGAGTCTATGCGAATCGGCGGTATTTCTTCGGGGCAGCGGCTCAGGCGATGCGCCGGATCCTGGTGGACACCGCGCGGCGTAAACAGTCGCTGAAGGGGGGTGGCGAGGTGGAGCAGGTTCCCTGGGAGGAGCCTGCGTGGACGGCAAAGCTGCCACCCGCTGAGGTGCTGGCTATTCATGAGGCACTGGAGCGACTGCAGTCCGAGGATGCCACGGTGGCTGAGGTGGTGAATCTTCACTTCTTTGCCGGGTTTTCGCTCGAAGAAACAGCGGAGGCATTAGATATTTCGCGGGCGACGGCATATCGCAACTGGACCTACGCCCGAGCATGGTTACGGGAGGCACTGGGATAACGTTCGGGCGATATCGTCATCCGTTGCATCGACTGAGATGGACATCGCTGACAGCGACGATACCACAGCATCACGCCCGCACCACCCCCGCCTCGTCCATTTGTACCCACGCCGCCGCCAGCGAGCCGTCTACGTCGATGCCCCGGCAGCCTGCTTCGATGACCGTGACCTCGAAGCCCAGGCGCCTCGCATCCAATGCCGAGTAGGCGACGCAGAAGTCGGTGGCCAAGCCGACCACGAACAGCCGGGTCAGGCCGCGTTCCCGCAAATACCCGGCCAACCCCGTCGGCGTCTGCCGGTCGTTCTCGAAGAAGGCGGAGTAGGAATCGATCTCGCGGTGGAAGCCTTTGCGGATGACGAGTTCGCAGTGGGCTACGTCGAGTTTCGGGTGAAACGCGGCGCCGTCGGTGCCTTCCACGCAGTGATCGGGCCAGAGGATCTGCTCGCCGTAGGGCAGCTTGACCCGTTCGAGCGGCTTCTTGCCGGGGTGCGAACTGGCGAACGAGAGATGATCCTCGCAGTGCCAGTCCTGGGTCATGATGACATGCGAGAAGCGGCGGCTCAGCTTGTTGATCACCGGCACCACCTCATCGCCGCCCGGCACCGCCAGCGCCCCGCTCGGGCAGAAGTCGTTCTGCACATCCACCACGATCAGCACCCGGTTCTCGGTCGGGGCCGCCGGGCGAATCGTCTGCCCGCTCACGCGGACCCGCGGGATGATCGCCGTCTGTGAGATGGATGTGGAGGGTGCCACTGTCGGCGCACTGACTTGATCGATCGTCTCGCCGAGTGCGTGCTGGCACTGGGTAAAGGCGTCGAGTAGCTCGCGGTAGGTTGCGAAACGGTCGTCGGGCCGTTTGGCCATCAGCTTCGCCACTACCTCATGCACCGCCGGCGGCAGATGACTCGGCAGCGGCTCCGGCTCACCTTCCTCCACCGCCTTCAGCAGTTGAAACAGCGAATCACCCGTGAACGGCGGCTTGCCACTGAGCATCTGGTAGAGCGTGGAGCCAAGCGAGAACATGTCGGCCCGATGATCGACGGTGCTGGCGTCGGCGAACTGCTCCGGCGACATGTACTGGGGCGTGCCCACGGCGGTGCCGGCGGCAGTCTGAGCGGTGGTCGATGCGTGATCGACCACCTTGGCCAGACCGAGATCGGCGAGCTTGATCTGGCCGCTGGGCGTAATGAGGATGTTAGCAGGCTTGATGTCGCGGTGGATCATGCCAATCTGCTCGAGCGCTTCCTGCAGCGATCTGGCAACCGCTTCGGTGATCTGCAACGCCCGGCCCACCGGGATCGTCCCCCGTTCCTTCAGGTACTCTTCCAGCGACTGCCCCTCGACGAACTCCATCACGATGTAGAACTGGCTGTTCACTTCGCCACAATCGAAGACGCGAACGATGCCGGGCGACTGGAGCCGGGCGGCGAGGCGGGCTTCCCGGAGGAATCTCTCGGCCACCATGTCCTTCTTCGAGAGATGATCGTGCAGGAACTTCACGGCGACATCGAGTTCGAGATCGGTGTGCTTGCCACGATAGACGACCCCCATGCCTCCTTCACCCAGACGGCTTTGCAGCGTGCAGCGGCCCACACTGGGCAGTTGCAGATAAGGATCGACAGGCAAGTGTTACTCCTTCCCACGGGTGTTCGCCTGGAAGCGGAACGCAGGTTTGCCGGTGATATCGGTACTCAGCAGGCTGGGGCACCAGTAGCGTTCGACGTGCTCAACCATAAGGTCGGTGCCGCGGAAGTGGGTGCCGCCGGGAGGATGTTCCGGGTTGTACATGGTGTCGGTCATGTCGCGGAGGAGCGCGACGTTCTTGCCAAGCTTGACCATCTGGCGAATACCGAAGGGTCTGCCGAGCACGCACATGTTAAGGTGCACGCCACAGAGGATAACGTTATCAATTTGTCGCTCGGCGAGGAGGTTCCAGGTTTCCTCGCCATTGTCGGTAATGGCATCGGGTTCCATGATTTCGATGCTGGCGATCTGCCTTGTCCAGGGGCCACGGATTTCGCACTTGGTGGCACAGTCGCAGCCCATGTCGGAATCGTCGATGGGGAGGACGCCTTCACGCTTCGCATCAGGCCAGTGCCAGGCGGTGCCCCAGCGCGGTGAAGTGACGAGCGGCACGGGGGTGGCCTTCATGGCTGCGGACTGTGCCCGCTTGCGCTGCGGCGTGTTCTTGTAAAAGTCGGTACAGGTGCTGGGAGCATGGATGATGAAGATGCCCTGGGCCCGGGCAGTTTTCAGCATGTCGTTCATCGGGCCAGCCAACTCGCCGACTCGCTTCTCTGCAGACTTACACCAATGCTGGTCCCACATGTCGCAGACGATGATGACTGTCTTCTTCGGATCCCAGGTAACTCGCGTTTCCGTCACTGGTGCGGGCGCACTGCCGGGCGGCGACAGGCGGGAACGGAGAGTGAGGGTGAGAGGAGCAGACTCAGCAGGTGCGTTGATGGTGAGAAAAGTCATCAGCAGGGACATACTCAGTAATAGTGGTTTCATCATAACAAACCTCTTCGTGGATTGCCCCACTCTACGCCAATTGTGGCAGGATGTCAGCTACTAACCTGAATTGTGAAGAAGATGACTCTCTACCAGGGTTAAACGAGACTTACCGCTCTGCGTCATCGAAGTGGAGTTGGATGACTACTTGGTGATTCCTTGAAAATCCTCAAAATCCGTGAGACAATCCGGACCTCGTTTCCGCAGGGGGTAGTAGGAACGAGGAACAGGTGATGAACGTGCAGCAAGATTCAGCGAAAACGATCTTTCTGGCAGCCCTGGAACGTCCGGAGGCGGAACGGGCTGGTTATCTGGATGAAGCGTGTGGCGGGGAGCTGGGATTACGGGAGCGAGTAGAAGCGCTGCTGAACGCGCATCGCCAGGACAGCTTCCTGGACCCACGGAAGTTGCACCCTGCTTCAGGTCGTACACAGACCAGTGACTTCGACGACACCTCCAACTCTGCTGAACAAGCTCGTCCGCAGCAGGCGCCCCATCCGCTGGTGACGTGGCTGCAGCCTTCCAAACAGCCAAACTCGCTGGGACGATTTCTGCATTACGAGGTGCTCGAGGAGCTGGGCCAGGGTGGGTTTGGCATCGTCTACCGGGTGTTTGACGAGAAGCTGCACCGGGTGGTGGCGCTGAAGGTACTTAGCCCCACGCTGGCAAGCCACGGGACAGCCCGGCAGCGGTTTCTTCGCGAAGCGCGAGCGGCAGCAGCAGTGCGACATGAGCATGTCATCAGCATCCACGCGGTGGATGATGAGCCCCTGCCCCACCTGGTGATGGAGTACATCAGCGGGCAGACGTTGCAGAGCAAGATCGACAAAGTCGGCACGCTGCAACTCAAAGAGATACTCCGTATCGGCATGCAGATGGCTCAGGGGCTGGAAGCAGCTCACAAGCAGGGACTGATTCACCGCGACATCAAGCCGAGCAACATCCTTCTGGAAAACGGCATTGAGCGAGTAAAAATCAGCGACTTCGGCCTGGCCCGGGCGGTGGACGATACGACGATTTCACAACAAGGTCAGATCATGGGTACTCCTGCGTACATGTCGCCGGAGCAGGCGGAGGGCCAGGCGGTCGATGCCCGGAGCGATCTGTTCAGCCTGGGTAGCACGCTGTATGCGATGTGTACCGGGACACCTCCGTTTGAGGCTCCAACGACTCTGGCTACACTCAGGCAGGTAACCGAGATGACGCCTGTCCCGATCGCCAAGAAGAACCCTGAATTACCAGGGTGGCTGGATGATGTCGTGAGCAAACTGATGGCGAAGTCGCCGGAAGCACGGTTTCAGACCGCTCGGGAAGTGAGCGAAGTGCTGGCAAACAAGCTCGCCGAGGTGCAAGGGCCGGTACCAGCCAAGCCCGCAAGTCGCCGTCTCCGAATCTGGGCTATTCTTTCAACCATCCTCATTGCGCTGATCGTTCTCGCATTTACTGAGCGATGGGGGCTTACTCGACTGACTCCCCCGATCCTCAAGTTGTTTCATCACAAGCTGACACTCGAGTTACCACATTCGGACACCATCGTGGAAATCTGGCAGACGACTGACACGAAGGATAATTCCCCCCGAAGTCGATCCATGTTCGCGCATGGAGCGTTTGAACCCTTTGCTACCGTGGTCAACAAGCGTAACCAAAGCGTGATTCTGCCTCCGGGGAATTATTGGGTCGTTGCTCGCTATCAGGGCAAACAGATCGAGCGCAAGTTGATCGCGATCGGCTGGGGAGGCAGCAGCACGATTGCTATACCACTGCCGCCAGTTCAGCAAGTTTCGAAGCCTGCTACAGTGCCTGCGACGAGCAAACAGGAAACACTGCATGGCTTGCATGAGCTTGCACAGGCTGAGTTCAAGGCCACGGAGGAACGGTATCAGCGAGGTATCGTGCCTTTCGATGAGGTGGTACAGAAGAAGCTCAAGCTGCTGGAGATCCAGGTGCAGCAAGCCCAGGAACGGCAGAACCACCTGGAAGTGAAGGACTACCTGAATCGGATCGTAGATGAACATCGCACGCTGCTGAGGTTGGCGAATGAGCGACACAAAGCAGGTGTGATTACGGAGCGGGATCTCCTTGTAGTGCGTGAGGGGTTGTACCGGGCGGAGTTGCGACTGAAAGCGGTACAGGAGGAGAAGGAGTAATACGAGAATCTTTTTTCCAAAGTCGTATGACATTCCCCTCACTGGACTGCACTATGATGGTGTGTGAACTTGAAGGAGCGATGGGTGCAGCAGTTTGCCATACAGCGGATGCTGGAACTCACGGCAGGGGCCGGCGCGAGGAGCGATCTAGAGTTGCTGGAGCAGATTATTTCCAGCAAGAGTGAATCAGCGTTTGCACAGTTGATGCAGCGGCACGGAGCAATGGTGCTGGGCGTCTGTCGGCGTATCTTGCGGCATACCCAGGATGCGGAGGATGCCTGCCAGGCAACATTTCTGGTGCTGGCCCAGCGGGCAGCGGCGATTGAAAAACGGGCTTCGCTGTCCAGCTGGCTCTATGGCGTGGCAGCACGCATCTCGCTGCGGTTGAAGAAGATGAGGGTCGCCAATCCCACTGGTGGCCATGGAGAACCATGGCCTTCTTCCACATCCAACAAGAATAGTGCCCTAGCCGATACGCTGCAGGTGCTGGATCAGGAAATGGCCCGGCTGCCTGAGCAGTATCGGGCACCACTGGTGCTGTGCTATCTGCAAGGTCGCACCCAGGACGAGGCGGCGAAACAACTGGGCTGGCCGCTGACTACCTTGCGAGGCCGACTGGATCGGGGCCGGCAGGCACTGCGCAAACGGCTGCAACAACGGGGCTTTGATCTTTCGGTGTTGCTGCTGGGCATCGGCGTGACGAGCAGTGTATCGGCGCTTTCCAGAACCTTGATTCACACCACGACGATTGCGATGCAAGCGGGCAGTGTGCGGGAGGCGGCGAGGCAGGGACTCCTCGCTGCGACAGTTTCACTTTCTGCGGAGCAGGTCATGAAGAGCATGGCAATGTACCAGTGGAGCAAAGGCGCGTTCGCCCTGCTGGCGATGCTGAGCCTGGTAGGCGTCGGTACCTGGGCGATGGCAACTTCGACGCCAGCACCTTCACTCGTGTTCGATGATAAGCCAGCGATTGTCCAGCCTGCAACGAAAGAAGGCCGTGTGGAAGGCCGAGTGCTGGATGAGGAAGGCAAGCCGGTCGCGGGGGCGACGGTGCAGGCGGGGCTCTTCGGGCTACCCAATCACCTCGCGCTAATGAATGCAGTGAGCGGTGCCGATGGCAGGTATGTGATCGAAGTCCCGTTTGGGCATGGCATGCTCTGGGGAATCTACCCACCCGCTGGCTATTACACCAAACACACGGAAAGTCATCGCACATTTGTGACAAGCAAAGAAGAACCGGTGACCGAGCAGAATTGCAAATTAATCAAGGGCATGCCGTGGCGAATACTAGTAGAGGAATTCATCCTAAACGATGGGGAGACTCTGTATTTCAGTGGCCAGGATGACCCGGACAATCGATCGGTAAGAATGGGCGGCAATAGCCTGCAAGTTCAGGGCAACGCCGAGAACATCGGTACTCTCTCTATTCCCCGGGCGGGTGGTGAGTATCGCTTTTACGCGATGCCCAACAAGTCCTGGGGCAGATGGGATTTGCCGAAGATTGATTTGACCATCGATGCGAACTTCCAGCCGACCAAGGTGGCCCAGGTGAAAGATGATGAGCCGGGGATCAAGCTGCTCATCGACGAAGCAGGCAAGACTGCCAAGGTGCGACATGCCGAGGTCGACCTGAACAATGGCACAGTGACGTTACGCATCAAGGCAAAGAAGGTCACTCACGACAAGCTACTCACGATGCAAGGCAGGATCCTGAACGAAGAGAACAAGCCCATCGCTGGAGCCAATGCAACCGTCATCTTCACGAGCAAGCAAGGAGGCGCCTCGTCTCCGTTTTATTCCATGACGGACGACGATGGCAACTTCGCTATCAAGGACATTTATCGAGACGCCAACACTATCGAGGATGATTCCGAGATCAGCGTCAGCATCGTCGCTCCGAAGTATTGCGTGACCCAGTCGAAGAAACTGAGTTTGCGGGAGGTGCATACCAAGGGTTCTGGTGATGTGGGGACAATCACCCTGGAGAAAGGCAAGACGCTACGGGGCAAGGTGGTGGATGAGAATGGCAAGCCTCTGCACGGAGCGACCATTACTGATCAGACCAATTACCTGCTCTATCAGTCGCAGTGTCGCAGCGATGTCAACGGCGAGTTTGTCATCGAAGGCATCCGCTCTGGCAAGTTCTCCATCGGCATACAGTATGGCGAGCGTTCGCACTACGAGAAGATCACCGTCGATAAAAAGAACAACACCTTCACCTTTGTACCCAGACTGCGACCCAAGCAGGGGTACCGGGAGCCGAGCGAAGCGAAGCAGCCTACGACTAGTGCACCCAGGGGGGATAGCTGGGTGATTCAGCCACCCGTCAAGGAGCCAACGTATCAGCACACTCCGCTCTATGCCCTAGTGGTGTTCGGAGTGAACAAAGAGCATGCCATGTGGATGGTGCTCGATGGCCGCACGATGTACATCGACCGTAATGGCAACGGCGACCTGACTGACCCGGAAGACAAGCTGGTCATGCTGCCACCTGACAATGAGACTCACAAAGTAGGTAATCCGGGGTACCACACCCACTTCGATGTCTGTCGCAGCAGCTTGCTCTTGAAAGGACACGAGAAGGAGACGATTGAACTGTTTCAGTGGATGCGTGATGAAAAGTATGTTCCCAAGAGCGATGCTGAGCGGCAACAAAAGGTAGAGCAGCAAAAGCACGGCCACGAACGCTTCATGTTCTACCGCAAGAAGAACGGTATCTCAGCTCCATTCAGCCTGACCATGGTCCGCGACAAGCTGGATGTGCATGTCCTGCACCTGGATGGCCCGCTGACGTTTGAGCTCAAGATGGGCGGGCAAACTCTGCTGCAGCGAGGCCCGGGAGGCTGCGATCTGGCATTTCACATCGGCACGCCGGGGCGCCCTCTATCTCGGTGGAACCGCGGTACCTTCTGTCAATTGATACTCGAAGAAGTGCCAGCCCCGGTACATCTGCTGGTGGAGATCGAGTTCCCGGGCAAGACAGCGATGGCGGAGCCCATCGTGAAGCAGTTCGCCCTCAAGGAACGCTGCTGTGGCGACACCTTTCACGGCACCGTAGTTGTACCCGCCGAGGCAGGTTCAGGTTCAGCGAAGGTCACGGTGCGAGCCGAAGGCTGGGGCGATACCTTCGTGCAGCCGAAGACGTTCCTGGTGCCGCTCGAGTAATTGCCAGTCAGCATCTACCATTTCAAAGGGCGATGGAATGATCACTTCAGCTACTGTGTTTTATATCGCGTTAGTTGGTCTTGCTTGTCCAGCACTGTGACGGAATACCGTAACAGTGCCACACGCACAGGACTCATTTGCCTATTTCGCAGGCCGCAGCAGCGGAAATAAGATCACATCCCGGATCGTCTGGCTGTTGGTCAGCAGCATGCACAGGCGATCGATGCCTACACCCAGGCCACCGGCGGGGGGCATGCCATACTTGAGGGCGGTGACGAAGTCCATGTCCAGCTTGGCCATAGAATCGTCTTCCTTCATGCCGGTGAGCTGAGCGCGGAAGGTCGCTTCCTGCGTCGTCGGGTCGTTGAGTTCGGTGTAGGCGTTGGCGATTTCCATGCCCAGCACGTAGCACTCGAAGCGCTCAGCGATGAATGGATCAGCCCACTTTCGCTTCGTGAGCGGGCACAGCGCAGCGGGATAGTCGTACACAAAGACGGGTTGATCGAGCTTGGCTAGTGCAGGCTCCACCACAATCTCAAAGAGCAGGTGAATCAACACGGCGTGGTCGTTGCCCGTCGGGTCGATTTCGAGCTTGCGGGCGGCAGCTTCCACCGCAGCGGCATCACGCATGTCGACACCGACGTGCTGCTGGAAGAGGTCGCCATATTTCTGGCGGAGCCAGGGGGTGGCGAAGTGGATGGTGCGGTCGCCGTACGGAAGCGTACTGCCTTGGCCTTGCTGCTCCACCAGTTTCACAACCAGTTTCTCCGTCAGTTCCATCATGGTCTCGTAGTTGCCATAGGCCTGGTAGAGTTCCATCATGGTGAACTCGGGATTGTGCTTAGGCGAGATGCCTTCGTTTCTGAAGACACGGCCGAGCTCGTACACCTTGTCGAACCCGGCAACGAGCAGCTTCTTCAGCGGCAGTTCCAGGGCGATGCGGAGAAACAGAGGAATATCGAGTGCATTGTGATGCGTCGCAAAGGGGCGTGCAGCGGCACCACCGGCGATGGCGTGCAACACCGGTGTCTCGACATCGAAGTAGCCTTCAGCGTTCAGGAACTCGCGGATGCCCTGGATGATCTTGAGCCGGGCTTCGGCCTTTTGCCGCAACTCCGGTGTATAGATGAAGTCGAGGTAGCGATGGCGGAGGGCAAATTCCTGATCCTCGATACCCGACCACTTGTCGGGATGTGGCAGCAGCGACTTGCCCTGATAATGCAACTGCTCGACGAAGATGGTCAACTCACCGACTTTGGTCTTGCCGAGCCGACCTGTGACGCCAAGGTGGTCGCCGAGATCAATGAGATCAGCGAGCTTCCAGCTGAGTTCATCCACCTGCTTCTGGCCGATCATCAGCTGGATTTTGCCAGTACGGTCAGCGAGGTCAATAAAGCGAAGCTTCCCCATCTTGCGGTAGGTCATCACCCGGCCGGCAGCTTTGAGTTGCGGCCCACTCATGGGGTCTTCGGGGATGCTCATCTGGCGGATATCGCTGATGCAGGTCCGGCCATCGAAACGGCTGCCCCACGGGTCGATACCGAGTGCGGCGATCTGATCGAGCTTGGCCTGGCGTGAGGCTTCGAGTGATTCCATGGTAATCCGGAGTTACGGCGTTCTTGTTCTGATCGAAAGTAATGTGCTAAGGCTGTTCCTCCCCTTTCGAAGGGGAGGATGGAAGGGGTAGCACTCTGCAATGGTGTGCGCTCTTGTGTATTACTCCGTCCCGCTATCGCCAGACGGTTTGCATTCACAAGGTGAAACCCCCTCTATCTCCCCCTTCGTAAGGGGGAGATAGAGTCATGCGGAGACAAGCCCCGCCGCTCTTCTATTCAACACACAAATATATTCTACAGAGGGAGACGCTAAACGGAGACAGGTTCGGCGGGCTCGTCGTGGAAAGTGTCGAAGTGGTGAGTGCTCGTGGAAGGGGCGATAGGATGCCAATGGCCGATATCGTAGCGACTGTGGATCAAGTGAGGCTGGGTCTGCATCAGCGAACGATAAGCATCCTGCCCTTCGGGGTAGATTTCATGAGGCATGAGGCAGCCAGTCTCACGATAGAAGAGAATCTCACCGGTAAAACCTTCGGGAGCAGAGACGATTTGTGGCAGGGTAGCCTGAGCCATCTGCAACAGTTCCTGGCCTGCATCGGAATTCGACGTAACCATCAGGCAATAAGCACCTTCACGGCTCTGCTTGTTTTCAATCAGGTCGGGCCGAGCATGGCGGTAGCTGTTGCGGAGTTGTTCCACCACGGCCTGCGACGGCAGGGTAAGAAGCTGTTCGGCGGCGTCTTCGCTGGGTAACATGCCTTCGAGGCATTCTTCAATGCTGTTATCAAGCAGGGCGAGGATGTCAGGGAAGCTGGGTCCCTTGCCCATGCACACATCATGATAATTCGACTGGAACCGGACGAGGGCCTCCGACAGATCATTGTCGAGCTTGAGGTAGACATCTTCGGGAAGCTGAGCGATGAGCGAGTCGATACGCTGGTTCAGTGTCGCTTCACCGTCGAGCAGCAGGTGAGGCGTATTCATGGGACTGGGAGAGGAATAGTAGTTCTGCAGTTCCTTGAGGGTGCGCTCGGCAGGCATCAATTCCTTGAGAGTTTCTTCGAGTGCGGTTTTGATGGTCTGGAAAACATAGACCGCGCGGGCAAAGATATCTTCCTTGAGGACGCGAGTGGGGTATTCTGAAAGATCCTGCACGATCTGTGAGACGAGCCGCTGGCGGCCCATGATCGCGAATGATCGTTCTTCCTGCGACATCATCTGCGTGATGGTGCGTTCGCAGCGGATCATGTCGCTATGAATATCCGCATGGTTCGACTGCAGCCCTTCGAGTTGATGATTGACCCAGTGAAGGAGCAGGCGACCCAGGTGGATGGCAGCACCCAGACGCATCCCGGGACGATCGAGATAGGCTAGAAGGAACGGCTTGATGCGGCTGGCCGTCTCTTCTGCCAAGGCATCCGCTTCCTGCTGGATAGCCACCATCGTCGGTGCCTGATGATGGCCGACATTGGTGCCAAAGTTCAACTCGACATTCTGGAGAATATCGCGGGCGACCACTTCGAGAGGCGGCCGGGCAGCGGCTCCTTTCCGCAGCGGAGCGATCCATTCTTCAATGAGGTGGGCCGGTTCACGCCCAAGTACCAGGGCCACCAGGTGCTGGAAGCGGTCCAGAAGCGACGATGCGGGGTGGATGTTCTCTTCCACAAACCGTTCGCCTTCGGTCTTGACGATCTCCTTGGTCTCAGGATCGAGATCGATCCAGTGGCCAACGAGCCTGCCCAGGAGCTGGCGGCGGAGGACACCTTCCAGGGCATGATGGGAAGACTGAAGCACGGCGGCCCCATGGCTGAACCAGGGAGTCTTGCTCTCGGCGTAGGAGCGGGTAGTCTCGCGGCTGGCCAAACGCAGGCTGCCCAGTTCAGTAGTGACATCCCGCAGGAGCCAGTTGGCCGCTTCCGAAACATCCGGGTGACCATGCAGCGGTTTGCCTTCGAGTGCCACCTTGCGGAAGAAGACGGCATCGAACGGCGTCTGCGGCGCGGTAATCTCCAGCCCATCGAAATACTGGGCGGAGAAAAACTGTTCCTGCGTGTAATGATGCAGTTCGGTAATGGCGGCGTACGATCGTGCCTTCTGCAGCGTATCGGCGTTCTCTTCCGGCAGAAAGAACAGGCCATTCATGTGAGCCTGACCCCAGCCCAATTCGGAAATGACCTGCCGAAGGAGGTAAGCGACATCGGCTCCGGCGCCGGTACTGAGGTCTTCCTCCAGTGAACCGATGAGGTAACAACAGGGGATCAGATCCTGGCGGACAGAGAGGTCGGTATTTTCTTTCGATTGCCGCATCGATTCGCTCTGCAGCATGATCTTACATTCGCGCTGCAAGCGTTCTCTTAATGCAGTGTAGCCACTGACGACGCTCAAGCGGCTGAGGCTGGGTGTGGATTTTTCCACTCTTTCACGAGGAAGCCAGGAGGTAGCTCCCAGCCATTGCTCGGCAACAGCAACCTTCTCGCCCGCTACTTCGGGCAGGAACAGAACCTGATCACCCTGCAGGTGACCGGGCTTACTGCTGACCGCAGGGTAAGTGCCTGCCGGTATCAGGTCCACCGCCAGCAGACGGATATGGGGCAGCGTAGCTACGCCATCGAACCGTTCATGGAAGAGCAGATTAAGCTCCTGCAAGACAGCATGGCCCATGCGGCCCATCCCGACGATGATCGTGGGCGTCAGGATGCCGAAGCTTTGCACCTTGGAATGGTAAGCAAGACTATTTAGATTCAGGAAAGCACTATCGGGGTGACGGTTCTTATCGATGGCGATCATCGATTTGATCATCACCGTGGGCACCGCTTCGATGGCGGCGGTCTCCGAATCGGAATCCGAGACTCGAGGCGACCAGATACGTTCCGGCTCCTCCGTGGGTGCGGGTCCCTGGGAGATCACCTTGGCCATTGGAGGCGCGGGAGCCACAGTGCTGACGGTATCGACATCCCCTTCCATGGCTTTGACGAAAGCGGCACAAGTGGGGAATCGCTTGTTGGGTTCGGCATGGAAGGCCCGCACCAGTGCATCGCAGGCATGGGTGGCCATCTGCTTGGGATCAACCGTTTTCGCCAGTCGCTGCTGGAAGAACTCGGGAAAGTTCTCAGCTGGCAGGGGAAACTTGCCCAACGTGGCCTGCAGGTAGAGGGCAGCTAAAGAGAACTGGTCGCTCATTGGCTCCAGTTCGCCCGCGAGTACCTCAGGGGCGGTAGTCTGCAGATCTTCGAGAGACCAGTAGCCGGTGGTCAGCTTGTCGGGTGAGCGGAGTCCCCAGTCCAGCAGTTTGGCATGATGGTGCCAGATGCCCACCTGCGAGATTTTGAGCCGGCCGTGGACCATTTTGTGCTTGATGTGCAGGTAGTCGAGAGCTTCGGCAATCTCGCTCATATAGCGAATCATGGCCTTGTGGCCGACACCATATCTGCCTTGCGCAACAGCTTCGGATACTTCGATATCGAGTGTTTCTTCAGCCCAATCAGTGATCAGGAGGAGATCGCTGCCCTTGATTTCCGAGCGTTCCCACTGGACGAGGAAGGGATGGCGGTAGGAAGTGAGTTTCTTGGCGTGGCGTAGCCCTGCCCCATCGTAGATCCATTTCAGGGCGCGATAGGATTCATCCTCGCTCTGCATCAGCCAGGTTTCGCCATGGGCCGACCGACCGAGACGACGGACGCAACGAAATCCCGCAATAGGTTCTGTGCCGGCGGCCAGAGCGAAAGACATATCTCATGCCAGGAAGGGACGTTCAGCTTCTGAGGTAGCGTAGCATACAACCGGCAGGAATGCGAGAAAACTCGCAGTTTCGCGGATTCTCCCGGCCATTCTGGCAGTCTTAACATGGCTTCAGCCATAGAGAAGCGTGTAACCCGTTGGAGGACTAGGGATTGCAAGGGCATGGCTTGCAGCCAGTCCCACAGAAAAGAATGCAAGTTGACAGGTCATTTCTCTCTGTTGAGAATAAAGTCGTGACTGTGGCGGCTTCGCCCTGGCAATCGCCATCAACAGTACCGGGGGAGAATTTCCATGTGCCGCAGCATCAAGTTGCTCTTTAACTTCGAACCTCCCGCCACGGACGAGGAGATTCGTGCGTCGGCACTGCAGTTCGTCCGCAAGCTGTCGGGGTTCAACAAGCCCTCAAAAGCAAATGAGAAGGCGTTTGACCGGGCGGTAATTGAAGTGACTGATGCCGCGAGGAAGTTGCTTGATTCGCTGGTGACCACGGCGGAGCCTCGCGATCGTGCGGTAGAGGCGGAGAAAGCCCGGGCGAGAGCGATGGAGAGGTATTTGTAACGAATCGATGAATCTCGCCATTGGTGGATATCTTGAACAACCACAAGTGTTAAGAATGTAGCCGGAGGCGATGGACTGCACTGGCATTAAGAAAAAGGACGACCTACAAAGTCGTCCCTATGCACACGATTATCTTTGTTCCGATCGCGGCGTTAGGCAGCGGATCGTTGGCATCTGCTTTTCTTCTGCTTCCTGCGCCAATAGGTAACGCCAAGTCCGGTGATAACTGCACCTGCACCGAGAGCCAAACTGGTCGGTTCCGGGACTGCAACGCCGATCTGAATGGTGATCGATTCCCCAGTGACAGCGTCAGTGATGGCGTAAGTGCCGGGGGTCAATCCGAATCCGGCCAATGTCCCTACTTGGGACCAGGATACATCCGGCGTCCACAATGCTCCCACCATGTCTTCAGTTGCAATCCCAATACCAGGAGTGCGTACGCCACTGGGAAAATGGTACGTCGTGAATTGCGTCGTTCCGACGGTTGACCAACCAAAGTTGCTGGATGTAAACATGCTGCCGATCCATGGACTGACGTCTGTCGTGGCGCTAAACCCAAATGCCACATTGACACCACCCATAGTAGTATCACCCATAATATCGGATTCTGGAGAATTATTATTCTCCACTCCCACGCCACCCCACCCACCGAGTGCTCCCGATACAAGATTAGCGGTATTCAATGTCCCGGAAGTCTGCATCGTGACAGTCCCACCAGACTCCGTGAAGGTAAAGGTGATATCAGCACGAGCTTCCCTCGCCCCCGTCAGCAATAGCGAAGCAGCTAAGGCAAGCTGGAATGTCGTCTTCCAACGTAGTTTAGGTGAGTGCATCGACAGTTGCTGCAACATCAAGGTGCTCCGCTTGAGATAACGCTTCTTTCGCCATCGAATGGGCGACTTATGAGAATGATGTTAGCATGCGAGTAGTTACAGGCAATCATCGATTTTGGGAATCTGCATAATTCTCCGGCATCTTCATCATTGATAAGCATTCCGAAAGCCGAGCTACCTACCCAATCGATTGCGAGAAATCGCTAGAAACGCTTGTTTCATCATTGACAACATTAGTTGTCAAAGCTACCATTTCCTCAAGCTCTTCGCTGCCTTCCGTACGGTCTCATTCTTGAATGGCCAAGAGTTCATTCAACCTTTTCAGGAAGCTCGTCATGCTGACATTCATTCCAACACGCTGGTTATTGGCAATGTGCTTGCCTGCATTGCTGACCACCATCACCTACGCTCAGTCTCTGGACAAGGCAGTTCCTCAAGATGCCGGGCTTTCCGCTTCAGCACTGGAGAAGATCGATGCTCTGCTCGACCAAGCAGTTGAGCGAAAGGAAATCCCTGGCGCAGTGGTTCTGATTGCTCGCGACGGCAAGCTCGGTTATCTCCGAGCAAGAGGTTTTCAGGATGTGGAAGCGGGCAAAGCAATAACCAACGACACCCTCTTCCGGATTGCATCGATGACTAAGCCGATCACCAGTGTTGCAGTCATGATCCTGGTGGACGACGGCAAGCTGAAAGTGACCGATCCGCTATCTACGTATCTTCCTGAGTTCAAGAATCAGAAGGTCTTGGTGCAGGGAACTGGAGCCGAGTCCAAACTCGTCGCTGCAAATCGGGACATCACTGTCCATGACCTGCTTACGCATACTTCGGGCCTGACATATCGCTTCATGGCGCAAAAGCCTTTTGTTGAACTCTATAGCAAAGCCGATATCTGCGACGGGTTGATTCGTCCTTCGTTCACGATGGCTGAAAACATGCGGCACCTGGCCGCCCTTCCCTTGTTGCATCAGCCGGGCAGTGCCTATCAGTACGGCCTGTCCACCGATGTGCTTGGCAGGCTGGTCGAGGTAGTGTCCGGCCAGGACCTTGAAACCTTCATGCGAAAAAGGATCTTTGAGCCACTGGGCATGAACGACACCTTCTTTGATGTGCCTACCGACAAGGCCAGCCGTCTGGTGGCGGTTTACGAGCATGGCGAGGACAAGAAAATACGTCGGGTTGGAGACAACCCGGTGCAGAAAGGGGAATTGATTTACTGCGTCACCAGCCCTGTGCGTGGGCAACGTGGCTACTGTTCCGGCGGAGGGGGTCTCACTTCGAGCGCAGCTGACTATGCACGGTTTCTCCAGATGCTTCTCCATCATGGCGAGTGGAATGGCAAACGAATTCTGAAGCCAGAGACAGTCCGGGCCATGACCAGCAACCAGATTGGTAACCTCCCGTGCATGTCACCCACGGACCGCTTCGGATACGGATTTGGCATTGTAACCGGCACAGGCAAAGACCAGGTATCATCGCCCGGAACATACTACTGGGGCGGCTTCTACAGCACCAGCTTCTGGGTCGATCCGCAGAAGAAACTGATCGGCGTCCTCATGATGCAACTTCCTCCCACGCCCCTGACACTGCACGAGGATTTCAAGAAACTGGTCTACCAGGCCATCAAGTAGGGCAACCTCGTCGAAGACAGGAGACTATCATCATGCTCGATATTCAAGTTATCGATGATCCAGCAGCAGCGACAGTAGCCTTGTATCCTATCCGGAGCCGCCTCCTCTCCTACATGTCAACACCCGCCTCGTCAGCGACGTTGGCCAAGAAGATCGGGCTGGCCCGGCAGAAAGTCAACTACCATCTCAATACGCTGGAAGCACACGGGTTGGTCAAGCAAGCTTCAGAACGTAAGTGGGGCGGACTAACGGAACGACTGATGGTGGCGACGGCGAATTCCTACGTAGTATCGCCGAGCGCCATGGGCCCTGTCGCTGTGGATACGAAGCGGGAAGCTGATCGGCTTTCCGCGAGCTATCTCATTGCTCTGGGCGCCCGGGTCGTCCGAGAAGTAGGCGACCTCATCCGCCGTGCGACATCAGTTGGAAAACGCCTGGCAACGCTGGCGGTGGATACAGAGATTCGCTTCCGCTCGGCGACAGAGCGCGCGGCGTTCAGCCACGAACTTACAGAGGCTATCGCCAAGCTGGTTTCGAAGTATCACGATGCATCCGCCCCGGGCGGCCGTGAACATCGCCTGGTCGTTGTAGCACATCCTTTGCCGACGCAATCCGCTACCAGGGAGCAAGTATGAGCGTGAAGAAAAAAACATCCGGTCGCCGTTCCATGCAATCTCGAGCTGGAGTTGTCGACGACATGCAGCCTTCGGTAAAGCGACGATCGACAGAATCTCAGGTGCGAACGATCATCAATAGTTACGCGCCCACGCAACTTCGGCTCATCGTTGCCATCCGACGGTTACTGCGGAAGCGTCTGCCCACTGCCCATGAGATCGTGTATGCCTACCACAACCTGGGAGCGGTGGTCATCAGCTTTTCGCCGAGCGAGCACGGTTACGAGGGTGTGCTTGCGATTCGTGGCAACAAGGACGGCGTGAAACTCTACTTCAATCAGGGCAAAACATTGTCTGATCCGGAGAAACTACTTCGCGGATCTGCCAAAGCCCGTTGGATTCAGGTAGAGCGTGCATCCACCCTCACTCGTCCCGCGGTAGTAAGTCTGATCGACGAGGCAATTGCTCGCAATACGGTACCGTTCGCGCGTACCGGTCGTGGGTCAGTGGTCATTCGTTCGGCCTCGGCCAAGTAGCGCGCCCTCTGCCACAGAAATCCTATCCCAAGGAGCCATCATGAGCGTGAAGAAAGAATCCTCCGGGCGTCGTTCCGTGCAGGTTGAAGTCGAAGTCCCCGGCACGCCGGAGGAAGTGTGGCAGGCCATTGCCACCGGGCCGGGCATTTCGTCCTGGTTCGTGCCGGCGGAGTTCGAGGAAAAAGACGGCAAGCCCGTGGCGGTGAAGATGAACTTCGGCCCGGGCATGGAATCCCGCTCCGAAGTGACGAGCTGGGAGCCGCTGCAAAAGTGGATAGCCCAGTCTGATGGCTGGGCTCCTGGTTCGCCTCCTATCGCCCACGAGTGGAGCGTGGAAGCGAAGGCAGGTGGCACCTGTATCCTCCGCATCGTCCATAGCCTGTTTGCCAGCACGGACGATTGGGATCACCAGCTGGAAGACACCCAATCTGGTTGGCCAGCGTTTTTCCGTACCCTGCGGCTTTACCTCACACACTTCCGCGGCCAACGATCTGTACTCATGCAGTTCGTTGTCCCTGCTGCTGGAACCGCAGCGGAAGCCTGGGATTCGCTCATAAGTGCAGTGGGAGTGAAAGGTGTCACAATCGGACAGCGATGTTCAGCATCTGCAGGTGTCCCGTCATTCAGCGGTATAGCGGAGTATTACACCGAGAAACCCTACGACGCCCTACTGCGAATCGATCAACCCGGGCCGGGCGTTGCCGCACTGGGGGCCTTCAATTGTGGCGGCCCGAGCATGGTGGCGATGAGCTTCTACCTCTATGGCGATCAGGCAGCCGGTATCCTCGCACGCGAGAAACCGCGCTGGCAGGCATGGTTTCAAGAGCATTTCCCGACACCGATCGAGCCGGGCAAGGGAACTTCAGAAGAAAGTTGACACGTCATCCTTCGCCGTTGAGAATGTCGTCTGGGCAGCGATGCCCCTCAGGCTTTTTCTTTTTTCGTGGAGACGGTCATGAAAGTATTTCTCTCACTGATGATGGTTCTGGGCCTGTGTGGCCTTGTGCGTGCGGATGACAAAGCTGACCCGGTGGGTACGTGGAAGTGCGACTACGAGATTGGCGACCAGAAGCGGACCGCTGAACTGACGATCAAGAAGGACGGAGACAAGATCACGGGGACGATGAGCTGGCCAGACCAGAAAGACGAGAAGCTCAAGGATGTGAAGCTGAAGGATGGCACGCTGACCTTTTTCGCCGTGCGGAAGTTCCAGGGCAATGAGATACCGCTCGACTTCACGTTCAAGGTAAACGGTGACAAGATTGAAGGAAAAGCTTCTGCAGATTTCGGCGGTCAGAAGCAGGAATTTGACATCAACGGCAAGCGGGAGAAGAAGTAACTGGCTTCTGGATTTTCATTGTCGATGGCGATGCATTCGGTTTCTGCAAGCAGTGCCCCTTGCATCGCCGGGATTTTAACGAGTGTAAATTCTAAAGTTCAATGGCAGGAACCCTTCAAACTTTTCATGCCAGCAAAGAAAACTATTGAACTTTCGCGATGGGACTACCAGAATACCGGTCGTCTGTATGGATCATGACCAGCAATAGGAGTATCGCATGAAGTCCATGTTTAGGTGGTTAGCAGCCTGGGCGTTCGGGGTAATCTCGATTACAGGCACCCCCGCCGCTGCACAGGAGAAGGAAATTATCGACATCGGAATCGAAGCCTATGTCTATGGCTATCCACTTGTCACCATGGAAATGACTCGGCGTGTCATGACCAATGTGGCAACGCCACAGGGAACTCACGCCCCGATGGGTCAATTCCTGCTGATGAGGAAGTATCCCGATGCTTCGTTTAAGGACGTGACCGCACCGAACGCAGACACCCTGTATTCAACTGCCTGGCTTGATCTGGCCAAGGAGCCCTACGTCCTGAGCCTGCCCGACATGGACGGAAGGTACTTCCTCATGCCGATGCTCAGCGGCTGGACTGATGTATTCGAAGTCCCCGGCAAGCGGACCACCGGTACCAAAGCGCAGGTGTATGCGATCACGGGACCGAACTGGAAGGGAGAATTACCAGAGGGGGTCAAGGAACTCAAGTCGCCTACCAGCCTGGTATGGATCCTCGGAAGAACCTACTGCACAGGAACGCCTGAGGACTACAAGGCTTGCCATGCCGTCATGGACAAGTACCAACTGGTACCCCTCAGCGCCTACGGCAAGCCGTACACTCCACCTGCAGGCAGGGTTGATCCCACGATCGACACGAAGACTGCGGTGCGTGAACAGGTTCACAAGATGGACGCAGTCGCCTATTTCTCACTCCTGGCAAAGCTGATGAAGGACAACCCGCCAGCCCAGGCAGACGCTCCGATGATCGAGAAGATGGCCCGGATTGGCCTGGTGCCCGGGCAGGACTTTGACGCCAGCAAACTCCCTGCCGCCTCTGCCAAGCTCATTCCCACCGCAGCCCAACAGCAGATTATGGGGCACTTCAAGGCAGCAGGGTCAAATATCAATGGATGGATTTTCACTACCAAAGCCGGACTGTACGGCACCCAGTATTTACAGCGTGCGTTCGTCACTGCGATCGGACTCGGTGCCAACCGGCCTCAGGATGCCGTGTACCCTACCTCCGAGATGGACGCCGACGGCAAGCCCTACAGTGGCGCGAACAACTACGTGGTGCACTTCGCCAAAGGAGAGACACCTCCAGCCGACGCATTCTGGTCGATCACCATGTACAACGGCGAGTACTTCTTCGTGGACAATCCGCTCAATAAGTACACAGTAAGTCCGCGGAATAACCTGAAGTACAACGCCGATGGCTCGCTCGACCTTTACATCCAGAACGAATCGCCCGGCAAGGATAAGGAAGCCAACTGGCTTCCCGCTCCCCAAGGCAAGTTCATCCTGATGATGCGACTCTACTGGCCCAAGGAAACCGCACCCTCGATCATCGACGGCACGTGGAAGCCGCCTGCGGTGAAAATGGTTACAAGATAGCAGACGAGCTGTCGAGCATCTTATTCTCATGCACCCATCCACTGTTCCGTGACAGTGGATGGGTTCCTTTGGCGCACCGAAAGGTGGAGGCGGAATGGCACACGACGTCTTCATCAGCTACTCCTCTGCCGACAAGTCGGTGGCTGATGCCGTCTGTGCCGCGCTGGAACAGCAGAAAATACGCTGCTGGATCGCCCCTCGAGATGTCCTGGCTGGCACAACCTGGGGTGACAGTATTGTGAGGGCCATTGGTGATTCCAAGGCCATGGTGCTGATCTTCTCCGGCCGGGCCAATGAGTCGGTGCAGATCAAGCGGGAAGTCGAACGAGCCGTCCACAAAGCCATCCCGATTCTCCCCTTCCGTATTGAAAACGTTCTGCCCTCGGGTGACCTGGAATACTTCCTGAGTCTGCCCCACTGGCTCGACGCCATGACCCCGCCGCTGGAGGGTCATCTCCGATTACTCACCCGGACGGTCGAGACACTGTTAGAGCAGCCCGCCGGTAGTGGCAACCACGCGGTCTCTGCTGCACTGAAGAGTGCTAATCCCAAGCTTCGGAGGATGCAGCGCCGGTCTTTTCCCACGATTGTGGTCGTGGGATTGCTTCTTGTTGTGATTGTCGGTTTGGGCCTGTGGGCATGGAATTCGCGACACCGTGATCGCCCTGTCGCAGGCAAGCCTATCCCCATCAAGATGGTGCTCATCCCGGCCGGGGAATTTCGCATGGGGGTGAATGAGGCACCACAGTCCCTGCTTGCCATGATTCCACCTGGGGAATCGTTGTCACTGGATGAGCAGCGCCCACCCCACCGGGTACGGATCACACGACCATTCTACCTGGGAGCCTGCGAAGTCACGGTTGGCCAGTTCCGGGCTTTTATCGACGCTACTGGCTATGAGACTGACGCAGAGCGGGACGGCGGCGGTACCGGATTAAACCCGAATACACTCAGGCTGGCGGCAGGCCCCAAATACACCTGGAAGTTCACCGGCTTCCCACAGACCGATGAGCATCCAGTGGTTAACGTCAGTTGGAACGATGCAGTGGCGTTCTGTGCCTGGATGAGCAAACAGGAGGGGGCAACCTATCGACTACCGACTGAAGCAGAATGGGAGTATGCCTGCCGGGCAGGAAGCAACTCCTATTTTGGTCAGGGTGATGAGCCCCAGTGTCTTGAGGCATACGCTAATCTGGCTGACGTAGCGATGCGGAAGAAAATGGGAGATGCCTTCTTCCTGAAGTCATCGCTCGACTGGAATGACGGCTACCCGTTCACATCCCCGGTCGGCTCATTCAAACCGAATGCCTGGGGACTGTATGACATGCACGGCAACGTTGGTGAGTGGTGTGCCGACTGGTATGAAGCGACAGCATACCGCACGGGAGACCGGGTGGACCCAAGCGGCCCCGCTTCGGGAACCCACCGCGTCCGACGCGGCAGCTTCTGGTGGGATTCTCCGGTATGGTCAGGGGCATCGCAGCGGTCTACTGCAACTCCGGATGAGCCGGAGCTAGACAAGCCTGAATACCGCTGCATGAACTACGGTTTCCGCGTGGTCAAGCAAACAGGACCGTGAAAGCCGATACGTAAGAAGCATCATTGCGCAAGCTGGATGCAGACTGCTCTTAGCGTGAAGTGTGCTGTTCCTTCGGTTCCTTCATGCATTTCTTGAACAATGCTTCGAACTCCGGGCAGGCTTCACGGGCTTCGCCTTTGAGTTCATGCATGAACTTGCGTTCCTCGTCCTGGATCTTGCCATCGTTGAACAGCATCTGCTGCAGCCAGGCGGTCTCTTGAGCACTGATACGACCATCGTCAAGGACATGATCCTTGATGGCGCGGTAGAACAGCTGTTCGAACGCCGGGTTACGGTGCTGCACCCGCTTGTACAGTTCGACCAGAAAATCAGCTGCAGCCCGCGTGACTTTTCCACCCGTATAGGCGGCCTTCTGCAGCGAGGCAATGTGATCGCTATCGACTTTGCCCCGGGCGAGGATCTCCTGTTGGATTCTCAATAGTTCCTGCATGATTGCGTGCTCCTGTTGTGTGTTCAACATCCAGAACCTGTCATCTACCCACAGGCGTTCCGTTGAGGATCATTTGCACGGGTGCTCCAGGCTGATGGCCATTCTCTACCTTCGAGCAGGAAATGTCAAACGTTCGGGAGACGGTTTGCCACGATTAAAGTGTTAGCTGTCATACCGTTCTCTCCTTAAAGTATGGTCAACGTAGATTTGCGTAACCATATCGACCGGTAGGAATTCGGAAGTAATAAACAGAAATACGTTATCAACTGGAAGCGGGAGAACCATGTGAAATGAATCAAAGAAGCTGGTTAAGGTTCTCTCGTCCTAAATAAAGTCTACACCCGTAGTAGTAGTAAAAGGGGGGTCCGGGGGGATATTGACATGTCAACAACTTCCCTCGGTGCCACACCTGCTTGGGGTTGTTAGGGAAGCCTGGGCATACATCTCCTGCGGAGTTCGCAGGCCCAGGCTCCAATGCGTCCGTATCGTGTTGTACACCTCCACGGCTTGGTC
This sequence comes from Gemmatales bacterium, assembly GCA_046350055.1. Classification (GTDB taxonomy): domain Bacteria; phylum Planctomycetota; class Planctomycetia; order Gemmatales; family HRBIN36; genus JAEUIE01. The sequence goes on along the minus strand of JAXMBC010000001.1, from coordinate 3,795,091 downwards.
GACCGCTGTTCGTAGCTGGTTGATATCCATGAAGTCCGCGTCCAGGTTGAACTCGTCCTTGAGGATGCCGTTGATCCGCTCGGCGATGGCGTTTTGGTAACAGTGATCGGCATCGGTCATGCTCGACTCCATCCCGTACGACCGCAACGCCGCCAGGAACTCGTGACAGCAGTACTGGCAGCCGCGATCAGAGTGATGAATCACGCCCTGCCCCGACACGCCCTGGGTCTCCCGCAGCCAGCTTGCCGCCTTCGACAGTGCGATCACTGCCGAGTGGTGCGACAAGTCCCGGCTCACGTGATGCCCCACGATCCGTCGTGTGTACGCATCGCTCACCAGAAACAGGTAGGCGAACTGCCGACCACGCAGCCGGATGTATGTGCAGTCGCAGACCAGCACCTGGTTCGGCTTCGTGATCTTCCGCCCCTTGATCCGGTTCGGTGCCACGGCGTAACCATGACGCGAATAGGTCGTCTTTTCAAAGCGTTTCTTCACCTTCACCAGGCGACCCGCGTTACGAAGCAAGTCAAACAGACGGTCGCGACCTACCTTCGTGGCGTGGTGCTTGTGAAGCCGGTCCACCAGCTTCCGCGTGCCCACGCGAGGTTCCTTCGCACGAATCGTCTCGACCGTCTTCAAGATCACTGCCTCCTCGTCGCTGTCATCTCTGCTACGCTGGTGATGCTTGTAGTACGCATCCCGGCTTCGCCCTACCGCCCGGCAGAGTTGCCCGAGCCCGGCTTCGGTCTCACCTCGGCACTGCTCGACGGCGGCGACCCAAAAGCTTTTTTTAAGTCCACCTTGTACTTCTTCCCTGCCAGCTCGATGATCTTCTCGTGCACCAGCAGCTTCAGGTGGGCTTCCGCCAACGCCTTCTCCAGGGCGGCGATCTTCTCTTCTTCACTCTTCATCACGACCTCGACGATGTCACGCTTGGGTTGATACTTGCCGTACTCCTTCAGCCACAGTTGTACGCGACTCACCGTCGAATGCCCACGAGCCGCCGCTTCTCGCAGCGAGAGCTGACCACTCTCCAGCTCCTCTACGATCGCCCGTTTTACCTCCGGGCTCACCACCATTCGCGCTCGTTCCATCCCTACACTCCTTGTTCATAACTCACGGGGAGTGTAGACTCCGGCTAGGACGGGACAAATTTGTCTCTCGTCATTCGTAGACCACATCGCAATCTGCGCAGAGCAAAACTGCTCCAGGAGTGCCACACCTGAGTTCATGATCAACCACAGGATCACTGTACGGGTCAAGGAGAAATGGAATCTTCATTTTTACAAGTGATCTACGACTGTCTTCGTGCTAACTTCATTGATTGTCCATTACGACAGCAATATCGTGGAGCCATGTCCTGCCATGAAGAAATATCTTGCGTTGATACTTGTTGTGGTTTGCAGTGGAACAGTGCATACCGACGAATTGATTTTGCCATCACTTCAATACCAGGGTCCGCCACTGTTTGTGCCTTTTGATTTTCCAGTGACTACTACTCTGGATGGCAAGTACATTGCCACCGCATCCAAAACGCCTGGGTGCGTCGTCGTTGTCGACACGACAACCGGCGCAGAAGTGATGCAATTGCAGGGTGGTTTGGTGCCGATGAAATCCTTGCGTTTTTCGCCCGATGATCAAACGCTTCTGGGCGGTGACGAACGACGGGTTTATGTGTGGAACCTGCAATCCAGGAAACTGGTGGCAGTGTGTCCGGCACAGGATGAAACACCTGGTTCAACGAAACTGATCCATTTTGTCATTGCAGGTAACGGCAGCAGATTTGTCACCGCCATCTCGCGTCACGTGCAATACGAAGGTTCCAAAGGTATTACACTCCGAAGCTGGAATATGGTTAACGGAACAGAGGAATGGTCCCGGCATATTCCAGAGCCGCAATACGAACTTGAATATCGGATGTGTGTATCACCCGATGGCACGATAGTAGCGCATTGGCCGGGTTATTCCCCGAATCAGGACGGATCGACGATGATCCACTTATGGAATATCGCTCCTCGAGATGGTGCCAATCAGCAAGCCTCCGCCTCCGTTCAGGACAAGTCACTGACCGTCAAGGATTTATCCCCAGTTCAATGTGTCGCATTCACACCAGGCGGCAAAGAGTTGATTCTCACTGGTTCTCGAAATCAACGAGTACCTGCGCCCGAGAAGGCTGCACAATCTGCACCAGACAGAGATCCGCTTGTATTGATCTATCACGCAGAGAGCCTTCAGGAGAGTGGCCGTTGGAATACCAGGATGACTATGCCGATGTCGCACATGACTTTCAATCGGGATGGAAGCATGATGGCTGGCTTTGATCCCCATTGGTATGAAGTCGGAATCTGGGAAACGCGCAGCGGGAAGTCGCTGGGGAGGGCCAAACGGGATCCCTACAAGAATACTGTTTGGCCCAGGATTTGGGACATTCGCTTTAACCAGAAAAACCAGGTGCAGTGTTCCATAGCGACCGGTCAAGCTGGCAAGTGGGTTTTACAGCCAAGACAAGACGGCGGAGTTCTCGAATTCCCTGCCCCTACCATGCCTGCCATTCGACCCCATAGCGGTTACATCAATGCGATGGCGTTCTCTCAGGATCAGAAACAACTTTTGACGTTTGATGGCGGAATGCTCTGTACATGGGATTTACACAACCTGGCGTTAGTAAAAAGCGCACGTGTAGGTCCAGCGATTCGAAAGTTCATCATGAAACGCGGAGTCCATATGTCGCCGGGGGGCTGGGCGACTTTGAAGCCGATCATCTCGTCTGATAGCAGATTTCTGGTGACTCGAGGTCTCAACGTACACCTTATCTTGAACAGGTTGCATACGAATGAAGAATACCAACTGAATATGGATCTCACCGAAAAACAGGGTATGCAGGTGGCGCTCCGCGCTGGAATCACTCCGGACGGCAAGCGAGTGGTAGCCGAGTGGACGGAGTTTCAGGGTTATGACCAGAACGCGCAGAAATATGGAAAAGTCGAAGCCTGGGATACGGCAACAGGCAATCGCGTGTGGTCACGCCCGGTACTGCAACTCGCTACCGACGAATCGCGTTTTTCTAACATTCAATACCACCAGCAACCGCTCTCGTTCACTTCAGACAGCAAATCTGTGGCGGTATCCGGTGGTATTTTAGATGTAGCTACGGGGCAGCAGAAGAGTGATTGGGGAGCACCCTTGCCTCAGATACGTTCCGGGTGTTTCGATCCATTCGGGAAGCGATTGATCAGTTTCGACGACAGTAAATTTCGATATTGGGACGTGGATACTGGTAAGTTGCTGGAGGAGTGGCCTCTTCCCTACAACAGCGATTATAGACTACTCAGCATCCTGCCCGATGGTAGAACAGCTCTGATAGCGGTTCCGCCAAGTCAGTGGTCGTCGGACAATGCCAGTATTCATATTCAGTGGGTCGAGTTGGCAAGTCATCAGGTTCGAGCCCGTTATGCCTTTGAGAAACAGTTCCCCTTTGCCCTCATTGGCGTCTCGCCAGACGGGAATACGCTCGTCGGTACGAACAAATCGAACGGGTTAGCGATATGGAAAGTACGAACTACACCAAAACAGATTCGCCTGACTTCCAAACAAGCATTGGAACAGCATTGGAAGAAAGTATGTGAAATGTCGGCAGAAGGTGGATGGAAGGCAATGCTGGCGCTGGCAGGAGATCCGGACCAGACGATTCCCTTTGTGATGGAGCAATTGAAGCAGCGTCCCCTCAGCAAGCAGAAACAGGCAATCCCGGAAGTCGATACGAGCCGTGTTCGCGATGTGCGAGCTGTGGAACTGCTGGAAATGATCGGGCATGCTGAAGCAAAGAAGATGTTGGCGCAGCTGGCTGGTGGAGCCAGTCATGACTGGTTGACCCATGAAGCACAAGCAGCGTTGAAACGACTGGCCCCGCAAAAGTAGCGAGGGAATAGAACTCCACGCATGAGTGGCATCCTTCAACGATTCACCGGCTAACTCTGTGGCATGCTGTGCGAACAAAGAATGTAAGTTGACACGATATCCAACTGAGTTGAGAATAGTGCTGGCATCACCGTTGAAATCTGCGGCGAGTGTAGACACACCGAATTCACTGCCGAGAACCCCGGGCCCTATAGGATGCGTACCTTGCCACACAGTCGGGAAATGAAGGCTCCGAACCTCCGACATAGACCCGACTGACAAGGGATCAATCGTTCTGCAGTACCAGATTCCAGTTTTCCTAGATCCATCCCGCGGAGTGCGACTTCCAGAATGCTCGTTCATCTGCTGTTGGCATTTTTTCTAATCGGTGCATCGGTTATTATCCATGGTTTTGGCACGCTGGAATTGCAGGCCTGGCTTGCCAACTCTCTGCAACGGAATCAGGACCGCCGAGGCAGGATTCACTCAGGTCTACTGACGATTCGCATGGTCAGCAGCCTGCTGGTGCTGCACCTGCTGGAAGCATCGTCGTGGGCCGTACTCAACTGGCTGGCGCAGGCATTACCCGACGGAGAGACTGCTTTTTACTTCTCTCTCACGAGCTACACGACGGTCGGGTATGGCGACGTCGTACTTCCCCCCGACTGGCGACTTCTCGGCCCCCTCGAAGCTGCAACTGGAATTCTGATGTTCGGCTGGTCGACCGGCATCATGGTGGCAGCGATCACGCGAATCTACGGCGATCAGTTTCGACGCGTCGCCGATACCCAGGAACCAGGACTGGATAAGCAGGGCAAGTAGCCATAGGAGGTGTGTCTGTCAACATCATGAGACTGTTGTGCTATGTAGGTAATGCAGTCATCTTTCCCAAGCAAGACATGCTGCACATGTGCGGAACTCGGTGTCGAGTGCCTTGCAACGCGTGCCTAATGCATCGCGCGAGCCCGTCCCCGGCATGAATGGCCGAGGGCTGAATGTTAGTGATCAATATCCACTATCCGCACTTTGGGTTGGGCAACATCAACGATCACTTCATTTGAGATGCCTTCGCCCCAGTTTTTGGCTTTGTCGAGGGCGGAGACGCGGACCTTGTAGCGATATCCTCGGGTGGGGGCGGTCCAGATGTAAACACCACTGTTATCGAGATTGTCGGTGATGAGCTGCCAACTTTTGTCGGCATCTTCCAGGTCCTGGAACTCGAGCTTGATGGGCTGCTGGGCAAGATTGGTGTCGCTGGCCCGCCATTGAATTTTCACTTTGCCCATGTTGATGCCGCGGCCGGGGATAACTTGCACATCGCTGACCTTGGGGGGTGTCTTATCGAGGCAGACCCACATATCGGGACCGGTAGAGGGGCGAGGCTTGGTGGCTGTGTTATCAAAGCCGCTACGAACCTGGAGGATCATGCCGAAGCTGCCTTCACGGGGCAGCCTGACAGTGAGTTTGCCGGGACCTTCGTTCGTCACCTTCACATCACCTGCAGGGTTCCACTGATTATCAGCCTGGTAAAAGGCCTCGACGATGGCACCCGAAGGGCCGACCTGTTCGAGATTGAAGTTGAGGTTGAAGGAATCCTTGTTGACGTAGCGAGTCTCGCGCTGGCTGGACGCAGGCTCATCCATGGCAGAAGATGCTCGGCGACTGGGACCAGCAGGATCGCCCCAGCCATCGTCACTGCTGCGGCTACCGACAGCACCGCTGCTGGCGGTATTGCGACTGAAGTCGCGGTCCTGACTTCCTCCCCCACCACCTGATACTACGGTAATGCTTTTAGTTTCCAGATTCCTGGCACTGTCGGCCGCGCTCAGCCGCAGTTCCAGGCGGCCTTTGACGGGGACATTGACTGCAGTCTCACCCCGGGCCTGCTGACGAATGTTGATCGGAATCCACTGACTGCTGTTACTCAGGTATTCCAGGCGAATCGAAGCGGGATCGAGATTCTCGTCATAGATGTTCCAACTGACGACAATCTCGCCATTGCGGCCTGACTGATCGCGGAAGTCGATACGGGGTGGCGTGGTGTCGACGATCACCTTGGTGATCTGCACATTGGTGGGCAGCTTATCGAGCTGAGGCGGATAGGCCTGGCCATTGTTTTCAATGGTGCGAAGCAAATACCAATACTCGCCTTCGCGGGGGACCTGCAGGGCAAACTTGGTATCCTGCGGGCCGATGCGAGCGATGAGACGCCAGTTACTGCGGCCATCCAGAGATTCGTAAAGCTGGGCTTCGCGGAGCTGAGCGACTTCCTGGGGATCTATCTGGAAGGGGAGAGAGAACTTCAGGCGATTGCAGTAGGCAGCTTCGCCCTGGGCGCAGACCGGCAGCGTGCTTAACAGCAGCACCAGCATTCCGGTCAGCCACCGCGTCATGCAACACCCCTCCCCGGCACAAGACGTAGTGTCTCGTTCCTGTAAGATCGACCGCTACCGGAGAGGCTCTTGAGTGAAACTGGGGAACCCTTGCGGGCACGAATCTTAAGTGCGACTTTCAATGTGCTAAGTCCTACGCGCCAGGAGTTAAGACAGAAAGTTCGAGGAGTAACACCATTAGATATGCTTTAGCCTCAGCACGTGTACTTAATAATTGGCACATGGCACTCTTAATCTCAACCTGCCTAGTCTGCGATCTTTGCCTATTGCAAGAATTTGTCCAACCTTTCGGTTTCTGCTGCCGATGATATGGTTGTTGCGTGGCAGACGTTGCCATGCCAAGGGGGCCAGTCTGGATACGCTGCCAGACCGGCAATTGTCCGTACGCTGCGCCAGTAAGGCGCCGGGGGAACGGCGAAACCACCGCCGTGTACCAGGCCCACCAGCGATAAGGAGTGACCATGCGTAAGTCCGTGCTCGTCCTGTTGGCCGGTTTGAGCCTGTTGCTGGCCAGCAATGTTGCCCAGGCAGATTTCGGCGGCTCTTGCAACAGTTGTAATACTGGTGGCGGCAGCTGCGCCGGGAAATCCGGTTTCTGGTCCCGCACCAATAAGGTCGGCTACTTCTGCAGCGAAGAAGAAGAACGCTGGCAGAAGTTCTGGCACGACTACTACAAGGCCCTGCACCTCTTCTACAAGAAGCTCGACAAGTGCGACTGGGTCATCTACTACAAATACCACGGCTACCAGATCGGTGGCGGCGCTGCTCCTCAGAACTGCGCACCTCCAGTCTATGCTCCAGTCTATGTGACCCCGACCATGCACTGGTCCACTGCCGGCGCTGGCGCTCCCTGCTACGCTCCAAACGGTGGCGGGCAAGGTGGCACTCCCGGCTGGTGCCGCACTTGCCGCTAAGCGAATCGCTCGCCCAATGAACAACCCCCGGAGAATTCCGGGGGTTGTTTGCGTTAAAGCGTGATGGTTCAGTTCTTACTTGCGATCCTTCATCACTTTGACGAGCTTGTCGAGCAGCTCAGCCTTGATGTCGCCACTGAAGGAAACCTTTTTGCCGTTAGCACCCACCTGCAGGCTGCTGACGAGGTCAGCCAGTTCGGATCCGAACTGCTCATTGGAAAGAGCAAAGGCACCAGCCATTTCCTTGGCCTGATCCATCAGCGTCTTGAGCTGGGTGGCGGCTGCATCTTCGGTCATGTACATGCTGACATCAAACTTGATGTCGTCCTTGATGTTCAGGTTCATTGTCTGCGATTCGAGCTTGCTGATGGCGTCGCCCATTTCAGGGTTCGGTGACATCTTGGACATTTCACGAATCGAGGCCGGGATAACGAGCGCGCCCCACATGGTGTTATTGTTGCGGGCCTTGCTCATCAGATCAGCGAAGCGGGTGTTCAGGCTGGCAGCCTTGCGACCCAGGGATCGCTCGATAGCATTGGTGACGTCGTCTTTGGTGGTACCACCGAAGATGGTTTCCTTATCGAAGATGGTGCCATAGAAGGTCTTGCCCGAGTTGGAGTCCTTCACTTCGTAGATGAGGTAGTCACCAAACTTGCTGGTGGTGACCTTGTCAGCTTGGTTGGCTGCAGCGATCAACGCCCCCAGAGCGCCAGTCATCTTTTCGACATTGAATGCCCCTTTGACTACAGCAAAGCCATCCCAATCAGGCTGGCCACCGAGTTTGGCGATAAACTTGCTGACTGTGAAAGTAACCGAGGTGACATCCTTGCGGAGGTCAAACCCGATGGTCTCCATCAATTTCTGGAGTTGGGCGTTATTGGTAATTTGCTTATCGAAGTCTTCCTTGAAGTGCTTCTGGAAAAAGCTCGAACCAAGCAGGCTCTTCACGTTGAACGAGAAGGCCATTTCGGTGCTGTCGGGGAAGAGCTTGGCAATATCAGTCCCCTGGGCGTGGAGGCTGAGTGTCATAGCCAGGAGAAGACCACAAGCCCAGACGGTACGTTTCCACATACGAACGACTCCGAAGTGAATGCTGACAGTTCAGATGTTCTACTACTTAATGGAACGTGAAGTTTCAGACGATGCGGATTTTCTCAAGTTCGGAGAAAAGTGAGCTTGACAGACGCAGCAGAGCCATCACGCCTACTCGTGATGCGGAGCGGATGTCTCGCAACTAATAATGGATGGGCTGGCTGTGATGCTTTCCCTACCCCTCTCCCCCTCAACCTGGTTGGTGGGGAGAGGGGAACAGATTTCGGCAACCATTAATCCAGTTTCTTGATCTCGATGTTACGGAACATCACCGGATCACTGTGGCCAGCAAAGCCGAAGTAACCTGAGGTGCGATCCTTGCCCGGGTGTGGCGACTTGGCCATGTAGTCAGTAATTTTGCTGAGGTCTGTCTCGAGTATGATTGTGCCGTTCAGTTCGACTTTGATTTTCGAGCCAATGACGGTGACTTCCTGGTAGTTCCATTCGCCCAACGGACGGAGGTAGCCCCGATGGGCCGCAGCCATACCGTATGCGGAACCATGATACTGGCGTGGATCGAGCTTGTTGTACATCTCAGCATCGTTGTCGAGAACCTGCAGTTCGCACATGCCATGGTAGGCTGTATCAACACTGCCGCCAGGGTAGCGGATGGCGAGGCCGTTGTTGCCACCGGGGGGCAGTTTGAACTCGAGCCGGGCATGGAAGTTGGCATACTCTTGCTTGGTGTAGAGTACTCCGCCCTTGCCCTGCTTGCAGACGATGGCGCCGTCCTTTACTTCGTAGTTGTCACTGGCACCAGTCCAGCCTTCGAGATCTTTGCCGTTGAATACACTGGTGAAGCCTGTGCCTGATTTGCTGCGCAAGTACTTGGCTGCTTCGCTGGGGCTGATGCGGCGGACAGCAATGTTGCGCCAGCGGATTTCACCGCCGTGAGTCTGGAGAATGATTGGTCCCTCGGCGAACAGACGCTTCTTACGATCCCAGAAGTTTTCCATGACAGCGTCGTCAACGACGAGCTTGCCATTCAGCCAGACAGTAGTGCGTTCACCAATCTGCAGGATGCGGAAAGCATTCCATTCACCAAACTTCTTGTCTGCCAGGACGAGTGGATCCTTGCCCTTGGCCCCGGCACTGTTATTCCACAGGCCACCGGAACCCTTGTCAGCACCAATATTGAACTTTGCCTTCTCGGTGGAATCCCAAATTTGAACCTGGGGCGTAGCCTTCAGATAGATGCCGCTGTCTGCCAGGGGGACAGTCTTGTATTCGAGGACGAGTTCGTAGTCGCGGTAGTTGTGCTCAGTGGCAAGATATGCTCCATGGCCATCGTTGACGAGTTCGCCATTCTGCACGCTCCAGTGCTTCTCTGCATCGGCGGTCCAGTCGGCAATCAGCTTCGCCCGTGCATCGGGCTTCAGTTTTTCAAGTTCCGCCGGGCTGCCACCCTTGGCATGGATGTTCCAGCCATACCAGCCGGTGAGATTCTTGCCATTGAAGATGTCGACGAAGCCATCATCCCGCTTCTTCGGCTTCTGCCAGACAACACTGGACTTCTCGACCATTTCCTTCAGGTGGCTTTCAACTGCGTCGGCCCAGATGCCATAGCCCTTTTCAGAAAGGTGCAGGAAGTCGGGCATGATCTCCTTGGGAAGGACACCATCCTCGGCAAGGAACTTATCGCCGATGTCGAGGAACTTGACCCACTTGCCATCATCGAGAGTTTTGATCTTCTTGTTGACTTCGATGAGCTTGAGCCGCTGGGGATGATCGGGCTTTTCGCCACGGGGGAAGACGGCGAGCAACAGAATCTGCGTTTTGGGATGCTTGCGGCGGATGAGCTTGACGATAGCTTCAATTCCGTCGGCAATCTGGTCAGCGGAGTTGTTGCCGCTATTGTTGGTGCCGATCATGATCATGGCAGCCTTGGGGACATAGCCGGCCATCTCCCGGCCTTCGTCCAGCCGCCAGAGGACATGCTGGGTACGGTCGCCACTGAAGCCGAGGTTCACAGCATTCAAGGGAGCGAATCGTTTCTCCCATTCCTTCCTGCCAGCACCTTCCCAACCCTGGGTGATGGAATCGCCAATGAACATGACCGCAGGCCCCTGCTCCTCGGCTTTCTGAAGGACAGTCTGATGACGGGCCTGCCACCAGCCATCGCGGCGGGGCTTGGGAGTCACTGTGACGTCAGCCGGTTCAGGAGCGGGAGGTGTCTTCTTTGACTCGCCCTTTTTCGATTCCGTTTTGGCCTTTTCGTTCTTGGCTTTTTCACCAGTTTTATCCTGTGCCGGCGACCAGGCAGGGACGAGCAACATCACACACACACACCACAACAACCGCTGCATGGCAGACCTCAGCACACTGGAGGGAGGAGTAGGTAGGAGTTGTCAGCATACAGGATGGCTGGATGGGACTCAATGGAATTGTTGGCATCATGCTCTGTCGTGATAGCCGATTGCAAGGGCATGACTTTCGGTCCTTCATCACGACGTAGCGTGATGGCTACAATCGTTCCTCCATCTGGTTTCCCTTGCGCCGGGGCGATTCATAACCTATGCTTGTTGGCTATCTCTTCTGCCCAGGAAGATGTCCGCCTATGACGATGGCTCGATTGAAATGGGTGCTGTTTGCTGCGTTCTTCTTATCCGGCTGCAGCGGGCTGATTTATCAGACCGTATGGGTGCGGATGTTGACCCGCTATCTCGGGGCGACCTCACATGCCACGGCAACGGTACTGGTAGTCTTCATGGCAGGACTGGCGCTGGGCAGCATGCTGGCAGGTCGGTGGGCCGATCGCATCAAGCAACCCTGGCGAGTGTATGGATTGATCGAACTGGCTATCGGGCTCACAGCGATTGTGGCATCGTTCTTTGTCATCGAAGGTGTCGGTGGCTTTTACGTCCAGATCTATGACTGGTTTGGCAAGGCTCCCTGGCTGCTGCTGACGGCCCGCGTCTTATTTGTGCTGGTGTGCCTTTTGGTGCCCACATTACTTATGGGAGCGACGTTGCCTTTGATGGTAGCGTACATTACGCGGCAAGGGCAGCATCTGCAATCGAGCCTGGGCTGGCTCTATGCAGTGAACACCTATGGTGCGGTGGTTGGTGTACTGGCAGCAGGATTCGTGCTGCTTGGCGCGTTTGGCGAAAGCATGACATTGGCAATTGCAGCGGGACTGAATCTGATCGCTGGGTTGTTGGCCTTCAGCATGGCTGCACCTGCTGTACGTGTTGACGAGCAGCCCGATGCTACAGCCAAGCAGATTCCGGAAAACCTCACCCCCTACCCTGCCTTTGTCAGACGACTTGCCCTGGTCACCATCTTCGTAAGCGGGCTGGGCGCTCTCGCATACGAAATCCTGTGGACACGGCTGCTGGTGCTCCTGCTGGAAACAAGCATCTATGCCTTCAGCATTATGCTGGGGACTTTCCTAGTCGGCATCGCCTGGGGCAGCTGGGATTCGACTCGTCATGGGCGGCTGAAGCAGCGTCCGCTAGCGTGGTTTGGAATGCTCGAAGTATTGATAGGCCTATGGGCAACAGTAGGACTGCTGCTGCTGCCCCTATTCCATGATTGGTGGGTGAGCACTGAGAAGACAGGCATGGAATCCATGAAGCCGGTGATCGGCATTCTGACCTGCGTGGCGATGGTGTTGCCTGTGTCATTCTTCTTCGGCTTACAGTTTCCTGTCGCAGTGCGCAGTTGCATGGCCGATGGAAAGCAGCCGGGAAAATCGACGAGTTGGGCCTACACGATGAATACGCTAGGCACCATTGTTGGCTCGCTGCTGGCGGGGTTCTTCCTGCTACCTTATCTGGGAACAGCTGTGCTGATGATGCTGGTAGCGGGGCTGAACGTGGTTCTGGGGTTGGTACTTCTAAGCGTAACGCCACGCGAAGAACGGGGCCAGTTCCTGATGCCGGCCCTGGGACTAGCGGGGCTCTTTGTGCTCACTGCGGTGCTGGCGGGCAACCCTTATCACAAGGCCATGGTAGCCCGGGTACATTCGGTATTCGGCGATGAAGGGGTCATTTACTCCGAACACGAAGGATCTTCGGCAACTACTGTCGCAGCGGGACATCGTACCCAGCCACGGCAACAGACGCTGCTGATCAACGGGGTAGGCATGACCATTCTCTGTACTGAAACGAAGCTCATGACCCATCTGCCGTATCTGCTGGCCGAAAAACCCAAGCGAATGCTGATCATCTGCTTCGGCATGGGGACAACCTTCCGTACCGCGGTGATGAACTACCCGCAACTGCACGTGGACGTGGTAGACATTGTGCCTGAAGTATTCGACTGTTTTCATCATTACCACAAGGATGCAGCGGAGGTACGAAAGCGGCCCAATGGTCAAATGCATGCCGACGATGGCCGCAACTTTCTTCTGACACACCGCGACGCCTACGATGTCATCACCATCGACCCAGCTCCGCCACTGCACAGCGCCGGCACGGTGAACCTCTACACGAAAGAGTTCTTTGAACTATGTAAAAGCCGACTAACGCCAGGCGGGGTGCTCTGCATGTGGTTACCTCCTGCGCCCGAACCAGAAATGCTGATGATCATGCGGTCATACCATGAGGTGTTTCCGGAGGGGTCGCTCTGGGGGGCGTTGGAGTTCCAGGGCTTCTACCTCATCGGTGGACATAAGCCGGTGCAGCCAACTCAGGCACAATTGCAGGAGTTGTATACCAAGCTGAGTAGCCTGGAAGACCTTGGAGAATGGACCAAAAGCTATCGCGATCCGGTGAAGTTGCAGCAACTCTATCTACTGGGTGGCTCGTCGTTCGGCAGACTGGTGAAGGATGTACCCGCGGTGACAGACGACAAACCCTACACCGAGTTTCCGATCTGGCGGCAGTTCAGCTATCCGAGCGGAGCAAAGGACTATGTTGCTGATGATGTTCGCAAGCGATTGACTGAACTTCTGGGAGCTTCCAAGGACTAACCGCAGAGGAACTGAGAGAATACCGCTGAGGTCACACAGAGACCAAATTCATCAGCATGCTGACCATCCTTTCCATCACTTTGTTGCTAAACGAACCGCCACGCGTGCCTTGGGGTGGGAACGATTTCGTCCAGTACTATGCCGGAGCGAAGCTGCTGATGGAGGGGCGGAATCCGTATGACCGAACCGTTGCTGGCGCGTTGCAGATGGAGTTGGGGCGACTGGAACCGTTAGAGACGTTCGCGCCGCCCTGGGCCATACTGCCTGCCCTGCCCTTGATTGTGCTGCCATTCAACACAGCAATTGTCGTTAATATCACGCTTCAGGCAGCCTTGCTGGCATTGTGTGCGGTGGCGTGGTGGTGGATGCTGTTTCCCGGGCGACCACAACAAGGCTGGATAGCCCTGCTGGTGCTGCCCCTATGGTTGCCAACCTTGATGATGCTGGGAGTGGGGCAGAACACGGTCTGGCCACTGACGGGGCTGACGGGCTGGCTGTGGTTTGTCAATCAGCGGCAGCCCCGGCTGGCATGCGTATGCCTGGTGTTGCTGATCATCAAGCCTCACCTGGGGCTGATGCCGGGACTGTTTATTCTGGGCTACTGGCTTCGGGGACGCGACTGGCGGTCGCTGCTGGTTTTTGTCACGGCACTGCTGCTTGTGACCGGCTTCACGGTGGCGTTGCGGCCTACGATCTGGTACGACTATGTCACTGCCATGCAGACCGGGACCCCCGCGGCAGCTTTCAGCACTGCTACATGGAACAGTGCCTGGCAAGACGTAGGACCTTGGGTTCACCCGGCAGCGTATCTCGTCTGGGGTGTGTTGTTACTCGCTGCTGTAGTTCTTGGTGGCATAACGACGGCAAACAAGATCGTGCTGCGGCTAGCAGTTGTGGCGACAGTAGCAATGGCGGTGGTGCCCTATGGCTTTTCGTTCGATCTGGTGCTGATGCTGCCTCTGTTTCTTGCCGGTGTGGGATATGTGATTTCCGAGAGACCTTACGCCCGGCTGGTGATGCTAGGCTGGGCGGGGATCATCGGGCTGCTGGTGGCAGGAAAGCTGCTGGAATGGAACGAAGCAGCATATTGGGGCGTAGCGTGGTTGGGGTTAGGTATAAGTTGCATTTCAATGAGGCAAATGGACATCAGCTCGCCTGTTATCTCTGCCCCAGCCAGCTCTTAATATGAGCCATCTGCTCCGTGGTTGGTTTATCCACTGGTGCGAGTTTCCACTTCTGGTTGGGCTTGTTCGGGTCTGGTGTAGTGAACTGCAGGCCATACCATTCCAGGGCTTCTGCATAATCAAGCTCTTCAGTGGTGTGGAGGGCACGGCGAAACCACTCTTTCAGATCATGGCCGGCTATTTCCTCTGCTGTCTCGCGGAATTGATCCTCGGTGAAGCCTTTGGAGCCAGAGTAACGGTCATACGCCAGGCGCATTACATCATCGAGAGATTTGACGCCATTGGTCGTCTTGCGGATATGAGCATCTAGAAGGAAGCCGACGACAGGACCTTTCACATAGTAGCTCACCGTCTTGTTGTTGCCACCCACGCCCGACATGCTGGTCGTCCAGACATCGGTAGATGCCTGTGCCAGGGTCTGCTCCAGCCGGCCTGGGTTATTCTGCAACTGGTTGATATGGCCGGTCAATTGTCCCAGGTAGTTTTCCTGTTTGGAAAGTCCGGCCCGACACACGAGGAGATCGCCGAAGTACGAGGTCAAACCTTCTGCTACCCACAGGCCACTGGTGCGAGCTTCTTTCTCGTAATCAAATGGTCCCAGTTCGAAGGGACGCAGGCGTTTGACGTTGAAGGCATGGAAATACTCATGGCAGACCAGGCTCAACCAGGAGAGATTCTCCCGGCCCGGCCGCATGCTAGTGGGGCTGACGGTAATGTAGGTCGAATTCAAATGCTCCAGCCCGCCGCCTCCCTGCTTCAGGGCAAAGAGAAAGACATACTTCTGAAAGGGTAACTGCTTCCAGAAGCGGTGATGTTCTCGAACAATCTTCTCGATTTCGACCTTTGCCCGTTCGCCATCCCAATGTGTAACATCACCGAAGGCTACCAGGAAATGCCTACTACCTTCCACTGCAAAATCATGGACAGTCAGGTTACCGGCAACGATGGGGGAATCGGCGAGAATGTCGTAGTCCATTGCTCGATAATGATGAGATGTTCCATCAGCATGAGCAGTCAGGCCAGTCATCGTCTGCTTCCATTTGGCTGGCAGTTCGAATTTGACCTCATGAGGCCGCTGCTTGTTGTCGGCCAGGGTAATGAAAGTTGCAGGACCGTTGAGTACAGCGTAGTCGTCTCCCACCCAGTTCTTCGTGACGAATCGGGCATTGCAGTGCAGCAGATATGAGATGGTGACCACGGGCGCACCATTGGTCTGGATCTTCCATCGGTTCTTGCGAGATTGTTCCACGTTGAGTCTGGTTCCCTCCGACGTGCTGGCGGTGAAGTTCTCCACCTGGTTGGCGTAGTTTTCCACCCGGTAGAAACCCGGCGACCAGATCGGCATCATCAGTTCAATGGATGGACTTTTATCTGTGGGGATAATGGCAGTGATTTCAGCTTTGTGCTTTTCCAGATCGGGAAATTTGATCGAGTAGGAAATGGGCGACAGGTCCTGTTGCCCGCAAACCTGACCAAGTGGAAAACAGCCCAGAAGGAATGCAAGCGTTACGATTCGACTCAGGTAGGAACAATGTACCATATGGCTGCCCTTTCGATGCAGGAGTCGTTTCCGGTTCTCCTGCACACTATTCTATTGGACACTTCAAAGCAGAGTCGTCCAGGCGGCATGCAGTCTCCATATTGGGGTGCGGTTGCAGGGTGATTATTCCGCGATACCTGCTCCATAGAATAACAAAGATATTATGCGGGACACTTTCATGGCAACAGTATTGGTCACTGGTTCAGCGGGACGGTTGGGGCAGGCGGCAATCGCGGAACTGGTAGTGCAGGGCCATCGGGTGATTGGGCTGGATAGCAGGCCAACTCCGGGGTTGCCGACGGCAATTGTAGATACGCTACAGAACCCGACGCTGCTGCGCACGCTGATGCAGGGTGTCGATGCAGTGATTCACCTGGCTGCCACGCCCGATGATCCGGTGTGGCCGTTACCTCCGGAAGCAGGGGACAACTTCCTCAGCCAACTGGTGCCGAACAACCTGGTGCCGACGTACCATATTCTGGAGGCGGCCCGAGTGGCGGGGGTGAAAAAGGTGATCCTGGCAAGCAGTGGGCAGGTGGTGTGGGATCAGTCATTTGATGGCCCCTACCCTATCACCGTGGATGCGAAGCTGACGCCACGCTGGTGGTACGCCTGTACCAAAGTGTTTCTGGAATCGATTGGCGAGGCGTATGCCAAGCAGAAGTTTTTCAGCGTGATCGCGGTGCGGCTGGGGTTCTGTCCGCGGGATGCAGGGCAGGTAAAGCTCATCTCATCGAATGAGCGCGATCAGGACGTGTACCTCAGCCCGGGCGATGCAGGACGGTTCTTCGCCTGTTGCGTACAGGCCGAGCGGCCGGTCGGAGCGTTCGATGTGCTGTATGTGACCAGCAAGCCTCCACATACCGTGCGGTTTGATCTTGAACCCGCGAAGCGGCTGGTCGGCTGGGAGCCGACGGAGAGCTGGCCCACGGGAGCATCGACGTTTCGGGAGTGAGTGGGTGAGGTTGCATGTCTAACATAAGCGACTTATGTTGTATGCATGCCTATTGAACGTAACTGCTGGCTCGACCGCCTGGAAACCCGACTCGGTGGCGTAGCCACGCTTTTGCTGGTTGCTCTTGCGATTCAAGTTATTAGCTTTCTGCTTTATCCCTATCCGCTGCAGGAAAAACTGGAACGATATGTTCGCTACCAGACCATGGTGGTGCTTTGCGAGAATCCGTTTACCACGGAGCAACTCAGCGAGCCGACGGTGAGACATCGACTGCTCGTACCGCTCCTGGCGTGGCCGTTGCAACTACGTGGCAACGGCTACCTCATTCTCATCTATTCCGGATCGTACCTATTCATCCTGCTCACGTTGGTTCTCCTGCGACAGATGCTGCCCTGGAAACAGGCAGCGATGACCACACTCCTGCTGGCAACCACACTGGCGGTGACGACTACCACCAGTTGGCCGACGTTTCAGGATACCTGGTCGAACGCAGCCATCGTTGCGTGCCTACTCTTGCGGAAGCAATGGTGGCTCATGGGGCCTGTGCTCTACGTGGGCATGCTTGCAGATGAGCGATGTATCACGACAGTACCGCTACTCTTGCTCTGGTTCTATTTCGAAGATGCTCCCGAGGAGCGACGACAGTTGCTGATGCGACGCCTGATTTGCGTAGCTCTTGCAGCACTTTGCTACGCCGCTACCTACTATGGCATCCATCGGCTGGATGTGCCGTCGGAGAAGCTGAACTATTACGGGTTCAAGGAGCAGACTGGATTTATCCAATCGATCCTCAAGGGGGACGTCTTTCTCAAGCAGATCATGTACGCACCGGCGGGGCTGTGGTTTGCGTTGCGGGCCGGATGGCTGCTGATCATTATGCTGTGGTGGAGTCGGCGTAAAGAACAGTGGTTCCGCACCTGGCTGCTCGGTGGACTGGTGGTGGCAGTAGGACACAGTCTGCTGGTGGAGGATGTCAGCCGGGTGGCAAGCCTGGCCTTTCCGGCGATGCTGCTGGCAGTGGTGCTCTTATATCGCCAGAGCCCACGTCTGACGACGCAACTGCTGTGTGTGTGTCTGCTGGTGAATGTGCTCTCGCCGCAGTATCAGATCAATCACAATCGGAGTTCGTTGCTGATTCCGCTGCCGTTGCAGGCGTTGCGGCTGCTTCAGGCCGAGCGAAGCGGGATTGCGCCTTGAGGCTGTCTTGGTAACATTATTTCCAAGACAGTGGAGCTATTGGCTCGAAAGTCGTCGTCAGCGTACAGGGGCGTGGGAAGCGGTCGGGGTATTGCAGGGTCTCGATCAGCTCCACAATGTGAACTCCGAGTTCGGCGGAGAGACGGCAGGGACGCTTATCCCTGATGGCTTCGACCTGTTCCGCGGGGCCACGGAGGAAGTCGGCCAGTTTGGTGCCACCGGAACGGCGGAAGACCGGACGACGGGCATAGGGGTACTTCTTCTCGTAACGCAGACCGGAGAGAGAAAAGGGTAATCGTAGGAAATGCTCGAGTTTGATGCGGAAGTTCTCGAGCCGAGTACCGATGGCGTGGCTCACCTTATTGTAAGGCGTCTTGCTGAAGTAGACGGGTGCTCCATCGTTGCGGACGTATTTGGTGTAGAGGGTGCCGTTGTCGCCGATGATGGAGATCGACTTGTCGATCGGAGCGACGATGCTGCAGGTGACCCGGGCAACGATGTTGTTGTCGTATTCGATGACGCCGACGGTGAAGTCGGGAGCCATGCTGCCTACCGGCAAGCCTTTGTCGGGGATGCAGGTGGTGGAATATGCATGCACACGGCGGGCGGGGCCGAACCAAGCAGCCAGCCAGGTAAGGACGTAGCCGGCGTGTTCGAAAGTGCAGCCGACTTCGAATTCATCCTGGGCAGGCCAGTGGGCGCCGGAGGCACTGGTCCAACGGGTGGGATTGAAACGATGCACCATACCATCGTCGAAGGCGGCGTAGACGAGGCGGATTGGCCCCATCACCTTCTCGTGAACGCCCTTCCACAAGGTCTGAGCTGTTTCGCTGAGCAGGCTGCACGGGGCTGCGGAAAGGCTGAGGCCCTTTTCTTTCGCCAGGCTCGCCAGTTCCTGAGCATGATCAAGCTGCATGGCCAGGGGCTTTTCGGAATAGACATGCTTGCCCGCTTTGAGACATGCTTTCGTGGTTTCGTAGTGGCTGCGGGGGTTGGTCAGGTTCAGCACCAGCTCGATTTGCGCGTCGGCTAGGAGTTCGTCGAAGCTGGCATAGGCTTTGAGTTGATGAAACTTGGTGAAGGCGGCGAGACGGTCGGGTTGACGATCAAAAGCGGCGTGAAAGTCGAGCACGGCATGGGCCTGGCGAGTAGCCAGGTACATGTCAGCAACGTAACCACACCCGAGAATGGCAACCTTCATCGTGCAAGCCTTTAACGAATCAGCCCGGTTTCTTACCTACGAAGCGGTAGTAGGGCATGCGGACGATTGGCATATAGGGAAGCTTGGCCCGGGCTTCATCGACACTCACGGTATGGAAGCGGCGTTCCAGATATGGGAGATGATCGGGGTTGGGGAAGACGTTGTCGGCGTCGAACCAGGTGCGCCAGAAATGGCGGGTTGACCACGCATGCCGGGCCCGAGGCTGCTCGGCCCACTTACGGCTGACGTAGAAGTCGACGACGCCAATGAGGCCACCCGGTTTGAGCATCCGCCAGGCGGCATCGATGGCAGCAAACCAGTCGGGGATCATCGTCAACGAGTACGAGAAGGTGACGACATCAGCTTGATGCTGATCAGGAAGAACAAGTGTGGTTGCATCGGCATGCAGTGTCTTGACATTGGTCCAGCCCCGCTGCTGGATGCGCTCATCTGCCACCTTCAATAACGATGGAGTGAGATCAACGACATAGGCGAGCTTGAGTTGCTTGATGCTGTCGCCAAGGTATTCAAGGTTGGAACCGGTGCCGCCGCCGACATCAACCCAGATGCCGTCGGTGGGAACAGGGATGCTGGAGTAGAGTTGCTCGCGGCCCTGGAGCAAGCGCTTGCGGAAGCTGTCATAGGCATGGGCCTGCCCGCCGTAGAAACTCTCCAGGCGATCCTGATGGGATTTGCCTTTGACGGGCGAGAGGGTCAGGTGATAGAGGACCTTGAGGTCGGACCAGAGGCTCATTTCACCAGATCCGCGATATAGAAGCTGCCATAGGTGTGGACGCGATCCTTGACGTGGAGTTCCTTCGCCATCTCCGGGTGGAAGCGGAGCAGGTCACGCATTGGCTTCACCGTGCCCTTGACATCAACTTCGAGAGGCTCGACATAGTCGACTTCCATGCCGCCCGAGCGGTAGATGATCTTCGTTTCCGGGGCGGCACGATCGACAATGGCCTGCCACTCATCCCGAAGATAGGGCAGTTTGAAGAAGGCGAGCCAGTCCATGTGATCGAGCAGGACGAAGCGGGAGATGGTAACGTCGTTCTCTTTAAGGAACGCCGTCACGGTGGTGGTGTGGGTAGTTACCTGGTCGATAAGGCCTGACTTCAAACTGTTGAAGTTCTCTTCCTTCAAATACTCCGGACAGCACTCGCTGGTGTATTCGCCGGTAAGGTAGACGCGCCAGAAGTAGTTGTTCTTCAGCGGCAACCTGGCGAAGACTGCTTCCATGCTGTCTTCAATGAACTTGGCGATGCCGCCGGGGTAGTAGCGTTCGACTTGCAGCCGCTGAGGGCGGGGCACGCCGAGGAGGGACAGTGTGGCATCGCGGCGGACAGCCCACTTGATAAACTTCTTCCAGAACCGGGGTTTGAGCCGTTCGTGGTAGACCTTGTCTTGCTCGGCCACAGTTTCGCAGGCGAAAAGAGCATTGAGATCGTCTCGCACCTTGGCAACACGATCAACATAGGTGTTGATCATGCGGGCAAATGTGCCAGCGGTACCCCGGAAGTAGAAGCTGCTCCGCCATCCTTTGCCAGCGAAGAACTTGAAACGGCGGTCCCAGAACTGGTGGGCCCAGCGAGGCAGCACGGGACGGAGCTTTTCGCTGTAGAGCTGACGTATCTCGGGGTGTTTGCCCCGACCAAACATCTGGAAGAAGTCGGCGTAGCTGAGCTGCTTGATCGCAGCCTTCTTCATCTCCAGCAGGGCATTCTGCCGGTAGTTCATATCGACGGCATGCACCCGCCCTGCCCCGGCGAGGAGATAATCCAGCGCGTTGCAGCCAGCGGAGGTGATGACGAGAACGGTGTCCTTTGCCGAGAGGTTCAGGGCGATGCGGTCGAGGGCGGGGTCTTCCCAGCAGGTGTTGTAAACGAGGTTGCGGCCATGCACGAAATGGAAGCACTTGTCGCTGAGCCACTGTTGCAACTTCTGCTTCATGCACGGCCTCGTCAACTTGCGGTGATTACTTGTATCTTAAGAGAATATGGACTGTGCCCCCATGGTAAACAGCCTGAGAAGGTAGCCCGCGGCTTGCGAGGGTGGATGCATGTTGATGATGTGTATGGCATTCGTGACCATCGGCTGGCAGGAACCTGTTGCGCCAGCCAAGCCTGCGACAGCCCAGGCTGCCATGGTGGCTTTTCGTGCTGCCATCGAGAAGGGTGATGTGGAGGCCTTCGCACAACTGGTGGCTGGGCCGCCGGGTAACCTGCTCCGCACTCTTGCCCCGGCTCTCAAGAAAGCCCAGGTGGCCAGCGATGCGTTCAGCAAAGCGCTGGCAGAGAAGCCAGCGCTCAATGTGACCAACCCGCTGGCGAACGATTTCAATCCGCTGCGTGGCTACCTGCTGGAACTCATTGAACTGGTGCCGGGGAAGGACGAAAGCCTGGCCCGGGTGCGATTCGGGCCTGTGGGCCGACTGCGGGAAGAGACGCTGAGTGTGAAACGGGAGGGAGAAGGATTCCGCGTTTCGCTGCCGAGTGCTTATCTGAAAGCGGTGGTACCGATGACAGCGGAACAGGTGAACCAGCAAGTGCAGAGGCTGAACGCGCTGACGGTGGTGTTCACCACCATCAGCGAGCAGGTGAAGAAGGGGGAACTGACGAGCAAGGAAGCGGTGCTGGTACGGCTGGGGCAGTTGGTACGGGATGCGAAGGTGGTGGAGAGGTAAACCTTAAGGGGTCGAACCCGAGTACAGTTACGCCCCTGTCACCGCAACGTATCATCCCAGCACACTCACTACTTCCCACCCGTGAACAGGTCAATGGCCACGGCGCTCATGGTCTTCACTCCAGTCTGAATGGAAGGTGTGTAGACCGGGGCGTACTTGTCCGAGTGGAGGCTGGGGAGGGGGACGCCGGTTTTCTTGCTCTCATCGACGCGGGCGGGGTCGATGGTGCCTAGCCAGAAGAGGAAGATGGGCGAACCGCCGTCGCGGCTGTAGCGGCTGAAGTCTTCGCCACCCATCTTGGGGGGGATGACCTGCACGTTCTGCTCGCCCAGTATCTTCTGAGCCGAAGCCACGCCACGCTTGGTCACGACGGGGTCATTCAGCAGGCTAGGGGTGAACTCGGCTTGTTCAATCTTGATGACCGGCTCTGGAGCCCGACCAGCCAGGGCAGCTGCCTTGGCGATGCGTTCAATGCCATCCAGCAGGTTCTTCCGCACCGAATCTTTGAAGCTGCGAACAGTAATCTGCATCTTCACTTCGGGCGGAATGATGTTGTGCTTGCTGCCACCGTGAATGGAGCCGACAGTGACGACTGCGGAATCGATGGGATCGGTCTCGCGGCTGACCAGTGTCTGCAGATCATTGATGATGCGGGCAGCGATCACGATGGGATCGATGGTGGTATGCGGAGCCGAACCGTGGCCGCCTTTGCCCTTTACCAGGATGTCGACGCTGTCGACATTGGCCATCGCCATGCCGCTGGTGTAGCCGATCTTGCCGTGGGCGATACTGCCATCGCAATGAAGGGCGATGCAGAAGTCGGGCTTGGGGAACTTAGTGAACAGGCCGGCATCAAGCATCGCCTTGGCACCCAGGCCCCGTTCTTCAGCGGGCTGGCCGATCATCACCAGCGTGCCTTGCCATTTGTCCTTGAGATCGGTCAGTACCTTGGCGGTGCCGAGCCAGCAAGTCATGTGCATATCATGGCCGCAGGCATGCATGACGCCCACTTCCTTGCCCTCGGCATCACGCACCTTCACCTGGCTGGCATAGGGGACGCCGGTTTGTTCGATGATGGGAAGTGCGTCCATATCGGTGCGGATGAGCAGCGTCGGGCCGGTGCCGTTCTTCAGCACGCCGACGACGCCAAAGCCACCTTCGGTGGTGCCGACTTGCTCGGTAACTTCGAAGCCGAGCTGGCGAAGCTGATCAGCCAGCTTCTTCGCGGTACGGAGTTCCTTGGTGGAAAGCTCGGGGTTCTTGTGCAGATCGAGGTAGGCTTCTTCGAGGCTCGACTGGTGCTTGGCGACCTGGGCTTCGATCTGCTGCTGGAGGGGATGTGCTGCCTTGTAGGCATCCTGAGAATCGAGCCGCTGGCAGATCATCAATACCAACACACTCACCCCGGCCCACTTGATGTAACGCATGGAAGAACCCTGAGACAAAGGTTGAAAGTGAGATTGTATTGGGGACAATGGAAAAGCCCTGCTACCATTCTGGATGTTGTGCTTCTTGAAAGGGTCTGATGTGACAGCTACTGCCACCAAGCTCCACGCCGCTGGTACCACATGAGATGGTGGTACCTGGGGCTGCTGATTGTCATCATCCCTGTGGCGGGTTATTTGCAGAATCAGATTCGAGGGGAACGGGAACTGGCCCGGGTGCTGGCACTCTGGGATGCGGAAGGTCGCTGGCGCTGGAGAGAAGTGATTGCTGATCGGCCAGCTGTGGCTGATGCAGAGAACCTGAGCATTCTTATTACTCAGATGGCGTCTACTCTTAAGACCAGTGGAATGTATCTCGATCCCGAGATGCAGCTCTTTGAATCGATCATGCAACACCCGCAACATCTGTTGACTACCGAGCAGATAACTGTCTTGCAGCGTCGACGAAAGGATGCCGCCAGCTTCTTCGAGAAACTACCACGATTTCGAGCAATGTCAGGTGCCTCTCGGCTTCAGTTCCAAATCAAGAACAATCCGTGGGACACCTACGTGCCCATTCAGGAGCATCGCGAGACGTTCAATCGATTCCTCGATCAATTTCGACTCGAATTGACTCAAGGTAATCAAGCAAATGCCTTAGCGTTAATGGAGGACCAGATCAAAGTCAGTCGGTCACTCACCCATGAGCCGAACTTGATCTGCTACCTGGTGTATCTCGCTACCGAGAGTATTGCGGCACAGAATGTTCAGCATTGGCTGGCCCTGTCGGAGCCTGACGATGCAAGCCTGCAAAAGATGCAGCAGTATTTCACCGTCTCAGAGGACAACAAGCACTGGCGTTATGTGATTCTTAGCGAATCGGGTGGTCTCTATGACATGCTACGTTGTCTGCAAAACGATCCATCAATGCTCAGCAAAATAACACCATCACCTTCGGGCGAATGGTGGTCGGACCCGTTCAACCATTTCAAGTACAGCGTCGCCAAGTTACAGCTGAATTCACCCAGACAAACGGCTGCCATGATGCAGTGGCTATTCGATGGTTATCAGCAAGCTGAGAAACCATATGCAGAACAAATGGCATTTTTGAAGCAGCATGTCGAGAAACTCCAACAGGAAAAGAGCTATCTCCCTTTCACTGCCAAGAACTTAATGTCCCCCGCGTGGCAAAAGGTACTTCAAATCAGGATGAGGCTGGCGGCACAGATGCGCTGTGTTCAAATTGCCCTGGCAGCAGAGCGATTTCGCCTGGCGAACCAGCGCTGGCCTTCATCGCAGGAAGAATTGGTGGGGAAGTATCTACCGAAACTGCTGACTGATCCCTACGACGACAAGCCGCTTCGATACAAACTACTTCCCGATGGTGTGGTGATATACTCGATTGGCGCTCAAATACCGTCTATTGAAAAAGATGATGACGGCGATGTACTCATGCATGAGGACGGAAGTTACCCCAAAGATACTGGCATCCGACTGTGGAACGTGGAACAGCGCCGGCAACCGGCACGGCCCAAGCCGAAGGAAGAGAAGGCCGTGGAATTGACGGTGCCAGTGGAGGAGAAATAATTGCAGGAAGGGGACTCGAACCCCTGTTCTCCTGGTTATGAGCCAGGCGAGATGCCACTTCTCCATCCTGCGAGCGGTCTGCACGGGAATCGAACCCGTTGCCTTCTGGTTGACAACCAGACGTGCATGCCACTGCACCTGCAAACCGTGGCAGTAGCAGAGAGAGGGAAGAACGGGCGGAGGTTCGCGCCCTGTTGCAAACAGGATGGTTGTGGCACAGACACTCTTGTCTGTGCCACCAGTTCATCTACGAAAAAAGCCCCGCGAGAATCTCGCAGGGCTTCTTCCAAGAGCGGGCGATGGGACTTGAACCCACGACAGCCACGTTGGCAACGTGGCGCTCTACCACTGAGCTACGCCCGCCTGTCGGTAACGGAGATTATAGGATCGACTTCGCCAGCAGCAAGAGTTCAATGAAATTGTTAACTGGCTTTCTTGAGCGGTTCTTCCGGAGAGACATCCAGGGTGGCAGCCAGGTTCATTTCATGCCGCAAAGAATCAACCGCTTTGACCTTACTCTCCTTCGGATTCAGGCAAAACAGGTCGTTCCAGTCCTCACCTTTGTACTTCCACTGCCTCACATACCACTGGCCAGCGTCGTCCCAAAGAAGCGGAAAGATAGCACACTGCATGGGCTTATACTTGAGATAATCTCCCTCGGCTGCACCCACTTTATGCAAGACACAGCCTTGGTTAAAGAAAATACACCAACCATCGGCGACTCCAGCCATGGGCAAACCGTTGCGGATACGGCGGGTCACCAGGCCGTTCTTTTCGATAATTTTGCGGGCTTTGGGCGTCAGGTGAGGCAGAATCTTCGGCAGTTGCCTGCCAATTTTAGCCTGCTCTTCGTCAGTCAGTCCGGGTCGGCCATTTTGACAGCACTTCCCCTCACACCCTCGGCCGAAGGTGCATTCGAAGGTGGCTGTCTCGGCATTGAGGAGAGGAATGGGCAGCTTTTTCTTGCTGGTGACGGTTGGTGACTTGCTCGGCATATATGTATCACGTGGTATGATGTCAGAGCGAAAGGTACTACCTCATCTCATCGACATTGAGAAGAGCAGTTCTTATGAAATTTACGAGGAGCGTGTATGCCTGAACTACCGGAGGTCGAAACGGTTGTCCGCAGTCTGTGTCCTCAAGTGAAGGGTAGAACTATTCGCGCCGTGAAGCTGGGAAAGCATCGCCTCCGGGCCCCCTGGCAATCCAGATGGAGTCAGCACGTGACTGGCTGCACGATTGTTGACATCACCCGGCGGGGTAAGTGGATGCTGCTGGAACTCAGCAGACCCGCGACGCACTTGATTGTCCACCTGGGCATGACGGGCCGCTTGCTCGTAGAGCCGGCGCATGCCAAACCGCAGGTGCATACTCACTTCCGCTTCCCGCTGGATAATGGCCAGGAAGAGCTTCGCTTTCGCGATCCGCGCCGCTTCGGCTCAGTGACGCTGGCGGAGACAATGGATGGACACCGTTTTCCGCAGGAAGCAG
Organism: Gemmatales bacterium; assembly: GCA_046350055.1. Classification (GTDB taxonomy): domain Bacteria; phylum Planctomycetota; class Planctomycetia; order Gemmatales; family HRBIN36; genus JAEUIE01. The sequence continues at coordinate 3,768,615 of JAXMBC010000001.1, read as the reverse complement.
AGCTCGGACCAGAACCGTTTGACCTGACGCCGAAAGAGTTGCTAGCTAGTATGCAGCGAAGCAAAAGGCCGCTGAAGGCAATCCTGCTCGACCAGACCGTGGTGGCGGGGGTGGGTAACATCTACGCCGACGAGGCACTCTATGAAGCGAAGCTGCTGCCCACGCGGCTGGGTACCAGCCTGACGGCAAAGGAAGCGAAGCGACTGCAACAGGTCATTGTCAAGGTGCTGACCCGGGCCATTGAAACCAAAGGTTCCACCATCTCCAACTTCTACTACGGCAACGACGAAGCAGGCAGCTTCCAGCATGAGTTCCAGGCGTATGGAAGAGCGAAGCAGCCTTGCTACCGGTGCGACCGGCCTATGGTGGGCATTCGTCTGGCAGGCCGGGCGACATGCTTCTGCGTGGGTTGCCAGCGGTAAGTGAAAAACGTTGGACGCCCTGAACCGGAGCCATTATGATGGCATCCATCTGTCACCGGGGCCGTAGCTCAATTGGGAGAGCGCTGCGTTCGCAATGCAGAGGTTGAGGGTTCGATCCCCTTCGGCTCCACTACTGAAAAATACGCTAATGCACCCTGTTTCCAGGGTGTTTCGCTTGAAAACGGCAGTTTCGTGCCGAACGGATTCACCTCGTTATTCCCGGTCATTTCCGGTTGTGGAGGTGGCCAAACGGGACAAATCTGATCTTCGCCATTTCCAGCTTGCTAACGCCACCAATCCTAGTTGGGGAGTGTTGCAACGGCTGCGCCCACTGTACTTGCAGCAGGTGAAGCCTTTGTAATAGTTATTCGAACACGAGCAAAGACTGAAGCTGATCTACTTGTGAACGGAATACACCTAGCAGACAAGAGTAAGCAGGCTACACTGCATCTCATCAATCAACAAGATTGCGGAGTTTCAGTGCGATGAGCTTGAACTTACCAACCCGGCGGACAGCACTACAATCGGCTGCGGCACTCGCTGTCAGCCCACTGGTATCCACACTGCATGCGGCGGACCCATCTAATCAATATGCCAAGCCACTACTTGCATATGTGGGCACTTTCAGTTCGCCATTGAAAGATACCTTGCCTACGCAGGTGGACCTCCCTCCAGGCAATGGTCGCGGGATACACATCTTCCACATTCATCGCGAAACCGGGGACATGACCCCGGTCGCCATTCACGAGATGGGAACCAGTCCCAGTTCACTGGTGATTAATGCAACGCGAACCCGATTGTATTCTGCCAATGAAACAGACCGCACCGGGGAAGAAAAACATGGAACCGTCAGTGCTTTTGCCATCGATCCTGTCAGTGGCAGTCTGAGCCACCTGAATACAGTCTCCTCACAGGGTGCAGGGCCGACTTATGTCAGTCTCCATCCCTCGGGTCGTTATCTCTTCGTTGCCAATTATTTCGGTGGCTCCGTGGCAGTCCTGCCAATCCAGGCCGATGGGAAACTGGGGTCTGCAACTGATGGCAGGCAGGACGCAGGCAAACCAGGATCCACCAAGGCACCCAGTGCTCCGCCGGGCAGCTTTGCCATCAGTGGCCATGATCGAACCCATGCTCACATGATCCAGTCTGATCCGTCAGGCCGTTTTGTCATGCATGTAGATTTAGGCCTGGATACGATCTATACCTGGAAATTTGACGACGTGAAGGGACTCCTGACCCCAGCAGCATCGCATCTCACGTTGCTGCCTTCGGGAGATGGGCCGCGTCACTTCTGTTTCCATCCAAATGGCCGCTGGTTCTATTCCGTGCAGGAGGAAGGATCGACAGTGGTACGCTTTGCATACGAGGTGTCAACAGGTCGACTGTCGGCCAGCCAGACTGTTTCGACCCTACCTGCAGGATACAAGGGCAGCAACTTCTGTTCAGAGATACTGGTCTCCCAGGATGGACGATTCCTCTACGCAGGCAACAGACTGCGTGACAGCATTGCCATTTTCAGCATTGGTCCTGAAGGCGAGTTGTCACTGATCAGCGAAGAATGGACTCGAGGCAACTATCCCAGAAGCTTCCAGTTTGATCCCTCGTCGCAATTTCTCTATTGCTGCAATCAGCGAGCTGACAACGTTACGGTGTTTCGTGTGGATAAGGTTACAGGCAAACTGCACTTCACCGGACATCATGCTGCCGTTGGAAATCCTTCGTGCATTGTGTTTCTGGACCTGGCCCGTTGATAGTTATTGCTGCTTGCATTCATGACCTGTGTCAGGTGCCCAGGTAATTAATGACCAGCTTGATGTCCTTGTTGCCTTCAGGGTCTATGACGAGGCGGAGTTTGGGTTCGCGTTCGTTGCTGTAGGCACGGTGGACATCGGTGTCCATCAGATGGGGACTGCTGAGGTAGATACGGAAATTAGGATCGGTCTCAGCTACGTTGGGGATAAGACGCGTACGATCGAGTGTAGGTTCTTTTTCGATGATGACTTTGTATCGTCCGGGGGGAGCACCGTCGCCGGGCTGGGCAGTGGTAAAGGTGAACCTGCCTTCGCTGTCAGTCTTCGCCCAGGGACGTACACCCGCCTCGTTTGATTCGTTGATGAGCTTGATCTTTGCATTGGCGACAGGCTTATCGAGCAGCAGCAACTGGCCACTGGCAATAACAGGAGTATTTCGGCTCACTGCCGGTGCGCCAGGGTTCCAAAAGACAGCAGCGACCACAGCCAGCACCATACTGACAAGGATGATGACCGAGCCCCATTTGAGAATCTGAAGTCTCCAGTTCCAGATCACTTCGCGAGCGGAAAGACGTCGTCGAACAGCCATGCCTGCCGGCACCACGGGCACTGCGGTCATGCCCACGCCGGGTGGAGGCTGATACGTCGCCAGCAGCGCAGCCATCTTGGGATCGATATTGCCGGGCCTGGCTTTCTGCAATTGCTGCGGATCCATGAGGGCGGTCAGACGATCCTTCAGTTTAGTTGTAGTCAATCGTCTGGAGGGATCCTCATGAAGGCAATCGTGAAGGATCCCCGCGATGCCTTCACCAGCAAGACGCCAGTGGTTTAGAGCCGGGTGAGGCGTGGCGAAGAGTGCCAGGCATGCCACCTTGGCCAGCGAGTAGACATCGGTGGCTTCGCTGACCGGTTCGTTTCGCTTGCCAACCTGCTCCGGGGCAACGTAATCAAGGGCGTTAGCCAGGGTACGACCGAAGATGGTGGCAGAAAGGTGCGAAGGATTGCTGAAGTGGTGATCGTAGAAGCTGCGTTTGAGTGGGACTCCAAAGTTAGTTATCACACCGGAGTATCCACTGACCTTTCGACGGATGAGGATATACTCCGGGCGAATGCCCCGATGCAGAACACCCGCAGCATGGGCAGCCTGCAAGCCTTCAACAAGGCTGAGATAGAGAGGCAGAAAATCACGCGTGCTGATGACACCGCTGCGCTGCACATACTGATCGACCGTGCTGGCTTCGTAGAGGAATGTGACAAAGAAGGGGCGTTTGCCATCGGCTGTTACGTGGCCGGTGCCACGGACGGGTAGAATTGCGCGGTGATTGATCGCAGCGAGCTTCTTCTGATCGTCAAATACTTCCTGCACGGTGCGGTCGAGATACTGAGTCTCGAGGGTGCGGACGAAAACATCTTCACGCTGCAGCGTATTGCGTGTGGTACAGCGGATGGTGTGGCCGATGACATCGGAATAGACAAGCTGCTCCGGGTCAAAGCGATCAAGTTGAACGGGAGCAAACAACCGAGGCGACAGGCTGGCCGCATAACGGAGCTCAACGCTGGCATCGGGAAAGTTGGGACGTTCGATAGCGGAGCGAAAGGCATGGAAGCGTGCCATCGCCTGCAGATCCTGATCTTCTCCCAGCAGGGCCAGTGCCATGAAATCACGCTGTGCATTTTGAAACTCACCTACGGAGTATTCAACGCGGGCGAGCATGTCGAGCAGCGAAGGTAGCTTGGCCTGCATAGCCTTGGTCAGGCCACGGAATTGGATAGTCCAGGCGCGGGTGAGTTGGCGATCGACGATATCTCCGAGGGGCATCTCCATTGGCGGAAGAACGCCCTGCAAAGGCACGCCGAGCCGCTCCGCTGATTGATAGATTGAACGGGCCAGTTCGGTGACATTCGCCCCGGAGAGTGCAATTTCGTAGTCGAGCCCCGGGATCCCAGTCGAAACAGGTGCAGCCTGGTTTTCCAACGTCGCGCTCATACGTATTCTCTCACCGGACTCATATTGCCTGCCGTCATTCGGATCGCCAGGCATCCGAAACTACGCCTTCCTGTTACTGCAAAGTTGAAGGCCAACTACTATTGTATGTCTCGATCAACAACAGCGGGGAGTTGTGCACCTCTTTGTTTCTCAAGTTTCTCGACCCGTTGTAACAATTGTTCAAGAGGTTCTTCGTAGGGTTCCCTTTCTGGCGGGAAAGGCCACTTGCTGCCCATGTAGCTCAACAGGAGGAAAACCCCCAGTGACACCACCAGCCCGTAGCTGATGATCGCACCCAAAATACCTGCCACGGTGGCAAAAAGGGCATGCCCATAGCCAATGAAGCGGGGAAGGCGATTGCCTCGATCCAGGCCGATTAAGCCATAAGCGATGGCGGCTGGTGCCAGAAACAGTCCAATGATCGGGAGCAACCCGAAAATGGCGTAATAGTAGCCCAGTAACGCCGGCTGATTCTTCGTCGGTACCACGTGATCCATCGCTTTAGATGGCGGCTTGGGGGCTGGAACAGGCGGGGGTGTTGGCTGCGCTGCGGATAACTGATCGCTCATCTTGCTTCTCACAACTCGTTACTTCATTGTTCGACGCAGCATAGCGCTCAGTTCACCCAGCTTGTCAGTATTGAGGAGATCGACTTGATGATCCAGGAGTGTTTTCCAGACCAGTTCCTTTTCCGGAGTAGCCCAGAACCGGACCAACCGGCCACATGCATGGGCTTTGGCTACGATCTCCTTGAGCCTGTTACTGTCTTTCTCACTGAAGGGAATGCTCCCACCCCATCGGAAGGTGCTCATCCAGTTATCACTGATAATCGGAAGGAGATGAGCAGGAGCATCACTTTCCAGATCGCTGAGCCTGCCATCGTAGCCGGCAAACCGAGGTGACTGGACTGCGAGTTCCTTGAGGCTGGGTCGCGAACCGGAAAGAACTACGGTGACTGCCCTTTCGATGACCTGACCATCGCGAACTTCGGTAAGGATGTCGGCATACTGTGCAAGCACTTCACGCAGCACAGGCCACGTGCTGGCAGCATCGGTCTTGATATCGATGAACAGATAGAATTTCAGCGATGAACCGGTGTAGACCCGTCCGTTCTGTTGCTTAATCCGTTCACGGAGCGGATCGAGGTAAAGCTTTTGCAAGGTGCGATCAGGCCTCATCTCCGCCCTGGTGTGGGCGACGAGAAGTTGGCCTTCGCTGAGAAAGATGTCCGCTTCCACGGAAGTGAAGCCATGGCTGAGGGCATCCAGGAGCGGACGGGTATGGAGATAATCGTTATGAGCGTGCGTATGCGCAAGTGGCGTGACAGGGTTGGATTGGAGAAGGAGGAACAGTAGCGGGAGCATCGTTCAGTCCAATCGCCAGAGTACCGCAGAAAGAGCCACGCCGTCCGACTAGTGCTTTCCTAGTTCGCCGGCTCTGCTGGCCGCAGCCATGACGGCGTCCATCAGGCTGCAACGAACGCCTCCCATTTCCATGGCATGCAGACCGGCAATCGTGGTGCCACCGGGGCTGGCAACCATGTCCTTGAGCATGGCAGGGTGGATACCGGTTTCAAGAAGCATCTTGGCGGTGCCATAGACAGTCTGAGTGGCAAGCTGATGTGCTATTTCGCGGGAGAGTCCAGCACGCACGCCACCATCGGCTAAGGCTTCGATCATCACAGCGACATAGGCAGGGCCACTGGCAGAGAGACCGGTGACTGCATCCATCAGACGCTCGGGCACTTCGACAGCCTTGCCGAGAGTGCCAAGAATGTTCTGCACCAATTCCGCATCTTCAAACGATGTCTTGGGTCCCAGGCAGAAACCGGAAGCACCGGCGCCGACGAGGATCGGCGTGTTTGGCATCACTCGGACAAGGCGGGCCTTGTTGCCAAGCATGGCAGAAAGTTGAGTCAGTGTAACGCCTGCAGCTACGGAGACAACGAGATGCTTGGCAGTGAGCAGGGGCTTGAGTTCGAGCAATACTTCTGCCATCACCTGGGGTTTGACAGCCAGGAAGATGACATCGCTTTTTTCAATGACGGGCTTGTTCTCAGCAAAGACCTTAACTTCGCTGATGTCGGTAAGCACATCGCGAGCTTCTTCAATAACGTCGCTGGCGACTATGCGATCAGAGGTGGTCATCTTGGAACGGATCAGCGCCTGGATCATCGCTGTGGCCATGCGGCCGGCGCCAATGAAACCCAAACGGGGAAATGCTGTCTCTGCCATGATGTTTCTCGCAGTGAAGTACGAAGGTATAGTGTGCTAACTGGGGAGGCACATTTCCAGATTCAAAGGTGAAAACTCTTTCAAGATGAAGCAGATCGTGGCAGAATAGTCATAACTGCAAACCCACAGTGAGAGTGTATCTGACGGCCCGCCGTAGAAGCGAGGGTGACCTTGCTCGATCTTTCTGTGACTGCAAACCCACCCTTGCTCGTGCTGCGAGCTACCCATGCAGCGGACAATTGCTCATGCGATGCTTCCTGATACTGGTTTTCTTTCCGGTGATCGCTCATGCAAGCGAAGTAAAGCTCTATCCGCCGAACGCGCAATTGCATGGATTGGTGGCAACCCAGCGGGTTATTGTCGTTGAGGAACTGGCTGGCAAGGCAGTAGCTGAGGTATCAGGCAAATATCAGCTTCAGAGTTCCAACCTGAAGGTAGTGAGCATTGAAGACGGTGTCATTACTGCCAGAGCCAATGGCGAGGCACGCATTCAACTCATCGACAAGTCGGGGAAGAAGCAGCAGAGCGAAGTCATAGTGAGGGTTGTGGCTGCGGAACAGATGGTGACGCCGAGCTTTCAGCTGGATGTGCTGCCGATCCTTACCAAGCTGGGTTGCAATACGGGTTCATGCCACGGGGCGATGGCGGGTAAGGGTGGCTTCAAGCTCTCGTTGCGTGGCTTCGATCCGGATGCAGATCACTTCGTACTCACTCGACAGAACCTGCAACGGCGTATCGACTTCGCCAAACCGGAACAAAGCCTGTTCCTGACCAAACCATTGAACATGGTCAAGCATGGCGGAGGCAGCAGACTGGAAGCGGAAAGCCCGGAACATGCTCTGCTCACGCGTTGGATCGCGGCGGGGGCACCCGGAGTACAGGTGAATGAGCCACACCTCCGACAGCTTCTGGTGTTTCCACCCTCCGCACGAATGAATGAATCGCAATCCCTGCCTGTGATCGTGCAGGCAGTCTACAGCGACGGCAGGACAGTAGACGTTACCCGCCGGGCAAAGTTCGGTTCAAGCGAGGATGCGGTTCTGAAGGTAAGCGATGCAGGGCTAATCACAGTCAGTGGTACCGGAGCCGCTGCGGTGACAGTGCTTTATTCTAACCAGGTGGGCACTATGACGCTGGTGTCCCCCTACAAGAATCATCTGGGTCCCCAAAGTCATTTCACGTCTAACAACTTTATTGATGAGCATGTCCTGAATCGGCTGTTTGAATTGCGACTGATGGCTTCACCTGCCTGTACCGATGAGGAGTTTCTTCGTCGGGTCTTCCTCGATACCATCGGCACGCTGCCTACCCCTGCCGAGGTGGAGAGATTCGCAAGGGACACTGGTGCTGACAAGCGGACCAGGCTCATTGATCAACTGCTCCAGCGGCCTGAGTTTGTGGACTACTGGACAAACCGCTGGGCTGATTTGTTTCTGATCTCATCGAAAAAACTGCCTGTCAGCAACGTGTGGGCATTCCATCAATTCCTTCGCCGTGCAGTAGCTGACAACCTGCCCTGGAACGAGCTGGCCAGGCAAGTGCTGACTAGCCGCGGTTCCAACCTGGAAAACGGGGCAAGCAACTACTTCGTGATGCACAAGGACATCTCGGACCTGACGGAGACGACAGCTCTCACGTTTCTGGGCACTTCCATAGCCTGTGCCCGCTGCCACAATCATCCACTGGAGAAGTGGACTCAGGATCAATACTGGTCCATGGCTAACCTGTTTGGCAGAGTGGGTATGAAGTCAGGCAGCAGGGCAAATGAAGTGCTGGTGCAACCTCTCCTGGAAGGAGAAGTGCTGCATTTACGAAGGGAAAAACCGATGCCCCCTGCTCCACTGGATGGGCCAGCACTCCCGCTGAGTTCCTCCGCAGATCGCCGCGAGCACTTTGTCCGCTGGCTGACAGCAGCGGAGAATCCGTTTTTTGCCCGGGCCGTGGTCAACCGGGTGTGGCGTAATTTCATGGGACGCGGACTGGTGGAGAGTGAGGACGACATCCGTCAGACCAATCCTCCGACCAACCCTGCCCTGCTGGAAGCACTCGAGAAGGACTTCATCACCCATGGCTATGACCTGCGGCGACTGATGCGGCTCATCCTGAACAGTGGCACCTATCAACGTTCTTCTCGGACAGTGCCCGGCAACGAAAGCGACGATCGTTTTTACTCTCACTACCTCGTCCGCCGTCTGAAGGCGGAGGTGATTCTGGATGCCTACAGCCAGGTGCTCGATGTACCTACGCCATTCAATGAAGTGGAATCGGGCGGACGTGATGCAATCACTGCAACCAAAGACTATCCGCTGGGTACGCGTGCACAGCAACTGCCCGATTCCCGTGTCGTCTCCCGCTTTCTCGCATCCTTCGGTAGACCGGAGCGGGAACAGGTCTGTGCCTGTGAACGGGAAGCGGATGCCACCGTAGGGCAGGCCTTGCATGTGAACAATGGTCAAACTCTGAATGACAAGCTCAGGGCAAAAGAAAGTCGATTGACCAGCTGGGTGACCAGCAACACCAGTGATGAACAAATTGCCAGGGAACTGTATGCCCTCGCACTCAGTCGGCCACCAACAGCCAGGGAACTGGCAAATGTGCAGACTGCATTGGCATCTGCGGGGAAACACCCAGCAACTCGTCGTGAGGCATTGGAAGACCTGTGCTGGGCTGTACTGAGCAGCAAAGAGTTCCTGTTCAATCACTAATTCGCATTGACAGCAGCCAAAGCTTGACGCAGCATGAGGTACCTTTTAGGAGAAGAGTACGATGCTCACAGTTGCTTGGATTTGTCTGAGTGTCTGGTTAATCCTGATGGGTGCCTTGCAGGCATTTGACATCAAATTCCAAAATCGCGACAAGATCATGGGCTTCCTGGCAATCATAGCCGGTGTGGTACTGCTTATCGCTCATCTCATGTAACTATGCTAACTCTTTGTTTAACTTTATTGTTGGGCAGCGCGGCGAGCGCTGCCCCGCCTGTTCCCCTGACGTGCCTTAGCGCCAGTGGGGATGGCCAGTATCTGGCTGCTGCTACTGCCCAGCAATTGACGCTTCTGCGTTCTACGGGCGAGATTGTTGAACTCGCCAAAGTGATACAACCCAAGGCTACTGCCGTCACTTTCCGTGCGGACGGGAAACAACTGGCACTGGCCAGTGGTGCGCCGAGCCAGCGGGGCATTGTGGACCTCTACAGCGTGCCCGATCTCAAGCTTCAGCAATCGATCAAGCTGCATAATGACCTCATTCATGCTGTAGCCTACTCGCCCGATGGCAAAACGCTGGCAACTTCCAGCTACGATCGCACCATTGCGTTAATAGATACAGGCACAGGCAAGGAACTACATCGGCTCAAGGATCATTCCGATGCAGTGTATGGCCTGGCATGGAAACCCGATGGCACACAGTTAGCCAGTGTCTCGGCAGACCGCACCGTGAAACTATGGGATTCCAGGACGGGCAAGCGACTACTGACCCTCAGCGACGCCACCGACTGGCTGTATACGCTGGCCTGGAAGAACGATGGCAAACAACTCGCGGCCGCCGGGGTCGACAAGAGCATTCGCCTGTGGAGTATAGAAGGCCAGAATGGGCAACTCCTCAAATCTGCTTTCGCCCATGAGAAAGGCATCATCCAGCTTCAATGGATCGGTGACACCATTTACTCGCTCGGTGAAGAGTCAAGCTTCAAAGTATGGGACACTACATCGCTCAAAGAGAAACAGGCAATCAAGCTGGATGGCAGCCCTGCTACGTGCTTCGTGGTGATCCCCGCAAAGAAACTGCTGGCTGTCGGCAGCTACGATGGCTCATTGCAAATATTCGAGTTGTCATCTGGCAAGTTGCAGCGCAAGCCGCTACCAGAAAGTTTCCCTCTATTGAAACACGACAGCCCCGCCGGGATCAGACAAGCTGCAGCACTTGTCCCCCATCCCGTTACTCTCGTCAGCACACTGAAAACTGCGGGACACAACCACTACTATCGCCTAACGCTAAAGTCGGATGAAGAATTGGGGGTGCAGTTCATCCGTCCGGCGGGCTCCAAACTTGATCCCCACATCGATCTCACAACCACCACTGGTACACTGCTCGCTACCAGTCGCAATGGTTTGCTGGGTTACCATGCAGCTGAAAAAACCTGTGAAGTTATTCTCAGCATCCGCGATCAGGAATACCGGGGCGGTCCGGAATACAGTTACCGCCTGAAACTCGGACCTATCCCGATCGTCACCAGGTATTTCCCTCTGCAAGTGCAGTCGGGATTGGACGCCACACTCGATATTCGCGGTGTGAATCTACAAGGTCTTCGTAGTGCCTCATTCAGACCTGCACCCAAAACGGGTGAAGACTCATATGTGATGGAACAGTCACTTCTTGTAGTTCCTCAACCTGTCAACCTTCCCAAAGTACGTGTCAGTTCTGTACCTGTTGTTCTGAACAATGACAAGCCATTGTCTGTCCCGAGCGCAGGGCAAGGCATCCTACGCCAGCCCCATACCAGCGATACGTGGAAATTCCACGCCGAGGCTAACCAGCCCCTCGTCGTAGAAGTTCATGCAGATCGTCTCGGCAGCCCGCTCGATTCGGTGCTGGAAATCCTTGATGAAGCTGGCCAACCCGTCGAACGGGCTCGGCTCTCCGCCATTGCCAAGACCTTTATCACTCTTCGTGATCGTGATGCCAGTGATCCTGGCCTTCGACTGGAGAACTGGTCCAGCTTCTCACTGAAGGACTACTTCTACACCGGTACGGAACTCCTTCGTATGCGTGATCTTCCCAAAGGCCCCGATGAGGACTGCAAGTTCTGGACACTCAGCGGCAAACGACGTGGTTACCTCGGCACCACGCCGCGGGCCCAACCGCTGGGGGGCACCGTGTACCAGGTACAACTGCATGCTCCGTATCAGCCATTACCGCAGAATGGCAACCCGAGCTTTACGCTCTATTACCGTAATGACGATGGCGGTCCAGGTTTTGGCAAAGACAGCTATCTGCTTTTCACACCACCCGCCACAGGCCTATACCAGGCACGTATCACTGATGCCGAGCAGCGGGGCGGTGAAGCTTTTGTTTACTCGCTGACAGTCCGTCCACCGAAGCCATTTTTCACCATCGACGTGAATCCCAAAGCACCCAAGTTGCAGGAAAGCGCTGCCACACCACTTACTGTGACTGTGACCCGGCACGACGGTTACGAAGGCCCTGTAGAACTGAGAATTGAAGACCTGGATCCACGTCTGGAAGCAAACACGGCGACGATCGCCTCAGAGGAGGAGTCTGGAATCATTGCCCTGGAAGCCAGGAATAAGTTCGAGGGTACTGCCAAACCCTTCAAGGTTATTGGGGCCGTTCCCATTGCTGGCATCAAGGTGTATGAGACCGCCGTTACTATTCAGGGGGCGACCATGACTGATCATGGCGATATTGTCACCCGAATGACACAATCCAAGGTAGAACTAAAAGCTGGCAGCGAGACCAAGATTACTGCTGAGGTTCAGCGACTGAATAACTTCCAGGGCCGCATCCCCCTCGAAGTGCGTGGCTTACCCTTCGGCGTACAGGTGACGGATGTAGGACTCAACGGCATTCTGGTGCTGCCCACCGAAACGACTCGTACCTTTACGCTGAGAGCAGAACCCTGGGTGAAGCCTGGCGTCTACCCCATCGTGGTACTCGCCAAGCGGGAGGGCAAGCCCACCGAACACCCCGCCCGAACTGTAATGTTGGAAATCAAGTGAGGTCTTTATGCTCTTCGTACTGTTGATGACGCTGGTGCCCCGAATGGATGCACAGGCTGATATCGCCAAGGTGCTGGATGCCTGGCATCTTGCTGCAGCCAAGGCAGATGAGGCCGCCTACTTTGGCCACATGGCGGAGGATTCCATCTATCTGGGTACCGATGCCAGCGAACGATGGGACAAAGCTGCTTTCCAGAAGTTTGCCCATCCCTACTTCGCCAAGGGCAAGGCGTGGACATTTGCAGCCAGCCGCCGCAATATCATGTTGGCGAAGAATGGTCAGCTTGCCTGGTTCGATGAAGATCTGAAAACGCAGAACCTGGGTCCGGCTCGTGGGTCAGGCGTCTTGCGGCTGGAAAGTGGTGTGTGGAAGATAGTGCACTACAATCTGACCATCACTGTACCCAATGAAAAGTTTGCAGCTGTGAAGAAAGTGCTGGAAGCTGGTTCACCGTGATACAGTTTCGGGAGCTGCGACTGGCCGGTGCCTCGAGCCTCACACACGCAAGTGAAACGTCCTTTACTGTACTTCCTCATCTTTGCGGTCGATGAGTTCCTGCAGGATAGGCATATTGGCAGGGGGAAATTCGAGCTTCAGCAGGTCCTGCCTCTTGATCCATCGAAACGGTGCTTCCGGCTCGATGTCTTCAATCGGTTCGCAAAGGACAAAGACGAGACGCAAGTTCTTGTGACCTGCAGGGATAATCACTTCACGACGCCAGCTCATCAGACGGATATCGATACCGGTCTCTTCGCGGACTTCACGCCAGACTGCCTGGTCAATGGTTTCGCCGTATTCGACTTTACCGCCGGGGAATTCATCACGTCCGGGCCAGGTCTGATCTTCCCGGCGGGCACCGACGAGAAACTGATCTTCCCAGCGTACGATGCCAATGGCCACGAGCATTTCTGGTTTTTTGGGTCCGTCCGCCATCGAGCCTGGCTCCCGATCACTAACTGCAAGACAAGATGTTTCTCAACTATATAGTTACATTATGTAGTTAGCCTCGAGGCAAGGACAGGTTTCATGATTCCCATCGATTTATCTGGCAAGGTCGCTCTCATCACTGGTGTATCCGACAATGAGAGTTTCGCCTGGAGCATCGCTAAAACACTGCAGGCAGCGGGGGCGAAGCTGATTTTTGCAGTCCACCCACGCGTCACCGGCATTGTCGAAATGTTTCTCAGCAATGAACAGGATGCTGAGGCCCGGGTACTCCCCTTTGGCAAAGGCACCCTGAAGGTGGAAAAGGTGGTTCCCTGTGATGTCAGCTACGATACCATGGCCGATGTCGACGAAAAAACCAAGACCGACCGCCGCTATGCCAAACATGGCGACTTCACGTTGCAGGGTCTGCACGACAAACTCAAAGACGATTTCCCGCAGATTGATATCATCGTACATTCTGTCGCTTTCAGTTCGGAAGTAAAGAAGACGCAGCGGGAGACGAGTCGCACAGCTTACCTCCAGGCAATCTCAATCAGCGCTTACTCGCTGACAGCCATGATGCGAGCCCTGACACCATTGATGAAACAGGGTGCCTCGGTGGTATCGCTCACCTACATTGGAGGCGAACGAGTGGTGCCTCACTACGGCGGCGGCATGTCGACAGCCAAAGCAGCATTGCAGATTGATACCAAGCAATTGGCTTTCAATTATGGCAAGGACAACATTCGTGTAAACACGATCTCCGCGGGGCCCTACGCCTCCCGGGCTGCCAAGGGCATAGGCGATATCGAGCAGATGATCAACCATGCTGCGGAGAAGAGCCCCCTGCCCCGTGGCATTACTGCTGATGAAGTGGCACAGGCAACGCTGTTCCTGTGCAGTCCCATGGCTTCGGGCATTACCGGGCAGGTTCTGTATGTGGACAACGGCTACAACGTAATGGGAGTATAGGCAGCCGCCATGCGGATTGCAGAGATCTTCCATTCAGTACAGGGCGAAGGCATGCTGGTGGGCATGCCTTCTGTTTTCGTGCGCACCAGTGGCTGCAATCTCCGCTGCAGTTTCTGTGATACCCCTTACACTTCGTGGAATCCCGAAGGCAGTAGTTGGAGTGTGAATGCCGTTATCGAGCAGGTGAAACGCTACAACTGTCAGCACGTGGTGGTAACAGGTGGCGAGCCACTGATCGCACCTGAGATGGAAGAACTGTGTCAGCTACTCAAGCAGGCCGGCTACCACATCACCATCGAAACTGCGGCGACAGTATTCAAGCCGCTGGCTGCAGACCTGATGAGCCTCAGCCCCAAACTGGCCAATTCGACGCCGGGCGTAGAAACAGGTTGGGCGGACCGGCATGATCGTGAACGTATCAACTTGCCGGTGATCCAGCAGTTTCTTGACCACTATGAGTGTCAGTTCAAATTCGTGATGGATGCCCCTGAAGATCTGGCTGAGGTACAGCAGATTCTGGGACGGCTGCTACGAGTCAAGCGGGAGACCATCTTTCTGATGCCTCAGGCACTGGATGCCGCCACGCTGGCGGAAAAGGGGCGGTGGCTTGCGGAGTTATGCAAAACGCATGGTTATCGGCTGGGCTCGCGGCTGCATATTGATCTGTGGGGCCATACCCGCGGCACCTGATGTCATGACCGGTCTTCTTTATTTTTTTTTTTGCAACTCGTGCATCCGGATAACTGTTGCAGCCGTAACACGAAGCATGGGTGAATGAATCACATCCGCACCCAGCCTACAAGACTTCTTCACCGAATTGTTTACATGACCGGGTGGTCATGGCGTGGAAAGTCTGCTCACGTCAATGAGGAGTTGGTAATGTTGCGTCGTATCTTTGCAGTGCTCGCTCTTGGTCTGGCTTTCACCTGCACCGTGGCTGCTGCCCGCATGGCGGAAGAAACCATTGTCGGCACCGCTATTGGTAATAAGGATTTCTCCACCCTGGTAACTGCAGTCAAGGCTGCTGAACTTGTCGATACACTCAACGGTGACGGCCCCTTCACGGTGTTCGCCCCCACTAACGCTGCTTTTGAAAAGCTGGGCGAAGAAACCATCAAGGCTGTGCTGGCTGACAAGGCCAAACTCACCGGCATCCTGAAAGCCCATGTGGTCAAGGGCAATGTGATGGCTGGCGATGTGGTGAAGATGGATGGCCAGGAAGTGGAAACCCTGAATGGTAAGTTCACCATCAAGGTTAAGGAAGGCAAGGTCTGGGTAGGCAATGCAGAAGTCATCAAGACTGACATCAAGTGCAAGAACGGCGTTATTCATGTGATCGACACCGTGTTGCTCCCCAAGAGCTAAGCTAATATTTCCAGAGTAATCACAAGTGGCACAGGCGTTCTGGAAAGAATGCCTGTGCCGCTGACGTTTCATACTATTTGCCCAGTCAGCACGATCCCACCCCATGACACGTTAAACTAAGCAGTTGAACCTCATTTCACTCATGTCCCACACCCTATCGGGTAAAGTTCATTTGGCACATTGGATGGGGACATGGGTCGCAGGTATTTCGTTGTTCTGCTGTTCATTGCGGTTCTGCCTGGCCTGGCAGGAGGCTGCCTGTTGCGCAGCCGGGACGAACAATCACCCACGACGGCCGGAATTCAAACCAATGATTTGATCGATCCTCAATCGCAGCCAGCAAACCCACCGACATTGCCTGCACAGTTGACCTCTCAGCAAAAGCCAGCGCACGCGGTGTTGTGTCTCTCAGGCGGCGGGGCTTATGGAGCCTACTCGGTGGGAGTGCTCTATGGATGGTCGTGCAGGGGCGATCGACCATGTTTCGACGTGGTGACCGGTATCAGTACCGGGGCTTTGATCGCGCCGTTTGCATTTCTGGGCTCTGGCTACGACCAGCAATTGCGTGAATTGTACACCACTGTGGATTCACGTGACATCTACCGTATCCGGCCGATCACTGGAATCTTCAGTGAAGCACTCGCGACCAATCGGCCCCTGGAGCGAAAGATAGATGAAATGATCACACCGCAGATGATGCAATCTATTGCCAGAGAACACAACCGTGGCCGACGACTGTACATCGGCACTACCGAAATGGAAGGGCATCGCTTCGTTGTTTGGGACATGGGGGCCATCTGCAGTCGAGGGCAACCGGGAGATCATGATCTCATCAAAAAGATCATGCTGGCTTCATCAGCTTTGCCTGGCATCTTTCCTCCAGTAAGAATTCCGATCACGGTGAATGGCCAGCCCTACGTGGAGCTGCATGTGGATGGCTCGGTCTCGCAGTCGGTGTTTTATCAGCCAGCCCAGTCCCGTGCTGGTGGGACCAGTCATGTTTATGTCATCATTGCCGGCAAGCTGTATGCTGATGCCGAGGAAGTCAACGCTCGTGCCATTTCCATTGCTTTTGATAATCTGCTGGGCTTCAGCTACGCCCACACGCGGGGTGATGTCTACCGAATCTGGTGCCAATGTCACTTGCAACAAAATCTCTTTCACATGGCAGCTATTCCCGGTACTTACCAGTTACCACGGAATATGACTGAATTTGATCACAAAAGTATGACAGCGCTTTTCCAGGAAGGCGTCCGACAGATAACGCAAGGCAGTGCCTGGAGAGATACTCCTCCCGGAAACGGCCCCGGAGAGGATACGCTGATTCGCTCCAGTACGGATCTTATTGCTGTGCCACGGACATTGGGTGTGGTACGCCAACGGGAATAGTCGACGCAGCCTGACGACGCCTATTGTTAGACAGCAAGCTGGGGCTGCCCCATCTTTTGCAGCCAGCGGTAATGTGCTTTCAGTGCGCTCCAGATGGTGCCATGCACGTTGTACGGAACACCGTAATCCAGACAGGTCTGCCTGACAATTTTCGATATCGCAGGATAATTGGTGTGACAGATCTTGGGGAAGAGATGGTGCTCAATCTGGTAGTTCAGCCCACCGAGTAACCAGGTCAGCAGCCTGCTGCGTTGTGCGAAGTCGACAGTGGTTAAAGCCTGGTGGATCGCCCAACCGTGCTCCATCCGATTGGTGCCTTCCGCCGGCAATGGGAAAGCAGCAACTTCATCACAATGTGCCAGTTGAAACACCACACTCAGGACGATTCCCGTGACCAGTCCAGTCATCATGTAAACGAGCAGCACTACCCACCAGGGGTGGAAGAACATTGGCAGCACGAAAGCAAGGCCGAAGAACACAGCTTTACCCGCCAGAAAAATCACCAGGTCCCACCCCCTCGGACGAGGGTAACGGTGTTCGCCAATCTTTCCGGTTATGTAGGAATGAAAGTCGTCGAAAAGATGCCACTTGATAACAACAAAGCCATAGAGAGGCCAGAGATAGAACTGCTGCCAGCGATGAAAGGAATATCGCTTCTGATGCGGGGACAGGCGTCCGAGGACACCCAGTTCAATGTCGCTATCGTGCCCGGAGATATTGGTATAGGTGTGATGGAAGACGCCATGCTTCCAGTGCCACATGTAGGAACTGCCACCGACGAGATCGATGGTCCAGGACATGAGCTTGTTGATCCAATCCACATTGGAATAGGCCCGATGGCCGGCATCGTGCTGTATGTTGAAACCGATGGCAGCCATCGAGAGGCCTAGCCAGATACCGACAGGGATCACCAGCCACCAGGGCATGGTCACGAAGACGATCAGACTATAACTGAGGACGAAGCTCAGCATGATGATGCCGGTCTTCAGGTACATGCGCGGGCAATCACGCTGAAACTTGCCAGTGGTGGCAAAGTGCTCTTCCACTCTGCGGTGAAGTTCCACCTGGAAGGCACTATCTTTGGGGAATTTGGGAAGTAGTTGGGGCTGAACCGTGGCAGGAACAGGCGCAACAACATCTGTTGATAAGGTCATGCTGTTAATTTAGCCGAATGGACTGGATGGAGCAACGGCACTCTGTTGTATGGTAGCATACGCTGAGAGGAGCATGACTCGATGAAGAGGGAATGAAGAAAAATGTGGCGAGGTACGGGCAATGCAATTCACATTGTGGCTGGCAACTGAAATACCGAGGCCAGGCAGCCACTGCCCTTTGGTTACTCGTCTTCTTCCAGATCATCAAGGTGTTTGGGACGATCATCCTTGAGCAACCTCGACATCACCCGGTCTACCAGTAGCTTACCGCCGGTCTGACAGCCGGGACAATAGTTGGTCTCCTTCTTGTCGGCGTAGCGGATACGCTGGATGGGTGCATTGCAGACCGGGCAACGGTGACCATACTTCCCATGCACTGCCATTCCCGGCCGGAATGCAGTTACCTTCTCGGGGAAGCCATTACCCACTTCTTCACGCAACCGGCCGATCCACTCGCTCATGACGTCGCGGATGGCAGAATGAAGTCGCTGGACATCTTCTTCATCCAGCTTGTGAGCAATGGCAAAAGGCGACATCCTGGCCCGATGAAGAATCTCATCGGAATAAGCGTTGCCGATACCACTTATGATCGCAGGATCGGTCAGTACTTTCTTGATCGCCCGGTTCCTGCCATGTTCGTGAAGGACTTGCTGCAATTGAAACGCCGTCGCTGTCATCACCTCAAGCCCACCGGGGTCATGGGAAACCAGGCCGGCTTCCCCCTGCACCACATGTAGCGAAGCTCGCCGTTTGCTGCCAGCTTCTGTCAGCACCAGGCAGCCATCTGCGACATCGAAAGCTGCCAGTCCATAACCTCGTGAAAGTTTGAACCCCGCAGGCTTCCAGTGAAACCGGCCTGCCAGCATCAGGTGGATTACAAGCCACACATCTCCTTCGACACCGATGGCGATGCGCTTGGCAATCCTCCGGACATCGCAAACCTCTCTGCCCGCAACAGATTCAATGCCAGGCTCGACTGTCTTGAGTAGAAACGGATGATTCAGTCGTACTCGCTGCAGTTTCTTGCCCAGCATCCGCCTTTGCAGAGCCTCGATGTAAATCGTTAAATCGGGCAGTTCCGGCATGGCTGATTATGGAGTGTAGGTAAGCAACGGCTTCAACACTGAAGCCCATAGTGCATATCCCTTATCATTCACATGCAGGCCATCCTCTTTGTAGAGTTCGGGGCGTGGCCTGCCAGCGTCATTGAGCATCAGCTTGACAATGTCGACATAGTGGAGCCGGGCATCCTGTGCACAGAGTCTGGCAATCAACTGATTGGTCTCGGTCTGCTTGTCGAAGAGGGCCCAGCGTGCAGGGCTGGGCTTGATCCCGATTACGTAGATATGGGTCCGGGGCAGCTTCTCATGGATGAGGCTGGTCAACTGCTGAAACTCGCGGCCCAATTGTTCTGGAGAGACGCCGTCGGCGAGATCATTATCGCCAGCATAGAGGACGATACTTTTAGGGGAGTATTTGAGAATGATGCGATCGGCATAGTACAGGCTGTCACCCAGGTGCGAACCGCCGAAACCGCGATTGATAACAGGCAGGTCGGGGAAAGATCGCTCGACTTTCCACAAGCGGATGCTGGAACTGCCAACGAACAGGACGCCCTCGCTCGGCGGCATGCGCTTCTTGTCGCCAGCTTCAAACTGGGCAATCTCCTTCTCCCAAATCCCTGGATTCCAGACCTTTTTCTGCTGGGCTGAGGCGGTGATCGGCCAGAGAAGGAGGCACAGCGTGAGTAGTCGCAGCAGCATGATGACCACTTGATTCAGGAATGATTAGCAACCATGACAACGGTATGATTCCCTGAGGATGTTGCAAGGGAATACCATCTCAAAGCAAACTGCAACAGACATTCTCGTATTGTCGTTTCCCGCGGGCCAACAAACCCCATGCTACTACGAGACGCTCTCCAGTGAGGGTGTCATTTCATTTCGATATCGCCGCTGCCACTCTTCCCGGGTGGCGAACGACGATGGCGAGATAGCCCGATGGATGGCAAGTACGCCATCCAGATGATCGAGTTCGTGTTGCAGCAACTCCGCCAGTGCCCCTTCAGCTTCCAGTATTTGTGATATGCCCGTATCATCAACGTAATTGACTGTGATTCTCAAATGGCGGCGAACTTTCACCATCAACTCGGGAAAGCTGAAGCAGTCGTCCCAGAGTTCCATCATCTCGCTGCTGGCCCTGGTGATGACAGGGTTCAGCAGCGGGCCACAGAAGCCTGTCGGTTGCATCCGAATGTAGATCACACGGAGCGGCGTGCCGATCTGTACTGCTGCAATGCCCCGACCATAACCATGAGCCTGACGGAAAGCAGCAAGAGTATCGGCCAGATCGGTGACGAGAGCCTGTATCGCCAGCGAGGCAAAGTCATGTACCGGCTGCGATGGTTCGAGCAGAAGCGGGTGGCCAAGTTGGAGAATAGGACGGACGGGCATAGGGTCTAACAGTTGAGCCTGATGCAGACTATCTTACACGTTTCCGGGCCGATGATGACACTGCGTTGGATGTACCCGGAAGCGGGAATGTCGTCTTCGTCGGTGGCGCAATACGTCCTAATGCAGTACGAGCCCGAAGCGTAAGCGAGGGTGCCCCAAAAAGGTTGCAAGCGTGAACCAGTCGGGGTGTTGCAACCAGGCGGGGTGAACAGTGCCGAGAAAATAAGGCCGTGCATGAAAAGTCGCCATCATCTTTGCGACGAGTACATTCCGCGCAGTGCCGGATTCTACTCCCATGTTCGGCGCAACGCCATAGTCCACATCAACTTACGTAAGATTTCTGCACAAAGATGGTTTCCTGAAACATCATGTGGAGGGGGCGTGCGCGCGGCAGCACGGAGATCACGAGTACATGATCGCCAAGGCACGCCTTTCATCAATCTCCCGACCACCAGTCAGTCTAATTCTCTCGTGTTGGCTCCCAATAAGCGGGACCAGAATGTGTATGATCGAGAATGGATAGGAATCCAGCTTCGCGCAGCGACTGCTTTCGATCTTTCAGTGAACTTGGATGAGCTCGAATCAGTTCTGACCATTGCCATTTTGCAGCCAGCACCTGGAGCACTTCTGTTTCAGTGTGGTAAAACTCCCAACATGAACTGTCAACATACGACAGCCAGGCAACCGGTTGAGGAAGTACGACATTCAGTTGGTCCAGCGCATAGCCAGTGAATTCAATGTGTTCCTCGCACAAATACCTTCCGTAGCGGCTCATGGTTCCTGGCCGCCAGATGAAGTCCCAATCATCCGGTGGAGGAGGAGAAAACCAGAGATGAGATGACCTGGAATTCCATTGCAAGAGGTCCAGGTCCCACATCACGGAAGCAAACAAGACATCAAATCGTGGTTCTTGTTTGGGCTTCAATATCTCGAGGATCAACCCGTTCATCCAAGCAGCATATCATCAACAAGTGCTGATTAGCAAGTTCTATACACATGGGCACTGATACAGCTGTTTGCTGTTCGGTGAATCTCTCTTGCCAGAAGGAGCCGGGATGGTGGCGGGCTCGTTCGGCAGCGTCCGTCACGGCGAGGTAATGTTGGCGGAGGGCTTCGGGGGCTTGTGGGAATTAGCGTTGGTGTGCCACGGCGATGCTGTACTTAGTTTTGCTGTGAGGACTTGCTGAGATGGCACGTCCAGCACGGAGATCACGAGTACATGATCTCCATGGCACGCCTCCAACATTTCCCGTACACCTAGTCTGGTGGTTGAGAGTGAACCAGGTGAGAGTTGGAGGACCTCGCTTCTCACAAGCCAAGCATTACTAAGGCTCTACACACGTCACCCGTAACGTCGGCAACTGCTTCTTTCAATACTGTCACCTCGTCCTCATAGCTTGATGGACGCCACTCTTCTCCAAGAATCTGAGCATCATCATGTTTAAGATGCCACCATTTGTCAAATCGCTTTCCGAGAACGTGGCCGAGTCGATAACTTCCCTCTGTAAATGAAACTCCATCCGCAGGAATGAACATTCCGTTTCCTGTAGGTACGCCAATCTCCTTGGAAAGGATGAGGTTAATCGTAAACTGACCAACTTGCCAAGCCTTTGATGAATGTTGAAAGTTGACGAAAATATGTAGTCCGAGTTTGTCGGAATAGCCCGCATGGAATGTGCTTGCTTTCGACATGATCCAGCCTAACGATTCTTTCATCGGCTGGATATGCGGCAGTTCTTCCTTCCATTGCTTACGCAACGTCGAGATAAATACACGAAATACACTTCGCCTAGCCATAAAGGGCAATGTCTTGCCAATCGCGCCCCCGGCTTGAAGAGCCGGGGGCTAAATACTATTTAGCTGCAGCCGCTCGTACTGCCGCAGCTGTCGCATTTCAGACACGTGCCGTTTCTTACCATGGTCATGGCACCGCATTCGGGACAGGGGTCGCCTTCGTAGCCCTTCAGCCTGGCGACGCGGACGCGTTCGGCTTGCTGGGCTTTCTTGTCGCTGACGACGGCAACTTTAGCGCGGGTTTCGGCTACCGGACTGTGGTTGCCATTGCCGTTGCCCACGGGGTTGAGGCGGCCGGTGCGGGGGCGTTCAAATGCTGACTGACGCTGGGGCACGGTACCGGTGGCAACAGCAGCAGCCTTGGTGACGCCTGCCCCTTCCAGGGCCCCGCCGCCGATGGCATCGCTGCGGAGGTCTTCGGTATCCGCCGTCTGCACGTGGGCGAGGTCGTGGCGGCCCAGATAGGTGATGGCCAGCTCGCGGAAGATGTAGTCGATGATCGACGTGGTCATGCGGATATGCGGGTTGCCCTGCACCATGCCGTTCGGCTCGAAGCGGGTGAAGAGGAAGGCATCGCAGAATTCTTCCAGCGGCACGCCGTGCTGCAGGCCGATGCTGATGGCGACGGCAAAGCAGTTCATCAGACTGCGGAAGGCAGCCCCCTCCTTGTGCATGGTGATGAAGATTTCGCCGAGCGTGCCATCGGGGTATTCACCAGTGGTGAGGTAGACCTTGTGGTTGCCAATGTTGGACTTCTGGATGTAGCCAGCCCGGCGGTCAGGCAGACGGCGTCGGAGAGCCTGGAAGCGCTGCACCGCTTTTTCGGCAGCCTTCATCGCCGCAGCCATCGGCTCAGGCGTCACCTCGGCCTCGGCTTCTTCCAGATCATCGCTGCTGGTATTGAGCGGCTGACTGAGCTTACTGCCATCGCGGTAGAGGGCGTTGGCCTTCAGAGCCAGCTTCCACGACATCATGTAGGCAGTGTGCACATCCTCGAGCACAGCATCCTGCGGCATGTTGATAGTCTTGCTGATGGCGCCGCTGATGAATGGCTGGACGGCTGCCATCATGCGGATGTGGGCTTCGTAAGCGATGTAGCGCTGCCCCTTCTTGCCGCAACGGTTGGCGCAATCGAAGACAGGGTAATGCTCAGCTTTCAGGTGCGGAGCGCCTTCGAGCATCATGGTGCCACAGACATAGTCGTTGGCTTCGTCGATCTGGGCTTTGGTAAAGCCGAGAGCGGTAAGAACATCGAAAGTGGGACTGTCGAGCTGAGCCTGGGTATAGCCAAGCGTGCCTTTGAGGAAATCGTCGGTCAGGGTCCAGCGATTGAAGGCGAAGCGGAGTTCAAAGACGCTGGGAAGCATCTTCTGAATGGTATTCAGCGCTTCGTCGGTGAAGCCCTTGGCCTTCAGCGTGTTGAGATTGATGTGGGGGCAGCCATCGAGGGTGCCTGAACCGCGGCAGTAGCGTTCGATGGTCTTGATCTGGTCGGCATTGTAGCCGAGGTGTTCGAGAGCCTGGGGGACGCTGGCATTGATGATCTTGAAGTATCCGCCGCCGGCGAGTTTCTTGAACTTGACGAGGGCGAAGTCGGGCTCAACGCCGGTGGTATCGCAATCCATGACGAGGCCGATGGTGCCAGTCGGAGCGATGACGGTGACCTGGGCGTTGCGGAAGCCATGCTTTTCGCCGAGGGCGACCATGCGGTCAGCATCTTCGCGGGCTGCAGCAAGCAGATCGCTGGGACAGTGCGAGGAATCGAGGGGCACCGGCTTGATGGTCAAGCCTTCGAAATCCTGCATGTTACTATAGGCTGCCCGGCGATGGTTGCGGACGACGCGAAGCATCGCATCCTTGTTCGGGCTGTAGCGAGGGAATGGCCCGACTTCAGAGGCCATCTCGGCACTGGTGGCGTAGCTGTGGCAGTGGAGGATGGCAGTGACGGCACCAGCAATGGCCCGGCCTTTTTCGGAATCGTAGGGAATGCCCTGCACCATGAGTAAGGTGCCGAGGTTGGCGTAGCCCAGGCCGAGGGTGCGATAGTCATACGACTTCTGGGCGATGGGATCGCTCGGGAACTGGGCCATGTAGACCGAAATCTCAAGGACGATGGTCCACAGACGGGTCGCATGGCGATAGCTGGCGATGTCGAAGGTGTCGTTCTTGAAGAAGGTCATCAGGTTCAACGACGCCAGGTTACAGGCGGTGTCGTCGAGGAACATATATTCGGAGCACGGATTGCTCGCATTGATGCGACCATCGACGGGGCAGGTGTGCCATTCATTGATGGTAGTATCGTACTGCACGCCGGGGTCGGCGCAGGCCCAGGCGGCTTCGCAGATCTGGTTCCACAGGTCCTTGGCCTTCAGGGTCTTGCGGGGCTTTGCTTCGCGACCTTCCTTCCTGGCCTTCTCCCGCTCCACGCGACCATAGAGATGCCAGACCGAATCGTTTACCACGGCCTGCATAAAGTCGTTGGTGATGCGGACGGAGTTGTTGCTGTTCTGCCCGGCAACGGTGTTGTAGGCTTCGCTGTTCCAGTCGGTATCGTACTCGACGAACTCCATGCCGGTGACACCCTGTCGGGCGAGCTGCACCGTACGCTGGACGTAGTTCATGGCCACGCAGTTACGCTTGGCTTCGATCATCGCTTTCTTGAGAGCGGGGTTCTGAGCCGGGTCGAAGCGGTCCTTCACGTTACCGGCCACACTGGGCTGGCAGGCAGCAAGGATGTTCTTGAGCGAACGCTTGGTGATCTTCGAGCCTGCAACCAAGGAGGCTACCTTCTGCTCTTCGACAACCTTCCAGTTGATGAAGGCTTCGATATCTGGGTGATCGAGATCGAGCACGACCATCTTGGCAGCCCGGCGAGTGGTACCGCCCGACTTGATGGCACCGGCAGCGCGGTCGCCAATGCGGAGGAAGCTCATCAGGCCGGAAGACTTACCGCCGCCGGAGAGTTGTTCGCCTTCACCACGGAGCATGGAGAAGTTGGTACCGGTGCCGGAGCCGTACTTGAAGATGCGGGCTTCGCGGACCCAGAGGTCCATGATGCCGCCTTCGTTCACCAGATCGTCACTGACGCTCTGGATGAAGCAGGCGTGGGGCTGACAGCGTTCGTAGGCGCTGGTGGCTTTGGTGAGTTGCCCCGTCTTGGGGTCCACATAGCTGTGGCCCTGGGGTGGGCCTTCGATGCCATAGGCCCAGTGTAGTCCGGTGTTGAACCACTGCGGGCTGTTGGGGGCAGCCATCTGCGTGGCGAGCATGTAGCAGAGTTCATCGTAGAAGGCTCGGGCGTCGGCTTCGTTGGTGCCGAAGTAACCACCCTTCCAGCCCCAGTAGGTCCAGCAGCCTGCCATGCGGCTGAAAACCTGACGGGAATCGGTCTCGTGACCGACGCCGTCGATCTTGCCGTTGACAGGACGGGAACGCTGCAACCAGGCAGGGATGCCCTGCTCTGGCACCTTTTCCAGTGTCTGAGCGATACCGGCCTTGCGGAAGTATTTCTGGGCAATAACGTCGACCGCTACCTGCGACCAGCCTTCGGGGATGAGGATGTCCTTCATCTCGAAGACGACGGAACCATCGGGGTTAGCGATCCGGCTTGTCCGCGGCGTGAACTTGATCGCGGAAAAGGGATCCTGCCCGGCAGTGGTGTAGCGGCGAGTAATGCGCATATGGCCTATCCTTTGCCACAAACAATACAGACGACGATAGTGCCCTAGCCTGTGTGGCTATGTACTATCGTAACGCCCGAATCGGGAGAAATATAGTGTACAGCGACATAAGGGTGCATCCTTGCAAAGGCACGTTGAGTACCTGGTAGCGAGTCTTCCCTAACTGGTGCTGACAAACTCAGTTGACCTGAGGGTTGGCATCTTAACTTGGGGGTGTGGCATGTTCAAGGAAGAAGTTGGGAAATGGGAACGATTGTGCCGAAGGTGCCGATGGCGCAAGAAGTTGGGGCGAGGGAAATTTTTGAAGAATGGATGAGGAAGGGATGAGGGATCAAGGCAATGCACGAACAGCGTTGACGTAAGTCCATACAAGGCATAGTGTTAAGCATCATGCAGTTCACGATTGGCTGATCATGTTTCTCGATTCCTTCGTGATTGATCGAAGAAAGCTGACCCCGGACGAGGTGCTGGCAGCACTGGAGCGGTTGCCGTGGCAATTGCGACCGGGAGCCCCGGCACTTCCATTGACACGTCAGATGCGAGTACGAGAATGGCTGCGCGGTGGCGAGCGGTTCGGGCTGCTCACGATCCTCACCGAACTCTCGGGTGAGTTTTGGAGTGATGTGGTGGACATGCTGAATCAGCACTTTGGCATCAATGTTGATGAAAGTGAGTGGCTACGAGTGATTCGTCCCAGTTCGGCAACCTTAGGAGACCTGTGCGACCTGGTGGCTTCACATGCGGAAGTGGAGGAGGTGCCGACGGTTTCGCTCACCGGTAAGGCGTGCCGTGCGGCGGGGATATTTCTGGCGCTCAGGTCACGACTTCGCTTGATGCATGGGATGAAGGTTGAACCGTCGATGCCGCTTCCCAACCATCCGGCATCCGCCTGGAAAGTGAACTATGCATTGGCGTTGATCACCGGAGGGCGGTCCGCCAAGCCGGTACGAGTAGATCCACCAGTGCATGTGGCGCAATTGCTGTCAGGTCTGCCTTTGATCATGATCGCCTGTTTTGCGTTCCTTCTTATCTCGATTGGCTGGAAGATGGCTCAGCCGGGTTGGGGCTCCACGATAACGCTCGTTGCAGCTTGCTGCGGTTTGGCAGTGAGCCTTCTGACGTTCATCTGGCTTGCGAGTAAGTATGATCGGTACGCATGGAAGGGACTTCGTAGCTACCGTGATCTTGTCCGGGACTGTGATTGAAATCTGTGTGATCGTTGACAATTCTCAGTTAATCTCCACCGACCTTGGCAGTACCCAATGATAGAGAACCTATCCGGGAGATTGCCGTGCGTACCAAAAGGCCGACTGCGCGATTGAAGCTGGAGTGCCTGGAAGACCGATGCGTGCCTGCCACACGCATCTGGGACGGCGGAGCAGTGACCAACAACTGGACGAGCGCCAAGAACTGGGTAGGCGACATCGCCCCCGTGGCAGGGGATGATCTGGTCTTCCCGGCTAACGCATCGAAGAAGACGGCGGACAACACGTTTGCCGCTGGTACCTTGTTTAATTCCATCACGGTGAACGGTGGGTATACGCTCAAGGGGACACGGGTAGAGTTGGGAGCAGCGGGGATTACGTCCAGTGGCAGTTCCAATATCATCAAGAACGACATTGACCTGGGTTTCTTCAGTCCAACCCCTCGGCGATTGACTGTCAACGCTGGCTCCACGCTCTTCATCGATGGCGAGATTCGCGGGGGCACCCAACTCGACAAGCTGGGAACGGGCAATCTCTCCTTCCGGGCCAACAACGTCTACACCTCCAAGACCGATATCCAGGCAGGCAATCTGTTCGTTGAGAAGGACAACGGCCTGGGCGGGCTGACGAATGGCACGACGATCCGCAGCGGCGCAGCGCTGATACTCAACGATCAGGCGGTAGGCGTGCTGCGTGTGGATGAGGTGCTCACCATCGACGATGGTGGATTGCTGCGAGCCATCAACTCGGTGGTGCAGCGGGGCAACCTGGTTTCGAACGGCAACGCCTCCATCAAGCACGAACACGATGGTGTCTTTGTCCCAGCGGTGACCGAGTTGCAGATCAACGGGGCACTCAGTGGCAGCGGAGCGTTCAACATCCTGGAATCGGCTAAGGGTGTCGTTAGGCTGAAGAGCGATATTGGCAACTTCCATTCCGGTGGTACCAGTACCGCCGGTGTACTGCTGCTGGATGTAGCTGGTGGGCAGGCTGTTCCCGGCAACCTGTCGATCAAGAATAAGGGTCTGGTCTATCTGGAACGTAAAGACCAGATCAGTGACACCGCCACCGTAACGGTGCAACAAGGCGGCGTGCTGGATGCCAATGGCAGGGATGAGACGATACGTCGCCTCGAACTCAACGGAGGCGTACTGGACGGATTACCCAAACTGCTGGCGTCCGCTGTTGCCAACTATCTGCAGTTAGGGACGATCACTCGTGCCTTCTTCCCCGATCAATTGCTTTCCACGTTAAGCACCAGTGACCTCTTCGCTACATCCACCAGTTCCGCCAACTCGGCAAAGATCATTGATGCCAACGTAAAACTGGTTTCACCCGTAAACAATATCGAACCACGTGTTCAGGTTGCCAATGGCCCAGCCGCAGTCGACCTGGTGAACGAAGGATCGATCATTTTTGACAATGGTACCGGCACCACACGCATGACCATGTTTGGCGGCGGCACGATGGATTTGAATCGTCGAGCAGCGAGCACACTGCAGATTGACGGGGGAACCATCAAGATATTCCGGACGCTGATCGGCCTTAACTTTGATGGTGCCATGCGGACCACCAATGTGGTGGTGAACGCCACCGGCACGTTCGCCACGAATGCCGTGTTACGCAGTGTGACTGTCAATTCTGGTGGCACCTTTGTGCCTGGCGGACTGGATACGCCGGGAACCACGTTCATTCTCGGCGACTTCATCATGAATGCCGGCTCCACCTTGAAGGCGGAGTTCAACGGCATTCTTCCCAACGCTGCGGATATTCTGAACTTTGTGCCACAACTAGGTGTAGCGTTCACTGACCAGAAGCAACATGACCTGATAAGCGTGCTGGGCAGCGCCAGTGTGGGTGGGGCATTGCTCGATCCGAAGTTCGGCTCCAACGTCACGCCCTCACAGAACTTCCGGCTCATTAATCTCTTCAATCCCTTCAGCAGCGTGCAAGGCACCTTCTTCGTACCTGCCTCCACCGCACCGTTCCAGGTATTGCCCAACGGACAAAGGGTGGCGTTCAACTACACGGGAGGCAGCGGGAATGATCTGGTCATCACCCGGCAGAACACACCTCCCATGGCACCTGACCTGACTCTCAATCTGGATCAGATCAATGAAGGAGGTACCGTGACCGCCACGGGTCAACTCGTCGATCCCGATACGAATGATCGCCTGCGATTGCTGGTCAACTGGGGCGATGGCACTCGGGAAGAGTTTCAACCAGGACGCAGCCAGTTCAGCCTGAACCATCGCTACCGACAGGATGGCATCTACACCGCACGATTTGAATGGCTCGACCAGTCGGGTCAGGGGAATAGCCGCGAGTTCACAATCAACGTGAGCAACGTGGCACCTGCTCTGACGCTCCGTTCACTCCGTACCTCTTCCAGCGGTGTGTTACTCATGAGCGGATGGCTCAGCGATGCCGGCAATGATCGCTACACAGCCACACTGGACTTCGGCGATGGCACAGCGCGCAGCAAGACTCTGCAACGCCGTGATTACTTCGCAGTGGCTCACCGCTACCGCACCCCGGGCACCTACACCGTAATATTAACGCTCCGTGATACTCAGGGAGCAGAGACAGTGAGGGAGTTTACTGTGACGATTGGGTAGTCACTCAAGAGGCTGAATCACTGCAGTATGCCTCTGGAGTACGTGACTTTCCTTGGGCTTTCCACATACTGAGCATACTGCCTGATACAGCTTCTCTGAGTATCCCATTGTAATGTGCGGTATTGTCGGCGTTGTTCATCTTCGCGAACCACAGCCTGTCCCACCCGGTATCATCGAGAAGATGGCCCGGGCGGTCATGCATCGTGGCCCGGATGATGACGGGTTCCTGCAACAGCCTGGTCTGGCAATGGGGCATCGGCGGCTCAGCATAGTCGGCCTGTCCGATGGCAAGCAACCCATTGGCAACGAGGATGGTTCGGTCCAGGTTGTCTACAACGGCGAACTCTTCGACTTTCCGGAACGCCGGGCTGCTCTCGAATCCAGGGGACATTGGTTTCGCACACATACTGACACCGAGTTGCTGCCTCATCTCTACGAAGAGAATGGCATTGACATGCTAGTGTCACTGCGGGGGCAGTTTGCCTTTGCATTATGGGACGCAAAGCAACGTCGCCTGCTCCTGGCCCGCGATCGCTTTGGCATCTGCCCGCTATTCTGGACGAAGCAGGGTGACTGGCTGCTCTTCGCCTCAGAGATCAAGGGACTGCTCGCTTCGGGAATGGTGGAGGCACGGCCTGACCGTCAGGCACTGCGACAATTCTTCACCTGCATCTCGCTACCGGGGCCTCGCACCTGCTTTGAAGGCATTCGTCTGCTCCCGGCCGGGCGATTTATCCAGATCGATGGCATCGGTGGACAGGCCACCATACAGGAGAAGATCTACTGGGATCTCGACTTTCCCGATGCTGGCCAGGAGCAGGACAGCACTGACGCTGAGCCCCTGGTCGACCGACTGGATGAGTTGTTGAACCAGGCGGTAGCTCGTCGATTGCGGGCAGATGTTCCTGTGGTGGCATACCAGAGTGGCGGGGTCGATTCAAGCATCATCGCTGCCATGGCCAACAAACAGTTGGGCCGACCGATCCCCAGTTACACCATCAGTATTCAGTCGCCGGAACTGGATGAAACAAAAGAAGCCCGGTTGGTGGCGGAGCACATCGGCAGCAAGCCGACGTTCATGCCCTATGGGCCGGAGCAGATGTTTGCGACGTATCCCCGGCTGATCCATGCAGCCGAGGCACCAGTGATTGATACGTCATGCGCCTCACTGCTGCTCCTGGCGGGGAAAGTGCATGCCGATGGCTACAAAGTCGTGCTGACGGGCGAAGGATCGGATGAGTGGTTTGCAGGGTATCCGTGGTACAAGATCAACCGGATGGTGAACTGGCTGGATGCGATTCCGGGCATACCGGGCAGCCATCTACTTCGCTGTGCCTGGCGAGGCATCCTGCAGCTTGGTGGCGCACGCGTGTATCCCCGGTCAGCTGAGCTGGAAGGGTATCGACAGGCTGGTGGCATGAATGCGTGGCTCGATTTCTACACGCAACTGGGCCTCAACAAGCTGCGGTTCATGACGCCTGCGATGCTGGAAGGATCGACGCCGTTTGAGCTGGATGAGGTGCCACTCGATTTCGAGCGGATGAAACGCTGGCACCCATTGCATCGCGGGCTGGCTTAGGGCATTCGCTTTCAACTGGCGGGACTGTTACTGCAAGCCAAGGGTGACCGTCTCACCATGCATTCTTCCGTGGAAGGTCGGTATCCCTTTCTGGATGAAGAAGTGTTTGATTTTGCTTCCAGGTTGCACCCACGCTGGAAACTGCGGGGCGGCATCGACAAGTACCTGCTGCGGCTGGTGGCAGAACGGTATCTGCCCAGGAGTGTCGCCTGGCGGAAGAAAGTGATCTTCCGGGCACGGTTCGACAGCTTCTTCACACAATCCAATCCCCCGGCATACGTATCAGAGCTGCTCAGTCGGGAATCGCTCGAGCGGTCGGGATATTTCGAGCACGATGCGGTGCATCAGCTGATGGCGTATGTAAAGCAGAATCCCAGGGTACGTCTGCCGGGACCTCGGCTGATGGTGGAGATGGGGCTGGTCGGCGTGCTGGCGACACAATTGTGGCATCACTACTACATCAGCGGCGGACTATGCGAGCTGCCGCGGTGGGAAGCTCCCGTCATTAAGCAATAAGCCTTGGTCTACTTCTTCTCCGTCTCCTTTGCTTCGCCAGGCGAAGACACAGCAGGAGCACTGGTGGTTTCGATGCTGAGCCTTACCCGCTGACCGATCTTCATGGGGAACTGGCCGGGGTCGAACGCGACGATGCACTCCAGTGTGCGAACATCGTTCATTTGCAATGGTTCAAAGAGGATCGAGCGGCGCGGGGCATACCAGTCGCTGAGCCGCACAATCTTACCTGACCAGGAGCCACTGGCTGTACGACTGTCATCCGTAATCTTGCACACCTGCCCGATTTGGGCGGAATGTGCAAATTCCTGGTTGATCTCCGCCCGCACGATGCGGGGAGCCTCCGGGCAGAATTCAATCAGCGGTTCAAGCATGGCTGGGCTGACCAGTTCGCCCAGGCGGGCTTTCACCCGAAGTACCCTGCCCTTGAACGGGGCTCGCAGCACACAGTCGTCCACTGCCTTTTGGGCTTCACGCAGCTGCGTTTCCTGGGCTTTCACCTGGACGACTGCGAGGGCTTCCTCACTCCTGGCGTAGGCAACCTTGGCTTCGATGACTTTCAGCTTCTCCCGCTCTCCTTTGATAATGGCCCCACTCTCACGCACTGCATCTTCAATCTCACGAATCGTCGCCTTGGGCACCTGATCGATATCCTTGACTTCTTTCTGCCGGCGCAGATAGGTCTTTTCTCGTTCGATCGCAGCATCGATGGCAGTTTGCTGGGCTTTGACTTCAGCTTCGGCAATCACTCGTCCTAGACGAGCCTGCTCGACTTTGGCCTTAGCAGCTTCGATAGCTACCGCGAGTTGAGCCAGCTTAATGCGTGGACCAGTGTCGTCAACTGCCAGAAGCACCGCACCCGGTTCATAGACCACATTCTCTTTGGCTTCAATCGACTTGACCCGACCGGGCATTTCAAGCAACAGTCTGGCGACGCTCTGCTCCACATCGACCAGCCCCATGGCCACGATGACGGTGCTGTTGCTGTGAGAGGGTGCGGTGGGAGCTTGCGCCATTACGGCATCACTACACCCCGACATCGACCACATCAACCCAAGACAATAGCTCTTCCACATGACTGTTGTCCTACGCAAGTTCTCGCTCCAGCAAATGTCCATCTTCCAGATGAAGGATACGATCAGCATATGGCTCCAGGCGGTGATCGTGAGTGACCACCAGCAGACTGAGATTGAGTTCGCCGACCATTTCCTTGAGCAGTCTGACGACGTTTTCGCCATGGTGCCAGTCGAGGTTGCTGGTCGGTTCATCGGCAAAGCAGACCCGGGGCTTTTTCACCAGGGCCCGGGCAATGGCTACACGTTGCTTCTCGCCGCCTGACATCTGATTAGGCCGCAAATTCAGCTTCTTGCCCAGTCCCAGTCGCTCCAGGATGGTCGTCGACATTTTCCGAGCCTCGCGACCTCGGGCATGATTGCCCCAGTTCAGGACGATCTCGAGCTGTTGGCGTGCAGTGAGGGCCGGAAAGAGATTGTAACCCTGAAAGACGAAGCCGAAGTGCTGGTTACGCAGTTGTTCGCGCTCCGTTTCATTCAGCGACCAGATATCCCGACCATCGACGATGACCTGGCCCGAGTCAGGAGGCAACAATGCCGAGAGAATGGCAAGCAATGTCGATTTACCACTACCTGATGGGCCCATCAGCAACGTGAATTGGCCCGGGTAAAGATGGAGCGAGGTATGATCCAGCGCGACAGTGCGTTCCGGCCCGGTACCGAACGCCCGGCAGAGATCCTGTCCATGCAACACAGCTTCGTTCTGACTCATGGCACCTCAACGCAGGAGGACGCTCGGCTCGATAAGCCGAATGGCACGCAAGGCAGCCACACCTGCCAGCATCGTCATGAGGAGAATCACGGTAACACCGATGGCGATGACCCAGATGGGGATCTGCACCGGAGCTCCCAGCGATTCAGCGCCGTGGGCCAGACCAAAGGAAACCGGCAAGCCTATCAGGATGCCGATGATTCCCACGCATAACGTTTGTTCGAGAATGCAGCGGGCAACCCGCTTGCGTGAGATGCCCAAGGCCCAGAGCACTGCATATTCCTTGAGCGAAGCCAGCGTCGCTGCATACAGGGTCTGGCTGGTGATGATGGCACCCACGAGCAGCCCCAGCGATGCTGCGTAGCCGATGGCGATACCACCTTTGGTCATCGTCAGCCAGTGCATGCGGGTGCGGAAGGAGAAGTCAGCGGTAGTAAAGGTGGACATGGTGGGGTAACGCTTAAGATCTTCCACCACCTTGCGGGCGTCCTCGGCTCGCTTGCACTTGGCGAGGATGTACATCGTGTGCTCGGGAGGCAGATGGAGGAGTGGACGGGCGGTCGCTTCTGAACAAAGCACCAGCGGCCCTGCCATGCTCTTGACATTGTCTGTCAGACCGACGATGCGTACACGGCGGTTCAGAATCTGAGCTGTGTCGCCCACTTTCTCCACTCCCAACCGTTTGAGGTCGGAGCGGTCCACCACCACGCTATCGGGTTCCATCAGCAGCGTTCGCAGTTCAGGTGTCAGTTGCCGCAAGGCACCCAGGGATCCCTCCTCCAGACGTGAACCGATAACGATGCAAAGTTCGGACCCGCCATTGGGCTTGGTCCAGAAGGCAAAGCCCAGGTGCAGGACTTCGGCACGTTCGATTTCGGGATGATTGAGCCGGGTCATGTAGTCAACAGGGATGGGGCTGCCGACATCGACACTGATGACCGAGGGGGCGCCGATCCAGATATCTGCACTGGTGTAATCGACCGGCCAGGATGTGACGGCGAAAAGGCCCAGGAGCAGTCCGCCCTGAATGAGAATGAGCACGAGGCTGAACGCCACTGCAATGACCCCGGTGAGAAACCGGCGGTACTCATAGATCATTGTGCTGATGGTGTACGACAACAGACATCCTCACGGCACCGTCAGCCGGGAGACTTGGGCAGGTTCCGGCGTGATACGCTAGGAGATAGAGTATGAAGTTCGATGGAAATGGGCGGGCGAGGAAATACTTCAACTACAACGGCGGCGGACGTACTCTAAATCGTCGACGAGTCTAAATAGACAATTTCTCGTATGAGTCATGACGCCTATACAAAAAGGTCCAGGCGAATGCCTGGACCTTACAGTAGACAATGGCTGTCGTTATGCCTTAGCTGATTGTCGCTGTTGCCGACGACGGCGATAACGAACGATTTGATATCCTGCAAAGCCAGCGCCGGCAGTGCCGAGCAGGAAGACGCTGGCAGGCTCAGGGACAGCTGCCAAACGAACACCCAGATCCTGGAAGTCGTGGTCGCCCGTGCCAGGAAGATCGGTCAGGCCCAGGAATACCGCATCACCGACGGTTTGGAATGTTCCTGTAGCCAGGTACGGATCGATTCCTGCGAAGAATCCGGGTAAGTTGGCATGGTTCATGTTGGAACCGTTATCGACATTGACATCATTCGGCGCACCGGTGATCCAGCGAAATGCAATTACTCCTGCTGGGAGAGCAATGTCATAGGAGACTGGGCCAGTTGGAGGGTAGGCAACACCAGTACCGTGGGGACCCCACAGAGTCACATACCCTTAACCACTATCGACCTGGAAGCTATTCTGGAGGGAAGAATCACCCTTGCCGAACCAGGTGAACCGTACAGTCGTGGCCGAGTTCAGGCTGACGATCAGTGGAGCACCATTATTGCTGAAGCCCGAGATGCCCAGATTATTGAAGAAGCTGGGATCGGGTGCAAAACCCGGCCCATTCGCCCAACCACCATTAGCTGTCGGTAAGCCCTGACCAGCTGTGCTGTTAGGAGCGTTAGCGAATGCGGTTCCACCTTTATCGCCAATGACTTCTTGCACCAATCCGGTAGTGCTGGTGATTGTGAAAGCTTGTGCCCGAATTTGTCCGGCCCAAGCTGCTGAGACAGCCAATGCGACTGCAAAGGCCATCATGAACCGTTTCAGACTCAGGTGGTTCATCATTTCTCCCATCTTAAAAAGGGTAGCAGGCTTGAAAACAAGCACAACCAGACATCGCCACCCAGGTTGACCATCAACCACATCCCTGGTGCCTGACATCGATTGCTTCAAGACAATGGTTAAGGTTACTCTCATAATGCAGGTTGTGCAATGATAAATGGACATTATTATCCGATAATTTTTAACCAGCCTTCTCATCCCTCCCACTTCATCGTTTCGTCACAAAGGCGGCACGAATCGACACCGGGCCTCTGTCGATGTGAATCACTTCAACAATCCGATATCGTTCGTTGTCAAGAACCTCTTCGAGATGACGGTCGAGTAAAAGCACTTTGCCTCTGAATTCACGGTAGATGATCCAGCAGTTCAGGTCGTTGATATGGGCGATCTTTTGAGGATCAATCTGCTGAATGAAGAGTGAATTGGTCATGCCTTGCGCTGCTGAGAAGTACCGTAGCGGGTCCGTGACGTAGCCTTCCACCGTGTAGATTGGCACCGGTGCCTTTGCTCCAGGCTCGGCTCTGGCGATTTGAGTGACTAGCGACTCCCATGGCAGCTTGTGGGGTTCTGAAAGGTAGTACATTCCCGAAATCATCACCCAGACAAACAAAGCCATGAGAACAGCATACCGAGTGTTGCCGGGAAGCCGACATGCTGCGATCGAGATAAGCATCTGGTAAGGAACAGCACAGATGATGAGCGAACGTTCTGCCCACACGGATTGCTTCAGGACGAGGCTCAGAACGAAGGTCAGTACGACAGGCAAGATACCAAACCACATAAGTAAAC
The DNA here is from genome assembly GCA_046350055.1 of Gemmatales bacterium. Classification (GTDB taxonomy): domain Bacteria; phylum Planctomycetota; class Planctomycetia; order Gemmatales; family HRBIN36; genus JAEUIE01. Next base: position 3,732,081 of record JAXMBC010000001.1, on the reverse strand, counting down.
GGAGCAATTCACCAGATTCACGTCGTCGGATGCTTCCCCATAGCCACAACATGACGGGAATACCAGAGAGGGCTAATCCCAGCAAGGTCGTATGACGAAAAGGCAATCTTCCCAGCAGGCCGCTGAAGAACCAGATTGCATCCGCCAGAACCGGGGGAGTGATCCAGGCAATCTGGCTGGTAAATGATCCTATTCTTGATGCACCTTGCACTACTGCTACAAACCATGGAATGTAAGAGATCAGCAGCATGCCCGTGATCAAACTGAACTTCAGCACTTCACTGCGGACGAAAGCCAGGAGATACAATCCCTGGCACCCAACCAGCATCCAGCCCCAATAGTGTGAATAAATGACCAGGATGTTGGCTATCAACAATACCCAGAATGCCCGCCAGTCGTTACGCGCTGCCTGGAGCCAGGATACAAATGCCCAGAGCGAGCAAAGTGACGTGAATAGTAGCAGCGAGTACATGCGAAGTTGCAGGGAATAAAAGAGAACGAATCCGTTGAGAGACATCAGTGCCAAGGTGAGATTCTTCTCTTCGCGCCGAAGCCCACAAGCCGTGCACAAGCCCCATAAGGGGACCAGCGCAGCTATGGCAGTGAGCGCAGGCAGCAAACGTACCCACGAAAGCGATTCGCCACCCAGGCCGATCCACAACTTGAGCATTGCGTAAAACAATGGAGGATGCGACACATCGTTGGCAGCTGCCTGCCACAGTTGTATCCAGGACTGCCTGGCAACCTCGAGACTGAATATTTCGTCACCATCCAGGCATTCGTCCGCACGGATGGCGATACGCACAGCCACAAAAATACCCATCAGCAGAATCGTAGTTAATGACTGCCGATGGAAGGTCACACCGTTTCCCCAAACGTGCCCCAGGACCTGCTGGCATGACAGCAACTGCTGATGCTTTGCGCGCAGCGAACCATCACTAATGAACGACACATGGTGCGTCTCTTGTAAACGTAGTGCCTGCAGATACGTCGGCACTACTCAACAAGCTAATTCATTAACCAAGGCAAGTTCAGCTCTCTACTCTGTTGGCCACAGTCATTCCACATACTCCTCTTGACAATATTCCTCACAACGACTAATATCCCTCCATGGCTGGACGACTCCAATCTGAACTCCGCAAGAAAAAGCCTTTCGAGGTCATCGAGGAAGAACTCTTCCTCAACCTCTGGCGGACCACCGAGCATCTCGTCAGGCCCTTTACGCAGTTCTTCAAGGAGAAGGGGCTCACCGGCAGCCAGTACAACGTGCTCCGCATTCTTCGCGGGCATGGTGAAGCAGGTGTAGCTTGCCATGAAATCGCCGAGCAGATGGTCTCATACGACCCGGATCTGACCCGGCTCCTGGATCGTCTGGAAGCAGCCGGACTCGTCACGCGCGAGCGATGCACTACTGACCGCCGCGTGATTATCGCCTGTATTACTCCTCTGGGCCTGAAACTGCTCAGTCAGCTGGATGAACCCCTGCTGGAAATGCATCGCAAACATTTGAAACATCTCAGTGCCAGCAAGATGCGTACCCTCATCGACCTTCTCGAAGAGGCACGTGCCGGCGGGCATTGATTTTTTTACCCTGATTGTCGTTGCGAGGACTGTCTTCACAACGACCTGTTTCCCGGGAGTCTCTGATGTCTCTGTTACTCGCTACGCTGCTCATGCTCAGCACAAACCCTGTCAACAACAACGCCTACAGTGTGGACAACTCCCACTCGAGCGTCATCTTCCGAATCAAGCACCTCAACGTTTCCTACACCTATGGCCGCTTCAATCAGATCTCTGGAAGCTTCCTGCTGGACGAAGCGGACGCTTCCAAGAGCACGCTGAACATTGAGATCAAGACCGACAGCCTGGACAGCAACAGCCCTGACCGCGACAAGCACCTCAAGAGTCCTGATTTCTTTAACGTCAAGCAGTTCCCCACCAGCACTTTCAAGAGCACGAGCGTGAAGGCGGGCGAAGCAGGCAAGTACGAAGTGACCGGCGACCTCACCATCTGCGGCGTGACCAAGCCGATCACGTTTACTCTGACCAAGACAGGTGAAGGCGATTCCCCGTTCAAAGATCACCGCTTCGGGTTTGAGACCAATCTCACCATCAAGCGGGGCGACTTCGGCATCAAGTTCATGCCGGAACTGCTGGAAGACAACGTCTGGCTGCTGATCAGCGTGGAAGGCGTTCGCAAGTAATGGCAAGGGTGGCACTGCTTTCGGTACTCCGAAAGCAGTGAACGTTGGCTGTATCTTCGCGTAAACTCCACTGCTTTGAGAGTACTCAAAGCAGTGCCACGGAAGCGGATGACCATGGGCACGGCTGAACAATCGATCGCATTGAAGCTCATTGCCCCGGCAGGGGTGGCCCTCGTCGGCCTGTTGTTGGCATGGGCAGTCCGGCGTCAAGAACGGTTCTCCGCCACCGTGTGGGCGTTGGGCTTGGTGTGCAGCCTGCTGGCGAGTGATCAGTTGATTCGGGGTGTCTCAACCAAAGGGCTACCCGTCGATGCGACCCGCTGGTTGCCACACTTCGCCCTGCTGGCGGCAGCCTTGGTATTCATTGATTATCGATCGTGGAACCGGTGGCTGGCCCTCGGGGCCCGTCTTGCAGTCAGTCTGGTCCTGGCATGGAAGGTGACCAGCGTCGCGGAACCTCGCTGGGTTTGGATGGCTGGAATTGTTGTCATCTCCACTCTGGGATGGACACTGTCAGCGATCCCACTGCCCCTGGGATACAGTTGGCTGACGCTGGGAATCTGGGCCCTGACCCTGGGTTTAACTGGAGGCATCCTGACGCTCAGCGGTTCCGCGAGTCTGGGTCTGGTCAGCGTGTCGTTTGGAATTGCACTGGGCATCGTGGCATTGTTTCACATGCGCTGGCGATTGCCTGCATGGCAATCGGTAGCGGGGGTGATGGCAGTCACACTGGTGGCCCTGGTCTTGTCCGGACAACAGTTTTCGGAATTACCGATGAGCAGCGGCGTGTTGATTCTCCTGGCAGCACACAGTCCATTGCTCCTGCACGTGCGAGCGTTGCAGCGCCGCCCCGTGGCCGCCGTGGCGACAACACTCGCCGCATGCCTGCTGTTCACAGGATGTAGTGCCTGGCTTGCACAACCGGTGCCTGCTGCGGAGGCACCGAAGGAATCGAGCAATCCCTATCTGGATCTGTATCGCAAGTAGCAGACCAAACGCTCACTTCTTATCGTCGCTGACGCTTCAGGCCGCCATTCCCTATTCTGTCTCTACGACCTTTCACGAGACAGCACATGAAACTTACGTTCTTCGGTGCGGCTGGCGAAGTTACCGGCTCTTCCTATCTGCTGGAAACAGCATCCACTCGAATACTGATCGATTGTGGTATCTTTCAGGGACACGATTCCGATGGGAAGAACTTCATACCCAAAGGAATGATGGCTGAGAGACTGGATGCGGTACTCCTGACGCACGCTCATAACGATCATGTTGGCCGTCTGCCACTCTTGACCAAGTCTGGTTGCAAGGCACCCATTTTCGCGAACGGTGCCACGCGGGATATGGCTCAGCTCATTCTGCTCGATGCTGCTAAAGTGCAGCAGCAGGATGCCGAGCGTGAGAATCGCAAGCGACAGAGACGGGGCGATGCACCGGCGGTGCCCCTCTACAACGCCGATGATGTTCTCAAGACTCTAAGCTTCTTCCGTAGCCTCGAGTATGGCATCAAAAGGGAAATTGCCCCCGGGATCATGGCCCGGTTGGTCGACGCGGGGCATATGCTCGGCTCCGGAAGCGTTGAACTGACAGTAACGGAAAATGGAACCAGCAAGGTAATCGCCTTCTCGGGCGACCTGGGGCCACGAGGTGCGCCGTTCCTGCGCGACCCGGTGCCTATTCCGAACGCCGACCTCGTCGTCCTGGAATCAACCTATGGCGACCGGGATCACAAACCCCTGGCTGCCACGTTGCAGGAGTTCAAGCAGATTGTGCAGGAAGCGGTTCGGAACAAAGGTGTCATTCTCGTTCCCGTCTTCGCGGTAGGTCGCGCCCAGCAGATGATCTATCACCTGGCAGCAATGTTCCGTCACGGCGAAGAATCCAGGTTTCCTATTTATCTCGATAGCCCGATGGCAATCGAAGCTGTCCAGCTATACCGTAAGCACACCAGTCTGTTCGATGAAGAAGCTCTTGCACTGAAGCAGAGTGGAAAGCTCGATCAGGACTTCAGCATGGTGGAGGCCTGTGAAACGGCAGATGACAGCCGCAGCCTCAACATCAAGGAAGGACCGATGCTGATCCTGGCTGGTTCCGGCATGTGTAACGCTGGCCGGATCCTGCACCACTTCAAACACCGTCTCTGGCAGCAGGATACCTACGTGGTCATTGTCGGCTACCAGGGTGAAGGCACGCTGGGTCGTCAGTTGGTCGATGGTAAAAAAAGGGTCAACATCTACGGCGAATCGGTGGAAGTCCGCGCAAAGATACGCACCCTCGGCGGATTCAGTGCACACGCCGGCCAGACTGAATTGCTGCAGTGGTATAACTGTATGGCAGCCAGCAAACCGAAAACGGTACTTACGCACGGTGAAGACAAACAGCGGGCGACACTGCTCGGCATGATCAAAAAGCAGCACGGCGTGCAATCGCTCACACCTCGCCTGATGGAGGAAATCGTACTTTAGACATGGGTGGTATGGCGCCCCACTACCAAAAGAATTAAACCACTACCAATATTTCGGCGGAGACAGACTTCGCCGCTCCTGTAGCAGGGTCTGCATCTACATGAGTCTCCACCATGTCCAACTTCTTTGATGCCATTCGCAAACAGTTTCGTCTGGCTGACCGATCGCTTGACGAGGCCACACACCAAAGCCTGCAGGAGTCGATCCTCGCTTGGCTTGGCATGCGCACCAGGGAGAAGGAGGCCCGTGGCGAGGCAGTCAATGGTGTGCTTTTCCAGGCGTTTCACTGGTTTCTTCCAAACGATTCGCAACACTGGAAGCGGCTAGCTGAAGACGTCCCATCGCTCGCGAAGTCAGGCTTTACTGCCCTGTGGCTGCCTCCTGCCTGCAAAGGATCTGGCGGTACCAATGATGTCGGCTACGGCATCTACGACCTCTATGACCTTGGCGAGTTCAATCAGAAAGGCACGGTGCCTACCAAGTATGGCACTCGGGATGACTTTGTTGCGCTCGTCGAGGCCGGGACCCGAGCGGGGCTGCATCTGTATGCCGACGTTGTCTTCAATCACAAGCTTGGTGGCGACAAGGAAGAAGATTTCGAAGCCATTCCTGTGGCGGAAAATAACCGCACCCAGGAAACCGCACCGCCTGAGAAGATCAAATCGTACACCTGTTTCGAGTTTGCCGGGCGAGGCGGCAAGTACTCCACCATGCAGTACCATTGGCAGCACTTTAACGCTGTTGATTTCAATAGTTACAAGCCGAATGAGAAGCACATTTACCGTATGAAGGACAAATCCTTCGCCACCAAAGTCGAACTGGAAAAAGGCAACTTCGACTACCTGATGGGCTGTGATGTAGACGTCGAACATCCCGAAGTGAAAGCCGATCTGCAACGCTGTGGCGAATGGATGCTGGATTTCGGCATTGATGGCTTTCGACTTGATGCCATCAAACACATTCAGGGAGACTTCTTCCACGAATGGCTCGATGCCCTGGAGAAAAAGCTGGGGCGTGATATTTTTGCAGTGGGCGAGTACTGGTCGCCAGATGTCAACACACTCAATTGGTACATTGCCAATACTGCCGGGCGCTTGAGTCTCTTTGATGTCGGGTTACACTACAGGCTGGCCGAGGCGGGCAATCGAGGAAAAGACTTCGATATGCGTACCATCTTCGATGGTAGCCTGGTGCAGCGAATCCCTATCCTGGCAGTCACCTTTGTCGACAACCACGACACCCAGCCGCAGACGTCACTGCAATCGCCGGTGGCTGACTGGTTCAAACCGCTGGCGTACGCACTCATTCTGCTTCGTCGTGATGGCTACCCGTGTGTATTTTATGGCGACTATTCTGGCGCTGAATATGAGGTCAACGGTGTCAGGGTGAAACTGCCATCTCACCGTTTCCTGATCGACAAATTCCTGGCTGCTCGAAGTGACTATGCCTACGGCTCGCAGAACGACTATTTCGACCATGGTAATGTCATCGGCTGGACACGGCTGGGAAGCGAAACTCACCCGGGCGGGCTGGCGGTGCTGATGAGCAACGGCGACAATGGCACCAAGTGGATGGACATCGGCCATCCGAACTCCCGCTATATCGATATCACAGGTCACATCTGTGATCCCGTCCACACCAATAACCAAGGCTGGGGAGAGTTCCGCTGCCCGGGTGGTAAAGTATCAGTCTGGATTCCCCAGCAGGAGAGTTAGCATGGCCACGGATCCCGTGACGTGGCAACCCGATACCCTGGACGATGTTCCTGCCACTACCAGTACACCTCAGCAGGGCTCGATCTTCTGGCGCTACTACTGGATTCTTGCCATCTGCCTGTTCCTGTGCAGCATGGTCCTGATGATCGGCCAGATCGCTGCTGATGTGGGCGGGCTGGCCTTCCTTTTGTCATTGGCCATGCTGATCCTGGGGTTGATGCCGTGTTTGACCAGTACAGCGGAGAGACGGGTAGCCTGGGCCATGAGTCAGCGCAACCCCAGCTATGTACATGCCTGGTCGGGTGAAGGCCGCTGGTGGTGGTATTTTCACTGGGTAACTTTGCTGATCATCATCACAAGTTCCATAGTTGCTTCGGTGATGCCGCAACGGGGTGGCAAGGAACTGTTTCTGTTACTGATATGCCTGTTGGGTTGCACCTACATGGTGATGATCGCCTTCGTACTCGCCTGGCGGTGGCGACGGCTGCGTCTGGCACATATGCTGGGCATGGAAGAATTGCAATCATTCGAAGTCATTGAAGAAACAGAATCTGTGCTGAATGAACTGTCGCAGTTGTTTCCCCTGTTCAGCGGCAAGCTCAAGAATCGCAACTCCATCATGCTCCGTCGGACGCTGGGCGACTGGTCGATCCTGTTATTCGATTGGCAGGATCTGAACAAGCAACCTCCTCGGCGGGAATGGATCACGGTTGCCCTCATCGGCCTGCACCAGCCGTTGCCTATGATGCAGTTGCAACCCAACGAGCGTGTCGAGACAAGCCAGTTGCACTGGTGGCATATTTTCCTGGAGTTCCCCTTTGGTCTCATCATTTTCCTGGTCGGGGCCATCTCGCACATGGCCAACAAACTGAAAGCCAAGCCAGTACTTACGATTCCTCACTGCCCGGAACTGACCAAAGGGTATCGTCTGGATGCCTATCATCATGCCGCGTTACAACGCTATCTGCAGATGGATTTGTGCCAGGAAATCGTCAAAACGGTGAACAAGAAGAAGCGTTTCCTGATGACTAGCGACACCTGGCTACTGCTGGGCAGCCATAAAAGTGCTACCCCCGCCAGGCAACTGGGCGAAATGGCCGCTGAGGCGCTGCAATTGGCCGATACGATGGAACGAGCGATGGGCAGCGTTGACGGTAACACAATGTAATCCACGATGCATGAATCGATGCAACCTGATCCTGCAACGTCGCGATCTACTTCGTTCAGAAACAATTGAAACCTTGTCACTCCTGCCTAAAATGACCTCAACGAACTATGGAGCGTTGCTATTAATGTCACGCCGCATCCAGATTGGCGCTGTGACGTATCTGAACACCAAGCCGCTCATCTATCAACTGGAAGAGCTGGCACCGGATGCGGACTTATCGCTGGACCTGCCCAGTCGGCTGGCAGACCAACTGGCTGCAGGGCTGCTTGATGTAGCCCTCATCCCCATCGTCGAAGTTTTCCGTGGAACTGGTTACCGCATTCTACCCGACATGGCCATTGCCTCGAATGGGCCAGTGCTCAGTGTGACTGTTTTCAGCAAGGTGCCTTGCTCAGCAATCCGGACATTGGCTCTGGACGAAGGTTCCCGTACCAGTGCTGCCCTGGTGCAGGTGCTGCTCAGGAAACGCTATGGCTGCACGCTGGAAACCCGGCCGTTCCTGATGGATCAGCCCATTGAGGAGTGCGATGCCGATGCAGTGCTGCTGATTGGCGACCGGGCCATGAAAGCAGCGTTGCCGGGCTATCCCTACAGTTATGACCTCGGCCAGGAATGGACTGAGTGGACCGGGTTGCCCTTCGTCTTTGCCGTCTGGGCAGCCCGACCTGACATTAATCTTGGCACGGCAGCGACTGCCCTGCTGGAAGCCAAGCGTCGTGGTATCGAAAACGTAGCTGAGATTGCCTGGAACGAAGCACAACGTCTGCAGCTTGATCCAGCCTACTGTCGACGCTACCTCACCAACATCATCAAGTTCGACCTTGGTCCGCAGGAGTGGGAAGCAATTCACCGTTTCCACACCCTCGCTGCCGAGCTCAACCTCGCTCCCTCTGGAGTATCGTTCAGTGACTACCGTCTCCCCACTCTCACTGCCTCTCGCTAAGGGAGGCAGCTGCGCCAGTGATGCCACTCCTCGATTCGTGCCTGTGGTACGCGGCAAGGAACGGCCAGAATTGCTTCCTCCACCCCGAAGCAAGGAGCCCGTCGGCGACATCACGCCGATCCTGGTGAAAGCTGTCGCCGGCCAGCGCATCACTCGCGAAGAGGGTCTGCAACTCCTCCGCTCCAACGACCTGATCGCTATTGGCAAAGCTGCTCTGGCTGTTTCCGAACGTCTGCATCCCGAGCCATACCGCACTTACAACATCGATCGCAACATCAACTACACCAATGTGTGTGCAGCCGTATGCGACTTCTGCGCGTTCTACCGCAAGACCGGCGACAGTGATGCATATGTTCTCACTCGTGAGGAACTGTATCAGAAAATCGACGAGACTATTGCGGCTGGCGGTGACCAGGTACTGCTACAGGGCGGCAACCATCCTTCTCTCAAACTCGAGTGGTTCGAAGAGCTGTTTCGCGACCTGAAAGCCCGCTACCCCCAGGTCAACCTGCATGCCTTCAGTGCCTCGGAAATCTGGCATTTCCACAAGCTCAACAAGTTGCCCGTGAAGACCGTTCTCGAACGGCTCAAGGCGGCCGGTCTTGGCAGCCTGCCTGGTGGCGGTGGCGAGATCCTGGTCGATCGTGTCCGCCATGCGATGACTAAGAACAAAGTGCTGACACAGGAGTACCTGGAAGTACATCGCACCTGGCATCAATTAGGTGGTAAATCGACCTGCACCATGATGTTCGGCCACATCGAAACGCTGGAAGAACGCATCGAACATCTAGATGTGCTGCGTCAGTTGCAGGATGAAACGGGTGGCTTCACAGCCTTCATCGGCTGGACGTTTCAGCCCGAGAATACCGAGATGGCCCACATCCAACCTGCTGGGGCATTCGAGTATCTCAAAACCCAGGCTGTCGCCCGGCTCTATCTCGACAACATTCCCAACATCCAGTCATCGTGGGTGACGCAGGGCCTGCAAATTGGCCAGTTGGCCCTTTACTACGGCGCCAACGACATGGGCAGCCTGATGCTCGAAGAAAACGTCGTCTCTGCGGCAGGTACCGTGCATCATCTGACACTGGAACAGATCAAGACGGCGATCCGCGAAGCAGGCTACGAGCCAAGGCAGCGGAATGTGTTCTATCAGTTGATCGGATAATGGACGTAGGCTACTTGTTAATCTCCTGAATCGGATCATCAGGCTTTGCCTGATACGGACTGGGGGACAGGGAAAACGGCCCTGTACCCTCGCCGGGGATAACCCACGTCCCATGAATGGAGCCTTCGCCATCGTACTGCCCGGTGTAGATCACCTGGTGCCTGCCAATGTACTGCTTCACGAAGCTGATCTTCCCTGTTTCGTATTCGCCCTTAATGACAAAAATACCAATGATGTCGCGGCCACCGCCAGTGATAACACCATCGTTGAAGCGCAGGGTAAAATCCTCCATGAACTGCCTGCCATAAAACTGTTGCTCCCAGAAGCCACGCCAGAGACCTGATGGATACATGCTCATTCCCCCCTGCTGATGAGCGGCATTGTAGACCTTGCTTGTGCTGAAAGTAAAGTGGCTACACCCTCCAATGATGGAAATACAATACGCCTTCACATGTACTAATCGAGAATCATCAGCGATGCCGAGTGTACTTCATTTGCCTTGTTCATATCTGCCCTGGATAGTGGGTGGCAAGGAGATTTATACTCATCATCTGGCGAGACGATTGAATCAGCACGGGTGGACGAACCACATCTCCTTCCATGAAAATGACCAACTACTGCCTCCGCAAGGTCGTTATGAGTTCGAGGGTATTCCAGTATCCGTACTTCCAGCAATTAAAAAAGAGAATTACATCATTGGGTTCAGCCACCGCACCAAATTGATCCCTGGGTTTGTTGAACTATTGCAATCAATCAAGCCCGATATCGTTCACTTTCACGACTTCAGCTGGGCTGTCAATCTCGATCACCTGGATGCAGCACGATCAAACGGTGCAAAGTGCGTTATGACCTTCCATAGTCCCGGACAGGCGTGCCAGCAACGAGAACTGCTATTTGCAGGCAAATGGCCCTGTGATGGTGAGTTGCGCATCAACCGCTGTACCGCATGTCGCCTGCAGGAAAAGGGTTTACCGGACTGGCTAGCGAAGCCTCTCAGTAGAATCAGTCTGCCTCTCAGCGTGACGGGAAGTAATCCGCTAATTCGCGGCCTTACGGCGAGGCAAATGACGAAGCTGGCGATTGGTGCATGGGAAGAAATGATCAGCAAGATCGACTGCCTGCATGTGCAAGCCCAGTGGATTGCAGCAATGATGGAACGCAACAGAGTGCCACCAGAGAAGCTCGCGTTCTTTCGCTCAGGGCTACCGGGGGAATTGCCTGTACGACAACCTCGACGCACTCGCAGTGCCCACGAACCGCTGAAGGTGATCATGCTCGGTCGTTGCGAAGAGTACAAAGGTCAGCACCTACTCATTGAAGCGGTGCAACAGTTGCCTCGGGAAATGCCTATTGAAGTCAGCTTCTTCGGCCCATACTGGGAAAGCCATGACTACGGCCGAAGATGTCTGCAGAAGATTGCTGGGGATGCCCGCTTCCATCAGCCTGTCCAGGTAAAACCTTCTGAAGTGACGGCCAGACTGGCTGCATCAGATGTGCTGGCAGTGCCCTCCACCTGGCTCGAAACCGGCCCTCTGGTTGTGCTGGAAGCCTTTGCACAGGGGGTACCTGTCCTGGGCAGCAACCGGGGTGGCATCGCCGAGCTGGTGCAACACGACCAGACTGGCTGGCTGTTTCCCGCAGGTGATGTGGCTGCCCTGCGGGACTTGCTGCTTCGTCTCATTCAAGAGCCACTACTGGTGAAGCAATCCAGTGAGAATATCAAGCCACCTCGTACGATGCAGGAAACTGCGAAAGATACAGCCAGTTGGTACGAAAAGTTACTGCAGCGCCGTTGATGATGAACAAATGAAGTTCACTTATCCTTCGTCACCCAGTCCAAATTCCTGCATCTTCTTATGCAGGGTATTACGGTTGATGCCAAGACGAGTTGCGGCCTTGGTTTGCACTCCTTCGCATTCCTTCAATACCTGCTGAATGAGTTCTTTCTCCACCTGAGCCACAAGCAGGTCATATAGTGTCTGACCTTCAGGCGCAGTGGTCTGCAGACCGATCTGCACCAGTTGCTGGATCGCATGAGGCAAGTTGATCGCTTCCTTCTTTCCCGTGCGGGGACGGCGGGAACTGTGCGTGGCGGACGGAGTCAGAATATCCAGCGTGATGATGGGTGTGGTCGCCAGTACCACCGCTCGTTCAATGGTGTGCTCCAGTTCACGGACGTTGCCGGGCCAGCGGTGATTGAGCAGCCAGTCCATTGCTTTGGGTTCGATTTCCTTGATGTCTTTTTTATTCTCACGAGCATACCGCTCGACAAAGTGGTCAATCAGCAGTTGGATGTCGCCCGTCCGTTCTCGCAGCGGTGGCAGGTAGATGGGCACAACATTCAGGCGATAATACAAGTCTTCACGGAATCGGTGTGCGTCCACTTCATCTTCGAGGTACTGATTGGTAGCTGCGATTACCCGCACATCAACCCGAATAGTACGGCTCTCGCCAACTCGCTCGAACTCCCGTTCCTGCAGCACACGCAACAGCTTCACCTGCAGCTTGGGGCTCATGCTGCTGATTTCATCCAGGAAGATGGTACCTGTGTGGGCAGCTTCAAATCGGCCTGTTTTATTATCAACAGCGCCGGTGAATGCACCTTTGACATGGCCGAAGAGTTCGCTTTCGAGCAAACCTTCACTCAGTGCGCCACAGTTCACACGAATGTAAGGGCCATCAACCCGAGGAGAGCAGTTGTGAATAGCCTTGGCAATCAGTTCCTTGCCAGTGCCTGTCTCACCGACGAGCAAAACACTGGAACGGGACCCGGCCACCTGGCGGATGCGGTCAGCGACGCTCTGCATGACGGCACTTTGGCCCACCACGCTATGAAGACCGAAGGTATCGGCACTGGTTGTGTTACTTGACATAGTGACATGATATATCTCAGCCCCGACTTGCATAAGGATCGTTCAGGACAAGGAGCAAACAGACCCTACATTCGCCAGTTTATCACAGGTCTGTGTCATTTTTTCAAAATGGGCCTGAAGTGCGTTTTCAGGACACATTGCTCTCGACAGAGAGCGAGACTTGGATTATGTGCCCCCTCGCTTGATGGCTGCCGCAAGCCGGTCGGAGTTGAGTGGTAAACAGGAAGACCACACGGTTTTCTTCACTGAGCCACAAGACAAACGCCGATAAATACGAGCAGCACCGTCGCGCAAAGCGAGGGCATCGGGGTACTGGAGAATGCAGGGTGGCGCAGGGAGGCGCAAGCCTTGCGAGTTCGGGGGAACAGTTGCCAGGGACGGCCACTCGGGGGATTGACCGTTCCGCGTTCGGCAACCGTATTTCTCAGCTCGCTGCCCACCCAGTCTCCTGCCTGGGGAGGAATGCATGGTAACGCACGTAGAGCAGGACGTGGGAACACTGTGGCGCGAATATCGCACAGAGGCCACGTTGGATCGACGCAATCGCCTGCTCGAGCATTACTTGCCACTGGTCAAATACAACGCCGAACGGATCTGGGCACGGCTGCCAGATGGTGTCGAACTCGATGATCTCATCAGTGCCGGCACCTTCGGCCTGCTGGATGCCATCGAAGCCTTCGATCTCGATCGAGGCGTGAAGTTCGAGACGTACTGTGTGCCTCGTATCCGCGGGGCCATGCTCGACGAACTGCGAACGATGGACTGGGTACCACGCCTGGTTCGCAGCAAAGCCAGCAAGCTGGAACAATGCCGCAAGGCCCTGGAAGTGGCCCTGGGTCGTCCGCCTCGTGCTGATGAATTGGCGGAGAAGCTGGGTATGTCGCTGGAAGACTTCACCAAGCATGCCAGCGACGCCGCAGCCGTGGGCCTCGTAAGCCTGAACAAGAAATGGTACGAGACTGATTCGTACAAGGATGTGCGTGAGATCGACATCCTGGAAGACAAGAAGGCCGAAGATCCTACCAATCGCATTCAGAATCGCGATATCATGAAGCTCGTCACACGGGGTCTCAGCCGCAACGAACGGCTCATCATCATTCTCTACTACTACGAAGAGATGACGATGAAAGAAATCGGCCAAACACTCGACCTGTCAGAGAGCCGCGTCAGTCAGATGCATTCGAGTATCGTCAGTCGTCTGCAGCAGATGCTGGCTACCCGACGCCCGGAGTTTTCAAACTAACGAACAGGGATGTTCACTAACGCCGAGGCAGGGATGCCTCGGCGTTATTCTTTGATAGTGTCCTACTTCCGTTCTGCAGGCTGATAGGTTTCGATCCTCAGCAATTCTTCTTCCCGGATGGTTCTAAAGCCATCCCAATAGAGTACGCCATAGTATTTCGTTCCTGCATATGCAAAACGCCGAAGCCCAAAGGCCTCGGCGTCCATCTTCTCCTAGCTACTAACTTCTTGCTCCTGGCTACTTATTAGAACTGATCCAGGAAGAAGTGATTCCCACGATAGTAGCGCTTGCTTTCGAACAGCGGGTAGCTGAAGTTCTGATCGAGGTAAGGAGGATACGCCATCCAGCTGGGGGCAGGCTGGAAGTGGCCGCGGGGCTGGGGCCAGCGCTGGTAGTTCGGAGCGTAGTTGTGGGGGTAATAATAGTACGGGTAGTGGTACATGCGGTTGATGTCGTCAGCTTTGGCTGTCGATTCACCACCAAAGAACATGCCCAGGCCGAGCAGACCGGCCAGCATGAGGGTAACGCCGCGAGCGACCATGTGTGTATCCTCCATGAAGCAGCTGCCCACGGAAGCCATTCCGTGACTCGCAGCCTACACAACAGTATTCGGCAACTGACTCGACGAAGTGCGCGTCTGTCGGCAAGAACGATCGAGTTCTTCACCGATTCAGTGCGGAAGTTGCCGCTGGTGCCGAACACTTCCGATTTGGCCCTTGTGCCGGACAGGCTTGGGGCAATCCCATAAATCAGCTAGAGAGACGCCACTTTTCCTCAAGTTGATGATCATGAGCCAGCATGCCGTGTGGGATAATCCGTTTCAAAGCCGTTACTCCAGCCCCGAAATGCTGGCGCTGTGGAGCCCGCAGCGTCGCATCGGCCTCTGGCGACGGCTATGGGTCGCCCTGGCGGAAGCAGAGATGGAACTGGGAATACAGGCCGACGATGGCTCGCCCCGCATCACGCCTTCACAGGTCATGGAGATGAAGGCCCATCTGGATGACATCGACTTTGCTGCGGCGGCGAAGTACGAGAAGCAGTTTCGTCATGATGTGATGGCTCATGTGCACACCTTCGGCGAATGCTGTCCCACAGCACGAGGCATCATCCACCTGGGAGCCACCAGTTGCTACGTCACCGATAATGGCGACCTGCTGCAAATGAAAGAAGGGATGGAACTGCTGCGGGATCAGCTAGTTGCTGTCATCCGTGGATTATCTCAATTTGCAGACAAGTGGAAGAGCCTGCCAACACTTGGGTATACCCATTTTCAGCCTGCTCAACTCACCACGGTCGGCAAACGGGCAACACTCTGGCTTTATGATCTGGTACTCGATGTCGAAGCCATCGAACATCAACTGGCTACATTGCGATTTCGTGGTGTCAAAGGTACCACTGGCACACAGGCTAGCTTTCTTTCTCTGTTTCAGGGTGATCATGCCAAGGTGCGTGAGCTTGACCGCCTGGTAGCCAGAAAGATGGGCTTTGCCGAGGTACATCCCGTCACAGGGCAGACCTATACCCGCAAGGTGGACAGCCTGGTGACAGGAACGCTTGCGGGGGTAGCCGAATCGGCCCACAAGGCGGGTAATGACCTGCGACTGCTGCAACATCATCATGAACTGGAAGAGCCTTTCGAGGCTGACCAGATTGGCTCATCCGCCATGGCCTACAAGCGTAATCCCATGCGAGCGGAGCGGATGTGTGGCCTGGCCCGGTTCGTCATGAACCTGCAGGCCAACGCTGCCCAGACCACAGCAACCCAGTGGCTCGAACGCACCCTGGATGACAGCGTCAATCGCCGACTCACTCTTCCTCAGGCCTTTCTGGGTACTGATGCCATCCTGAGGCTCTATCTCAATGTAGCCCGAGGGCTGAATGTCTACCCGGAGGTCATTCGCAAGAATGTCATGCAGCAACTTCCCTTCATGGCTACCGAAGAAATCATGATGCAGGCGACACGGGCCCAGGCAGATCGGCAGGTGATTCATGAAGCTATTCGACAGCACAGTCACGCAGCCATGGATCAGGTCAAGCATGGAGGCACCAACGACCTGCTGGACCGATTAGCAAAGGACGAACACTTCAAGAAAGTCGATGTGAAGTCGCTGGCCAGCCCGGAACGGTTCATTGGCCGGGCCTGCGAACAAGTGACAGAGTTTCTTGCAGAAGTGGTGCAGCCACTACTCTCACGCCATCAGGAGAAGGTGTCAACGACAGCCGATATTCATGTTTGAGCGAGGCATGAAATCCTTAGCGTGGAATCGTGACTTCACCGCCGTTATACCACGCCACTCTGGTGCCTGTCACTTTCAGTCTGCCATCGGGCTGTTTGGTAAAGGTGAGTTCCAGCGTCCCTGAAAAGAATCCCTCTTCGTGCCCGAATCGACCACTAGCGGAAAGGTTGCCTTCCAGCAGGAACCGCCGACCTGGTTCGTGTACTTTGACTCGCGCCGAAGATAGTGAACACGATCTGGCAGTACTCGGCAACAGCGAGGAACGGACCCGATTCATCATCGCCTGCTTGTTCATATTCTGCCAGCGATAGTCGTCTGCCAGGTAGCGATCGAACACCCCGTAGTCGGCATTCTCCGTGGCGCGGAGCAGCTCCTGGCCAATTCGCATGACTTGCTCAGGATCTGTCTCCTGCATCAGATCGCACAGATACACTCCACAGAGCAACAATCCTATGACGACCAGTCCAAACAGATGCACAACTCTTCGATTGGTGAGAAACAGTGCCAATGGAACCAGGGCAATGATTAACAATGTGAAGTACGCCCACAGGGGCCTTTCTGCCAAGTGTCGATAGAACACCAGCCCCGTAAACAAACCTACTATCAAGAGCACTGCATAAAGGGTTGAGGGATGTTGTAGAATCTCCCTGAAGTTCCTGGGCACAGCTAACCTCCTTGCCAGTCGAACTTGTTTATCTCATTGTGGCATAGTTTGAAATGTGACGTAAGATAGATTTCACGATAAGTTCCCAAGACTATTGTCATTCCCCAACGGTCGTCCATAGCCTATGCCCATGCAGACACTCAGCTTTCTTGGTTGTGGCAAGGTAGGGCGTACCCTGGGCCGGCGATGGTCGCAGGCAAAAGTCTTCACCATTGGTCAGGTGCTTACCCGTCATCTCGAATCAGCGCAATCCGCAGTAGAATTTATCGGTGCTGGCCAAGCTATCAGTGACATCTCGGCAATTGAACCGGCAGATGCCTTTTTTCTAGGGGCACCTGATGATGCCCTGCCGGAACTTGCCAGGAAACTGGCCAGCACCGGGATGATTGTGGAAGGCGCAGTCTGCTGGCATGCAAGCGGTGCAGTCCCGAGCAGTGTGCTGAAACCACTCAAAGATGCAGGGGCGGAAATCGGCAGTATTCATCCAACCAAGAGCTTCGCAGACCCTGCCCTGGCGGCTGAGACATTTCCCGGAACGCCCTGTGTCATCGAAGGGACACCGGAAGCCTGTCTACTGCTCTCTGAAGCATGTCGGGCCATCGGTGGAAACCCCATTCAGGTGACGATGAGCAACCGCGATAAGGCGGTGTACCACGCTGGCACCACGCTTGCCAGCAATTGCCTGGTGGGACTCGCCGAAGTTGCCATCCAGTGCATGGAGCAGGCAGGGTTTCAGCGTGAGCAGGCAATGCAACTCATCGGCCCTCTGATGGCAGGCAGCGTCCAGAATGTGACTAAATTAGGTACTGTCGCTGCACTTACCGGGCCTATCAGCCGCGGCGAAGTGGGCACAGTTGCCCGGCATCTGGCAGCTCTGGAAGGCAGCAAGCCAGTTGTCTCCGATGCTTATCGGCTGCTGGGACTTCTTATCGTCGATCTTGCTCGCAAGCAGGAAAATGTGGATCAGGAAGTGTTGAACACGATACAAGGACTGCTGCGCTAAAGCACTACCACTTCGTCTTTGCCATCCACCTCGCTAAGCCGGACATTAACGCGGTCGCCCGGAGCGGTTTCGAGCGTCATACCAATGTAGTCAGCCTGGATGGGGCACTCGCGATGCCCTCGATCAACGAGGGTCACAAGACGAACCAGGGCAGGCCTACCGAGATCAGACAGAGCAGTCAGTGCCGCTACCGCCGTGCGGCCGGTGAAAAGCACATCATCGACAAGTATGACCCGTCGATCATCAATGCTGATGGGAATTTCTGACCCGGTGACTACGGGCCAGCGTCGGCGCTGGTGGAGATCATCCCGATAAAGAGTAATATCGAGCGAGCCAACCGGAATGTCCTGCCGGTGCAGCCTGGTCAGCCGGGCAGCCAGTCGATGAGCCAGTGGCACGCCGCGAGAGCGGATACCAACCAGCACCGTCTCCGTTTCCGGAGTCAGTTCCGCTGCCAGTTTGGCGGCAAGCTGATCAAGCAGCACATCGATGCGGGCGGCATCCAGAATGGGAGGCATGGTGGCTACTTTGCAGCAGGGCGTTTCTTGATCATGGTGATTTGGTTTCCTGCGGCATTATGGCTCACTTCGTCCATGAAAGCGCGAATCAGGAGCAATCCGCGACCGCTGGCCATTTCAATATTATCGGGGTCGGTCGGATTAGGTAGCGTGGAAAGATCGAACCCCGGCCCTTGATCGGTAATGACGATTTGTGCCCGATCACGGTTAAAGCTGGCGTTCACCGTGACTTTACGTTCCCGATAGGGAGACTGTCGCCGACGCTGCTCAATCAGTTCGCGGTAAGGTTCATCGCCTCGCTCGGGATCGTTCCGCAACTTGGAACTCACTTCCAGGTTGCCATGGTAGACTGCATTGAGCATGGCTTCTTCGAGTGCCATGTTGACGCGAATACTCTCGGCCTGATCACAGATACCGAGACCAAGCAATGTTTCCTGGAAGAGTGTAATGAGGGCAGGCACCAGGGTCGTGTCGTTGCCCAGTTGGAAGTGATGTTCCTGCTGCTGTAGATAACTGAGCAGTCGGTTACGACATTTGCGGACTTCGCCAGCGAGCAGAACACTCTCGACTACCTCGATCAACTCGCTGTCGATACTCTTCCATGGCACATAATTCACCGCTCCGTGACGAAGTGCCTGATAAACTGGATCTTCGTCTTTGTAAGTAAGCAATACGACCGGAACCAGAGGATGCTTGCGTCGCATGGTGTCAACGAAGTCGATGCCATGCTTGACCATGTCCTGCATATCAACGAGCATGAGCGACGGAGTTGTTTTGGCGACTTCCTGGAGGGCCTGCTTTTCGCTGGTGACGAAGTGGAGCTTCCAATCTGCATGATTGGCGAGCACATCAGTCAAGCGTTTCCGCTCGTCTGATTCAGCAGCCAGGATCAGGATATGCTGCTCCTGCTCCGGCTCACACTCGCAATCTTCCGGCAGAACGACCATTGCTGGCTCCAGCCCCCAGGCAAACAGAGCTTTCCTTCCGAACTGCCTACATTATATACAAGCAGTCGCGCCGTCATCCCATTGTTGAGACAAGTTGACGGGAACCGAGAGCGAAACCCTTGTACACATGCGGGGTATATGGCATGTTAGGATATGGGACTCGGCCTTAACCAGTTAGGATGATGAGAACCGCATGAAGTCGTCGCTGCCCGAAGCTGGCCGTCCCAGCACTACCGCCGTGCCGCAGGATGCGACCGTGGCGATGCCAACTGAAACGCCTCCACCAGCAGGTGTCAGCAACAACCAGGCTAAGAAACTGGATCACTCCGGCCATCGTCTGGGTGATTTCAAACTGCTCCGACGTCTGGGCGAAGGAGGCATGGGGCAGGTTTATCTGGCAGAACAGTTGTCTCTCCAGCGCCGGGTGGCCATCAAAGTACTGCGAAGCGACTTCGCCGAGAACGAGACCTTTCTCAAGCGATTCGAGGCTGAAGCCAAGGCCATCGCCCAGTTGACCCACCCCAATATTGTGCAGGTCTACGCCGTCGGCACCGAACAGAACACCCGCTACATGGCACTTGAGTATGTCGAGGGGACCAACCTCAAAGACTACCTCAGCAAGAAAGGCCCACCTGACCTCGCCATTGCCCTGGTGATTATGAGGCAGATTGCCTCAGCTCTTTTGAAGGCTGCGGAACTGGGCATCATTCACCGGGACATCAAGCCGGAGAACATCCTGCTCACCCGCAAGGTCGAAGTCAAGGTAGCCGACTTTGGTCTCAGTCGCATGGTGGGAGATGATGTGCACCTCACCCAGACCGGCACCACGATGGGTACACCGCTTTACATGAGCCCGGAACAGATCATGGGCAAAGCGGTGGATCCTCGCACCGATCTCTACTCCTTCGGGGCCACGTGCTACCATCTACTCACAGGCACTCCACCCTTTCTCGCGGATTCGGCTATGGCTGTCGGCGTCCGCCATCTGACGGATCCTGCCAAGCCCCTTCAGGAGATTCGACCCGATCTGCCTGCCGAGCTTTGCAATCTGGTGCATCGGCTGCTGGCCAAAAAGCCTGAGGATCGACCTCAGTCAGCACGTGAGGTGCTTCGGGAGATTCGCAAGATTCAGGAAACGCTGGCTGGCAGCCAGACCCAGGCTCTTGACAAGGCAGGCCTCGATAATGCAGACGGAGCCGATCCTTTTGATTTCGGGGCGACACTGACCCAGGCATCACCCACCCCCGGCACGGGCAGCACGTTGAGCGTACCCCACCCGCCATCAACGATGCGGCGCTGGTTGCTTCCCCTGGTAGGTGGCTCGGTAATGGTAGCCGTCGTCGGAGGCGCCATCTTTGGGTTGCTCTTGCGACATGAAGGTCAAACGCACGCTAAATCGAGTGCAACAAGCACCAGGACCGAGACGAAGAAGCTGGTCAACAACCTCAGCCAGGAACGCGAGAGAAACCTGAAGAAGCGAGTAGAAGAAACAAAGTATCCTCGTGAACAAGACAAGGTCTTTGACTTTCCTGCTGAGAAGATGATTCAAGGTGTAAGAGCCCGCACCGAATTGATCATGTTTTATGTCGATAATCTCGATGATTGCCTCGATCAGGCTAAAGCCTTCACGGATGCCGAGGCTAATGCTAAACAAGGGCCGGACATCTATCGTTGCATCGGATGGGTTGGCAAAGCGGTTATCCTGACCAGTGAAGGCAAACACAAGGAATCATACGAAGCACTGGAAAACGCATTTGCTATGAAGCCCAACAATACTCTCAGACGGGGAATGCTTTCACAACTGAATCGCAACAAGGATCTGGCGTCACTGATACTGATGGCGCTGCGAACCAACGAAAAGTCGATTCCTATTCCACCCAACCTGGTGCCCCTGAAAGAGGAAGCAGAGCGAGCCGACAAGGCAGCATCAGGAGATAAGCTGCGACCACCGAAGTAGTCTGTTCACTCGTCACCTGCGAGGTAGTTTCTACATCAATAGCATGTTTGACTCGTTTCAGGATGATACGGTCGCTTCTCATGCTGCCAGCCGCGCCGAGTTATTGCGACGGCTGGTGGAATTATCTCCTGCCACCGAGAAGATACTTCTCTGCCCCGCACAGGATATTGGCCAGCGTTGGCTGCAGGAATTCATTACTTCTTCGTCTGCTGCGCATCGCCTGCGAGCATTGACACTCTGGCAATGGGTCGTCGAGTTTACGGCTTCGCATCTGGCTGCACAGCAACTTCGATTGATCACTCCACATGAGCAGGAAGCCCTGGTCAATCGCTTGTGGAAAGCACTCGAACCGGAGTTGAGTGACAAGGCCCTGGCCCAGATAGGTAGTGGCGATGGCTTGCTCAGCAGTCTGACTGCCACCATCCAGGAAGTGCGGATGGCCGGACTGGATGCTGACTCCCTGGCACCCGAAGCGTTCCCGGCTCGAGAGAAAGGCAAGCTGCTCCATCAACTGCTGAACGACTACGAAACCGAGTTAGAAGCCAAGCGATGGGTTGATCCAGCCCGACTATGTGCCCTGGCTCGCGATCATCTTATACAGGGCAGTCTGACTCATTCAGTCTGTTTTTATGTGCCTGAGGAATTGCGGGTCCGCGGGTTGCTGCAAAGTGTGCTCGATCAGATTCCGGAAGAGCAAAAGGCGATATGGCCACGACTGTCTGAAGTGGCACAGGTTGCAATCGAACGAGACAGTCAACGTCTTGCCTGGCTTAGCGAGCCCGCTGAGGCCCCCCCTGCCCTGAACGATGGTACGGTAAAACTTTTCCGAGCCTTGAGCCCTGAGTTTGAAGTACGCGCTGTGCTCGGCACACTGCTGCAAAAGGGAATCCCCTTCGGACAGGCAGAGGTTCTGTATTCGGAGGAAACACTGTATCCGGAGCTTTTCCACACTTTGCTGGCTGCCACACAACAGCCAAAGCAGGGTCGCACGCCAATCTGTTTCCGTGGTGGTGTGCCGCTTCGATGGACGAAGCCTGGCCGCGCACTGCAGTTCTGGCTCCAGTGGATCAGTACTGACTTTGCCAGTGATGGGCTAGCGGAACTATTCCTTCAAGACCTGGTTGTCCTGCCCGTCGGCTG
Organism: Gemmatales bacterium; assembly: GCA_046350055.1. Lineage (GTDB taxonomy): Bacteria > Planctomycetota > Planctomycetia > Gemmatales > HRBIN36 > JAEUIE01. The sequence goes on along the minus strand of JAXMBC010000001.1, from coordinate 3,709,839 downwards.
TCGTGGCGAAGAATTGTTACAGGCATTGCGTCATCTACCCTATTTCCGCAGCCGGGATGCCTGGCCCGAACAGGTAGAGCAGTTCATCGTCAGGCATCGTTCTGGAAAGCACCTCGCTCGAGCTGCCACTTCACTGCTGGATATCGTGCAGGAACTCATGTCACTTGCCCTTCCTGAAGAGGGCAACACCTTTTGCGATGCAGTAACGCACTTTGTCAAGCAGCACTGTCGAATGACACTGACCTGGGATGTATCGGCTGCGACACTCATTTCCAGTTACTGTGAAGCCTATCGGCATGAAGCTGCGATGACACAGTTAGACATGAGGCAGAGGCTGCTCGCCTGGCTTGATGCCACAGTGCTGCCACCAGAAGAACCTGAGCCCGGGCATCTCGTACTGACACCCCTTCGTCTGGAGCAGAGTCTTCGACGGCCCTATACGTTTTGCGTTGGCCTTTCCGAAGACTTGTTCCCTACGATGCCAGTTCGCACTTCGCTGCTCACCGATCGGGAACGCAAAGCGCTATCTCCGGAACTCGCCCAGCAATCGACACGAGAGCTGCTGCATCTGCAGGATCAGGCTGCTCTCACATTGCTGACGCAATCGACTGGTTCCATCGTCTTTCTCTATCCCTGCGCAGATCAGTTGGACGATCGAGAACGATTCCCCAGCCAGCTTTTCATGCGGGTCTTTCGTTTGCAGGCAGGTTTGCCCGAAGGCGACCTTCACGACCTGGAAACCTGGCTCGAAGCACCGCTGGGCACCCAGTCGCCCTTGTGCCGCGTTACAGCAACCGAAGAATGGCTCGATCACTGGCCTGACCAGCCCTTCAAGGATGCGTTGTTCAAACATGATTTTCCACTGCTTTGTCGAGGTGCCTATGCAGCTTCCCAGCGGAAGAACTTCCGGTTCAGCGCGCACGATGGCTGGGTGCCGGACGCAGGAACCCTGTTCGACATTCATTACAAGTTTTCAGCGCATTCACTCCAGCGGCTCGCCCGCTGTCCGCTCCAGTTCTTCTACCACGAAGTGCTGCGGCTTGATGCCCCTGAACATCTGGAGGAAGTAACTGGCCGCTGGCTCCACCCCGTCATACGCGGCGAGGTGCTGCATACGATCTTCCATCACTATCACCTGGAACTGGTGCGACAACAACGGCTGCCCGACAAGCTAGCTGACATGCCCCGCCTGCTCAAACTGCTCGACGAGACACTCGAAACGTGGAAGCCTCGCCTGCCCGAAGTCACAAGCTATGTGCGCGAAGCGGAGATCAATGAACTCAAGGAGACGTTGCACATCTTTCTGGGCGAAGAGACCCAGTGGGCCGAGCGACACGTGCCCCGCTATTTCGAAACCGCCCTCGGCATGGTCGCGGAAGCCCCGCTGGCTTCCGACCTCGACACCACCACGCCCGTGAGTCTGCGGCTGCCGTCAGGTCGCACCGTCCTGCTGCAAGGCCGGGTCGATCGCATTGACGCAATCGTTGCCAGTGAAGCTGATGGCGGTCCGCCTCACTTCTTCGTCTGGGACTATAAGACTGGCAAGATGCGCTCGTATCAGAGTCAGCAGGCACGTCAGAGCGGACAACTGCTCCAGCCTCTGTTATATCTGGAGATGGTTGAGAAACGCCTTCGCGAAGTCGTCCATGCTGAGGCCCGCGTCGCCGGGGCAGGCTACTTCTTTCCCGGCCAGCGTGGCGGCCAGGGCGACCGCCTCCTGTGGAACAGTGAGGAATTGCGTCAGGATGCAAAGGTTATCGACACACTACTCGATGTCCTGCAAGGTGGCCTGTTCCTCGCCACCGATGACAAGCACATCTGTGAACAGTGCGAATTTCAGGATGCCTGTGACCTGAGCGAGGTAGCGAAGCAGGCAAAAGCGAAGCTACGCTTCAGTCAGAACACGATGCTGGGACCACTGCGGGTGCTACGGCGTGGATAATCGCGGTCCTCCACCAAGCGAAAGTTAGCCTATTCGCAGCCCGAAGCGTAAGAGAGCGCGGGGATTGCAGTAATACCCTGTCATCATGATATGTTACGCGATTGCAACCCAATGCGAAGCGAGGGCTGGTTCACGCTGAGATAGTTTACATACCACGACGAACACTTCGTGATAGCTATGCAATGAGGTGCGCTCGCAACCGTGAATCACTCGTCACAGTTGCAAACCACGCCCTAGCTTGCCCCACATTCCGCACCTTGTTCAATCGGGCTCGGTGGTGGGCGACGGTGTTTTGTTTCAGGATATTATCCGCAACCCAAACTCCTGTCGAGCAGACAGTGTGGTCTTTACTAGAATGCGGTGCACCTCAATGACGCGCAACGGGAACTTCGCACGGACGTGGAGAAGTCGCGATGCTGAGTCAGTCGGCGGCAGCCGAGATGGCGGTGTGCAACCTGGGGCCGTGGCCGTTGTATCAGCCGCTGTTCCACGAACTGGATTTGCCGTCGCTCTTTGATCAGCACCTGCCGCGCGATCCACAGCAGGAGTATTCCCACGGCCAGGTGTTGCAATTGCTGTTGCACGCGCGGCTGAATCATCCCCTCGCCTTGATGAACGTGGCCCAGTGGGCCGAAGAGTCGGGAGTGGCCGCGTTGCAAGGCATCCCCGCCGACAAGCTCAACGATGATCGTCTCGGTCGCGCGCTCGACGCCTTCTTCGACCATCGCCATTCGCTGCTGGCCCATGTCACCACGGCGACCCTGAAGTGGGCCGACCTCCAACTCACGCGGCTCCACTTCGATCCCACCCACCTTACCTTCACCGGCAGCTACGATAGTTCAACGCCTCGTCCCGCGCTTTCGCCGCGAGAAGCCACACCGCAGGATGCCGCCCTGCCGCCGGCGCATCTGGGCCACGGCTACCTCAGCCGTCGTCGCATGATCAACATCGGCGTCGCGGCCTTTGTCGATGACATCAACTTCGTGCCGGTCTTCGTGCATCCGCTTGATGGCAACCGCAACGGCCAGACCGCCATGCGCGAGCAGTACGATCTGATGAAGCGTCTGCTGCCGTTGCCCGAAGGTTTGCTGATGACTTCCGACCGCGGCACGTTCTCGGCGGAGCATGTCGCCCGCCTGCATCGCGATGGTCGGCATGTGCTCTGCGCCGTGCCCTGGAACGACTACCAGAAGCTCTACGACCAGCGCGCCGAATCGCTACCGTGGAAGCAGGCCAGCTATCTGTCGCAGGAACAGCAGCGCCGCCGCGCCTGTCAGTCGTCGCTGGTGAAGGATCATTACGAACTGGCGGTGATCGACCATGACGTCATCGATCCGCAGCCGACGGCAGGGAAGAAGCAGCCCATCGCGGCACGGGTCATCTTCGTCAAGAGCACTGCTGGTTGGCGTGAAGCGGGACAGCGACGCGAGAAGAACATCGCCACGGTGAAGGCCGGACTTCAGAAGCTGAACGAGAAGCTGTTGCGAGGCCATCCGCAATGCACGCCGGTGAAGATTCACCAGCAGGTGGCGGCGCTGATGGGCAAGAGAGCGGTGAAGTCATTCTTCACCTATGAGATGGTGCCGCTGACCCCCGAAGAACAGGCCGCGCTGCCCCAGCCCAAAAGCGGACATCAGCGGGCCAAGCATCGTCTTGTCTGGAGCTTCGACGAAGCGGCGGCGACAGCGGATGCCCGCTACGATGGCCTCGCTGCCCTGGTGACCACCGCTCCGCAGACGACGAGTGGCGACGCCCTGTTCACCATTTACAAACAGCAGGCGTATATCGAACGGTCGCATCACGAATACAAGACGCCGCTGGCCGTGGCACCCGTGTTCCTCAAATCGCCCCGCCGCGTGGAGGCGCTGGTCTGTTTACTGATGCTCGCCCTGCAATTCCGTCAGGTCGTGGAACGTCGCTACCGTCTCCGCCATGCCGAAGATCAGGAACAGAGTGAACGTCGCATGACCGCCGAAGATCAGGAACAGAGTGAACGTCGCATGACCGCCGAAGATCAGGAACAGAGTGAACGTCGCATGACCGCCGAAGTCCTGGAGCGTGCCTTCCGCACCTGCCCCATCATCACCTGGACAGAAGCAGGCCGCAATGTCATGACGCCGTCGCAAGTGAATCCCCGTCAACGTGACATCCTCGTGTCACTCCGCTTCCCCTCCCTCCACCGACAACTCCTCCCCCACCGCCCCTCCGGATGATACATTGACCCCGCCTTCCCCACCTTGCCCCACGACCCAAGGTGCGGAATGTGGGGCTTGCGCCGCGGGCTGTGAGTTCGCTCACCATTGCAAGTCAGTTCTCACCCCTTCACTGCCACGATCTCCAGCACCACCGGCGTCACCATCAGCGTCGCCGGGTTCGCCTCAGCTTCATGAAACTCCTGCCGTGTAGCCACAGCCTGCTCAGCGGCGACCAGTTTCAATTCCACCAGACGGGTCAGTCCCGTCTCCATGAACGAAGCAGGCCATTGCCAAAGATAATTGTCAGGCTTCACGCAGAAGACGCGCGGTGTCGTTTGTATGACCCGCAGGCCGCAGTCAATCAACAATGTCGGCAGTTGCCGGGCAATGTCGGGTTCGCCGCCATTCTGTCGCCAACTGGCCATCACCTGCCTGACGAACTCGGTCTGCAGCGGACGGGGTGGCAGCAGTTGCCAGGTGCCGTAGTCCACATACTCATGGAAGATCGCCACGCCGCCCGGTCGCAACGCCCCAGCCAGCTTCTCGATCAGTATCTTGGGCGATGACACGAAGCACGCGACCCATCGGCACCATGTCGCATCCATGCCCTGCACCGGCAGCGGATCGACCATCAAATCCGCTTCGTGATAGTGAACCTGATGCAGTTGCCGATGCTCACAGGTCTGCCGGGCGGACTGGAGGAACCGCTGCGAGCGCTCGAGTGCCCAGACCTCGCCTGTCGGTCCGACGATCTCGGCCAGATCGACCGTGGCATAGCCAGGTCCTGCGCCGACATCGAGCACCTTGCTGCCGGTGGTAATGCCTGCCTGTCGCCAACAGTCAAGCACCATGGGCCGCCACACCCGATGCTGAATGCCTAGCCGTTCCACTTCGGCCTGATGAGTTCCCAGAACATAATCCCGTTCGTCTTGCTGGCTCATGAATCACCTCGTTGTGAGGATACTGTACAACAAGGGTGAAGCAGCCTGCGACCGGTAATCAGGCGCGATATTCGGAAATGGTTCGACTTTCCTGAAAATCAACTTGTCTACTGGCCACCACCCTGGTGTACAAGCCTATCATAACGGATGAGGCCACCGGCTCGGCTAACAACCCTACCGGCATGGAGATGCTCTGTCCATAGCTGGGGAAGTTGCAAGCCCCACGCGCGAACTTGACAATGCGAGCACGTCACGTTGGCAAGATCAAATGACCATCCCAACTGCTCCGCGCACACGAGATGCCGGGGTTGACCACTTACCGTGCCCCTTCTGCGCAAGAATGACGTAACATGTTGTTCTGCAGCGAGATGCGCGGAACACGATAGTTGCGACTACTTTCGCGCACACGAGGCGCCGGGGTTGATCATCGATCTCATAGCGGTTCGCAGGATAGACGTTAACACATGCATTGCAACGAGATGCGCGGAACACGGGGGTCTATATCGTTGACATCAGCAGAGAACACGAATTAATGAGTGGGCAATGACCAAGGGCAACAAACCACCGCTCTATCGCAAGGTTAACACTCGCGCGCATGGTGTGCGCCATCGGTTCGGTGGAGACTACCGCTCGCGGCGTCGCAACTTGGAGGACAGCCGCACCGGTATGTCACAAGGTGTCCGCCGTGGTCTCGACTATACCCCGCTGTTCCGGTTCCTCTTGTCTCGCTTAGGGGACGACTGGGATGCCATCCATAGCGAGGCGGTGTCAAGGCTGGACTCCCCAGAGCCCATATTCTGGCTTGTTGCACTCAGAAAGGAATACGGTAAGGATTTCGTGCGAGTGGGAGAGAGCTCATATTACAGCGGTTTGTATGTAGATGACGACCATCGACTTCGTGTCGTGGATCCAACTATCGGACCACACTCGCTGGATCCAACATGTAAGTGCTGCACCCATACCTTCAACGGAACACCGTTTACTCGGCGGTACCGACAGCAGCCTGATAGAATACCACCTTCCCCGGATGCAACGGACGCTCCCCCGTGAACCCCACCACCTCACCCCCTGTCGATCAGCCTATTCGCGAAACGCTTACCAGCGTCTTTGATCGCAACTTCCTTGTCGAAGCCTCAGCAGGCTCGGGGAAGACGACGGTGCTCGTCGAACGCCTGGTGCAGATGCTGGCAAGTGGTGCAGCCAAAGTCAACGAACTGGCCGCTCTAACGTTCACCCGCAAAGCTGCGGGGGAGATGCGGTCGCGGTTCCTCATCCGCCTTGAAACTGTCCGCCGTCAGGCTGAAGACACCCGGGTCAAGAAGCGGTTGACCCAGGCTCTCGAAGGTATGCATCAGGCTTATATTGGCACCATTCATGGTTTCTGTGCCCGTGTGCTGCGCGAGTATGCCACCGAAGCGGGGCTGCCTCTCCATTTCAGCGAGGTGCAAGCCGACGAAGAAACTGAGCTGATCGACCAGCTCTGGAACCAGTGGCTCAGACAGCTCAGTGAACGCAATGATCCCATCATCAACCAGTTAGAGCAGGTCGGCTTGCCACTGGAAGACCTGCGTGACGGTTTCATACGCTTCCAGCAGTACAACGATGTGCCGGAATGGCCTGCTGCCAAGGTACCTCTCCCCGAAACAACGGGGCTGCGGGAGAAACTAGCCGAGTACCACCAGCACATGCTGGAGCTAGCCCCGAAGTTGCCTGCCGAAGTGCCCGATCGGCTGATGCAGAAGTATCGCCGCCTGCCTCGCCTCGCTCCGCTCGTGCGCTGGCACGAACGGCAAAACGTGCTTGCTCACCTCGAAGAGTACGATGTCATCAATAGCGGTGTGGTGAAGAAACGCTGGCCCGGTGGTGCCAAAGTGTGTGATGCCGAGTGGCAGCGATGGAATGAGTTCTGCGAAAAACACACGCTGCCGCTGCTGGAACAGTGGCGGTCCTTTCGTTATCCGCTGGTGATGCAGTTCCTCGAACGCTCAGAACGCTTCGCCCGTGAGGAACGCCGCCGTCGCGGCAGGCTGACCTTCCAGGACCTGTTGCTTACCACTGTGGAATTGCTGCGAAGCAACGCTCAGGTTCGCCGTCAACTGGGACAGCAGTGGAAACGGCTGCTCGTCGATGAATTCCAGGATACCGACCCTCTGCAGGCAGAACTGCTCTTCCTTCTCACCGCTCAGAAGTCCACGAAACACTGGATTGATGCCGCGCCTCGCCATGGCAGCCTCCTGCTCGTGGGCGATCCGAAGCAGTCCATCTATCGCTTTCGCCGGGCCGACATCCAGGTTTATCAACTGGTGAAGAAGCAACTGGAAGCGGGAGGCGGAGAGATTGTATCTCTCACTGTCAACTTCCGCTCGCAGCCGGCGCTCGTCGATTGGATCAACACCACTTTCGAGAAACAGTTCGCTGAGGGACAAGGTGTCACCCAGGCGGATTACAGTTCGATGGCTCCAGGGCGCGAAGCATCCCGTACACCAGCTGAATGCCTGCGTTATCTCGAATTTCCAGAAGAGGTTGTGGGACGGCTCAAGGAAGACGTAGCGCAGAATGAAGCTGAGGCCATCGCACGATACATTCTCGATGCACAGGAAGGTCAGCTGCGGTTCGACCGCAATGAAGCGGAGCTGAAACGCGGATTACCTGAGACTGCGGTGCCGGGCGATTTTATGATCCTGACCAAGGAACGCGATCGCCTGCAACACTATGGCGATACGCTCTCTCGATGGGGTATCCCCAATCAAGTGACAGGTGGCGGACAGCTCAACGCCTTCCCAGGATTGCGGCTTCTTTATCTTCTACTCAAGACTGCGTTCAATCCTGCTAATCAGGTAGCACTCGCTGGTCTGCTCCGCAGCGAACTCTGCGGCATGAGCGATGCTCAGCTCTTTGCCTATCACCAGGCAAGAGGGCCATTCCATTGTACCAAGCAGGCGGATGAAAGTGTGCCTCATGCTGGCATTGTCAACAACGTCTTTCGCCAGCTACAGGAGTTCGCAGGCGACCTGCAACAATATCCGGTCGTTGCTGCACTGGAACGGTGCAGCCTGACACTGGGCTTGCCTCTCTGGGCCAAGGTGTGGGGCGAGGAAACCGGGCTAGATTGCCTGGCAAAAGCGTTCTGCTGCCTGGGAGATGCAGCCTCACGTACCCGCAGTATCGAGGGTGTGCTCTTTCAGTTGGAAAGGCTGCTGAAACGGGAGCCTCGTCGGGATGGACTCTATTTGCCCAGTCAGGAAGGTGTGGGCGTTCGGATCATGAATCTGCACAAGGCAAAGGGGTTGGAGGCAAGAGTAGTCATACTGGCAGACTGTCTGGGTGATAATGGTAAACCGCGAGACGAACAGTTACACATTCAGCGCCACCAGGACAGTGCACGTGGCTATCTCCATGTACGCCGACAAGTGGCACAGTACGTCCAGCAGTCGGTAGCCCACCCGGAGAACTGGCCAGAACTGGCGTCACTGGAGCAGCAATTTGCCGAGGCTGAGCGACAGCGGCTTCTATATGTAGCTGCCACACGTGCGAGGGAACTGCTGGTTATCTGCTACCGCACCTCACGTGATGGCGAGGCGAACCGGAATAACCCGTGGCGTGATCTGGTCAAACATCTGAGCGAAGCAAGCCGGGTAGAGCCTGATTATGAGAGACAACCCCCTGCGCCGAAGGCACCGACGGTACAGCGGAGCGAACTTGCCCAATCGTCGCGATCCTTAGAGTCGGCCTGGCTCGCGTCGTTGCCTTCCCAGGCACAGTTGATGCAAAAAGCGGGGTCGAATTCAACAACCATACCTCTGGATCCTGCGTCCATGTGGCAGGCTATGTTGTGAAAGTGGGTTTCTCTGAACTCCGCTCGTTGCTGACACTTGCGCCGTAAAGTTGTGCATTTTCTTTGGCACCGACACTGTTTCAGGATAAAATCTGCTTTGCGAAAGTGAGGCTGTCGCTCACTGGCCCATCCCAGGGACGACATTCCAATCTCGTAGCAGGAATTCGATGCATTTCGCACTGCAGTTATTGATCCTCTTTACCGTCGGCTTGTTGTGCGCCATCGCCTTAACCCCAGTGATGATGCGAGTCGCCAGGCGCGTTGGTCTATTGGACCTTCCGGATGGCACACGCAAACTTCATGCACGTCCCACTCCTGTGATCGGCGGCCCCATTCTGCTCGGCGGAATGCTCTTTGCCATCATGGTTGGCTGGTTTCTGGGTGGCCGCACCGGGGAGATACTCCCTGAACAACTTTATCAGCACTTGGGCCTGCTGCTGGCAGCAACGTTGATTGTTGCTCTTGGGGTTCTTGATGACTTTGGTCGACTGCGTGGCCGGTTCAAACTTCTCGGTCAGATCATCATTGTCAGCATTGTGATTGCCTGTGGCACCAAGGTGGATCGAATTACGCTTGCTAAAGGCTACAGCATAGAATTGGGTATCTTTGGCATCATCTTCACAGCATTCTGGCTGCTTGGGGCAATAAATTCCCTCAACCTGCTGGACGGCATGGATGGCTTACTTTCCACCATTGGACTTCTTACCAGCCTGGCTTTTGCTGGTGTTGCCTATCTTAATGAAAACTGGGCTCCGGCATGTGTTGCTGCGGGCCTGGCTGGTTCACTCTTGGGCTTTCTGCGTTTTAACTTCCCCCCTGCCAGGATCTTCCTGGGCGATTCGGGAAGTATGCTGATCGGCCTCATCATCGGCATTTTGGGAATTCAATGCTCGATGAAAGAAATGGCCACAGTGAGCCTGGCTGCACCGCTGGCTCTCCTGATTCTTCCCATCTTTGACACTCTAGCAGCTATCGTTCGCCGTAAGTTGACCGGGCGTAGCATTTACGACGTCGATCGAGGTCACTTACATCATCGGATGAGCGTATCGGGCCTTTCCAATGTCACAGTGCTGGCGCTGATCTCCGGGCTTTGCTTGTTGACCATGTGCGGGGCACTGGTTGCGTCGTACCTTCGCAATGACGCCTGGGCCATCCTGAGTGCTGCACTGGTGGTGGGCATACTAGTAGCCACCAAGATGTTTGGCAGTGTAGAACTGAGTCTGATACGTAAACGCATCAGTTCGCTGTTTGGCTCTAGTGGCGATAATGTTCGCGAGTTAAGCATTCAACTGCAAGGCTCGACCAACTGGCAGGATCTATGGAGCCGACTGACCGCCTGGGCTTACGAGCATGAGTTGGTCAGCATCAGTCTCGACGTGAATGCCCCTGCCTGGCATGAGGGATATCATGGCCACTGGCAGAGGCGTAACACGGAACTCCTCGACAAGGAAAAGTGGCAACTTACTCTGCCTTTATGCATCAAATCGACGGTAGTGGGGAGAATGGAACTGGAAGGCTCCATTCACCGGTCATTTACTGATGTCATGCTTCAATTGAATGCCATGATTTCAGATGTGGAACTACTGCTTTCGCAAATGAGCGATCCGACAGTGCGGAACATCGCACCTGCCACCCCAACTATTACGACCGCTTCTGCGGAATACCGGTTAGAGAAAGTCTAAGGCCTGTGCTGAGATTCGTAAGGAGACAACCATGAATCGTCCGGAACTGCTGGAAGGAATGCCTCAGCCTCAAGTGCTGGATGGGACTAATCTACAACAGGAACCCGCCCAGCAATCGAATATCTATCGCATTGCCTGGCAGCGGAAGTCGCTCATCATCCTCGGCCTGATTCTGGCTATTGTGATTGGCATTCTTTACTACTCGCAGAAGGACCCGGTATATCAGTCACAGTCGATGCTGGCCGTGCAGCGGAAGAATCCACCCATTCTCGGTGGTGATTTGCGCGGCGCATACATGATGAACGATGATTATCTGACAACTCATGCCACACTCTTGCGTACACCCATGATTCTGCGCAAGGTTGCGGAAGACACCGATATCAAGAAGCTTGAGACCTTTGCAGGCAAAGACCTTTCCAGCATTGTTGGCATTCTGGGTGCCGGTCTGATGGTGGTTCGGGATAACCGAGACAATAATACGCGCAGCCCTGTACTGCAGCTTACCTTCAAAGGTCCCATTGCAAGTGATTGCCAGACCATTATCTATGGAATCATCAAGCACTATAAGGAGTACCTGAAAGACAATACCCAAAGTCAGACTTCGGAACTCTTAAACTCCATCAAGAGAGCCGAGACATACATGCGTCTGGACTATGACAAGCTCGACAAGGACCATAAAGCCTTTATGGAGCAGAATCCAGCAATTGTTTCCTCCTCCGCTGATGGCAAGAACCCTTTGTTCTCACGTCTCAGCATGCTCGAAGGCCTGCGTATTAAAACGATGGAACAGCGATATGATGTGCAGTCGCGTCTGGAAACTCTCAATAAGGGTATTGAAAATGGCATGGGAAGATCTCTTATTTCAATCTTCTCCAGCAGTAATATCGTGCGGCCAGGAATGGAGAATTCCTCACCTGTTGCCATCGGAAGTACCAGCGAACGAGTGATGCAATTAGAGCTTCTCGAGAAGACTCTCGAGACAAGATTGGGGAAGAACCACCCAGAGCTCAAAGATATTAGGCTGCAGCTTGAATCACTTCAGAATCATATGGCCAAGCAGACCCAGGAACTCAACGATCTCAAGAAGGTGTCCCCGAAGGATGATATTGGCAGTGTTCGAGAAACACCAATCCAAACGATTGTTAACTCATTGAAACTGGAATTAATGCGCTACGACAGCATTCTGAAGACTCTTGACACAGAAGTCGCCCGTGAACGTGACTACATCAAGGAGTCAGCCAAGAATGAAGTTCAAAATACTGACTTCGTGGAACGCAAGAAGGCATTGCTCAAGGTCGCGACCACATTGACAGAGCAACTGAACAACACCAAGTTCCAAAAGGACGAAGTAACCTACTCTGCGGAAATATGGGCTGAGCCGACATTACCAATCAAAGTCGAACCACGACTTTTTGTAATCATGGTGCTTTCGACGGTTTTCGGCCTGCTTGGTGGTTTTGGACTGGCATATCTGGCTGACATGACCGACAAGAGCTTCCGCAGCCCTGAAGAGATTCGCCGCAGGCTCAATATCCCTGTCGTCGGCCACATTCCTGTCCTTATTTCCGAAGAGGAAGCAGCCAAGCTGGAAGGTGCCATCAATGGCCCGGATCCTTCACTGGTAACATACTACCGACCCAAGTCACGTAAATCGGAAGTATTCCGCGGCATCCGTACCGCTCTCTACTTCAGCACCAGAGGCGAAGGTCACAAGGTCATCCAGATCACTAGCCCCAATATGGGTGATGGCAAGACAACACTCTCGTCGAACCTCGCTGTTTCTATCGCGCAGTCGGGCAAGCAGACCATTCTGATCGATGGTGATTTCCGTCGCCCCCGTTTACACAAGGTGTTTGCGGTACCCTCTGAGAAGGGTTTCGCCTCTGTTATCATGGGCCAAAGTGATCTCCGTGATGCAATTCAGCCCACAGTCATCCCTGGCCTGTCTATCCTGCCTTGCGGTCCGATTCCGCCAAATCCTGCAGAACTGCTCACTTCGCCACGCTTCAAGGAACTCATGGATGAATTGCGTGAGCAGTATGACTACGTTTTGATTGACACACCGCCTCTACTGGTGGTGACCGATCCCTGCGTGGTCGCACCTCGAGTCGATGGTGTGCTGATGACGATGCGTGTGACCAAGAATGGTCGCCCGATCGCCGAGCGTGCTCGCGACATCCTCGTCTCACTGGGTGCCAAGCCACTGGGCATCGTTGTCAACGGTGTTTCCATGCAAGGCCCCAGCGGTTACGGCTACGGTGGTGGCTATGGCTACGGCTATGGCTATGGCCAGTACGATTATGCCCAAGCCTACCAGTACAAGTACGATTACTCCGATCGCTACTATGCCGGCTATGGCGACGAGGGTTACTACCAGGATCGCGACGCGACGGAAATCACGCCTCAGATGCCTACTGGCGATGCTGGCACTTCCAATCGCCTTCCGTCAGATGCCAACGAGCCCGCTGGAAAATAATACTAAACCCTGAATTGATGATGCCCGTGTCATCTGACACGGGCATCGTTATTCTCAGAATGGTAAGTGATGATTCCCATCGTGGACATGCATTGCCATCTGCTCGCAGGGCTGGACGATGGCCCCAGGGAGATGGCAGAAGCTATTGAAATGTGCACCATGCTAGCTGAGCAAGGTGTCGGGGCGGTGCATGCATTGGCTCATCAAAACGAACATTACCCTCAAGTGACAAGAGAAGTAGTAGCACAGGCAGGCATGTTGTTGAAAGACGAGGTACGCAACAAACGATTGCCTGTGGCCATCTTTCCTGGTTCCGAAGTGATGGTTCATCCAACCACTCTCGAGAGTGTCGACAAGAAACTGTATTGCACGATCGGCTCCAATCCATTCATGCTGATCGAACTGCCTCATGGCATATTCATCGACTTGCGTGACACCGTGGCCGGACTGATGGAGCGTGGTATCCGTCCTATTCTGGCTCATCCGGAGCAGAGTCAGGAACTGCTCTTCTCCGAACATATGGCAGAGGATCTTATTCGTCTGGGCTGCCTGTTCCAGCTATCGACAGGCAATGTGACTATGGCTCGTGATCGACGACATGCCCAGGCGATCAAGAACTGGGTGCAGCGGGGATTTGTACATGTAATTGGTTCTGATGGCCATTCATCAACACGCCGACCTCCGCTGCTGGCGGAGGCAGCCAAGATCATCATGCAATGGATTCCCGGCCTGGCAGCCAACAAGTTGTGCGGCATGAATGGGATGGCGATTCTACAGGGCCTGCCACTTCGCATCGAACCGCCGCAGGCGCCACGCACTCTTTTCTGGCACTTACGCGAGTGGGCTAAGAAAGTAACAGGATAACAGACAAGGAGGCTGTACTTACAGTACAACCTCCTTTCAGTTATTCCGAGCTATCATTATGTTGTCATGCACTGATTACTATGGCGTGCGGCCAGTAAAGCTGATCGACGAGACACCGTTATTCAGAATGCTACTGAAGTAGTTGAGACTGAATGTCTGGGTCATATATCGGCCAATGCTTTCACCATAGGTTTCCTGCAGGATCAGGAAGTCACCAGGCTTTACCAATATGCGTTCTCTTGGATCGACCAATGCCTTCGCCAGATCAACACGGAACACGATGCTCTTGCCTTCCGGCCAGCGGCGAACGACCGTTAGGCACGAGGGATTCGGGCTTCCGAGTCCAGAGCTGACAAACTGACCACCGAAGTTTGCGGAAGACTGGCCACCATTGAAGAGCGGGCCTTGGGCCTGGGCGACAGCTTCCAGCACATCGAGATCATAGTCCCGAGGTAATTGCAATTCATGTGGTGGCAGTAGACCACCTGTGTAGTAGAGTTCAGTTTCACGGGTTTCGATGAATATGGCATCTCCATCGTTGAGTCGCATGTCTTCCGGCTTGAATGGCACCTTGGTGCCTGGCTTCAGGCGAAGCGGGACACGGACCACTTCCAGACCAGCATTACCTTCATTATCACGTGTCAGAACGGTGCGTCCGAGCTTGATCTGTTTGAGGTCGGGCATGGTGAGTTGGCCATCCTTATCAGGACGGTAGGCACCACGGAAAATGAGCACTTCATTTCGGGCATCCAGGCCGGGTAATCCACCCGTGCGGTTGAGGGCTGTAGCCACATCACTTTGATTATAACTGAGGTCCAGGACCACGCCGGTTCCACGCTTGGTGTTGTTGAGACTGCCACCACCAAAGGAGACAGCACCAGAATCCTGGCGTAACACATAGATGGCATTGGTGTGTTGTTTCTGCAAAGTCACGATGACATTGGCATTCTCCGGTTTGAGGATCTGCCAGACATCCACATACATCCGTTTCACTTCTTTCTCAGCCTGCGTCAGGCTCATGCCTGCCACCTTGATTGGTTCGACAGCCAGAGGAAGTGAAATGGTACCGTCTTCACGGATGACGAAGGGATAGCCAATGGCAGGTGGCAAACCGCTTTCAGGCACCGCAACGACAGGTGGAGGCGATTTTTCATCACCCGTAATGTTCTTGATGTAAACACCCAACACGTCATTGGGAGCAAGGAGGTACGGATCCTGTTTGGGTGGCTTCAGGAACTTCTCGGGAATTGTAACTGCATCCTCTCGACTCTCACCCAGTATTTCCGGTGGCAGACGATTCACAGGGATTGCGTTACCCGTCGGATTTGTTAACGAGGCACACCCTACCGTGACGCAAAGGAAACAGATCGTCAGACAAACCACCATCGAACCAGTTCGCCCAAGATGGCGGGGCGAAGTGTTTTCCTGAGTCATACTAGTCCTGCTCATCGTCTCTTACTCCATCAGCTGGTCTGGCTAATCAGAAGTGGCTGCGATGGTTAGCGTGGCGGTGTCTGTCTACTTGGAATCGGAGGAGCGATCATGCGTTCGACCTGAATAATAGGTGGCACAGGTGGAGGCATGGGGCGTCCATCCGCCGTCTTGGGCGGAGTGACGACAGGTGGCTTCACCGGTCCTTCCTTTTCAGGAGGTTTGGTCGTGCCTGGATCAGGAACTTTCTTCGGTTCCTTGTCTTTCTCAGGGGCACGAGGGGGCTCATCAGATTCCTGTGTAACCGTTTCTGAAGGGGGCAGAGAGGAAAGTGGGACTGTCACGTAGCCGCGGACACCACTGGCCTTGGCAACACTCGTCCCATGACGAAAGCCTTCAAACCAATCTTGAATAGCATCGTGGCCTTCGGGGGTCTGATAGTAGATGCGCCAATAGGAGCGTGGTGGCAGTGTTGGTGGATCACCAGTTCCGCCCATGTTCAGATAGTCGCGAAATCCTTCGTGAAACCCACGACGATAGTGACGTGAATAGACATCGCCATCACGAGCACAAATCTCTTCCCAGGCTTCATCGGCGAGGCTGCTATCACGAATATGCCGGCCCACACCATCGGAATAGTAATCCCACTTAAGAGGGTTTACTATCAGGTTGGTCGTTAGGGCGCGGGCAGGCTCACACCCTGTCTGTGCGACCACAGTGAGCAATCCCGCTGCCAGCAACACTGATGAACGTCTCACCCGCATAGTTGGCTTCCTTGCAGTCTCGTGCCTGAATTGCTTAATGCGCAATTGCCAGCCGTGGGCACTCCTCATTGTTGATCGGATGGGGAGACGTAGCGAGATTAACGATTCCTCCGAAAGATCGCGTAACTACGATTGTTCGGGCAGGGAAGGAAGTCCAGGTGATTGTTACCCCTCTGGCAAGATAGGTGATATACAGCGTTGACAGCTGAGTTATGGCAATTTGAACGCTGATTACGCTTTCGGTTCATGAATCGTACATTACTAGGATGAATGTCGTTTATTGGGACGGTCTGTCCACTGCCCCACCACAGCTCAAGAGCCACGTTCTGACAATCGGTAACTTCGATGGAGTGCATCGAGGACATCGTGCCCTGATTCGCCGTCTGCTCCACCTCAAGAAACAACTCCAGCGTCCAGCGATGGCTATCACGTTTGATCCACCACCAACTGCCATACTGCGGCCTCATCTGCTGGCAGAACCACTTGCCACGCTGCAACAGCGTGTTGCAGACATCGCAGCGCTCGGCACTGATCGTATACTAGTCCTGCAGGCTAGCAGGGCTCTCCTTGAGGTAAGTGCGAACGCATTCTTCAAGGAATTGCTGCTGGAACAGCTGGAGCTAAAAGGCATTGTGGAAGGCAGGAACTTCTGCTTTGGCAAGGACAGGCAAGGTACAATCACACAACTTCAGCACTGGTGTCATAAGGAACAACTGCCCTGTGAAGTTGTGGATGATGTGTACCGGCGAAGAATGCGTATTTCCAGTTCCACCATACGCGAAGCCATCAAGCGGGGCGACGTCGAAGCTGCCCGTCTCGGCCTGGGGCGTCCATATTCAGTGACAGGTAAGATAGTTCATGGAGATCATCGTGGTCGCACCATTGGCTTTCCCACGTGCAACCTGGCTGAGATAGCTACTCTTGTACCGGCCACCGGAGTGTATGCTGCAGAAGCGGTCCTGGGCGACAGGCTATTTGCAGGCGCCGTGAATATTGGACCAAACCCTACTTTTAGCATCGACGCACGCAAGGTGGAAGCACATCTGCTGGGTCTTGCTGAAGAGGTGTATGATCAGTCATTGACTCTGCGCTTTCTTTCCAGGCTCCGCGATACCACCCGCTTCAGCTCCGTCCTGGAATTGCAAAAACAACTTGACAGCGACTTGAAGCAGACAGAACAGGTTTATCATGACTACATCCGGCGCCAACCTGCACGACCGAATCGCTGAAGCCTTTCAGACCTCGCTTATCCCAGCTATGCGTGAGGCAGGGCTCGAATTGAAGTTTGGTGGCGTGGACACCGATGGCGTGGTGGCGGTGCAACTGCAAGGTGCCTGTCAATCATGCCCCAGCACAGCCATGTCGCTGATTATGGGCATAGAACGACAGCTCATTGAACTGGTGCCTGAAGTGGCTTACATCGAGATCACGCCAGAACGATAGTTACTTCGTCAGGTATCCGCCATCCACTACAATGCAGGTTCCTGTGACGTAGGCGGCGGCATCGCTGGCCAGGAAAACTACTGGGCCCTGCAACTCCTCAGGTTGCCCCCAACGACCCAGCGAAGTGTGATCACTGAAAGCCTTCTTTTCTGCATCGTTCAACAGGCTCATCGGCAGATCGGTCAGGAATGGTCCTGGTGCGATGCAATTGACAGTGATTCCGAACGGCCCGACGTCCATGGAACTGGCTCGTGTCATACCCAGCAAGCCTGATTTGGTAGCTGAATAAACGTTGCGTTTTTCTTTCGACACAAATCCAAAGGTGGAAGAGATGTGGATGATCCGTCCCCAACGGCGTTCCTTCATTCCCGGTACTACTGCACGTGTCAACGCCATCGCAGATGACAGATTGAGTTCCAGGATATAATCCCAGTCAGCATCCTTGATGGCATCAATTGGCGAGACGATATTGGAACCAGCGTTATTGACGAGGATGTCGACTTTGCCAAAGTGCTTGATAACGTCGTTTGCCAATCGGATTGATTCGCTTCGCTGGCTGAGATCAGCAACGAACGCTACACCGCGACGCCCGGTGCCTGCAAGAATCTCAGGCAAAGCTGCATCAAGTTCTGTTTGATGACGACTGCTGATGGCAATGTCTGCCCCAGCTTCAGCCAGTCCACGAGCCATGGCCTTACCCAGCCCCTTGCTGCCCCCAGTAATAAGTGCAACCTTCCCAGTGAGATCGAAAAGCTTGGTCATGTGCATTACACCAGATAAGAACAATACCTGTAAAATACAACAGGGCTGTGCCACGAACAGCACAGCCCTGTGAAGTATTCTATTCCCGACTTTGGTTACTCGAGGCTTTTCAGCTTCTTCTCGATTTCGGGCTTGCGAGCCTGGTCTTTATAATTAAACGTCACAGCATCAAGAGATGCCTTGTAAGCCTTCTTCGCGTCATCCTTTTCGCCAAGAGCCAGATGGATATCCCCCAGGTGTTCCATCAGTTCCGTGTTCTTGCCCCGCTCCTGAGCTACGGCTCTGAGCATGTACACCTTTGCTTCCTTGTATTTCTTCTGCTTGTAGAGCACCCAGGCCATGCTGTCGAGGAATGAGGAGTTTTCTGGTTCAGCCTCCACAGCTTTTTTGATCATGCGCTCGGCTTCGTCCAGCTTGCGATCATGAGATGCAAGGATGTAACCCAGGTCGTTATTGAGTCCAGGTGCATCTGGTTTCTTCTTGAGCAGGCCAGAAAGGATTTCATAGGCCTTATCAACGTTACCAGCGTCTGCTTCGAGATTGCCGATCACCTCCTGATACTGATCCTTGGAAGTATCTTTCTCTTCATTCTCCATGATCTGCTCATAGAGCTTGATGGCGTCTTTCAAGTCGCCTTTGTACGTGTGGTATTGAGCATGAAGCCGTTGGATGAATGGCTTGGCTCCAGGGCCATACTGGCCATCCTCGATCATCTTGTAGAGCTTTTCAATCTGCTTGAGAGAGTTTTCGAACTTACCCTGTTGCAACAAGGCACGCGACAGGTCCATCATGGCGAGGAAGCGTGTCGTGCCGACGGTCTGGGCATCTTCCTCATCTTCAATGTTCGGGGGGATATTGTCGAGAATCTTGCGAATGACCTTCTCAGCGTCAGCGGGCCGATTATCGGCAAGGTACGTTTCAACTAGCGTTATACGGTTCCAGTAGAGCTTACGGATACTTTTGACCTTATTGGCCTTTTCAATGGCGATGAGCAGAAACTCTATTGCAGTTTTGTATTCACGAACATCGCTGGCAATGGTACCAAGGATATGTGCGCCGCTGTAGGTGAAAGTGTTCTCGTCTTTCTTGGGGAGCAGTTCCGCAGCGGCTTTAACCAGCTTGCGAGCATGCTTTTTGTCTTCCTGCAGTTCCTGCAGTTTCTTCTTAATGGCATCTTCGCTACGGATGGAATTAAGAGCCAGTGCTTCCTTTTGCAGATCTTCCGTGCTCTTCTCCTGCGCATAACCTGCCGACAGCACGACGAATACTGCAATCAGAGCGCCGAGCCAGGTGAAATGACGTTTCATTGGTACTCCCTCAAGATGTGCGGTTCGCATCCTACTCATGTATCGTATGCCAAGCAGCGTGGGTCTGCCAAGGGGAAGTTTCCCGGGGCAAACGGTGTGAAAGGGATTTCATAGTGCAAGATGAGCTGGAGAGTATCCGACTGTGTCAGCAGATTCGTCAAGGCAATGCATGAAATCTCATTCAACTGCTTGAGACACACACGAAGCTGGAGTAACCTGTAGGTACCGTTGCAGGAGTCTCCATGATTGGTGAACAGATCGGCAAGTGGACAATCACGCGCAAGATCAGCCAGGGAGGCATGGCCGATGTCTATCTAGCTGAGGCTGAATCTCAGTTTAACGGCAAGCCATCACGAGCAGCAATCAAGCTTCTACGGCTTGCGGATCTTGACAACTGCGAAACACTCCTTGATCGCTTTCATCGGGAAGCAGACATCCTCCGAGCCTTGAAGCATGACCACATCGTGCAACTCTATGAAAGTGGCGAATTCCAGGGGCGTCCGTATCTCATCATGGAATATGTCGATGGCTTGTCACTCGACAGGGTGCTGGAACAACGGGGCAAGCTCGCCTGGGAAGAAGTAGTCGTCATAGGGCAAATGGTCGCCAGCGCGTTACGATTTGCCCATCGACAGGAAGTCATCCATCGTGATCTCAAACCTGCCAATCTGCTGGCTTCCTGGGAACGACACGTCAAACTTACTGACTTCGGCATCGCTCGAATTCTGCATGAAGACCGGCTGACAAAAGAAAATGCTATTATCGGCACCGCCAGCTATGTTTCCCCGGAACAGGCAGCTGGCAAACAAGCCACTCGAAAGAGTGATCTCTATTCACTCGGGATCATTCTGTATGAACTCCTCACCGGACGGTTGCCCTTCGAGGCAAATTCCGCAGCAGAGTTATTGCACAAACATCGTTATGCACAGTTTGAATTGCCTTCCCGCCTGGTGGAAAGCATCCCTCATGATTTTGATGAACTGATTGCTTCGTTGCTGGAGAAAGACCCGGACAAGCGACCTGCCAACGCCCTGGCAGTAGAAGATGCGCTTAACAGGCTCAAGCGTAAATTTGACAGGCAGAAGCAGTATACGCCCAAACCTGTATCGCCAGCGACCAAAGTCATGGAGATTGATCCAGACCCGAAGAGCGACAGCGACCTGAATCTGTTGCGTGAGAAAATACGCCGTGAGCGACCTGCGTTTCCTGCGTTGCAAGCCATGGTGCTTCTTGCAGCAATGGCAGGCGTGGCGGGGCTGTGGTACTGGTTGCGTCAGCCACCCTCCGTGGAATCACTGAAGAGCAGCATTCAGCAGATGTTAAATGAAAACGACTGGAATGCTGCGCAGATAAAGTTCGATGCATTGCAAAAACACCATCCTGCAGCAGTCACTGAGGATGAGCGAACAGAGTTGAAGTCACGCATCCAAAGCATCAAATCGTATACACAGGCAAAAGTCACCAGCGGACCGTTCACATTCACAGCACCCAGCAGTGAAGCAGAGCGGTTCTATAGGCGCGGGGTGCTGGCCTACTACAACGGCCAGGTTGAGGAAGCACGCACGACTTGGAAAAATCTGGTAGCCACATTTAAAGACACTTCGGCAAACAGTGCATGGGTTCGTTTAGCAGAAGAAGCTCTCAAGCAAAGCGACGGGCAAACGACCTTCAAGCTGGAAACCGTCATTAAAAGCTTAGGCGACCTGGATCCTTCAGCCCTGAAAGTGAGACTGATTGAAATGCAGAAGCTCTACCAGGACCTGCCAGATAGTGAATGGAAACGTTCAGCCCTCAAGGAAATTGGAGCAAGGCTGAAATAGTCACGGTATACATCGCACCTTGCGTTTGCAGTTGCATTAAGACGGTGAGTTGATGACGTGGTGAGACGCCGCGTCTACTTTCAATCCATATCTTATCTTTTTCACGCCTGCCGCAGGTGCCTGTAATGTCTGACGCCAAAGCTCCTCCGTTCACGAGAACCCAATGGCTGATCATGATCATCGCCGCCATTGGGTTCGCTTTCGACATCTATGAGCTCCTTGTCTGGCCACTGGTTGGCCGTCCTGCACTTGCACAGTTGCTCAGCGTCGATCCATTCACTGAATCCGGTAATCGACTGATCCTCGACTGGTTCAGCTACATCATGTACGCCAGTGCTCTGTGCGGTGGCATCTTCGGGCTGCTCGGAGGCTACCTGACAGACTGGTTCGGTCGTCGCCGTGTCTTGACCTACAGCATCTTGCTCTATGCTTTCTCAGCCCTTGCGTCTGGCTTTGCTCAATCCGCTGAGATGCTGCTGGTTTTACGCTGCCTGACATTTATCGGTGTGTGTGTAGAGTTCGTCGCAGCAACGGCCTGGCTGGCGGAGTTGTTTGATCATCCCAGGCAGCGAGAAGCTGTGCTGGGTTATACGCAGGCATTTTCGTCCATTGGAGGACTGCTTGTAACGGGAGCGTATTGGCTGTGTACTCAATTCGCAGATAGCTTGCCGGCCATTCAGGGTGAACATCAAGCCTGGCGATATACTCTTATCTCAGGTGTGATCCCCGCGATCCCGCTGATCATCATCCGCCCGTTTCTGCCGGAATCTCCGGCCTGGGAAGCGAAGCGAAAATCGGGTACGATCACTCGCCCCAGCTTTGGTCTGTTATTTTCCCCGGAATTGCGACGGACGACAATTGTCTCCACCATTTTGATGATGTGTGGCTATGGCATTGCTTTCGGTGCTATTCAACTACTTCCTCAAATTGTTCCTGGGCTTGTCACTGACGCCAAACAGCTATCACCACTCCGGGCGGCATACGAGGCAGCCAAAAAACCTGATGCCAAGCCTGCCGAAATCGAAGCCAGTTTGAAGAAGCACGATGTCAAGGATGTGGCAGGACTCAAGGTAAAAGCAAGTGAGATTAACAAACGAACTCAGGCCACTATTTCTCGAGTGCAGTTGTGGCAGGAACTGGGTGGGCTAGTGGGGCGATTCGCATTAGCCTATCTGGCAGTAGTAGTTATCAGCAGGCAAACACTACTACGAATATTTCAAATCCCTGCCATGATTGTCACACCGTTAGTGTTCCTATACTTCTCAAGTGGCCGGGCAGGTGAGTGGAGTTTACTGGGAACACAAATTGGCATCTTTGTAGCTGCCTTTTTTGTTGTGGGCCAGTTCAGCTTCTGGGGTAACTATCTACCTCTGGTCTATCCAGTGAAGCTGCGAGGTACCGGAGAGAGTTTTGCAGCAAATGTCGGTGGCCGCATGCTGGGTACCAGCGGGAACCCACTGGCACTTCTGATTATCCTTCCGCTGGTTTCCAGTTTTCTAAAGGGCTTCTCGCCACCGCAATTGACAGCCCATGCCGCTGGAATCACAGCTGCGGTATTCTGCCTGTTGGCAGTAATCGTCAGCTTCTGGCTTCCTGAACCGAAGCAGCACACAGAATCTGAATGATTCATCAGTACACTGTGCCTGACACTTCGTGGTAATAAACCCTTGCCAGCCCATGCCTGCTTCCTATACTTCCTTTTCCCTTGAAATTGGAGTAAGCGTTCGTCATGGCTAAGAAACGCATGCCGCTGCCTAAGCAGAAGTGTCGGTTTTGTACCCCGCAGGGTTGTCCCCGTCCCGCGTTCGTCGATTACAAGGATATCAGCGGCTTGAAGAAGCTATGCACCGCCCAGGGCCGCATGTTTGGCCGCAAGCGATCAGGAATCTGTGCCACATTCCAGCGTGCCGTTGGCCAGGCTATCAAGCGAGCCCGCGTAATGGCCCTGCTCCCCTACGTGGGCGAATAATCCACCAGAACACCCTTTGATTTGCACCGTGAGAAGAAACAAGCCCACAGAGGGAACTGTGGGCTTGTTGCATTAACGATTGTGCATGTTATTTGGCGAAACTGGGGTTGCCTCCAGTCGGGCTATTCGATGCACTTCCACCAGGGCTTCCACTCGTCACCTGCGGTGAAGGTGGCACTGCCGCTGCAGCAGTGTTGTTTGGCATGGTCACACCCTTATTATTGCTGCAACCAGCCAGCAACGTACCAAGTATCAGAATACTCAGGACAATCAGCAATCGATGTGTCATTGGACTATTCTCCCATTGAGAATGCCGATGGCATACATGCCATCGGCATCAGGTTAGTCAAGTATGGATGCAGTGTCGTTGTTGTACCCATCGCGTTTACCACCAATCTGTAGCAAAATACCGTAATCAGATGTGAGGCGAGCGGCAGGAAACGGTGACGTTATCACCCAGGACCAATCGGCAAAGCTCAAAGGACGAGCATTGCCATAGCGCACGGTTCGCACAGAACCATCTGCAAATGCGAACTGCACTCCAGCAGCATGGCGAGAGCTGAAGTTACCCAATGTTGCACCGCCCGTGTAGAAATACCAGGTCCCAGGAGAACCAGGGTTACCGGTGCTGGGATCGACATTGGAAGGAATGTTGGCTTTGCCCAGGCCGAGGACCAGATTCACCATACCGGTACCGATCCAACTCCATGCATAGTCACGAGCGCCAGCCCCGTTGCCACCCAGGCCTTCACCAAACATCAAGGTGTTGCTGGTACCATCCTGAACGGTCAACTGACCTAGAGTCAATTCAGCGCGATTATCCATGACGCCGTTATAGACGTCCATGGAAGGAGCACCGACCAGGCCTCCCCACCCCTGGGTGACCAATCCCTGTACACCAGTGTAATTCGTGCGGCCAAACTGATCGTTGGCGGGGCTTCCTAATGAACCAGTGTAGATGAATCCTTGAGATATTTGCGTGCCCCAATGCCCCATGTTAATGAGAACTCCGACGGTGGTAGACTCATTGGCGTTATCAGAGGGGCACAGAAACGCTTTGATGCGGGCTTGAGATACCAGACGGTTGATATCGTTGACCCACCAGGCATACATGAGTTGCTTAAGACTGGTATTGAATGCGCCACCAGCACCACCAGTCGGCACCTGAGCACCGGGTGGCGTACCGGTACCGACTACTTGCTTGAAGATGTTGTCCTGTTCAAGGTAAGGAAGAAGCAGAAAGAGGCAGCCAACATTCTGCACACCGGAGGTCATGTATGCGCCGCTGGGCTTCAGCGAATGCAAAGCCCCCGGAGGAATCTTGTTGTAATCGTTGTGGTAATTGTGAGCAGCAATGGCGATCTGCCGCAGGTTGCTAGAACAGAGCATTTTGTTGGCTGCTTCACGCACCTTCTGAATGGCAGGCAGCAATAGAGCCATCAGCAACGCAATGATGGCGATGACGACGAGCAGTTCGATCAGCGTAAACGCTGAGCGACTGGCAGCCGTCGAAGGCGAAAAACGAGACATACCATCCTCCAACACAGGGTAATAACTCCATGGCGACGTGCCATGAATGATTCATGGAATGAAGTGTAAATGCAACTACACTTTATATCAACATAATATGTATTAATTGTTTATTACTGTAGTATTATATTTATTCATTGATATAATGAGTAAAGGCGATGTAATCATGAATGTTCCTGCAATTCCCAGCACCAAGCGTGTCATTGACTATGGATTGAGCGTACGAAAACCGCTGTTTTTCCGGCATTCTACAAGGGTGCCAACCCAGTCATTGCTTGGTGTGTTGATTGCTAAATCATGATAGCCCAAGGCGAATTCATGAAAATGAACTACTCCAGCCGAGATGCACCTCGCCATAATTGTTGAACTATTATTTGGTATCTTGTCTTAACAAACTGGCAGACAACTGATCCAGGAACAAATCCACGTGACCATGTCGCTGAAGAATGGAGGCAGGCACAAGATTGGTGACCGGCCCCTCCAGACTGAGTTTCACCGCATCTGCCTTACGCGCATCAGGCACGGTACAGATAATTCGCTGGCTCTTCATGATCTGCTGGATCGACATGGAAATAGCTTGCGTAGGCACATCATCGAAAGTTGGGAACCAGCCTTCGCCAAGCTGTTGTCGTCGACATGCTTCGTCGAGTGTGACGGTGATGTACGGCTCTTCTGTTGCAAAGTCTGCAGGCGGATCGTTGAAGGCCAAGTGTCCATTCTCACCAATACCGACAAAGGCGACACCTATGGAATGCTGCTGGATTATTTTATTGAGCCGTCTGCACTCTGCACCTGGCACAGCTTCGCCATCAATCCAATAGACAGCACGTGGTGCAATTGGCAATTTGCTGATGAATCGCTGCCATAGGTATTTGCGGAACGAAGCAGGATGGTCAAAAGGTAATCCGAGATACTCGTCGAGGTGAAAGACGGAAACACGACTCCAATTGATCTCAGGATGCTGGAGCAACGCTTCGTACATAGTGAATTGGGACGCACCAGTTGCAAGAATAATGCTGGCTAGCCCTCGATCCTCAAGGCTGTGTTGAATAGCCAAGGCACCGGCAGCCGCTGCTTGCTGTCCCATTTCCACAGGGATTGTTGCGATATGGATGTTCATGATGGCCACTTTCACAAACAGATACTCTATCTAACATTGCTCTTCCATAAGATAGGTAAATTAGGGTACAAGTTAAAAATTGTACCGAACGTACAGCAAGTGCCATCGGCACAAGCTATACTTCGAGAGTTTCGCCCTCTGCTGCGTGGATGCTATGCCCCGTGCCTACCAACAAGGTGATGAGCCCGTCCGTGGCTATCGTCTGGGAAAATTCCTGGGAAAAGGTGGGTTTGGGGATGTGTGGCAAGCCCATGGTCCGGGAGGCACGGAAGTAGCTTTCAAGATCATCCGATTGGATGATAAACCTGGCTTCACTAATCTGCGTACCGTTGAACTCCTCAAGAAAATCAAACATCCCAATCTGTGCCCGATTCTTGCTCTGTGGATCAGCGACTTTAGTACCACCAGCGCCAGCGGAATCCTCAAGAAAAAGGAACTGTCTGGAGTAGGCAACAACGACAAAAGCAGCACCCATACACTGGGTGAATTTAATCTCGATGACTTGAAACCTACTGCTGAAACGCTGTTCATTGCCATGGGGTTGGGTGACAAGAGCCTTCTCGAACGGTTCACTGAATGCAAAGACAAAGGTGAGCAAGGAATCCCATCCGTTGAACTCATCAGTTACATCGAAGATGCTGCCCGAGCCATTGATCACCTCAACGCCCCCAAACATGATCTGGGCAAGGGGCTTCAGACGCTGCCGCATGGCGACATCAAACCACAGAATATTTTGATCGTTGGTGGAGCTGCCCAGGTATGCGATGCCGGGTTGCGCCATGTCCTGGGCGAAATGGATCGGGGTGCTGCTGGAATGACGGTAGCATTCAGTTCACCGGAAATGCTCGATGGAGGCAAGCCCAGCCCGTACAGCGACCAGTATTCTCTGGCCATCACCTACCACTATCTGCGAACAGGTGCCCTGCCTTTCTCGATGAATGATGCCAACGTGGTGTTGACCGAGGCGCTCGAAGGACGACTCGATCTCTCTCGCTTGAGCACTGCAGAACAGCAGGTGATTCGCCGTGCAGTCAGTCGTCGTCCGGAAGCACGGTTCGCCAATTGCCAGGATCTGGCCCGCGAACTTCGCCGCGCCATCGAACGCACCGGCTCAGGTCCAACTGACGGATTGGTCATAGAACCCAATCGGGAGATTGTGCCCGGGCATAAGCTGATTTCGCTGATCGGGCGCGGCGCGTATGGTGAAGTGTGGCAGTCGCAGGCTCCCGGCAGACTTCCGATTGCACTGAAGATCATCAAAGATCTGGACCGAGCTAGCGGGCGTGGCAAGCAGGAGTTTCGTGCATTAGAAATCATCCAGAACATCAGCCACAATAGCCTGATGGAACTGCGAGCCTACTGGCTGCTTGACAGACATGGCCAGATCATTCCTGATGAGCTGCGAGGGCATGCCGGAGCCCCGACACCCGCCACGCTGGTGATTGCCACTCGGCTGGCAGACAAGAACCTGTCCCAGGTTCTGGAAAAGCACAAGGAAGCGGGCAAACCCGGCATCCCAGTCAAGGAACTACTTGGCTATCTGAGCCAGGTGGCCGGTGCTCTTGACTACCTCAATCAACCCCGACACAAGCAGGGCAATCGACTCGTCTCAATACAGCATCGTGATGTAAAGCCTGATAACATCATGCTGGCAAACGATACTGTGAAGCTGACCGATTTTGGTCTAGCAAAGGTGCTGGAAACAGAAAACATCAGTGCAGAGATTAAACAGGATTCTGTCGGCTTCACGTTCCACTATGCTGCACCGGAAGTATTGCGGGGCAAAGTCACCAAGTGGTCTGATCAGTATTCGCTGGCTATTACCTATTTCCAACTCCGTACTGGCCAGTTGCCTTATGGTCCCGATTGCTCAGCCTATGACCAGATGATGCGTCAACTGGAAGGACAATTGGACCTTTCGGTGCTGCTGAAAGCTGAACGGCAAGTGGTTGCCAAAGCTACCAGTGTCATTCCAGAAGAACGCTATGAAAGCTGTCAGGCATTTGTTAACGCGTTGATGAAGGCAGTGCCAGCGACGGGTGAATTGCTGATTGATGCTGATGATGAGATGGATGAACCGGCTGTCCACAAACCGCTAGCTGCGCCAGGCTATACCCCTCGCCACCAAGATCCTGCGACAGAACTGCAACCAGCCACGCCGCGTCACGGACCTGTCCAAAAACCAGCAGAAACTCGCGAACCGTCGACGATGAATGTGGCTCTGCGACCCGGAGAGATCTATCCGGCTCCAGTCCACCATGCCGAACGAGATACTGATCCTGAGCCATCTGCGCCCACGGCTGTCATGCCCGTTGCGCCAGCCGCAGTCAATGCAGAAGCAGAGACTGCTCCCAAGCCACTGAAGCATTATGCACTGCCACTTGCGATGGTCTTCATCGTCGGAATCGGCATGGCCATGTTGGTATATCGCTTGGTCAGTGGAAATACGGAAAGTGCCCAGGCGTCGAGTACCACGGTTGAACCAATGCCCGACAACACCACACGTGAGTTTGTCGGCCCAGTTTATGATCCTGCACGCCAGGCGGAACTCAACAATTCAAGTTACCGTGCTCCGGACATCATCACAGCAGCTGACAATCGCCCCAGCCCTCCACCGATGAAAGTGCCAGACCTGATCGTCTCACCCACACCTACCAAACCTATTCCTGCTCCTATTTTTGTGCTGGGCAAGAACATCACCGACCCTGGCTTCCCCAACTTCCTTCAGACCAGCCTGGATCGCATTATCACGAGCACTCGGGTGCCTGCGGAATTCAGTCGCTCTTATCGTGAACTGGAGCAAGTACCCAGCAATGCTATTTCCACCAAGCTGCTTGCATTCCGAGCAGAATGTATGTTGGAAGGCGACCAGAAGAACCCTGCCCTTGCTGAACAATTCCTTCGCCAGGGTGTCGAACTCCAGGATCGCACTGCTTACTTACAGTACGTGCAGGCTCGATACTGGCAGGAGATGCGAGAGCCATTGCGAGCTGTGGCTGCACTGGAAGAATCGCTCAAGCAGGACATCTCGCTTTCAGGTTTCCGACGCGAACGTGCTTTAAGTATCCTCGAAGAAGCCGCCCAACGAGTGAGCTATCAGGCTGATGCTCGATCGTTGACAACTGTTCTCTCAGAACCTGTCCCTACCTGGCTCGGTGTTGCAGAGCGATTCATGGGCAAAGCCCAAACTAATTCTCTGTTATCCCTGGTTCTGGCCGTGCAAGGGCCTGTTCCAAAGGATCCTTTAACTCTGCAGGCTATTCTCACTCCTACGTTGCAGGAAGAGTGGGCACGCAAGCCACAGGGTGCCATTGTCGTCACAAGTCTCAAGTTGAAACTGGCCGATTCACTTGTCAAAGCTAAACAGCCTGCGTCTGCACTGAACGTGTATGCTGAGATCTGGAATTACCTTAAAACCCATCGGGTTCATTTTGAGGCGACCAGCCCGTTGATCATTTACCAGCGTATCATTGATCCCGGACAGAAAGTCGCTGCCACGATCAAGGCGAATCCCACTCGTAATACACAACTTGCAGCGCTGCAAGCTGCATATGGTGAATTGATCTTTCAATCGCCCTATGAAGCCTGGCCCGGGACGGGTAACAAACAACCATTGCGTGTGGCAGCGGAAGCCTATGCGGAAGCAGCCAAGCTGTTCCCCGGTGGTGGCCGCATTAAGGCCGAGTATTTGACCGGACAGGGTCAGTGCCTCAATCGTCTAGGCAGCCTCGCTCCTTCGGACATCGCAGCTATTTCCACTAATGCCAGCGCCGCTACTCTGGCCGATCCCTCCTTCCATGGTGGCTGGAACATTCTCGGATTGGCCAAGTACTATCGCCTGGCTCAAGAGACCAGTGAAACTGACATCCGCCGCACCTTGAGTGATTCCATCGCTGCCTACGACAAGGCTATCTCCCTGGCAGAGCAACAGAACCCTCGCGACAGGATGCTCGCACAATACCGAAGCAACCGCAGCCTGGCACGCTCTATGCTGGGGGATTTCACTCCCGTCGAGAATGAGCAACGTCGCTATGTATTTCAGGACGCTGTTACCGATGCAGTGAAGGCCACTGAACTGGACGCCTCCTATGAATCAGCATGGGGAGCCTTGGGACAAGCCAAAGAACGTCTGGGGAATTTACTGTCAGGCGTTCCCGCCCGCACCGTTTACGCCGAGGCAGAAAAAGCCTATCGCCAGCAGTTGGCATCACGTCCTTCTCTGGCACAGGGACATGCCTACCTCGGCCGTTGCCTGGTGCGCTGGGCCGTAGACGACGGCAACAATGCAATGCGACTGGAAGCAGGTCGTGAAGAGCTGACCAAAGCCATCAAGCTTGATACTGACCTGGCTGAAGCCCACTTCTGGCTGGGCCGGTATTATCTTTTGAAGAACGATGCAGGAAGAGCCAACGAGGAGTTCCTCAAAGCGATCCGTCACCCTGACCTTGGCAAGAACTTTCTCAATCAGACACTTGCTCTCTTGTACAACCAGCCAACTGTTCTTCAGCCATTGCTCAATCAAGTGATACCAGCGAATCTGAATCAATGTAAAGTGGAACATGTAACGTCGCTCATCGTCCGCAGCACCCTGGCTCGCCGTCCGATTAATACAGGAACAAAGTGGGAAGATGCCAAGCCCGTGCTGGAACAATGTATAGCAGATGCCCAGATGGCACTGCAGCTGACTCCAGCTGCCCAGCGCCAGAATCAGGCTGGTGCGCTGGAGGCAAGTTCCACAGCCAAGCTGCTGCTTTTTGTGCTGGCACCACAGGCCGATAAAGCCAACTATCGCCAGGCCACCATGAACGATATTCGAGCCTTGCTGAAAACCAATCAGCCGACAGCGGGCCAGTGGGAACTTGCTTCCTACCTGGCCAAGTTCCTTAGCGATGATGCACTGGAAGCAAACGACGCTCAGGCTAAACCACTGCTGGAGGAAGCACTGAGGACCCTCGATATTTCCCTGGCACTGGCCCCCAGCGACAAAAAAGAACAACTCCGCCGGTTTCGTAATGATCTGCAAGCACGCGTGAAATAAACGACTCAAACATATTCCCGATTGCACGCCTGATCGCCCATTGCCATTGACCATTTAGCGGAGTGTGAATCTACATTAAAAGAGAGGCGACAATCCAGTAGAACGACGGCAAGCCGAGAGTTGGGCTACGTGGAAGCCTTCGTGAGACGTGAGCAGGTGGGTGAGCAGATCACCTGCAGTCGGCAGTTCTTTAATCAGCGGTTGAAATGGACTGGGCTCCTTCAGTTTCTCCATATCCATCTTAGGTACAGCAACAAAAACTGCTTCATGCCCGGCTTCATAGGCAGCAACTAGTTCCGTCCGATTGGGGTGCTTGTCGAGATGCTTGTGCGGATCGGAGCCGGGACCAAACAGCACCATCCAGGTTTTGGGAAGCAGTGTTGACTGGCCTGCCAATTTGAGGATGAAGTCCGTCGAAACCGCCAGATGGCCAATAATCCACGATGGTGGATTAGCCCCGGGGAAAGCAGGCGTCTTGAGTTGAGCTTCTGATATGTCGACCAGGAGCTTGCGCCCGTAGCCATACATGAAGCGGTAGATAGTGAGTTGGTGGTCGAGCATGAGAATTACCTATGGAATGTTTGCTTTTAATGTAGCCGATTCCAGTTAGAGAAAAGCAACAGCTGCTTGCAGTTTTCTGTCTACTTGGCGTCGTTGTGGTTAGTTAGCAACCACAATGACACCAAGGACAAGGAGAGCGTTATTGCAGAGTACAGGAACCTCGCTAACCGACTCCACGTCATGGACACACTTCATAGAATCTGCTAAGTCCCTTTGTTACTCAGGCGAGTGCTTCTCAGTATGGATAAGCGGCAATCAACTCAGCTTCTGTTTGAACTCCACAAATCTGGTCGCCGAGCCCATCGTCTGCCTGCCAGTGATGTGCCTCATACCGAGAATGCCATTCCCAAGCATCTCCTCGCTGAACAGACTCTACCCTTACCCGAACTGGCTGAGAGTGATGTGCTCCGACACTTTGTCAATCTCTCAACGCTGAATATGTCGGTGGATACCAACTTCTATCCGCTTGGCTCGTGCACGATGAAATATAATCCCAAGCGCCACGAACGCCTGGCGTCGCTCTCGGGAATTGTCAATTTACACCCGCTGCAGCCTGATGCCTCCACGCAGGGTATGCTCGAACTGCTCTACGGCATGCAGGAATATCTCGCCGAGATTGCCGGGCTGCCCGCGGTTTCGCTGCAACCTTCCGCTGGCGCTCAAGGCGAACTGGCTGCCCTTCTCGTAGCTGCAGCGTACTTCAAAGACAAAGGACAAAAACGGACCAAGGTGCTGGTGCCTGATTCAGCGCATGGCACCAATCCTGCCAGCGCTGTGATCGCGGGCTTTGAAGTAGTGACAGTCAAGAGCGATGCCCAGGGCCTGGTCGATTTCGATGACCTGAAAGCTAAGCTGAGCCCCGAAACAGCAGTCTTCATGATTACTAACCCGAACACCTGCGGGCTGTTCGAAGTAAAGATCCTTGAGATCACCAAGTTGCTGCATGAAGCTGGAGCCTTGGTCTATCTCGATGGTGCGAATATGAACGCTATCGTCGGTCGCACACGCCCAGGCGACTTCGGCGCGGACATGATGCACTACAATGTCCACAAGACCTTCACCGGCCCGCATGGCGCAGGCGGCCCGGGTTCTGGTCCCATTGCCGTACGCGACTTCCTTGCCCCGTATCTTCCATCACCTATTGTGATCAAGAAATCTGATGGATGTTATGCTCTTGATACCGCCCGTCCCAAGTCGGTAGGCCGGGTCCGCAGTTTCAATGGAAACATCGGTATTCTCGTACGAGGCTATATCTACATCCGTACTCTGGGACCGGAAGGCCTGCGGGAGATCAGCGAGCAGGCAGTGCTCAACGCTAATTACCTGCTGGCACGCTTGAAAGATTACTACGAAGTCCCGCACGGCGATCGCTGCATGCACGAATTCGTCGCCAGTGCCAGGAAGGATCGCCGTGAACGTCGCGTTTCAGCGATGGATATTGCCAAGCGTTTGCTCGACTATGGCTTCCATGCCCCCACGGTCTACTTCCCACTCATCGTACCTGAAGCCCTGATGATGGAGCCGACCGAGACGGAGAGCAAGGAAACGCTCGATGCTTTTGCGGATGCACTTATCAAAATGAAGAGCGAAGACCCGGCGCTACTGCAGGCTGCCCCGACGACATTGCCCATATGCCGGCCAGACGAAGCGAAAGCTGCACGGGAACCGATACTCAAGTGGACTGGCACATTGTAGTCATTGCCATGACTACTTTAACTCGCCCAGATACATCTGAATTGTCTTCTCCAGACCATGGTAGAGGGCATCGGCGATGAGGGCATGACCAATCGAGACTTCGAGAACATCAGGCACTTCTGCGACGAAGTAGCGTAAATTCTCAAGGTTCAGATCATGACCCGCATTGATGCCTAGCCCTAACTCTACAGCTCGCTCAGCAGCTTGTACAAACGGTGCAACGGCCGCGGCACGGCTGTCTTGATACTTCGCAGCGTACGGTTCTGTGTACAACTCTATACGATCGGTGCCCGTTGTCTTCGCTGCTTCAATCAGCGGCAGAATCGGATCAACAAAAATCGACGTGCGAATCCCGGCTGCTCGAAAACGTGCAATAACGTCTCTCAGATAGCCCTGATGTATCACCGTATCCCAACCATGATCGGAGGTAATCTGACCCAATGCATCAGGCACGAGTGTTACCTGCGTCGGCTTCACCTCCAAGACCAAGTCGACAAATCTCTGTTCTCGCGGATTGCCTTCAATATTAAACTCCGTGGTGATATGAGGCTTGATATCTCGCACGTCGCTGTAGCGGATGTGCCTTTCATCAGGGCGAGGATGCACCGTAATACCCTGGGCACCAAATAGCTGGGCATCGATAGCTGCCTTGGTGACATCGGGAACATTTCCACCCCGGCTATTGCGAAGGGTGGCAAACTTATTGATGTTGACACTCAGCTTGGTCATGGGTTTCTCGCGATCACCCAGTCAGTGTAGCCCGTCACTCCTTAGCTGTCTTGCTCTCCAGACTGAGTAGAAAGGCCTTAATCGTCTGGAAGAAGCTAGGAGGATGGGAGTTGTGCCCTTCCCCCTGGATAGTGTGGAGTGTCTTGTCACTGGTGCCGGCTGCATCGAATAGGTCTTTCCCATGGTGAAAGGGAATCACTTCGTCCGAAGTGCTATGGCCGATCAATAACGGCTTCTTGTAATTCACCAACTTGCTGCGGTTGTCGTAGCGGTGACTCATTAACCAGCGAACGGGAAAGATTGGCATCAATTCCTGACCAACATCACGAATGGAAGTGAACGGACTGAGCAGGATAGTTGCACGATGTTCGTGGTTCACTGCCAGGTGGCATGCCATAGCGCAGCCGAGAGATTGCCCCATCAGAATCAGTTTCTCGGGTGAGGTCTTCTTCGTGTCTCGCAGCCATTGATATGCAGCGTCTGCAGCAGAGTAGCAGCTAGCTTCACCAGGTTTGCCTGTGCTTTTGCCATAGCCGGGGTAATCGTAGATAAGGATGTTGCAGGGTACTGTTGCCCGGATGGCAGAGATGATCCATGCGTGGCCGCTGAGGTTGCCCGCATTGCCATGGCTGAAGAGGACCGTCCACTTCGCCTGCGGATCAGGGCACCACCAGGCGTGAATTGCATCTCCCATCTTGTTCTGAAATGTGACGTCCTCGTACTTCAAACCTGGTGGTGGTGACCAATACTCAGCCGCGGAGCTCGGATGATAGACCATTCTATTTTCAAAACCCAGGAGCAAGCCAAGGAACCCCAGGTACAAGGTAATCATGATCAGGATGCTCGACTTAAGTCGCTTGAGGGCGGCTAGCTGGCCGAACCGCTGTCTGTCCTCACGGTAGATATACCCTCGGAACACAATGAGACAGCAAATGACCAGCCACCAGATCATCATGGATTATGGCATGCGCTGAATACTGAAGGAAGCGGAAACTCCGTTCTTCCAGAGTTCACGTTCACTGTTATGATAGAGTGATGACACCTGAACCACATCAACAAGATAGATTGTCGTCGATTGTGCAATGGACTTGCGTCGTGCTGATCGCCACATCGGTCACGATGGTATACGCCATGACACGTCCCACTACAACTGTTGCCATTTCATCACAATCGCAGGGCTCGCAGTCAGATGCCATCGTGCTTCGCCCTTCAAGCTTTAATGAAGGGAAAAAGAAAAGAGTATTCAATGCCCATGGCCCAGCGCCCAGATTTCAATCCAACGAGATTTGCATACTGTCATGCAAGGTAGACAATCAGCCTAGGAAAGTGTGGGCCTGTCTGGTTGAATCTGGGCAGGAATGTGTCGTGATGACAACCGCAAGCCGCCTAACCCAGGTGGAATGGAACAGTATTTCCGATGTCTCCCTTGCATTTACGAGACTACCACATCGTCTACCAGATAAACCAGATGGCCTGGGTGCACTGACATATGACAATCACCCGAATATGCTCCTGAAACCTGATCTCAGCGATGATCTGGCCTGGTGGAAGTGGAAAAATCCTCCCCGCGATTTGCGAAGACTGCAGTTACGTAACGGGGTTCTACATGCTGATGAACCAGTATGGATTCTGGCAATGCCTCCTGAGAGCAGTCCGGGCCGCTGGGTCAAGGCAGTCGTTGTGCAGTCAAGCGAACTTCAGGTTGATGTCAAACTGCAGGAACGAGTTGAAATCGATAACCTCATCGGCGGCATCATCATTGATGAAGAGTACTTACTTGCCGGCACCATCCTGGGCGGCAACGACGTCATTGCCACTGGTGCCAGCAGTGCCGGAATCATCAAAAAACTGTCAGCACAAAAATAGTCTGCTCATCATTGGTTCATGAACTGTACGATTACCGGGAAAAGACTGCAAGACAGTCGTTCCCATGCTATAACACTGATACCTACCTTTTGTCTTTTCCATGCAAGGAATCACCATGAAGTTGCGAACGTTCGTCTGGACATTGCTAATGAGCGGTGTCGCAGCCGTGGCGTATGCCCAGCCTGCCGATAACAAAAGTGCAGCGCCTCTCGATCAATACCTGATGAAAGTCGACCCAGTCTACAGCTGGGAGGTGCACAAGACCGTGGATGCCTCGAATTCCACGACGACCATTATCAAGATGAAGTCGCAGACCTGGCGTACTGAAAAAGAAGTCAATCGCCCGGTTTGGGAACATGCGGTTGTCATCGTCAAACCCAAGGAACTGAAATCTAACAAGGCGTTTCTCCTCATCAGCGGTGGGAGCAATGAAAGACCACTGCCTGACAAAGCTGATGGCATGACACAGATGATTGCCAATGCTACGGGAAGTATCGTTGTTGAACTCAGAATGGTTCCCAACCAGCCTCTCATCCTCAATGGCGATGGTGTCAAACGAGTTGAGGATGATCTGCTCGGCTATGGCTGGGACAAGTTCCTTGAAACCGGTGATCCCACCTGGGTCGTTCGACTGGCGATGGTAAAGAGTGCTCACCGGGCCATGGATTGCGTGCAGGAATGGTCGAAGAAGGAAAACTGCCGAGTTGAGAAGTTTGTGGTAGCGGGAGGTTCCAAACGTGGCTGGACAACCTGGCTGACCGGCGCGACAGATCCTCGCGTGGAAGCGATTGTTCCCATCGTAATCGATGTGCTCAATAGCGCAGAATCCATCAAGCACCACGGCGAAGCCTATGGCTTCTGGGCGATGGCCATCGGCAATTACTATCAGCACAAGATTCTCCAGCGGCCTGATCATCCCCGTATCAACGATCTCTACAAGATTGAAGATCCGCTTTCCTACAAGGAAAGACTGACGTTGCCCAAGTATGTGGTCAATGCTGCAGGTGACCAGTTCTTCCTGCCTGATTCCTCACAGTTCTACTACGATCAATTGCAGGGTGAAAAGCTCCTTCGTTATGTAGCCAATGGCGACCATGGTTTAAAGGATACCGATGCCCTGCAGAGCATCACTGCGTTCTACCATATGGTGATTCATGGCAAACCAAGGCCTCAGTACTCCTGGACCTTCGAGCAGGATGGCAGCATCAAGGTGAAATACCAGACTCCACCTACCAAGGTAGTACTCTGGCAAGCCACCAATGCCAATGCTCGCGACTTCCGAATGGAGACCATTGGCAAAGCTTACAAGAGCACTGAATTGAAGCAGGAAAGCGATGGCAGTTATGTGGGCAAGATAACTCCACCTGAGAAAGGCTGGAGTGCGTTCTTCGTCGAGCTGACATATGATGTCGGCGCCCCCTATCCACTGAAGGTAACGACTTCGGTTCGAGTTCTGCCTGATGTGCTTCCGCACAAGGGAACGGATTTGAAGGCTCTCAAGTACGAAGCAGAGGTAAACCCGGAGAAGGCGAAGAAGAAATAAACAGCCTTCAGAATCACCACGAAGCCAGGCCGGTGGGTCTGGCTTTTGTTATTGGCAGTAAGCGTACCCGTCGAACACGCATGCATTGAGCCATACCATAACCCAATGCCCAAACCTGAACGCACATTACCCGCTCTCTTTGCCCTCACTGTTCCCGGGCTGGAAGCGGTCACGGCTCGAGAGATTGAAGACGACCTCGGGGGCATCGTCAAGAAGAAGATGCAGGGGATCGTTGTCTTCCGAGTCGATCACCTGGACGAGAGTGTCCTGAAGCTTCGCACTGCAGAGGATGTCTTCCTCCTCGCCTGGGGCAGCGATGCGCTCACCTACCGGGCAGCTGATCTGGAAATGATCCAGAAATGGACTGCCCGCGAGCCCAACTGGCCTCAGTTGCTGCAGTACCACAAGGCCATTCGCCCGAAGCCCAAGGGTCGGCCCAGTTTCCGCCTCATTGCCCAGATGCATGGCGAACACGGCTACAAGCGCAGCGATGCCTTTGAAGCACTGGACAAAGGCCTGAGGGGTAAGATTCCCAGCCACCTCATTCCCACGGCGGAGGATGCAACTCTCGAGATCTGGTTACGGATTATGGGAAAACGGGCGCTGTGTGGCGTGCGGCTCTCTGACAGCAAACTTCGTCATCGAACATATAAAAGCGAGCATATTCAAGCCTCACTACGTCCGGTGGTGGCTGCAGCCATGGTGCGGCTGGGAACGCAAGAAGGATTCACGATCGATCCCTGTTGTGGGGCAGGAACGCTGCTAGCGGAGAGCTTCCATTCCAATCGCCATGTGCAGATGATTGGCGGCGACATTGACAAGAATGCCCTGGTGGCAGCCGGGACGAACCTTAAGGGCTGGCGCGATTACCCGCCATTAATTCGCTGGGATGCCCGCGAATTGCCCCTGGCCCAGGGAAGCGTAGCGAAGATTCTCTGCAACCCACCATTCGGCAGGCAACTGAGCAAGCCGGAAGAGATTGCTGCGCTCTATGCTGACATGGTGGCGGAATGGCAGCGGGTGCTCCAGCCCGGTGGGCAGGCTGTGATACTCGCCAGCGATATTGAAGCACTACAAGCTGCTGCCTGGGAACAAGGCTGGCAGCAGGAAGGACTCTACCGCATTCGACTGCTAGGTTGGCCAGCGACCATCTCAGTCTGGCGTAGCCGGTATGGATCGTTTACTTCAAAGTGGGATCCTACCCCCATTGCAACCACTGATGCAGACATGAGTGAAGATGCGTGGGATGAAGAGGATGAACAATAACGAGATGCGTTGACCGTTTACCATTCTTACGCTATACCCCTCGGCTCGATTGATTGAAGGCCTGATGCTTCGTCAGCCGATATTCAGACTTGGAGCATTCTTCCGAATGCCTCAAGGGGGTCTCACGATGCGATACGCCTGGTTTCTTCTTTGGATGCCGATAGCCGGCTGTGCCACGCACGAAGGTACTGGTGCAGCTGTAGGTGGTTTATTTGGTGCAGGTACGGGCGCGATCATAGGCAAAGCAGCTGGCAATACAGGAGCGGGTGCTCTACTGGGCGCAGGTGTAGGTGCTCTGGCAGGTGCTGCTGTAGGCAATGCGGAAGATCGTCGTGAACATCGCGAAGCGGTAGTGGCTGCCTCGGCAACTGCCAGCGGGCCAATGAGTACCAATGACGTTATCAAGCTTACTCAGTCGGGTGTCAATGAAGTCACAATCATCAAACAGATTCAGTCGACACGAACGGTATTTCAGTTGACACCGGATGATGTAGTCTCGCTGAAGAGTTACGGAGTGAGTGACAACGTGATCAATGCCATGCTCGACAGCAGTCGTCGGCCGGTGCGAGTATACGAACGGCCAGTGATTATCCGGGAGTATGCACCACCACCGCCGATTGGCGTTGGAATTCAATACCGGATTCGGTAGTTGCA
The DNA here is from genome assembly GCA_046350055.1 of Gemmatales bacterium. Classification (GTDB taxonomy): domain Bacteria; phylum Planctomycetota; class Planctomycetia; order Gemmatales; family HRBIN36; genus JAEUIE01. The sequence continues at coordinate 3,670,406 of JAXMBC010000001.1, read as the reverse complement.
CCAAAGTGGCTTGCAGGGCGAGACTCAGTCTCGCCCTTTTCATTTAGATACCATTCCGATGAGAGACTCTATCAGAGATAAGTAGCAACCCCTGCTCCTCCCTATATAATGACGCCAGTATTGAGCCTTGCTTGCAAGGCACTTCGTGACGACCGTCCTGGTCGCTTTTGGAAATAGATATGCCGACTGATTCGGAACGCGCACTCGCCATCTTTGTGGACTTTGACAACATCGCCCAGGGCTTTCGCCGCACGGATCGCTTTGATATCCAACGAGTTCTCAAGCGCATGGTTGAGAAAGGCAAGATCGTTGCCAAGAAAACCTATGCCGACTGGAGCCGCTATCTGCAGTACACTGCGTCCCTGCATGAAGCTGCTTTTGAACTGGTGGAAATCCCCAAGCGATCGCTCACAGGCAAGAATTCGGCAGATATCCGCCTTTGTGTCGACGCCATGGACCTTGCTTACAACAAGACACACATCGACACCTTTGTCATTGTCTCAGGTGACAGCGACTTTACTCCGCTTGTCTCCAAGCTCAAGGAAATGGGCAAACATGTCATTGGCCTGGGCATGACGAACAGCACCAGTGACCTGCTACGCGACAACTGTGATGAATTTATCTACTACGAAGATCTCGAAGTCGAGAAAGTCGAAGTTCCCAAGGTCAACATCCCCGGACCGGAAACGAAACGGAAAGCCATTGAACTCCTGCTGGAGGCCCTGATAGCACTCCGACGCGAAAATAAGGAAGTACTCTGGGCCAGCTTGATCAAAGAGACCATGAAGCGGAAGAAACCTTCCTTCAATGAAACTTATCATGGATATAACACGTTCTCTGCACTCCTGGAAGACGCCCAGGCTCAGGGACTTGTGGAACTCGAAAGGGATCAAAAACGAGGCACGTATACGGTGACTCGCTTTGGCGAAGAACTAACGGGGGTAGCTGCACCACGCAAAGAATCGTCTGCCAAGCTTCCACGTGGTCGTGAAACTGCAGGCAGTAAGCCAACCTTGCGAACCACTACGCCCAGGCATCGTCCATCTTTGCCAGCCAAGCCTGAACGAGTGATCCCACCTCCTCCATCCATGCCAGAGCGAACGATGCCTGCGGGATGGCCGAATGATGATGATCTGAAGCCTCGTGAACAGAGGATCCACAGCTTCTCCGAGTTCGCTGAAGAAACCAGCGAATTTCTCGGCCCACGAGCCACGCGTTCATTTGAAGATGAGTTCTCGAACTTCGGGACGCCTTATCGCCCTGCACACAGCTCAACTGGCGATGAAGTGATGGCAAATATCAGCCGCAAGCCTGTGGAAAAGCCCGTACCGCCACCGGTGGCTGAAGCCGACGAAACTGTTCCGGATCCAACGAAAGACGAAGGAAACGAGCAGGACCGACGCAGGAAAAAGGGCCGTACCAGTAAAGGGCGGGGACGGGAACGCTTACCAGTTGCAGAGTCCGCTGAGGCCAAAATTCTGCCAGTCATAGACGAACGCCCCATCAGCTTTGATGATGTGCCCTTTACCGCTGAGCCTTCATCAAGCAAGACAGAACCCGAAGAGGATATCCCTTCCTTCCACACGATGCCGCCTATTGCCACAGTCACACCGGTTCATCCACCAAAAGTCGAGCGTCGAGAAGTTATCACTTCTCCGCCTACTGAGTCTGATTTACCCAAAACCGAGCAGGTGGAAGTGCCAGTCAAGCAGGAAGCACCTCGCGAACAACCCAAGGGCTTTGGTTTTGGCATCTTCGATGAATAAGCCTGCTTCCCTTTTCGGGCAGGTGAAGGCGTTCCTAGAGATGATCCGGTTCAGCCACACGCTGTTCGCCCTGCCTTTTGCACTGGCAGGAGCGGTACTGGCCTGGCGGGCTTCCGGTCGCACTGCCCCTTTTGATATCTTCATTGATATCGCTGGGATCATCCCCTGCATGATACTGGCCCGCAGCTTTGCCATGGCCATCAATCGACTGGCGGATCGCCAGTATGATGCAGCAAATCCGAGGACGGAGAAGAGACACCTGCCGGCCGGCACACTCAGTGTTCGTGCTGTTACAATGTTTGCCCTGTTCTCTGCCATCGGGTTTGTGATTGCCACGATTCACTTCCGGGTATGGAACAATAATTTCTGGCCCCTGTATCTCAGCGTGCCGGTGCTGCTGTTCATCGCCTGCTACTCATTCACCAAACGGTTCACCGCGTTATGTCACTTGTGGCTCGGCCTCTCATTGATGATTGCCCCAATTGCTGCTTGGATCGCCATTACTGGCAGTATTGACTGGCCACCAGTCGTGCTGGGTCTGGCGGTGCTGTTCTGGGTCATGGGATTTGACATCCTCTACGCCACGCAAGACGTTGATTTCGACAAGAAAGCCAAGCTACACAGTGTACCTGCTGCTCTTGGCGTACCCAATGCGCTGCGAGTCGCCTTCCTGAGTCACATGATCATGCTTGGATGCCTGTTAGGTCTTTATTACGTCGCAGGACTTGGCTTGATTTACCTCGCTGGCATTGTGCTGGTCGCCCTGTTGCTTTGCTATGAACATGCTATTGTGAAACCGAATGACCTCAGCAAAGTGAACCTGGCATTTTTCTACGTCAACAGTGTTATCAGTATCGGCTTGTTTGTCATCATTGTGACTGACGTGAGTTGGTAGCAATCCTCAACCCATGTGAGACCGAAATCGCAGAGCCTTCTGCAATGAAAGCAGAGGCTGGCTCCACGCTCAACGGCGACGTAAACTCAGGCCCATAAAGTCTGCTAACATCACAATGAAACCACGCTCTTGATGCCCGCCAGACTCGCCAGGATGGGTGCCTCACTTCATACTCTACCAGGCCCTGGTCTCTCTGGATGACATAACCCCAGTAGTGTTCCGTGATGAACGCTTCCTCGGAATCCGGGAGAAGCAGTTGTGGCTCTCCGACAAACTCAGCACCCAACTCATGCCAGACAGCATCCAGTTTCCAGCGATAAATTGCTTGTCCTGATGACTGTCCTGACGGCAATTCCACAGTAGACCGCATGGGTAGTGCAACGTAGTTTTCGTTATAAATTCGGCGGGCCACCGTGGCGATAGCCCAACGTGGAACAATCTCCTTGATGAATGCTACTGCCCTACGCCAGCCATCAGCGGTCTTTCTTCGAATATAGAACCGTAGGTTGACTTCATCGAAATTGACATGCCAGGGAATCTTCCAGCCCATGACTCGAGTGTCATGAAACTGAAATCCTACCATACTGACGAAGTATTGCCCCTCATAGGAATCAAGTTCCGTGCCAGGCGGAACATAGCGTTGCAAGAGTGCCGGGTCGATGCGGTAGTTCTGCATCACCAGCGACTTCCAGTATGCCGTCAGGAACGGCTTGCTCATGGGCGACACTCCACTCTTCACATCGTTCCTTACGCACACCTATATGATAATCACACTTATCTATTTCCACATGAAGTAATCATGGACTCTCGCATTCTGATTCGGTCGCACCTGTCCAAGTGGCCTGCCTATCTTACGGGATTCATAGGCGTGCTCTTTCTTGCGGGAGGCGTTGCTCTTGCAGCCATCCCAAATGGCATTTGGTTTGGAGGCGTCGTTGCCATTATCGGTCTGGGCTGTTTCATGGCTGCATTTTACATGGAAGCGAACCGGGTCAAGCAACTCATGTGGCTGACCTTGCACCCGTCTAAGTTCACAGTGACCGATAATATCGGCGAGCGTACCTTTGATGACGACGACATCGTCAGCGTTGCCTTGCAGGTCAAGGACAACTTCAGCAATGGAAATCACGTTTCCAGAACGTGCACCTTTCGGGTCTGGGTAGTTTCGCATCAGGACAAACCTGAACTGATCGAGATGAAGAACACGATAAAACTATCTGAAGCAGATCGGCTACAGCCATTTGTCGAACGCGTTGTCCGTCTGCTGAAACAACGCGCTGATGATGATCGCCAGAAGAACTTGAGCATCCTGGGAGAAGGCTGGGAATTGACCAGCAAAACGCTGCTGCTTCGCCATCCCGACACGGAAGAGAGTGAAACGCCACTCTCAGACATAGTTGCCACCATGTGTGTGGATGACAAACTAAAGCTCTGGAAACGGGGAGAAGATGAAGCATTTGCCTCCCTGCCTCTCCATGCAGCCAACGCTCATCTGCTTTCCATACTACTGCAAGAAGAACTGAGCAAGCGCCCTGATGACGCTAAGCACGAATCAACGAGTCAACTGGGACGCATCATTTTCGAACGTCGGGGAAATCGTTCGCTCGGATACCTGCTCCTGACGTTAGCTATTCTGTTCCTGATCATAGGCGGAATAACCCTGGCATCTTTTCTGTTCGGCTGGGGCAAGAAGAATGATCAACATGTACTCATCATCGTTACCGCCATCCTTTGGACAGGCGCCGTGGTATTCTTTCTTGCTATCGTGGCTATTTTCAAGCAACTCTTCCGATGTCATCTCCATGGTGTGTACCACAAAGGCTTCTTCGGCGAGAAACAGTTGCTGTATAGCGAACTGGACGCCTTCAGTTATGCTGCCACCAAGCATTATCACAAAGGCAGCTACGTAGGCACGAATATTGCCTTGTCATTCTTTCCGCGGACTGAGGTGAACAAACCCAGGATTGTTTACGGCACCAGTATTAAAAATGTGGATCATTCTCTGGATGAGATGCGTGACGAGATTGCCTGTATCATTGGTACACGACTATTCGAAGAAGTGAAAGCAGGGCGGCCCACAATTTGGACTGAGAATATGACTCTGGAACTACAGGGCATTCGCTACAAGGCATCAACCATGTTTGGCAGACAACCAGAACAAACCCTGAGCTTTAACCAGGTATCTGGACATAACATGCAGGACGGTAACTTCACTCTTTACCAGCGAGGCAAGCCCAAGCCCGTGATGACTGAAAAGTGTAGTGCTCGCAACTTTTACTCAGGCTATTTTGCTTTCCAGGCATTGCTGGAACTTCATCGACACCAACCAGCTATTCCGGTAGCGAAGGTTGAGAAACCTTCTGATCCATACGCAGCGAATGATTCTTCTTTTCAAGAATAGTCAATTACTTCAATTCCCTTGCTTGTTTTAGCAGCTTCTGCGCTTCCTGGTGCCCTGGAACCACTTTCAATGCTGCCTCCAAGGCCCTGATAGCTGCATCTTTGTCCTTTTTAGCCAAAGCCGCGCGGCCTGCTTCGAAGTTTGCCTGAAACTCGCATAATCTCACACCAGCCTTGCCAGCAGCATCGTTTGGATTTAGTAGCAATACCTGTTGATACAGCTTGAGTGCCTCTTCCCATTTTTGCTGTTTCTGAAGCATCGAGGCTTGTGCCACCAGTTGTGCCACAGAAGGCGTCTGAGGTTGCTCCTTAACAGGTGGCATCTGTTTGAAAGCTTCTGCCTTCATTCGATTGGCTTGTGCTATTAATTCAGCCACCGTCTTGTTCGTCGGCTGGAGTTGTTGTGCCTTCTGGAATGCTGTGAGGGCCTCCTCATATTTGCGAGCTGTGAGAAGTTGCTTACCCTGACTGAGGGCAGTATCAAACTGTTGCTGGTTCATTGTTTTCAGAAGTTCCGCTTGTTTACGGGCTTCTTCGTCCATGGCCAACTTCTGCCGTATTTCTGCATCCGCCTTGTTCTTCTTGCTCATCTCAGCCTTGGCTTCTGCTGCCTGCCGTCGCTTCTCTTCCTCTACTGCCTGCCGAGCAGCTTCTTTTTCAGCATTTGCCCGGTCGATATCGCGACGAGCCATACCCAGGTAAAGTGCAGCATCGGCATCGTCGGGATTTAGCCTGCGAGCTTCCGTAAACAGCTTCATCGCTTTATCGAGATCTTCCTCAGCTAGTGCTTCCTTTCCCTCCTTCATTACTTTGGTAAATTGTTCCTTTTTCTTGCGATGCTCTTCTTCCTGTTTCTTGCGATCAGAAGCTGACATGGCAGATCTGGCTCTGTCCTCAGCCTGACGAGCCACCTGCAGTTCCCGTTGTAATCGGCCTACTGCCAGGTTGGTGCCATCAAGAGCCAGTGCTTCCCCCAGTAGTTTTTCAGCTGTCGCAAAGTCCTTCTTCTGAAGAGAAGTCTGAGCATTCTTCAATATCTCACCGAGTTTACCAGTATTCTTCTGATTCATGGCAACTTGACGTACCTGTGCCTCTGCTTCCAGTTTCGCCCTGATATCTTGTTGGCTTTTGGCACGAGCTGCCTGACTTTGTGCAGCAGCCAGTTCCTGACTCAGTTTCAGGAATGCAGGATCGCTAGGAGCCAGTCGTTTCATTGTGGCTAGTGCTGCTTCTGCAGTTTTCCAATCTCCACCTGCCAGAGCAACCTCAGCCTGTTTACGTGCCTTTGCTGCCTGCTCCTTGGCTTTCTCTTCCTGCTGAATCTTTTCGTGAGCCAGTCGCCTGGTGTCCTCCTCTTTTTTCCTGATGATCGCTAATGCTTCAATATCTGCCTGTTTGAGTTTGTTGATGCTCTCTCGCTGTGCTTTTATCTGCGAATCGTCCGGCATCAGCTTCTCTGCCGCCTCGACTAGTGCAAATGCTGCTTCAAACTGTTTTGCCTTGGCTCGAGCTTGGGCTTGAGCCAGATACGACTTTACCTGAGAGGCCTGATCACGTGCCGCAGAACTTTGCTTAACTTCCATAGACTTGATGCGAGCTAGCTCCAGTTTATTGAGAGCAACGGTTAGCTCGATATTTCCAGGATCAGTTTCCCTGCACTTTCTGAGTGCTGATATAGCTGTGTCATACTTGCCTGACTTTTCAGCTTCCTGACTCAGTTTCAGGACACGATCCCCTTCCTGTTTCCATGTCTTCTGTTGGGTTGCTGCCTCCTTCTGTGCTTTAAGCAGCCGGGCTTCTTCAGCCTGGGCAAGTTGAACACCACGAAGTCCATTGACTACCGTTTCCGTCTGGAACAGCTTACCGGCTTCCTGATATCGTAATTGAGCTGCTGAGTAGTTTTTGCTCCGTTCAGCTTCCTGAGCCAGTTGCAAAGCTGTCTGGTAGAGCTTCCAGTTATTGCGTGCAGTATCTTCTGCCTGCTTGCGCCGGATAGTTTCCTGTGCCAGTCGCCTTTCTAACTCTGCCAACCTCGCTGCATCCTCAGCCTTAGCTTGTTGACGTGCCTGCAGCAATAAAGTGTCTGTCAACAGCCTTTCGACGTCTTCCGTGGGATGCAAGCGTTTCGCAAGTTGCAATGAATATGCAGCCTCATCCAACCGCCCCTGTGCTTTCAGACGTTGGGCCTGATCAAGCAAACGGGTGTAGTTACTTTGATCCAACTGTTGTTGCTGATGAAACACTGGTTGAAGAGACAACTGGAATTGCTCTCGTTCTCTCGTCCAAAGCTGACGAGTGGTGCTCATATCCAAGGTCCATTGTCGACGTCGGGCTTCCTCGGCTTGAGCCTGCTGAGCCAGAAACATTAAGCGTCGGTCTCGTTCCAATTGCGCCCTTAATGCTGCCGACTCTCGTTGAAGAGATTCATCGGCTGGTCGCATGGCACAAGCGCCTTCGAAAAGTTGGACTGCAACACTGAAATTCTTCACCTGGATAGCGATGCGTGCCTGGGAGAGCATTTGTTGCACAGCCAGGTCTTGTTGTCGACGCCGTTCAACTTCTGCAATCTGTGCAGCCTGGCGAGCCGCCTGTTCTCTTAAGCGTTCCGCCGTCAGCAGAAGTTCGGCTTGACGGCGCTGTACTGCTTCGGCAAGGAGATGCTGCTTGAGTTGCTCCTGCTGTCTTGCCTGTTGCCAGGCGGCATGACGGGCGTTTTCCTCGCATTTGCTCAGTAACACATTCACGCGAATACTAAACGGATGTTTACTTTTGAGGGCTTTGCCAAGATCAAGAGCCAACTGAAACTGTCCGCGCCGGTCAGCTTCGAGAGCACGTTGCCACTCAGCCTCATAAAGCGCAGAGTCCCGCTCCAGACGTGCTCGTTCTGCAGGACTCATCATCGTCAACCTGGCTAGCTCATTCAGGCGGTACTTAAGTTCGTACAGATTCTGAACGACAACCTGAGCTCGCCCAGTTTCCCAGCCTTGTTCCACATCCAGCATCACTGTGGTAACAGCAATTCCCTGTAAAGGCTGCAAGCGACCAAGCACGAAATAGCGTACTCCGACAGCCCGTCCCAACCAGCGACGAATGGAAACATCACGCACTATATCGCCCATACTGACACCCAGACGGCTCATCATCCAGTGCACTTCATCTGGATCAATTACGTCATAGGCACTGGCAAAATAGGGGACGAGATTGGCCGGTGTCCACGCGGAACAAGCCGGCGAAATCGTTTGAGGAGAAGCCGCAACATAGAATGGTAAAATGGCAAGCCGTGCCTTCCGTGCTTGCTGATCAACCTGTACTGGTGGAAGATACTGCTGACACAATGATAGCCTGCCCAAAATATCAAGACTGGCAGGATCGAGTTCCCGTGCCATTTGGTAACGCAGATATGCATCCCGATATTGCCCACGCCGAAAGTGGTTGTCGCCGAGTTCCAACTGTATGCCTAGCAATCGCTGGCGCAATGGACGTTCCTGCTCCAGGAACGCTGGGGCCAGGGCAGTATTGCCATCTGGCTGCATCACTGGTAAGCGATCATAGTCCTCCACTGTAATACTTCCGAAAGAAGGCAACCTTGCTGTGGAAAACTGAATCGGCTGTGGTAGTGACTGGGGATTGTAACTCGGTAGTTCGGAGGGAGGTGTTATCGCAGCCATTGGTGCAACAGCCGTATCCCGCTCAGCCTGACGAAGATCATATGCCAGCTTTTCATCATCCGTCATCAGCAATTGTGCTGCCAGAACGCTCAATTTCTTGCTCACTTCGTTTGTGCTCGACCCCGTTACTTTGGCAGTCTGAACGATGAGTCCTGTTCGGAGATCAATGAGGCGGGCATGAACAGTCACACCAGCAAGAGATGAAATGCTGCCGACAACAATGTATCGAGCCTTAGCCAATTTACTCAAATCAGCTCTACCTTGTTCGCTGAGGAGGATATCGTTGGCATCCACTTTTGACTCTTCCAGCAGTCGATTAGCTAAGCCCCGCTCCACCAGGTCGTAGCGCTTTCTGAAATGAGGTAATAACTCATCAACGAATGAGTCGCAGTAACTACTGAGCTGTGCATCGCCATGCACAGCAAAGGGAGAGATAGCCAACCGTTCACGACGCTGGTCGAGTGCCAGTTGCAGATCTGCCAGTTCCTGCCGGACCGTCAGCGTATCCCAGTGTGAGCCAGCCTCTTGCAATGCAGCGATTGCTTCTTCCAGACTGTTGGTGTCCTTTCTCAATTCGCGAGCTTTTTCGCAAGCTACATCATACTTGTTGAGCTTATCACGCAACTGTGTCAGCTGTTGCTGAAGTGATCCATCAGGCTTGAGAACAACAGCTTGCTCAAGAGCCAATACTGCTGCACGCAGGTTGTTCTCCTTCACTGCTGCATCAGCTTCGGAACGATACCGCATGAAAAGAGGCAGAATGTCAGATTTTGCAGCCTGTTGTAAGGCATCTGCCAACCGTTTAAGAGCAGCCAGTTTACCTGCTTCAGGCTCCTGCTGAAACTGTCCCAATGCCAGTACCACGAGTTGAGATGCCAACTCCCCCTGCCCCTGATCAATAACAGCTTGAATCTCAGCGATAGTGCGATCGAATGACTCCTGTTGAAGCTGCAGGCCTTGCACTTTATCGATTTGCTGACGAACAACCTCGGTATCTTTGACGGTCTGGGCGGCTTGCAAGGATATCAGTGCATCGCTGTAACGACGATCATGAATGGCATCGAGTGACTCCAGCAAAGCACTCTGATATTCAGCATCAGCATTACTAGTCAACAGTGACACTGTTGCTGAATCTGTATCCTTTGCTGGTGCTGTTGATGTTTGTGGAGAAGTCGCAATCGTCGGGGAAGGTGTAGAACGCTGACACCCCACAAGCAAGCACCCAATCACAAGAGCGATAGCAAGGAGCATGTGCGTTCGCATGGAGTGAATCCTTCCCGATCAGAGGAGACAGCCTTGATTATGCTCCATGAGGTGTGAGACGCAAGGTCATTTATCAATTGCGCAACAGTGCAGCCTGCGAACACGAATGTTCGCAGCCCAACTCCAAAATATCAGTCGAACTAAATTGCTTTCAGAACCAGGCAGGCGTTATGCCCGCCAAAGCCGAAGCTGTTCAGTAAGGCCACATTGACCTTACGATCGCGTGCCTCCCTGGGCACATAGTCGAGGTCGCAACCCTCACTTGGATTGTCTAGATTGATGGTCGGATGCAATTTACTATTCTTCATCGACAACGCACAGACGATTAGAGCCAACCCGCCACTGGCTCCCAGGGTATGCCCCGTCATGCTCTTGGTGGCGTTCACGGCAACTTTCCTGGCGTGGGCACCCAGGACACTTTTGATTGCAGTAGTCTCACCGAGATCACCCAGGGGTGTGCTGGTGGCGTGAGCATTGACGTAGTCTACCTGATCGACGTTCAGTCTGGCGTCTTTCAATGCAAGTTCCACTGCCTTGGCGGCTCCGCTGCCATCGGGGCAAGGAGCAGTGATGTTAAAGGCATCACCTGTTGCGCCATAACCCACCAGTTCACCATAAATCTTCGCACCGCGCTTTTTCGCATGTTCATATTCTTCAATTACCACCATGCCGGCCCCTTCACTCAGTACAAAGCCATCGCGATCTTTGTCCCAGGGGCGACAGGCTTTTTCAGGAGCATCGTTGCGTGTGGATAACGCCATGCACTGAATAAAACCCGATAGACCCATGCGTGTCATGGCTGCCTCACTACCACCGGTAATGATCAGGTCGGCTTCGTCGTGCTGAATAGCCCGCATAGCGCTGCCGATGGCATTGGCTGCGGAGGCACAAGCTGTAGCAACGGCGAAGTTCTGTCCACGCATGCCGTAATAGATGCTGATCTGCCCCGCCGCTGAATTCACCATCAACTTGGGGATCACAAATGGACTGACACGAGTGGGCCCCTTGGTCAGAAGGATTTCGTGCTGCTCTTCATATTCATTGAGACCACCAATACCACTTCCCAGGATCACACCCATGCGGAACGGATCGTAGTCTGCGACATGAAAAGCATTTTCACTCTCTTTATCTTCCACTTTGGTCAGTTGCAATCCGCTATCCAAAATGGCCTCGTAAGTCGCCTCTAGCGCGAATTGCGAGTAACGATCCATGCGTCTCTGCAGGCGCTTATCCATAATCTGGGGATTAGGCTGGTAGTTACGTATCTCACCACCGAACTTGACTTTGTAATTTGTTACGTCAAAAAGCGTCCATGGACCAATGCCACTTTTGCCAGCCAGCAGATTGTCCCAAAACGTGGGAACAGTCCGGCCGAGAGGATTGATGGTTCCAAGACCGGTCAGCACTACGCGTCGTCGTGACATGGTTCTATCTCAAAGCTCTCAGCTGTCAGCCATCAGCTGCCAGCACGGGGAGGAAGACTTACGGTTTTTGGATGCCAGCGTGAGTGATGTCTGCAAGAACTTCACTCGCGCTGTCGGGTGTTAGCTGATAATTAACAAAAAAGCAGCGGAAGCATCAGCTCCGCTGCCTCCAAGTGTAAATGACCCAAGTCGCTAGCTCTTCTTCTTAAGTTCAGCGTCGATGAAATCGACGGCAGCGCCTACGGTCTTGATCTTATCCTGGGCATCTTCGGGGATGGTAATTTCGAATTCTTCTTCCAGTTCCATGACTAGTTCGACAACGTCGAGCGAATCAGCGTTGAGGTCCTTCTGGAATTCGGTTTCCCGCTTGACTTGGTCTTTGCTGACGCCCATCTGTTCGCTGACGATCTCGATGACCCGCGATTCGATGTTCGTGTCGGCCATGGAATACTCCTCTGTTTCGAATGAAAGGCCTGCGGAGACAGGCGGCTCGGCATACAATTCGCTAGCCTGACCGACACTCGCATGGGAGCACAAGCGTGCATCCTTCATGCCAATGAAGGTTTCAAGCATGATATACCCGTACGGGGTGGATTTGTCTACCTCTCCTGAGATTCTGGTGAAAATGGGCGAAGTGCAAACGAGCAGTTTTCTTTGATAAAGTATTGCACCCAAGCCAACTTTCTGTGGCAAGTTGCAACGAATCACAATGGGGCAACACCCTTGACTGATCCAACGCAGTGCAGTAAACTTTCAATGTAATCTGAAAGTTGCGAACCAAGGGAATATCGCATGAGCATGCCCACAGCGACTGTGCATCCTCCGGTGCCTCGTGGGCAGGAGAACCGGCCAGCGGAATGGCGGCCAGACAGCTTTTATTACCAGCCTATCGCACATGAACTTGCTGAGGCAGAGGCGATATTCCAACACGAACTTGATACCAAAGCCCCTTATGTTAAAGATCTGATTGCTCATCTTGCTCACTATCGTGGCAAGCGGTTGAGACCAACACTCCTGCTTCTTACGGCTAAAGCCAGTGGGAAGATCGGTCCGGAGCACCCCATGCTGGCCGCCGTAGTGGAAATGATCCACACAGCCACCCTGGTACACGACGATATTCTCGACTCTGCTGATCTTCGTCGACACGTGGCGACGATCAATGCCCGCTGGGGCAACGCCAGCAGTGTCTTGCTCGGCGACATGCTTTTCACTCATGCTTTTCATCTGGCTAGCAAGACTGGTTCAGCCAAAGCATGCGAAATCATCGGCGAAGCCACCAACAAAGTGTGTGAAGGCGAACTGCGGCAGATCGGCGAACAGGGAAATCTGCAGCTCTCTGAAGCTGATTACTACTCAATCATTGGTGGAAAAACAGCTGCATTAACCGCATGCTGTTGCGAACTTGGGGCACTCTTTGCAGGCGCTGCCTCAACATCCGTCGAAGCAATGACCTGCTTTGGTTATCACCTGGGCATCGCATTCCAAGTTGCTGATGATGTACTTGATATACAAGGCACTGAAAAGATTGCTGGCAAATCGCTCGGCACTGATGTCCTGCAGAAAAAACTGACGCTACCACTGATTCATTTACTTCAGCAGCACAACGGTCTAAGCAACGAGGCTCGAGACATTCTTGAAAACCCTGCAACCCAGAAAATTCCACGACTGCGGTACCTGTTGGCAGAGTCAGGTGCTATAGGGTACACATTGAGGGAGGCCGAAAAACACGTTCAAGCTGCTCGAGACATCCTCAAACAATTGCCCCACACCGAAGCGAGCATTATTCTGGATGAGTTGATGAAACGTATTGTGGTACGGGAAAGCTAAAATACGAGTAACCGTTTCTCCACAAATACAAGAGGGCCATGCAATGTTGCATGGCCCTGTTGAATGCACGGAGCCAGGAAGCTTTCCCGGTATAAAACTATCCCTTAGCTAATCATCCAAACCATCCGTCGTGACAGCAAGTGAAAGATCCACTTCGCCGTCATGAGTGCCGACGTTTCCAGAAGCATCGAGGAAAATCTTGTCCTGGAGAATTTCCTGGATGACGATCTGCATGCGTTCACCGCCACGGATTTCTACCAGCGGCCGAGCTCCAGCACTAAGCATGGTCATACGTTTCTGGATCAATGTCGAGAGCTTGAAGCGTCCGCCGACCTTGTTCACAATGCCTTCTTCTTTGAGTTCATCGATCATCGTGCTGTCTCTCCAGTCAATATCGAACAGATAGTGTACGAAATGGCCTGTCTATTGGCCTGCAACTTGCAGTGAGAGTATCAATTGCCGAAAGTCCGAGACGGCTTGTAGCAAATCATCATTGATGATCTGGTATTGGTACTGTTTAGAACCCGTCTCGATTTCTTTCATGGCTGATTCGAGCCGCTTTTCGAGTGATTCCTGGCTATCGGTGTTGCGGGCACGCAAACGCGTTTCGTACACCTGTGGCGTCGAAGCCCTCAGGAAAACCATGACTGACTCAGGCAGTTGCTCTTTGATCTGCAAGCCACCCTGCACATCAATTTCCAGAAGCACATTCACGCCTTTTGCCAGGTAAGGCTCAACTTCCTCCCGTAACGTACCATAGTGATGCCCATAAACTTTGGCATGTTCCAGAAACTTGTCAGCGTGGATGGCGTCGAGGAAGCGTTCGCTGGTCCAGAAATGATAATGGATACCGTCGATTTCACGGGGACGGGGCGGTCGAGTGGTGGCAGAGATCGCAAGCCGCAATGGCAGATCCTGGGCAGCTAGTGCCTCGCGAATAAGAGTCGTCTTCCCCGAGCCGCTGGGACCGGAAAGCACCACTAATCGACCACGTTTCGTGGGGCTATTCGACATTTTGAATCAGCTCCCGCATCTTTTCCAGCGCGCCTTTCATTTCGACGACGTGGCGAGTAATGGCAATGTCATTGGCCTTGGAACCTATCGTATTTACTTCGCGGTTCATTTCCTGGATCAGGAAATCCAGCTTGCGCCCGGTACTTTCGGCCTCACGCAGAAATGCATGAAACTGTTCCAAGTGACTTCCCAGCCGCACGTTCTCTTCGTGGATGTCGGTACGGTCAGCAAAGATGGCCACCTCCTTGATCAGCTGGGTAGCATCAAGGGAAATGTTGTATTCACTCAGTGTGTTTTGCAGTTTTTCGTGCAGACGCTTGCGATAATCGCTGGCAACTTGTGGAGCGCGAAGAGCTATTTCACGAAGGTGGTTGCTGATTGATTCAGCCTGGGCGCTGAGTTCCTGCGCCATTTTGACACCTTCCTCGCGGCGCATTTGTTCAAGCCTGGCTAATGCTTTGTTAACCACAGGGCCAACCTGGGCCCAGGCTTCTTCGGTGTCTCCGCTGCTTGTGGTAGCATCCTCTACTACGCCAGGAATTGCTAGCAAGGATGCAGGGTCGAGGTTGAATGCAAACTTATTCGAGGCAGCATAGTTCTCCAGTTGCTGACGAAAGGCATCGAGAGCGACGATATTGATGCGATAATCGTCAGGACGGGGTTCACGCTGAGCAAGGATCTGAACCTGCACAGTGCCACGTTTCAACTTCTCTCGCAAAGCCCTTTCAATCTCCGGCTCCAGCTTCTGATAGTGCTCAGGCAATTTGGTGAGGATCTTCAGAAAACGATTGTTTACTGAACGCAGTTCCACACTGATGGTGAGGCCGGGACCTTGCCAGCGGGCATCGCCATAACCAGTCATGCTGAGTAGCAAGTGGGAACCTCGGGTGGGAAAGGAAACATGCCCCGCAGGGCATGTAGGAATCGAAACAGAGGTCCCTCGTTAATTGGGACGAACCCAAATCTGAAGCATAATCAGAAACATCCAGATGGCAGCTGTAATCAACGTGATACGGGTAAACGTATCGCCAGCCCGTGATCCAAAGGCACTGGAACCACCAGAACCTCCAAGGGCACCGATCAAACCGCCTCCACGACCACGTTGGATGAGGATAAGCAGGATCATGATCAGGCTAGTGGCAAAGATGAGCACACTGAGCAGATTGGCAACGAATTCCACTATTTATGACCCCTGGGCGTTCCGGTGAAACAACAATGGTGTTAGTATATCAGCATTGTGGGCATTGGACAGTTATCAAGGTGTAGTCTCTCACCACAGTTTCATGCCTAATCTCACAGTGGTTTAATTGGTGGCAGTTATGATGCAATAGACACAATTTAATGAGAGGCACGGCCATGAAGATCCTTCTCGCCGAAGATTACTATCCATTGGCACGAGCCCTCAAGCAGGGCCTCGAAGAGGAAGGCTATGCTGTTGACTGGGCCAAAGATGGAGAAGAAGCCAACATCAAAGCCCGGGGCATGCCCTACGATGTCATCGTCCTCGACTTGATGCTTCCCAAGATGGATGGCCTCAGTCTGTTGCAAGCCTGGCGTAAGGATGGCATGAGCAGCCACGTGTTGATCCTGACAGCCAAAGACCAACTACCTGACAAAATCAAAGGACTCGACCTCGGGGCTGATGATTACCTCACCAAGCCGTTCGAGATGGATGAGCTACTCGCCCGCATCCGCGCACTCATTCGTCGTGGCCATCAGGTAAAGGACCCGGTCCTGCGTATCCATGATCTGGAGATTGACTCTGCCGCGCGAAGTGTCAAGAGAAGTGGGAAACGCATCCATCTGACACCACGTGAGTACGCATTACTGGAATTCCTCGCGTTTCATCGAGGCAAGGTAGTAACCCGTCCCATGATTTGGGACCACCTTTACGACGAAGAAGACGAAAACACGTCCAATGTTGTGGATGTCTACATTCGTTACCTTCGGAACAAAATAGACAAGGGTTTTGAAAAGCCTTTGATTTTGACACGATGGGGTGAAGGGTATATGCTGCGAGGTGAAGACGACGATGAAATCGTTGCGGAACCGGAGGAGATGTTGAAGTGAGGTCCATCAGGGTTCGCCTCTTGCTGATGCTTCTACTGATGGTCACCTTCGTCGTTGGTGGCCTATCGTGGTATGTTTATGAGCAGACCAAGTTTCTGCTTCAGGCGAAGGAGATGGCCACAGCAGAGTTGTTGCGAAGCCAGACTGCCAAACAAATCAACTCGTATCGTGAAAAGTACTTTGATGATATGGTGCTTCAAGCCGAAAGCATTGGCAGACAAGTTTATGAACAGGTTGAGTTCACACCTGCATACCCAAAGGTATATCCCTACCAGGCACTCGAATTCAGCAGCCTGATAGCATGCAATTTAGCCAATCCGCTGACACATCCACAATTGTCGGCCACTCTGACTCAATGCATGAGCATCCAGGATTTCCGTGTGGCATTTACTTACTTTGCCAAGCGTACTATTGTACTTCCCGAACGCGCGATCGATGGTGACGAACACTTCCATATCTGGACGCAGCGGGCCAGCACAAGATCCTCCAACTTGCCGACAGATTGTTTCGCCACCGATATTTCCGCTGTGCAGAACCTGCCTCTTTACGAGCCTGATAAGCAGGAAGAAGTATTAAAATGCGGCAAAAGATTCTGCATGGTTTCCATCAAAATGCCAATGGCCTATGAGACCTTTGCTACGGGTAGCATGTTTCAGTTAGGCCGCCCCTTGCCTCGTCGTGCTTTTAGTCGCATGCCCGAGCCTCGCACATCGCCACGCCCATTGAACACGATGGTCGTGCAGGTAGCCAGGGTAGCTGATGCGCGTGATAAGGTACTAGATCGCTTTAAGCAGGAAATGAACAAGGATCTTGCCGCGTTGCGTCAGGAAACAGAACTTGTTCGCAAGGATACCTTGAATCGTTTGATCTTGATTTGTCTCGCTACCATCTCTCTATGCGCATTGGCTATTACCTGGCTTAGTCGTTCAAGCCTCGCACCTTTAGTCAGTGTGGCAGATGCAGTGAGCGACTTGACCCCACATGATTTGCGACTGCGGCTGAATGGTACTGAACTCGATCATCGAAAAATGCCGGAGGAACTGGCTCCTATTGTGCTACGACTGCAGGAATCACTTGAATCATTGGACCAGGCCTTCACCAGGGAAAAACGAGCAACGGCTGATATTTCTCATGAACTACGGACTCCACTGGCTTCGCTGATGACCACGATGCAAGTGGCGCTCCGCAAGCCACGAACCGCGGACGAATACAAAGCCACCTTGAACCAATGCATCGAAACTGGCACGCACATGAAGATGCTGGTCGAGAGGCTTCTCATGCTTTCCCGACTTGATGCGGGGGTCGATCATTTACGAGAAGATGAAGTCGATGTGGTCGAATTAGCAGGGCAATGCGTTGATATGCTGAGGCCCCTGGCCGATCAGCGACATATTTCTGTAGAGCTCGAGGTGGATGAAAATGCGAGTTCGCTTCCTCCCATCCTTTCTGATGCAAGCAAGTTGCGCGAAATCCTGGTCAACCTGATCGATAACGCAGTTCATTACAACAAAGAACATGGTCAGGTCACGGTGAAGATTACAGCCGCTCCCAAGGCAATTGTTATGGAAGTGGCTGACACTGGCGTTGGCATGTCAGAAGAAACCCGTTCGCATCTCTTCGAGCGGTTCTTCCGGGCTGATCCATCAAGGCAATCGTCCTCCATCAATGCAGGTTTGGGTTTAGCTATCGTCAAAGGATATGTCGACCTCTTCGGCGGTACGATCAGCGTGACAAGCATGGAAGGAGAAGGGACTACGTTTAGAATCACACTCCCACGTAAGGAAGCATCTGTTGTCGTTGGTGCTAAGGTTTGAGAAGTCGATCTATTCCAAACAATTCTCGTGTCTCTTCACGCACTTTTCCTTCGAGCAAGTTTGCCAGCTGTTCGCCCACAACCGGTGCGAACTTAAAACCATGTCCGGAGAATCCACACGCCAAGGCGACATTTTCGTGGTTTGGATGGCGATCAATCACGAAGTGTCGATCCGGCGAGAGGGTATAGATGCAGACCGAAGCACTTTGCAATTCCGCATCGGCCATCGCTGGCAAATACTGTTGCATGAATTTTCGAACCGGAATGAGTTCATCATCTGCAATCTGTCGGTTCACTTCGTCTGGGTGGGCCTGTTCTGGTGCGCCATAGTGCTGAGCGATTTTCATATTGATGGTACCTTTGGAGCCATTCCAGATATGCTCTGCGGGGATTCCATAGAAACTGCCTGCCGGTGTATCGATGATGAAGATTGGCAATGTTTGTTTTTCGCGTTCGTCAGATCGGGTAATTGGTGCTTTAAAGAACCACTGCAACTGCCGCATCACGGTGAGTGGTACTCCCGCCATGCACAATAAGTCTCGTGACCAGGGACCTGCGGTTAGAATGAGTTGTCTTGCATGATAAGTATCACTGTTGGTGCGGACAGTAACATTGCCCGGCACCGCTTTCCATTCGAGAACCATCTCATTCGCGTGCAGGACTGCACCGTGCCTACAGGCCATCAGCTGCATCACATGAACACACGTTTCGACTTGTAACCAGCCTGCATTACTTTCAACCACCGCTTGATAGTGTTCAGGTAAATGGAATGCGGGGTAGAGAAGCATCAGTTCCCTGGCGTTGAGTACCTCCACAGGAAGTTGGTGCTCCTTTGCTGCTACACGGACACCCGTGATGATTTCGCAGCCAGCTGGACCGATGTTTGCACAGTGGCATGGGGTGAGCAGGGCGTACTGACTTTCTTCACTTAAGCTGTTCCACAACGCATACGCTTCACGCACCAAGGGCACGTATGCAGGATGCTCGTAATACGCTTCACGAATAATGCGGCTCCTGCCGTGAGAACTGCCCAATTGGTGAACAAGATCGAATTGTTCCAGACCAAGTACTCGTTGGCCACGCTGAGCACACCTCCATGCTGCTGCTGAGCCCATCGCACCGAGACCAATGACTATCGTGTCGTAAGAACTCATGATCGCCTTTCATTCACTTGACCTATTCTGCCCAACTTTACAACCCATGCCGCCTGCTGCCATGAGCGTCGATCATAATCGTTACGTTCGGCAAAAGTTCTCCCGTTTATCATGCCGATAGACCCTGAGATGCTGGATAGTTCGTATCCAGCGGGCAGCGAGTCCATGTTCACTGCATCTGACAGTGACGCGGGGCTAACTAATGAATGTAACAGTACATCACTGGCAAGGACAACGGCAATCAGGTGCCAGGCGGCAGGGGCTGGTCCCCCTGCTGTCGCTTTCACTGCTTGTATGGTGTACGGGGATGGAGTGGAAAGCTTCAGCTGATGAGCCGGAACAACCAACTCGGCCCAAAGGTACGCGTATCGTCCAGCCACTAATTGTTCAGAGCAGTTATCAGGAAGCGAAAAACGACAAAACTGGTAGCACACCGACCAAGACACCTGCGAAGAACGATAACACGCAGCCTCCTATTGCACAGCCTCCAACTGGTGGGAATACGGTGCTCCCTGAGCCTCCGAAGTTTCCTAACCTGGACAGCAAGACCCCAGCGTTGCCTTTCAAAATCGAGCCACAGGATAAAGCCAAGCCTGTTGACCCGTTTCAACCCAGAGCACGATTAAATGCATTGGATGCACCGCTTGGAAGCACTCCCAAGCCAGATGAGAAAACTCTCGACAAGTATCGCAGCCTGGTAGAGAGCATTGAAGATCCCGATAATACGCTCGATCTCGTTGTCGGGCGACCACGCATTCTGCAACTCAAGCAGGCTCCTGCCAAATTCCAGGCAGTCGATCCCAGCATAGCAGACATTGAGGTTATCAAAGACAGTAAAGACAAAGCATTCTTCGTTCTAGGCAAACAAGCCGGAACCACTGTAATCGCCTTGTTCTTCCTTGACCCTACTTCACCAGATAAGTTCAAAGTGCTGAACTACCTCGTTCGTGTTGTCCCTGATCCGGAAGCAAAGTCCCGCATCGAACGGGTTTACAAAGCACTGGAAGATGAGATCAATCGTGCCTTCCCAAACAGCGTCGTCCGTCTCTGTCTCGTGGGTGATAAGCTCGTCGTATCGGGACAGGCCAAGGACGCTGGCGAAGCTTCGAAGATTCTAACCGTGGTGCGGGAACAGGCACCTCTGCAAACGCCACCCACACGTATACCGGTCGATCGCATCGATGTGACCTTACAGGCTGATCCTAACAATCCAGATCAGACCATCGCTCAGGGCTTGCAGAACTTCGTGGTCTCTGGCAATGCGAACATCATCAACCTGCTGCGCGTACCCGGTGAACAGCAAGTGATGCTGCGGGTACAGGTGGCCGAAGTGCAGCGAAATGCCCTTCGAAGCATTGGTATGAATTTCAACATTCTCAATAGTGGGAACAACGCGGTCTTCTCGCAAAACACTGGTGGTCTGCTGTCACGTACCAATGTATTTGGCCCGAATGCCAACTTGACTGCTTCGCTCGATGGCGGCTCCATCCTTCTCGCTATGAACGCACTCCGGCAGATGGGTTACTCCCGCACTCTCGCAGAACCTACCCTGGTCTCGCTCAATGGCCAGGCAGCCACTTTTCAGGCTGGAGGCGAATTCCCGGTGCCGGTCGTGACCGGTAATGCTGTCAACGCACTACAAGGGGTAAACTACCGCCCCTTTGGCGTCTCGTTGAACTTCACACCGATTGTTTATGACAAAGACCGCATACGCCTGACTGTCAATGCCGAGGTCACATCACTCGGCACGAACAGTGCAGGTCAATCGAGCATCGGTGGTGGCGTCGATAACAACCAGATCGGCGTACCTGCACAGCTCAATTCCCGCCGCTTCACCAACGTAGTGGAACTTCGGGAAGGGCAGACGCTGGCTGTAGCCGGGTTGATTTCCACCACGCTTGGCACCACTACCAATCGGGTACCTCTTCTCGGTGATATTCCTCTAATTGGTCGTGCATTCGGGTTTGATTCGGTCACCTCATCGGAGCAGGAGTTGGTGTTTCTCATCACTCCTGAACTGGTTCACCCGATGGAACAAGCTGAGGTGCCGCCATTGCCTGGACATAATGTGTTCGAGCCAGGTGATACCGAGTTCTATCTGCTGAATCGCCTGGAAAGCCGACGAACCGAAGACTACCGAGCCGGGGCAAGGACGGACATCAGTCGAATGCTCAACTACCGTAACGGTAAAGACCAGTACATTACAGGCCCCTTCGGGACAAGTTCGGCTCCTTCCATTCCTGTAAATCCGGGGCCGAACAACGTCGTGCTGCCCAATCAGCCAACAACGCTGCCACCGCCAACTAAGACTAATCCACCTCCAGCTACGCCACGCTGATCAACCAGGAGCCAAACATGAAGAAGAACATGGTACATGCTCGCTGGTGGGGTCTCGCAGTGGTCGCCTTCAGCTTGGGCTGTTGCTGTAATGAGATGGACGTGGATCGCTTTGCGGACATTCCAAGTGGTGCGATACCCGAACCAGCTCATACTACAGTCCGACGTCATTTTGAAATGCAAGCTGCTAAGGCTGAAGCGGATGACTTTGTCTTTTACCGCCATGAGTTCTACATGGACGGCAAAGAACTGGGGCCCTACGGGCAGTATCATCTGAAACTCGTTGCCTCCAGACTTTCAACAGTGCCATTCCCTGTTCTGATTCAGGCAGTACCTGATCCGAAACTAAATGAACAGCGTCGAGCCACCGTTGTTGCAGCGCTCAAACGAGCTGGACTGGACGAAATCGAACCTCGCGTTATCGTCGGTTTCCCGGAAGCGGAAGGGATGGGCGGTGAAGAGGCAGAGAGACTCTATCAATCGGTGCCCCAAGCAGGAACTGGCATCAATGGCCAGGGTGGACTGTTCCGAAACAACGGCTTCCAGGGTAACAACATTTACAATAATGGGCTTTTTGGCAATCAACGTAACCTCGGAAGGGGTGGACTCTATCCATTCTTCCAGTAATGGTTGGCCGGATGCTGCCTGCGGTGGGGACTGTGTACAGCATTGAGCCAAGCAGTCAGGTCGAGTTTGAAGGAGGGGGCCATGGGACGGTGGTCTATCTGGTTGGGAGGCTTGTGCTTCCTGAGTGCAACTGGTTGTACTCTGCCTTTTTCCTCGAACCTGGGTCAACCAGGTCACGAGCAACTGGCTAACATCAAATCACAGAATCTGGTGCCCAGCGTCTCCAGTAATAAGTCTGCTGACCCGGATCTGGCGCCAGATAAAGCGGCAAAGCTCTGTCTTGCCACGGGTGAAGAACTCGAAAAGAATGGACACCTTGATCAGGCGATTCATCAGTATGAACTCGCACTCCAGCATCAGGCGAACCAGCCTTTGGTGCATAAGAAACTGGCTGGCTGCCTTGCTCAACAGCAGAAGTATGACCTCGCTATTGCACAGTATCAGAAGGGACTGGCTCTCGCTCCCAAGGATCCGGATATCCTGAATGATTTAGGCTTTACCTACTATGAAATGGAAGACTTTGCAAATGCAGAGAAGTACCTGAAGCAGGCCATTGCCAATCGTCAGAATCATCAGAGAGCGTTTGGCAACCTTGGGCTGGTGCTGGGGCGACAGCAGAAGTGGAAAGAGAGTCTGGAAGCGTTCAAGAAAGCCGGGCCACCTGCAACCGCGCAGGCTAACCTGGCAGCCATGTATCTGTCTGCCGGCCAGAAGGATGAGGCCCGTAAATGCTGTAACATTGCTCTGGGGCTGGATCCTCAATTGCAATCT
This sequence comes from Gemmatales bacterium, assembly GCA_046350055.1. Lineage (GTDB taxonomy): Bacteria > Planctomycetota > Planctomycetia > Gemmatales > HRBIN36 > JAEUIE01. Next base: position 3,647,377 of record JAXMBC010000001.1, on the reverse strand, counting down.
GCCAAAGACCTTCTGGCCAAGCTGGACGCCCTGCCAAAGGACGAGAAGGCGGAGAAGACGATTCAGCAGGCAGAAGCACGCATCACCAGGAAGGACGCAGGCAGTGAAGCTGTTGCTAGTGCTGACTTAAGCAATGGTGTACAACTTCAGAAGCCGGTGCGTGTAGTCAGGCAGCCTGCTGCACCACTTGAGTTCAAGCCCGTCAAATAGCTTACGTCACTCACCACTCTCTGTTTCAGACGGAGGTTGGAGTTTCTCCTTCCTCCGTCCATGCTTCGTATTCCAGCTCACGTATCTCTTTAAACTTCATGAGTTTGGCCGCAGGGGAAGCCATACTGCCCGGCGGACCACCCCAGGCACCGCTAAAGGGAGTGGCTGTCGACAGATTACGTGGATGAGGCGGGGCGGGAGAATCCTCACTGAGTGCTTCCAGAGCCGGATTGGGAATGCGGTTGAAGGCGATCCGCATGGGTGCCCGTTGTAACACATGGTGTAACCCGCCAAAGTAGGCGCCCTGGATGCCAAAACGATGGTTGACCCGATCCATTACTTGCGAGAGGGCAAGCAGATTGCGATCTTCCTCGAAGAGATGGTTGGGAATCTTATCCGACTCGACCACGTCCCCCAGCACCACACCGACTTTGAGTATCCTGCCAGCGGGCTTCTTCCAGTAGAGACGATGGAGCAGCCGGAGGAGTGTGGGAGTATCCCCGGTGGGATCGATACGCTGCCTCAACCCCCAGCCTTCCTGCCCCAGAAAATCGAGATGAACTGTGATGGACTGGGCCTTCAGCTGATCATGCCGGAGCCGCATGGCTGCCTTGTAGAGCATTCGCTGCAGTACCGCCCAGGCATCGGTATCGGTACGAAGCTGTGGCGGCAGCACATGAGAATGGCCGACCGAACTACGACGAGTGGGAATGTCTGCAATATCCTCCCCGCGCAAAGCATGAAACCAGCGGCTACCCAGGACTGTGCTTTGCCATTGCTGACAGACTTCTTTCAGACTGAGCTGGCACAACTGGCGAATGGAGACGATGCCCTGCCTATTGAGTCGTTTGCGCATCCGTGGACCGATACCGGGCAAGTCCTGCAGGTCGAGCGATTCGAGCTTTGCCGGCAGTTCATGCTTCTCAATAATGGTGAGCCCATCAGGCTTTTGCATATCAGCCGCGACTTTGGCAAGCATGACATTAGGGCCGATTCCCACTGAACAGGTGAGTGACTCCCCGACCGTTTTTCGAATGGCGGCCTTTACATCCAGAGCAAGATGACGAGCCGTCAAAGTGTAACGTTCCTGGCCCAACAGCTTGCAAGCCATTTCATCGACAGACATAACTTTATCTACATGAATCACTTTTTCCACAGCTGCAACAATCTGGTGATGGATTTCGACATAGCGACGGGGACGGGCTTCCACGATGATGATGCCGGGACAAAGGAGCCGGGCATCACGAACACCCGTGCCGGTTTTGACACCCTGCTTCTTGGCTTCGTAACTGGCAGCTATACAGCAACTGGTCTCGGCCTGCACCGGGGCAACACCAATAGGCTTGCCTCGCAGACTCGGGTTATCGAGCTGCTCCACCGAGGCAAAATAGGCGTTCATATCGATGAACAGGTATCGCAGCGACATGTGTACACTCACGTAGTCTCGATATAGCCACTCTAGCCTTGTTCATCGTAACGCTGCAAGTGTACAAGATCAGAAAAAGAGACAATTTGTGCACCAATGTTGTACAGTAGTGTACAAGTGAGATATGTCTGCAGGAGATATGCGCAAGGTATCGTTTCACAGCAAGCCAGGGGACGCTGTGGCGAGCAGCGCAGCTCCGGTTGACCCCTGGACCCATTCACGGTATCTTGCTTCGTCTACACTCACCAAAATGTGTGAAGGATCACACCATGCATCGATTCTGGATTTGCACGCTTCTTTTGTCGTTCGTCACCAGCGCGATAGCCCAGGATAAAACGCTGTTGCAAAACAGCCACAAAGTTGGCGATGGCTGGCATCTCGCACTTGACATGAAACTCACCGGCAAAATCAAGTTGCGTGACGGCGACAAGGTCACGAGCCTTGACCTGAAGGCCGGGGCGAAACATGAATTTGAGGAACGGGTTTTGACGGTATCAGCTGGTAAACCCACCAGTGTGGGACGATACTACAGTACTGCTAAAGCGGATATCACACTGCAGGAGAAGACTATCTCCAAGACACTTCGAAGCGATCGTCGTTTCCAGGCTGCACATCTTGGGGAAACTGGTACTGTCACTTACTCTCCCGTCGGCCCACTGACTGACGAGGAACTCGAACTTACTGGCGAACATCTCGACGTGCTCGCTCTGCATGGTGTACTTCCCAATAAGGAAGTAACTGTGGACGATACATGGGAGATCCCTCTCAGCGTGGTTCAAGCGCTGGCTGGAGTGGATGCTATTATCAAAGCCAAGCTGGAGTGCAAATTCGACAAAGTGGAGCGAGGCTACGCAGTTCTGACGATCACCGGAGACATGGAAGGCATCAACAAAGGTGCCACGTTGAAGGCTTCGATGGCAGCAGGTCTGGTCTATAGTCTGGAGGCCAAACACTTCACCGGTTGCACCTGGAGATACCGGGAAAACAAGGATCAAGGGCCGCTCAATCCTGCTGTTGAGGTAGAGACCGAGATCAGTGCCACCTGGAAACATGGCCTGGCCCTCATTGAAGTTACCGATGGCAAGGCAGCAACCATCCCAGCTACACCGCCTCCAGCTCTACTGATGCTGGAATTCCGTGATGCTGCAAACCGCTTCAGTTTCAACTACGAACGCAATTGGGGTGTAGTAACCAAAACCGATAAGCAAACCGTTCTGCGTCTTCTCGATCGAGGTGAGTTGATTGCACAGATGAACCTGACCCCAATGGAAGCCGCCAAGCCGGGTGATCATTTCTCCCTGGATGCCGTTGAGAAACTGATTCACGAAGCTCCAGGTTATCAATTGGACAAAGTACTGGAGAAGACCTCGGTCGATGCTGCCCCGGGCTGCTGGATAGGTAAGGTCTCCACCACAGGCACTGCCAGCGATCTGCCTATTCAACAGATCGCTTATCTGGTAGCTGGCCCTCGAGGCGACCAGGTGCTGCTCAGCTTTACAGTGGAAACAGAACAGGCCGGAAAACTGGCTGGCCGTGATCTCAGCCTGGTAAAGACTGTGACAATGCCCACGCTGCAGACAACGGGTGGCAGCAGATAAATATGTATTTCATGAATGCCGTGCTTTCAGAACGGCAAACGCTTGTAACGCCCTCTCCATTCGAAGAGGGCGTTGGTTTTTGCACCAGTATCTACCTGCACCACTAAGATGAACGGCATGGAATGGGGATCCGTCGCAGCATGGGCTAGCACTTTCGTCGCCACGATTGGCCTGGCGGGGATTCTCTATCAAACTCGCAAAGCACGCCAGTTGAACTCTGCCAATCTGCTTCTGGCACTCGAATCGAAGTTTGGCGAACCGGGGATGATCCTGGCCCGCAAGGAATTCGCTGAGCGTATTAAGAACCACTTAAGCAGTACCGACAATGCGCTGACTGGCTATCATGCCGTACTGGCTTTTTACGACACGCTTGCCGCACAGGTAAACCGGGGACTACTGGATGAGATGCTCATCTGGCACCGCTTTGGCTGGCGAGTACTGCGTTGCTGGCTCGGCATTGCCGCCAATCCGCACCATGCTGAGAATCGGCTGCCTTGTCCCGGTAGTTTAATTGACCGTCTCCGCATTCTCGAAAACGAACCAACAGCATACACCATGCTGGAATGGCTTGGAAACCGCTTCGTCGAAATGGACGTCAAGTACAATCGACAGGGAACACCGCTATCCAAGGAACAGCAGTTTCAGATGGTAATGCAGTATCACAAGCAGGAGTCAACTCTGGTGGCGGGGAATCACTGATCATGTTGAGCAGCGTTGCCCCACTTCCGTTGACGTCCCTGTCGACTTGGCAGACCGTGGTGAAGTACACCAATATCTGTCGCACCGCGTTGATCGAACGACTGGCCTACCGTGGCGATTTCTTCTTTGGCACACTGCTCCGCTTTCTGCCAATGTTAACGACGATCCTGCTGTGGACTGCCATCTATAAAGGGGCAGGTACCGACACGCTTTCCATTTTTCGTTTTAACGAAATGATCGCATACCTGTTGCTCGTACATGTTAGCCGTATGTTCTCGTCAATGCCGGGATTGTCTACAGGTATAGCAAGGGATATTCGTCAGGGAGAATTAAAGAAATACCTTGTTCAGCCTCTGGACATGATCGGCTGGTTGCTAGCCTACCGTATAGCACACAAGATTGCCTACATCGTGACAGCGATTCCGCCCTATGCCATCATCTTTGGGCTATCGTGGAGTTATTTCGATACCGCCCCGTGGGGTTGGCAATTGCCTGCGTATCTCATCTCGCTCATCCTGGGTTTTGTGATTGGCTTCTTTTTTGAAGTATGTATCGGCTGCATTGGCTTCTGGATGCTTGAAGTGACATCCATTCTCTACATCATCACCACCGTAACCTTCTTCATTTCCGGGCAGATGTTTCCCCTGGATCTGCTGCCCGAGGGCTGGGTAGTGTTCCTGAAATCACTACCGTTCAGCTATCTGGCTTACTTCCCTACCATGGTGTTCCTGAACAAGATTACCGGCATGGAACTCGTGTATGGGCTGTTCAAAGGCATCGGATGGGCTGTGGGCTGTATGTTCTTTGCCCGCTTCCTGTATCAACGCGGGCTTAAGCGTTACAGCGCATTTGGCGGTTAGAGCAAGAGATGAACTGCATGATCGAATTTGAAATGACTCAAATAGCGTGGTCAAGGTCTATACGATTGCACTAGCATGTCTGCATGCAACGTCTTAAGCATAATCTGCTTTATGCGATGGCTCTGCTCTACACAGCTGCCGGGATCAACCATTTTTGGCACCCCGTGTTCTATACCGTTATCATGCCAGAGTATCTGCCCTGGAAACTGGGACTTGTGTATGCCAGCGGTGTCATCGAAATTGTTCTGGGATTAGCGTTACTCTTTCCTGCATCGCGGGCCTGGGCAGCCTGGGGCATCATTCTGATGTTGATCGTCTTCTTGAGCGTCCATCTTCACATGGTGACGAATACACACCTCTATCCGACAGTTAGCCCGATATTGCTCTGGCTACGGCTACCCTTGCAAGGCGTGCTGATCGCCTGGGCCTGGTGGTATACCGGGACAAATAAAAGGATCGTATAACCCAACCCCAATTAAAACAGTAATATGCTGCGTTGGTAAACACCTCACGCCAAGACAGCCCGTAGAACCTCAATACCGTGGGCAACGTCCTTGATGGCCACCGCTTGATCAGCGACACATCGCTCGATGCACAGTGGCCCCTGGTAACCTATTTCTTTCAATGTCTTCACAAAGGCAGCGATGTTGACATCGCCCTGCCCCAGTGGCATTTCCGTGCCCCAGTCGCCAGGCTTCGTTGGCCGCCTGGCATCCTTCACATGCACGCTCTGTACAAGATGCCCGAGTTTTTTCAATGCAGGTAATGGTTCGTCGCGATCATACAGCAAGAGATTGGCAGGATCGAAATTGATGCGGACATTGGGCCGAGCGAGGTCAGCTGCAAAGGATAACAGCTGATCGCTACTTTCCTGGCCAGTTTCGAGGGCGATGGTGATGCCTCTCACCCGGGCCAGGTCTGCTGCCTTTTGAAGCGTAGCAAGGAAGGACTGATAGTCGGCATCGTTCTTCTCAGGCACGAAGCCAGCGTGGAACATGATGTCGCTAAGGCCCAGTTTTTTGGTGCGATCCAGTGCCCAGGCCAGCCGGTCTAGTCGCTCGGCCCGCAGATGCTTAGGCCCAAACCCCCCGGTTTCGTGAATGATCTGCGGGGTGGTGTAATCCTCGCCAGGGAAGCCAAGCATGGTGCCCGACATTTGAAACCCCGCCGCCAGGGCTGCTTCAGGCATCTTGTCACCTTCATCCCAGGCGGCATGAAAGGGATCACCACAGGCAATCTGAATGACATTGATCTTGAGTTGATCACAGATCTTACGAAGCTCTTTCACGCTCTTCACATTGAGAGCCCACGAACAGACACCGATGGCAAGGGGAGGGATGGATGGCATGGTGATACTCGCTTACTTTTGACACTGTCAGAATAGGAGCCTGAAGCCAGGAGTCAGGAGCCAGAATTACTCATGACTAAGCACTCAGGACTTAGGCACTTCATTCCACTGGGCATCGGCCATGCACCGTTGTACAACTGAGCCATATGCACATTCCCAAGCGATGGATGCTCCTCCCTCACGATCCTGTAGCGACGGGCCGGCTGGCTCAATCGGTTGGCATCTCTCCTGCCCTTGCTCAGCTTCTCGTCAACCGAGGTGTCACTCAGCCTGACGACGCCCATACCTTCCTCACCGCTGCCCTCACCGGTTTGCACGAACCGTCCAAGTTACCTGGTATCGCGGAAGCTGCGGAGCGTATTTATGCTGCTGCCAGGAATAACCAGCGCATCTGCATTTATGGTGACTACGATGTCGATGGCATCACGGCCTGCACCATCCTGTGGCGTTGCCTGACCCTGGCGGGAGCTGATGTCGACTACTACGTTCCAGACCGTCTGGAAGAAGGCTACGGTCTCAACAGCGATGCGCTGCGCAAGCTCAAGGATCAGAACTTCCAGCTCGTTGTTACAGTGGATTGTGGTATCACCAGCGTAGAACAGGCCCAGGTGGCCAGCGAACTGGGCATTGAACTCATTGTGACCGATCATCATGAAATGAAGTCCAGCCTGCCCGAGGCAGCGGTCCTCGTACACCCTCGCCTGCCAGGTAGTACTTATCCCTTCCCTCATCTTTGCGGGGCTGGCGTCGCATTCAAGCTGGCATGGGCCATCGCCCAGAAATTCAGCAATGCTCAGAAGGTCAGTGACACCTTCAAGAATTTCCTGGTGGAAAGCGTGGCGCTCGTTGCCCTGGGAACTGTTGCGGATGTCGTGCCTCTTATCGGTGAAAACCGCATCTTTGTTCGTCAGGGACTCAAGCATCTGCAATCCGGGCCGTCAATCGGACTCAAGGCCCTCATCGCCGCCGCGGAGCTGACCGACAAGCAACTGGATGCGGGGCACATCGGCTTCACCCTGGCCCCGCGGCTCAACGCTGCCGGGCGTTTGGGACAGGCCCGGCTCGCGATCGAACTTCTGGCGACGAGTAACAATACCCGGGCCGTCGATCTCGCTCGCTACCTCAATGATCAGAACGAGAAACGGCAGACGGTAGAACGTCGCATCGCTGCCCAGGCCAAGGAAATGATCGAAGCGATGGGCGAGCAATCCGAAGCCCCGGCGTATGTGCTCGCCAGCGACGAATGGCACCCGGGCGTCATTGGCATCGTTGCCAGTCGGCTGGTGGAGAAGTATGCGAGGCCGGTGCTGATGATCTCGACGCAGGAGGAAGTGGGTTCCGGCTCCGGCCGCAGCATCGATGGCTTCGCCTTGCACGAAGCTCTGGCAGCATGCGGCAAACACCTGATCAGCCACGGCGGCCACGCGGCGGCTGCAGGGTTCAAGGTGGCCAAGGACAAGATCGACGACCTCCGCGAAGCCTTCGTCACACAAGCAAACAAGAAGCTTGATGGAAAGACGTTACAACACACCATCACGCTCGATGCCGAAATCCCTCTCACCGCCTTGACCAACGGTTTGATGAAAGGCATCGCCGCCCTGGAACCGCACGGTTCCGGCAACCGCAGACCCATGTTCCTCGCCAGCGGGTTGCAGGTCGTCGGCGAGCCGCGAAAGGTGGGTAAAGGTGAGCATCACCTCTCGTTCCGCGTGAAACAGCAAAACGGCCCAGTGATCAAGGCAATCGGCTGGGGCATGGCCGACCGGGTGGAGGAACTCCTCTCGCAACAAGGCGAATGCTGCCTGGCCTTCTCGCCGAAGATCAACGAGTGGAACGGGTACATCAACATCGACATGGAAGTCGCCGACCTGCAAGCGGGTGGCGTGGCGAAGCTGAGTTGATATCTAATCAAGCCAGAAAGTTCTCGGCGACATCACCAAATAGATACGTAGTGGTTGTTCACTCATGACAACATAACTCCGCGTAACATATGAGACCGACCCGACGTGGTGCCCTACATACTTTGCGACGGCAGGTGGCCAACCATCACTGCTTTTGGATAGGTCGATTCTGTCGATACTTCTTCAACATCTGCGCAATCGGCCCACTAGTAAGGCGTAACGACGGAGGATTGGACCAATCTTGTCAGAAAGTCAAATATGGTGACCATGCCTTGCCTCACCATCAACATTGTCAAATCGTACACTAATCAATCTATAGAAGCAAAGAACAAGCTCGTGCTGAGACCTCCGCATGCCTTTCGCCAAAGTCGAAACCTCCATCAACTTCGCTGCCCAGGAAAATGAGATCCTCACTTTCTGGGACAAAATCCGTGCCTTCGAGAAGCTGCAGGAACTCCGCAGGAATGGGCCACGCTGGTCGTTCCTGGATGGCCCTATCACAGCCAACAATCCGATGGGCGTGCACCATGCCTGGGGCCGCACCTACAAGGATGCTTTCCAGCGTTACCACTCCATGCTGGGCCAGCACCTCCGCTACCAGAATGGCTTCGACTGCCAGGGACTGTGGGTGGAAGTAGAGGTCGAGAAGGAGAAGAAGCTCGCCAGCAAGCGCGACATCGAAAACCTCATCCCCGGCGATCCGTTTGCCAGCATCGATCTGTTCGTGACCGAGTGCAAGAACCGTGTCGACAAGTTCGCCAAACGTCAGACAGAACAGTCGATCCGTCTGGGCTACTGGATGGACTGGGATCGTGAGGAAGACTGGAAGAAAAAGCCCGACGACCGCCGCAGTTACTTCACCATGGCAGAACGGAACAATTACGCCATCTGGGGTTTCCTCAAGAAGTGCCACGACCGCGGACTGATCTACCACAGCTACGATGCCATGCCCTGGTGCCCTCGCTGTGGCGTTGGCTTGTCGCAGATGGAGATGGCAGAAGGCTACAAGAACGTTGCTCACAACGCCGTCTTCGTCAAATTTCCTCTACGTGGCAAGCCGGGCGAGAATCTGCTCGTCTGGACGACCACCCCATGGACTCTTTCCTCCAACGTGGGAGCCGCCGTCAATCCGAAGCTCACCTATCTCAAGGTGAAACATAAGGACGAAATCCTCTACATCGCCAAGGGCGCTCTCACCACCGCCCGCCGTGAAGAAGACTTCAAGCGAGGCGAGTGGGTGGATGGTGTGCCCAAGCTCCGTCCCATCGCCCAGCACCTCAAGGAAAAAGGCGGCTACGAAGTCGTCGGTGAAGTCCTCGGCGAAGCCATGCTCGGCTGGCAGTATGATGGCCCGTACGATCATCTCCCTGCGCAAGACCATCCCTTCGGCTATCCCGAAGAAGTTGCCCGCGTGGCAGAAAAGCTTAACTGGTCACCAAAAGTTTCCAGCAAAGCTGTCCACAAGGTCATCCCCTGGGAAGACGTTGGCGAAACCGAAGGTACCGGTATTGTCCACATTGCTCCGGGCTGCGGCAAAGAAGACTTTGGCCTCGGTAAAACCCACGGTCTGCCCCCCATCGCTCCCCTCAGCGAAGAAGGCGTCTACCTCGAAGGCTTCGGCCCACTCACCGGTAAACCCGCCTACGAGCACAGCACCGCTGACTGGGTCCTTGAAGACCTCAAGTCCCGTGGCTTACTCGTCTCCTTCGAACGCTACCCGCACAGCTACCCCCACTGCTGGCGTTGTAAGACCGAGCTCCTTTTCCGCCTCGTCGATGAGTGGTTCATCTCGATGAGCTGGCGGCAGGAGATCATGGATGTCGTCAACCGTGCCACCTTCCTGCCTGAATCCATCAATGGCAAAGCCCGCGAGTTGGACTGGCTCAAGAACATGGGCGACTGGATGATCAGTAAGAAACGCTACTGGGGCCTCGCCCTGCCGATCTGGGTCGATGAAGCCACCGGCGAGTTTGAAGTCATTGGTAGCAAGCTAGAATTGAAGGAACGGGCGGTGGAAGGGTGGAACGACTTTGAAGGCCATACGCCCCACCGGCCGTGGATTGACAAGATCAAGATCAAGAGCAAGAAGACAGGCAATCTCATGTCGCGCGTCAGCGACGTGGGCAACCCCTGGCTCGATGCGGGCATCGTTCCCTTCTCCACCATGGGCTATGCCGAGAACAAAGCTGAATGGTCGAAGTGGTTCCCTGCCGACTTCATCACTGAATGTTTCCCCGGCCAGTTCAAGAACTGGTTCTATGCCCTGCTGGCCATGAGCACCATGCTCGAAAACCAGCCGCCTTTCAAGGTGCTGCTGGGTCATGGTCTGGTGCGAGATGAGAAGGGCGAGGAAATGCACAAGTCGGCAGGCAACTCCATTCCGTTTGAGGGAGCTGCTGAGACAGGCTATTCCATAGCCTTCCGCGACCTGAAGCCCAACGAAACGCCCGAGCAGGCGATGAAAGCCCAGCCCCTACCCTCCTCGGCAGTAGGCTGGGAGGTGGGGGAAGTCACTCACCACGGCAAAACGGGGAATGCCCTGCTCGCCAAGTATCCACCCATGGGTGCCGACGTCATGCGTTGGCTTTATTGCCGCACGAACCCTGCCAGCAACATCAACTTCGGCCCCGGCCCTGCCGATGAAGTCCGCAGCAAAGTCGTGATGAAGCTCTGGAACACCTACGCTTTCTTCGTCAACTACGCCCGCCTCGATGGCTTTGAACCCGGCACCGCTCAGGTACCATTGGCTGACCGCAGCGACCTCGACCGCTGGATTCTCTCCGACCTGCAACTGCTCATCCAGCAGGCACACAGAGCGTTTGAAGAATACAACCTCCCCAGCTTCGTCCTCGCCGCTGAGCAGTTCATCGACGACAAGCTCAGCAATTGGTATGTCCGCCGCAGTCGCCGCCGCTTCTGGCGTGGCAAAAGCCAGGGAGATACGGACAAGCTCTCCGCCTACCAGACGCTCTACACCGTACTGACGACACTGACCAAACTGCTGGCCCCCATCGTGCCCTTCTTCACAGAAGCGATGTTCCAGAACCTGGTTGTTTCAACTAGGGCTAATCAAGTTCCTGAATCGGTGCATCACTGCGATTACCCTCAACCTGACAGCAACCTGATTGACGAAAAGCTCTCCCAGGAGATGGATGCACTGCTCCGTATCGTCTCGCTCGGCAGTGCTGCCCGCAATACCGCCAGGATCAAAGTCCGCCAACCATTGGCTGAATTGAAGGTGCAGCCTGCGGATGATGCGGATGCTTCTGCTGTCAAACGCTTTGCCGATCAGATAAAGGAAGAACTGAACGTCAAAAACGTATCTCTCCACGAACCAGCAAAGCCACTGCTCACCATGCAGATCAAGGCCAACTTAAAAACCCTGGGGCCCAAAGCTGGTGCCAAACTGCAGGAAGTAAAGAAGTTCATCGAGGCTGGCCCGCCCGAGATTCTGGCTGTTGCCAGTGGATCCACCGAGAGTCACAAAGTCACCGTAGGCGAAGTTGCAGTCGTCGTCACTGCTGCCGATCTGACGAGCACTCCCGTTGGCTCTGAAGGCTGGGTCGGCGTCGTTGATAAAAACACCCAGGTTGCCATCGACACCCGCCTGACCAAAGAACTCAAGCAGGAAGGCCTGGCTCGTGAGGTCATCCGTCAGGTCCAGGAGTTCCGCAAGAAGTCTGGCCTCGAAATGGAAGACCGCATCGCCTTGGTACTTCAGACCGATGCTTCAGAATTGAACGAAGCCATCGCTGCGTTCCGGGACTATATCGCCTCTGAAACGCTGTCGAAGGAATGGCCAGTCAGTTTACCCGACAACGCTTTCACTATTGAAGTCAAGGTGGAGGGCATGGGACTGCGGATCACAATCAAGAAGCTAACTTAGAGTCGCCACCATAGGACAATCACGCTCTGTAGCCATCTGATCTGCAACGCAACGATTTGCTTCGTGAGCAATTCGTTTGAGCCGTTGCACCTCATCCCAGCCCAGGTGCAGGATGGGAAACACCGTTTTGTTGTGCCACAGTGGCTCGTCGAGGTCGACCCACTGCCGACATGCTTCGCCATCCGGCGTCCCCGGGATCGGCGAAAACTCTGCCAGCATGCAGCGGATGCCCACGTCTCGAACGAAACGGATCGAAGCTTCCACATTCTGCAGCTCCGCCTGCGGATGCCCCATGATCAAATACGCCGTGATGTGGTCCCGCTTCGCCCCCGCTGTTACCAGTCGCTCCACCGCTCGCTCCAACTCATGCGAATAGACCTTCCGATCCGTATGCCGATGCCATTCGTAGGCACTGCTCTCAAACCCCAGATGAAACGTCTTGAACCCCGCTGCGATCATGAGCTCCGCCAACTCCTCAGTAATGAACCGGGCATTGAGCGCATTGGGGGTATGGAAATGCACCGGCTGGCCCTGATGCCGCCTCATGAACTCAGTCAGAAATGGCACCAGGATGCGCTCCGGCTGATAGAGCAGTGCATCGTCATAGAAGGCAATATCAGTGACACCCCTGTTGATCAGCATCTCAGCCGCTCGTAGCGATTGCTCCTGCGGGTGCCCATAAAACCGAGGATCGACCTTTGGCACCGAGCAGTAGCTGCACCGGAATGGACATCCCTGTGCCAGCTTGAGGATACCCACCTTCAGTTGCGGATAACCTTCCCAGAACGGAAGTCCTTCCAGATCAGGCTGCACGTTTAGCAGTTGCCACAGCGGCCCCAGTTGGCTGCCTTGGAGCAACAGATCCACACCAAGTGATTCAGCATGCTTCGGGCACAGCGTGGCATAGACTCCGCCTAGTACCGTCTTCGCTTCTGGACAATAAGCTTTGACATCCTCCAGCACCTCGCGAATGCCAGGGTACCAATAGGTCATCACTGACTGAATCATCACCACATCGAACGGGCCGTGCTCTTGCAGATACTTCCGGAACAAGTGCCGAGGCAGCCCGAAGCGATGATATCGCCGAGGGATCGAACGAAAGATCGCAGGCTTCTCAACCTCTTCCGACAGAAATGCCCCTCGCTGCCAGGCGTCCCGTCGCAAGTGGGCAGCAAGCGAGAAAGGATGTTCCCGATCGAGGTAGTCAAAGAGCGATAGATCCGCCGCATGACGCAGATACCCAGCCACCTTGAGCATGCCATAAGGCTTCAGCCAAAAGTCGTAGGCTGCGAAATCATAGATCGGCGGATTGACCAGCAGGATTCGCATAACTGCTCATTATTTCACTGGAAATACCACGCTGCCCAGTTCCACGCACCACTGTGTGAGCCGGGGCTTCACCTTCTGAAACTCACTCGTATTCACCTGCACTGCCACCGCCAGCTTCTTCTCGGGCCAGTACATCACCTCAGTCATGTAGCCCGGAAAGAAGCCGCTATGTCCGTACGTCTTCCCCAGTGGTGTCGGTCGCAGGATCACTCCCAGCCCATACTGGGCCTCACGCCCCAGCATCGGGGCCTTCACCCCTTCCAGCATCACGGGCAGCATCGATGCATCAAATGCTTTTCCCTCGTACATCAGCTTGGCCCAGCGGGCCAGATCAGCAGGAGTTGACGCCATGCCACCTCCCGTCCATTCAAACTGTGGATTGACAATCATGGAACCGTCCTGATTCAGCATCAGTGCCTTGCCACCGAACGGATTCTGCGGGCCAGCATACCCCTGCGCCAAGCCGGGAATGGCGAGGCGGTTCGTGGACATCGTTTGTTTCAGGCCAAGTGGATCAAGCAGTTGCGACTTGATCAGGTCTTCGATGCTTCGCCCGGTGATTTTCTCGATGATCATCCCCAGCACGATGTAGTTTGTGTCGCTGTAGTCCCAACCTTGGCCAGCTTCGAACCTGGGCTTCTTGCCAAAGACATAAGTCAGGCGTTCGACAGGCTTCCATTTCCTGGTGGGTTCTTTCGTCAGGTCACTGGTGAACTTCGGATCCAGCTCATACCGCATGATGCCACTGGTGTGGTTCATTAGCATTCTGATGGTGACATCCTTTGCATTAGGTAGTTGCTCAAACCAGGGCTCCTGGCCCAGGTAGTGAGATGCCTTCTCGTTCAGATTCAATTTCTTCTCAAACACAAGTTGCAGGGCGATGGCAGCAACATAGGTTTTCCCCACGCTGCCCTGCATCAGCAGGGTATCTGCTGACATCTTTCTATTGGCTTCACGGTCAGCATACCCTGCCTGGAATGTCAATAGACTGCCATCGGGCATGACCAGAGCTGCTGATACACCACCAGGCAGCGTCGATTGTTTCACCAGGCTGTCCATCCTGGCTTGCAATAGACTTGCAAGATCCTTCTGCTCAGCCTGTGCCTGCACATGCTGAACAGAAATATGCAGCAACAGGAATAGCAAAGCATGGCGGAAGTATTTCATGAGCCACCTGTTGGGAATCATGGAACAACTCTATCATGCTATGGCAAGAACCCATCATGATGTTACCATTCCAGGAAAAGCCATAGTCTATCGATAATGTCCCATTTCGTTGCACAATCTGAATCAAGTGCCCATGAAGTCGCACACGAGTTTCTGGCCAGGCACCACATCACACTGCATCAGCCTGCTGAGCAACTGTTACATCAAATCGCCACTGCCTTTGCCCTGCTGCCTTATGAGAATCTCAGCAAGGTACTGCGGGACGCCCAGGGAAGCCTACCGGAAGAGATACGCCGTTTGCCGGGCGAAGTTCTGGCAGACTACTACCGACTAGGCGCAGGGGGCACCTGCTTTTCCCTGACCTGGACGTTATTACATCTGCTGCGGGCCCTGGGATTCCAGGCAGAACCATTGCTGGCCGACCGCCGCTATGGACCTGATACCCACTCCGCCGTCGTCGTCTGGATCGACGGAGTGAAGCATCTGCTGGATCCCGGTTATCTGCTCACCAAACCTGTACCACTGGCTGAGCCAGGCCGTATCATTGTGCCAACCAGCTTCCATGAACTGCAGTTGCAGCCAGAAGCCACCCAACAAAAACTGGAATTGCATACCCAGTATCAGGACAAACTCACCTACCGCCTGACCTATAAGACAGAACCAGTCGATACCGCCACGTTCCTGAAAGCCTGGGATGCCAGCTTCGACTTTGACATGATGAAGTACCCTGTCCTGTCCCGCATACTGGCTGATAAGCAGTATTACCTGCAGAAAAACCGGCTCATGATTCGGAGTCGAGACGCCACACAACAAGTGGATCTAACAGCCGAGACACTGCCAGCAGCCATGCAGCAACATTTCGGTTTGCATCCATCGCTCATCCAGCAGGCATTGCCTCATTTCGAATCCTCCGCACGATAACCGTATGGCACAACCACAAGCCCCAACTCCAGTCAAGTACTTCATTGCCCTGCTCACCGGCCTGCCAGCTTCTGAGCGTCCCCTGTCAGTGCTGGAAGCTGAGTGGGGGCCTATCGATTACTGCAGTATTGATTACCCGTTTGACCAGACCAGATACTATGAAGCAGAAATGGGACCACAGCTTCAGCGTCAATTGCTCACCTTCGCCACCCTGCGTTCCCCTGAAGATCTGGTCGCAGCCAAGCTTCGCTGCAATGTATTGGAAGAAAGCTATTCTCAAGCAGGCAAACGGCTCATCAACCTGGACATTGGCTATCTGGATCACAACAAGATTGTCCTCGCCAGTGCCAAGGGCCTGGGACAAAAGATCTACCTCAGCCAGGGCATCTACGCCGACCTGGTGGCACGCTACAAACATGGCCGCTATCAACCCTTCGAATGGACCTTCCCCGATTTCAAGGAAGGCCGCTACGACACTGACATCGCCCTCATACGTCAGTGCTACATGAGTCAGCTAAAAGCATAATTCTGGAAACTGTACACTTCTCCTTTCTTCCTGAAACTGGCTAACCTGTATGGATCAAGCTTCAGGAGTCTGCCATGGATCCCGTTGTTCACTTTGAAATCCCTGTCAAGAACCTCGACACGGCCCGCCAGTTCTACGGAAAGATCTTCGGCTGGCAGATGGCTGACTGGCCCCTGCCAGATGGCAGCATCATGGTTGGCTGCGTAACTACTCCCGTCGATGAAAAAACACGTGTCCCCCTCAAGCCTGGTGGCATCAACGGTGGCATTTTGCTTGCAAATCAGCACATCAAAGCCCCCGCCTTCGCCATACATGTTGCCTCCATTGATGAACGTGTCAAACAGGTCGAAGCTGCCGGTGGGAAAGTGGTAAAGCCTAAAGAAGACATGATGGGAATGGGCTATTACTGCTATGTGTCTGACCCCGAAGGCACCGTGATAGGCCTCTGGCAAGATGCTGCCAAGTAGGGACGAATCTTGCAACTTTACTGGCTTTCCTGTGGGAGACGGATATAATTTGATTAGTCGCAAATCAACGGGCTTCAACACCCATACGATTTGCGACTTCTGTTTTACCCGGTTCAAGTCGGCACCAGTCTTGTGCTGACTTGTTTGCTTACAGCTTCATTTACTTTGGCAGGATAGTGTCATGGCTGAACAAGTCGTCATGACCCGTGAAGGGTATGATAAATTGAAAGTCGAACTCGACCGCATGCAGAATGTCGAGATGATTGAAATTGCCAAGCGCATTGCGACAGCGCGGGAAATGGGTGATCTCAGTGAGAATGCTGAGTATCATGCGGCTCGTGAAGATCAGGGCATGCTTAAGGCCCGCATCGATGCACTCAAAGACAAACTGGCCAAGGCATTTATCGTCGATAAATCGACCTTGCCGACCGATCAGGTCGTCTTTGGGTCCAAGGTCAAAGTCTATGATCTGAAGTTCAAAGAAACGGAAGAATTTGAGCTCGTCGGCCCTGGTGAAGAAGACTACGACAATAACAAGATTCTAGCCAGCAGCCCGATGGGCCAGGCTCTCATGGGCAAGAAGGTTGGCGATTCCGCTCAAGTCCAGGCACCTGCTGGTATACTCAAATACGAGATCAAGGCGATCAGCTAGTTGAGACCCTTGCACTTCGAGCCAGTAGAGCCCGGTTACAACCGGGCTCTTTGTATTACATCTCAATGATTACACATCCAGATTCCGCACCTCGAGAGCATGACGCTCGATAAACTCACGGCGTGGTTCTACTTTGTCGCCCATCAAAATGCGGAACATCTCATCTGCCTTGATAGCGTCATCCAGGCGTACTTTGAGTAACACCCTCTTTTCCGGGTCGAGCGTGGTATCCCACAGTTCGTCGGGATTCATTTCCCCCAAACCTTTGAAGCGGGTGATGGACATCCCCTTTTCACCGAATTTGCGGATTTCTTCCAGGAGCGGTCGGATGTCAGTAAGAGAACGACCGATGTCGCCATTTTCCAACACAAATCGCGGCGGTGGCTCGACTCCTGCAACTGCTGGGGGAGTGATCAAACTGTCCAAACCCAGCCCGAATTCCTTAAGCCTGTCAAGCTGTCGGTTTATCGCCTTGACCTCGTGCAATTCCTGCAGTTCTGCTGCAGGAAGTTCCGGACGCGCTGCAGCTTCCTTTTGCATGTAGGCTTCTGCATCAGCGAGAGTCTTAAACCAGCTTTCCTTGCCAGCATGAAACACACGACACGAAGGCAATACACCATCCTGAGTGTTCTTATGAAGTTGATTGAGCACTACACCTTTACGTTCGAGTGTGTTTACCGGGTGCTCCAGAGCGTACAGCACTGAAAGCAAAGGCTTTAGCTGTTCACCAGAAAAGGACTTGCTGCCGACAATTTGAAAAGTGGTACCGTTGATGCCAAGGTCTAGAAGCTCTTTATCCATGAGTTCTTTGGTCTGTACATACCTGGTCTTCTTCTTTTGAATGACGCGGTACAGCGGAGGCTGAGCAAGGTAGATGTGCCCTTCTGCCACCATGTGAGGCATCTGCCGATAGAGAAATGTCAGGATGAGTGTGCGGATATGACTACCGTCAACGTCAGCATCAGTAAGCAAAATGATTTTGCCGTAGTTGCGTTTGCTGGTGTCCTCCGCTTCGCCGATATCGGTGCCAACAGCTGCAATGATGTTACAGATCTCCTCGTTGCCAAGCATCTTTTCGATACGCGCCTTCTCGACGTTGAGGATCTTGCCACGTAACGGCAACACTGCCTGGTAGTAGCTGTCACGACCACCGTCTGCGGAACCACCAGCCGAGTCACCTTCAACGAGGAAGATTTCGCATTCGTCGCGATTCTTACTGCGGCAATCCATCAGTTTGCCTGGCAGACCACCACTATTGAGTATGTTCTTGGTCTTGCGGATTGCCTGACGGGCCTTGGCGGCAGCTTCGCGTGCCTCTGCTGCGAGCAGCACCTTCTGTACGATCTTTTTGGCGACAGGGGGATTCTCTTCAAGGAAACGCCCCAGCTTTTCACTGACTATGCTGGCAACGATACCTTCAATCTCTGTTGTTGTGAGCTTTTCCTTGGCTTGATTGTTATACTGTGGGTGCGGAGCACGCAGATTGACAATAGCAGTCAGGCCTTCACGGAAATCGTCACCCTGGAGATTGGTGGATTCCTTTACCATATTCTGCTTGTTGGCATACGCCCCAATGGTGCGGGTAAGAGCAGTACGCAGGCCGGAAATATGTGTTCCGCCACCAGGGTTGTGAATGTTATTCGAATAGCCTCGGATGCGCTCAGTTTCTTCGTTGATGTACTGCATTGAAACCTGTACTTCGACCCCATCCTTACTATCAGACACAAAGATGGCGGGGTGAAGAGGATCTTCCGTACGGTTAATCCAGGCGAGATAATCGTTGATTCCACCTTCAGAGTAAAATGTCTCGCTGCGACCTTCGACACGCTCGTCAATCAGAGTGATCTTGATCCCGGGATTCAGATATGCGAGCTCGCGCAAGCGGCTTTCGATAGTATCGTAGTTGAATTCACAGTTAGGGAAAAACGGTGGCTCAGGATCGGGGCGAAAGGAGATTTTAGTTCCAGTATCCGCAGCTGGGCCGAGTTCCTTTACCGTCGTGATGGGTACGCCTCGTTCATAATTCTGCTGATATAGCTTACCGTTGCGCCGGACCTGCACTCGTGTCCATTCGGAAAGGGCATTGACTGCCTTCACACCCATCCCATGAAGGCCACCGGAAATCTTGTAACTGTCTTTATTAAACTTACCACCCGCGCCGACTTCGCACATAACGAGTTCCAGCGTAGGGCGATTGTATTCCGGGTGGATATTGACTGGGATTCCACGACCATCGTCTTCAATGCTGATGCTGCCATCGACGTGGATAGTAGTTGAAATGGACTTACAATGCCCTGCCATGGCTTCGTCAATCGAGTTGTGAATCACTTCATAGAAGAGGTGATGCATACCCGCTTCCTGTGATCCACCAATATACATACCCGGGTTCTGTCGGATGTGGGCCGCGTTCTTGAGAACCTGGATGTTACTTTCGTCGTAGGTTTGACCGTTAGCTACCGGGGGGGCTTCAGCCATTACACAGTCCTTGCTAGCGAGTGATTTGATGCACTAATTCTATGATTTTTCGAGATGCGGACGATGCAGACAGACAGGTAAATCATGGCTATTTCAAGGCAGGACAGGAGGATGTACAGTTACGTCGTATTTGATCCGGGACTTCCACGAGTTGGCCAAATCGCAACCCGTAACCAAAGCTCAAACATTGATTGATTAAACTGAACCGAGCATTCGTTTGACCGCAAGTGTGACAAGAAATTCCCCGTACATGGCCATACCTTCCGATATTGCCCGGCAGATCTCAGGTACATAGCATCGGAATCGTCATGGCAATGATTGTTCTGACTCCGGTCACCTGGCGGAATGCCGTTTGTCGATGTTTGAGATTCAATGCTTGAATCATTCCATGACAAACCACGTCGAATGGTACTCGCGTGCCGGTCTGAATAGCCTGTACCCGTCTTTGCCGTCACAGCCCGCACAGTTGGTACTCCTCTTGCAATAAGTCTGCCCCTCAGAACGGGGGCGACCTCAAGAACCGGTGCCATGTGGTTCGATGATGAAACCATCAAACAACGCTCTGCGCTGTGTGATGAGAAGAACAGGGACAAGTAGACCAGTTGCTGAACCTGTCCCGATCCTTAACGGCTGCGAGTTTGTTATTCCTGCCAAGGAAGGCAAACCAGAGAAACCCGCTAAGTTGAGTGTTTTTCTCTCATCGTGAGCAGGGAGTTTGGACGAAAAAACTAGCGAAGCGCCCTACTTGCGCGGTTGCACGTTGAGTGAGCCGGGCACGGGTGCTTTCCCGGGGAAGATGAAAGCCCTTGGCCGGAACCCGCTCCGCCCAAGTAAAGCATCATTCCACCTGGGGACGAGCGGTGATACTGGTTCCCGCACCAGATCGACAGGCTCGAGCAGAACCCAAGCGAACACGAGGTGTAGACAATGCGCAAGGTCTTTACCACGGGGCAAGTGGCCAAGATATGCAAGGTGGCACCACGCACCGTTTCCAAATGGTTTGACTCCGGTCGGCTCCGTGGATATCGCATCCCCGGCAGCCAGGATCGCCGCATTCCACGTGAAAACCTCATCCGCTTCCTCAAAGAGCATGGCATGCCTTTGGGAGAACTGGAAGAAGAAGGCTGGCACAAGATCCTCATCATCGGTGCCGAAAAGGCCTTCATCGACAAGATGAAGAACCACCTGACCGAAGATGAAGAATTCAAATTCGAAGTGGCCAACAGCGGTTTTGAAGCTGGCATCCAGGCCGAAAGCTTCCACCCTGACACGATCATTATCGATCTCGCCATGGGCCGCAGCGAAGGCATTCAGATTGCCCAGAACCTGCGTCGCAATCAGGCCTATGAAGAGACGCTGATCCTTGCTCTCGCTCTCGAAGACGAAGCAAATCCCGACAGCCTCAAGACCCAGGGCTTCAACGACGCTTTCAAGAAGCCTTTCGATGTCGCTCTGCTCGGCAAGCACATCCAGGGCATTGTCGATGAAAAGCGAGCCAACATGTAACGTGCCGGTGACGGACCAGGTTACAGGGACGAAATCATCCCAAGGATGGGATCACGACGACGGCAGTGAGGCAACTCCTGCCGTCGTTTGGCGTTTTCTGACTCGCACTGCAATGCTGGAATATTCAACTCTGCCACTCGTGCGTTTGAGTCGAACCAGGGCCCACCAGTAGAGCAGTATGCCAATAATCAGGAATAACACGCTGCTGCTAAGCAGAAACAGAATCACGCCACTATCGTCATGGGAATGGTAATAGCTTACGTGTGTTGGGAAGATAAAGGTTGAATAATTCGAGAAGTCAAGCATCACCGGTGCGACGAACAACACCATCTTCTCAAATGGAATGTATCCACCAAAAGCAAAAGTAAATCCACTGATGATGAGCAGCAGGACAGCATTGATCGCCAGCATGTTGCCCATCCACAGGACCAGGTTATAAAGCCAACGAAATTTGGGAAACTTGTAGTAGCAAACCATGCTCAACATGGCGATGAAGCCCAACCCAAGAATGACAGGAATGCTCGCAGGACTCGTTAGAAAGAAGAGCACTTCTACAAGAGCAGTCGTTGAGTTACCCGATCCAAAAAAGATACTGGAGATTACTGGCAACAGGTTAAGCATCGTTAAAAAGGTCAACACACTCATCACATTGCGGATGGAAGAATTGCTGTTCATTGAAAAGAATGCACCAATCCCCAGGAAGAATACCATGTAGCCAAGATTGGCGACGCAGAATAGCAAGACTTTGAGCAATGTGGGAACTTGATGCATTCGTACCAGGTCTTTCTGGCTGAAGCTCAACATCGCCATCAAAACGATAGCACTTACAAACAGCCAGCGAGCGCTGAGCAGGCCACCATATACTCGGGAAAGCATGATGTCTTCCATCTTCACCGGGCTGGCAACCAGAGCGTCCCAGGTATCGCGATCTTTTTCGGATGCAATTCCCGACGTCGTGCGCATCAGTGCGGCCAGAAAACTAGCAATTAACAAACCAAACGCTAGCCAGATTGCAATCGATATGAGGGTCTGATTGGAAAAAATATCGAATTCAATCATGTAGCCGATGAGGGGCACCATGACCGCCAGAACGGCTGGGATGGCAACCTTCCTCGCGGCCATGTTGGGAAGCAGATTCTCTAGCCAATACACCCAGCCAAAGAGTCGTATGGATCCGCCCCCCTGAACGTAGCGTTCCTTCCAGTAAAGCGCCCAGTTGTCCCATACCTCTGGTTTTTGATAGGCACGTACAATCCTGTCTCGCTTCACGCTCAGATCTATCTGACGAAGGAATCGCGTTCGAACGATGGATTTGGCCCAGACTAAAAGCAAGGTAGCTAGAAAGACATGAATCAGCAGGCAGATGCCAAACCAGCGGAGCGGCAGGCCCTCGATGGTACCAGTCAGGGCCAGCGTCTCTCTGAGTTTCATGCTGATATAAAGCGGATTCAGGTAAATCAGAATCTCAATAATCGGTTCAATCGTCGAGCGTGCAGGTACTGCAAATGGTCTCGGTGTAGACTGTGATTTAACCATCTGCCAGAGCAATACCCAGACAATCATCACCAGGACTACGACGATAAACGTACGGAGAAGAGCTGAGCGGGTATGCTTGCTAACAACCGAAAGCAGTAACGTGAGTGCTGTCAGTGATGCAAGACAGCCGAGTGTTCCCAGGAACATCCCGGCTACCATCTCCAGGGATACGCCTCCAATGAGTTGCACCAGTGCCAGCACCGGTAACCCGATCAGCACAAACTGCATGAGTAATGCCAAACGAGAAAAGTACTTGCCATAGACAATTTCAGCATCGGTCAGATTGGAAGAGAAAAGGAAATCGAGGGTACCTCGCTGCCTTTCTTCCGCTATCGCCCCAGCCACATAGGTCGGCCCAATAAGTAGCAGAAATACAAACTGGCCCAGCATATAGAGAAAAACGAAGTGATTGGCGAAGTCCGATAGGATGGAAGCTTGCTTCTTGGACAAACTCCCGGGCAGCCCGGCATAGCAAAGGATGAAAAGACAAAGCAGAACCGAAACGAACAAGATGCGCAGGATGATCACCCGCGGACGTCGAGTATGGCTTCGGAGATCTGCTGCGAATACGGGGCCCAGCATGAAGAAATCCTGTGTGCTGAGTCATGTATTTCAATGTGGATCAGCAGATCTCCAGCATACCGTTTAGTCATGTAAAGACCGAGCAGAAAATGCAGACTAACGGTTCAGGATACATTCCCTAGTTTTTGCAAAGCAGTTCCGGTTAAACGATATACCGTCCATTCGGTGTTTGGCCTGGCCCCAAGAGATTCGTAGAAACCAATGGCAGGCGTATTCCAATCCAGTACGGCCCATTCCAATCGGCCGCACCCTCGTTGCACAGCTAATTTTGCCAAAGCTTCGAGTAGTGCTTTGCCATACCCCTTTCCTCGTGCTGACGGCTTGACGAATAGGTCTTCAAGGTAGATGCCCGGTTGCCCTAGAAATGTTGAGAAGTCATGAAAGAACAAAGCAAAGCCCACGGCCTCGCTTTCTTCCGCAATTAACACTTCTGCATAGGGACGATTACCAAAAAGATACTCATGCAGCTTCTCTTGCGTAAACACCACTTCGTGAGCCAACTTCTCGTATTCCGCCAGTTCACGAATAAGCTGGGCAATAATTGGCAAATCGGCTGGAGTGGCAGGACGAATCATACGGTCACCCTGAAAGAGATTATCATCAATGTAGGAAGTTCAACAGTTGTTAGTGACCAACCGCTCTAGCCACAACGACGACAAAAACACTTCCCGCTCCTGCATCGAGTAGTGCACGTGTGCATGCTTCTGCTGTTGCCCCCGTGGTCATGACATCATCCACCAGCAAGATCGTTTTCCCTTTCAAACTGCCGGGTAATCTCGCCTTCATGGCAGATAACAAGTTCTTACGCCGCTGGATCGGTGTCACCGAAACCTGCATGGGTGTTTGCAAACGTCGCCATAACCAGTGAAAAGAAATGGGCAACTTGCAGGTATTTGCCAATGCATACGCCAGTGTGGCCGATTGGTTGTATCCACGCCAGAGACGTCTGGTCCAATGCAACGGCACAGGCACCACAGCTGCAACATCGCTTGTCGATGGAACCAGTACTGCCAGACGCTTACCCATGTGATGAGCTAGTGCCTCATTCCGCTGGTCTTTCATCAGCAGAACTGCAGTCCGCAATGCGCGCTCATACGGACCCAGTGAATACGTACTGGAAAAAGTAAACTCTTCGTTCTGGCAATGCGGACAATTCACTGCATTTGAAGGCATCGTAGGCAGCCACATCGCACAACGCGGGCATGGAAAGCCCACAGGCTGCATCTGCTTGTCGCAACGGTCACAAAAGCATGTTGTATTGCAAGTCGCTGAACACAATAGGCATACTCGTGGATAAACGAGTTCCACCAGGCCTTGCAATAGTTGCGTGACGGGCAATTTCATGAGCATTTGCACGCAGTATGTCTTGAATGCAGTTCAATTTCAAGCACAATCCGGTATGGCGTGATATCGACATCGAAACTCTGCAAGCAGCTTGAACCATGCCCGACTTCTATCCAAACCGGCCAGTAATGTAATCGTTTGTGTCTCCTACCAGTGGTGTCGTGAAAATCCGGCTGGTGACGCCAAATTCAATGACGCGTCCCAGATACATGAATGCCGTGTAATCGGAAGTACGTGCCGCCTGGTGCATATTGTGGGTGACGATGAGTATGGTGTAATGCCCGCGCAACTGCTGCATCAGATCTTCAACCTTGATCGTCGCAATGGGATCCAGCGCTGAGCAAGGCTCATCCAACAGCAATACTTCAGGATCAGCAGCGATAGCACGTGCGATACAAAGACGCTGCTGCTGACCACCTGACAATGCCAGTCCACTCTCGTGCAAGCGATCCTTGACCTCGTCCCACAACGCAGCACCACGAAGGCTCTTTTCGCACACCTCTGCCAGAATCTTCTTGTTTCGTTCGCCATCTATCCGCAGCGGGTAGATCACATTCTCAAAAATAGACATTGGGAACGGGTTGGGTTTCTGGAACACCATACCCATTCTCTTACGCAACTCAATTACGTCGACGGAACGATGAAACACCGAATCTCCGTTCAGTTTCATGTCTCCTTCAATGCGGACATTGGGTACCAGATCGTTCAAGCGATTGACTGATCGGAGCAAAGTCGATTTGCCACAGCCTGACGGACCAATAAGCGCGGTGATCTTGCCCCGGGGAATACCCAGTGAAATACCATGCAGTGCCTGCTTCTCTCCATAGAAGAGATTGAAATTCTGAATCTGCAGCACAATTTCTTCTCTCTGCAGTTCAGGATGCACTGTCGTTTCAATCTTCTCTCCATTAACGATCGCCTGAATACGACCTGTAACCAGTTTCGTACCTGAACTGGTGACCTTTGGAGGAGGCGAGGGTGCCAGAGCAATCGTCATACAACATCCTTTAGAACTGGCTGACCAGGTATTTGCGTCGCAGTCGGTTGCGCAACCACATCGCCGAGATATTCAGCAGCGCAATGAGTACGATGAGAAGCAGAGTCGTGGTGAACACCATCGGCTTCGCTGCTTCACTGTCAGGACTTTGAAACCCGACGTCGTAAATATGAAAACCCAGGTGCATGAAGCTACGCTCTGGATGCACATAGGGAAAGACGGTATCAATTGGCAATTCCGGAGCGATCTTCATGGCCCCAACAAGCATTAACGGTGCAACTTCGCCAGCACCGCGAGCCATTGCCAGGATGGTGCCTGTCAAGATTCCGGGCATCGCACGAGGCAGTACAATTCTCCAGATAGTCTGCCATTTGCTGGCTCCACAAGCGTAGGAACCCTCACGCATAGAGCGAGGCACCGCCGCCAGAGCTTCCTCAGTTGCAACTATGACTACAGGCACGGTCAGGAGCGCCAATGTCAGCGAGGCCCACAGCAATCCACCAGTGCCAAAGGTTGGCCCCAATACTTTGCTAGCAGGGTAAAATATCTGATCGATGGTACCACCCAGGAAATAGCAGAAGAAACCCAACCCAAATACACCGAAGACAATGCTGGGCACACCTGCCAGATTATTTACAGCAATGCGAATGGTGCTCACCAGCATTCCAGGTTTGGCATACTCCCTCAAGTACAGGGCTGCCAGCACACCAAAAGGCACAACGAACAACGTCATGATAATGGTCATGGCCAGCGTACCCCAGATGCAAGGGAAGATACCTCCTTCGGTATTGGAATTGCGCGGATCATCGGCAATGAACTCTCCCCACCTGCTCAGGTAAATACCCCACTTATCACTCAGACTCAGTTGATTTGCTGGATACCCTCGAACGATCTCGTTCAGATTCACTTCCTTGGTTTTGCCATCGTAAGTCAACAACTTCAGCGAGTATTTTCGGCTGGATTTGTTAAGTTCGGCAATTTCGTTATTGAGCCTGTCCTGCTCCGGCTTGACTTGTTTCACTACCGAATTCCATTTTTCCATGGCAGCCTGATACTGCGCACTCTCTTTGCCAAATCGAATTTCCTGCTCGCGGGCATTGGTGTCTGCAGCTTTTATCTTGCTGTTTAGTAAGCCAATTGCATGCTTCTGGAGGTGCTCACTCTGGTGCACCATCGCCCGGATGGCTGCATGATGCTCTTGGTAACTCGCCCATGCCGACTCTGGAGAATCCGCAGTAGGTTTACCATCAGTCAGAAACTGCTGGAGCAGGCCATAGAACCTGCTCTGGTTTTCGGATCGTTCGAGTAGAATAGCCCATGCTGGGTATTCTCTCGAGGCCACTTCGAAATCGCTGATCCATACATGATGGGTCTGCGTCAATTCAAAATTGCCGATCTTGATTAACTCTCGCTCCGCATTACCATCATGTTGCTCGATGTACTGGCGTGCTGAAGCCTGCAACGCTGCTGGAAGTTTTTCAACCACTTCCTTGCCCGGTATAAAACGATCCGATCGCACCAATTCACCCATGACTTTGCCACCGGCCAGGCTGGTAATGGCTACCACTGGCTTAGGCCAAAACGTAGGCAGCCCATAACGCAGGATGATAAAGAGTAACCCAAGAATCATTACCAGACAGATCACCAGCGTACCGCCAAACAGCCAAACCCACGGCTGTCCATATGCCAGTTGCGATGTCCGCAGCGCGCCGGAACGCCGGCTGACGACTGAGCCCAGGATAGGCAGTGTCGATGAGCTTTCCACCGATGACCTTGCAGGCACACTCATAGCTCAAAGGCCCTCTTGCGGAATCGCTGTCGTAGCGATTCCGCCAGCGTGTTCAGGATGAACGTAAAGAGGAACAGGGTCAAAGCGGTGAGGAAGAGAGTTCGATAATGCGTGCTACCTTGAACTGCCTCAGGCAATTCAACAGCGATATTCGCCGAGAGAGTGCGGAAACCGTTAAAGAGATTCATGTCCAGTACAGGAACATTCCCTGCCGCCATTAGAACAATCATGGTCTCACCAACTGCTCGCCCCAAGCCGACCATGATTGCTGAGAATATGCCACCCATCGCTGTTGGCAGAACAATACGGGATGCCGTTTGCCAAGTGGTTGCACCACAACCCAGCGAAGCGGATCGCAAGTGATCAGGCACTGACGAAAGAGCATCCTCTGCCAACGTGTAAATGATGGGGATAATGGCAAAACCCATCATAAGGCCTACCACCAATGCGTTCTTCTGATCGTATTTGCCGAAGATGCTCGACCGGGGATCAATGACCATCCCCAGTACATGTCCAAGAAGCCAGGCAAGTCCCAGGGAAAATACGAGACCAAGCAGGAACCGGACCAAATTTAAGTATGATTCGCGAGAAGCACTGATGTTTCTGCTTATTTGACGAAACAAGGGATTAACAACGTTATTCATCAAGATCACAGTAAGCACAACAGTAAAAGGCAGAAGCAAAAGGAACCATCCGCTTCCCGGGTAATCTGTTCCTCGGAGCCAGTTTTTGAAGCTGCTGCCAAAAAGCCATTGGTCAATGTAAGGCGAGGCCCCGACCGCCATGAATATTGACAAAGGCAAGACAGCAACAATGAATATGATTCTCTGACTAGAAAGCATTCTTTGCAGTTTCTGTGGTAATGTATGCCACAGAAATCCAGCCAGAGCGTAGCTCAATGGCACAAGAATCAGCCCGGTGATAATTGCAGAAATCACACTTTCAACAAAAGGAGCGACAACCAGAGCTCCGAGAAAGCCCAGTACAACACTCGGCAGGCTCGCCATGATTTCAATAGTAGGCTTTACAACTGCACGGACTTTGGCATGGAGGAATTCCCGGGAATATACAGCTGCACAGAGCGCCAGGGGAACACCGATGAGCAATGAATAGAGCGTTGCCTTTATCGTCCCGAAGATTAGTGGCCAAAGGCCAAATTTGGGCTCGAACGCATCATCGCCGCTGGTCGATTGCCAAACATGAGCAGGCCCAGCATAACCTTCATACCAGATGGGCCTCAAGTAGGATCGAAATGAAGCTTCAGGATGTCCCAGGTGCAGATTCCACGCTGTCATGCCACCAGAGCCACGTGCGTAAAGACCATCTTCCTTCGGTGCAAAGGCAAGTTGCTGGGGCTGCTCACCGTTCGGCATCGTCAGCCCCAGGAGCTTGAGTTCATTAGTAACATTCATAATGGCGATCGTGCCATCCTTGTAACCTGCAGCCATCAAGTGTGAACGTGCTGAAGTTGCCAACGCCGTGACGGCACTTTGTCCAGCCCCTAATTCGTGGGCAGCTTCCAGTCTGGTAGCATCGCCTTGGGTATAGCCTGCTGGCCTGGTTCGAAACCAGCTACGAACTCGGCCACTGCTGTCGCCCACAAGCAATGATGTTTTTCCAATCATGAACTGCACTGCTGTGATGGACACGTTTTCGTCGGTCAATCGAACCGATTCGACTAGAACTGGTGCTTCCATTTTCCTGGTATTAACACGCTGCAATTCACCAGTTTTCCAGATGAGGAATACGTTGTCACCCACACCATTGAATAGAGAATAGGAAGGCAACCCCATGGCTTTGGCAGGCAAGGCTAACTCTCCACCTGAGAGTTCCCTTGTTACTTTGCCTGTGATGAGGTTTTTCTTTTCTGTGACCTCGCTGACACGGAGTATTCCATCCTCACTGACTGAGCAAACGACAGTACCATTAGTCCTTACTGAAAGATCAACGCATCGAATTGCACGACCGGGTGATAGTGGCACTGAAGCTTCGAGTGTCAGTTTGACCTGTAGTGAAGAATAACTGTTCCCGATATTTTTGATGTAAAGCTTGCCATCCCTGTCCTGTTGTGCAGGAGCAGCCTTGGCTTTGAGTTCAGACGGAACTGCTTGCTCTGTTAAGAGTTGGGTGTCGAATACAATACGTGCAAGACGCAATGTGCCATCGGCAAATCCCAATGCGAGTTGATCATGACGACTGGGAGGCGACCACGCACTGATCTTGCTGTCTTTGTTAATGACTTCGCTGTGAACTTTCTCTCCAGTGTCGATGCGATAACTGACCAGAGTGCCATCCGCCAGCAACGACCATCCAAGATACTGTTCACTATCCATTCCCCATAGTAATGGTTGTTCGGCAGCGCTTGGCTTGATTGCGAATGCTTTCGGTTCGGCCTGAGCATTAAAGAAGAGTGGAACAGCTACCCAAACCAGGAACACGCAGACTAACACGATGGCAATAATAGTGCCGATTCCCCCTAGGGAAATGAGCAATCGCGAGCCTGCTTCGCCGAAACGAACGGATAAACGTGTCTTGCGTTGGCGACGGTAGCCGGAAAATGTACTGCTGGCGGGCCCCATCAAACCTTCCTGGCGGAGTGCATCGTTCAATATCCATTATCTGGATGCATGCGAAGGTTTCATTGCGCAGATTGTGAAGATCGTGTTAAGGTCTATTATACCTATCCCGAATCAAGAGCAAGGAGAGATTTGCAGGGTGTTTCATTGTTCTCTCTGCTATAAACAGACGTATGATCTCTCAGCAGCGGAACACATTGGCAGTGGTGTGCTTTGCCGCCCTTATCTTGATCACCGGCTATTTCGATCCGGTGCTGGCGATTGATGTTGGCGTTTTCAGCCTCCTGGTGGCCATTCTGATCAAAATCGTAATACGTTGGTCGAAGGAACCCAAGCAAATCGTAGTGAAGATAATCGGCATGATCGTTGGCGTATTGCTTCTGCTAATCATTGGTTTCTTCCTTTACACTCCCGTCCTGATAGTTTGCTCCCTTGTTGCGGTTAATGCTTCTAGTTCACATGCTGGTACCAAGTTGAGAACGATTGTCATTGCCATGCACAATTGGCATGAAGACCATCAACGGTTTCCGGAAGTAGCCAATAGATCTGCAACTGGGGAACCACTATTAAGTTGGCGTGTACATTTGCTACCCTACCTCGACCAAGAAGTGCTGTATCACAAGTTTCATTTGGATGAGCCATGGGATAGCCCGCACAACATAAAGCTCTTACCACAGATGCCCGAGTGTTATCGCTTGCCTGGATATGGACAACAAGCCCCCCATGGCGGCACCTTCTATCAATTATTCGTAGGCCCCGGGGCCGTCTTTGAAACACATACTGTGGCAACGATACCGCAGCTTAAAGCAGCGGGGCGTCTGGGTAGTACGATTATTGCCGGTATCGCTCAAAACGCTGTCCCCTGGACCAAGCCTGCTGATCTGGTGTTTACCGAGGGCAAACCCTTGGAGTTAGGCCGGGTTGTGCGTCAGTCGCCAGGGATGCTGAATGCATTGTTTCGTGGTCGGGACGTTAACAGAGAACCTGGTGAAGGGAATCGGCGATTCTGGCTGGTCTTTGCTGATGGGCATCTCGACTGTGTCTACGGCAGAGAGACACTGGGAAAGCTTGGTCCCTACATTCTCTGGCAGGGTACCATACCTAAGGAGCTTGATGATCTTCGATAACAATCAAGCATACCCGCCCGATGCGATGATGCTGGTGCCTCTCACACACCTTCGGGCCAGAATCGGCTCTTGCTAACGACCCCCACTCAACTCTCGAATCACCTTCATATTGATGGCATCCCATTCCTCACCCGAGGGTGCAGTCCCTTTGGGCGTCTCCAGCAGCATGGGCAAATCCCTGAGTCGCATATCACTGAGGATGTTCACCAGACCCTCCCGGCCGATCGACCCATGTAATAAAGCCGCATGCCGATCAACCCTGCATC
Organism: Gemmatales bacterium; assembly: GCA_046350055.1. Classification (GTDB taxonomy): domain Bacteria; phylum Planctomycetota; class Planctomycetia; order Gemmatales; family HRBIN36; genus JAEUIE01. The sequence continues at coordinate 3,616,189 of JAXMBC010000001.1, read as the reverse complement.
CCAGCCCTTTCACACTATCATTGACGTGCAGCATTTTGAGTTTGTCCAAACCGATTTCATCATCAAACTCCTGCATTGTCTTCTCATAATCGGTCCTGGGCGACAAGGCATACCCGGCTGCAAAGACGTGACAGGTATCCAGGCACACTCCCACCTTGCTCCGCTTCTTCGCTCGTTTCAGGATGCCGCCAAGCTGAGAGAACTTGTGCCCGACACTCTTCCCCTGCCCCGCGGTCGTCTCCAGGAGCAACATCGTCTTCAGCTTCGGTACCGTACTTACAACTACATCCACAGCCGCTGCCACACGTTTCAGTGCTGTTTCTTCGTCGTCATCACTGGCTGCTCCGGGATGAACGACCACATATTCAAGCTTGAGACGATTCGCTCTGTCGAGTTCATCAACGAGTGCAGCGACCGATTTTTCCCAGAGGATTTCGTTCTTTGTTGCAAGATTAATCAGGTACGAAGCATGCGAGACCGCCGACAGAATTCCCAATTCCTTGCGGGTCTTAAGGAAGAGCCGCACAGTCTCATCAGTGAGTGGTGGACCGCTCCACTGTTTGTTGTTTTTGGTGAAGAGCTGACATGCGTCCATGCCAAAACTCTTTGCTGCCAAGAGCGCCTGGTCAGGACCGCCTGCCGCCGACATATGTGCACCAAAGAGTGGCATATACACCCGACCTTATTGATTGTTACGCTGCCACTGGCATTCTACAGTCTTTGCATTATGATGCAGCCATCCTCCTCACTCCTGGATAATTGCCATGCTTCCCTCCCGCCGATCTGTCCTCACCACCACCGCTACTGCTGTTGCTACAGCCTCATTCTACCCACCAGCCCAGGCTGGCTACGAACCCAAAGGCAACCTCAAGCAGTCCATCTGCAAGTGGTGCTATGGCAAGACTTCGCTAGAAGCCCTTGCCGAAGAAGCTGTAAGGCTAGGATACAAATCCATCGAATTGCTTTTGCCACCCGATATTCTCAAAGTGAAGAAGTTCGGACTTACCTGTGCTCTGATTGGTGGAGCGGACATCACCAATGGCTTGAATCGTGAAGCCAACCACGCCAAGATCCTGAAAGACCTCCGTGAACGTATCGACTTCGCAGCAACGGAAGGCTGTCGTGGAGTCATCTGCATGTCAGGAAACCGAACCATTAAGGGACAGACTGTCAGCGACGAAGAAGGCATCGAAGTCTGTGCCAAAGCCCTCAAGCAGATCGTCGGTTACGCAGAAGAGAAGAAAGTCAACATCATCATGGAAGGGCTGAACAGCAAGCATGATCACAAAGACTACATGTACGACAAGACTGAATGGGGAGTGAAACTGTGCAAAGCTCTTGGCTCGCCTCGCTTCAAGCTCCTTTACGATATCTATCACATGCAGATCATGGAAGGTGATGTCATCCACACCATCCGCAAGTACAAGGACTACATCGGCCACTACCATACAGGGGGAGTACCCGGCCGTGCCGAGATTGATGAAACGCAGGAACTCAACTACCCTGCCATCTGCCAGGCGATTCTGAAAACTGGCTATGATGGTTACCTGGCACAGGAATTCATCCCCAAGCGCGATCCGATGAAATCGCTGGCACAGGCGTTCCAGATCTGTGATGTTTGAGAAACAATCGCCCACAAAATGGTAGAACCGAAATTGACATGAATTTGTCTCATGGGTATGGTTCATACAGACGTCACACGGACGTCGTGTGATTAACTAGAGCCTGCAGGCAGAGGACTGGTACCCCTGCTGGGTGGGGAGGTCTAGTCGAAAGGAGGTGACTCTTGAGTCATGGTAACCAGAGGCGGCTGGCTTAATGCCACCGACGGGTTGCGCTTGAGCAAGCCGCAAACAAGTAGAGGTCAGGGGTGAGTATCTACACCCCTGACCTTTTTTCATTGTGGGGACTGATGGGTTGCATCCCTTCGAACTCCCATTCCATTGTTTTTCGCAACTGATCGACCAGCCCATGCCAGGTATCACTTTCGAACGATTCAACATGATCTAGGATTGCCTTGCGGACAAGTTCAGGTTCGAATGATTCAACAATAATCCCTTTGAAGTGACGGCCTTTGCCTTGCAAACGACAGGACGCGATATAGGTTGCAACAGTCAACTCAAAGATCTCGCGCACTTGTGTACCAACGGGTCCAATTGTCAAATCGAACGTGAGATGGTCGTCCCATGGAGTCGACGAAGGGTTGCAGGCGAATTCTTCCCAGTCCATGCTTTCGTTCAAGGGCAGGATGTTACCGATTTCGGCTCTCATATCATTAGATTAGCCGCGAGTTGATGAAATGCCACGTGTGCAATGAAGGATTCCTGACCATCAAAAAGTAGTACAACACCTTCATGCGTTCCCCAGAGATTTGCATCGTCGGTGGCGGCGTGATTGGCCTGACCCTCGCCTATCTCCTTGCCAAGGAGAAGGTCCGTGTTTCCGTGATCGATAAGGATGACATGGGTCGCGAAGCCTCGTGGGCCGGGGCGGGCATTCTTCCCGCAGGTAATCCGCGACGGGCCAAGTCGCCAATGGGCAAACTACGCGCCCAGGCGGTCTCCTTCTTTCCTGATTTCTCCGCAGAGCTCAAAAGCCTGACAGGCATTGACAATGGTTACTGGAATTGTGGCGGCATCGAACTGCGTCTCAACGCTGATCAGCTTGAAAAGAAGCGACTTGAACAGCTTGCTACTGTCGAAAAGGGCGAAGGGCTGACCTGTGAAGTACTGAGCGCCGAGCAGTTGCTGGCAATGGAACCCGAACTCTCACCCGAACTCCCCGGCGGCGTCTACTTCCCCGGCGTCTCCCAGATACGTAACCCCTGGCACCTCCAGGCCCTGATCGCTGCTTGTGAAGTCAAAGGCGTATCCCTATTCCCAAATGAACCTGTTTTATCAATAGAACGAGATGCCGAACGAATCACTGGTATTCGCACTCCCTCGCAAACGCATTTCGCAGAGAAGACCGTGATCGCCGCAGGCACTTGGACCACAGGTATTCTTGCAGAACTCGGCTGGCAACCTGCCATCAAGCCGATTCGGGGGCAAATAGCACTAGTGGCTCCGATAAAACCTATTTTGAAGCACATCCTCCTCATGGGCCACCAATACCTCGTGCCTCGGCAAGATGGTCGCATACTCATCGGCTCCACCGAAGAAGACGTCGGATTCGACAAGACTCCGACCACCCAGGTGCACGACCATCTGCGTCAACTGGCTACACGTACGATACCTGTCCTGGCCACTGCATCGCTGGAAAAGCACTGGGCTGGCCTGCGACCGGGTTCGCCCGATGGACGTCCTTATCTCGGCATGGTGCCCGGCTACACCAATCTTTTCGTTGCAGCCGGCCACTTCCGATCAGGTTTACAATTATCGATCATGACAGGCGTGCTCATGCGTGATATGTTGCTCGGCAAACCAACGGTGCAGGACATGACACCATTCCGCCCTGACCGGCCCATCACTACTCCAACCCCCTGGATAGCCCACGCTCAATGAGCCAGTCCACCCTTGAAACAACCACTGGTCTGGCAACTGATCTCTCCTGGCTGGAACGGTACTCACATGAACGTGTCGAGTTGGAGCAGGCAGTTGTCCCGTTGCGTCTGGCTGCAGCATTGCTTCGCAATCATGTAGGCCCCTTACTCGCTAATCGCCCTGCCCTGCCCTTGCACATTGCCGTCGTCGGCGGTGCTGGTACCGGTAAGAGCACCGTTGCCAACTTCCTTATTGGTCGCGCCATTGCAGAAGCGAATCCTCAGGCTGGCTTCACTCGACACCCCGTGGCCTATGTCGCCGCAGGCAGTGAATTTAGTACCCAATTGCAACAGGGCATTCTCGGGCCATTAGTCTCCATCCCCGGCCCAGTCAGCTCTGACCGTGATGAAGATGTCTACCAGGTTCGCCTGGTGGGGCAGGTCACTGCGGAGAATGAGCCGCTGCAAATGGCAGTTGTCTGGGACTGTCCCGATATGACGACGTGGAAAGCCAATCAGTACCAGACTCGGTTAGTTGAGACCATTGGATTGGCTGATCTAGTTATCTATGTCGCATCTGATGAGCGTTATAACGATGCCTGGCCTACCCAGTACTTGCAATACATGCTGCAGGCTGGCAAGCCTGTCATTGCCTGCCTGACCAAAATGCAACCTGAGCAAGCCGAACCACTGCTCAAGCACTTCCGTGAACATGTTATCGCACGCATACCTGAATGCTCTGGTGTCTCGGCTATAGTTGCATTGCCGACGTTGACTGCAGCTGAGCAAGCAGACCCGGCTGGCGCTGCCAGCCCACATCGGCATCGATTACTGGAGCCGGTCCACTGGTGGCTGAAGAAACCTCACAAAACAAGACATGATTCTGCCACCCGAGCTGTCCGATTTCTTAATCAGTTTCAGGAAACCCTCCTCGCCCCGGCCCGACACGATCTTAATGCTGTAGCTCAATGGAAAAGGTGGGTTAACGACGGCCAGGTGACTTTCGAGCAACGGTTCCTGAGTGAACAGCTCTCCGGCGAACAATTTCCCCAGTTTGCTGTCGCCATGATCCGGCTGATGGAGTTGCTTGAGCTACCAGGAGTGGGCCAGTACATCAGCAAGGCTATGTATGTTTTGCGTTCACCATACCGCTGGGTGAAATCGTGGATCAAGAAACCTGACGCGGTAACCGTCAGCATGCAGCAAGTGATATCCGCCGGCTTCCAGGGCTGGCTCGATCAACTGCGGCGAGAACTACTTGCCCAGGATGCCAACCAGCCAGTGTGGAAGGCATTGCGGGAAGCTTACCAGCAGGGAATAGACCAACAGCTAACAACAAGCTTCCAGAAGCAACTCGCCTGTTTCGTTGAACTGCAGGCCAAAGAGTCAGATACCATCGCCAAAGCCATCTACGAAGAACTCGAGAAAAGCCCAACTGCCCTCAACACGCTTCGTGGTCTAAAATTCAGCGTGGAAGCTGCAAGCCTGACCGGAGTCATTGTCACTGCTGGCACCCATTTGCTACTGGATGCAGTACTTGTACCCGTTGTTGCTTCACTGACCCAGGCTGTCACTGAGGCTCTTGGGAAACAGTATATCGATGCCCAGCGAGAGAAAGCCCGAACCCGTCTCATGTCGCTCTTTACACAGTCGCTCTCACAACCAATGGCGGAGCAACTTCGCCACTGGCCCGATTCACTTGTCCCTGAATTGCCCCATCTACAAGGCATTGTTGAGCGAGTGCCTACCGCGCTATCGTCAATTCAACGCGAGCTCGAACAATGTGCCGGGGAGGCGACATGAGTAGCAGCCTCGACCAGCTCACAAAAGCACTACCTGAACTGGAAGCCCCACTACGACAGTGGCTTGATCGTCATCTTCGCTGGCCGCTGAAGGACGAGTCCAAGTCACGACTACTCAAGCAAGCCGACGACTTGGCGAAGCAACACAAGGAACTTCTGGCCGAGCGACCTTGCCTTATCATCATGCTGATGGGTGGTACCGGTGTGGGTAAGTCGACCCTGCTCAATGCCCTCGCCGGCGGAACGATCGCAGAAGCCGCTTTTACTCGACCCACTACCCGCGAACCAGTGGTCTACCTGCATGAAGCCTTTGATATCAATCGACTTGATGCTAAGCTAAGACAGTGCCGTATCATTCGCCATCACCAGTCAGGATTCGAATACAAGGTGCTGGTTGATACTCCTGATCTGGACAGTAATGAAACAATTCACCGTGAGCGACTTGAAGCAGTGCTCCCCTGTGCCGATGTCGTGCTCTACGTCGGCTCTCAGGAAAAGTATCACGATCAGCAGGGTTGGGAGCTTTTTCTCAAGCACAAGGATCGGCGCGCATTTGCGTTTGTACTCAATAAATGGGATCGCTGTCTGGCACAACATGCCACCGGGGTCCTTCCTGATGAGGATCTCCTACGCGACTTATCGGCCGCAGGCTTTCAGCAACCCCTGCTCTTTCGAGTCTGTGCCCAGCACTGGCTGAAGGCAAACCCTGCACCATTACCTGCCGGCGAACAATTTCTTGCCCTCAAGGAATGGCTCGAACAAGGGCTGAGCCAGCGTGAGATGGCTGCTATTCGCAGCAAAGGAATCCATCAATTACTGGCACAACTCCAGAAAAACCTGCTAGAAGCACAGCCACCCGATGTTGCAGCGGCAGCTCAGGCAACGAACCGTGCCTGGCAAATAACCTTGCAAGACGAGGTGCAGACTCAAGCTGATTCCCTACTGGCCCCACTTCTTTCTCAGCAATACTCCATCGAACGCCGCTTTATCACCCAGATGGGTCACCCCTTCAGCGGATTAATGGGTACATTTGTCAGTCTCTTAACTCTTGGCCGGGCTGGTTTCTTCAAATCCAGGCTAGCCCAGATAAATACCACTGATGCCATTCCAGTCAGCAATCTGACAGCCATCGCACAACAAGCGGCGGAGACAGCCTGGCGTCAATCTCTCCGTGCCCGCAATGCTGCCCTGGCTGACAGACTCGTTGCCAAAGCAGACGATCTCAAATTACCAACATATCAGTTGTTTAACGACCTGCATGCACAGTTGCAGGGTATAAGCGAGAGCACCTACTCGGCTTCGCTCAAGCAGGCTGTTACCCAGGCGGAACAGATATTTGCCAACCCCACATGCTGGCGTGTCCGTTACTCCTGGGTATGGACCTGGCTTGGTAACGCTCTCCCACTGACGATTCTGGTCGTCGTCTTTACCTGGCAGATGTATGCAAAGATCTACGGTACCGCTTTCGTCTCGGTAACTGACCTCATCCTGCTGCCACTGATCGCCGCAGCGCTGGCGATGGTCGTTCTTTATTTCGTTTACCGCTGGCTGGTACCTGTCAGATGGAACAAACTGGCCCCGGTGATACGGAAAAGCCTTGTGAGTGACCTGATACAGAGGTTCCACCTTGCCACTCATGCACTACCTCAGCAGCAGGCGACTTTGCTGGCCGATGAACGTCAGATAGTAGAATCTCTGTTACAGAAGGCCAGCCATACTAGTGGTCTCATCGACCTGCAAGAAACTTCTTCGCAGGTTGCTATCCTGTACGCGCAGTAGAATAATACCAGAGAAGTGGAGTGAGACAGCAGGATCCCAAGTGGGATCGCGATTGAAGGATAAAGACCAAGACATGGCAAAAGATTACTACGAATCCCTGGGAGTAGCTCGTACTGCCTCCGAGGGCGACATCAAGTCCGCGTACCGCAAGCTTGCTCGGCAGTTCCACCCCGATCGCAACCCGGGGGATAAGGCAGCAGCAGAACGCTTCAAGGAAATCCAGCAGGCCTACGATGTGCTGGGTGACAAGAAGAAAAAGGAGCAGTACGATCAGTTCGGCCCTAATTTCGAGCACATGGGACAAGGGGGAGCAGGTTACCCCGGTGGCCAGTGGAGTACTGGTGGTGGTGGTAGCTACCAGAACATCGATCCCTCCGCATTCCAGTCCATCTTTGAACAGATGATGGGAGGCGGGTTCGACTTCAATACAACCGGCCAAGCTCCCGGGAACAAGCGTAATCGGGGACGAGCACGCAAGATGCCCCAGGATCTCGAACAGGCAGTGACCGTCGACTTCCTGACCGCTGCCAAAGGCGGCTCAGTAGATCTGGGCAAACTGAAAGTAGATGTTCCCGCTGGCTTTCCTGATGGCAAGAAGCTTCGCGTTCGGGGACAAGGCGAAAACGGCGGCGACCTATACGTGACTGTTCATATCCGTCCTCACGACTACTTTCGGCGTGATGGCCAGAATATCATTCTGGATGTCCCCCTCACCGTTACCGAAGCAGGGCTCGGCTGCAAGGTTGATGTCCCGACACTCGAAGGCACAGTTACAATCACAATCCCCCCGGGAACCTCGAGCGGTCAACGGCTTCGTATCCGAGGCATGGGGCTTGCCGGTAAAGAAGGTCGAGGTGACCAGTTTTGCGAAGTAAAGATCGTCCTGCCTAAGCAATCAGGCGACAAAACCCGGAAATTGCTGGAAGAACTGGGAAAACTCGAACCGCTGACTCCACGGTCGAGTCTAGGATGGAAGCTGAATTCATAGCTAGCGGCATGCTGCTTCGCCGCAAGAATGGACATCCAAGTTGCACTGTTTTAAGGAATTGACATCGCAGCAATGTGTGGCGTCATCTATGCCGAATTATCGCTATCAACCTGAAGATCGTTTGCGTTCTTGTGTTGATTACGAACGAGTACTCAAACGCCAGTGCAAAGTCCGTGGCCCCAATCTTCTGATCTTTGGCTGCATGAATAATGTTGGTCGGCCGCGACTTGGCCGCATTGTCAGTAAACGCTGGGGCAATGCAGTAGTGCGAAACCGCTACCGACGCTGGATACGCGAGGCCTTTCGAAAAGTAAAAGGGAAGATATCTTCCATCGATATCGTGGTGATGCCCGCCAGAGCCTTAGCCAGCTTCAGCGATGTAAGCGAAGAATTTCTGCCTTCGATTTTGAAATTAGAGGTCATGGTATCTGATGGCAGGCACGAGCATGAATGACGTAAGCACTCATATCCATAGTCATATAATCCGTCTTGTTATTTCTTGCCACCGCTGTCAGTACTTCCGGCAGGCTTGGCCAGCAATAATTCCAGGTAGGACCGCCGCTCTTCGCCAGGCAAACCCAGCGCTGTCGCAAGCGCCTGCAGGCATATCAAGGCCTCGGCTTGATCACCTTCGGGCACTTTCAATTCCAGTTCGATGAATGTGCCGAGACCTTTCACTTCATCCAGGGAAACTTCGATATCCTTTTGTGCCACATGGTGATAAAACGTTCGCAGTTTCTTTACTTCGATGGAAGGCTGATAACGAAGATCGAGCAGAATCTTATGCATCATCTGTGCAGAACCAACGGTGAGATCCACTTCGTGTTCTTTACGAATCTTGCCATGCAGTCCGAGTTTCGGACCTTTGTACGTCAATCGACAAGCGTCTCCGACCTGTCGAATCCGTAGAGCTTCATCAGTTATGGCGAAGTCACGGTCCGGAGCATTGTAGTAACGATCTTCCTCGTTACGGGTCAATGTCGCCTGAAAGCCCAGCCTTGCAATCTGTGCCAGCGTGGCGGCTAGATCAGTCACAGGAAACTTCATCTCGACTTCCAGCATCACTCCTCTCCTGTTTGCTCACCGAGTATACCCAGCAACCCTTCTCGTCCCAATCGCAAGGTATTTTTTCCAATGCGCAACTCATACAGATCATCAAGCGGCTGATGCCCCACCATCACTGCAATCGCACCGGGCATCAATCCAAGCTCCTGCCAGCGTCGCAACCGATCAGGATGCTCATCCGGAACCTCACGAATCAGAATCGCATCACCTGGTTTAAAAAAAGTAAGTGGATGCAGAGTTCGCTTGGTCAATTCTCCATCTCGACTCGGAATCAAATGTCCATGAGGATCCTCGAGAGGCTCGCCCAGAAACAAGGCAATAGCCTGCTCAAGCCGCGGAGAAATAGCATGTTCCAGCGATTCCGCTTCAGCATCCAGTTCACTCCAGTCAAGCTTGAGCACATGATGCAGGAAGGATTCAACCAGTCGATGTCGTCTAATAACCCGCCGGGCTTCTCGAGTTCCTACCTCGGTCAGCTTTGCACCTTTGCCAGATTCGTAGTCGATAAAGCCCAATTCAGCCAGTCGTTTGAGCATGCCTGTGACCGATGGGGCTCGCACATTGAGTCTCGCCGCGACTTCAACAGGCGTAACCAGCTGTTCTGCCCCGCCTAGCCGGTGCAGCGCTTTCAGGTAATCCTGCACTGCTGGAGAAAGAGGAGCTTGATCCATAATTGTGCTTCATGCGTTGAGGTAACCTACATCCTACCAAGTAGAGAGGGCCCATGTCAGCGCATCCCTTTCCATTCCGTGTATCTCCAGGCTAATGAATCTCAATAACACCAGCGACATACTCCAATAACCCCATTGCAGCCAATTCCTCCTGCACCGAATCTGCTGATGGATCATCGAGTCCCATACGCACTTCTTCCACCAGTACTTCCGCAAATTTCACTCTTGCTCGCCGGAGCATCTGTCGCCATGCATCTGGGCGAATCGTGGAGCCTGCCTCCTGGGAATATCGTGCAGCCAACTGTTCTGAACTCTCGTCCGGATACTGCGTACGAAGTTGTAACACGGAATAGGCCGGCACACCTTTCTCATTCCGTTCTTCAACTTGCAAACGCCCCCAGACATGGTCAATCACTGTTCCCTGCCAGGCTGCCTGCCAGTCGACATCTGATGAGTTTTCTTCTGTAACATAATCAATTTCCGCATCAACAGTCTTGCGGACTTTGCTCTTTTCCCAGTGTTTGTGTGCCAGGTTGCGCACTGCTGTCTTGAGCAGATCACGAAAGCGACCCCTATCCGGATCAGCTCCTGCCAGGTCTCCCCGCAATAGTCTCACCATGACTTCCTGCGAGAGTTCATCTGCCTGCTCACTGTTCTTAAGGATAGCACCCAGGTACTTCCGTACTGCAGGAGCATAGCGCATCACGAGTACTTGCCTGGCTTCACTCGCTGTCTCGGGCTTCCCCGCCACGTGAGCCCGCCTTACCAGGCTCCAGCGTGTGCTGATGGCATCGATACGCTCGTTCATGGAGCCTCCTGCTTGACCGGTATTTTAAAATCAATCTCAAGGATATCCTTGCAACTTTGCCAGACTTTGAGTTCAGCTTTATAGTTCGCCTGCTGAGGGTAGTCTTTGATGAGTTGATCGAGCACAGGCTTGATTTCGAGTAATTCCAGCGGTGCTTTCTTTGGCTCACGCATCATCAGGCTGCGGGCGAGGTTCAGTTTTGCTTTTATCCAATGGTAACGGTAATCAGGTTGTTGTGGAAAATCGAGCATAAGCTTGCGAAAGATTGCAACAGCTTCCCGGTAGGCTTTGTCTGCTTCCGGGCCCCTCTTCAATTCTTCCAGAATTACAGCTTCATTCGAGGAGTATCTGGCACGCAGACTGTTCAGTCGAGGCAGATCGTGCTTTGGCAAAAGTTCTATAGAATGCCGCGTTTCTGCAGCAGCTTCGGGAAATTTCTTCTGATATAGAAGGATAGTTGCCAGATTGTTGTGAGCCATGGAAAGGCTTTCCTGGGCCTGTCCATTCATGGGATTGAGATGTGTTGCCCGCTGAGCAAAGTGAATGGCTTTGCGGTAGTGTGCTTCTGCTTCAGTGATTTGCTTGAGCATACGTTGATGTTGACCTTGGGAATTGTGGTAAGTGGTCAATGCCATCGCAGCATCGTAGTCATCTTCCGCGTACTTTGATAATTCTGGAGCGAGCTTCTCTGCTTCCCCGAGGTATTTCGGATAAAGCTCCGATGCTGCATCACGTTCGTGGTTGGCCATCACGACCAGTAACTGCAGCAGTCGGCTTCTGTACTGCTGAGACAGGCTCTCCTTAATTATTTCCTGGTAGATGTTGAAGGAATGATTGTAATGCTCCCTAGCCTTGTCATATTTGCCGACTGTTCTTTCCAGGTCACCTGCACGCTGGTAAGTCTCTGCGTACTGTGCACGACTGGTAAGATCACTAGGTCTTACACTTAATAGCTGCCGATACAATTCCCTCATATTCAGCATCACTTGTTCACGCACTACTTCGGTTTTGGGAATGGTGGATAGATCATCGAAATAGTAGAGCATGTTCGATACGAATCGGCCGGCGCCTGCCAGATGCAAGTCGGACTCTCTTTTGGCTGCCTCCAGTTCCTGAAAGGTGGTATTCAATTGTTGGAAGTGAAAGTCAGACTTCTCCTTCGCTGCTTCCAATGCCACATAGGTTACATTCAGCTTCCAATACCCCAGCCCAAACGCCAGCAGGGTCAAGAGTCCTGCAACAATCAGAGCTGCCCACGCCGGTCTTCGTTTGCACCACTTGATCGCCTTTTCCACCCGGCCCACAGGACGGGCTACAATGGGTTCCCCCTCCAGAAACCGCCTCAACTCCTCAGCCAAATCTTCCGCTCGCTGATACCGTTTGCCTGGCTGCTTCTCCAGACACTTGAGGCAGATCGTGTTGATATCCTTCGGCAGCTTCGGGACCAACTGCCTGGGAGGTATCGGCTCCAGAGTAATCACCATCATCAGCGTCTGCACCGCTTCGGGAGTCTGGAACGGCGGACGGCCTGTCAAACATTCATACAAAATGGCTCCCAGAGCATAGACGTCCACAGTCGGTCCCAGTGTTTTCACCTGTCCTGTTGCCTGCTCCGGCGCCATGTAACTGGGTGAGCCCATCACATCCCCAGTTTGAGTCTGTGAATTAGTACCTGAGAGATGCTTGACGAGCCCGAAGTCCGCTATGCGTAGTTCACCCTTCGAAGTGAGTAGCACATTGCCTGGCTTCAGATCTCGATGAAGAATGCCTTGCTGATGAAAGTACCCTACCGCACGAGCCAGCGTCATGACCAGTTCTGCAGCTTCGCGTGCACTAATGGGTTTGCCTGCCAGTTTCTGGCTAAGAGTTCCTCCCTCCAGCAGTTCCATCGCATAAAATGGCTGGCCACCCACTTCGCCACTGTCATACACCTGGGCAATGTTAGGATGCTTGAGTTTGGCAATAGCCTTGGCTTCTTCAATCAGCCGCTGAATGACCGTTTCATCAGCTCCAACGGCCACCATCTTGATGGCGTCAATCCGATCGAGCTTGAGATGGCGAGCCTTGAAGACACGCCCCATGCCACCGCGGCCAAGATGTTCGAGTACTTCATAACCCGGTATGATGGGCAATCCTGTCGACGACGACACCCCCGGCCCTGCATGAGCACTCACCAGAGTAATGTTGGTAGCACTATCGCTAGCCAGCACAGTATCCAATCGAGGCGGTGGAGGTAGCATGTCGCTATAGTACTGTAAAATCTATGTTGAAGGTACGAAGAAGAGGAAGCATTATTCCCGTTGTTCCAGTCTAACAGATCCAGCATACTGCCTTCCATTTCAAATGAACTAACCATGAGACAAAACCCTTTGCTCTTGCACTCTGTCCTTGCTTCTTTAGTCTGAGGGAAACCATGTGCGAGGCGATATGAGCATCATCAGCACCGAGCTAGCCCAAGGCGATGTTGCAGCAGTGGAACAGCTGCGCTCGGCTTACCAGCGGCTTCGTTCCGAAGTGAGCAAAGTGATCATCGGCCAGGATGAAGTTGTCGAGCAAGTACTGCTCGCCATCTTCTGTCGGGGCCATGCCGTGCTGGTCGGCGTTCCGGGATTAGCCAAAACCCTCCTGGTCAGCACCCTCTCGCAAGTGCTCGATCTGCAGTTCAAGCGTATTCAGTTCACACCAGACTTGATGCCTAGTGACATTACTGGTACCGAAGTGATCCAGGATGACCCTGTCACGCGACATCGAGTATTCAAATTCCTGCCCGGACCAATCTTCACCAATCTTGTCCTTGCAGACGAAATCAACCGCACCCCCCCCAAGACCCAGGCAGCCCTATTGGAAGCCATGCAGGAACGCAAGGTATCAGTTGGTGGCACGGACTTCCCGTTACCCAACCCCTTCTTTGTGCTGGCCACACAGAACCCGATTGAACAGGAAGGTACCTACCCTCTGCCAGAAGCTCAGTTGGATCGCTTTCTTTTTATGATCCATGTCGGATACCCCACCGCAGATGAAGAAGATAAGATTATGCGGCAGGGAACCGCAGAATCCACACCGACTGTCGGAAAGACACTCTCTGCAGAAGAGATCCTGAGTTTACAGAACCTGGTACGCCGCGTTCCTGTTTCTGATGACGTCTTTCAATACGCCAAGAAGTTAGTGCGTATGACCCGTCCCAACACTCCCGAAGCGGTGGACATCACCAATCAATGGCTCCTTTGGGGAGCAGGCCCGCGAGCATCCATGAACCTGATTCTCGCTGCTAAAGCGCGAGCAATACTCAAAGGCCAATTTCACGTCACACCGGACGATGTCGCAGCCATGGCTACGCCTGTACTTCGACACCGCCTTGTAACAAACTTCGCAGCACAAAGTGAGAACATCACCAGTGACGTGATTGTCAAGCGACTGATCGATAAACTCGGCAGGTAATGCTCCACGTCAATGAACAAACGAGAAAGCAACTCACGATGTCGCTGACGTTATCACCTGATGCGATCGCCCGTGCCGAAGCCCTCGGGTTACAGGCACGCGCTATTGTCGAAGGGCTGCGGCTCGGCGATCATCGAAGTCCTTACCACGGCTTCTCTGTCGAATTCGTTCAGCACCGTGAATATGTACCCGGTGATGATTTGCGCCATATTGACTGGAAGGTCTACGGCAGGCAGGAACGCTACACCATCAAACAGTACCAGCAGGAAACGAACTTCGTCGCGCGACTCGTGGTGGATGTGAGCAAGTCGATGCACTATGGCGAAGGTACTCAGAACAAACTTGCCTACGCCAAACTACTCGCAGCCACTCTCAGCTACGTTATCATCAATCAGGGTGAAGCCTGTGGTCTTGATCTCTTTGATAATACCTGGCGTCAGCGACTTGTCCCAAGCAGCCAGCCCATCCAGATCCGTTCGATTATGAACGCATTAGCTTCAACGGAATCGTCGCCCAAGACTACTATCGCGCCACTGCTGCACGAATTGGCCGAAAGTGTTAAACGGCGTGGCCTCTTTTTCCTCCTCTCCGATTGTTTTGATGATCCACAAGCTATCCTCAGTGCTTTACAGCATCTGAGATACAAAGGGCATGAGGTGACGTTGCTCCATATCCTGCATCCCGATGAGTTTCTTTTTCCATTTGAAGGCTACGTCCGTTTCGATGGCATGGAGGAACAGATGCAGTACCTGACACGGCCCCATCTCCTCCGTTCTGCCTATCGCCGGGTTTTCCAGCAATATCAGGAATCCCTCCGGCGTGGTTGTGAAACCCAGAAGGTAGACTACGTTCTTGTTGATACCAGTGTGCCGTTGAGCACATTGGTAACGCAGTGGTTTGCACGCCGCCTTCGATTTCGTCGCATGTAAAGGACTCCATGTCGTTTCTGTCTCCAGCCTGGTTCACGACAGCCTGCATCGGCCTGGGTGCTGTAGCGATTCCCGTCATCATTCATTACCTATTTCGCAGCAGGTACCGGGTGGTAGATTGGGCAGCCATGGAGTTCCTCCGCAAGAGTCTCGAGGAAGCAACCAGGCGTATCAAATTCCGGGAACTGTTGCTGCTCTTATTGCGGATGACTCTTCTGGGCCTGCTCGCGCTCGCACTGATGAGGCCATCAAGCGAAACCCGGCAGGGGAACAGCAATACACCCGTCGATGTTGTTTTCATCATGGATGTTTCAGGCTCCATGTCGATTATGGAAGGCAAATCGAATCGACTGCGTGAAGCACAACTCGCAGCACTCAATGTTCTTACATCGCTCCCAAGCCAATCGACTGTTCACATCCTCAAGACAGGCAAACACGTCATTGATCTTGGCCCGACCTCACCAACCAATCGCGACCAGGCTCGTTTCATCCTTGAGCAACTGCACATCAGTCATGAGGCAGCGCACCTGGTACCGGCGTTGAAACTGGCAGCCGACGTTCTGAGCCGAGGCTCGCTCGCGAATAAGGAAGTTTACCTCTTCAGCGATATGCAACGCAACGACTGGACAACAACCAGTTCCGAACTCAACAGCGCATGGTCCACTTTGCAACAGTTGGGCAACGTGATTTTGGTTCCGACTCGCAGCAACGCTCGGCCCAGCAATGGCACCCTGGTGCAAGTACGTCCCCAGGTGGCACTACCGATGCCAGGTGATCGAGTGCCGTTTCTCGTAGAAGTACGGAATACCGGTGCGAGCACATTGAATGGGATGACCGTGACGCTGCAGGCCAGCGATAGTGAGCGGGATATGGATACACAGGCTGTCCCCCCACTCAAAGCTGGCGAGTCCATCGCTCTTACTCTCACCACTCGACTTGAGAAACGTGGCAAGAATGTCATTACCGCAGAGTTGCAAGGTGATGAGTTGCCAATCGACAACAAAATACAGACCATCGTCGAAACACGCGATCGCATTTCCATTCTTATTGTTGATGGCAGACCGAACTTGAACGACCCTGCCCAATCAGCCAGTTTCTTCCTCGGCCATGCGATTCGTTCACTCCGGGGTAAGAACCTGCTTGAAACCTCAGCAACTATTGAGATCAACACCGTTTCTGCCAGCGAAGCATATCCTGCCCTGCTCGCTGATGTTCAAATCTGTTTTCTTGCAGGCCTGGGGACCTCGTCACAAGGTAAACTCAAGAATGACTTTGCCGAACGCCTCGTCGCATTTGTGCAACAAGGTGGTGGATGCATCCTCTTCTCTGGTGGTACACTTACTGAAATGGGATTGGAATCACATGTTGCAAACTTCCTACCCGCCAAGTGGGGTAATCTCTTTACCAAGCCCTCAAACGAGCCAATGTTGCTGGATATCAACAGCATACCGACTGGTTCCTTCATGAGTTCGTTCCGTCATCCGCCTCTCGACCGTCTGGGGCAATGCGAAACAACGCAATCACGCACAATCAGGGAACTGGCGAGCGATGCCCTGATTGCCCTCAGATTTCATGGAGGCGACCCCGCACTGGTTCTCAGGCAATTGGGCACGGGCACTGTAATGATGGTCGGGATCTCTGCTGATCTTCAGGGTACAGACGCTGCCTTGCGGCCAACCTTTGTGCCCTGGGTGCAATCGATGATCGGTCACGTGCTCGCGTATCAGGCTGGAAATAAGAACATGACAGCGGGTGAAGCATACACCTGGTCACCCGATTCAGAGTTGAGCAAGCAGCGCTGGACTCTGCTTCCCCCTTCGCCTGGCGTACCTGTGCAACTAGGGGCCGCGACCATGAAACAGGATCGCGTTCAGGTGACCACGACTTCTACCAGCCTGGCAGGCGTCTATCGCATTGTTCCCGAAGGCGTACAAGCCGAGGAGACAGGTGAAAGCAGTGTTGCTGACCTCTTCGCCATCGCGCCAGACGCCCTCGAAACCGCAAATCTCGCTACCATGACCGTGGAAGAACTGCGTGAAAAGTTCACGACAGCTCCAACCATTCTTACCGACGATACTGGCACAGGAAGCCAGTTGCGATCCAGAATACAGCACGAGTGGACACCACTGTTGTGGTGGGTCCTACTCGGGCTGTGTATGGCGGAACTGGCGTTTGGCTGGTGGTGCAACCGGGAAGTGTGACAAGGCAAAACAGGACTTATCTGTTTTCCCATACACAACGGTGTTACTTCAGAATGCGACACGCCCCATCACAGGAAGGACAGAACTTTTGTCCCGGTCGCATCAGGCCAGCAGCCTCCTTGCGTGCAGTCTGAAGTTCATCATCCAGTCGCCTTTTTGCATCTTCAGTCAGCCTGAGTTTTTGCCAAGCTTGCTTGATATACTTATCCACCAGTTCTCTCATGGCTTCTTCTCTGGCAATCTGATCCGTTCCTTGCAGACGCATGACTAGTTCCCTGCTCAACTTCGTCTCACCTGTTGGCTTGGCAGTGCCAGCGTAATATGCAAGTGACTTACGCACAAGGAAGCAGATAGTACACTTCGCCACAAAGTTCTCATCACGTCCATGCAACTGAGAAACCAGCTCAATGGGGACGTTATCCTGTTTCAAACCATTGACTATGGCATCACCCAGGAATTCTGCCATGCTGAGATGTGCTGACGTTGCATCCTGCGTAATCAACGTGGCTGTCGCCAGTGTCAGCAGTTCTTCTGCCTGGGTCTTCAGTTCCTGACTCAGATCAAGTTGCAGGGCACGACGCAATAGTGCCTGGCGAAAGCGTCCAAAGCTTGCCAGATACTGTTCCGCTTCCAACTTCTCAACGCTGTTGCCATGATGCAATAGATTCAGGCAGCGGATGAGCCGCCCTTCCATCTCCGGAGTAATAAGTTCTACTCGGCCAACCATGGTACGCACGATCTCATGTGGCACAGGCATTACTTTGATGGGAATGTGCTGATCTGTTATTTGACGAGGAATCACATAAAGGATCCGCAAGCCTGGTGTCTGGAAATAACTCTTCTCCCAATGGTCGACCATGGCTGCCGCTTCCTTGGGGTAGAGCCCGGTAGCGACGAGTGATTGGGCAACATGCTGCTTGACGATGGATGTGCATTCAGGAACATGCATAGGCAGAGGCAGCTGATAATGGGGCCTCACACTCATCTGCCCCTGGCTTGGTAGCTCTCCGAGGTTCAGCCAACGCATCAGCTTACCGTCCTGCATTACTTCGATTAGGAACATACCAGCTAATAGATGGGGAGACTGATTCTGGATGTTCAGGTTCAACTCAGCATGTTTTCCATGAGATTTGACCACGAGAGGCAATTGGAATGTTCCCAAACCACGGTAGAACAGGAACTTTTCTTCCTCTCTCTGCGGCTTACCTGCGGGAAGGCCTGTGGCGAACGAGACAAGAGCCGAGTCGGGC
The DNA here is from genome assembly GCA_046350055.1 of Gemmatales bacterium. Lineage (GTDB taxonomy): Bacteria > Planctomycetota > Planctomycetia > Gemmatales > HRBIN36 > JAEUIE01. The sequence goes on along the minus strand of JAXMBC010000001.1, from coordinate 3,597,777 downwards.
TGTCTCATTGCCTGCCAGGGATCATGCGCTGGAACCAATGGCATGAGCGGTGTCGTACCATTCCTTGTGGTAACAGGATTGATGCGGAAACGACCAAAGACAATCTTCGAACCCGCGTCGGGTCTTATAGATTCGCCCTGCCTATATTCCGGGGACATGGCACTGACTGTGGGGTACCAATGAGTCAGCAGTCCGCGGGGCATGCTGGCTTCGAAGCTGATGTATCGCTCTCGATCGGTATAAAAGTAGGTGACCGGCGTTTCCATCTTGCTATAGACATTGTTGCGCTGCATCATGCGTTCCCATCCGAGCGGCCCCCGTTGCAGCACAAATGGCGGTAGTCCTTCCTCTGATTCCACCATCCCCCCAAGAGTCACGCCATCAGACCCCTGCACACTCAGAAATGTACCCCATTCATGCACAATAAACCTGCCCGGCGTAGGCGACTCCTGCGCAGATACACCACCCAACCAGGTTAGTCCCAGACACAGCGCACTGACGATTCGCCACATGATGACATCCTCCTCAACGAGTGATGTGATCTAGGACGAACGAAGGGGAACTATCACTAGAGCTGCAACAATTACTTTACCTGGAATCAGCCGCGCAACGATTTTGATTGGCAGTCCACCAGGTCTGCCACTTCTTCTGCATCGATTCGCAGACTTTCACGCTGGATGAAGACCATGCTTGTGGCGCATAGCCAAGCTCCTGGCCGGTCAGGCGATTGAGGCCGGTAGCAACAAACTCTCTCACCTGGGGATCACGATCAGTCAACAAGGTGATGAGATCACCGATTGAGCGTGGCTGAGCAAGATCAGCAAGCAGTTTGGCGGCTCGGCGCCGTTTGTGCTCATCATTTTCTTTGGAAGATGCCTGCAGGTAGCGAGTAAGGGGAATAACTGCATGGTCACCCAGAACGCGAATCTCTTCTTCCAGCAAGAACTCCATTTTGGTGCGTCCGATACCGGCAAAGATATCGTTGATTCGACGGTCCAGTTCTGGATTTCCTCGACCTTTCAGCACCAGGATTTCGTGCACCCAGTTAGTTGCCTGCAAAAGTTCAAACTCCTGCCGCTCCGTGGATCGACAGCTAAGAGAATCAACCAGATATTGATTGCCCGCTTGTATCTCGACTGTTTCGTGCGGTGATTCAACCCTGGTCTTGCCTTCAAGCACAGTGACCTGTGTCTTATCCCGATTGAGAGAAACATCGAACTGAGTACCAAGGGCAGTGACAATTGTCCGGGCTGCGAGAAGGCGGAACTGTGTGCCAGCTTTCGCCACGGTGGACCAGACCTGTCCCTGATGCACCTGCACTTCACGGGTGGTATTGAACTGCAATTGCGTCTCATGATTGAGCCGAACTTCGCTACCATCGGGTGTGCGAAACTCGCAACGACCTTTGCCAGAAGTGCGTATCGGAGTGCCACAGCTCACAAAGCCACCGGTGGGCATCGCCTTCCATGCACCCGCTTCCTGTACCTCTACTGTACCACTGGCAACAGTAAGCTGAATTTCTGGCTTGGCCGTGATTAATGCCAGTTGCTGCTTGGAATCGACCCGATCAAAAGGACGAGGCAGAATGATCCACGCCAGGAGGAAACCTGCTGCTGCAGCCGCAAGGGCGACGAATCCACTCCGCCAGTAGCTGGGCTGTGGTCTGATGATCGGCATCGCAGGCGACTGCTCCAGCACTTTCATAGCTAACCTGGCAGCTTCTTGTTTCATTGGCTGCGCCAGTTCCGTCATACCGGCATCGATCTTACTTAGTTCTTTCGAGAACTGGCGGCAGCTTTCGCATTCATCCAGATGTAACGCCAGCTGATGCGAATCTCTCGCAGAGATTTCACTATCAAGTTCTGCACTAATAAGGATCTGTGCTTGTTCGCAGTTCATCATGTCAGCCTCGCGATCAGCCGTTCTCGGAGCTGTTGTCTGCCCTGGGTAAGACGCAGGTTTACCGTTGCTACTGATACCTCCAAAACCTCTGCCATTTGTTGATAACTCATATCACCGTAGTAAAAGAGCATGAGTGCTTCACGGTGTTGATGAGGCAGTTGGTGAAGTGCCTGCTGGAGTTCATCTAGCTCTTCTTCATCGACTATGCACGTTTTGTCGACCAACTGCTGCTCGAATGATGTCTCAGCTGCAAGAGTACTGAATGGCACTGTCTGCTGAGCTTTCGCCTTAAGCCAATCGAGACACAAACGGTGGGCAATACGCCGCAGCCATGGGCCATAGCGATCTGGCTGTTGAAGTGTATGTAATTGCCTGATGGAGCGGAGCAATGCATCCTGGGCCAGGTCAGCAGCCACCTCTGGCCGACGTAACTGCGCATGGCAGAATGCCAGCACTTTGCCTGACCAGCGGCCCACCAGTTCCGCCAGTGACGTGCTGCATCCCGTTCGAGCGCGACGGACGAGTTCCCCGTCCGACATGTCCACTCCTTGGCCGATATCTGCGAAACCCTATAGCTAAGACGAATGCTCTGAGTAATCCATTAGTCATCTTGCTCGGATTCATGCCATTCGATCCAGGGCCCTTGCTGCGACGTTCGATGCCAGGCTATCCAGCCTTCATTAAATGCATGCTCCAGATAGGGACCGCGAAGCACTTCTGATGAAGCGTTCTCACCCGCAGCTGTTCCCAAGACATGCACGACATCCGCCCAGGCATGCACCCGGGGGTCTGCTGATTCCCTCAGTTCTTCGTCAGCCAACTGTGCTGCTTCTTCCGGATCCCTGGCTCTGACAAGGAAGCAAGTATCCGGCCCATTGGGCCCACCATCCTCCAGATCGTCAGAATCGTTCCCCCAGCGAACCACTTCATACAGATTGAGTGGCATGCGACCTCCTGCCTGACATCATTGCCTTTTCAACACCATACGGATTACAGTTGCACCCAGTTGTATGCGATCTCCATTTTGCACTTCCATCTGGTCATTGACTACCTGATCGTTTACACGAGTATCCTGTGCAGATCCATCCAGACGCTGGAGCCAATACCGGCCACCATCCCGCTTGAGGATAGCATGCCTTTTCATGACTGCCATGTCTCGCAAAAGCAGGATGTCGACGGCTTCATCGCGTCCGAGCAGAGTCCGTTCTTTAACAACAGAATATTCCCTCCCTTCGTGCCAACCTTGAACCACTCGAATGGCGGCAGGCTTGAGTACTTCTTCCACTAATGCACGTAGCAGCCCTATCAAGGCACCAAGCAAGACTAAACCCAATGCCTGCCCCCAGAGATAGCTCGATTCCCCAGGCTGCAGTGCAGCAAGCAGAATACCAAAGAAGAGTCCACCGAGTGCGCCGCCGAGCGCACCGCCGATTGCCCCATACTGCATTTTTCGCCGCGAATATGCAGCAACCCCTTCGCTCATGCCCACGGCACATCCGAAAAGTGCCCAGCCCATCATACGGGCAACAATGCTGCCTGCTTTTGCAAGCAAACCGCCGGTACCACTAGTGGCCACAATACTGTAATTGACCCATTCACCAAGCCAGCAACCTGCAGCACCGCCGAGGCCACCCAGCAAGATGCCTACCGCACCATAGCGGATGAATCGGATCAGTGATTGATCAACGAGTGCATCCACTGCAGCCAGCCCCAGGCCAATGCAGGAACCAATAATCAACCCAGCCATCAAAGCCAAAGTGTGCCATGACCAGTTGGGGTCGCACCATTCACCAAATAGCATCCAGCCCAACCAACCACCCAGCCCACCAATCATCGTATGCAAGTAGATACGCTGGACCTTGTTCATAGACATTACTCGTGACGAGATGCTGTCATTATAACAAGGTCTGTGAAGCCTTGCTGAGTGTGATCATGAAATCTAAAAGGTATTGCTACGACTATCCTCGGCCCGCATTAACAGCGGACGCCCTGATACTCACCGTACGTCAAAGTAAAGTCCAACTGCTTCTTATTCAGAGAAAGCATCCTCCCTATGCCCGACGTTGGGCTCTGCCAGGAGGGTTCGTCAATGAGGGAGAGACATTGCTGCAAGCGGCCGAACGGGAACTCCAGGAAGAAACCGGTGTCCAAGGAATCGACATGCTCCCGTTTGGCTGTTATGGCGACCCCGGCCGCGACCCGCGTGGTTGGACAGTAACTTGCGCCTTCCTGGCCGTTGTACCGTCGGAAACAATACCCAATGTGCAAGCCAATGACGATGCCTCGCAGGCCAGATGGCATCCGGTCAACAAACTGCCTCCCATGGCTTTTGATCACGTCAAGATCATTGCTGAAGGACTGCGTTATGTGAATGATCACAAGGACAGCCTTTCGTTCCTGAAACCGAGAGAACGCAGGATCGTGTTGGCTGCCTGCAAGTAAATCAACATGCGTCTCGACTCCCCGGTCCAGGTGAACCGGGGGCCACTTGAAGCTTAGTATGGCCAGGGAGCGACGGGAATCGGGAAACCGTTATCCCAGGAACGATCCTTGACAGCGCTGAGGAACGAGCGGACGTTTGGCGTAATCCATGCCTGATTACGACCCATTCCGCCATTGGCGACGGCTGCTATGGGAAATTCCTGAATTGCACGGAACAAGTCGATATTGGGAGGCAGTGCTTCTCTTTTGAGTTTGACAGTCAGTTGATCATTTCCATTTTCGCCATAGACCCGTGCCGCCAGGCTGCCTTCACTTCCCCAATGGGCAAGTACTGTACTTGCAATGGTGTCATTGCCATTGCCGCCAAACTGATTGATCATCAGTCTGCCCTGAATGGACGATCCATAGCTTTCCATTTGCAGGACATCCTGTCCATTTCCGCCACGCTGGAGGATGCTGAGCTGACCACCACGGGCGATTCCATCCTGTCCCAGACTGTTCGACAGATGATCGTTCCCTTCGCCGCCAGTCAATTCAAATAGTACTGCTGAACCTTCGTAGATCCTCCCGGCTTGTGCAGCAGAAAGTTGATCATTCCCTATTCCACCATCGACTCGATAGACGAGGTTGGCGTGCACATTACCAAAAACAGCATCGACAGTATCGTTGCCAGCTCCAGCCTTGACATCAATGCGAACAGGCGCTTCGAGTTCAGAAGGATCGGGTATTATCGGATCAATCACCACATCGTCACCAAGGTGGCCCGTTGGTTTGGGGATACTTGCATCGCCTTCCTGAGTAGTAACGAGCAAGCCACCCATATCAATGAAAACACTGTCGTCACCGGTACCCATATCGACACTGATATTTTTAGCCCATAAGAGCTGGTCGCTACCCAGCACAAAGTGGAGTTGATCATTACCTCCACGCAGTTCAATTACGATCTTGCTGATCTTGGAACTGTTGAAGCTCTGTATCGGTTGAGGCAGATCGCCCACCGGCTCGCTTCCCATGCGAAACCAGTTCACCATCAGATTATCAGAAGCATCATCCTGAGTAATGTAAACCACCTCCTGCTGAGCATCTCCCACTAGCCGCAATGTCGCGCCACCATCGAGTAGCTGAGTCGTGATGGCAAGTAATTGACGATCTTCCAGCGCTTCCAGGCGGCAGGTAACAGGCTTCCTTGCATGCAACATGTTAATCTCCCATGTAACGGGCGGCTTGATATCATCGTCTTGGTTAACGGACAAGCTGAAAACTAACTCAAGTTCGGCTTAGATCCGTATCGCGGTAAGCCGGGTACTGTATGCTGGTTGTAACGACTGTAGCAGTCTTGCGAGTCAAGGCCGCAAAGTTCGGCCCTGCCGACAGATGTTTCATTCGCGTGAATTATCTCTCTTGCCTTATCTTCCATCTTGCCCGTCTACATGGAACAATAGGCTACGGGGCATTCTTGCTCTTGAGCCTGGGGGATTGTCTGTCATGCGTGGGTCGCTGCATTACCTCAGTTTGCTATCTTTCCTAAGCCTCATTACGCTGGCTCACGCTCAACCTCTTGCTACAAGTGCCTACCAGGTTCGTCTGCGGTACAAGATCGATGCCGATCTGCAGCAGCGCTATGCTTCCTACAAAGACATGCTCGGCCGACTGAACTCCGTAGGGTTTCAAGCAGCTCCCGGTCGACCACGAGAAGAACTCTATGGCGATAGCCTGGCAGGCACTTTGCCCGCATCTGGTATCAGCACACTTCGCCTGGAACGTTTCCTTCGCACCGCAATTCTTATCCCTACTGGATATCAGCTACCTAATGATGCCGAGAAAACGGTACTCGTCCGACTGGAACTGGCGGTCACCGGTCCAGATCGTCAACTCGAACTTTTTGACAAAGCACGTGAACAACTGAAACCACTGGGATTAATTGATAACGAAGGTTACGATCATCAGAACTTTACTCGAATCCTCGGTCGCCTGCCTGTTCCAGCACTGGATATGCTGCTTAAAGAGTCGATCGAAACTACCTTGCCGACATCCTTCAAAACAGTCTCAGCGGCACCTGGAAAAGCTCCGCTTGTTCGACTGGCGATCGTCATTGCCGAAGCTTCGCCACCACAGCCTGATGTGGCACGCCCCTCCCCTGCACCAGCAGGGAAAGAGTATCTTGACAAGATCAGCCCCGATTTGAAAACCTTACTGGCCAAACTGCCTGAAGCAGACCTGAAAAAGCTGATTCAGGTGGAACTGGTACTGCGTGATATGTCACTCAGCGAGTCCTTCCGTCTTCAGCTGCTTCGATCAGAAACACTTTACCTGACAGAAGGTAGTTTTGGACCAATTGTCAGCGGACTGGCAGCACCGGAGCGGTTAGCCTTGCTGGCTCAGCAGCCCGAGATTTCTACTGTTCGACTACCGCAAACGGTCCGACTGCCTGCTCGCTCTAACGATGCAGCTTTTGAATTCATCCCACTGGGACGGGAACTGTTGCCCCATGCTCGCGTTACACCTGTTTCATATCAACCTGCCAAGCCTAAAAAAGCCGTGATTATTGGCGATGATTTCCGTGGCTTTCAAAAGCTGTTGGGAGAAGGCTTACCACGAAACACGAGTTTTCTCGATGTGACTTCAGAGCTCAACCTGGACTTCATGCCGAATCCTACTGCAGAAGGCAATGAAATTGGCCACAGTGCCAGACAGGCTGTCGCATTCCTCCGGAAGTATCCTCACGAACATGTAACTCTGGTACGGGTTGATTCTTCAACTCCTTATCAGACCTTACAGGTTGGTGAAGCAATTCTGGGTCGCCCCTGGCTCACCCCTGCTCTATTGGCTCGTAAATCCGAGTTTGAGGATGCGGGTGTACGCATCGAGTCGGAAAAACTTGACTTGCGAGTGGCCCGCCGCATCCTCCAGCGTGATTACACACTCGATGATGCAACCAAAGCCAAGCGAGAAGAGTACCGCAAGAAACAGGAAGCTCTCGATGCCAAGGAAAAACTCCACCTGGCAAAGGGACGACGGTTTGATCAATTCATCGACGACCTTAAGCAACTCGAAGGCGCAGTCACTACGGCTCTCACATTACAATGGGTGGATGGTTACGCCGATATGCCTGGCAGTAACCCTCATGTTCGCTTCCTGACGAACGATGTATTGCGAGGATCCTCCTGGTATCAAAGTGTCAGCCTGAGACCAGGTCAGGTCTGGACTGGTCTCTTCCGCGACAGCAATCACGATCAGGCCATGGAGTTTACCAACAAGGCACAGCAGACTCGCCCTGACCTTGCGTTTCTATCGTGGAATGACAACCAGTCGGGTAAGCAGTCCATGCTTCCAGCAGGCGCGGTAGTACAGGTGACGCTGAACTGGTTTGAAGTGCACGCCAGGAGTGACGAAGACCAGCATCGCAAACCCATGGCCCCGTTGAATATCAATGTGCTGAAACAGCGTGACCCCAGTGGCAAAACTTTGCCCGTGGATGCCTTTGAAGTCGTGGCACGATCACCAGTTCTTGCTGATCGAGTCGAACATGCCAGCCGGGGAAGCCACTATCAGTCAATCCTTCGATTTACAGTACCGGCGGACGGCGGACGGTACGCCCTGCAGCTTACTGGCAGTCTGCCTATCCATACTGGCGATGCCTCCAAACCGGAACGCGGCGAGATTCACCCTAAGATCAGTCTGGAAGTGGTGGATCCGGTGAAACGTGCAGCTGGTCGCGTTGTTTTTGAATCGTTTGCTACCCCTGAATAGAATGATGTCATAGGGCAGGATTCAATCCTGCCTTCATCCTTTGCAAGCAGCGTACGCACCCTGTACGTTGCCACAACATTCCATTGGGGAATGAACAGGATAAGCATCCTGTTCCACCATCTCATGCATAACGTATTCTGCAGTATTGAAGAAGCTATCGCGGAACTTCAAGCCGGTCGTATGATCGTTCTTGTGGATGATGAACATCGCGAGAACGAAGGCGACCTCGTTTTCCTTGCAGAGAAGGTGACCCCCGAAGCCATCAATTTCATGCTCATGCAGGGTCGAGGCATCATCTGCCTGTCCATGTCCAGCGCCATGTGCGATCGACTGGGCCTTGAACCTCAGACTGCGGTTAATACGACACGCACTGGTACTGCATTTACGGTCAAGTTCGATGCAAAGACAGGCGTCACGACAGGTACTTCAGCATTTGACCGTGCTCGCTCCATCCAGGTAGCGGTAGACCCGCGGACTACTCCCGCCGACCTTGCTAAACCAGGGCATGTGGATGGGCTGCGCGCTGCTCCCGGCGGTGTACTCGTCCGGGCCGGCCACACAGAAGGCAGCACTGATCTTGCCCGTCTGGCTGGCTTTCAGGAAGCAGCGGTCATCTGCGAGATACTCACTCCCGAAGGCCGTATGGCCCGCGTGCCTGACCTGATCGACTATTGCCAACAGCACCAGCTCAAGATGACAACCATTGCGGCCCTCATCGAATATCGCCGCACGCGTGAGAAGTTGATCAAGCGGGAACTTTCGGTCGATCTACCATCACAATATGGTCGTTTTCGGCTGTTTGCGTACAGCAGTGTGGTCGATCCAGAGCCGCACCTGGCCATCTGTGCGGGCGGCCTGGGCGAGATTGATCCAACGACCGGGCAGGTGCCGGTACAGCAGAATCCGGTGCTCGTGCGTATTCACAGTGAATGCCTGACAGGCGATATTCTGGGAAGCCAACTCTGTGATTGCGGCCCGCAACTGCATCACGCATTGACCCAGATAGCCGCAGAGGGACAGGGCGTATTACTCTATATGCGACAGGAAGGTCGTGGAATAGGTTTGCTCAACAAGCTCAAAGCCTATTCCCTGCAGCAGGAGAAAGGGCTCGATACTGTCGAGGCAAATCGGGCTCTTGGCTTTCCGGCTGATTTGCGGCACTATGGGATTGGTGCACAAATCCTTGCTGACCTTGGTATTCGCAACATCAGACTGTTGACTAACAACCCGAAGAAAGTGGTGGGCGTGGAAGGTTTTGGGCTTCGCATTGTGGAACGTGTACCTATTCAGATGCCTGCAGGGCAGCACAACGAGCGGTACTTGAGGGTGAAGAAAGAGAAGCTCGGGCACTTGTTAGCGGATGCAGAATAATCGACAAAATACAGAACGCGACCTGATCCTCACTCAATCTGATCATGCACTTGCTTCTGCCTGCTGACATATTCTTCAACGGCGTTGTCAGCATGGCGACGCAGGTGTTCCATATCGAACGGCTCCCCTTTTTCCTTGAACCAGGATTTGAGCAGTCGATATGTGGGTTTGGAGATAGTGAGTGACTGGTGCTCTTCATCCTGCATAGCGGTTATGAACGCTCCACCAATGAGCGAGATAAACGTACCAAAGATACTCAGACCAACAATCATGGTGATACTGGCAATCAATCGCCCGAGCGGCGTAATGGGAGTCAGGTCACCATACCCTACGGTTGCGAGAGTCACTACACACCACCACAAGGCATCTGCCATCGATTGAAACTTCTCAGGCTGTACCTCGCGCTCCGCTTCGAATATCGCAGTAGAGCTGATGGTCACCACAATCACCAGTACGATTCCGATGATCTCCAACTGAGGAATTACCTTGCGAATCGTGGCAAAGAACGACTGCATTGCCCGATTGTAGCGGTAGATCTTCAGTAACTGCAGCATGCGGATCATGCGAATGATTCGTAGAGAGCGCAAATCAAACGCATGACTGAGGTAGAAGGGCAGAATCACGGCCAGATCAACAAGGGCCATTATGGTGAAGGGATACCGCCAACGGTTGGGAGCCCAATACCAGCGAAGCAGATATTCCAGGGTAAAGATGCCGATGATGATGACGTCCAGTGTGTGCAGCACAAGGACGAGCATTCCGGTATCCCGCTCGCGTACGATGTGCAGATCGATAAAGTGCACAACCAGACTGACGATAATGGTTCCCTGAATGAACCACTCAAAAGCATCGGATTTCTTCATCATGGAGAGCTTCACCTGAAAAGACGAAGCTGATCCTAGCGTACTTCCGGCGAGGCGGTCAATAACTATGTGTTGCGTTCAGGCTTGCCCACAATCAGAAAGGGAGCAATTTTCTCCAGCGTTTTGCCCTTGATACCACGGATTCGAGTAAGGTCGTTGACACTTTCAAATTTGCCCCGCTCGGTACGTTCAGTAATGATGCGTTCTGCCAAGGCGGGCCCGATGCCGGGCAAGGTCATCAATTGCTGTGCGGTTGCCAGGTTCAGATCAATCGGCTCTCCGGGCGATTGCTTGGGTCCTGACCGCAAGGGTTGCATGGTCGAGGGAGCTTGATCAGTACTTCCATGCTGAGAAACCAGGACAAACTGCTTCATCCGCTCAACTGTGGCCGGGCCAATGCCATGTACAGCTTTCAGGTCGTCAATTTTCTGAAAAGGCCCGTGCTGCTGCCGGTGTTCCACGATCCGCTGTGCCAATTGGGGACCTACCCCAGGAAGTTGACGCAGTTCGCTTACCGATGCTGCATTCAAATCGAGTGAACCAGGTGCAAGTGATAGTGGAACAGGCGGCTGCCAGAATTTCCAGGCTGATTGTGCCAGCAAAATAACACAGATACCCAGCGCAAACGCCAGGCCGAGTTCCCATCGAGTAGTTATGACTGGAATGGACGAGCGAACCTCGGGCGCAGCCACCTTTGGAAGAGGCTGTGCAGGTACCGAGTTGTCGCTTGGCTTCTCCATGCCAGATTATCCCACGAAACCTGCCTGCATAACCTTGATACCCTTCAAAGCCATCTTGAGAGCTTCGGGGTTCGGAGCAACTTCCAGAGCCACAGCACGGTCGATTTCGCCGGCCTGGACCAGTTGTCGAAGGTGTTCGTTGAAATCAACCATGCCTTCCTGTGCACAAATGCGAATGGCATCGGCAATCTGTTTATCTTTTTCCTTAATGATCAGTTCCTTGATGATCGGATTGACGAGCATCACTTCAACTGTAGGCACGCGGCCCTTGCCTTCCTTGATGCAAGGCAACAACTTCTGGCAGATCACTGCCTTCAGATTAAACGCAAGTGCCTGCCGAATGGCATGGTGCATGTCAGCAGAGAACAAGTCGAGAATACGACCAAGGGTAGACGGACCTGATGAGGCGTGAATGGTTCCAAATACCAGGTGCCCCGTTTCTGCAGCATTGATGGCCGCCTCGAAGGTTTCCCGGTCACGCATTTCACCCACGAGGATGATATCAGGATCCTGTCGCACAGCGTGCTTGAGTCCAGTCGGCCAATCCTTCACATCGAGATACACTTCACGCTGGTGGATGATGGCTTTGTCATCGGTGAAGACGTATTCAATCGGGTCCTCCAGCGTAACGATGTTCACTGGCTCACGACGATTGATGAAATTGAGCATTGCAGCAATCGTGGTTGACTTACCGGATCCGGTCACGCCAGCCAGTAACACCAATCCCTGATCCAGCATACAGAGCTTCTCAAAGACGCTCGGTTCCCCTTCCTTGCGAAGCTTGTCGTATTCCGGAATAACCAGGCCCAGCTTCTCAAAGGAGGGTACATTGCCGGAGACACGACGTGCAACGAGGGAAAGCTTGCCTCTCTGGTAAAAGAGATTGACGCGAAATCGGCATTCATCATCGCCTACGATGTAGGCAAAGTCCGCTCCACCTGTTTCCTTGAGGGTGGTGATGTAGTGTTCCTTCATCACTGGGAAGAACAGACGTTCCATGTCTTCCTGAGAGATGGGACGCATGTCCATGCGTCGGATGACGCCATGAAGACGCATCATAGGAGGCTGACCGACCTTGAGGTGAAGATCGGAGCCCTGATGCTTCATCACCATGCGGAAGAGCTTATTGACTTCAGGCTCTTCCTTTTTGACTTCGACGATATTAGAGAGACCGTTCGGGCCATTGGTTGTGACAATTGCATTCGGGTCGTTCGACATGGGTAACCACAGGGTAAGGGTGCTTCCAAACTACCACCATCCTACCGCAGGGTGTGGCAGAATGCTACTAGGTGGCCGGGGAAAGTAGCCGAAGGGAAATATGAGAAGGGTCACTTTTCGCTACAGCCTGAATTATCTCCGCCAAATTGGCCGCTTGCGCGCCGCTTAATCATGCAGCACAAGGGTTTACGTCCATTTCGCGCATGCATGAATGATTGCACTCTCCATCCCCTGCACCGCGTGTGCGCGAGGAGTAAATACTTGATAATCAATCTCTATCACCGATCCTCCATGGCATGAGAACGTTGCCAGCGAGAAACTCCGAATACAGATACTTTATGTACACTTATTAGATGGACAGTCTGCAAGTGTCTGTCAAGTGTACACGATCTCGACAAAACTCAGGTCACGCAACAGGATGTGGTCACCCGGATGTTTGATATCGTAGAGGACCGGCAATGAGCTGTGTGCCTGAATACGATCTTCTTCCACGGTTGATTGCTGGATGTAAGTCGAACCTGTCACCAGGCTGCCAATGACTGGCTGAAACTGGTACTTCACTAGAAAGAGTGTTTTGACTGTGCTATCAGGCTGGCAAACAACGATGGTTGCATCCGCAGCGATTCCATTCCGGGCCAAGTATTCCTGTTGATACAGAGCTCGGTAACGGGAAAGCAAGACAGGCAGCACGAACACAGCAATCACCACGGCCAGGAGACTTACAAAGATGCCAGCAGCTGCGAGAAAGGAGACGAGCTGTTCATATTGGTAATGGAAGCTGGCAGGAATCAGGTTGTCCTCGCCCTGCGTGACATCACCCATAACATGAGTCGCTGGCTCTGCCCTCAGATAAGTCACTCTAAATGTCTCCCCCTGGTGCAGCGCGTTGTTTTGACGCCAGACACTGTTCTCTGCCTCCAGCGGACCGCTCTCGGTTTGATAGCGATACGCAAAGCGTTGAGGTCGCTGCCCTACTCTATCTCCAGCGGCAGAGATGAAGTTTGTGATCTCGGCGGGTGTGACAACACCCTCTGTCAACAGTTTAGTCCATGCCCGTTGCTTAATGGCAATTTCAGCCAGCATCCAGCCACCCCAGACGGCCAGGACGGCGATCAGGAGGAAAGTCAGCCAGCGTAAAAGGGTGCGTGTAGCTCGCTCAGCATCAGGATCACGACGAATGGTGCGAGGCACCGAAGGCAACGAATCGGAGATGAGTGGAAACATGGTGGCATTATAACGATAATGCCTCGCTCCAAAGAGCGAGGCATCGTACCAGTGGACAGAGCCGGGTATGATCCGGCGACCTAAGGATTTTCAGTCTATAGGTGTTGCTACGAATAGCCCTAGAAACAAGGGCAAATCAGCAAAGCGTAATGAGCCGTCCCCTGCGGTGTCCCCTTCCGTTGCATTTGCGGACGCCGTTTCTCCCACCCTCCGCAAGTTGGCCACCCTCTGGCCCAAACTCTCGCCTAGGCATCGCCAGGCCATCCTGGCCGTGGTGGACGACCATCGCCGGTACGCGGGCATGGAGCTGGCCGCGACCCGTCCCATCGTGCGGACTGAGCGTGGCTGGCAGGTACACTCCCAGGCCGGGGATGCCGTCTACACCGTAAGGCTGGACGAAACGCCCCCACGGTGCTCCTGCTCAGACAGCCTGGCCCGCAAGCTCAAATGCAAGCACATCTGGGCAGCGGAGATGGCGAGGGGAAGGGAGAGCGCCTTACAATAGGGAACTCTCGCTCGCCCCGTTTCGTCTATTAGCCTAGGAACGCCAGTTTGACCTTGGCAATTGCCAGCCCAAGCCGGGCGCATTCAAAGGAACCCCACGAAACACCAATAACCACTGCTGCTGTGATGCAGCGATCAAGAGGAGACATCTGGATCAGGCGATGGATGACGCCGTTCACGAAATCGAGCAACATGGCTGGACTCTCCCGAATTGACGGTTAGTGAGAGGTCAGCCCAAACGCTTCGAGGTGGTATTCATGGCACGCCGCTTGCCGCGCTGCCTAGACCATGCTAGGTTGACAGTCGAGACATGCTCTGAACTCACTTCACCCTACATTTGGCCTTTTCCTACCGCAAAATAGACTAGGCCGAGCGTTGGGATTCCTGTGCGTTTAGACTGTACCGGCAAGCCTGGGCACCATGCTCAGGCTTGCTGGGTTTATAGGGTTGCACGAAATCCTTCCAGTGAGCGGGCGGGGGCGAGCGTTGCTAGAACTCACTTGCAATCGGCGTCCTGCCTTTGTGAAACAGCCGGCTACCAAGATGTGTGCGATGCACTACCTGTTGCTAATCTGTTAAACATATTGAAGTCTACCCGTTGTGTGGAGAAGTGCAAGGGTAAACGATACTGTCGGCTGCGAAGTCTTGGCAAACCCTGTTCTTATCAATGTAGACGAACATTGAAGTTGTTTTGTTCGCAATCACCACGCAAAAAAGAAACTCGGCTGCGGTTGCCGCGTGGGCTTCCTCGGTTCCGCCAGCCGCTCCGGCTTGGCCAGGTGCCATCGGTAGAGTCCTTCCTTGCCCGTGCAGTCCGTTATCTCCACCGACCCCACAACATATCCCCTAGGCAATCCTTCGCTGGGGAAATCGTAGCCCGATGGCAGATCGTCATCGAGCTTCAGCGAGGCATAGATGTACACCCTACCCCGGATTCCAGTGGGGAAGCTTCGGTACTCGATACGCTTGATGCCCCGCAAGATCGCCTCAGCATGCGGCTGTCTCACGCTCAACGCACGGTTACTCTCCAACGTGCTTTGGGTTAACTTGCCAAGCGGTGGCCTGCGTACCGGCTTACATCGCGGCCTGGGGACGCCCTTGAGCACCGCCTTCACCTGTTGCTCAATGCGTGCGTTGGACAGGCTCTTGAGCAGGGCGGTGTAGGTCTCCCACATTGCCTCCGGCTTGCCCGGTGGCCGGTTGACCAGAGCTTGCCGGGCCAACAGCTTAGACGCCTCCACATCTGTAATCGCTACGCAACGACGGGAAGTGTAGTCCTCGCCGAGGAGGGGGCCTAACACGGACTTCTTTAGTTCCACTGGTGGACAGAGTTGCCATCCCTTACCCGTATCCGCTGCGAAGGTGCTCCACAGGTAGAAGCGGTGCGGACACGCCCCCAATGACACCACAACGTAGACCTGACCACTCTTGCCATACTTGGCGTCAATGCCGACCTTCCCTGGCTTTGTCATCATCCGGTGCGGCAGCTTGCCTTCCAGGTTTGCGTTGAAGTAACAGAGGGTGGGTCGGGGCATGGGGTACGTCTCATTCCCTGGGCCTAGTGAACAGTACAAACAACCCAAGCACGATATCGCCAGCTACCCACAGGAAGATGATGACTCCTATTCCCAATCCGGCACCTATCGCAGTACCGGCCACAGCGGCCTCAGAGTCCGCAGTACGCATCATTCTCGATGTCGCTGACATGGCAGTGAACATCACATATGCCATGTAAAGATTAAACAAGATGAATGCCCATTTGAATAACTGTCCGAACAGGCCGCGTTGCGCTCGCCGTAAAATGTGGCCACAAGAAGGGCACCTCAATGCCTGCCTGCTAACGGACGTATTGCAAGCTGGACAGGGCGTCAGATTGCGATTCACAAACACCGGGGGTTGCTGAACAGCTGGGGCGATTTCGAGAATGGGTGCTGGCGCGATCACCGCAGGCGGTGCTGCAACCATCGGCACAGGTAGCGTTTGAGCGACCGTTACGGTTGGGGACGGTTCAGGCTCTGGCGTTGGCATTAATTCAGGAACAGCAATCCGCTGACCACAGCTGCATCTAACTTTCTTCCCTTTCAGTTCATCCTTGACCTTTAGGCGTTTTTTGCAAGCTGGACAACTGAATGTTAACATTGCATCTACTCGATTGAAGCACACAAGTAATTCACCCTACGGCCTACTAATCTTTTCGGGCAGGAATTAGTCTGTCAAGTAGATTTGTCGGCTTTCTTCCCCCCACGCTTCTTCGGTGCCGTCCTGAATGTACAGTCCTTGAATATCTCACACGACACGCCCAGGGCCTTGCAGTAGGCATAAAGATGGCCGAGGGTAGGCTCGCGCCTTCCCTGCTCGTGGCCGCGTACAGTGCCTGCTGGGATTCCAGAGGCAACAGCCAGATCGTCCTGCGACCAGCCGCGTGACTTGTCATCCTTTAGCTTTGCCTTCCGAAGTTCGGACAGCTTCTCACCAAATGTCATATTTCTCTCCCTGCCCAAAGTGTAGCCACATAAGGCCTATACGTCAAATGTTGCAGAAAACATTATATAACACTTGACGTATATACGACGATTGACGTATAGTACATCCATCGCAACCCGATGGGCAAGGTTTGGGTCAAGCGAACCAACTGAAGCACATTCTGCCGGAGACCAACTAATGCCAGCCATCACCGTCATTGTCGAATCCGTGGTGGCCCAGACGCTGGAACAGCACCGGCAGACACTCTCGCCCGATGCCTTCCGTGAGATGCTCCGCAACCTAGCCGACCGATTTGGACAGGAGGCCTACGAAGCAGACCACAGCTCCTTCAACTTTTCCTGCACCTGTGTGCTATGCCTCGCAGGTGAGCAACCAGCTTTTTAACCCTAATCCCAAGGAGACTGCTATGAAGATCAAAACTCAGGCCGACCTCAACTGGTACGTGGAAGACCGCGAACGCAAGGAAGCTCCTGCAATGCATGGCCTCGCCCTGGCAGCGGCCACTGTGAGTCTGGCTCATCTCCAGAGTGCCAAGGAGGCCATTCAAGACAAGGTCAGCATGGTGCAGTATCGGGGCGAGCTTCTTTCGGCTTGCACTTGTATGGAACAAATGCTGGAACTTGCCATGGTTTCCAAGTGCAAGCCGCTAGTTGACCATCTGGTCAAGGCCGTCATCATCCTCACCGAGGCCGTGCAGGAGTACGAGACCACGGGAGCGGTAGCCGGTGTGAACATGGCCATGCTGCTGCCTCAGCACGAGGTGAAGGCTCAGCACAGCCTCAAAGTCGCGTAGTCACCCATCGAGACCGGGGAGAGTCCCGATCTCATCCCTCTCATCATTCAGCACAGGAGACCGTCATGCACAAGTTTACCGCCTACCTCCAGGCTGCTCTGCTTGTCTCTCGTACACTTATCAAGGAATGCCGAGTTGCCCCTCGTGACCACTTTCAGCGCGAGGCCAGCAACGCCCTGCGCTGCATGCAGAGCCGGCTGGATCGCATCCATGACATCACGCCATCGCAAGAACTCCTGGACGACCTGGACTGCATAATCACACTGACTGAGCAGTTCAATGAGATTGCGGCCTGTCCCAACGCCATGGCCATCAATGTGACCATGAACGCTGCCTACGAGCGGTTGCATCGCATCCTGAACCGTCACCAGCGGAAAACGAAGGTCGCCAAGTTGCAGGCCGCATGATGTTATGGTCCACTGAAACATGCAGGGAGGCTAATGCCTCCCTTTTCTCATTCTTGGATTTGCCATGCCAGAAACAACCGTGAAGCACCGGCTCAGGCCGGTCCCGCTAATGAAACTCCACAAAGCTACAGGCCAATCCTACGTCTACTACAAAGGAAAAATCTACTACTTCGGAAAGTTTGGCACCAATGCTGCCAGTGACAAGTACATGGCTTGGCGTGCCAATTTAGGGAAACGGGTAGCAGAGGGGTATCTGATTCGGGAGCTGATAGCGGCTTATAAGAAGGAGAACCAGACGCGAAAATGCAGATGGTTTATAGCCCGCCTTGAAGCCGAGATGAGCCACTTCCTTGGCATGACCTGTAATGACTTTGGACCTTTGGCGTTCCGGGAAGTTCGGAAGCTCTTGGCTTCATCGGGCACCCGCACAGCAGAGACAGTCAACTCTATGGCTAACGTGTTGCGACTTGCGTTTAAGCACGGCGTCTCAATCCAGATTTGCAATGCCGATGTGCACGATGCTCTCTTGACTGTGCCGCCTCTCAAGCCTGATGAAGTTGATCGCAAGGCAAAAGGACGAGTATGCGTGGCTAAGTCTACAGTGGAAGCCACCCTGCCCCTTTGTGCCCTGCATGTGAGGCATGCCATTCAGCTTCAGCTGCAAACTGGCGCGAGACCCAATGAAATCCTCTCAATACGTAAATCGGCGATTGCGAAAGATGGCCCTCACGCAACTTGGGTGTACCGTCCAATTCAGCACAAGAGCAGCCACAAGGGGAAGAAACGGTTCCTGGTATTTGGAAGCGAGGGGCAAGCCCTCATAGAAGCCCAGTCATCGCTACATCCCGATTCGGACTGGCTGTTTCCGTCAAAGCGATTCAACTCGCACTACAAACCAGAAGGTTACTGCCATGCCGTAACACAAGCCGCCAAACTCGCAGGAGTTCCTCATTGGACACCGTACCAGCTTCGCCACATAGCTGCCACAGGGATCGCGGTGGAGAAGGGATTAGAAGCGGCCGCTGCGGTTCTCGGCCATGTGTCGATGCAGACGACGGGAACTTACCAGCATCAACCCGACGCCAAGCAGATCAGAGACGCTACGGGACACACTGAACCCAAGCCCAACCTTGTCGCCGAGCTAGAACGGCTTGCAGCACTAAAAGAGCGTGGCCTATTGACGGCCGAAGAATTCACGCTTGCCAAAGGGAAATTGCTGTGTTGATGGGCATCTATAGCGCTATGCTTTATTATGCATTGCTTAGCTTCGGAGTCGGCGAACGCAATAGACTCAAAACAACTCGCCCTGTTGATGATCCGCCTGCGGCTTATTCTTGACTGCCTTAACCTTCGATTCCGATACGCATGTTGCCACTATCTCGCCTCGATATGGCACCAGCAACTCGATGGCAGGCTCATTGAGCCATTGGTCAAAGTCGCGTTTGTGCAGAATGATGGGCATACGGTCATGAAAACGCTCGATGAAGGGATTGGCTTCCGTCATGAGCATGGTGTAGGCGTCTCTGCCGTTGTGTAATCCTGCCACACAGAAGATCGGTTCCGGTAACTTCAGGACGTACTTTTTCTTATCCATGCCGTTCTCGAACCAGGCATTGAGAGGGATGAGGCAGCGGTGGTGCCGAAACGCTCCCTTCCACATGGGCGAGTTCAGTTTGTCCGTTCGAGCGTTGGGAACGGGCTTCCTGAGGGTAGGGTGGGGGAAACCCCAAGCCATCACATCGGGTTCGCGATTCTGCTTGATGATCAGGCCACGACGATTGGGCCATAAATCACGTTCCCAGCCCTCTACGGGCTGGTCGGAATTGAGATCGGCATACTCCGCAACATCCCGGTACGTGCTGTTGAGGAACTGGTAGTGAATGCACATGATGGCATTCTATCAAAGCGATGAACTTCACTAGATGCACGACCAGGAAGGGTTCAATTCGCCCTGAAGTTTGGCACTGTAATCCGCACCCGCCAAATCGAGGAGCATCCAGGCCGTGGTTTCATCCGCCTGTGTTGCGTCCTTGCCGAGAACGATGTCGTCTCGATCCCCCTGGCGAATCTCGACTGCCTGATAGTAACGGGACATGAACTTCCGGAGATAGTCGGTAAACCCAGACGGGACTTCGGCAGACTGGATGGTGATGCAGATCGACATGAGAGCCACTCCTGGAATAAGGATGGGGCTACTCTAGCTCATGTACACTAAGATGTGTCAAGTGTACACTCCGTGGATTGTAAGGATGGACCGCAACGCCTGGTGCGAGAGATGCAGGCTGTACACTGGTGTACATATTAAAGTGAAGATTTTCCTCTTGCCTGTTCACTATGGAACACTGCTACGATAAGCCGATAGATGATGCGAGGCTCAAACTATGTGTGATGCGGTCTCCCTCTCGCTTCGTGCTCTGCCGGAACACTATCACACTCATCCTGCCATCAAGGCACGGATCATGGGCCGTGGCGGCGAGGAAGAGGTGCATTTCTTTTATGACCGTCGTCCTGTTCCGCCGCTACTACCCATTCTGCTGGATGGACAGTTCCGGATCGTACGTTGGGGGAATCGGCAGAGGAAGAGCAAAGTGCTACCTCATACGGGCCGCGTCGAGATGCATGAACTCCAGCAAGGGTGCTGGCAGCATTCAGACTTTATCGAAGTGGTGATCCTGGGCAGTGCTGCTCTGCACCGTGGCGTGTGGTTCCCTCTCTTGGAAGGCATCAGGGGAATCTATCTCAAAGATGAGCATGGTACGCCCACGGTCTTCATGTTGATGGAGAAGCCGTCCGACTACTACCAGATCATGACCAAGAGCAAGGTCATGCCAGCCTTGATCGGTGACATCATCTAGTCCAGTGAAGTGATTCTTGCAGGCGATGGGCAAGCAGGTATACTCGACCCATGAAACGAATGACTCTCCATGTTACCAGCCTGGTGATTCTGATCCTTAGTGGCTGGGCAGCTTACTACAGCTATTGCTATCACGAAGGCAATGCGAGTGCGAACCGCTCGGTGGACTTGCTCAACGAAGGCAAGCTGGATGAAGCAATCGTTGAGGCCAACAAGGCGATTAGACTCATCCCCGACGATGCTCTGGGTTACTTTGTCCGGGGCGCAGCACGCTTTCATCTCATCCAGCAAAAGCAATGTGATAATACCTTTGTCGAATGCAAGCAGGACCTCGAAAAGGCGCAGGCTGGTTCAAAAAACGAGGAAGTACGAATCAGGGCAGGACGGTTCTTGTCGCTGATTAAAGCCATCGAAGATCAGCAGTCCTTCTCCTAAACCTCGCTAGCCTTGGCTCGACGGCGACGATAGACAGCTATTCCAGTGCCTGCCAGGGTAGCTCCGACCAAGGCAATGCTGCTGGGTTCTGGTACAGAAGCCGAGATTGCCGAGAAGCTAAAGTCGTCGATTGAGAGTCCGTGATCGTTGCCAGGGTCATTGGTCTCTACGAAGCGAATCCACAGCGTATCACCAGCATTCCAGGTAGTAGTGAGGGTGCCACCCAAACCGCTTACAAAACCAGCGATGTTGCCATCGACAGCGGCTCCTGCTCCTGTGTTTACAAAGACTGGGCTAGTGAAATTGAAGCTTCCGCCTGCAGGAGTCCAGGTTGGGACGGTCGTGAAACTGGCACCGAAGCCATATTCAAGTACCATCGTTTGTGCATTCGGGGTCGTGGCCCCACCATCACGCCATTGTTCCCCGTTATAGTTGATGGTAATGGAACTCAGTGCTCCGCCGGTGCCGTTGGTCAAGCCCACAGCTATCCAGCCAGCGACAGAACCAGTTGCAGGACTGCCGAAATAGGCACCTCCTGAACCGATTCCGCCCAGTGAACGTTCTGAGGAAGTAGAAGAAGAACCGAAGCTATAGAAATTACCTGTGTTGCTGGAGCCGGTACCAGCGTTGTAGGTCGTGATGTCGGTACCAGGCGCAGGTTGACGATACAGGAACCATCCGGGGAGGGTGGTATTATTGGACCAGGCCTGGTTCGTGCCTGTTTGAATCAGAGTGTTGAAGTCCTGGGAATAAGTGCTTCCACTGATGGAATAGTTGACCTGGGCAGAGGCCATGGCTGGAAAGCACAGTGCGAGCGACCAAGCAAACTGGTTACGCATCGATACATCCCCACATTTGATATGCTCCGGATTGTAATCTCTCATCATTTGAATGCAACATCGAACTGCCCGTCAATCCGCAGCCAAGGTAGTGACATCGGGGAAAATTTGTGGCAGACTGGAAAGCATCCTCATTTCATCAGGAGTCTGTCATGAAGAAGATCATCGCGTTGCTCAGCGTGTCCACAGTTGCCTTGTTCCTGTGCTCTGGTAGCGGAGACCTGTCCGCTCAGGAGAAGAAGAAGCCAGCAACATACTCCAAGCCTGGAACCATCGAACTAGTCGAATCCAAGGATGGGAAGTTCCGTTTCTCAGTGCGGAACAGTGAGGGCAAGTATCTGGCAGGTTCACCTGTCGGCCATGAGACCGAGAAAGAAGCACGTGAGGCTGCAGAAGAACTGCGATCGGCCATCGCCAACGCCAAGTTTGTCAGCAAGAAGGCGGAAACCAAGAAGGACAAGGGCGATAAGTAATGCGGGATAGCGACCGCTTCCAGCTGCGATTTGGCCCGTATCGCACTCCACGGTATCGCAAAGGTCAGGTGGTGATCTGTTCTGCTCGTGGGCAGGTCACCATTGTGGGCACCAGCGATGGGAAAATGCCATGGCCGGTGGGAAAGACCCATCGGGCTAAATCGCTGGTGCTATATAAGGACCTGGAGCGAGCAGTACGTCGTGAGTCGGTCTTAGCCATTCAATATTGGTGGGGCGTTGGACCGATGGCGGTACGCAGATGGCGAACTGCCTTGGGCATCGTAGGGACAAACAACGAAGGGACCTCCGCTCTCCGGCGTGATCACTTTGCCGAACCGTGGGCAGAGATAGCAAGACGCAAGGCATGGAGCAAAGCCCGCGATCCGGTCCGTTGCGAGAAGATTGCCGCAAGTAAGCGAGGGAAGCCCAGGCCACCCCATGTGCTTGAAGCTATGCGGAAGGCGAGTGTGGGCAGAGTTGTTTCGCAGGAAACACGACGGAAGATGAGCGAAGCACATCGTAAGCCGAGGCAAACATGATTGATTGCTACTGCTGCGAGCGTCGCTTGGGCGTTGGGTTACTACTCGATCCGTGCTCGTGTGATCCATGCTTCTGCATCGAGTGCTTGCTGTGCAGTCAGCATTGCCAGTGCATCGAGAGGGTATTCCCATTTGCGGTCAACGAAGAGTTCACCGAGGTTGAGAAAGTACAGCCTGGCTATCCAGACATAGACCCTAATGATTTCTATCCTGACGCGGATAAACCAAGGGTGGTGCCTGGATAAACACAAAGACACCAAGCATTGCTGCCCAGTGCCTTCGTTACATATTCCAACTAAACAGTTAGGACTCGAGATTATCAAATCGCCTTCAGGACTGTCAATGGAATTCTCGTGCGGTTCACGCTGGCACCTACGATTGATGAATACATGGACGAATTGGCCGGACTGGGCTGGTCAGTGGGCGATACTGCCGCAAATGACGGCCAGTGGATTGTGTGTGGCACGAAGAGTCGCAAGGAGATATGCTCTAGCGACACGAACCGCACCGAAGCCTGGCGTAAAGCGACGGAGCAGGCACGCGTTGTGGGGATGGTGAAAGTAGGGAGGAATTGAGGGCGAACTCGGTTGATTCTCGTTGTCGCCCTGCTCATCGGTGGAACGATGGCGGCATTCAGGCCGAGACTGTTGGCCAACTGAGCGGAAGCTATTTCGCCAATACAGTTGCGGTTGGATTTGGCACAACACTCAGCTTGCCAGAACATCCCAGCCCGCCGCTCACAATAACTGGAACAAGAAGAGTCACAATTGCAACCAAGGACAATCTCTGTGCGTACTTGTAGAATCGTTTCTTCCAAGAACCGGCGTACTCATAGGTTGCAAGTGCAAGATCAAGTACACTTATTCGCATTGCATTTACGTCATACTTTGCCCGATATCTTGCATCCCAAGTTGGCTTGGTCCCGGCAAGATAGTCAGCGGCTGTCCTTGCAACGCTTGCGCAAATCACAGCGCCAATCGCGAAACTCATGGGAAGGAGTGCCCACAGAACTACAGGCCAATTTCGGTCGTTTACCTGTGAGACAGTGCCAATAGTCAAAAGGCCTGCACCGCCTCCCATGTATTTAATGATTTCAAGTGACTTATCTTCAATACGTCTGTTGGAGTCGAGGCGTGACTTGATTGCTGACTCGCACTGGTCGATCACTGGCGTGTAATCAACATCTTTAGCTGGTTGCCAAGCGTCATATCTGGCGATAGCTTGGGTCACCGGCTTTGAATCAACCACGCTCTTTGGCAATAGCTTCAACAGCTTGGATTGAACTGACATAATCATTGACCCCTTTGCATATATCGTATATTCTTGGTTCAAGATTCGGAGCAACAAAAATGACTGAACCAGAAGTTGAACCCAGGCCTCCTCAAAAACCAGCCGCGCCCAAACCCGATACAGATGAGTTTGAGATTCTTAGCGAGCAAGAAAAGTAACAACCGAATCACTCTGGCTGGTTGTCACTCAATTATCCTTTTGACCCCAACTTTTCCGCCAAGATCGAAAGCCGGAACGGCTCACCAGTTTCCTTTCAGACTGCACCGGCCAAACCCATGAGGTGTGCTGACACGGACGTTGGTTGTAAGATATTGCGGGGAATAATCCTGAAAGGTTCACATTTTAGATGATGTTTGCCATGTACTTCCTAATACTTGCATCACTATTGACATTCACTGGACAAGGGAAGGGTGCACCCAACTCACCAGTAGATGAAATACCGGCCATCTCAGTTACAGATGCCCACAAGTCAGCTCGCTACGTCGGATTCCTTTGGAGAATGTATAACCAGGGGATTGCTGCAAACCCAAGGATTGACCGAGCCAAATACATCGACGCCTTTAACGAAATCGCTAAGGCTTACGCACAATTAAGTATCACATGGGATGGTGTGGCCACTCCAGTTTCACACAAAGTAAAAGATGGCTTCCCTGCGGAAGAGGTTGTGCAGATTTCGTTTGCTGCACCATGCTACATCGAATTGAACGGGAAATTGATTCGTGCTCAGACCGCACATAACGAATGGTCAAAGAAGATTCGCCCGGGCACCAAGGTTACAGTCAAAGCATTCATCGAAGAAATCCGTTACACCGATGGCGGCTTCGTGATTGTGCTGAGCAATATCACACTGACAGGGAAAAAGCCCTAGAACCCCACGACAAACTTGGGGATTGGTCGCATTAGTCCCTTGCCTTCGGCGTTCATCTTCTTCAGTTCTTCCAATTGCTTCTCGGCAACATTCAACTGCTTCTCTGGGATGTTGATGGCGGATTGCCTTGCCGCTGCTAACTGCACACGGTCAAATGCTCCCGATGCTGTCTCCCATTGGAAGTTATTCAGTGTGACACTGTCTGGGCCTTGTGCCGCCTTTTCTCTTTCCCGTCGTTCATCCAGTCCATTGCGTTTCTTTTTGTTAATCATCGCATCGTCGAACTCGGCCCGTGCTCGCCCTTGTGGAGCAATGCCCAGTCGTTCGCCAATGACCGCTGCACCAATCTTGAAATCGTCCCAGAACTTGCCGGGGTTGTTGAACGCCTCGTCCATGCTCTCACCAAAGTCATTGACCAGGGCAACAAGCCGCTTCAGTGTGGATTCAAGTGACTTCGCTCCCTCGTCGCTTGATAGGAACAACGCGCCTAATCCGCCTAGCAATCCACCAGCCATCCCCAAAGCTGGCAGGCTGCGCATGATAGCCCCCAAAGTGCCACTAAACCGTAGTCCTGCCGCAGCGGCCCCCATTTGTGCCACCTTGAGCGTAACATAGCCACCAGTCATCGCGGACAATACGAAAACAAAGTGCTGTCCATCCTTGGTCAGCCCTTGCATCGCTTTCGTTGCGGCCATCATCGAGTTAGTCGATGCATCAGTGGCGGGCTTGAACACGCCCGCAATCTCTCGCCCCAGCATCTGATAGGCGATCTGCTGGCGAGTAGCTTCAACCGTGTTCTCCAGTCCTTCGTTGCGTAATGCCCGCATTGAGCTTGCCACTTTAAGGTAGGCTGCGACCGCCACCCCAGCCCCAATCGTTCGTGCGCGGGCGAGTCGCTGCTCTTCGGCGGCGAGCTTCTGATTCTCAGCAGTTAATGCCTTGGTTGCGTCTTTCTGCTTTCCGACTTCCACGGTCATATCAGCGATGCTTTTGCGAGAATCGGTAATCCGTTTTTGCAATGCAGGCGAGAACATGCCGAAGGCGCGATCGTCGGCCGACTCAGCGATTAGTTTTTGCAGCTCGGCCCTTGCCTCGCGCAGCTCTAAAACTGTTGTCACTTCTTATTCCTGTCCCTGGCTGTGTTTCATCTTCTGCTCCAACCTGTCGAGACGGCTGGCAATATCGTCTATCTCGATACGATCACGATTCAAACGCTTCACTTCGCGTGCTGCCTGCAAGGCCAGCCCTAGTTCTGGGGGAACCCGCACTGGCTTCGTGCCGCCATTCTTGGTTGGCACCTCAATCGTCTGCCACTCGTGGTACTTCATGGTGGTGATGAGCACCGCACTGGCTAACGTGTCTACCGCCGCCAGGAGGGCGTCAGACCCTTCGATGATCGCGGCCCGTCGCCTGCGGAACTCACTCTTAAATCGCACCGAACGAATAAGACGCGAAACCTGCTGTTCACTTAGCCCGACTTCCTCGGCGGCTGCGCGTTGGGTGCTTCCTTGGAGCAGCAGTGTAATGAGTTGATCGTGGTAGGGCCGCAGCTCTTGAAGCTCCTCGCGGGGCTTTTTCTTTGCGGGTCTTTCGGGATTCTTCATAACTCAGAGTCTCAAGCACTGCTATCGCGTCAAGCATCTTCTTCACTGCTGGGTACAGTTGGGGCGTCCGTCGTTTCATCGCTCGCAAAAGGGCATGTTCCTGCTCTGTGCGGGGGATGTCTTTGGCCAAAGCTTCAAAGTCAATCAAAATGGCGCTTCCTCCATGGTTTCTCGGTCTTTGCCCGCCTGCAACGCTTCCAGTTTGGTAAGCACATTGCGGGCGTATGGTGAGAGTTCAGCAGCCTTGCGGAGTTCAGCGAGGCTGTCGGTAGGCTTGGGCAATCGGTTCTCAGAGGGAACCATCGAGAGCAGGGAGGCAAAGACCTGCCACGGCAGCACGACAATAGGCATCTTGCGGTCGGCGCGAAGGTACAGAGCATCCATACCATCGAGCCACTGGTGAAGCTGACTCCAGCCGTTGCGGCCCGACCGGCCCTTGCTCTGGATGACGAACTCACGGCCATTGCCAAGTTTAAATCCGCCCCTCACATCTCCTGCGAATTCAGCGGAAAGATAAGCGAGCGAGCCCGAAAGAGGCACCCGGCGAGCCGCTTCAAAGCCCAGGTCACGCAAGAGAGTGACACACTCGTATTCGACGCGAGACCCTTTCCTTACATTGCGTCGATTCGGTCGCAATCCATTCACGTCAGCCAATGCACATCCTCCAGGTACTTGTTAGGCGGTCGGGGCCAGACCTTCGGCCTCCACCTCGGCTAGCCATTTCTTGACTGATGCCAGCGGCCAGCGTCGGCAACGACCCAGGCGAATGCTGGCAGGGAGCGAACCCTTCAACTGCAATCGTTCAATGGTCGTGTCAGAAACGCCAAGCATCTCAGCTAGCTGTCGCTTATCGAGGTATCGTGGTAACTCGTCGGCCATATAGCGGCCCTCCCTCATGCGCAAACTTTGTCTACCCCTCCATATACCCGTCACTGCCAAATAGGCGCAGGAGGGTACTAGGGGCATTGAGATGGAAATAGATGCTCGTGGCTGGATTAACCCTTTAATGTGATAGCCAGAAAATCAAATAATCCCCTCCATCGCCTTATCCACCAAGGCCTCAGCAGGATGGAGCTACGCCATCTGCGGATGACGTTGATTCACGAAGCGATGCTGAACAACTTACGGGGAGATGAGTAGCTGAACCTGTTTCGGAAACTGTTCAACGTGTTGGAGGAGATGGAACGGCTTGGGGTGGGGAAGTTGCACGACTTCTACTCAGACGGTTCGCGTGTATACCTCTCAAACGCTTTGAATTTCGGCAAAGGCCAGCAAGCGAGTTCGGGATCTCTAGCCTTCAACTCAGCCAATCGCTCTGGAATGGACAAAAGCTCATATGCCTCAGCCCTAGTTAGCCGCTTCCCCTGATCTTGACAAATCATCTCATACGCCAAGGTGGCTTTTCGGTAGCGAGCAGGCATAGTGGTCGTCGTTGGCGATATTTCCCCTCTAAGCAAGTACGGCTCAAGCCCATCACTAATTGCCCTTCTGAAGCTACAGTGACCATCTTGGCTTTGAACCCCTAATTTAGCCAACGGCGGCGGATGTCCTTTGCGACCAAGTTTGCACCACAAGCTATCGAGAAGCATTTGCGCAGAATCCATTGATACATCTGCAAAGCGAATCACACGAAACCGATCAAGTATTGCTTCACTCCATTTTCTAGTTGACTCAGTTGTTACTATCAAAAGCGCCGATCTGCCAATCGCTTCCAACTCCGTTCGCAATCCTTCGCGGACTTCTCCACGAACTCGGTGGAAGTCATCAAGGATTAGCGTACTTGTCTTCGCCTCATCCGACCTAAGGTGACGTGCCGAGCGCAAGCGATCCACCATCGCTGCGGGGGTACTAAACGCGCCAGCATCGTTCAAAATAAACTCCATCCAACCTTCGTTGCCGATCTCCCGTACAACCAACTTCGCCATCGATGTTTTCCCCGTGCCCGTCCTGCCCACGAACAACAGGGGCTTCATGAAAGACACGTTGATTGCGGACAAATAGCTCCTAACCTCTTTAACCGCAGATTCCTGGCCAACAAAATCTCCCCAACAGCATGGCCGGAATTGTTCTGCTAAATCACTCATTCACCGTCCTCCCGCACAAACCCCGCTAAAACGCAGGACACCTAACCGTCCGCCCACACCGTCCGCTACGATTGATGTACGATTTAACCAATAATCGTCAATACAGCGTCCGCCTGGCAGAAACCCTTTGAAAATAGTACTGTTTCAATCGTCCGTAAGCCCCGTCCGCCTGACGATTCGTTCTAGCAATATTTAACGTCATACACTCCAGATTCATTGGCTTGATGCAGCACCCCGCCCAGCTAACAAGCACGCTTACCCTCCTGAGGTACACCGTAAGATCAGCAGCGGTAAAGTCAGTCGTCACCCAAGGACGCAGCTATCATGCAGCAACTTCCCGCCATCATTAGGATTCTTACCAACCTAAAGGCCAGCCAGTGGCCCTTCATGATTTGGTCGCTACTTGCCCTCGTCATTGCAGCTTCAGCAGCAGTAGTAATTGCCGTGATCCGGCACACGAGTTGAATAACGTAATTTGGCGAACCAGGGCATAAGGGTAGAGACACCCAACTGAGGACAAACACGTGCAAAACGTAACAGTCAGCCCCAGGCAGCTCGCAGAGGAGTTGAATGTCAGCCGCAAATCGTTGTTCCGTTGGCTTCGGGAGGGGCGGCTACCACCCCCACGCCGACTAACACGTCAGACATTGCGATGGGATAGGTCATCAATAAACGAGTGGCTACGCCAACGAGGCAGCGACCACTAACGCTCGGTCGTCCTAATCAACCCCAACCAACGCCAAGCCCCAACGGGGACGCGCTAAAGGAACGCAGATTGCATATGCGGGATTCGAAGGAAACAACTGTTGTGCCTGGCCTCCCCTGTCCGGTGCAACAGGGAGAGCAGCGCCTGTCCCGCCAGGTAGCTGCTCTCCTGAAAACACGACTCACGCGGGATACGTGAGTCGCAGAGTATTACAGGGGAAATTCAATCAGGGGAAATGTGGTGCAGATTTGCGAACGGAAGCAACGGTATGCAGAGAAGTTGGTAACAGGAGCGTGCGAGACCATCAGGGCCGCGCAGTCGGGCGAACGCAATAACACAGTCAATGAGCAAGCGTTCTACGTCGGTCGGAAGTCGCAAGAGCTTGGACTAGATGACAATGAAATTATCTGCAAGTTGACGGGCGCTGCGGTTGATGTGGGCCTCGCTAGGTCTGCGGCTGAGAAGACGGCCAGAAGTGGCTATCACTCAGGCCAAGGCAATCCACTAACGGGCTTCCTCGACCAAGAATCAAAGCCAAGCCGACAAGCACCGACTCCAAAGCCGCCCGCGACAAAGAAGCCTGGAAAGATACACGCAACAAGGCAGGCTGCAATCGACGCTGCGACTTGGTCAGTTCGCCAAGATCATGCTGATGTGACACTTACAGAAAGTTACGAGTATCAGTTTGCTGATGGCACCCTCGCACACGAAACACTTCGCTTTGAGTTCAACGAGAATGGTCAGACCGACAAAACTATTCGGCATATCACGCCAGTATTCGGTGGCTTCGTCGTCGGCATGAACGGCGTCAGCAGCGGCATTCCGCTGTTCAACTTACCTGCCATCAGTTCTCTGGCCCCTGGCTGCGACATCCTCAAGGTTGAAGGCGAGAAGACCCACCGCGCCACTGTTAGGATGGGCTACTACGCAACCACGAGTATCGGAGGAAGCGCCAGTGGGTGGGCGAGTAAATCAGACTGGTCGCCGCTCAAGGGCCATCATGTAGTCATCATCCCGGACAACGACGGGCCGGGCGAAAAGCATGCCGGCGAAGTTGTGCGGCTAGCCACAGGGGCTGGTGCTGCTTCGGTGCTCATCGTTCGTATGCCTGATATTTGGCCTGACGCTGGGCCGGGTGATGACATCGCCGACCTGGAAGAAGCCGTGGGCGAAGAACGTGCTCGGCAGATGATTGACGAGGCGATTGAGCGTGCGAGAATAGGAAGCGTTGAGCCTGTCACTCAGCCTGTAAAGCCTCAAACTGGCACGGCAAGGTTGGTAGAGCACACATTGCGAGACATAGTTAGTCGCGCCGTGGACTGGTTGTGGAAGAATCGATTCGCCAAGAGCACCATATCAATCATCGAAGGCGATCCAGGCCAAGGGAAGAGCTTTATCACCCTTGATATTGCCGCCAGGGTCTCGCAGGGTTTTGCTATGCCACCAGCCCCGCGTGGTGATGTTGTGTTAAAACCACGCCATGTAATTCTGGTTAGTGCAGAGGATGGCATCGATACCACCATCAAACCCAGGCTCGTGGCAATGGGGGCTAATGAAGATCATGTCACCTGCATTGAAACAGTGCTCGACAATCCCGATGACCCTGACTCAATCAGACCGGTCTGCTTTCCCCGCGACCTATCTCTCCTTGAAGAGTGCATCCACCGAAAGCAGGCCGCGATGGTGGTCATCGACCCACTCAGCGCCGTGCTAACCGAAAAGGCTGATTCCAACAAAGAGGCCGATATGCGGCGCGTGCTGCATCAACTCAAGTTGATGGCTGAGCGTACCGGTGTAGCCATTGTGATCGTTCGCCATCTGAACAAGATGAGCACGGAGACCAACGCCATGTACCGAGGAGGCGGCAGCATTGGGATCATCGGTGCCGCACGATCCGCGTTCGTTGTGGGTGCCCACCCGGATGACGAAGTCGGTGACAGACGCATCCTAGCCCGCGTCAAAGGCAATCTCTGTGCAACTCCTCCATCTCTGGAGTATCGCGTAGAAGTCCAAGATGGCGTTCCCGTGGTTCATTGGGAAGGGGAAGTAGACATCACTGCTCACGAGTTGTCCGCGAAGAGTGTATCCAACAAAGACGAGAAGAGGTCGAAGGCGAAAGACTTCTTGTTGGAGAAGCTGGCGATGGGCGAGGTTGCCGCCGATGTACTGGAAGAGCAAGCCAGAGGGATTGGCATATCCATATCAACCCTTCGCCGGGCCAAGAATGACCTAGGTATTAGCTCGCGTCGGCTTGAGTTCAAAGGGGGCTGGATGTGGTCACTCAGTCAATGAAAACGCTAACCTCCCAAACAAGTGAGCATCTTGGGTGCTGTAATACACGTAACCCCCTTTATTTACAGTGCGTTTCCCAAGATGCTCACACACGAAATCATGTGAGCATCTTCCAAGGTGCTCACATGGCGTGAGCATCTTCCAAGGTGCTCACATGAAATTGACATGTGAGTATCTTGGATAATACCCACTAAATACAGGCATGGAATGCAAGTTACTTATCCCAAGATGCTCACATGCAAGTAAGGTTAGCGCCTTGGCGGTCCTGGAGGACAGCCGAATTAGTGCTGAGCGCCTTGGCAGATGATGGCAGACACCAGTAACTAGCTGGTGATTCAGTAAATGTGGTTTGGAGTTCAAAAGTGAATTGTCCGAGTGTAGCTATCACCGCTAGTGGTGGCGATGAGGAGTTTCGTAAGCGTCGGTTGGGTAGAGTCGAAGCCTGGTTGCAACGGGAGTACCCCGGAGCGGTCCGCATGCTTCGGGCGCTACATGACCACAAGGGTAACCTAGCCGCTGATTGGCGGGAGTTTCCCACGGAAGCACGCATGGGGGCCATTGTGGAAGCGTGGGAGGCAGTTGATGAGTCTGCAAGCTGTGTCAGCCACACCGTGGATGGCACAGCTGTGGAAGCGTACACCCGCCCACTGGATTGCTTCCAGGAAATGGCCCTGATACGACGACTCCTCGGCAACTGGAAGTCGAAGGTTTTCCCCGGCTGTCTGCTATCAAGGTGGCAGGAATTGTCAGCCGAGAGGCATCGACTGCTGAGCACCTTCTAACAGGTGCGTGTAATGTCCTGCTTGCCGCGACACTGCCTCAGGATCGCGGCCCCATCAACCCAAAGGAGACAAGACACCCCCCAACCGAGGAGGACACAATGGAAGCATCAGGACGACGGAAGCGACAGGCTGAGACAGCAATGACAATTAGCGTGAAGTCGGTCTGCGAACTGGCTGGCATCAGCGTACCAACGCTGTATCGCCTTATTTCCCAGGGTGAGGCTCCGAAAGGGTTCCATCTGGGACGAAGCCATAAGTGGCTCAAGGATGATGTGGTGTCCTGGCTAAAAAGCCTCGGCAAGTGAGCCGTGTTCACTTTCCACGCCGTGATGATCGTCTAATATGCCGTGAAGGGGTGAAGCCGATGGCCCAGATACGTCGCAAGAAGTACACCGACAAGCAGACCGACACCGTCAAGGAACGCCCAAAGTGGTACATTCGCTACCGGGCTGGCAACGGCAAGATTCGAGAAGTGCCGGGCTACACCGACCGGCGAGCCACAGAACGGAAGGCCGCCAAGCTCGAAGCCCAGGCCGAGCGGGAGATGGAGGGTCTAGCCCCGTCACCCGACACGTGCGAACGCATCCCACTCGCCCAGCACCTCGACGACTTCGAGAGCTATCTGGTCAGTAAGGGTGGTGTTGAAGGTCATGCTCACCACGTTGCCCAGCGCGTACGAAAGCTTGTGGAAGGCTGCGGATTCAAGCTCATGGCCGACCTAAGGCTATCGAAGGTGC
The DNA here is from genome assembly GCA_046350055.1 of Gemmatales bacterium. Classification (GTDB taxonomy): domain Bacteria; phylum Planctomycetota; class Planctomycetia; order Gemmatales; family HRBIN36; genus JAEUIE01. Next base: position 3,564,576 of record JAXMBC010000001.1, on the reverse strand, counting down.
AATCGTTCATCTCAACACTGACGTTCAAGAAGTGCGGAAGCAATGCCGTGGAGCGACCCGCCACCCTTCAAACCAAGAACTACTACGTTGCCGCTGCCCGCCACTTTGCGAGTTGGCTGGTCCGCGATGGACGGTTGACCTCGAATCCGCTGGTGGGGCTGGTGCGCTACAACACGGCCAATTGTCCACGCCGTGACGACCGAAAGAGGCGTGCGCTTTCCATTCCTGAGTTCTACAAGGTCTTTGAAACCACGTTGGCAAGCCCCAAGGTCTTCCGCAAGCTTACTGGCCAAGACAGAGCTATGCTCTACGCTTGTGCCGTGGGAACCGGTTTCAGGGCCTCAGAGTTGGCGTCCCTCAATCCCGAAGACTTCAAGTTCGATACCTCGCCTGCTACAGTCAGGCTCCGGGCAAGCGAGACCAAGGATAGGAAGGAAGTCGAGCAACCCATCCTGCAAGGCGTGGCCGAACGGCTGCGTGACTACATCAACACCAAGCCTCATGGCAGCCCGGTGTGGCCCGGCACATGGCGGGAGCGCATCTTCAAGGCTACCCGCGCCGACCTGGCCGCTGCGGGTATCCCCGCACGCACCAGCGAGGGAGTATTCGACTTCCACGGCTGGCGACACAGCTACATTACCTACCTCGTCACGTCGGGCATGAACCCCAAGCAAGCCCAGAGTCTGGCGCGGCATTCCGATATTCGCCTGACGATGAATCGCTATGCCCACCTGTCCCAGCAAGAACGCATGGACGCCATCGCACTCATGCCACCACTCTTGATGGCAGAGCGTCCCCTCCTACGTCCCCTCTTGGCGGATAAAACCGGCAACTTACTGCAAGAATCTGATACGAATAGAGACGAACCCAAAACAGTGCACACCAACGAGCAAACCCCTGTAATTCAGGGGGAAGTCATCACTTCCACTGGGAATAGCAGGGGCTTTGCTGAGTGGACAGAGCCGGGTATGATCCGGCGACCTAAGGATTTTCAGTCCTTCGCTCTACCAGCTGAGCTATCTGTCCTTGGTTCTTCTAGCTTACATATGGAACAGGGGATCGTCTAACGGGTTCGGGCAAAGTCGCCGTTATTTCACCTGAATCGATTTCACACTGTCCCCGTGAAATTCGCCGGTCTTCAGAAAGTACCGGAAAGATTTGGCTCGCTGGATGGTATAGGGCGAACCGGGACGTTCCTGAACATAATGCAAGGCATCGTTGCCATTCAGCCCGGACATGGTGGCAATGCCTTTTTCTTCACTGAAGTTCAGCTCATCAGCTTTGACATAGGATGTCTGATTACCACGCATTTCGGTGTTGCCCATAGCTTTCATCTCGTGGAAATTGGTACCGGTCTTCTTGTCCACCGTGGTGGCAATTTCCATTTTCTCGCAAGCCATGTAGATGCCATCCTTCGGCAGGCGGCGTTCATCCAGAGGTACGCTCAGGTCTTCGCCTGGTACATAAAAGGTCTTGACGCTTTTCCAGAATCGTAAGGTACCCTCGTTCTTCTTATATTCCATTTCCTGTTCAAATGTGACCCGCGTCAGTTTCATTGCAACTGACTCCGGAGTTGCAGTTGCCTGCGGAACAACATTGGGCGATCTCTGCAAGCCAGAAATGTCTCCGAGTTGATCCTTGCCAGCACGCACCAGGTTCACCTCACCTGGACCATAGACTTTTAGTATTTCATGATCCTTGCGGCTGTTGTCAAAAACCACCTGCACACCTTCAATGCGAATGATCTGTCGCTGGGGCGTGTTGGGACTGTAACGCTGTTCCACAACAACTGGATTCACGCGTCCACCACTCGACTGTGGATTCGAGATACAGATGACACTCTCGATATTCACAGCCTGCTGCTGAGGTGGAGACTGCAATTGTGCTGATAGTTGAGGTTGCTCATCCTTGCCGGCCAATGACATTGCACGGTCAAGAGTGATGGTCATGGAGTAGCAACTGAGAGTGATGTTACCCTTGGTGGGATCACCGTTTTCGGTCACTACATTGCCAATGAACTGGGCCGCCCGGCCACCAAACTCCATCTTTTCATCCCAGAGGAACGTGACGAGTTCGGGTTTGAGCAGTTTTCTCCCCTGAAAGTCCTGCTCGGTGTAGAAGCGAAACTTACCAGGGCCAGGAATTGTCACTCGATTTTCAGCCTGATCAAGGTCAATCTGTTGTCCTTCCAGACTAAACTTCTCCATGCTTAATGTTGCTTTGTTGCCGAAGAGTTTGACCCGGTAGAGGTCGGTGTTACCCTGAAGTGACATCTCCAATCGCTGGCCGCGAATATCGAAGCCATTCTGCTTGCCAGGTTCGGTCTTGCGTTCAATGTGAACGTTTTCGCGAGCTTCCAACCGCCGCAGCACCTGCTGTTTATCACCGATCATCAGAATATCACCGTCGATCTCAGCAGCCTGCAGATAGAGCGGTGGCGTTGGCGTAACTGGGGCAGTCGGAGGACGAACTGCTGTCTTGTCAGAGGGCACATCAGCCTTGGCGGCGACAGGAGGCTGAAGGAATGGGGCATCGTTAGGTTTGTTCAGAACAAAGCCTTCCGGTGCATCAGTGAAGTTCAGCGTCAACTTGTTGGCGCCCTGCACCATCAAACGTGATGACATTACATTCACGCGTTGATCCACTTCGACCCGCTTGAGCCTGCCATCGAACTTTTCCAGGCTTGCACTATCCAGTCCGGGCTTCTTGTCTTTCTTCTTGCCATCACCAGGTAACAGCCAGGCTTTCACTGTTTCACCACTCATCTGTCCCTGTTTTTCATGCATGAGCACGGCAGAGCCTGCCAGCTCAATCCGGTGTTCTTCCAGTGTACGGTGCCACTGCAGTTCCTTCTGCCAACTGGCCAGCGTGTAAGGATCAGGATTCCTGGCGGAGGCTCGCAGCTTGATCTCCCCTGGGCCGTTGATGATTAATCCACGGGGATCCTTGTCGGCGGCATCATTGGCAGGCAAGAGGATTTTGACCATGCCTCGGGCGAAGATGTCATACTCAGCCAGGCGGGCGACCACCTGATCCTTGCCGCGAAGACGGGCTTCTTGTGCCACATTGTCACAGACTAGTTCGATACCTTCGGCGTACAAGCCGGAGCCCTGGCGGTCGTCGTTAGCCGTAATTTTGACCAGTTTGCCGGTGGCTACAGCTTTCTTAAGCTCAAACTGCTCAACGGACTCATCGCTGGGCTTCTTAGTTGACTTTGGTTTCCTGGCAGGTGGCATCAGCTCCAGCGTCAGTCGCTCGTCAGCATCCAGCTCATCAAAGAGTTCACGAGTTTTCGCGCCTTCCACCACAGTGCGATGCCGGTAGGCATTCACGCGGTTATTGAAGACAGCCAGGTGCGCCGGCACGTCGTAACTGAATTGATCCTTACAACGGATTATCATCGGCTGCGGTGGAATGGCGGTAGCTTCCGGCTTAGGCTTATCCTCTGACTTGGCCACTGCTCCTGCGAGGAAACTGCCATTCAGCTTGAAAAACGTGAATTCCACGTCGTGCTCAAGAGTGATCTTCTTAACGGCAGACATCCCCAAAGCCGGCTCTGCCTGGTCTGGCTTCGTTTTGGGTTTGGCTTTTTCTTCAGTACGGTTCACCAATTCGCTGGCGAGTGTGATCTCGAGCCCCACACCTTCAAAACGAGCTTCGACAGGGTCTGCATAGAGCACCTGCACCTTGTCATCGGCCCAGATTCGTTTCTGTTCATCGTTGAAGTCGATGCGTTTCTTGCAGTAAATGATGACGTCATCGACCCTGGATGCAGTGCCGTGGTTGTGCGTGATCTTGATCTCATCGCTTTCGATGTGGCCTGAGACGGGTTTCACCTTCTGAGTAAACTCAATAAAGGTTTTTATCGGCTGATTGAAGAGTATCACAGCCACGTCACCCTGCATGGTGACGATCTCTTCCCGCTCTTCCTGCTTACCATCCGCGGGCAGGCGCTTGAAGTTTGCAATGCTGACTTTAACCAGACGAAGCTTGCCATTGGTCAGGTTCCAGTCGTCAAACGCCATGACAGTTCGGCTTTCGGGCTTGCCGATTTCGAGCGTTCTAGCCCGGTTCAGTTCCGGACATTTGGGACCAAAGGCTCTCTCTAGCAGTTTGGCAATCTCATGCCTCTGCTTCTGGTATCGTTCTTCCGACAGTTCGCCTGTCTCATATGTCACGTTGGGATTGAAGCGATACTCAGGAGGCAACGGGGGCAAACCATCATAGTGCCCCAGGAAGTAGGCGTAGATCTGGTATGCCCCGAAGCAAACAACAAAGCTGGCTATCATCAGGAGCAGGCGACGCGGCGTTAACATGGCGTGCTCCTTATATGGATAGAGATGTTGGCCACAGACCCTGACTCTGCAGGATCAACTCGATCGCGGATCGAACCGCACCTTCACCACCGCCTGCTGGAGCAATCCAGTGGGCAGCTTGTTTCGCTTCCGGACAGGCATCCGCTGGCGCCAAGGCTAGCCGCACCTGCTGCATGACAGGCACATCGGGAAGATCATCGCCCATATAGGCGACTGTGGCAGGCTGCTTCTTCCAAAGAGACAGCAATTGCAGCAATCCCGGCTCCTTGGCAGCATTGCCTTGTTCGACATCGGCAATGCCCAATTCCCTGGCTCGAAGCGAAGTGACTTTGCTGAGCCTGCCACTGAGGATACCGAGGGCCTTGCCGGTCTTCTGCCACAGTTTAATGGCCGAGCCATCACGAACATGGAACGACTTGATTTCAAAGCCTTCGGCAGAGTAGACAATATGTCCTGCCGTCAGGACGCCATCGACGTCGAGGATAAGAGCATCAATCTGCCGACACCGTTCAGCTAAGGTCACTGTTCAGTCCTGTGTACAGCTTGCCAGGGTTTAAGCCACTTTGGCTTCGGGCAGTTCTTCTTCCACCGGAACGAGACCAATGAGGTCTGTGATGTCGAGCAACCCCTGTGGATGGCCAAACTCATCCACTACTGGAAGTTCACTGATCTTCCGTTCCTGGATAATCTCGACGGCTTCCAGCAATCTGGAACCGACTTTGACTGTGATCGGGTTGTGCGTCATCACCTCGGCAATTGGTCGATCGAGTGCTGCGTCCCGACGTTCGGTAAACAGACGGGCCAGGTCACTATCGGTAAAGAGACCAGCCAGGCGACCGTTGAGATCGAGAAGCAGCACTGCACCGGTGCGACGGCCCCTTAACGATGACTGACTGAATACGCTCCGAACAGTGTCGTTTACGGAGGCGGTGCGAAGGGCGGTGCCCTGTCGCATGAGCTGCTCGACCTTCATGAGCTTGCGCCCCAGACTTCCAGCAGGATGAAAGCGGGCGAAATCCTCTGCTCCAAATTGGCGCATTTCGCTGAGCACAAAAGCGATGGCGTCGCCAACAGCAGCCATCGCGGTGGTGCTGGTGCTGGGAGCCAGTTTGAGCGGACAGGCCTCATCGAGCGGACCAATCACAATGGCCACATCGGCATGCCGCGCCAGGGTACTTCCCGCCTTTGAGGTCAACCCGATGACTGCATGCGAGAGCGAGCGCAGACTTGGCAGCAAACGGATGATTTCTTCGCTTTCGCCACTATGGGAAAGTGCAATGACGACATCTTGCGGAGCGACCATACCCAGATCGCCATGCATGGCCTTGGTGGCATCGAGCAGGTAAGCACGGGTACCTGTGGAATTCAGGGTACCGGTGATTTTCTGAGCGATATCGGCTGATTTACCGGTGCCTGTCAGGGCAATGCGCCCGGTGCAGCGGTAGATGAGGTCCACTGCTTCGAGAAAGAGAGGACCAAGCCGATCGGCCACAAGACCGAGAGCCTGGGCTTCCGTTCGAACGATTTTGCGAGCGTAGGCCAGACGATCCCATGTGGCCCCGCCTTCGGGCAGCGTTTGATGAATGCGTAACGGCACCGACCGCCTCCATGCAGTCTGGGTAACTTCTCATGATGTCTTATAGTCGGTTTCTCCGGGGCTGCAATGCCAAGTGGCTGGGCGTAGTCCGTGCATGCACTATTTCAGTCTCATAAACTCCTTCCACATCGGCGGGCCGCCAATCAGGTTCTGGCGGTTGTACTCCAGTACCACTTCTTTGCCGGGTGAGCGAGGCAGTACCACAACACCGTAGGGATATTCTTCTTTCGTCTGACCGAAGGACTGATAGGTTTGCCGATGCAGTTGGAGGAGCACGCGAGAATCATTCGCGACAGCCAGGTCCACGTCGATGCCCATCCAGTTGGAAGCCTTGCCCGCGTAGCAAACGAGGAGCATTTCTTTGGTGAAGTCCAGATCACGTGCTGTGGGCAGGTCCCTGACCGAATCGCCGAAGAGTTCTGATTTCAGCTTGTTCCACTCCTCGGCACTTTTCACCAGTTGGTAGGTTTTAGCTGTCGCCTTGCCACCGCTACCTGACCAGACCTTGCGTGGTGTAAATGGCGTGCCTTCCGGGCAAGCAGAGTTGCCACGCAGAGGCAACTTCTTCCCTGTCTCCAGTTCATAAGGCTGTTCGTAGCCAGGCTGTCGCGACGAACTGAGCACGACTGTCCAAACCGGTGGCTGGCCTTCTGCAGCCCGGTTCTTGAAAGTGATGGTGTCCCAAAAGGCACCGACGGAGTCGCTCCATAAGGTCTTGCTGTTGGTTGTATCCACGACCAGCAGGTCAAAGGTCAGCGTCAAATACACCTTCCTACCTTGCCAGGTTATGCCGTCATCGACAGCTACCTGCCTGCCTTGTGTAGTTGTGACCCATGCTTTCGATTCTCGCGTGGCCCCATAGGTAATGCGTGGCGGACCTTCTTTTTGATCGTCAATGACGTTCCTGGTGCCTGGGTAACGTCTTCCGGAAGTGGACTCGGTCTTGAAGCTGCCTGCAGCTGGCGGCAACTGGGCCAGTAGCGGCAGGGGAAACAGAAACAGGAATAGCGTTAGACGAGTCATCGTACTACCCTCGAATTGTTGTCAGTAATATCAGTGCATTCATCTTGCAACGGCGCGCGCGAGTATTGATCAAAACACCAGCACGCCAATCCTGTATGTAATTCCGCTATCGTGTACACTCATTGACAATGCGAAGGATCAGCCGATTCGATGATGGAATCGACACGATTTATTACGTGAATAATGCACCCATGACTATCTCAATGGCAACAAGATCCTGCACACAGCTCTCTCTACTCTAAAACTCCATTGTCCGGAATGCTCGACGCCCCAGACGCATTGGAATGGCAATTGCGCTGCCACAGAGTATGAACAACCCGAGTAAGGTGAGGATGAGCCAGGGAAGGAACTTGTTGAAGTCAACCAGGCCGCTTTCAGCCAAGGCGCTGCCAGAGTAGTAAATGAACCCGGCCAGCGAGGTCATCAGAACGACCAGAATGGCGTAACCCAGACTGAAGAGCAGGTTGATGGTGCCACCGAAACCTGTAGCGATTTTCGATGGGTTTGTCTCTTTCAGATTAACGAGGTATGCACCAAGCCCCACTGCCAGCGAAGAAAGGCCGATGGTCAACACAGCCATACCTAGCATATGGGTCAGCACAATCATCCATGGCAACCGCAACATGATTTCACTGAGGAACACCAGAGTGGTGCTGATCAGTGTGGTAAATGTTGCAGCATAGGCCAGCTTGCTGGTAAGCAACCGATCCCGTTCGATTGGCAGGAGGCTCAAGATCCAGAAATTGCGTCCTTCCATGCTCATCAGCGGAAAAACAAAGCGACTGGTAAAGGTCGCCATCATCAGCCCGGTCACTGCGACGTTGAGCAGACCGATCAAGGCCCGCTCCTTCTCACCATACTGGCCATGCGGGAGGCTGGGGATGCTGATACAGTAAAGCAGCATAATGCCTCCCAGAATCACCACCTGAGCCCATTGGGATACGTCGCGACGGAAGGTACGCCAATCCTTCAGCACAAAGGTTCGAGTTCGGATGTCACTCCATGCCAACAGAATATTCACCAACTTATCAGTCCACGATGTACCATACTTGCGGCGACGCCCCGTCTCGCTCATCACCATGTCGTATGCATAGCGGTAGAATCGCATCGAGAGCATAGTGGCGATGAGGTAGGCAACGAGACCATACGCCCAGACCAACCCCAGGTTATAGAGAGCATCTATCAGCGGAGCCACTTCCTCCCGATCACCCCAGAAAGACTTCCAGAGTGCCGGCACATCTCCTTTGACTCGAACAAGTGCAACCAAACCTTCTGTCATCCAGCTTGCTGGAGGTGAGTTCTTGGTCGGTTTGATGTGATCAATCAGCTTTTCGATCCACTGGCCGGAGACCCGATCCTTCTGCATTCCATGGAGTGCCGAGACAATCCATGTGACTGCTGCTATCCCCACCACACCAACGATGAAAATAAGCACTGCCCGCCGGTTTCTTGTCAGGAATGTGACTATCAACAAGCATCCGATGGCACCGATGGCAGAAGGAAGTAACAGAAATCCTACGAGAAAAAATGGCATCAACACGTAATAGAGCCACGAGCCACCATACAGAATTCCGAAGGCCAGCATCATGGGAGTGCCGAGCAGGAAGAACGACCAGCCAGTGAACATCAGCGTTTCACGGTACTTGTGAGCAAAGACCTGATCGGCCTTGGCAGGCGACGCCAGCAGGAAAGCTGTCTCGGCACTGGAGAAGAGATTGCCGTAGATCATGAGGCCAGTGGAAAAGAGCGTCAGACCCGTGACGGAAACAAAGAACAGGCCGAAGATGAGTTCGGTAATGCCCATGCTGACGTTACCGCTGAAATCAAAACCACGCAGAAACTGAAACCCTTCGATAAAGAGATAGAGTAAGCCACTCCAGATCACGATACCCAGGGTAATAATCAGTCCCAGACGAAGACGTTGTTTCTCCAGCATCAACTTGATGCCATTGACCATGAGTCGCTGATTCAATTGTCGAAACAAAGAGCGTTGAACCGGCTCATGACTGCCTGGGCATCCATCAGTGAAGTTCATTCCTGCCGCGCTCATGCCGCCACCGCTTCCGTATCAGCGTCTGTGGTGAGTTTGAGGAAGACATCTTCCAATTGTCCGCCGTGTTCCGCTTTCTGCCGTAGTTCATCCAGGGTGCCTTCGCCCACAATCCTGCCATGATTGATGATGGCAATGCGGGTAGCCAGTTCCTGGGCAATATCCAGAGTGTGGATAGACATGAAGACTGTCACACCTTTTTTCACCTGGTCACGGAGCAGATCCTTCACGAGCCGTTGATTCTTGGGGTCGAGACCGACCATAGGCTCATCGACTATGAGCACTTCGGGCTGATGAAGCAGCGCAGATGCAAAGACTGTGCGTTGCCGCATGCCGTGAGAGTAACTTTCACTGAGATCATCGACAAAGGCATCCAGTTCAAAGATGTCGATCAACTCCTCCATGCGCTGACGACCCGCCTGGGGATCCATGCCATACATGGTGATGATGAATTGCATGAACTCCCGGCCAGTCAGCTTTTCGTAGAGATAGGGCAAATCGGGAACGTAGCTGAGTATCTGTCGCGCCTTGTCCCCTTCGTGTTGAATGTCGAACCCGCCGACTTTTAATGTGCCAGACGAGGGCTTCAGCAAACCACACAGCATCTTGATTGTGGTTGTTTTACCAGCCCCATTAGGCCCGAGGAACGTGAAGAGTTCGCCCTTTTCAACCTTGAGCGAGATATTCTTCACAGCTTCCTTGCTGCCGTACGCCTTGGATACGTTGATGAGTTCTATCATGGAATGGCTTCAGTTCAGTTGGAGTTGGACTTCGCTGACTCGATCACTATTCTTCTTTTCTTGGTTCACGCACCATTTCAAGAAGATGACGATCCGATTCAAAAACCTGTTTCAACACGCGGTTGGTAGAGACGTTCACCCACAATTGCATTTTGGAACCCTTTTCACTCGATTGGACGACATAGCAGGCAGTATTGACACCGTTCCACTCGAACTCTTTAAGTTCATCCAGCACACGCACTTCAACCACCTTGGTCTTCATCAATTCATCGACGTTCAACGCACTGCTGCCCAGGTCCTTGACCTTGGATGCTGCCATGGCACTCATCATCAACTGAGAAGGATCAATCACCGGCGTCTGCCAGCGCTGCCCCAGGCGAATGCCCGCCAGGCAATCAGTGGGTGAAATCGTACTGAAGAACGATTCCTTGTTCCGGTATCGTACCTTCATGTCATTGAGAGGATAGTTCAAGCCGGCCAGGCTGAAGTTGCCACGAAAATTGAGCTGATCATGTTCAAGCACTTCGGCCGTCATGACCATCTTCAGGAGATTCATGCTGTCGTCCTTATCGGAACGAAAGCGATTGTTCTTATTGTTCTCTTCCGGTGTACCGGGCATCACAATGACTGCTTTGGGCCGGGCATAGAAACTCATGTTGAGCTTCTTCATCGTTCCCAGATACGTCAGTTCCATGTCAGTATTGATATTGGCACGAAATTCGTTGAGTTTGATGCCAGTCAGCTTAGCAACAGCAGCGATGGGGCCCATGAAGGTTTCGAGGTCGCCATCGAGCAGAACTGCCTGACGCAGCAGGTAGATGCCATTAGCCGTTTTCACTACCTGGGTCTGCGCATCACCGAGACGCTGTCGATTGAAGAGGATTTTCCAGTTGGTCGTGCCATCCTGGGCAGCTAATTCGAGGGAGGGTTTGAGCTGAGGACCATTACCTAGAACCGTGCCGTATTGCTTGTACCATTGCCAGCTGAACATGCCCAGGAAGAAGCAGAGGATAAAGGCAACGGTGAAACGTCCTGGCATGGTCTGTGCTTCCTGGTTGCCGTGATATTCGTGCCTGGCATCGAGCTGGATGCCTATACTTCTTTCTCCATTCTAGTTCGCAAACAAGTTGAAGGGTAAATGGAAAATGTCGATTGCATTCATCTTTTCGTCAGCACATGATGAGAATGATGTTGGAACACGCACCCAGTAATGTTCTCACGGTACTCCTGGCAGGCGGCAAAGGCACCAGGCTGGAGCCACTCACCCGGGACCGTGCTAAGCCCGCCGTACCCTTCGGCGGGCAGTACCGCATCATCGACTTCACCCTCTCTAACTGCATCAATTCCAATCTGCGCCGAATCCTGGTTCTTACTCAATACAAAGCCCGCAGCCTGGAACGGCATATCCAGCTCGGCTGGAACTTCCTCAGCAGGCCGCTCGGCGAATATATCGATGTGCTGCCACCCGAACAACGCATGAATGAGCAGTGGTACCAGGGGACTGCCGACGCCCTGTACCAGAACATATACAGCATCGAACGGGAGCACCCCGAAGTTATCCTCGTGCTGGGTGGCGACCATATCTACAAGATGGACTACCGCCTGATGGTGGAAGCCCATCTGGAAACCAAGGCTGACGTTACGGTAGCCTGCCTGCCTGTGCCCCTGAGTGCCGGGTCGCAGTTTGGCGTCATGCAGGTCGATAGTGACAACCGAATTCAGGCATTTGAAGAGAAACCTGCCCAGGCATCCCCCCTGCCCCACGACCCGACCCAATGCCTGGCATCGATGGGTATTTACCTGTTCCAGGCCAGCCAGCTTTTCGACTGGCTCTGTGCCGATGCAACTCGCAAGGATTCCAGCCGAGACTTCGGCAGGGACATTCTCCCACGGCTGGTCGCCAGCCATCGCTTATTCGCCTTCCCATTTGTGGACAAGAACCGCAAGGCACAAGCCTACTGGCGTGATGTGGGAACATTAGATGCCTACTACGAAGCCAATATGGATCTGATCGCCCCTGATCCGGTTCTGAATCTCTACGATCGTGACTGGCCGATCCGCACCTGGCAACCCCAGATGCCACCTCCCAAGTTCGTCCACGCGGAGCATGCGCTGGGTCCACAAAGCCGCCGCGGGGAAGCCATTGACAGCATGATCGGCCTGGGCTCCATCATTTCGGGAGGCCATGTCTATCGCAGTATTGTTTCGTCCAATGTCAGGGTGAACAGCTACAGCCTGGTGGAAGACAGCATTCTGTTTCCCAATGTGACGGTAGGCCGACATTGTCATCTCCGCCGTGCCATCCTGGAAAAGGGAGTGGTCATCCCGGAGAACAGCAAGATCGGGTTCGATATCGAGCAGGACAAGGCCCGCGGGTTTACGATCACGGAGAGCGGGATCGTTGTCGTGCCTAAAGGATACTAGCATCTGAAAGCGGTGCTTCATCAGCAAATTGTGACGTAGAGTAAGAGATGTGTTTTCAACTTGGTCATTTCATGCACATGCATTCCACCATATTGCTGTCGATCCTGTTCCTGTTAGCAGGACAAATGCAGCCTGTTCAATCGCAAGAATCTGCTTCATCCAAACGCCAGATCATTGGCAGTGCATTTCTCATCTCCCCCGACGGACATGTGCTAACCTGCTCCCACGTCCTGCAAGGTGGATCTGGAGCAAGGGTGATCTACCAGGGTAAGGAACACGTTGCCAGGATCGTTGCCAATTACAAGAACAAGGACATCGCACTGCTGAAGATTGATGTCAAGACTCCCAAGTTTTTGTCGCTCTTTACGGGAGAGATCGAACAAGGAGCTGAGGTACGTGCCTTTGGCTACCCGCTGGCGCAGTATCTGGGTTCACAGCTCAAAGTGACACGCGGGACGATTGCCGGCTTTGTTGACGCGAAGGATTCTCAGATACTGCAAATCGATGCCGTGGTGAACCCGGGCAATAGTGGCGGGCCATTGACCAATACTACAGGTGAAGTGATGGGTTTGGTCTTCGCCAAACTGCATGCAGAGCTGGGACAATCGGGATTCAGCATTCAGACCAAAGAACTGAAAGTCATGCTCGATGAACAGCGTATTCCCTATCGGGCTCAATCGACAAAAGGCAAAGAACTGGATGGGCCGGCTCTTGTCAAATGGGTTGCACCAGCCGTACTGCCTGTGCTTGGCCAGTTGCGAAAGGCTCCTTCGAAGGAGGATTCCAGTCCAGCAAACGGAATGGCCCGACAAGCTTCCCGCCAAACCATCATTAAAAATGCCGACGGTTTACTCGATGCTCGATCCAATGCAGGCACACATCCTGGCAGGATCCATCCATTCCGCAAGTCGGACTTTCGAGAAACACAACCTGAAGGCATTCTGATCGGCTTCGTCGTCAGTACCAGCACACTGGCGGGCAAAATCAGTATCAGCGGCATACAACCGGTCTATCGTGTGAATGGCAAGGAAGAGTATGGCAACGGCTACGGCAACACGCTGGTGCGAAGCCACGTCATCACGGCCCGCGAAGGCTATGCGGTCGGCAGTATCAAATGCCGCATGGGACTCACGTTTGAAACGATGCAGATTGTGTTCCACAAACTGGATGACACAAAGGAAGGGGAAAGCAGTTACGAATCAATCGTCGTGGGCGATGATAAGACCAGCGAGACGGTTACCTTATCTGTGGAAGATCTGATACCGTGTGGTATTCACGGCTTCCTGACACGAGAAGGTAATCTATTTGGACTGGGCCTGGTGCTGCGGCCCGCGAAGTAGTGGATTCAACAAAAACACCCCCGTGAAGCATCACGAGGGTGAGAAAGATCAAACAAGTAAAGGCTTAGTAGCCGCCACCGTCGCCGCCGCCGTAGTCGCCTCGGCCGCCGCCGTAGCCACCACCGCCACCACCGCCGCCACCGTAGCCGCCGCGACCGCCACGGCCGCCACCACCACCGCCACCGTAGCCGCCGCGACCACCGCCGCCGCCACCACCGTAGCCACCACCGCCGCCGCCGTAGCCGCCACCACCACGACGACCACCGCCACCACCGCCGCCGCCACCGTTACCAAACTCTGTCTTGGGACGAGCTTCGTTCACGGTAAGTGGACGGCCTTTGAACTGCTGGCCGTTCAGTGCTTGCGTTGCAGCGTCAGCTTCGGCAGGGTTACCCATCTGGACGAAACCGAACCCCTTGGAACGGCCGGTTTCACGATCTACAATCACTTGAGCCGATTCGACGGCTCCATATGCAGCGAACAGTTCGTTCAGTTCTGCATCGGTCATCTGGTAGGGCAAGTTGCCTACATACAAACGCTTCATAACGCCAACACTCCAACTCTCGGTACTCGGGAACCAGGCCCATCACACGATGTGAAACGTAACAGAAGGGCATCGAACAAGAGCCGCCGCGAACCGTCCACCACTTCAGTGAACCTAACTTTCCGCTAACGCACCGCCTGCTTGACTCTCCGCAACCGAAGGCTAACCGGCATTATAACAGCGACCGGGTGCCTGTCGACTGGGATTTGGACTTTTCCACGATTTTCACACGAGACAGGAATCGCGATTGAAGAGTTACTCTTGCAGTGAACCTAACGCTTGTTCTCGTGCAGTCACCGAATCCGCAATCACCGTGATATGCCCGAGCTTGCGCCCCGGCAGTGGCTTTTTACCATAGAGGTGCAAATATACCTCATGAGTGGATTCCTGGTGCTGTGACAGAAACACGGCTCGATCTGGAACAGTTCCAATCAGATTCAGCATTCCCACCGGGCGCGGAATCGCCGCAGAACCAAGAGGTAAACCAGCGATGGCCCGTACGTGGTTCTCAAACTGGCTGGTTTCTGCCCCTTCGATGCTCCAGTGACCACTATTGTGCACTCGGGGCGCCATTTCATTTACGATGAGTTGATTACCTGCCTGGAAGAATTCGATAGCCAGCACACCGCAGTATTCGAGAGCTTCCATCGCTTTGAGTGCATAATCCTGAGCAAGTTGTTGCAACTGTCGATCGAGATTCGGAGCAGGAGCAAGGGTCTGGTGAAGTATCCCTTCGCGATGGAAGTTCTGCACCAGTGGATAGAAGGCCGTCTCGCCTGTCGTGCTGCGAACTGCCAGGATAGAAAGCTCCCGTTCAAACTGCACGAATCCTTCAAGGATCAGTGGCACCCCCTGGAGTTTTGCCCATGCAACATCAACATCAGTGGCTGTTCGGATGACGTGCTGGCCTTTACCATCGTAGCCAAGCCGGCAGGTCTTCAGCACAGCAGGCAGGCCAAGCTGTTTGATCGCGGATTCGAATTCACTCCGGTCGCTCACCGCGATAAAGGGTGCCGTCGGAACGCCCATGGATTGGAAGAAGGTCTTCTCTTCCACCCTGTCCTGCGAGACGGCCAGCGCCATGGGGGAAGGATGCAACACCTTCAGTGTTGCCAGGTATTCCGCTGCCCATTGGGGCACATTCTCAAACTCATATGTCAGAAGATCACAACCTTCCGCAAACTGGGCAAGTGATTCAAGATCATCAAAGGAACCGACCGTCAGGGGCATGACATGCCCAGCTACTGCTTCCGGTGATGAATCGTAACAGCGAAAGCGAAACCCCAGTGGGTAGCCCGCCAGTGCGATCATGCGACCGAGTTGTCCGCCACCGAGAATTCCAATGGTCATGCATTCAGAATATGACGTGTTACATGGTCTGCCTCATGACTCATCACTTTTCCATTGGCGTTCACCATCAGGGACAGTAGTCTGTTGGAATCCTGCCTGTTCCTGTCCTTCCGGAACTCCCCCGATGCGTGCTCTGCTTTGCTATTGCGTGGTGTTGATGTCCTGGTCGATCAGCCGGGCTGACGAGGTACCGTTGCCACCGGGAATCACGAAAGAATCAGCAGCAGCTGGCTGGATCGCCTTATATGACGGCGAGACCACCTACGGATGGAAAGCTACGGGCGATGCCACCATCAAGAATGGCATCCTGACGGTTGGTGGAGAAAAAGAAACCACCTTACTCACCACAACAGCCTTCAGTTCGTTTGAACTGGAGATGCACTATCGTGTAGAAGGCAAGTCAGGCGGATTCGATCTCAAGGCAGGCGATACGACTGTTGGCAAGCAGGTGGAATCCAAGGTCATCAGCAATGGTGAACAGGAATTCAAAGTCGCTATCCCCAATGCCACCAAGACAAGCCCACTCAGCTTGATCACTCATCCAGGCAGTACGCTTCATATCAAAAGCATCATTCTCAAGCCCCTGGGAGGCAAGTCCATTTTCAATGGCAAAGACCTTACCGGATGGAAGGTCATACCAGGCCACAAGTCAAAATTCTCCGTAACCTCGAACGGAGAGATCAATGTCAAGGATGGCAATGGAGATCTGCAGACCGAGGAACAATGGGATGACTTTGTCATGCAGGTGGATGTCATCAGCAACGGCGATCATCTTAACAGTGGAATCTTCTTCCGTGCCCTGCCGGGAGAATTCTGGTCAGGGTACGAAGCACAGGTACGGAACGAATGGCAATCGACCGTCAAACTGAAGGACGGCAAGAGCCACAGCGGCAGCCTGACGCCGCGCGGCGACATGCTGGAATTGAAGGTCGGGCGGCAAACGCTGAAGTTCAAGAAGGACGATGTTGAAAGCGTCACCGACCACCGAAACAAGCCCATCGACTTCGGTTCCGGCGGCATCTACCACTTCTGTCCATCACGCAAAGTCGTGAGCACTGATCGGGAATATTATTCCATGACGGTTGTTGCCCACGGCAACCACTTTGCAGTTTGGGTTAATGGCTACATGACTGCGGAACACACCGATTCTCGCCCGTTCAACCAGAGCGCCCGCCGAGGTCGGCGGGATGACAAGGGAGTCTTCAGCATTCAGGGGCATGACCCGACCACTGATCTCAGCTTCAAAAACATCCGCGTGGCGGCATTGCCCAAGTAAGGCGCCATGAACGTCTTTTCCCGACTGCTCCTGCACTTACGACGATCCAGTCTGCGCAAGCAGTTCATGAAAGACCGAACTGTCCTGGAGCAGCAGTTTCGCGATCAGTTGGTAGCGCAGACGACAGACAAGCGACAGTGGCTCGACATCGAGTGGATTACCGAGCCAGTGCTGCATGTTCACCCTGATATTCAGGAACTACCTGTAGCCATGATAGGCGTGACGGTGGTTTACCAACTTTCAGATAACGAGGAATGGAGCCAGCCTGCGACACAGGCTGGTACCGCGATCTTCTACTTCCAGCAATCACAGTGGCAGACCAGTGGCAAACTGCTACTCAACCTGACGCCTTCGGAAGCACTGAATCAGTTGGAACTGAAATCTATTTCGGCTCCAGCTTGAACGTAGCCGTCAAATTGACCTGGTACGTCAGTTGCTCCAATGAATTGCTCTGATAGTTAGGCTGCAGGTCCCGAATCGCAATCGATTCAGAACCATCATCTTTAAGTGTGATGGGGAACTTCGTAGTGTCCCCCTGGATGTATCCACGTGAGGTGCCCGGTCCGACATACGACATGTACTGATTGGTGAAGTTACTGGATATGGTCTGAACTGGACCAGCCTTCATGTCTGCTGCTTCAGCCAGGTCATTGGCAATAGACTTGGCTCGCCGCAATGCCTCGGCGTAGAGTTTGACTCGATCTTCCCGTGTTATCTTGGCAGCCATCTGGAAGCGGACATCGTTATTGTAGAGCGATGTATCGTTGCGATAGTAAGAGATTTCGCCTCGATTGACGTTATCGTCATCCTTGGGCAGGGCATCCTGCATTCCGCAAAGTTCCTGATAGTCCTTGCGGATGCGTTCCTGCAGGTCAGCCAGGAGTGTCATGATCTCCTTGTCTTTCGCCTTGGGCTTCATGTCCACGGTCAACTGCCGTTCGAGGCAGGTGGGGTTGCTGCGCTCCTGCATGGGGTTTCCACCCCCCAGGCCCATTCGCCGCTGATTGATGGTGTTGTAGACGTTCATGTAACGGCTTTGGAGTTGCTGCGATGGCAGGGCCACAGCGGCGTGAGCAACGATGACTTCTGCGCCTGCTGCATTCAATTTGGTGATGAGTTTCTTTTCGACCGCTACCAGTGCCGTCTTGGCTTCATCCTGGTCCTTACCCCGGCCATACTGCTTGATCATGAGGCGTATGACTTCAGGCTGCTTGGATAGATCGGCGGTGCCTTGAACGGAAATGGTAGGCACGCTGTTCTGCCCCCATACTGGCAGCGGTAAAAGCAGCGTGATCAGGAGTAAACGACATGAACGAAACATGTTGCACCACGAAAGAGGGATGCCTCTATGTTGGCACAACAGGCCACATGGTTCAAGGGTGCAGTTACTTCTTCAGCGAAACAGTCAGCAAAGGACCATTAGCGGCCAGGAGATCCACAGAAAGGATCTTGCCGCCGCGAGCTGTTCCACCCCAGACGCCCCGGTCAAGCCGTGTCATCAAGGCATCCACCATTTCACCGGTAGCTTGCGTTGAGTTCATGCCAGTGTTGATCGTTTTGACAGGATCACGACCGAGCACATTGTGAAACTTGTTGTTATTCGTGGTCTGCAACACCACTTCCCCCGTACTTAATTGAACGCAGCGAAACTGGTCGATAGTAGTGATGGATGCCCTGCCTTGTGGGCGCAGGTAATTCTGGAAGACGTAGTCAGCAATGCTCTTACCCTGTTTGATCCCCTGCTCTTTATCGAATTTCCAGTGTATGCCGAGATAGATGCGACTTTGACCATTCTCTTCGGCTGCCTGGCTGAAACTGGTGTACGAGCGGAAAACTACAGGACGCACCTGGCCATTCTGATCAGTGGTAATGCCGTTATACTCATCCGATCCAATGGTGAAACTGATGTTGTCGCGGCCATAGAAACGCGCCATGGTTCGGAACAATGCCGCTCCGAAAGTAGCATGGCCCGATGCATACGCAGGGAATGGCGGTGTGAAATTCGTACCCCCACCGTTGTCGTTAGGTGCCCCCAGAGGCAGCCAGTTGGCATCACCCACCGTGGCGGAGTTGCCATCAGATGCACCGTTTCGAATACCAGTGACTGGTCGCCAGAGTTCAAAGGTGTACTTGTCATCCCAGCAGGCAATGCCGGCATCTGCCATCGCAATATTGATGAGGGCAAAGAACCGCGCGTTCTGGACCATCGTGTTGCCTTGTTGCACAGCGATGGTGGTGGCAATCTGGTTGTAGAGTCGGGGAGGTGTGCTTAATCCACGTGAACCATCATAGCCCCAGAAGATGCCGATGGTGGTTTGCTCTTCTGAGCGGATCGTAGGCGTCGAAACGCCATCGCCACCATAGTTCTTAACCTCGTTGTAGGCATCTGCATACTGCTGGCTGTTGAGTGCCGGGGGACGAGGAATCTGAAATTGATTGGCATTCTTGAGTGCAAACGTATCGACACTTCCCCATTCTGGCCCCACTGGCATCTGAGTGGGATGCAGAGGATCGGGACGCCAAGTTCCCGGCTTATTACTGAGTTCATAGTGCATGGGAGCATCGGACCCATCGTGGGAACGAGCAGCCAGGATAGCGGAAGCGACTGTTTGTCCTACTTTCACGCCTGCCTGGAGCGATGCTGCGGAAGCAACATGTGCCAGATCTTCGGTCAACGCACTATCCAACGTTGCCTGAAAATCGGGGTATAGCGCGACCAATGTATCGTGGGCAGCCTGTGCCGCCGCTGCCTGAATCGATGCACCACTGGGCGCTTTCACGCGAATCAGATACGGATCATAGGAGCGATCAATGGAATTCACCGCATCGAACATGGCAGCATGCACGATAGCCAGTGCTCGTGAACTGCGGTCAGGCCCCGCCTGTTTCGCATTCGCACCGAGGTAACTGTCGTTGACCATGGCATCGAGGGTCAATTGATGCCATTCAAGTACTACATCGCTGGTGAGCACCAGGCGATCTTCCAGGCACTCCAGGTGAAGCTGAGCAGCGCGAGACTTGGCAACTGCAGGAGAAAGTGGGGCCAGGAACATGTGTCAACTCCATGATGTAAACTACATTAAAATCGGCATTTGTTCGGCATAAACACAGTGGACTTACCAGATCGATTATCACCTGGCACGAATAACATTCGGATGGGAGCACTATGGTGATAGTGCTATGTCAATCAGTCTTGCCGATATACCAGATAAACCTATTGCCCTAGAGTATGCAAGGGAGATTCTGTGACAAAAGCAGGAATAACTTAAGCGAGATCGCTGACATCGAGACGCGAATGTGCAGCCAGATAACGGAACCGCTCCAGCGTCTGTGCAAATCCCAGCTTAAGCGATGTACAAGGCAATGGGCCAAAATCGTGCTGCAAGCCATCATCCGAGAAGTTGTAGGCCACAGGCAAGTGCTTATCCCCATAGGTGATGAGCTTGCCTGCCGCTGAATCCAGGGCAACCATGGTTTGATGGATCTCCTGGATGTTGACCCGTTGTCCCTTGAGGTTATAGACCCGGGCCCCACGATAGCCAGGATTCGCTTCAGCACATCGCAGGAAGCTCTTGGCGACGTCATCGGCAAACTGCATATCCTGCCATCCGCCAAAACTGATATGCCAGGGGCGCCCCATTGCCAGGGATTTGAGGGCTTTAGTAGGCTCACTCGTCATGCCAAAGTCGCGTCCAACCCCATAGACCGTGGCAGGACGGATTCCGACACTGCTGATGCCATTTTCTTCAAAGTAGATGCGGGCGTTGCCTTCGTTGGCTGCCTTATACACGCCATAGTGTGTCGTCGGGGTAGTAGCTGACTCATCACGCAGCGGAGGGGCATGTTCATCTTCAGGCGGTCCGAAAACAGCGGCTGAACTGGCGAAGACAATTCGTTGAACCTGATCCTTGAAAGCCTTGGCAGCTTCAAACATCGCCAGCGTGCCCAGCACATTGACTCGCGCGCCACGCAGCGGATCAGCCCGACAGACCGGCACCTGCAAACCTGCCAGGTGAATAATGTGCGTTATTTTCTGTTCCAAGACCACTGTCTTCACACGATCGCCATCAGCCACATCGCCCTGGTGGAATTGAATCGCTGAGAGTTGCTCTGGCTCCATCACCTGTTTCAGTCGTTTGAGTTCGAGACTGACATCATACACATGAACCGTGTCGCCCCGTTCGATGAGGTTCTTGACGATCCATGAACCAATGCAACCAAAACCACCAGTGAGCAGGATACGCATCGAAGACTCCGCGTGATCTTCTTAACTTATCTTCTACGGAGCACTCTGGCAGAATGTTTTGATGTGAAAAGTGGTGATTGAACAGGTGGCCCCAGCGACGACGGAAGTGCTCTGTCGCAATACAAAGTTAATGCACTGATTAATTTCTGGCACGGACACACTTGTCAGAATGCACAGCCAAGAATGTCCGTACCACAATCAACCTACTTCACTTTGCCGTTCGGCAACGACCCGAGGTTCTCGTAGAGATGGCATAGCGAGGTCATCAGCTTGCGCCAATCGCCTTCGTGCAGGCTTTCATTAGGTGAGTGTGCATAGCTCTTGGGGTCTTCGATTCCCAGCAGCAGCGCAGGTGCGCCGCCGAAGAGCTTGGCCAGTGGCCCGACGAAGCCGATAGAACCACCGCTACCAATAGCTAATGGCTTCTTCTTGAAGCCAGATTCCAAGGCCCGGCGGGCAGCATCAAATGCCGGACCGGTCGGATCAGTCATCCACCAGTCAGCAGTATGTCCACTAGGAGTAACCTTGACCTTCACGCCCCATGGTGGATTGGCGCTCAGGAAGTCGCGCATGGCCTGAACAACACTCTTGCTCTTCATGTCAGGCACAGTGCGAATGCTGAGGATAGCCTTGGCCTTGGGCAGCACTTGATTCGATCGTTGTGCAATCGAACTGGCTTCCATGGCAATGACGGTTGCAGCAGGCAGGCGCCATTTCTGTTCACAGACATGTACGTTTAGCGGATGAACCAGGTCCAGCCCCGGCAACAGTTGAAATTCCTTCTTGAGCTTCTCTTCGGTGATGGGCAGCATTTTGTACTCTGCCTTCTCCGCTGCAGTCAGGGGCCGCACGCCTTCGTAGAGGCCGGGGACGGGGATACGCTTGCGCCGCCAGCAGAGGCGACCGAGAATTTCCGCGAGGGCCAGTGCCGCATCAGGCAACACGCCTCCACCAGATCCACTATGGACGGGTTGTTTGAGCGTTTCCACTTCAACGAGTAGTTCGGTGATGCCTCGCAGCGAATAGGTAATACAAGGTGTGCCTACCTCGACGTTGGAGGTATCACAGACGACGATCACATCAGCCTGCAACATCTTCTGATACTGTTCAAAGAAGGGAATAAGATGGCGGGAGCCAATCTCTTCTTCACCTTCCACCAGCATCTTGATGTTCACCGGCAAACTGCCTGCCATCTTGAGGCAGGCTTCGATACTGGCGAGATGGCAGGTTACTGCAGCTTTATCGTCAGCGGAACCACGACCGAAGAAGCGGCCCCCCTTGGCAGTCATTTTCCAGGGATCTGTATCCCAGCCGGCATACTTGCCCGTTTTGGGGTCCTGATTCTGACAAGGCTGCACATCATAATGGCTATACAGAAAGACAGTAGGCTTCCCGGGTGCGTGCAGGTGTTCGCCATAGACGTAGGGGAAACTTTTTCCTTCCTGCCCATCAATCTGGATGGTGCGGACGTTTTCGAGGCCCGCCGCTTTCATCTGCTCCTTGACCAGGTCAGCACACTTGTTGATGTTGGGTACATCGGGAGTGCCACAACTGACGCTGGGAATTCCCACGAGTTGTCGCAAATCATCCACGAACCGATTGTGATGTTTGGCGAGGTAGTCGAGAGCAGTTTTCATTCGCGATGTGCCATCAATTGTGAAGGAACTGTCAAGGAAGCGAGTATGGTAACACGCTTGTACAGCAAGGGAAGAGTGTCCATTCCAGTTCTTTCCGAAAACCACTGGGCCCGTGTTCCGGCTGGAAATCAGGGCTTATTGTAGGATTCCCCTCTTGATTGTGCGGAAAATTCTGCCATGTTGATGCTTTCGCACGAGTTCCCCGCACAGGAGCAACCCCGGCATGGCCACGCCCAGCGAGACACCTAACAACACGTTCCAGCCTTATGTGAGCGATGAAAAAGGCAAGGGGATGAAGGAGTTTACGTGGTCGGCAGTGGCCCTTGGTACCTTACTGGGACTCGTCTTCGCGGCGTCGTCGCTTTACCTGGTTCTGAAGGTCGGCATTACCGTTTCCGCTTCGATTCCGGTGGCGGTACTAGCGATTACACTCTTCCGATTCTTCTCCAAGATGACAGGCACACGGCAGGCAACCATCCTTGAAAATAACGTCGTTCAAACAGCAGGATCAGCTGGCGAATCGATAGCATTTGGTGTCGGAGTGACGATGCCTGCCTTGCTCTTGCTGGGCTACGAGATGGATGTGACTCGCATTATGCTGGTATCCATTCTTGGAGGTATCCTGGGCATTCTGGCGATGATCCCGTTACGACGCGCGTTCATCGTTAAAATGCATGGCAAGCCCGGGCAACCTGGCACTTTGCTGTATCCCGAAGGCACTGCCTGTGCACAAGTGTTGATCTCTGGCGAAACAGGTGGAACCACTGGCAAAACGGTCTTCATTGGCTTTGGGCTGGCCTTTCTGCACAAGTTTCTGACGGAAGGCATGGCCTTGATGATGTCGACGGTCAAGGCACCGTTAGGCTTCATCAATAAAGCTGCAGTCTATGCTCATGAAATGGCTTCCGAACTTCTCGGCGTCGGATACATCATTGGCTTCCGTACCAGTGCCATCATGATGGCAGGTGCAATCCTGGGATATCTGGTGATCATTCCCACGATTTACTTTGTTGGAGAATACACGGACAGAAACGTGCCTCCAGGTGACATGCTCATTCGAGACATGTCGATCAGTAAGATCCGAAACAACTATCTCCTGTTTATTGGTGCGGGGTGCGTGGCCACTGCTGGCATCATCAGCATGGCTAAAACGATGCCAACTATCGTTCGCGGCGTCCTGGGCAGCATGCGAACCGTAAGTGGTGGAGCGGGAAGTGATCAATCAGCAGCTTCCAAACGCCGAAGTGAAAATGACATGCCGATGTCAGTCGTTCTACTAGGCAGCCTCGCGCTCATTGTCGTTCTGGCGCTTTTCTTATCAACTGAAGTTGGAATTGTGAGTGCGGTACTCGGAGCACTATTGGTAGTCCTGTTTGGCTTCCTGTTTGTCACTGTCTCATCACGTCTAACAGGCGAAATCGGGTCGTCCTCCAATCCCATTTCAGGAATGACTGTTGCTACCCTGCTACTGACATGCTTGATCTTCGCGGGCTTAGGAATGACATCCCCCACTTATCGTCTGCTGGCACTTTCCATCGCAGCAGTCGTTTGTGTTGCTTCCTCTAATGGAGGCACTACGGCACAGTCACTCAAGACAGGTTTTCTGATTGGCGGCACACCAAAAGCTGGACAATACGCCATTCTCGTGGGAGCCATCACCTCGGCACTGGTCATCGGCATCACGCTGCTGGCGTTTAACAAATCAGGCACCGTATTCAGCAAGAAAGAAAGCAATCTGCCCAAAGTAGTCTTGAACAAAACGGAACTGGATCGGTTAACAGAAACGATTCAGTATGAAGGCAAAGATTACAAGGTCTGGCGTGCACGGGGTGCTGTGCTATCGGAAGAAAACAGAGATGCCAATGACAAAGTGACATACAGTCCACGATCTGAAGTCAAATCCATCACAAGGGGCATCTACTACATTGATCCAGCAACGGGTAAACCTGAGGTTGTCCGCGATGACAGCATCATGGGTGAGCTCAAAGAACGAGACGATGGCAGCCTGGTCAAGCGGGAATTCGATGCTCCCAAGACTCAGGTAATGGGGCTGATCATCAATGGCGTGTTAAAGAAGGAACTCAACTGGAGCATGGTTGGTATTGGGGCCATGATCGCCATCTTCCTCGAATTATGTGGTGTATCCTCATTGGCCTTCGCTGTAGGAGTCTATGTCCCAATTCAGTTCTCTGCTCCGATCTTTATCGGTGGTATCATTCGCTGGATTGTGGATGCCATCATGGCCAAGCGTGCAGCTGCTGAAGTTGCCAGCGCAGGTAATGATCCCGAAGCAAGGGCAAAGGCCGAGATCGAGGCCATTCGCAAGAGTGAAACAAGTCCTGGCGTGTTGCTGGCGAGCGGATATATCGCAGGCGGCTCGCTGGCTGGAGTGCTGATGGCTTTCCTTGCCTTCAGCAACGACATCCCGAAAGACCTTGTCTATTGGGAAAACTCTCGTGTAGCACTCAGCCAATCGAAATCGCTCGATCAGGCAATCAACGACCTGGCTAAAGAAAAGTATGGAATTGACGTCACCAAGCTCGATTTGAAAGATCCTAAAAAGGGTGGCGCAGATCTCGAGTTATTCAATGAACTGAAGGCACTCAATGAGGACTTGCCTGTCTTCTATATCAAAGTGCCTGCAAACACCGAACTGAAGTTGCCTAAAGATGAGGGGCGTGGTGACAAAACCACTGCCAAAGCAGACATCACTCTGGGGCAATTAGCCAGTGAAGTGCTAGGTCGTGAGCGTAAGGCACTCGATATTTACAAGCTGAATCCACAGTTAAAGTTGCCCGAACAGCTGCCTGCAGAAGCACAATTGAAAATCCCTCAATCGAAATGGCCAGCAGTTATTGCTTTCACAGCACTATCACTGTTGATGCTAGGGGTAGGTGTTGGCTGGGTGCTCAAAGGGCCTGAGGATGCAAAGTAGTACAAATGACAAAAGCAAAGCCCACTGATCTCTCAGTGGGCTTTTTCAATTCCTTTACCCCTTCACTCTACTCACCTTTCGCCTTTTCGGCGGCTTCGATGAGCTTCAGGAAGTGGGTGCTTACCTGCACCTTCACATTCAGGCGATCGCCACCCGTCAGGTTGATCTTGATCTGGTCACTCTCGGGAGTGGTGAAAATTGTCTCGAATGCCTTGCGGACCGGTGCTTCCTTGATGAAGCGGGCGAAGGGCTTCACATGGATCAGCATCTGCATGGGGGCAGGATTATTGCCCGCTGCAGGCTGTGCCAGGAACTTCTTCACCTGGTCGGTGCTCTCCTTGCCAATGGCTGCCACCACGTAGTCATCATGGA
Organism: Gemmatales bacterium; assembly: GCA_046350055.1. Classification (GTDB taxonomy): domain Bacteria; phylum Planctomycetota; class Planctomycetia; order Gemmatales; family HRBIN36; genus JAEUIE01. Next base: position 3,538,726 of record JAXMBC010000001.1, on the reverse strand, counting down.
AGGCTAGAACAATCTGCGATGATCCAAAGGCTTCGATCATCTCTTTGGCACCCTTGTCATTGGCAGGCACATTGATGATGTGCAGATTCACGCCATTGACCGTCTCGGCATCCAGCTTCACTGCATCACCAGTCTTGTCCTTGACCTCTGCGAACAAGCCTTTCACCATCTCTTCGATCTTTTTGCCTTCTTTCACGCGGACGGCAGCAATTCCGGTCATCGGCTTGCTATCGCCAGCATTCTTCATGCTCATGGCAAATTCGTAGGTGTTGGCCTTGAGAGTGGGTTCCAATGCCTGGAAGACCTTCTCGGCCACAGCCTTCTTGACCAGGCTCTTCTCTTCGGAAATAGCTTTTCTGACGAGATTATCGAGCATCTTGTCCAAGTCGCTTCGCAACACTTCGTTCATGATGCCATGCATGACCATGGATGCAGGTGCGCCCTCGATCAAGCTGGAGAACTTGCTCTTCGATTCACCCATCTTCTGGATTTCCTGGTATAAACCAGAGCCAGCTTTTGCCTGCAGCGATTTATCGACGAGAAAGACATGCCTGGTCTTATCCAGCGACATAGTGACTTTGATTGTCTCCGAATCACGCACCAGGTGTTCAATGGACTGATACGACAGCCGCATCGTGGCCTGCCGTGCCTGATACTCCACTTCCTGTTCGCCATCTTTCTTCTTGCCCTCTCGATCAATCTCCTGCTTCATGTGCGTCAGGAATTTATCCTTGAGGTCCTGGGGGATATCCTTCAGGCTCACATTCACGTGCAACAGGCCATTGGCAGACAAGCTACTGGCAAAAGACGCAGGGTTGGTCGGAGATTTGAGTTCATCCTCATCCATGCAGGCAAAAGCATAGCCATGCTTGAAGGTGAGATACAATTGCTGACCGGTGCGCAGGCCGATGCTGCGTACGCCGTTCTTGGGTTCGGACGGACTCACGTTCAGCTTGCCGAGGAAGCTGATGAAGTCTGCTTCGTTACTGACAGGCAGATAAATCACCACACCAGGCTGGGTTGGGTTGCTGGGGAACTTGTTGAGATACCCTCCCATGGGCTTCTTGGTATCGATACCTTTGAAGCCTTCGCTCTGCAGGAAAGCTTCCAGCAAGCTGTCGATCTGATTGGCTACATCCTCTTTACCGGCCATTTTCAGGCCGTACTTCACGGTATCCATCAGGGAATCAACGCCTGCTACAGTGACGTTGACCAATTGCGCCTGGGCAGTGGAAACGCTGCCTATCACCAGCAGTAATGCCATGCAGCAAGCCCAGCGGCGTGCGTTCAACCAATGCATAACGACTCCTCTTTCCAATGAATAACGGAACTCACGTGCTAGATACCCCCGCATGGGGTAGAATGTGTCGCACATCCTAAAAGAAGATGTAAAATTCCACCAGCCCGATCACCGGAACACTCATGACGCCTGTCTACCTTGCCCTGCTTCTTGTGACTGCCCCCGGACAAGCTCCACAGCAGCCTGCCACGCCCCGTTACGAAACACGCAAAAACCACGACCCTGATGGCATTGGCAAGTTCTACAAAAACCGGGAGATTGCCCAGGTCATGGGGCACCTGGGAATGAGCTGGCTCGAACGACCCGAGAGGGAACAAGAGGAAGCACCAGCGAAGCTGATGAAAGCACTCAACCTGAAACCAGGCATGGTGGTTTGTGATCTGGGTGCAGGTTCAGGTTACTTCACTTTCCGCCTCGCCAAGGAAGTTGGCCCTTCTGGCAAGGTACTTGCCGTTGATATTCAGCCTGAGATGCTCGATGAGATCGTGCTCCGCGCCAAGAAGCTCAAATTCAAAAACGTTGAGCCCATTCTTGGCACAGAAAGCGATCCAAAGTTAGCAGCCAACAGCGTTGATCTCATTCTGATGGTTGATGTCTATCACGAGTTCAGCTACCCGTATGAAATGATCGAGAACATGGTCAAGTCGCTGAAAGTGGGAGGCAAGATCGTGTTTGTCGAGTATCGAGGAGAAGATGCCTGGGTACCCATCAAGCCGCTGCACAAGATGACTGAACGCCAGGTATTAATCGAGATGGAGCCGTTCCCCCTGAAACACAAAGGAACGAGCAAGGTGCTGCCCAGACAGCATATTATCTTCATGGAGAAGGTGGCAAAATAGCTTCGAACCACGATAGCCGTACGGCTTCTATACTAATGCTATGCCCAAGCTCTTTATTGATACTGTTGGCTGCCAGATGAACGTGCTCGATAGCGAGCTGGTGGTGGGATCGCTCCGTCGCCAGGGCTATGAACTGACATCCGACCCCAAAGCTGCTGACGTCATCCTTTACAACACCTGCTCTGTCCGGGAACATGCCGAGGAGAAGATCTACTCCGCACTCGGCACGCTACGAAGCCACAAAGAAGCCTACCCCGACAAGATCATTGGTGTACTCGGCTGCATGGCTCAAAAGGACCAGGAGATCGTCACCAAGCGGGCGCCTTACGTTGATATTGTTTGCGGCCCCGGGCAACTGGCTCGCGTACCAGAGCTCATCAAAGAAGCCAAAACTACGCGTAAGAAGCAGTATGCCTTCTCGCTCGGCCGGGCAGAAGCGGGCAAGCTTGAAGTCACGCAGAGCTTTGAGAGCTACGACCCCAACCGCGATCCGTCGATGCGACCGACTCCCTTTCAGGCATACGTCCGCATTCAACTGGGCTGCGACAAGTTCTGCACGTATTGCATCGTTCCCAGTGTCCGTGGTCCGGAGCAAGGTCGCCATCCCGATCATATCCTGGCCGAAGTGAACCAACTGGCAGGCGAGGGCTGCAAGGAGATCACCCTCCTCGGCCAGACGGTCAATAGCTACAAGTTTGACCATGGAGATGGCCGCAAAAGTCGTCTTTCTGATCTGCTGTACCGCATTCAGGATGTCGCTGGCATTGACCGTATCAAGTTCGTCACCAGCTTCCCCAAAGACATGAGTGACGACTTGATCCAGGCGGTACGTGATCTGCCCAAGGCTTGTAAGTACCTGCATGTCCCTGCCCAGCATGGCGATGACACCATGCTTAAGCGCATGAAGCGGCTCTATACCGTCTCCTACTACAAGGAAATGTTACAGCGTTGCCGGGAAGCTATGCCCGAGGTGGCCATCAGCAGTGATTTCATCGTTGGCTTCTGTGGCGAGACTGAAGAGCAATTTCAGACGTGTGGCGAACTCATTCGCTTTGCCCGTTTCAAGAACAGCTTCATCTTCAAGTACAGCCCCCGTCGAGGCACCAAAGCGGATGAGCTTTACGAAGACGACATACCTGAGGAGGTGAAGAAACGTCGCAATAATGACCTGCTGGCGGTGCAATCGGAAATCAGCGCCGCAGATCACCAGCGGCAACTGGGCAAAGCTGTTCACGTCTTAGTGGAAGGTCCCAGCAAAGCAGCTCTCAAGGAACAGGGGACAGCCGCTTACACCGAACATACACAGCTCACCGGTCGCACGATGACTGATCACATCGTGGTTTTTGAGGGACATCCCCGTCTGACTGGTCAAACGGTTGACGTGCAGATTGAGGATGCATCACCCTGGACGCTGTTTGGCAAAGTGCTGACTAGTGACGTGGCTGGGACAGCACTGCGGGAACGATACGCTGAAGATACAGTTGCTACCAGGCGTCTGGAGTTACCGCTGGTTACTGGTTGAACTCCAGGACAAGTCTACTTATCGTCTTACTACTCCAGTAGCTGGTGGCCCCACCCAATCGACTATGTCCTGCCTTGCGTGTGGCGTGAAGTTTTCAATGTTTTTGGCAGTCTCATACGCTTGCAGGCAGACCGGGTTCATCACACCAAGGTCATTCAGGTCAATACCGAGAATAGCTCGATGCAGCACCATCTCCTGCCTGCTTGCAGTGACAGTCACCAGATCAGGGAATGTTAATGAAATCTCTTTCTGAACCCGTTCTGTCTCAACGGATTCAGGCAAGGCGAGGAATACCAACTCGAATGCCTTCGTCTCTTCAGTGAATTGCAGTGGTAACTCTGCCTGTTCGTGCATGAGATTGATCGTCTGACCGATACTGGGCTGCTCTTCCTGTATCTGTCCCAGCAGATCTGTCTGCGGTAGCTGTGTTTCCAGATAACTGATGACATTGGACTGGATGATAGATCGCAACGGCATCAAAGAATCTGAACCACCACGTGCAGTTTCCATCAGTGAGGGATAATGCTTCTTCAAGTCCTCTGATAATTGCTGGTCAATTTTTGCCATTTCCTCGTTACTCATGCTGTCGCTCAACTGCTGAACAACTTGCAGGAGATCAGAATACCCTGGTGGCACCAATAGATGCTGCCCCTGCTCTCTTTCTTTCTCCTGGTCCCAGAAATGTTGATCACTGAGTTTGCGGAACCGCTGCCGAAGGTCCAACAGACTGGTTCGAAATTTTCTCAATTCCTGGGCAGTACGTGAACAGCGCATTCCCAGTTCCGTGTAGATGGTGACAATGCGCTCATGCAGCAGCGCCTGGTAGCGCTCAGTATAAATGACAAACAGGTGCTGCCCTGGACTAACCATCTTGGGCCAGAGGAACTTGGTAGTTTGCCGCAATCGTTCATATTCAATCAGATCGCTCTTCAGGAGACTGAGCGCCTGCACAAACTGCTGCTGATGCAACTGACTTTCCTGAGTGTGTTTTTGAATTGCTTTGGCCAGGTAACGGCTGTAGCTCTGCAGCGCCTCTTCAGCCGCGCCCAGACGTTTGTTGGGCACATCCACCAGCCGGGTGATGGCCCTGTGCATGGATTCCGACGCCTGATCCACTACCTGATCCATGGCGCTGCGTAACACACGACCAACACGAATGGATGGTTGCAGCATCGATACTGATGCGGAATCATCAGGTCTGTTATTGCCCAATGTGTCCAGAATGGTATTGAGCACAGTGTCTATTTCGTTTGGCTTGGGCAGGTATTCCTTGATGGGCTTGCTGAGCGACGCGACCGTCGTAGTGGCATATGCCTCACTCTTGCTTCCCAATTCCCTGGTGACGGCATCATCCAGTACCGCGTACACTTCCTTGGAATCAAGACGCAATTGCTTGAGCCAGTCCTCCATCCCTGACTGAACATGTTTAATATGTCTTTCGTCGTTTTCCTTTAGCCAGTGATCAAGGACATGATTGCATATGTTGCTGGCTGCCTGCTGAATCACAGTTGTGCGGGATGAAGCGATTCGAAAAGAAGAAATCGACTGATAGCATGCCTTCGACGATCGCGCCAACCAACTGGGGTCACTCACTTGCCCTAGCGAACTGAGCAAGACACGTGTCAGTGTGTGAGTGAATTTGCTGATAACAGTCAGAGCCGGGTCTTTCAGTTTCTGGTGCTCGGGTTGAGGACGCGACGGAAGTTCAAGGAAAAGGCAGTGGGAAAAGGGAGCTTCTGTGAGTTGTATAGCCTCGTGCCTGGCATGATACTTTGCCTGAAAGGTCGAGTCACTGCGCTGGTAATATTGAAGCTCATGGAGAGCTGCAACAGCATTGGCCTCCGGTAAATCTGGAGGTAGTTCGTCCTGTTGTTCTGGTGTAAAGAGAATGGCGCCGACTTCACCGCCACAGGATAGCTTTTTCATGACGGTATGCGCGATCATGGCGCAATCGAGCAGCATTCCACTGCCCGTCCCACCGCCCAGGTGGGTCACCAGGTAGATCAGCGGCTCGAGTTTGCGCAGTTTCTGCCCGGTCAGTTGGGCTGCCTCTATACCCGGCTCCTCTTTGAGCATTCTCTTGATTTCACGTTCCAACCGGGTCATGAACACGGCGTGATGTTCAATAAATGCCAGCCGCCCAAAGCTGCGAATACCATTGGTCACCAGATTGCGGGGCATCCGGTAGAGCAGATTGGAATCCAGCCATCCTTCCACCGGCGGCAGTTCATCCTTTGAGCGGATGTAACGTGCTGGACGACTCAGTGGCATGTGAACGAAATCTTCAGCCAACCGCTGCCCCAGGGTTGGTACCTGAGGTGGAGTAGGATCCGTATCAACAGCCAGCATGCTCATCAATGGGTACTGATCACACCCCAGTTGCTCCTTGACGGACTGCTGCAATATTTGAAGTGTCGTCCGGCCCCAATTACCCAACCCCACGAATATCACTGGCCGCAGCACGCCTGCATCGGGAGAGACGATCTCCTTGATGCCCAGTTCCTTGATGTGAGCAGAACGCAGTTTGGTGAGGGGTTCTGTTTGAGAATACGGCACGCTGGAGGCATCCTGCCGCCTGTTGTGGCGTGGTCGCGATTCCACCTGAATATTCTCAACAGTCTCAGTCTCGGCTGCTCGCGTGATGTAGACCGTATTCTGACGTGCCTGCATTTCCTCGGCACGAGTCAGGGCGTGCACCATATCCATGCTGCGCTGCCATCGCTCGGCAGGAGTTTTTGACAGTGCCTTGGCGATGATCGCACGATCGTATTCCGGGAGCGGTTCGAGTGCAGGCTGCCCCTGCAAATGCTGCATCAACAGTTGCTTGGGAGTATTTCCCGTAAAGGGACGATGCCCGGTGAGCAATTCCTGATAGACGATGGCCAGACTGTATTGGTCAGAGAAGCGGGTTACATAACCTTCAAACGATTCAGGTGCTGCATAGATGGCAGTGAAGCCGCCCGTGACACTGGCCAGCTTACCTTCCACGTCCTTGACCAGACCAAAGTCGCCGATCTTGATGTGATTGCACAGGAGAAACAGATTTTGCGGCTTGATGTCGAGATGAAGCAAGTCGTGCTTCTCAGTCATGTAATCGAGGGCTTCTGCCGTCTCGAGCATGTAATTCAGCAACTCATCGCGCGGAATGCCGGGCAAACCCAGCTTCTGACATTCCTTGAAACGATCATAGAGGCTGCAGTCCGCCAGTTCGGAGACGATCATCAACTGGCCTTCGACGATCTCGTAACGATCCAGTGCGAGAATGAACGGATGACGTATTCCACGCACGCGTTCGAGAGACTTCCATTCCTGCACTGCCCTTCCATCATCCGCATCATCACCAATGACATTTTCCGTTGGTTCCAGATTGCCAAAGACAAACTTGATGGCCTTATTCAACCCGCCTGGTACTTCGCATTTCCAGACATCGCCGTACCCTCCCCCGCCTATACGACTGATGAGTCGATAGCCTGGTATTGGTTCAGCATCTGTTTCAATACGGATAGGCATTCCACCAACTGGGGGAGACAGTGAAGCTAGTTCAACATATCAACCATAAGCCGGAAATGGTGGAAAGACAAACGTTTGTCGGACTATTCATGCCGCAGCATAGATACTTGGCGGAAATGTAGCGGTCTTGAACATGCAGATCGTTGAAAAAAGCACAACGGCCAGACATGGTCTGGCCGTTGATTCGATGATTCTCCAATACTACTTCGGCGTCACCACAATGGTCGAAGTGCCCGGTACCGAGCTTTGCACCTGGACTGTACGTTGACCTGTGGCAGGGTCAACGGTATCGGAAACCACCTTAACTGCATCGGTTGGGTTGCCATTTTCATCGAGGACCACGGAGGTTCCTGCAACGACATAAAAGAGTTGCAGGGGGTTGTACCCCGCCGCCACAGCGATGCCGCTGCCCAGAGCCAGGCAACCGGCCAGCACGCCAGCAGCAATTGCCACCTTCCGCCACAAGCTGTTTGGCTTTTGCATCTTGTTCATCTCCTGCATGAGTCGTTTCTCCAATTGAGTGTTGTTCGCCAACTCTGACGAGTCGGCACGTAGCACCTTCCACATGTGGTCCAGAGGATCGTTCATTGGTCACCATCCTGTTTGCTGAGTATTCCTCGCAGCACCTCACGACCGCGAGCCAGTCTTGATTTCACCGTGCCCAGGGCACAACCGAGGATTGTTGCAACTTCCTCCACACTCAGTTCTTCCAGATAATGGAGTGCCAGAGCATTCTGAAAGTGGAGTGGCACGCGAAGCAAGGCATGGCGAAGGTAAGCTGCTTCGTGATTGATTCCTTCTCTGGAACAAGCCAATTCGGGCATTGGTTGTTGTTTCAGTCTTTGCTGACGTCGCGCCCAGCGATTGACCTGATTTGTTGCGAGGCGATAAAGCCAGGACCGGAAGGGCGTTCCTCGCTGACGGTAGCGAGGGAGATACCGCACCATGGTGAGGAACACTTCACTGGTGAGGTCTTCCGCCACACTGTGATTCCCCGTTCGACGAAGCAGGTAGCGGGCTATCGGACCATGATGCTGACGAAAAAGTAAACTCATGGCTTCCGGGTCGTGAGCCGCCCGCTCCACCAGTGCTGCTTCTTCAGAAAGCGTCACGGTTTCATTCGACATCATCCAGCGGGGGATCACCAGGGCTTCCATACGCTGCCTCATGCATTCACATCAATATAAGCCATGTGGCTGGCACAAGGTTCCCGTCAAACGAAAAACCCCTCAAGATGGTACTTAAGGGGCTTGCGCAACACGTTGTGTTATTTTTTCTTCAGGCCCAACTGTTGCCGAAAAAGAAAACCCGGTCCCGGTGGTCGCAGTTCATCCTGAGAGGCAGCCTTGCGTTGGAAGCTGACCTCGAAGAATGCTATGCACATTTCGTCATTGGTCTGCTCTCCCCAGGTGACAAGTTTGGGTGGATCATGGGGATTTCTGGGGTTATTGCTACTGTTGTCAAAGTGAGCAACTAGATCAAGCCTGGTTCCTTTTGGTAGTGCCAATGGTTCTTTGAAACGGTAACTCTCCTGCCAGTTGAAATCCCAATCATTGACAAAGATGATTGGCATTATTGTCCCATCAGGCAGTGTGGCGGTTACTTCCATGTCCTTGCCCAGCAGATGCATGTGAGGTGTGGTGGAGTAAAAAAAGTAATCATCGGCCAGAGTTAGAGAGGCTTTGCATTCGTAGTTGGAAGCGCCGGGCGTAATTCGCATGCCACCAAATCGTGCCCGTAGAGGTACTACCATCAGGTCAAAAGCCGCCCGTTCCACAGGAGCTTTGGAGAAGTACAGTCCCAGTCGCGTCTGATCCACCTCCGTCTTGCCTGATTTGTGGTAGTGCACCTGCATCACAATACGTGCCCCTTTGGGCAGCAGCCGGGCTGTTCCATCAGGCAAGGGCCGTCCGGTATTGCCTGGAGCCCACCCGCCTAATCCACCTTGCGGAATGAAGCCGGGAAAACCAGCCACAGTGGAGTAGCCCGGACTGGGGTCAGCCTGATCCAGCTTCTCACTCACACCGGAAGTGTCAATAAAAGAAAGCACATGATGCACGACTTGCCGATTTCCTGGAAGTATCTCAAAGGACGAGATGTATTTATCCTCACTGAAGTTTGTCGGTAGCACAAAGCAGCGGTATTCATCCGGGCCACTGGCACTCAGGTGATACACTTCCGCAGGCTGCAGGATCAAATCGGGTACGCCACGTTGCCATTCAGAGGGAAAGACCGGGACCGGCGGCAAGTCTTTCGCATCGCCCTGCGGACAATTCGCAGCCAGCCAATCGGCCAGTATCTTCTTTTCCTTATCAGGCATACGTCGATCATTCTGAAACTCACCGTGGCCTGGCACCGGCTTCCAGGGTGGCATCTGCCCAGATGCCGTTAATGCGACTACATCTGCTGCCCATGACTTGGCCTGCTGGTAGTCGGTCAAGGCAAACGGCCCTGCTCCGCCACTGCGATGACAACCAACACAACGATGATTCAGGATCGGCGCGACATCCCTGGTATACGTGATAGCACCGTTTGCAGGGACGTCTTTCTCCACTTCCGGAAATGGACAGCCAACTGGTTGTTGATAGCTCCTGGCTGGCAACTTACCTTGCTGAAGGGCGATCAGCACATCCTTCAGATCATGCTGACGCGGTTCGCGTGCTCCACCGCCACGTCTGGTGTAGCGGTCATCAATGCGTCCCCGGTAGACGACTTTACCAGATCTAGTGAGCACTACCACTTCTGGAATCATGCTGACTGCAAGCGATCGTGCCATCGCGCCGGTTGCATCATGCAATGCCTGACCTGGCAGATTGTACTCCTTGCTATGCGTCGCTATCCTGTTTCGCCCAATCGCTTCGGGGTAGATCACCAGCCAGGTGACATCCTTGCTGCATGCTTGTGTCTTCAGTTCACACAGCACTGGCATGTAGCTGTTGGAAATGGGACACTCGGGAGTGACAAAGACCACCACCGTTGGCTTTTCCTTTGACAAAGACTGCAGGCTCGAAGCCCGGCCATCAGACATTTCCAGTAGAGCCGTTGGCCAGGAATCCTGGGCTACAAGTGTGGGCAGGGAGCAGATCATCACGATGAACACATATCGATAGGCCTTCATGGTTGATCCTCCAAAGGGAACACGCGGCGAGCATCAGTGTGATGGGCAGCATGGTCATACCAGTTAGCTGCCACCGATCCTGGCTGTTGCAGTTGAAAAGTCATGGTTTTCCGTTCGTTTGACGCAGCTGGTGCCCATCGTAGTGTTAGCGTTTCAATAACTGCATCCTGCGCAGTCAGTTCCACTACTCTCGGCCAAAGCATGGGAGCATTGGATTTTGCCATCAATCGCATCTTCACGCAGCTGCCTTGGCGATTCTCGATGACAGGGACCTCATACCCCTCCTTCAGTCGACGTGTCAGGGTGGAAACATGCAGGATTGGCAATGATCCAAAACGCTGTTCCACCAGGGCCTGCAGTTTTTCAGGTTTATTCAGGATCAGCACTGGTCCCGTTGCAGGTACGAACCATCCCTGCTGACCGTTGCAGCCAACCCAGGTATACGCATCTTGCTGAGGAATCAGTGCAGGCAGGCGCAGTACGAAGCGATCCCCACCCTGCACCCAGAGTCTTGCTTTTAATGTAACTCGACCTTCAACTGACACTTCGTATTCACGGTTCTCCATCACTTCAGCCTGGGCAACCACCCTTTGCAGCAATTCCGTCGCCTGGCCCGCTGTCGGCCACATTGCAAAGAGGCAAATCACAAGGAGTGAGGCCAGTACTGTAATGGCAGAGTACCAGGGGCGACGACGTGATTGAGCCCGCAACCTGGCTGGCTCCACCCTTCGGAGTTGATGCTGCACCCGGCGCAAGATCGGCTCCAGAGGCTGATGCTGATAGAGTTCAAGCAGTAAGGCATCCATGAAACGGTCGTCGAGGCTCTCATCCGGCTTGTTCATGCGAGTCCCTCCTCCGTTGTCCGCTTCTTCTGCATACACTCGGTCAGCCAGGCACGTGCCCGTTGCAGACGCTTCTTGACGTTTTCCATGCTAATGGCGAGAGCTTTGGCAAGCGGTTCTCCCGTGAGGGCCTGCTGATACCGCAGCCTGATCGAGTGCCGATACGGCTCAGGCAATTGCTCGATGCAATCACGCAGACCGGTGAGTTTCTCTTCCAGCGTGTCGCCTGTCTGCTTCTGCACCGCATCACATTTATCTTCCAACGACTGCAACCACTCCGGATCATAAGGCACAGCCGTCTGAGTCCTTTTGCGGTAATGAGCCAAGGCAATGTGACGAGCGATTCCTCGCAACCACGGTCCAAGAGGCTTGTCTCGGTCGTAGTGATCGAGGCTCCGCCACGCAGCCACAAGTGATTCCTGTAACAGGTCGTCGACTTCGGCAGATTGAACCAGGCAGCGTAGATACACTCGCAGCATGGGCGATTGTTCGCGAGCCAGTATGTCGAACAGCGTGCGGGCATCCATAATCGTTGTTGTTCACTTCTCGGTAAATGGGGACAAATTCTGATAATACTCGAAGTAACGCGGCGAATCATGGGTATGTCGCGGGCTTAGTAAGTATGAGTAAAACAAGTCGAAGTTCTTATGATCCGGACTATGAAGCACTCCTTGATGCCTGTCGTCAGGGAAACTTGAAGGCTGTGAGGAAATTCATTCAATCTGGCGTTGATCAGAATAAACCCGTTGGAGCGCCGCGGGGTTGGTCGCCCATCATGACAGCCTCCTATTATGGCCATCTGGGCATTGTTAAATATCTGGCCAATCAAGGAGCCCGGCTTGATCTCATTGAAGTGGATGGCTGGTGGACCGCCCTTGACCTGGCGGTACACAGTAATCAAGAAGAGATTGTTAACTATCTGAAGTCCATCAAGGCCCCACGTGGCACGGAAATTCCAAACCCGTTTCGTCGCGGAAAACTCGGCGGATGGGTAACGGACGAGAGGTAGTTACTTCTTCACTGTTTGATCGCTGGCATGGTAGCCACTGGGAGTAGGGCTATCGAGAATGTGATCGTACGGTGCTTCCAGGATCGGTATGGGGTATTCACAGGAAACCAGCGGTTCCCCTGACTTGATCTGCAAAGGCTGAATGGTAACCTGAAAACGAAAAGCTCCAATGGTCAACTCATCGTTGGCTTTCAATCTACCCTCTGATACCACATCACCATTAATCCGGGTACCATTGGTGCTGTCGAGGTCACGCACACACAGCCACGATTCACCATCCACGTCCACTTCTGCCACACAGCAATGCTTACGCGACACCTTGGAAGAGCGAATCTGCACATCGCATTCCGGATGTCTGCCAATGAGAATAATGGGCCTGTCCACAATTATCGTGGGCAGTGTATCGGCAGCATCCAACGGCACCAGACGAATCAGCATGGGCGACTCACGGGATTTCAGGGTAAATCCCAGGGTTGACGCGGACGATCCTTCAAGGAGGAGATTTCCGACGCATCTCGAAGAAAATGGTAGAAGCCATAGCAGCCTATTGCCACCAGGATGCCACCAAAGGTCAGGAGATTGCGCTGTCGCCGTGCGGCTTGCTCTTCAGGTGAAACAACTGTTTCACAAGTACCATCGCGTCAAGCCGCGTATATGGAGGTTGCACCAGGCAACACAGCCATAAACAATGCTAGAACACTCGCACGGCCAAGTGAAGATAACATAAGCCTCCTCCAGACTGAGTCTAGCTTATTCTTCGTTCTGACTATGGAGTTATCACCAAAAAGATGCCTAAAGTCTGCGAAAGCAATTTGCACATCCGAATAAATGCAAGGAAATTCACGCGTGTTCTTGCTATAGATGAATTTCGGCTATACAATAATTTAGTCCTTAATCTGTCCCCGAAATCGAGCAGTACGACTGACGGTTTCGGCATGGGAGTAGCACAATGCAAGATTCATGGTTACGTCATTGCCGTTGGAATGCAGACGATAAAGTCATTTCTGAGGTGCCTGCATCAACACACGAGCTTTTTTACTGTCCAGCTGATGTGAGAATTCTCATCATCGATGACGAAGTTGCTATATGCCAGGTTATCGAGCGTGCGCTGGCTCAACCCCATTTCGCGATTGAGTCCGTCAGCCAGCCTGACAAAATCGATCTTGCGTTGCGAAATGGCAATTACCATCTGATTATTATGGACTATGTGCTTCCTGGCCTGGATGCCAACAGCTTGTTTGACAAGGTCAAAGCAAATCAACCTGATGCCAGCGTCATTGTCATGACAGGGTATCCTTCGGTCGATAGTGCCTTGAGCAGCTTGCGAGCACGTGCCTACGACTATATCACCAAACCGTTTGATATCGTCAAACTGCGAGACACGGTACATCGCTGTCTGGAATCGAAGGGCATTCTCCGGATGTCGGAAGATGCACTTCGCGAAAACCTGGGTAAGGTATTGCGTGATCGTCGCAAAGGCATGGATCTGACACTGGCTCAACTCTCAGACCGAACCAAGGTGTCACTTGGCTATCTGTCTCAAATTGAACTGGGGAAGAATTCCGCATCGATCGAAACGCTGTATAAAATATGCCTGGGCCTCGGGATCAAGATGTCTGAGTTGTTCGTTGCCATTCGGGCATAACACTATGATTGAACTGCAAGGTAGCAAAGAATTCACCGTATCAATCGACCAGCTCTACCCGGAGCTGGCCGATTTGACACATCTGGTGAAAACATTGCCAGATGTGAAGTCGATCAAAGAAGTCTCTGAAGACAAAGCTATCATTGTGGTGGCCCCAGGACTCAGCTTCATCAAGGGTGAACTGGAAACCACAATCGTCCGAAGCAGCACATCGCCGCATACCTCAGCGGAACTGCATATCAGTTCCAAGGGCATTGGGACCACGGTCAAAGTACTTGCTGCCTTCACACTGACTGAAAAGGCAGATTCGACATTACTCAATTGGCAAGCAACGGTGCAGGAATTGGGCGGATTATTGAAACTGGTCCCGGCCAGCCTGCTGAAAGGGGCAGCCACAAAAGTAATCGAAGGCTGGTTGAATGCCCTGCCAGAGAAACTCGCCAGCCGTTAGCAGTGGCATTCCACTGGACATTATTCTGAATTCAAGTTACTCAATGAGCCTCTGATTCTGCAGAGGCCCGTATGCAATTGACTGCGTTGACAGATCGAAGTCTCTTAAAAATCTGGCTGCTCCTGCCAGTCGTATTGCTGTTGATACAGATCAGCCCGATTGCATACCTGTCGCCCGATGCCATCAGTTATCTTTCGATGGCCCAGAGCCTGTCTCAAACTGGCGTAATGCTCAATCAAGGCAGCCCACATCTGACCTACGCCGTCGGATGGCCCACACTTTTAAGCGTGGTCTATCGCCTGCCTGTTGATCCCATACTGGGAGCCTCACTGCTCAATGTGCTGTTAGGCATGATCTACCTGGCAGGTGTATGGACCTGGTGCCGCCGTGTATGTCCTCGCATCGCCGTCTGGATCACCTGCCTGGCCGTCTGCAATGCGACCGTTACTCATCTGTTTCGACGGCCACTTAGCGAACCACTTTTCATGTGCTTGTTAACATGGGGCACGTATGCGTTACAAATGCTTACTGAACGGCTTCGTACCAGGCTTGATTGGACCTGGCTAGGCAGCTGCTGCCTGCTGTTGACGATGCTTTCTATCACCAGACAAGTGGGAGTTTTCCTTGTTGCTGGCTGGGGGCTGCAACTCGGCTTCCTGGTATGGCAGCGACAAATACCCTGGAAACAGTCTCTCCTGGCACTAACGTGTGTCAGCCTGTGTTCTGGTGGTGCCGTGCTTGGCTTCATTCTCTACGATCAGCATACCAAAGCAGTGGTAAATGCTGGCAGTAACTGGGACATGCTGGTTGGTAAATCGCATTTTGCTGCTGACTATCAGTATGAAGGCTTAGCCGATCATACACTCGAAGGTCTGCGCGTACGCATCTATGAAGTCGGCAGGCTCGTCATTCCAGGCATGTTCGGATGCTATGCCGGCACCGGCGACTGGCTTAACATCAATACTTTCATCTATGTTCCGCTCACGCTTTTGTGCTGCGTTGGCTGGTGGCGATTCATTCGTCGACATGCCGATGCTTTCTCGCTTATGGCCCCTATTTATGTAGCTTTCTACATTTACTGGCCATCCAACCAGGATGGCCGTTTCTTCACACCACTTCTACCGTTGCTCTATGTATGCTTGTGGAAAGCTTGCACACTCTTCCCCTCGAGCCGGCATCGCTCAGTATTTCCAGTACTGATCATCGCCCACACCGTCGCTGCCCTTGTCCTCTGGCTGGTACTTGATTACCGCGACAACATCCTTTTGCAGGACGAGTGGAACAAGTTGCCGTCCGTACGCTGGACGGGTTGATAGACGTGCTTCCGCCTTGCCCTTTTTCCCCCCTCTGTTAAGATGCCTGACCGGGAGAAGCCTATGGCAGGCAAGGCCGACGCCCCTGCGTCAAATATCAAAAACATCTGCAGAAACCGACGTGCCACCCACGAGTACGAACTCACCGACAAGGTGGAAGCCGGTCTCGTACTCACCGGCACTGAAGTGAAAAGCCTGCGCACCGGTAAAGCCATGCTCGAAGATGCCTATGCCCGCCTGGATGGCGGTGCCCTGTGGCTGATGGGCTGCGAAATTCCCGAGTATGCCCAGGGCACTCACAACAACCATAAACCCAAGCGGCCGCGCAAGCTGCTGCTTCACCGTCGCGAAGTGCTGCGTCTGGGCGAGAAATCCACCCAGAAGGGCTTTACCCTTGTTCCCCTGCAGCTCTACTTCAAGGATGGCAAAGTCAAAGTGGAGCTCGCGGTAGGGCGTGGCAAACAGACGCATGACAAGCGAGAAGCCCTGAAAAAAGCTGATGCCAAGCGTGATATCCAGCGAGCGCTGGCACGACGACGATAACCCAGGCCGCACGGAAGCGACCCATGAATATCATCACTCTGGGCAAAGAAGCCCACCATGTCTGCTTGCGATACCGCATAGAACCGGTACGTGAAGCACTGCGTTCCCTGGGCCACTGGTTCAGCGTGCAACAGATGCCCCGCACTCCCTGGGGCCGGCTGGCACTCTACCGGGAACTCCGCCATGCTCAT
This sequence comes from Gemmatales bacterium, assembly GCA_046350055.1. Lineage (GTDB taxonomy): Bacteria > Planctomycetota > Planctomycetia > Gemmatales > HRBIN36 > JAEUIE01. Next base: position 3,522,443 of record JAXMBC010000001.1, on the reverse strand, counting down.
GTAGTCATTGTTCAGCGTCGACTTCTTTCGCCGTGGGAGTTGCCGCTGCTTCGCCGCGCTTCGCGGCATCTTGTTTTCGACTTCGACGATGCCTTTTTTCAGAAGAACTCGCATCACAGCACAGCCCACGCGCCTCGTCGTCTTGCTCGCTTCAAGGCGATGGTGCAGGCAGCTGACCAGGTCTTCGCTGGAAATAGCTATCTTGCTGAGTGTGCCAGCCAGTACACCTCAGCCTCCAAGATTGTCGAGATGCCCACTTGCGTTGATACCGACCGCTACCTGCAGGCCCATCACACACGCCGAGGACCTGGTGTCCGCCTAGTTTGGATTGGATCTTCCAGCACACTGAGGACTCTGGAACAGCAGGCTGAGTTATGGAACAAGCTCGGCCAGGCACTGCCGGGTTTGGAACTACATGTAATTTGCGATCGCTTCCCCAAATGGACGGGAATCAAGGTCGTACCCGTGCCCTGGTCAACTGCCATTGAAACTGCCCACCTGGCCCAATGCGACATCGGCCTGGCCTACCTACCCGACGACGCATGGAGCCAGGGCAAGTGTGGCCTGAAAGTATTACAGTACCAGGCCGCTGGGCTGCCGGTCGTCACCAGTCCGGTCGGCGTCAATCGTCACATGGTGCAGCCGGAAATCCATGGATTCTGGGCTAAAACTCTCAGTGAATGGATCGTTGTCGTCGGTCGACTGATGAACGATCCTCAGCTACGACAGCAACTGGGGCATCAGGGTCGACTACAAGTCGAAGATCATTACAGCACTTCCGCGTTAGTTCAGCGGTGGAAACACGCTTTACAATTAGATGCCTCCTCATCGAGCAAGGCCGCATGAATACTCAGCCCTGGACACAAGTGGACTGCGGCCCCCAGCGATGGTGGGTCGATCCTTCATGGAGCCAACAGCTTCTTGATGACGGTGGACTACGACTCAAGCAATGGTCAGACGAAGGCAAGATTGAAATCGTCAAGCAATCTGAAAGCAGAACAGTGTATCGCGTCGGGCTGCCCGAGCGGCCCGTCTACATCAAGCATTACCCTGTCAATAACCTCAAGGCTCGTGCCAAACAGTGGGTGCGTCAAGCCAAAGCACTCACCGAATGGCAACGCACCATCCAGCTCAATGAACGCTCGGTTCCGACAACCACCCCGGTTGCGGTGGGGCAGCATCCGGAACAGGGCAGCTACATCATCACCGAGGAGATACCCGAGTCGCAGTCACTGCTGGAGTATGTCGAATCACACTGGCATCGCTGGCAACAACGTGACGATCAACATCAATCCCGGCAACTCATCGCGGAAGTCTCTCAGTTCCTCGCCCGTATGTTGCAAAACGGTATCAGCCATGACGATCTGCACGCTGGCAATATTCTCATCCATTCAACAGCCGAGGGAACGAGGGAATGGTACCTGATCGATCCCTATGCGGTGCAAACGCAACCACCATGTGATCGCAAAGCACTGCGTAATACGCTGGCCCTGATTTCCCATAGTTTCTGGCACTACCTTTCGCCGCGGCAGCGTTTGCAAGCCTGGGCCATCTTCCGACGAACGAGTGGGTATCACTTCCATCGCGACGAAGAGCGATCCTTCCTGATGGAATTACAAAAGCATCTGGAACGACAACTCTACGCACAGTGGAACCAGCGTGCCAAGCGGAACACCAAAGCCAATCGCGACTTTTATGAACTGCGCGTACGTCGCTGCAACGCCTGGGCCAGCCGCCAGGTTCCTGCCAATTGGCTCTCCCGCTTCCTTTTCGATCCAGAAGAATGGATGGCCAGTCCTGCTGGAGAGGTATTCAAAGCCTCGCGGCATGGACGGGTTGTGAAGTTGCAGGCAGAACACGAAGCGATCGTGATCAAGCAATTCGCGGCTCGCCATGCGCTGGACAGGATTATCGGCCGCTGGCGCAGATCGCCAGCCCTGCACTGTTACCGCATGGCGTACCGGCTGCAGACAGCACATATCCCTATTTCCAAACCACTTGCTGTGGTCGAACAACGCCGTCATGGACAACTGCTGCACAGCTACTTCTTCATGGAATACCTGGATAACACGCAGGATCTGGGTGCCTATTGGCTGCAGGCCAGCAATACTGCCCGGCGACAAGTTTCTGAGCAGTTGGCCAGACTCATTGCCCAGCTACATCGCTATCGCATGTCACACCGCGATCTGAAGGCACTCAATATACTTGTGCAGCCTCGGGGTGAAGCAAGCCAGATCTATCTGATTGATTTCCGAGGTGTGACCCATTCCTGGTGGCTGACACACCAGCGTCGTTGCAAAGATCTGGCACGACTGGCGATTAGTGCGATCACCACCATGCAAGCCAGCCGCACGGACCTACTGCGTTTTCTGCTTTGGTATCTTTCTCAGGATGAACAGCCTCGATGGCGTCACTACTGGAAGCAGATAGCCAGGTACATGCAGGCCAAGATTCTGCAAAACCTCAAACGACAACGAAGGTTGAGCTAGAGGAACTCTTTAGCTTTGACAAACCATCTGCGAAAGTTGATAACCAAGCGTTTCCTCCATCGACAGGTTTCCCATGTCCAGCAGCCCCGCCGTGGAAGCACCCAGCAAACCTCTCCCGGGCGCCTATGCCGCACTGGCACTGTTGTTCATCATCAACATGGTGAACTATGTTGATCGCTATCTACTGGCTGCAGTCGCTCCTCAGGCGAGACATGATCTGCTGCCCGGTTTGACCGAAGGTGAGCAGTTGGCAGACATGGGGATATTGCAAGGCATCTTCATGGTGGCCTATATGATTGCCGCACCCTATTTCGGCTGGCTGAGTGACCGGTATTCACGTTGGAAGCTTGTAGGAGCCGGCCTTGTCATCTGGAGCGTGGCTACCGGCATGAGCGGCATGTGCAGCAGCTTCTGGTCCATGCTTTTCTTCCGTTGCCTGGTCGGTGTGGGCGAAGCAGCATATGCCCCAGCAGCTCCTGCAATTCTGGCCGACTTGTTTCCGCTCAAATATCGTGGCAAAGCCATCACCATCTTCTACATCGCTATACCTGTCGGCTCTGCACTCGGCTTCATCTACGGCGGCAAAATGCAGGCCGTCCCCGGCCTCGACTGGCGGTGGGCCTTTTATTGCATGGTGCCCCCTGGCCTCCTGCTTGCCTGTTTCTGTTTCTTCATGCGTGAACCAAAACGTGGTGGGGCAGAAGGGGCTGATTACAAGCCGTCCCAGGCTCCTCGTTGGAAGAACTATTGGAAAATCATCACGAACAAGTCGTTCCTTTACTGCTGTCTGGGCATGACCGCCATGACCTTCGCTGTCGGTGGCATCACCACCTGGATGCCTACGTATGTCAGTCATCGACAGTTACAGGAAGATCCTGAGCTGAAGGAAAGGCTTGCCAAGGCCCCGGAGCAGGCCAGAAAGGATGCTCTCAAACAGGCGAACGATGGCTTCGGAATGATCGTAGTCGTTGGGGCGTTACTTTCGACTCTTGCCGGGGGCTGGGCAGCGGACGCTCTCCGGTCACGTTTCTCCGGCTCCTACTTCCTTGTGTCCGGGGTTACCATGTTTGCCGCGTTCGGATGTTTCCTTCTCTTCCTCAATTCGCCACTGACTATCGTCGGTTGGGGATCGCTATTCCTCACGGTGTTCTTTGTGTTTGCTAATACGGGACCAACGAATACCATTCTGGCCAATGTGATTCACCCGTCCATGCGGCAGATGGCTGTGGCTATCTGCATCCTCATGATTCACAGTCTTGGTGATGTCATTTCACCCTGGGTGATTGGCAAAGTGGCTGGGTCAGATGAAGGCCTGAGCCGCGGGTTTGTTGTCGTCTCCGTCATGATCCTGCTGAGCGGGATCATCTGGTGCCTGGGAGCGCGACACCTGGAACGGGATACCGCCAACGCTCCGCATCAGCTGGATGACGAGAAGACGACTTGATGAATAGCAAGTCCACGCCACAAAAGCGTACAAACGAAACCAGCCGGCTACGCACATAGCCGGCTGGTTCGCGGAACAAGGAGGCAGTCTCGGGGGAAAGACTGCTGGCATCGGGAGCGGAGGTCAGAGGGGGAACTAACCTCCGCTCCTGCCTTGGGGGAGCCACCAGTATCTTGCTGTCTGTCCTGTTGCACACCTTTCATCGGCACTTCGTACTGGCTTCACACGGAAAGCAACCTGCTTTCCTGCATGACAACCACGATGCCCCCTGTCCCCTTCCGCAAGGTCGCTACCGCCCCTCCCACCGGACAACTCCGCCAGTGCTTTCTGCTGCATTTCCGCGAAGCATCCGCTACATTAATTGAATAGTGCTGAGTGCTAAGTCCTAAGTGCTAAGTCAAGAAACGATGAAGCCATTATGGACTGCAGTGGGCAGCCAGCACATGCCGCATCCTACATAGGACTCAGCACTCAGCACTTAGGACTCAAGAAAATGGCTTCCGATAGCGACAAACTCCTGGTAGCTGAGATTCGCAAAGGCGATCCGGATGCCTGGCAACGGCTCATTGAACGCTATGAAGGCAGACTTCTCGCCTTTGCCCGTCGTCGCTTGTCCGACCGATCACAAGCTGAAGACATTGTGCAGGAGACGTTCGTCGGCTTTCTCAACAGTTTGCCCAATTACGATCAAGAACGGGACCTGCAGACCTATCTCTTCACCATCGCAGCCCACAAGCTGACCGATTACCTGCGGAAGCTTGGCCGCCATCCACTGCAGCACATTCCCGATGGACAGGAGTTTTTTGAAGGCAAGATGGACCATCGTCCGCGGGTATCGAGCATGGCCCGCAGTCGAGAACGCGTCATTCTTGAAGAAGGTGCGCTGACTACTGCCCTTGCTGAGATGATCGAAGCATGGCAACAGCAAGGCGACTACTTGAGAATAAAAGTGCTGGAACTTCTCTTTGTCGCGGGCTGGAGCAACAAAGATGTTGCAGACCAACTCGACATCAAAGACCAACAGGTAGCCAATATACGCTTCGCAGCTGTCCGCAAAATCATGGAAAAGGTTCAAGAAGCAGGCTTACCTGCCGACGTTTTCCCCGGCCTGGCTCAGGAAGAAGCCCCAGGCGAAGGCTAGTGTTGTCACCTGGTCAGACGCATTTATGCGGCCCGTCGTAATCCTGCAACGCCCCGCAACAGCGATTGGGCTGGCGACAGCTCCATTCCCGCCTGCACGGTCGCATCCCAGAAGTTCGCCCCTTGCAGGCGATACCATTCGTGCACCCGGCGATCTCGTTGCCCATTGGTTGGCGTCGCATCACGCCCCAACAGCGTGACATCATCATGCCCCGGATGGCAGCAGAGTTCCACGACGTCTCCAGGAGCGGCCTTTACCCAGCGTGGGAAGAAGTCAGCCGCTTCCACATACGGCGGATCAGTAATACCCACGAGCCAATCCGCTCCAGGATAGCCTGCATTCTGTTGCAGTCTGGCAGCCTTGGCTCCCCAATGGGATAGGAGCAGGCGTTTGAGGCGAATCCCAGGCACTTTCCGTAGTGTGTGCCACGGTTCCTGCACCCGGCGAACGTAAGGGCGTGGCTGCTGATGCTGGATAACCGCATGGAGAGCGCGCCAGACCGGACCGAAAATATGCACATGATGATGGCCGTTGATGTTCACAGGTGGCCTGCCCATCAGGTCCATGAAGCGCAGGTACTGTGCACGCAATTCAGCAAAGAGGTGCTGTTCGTTAATGCTTCCTCGCATCAGCCGGAAGAGAAACTGTCCCAGACTCCAGAATTTGCCTTCGTCATTCACCAGCGAAGGCACAGCTTCGGCAGGCAGTACCGGTTTGTCGAGCGTCAGGCAGGGATGCCAGCCGACTTCCAGCGTGGAGTTGCATGCATGCCACTGCTTTACGGCTTCTTCCGCATAGGGCGAATTAACAAGCATGACCGTGGATGTGACAACACCGAGCGAACCGAGTTCGAGGATGCCACGAGATGTGGCTGGACCGATGCCGAAGTCATCTGCGGTAACAAGGAGCCGTCGTGGCGTCATGGTGAACCTCAGTTATGCAGCCTTGGCGAGAGGTCGCTCAGTTTTTGTCCATTGATAACACTGCAGTTCCACGGGCAAGGGCACCGCGGCGGGCGTTCCGCGTTTCCATCGGCCACGAATCTGCCAGATTTGTTTGATCATCTGAAACGATGTTTTCCATGAGGTAGTGCTGGCAGCTGTCTGATAACGCACCGTAACAGGTGTCTCACGCACATCCAGGCCCAGCCGCTTGCAGGCGAGCAGCACTTCGCAGTCGAACCCAAATCCTTTGCAGGCCACAAGGGGCATCACCTGCTCCACAGCCTGGGCTGAGAAGGCCTTGAGACCGGCCTGGGTGTCAGCATGAGGCAGTCCAACAATCATCCGGGCTATTCCCCGGAAGACATGGCTCTGCACCCGGCGAAGGCTGACATGATGCACCATCGACATCGGCAGCAAGGCAAAACTCTCAGGATGTTCCCGCGACGCGATGGCTACAGGAGCCCCCTGTCGCACTGCAGCAACGACAGACTGCAGTTCTTCAAACGAGTATGCGAGATCAACATCGGTAAAGACACGCACTTCCCCGCTGGCAGCCAGCAACCCGGCTTTGACGGCATGCCCCTTCCCCTGGTTGGGAGCATAGCTCAGCACCTTGCACCAGTCAGCACGATCTTCCTCGCACCAGCGATGCAGCTGCTCGACGGAGCCATCGCGGCTCCCATCGCAGACAAAGAGCACTTCCCAGGATTCACGCTCCCGGGTGATGAACTGGCTGACAGCATGCCAGGTCTGGCGCAAGCCTGTTCCTGGGTTGTAACTGGGTATGATGAGGCTGTTCACGAATAACCTGGCGACAGAAACCGGACATTGCCTCATCACCATCCGTGGCGACGAAACCTTATCCGCTGTCTATGCATTTCGTCGAAAACGGTAGTTTTGTCAAGTTGGGTTATTGCCTGGAGCCCTGTCCTCCCGCCAATTGGGGTTGTCATCAGCTCTGCAGGCTTCACCGGTTCTTCGCCGTTTATTCGTCATCCTAACACTGGTCCGTCACACGGGTTTTCTACCATGACGTTGCATCATGAGGGAACGACTCTCGGTCTATGTTCGGATGGTCTGAACAGGGCAGAGAGAGACTCATCTGGAGAAACAGATGCAACGAACTGAAAAGCGGTCAGCGTTCACACTGATTGAACTGCTGGTAGTTATTGCAATCATCGCATTGCTTATGGCGTTGTTACTACCAGCCATTCAAAAAGTGCGAGCCGCAGCTGACAAGATGAAGTGCGCCAGCCAGATGCGGCAGATGGTGATTGCCGCCCACAATTTCCACAACGACTACAATCGCCTTCCGTCTATCGGTCAGGCTGACAGCAACGGCGGGATCGGTAACACGCCGTTCCGTGATTACACGGAAGTGGGTGGCACCTTCCAGTTCTCCCACTCCTTCTTCACACACATCCTGCCGTACATTGAGCAGGATAATGTCTACAAGCAATTTGATCTGGCCTATGCCTGGAATGACAATCGTCGTCCCCAGAATCAGGTCGCTGCACAAGCACAAATTGCCACATTCCGTTGCCCCGCTAATGGCTTCTACATTCCCGACCCCGCAGGCCTGGGTGGCTGCGACTATATGCCTATCGTGGTGACCGACATCGACCCCGTCACAGGAGTCCGTAATCAGGCCACCAAAATGAATGGTATGATGCGCGCCCTTGCTGTCGGCAAGATTACCCTCGGCCAGATTACCGTTCAGGACGGCACAGCCAACACCCTCTGTCTGATCGAAGACAATCCCCGTAACTACGAGGGTGTTTACCCCTTCACCACGTCTACCTACGTGGATCGAACTCAGCTGGCTGGTTATGTCAGTTCCACTTTCAGCACCCCTAGCGGCAACCATCGCTTCAACAGCTGGGCTTCACCAGATACCGCCAACGGCATCTCCGGGCCGCCAAACGCAACAGTTGGCAATCTCAAGGGTGTAGTCAATCAGAATAGCTCACCAGTGGGCGGACCTTTGGGTGCACCTCCGGTTGGTTGCCCCTGGACTACTAACAATTGCGGTCCCAATGATGAACCCTTCGCACTGCACACCGCTGGTGTGAACGCTGTCTTCGGCGATGGTCACGTGGCCTTTATCCCCCAGACCATTGATCCCCGCGTAATGCGCAAGCTTGTTACCTGGAACGAAGGCATCGCCGTCAGCGAATCTGAATGGGAATAATCCCATTGGATAGCAACATACTGCAGGCTCATTGAATATCGTTCAATGAGCTTGTTTCTCATGACAGAAAAATAGCGAGGACTTTATGCAACTTCGATGGATCACCTGGTGCCTGATAGTCTTGCTGGGCCTTGCTGGTTGCGGCTCCCACATTGAGTCCATGGCCCCACCTGAAACCGTTGTTGTGACAGGCAAGGCTGTGCTCGCGAATGGACAGCCCATCTCAGGGGCGCGCATCCGCTTTTCCCCTGCCGAAGGCGCCACGGGTGCAGAATCCTATGCAGAATTGAAAGCCGATGGCAGTTTCACATTGCAATCGTTCGGTGGCCGCGATGGCACCATGCCTGGCACTTACAAAGTGGCAGTCATGGGCAAGGGAGCTGGTAGCGTCCCTGCGAAGCTGCAAAACGTCGAATCATCGACCATCAAGATTGAAATCACCAAGGAAACGAAGGACCTTGGTACCATCAAGTTTCAGTAATGAATACGGTTAGTAGCCCCACTTCATCTTTTGGAGTGGGGCATTTTCATTACGCTGCCTGTTGTTCGTATTGCACACCTTGCCGCAGTTGCAATGTGAATTGATCCGCATCCAGATAACCTTCAAACGGCTTACGCCCTGCAATCACACTGGCCAGTCGATACCGCCATCGCTGCAGCACTGACATGGGTGAATGAGCCAGCCTCGCTATGGCAGCCTGGTATTCTGCGATCTGCGAGATGGTGATGGCCGGGCAAGCTGGCCCGAACGCGATAGCCCACGTGTTACTGGGCCGCTTGGCGGGGCCTTGCTGCCCCAGCAGCCGCTGGGGGAAGTGATCTTCCAGCAATGCGTCCCAGGCTTCCGTGGTGAAGCGCCAGTAGTCACTGGGGTGCTGGTGAATGCGAAAGTAGAATGGTGTAGATACGATCAGTACGCCATCCGGACGGAGGATGCGTTTGACTTCCTCCACCCCTTTCCAGAAGTGTTTAACGTGTTCAAAGGTGCTGAGGGCGATCACAGTGCCAGCGGATTGGTTCCGCAGCGTCAATTTCTCTACATTCTCGACCCGATCCACCCCTGGGCCGGCACGCATATCAATGCCGATATACTCGCCTTGCTGAAAGAGAGAGCGTAGCTCAATTAACCCTTCCTGCCCGGGCACATGGTACGAACCTATTTCGACAACTGGAGTGGGCAGCGAAAATGTCTGGACTGTGGCTTCCATCATGCCACGCAGAAAGGGAGTCATCCTGGCTCCTCGCAAAGGGGAACGAGGAGTGTAGCCAGTCGGGAGCTACCATGTCAACGCTAGTACATGCTGAACGATAAAAACGCACAACCCACGGATCACGCCGTGGGTTGCATACGAACGGATGCCAATGAACTAACCACCGATCTTGGTCGGCATACCACTACCCGCAGGCGGTGAAACACTCGGGTAACGCTTGATATCGTAGTAGAGCAGCACGCAGGAGACGATCATCGCCACCAGCGAAATGGTCAGGAGCACTGTGTAGGAATCGTTCGTTGGTTTGGCGGCAGCCATGTGTCATTCCCCCTGTATGGTCGTTAGCGTCTTAGCGGCCCGAAGTCGTGGGCAGAATGCTGCTCCCGACCAGATCATCACGCAGCACAGTAGGCTTGCGGTTTTGAGGCATCACAATCAAACCGACAGCTTCGTGATCGCTGACCTGAATGATGCGGATCATGCAGACCCATTCAGCTTTGGGTCCGAGACGGTAGACGTTCATGGTGTGTGCCTTGGCCAGACCATGATCACTCCCCTTGTTGATGCTGACGAGCCCTTTGTCGAGATCCACTCCAGTCACCTTGCCCTGCACATCAACAGGTGGAGGTGAAGGGATCACCTGGCTGCCTGGAGACTGCTGGGCCAGCTTCTGATCACGGCTTTGTTCCAGTTCCTGGGCCAGTCGGGCCAGTTCACGTTCGTTTTCGTTCAGACGGCCCTTGAGCGTGTCGCGTTCAATCTGTGCAGCAATGCGCTGATTCTTCTGAGTAGTCACTTCCTGATTCAGACCGGCAATCTTGATATCGAGCTGCTTGATGCGGTCTGAAAGATCCAGGTTTTCCTTGGTCTTCTTTTCGATATCAGTCTGAATCGTAGCGATCAGTACCTGAGACTGTTGAAGCTTGGTGACGGCTTGATCCTTGACGTTTTCCATAGCAGCAACTTTGCTGGTCAGTTCATCAATCTCGGTCTTGTTACGAGCACGAACTGCAGCCAATTCCTGTATGGAGGTATTCAATTGTGACTTGAGCGAGGTGTTTTCTTCTTCCTTGGCTTTCAGGTCTTCGCGGTAATTCTGAATGCCCTTGCGAAGGTCCAGCACGGTTTCGTACCAGCTTTGCTTGGTGCGAGGATCCTTGTTGGTGTTATTAATGACGATGGCGAAGCCGAGGAACAGCAAGCTGAAGACGAAGATGAGGAAGGTCAGAATCTTTCCAATAATCGTCATGGCAATCGTCCCCTTATATGGCGTAAACTGGCCGCCATTCCCCCGAATCCGGCCTTGCTATGCCAAGCTTGAACAGGTCTGTCAAGCCCGATGAGTCGTTCGTTCAGAATGCTCAGCAGTGTGCGCTGCCGAGCATATCTACCCAATCCATCCAAGTTACACAGAGTGACGGCTGACCGTCAATCAAGAACCGGTGTTATTTGGTGTCCAGTTCTTTCGCCCGGTCTTGCAACCCTTTCAGACGGATCAGCAGATTTTGCAGGCGAATGGACGAGTTGTATAAGTCAGGTTGCATGCCATCGATTCGCTTCTCGACTTCTTCCTTGGCAACCTGCAGCGAGGCAATGATGTCGCGGAAGCTGCGCTGGCCTTCGCGGGCGCGGGCTTCATCTGGATACATGATGAGCCGCAAATTGTTTCCGGTTTCCTTCTCCTGGCTCAGTTTGCTACGCAGCAGGCTGAGCTCATCGATCAGTTGACGCCGTGCCAGGACATCCGTCTGCTGGCTGTCGAAGAGTTTCTTGAGTTCCGCTTCGATGTCGCCTGCTTCTTTCAGTGCTTCGGCGATGGTGACATCCTTGTTATTCTTGATTTCTTCCGGGCCACGAGGAATGCGGGTATCACGGGCAAGTACCTTGTCCAGCAGAGCCTTCAAGGTTGCCACTTCGTCGTCATTGGCCTTTTTCAGCTTGTTGTACTCGTCACCGATTGACTTGGTGAGCTTGCCGTAATCGGTGGTATCCGCCACGGCCCAGACAGACATACCCAGACCCACCAGGCTCAGAATGAGTGTGGTGTAGACCAGGGTTTTCCCAATGGTTGTCAGCATGTGTCTCTTCCCGGTGGTCTGCTGGTTGCAGGTTATTTATCTTCTTTGGCTTTGATGGTATCGACGAGCTTTTCGCTGGCTTCGGTTGCAGCCGCACTTTCCTGCTTGATCCGCTCGGCCAGGCGACGTTTGTCAGCTTCGCGACCCAGTGAGAGTGTCAAAGCTGCCATCGCTTCTTCGACATCGGCTTCGAGCTTGGTGATTTCCCGACGGCGTTCCAGATTTTCAAACTCGGCCTGGCGAAGCAGTTCTTTCTCGACATCACGCCGCTTAGCCAGCTCTTCCACTTCGTTCTTGATTCTGATCTGATCATCCCTGGCTTCGGAGAGGCGATTGCGGGCAAAATACAGCTTGGCAGCAGCTTCACGCACATCGAGTTCCAGGTTCGGATACTGCTGATGCAAGGCGGCTCGCACCAGCTTGGTGAAACCGGCAGGGCCCAGCTTCCGGGCCCACGTGGCTAATTCCGGATCATCCAGCGTCAGCTTTCTGGCTGGATTGCGTTCCTGCGCCTGAGCATCATTGACAAGTACGAAGTTCTTCTTATCGCCATCGGCTTTCATCTGCACGCGCTGACCTGTTGACCAGAAAAGCGACGCAATTTCAGAACGAATGGCATCATCGCTCTTGACCCGATTGCTTTCCCCTTCACCACCACGCAGCTTGCCGAGTAGCGACTGACGGTCAGCGGGTTCCATGGTCATGAAGGTCGATTCATCGACAAAGATGCGCCCTCGAAGAATTTCGTGTTCGGGACCTTTGAGCTCTTTCAGCCAGTCGCTGGTGGAGATGCCATCGCGAAGGCGTTCGAGGCCTCGGACCTGGGCCGTCCAGGCCGCTCGAGCATATGCACTCTGGCCTGCCAGGTAGAACATGCCGATGGCGGCAAGGATGTTCAGGCTGGCCAGTACAATCTGTGTAATCGTCATGGATCGAGTCTCCCGCCCCCAGGCGCGCAGTCTCTCGGGAATCTACTAGATACCTAGTTTACCCTATCCCTCGCCTCGTCAAAGAGGAAATGTCGCTGGTGCACGCGAAAAGTAGGGGTACGAGGGCCGTTTGTAAGGGGGAGCTTCACCATTTTCTCCTTTCCCAAGGCACGGTCAATCCATTATGCTGACCACTCCCACCCTGCCTGGATGCCCCTATGTATAGTGCCGTGCACCTCTTGCTTTTAGCGATCTGCCTGTTGACTTCGATCCCGCTGCTCGTCGCCCAGCCTCCCATCGTTGGTTCACTGCCCAACCTGACGGACGGCAAGTTTGGCAAAGCCCTCGATGCCCAGGCCACGCCGGTAATGATCGATGCTGAGCCAGCATACCGGCAAACTCCCTTGACGCTAGAATGCTGGGTCAAGCTCGCCAAACCGCAATTTGTCAACACAATTGCTTCATGCGACAGTCGTCAGTCTGCCCAGCATTGGGCACTCCGCTCCGCAAGTGGCACCGGGAAGATCGAGCTACACTTGCCGGGCTACACTCCGGAGTATGTCAACGGCAGCAAGGTCATTGCCGACGGTCAGTGGCATGCGGCTGCGTTCACTTTTGATGGCAGCCTGGTGCGGTTCTTTGTCGATGGGCAGCCTGCTGGCGAGACCAAAGTGACACGCCACCAGAAACTCACTCCCAAGCCCGGCAACTTCTGCATTGGCATGGCTATCGATGGCAAAACACGTGTTACCTGTAACGGTCTGATTGATGATGTCCGGCTGTCCCGTACCATTCGCGAGATCAACAAGCTTCCTGCTGAACCTGCGGTGATGGACCCACTCACCATCGGTCTCTGGTCTTTTGACAAAGTCGATCAACTTGCTGGCGACCCTGCCTGGACACCTCGCCCTGCTTCGGGCACGTTCCCTGATTGGGAAAAGGCAGCGGAGAAATCGTGGGTCGATGGCCGCATTCGCGAAATGAACACTGGCCCCAGTTTCAACGGCACTTTCCAGTATCCCTCGTGGAAAGGCAACGAGTTCGTCTATAAGGGCACTGCCCTGCGGTTGGGTGACAAAGGAGAAGCTGCAGTTCTCTTCGACCGCTGCCAGCTACGTTATGCCTGCGGTTGGACCGGAGACTATCTGCATCACAAGGATACACGTTTCGGGCTGATGAATACACCGAAGCCCGCCGGGACTATCGCCTTCGCTACCAGCCCCATCCCGGGGTGGGGCAACAAAGATGGCAAACTGGAACCCGTCCCACCCCGTACCATTGCATTGCCTGAGGACTGGGGGCGTTTCCTGGGCCTGCACCTGCACGACAATCGTCCTGTGCTTGAGTACGAAGTAGGAGGCGTTCGTGTTCTCGATGCACCGTGGTGCGACAATTACGATGGACATCCCGTATTCACACGCAAAATCGAATGCCGAGGCAAGACGTCAGGAATGAAATTGCTGCTGGGTGAAGTTACTGGAACCAGCTTTCAAGTGATGGACTTTCCGGGGGACGCCAAGCGGTTGCCCAGCATCAGCCCTTGCCAGCTCATGGTCGCGGAACGGGAAGGTATGGTGACGGCACTCTCGTTTCCCTACCCGATTAACAGGGATGGCAAACCGAGCAAAGTTATCCAGGAAGGCGGCCGGCTCTACATAGAGTTGCCTGCGTTTGACGATGGCATGGAATTGGAGGTCACCACATGGACAGGCAAAAAGGAGCAACTTGCTTCATTCGCAAAGGCCATCGTGCGTTATCCACCACTGCCGCTCAGCAGGCCACTACTACAGCCTGGCGGCAAGCGCTGGGGCGAACCACATGTTACCAAAGGCGAAGTGGCGCCGAATGACAAGCCTCTCGTCGTCGATACCCTTACCATCCCTTACCAGAACCGCTTCAAAGCTCTCTTCTTCTGTACCGGCGTTGATGCTATGCCCAATGGCGACCTGGCCATGTGCACTGCCCACGGTGACGTCTGGCTCATCAAGGGCATTGATGCTTCACTCCGGGAACTCCGTTGGCACCGCTTCGCCACTGGTCTCTACAACCCGCTCGGCCTCAAAGTCGTCGATGGCCAGGTGTATGTGCTGGAACGTGGACAACTCACGAAACTGCACGATCTCAACGGCGATGGCGAAGCAGACTTTATGGAGTGCATCACTTGCAACTGGCACACCGGTCCGGGCGAGCACTCCTACGACAGCAACCTCGAAACTGATTCGCAGGGCAACTTCTATTTCTTCAAGACAGGTGATGCTCAACTTCCGCACGGTGGCACCCTCCTCACATGCAAGAAGGATGGCAGCCAGGTACGAATCTATTGCACTGGCTTCCGTCATCCGATGGCATTGTCCGTCTCGCCCCACGGGCAAGTCACCGGCTCTGATCAGGAAGGCAACTGGATTCCAAGCACCCGCATCGACTATTTCCAGCCCGGCGGTTTCTACGGGTTCATGCCGGGGCACCACCGTACAACACCGCCGACCACGTACGATCCGCCAGTTTGCTGGGTACCGCGAAGTCTGTGTAACTCTGCCGGTGGCCACAGCTGGGTGCCTGACGGAACCTGGGGGCCGCTGGGCGGTCAACTATTACACTTGAGCTTTGGCCGCTGCCGCATTTCCTATGTGCTGCCGCCGCAGAAAGTCGGTAACATGCTGCAGAGCGGTGCAATCGACATTGGGGTCAAGTTTCTCTCGGGAGTCTTCCGGGGCCGCTTCCATCCCATCGATCATCACTTCTACGCCTGTGGCCTGAACGGCTGGCAAACAGCAGCGGCACGCGATGGCTGTCTGCAACGTGTACGTCAAACTGACAAGCCGCTGCTTCTACCCCTTGAGTTGGCTGCCCATCGCAATGGTCTTTTGGTGAAGTTCAGCCAGCCTCTGAATGCAGACACTGCCAACGATGCATCACGCTATGGCTTCAGCCAGTGGAACTACCGGTACAGCGGCGACTACGGTTCCAAGTTCTGGTCGGTCACCGATCCCAGCCGAGAAGGCACCGATACGTTGAAAGTTACCAAAGCGACTCTGCAGCCCGATGGTCAATCGGTACTGCTGGAGATCGCCAACCTCCGCCCCGCCATGCAATGCCAGTTGACGTTCGATCTGAAGACAAAGGCTGGCGACGCGATGAACGGCGACTTGTACCACACCATTCACCAGTTGGCAGAGGTCCGGAAATAACCTGCAAACGAGCGGCCGGGCAATCCCGGCCGCAAGCATCACTTCGCCCCCAACTCCACCCGCAACTCCTTCATCCTTGCCAGCAGTTTATCCCGCACTGCTTTCATCGCTGGCCGCCCTGCCAGGTTCACTTTCTCCTCCGGATCGTTCTTCAGATCGTAGAGTTCAAACTCCTCCGTGAACCGTTCGGGGGGATCATAGTAATGAATGAGCTTGTACTCTTCCGTCCGGATTCCTCGCATTTTCTGAACGTTGTGCGAATTATCGGGATATTCGTGATACTCGTAGTACCAGTCCTTACGCCAGGGTACTGCTTCCCCACTCAGCAGCGACTTGAAGCTCTTGCCATGCATAGTGGGCAGTTCTTTCACACCTGCCAGTTCGAGAATGGTGGGGGCTAGATCGACATTGATCACCATCTTGTCGCTGGTGCTCCCCGACTTAACCAGTTTCGGATACCGCACAAGTAATGGAACCTTGATAGATGGTTCATGCATGAACCGCTTGTCGAATCGTTGCCATTCCCCCAGGAAGAAGCCGTTGTCTGATGTATGCAAGAGCACGGTCTGATCCAGTTGTTTCATTTCACTCAAGGCAGTGTAAACTCTGCCAATGTTGTCATCGACAGCAGTAATGGTGCGGTAGTAATCGCGTACCATGCCATCGAAATCCTTGGTATCGGGGAACTGTCCGAACATGTTTGCTGCCATCAGGAAAGCCCGTGGCTTGCCTGCTCCCGAGTGGTTCCACAAACCGGGTCTGGGAATGGCCACATCGGCATAAAGATCCTTGTGGCGAGGTGCAGGAACCCATTGCCGATGTGGTGCCTTGAAGAACAGGAATAGACAGAATGGCTTGCTGTGTGGCTTCTTCATCCACCGAATGGCATGATCAGTAATGACATCATCCATGTAACC
This sequence comes from Gemmatales bacterium, assembly GCA_046350055.1. Classification (GTDB taxonomy): domain Bacteria; phylum Planctomycetota; class Planctomycetia; order Gemmatales; family HRBIN36; genus JAEUIE01. The sequence goes on along the minus strand of JAXMBC010000001.1, from coordinate 3,505,911 downwards.
AGGATAAACCTGGTCCTTGCCATCCACGCCTTCTGCGATGATCGGATCAATGTACCTGCCCTGGTCCTTGTAGCCGAAGTAGTAATCCCACGGGCGATCACGTAACGCATTCTTCATGTGCGACTTACCGCAGAAAGCTACTTCGTACCCGGCCTCTCGCAGGTACTCCGGTAGCAGTTTGATGTTCTGCGGTACAGCCTTGCCAAAGTTATCCAGCACGCCATTGGCATGGGAATAGAGACCTGATAACAGGCTTGCTCGACTCGGAGCACAAAGAGCATTGGTCACGAACATGTTCGTGAACATCATGCCCTCTTTTGCCAGGCGATCCATGTGAGGCGTCTTGATGACTGGATTCCCTGCGCAACTCATAGCATCGGCCCGCTGGTCATCACACATCATGATGACAAGGTTGGGCCGTTCCTGCGAGTAACCCGAAGGTGGTACCAGCAAAAGACCAAGCAGTATCCATTGGCGCATGCTACAACTCCGTTACTTCTTGAGTTCATCCACTTCGCTCACTGCCACGACATAGAGATCGAGCCCGCCCTTGCCGCCGGGGCGGTCACTGGCGAAGTAGAGAAAACGGGTATCACCACTCAACGCAGGAGACACGGTTCCAACTGCCCCCTCATCACTATTGATTGAGGTGATTGGCCTGGGACTGGCCCAGGGTTCGTCCAACCTGGCCCGCTTGCAGACGAACAGCCCCTGGCGAGTTTCACCCGATTTCAGAGGCCCCTGCACAATCATTGTCAGCATGGTTTTAGACAGAACCGCCCGATGGTAACCAATCTCCAGCCCAACCGACTCTGGTTTTTCAAAAGAGTGTGGCTGCTGTGCGACGCACTTCATGAGTTGCCAACCGCTGGCTGTCCTTCTGCTGAAATACAGCACCTTCACATCGGCACTCACCCAGGGGGCAATCTCATCAGATTCCGTCGTGGTGGCTTGAATCGGACTGGCTGCATTGAATCCCTGAAAAGGACGCAACGGGTTGAACCGCCCCACCCGGTAGAGGTCATAGTTCTTCTTCCTGGCATCTGTATGGTACTGGGTTGCAAAGTAGAGATATTCCCAGCCATCCTTGTCCCTGGCTTGCAGGCAGGGACTGAGACAACTCCCCTCCCCGGAGAGTTCTTCCATCGGTTTGCCTTTGGACAGTGCCTCATTGGCACTCGCACGTGTGGCAAGGAAAAGTGTCTTTTCTTCTTTCACTATCGTCGTGTACAGGAACTGGTTGCCATCAGGCGAAGGCGAGGGATCATCTTCATCTGCGGCCGTGTTGAGCCGTTCCATATTGATGATCTTGGGCTTATTGGAATGGGACGTCATTTCGACGTAACAGAATCCAGGCAAAGCAAACAAGAGTATCACCAGGCGCATAGGCAACTCCCAAGCGGTTGCACTTAAGATATGGCAAAGCTGCTAGGTGCCCTTTTTCATCCCCTGCTTGATCAGCGCTACGCCCATCAAAGTCAGAATCAGAGCACTCACAGCTGCAAGCGGAACTTCTTCGTTCGCCGCTACAGCCCCCAGAATGAGGGCGATGATTGGCGTGACATAGGCGTAGGTGCCTGCCAGTGCCAGCGACACGTTTGTTAGCAGGAACTGATAAATGACAAATCCGATCAACGAACCGATGATAAGCAGATAGAGAAACGCCAGGAGCGCGGACCAGGTGAACGACTCACTGGACAGTCGGGATGCTTCGCCGAGAAAAGTGCCGACGACCAGCATGCTGATGCCGCCGAGCAGCATCTGGTATCCTGCAACAACCCATACTGGTGCCCGGGGCCGATTGTATTTCGAAAGTACACTCCCCAACGACCAAACCAGGGCAGATGCCGAGGCCAGTAGAAATCCCAGTTGCCCGTCGCTGCTGAGGCTGCCACTGAATTTGTAGATCGCCAGAATGGCGATACCAAGAAAGCCCAGGAACAGACCGACCCATCCTTTCCTGGAGAGTCGATCACCATGCGGGATGGCCACCTCCATGAGCGCCATCCAGATGGGGGATGGTGCCACCACCACCGCTGCCAACCCCGATTCGATGTAGATCATCGCACAGGTCAGCAGGCCATTGCCGCCGACAAACAGTAGCGTACTGGAGAGGGCGCATCGGCCCAGATCTCTCATGCTGAGTTTCCATTGCCCGGTGAACCGGGCCTGTATCAGCAGGATGACTAGCCCGGCGATCACCAGCCGCACGCCCCCGAAATAAAACGGCGGAATATCCTTCACGCCGATGCGGATGGCCAGGTTCGTGGTACCCCAGGAAAAATACAGGACGGCCAAAGCCGTCGGGACCACCCATGGAGAGAGCGGGGTGGCAGGAGACGTGGAAGTCATGCAGTTGTGATAGGGGAGAAGTCACAGAAGTCAGGAGTCTGGACGGTTGTCAGTTTGGACAACAGACTTACGGGTAATTGAAACGTCTTTTCAAATAGCTCGACCAACTACTACTGCTTCGGCGCCTCGGGATCGAGTGTTTCCCCTTCGAGGTGGAAATGGCCTTGTTTGAACTCCAGCCGCTTGAAATGGAAGCTGGGCTCGCGGCGGTCGGACTGAAACTTCAGCACCATCGTTGGGTGCCCATCCTTGCGGTACCACAGCACCTTGATATGCTGTTTGCGCAATAGCTCTCCAATCTCTTCATGAAATGCCTTGATGCCAAAAGGCATGGCACCAGCTTGCAGCGAGATAAACTCAATCACGATAGTGTTGGGATCCCGTGGTGAGAGCCATGCCTTGGCATGCATGGAGATGACAGTTTTCAGGTGGCCTTCGCCATACTGAAAGCCCAGCCTCAATTCATCATCCAGGAACTGCACTCGCAGATCGTGCACATAGTCAGGCAGCAGTTTGGTTTTCAGAAAGTCTTCGACGAAGTAACTGTTGATCTGTTGCGTGGAGCAACTGAAATTCCAGCTCTTATGAAAAGCTGCCTGGTTGGCCAGAATCTGCGCCCGTTGCTCGAATTCGTGAGAAGCTGTCAGCCGTTCCGGACCGGCAGGCACCCTGGCCATTTCATAAAAGGCAGGCTGATGCGTCATGACAGCATACCCCGCTCCTCCCAGACCACCCAGGAGTAACAGTGCCAGCAAAAGCGATATCCACCAGGAGCGTTTCATAAGAAGTCAGTGGTTAGAAGTCAGAAGTCAGGAGCCAGGAGTTAGAAGAAAGATGCCGTTGCTCGAAGATGAAAGAGTGCGGATCTCGAACTCCTTCACCCAGCTTCTAGCTCCTTACTTCTAACTTCTCGTTAAAACTTCCAAATCAGAGAGACGAAGTAAAACAGATCGTTGGACAGGCGACCTTCAGGTGTGCTGTCATATAGATCCTGCACACCCAGCTTAAGTGCCAGGTTGTATTCCTTCGAGAGCATGGTTTCAAACCCAGCCTGCATCTGCAGACGGTAGTCGCTGAAGTTGGTGACATTCGGAATGAAGTCTGCTGTGGCGAAGAACTTGGTGCAGTCGTTGAATTTGTGATCGAAATCAAAGCCAAAGATCAGTTCAGGGGTCCAGTCTTCGTTGGGACCACCGAATTCACGGCTCGCACCAGCACCAGCCCGCCCCTTGAGCAAGGTCTGGCCATTGTCGATGAATTTGTACATCACACCTGCGTGAGTCGCGATGCGGAAATCGAAAGCGCGAAATTCGTCGTATTCAAATGTTCCATCAACGAACAAACCCAGGGCAGTGCCCCGAAAGTACCACTCGTCACGTGCGATGGAAAAGAGTCGATTCTGGGTACGGACATTATCCATCGAGGCCAGATTATACTGCGTATCGAAGGTGAAGATATTGTCATCAGTCTTGCGACGCAGTCCCAGACCATAGCGAAGGTTGAAGTTTTCGCTGTTTCCATTGGCGCCATTGACGCCAAATTCCATCGCTCCCGTCCAGGGATTGACCACCGCTACAGGGGGTAGAAAAGTCGCAGGGCAATCACCGGGAACCGCACTGGGTGGCGGCTGATCTTTTGGCATTTCCACAAACGATGTCGGCGGCTTGAACATGGTCGGTGCCATATTCTGTGCCTCTACTCTGGAGGCGATTCCAATCAGCGTCAGTATGATCAGGCAGCGTGTCAATAAGCGAGGCATGTCGTCAGTTCCCCTCTCGCACTTGATTAAATTCAGAATGAGTCAAGTTTCCCCATGGGGGCGATAGCATGGACAGCGATTTCGTGCAAGTGGAGTCTGTCCATGAAACACAATTCATGCAGGTGATTACCAAATCATAAATGCAGTCATTGCTTGCCTAAATCTGTGCAAGTGGATTATCCTGAGAGGTAACGTTGCTTAGAAGAGGTTCACTTGAAGAAGCTCTGCTTTGATTTGTCGATCTATACGTTCCAGATCGACTTCATGAAACACGTCAGCAATATCGTGTATGTGCAGTGGATGGAAATCGCTCGTTCCCGTCTGCTCGACGCAATCGGAATGCCCGTGGAAGAGATTGCACGCCAGGGCTTCGGACCAGTCCTGGTTGAATCACAAATTGTGTACAAGAAGCCTCTTGTGCTCGGCGATAGTGTCCGGGCTGAGACCTGGTTCTCGGAACTCTCCCACGCCAGTGCCTGGCTCGAATACCGTTTCCTCAATGGCAAAGGCGACCTCGCAGCCAGCGGCAGACAACGAGGCTTGTTCGTCGAGTTCGCCAGCGGCCGACCGCGGCGACTTACTGCAGACGACAGACCTCGGTTTGAGCAGTACCTTCTTCCCAACCCGGTTACTGCTACACCATGAAAATCAAACTGACCGAAGATACCGAAGGACAGCGGCTAGACCAAGCCCTGCGGCATCATTTCCCCCAATGGGGCCGCAAAGAGATAGGCCGAGCCATCAGCATGCGTCGTGTGAAGGTGAATGGCAAAGTCGTATGGCTCGCTTCCTGGAAAGTGTTCCGTGGCGACACGATCGAAACCGAAGTACCAGCAGATGTGAAGCCGGTTCCCACAGCCAGTTTCGACCCCGCCTGGCTCATTGCCGACGATGGCGACATTGTGGCGATCAATAAGCCAGCGGGATTACTCAGCGCCCCATCTCGTTCTGTTCATGCTGTTAACCTGCACGATCTCGCCAAGGCTCACTTTGGTGAATTGCTTCTGTTTCATCGCCTTGATCGTGATACATCCGGTGTAGTACTGCTCACTCGCCCCGGCAGGATCAACAAGCTGCTGGACAAGGCGTTCAAAACCCGTGAAGTCACCAAGGAGTATCGAGCAGCGGTGGCATGGCCCCATCATTTGAAGCCTGAAGGCGTGATTGAAGCAAGGCTGGGCATGGACCCGGCACGTCGCGATCAGATGGTGGTAGTGGCAGTCGGTGGCCAGCACGCTGTAACACGATATGAGCTAATTCCCAATATGACAGGAAGAAATGTGCAACATGTTCGCCTCTGGCCCGAAACAGGGCGAACCCATCAACTGCGGGTGCACCTCGCCCATCTGGGCTCCCCTATCCTGGGCGACCGTTTGTATGGCAACGTCCATTCCGCCAAACGGTTGATGCTGCATGCCCATCGACTGGAGCTTCCAGCACTCGGTGAGAAGCCCGCCAGGACCTATCTTGCTCCACTGCCTGCGGGCTTTGAATAGGTCGGCACACCCTGTCAGCGTCTTTCTAGAATACTTGAGTATCTGTACCACCCGAACTTGATGCATGCTCTTTCTATCCATCGAGACATCTTGCGATGAAACTGCGGCAGCGGTCTTTGAGGCTGGTACGCCTGAATCAGGCCCTGTCATTCGTTCCAGTGTGGTTGCGTCGCAGCTCAAACTACATGCCCGTTTCGGTGGCGTAGTGCCCGAGGTGGCAGCGCGTGCGCACTTGCAACAAGTATTGCCGGTCATTGACAATGCGCTCAGAGAGGCTGGCATCACACTGCAGCAAATCAATGCTATCGCCGTGATGAATCGCCCCGGACTGGTGGGTGCATTGCTGGTCGGCGTTTCAGCTGCCAAGGCACTCAGTTGGTCACTCGGTATCCCACTGCTGGCAGTCAATCACATTGATGCCCACCTTTACGCGTGCCGACTGGCTGCCCAGCGGGATATCTACCCATGCATTGGCCTCGTCGTCAGCGGTGGCCATACGACAGTATTTCACTGTCAAGATGCATTACACACTCAGCCTCTTGGCGGAACCATCGATGATGCAGCAGGCGAAGCCTTCGACAAAGTCGCAGCTCTGCTAGGTCTCGGCTTTCCAGGTGGCCCAGCCGTGGAACGAGCAGCCAATGCTGGGAATCCGAAGGCATTCACCTTCCCTCGCAGTTTCTTTCATGAAGATCGACTCGACTTCAGCTTCAGCGGGCTGAAGACAGCTGTGCGGTACTGCCTGCGTGATCTGGAAAATGCACGCACTCTCCTGAGTGAACAGGTCAAGGCTGACGTAGCAGCGAGTTTCCAACAAGCTGTCGTTGATGTTCTGGTCGAGAAATGTCGTCAGGCATTAACGAAAATGAAGCTGCGAACCCTTGCTGTTGGCGGCGGAGTCACTGCCAATCAAGCCTTTCGAACAGCGTTGCAAACCATGGCAGAACAGGCCAAGGTGGAAGTCATCATCCCGCCGATGGCCTGGTGTACCGATAATGCTGCCATGGCCGCTCTAGCTGTTGAATCATGGCGAGCGGTAGAGATCGCAGGTCTGGATATCGATGCCGAGCCGGTTTGGAGTGGGCGGAAGGTCAAACGCAAAGGCTAATTCGTCTACCCAAGCCCCCACATTCTCCCTACATTTCTAGTACTCTCCCACAAGCCGTATGCGGACCGCTCTGTCCAGCGCGGTCTCTTTTCGTATCGACCTACCTCTCAGGAAAGACCATGTCCAAGTACGTTTATTTCTTCGGCGACGGCAAGGCTGATGGCAAAGCTGACATGAAAAACCTCCTTGGTGGCAAAGGAGCCAACCTTGCGGAGATGACCCTCATTGGCCTGCCGGTGCCCGCAGGTTTCACCATCAGCACCGAAGTCTGCACCTACTTTTATGCCAACGGCAAAAAGTACCCCGCTGAACTCAAGGCCCAGGTAGAAGAAGCACTCAAGAACGTCGAAAAGACCATGGGTGCCAAGTTCGGAGATGCCACGAACCCACTGCTTCTCGCCTGCCGTTCCGGCGGTCGCGATTCGATGCCGGGCATGATGGACACCGTACTCAACATCGGTCTCAATGATGTAACGGTTCAGGCCCTCGCCAAGCAGTCGGGCAACGAACGCTTCGCTCTCGATAGCTATCGCCGTCTGTTGTTGATGTTCGGCGAAGTTGTGATGGGTCTGAAGGGCCACAAGGACGAACCCTTCCACCACATCCTGGACAAGGCCAAGGAAAAGCAAGGCGTCAAGCTCGACAATGAACTGAGCGTCGAATCGCTCAAGCAGATCATTGTTGACTACAAGGCTGCCATCAAGAAGTACACTGGGAAGGACTTCCCCACCGATCCACACGAACAAATCTGGCAGGCCATCGGTGCTGTCTTCGGTTCGTGGATGAATGATCGTGCCTGCGTGTACCGTCGCCAGTATGGCATCCCCGATGAATGGGGCACAGCGTGTAACGTCATGGCAATGGTCTTCGGCAACCTCGGCGACGACTGTGCCACCGGCGTGGCTCTCACCCGCGATGGTGCTCTGGGAACTCCCGGTATCTGCGGTGATTACCTCATCAATGCTCAGGGTGAAGACGTCGTCAATGGTTCACGTCCGACCAAGCGCATCGAGGAGACGCTCGGCACTGACATGCCTTCCGCTTACAAGGAACTCGTCGCGGTTGGTCAGAAGTTGGAGAAGCATTACAAGAACATGCAGGACATCGAATTCACGATTTCCCGCAACAAGCTCTACATGCTCCAGACCCGCAATGCCAAACGTACCGGTTTTGCTGCAGTCCGCGTTGCTACAGACCTGGTTGAAGAAGGCATTATCTCCAAAGAAGATGCCATTTCATCCAAGTTTATCCCCGCCGGTGACTTAAGCCAGTTGCTACAGCCTCTCTTCAACATCGAAGCAAAGAAGGCAGCGAGCAAGGCTGGAAAGTTGCTCACCAAGGGTATTCCCGCCGGGCCTGGCGCAGCCACTGGCAAGATCGTCTGCACGCCCCAGAAAGCCGAGGCCATGAAAAATGCCAACCCCAATGTCAACCTGATCCTGGTTCGCAAAGAAACCACTCCGGAAGATCTTCGCGGCATGAAGGCCGCATTAGGCATCCTCACTGCCGTCGGTGGCGTCAGCAGTCACGCCGCTCTCGTCAGCCGTCAAATGGGTAAGGTCTGCATCGTCGGTGCTGGTGAACTCAACATCGATAACGACAAGGGTACCGTCACAGTGAAGGGCCAGACCTTCAAGGAAGGTGACGATATCAGCATCGATGGCTTTACCGGCGAAGTGTTTGCTGGATCCATTGCTACCAGCCCCAGTGAAGTAGTGCAGGTTCTGATCAAGAAAGAACTGGCACCTGAGAAGTCAGACGTCTACCGCCGTTTCAAGATGGTGATGGACTGGTCCGACCAGTACCGCAAGATCAAGGTCCGCACCAATGCCGATCTTCCCGATCAGGCTGCGGAAGCCATTGCCTTCGGTGCTGAAGGCATCGGCCTGTGCCGCACCGAACACATGTTCTTCGATCATATCACCGAAATGCGTGAGATGATCATGGCGGAAGATACACCCAGCCGCGTGAAGGCACTCGACAAGATGCTGCCTTTCCAGCGGAAAGACTTCATCGGTCTGTTCAAGGCCATGGCAGGCAAGCCCGTCACCATTCGCCTTCTCGATCCACCGCTTCACGAGTTCCTCCCTCACGGGCCCAGTGAACAGAATGAAATGGCCAACAAGCTGGGCATCACCAAAGACCAGATCATGCGCCGCGTCAGCGAACTGCATGAAGCAAATCCCATGCTCGGACACCGTGGCTGTCGGCTCGGCATCGTCTATCCGGAAATCACTGCCATGCAGGCCCGGGCCATCTTCGAAGCTGCTGTCGCCGTCAAGAAGGAAGGCATCACCGTATTGCCTGAAGTGATGATTCCCCTGGTTGGTTTCCAGAAGGAATACACCAACCAGGAAAAGATCGTCCGCGATACCGCAGCCAAGGTCTTTGCCGAGACAGGCACGACCCTGGAATACCTGGTAGGCACCATGATTGAGTTGCCCCGCGCCTGCGTGGTGGCTGATCAGATCGCTGCCAATGCTGAGTTCTTCAGCTTCGGTACAAACGATCTGACTCAGACCACACTGGGCGTCAGCCGAGATGACTATGGTCCCTTCATCAGCCCGTACACGGATCCGAAGAAGGCTGACATCATCGCTGCTGATCCTTTCGCTACCATCGACCAGGATGGCGTCGGCAGCCTGATGAAGATGGGTGTCGATAAAGGTCGTAGTGTTCGCAAGCAACTCAAGATCGGCATCTGTGGTGAACACGGAGGCGATCCCGATAGTGTCAAATTCTGCGACAAGATCGGGCTGGATTATGTGAGTTGCAGCCCGTTCCGTGTGCCTATTGCCCGATTGGCAGCAGCGCAAGCGGGGTTGGGCAAGTAATTCAACACAGCTACGCAACAGACGCGGCGAACTGCCGCGTCTGTTATTTTACTCATACAGGCGAACCAGTTCTGGTTGGCAGAACTCTATCATTCAGCTGCATTTCATCTTCGTTAGCGAATTTCCATGATACGACCGCTACCACTTATCCAACGACATCAAACGACCTGCGACGCACCCATTGCCAGCAGGCGGATCGGGCGGTAAACTCTAAGAACACGGTGGGAGTAGCTCAATTGGTTAGAGCGCCAGATTGTGGTTCTGGATGTTGGGGGTTCAAGTCCCCTCTCTCACCCTTCACCAAGCAGACGCGGCATACTGCCGCGTCTGCAATTGTTTGTGGCATTGCATAACGTTCACGCAAATCAAGTTGCAGCAGTACTATCCGTTGCATATGCGGCGAGACGCCGCGTCTACATTCCAAACAGCCGCTTCGCATTAGCTGTTGTCTGCTCCGCCAGCTCCTGAAACCCTACCCCGCGTACCACAGCAAGTCGTTCCGCTGTGTGTACTACATGGACTGGCTCGTTTTTCTTGACCTTACCCCGCAAGGGCTCCGGTGTCAGGTAAGGGGCATCGGTCTCCACCAGCAGCCGATCAGACGGTACCTGAGCTGCGACATCACGCAAGTTCTGAGCATTCTTGTAGGTCACCATTCCAGCGAACGAGAGGTAGAGCCCCATCCGTAGACATGCATCAGCAAAGGTCTGGTCGCCACTAAAGGAGTGCATCACGCCGCGGAGCGGGCCATGCTGGGCAAAGTCAGCCTCCAGCATCGCCAGCATGTCAGGCTCCGCTTCCCTGCAATGGATGACCACTGGCAATCCCGTCTGACGCGAAAGGGTCAGGTGCCTGGCGAAGTAATCCTGCTGCATGGTGAACGGTGTAAAGTCCCAGTGACAGTCCAGGCCTGTCTCGCCCAGAGCAACGACCTTGGGCGACTTCACGAGGGCCAGCACTCGTTCCCAGTCGCCTGGCTTTGCCTCAGCGCCAGAATTGGGATGGATGCCAACGCTGGCGAACACAGAATCGAAGCGCTGGGCTAGGGCAACACAACGATCCGACGAATCTGCCGTCGTGGCAATGCAGACCATCTGCCCTACCCCAGCCGTCTGAGCTCGCGCGACAACTGCATCTACCTCGCCACGAAGCTTGTCGTCATCCAGATGCACATGTGTGTCGATCAGCATGTTACCGAGGCCCAGGCGGCACGTGCTTTTTCAGCCAGTCGAAGACTGATTCGTGCCAGAACTTGCTGTTGGCGGGCTTCAGCACCCAGTGGCCTTCATCAGGGAAATTGACGAACTTACTGGGCACACCTTGCCGCTGCAGCGCATTAAAGAGTTCATGCCCCTGACCAATCGGGCAGCGGAAATCGTAATCGTTGTGGATGATCAGCATCGGAGTCTTGAACTTGCCAAGGTTGGCCGCCTTGATGTGGGGCGAAAATTCGCGGTACTTGCCAGGCACTTCCCATGGCAGGCCAGCGTGTTCCCACTCATCAAACCACAGCTCATCGGTGGTGCCCCACATGCTCTCGAAGTTCCACACCGAGCAATGGGTGATCAGCGTCTTGAACCGGCCAGTGCTCACGGCAAACCAGTTCATCATGTAGCCACCGAAGCTGGCCCCAGCTGCACCGATGCGGTCCTTGTCTACATAGGGCAGTTTTTCGACATAGTCGGCTCCGGCCATCAGGTCGCGGTAGCACTTACCACCCCAGTCGCCACTGATGTCGTCGCAGAACTTCTGACCGAAACCGGTGGAGCCACGGGGATTGGGGAGTACCACGACATACCCCTGGGCAGCCCAAAGCATGGGGTTCCAGCGGAAGCTCCAGCTATCTTCCCACGCCCCCTGAGGGCCGCCGTGAACCAGATAGGCCACGGGCCACTTTTTACTGGCATCGAACTTGGGAGGCTTCACGATCCACATCTGCATCTTGCCGCCTTCAACATCGACCTGCACAGCTTCGATGACAGGCTTGTCAATCTTCTTGAGTAACTCGGCATTCGCAGTGCTGAGTGGGCCTACATTCAACGCCGAACCGTTCGGGCCGGCCTCATACTTAACAGCGTGTATTTCTGACGGGCGGTAAAGATGTGCCTGGGTATGAATGAGTGTTGCCCCATCCTTGCTGAAAGACAAAGAGCCAATTTGCCCAATCTTGCCAGACGGGTAGGCACTGAGCCTAGCACCTGTTCTGTCGAGGTGATAGAAGCCTTTCTGAATCTCGCCATTGAGCTGCACACTGTAGAGCGAAGCGGAACCATCTTCATCGGTGACAAAGACTAGTTCGCCCATGGGCGTCCACAGGAACTCACCGACCGAGACATCCTTCTGCTCCGTCAGATTCTTCGGCGTGCGGTCGAAGCTGCCATCGGGGTTGCACTCGGCTACCATGATGTCCCACTTGTCCGCTTCGTAACCAGCCTTCTTCTGGGCTCGCCAGGCGATGCGTTTGCCATCAGGGCTGAAGCGAGGATATACATCAGCTGCAGGGTTCTTCGTCAGCGTTTCCCACTCGGTCTTCGTGTTGGTCAGGCTTACCCGACAGATGTCGTAATTGGTGCTCCACGATTCGTTCTTTGCCGGCACCGCAGTAAATACCAGGTGGCTGCCATCGGGACTGAAGCAGAAATCATCCCCCACACTGAAGGTGGATGATGTCGGGTTGGCATCGCGGTCGCCCGGCGTCACATCGCGACAATCACTGCCATCGGCATTGCAGACGAAGAGGTGCTGACGCTTATCTTCCACGTATTCATCCCAGTGGCGGTAGAAGAGTTTGGTGAAGACCTTGGCTTTTACCGGGTTCTTTTCAGCAGCGTCAGCCTTCTCCTTGTTCTTCTTGTCACTCTCGGCGAACGGCAGCGTACTGAACTCGGGATATATGCTGGAAACGAATGCCAGCTTCTTGCCATCGGGCGACCAGATGCCCGTGCCGGCCCCGGTGCTGATGGTGGTAATCTGCTGAGCCTCGCCGCCGGAGAGTTCGATCACCCACAGTTGGTTGCTGCCGCTGCGGTTCGATTCGAAGAGTATCCTGCTGCCGTCGGGGCTCCAGCGTGGGTGGCGATCCTTCTTGGTCGTGGTCGTCAGTTGCCGGGCAGGCGTTTTCCGGTCCGTAGATTGCAGCCAGAGGTTGGAACTGCTCTTGTTTCCAGCCAGGTCAACACTGGTGACAACATAGACGACTTGCTTGCCATCGGGGCTGACCTGTGGATCGCTCACGCGCTTGAAGGCGAAGAGATCGTCGATGGTCATGGGGCGAGTCTCATCGGCCTGGGCAGCAGTAGTCATAATCAACACTGTGGATAGGAGCACGAGACGCAGCATCAGCCGTCTCCAAAGAAGAAAGGTGTTACCGACATTAAATGGGGGAGAGGGAGAAGTGTCTTGTGAATATCACTGCAGCATATGATGATCTCATCATGTATTCAGATGACTTCCATCTCCGCTCCCATCGCTCAGACGATCTTCCCTGGGTCGTCCAACGCCATGGCCAACTCTACACCGAGGAGTTTGGCTGGGATGGCCGTTTTGAACAACTTGTCGCTGAGATTGTTGATCAGTTTGCCACTCACTTTGATCCAGCGTTGGAACACTGCTGGATTGCTGAACGGGATGGGCAGCGGGCAGGTTGTATTTTCCTGGTGAAGGCTCCGGACCCCGGTGTAGCCAAGTTGCGGATGCTGCTCCTGGAACCATGGGCACGAGGGTACGGTCTAGGTGACCGGCTTATTCAGGAATGTATCCAGTTTGCCCGGATGAAGGGTTATCAAAAGCTAATCCTTTGGACGAGTGATGCACTGCAAGCAGCACGCAAGCTGTACGAGCGGGCGGGGTTTGTACTGGTCCAGGAAGAGGCCCATAGCATGTTCGGTCCATCCATGCTCGGGCAGACCTGGGAGCTTCAACTCCAGTAATTCAGACGATTTCTTCAAGGTATTCAATGTTGTGTGCTGGCATACCGTACTGCACACTGCAACCCTACGCTCCGAATAACCCTGCACCTCCCCCCATCTTCCCAGCATTCTCAACGTGATGGGGTGTTCCCCATCAACAATCCCTTCGTGTCGTGCCGAATCTAACAAGGATACCGCAGGGACGCGGTGTCATCGAATAGAGCCGCCCTGGGCATTGTGGTCAGGAGGACCCATGTCACCTCGCACACGTATTGCCGTCCGTCGTCTATTCACTGTAGTAGGAAGTGCCAGTTTGTGGGCTGGGATCCTGCACGCTGACGATGCCAGGCCGATCGAAGTGGCTCCACCTGAAAAGCCTGCCAACCTCGCCCACATCCGCGAAGCAGTGGTCTTTTTCGATCCAATGATCGAGCGGGTACAGGATGTCACACCGGTCGTTCCAGGTGTGCCTACCCAGCCACAGGCTAGCCAGAGCGGTTTGGGGCTCTCGTCCGATATTCAACAGGCCTTGAATACCAGTCCGCGGAGCAGTTCCACGGGTAGCCTGGCTGGTTCTGGTGCAAACGTAGAGCGTGTTCAGGCCGCAGCCAGTACTGCCAGCACTGGTGTTGTGGGCGGAAATCAATCTCAGTTGCTAGCCAGTACTGATGCGGGCGACTTACTCTCACGTGGCGGCACGGGTATTGAAGTACAACGCCGCAGCCCCATCGCCAATGAGCCACGCATCCGTGGTTACCGCCTGGGACAGATCAGCACCTGGGCTGACGGCGCCTTCTGGTTCCCCGCCCGTAACGATCTGGATACGTTCCTCAGCAAGATTGATTCCGGTATCATCCGTGATGCCCTGATCTACAAAGGTCCTTACGCTGCACGTTACGGCCCAGGCTTTACTTTCATCGATATTGCTACCAATGCCACGCCTCGATACGAGAACGGCAACGAATGGCATGGCATTACCTCCACCAATTACAAAAACAATGGTGAACAGATCTACGGACGACAGACCATCTTTGGCGGCGGCTCCGACTGGGGTACCCGCTTCAGCTACGGCCAACGCACTGGCAATGATTACACGATGGGTAATGGCGATCAAATCCCGAGTAGTTACAACTCACGCGACGTCGATTTTGCCATGGGCTTCGACCTCAGCCCGAATAGCAAAATCGAACTGGGTTATGTCCGCCTCGATCAGACCGGACTCGAATTCCCCGGTCAGGTGTTTGATACCAATCTGCTGATCACCGATGGCTGGCGTGGCCGCTACACTCTCGAAAACCAGCGCTACTTCGATCACTTCGAAGTGAGCGGTTGGTTCAACCAGACCACGTTCAAGGGCGATGCCCAGGCCTATGGCAAGCGAAAGCAAATCCCTGAACTCGACCTCAGTGGATTCACTGGTTTCACCAATGGGCAGACTTCCACCAGCGGAGCACAAACTCTTATGAGTTGGGGCCGAGCCACCGAGGCCCAGCTCACTATCGGTAGCGATTACCGCTATCTCAGTCAGAAACTCAATGAGTTCGACAGCCTCTTCGCTATTCCCTGCGATCTCAATTACCCGATCCCCCGTACTGTACAACAGATGGCTGGCTTCTTCTTCGAGAATCGTAATCCCATTAACGAGCGGTTCGTAGTCAAGTTTGGCGGCCGAGTCGACTTCATGAATTCCAATGTCACCAGAGTGCCTGAAGGGTTCGGAGTGGAAAATTGCGATTGCGGTTGTGACCACTTCTCTGGCGTCGAAGATGCACTTGGCGTCAGTTCGCTCCGACGCGATTACACCCTCTGGCTCAGTTACGTCAACGGCGAATACAAGCTTAACGACAACCTCACTGCCCTGGCAGGCTTCGGTTTCTCCATGCGTCCGCCAACGCCGACTGAACTCTATGCAGTCGGACCGTTTCTTGCCACGCTGCAGCAGGGTTTCACATCAGTGCTTGGCAATCCTAACCTCAATCCCGAAAAGCTCTACCAGATCGATATTGGTCTGCGGGCTGACTACGACACCTTCCGTGCCGGTGTCACTCTCTTCAATGCATGGGTTAACGACTACGTCACTTTCGAAGCACTTGGGGATGTGCAAGGCAAGATTGTGCTGGGCGCTAATAACGCCTTGCAGGTACGCTATGTCAACACCGGCCTGGCCACGCTCTATGGTGGTGAAGCCTATGCAGAATACGATGCTCTTGACGTGTTGACTCCATTTGTCACCGCGACCTATGTACGGGCAGAAGATCAGACTCGTGGAAACCGAGGAAATCCAACACTCGGTCTGCCTAACCCTGATACCGAACCGCTGCCGAACATTCCTCCTCTCGACGTCCGTCTGGGCATGCGTCTGCATGAAGCAGGCAAGCAACCCCGATATGGTCTCGATGTGATCTGGCGGTTGGTGGCCCAGCAACGTGAAGTCGCTGCGTCACTGGCTGAACAGGAGACACCGGGCTTCCAGACCTGGAACATCCGCAGTTACTGGCAGTACAACGAACATGTTCTCCTGACAGCCGGTATCGAAAACGTGTTCGACAAGTTCTACCGTGAGCACCTCGACCTTCGCACCGGCCTGGGTGTCTACCAACCCGGCCGCACTGCCTATGTCGGTATGGAATTGCGGTATTAACGGTTCGCTGACAGACACCTCCCCTCCTCCAACACGGAAGAGGGGCTTGTCTGAGGGAATATCTGGGTGATGCCAACACTTGGGTAATCTAGGGAACCCCATCACTGCAACTTCACATGTTCCAACCCTCTTTCTCCCTTGCTGGAACATTGAGCTCTAGGTATGGTTCACTGCCCAAAGAAAGGAGGTTCATCATGCGCAACATACTCGTTCTGCTCGTCGCCCTGCTGCCCCTGGCAGCACAGGCACAGTACAAGAGTGAATATCGCGTCTTCAAGATCACCATAGATGGCCACGACGCCGGTACTTATACCCAGACCATCACCACCTACGGTGAAGGCACTACGGACTTCTTCGGCAAGAGTGACGTCAAAATCAAGGTTCTCGGCATCACCTACCAACAGGCATTTCGCGGCCAGGAACGCTGGAAAGATGGCAAACTCCTGCACCTCTCTTCCGCCAGCAACGACAACGGCACGCCTCACACTCTCGTCATCGATCCAATCAATGGTCAATTGAAGGTGAAGGCCGACGGTAAAGAACGGATGAACCAACCCAACGTCTGGTCAACCAGCTACTGGACGCTGCCGCCCGAAGATCAGCGAGACAAAACAGTGTATATCCTGGATGCTGATTCAGGCATTGAGATGGCAGTCAAGCTTCAGAACATGGGTAAGGAATCACAAATCGTCAACGGACAGCGTGTGACCTGTACTCATTACAAGCTGAATGCGGGTAACACCTCTGACTTGTGGTTTGACGAAAACGACCGCCTCGTCCGTCGTGACGGCATCCGCAAAGGCAAGAAGGTCAGCCTGATGCTCGTTTCCAGTTCAATCAAGTAGTCGCGGCGTCCCGCCTACAAAGTCCGTGGCATGTGCCCGTGGCTATGTGGCCAAGACGAGCTATTAAACGCAATAGTAGTTGCATCATTACTCTGTTACTGACTACGCGGCGGGACGCCGCGTATACTTTCAGTCGTAAATCGACTGCTTATCCTGCTGCTCTTCATATCTCGTCCCAGTCAGTTCCACTAATTGCATCGCCATCCGATGGGCACGCTCGTAGCTGTTGTACGTGTAAACATGCAGCTTGCGGCCCGGCTGCTTGCCATAGAAGTAGAGGTCATACGACGAGGAATCGCAAGACAATTGTTTCCGGAGGAACAACTTATCAATGTCGTCGAACGCCATTTCCTCTTTCAACACTTCGCGGTAGCCGAAGTAGACAATTCTCAGGAAGATCATCCGGTCGTAGCAACTGATGGCGTATGTCACGATTCGGGCAAACGACAAGGCGATTAGCAGGTACACACAGCCAGCAATGATGGCGGCAGTGGAGGAGTAAGACATAGCCCAGAGTAGGGCGAACAGCGCCACAAAGCTCATGAATAGAAACGAGTAGATGTTCTTGCGAGCGGGATTCAACACACAATCAAATCGGCGCATGGACAGATCATCCCAAGAGCCGTTGCGCAAATACATTCACTTGACTATGCCGCGGGACGCCGCGTCTACTATCAGTGCCGAAGGAGGGACTTGAACCCACACACTCTTGCGAGTAACGGATTTTGAATCCGTCGCGTCTGCCATTCCGCCACTTCGGCTCACAATTGTCGACACCGATTGGTAGTGTCGAGTTCGTGCTTCAACACAATATACGACTCGCCTTCCCGAAGGCCATCAGCATTTGCCCGTGTCTCTACAGCCACAATCTCACCATTTTCATCATCACCTAATTTCTTAGGTGTATTATACTGCCATCGTCACCGTTCCACCTGAACAGAAAGACCTGTCATGCTACCTGCTCGCTCGCTTGCCTGTCTCCTGCTCCTCATGGGTTATACCGCCTGCCAGGCACAGCAGATGCGTCTGAACCCGCCTCAATTCGCCTTGATGATCAACAAGGCGGTTCTTGATGAACTGAAGCTCTCCAAGGATCAACAGGAAGGCGTGGATAGCCTGCTGTCCGAATACACGCAGGAAGTTGATGGGCAGAAACGGCTGGTAATCCGTGGTGGAGCCGACCTGGACAGCCTGGAGCAGGATCTACTGAAGTTGCTTAATGCCAAGCAGACTAAACGCTTGCGAGAAGCATGGCTCCAGATCAATGGGCCTTTAGCCCTCACCGATGAGAAATTGGCCAAAGAAGTCGGCCTCTCTGCCGATCAATCCCAAAAAGCGGTCGAAGCTGTCACTGACATGAATGCAGCCATGCGCGAAGCATTTCACGAAGTTCAAGGCGATCAGCAGAAGATGACAAGTGAAGTGAAACGCCTGCGGCAGGAAACCCGAGTTGCATTGGAGAAACTGCTGACCGCTGAACAACGTGATAAACTTGCCAAACTTCAAGGCGAAAAGATAGCCAATCTGCTGCCACCTGATGCAAAGGAAGCGAAGAAAAGCGAAAAGAAGTAACCAATCAGACCAGTGGCGCAACTGTGGCTTCCAGCAACGTTACCAGCGCCACTGCTGACAGTTTCAACTGTAGCCCCCGTTTGCCAGCGCTGATGTAGACCGTATCCAATGAAATCAGACTGGTATCTACATACACAGGCAATCGCTTGCGACCTCCGAGCGGGCTGATCCCGCCAACCACATAGCCAGTTGTTTTCTCGGCAAGTCCCGGATCGGCCAAGTCGGCTTTCCTGGTACCTAAGGCTGCCGCCAGTTTCTTGAGGTCTACTTTGTCCGCCACGCTAACCAGCACCATGGCCAATTGCCCGGTATCGCTCCGCACCACCAGAGTCTTGAACATGTAGTGTGGATCGACGGCCAGCTTGCTCGCTGCCTCAGAGCCAAAGTCCGAGTTAGAGGGATCATGCTCGTACGACAGTACCTGGTGAGGTACTTTTTGCTTTTCGAGCAGCTTGATGGCGGGAGTCATCCCACTACCTCACAAACAATCGACCCACTGTGAAGAAAACTCCACCCAGCAACATGGTGGCAGGCAGGGTCATCAACCAGGCGAGCAGAATGCGTCGCGTCGTGCCAGGCTGAACCCCTGACCCATTGGCAACCATCGTGCCGGCAACGCCACTGCTGAGTACCTGTGTTGTACTCACCGGGGCTCTGGTATAGGTAGCCAGCAGGATTGTCAGGGCAGCCACCAATTCTGCCGCTGCCCCTTGTGCGTATGTCAGGTGCGATTTTCCGATCTTTTCTGCCACTGTAATGACGATTCGTTTATACCCGATGCAAGTTCCAATCCCGAGTGCCAGCGCTGTACCTACTACAACCCAGAGAGGCACATATTCGATTGCCACCAACAACTGCTGCCGGTACTGCTTCCAGTTATTCTCGCTAGGTTTCAATCGTGGCTCTTGCTTGAGGTACTGCGTAGTGCGATAGATTGCCTGTCGAACTTCCCAGCGTTCATCAAGTTGCACTTGATTCAGTGAACTCAGATTATCTAACCGCATATCAAGGTAATCCAAATCACGTGACAGTTGCGAGTGCTGTTCCAATTCCTTCCCCAGTTTCTTCTTCAATTGCACGGCTGCATCATGCACGATTCTTGCTTCTTCTGGAGCACGTGTATTGAGTGCGTGATACATCGGCAGGAATCCAATCAGTACCAGCAGCAGGAGGCCCATGCCTTTTTGCCCATCGTTTGAGCCGTGGGCGAAACTCACGCCGCCACAGGTACACACCAGCACAGCACGTATCCAGTAAGGCGGCCGATCTTCTCCAACCGGAGGCTCATAAAGTCGCTCATCGCGGAAGATGAACTTCATCACCAGAAGTAGCAATGCTGAAGCAATAAAGCCCACCAACGGCGACAGCAATAAGGCCAACCCTACTTCGCCGGCCTTACCCCAATTGATGCCATCAATGCCATTCCCCTGCAGTATGCTATTTGCCAGCCCCACGCCCAGAATGGAGCCGATGAGTGTATGTGAACTGGAAACGGGAAGCCCATAGTACCATGTGCCCAGATTCCAGATAACCCCAGCGAGGAGAATACTCAGGACCATTTCCAGCGCCGCAGCTGACTTGGCATCTACCAGCAGATCCACCGGGAGCAGATTGACGATGCTGAATGCTACCGCCGTGCCCCCCAGCAGCACTCCCAGGAAGTTCATGATGCCGGAATATATGACCGAGGGGGTAGGTCTCATGCTGCGGGTGTAGATCACAGTGGTGACCGCATTAGCGGTATCGTGAAACCCGTTGATGAACTCAAACCCGAACGCCACAACCAGGGCGATGAAGAAGAAGAGCATCTGCGGCGTGGAGAGGTCCCAAACCGCCTGCCAGAAACCCATGTAAGCGCTCCGAGCACGTACCGGGCGGACACGTGTCCGCCGTTTTCACCCTTAATATAGTGCAATTGTGAAGAGCACCTAATAGATTCCGACCTGCAACTTAAGTCTCACGAAATCGACCCTAGAATCCCCTCCATTTCCTGATACGCGTGATGATCCGCTTGTTTAAAAGCAGTCTGCATTCCCATGCGCAACCTATCTCTCGCCTCATCCAGTCGTTCTGCCTGAATCAGCAATTGTCCAACTTGAAGAAAAGCAGGTACATACTCAGGGTTTTCCCTCAGAACCTGCTCCAGTTGCAGGATCGCGCCGTCTCTATCACCTTCCGCTTCCAGTTCCTTGGCCAGACCATAGCGCAGGAAAGCGTCGGTAGGTTCGGCAGCCAGGAGTTTGAGGAGTTGTTCTTTTCTCGTACTCATACTGATCCTTTCTTTGGAAGGGGTGATACAGCCGCCCTCTTGGGCATCGCCATTATAGACGGCACTCCACGCCTCCTAGGTATGATTCTTCTCTTGCGACAACAATTTGCCCAGCCCTCCTCTTTCACCAGCTTCCCTCATCAAGACGTACGTCGCGACTGGACGAAGTTCTTCTCAACCCTACCATCACCCTCCTTGTCGCGATGCATCCATGAGTTCCACACCACGCCGTTGCTTCGGTCTTTGGGTCCTGGCATTCGCACTCATCGCATCCGTGGGGGTACTCCACGCAGGCGACTCGCCGACTAGCCCCAGCCGTCGAAATGCCATTGTCAGTGTGGTGGAAAAATGCAAAGCCTCAGTCGTTAATATCCATAGTGAACGCGTTGCCGCCAATAATGGCTTCGGCGACCGAAACCTGGGTGCCTCGGGGCGATCTAATGGCATGGGCACCGGCATCATTCTCGACAGCCGGGGCTACATCGTCACCAACTTCCATGTCGTTGATGAAGTAACCAAGCTGCAAGTAAGGCTGAATGGAGACGAAGAACGGTACGATGCCACTGTGGTAGCCAAGGACAAGGAAACTGATCTCGCCATCATCAAGATCAGTCCAAAAAAACGGCTACCTGTCATCAAAATCGGCACCTCGAGTGACTTGATGGTCGGTGAAACCGTCATCGCCATCGGCAACGCTTTTGGCTACGAGCACACTGTGAGCATGGGCATCATTTCCGCCCTGGGTCGCGATGTTGTGCTCAATAAAGAAGTGAATTACAAGCAGCTGATTCAAACCAATGCCAGTATCAACCCCGGCAACTCTGGTGGTCCGCTACTGAATATTGATGGCGAACTCATCGGTGTGAACGTGGCTATCCGAGCAGGCGCTCAGGGTATTAGCTTTGCCATCCCGGTAGACAGCATGCTGGAAACTGTCAGCGACCTGCTTGCCCGCACCCGTCGCCACGCCTTCCCCACTGGCCTGCAATATCGGGACAAGGTTATGGTTGCTCAAAACCCCTGCCGTGCTCTGCAGGTGGAAAAGGTGCTGAGCAACAGCATCGCTGAGAAGACAGGACTCAAGAATGGCGACACCATCATCGCCGTCAACGACCAGACTGTGGAATGCGGCCTCGATTTTGAGCGTGCTCTGATTGAGAGCAAACCCGGCGATAAGCTTGCTGTCAAGATACGCCGTGGCACAGAAGAGAAGTCGATCGAATGGGCCTTTGACCCCAAGACAACGCCAGTCATCAACGATCCCATCTGGAAGGAACTAGGGCTGCGCCTGACCACCACGGATAGCGAATCCATCACCCGTCTTTACGCCCATCTTCATGGCGGCATGCTGGTCACCGATGTACTTTCACAAGGCCCTGCAGCCAAAGCTGGTATCCAGCCAGGCGATATCCTGGTTGGACTGCAGAACTGGGAAACCTGCAGTTTCGATAATGTGCAGTATGTGCTGAACCACGAAAGCTATGCCACCTTCAAGCCATTGCAATTTCACATCATCCGCAAAGGCCAACTCCACCGCGGCAGTTTCGCCAAAGACTAAGCTGCAAGTTACTTCCTTTTGGGAAGGAACCCGGCACTGGAGGCAAACATCTTCTGCCTGCGCTGCTGCGAGTGCGACTTGTGTTCTTTGCTCCGTTCCTGAAGATCCACGAGGTTCGACTGACAGTAACCACAGCCAATCGTCTTAATGTGGAACTGTATGTACTCGGCTTGAGATTCCTCGAGGATGCCCATGACCAGGTTGCCTAAGTCCTCGCGGGTCGGACAGGTCAATCGCTGACGCCTCCAGATTGCACCGATACTGTGCTCCCCTCGCTCGCGTTCTTCCATCAGTCGGCTGAGAGCTGATCGCAATGGGGCCGAATCACGCAGCGCCTTTTCCACTTTGCTCGACATCTCGTCAGAAAGGGCTTCATCGAGGAAGGCATGCAGGTCTTCAATGGTGATAGTGGACTTGGCCATGGCGAGCTCGAAGGTGGAGTACTTCTAGTATACATCATTTACGAGAATATTTACCACTTGGTTATTCAGGCCAGGGGCGGGCCCTCGCGACGTATTGGTTCATAGCAACAAACTGTGTGGAATGATGATCATGCAAATTGCTTCAAGCCCTCGCGCGACCCGCCCCAGCCTGGAGCTAAATGTCTAATCCTCCGCCAGTGGCCTGTTGGCATCGGTCATATACCAGAAGAAGACGCCAATACCATACGCCACTGCATACATCGTCAGGCAGGTGATGTAACCATCATTGGAAACCACACCATCAATGGTGTGTTTTTTGATGATGAGACCGGTGACATAATTACTCAGCGCCCCGCCGAGGTTGCCGATCATGTTCATGCATCCTGAAACAATGGCAGCATAGCGCTTGCCAATGTCCTGCGCAGTCGCCCAGGCTGGGCCCATGGTCAGGTCGTTGAAGAAGCCAACCAGGGCAATACAGGCAATGAGCACATACGGATTGTTAATCATCACCATGGCTGCGATATAGCAGATCGAACAGCCTGCGTAACCGATCATGCCATAGAGTTTGCGGCCCCAGACACGATCACCCGTTCGGCGGATGTAACGGTCGGAAAGAATGCCTCCCAGGATACAGGCCACCCCACCCAGAAGGAGAGGCGAACCAGTCATCAGTGCCACGCCCAGTTGAACACCGATGCCATCGCCTTGCTGGATGCCGAAGCTTTGCTTCATGAATTTGGGCAGGAAGTACATCAGGAAGTACCAGCCGAAGTTCATGCAGAAGTACATGCCACAGAGGTACCAGAGGTTCTTCTGACTGAAGAGGTGCCTCCATGGTACGTTCTCGTGTCCACCGCTACTGGACTTCTTGCCCTGCTTGATGAGATCCCGCTCCGCCTCGTTGCAACCCGGGTGTTCTTCGGGCTTGTTGCGGAAAATCATGGTAAACAGAATCACCCATATCACCCCCAGGCAGGCGAATAGCCCCACTACCGTTCGCCAATCCAGACCTAGTCCCACCGTGAGCAAAGTCCAGAAAAAGGTTGTGAGCCCTCCCATGAAGCGTGAGGAAAACCATACCGAGCCTTGTACAAAAGCCCGCTGGCTGGCGGGAAACCAGTTGTAGAGAGCCTTCGATATATTGGGAAACGCCCCAGCCTCTCCAACGCCAAAGAGGAACTGGATGACGACCAACCCCCAGAAGCCGATGGACAGGCTGGTGCCAAAGAGAGGCACTCCCGCCAGGGCCATCAAGCCGAGGAAGAACGACCAGAAGACGACAACCCGGATCAGCGTGCTGCGTGGTCCATATTTGTCGCCAAGCCAACCGGTGGGAATTTCAAAGAGTGCGTATGCCAGCTGGAAGGCAACGAGCAGGAAGAAGTAATCCGCTTCCTTGTGGCCGACCGCTTCCATCACCACTTTCTGAGCGGGGCCATTGAGAGCACGATCGAGATAAGTGATCATGGCCAGACCACACATCAGGCCGAGCACTCGGTAGCGAACGAAGGTAGGGTGCATGCCGATCCTAGGAGGGGCGGAACCGGGCAAACCACTCGCGCAGTTGCCAGTAAAGCATGAAGATGCCCAGTATGACGCCCACACCAACTAAAATCCAGTGCCAAGGCTGCATGACGAAAGGTTTTGCAGGCTTCGACTCGCCATCACCGGGACCACCACTGCCTCCTCCACCGCCAAACAGTTCTCCTAGCCCCTTTTTTACCGGCAGCGCATCTGTAAGCGTATGAAGCGAAGCCAGCGAAGCTTGCGCTGTACCAAGCGAGTTGCCAAGAGTCTCTACCAGCCAGGGTGCAAGGGGCTGTTTGGGGGAGAGCTGTTCGGCCAGACTGCCCCAGTGCCTTGCTTCGATAACAGCAGCACGGTGCGATTTCAGTGCAGGATGTGACAGACGGTATGTGCTTACTGCATCACGAAAGAGTTCGATAGCGACGGCAGGTTGCTGCAGTACCATGGCCCATTCTGCCAACTGCCAATGCAACCGGGGATCGTCAGGCAGCCAGACCAGCAACTGCTGAACTTGCTGTGTAGCGACAAGAGCTGACTGTCTGGGGAGCTTGGCTTCTTCCGCCGGAGCAAGCTTGCCATAGTTCCATACCCCGCTGGTATCAACAAAGCGAAACGGGGCTGCAGCACGACCGAAAAGCATATCGAGATCAGGTTGACTATTCCGCCCCAGCGTCTCCCTGAGCCGCAATTGCACTAGTCGCAGATGAAGCATC
The DNA here is from genome assembly GCA_046350055.1 of Gemmatales bacterium. GTDB lineage: Bacteria > Planctomycetota > Planctomycetia > Gemmatales > HRBIN36 > JAEUIE01. Next base: position 3,480,904 of record JAXMBC010000001.1, on the reverse strand, counting down.
TCCATTTCGCGATACTCGGGAGGCGCCAGATCCACCGCCATTTGCAGGCAACGTTCAGCAGCATCAAGCTTACCAGTCAGCTGATAAGCAGTCCCGAGATTGGCAGCAAGAGCAAAGTGCCTGGGGTTGGCCCGCTGCATCGCTTCCATGGCCGTGACTGCTTCTTCGAATGCGGGCTGGCGGGCTGCAGTCAGTTTAAGGTACAGCAGATAGCCACCAAGGTTCGCAGCGTCGTCGGGAGAGAGCCTGCCCTTTTTACGAAGATCCTCGGCCTTGCGGAGGAAGTCCTGCCGTTGTTCCGTGGGTTTTCCAGCCATGGTGACATCGGGCGGGCCGTAACCTCGCAAGTATGGAAGCTGCTTGCGATAGAACTCGCTGAGATCAGCTTGTGGTGTGAGGCTTTCATTCTGGATGTAGATGCCTGCACGAAGGGGCAAGGCGAAGTGAAACATGCAGATAACCAGCATTCCCAGGATAGCCACTGTCTTCCGCAGCAACCCCAGACTGATCAGTCTGTCATGCGAGATTTTCAATCTCAAACTCGTTGACATGCCAGTGCTATTCCAGAGAGTTGCCACCGTTAACTGACAGCTTTTGCCCGGTGATGAACTGGGCCGCATCACTGGCAAGGAACGCTACTGCATTGCCGATGTCAACAGGCACACCCATGTGCCCCATCGGCACACTCTTGGCGTACTGGTCCTTCAATGCCTGATCATCGTTGGCGTGGCGTTCGGTGGGAATCCAGCCCGGAGCAACCAGGTTCACCGTGATGTTCCACTTGGCCAGCTCCATTGCCCAGGAGCGTGTCAGACCAAGTTGCGCCCCCTTGGCTGAGACATATTGCGAGAACTCTGGCACTCCCTTCTCGAATACTTCCGAGCCGATATTGATGATTCTGCCCCACTTTTTCTGCTTCATTCCGGCAAGTACTGCCTGTGCCAGCAGGATCGGGCTTTTCACGAAGAATTCGAGTTGATCGAGGCATGCCTGCCAGGTGAGGTCTTCAATCTTGATGAACGGTTGCGGCCCGGTAGCATTGGGCACCAGGATATCGATAGCACCAAATGCCTTCTCAGTTGCCTGCACCATCGTCGCGATGTCTTTTTCGTTGCGTACATCACCTGCCACTGCAATCGCCTGCCCGCCTGTCTTCTTGATACCTGCAACAAGTTGCTCGGCCTTCTGCGGACTGGCGTAATAGTTGATCGCAACCGCTGCACCCGCTGCTGCCAGCCGCTCGGCGATCGCAGCTCCCAGACCGCGTGACGCTCCCGTGACGAGGGCAACGTGACCTTTCAACGATGTGCTCATGCGTGCTCCTTGGTGATGGGGTTAGTGTAATAGCCAATCAGCCCCCGGCCACTCAGGCCGGTCGGTTAACTGAACATGACTCCGATGGTATTCTCTGCTATGGTGAGAGTATGTCGTACCGGACGTTGAAACAGTTGATGGGCGAGACCAACCTGGAGCGGAAGTGCCGCCTCCTCTTTGGCCTGGCTACGCTGCTCCTTATCACCGGTAGCTTTCTCTGGTACGGCTGGAGCACAGCTGGACTCGCGTCCGAACAAGCTGAGATGGCCGGCCGACTCGCTGCCACCCAAACACTTGTACAAGCTCACCTGCGTAAAGGGCTCACCATCGAACTGCAGAACCTGATGTCCACGCTTCCCAGCAACTACATCAAGGATTCGTCTCGCATCGAAGGGGTGATCATCACCAGAAAGAATGCGGATGAGAAGACTGCCAGCCTGTTTGCCAATTTCGAAGCGGCAGCCATGCAAGGCAGCGACCACACGACTGCGACCGTCGATAACCAGTTTGAATACCGCCTGGCCTTGCGGGCCGAGTCATCGTGCATGGCTTGCCATCGCACGGCCGAGCCGAAGGCTGAGCAACCCGGACAACTCCTGGGTGTGGTCAATGTGAAGATCCCCGCCAGCGAGTACACTGATCGCCTGCACATCAACATTGCCATTCTCATTACCACCGCGTTGATCTCTGCCCTGCTGCTTTCAGCCGGAAGCTGGCTCATCATCCGCTATGTCATTGTCAAACCGGTCAAGCACCTGAAGGATGTCAGCGATGCTATTGCATCAGGCAACCTCAACATCCGAAGCGAGATTCTGACCGGTGACGAATTCGAGGATCTGTCGCACGCTTACAACCGCATGCTCCGCAGCCTGATGGACAAGGAGGAAGAGCTGCGAAAGGTTAATTCCGACCTGAACCGTTCAGTCGATGACCTGGCACATGCCAATCTGGCGCTGCATACAGCCAACCAGCTCAAGGGCGACTTCCTGGCGACGATGAGCCATGAACTCCGCACCCCTCTTTCCGTGATCATCGGCTTCAGCGATCTGCTCAACTCCGCACCGCTCAACGAAAAGCAGCAGAAATGGCTCGACAACATCAACAGCAGCGGCAAGCACCTTCTCAATCTGCTCAATGATGTGCTGGAACTGGCCAAGATTGAAGCAGGCAAAATGCAGGTGAAGCCTGAGGATTTCCAGATCAGGGAAGTCTGCGACAGTGTGGTCAACATTTTCAAACAGCAGGCGGAGAACAAGCGGCTCCTGCTTGATAGCGAAATTCAGAGCGATATTCCCACCCTCAAACAGGATCCGCAAAAGCTGCGACAAATCCTATGGAATCTGCTCTCCAATGCTGTGAAGTTCACCCCGGAAGGCGGACGTATCCGTGTTTCGGCCCGACGTGTGGATAACGATCTGGAGCTGATGGTAGCGGACACCGGGATCGGCATTGCCGTCGAAGATCAAGCCAGCGTCTTTGAAAAGTTCCGGCAGACCAGTCAGGTACTGACCAGGGAACAGGGAGGCAGCGGTTTGGGCCTGTCCATTTCCAGGGAACTCGCCAAGCTACTGGGAGGCGACATCACCCTGACCAGCACCCTGGGACAAGGCACCACCTTTACCGTACGCATTCCACTGAACCTGCAGGATGCCCCGGAAACCATGAGCGACTTCATCTCCGACGCCCCGGTGACGCAAGACCTGACTGATCAGTTCGCAGGCACCGTTGCTCTACCAGCATCCAGCTAGCCAATCTCTTTCATAAACCGGTGGCTGGTAATCCTATAGCCCAGGCTGTGATAGAACTGGTGTGCATTGACGAGGTTGGTGTTACTGGTAAGTTCCACCAGGTAGCACCCCTCCTTGCGGAGGTAGTCTTCTGCGGCTGACATGAGTAATTTGCCGATACCCCGCCTCTGGCAGGTTTCATCGACCACGATAGCCACGACCCGCCCAACAGGCTTGGGGCGATGGAGTGTCACCATTTTGCCGAGCGTTGCAATGCCTGCCAGAGTATCGTTTTCGCCGGGCACTACCAGGGCCAAGTTTCCCGCTGCTTCCCAGGCTGTCCACTTGGCTGCGATGTCTGCAGCAGTGCTAGAGTGACCGAGTTGGGTGAGAAGCCGCGCGATTTCGGAGGCGTCAGCGAGTGTGGCGAAGCGGATGGAAAGTGGCATGCAAGTGGCTCGAAGATGACTCTAGGATTGTATTCGCTGAGTCAATCGATTAGCCTTCAGACATGAAACGACGATGGAGCCTCATTCGGCTGACGCTTGCCACGCTCTTGTTGACTGTGGCTGTTGCGTTGTATTTATTTTGGCCGGTTGCCCCACTTTTGGTACTCAGCGATGAAGAATACGTGGGCATAGATGAAGCACGGCAGATACTCTACAGCACCACGAATGGCAAAGAACAAGAGCAACTGGTAAAGGCTTATGATTTGACCGCTGGTCAAATGCTTTATTCGAAAGCGCTGCCTTGTAAGCCTGCAAATCTCGGACACGGCACATCTTTGGATTGGCCATTGAGGCTGACTAGCGATGGAGTATTTTTGATTCCCATGTCAGCCATCAGTGGTGTTATGCCTGCAATCAGAATTGCTGATATGAAAGCCCTCTCAGAAACACCGTTGAGCGGAATGAGACCTAGAGCTTGTGGAATGTCTTTAGATGGGAAGGGGCTGGTTTTGCAGGACTTGAAGGTGATGGGAGGTGATGAGACATGTCCCGTCCTAGCCGGAGTCTACACTCCCCGTGAGTTATGAACAAGGAGTGTAGGGATGGAACGAGCGCGAATGGTGGTGAGCCCGGAGGTAAAACGGGCGATCGTAGAGGAGCTGGAGAGTGGTCAGCTCTCGCTGCGAGAAGCGGCGGCTCGTGGGCATTCGACGGTGAGTCGCGTACAACTGTGGCTGAAGGAGTACGGCAAGTATCAACCCAAGCGTGACATCGTCGAGGTCGTGATGAAGAGTGAAGAAGAGAAGATCGCCGCCCTGGAGAAGGCGTTGGCGGAAGCCCACCTGAAGCTGCTGGTGCACGAGAAGATCATCGAGCTGGCAGGGAAGAAGTACAAGGTGGACTTAAAAAAAGCTTTTGGGTCGCCGCCGTCGAGCAGTGCCGAGGTGAGACCGAAGCCGGGCTCGGGCAACTCTGCCGGGCGGTAGGGCGAAGCCGGGATGCGTACTACAAGCATCACCAGCGTAGCAGAGATGACAGCGACGAGGAGGCAGTGATCTTGAAGACGGTCGAGACGATTCGTGCGAAGGAACCTCGCGTGGGCACGCGGAAGCTGGTGGACCGGCTTCACAAGCACCACGCCACGAAGGTAGGTCGCGACCGTCTGTTTGACTTGCTTCGTAACGCGGGTCGCCTGGTGAAGGTGAAGAAACGCTTTGAAAAGACGACCTATTCGCGTCATGGTTACGCCGTGGCACCGAACCGGATCAAGGGGCGGAAGATCACGAAGCCGAACCAGGTGCTGGTCTGCGACTGCACATACATCCGGCTGCGTGGTCGGCAGTTCGCCTACCTGTTTCTGGTGAGCGATGCGTACACACGACGGATCGTGGGGCATCACGTGAGCCGGGACTTGTCGCACCACTCGGCAGTGATCGCACTGTCGAAGGCGGCAAGCTGGCTGCGGGAGACCCAGGGCGTGTCGGGGCAGGGCGTGATTCATCACTCTGATCGCGGCTGCCAGTACTGCTGTCACGAGTTCCTGGCGGCGTTGCGGTCGTACGGGATGGAGTCGAGCATGACCGATGCCGATCACTGTTACCAAAACGCCATCGCCGAGCGGATCAACGGCATCCTCAAGGACGAGTTCAACCTGGACGCGGACTTCATGGATATCAACCAGCTACGAACAGCGGTCGACCAAGCCGTGGAGGTGTACAACACGATACGGACGCATTGGAGCCTGGGCCTGCGAACTCCGCAGGAGATGTATGCCCAGGCTTCCCTAACAACCCCAAGCAGGTGTGGCACCGAGGGAAGTTGTTGACATGTCAATATCCCCCCGGACCCCCCTTTTACTACTACTACGGGTGTAGACTTTATTTAGGACGAGAGATTTGGGACATTGAGAGTAATACTCCCCTTGATCGCATCGTATTATCGCATGTGCCTGTCGGTATAAATTGGGGAGCAACGAATTCTCTGCTGCAGAATTCACTCAGCATCACGTCGGGCAATCGATTTGTTGCTGGACACCTGATTGATGAAACGTTGCTGGTATTTGATCGTCAAGAACGACAAATTGTGCTTCGGATCGAAAATGACACTTCCATTCCCAGATTCATGCACGATGGCAATTCGCTGGTTCTCATTCCCAGCCCCCAATATGCTGTCAAGCCTGTCCGCTGGTATCAGCTTACTGGAGGACGATGGAGTCTTGCACACAAGTCTGACCTCGAATTAGAAGAACGAGAACATCTCTGCCATATCGGCGATCAATACCTTGTGACTGCGAAATGGCTGGAGAATAGACCCGAATGGGTGAATCAATTTCCTGACATTCTGCAAGCATGGATCGCCAGGGTAATCCCATTCCAATCTGTGCAAGTCAGGCTTTGGGGTGTCGCAACTGGAGAACTGGTTTGCATTACAAAGCGAAGGTTTTCTATCACTCAAAAAGTAATGGGCTTTCGTTTTGAATCAGTTACTTGTTCCCACAATGGGCAGTTCCTGGTACTGAAGACTGATCTCTCAACTTATACCATTTGGACAAGTGCGATCACCAAGCCTTGGAGTTGTTGGCTAACGATGTTGGTGACAATTATCATTGCGTTACAAGTCGGCAGGCCTAGATTTCCAAAGCTTCATTCAACGACATCCAAGTTCGATACTGCATCCTCTCCGTCGCGCTGAATACAGGTCACGATGTATCGTGACGAGGCCTTGGATCCCGGCACAATAGAATTGTGCATCTATAAATCAGGGCTTATCTGTCCTGACTCTAATGCTTCGCTGCACTCCGTGGCCTTGCTGCATGTACTGCCATGCCATGCACGGCTTCCGTCGCTTCGAGGAATGTTTCCGCCAGCGTCGGGTGGGCATGAATCGTCGCAGTAATGTCTTCCACCGTCAGACCATTCTCCACTGCCAGCGTTGCCATGCCGAGCATTTCGGAAACATGCGGGCCGACCATGCGGACACCCAGGACGACATCCGTGCCCTTTTCCGCAATTACCTTGACAAATCCTTCCTGAGCATCCATGGACTTTGCCCGGCCACTGGCAGCAAACGACATCTTGCCGACGGCGACTTCGAATCCTGCTGCCTTGGCGTCTTCTTCGGAAAGACCGCAATAGGCAATTTCGGGGTCGGTGAAGATGACTGCAGGAATAGTGCGGTTATCGAAAGCTGACTTTTTACCAGCTAGCACTTCGGCAGCTACACCGCCCATGCGGTGAGCCCGGTGGGCAAGCATCGGCTGTCCGGTACAATCGCCAATCGCATAAATGTGTGGCACGCTGGTCTGACACTGGGCGTTCACCTGGATAAAGCCCTTTTCCATCTTGATTCCCTGGGTTTCCAGGCCGAAGTCATCGGTATTGGGGGTGCGACCAACGCAAACGAGCACTCGGTCGAACTCGGTAGTCGAAGTCTTCCCGTCCTTCGCCGCGATTGTGACCTTTACGCTGTCCTTGCCTGGCACCACCTCGGTAACCTTGCTTTCGAGAAGGAACTGCACGCCTCGAGCTTCCATGTTCTTTTTGACAAAGCGGGTCATGTCGGCATCGGTGCCGGGAAGCAGGTGGTCGAGCATTTCGACGACGGTCACTTTGGTCCCCAGTGAAGCGAAGCAGCCGCCAAGCTCCATGCCGATGTAACCACCACCGACCACAAGGATAGAGGACGGCAGGTAATCGATGTTGGTGGCTTCGTCGGAGGTAATGACCCGTTCGGATCTGACAAAGGGCTTAGGCAGAAACACCCTGCTGCCGAGAGCCAGAATGGCTCGCTTGAACTGAATCTTGAGGGACGAACCGCTGGCTGCGATCTTCAGTTCATTGGGACCGCACAAGTAGCCACGTCCTTCGAAGCGTCGGATGTTGCGAACCTTGGAAAGGTTATCCAGACCGCCTGTCAACTCCTTCAGAATGTTGTTCCGCCAGGCAGCCAGCTTCTTGATGTCGAAGTTGACCTTGCCCTCAATCGAGATGCCCATCTTGCTGAGGCTGGAAAGTTGATGGTACTTTTCTGCAGCAGTAATCATCGCCTTGGATGGTATGCAACCGCGTAAGAGACAAGTCCCGCCGAGACGGGTATCTTCTTCGACAAGAGCCACGTCGAGACCGAGGTCAGCCGCGTGGAATGCCGCTGCATAACCACCCGGGCCTCCGCCGACCACAACTACATCCACCTGTTCCTTGAAATCACCGATGACCATGTAATGAGAATCCCTGTTTCATGTGGAAATCGAGTAGAACAAACAAACGAACCAGATGGAGACTATGCATCCATCAACAGCAGCAGCGGGTTCTCGAGATATTCCTTGACTGCATTCACGAACCGGGCAGCCAATGCCCCATCGATCAGGCGATGATCGAAGGTGAGGCAGAGCGGCATCATCTTCTTGGCAATCACCGTCTTACCGTCTTTATCGAACGCCAGGCGTTCCTGGGTACGGCCGAGGCCAAGGATGGCGACTTCAGGCCAGTTGATGACCGGGGTGAAGCTCAGACCACCAATGACACCAATGTTGGTGATGGTGAAAGTGCCACCCTGCATCTGTTCACGCTGAATCTTTCCCGTTCGGGCAGCTTCAGCCAGCGAGACTATTTCCGTGGCCAATTCGCTGATAGGACGATGGTCGGCATTGCGCAGCACTGGAACAAGCAGGCCTTGCGGCGAATCCACTGCAATACCCACGTGGTAGTACTTCTTGTAGACGATCTCCTGCTTGTCGTCGTCGTAGCTGGCGTTGAAGTCAGGGAATCGCTGCAGAGCGGCGGCACAGGCCTTGGCCACGACAGCAAGACTGGTGAGCTTGATTCCCCGTTCCTTGGTGATGTCTTTGGCATCGACGCGGAACTGCTCCAGAGCAGTGATATCTGCTTCATCGGTGTAAGTGACCGCTGCAGTAACCTGTGACGAGATCGTCATTGCCTGCACTATGCGGCGACGGATCGGCGAGGCGGGCTTGCGTTCTGATTCACCAAACCGACTGAAATCGGGCAGCATCGGACGGGGGAAGGTGAGTCCGGTGCCTTCGCCTTGATGAACAACCATGGGGCTCATCAAGTCGTCCATCGCCCGACCACCGCCACTGACGAAGGAGAGCACATCTTCCTGAGTGATACGTCCACCGGGACCAGTGCCACGGACATTCTTCAGATCGACACCCTTTTCACGGGCGAGTTTGCGTGTAGCTGGAGCAGCAAGCACGGTGGAGGGATTCAGGACAGCTGCTGCGGCAGGCAGGGTTCGCTGCGGTATGGCCGGAGTGGTAGATGGCGCTGGTGCAGGAGCTGCCTTCACAACAGGTGCTGTGACTGCTGGTGCTGGAGCAGCTTTAGCTGGAGCAGGTGCTGGCTTTGCAGGCGCAGGAGCAGCTTTGGCAGGAGCCGCCGCTTTAGCAGGTGCCTTGGCCGCCGGGGCTGCCGCGCCTTCTGCCTCGACGGTCATGATAACCTTGCCCACAGGGATCACATCCCCTGGCTTATAGTGCAGCTTGGTGACCTTGCCAGCAAAAGGGCTTGGCAATTCAGTGGTAGCTTTATCGGTTTCCACCTCTGCGATGGCTTGCTCAGCCGCGACGGCATCTCCTTCTTTGACTTTCCAACTGACCAGAGTGCCTTCCTTGAGTCCTTCGCCGAGGTCGGGGAGCTTGAATTCTTTGGCAGCCATGAGGAGGTATTCCGATGTTAGCGTGTGAAGTATCCATCTATTGTGATAGGAACGGGTGATGGTGGTTCAAGCGTCATTCAGGTTCTCATGTCTGTTCACATTCTTTCTGTTCACATTCTTTCTGTTCACCTCCTCAGGCGGGAGCAGTCTGAACCCGTGACACAACCTAATTCGGAATTTAACGATTGTAACACCTATCCAGTTTTCCAATGCAGCAGCAGCCTGCGCAGCCTGCAAAGTTTCGCTAACCCTCCCCGCCCTGCCTAGTCGTTTCAGTTGCACAGTGAAATCAAAGAAAATATGTGATTCTGGGGTTGCATCGCTTGAAGTTATACCTGTTCCTAGCCCATGATATATCTGTGTGAGGAAGGTGCTTCCCACAAACTTGAGCAGAAGTTCGCGGTTCATGAAGAATCGCACTTCGGAGGTTACCATCGTGACGATTACGAAACTTTCCAACTGGAGCCTGCGGGCAGTTCTGGCTGTCGCTGGTCTCGCCTTCGCGATGCCTGCCCAGGCTGGCTGGCAGAGTCCCTTTGAACTCACCTGCTTCCGCAAGAAGCAGCCCCAGGCCGTTTATTACGTGGCCCCGGTGGCTCCCACCTCCTGCTGTGCTCCTGCTGCTCCACCACCTGTCGTGGCTCAATACGCTCCACCACAGAACGTCTGCACGCAGTATGTCCCCAAGACTTACTATCAACAGGTCACCAACTACCAGCCTACCACTGTGGTTGAGCCCCGGACCGAATACCGCACCAGCTACTACTACGAACCAGTCACCAGCTATCGTTACAGCTACGCGTACGATCCCTGCAACTGTTCGTACCAGACGGTAGCTACTCCGCAAACCAGCTACCAGCTGAAGTCGCAATCCGTGCCCGTCACGACCTATGTCCAGAAGACGCAAATGGTACCTGTGACACAGTATCGTCAAATGACCTACTACGAACCACAGACAACCATCACTCCTGCACCTGCCCCGGTCGTCGGTCCCTGGACCACTACTCCTCCAGCTACCACTGTTACCCCTGCTCAAGCAATCGTGCCTGCTGGCGTTCAGGAAACCCGTAACCCTGCTGCAGGTGTCCAGGAAACCCGCACGCCCAACACTAACACAGGTGAAAGCCCGCTTTACAAGTCGTACAGCAATCCACCTGCCAACGGTACTGGCCGTGCTCCTGCCCAGCAGAACTATCCAGCCGTCGCCCCACGTGCTGACCGCATCACCAGTAACACTGGTGCCTGGAAGCCTGTGCAAGCCACCCTGGCCAAGCACGCCATACCCGAATAATTTACGAACCTCCTTAACATGGGCGCCCTGCCACTCGTTGGCAGGGCGTTCGTGTTTTGGTATCCATGACGTGACACTCTTCGATGACGAGTCTCACCATGTCCACCAAGCGCACTCTGCTCGTTCAACTGGATACCGATCCCCAGCCCAGTCTCTTTGATCGCATTGTCGCCCTGGATGCCGGGGCTGAAGAAGTACTGAGTTACAGCCAGGTGACAGTGGCTCAGGTACAGTCGCTCGTGCATGGGGCCATCTTTACCCGAGGCCCCAAGGACCTGCAGCGTACTGCCCTTTACTTCGGTGGCTCGCAGGTTCCATTGGCAGAACAGCTGTTTGCAGATGCCAGAAAGCACCTCATTCCACAGTTTGGACTTTCTGTTTCGATGATGCTCGATCCCAATGGCAGCAGCACCACCGCCGCTGCTGCGGTGCGATGTGCTTCCAGGCATCTCACTCTGGCTAACACCTCTGCCATGGTGCTGGGTGCAGGTCCTGTAGGTCAGCGAGCAGCACGACTGCTGGCCAGTTTGAATGCAACTGTTACTCTGGCTGATGTCGATGGCAAACGACTCGACGAAGCAACCGCAAGCATCCTGTTGCGACATCCACATGCATCCATTACGCCGTTTCCAGTCGATGCCTCGACCACTCATCTGCATCATGCCTGTCAACCCAGCCTGCTGATTGCTGCAGGGCCTGCAGGTAAAGTTGTGTTTCCCAAGCGATACCTGGAAGACAGCTATGAGGCCTTTGCCAATCTGAAAGTCATGATCGATCTCAATGCTGTTCCGCCATTCGGCATTGAAGGAGTCGACGTTATGGACGCGGGCCAGTCCCGGAATGGTATTGCCTGCTATGGCGCACTGGGCGTCGGCAACCTCAAAATGAAGATCCACAAGGCTGCCATCGCTTCACTCTTCACCAGTAATACCCAAAGGCTCGACATAGAAGAGATCTTTGAACTCTCCGCAACCTTGTAGTGGGGCTATCTTCATCAACATCTCTCAAGACATCGCCCACTCAGCAGCGTAGAATGCTGTGATGTTTCGCTCGAAAATGTTTTTGAAGGTATTCCTCGCTTACGGGCTGCTTCTCTCAGCACTGCTCCTGGCCTCGGTGTATCTGGAGCAAGCCCTTGCGAAAACCGCTTCGCCTCTGCTCCAGTCACCACTATTCCTGTCCATTGTCCTCATCTCCATTGCTCTGCTGGTCAGCTACTTCATCACCCGCACCATGATGGGGCCGCTGGTTCGTCTGGCCACCGCAGCCCGTACCCTCACCAAGATGCAGGAATCGGGCAACAGTGAATCCCAGGACGAAATCCGCACCCTGGCTCAGGTAATCGACAAACTTCAGGAAGAATTGCAAAACCAACTCACCCGGCACGATCAGGAACGGGATCTCTCCCGCACCGTACTTCGCTGTATGCTTGAAGCAGTGATTGTTCTCGATGCAGACGAAAAGGTGCAATTCATCAACGATGCTGCCTGCCGCCTGCTCAAGCTGCAATCGAGCAGCGTCATCGGAAAGAAGCTCTGGGAAGTGGTCAGGCATCGGCACATCCTCCAGGCCGTCGAAGATGCCCTTCGCTCTGATGGTGTTATTGCGGGCGACCACATCCATGACCTGCCCCCGGACCGTAAAGTGAAACTCCAGGCAACTCGCCTGATCGGTAGTCCACGTGGCGGCGTTGTGTTAGTCATGGACGATGTCACCGATGTCTACCGCCTGGAGCGTATGCGTCAGGACTTCTTCACCAATGTCTCTCATGAACTGAAAACCCCTCTCGCCGCCATGCAGGCGACTGTTGAGACGCTCCTGGATGGCGCTCTCAACGATCCCATGCACAACATGAACTTCCTCTGCCGCATCAACGAGAATGTTGATCGGCTCAATCGCCTGGTGAACGACCTGCTGGAACTCTCGCGGATCGAAACGGGCCAGCAGACCATCGAGCTCACCCCTACCCCGCTCGTCCCCGCGTTGCAGGCCTGTGTTCAGCGGCTGGAACACCGTGCACAAGCCCGTCGCCAAGTACTGACACTGGCCGAGGATGCTACGGAGGTGGAAGCCCAAGCCGATGATCTCGCCCTGGATCAAATCCTTGATAACCTCGTCGATAATGCCATCAAGTACACGCCCGAAGGGGGCCAGATCACCCTCAAGGCCTCATTGCAGCATGGCCAGGCCCGCATCGATGTCATTGACAATGGCTTCGGCATCGCCGAGAAAGACCTGCCCCGTATCTTTGAACGCTTCTTCCGAGCCGATCGCGCCCGCGACCGCCAGGACCCCGGCACCGGTCTGGGGCTGAGCATCGTCAAGCACCTTGTGCAAGCCCAAGGCGGCCGCATTGATGTGCAGAGTAATCTGGGGCAAGGAAGCTGCTTCAGTGTGACCCTGCCAGCGGCCTGAGTTGACAACCAACAAAATGAAATTTGATGTCGTGTGCCATGGATTGCGTGAATGCACGCTAACCATGTCTGGAAACACAAGGCCCACAACATAGTCAGCCCGAGTACCGGCAGGCTAGGGCAGCCGTGCGTCTTGCGATCCAAACAACCCTCAGCATCTGTTATCCGCCGCTTCTAGCCGCCGATTGACTGGTTAGGCATGCCGTTACTACTCAGAACGACACCAGCCGCGACCGAGCAACTCGCCTACTATAGCATCGCGTAGTTCGGTGGTAACGGCTCGCGTGTCCCTGCCAGCAAGCCCGACCACCACCCGAGCGATGCCAGTCGGCTGGTGGATGACCCGTACGAAGGTCTGGCCACCAGATGCTCGCCCGATGTCCACCCGGAATAGGTCATCACGGATGACCTTTGCCACAACCTTGCCTTCTGCCACTGAATACCCCCGCTCCAGCACCTGGTCGGTGTACCACTCACTCCTGAAAGAATGTGACCTCGTAATCCAAGAAAGCGCCTCGAAAAAGCTGACGATGAACTTTCGATTCGGAAAGTCACTGGCTAGTTTTGCACGGGTGCCATCGTTTGCCGGTACTCCGGCTAACGATGTCGTGACACTCCACGGTCCCTCCATAGTTAGGTCGGGTACGACCAAACTATGGCACCCGAGCTGTAGAAAAAACCTATGACCCGCCGTCTGCTGCAGCACCTTGTTCGGCCTCTGATGCGCTGCCGAAGAACGACTGCCGGAACCGCTCGACCGCATCGGCAAGTGTCGGGGCTGCCCCGCCCCGCTCGGCCGGACCTCCCTCGGAGAGCAACTCCACGAACTGCCGCTCCAGTGCCTCAGCGTCTGTGGCTCGCATCCCCGGGCGGTAGTGATCGGCGCTCTGGACCCAATACGTGCCATTGGCCAACGACCGGAAGCAGCGATAACGGATCAGTCCTTCGCCGCGGCGCTCCCAGATATCAATCGCTTCAAACAGAGGAAAACCTCCGGGCCGAACAGGTGTTTATCCCAATGACGTAATTGCGATCAACCCTAATTCCATTCCGATAATACTTGGCATTCTCTCACATCGTCAACGGAAATCACCATACTTCCGATTCGCACCAGTTTGACGCAAACACCTCCCTCGCCTCGCAGTATATAATCCCCCCATGCCTTCCCTTCTCCGCCATCCCGTCATTCTCGTTCATGGCCTCTTTGGCTTTGATAGCTGGAAAGTTGCTGGCTGGGAGGCGATGACTTACTTCCGGGGTATTGGTGAGCACCTCAGGTCCAAGGGGATTCGGGTTGCAGCACCACGCCTGAGCCCTATGTCCAGTGTCGCTGAACGTGCCCAGCAACTGGTGCAATTCATCCGGGACAACTTTGCACAGGACCGGGTCCATTTAATCGCCCATAGCATGGGTGGCCTCGATGCACGCTACGCCCTCAGCCAGCTTGGCCTGGGGGAACGCACCCTCTCCCTCACCACCATCGGCACACCTCACCGGGGCACCAGTGCTGCCGACATTGGCGTCAGCCGACTGGAACGCTACGTCAAGCCCTGGCTCAAGTACCTGCACATCCCACATGATGCCTTTTACGATCTGATGACCGAGAAGTGTGCAGCTTTCAATGAACAGGTGCACGATGTCCCTGGTGTGAACTACTATGCAGTCGCCGGCCGCAACCAGGGTGCCTGGCTCAGCCTGGAGTGGTGGGTACCCTACGGCATCGTGAGCTTCCGCGAAGGGGAGAACGATGGCATTGTGGCAGTCTCCAGCGCTTGCCATCATTACGAATACGAACTCTGGGAAGGCGATCACCTGAGCCTGGTCAACTGGCCCAACACCCGCGCCATCGCTCAGGGTGTGTGGCGGAATCGCAAGGATCAGTACTGGAAACTCATCGAGCGGCTCGCGGAAAAGGTCGAAACGTCGATCCATCCTCATTCATGAAAATCTGATGTCCCTCCGCAAGCTCGCATCCCCACGAGCGAAAAAGATAGGTATACTATCCACGTCTATCCTTCAGAAGTCAGGAAGTACCATGAAACTGTGGCGTTCATTATTACTGGGGGCAGCTTTGCTCTCCCCCGTGGCCAGCCTTTGTCTCATTGCTCCTGTCGCGGCAGACGATCAGACCGAGAAGAAGTCGGGCGACTTGCCCGCTCCTTTAGGTACGCGTCTGGCGGATTTCTGTCTGACTGAGCCACTCACCAGCAAGAAGTGGGACCTCGCGGAAGCCGCCCGCGATGCCAAGGCTACCGTGCTTGTCTTCATGGGCACCGAATGCCCGGTGAGCAACGGTTACGCCCCGAGGCTTTCCGACCTGGCGACGAAATACAAGGATAAAGGTGTCGTCATCGTGGGCATCAATCCCAACGAACAGGACGTTGCCGAAGCCATCGCCAACCATGCCAGAAACTTCAAGCTCAGCTTTCCGGTGTTGAAAGACGCTGATGGCAAGCTGGCGGCCAAGCTCAATGTCCAGCGCATCCCCGAAGTCTTCGTTCTCGATGGTCAGCGGTTCGTCCGTTACCGTGGCCGCATTGATGACCAATTCACTCCCATTGCCAAGAAGGAACGAGCCAATACCCGCGAGATGCTAAACGCGATCAACGCGGTGCTGGCCGGTGAGGAAGTGAAAGTCGCATTCACCCCCGTGGCAGGCTGCCTGGTGGGTCGGACCAAGACGCCTGCTGCCAGCGTGGAAGGCACGGCGATCAACTACAGCAAGCATGTTGCCCCCATCATTCAGAAGCATTGCCAGGTCTGCCACCGGGCAGGTGAAGTGGGTCCGTTCAAGCTGATGAATTACAAGGATGCCGCTGCCTGGGCTGACAACATCAAGGAAGTTGTCACCGAAGGCCGCATGCCCCCCTGGCACGCTGACCCCAAGGTGGGCCATTTCAGCAACGATCGCCGGCTGACCGATGACGAGAAAAAGACACTGCTCACCTGGATCGATCAAGGCTGCATCAAGGGTAACCCCGCCGATGAACCCGCCCCCCGGCAGTACATCACCGGCTGGTCGATCGGCAAGCCTGATGTAGTCCTGCAGATGACCAAGACCATCAAGATCCCCGCCTCAGCCGGTCCGCTGGGCATGCCTTACCAGTACGTCCAGGTCGGGGAGGAATTCAAGGAAGATACCTGGGTACAGGCTGCCGAAGCTCGTCCCGGCAACCGCGAACTTGTTCATCACATTATTGCGTATGTCATGCCACCCAAGGATTACGTTGACCCCGATTTACTGGTACTGACACCGGAAACGATCAAGGAACTGCAGAAGCACATGCCAGCGGGCACCAGCCTGGGGGGTGGTCAGCGGCAACAGCAGACTCAGCCCGACAAGCAAGGCAATAACGCCAACAATACCAATGCCCGGCGTGCTCCGGGCGGCCTTGCCAATCTCGCTCGTGCCTTCCTGCCTAACAGCGGTGCGCAACTCCAGCGTCGGCCACCGTCGCTTGATGGCATCGGACAGGGTATGCTCATTGCTTACGCCCCGGGTGATCAGCCCATGATTCTCCAACCGGGCCAGGCCAAGAAGATACCCAAAGGGAGCACCATCGTTCTGCAGATGCACTACACCCCCAATGGCAAAGAGGGGGAAGATTGCTCATCCATCGGCCTAATTTACGCCAAGGAACCTCCCAAGGTCGAAGTGCGAACCCGCAGCGTGGCAAACCCTCGCTTCGAAATTCCCCCCGGGGCCACGAGCCACAAGGTGGAAGCGGTCAAGCTCTTCGAGAAAGATGCGGTCATCGTTTCGCTGTTGCCTCACATGCACTACCGAGGCAAGTCGTTCTACTACGAGATCGTCTACCCCGATGGCAAACGCCAGCCCTTGTTGAGTGTCCCCAAGTACGACTTCAACTGGCAGACGACCTACGAACTGGCAGAGCCGATCAAGGTACCTGCCATGACCCGCATCGACTGCACTGCTTACTTTGACAACTCGAAGGACAATCCCTTCAACCCCAATCCCAAGGCTACCGTCTACTGGGGCGAACAGACCTGGGAGGAGATGATGATCGGGTTCATTGACTACTACTTCGTGAAGTAGTGAACTTGGAACACGAGCGGCGGGGATAACCCCCGCCGCTCTTCTTTTCGCCTCTACTTCGTCAGCTTCTTCTCCAGGATATCCGCCCCAGCTTGCCGGTCGCCCAGCAGGTGATCGGAGAAGAAGTCCCACATTCGCTGCGTGAAATAGGGCTGCATCGTGCCGAAGCCGTGACGCTGACCGGGCAGGATCAGCATGTCGAACCGCTTGTTGGCTTTGACCAGGGCATCGACCAGTCGCATGGTGTTGGCGGGGTGAACGTTGTTGTCAATCTCGCCATGCACCAGCAGCAGGGCTCCCTTAAGGTTGGCAGCCAGTTCAGCATTGGTCGGCACAGCGATGCTGAACTTGGTCTTCTTCTCATCCTCTTTCTTTGCCTCGGTTTTGTCGTCAGTCTTCGTTTCGGTCTTCTTAGTGTCGCCGCTTCTGGCCTTGGCAGCTTGCTCCAGCTTGGTTTTGGCTTCCGCAAGTTGCTTTTCGAGCTTCTCCAGTTCCTCGCCCTTGGCACCGGCCATCCTGGAAGCGATGTCAGCAAGTTCCTTTTTGATGTCAGCCAGTTGATCGACATCGGCCTTGGTGCCCTGGGGTTCGTTCTCGTCGTCGTACTCAAGATCGAACTCTTCGGGAGGACGGCGGCGGCGACCAGTACCCTGACCACCCTGACTCTCCGAGGCACCAGTAGATTGTGTTGCAGTGGAGCTCTTCTTCTCTTCCTGATCGGCGGGCACTTCCTTCATACCGTGATAGCGCTCGGACCAGTTGTCGTTGTAGATGTTGTTATCATGATTGCCGGCACTCGCGACGGCAGCCTTGAAGAAGTCGTTGTAAGGCTTCTGCAGCACCGCTGCAGCGGACATGAACCCGCCGCCGCTGTGGCCATAGATGCCCACCCGGCTGATATCCATGAACGGATACTTCAAGGCTAGTTGCTCGATGGCTGACTTCTTGTCTTCCAGCGCATAATCGCGAAGGTTGAAGTAGCCATAGCGGTGATAAGCCTTGGAGCGTGTGGGTGTACCGCCCCGGTGGCCTACCTGAATGACAATAAAGCCAAGTTGCGCCATCTGCATCATGCTGCTGTGGGCTGCGAAGGTATGGGTCACGCCTTCGGTCTGGGGACCGGGGTAGACATTGGCGATGATGGGGTACTGCTTCTTCGGGTCCATGTCGAAGGGAACCCACATGTTGCCATAGAGATCAGTCACACCGTCCGCAGCCTTCACGACAAAGGTGGTCGGCAGTTTCCAGCCCGTTTCCTTCAACCGACTCAGATCGCAAACTTCCAGGTCCATGATCTTATTGCCAGCTGAATCACGAAGGCAGGATGTCGGCGCTGCATCCACCCGGCTGGTATTATCCACGAGCACCTGGTTGGTGGGTGACATCACCGAGTTGTGATTGGCGTTGCCTGGGTCAAGTAGCGTGAGGCCGGAGCCATCGAGACGAACCGAATAGAGGTGCTGATAATAGACATTCTCACCCGCCTCACGGGCATTACCACGGAAGTAGAGCGTGCGGTTCTTGGTATCGACAGCGACAATGGAACTGGCACGGAATGGCCCGGAGGTAATGGCGTTCTTGAGCGTGCCATCGCGGCTGTAGAGGTAAAAGTGCCCCCAGCCGGTGCGTTCGGACCACCAGATCATTTCGTCACTATCATCGAGATAGCGAGCAGACTGATACTCGATGTTGCCATTATCGATGCCTTCTTCAAACATGCACTTGCACTTACCATCTTTAGTATCAAGCGAGCAGAACTCGATGTTCCGCTGCAGACGGTCGCGACGGACGAAGCGCAGGTCACTGGCAGTTTTGCCCCAGTGGGGGTTGAAGTATCGTTCGTCCTTCCACTTGGGTTTGATCTGCACCAGCTTCTTATCAGCAAGATTGACGTAATACATCTCGCTGCGGCGTATCTTTTCTTCGCCGGGCATGGGGTACTTGTACTTCTCCAGCTTGGGACGAGGCGAAGCTATTGAATCGACCAGGAAGAGTTCCTGTACACCCCGGCTGTCGCTTCTGGTGATGTAGAAAGCCTGGGAATCAGGGGACCAGGTGGCATTCACCCGGCTCTTGCGTTCGCTGTCGGCGGGGCGTGTTTCGGTGCCAGTCCCAGTGCCGCCGCCACGGTTGAAGCCGCCGAAGCCAGGGCCACCGGCGAAGCTACGGTCTTCTTCCCCATCGGTGGAAAGCTGGAGGGCGTCCTTTTCCTTGCCTTCCTCGGCGAGGTAGAGATTATGCTTGTAGGCGTAGACGTAGTACTTCTTGTCTGGAGATGCGGTCTTGTAATCGCCAGGGTTGGGCCGAGCAGGTGTCTGCGCCTGGCCTTCCTGTTGCTGTTGTTGATCTCCCAATTCCTGCCGGCGTCGCTGATCTTCCTGAGTCCCTGCAGTTGCAGTCCCAGGCAGAGGTCCGAAGCCACGAGGGGCTTTGGCTCCCTTGGTCAGCTTGTTGGCGACGATCTCGTATTCGTACTGGTAGTCGTCAAAAACGAACTTGAGCTTGGCACCATCCTCACTGAGAGAGACGCGGCTGAGGGCGAGGCCATGTGATTCGATGGGCTTCTTGGATTGCTCAGAAAGGCTGGCAGCCAACCTGGCATGGTCGAAGAGCAGTTCCCTGCTCTTGTTATTGGGAAACACCTTCCAGTAAGTGGTACCTTTGCTGGTGCGATAGACGTACCAGAAGTTGTCAGTCTTGCCGATCCAGTTCGGCGTTACCGAAGTATCGTAACTGAACTGCTGAACGAACTCGCGACTGTACTTGAAGGCATTGTTGTAGTTGGCATGCCGGACCTTTTCGGGTTCGGCCGACATCAGTGACAGGGGGACGACAACGCTGAGCACAGCGAGGACGAAACGGACACGACGCAGCATGGGAGCAACCTCAGGCAGGCTTTCTTGGTAGGTAGCACCAGAGTAATGCACCGGCAGGGCGTTGTGAATGGGTCGCCCTCATTTTCTCATCTTCGCTTCATGGGCGGAGGTACGGTCCTAACGCTTGCCGTTGAAGAAAACTTTATGCTTGAACGGTCTGCAGGAGCCGGTAGGATGCATCAGCCTTGGCTTGATGCCCCTGTAACAGGGAGTGGCATAGGGTGATGTTTCGTCGCCCGGGATTTGTCAGGTAGCTTCTTAAAGTCAGCTACTTGTCGGGAAGCCTGCCGGGACGTTCAGGCATGAACGTCCCAGCAGCCTTGCAAGGCAGACAGCAGCTCGCAAGGGCTGCTGTTTTCTTTGGAGATCAATAATGGTTTTCTGGGACTGGCTTACGGGCAGGAAGACGCAGCAGCAACAACAATCGCCCCATTTTGGTCCTACTCCGCTTTATCAATCGTGGCTGGCCCCTGACCCACCATTGAAACCTGGCCGTTTCGACCTGGATGAACTCTATCGCAGACTGGGTGTCAAACAACTGGAGGTTACCTACAAAGTTCGCGGCGTGAATCCCAAGAACACTGATGTTCTTGAGCCGCATGAGATACCACTGGGTTACAAATGGCACTATATCCGCAAGCGGTCAGGTGAGATGCGACTGCTGCACTCGCCCAATCCACGACTCAAGGCCATCCAGAAGAAACTACTCCACAGGGTCTTTGCCAAACTCAAGGTACATCCAGCCGCGATGGGGTTTCGCCGTGGGGTGTCGACGGCTGCTCATGCGGCGTTGCATGTCAACAAAGCGGTTGTGGTCCGGATCGATATTAAGGACTTCTTTCCCAGCACGGATTGGTATCGCATTCGTAATTACCTCCTGAAGATCGGTTGGGACTACCATGCCAGCGAACTCATGTTGTTGCTTTGTTGTCGAAACGGCCGCCTCCCCCAAGGTGCCCCGACCAGCCCGATCCTCAGCAACCTGGTTAACTATGGCATGGATGCACGCCTTGCCGGCCTCGCCAAGAAGAGCAAGGCCACTTACAGCCGCTACGCCGATGACATCATCTTCTCCTTCGATGAGGACAACCGTCGGTTCATCCGGGGAGTCATCCGCAGGGTCGGCGTTATCCTCTGGGCCTCCGGCTATCGAATGAACCGGCCCAAGTTGCGAATCATGAGGAAGCACAACCGCCAGGTGATTACCGGGCTGGTGGTGAACGAGAAAGTACAACTGCCCCGCAAGACCCGCCGCTGGCTCCGGGCCGTGGAGCATCACTTGAAACACGGCCGTGAAGCTTCTCTGACCAAGGAACAACTCGCTGGCTGGAAGGCGTATCAGCAAGGAATAGGAGTTAGGAGTTAGGAGCAAGAAGTCAGAATGCGTGGGGAGCGTCGTCGCTTGACCCAATGCAACAAGACAACGCTCAACACCCCAGCGGCCATTGCCCAGGGCCAGCGAAGAGGTGGCCGGGCGTCCCAGAGGTAGACAGACCATAATGGGTAATTCTGCTTCTGGCTGGCAACATAACGCGCCTGAGGGCTGTAGACATGGCTCCATTCACCCAGTAGAGGAGAGCTGAGTTCTCCCAATGTCTTGCCCGTCGTCAGATCGCGAAACCGCATCTGCATCGTCGATTTCAGCGGCTGGTTCAACGTGGTGCCACATTTCTTGTCGAGCCATTCCAGCGTGCTGGTCAGCCAGACTGGTTTGTAACCTAGTGATCCTTTCTGCCTTACCACCACAGTATTATCGATAATGAGCCAGTTACGGTACGCTACCATTTCGCTGCCACGGTTATCAGTGAAACCAGTCAAATCAGGCTCATCACGGCCTTCGCTGAGCTGTGTGGCGTCCACGATGAACGAAACACAGCCTTCCTGAAAGATCTTGGGAACAAAAGGAGGAGTTTGCGTTTGCACATAGAGTCGTGTCCCATGCCAGTATCGTTGCATGGACCTCGTGGGTGGGCATAGCGCAGGCAATGCCTGGCTGTACCGGGTGACTCCCGAAGGCAGGTCAATAATCTCCACACCCATCTGACCTGATAACTGATACCAGGGTACAGCAACTGCGCTGCCGTCCGGGGCAAAGCAGGGATTCCAGAGGGGGCGCAGCGTCGCGGTTTCCTGGAAACTGCGAACGATGGTGCCTGTAGCTACTTCGATGAGTTGTTGTTTGTTGGGCACCGTATCGCTGGATGACCATATCCATTTACCGTCTGGCGATATCTGGGGATCGTAGTTGCCTTGAAACTGAAATGGCCCTGCTACACTGTTACCGCTGGTATCCAGGGTCTCGTAAGCCATGTGATCGCTGGAGAGCCTGGCGTTGTCGTCCTGCCCCCACGTCTGAACAGCCATTGGATCGAGATACTCGCGCAACACGAAGACTTGCGAGCCATGGTTGATGGAGAATATCTGCCGCACCTGCCAGTTCGAATCACAGTGAATGGGGAACGTCTCGCAGACTTTCCCCGTGGCAACATCGACCTGCACCATATCGATTGGTGCGTCTGCTACTGGAGTTGCAAGCAAAAGCCTGTCACCGCCGGCATTGAAGCCCAGCAACCAGCTTTGTTGCGTTGACTGTATTTCCCACACCGGTCTGGTCGGCCAGTAGAGCACCGCGCTGGCAACCATGACCAGCACCAACGCCTGCAGAAACCACCAGAGCTTCTTCATGCATTGAGTAGAGCACAAGGAGGGAGATGGAGCAAGTAGCAAGAGTCAGAAGTCAGGAGTCAGAATTCAGGAACAAAACTCACTCCCTTCATTCGGGCAGATGATTCCTACTTGCTACTTGCTACTGACTACAGATTACGGAGGTGTCGAACCCAACTCGTGCAGTCGGCGGCGTGCTTCTTCCAGTCGGCGGGGATCAGCTGTGTGATTGATTTCCTCCCGGTACAACTGCACTGCCCGGCTGCTGTCGTTCAGTGTTCGATCATAGAGACGAGCAGCACGCAGGCGTGCTTCGTTGGTCGTCTGCGGGCTCCACTGAAAGCTGCGTTCATAGTAGATAGCTGCCCGGCGGAACTGCTTGAAAGCCCTGCTTTCATAGATCTCACCGAGATGGAATGCCGCCTCGGAAAGCTTGTCACTCTGCGGATAGAGATTGATCAGTTGCTGCAGCAGCAGTTCGGCACGACGGTAGTTGTCATCGAGTTCTGAACCCCAGCCCTTGGTCTTGAAAGCAATAGACCGGCGGAAGAGTTCATTGGCTTCGCTGATGTTCTGATTGGGACTGAGCGTGGGAGGGGGCACATCCAGATCCAGGCGATAGGCCCGCTTGGAGATGCGATGGAATGCAAGAAGTTCCTCTTCCACCCAGCGGACCCGTTCAAAGTCGCCGGTGCGAAGATATTGAGCTCGTAACTCTTCGAGTGAAGCCTGATATTCTGTGCGTGCTGCAAGCACCCGTTTGACGGAAGAGACATCGTCACCGGTGTTGGCTGCAGCTGAGTTGTTGCCTGTGCTGCCACCACCAGTGGCGGCAGGCGGAACATTACCTGACTTTTTATCCTGGGCAAGAAGCAGGGTACTGCTGAGCAGTATCAGAGTGAAGGCAATGCGTCCTGCGGGCATGGGTATCGTCCTGGTGCGTTACTTGCTATCCTGTGCCAGCTTGGGCTGATCTCCGGTGCCGGCGAGGGGCTGGTGCGAGGTGGAGGACATCCCGGACTTGCCATCAGCCCGGCCGAAGATCATGCGCCCGGCGGAGGTCTGCAGCACGCTGGTCACGGTCATGTTGATGTCCTGACCGATCAGTGCCCTTCCCTGTTCGACCACCACCATGGTGCCATCATCGAGATAGCCGACACCCTGGCCGATCTGGTCGCCCGCCTTGATGAGCTTGACCTTCAGCACCTCCCCGGGCAGCGCGACCGATTTCATCGCGTTGGCCAGATCGTTGATGTTGATCACCTCGACGCCCTGCAGTTGTGCCACCTTGTTCAGGTTATAGTCGTTGGTCACGACCCGGGCGCTGAGCGTCTTGGCAAGGACCACCAACCGCTGATCGACCTCGTGCACATCCTGCAGTTCAGGGATATTGCCCTCATGAATCTGCAGATCAACCTTGGGGTTGGTCTGCATACGCTTGAGCATATCCATGCCCCGCCGACCACGATTCCGCCGGAGCTTGTCGCTGGAGTCGGCGATGTTCTGCAGTTCCTGCAGTACAAACCGCGGCACGATCAGGCGCGTATCGATAATCCTCGTATCGCAGATATCGGCAATGCGGCCATCGATAATGACGCTGGTATCCAGAAGCAGGGCCCGACTGCCCTTGATCTGTTTGGAAAATTCCACGTAGGGGATGATGAACCGGAAATCATCTTTCGTCTGGAAAAGCGTGCTGACACAGATGTAACAGAAAAACAGGGTAATCAGGATGCGCAGGGGGGTCAGCAGCCACTTCGAGTATTCAGTTTCAATGATGGGCTGGATCGCCCGGCTGAACAAGTCGCCAAACAGCAGCCCCAGCATCAAACCGAAGTAAATCGCTGAGAGCGACGTGATCTGCTTGTTCTTGGTAAAGATGTCCAGTGCGATGATGGCCACCACGCCCAGCAGAATGCCAATGAAAAAGACGGCAGGAGTCCAGGGGCCAACTGAACCAATCTGGGCACCTTCCAGCTTGGTCGTCCCTGTCAGGGAGATGCTGGTGGCTACGCCCAGTGTGAGAATGATGAAGATGCCACGCAGCACCCACAGGAGAAAGGAACTATTGTTGTTTGGGGGCGTTCCGAATTGCATGAGCTACTCCTGATGATGGTACAGACCGGGTTCGCCAGAATCGCTTTTGGGCAATTCCGCTTCGGAGGGCCTGCGGTAATAGCGCAACGGCGAGTCGAGGAAACGTCGGCTATTACGATAATGTTTCCATCCTATCCGATTTTTCATCAGATTGGAATAGTTGACTGTACTCAATTACAGCAAGTCGGTCGGTCATGCCTGCTAAATAGTCACCCACGGCACGCTTGGTGGGAAGGAAGCTGGCCCGTTCTGCATGATAAGCAGGCATGCGTGCAGGTTCGCTGGCATAAGCGTTAAATAACCCCTGAACGATCTTCCTGCCTCTCTCCGCCATCTGCAGCACAGCTGCATGCCGATAGACCTTCGCATGGAGGAACTGACGCCATTCCTTAATTAAAGGTTCCATGCTTGCCCCTTCTTCCACCAGCGTGTCACGTTGCTGCTTCACTTCATCGACAGAAGTCACCCGCGCGTCCTGAATACGTTCTCTGGTAGCGGCCAGCATTGCCTGTTCCCGGCGGGCCAGCACCATCCGCAATACTGAGGGTACCAGTCGGCTGACAGGCAACTCTCCATATTCCTTCACCAGGCTGGCTTCCGCGTCACTCCAGAGCTTCAACGCCCTGACATCACTTAATCTGATGAGCTTCATGCCGAAGGCATCATCGATATCGTGAGTGTCATAAACCACACTATCCGCTGCATCCACTACCTGTGCTTCCAGTGTGGGTTGCAGGATGCCCACACGGTACTCCGCGACCGCAGGCACGTGCGGCCTCTTGCTGTGAAACGCCAGAGATTCCCGCACTTCCCAGGTGAGGTTCAGTCCCGGCCAGCGTGGATAGCGCTGCTCCAGTTCTTCCACAATCCGCAACCCCTGCCAGTTGTGCTCGAAGCCGCCTGCCTCGGTGAGGCAGGCGTCCAGCGCAGCTTCCCCGGCATGGCCAAAGGGTGGATGCCCCAGATCATGAGCCAGGGCGATGGCTTCGGTCAGTTCCTCGTTCAGCCCCAGTTGCCTGGCGATAGTCCGACTGACCTGAGCCACTTCCAGCGTATGCGTCAGACGAGTGCGGTGATGATCGTTCGTCCCGGCCAGCAGCACCTGCGTCTTGGCAGTCAGGCGCCGGAAGGCAGCGGCATGAAGGATGCGATCCCGGTCACGCTGAAACAGCCCGCGATAGGGATGAGCCGGCTCCGCATACCGTCGGCCCCGGCTGGCATTCTCAGTCATTGCATAGACAGCATTCATGAAGCTACTCTAACGAGAACCCTGATAAAAATCAGCTAAATGATTGCAGTCGGCCACTGGTAAGATAGGATAGTGGAACCTCTGTAGTCCCCTTCAGTCACCGTGTTGGAATCGTACCCGATGCTGACTTCGTTTCTGTTCGCCGAGAGCGCCTTCATCAAGTTTGTCACCCACGATACGCTCTTCGCGGTCGTGCTCTTTACCATGACCTTTATCGGCGCAGTGCTGGTCGTCTGGCGCCTCTGGCTGAATTACAACGCCAAGACCGACCTCAACATGTTTCTGCCCAAGTTCCAGGAAATCCTGAACAAGGAAGGCATCGATGGGGCGATGAAGTTCTGCAAGGCCCAGCCCAAGAACGAGTACATTCCCAGCACGCTGTTTGTCGCTGCCCTGGAAAAGCAGCGTGATGGTCTTGCTGCCATGCGCAAGGCGATGGCCAACGCCGTCAAGCTGGAGATTCTTCCTGCCTTGAACTTCCTGCTCCCCACCATTCTGGCGTTTGCGAAGATTGCCACGATGGTCGGGCTGCTCTTTACGATCATCTCGATGATCGGCACCTTCTCGGCTCTGGGTGAAGCAAGTGAGAAGGGTACTGGTGGTCAGGCCCAGGCGTCCGCGGAAATCGGTCTGGCCCTCTTCGCCACGATGCTTGGTCTGCTCACTGCTATTCCCCTGGTATTCACCCACACGCTCTGCAAGGCGTGGATTCACAAGTACGAAGTGAAGATGGAAAACGCCGGCCAGAAGCTGCTCCTTCTGACCCAGGCTGCCAAGACGACTCCTCCCATGCAGGCTTCTGCCCCTGTAGCAACTGGTGGCCGGCCCATGGCTGCCCAGGTTGTGCGTTAAGAATCGTCTGACCATTCACTCATCGACTGGCATGATCCATGGCCGCTGACACGCCTCGTTTCTTCAATGTCTGGCTGGTGCAGCCCAACACGGTTTACCGTGGGGTGCCTTATACCGTCATCTGCGACTGGATTCAGGAAGGTCGCCTGCTGGGGCGTGACTGTGTGCGTACGCCCGGTGCTCCCGCCTGGGAACATCTCGACGCCCATCCCCTTTTCACTCCCTACTTCGGCCGCAGCGACCTGCCCACGGCCGAAGATGTCGCAGAGGCTTTGCAACCCATCGACATCGACTTTGGCCCCAAAGGACCGCCTGTCGAAGAGGATGACGAAGTCGATATGATCCCGCTGATTGATATCAGCATGGTGCTGCTCGTCTTCTTCATGATGACGGCACAGAACCTCATCACAGCCGCCCCGTTCAAGATTCCTCATACCGAGACGGCTGAAATCACGGACAGCCAGGGTAATGTGAACATCAGTGTTCGCATCGATCCGGATGATCCTGAAAAACGCAGCATCACCTACCATTTCCTGGACAACTACACCGAAAAGTACACCGAGAAAGATGTACTGGAGAAGGTGAAGGCGGAGAAAGCCAACCGGGGCACGGGCATCAAGGTGATCCTGCAGGTGGAATCGACTATCCCGTTCGAAAGGGTTCAGACCCTGATGATGGGCCTGGAAGCCATGGGCATTAAAGACTACACCGCCAAGGTGGGCCCCAAGACAGGCGGCACTGCAAACGCCTCCAACGAATAAGGAGACTCCTCATGGCCTGGCGTCTTCGACATGAAGGTTCGCCCAATCCCATTCCTGTGCCCCTCACCTCGGAACAGATCGTTGAGGGCATGAAGGATGGCGTCTATGCCATCACTGATGAAGTGAAAGGCCCCGGCGATTCCAAGTGGCTGAAACTGGAAAAGCACCCTCACTTCTCCGAAGTAGCTGAGGTAGTCGAAGCCATCGAAAATGAAGTCATTCACGATGCAGACGACAATAACATCGATATGAATCCGCTCATCGATGTGTGCCTGGTGCTGCTGGTGTTCTTCATCCTCGCCACCACCATGTCAGTCATGGAAAAGGTGATGAAGCTGCCCAATAATCCCAAGAATGACAGCAAGCCACGGGTAGTGAGCGAAGAGCAGGCGAAGAAGTACATCATGTTCAAGGTGGAAAAGCAGGGCACCGGCACCATCTACAAGATCAATGAATATGTCGCCAAGGAAGAGGACATCGTTCGTGAACTCGAACGAGCCATGAACGAAGGCAAGACCGAGTGTATCCTTGATATCGGCCCCGGCGTCGATTTCGCCCACTATACCCTGGCAGTCGACAAGGCCCGCCTGGCACGTATCGAAAAGATTCTCACCAAGGCAGTTAACAAAGGCCCGGGGAAAGCTGCTCCACCAGCCAAGGCTCCGAGCAAGTAGATTGCAGCCCTCGAAGAGGGCGACCGGGCAGTAGCTGGCTGCGCCAGCTGCCAGTTTCTCAGATTTATAATGAAAAGAGCCCCGGATGGGGCGATTGGAGCAAGACGCTCATTCCAATCGCCCCATCCGGGGCTCTCATTCTCGAGATTTCGATACTGGCAGCTCACGCTGCCAGCTACTTCCCGGTCACCCCTTGCGGGGTTGATTGACGTAGCGATCAGCCCGTAATCGCTGCAAGCTTAGTCATCAGTGGTTCGACCACTGGCTTGAGCTTCTCACCCACGCCGGGCATGGCCAGCAGCTTGTCGACCAGCGTCTTCAGCTTGCTGATGCCATCCGTCAGCAGGGCCTTGATGGCGCCCTTGCCAGCTTCCGGCACCATGCTGTATCCCTTCTTGAAGCCTGCGACCTTGCTGTCGAGGTCCTTCAACGTGGGCAGTGCTGCTTCCGCACTGGCTGCGTCTTTGATGTCCGTGAATGTCTTGGTAGCAGAGTCAAAGAACCCCTTGATATCACCTTCGAGACTACCTGTGATCGACTGGTTGATGGCTTTGGCAATTTCAGGATTAGGTGGCATCTTTGTCGGTTCATCCGGTTTGAAGTAGAACCAGAGAACAATGCCCAATGCCAGGAGCATGATCGGCAGGACCCAGGTAAGCTGGCTCGCGCCTGACTTCATGGTGTCCGCAGCCTTCTGCACACTGGCACCCACATCGCCCAAGCCTGGTATGATGCCCAGCGACAAGCCGGCAGGCATGGCACTACTGATGTTACTCTCCTGCTCGCTGAAGAACTGCGTGAGGCCCTGCGCGGAAGTCTTGCCGCCCAGTTGTTTGGCAATGGTGCCGAGGATGAGGGGTAACAGGTAGGTGAGCAGTTTCTTGATGATGCCGCCGCCCAGACCGCTGAATTTACCGAGGATATCCCCCAGGCTGCCGAGCACGCCGCCACCCAGGGTTTTGTCGAGCATGCCCCCGCCCTGCTCTTCCACCTTGCCGGCATTATCGCCGGTAAACATCCCCCCCATATTGTCCACCATGCTGGGATCCAGCTTGGCGAGGATTTCCGAGAGCCTCTCCGCACCATCCTTGGAGCTCGCCGCTTTGCCCATGCCAGCCAGGATGACTGGTACTGACGCATCTGCTGCTGCCTTGGTCTGTTCCGGACTGGCACCAATGAGTGAGCCCAGCTGACCCAGCACCGAGCCAGAGAGATTGTTCTTAATCAAGTCGACGATATTCATGCTGATACTCCCTCAGGATTGAAACACTTGTTTCCTAGCCTATCAACCCAGAGGGTATGACCATAATGAAATCCAACCTCATCGGGAAGGAACGCTAAGCCGGGGTTGCCAGGCCGTTGCCATAGAGGCCATAGACAAACGCTTCGGCCAGTGGAGCATTGGCTTTGCTGACGCTCAGTTCCAGCCTTCCCTGCTGGAAGCCGGGTATGTCCTTGAAGCGTTCGGGCTTGGTCATCTGCATCACGATCTTGACACCCACCCAGTTCGATTTCAGCCAGCCTTTCATCAGGTAGACTGACAGAATGTCACCAACGGGAATGCTGACCTGCTTCATCTCGGCCCGATGCTGCTCATCGTGCGGATCGAGTTGATATTCGAGACGCAGCAGCGACACCTCGTCATAGAGCATGCCGCGACATTCCTTATGACCAGCGCGCTGGTTCAACACGGTAAACGGCACCCATTGCATAGCTTCACCTCGAAGATGTGGAGAGGATTCTTGCTCGCAAGAGACGTGACACATCCACATCGTAAAAGAGATGTGCTGGGAACGAGTGGATGACTTCTTCGTTTATAGCCTAATTCATTAGGGGTGTCCAGAAAGGACACAGTTGTGGGTGATTTTTCATCGCGAATGATAGCGTTTTCACTTAACCTGTGCTGATGCGATGATGCCGGGGCGAGACTTCGCTGAACACTGTTGTAACTCTCCTTGCGGGCAGCTAGAATCAGTCCATGCCCGTATTCCCACCCCCAGCTTCACACCTCCATCTCGACTGCTACAGGTGAGTTCATGATCCGCACGGTTGCCGTCCTCTTGTGCTCGAGTCTGCTCCTGGTTTCGCTCCAAGCTGACAACTGGCCTCAATGGCGAGGTGTTCACGGTGATGGCATCAGCCTGGAAAAGAACGTGCCGAGCGAGTGGTCGGAGACGAAGAACCTGCTGTGGTCGGTCGCTCTGCCGGGCATGGGCGGTGCCACCCCCATCATCTGGGGCGACAGGATCTTCCTCACCAGCGAATCCAAGGACGGTATGACGCTGCTGTGTCTGAATACGGAAGGAAAGGAAGTCTGGTCCAAACTGGTCAGCACGCAGAAGAGCCGACGGGCCCGTACCGACGAAGGCAACAGTGCCTCAGCTTCCCCCTGCACCGATGGTAAGCATGTCTATGTCTTCGTCGGCACTGGGGAGTTTGCCTGCTACGATTTCGAAGGCAAGCAAATCTGGAAGTTCGATGCCCAGGAACGCTTTGGCAAGTTCAACATCCAGTTCGGCCATACCGCCACGCCGGTCTATCACGAGGGCAAGCTCTACTGGCATCGTCTGGACACTAATATGCAGCAGGTCATTTGCCTCAACGCTGCAACCGGTAGTGTTGACTGGGTCATCAAACGCCCCAGCGACGGGCACAGTGAGAATGAGCATTCGTATGCTTCCCCCCAACTCTGGAAGAAGGGCGATCAGGCCTACCTCGTCATTCATGGCAACGACTACACCACAGCGCACCACCTGAAAGATGGCGGCGAAATCTGGCGGCTCGGCGGACTCAATCCCAAAGAGAAGTACAACGCGTACCTCCGATTCGTCGCTTCCCCTGTTGTTACACCCGATCTCATTATTGTGCCCACGGCGAAGAACGGCCCTGTCGTGGCGTTGAAGCCCAACGCCCAGGGTAAGGTCGAACCGGGCAGCCCCTATGAACAATGGCGGCGAACCAAGGAAACACCTGATGTCCCCTGTCCCCTGGTTCACGATGGCCTCGTCTACCTCTGCCGAGAGAATGGCGTGCTCATCTGTCTCGATGCTGAGACTGGCAAGGAATACTACAACCAGCGTATCCACTCGGCCCGCTACCGTGCCTCACCTGTGTATGCTGATGGCAAGATCTACTGCACCGCTCGCGATGGCGTGGTCAGCGTGTTTCAAGCCGGCAAGGAGTTCAAGAAGCTGAGTGAGAACAAGCTCCCTGACCAGATCTCCGCCTCGCCCATCATCGCCAACGGCCGCATCTACCTGCGTGGTTACGACAAGCTCTACTGCATTGGTGCCAGCAAGTAATGTTGCCTGACTCCTCCCCTTAACAAGGGGAGGTTGAGTGGGGTCTGGGCCTGCAACACAGCAACCATTGACCTAGCCAGCAGACGGCTCTTCGGGTACTTTCCTTGCGCATGATGCGCCTGCTTCCTCTTTTACTGCTCAGCCTTGCTGGCTGCCAACACCTGCTGGAACGACCAGCGGTGGAAGCTGTCGCCCTACCCACTGGTCGCGATTTCCGCAAAGGCAACCTGATCATCCACACCGATGCTGAGGTGAGTGAGAGCCATCCACTCTTCCTGGAACTCTCCACTTTCCCGGAGCAGGTCTGCCGGACACTGGAACTGCCGGTGAGCGACAAGCTCATTCACATCTATCTCTTCTCCGACAAGCTCAAATACGAAGAGTACATCCACTTCGAATTCAAGGACATTCCCAATCGGCGAGCCCTGTTCGTCAAGCGGCCCAGCAGTTCACCTCTCAAACAGGACCAACTGCAGGTGCTTTGCTATTGGGGCGACCGTATCCAGGACGACCTGCGGCATGAACTCACCCATGCGACGCTGCATGGCATCCTGCACGATGTACCTCTCTGGCTTGACGAAGGGCTGGCCATGTACTTCGAAGTGGGCCTGGCGGCACAGGGCAGGCACCGCCGTGTGCTCGATGCCATGGAACCTGCTGTGCAGGCCGGCACCTGGCGAAGCGATCTACCGCGCTTGGAAGCCCTCAAGGATGTCAGCCAGATGAGTGTGGTGGACTATCAGGAAGTCTGGGCCTGGGTGCATTACCTGATGCATTCATCTCCCCTGCAGCGAAGCAGGCTGAAAGAGTACCTGAAGGAACGCCTGCGGCCTGGAGTAACGGTGAAGACGCTGCCCATCCTGAACCAGCAGGAATCGCTGCAACTGCACCTCAAGCAACTTCTTGCTGATCGTTCCAATTGGCCGCATTGATTGCCCCCTCTTCCCGTAGGCGCAGCCCATCATGATGTCCCGTTGTGACAAGTAATGACAACAGTCATGGTAGCAAGTGATGACAAACATTTGCGTGGTCCCGCCCCCGGCTTGAAGAGCCGGGGGCTAAATACTCATGTCTACATTCTCAGGTTGCTGCGCGCTGGATGTTGTTGTGGTTCATGGCGTTACGTCGATTCTCCGCAAGGTTGATATCGAGCGGGGACATCTGGATCTCGGCGAGGTTGGTGTAAGGCTTCACCAGTTTGGGCATCGGAAAGGTGGAGATCACCTTAGCCTTGCTCGGTTGCTGGGGGCCGTTGTTTTCGTCGTAGCCTGGTGGCGTGAGCAGGCACTGGTTGTTGTCGGTGTCGAGACGCAGGCCGAAGTTGCCTCGGGTCAGCATCTTGTGGAAGACCCTGCCGGGAATGCCGTGGGTGGTCATGAGCTCTTTCACCTCCTTGATTGACATAGGGCTGTCAGCCATGTAGCGGGAGGCAAGGCTCATGGCTGCCTTTTCCATCTTTTCAGTAAGCGGGTTGGTCTGCCAGGTACGGACTTTGTTGGCGGGTGGCACGTGCTGGCTGTGGTGAGCGAGCCGCAGACCGACCTTGGACTCGGCATCGATGGTCATGTGGAACTGGGTGCCAGTCGGGCCGAACTGGTAGCGTGCGATAGTGATGATGCGTTTGGCGGGGTCGGTGGGGTGCCAGTGCATCGTCATGCCGAAGCGGGCGATACGCTGCGCGGTGCGGGAGACGTTGCCGGAGAGTCGGCTGTCGTGCATGCCTTTGTGACGGAGAATCACGATGGTACAGCGGTACTCAATCGCATAGCTTTTGAGTTGCCGCCAGAGTTTGCAGGCTTCATAGGGGCTCAGATCGGGGCCAGCACTGAGGATGTCGTCGAAGCCATCGAGGAAGAGGATGGTGGGTTTGTGTTCGTCAAGGAAGTTGCGGACGCAGAGGACCATCGGTTCGAGCATGCAGAAGGGCGTGTCGCCGGGTTCAACGACATCTGGATCGAGGTGGTGAGAGTAGCAGTTATCAAAATTCGGCTCGTTGGCGGCGAGGAACTGGCCGGAGGCATCGCCCTGCTCGCTGGTGTAGAAGTAGACGACCTTCTGGCCGTCGACCTTGGAGAAGCGGGCTGCGAGATGAGCGGCGAGGAGGGACTTGCCGACGCCGGAAAGGCCGTCGAGGAGGACGAGTTCGTTCTGAGGCAGGAGGCCGGGGATGTGCCAGTCGGTGGTGAGAAGGGGCATGACTTGTCTCCATAGTGGTGGTAGTGTCTATCTAAACAGTAGCGTGAGCAGTAGCGAACTGACAAGTGTACAGTTAGGGAAATGTCAGAATGATGGGCGTTGCCTCGAGAGAGCCCCCTCACCCCCGGCCCCTCTCCCCGGTGGGGAGAGGGGAGAACATTGGGCTTGTGTGTGGCACGATCTGTTACAATAGTTGGACGCATTCTCCTTGAATTCCTCATGCTCCACTAGTTCGTAAATGGCGGAACGCGGGCGATGAAACGACGCTGGCATCTCCTGGCTTTGTTGCTTTCCGGGGTGGTCACCTTTGTGATGTATCAATGGCTCAGCGAGCCGGTGATGCGGTGGACACATCAAGGGCCAGCCAGCTTCGATAGATACAACGCGGTAAAGAAGGAATGGAGCTTGCTGGTCGGTACGCCTGACCGTCGAGAGTGGTGGATCGAGACACGGTCTGGAAGAAATCATCATGTCACAGCCAGGTTACCGCTAAATTTACCGCCGTCACTTGGACAGTTTCATTACTTCGGCTCAAGCACTGGTTTGACGAAATACCGTGGCAATGCGATTCTCTGCTCCGACTATGTTCGTGAAAAGGATGGCTTCAAATTCCACTATTTGATGCTCGATCCCAACAACGGCGAAATACTGCAGCGTTTCTCCATCGATTTCAGTCCACATGGCAAAATAGATGGGGATGGCGACCGAATTGCGTTCGCAGCAGCAGACGACCTGGCTCTATATGACCTAAAGTCCCGCACAAAACGCACGATTCCCTGCGGAAGTGTATCCAATCTCTTCTTCTCTCCCGATGGCAATCATGTTGGCTATATCGATTGGCATACACGCACTTTCCACCTGGTTGAATGGGAAACTGGAAAGAAACTCAACACGCATCAAATACCCAGAACAGCGGAGTCATTTTGCTTTCTCGACAACAACACCATCATGCTTATTCATGACAGTGAACAACAAATGGCGAACAATAAATCTAACTGCACGCTGAGTCGATGGCGATGGAACAGTGATGAACTAGTTCAAATCTCACACGGCGTTCGGATTAATAACAAGGCATTTTTCCCCAGTGTCAAGTACGTTTCGCCGAATGAGTTGCATCTGTGTGTAGATGCCGATTATGATTGGCCATTGTCTTTCAAGCCGATTTTGCAATGGCTTTCAAGCAGGAATTGGCACCCCGAGAGGTGGTACCCCCAAAAATACTATTATCACTGGCGAGTGCTCAATGAACAGGATCGGGTCGTGTCCGAGTATTACTCTGATAATCATACACCAACTGAGATCGGTACCGGCCTAGCTGTTGAGATCGAGACTGACATTGATTTCTCAAAAAACTCTATCACTGTGCGGAATACAAATGCCATCTGGCCGAACGCGCTGGCTTCGGGGCTGCTGATCTACATCGCCATCTGTGTCTTCATGAAGCAGCGTGGATTGACTGCACCGTCGTTTTGACGGTAGGGACACAGCAGGTTGGCAAGTGAGTGAGGCCGCTCGGGCACGTGCAATTGCATTGTGCTACCCCTCCTAACCTCCCCTTTTAAAGGGGAGGAACAGATATTGCACATTTCACTATTTCCAATCAACTTCTATGCTGTGTTGACCTCTTTACCTGCCTCTACCCCCCTACTGTTACCCCGGGGAATTCCCTATACTACCAGTCAATTTATCTCCACCCTCCCGCGGGCTTTACATATATGAGCGCTTCGACGTTTGCGTCCAGATGGAACTTGGATGTCATCGACGAACAGTACCAGCGTTGGCAACGCACCGCCCAGTCAGTGGATAGTCACTGGCAGGCTTTTTTTGAAGGATTCCATCTTGCCAATGATCGCGCTCATCGGGACGTAGCCGTTGCTCCGCCGATCGTTCCCACGGGTCTCTTTGACCTGGTCGATGCCTACCGCTGCTGGGGGCACCTGTCCGCCCATCTGAATCCGCTTGATCCCCAACCGCAGACCCATCGCTTCCTGGAACTTGCCCAGTTCGGCTACACGGAAGCTGATCTCGATACTCACCTGGAAGGCATCCCCTTCTACGGCCTGCCATCCGGCACGCTGCGTGAGCTGATCGATGCTTTGAAAGAGACCTACTGCGGCACGCTCGGCGTCGAGTACATGCACATCCAGGACCCTGAAATTCGTCGCTGGTTCCAGGAGAAGATGGAGCCACACCGCAACCGCCCCAGCTTCGACCAGGAACAGCAGCTGCGCATCCTCCGCAAGCTCTACTACGCCGACATCTTTGAACGCTTCCTGGCCACCAACTACCAGGGCAAGAAGCGGTTTGGCCTGGAAGGCTGCGACACGATGATCCCCGTGCTCGACGCCATGATCGAAAAGGCCAGCGACACCGGCAGCGACGAGATCGTGATCGGCATGCCTCACCGTGGCCGACTGAATGTGCTGTGCAATATCCTCCGCATGCCTTACCAGGGGATGTTTGCTGAGTTCGAAGACATTGTGAACACCGGGGCCGTCGCTGAGGATGGCGATGTGAAGTATCACCTCGGCTACTCGTACGATCACGAGACGACCAAAGGCAACAAGATTCACCTGACCCTGACGCCAAACCCCAGTCACCTGGAAGCGGTGAACCCGGTGGTAGAAGGCCGGGTACGGGCCAAGCAGCGGCTCAAGGGTGACACTGAACGCAAACGCGTCATTCCCCTGTTGATGCACGGCGACGCTGCCTTTGCCGGGCAGGGTATCGTCACCGAAACGCTCAGCATGAGCCAGTTGCAGGGCTTCAAGACGGGCGGCACGCTTCACCTCGTGGTCAACAACCAAGTTGGCTTCACCACCAAGCCGAGCGATGCCCGTTCCACCACCTACTGCACCGATGTCGGCAAGATCATCGAAGCCCCGGTGCTGCATGTGAATGCGGAAGACCCCGAAGCCTGCGTGTACGCTGCGGAACTGGCAGTCGAGTTCCGGCAGAAGTTCCAGCGTGATGTGATGATCGACCTCATCGGCTACCGCAAGAACGGTCACAACGAGACGGACGATCCGACCTATACGCTGCCGGTGATGTACTCCAAAATCAAGGAGCACAAGCCCATCGCCCAACTCTATGGCGACAAGCTGGCCAAGAGTGGCGACCTCAGCAAACGCACGGTGGCGGAGACGGAAAAAGAATTCAATGAGAAGCTGACCGCCGAAAAGCAGGCACTCATCAACACACCACCGACGACCCGTTACATGCCAGGCTTCGGCGGCCGATGGGAGAACCTCAAGCCCAAGGAGATGTTCGGCGAGATCACCACCGCTGTGAAGCCAGAGGTCTTCGAGGAAGTGGCTCGCGTGCTGAACACCATCCCCGAAGGCTTCCAGCCGCACCGGCTGCTGGGCAAGCAGATTGCTGAACGGGCCGAGCAGTTTGCCCGGAAGGAACCCATCTACTGGGGCTTTGCCGAGATGCTGGCCTACGGCACGCTGCTGAAGGAAGGCCACCGCGTCCGCCTCACCGGACAAGATGTGCGACGTGGCACCTTTACCCATCGCCATGCAGTGTGGTGTGATGCCCGCAATAACGAAACCTACCTGCCGGTCAACAACCTGATGCCCAATCAGGAAGCGACCATGAGCGTGTACGACAGCCTGCTCAGTGAAGCAGCTGTTGTCGGCTTCGAGTATGGCTTCTCGCTGGATGACCCGACTACCCTGGTGGTGTGGGAAGCCCAGTTCGGCGACTTCGTCAATGGTGCCCAGATCATCCTCGATCAGTTCGTCACCAGCAGTGAAAGCAAGTGGCGACGGGCCAGCGGCCTCGTGATGCTGCTGCCTCACGGCATGGAAGGTCAGGGGCCGGAGCACTCGAGCGCCCGGCTGGAACGGTTCCTGCAGTGCTGTGGCGATAACAACATCCAGGTCTGCCAGCCGACGACTCCAGCCCAGCACTTCCATATGCTACGCCGCCAGATGAAGCGGGGCTTCCGCAAGCCGCTGATCGTGATGACGCCGAAGTCGCTCCTGCGTCTGCCCGCTGCAACGTCCGCACACGAGGAGTTCACCAGCGGTGGCTTCCAGGAAGTGATCGATGATGCGTCCATCGCTGATCCTGCGACGGTCCAGCGGGTGCTGCTCTGCTCCGGCAAGGTCTATTATGATCTGGTCAAGGCTCGCGAGGAAGCCAAGAAACAGGCCGAGGTCGCGATCATTCGCATCGAACAACTGTATCCCTTCCACGAGGTGCTGGTAAAGAAGGCCCTCAACCGCTACCAGGCGAAGGAGATTGCCTGGGTGCAGGAAGAAGCCATGAACAACGGTGCCTGGTTCTTTGTCGAGCCACGTCTGCGCGAGATGGGTTACACGGTGACATACTGTACTCGCGACGCCTCTGCCAGCCCCAGTGTGGGCTCGGAGAAGGTGCATCAGAAGGAACAGAAGGAACTGGTCGAGACCGCCATTGAAGGCACGCTGCCCCACGTGGTGAAGGCCTCGCAACTGGTGTTCAAGAAGAAGTAGCCCTTTGCTCTCCCCCTTGGATAAGGGGGAGTTGGAGGGGGTGGTAAGGCACGCTGTGCGTGCCACACCGGAATGAGATTCCATGGTAACCGCTGCCAGACAACGGTTGCAGACAGTACAAGCAAGTGTGAGGCACGCACAGCGTGCCCTACCATCTTCCCTCGGAGTTCATCATGCCTGTTGAGATCAAAGTGCCACCTGCCGGCGAATCAGTCACCGAAGCGCTTGTTTCCAAGTGGCTGAAAGCAGATGGCGACTATGTCCAGGCGGATGAAAACATCGTTGAGCTCGAAACCGACAAAGCGGTGATGGAGTTGCCGACGACTCAGGCAGGGCGGCTCAAGATCATCACCCAGGTGGGGAACAAGGTGCCCATCGGCACACTGCTGGCCACGGTGGACGAAAAGGCCACGGGACCAGCCAAGGCTGCCAGCCCGGCACCGGCTGCGCCCGCAGCAGCTCCCGCCAAGGCTGCTCCCGCAGGCAAAGAGCCTGTGCTCTCCCCCGCTGCAGCCCTGCATGCAGCCGAGAAGGGGGTGAATCCCGCCAGCATTACCGGTACCGGTCGTGATGGCCGCATCATCAAGGAAGACGTCATCAAGGCTGCCAGTGCCAAGCCCACGGGCAGCCAGATCGTGACTGCTGCCACCCAGGTGCCAGCGGTCGCTAGTGCCCCAGCTTCTTCCGGGCTGCGGGAGACCCGGCAGAAGATGTCAATGATCCGGGCCCGCATCGCCCAGAGACTGGTCGAATCGCAGCAGTCCACCGCCCAACTCACCACGTTCAACGAAGTGGACATGACCGGCGTGATGGCCCTTCGCAACAAGTTCAAGGACAAGTTCAAGGAACGATACGGCATCAACCTCGGCTTCATGTCGTTCTTCGTCAAAGCGGTCGTCGAAGGGCTGAAAGCCTTTCCGCTGGTGAATGGCCGCATCGACGGTGAAGAAGTGGTACTGCAGCACTTCTACGACATCGGCATTGCCGTCAGCACCGAACGGGGCCTGATGGTGCCCATCGTGCGCAACTGCGATCAGCTCTCATTCGCCCAGATCGAAAAGCAGATCGGCGAGATGGCAGTCAAGGCCCGCGATGGCAAGATCGCCGTCAGCGACCTGCAGGGCGGAACGTTTACGATTACCAATGGTGGCGTCTTCGGCTCGCTGTTCGCTACGCCGATTCTGAACCCGCCCCAGTCGGGCATTCTGGGCATGCATGGCATCAAGGAACGGCCCGTGGTGGTCGATGGCCAGATTGTCATCCGCCCGATGATGTACCTCGCCTTCACGTATGATCACCGCATCATTGATGGAAAGGAATCGGTGCAGTTCCTGGTGCGGGTAAAGGAATGCATTGAAGATCCGCAGCGGCTGATGCTGGAGGTGTAATTGCAATGGCGCATCAAGTTGTGTTAGAATTATCCGAGAAAATGAAGGGGCAACACATGGAATCACACACACTCCTCCATCAACTGCAACAGCGGCTGGCAGAAGTCACTGCTGAGCGTGACTTGTTTCGTAGTCAATGGCTGCAATTGAAGCAGGAAATGTCGCAGGTCATGACGATGACGCCCGATGAATGCGAAGAGATTCTGAAGACCGGCGTGGACAGCAAAACACTCATGGCAGAACTGGAAGAAATCCTGAAGTAACCCATGAGCCAATCCAACGGTGCGCTGTTCTACGTCTGTTTTGCCGAATCCCTCCGACGTAAACTGCGGGATTGGGCGATGTTGGCTGGTGAACAAGGTCTACGAGAGAGATTGTTGCAAGCGTATCGCAAGATGAGTTCAATACTTGTACACGATCCGTTTTCTGGTGAACCAGCCTATCAATTGCCTCAGATGCAGGTGACCGTATATCGCTTGTCATTTGATTTCCTCACGGTCTACTATGCAATTGACGACAAGCGACATATCGTCTTCGTCAAAGATGTTCTCAGCTCCATCTTCGGTGAATTGCCTGAGAACGAGTAAGCAGCGTAATGTATGAGGATGATCATGGCACGCACCCTGCTTGGCAATATTGCATTGCTGTTGCTCACAACTGTTGTTTCAGCACAAGAAGTAACTCCCCGCAAGACCACCTCCCTGAATGGCGAGTGGACGTTTCATCGCGATGGCTCCGGGGAAACCAAGACCGTCACGCTGCCCACGCATTGGGAGACGCATGAGGGACTGAAGTTCGATGGCATCGGCTGGTACGAGAAGACGATTGAGTTGCCGGAGTTACCCAAGGGGCGGCGGTTGCTGCTGCACTTCGATGCGGTGGCGACGCATGCGACGGTCTACTGGAATGACAAGGAGCTGGGCGAACACCTCGGAGCGTGGACGCCGTTTCGGTTTGATGTGACGGATCACATGAAGAAGGCGGGGAAGCATATCATCAAGGTGCGGGTGGACGAGAAAGTCGGGCACAACACGCAGGGCTTCCTGCCCATCATCGCCCCCCACTTCGGGGGGATCTGGCAGGGGGTGAGGTTGATTGAGGTGCCGGAGACGTACATTGATGACCTCCGCATTGGAATTCAATCTCAACGAATCACCATTCCTGTCATTGGCAAACAAAGTAACTTGTATTCATTTATCACAGCATCATGGTACAACAAATCAACTGACGACTCGGGTGCTTACACGTTTGGAAACCCGACGACTCGTGCAGTGGAAGATGGTGTGATAACTATCGATCAACTCCCACCGTTCAAAATCTGGACACCATCTACGCCAGAGACGTTTAACTTCAGGATTATGATTTCTTCTGGCGATGTTGTTATTGTCAAATCGGGGTTTCGCACAATCGAAACCAAAGGTGACCAGTTCCTCCTCAACGGCCAGCCGCTCTCCATCCGTGGGGTACTGAACTGGGGCTACTATCCCCCGTCGCTCGCCCCACTCCCTACCGAGAAGCAGTGGCGGGAGGATATCCGGCTCATCAAGAGCTGGGGCTTCAACCTCATGAAGTGTTGCCTGTGGGTGCCCTCCAAGCGGCTGCTCGAGATTGCTGACGAGGAAGGTATCCTCATCTGGCTCGAGTACCCCACCTGGCATCCCAAGCTCACGCCGCAGTACCAGGCGGAGCTAATGCAGGAGTACAAGGAGTTTCACCAGCTCGACCGCAACCATCCGTCAGTCATCCTGCGTAGCCTGACCTGCGAGACCGGCCCCAGTGCCGACATCAAAGTCATTCAGGCCCTCTACGACCAGTGCAAGAAGATGTGCGGCGGCCTTGTCGTTGATGATTCGAGCTGGATCGAGTGGAACCGCGTCTTCGACTTCTACGACGACCACCCCTACGGCAACAACCACACCTGGGTCGCCACGCTGGACCGGCTCAAGAAGTACATCGCCACGTCAAAGTATGGCGTCAAGCCGCTGTGCCTGGGCGAAGCGATTGCCGCCGACACGTGGGTGCCGACCAAGCCAATGCTGGAAGCAATTGCCAAAGCGAAAGCAGACCCGAAGCAGGCGTGGAGTCTTGATGAACGGGGCTATCCCTTCTGGGTGCCTGGGTTCTTTGATGCGAACCGGAAGTGGCTGGAACGGATGGGGCGGGTTTGTGGAGGGCCGGTGGATGAGGAGTCTCTGTACTGGGATTCACTCGAATACGCATGGCAGATGCGGAAATATCAGATGCAAACGTTTCGCAAAGAAGTGCCTAATGGCGGGTACGTTGTCAGTGTCCTGCGTGACTTTCCTCTGGCAAGTATGGGCTTGATCAACTATCTAGGGGAAGCGAAATGGCCTGAAAAAAATAACGACTGGAATTGGAGTTGGCATCGGGAAAAGAAGCCGTCAGAGAAAGCGTGGCCAGCTCCTCTTCTTTTGAAGTCAGACTACGTCAGCCAATCCAGGATCGTTTCACGACTCGATCCTGCCACTATCGACTTCTTAGAAAAAGGGGGCAGAGCTATTCTTTTGTCTGATGGAAAGCCAGGTAGCTTTCCGCTACGAAGCCACTGGTTTTTGCGTGGCGGCCCTTTCGTGAATGAACATCATCCTTATGTCATTGAATATTGTGATGGTTGCAAGAGAGCATTGGCGAGATATTTCGCGGCGAATCAACACTTCGACCTCGCCTCCGATGTCATCCCCGACATCAACTATCTCGAAGAGATCGATCCCATTCTGATGCTGTGGGATAACCACGATATCAAGGAAGTGAAAACGCATGGCCTCGTCTTTGAAACTCGTGTCGGTAAAGGGCGGCTGCTGGTTAGTGCGTTGAACCACAAAGGTGATACCAACGCTGCGGGGAAGTGGTTGTTACAGACGTTCCTCAAGCATCTCGACTCTGGCCCACCACCGCGCAACGCCCTCAAGCCCGAAACGATTGCCCGGATGCGGGCCAAGTTGAACGAGAAGAAGATTGATCTCGTCACTAAGTCGTGGCAGTTCATGCCTGATGGTAAAAACGAGGGGCTGAAGCTGGGCTGGGAGAAGCCTGGGTTTGATGATAAGGCGTGGAAGCCGATCAAGATTGGTGCCCACTGGGAAGGTCAGGGGTATCCGGCGCTCGATGGCTGGGCGTGGTATCGCCTCGCTGTGGACGTTCCCCCTTACCCCCAGCCCCTCTCCCCGCATGGGAAAGGGGAGCAGTGGTATCTCAACACCGAAGGCGTCGATGATGCCTATGAGATCTACATCAACGGAACCAAGATTGGCAGCGGGGGTGACATTCCCAACAAGAAGACTGCCTTCGAGGATCGCACTGCTCATGCCATACCTGCCGGGTTGCTGAAGCCGGGTGAGAAAAACGTGATCGCGGTGCGGGTGTATGACTGGTATGGGGCGGGTGGTATCCATCGGCCGATGTCGCTCAGCACTGTGCCGATCGGCGGGGTGGATATCCTGCGTTAACTGTCTCGACGAAGCCTCTCGCGACAGGTACAACGCTAAGGACAATAGCAACAGTAGCTAAGCAGTGAATTGCCATGGTTAGCGTGTACACACAAACCATGACACACGACTCGCATAGCTTGGATGCACTGCCCATAGCTACACCCTTATGAATCCCATTCTGCATCTTGATGGTTTCGATGGCATGGCTCGGCTGTTTCCGCTGCCGAACTTCGTCATGATGCCTCACGTCCTGAAGGGGTTTCACATCTTCGAGCCACGCTACCGGGAACTGGTGGAGGATGCCCTCCAGAAGGACAAGCTCATTGGCCTGGTGATGCCGCGCGAAGGCTGGGACAAGAACTACGAAGGCAGCTTCGGCATCCACACCATCGGCTGCCTGACCATTATTCACGAGCATGAGAAGCTAGACGATGGCCGGTACAACCTGGTGTTGCGTGGCCTGTGCCGGATTGAACTGGAGCACGAACTGCTCACAAGCACGCTCTACCGGCAGGCGAAGGTGAAGCTGTTGCCTGACATTCATGGAGTGGAAGACGCCGGATTGCGGAAGCAACTGGAAGCCGATGTGCTCCCCTGGCTGGCGGAGGAAGGCGAAGGCCGGGAGCAGTTCATCAACCTGGTGCGGAGTTCCGCACCGCTAGGTACTGTTGTCGATGTCGTCAGCTTTGCACTACCCATTCCACCAGAATGGAAACAGGAGCTCCTGGAACTGGTGGAAGTGCATCCGCGGGTCAAGCGGCTGTGTGAGCTGCTGCAATCGGTTAAGCCCCATCGTTTGCCGGAGGAGAGTCCCCTCCGCCAGCGCAAGTCACCTCCTGACTTCAGCAAGAACTGATGTTCGCCCCTGAACTAGTTATTGAGACCCCCGGCACGGTGCCT
This sequence comes from Gemmatales bacterium, assembly GCA_046350055.1. Lineage (GTDB taxonomy): Bacteria > Planctomycetota > Planctomycetia > Gemmatales > HRBIN36 > JAEUIE01. Next base: position 3,437,084 of record JAXMBC010000001.1, on the reverse strand, counting down.
TATGCCGAGGCCTGGCAACTGCAGAAGCGGTATCACCGTGAAGTAGCAGCGGGGGACCGTGCGCCCACGCTGCTGCTTTTGGAACACCCCCCTACCCTGACGCTGGGCCGCTCTGCCAAGGCGAGCAGTTTGCTGCATGCCACGGAGCACTATCAGCAGCTGGGCTGGGAAGTGCATGAAGTGGAACGGGGCGGCGACGTGACCTATCACGGTCCGGGGCAACTTGTCGGTTACCCCATTGTCCCGCTGACTGTAAAGGTGGGTGATTTCCTGCGGGAACTGGAGCAACTGCTGCTGAACGTGGTCGGCCAGTTCGGCATCGTCGGTCGACCCAGCCCGGGCTACGCCGGGGTATGGGTGAAGCATCCGGCCGGGTACGAAGCCAAGCTGGCGAGCATCGGCATCGCGGTGAGCCAGCGGGTCACCTACCACGGCTTTGCGTTGAACGTAAGCACACGGCTGGCTGACTTTGATCAGATCGTTCCGTGTGGTATCAGTGGGGTGAGGATGACATCGCTAGCGGAAATGTGCAATCCGGCACCAACGATGGCGGAGGTGGTGGCGAGAGTGGCAAGCACCATCTCCCCACCGGGGAGAGGGGCCGGGGGTGAGGGGGCATGGTCACGGCGAAGCCCATCGTTTTGAAGATGACCAACTTGAAGGTCGAAGAAGATCCCCCTCACCCTTAACCCCTCTCCCCGGTGGGGAGAGGGGAACCAGATGCCAAAGCCCCTTGCTCATCACCCCTGCAACTTGCCGGTCAGCGCGTAATCTGCTGGCAGGAAGTCTTTCACGTGTTCCAGTAGCTCGAGGGCGGCCAGTTCCTCGAGTACACGTGCCGGGGTGTCTTCCTCCAGCCCGTTCTCGATCTCTTCCACCAGCGCCTGGGCTAGTTTGAAGCGGGCACGGCGGAGCATCTGTCGGCAGGCATCGGCCTTAATGGTGGTGTTGAGTTTGGCTGAGAACTTTTCCGCCATTTCGTCGGAAGTGGCGTCGGGGAATTCCATTCGCAGCTTGAGCAGGGTGTAGGCGGAACTGCCGGTGCGGTTGTCTTCCTCACGGCAGGTGCTGAGGGCATGGTCGAGCACAGTCTTCTGCCAGGCACCGAGCCATTCTTCTTCGCGCTGGGTGTCGCTGCTGACCGGGTCGCTGGCGAGCAACTCGGTCTTGCGCCGACCTTGCTTGGCCCAGTGATTGTGAACCATGTTGCGGACAGCAATCTTGAGGAAGTCGCGAAAGCGGCCCCGGGTGGGGTCCGCCCCGGCGAAGTCGCCCCGCATCAGCCGCAGCACCACTTCCTGGGCGAGTTCATCGGCTTCATCACGATTCCTGACGATGGCCCCGACATACTTGCGAACCGAGGAGGCATAGCGGAGCACCAGCATCTGCCGAGCCTTGGCTGTATCGGGATGGCCGGCGTGAGCGAGCCGCAGCAGGCTCCAGCGGGTACTGATGGCATCAATGCGGTCAGCCATGTTCACTTCCCCCGAGGCGGCGAGGCTTCGTTTTCGTAGCGATGCAGCAGGGTCTCAGCGTTCTTGCGGAGTTCGCTGAGCGCAGTGTATTCCGGACGCTTTTCCACCACACTGGTCATGTCCTTCAACGTAGCACGCAGGGCATCGACAGCCTGGGATTGCCTACCCTGATCGTGCAGCAACTCTGCTTCCTTGTAGCGGATGCTGAAGCTGTCATAGAGAAAGATCGGATCGTTGGGGTAGAACTTCCGCAAGGATTGATTCCTTACGGTGGCCTGCTTCAGGTGCTCCGCCGATTTCGGATAATCCTGCCGTCGCCGGGCAATGTCGCTCAGATCAATCTCCGCATGGGCGTGCATGGCCAGCCGGTCGCGGTCGGTGAGCTGAAGCCCCGGCAGGCTTTCGAGAATCTCCTGATAGATTTTCTCTGCTTCATCAATCTGGTTGATGGCGACGAGCACCGTGGCCAGGCTCTTGCGGCTGCTCATGACCATGGCTGCGGATTGTTCATCCTTCTTGAGGCCGTTGATTTTGACCCAGTTGGCTACGATCTGCCGGTACTTCTTCACAGCATTGTCGATGTGCTGCTGACGGATGGCAATGTCCCCTTTGACCTGGCTGCTGGCAATGTCGTCGGCGATGCCTCCCTGGAGCAGATCGTTGTAATGCTTGAGCAGATCCAGGTTGGCGGGAATCTCCTTGTTCAGCAGGTCCAATTGTGCCAAGGCTGTTTTCTCCAGAGGCAGGGCCTGCTCTGCCTTTCCCTGCTGGCGCAGCAGCCAGGCATGATTGATGTAGTAGCGTGCCTCGGCCAGTTTCCATTCCAGATCGGCTGGCCGTCGCTGCCGTTCTTCCATGACGAGCTGCTGCGACTGCCTGACGTACTTCTCGGCTTCCGGATACTGCTTGCTATTGACCAGTTGCATGAAGAACTGCTCGATCTTGGCGAGATACTCCGTGGTTGTCTGCTGGTGATCGGGACGCAGTTCGTGAAGCTGTCGAAACAGCTCCACAGCAGGGCGATACGATTCCAGCAGGACATTCTCCATTCTCGGAATCGATGCCAGATCGACTGACAGCTTGTGCAGGACGGAATCGAGCGTGTTCTTGGACAGTTCGAAGGATCGGTTGAAGACGTAGTTCGATTGTTGCGTAGCGGAATACGCCCACTGCAGGACCAGGATGCCAACCAGTGTTCCCAGAAAGAGCAGCGCGGCCAGCCCGACGGCTACTGCCTGCCAGGGTTTGCGGCGGGCCCACTTGACTGCTCGTTCCACGGTACTGACAGGCCTTGCCTGAATCGGCTCACCCTGGACGTAGCGTTCCAGATCGTCTGCCAGCGCACCGGCACTTGCGTACCGCTTCTTCGGCTGCTTCTCCAGGCACTTCATGCAGATGGTGTTGAGATCGCGAGGAAGCCTGGGTTGCAGTTGCAGCGGCGGCACCGGGTCGCTGCTGAGCACCTGCATGATTGTCAGCATCGGTTCCGGGGCGAGAAACGGTGGGCGGCCGGTGAGGCATTCGTACAGAATGGCCCCCAGGGCGTAGATATCGACCGAGGGTGTCAGGGTCATCACACCGGAAGCCTGCTCGGGAGCCATGTAGCTGGGGCTGCCGAAGATGTCGCCGGTGCGGGTCAGGTTGCTTTCATTGCCTAGTCGCTTGGCGAGGCCGAAGTCGGCGATCTTCGGTTCGAGCTTGTCGGCTTCGAGGAGCACATTGCTCGGCTTCAGATCTCGGTGGATGACGCCCTGATCATGGGCATGCTGCATGGCCCGGGCTAACTGGATGAGCAACGTCGCTGCATCGCTGGGTTGAAGCGGGCTGGTTTTCAGCTTGTCGCTGAGGGTGCCTCCCGCCACATATTCCATGGCATAGAACGGTCTGCCTTCGCACTGACCACTCTCAAAGATCTGGGCGATGTGCTGATGCTTGAGGCTGGCGATGGCCTTCACTTCCTCTTCGAAGCGAGCCAGCACGTGCTCATCGTTGGCGGCAGTGACGAGCTTGAGGGCGACCAGCCGCTGGAGCTTGTTCTGCTTCGCAAGGTAGACCTTACCCATGCCTCCCTGGCCGAGGAGTTGCTTCACCTCGTAACCGGGAATGGCGGGAAGCAGATCACCGGGGGTGCGAACCGTGACAGGTTGAATATGAGTGGCATCGGCATCAGGCATGGCCGCCAGCATACCCGAAGAGTTGGCAGGTGGTCAATTTCGCTCTTGTGATTCCTAGCTGTGGTTGGATACTGTGGGTGTGTTGCATGGGCATAGTTAGCGTGACAAACTATGGCATACGACCTCATGACCCGCCACTGTTGAGACAACTCATGACCTGTCCACTCTGTGAGAAGATCGAACACTACCGGCAGAAACATGCAGCGGAGTTGGTAGCGGAGTTCCATGAATCGGTCGTGTTCCTGGGCCCTTGGCAATACTACGAGGGTTACTGCATCGTCACGGCTCGGCAGCACTACACCGAGCTGTTTGAGATGTCAGCATTCGCACGGCATGCCTTGATGGATGAAGTAGCCAGGGTGGCCAAGGCCATTCATGCGGTCGTGAAGCCCCGAAAGATTAACTACGAATGGCTGGGGAACCAGGTACCGCATCTGCACTGGCATCTCTTCCCGCGTCAGCAGAGTGATCCCCATCATCTGCAGGCAGCCTGGCTGGACATTGCTCTGGCGGAAAAGGATGTGGCTCTGAAGGAACGGTGGCAGGAATGTCAGCGGGGCCGGGCGAAGTTGATTGGGGAGTTGCAGGCAGCACTCAAGAATGTGTAGTGTCTGGTACTGTGCAACTCCGCTAAAGTAGCTAAACAGTGAATGGGCCTAGTTAGCGCGAGTACACGCAAACTATGGCGCACCACTCGCAATGCTCCAGAGCTTAGAAGTAGTTCATGCGGCCACCACTTGATCTCACGCAACTACAGGTCCTTCCGCTGGAGAAGCGGCGATCGCTCACCCGCGTGGAAGACATCCTGATTGATCCACGACGTCCCGCACCGGTGGTGGCTCCGGAACAGGCCCGGTGGTTGGACCAGGCAGCTGCCAGTATTCGGAATGCCAAGTCCAGGCGTGCCTCGGTGATGCTCATCTATGGGGCCCATCTTCTCCGCAATGGTGCAGCACTCATTCTGAATGATCTGATGGCGCAGGAGTGGATCACTCACCTGGCTACCAACGGTGCGGGGACGATCCACGACTGGGAGTATGCCTGGTGCGGGGCGAGTACCGAAAGTGTCGAGATGGGGGTAGCGAACGGGCAGTTCGGCACCTGGCATGAAACAGCACTGAACATCCACATCGCCATACTCGCGGGGGCCTTGCAGGGCGATGGCTATGGCTGCTCGCTGGGCCGGTTCATTCACGAAGATGGTGTCACCCTGCCCGAGCCAGCAGAGCTGGAACGGCTTATTCAAAGTGAGCCACGACATCCGCTTACCGGCTCACGCGCGGAGTTGCTTCGCGCCATGACTACCTTTCACTGGCCCGCCGGGCGATACCAGATGGAGCATCGCTGGAAGCATGCTTCCATCATGGCCAGTGCTTACCGTCATCGTGTGCCCGCGACGGTCCATCCCGGGATTGGCTACGACATCATTTCCAATCACCCTGTCTTCAATGGTGCGGCACTGGGCCGTGCGGGGGAACTGGATTTCAAGCAGTTTGCGGGTGCGGTGGAAGGGCTGGACGATGGTGTCGTGCTCTCGGTGGGCTCCGCCATCATGGGTCCGCAGGTCTTCGAAAAGACCATCAGCTGCGTGAACAATATCCGGCTGAATCAGGGCCGGTCTGTGGTGCGGGGGCATTCCATCTTCGTCGTCGACCTGCAAGATGGGGGGAACTGGGACTGGTCGCAGGGCGAACCACCCAAGACCCACCCTGCCTATTACCTGCGTTTCTGCAAGAGTTACTCCCGCATGGGAGGCGCCATGCAATATGTGCAATGCGATAATTTAGCCTTTATGCATGGGCTGCTGGAGCGTCTGCGTTGATCGTATCTTGCGCATCTTACGGCCGTTACGCGAACTGCTGCCCGGCTGGAGCGTCGCCCGCCTACTTCTCAGAGTCACGATTCTCTCACAAATGAAAGTGTGAAGATTCAGGAGTGCCACCCCCTTGCGTCGGGGTAACTCTTCGGTCTATAATCTCATTCTGCATCGACGACACGCAACATTGAACTACTCAAGCAGGAAGGACCAGCAGTGAACCGTCTGCATCGCATCGCATTGGCTTGTGCCGGAGCGCTGACCCTGGCTATCACCGGAGCAGCCATGGACTCCAAGCTCGACATCTCCAACTGGAAGGAAATTCTGCCTGAACCTGCCTTCACCAAGCTGGTTGATGATTCGGTCAAGTCGCTGCTGCTGTACACCTCCAGCCCGTCGCAGTTCAATCAGAGTGGCAAGAAGATCCAGATTGAAGCCAACAACCTGATTATCTACAGCGAGATCGCGCTGCGTTCCGGCAACAAGAGCGGGGCAGCCTTGCGGGAGACAGCGACTGCACTGCTGGCAGCAGCCAAGGCCAAGAAGGGCGATGACGCCAAGAAACTGGCCGGCGAGCTCAAGACCTACAAGACTGCTGCCGCCAAGAGTTCTGACGATGGCGACCTGACCAAGAGCACCTCCATCAAGCTGGTCATGGATGGCGTGAAAGATATCGACAAGAACCTGACCCAGTACAAACGCCTGACGACCGCTACCCTGACTGCCAAAGGCAAGGCAGAGGAAGTGACCGCAGCGATGTACAAGCTGGCTGCCATGAGCGTTGCCACGACTGCCCATGTGCCGAGCGAGATGCCCAAGGGGAAGACCGCCAAAGACTGGCTGTCTGCCGCTGAGGACATGCGTAAACACTCCCTGACCGCTGCACTGGCCGCCCGGGACAAGAAACTGACCGAACTGAAGAAAGCTGTCAACGATCTCAGCGCTTCCTGTTCCAAATGTCACGACGACTTCCGCACGGAATCCAACTAGCGGACGGAACAGCACAGCCGAGATCCGAGGAGAAGTGGTCATGATGTCCAACTCCACGGCACCGGTTTCACCCACCTACTGCAGCGTGGGTGATGCTCTTGATCAAGCCGGCGTTCCGGCGCTCCGGCTGATTACTGTCACCGAAAGGGAAGACCTGGTCATTCTGACCGGCAGGCTTCCCAGCTACTACCTCAAACAACTGGCCCAGGAGGCGGCTCTGCCGCACCTGGGCCAGCGTTGTCTGGAGAACCGCATCCTGGTGGTGCAGCATTGAGAGTACTGTTTCTCCTGCTGCTCATGGCAGGTGTCGCCCTGGTCGATATCGTGGCGATGCTGGGGCTGTGTAATCTCCTTGGCTGGACTACCCTCGATACGAGTTATCTCCTTCCCTTGCTGTTCGTCGGCATCGGCATGATGGTGCTGGCCATGATTGCCCTGTCGTACATCCAACACCCTACACCAGGATCGTCTTCATGAAATGGATGCTCACTCTCGCACTGCTTGCATGCGGATGCCTTGCCTTGCAGGCGGAAGACTACCCCGTGAAGAACCTGCTCATCGAACCAGCAGAACTGGCAAAGCATGAGGTAGCCAAAGACCTTCGCATTCTGGATGTGCGAAGTGAGGCTGCGTACAGTCAGGGGCATGTGCCCATGGCACAGCGAGTCGATGGGAACCAGTGGGCCAAGCTCTTTGACGATGGCAAGGATGTCGCAGGCTGGACCAGGAGGCTGAGTGAACTGGGCCTGACCACCGACAGCAAAGTCGTCATCTATGATGATGCCAGGAACAAGGATGCAGCCCGCGTGTGGTGGATTCTGAAGTACTGGGGCGTCAAGGACGTTCGTCTACTGCATGGCATGTGGACTGGCTGGAAGGAAGCTGGCTACCCCCAGGATACCAAGCTGATCGTCTCGATCCGTAGCGACTTCAAACCGCAAACGCAAGGCAGTCGACTGGCTACCAAGAAGGACGTACTGCAATCGCTTTCCACCAAGTCAGAAGGTATTGTTGATGCACGTACCATCGATGAACACCTGGGCAAGAAGAATCTCTCCAAGCACGGTGGCTGCATCCCAGGTGCAAAGAACCTCGACTGGGAACAACTGGTCGATGTGAAGACCAGCCGGTTCAAGACACCTGCTGAACTGAAAGAGCTCTTCGCCCAGGCCAAGATCGACGTGGCTGCTCCCCAGATTGCTCACTGCCAGGGAGGGGGCCGGTCGTCGGTGATGAACTTTGCCATGGAACTGATGGGCGCGACCAGCGTGCGCAACTATCACGCCAGTTGGGGCGAATGGGGTAATAGCGACGACGTCCCGATCGAGAAGAAGTAGAGCATTTCCAAGGCTGGCTTGGTTCTTGCCCCTTAGCAATAGCCCTCTTTCGCAAGATCGCAGTCCATTGCAGAATGCTACCCCACCCAACCTCCCCTTGGAAAGGGGAGGAGCAGCTTGGCTACTCTACCTCACCTTGGAACGCAATGGCAGCGCGACCGCGACGAACGACGAGAGAATACACCCCCAGGTAAAGACTTCCCACAGGTTCATCGCACCCCGGAAGGGCCTTATGGCGACGTTGGTCAGGATGAAGATTGCCAGCACCAGTAGTGCGAGGGCATAGAGCAGCATGAACTGACGGGGCCAGCCGTCGGGTGATGCATTCCAGGTGGACATGGGAAACATCAGAAAGAATGCTGCCAGGCCCAGGATGACATACCAGTCGTCATCGCTGGAGTAGTAGCAGCACGTTGCGAAAAGTATCATCAGCAGGCAGACACCCGTGAGCACGGCATGCAGCTTATCGCGAGGCTTCAGTGCCATCCGGCCCAGCGGGTGCACCATCAGGGCCAGGTTCGCCAGGGGCACGCCAAACCAGGTGATGAGCACAAAGAGCAGATAGGTGATGGTGACCGGGGCAATCCACGGGGCGAGTTGGGGATTGTTCTGCTGCACCGAGCGGAGGAACTGGTTGCCGAAGTAAGCTCCGAGCAGCACTGCGATTTTGACACCTTCACTGAAACGATTGGACCACAGGAACAGTCGCAGGAGCAGACGATAAGGCCAGAAACGGGCTTTCATCGCCTCGATCAAGCCGGTCTGTGCCCATTCCGAGGTGGGGTTGAGACGCAACGATTCCTTGAAATGATGCAGGGCCTGTTGGTGGTTACCTTGCTGAAGAAAGGTCCAGCCGAGGTTGGCATGGGTGACTGCATCAGTCGGATCGTTCTGCAGGGTACTGCTGAGGGTAGCCGCCGCTTCGCCTTGCCGCCCGAGATTGACGAGTGCCATGGCTCGCAGGTTGTTGCAGTCGACATGCTCCGCATCGAGAAGGAGGCCCTGCTCCGCAGCCTCGAGAGCACCCTTCCAGTTCTTGCGGCCGATACGGGCTTGTGCAAGCAGTGCCAGATATTCTGGGGTGAAGGGATCGTACTGCAAAGCCTGCTCGGCTGCCTTCTCCGTGTCGGCAAACTTGTTCCGCTTGAGGAGCACAATGCCAAGGGCGTAATGCACGTTGGCCAAGCTTGGTTCCAGACCTACCGCTGTCCGTGCCGCTTCCTCTGCTTCGTTGGTTTTGCCCTGTTCGACCAGGCAGAGGCCGAGCAGTGCAAAGGCCTGGGCATTCTGTGAGTCGTCGGCGATGGCCTGCCGGAGTTCGGTAACAGCCTGGTCATAGCGGCTTTGCTGGTAGAGGAGCTGGGCACGGAGGAGATGGGGGTTCATGGATTGAAAGCTCGTTTAATAAATGCTGCTATGAATACTGCCAGGAAGACAAGCGTCATGATAATAGAGTGGCCATGCTTTTGCCTGAAGTCGCTCCAGAGAAATGTCTGCCGCAATTCGCGGTTTCGCCAGAAAATGATATGACTCATGATCTGCAAGTAGATCGCAAGGACGAGAAACAGAAGGAATAGCAGGACAGCAGTAGTGAATAACCCCGCGAACAAACTGACGAAGAGTTTTGCTGGCCAGTCAGACAATTTTTGCTGGGGACTGTACCACCAGATGATACAAGCCATGAGAACCATGATCAGGAGGAAACTACGAACGGTATACTTCTCATAGATCCAGTGCTTTACGAGTAACACGTATCCATATAGAGGGTATGTTCCACGTAGTGACTCCTTCCATGCAGTCTGCATAAAAGTCCACTCGGGATGCTCCCGTAACGCCAGACGTAACCCCGGCAAAGCCTGCCGATACTTGCCTTCCCCCGCCAGAAAGTAACCCTCGAATCCCTGGGCACTGGCGTGCTCCGGGTCCAGCCGCAGAACGTCGTGGAAATACCGTCGGGCCTCACCTTTCTTATTCAACCAGTAGAGCGATTCTCCTGCACGATACAGGCAGCCCACATGTTCTGCATCTTGCTCCAAGCCTTGCCGAGCAGTCTCCAACGATGTCTGATAGTGCCCCATCACATAGTGAATGCTCGAGAGCAACTCGTAGTAATCGGGATTGGTCGGCTGCAGTCGCAACGCTTCAGACAAGGATTGTAAAGCAAGATAGTAGCCATCAAACCAGTATTGAACGAGAGCATGGACGTAGTATGGGTAATCCCAGTCGGGCGAGTAGCCGATAGCAGCCTTGGCAGCTTCGATGGCTTTCTCTTCCTGTTTCTGCTTGCCATGGATCAACGCCAGAAGGCAGTGTGCCTCCGCACTTTTGGGATAAACAGCAAGAAACTCCATCGCCGCCTCGAGCGCCGCGGGGTAGCGACGGAAGCGGTAGAGTTGCCAGGCACGTTGGAGGGTGGGGGCCATGTACTTGTTCTCCCCCTTACCAAGGGGGAGTTAGAGGGGGTTCCACAATGCAATCGCGTTGCATTATGTTGTAGTTTCGCGGGACCACATCCATCTGCATGGTGCTACCCCTCCCAACCTCCCCTTAGAAAGGGGAGGAGTAATACATCATTTAACATACTTCAGAATATCATCGTACAGCCCGGCCTGGTTGGCATAGAGGGCGTAGTTGCGGGCGGTGGCGAACCATTCCTTCGTCGTGGGCTTGAGTCCACTTGCGGCGGCAATCAGGTCCTTCGTCGTCAGAGGCCTGGGAACGCCGGTCTTCATGGCTTCCCGCAGCTTGGCTTCGATGGCCTGATCTAGCAAGGCCTTGAGATCGGCGCCGCTGAACTGGTCAGTCTTCCTGGCCACGGCTTCGTAGTCCACGTTCTCCTGGGGTTTGCCCTTGCACAGGATACGCAGGATGGCGGCCCGAGCGGCGGCATCGGGCGGCGGCACGAACAGGATGCGGTCAAACCGCCCCGGTCGGCGGAAGGCGGTATCCAGATGCCAGGGAGTATTGGTGGCAGCGAGAATCAGTACCCCTTCGTTGGAGGTGTTGACGCCATCGAGTTCCGCGAGGAACTGGTTGATCACCTGACGGCCTGACGAGGTGCGGAAGTCAGTCCGGCTGGCACCCAGGGCATCGACTTCGTCGAAGAAGAGCACGCAGGGCTTGTGACTGCGGGCCTGCTCGAAGAGGGAGTGCAGGTTGCGTTCGCTGCTGCCGATCCACATTTCCAGCACATCGTTGATGCCGATGGAGAGGAAGTTGGCTTTCACTTCGCCGGCGGTGGCGCGGGCGAGGTGGGTCTTGCCACAGCCGGGCGGGCCGTACATTAGGATGCCGCCACCGATGGTCTTACCGTAGGCCTTGTAGAGTTCAGGGTGGGCCATCGGGTGAATGATCTTCAGGCGGATCTCTTCCTTGAGAGCATCCATGCCGCCGACATCGTTGAAGTTGACCTTGGGGCGTTCCATGTCGGCGGGTGGTGGTTCGCCATCCTCCTGCCAGGTGGCCCGTACCCGGCCATCGACGACGTCGCTCTCTTCGGGATTGGCGTCGATGCCGAGCTTGCCAGCGAGTTCCAGATCAGCCACGCCGGCATCCAGTTCGATGCCCTGCTTGTAAACCCGCACCGCCCGTTCGACTTCGCCTCGCTGCACGAGCAACCGGGCGTAAAGAATATAGGCTTCGGGAGTATCGTCCGTCTTAATCAGGTCCTCCACGATAACGAGGGCAGCGGAGAACTTGCCTTGCTGGTGATACGCCTTGGCGAGGCCCAGCTTGACCTTGTTTTCTCGCGGATGACGAGCCAGGGCCTCCTTGAACTCACGCTCGGCTTCTTCGCCGCGGCCGTGTTTGAGCAGTGAATCGGCCAGGTGGAGCCGAAGTGGCAGGTTCTCGGGCGAGAAAGCCAGGGCATCGCGAAGGGGTTGCAGACTATCTTCAGCCATGATGGGTACTCAGGTATTATCACCATTATGAGGCTGGTTAGACGGGATTGCCAGTCTCTGTCGCAGGTGCCGTGACAAATACTACTCAGGATAGAGACGTGAAGCTGTAGGGATTGTGCAATAGCTAGGGTTTATACCATCGGCTGGGTCGAATTATTAAGCGTCCATGCTTGTAGTGGCCCCAGTGTCATGTTAATTTAGGTGGTCTTTTCAGGTGTGAAATCTCTCATGACGGATGAGTGACATCGCACCGTGAGCACTTATTTTCCTTATCGCCTTTACAGTACACCAGGTATTCGCGGGAGTAGTTCATGTCTCGGTCCACCTTGAAGTCATCGCTGTTCAACCGAAAGCTGACACTGGAAGTGTTGGAAGATCGCACGTTGCTGACGGCCAGCAGTTATGTTCCTGATAGCACCGCCATCAGCTACATGGATTCAGCGATCCGCAAGCTGATTCAGGATCCACTGACCACTTCCTATCAAGGCAACTGGGTGGTCGGCATTGCCGACGGGCAGAATGCCGCCCAACTTTCCGTCGCAGCAGGGGCCACGCGGTCGACTGCAACTGGCATTATTGACAATGCGTACAAGTGGACCTTCTCTCAAGACCTGTCGCCTACGGTGATTACCGGCTGGCTCAACGCGAAAATGAATGCCGGGCAGATTTCCTACTTCTATCCGCTGCTGCTCAAAACAGTTACCCCTCGTTTTACTCCCGATGATCCACAATACTCTTCGCAATGGCACCTTAACAACACAGGTCAAGGTGGTGGACAACCTGGCATCGATGCCAACGTGCAGAACGTGTGGAACACCTACACCGGTACCGGTGTGCAGATTGCTGTGGTTGATACGGGTGTGAATATCAACCACGAAGACCTCTCGCCCAATCTATGGGTGAATCCCAATGAATTGCTTAACGGACTGGATGATGATGGCAACGGCCTGATTGATGACTTCAATGGCTGGGACTTCAATGCGGATGATGCTGATCCCACACCGGAACTTTCCGACCACGGTACCTCCGTGGCAGGTGTGGCAGCAGCACGCGGCAACAACAACACGGGCGTGGTGGGTGCAGCCTTCGATGCGCAGCTCATGGGCATTCGCCTGATTGAGAGTGCCGTCGATGATGCAACTGAAGCTGCAGCGCTCAGCTATCAACGCAGCATTACAGACATCTACTCCAACAGCTGGGGTCCTTTTGATGATGGCGTTACGCTGGAAGGCCCCGGGCCTCTGACGCTGGCGGCACTCGCTTCGAACTACGTCAACGGCCGCAATGGTCTGGGCAACATCTACACCTGGGCCGGCGGAAATGGTGGCGATTTCGACAACTCCAACTACGATGGATACGCCAACTCGCGATTTGTGATCGCTGTCGCAGCCATCGGGAACGATGGCACCCGCTCTTTCTACAGTGAGCGTGGCTCGAATATCCTTGTCTCCGCTCCCTCGGATGGCGGTTCGCTCGGCATCACCACCACGGCCGGTCTCAATACATCCGATTACACCAATGATTTTGGTGGCACTTCATCCGCCACCCCGCTGGTATCCGGTGTGATTGCCCTGATGCTGGAAGCCCGCCCTGACCTAACAGCACGCGATGTCCAGTACATCCTGGTCAACTCCTCTCGGCAAGTTGATGCCGCTGATCCAGGCTGGTTCCAGAACAATGGCGGCTCTGGGTTCTGGTACAACGACAAGTATGGCTTTGGCATGATTGACGCTGATGCAGCCGTCAATACCGCCCTTGCCTGGACCAAGGTGCGACCGCAGATCAACGCGACCTCAGGATTAATAACAACAAATCTGGCCATCCCAGATGCTGATCCTGTGGGAGTAACGGCATCTTACAACTATGCCGGCACCGACATGCCACTGGAGCATGTGGAACTAGTCATCAATGTCACGCACACCTGGCGCGGTGATCTGAAGTTCATTCTGACTTCACCCAATGGCACGCAATCAGTCATGGACAGTCGCAACGGCGACTCAACCGACAACTTCGTTAACTGGAAGTTCACATCGGTGGCAAACTGGGGTGAAAGTCCTCTTGGTACTTGGACGCTGAATGTCGTTGACACAGCAGGGCTCGATATTGGCACTCTCAACAGCTTCCAACTCAACTTCTTCGGCGAAGGCCCACCTGTACCTCCCACTGCCAACGCTGATTTCTACACGATGCAGGAAGACGGGGTTCTCTTTGTTCCCACCCCCGGCGTATTGGGGAATGATCTCTTTGCCAGTACCGCCCAGCTGGTAACCAGTGTCGGCGTAGGCAACCTCAATTTCAACCCAAGCGGTTCATTTGTGTACGTTCCGCCTGCGAATTACTTTGGAACAGTGACCTTCACTTACCAGGCAATCAATCAGGACGGCATCAGCCTGCCTGCTACCGTGACGATCACCGTCAACTCCGTCAATGACTTGCCGGTGGCCAACAACGATGGCGTGTATGTTGCCCGTCCGGGTTACAACTTCACACTCAACGCACCGGGTGTGCTGGCTAACGATACGGATGTGGATAGTCCCCCGAGCAGCCTGGTCGCCACGCTCTATACTTCGACGTTCCGCGGCAATATCTCGCTGAACCCCAATGGCAGCTTCACTTACCTGGCTGCCAACGGAACAGGCGTCGATAACTTCCAGTACCGTGTCTCTGATGGCATCGGAAGCAGTGCACCAGCCACAGTGACGATTCAGCTCAACTCTCCGCCTGTGGTACAGAGTGCGAATGTGTACACGGAAGTCGGCGTTGCAGCCAGTGGCAACGTGCTGACCGGGGCTACCGATCTGGACGGCAACAGCTTTACCGCAGCCCTGGTGACTGGCCCTGCCAACGGATCGCTCGTGCTCAATTCCAATGGCACCTATACCTACACGCCCAACGCCGGCTTCTTCGGCATCGATACCTTCCAGTTCCGTGCCAATGACCTGTACTACAACGTGACACCCGATCAAGTGGGCAACACGGGCACGATCACGATTCGCGTCAATCGCAAGCCCGTTACCGCTGGCGACAGCTACAACGGCAAGCAGGGCGATGTGATGGAAATCTTTTCGCCCGGTATTCTCGCCAATGATAGCGACCTGGATACACCGCTGTTTGGCGATGTGGTTCGGGCCAACCTGGTCAGTGGCCCCAGTAATGGCACACTCATTCTTGATCCCAATGGCTACTTCAAGTATGTGCCGAACCCCTCCTTTGCCGGGACCGATTCCTTCACGTACCGTACGTTCGATGGCATCTCGTATGGCAATACGGCAACAGTCTTGCTGAACGTAGCTGCCATTCCGACTGCCATACCGGATAGTTATTACACCCTGGGCACTAGCCTGAACGTTGCTCCTGGTGCTGGTGTATTGGTCAATGATATTTCGCCGAATATCACTCCATTGACCGCCAAATTGATTTCTCCGCCCATCGGTGGCACACTGACCCTCGCACCCAATGGTGGCTTCACTTACATTGCAGCCACCGGGTTCAGCGGTCTGGATACTTTCACCTATGTGGCCAATGATGGTCTCTACGACAGCCTGCCTGCGACAGTATCCATCACAGTCTTCGCGCTGACTTCCGCTCCGACGGCTGTGAACGACAACTATACGACTCCCGCCAACACACCACTGAACGTACTTCCGACTGGGGTGCTGGCCAACGATACCGATCCACAGGGTGCTGCTCTGCAGGCCACCATTGTCAGCGGCACATCCAATGGCACGCTGCAATTGAACTTTGACGGCAGCTTCCTGTACACGCCACTGCCCGGGTTCAATGGAGTGGATTCGTTCACTTACCAGGCCAGCAACGGTGCTCTGCTGAGCAATGTCGCTACAGTCACCATCACCGTGGGTACGACAGTAACCGTGCTGAATCCTTCTCGGCGTATCATTGAAGGCAAGGATACGGGCGGTGAACTGAAAGTGCTCGCTGGCGAAACCGGCGAGGTACTCTTCACCCTGAAGCCCTATGGCAATTCATTTACCGGAGCTGTTCGCGTCGCAACAGGCGATGTCAACGGGGATGGTGTCCCTGATATCATCACCGCACCTGGAGCAGGCAGTGGCGGTACCGGTGTAGTGATGGGCGTCCGGGTGTTCAACGGCGTGAACGGCAATGCTCTCTCAGGGGTGCTGGGCTCAGGCATTCGTCCATTCGGCACAAGCTACACTGGTGGAATCCAGGTGGCAGCTGGTGATCTCAATGGCGATGGCAAGGCCGATATTATCACCGGAGCAGATACAGCCAGCACTACCAACCAGGTGAAGACGTTCAATGGAGTGAATGGTACCCAGTTCACCAGCTGGTTTGGGAATATCAAACCTTACACAGGCACTGCGTTTGGTGGTGTGCGAGTGGCTGCAGGTGACGTCAATGGCGACGGCAGGGCTGAGATCATTACTGCCCCCGGCGCTGGTGTACCTACCGTGAGAGTCTATAACCCAACAGCAGCCACTGTGACTGCTGGCCTCATCCGCTCCTTCAGCGCTTACAGCACTAATGTGGCTGGCGGAGTCTTTGTGGCTGCCGGTGATCTGAATGGCGATGGCATAGCGGAAGTGGTAACCGGTGCTGCAGCCAACAGCAATGGCCATGTCCGCGTGTTCAACGGCACCACCGGGGCTGTCCTGCGAAGCCTGAATCTGGGCACGGGCACCAGCGGTGCAGCTCGCGTGGCTGTAGGCGACATCAATGGCGATGGGCGACTTGACCTGGTCGTCGGCCAGACCTTTACAGGTCAGGCCAGCAAGGCACGCGTCTACGACGGCATCACCCTCGCGGAGATGTTTGCCGGTGATCCTCGCTTCACCTACGGCGGCGGCTATACCGGCGGGCTGTTTGTTGCCTCCCTCAACAAGCCCAGCGGACCTGTGGAAGGCTAATTCAGCCGGCCACAGTATGTAACACACACCTGACAGGGATATTCAGCAACTGAATGTCCCTGTTTTTGTTGCTGCTGCTAGTCGATGGCGTAGCTGGCCCTCAGTGATAAATTCGTTGCTGTTCACTTGAAGGCCCTGTGTCGGCTTCAAGAATAACAGCATGGAAACACCATTTCAGGTAGTAGCCCCCTATAGTCCGGCAGGCGACCAACCACAGGCCATTGAGACTCTGGTGAACAACTTCCGCCAGGGGCAACGGGCGCAGGTTCTGCTCGGCGTCACCGGTTCGGGCAAGACCTTCACGATGGCTAATGTCATCCAGCAACTGGGCAAACCGACGCTGGTCATGTCGCACAACAAGACCCTGGCTGCCCAGCTCTATGGCGAGTTCAAGGAGTTCTTTCCGCATAACGCCGTACGCTACTTTGTGAGCTACTACGACTACTACCAGCCTGAAGCCTATATTCCGCAGCGTGACATTTACATCGAAAAAGATTCCAGCATCAACGAAGAGATTGATCGTTTGCGTCTGGGCGCTGCCAGTTCGCTGGTGAGCCGGAATGATACGGTCGTGATCTCGAGCGTCTCCTGTATCTACGGATTGGGATCGCCGAAGGATTATTACAACATGATGCTGCCCTTGCGGGTTGGGCATGAGGCTGACCGCGACGAAGCATTACGGAAGCTGGTAGACATCCAGTATGACCGCAACGATGTGGAATTCGCCCGGGGCAAGTTCCGTGTGCGTGGCGACACGATTGAAGTGTGGCCGGCCTATGAAGAGTTTGCCTACCGCATCGAGTTTTTCGGCGATGAAGTGGAACGCATCTCCGCCATCCATGCCACCTCCGGCGAGACGCTGCGGACCATCAACGAGGTTTACATTTATCCAGCCAAGCTGTTCGTCACATCCGATGATCGCATCCGTGGAGCTGTCGAAAAGATACGAGCGGAACTGGATGATCGGCTGAAGGTCTTCCAGCAACAGGGTAAGCTGCTGGAAGCCCAGCGGCTGGCAGCCCGTACCCGTTATGACCTGGAAATGCTGATGGAAACGGGAAGCTGCCCGGGCATCGAGAACTACTCGCGGCATCTGGCTGGCCGCAGCGAAGGGGAACCGCCCGATACGCTGATCAGCTTCTATCCGAAAGACTTCCTGCTCATTATCGACGAATCACATGTGACTGTACCGCAGATCCGGGCCATGTTTGCCGGTGACCGCAGCCGCAAACTCACCCTGGTGGAGCATGGATTCCGGTTGCCCAGTGCACTCGATAATCGCCCGTTGCGGTTTGACGAGTGGGAGAAGTTTGAAGCCCAGGTACTCTTTGTCTCAGCCACCCCTGCCCCGTATGAACTGGAGCGATCCGGTGGCGAAATCGTGGAACAGATCATCCGGCCGACAGGTCTGGTGGATCCTGTGCTGCATATCCGCAGTGCCATGGGGCAAGTGGCGGACCTGCTGAAGGAATGCCGCATTCGGGTGGAGCGAGGCGAGCGGGTGCTGGTCACCACCCTGACCAAGCGGCTGGCAGAAGACCTGGCCAACTACCTGCGTGACGCCAAGTTAAAGACAAAGTGGCTGCACTCAGAACTGGATGCCATCGAACGCTGGCAGATACTGCGTGAACTGCGGGAAGGCAGCTTCGACGTGCTGGTCGGTGTCAATCTGCTGCGAGAAGGGCTCGATTTGCCGGAAGTGTCGCTGGTGTGCATCATGGATGCCGACAAGGAAGGCTTCCTGCGCAGCACGACATCGCTGATTCAAACCATCGGCCGCTCGGCACGCAACGTGAATGCTGAGGTGATTCTGTACGGGGATAAGGTGACTGATTCGATGCAGAAGGCGATTGATGAAACCAATCGCCGGCGCGAAGTGCAACTTCAGTACAACAAGGATCACAACATCACGCCGGAGACGATCAAGAAGGCGATTCGCCAGGGCATCGAGGAGGAGATACAGGCCCGCAAACTGGCAGAAAGCCTGGCCACCGGCGGAGATACCGATGAAGAAGTGGTGGATAAGCAGGCGCTCTTGGAACAGTTGCAGGGCGAGATGCTGGCCGCCGCCGAGGCACTGGAGTTCGAGAAGGCAGCGGCGCTACGCGACCGGATGGCCAAGCTGCGTGGCGAAAAGGTAGCCAGCCCGCAGGTCAAGAAATCGAAGCGGGGCGGCAGGAAGGGCATGCGGGGGTAGACTTATGCAGTCTTCTTCGCCAGTGCTCGCCAGAGGAAGTAGACAGGAACGCCAGCAAGCACAATTGCCAGCCCTGGCCAGGTGTAGGCAGGCTTCACGATCAGCAGATCGATCATGATAGCGGCACAGAGCACTACATAGACCGCTGGCAGGATCGGATACCCGAATGCCTTCACAGGGCGTTCGATAGCGGGTTGCTTGCGTCGCAGGATAAACAGCCCGATGACAGTCAACACATAGAACACCAGTACCGCAAAGATCACATAGTCGAGCAGATCATCGTAAGTGCCCGAGAAGACAAGCAACACAGACCATACGCCTTGCAATACCAGGGCCACCGCGGGCACGCCCCGTTTATTGAGGGTGCCAACTGACTGGAAGAAGAGCTGCTCCTTTGCCATGACATAGTAAAGACGGGCCCCCATGAGCGTCATGCCATTCACGCAGCCAAAGGTTGAGATCATGATAGCGATGGCCATAAAGGGCGCTGCATAGCGAGGGGAGAGCAATTCCAGCACGGCTGTGCCCAGCCGTTTCTCCTTGGCCTGATCGATACCTCGATGGAAGGTGGATTCCCGTCGACGACTCTCTGCACGATCACGGGCTTCACCCGCTTCCTGGATCTTGCCCATGGAGACTAATTGACTGGCCAGGGCTTCCTCGTTGTCAGCTTCCTTTTCGATTTTGGTCGCCTTCTCCAGGTCTCCCTTGACTGGCAAGGAACTGACATAGGCATAGTTGGCGAGCACATAGAGGATGACAACAGTACCAGTACCAATCGCCAGGCTGAGGGGCAGGTTTCGTTTTGGATTGCGAATTTCGCCAGCCGCGAAGGTAACATTGTTCCAGGCATCGGAGGAGAACAGCGCACCGACCATGGCACCGCCAAAGATCATCAGGGCCAGCATGAACGGTGGCACGCCGCCGACTCGCTGCTGGGCATCGGTGTAGGTGCTGGTTTTGTATATGCCACCCCAGACATCCTTGCTGTTTTCCAATTGGGCGTTGCTATTGGCAACCACGAAGAGCCCCACCACGATCAGCAGCAGGAGTGCCAGCGTCTTGGCCACCGTCATCACGTTCTGCACGACCTTGCCTTCCTGCACTCCGCGACAGTTGAGCCACGTGAGGAAGACAATCACAACGCAGGCAACCAGTTGTCCTGCACGGATTTTGAAATGTTCCATGACAAAGAATGGCAAGGCCTTACCCGTCTCATTGTCAGTCAGGAAGGCTGCATTAAACGGCAGGTACAGCTTGATGTCTACATTGCTGATCTCATAGATGACATTCTCCATGCCCAGCTTGGGAAAGAAGAGACCCAGGTACTGGGCAAAAATGACAGCAACGGCAGCGATGGATCCGGTTTGAATGACGAGAAAGCAGGTCCAGCCATAGAGGAACCCCCACATGGGGCTGTAGGCTTCCTTGAGAAAGATGTACTGCCCGCCAGCCTTGGGGTACATGCCAGCAAGTTCGGCATAGCTGAGTGCGCCCAGCACGGTCATGACGCCGGCCAGCACCCAGATGGCGAGCAGCCAGCCCATGGAGCCGACATCACGGGAGATGCTGACGGAGGTGGCAAAGATGCCCGAGCCGATCATGGTGCCCATCACCAGCATGGTGGCATCAAAGAGCCCCAACCGTTGCTGAAATCCAGTGGAGGGGGCGGCGTTCTCGCTCATGCATCGATCCTTCAGTCAAAAAGAAGCGTGCTGGATGATACCATCCAGCACGGCGAGAGCTATGGGAATTTCTCTGAAACAGTCTATCAGGCCTGCCCTGCGTCCATTCGCTGCTTCAGCTTGCTGTGATGCTTGCCGTAGAGGAAGTAGACTACCAGCCCAATCGCCAACCAGGCGATGAGCCGCCACCAGTTATCTACGGGCAGAGAAAACATCATCGTCAGGCACAAAATAATACCCAAGAGCGGCACCACCGGCACCATCGGGCAACGGAAGGGACGTTCTGCATTCGGATTCGTGCGGCGCATCACCAGCACTGCTCCGCAGACAATGACGAACGCGAACAACGTGCCAATGTTAGTCAGCAACAGCAGTGCATCAATGGGTAGTAAACCAGCAGCCAAGGCAACCAGAACACCCACTACGATAGTGCTCTTCCAGGGAGTCTGGAATTTGGGATGGATGTCACCAAAAAACTTGGTGGGCAGCAGGCCATCGCGAGCCATCGCCAGGAACACGCGTGGTGCGCTCAGCATCATGACCAGCAATACCGAGGTAATACCCGCTACACCAGCGATAGAGATGAAGCCTTCGGCCCAGCCCAGGTTAATCTGTTTGAACGCAGAAGAAACACCAGCGTCCTTGTCGATCATGTTGTATTTCACCATGCCAGTCAACACAGCAACCACGCCGATGTAAAGCACAGTACAGATGATCAGAGAGACGATGATACCGAAGGGAATGTCTTTCTTCGGATTCTTGGCCTCTTCCGCCTGCGTGGAAACCGCATCGAAGCCGATGTAGGCAAAGAAGATGATCGCCGCACCAGCGATCATCCCGATAGGCTGACCGCCCGAATTGGTCTGCCCATGGACAGGAATGCCAAAGAAGCTGATGCCCGTCCAGCCATACGGAGCGAAAGGAGAATAATTCTCCGGATTGATGTAGAAGACCCCGACGCAGATCACAAAGACCACTGCAGCAAGCTTAATCGCCACCATCAGCGCATTAAACCATGCACTTTCCTGAATACCCTTTACCAGGACGATGGTGATGATCAAGGCAATCATGACTGCGGGTATGTTAACCACAGCATTCTGTCGATCAGTAATCTTGGCTTCAAAAGCACTATCTCCATACATGCTCAACGCATAAGGCTTGTCCTTGTGCTTTGCCTTATTTCCGGTGTTGACCCAGACCGCAACCAGTGGCTTTTCGCTTGCCTTGGGATTCCTGGCAATCTCTGCCTTGACATCAGCAGACGTCAAAGCTTTCAGTTCAGGTGTAAGATCATCGTAAGGGACAACTTTCGGTGCAACGACCATGCTGTCGTATCTTCCCACAGTATTAGGAAGCAATTTGCCTTCGTCATAGTTGTAAGGTCCACCTGCAAAGATAAACGGCAAGGTGAGTCCTATTTTCCCGATTACACTCTGGAAATAACCCGACCAGCCGTTGGCTACTGTGGCAGCTCCCACCGCATATTCCAGCACCAGGTCCCAGCCGATAATCCAGGCAAAGAGTTCACCCAGTGTCGTGTAGGCATACGTGTAAGCACTTCCCGCTACCGGGGCCATGGAAGCAAACTCAGCATAGCAAAGTGCAGCCATAACACAGGCAAACCCTGCAAGCATGTATGAGATCATTAGAGCCGGCCCAGCGGTCTCACTGGCCGCTTTGCCGGTCGAGACGAAGATACCCGCCCCAATTACCGCCCCCACGCCCAGGGCCACCAGGGCCCAGGGGCCGAGGACTCGCTTGAGACGATGTTCGCCGCCGGACTCTTCCTTCAGCACCTGCTCGAGCGACTTCGTCGCAAACAATTGACTCTTCGCCATGCTGGCACTCTCCTGCTCGCGCAATAATGCACACATCCGCCAACCATCCAGTCTCACTGGTCTTTCATTGGCAGACTCAGATCATAGAACTATTAGGTAACAGACGCTGACCGCCTCTGTCAAGCAACAACATTGAGAATTGCCCTCTTGGTCACGCTCGTTCCCCGTGCAGCCTACGTCCACATCCCCTTTTGCGCCCATCATTGCGGCTACTGCGACTTCGCGGTCGTTGCGGGGCGGGATGATCTCATGGACAGCTACCTGAATGCCCTGCAGAAGGAAATGGGGCCGGAGCAGGACGAAGTAGACACGATCTTCCTTGGTGGTGGCACGCCGTCGCATCTGCCCCTGCCACAACTCAAACGTCTGCTCGATATCCTCCGCCGCCGCTTTACGCTTAACCCGGATCACGAATACAGCATCGAAGTAAATCCCGACAGCATCACCGAGGAGAAGCTTCAACTTCTCAAGGAATACGGTGTGAATCGCATGAGCATCGGGGCTCAGTCCTTCCATACCCGCACACTGGCGGTGCTCGAACGCAAGCATATTGCCGAGGAAGTCCCCCGCGTGGTCGAATTGGCTCGCGGTTACATGCAGTCTATCTCGCTCGATCTGATTTTCGGTGCCCCCGGCCAGACTCTCTTCCAGTGGCAAATGGACCTGGAACGGGCCCTGGCGTTGCCGATCAATCACCTTTCCACCTATGGTCTGACCTATGAGAAAGGCACCAGGCTCTGGAAGAGCGTGCGGGAAGGAGCGATCCTGCCCCTGACCGAGGAAGACGAGCGGCGGATGCTCGATCTGGCCATGGACTGGATGTACGAAGCGGGCTGGGAACACTACGAGATTTCCAGCTTTGCCACGGTAGGCCATCGCTGCAGGCATAACCAGGCCTATTGGATCAACCTGCCCTTCTACGGCTTTGGACTGGGTGCGGCCCGGCATCTCAACTTCATCCGCGAAGTCAATACCCGCAGCATGGATGGCTACATCAAGAAGTGCCTGGCGGGGGAATCTCCCACACAACAGCGGGAATCCCACACTCCCGAGAGTTATGCCCGCGAAACGGCGACGCTCAATCTCCGTCGCAAGGAAGGCATCATCCGCCCGATGTTTCTGCAGCAAACGGAACTATCGATTGATGAGCTGGCAGGTGACGTGATCCGACGCTTCGTGCATCAGGAACTGCTCGACGACGATGGCACCGCCATCAAGCTCACCAAGGAAGGCAAGTTCATGGCTGATACGGTCTGTGCTGCGTTTGTTTCTGCGATTTAATGTTACATCACAGGTTGTTTGGTTCCCCCCTTTACCAAGAGGGAATTAGAGGGAGTAGGGCAAGAGCGCATACTATTGCAGACTGCTACCCCACCCAACCTCCCCTAGGAAAGGGGAGGAGGAGCTACATCACTACGGGCATCACGTAAGGCCCCTTGGGTATGACTGCTAGGCTGGCGAACTTTCCATACTTTGCCAGGCACTCTTCCACCGCCTGTTCCACGGTGGCAACTGGCTCAACTTGGCACTGCCTGAGTGTTTCTGCGGGCAGGCCATCGCTGACTACTTTCACAGAGCAATGACGAAGCACCTTGGCAAACTCTTCGAGCTGCCACTGGTCCATCACGAAATAGTCCTTGCCCATGATGCGTTTGAGGAACTGATCGAGATCGGGATTATCCCTGATGAGATGCTGAAACTCTGGACTGCCGACACCTTCGGTGAGTGAAGCAGCGAGGATGATGGTGCCACCCTTTTTCACAATGGGCAGTGCGCCGGTGAGCCCTTTGACCGCCTGATACCAGGTGGTATCGAGCGGGTAGCCGGCACAACTGGTGACGACCACATCCACGGGAGCGGGCAAGGGCGCCTTCACTATCTGCTCGCAAAAGAGTACGCCCTCCATCCAGGCAATGACCATGTCGCCTGCACCTACCCAGGTGATGTTCCGCTGGCCGTCGAGGCAGACATTGACGATGAAGTCGCAGCCAGCCTGCCGGGCAATGTAAGTGTTCTCTTCGTGCACCGGGTTGCCAGCGAGGATGCCGCAATCAGCGTTGGGGTTTTCGAGGAACTGGGGACCGTGCCAGACCTTGACCGTTTCCAGAGCAACGATCCCGGGGCAGATGACTTTGCGACCTCCCGAATAGCCAGCCATGAGATGGGGTTCGATGAGGCCGGTGGTGATCTTCAGCTCCGCTTCCATGTAGCGTTTGTCGATCCACATAGGCACACCACGAGGCGAATCGCCCAGGTAGAGGTGCTCTTCAGGCCGTTTGCCGTAGTGATTTTCGATGCGGTAGTTCTGCAGGATCTCCTTGCCGACCATTTCTTCCAGTTCGGCACCGAGGTTGGGACGATGCAGGCCGGTGGCGATGAGGATACAGATGTCCTTGCGTGGAATACCACTTTCTTCGAGTGTCTTGAGCAGTGGAGGCAGGATCAGCTTGTTGGGAACAGGTCGGGTGACATCGCAGATCACAATGCAGGCTGACTTCCTCCCCTGTGCCAACTCCGACAGGGGCCGCGTTCCAATGGGCTTGGCAATGGCAGCTGCAATGGCGTCCGTCGGGTTGGGTAAGGGCTGGGCGGGCTTGATGGCGAGCGGACCCTGACAGTGATCGGGCAGAGTGACCCATAAGCCATCGCGACCGTAGTCGAGTTTGATACGCATGAAGGAGTGATCCCAGGCGAAACTGATGAGAGCTAGGATAACTGCCCGGTAGCAGGATTGCCAGCAGTTGCAGCAGGCTTGCGGAAGATGGTCAGGTTCTCCGGATGAGCAACAAGATCCAGTTGCTGATGTACCTCGTAGACGGCTCGCCTGCTGCCCGCGAAGACTTTCAGATCGGTATCGTGCAGGGCTATCATGCCGCCGGGCATGACATGTGGCAGCCAGGCATTGATATCGTGTGCCACGTTCCAGTAGTCGTGGTCAGCATCGATGAAGATGAAACTGATGGGGCCGCGGTCCCAGGCCCGGGCAGCGGCACCAGAAGGTTTTTCCAGCAGACTGGCATGGGGATAGGCGGCCAGCCGCTGAACAAAGTGATCTCGGTTGACCTGGTTCGCGGAGCCGATGAAGCAATCGATGCCTACCACGGGTCGCTGCGTATGCTGTGCCAGGGCAGCAGTCGTAACGCCCCGCCAGCATCCTATTTCCACGACTGTACCACCCAGGCCTTCCGTCTGCTGGAGAGCCCAAAGGAGATGTCGTAACTGCTCTGGAGACACCTGCGTGTCACTCCACACGATGCCATCGGGCAACGCAGGAAGTGTGTCGACCACCAATCGTGGCAAGGCATATTGATCAAAGGCTTGCCTGGCCTTCCATTCCTCCAACCTCGCCAGCGCAGTGTGATACAGGCGGCGTGGATGCCACTTGGGGATCGACTTCAGCGAATAGGGATCGATGGGGGGCACTGTTAGCCCCGAATACCGCAGCGACGCATCAACTGCACTGCGGTTGTCAGTGTTGGAACTGTGCCATCAGGCTGGCGGATTGTATACGCCCCACGGTACTGGCAGGCTTCCAGGGTGCCGAACCAACTGAGCCAGTCAATATCGCCCTGGCCCAGGTTGACTTCGCGGGCGGGCCGATCGACACGGCGAGGGATGGCGTCCCGGGCATAGGTATGGAACAGCACACCCTTCACCGCGAAGATGCCCGCTTCCAGCGGCTGCTTCTCCATGAGCAGCGTTGCTGGATCGAGCGAGATGCCTAAGGAGCCGGTGTCGATCGATTGTACCAGCTTCAGCAGATGCTCGACCGGTTCCTGGCCGGCGTCGAGGGCGATGCGGCAGCCGATGCGGTCACCGAACTGGGCGAGTTCGGTCGTTGCAGACTTGATGCGTTCATAGCGAGGGTCTGTCACCTCGGCAGGAAGAGTACCCAGACCGAGCAGGATCATCCTTGCACCAAGGTCAAAGCTCAGTTGCATGGCCAGGCGAAGTCGTTCCAAGCGGGTTTCGTACCCATCGAGTTCTTCGAGACCGTGACGCAGTGGGCAGCGGAGTGCCACAGGGCTGAGCAAGTGCGACTGGAGGAGATGCCTGACTTCACGCCGCGCGGTTTCACCCAGCGAAGCAGGACCCAACGGCCCGGTGGCATCGAAGACCATACCGCGGATACCCGCCTGGGCAGCTACCACGACGGCACTACGCAGAGGCTGATTGAGTGTTTCAAGAGTGACAGCGATCATGCGGTTATGATAGCAGGAATGACAGGGATGCAACTGGTGCAATCAGATCAAATCGAGACGTCGCTTCATGGTGCGGGCCCGGTTGCAATCGTGGCAGAGGCCTCGTACGACCAGATTGTAACTTGTGGGGTGAAACTGCTTGTGATTGGCGAGAACGGGGACGAGGTTTTCCAAGTCATTGCTCGTTACTTCGATCATGGAGTTGCACTTGGTACAGTGCAGGTGAGCATGCTGCGGGTAGCCATAATCGTGGTCGTAGACCACCCGTTCACCCAGGGGCACGCGGCGGAGCAGCCCCGCTTCTACCAGCTTGGTCAGCGTGCGATAGATGGTTGCCCGGCTGGCCTGCAAGCCTTCCCGGGATGCAGCAGCACAGAGTTCCTCAGCATCGAAGTGCTGATGCTGTTTGAAGATATAGCCAATGAGATCACGCTGGGCAGCGGTGTAACGCTGGGGCGTGGGACGGCTGGCGAGGAACTCGCGAAACTTCTCCTCCGGCGACTGGCCCACCTGGACCGGTGTCAGCATGGATGTGAACCTCTACGGGCCATTCACTCTCACTCCCCTATTCTATGTTGAGGCCCCGGAGCACGGCGATGAAAATGCTGACCTACCCGATCCTGCCAGGCAAGCACATCCGCCTGGAACCACTTCGTGCCGAGCATCGCAGCGGGATGCAGGCTGCCGCGAATGATCCCAAGCTCTGGGAAGTCACCGTCACTCGTGGCTACGGTGAGTTTTTCGATGGCTGGTGGGAGGCAGCCGAACGTGGCCAGGCGGCAGGAACCAGTGTGCCTTATGCGGTGATCCATCAGACCAGTGGTGAAGTTATTGGTAGCACCAGCTACCTGAATCTGGCCCTGGCGGACGACCGTCTCGAGATTGGTTCGACCTGGTATGCACGGACGTATCACGGCACCGCGGTGAACCCAGAAAGCAAGCTGCTACTCATGAGACAGGCGTTTGAAGTAATGGGCATCAAGCGGGTTGAGTTCTGTGTTGATGCGATCAACAGTCATTCGCGTGCTGCTGTCACCAAACTCGGTGCGACACAGGAAGGCATCCTCCGCAGCCACCGCTGGACCCAGACGAGGAGACGGCGAGATACGGTGATCTTCAGCGTGCTGGATACGGAGTGGGCGGAGGTGAAACGGGGACTGGAGGGACGGTTAGGAAAGTAGCCCCTCAGCCACCTCTTTCCACCGTGTAAATGGCTGATAGGCCTGCATCTTGCGATCGAGCACCGTCGCCAGATCCCCCCTGGCAAAGCGTTGCTTTGCAGGCACCAGCAGCGAGGGGATGACATCGGTATGGCCATCGCCAGCGTAGGCGACGTTCTGCTCGCCGACCTGGGCGATGGCTGCTTTCACGATGGCAGTCTTATCTATACCCGTGATCGGTGAGAAAAACTGTAAGCCATACGGCAGCGACATCAGAAGCCCCTGCCCTTCCACAAACTTCCCTGGATTGGTGTGTACCACCACAGGCGGATCGAGGTGCTTCAGCAGTTTCTCGATGTACCAGCCACAGCCTGCGGAGGCGACAGCGACCTGCCAGCCTGCTTCTCGCAGATTACTAAGACACTGAGGCAGTTCGGGCTCCAGCTCCATCCTGGTCAGGATTTGATCGACCTCAGCTTCGCTTTGTCGAATCTCGGCGAAGTACTTCTGGAGCACCTCGAAGTGGGTAATGGTGCCAGCGAGATATTGCTGCCAGTAGTTCGGCACGCCGGGTGGCAGCAGGTGTTGAATCACCAGCTGATAAAAATCCTGCCGACACAGGGTGCCGTCGAAATCGGTGATGAGGATCTTGCGCATGGGCTTAATATAGTCAAACCCTACGCATGTCCAAAATCACTCGTTTTGCTGCGATACACGCTATGGATGTGATTGGCGGGGTTGCGGTGCGGGTCGGTCTGCTCGTTCATGTAGTGAATGAAGAGCGAAGGCCCCTGGATGACATAAGTGTGTCGTTTGCCTGGGTCTGTCTCGCCAGTGTAATGAAAGGTCAACCGTTCCAAGCCCGACTTCATCAGCTGTGCTTCTTCCTGTTGAGCTTGTGCAGCAGGCATACGACCAAAGTAATGTTGCACCAACTTGAGCAACTGGGCCTGCTGAGGCTCGGACATTTTGCTGGCAGCCAGACCAGTGGGTAAGGCCGGTGCCTGTTTCGTACGAGCTTTCACTTCAGGCAGATGCTTTTCCACGACCGCTATCCTGGCCTGCTCCGGTGTCAGCATCTTCACCAGCGTGCGGGCTTCGTCTTCGGACGCGGTAATGGTTCTGCGTTCGCCCTGATGTGGACCATGCATGATCTTGACGGGGTTCAATCCCATGAAGCAGGGTGTGGCTGAGGCTAGTTGCCCATCAACTATCGTGCAGTTCACGGAGAGATGATGGCCATCGAGTCGCCAGCCCCAGCGTCCTGTCCTGGCAGGCTTGCCATAGAAGGTGATGAAGTACCAGCCTGGTTTGCGGAACCATGCATTGCGAGGCTCCAGTTCTGCCAGGATGGCTTCGCGAGCCATGATGTCGAGGCACCACTGGTAGCCGTCCTTACTGGTACAGGCCTGAAGCAGAGCGAGTGCTGCACCTTTGCCGTCGGCATTCAAATCGTCCAGCATGATGCCCTTGCGGGTCGACTGCCGCGTGGTGGTGTTGTTCAGGGGCACGAAGTCCCAGTTGAACCGCTCGGCATCCTCATACTGATAGAGCAGCTTTTCCTGACCACTCTTGCCGACCGCATCGAGCAAGCGGTCGCCTGCTTCGACGATACCGGCCTGGGGTTTCTTTGCATCCTGGGCAAGGAGTACAGAACTGGCGAAAGCATAGGCAACAGAGGCACGCAGCAGTTGTCGGCGAGATAGCATGGCAGGAGTTCCGGCAGGTTGAGATCATCCTATCACACTGCAATGGATAATTGCAGCAGAATGTCATGACAAAGGGCATGAATGGTGTGCATTCATGCCCTTGGTGATTGGAATGTCCTGACGACGGCTTACGGATAGAGGCCGCGGATATCCTTCTCACGAGCTACTTTCTCGACACCGAGAGTAAGGGCAGCAAGGCGGTTGTTGCGGAAGCCCCGGTCGGTCGCCAGTTTCCTGACGCGGCTGTAGGCATCTTCCATGAGTCGCTGCAGCCGCTTCTGCACTTCGGATTCATCCCAGAAGAGTTGCTGCAGATCCTGCACCCATTCGAAGTAGCTCACGGTCACGCCACCGGCATTGCAGAGAATGTCGGGGATGACAAAGATGCCACGCTCTTCGAGAATCTCGTCGGCTTCGGGGGTGGTGGGACCGTTAGCGCCTTCGGCGATGATCTTGCACTGCAGCTTGCCTGCATTGCTGGCAGTGATCTGCCGTTCGAGGGCGGAGGGAGCCAGCACCGTGCATTTGAGGTTGAGCATCTCGACAGGGTCGATCTTCTTTGCCTTGGCGAATTCGGGCAACCCTGTGGGGTTGGCTGCGACGTGCTTGATCAAAGCTTCAATGTCGAGACCATCTTCATTCATGATGGCGCCGTAACGATCGGAAACGGCAATGATCTTCACACCGCGCTGCACCAGTTCCGTAGCTGCGACGGAACCCACATTACCAAAGCCCTGAATCACAGCAGTAGCTGACTTGGGATCGATGCCGTGTTCCTTGAGGGCGCACATGATGGTATAAACCACACCGCGACCTGTAGCTTCGCGACGACCGAGACAGCCACCGATCTCGACAGGTTTACCGGTGACAATTTCGGGGCAGGCGTGACCAATGCTCATGGAGTAGGTGTCCATGATCCAGGCCATGGTCTGCTCGTTGGTGCCGACATCAGGAGCCATGACATCGACACGGGGCCCGATCATGGGCAGCAATTCTTCCGTGTAGCGTCGGGTGATGCGTTCCAGTTCCCGGGTGCTGTACTTCACGGGATCGACGGTCACTCCGCCCTTGCCACCACCAAAGGGCAGGTTCATCAGGCCGCATTTCCACGACATCCACATGGCCAGCGCCGCGACTTCACCAAGGTCCACATCCGGATGGAAACGCAGGCCACCCTTGGCAGGACCACTGGTAATGTGGTGCTGCACGCGGAAGCCATTGAATACTTCAGTCTTGCCGTTATCGAGGCGGACAGGCACGCTGACAATAAAGCAGCGTTTGGGAACACTCAGGCGGTCAATGATACCGGGCGCCAGATCGCTATGTTCAGCAACCTTCATCATCTGCTGGCGAGCCATGCGAAAGACGGGAGAAACGTCGAGCATGGGGTGTTCTTGGAATTTGATCACTTGCTTCTTAGCTGGCACAGGGGTCACTGCCACGTCAGAACTCCTAACGCATTACAGGGGAGAGGTATGGGCTTAATGTAGCAGGGGGCTTGGGTGCAAGCCATAGGGGAAAGAGAGGCTATCCCTGGTTACGATACCATGCCCGGTTTCATGGTGCTGTGCCGGGGTCGCTTGCGGGCAGCCACTTCCTCCAGGACCTTGCACAGTGCCCGATAATGATCGGAAAACGTCCATTGCTGGGAAGCATCCCGGGCAGCCCGCGACAGGGTAGATCGTTCCACAGGCTGGCACAGTCGGGTAATCTGCTTCGCCATGGCAGCATGGTCGTGAGGTGTATCGATGGTGAGGGTACTCAATGCCCCGGGCAGCAGTTCCGAACCACCGTTCAACCGGGTCGTGATAACCGGCAAGCCACAAGCCAGCGCTTCCATGGTGACCAGGGCACAGGGATCATAAAAGGATGGATGCACCAGGAAATCGGACGCGAAGAATGCTTCCCGCACGTCCGGGTGAAATCCCAGGAACCGTACCCGCTCTGCAACGCCCAGCCGTTCAGCCATTCTCTGAAAGCGAGCATAGTTGGGACTGCCACAAATCAGCAGGCGGAAGTTCACCTCCCTGGGGAGCAGCCGGAGTGATTCGAGCAGTGGGATCAACCCCTTGAGACGATAGTTGTGTCCGACGAACAAGCCAACAGGATCTTCAGGATGCAGCTGATGGGCATCACGCATTTTAGCCCGCACCAGCAGCCTGTCGTGGGTAGGAAATCGCTCGTGATCGATGGCATTGTGTACCACCCGCATGCGATCATCGCTCAAGCCATAGTGCTTCTTCCCGTGTTGCTGCACCATGCGACTGGGCACCACCAGGATGGACGGAAACCCGAAAAGTTGCTTGCGTTCCAAGGCACGGAACGACCATTGCTTCGGGTCGATAGTGTGGATCAGACGCACCAGCGTCCTCATCAGCCATGAATGATGCTTGTTGATATTGTGTTCCGCGGATGCCGCATGAAAGCCACCCTGGGGCATCAGCACATCCTGCCCCCAGGTCTTGATGAAACCGATGGTGACATCAAAGTCATGCTGCTGCAGGGCTGCGTGACAGGCTTTGGCAAACTGCCAGGGGCGCAGAAACCGCAGGCCGGTACTGGCTGGCAGCAAATGGTGCATCACCTGCGCGGGGAAGGACTCGGCATCCAACCGGGAAGCAAAGAGATGCACTCCATGGCCATCTTCCACCAGGTAGCGAGCCAGATCAGCCAGATAGGTTTCGCATCCACCCTTGTTGGGCATCATGCTTTCATAACACAGGGCAATCTTCATGCTGCCTCCCTGCCGGACGCGGAGGTAGTGGCAGTATGGTTGTGATGAGCATAGCGACGGGCTTTGAACCAGACTGCCTGTGAGAGCCAGCTATCGCAGCCATATGCCTTGAGCAACAGTGAACGATCAGCATCTTCCAGACCAGCTACACCCCATGTCGAAAAGAGCAACTGGGCCAGATCTTTCACTTTCCACCGCCAGGCGAAGGTGCGATGCTCGGCAAGGCGATGGAAATCGATGAGCGAAACCGGTCCGGGCTCTGTATGCCCTGCTTGAGGAGCATTGACATAGTAATGGCAGAGGTATAGGTCTTTGTGAAAACGATGACGCTGATGCAACTGCCCGGCAATGGAAGCAGTCTGGACGAGCAACGCTTCTTTCCAGACTGCAAAGTCGCTGGCTGAGAGTGTTTCCCGGGCCTGGGGAATCGCCTGGTGCAGGGCCAGTTGCCCAGTCAGTTCCCTGATGGCCAGGAAGCAATGCAGTGTATTGTTCGGCCCGATCAGTTGCCCCATGGCTAGCGGTTCGGGTACGAGGAACCCTGCCCCGCTAGCCCATCGGAGATTGTGCCATTCGACCGCTGCTGGTGTGATGGGCACGCTGGGAAAGAGCTGCACCCGCTTCTTCAGCCACCAGGGAAACTGCCAGTGCCGTTTGAGATAGATGGGCAACGGCTTGCGGCCCAGAACGAATCGACCGGTGGATCTCCCCTGCTTGGTGTGGAAATCATCCTGGCAGGGCCAGTCCATAATCTGGCTCTCGGCCTCCGGCGAGACGATATCTCGCCAGGCTTGCGTGGACTGAATCCATGTCTGCAGATAAGGGCCATTCGCCTGCATGCTACTTCCTTCGCACCGGCTGAGGCAGATCGTTGGGCATACGGTTGACCACGTCGGGAACCCGCACCCGGTAATAGGTAACTGTCGAGACTTCACCAGATAGCTGGGCTGTCTCGGCGTACATGCGCTGTATCCGTTTACGCAACAGCAATCGACTGCTTTCCTTGCTGATGATGGTCGCCATCTCCCGTACCTGCCGGGGATGCACGTGGCCAAAGGCCCGATGCAAGTAGGCATGCAGCACTGTCAGACGTTCCTTGAATGGC
This sequence comes from Gemmatales bacterium, assembly GCA_046350055.1. Lineage (GTDB taxonomy): Bacteria > Planctomycetota > Planctomycetia > Gemmatales > HRBIN36 > JAEUIE01. The sequence continues at coordinate 3,403,871 of JAXMBC010000001.1, read as the reverse complement.
ACCGCACCGGGATGCAGTGTGGCATCCAGTCGGGCCAGTTCCTGTGCACGTGTACGCAGTGTCAGATGCTTGAATTGACGCGTACGCTGGTAATCCACAAAGGAGACATTCAGCGTAGGCCGATGAACAAAGACATGCTTGGCATAGAGATCGGGGTGAGTGAAGCCGGCTCCATGCAGGTCTGCGATGGCATGGCCAATATTCCGGAAGACGGTTTGCCTTTCTTCCGCTGTCGGCTGAAACGCCAGGTACATGGGCAGATCGTAAGATTCCTTGAAACCTCGCACCACGAGGAAAGCCAGGTTTCCTTCTTCTCCCACTGCCAGGGGTTCCGGGCAAGGCAATCCCCGTTCACGCAGACGCACCAGGATCTGCCATTCGCGGCGAGCCTTGGAACACCAGCCAAACCCATGCCACCAGGCTTCGAGCCGGTCCTTCCATTTCACTGGCTCCTCACGCTTGAGGAAGACCTGATACTCCCCCATGGTGATGCGACGGACATGCCGGGCGGCGTGGCGGCCGACGGTTACACCATCGGAACAGATGAAGAAATCATCGGCCTGACGAAGTCCCTGCTGCCAGAAGTCGGTCTGATACTGGGGGTTCACGTAGAACATCACGAAGCCCTCCGACGTTCCTGCTGCGGCGTCATGCGCAAGGGCAGCGTTCCGCCCAGCAGCCTGGCTGCAGCCCGGTAGACTTCCTCGGGCTGAAGCTCTTCCATGCAGCGATGATGATCCGGGCCTTTCAGCGGGCAGACCCGCTGCTGGCACGGTCCACAAGGCAAGCGATGTTGTAGGTGCACTTCCTGGGTGTAGTGCGTATCGGTCCAGGCAATGTGTGTCGGTCCAAAGAGCGAGACGACCGGCCTGCCAAACGCAGCAGCAAAGTGGCGTGGACCACTATCCGTCGTGACGAGTAAATCGGCTCGCTTCACACACGCCTTGGTGAGACCGAGAGAGAGGGGAGCATCAGCCAGGCTGTGGACATCAGAGCGATCGGTTTGCTGAACGATGAGTTGAGCCAGGTCCCGCTCCTTGGGGCCGCACAGCACCAGCACCTGGGCATCAATGTTATCCACCAGCATGCGAGCCAGGCGGGTGAAGTGATGCAGTGGCCAATGTTTGGCTGCACCGAAGGCTGCGCCGGGATTGAGCAGCACCACAGGGCGATGGATCGACTTGTCAAAGACCTGCCACACCCTGTCAGCGGCTGCATCATCGGCTGGTGTAGTTGCCAGTTCCATGCGGTAGCCTGGCAGTGCGGTCCCGGCTGTCACCGCCAGCAGATTGTAGGCATCAATGATGGGCGTCGGTTCGAAGCGGCCATCCGCCCCACGAATGGGTTCCACAGCGTCGGTCAATAGCCAGGAACGGCCATCGCGGCCATAACCGATTCGTCGTTTGCAGTGCCCCAGGCTGGCAGCCAGCGCGGTTCGGAATGAATTTGTCATCAGGACAGCGAGGTCAATCTCTCGCTCGCGAAGCTGCCTGGCGAGAGGCAGCACACCACGACTCCAGCCCTTGCCGGTATCAAGCAGCAGTTCATCCAGCCAGTTCGTGCCGTAGAGTGTTTCTGCGACATAGGGCCGCTGCACACCGATCATGCGGGCCTCTGGATAGTGTTTCCGCAGCGCACGCAGGGCCGGCGTGGTCATCACCACGTCACCGACCCAGTTTGGCAGCAACACAGCCAGATTCATGCAACTTCCTTCAGCGTTTTCTGTTACTCATGCCACCTTGCGGAGTTCCTCTTCGCCACTGCCATGCCCGGCCATGCGGAGAATGGTACCCGTGGTACTGCACCCCGGCCGCAGACCAGCCAGGTGCACTCTGCCACCCCAGGATTCCACCTCACGCGCGCCAACCACTTCTTCCTTGCGGTAGTCAGAGCCTTTCACCAGGACATCGGGTTTCAGTGTCTTCACCAGTTCTAGCGGCGTGTGGTCATCGAAGATGGTCACATAGTCAACACTGGCGAGTGCAGCGAGCACCAGAGCCCGTTCCGCCTGGCAGGTAATGGGCCTGGTGGGGCCTTTGAGTTCTCGCACGCTCTGATCGCTGTTCAGGCCGATCACCAGCACATCCCCCTGCGCCCGTGCCTCACGCAGATACTGCACATGGCCGGCGTGAAGGATATCGAAGCAGCCATTGGTAAAGACAATGCGCCGGCCTTGCTGACGGACACGTTCCAGTTCATGCTGGACGATATCAACGGGCAGTATCTTAGCTGCCAGCGAGTTAGTCTCATTGCGCTGCGACTGTTCGATGTCGGCCATCATTTCTTCGCGGGAGACCGGGGCGACGCCGACCTTCTCCACCTCCAGGCCGCCGGCAATATTGGCCAGGCGGATTGCGGTGGAGAAGTCCGAGTGATGAGCGAGGGCCATGCCCAGCACACTGAGCACCATGTCGCCCGCACCGGTGATGTCGTACACCTGCCGGGGACGGGTTGGCAGAATTGCCTGGGTGCCGTTATTCATGACCAGGGCCATGCCATCCTTGTCGAGCGTGATGATGCTGGCCTGCAGTTCATAATCGTGGAGCAGCTTCTTGGCAGCCTGGAGCGATTCGTCGTTGTTGCGAACCGGCAATCCAGTGGCCAGACTGGCTTCCAGTCGATTGGGAGTCATGGTGGTGCAGCCCCGATATTTGTCGTAGGGATGCACCGGCTCGATCGACTTGCACCGGATGGGATCGACGAGGACAGGCTTTCCAGCCCGCCTGGCTTCCTGAATCACAGCCTGAGTGAGTTGCGGCGTGCAAACGCCTTTGTCGTAATCGCTGATGAGGACAACATCCAGTGTCGGCATCAAGTCAGCAATCAGGTGCTGCAACCTGCTCGACAGCTCCGGGCTGATATCGTCGCGGCATTCAAAATCCACACGGAGCATCTGCTGCGGATGCTTCTGCTGAGCCCGGCCGATGTATCGTTCTTTTACCGTGGTGGGACGACTTTCGTCACAGAGCACCGTGCTTTGATCGATATCGAGCCCATCGATAATGTGGCGAACCCGATCGGCATCGCTGTCATTGCCGACCACACCGGCCAGAATGACTTCGGCACCGAGATGGGCGAGCATGGTGGCTACGCTGCTGGCACCACCCAGCCTCTCTTCGCGCTTGTCGGCACGCAACAGGATGACCGGAGCTTCCTGACTGATCCGTTCCGCATCGCCCCAGATGTAACGATCCAGCATCACATCGCCCAGCACCAGGATGCGTGGCGTGCCCCATTGCTCCAGGGCGTGTATCAACTCGGCTGACATCCGTGTCTCCGCCTGCTGAAAAACCGGTAGTTTCCCCTGTGAGGGTGTACCATGCCCGGTGGCTTCTGCCAATGGCAATCCGCCTTCCCCAACTTGCCTTGCATTATTCCGGCTTCCCGGTATGGTCACCACGCTTGGAAATAGGTGATGTTGCAGGAGTCCGTCATGAAAACCAGCCATGTGGTCAGTATTGCCTGGTGGGCCGTCGTGCTCCTGGGGTGTGGCTGGTCTCATTCGGCTATGGCCCAGGGCAAGACCGACCTGCTGCTGCCTCCTGCCGGCTCGCTCCCCAGGGGAACAGGCAACGCACCTGCCACCGCGCAGCAACCGGTGGTGCAACCACCGATTCAGCAGGTAGGCAACTCTGCACCTCCGCCCAAGGGTGTGGTCAAGGCTCAGGTCATCGCCCGGGTGAATGGCTCGCCCATTCTCAAAGAGGAAGTGGAGGCAGCAGCTTCCATGATCTTCAACGAAAGCAAGAAACGCATCCCGGAACAGCTCTGGGGACGCTATGAACAGGAATTGAAAGCCAAGGCGCTGGAAGACATGATCACGGAAGAGTCCATCGTCCAGGATGCTTCCATACGCATCCCACCCCAGTCGGTGAAACGCATTCAGGAAATTGCGAACAAGGAATTTGACAAGATCCTCCGCCGCGACAAGGAAGTAATCAAGCTGAAGACGGAAGAAGAGATCAAGGATTACTTCCAGGCGCAGGGCAAGTCTGTGGACCTGATGCGTCGCCAGTTTATCCGCAGCTTCCTTGCCAACCAGTGGGTGCGGGAACTGTGCCGCGACAAGAGTGACGTGGAAACCACCCGTGAGAAACTGCTCGAGTATTACCGAAATAACCCCGCAGAGTTCCAGAAGAAGGAACGGGTCGTCTGGCAGCATATCTATATCGATGTGGATCGTTATGCCAGCGTGCAGGCCGCCCGCCAGGTAGCGGAGACCGCCTGGCAACTGCTTCGAAATGCGAAGACCGAAGCGGAATTCAACGCGATCGTGGAGAAGTATGCTGATGGCATCTCCAAGGTCCGCAGTGGAACCGGCGAAGGCAACCTTCGTGGTGAGATTCGTCCTGTGGAACTCGAACGCTTCGTTTTCGAGCAACCTGCTGGGGGCCAGGGGCCACTGGTCGAAACCTCTCGCGGTTACCACCTCTTCAAAGTGGTGGAACATACTCCTGAAGAGATGTTGAGTTTTGAGAAAGTCTGCATCGAGCTGCGACGCAAGCTGGAAGACCGGATCATCCAGAACGAATACTCGCGACTGGCCAAAGTCATGCGCGACAAGGCATTCATTGAAATGCTGAACGAGGGCGGACAGTAGTCTAGTTCGATCAGGGGTGCAGTGGCCTGGCTGTACCTGGGCCAAGCAGGCCGATTGGGTAATGCATCACGGCATTGTCAGCCGGCGTGTTGATCTTCGCGGTATGCGATACCGGAATAGAACAAGAGTTGTACCTGGCTGGTATGCTACGACCCACAGCGGTTGCGTGTCGGCACGGACAAGATGAATAGATCTCGTCCGTGGACGATTCTCATACGCTGTGGGACAGCAAGCCACACCTATGGGTGCTTGTCAAAGAGATAATGTCATGAAGCAACGTTGGATCCTGGCGGGACTGTTCGTGCTCGTGGTGCTAGCAGCAATCGTCTATTGGCGACTGCTTGCCACATCGCCAACACAGCGTCAGTCTGCGGAAACAGTTGTATCCCAGGTGTCGCAACCTGCACCGGGTTCAGAAGAAGAGAAAACCCGCATGGCAGTCCTGGGTGTGTGGCAGGATAACTACCAGGGCAAACGGACCATGACCCTCCATAAGGATGGCACCGGCACTATGCTTGTCGAACTCGAAGGCGCCGCTGCCCTGCTCTATGCTTCTCAGCTGCGCTTTGACATGACCTGGTCACTGGAAGGCAAGAAGCTCACCAAGAAAACCGTCGGAGGAGAGCCGGCAGCTAAGGTCAACCTCATCCTGAACACGCTGGGTGATACCGCGGTGGATACCATCATGGAAATGACCGAGGATCGCCTGCTGCTTCTTGATCAGAATGGCAAGACGCAATACGACTGGCGTCGAGCGAAAGCATCGGAGAAGTCTAAACCGTGAGAACATGACTGGCAAGCAACATTTCCCCCACGTTGGCGTTCAGGGGCAAGCATCAAAAGGTATCAGGGGTATAATACGAGCTTCGAGGCATCGCGAATGTTGCATGTGAGCACGAGGATCTGACGCTCAGGTTTGGCTTCTCTCGTCCTAAATAAAGTCTACACCCGTAGTAGTAGTAAAAGGGGGGTCCGGGGGGATATTGACATGTCAACAACTTCCCTCGGTGCCACACCTGCTTGGGGTTGTTAGGGAAGCCTGGGCATACATCTCCTGCGGAGTTCGCAGGCCCAGGCTCCAATGCGTCCGTATCGTGTTGTACACCTCCACGGCTTGGTCGACCGCTGTTCGTAGCTGGTTGATATCCATGAAGTCCGCGTCCAGGTTGAACTCGTCCTTGAGGATGCCGTTGATCCGCTCGGCGATGGCGTTTTGGTAACAGTGATCGGCATCGGTCATGCTCGACTCCATCCCGTACGACCGCAACGCCGCCAGGAACTCGTGACAGCAGTACTGGCAGCCGCGATCAGAGTGATGAATCACGCCCTGCCCCGACACGCCCTGGGTCTCCCGCAGCCAGCTTGCCGCCTTCGACAGTGCGATCACTGCCGAGTGGTGCGACAAGTCCCGGCTCACGTGATGCCCCACGATCCGTCGTGTGTACGCATCGCTCACCAGAAACAGGTAGGCGAACTGCCGACCACGCAGCCGGATGTATGTGCAGTCGCAGACCAGCACCTGGTTCGGCTTCGTGATCTTCCGCCCCTTGATCCGGTTCGGTGCCACGGCGTAACCATGACGCGAATAGGTCGTCTTTTCAAAGCGTTTCTTCACCTTCACCAGGCGACCCGCGTTACGAAGCAAGTCAAACAGACGGTCGCGACCTACCTTCGTGGCGTGGTGCTTGTGAAGCCGGTCCACCAGCTTCCGCGTGCCCACGCGAGGTTCCTTCGCACGAATCGTCTCGACCGTCTTCAAGATCACTGCCTCCTCGTCGCTGTCATCTCTGCTACGCTGGTGATGCTTGTAGTACGCATCCCGGCTTCGCCCTACCGCCCGGCAGAGTTGCCCGAGCCCGGCTTCGGTCTCACCTCGGCACTGCTCGACGGCGGCGACCCAAAAGCTTTTTTTAAGTCCACCTTGTACTTCTTCCCTGCCAGCTCGATGATCTTCTCGTGCACCAGCAGCTTCAGGTGGGCTTCCGCCAACGCCTTCTCCAGGGCGGCGATCTTCTCTTCTTCACTCTTCATCACGACCTCGACGATGTCACGCTTGGGTTGATACTTGCCGTACTCCTTCAGCCACAGTTGTACGCGACTCACCGTCGAATGCCCACGAGCCGCCGCTTCTCGCAGCGAGAGCTGACCACTCTCCAGCTCCTCTACGATCGCCCGTTTTACCTCCGGGCTCACCACCATTCGCGCTCGTTCCATCCCTACACTCCTTGTTCATAACTCACGGGGAGTGTAGACTCCGGCTAGGACGGGACACTCTATGTAGGCCGATAGTTTGACGTGCCACTCATATCAAGTACAAATCACTCCATGATGTATAAATCATAGCTCAACTTCATCTCATGATCTAACGCGTCTCGTATCTGAATCGTCTCGCTTCGGAGGCGAACATATTCTTTTGTATTAATGGAGAAGTATGCAAGTAATGCTGATTCGACTGCAGGGCCACCCTTTTCGGCGAGCATGACATGTTCCAGAACACGGTTGATCTCTAGCTTTGGTATTGTTGTGATGTGCCTTAGAAGCATTACTGCCATTGCCCTGATATCAGTATTGGGATCACTGCACAGCCTGACAACATCATGTGCGATTTCATCAACATGACCTGGAAAGAAGCTCAACGATAGCAATGCGTTAAAAAGCAATTCAGTGTCACCACTGGATAATGCCATAGCAATCGCATTTCGATCATAACAACGTCCCTCGCCACTTGAGTCAATCATGCGGTCGAGCTTCGATGTTATGTCTGATTGGTTCATTGCATAACCATAAGAGCATGTGAAATAAACGATACCATAAACCCTGCCGTTTTAGTTACTTCTCAACCTTCTGTGCCAGCGGGCAATCTTTGGCGATGCTGCGCAGAAACTCTTCCAACGCGGGCTGGTCCACTTTCTCCTGATCGTTTTGCAGCACCACAGCCGTGTTCTTCCCCAGCGGTACGACCACCTGATAGAAGAGTTTCTTCTCCTCGTTCCCTGAATCGCGAATCACCTTCTGTCTCCAGCCGCGGAACTCGTACTCACCAGCTTTCAGGGTTACTGGATTCTTTTCAACCAGTTTGCCACCATTGTTACCGGCATCGAGAGCGTCTTCCATATTCACTTCGTCAACGCCCGGCACCTTGAACGTGAAGAGGATCAGGGCATCGCCTGAGAACACTTCCCCGGTTTCCACCACCTGTGTGTCGTCCTTGCCGAAGACCAGCAGATCCATGTCGAAAAACACAGTGACTTTCATTCCCACCATGCCCTCGTAGCCGGCGGGCAGTTTGGCAGTGGGGAATCGCTGCACTAATCGCTGACTGATCACCTTCGGGTCGTTTGTCAGGTTGCTGGCAATATTCTGCACGAGCCAGATGAACATGCCCCCCAGTGCTGCAATGATTACACCGAGCAGGATGACTAAAAACAAACAGCCCCGGTTACATCCCTTTTTGGGAGGAGGTGCCGGGGCCTGGTACTGATTGCCTTGATCGTAGCTCTGATCGAACTGACTATAATCCTGACTCATGCCGCCCATCCTCTCGATGGAGCCATTCTATGAGCCAGCGTCGATTACTGTGCCAGGGCCAGGTATAACTCAGCGAGGTGATGCCAGCCTGTGGTGTCAGAAAATCCCTTCGCCGCGCGGGTCAGACATTCGCGGCCTCGGCGGGTATCGCCTGCCACCAGAGCAGCCAACCCCTGATTGAAAGCGATCACTGGTTGGCTGTCATCGAGGCTGTCCCACTGCTGGCGAGCTGCCACCCGGTCTCCCTCGAGCCACAGCTGGGCTGCACGTTCATTCTGCTGAAGGAGTTCGCCATCCAACTGGGGGATCAACTCGGCTGCCTTGCCATGGTCGCCTGCCAGGCGGGCGATGGCCAACTGCGAGAGAGGCGTCTTGTTATCGAGAGTCTGTTCCGCCGTCATGTTGCCGGTCTGATTCACTACCGGCTGCTGGAGGAAAGCGGTCGCATTGTTCAAAATGCCCTGGATACTCTGAAGGAACTGCGGTGCCAGACCGATGCAGCAGGGGAACGGGCCGGTAAGAGCCTGATGCCGTGCGGCAGCCCAGGCACCGGGGTAACGACTGGCCAGACGAAGTTCACCATCTGCCAGGAGCAGGCCAGGCAGTACGGCATCGTTCCATGCGAGTCCCAAATCCAGGCCGAGTGCAGGCTGGGCCTGATACGGCTCCACCTCGCTGACCGGTTCATCCACATGCTCCTGATGAAGGAGCTTCGTGAGTAAATCCTGCCAGCGGGGGTGAGTCGTGTTCATGCTACTATCCTCAAAACCCACTTGTCCAAGTCAAGCGGGGCTTACTGCTAGAACGTGGGAGCGGCCCACCCTTGCGCGGCCCAGGCAAGTATTTTCGTGGCCAACAGGCCATCGCCATTCAAGCTGCTGCCTGCAATTCTCGATCTTTCATTCACTTCTCACCTATTTACACTTAATTGACTAGGATATACTTGTTGATAACATCCCGTGGAGTCCCCCATGTTACGTCGTCGAATGCTGACGCTGGCCCTGCTGGCCGCCAGTGTCTCTGGGTTGGTTTGGGCAACTGACAAACCTAATGAAAAGCCCGCTGTCACCAGTAATGCCAAGCTGTTTAACTCCCTTGACTCTGAAGCCCGTGTCGCCAGCGACATTTACTACCTCACCAGCGATGAATGTGAAGGGCGTGGCAGCACCACGGCCGGCATCCACAAGGCTGCAGACTACATTGTTGGCCAGTTGAAGAAAGCCGGCCTGCAACCTGCCGGCGTTGATGGCGGCTACTTCCAGCCTTATGATTTCAAGCTCGCTGGCCCCCGGTTGGGCACCAACAATTCACTAGTCCTAGGTGGTCAACGCGTTGGCAACAACGACTTCCAGGTTCTCGGCGCCGGCAACCCCGGCAAGCTCGAAAACACCAACGTTGCTTTTGTCGGCTACGGCATCACCAGTGATTCCCCAGCATACGACGACTATGCCGGGATCGATGTTGCTGGCAAAGTGGTCATCGTCCTGCGTAAGCTGCCTGCACAGAAAGAATCAGCAGCAAACAAGTTCAAGGAAGACCTGGCAACGCTGACCAACAAGATCAATCTTGCCATCGAGAAGAAGGCAGCGGCTGTGCTCATCGTGAATGATGTGAGCAGCAAGGATGCCGATGACTTGGTGAAATTCAATTTCGCCGGTACCCGGGCGAAGAAGGAAGCCCCTCCCGTTTTCCACGTCAAGCGTGCCGTGGCTGATCAATTGCTCGAGAAGGCAGGTGCCAGGAAGCTGGCTGATCTCGAAGGCATCATTGGTGAAGAGGGCAAACCCAAAAGCACCGTGTTGAAGGATGTCACTGTCAGCCTGCAAGCTGACATCAACCGTGATGGCCTGAAGATCAATAATATCATCGCCACCGTTCCGGGTGCTGGCGAACTGGCTGACGAAATCGTCGTCGTCGGTTCCCATTATGATCACGTAGGTCGCGGCGAAACCGGCTCCCTGGCCGGCAGCAAGGAAATCCACCACGGTGCAGATGACAATGCCTCCGGCACCTGCTGCAACCTGGAAATCGCCCGCCGCTGGCAGGAACTGCAGAGTGGCCCGAGTGCCCTCAAGAACCGTCGCCGCGTGGTATTCCAGTGGTACTCAGCGGAAGAGTGGGGCCTGATTGGTTCCGACTACTACACCAAGAACCCGCTGTTCCCGCTCGAAAAGACCACGTCCATGCTCAACCTCGATATGGTGGGCCGACTGGGCTTCGATGAGAACAAGGTGGCCAAGAACCTGGATGCCGATGGTGTGAAGCGTGCCCGCGAGAAGAAGTATCCGCTCGAAATCAACGGAGTCACCTCCGCCAAGGAATTCGATGCCCTGGTAGATAAGGCCAATGCTGATCTCAATGTCGAGGTAGTGAAGCCCAAGTCGAGCCAGTTCTTCTCCGCCAGCGATCACTACTCCTTCTACAAGAAGAACATCCCCGTGCTGTTCTTCTTCACTGGCATGCATCCCCAGTATCACCGTCCAACTGATGTCTGGCAGACGGTCAATGTGAAAGGTATCCGCCAGTGTTCTGAGCTGGGTCAGAACGTGCTGGAAGGTCTGGCCACGATGCCACGTCCGGAGTTCATCAAGGCTGAAACCACCGCCCGACGTCGCGGGGGTGATGCCGCTGCCAAGACCACTCCACCTGCCAAGAAGGAAGAGCCCAAGACCGCACCCACGAAGAAGATCGAAGGCACGACGGAGAAGAAGGAACAGGCTGATCCCCATGCCAACGCTGCCGATGGCAACAAAGATTTGCCCCGGGTCAAGGTGCCCCGCCTGGGTATCATGTTTGACTACAACGATCCAGGCCCCGGAGTCATGGTGGACAACGTCACCGCTGGCAAAGCCGCCGAGAAGGCTGGCCTCAAGGCTGGCGACCGTATTCTCCAGGTCAACGGCAAGACCATTTCCAGCATGAACGATGGTGAAGAGTCTTACATGAAAGTCCTTGCCACCTTCAAGCCTGGCCAGGAACTCACCCTGACTGTGCAGCGAGCCAACGCCGCTGACAAACTCAAGTTCAAGGTCATTGGTGAATAACGTGCGATTGAGCTCCTGAGTATTCCCTTCAAGCCCAGAGATTCCTCTGGGCTTGATTTGTTTCTTCACCTCAATGCTGTGGAAGAAGTTGTAGTTCTCTGTTTGCATTCACTGCGTTCCAACCTATACTCCTTGTACCTCCGCCCATCCACGATCGTCATCCGCCCGGCAGGATATTGCCAGGCTGGCCCGCATCCACGGATTCTCCAGGGAGGTAGCATGTTTCTGATTCGCACATCTCGTCCCGGCTCGTCACGCCCTTCAGTCAATACGGTCAAACTGGTTCTCGAGACTCTCGAAGATCGCACCGTGCCCACGCTGCTGGGTAATCAGCTCTATCCTTCAGATCATCCATGGAACCAGCCGATCACCAATGCCCCGGTCTCCAGTCTTTCCACAGCGGTGATGAACAACATTGTCAACACCTATGGCAATAACCGTCTGCATCCTGATTTCGGCCAGTACTACGGCGGCGGCATCGATCTTTACGGCATCCCGTACAACATCGTTCATGGCAACAGCACGCCCAAGGTCAGTGTAATTATCGACGCGTATGACAATGAAAGCGACCTCGTTCCTGTGCCCATTCCAGCAGGCATCGTGCTGGAAGGAGACTATCAGAATGGGCCCAAGGTGGGTGTCGATAACCGTGGCGATTCCCACATGCTGATCTACGATGTAGACAACAACGTCGCCTATGAGTTTTATCGTGCCAGCCGTCCATCGGAGAATGCCGATGGCCGCTGGCATGCCGATCAGCAGACCGTCTGGGATATGAAGACGAATAACTTCCGCACGCTCGGCTACACGTCAGCCGACGCAGCGGGTCTGTCACTGCTTGCCGGTCTGGTGCGGCCTGATGAAGGCCTGCCGGTAAGCCAGGGTGGACAGGGGGTCATCAACCATGCCATTCGCTTTACGCTGACCAACAGCATTATCCTGGATCAGTTCCTCTACCCCGCCTCCCACACCGCGAATCCAGGCAATAACAACACTGCCATTCAGCCGCCGATGGGATCCCGCTTCCGGCTCAAGGCCAGCGTCGATATCAGCACGCTGAATCCCCAAGCCAAAATCATCGCCCAGGCCATGAAGGACTATGGCATGATTCTGGCGGATAATGGCAGCAATTTCTTCTTCTCCGGGGCAACGTATGCGGTCGATCACACCAACAGCCGCACCCTGACGTGGAACGACAATGATATCCAGAGCACAACCAATGGCCTGAAACGGCTGCGCTACGCTGACTTCGAACTGGTGGATCTGACTCCCCGTGTGACCGATCTCAGCACACATAGTGGAGGTGCCGGCACCGCTGTCACCGTCACCGGATCCAATTTCAGTGGCGCGGCAGGTCGCCTGCAGGTCAACTTTGGCACCGTCCCCGCCACCTCCGTTGTCATTCTCAATGATACCACCATCACCTGTGTGGCCCCGGCTGGTGTCACCGGTACGGTCAATGTGCGTGTGCAGTCCGGTACCAACACCGGCGCCAATGGCGACAACTACACCACACCCATATTCGGCTATGGCACCTCCGCCGTGACAACGGGAGGTAGTTTCACCTTCACCACCACGCAAAACCAGCCACCTACCATCGTTACACCCGCCACAGCTTCCGCGGCAGTGATCTTCGGCAAGACGGTGGGACTTTCCGCCCTCGGTACAGATGATGGCGGTGCAGCCAACCTGCGCTACACCTGGAGCAGCACCGGTCCTGCTGCCGTGAGTTACTCCCTGAACGGCACGAATGCGGCCAGCAACACCGTAGCCACGTTCACACGCGCTGGTGTTTATAACTTCACGGTCACCATCACCGATGCTGGTGGACTCAGCGTAACCAGTGCGGTGACAGTTACGGTCAGCCAGAAACTGACTACTATCGCCGTGACGCCTCTCACTGCGACGGTACGTGTCAATCAAAGTCTTCAGTTTGTGGCTACTGCGATGGATCAGTTTGGGCAAAGCCTGACGACGCAGCCCACCATCAAATGGTCCATCTCGGGCACAGCCAAAGGCACCATCACCACGAACGGCTTGTACACCGCCCCTCGCTACAGCACCAGTTCGTTCAACATCGTTGCCACTGCTGGTACGGTCAAGGGCAAGGCAACGGTCAAGGTCATCCGTTAACATGCTCACCTAATGAAACAACCCCTCGGTCGATACCGAGGGGTTGTTATTGGTAGCATCGCTTTCTTACTTTCCAGGTACCGGAGGCACCGGAATGCTGGGCATGCTGGGCATACCCGGTGCAGTGGTGTCCGATTTGACCTGCTTCAGCTTGTTGGCCCAGCTCTGGTAGAGCACAGCCAAGCTATCCTCGCCACTGGCGCTGAGTTTTTCCTTGCGATCCCTGGCGTCTTTGACCAGTGGATGGTCTTTCCATTCCTTGTTGCTGCCGAATTTGGTGAGCACACTGTCGTAGAACCCGATGGCCTTGGCGGCATTGCCGAGGTTTTCGTTGGACCGGGCAGCGCCCATGAGCGAACGCAACTGGATGTCGCTGTTGCTGGCGACCTTGCTCAGCTCTTCATATTGGGTAGCTGACGCTTCAAATTCCTTTAAAGCCTGTTCCGGTAAGAGGAACAGCCGGCTGAATCCCCGTTCATAGACCAGGTCAGCAGCCCCCAGTTGTACAGCCTGGCCGGCAGGGCCTGACTTCCACTGGGCGGGAGCATCTTCCAGAGTGTCACGCTGTTCGTAATACTGGATCCAGGCGCGGGAGACACGGTTGGCGGCAGTGCTGGACCAGTACCAGTACACCACCCCCAGCAGCACTACCAGGCCGACCATCAGCAGGATCATGCTGGAGGGGCGCTTCGTGCCTGTTGCCAGCTGATTGATGGCCTTATTGAGGTCATTCTCGGCTAGATGATGCCGTTCTTCCGCCTTCATGGAGTATTCCTATCATGCCATTTCAGACTCAACAGACATCTTAGATGAGGACGAAGGTGGGTCAATGGCAGCTGGAGCGAGTCGTCGCTTTCGCTGATGCTCTTTCCGGCCTGCCAGTACTTCGTAATTCCGGCACATCCACCAGCACAGCCAGAGCATATTCGCGATGGTCGCAAGGCAAAATGTCACTTTGGCAAAGGACCAGAGTTCTTTGTCATGGCTACGGTAGTGGTATGGTGAGTCATCAAGGGTCTCCAAGGTCATGACGCCAGCATGCACCGCGATGAGAGGATATTCCCGCTCTCGCAACATTGCTACCCAACTGTTGAACAGGCAGAGAAACAGGAAGTGCATGGCCAGCAGAAGTACCATCAGGGAGAAGCTGGTCTTGCGATAGAGTGTCATGATGAGACCGAAGCATAGCAAGGCAGCACAGAGCGTCCAATAGACCCCGGTAACAGCTTCACGAGCCACTGAGCCGAGCATGGGTAGAAACAGCAGCAGCAGCAGCGGGATGGCAAAAGCCGCTGTGAGTCCGCCTGCCACGGTCCGCGCCACCATCGAGCAGGCGATGCCTTCGAGAATAAAGAGAGACAGGGCGAGTGTACCGATAATGACCGAAGCGAGTGCGGACGAGAATTTCACCTGACCGGTGCCGACGAAGATCAGCATCGCCACGAGTACGAGCAGATAGAGTCTCTTGATGTGCCGCCAAACCGCCAGGAAGGTACCCAGGATCACTTCGAAGGGAGTCATCGGGGTAACCAGGATGAGATCAAAGAAGCCGCGGCGACGGTCGTTGACAATGCTCAACCCCGCTGTCAGGCAGCCGATGGCAGCCAGGCCCAGCCAGATCCAGCCCATAAAGAAGATGGCTGCTTCGTTGTAGCGAAACATGTTACTTTCCAGAAATACCAGCGCCAGCAGGACAACAAAGAAGAGCAGCCAGCCACCCATCTGGGCCCGCTGCAGATGCTGTTCGCGATCATAGACATAGGCTCGCCGGGAACGCTGCCAGAGCGGATTACCCACCTCCCAGAAGAGCCAGCGATCTGCCTTGCTCTGTGGTAACCGTCTGGCGATGCGACTGGTGAGCGGCTTCAGCAACAGGAACCCCAGTACCCAGCCGATGAAGCGACGGATGCGGTTCAGCAGCTTCGATGCTGTCGGTTCCTTTCTTACCTGGCGAATGGCCAGGAACAGGAGCAGTGCTGACCAGAGCAGCGTCACCAGCGACATCCAGTAGAAGTAATAGTTGCCTAGTAATCGCTGCAGCTGGAATCCCAGAAAATCGCTCAGCCCCACAACGAACGGCGCTACGGGATTGATCACGCAGATCACCATGGCTGCGATATCCTGCCACTCGCGATTGTAGAGCCCCGCCGCATTCACATTGGTCCTCGTCATGTACACCATTGCTTCCGCGGCAAACATCAGCAGCATCGGCACCAGCAACACCCAGCAGATCACCCACCAGTAGGTCCGCACCAGCGCGCCCAGGGTCGTCTTGGTAATGGTCGAAAAGTAAATCGCCGTCGCACTGACATAGAGCAGAGCCAGGAAGGTACCGAGCATGCCGTGGTAGAACACTTTGGAGTTCACGCCGCCAAAGAGCATGGTCAAGGCCACGATGGGTACACCGCTGAGGATCAGCAACACCATCGAAACGACCCTACTGCCCAGTTTGCCGAAGATGATGTCGCGGTTGGTGAGTTGGGTAGTGAACAGCAGGTCCAGTGTCTTCTGCTCCCGCTCGCCGGCGATCACCCCGGTCAGAAAGAAGGGCACAAAGAAAAAGACCGAGAGGAACTGCACCCAGAGGTAGCTGAGGAAGAAGCTCTCCGCCATCTTGGAGAGGGTCTGCAATGTCCAGCCGCCACTGTTGCTGTAGCGGTAGTAGGTATTCTGGTAGACGACAAAGAGGACGAAGAGGACGAGCGCCCCAAAGAGGACACGGTTCTGGTAATACCGCCACCGCCGCGCCATCTCCACCATTTCCTTGGCAAAGATCGGGCCGAAGAGATCGGTAATAAGCGAATGCATGCAGGGTATTCCCGTGGTCGATCTACTTTAGCAGAACCATGGAGGGACGGGGAGGAAATTGTCCTGCAGGCTCTTCCACTTCCCCAGCAGGCAGGCGATGGCATGTCTGGTCCCCCTCTCCCCACCGGGGAGAGGGGTGAGGGGTTATTATTCGACCTTCAGGCTGGTATTCCATTTCTAACGATGGGCTTCGCCGCGAGTAAGCCCCCTCACCCCTGGCCCCTCTCCCCGGTGGGGAGAGGGGTGCATTCTCTCTGTCATTTCACGGACGTGACCGTCGCAATGCCACACAGCCAAAGTAGATGGCTGCGTACAAAGTAATTGTCATGATGGGAGTTAACAACACCGTGACTGGGCCGCCGACAGAGCCTTTGGCAGAGTCTAGGAGAACAATGAACGACAATAGCACGAATGTATGGACAATCGATATGACCAAGTTCATGATGAAGTTGCTGGACATCATTGGTACGAATACTACTGCAAAGAAATAGGAAAGCACTGACAGCCAACTTTCAGGATTGCGTGCTGTGAGAAAAGACGAGACGGTCACGAACACGACCTGCGCGACAGCAATCTGGATTCCCTTGCGCGTCATGAGTGCACCTGGAGTTCCCCTCCCCGCTGGGGCGATTGGGAGTAACTGTTACTTCTTTCCGTGACAGATCAGGTAAATGTCTTCCAGCACGTACTCCAGTTCATCGTAGATCTGGTTATTCCAATAGCGTGACACGCGATAGCCTTCTTCTTCAAGAAACGCATCCCGTTCCTGATCGTGTTCTTTCCTGGTCAGATGACTCTCACCATCGAGTTCGATGATGAGTTTCAGATTCAGACAGATAAAGTCGACGATGTAGTTGCCAATCGGACGCTGGCGACGAAACTTGAATTCGTCAAACCGTCTGCCACGCAAATGCTTCCACAGAATAACTTCCGCAGGTGTCATCTCGCTTCGCAGATGACATGCCTGACCAATATTGCGAGGATTCTGCTTCATGGCACTTCACCGATAGTCCAGCGATGGCGAATCTGGTCCCCCTCTCCCCACCGGGGAGAGGGGTTAGGGGTGAGGGGTTTTTATTCGACCTTCAGGCTGGAATTCCATTTAAATCGATGGGCTTCGCCGCGAGTAAGCCCCCTCACCCCCGGCCCCTCTCCCCGGTGGGGAGAGGGGAGAGTTCCTGTGATTTTGCAAATCTATTTACCCAACACCCATCTCGCCTGGCCATCCTTCAGTTCCACCCGCACGCCCTCGGTGCGTTCCTTTTTGTTGATGGCCAACGTCAGCGTGTGGGTGCCGGCGGAAAGGTTCAGCTTGGTTTCTTTCGTCACGGCAACGGGCTGCTTGTCGAGCCACAGTTGCACGCCCTTGATATCGTTGAACACGATCACCGCGTCGCCGGGGCTTCCTACTTCAAGCTTGGTGCGGGCGAAGGCGATTTGGGTATCGAGGCCTGACCATTCGCCCTTCTTCTGCGAGTAGGTGTGGGCCATGCTCTCTAGCGGCAGTACGCCATTGACCATCGTGTACTCCGAAGACCACAGTAGCCCGGCGGGCTTGGCGACGATGCCGCCGACGCTTTCGCGATGAGCGCGGTCGAAGCTTGCCTTGTTGGGCACGAGTACTTCCCAAGTGCGGGCGACGCGGCTGGTGCCGACGGAGTAGTTGCCCACCTTGCCGAGTTCGGTCAGGAAGCGGGTGAGGTCCACCAGTTCCTGTTTGGTCAGGCCATCGACCAGCCCTTCGGGCATCAGCGATTTGCCATCCTTCCGGTCGTCGATGTCCCTGGTACGAATGGTGATGTCCTTCCCCTCGGCATCACGGAGCACCAGTTCGTCCTTGTTCTCCCGCTGCTTGATGCCGGTGAGGACTTTGCCATCGACGGTGGCCACGACGGTGGTGTTGTAGTTCTCCTTGATGGCCTTGCTGGGGAGGAGCAGCGATTCGAGCAGATAGTCCGGCTGAGCGCTCGCCCCGATACTGGTGAGGTCCGGCCCCACCTGTCCACCGGAACCACCGATGCCGTGGCACTTCAGGCAGTTGAGTTCCTTCTGGCGGTAGACGAGTTCACCGCGTTTGGGATCACCGTTCTTAGCTATGTCGTTGAGCAACTCCTTCATCACCGCCGGCGTGGCTTCCCACTTGGCGGTGCTGAGCTTGCCGGCCTTGGTGAGGGCATCAATCAGTGGCTGATGCACCTGGCCGGTGGAACGGGCGATGCGGATGGCGATCTTGGCGACATCGGGGGGAAGGGTGATTTGATCATGGTTGAGATACCGTCTGAGTTCCTGCGGTCCTTCCTTCTTGCTCAATAGCGTTGGGAGTAGCTGTTGCAACTCTGCTTCGTTGGCACGTTGCATGAAGCGGATAATTCCGAACTGTGATGAGTCCATATCGTGCGCAAACAATTGTTTGATGGCTTCCATCGCCACCTGTCGATCCTCATCGAACACATGGTGCTTAAATGGGCCATAGGTCTCTGGGTTATGAGGGAGTAAACCGAGGGCCTGGCAGGCAGCGACGCGAAACTCAGTCGGTCGGGACTTGTCCTTAATCCATTCATCAATTGATTTGGAGTCGCAAGCGTTCCAGTACCCTGCCAACCGCACTGCAATGGAGGAGCGACTAACATGTTTGGAGCCAATCAGTGTCGTAATGGAAATGACGTCCCCGGCCGGCTTCACCTTCCGCTCTCGCGCCGCTACCTCCAATGCCTGCAACCGTTTCAAACGCTGGTCATCGGTCATCTCGCCATCGAAACACTGCTCCCACAGGATCTGTAGTTCCTTCGGCCCGCCGAGTTGGGCGATCTGGTTCCACAGGGCATCGGCTACCTCGCCCTTGGGATTGCTCTCTTGCAGATAACGCAGCAGCGATTCGACCAGTTCCGGCGACCCGCTGGCCTGCACGGCAAAGAGGAGATGTTTGGGATCATCGAACTTCAATTTCCCCTCTCGAAACGCCGGTACCCACTGCGGCTCCAGTTCCCGCACCGTGAGCCAGAGGGCGTAGTCGAGGAAGCGGTCCATGGGGTGGTTGAGGGCTTGGAGAACCGTTTGAAATGCTTCAGGTCGTTTATGACGAGCTAGCTGACGAACGACTTCAAGGCGAATGCGTGGATTCTCCGATCCAACTCTCTCAGCCAATAGTCGCTGGGTGTTGACATCATCGGGCAAGTCTTGCGTCATTCGCAATGCTGCACAAACGATCTCAGGTGACTTACTTTTCAAAAGTTGCTCAACAGCATGCCTGACTTCCGGATGCTTCGAGAGCACCAGCCATTGGTGCTTCACTCGCGCTTCCTCTTGATCCACTAACCAGAACCTTTCCCACTCCTGATGTGCAATCATGTCCTCCTTAGCTTTATCGTTCGTTAGCCTGCTATGGATTTCCTTGCTCGCCATATCCCGCGTCCACTGCTCCGGTTGCTTCAGCGCTTCCAGCAACTCCTTCGTGCTCGCCTTCTCTAATGCAGGCTTCTTCACCAGCGGCCTGCCCTTCGCCGTCACTCGCCAGATGCGGCCGTGGGTCACATCTCGCCGTGGATCGCGGAAGTCGACTTCGCCATGCTGAATGATCGGGTTGTACCAGTCGGCGATGTAGATCGCGCCGTCGGGGCCCATCTTTACATCGATCGGGCGGAAGGCGGGGTGGGTGCTCTTGATCAACTCCGGCTGTTCGATGCTCGCGAACCCGGCACCATCATCCTTCAGCACGAACCGGCACACCCGATGGCCACGGAAGTCGTTGGTCAGCAGGTTGCCTTGCCAGTCGTCGGGGAGGTGGCGGCCACTGGTCACTTCCAGCCCGCAGAACTTGGGGCTGCCGGGGTTCAGGCCGGGGAAGACCCGCTTGGCGTCGGCGGCGGTGACGTAGTAGCCGCCGGGGATGACGTAGTTGATGCCTTCGCCGCCCGCCCCATCGGTGACGAACGCCTGGCCGTAGCGGTCGAACGCCAGGCCCCAGGGGTTGACCCAACCGCGGGCGAAGACGGCGAGTTCCATCGTCTCGGGTTTGAACCGCCAGATGCCGCCCGCGTTGAGCCGCCGCGGACCGTGTGGCGTTTCGATGTGGCTGTGGATGTAGATGCTCTGCATCATGTACATGCGGCCATCAGGCCCCCAGCGGAGCGTGTGCAGCATGTGGTGCGTGTCTTCGGTGCCGAAGCCCGAGAGGACGATACGTTTCTTGTCGGCCTTGCCATCGCCATTGGTATCGCTGAGGTGAATGAGCTCGGTGGAGTTGGCGACATAGACACCGCCATCGCCGGGGAGCAGCCCGGTGGGGATCAGCAGACCATCGGCAAAGACGGTGGTCTTGTCGGCTTTGCCATCGCCATCGGTGTCTTCGAGGATGATGATCTTGTCGGTCGCCTTCTGGCCGGGTTTGATCTGGGGATAGACCTCGCTGCTGGCGATCCAGAGACGGCCCGCTGCATCCCAGTTCATCTGGATGGGCTTGGCGAGCAACGGATCAGCGGCGAAGAGGTTGACCTCGAAGCGGGGATCGACAATGAACGACTTGCGTTCCAACTCCGGGTCCGGATCGGGGATGGTAGCGTTCCGCTGGGCGTGAGCCATTGACGGGAGGATTAACAGCAGTGTGATTGCAAATCGCATGGTGTGTCCGGAGGATTAAACCACAGAGGGTTTCAGGTATTGATCTTTGTGGCTCTTTGTGTCTTTGTGGTTAATGATGTTTGAACCACAGAGAAACAAAGGAAGCACAGAGAGATTCAGGTACAGCTCTTGTGGCTCTTTGTGGTTACTTTTGTTTCTTTGCCTCGTTGATCTTCGCATCCAGCTCTTCGATGAGTGGCGTGAACTTCGGCATTTCTACCGCGTTGTTGCCCTGTTCATGCTTGCGGAAGCCGAAGAGGTAGGTGTCGTTGGCGGGGCGGTACTGGTGGAAGTAGAGTTCATTCTTCCGGATGATTAACTGACGGATATCATCCCAGCTGCTGAGGTCCTTCTCGGCGAGTTCGGTGTTGCCCATCTGCCTGGCGACGACCTTGGCCAGCACCTTGTAGCCTGCCTCGTTGGGGAGTAAGCCATCGTCCGTGAGTTCCTGTGCCTTGGGGCGTTCGTAGAGTTCCTGGAGATAGATGAACTTGCCGGGGTGGGTTTGGGTAAGGAAGTGGAGCCTGCCGATGTAGTGGGCGGAGGCATCGTTATATTCGAGTTCCCGCTTGATGCCTGCTTCGGGCTTGGGCAGGCGATGGATCTGCCGGGGAGGCATCACGAAGACGAACCGTACCATGGGATGCTGGGCGAGTACGTCTTCCACCAGCTTGGTATAGCCATCGAGGAAACGTTGCATGTCGGCTTTCCCAGCGAAGGCTTCGGTGCTGCCGTAGTTGATGAAGAGCAGCGTGGGGTTGGTGGCCTTGATCTGTTCCAGGAGTTTCCGGTAACCGTCTGCTTGTTTGCCGAAGCCGGCCCGGGCGTCACCCCATACGGTGTCGCCGCTCCAGCCGAGGTTGCGGACGGTGAACTTCCTGTCGGGATGCATGGCATGGAGCATGGTTTCGAGGTAACCATACTGCTGCTCCCGCTCGATGAGTGCACCGCCGATGAGGACAACGCGGTCGCCTTCGCGAATGATGCCTTCGGCAGCGATGGGGGCGAGAAGAAGAGTGAGTAACGTCAACATAAAGTGGGTCTTTGTACGTTCAGGTGGGTAGGGATAGCATGGCGAAAAACGGGATGATGTGCAAGTGCTTAGTCGCACGAAATAAAAGCTGATAACACTATGTACATGTCGACGCCGCTTGAACGTGAAGATGACTGGGGTGTGCCGTTGCCGGGAGAGTGGGTGCCGGAGGCGGCACGTACGCAGACGCATCTGCAGCGGCTGCCTTTGGGCATCATCGATCCGGGCAGCATCTTTTGCAGCACTGGCCCGGTGCAGCTGGATCTGGGCTGTGGCAATGGCCGGGCGAGCATCGTGCATGCCATGCAGCACCCGGACTGGAATCACCTGGCGGTAGATGTCTTCTCCGGGGCGATTCGGCATGCGAGTCGGCGGGCGGGGCGGCGGGGTCTGACGAACATCCGCTTTGCTGTGGCCGATGCGCGGGAAGTGGTGAGCCGGGTGAAGCCACAATCGGTGCGGGAGTTGTGCCTGTATCATCCGCAGCCGATCTATGATCTGGCCCAGGCTAGCAAGAGGCTGCTAACACCCAGCTTTCTCGTGCAGGTTCATCGCCTGCTGGAACCTGCAGGACAACTGATCGTGCAGACCGATCACCCAGCGTACTGGTCATATCTCACATCGGTGTTGCCGTGCTTCTTTCATGTGGAAGAACGGCTGGAACCCTGGGTGGATGCACCGGAGGGCCGCACTCGGCGGGAGATCCTGGCCCGACAATGGAAGCTGCCGATCTTCCGGGCGGTGTGTCAGCCCCGGCAGGATATTACATTAGCGGAGGCAGCAAGTCAGGCGGAGCAGTTACCGCTGCCCCGCTTCGATGCGGACCGACAGTGGCAGGAGGTGGAGGCAATGGAAGGTGGCGCATAAATCAGCTTGACATCACCATCTGCAAACCTCACAATTTGTTCATCATCTTCGAGGCAGCATCATGAGAAAGTGGCGTGGGCTTTTGGCCCTGGCGGTGGCAGCGATTGTCAGCATCCCCAGTTACGCGATCATCGTCGTCGGTGGGCGGGATAGTTCCGGCGTCCTCAATAACTCGGGCACCAATCTGAACCCTGCCCCGTTTAACCTCGGCAGTTACACTGGCCGATTCGGTGGCTTCCTGGGTACTGCAATCGGTCCGCAGCATCTCATCACCGCTACGCATGTTGGCGGCTCAGCGACTTTCCTCTATGCCGATGGGGGCGCTGTCGAGCAAAGTTACAACATCACACTGGTTGGCACGCAGAATGACCTGGCTATTTACCAGATCAATGGGCCTCAGACCTTCAGCCACTATGTGCCCATCTACACGGGTACTAATGAAGTAGGCAAACAACTGGTAGCGATTGGCAACGGCACTACTCGAGGCAATCCAGTGAATACCCCCTCTACCAGCAACCTGGCGGGCTGGGAATGGGGTGGAGGTGGGACGTTACGTAGCTGGGGCATCAATACCTCGACTAACATCGTGAACCCCGGACTCGTCGGTACCTTTGGTGGGGATTACGTCTACACCACCTTTACCCGTACCCTCGACGGCAATGGCAACCCGATCAATCCAGACAGCTATGTCTTTTCCGGTGGTGATAGTGGTGGAGCAACATTCCTGCTGGATGACGATGGCCGCTGGAAACTGGCAGGCATCAACAGCCTGGTGGACCAGGTGAGCCAGACTTCCAATGGTCCCGGCTACGCGGCAGCACTGTTTGACGCTCGCGGATTCTTTGACGGACCAAATCTGCTGGGCGGCCCCGATCCCATACCGCTGGGCAGTTATGCCACCCGCATCAGCAGTCGGCAGGAGTTTATCCTGGGCCTGGTTGCAGTGCCAGAGCCAGGCAGCATCATGCTTTGCGGCATGGTGGCGTTGCCGGGTCTTGGCTGGGTGGTCTGGCAGCGACGTGGGAAACGACGCCGCTAAACACTACTTTTATTGCTGAGCAACGGCGGAGCCTGGCTTCGCCGTTGCTCTTTGACATTCTTGCATTCCATGTTTGCCTTGCGTTCCTGAAACGATATTCTCTTCGCATCGCAGAATACTACGATCAGCGTAACACCATCACAGATGTTTATGATGTATCCAGCTTAACGACCGCTTTCTATTTCGGTTGCTTTGTGCATAGAAATAACAACAAGGTGCCCGATCACAACCTCTTCATCAAAGACGTACCCGGGTATGGCCAGATGGGCCTTGTTGAGACTCACTGCAAGCGGGTTCTGCGGGTATGTGTGGCATCGTCGGCGATTCCGGCATAAGATTGTAGAATCCGAAGTTGAGTAGAACTGGAGATCCGAATGATTCGCCTGATTGCCATACTGGCTGCGTGCCTGGTTTGCGGGTCGATTGTTGCACAGGAAGGACCAGGTGCGCCGCCCGGCAAAGAACAAGTCTGGCTCAAGCAGTTTGTGGGGGAATGGGAAACTTCCGCTGAAGCCATCATGGCCCCCGGCCAACCCTCCATGAAATGCACAGGCACTGCCTCCAATCGCATGCTCGGCAACTGGATGGTCTCTGAAACCAAAACTACGGCCATGGGGTCGACAGTAACCGGATTGCAAACCATCGGTTACCATCTCGACAGCAAGAAGTTCGTGGGAACCTGGATTGATTCCATGAACAACCATCTGTGGCATTACAAGGGCAGTCTCGACGCGACCGGCAAGATTCTCACGCTGGATGCTGAGGGGCCCAACTTCACCCAGCCCGGCAAAATGTCCAGCTTCCAGGACATCTATGAATTCAAATCAGCCGACCATTACATCATTACTTCGAAGATTAAGGGGGATGACGGCAAGTGGATCACCTTCATGACGGGTGATGTCAAACGCAAGAAGTAGTAGAGTAACAACATAAAAAAGGCTGCCATACCCAGGGGTATGGAAGCCTTTTTGGTTGTTCTGAATTCGTCAGGCTCGTTACTTGACTACCTGTCCCTGCACAGGGAGTTCAACGCTGGCATTGTCCAGATCTGTCAGGATCTTGATCTTCTTCATCAGCTCGCCAGCTTCCGCTTTGCCCGAATAGGTGATCTTGAGCACGTGAGCCGTTTTGGCTTCGTCCGTTCTGGTTTGATCAATCTTGATGGTGTCATCCAGGCCTTCGACACCTGTGATCTTGAATGGCTTGGCTCCACGAATGACAATCTTCTTTTCCACGGAGTCTGTTGCCAGTTTACCCAGGTGGAGCGTCTGTGGTGTGACAGCCAGTGAACCTTGCACTTCCACGCTGAGGGGGATGCGAATGCGTGGAGTGGAAGGATCGTTGGTTACCAGGCCGATCGTAGCATGCCAGTAGCCAGCCGGTGTATCCTCCCGAAGCCGAACGCTGAGTTTATAGCTGTTCGGGCTGGTACCATTCTGTTCGATCCTGGCCTGCAGGTAGCCATTCTCATTTTCAATACCGGTGATTCTCCAGCCGCCAAAGCTGCGGTGGTCCAGTACGACGGTCATAGTAGGTGCCGATCCGAGCTTGACCGTTCCAAACGACAAGCTGTCCGGGCTCATGCTGATGTCATCCCGGCTCACAGTCTTGAGCATCAGTCGTGTTTCGCTGACATAAGGCCTGTCGAAATTCACATAGATGGTGAAGTCCCGATTGCCACTGTAGAGTATGGTGTTGACTTCCACCATAATGGAAGAGGATTCACCAGGAGCGATGTCCTGCTTGATGGCCCGGGCAGTGGAGCAATGGCAACTGGTACGGGTGCCAGAGATATGTACCTGCTGGCTGCTGGTATTGGTGAACTTGAAATGATGGACGAGCTTGGTGCCGCGCGGAGCACCGCCCAGATCCTTGATAGACTCTTCAAAACTGAGGAGATTGGGTTCCGCCGCAAGTAAATACAGGGGCGCCAGAAGCGCCGTAGCGAGAATACAACTGGTACGAAACATGCCGACCCCTGATGGCACAGAGACATCTGTCCCCCACCGATCAGCGAACTGCTTCGTGTGTGCGTTAGCACGTAGCGTCTGGTCTGGGCCTTCTCCCCAGCCTTACTAATCGGCGATACACATATTTTCACCCTTTTTGTCAGCTTAGTCAAAAAATCAACAGTACGCCAGCACCAAGGCGCAAAGATTTCGGTCTGGTGGTGACGTAGCGGTAGCCCCGGGGCACTCTGCCGCTCAGGCAATCTGGTGGGGCTGTAATGAAGTTGGCAGTGAGGACTGCTGGAGAGGTGCCACGGCCATTCCGAGTTGCATTCACAATCAACATCTTTTGATCTAAAGAATCCAGTCTATTGAAGGCCCCCGTCCTGTTTAGTTAACTTATACATTACTTACCGGGCTTGCTTTCAAGTAGGTCGTCGAGCGTCTTTCGCATTTCTGGTGTATTGATTACTGTCAGCGCCTTGTCACGTATCTGTTTGGCCTCAGTTATCCGATCAGTCGCCAGCAGAATTCGCAGCAGTTGGCAAGTATCCTGGGTAAATAACTGGTTACCCACATCCAACATGTCTGGCGAGTCCTTCATAACGCCAGAGCTCATCGAACGTGCCCAAATAAGAAGATTCAATTTACCCATAGGGTTCTTCAAATACTTGCTGCATAGAGCATATTCCTGGTTGGCAATTAAATCGCGTTCGACGATGTCGTAATACTGACCTGCCTTCTTTGGAGACTGGGCATCCAGCTTCTTGAACAAAGTAACATTGCGATCAGATTCATTCAGAGCGGTGTTGATGCTGATCACCTCCGATACAACATCATGGTTAGCCTTGCCTGCCTCGATTGCCACTTGATGTCTATCCCTCAGAGCCACAAGAGCTTCCCGTGCCTGCGGATACTTCTCTCCCAGTCTGGCCCAACTGCTTAAAGCGAACGATAGCCTTACACCTGCCATCCAAGGTTCTGTCTTCAAGGCGTTCTCGTGGAAGTAAATATGCTTCTGAAGTGCCTCCGCATATTTGCCATTTCTAGTATGTTCCTCAGCTTCTTTGAGCAGTTTGAACATAGGTGTATCACGCAGGCCTGAACGAACCACCTCTGGCTTGTTCTCCAAAGCTTCAAACGGATCCTTGCAGACTTTGATCGTTTTGAGTTTCGTATTCTTCCGCAAGTCCCATTCGCACCATGAATAGATTGCGCGAATTGTTCCATCCTTGTCGGGTTCACTTTTCTCACCAATCTTGAGTACAGCCTTACCTTCCTGAGCGTTCAGGGAATGCAAGCCAACCACCCAGCGTTCACGACCATCCTTCTCCAGATCTTCTTTGGAGATGATGATCTTTCGCTTCCAGCTCTTGTCATCGCTTTCCTCCCAGACCAACGAATGAAAGTCAAACGATGTAACCTCCCGATCCCCCAGCTTTTCCTGTTTTACAGTAGAGAAGCTACTCAGCCGCTGTCGGCCATTCTGGTCGGTGACTTTGTGTTGTACTTCTACTTTCTCTTGTGCAGCAACACTGACAGAGCATAAAAACATCATCAAAAATGTTATCAGTTTCATGAAGCTATCTCCGTTCATGCTTTACCTTAAGATTACGCTAGCCTGCGTTGAATTCCATTAAATACTGCTCACGACAATCTTGTAATGAACCCTAGAATGCTTGTTTCTTCAGGGTTCGCACTCGATGGCCAGTCTGCTGCAGATCACACAAGCTTCCAAGAGTTACGGCGACCAGGTATTGCTGGACAATGCAGAAGCTACCATTCATGACAATGTGAAAGTTGGCTTCATCGGGCGGAATGGAGCAGGCAAGTCCACATTGCTCAAATGCATTCTCGGCGAAGAGGAACTCGACCGGGGAGAAATCGTCCGTTCCTCCAGTTTGAAGCTGGGCTACCTTCGCCAGCATGACCCGTTTCTGCCGGGGGAATCCGCTCTCGACTTCCTGATGCGCGACAGCGAGCAACCTGACTGGAAGTGTGGCGAAGTAGCCGGCGAGTTTGAGCTCAAAGGCACCTACCTGACCGGGCCCATCGCCAAGCTCTCCGGCGGCTGGCAGACCCGTGTCAAGCTCGCTGCACTCCTGTTGCACGAGCCCAATCTCCTGCTGCTCGACGAACCCACCAACTTTCTTGATATTCGTACCCAGATTCTGCTGGAGCATTTCCTTAAGAATCATCGCTCGGCTTGCCTGATCGTCTCGCACGACAGAGCCTTTCTGAACGCCACCTGCACACACACACTCGATCTC
Source organism: Gemmatales bacterium (assembly GCA_046350055.1). GTDB lineage: Bacteria > Planctomycetota > Planctomycetia > Gemmatales > HRBIN36 > JAEUIE01. Next base: position 3,375,983 of record JAXMBC010000001.1, on the reverse strand, counting down.
AGCCGCGGCAAGTTGACGATGTTTCCGGGCAAGGTCGATGCTTTCCTCGAATTCCAGAAGGAACAGCGTGAACGGGACATGCGTTCCAATGAAACGATCATGTCCAAACGCAGACATCTGGAAGAATTCATCGCCAAGAACAAGGCACGTGCTGCCACGGCAACGCTAGCCCGTTCCAAGAGCAAGCAACTCGAACGACTGGAACTCAATGAGATAGTTGGAGCGGAAAGCACTGCCAATATTCGTGCCCCGCGCGTAGAAGCTCGCAAAGGCAACGCCCTTCGCTGTATCAACCTCTCGATAGGCTACCCGGATCGCACCATCGCTGAAGGCATTGAACTCGAGATTGAACATGGCTCCCGTGCAGCCATCGTCGGCGATAATGGCCAGGGGAAGACGACTTTCCTTCGCACGGTAGTGGATTCGCTGCCTCCCCTCAAGGGCGAAGTGAAGTGGGGCCACGGCTGCAACATCGGCACCTATGCCCAGCATGTTTATACAAGCCTGCCGGAAAACCGCACGGTGCTGGACTACCTGCATTCGCAGGCCGCACCGGGTAAGAAAGATCAGGAGATTCTCGACCTCGCTGGAGCGCTGCTCTTCAAAGGTGGGGCTGTCAACAAACGCATTCCCGTACTTTCCGGCGGTGAACGAGCCCGACTCTGCCTGGCAGGTCTCCTGCTCAGCAAGCACAACGTGCTGATACTGGATGAACCGGGGAATCACCTGGATGTTGACACCATCGAAGCCCTCGGCGATGCACTCGTGGAGTACGAAGGTACCGTCATCTTCACCAGCCACGACCGCCACTTCATGACCAAGGTTGCAACCAGCGTCATTGAAGTACGCGATGGCAGAGTTGTCAACCACAGCGGCAGATATGAAACCTACCTCGACCGCGTGAATGCCGAGATTGAGGCGGGGGAACGGGAACTGGCGAGTGCCAAGGCTCTGCTGCCCAAGGAAGTGCGACACGCTGCCATCGAGGTCGGTGCGGGCCCACGAACTGAAAAGGTCGTCCGCAAGGAAATGAAGGCTATCGAACGGCAGATCGCTCAACTGGATGAGCAGAAGAAGTCACTCACTTTGCAGATGAACACCACACAGGATGCTGATGAACTGATTCGTCTGGAAGAAGAACTCAGCACCATCAGCACTCAACTGGGCGACGCAGAGACCAGATGGAGCGAGCTATGGGCAGAAGCCGAAGCGATGTAACGTGTGTGGGCCAAGACGGAATCTTGACCCACGACGGTTCAGCTTCCTATGAAGTGCATGAGCAACTAATAAGGTTTGTGATCAACCCCCTGGTAGAAGTCGGAAAGGGCGAGTTCGAGCTTGTCCAGAGGCGAGACCTCTTCAAAGCGGAAGTAGTCCACGCCTGACCGACCCTTGAAGGTATCGAGCGAACCATCATTGACTGACTGGCCCTTGGTACCGCCGTTGAGATAGTCATCGTTTTCGCCACCATCCAGGGTATCAGCTCCGTTGTCGCCATAGAGGACATCATTGCCTTTCTGGCCAAACATCAAGTCGTTGCCCAGGCCGCCATGCAACTCATCGGCACCATCGCCACCGTAGAGTGAATCATTGCCATCATTGCCACTGAGCCAGTCTTTGCCTGCATCGCCTTTCAGGGTGTCATTGCCATTGCCGCCGCTCAGGGAGTCATTTCCCGCACCACCACTGAGTGTATCCGCGTCATCACCGCCATCCATGTTATCATTGCCGGCACCGCCGCTGAGGAAGTCGAATCCCTTTTCGCCTGACATGTAGTCATTGCCAGCTTCACCGAAAAGGTAGTCATTGCCATCATTGCCGTAGAGGGTATCGTTGCCTGCCCCTCCATAGCCAAAGTCGCCCCCGTTTCCGCCCCACAAGAAGTCTGCCCCTGCATCGCCATACATGGTATCGGTGCCATCACCACCTTCGATGTAGTCGTCTCCATCCACACCGTAGATTGCCTGCAATGCAGGAAGAATATAAGAAGGCAAGCCGGTATCGCCGTACAGCGTATCGTTGCCGCCGTTCCCATAAACGAGATCATTGCCACCATCGCCGTAGAGGCTATCCGCCGATGAACCGCCAACTAGGATGTCATTCCCCTTGTAGCCATGCGCCACGCTCTTGATGGCTGTCATATTGTAAAACTGATCATCTCCATCGAAGCCATTGAAGGCCACTTTGGTGATGGGTAGTTTTCCCGGTTTGTACAGGTCAAACCAGATGGTCGTGGAGCCATTGCTGTTGGATAGTGAGACACGCAGACGATCATCAAGAGGGGTGCTGGCGTCGTTGGTTTCGAGTTCCACCCTGGCGACATCGTCCTTGTTGCTGCCTGTGATGGTGACCAGGCCCGCAGTCAGTGAGATACCGGCGGGAACATAACGATCTTCGAGAGATTCAAGGTTCAGACGAGCCTTGGCATGAGTTGATTTCAATGCAGGTGTCGAGCGGAACAAGCGTCGCAATCTGGTCCAGGGCATGCTATCCTCAGTTCAATTCGCAGATGAAATACAGGCAGGAGATAAACCACGATGGTAGGCCTGCCTACCTGCCAAGCACGAATGCAATTGAAATCAGCCGCGCAAAATGCAAAGAGTTTCGTGCAAGCTGATTGAACATGATTGCCCTGAAGTCAATGGAGTCTGTTTGTGTCTCGTTCCCGTGCCGACGTTCGTTTTGCCACAACACGCTGGAGTCTCGTTGCCGCTGCAGGCCGAACGGATGACGCCGAGAGACGTCAGGCACTGGAGCAGTTGTGCGAACACTACTGGACGCCGCTCTACGCATTCCTCAGACAGCAGGGCTACGATCGCAGTGATGCACAAGAGCTGACACAGTCGTTTCTTCTGGACTTATTGACCCGGAACACCTGGGCTGTGGCTACACCTGAAAAAGGTCGATTCCGTTCCTTCCTGCTGGGCTGCTTCAAGAACTATCTCTCCCATGAAAAGGAAAAACAACGAGCACGGAAACGAGGCGGCAGCAAGCTGCACTTCAGTCTCTACCAGCATCAGGGAGAAAACGCCTTCCGGACTGTCGCCAAAGAGCCTTCACCCGAGGTGGCCTTTGAATTAGCCTGGCTGCATGTGGTCGTGCAACGCGTCATCCATCGATTCCTTAACCAATTCCAGAACACCATGGAGCAGGCTGCCATACTGCGACAGTTGCCCCGTATTCTTGGCGATGATGATGCTGCTACGTTGTCAGACAACGCAGTGAAGCCCACCGCCGCCGAGCGGCAGCAACTGTCCCGATTGCGGAAAGCGTACCGCAAGCTGCTGCTGGAGGAAGTGGGGGAGACTGTTCTGGAGCCGGAGCAGATACAGGAAGAAATACAGTACCTGTTCAGCCTGGCTTCAAGAAAATCCCGATAAACTCTGTCACACTCCTGTTATTATCCGTTACGTATGCTGAAGCGATGATTCAGGGTGTACCATGTCCAACCATCTTCCATGTGTGCAATGCGGTAACCCGGTGGGTGAGAATGCTCCCGGTGGCTTGTGTGCTGCGTGCCTCTTGAAGCCGGGGCTTAACCCTTCGCAAGGCAGTGCTCAAACAGCACCGTTTGACCGCCAGCGTACTGCACCTTCGATTGCAGACCTGGCACCACACTTTCCTGATCTGGAGATCATCCAGATCCTGGGACAGGGTGGGATGGGAGCGGTATACCAGGCACGCCAGCTTCGGCTCGATCGATTGGTCGCGCTCAAGATACTTCCCAAAGTCGCGGGTCAGGAAGCGGAGTTTGCCAACCGTTTTGCACGAGAAGCGCGTGCCATGGCCCGCCTCAACCATCCCAACATCGTCAATATCCACGACTACGGCGATAAGGCGGGCTGGTGCTATTTCATCATGGAATACGTTGATGGTGTCAATCTTCGGCAGGCGATTCAGGCTAAAAGTGTAGAGCCAAAGGAAGCCATGAGCATTGTCGGACAGGTGTGCGACGCATTGCAGTATGCCCATCAGGAAGGGGTGGTGCACCGCGACATCAAGCCTGAAAACATCCTGCTCGATAAGCGGGGCCGGGTGAAGATCGCTGACTTCGGCCTCGCCAAGCTCCTTGGTGGTAGCACCCTCTCACGACATCTCACCGCCACAAATCAGGTCATGGGTACCGTGGGCTACATGGCACCAGAGCAGATGGAAGGATCGCGTGAAGTTGATCAGCGGGCCGACATCTTCTCGCTGGGCGTGGTTTTCTATGAATTGCTGACTGGTGAATTACCCTTAGGCCGGTTCGTGCCACCCTCGCAGAAGGTACAGATCGATGTTCGCATCGACGAAGTAGTGCTGAAGACGCTGGAGAAGGAACCTGACCGGCGATACCAGTTTGCCAGCCAGATCAAGCAGGATGTGGAGCAGATCAGCCGACAGGAAGTGCCCCCGCCTGTATCAGTGCATGCGAAACCAGCTGGCGATACCACCTGGGTATGGTTGCATAACCTCCAGTATGTCGGTGCAACCCTCCTTGCCCTGGGACTTCTGGAATTTGGCATTTTCTGTTTAGGCATGTTCCAGGTGGATGACCTGCATGTGGAGTATTCCGAACGCAACAAGACATGGTTCTTTTTAACCACGGTGGACCTCTTTTTTGGTGCAGCGGTCGCGGTCGCTGGCATGTTGATGCTGTGGCGGCGCTGGTGGCCCCTCGCCATGATTGGCGCCTTCCTGGCTGTGATACCGCTGACACCCTTATGTCTGCTCATACGTCCACAGACTGATGAGGTCTCCCTCAAGCAACTCATCGATCTAGCTGAAAAGCAAGGCATCAAATTCAACAGCACCATGGAGGAAGCTCGCGGGTACTCCTTTGAGGCTCGCAACCTTCGCGACAGGATCATCAACTGGAGTAGTCCCTCACGCGCACGGCTGGAACAACTCATCTACGTGCGCTGGCCGACTATCCTGGTTACCCTGCTGAGCATTCCTGCCGGAATCCTCGCAATCGTGTTGTTATTGCGACCTGAGGTGAGAGAGGCTTTCCATCGTCAGTTGAAGAATAGCAACACCTTCCCGTCTCCGGCCGTACCCCGGTACGATTTCACACCAGCAAGTTTGCAGGGACCTCCGACTTTACAGATTGCCGTCATCGGTCTGCTTACCATTCTGACTCTCGGGTTCGGTTCAGCGTTACTGGTGTGGCTTAGCTGTGCACTGGCAGCAGGTGATCCGATTCGCACGCTGTTTAACAACTTCTATCGCAACGAATATACCTTCCACTACTTTGGACTAGGCATCATCCTTGTATGGATAGGCGTCTACCTGTTGAGCAAGGTACTACGCACCATCAAGCTCAGTGGGCAGGAACTGACCAGTCGGGCACAGTTCGCCATTCTCGCGATACTATTTCTCGGCGCGGCGACTGGGCTGATCTATGTAACGCTCAATACCGAACATGATTTACAGCGGCTGGCATTAACCTTCCAGGGCGTCATTGCCTATCGCAGTGAGGCGGCAGGCTGGATCGCCGGGCTACTCATCGGAGGTTTACTGGCCCTGCTTCTGGCATTCGCCCCGGTTACCTGGCAATCCATCAAACGCATGGCACTGGTCATCCTGGCCATCTGGCTTGTGCTCGTAGTTCTGGCATTTCTGCTCATGCCCACTTCCATTCAAACCATTCAGCAACCAGAAAGGCCACCATCTAGCACACGAGTCTCTGTATCTGCTAATGGTGGACCTGCTAAGCCGGTTACACCAATGGCAACCACACCATTCAAGTAAATAGTTGCCTTCTGAGGGCGAGCGGGTACGCTGCATTCTTCTCTTGCAAGGGTGCAGCATGTATCGAATGGGTTTCATCGTCCTGTTGTGCGGTATCACGATGGTCCGGGCTCAGGAGACTGCTCCTGTTCCCAAGGGGGAAGTGCTGAAGTTCAGTTTCAGCAAGAGCACGGTCTTTCCCGGCACCAACCGCGACTATTGGGTCTACATCCCCAGGCAATACGACGGCAAGACGCCTGCCTGCGTCTATGTCAATCAGGACGGAGTGCAATACAAGGCTCCTGAAGTGTTCGACAAGCTGATCCACAACAAGGAAATGCCGATTACCATTGGCATCTTCGTGATGCATGGCCGGGTGAAGGCACCGAATGACAAAGCACTCGACCGGTTCAATCGCAGCTACGAGTATGATGGTCTGGGTGATAACTATGTCAACTTCCTGCTCAAGGAACTTCTGCCCGACGTAGAGACCAGGAAGGCCAGTGATGGCCGGCCAGTTGTACTATCGAAGCATGGCAATGATCGAGCAATCGGAGGAGCCAGCAGTGGAGCGGTGTGTGCATTCACTGCAGCTTGGGAGCGGCCTGACGCATTCAGTCGCGTGTTCAGTTCCATCGGCACCTATGTTGGTCTACGGGGTGCGAATGACTATCCCACGCTGATCCGCAAGTATGAACCCAAGCCCATCCGCATCTTCCTGCAGGATGGCAGCAATGATCTCAACATCTACGGCGGTGACTGGTGGATGGCCAACCAGGAGATGGAACGCTCTCTGAAGTTCGCCGGCTACGAAGTCAACCATGTCTGGGGTACCGGTGGGCACGATGGCAAGCATGCCACCGAAGTCTTCCCCGATGCCATGCGTTGGTTGTGGAAAGATCATCCCCCAGCCCGTGTGCAAGGGTAAAGGCTCACCGCAACTGCAGGAGATTCTGATTCCCGGCGAAGACTGGAAGTTGCTGAAGGACGGCTACCTCTTCACTGAAGGGCCTATCGCCAACAAAAATGGTGAGACATTCTTTGTGGATGTGCCCCGCAGCAAGATCTTCCGCACCAGCCTGCAGAATGAAGTGACTGAATGGCAGAAGGACACCCAGGGAGTCTCCGGCCTGGGCTTCGGTCCTGATGGCAGGCTCTATGCCACGGGCAGTCAACTGGGCAAAGTGGTAGCATACGATCCTGCTGGGAAAGTAACGACCGTTGCCGAAGGCATCAAAGGCAATGACCTGGTAGTACGGCACGATGGCAGCATCTACGTGACCAACCCGCAAGGCGATTCAAGCCAGCTCTGGCACATCAGCCCCAGTGGCGAGAAGAAGGTGGTGGACAAGGGACTGAAGTTTGCCAACGGCATCACCCTCTCGCCTGACCAGTCGCTGCTGTATGTGGCTGACTCACGGTCACACTGGGTTTACAGTTACCAGATACAAGGCGATGGCAGCCTGGCCCACAAGCAGAAGTACTACCACCTGCATGTGCCAGATACTGCAGATGATGCCTGGCCCGATGGACTGAAGACCGATACAGCCGGGCGACTTTATGTAACCACCCGGATCGGTTTGCAGGTGTGCGATCAGGCTGGGCGGGTGAACTGCATTATTCCGTCACCCATGCAATCGGGGGCATGCTCCAACGTCTGCTTTGGCGGGGCAGATATGCAAACGCTTTACATTACCTGCAATGGCAAGGTGTACTACCGCAAGGTGAAGACGAAAGGTGTGCACACGTTTGAGGCACCTGTCAAACCCAACCCACCACGACTCTAAACACTACGCTTTCAGGGCCGGGCGTTCCTTGGTTTTGCCCGACAGGTAGCGTTCGATCATGGTGGTATCGACTTGCCCTTCGACAAAGCTGGCGAGTTCGAAGATTTCCTTGTGCAACGGGATGGTCGTCTTGATGCCTTCCACGCTGAACTCCCGCAGCGCTCGCCGCATGGTGGCGATGGCTTCGGCTCGCGTAGGCTGATGGACCAGCAGCTTGGCAACCATCGAATCGTAATTCGGTGGCACCTTGTAGCCAGTCACGACGTGCGTATCGAGCCGGACGCCGGGGCCACCCGGAGTTTGCCATTTGGTGATGAGTCCGGGGGACGGGGCGAAGTCGCGAGCCGGGTCTTCGGCGTTAATGCGGCATTCGATGGCACAACCGCGGTGAACGATCTGCTTCTGCGTAAACGAGAGGTTCTCTCCCGCTGCCACGCGAATCTGTTCCTTGACCAGATCGACGCCGGTGACGAGTTCCGTGACAGGGTGTTCCACCTGAATGCGGCTGTTTACTTCGATGAAGTAGAACTTGTGATCCTTATCGACGAGAAACTCGCACGTGCCTGCGTTGTAATAGCCTGCAGCCTTGGCGAGTCGCACGGCAGAGGCACAGATCTCTTCACGCACCTTCTGCGGCAGATTCGGGGCAGGTGATTCTTCCACCAGCTTCTGGTGCCTGCGCTGCAGGGAGCAATCTCGCTCCCACAGATGCACCACGTTGCCCTTCATATCGCCGATAAACTGCACTTCGACATGGCGAGGCTGTTCGACATACTTCTCCAGGAAGACCGTGCCATCCTTAAAGGCAGCTTCTGCTTCCTGCTTGGCCTGTTTGAGGCCTGTCTTCAAACTGATTTCATTGTGGGCAACACGCATGCCACGACCACCACCACCTGCTGCAGCTTTCACCAGCACCGGGTAGCCAATCTTGGCCGCTACCTGGATCGCTTCTTCTTCCTTGGTGATCAGTCCTTCCGAGCCAGGAACGAGAGGCACCTTAGCGGCACGGGCGATCTTCTTGGCTTCGTTCTTGTTACCCAGCTTCTTCATTGCATCGGCTGGAGGGCCAATGAACTCGATCTTACAATCACGACAGACTTGAGCGAAGTGAGCATTCTCGGAGAGGAAGCCATAGCCAGGGTGGATAGCTTGCACATCGGTCAGTTCAGCTGCTGCAATGATGCGGCCAATATGCAGATAGCTCTCCGCCGCAGCGGCAGGACCGATGCAGATGGCTTCATCAGCCAGCTTGACATACGGCGCATCGCGGTCAGCTTCGCTGAACACGGAGACTACCTGGATGCCGAGATCACGGCACGCCCGGATCACCCGAAGTGCGATTTCACCACGATTGGCGACTAGGATGCGTTTGAACATGTATTTAGAAGCCAGGAGCCAGTAGTCAGGAGCCAGAAGATTGGAGATAGAATCAGAAGCCAGCAGTTGGAGCAAGTCAGGAGAGTGTGTCACAAAACAGGATACAAGAGCTTTGCTTGTCTTCCTTCTGGCTTCTGGCTCCTGACTTCTGGCTCCTATACTCAGTCTGGATCGACCAGGAACAGCACCTGCCCGTATTCCACAGGGCCTTTGTCATCCACCTTGATGCTGGCAATGGTGCCACTGACTTCGGCAGGTATCTCATTGAAAACCTTCATGGCTTCGATGATACAGACTACCGAATCAGCCTTGACCCGCGTGCCGACTTTGACAAACGGCTCCGCATCGGGGCCGGAAGCGCGGTAAAAGGTGCCGGGCGTAGGGCTTTTGATTTCGAGCTGCTTCTTACCAGCCGGCGCGGGAGCTGCAGCAGGAGCGGCTGGTGCAGCGGCGGGCGCTGCGGCTGCCGGGGCTGCTGCCACGGGTGCAGGGGCCAGTGCCATGGGTGCTACGGCCACATGCTTGGGGCCACGACGAAGGCGGATCACCTGATCACCTTCCTCCAGGTGTACTTCGGTCAGTTCGTGCTGACTCATCAGCTTGACCAGGTGATCGACAACATGCACATCAAACGGTCGGGGCATGGAACTATTCTCAGGCTTCTTTGGGTCAGCCACGTGGGCAATCTCCCTCGATAATATGCATGGCTACCAGTTTACCGTCATCGCATCGAATTCGCTGGAGAGCGTTGAGAGGCGCTGGGCACCGCCGGGCGTAATGAGGTAGTTGTCCTCAAGTCGCACGCCTCCCCAGTCGGGAAGGTAGATGCCAGGTTCAATGGTTACCACCATGCCGGGCTGGAGAATGGTCTCCACACCCAGACGCATTTGCGGTCCTTCGTGAACATCCAGACCGATGCCATGTCCAAGGCCATGCGAATATGGGGTGAATCCCCGTTTTTCGATGGCTTGCCGGGCAGCAACATCCACGGTGGAACCGGGAACTCCGGGTCGCACAGCGTTCATCGCCGCCTGATGGGCAGCCTGCACAGCGTCGTAAACTGGCTTCAGTCTTGTGGTTATGTTTTTATGAAGGGGGCAAGTGCGGGTCAAGTCGCTGATATAGCCATTCGCCCGGGCCCCCCAATCGACCAGCAACATCTCCTGATTCGCTATACCCAGCTTCGTGGGTGGAGCATGGGGCAACGCTGCCCGAGGACCTGCAGCGATGATGGCAGGGAAGCCACCTGCTTCTGCTCCGCCATCGCGTAGGAGCATTTCCATGCGATGGTGCAGTGCTATTTCGGTATCGGCTGGCCGGACGAACTGCTTGAAACGGAGAAAGGCCTTCTCAGCAATGCTGATCGAATGCTGAATGGCGAGGATTTCGGCCTCATCCTTGATCATGCGGAACTGTTCAACCGCTTCGCTAAGGGCTTTCCAGTGGACGGTGGCCAGACCGCCACGCAGTGATTCGAACTCAGCCAGGGTGAGGTGCATGGCCTCGCAACCGACATGTGACCAGCCGGTGGATTTAAGCTGCTCGATAACCGCTGGAGTCAGCTTCATCCCGGGCGAGCGGATGAAGAGTGGCACCCCGGGGCATTCCTCTTCGAGTTGCTGGGTGTAGCGACCATCGCTGACGAGCAGGGTGAAGTCATTGCTCAGCAGCAGATAGGTCGAATCGCCGGTAAAGCCGGTGAGGTAACGGACATTGGTCGGGTTAGTGACCAGGATGCCGTGCAAACCCTGGGTCTGCACGTAGTGGGCGAGCTTTGCGCGACGCTCAGCGAAGGGATGCGGGACAGCGAGATCGGAGGGGGTAAGCATGGAGAAATTGTAGCAAGTTAGGAGGGGCTGGGTGTACTTTACCAGTGGTGTCGGTGCTCTCAATTGCTGGCCCATAGTAAATGTAGATCGTCGCGCGGTCTGCGGTGCGTCTCGCTCGATTCTGCGAGAGGTAGTGTCACCGAAGTCTTATCGCTCGACGGCACCCAACGGCAGAGGAATACCGTTGCAGACGAACTGGGCCAGGGTAGGATAGCACCGTTGGCGCAGTGTTGTTCAAATGGAAGACGCATGTCCAGGCGACGTGGTTTTGAGCGGAAGCATCAACCCCTGCTCTCCCGGCAAGCATTTGCCTGGCGGCTTGTCCGATTCTTTCTTGCTTCGCTGGTATTGATTGGCGTCTCACTGTTTGTTGGCATGTCGGGTTACCATTTCATCGAAGGGCTGTCCTGGATTGACTCCTTCGCCAATGCATCGATGATCCTTTCCGGAATGGGACCTCTCGCTGAGATGAAATCCGATGCAGGTAAACTCTTCGCCGGCTGCTACGCTCTTTACAGCGGACTGGTGCTGATATTGGCATCGGGCCTGTTGCTGGCTCCCCTCATGCATCGCCTGATGCACAGCTTCCATCTGGAAGAAGACCAGGCCCCGAAGTGAATCATGCTTTCATGCAAAGCACCCATGACGGTCGATCCGACGTTTTGGAATGACGCGCAGGCAGAAGGACGACGCCTGAGGCAAACGACGCCTCGCTCGGCCCATGCCATCTGGAAGCCGGCCAGCGACCGGATGGCAGTCGTCGAGCAGGTGATCCTGTCCAACACCAACCGATTGACAGATCTGCTGATGCTCCGCCATGAACGAATGGCGGCTTCGCCGTTTGCCTATCTGCGTGGCATGCCCCTGACCATGGCCCGCGACCTGGCGGCTACCCCTCATACTGGCATACTGGTGCAGAGTGGCGGCGATGCACATCTCATGAACTTCGGCCTGTTCGCCAGCCCGGAGCGGGTACTGCTTTTCGATATCACCGATTTCGATGAAACCCATCTGGCTCCGTGGGAATGGGATGTGAAACGGCTGGTAGCCAGCATCGCCATTGCTGCCAGACAACCTCCTCTTTCACTTGACCGGAAGATGCAACAGGAACTGGCTTACGACGCTGCTGCCAGCTATCGACTGCATCTGCGTGAGTATTCATGCATGACACACCGGGAAATCTGGCATTCGCGTATGACGAGTGATGACTTTCTTGACAGCGCCCCCACGGACAAATCACGCACTCGTCTGGAATCTGCCTTGCGGCATGCCCTGCAGCGTACGGGAGATCGTCTCCTGGCAAAACTCACCACCAATACTCCCGAAGGTGGCCTGGTCATTCGAGAGGATCCACCAGCCATCATCCACGAAACGGATGGCGACTTTTTCGCTGACAATGTGGTGCAGATCATCATCCAGTATCGGGATACATTGCAGACGGACCGCCGACAATTACTGGAGCGCTACGAAATTGTCGATGTGGCCCGCAAAGCGGTAGGCGTGGGCAGCGTGGGGACTCGCTGTGCTATCGCATTGCTGAAGGCAGACGATGGCGACATGCTAGTGCTGCAATTGAAAGAGGCACGACCGTCTATCCTGGAGCAGTTCACCCAGAGGTCAGCCTACACGCATCCTGGTGAACGTATCGTGACCGGTCAGCGACTAATGCAGTCAGCAAGTGATCCATTTCTGGGCTGGACACAGGGGCCATCGGGTATCCCCTTTTATGTCAGGCAACTACGGGACATGAAAGCCAGCGTCGCACTTGATCAGATGAGTGCAGGTGAACTGCGAGAATACGGCAAGTTGTGTGGGTGGTGCCTGGCCCGAGCTCATGCCAAGTCGGGGAATAGTGCGATCATCGCAGGATACCTGGGTAAGGAAGACCAGTTCGACCGGGCAATGAGTCAATTCGCCGTAGCCTATGCCGATCAGAACGAGAGCGATGCGGCAGCGTTCCTGGAAGGGCGGCGGCTGAAGTTGCTGGTGTAAGTCGTCTATTTCTCTTCCAGTCGGTAGAGGTGCGATTTGCTTCGCAGGATGATTCCATTCTGCACCACAGCGGGTGACGCATTGCCCCCTGTTGCGAGTTTGTTCTCAGCCAGCAACTTGTACTCGCGGCCGGGGGCGAGGACGTAGGTCACCCCTTCCTGGTTGGGGAAGTAGAGCTTGCCACCGGCATAGATGGGGGAGGCCCAGAAGTTGCCAGCATGACGTTTTTGCCAGACTTCCTTGCCAGTCTGGGCTTCTACACAGGTGATGATGCCTGCATCGCTGTTGAAGTAGAGCAAGTCGTCTACCAGGATCGGTGAACTGCGTTTGGGGACAGTCTTGCTGACCGTATAGGTAACGGTGCGTTGACTGGGACCGGTGTCGGGCACGGCAATGAGGTTGGTCGGACCATCGCCGGTTGTGAAATAGAAGTGGCCGTGGCCATGCACGACGCGGGCGGCAGCGTTCATGCCACCGTGCCGGACATTCCACAGCTCATTCCCCGTGCGAGGGTCGTACGCAATGGATCCGACTGCTCCGGGACTAACCAGCTGCACCTGGCCGTTGATCGTGAAGATCCCCGGTGTGCTGTAGGCTTTCTTGTTGTCACCGTTGTTGGTCTTGTAATCCGTGGATCGGGTCTTCTTCCAGACAGTCGCCCCGGTTGTCTTGTTGACTGCAGCAAGGTATTGCTGATCGATGCCATCAAAGCTGAGGATGAGCAGATCTTCCCAGAGCACCGGAGACGACGCCGGCCCACGGAAGTGGTCGCAGGGAAAGTCACGCCGTTCCCAGAGCTTCCTGCCTGTGTTGACATCCAGACAAGCTGTGCCATAGCTGCCGAAGTGCACATAGACCATGCCGGGTTCAACAACAGGTGAGCATGAAGCATAACTATTGGTGGCATGGCAGAACTCCGGTTTCTCGACATCAAATACCTTGATGTCGTGCACAATGGAACCGGTGCTGGCATCGATGCACATGGCAAAGAGCTGCTTGCCATCTTCCGGGGCAGTGGTCAGCCAGATCTGGTTGCCCAGCACCACGGGAGAGGACCAGCCTTTGCCATGAATAGCAGTCTTCCAGCGGACGTTTTGTGTCTCGCTCCAGGTCGTCGGCACTCTGGCCGTAGTCGGAGCATGGCCGCTACCGTTGGGACCACGAAACTCTGTCCAATCGTCGGCGGGAACGAGCAGCAGGCAACATACGAAACTGAGCATTCCATCATTCCCCGTGGCGAGATTCAATCGAGCTATGGTAAACTGCAGGTGGGGTGCTGAGCAAGCATTTCATTCGGGAGGAAACAATGTTTCTTCGCAGCCAAGAGCACGACTTCGTGCTGCGTCAATCTTGGAGGCTTAAAGTTCGTACCCCGAAGTCACTTTCAATACCAGCACGCATACGATATAGTGGAGACGTGCTGGTTTGAGTGCCGCCATGGGTTATCAGGATCGCGATTACTTTCGGGACGAATCCTCGCCCTACCTGGACCTGATCCGTTCGACACGGGTCTGCTGGGGGATCGTGATCGTTTTTTCGGTCGTGTATCTCCTGTGCATTTTCACGGCTGAGAGCCCGTTCCCGATACAGGAATACCTGCGACTCGATACCTTCGCCATGTTCAACAACTGGGAATGGCACCGGTTGTTCACGGCCAGTTTTGTGGCGGACAATGCCTGGGAACTGGTGTTTGCCTTGCTCATCTGCTGGATGATCGGGCATGAGTTGGAACAACTGGTTGGCGGGCTGGAGATGCTGGTGTTTTTCATCATCAGCTGTGTACTCAGCAACCTTGCCCTGACGCTGGTGTATTACTTCGTCTTGCCCGGCATGCCGTCGCTTTCCTTCGGACCGGTTGGCGGCGCCATGGCCCTGCTCTGCTGGGCGGTGCTCATTTCGCCTCATCGCATCGTTACTTACATGTTTGTGCCCATGCCTTTATGGATCGTTGGCGTACTCACGCTGATTATCGATGTGTTCTTTTTCCAGGCACTAATGCCACCGCTGGTGCGGCTGGCTGTGCATGGATTCAGCCTGCCGTTTGCCGGATTGTATCATGTCCTGGGGCTGCGACTCACGGGCTGGCCACGCTGGCCGCGTGTACGACGCTGGCCCGCACGTCGACAACTGTCTGCCGTCCTGCAAATGCCGCAGCGTAACTATGCCGCTGAAACACGCGAGAATGATCGCGGCCCCGTACCTGTGATACGCGCGGTGGACGAACAACTCGAAGCCAAGGTCGATGCCATTCTGGAAAAGGTCTCCCAGGGAGGCATGCAAAGCCTCTCGGAAGATGAGAAGACCACGCTGAAACGGGCAAGCGAGATGCTCAAACGCAAGCGAAGTTGAGGAAGTGAACCATGCCACTATATGAATACACCTGCAAGGACTGTACAACGGAATTTGAGACGCTGGTATTCTCCGCAGATGAAGTGGTGGAATGCCCCCAATGCGAAAGCGAAGCTGTTGAGAAACAGATGAGTGTTCCCGCTGCACCAAAAGTGAAGTCGCTGCCGATGGGCTGTTCGACCCAGGGGCCACCTTGCTCACCAAAATGTTGCCGGTTGTAAGAATTGGCTGCGCCGCAAAAGAAGCCCCTTTTACCGATGGGGAGTCTGCTACTTCCAAAATGGAATAAACGTATGTTGCTCTGCCTGCTCCTGAGCCTCCAAGCCCCTGCTCCGCTCGATATCAAGAAACTGATCACCATCGAGCCGGGTTCGATCCCGGTCATCATCTCTGCGCCGCATGGTGGGAGTTTGCCATTAACCGGCATACCTGAGCGCAAGGGCGGAGACGACGTCGCACAGTTCACCACGGTGCGGGATATCAACACCGATCTGCTGGCGAAGAAGCTGGCTGCTGCACTGGAATCGCGATTAGGAGGCAAACCGCATGTTGTCATTGCTCACTTCAGTCGGAAATACATAGACGCCAATCGGCCAGCAAAAGGAGCCTTCGAATCTGCTGGTGCCAAGCCTCTCTATGACACCTATCACGCTGCACTCGCCAAGGCATGCAAAGAGGTGAAGGAGAAACACGGCAGTGGATTGCTGATCGATGTGCATGGCCAGGCCGTTCGATCAGATGCCATCTTCCGTGGCACGCAGAACGGTAAGACGACGACCTTACTCACGCAACGTTTTGGCAAGAATGCCCTCACCGGGCCGAATGGCTTTCAGGGAATGCTGGAAGCGCGAGGCTACACGATGCTGCCACCCTCCCAGTCGGATGAGAAAGAAACCAAGTTCAATGGTGGTTACATCGTACAAACCTACGGCAGCCACACGGCTTATGGGATCGATGCGATTCAGATGGAGTTCGGTGGACAGTATTCGGGACGAAACAAGCTGGAGAAGACAACTGGCGACCTGGCTGACGTAATTGTGGAATATCTGACACGATATGTCACAACGAAGAAGTGATACCAGTAAAACGAGGGACGTCGCCTTCGGATTACGAAGGCGGCGTCCCTCGTTGAGTGAATTATTCAATCTACAGTTTAAGTGCCGCCAGAGCATTCACTGCCTTGGCAGTATCATCGGGAGAATCGCAGGCGACGTAGGCAACGAACTTGCCACTGAACGCGGTCATCATGAGGCTTCGCAGATTGATCCCTGCACTGGCCAGACACGATGCGAGCGAGTGAGCCAGTCCGGGTTTGTCGGAGCCGTAAATCTTGAGCAGGATCATATCCGTGGCTTTATGCAGTTGCACCGCCTGAGCCGCTTTGGTCTGAGCCGGGCCGGTGATGGGCGCGACGAAGAGTTCTCCTTTACCGATCTTGTTGGAAAGCCTGCGAGAGAGAATGAATTCCAGGTGTGCCCCGGCGTGCGCCAGCGGCTCCAGGATGCCTGCTGCGCCGCCAGGCTGGTCTGGTATCTCGCATGACCAGACCTGCACACGATCCAACTGAAAATCCATGATGCAGCCTCCTGAGAGTGGTGAAGACAGAATTCACCAGACAGAATCGAATCAGTCGCATTGTCGCACCGCGTCTCCGGAATTGCAATGGCCAAGTGAAGAGTTCGTGTAGAGGTGAGTGATGGTTAGGAAAGGAATGCGGATTACATGAATTGATGAAGATTCCACGAAGCTTGTATTATCTCTGCTTAACCGGGTGGAGGAGACAAAGGTTATTGCTATCTCAACGATGACCCGTGTTCAGGAAGACTGCGTATGCGAACGATTATTGTGCTTGCATGGCTGATATGGAGTGGCTCACTCGCTGCCGGCGAGATCAAACTCCTTGGGACGGGTACATTACCTGGCAATTCAGCTGATCTTTCAGGTTTGCCAGGAACACTGTCTGATGGCACGCCTCATAATCGTCTGGGAGGAATGGGGTCTGCCATTGCCTATTCAGGTCAGGCAAACAGCTATCTGCTTGCTTCGGATCGAGGCCCCAAGGATGGCGCAACGGATTTCGTCTGTCGGGTGCATCGGATGGACATCGTCGTGCAACCGGGCGCAGCGAAGCCGGTGGACTTGAAACTGACAGCAACCACATTGCTCACCGATGAAGCAGGACGTCCTTTTCTGGGCAGCCTGACCGCATTCGATGCCAAACAGCCTGAACGATCCATGCGATTGGACCCGGAAGGGATTCGCATGGGGCGATCCGGCCACTTCTACATCAGTGATGAGTATGGTCCGTTTGTCTATGAATTCAGCCCATCCGGCAAACGACTCCGAGCCTTGCCGGTACCAAGGAAATTCCTGCCTCGAATCGTTGCAGGCAAGCCGGAGGAGGAAATGCCTCCTCATAACAAAGCTGGACGACAACCGAATCGTGGAATGGAAGGGCTGGCCATCTCACCTGATGGAACAACCTTGATGGGGATCATGCAAAGTCCGTTGATCCAGGACGGCGGATTGAATGCTGAGAACAAACGCGTGGGCTTGAACTCGAGAATGATACAGTTTGATCTGGTTACAGGGAAAACGAAAGAGTTTATTTATCCGTTGGATGATGCTGCCAACGGCGTGAGCGAGATTCTGGCTGTTAACACTACGCAGTTTCTCGTTCTGGAACGTGACAGCAAAGGAGGGCTGGAAGCTCAGTGCAAGAAGATTTTTCTGATCGACCTCGACGGAGCAAGCGAAGTCTCTGATGTAGCAGAGCTGCCAGCTAAAGGCCTGCCTTCGGGATTGAAGGCTGTCAAGAAGCAACTTTTCCTCAACCTGCTGGACCCCAAATATGGCCTCCATGGCCCAGACATGCCAGAGAAGATCGAAGGCATCTGCTTCGGGCCTGATCTCCCCGATGGCCGCAAGTTACTGATTGTGACTGCGGACAATGATTTTGTCGAAACGGCACCGTTCCGGGTCTACGCATTTGCGGTTGATCCGGCCGACCTGCCTGGTTATGTGCCACAGAAGTTACCAACAGGTAGGTAGCAGCTTGACAGACCATCTAGAAAAAAAGGAATGACAGGATCGCCATTGCAACGTAACTTCATGCAATGCAACAGGTTACGATGCCAGATCAAAATCCAACAGGAATCTGGGCCTTCGCTCTGGAACTTGTTCTGTAATCTGTATGATATACCGCTGCCGCTATGGAGTTATGAACATCATCAGGCTGTGCGGCACGTCTGGTGAACGAGGGGAGTAGCTCAGCGTACTCACTTAGATCATTGTGAAGTCGCGTGCGGTCAGGAGTAGATATGCCTTTGCGGATGCGTGTGAACGACAAGGAACCGATCGGTCTGGCCTTACGACGTTTTAAGAAGCTCCTCGAACGGAGTGGTATCTTCAAAGAACTGCGCAAGCGGAAGCATTACGAGAAGCCCTGTGAGCTTCGTCGCCGTGCTCAGCTTCGCAAGCGGAGCGCAATCCGCAAAGCTCTGCAGCTTAAGGGCGGCATGTAATCCGTTCGGAACCGACACAGGCCCCGTAATCGGGGCCTTTTTGCTTTTACACATCGTTTCTGATGGCCGTGTCCAGATTTCCACCTGTTCATGTCATTGGTCTGTGTTATGATAACGTCATCCTGCCTGAATCCTACCTTCATTGTTTAGTGAGTCGTCCAACCTATGAGCGCAGCTACCGCTTATTACGAGCCACCGGCTGAGAAACCATCCAAATTACCCATGTGGGTCAAGAATGTACCATTCATTCTGATGCACGTGGCTTGTTTGCTGGTATTCCTGCCTGATATTCACGCGACACCCGCAGCAATAGCCCTGTGTATTGGGCTCTATCTGCTTCGCATGTTTGGCATCACCGCTGGCTACCATCGCTACTTCTCGCACCGTGCCTACAAGACCAGTCGTTTTTTCCAGTTCGTCATGGCCTGGCTGGGATGTTCTGCGATGCAGAAAGGCCCACTGTGGTGGTCCAGTCACCATCGGCATCATCACCTGCACTCGGATCTGGAAGAGGATGTGCATTCACCGCACGTCGATAACCTCTGGTGGTCGCACATCGGCTGGGTGCTTTCCAGCGACTATGTCCACACCGACTGGAAGGCTATCCGCGATTTCAGCAAATATCCCGAACTCCGCTGGCTCGACCGTAACCACTGGGTACCCGGACTGTCGCTTGCAGTGCTGTGCTACCTGCTGGCAGGCTGGAGCGGCGTGGTGTGGGGTTTCTTCGTCAGTACCGTCATCACCTACCATGCGACTTTCTGCATCAATTCCTTCTGCCACATCATTGGTAATGTCCGTTACAAGACAACTGATAAGAGCAAGAACAGCGCTTTGATGGCCCTCATCACCCTGGGCGAAGGTTGGCACAACAACCACCACTACTACCAAAGCTCTGCAAACCAGGGATTCTTCTGGTGGGAGTTTGATGTCAGTTACTACATGCTTCGTACGCTCTCGTTCTTTGGACTGGTCTGGGATCTTCGTGCTGTGCCCCACGAAAAGCTTCACCCCAAACCCGAAGCACTGGTTCATCCCGTTGCGCCCAAGCCAGAGCCAGCGGCTACTGTCACTCCTGTGATGGTTTCGCTGCAAACCACAGCACAATCGGTGCTTGCCTCGCTAACGCATGCGGCAGAAGTAGCCTCGCAGGCAGCCTTAGCTGCGCAGCAGGTGGCGACCGCTGCCGGCAAGACGTTTTCACAGGTAACTGAATCCGCCACGAACCAAGCCAAACAAGCGCATCTGGCCCTGACTCAAGCCGCAGAGATCGCAGCACAGTCAGCAGCATCGCTCAAAGAATCCGCTTCCCATGCTGCACACAGCACAGCCGAAGCTTTGTGGCATGCGTTGGACTCAGCTGCAGCTCTGGCCAAACAGGCTGCACAGTCTGCACACGATGCAGTTCTAGTTTCAGGCGAATTTGCCGTTCAGGCAGCTGATTCCGCGAAACAAGCCGCAGAGGCAGCTTCCCGTGCCTGGAATCAGGCAGCGGAGAAACTCTCGCTGGCAGTACAGTCACTGCATGCGAAGGCTGCGCTGGTGCCAGTCTAACTGAATGACTCAACACTTGAACTGACAGGGCAATGCAAATCAGCATTGCCCTTGTTCTTTCTGCCATGTCATCAACTACAGGAAGTGCCTCAACTTTTTCAATTGATTGACCAGCTCACCACGAAACTCTGGTGCTGCAATGGAAATCAGTGCCTCGCCTCGTTGTCGCAATGTTAATCCGTGCAGGTTCACTGCACCATATTCTGTCACCACCCAGTGTACGTGACCACGCGTGGTGACGACGCCAGCACCGGGACTGAGTTCAGCCACAATGCGACTGATCGTGCCATTTCTGGCAGTGGCTGGCAGTGCGATGATCGGCTTGCCCCCATGGCTGAATGCGGCTCCCCGGATGAAATCCACCTGGCCACCTATCCCCGAATAGATGCGGTGCCCCAGAGAATCTGCACAGACCTGCCCTGTCAGATCGATTTGCAGAGCTGAGTTGATGGCAACCAATCGCTCGAGTTTGCGAATGAGGGCAGTATCATTCGTATGATCGCAGGGATGGAATTCCACCATCGCATTATCGTTCACGAAGTCGAACAACTTCTGGCTACCGATAACAAAACTGGTCAGAATACGATGGGGATACACTGCCTTGTATCGATTCGTCACCACTCCGCCATCGACGAGTTCAATCAATGTGTCGGAGAACATTTCCGTATGAATGCCGAGATCCCGTTTGTTTTTGAGCCGGGAGAGCACTGCGTTGGGAATACCGCCAATGCCCAGTTGCAGACAACTGCGATCCTCCACCAGATTGGCGATATGCTCTCCGATGCGGGCTTCCACTTCGATTTCCGGTTCGGTTTCCGTCAGATGCATAGGTCGATTGGTGCGTAGAGAACTCGTCAGCCGCTGCATGGGCAGAATGCTGTTCCCGTGAGTCCGAGGCATCTGCTCGTTGATTTCTGCAATCAGAATCGGTGCCACATCAGCACCGGCACGAGCTGCCTCCACGGCAGTACCCAACGTACAATGCCCATGACGATCGGGCGGGGAAAGCTGCAAGAACATCGCATCAATCCTGATCCGCCCGGAACGCAGTAATGACGGGACATCGGAAAGGAAGACTGGAATATAGTCAGCCCGCCCCTCAGCAATCGGTTCCCGCAGTGCTGGCCCGGTAAAGAGCGACACGGAGCGAAAACGATCCTTGAATCGAGGTTCCACAAACGGCACCGGGCCACACAGGTGCAAATGGTAGATCGTAATATCATGCAAATCATCCCGGGCCACCAATGCATCCAGCAGTGGTGTAGGCGTAGCGGATGTACCATGCAGGAAGATATTCATTCCGGAACGGAGAGCGTCAAGCATCTGTAGAGTCCTAGTGCTCAGTGCTAAGTCCATATTTCCAGGATTGCAGATCCTGGAAATCCTGATTCAGTGAAATGCACGGCAACATTCCTAGGTACGTTCTATGATCAACTAAGGACTTAGCACTGAGCTTTCAGGACATAGAAACCAGGTTTCCCATGCAACTCGAAAACAAAGTCGCCATCGTGACGGGTGCCAGCCGGGGGATTGGCCGGGCGATCGCTATGAAATTGGCCCGGGAAGGGGCGAACATAGTCGTAGCAGCCAAAACTGTCACGTCTGACCCGCGGCTACCCGGAACGATTCATGAAGTAGCTACTGAGATCGAAAAGCTGGGACGGAAAGCACTCCCTATTCGCACCAACGTCCGCGAGATCAGCGATCTGGAGAACCTGGTACAGCTGACCATTCAGCAGTTTGGACGTATCGACATACTGGTGAACAATGCCGGTGCGCTATGGTGGTACCCAGTCGAGAAAACTCCTGCAAAGAAGTTTGATCTGGTGATGGAAGTGAACGTCCGAGCCAGCTTCGTGCTCTCTCAACTGGTATTGCCAACCATGATGGCACAGAAGAGTGGGCACATCATCAATATGTCTCCACCGATTGACTTCGGTGTTCTGGCCAACCGGGTGGCGTACATGATCTCGAAATTCGGCATGACCATGCTCTCGCTTGGCTTGGCTGAAGAAGTTAAGAACCACGGTATTTCGGTGAACTCGTTGTGGCCGAAGACGATCATTGAAAGTCAGGCCAGCATCAACTTCGGGCTGGGCGATCCGAGTCTCTGGCGGAAGGCAGACATTATGGCTGATGCTGTTTACGAGATCGTGAGGGAAAAGCCGAGCCGGTATACTGGTCAGGCATTGATTGACGAAACTGTGCTGCGCGACGCAGGGATTTCTGATTTCTCGCCCTATTCCTGCATACCGGGAGCCGAGCCGATGGAATTGACATGGAATATGGAGGCGGGAAAAAGTACGAAGTAGGAAGCCGGGGCGCCCTCCCTACACGTTTCTTGGTCCTGGCTACTGAACCCACGACTTGCAGTAACTACTAAAGCTGATATTCTAAGAATTCGTCTGTTTGCTGGTGTAGCTCAACGGTAGAGCAACGGTTTTGTAAACCGTAGGTTGTGGGTTCAAATCCCTCCACCAGCTTTTTCCAGTAATTGATTCAACAAGTGATTTTAACTAATGGACTCGTCACCTGGCGAATCGAATGAAAGTAGAATCAAGCGCTTTATCGTAGAGCACTACGAAGACCTGCATGACATTGCAATGCAGGAGGCAGCCAGAGAACGCCCTGATAACAGCCTGCAGGCAAGTGCTGTCATTAATGAAGTAGTCGTCAAGCTGATGGGCAATGGTGATCCGGTTTGCTTCCAGGATGCCAAACATTTTCTAGCGACAGCACGTTTGATGATGCGGCACCTTTACATCGACAAAGGCCGCAGGGAGCAGGCTGAGATTCATGGGGGTGAATTGATTCGCAAGCCATTAAACGAGCACGTCCCAGACAACGGAACTCCCAAAGCATTCCTGCAGTTGATCCATGAAGAGTTGGAACATCTTCGAAAACAATCTCCTCAAAACGCACAGGTTATCGAACTGCGAGCCATGGGCTTTTCCATGGAAGAGATCGCGAAGTTACTCGATGTTTCTCGAACCGAGGCATACAACCTGTATTATTTTGCCAAGGCTTGGATACTTACAGCGTTAAAAAAAGAAGAATAAGTCGGAAAAGTGTTGCATTACTGAACAAGAACAGCGGAAATATCGCTAGTCCTTCTGAAGGATGGCTATCTCCATGCCGCTCGATATGCAAGTGCTCAATTCGCTGTTCCAGGCAGCCCGGGAATTAAACCCTGAGGCACGCAAGCAATATCTCGATGAAGTCTGTGGCACAGATGCCACGATGCGCAAGCAGTTGGAAGACATGCTTGATGCTCATCATGAGCATCGCACTCCCACTCCACAAGGTCCCACGCAGGCCGATCCTCAGTATCAGCCGGTGAATAATGCTCACCTGAACCTGAAGCCAGGTGACATTCTGGAGAACACCTACCAGATCATCGAAAAGATCAGCCAGGGGGGCATGGGAGCAGTTTATCGTGCAGCTCGAGTTACTGACTTGAAGATGGAAGTTGCGATCAAGGTCATCAAGCCTGGCCTCGCTTCACCGCAAACTCTTGCACGATTCAACAACGAGAAGCAGGCCCTGGCCATCATGAAACACGAGAACATCTCCAGAGTTCTCGATGCAGGCACGACACCCAGCGGATTGCCTTTTTTTGTCATGGAACTGGTCAAAGGAGTATCGATCACCCAGTTCTGCGATGACAATAAACTAACGGTGCGCGAGCGACTGGAACTCTTTGTCCCCGTGTGCGAAGCCATCCAGCATGCTCATCTCAAGGGAGTGGTGCATCGTGATTTGAAGCCAAGTAACATCCTGGTAGCCTTATATGACGATAAAGCGGTACCCAAGATCATCGACTTTGGCCTGGCCAAGGCGTTGCATCAGCCTCTAACCGATGACATCGTACACACCGGCTTCAAGACATTCGTAGGCACCTACCAGTACGCTGCCCCGGAACAGGCCCAGCTTAACAATCTCGATATCGATACCCGCGCGGACATCTATTCGCTGGGCGTAGTATTGTACGAATTGCTCACCGGTGCCCCGACGCTGAGCAAAGAGCGGATTACGAACCTGATTTTCGACGAAGTGCTGCGGGCGATCCGGGAAGAGGAGCCACCCAGACCGAGTACTAAACTGGGGTCGAGCGATAAACTCCCCAGTCTGGCTGCGTTACGCCGGTGTGAGCCGGTGCAACTCAAACAGCAGATCCAAGGGGAGATTGACTGGATCGTGATGAAGGCGCTGGAGAAAGAACGCAGCAGGCGGTTTGAGAGCGCAAATGCGTTTGCTGCTGACCTTCGACGGTATCTGTCTGGCGAAGCAGTTCAATCCGGCCCGGCTAGTTGGAGCTACCGGACTGGGAAGTATTTGAAGAAACATCGTGGCAAGGTGATTGCAGGAGGCTTGCTGGCAGCAGCCATTCTGGTGGGAAGTGTTGTGTCGACGATTGGGTGGGTGACAGCGAGTCGGGAGCGGGCGCGGGCGGATGAGAGAACAGCCACCGCCCAAGCAGTTAACGAGTTTTATCTTCGCGAAGTCATGAGCATGGCAGATCCTAATATCGCCATTAAGCCAGGGCAAACATTCGAAAGTAATGTTTCGCTAGTCAAGGCACTACTTAATGCGGAAGAACATGTTGGAGTTCGATTTCGCGATAGCCCAGAATTGGAAGTCAAGATACGATTTTCCCTTGGAAAGGTCTTCAAAGGCCTGGGCGTGTTCGGTCGAGCAAGAGTGAATCTGGAAATCGCTGAAGCCAAGCAGCGACAGCTAAATGGGGAGGACGATGTTTTCCGATTGACCGCATTGACTGAACTAGGGCATGTCGTCATGCTGCTTAGTGATTTTCAGTCATCCGAGAGGTTGCTCATCGCTGCACTTGAAGGACGAACAAGTGCCCTTGGCAAGACACATCCGGATACCTTGTTCACACGTTATATCCTGGCAGTCACACAATCCCTTCTTGGAAAGCACGAGGAGTCCAGGAACGGACTGGAATTCGTGCTGAGGCATCAAGAGAAAGGTCAACCCGACTCAGATCTGGATATTCTGTGTACAAAACGAGAGCTAGCCACTCAACTCGTGGATAGCGGCGAAGCCGGACAAGCTTGTGTCATACTGGAGCAGGTGCTGATAGGAATCGAGAAGCATTTCACCAAGCGACATCCTCAGTACATCAACACCTTGAATAACTATGCATATTGTCTGCAGGAACTGAAACAATTTGCAAAAGCGGAGGTGCTGATGAAGGAAGTAGTCGCATTGTCAAGTGCTGTACATGGCCACGAGAATGCGTTTACTAATCAATATCGAGCACAATTCGCAAGTGTTCTGTATGATCAAAAGAGGTTCGACGACGCGTTAAGGGAATACGCTTCGATACTGCCATTCATGAATAAAGTCAATGGCCCTCAAGCCATGGAAACCATAGTGGTTATGCAAGGGTATGGCACATGTCTTGCAATGAAAGGCAGGTATGATGAGTCCGAGCATATGTACTTAAGCGCTCTGGATATATGCCAAAAGCGATATAGTGAAAATCACGAATGCGTAGCTGCGCTGCTGGATAATATTATCAAGATGTACAAAATGAAAGGTGATACCATCAGGCAAATCGTTTATGAGTCCATTCAATTCCGAATACAGACAAGCCGGAGAGCCAGCAAGAGGACGCCTTAGTTTTAGTGAATCCCATTCCAGCCATTGTTAGGAGATTGCTATGCCAGAGTCGATGAAAACGGAAGATTACAAGGCAACGGTAATGCCAAAGAAAGGTCGAGATCCCGGGAAACCTGGCAAGAAGCCATCCAAGTCAGGACTGCTGACAACAAGTGATAACGGAACGATTAAGATCCGCTGGATCAAGATCATCGAGGATAATGCGACCGGAGGTGGAAAAAAACTACTCTTCGCGGGTACACAAACCGGGTCAACAAATTTGCAAGGTGGTTATTTCATGACTTCAAGCAGCAGTTTTGATACTTGGTTTGCACTACTGTTGGCTAGTTTTAAAAGTACTGATGGCGCACCCGTTATGGTCACATATACAACTGACCCATCGGTATCTCGTCGCTATAGTTATTATGAAGAGATCAGCGGCAATCCGATCAGTATCCCAGATCCTGTTCCAGTAACTGCACTAATTCTACGCAATACAACTGCATTAACGTAAGTCTGAAAAATAGATATGCCTACCACCATCCCTGGTTGCGACCAAACAACCAGGCGTGGTAGACGTTGATCGCACCAGCGCCATATTTGTTCTCCTTTGGCTGCGTTTGGCCTTGGATCGGTCTTGCTGAACAACTCAGGGCAATAAAGATCTTCTCAACCCATTTTCGATCGAACTTTCCTGCCTCACGGATCGCTTGCAATAGCAAGGCAGCTGATCCAGAGACATGAGGAGCCGCCATCGACGTTCCACCATCCAAAGAATAGGAATTGGTTATCGGGTCACATACCGTGACATCAAGCCCTGGAGCACATAAGTCAGGCTTGATCAGGCCACCTCGACCAGTAGAAGCATCATAAGGATAGTCGAGCCAATGGCAGGAGCCATACGAACTATCGATCCAGAAGTAATTGTCTACATTGACGGCTCCGACAGTTATGCATGACGAAGAGCCACCACGATGCGTAAGCGTTTGAATGGGGTGTAGCCAAGGTGGCGGACAATTGCCGGGTGGATTGCAGTTGTTTGGTATTTCCTGCTCTAATTTCTTGCTGCTGCAACCGTTATTCCCAGCAGTGTTCACATGAAACACATGGAAATATTGAATAGTTTCACACGCACGCCTCCAGGCATTGTGACTAGGGTATACATTGTAATCACACGATTGTGACATCGAAATGATATCGCATCGGTGTTTCAAAGCAAACATCATTGCTTTCCACATTTTCCCCTGAGTGGTCTTTCTTTCCTTGGAATATATGCGTAGCGCCATCAGCTTGGCACCGAATGCAACGCCTGTCAACTGTCCACAAGCTCCATCACCTGCGATGATGCTTGCGCAATGTGTCCCGTGAAGCGTAGCATCCATCGGATCATCGTTTCCATCACCAAAGTTGTACCCATGATGTGGATACCGATGGCCACCATCCCACATGTGGGATTTCAGGTCCGGATGTTGATAGTCGATTCCTGTGTCAATTACGGCAATCAACGCACCCTTGCCATTCAAATGAAATGGTGCAGCGTTGAGGATGAGTGAACCGATTTGCTGCAAATTCCATTGGGGGTACGGAACAGATGCTGCCATAATGCAATCTTTTGCTCGAGGGACAGCTAGCAATTCCTTGATGCTTAGCAGATACGAAAATTCTAAATTGAAAGCAATACTTTCAATATAGTCATCGCTGACAGGGAAATCGGTTCTGAAAAAGTCCGACAACTTTTCCAATGTGGCGCTGATTCGAAGCACGTTATTGATCCAGAACGTCTCGTAAACAATCTTCAATTCACGCGCGCGGTCAATGAGCGGCTTTTGATGCACCTTGATAGTCTTATCAAGTAAGTCAGCTTTGATGTCATTAGTAAGTGTGAAGCAACCATCGCTCGGGAAGCTCGCTCCTAATAAGTCCCGGGGAGTAGGTCGAATAAGGATGAGAATGTCAAACTCATCGTCTGCCTTGCCAGCGTCCAAGGCCTTTTTTAGTTCAGGGTTGATCTTGGTATGCAGCAACATGGAGTATTCCTACAAAGATGCTTAATCTTGCCGTTCTGGATCATGAAAGTGGAAACGTGAACCTCTATCGGGACTGAATCATCCTACTTGAGATCACGCCCGTTTCCACTTTCCATGAACTTGCCAGCCGAGGCTGGTTTCGCATAATGAGGAGTTCCGCCGGGTAGTTGTCCGAGTGGCTAAAGGAGACAGACTGTAAATCTGTTCGCGAAAGCGTACGGGGGTTCGAATCCCTCACTACCCATTTAAGTCCAATGTGCCGAGTGCTAAGTCCTAAGTGACGCGATACGTAAGACAAGACCTGGCACTGAGCATACGAATTGCGGGTGTAGTTTAATGGTAAAACTCCAGCCTTCCAAGCTGGCTATGTGAGTTCGATTCTCATCACCCGCTCTTTCAGTTGACCGCTTGAAGCAGTCAGCTAACGGCTTCATACGCGAGACTTCAACTTCTCGTGAAAACTCCTTGATGAAGCAACGACGGGACATATGGTAATCGCTGCCAGAGTAGCATCTGGCAGTTTTGCTGATGGCTGACAGCTCATCGCTGACGGCTTTCGCTGCTGTAGCTCAGCGGTAGAGCGCGTCCTTGGTAAGGACGAGGTCGAGGGTTCAAGCCCCTCCAGCAGCTTTCTAGTCTTGAGTGCTGAGTCCTGAATCCTGAGGGTGTAACCGACATCTTCAGGAGTCAGCACTCAGGACTTAGGACTTAAATGGACTAGGCTTATCGTAAGCCCAGTCATAACATAAGGGTTTGGTATTTCATCAGGACTGGGTCTGGTTCGGCATGCCTCTCCGGTGTGAATCGAGCAGCCCGCAGAGGAGCAGCAATGGCTAAAGAAACCTTTCAGCGAACTAAGCCGCACGTGAACGTTGGTACCATCGGCCACATCGATCACGGCAAAACCACCACCACGGCAGCCATCGTGGCTCGGCAGGCTTGGAAGAACAAGGTCGCAGCCTTCAAAAGCTACAAGGATATCGCCAAGGGTGGTACCGAGCGTGACGATTTGAAAACCGTCACCATTGCTGTGGCACACGTCGAATATGAAACCGAAAAGCGGCACTATGCCCACATCGATTGCCCCGGCCACGCGGATTACATCAAGAACATGATCACCGGTGCCGCCCAGATGGACGGCGCGATCCTGGTGGTAGCTGCGAATGACGGCCCGATGCCTCAGACCCGCGAACACCTGCTGCTCGCTCGTCAGGTGAACGTGCCGTACATCGTGGTGTACATGAACAAGGTGGACACCGTTGACGATGCCGAACTGCTCGACCTCGTTGAAATGGAAGTCCGCGAACTGCTCAAAAAGTACGAGTTCCCCGGCGACGAAGTCCCCGTAGTGCGCGGCAACTCGCTGGCAGTTATGCAGGATCCCAAGGATGATGCAGCAGGCAAGTGCATTGATGACCTCATGAATGCTCTCGACAGCTACATCCCTGATCCCAAGCGTGAAGAAGACAAGCCCTTCCTCATGTCGATCGAAGACGTGTTCTCCATCAAGGGTCGTGGTACTGTGGGTACCGGCCGTATCGAACGCGGCGTCTGCAAGGTGGGCGACGAAGTTGAAATCGTCGGTCTCGCCAAGGACAATCGCAAGACGGTCGTCACCGGTGTAGAAATGTTCCAGAAGACACTGGATCGTGGTATCGCTGGCGATAATGTCGGCGTGCTGCTCCGCGGTCTGGAACGCAATGATCTCGAACGTGGTCAGGTTCTGGCCAAGCCAGGTTCGATCCACCCGCACACGACCTTCGAAGCCAAGGTGTATGTGCTCACCAAGGAAGAAGGGGGCCGTCATACCCCGTTCTTCGCCAACTACAAACCACAGTTCTACTTCCGCACCACGGACGTAACCGGTGCCGTCAAGGAACTGCGTGCTCCTGGTGGTGGCAAGGCTGAAATGTGCATGCCTGGCGATAACGTCGAAGTGACCATCGAACTGCTCCCAGAGCAGCCCATCGCGATGGAAGAAAACCTCCGCTTCGCTATCCGTGAGGGTGGCAAGACGGTAGGCTCCGGCGTGGTGACCAAGATTCTCAAGTAATTGAATCTAATCTTCCTGGCTGAAATGCAGCCAGGAAGCACGCCAGGGTGATCAACCCTGGCTTCCAGCTAAAAACAACACAACGATGTGGAGGCAGGCTTTGCCTGCCCTACAATATGCAAATTAGCGGCACTCTTTCGGGGGTGTCGCTAATTGCCACTTAAACTGATGGCTGACAGCAGTTAGCTGACAGCACTTATGGGCGTAGCTCAACTGGCAGAGCAGCGGTCTCCAAAACCGCAGGTTGCAGGTTCGATTCCTGCCGCCCATGCTGCAGACGATGCCTTTTCTTGAAGTAAGGATTGATCATGGCCCTGGCTGTTGCAGATGCACCTCAGACAAGCAGTGCACCGCGCAAGACAGAGCCCGCCAGCCTGAGCTATCAGGGCCTGGTTGGAACCATCTATGTGATCCTGGCTTATCTTGCCGTGGCACACCTGGTTCCCTGGGCTTACTCGCAGCTCGTCACGAAGACGGGATTGCTGGCGGGATTCGGTCTCTTTGTCGCAATCGGTGCTGCTGCTGCTTTTGCTATTTATCTGTGGAATAAACTGTTCCCTCCTCTCTACGGACTTCGGGCTGCAGTAGCGGTTGGGGTCGGAAACATCATTCTGGGCTTTATCGTCGTATTTCTGGCCGGCTACTTCCTGGACTGGTTGTTTGGCCGTTTCCTGGGTGACGCCCGGTTGTACGTGGGGCTAGGCATCATGGCCGCTCTCGCCGGCTGGTGGATCAACAAGTTTATTCTCCAGGCTTTTCATGCTGCCAGTTTCCCCAAACGCATGCAGAAGTTTGAGGACGGCGGATGGTTCACAGCAGAGCCTTACAAGAAACTTCAGGCTCTCCGCATTCGCCGAATCACGATGGTCACGATCATCGGAGCCGTTGGCGCGGGGGTCTATTACTACATCTGGCGTACCAGTTCCATCTCCACTGGAAGCGCCCCCTATGTCTGGGACATCCCCTTCGTAAGCAGCCACTCGCTGATTCTGTTCCGCTCACCATCGATCACCATCCCGCTTCTGCTTCTCGGCGTGGCCATCTGGTTCGCCTATCGTCTGGTGAATCATCCGCCCATGGCTGAGTTCCTCATCAACACTGAAGCCGAGATGGCGAAGGTCACCTGGACCAGCCGCAAGCGATTGATTCGCGATACTGGCGTTGTCCTTCTGTGTGTTCTCTTCTTCGCCGTCTTCCTGTACCTGCTCGACATCATCTGGGTACTGGTGCTGGGGGCAATTGGAGTGCTGCAGAACTAAGCTGTGCTGACGGGGAGAGGATGCCCTATCGAACAGTGTATCTTGCGACAGACTATCTCCCCAAGAAGTATCGATTCATCCCAGGAAAGACTTGATCATGTCTGAAGCCGTTTCAACTCCTGATGCTCCCCTGCCTCCCGCTACCGGGAACAAGAAGTGGTATGTCATCAAGGTGCAATCGGGCCGGGAAGACACCATCAAGGATGCGATTGAACGCAAGGTCAAGATCGAACCGGGTATGGATCAGTACTTCGGTCAGATCATTGTTCCCGTGGAACGGACTGTCGAGTTAGTCAAAGGGAAGAAGGTCACACGGACCCGCAAGCTCTACCCCGGCTACATCATGGCTGAGGTGGAATTCAACGATCGCGTACTTTACCTGTTTCGCGAAACTTCAGGTGTAGGCGACTTTGTCGGTGGTGGCGGAATCAAGATTCCCCTGCCCATGCCCCAGTCCGAAGTGGACAAGATTCTCAATCAGAAGAAGGAAGTGGTCGCCGAAGCCACGATGGCTCCGAAGATCGACTTTAACAAAGGCGAACACATTAAGGTCAAGGATGGCATGTTTGCGGGCATGGAAGGCGAAGTCAACGAAATCCTCGAAGCTAAAGGCCTGGTTCGCGTCATTCTCAAGATCTTCGGACGCGATGTGCCGGTGGAACTCGAGTACTGGCAGATCGAGCACGCCTAGCCAGATCGCATTGCAGCAGAATATCCTCAACGAGCATGCCAGCTTCTGGTATGCTCGTTGGCATGTCGTCCGCTGCTTCGCCATCCACGAAAGCATCACTCTTTGGACCGGTGTTCCGGTGGGAACTCATCCGCCTGAGCCGGCGTGGCATGTGGCATTTGGGTCGGCTTCTCTTCGCTGTCGGACTCCTCGCTTACCTCTATGCCAGCATTGGTAATCTGGAACTCCACACAAACACGTTAGCGTTGTTTGGAGAGAGGATTGCCCGACTCTACTGTATCGTTCAGTTCATCGCCGTGATTATCCTCACACCGCTCCTTACCTGCGGCACCATACTGGACGAGCGCAATCAGCGAACACTACCGCTGCTTCTTTCCAGCCTGTTACATCCTGAAGAAGTGGTACATGGCAAACTCTGTGGCCGCCTGGCAGGGTTAACCATGATCATCCTCACAGGGCTGCCGATACTCGCCTTACTGCAGTTTCTCGGAGGGCTCGATTACCTGATGGTAATCGAAAAAACTGCCATTGCGGTAGTCATAATGGCGGTTCTGGGAATGAACGGCATCTATCAATCGAGCCGATCCCGTACTCTGAGCGGCGCGGTCATCCGCACCTACTGCCAAACAGCGATTCATGTGGTGGTAGCATGGATGGTGTTCATCCCCTTTACTGTCACCAGTTCGCTGTACTTTCACTGGAATTTCCTGAAATGTAATGGTCTCCTGGCACTGGGGGCAGCGCTGCTCCTGGCTGTCCTCGCCCTGCGAAGACTCGTGAAGTATCTTCCCGATCTGGCCCTTACCAGCAACTTGGCTGATAACCGGCTATCCTCGCTGGATCACTCCTGGACTGATATCAGCCAGCTAGTCTGGCTGTTTCGTTCGCGTTTTGGAGCGCCGCGTGAAGCCTGGGAATACCGTTTTCAGCATCGCGAGACTGATCACCTTGTCCAGGATGACGATGTAGCAATCCGTTTCTGTCGAGTTCCCGAAGTCAGTGATCGGCCACTCTTGTGGAAAGACATGCACTTTCCACTCGATCGTCGCGTGCAATGGTTCTTTACCGCTGGCACAACCATTCTGGTGTTCTTTGTTCTTGCGTTTATCATGACTGCCGTTGGGACCTCGAATCGTGCCAGGGCTGTTCAAGCGATTGTGAGCTGGATCGCTTACCTCATCATGCTGGGCGTAATGATCATTGTAGGGTTGCGTGCCTCTGCCACGCTTCCCGAGGAACACCAGCAAAAGACGCTGCACGATCTTCTCTGCTGGCCCTGGTCTGCAAAACAACTGCTCTGGCAAAAATGGCTCGGTGTACTGGGTCGCAATCGCTTCCTTCTGGTAACGGTGTTGTGCGTGGTACTCCCGATGCTTTCCTTCACCAAAGGTCTGATGACGCTTTGGATTGTTCCTGTTTTCTTCGCTCAAGTCTGCGTTCTGGCATCGTTATGTCTGGCTGTTTCTCTTGTTTGCCGATTGCGCATCGTATGGTCACGTCTACTCAGCCTGGCGTTAGTCACTCTTTCTTTGATCTCACTCCCTTCTGGACTGGCATACTGCTGGAAGCATCTGCCTGCAGTGCAATTACCCTTGAGTGCCAATGTTTTCCTATCGCAGCGGGGTGGCGGCTACTACGAAGGAATGGACAAGGTTTTGTACTTCGAGGAAGTCAGGCATCAACATCAACAGCCTGTCACACCATATCACTGGCTGCACATCACCCAGGTGATTCGAAATACACTGTGCCCATGGGAAGCTTGGAGCGACCTGTTCAACTCACGAGAATTCTGGCCCATCAGCAGTATGAACGTGACATTCGATTCAGCCATGCAAATAAACTCCCCCTGGTCGGTTCATGCGATAACAATTTGCGTACTTCTGGCCATCAGTGCAGTGAATGGGGGCTTTGCTGTACTTCTCCTGGGTCGTTGGCGCATGGGTTAGCTGTGAGGGGCGAGTTGTCTACATGGTTCAGGACGAAATCGATTCGACCTAAGTCCTTACCCTGCAAGGCGCACACGAGGTGCGGGGGATGATCACTTGCAACATCTGGCTGATGCTATTCCTCCTCAGAATCTTGACATTTTTCTGCGTTTCTCACTAGCCAGAGGAACGCCTCTCCCTAAAGTAACTAGCCGCCAACGAGGGTACGTTGGCGTGCATGTATTTGCGGATATCCATCATGGCGAAGGTCGTTACGGGTCAAATTAAACTGCAATGCCCAGGTGGGGCAGCGACACCTGCTCCTCCTGTGGGGCCGGCGCTCGGTCAGCATGGCGTCAATATCGGCATGTTCGTGAAGCAATTCAACGACGCCACCAAAGACCTCAAAGGCATGACGGTTCCTATCGTCATTACCGTTTATAACGATCGCAGCTTTGAATTCGTGGTAAAAAGCCCACCCGCTGCCATCCTTTTGAAAGTGGCCGCCGGCATCCCTCATGAGAAGAAGAAGGGTTCCGAAAAGATCCCTGCTTCTGAAAAGAAGGGTGGCAAATACAAGGCCAGCGAAGTGACCAAGGCTCAGATCAAAGAGATCGCCACCAAGAAGCTGGCCGATCTGAACGCGCGTGATGTGGAACATGCGATGAAGATCATCGAAGGTACCGCCCGCAGCATGGGCCTCAAAGTCGTCTAACGTCAACACAAGCGAAGAAGCACAAGAAGATATCAAGCCATGGCCAAGAAGAAGACCGAGAACGAAACGCCGGCAACTGACGCTGCACCAGCTGCTGCCACGGAAGCCAAGGCTGAGAAGCCCAAGGCTCCCAAGGCTGAGAAGCCTGCCAAAGCAGCCAAGCCTAAGGCAGAGAAGCCTGAAGGCGAAACTCCTGCAGCGGATGCTGCACCTGTTGCTGCTGCCCCGGCTCCCGATGCGATGGCTGCTTTGAGTGAGCCTACCAAGAAGCGTGGCCGCCCCGGCGTACCACCTCGACGTGGTAAGAAACTCCGAACCAAGATCAATACTGTAGCCAACGAAGTTGCCAAACTTGGCACCGTTGATTACAAGAAAGCCGTCAGCTTCCTCAAGGCTAACAAGCGTGTGAAGTTCGACGAATCTGTCGAAGTACACATGTCTCTCGGGATCGACCCCAAGCAGAGCGATCAGGTAGTGCGTGGTGCAGTGCCACTGCCGCATGGCCTGGGTCGCAGCAAGAAAGTCCTGGTCTTCACCCAGGGTGAAAATGCTGTCAAAGCCAAGGCTGCCGGTGCTGACTTCGTGGGCGCCCAGGATATTGCTGACAAGATCACCAAGGAAGGCTTCACCGATTTCGATGTCGCCCTGGCTACTCCAGACATGATGGGCATCGTTGGTCGCCTCGGTAAAGTGCTCGGTCCTCGTGGTCTGATGCCTTCACCGAAAGCTGGCACCGTGGTCGCTGGTGATATCGCTGCTGCGGTCAAGGAATTCAAGGCTGGTAAGGTCGAGTTCCGAGCTGATGCAGGTGGCAATGTTCACGCTGCGGTCGGCAAGCTCAGCTTCGACGAAGCCAAACTGGTGGAAAACATCACTGCCTTTATCGAGAGCGTGAAGGCTGCTAAGCCAGCCTCTGCGAAAGGCAATTATGTCAAGACTGTCACCATCTCTGCTACCATGAGCCCCGGCATCGGGGTGGGTGTGGTATAGCGGGAGTAGCTAGTAGCAGGGAGCTAGTAGCTAGCAGACATACAAGACAATGGATCGACTGCTGTGGGTCATCAGCTTTGGGCTGATAGCTGACAGCTGATAGCTGAAAGCCGAGTATGAGCAAGCTAATCAAGAAAATGCAGATGGATTCGCTGAGCCAGTCGCTGGGGGAAACCCGTGATATGGTGCTGCTCAACATGAGTGGCGTGCCAGCGAAAGAAGAAAACACGATGCGCCTGGCTCTTCGCAAGAAGAACATCCGGCTGCAACTGGTGAAGAACGCCCTGGCCCGTCGCGTGCTGAAGGACAAGGGTTTCACTGGTCTGGATACTTACCTCAACGGCCCCACTGTGATTGCTCACCCGATCACCCTGACTGGTGGTGGCGTTTCGGAAGTGGCGAAGGAACTGGAAGCCTTCATCAAGAAGTTCAGCAAGCAGATTTCCGCGAAGATTGCTGTCGCGGAAGGCTCGCTGGTGGACTTTGAAACAGCCAAGCGAATGCCCACCCGGGCTGAGGCCTTGTCCACCGTGGCAAGCGCCATCCTCGGGCCAGGCAAGCAACTGGCTGCAGCCATGGTGGGCCCTGGTCGCAAGCTCGGCGGTGCGATCAAGACTCTCGAAGAAAAGGGCAAGCCGAACTAACCTCAGCTATTACGCTTCAACTGAACATACACGCACAACCGTCTGACGAAAGGAACGATACTCATGTCCGTCGATTTGACCGCAATGGCAAAGCAGATTGCCGACCTGACACTGGCCCAGGCAGTGGAACTGACCAAGATCCTGAAGGAAACCCACGGCATTGAACCAGCCGCTGGTGGCGGCGTGATGATGGCTGCTGCTGCCGCTCCTGGTGGTGGTGCCGAGAAGGCCGCTGAGAAGACCGAGTTCACCGTCAGCCTCGACGATGCCGGCGCTCAGAAGATCCAGGTCATCAAGGTGATCCGCGAGATCACCGGTCTGGGCCTGAAGGAAGCCAAGGACCTGGTAGACGGCGCTCCCAAGCCCGTCAAGGAAAATGTCGCCAAGGAACAGGCCGACGACTTCAAGAAGAAGCTCGAAGCCGCTGGTGCCAAGGTCTCCCTCAAGTAAGGGTTACTCGCTGCATTTCGGTGCAGTACAGCGGAAAATGAGAAAACGGCCTGGAATTCCCGTAAGGGACTGTCCAGGCCGACTTTTCTGTTTATAATTGCAATTATGGCCTTGACAACTGTTCGAATGTACTGCGCAACATTCAACTCCGCAGTTGTCGTCTCCTTGCAGGATGTTCCAACCTTGATGCAACTCATGTTCAGAGTGCAGGCCGGCTTCGCCCCGCACTTCGTCCGTGCATGCGCCTATTCCCAGCACTGTTTCATTGCTGATCCGCCAGATGAGGTTGTCGTCACACCTCGTCGAACATCTTGATCCCCGGCTGCTAATTGTTGGTTCAGTGCACAGCCTTTAACACACTCGGGCTGTCCTGAATAGTGCAATCCACTCAGGTGGATGCCGTTTGTCTGTCGATGCCGTCCCGGCCTATGTGGCCTCGACTTCCTGACTCCCGTACCAGGAGCCGATCGAATGTCAGTCACCGCACAACGCTACTTTGTTCCGAGCACCGTTCGCAATTTTGGCCGCCGTGGCGACGCCATCGATGTGCCTCCTCTTTCAGATGTCCAGCTCAAATCGTATGACCGATTCCTGCAACTGGATGTACCTGTCGAGAAGCGCGACAAGAACCAGGGGCTCGAAGGCGTGCTCCAGGAAATCTTCCCGATCGAAAGCTACGACAAGTCGATCCGCCTGGAATTCCTCCGCTACGAGCTAGGCAAGCCCCGTTACGACACCGACGAGTGCCGCAAGCTGCGCCTCACCTACGGCCGTCCGTTCCGCGTTTGGCTTCGCCTGGTGAAGGAATCGCCCGTCGAAGAGGAAGTCTATCTGGGCGACATGCCGATCATGATCGGTGGTGGCGAATTCATCATCAATGGTGCTGAGCGAGTCGTGGTCAGCCAGCTGCACCGCAGCCCCGGTGTTGACTTCACCATCGATGAAGACACCGGCGATCGCCGCATGCATGCCTGCCGCATCATTCCCGAACGTGGCAGCTGGATCGAAATCAATGTGACCAAGAAGGAAGCCTTCCACGTTCGCATCGATCAGTCAGGCAAGTTCCCCGCCACCACACTGTTGCGGGCGATGGATCCTGCCTACGGCAATGAATCGGACATCATCAAGGCCTTCTATCCTGTAGAAAAGGTGAAGGTGAATGCCGACACCGCCAAGGCACTCGTCGGCAAGATAGTCGTCGGTGATGTCATCGACAACGAAACGGGCGAAGTGCTGGTCGACAGCCGTACGGAACTCAGCGAACGCCATGTGGATCACCTGCTGGCGTCCAAGATGCATCACATTGAAGTGCTGGGAGCGGTGAAGGATCCGGTCATCCTCCGCACCCTGCATGAAGATCCGACCAGCAGCCACGAAGAAGCACTGCTCAAGATCTACCAGCGTCTGCGTCCAGGTAATCCTCCACAGCTCGAGAAGGCCAGGGAACTCTTCAAGGAGAAGTTCCTCGATCCCAGCCGCTATCGTCTGGGACGAGTGGGTCGTTTCCGCATCAACCGCAAGTTCGAACAGAATGTGCCTGAATCAGAAATGTGCCTGCGGCCGATTGACCTGCTGAACTCCATCCGCTACCTGATGAAGCTTCGCAATAAGGAAGGCATCATCGACGATATCGATCACCTCGGTAATCGTCGTCTGCGCACGATCGATGAGCTGGCTGCTGATGAACTCCGCAAGGGTTTCCTGAAGCTTCGCCGCACCGTGCAGGAGCGTATGTCGATCAAAGATCAGCAGGACATGACTCCTCGCTCGCTGATCAATCCCAAGAGCGTCTCTGCTGCCATTGAGTACTTCTTTGGTCGTGGCGAACTCAGCCAGGTGGTCGATCAGACCAATCCGCTGTCGCAGCTGACGCACGAACGTCGTCTCTCCGCACTGGGACCAGGCGGTCTCAATCGCAAGCGAGCCGGCTTCGAAGTACGTGACGTACACATTTCCCACTATGGCCGCATCTGCCCGATTGAAACGCCGGAAGGCACCAACATCGGACTGATCTCGTCCTTGAGCATCTACTCGCAGGTAGATGACTACGGTTTCCTTATTACACCGTATCGCAAGGTGAAGAAGACCAAGATCACCGAGGATGTGGTCTGGCTGCGAGCCGACGAAGAGTCCAAGGCCATTCTGGCTCCAGCGGACGCCCCCTCCGAAGGCGATAAGCTGGTGGAGAAGGTCACTGCCCGTCAGGGTGGTGAATTCCGCGTCATGAACTCGGAAGAAGTCGATTATGTCGATGTTTCCCCGCGTCAGATGGTTGGCGTGTCGGCTGGTCTCATCCCATTCCTGGAACATGATGATGCCAATCGCGCGTTGATGGGTTCGAACATGCAGCGGCAAGCGGTACCACTCCTGGTAACCGAGCCACCTATCGTTGCTACGGGCATGGAAACCGAAGTGCCTCGCTATTCGGGCATGGTGCTGCGAGCCGAGAAGTCCGGCCATGTCACATATGTGGATGCCGAAACCATCCGCATTGATGACAAGGACTACTCACTCCGCAAGTTCTACGGCCTGAATGAACGCACCTGTCTCAATCAGAAGCCGATTGTGAAGATGGGGCAAAAAGTCAAGAAAGGTCAGATTATCGCCGACTCCGCCGCCACACGGAATGGCGAACTGGCTCTTGGCCGCAATGTCCTTGCCGCCTTCGTCTCCTGGGATGGTTACAACTTCGAAGATGCTATCATCATCAGCGAAAAGCTGGTGAAGGAAGACACCTTCACCTCCATCCACATCGAAGAGTTCGAGATTGAAATCCGCGAGACCAAACTCGGCAAGGAAGAATTCACCCGCGATATTCCGAACGTCTCTCCCAAGATGCTCGGCAATCTCGATGACAACGGCATCGTGCAGATCGGTACCTTTGTGAAGCCCGGCGACATTCTCGTCGGCAAGGTTTCGCCCAAGAGCAAGAGCGAACTCACCCCTGAAGAGAAACTGCTGCATGCCATCTTCGGCCGGGCAGGCGAAGACGTGAAGAACGATTCTCTCGAAGTCCCTTCGGGCATCGAGGGTATCGTCATCTACACGGAACGCTTCAGCCGTCGTTCCTCCATGACCGACGAGGAACGCAAGGCGGTGGACAAGGTCGAAAAGGACATCCACAAGAAGTACGATGCCCTGATCGGTACCCAGTTCCGCACGTTTGTCAGCGAAGTTCTTGAAATCCTCGACAAGAAGGAAATCAAAGACCCTGTCAACCACAAGCCCTTTGGCGTGGACAAGGATGACAAGGTCATTCTGGAGCAGGCTGTCAACACCGTGCTGCGGAAGCCTGAAGGCTTGAAGTTCAGCGACCTCGACATTCGCAGTCCGGAAAAGAAGAAAAACGTCGAAGACAAGTTTGACCATCATCTGGAACGACTGGTCTCACTGATCGACGAAAAGGACCGCAAGTTGAACAGCCTGAAGCGTGGCGATGAGTTGCCTTCCGGCGTTCAGCAGATGGTGAAGGTCTATGTAGCCACCAAGCGTGTCATCTCTGTGGGTGACAAGATGGCAGGCCGCCACGGTAACAAGGGTGTGATCTCCAAGATCCTGCCCGAAGAGGACATGCCGTTCCTCGCTGATGGTACACCGGTTGACATCATGCTCAATCCGCTGGGCGTTCCCAGCCGTATGAATGTGGGTCAGATTCTCGAAACCCACCTGGGGCTCGCTGCTCACAAGCTCGGGTTCAAGGCAGTGACTCCTGTGTTCGACGGAGCCACCGAAGAAGAGATCAAGGCGTGCCTCAAGGAAGCAGGACTTTCCGTCACAGGCAAGTCTCGCCTCTATGATGGTCGCACTGGTGAAGCTTTCGAACAGGCTTCGACGGTTGGCTACATCTACATGATGAAGTTGCACCACCTGGTGGATGACAAGGTGCATGCCCGTGCCACGGGTCCCTACTCCCTTATCACACAGCAGCCACTGGGCGGTAAAGCCCGTTTCGGTGGTCAGCGCTTTGGTGAAATGGAAGTGTGGGCGCTCGAGGCTTACGGTGCCGCCTACATTCTTCAGGAACTGCTGACTGTCAAATCGGACGACGTCGAAGGACGTACCAAGATTTACGAGTCGATGGTGAAGGGCGAGAACACACTGGAAGCAGGCACACCAGCCAGCTTCGACGTGCTCACGAACGAAATTCGTGGTCTCGGCCTGAACATGCAGCTCATCAAGAAGCGACTGTAATTCAATTGAACATGATCGCCATCAGCATGGGCTGATGGCTTGATCCTTATCAGCGCGACAAGACACCATTCACCTTCCGAACCTGGGGAGGATACGACATGACAGCAGCCCTGACTCCACCGCCTGCACCCGTCTCCGCCGATATGACATACGATCGGATCAACGATTACGCCGCGGTGAAGATCACCCTGGCGAGTCCCGCCGATATTCGCAGCTGGTCCTTCGGCGAAGTCAAGAAGCCGGAAACCATCAACTACCGCACCTATCGTCCGGAAAAAGACGGTCTCTTCTGCGAACGCATCTTCGGCCCTGAAAAGGACTGGGAATGTACGTGCGGCAAGTATCGCGGCATGAAGTACAAGGGTATGATATGCGACCGCTGCGGCGTGAAGGTGACCCACAGCCGCGTACGCCGCAAACGCATGGGCCACATTGAACTTGCCAGCCCCGTCGTACACATCTGGTTTTTCAAGTCGATGCCCAGCCGCCTTGGTAATCTGCTCGACATGAAGACTGTGAATCTCGAAAAGATCATCTACTACCAGGAATACGTGGTGGTGGAATCGGGTGGTACGCCCCTGAAAGAGAAGTCGCTTCTCACCGAAGAAGAGTACCGCAAGGCCCGGGAACAGTACGGCGGAGCCTTCGATGCTGAAATGGGCGCGGAAGCCATCAAGCGACTGCTCGAACGGCTTGATCTCGTCACCCTGTCTCATGCCTTGCGCGAAGACATGGTCAAAGACGGTGCCAAGGGTAGTAAACAGAAGCAGAAAGATCTGACCAAACGGCTCAAGGTTGTCGAGTCGCTTCGCGACAGCGAAAACAAGTGCGAGTGGATGGTGCTGGAATGCATCCCGGTTATTCCACCTGATCTTCGTCCGCTCGTGCTGCTCGATTCGGGCAACTTCGCAACCAGCGATTTGAATGACCTCTATCGCCGCATCATCAACCGCAACAATCGTCTCAAGAAGCTCGTCGACCTGAATGCGCCGGAAGTCATTATCCGCAACGAAAAGCGCATGCTGCAGCAGTCTGTCGATGCCCTGTTTGATAATGGCCGTTGCAAGCGACCCGTACTGGGCTCATCCAATCGCCCGCTCAAGTCGCTCACCGACATGATCAAGGGCAAGCAGGGCCGCTTCCGCGAAAATCTGCTTGGCAAGCGCGTTGATTACTCAGCACGCTCCGTCATCGTCGTTGGTCCTGAACTCAAACTGCACCAGTGCGGTCTGCCCAAGAAAATCGCTCTCGAGCTCTATCAGCCGTTCATCATCCGTCGGCTCAAGGAACTCGGCTACGCTGACACCATCAAGTCTGCCAAACGCATGCTCGAACGCAAGGCAGACGAGGTATGGGATATTCTTGAAGAGGTGATCAAGAATCACCCGGTGCTTCTCAATCGTGCCCCGACTCTGCACCGCATGGGTATTCAGGCATTCGAGCCTACCCTTATTGAAGGTAATGCTATCCGCATTCACCCACTTGTTTGCAAAGGCTTCAATGCCGACTTCGACGGTGACCAGATGGCAGTTCACCTGCCACTCTCCATCGAAGCACAGGTGGAAGCCCACGTGCTGATGATGGCAACCAATAAC
Organism: Gemmatales bacterium; assembly: GCA_046350055.1. Classification (GTDB taxonomy): domain Bacteria; phylum Planctomycetota; class Planctomycetia; order Gemmatales; family HRBIN36; genus JAEUIE01. The sequence goes on along the minus strand of JAXMBC010000001.1, from coordinate 3,333,694 downwards.
ATCTTCAGCCCTGCGAATGGACAGCCGATCATTTCGCCTTCACAGGACATCGTCATGGGGTGCTACTTCATGACAGCAGCCCGCGAAGGTGAAGTAGGTCAGGGCAAGGTCTTCAGCGATTCGGCTGAAGTGCACCTGGCGTATGCACAAAATAAGGTCGGCTTGCACGCCAAGGTGCAGGTTCGCATTCCCATCGAGAAGAAGGTACTCACCGATGTGAATGGAAAAATCGAGCAGGTTCAGCGAAGCCACAATGGCCTCGTGCAGACCACTGTAGGCCGGGTGCTGTTCAATGACATCCTGAACCCCGCCATGGCCTTCTACGATCTGGCACTTTCCAGCAAGTACCTGGCCCGCATCATTGCAGATTGCTACCAGCTCATGGGCCGCCGCGAGACCATTGACCTGCTCGACCGCATGAAGGAAACTGGCTTCCGTGAATCAACCGTTTCCGGTCTCTCGTTCGCTACCGACGATTTGCGCACCCCGGAAACGAAGGAAACGCTGATCAAGAACGCTGAGAAGGAAGTGGAGAAGATCCATAAGAGCTACCAGCGTGGCTTGCTCACCGAAGTGGAACGCTACAACAAGATCATCGAAGAATGGACCAAGGTGCGTGAAGCCCTAACCCAGCAGATGATGAAGGAACTCAAGGATGATCACCGTGGCGGCACGCAGTATCTGAACCCGATTTACCTCATGGCCCACTCTGGTGCTCGAGGCGGTGTCGAACAGATTCGGCAGCTTGCCGGTATGCGTGGCCTGATGGCCAAGCCTTCGGGTGAAATTCTTGAGACGCCCATCAAAGCTAACTTCCGAGAAGGTCTCTCGGTGCTGGAGTACTTCAGCTCGACCCACGGTGCCCGCAAGGGTCTGGCCGATACTGCACTCAAAACGGCTGATTCGGGTTACCTCACACGCAAGCTCTGCGATGTTGCTCAGAATGTGGTGATTACCACTACTGATTGCGGCACCAACCAGGGTATTACCAAGGGCGTCAGCTACAAGGGTGAAGAAGTCGAACGGGCTCTCAGCGAAATCATCCGTGGCCGCATCAGCCGCAATGATATTCGCGACCCCGTCAGCGATGCTCTCATACTGGCAGAAAATGAAATGATCTCTACCGAGAAAGCTCGCAAGATTGAGCAGCTCGGTATCGACAAGATTCAGGTCCGCAGTCCAATGACCTGCCAGGCTTCGCTGGGTATCTGCCAGAATTGCTATGGCATGGACCTGGCTACCGGTGCCATTGTTGAACAGGGCATGGCTGTCGGCGTCATTTCGGCCCAGTCCATCGGCGAGCCTGGCACGCAGCTGACCATGCGAACATTCCACATCGGTGGCGTGGCCATTACCAAGGATCTGGGTGAATCGCAGCACAAGTGCAAGAAGGGTGGAACCCTGAAGTTCTCCCGCATTAATGCTGTCACCAATGATCAGGGAATCAGCATCGCTCTGGCTCGCAATGGTGAAATCGCCATCATCGATGCCAAGGGCCGCGAGGTGGAAAAATTCCCCGTGCCCAACGGTGCGGAAATGAAAGTCAAAGATGGTGAAACTGTCCACGGTGGCACCGTTCTCTGCAAATGGGATCCACACGTCACCCCGATTCTTTCCGAGAAGGGTGGCAAGATTCGGTACGAGGATATCAAGATCGGCGAAACGGCTCGTGAAGAAACCGATGCTGGTGGTTCTCGCCGCTTGATCATCATGGAACATAAGGGCGACTTGCACCCCAGTATCGTGGTGGAAGACAACCAGGGTTCGATCCTCGACGTCTACTTCCTTCCGGAAAAGGCTCACGTCGAAGTGCAGAACGGCCAGCAGATCTCCGCTGCCACGGTGCTTGCCAAGACGCCACGTGAAGGTGGCGGTACCCAGGACATCACTGGCGGTCTGCCTCGAGTGACCGAACTGTTCGAAGCCCGTCGTCCGAAGGATCCTGCCATCATCGCCGAAGTCTCTGGCAAGGTGGAAATTGCCGTCGAGCGAACACGTGGCAAGCGTAAAGTGCTTGTCACACCGTTCGATGACAAGGGCAAGCCCATTGGTGATCCCGTTGAGCACCTGGTGCCTCAGGGCAAGCCGATGCGAGTGCATGGTGGTGACTTCGTGCGTGAAGGCGAGCCCCTGTGCGACGGTCCACTGGTTCCTCACGATATTCTTCGCGTGAGTGGTACCGAAGCCCTGCAGAACTATCTGCTTCGCGAAATCCAGAGCGTGTACCGCAGCCAGCGTGTGGAAATCGATGACAAGCATATTGAAATCACTCTGGCCCAGATGCTTCGCAAGGTGAAGGTCGAAACGGTGGGCGACACCAAGCTGCTGCCTGGTGCCGTCATCGATAAATTCATCTTCCGCGAAGTGAATGAACGCCTGAAGAAGTGCGTCAAGATCAAGAACCCCGGCGATTCGACCTTCAAGGAAAACGAAGTAGTCGACAAAGAGACCTACCAGCAGGAAAAGGCTCGTGTGGAAGAGGCGGGAGGAAAGTCACCCACCACTACCACACCGCTGCCTGCCACGTGCTCAACCCAGTTGCTGGGTATCACCAAGGCAGCAGTGCAGTCGGAGAGCTTCATCTCGGCCGCAAGTTTCCAGGAAACCACCAAGGTTCTCACCGAAGCTGCACTTGCCGGTAAGCAGGATCGCCTGGTTGGTCTGAAGGAGAACGTCATCCTCGGCCACCTGATTCCTGCCGGTACCGGGTTCAAGATTCACCAGGAAGCCGAGGTGAAGGTGAATCCTGCACTGGGTATCTCGCAGGCCAGTTTTGCTCCGCCTCCCAAGGTGCGTCCTGTGCAGACGGTCGAACCTGTGGCAGCTGTGGAGTAAGTCATCGAGACAATTGTCGAGTGGCATGGATACAAGTGTCCATGCCTGGCTGAAACCGGGTTTGACATGCATGATGCCGACAAGAGAACAAGTCGCTCGACAGATGCCAGTCCAACCCTAACTTTTACTCCGCACTTCATGAAACTTACTTGACGGCGGAGCGATACTCGCTAACATCCCATTCTGTCCCAAGAACTCGCAAAAACGAAACGACCAGTATGCCGACGATTAACCAACTCATCAAGAAGCCTCGCACGGTGCAACGGTCCAAGCCGAAGCATCCCGCCATGCAAGGCAATCCCGCGAAGCGCGGCGTTTGCCTTCAGGTGAAAACGATGACCCCCAAGAAGCCCAATTCGGCCCTCCGTAAGGTGGCTCGTGTACGGCTTTCCAATGGCATCGAAGTCACCGCGTACATTCCGGGCGAAGGCCACAACCTTCAGGAACACTCGATTGTCCTCGTTCGAGGAGGTCGTGTTCGCGACTTGCCCGGTGTGCGCTACCACATTGTCCGTGGCGTTCTGGATACCCAGGGCGTGGCGGATCGGAAGCAGGCCCGTTCCAAATACGGTGCCAAGAAAGCTAAGAAGTAATCGCCCTTTCTGTGTGGTGCGGATTTCCTTTAGTGCCAGGGCTGCTCATCATGCGCGAGTGCATTCTGGAATTGTGCTTTGCATGTTCCGATTGTAACGAAGCTATCGGTGCCACGGTGCACTGTAGCGGTAAGGGAATGAAAGACTGGCCTCGCAGCAATGCGGCAGCACTTATACGCTGTCCACATTGCGGTATCGCCAATAAGATAGCGTTTAACATCGGCTCGGGGCAGGTGGTCGATGTGAGTCCTGTAGAGGACTTTGTGCCACGTGCCACTGTGCCTTCTCGTAACTAACTCGAACGGAACCATGGCCTCCAAGAAACGTACCGCCGGCCACGCGATGTTGGCCCCTGATCCCATTTACGATTCACTTCTGGTGACCAAATTCATCAATTGCCTCATGTGGCAGGGCAAGAAGTCCATTGCCCAGAAGATGTTCTATGATGCCATGAACCAGGTGAAGAAACGCGCCGGGGATGGCAAGGAATTTGAAATCTTCGAAGTCGCGGTGGAGAACGTTAAACCTACACTGGAAGTGCGTTCCAAGCGTGTTGGTGGCGCCAACTACCAGGTGCCCATGCCCGTGAAGCGCGAACGGCAGCAGAGTCTGGCAATCCGCTGGATCATTTCTGCCAGCCGCAGCAAGAAGGGCAAGCCCATGTTTCAGAAACTTGCCGACGAATTCATGGCTGCTTACCGTCGCGAAGGTGAAGCCATGGCCAAGCGTGAAACCACCATCAAAATGGCCGAAGCCAACAAGGCCTTCAGCCACTTCGCGTGGTAGTCTCCTGACTCAAACTTTTGACAGGCCATCGATTAACTCGATGGCCTGTTTGTTTTACTACTTGCAACTCATCAGGTAAGCCAGCAGGTCTTTTACTTCCTGGTCGCTCAATTGATTCAGTAACCCCTCGGGCATCAGCGACTTGGCTGACAAGGCAGTCTCTGCCACTTCGGTTGATTTCACTTCGAAGAGCTTGCCTTCGGGATTCAGGTAGGTGTACACGTCGTAGTAAGTCTTCACCAGTATGCCGTTGAGTGTCCGGCCATCATGCATGACCAGCGTATAAGCCTGGTAATGTGGAGCTACCGTCGCACTGGGCTGAAGCAGTGATTCCATGAGTCGTATCGGCTCATTACGGCCAATGATGCTGAGATCAGGACCAATGTCGTTGCCGCGGCCGTTGATGGCATGACAGCGGTAACAGCCAGGGCCCTGGGGATGGTAGAAGACTCGCAGACCTTGTTCCCTGTGTCCACCGGTGGAATAACGCTGGAGCCATTCATCCACTTGTACTGCAGGGGGACGTTCCTGGCTGAAGTCCCTTTTTGCCTGAGCAACTGCAGGTAAACCAAGTTTGATTAGCTCGGTGATATTGGCATCTCTTGCGATGTTCTGCATACGTTGCAAAGCGGGAATACGATCCGAATGAGGATGAAGCACCAGACTTAGAACAACATCCTCTTTCAAGCGGTTATTCTGACTGCTCGAATAGAGTTGCTCCAGGAGTTTGACCGTCAGTTTTGGATGCGTCACCGGTATCAGTTTCAGGAACTGCTGCTGTTGTTCCGGGCTGAGCCTGGTGTCATTCAGTCTTGCAACAAACTGATCAGCGAGTCTCGCTTCATTGACTTCCTGTCCATCAAGACGTGCCAGTGCTGTGGCATAGGCCAGGGTCATGCGAGGCGCCAGGCTAGTCTTCTTCAAGCCTGCCTCGACTTCGCGGCGAAAATGCTTGAGCTCCAGGTCGGCAATCCACTTGACTGTCAGAAACTGGACTTCCTCGTGGGGCGAGCGGAGCTTTTCGTCGATGGTGGACATATATTCGTCGCCACGTTCACGTTGTGCGAGCAGGAGGCTCAATTGCGATTCCAGCGGTAGACTGCTGAACGACTTGCTTGCCTCCGCCAGCAATCTGGGCTGCTTCGCCAGATGATGCACGACTCGCTGGCGGACAAATGCATCCTCCACGAGCAGCATGTTGAGCAACGTGGGTACATCATCCAGATTCTGCAACAGGGGAATACCTTCAGCCCGCACTTCCAGAGGAAGCTGGGGATTGCGCAAGGTGCGCTTTGTTTCCTCGGGAGTAGTAGTGGATAGTGCCTCGATCATCTGCCGAGTTCTGCTATGTTCCTGTTGCTCCGATGCCCGCCATTCAGCCAGGTTGAACCGTTCAAACGGCTTCTTCGGCCGTACCTGCCAGATCGTTCCCTTGCCATGCAGATTGTAGTCGGGCAGTACCCAGTCGCTGATAAAGAGAGAGCCATCCGGAGCGACGGCCATGCCGCAGGGGCGGAAGTCCTTGCCCCCCTGCACCAGGATCTGCTGCTTGGCCTTATAGCTGACACCGTGTGGCCGCAAATCGTACATCTCCACCCGATGATCTGCCCATGAGGTCACGAAGTACTTGCCATAGTATTCGGTGGGTAAGCCGTTGGTTTCGTAGCGTAGCACCTCACAGGGAGCCTCCCCTGTGCCGCAGATCATGGGCAATGTGCCCGCCAGTTGCCCGTTCCACGATTGAAACGGATGCCTGCCACTGCGGCCGTAGCGGAACTGGTAGCCATAGTCGCCTCCTTCCACTATGTGCAGCATCCGACAGGGTGGTGAGGCATCGGGATCGTTGTCCACAGCAATCATTCTGCCGAAGCGATCAACATGAATCCCGAATGGATTCCAGAAACCTGTTGCAATACGTCGGAGGTTCTTACCATCCGCGGTGCAACGGAAAATGTTGCCCCCTTCCCCGCCACCCTTGTGCTTGATGCCGTCGCTACCGATGAGGGTGTAGCCTGCCCCCAGGTTCTCCCCCATGCCGAAAATGAGGTTGCCTTGCTGATCGAAAGCAAGCCCCGAGAGTCCGTTGTGGGGGTAGTCGCCTTTGGTATCGAGGTAGACGATGCGCGTTCGTTCATCTGCCTGATTGGTACCCTTGGTGTCACGCAGTCGGAGAATCTCGTTGCGAGTGGCAAGGTAGATTGAGCCATCCGGTGCCAGGGCGATATCCATCGTTGCCTTAGTGCCTTCGAAGAAGGTGCTGATGCGGTCTGCTCGGCCATCTCCATCGGTATCTTCCAGCATCTGGATGCGATCATGGGTTGGCCCCTGGTAGGTAGCTGGCCGGAAATGGGTGTGGCTTTCGACAACAAGCAACCTGCCCTTGCTGTCGAATGCAACGGCTACTGGATGCACAATTTGTGGTTCCTGGGCGAAGAGGATTACCTCGAGCCGGGGATCGAGCGAGCGTGGCGTTTCTCGCGGTGCCGGAGCAAAGTTGCTGGTTGACAGGCAGCATAAACTGAACAGAATCACGATGGCGGAGCAATGAGACATGATACGGCCCTGAGGAGATTGCCCCAGTGTACCGGAGAGAATGAGAAATCCTATCCCATTGTTGATTCAACCATGATGCTGCGGTAGTCTGAAAGCGTCCCGATGGTGCATGTCGTCAATCACGAGTTATCCCAGAGCTAAGGAGCGTTTTGCATGCTTTCGTATGTGTTCATGGTGGCGCTGGCACTGCCTCAGTCGTCTCCAGGTGATTGGCCGCAGTGGCGTGGCCCCAATCGAGATGGTGTTTCCACTGAGACAGGTTTGCTCACTGCATGGCCCAAGGATGGCCCCAAGCTTGTGTGGGAAGCCAAGGGAGCAGGCCGTGGCTATGCCAGCCTGGCGGTTGCAGGAGGCAGGATATTTACGTTGGGCGATGGCCTTTCGACTGCAGACGATAAGGACGAGTATGCCACTTGTTTTGCGGAAGCCACTGGCAAGCCTCTCTGGAAGACTAAGCTTGGGCCAGCATGGAACAATGGTCAGGAAAGCTGGCAAAGCTCACGCTCGACTCCCACAGTCGACGGAGACCTTATCTATTACATGACTCCGCAAGGCAATCTGGTCTGTCTGCAGACCAGTGACGGTAAAGAAGTCTGGCGCAAGAGCATGAGCAAGGACTTCGAAGGGGGCAAACGAGATAGCTGGGGATTCAGCGAATCACCTCTCATTGATGGTGATCATGTGGTCGTCACTCCTGGCAAAGAAAAACACACCATGGTTGCATTGAACAAGAAAACTGGAGATCTTGTCTGGTCCACCCCTGTGAAAGGTGACAAAGGTGCTGGCCACTCCTCCATCGTGGTTTCTGAAATCGCCGGTACTCGAATTTATGTGCAGACAACAGATAGTAATGTCCTTGGCGTACGTGCCAAAGATGGCAAGTTGCTTTGGACCTATGCCATTGGAGCGGTCGCTGTCATACCCACGCCTATTGTCAAAGATGATCTAGTGCTTGCTGGTGCTGGATATGGCAAAGGTTGTGCCCTGCTCCGCCAGGTTCCAGATGCAGACGGAGTCAAAGTGAAAGAACTTTATGCCTATAAGAAAGGACTGGCCAATAAGCATGGCGGCATCGTGCTGCTAGGCGATTATCTCTACGGCTGTGCCGACGACAAGAATACTGTCTGGTGTGCCAAGTTGACAACAGGCGAAGTGGAAGAAGGCTGGAAAACGCGTGGCAGCGGCACTGGTTCAATTGCTATCTCCGCTGCCGATGGACACCTGTATGTCCGATTCCAGAATGGAATCCTGGCCCTAGTCAAAGCCTCTCCTGGAAAGTACGAAGAAGTCAGTTCATTTAAAATTCCACACGTAGACAAGCGACCGAGCTGGTCACACCCCTCCATCGCTGGTGGCAAGCTCTACCTGCGGGAAGGGGACTGGATCATGTGCTACGACATCAAGAAGTAGTATTCCCTGGAGTCCCGGCATCAGCCGGGACTCCAACTCTCGAATTCCATTATGAACCACTGCCCGTTCCCCAGCGTCTCTTACAATACTGAGATACCAGTTGGGGAACCGAGTGCTCTACCGTATTCGCATTATTGCCGGCGACCTGCGAGGTCGGAAGATTGAAGTAAAACTCGATCCCAAGCTGCGCCCCATGTCAGACCGGGCGCGTGGGGCGATGTTCAATATCATGGTGAATGATATTCCCGACCGTCCGTTTTATGACATCTTTGCCGGAAGCGGCGCCGTTGGAATCGAAGCTCTCAGCCGGGGGGCTTCACAAGCCACATTTATCGAAAAGGATGGCCTTTCGGTGCAGGCTATTCTGAAGCACGCCAAGACGTTTGGTGTCAGTGACCGCACCCGGGTATTGCAGATCGACGCTTATCGCTGGATTGAAAAAGGGGCAATCCCCACCGAGCCTTGCAATTACTTCCTCGGACCGCCTTACACCGATATTGCCACCCATGGCCCTGCCATACAGTGGATGGTGACCCTGCTCAAGAACAAAGTAGCTCCTGATTCGGTGATCGTTCTGCAGACCGATGATGACTACGATCCCAAGCAACTACCCGATTCCGAACTGTGGGATATTCGCCGGTATGGCCGCAATCAACTCGCCATCTGGAGGCAACCAGCCGCCCTCGTCGCAGCGGATGGAGCAGTTCGCGAGGCAGATCGTCCAGAAACTGCGTGAAGCAGGGTTCGTAGCCCTGTATGCCGGTGGCTGCGTGCGCGATCAACTCCTGGGCAATCCACCTCACGATTACGATGTCGCCACAGATGCCACTCCTAAACACGTTCAGCAGCTTTTCCGCCGCAGCATCGGAGTCGGTGCCCAGTTCGGCGTGATAGAAGTTCTGGGACCTGAACCTGGTCTACATGTGCAAGTCGCTACCTTTCGCAGCGATGGCCAGTACAGTGACGGCCGTCATCCTGATAGCGTACGCTATGGCACAGCTGAGGATGATGCCCAGCGACGCGACTTCACCATTAACGGCCTCTTCTTCGACCCTTTAGAAGGTAAAGTGATTGACTACGTCGGCGGACAGGCCGATCTCCGTGCCAAGGTGGTCCGAGCCATTGGCGACCCCAGGCAACGGATAGCCGAGGACAAGCTGCGGATGCTGCGGGCAGTACGGTTTGTCAGCCGGCTGGGCTTTACCCTGGAAGTACAAACAGGATCAGCGATTCGTGAACTGCATGCTCAGCTGAAACAGGTGAGTGCTGAACGCATTACCGATGAGCTGAAAAAGATGCTGACGCACCCACAACGAATAACGGCATTGCAGTGGCTCCGGGATCTGCGATTACTTGAAGTCATTTTCCCGATGTGGGAAAGCAGTAAGCTCGAGTTCAAGTTAGTATCGGCCCTGCCGGAGCAGGTAAGCTTCCCGTTGGCGTGGGCAGCATTGCTTGAAGACTGCCAGCGGGCGTGTTTCGACGATGCTTTGTTGACCAGGCAGGACTTACAGTCGACATTTGGCCGAGCCTTTCGCCTCTCTCAGGAAGAAATTCAGCATGTGCAGTACCTGGTACTGAGCCTGAAGGATCTCTGTATGGCGGATGTGATTCCATGGTCCAGGCTGAAGCCACTTCTTGCCCATGCTCATCGAGACGACCTGATCACGCTTCTCGCATCCGACTGTCAAGCCTACGGCAGGTCCAGCAATGGTCTGAATTACGTACGTCAGCGTCTTTCGATCTGGACTCAGGATCATCTCGAACCACGTGTCCTGGTAACTGGTGACGATGTCGAAAACCTCGGAGTCCCCCATGGACCACAATATAAAGTGCTGCTTGACGCGATCCGGGCCGCTCAGTTGAACGAAGAACTGACAACTCGCGAATCAGCACTAGAGCGACTTCGCGAACTCGCTGCTACAATAAGGTGAATCACCATTTTATTTCCTGAGTCGCGATGAAGTCGCTCAAAGGCCATCTCCTGCTCGCCTCCACCACGCTGGAAGACCCCAACTTTAGCAAGTCGGTGGTATTGATCTTCGATCATACCGAGGAAGGTGCTGCTGGTATCATCCTCAATCGACCTTCGCCCATCACGATCGCCCACATCAGTGCCAAGGTCTTTGAACTCAAATCAGAATGGGATAAGCCCCTGAATATGGGAGGCCCTGTCAACGGTCCCCTCGCTGCCGCTCATACCATCAAGGAACTGGCAGACCTCGAAGTCATGCCTGGAGTCTATGGTGCCATGGCTCCTGATCATTTGAAGCAGCTCGTTCGCAAACAGCAGGAACCCACGCTGTTCATCCTCAACTATGCTGGCTGGGGACCGGGACAACTGGAAAGCGAACTGGAAGAAGACTCCTGGGTTGTCATGCCTGCTACATCCGAGCATGTCTTCTGGACCGAAGAGAAACCGCTTTGGGAGAGTTGCATGGCCCAGCAGCAGAATAAGGAAACCCTTCAGCGTGCTCTGGGCATCCGTATTCAACCGATTGATCCAGCCATGAACTAGCAACCACGACTCATAGATTGAGGAGATACTCCATCACTGGGTCGGTTCATGTCTCATCGTGTAGTCATCATCGGTGGCGGATTCGCTGGCCTGACAGCAGCGCAATCGCTGAAACGGGAACCCGTCGATATTACCCTGCTTGACCGCCGCAACTTTCACTGTTTTCAGCCGCTGCTGTATCAGGTGGCGATGGGTGGCTTGTCGCCTGCCAATATTGCCGCCCCCTTGCGTGGCATCCTCAGCAGCCAGAAGAACTGCACTACCCTGCTCTGCGATGCGGAACGCATTGATCCCGTACAGCAAATCGTGCATACCACGTGTGGACCACAGTCTTACGATACCCTGCTTGTCTGCACCGGAGCCAGTCATGCCTATTTCGGCCACCCGGAATGGGAACAGCATGCCCCAGGCCTCAAGACGCTGGAAGATGCGGTCGCTATTCGAGCCCGGGTTTTTCTGGCCTTCGAACAGGCCGAAGCAGCCAGCGATCCTGCTGAACGGGAAAGGTTGCTCACCTTTGTTGTGATTGGTGGCGGGCCTACTGGTGTGGAACTCGCTGGAGCACTAGCTGAACTCTCACGACACACCCTGCGAGGTAACTTCCGTCGCATTGATTCACGCCAGGCCCGCATCCTGCTTCTCGAAGGAGGAGACCGCATCCTGGCGTCTTATGTTCCCAAGCTCTCCCAGTCTGCCCTCCAGGCTTTGCATCGGCTGGGCGTTGAAGTGCATCTTCGTGCCAAGGTTACACATGTCGCTGCCAACCAGGTGACCTTCGAGGAAAATGGGCAAACAGTAAGCCTGGCAAATAGTGTTATGCTCTGGGGTGCAGGCGTGCAAGGTTCGCCCCTGGGACGTGCTCTTGCTGAAGTTACCAGCACGCCTCTTGATCGGCAGGTTCGACTCATGGTGAAAGGTGATTTGTCACTTCCCAACTATCCCAACATCCTGGTACTGGGTGACCTTGCCCATGTAGAGCAAGATGGCAAGCTGGTGCCTGGGGTGGCTCCCTCAGCCATGCAGATGGGCAAATATGCTGCCAGGCTGATCTCTGCCCGACTGCGAGGAAAAGTGTTACCTCCTTTTCGATTCTCCGATAAAGGCAGTATGGCAACTATTGGACGGGGTGCTGCTGTAGCTGATCTGAGCTTCATCAGGCTCACAGGGTACCCCGCCTGGCTTGCCTGGCTTTTCCTTCATGTGATTTTCCTGGTAGGCTTTGAGAGCAAGCTGCTGGTGCTGCTGCAGTGGGCATGGAATTACATTACCCGGGCCCGGTCAGCACGACTGATTGCTGATCATCCCAGTGCACAACTGGAGGCAAACTCAGCCAGGTAACCGGCGCTCGCGTTGTCGACGCTGCCATTTGACGGCCCATGGCAGGAAGAAGAGGTAGACACCGGTGATCCACAAGCAAAGCACCACGAAGGCCGCTGGCAAAAAGACATAAAGCTTCACCTTGTCGTGAAACCATGACCCATCATGGAGTGATTCAATCCAGTCGGAACGACGTTCGGCAACTTGCAGCACCTGTCCTGACTGCAGATCGAGTTGTACTTCGATGTGGTTCTTCAACTGTGCTTTGGCCATACCACGCCGAGGCTGGACATCAAGACGTTCGACATCAGCCCATTCCTTTACTTCGGCTTCCGGCACGGTACGCAGTGTCTGGAGCATCGCGTCGAACGAAATCGATGGTATCTTGCCCTGGCCTTTTTGTGTTGGAGGCTGCACCCAACTCCATTCCTTTTTCAGTTGCAGGAGCAGTCCCGTGACAATCACCAGCAGAAAGGGGAGTGCAACGAGGATAGCTCCCCACCGATGGAGTTTACGCATCCACAAACGAGGATTCAGGGCCACGATAACCTCAGTCCTTCTCTGACAGATGACAGTCCACCAGCACAGACATAGCATGATGTGCAGAGACCTTCAATTGGAAAGGAACATCATGAGAGTACTTTCTTCGATGATCGCGCTCGTATTTTTTGCATGCATCGCACTGAACGCCCAGGCCGATGACAAGCAGACCTGGCGGGAAAAGCTCGAAACTGCCATTCCGGAAGGAATCCGCATGCTCGAAGCGAAGGAATATGTGCCGTTCATCAAAGCGATGGTGGAACCGGATCAACTGGCTAAGCTCACAGAGAATGGAACTGTCGAAGAGTTCGCTGAGCGGTTTGCCAAAAGGAAGGCAGCTGACTTGCTCAAGGTGCTGAAGGACATCAAGGGTCGCACCCCCAGCATGGAAGAAAATGGTACCGTAGCTTCCTACGAAGTAAACGTGGAAGGATTCAGCAAGAAGGCCATCAAGTTTCGCAAGGTGGATAAGTACTGGTATATCGTGAATTGATTATCAAGTGATGCGGAAAGGCGAAGCGGGATCGTGCTCGTGGCGAATCTCGTCTACGGGCTGGCTTTTCCCTTCGCCCTTATAGAGTTGATTAGCTGCATTGAAAACTAAGCCGGGCTCACCGCCTACATTCTTGTAGCCATGTACGACGCCGGGCGGGATGATCACCGCCATCGGGCGGGAAGCCCCGATCCGTTCGACCTGATGCACCCGGTAGGTAGACGACTGCGGACGATTATCCCACAGGTATAGTGCAAAATCTGATGGACCGATAAAGCAAAAGTAATCTGACTGTGTCACATGCTCGTGAGGCCCTCGCACGATGCCCGGTAAAGTGAGTGACGTGTAAGCCATCACGGGGCGATACTCGGCTGGCACTTCATCATTGCGGAAAAACTCGCACAGCCAGCCACGATGATCGTGAAACAATGTCAATGGCTTGAACACCACATCAGCAATGATGCCTGGTCGAAAGACGATATTCGCACTATTCGCGGGAGTTTCCATCGGTGTATACTACGCCCAGAGGAAAGTCCATCAAGAGAGACTGATGAGTCAGCCCGTTTCACCCGTCAAGCCTGCCCGTCGCAGACGCAGCCTCTTCTGGCTCAAAGCCATTGGTGTCATACTGCTCATCATCGGCCTGATTTATGGCTACCGCACCTGGATTAACTATCGCGATGAAAAGGCTCTGTACGACTACATCGCAAAGTTGGACGCCAGCGATCCTTCATGGAAAATGACTCAACTACTTCAGGGTCGTCAGCCACTTCCCCCGGGTACCGATGCAGCTGCGGAAGTGGTTGCTCTGCAAAAGCTGCTCAACATTCACGAGATGATACCCATCGGCACTCGGAATGCCTGGTGGAAGAAACTTCGCGAAATATATGACAAGCATGCCTTCGAGCATTGGGAATACTTCCGAGGTATGCATCCCAATGCACTTGTCCCTGATGCAACCAGGGAACAGTTAACCGCGTTGTTTGCCATGGAACCAGCACCGGGGGCGTTTCAACGGGCTCGGCTGCTTCGTCATCTAAAACAGGGGCAGTATCAATACCCTGTTCGGCCCCTTATTTCCATGACGCTGCTGCCTGACGTGCAAGGCAGCCGGCATCTTTCCAATCTCATGGGTTTCGCGGCCCAGTTGCATGGTGAAGCGGGGAATATTGCTCTCGCCCTCGAGTATATCGAAGGCTGTTTCGGTATCGCCCGCAGCTTTGATGCAGATCCATTCTTCATCAGCCATCTGGTGCGAATAGGGGTGGTTAATTCGACCTGCAAGGAAATCGAAAGGCTCCTGGCACAGTCCACTCCCTTGACGGATACCCAATTACAACTCCTTCAGCGGGAAGTCGTTCGAGAACACCGACTAATCCAAAAAATACTCGAATGGATGGTACGCGGTGAACGTGCCGCATTCGATCACGATCTGGCCACCTTGCAGGAAGGCCGCATGACCTGGGGCGAAATCTCCCGCACTCTCGGCCGTAACATCCGCTGGCGTACCAACATTGAACCAGTAGACGATGCGATCCTGAAGGTCTTTCCAGAAATGATGGTCGGCTGGGGTAATCGGCCAGAGACGCTGGCAAAAGAGAGATTGACTCTCTTGAAGTTCTTCGCCGCTGCGATGGAGTGGGCCAGGTTACCAGAGGAACAGTTGCAGAGCGGACTGAAAGAGTTCGAAGAACGAGGGCCCTATTTCACTAACTTTCTTCGTGAATACAGCATGATCTGGGCTTCGGATGGCAAGGCTGCGAATAAAGAGTTTGCTAACTTACAAAAGATGCTTGGAACCGTTTCTCTATATCGGGCAAGACTTCGCACCACAGAGGCATTGCTGGCCAGTGAACGGTTTCGCCTGGCAACGGGAAGAATGCCTGTCAGTTGGGATGATATCGTACCATCGTACATGCCAGCGATTCCACTCGACCCATACAACAGCAAGCCAATTTACTTCAAGGTGTTGCCCGATGGCGTTGTTCTCTATGTAGCAGGGCTCAATCAAGTGGATAACCAAGGTCAAATCCATGACCAAGAAGAACAAACCGCAAAAGACTTGGGTGTCAAGCTCTGGAACTTGTCACACCGCGGCCTGAAAATGGAATCCCAATGGCAAACCTACCGTAAGAGCAAGGCCACAGATGAATAGCACACCCCAGCGATTGCTCGGCATCGACCCCGGCTTACGCATCACAGGCTATGCTGTACTGGAAGTCAGACGCAACGGTCCGGAACTATGCGAGGCGGGAGTTTTGCGTGGTGGAGAAGGTACGCTCGAGAAACGAATTCTTACGCTGCACCAGGGCGTGCTGGAAATCATCGACCAGTTTCATCCGCAGGCCATGGCGGTGGAGCAGCTCTACGCCCACTACAAGCACCCTCGCACTGCAATTATCATGGGGCATGCCCGTGGTGTGATGCTGCTGGCAGCCAGCCTACGGGATATCCCAACGTTCAGCTACAATGCCACGCAAGTGAAGAAGCTCATCACCGGCGCTGGCCGAGCCAGCAAGGACCAGATTCAACGAACTGTTGCCCAGGAGATGGGTCTCAGCGCCCCCCCCGAACCTCCTGATGTAGCTGATGCGATGGCCATTGCATTAACGCATTACTACGCAACACTGCGAGATCGGGAGGACGAAATATAGAAGCCTGCCACATCTTGTCCTATGGCAGTACTTTGATCTGCTTCATCTCGGTTACCTTGATCTGAGCCGTTTCCTTAAACAGTTCCACTTTTCCGGTGACTTGAATCTTCCTGCCCTTGAAGTGTTCCCGGGGATCGGCAATATCTTTGGCTTTGCTCAGATATCCCTTCTCCAGCACCACCGTGAAGTTACGGGGGTCACGGAAGTCGGCGAGGGAGTTGAGAAAGACCCGGCCACTGCTCCCCCCAGTTGCTTTCACAGTAAACTCGACGGTGACCTCTTCACCTACTTTTTTGGCTGCTTCTAGAGTGTTGATGGTACCTTCGCTGGTCTTCTCTGCTTCCGCTGCAACTGTACCAGTATTTTGTGGCAGTACACGATTGGGGTGTATCGTGCTGAGCAGTACTTTCTGCTGAATGGTAACTTCACCCGCTTCGTCGCGAATCTGCAGACGTATCACCGGGTCGGCAGCATACCAGTCAATATTGATGTAGCCGAAGTTGTTGCCCCAGTTCATGGTGGCAACACGGTACTGGTTCGCCTCCAAGGCTCGAAATCGTTTGTTGGCTTCCGTCAGACCGCTAGAAGTCAGATCGTAAAGCGGGTAGCCGACAGCCTTCGGGAGGAGAGAGAGTTCAGCCAGATGCCTATCCCCACTGAGAAAGAGGATGCCTTTGGCCTGGGTGGTCTCGATGAGTTTGAAGAGTTTTTCCCGCTGGCGGGGCATGTTCATCCACTTTTCCCAGCCATGGTCCTGAGCGATAACCTGAATACTGCTGGCGATGATGCGAATATCAGCGGGTTGCTTCAGCTGATCTTCCAGCCACTTCCACTGAGCAGCGCCAAGCATCTCGGCAGTCTCAGCTTCATCTGGAATATAGGGTCCCTGATTGTTCACCACTTTGCCTTCACGCTTCTTCAGCGGCGTGCGGAAGGTGCGGGTATCGAGCAGGATGAGTTGCACCCGCTGTCCTGGTGGGCCGTAACTTTCTGCATGGTAGACACCTTCCTGCTGCCGGCGGGGTGAGTTCTCTGGGACACCGAAGAAGTCCAGGAAGAGCTTTTGTGATTCTTTCTTGGGTCCATATTCGTAACCAGCATCATCTTTGCCGTAATCGTGGTCGTCCCAGGTGGCGAGAATTTTACAGGTCTGCTTAAGTCGTATGTATCCAGGGACACTGGCGAACTGGTCATACTTTTTCTTCATAACCGACATGTCGGTGGTGTCGGCATAGATATTGTCGCCAAGGAAGAGAAAGACATCTGGCCGAAGTGCGGTGACTGCTTCCCAAATGGGCTGAGGCTTTGCCTGATGGGCACAACTGCCGAAAGCAATGCGGCGAATCGGCGCCTCTCCTTGCGCTAATAATGAAGAACAGAGGAGAAGAGGCAGGCAGACTAAGAGAAGTCGCATGAGTGCATCTCGCAAGGCATCGAACGTCGTATCATAATAGTCTAGCAAACCTCTTTTTCGTGTCTGTGAACCTCTTGTGGAGATCTTCCGATGCGTCGACTGCTCGTAGCTGCGTTCCTGGCATCCTTCGTTGGCCTGACTTTACAAGCTGGAGACAAACCTGTGTCTGACGTACTGAATCAAACCGTCAAGAACATCGATGGCAAGGATGTGAATCTGGCTGACTACCGTGGCAAGGTTGTCCTTGTCGTCAATGTTGCCAGTCAATGTGGTTACACCAAACAGTACACCGGTCTGCAGAAGATTTACGAAAAGTACAAGGATGATGGCTTCGTTATCCTGGGCTTCCCCTGCAATCAGTTCGGTGGTCAGGAGCCTGGCACTGAAGCCGACATCAAGCAGTTCTGCTCCAGCAAGTACAGCGTCACTTTTCCACTGTTCGCCAAGATCGACGTGAATGGCGATAATACCAGTCCTGTTTATGCTGCACTGAAGGGCCAGAAGGCAGGCGATATCAAGTGGAACTTTGAAAAGTTCCTGATCAACAAGAAGGGCGAAGTCGTGGCTCGCTATGGCTCCAAGACAACTCCCGAAGGCAGCGAATTGACTGCAGCCATCGAAGCTGAATTGAAGAAGTAAACTCTTGAAGGATATTCATCACAACCCAGAGCCTTGCTCTGGGTTGTTGGCGTTATGAGGTTACATATCAGGAAGACTTATATTTTCACCGCAACTACTGGCATCGCTCCACAACGCCGAGTACAGTCGATACTCGCACCATATCACCAGGAGCTGTCATGCCCACCATTCCCATCACGCGAGTCACACTCTTCAAACATGGCGTGGGTGCATTTGAACGGCAGGCCTCCGTGTCAGGTTCCAACACGTTGGAATTAGCTTTCAAACAGGACGACGTCAGCGACGTCTTGAAATCACTCACTGTCCTTGATCTCGATGGCGGGCAGATTCATGCCATCGCTTACGACTCCACCAAGCCCATCGAACAGATGCTGGCCGAGGTGGCACTCAGCATACCTGATCAGAAAAGCCTGGTATCGCTTCTTCCTCAGCTTAAGGGTGCAGCCATCAGTGTGGCTTCACCGGGCTATACCCCCATGGAGGGAAGCCTGCTGGGGATCGATGTGGTAACGGAGAAGACCGAAGCAGGCCAGCGTGACACGCCAATGCTCTCTCTTCTCACAGCATCTGGTGAGGTGCATGCCTTTCCTCTCTTTCAATCGTCTCTGGTGCTGAAGGACGCTGCGTTGCAGCGTGATCTGCACTATTTCCTGCAGACCAGTCTTTCAGGCAAGAAGAAAGAGTCCCGAACCTTCCGTTTCCAGGCTCATGGTGAAGGCAACCGGCAGATTGTCATGAACTATGTCGTCAATGCCCCAGTCTGGAAAGCGACTTATCGCATCATTCTCGGTGAAGGCGATCAACCGCTTCTTCAGGGCTGGGCCGTGGTGGACAATGTGCAGGAGGAAGACTGGAAGGATGTGCAACTGACCCTGGTGGCAGGCCTACCTGTTTCATTCCGGCATGATTTGTATACCCCTCGCTATGTGAGCCGCCCCGTTGTTCAAGTAGCAGAAACCACAGGGGTGCTGCCGCCAGAGTTGGAACAGGGAATTGAAGAGTATGCTGAAGATCGTTCAGTACAAGCAGCAGCATTGATGCCCGTACGAGCCTCAATGGCTTCCATGAACAAGCGCATAAGGTTGGAGCCCCCAGCCTGCATGGAAGAAACCTCGGACTACCGTACCGCGCGCAGTTCCACACCAACACAGGTACGTGAGCGGCAACTCGGCGAACTATTTGAGTACCAGATCGCTCATCCAGTCAGCATCCAGCGGAACCAGTCGGCCCTTGTACCCATTGTCCAGAAGGAATTCGCAGGTCGATCTGTCCTCTTCTACCAGAAGGCAGCCCGAGCCAATAACCCCTTACGGGCAGTCGAATTCAAGAATACCACCAGCCTGACACTTGAAGGTGGACCGGTCACGGTCTTTCATCATGGCAGCTATGCTGGTGAAGCTATGCTCGACACGACCTTAGCTGACGAGATGAAACTGGTCTCGTATGCGGTGGAACTGGGGGTACGCGTCACCGACAGCCTCAAAAGTGCCAAGGGCACCGTAAGCTCCCTGATCATCAGCAAAGGAGTGGCCAGGATACAGGAACAGTCAGTGACTCGCACGGTCTATACAGTGCAGTCCAAATTGCCTCAGGAAGAAACACTCTTCATTGAACATCCTCGGCAGCGACTGGACGCGACACTCCGGTATCCCGCCGCTGTAGCGGAAACTACTGCGTCCAACTACCGATTGCGCTTCACTCTGCCACCCCAGCAAGTGAGCGAGTTCCTCGTTGAGGAAGTGGCAGTCGAAACTGACTCAATTCAGCTGGTCAACCTGGGACTTGGCAACAGCGAAGAGAACCGTCTGTTGCATATTATCCAACAGGACCTGTTGCCTGCTGCTGCCAGGGAGCAGTTAAAGCACGTCATTCAAGTGCGTGAACAACTTCGGGTGTGGGAAAAGGCCAGCACCAATATCTCGCTGCAGATGGCTCTGATCAATGAACAGCAGAAACGGATCCGGGATAACCTGCAAGTCCTGGCCGATCGAAGCAGCGAAAAGGAACTCCGTGATCGCTACGTGCGATCGCTTGTCGAGCAGGAGGACGAGTTTGCCCGTATCCAGAAAGAGCAAAAGGAACTGGAAATCAAAGTGAAGGAAGGTAAGGAGCAACTGAATGAGGAACTGAAGAAGCTCAGCGTGAATGTGCACGAGTAACTACTGTCTCAGTTTCTCCGTACGCAACAGCTGATCGAGCCAGTGGCGGTCCTCGTCAGAGAGAGGCACATGAGGATCATACTGGTAATCGATAGTACCTTCAAAGCAACGGTCATACACCCGATTGATGAGTGCCTGCACATCGAGAACGAGGTCACGATCTTCGCTCATCATGGGTAGCCGCACACGGGGCAGCCGTTTGCTGATCAGGCTGCCATACAGCTCATGTTTCACGGGGCGCACGTTTCGCGTCACGCTGCAGACATATTGCGATTCTGTCAGAGTGCTCAGATCTGCTTCCAGGCAGGTTTTTCCCTGAAGCACGACATCGAGTTCCACCAGATGTGCACCATCATTGCGTGCTTCCTCTCGACGCATCTCATAGCGCTGGCGGCCTATCGGGTGGGTTCGATTGACGGGCGAGATCAGTTCAATCAGGGTGACCAGCTTATCTCCACTACCCTTCTGGCGTATTTCCAGAAACGGCTCCTGATGCTCTTCCTTCTGAATCGAAGTGAACAGCACCTGTTCAATCTCATAATGACGATGCCCCAGTCGCAAACGATACTTCTCGTTCAGCGCAGGCTGCAACGCATCCCCCAGGGCGGAGATGAACTGGTTGTGAAACGTGGGCCAGCGCTTCGCATCTTCCAGATACGGATCCATGCCCGGTAACACGGATGGCATCAGGAACTCCTTGATACAAGTGTTTGAGCATTCTACCCAAATTCCCAGTTTCTTGGAAGAGAGGGGCACGCATCTGACTTGACGGGCTACGCACCCTTTGTTATGCCCCCATGCCGATTCGTCCTTTTCGCTGGAATTCGCATGAGCTCTCGCTGGCATGGACTTCTTCTGCTCTTGCTTGCCCTGGTGACTACCGGGTGCGTCTATCGCCGCATGACCATTCTCAGCGAACCTCCTGGAGCCCGAGTCTTCATTAATAATGTCGAAGTAGGCACTACGCCCTGCAACGTGCCCACCAATGCATTCATCGACCACGGCAACTACAAAATTACACTCTTCAAGGATGGCTTTGAGCCTTACGAAGTACTCGAACCAGTTCCTCCTCAATGGTATGAATATCCAGGCATCGACTTTCTGGCCGAAGTGGGACCGTTCGTTCAACGTGACCGCCGTGTGTTTACCTACCAACTCCAGCCGATGCGGGAGAAATCGGGAGATGAGCTGAAACAGCAAGCAGACGAGTTCCGTCAGCGTGGAGGCGGAGCAACGGGAATGCCAATTCAGCCCAGCACCATAGCTCCTGCCGGTGTATCCCCGCCGCCAGCAATCACGGCACCATCAGCTACGCAGTCGCCTCCACCTGTTCGCGGGCCTGGCAACGAACGGCAGATTCCGGTCCCACCGCAGTAATATCCGAACATTCAACCTTATCCGTTGCTACCTCGTCCTTCTTGTATCACTCCGGACGAGGTCACATCTGGTCGCCTATTTCTGTATCGTGCTTGAGATGCTGGCTAGGCTGTAGCCGCGTGACTCAATCCGATGAATACACCAAGTAATTAGCTCTTTCTGGGCCAGTATCGAATCATCAGAGCAAGTAGAAACACGCTGCCACCCAGAAGTGTTGTCACTCCTGGGATGTGCTGCGTAATGAGCCAGGCCCAGAGTGGGGCACAGATGGGATCGAGTATCGTAATCAAAGCCGCTTGATGGGCGGGGACCAGTTTCATCGCCTTCGACAACAGCCAATTGGGCAATGCCACCTGGATTGCGCCGAAGAGAATCAGCACCAGCCACGCCATGCCGCCAGGCCAGGGCATATGCCAGGCCCATGGCAGTGCGATGAGACCTGCCACCAGTTGATTCAGAAATGCCAGCCAAACTGAATTGTGCTGCTGAAGCCAGCTGAGGCAAAGCATCACCCCTGCGAAAGCAACGCCAGCCCCCAGCGCCAGCATAGCTGGATAGAGTTGTTGCTCCTGCCAGCGACCCAGGACAATGACTGTAATACCAGTTGTAGCTACCAGAAGGCTCAGGCCATCGAGCCGATTGGCAGTAGCCCGTTTTAACACCAGGACATTGATAACAAACACCCAGAATGGAGCGGTGTATTGGAGCAGTGATGCTTCCGCCACATCACCCATCGCCATCGCTGCAATAAACAGACCATTCATCAGGGCAGAGCAACCTGCCATGAGAGGCATCAGCGGATGCCAGGAAAGCGAAGCAGGCCGCAGGAACAACACCAGGCTGAGCGCACCGAACAGACAACGCCAACACGCGATATGCTCTGCTGCTACTAGATCAGTACCTAACCAGGATGGGGGCGAAACCAGCAGTTTTACGAATAACCCACTCAGACTCCACGCAAGAGCAGCGCATACCACCATCCATCGTCCACGCCACACAGTGCTCATTCGTGCTACCAGGTTCTATTTTTGTGGCTGAGGTAATTGCCACCACAACAACAGCATAAACAACAGACAGAACAGGGCAAAACCAGCAAAGACCAGCCAGCCCGGCCAACGCTTTGAAGAATCAATTTTAACAGGGATCTGTTCTGGCATACGAAACTCAATGAACTCCTTGAGTGGTCGATACGGCCCGCGTGGCGAGCGACTGACCTGTTGCTCCAGCGTAAAGTGCTTCTGAGTCAGTGAATCCAGGATCTGCTCTGTGGTCGCTTTCTTGCAGGTGAGTTTGCCTTCCACACGCCCTGCCCAGAGGTACCAATGACGCTCTTGACCACTTTCTTCTTCCTGTTCATCATCCTGCTTCGTGGGCTGATCGGCAATGTGCAACGTAGGACGATTGTCTGATGTTACATCATCCCAATTTAACGCAGGCGGCACCAGATTGGATTCATCCAGAGCAATGATCAGATCGCTTGCCGACTGGAACCTGTCTTCCGGTCTGCGTGCCAGCAACCTGGAGAGAAGTTCGTCAATCTTGGGATTGAGGCTCGGCACGTGTTCAGATGCAGGTGGATAGATACCCGCTTGTTTTTTTTCAGTAATCTCCAGCGGCGACTGTCCTTCAAAAGGCAGCCGACCCGTGAGCATGTGATATGCCGTCGCACCAAGGGCAAACAGATCGCTGCGATGGTCAGCATTGCGAGCGGAAACAGTCTGTTCATACGGCATGTAAAACGGGGTGCCGAAACCCTGCTTGGTCTTGGTGAGAGATGTGTTATCGTTGAAACGATCCTTCGCCAGACCAAAGTCTGTCAGTTTGGCCAAGCCGATAGGGTCGAGAAGAATATTGGCGGGCTTAATATCTCGATGGATGATACCGCGAGAATGAGCATGTGCCAGGCCGTGAGCGACTTCCCAGATAATACGGAGCGCCAAGCCAGGTGAAAGTCTGCCACGCTGAGCGAGCAGCGTCTGCACACTGATACCGTCGATGTACTCCATCAGGAAGTAATGACGTTCTGTTTCGCGGTCAGTACCAGCGTAAAAGCCACGAACGATATTGGGATGGTCGAGTTTGGCAGCATGCTGGGATTCTCGCTGAAAACGGGCCAGCAGCGTTTCGTGCTGCTTCCACTGGGCACCCAGCACTTTCATGGCATGCCGTTGCCTGGTACGCGGCTCGCTGACGAGGTAGACCGCACCCATACTGCCACCGCCCAGACGGCGAACCAGTTCATACCCGGCTATGAAACGGGGATGCTCCTCATCAAAATACTCAAGATTCAGCTTCTTCGACTCGCCAATCTGAATGGCAACAAACGAGCCATTGCCTGTCTCACGGAGATTATTAGCTTGCTCTTCCGAAAGGTACCCGGCATCCTGCAACTGGGTGATAATGTTGACATGGTTCCCCAATTGTTCTGAATGACGGATGTTGCGAAGGATCTGCGCAGCCGCTTCCGCCGGGACGCCGAAGAATTCGACGGCCCTTTTGGCTAACAGCTCAGCTTCCTGCAGTTGGGGCATGGTGACACTATAGCAAGTAGAACTGATGAATGCCTCAAGGAAATGGCTAGTGGAACGGCGACCATCGGCTGAGACTTTACGCAGTTTACCACGCCTTTAACACATCCTGTCACAATGTTGTCTGGACAATAATTGTTCAAACAGATATAATTCCTCAATGACTATGGCGTTGCGTCGTACCACGACCCGGCATTTTGATTCTCTGGAACAGGAAGCTTACCTCTCCCTGTGGCGGACCTATGACAGGCTGCGTTCATTGGAGGAGGAGTGCTTTGCTGTCTGGGAGCTTACTGCACAACAGTACAATGTCCTGCGTCTGCTCAAGGCCAGCTACCCTGAACCGGTACCTACCCTGAGTCTTGTCAGTCGGCTGGTTTCCCGTGCTCCTGATGTTACCCGTATGCTCGATAAACTCGAACAGCGGAAACTGATTACACGCCGTAAACGAAAAACAGACCGTCGGAGTGTACTTGTCGGCATCACTCCGGCTGGACTCGATCTGCTTAGCCTTATCAGTGTTCCATTGCAACAATGCCATCATCAGCAACTAGGCCATCTGAATGGCTCCGACCTCAAGAAACTCATTGAACTGCTGAACATTGCCCGCCAACCACATGAACCGCCGGGCAGCCCCTGGCGTTAGCTTGGAGATTACCATGAACAATCTGGATGTCATCGTAATAGGAGGAGGCCCTTCCGGAAGTGCCGCAGCCACACTCCTGGCCCAGGAAGGCTATCGGGTGGAACTTTTTGAACGGGAGCACTTTCCCCGTTTCCATATCGGTGAATCGCTCATCCCCTTTACCTTCCATGTCATCGAGAAACTGGGCCTTCTACCCACGATGCAAGAGAGCCATTTCACAAAGAAACATAGCGTGCAGTTTGTGTCGCAGAATGGCAAACTCTCGGAACCATTCTACTTCGGCGACTTCGATCCCCACCAGCGTTCGCAGACCTGGCAGGTACGACGCAGTGAATTTGATCACCTACTCCTGAACAACGCACGTGCCAAAGGCGTCACTGTCCACGAAGGTGCCCGTGTGCTTGAAGTTCTTTTTGAAGGCAAGAAGGCTGTTGGCATCCGAGTGAAACCGGAAGATGGACCGGAACGGACTATTCGAGCCAAAGTGATTGTTGATGCCAGCGGTCAATCCAGCCTCATCATGGATCGGCTCAACCTGCGTGAATGGGACCCTGTGCTCAAGAAAGCCGCCGTCTGGACCTACTGGAAAAACGCGTACCGAGATACTGGTCGCGATGCAGGCCCCACGATCGTGCTTCAAACCAAGGGCAAGAAGGGCTGGTTCTGGTACATCCCCCTTCACGACGATATTGTGAGTGTTGGCGTAGTGGCAGGCTACGATTACCTTTTCCAGAACCGCATCAGCAAGGAACTGGAGACGATTTATAACGAAGAAGTGGAACGCTGCCCGGGACTGCAACCTCGCCTTGCCGGTGCCCAGCGATGCGACATCTTCCGTGCCCAGAAGGAATATTCATACCGGGCAACCCAGGCAGCAGGTGATGGCTGGGTTCTCGTCGGTGATGCTCTGGGATTCCTCGATCCTCTCTATTCTTCGGGTGTATTGCTGGCACTCACGTCTGCCAGCATGGCTGCAGAAGCCATTGCAGCAGGATTGCAGCAGGGCGATACTTCAGAAAAACAGCTTCGCAGCTGGGAAGCATCCTACTTCCAAGGCATGGACCGTATGCGTCGGCTGGTATGTGCGTTTTATGATGGTCTGAACTTTGGCAAGCTTGTTCGCAACCATCCAGACAAGAAAGGTCTGATCACTGATGTGCTCATTGGCAACCTCTTCAAGGATGAGATTGATGATCTCTGGCCACTGGTAGAAGATCAACTCGCCGAGCAACAGAAAGATGGACCTGAACCGGGCATGACACAACACTATGTTCTGCCAAATAGAGAGTTGGTCACAACATAGGACGTCAGACATTCAGGAGTCATCCCGCTCACAGGCGGGATGACCAGATCATTTCGTGATTTTCACGGTAAGTCTGGCCTCGGTGGTCAGGTTGATGTTCATCACATTTGCCACGCACCTGAGAGTTATCAAAGGCGAAGCAACAGCTGTATTTTTGCCAGCCTTAAGCAACAGTGTTGCCTCAGTAGCCTTTTCTGCCAGAGTGACGGGAGCAACAGTGACCCCAGCAGGCAGACCTTGAACCTGTATAGTCACCGGCCCTTGGAAGCCGTACAGCCTGGAGAATTTGACAGGGACTTTGACCTCACTGCCGATCTTCAGGTCGATCGGTTTGGGGATGACCACATCCACAACTTTGCGATACGCTGTTACGTTCACTATCGACGACGTTTCCGCCATCTGCACTGGTGGCTTCTGCTTGGCTTTGGGATCCTTGGCATAGGGTATCGCCGCTACCGCCCGCAGCACGAGGGGAAATTCCTCTGCTGGACTATTCTGCTGAACAACAAGCCGCACTTCAGCATCGTTTTTATCTGGAGCAATGGTAAGAGGCTGATTGTTATTGAACGTCACACCAGGAGGCAGGTGTACCGCTGAGACTACGACTGGCACCTTGGCTTCAGGCCATAGTCGATCCAGTTTCAGTTTGACAGCCTGATTGCCTCCAACTGGCAGGCTGGAAATGTCCATCTTTGCGGTCAATCGCATACTGGGACTTCCAGGACGAATAGCCAGGATAGTCGCACGACACAAGCGACTGATGCCTGGGCCATTATTGGGCTCATTGGGATTCGGCCATGTCAGGCATCCCGATCGCGCCTCGCGAGTCACCTTCTGGCCATCGATCATTCCTGTCGCTTTAATCGTGACGGAGCCGGTAAACTCAGCAGCCTTTTCAGTTGCACTGAATACAAGTGCCCCTGTCATCGCATTCGCAGGAACCACTGCGGATGGACAGGTGACGCCAGCAGGAAGTCCCTCAACGGTTAAAGTTACCGGTCCGATAAAACCATCGCGGCGATAAAGGACGATGTCCACATGCTGCTGACCACCAGGCACCAGGCGCAGCGCTCCAGGATTCAGCGGATGGGCGTCAACCACCATCACCCGGAAGTCGGGCCGGGGCTTGTGCAGACTGATCCGATATTGCAGCCGAGGGTCGCCTCGAAGCGTTGCATCACGGCTACTGACCATGAGAAGATATTTGCCATCGTTTGGAATGGTAACGCGAGCTGAGGGGTCATCCGTTCGGGCAAAAAATCGATGATAGCTGGATTGCTCTGTGTGATCATCGTATTCACCCAGCACAGCCCCCTTCTCGTTCCGCAATTCCATGTAAAGATCCATGGGGGCATTTGTTCGTTCTGCAAAACCTTCCAGACAGATCACTTCCCCAGCTTTCCCAGCGAAGCTGTACCAGTCCCGGTCGTTTCGTTTCTCGATACGTCCGAGTATTTCACAAGGCATCGGCACTTTCTGAGCCTTCTCTGCTGTAGCGTGATTCTCGGCTTCCATGACGACAGGAGCATTGACATAGTTGATCGGCACCGCATTAGACCAGCCTGATGCATTGCGAGTCCGATAGAAGAAGCCATCCAACCCCGCACGCGCTGGCGGCAGCCAAGCATACCCCTGGTACTGCAGGCTGGCGTTGGTATCGGAGGGAGAAGCCAGGGTGACCGTGAGTTTCTGAAGCGGCTGCCCCTCCACCTGAAATGCCGGATCCAGTGTGGCACCTGCCAGGTTTCTTCCCCATACTGCTGCCGTCACGGCCTTGCCTGGTTCAATCACATTGGGGCTGAGCGCTTCGATCCATGGTCGCGTGGAGACACTTAACCGATAAAACGATTCCGCATTGCCTTCCACATGAGCATGGGCGCAAAGACGAACATAGTAAACACCATCTTCAGCAGGGGTGAATTGACAAAAACCGTCAGGCTCTGCGCGAGGCCTGTTTGCTGCAACCAGTCTGCCATTCCTGTGAAACACACGAATGTCAGGCTCCAGACGACTATCAATACTCTCAGCAGCACACTGAACCAGAACCGTCTGCCCTTTCTGGCAAGTGATAGCATAATAATCGACGTCATTGGCAGCTGCGATATTCCCGTTGATGGTGGTGTTCAACGGTATCGTTTGTGCCTGAGGCACATCATTGTTGGGCTCCTTCTCATTGACTTCAGGCAATTCGCCGACAACGAATGCTCGAGGGTTAGTAACACCCCATGGCCCGACAGCTCTGACATCAAAAGTCGCTGGGGCAGTCTCTTTGGGTATCTTGATGATGAACTGATTTGGTAGCAAATCCCCTGCTTTGGCCGGGTTCGGTGCACGTTCGGCCGTGAGTCCAGCTGGCGTGATCAGCAGGCTGCTGCTCACATCCAGATCGACTCCTGTCAAAGTCACTGTCACGGATGTTCCAGCCTGACCACCAGGAGGAGTCAGGATGGTTAACCTCGGCGTCGGCTGAGCAGCAACCGATCCAGCAAGACAAAGGATGATGAAAAGTGCCCCAGTTCTCATAACAATCGTCCAGGGGGGATTCAAACAGGTGGGAAGACGAGCAGGAAGTAGATATTATCATGGTTCCATGAGAGTGACAAACATATCTTGCTAGCCATCCTCCTGCACTGCTACTAAGATTTTAGGAGCCGACCACATCGGCAATCAGGCCTCGCGCCTGTCGTACCGGGCGGCTCGCCGTTCGGTCGGCTTTCCTTGGCATGGCAGCTGTGTCAACATCTCCTTGGGAAAGTCTCTTTCATGAGTAACATGATCGAAGTTCACAAACTCACCAAGCAATTCGGACAAGTCGTTGCTGTCGATAACGTCAGCTTCAGCGTGAAACGAGGTGAAGTTGTCGGGTTTCTCGGGCCTAATGGTGCTGGCAAGTCGACCACCATGCGTATCCTCACGACTTACATTCCAGCCACCAGTGGCACCGCCAGCATCGGAGGCTTTGATGTGATGAACGACTCCATCCAAGTTCGTGAGAACCTGGGTTACCTGCCAGAGAATGTGCCACTCTACCCAGAAATGCGAGTGACAGAGTATCTGCAATACCGGGCCCAGCTAAAGGGCGTCGTTCGTGGCAAGCGTGCGGAACGACTGGGTTATGTGATTGACCGCTGTCGGCTGGAGGGCGTCAAGCGACGCCTGGTGGGTACACTTTCCCGCGGCTATCGACAGCGTGTCGGTCTGGCGGATGCGCTCCTTTCCGATCCGGCACTGCTGATCCTGGACGAACCTACTGCGGGACTCGATCCCAATCAACAGGGTGAAACACTCAAGCTCATTAAAGAGCTAGGCCAACAGCATACCGTGCTGCTTTCCACACACATCCTGCCTGAAGTGGAAGAAACCTGTCAGCGGGTGATTATCATCTCGCAGGGTAAACTCGCGCTGGATGATCGCCTCGACAATCTGCAGCGGGACACGAGCATCCTGGTCGAAGCCCGAGGCTCCTCGCTTGATATGCAGTCGGCTCTCAAGAGTCTGGATGGTGTGACCAGCGTAGAAGTAGTTCCCGCGGAAACACAGGATGCCGGTGTCTTCGCCCTGGAATTGCAGACTCGGGACAATGCCGATCTACGTGAAGTTGTTTCGAAGCGAATCGTGGAACGTGGTGCCACCCTCCGCCGACTGGACCTGAAGCGTCGGTCGCTGCGTGATTTGTTCATGCAGATCACCACCAGGCGAAACACTGCAGCGTAGTACTGTTATGGATTGGGACACTCGTTCTGCCCCGAATGAAGTGAAGCAACAGCCGGATAGTCAGGAGCGTATGCCAGTATGAGTACTGAAAAGACGAATGAGCTATTGCAGGGAAGCACACCATCGCGATTGGCTACGGAAACTCCCAACTGGGTGCGCGTTGTCGGACTGGTAGGTATGGTCGCCGCTGCGGCAGGCCTCATCATGTATCTCTACAACGCCTACGTTTATACCACCATTTTTGAAGGCCCGGCTCCCGACCCTACCAAGCAGCAAAATGCACGAGTGTATCCTTTTGCTGTCCTCTTCTTCATTGTTGGCATCCTGCTCATGCTCTTTCAGATGAGCAAAGATAAAGACAATGTGCAGCGTCGCGTGCTCGGTCTCATCGGCCTATGTATTTTCTGCCTGGGTGTGCTCTTTACCACTCACACTCTGGTGAGCGAAGGAGTGCGTTCCATCTTGTCTATTGACCAGGAAGCCAAGCTGGAAACGGCTATCACGCAGGGAAAATGGGCTGGACTTGCTGCAACATTGGGTATGGCATTCGTGCTGCTGCTCGCCTGGGTAGCTCCGTTTGTGCGTTCCGTTTCTGAAACCAGGGTGTCACTTGTTGGTTTCGCGGGTGCGTGGGTGAAAGAAATGGGTAAGCCTCGCGTCGCAGCCAACACTCTGTACGGATTCCTGGGGATTGGTGTTCTGGCAGTCCTTGCATTCCTGTTGAAAGATCCGCTTACGACCTATGTCGATAAGGTACTCCAGTATCGACTGGAAAGCCGGGTTGCCTATGGACTAGGTTCCTATGCCCTGCTTTTCATGATCATTGGATTGCCCTTTATGCTGATACTCTCGAACACCGAGGAGGAAGAAGCATGGGCCAAGGCTCCCACCAGCGTGCTCGGCATCACCGGCATCCTGTTTGCGTTCTTCGGCTTGATCGGTTTTGTGTCTGACCTGCTGAAAGTCCCTGACTTCACACTTCCCTATGGTGTGATGCTCAGCATCCTCGGCCTGTTGTTCATCATCCTTTACATCACCCAGCGAACCAGCTCCAGTGAAAGCAGTGTGACACTGGCCAAGTGGACAGGCTATGCTGGTTTCATCGTCCTGGCTGTGGCTGCCCTCCGCAGTCTGCTGCCTGCTGTAGTAGAAAATGAATGGGTTCAAAACACGTTTCCCTCGCTGGAGAACCTCAACCTGGCATCGTATCTGGTGCCGAATGGTTTCTTCTACATGCTCCTGGGCGGACTGTTCCTCTTTGTCGGCAGGCTCTTCTATTCAGAGAGCAAATTGCTGATCATGACTCGTCGTGAATTGGCTGCTTATTTCACCTCCCCTATCGGCTACATCGTCATGGGAGCGACTCTGATAGTTGCCTGGTTTGTTTTCAATAGCTGGATCAACGAGATCGTGACGAGCAACCTGTTCGGTGAAGGTGTCCCCGAACCAGTCGTAGCACCGTACTTCTTTGACTGGTGGGTCATCCTGTTCATGCTCATCGCTATTCCCATGATCACCATGCGATTAATGAGTGAGGAAAATCGCTCAGGTACGATTGAGGTGATGCTGACCGCTC
The DNA here is from genome assembly GCA_046350055.1 of Gemmatales bacterium. Classification (GTDB taxonomy): domain Bacteria; phylum Planctomycetota; class Planctomycetia; order Gemmatales; family HRBIN36; genus JAEUIE01. The sequence continues at coordinate 3,302,639 of JAXMBC010000001.1, read as the reverse complement.
CTGTGAATGAGTTTTCGATCGTTGTGAGCAAGTTCATCGCCGGCTGGCTTTTCATGGTCATCATCTATCTGCTGTGGTCACTGTACCCCATCTTCCTGCGCATCGCAGGGCAGGAAGGGTTCGACTATCGCCCCATGATCAGTTCAGTCCTGGGCCTGTGCCTGGTGACCTTCGGTTTCGTGGCGATGGGTTTGTTCTTTTCCACCATCACCAAGAATCAGATTGTTGCTTTGCTCATCACATTCGCAGGCATCCTGGCCATGTTCGCTCTCTTTTTCATCGAGCGGACTATTTCCGGCGGTCGCAATGGTAACCCCAACAGCCCGATGGCTGAGTTCCTGCGTTACATCAGTTTTGTACATCACATCATCTTTTCGTTCGCCCGTGGCAAAGTGGAAATGAAGCACATTCTCTTCCACGTAAGCTTCGGAGCGTTCTGGCTTTTCCTGACGATGCGTGTACTTGAATCACGCAAATGGCGATAGTTACGGTTGTTTTCGTTGTTGCGTATTGATGATCCAGAGGCAGAGACATGAGTGATTTGCTCAACACACGGACACAAACCCGAACGGCGATGATCATCGTCTTCGTGGTAGCCATTGCGATGCTCGTCGGTACCAGCATCGTTTACAGCATGGCATATAACGAAGTGAAAAGCGATCTCGACAAGGCTCCCACGCCTATTGCCAAACCAGGCGAAAAGCCAGTGGAACTTGAGAAGACGGTGGCCCTGGGAGATGCATTCAGCAAGGCTACTGGCAAGCCGTTCTTCTGGTTTACACTCCTCGGCGCTGTCTCGCTGGGTGGATTGGGGCTTTTTCTGTTCTTTCGTCAGAGCACAGCAACAGAAACCTCCCTGCTCCTGGAAGAAGACAGGCAATGGGCCAAACTCAGTTACTTCACCATGTTCAGCCTGGTCGGGTTTCTGACGGTAGTGTGTCTGGCACTCCCCTTTACGTGGATCTACAGTAACGAGTTTCTGAGCCGCACCGGCTGGTCGACAGGTGACAACAAGCACATCCCCTGGCTGATTCTCCTGTCCTATATAGTCGGCCTTGGCAGCATGTTCGGCAGTTTGCTCGCCATCAAGTCTGAAGAACGCAACAGCGCGGGCCTTCGCCGATGGATCTACGGATACAACGCGTTCCTGGGTTCTCTTTTGTTTCTTGCTATTCTGGGCATCGCCAACGCCTGGTTCGCCTTGTACGGACCTGAACCCTCAGATTGGACCCAAACCAACATCTACTCCCTCAGCCCTGCCATGAAACGGCTGGTCAAGACCATAGACAAGCCCACCAGGGCTTACGTTATTCTCAACTCCGGAGACGGCCTGGCTGATGTCCTGGGTACTCTGAACAATTGTAAAAGCATCAACAGTCTGCTCGAAGTGGAGCACATTTCATATTCACGACAGAATGTAAATCAGATCAACGAGTTAATCCGCAAGTATGATGCGAAGGGTGAAACTGCGGGAAATCCGCAAGGCATCCTACTGGTTCAGGACCCGGACAGTAAACAACCTAACACGACCTTTATCAAGGCTGAAAACCTCAGTGAAGCAGGCCCCGATGGTCAGCGTGCCTACGCTGGGGAAACAGTGCTCTTCACTGCCTTGCGGGACTTTCGCCAGGAAAAGAAGAAGCTTACGGTCTACTTCAGTCAGGACAGCGGCGAGTTTACTATCGATGAACAAGCTGCACAAACCATGCGCAACTCCACGGAACCGCGTAGTTGTGTTCTGCTGAAGCAACGACTTGAAAAGGCGGGTTATGTCGTCAAGTCACTCAATCTGGGTGATAAGCCACTGGGTGGCAAAGAAGCAAAAGTACCTGACGATGCCCTGGCAGTAATCGTTGCTGATCCTGTTCGCATGACGCCAGAGAAGGCGAAGGTACTGGATGATTATGTAAGCAGACCCAGGAAGGACGGGATCGAACCCGGCAAACTCATTTGTTTCTTTGACCCACACTATGGCCCCGATAACAAAGTGCTGCAAACTGGCTTGGAAGGTTTGCTCATGAAATTCGGGGTGCAGATCGGCCAGGATGTGATCTATGCCGTAGACCCCAATGATCCGCGTCACAACCCACTGCAGGTTCAAAACCTTCCTCGTTTCACCAACATGACAGATGCAGACATCGTCATGGGAATGGCTTCCCTGTTTGAATCGATGCCTAACCCCATGCAGTTCCGGGAATGCCGTACAGTTCGTTCGGTCCCTCAGCAATTGGGCTACGTGGTCATGCCGCTTCTGCTGGCGTACACCCAGGCACTCGTGGAAGGTCCTGATGGTACGAAACCTGCCACGTGGCTGGAGACAGAAAAGAAGGCCAATCCAGTCGCCTACGTGAACGATCTATTGAAGAGCAATGACTTGATGAAGAAAGAATTCCAATTGGCCATCTTTGCCGTGACGGTTCGAGAACGGGGACCAGAACCGCCACAGACCAATCCGATGGCCCCTCCACCACAAAGCAAACCGGGGACACCGCGCATGGTGATCTATGGTGATGCTACGTTTATCAGCGATCCCGAAGTGGCCAGCACTGGAGAATTCGGGGCCAATCTCTTGCTCAACAACCTTGCATGGGCTCGGGGCAAGCCGGAACTCGATTCGGGCGAAGTGCCACCTAAAGAACGAAAGTCCTATCGTCTATCGATCAACAACGATGCACTCACCCGTATCCGTTTCCTGCCGCCGCTCTGGCTGCTGCTCGCAGTGATTGGCATTGGTGTCGGCGTAGCCATTCTGCGAAGAAAATAATGCATTTGAGACCAAAGCGTCGGCGAGGGACGCTTTGGCACGACGTGAACTTCCCTCGCTATCGCTACGGCTTGTGAACTGAAGGCATTCCCATGAAGATACGCAACACGATCTATCTCTTCGGTATTTTCGCCCTTGCTTTCATCGTGTTTGCCGGGTTTCAGTGGCTCGGTATCAAGACCGGCGATGAAGCTAAGCACGCGGAACGCTACGTTTTCCCCACGTTGAATCCCTACAATCCCAAAGCAAGTGACCCGGTCAAAGACCCTAATGCTCCAGCGAAAGCAACTGGTGTTGAAGAAATCACACCCGAGCAGTTCTCGCGTGTGGTCATTGAAAGGCATCTCCTTGATGCCAAAACTGCAGATCGACTGGAATTTAACCGCGAAATTGTCGGTAAGGTCGGCAAATGGGTCCTGGTGTCTCCCGTGAAGGTCCGTACCGATGATGCTGCAGTAGTTGCCATGATCAAGAGTCTCATGGGATTAGAGAAACAGAAACTGAAAGAGAGTGGCCGCGACCTTGGCAAACTCGGTCTCGACAGACCTGACTACAGAATAACACTGACACGTGGAAATAAGGACTATGTCCTCTCCCTGGGTGCTACCACCCCGGGGAGCAATGATTCAGTCTACTATGCAGTAAGCAGCGACTGGGCAGCCAAGCCATTCCTCCTCACCAAGTCGAAGTTCGAGAAAGTCTTTGAGGAATTGAACGGCTTCCGGGACAAGTCTCTAATCTCCAGTAGTTTTGGTCACAATGCTTTGAAGCTGACCGGTACCGCACGCAGCAGCATGGAACTGACTAAAGACAAGGAGTGGACTTTCAAGGAGCCTGCCATCGGCGAGGCTGATCTATCAGCTACCGATGAATTGTCGCGACAACTCGCCGCTATCAAGATTGAACGTAACGAAGACTTCGTGTTGGACAATGCTGACGAAGCCAAACTCACCCAGTATGGTTTGCTGGATGGCAAAGCACCCTATAGTTTTACAATCACGCAGGCTCCGTCGAAGCCACTCGAACCAGCTACTGTCGAAACGGTATTGATCGGAAACGCCGATGATACTGCCATCAAACAGGCAGGATTGAGCCGTACCGTCTCGCTTGTCTGTGACACTCTCTCCGGTTCACCTGCTGCTCTGGGGATCTACCTGGCTCGTGAAAAACAGAAGGTAGAACCTACCCACTATTACGCTAGACTGGCAGGCGACAAGACTGTCGTTCGCATCCCGGCTCGCCACTACCCCGTTGTACAGAAAACAGCTGATGAGCTGCGTACCAAAGCTCTTGCCAAGATTGACAGTTCACGCATTGACGCCATTGCCGTCAGCACCGCGTCGGAAAAGCTGCGTATTTACAGACCGGATCTGGCCGGTGCGGCGTCTTGGGAAATGTTTGCCGATGGCCGAAACCGGGCCAATGCTCAACCGCAGACTGTTCAAAACCTGCTGGATGCGATTGGCAAGATTCAGCTCAATGATGCCAAGGCATTTCTCGATGACGATGCCAAGCTGAAAGCATGGTTCGGCAGCAGTCCCATTGATCTGGGTCTGGACAAGCCCATTGGTGAAGTGAGTATCTGGACCGACGGCATACTCCGTGACAAGGATAACAAACCCGAGGGAACAGGAGAACCGCGTCTAAAGGAAGCAGTTAAGACCAAGCCCAACGTAAAACTGGTTGTAGGCCGACGCGATGATCAACGAAAAGTCGTTTACGTTCGACGAGAAGTACCTGATCAAAAATCTGTGGTGCTGGCAGTACCGGATCCGTTCGTCAGCGGTGCCACCATGGGGGCAACCCAAGCCCAGGCTGCGCCACCAGACCGACGACAGGTTTTTTCCCTATCAGCTCTCGCAGCACAGGGATATCTGGCGTTTCGTGATCGCAGTTTGCCGAGCTATCGGCCCGATCAGGTTTCCACCGTCGAAGTCAAGCGATCCAACGCCACCTATGTGCTTGAACGACTCGAAACCAAGGATGAACAAGGCAATCTGGTCACCAGTTGGAATCTGACACAGCCAGTGAAGGCCCCCAGCAGTTTGGGAGTTGCTGAGTATCTGCTCAACAGCATTGTGAGCACCAATACCGACAAACTCATTACCGACAAAGCTAGCGACAAGGAACTGGAATCCTTCGGCCTCAAGTCCCCCCTGCTAACCCTGGTAGTGAAAACCAGGGCTGATGCCGCCAAGCCTGCTGAAGCAGGCAAGGACTCACCCAAACCATACGCGGGAGGCGTGTATACTTATACCATCGGCAAGAAGATTGCTGACACGGCACAATACCCTAATCACTACTATGCCCGCCTGGAAGCAACATTAAATAATGGCACAGTGCCCGAATCGAATCAGTTTGTCTTTGCTGTCACTGCCAATTACGCCCAGGCTCTCGACATGGAACTGCGCGAGGGAGCACTCTGGCCTGAAGAGAAGAGCAAACCAACAACTGTCACATTTACATGGAACAGTGAAACAACGGACAAGAAGCCCCTGAAGACCATTGCAGAGCTTGGCTATGCTAATGATAAATGGGAACTGAAGAAACTCACCGAAAACGGCGTCGACGCCACTGCCAAGCTGCCCAAACTGGATGTGAACAAACTCAACGGCTTCCTGCGTGTAGGCCCCAATCCGAACCCAGGAACGCTTGGAATCAATCCCCTCACTGCGGATCGCTTCTGGCAACACGCTGGCACTATCACACCAAGCTTCCGTCTTGATCCATCGAAGTCAGATCTGCCTCCTCGCCTGATCATTGATGTCAAGTATGCCGATGGCAAGTCTCGCTCACTCTATGTCGGTGATCTCATGAAGCCCAATGACACCCTGCTTCCGTTATGGAAAGATGCCTCGTTCTATTATCTAACCACTTCCTCTAGCCCCGGTGTGGTCGCACTGGTACTGGAGCTCAACTGGAAACCACTGGTGAGCGGATATTCCTGGCTGTCAGAGAAGGCAAAACAGTAAGCAATAAATGGCAGAGAGGACTGATGTTGCCAATCAGGCTCCTGTTGTTGCCCCAAGGTTTAGAAACGGCCCGGCAGCTTCCAGCAAGCTCTGGGCCGTGAAGGGCTTATTCAGGAATCGTGCCTGCATGGCATCGAGTTGCGGTAGCAGTTCACTCGAATAATAGCCACTGATCACCAGGACTGGGGTACGGTCCTGTCGTTTACGTAATTCCTCCAGTGTGGATGCACCATCACGGTGAGGCATGGTCAAATCGAGAATAATCAATCGCAGATTGCCGCGGTAGCGTTCAGCCAGTTCCAGTGCCTCGTTACCATTCTCAGCCTCAATGACTGCATATCCTCGTCTTGCCAGCAATTTTGCCAGGACCATACGGACTGTCGGCTCATCATCTACCACCAGAATCGTACCTTGCTGATGCTGTGTTGATACTGCGGGTGAAGCACTGGTCGCAATCACAGTTGAATGGCTTAAGTCGGGATGGAAATACACACGGAAGCAGGTCCCCTGCCCCGGCTGTGACCGTTGTAATAACAACAACCCCTTATGGTTACGGACGATTCCAGCTACAGCCGCCAGCCCCAGCCCTCGCCCTGTGAACTTGGTGGTGAAGAATGGCTCGAAGATACGCTTGCTGGTCACCTCATCCATGCCAGAGCCAGTATCTCGCACCTCCAGCCAGACATAGTCACCGGAAACATGCTCGTTGTAGAAAAGACACTGCTGCATCTCTTCGGTGGTAAGATGACTCACGCCGGTAAGGACATCAATGGTACCACCTGGTTGTTCAATAGACTCGGCTGCGTTCTGCACCAGATTGAGCAGTATCTGACGCACCTGGCTTGGGTCGCCCACCACGCAGGGCAGTCCCTGACTCAAATGCAGATGGAGATGATGATGTCGGGTGGCAGCAGATTGAAGCAGTGCCTTTGAAGTCTCCACCAGTTCAGATAGCTGGAACGGCTTATTCTCCAACTTACCCCGTCCGGCATAAGCCAGCATTTGCCGACAGAGCTCTGCTGCCTGCTTGCTCGCTTCTTCGCACTGGGTTAATCCCTGCACCTGGCCCGGATTGAGGTTCTTTTCCTGTTTCAGAAGCGAGATGTTCCCAAGAATGACTGTAAGCAGGTTGTTGAAATCATGTGCGACACCACCCGCAAGGACACCAAGGCTTTCCAGCCTCTGGGTTTCCTGGAGATGCTGCTCCAGCCGCTTCTTTTCCTTTTCTGCACGCTGATGCTCAGTCAGGTTTTCGATAATGCCGAATCGGCATGGCTGATCATATTGTGGATACCGGATAAACTTGCCCCGAAGCTGGATCGGGATTCGGGCACCATCTCGGCGCACGATATGCTTCATGGATACGAATTCGAATCCGTGCTCGGCTGGCTGTCCCGGTTGCGGAATTTCCTGCCACTCGTCAGGCACAGCGATTCGAAGCACATGCCTGCCGATCAATTCATCCTGCCGATAGTGTAGCAGATCAGCCAATGCCTGATTGCATTCAAGAATGCGCAATCGCGGATCAAGCACCATCATTCCCAGCGGTATATCTTCAAACAACTGCTGATAATGTCGAATGGCCCGCTGTTTTTCTTCTTCTGCCTGAAGCCGAGGAGTAATGTCCTGCATGCTGCCCACGATGCGTACTGCCCTGCCTTGTTCATTACGCAGCCCCAGGAATGTAGAGTGAATGTGCAGGTAGTGGCCCTGGCGGTGTCGAAAACGATAGAAGATTTCTCCTCGCGGCGCTCCAGCTTCTATGAACACATTCAGGATGCGGACCACTCCATCGCGGTCGTCAGGATGAACATTGCTCTTCCACCAGTCGACATTTTTTATCTCTTCCTCCTGGGTGTAGCCAAAGGCTCGCTGCACCCCGGAAGATCGATGCACCAGGCCAGTCGCAATGTTCCAGTCAAAAATAATTCCCTGCATCGCTTCCGTTGCCATCCGATAGCGTTCATCACTTTGCTGCAGGGCGTAAGCAGCCTCCAGTTCGGAAGAAATATCACGGTAGCTCGCCACGATGCGGAGTGGTTTCCGGGTGGCCGGGTCACGCAGCATGACTGCCTGCCCGCGCAGAGAGCGATATGCACCATCTTTGTGCATGCACCGCATATCCAGGGTCAATTCCTCCTCGTCGCTATTAATCCATTCTTGCAACGCGCTGTCGTAGAGTTGCTTGTCATCGGGATGGATACGATCACGAGTCCAGTCCGTGGTCGGTTTTACCTCATCGTCACCAAAGCCCATCAAGGCTTCCAGCGAATTGACGCGATGATACTCGTTGGTGACAATATCCCAGTCAATGACCACGCTGCTGATGGCGCGAGAGACCAGACGCAGCCGAACTTCGTTTTCGTGTAATTGCTTCTGGAGGCGTGTGACTTCCTCCAACAACCGGGCATTCTCGGTGCGCAGCGCATCCCAGACTTGTTGCGAATGTTCGTTCACTGATGACATGCATGTTTGCAAATCGAAGGTACCATCCTACTTGACACCATGCTGTTTTGCCAACAAACAATGGAAATGATGTACTCCCTGTTCACGACGGACACTGTATCTGCCTGTGTCAAACGACCTGCTCTTGAGGCCACGCTGCACATCTTCACAAATACCGACATCCTCAGCCTGAATCTGGTCTGCCACTTTCATGCTTTCCGCCTGTTGTGCGCGTGCTTCCGGTGATGTGGCGGATCGTGGGAAATAGAAATCAAAAAGCACGCGGCACCGGTCGGGTCCCAGCGGCAACACCAGGTTGGTATCCATCACGCCTTCGTAGGCATTAATCATCAAATTGGGATAGACCCACCAGTAGGCGGCAGCCTTGCCCGTGCGGACATTTGCGGCACTGGCATCATCACTGGCATCTGGTGCTTTCAACGGACTTGATTGCAAGCTGACGTAACGAAAGCACTCCGTCTTATAGTTCTTGTAGTCGAGCACCCCGGCAAGTGAAGGGTGGATGGCGTTCACGTGGTAACCACCATCCAGGTAGTTATCGACGAAGACTTTCCAGTTGCATTCGAGGACATACTCCTTGCGGCCGACACAGGCGAGTTGCTCCACGCCATAGGGCTTCAGCATCGCTGGCAGCGGTGAAAGATATTCTGCAAGCGTTTCACGTGGCTGCCCCAGGTGAACAAATACCAGAGGCCCCCAGGTCTCCACCGTTACCACTGGCAAGCCATTGTTCTCACGCTGAAAGTCTGCCACACCATCAAACCCAGGCACTCCGCGGAGGTTGCCAGCCAGGTCGTAAGTCCAGCCGTGATATGGGCAGCGAAGCCTGTCGGTCACACCACATTCGGCGGTCATGATGCGTGCTGCCCGGTGTCGGCAGACGTTAAACATGGCACGCAGTTGACGATCTTCCCCACGGATAACCAGTAGTGGTTCGCCAGCCATTTCCATTGTTAAGTACTGTCCCGGCTGCTCTACCTGATCAATACGGCCAACGCAGAGCCAGTTGTCATACCAGACATGGCTGCGTTCCGCTTCGGCATGTACAGGACTGGTGTACCACTCTGAAGGAATGGTGGACGCCAGGGCAAGCGGCAAGTCAGGGTTGAACATAACCGTTCCTCGAACTGTGCAGATAGTCTACACCAGTTCGGGCAGCGGTGCACCCTCGACGAGATATTGTGGGCGGCCGGTAGGATCGTTGATTGTGGTCTTGGTCACATCAATACCAAGTACATGGTACAGCGTAGCAACGATTTCTGCGAAGTGCACCGGACGGTCCTTGGCATACTCGCCTAACCGATTCGTCGAGCCAATAACCTGGCCAGTCTTGAGTCCGCCACCAGCAAGGAAGGCACAACTCACCTGCGACCAGTGATCTCGACCAGCATCCTTGTTGATCCGCGGGGTGCGACCAAATTCACCCCACACAGCTATGCAGACATCGTTCAGCATACCACGCTGATCGAGATCTTCTATCAGGGCAGAGAGGCACTGATCCAGCTTGGCTCCATGGTCTCGCACGAGTTTGAAATTCTGCCCGTGACTGTCCCATCGACCGTAGCTCAATGTCACTACACGCACGCCAGCTTCGACCAGACGACGGGCAATGAGGAATTGTTCGTTGCAGGTAGGTGCTCCATCATACTGGAACTGGTATGGCTTGCCATCGCCATAACGATCACGGATGCGAGGGTCTTCCCTGGACAAGTCGAGTGCATCAACCAGTCGACTGGAGGTAAGCACATCGAATGCTCGCTGTGTGGCATTATCCGCACCTTCGAGCAATCCTGAGCTGTCGATCTCTTTACGCAGCGAATCGAAACTCTGGCAAAGCAGGCGGCGGTCATTCAATTGATCGAGAGTCATACCCTTGAGGGTCATGTTGGCCATACCGGGGCCATCAGGCTTAAACGGAGCGTAGGTTGGTCCCAGAAACCCAAAGGCACCTGGATCAGACCAGGGAGTGTGCTGGGTTCGATTGGCCAGACCGACGAAGCTTGGCACAGAAGGGTCGACGGCACCAAGAAGTTTGGTAGCCGCTGCCCCAATGCTTGGACGGCCACCCAAAGCTTTCAAAGCACTGGGGCCGTTCGAAGGCCAACCAGTGAAACATTGGTGTGACGCATGTTCATCACGAAGCCCTACCACCGAGCGAATGATTGCACTCTGGTGCATGTGCCGGGCCAGGCGGGGAAAGACTTCGCAGATTTCGATACCGGGAACATTAGTCTTGATGGGCAGCATTTCGCCCCGAATCTCGCTGGGCGCATCCATCTTCAGGTCGAACATATCCTGGTGAGGTGGGCCACCCCCCAGAAACACATTGATGACAGCTTTGTGTCGGGTGGATTTATTGGCTCTTGCTTCGTTCTGAAACAGGTTCGTGAGAGATAGTCCTCCAGCGAGTACGCCCAATCCCCCGATTTTGAGAAAGTTGCGTCGCGTCACGCCATCGCATAAGGTGGACTGTGAACGGCCAAAAAGAGTCAGCATGGGGAGCAGCTCCCAGACAACAAACGGTAGGCAAGAGGCATAACCACTGGGCCCGTAGGAGATGAGCCGGACAGCAGGCTATCGTTTTATTCTTCGTCTGTAAGCATACCCGTCATCAAGGGAAAAGCAAGGGGATTCCCAATCTCCGCACCCGGTGCCTCCGTTAAACACCAACACCCACGGTTGACCGTGGGTGACGTGTCTGTGGACATAGCTTGAAGCTATTTACCAGCTTGTTCGTTTTCAGCAGTTTCCAATGTTGGGAGCGCTTCTTCTGGACTTCCTGAAGCACTGCCCTCGATGCTAGCGACATTTCCCGATGGCTTCTGATCCAAAGGAACGTCCTGATACTGAGCAGTCGACAGTACGAAGTCGAGCGTCTTCCGCTCCAGTACCTGAGTCATCAGGGCTTCCATCATGTTCTCGCGTTCGATGCGGGCACGCACTTTACGGGGTGACTCGTCGCTCGCCTCAGCCATCGTTTCGATTTCCTGATTGATGTCAGCATCTTCCACATCAATCTTCTCCACTTCCGAGATCTTCTGGAGCACGAAATACTCCTTCAAACCGCGGGTAGTGGTGGCCATAGCATCACGCTGCAGGAGGGCCAGTTCGTTGCGAATTTCCTGATCGCTGAAGCCCGAGGAACGCATTTCCATCACGCGACGGTTCAGCGTCTTGGATGCCTGGCGGCGGAGCAGATCCTGTGGCAGATCCCAGGTTGCTGAGCCTGCCAGAATCTCCAGCACCTGACTACGTGCCTGTTGGCGCTGTTCATACTGAAGCTGTCGTTCGAGTGCTTCCTTGATCTTTTCCTTCAGACCATCTGCATCGGCCACGCCCAGTTCGTTGTAGAAGGCTTCGTTGAGTTCCGGCATGTTGACCTGGTACACACTCTTGATGTGAAACTCGCCAGTCACTTTCTTGCCGCTCAGGTTGGGATCAGCAAGTGCATTTGAAAGGGCAATCTCTGCCGTCTTGACATCACCAGCCTTGGAACCGACGATCTTCTCGCCGAACTTTTCAGCGATTCCATCCTTGAATGCCAGTTGCGGATCAACCCGCAATTGCAGATCATCAAACTTCGAAAGCTGATTATCACCATCCTTCACGATGACATCGGCAGTGATGATATCATCCATCGCTGCAGGACCATCTTTTTCTTCAGTGGTAGCAAAGCGACGGAGGAATTTCGTCTGAGCGTCAAGGATATCGGCGTCCGTGAAGGTCTTGGTAGGCCGCTTGATCGTCAGGTTCTTGTAATTGGGCAGTTCGAATTCAGGGGCAACTTCGACATCGAACTCATAGGTGAGTGCCCCGTCTTTGGGCATGTCGACTTTATAAGGATCGATTTGCGGCTGAGATATAGGATTCAGCTTGTAGTCGTCAGCGAGTTGTTCAAGGCTTTGCAGTAGCAGTTCGCCCTTCAGTTGCTCAGTGACTTCTTTATGGAACTGCTTTTCAATGAGCTTGCGCGGAGCCTTGCCGGGACGGAACCCGGGGGTCTGTACTTCCGGCATCATTTCCTTGAACTTCGCTTGTACCCGCTCTTTGATATCGTTGGCGGCGACAATCACCTTTACATGCTTCAGGCATGGGCCGGCATCCTGTATTGTCACTTCCTGTGACAACGGCTTGGTCTTCTCAGTTTCGGTGGTTTCCACAGGCTGGTCCACTACTTCATTCGCCATGTAGGCTACTCCGACAAAAACGCCGCGCGGGGCGCGGCACGGGTCACTTCACTTGCACACAATCAGACTATTAGAGTAGGAAAACCCGCCCATTTGGCAGCAGGAAAGGCATGATATGTAGGGAAAATCCTGCGAAACGACTTATTGTCCTTCACTACGTTAATCATCTTCAACTTTCGGTGGCATTCCATCATCGCACCCGTTACCCTAGTGATTATTACCCCGGGCATACTTTTATGCGTCTTGCTCCCTGGAACAATCCTCTCGTCGGCACAGCCTTCCTGCTTCGAGCCAGACGTGGCAACCTTCTGCTCAACACTTCCCTCTACATCATCATGCTCGTGATGGGACTGGCAGCCTGGCAGTACTGGGTCAGCATTTCTCCCAATCTTCGATTCAATCCACACAAGGTCTTTCTCCTCATTCTCTTCGGCGGACAGACGTTTCTTTCCGGCATCATCATGCTGGGACAGGCGGGCGGTGCGATCAAGAACGAAGTGATGAACAAGACGCTCGACTTTCAGCGTATCGCTGCTGTCAGCCCATGGGACATTATCCTTGGCAAGCTCCTGGGTATTCCCGTGATGGCTTATCTGCTTGCTATTTCAGCCATCCCAGTTGCTGTCTTCACATTGATGAATGGTGTACCCGGAGTGAGTCTGCTCGATCTCTTTCTCAGCTGGCTGCAGATCCTGACTTTCCTCTTTCTCGTAGGTGCTTGTGCCATTCAGAATACCCTGCAAATAAGTTCTCCCAAGGGGACCGGAGCCGCCCCGGGGTTTGGCATCTTCATGGGAGTTCTGAGCATCGTACTCTACAGTACGTTTGGCCCGGGTGATTCAGTTAGCTTCCTGAATGATCCACGACGCTCCACAGCGAGCGCATTACTCACCCCACTGACAGCATTTGCAGGTTTCTCTGCTGAGAACCCGTGGCTGGCACAGTTCTACTGGTTTGGCTTGAAAATACCCTGCCTACTCTTCACCCCCATCGCTCACCTGGTTGTTGCCTGGATTGTGCTGACGATCATGGCCAGGCGACTTGCCAATCCCGACAGCAGTCCGTTGGGCAAACGAATGGGTTACCTTTTCCTTTTCCTGATTGATGCAACCCTGGCAGGTGTTTTGGCTGCCTGTGGCCGGCTCGGAGTCCTTGGCGGGGCCGGGCTAACCGTTGAGCAGCAGGTAGGGTTATTCCTACTTCTCCATGTGCTGTTCAGTCTGATTTATTTCGTCATCCTGACCCCTCGCATCGAGATGGTGTCGAGTTGGAATTGGCGATTTCGTCAACCGGGGCGTTACCTGACGGAATCGCTCTTGCATGACCGTGCTCCCAGTACTCTGTCGATCCTGGTGAACCTTGTCTTTGCATCACTCGGAGTTCTCAGCATCTATTTCTTCGACCCGGCTCTGCCTCTTAGTGACATTTATCGTCTGGACCTGCCTCTGACGGCATTAGCAGTGGTGGTATTTCTTGGCCTCTTCTACCAGGCCATGCATTTATCTTCCCGCAAGTATGGTAGTGCCTACTTTCTGCTGGCACTGATGATCCTGATTGCCATGCCTACGCTGGCGGGATCAATGATGTCGAGCATGAGGGGTACTGTGTATGAGATCGTCGGCAAAGGTATGCTTTATGCAACGCCTGTTACCCAGGTCTTGCGCGTCACTGTACCTCAACCTGACCAGCCTTTTTCCAATATCACGCCATATTACATGGCTGCTGGCTATGCAGCCCTATCGCTATGTGCCTGGCTATATACCGCCCGCTGGCTGGCTAACCATCGACGACGAGTGGACGCCACCAAGACCAGAATGCAAATTGTTTCATCTCAGGCATTGTCGCCGGCATGAAAGTCACACGTCACTGCAACTCTCTGAATGAGACGGAGCAACTGGGTATCGCATTGGGCAGGCTGCTCTTTCCCGGTGCAGTGATCGCCCTGGTAGGTCCCCTTGGCGCGGGCAAGACGTTCCTCAGCCGATGCATAGCCCAGGGTCTGGATGTGGTGGATGTCAATCAGGTCACCAGCCCGACGTTTGTACTCGTGCAGGAATATGAAGCCAGACTGCCTATTTTTCACTTCGATGCTTATCGACTGAAGCAGCAGACCGACTTTGAAGACCTGGGGGCGTTGGAATACTTCTCTGGTGAGGGTGTCTGCCTGGTGGAATGGGCAGACCGGGTACCTGCAGTATTTCCCCGCGATCATCTGCGCATCGAGTTGACTGTCACCGGTCCAACATCACGTGATATCACCCTGCATGCTGTGGGGTCGCATTACGAAGATCTGGTCCGGCAGCTTGAAAGCTGACGGGAAGTGCAACAGCCCGTTCCAGCCGACGCCTATAGTTGTCTCGGGGAATATCAATTGCACCCAAGATGCGGGTATGATCTGTCGCCATCTGAGTATCGAGAAGAATGTAGCCTCGGGACTGCAGGTGCTCGACCAGCTTGACCATCGCGACCATGCCGGCATCGGTTTCACGGTGGAACATGGATTCAGCAGCAAAGAGACCACCAACAGCTACACCATAGATTCCCCCTACCAGTTCATCGCCATTCCAGCTTTCCACGCTGTGGGCATGGCCTAGGCGATGGAGTTCACAGTAGGCTTCGAACATGTCGTCGGTGATCCATGAACCTTCCTCCCGATCACTACAGGCCCGCATCACGCCGGCAAACTGACAATTCATCGTGGTACGGAAGCGGCCTTGCCTCACGGTGCGGAGCAGCCTCTTGCTGAAGTGTATCTTGTCGAACTCAAAGATCGCTCGTGGATCAGGGGACCACCAGAGAAGCGGATCATCCTCATTGAACCAGGGGAAGATACCGCGTCGATAGGCAGCAAGAAGCGTGTCAGGATGTAGATCACCACCAATGTAGACGAGACCGTACGGATCGTCCCACATGAGCGGTTCAGAGTCCCAGTCTACCATGCGGCCCATCCCGTCAAAGTCTGATTGAAAAGGTCGGGCGTTTCCAGAGGTGACAAGTGACCTGCACCGGAGAGAGAGACGAACTGACAATTTGGAATACGCCTGGCCCACTCCTGCATCTCGTGTGGAGGCGAGATTGCATCCAGTTCTCCCGAGATAACGAGGGTAGGCGCCTGGATAGTTGCTGGGATGTCACCAGCATCGGGTCGCACGGCAAGACCACGAAGCGTAGCTGCCAGCCCCGCCGGGGTTGCGGAACGAGCCATACGAGTAACGGCAAAGCGTACACTGTCAGGTGCCGATGCAGGCAGCAAACGAGGCAGCATGGTGGCTAACACGGCATCAGCAGACTGCTCTTCCAATGTTCTGGCTGCTAATTGCTGTCTCCCCTCGGCTTGTTCTGCTGTATCAGCAACGGTGCGAGTGTGACAGAGAACGATTTTGCCTGGCAGATCAGGATACTTGTGTACCAGTTGCCAGAGGACGTAGCCTCCCATGGAAAGCCCGATGAACGTGACTGGCTGACTGATCTGCAGATGCTGCAGGAGAGACACAACATCATCCGCATGCTGCTCCATGGTGATAGTAGCAGTGGGATCAGTCACCGTACTTTCGCCCAAGCCTCGCATGTCCGGAGCTATGACGCGATGACTGGCTGCAAAGTGATGAATCTGTGGCTGCCACTGCAGATGTGACATGGGAAAGCCATGCAACAACACCAGTGGCGGACCGTCTCCGCCGGAATCGTGGTAATGATAAGGTTGCTCGCCAGGCAGGGTCATCACGCTCATCTCATCATCCTAACAGAGCGATGGACGATGTAAATGCGCTATGTCTGTAACGTCCCGGGCTTCTCTGAAAAGCGGTAAACCACAAAGGCGATCCAGTAGACAATAGCACCCAGCAGGATGAACCCCAGCGCTGCGGAGGATTGAAGCCAGTCGGATTGTACTGTCTTCACGAGCACATAGACCATCGCCAGAATGTGAAGTGCAGGCGCCCAGGGGTAGCCCCAGCAGCGGAACGGCCGTGGCAGATTCGGTTCCAGCCTGCGTAGTCGGAACACTGCTGAGACAGCGAGTGTCTCAAATATCACCGCACCAATCACCACATAGTCGGTCAGGATACCAAAAGGGTTCCTGGTGAAATTGATGATGTAGCGGCGAGCCACTTCTGCACCCAGGATCAACAGGCAGGTCCAAAGGCACTGCAGGAGCATGGAAGCCAGTGGGGTGGATTCCTTGCCTGCAGTGCCGCTCATCCACTTGGGAAAGAGACCATCACGAGCCAGGGCAAAGTAACCGCGTGGGCCGACGAGCACACTGGCATTCATCGCACCGATCGCGGAGATAGCAATGGCCAGCGAAACGATACGACCACCCCATGCACTCGCACTGGTACCCCAGGGAAGCAGCAGCTTCTGCATGAATACAGAAGCCACTGTCTGGCCGTCAGGGACGTTCGCCATCTCCATGGGTGTCAGCACCAGGGCATAGGCGAAATTCGCACTGACATACAGCCCGGCAATAATGGCGATGCCAAGCCCAAAGGCACGAGGCAGGTTCTTTTCCGGCTGCTTGATATCCTCCGCCACCGCGCCGAGATCAGCCCAACCCTTGTATGCCCAGAGGATGGCCAGCATAGCTGCAGCAAAGCCGGTGAATCGGGAAGTGTTCGTCTCCATCTGCACGGTGAGCAGTTGTGGGTCCGCAGTTCCCAGGAGAAAGGGCAACGCCACGATGATGAGCAGAGTGCCGATCTTGAGCCAGGTGGTGATGTTCTGGAAGGTGCTGCCATAGCTGAGGCCGATCGCATTGATTGCAGTCAGGAGCAGAACGATAAGCAGCGAGCCCACAAGCAGAACGAATGCGTCAGCTGACTGCCCGAGGAATCCTGCCCAAATATTTTCAGAAGCAAGCCATGCGAGTGCGGCGATAGAGCCAGTACGCATCACCCAGAACTCGATCCATCCCCACAGGAAAGCAGCAAGCGGCCCATAGCCCCGTTTGAGGTAGACATAGTTGCCTCCGGCCTGCGGAAAGAGAGCTGAGAGTTCCGCCAGAGCCATAGTGCCGAAGAATGCAAGGATGCCACACAGAATCCAGGCCGCAATGGCCCAGTCAAAGCTGCCCAGTACTTTGGCGACATCGTTGGGCTTGGCAAAGACCCCGGTGCCAATGGTGCCGCCGACCACAAGGGCTATGGCAGTCCAGAGGCCCATGACGCGGGGCAATGTATTGGCAGTTGGGGTGGAAGACATGCATCCACTCTGACGCGAGAAGCAGGAGGAGTCAACGGAATTAACAGGGCTGTTCCTGTCTCTTGATGCACAAAGGTGCTCCGAGCTGGATAGCTCAAGACTTGAAGAAATCAAGAAATTCTGAGGAAAATAGGATTGACATGGCCACTTTAATAAAAGAAAACCATTAAAGGTTCATTCATTAGTTTGCTTTCATTCCTTCCGCAGGTGTTTTCCCCCCAGTATTGGCCTCTATCCCCTTTCTGTTTTCCTGTGTTCAGGAGGTTGGTCATGAGTAGGTCAAGTAGGAGTATGGTTCGATCAGGCTTCACCCTGATTGAACTGCTGGTGGTCATCGCGATCATCGCCTTGTTGATGGCATTGCTGCTGCCTGCCATTCAAAAGGTGCGTGAAGCTGCGAACAAAATGTTGTGTGCGAGCAATCTCAGACAGATCGCGATCGCCAGTCACAATTTCCACAATGATTACAACCGGTTGCCTCCAGGCATTATCGGTTCGAACCTGCCTCGGGATTTTGCTGCACCTAACGGTAATAATCAGCAGAGCAATCCCATGTGTGGTGTGTTGTTCATGTTGCTTCCCTACATGGAGCAGGACAATCTGTTCAAACTGTTCAACATGAACACTGACCCGAACAAACAGATGAACACTGGCATCCAGGAACCGGACGTCGCCTGGTATTCCAACCTGTCGGGCCGGAATTTCCTCAACGCCCGCGTCAAGCTGAAGATGTTCCTGTGTCCTTCGGACACCGCCGGTGACGACAACCCTGTCTACAACGTCTACTATTCAAACGTTGTGAACCAATATACTTTTTATGGCGTACGCGATGCTATTGAAGCTACATCTCCCGGACCATCTATTCCACTGGGTCGCACCAACTACGTAGCTGTCAATGGCCTCTTCGCCATGCATTCGCCTCGCGATCCGTTCTATGCACAGTACGACGGCATGTTCTTCAATCGCTCCAAGTGGACGCTCGGTAATGTAACCGTCAAGGACGGCACGAGCAACTCGCTGGCATTTGGAGAAGGCCTTGGGGCATTCCGCCTGGATGCCGATGGCAAGAATACTGGTATCCGTGAACGCCTGTGGTCGTGGATGGGTTGGGGTTCCATGCCTGTCTATTGGGGTGTTCACAACAGAAATGATTGTAACTGGTACACCTTCGGCTCGATGCACGCTGCAGGCTCACAGTTTGCCTATGGCGACGCCCATATCGGCATGATTAAGCACCTGGCATATCCTGCATTTGATGGTGTTGACCGTAGCTGGTGGGTGCTGGCACAAGTTGCTGGCTGTGGCGATGGATTCAACGAAGATACAGCTATCATTGTCCCCGATTAGTGAACAACACCAATTACCGTCCAATCCACGAAAGGACTATCAATGCTGAGATTGTTGATCCTGGTGATCCTGTTCACTGGTTTGAGCGGCTGTGGTAGCAAAGCTGCAGCTCCTGCAGGCACTGGAGGCGCTGCTGTGGGAGCCAAGATTGCACAACCACCTGCTGTTCCACCCAAGAGTCCGGGGCCTTCTGCCTGATGAGAATTGTCGATTAACAAGGGCTGCATCGCAGCCCTTGTTTCGTTGATGGACAGACTATTTCTTGGAGGCATCTTTTGCCGGCGGTTCCTTGGTGGGGCTTTCCTTGGTTGGAGTTGCTTTCTCGGACTGCAGCTTGATATCAAACTCATGCCTTCCGGGCTTCACCTGATACTTCAGGTCAGTAGTGGCCGAACTGGAATACTTTTCCGGCAATACGATTGTGGTGAATGATGGTGGAGGAGATCCCGATGCACCACCTGCCGCTGGCCGTGGGGCCTGCCCGGTGACGATGACAATTTTGTATTCGCCTTCCGGGGCATTTCTGATGTTGTAGGTGCCATCAGGATAGACGGGCGATTTGAGCGGCCTATCCTCGTCGCGAATGAAGGATATCGTGCCATAGTTGATCAACTTGTCATCCAGATAGACTTTGCCAAAGATGGCATGCGGATCCTGTTTTGGCTTCGACGCGTCTTTCTGACAGGCGGAAAGGACGCAAGTGCAAACGAACCCCAACACGAGCAGGCGATACGGCATGGTGACGCTTCCTTTATGAGAATGCTCTCACCATACCATTGGAAGGTGGGCTGTTGTATCAGAACTTTTGAAGAAGTGGAGAATAATCGACTCTGTCTCTCCGAGCTATTTGTTCTGCTGATATTCTCGGTTTGACTTATCGGAGCATCTTTCCGTCTGACAGTTCTACACCGCTAATAGGACACCCATCAATTTCCCGTTAGTAACATGAGTTGTCGCCATCTTCGATCCAAGGACGGGGCTGAAGCAGAAGCTGGAGACTTTACTGCAGCAAGCGTCCAAGACGCGGACTGTGAGATTGCCGAACGATGGAGAAAACCAGGACTGGGTGATCGAGCTGGAATTACAGACATCGAAATGAACCTATTGCCGTCAGATGCCGTCATGAATAAAACTCACTTTCAAGACGGCCCCATCGTCTAGAGGCCTAGGACACAGGATTTTCACTCCTGCAACCGGGGTTCGAATCCCCGTGGGGTCACTATTTGTGGTTCACGCCAAGCACACGCCTCGCCAGTTTGGTGAGGCGTTTGCCGTTTCTGGCTCTCACCCCGGTACTTGCCATGGCTGCTGACAGTAAACCCGACCTGACGAAGATGCGTAACCTGGGCATTATTGCCCACATTGATGCCGGCAAGACTACCACCACCGAACACCTCCTCTACTACAGCGGCGCGATCCACCGACTCGGCGGCGTTGACGAAGGCACCACCACCACTGACTGGCTGGAAGAAGAGCGTGAACGAGGCATCACCATCCAGAGCGCCTGTGTGCCGTTGCAATGGGCAGGCCACACTATTAACCTCATTGATACCCCGGGCCATGTCGATTTTACGGCGGAAGTAGAACGCTCTCTGCGAGTGCTCGACGGTGCGGTACTGGTGATCGATGCACAAAAAGGTGTGGAAGCCCAATCAGAAACCGTGTGGCGACAAGCTAACCGTTACAATGTGCCGCGCATGATCTTTGTTAACAAGATGGATGTCGTCGGGGCTGATTTCATTGCCGCAGTTTCACAAGTCGAAGAGCGACTTCAATGCCGCCCCATCCCCATCACCTGGCCCGTCGGCCAGGGGTCCAGCAAGGAAAGCACCACTCCTTTCCGTGCGGTGATCGACTTGCTTACCATGGAGTGCTGCGAGTTTCTTCCCAGTGCCGCAGGCCGACCCGATGGCAAGACTGTTAAGCGAGGTCCCATACCTGAAGACCTGGTTGCCGAGGCCCAGGGAGCACGTGACCGCCTGTTTGATGTTCTCACCGAAAAAGATGACAAGGATCTGATCACCAGCAAGATTCTCGAAGGCCAACCACCAAAGCTCGAAGACGTCATAGCCCTTATAAAACAGCGTACCCTGGCAGGCGACTTCCAACCGGTGCTCTGCGGGTCGGGACGTGAGCACATTGGCATCCAGCTACTTCTTGATGCCGTGATTCGGTACCTGCCCAACCCTCTCGAACGCCCCCCCATTGTTGGCATCAACCCCAAGACCAATAAGGAAGAGAGTCGTAAGACCAGTTTCACCGAGCCATTTGCCGGCCTCGTGTTCAAGATTCAAGCTGATGCTCACGGCGAACTCTACTACCTGCGTATCTATTCGGGCATGGCCAAGGCAAACAGCCGTATGCTGAACCCGGGGCGTGATGCCAAGGAATTCATGACCAAGCTGTACCACGTCAAGGCTGACCCCAGCGATAAGATCGAAACGCTGGACGTGGCTTACGCTGGCGACATCATCGCGATTACTGGGCCGAAAGAATCAATCACCGGTGATACGCTGTGTGACAATGCTCACCCGATTCTGCTGGAACGGATCAAATTCGCCGAGACGGTAGTGAGCATGTCTATCGAACCCGAAAGCTCCGCCGACAAGGCCAAGCTGGAACAGACCCTCACGCTTCTCGCCAAGGAAGACCCTACCTTTCGCTGGGGCATGGATACCGAAACCGGGCAGACCCTCATCAGCGGAATGGGAGTCTTGCATCTTGAAGTAAAATGCAACCGCCTGAAGAATGACTTCCGCGTGAAGTTGCGTGTCGGTAAGCCTCGTGTCAGTTACCGTGAAACCATCAAAGCTCCCAGGCGATTGTGGGGCGAGCTCATTCGCACTACCGGTACTCCCATCTTTGCCCGGGTCGAATTGGAACTCAAGCACATCGAGAGTGGTGTTCGCTTCAACAACAAACTGCCTGCAGGCAAGTTGCCACCGCTCTTTGTGGCAGCGGTGGAGCAAGGCGTCAAGGATGCTCTCACGTCCGGTGAGGTGGGTTACCCCGTGATCAATGTGGAAGTGAATTTACTGGATGCTGAGATGAAGGAACTGGAATCGACGGATGTCGCCTTCCAAGGGGCTGCCAGTTCAGCGGTGAACCATGCGATTCGCGACAACAGCATCCTGCTGGAGCCCGTGATGAAACTGGAAGTAACGGTACCCGACATTTACCTGGGCCCGGTGCAGACCGATTTGAATGTCCGTCGGGCAGTGATTCACGATACGACTTTCCGTGGCAACATGGTAACTGTGATTGCCAACGTCTCCCTGGCCAAGGTGTTCGACTACTCCGATGCTGTGCGCAGTGTCTCTCAAGGCCGGGCAAACTACAGTCTGGAACCAGCAGGCTTCCAGGAAGCACCAGAAGAAATTAAACGCAAGCTTCTGGGACTGGATGAATAGGTCCCGATTTCACAAAGCCTAAAGTCGCAGAAGATGCTGCATCAGCATTTTCCGAGGCACATTTTTCTCCACAGGGGGCTTGGGCATAGGAAGCCACTGGAGAATATGTCATGGGTGTGTTCATTGAAGAAGTCGCGTTTGTTCGCTACCCAAGCGGACCTATGATTGGCTGGAATGATGATGCCATCGGCGTGCAGGCCAATGACGCGGTGAACATACGGGTAAAGTTGTCCGGCAGTCCGCTCCCGAACATGGTGACAATCAAGCTTGAAAGCAGGGCACCGAACCAGGCTAAGACAGTAGCGACCATGTCGCAGCCCAAATGGTTCTGTATGCCGAAAGCGATTGGTCAGGGACCCGGCGTCTATTATCATTCGCTTTCACTGAATGATGTGGGCGATTTCCTGGCAACGCAAAATCCCAAGGTTCTGCAGTTGGCCATGCTGCACCGAGCCAATGAGGCATTGGCCGGAGCATCCTCCAGTTATCTCTTTTTTGAAAAGGGTGGCAATTGGGTGATGCGGGGGGTTGCGGAATTACCAACTACAGCCATCCCGGGCGCGGGTAATGAATTAAAGGAGATCCCTGCACCGCTGCAACTCCTGCGGGCCGGCGGTTTGGAAGTACTGCAAGCCACTGTCATGAACAATCAGGGCTGGAAGTCACGGAAGCCAGGAGGTGAGAAATGCTCCAGGCTGGTTCGCAGTCCCGCCGACGTCTTTTACTACACCGGACACGCCAAGTATGATGCATTCCTGGTGCGTACCGCTGGAACTTACCAGCCCTGGTACGAATTCAAAGCGCTCCAGAATGCCTGGCCCAGGAACATGGATACTGATGTCCTTGTGATTGCCGGCTGCAATGCCCTGAGCTTTGGTGGAGATGATCTGCGTCCGCTCCTGCTCTCTGGCAAAGGACCGCTTCGAGCCGTAGTCGGCTACGCGATGAATGAAGAGATCAAGAACAATGCCGGCAAGGCGCCGCGGGATAACCAGGGTGGTGACAACCTGGCCAAGCGTTACGCCGGACTTATCAGCAAATCGCAGGAACGTGATTACGTAAAGTTATGGATGGATCTGCACAAGGAACTCTGGAAGACCAACCATGTCTCGTGGGCCTTGGCGGCTGCAGCCCTTGATTCACGAGGTCAGTTCTGGCAGATGAACCCCAAGACGGGCGACATGTTTAAAGCTGAGGAATACAACCAGCATAAGGTGGCATGAACAACATCGATTCAAAGGCAAACAGGCCGCGCAGCTCTATCATCTGTGCGGCCTGCATTCTTGTACTACCTCCTTCTTGCCAACGCACTACTGGTGGATGCGTTTGCACGAGTTGAAGAAGACAACTGCGATACGGCATTCTGCAGGTAAGTGATGCGTCGACTGACGACCTGTACTGCCTGAGCCGTGGAAACACCGCTGTTTGCTGGTGGGGTCACTTCACCGCTGATGAGTTGGCTGCGAAGTTGCTGCAATTGTGAGATTTGTGAATTCAATTGAGCAATCTGGGTTTCGGTGCTTGTGCTTGTAGTGCTCGTATTATTCAGTACCCGTGTCGTTCGCCCACCCGACGCAAGACTCGATGCGGAACTTGATGTGCTGGAAGCACTCGAGGAAGAGGAATTCCCCTGGCACTTCTGGCCCTGGGCGTACAGCGGCCAGGCCAGCAACCAGGCCCCCAGGGCAAACCAACCGATTCGTCGCATGACAGACTCCTTGAAAAGTGGAACGGCGAAGGAAGCTGCGAGCGATCGTTCAGCATCCAGTAGTCAATGGAAGAGGAGATGCAGGCGATTCTCGACACACAGCGTCTAAGGCAACAGACGTGCCAAGCGAGGAAATAGCATGCGAAAGCCTGATATCACCGATGTTCTTGCACTTGGTGTAAAGAGTTGTGCCCGGCGCGCAATCGGGCTTCATCCACGCTTCAGGTAGGTGGGCAAATCTGGATTACGATGTTGTGTGATGCTGCATGGTTTCGCAACAGCTGATGCGTCACGTTCAACGAGAGCGATGCATCAGCTGAAAGATGCCTTCTCGGCGGTTTGTCAATGACTGATTTGTCGACATTCAATTACAGTAACTGCCAGGCTGAGGGTTACCAATAAGAAAAGCCACGAACTCTGTCGTGGCTTGCCTGTAGCTCATTTCTCGGGAGTATCAGCTATTCCATGATTTCCACGATCTTCTTGTCTGCAAGTTCCTGGGCCTTCTTCTCGTAGGTATCAGTCAGCTTCTGCACTTCATCCTTGCCAGCGTCCCGTTCATCCTCGGTCATGGCCTTCTCTTTTTCGGCAGTTTCGAAGTGCTTGTTGCCATCACGTCGGATATTGCGGATGGAGACTTTGCTGTCCTCTGCAAGTTTCTTGACCCGGGTAGTCATCTTGTTGCGTTGCTCACCAGACATGGCCGGGATGTTGAGACGAATCACCTTGCCATCGGAATTGGGAGCCAGGCCCAGGTTGCTGGCAATGATGGCCTTCTCAATGTCTTTAAGTGCACCAGCATCGTAGGGGCGGATCAAAATCTGCTGAGGATCAGGACAACTGACTCCTGCCAATTGCTTGAGCGGCGTTGGCGAGCCGTAGTAATCGACACGCAGCGTATCAACCAGTGCGGGGCTGGCTCGACCGGTACGGATGCCTCGCAACTCCTCTTTCAAGTTGCTGACCGCCTTCTCCATCCGTTCTTCGACATCCATCAGGATTTCATCGGCACTCATCATCACCAAGTCTCCTTCGCAGACCTGTACTGTTCAGCATTCGTGGCACAGAGATTCCGCCTGTGCTACGCTTCCATAGGACTAGCTGACCAATGTACCCAAACGCTGCCCGGCTATAGCCCGTTCAATGTTGCCTTCACGCTTGAAATTGAACACAACGATCGGGATGTTGCCTTCCATACACATCTGGATGGCGGACATATCCATCACCTGCAGGTTATCGCGGTGCACCTGGGCATAGCTGAGCTTTTCGTAGCGGATGGCATGTGGGTTCTTCTCGGGGTCGTCACTATAAACGCCATCTACTTTAGTCGCTTTCATGACGATTTCGCAGTTCAGTTCACGGGCACGCAATGCTGCTGCAGTGTCAGTGGTAACAAAGGGATTCCCTGTCCCGCCAGCAAGAATGGTGATGCGACCTTTTTCCAGGTGACGTTCACACCGGCGGCGGATGTAGGGCTCGCAGACAGTCTCCATGCGAATGGCACTGAGCAACCGTGTCTGGCAGCCGATTTTTTCAAGCGATTCCTGCAGTGCCAGGCCGTTCATCACAGTAGCCAGCATGCCCATATAGTGTGCGGTAGCTTCCTTAATAACATCGCCACCATTGCTGAACTGAGCACCGCGAAGGATATTTCCACCCCCAACGACAATGGCCAATTGCACACCCTGCGATGCAACCCGCTTGAGTTGTTGAGCAAATGCTAGAGTCTCTTCGATACTGATGCCGCTCTTGCCGGATGAGCCCTGAAAACTCTCACCACTGAGTTTGAGTAATACCCGTTTGTAGCGAGGCGGGCCAAAGGGCGACGAATCAGAAGCATCACTCATGGCAAGAAGCTCATGCGGAGGGGAAGACATCCTGTAAGAAAAGTATAGGGGACCAAGGTACAAGTGGGGATGGGGACAGGGAATGTTTACGCCACCCGTCGTAGCACCGGTGCAGGTTCCAGATAGGCTCTCACTGTTGATGACATTCTGCTGCCCTCCAGTTTGACTGGGAATCGAAAGGACGTTCCTCGCAATCCTCGAAGTTTCACCGTGACTTCCGAACTGCTTTTCCAATATTGTTCAAGATAAACTTCCACGATGTCCGCTGGCTCGGGACGGGCCTCGATATCGTCAAGATAACCAAACGTCTGTTGCCATTCGATGGTGAGCAGGCCTGATTGCATGGGAAGCAGATTGAGTGGAAAGTTACTTCCTGCTACGGGTCGGGGACTCGGTGGCTGATTTTTCGCATCCCCCTCTGGTGCATGTACTTCAGCTTTCACCACAGCATTGGGAAGAATGCTCTCGTTGACAACCACCAGTGCAAGACGAAAGTGAAGTGATCGAAAATCACCTTCGGCGCGATCCAGATCGATAAAAGAGGCATGCTCCATTGATTCGCACAGCAGCCTGGGCCGCTCCCGGTTCATCTTTACGAACCAGAAATAACTGGTAACACCCAGCGAAACCGTCGAACCCGCCAGGCTAAGCAGCGGGATCATGGGCTTCATTGCCTCTGCGGCTTGTTCGAACATGTTCCCACCTTTATTTCCGGGCAGGGACAATACCCACGTTTGCTCTGGCTGGCAAGCTGTTTCTCCGTGCCAAGCTGAGGAAGTTCCCCGTTGACTTGGCCTGACTGTGGAGTGCGCCTACAATGCCAGTGTTCCATTGAAACTCCAGGAGAAAGCCACTCATGGCTTCGAAGAATGTAGTTGAACTGACCCAGGAAAACTGGCAGAGCCAGGTAATCGACAGCCCACTGCCTGTAGTGGTCGATTTCTGGGCTGTCTGGTGTGGCCCCTGTGTTCGACTGGCCCCAACCATCGAAACGCTGGCAGATGAATACGCTGGCAAGGTAGTGGTTGGCAAACTGAACGTGGAAGATGCCCAGGATATTGCCGCCCAGTTCCGTATTACCACCATTCCACAGGTCTACGTCTTCAAGGGTGGCCAGGTGGTCGATAAGCTGACAGGCCTGCAGCCCAAAACGGCTTACACTGCGGCCATCGAGAAAGCACTAGCGTAGTACATTGCTGATTGAATAAAAACCCAGGAGCAAGCTCCTGGGTTTTATTGTTTAACAGAGATATCAACCCACTTGTTATGGCATAAGCGAGTGTTCGTCACACGATTCTTGACGACACTCGCATATGGATCGGGCTGCTTCCCTAGTTGCCGTCCTTCTTCGCAGCTCGGCGGGGATACGCTGGCCGTTGATCGACCTTCTTGGGGTTCTTGGCCAGCGCTTCCATGACGAGGGCCACAGCCTTCTCCAGTTGCGGATCGCGACCGGCGATGACGTCCTTGGGCAGGATGTCGATGTCGTGGTCGGGCGGCACGCCTTCGTTCTCCACCGTGAAGCCTTCATCAGGCGTCCAGATGGCGAAGCCGGGAGCGGTGACGTTGCCACCATCCATCAGCGTAGGGTAGCCGCTGATACCGACCAGGCCGCCCCAGGTGCGTTTGCCCACCAGTGGCCCGATCTTGTACTTACGGAACATCCATGGCAGCATGTCGCCACCCGAGCCGGCACCTTCGTCGATGATCATCGCCTTGGGGCCGTGCACGGCAGCACTGGGCGAACGCCAGTCTGCACCGTGACGGGGTGCCCAGTACGAAGTGAAGGGCCGCTGGAGGATGTCGATGTAGTAGTCAGCGATCTGCCCGCCCGAATTGAAGCGTTCGTCGATGACGAGCCCTTCCTTATCGATCTGGGGGAAGAAGTAACGCTTGAAGTAGGCGACGCCCTGGCCGGCTGTATCGGGTACATAGACGTAGCCGACCTTGCCGCCTGAGATCTTGGCCACCTTCTTCAGGTTGTTCTCCATCCACTCACGATTGCGGAGCGACAGTTCGCTGCCGAGCGGTTCGACGGTGACCACCCGGCTGCCCGTGCCATCAGCCTTGGGGCCGACGGTGATCTCGATGCTCTTGCCGGCGGTGTTCTCGAAGAGCGAGTACAATTCGGTCGGAGCTTTGAGGTCAACCCCCTTGACGGCCAAAAGGAACTCGCCCTCTTTCACATCCACACCTGGAGCGGTGAGAGGGGAACGCAGGTCGTTGGTCCAGTTGAGTCCGCCATAGATCTTCTTGAACTGGTACCGTCCATCGACGACTGCATAGTCCGCACCGAGCAGGCCGCCTGGCGTGGTCTTGCGGTCATAGAGGCGTTCGCCAGGAGTGGTGTAACTGTGGCCCACTGCCAGCTCGCTGAGCATCCAGCGGATGACCTTGTAGAGGTCGCCCGAGTTGGTCAGGTGAGGCAGGAAGACCTCGTACTTCTTCTCGATGGCGGGCCAGTCGGCACCGTGCATGTAGGGGTCATAGAAGTAGTCACGATTGATGCGCCAGGCTTCGTGGAAGATCTGCTTCCACTCGGCACGAGGATCCATGCGGACTTCGATGGCATCGAGGTTGAGCTTGCCTGCCCCTTCACCGGCACTGTCGCCACCGCCGGCGGGAGCACCACCACCGGGACGACCGCGGCCACCTGCTGCAGCAGCCATGGCTGCGCCACCGCCGCCGCCACTGCTGCTGGCGATGAACCAATTGCCAGGTGACGTGGCATAGAGGAGCTTCTTGCCATCGGGAGTGAGTTCATAGCTCATGCATACCGGCTGCACGGTGTCGGCCTTCTTCTTTTCGATGTCGTAGCGCATCAAGGAGGCGCCACTACCGGGACCACCCCGGCCACCGCCACGACCTTCATCGCTGCCAGCGCGGGAGAGGTAGAAGAGCTGGTTGGCTGAGCCGCCTTGCAGGTTGCTAAGGTTGCCCGAGCTGATGGGGAAGGAGATGATCCGCTGGTCGATACCGGCGAAGTCGATCTTGAATGGCTCCTTCTTCTCGGCTGCGCCGCCAGCCCGTCGGGCTTCCATGGCCCGGCGTATGCGTGCGCCACGCTCATCACCAGCGTCCTTGCTTTCCTCTTTCTTTTCGCTGTCGGCTTTCTCGTCCTTCTTGTCGCCGTCCTTCTTCGCTTCCTTGCCTTCGTCCTTCTTCTCATCCTTGGGCTTGTCTTCCTTCTTGTCACCGCTGCCCTTCTCTTCGTCGCTCTCCTTCAGGAAAGGACTCGCGACATCCTTGCGGAGGGTGACGAGGTTGAGCGACCAGCGGGGCTGACGGGCATCGCTGGCCGACTGGCTGAAGCCGTGCTTGCTCATGCCCGTATCCTGCGACGACAGGAAGTAGAGGTACTTCCCGTTCAGATCGAAGGTGGGCTCAGTGGCTTCGCTCAGGCCATCGGTGATGGGGTAGGACTTATTCTCTTCCAGCGAGTAGACGAACACCTGAGCGATACGAGCCGGCGTATCGATGGCGTACGTCACCCACTTGTTGTCGGGCGACCAACTGCTCGTCTTGACTCCGCGACCGAAGCCATACTTCGGTTCCACGACCTTGGTTTGCTTGCCGCTTTCGACATCGAGCAGATGCAGGGTCTGCGAGTTGTCGCTGAAGAGGATCTTCTTGGAATCGCGGCTCCAGACCGGGTTCGAGTAGAAGCCCGAACCGGTGACCTTGACCTTCTTCACTTCACCTTTGCCGTTCTGAGGAGCCAGGTGCAGTTCATACTCGCCGCTGGCATCGGAGAAGTAGGCAATGGTCTTGCCATCAGGCGACCACGACGGATCGCGTTCGTGGGTGCCCACGGTGTTGGTGATGTTGCGTGGCTCGCCCTTTTCGGCGGGTACGGTTACGATTTCACCACGGAACTCGATGGCAGCACGAGCGCCGCTGGGGGAGATGCTGGCACCACGCACATACTTGCTGCCCTTGGCGAAGCGTGCACGGGCTTCGACGCTATCGGTTGCAATGCTGATAGGAATCTGTTGAGTGACGGTCTGGCCTGGTGTCATCGTGTGCAGGTAGCCTGCCTGTTCGAAGATGATCTTGCCAGCACCGACGCTCAGATCAAGTACCGGGAAGTCGGTGAATTTAGTCTGCTGAGCGATAGCCTTCGTCGCCGGATCGTAGGTGAAGATGTTGTATTCACCGGCCCGGTCCGACTTGAAGTAGATGGTGTTGCCCACCCAGTTCGGATCCATGTCGTTGCAGCGATCCTTGGGCTGGGGGATTTCGACGACTTCGTGGTCCTTCACCCGGTAGATCCAGATGCGGGAGTGAGTGCCGCCCCGGTAGTTCTTCCACTGGGCCGTGGCATCACGCACCGGCGTGTAGGCGATGTATTCGCCATCGGGCGAGTAGCTGGCCTCGAAACCCCAGGGAATGGGCAACTGCGTGGGCATGCCACCCTTGAGATCGACGGTGAAGAGTTGAGCATGACGGTTGCTGTACACGTTGCGATTTGACATGAACAGCACTTTGCCGTCGGGCGTGAAGCCGCGGACGACATCGGGGCCGGGGTGATAGGTGAGCCGGGTGGGTGTGCCGCCAGTCACGGGGATGGTGAACACATCGGTGTTGCCATCGTACTGGGCGCTAAAGGCGATGGTCTGACCATCGGGTGAGAAAACCGGGTTTGATTCCACACCAGTATCACTGGTCAGGCGGCGAGGGTTCTTGCCGTCCAGATCAGCAACCCAAAGATCCTCAGAATACACAAAAGCAATGTTCTTGGCACTGATGGCAGGCTGGGTGATCAGCCGAGTCATCGTCGTATCCGGGTCGGCACTCACCAAACTGGCTGCACCAAGTACAGCCATGCTGGCAACTGCTATTCCCAGACGCAGATGTTTCCACAACGTCATGGTGAAGTCTCACAAAAGAGAGGGGGAGTAACGTGAAGCTTATGTTAAGCAGTGGATGATAGGTGTACAGCCAGAACCTAGTTATTTAGGCGTATCTCATCGGGTTTTCAGAGGAGTATCCTTTTTCAGCGAAGCCAATTGCTTTTTCATGGCTGCGTACTGGGCAGCCATCGAGTTGCCAACTTCTCGAGCCCAGTACGAGGGTACATGACCGCCCGGACTTTGAGCAAAGGTAAATGGTATCTTGTTGTCCGTCAGTACTTTCATGAATGCTACATTGCTGGTGATGAGTCGATCTTCCGTACCACAATCAAAGTAAAGGTGGGGCCACATATCTTTGGGCAGTTTGAGGACCAACTGGAATGGATCGTACGCATCGCATTCTTCTGGCTTGGTAAAGATGCTTCCCCTGGGTGTGCGTTCCGACTGGCTGCTGAAGTTTTCGATGCCGATTCGTTTATCGGGTATTGTCGATGGTTCTCGGCTGGGTCGAGCTTCAGCACCGCTGCGGAGCCTTTCAGCGAATGACCTGGCAAAAGCGACTGCGCCACTGTGACTGCCAACGGTGCAGAACAGCTGCGGATGCTTGAGTCCCAGCATCAACCCGCCAAATCCACCCATCGACAATCCATTGATACCTCGCCCTTCGCGACGGGCGATGGTGCGATAGGTAGTATCCACATATCCGATGAGATCCTTGACGATGGCGTCTTCCCAGTTGTTCTTCTGATCTCCTTCAGTCTTAGCCCAGTTGACGTACCAGGTGTTGCCAACATCTGGCATCACGACGATGAGGTCGTATTGAGCGGCATAGACAGGTACGTTCATCGCGGACCAAGCGGTGTAATTACTGGTCAGGCCATGCAGGAGATAGAGCACTGGATAGTGGTCGCTCGATTTCTCGTAGTTTGCGGGCAAGACGATGTTGTACTTCATCTTGCGTCCCACTGATGGGCTATCGAACGCAACCGTTTTAACGTTCGCACCTTGTGCGAACAGCGGAGTGGCAACCAGAAGTAAACAGAAAAGACCTGAAGCAATCTTGCAACTCATGAAGTAACCTCAAGGTGATATCGTGGAGGCGAGCGTACCGGGGTACATGGTGCGATGCAAGCACCATCTTCCCAAGCCGCGTGAACCCGCTATAGTGATGAAAGTCCTGTATAGTAGTGCCGCCCTAGCTCAGCGGTAGAGCACCGCTTTCGTAAAGCGGGGGTCGTGGGTTCAAATCCCACGGGCGGCTTTCGCCTAACTCGTTACGCCGAAAGTAGTTCCACTTACCTCTCGATGGTCGAGAGTGCGGCCTGAAGACCTCAAAAAAAGGTAGTACTACCTCTTTTTGATTTCACGGCAGGACCTCGACCATGAATCGCACCAAGAAAATACCATCCTACCGTCTGCACAAGTCTACTGGGCAGGCTGTTGTTGTTCTCAATGGCAAATACCACTACCTGGGTCTGCATGACACTCCAGCGAGCCATGCAAACTACAAACGAACACTCGGTGAATGGTTACAGCGAGGGTCAATTCCTACTGACACAACTCAGCCAAACACAATGGTCAGCCAGACCACTGGTAATCCCTCAGTTAACGAACTGATACTGGGGTATCTCAAGCATTGTGAGACCTATTACCAGCGATCTCCGTCCGAAATAACGAAAATCAAACTGGCGCTGCGTGGGTTGCGTGCCATGTACGGAAAAACGACTGCAATTAGGTTCGGTCCACTGGCGCTGAAGGCAATCCAATCTCATCTCGCCGAAACCCTTTCACGACGATCTGTCAACACACGCGTGGACATCATTCGTCGTCTCTTTAAGTGGGCAACCAGTAATGAGCTAATACCTGTTACGGTCCATCAGTCGCTCATGACAGTCGAAGGGCTAAGGAAAGGCCGTTCCAATGCCAAGGAGAGCAAGAAAGTACTTCCCGTCTCCGATGACATTGTCGAGAAGACTTTGCAGTTTGTCGGACATCATGTAGCTGGCATGATCCGTTTTCAACGCTACACAGGAGCCAGGTCAAGCGAGGTCTGTACCATGCGACCCTGCGATATTGATCGTAGTGGAGAGATCTGGCAATACCGGCCTGTTCATCACAAGACTGGCTATCTCGAGTACGTGCGAATCGTCCCCATCGGTAAGAAGGCGCAGGAAGTCCTTGAACCGTATCTGAGGGATTGCAAACCGGATGAAACGGTCTTCAGTCCCAGGAGATCCATGGTCTATCGCTATCGCGAACTCCGTCGCCATAGAAAGTCCAAAGTCCAGCCTTCCCAGGTATCACGCGCCAAACACAAGCTCAGTGATCGCTTCAAGAACTCATACGGCCCCAAGTCATATTACCGGGCAGTGCGGTTTGCCGCTGAGCGTGCCAAGGTTCCTCACTGGTTTCCCCATCAACTTCGGCATGCCCTAGCTACAGAGATTCGAAGGACGCATGGCATAGAGGCTGCCCGGGCTGTGCTGGGGCAACAACATTTAAGTGTGACGGAGATCTATGCGCAACAGGATGCTACTCAGGCAAGCAAACTCATGAAAGAAATAGGGTGAGTGCGCAAATCCCACAATGGAATGCAGAATATTACACTAGGGTAGAGGTCCCCTGCTCTACCCGCAGGTCGCATCCCCCACACTCGCTCATCACTTCGTGCGGTTGGTGGTAACCGGCGTGGTCAAGGACTACGCGGAACTGGCCCGCTTGGGCATGGTGAGTCTGGCATGCATCAGTCAGATCATGATCCTGCTGTAGCTGGCTCCGGATATTCAGGAGGCGATTCTGTTCCTGCCCAAGTCCGTAGCAGGCCACGATCCAATCAAGCTCAAGCATCTGCAACGGAGTTGCCTGGAGATGGATTAGGGCAGGCAGCGGGAGCGAACGGGGATGCTTTCTGGTAACTATCCTGTGGTTCAGTAGCAGCCATGAGCATGCAGATGGACGATTGCATTCTGCACAGCCTCCCCTTAACATGGTTCAATGCTTGTTACCCCCATGAGTCTTCTGGAGAAACTGACCCTTCCGCAGGCGGAGGAACCCTGGCGACGGTTCGTCGATTTGTACACACCCCTCTTCTTTCATTGGCTGAAGAAGATGAACATCCCGACGACCGAAACAAGCGACCTGCTCCAAGAAGTGTTCATGCTCCTGTATCGCAAACTGCCGGAGTTTCACCGAAACAAGCATGGACACTTTCATGGCTGGCTGCACACGGTCATCCGCAACAAGGCGCTCGAATGGCGACGCAAGGTTGATCATCAAGCGGTCAACTGGCATAGTGACGTTTACGACGTCTCGGAACCTGCGCTAGATGACGACGAGTATCGGCAGTATCTCATCAATCGGCTACTGCAACTCATGAAGGATGGCTTCCCGGAGCAGACATGGCGAGCCTGCTGGGAGAATGTGGTGGAGGGCCGTTCTGCCGAGGATGTCGCCAGGGAATTGGGCATCACCGTCAATATGGTCTATCTCGCTAAATCGCGAGTCCTTCGGCAGTTACGTCAAGAGATAGCTGGCTTGATTGACTAGTGGAACAGAAAATCCTCATTATCTGACAGATTTCACCCCACCTGCGCATCTTCTACTGTGTTAGTCTGTGCGATGATTTCTCCTCGTGCAGTTGGACACTGACATGGTGCGTCTCGATTGTCCCCCCTCGCAACAGCTTGTGGATTTCTCGCTCGGCTTGCTACCGGAAGATGCAAGCCGGGCTTTGGAAGACCATGTGCTCGACTGTTCCCACTGTGTGAAAGCAATGGCGGAGACAGCCGTTCATGATCCACTGGTGGATACGCTGCGACTGAAAACTCATCCCGAAATCACCGTGGAAGCGGATATCATTGCCCTTCGTGACCGGCTGTATGCTGCGTTTCCACTCATTTCTACCGTCCACGATCATCCACAGGCAGTAACTGGCAGCATCGATTCGCCTATTGCCAGCATGCCGAAGCTCGTCGCTCACTATCTGCTGCAAGACAAACTCGGTGAGGGTGGCATGGGCATCGTCTACCGGGCTTGGGATCAGAAGTTACAGCGGGCGGTGGCGCTCAAGATCATTCAAGACCGCCGGCTCCTCAACCCAGCTCATGCGGAGAGGTTTACCTCCGAAGCAGCGATGCTGGCCCAATTGCAGCATCCGCAGATCGTGCAGATTCATGAAGTGGGGGAGGAATCGGGCCGTGCCTTTCTGGCGCTGGAATACCTGGCAGGGGGCGATCTGGCAGCTGTCATTCGCAATCAGCCACAACATTTCGAAGATAGCGCCCGGCTGGTGATGCAACTGGCCCGGGCGGTGGATCATGCACATCGGCAGGGGATTCTGCATCGGGATTTAAAGCCTTCAAACGTTCTGCTGGTGAAACCCGTCGTGGTCGCCAGGGATGGACAAGGCCGGCCGTTGCGGAATATCGAAGTCAAGATCGCTGACTTTGGCCTGGCCAAGCGGATGGAAGTAGAAGGCATTACCGAGACAGGCACGGTACTGGGCACACCCGGTTATCTGGCGCCAGAAGGGTTAAAGCAGCACCTGGAACATGCTCCAGCGATGGATGTTTATTCGCTGGGGGCAATCCTGTATGAACTCCTCACTGGTAGACCGCCATTCCGAGGCGAGACGATAGCGGAGACACTGGTGCAAGTGCAGACGCTGCCGCCGCTGTCTCCCAGCAAGCTGCGACCTCGGCTACCACGTGATCTGGAGACGATTTGCCTGCATTGTTTGAACAAGCAGCCAGCAGCGCGTTACCCGACAGCCGCAGCGCTGGCTGATGATCTGGATCGCTATTTGGATAAGCGACCTATCACGGTGCGTCCTGCCGGCCCGGTGGTGAAGGTCATCAGTTGGGCGAGACGACGACCAGCGCTCGCTTCACTGGCTGGCCTGCTGGCGTGTTCTCTGGTGGCTCTTGTTATTGGCACCATTGTATACGAACGCAAGTTGCAATCGGAACTACTGATCACCGCCAATGAGCGTGATCGCGCGGATCGCAACTATCGCCAGGCCCGCGAAGCACTGGAGCGGATGCTGGCCAAGCTGGACGATCCGCATCGGGCCAACATCCCGCAGCTACAGGCATTGCGGCGCGAACAACAGCGTGAGCTTTTACAGTTCCTGGAAGTCGTCACTCGTGCCACCAGTGACGATCCGCAGGTTATGCGTGATGTGGCACGGGCCAACTACGTCTCCGCCCGACTGCTGATGGCTCTGGGTAATACGGAACTCGCTCGCAAAAACCTGCAGTTGGCAGAGGAAGGCTGGAACAAGATCATCCTGCAGGAGCCTGCGGATCGCCAGGCCCGCATCGAACTGAGTGATGTCATTCACACCCGCGCGGCTACGCATCAGTATGGTCAGGAACACCTGGAACTCAATCAGCAGGCAGCCCGCATGCAATCGAACCTGCTGAAAGAGATGCCGGAGAACCCCAACTTGATCCGCATGCTGGCCATGAGCTGGCATAACATCGGAGCCAACTACTTAAGCCTCGGACAGTATGCAGAAGCGGAGAAGTACTTTCTGCTTTCCATCGAGGAACTGCAGAAGGCAAAGGCACGTGGGATAACCAACGTGAACTATTCGCTGGAGGTGGCAGAGACGGAAACGAACCTGGGGCTGGTCTATTCCTCCATGCAGAAGCGTGACCTGGCGGAGAAGTACTACAAGCAGGCACTGGATCGCTTGGAAAAGCTGTATGCCGAAGATCAGCAGAACCTGCGGGTGATGCTCTCGCTGACAGGCTTGCGCGTGAACCAGGCCAATGCCATGAAGGCGTTGCCGCAGGCACTGAAGCTGCTCGATGCTAACCTCGAGATTATCCGTCCGGTAGTGCAGCGCGAGCCTGACTTCGTGGCCGCGCGGGACAGATTGTTTGAAACCCAGGGTACGCGAGGCAATATGCTGGCCATGCTCAAGCAGCATCAGGATGCCGCGAGCGCTTTCGAAGACGTGGTGAAACTCGCTCCGCCAGACCAGAAAGATTTCTACTCGCTGTTCGTCGCCAGCAACCATGCACAAGCGGGCAACTTCCGAAAGAGTGCGACGGCTTGCGAACAGGCCAGCCGCTTTCCACAGTTCAATCACGAACAGCAGGCCTTCCTTGCCATGGTCTTTGCCACCAATGCCGATACCGCCGCCAAGGATGTGTCTCTGGGTAGCGACGAGAGGGTCAAGCTCGTTCAGCAATTTCAAGACCAGGCGATCTCCTGGCTGCAGAAGAGCAGGAAGGCCTGCGACGAGCAGCAGTGGAAGACGATGAAACTGGCCTTCACGATGGAACCGTTGTGGAAACCCCTTCGCGAGAACACCTTCGTTTGGACTTGGCTGAAGAGCCAGCCTGATCCCAAGCGTTAATCTGGAGTGTGTCATGTCGTTCCGCCGTACTTCTGCGAACAAGAGCTTGAAGCGTTTTCGTCCGCTGGTGGAGTTGCTGGAAGATCGGGTGGTGCTGGCCAACGATTTCTACCAGGTGCCGGGGGTGGTTGGGGAAACGGTTCGGCTGCAGTTCAAGGTGAACGGCAAGGCCACCGGGGCTAACAACGAACTAGCCCTGTATCTGGTGGATGATCTGCAGGGACGCATCGATGGTTTGCTGCCTTCGCAAGTGGGATATGCCACCGCAGCGGCTTCGCGGGCTCAGGTGCTTTTCCAAAGCACGGCGAATGTAGGCAGCAGTCGAGAGTGGAATGCCGAGGGTGGCCAGATCTATGGCTATCTGCTCGTGAAACGGGGGAGCTTGGAACAGTGGGCGACATCGAATCCCGATAACTTGCCGAAGCAGTCGCCGCTGCTGCTGTTCTCCGTCGATGCCGCCAACCCACAGCGTCGTGATGCGGTGCTCACCAATCGGATGTCAGGCGATGCGGTGCAGGTTCGCTGGGAAGATGCCACCGTCTCCTCGGTCAAACGGCTCTTCAACGATAACAGCTTTGCCATCAAACCTGTCCGTGGTTCGGTGCTGACGATGCCGGGTGGAATCGGACAGACTGTTGCCACCACGTACACCATTGCGGCCCGCAACGCGGGGCTGAAGAACGAGATGGGATTCTTCCTGGCCGACGACGAAACCGGAGCCATCAATGGCGTGTTGCCAGGCGACCCCGCCTATGCCTACCAGGCGATCAACAGTCCGTCCCGACAAGTGCTCTTCAGCAACAAGCAGCCAGTTGGTGCTACCAAGCGGGTAACCCTCCCCTCCGGCAGTCATGTCGTCTTCTACATCGTGCAGAACAATACGACGGCAGAGTATCTGCGACGAAACCCGAACAATCTTGCCAGACAGAACCCGCAAGTATTCTTCTCCATCGCTGGTGCCAACCCGGATCATTTCGGCCATCAGTACTGGCATGGCTTCAATCGCTTCGGCTTTGAAGACATCTTCAACGGAGGCGACAAGGATTTTGATGACATCGTGGTAGGGTTCAGGATGGAGGCTCCGCAAGGATCGACCAACCCCGATATTGATGCACCGATCATTGCAGCCAGGTTGCGAACCGATACCGCACCCGGTGGCACGACTAACAACGACACCATCAGTTCACTGGTGGATATCCAGGGCAGCGTGACCGATCAAAGCCGGGTCACACTCTTCCTGGCCTCACTCGATCAAACCACTACCTTCACGAACGCCCTCGCCCGGCTGCAATCCGATGGCACCTTCCTGCTGGATCGAGCGTTTCTCAATCAACTGGCGGGCGGCAACGTGAGTGAAGGCGCTCACACGCTTTACCTCCGGGCTCGCGACCAGTTCGGCAATGCTTCCACAATGTATCAGGTGCCGTTTGTACTCAAATCAGACGCCAGCCTGACGGTGAACCTGGCTGCCGGCTCGGATACAGCCCCAGTGGGTGATCTCAAGACCTCGCTCTCGATCGTTACACTGGAAGGGCAGGCGGACCCCAGCGCCTTAATCGAACTCGTCGGCACCAGTCAAACCACCACGGCGGACGCTCAGGGTGCATACAGCCTGACTGATTTAAATCTGACGCCGGGCAATAATCTGTTTACGGTAAAGACCACCGATGTGGCAGGCAACACCCGCACTGTACCCATTACCATCATCTATGAACCAGTAACGGGGAGTGTTTGCTTTGATGATCTGTTAACTGGCTGGATTGTCGAAGAGTTCGGTGGAACCACGGCTGGCAAGGGCCGGGTGACGGCGAGCAACGGGTCAGCGACAATCCGCGAAGGCGATTCGTTCCTTGTTACGCTCTCGCATGACTTTGTCGTTCCCTTGCAGGATAGTGCCACCCTGACGGTGGAATACTCGCTGCCTCAGTTCGATGCGACTGCAACGGCTCAACTGCGTGATGCGTTCGAGATTGCTTTCGTTGATAGCAGAGGCCAATCGCTGGTACTGCCCATTGCCCAGGAGCGTGATGCATTTCTGAATCTCACCGAAGGGCTGAACCCGGCCATCGCCCCTGGCGTTACCACCGCGACAGGCGAGGTGACGGTTAATCTCGCCGGTCTGGTTCCCGGTTCGACAGGCCGACTTGTACTGCGGCTAGTCAATAACGACGGGGATACACAGAGTAACGTCACTATTTCGTGCGTGAAGGTGAACACGGTTATCGGCCTCAGTCCCACCTCGGCAACGATTCAAGAAGAAGTCCGGCAGACCAATGCACAGACCATCGACTTCACCAAGCTGGTAAACGTCAGCACCAGCATCGTGCCGGAATATGGCCGCACCAGCTTTCAGCAGCAAGGGCTTCAGCTTTACAGTTCTTTGTCACTGCGACATGCAGGCAGCACTCCATTACGAGGGCCGATGCTGGTGGTGCTGGATCGCGTTTCGGATGCGAGCATCATCCCCCAGGATGCGGATGGCTACTTGCCTGATGGGCGAGCCTATTTCAACATCAGCAGCACACTCACAGACAACCGCTTGAATCCCGGCGCGACGACCGGACCACGCACCATCCATTTCCATAACCCGCTCCGTAAGCCATTCTCCTACAGTGTGCAGGTCTATTCGCTGGCGAACGAGGTGCCCGTGTTCGAGACGCAGCCGAGCACGCTTGTGCCGCCGGGGAGAACGTGGAGCTATGCCGCGCAGGCCAGAGATGCCAACGGCGATACAGTGAGCTATCGTTTGCTGAGCTTCCCGGGCGGGATGACGGTTGACTCGGTCACCGGCAATGTCACTTGGCCCATACCAGCCAACTTTACCGGCAATGTTTCGGTGATTCTGCAAGCCAGCGATGAGTGGGGTGGAGCAAGTGAGCAGGCCTTCACGCTCAGTGTGGGAACGGTACCCAATCGACCACCCGTCATCACCAGTGTGCCGGTCGTCGATGCCTATGTAGATGAGCCTTATAGCTACCCGGTGAAGGCGTTCGATGCCGACTTTGATGTGCTGAACTTCACCCTGGTGCAAGGCGTTGGCAATGCATCTATCGACTCTGCAACGGGATTGCTCAGCTTCATGCCGACGCCGGAGACGCTGGGCGAACACACGATCATCGTGAGAGTCAGCGATGGCCAGGGCGGCACGGTGGATCAGGCCTACACGCTGAACATCCGCAACAATCGAACAAACCATGCCCCGCTCTTTGTCACCGATCCGGTGCTACGCATCGTGGCTGGGCAGCTGTACCAGTATGACGCAAATGCGATTGATGCCGATAACGATACGATCACTTATCGGCTCACCAGTAATATCGTGGGGATGAGTGTCGATTCTTCCACGGGTCTATTCCAGTGGAACACCGACTCGTATAGCCCAGGCAACTATCCTGTAACAATTGAAGCTGACGATGGCCGGGGCGGAGTAACCGGGCAGCACTTCACTCTCGCCATCGTGGCGGGGCCGGCAGCTATCATTCGCGGTAATGTCTTCAATGATATCGGCGGTGATGGCCCCAACTCCAGCGGTACGGTGACTCATCAGCTATCGGTCAACTCGCACGATGCCATCTTCCTGGCGGGCCGCTCCGATGTAAACATTCCGCCGATCGGCACCAATGATCCCAACTTCCCACTGCTGCGTACCGGCGGCAGCGGTGCAAACTTCTCGGTCGAGAATAAACCGCAGCAGGTTTCGGTGAACCCGGGACAAGTCCTCACCTTC
The DNA here is from genome assembly GCA_046350055.1 of Gemmatales bacterium. Classification (GTDB taxonomy): domain Bacteria; phylum Planctomycetota; class Planctomycetia; order Gemmatales; family HRBIN36; genus JAEUIE01. The sequence continues at coordinate 3,261,795 of JAXMBC010000001.1, read as the reverse complement.
AAGGCAAGTGGGATCGTCAATGGCGTCGATGCGCTCAATTTCAATGTCGAGCCCGATGGCGACCGGGGGGGATTTTCCACTACCATCAACAGTACGCCGGCAATTGGCGGTATTTCGGGGTATCGCGGGTATATCGGGGCACTCGTTGGTGTGTTCCTGGGCGATGAGAACCCTGCTGGCGGTACCGCGCCGGCCACTCTGAACTTTGATGACAATGCTGGCGGCAATAGCAAGTTCAAGACACTCGCTCCCGCGCTCGGCCAGGTCTTCTATATTGGCGATGGTTACACGAACAAGCAGACATCACTTGGTTTGCCGAGTAGTGGTGTCCCGCAGCGATTCACTGCTCCCACCGGTGCGACACGGCTCTTTATCGGCTTGCCTGATGGCGGACCACGCTTCGCTTCCAGCAAGACGCCGGGCAACTATGACGATAACATCGGCTCGTTCGATGTCACTGTGAATATACACCCGGCAAGCACCATCTTTTACGACGATACCGAGTTCGATAACGCCAACTGGACATCGGCTGTCACCCTGTACGAAGATGGCAATCCCTCGCTTGATGGCGGCGACATCGGCTTTTTCCAGAATACGGGAGGCGGCAACCCCGATGCCATGCGCGAAGGGTTCCACTACCTGCGGGTCGGCGACGTTCTCGTCAGCGGCAATCTGAACCTCAATGCCGTCTACAATCCGAGCACCCAGGGGGCCATTCAATCGCTGAATGTCTCCATCGATTTCAAGCAGATATCCGTTTTCTTTCAAGGCCCCGATTCCACCGGAGCGATTCTCTATCTGGAACAAGACGGTGTTCGCTATTATGGCGTCAAGGCTTATCTCGGCTTCGGGGCGGGGCAAGGCGGCGTCGATGTCTGGCTCAACAAGACCGGCACACTCACGGCCAATGATTTCGACACCAATCCCCTGGCTGCCGTCGATCCTCCGAGTGCCACTGGCATCAAGCCTAATTTCACGAGCACTGGCGGGCCGATTACGTTTGGCTTCTCGATGTTCAACAATGCCACAGGCAACCCAGGCAAAGCAGTTCGCACCCGCACCGCCACCGACAACTGGTTCCTGCAGATCAATCGTGCCCAGAGTGATGGTCCGGTGCCCAACTTCCGAGTCTATCTCGATGAGAACGACAATAAGCGCTTCGATGCCAGCGAGCCATCGGCTATCAGCGATGTTACCGGACGATACGAGATTGCTGATGTAGTGCCAGGTGATCACAAGGTTCGCATCGCGGAGCAACTGGGGTGGCGACAAACTTACCCCACTGGTTCGGGCACGTACAACCTGCAACTGAATCCGGGACAGATCAGTTCGGGTATCGACTTCGGTGTACAAGTTGATCCCATTGTCCAGAACTCACCAACTATCGTAAGCGATCCGGTCACGGGTGGCACGATAGGCCAAACGTATCGTTACGATGTGCGTGGCCTGGGTGAAGGCGCACTCTTTTACGACCTTCCCCAACGCCCCGATGGCATGGTGATTGACCGGCTGACGGGAAGCATCGCCTGGGTGCCGGAAGCGGGGCAACTGGGACCACAGCAAGTCGTCGTCCGGCTGCGTGATGGCGCAGGCAAGGTGGCGCTGCAATCGTTCACAATCCTTGTCGCATCGCCCAATACCGCCCCGGTGTTCATCAGCGAGCCGGTACTCTTGGCCGCTGTCAATCGGCCTTATCGCTATCTGGTGGAGGCGATAGATGCCGAGAATGATGCGCTCACTTACAGCCTGGAGACACCGCCTGCTGGAATGAGTATTGACAGCACAACGGGAATGCTCGATTGGACACCTGCTGCAGCCCAACTGGGTGCGGTGCCGGTGCAGATTCGGGTGCGCGATGCCCAGGGGGCGGAGACGATCCAGCTCTTTACTATCACGGTCTCAGGCTCGTTACCCAATACGAACCCCATTATTTTGAGTATGCCACCCACTCGGGTGCGGGTGAATAGCCCCTATCGCTACCAGGTTCTGGCCACCGACGCGGAAGCGGATCGATTGAGCTATCAACTGGTGACGATGCCATCAGGGATGGTGATTGATCCGGATACAGGGCTGCTGACCTATACTCCCAGCACCGTAGGCGAACGAGAAGTGGTTCTCCGTGTTAGCGATGGGCAAGGCGGCACCGCCACGCAATCGTTTACTATTACTGTTCTGGGCATGGAGGGCAACACGCTGCCCGTGTTCCTGGCTGCAAGCCCTGGTGATGCCAGCGCGGGTCGGCTGTTCCGCTTCACGCCGACAGTCTCCGATGCCGATGGCGATCAACTGTTCTGGAGCCTTCAGGATGCACCCGATGGCATGTCGATTGATGCCACGACTGGACTAATCCGCTGGATACCACGGTTCGATCAAGTGGGCGTGGCGAACTTCACGGTGCAGGTACAAGACGGCTTGCTCGGCACAGCGAATCGCCAATTCACCTTGAACGTGCGAGGCGCCAACACGCCGCCATTGGTGATCTCTTCGCCATTAACGCTCGCTATCGTTGGCCAGCAGTATCGCTATCCGCTTCTGGCGGTGGATGCCGAGCAGAATGAACTGAACTATACGCTACTGCAAGGCCCGGCAGGGATGGGCATCGATGCCGCCACGGGCGTCCTAACTTGGACACCAGAGGCTTCGCAAGCAGGCACGCAAACCGTATCCGTCGAGGTGAGCGACGGCCAAGGTGGCCAGACACGACAGAATTTTGCGGTGTCGGTTAGTGCCACACCGATCACACTGCCGCCGCTCATCAGTTCCAGGCCACCGCTCCTGGGTTCGGTGAATGCGCAGTATCAATATCAATTGAATGCCAGCGATCCGCAGGGGTTGGCACTCACCTACAGCTTGCAATCTGGCCCCACCGGCATGAATTTGAATGCCAGCAGTGGTCTACTCACCTGGACACCGAATACCGGGCAGGTTGGAGTGCACGTCGTCATCGTCGAAGTGCAAAACACTGCCGGATTGAAGGCACAGCAGGTTTACACCATCACGGTGGGTGTCAATCAGGTACCGGTAATCACCTCACAGCCTATCACCCAGGTCAGCTTCGGCCAGCCTTATCGGTACGACCTCATCGCCAATGATCCCAATGGCGATCCACTCAGCTATCTACTGCTCGAAGGCCCGGGCGGCATGATTGTGAGTTCCACTGGCAGCATCACCTGGGATACGCCCGCGCTCGGCACTCCCGCAGTGCATGTCCGTGTTAGCGATGGTCGCGGCGGCACGACTGAGCAGCAGTTCACCTTGAGTGTTACTGCCGATACGCAGGCACCGCAGGTCACCATCACCTTTTCGCAGAACCCGTTGCCCTATGGTGGGGGGGTGGTGATTCGAGTCGCTGCCACGGATAATGTTGCCGTTACTGACTTGTTCCTGACCGTCGAAGGACAATCGATCCCGCTCGATGCCGACGGCACGGCGTTCTATACTCCGGTGGCGATCAACAACTTCGATGTCGTTGCCTCTGCCCGCGATGCCGTGGGGAACGTTGGCACCACCACGAGCATTCTCCAGGTGGTCTATGAACAAGACCCGACCAATAGCGGGATCAACGTCGGCATTTCATCACCCGTGGCTGATGCCATCATCACCGATCAGGTGAATGTGACGGGCACGATTAGTGGGACGAATATCGGCACTTGGCGGGTGATGATCGCCCCCGTGGGTTCAAATACATTCCAAACCATCGCCACGGGTTCAGGTCAAGTATTCAACAGCACCCTGGCCAGCTTTGACCCGACGCTGCTGGCTAACGATCAATACCGCATTCGCGTGGTCGCTCAGAAGACGACAGGCGAACTGGGCTTCCGCGAAATCATCGTCAACGTGGAAGGCGAACTCAAGCTCGGACGGTTCGCCCTCAGCTTCACGGATATGTCGCTGCCGCTGGCGGGAATTCCGATCTCGGTGTTCCGCTCCTACGATACGCTGGATGCCACCCGTAGCGGCGACTTCGGTTATGGCTGGAGACTAGGCTTTGCCGACGCCCGCATTCGCGAGACCGTGCCTTCCAACATCGCTCAGGGGTTCTTCGGTCCCATCGATGCTCCGTTCAAGACGGGCACTCGCGTATTCCTCACCACGCCCAGCGGCCAGCGGGTCGGCTTCACATTCGACCCGGTGCCCATCACCATTCCCTTCTTCGGCACTACCTACTGGAAGCCTCGCTTCGTGGCAGACCCGGGCGTGCAGGAGAAACTCGATACGCTCACCGAGCCGGGGAATTACTATGGCGATCTCTATATCAAGCGGGACGATGGCACCTTCATTCGACCTTTCGACATCCTGGGTGGCTCCTACAATCCCAACGACTACAACCTGACTCTGACGGATGGCACCATCTACCGTTACAACCAGGACGAGGGATTGCGACAGATTGTCGACCCGTCGGGCAACACGGTGAACTTCCGAGCCGATGGCATCTTCTCTGCCGATGGTTCAGCGATTCGGTTTGAGCGTGACGCTGCAGGCCGCATCACCCGCATTGTTGATCCGGCCGGCAAGGCAGTGAAGTACAACTACGATACCGCTGGCAACCTGATCCGTATCGATAATCAGGAGAATATCTCCAGCACAATGACGTACCGCAGTACCCCTGCGCATTACCTGGAGACGGTGCTCGATCCGCGGGGCAACCAGGCGATGCGCACCGAGTATGATGCCCAGGGCCGCATCACAGCCTATATCGATGCCGACGGCAAACGCACCACCAGTACCTATGATCAAAACGCTAACAGCGAGACCGTCACAGATCCGCTCGGCAACCCAACCACACTGACGTACAGCAATACCGGTAAGTTGCTTAGCGTTCGCGATAGCTTGAACAACATTTATCGCTACGAGTACGACAGCCGGGGCAATCAGACCAAGGCGATTGACCCGACAGGCAGCGCTGTCACTCGCGAGTTCGATGCGGAGAACCGCATCACTTCAATGCTTGATCCGCTCGGCAAAAGCTACAGCGTCACGTACACGTCCACTGGCAGCATCAACACTGTTGCGGATGCGCAGGGCCGGGTCAGCACTCTCCTGTACGATGATCAGCACCGTATGGTAGGACAGGTCAATGCCCTCGGTGACATCAGCCGAATGGAACGGGACAGCATGGGCCGTGTCGTGAGGTACACCGATGCACTCGGTCGGGTGACGACGTACGAATACCAGGGTGCTTTCACGCGTCCCTCCGTCACCACGTATGCCGATGGGGCCAGGCGGTACTACCAGTACAACGCCCAGGGGCTTATCATCTCTGCCAGGGATGAGCTTGGTTTCATCACCACCTACGAATACGATTCCATCGGTCGGGCCACCCGTGTGAACTTCGCTGACGGTTCGAGTATTCGTTACACCTACAATCTCGATCGTCTGGAAAGCAAGATCGATCAATTGGGCAACATCACCCGCTACGAAGTCGATAATGCCAATCGGCTGCGGAAGGTGATTGACCCGATGGGAAACATTACCGAAGTCGTCTACGATGCCAACGGCCAGATTATTCGCCAGACCGATGCGGAAAACCGATCGGTGAACTTCACGTACCGGGCCGATGGTCGCCTTCTCTCGAAGACCGACCCTGCCGGGCTCGTGACCAGTTACGAATACGATGGAGCTGGCAACGTTACCGCTGAAACGACGATGAACGAAACGACCCGGTACACGTATGATGCCCTGGGTCGGCTCACTTCCATCAAAAACGCTCTTAACAATACCACCCGCTACGAGTACGATTCCGCGGGTAATCTCACCAGGATCATCGATCCGCTGAACCATGAGCTGCGGTATGAATACGATGCACTCAACCGTGTAACGGCCAAGATCAACCATCTGAATGAGGCCGCACACTTCAGCTACGATCTAGTCGGTAACCTCACCCAGGTGACCGATGCCATCGGCCGTGTGGTATCTAACACGTTCGATAGTCGCAACCGCCTGCAGCGGTCCGATCAGCCGGGCGGTGTACATATCCAGTACACCTACGACCTTGCCGGCAACACCACTGGCATCACCGATATACAGAACCGCACCACACTGTATTCGTACGATTCCATGGGCCGGTTGTTCAAGATGACCGATCCGACCGGGCAGACGCAGCAAGCCGAGTTCGACCTGGCAGGCAACGTCACGGCGCTGATCGACCCGCTTGGTCAGCGAACGACCATGCAGTATAACCCATCTGGCATGCTGACTCGGATGACCGATACGGCCGGCAACAGCAACACCTTCGAATACAACAGGGTCGGCCAGCGGACGGCGATCGTGGATGCCGCCCATCAGCGTTCGGTATTTACCTATGATGCGGCAGGGCGCATGATCCGTCGCACTAATCCGGGCGGCCTGTTCGATCAGTATGAATACGACGAGATGGGCATGCTGATGCGCACGGTCGATGCCAGCGGCAAGGTGATGGAATACGAGTACGATGCAGTTGATAACATCATCTCGCAAACGGCCAGAGATGGCATCCAGACCGATGTCCGTTCCTTCACCTACGATGCCGCTGGTCGATTACAGCAAGCCACGAACAGGGCTGGCCGTTACGAGTTCACCTACGATGCGGCGGATCGGTTAGTTTCGCAGCAGTTCATCGACGTCTCGCAGGCTCCCAGCAGCACGCTATTCTTTACCTACGATGCTGCTGGACGATTGATACAAACCCGCGACAACTTCAATGCCCGGGTCGATTCAACCTTCGATGACCGCGACCGAATGATCAGCCGCACCTGGCAGGGCGATCAGCTGACATCGGTACGGCTCTACACCACGTTCAACAGCGATGATCAACCCGATATCGTCACCCGTTATGCCGACCTCACTGGCACTCAGAAGGTGGGCACCAGCCAGTACTCCTACGATACCCTGGGACGCATCACCGGCATCACCCATCGTGATGCGAGCAATTCCACGCTGGCCCAGTATAGCTACCAGTACGATGCGTTGAGCCGGGTATCGCAAGCGACAGAGAATGGCGTCACGCTGAATTACAGCTACGATGCATTGGGGCAACTGCTGAGTACACAGCGTAGTGCCGGCTCACAGGAGAACTACAGCTATGATGTCATGGGCAACCGGCAGGGCGGCGGACGCACTTACAATGCCTTGAATCAGTTGATTAGCGATGACGGCTTCGATTACGCCTACGATGCCGACGGTCGCATGCAGACCAGGACAGAGCGCAGCACCGGCACGGTCACCGCACTGAAGTACAACGCTCGCAACCAGGTTGAATCGATCTTCAAGACCGATGCAGACGGTAACATCATCAACCAGTCGTATCTCACCTACGATGTCTTCGGACAAAAGGTTGCGTACGAGATCGATGGCAATGTCACGTCCACCAGTTATGCAGGCGGCAACCCGTGGGCTGATTACTCCGTAAACACACCGGTCACTCGGTATCTCTATGGCGGGCTGGATGAACTGCTGGCCCGCGATACCAGCACCACCGCCACCGAATGGTACCTGACGGATCGGCTTGGTAGCGTCCGCGATTTGACAAACTCCACCGGCCAGGTCATCAACCATCGGGAGTACGACAGCTTTGGAAAGATTCTGAACGAAACCAACCCGAGCGCCGGCGATCTCTTTGGCTTCACCGGTCGGGAATACCTGAGCGAGTTTGATCTCTATGACCTTCGCAACCGGCTCTATGACGCCAACCAGGGGCGATTCGTATCGGAAGACCCGCTCGGCTTTAGTGGCGGTGATACCAATCTTTATCGTTTCGTGAATAATGATCCTGTCAATCACACGGATCCGCTGGGCCTGTTCAGTATTGGCGAGTATGCCGGCTCGCTGCTCTCCAGCAATGCGATTGTAAACGCCCTGTTCACCCACGGCGGCGATGGGTACTTCAGTATCTCCATCAGTGCCGGGGCGGGCGGCGTCAAGGTGGGTGCCGGAGGCGACTATTCGTTCTCGGGTAGTCTGGGGCCACAGTTCAAGCAGTTCGACACCAAACTTGACTGGGGCTTCCGCAACGGTGCTCCGTTCGGCAGCGTTTCGGGTGGTCAACATGGCATCAACATGGGAGCGCGGTTCGACGGCAACTCTGGCGGCACCTATACGTCGGTCGATCCACAGGCCATGTTCAAATCCTTTGCCGACTACACTGCCTTCAATGCGGCGAATACGCTGCGGAAGAACAACAACACGTACGATCAGCCGCTGCTCGATTTCATGAACGACAAGGCCAAGACAGGTCTAGGGGCGGCGATCAAAGGCATGTATCCGAAGCCGACCACGATGGGCTACCACAGCCCGGATGCACAAAAGCCGCCGCCACCCGATGAAGCCGACTTCGCCATTCAGGTGGTCTCGACGGCCCGAGCGCCCAACTTCCTGATGCGGTTCAACGCCGCTGCCTTTGGTCTGCCTGCCATCGAGTTGAACACCATCGCCAGGTATCTCACTGCTTCGGACAGCGAGACGCTGGTGCGCGTGGAGCAATCGGTCGATCTACCTGATGAAATCGGCACCACCGATTGGGAAGGGCGCGGTTTCGCGGTGCGGACGCCGAATCGCCCAAGCACCTTCTCCTCGGGTTCGCCGCCGTTCACACCAGGGCACGGCATGCCCGGTACTGGCCACGGTCATCACGGCGGCGGCGGCGGTGGAAGTGGCGGAGGGCTGGCACCTCCCTGGATGGGTGGCCCGCCCTCCGACGGTTCCGGCTGCTCGGTTGATCTGATCGGTTCACTGCGGAATCAGGTGGAGATCATCAACGGTCGGCGAGCGGTGGAGGTCGATTGCTGCAGCATTTTCTTCGCCTACTACTATGCCAAGACGAAAAAGTGCTACCGCTTCCTCGACATGCCAGGGAGCACATAACTGTCCCCGTCTTTTTTCTGATCGCACTTGTTACCGAATTAAAGGTGCAACGATTCCGGTTCAAAGGTGCCCGGATTCCCGAATAGCTGCGCAATCCGGAGAAGGGGTATACGACGCTGGTGGTCAGGTGATGAAGAGTAAGCATGGGGGTTGCGATCGCAGAGACAGGGTGGAAGGAGTAGTCTTGCTAGCTCGATGCCAACAGTGATTCAGCACGAGGCAACCGGGCACGGTGCTGGTCGTACATCCTCGCCAGGATGCTGACGGCGGATTTGAAGTCGTAGCCCATGATGAGAAGCAGGTCGATATTGTTGAGGTTCTTGGTGTAGCCGAAGCAATGAGCAAGGTTGTTACGGGGGTTGATGTCCCCGACCAAATTGTGGTCGCACTCTTTCCCGAATTAAGGCTGTAGTGATTTCGGCCTGTCAGAGGCCCGATTCCCGAATTGCTGCGCAATCTGGAGGCGGGATGTACGACGCTGCTGGTCAGATGAAGAAGAGGAAGCATGGTGGTACGATGCTGGTAATTGGGTGGAAGAAGTTGTGTCACTCTTGCGATGCAGCGGAGGAGTCAGTGCACGGCAACCGGGAACGGTGCCGCTCGTACATCCGCACCAGGATGCTGACGGCGGATTTGAAGTCGTAGCCCATGGTGAGAAGCAGGTCGATGTTGTTGAGATTCTTCTTGCAGCCGAAGCAGTGGGCGAGGTTGTTGTGTCCCCGACCAAATTGTGGTCGCACTCTTTCCCGAATTAAGGCTGTAGTGATTTCGGCCTGTCAGAGGCCCGATTCCCGAATTGCTGCGCAATCTGGAGGCGGGATGTACGACGCTGCTGGTCAGATGAAGAAGAGGAAGCATGGTGGTACGATGCTGGTAATTGGGTGGAAGAAGTTGTGTCACTCTTGCGATGCAGCGGAGGAGTCAGTGCACGGCAACCGGGAACGGTGCCGCTCGTACATCCGCACCAGGATGCTGACGGCGGATTTGAAGTCGTAGCCCATGGTGAGAAGCAGGTCGATGTTGTTGAGATTCTTCTTGCAGCCGAAGCAGTGGGCGAGGTTGTTGCGAGGGTTGACGGTGGCGAGCATTTCGCGGCACTGCGGACAGAGGAAGCGATAGCGTCCTTCGCTGCGTTTGGCAGGAGGGCCATCGGTGCCGAGGGCGGCGATGGTGACGGGCATGGGCAGGTCGTTACGAAGATGACGGAGCAGTTCTCTGGTGATCATGGGACGCCCGTGGGGGAAGGAAGACTTGAGTAGTAGAAGGGATGGAACGCGGCGGGCGAGGTGATCGCCCCCCGGTGGGGATCAGAAGTCGACGAGGTCGCACTCCTTCTGCCAGTGTGGCTGCCTCAGAACGCGATTGACGTTGTCGATGTCGATGGTCTTCGAACCACTGCGAACCGCTTCGATCATGGAGCCGACACACAGGTTGCGAGCCTTGCGCAACACGCCATCAGCAGAACGTACGATGAGATCGACAGCAGGTTGGGTGAAGGTGTGGTGCCCGAGCCCGACGCGATCCAACTCACGCAACAGGAAGTCTCGCAGCGAATCAGAGTTCAATCGCTTGGTGATGACCGAATAGGTCACCCGGCTCTTGATGTCGTGGTTGACCCCGAGATCAAGATTGGCGAGCAGACGCGGCTGGCCGATCAGCACGAGGTTGTGGTTCTTGGGGAAGTCCTCGAACAACAACCGCAACTGACGCAGGTTTGCCAAATCCATCAGATGAGCATCATCGAGGATGGTGGTCACGCACTTGCCGGCATGGTTCAGGCTGAAGGCCTGCTCGATGAGTCGGCGTTCGCACTTGAAGGCGGAACTGTCGAACTCGACGCGGAAGGCTTCGCAAAGGATCTTCACCGTGTTGGTGTAGGTGTGCAAGGTGCGACCCACGGTGGCGACCAGGTGCTGGTTCTCGGGAAGCCGCTGCAAGGCGTGCTTGATGACGCTCTTGCCAGTGCCAGGAACGCCGAGCACCAGGCACAGGCCTCCCTGCTGACAATGCACCTTAATGGTGTCGAAGATCTCCTGCTGCTGGGGCAAGAGCATGAGTTCGCGGGCATCGAAGGGATTCTGGGTGAGTCCGAAGAAGGCGCGGATCATGCCTGCTCCTTTCGGCGAAGGAGGCCATTAGCGACGGCATCGAGCAGCCGGACTGCGCCGAGTCGTTCGTTCTTGTAGTAGAGGATCACCGGGGAGTCGGAGCCGCCACGGTGGTAGCGAAGCTGCACCTCCCTGCCACGCAGATCGACGGGTGTTTCATAGCGTCTGCCCTCGAAGCTGAAGGTGTTATCCTTCTTGACTTGGCGGGTGGCCTCGGCGTAGAAGAGTTCGTCGCTGTGTTCCGACGGCGGCAGGAAGCGGATGCGGTTCAGATCAATGCCGAAGCGGTCGATGGGTTTCATGCCCAGGGCATCGTGCTCGGTGGCGTTGTAACTGTGTTCGACCCAGTCGGTGAACTGGCGGTTGAGCGCGTCGAGGGAGGTGAGATCGAGTTGGCGGATGAGGAACTGGTCTCGTACGCGGCGGAAGAAGCGTTCGATCTTGCCCTTGGCCGCGGCGTCGCGGACAGCGGTGTGCCGCAGGATGCAGCCGACCCGGGCGCAGATGAGGGTGATTTCCTGGGAGCAGTAGATGGAGCCATTGTCCACCAGCAGTTGTTCAGGCACGCCCCGTTTGTAGAAGGCTGCTCGCAGCGTCTGCACCAACGTCTCGACATTCTCGGCGAAGAAGAACTCGCCATGACAGATCACCCGGCTGGCATCATCCAGGAAGGCGATCAGCTTGGTCTGCTGACGGGTTCCTGAGGCGGTGGTGCAATAGGGACCGACCATGGTGTCGGCCTGCCAGAGTTGGTTGGCGAACTGCATGCTGAAGGCCAGGCGTTGCTTGTGCTCTTCATTCGCCGGTGCCAGCAACTGGTACTCGCGGACGAAGCGATAGAAGGTGGTCTGGGCGATGCGACCCGGATCAAGCAGCCCCTTCTCGATGCAGAACCGATACAAGGCCATCTTGTTGTGCCGCAGCTTTTGGAAGTGGGGCTTGGCACTGTTGATGGCTTCGAGGAGTTCTTCGGGAGTGACCTTGCGGGTGTGTCCTTTATCCTTGCGGGGTTGGGGCGTCATGCCGGTGATGCCGTGGTTCTTGTAGCGGTAGTACCAGGTCTGGATGGTACGCCAGGTGAACTGACGTGCGTTGCCTGCTTCATCAAGGAAGGTCATGGAAGCAACGTGATGGACGCGTTCGTGGCGGGTACGTCCCGGAGCGGTGTCGATGGCACCGAGGACACGCATCTTGAGGTAAACCGACGGCTGCTTCATGAGGATTCTCCTGGGTGGAGAGCCATTGCAGCAAAAGGAGGTGGGCCTCGCCATGACAGCCTGTGTTGTTGCCTGGATTGGCCGAATCGGGTTCGACCGAAGACGACGAGGTGCGCTGGCAGTGTGGCAAGATGCGCAGCCAGCGGGAGTAACACGGTAGTGTCATGCGTGGTGATCGGAGTGAAGTTACAGGCAGAAGAGATGGATCGTGTGTTGGAATGCGGCGAGAGGACAATCGACTGGAAAGGTGGCTTGCAGATGAGCGATGACCTGGGCTTCAGGGCGGTTGGCTGACAACGTGGGTGATGGACAGCGCTTGATCAGTGCAGAACGAAGGGTGCTTTGAGCGCGTTGGAAGCGTTTCCAGAGCCGCTGCCAGGTGCGGTCACTCCGTTCGTATGCCATCGCACGAGTCGCCGCCGCGAGGCTGCCTGCAATCACCTCTCGCACGAAACGCCACACCACGTGCGTGCTCAGGCTCAAGCGGCGGATTTTGTCCGCCAGCCAGACACTGAACGTCCGCCCGCAGCCACGCTGAGAATGCCGATTGCTGCAATAGACCCGCCGTGCCCGCAGCACTTGTCGCTGGCTCTCGTCGTAACCCATCAGGATGCCATGACGATTCAACGTTCCTGCCACCTGGCAATGGGGACAAGGCATCAGCTTCAGCCGTTCCACCCACTGCGTCCACTCGGCTTCAGTGCGATAAAACCAATGCTCCATGCCTCACCCGAAATCCCACTTCTACCCCAGCAGGCGAGTGCGAGGGAATGGCGAGGTCGAGAGATCTTCAACTGGCGAGGGGCGAGGGAGCCGACTGCACCGGTCTTACCGAATTACGCACGTACTCCTCCTGCCATCTTCCGATGGCAGTTCGGTTAGAGTTGCAACAAATGTGCGACCACAGCGGGGGAAGGGACAACGAGCATCGAAGGGGTTCTGGGTGATGCCGAAGAAGGAGCGGATCATGCCTGCTCCTTTCGGCGCAACAGGCCGTTGGCGACGGCATCGAGCAGCCGGGCTGCACCGAGTCGTTCATTCTTGTAGTAGAGGATGACCGTCGGTGACACCTCATTCTTGCATCGTTCATAGCGGAGTTGCACTTCCCGGTTGCGCAGATCGACAGGTGTTTCATAGCGTCTTCCCTCGAAGCTGAAGGTGTTGTCCTTCTTGACCTGACGAGTGGCTTCGGCGTAGAAGAGTTCGTCGCTGTGTTCCGACGGAGGCAGGAAGCGGATGCGGTTCAGATCAATGCCGAAGCGGTCGATGGGTTTCATACCGAGGGCATCGTGCTCGGTGGCGTTGTATTCGTGTTCGACCCAGTCGGTGAACTGACGATTGAGCACGTCGAGGGAAGAGAGATCGAGCTGGCGGACCAGCAGCTGATCACGCACACGGCGGAAGAACCGCTCGATCTTGCCCTTGGCTGCCGCATCGCGGACGGCGGTATGTCGCAGGATGCAGCCGACCCGAGCGCAGATGAGGGTGATTTCCTGGGAGCAGTAGATGGAGCCATTGTCCACCAACAGTTGTTCGGGCACGCCCCGTTTATAGAAGGCGGCACGCAGGGTCTGCACCAGCGTTTCGACATTCTCGGCGAAGAAGAACTCGCCATGGCAGAGTACCCGGCTGGCATCATCGATGAAGGCGATCAGCCTGGCCTGCTGACGAGTTCCTGATGCCGTGGTGCAGTAAGGCCCGACCATGGTATCAGCCTGCCAGAGCTGGTTGGCGAACTGCATGCTGAAGGCCAGGCGTTGCTTGTGCTCTTCCTGCGCCGGGGCCAGCAACTGGTACTCGCGGACGAAGCGATAGAAGGTGGTCTGGGCGATGCGGCCTGGATCAAGCAGCCCCTTCTCGATGCAGAACCGATACAAGGCCATCTTGTTATGCCGCAGCTTTTGGAAGTGGGGCTTGGCGCTGTTGATGGCTTCGAGGAGTTCTTCGGGAGTGACCTTGCGGGTGGTGCCTTTGTCCTTGCGGGGTTGTGGTGTCATGCCGGTGATGCCATGGTTCTTGTAGCGGTAGAACCAGGTCTGGATGGTGCGCCAGGTGAACTGGCGTGCGTTGCCTGCTTCATCAAGGAAGGTCATGGAAGCAACGTGATGGACGCGTTCGTGGCGGGTACGTCCCGGAGCGGTGTCGATGGCACCGAGGACACGCATCTTGAGGTAAACCGACGGCTGCTTCATGAGGGTTCTCCTGAGGTGGAGCGTCATTGGAGCAGCTTCGGGCAAGTCGCACGACGGCAGCATGTGTTGTTGCCTGGTTTTGCCGTGCGGGGTTCTCCTGATGGTGAGGAGTTACGTTGGAAGTGTGGCAAGGAAGCGCAGCAGCAGGAGTGACACGGCGGTGTCATGCGGAGAGATCAAGGTGGATCACAGGCAGAAGAAGTGTGATGCGTGCTGGAAGGCGGCCAGGGGGCAGTCGGCGGGAAAGGCGGCTTGCAGATGGGCGATTGTCTGGACTTCGGGTCGCTCTGATGACAGCGACGGTGGCGGGCATCGTTTCAACAGGGCTGAACGACTGTTGCTTTGGGCCAGTTGGAATCGCTTCCAGACCCGCTGCCAGGTCCGGTCACTCCGTTCCGTCATGGATCGTGCTGCCGCTGCGATACTCCCCGCGATCACCTGTCGTAGGAAGCGCCAGACTGCTGAGGTAGATAGGCTCAATCGGCGAATCTTGTCTGCCAGCCAGACGCTGAATGTCCGCCCGCAACCATGCTGAGAATGCCGGTTGCTGCAATAGACCCGCCGTGCGCGCAGCACTTGTCGCTGGCTCTCGTCGTAGCCCACCAGACAACCATGCCGATTCAACGTCCCCACCAGTTGGCAATGGGGACACGGCATCAGTTTCAGCCGTTCCACCCACTGCGTCCACTCGGCTTCAGTGCGATAAAACCAACGCTCCATGCCTCACCCGAAATCCCACTTCTACTCCAGCAGGCGAGGGCGAGGGAATGGCGAGGTCGAGAGATCTTCAACTGGCGAGGGGCGAGGGAGCCGACTGCACCGGTCTTACCGAATTACGCACGTACTCCTCCTGCTCATCTACGATGGCAGTTCGGCTAGATTGGCAACAAAGTACGACCCAAGCGCGGGAAGGAACACACACAATAACTCATTGTGAAGGGAGGCGAACTGTCCTCCTGCTCATCTTCGATTGTCAACGTTTCTAACGATCTGATGGTGCCCGGGCTGCTGGGCCTGAAGAAAAATGCTCTGTAACTGCGAAGAACTGTAGCCGTTTGTTCTGCAACTTAGATCTTCGCGTCCATTGCTTGCTGCTTCTTGCGTCGCATCCACCAGATACCTGCCGCAAGTGCACCACTGCCGAAAAGGGCCAGGGTAGCAGGTTCTGGCACGGTCACGAAACCAGTCAGGAAGTACGACCCCATGTCATAAAACTGAGCGGGTGCCCAGGTGCCTGGTCCGAGGCTGGCTTGTTTGCCGCCTGCACTTGCCACCTGGATATAGTAGGTACCTGCAGGCAGGTTAATATTGATACTTTCCCCCAGACTCGCCGTTGCAGATTCTATTACCAGTCCACCGCCGCTGTTTAGAATGCGGAGAGTCCCATCCAGTTGGGGATCAGGATCGGGCACACCTGGTGTAATGGATGGGCGACCAGCATTCAGGATAATGTTGGCAATGCCTCCCACGGTGGTAAAACTGTAGAAACCCGACGTGTAATTGGCTTCGCCGATGGGATTGGGGTTGCTGGCGCTGGCTGGGACTATGACTCCTGATGCGAGCAGATTATTAATCGTTCCGCCGTTCAGAGGCAAAGGGGTGGCGGTTGCCAGACTGCGGCCAATACCATCATTGACAAAACCATTCAGTGTTGGATTGTTCGTCAGGATGGACAACGGATCGTTTTGGATGAATGAGGTATTGGTGTTAACACGGCCACTTCGCCACACACCGCGAGCAGCATTGTACGCGACACCCATGGTGGGAGCGATGGTGCCGGAGCCGTTGTTGGTGGAATAACTGTTGACCAGCGAGGAGCCGATGTAGTCACCCTGATGGCTCAGACTGACGGCATGTCCATTCTCATGAGCTGTGGCAGTGTAGATATTGTGGAAGGCATTCACTCCACCCAATCGATTGACGAACGCCCAGTTGGTGTGGTAACCAGAACCATCGGAAGCATTATGCATCACATTGACGTACGACACACCACCAGCACTGCCATAAAACGTGGATGCACCGTTACCAATCACAGTGTGCATTAAGCGTGGGGTTGCTTCATAGTAATTGAAGCGGGTAGTGTCGTTAGCAGCCTGACCCGCTGCTACGGCGGGGTCGACGGTGGTAACATTAATATCGAACATCGAATATGAATCAGCGACGCGAGTCCAGATGTTCTTGATGTTGGCTTGTTCGGTGGTGGTAAACGTAGAACCCGTCTGGCCATTGTAAGCCGGGGTCACACCTGGAGTTTGCCCGCCCCAGTTGCCGGGGTAGGAAAAGCCACTGAAGTTGAGATAAATGGTATACGGGGCGCCTGGGCGACTGCTGAGCGCCGGTGCGGTGGGATGGGCTTGAGCGTAAATCGAAAGTGTGGCGAAGCCAATCGCCAGAACGGTCAGAAAGAAACGCATGAAGTCCTCAGAATCATGGGAGGCTCCTCCCTCCTCCAGATGAACGACTTCATGTCTGAAGAAATTTTAATATCTCATTTATTTAACGCAAACGGCAAATTTCAATACTTGTGGAATAGGTTAAACTCATTGTCGTGGGCAGTGGTATAATTGGAATAGGAATGGCCATCATGTATGACATGGGACACCATGGGTGAGCTATGTTGCAACTATCTAACGGCATGACCTGCCCGGAACTGATCGACGTGATGGCCAACGAGGACATGTGGACAACGCTAGTTGGCAATACGCTCAACACAAGAGTGACAAAGTTGCGGAATGTGGTCTGACGTTTGATAGGGTGATCGACCGCCAATGGCTGAAGCCTCTAAAAGGTTCGGGGTAGCAGCCTGTTAGCCCCGTAGTGATCCCAACCAGCGACTAGGTCAGTTGTCTGGGAACACCGATCAGGTGCACTGCAGGAACCGGCAGATATACGCGACCCGTGACCTCAGCTAAACGAGCCCTTCCGGTCTCCACGAAGTTCAAGTGTAGACGCAGTATCTGCAAGCTCAGGTTTAGTGCATCATCAGCGTCATCATTGAAAAAACCTTTTTCAAATGCAGAGAAAGCTGTCCCGTCCTAGCCGGAGTCTACACTCCCCGTGAGTTATGAACAAGGAGTGTAGGGATGGAACGAGCGCGAATGGTGGTGAGCCCGGAGGTAAAACGGGCGATCGTAGAGGAGCTGGAGAGTGGTCAGCTCTCGCTGCGAGAAGCGGCGGCTCGTGGGCATTCGACGGTGAGTCGCGTACAACTGTGGCTGAAGGAGTACGGCAAGTATCAACCCAAGCGTGACATCGTCGAGGTCGTGATGAAGAGTGAAGAAGAGAAGATCGCCGCCCTGGAGAAGGCGTTGGCGGAAGCCCACCTGAAGCTGCTGGTGCACGAGAAGATCATCGAGCTGGCAGGGAAGAAGTACAAGGTGGACTTAAAAAAAGCTTTTGGGTCGCCGCCGTCGAGCAGTGCCGAGGTGAGACCGAAGCCGGGCTCGGGCAACTCTGCCGGGCGGTAGGGCGAAGCCGGGATGCGTACTACAAGCATCACCAGCGTAGCAGAGATGACAGCGACGAGGAGGCAGTGATCTTGAAGACGGTCGAGACGATTCGTGCGAAGGAACCTCGCGTGGGCACGCGGAAGCTGGTGGACCGGCTTCACAAGCACCACGCCACGAAGGTAGGTCGCGACCGTCTGTTTGACTTGCTTCGTAACGCGGGTCGCCTGGTGAAGGTGAAGAAACGCTTTGAAAAGACGACCTATTCGCGTCATGGTTACGCCGTGGCACCGAACCGGATCAAGGGGCGGAAGATCACGAAGCCGAACCAGGTGCTGGTCTGCGACTGCACATACATCCGGCTGCGTGGTCGGCAGTTCGCCTACCTGTTTCTGGTGAGCGATGCGTACACACGACGGATCGTGGGGCATCACGTGAGCCGGGACTTGTCGCACCACTCGGCAGTGATCGCACTGTCGAAGGCGGCAAGCTGGCTGCGGGAGACCCAGGGCGTGTCGGGGCAGGGCGTGATTCATCACTCTGATCGCGGCTGCCAGTACTGCTGTCACGAGTTCCTGGCGGCGTTGCGGTCGTACGGGATGGAGTCGAGCATGACCGATGCCGATCACTGTTACCAAAACGCCATCGCCGAGCGGATCAACGGCATCCTCAAGGACGAGTTCAACCTGGACGCGGACTTCATGGATATCAACCAGCTACGAACAGCGGTCGACCAAGCCGTGGAGGTGTACAACACGATACGGACGCATTGGAGCCTGGGCCTGCGAACTCCGCAGGAGATGTATGCCCAGGCTTCCCTAACAACCCCAAGCAGGTGTGGCACCGAGGGAAGTTGTTGACATGTCAATATCCCCCCGGACCCCCCTTTTACTACTACTACGGGTGTAGACTTTATTTAGGACGAGAGAACACCACAGTTGTAAGACAGCGTCCATATCGTATTCTGCATCGTGGCACTTCCACTAAGGCCCGAAGTTACCCTAGCATTCTCTTCAGGTTAGTCGAACTACGCGTACCACTTAGCTTAGAGAGTGCGGCCTGGTCAGGTCGATGTTCAGACAGAACGACGATAATATTCTCACTTCTTTAACCGCTTGCAGGCTTTTGAGCAGTACTGTACTTGGTCCCATACTTTGGCCCATTTCTTGCGCCAGACAAATGGACGCAGACATGCCTTGCACGTTTTCACAGGGAGATCAGACTTTCGTATCACCATTGCTTACCGTCTCGACCCTCAACTTTCACCATAAGCTTATTCCTCCTCTGTTTCCTGTCATGTTGGCAATCGCAAATGTATGTCAGCATTGTTTGTTATGCATCGTTTCGGTCCGTTAACTTTCAATGTTCTCACAGACCTGGCAGCACATTTTTCGATGAAGCAATACCTACGAGGTCGTCGTGTCGATTCCATATTAGCCAGCAGGTGAACAGAAAACTGGAATTCGGCCAGGAGTACATAGCGAACGAGCCTTCTTCAGGTTATGCTGATGCTTCCTCCTGCCAGCCTTCCTCCCATGCTCACACGTCGTAACCATGGCCATGCTTTTGAAATGTTCCGACCCCATGTACGGGAAGGAGTGTCCTTCTCCAACCGACGCAACTTTCTCAAAGCAAGTCTGGCCGGGCTGGGCGGCCTGAGCGTCCCTGCTCTGCTTCAGCAGCGTGCACTCGCCACCGAACATGGTAGATCCATTTCCAACCGCAAAAGCGTGATCCTTCTCTGGATGTCGGGTGGGCCCAGCCACATCGATATGTGGGATCCCAAACCGAGCCGTCCGTTGCAGAACCGTGGCCCCTTCGGAGTGATTCGAACGAAGTTGCCGGGGGTTCTGATGTGTGAGCATCTGCCAAAGCAGGCGGCCATGCTCGACAGGTTCACCATCATTCGTTCGGTTGATGCCAGCAAAAGCAATCATGAACCCAATCGGGTGTTTCAGACTGGCAACCTGGAAGCGGAACCGCGACTCAATCCTATAGGCCACCTGTACCCGGCAATTGGTTCCATCGTGGCCAAGCATCATGGAGCGAATCAGGCGGGGATGCCTCCGTATGTATCGTTTCATCGCTCGCGTTCGCACGTGGCGTTCGGTGGTTACCTGGGCATGGAGTACGATCCGTTCCCGGGCAATCTGGCAGCAAGCCTGCCCATCTATACAGATGTGGGCGTGGACACCGGCCGCACCACGCAGCCCAACCTCTTTCAGGCAGCAAAGGGCCTGACATCCACGGCCATGCAGCAACGGCTGAATCTGTCACAACAACTGGATGAATTGCGCCGCGAGGTGGATTCCAGCGGCGCGATGGCAGCCATGGATCGTTACCAACAGCAGGCCATGGACATGGTGCTGGGCGGCCATGCCCGTGCAGCGTTTGATCTGCGCCAGGAGCCAGCCCCCTGGCGTGAACGGTATGGGAACCATCTGTGGTGTCAGCAGGCATTGATGGCACGCCGGCTGGTACAGGCAGGCGTAGCCTTTGTCACCGTTGATCTGAATTATCACCCCGCATCTGGCACGTGGGATACGCATGGTGACAACATCCCACCCTATGGCGGCATTCGCAAGGGACTGACTCCACTGCTTCCATTGTTCGATCACTTGATCACGACCCTGGTGGCTGATCTGGAAGCTCACGATCTTCTCGACGAAGTACTGGTCATCGCCATGGGTGAGTTTGGCCGCACACCGCAGATGGGCACGCAAGAGAGCACGGACGGACGGGACCATTGGCCCTATGTGATGTCGATGTGTCTGGCAGGCGGCGGGTTGCGTCATGGGCAAGTGATCGGTGAAACAGAAAAGGATGGCGGAGCCATCAAATCGAACCCTGTTTCGCCGGGGGACCTGGCAGCAACCATCTATCGTCATATGGGTGTACCGCTGGATATCACCTACCTCGATTCGACCGGACGGCCCCGAGCCATTGTCGATACAGGCAAGCCTATCGCAGAACTGTTCTAATGTCTCAGTTCGGAGAACACGATGTCTATCAGGTTAAACCGTCGTCATTTCATCGCCGCTGTAACCAGCAGCATCGCTGCACTACCTGCGATGTCATATAGCCGTGTGCTGGGTGCCAATGAAACGGTGCGACTCGGCATCATGGGAATGAGCCGCGGAAAAGACCTGGCAGGCAGTTTTGCCAAGGTTTCCGGCGCTTTCATTGCCACGGTCTGCGATGTCGATCAGAAGAGACTGGCAACTGCAGCCACGGCGGTTGAGAAGTTGGCTGGTAAACCACTGGGCATTACTGGTGATTTCCGCAACATACTTGACGACAAGTCAGTCGATGCGCTGGTCTGTTCCGCTCCCAACTTCTGGCATGCTCCGGCGAGCATCCTGGCATGTACTGCAGGCAAACATGTTTATGTCGAGAAACCTTGCAGTCACACTCCACAGGAAGGAGTCTTGCTGGTGGCGGCGGCCCGCAAGCATCAACGTAAAGTGCAGATGGGCAATCAGCGCCGCAGCTATGCTGTTTTCCGTGAAGCCATGACCGCGCTGCGTGATGGTCTGATCGGCCACGTGACGCTAGCCAAGTGCTGGTACGGCGCAGACCGTAAGTCCATTGGCACCGGGAAGCCAACTGCAGTACCTGCTCATCTTGATTATGAACTGTGGCAAGGCCCGGTCGAACGAAAGCCCTATCAGGACAACGTGGTGCATTACAACTGGCACTGGTTCTGGCACTGGGGCAACGGTGAACTGGGGAACAACGGCGTGCATATGATCGACCTTTGCCGCTGGGGACTTGGTGTTACCTACCCTAGTTTGGTCACCTCCTCTGGCGGGCGTTACCATTTTCAGGATGATCAACAGACGCCAGATACTCACATCGTCACGTTTGATTTCCCATCTAAACAAAGCATCGTCTGGGAGGGGCTCAGTTGCATCAATCACCACCCGGAGAACAACGCCGACGCTGTGTTCCATGGTGACAAGGGTACGCTGGTGCTTCGCAGCGGTGGCTATGTGGTACTCGATACCAAAGGGAAGGAAATCAGGAAGGTACCAGGACCCACGGGGGATGTGCCTCATGTCACCAATTTCATTCACGCCATTCGCGAGAATACTGCTCTCAATTCCGAAATTGAAGAAGGCCACCTGAGCACATTACTGTGCCACCTCGGCAACATCGCTCATCGCACAACTCATGCCATCTTGTGTGATCCGGCCACAGGCCAACCCACTGATGCCACGCCACGCAGCTTGTGGACAAAGTCGTACGCTTCCGGATGGGAGCCACGAGTGTAACAACAGAATTATTCTGTCCTGTTGCCAGAATTAATCTGGGCTATTGCGCCAAACCGCTAACTGGCAGTACTACAACTGGGAATTTGTCATTATCCGTGCGGATACGAAGCTCGGCTTTCATTTCCCCTGCTTCGATAGGTCGCCACTGGATGAGTAGCGAGTGCACTGCAGCTGTCGTCTGTGGAACGGCGACCGAAATGCCTTGCGACTGCCCTTCTACGGAGATTACGCGAAATGGTGTTGAAGAACGGAGCGTCACTCGTCTGTTCATACTTCCTCCTGCTTTCACCGTGCCATAGAAGAGCTTGTCGGGAACGACAGTGAGGGCAGAGCGTACCGTACAATCGATCAATACTGGAAGAATGGGATTGTTTGGGTCATTGGTCTTGAGCTGTATGGTTTCCTTGTGCTCACCACTGTTCAGGTCTGCAGGCAGGGTTGCCTGAATCTGATAGCCAATGGCTCCGGGACGGCGATAATTTTCGGTAATTTTGACATCGTATCCTGCAGGCTGTTCTGCCACACCGGTGATCTTGAAATCCTGACTACCTGCATATTCGATGTCCACCATTGCAGAAGGGCTTGCACCTTCGTTAATGAGTCCAAAGCTGAATTGACCGGGGTTATAAACGATATCGCCGCGGCTGAACGCCTTGACTTGATATTGAGCACTGTAAAGCTTGCCTGGGCCAAAGACGAGGCTGAGATTGACAGTCTTTTCACCTGCAAATGGCTTCGTGTCCATCAACATTTCGATGGTACCGAGTGCTCCGGGCTCTACCACCTTCGGGGTAATGCTGACCGTAGTGCAACCACAGGAACGCTGATATTCCACAAGTTCCAATGGTTTATCAGAGGTGTTGCGCCATTGAAAGCGATGGAGGAGTTGTGAGCCGCGTGGCACGGTGCCGAAGTCATGACTCAGTTCGCCGAACATCTTGCCTTCCGCTGGTGCGGGGCTGGTGGTCCCGGAGGTCTTCTTGTCTTCCACAGCAGTGGTTGCGGTGATCAGCAGTAGAAACGAAACGAATGTGCCTAGCATCCTTGCCATGATCATCCCCAAGTATGGGCGTATCCTGATTATCTTGCCCGATATACCAAGAATACCAGAAATGGAAAAGCTCACTTAGTAACATCTTGATACCTGTCAAATTGGGCAAGAGAAATGGTCTTAAGAATCTGCGATAATTTCGTCCCGTATCTTCTCACAAAAGCTATAGTTGAGCCAATTATGGAGAGGATTCCAAATGTCCAGTTCCAGCACCAGCTCTGCAACCAGGGTAACGTCCGTGCAGGACTTTCTTAAAACATTGAAGAAAAGTGGCATTCTGAACGAGCAGCGACTTGAGCAGTTTCTTGCCCAGGAAGGAGATACTGACAATCCAGTAGCATTGGCCAAAGCAATGGAAGCGCAGAAACTGATCACTTCTTTTCAGCGAAGGACACTGCTGGCAGGGAGGTATCGCGGACTTCTTCTCGGCCCTTACAAGATCATGGAACCGATCGGTAAAGGGGGAATGGGGCAAATCTACCTGGCAGAGCACACCTCACTGCAGCGACAGGCAGCAATCAAAGTGCTGCCTGTGGAAAAAGCACGCAAACCGGAATTACTTCAGCGGTTTTATCGTGAAGCTAGGGCTGCCGCAGCCCTTGATCATCCCAACATTGTCAAGCTTTTTGATGTCAGTCAGGGAGCAGGCACCCATTTTCTGGTGATGGAGTATGTCCCAGGGAAAAACCTGCAACAACTGGTCTCCGCCCATGGCGCCTTGCCCTATCAGAAAGTCGTGCCTTATCTTGTGCAAACCGCAAGTGGCCTGCAACATGCTCATGAACGGGGTTTCGTTCACCGCGATATCAAGCCGGATAATATCGTGCTGTCCAGGGAAGGCGTGATCAAAATCCTTGATATGGGACTAGCACGCTCACTCGACCAAGCACAGGATGATGTCACCAAGATGCTGAATCCCAATGCCATTTATGGCAGTGTGGACTACGTATCACCCGAGCAGTCCATAGGCGGTAAAGTGGATGCACGCTCCGATATTTACAGTCTGGGCGCAACAGCATTCGCTCTCTTGACTGGCCGCGCGCCTTTTCAGGGTACGTCTGCGCAGGTACTGGTAAGCCACCAGATGGAAGCCGCTCCAGATCTCTCACGAATCCATGCTGCTGTGCCTCCGGAATTAAGCGCCATTGTCTCAAAACTGATGGCCAAACAGCCGGAAGATCGTTACCAATCCGCAGCAGAGTTGATCGACGCCTTGTTGCCCTGGATGCCTTCTGAACAAGGCCCCATATCCTCGATTTCACAATCATCTGGCATCATGTCATCCACGAGGGTGATGACGCCGACGAGTGCTGTTTCCTCTCGTCCGACACAGGAGCAAACAGGCCGATTCGCAACAGAACAAGTCGAACCGAGCAAATCCTCTGTCGCCAGCAAGCGGTTCAAGAAGAAAAAGAAAACTGATCGTGGCCTTAGTCCAGCCATGGTGCTGGGTATTGTCGCTACTGTCCTGGTTGTTGCTGGGGTCATCATTTACATGACTCTTACCAGCAAGAGCACTACCCTTCCCCCATCGAAGGACATTTATGCTAACGGACATCAGGATCCCAATTTAAATAAGGACAGTAGTAAAACCGCAACAACTAACAACAATAACAGAGCATCCTACGTCACCAAGAATCCACCACTTCGTCTCAATGAGGAACAATGCGTGTTCCTCGACTTTGCTGATAAGGCCAACTGTATTTCAACCTCGAACATTTTCGCAGACAACCCCATCGCAGGGCACGATTCGATTACCCTGCCGCAGTGGGGGCGTGCGTCCTATCATGGCGTCCCCTTCAACACAATCGATCCTAAGGGCACGAGGGTTTCCAACGTGTTTATTTTCGAAGGTGGCGACAGCAATCTGTCACGCAGCAGACCCAATGGATTAACCGTGACTTGCAACAGCCCGGCAAAGAATATCTATCTGCTTGGTGGTATCTCCGGATGGGCTTTCCCCTTCATTCGAGATCGCAATTGCGTTCTTGAAGTGTACCTGCATTACGTGAGCGGTGAGAGCGAAAGAATAGAGCTTGTCAATGGCGTACATTTTGCGGACTGGCGAATGCCTCATGGCGAAGCTACAGCGGCACCCGTTATTACGCAATACAACGACCAAAAGCACTTGCGATTGATCACCCTCTCGCCCAAACGCTCAGACGTGATTCGCGAGATTGAGTTCATGAAGAAGCCAAACGTCATCTCAGCTCCGATCATTTTCGCAATTACTGTAGAGAAACCCTGATCGGGAATGACATGTGCAGATCAACCTTGTTAAATGATATTTAACTAAATGGATCAAGCACATGTCCACCACTCCCGTCGCACTTGTCACCGGAAGTGTGAAAAGGCGTGTCGGCTTCGTGGTAGCCGAACAACTCGCACGTGCAGGCTACACCCTGGCACTTCATTACCATTCCTCCGGCCACGAGGCGGAAGCTACTCTCAAGCACTTCAGACAATGGAACGTTCCCGTGTCTGTCACACAAGCTGATCTCACTAACGAACAGCAAGTGAGCCGGTTAGTAGATCAGGTCTTAACACAGCATGGCAAAATCGATGTGCTGGTCAATGCTGCCGCAATCTGGTCAAGTAAAAGACTCGAGAACGTTCAAGCCGCTGATGTCATCCGGAATTTCGAGGCTAATACGCTAGGAACCTTTCTCTGCAGCCAGCTTGTCGGCCTGGCAATGGTGAAGCAAAAGACGGGTGGAAACATCATCACGATTGGCGACTGGGCCTGTGAACGTCCTTATTTAAACTATGCCGCATACTTCCCTTCCAAAGGGGCCATCCCGACGTTAACACGCACTCTCGCAGTGGAGCTTGGCACCCGCAATCCCCGAATTCGCGTCAATTGCATTCTTCCTGGCCCTGTCATGTTGCCTCCTGATTTGCCACAGGCTGAACGGGACGAAGCCATCCAAGCAACGCTGGTCAAACGTGAGGGTAAGCCGGAGAACATTGCTCATGCAGTACAGTTTCTCATAGAGAATGACTTTGTGACTGGGGTATGTCTGCCAGTCGACGGAGGTCGAACGGTGTATGCACCATGATAGCGTGCACAGATTTTCACTGGAATATCGACGCAGACCATAATCGATCGGCAGTATGAAACAGCCGTTTACTTGCAATGCCAGATGCACCATGTATTCTCATACCCTCTAACACATCCGGCCTTGTCGCTCTTATCATAACTGCATGCTTAAGTGTCTAGTTGAGAGTAACAATGTCTGACAGTCGCTACGTGATTGGCATTGATCTGGGAACGACGAACACAGCACTGGCGTCAACTCCAGTGGTAGAGAATCCGGAGCCTAACAGTCGACCGGTCATCACCACATTCAGTGTACCGCAAGTGTCGCAACCCGGCGAAGTGGTTGATCACCCATTATTACCCTCATTTCTCTACCTGCCACAGACTGGCGAACAACCAGCTGGCAGTCTTGCGTTACCCTGGGATGCCAAGCGCGATTACTCCGTGGGGCTTTTTGCCCGCTCCATGGGTGCCAAAGTGCCTGGCCGACTGGTTGCTTCGGCCAAGAGTTGGTTATGTCATCCCGGGGTGGATCGCAAAGCTCCCATACTCCCCTGGCAACCTCCCACCACGCCTGGCGGCACCACGCCGGCTACTCAGCGGATGATCTCACCTGTCGAAGCATCCACGAATTACCTCAAGCATCTGCGGGAAAGCTGGAATCATGCGCAAGGCAGAAAAGGCGCCAAGCTGGAAGAGCAGGATATTGTCCTCACCGTACCAGCCTCTTTCGATGCGGTAGCCCGACAGTTGACGGTCGAAGCTGCCCAGGCAGCGGGGCTGCCCAAACTTACCCTTCTCGAGGAGCCACAGGCAGCGTTTTACTGCTGGATCGAAGCCCACCATGACAAGTGGCGGGACCTGGTCCAGGTGGGCGATGTTGTTCTCGTCTGCGATGTTGGTGGCGGGACCAGTGATCTAAGCCTCATCAGTGTTATCGAAGACAAGGGCAAGCTTGCACTGCACCGCCTGGCAGTCGGCGATCACATTCTGCTCGGCGGCGACAACATGGATCTGGCTCTGGCCCACCATCTTCAGGATAAGCTGGCTGCCAAAGGACATAAACTGGATGGCGGACAACTCATTGCACTCAACCACGGGTGTCGTGCTGCCAAAGAATCTCTTCTGAGTGATCCCAAGCATGCCCCGCAAACGGTAACCGTGTTGGGCCGAGGGAGCAAGCTCGTCGGCGGCACCATGACTACCGAACTGACGATCGAGGATATACGGCAAATCCTGCTGGAAGGGTTCTTCCCCCTCGTGGATGCCGATGCAGAACTCCATCGAGGACAGTCCTTTGGCTTACAGGAAATGGGACTGCCTTATGCTTCAGACCCTGTCATTACGAAGCACCTGGCTCAGTTCCTGAGGAGCCATGCTGAAGCACTGAAATCACATTACGAAAAGGCCGGCAAACCCGTTCGAAGCCTGCCGACTGCGGTGTTATGCAATGGTGGCGTGTTCAAGGCAAAGATCCTCGAAGATCGGCTGATGGAACAACTAAACCAGTGGGCTAAAGAAGCAAAGGCTCCTGCCATTCGATCTCTTGAAGGCACTGATCTTGATCAGGCCGTGGCCCGAGGTGCTGCATATTATGGACTGGTGCAACAGGGCCAGGGTGTCCGAATACGTGGCGGCATCTCCATGACCTACTATGTGGGTGTAGAATCGGCACGTCCTGCCATTCCGGGTCGCCAACCACCCATTCGGGCTTTGTGCGTTGCACCCATGGGGATGGAAGAAGGTACCAGTGCTGCAGTACCGGGCCTCGAGTTCGGCCTGGTTGTCGGCGAGCCGGTGCGTTTTCGCTTCCTCGGCTCCAATACCCGACGCGATACCATTGGCACCCTCGTCGATCAGTGGGAGGAGAGCATCCATGAGCTCAGCCCGATTGAAATGCAATTGAAAGCAGAAGCCCCGAAGAAAGGGACTACTGTTGGCTCGGTACCGGTCAAGCTCGAGACGGTAGTGACCAGCATTGGCACGCTTGAAATCTGGTGTGTCAGTCGAGACGGAAAACAGCGATGGAAACTGGAATTCAATGTACGGGAGAAGGGAAAATAGCAATCCCCTCACCCAGCGAAGGGCAAGGGGAGCAGCACGATGCGATTACAGTTATTTATCCTCACCGTTCGCTGTGTTCCACTTGCTGGAATCCCACAGGTTACGTGTACGTGAAGCGTCCTTTACGATCCAGTTCAGCGAGGACTTGAGCGTCTTGGCATCCAGCGTGCTGTTCGCGAGAGGTGTTTTCAAGAAGATCATGCGTGTTTTGGCGTAGTACGAAAAGAAGCTCGTTGCCATGTTATTGTTCTCTGCCAGCATCTTTTCCATCATCTCAGCAGGTACCCCTGATTCCGGTGCTTTGGTGCAGGGGAAATTCACCCATACGTAGTTCCTGCTTTTGCTTTCTTCCAGATCGAACGTGTAGTTTTCAGCTCCATAATCTCGCACCACAAAGTACTCCACGCCAGCCTGGGTATCTACCTTCTTCTCAAAGTTGACGCCCATTTCTTTGAGCATGGATTCCAGACGCGGAGAAGTTTGAATCGCAGGTGCGTTGGACGCTGGTTTGTTAGTGGCAGGCTTACTGGTTTTCACCGTCTTTTTTGTAGTTGCTGGCGGTGCTGAACCGGCATCACTGAGGAAACTATCAGGTCCTTGAACAGCGGGCTTGGTTGATTCTTCCTGCGCCATTGCTGCGGTAGCAAGCAGACCCACGGATACGAGTGAAAGTGCAAACAAGCGAAGCGTAGTCATGTGATTCTCCTGGTTAGGGTTTAAGTTGGCTTCGACACCACCCTGTACCGGGAAGATCACGATGTGTGACAGTATTATTTCAGTTTTTCCAGGATGAACTTCTGCCCTCAGCTTCAGCGATTCGCAAGTCGTGTGGCAGGCAATTGCTCATTCACGAGCAGGACAAGAGGCAAGTCGTGTTCGGGCTGTCCATCGGTGGTCCTCGCCAGGGGATAGAGTTTTCCTTCTGGCAGTTCCTTTGCACACTCAGCGGCATAACGTGCGGGCATCACTACATAGATTGGCATTGGCCTTGTCGCCCACCACCCCAGGTTCTCCCATTCCCAGATGCGTTCGGTTTTCTTGCCCAACTCCCAGTTGAGATGGTGCGAATCGACACGAAACAGAATCACTTGCCCTGGCGCTGGCAGGTATTCTCTGACTGTCCTGGCAAATGATCCTAGTGAGCGACCTGGTTCCAATCGAGGCAGGATCCATGAGACGTAACTGATCCAGCCCATTCCCAGACAGACAACAGTCGCAAGTCCCATTCGCCAGGCAAATTTCACTCGCAGCGGTTCCCAGTGAGCTAACCAATGTGTTACTGTCCAACCCAGAAACAATGCCAGTCCCGGATAAGCTGGTAGCAGATAGTCAGCCCGTTTGTATTGCAGGCAACTGAGCGCAATGACGATCGAGCTGAACCACCACAACCCCAGCAGCGGTAACATCGGCCGTTTAGGCAACGCATACCATGTGTATAATGCTGCAGGCAATAACAAGCTCCACGGAGCAGTATCCAGCCATAGTCTCCAAAGATAAAAGTACCATGGATGTATGTGGCCATCGAGTTGTTCATCCCCTCCGAATCCACGCTGCATGTTGTGCTTGATGAAGAATTCCTGGATGAATTGTCCCTCCGTCACTGCATTCACCCAAAGAACCCAGGGCAGAATGAGTACAGCTACAAGGGGCAAACCCCATACCGTCGATAACAGTATTGATCGAAGGCTGATACGATCTCTCCATGCCTGGTAGAGCAGAAATGGTCCAAGCACCAATCCAACAAGCACTATGGCAATCGGTCCTTTCAGCATCAGTCCTGCTGCAAGAGACAAATAGCCCAGCAGATACCAGCAAGAACGCTTCCAGCCCGCAGCCCCCTGGCCTCGCAGAAATCCTGTGATGCACCAGGAACATGCCGCTGTCAGTGGCATATCAATTCGACCGACACGACTCATCCAGGTAAAGTGGATCATCGTGCAGAGGATCAGCATGCATAGCATGCCCATCCTTGTTTGTTCATTACTCGAAACAGAATCGGTGCTGGAACGGGACAGCCGGCACAATATCAACAAGGCAAACATGGACAGAATGCAGGCGAGTGCCGCAGGCAGTCTTACTGCCACCTCATCAACTCTTCCACGTAACCAGCCGAACCCTGCCGTCAACCAGTAATAGAGTGGTGGTTTCTGCAATTCCGGTCGGCCATCAAACAATCGGGGCAACCGCCAATCGCCACCATCTAGAATCGTCTGTGCATCCTGCGCGGCACGACCTTCGTGACTGCTCCATAATTCACGTTCCCCCAACCCATAGAAGGTCAGGAAAAAGAGAAGGACACCCAGCAGTAGCACTGCAATAGCTTGACGCACAGCCAGAGCACGCATGGCGTGCTTCTCCAAAGGATTGGAATTGCAACTTACGCTGCCTTACTGACCTCATCAGGAGGCACAGGTAATACCAATGGTTTGACTTCATGATTCACGACGGATGCAGTTGAACTGGCCTTCTCTGCATCGCTCTTGACAACAGTTGCTGTTGTATCGGTCCACTTGTTTCCCAGTGCCTCTTGAAGTCGACGATAGCTCTCCGAGTTCTTCATCAACTCATCGTGTGTACCGATGGCTTCGATATTCCCCTGATTCATCATAATGATGCGATCAGCAATCTTCAGAGAACTGGCACGATGTGTAATCAGGAACGTCGTTCGGCCAACGACAAAGTGCTCGAGTGCATCATGAATCACCTGTTCGCTTTCGGCATCTGCAGCGCTGGTTGCTTCATCCAGAATCAGAATGGCTGGATCACGCAGGATTGCGCGGGCCAGGGCGATTCGCTGTCGTTGACCTCCTGATAGCGAATTACCCATCTCTCCGACTCGCGTGTCATAGCCCTTGGGAAGCATCATGATAAACTCATGTGCAAACGCCTTCCGCGCTGCTGCTTCAATTTCCTCTGCTGTGTGGCCATGCGTGCCATAGGAAATGTTGTTGCGAATGGTGTCGTCAAAAAGAACCGTGTGCTGAGTTACATAACCCAGTTGCTTCCGCAGACTACGAAGCTGCACATTACGGATATTAACTCCATCAATCTGGACAGTGCCGTAATCTGGATCGTAGAAACGACTCAACAGGCTCATCAGCGTGCTCTTGCCACAGCCATTCCGCCCTACCACAGCAACCGTTTCACCGTGTTGAATGGTAAAACTCACGTGATTGAGCACTGGTCTTTCCGGTGAATAGCCGAAACAGACATCATGAAATTCGATTGAAATATGGTGCCGTGGCAGCTTAGGCGCTCGTATATTCGGTTCGACTCGTGGCTGTCGATCCATGATTTCGTAGATACGATCGGCTGCCGCTGTTGCGCTTTGCACCCGACTGAAGACATTGGAAAGCTTACGCAGCGGTTCAGCTGTAGCAACAAGCAGCACATACAGCGTCAGCAAACTGGAGGATTCCAACTGTTGATTCATCACCCGCTGATCAAAGACACGTTCCTGTCCCGTTATGACGAGATAGGTACCTAGCGTAAGAGCACCGCACACCGCAGCAACTGCCATGAACTCCATGATGGGATCTGTGCTCGACTCGAAACGGACAACTTTCATACCCTTCTTCATGTAGTCCTTGCCGCCGATGATAAGTCGCCGACGTTCATGAGGTTCGCCAGTAAAGGCTTTGACAACTTGTATACCCTGGATGCCTTCCTGCAGAATCTTGGAGAGACTGGCCATGCTCGCGAGCACTTTGCGACCAGCCAGTCGCATGGTTTTGCCAACCCAGTTCATAAAGAACGCCGCAATCGGGACGAGAATGAGAAATACCAATGTCAATCGCCAACTGATGTAACATGCCAGAACGATGCAGACGATGGCTTTGAGTGGTTCTACCACGAGTTTGCCGCCGAGAGCCCGGATACCTTGCCCCATGGCTTCGGAATCCGTCGTGAAGCGGGACATCAGGCTTGCTGCACCCTCTTCATTGAACTGCTTCACATCCTGCCTGAGCACCTGACGATACAGCCTGTTCCGAAGGGAGAAGATGGTGTTGTAGACGAAACTGGCAACTAACGTTTCCTGAAGAAAATCAAAGACACCTTTGATGGCAACGCCTACCAGGACAAGCCCGAGAATGATGATCAGCATCTGAAATGGATCCGTCGGGCAGTAAATGTCGACAAACCGCTTCAGCTTCCATGTCCAGTAGTTTCGCCGTTCAGCATCCGCCAGGTTGCTCTGGTCTTCAGATATTTTGCCTGAAATACCGGCGAGCTTTTTATCTCGCTCGGTGCTTGGCTGGGAAGCTAGTAGCTTGGCCTGCTCTTCCTGCAATTTACTGAGCGAATCGTTTATTTTGGCAATGTCTTTCTCGTTGGTTTCGATCTGCTCCATTGTCCACTGCTGCGGTGGCTTCTTTTCCGTGAGAATCTTCAGAAACGGATAGATTGCCGTGAAGTTGGCACCCCAGAGCAGCGCCACCACACAGGCGCACAGCACCGATGAAATGAACTGCCAACGAAAAGGCCAAGCAAAGTGCAGGGCGCGGAAGAAGTTGTTCATGATGCCTTCCCTGGCATGCAAAGCTAATTGAGGTCTTAGATGTAACAAAGATGGCAAGAACAGGCAAGCGGAGTAGATAACGAACTGGCAATCTGGGAAAGCTGAAGAGGGTGCGTGAGTTTCAATTCTTCATTTACAGTAACAGAGCCATTCTCCAGACAGTTCCTATCGTAATGATGTATGTCCTTCCTGGAGCAGCCCATGCGTTGCTTCGTTTTCGCCTTCCTGCTGCTAACACCACTTGCCTCAACGGCTCAAACACCAAAGGTCAAAGACGCCAGTGATACGTTCTTTACCCATGGCACGATTCCCAAGATTAAAATCGAAATCAGCAAGATAGAGTTGGACAAGCTGCGACAGAAGGATCGCGAGTATGTCAAATGCACCGTGATCGAAGACAACAAGACCCGCTATGAAGATGTAGGCATCCATCTGAAGGGAGCAGCAGGCAGCTTTCGGCCGTTCGACGACCGCCCTGCCCTGTCCCTCAACTTTAACAAGTTCAAGAAGCAGAAATTCCACGACCTCGACAAGATCCACTTGAACAACTCAGTGCAGGATGGCTCCTTTCTCTCTGAGTTGATCTGTGGTGAACTTTACCTTGCACAGAATGTCCCCACGGCCCGTACGACGCATTGTTTTGTAACACTCAATGGCCGCGACCTAGGCTTTTACGTTTTAAAGGAAGGCTACAACAAGACATTTCTGAAACGTTATTTCGACAACCCCAGTGGCAACCTGTATGACGGTGGTTTTCTTCAGGAAATCGACGCGAACCTCAAACTCATGAATGGTGAAGGGGCAGAGGATCGGAAGGATCTCAAGGAACTCGTGAAAGCCTGTCGCGAACCTAACCAGGAATTGCGATGGAAACGGATGGACGAACTTCTCGACGTGGAACGGTTCATCACCTTTATGGCATTGGAACACATGCTCTGTCACTGGGATGGATACTGCCAGCAGCGGAACAATTACCGCGTTTACTTCGACCCCAAGAGCAAGAAAGCAGTGTTCATTCCCCATGGCATGGATCAGATGTTCGGTGACCCCAACTATCCCATCCTTCATGTACCGCAAGCCCTGGTAGCGAGCGAGGTAATGAAGAACCCTGCGTGGCGGGTACGCTATAGGGAACGGATCAATGAGATGATGCCTCTGTTCGTACCAGCAACCAAATTCCACCAGCGTATCGATGAACTGGTGAAACGGATTCAACCTGTCATCGCGGCATGGAACAAGCAGGCTGCCATCGAATTTGTCAATCAGGCGAATGGCCTGAAAGAACGGATAAAGAACCGGGCGGTTGTACTGGAGAAACTGAACGCTGTTCAGGATCCCAAACCGTTTTTGTTCGATGCCAACGGAATTGCCGTCGTACCCAACTGGGAAGAGCGACGTGAGACCAATGCCAAACTGGAACGACTGGTGCCAGCAGGCCAGCCTCGAAGCCTGTCGATCACAGCGGCTCCTGACGGACGCACGATTGCTTCCTGGCGTTCACGAATAACATTACCTGCCGGCACTTACCGTTTCGCCGCCATGGCTAAAGCAGAGAATATACAATCTACGAAAGATTCCAGTGGCCTTGGTGCCGGACTTCGCATTTCGGGGCGAGAACGCACCAACAGTCTGGTAGGCACCTGTGATTGGAAGCTGATCTCATTTGAATTCACGATCGATCAGCCCAGTCAGGAAGTGGAACTGGTAGCAGAACTGCGAGGCACTTCCGGCACTGTCCAGTTCAAGGAAGATTCGCTGCGGATCATCAAGGTACGGAAGTAAATGCAGGATATATAATGTCAGTTCCCTCCAGGAACTCCGTTATGCGACTCTTGCTCCTCTCTCTGTGGATCATGCTTCATCCGATCATCGTCGTTGCTCAAGAGAAATCGCTTTCTGCTGGTGTAGCACGGGTAGACCTGACACCTCCTCTTGCGATGAAAGCAACACTGGGTGGCTACGGGGCACGCATGAGCAAGCCCGCCGAAGGAGTGCATGACAGGGTCTGGCTCAAGTGTGTCGTGTTGAACGATGGAACCAGGCGACTTGCGATCATTACTGCCGATTCGCTTTGCTTTCCGCCCCCTGTTCGCCAAGCCGTGATAGCCAGGCTCAAAAGCGATTCCGTTTCTATCGATGAGGTAATGATACTTCCGAGCCACACTCACACGAGTTTCGACCTCTTTGCACTACATCCCAAGAACATCTTCCGCATTCCGCAGATTGGAGTTTTTCAGCAGGCTGCCTTCGATCATGTCGTTACCAAATTAGTGGACGTGATAAAACTGGCCAACAAAGACTTCAAGCCAGTCAAAGTTGGAACCGGGCGTATCCAACTCGCCGGCTGGAGCCGTAACCGTCGTGGACAAATAACAACAGATCCCGACTTTACCGTGACACGCATTGACGAAGTAACTGGCAAACCTCTTGCGGTCCTTGTCTTCTGGTCTGCACATCCCACGTTCCTTTCGCCCAAAGACATGCTCTTTTCCGGCGACTGGCCTGGCTCGCTGCAACGTTCTCTGGAAAGTCTCATCGGGCCTGGTGTAACAGTGATGTTTGCCAACGGCGCACAGGGTGATCAATCCCCCACACCACGCTATTACTCCGGTGAATCCAACTACGAAAAGGCAGAGGATTATGGACGGGATGTCGCCATTCAAGGCTATGAACTATGGAAGAAGATTACGACTAGCGAAGCACCACTCCTCACTTGGAGTCGGGCGACCTTCCCGCTGCCTCAGCGAAAGAAGCACAAAGACTTCATGAAGATCGGTGGAGCGGAGTATGGCATTCTCGACAAGGGACTGGATGTCATGTTGATGACACTGTTCCCCACCGAGTCACAAACATTGTCTGTTCGGCTGGGCGATTTGCAAATCGTTGGTGTACCAGGCGAGATGATTGCGGAACTGGGTATGTCCGTCAAAAAACAAGTTGCTGATGCCACAAGCGCAAAATACGTCGTCATCGGTGGCCTCGCCGACGAATGGATAAGTTACATCCTGACAGACAAGGAGTACCAGCGTGGCGGCTACGAAGCGACTATCAGTTTCTACGGCGAGACACTAGGCAGCACCATCGTCGAAGCGGTGGTGAAAAACGCTGTTTCGCTGAAGTAACCATTCATGTGGATATGCCACAACAGCGAATTCCCTGATACTGTTCCAGCTACAGAGTCAGAGTCAAGAACAGGAAAGGCTTCGTCGTCACAGTTCCATTCGGGTAATTATTGGTTCCGGATCCCGGGGGACGGTAGAGAGGCGTTTGGTTAGGATCGACCACTACGGATCCGATTGGGTCGCTGATTGTATCACCACGCAACAACACTCGAGTCGACAGTCCAGCAGTTGTGAATCGTACGCGATATTCACCTGGCTGCAGCAACACAGGTACACCATTCGTTGGCAAGCCGTTGCTGGTGATTGCGAACACAGGCTGGCCACTGAGTGTTTCAATGGTCATGGTCACAGCCACACCATTGTTTGTCGAAAGCAGCAAATGGAACATTTGAGGATCAGCAACATACAGTGTAGCTACCCCGCCAGTGGAAGGAATGTCACCCTGGACGAAGGTTTCCTGTAACGTGGCAACAGCACTCATTCTAACCGCAAACTGATAATTACCCACATTCCCGGTACCAGGGGGATTCATCACTTGAATGAAATAATCTTCGAGCGAACGGAGGCCTGTAGCCTGCACTACGAACACGCCATTTCCATTGCTCAGAATGGTGAATGGCACGGGGACCTGGTTCTTGTTAAATATCTGAATGGATGGCATGACGCCATTCACCATGTAAGGCGTCACCGTTATGGTCATCTGTGCCAGATTGTTTGCAGCTATTTTAGGAAGACGCAGCCGATAGGAGTCAACGTCACCGGCAGCTTGCAGGCTGCCAATAGCCTGAAATCTGGTTCCTAGTGCATTAGTTGCGATGAGTCTGTTTGCCTGAGCAAAAGAGTCGTCGGTGGAGTCATCCTGTTCGAAGAGTGAATCATCAGGATTGACGGAGAACAGTTTGCTCAGATCATCACTTGCCAGTTGATCAAACCTGCCACGTATCACCGTATCAATTTGATCGGGTGATATGGTGTTTTGCTCAGGAAGAGTAATGACTATCGCAAAACGACCAACTGTAAAGCGAGAAAGTGGAACTGCTTCCACACGCAAATAGTATTTTGTCTCCGGTTTACTGGCAGGCAAATTGACTGAGACCTCCATGCCACCACTGGCAGGCTGGCCCACGGCGACGGTCTTGCCTTTTGCATCCACCACTGTCAATTTTGCGTTCAGAAGGCTGATCCCGGTGGAAACAAGACGGAACTGAATTGGCCCGCTATAGTTTGCCATGTTCTCGAACTGATAGTAGTCAACATCGGTCAGGCGAGTAATGTCACCAAATGCAATCAGCGGTGTGCTGCCGGTCCAGGCGTCAATTCCCGAATCTTCATAATCGATGCGAGTTGCCTGCTTGAGACTGTCATTGTTCTTGCTCACTTCATTCCTGTCAGGCAAGCGCGTCCCATACAGGGAAAGGATGGAAGCGTAATCCGTCGCAGCCAGACCAGTACGCTTGCCGACAATCTGCTGGTACATCACCGAACCGGGGTTCGTCGATGGACCAACACCAAGGGCATGCCCGACCTCATGCAGAAATACGGTGTATAGATCGGTGCGCTGAGCTACCAGATTGGCATTACTGTTGAAAATGATGTCACCGGCCCAACTACTTGAGCCAAATTCATTAGGCGGAATGCCAATAGCAAGAATGTTGCTGGCCATGGGCTTGGCAGCAATACGAATCGTTCCAAACGGTGCTATACCTTCCAATGGTTCTGCAGTCCCCAGAGGCGCACCATTGTCAGACACCATTCCTACATTGAGATTTGCGGCAATCACCCAGCTCTGAACAGCCCGGAGAATTTCCGACTGCCAGACTGTCGTGCTCGCTTTTTGATTGAGTGTTGCGAAGAGATTGCTGGACGTACCACCCACGTCGGTACCATCTGGAACAAAGCTTAGGGTAAGATGCGTGGGGTCACTCCAGGGGATACCAAATGTGGCGGGCAGTTGACGGTCTTCCAAGGCTTCTAACTGCAGTTGCTTGTTGCGTTGCATAATTGGAGGATACCGTAAGTGTTGGTCAAAAGGAGGAGTCGAAAAGATACTTCCTGACCGCCAGTGTAATTATAAATTTTTCCTAATGCTGCTGACATGTCAGTTACAGCATTCCTTATGGAATGGTTAGTTGCTCCTAAGCAAAAGCATCAGTCGAGGCTATTCCCAGTTATTTCACGTAGCGATTAAGCAGTGCCTGAAATTCCGGTGCCTGACGGATGGGATTCAGATCGGGGTCGCTGGCAAGGTATTCCTTGCCAAACCCTCTTTCCAAAGCAAGTGTGAGATACGCTAATGCCTGGTACAAGTCACTTGTTTTCGTTTTATTGCAGAGTGCATAGACGCACCCGATCTGGTATAGCGTTAATGGCTTGGGGGATTGGTCAAACCGCAATACTGCAACTACATCACTGATTGCTTTGTCTCGCTGCCCCAGACGAGCCAGTTGGACTGCACGTGAAGCATGGAGTAATGAAGATGCGGGGATGCGTGCGATGGCCCGGTCCAACACCTCTACAGCCTTCAGTGGTTTGTTCCACTGCTCACCCCAGAGTTCCGATTGATTCTCAAGAGCGGGCATGGAATGCGGTACCAGTCTTTCCGCAGCTTCAAAGGAAGCAAGCGACTGTTCCAATTTGCCCTGGGCACGGTAAGCCAGCCCTTGCGTGATGTAGTCCAGTTCATCAATGGGCTGAAGAGCCAACACTTTGGCCTGATCTGCTGCTGCAC
Source organism: Gemmatales bacterium (assembly GCA_046350055.1). GTDB lineage: Bacteria > Planctomycetota > Planctomycetia > Gemmatales > HRBIN36 > JAEUIE01. Next base: position 3,223,196 of record JAXMBC010000001.1, on the reverse strand, counting down.
CACTGGTATTACCCAGCAAGGTACGAGCCTGCTGACGCATGGCGTGGTACCGAACCGAATCCGGTTCCACTTCCAACGCAAGGTTCAGATTCTTTTCTGCTTGAGCAGCATCTCTCATCTGCAGAAACAATATCGCCTGGTCAGCCAGCAAGTCGGCATGACGTGGTTCGAGTTCCAAAGCCTTGTCAAAGTCCAGACGTGCCGCTTCAAGCTCTCCGAGTTGCAGCCGTACTTTGGCACGATAATGTAATGCGGTAAAATCCCCGGGCTCGAGTGCGAGTGCAGTTTCGAAGCCATGCAAGCCACGGAGCAATTGTCCTCCTCGAACCTGCACGAGGCCGTAGAGAAACCAGCCACCGGACCAACCCGGGTCGCGTTCGAGAATAAGTTCGCTCAATCCTGCTGCCTCTGCCCAGCGTTGCTGGTCGAGAAACGTGTAGGCCAGCGCCGCTAGTTCTTTCGCAGCAAGTTGCTCACGGGGTGTATTCTGTATAGCTTGCAGAATTGTATCGACCTTAGCTTGCGTCAGGATACTGCGTTGCCAGGTCGCCAGTTGGGGCTGTCGCAACAGATTGCACCACTCAATGGCGTTGCCATTGGCGTCTAATGCTTCCGCATGTAATTCCTCAGTCGACTTGGTATCTCTGGCGATATGTGCCTGTAATTCCTTGAGACGAGCCAGCAGTAGCCAACCGCGGGCCATCATGACTGGATGTAGACGACTCTCTTCACCTGGTAAATAACCGACCAACTTCCCAGTTTGAATGACACTCTGCGTTAAACGTGCTGCTTCGTCCAGCTGTTTTGGCTTGATAGTGGTCGCCAATCGTTCCGCCCGCAGCAAATCGCTTTGCATTCTTTTGAACAGCTGTGTGGCCTCCATTCGCCGGTCCAGTTGTTGCCGCTGATACAAGGAAATTCCTGCAACAAGCACCAGTAAGGCAATCAAGCTGACCAATGTATTTCTGAGAATGACAGGATGACGACGACGCCATTTCGCGCCGCGTTCCACCAAACTTTTCTCTGGCGCAAACCGCAACGGGCGATTCTCTCGTTGCCGACGCAGATCTTCCGCTAACTGACCTGCATCCTGGTAGCGATCTTCTATCCGTACAGCCAGGCATTTACCAACGATACTGCTCAGAGCAGGCGATTGACACAGATTTGGCAGTGGCAATGCTTGCCTTCGCTGATTAACCAGGGCTGCCAGATAGTTAAGCATGGACTCTTCACGCACTTCTGAAAACGCACTCTGTCCTGAGAAGAGTTCGTAGAGTACCAGACCCAGTGCATACACATCAGCCTGTGGTGTTCCTGCCGTAGCCTGACCGTGGAGTAAAGATGTCAGTTGTTCCGGCGACAGATAGGGTAATGTGCCTGCAAGTGCTGCCAGATTACTTTCATTATGTATGTCGATAGCGAGGTTGAAATCCAGAAGCAGCGGCTCGCCATCTTCGCTCAGCAGAATGTTGGCAGGCTTGATATCTCGGTGAATAATGCCTTGCTCATGGGCGTGTGCTAATCCCGCAGCCAGTTTTTCCGCCAATCCCAGGGCAAGATCATTGTAGCTTTGCTTTGGAGCAATCTTGGCCCCTGGTACCAGAAGCGTCCACCAGGAAGAAGACGTTGGCATCTTCTTCTCTGAATGGAGGGCCTGGAATACGTCTGCTAATGTCGTTTTACCCAGGTAGGGCATGCAGATGACTTGCCATTTTCCCCATTCATGCAGCGAATAAATGGGCATGATGTTCGTATGCCGCAACCGGGCAAGTTTCTGTGGCTCCTGCTGTCTGCGGGAGGTCAGCTTCAGTACCACTTGTCTATTTGCCAGCACCTTTTGTCTTGCCAGGTACACTTTGCCAAATGCGCCCTGCCCCAACTCACGTTCCAGTTGAAAATCGAGAAATGACTCCCCCACTGACGGATACGAATTCTCGGAGATCTTATTGTTGTTATCCACTTGCAGAGCTACATCACTGTACCGCAGTGTGGGCAGATCACCGGTCAGCGCCGTATCCTCGCAAACTGGCCAATCCCGCGTGTTGATACGGTAGCGTCGATGATACTCAGCAGCCGAAGGAGTCTCCCCTGATTGCAGTTTGAGACGATACTCTTCGTAAGCAATGGCTTCCAGTGCTGATGCATCGCTGCGAAGTTGCGGATATTCCTCCAGATACGATTCGAGCGGCCTGGGCTGGCCTTCGCTCCAACTGAACTCCATATCAACGCGTATCAATTCTGTAAGTATGGTCTGATATTCGCATGAATCCTGAGCGGGAAGAAAATCACCCAGTCGCGCATGCGATTGTCGTCGTCTTTGACGCTCAAAGGATTCGATCACGCTGTCGATACTGGCACCGGTCATGACCTGTTCCTGCGCATGGCATGATCACATGAAACAAAAGGGTATGGAGGTCTTATGGTTGATCCGTCAGACTCTTGCCTAACTGGGTGCGAAAGTCCTGCAACACTCTCTCCACTGAACGTTTCGAACGGTCTACCTGGCGAGCGATTTCTTCCACTTCATGCCCAGCAATACGAAGCTTGATGATCTGTCGGGTTGATTCCGGCATCTCAGCAAGCATCTCCTCGATCACCAGATTCAGAATGGTCAGGGAAGTTTCATCCGTTGCAGGTTGCTCCGCGAGTGCTTCTGCACTTTGTGTTGCACGAGCATCCCGCTTGGCGGCGTGATGTTTTGCTCCCGTAGAGCGTATTTTGTTCAGGGCGATGACAAGGAACAGTTTCCAGAGTTCTTCCCCTTCCGGCACCTGGTAGTGACCCACAGCAGCTCGGCGGAAAAACGTTCGAAAGACCGACTGGACGATATCCTCAGGATCGACACGGCTACGCAGATCGCCCGCGGTCTGGCGGAGCGCTAACGCCCGCAGACGTTCTGCGTAACGAAGGTAGAGCTTGGTCGCAGCGTCTTCTTCGCCGCGATGCAACTCTACCAGCAGGGAACGATCCGAGGAAAACGAACGCGAGGCGTTTGGCATCGCCTCTCTCCAGGTAATCGGGCTGACAGCGGTGATGGTTTTACACATTATAGCAGTCAGCCGATCACGTTCGATGGATTACTATTTCCCTGTTGCTTCCACTTTGCTGGCGATCAGCGTGGTAGCATTGAATACTGCCTCGCCCCGATCGCCCACTTTGAACGCAGACAAGGCAACGTGCCGATCATTACGTTCCACTTTGGTAGCTGCGTCGACGGTTACCGTGCGAGTGACGCCAGACCGGGTACGTATGGTGACTGAAGCAGGCCCGACGTCGATAATAGAGCCTTCCATCTTGGCCTGGGCATCCTTGGCGGGATTACCACCCTTCCCTTTGCCTTTATCGGCATGAACATCTGCGGTGAGGACAAAGAGACCGAGGGTGGCCACAGCGATGAGTCGTAGCACGGTTTGCTCCTGTTGTTGAGTCGCCGATTGACTTGTCCACCAGGTCAAGTCCAGTGCTAGCGACCATCACACCAGGAGGAGTGGGAATGGCGTCAGTAGTCCGCCACAATGTTGCTATTTTCCTGTATTAGCAGGAATCTTCAGTACCATATCGGGTCGGAGTTCAGTGCTGTCGCGGAGTTGATCCTTGTTCAATGCGTAGATTTCCGACCAGCGATAGCCATCACCCAGAGTCTTCTTGGCGACCTCAAAGAGCTGTTCGCCCTTACTTACCCGGTAGGTCTGGAAATTGGCAGCGGGAGCAGCAGCAGTTGGGCGACTGGTATTCGGGGCCTGATTGACAAGCGTATTAGGGTTATACGCGGTGGGTGTCAGCTTGCGAATGAGATGCGGATACCGCTGGTCGAGAATCTCACGATTTGGCTTGGCGACCCATTCATTAGGCTCAGGCTGGTCCATCTTCACAAAGCCCTCTTCTTTGTTAAATGCAGTGAGAGCTGCAGCATAATTGGTGTCGCCATACAACCGCTGACTGAGGGAACTGAAGGTTTCGCCACGCAAGGCCCGTTCAGTGGGAATGTAGGTATCCCGTACCACACGGCGATCACTGGCAGAAGTTGCAGGTGCACTCACACCACTTCCGCCAAATGACGTGGCTGCCGAAGGCACGATGGGAGAAGGCGACCCAGCCGTTTCCGCCCAGCGTCGTTCACGTGATTGTGCTTCACTCTCAGTCATAGGTTTGCCTAGACCGACTTTAGGTGGATAGACACGCATGTTGTCACTATCCACCGTTCCCCGTTCCACAGATGCAGCCAGAGGGCTGCCACCCTGATTCGGCTTGATAACTGTTTCCGGTACAGTGTTCAACGTTGTGCTAGCAGGACCCGTTGGATTCAATGCGGGAGCATTGGCGTTGAGCATCGGACTAGCTGTGACTGGTGGACTGCTGGTATTGGAGTTGGGAGCAGAGGAGCCCAGCATTGGACCAGTAGGTGATGCAGGCAGGCTTGTGCCACCCAATGCCGGAGCATTTGTAATTGGTGGAGTCGCATTGGCTGGAGCATTATTGGCCAACGATGGAGGATTCGACAGACTTGGTGCACCAGCAACTCCGGGTGGAGGCATAGAGCCAGAACCAGTTGCCGGTGCTGTGCTGTTGCCTGCGGGATTTACCGGAGGAGTCGTCTTGCTTACATCCAGATTGACGCCACCAAGACTCGGTGCATTTTGCGGCAAGCCCGGCGGTTGTGGCAACTCCTCACTTTTCTTTTCCCCCTCTTTGGGCTTGGCAGGATCGCTCATCACGATGCCGGCTCCAATAGCCAGAGGTACCAGCCCTTTGTTGTCGTTCTTGCTGACTGTGTCCGCTGGTTTCTTTTCATCAACCTTCTTCGTATCAGGCACATTTCCAGTCAGGCTGGGAGGGCCATCGACATTGAGCGAAATCGATGGTGCAGTAGAGGGAGGTGGTGCAGCATTAGCTGTTGAAGTCGGTGGCTCGCTGGGCAGTGAACTGCGTGTCGCCGTGTCAGACTTCTTTGGTTCGGAAGTTGCGGGTTTCTTGTCATCCATTGCCACCATAGGCAGTGCAGGTGCACTCATGGGAACTGGCAGACTGGGACTGGTCGAAGTCGGTATCGGTTTGGCTGCTTCAGCGGATGCGTTGCCACCTGTCAGTGTTACCGGGCTGCCTGGTGGCGTATTCCCTGGCGTCGTGCTGGCAGGCTTATCCTGAAAGGTGATTACATTTTCCAAGGCAGGGACAGATGCTGCAGGAGCAGTTGGCAAGGCACCATTTGACGCCATCTTTTCAGGATTCGTAGCAGATGGCGCAGTTGCCTGGGCCTGCGTGGAGGATCCTTGCAGATAGTTTTCTAATTCATCAGGATGTTCGATCCGATAATAGAGGACACCACCCACCAGGGCAATAAAGCCGACAACCAATAGCAATCCGACCTGCATATCTCGCGACATGACACGCCTCCCTGCAATGAGGGAATCTCCCTCAATACCTCTTGGCATGGGGAATAGCAGGAATGGCAAAATCAGGGAAGGCCGGTTTGCAGCCTACAACTAGGCCGTGTTGACATTGATCTAGCATAAGTTGGGGCAGAGCGGTAAACCAGTGAAGTCCAAGGAAGGATTTTCTGGAGAAAGATCATGCGACGATTCGAGCTCACGGATGAGCAGTGGGAGAAGATCAAGCACCTGCTGCCAGGCAAAGAAGGCGATTCAGGACGTACGGCCAAGGACAATCGACTCTTTATTGATGCTGTGTTGTGGACGGCCCGCACCGGTGCTCAGTGGCGTGATTTGCCTGCTCGCTTTGGTAACTGGAACAGCATCTATCAGCGGTTCAATCGCTGGGCCAAGGCGGGGCGTTGGCAGGAAATCTTTGAGCGAATGCAAGATCCTGATCTGGAATGGCTGCTGATCGATTCGACGATTGTCAGGGCCCACCAGCATGCAGCAGGAGCCCTGAAAAAGGGGAGACCAAGCGTTGGGACGATCTCGGGGAGGACTGGGAACCAAGGTCCACATTGCCTGCGAAGGGCTTGGGTTGCCAGTTCGCTTCCTGCTAACTGGTGGCGAAGTGCATGATGTCACGCAGGCGTCAGCCTTGATCGATGGAATCTCCGCGGAACAAGTCATCGCCGACAAGGGCTACGATAGCGATGCAGTCGTTGAGAAGATTGAGGAGCAAGGCGGTACGGCCATTATTCCTTCCAAGAGCAACCGCAAAATGCCTCGTCCCCATGACCGCGCGACCTATCAGGAACGGAATCGGATTGAGCGTTTGATCAATCGTCTGAAACAATGTCGCCGGATCGCGACTCGCTACGACAAAACCAGTCGCAACTTCCTGGCATTCCTCTACTTAGCGGGCACCATGCTCTGGCTGGCGTAATTGTCAACACGGCCTAGTTGGCCGACGCGGATGTCTGTCGATGTCGGCGGTAAAGTTGCCAGTGACGTATCGTGCAGACAACACTGAATACTGCAACGATGGTAGACATGGCGGCGGCCCACCAGGGAAATTCATTCTGTGCAGCCTGAGGAATAGCCATACTGGCAATCATGCTGGTGAAGACCGAGATGCCGGCAAAAATGAACATCCGCTGACGGTACATTTTGGCAAGTAACTGACTGACGAGCCCGATGAAGCCGGAAGCAGTCTCCGCCTGCCAGCCCATCGCAATTAACTGAGTTTGAATCTCCTCGCCACTTCGACCAGAACGCAATTCACTCACCAGCCCGAGCGTCGCATCCTGGAGTGCGATACGCTCGGCATCAGTCAATTTGCCGGCAGGCTCCCTGGCACGTCGAGCCATAACCGGGCCGGCTGCTTTCATCGTGCTGTCAAAACGGCTGGCAGACATGGCATTCCTACTTGGCTGTGAACTCGGCCAGGGCTTCCAGGGCACTTGTGGCAAAGACCATCGATGGTCCACCTCCCATACTGACAGCCACTCCCAGTGCTTCCGCAACTTCCTCTATGCTAGCGCCTGCCTTCAGCACATTGCTGACATGCACAGCTATACAGCCATCGCATCGTGCAGCCACCGCAATGCTCATGGCGATCAGTTCCTTGGTCTTCAAATCCAGGGCACCTGCTTCCACTGCAGCTTTGTCAAATGCAATGAAACTTTCAGTAACTTTGGGAGCAAGCTTCTTCATGGTGAGCACACCATGAGTGAGCCGGTTAAGAATTTCCTTGTTGGGGGTCATGGATGAACCTCCATGGAGAAGAATGAGGATTAGGGAACTTCGACCTCGGCAGGTGCGATGATGTTGACATTCTGCCCGCTTGGCAGCGGTTGCATCTTGAGTTCTTTCACCTGCCAGCCTCGATGCCGGACAGTTCCACTATACGGGGGATTGGCTCCGAGGTTACCCACCACACGGATAGCAGACGGATCATAACCAGCATCCACAGTCATGGTCTCATCTTCCTGAGTGGCAACGACCGGTTCGACAACGACATGGTCGCGAAGGGCCTTGGCGGTTTTTTTATGCACTTCACGTACAGCTGCACCGATCTGTGCATCAGGCAGACCTTGAATATCTTCCATCAGGAAATCGACCAATCTACCTTCACGCTGCAGGATGGCGAGCAATTGAAGCGGACTAAGCTGAGGCTTCGCAGGCTCGACAGGCAGCGATGGAGTAACTGGCACGGGTACTGACGATATCGCCTGACCGGATAGCAGGCCATCCACTTGCCCAGCAAAGAGTGGCTGCGTGAGACTACGAAAGAATGCTGCGAAAGCGATACAAAGACGGGTGCCAAAACCGGGAGTGGTAGCCATGGTGATGCCTTGCTGTAGGTGACGACATTATACAAACGCATCAAGCAGGCTGCTGCATTTCAATCGCTCGTGCGCAGAGCATATTTCTTTACCATCGTTAGAGATACGCTCCAAGCAACAAGGTCAGGCTTTTATGGTGAGTGTGCTCTGCAGCACTTCGCCAAGACGCCAACTGCCTTCGTCGCGACGCACTTCCCGATACAGAGTATCCCTTTCCACTGGTATTCGACCTGCTTCTTCGATCAACGCACGTAGCTCAGCAACAGTTAATTCCTGCGGCATCGTCGAGCCTGCATCGTGATAAATCTTCTCATGCACTACGGTGCCATCAATGTCATCGGCTCCGTAGTGAAGTGAAATCTGAGCAGTCTTGATGCCCAGCATCACCCAGTATGCCTTAATATGGCTGAAGTTATCCAGCATCAGCCTGCAGATGGCCATTGTCTTCAAATCCATCAGCACACTGGGCTTCTTGAGGTTACGCAGAGCGGCCAGCTTCGTGTTATCCGGATGGAAGGCGAGCGGAATCAGTGTCTGGAACCCACCTGTTTCATCCTGAAGATTCCGGAGTTGCAGGAGATGATCAATCCGATGCTCTGCCCGTTCGATGTGGCCATAAAGCATGGTGGCATTTGATTTCAGACCCATCTGATGAGCAGTCCGGTGCAGATTGATCCACTCAGCTGCATCAGCTTTGTGCTCACAAATCTGGTTGCGAATCTCGGGATGGAAGATCTCCGCACCACCACCTGGGAGAGAACCGAGACCGTTGTCCCGAAACTCAGCAAGAATATCAGCGAGCGGCCGCTTCGTGAGCCGCTGGAACCAGTCCCATTCGACTGCTGTGTAGGCTTTCAGGTGAAGGCGGGGATAAGCACGATGAATGATCCGTACCACATTGAGATACCAGTCATAGGGCATCTTGTGATGCAAACCACCAACGATGTGCATCTCTGTAGCACCGCGGGCATCCGCCTCGGCTGCACGATGGAGAATCTCTTCATCGCTCATGAGGTAACCTCGCGGATCCTTGAGGTCAGAACGGAAGGCGCAGAAGTTACAGCGATAGACGCAGACGTTGGTAGGATTCAGATGGACATTGACGTTGTAGTAGGCATTCTTGCCGTGCTTCCGCTCACGGACAATGTTGGCAAGTTCCCCCAGAGTGGTGAGATCATTCGACGCTTCCATTGTCATGCCATCGTCGAAAGTAAGCCGCTGGCCGTGAAGTACTTTCTCGCGAATAGGCTGAAGCTTGGGATCGAACATGGTAATTCATCCTGAGTGGGCACATAGCTATTTTCAATGTTTTCTGAAACTTGGCAACTCCGGTTGCATGAAAAAACCCATGACAGGTGTCATGGGTTTCATTTCCGAAAACTGCAGATTACTGGTCGATATCTGTTGCAGTTACCGTAGAAGCATCACTGCGACAGCAAAGCCGCTGCATGAGCGACATTTGCACATTAATTGTAGTGCCATTGACAGCGCGTAAAGTGGCATTGTTGGTTGCTGGCACACTGTTGTTGATAGCAAAACTGATCTGTTTGACTGATCCATCGCACATAAGCACATTAATGCCAGCGTAGTGAGCAGAACCAAAGGCATCATATTCATTGATGCCATTCGAATCGCGAACAGGCGCCTTGGCACCTTGGCGGGTCGTATCAAACTTGTCGAACCCGGCCACGAAACCATGGGTATCGCCATCCTGCTGAGTACCCTTAGTGGGACTGTGAGCGATCAAGTCAGGGTCCATGGCTTTTTCAGACACCAGAATGGTATATGCCACACCGTCGTTGATATCGGTGAACTTAACCTGATAACCTGGCACTAGCTGACCAGCTATGAACTCGCCACTAGGATTGACGGGACCATAGTAATCGATCGTTGATGGCCGTGGAGCGGGAGCATACACTCCAAGTGCAGGATCTTTTGTACTGATCATGGGACGGCTGACACCATTAACCAGCGTTGTGGTAACTGTTGGCCCAATATTCAGCGCGTAATCGTTTGCACCAACTTCGGCACCAGAGCCAACTCGAATATCGCTCAGACTCTGCGGGGATCGACGACTGGGACAAAAATAAGTGCTGATGGGTGTGGACCGAATAGCTAAATCAGCCGCTGCCGGTGTTGGTGTATTCAAACGCCAGAGATTGTCATTTTCGATGTTGGGCAAGATCTGATAGAAGAATCCCCAGCTTTGGTTGTATTTGGTAAATGGAACCAGACTTTGTGCATTCTGGCTGCGAGTTGTTGCAGGTGTGTATGGCGGTGCTACATTCCAAGGAGCAAATGTACCTGGGGAACCAACTGTATGGTATCCAGCTGATGGCAACGACTTATCCCCTGCAAACCCAATCACAGCCTGGCCAATCGTTCGCAGATTGTTGGCGCATGACATGCTGTTGGCAGCTTCACGGGCCCGCTGAATCGCAGGCAGCAAGAGAGCAATAAGCAAGGCAATAATCGTTATCACCACCAGCAATTCCACCAGGGTGAATCCAGATCGGCTCGGCTTGGAAAGGCGGGCCATACTACGCTCCTTATGAATACTGCCACCCGTGCTCGCGGATCAACGAGCGAAGAACGGCAAACAAAATGCAAACTCAATGCCAACACTCAGGTTTCGGGCGGAAACCTGTACAATCTCTCTCACTACAGGCTAATGTGCATTAGGCTGGGAGTCAATGAGAAACTAGCAGGCAGAGCCAGATGCCAGTAGCAAAGAGCCAAAAGAGGGAAGAATCTTGATCATTCTGGCTACAGGCCCCTCTTCCGACTACTTGTTACTGCCCCCGGCCAGGCTCACTCCGCAGACGTCGCTCAAATATGCACTGATAGCCAGCACACACTCTGCCGTATCCTGTAGCCGGAGGATTCCTTCCTGTGGCGTGACACGGAAGCCACCAAGCACACGAGATTGGTAGTTTTCCGCAAAATGTTCAACGCCGGCACCGGTGTACTGGAGTGACGCGAGGTATTGCACTCCCTGTGTGACAGCAGCCTGATAGGAAGATGCTCGTCTGGCATCCCCTGCCAGCCTGGCAACCCGGTAGGCATCGCATAGTGCACTCACACTGCGGGCCGAATCGCTGGCTGTTGGGCAGGTACCTTTCTTTTTTTCAACACCAAGGACAAATCCACCTGCCCAGGCAACACGGCCAGCCTCTACCGGCTGCTGAGCGTTGCAAAGTGCATCAGCCATGTTGAATACTGCGACAGCAGCGTTTTGCTGTTTGTTGCGCAGAAAGGTCTCCGCAAAAGCACTGATATAGGCTGGAGTGGCAGCCAAAGGAATAGAACCCGGATTCCAGGCTTGTACCGCCTTTTGCAATAGTTCGAGCTTCCAGGAAGCATTGCTGTAATTCAGGCTGCACGCCAAACCTTCGAGTGCTGCACCTTCCACTTGATATCGAAGCAAATCATGTTGCGCATCGTGAGCAACCTGTTGTAACGCTGTTCCAGACTGTAATACTCCCGTCGCTTGCTGCTGCACTTTGATAAACTGTGCCAGCCCCTCTGCTTCCTTGACTCGCACCTCAACGGGCACAGGTAGTTCATGGACTACTCGCAACAGCAGCCCTGCGCTGACCAGTCGATTCACTGTAGCATCTGGCAGATACGTGTAACGCTGCATGGGATACTGGGCATCGGTACGTGTGCTCGACATCAGCGTCAGCAGTGCTTGTTGTGCTGCCACATGATACCGAGGATGATTCGTCAGCCTGCTCAGGCGTGCGAGCGCCACGGCAGCTACCGCTTGATGGTAGAAGTGAGCTGTTTCCAGCGGCTGGTTAATGGAGACGTTTAAACCGGGATGAAAGAGTCCGCTTGTCTGCTGGGACTGCGTGAGCCAATCGCCACCCCGACGCATGACGAAGTAAAGCAGCCGGTTACTGGGATGCATGTTTTCGAGTGCAGGCAGCGACATCCCTGCCGACTGCCCGGGCGGCTGCTGTGCCGACAGCAACACCGTCGTGAAGCCAAGTATCGCGGAAAGCAGTAAAGCATGTCGCATGCGGGGACTCCTTTCCTCCGGAACGACACGCAGTATGACATGATGACCGCCAGCGGACAAGTGCGGGTCCCCAACAAACAACGCCCGAGGAGTACTCGGGCGTAGTGAGCTGGTTGATCTTCCTGAAGCCTAGGCCAGCGATGCGTAGCTGATGATGCCTTGCGAGAGATCCCGATCTTTCTTTTCCATTTCGTCGAGAACTACAGGATGCCAGGAGCGTTCGCGTTCGCCACGTGGCACATAATGTTCCCGCGCCCAGCGGCGCAACTTCAATTCTTCAATCAGGTCCAGATCGGCCATGGACGTCAGACCCATAACTCACCTTCGATTCGTGGAGGGGGGAAAGTGGTTACCAGACGGCTTTCAGTATAGCCGTCCAGCAAGGCAGTTCAAGCAGGTAGCACCCTGAAAATGAGAGAAAAAACGTGACTGCCCGCAACTTCAGTATCCCCTACCCAAAGCACCCAAATTGCTACGAAAACAGGTCGGATTCTACGCCGACCTGTCATGGCTCGATCAAATTGCAACAAGGCTATTTGCCGCAAGTGCTGCAGCTACTTTCGCTGCCAAACATCTCATTCCATACGCGTGATGCCTTGGAAGATGAGGTGCGTGGTGGAGGTGTGCGGCACGGTTCAGCAAAGAACTCACAGGCACTACCCCACATGAAGGCCTTGGTGCCGCGAAAGCCTGGGACACCCATCTCGTTATGTGATTTGCCATAACCACAACATACTTTACGGTCAAACTTGTCATCAATCCTGTCAACCGTCCGCTGAATGCCCCGGGCAGCACCACTTTGAGGTTCCTGCCGGCCGACTGTGGCAAAGCTGCTCACAGGTTCCTGTGCCATAGCCATCGAGCCCATCACGAACACACACATGGTCAACATCAGCTTGCGCATGGCTTCACCTCAAGGATATAGTCATTGCATCGGACCGATGTTTGTTCCCACACTGTTCATCCGAGGAGTATTTCGCGAAATTGAGAATGAAGATGTCACAAATCTGCTGTCAGGAGCGATCTTACCTATGCTGCGCAAGTCTCCAGCTAGTGGGTTTGTAACGGTTATGCTGATTAAGGCTGTGCTTGGCGCAGTTTGCCATAGCGCGTATAGTCGCCTCTGGCAGCCTTGGCATGCCTAAGATACTGCCTCTTTCGGAGGATGTCCTGTGAGTGCGAACCCCATCGATCCGGTCGAAGAGAAACGGCAGCAGATCAATGCGCTGATCGATGAAATCGCCCGTCTCGCCGAATCTGGCATGAGCCCGCCTGAGTTTGGGCAGGAGTTTCTCCAGCGTATTCTTCTTGCCCTTGCGACAAACATTGGAGCCATCTGGCTCAAAACGCCTCAAGGTAATCTGTCGCAGCAGTATCAGATTGGTATTGCAGATCTGAATCTGGACAACATCGAAGGGGCCAAGGCCAGTCACGACCAGATCCTGCGTGCCGTCATTGAGCAGGCCAAGCCACTTTCCATGCCACCCAAGAGTGGGCCAGGTATCATGGAAGGCGCCCCGGCACCGGCTAACTTAACGAACTGCATCCTCCTCTTTGCTCCCATTGTCATTGATCGACAGGTACAAGGCGTTCTGGAAGTAGGCCTCGATCCGAACCGCAACCCCGCTGCGCTGCGCGGATTCCTGCAGTTCATGAACGACATGTGTGCCTATGCAGGCAACTACTTCCGCAATCATCAGTTTCGTACTGTTCTCAGTCAGCAGCAGGTCTGGACACAACTCGAAGCCTTCACTCGTCAGATTCACAGCACACTGAGTCTGCGCGAAGCGACTTTTGTTCTGGTCAATGAGACTCGACGTCTCCTGGCAGTCGATCGAGTCAGCGTCGCCAGTCGTCTGGGAGGTAATACCCAGATCGAAGCAGTCAGTGGTGCGGATGTTGTTGAAAAACGCAGCAGTCTGATCCAAACCATGAAAGCACTCTGCGACGCTGTTCTTGTCTGGAACGACAAGCTCATCTACAGCGGTGAACGAGATGAAACGCTCCCCCCCAAAGTACTGGACACTCTCGACAAATACCTGGCGGAAAGCAACAGCAAACTCCTGGTTATTACGCCGCTTCGAGATGACCGGGAAGACAAGGAACGCCCTTGCCGCTCAGCACTGGTAGTGGAGTGTTTTGAGCCCAATTTGACTGCAGAAGCTCTGCTCGCCCGCTTGGATGTGCTGGTCAAGCATGCTTCGCCAGCCATGTACAACGTGCTGGAACATCATCGGGTTCCCTTTCGCTGGGCACTGCTACCCATCGCTAACATTCGCGATTCACTGCGAGGCAAGCGGGGCACCTGGGCCATGGTCATTGCGGGCCTGGCAGGCTTGATGATCGCAGCACTGACCCTGATACCCTGGCCTTTGCGTCTGTTTGCCAAGGGTAATCTTCTTCCGAAGGACCGAGTGATCATTGCTGCCATGTTTGATGGCAAGGTGGAGCCGGTCGTTCGCCACGGTGATATGGTCAGTGTTGATCAGGAGCTGATCCGTCTCGAATCCAAAGACCTTCAGGCCAAGATCAGCGAACTGCGTAATGACCTGGATATGGCCAAGAAAATGCGTGATCGGGCAGCATCAGCCCTGAGTCAGCCAGGCCTCAGTCCCGATCAACAGGAACAGTACAAGAGTTCGCTCATCGAACACGAAGCCAAGATCCGCATTTCATCGGAATCGTTGCAGATTATTCTGAAACATGCCGGTGGGGAACAGTTTGTCGTGCGTTCACCCATCGATGGCGTCGTCACCACCTTCGACGTCAATGATCTCAAGGGCAAGACAGTCAAGCCCGGCGACAAGCTGCTCGAAATAGCCAAGACAGATGGAGCCTGGGAAGTGCAGCTCAACGTGCCGGAAATGCACGTAGGCAAGATTCGTGAAGCTCTCGACAAAAGCGAGAAAGGCCAACTGAGTGTTCGGCTCTGGATCAGTACTGATCCCAACACCTATTACGAAGGCACGCTGGATAAAAGCGGCGTAGGCGGTATGGTCAGCCATGTAAGTGAGAACGAAGCCGTGCTCAAATGTCGCGTAGAGATCGGCAAGGATTTGCGACAGGAAATTGAGCGGCTTAAAGGGGCTGGCATGCCTGTGGAAGTGATGGTCCAGGCCAAAGTAAACTGCGGCCCCCGCTCAATCGGCTATGTCTGGTTCTATCAGCTCTGGGAATTCTTCTTTGAACATTTGGTGTTCTAGAAACAACGTACACGCACACGCAAGCATCAGTGAAAGCAGGGTGACGTATGTGGCGATTCGTGGGATTTGTACTGCTGGTGATCGCAGGTCTTGCTGCTGTCTTTTATTACAAGGGACAAGCCGAGGATAATAAAGGTCAGCAGACAGCAAGGAAGCAGGATCCACCTCGGGTGGTCAAAGATACCCTGGAACAGGCCAAGGCACCTGTGCTGAAGACCAGCCCGGTTACCCGCAACGCGGGGGCACTGCGTAGCGGCGGAGCCATCGTCATATCCGCGGAACTGCGTTCCCGTGAAGAGACAGATGTCACCTTCGAAATCGAAAATAACACCGCTTCGATTATCGAAGTCAAGGAAATTGGCAGCGAAGTAAAACCAGGCGATACACTTGTTAAGCTCGAAGACATCATGGCCAAGGCCAGACTGGAAGCTCAGCGCATTCAGGCTCGCGAAGTGAGCGA
The DNA here is from genome assembly GCA_046350055.1 of Gemmatales bacterium. GTDB lineage: Bacteria > Planctomycetota > Planctomycetia > Gemmatales > HRBIN36 > JAEUIE01. The sequence goes on along the minus strand of JAXMBC010000001.1, from coordinate 3,207,789 downwards.
CGCCAAGATCGCTGCTGCAGTCAATGCCCTGGACGTGTATGAAAAGGAAGTAAAACGTAACGAAAAAACCTTCAAGGACGGAGCAACCAGCCAGGCTGATTATGAACTCTCCCTTGCCCGGCGCGAGCAGGCCAGGCAGGACATCATCAAAGCCAGAGCAGAAAAGCAGTTTGAAGAAGCGCGGCTGCAGGAAGTTCAGCAGCAGTCGCAACTGTACGACATAAAGTCTCGCATCACCGGCACCATTGTAAAGGTCTTCAAAAAGAAAGGCTCCAGCGTCCGTGGTAGCGAGCCAATCATGTACATCGTGAATGACAAATCACTGGTTGCAGAGGGTGCGTTTGAAGCAGGCTTTTCTACTCGCATTCACAAGGGCATGACAGCTGTACTTGAGCCCGAAAATGACCGGGAAGCTCAGTTTATTTTCAATGGCCACACAGGGGCAGTCACTGGACTATCGTTGGCACCCTTGAATCGTTTCCTTGCTTCCAGCAGCGATGACGGTTCCGTCATCCTGTGGGATCTTCAGTCTGCAACTACCCTTCCCTGGGTCAGACTCGACCGAGGCGACATGCGTCGCGTGGGCTGCAAAAGCATCGCTATTTCCCCTGCAGTAGTCAATGATGTGTATCATCTGCTCGCGGGCTATGCTGATGGCTCGGTCATCCATTGGACAGTGAAAGTGGATGGTTCCAGCCTGCCCAAAATAGAATCGAAATCTCTGGACAAGGCACATGAACAAGCAGTCAACTGCATCACATTCCGAGGTGACGGTGCGTATGCTGCAACTGGCAGCGATGACCGCAGGGTAGCTTTGTGGAATATGAGCGATGGCAAGCAGCTTTACTGGGTGCAAGCCGAGGCCAATGGCCAGGGAAGCGCTCATTATGGTGGCGTGACTTCGGTGCTGTTTTCCAAGGATGGGCAATACCTGCTGACCAGCGGCACCGACAACGCCATTCGTCGCTGGAAGCTCGGGGCCAAAGAAGGAGCAGAGCTGGTGAAGACTGCTCAAGGTCGTTCCGGCGATGTCCGCCGGATCAACCTGGCCGACGATGGCAAATATCTATTCTCCGAACATGGCGATGAACTGCGGATTCTGAATGCTACGACTCTCGAGCCTGTCAGTGTCATCAGCAGTCGTCGCCAGGGACGGTTTGTCCAGTTTGCCAATTTCTCACCGAATGGACTTCTGGCTGTAGCCGCAACTGATCAGGGACGCAATCTCCTGCTGCGGTTACCACGACTGGTGGAAAAGAACGCTGAACCAGCAGGCAAAGCACCGGCTACAAGTGCCTCAGCACCAGCGGAAGCAATTGCCCCGCAGACCTCTACACAACTCTGGTTGCAGGACGGCTCCATCGGCGCACACTTCACACTTCCCGAAGCTGTGCGGGCCACCTGTGCCACCTTCCTTGCCGCACCGAACCAGAACCTCGTTCTGCTGGGTGGCTCTGATAACAAAATTCGTGTTTGGCAGCTGCCTACGGAAGCCGAGTTAACCACGCCGCTTCTGGGCAAGCTGATCTTCAAGAGTCTGCAGGTGGAGAGCGGTACCGGTCTTATTCGTGTACAAGCTGAATACGACAACTCTGGAACTCGTAAGCTCGAAACCGGCAAACGAGTAACGATGATTGTCTATCCCGATGCACAAGATCCCAAGTGAGAAAAGTCCTGAGTGCTATGTCCTCTGTACGTGGTGGGAGGCGGCAAGCACTCCCGATCCACATGAAAGAAACAGGCAGGACTTAAGCACACACGACCAACTATCCAGGACTTAGCACTCAGCACTTAGGACGGTAAGAGATGAATCCGACGCTAAACCTGGGAGAAATCTCGGAGCTGGAACGCAGAAAGAAGGTGCGTGTCCGGTTGCGTCCCGATTTGCAGATAGCGCCCCACAAGTATGAAGGTAAAACCTTCTACGTAGTTAAGGATCCTGTCGCTCTGCGCTACTATCGTTTCAAGGAACATGAACGCTTTCTGCTCGACTACATGGATGGCGACCGCACCCTGGATGATGCCCAGAAGGCCTTCGAGCTGAGGTTCCGTCCGGAACGCCTGACCCTGGAAGATCTCGAATCATTTACCACTCAGTTACTGCAGGCTGGACTCGCCCAGAATGAGAATGCCGGCTCAGGCAAACAGCTTTTCACACGTTACAAGAAACGACGCAATCGCAAGATTCTGCAGTCGTTTATGAACATTCTCTACATCAAGATTCCCATCTTCGATCCGGACAAGATCCTTGAAAAGATGATGCCCTTCTTCGGTTTCATCTTCACACAGATCTTCCTTTACATCTCCATCGGGATCATGCTTGGCGCGGTCATGCTGGTGACCACACACTGGAGTACTTTTGTTGCCAAGATGCCGGCCTACCACGAGTTCTTCACGTTGAAGACTGTGGCTTATTTGTGGATTGCCCTTGGCGTCGTTAAAGTCATTCATGAATTCGGGCACGGGCTTTCGTGTAAAACCTTCGGCGGCGAAGTGCACGAGATGGGGCTGCTCTTTCTCGTATTCTCTCCTTGCATGTATTGCAACGTTTCCGATGCCTGGACATTGCCCAGCAAATGGCAGCGAATTGTCATCAGCGCCGCTGGCATTTACGTCGAACTCATCATCGCTGCTATCGCGACGTTCGTCTGGTGGTCTACTGACAACGGCACCTTCATCAACAACATGAGCATGAGTCTCATGGTGGTGTGCAGTGTCAGCACCTTTGTGTTCAATGCTAATCCATTGATGCGCTTCGATGGATACTATGTGCTGGCAGACTGGCTGGAAATTCCCAATCTGCGTGAGAAGGCCAACAAGTATTTGGGGGAAGTCGTGCAGGAGCACTGTCTCGGCATAGAGATTCCACCCCAGCCCTATATGAGCATGGGACGCAAGGTTCTTTTCGTTACCTTCGCGATTGTCAGCTGGCTCTATCGCTGGCTCATCACCTTCAGTGTGCTGGGCTTTATGTATACCTTCCTGGAACCCTACAAACTGGGCTCGATCAGCTATCTCTTTGGGACTATCTCCCTGGGAGCAATGATCGGTATGCCCCTGTACAAGCTCGGTAAATCGATCCATCGCCGAGGGAGGCTCCCCGATATGAAGCCCGTGCGTGTGGCTGTTTCTGCTGCCGTTGTACTGACGGTGCTGGTAGGCATCATGCTGATCCCGCTGCCTATGCGGGTGAAAGCCACCACGATGATCCAGCCTGATCCTCTTTCCCAGCGAAGCGTCGTCGTGGAAGATGAAGGCAATTTCCTCGCAGAACTCCTGGTGAAGGACGGTGAGTCTGTAAAGGCTGGACAACCCCTGGCTCGCTTTAACAACCTTGATTTGACCATGCAGTATGAGATCACTCTCAAGCAGATTCCGCTTGTCAAAAAGCAGATCGAGGCGTTAATCCAGCAACAGCAAAGCAGCAGCAATCGTCAGGGCCCGATTGGTGGGCAACTGATCAAAGCACAGGGGGAGCTCGATCGACTGGAACATGGCCAGCAACAGCTCCGCAAACAGCAGGAACGCCTCACCCTGCGTGCCCCCATCGATGGCACCGTGATGAAACTCGTGCCTCGTGAGCAGTTAGGCAACCTGCTCCATCGGGGCACAGAACTCTGTGTTATTGGCGATGCGTCCAGACTGCGTGCCATCTTCCTGGTTGCCCCAGCTGACAAGGATCTGATCAGCGAGAACGACGAAGCTTATGTGCGAATTCATGGGCGAGGCTACAACTACTGGAAGGGACACATTACCACGATTGCAAACAAAGAGACTTCGGAGATACCCCACCAACTATCGACAAAGTATGGTGGCGATGTACCTACTGAAAGCAAGCAGGCCGAAGGTGAACAGCGGCAGATCGAGCAGCCGCAGAGTCAGCATTTCATGGTAACGCTGGAACTCGACGAACACGATGCAGCCATCCATCCCGGTGTGATGGGCAGAGTTAAGGTCATGGTGCCGCCTCGTACTCTCGCCTGGCGGTTTTACCGCTATCTGAATAGCACCCTGAACTGGCGTCTCTAGACAGCCAGCGTATTTCTCATGCCAGCTTCACCGCTGCTCACTAGCATCCACTGTATCCACAGGGGGTGCCGGATGACCGCCAGCGACATGGCACAGATACTGGAAGCACAGTTCAGCAATGCACTGCTGAGCAAGAATCTGGACGCGCTCGATCCCTACCTGGTGTTAGTACCAGATCATTGGCCTGAAGTGGCACGCTGGCTGCACGATGATCCTCGCCTTCACTTTGACATTCTCAACTGTATCTCGGTAGTCGATTATCTTGAAACTGAACCAGCCAAAGTCGCCAAGTGTGGTTTTGAACCACATCTGGAAGTGGTATATCATTTGAGCAGCTTTACCCATCGCCATCGGCTGACTATCAAACTGCTGTTGCCACGCTGGAAGAACGACCAGCCAGGTGAACTCCCCGAAGTACCGAGCATCTGCAGTATCTGGCCTGCCGCAAACTGGCATGAGCGGGAAGCATTTGACCTCGGCGGCGTGAAGTTTACCGGCCATCCCAACCTGGAACGCATCCTGATGGCCGAAGACTGGGTGGGACACCCCCTCCGCAAGGACTACGAGTATCCACTGGAATATCAGGGGATCCGCTGCCGATGAAACCACCACCAGACAAACTGATTGACCTGCGATCTGACACGGTAACGAAACCGACTCCTGCCATGCGTGAGGCGATGGCCCGCGCCGAGGTGGGTGACGATGTTTTTGGCGAAGATGCGACGGTCAACGAGCTGGAAGCACATGTCGCCGATCTTCTCCAAAAAGAAGCAGCGTTGTTTGTGCCTTCTGGAACGATGTCCAACCAGTTGGCCATTCGCTGCCATACCCAGCCGGGCGATGAACTGCTGTGTGACGGCAATTGCCATATCGTTCATTACGAGACCGGTGCTCCAGCTGCACTCAGTGGCGTGATGTGCCGCAGTTTCTATGGCCCCGATGGCATTCTTGACGTTGACATGCTTGAAGGGCAAGTGAAAGGTGAGGCTGATTACCTGCCCCGCACTCGCCTGGTCTGCCTGGAGAACACGCACAACCGAGGTGGAGGCAAGATATACCCGCTGGAGAAGATCGAACGCATCAGCAAGTGGGCCCGTGCAGAAGGACTCGCCATGCATCTGGATGGTGCTCGCCTCTGGAACGCCAGCATTGCAACAGGCATTTCGCTCCCCACGTGGACCCAGCATTTCGATTCGGTTTCCGTCTGCTTCAGCAAAGGCCTTGGTGCCCCGGTCGGCTCTGCTCTCGTCGGACCGAGAGATTTCATCCATCGAGCACGACGATTCCGCAAGATGTTTGGCGGTGGCATGCGGCAGGTCGGTGTCCTGGCTGCTGCTGCACGCTATGCTGTGAATCATCATGTCAAGCGGTTAGCCGAAGACCACGCTAACGCTCAACGCCTTGCCCAACGAATCGCCAGCATCCCTGGACTGAGTACTGCCTCAGCCTCGGTCGATACCAATCTGCTGTTTGTTAATATCGATCCCAGGTACGGCACAGCATTGCAGCTCTCTGAGCGATTACAACAGCACAGCATTCTTGCCCTGCCCACTGCTAACCAAACCATCCGTTTTGTCACTCATCTCGATGTCAACAAAAATGAGATCGAGTATACGGCTGACGTTCTCTCTCTACTTTTGGACAGGAGACCCTGACATGTGGCTGATTTGCACAACACTGTTGATTACTCAATCTGCCCAGACCGACCTCGACCGTTTGCAGGGTGAATGGAGTTGCACGATGCAGGTGCGTGCGGGTCAGAAGCAGCCTGAAGAGGTGGTAGAAACCCTCTTCCGCACTGTGGAGAAGGACACCATGATCGTATCCCTCTTCGATAAGCCCCTGCAGAAGCTGAAGTTCAAAGTGAACGAGAAGTCCACGCCCAAGGAAATCGACCTCGAATTCCTCGATGGCCCCAACAAGGGCAAAGTTGCTCTTGGCATCTATGATGTGAAAGGCGATGAATTCAAGATTTGCAATAGTAATCCCGGCCAGCCTCGACCCACTGCCTTTGAATCAAAAGAAGGCACACCAACTGCTTACTCCATCTGGAAAAAGAGCAGGAAGTAGCCAGCGGAAGCCATCCCTCTCTTTTCATACAAATGGGATAGGGGGAGATGTTCGATGCCGATGACGTATCAATCTGCTGGGCTGAATCTTGATCTATATGAAGAGGGTATCTCTGCAATTGCGCCGCTGGCGAAGCAGACCCATTCGCCCCGCGTGCTCGATGGCTTTGGCAGTTTCGCCAGCCTCTATTCGCTCGACTTACAAAAGTATCGCGATCCCCTGCTCGTCACCTGCACTGATGGCGTAGGCACCAAGATCCATGTCGCCCGCCTGATGAACAAGCATGACACTGTTGGCATCGATCTAGTCGCCATGAGCGTTAACGATGCCCTGTGCTGCGGAGCCGAGCCACTGGTCTTTCTCGACTACGTGTGCATGCCCAAGGACGATCCGAAGCAGCTCAAGCAGATTGTCGAAGGCGTAACTACAGGGTGCCTGCGTGCAGGCTGTTCACTGGTTGGAGGAGAAACTGCTATTCATCCCGGTGACATGGATGAAGGGCACTATGATCTGGCCGGGTTTTGTGTTGGTGTGGTGGAACGCGATCAGGCCATCACCGGTACCACGATCATGCCAGGCGATGTTGTCCTGGGACTTTCGAGCACTGGACTTCATTCCAATGGCTACAGCCTTGCTCGCAAGGTGGTATTTGATCATGCCAGGCTGAAGGTAGACCAGGAAATCCGTGACCTGGGCACCACCGTTGGAGCAGCGATGCTGGAGCCAACACGCATCTACGTCAAAGCTATTCTGGACACCATCCACGCATTTCGCGACGAGGGTGTGATTCACGGCCTGGCCCATATCACCGGTGGGGGACTGGTGGATAACATCCCCCGTATCCTGCCAAAGGGATGTGAAGTGGTGCTCAAGCGTGGCACCTGGCCACTACCAGCGATTCTGCCATGGCTTCAGCGACTTGGTAACATCGAGCAGGCCGAGATGGACCGTGTCTTCAATGGTGGTCTGGGTTTCATAGTCGTCGTTGCTGCCAAGGCTGCCAAGGCAGTGCGTGAGCACTTGCAAAACCTGCGGATGATGACGCATATTGTTGGAGAAGTTGTAGCGGGCGAGCCTGGAGTGCGGTTTGTGTAAGCACTGGATGCAACAGACCGTTAGCTCAGCAAGTCTTTCACAACATCAGCATTGCTCACAGGCGCGTCAGTGAGAGTGTCATTCCGTCCTTCGTGCGGGAAGGACAACTTCGTATGATCCAAACCTAGAGCGTGAAGAAGCGTGGCATGCAATTCTGGAACGTGAACAACTTTTTCAATGGACTGGTAACCCAGGTCGTCTGTCCTTCCGTGAACGTTGCCCTTCTTGAAGCCACCGCCTGCAAGCCACAGAGAAAAAGCATGACGGTTATGGTCACGTCCATCGGCTCCTTGTGAAATGGGCAGTCGGCCAAATTCGCCTGTCCACATTACAATCGTTGAGTCGAGCAACCCCCGACGCTTGAGATCAAGTACCAGTCCGGCACTGGGCTGATCTGTCATAGCACACAGGTTCTTCAGGTTCTCCGCATTCTTGCTGTGTGTGTCCCACGGCTGACCACTCAGGAAGACCTGTACGAAGCGGACGCCACGCTCCACCAGTCGACGCGCAAGCAGGCACCGTTTTCCATACTCAGCCGATTTGGGGTTATCGATTCCATAAAGCTTTCGGGTTTCTTCCGACTCCCTGGAAATATCAAGGACATCGGGTACCGCCGTCTGCATTCGTGCAGCAAGCTCGTAGTGCCCCAGTCGAGCTTCCAGTTCGGTATTCTTTGGATGATGTTGCAAATGACTTGCATTGAGTTTATTCAGAAAGTCGAGTTGGTTTCGCCTGGCTTCGACCGACACATCGCCAGGAGTGGCTAGGTGAGCGACAGGAGAACCTGTTGCCCGGAATGGTGTGCCCTGATATACAGCAGGCAAAAATCCGGACGACCAGTTGTTGGTACCATCGACGGGTAGACCACCAGGATCGGAAAGTACAACGTAGGCGGGCAGTTCCTTTCGCTCGGTACCTAGACCATAAAGCACCCATGAACCCCAGGCTGGTCGACCTGGGAATATCTTGCCAGAGTGAATCATACGCAACGCAGCTTCGTGATCGACTGAGTCGGTCTTCATCGAACGAATCAGAGTAACATCGTCGACAATTTTAGCTGTGTTAGGGAGCAGTTCCGACAGTTCCATACCCGACTTGCCACACTTGTCAAACCGAAAGGGCGAGCCAAGCAGTTTGCCCTGCTGAGTATGAAAATGAACTTCGAGCTTGTCGGGATGCGGTTTGCCATGCTGTCGTGTCAGCTCAGGTTTTGGATCGAACAAGTCCATCTGGCTTGGCCCGCCATGCTGAAACAGGCAGATGACTGCCTTGGCCCTGGCTGGGTGATGGGGTTTTCTGGGGGCAAGCGGATCACTTCGAGGCGTACGATGTTCTTCTGCTGCAAGATACGATAGTGCAAGCGATCCGAGTCCGCCCGCATACATACCCAGAAACGCCCGCCGGTTCATTGCATAGTCGATTCGCATCGGCACGAGAAACCTCATTCAACGTACAGGAAGGCGTTACTTGCAAACAGCATCTGGCACAGGTCAGCCCAAGCTCGAGTTTCAGCCGCCTTGTCGTTTGCGTAAATTAAACGTTGTGCTGAAAGGAATTGCTCGCAGAGAATCCGTTCTTCGTTGCGAGGCAATCGACTCAATGCAAGTCGATATGCAAGTTCAAGTCGTTTGCTGGTATCGCTCCCTGCGTCCCGAAGCAAGCGGGCAGCAAAGGCTCTGCTGCGAGCGATTGCGAACTCTGAATTCAGTAGTACTAATGACTGAAGCGGAACGGTGGAAGGCGATCGCGTGCCGCAGGTGGATACGATCGCGGGTGCATCAAACAGTTGCAGGAAAGTGACAACCTGAGTACGACGCTGCTGCAGATAAATCGACCGCCTGAATGCACCGTCGGTCGTGTCATCGATGACTACAACGCCCTCAGCAGTCCGCTTGCTGGGGACATAATGTCCATCCAGACGCTTATCGAGTTCACCACTGATCTGCAGCATCGCATCACGGATCGCTTCGGCATCAAGCCGACGCAGAGGAAACCTCGCCAACAAACGGTTATCTGCATCCACAGATTCCAGTGCGTCACGAGGCGTACTCGTCTGCCGGTATACGGCTGACTTCATGATCAATCGATGGAGTTGCTTGATGCTCCAACCGGTACGAATGAATTCCGCAGCGAGGTAGTCAAGCAATTCTGGATGGGATGGCTGCGCCCCGGAGAGACCGAGGTTATCAACAGTAGCGACGAGGCCCGTCCCGAAATGGTATTGCCAGACGCGGTTGACCATGACCCGGGCGAACAGAGGGTTTTCTGCTGAAGTAACCCATTGGGCCAATGCACTTCGTCGACCGGTCGAAACCTGGCTAGCAGGCCTGGGCTCCATCTTGAACCCGTTCTTCACAGTACTCAGCCTGCTGGGAATGCCCGGCTGCACCTCTTCACCGGGCTTTGAATGTAAGCCTCGCTTCAGCAAGTGATGCGTTGCAGGGTTAGCATCGGTCTCGACATAGGCAGCAATCTTTTCAGTCGCAATTGGGCGATCCTTTTCACGTTCTTTGACTGTCTTGTGCACCCGTTCACGGTAAGCAGCAAACTCGGGAAATCGCTTTGCAAGATCATCGTCGCTGAATTCCACAACCTTGGCAAGTGTTTTGAGAAGTTTCTTGTGATTGGCTGTTCTCTTGTCTTTAGGTGTCTTCACTGCTTCCAACAGAGCCGCACTGGTTGATGCATCGAAGTTTTTCAAACGTTCATCCAGGAACTGTTCCCGCAATGGTTCTGCAAAAGAGGCAAGGCTATCTCGTAAGGCCTTGATCTGCTTATCGACCTGTTCAGTGAGTCTCTGCCGCGCAGCTATTTCAGCCTTATTGCCAACGATGACGACGCGATCATTCGGTTTGACCCAACGATCAGGATTATAAACGGGATAGAGGATTGCCTGCAGAGAGTAATAGTCCTTCTGACTGATCGGTTCGAATTTGTGGTCGTGGCAGCGGGCACATTGAACAGTGAGGCCGAGCAGGCAGTTCATGATGTTCTGCACGTTCCCTTCGAGCACGGTAAAGCGGTCGGTGCGTATTTCATCAGGATTACCATCGCTTTCACCAGTTCCATCCGGGGCGTTTCGCAGGAAGTGGGTGGCAATCAATCCTTCCACCATGGCTGGAGTCACATCGCCTGCAGGAGTGTAGCCAACGAGTTCATCACCAGCCAGTTGTTCACGCACAAACTTGTCGTAGGGTTTATCCGCATTAAAACTCCTGACGACATAATCGCGATATTTCCATGCCAGCGGCCGATCACTGTCAGCATTGAAGTAGCCATTGCTGTCTGCATAGCCTGCAGCGTCGAGCCAGTACTTGCCCCAGCGCTGGCCGTAATCAGGCGAGGCGAGGTAGTGTTCCAGCATTTTGTCATATGCGTTGAGCGACTTGTCACTCAAGAATGCATCTAACTCTGCTATGGTGGGAGGCAGGCCCGTCAGATCAAAACTGACCCGGCGAATCAGCGTCGCCCGATCCGCCTCCGGATTCATGGTAAGCTTCCTGGCTTCAAGTGCAGCAAGAATAAAGCGGTCTATCTCGGTGACTGCCTGGCAGCCAACTGAAGGCAATCGTGGCTGAGCAATTGAACGAAATGCGTAATGATCCCGACCTGCTGGCAATTCGTCAGCAAGCACAACACAAACTATCGCAGTAGAAATCAGCAGACAGACTGTGATCCAGCGAATCGACATCATGTGGAGACAGTGCTCTGGTTAGTCAGGAAACATGGGGTACAGGCAGGAACGGATGCACTTGGGCTCAGTCTACCCCAGTCAATATGTTACCCAGCTTGTATCGTTTGTGCTACGGGGTTCAGCGACATTCTTGCTCTTGGACATTCATGACAGGAGCGATAGATCATTCGGATGAGTACGCCTCGAATGCCAAAGCCTGATCGCCTTGATTCCATTGATTGCCTGCGTGGTCTGGTGATTATTATCATGGCCCTCGACCACACACGGGACTTCTTTGGCAACTTTGCCATGGGTGGAGCAGACAGCGCTGCATTTGCTTCACCTGCTCTGTTTTTCACGCGATGGATCACGCATTTCTGTGCTCCAACCTTTGTCCTGTTGGCAGGAATGGGAGCATTCCTCACCCAATCGCGAGGCATGACGAAACTTCAACTGACAGGTTTCCTCCTCAGTCGTGGGCTGTGGCTTGTCTTTCTGGAATTAACCGTTGTCCATTTCGGCTGGGCATGGGAGTGGAATTTCCGGCAAGGCATGTGGCAGGTCATCTGGGCTATTGGCTGGTCGATGGTGGGTTTGTCAGCTTTCATCTGGATGCCTGCGTGGGTGATCGGCTTGATTGGCTGCGTAATTATCGGGGGACACAATTACTTTGATGGATTGACGGGCAACAAACTCGTCACACAGACACCCTGGCTGGCTTATCTCTTCGGTGAGCGAGGCTGGTTCTGGGACTTGCTGCACACCGCCTATCGCACGTTCAGCCCTTTCCCTGGCTACCGTTACTTCAATCTCTATCCGCTGTTGCCCTGGTTTGGGGTGCTTTGCCTGGGCTATGGCCTTGGGCCGATCATCACACAAGTAGCAACTGTTCGGCGCAGAACCTTTTTGATCGTGGGAATCACTGCCATCGTGGGCTTCATCGGGCTCCGTTATTTCAATCAATACGGCGATCCGGTGCGATGGCGAATTCTTCCTGGTGGCGAGCAGCCCATGAACACAATGCGAACTGTCATGTCGTTTCTGGCATGCACCAAATATCCTCCTTCACTGAGCTACCTACTAATGACAATCGGTCCTGCTCTTGTTCTGCTGGTGCTGATGGAATGGCCGCTACCCTACATTAAACGCTTTCTGCTGACGTTTGGTCGTGTGCCGTTGTTCTTCTACATCCTGCATCTGCCACTCATTCACGGACTGTCGAAACTGGTTGCCTGGTATTTCAGCCCTGCCAGAAAAGGGTTCGACCTTCCCGATGTTTACCTTTTCTGGGCATTAGTGGTTCTCCTACTTTACTTCCCCTGCCTGGGATTCGGCTGGCTCAAGAAACGGTACGGGGGTGTGTTGAAGTATCTCTGAGTGTTCATCGGCTACATGGCAACGTGCCTGGCTACGATGAAGCCAGTTGCTCATCGAGTTTATCAAACGAACCTGTCCATCCTGCAGTCATGCTGGTTCTCGCATCAGCAAATGCCTGGATCTCCTGCAGTGTTGCAGCGTGGTAGGCCTCACATGTCACCGTTGCTCGACTATGCTGTTCCTCTTCTGCTGTCAGTTGCACAGTGAATAACAATGTCTCCGGCCAGACAGGGGCGAGAGGATGTCGAGATACTGTGCCATCAGCTGCACAGAATTGCTGTGTATAAACGAGTTCCCTTGGCTTCTCCAGCTTCATGTACTCCGATTTGACATAGAAGGTGATACCCATTCCATTGGTCATGGAAAAGAAGCAGTTTCCACCCTGACGGATGTCGGAACGGATGAACTGCATGGTAAAACCAACTGGAGGCAGCCACTTTGCCAGATGATTCGGATTCGTCCACATTTCGTACAGTTGCTCCACTGGAACCGCAAACGAGCGATTGATGATGAACTTCTCGTTACCGCTTGACTGTTTTTCCAGATATTCACCCAATCTATCCCAGGTAGCGTTGCCTCCTGCCTTCTTGATGAAGATGCGGGTTTGTTCGGCTGCTTCTGGTGTGGGCAAAGTCATTCGCATGTCCAGCGAAGTCTTTCCATCCACTTCCGCAAACTGCACCGTCACGCGAAAGAGTGGCGGGCGATCATCATCGCCACCATGGTCGTAGACCATGCGGGAGTATTTCACTACTTCGTGGTAAAATGTCTTATTGGGATAGTCGACACCATCAGGCCCGTGCATTGTGTAATGCCAGATGCCACCCGGTTTGAAATCACGACTGTGCGTAGTGATGGTAAAACCACGAGGTCCCCACCACTGTGCAACCTGTTTCGGATCGGTCCAGGCATCCCAGACAGCTTTCAATGGAGCATCGTACACTCGACTGATCCTGATCTCATTGGACTTATTGCTTGCGGCCATCGTGGGTTCCTTTCGGCTGTGCAGTAGGCAGGGTTTTCAGGTATTCTCCCAGGCGGTCCAGGCTCTCTTCCCAGTAGATGCGGTATTGTTCCATCCACTGGGCCACATCCCTGAGCGCTTCGCCATGAAGCTTGCAAGGCCGCATCTGGGCGTTCTTCGACTTTGTGATCAGCCCAGCCTTCTCCAGCACCTTCAGATGCTTAGTGATAGCGGGAAGGCTCATCTTCTTCAGAAACGGCTTGGCCAGGTTGGAAACTGTGGTTTCGCCATGCGAAAGTTTGGCAAGCAAGGCTCGACGAGTCGGGTCTGCCAGGGCGGTGAAGGTCATACTAAGCTTGTCGGTCATGTTTTTTACCATTTGGTTAATTAACTATATGGTTAATTAATATCGGGAGAGGTTGTTGTCAAGCTATTGTCCAGATTTTCCGGAATCGTTGGCGTTTGCCTCATGCACCGTGTAAAGTGTCGCTTGGTATATCCGTACGAAACCGGTGCTACTATGAAACTTCGTTTACTGTTTTGCATGTTGATGCTGGTAAGTCTTTTTGGCATCGCTGCTGCACAAGAGCAAACGCATCTCATTACCCCAGCCGACTATAGTTCCATCGCCACCATCACTGGCGTGGCTATCAGACCAGAAGGGAGATTTAGAGATCGTGAGCAGTGGGTGGCCTATACGGAAGCGCGATGGCAACTCTCCACCGATGACCGCAAATCGGATCTCTGGGTCATCTCCACTGCTGAAGTCGCTATTCCCAGACGTCTGACCTTTGATCGATGTAATGCGCGTTCGATAAAGTGGTCGCACAATGGTGAGTACCTCTACTTCCTCGCCAACCGTAAGCGTGAAGCGGAGAAGAAGGCACCCTTTGATGGCACTACACAAGTCTGGCGAATCACTCCTGATTCCACTGAACCGCAACCTGTCACCTCCGTCGAAGGCGGTGTCACCGGCTTCGATCTTTCCAGCAAGGCCAATGCTCTCTTCTACAGTGTCGATCTCAGCGAAACCGACAAAGACCCCTTCAGCGATCTCCGTGGTCAGCATGGCAAACTGGAGTACGCACACGGCAAGCGTCAAATCTCGCAGATCTGGAAACTCGACCTCGTTACCTGGCGTGCTGAGAAACTGGTCGGTGACAAACGCTATATCCGCGAATTCGTAGCATCACCCGATGGCAAACGCCTAGGTATGATCTCCGCCTTCGACGACAGTGTCGTCAAATCGGAAGGAGAATCACGGGTCGATATCTGGGAAGATGGCAAGATCACCACCCCAGCTACCGAACCCTATCGGGGCAAGGCTCATTCACCCCATGCCTGGCTGGAGAACCTCGCCTGGTCGAACGATGGCAAGAAGCTGGCCTTCAATGCCATCTTCGATGGCTATCCCACCGAACTAGTCATCCTCACCAGCAGCGAATCAGGCTGGCACACCGCCCTCATGGAACGGCCCAGTTATCTGCACGTCAACGGCTACGGTTCACATTTGAAATGGCACCCTGATGGCGATCTCTACTTCGTCGCTGAGATGCAAGGCCGTTCATTCCTCATGCCAGCAAATCCGCAGGTACTTAAAAGCATGGACAAGGAAAAACTCCCTGACCGGGTTATTTATACGTTCGACATCAATGAGGCTGGCACGCTGGGTGCCTATGTCATGGGCGGAACGAATCGGATGGGTGACCTCTACGTATCGGAAATGAAAGCTGGATTTGGCTTCCGCAAGCTGCTCGATGTGAACCCGCATATTAAACAGTGGAAGCTGCCTACCGTGAAGAACATCTTCTGGAAAGCCAAAGACGGTTCGACCGTAGGAGGCATCCTGGAGTTGCCTGTTGATCATCAGCCTGGCACAAAACTGCCTCTCGTGGTGGCAATGCATGGTGGCCCTACCACTTCCTCCAAAGCTAGTGTCGAATTTGATCCCCATAATGGCAGAGTCTACTTTGCAGCAAAAGGCTATGCGGTGCTGCTCCCCAATTATCGTGGCTCCACCGGCTATGGTGACAAGCATTTGACCGATCTGCTGGCAAAAGAGAACGATATCGAAGTCAATGACATCATCGCTGGCGTCGAGCATGTGGTAAAGGAAGGCATTGCAGATCCGGAACGAGTAGGCGTGATGGGCTGGAGCAACGGTGGCTACCTGACCAACTGCCTGATTACACGCAAGGACTTGCCTTTCAAGCTCAAGGCGGCCAGCTCGGGTGCAGGCATCCTGGATACAGTGATGGAATGGGGCATCAACGATGAACCAGCCTATCCTAAGGTGCTGAAAAAGGGCATGCCCTGGGAAGTGCCTGACGTCTACAGGAAGACATCGCCAACGTATGGGCTGGGCAATGTCACGACACCGACACTGATCCATGTAGGCGGCAATGATGTCCGCTGCCCGCCGGGACACAGTCGCATGCTTTACCGGGCATTGAAAGAGTTTGTGCAGGTGCCTACCGAGTTGGTTGTCTATCCGAATGAGCCGCATGGGCTGACCAAGTACTCGAACCGTCTGGCGAAAATGGAATGGGACCTCGCCTGGTTCGACAGGTACTTAAAGGGCAAATAGCACCACCTTTCATTTTGACATCCCACCCTCAGAGTCGTCACATGCACTGTTTTGTCGTCGCTGTGTCACTTGTCATGAACTATCAACAACCTGATCTAGTGCTCACCCAACAACAAGCGACACAGTTCGCCAAGCTGGCACTCAAGGGCATTCTCAAGGAATACCCCAACAAACCTGCTGATGTGCTAAATAGTGATGCTGATGTCAAGAACCCGCGGATTATCCATCCAGCGTTCTATGGCTGTTATGACTGGCACTCCGCTGTGCACGGCCACTGGATGCTGGTTCGGCTGCTGAGGCGCTATCCTGACATGTCGATGCAGCAGGAGATACGAGCAGCACTGTCTGCCAATCTCACAGCCAAGAACCTGGAAGTGGAAGCTCGTTACTTCGCTCGACCCAATGCCAAGTCGTACGAGCGCCCGTATGGCTGGTCGTGGCTACTGAAACTTGCTGAGGAACTGCATACGTGGAATGATCCGCAAGGTAAGGAATGGGCTGCTCATCTGAAACCACTCTCTGATGCGATTGCGAATCGTTATCTGGAGTACTTTCCCAAACAAACCTACCCCATTCGCAGCGGTGTGCATTCGAGTACTGCCTTTGGTTTAACCTTCGCACTCGACTATGCCCGCACTGTAGGCCACAAGAAACTGCAAGACCTCGTGGAAGAACGGAGTAGACACTACTTCGGAAAGGATGTGAATGCACCAGCTTCCTGGGAACCCGACGGGGCAGACTTTTATTCACCAAGTCTGATGGAAGCAGACCTGATGCGGCGGGTGCTGCCTGCAGAGGAATTCAGGACCTGGTTCAGAAAGTATCTGCCTGGCATTGCCGACGGTAGTCTCCGGAATCTGCTCCATCCTGCTACAGTGACGGATCGCACTGATCCGCAGATTGTTCATCTGGACGGTCTGAACATCAGCAGAGCCTGGTGCATGCGGAGCATCGCTGCCATGTTTCCCTCAACCGATGCCATGCACCGTGAACTGATGCAAGCTGCTAACCGACACGCTGCTGCGGCGCTGCCGCATATTACCAGTGGCGACTACGCAGGCGAGCACTGGCTTGCCTCGTTTGCTACGTACCTCTTGACCAATGATGGCAGATGATGTTCTTCAATTCGCAGGCCGATCAACTCAGAATGTCATGACATACCTTGCCATGCACATCCGTTAACCTGAAGTCACGGCCTGCATAACGATAAGTCAATCGAGTGTGATCGAAGCCTAACGCATGCAACATGGTCGCATGCAGATCGTGTACATGCATGGGCTTTTCAACAGCGCGGAATCCGAATTCATCGGTGCCGCCATACACCATACCTCCCTTGATGCCGCCACCAGCCAGCCAGCAGGTGAACCCGTAGTGGTTATGATCGCGGCCATTGAGTTGAGGCAACTCCGCTACTGGAGTCCTGCCGAACTCGCCACCCCATAACACAAGTGTTGAATCGAACAAACCACGCTGTTTGAGATCCGTCAGAAATGCTGCTATCGGCTGATCCCATTGAGCCGCGAGCGAGCGATGCTGCTTTTCCAGTCCATCATGATTGTCCCATGGTTGTCCAGCCCCGCTCCAGAGTTGCACAAAGCGTACACCTCTTTCCAGGAGTCGACGGGTGTATAACAACTGTCTGCCGTGAGTTGTATGACCGTAACGATCACGAGTTGCAGGGGTTTCCTTGCTGATATCGAATACATCTGATGCATCTGATTGCATGCGAAAAGCCAGCTCAAACGTGCGAATGCGTGATTCAAGCATCTGATCATTTTGCCGTGCAACAAGATGATGTTCATTCAGTCGTCGGACAAGGTCCAGTTGTTCTCTTTGCCGAGCAGGGGAAAGGCTGGTGTTGCGGATATTTTCTACCAGCTTTTCAATCTGAGTATGTTGACTGTCGATATAGGTCCCCTGGTAAACACCCGGCAGGAATCCCGACCTCCAGTTCTGTGTGGTCACGATTGGATAACCACCGGGACACATAACGACGAAGCCCGGCAGGTTCTTACTCTCGCTCCCCAGACCGTAAGTAACCCACGAGCCAAAACTGGGACGAGGAAGTCGACCATCACCACAATTCATGAGCAGTAGCGACGGTTCATGATTGGGCACATCGGCATACATCGATCTGATGATGCACATGTCATCGATATGCTCAGCAGTTCTGGAAAACAATTCACTCACCTCGATGCCTGACTTACCATACTTCTTGAACGCAAACGGGGAGCGCATAGCTGCCCCCGTCTTCCGCTCCGTACGGAAGTTCTGTGTTGGTAACGGTTTGCCATGATAATTTTCGAGCGTCGGCTTTGGATCAAAAGTATCAACTTGAGAAGGACCACCGTTCATGAAGAGATGGACGACATGCTTTGCTTTAGCCTGAAAATGCGGTTGCCGAGGCGACATCGGATCGAGAACTGGCGGCTCTGATGCCTGTGCGCCATCATCGGCAAGAACTCCTGCCAGTGCCATCATTCCCAGGCCTGTTCCGCATCGCTGCAACATTTCTCGTCGGGAAAACAAGTGCATCAAGCCGCTCCGGTCAATCAACAAACACAAACTCATTTGTCATCATCAGGCCATGTATCAAATCAATCCAACGATCCTGATCCGGGTTTTCACCCAGTAATTGCATGGCAACAGCGATCTCAGGTTCGGCTGGCTTACGCTGAAACAGCAATTGATAAACTGCATGCAGCTTTTCAGAAGTGCTTGTCATTTGCTGAATCGGCTTCATGTCCACGATGCGCTTCGCCGCATTACGAGCCATAGGGCCGTTCATAAGAAAGAGGGCCTGCGGGGCTACGGTGGTCAGGGTGCGCTGGGGTGTGCTGCTAGCCGGACTGGGCACATCAAACGTCGTCAGCAGGCTGGGGAAGTCAAGCCTGTCAATGTAACCATAGATTGCCCGACGATTCTTGTCGGAAAACAGAGGAACTGCAGGTCCGCCCATGCTTGTATTCAGTTGACCTGAAACGCTCAAGATGGCATCGTGCAAGGGCTCAAATTCCAGTCTGCGACGATTCATCTTCCAGAGTAGTCGGTTCTCTGGATCTTTGGCGCTTGCATCGGTACGGTCCATGCTCTGTTGCTGATATATAGCTGACATCATCATAAGCCGATGTAATCGCTTCAGTGACCAGCCATGTTCCATGAAATCTGAAGCCAGGAAATCAAGCAACTCCGGATGCGAGGGTGTTGAACCACGCAATCCAAAGTCACTCGGCGTGTCAACCAGTCCCGTTCCAAAATGATGCAACCAGACACGGTTGACGATGACACGGGCAGTGAGTGGATTCTTCTTCGACGTCACTTCCAGAGCCAGTTCCAGTCGACCACTTCCCTGCTTGAACGGCAGTCGATTGGGATTGACGATTGCCAGAAACTGACGAGGTACACGCTCACCGAGGCGATGGGGGTGCCCTCGCAGAAACACCTGAGGCTCATAAGTTCGGGCAGAATCCTGCAGCACCATAGCCCGGGCCGGTCCCTTGGCGCTGTGAACTTCCACTTCCTTAATCAGCTTCTTGTACTCATCCTGAGTTGCCCTGTCCGGGAATAGGGACAGAAAGCCCCAGTCGAGTGCAAGGGGGGCATCTGCAGGCGACTGAGGACCATAGAGTACACGACGCAGTTGTTCTTCACTGTCGCTCTCCATCCTGCTGGGCGCAGGCATTCTGCGAAAATATGCTTGCATCAACTTATGTTGCCAGCGACGTTCGATATCTTCCAGCAATTGCCCATACCGTTTAATCACGTCGTTCATACTGGATGGCGGCGTGGCAAACGCCTTCATTAACAGAGGATTCATCTGCTTATCAACAAGAATTGCCCGACTCACTCCAGTGCTTCGTGAAGCAAATTCCTGTTCTGACAGAACTGCAAAGGCATGCCAGGGTTTCCAGATGGCATCGTTTTGCTTGCCGGCATCATTCAGATAGACCCGCCATCGATTGATCATGGTCGGGTTCAAGTCTCCCTTGTCTGCAATGAGCATGAAGTCATCAGCGGGAGGCTGATTCCGAGTTGCATAAACAGCCTGCAGATATTCTGTCACCCGACTGCGGGCTCCACTGACCAGTTCCTGATGTCGTGCAGTTACGAAGTCGAGCAGTTTCTTTTCACGGTCAGCCAGACCTTTGGCGAACTTTTCATAATCCGTAGTTTTAGGAGCCTGTTCCCATAACGGTGGCACCAGCGGTTCTGTGCTGCTGCGAAATACACCATAGAGCGAGTAGTAGTCGGCCTGTGAGACCGGATCAAATTTGTGATCGTGACAGCGGGCACAGGTCACCGTCAGGCCCATCAGGCCGCGAGTCACCACATCGATGCGATCATCCATGATGTCATGTGTGTTGTTCATAAAATGCCCGCCCACGGTCAGAAAGCCCAGTGCAGCCAGTGACTTGCTATCCTCCAGTTTCAATTGATCTGCAGCCAACTGTTCCTGCAGAAAGCGGTCAAAGGGCAAGTCCTTGTTCAAGGATGCAATGACATAGTCCCGGTAAGTGAACGCCCAGGGATAGTTCTTATCCTCGAAGAAGACATAGCCTTTATTGTCGGCATAGCGGGCGACATCCAGCCAATGCCTGGCCCAGCGCTCACCGTAGCGTGGCGAGGCAAGTAATCGATCGATTAATTTCTGAAAAGCATCCGGGGAACTGTCTACAGCAAACGCCTGTACTTCCTCTGCCGTCGGCGGCAATCCATGAAGATCAAACGTCGCCCGTCGTATCAGGGTGTACTTGTCAGCCGGATCTGACGGTCGAATGCCTGCCTTCTCGATTGCAGCCAAAATGAAGTGATCTATCGGGGTTTTTGACCAGTGCTTATGATTGACGGTTGGCAGCGTTGGCTTAACGATTGGCTGAAACGACCAGTGTTTCTTCGCAGCCGATGCAATCGTTTCTGGCGAAGCCAGTCTGGTATTTTCGGGCCAGGGCAAGCCCATTTCGATCCACTTTACGAATGCCTGAATCTCAGTGTCCGGCAGTTTGCCTGAGGGTGGCATCTGCACATCACCCTGGAATCGCAGCGCATCAATCAATCTGCTCTGTGCTGGTTGCCCAACTGTCACGATGGTCCCATTGGTGCCTCCCTTCAGTATCGCTTCACGAGAATCCAATCGCAGCTTTGCCTTTGTGATATTTGCACCATGGCATGCAAGACACTTCTCTGTCAACAACGGCCTTATCTGCTTCTCAAAAAAGTCTAACTGGTTCTCAGAAAAGGACTGCCCCTGGACGGAGTTGCCAGTTAAGAACAGGATCAGGAATACGGGCAAAGACAATCGCATGCGGATAATGCAAGGAAGAGGCGGGAGGGCAATCATCGGCAAGCACAAGGCAGGTGTAGTTATCATACCTGGATTGTCATGACGTTGCAATTTGCTTAACAGGAATCGACACTTTATTGGAGAAACGCCTTTATACGACTTGGTGCAGTTCTTTCCGCAATGACCATAGCCCGGGCTGCAGCATGATCTTCAACAAATCATCGATGTTTTCGCCTTGACATTCACCTTCGGTAAGGCAAGGCTATACATACTCACCGCGCCAGGGGCGAACCTATTTCCTGAAGGTTCCACTGGTGCCACGTACTGCCTGACTCTCCCCTCCTTGTCTGCCTGGAATTTCCCATGTTTCTGGTCTGTTTCCATTTAGCATTGGGGCTGGCTTCGCTGACTGAAGCACAGAAGCTCGCTGAACCAGTTTACCCTCGAATCGATGCACTTATCCTCCAGAGCACTCCCAAGGATCAACTGCCACTTGTCGCTGCTTCCTCAGATGCCGAATTTCTGAGGCGAATCTATCTTGATCTTCTTGGCACCATTCCCACCGCTCTGGAAGCCCGTGCGTTTCTAAGTGATACTTCACAAGTCAAACGCGTCAAGTTGATTGATCAGCTCCTTGCACGACCAGAACATGCCAGGCATCTGTCGCATGTAGTTGATGTCATGCTCATGGATAGACGACCCGACCAACGCGTTTCCAGTTCTGAATGGCGAGAATATCTCCGCCTGGCATTCGCTGAAAACCAACCATGGGACCAATTAATACGCGAAATCCTCTCAGCTGATGGCAGCGATCCGAAGACTCGTGCCGCCAGCAAGTTCCTGCTCGATCGCGATGGTGAGGTCAACCAGATCACTCGTGATGTCAGCAGACTGTTCTTCGGTCGCAACTTGCAATGCGCTCAATGTCATGACCATCCTCTGGTCAGCGATTACAAGCAGGAACATTTCTATGGCCTGGCAGCATTCTTCAACCGCACGACTTTGTTTCCCAATGCGGAAGACAAGAAAGGTGTACTTGCTGAGAAAGCAGAGGGTGAAGTCTCTTTCCAGGATGTCTTTGACAAGGACAAGAAGGTCAAAACGACCAGACCCCGATTGATCAGCCTGGCACCCATCAAGGAGCCTGCTTTCGAAAAGGGGAAAGAGTACAAGGTACCGCCTAAGAAAGGGGAGAAGCCTCAGCCAGTCTTCAGCCGCCGTGCTCAGCTGGCTCCCATTCTCACCTCGAAAAACAACCAGGCTTTTGCCCGTGCCACGGTGAACCGCTTCTGGGCGATGTTGATGGGGCGTGGCCTCATCCATCCTCTCGATCTCGATAGCAGTGAAAACCCTCCCTCTCATCCAGCTATTCTCGACCTGCTGACTCATGAATTCATCGCACATCAGTATAACTTGCGTTGGTTGTTGCGTGAGCTGACCTTGAGCCAGACTTACCAGCGTACCAGTGAAGTGCCTTCCAGGCTGAAGGAAATCGATCCGACGAAATGGGTGGTTGCACCACTGAAGCCACTTTCTCCCGAACAATTAGCCTTCGCCATGATGCAGGCGACCGGACACGCCGATTCAGAACGCACCGTCTTAGGCAACAAATACAGCGAGGCCACACTATACGCAAAGCTCATTCCTCATGTTCCATCCTTTGTCAGCACCTTTGGAACACGGCCTGGCGAACCCGAAGGGCAGACATTCCTGGCAACATTGGAGCAGTCACTCTTTCTCAAAAATGGAACCCAGATTCGTAGCTGGCTCTCTACGCGAAATGGCAACCTGATGGACCGCCTTACCAGGCTCAAGGATAATGCCCAGCTTGTCGATGAGCTCTTCCTCTCCATCCTGACTCGTCTCCCCTACCCGGAAGAGAGAGCCGAAGTCAACAAGTTGCTGCAGACTGCAGATGCAGGTCAACGACAAACCACGCTCTGCGAGCTTGCCTGGTCCTTATTGACCTCTATCGAGTTTCGCTTTAACCATTAATACCACCCGGCAGGATAAGAGAACCTGATGCAATCTTGCACTTATCACTGTGGCACGCTGGAACATCAGCATTCACGTCGTGCATTTCTCTGGGGCGCGGCTGCTGGCGTCATCGGTTTCGCCGGGATGAACACAGCCGTATCGGCGCAATCGCTCCAGCAATCGCAAAAGCGGGTGCTCGTCATCAACCTGGCTGGAGGTGTCAGCCAGCTGGAAACCTGGGATCCCAAACCAGGTACCGACACAGGCGGCCCATTCCGTGCCATCAAGACCTCAGTCCCCGGCATCCACATCTGTGAACTGTTGCCTTACACTGTCAGACAAATGCACCGTCTTGCCCTGGTGCGTGGTCTCAACACCGCTGAAGATGACCATGGCAAGGGTGATTACATCATGCATACGGGACGGCGTAAGGAGCCTGCCTTTGATTATCCTCACCTCGGCTCCGTAGCTTCCAAAATGCTGAGCCCTGCTCAAAGCAGCCTGCCCGGGTACCTCCATATTACCCCGTCAGGCGGTAGCAGCTTTGGCAAGGCGGATGCTGCCTTCCTCGGTCCACGCTTTGCTTCGGTAACACTTGCCAACGGTCAGCCTCCGCCCAATCTCTATGCACCGAAGAACCTCAACAAGGATATGGATCAACAGCGCGAACAGTTTCGCCTGCAACTTAATCAGCGATTCCAGCAGTCCCGACGTTCCGCCCAGACTGAAGCCTATACTGCTTCGTTCGATCAGGCAGAACAGTTCATGAAGCAGGCACACATCTTCGATACCAGCAAGGAAGACCCCCGGCTGGCAGACCGCTATGGTTCTCACGACTTTGGCAGGCATTGCCTGATGGCCCGCCGACTTCTCGAACACGGTGCCACCTTTGTTAAAGTAACCCACTCCAATTACGACACCCATCACGAGAATTTCGACTTCCACATCGAACAGCTTGGCGAGTTTGATCGCAGTTTCGCGACTCTTATCGAGGATCTGGTGGATCGTGGCCTCTGGTCCAGCACGCTGGTGATCGTGATGTCCGAGTTTGGCCGCACTCCCAGAATCAATCACCTGTATGGTCGTGATCACTGGTCCAAGGCCTGGTCTGTAGCCCTTGGTGGTTGTGGTATCAAGGCCGGTGCAGTGACGGGCAAGACCAATGCCAACGGTACTGCCGTGGTAGACCGTGAAGTCAATGGTGGGCATCTCTTCCATACGTACTACCGGGCACTTGGACTGAACCCTGCGAAAAACCTTCACACTCCCGATGAACGCCCCATTCCGCTGGCTGATCCCAAAGCCAGCGCCATCAAGGAACTTCTGGCTTAATCATGGGCCCCTGCTTTCGCTTTCATTTGAAGATCGATCCGACCAAAACCAGGCTCTGGAAAGAGATCAAGCTGGGAAGTCCGCTTCTTGCCTGTCGTTATGATCCCACAGGCAAGTATCTCTTCAGCAGTACCCAGGACAATTCGATCCACCGCGTTCACGTCCTCGATAGCACGATCACCAGGCTGGCAGGTCATCAGAGCTGGGTGAGATCACTAGCGTTTTCGATGACGCATCAACAGTTTGTCAGTGCAGACTATCATGGTGTCATTCGGTTGTGGAACTGCCAGGACGATGCACCCAAGCCAGTGAAAATCATCGACGCTCACGATGGCTGGATTCGTGCCCTGGCGGTCAGTTCCGATGGACAGACGCTGGCCTCCTGCGGGAATGATCTCCAGGTCAAACTCTGGTCGCTGCCTGAGGGCAGGCATCTCAAGACACTGCAAGGGCACGACTATCATGTCTACAACGTAGCGTTTCACCCGAGAGAAACCCGGCTGGTCTCCGCTGATCTCAAAGGTAAAGTGATCGACTGGAATTGGCAACAAGGCACTTTAGTTCGCGAGCTCGATGCGAAAGTACTCTACAAGTATGATGGCGGTTTCATGGCCGATATCGGTGGCGTTCGTAGTATGGCATTCAATTCAGCTGGTACACAGTTGGCCTGTGGAGGCATCACTAATGTCTCCAATGCCTTTGCCGGCGTGGGCAACCCCCAGGTAGTGCTCTTCGATTGGGCTTCAGGTAAAGCTCAGCAGCAACTCAAGCCCGCTGCAGCCTTCCAGGGTACTGCATGGGGTGTCGCGTTTCATCCTGATGGTTACATTGTCGGAGCTGGCGGCGGAAATGGCGGACAGATCTGGTACTGGAAGCCTGATCAGCCCTCCAGCTTCCACACAGTCACGCATGGAGTCAGTTTTCGAGATATGACATTGCATCCCCGCGGAGCAGAGCTTGCTGTAGCCTGTGCCGATGGCGTGCTGCGTACCTTTTCCATGCTATCCCTGGCCAGCAAGACCACCGCCTGATTCGCAATCAGTCAGCCTATCCCATTAATTCTGGAATGGCCTTTCCATGATCTACGATTGGTGTGGGTCGGCCATTGAAGTCCTTGATCAAGGTCTTGGCATAGTCGATCCCGAGGTGGTGATAGATGGTGGCAAGGAAATCACCAGGGCCACAGACGCGGTCAATGGCATTTTCGCCACGTTTATCTGTGGCGCCAATGAAGCGGCCGGTTGAGATCCCACCACCTGCCCAGATGTTGGAGAAACCAGCCGGCCAATGATCACGACCTGGTTGTGTCGTACCGGCAGGAGCACTGGCTTCACCCGCCCCGGTGCTGGGGGCATAGCTTATCTTCGGCGTGCGGCCAAATTCACCAGTCACCACAACCAGTACTCGTTTGTCGAGACCACGCTGGTAAATATCTTCGATCAGTGCCGATACGGCCTGATCATAGGCAGGTGATCGGAATTTCATCGCATCAAACACATGATGATTGACTGCATGGTCATCCCAGTTGCCCACGCGACCACAGAGCGGGCCACTGAGACTGGTCGTCAGCACATCGACACCAGCTTCAACCAGCCGGCGTGCCAGGAGTAACTGTTGCCCCCAGGCATTGCGACCATAGCGATCTCTGGTTCGGGGATCTTCCAGGCTCAGGTCAAATGCGATCTTCGTTTGCGGATTCGTCAGCAAGGTCATAGCCTGCGATTCAAATTCGTCGAGTGCAGCCAGTTCACGGGCATGGTCGAAACTGCGCTCCAGTGTGTCCAGTTTCTGTCGCAGTGTGGAACGTCGGCTGAGACGACGGACTTCATCGATATTGGTCAGACCGATATTGGGTACCGAAAATGTCGGAGAATTAGGATCGCCTGATACGACGAAAGGTGAATAGGAATCTCCCAGGTAAGCGGGACCGTTGTATTCGAGAGGCGGATTGAGACCGACATACCTGGGCAAAGGATTTTGTCGGGGGCCTTGCTGGGCTAGCATGTAGTTCGCAACCGTCATCCAGTCGGGGTATTTCGGCTTGGGCTTATCACGAGTATCGGGGTCCCCCGAAAGCAATTGCATGGAACCAGCGGGATGGCCACCCGCAGTCTGTCGCATTGATCTTAAGACCACCAGTTTGTCAGCTATGGCTGCCTGACGAGGCATCAGTTCCGTGAACTGCATGCCTGGGACTTTGGTGGGAATGAGCTTGAAAGGGCCGCGATAATCACTGCCTGCGTTGGGTTTGGGGTCATACGAGTCGAGATGTGACAGGCCACCAGGCAACCACACCATGATGACTGCCTTCTTTTCAGACTTGGGATTTCCCGACGATGTTGCACTGGCTTTTTGCAACTTCATGATACCGGGAAGGCTCAGCGAGGCGAACCCTGCCAGACCGGCCTGCAGAAACGCCCGTCGTCCTGTGGCACCAAACTGAATCGGCCCGCAGCAATTGCGAACATGCGACATTATTTCTTCTCCGCGGGCTTGATGCGAATCGTGAAAGGCTCACATACCACAATATCGACGATATCCCTGGGTTGTGCCGCCTGCTTTACCTGGTTCAGTTGTTGTTTGGTAGCATTCAGAGCTTCTGTAGCTGCTTTCATACGGGCATTCACCGCAGCGAGGGTCTTGGACATCTGTTCTTTTTTCGCAGCAGGAGCCTTCTGGGCATCGTTTGCCACTTTTTTCACTTCATCCTCCAGTGCTTTCACTTCTGACAGTTTCTTTGCTGAAGCAGCTTCCACTGTCGCAACCATCTCGGGTCGATGGCGATATTTGACTACGCCTCCACCAAGGAAGGAGACTCGGTATTCACCGGGTGGCACATTCAAGGCTTTCAGGTCAAATACGACTTGCGAACTATCTGCTTTAACAGGCAAATCGAAGGCTGGAGCTTTCTCGAATCCAGTGCCAATTACTTTCATCTGGATCGTGTCGCCGGAGAAGTCACTGGTTCGATGATGAACCAGCGGAATCGTAAGTTTCTGGCCGACTGTCGCTTCCATCACTGGAGTCCTGGCAGTGATAGCGAGTGGAGCGACATCGGTGCCACTCACGGAAACTGGTACATCAGCAAGCAGCCGTGGGCTGGGAATCTCGCTCCATGAATCGGGGATCGGCCATGAGAACGAAGCCAGATGACAGGGTCGAGTCACTGATTTACCAGCTATCGTCGCATGTCCTGCAAAGGTGGCATTGGAATAACCTCGAGGTGCATCCTTCTGGGCGGTAATCAGCATCATGCCACGCGACTGTCCGGTAGGAATCTTCAATCCGTGGGCTATCACACCTTTGGGGAGATTTTCCATGGTGAGTTCAATCTCACCATCAAAGCCATCACGTCGGAATGCGACGACTTCAAGAGCCATCGTCGCACCACCTCGCAAGGCAAGGGGCTTGGACAAAGCGTTGCGGTCACCATTGCGAAGTTCCATGTGCAGCGCCCAGGCTACCAGTGCAAAATCAGGTGAAGCCTTGCGGATCACCAGTCGATAACTGTTGGCGGGTTCACTTCGGGTGCCTCCGAATAAATCAGTCAATTGCAGGCGATACAGGCCATCTTCCTTGATCACTAGTTTACCGAGAAGGTCCGAGGTGCCCGCGTTGTAGGGTGGCCCATCATAGGCATACCCGTTGCTTGAAACTTTCACCGGGCTGGGGATGTCGCTCAGTTCGAGCATATCGATCAACCTGGTTGTGCCTTTCTCGCCCTGGACTACCTGCTGGATGACTAATGCTGGATCAGTGCGCAATCCTAATCGTTCGGAAGCAACTTCGATCCACCACTCTTCCCCCTTCTTCGCTGTAAACTCATATACATCAACATCTGCAGCCGGGTAGAACCGGCCCATGATATCACAAGGCAGGTTAATCCGCTGGGCATGTGCACCGTCGTTATTAGGTTCTGACTCCATGTGTTGTGCTTTTTCTGGTATGCCCGTCGGTGGCCAGGAAAATGCATGGACTGGTTTCGTTGAAGGCTGTCTGACAATTGCAATGCCATGTGGCTGTTCCCACAAGCCCAGCCGATAGTAGAAGGCAGGTCCACCCTTAAAGGTCAGTTCGTGAATCTTGATGATATAGGTACCATCGTCAGGAACTTTGAAGTCGATCACGCCTCCCCGACGTTCAACTAATAGATCCCGACCCGATGCATCGCCAATGATGACTGTTGCGTGCAGCTTGGAATCGATGCCATTAGTGGCACAGTCCACCACGAGCCGCTGGTCCTTTCTGGCTTGAAAGGTGTAGTAATCAATGGAGCGGTCGGCAGTGGCCCCGTTACAGACGGTATTCAATTGGAGTTTCTGTGCAGTAGCCAGGGTTCTGTTGGATGATATCTGCATGACTTCGCTGAGGGTGCCCACAGTAAAAATGCGGGAGGATGAAATACCCAGTCGAGTCATGACACGAGCTTCATACAGGCCGACAGGACAATTTCCCGCAATGGTAACCGTGTAGCGGTTGGCAATCGGTGTTCCTGCTGTATCGAGTTTGGGCTTAGCGGTGATACGACGGTCGGAAAAGATCAGATCGCCAGCATCATCGAGATGTTCACCGGTAATAACGACCTCGAATTCAGTGCCGACTTTGCCACCCATGGGCATGGTTGTCAGGAGACGGGGGGCCGGTAGACCAACCTCTTGTGCTTTGACGATCGGCAGGCATCCCAGCAGAAACGCCCAGGCAATCGCCATTCCAGAGTACCACCGAACAGCGTTCATTGAGGCTATACCCTTAATGGTTAAAAAGGAATTCCTTAGTTGAAATCATGGCCCAGAGCAGGTCCTGAAAATTCTCGCGGGCTGCCTTCTGGGGATCAATCTTCTGGCCAGCAGCGTTGACGCGTGGCTCGCTGAGGTAGGCCAGTGCTGTCTGTAATTCATCAGGGCGTGGTTGGCGGGAAAAAGCCAAAAGATATAGCTCTTTGACCTTCGCCTCGATGGGCCTGGTGTCTTTGGCAAGCCGCTCCGCACGACCATTCGAATGAGCTAATTTTCCGCGGATATCTGCAGCATTGATCAAGTGCAGACTCTGTGCCAGGTTCGAGGACTGGACCCGTTCACATTCACACACGCTTTCGCCTTCGGGACGTCCGAACACTCGCAGGAATGGCGACGACCGGTTGTAGCTGTTGTCAGGCAATGCTACCGCACGGGTACCTGCTGGCAGGTTTGCGAAATCAGTCTGTGTGCCTGCCAGGTGATCGATTGCATCGAGCATGACTTCAGCAGAGAGGCGGCGGGGATAGTAGCGTGAATAATTCTGTCGATCGCCAATGTTGTACTGGTTGGGTATCGCACTCAGCTGGTAAGCACTGGAACGAGTCATGACACGCACCAGTTCCTTCAGATCGTAACCACTTTCCACAAAGTGTTTTTCCAGTGCTGCCAGGAGTTCCGGATTCGAAGGTGGATTGGACTCCCTGATATCATCCTCAGGCTCGATCAACCCACGCTGAAAGAAATGCTTCCAGTAGCGGTTCACCAGCGCCTTGGCAAAGAAGGGATTCTTCGAAGACTTCATCCAGTCAGCAAGCCGTAGTCGAGGGTCTTCATCGGGTGCAATTGCCTGAACCTGGTCACCAAAGGCTGCAGGTTTCAAAGCGGTACGGGTTTTGATGTTGGTCGCTGTGGCCATGCCACGCTTGTGGAAGATCAAGTCCTCACCACGTGTACCGGAGGGCTTGCGACCGACCTGTCCGAAGAAAGCGGCCAGCGCGTAATAGTCATCCTGACTCCAGCGTTCAAACGGGTGGTGATGGCACTGGGCACATTGCATGCGCACACCCAGAAAAAGCTGGGCAACATCTTCAATTTGGTCTTTCGGCTCCTTGACCCGCTTATACCAGGCTACTGGCGGGTTATCTATGACTGTTCCAGTCGCGGCCAGTAGTTCTCGGACGAACTGATCATATGGCTTGTTTGATAGCAGACTATCACGCACCCAGGCATGAAAGGCAAAGTTGGACAGAAGGTCGCTGGTATCATCACGACGGTTTTTCAGCACTGCTGTCCACTTGCTGGCAAAGTAGTCGGCGTAATCCGAACCCCTGAGCAGTTCATCGATCCATTGATTGCGTTTGTCAGGGCTCGTGCTGGAGAGAAAAGCTTGTGCTTCTTTTTCAGTGGGTAAGCGCCCAGCGATGTCAAGCGTAACACGCCGGACGAACGTAGCATCGTCGCACACGGGAGAAGGAGGAATTCCGAGTTCCTTCAGATTGGAGAAAACAGCAACATCGATGAAGTTTCTCGTTGGTGGCAGCGTTTCCACCGTCGCCCCCAGCGGAATGGCAGCATTGAACACCGCAACAAGCCCCTGATAGCGGACCATCACGGAAACCTTGCCGGGCATATCGGCAGCTTGAATCAGGCCACTTGAAGACACATCAGCCATGGCTTTGTCATTCGATTCATACAGTGCCAGACTGGTAACATCACGAGTGCTTCCGTCGGAGTAACGGGCCATTGCTTTGAGTTGCTGAGTCGCTTGGCGCTGAAGCAGGCCCTTTGCTGGTTGAATGTCTACTGAAACGAGTTTAGGGCTAGCAACGTTATCTTTGGGAACGCCCTGACTGATCCAGTCGCGAATGGTGGTATACCCAGCGGAAGACTTTGGCAACCGTACACCACCCCCGTGAGGCACCTGCCCCGAAGCTTTAAGCAACAACAGACTTCTATCAGGATTGCCAAACTGCAGACGCCGACCACGACTCTCCAGTGCTATATGTTCGTAATCTTCCGCTGGTTCAAAACCCAAAAGTGAAAGCTGAAATCCGTTCTGTCCTCCACCAGCCTTGGCGTGGCATAGCCCGGTATTACATCCAGCCTTGGTCATCACGGGAACAACATCGTTGTTGAAGCTGACTGTTTTTTCCTCACCCATGGAATATGCAGGTGCAGCCAGAACCAGCACCATGGACAATGGAAGATGCAGAAACCATGGAATGTAGCATTGCCGGGAGAGGCTCTTCTGGCGGGTCATTTCGATTCAACTCCAGTGCCATGAGTTGGTAGGAAGTTGATGGCACTTCTGGGTTGGAAGGAAGCTAGGCAGGACGAACTCTGACAATGATTAAGTATGCTCGAGGATAGCAGTTCAAGCAACCCTGATTTACAGAAAATGCACAGCCTTCTCCAACTTCCAGGGCAGCCTTACACTAGTAGGAAGGTCGCAGATAGACGCTGCTGAATATGGTACCATTGCTGAATTCACAAAGGTACTCACAGAGACTAGACATGTGGAAATTCCTGTTCTCGTTGATTCAACTGTTGATGGTCTCGTTAATGCTTCGGGCTGAGCCACCGGTCCTGTGGCCACAATTCCGTGGAGCAGGTGGTTCAGGGATAGCAGAAAGGCAGACGCCACCTCTGGAAATCGGGCCGGACAAAAACGTCAAATGGAAAGTCCCCTGCCCTCTGGGGTACTCCTCTCCTATGCTCGTTTCGGACCAACTCATCCTGACTGCGTATGATTCAGGAAAACTCTTCACCATCTCCTATGATCGTCAATCTGGCAAAGAACGCTGGCGAGCTGAAGCTCCAGCAAAGGCGATCGAAGCACATGACAAGACTGAAGGCAGCCCTGCCAACTCCACCTCCGCTACGGATGGTACACATCTTGTTTCCTATTTTGGTTCCTGTGGTTTGTTTTGTTACGATCTAGCAGGGAAGGAACTGTGGCGATACGAGTTGCCTTGCGTCACCACGATGCTCGATTTCGGTACCGGAGTCTCTCCCATCCTGGCTGATGGCCTCGTTATTCTGGTGCGCGATGAGACAGTACACCCAAGAATCCTGGCCATCGACATACTCACCGGACAATTGAAGTGGGAACGCAAACGAGAGTCTATCTCCGCATTTTGTACTCCCGTCATTGCAGACACGCCAACTGGGAAACAGGTCATCGCCGCCGGCTTTGGCAGAATGATTGCCTACGATCTGAAAACGGGCGAAGAGAAATGGACTGTGAACGGAATGCCAGCAGCTGCATGTACCACACCAATCGTCGTGGGACAAACTCTCTTCTTTGCCGGCTGGTCGCCAGGAGAAGACATGAAACTACCCAACTTTGAAGCCATGCTCAAGATGGCAGGAGATGAAAAGCTGGGGTATCTCACTAAGGAAGGACTGAGCAAGACACGCATGAAAGGGTCGTTTGAGAGCCAGGATTCCAACCACGACGGTAAAATCACAAAAGACGAGTGGGAGAAGACGGTACAGTTTATATCCGCATCCCGCAATAGTGCCTTTGCACTGAAACTGGGTGGCAGCGGGGATGTCACCCAATCACATATGATATGGAAGAAGACTCGCGGTCTGCCCTATGTGCCTACAGGCATAGTCTACCAGGGCCAGTTTGTTCTGGTGAAAGACGGCGGGATTGTTACCGCTTATGATGCAAACAATGGTGAGGAACTCTACGTTCGTCGACTCGGCGTCACGACCCCCTACTACGCTTCACCTGTCGCTGCCAATGGATTCATTTACTTCACTTCTCTTAACGACGGCATTGTCACCGTGATGAAGGCGGGAAGCAGATCGCCCGAAATCGTAGTCAAGAACCCTAAACTGGGGGAAAAAGTCGCTGCGACTCCAGCCATCGCAGAAAATACTATCTACCTTCGCACAGCCCGGCACTTGTATGCATTCGCCGAACAGGCATCAGGATCAAAAGGCAAAGACTAATCAACGCACCATCATTCAATCGACGAACTGCATCACTATGTAGGTGATGCATCATGCTTGTCTGTTTGCTCCTTGCTGACAGTCGTCCTTGTTCGCTGATTACCAGTTCGATGGGATTTAGCAGTCCTGGCAGCATCATCATGCAGCATACGGTAGCTGACATTGTCAAGATCATCGAGTTGGCCGGTTTGAATACACCACCGAAATGCAAGGAAGGCGGCTAGCACCAGCAGCAGAGCAACAGGCAGGGCAAGATACATGACGCTCATGACTGGCTCCTGAATGTACGCTGGCCGGCCGCAAGGATTGTTACTGTCAGTGAACTGATCGGCATCAGGATAGCTGCCAGCAGTGGAGTGATACACCCGGCTACAGCTAAACCGACCGCTGTCAGGTTATACCCCAGAGATACGTACAAACCCCGACGAATGGCACGCATAGTACGACGACTGCCTGCAATCAACTCGACCAGGGGTGATAGACCTGCATTGCCCAGGTACACTGGAGCTGCCTGCAAAGCCACCTCAGCTCCACCTTGCACCGCCACTCCGACCGACGCGGCTGCCAGAGCAGCGGCATCGTTCACTCCATCACCGACCATCACGACTGAGGCAAACTGTTGCCGTGATTTCTCGACAATCCGCAGCTTCTGTTCAGGAGTCACTTCACCACGCACCTGTTCCGCAGGGATATTTAGCTGCTCAGCCACACGGTTGATGACGGCCCGATGATCTCCGGAAAGAATCCCAACCTGCCAGCCAGCTTGTCGAAGCGTATCGATACACTCTCTCGCATCTTCCCGAATCGCATCTCCCAGAGCAGCCTGTGCAACCAGCTTACCATCACAAGCGATGTAGATGGGAGTCCAGCCGAGCCGCAGCCAGTCTGCTACCGTGGAAGAAATCGATTCACCGATGGTGATGTGGTTCTGTTCCATCATCGCCCGGGAGCCCACAATGATATTCTTCCCCGCCACCCTACCGGACACACCATACCCAGGAGAGTATTGCTGTGCCTCGCAGGAAAGGGATGTGTCGTCTTTCATCTTCGCCTGGAGAGCGCTCGCCAGTGATACCGCCAGTGGATGTACTATTCCCTGCTCGACGGCGACAACGTACGGGAGCACCGTTTCATCTCCCATCCAGGCATGGAGCGCGACCTTCCCGTACGTGATGGTGCCGGTCTTGTCGAGCCACAGCATGCCGGGCTGGCTGAGAAGCTCAAATACATCACCACGACGAATGAGGATCTTTTGACGGGCCGCACGGCCCTGGGCTATTGCGATAGTCATGGGGGTTGCCAGCCCCAGGGCACAGGGACACGCTACAATCAGCAGTGCGATCGTGTGATTGATTGCTATATTAGCCCCGCTCTTCCACCAGAACAACAGCGTGATGGCAGCCAGTGAGAGTACGATGTAAATGAAGTAGCCGGAAACACGATTGGCTAGCTCAACGATGGGGGTCTGTGCAAGAGATGCGGATTCCACAAGGTCCATCAGGCGGCCGATACGACTCGTTTTCCCGATGGCTGCCACCCTGACTCGCAGGACACTGGAAAGATTCGTAGCACCAGCAGTAATGATTCCGCCTGCTTGAATGGGCACGCCTGCCGATTCACCGGTCAGCAGCGATTGATCAAGTGTCGATTGACCAGAGAGCACCACACCATCTGCAGGCACTAGATCACCGACTCGCACTTCTACTTCATCACCCGGCTGCAACGAAACTGTCGGAATACGTTCAATGCCTTGTGGCTTGACCCGATAGGCGACCCGGGGTGTCAGGCTGCGCAGTAGTGACAGACTTTCAGCTGCGCGCCGCTGCTGACGATACTGCAGAAAGCGGCCGATAAGCAGAACGAATATGAGCATGCACAATGAGTCGAAATAGATTTCACCGGTGCCAGTGATGGTATTGAACAAACCCATCAGACCGCCTGCAGCCAGACCGATCGAGAGGGAAACATCCATATGTGGTGTGCGGGTTCGCAGGGCCTGCCACGCCCCGCGGAAAAAAGTCAGGCCTGGCCAGCAGAGCGCTACGAGGCCAAGACCGGCGCTCATCCAGCGGAGTATGGTCTCGTGTTCTGAAGAGATACCATCGAACAGGCCACCGTAAAGCGCAAACGCTACGAGCATACTGTTGCCTGCACACAGGCCAGCAATACCAAGATGCAGGAGATGTCTTCGCATCTCCTTGCGATTCATGTCCGTTTGCCGTGCTTCGGACGTTGGATGCGCAGCATAGCCAAACTGCGAAAGTTGGCGTGCAATCTGTGACAGTGATACCTGCGCTGCATTCCAACGGATCACAACCTGACGAGAAAGCAGTTGTGCCCGCGAATCCACCACACCGGGACAAAAGAGTGGCAACTTCTCGACCAGCCATACGCAGGCGGCGCAATGCATGCCTTCCAGCAAGAGCCTGACTTCTCGCATGCCGCTTGGCAATTCGCGTATATATGTTGCCTGAAAGACCGGGTCGTCGAATTCACTGCAGTCTTCTGGCTGGCTGCGTGCCTGTAGTGGCTGCGACTCTACTGTCTGGCATATCTGGTAGAACGCATCAAGCCCCTCGGCATGGAGGAGTTGCCAGACTGTGCTGCAACCAGTGCAGCAAAACTGGTCTGTAGCTCCAGCAACTACCAGCCCTGCCGGCACTGGCAGTCTGCAATGAGAACACGACACTGCTTTGCCCACCACACCAGGCGATGGCAACGACGCACCCTTGGGCATGGCCAGGCTAGTCATCATGACAGCACGGTAGTTTCGTAGTAGATAGCTGAGGGATCATCTCAGTGGAAGTGGATGGCACATGATCAAATGCTGAAAGGGCAAAGTTCGAACGATGTACCAGCGTCATCCAGCCCAGCATTATGCAGGAGGTGAAGGCAATCCAGGGGGTCGCTTGTCGCCATCGCTGCGAAACCTGCCCTGCGGAAACACCAATCAGGCTGAGCATAGGCACCGTACCCAACCAGAATGCAAACATGATCAGCATGCCGCTGAATAAGCTTCCCGTCCCAGCAGCCACGATCACGAATGCATACAGCCAGCCACAGGGAATCCAGGTAGTAAGCGTCCCAATCCACCAGGCCCTCAATGTCACCGGCCAATTTGCCGCCCAGCGAAATCCAGCGTAGATAGCCTTTACCCATCGAGAGGGAATAGGCATGTGCTGCAGGGGAACTCCCAGTTGCCGAAGCAGAAGGATCATGGCAGTTAGGAACATCGTGGCGGCAGCAAGATATGCTGCTAATCGCTGCGTGCCGGGCAACCAGCCACTGGCATTCAACGACTGCCCCACACCTCCAGCCAGTGCTCCCAGAAGCAGATACGTACTTAACCGGCCAGTATGATATGCAATCAGTTTGAAGCCCAGACCCGGTGATGCATCGCCTGGCTTGCCACTCAGCAGCAGTACGAATGGCCCGCACATCCCAGCACAATGGGTACTGCCGAGCAAACTGGCTGCCATGATGGTAGCAATCAGTTCCAGGTTCACGAGAGACTCCAGAACTTTTCCTGACGATCTATGAAGTGCTCGACGCCCCGCTGCACATCCAGATCGATCTGCCAGACACCGCTCCGATCCAAGCGTGTTTCGCCGCGATACTGTCCAGGCTGGCCTGTCACCGGTAGCAAACGAACACGCCGGTGCTGATTGCCTCGTGCGTGATGACACAGATCGACGGCAACCTGAGCATCCACTACTGGCTGGCCCTTTGTGTCACGAAGTTGCACGATGAAACTGTTCGCTGAGGATGTCGTATGGCCCGATTCCAGGGTGATTGACCATTTCCAGCCTAGTCGTTCGCTAGCCTGCCGGTCAGCCAGCACCTTGTCGTATTCCATAGCCTGCTGGTGATAGTTAGGAATCACCGCATGAGTGGGGTCTCTGGTGGCCAGCACGATGCCAACGATCATCATGCTGCCATGCACCAGGAAGAATCCTGCAATCAATCCCACCCAGAGGAGTCGGGATCGTCGTTCCATGTGTTGATCACTTTTGCTCACGGACCCAAGAGACGACATGTAATCTCCTTTCGTACCGTGTTCCCTTCCTTGACAGCCAGTTTGAGATCATAGCGACCGAAGGTAAATGCTGATTTCGGTACAGAGATCAGTACCGGATAGGTATGCAGTTCCAATGGTTTCGTCAGCCAGGGCTGACCACCAGCGTCAAGACTCACCTGTTCCCGTGGCACAACTCCTGAATCGATTACTTCCAGTGAGTACTGGCGTTCATCCTGCTCGCGGTTGACAAGTTTGATCTGGAATGTGTTCTGCACTAATCCTTCCGGTGTGATGGTAAATGGACTGCCAAGTGTACGGAGTACGGTGACATCCACGGAAGCCCGCATGCTCAGAACCGTAATGAAGGCAGCTATGGCGGTGAGCAGAAGCAACGGATAAATGATAAGTCGAGGCCGCCAGATCCTGTGGGGCTTCCCTTCAATCGTCTCCTGGCAGGAGTAGCGGATCAGACCATGTGGCTTATTGATCTTGTCCATGATCTCATCGCACGCATCGATGCATTGGGTGCAATGAACACATTCCATTTGCAAACCCTGGCGAATATCGATACCTGTGGGGCAGGTGCGCACACATAAACCACAGTCGATGCAATCGCCCTGGGTGCGGTCCACCATCGGAAGTTCTGTGCGTAGTTTGCCACGAGGCTCGCCACGTTTCACATCATACGCCACGATGAGCGATTGCTTGTCGAGTAGCACCGATTGCAGCCGACCATACGGGCAAGCAACCAGACAGGTTTGCTCCCGAAAGTAGCCAAAGTCGAATAGCATCAATCCTGTAACAGCAGCCATCACCAGAAATGCTACCGGGTGATTAAATGGTGAACCTGTTATCCAGTGCGAGAGTTGCTCCACACCAACAAAATAGGCAAGGAATGTGTGCGCCAGAAGCATACTGACAAGCAGGTATACCACAAACTTCAAGCTGCGGCGCCAGCCAGGCGTGAGTGACGAGGGTCTTCCCCCCTTGCCCGTGGTGCCATCGAAAAACCGCTCGATGGGCCGGAATACAAATTCGAGATAGACCGTCTGCGGACAGGCCCAGCCGCACCACACCCGACCGTAGAGCGCTGTAAGCAGAAAAATTGTGAGGAACACCGACACCATGAATAGTGCCAGTAACAATGTATCCGTGGGCAACAGCGTCAATCCGAAGAATGAGAACTGGCGATGGAGCAGATCAAGCAGGATCGCAGGTTTACCGTTGATTTTCCAATGAGGTAAAAGCACGAACAAAATGATCAGGCCATACCCCACCCATCGCCGTGCATGCCAATAATGCCCTGGTGAAAGTCGGGGATATAGCCAGCGACGTGATCCGTCCTTCTCCAGCGTGGAGAGCACGTGTTCTTCAGGTTGGAGCAGCGCTGACATGTTCCTGTTCTCGAATCATCAGGGTGGGAAGACGAAGTTCCCGTTGAATCACGAACTACGGGGACCAGCATCACTTCCACGGTGGCACGATGTTTCCTTCAGCTGCCTTGCCACCGGGCGGATTCGAACCACGCAGCCAGGCGACATAGCTGCTCACCAGTACCAGTTCATTGGGATGCAGCCGGTTCTTCCATGCCGGCATGGCCTGATTGTTCGCGCCACCTGCTACCACAGTCGCAATGTCCTCGACTACCTTGACATTCTTCCAGTGATCGTCGGTCAGGTTTGGCCCCACTTTACCTTCGCCCTTGTCACCATGACAGGAAACGCAATTGGTCTTGAAGACGATTTCCCCCACAGTACGCCACTTGGGATCGTTCATGTATTTGAGAATGGTAGCACGATCAGGAGTCAGGGTCCCGATCTCGGCAAAGCGAATCCGCAAATCTTCTGCGACCTCAGCGGTATAGCCATCCATCGCAGAGCGGCCCGGTTCATTCGAGTGGTAAAAGACCCAATAGCCGATACTGAACAGAATGCTTAGGATGAATAGCCAGGTCCACCAACCGGGAAGCGGATTGTCATATTCCTGAATCCCGTCATACACATGGTCCATAGGCTGGGGTGTTTGCTCACTCATACGCGGCGTACCTCCGTGCCATCACTCAGGGGAATGCTGGCGTTTGCATGGGCCTCCGTCTTGCGCACTACCAGTAGCGTGCGGATCGTGACGGCAAGGAATACCAAGAGGAAGAGGATCAATGCCGCTTCTGCACAGAAGGAGGCATCCAGATACTTCATCAGATCGCGGATCATGGGTGACTCCTTATTTGGCGGCGACAGGCTTACTGTCAGTGGCGGGAGATTTGGCAGGTGGCGTA
Organism: Gemmatales bacterium; assembly: GCA_046350055.1. GTDB lineage: Bacteria > Planctomycetota > Planctomycetia > Gemmatales > HRBIN36 > JAEUIE01. Next base: position 3,168,412 of record JAXMBC010000001.1, on the reverse strand, counting down.
TCAGCCTGTTCCACTCCCAGACGCTGCAGGTAAGCAATCATCGCCACTAATTGCGTGCGTTCCAGGTTCTTGGGCAGACTGCCCGGACCACCATTCTGCTGAATGATGTCGTTGGCAATTTGCTTAGCCTGAACAAGTGCCACAGCCTCCGCATTATCGATCACTTCCGGCTTGTAAGCCGTCCCGCCCGCAAGGAAATTGTGAGCCTTTACCCGCTGGCTTAATGTGCTGAAGTTCAACTCCGACTGCTCGAAGGAGGGATACGCCGGCATAATAGAACCCGGACTGGTATTGGTAGGTTCACGGAAGTGGGTAGTGTGCCAGAGGGCATTCTGAGCACCACCTTCGCGAGCTAGATCGGGGCCAATACGGCGGGAACCCCATTGAAACGGATGGTCGTAGACGAATTCACCAGGCTTGGAGTAAGGACCATAGCGCTTGGTCTCCGCCAGAATCGGACGAATCATTTGTGAATGGCAGTTGTAGCATCCGTTGGCGACGTACAGATCCCGCCCCGCCAGTTCGAGTGGTGTATATGGTTTTACTCCTGGAAGTGGGGGTATGTTCGACCGGATCAGGAAGGAAGGTACCAGCTCAAACAATGTGGCAGCCACAACTGCAATGACGACCCACACAGTGAACTTCAACGGTAAGCGTTCCCAGCGGCGATGCCACCACAGTGTCGACCACACATCGAGCTTCTTGCCCATCTCCAATACTGCTTCGAGTTGCGAGACTGGAGCAGGAGCATCCACATAGTCATTCGTCAGTTTTGGTGCGGTAAAGACCGGTTCTTCATACACAGCCGGCCGGGCCATCCAGGTGCGGATGAAATTGTACAGGCACAGCACTGCACCAAGCAGGAACAGCATGCCGCCACCCACGCGAATCCAGTACATCGGCATCAGTACCTGAACTGTTTCGATAAACTTGGGGTACATTAAATTGCCTTGCTCATCGATGGCACGCCACATCAACCCCTGGGTAAGGCCAGCGACATAGATGGGCACGATGTAAAGAAGAATGCCGATCGTACCAAGCCAGAAGTGCCATTCAGCCAGTTTCTTGCTATACAGCTTGGTCTGGAATATACGGGGCAGAAGCCAGTAAATCATGCCGAACGTCATCATGCCGTTCCAGCCAAGTGCACCACCATGAACATGGGCAATGGTCCAATCGGTGTAGTGAGATAGAGCATTGACCGACTTGATGGAGAGCATCGGGCCTTCAAATGTCGCCATGCCATAGAAGGTAATGCCGACAACAAAGAACTTGAGCACGACGTCTTCGGTCACTTTCTTCCATGCACCACGGAGCGTCAGCAGACCATTGATCATGCCGCCCCACGAAGGCATCCATAACATCAGGGAAAAGAGCATGCCCAGTGTAGTGCACCACTCAGGTGTTGCTGTGTAGTGGAGGTGGTGCGGACCGGCCCAGATATAGATGAACACCAGTGACCAGAAGTGAATGATGCTGAGCTTGTACGAGAATACAGGCTTTTCAGCCGCCTTGGGAAGGAAGTAGTACATCAGCCCCAGAAACGGCGTCGTAAGAAAGAACGCCACTGCATTGTGGCCGTACCACCACTGCATGAATGCATCCTGCACCCCGGCGTACACGGAGTAACTCTTAAACAAGCCGACAGGCACTACCAGGCTGTTGAAGACATGCAGTACTGCTACGGTCACGATGGTGGCAATGTAAAACCACAGTGCGACGTACATGTGCCGCTCGCGACGTTTCGCAATGGTCATGAAGAAGTTCACGCCAAAGAAACCGACCCAGACGACTGCGATTGCCAGATCTATAGGCCATTCCAGCTCTGCGTATTCCTTACCCTGTGTGATGCCCAGGGGCAAAGTGATAGCGGCAGCGAGGATGATCAGCTGCCAGCCCCAGAAGTGCAGCCAGCTGAGCGTGTCATTCCACATGCGGGCCTTGCAAAGACGCTGAGTGGAATAATACACAGCAGCAAAGATCGCATTCCCACCAAAGGCGAAGATGGCGGCATTGGTGTGCAGCGGCCGTAGTCTGCCGAACGACGTGAAGGTCCAGCCCAGGTTCAGCGCCGGCAGAACCAGTTGCAGGGCGACAAACACCCCGGCAAGCATGGCAACCACCGCCCACACACAGGTGATGAGGGCAAAGGCACGCACGATCTTGTCGTCATACTTAAACTCTTCGAGCGTCACGCCGGTTGGCTGAGCTAGTGGCTGGCTCATGAACTCATGTCCTTGCAAGGGCAACGAACAACCGTGCAAAGATAAAGCAACTCATGTACCAATTGGTTTTCCGGGGTTTTCTGACATCTGGAACTGTGCGGCACCTGTCAGACTGTGCGGAACCGCTCACTGCCAGGTTGTAATACCATGCTTTTCCAGCAGTCGGTAGAGCGATCGCCGTGTAATGCCCAAGGCTTGGGCTGCCTGCGACTTGTTACCCTGCGCTCGCTGCAATGCTTCCACTACGTTCTTGCGTGTCATCTCATTGAGGATCAATGAGTGATGTGATGATGACTGAGGTACCCCCATTTCCTGATCATCAATCTCAGGCGGAAAGTTCTTCAATTCGATGACATCATCTTCAGCCAGTATCCTCGCACGCTCGATGGCGTTTCGAAGTTGACGGATATTGCCAGGCCAGTCGTACTTCCGCAATGTTGGAAGGACGGAATCAGCCACTCGCCAGCCAGAACCGACAAAGTGCTGCAGGAGCAGCGGCAGGTCTTCCAGACGATCTCGCAGCGGGGGTAAGTGTAGTGTCAACAAGTTTATGCGATAGAAAAGGTCTTCACGAAACCGACCAGCCTTGACCTCCTCTGTCAGATCGCGATTCGTGGCCGCAATGACCCGGACAGACACCCGACGTTCCTTGATAGACCCGACCCGTCGCAAACTTCCGTCTTCCAGTACTCGTAGCAGCTTTGGCTGTAATGCAGGGCTAAGTTCGCCTATCTCATCGATGAAGAGTGTCCCTCCATCAGCAACTTCAAAGAGGCCCGGCTTGGCAGCGGCAGCGCCGGTGAACGACCCTTTTTCATGTCCAAACAGTTCGCTTTCGAGCAATTGCTCAGGAAGCGCCGCACAGTTGATGGTGACTAGCGGTTCCGCAGCCAACGGGCTACTCGCCACCAGTGCCCGGGCAACAAGCTCCTTGCCCGTGCCACTCTCCCCCTGAATAAGCACAGGTTTGTCCGTTGGCCCCATTCGCTGGATGAGCCGATACACCTGCTGCATGGCTGCAGAATTACCAACCAGTTCCACACTCGGCTGCTTTTTCTTGATCAGTTCTTTGAGATGCTGGTTCTCCCGTTCGATCTTGCGCTGATGCAGTTGCCTTTCGAGAACTGCCTGGAGTTCCGCCAGTCGCACTGGTTTTTGCAGGAAGTCGATAGCTCCCTTTTTCATCGCTTCCACGGCCAGGGGAATGGTACCATGCCCCGACATCATCACGACAGCACAGTCATGGCCTCGTTGCTGTATTTGCGTGAGAAAATCCATCCCCGTCTGTTCGGGCATGTAATGATCGACGATGGCACAGGCAACATCCTTCTCCTGCAGGATATCTAGACCTTCTTTGACAGTTGCACATGCATGAACATGATAACCCAGCTTGGTAAGATTCCGGGCCACCGAATCACGTAGTACGTGATCATCATCAATGAGGAGAATCTCCGTGGCTCGCGACGGCATGGTAGTCTCGTAACAGGAATGTTACTGCTACTCTACGAAGAAGTGGTGGACTGGATGGCCGCTTCAAAATCCTGCCGCTTCACCGGTTTCCGCAGATAGGACCATGCCACTTGCACATCATCGGGAGGAAAGTCGCGAGGCAACTGGTACGCCGAGATCAGAATGGCGGGAATAGCTTCATTCTTCCAGATCGCGCGAAGAGCCTGTTCCCCATCCAGCTGAGGCATGCGAACATCGCTGATGATCAGGTCGGGATGAAGTCGAGCACAGACTTCTATCAGCGCATCTCCATTATCGACTGCTGCCACCACCTCATGGCCCAATCTCTTGATAACCTTGCTGTAATGATCGCGTATTTCCGCCTCATCGTCGGCGATGGCGATCCGCAGGGGACGGGGCATGGTTCTCTCGAGGCAAAGTCACACGAAATTCCGCACCAGACTGATTAGCCGGCCCCAGGCTAAGTTGCCCGCCGTGAGCCTCGACAATCCGTAAAGCAATTGCCATGCCCAAGCCAGTTCCCTTGCTTTTCGTCGTGAAAAAGGGCTCAAAGACATGCTGGCGTGCGGAAACGCTCAGTCCCGGACCATTGTCGCGCACCCGTAGTTCCAGCATCGGCTGTTGGTCTTTGACAAACTCTGTTGCTGATAAATGGATGTGTACTGGATCGGGGCAAGCTGCCAGAGAGTTTTCGAAGAAATTCCGCAGGAGTTGCTGCAGCCGGTAAGGATCGTAGTACACCTCGGCACACGACTCCGGAATGTCCACATGCAGATCCGACTGCCGCGACTGTCGCTGCCGGGCCAGACTATCCCATGCCTGCTGAGCGATGTGTCGCAGATGGAAGACCTCCTTTTCTAACACTATCGGAGCGGCATAATTCTGCACTTCCGTGAGTAACCGCGTGATATCATCCTGGGCCACGCTCAATCTTGAGAGGTCCTGTTGGACCCGAGGCTCCTCTTCCAGTTCAATTTCCAGACTCTCGGTCGATGCCCGCATCCGCTGCAGGGCATTTCTCGCCTCGTGGGCAAGCCCAGTGATCATTTGCCCGATAGCAGCCAACCGCTCGTCCTGCTTGGCTTGAGCCTGTTGTCTGATGTGTAATTCCGCCTCGTAGGCGGCAGAAATCAGAGCAAGATCCAAATCCAAAAGCTTGTGCAGCGTCACCAGATTTTGCAGGAGCTTGACAGGTTCTTTCTTGAACTCCTCAACAAGCACACACTGCATTTGCATGCGAAGCCTGCCATGTGCCACGTTCACAAATGTTTGATCCAACCCGATCTCGACATGACGATACCCCACCTGCCACCGTCGCTCCACGTACTCGTTGTCATAGTTCCCTGAAAGCAGTTCCGTCAGCCATCGATGCAAACTGACTTTGAGCCGGGCAATCTGCTGATCCCCACCCACGATCACACGCCCGACTTGAGGGTGCCTCACGATCTCCCCGTAGAAATCCTCAATGAACACCTGACTGTACGGCATCAGCAGCTTGCGTAACTCAATCACAGCTGCATCATCCTGCGATGACCAGTCAAGGTACCGGCGAAGCAGGGTAAACTTGTCAGCGATCGCTTGCGGGATCATGACCACCACACGTTAAACAGCATATGTGCCAGGGTACTACGTATCTTATCCGGCCATCATAGGTATTTACACGGAACCAGTTACTGAATGTAACGGGTATGACGAGGACGCATGCAGCTTGATTCCCTGCTTCGCTCACCCGTCTAATTCCACTTCTTTGTCCAGATACTTTCAAACGATATCTATGAAGATTTCTCATTCACCGCGCCAAGGAAGGTGCATGGTCATGAATGTACGCTCTTATTCGACCGCACTGCTAATCGTGTTGTTTATCTTAGGCGAATGTACCATTTTCGCTCAAGATGCACCGACCAGGCCAGCCACAACTGATGCACCACTGTGCGTTTGCGACTCCCTATTTGATTTCAAGAATGTGCCTCCTGTCCAGTCGCTTCCACGTACCGGGCCTTTCCCCAACCCCCGGAAGGACTGCGGCTACTATTCCTTGCTTGACCAGTTTAATGGTGAGCTCCGACAGGGACCTCCCAAGTTTGGTTATCCTGCGTTTGCACTGATGCAACCAAGCTTCTTCAATGCGGATTTTCGTTATCTGGACGATCCCAACAACACGAGTCACAGCGTATTCGATGCAATGAAACGCATACGCCTGGGTGACGACTGGCTCTTTTCCACAGGTGGCCAGGTGTGGAATCGTACGATGAACGAAGGCCACTCCAGACTCACAGATATCGACAATAACTACAACCTCTTTCGTGCCCGCCTATACACCGATCTCTGGTATCAGGATCGTATGCGTATTTTCGCTGAGTTCATCACAGCTCAGTCGTTTGACCCCGAACTCGCACCGTTGCCCATCGACGCCAACCATGCTGACTTTCAGAATCTCTTTATCGATGTGAAATTAACCGAGTGGGATGGCAAACCGGTCTACGTCCGAGTAGGTAGACAGGAAATGCTGTTCGGTTCGCAGCGTCTTATCTCCACCTTGGACTGGGCCAACACCCGACGCACATTCCAGGGTGTATCCGCCTTCCGACAGGGTGAACAGTGGGATGCAACGGCATTCTGGGTGCAACCTGTCATTCCTAATGCCAAGGAACTGGATTCTGGTGACAACAATCAGAACTTTGCAGGCACCTGGTGGACCTATCGCCCCGAAAAAGGGCAGGCGATGGACTTCTACTATCTCTTCCTCGACAACACCAACAACGTCGTGCAACAAGGGCTGGAACGGGCACCCTATAACGTCCACACCCTGGGCACCCGCTACAGCGGCGACAAGAATCACTTCCTCTGGGATTTCGAATCAGCCATTCAGTTGGGTGAGCGTGGCAGCCAGAGTATCTTCGCCGGCATGGCTACCGCTGGTGCAGGATATCACTGGGAAGATCTACCGCTGAACCCTACTTTCTGGCTCTTCTACGACTACGCCAGTGGCGATGGCAACCCGAACGATGGCCAATACCACACCTTCAATCAACTCTTCCCGTTCGGCCACTTCTACCTGGGCTGGATTGACCTCGTTGGCAGGCAGAACATTCACGATATCAATGCCCACCTCTATCTTTATCCAACCAATTGGGTGACACTATGGTTCCAGTACCACCACTTCTGGCTGGCACAGAGCAGTGATGCTCTGTACAACGCTGCAGGCAATGCAATCCGTCGTTCTCCCACCGGTGCTGCTGGCAATGAAGTCGGGCAGGAACTCGATGTGGTGGCTAACTTCCACATCACCAAGACATCGGATATCATGGTGGGCTACAGCCGACTGTTCGGAGGTGAATTCCTCAAGAACACCGCTGGCCCGAATCGTGCCAGCGATGCCGATCTGCTCTACATAATTTACAGCTTCCGCTGGTAATCGAGATTACTTCTTTGGGCCCGACTGGATAGCTTTGACCTGCCCCTGTCGCGCATAGTCAATCGCTTCACCAAGCAACCGGGCACATTCACCGGGAGCGTGGAAGCCCATGGAGTTTTCGGCAGCCACGAAGTCTAGTCGCCATTGTGCCTTGCGATGCAGGGCACGGGCTTCCTTCAACTCCTCATCGGTCCTGCCAGCCTTCTTCGCCTCTGCAAGGTACTGAATAAGTTCCACGGTGGCATCTTCAGCTCGCAACATCAGAGCCTTGTTACGATCCTGGATCGAAGTCACGCGGTCCTGTATTTCCTTTTCGGGGTAATGGTGGCAGGTCTGGCAGGCGCGCGAAATATTCAGCATCGGACTACGGACGTGGTGGTCGCTAACCTTGATGGCGCCCTCACGTTTGTAGGGCATGTGGCAGTCGGCACAGGAAACCCCGGAACGTGCATGGATGCCCTGTGACCACATTTCGAATTCCGGATGCTGTGCCTTCAAGACCGGCGCGCCTGAATCGGCATGCTGCCAGTCCTTCCAGCCGACTTCATCATAATAACTCTCGATCTGTTCAGCCTTGATTCCCTTGTGCCAGGGGTACGTCAATAGCTTGCCTTCTCCCTTGAAGTAGTACTCGACATGACACTGGGCACAAGCCATAGAACGCATCTCTTGCCGACTCGCCTCCTGGTTTGGGTCGTAAGGGGTCTTGCGGGTTCCTGTTCGCCAGCGCTCCACACTGGGTAGATGTGGCAACGGTTCCTTCGATTGTGCCAGAGCCTGTATGCCGTTAATGAACCCAGGCCGTGTCACTCGCAAAGCCATGGTATCAGGTGCGTGGCAGTCCACACAACTGACCGGATGGGTTACCAGCTTGCGTCCCTCAGCATAGGGCATTGCACAAACTTTCTCGAAGCCTTTCATGATGGCTTCCTGCCGATGGGCTGCATCGTTAGGCACCCCCGCCTTGACGCCTGTTTCGTGGTAGGCGGGAATCACCGAAGCGTGACAATGCAGGCACGCGCCCGGCTGCTTGAACTTGGTGACCCGCTCTGTCTCTTCCTGATCTTTCAACATGTAGGCATGGCCACGTTCTTCCCGGTAGTCCACGCCAAAGGCGTAACCCTTGAACAGAATGCGCCAGCGTGGATCATCATCCAGTTTTTGGAATGCTTCAGAACCACCGTGTTTGGTACGTTCGATATCAACGGTGCGGCGATAGCTGTCGTACTGTCTGGGGTAGTTTTTACCCCAGATAGCGGGATCAATGGTGTTCTCTGTCACTTCTGCCAGTTGGAAGACATGTTGCTTTGCTTCCTCTTTGCGTTCCGCAATGTTCTGCAGTAGCAGCATGATACCAAACGTGACCGCTGCCACGATCACGCTGAGTATCACATGTCCCCAGGTGATCCATGGCTTCCTGGCTTGTGTTTGAGACACCGAATCCCCCATTCTAAATGCAAATGAACTATCGTGTTGGCCCATGGCCGACATGCTTGTGACAATGCACACAGTTGCTGTCACCCTGATGATTGCTGTGTGCTGTCGCTATGTCTTGCACCAACTCCTGATGACAGTGCACACAATTCTTCTGCAGCAGTGCTGCATTCTTCGCGTGAATACGGATCGGTTCATGAAAATCCTGCAGGGTGAATCCCTTCGAATGCCAGAAGCCATTCTCTGCTTTAGCCAACCACTTGCCTGCGAGGTCGTGCGGCAAATGACAATCCACACACGTGGCAGCTGCGTGATGACTGGCCTTCTGCCAGCCGTCGTATTGCTCACGCATGATGTGGCAGTTGACACATGCCTTCGGATCACTGCTGAGGTAGGAAAGCCCTTCACCGTAGTAGACGGTGTAGATTCCTGTGCCGGCGCAGATACCGACCAGTCCCCAGACCAGTGCGGAGGCAATACTGCCGCTGATCAACCACGCGATCCACTTCATGGTGAACTTCCGGTCTTGCGCCAGGATGCCGGCAGAGACTGTTTTGTCTCTACCAGAATCTCCTTGATAGCCTGTCGATCTGCCGGTGTCAAATGTTGAAAGGCAGGAGTAGTGTATTTCCCATCCAGCACTGCCAGCAGTTTATCCAGTATCCTGTCACGAATAATGGTGGGCAGGTCATCGAAAGTCCTGGTGTAAATCAGGTAGCTGCATGGATACTTAAAGAGCCTGGTCTGCAGATCAAGTTGTCGCAGGGACCGGCCTTGCTTGTCGAATGGGCCGCGCTCGCTGAACTCCCTGGCAAACTCCGATGTACCCTTCACCGGCTCTGTCAGCTTGGCTTCCTGCGAGAAGAGCATGTACTTCACCACTTCGTCCGCCACACTGTCCAGTCGTCGCCTGGTGGAATCAAACAGCGTTCCAGGTTTCTCCGTGAATGCCTTGTTGAGATCCTCCTGGTAGTAGAGCGCCTGCCGGGTCTCGAGCAACGCACGGGCCAGGCGATTGTGCATGATGGCCTGGTGTTCCAGTACCATCAGTGCGATTAAATCGCTATGTGGTGTCGGATACAGACCTGTAGTGAAATGCTGCGAGAGGTCAGTCACATTCTGAGTTTGCAACGACTCATCGACGGCATCACCATTCCTTGCATAGCATTGGTTTCCCATGTGCTTTTGCTGACCATGAGTACCTGTGACATACCAGCCACCCCAGCGTTCGCTGAATTTGCTGGTCTGATCAGTCCGATAGGAGCCGGACGCCAGTTGCGGTTCGCCCTGCCGATCCGGAAATACAGAACGCACCAGGTGACCTGGTAGACCATGATTGTAGGACGAAGCGTGGCACACCAGGCAATTGTCGGTCTGCCGTTGGATGACAGGCTGCTTCCTTCGCTCCTGTTCGATGGTGTAAAACACAGTACCCAGCTTGCTGTCTGCAACAGATATTTCCATCACATGGCCATGCAGACAGAACCCCACGTACACATCGTCATTGAAGTAAATGGCCCGCGGTGTCTTGGGACTGATGCGGCCTCGCTGCAGGCTGGTCTTGGAGAACACCAGCACCTGAGACGATAATGGAATCTGCAACTCCGCTAGCACGCCACGTAGATAGCCATCCTCATCCCGATAAGGCAATTGGGCAGTACCTTGACGCAGCCGTTCCTGAAGCCCGCTGATGATGTTTTCCGGCTCGCTTTTGGAGTACAGTATGGGCTCACGCTCCAGATCATCCGCCCAGCAGCTGCCAAGCACCAGGCTCAATCCGAGCACGATGAGTATCCGCTGTGTCATGCCTTTGACTCCGCCAATGCAAGGAGTGCCGTGGCTTGCTTCTTCTTGCGAGTGTTCTTCGTAAAGACAGCCAGCGTATTCTCTTCCAGGAACCGCTGAAACTGGTTCACCATGGCTACAATCTGATGGTGCAACGGACAGGGGTTGCCCGAGCCACAGTAGGTCGGCCCAAATGGGCAAGTCAGCGTCTTGTCGCTTCGCTCAAAACAGTCAGCCACGTCGAGTAACCGTATCTGGTTTGGCGGTTTGGCCAAAGCGTATCCACCGCGTGGACCGGGGGCGCCTGTTACCAGACCAGCCTGAGAGAGAATCGTTAACACCTTGGCCACAACTGGCTGGGGTAGATTGCGCTCCCTGGCTATATCGATCGAACTGAGCTTGCCCTGCTCTGCATAGACTTCCGCCAGCCGGCTTGCCGCTGCGATAGCGTACTGGGTGGTTTTGCCATAGGAGATCATGAGACTGCCTTCTGCTCTCGCTCGTCGAGTTTCATCTCGTTGCCGAACACGGCAATCGCCACTTTCAGGATAATAGTCAGCGTCATGAGGCCAAAGGCCCAAATGCCAGCCGTAATTTTCCATTCGATTTGCGTGGGGACATACTCCACGACTTCATGCAGCGTCGATGGAATGAAACCGGGGATGATCAGCCCCATGCCTTTCTCAATCCAGATGCCGACAAAGCAGATCACGCAAGCTGCTGTGAGCACACCTGTCCGCCGCATTAACGTCGGACTGAGAAAGAGTCCACAGCCTACGATGCTGCACACCAGTGAGGTCCACATCCACGGCACCAGCCCGTACTTACCATGCGTTCCGAAGAACAAATACTTCCCTGCCGCAGCGTGACCACCGCCTGTATAGAAAATGGTGAAGAGTTCGGAAGCAAGCATCAGCAGGTTGATGCACATGGAAACTCGAATGATCTGTACCAGCGTGTTGATAGCCTGATCACCCACATGAAATCGACTGACACGGCGGATCAATAACAACAACACGATAATAAAACATGGCCCCGAAACAAAGGCTGAGGCGAGAAAACGGGGTGCCAATAATGCTGTGTTCCAGAAAGGCCTGCCCCCTAGCCCACAATAGAGAAAAGCCGTGACTGTATGAATGCTTATGGCCCACAGAATAGAAAGAAACACGAATGGCATATACCACTTCGGGTTTGGCTTCTTTCCCAGAAAGCGAATGTAGAGCAGGTACCCGACAATATGCAGATTGATCAGTAAATAGCCATTAAGAACAATGATGTCCCAGGTAAGCATCGAAACCGGCCAATTGAAACGGCCAATACCTGGAATGAGATGCCAGAATCGATCAGGCCGTCCGAGATCCACCACTACCGAGAGAGTGCTCATGATGATCGCAGCGATAGCAACAATCTCACCGACGATGACCACGTCATGCATCGATTCGTCGTGGTAGAGATATGCAGGAATGACCATCATCACGCCGCCCGCTGCCAACCCGACGCAGAATGTAAAGTTAGCAATGTAGAGTCCCCAACTGACATGGTCCGACATGCCGGTCCGCACCATGCCATCCCGAACCTGAATGGCCCAGGCATTCGCACCTACCAGTGCAATAGCAGTCAGCAACGTCATCCACAGGTAAAACACCCAGGTACCTTCAGTGGCTACGTGCAAGCCCTGCCGCAGAAAACGCGGATAGCTCGAGAGAGGGGAAGATGTAGCAGTGGTACTCACAAGATGCCCCTTTACTTGTCAAAGAAGTAGAAGAAGCTGGGTTTCGTGCCGAGTTCCTCCTTCAGCACGAATACTCGTTTGTTCTCGAGCACCCAGCGAATCTCCGACTTGGGATCGAGAACATTGCCAAAGACGCGTGCCCCGGTGGGACAGGCTTCCAGGCAAGCGGGCAACCTTCCTTCACGCACCCGATGCAGGCAGAATGTGCATTTCTCCATCACACCCTGTGGTCGTATGCGGTTCGACAGATAGCCCTGACGCGGGTTGATCTCCTTCGGGCTGATCTCCGGTTTTGTCCAGTTGAAACGACGTGCATGGTACGGACATGCTGCTTCACAGTAACGACAACCGATGCACCAGTTGTAATCGACAACCACAATGCCATCCTTTTCCTTCCAGGTTGCTTCTACTGGACAGACGGTGACACATGGAGGATTGTCACACTGCTGACATTGCACAGGCATGTAGAATTTGTCAGGGGAGGGAACAGGATGATCGTATTCGCAGTTGCCCTTCTCGAAATCAATGCCCCCTTTATCCATTTCAAAGACACGGATGTAGCTGTTGTGCGTGGCACGGTCGTGATTGTTCTCCACATGACAGGCCTCGACACACTTGCGGCACCCGATGCAGATACTCAGGTTCAATGCGTAGGCATACTTCACCCCAGGTTGAGCCTGCGGATCCTTAATCTGCACCGCTCGACCATACTCTTCCTTAGTCTCCTCCTCCAATCGACGAAGTACCGTTTGCAGTTCTCCCGGCTTCAATTCCTTGTAGTGCTTTTGGAGAAACTCCTCCGCTGAGAGGTTGCTTATCCATTCCATCACCGGTTGAATCGCCTTCGCCAGCATCGCCAGCCCCAGTGTGACAGCACCCGCTTTAACCAGCGTGCGACGATCCACTTCACCCACCATGGGCAAGTTCAGTTTCTTACTCATGGCCTCCTCCTGAGTGTTGCGGTCTGGAGAGTGCACGATCCTGTGGTCCCTGTGCTGGTCGCACTACGGGGTACTTGGGATGATGCGGATCGTGACAGTCGATGCAATTATTCCGCTGACGTGGGCCTTTCGTGAGATCCCAGTATCCGGTCATGCCTCCATGTGCTCCATGCTGGTAGTCGCGATACTGCGGCCCATGGCACTGGGCACAGAGTTGCATCACCTCGACGTACGGGACAAGCTTGCCGTCTGCCAACCGTAATGACTGGTACCCATCCTGTGGATTGTGGCATGAAACGCATGTCAGGTTGCCATGTTGCCCCTTAAGGCCCTGATGGAATTCTGTGAGCGAGGCACCCAGGCGCAGGTCATTATTCGGCGATTTGGTGGCATGACAGGTATTGCAATTAATCATCACCGGCTGACCATGCGGATCAGTCAGTCCACTATGAACCATCGGAGACCCGACAGGCTTTCGGATATTGGTTTCGAACGAGGCCTTCAGCTCAGGCTGCTGCGTCGCAACTTGTAGCGATGCCGATCGACTGGAAGTCTGCTCCTTGCCAGGTGCCCAAAACAGCCACCCCAGACAGGCAGCCGCTGCCAGCCAGAGCAGCATCGTTGACAGCGAAGCAAGTGAACATTTCAGTGGCATGGGGAGCCATCGCATCTGTGTTTCCCCTGTGTACATCGACAGCATAGCAGTCATGATCGACCAATTCAAGAATAATTATTCTTTTATTCTTGATATTGCCGATCTCACCGGCTAGAGTACCCTCAGGTTGCTCACTCCCGGGTGAAAGGGATGCCATGCTCATCTCCGGTTTAGTTCTGCTGCTCAGCAAAAATCCATCGTCACAAGATCGTGTTCAACATGCATTGCAAGAAGCAGGTTGCTTCCAGTTGGGCGTACTGACTGGCTCACGGCTATCGCTCGTCATGGAAGTACCTGGGCCCGATGATGCCGTCTACTGGTATCGCTGGCTCGAAAAATTACCGGGCGTCCTGGCTGTCGAGATCGCTTATGTCTCTGTCAATGACCCGGCTTGCGAGGAGGTTTTGCAATGACTGCTCAACCCAATCGTCGTGATTTTGTTCGTACCAGCGCCATGGCTGCAGCTACCGCACTGGCTCAGCAGCGTGAAACTTCAGCCCGGCAGCCTCCACGTCAGGAATTGCCTGTCATACCAGATGTCACTTGGAACAAGGCTCCCTGTCGCTTTTGTGGTACCGGCTGTCACGTGCAGGTAGCAGTCAAGGACAACCGTGTCGTGGCCATCGCTGGTGACCGTCAAGCTGAAGTCAACAAAGGCCTGCTCTGCGTCAAGGGATATCACGTCGGTTCCATCCTTTACGGCAAGGATCGCCTGACGACGCCTCAACTCCGCAAGAATGGCAAGCTCGAACCCATCACCTGGGACGAAGCCATCGAGGTGATTGCACAGCGGATCATGAAGGCACCTTCTCGTTTCGCCATGTATGGTTCTGGGCAATGGACTGTGCCGGAAGGTTATGCTGCGAATAAGCTCATGAAGGGCGGCCTCAGTAACAATCACATCGAGCCTAATGCTCGGCTCTGCATGGCATCCGCCGTCACTGGCTATATCAGCACCTATGGAGTAGATGAGCCTTACAATTGTTACGACGATCTCGATCAGGCTGATGTCGTTATCCTCTGGGGCAACAATCCCGCTGAGATGCACCCCGTTCTGTTCAGCCGCATCATCGATCGTCGCCAGCGTGGCGACAAAATGGTACTGATCGACATCGGCCAGCGTCGCACCCGCACCAGTGAGCAGGCCAACCATTTCCTCCTCACTAAGCCGCATGGCGATCTGGCCATCGCCAACTGTATCGCTCATCAGTTGCTGGCAAATAAAAGCTACGATGCTGAGTTTGTTCGCAAGTATTGCAACTTCCGGGCTGATGCTGACCCAGCACGGTATACCACGCTCAAGAATTGGGAGGAGTACAAGACCTTTGGAACACTGATGGGCAAACCCATCACCCTGGAACAGTATCAGGAAATGCTCGCCCCATACACTCCCGAAAAGGTAAGCGAGCTGAGCGGCGTCTCGGTAGCTGACTTACAAATGCTCGGCAAACTTTTCGCCAACCGTAATCTCAAGATTCTCAGCCTGTGGTGCATGGGCATGAACCAGCACACCATGGGTACTGCCATCAATAACCTGGTCCATGGCATACACCTGCTCAGCGGCCACTTCGGTAAGCCCGGCGATGGTCCCCAAAGCCTGACCGGGCAGCCCTCCGCCTGTGGCACCGTCCGTGAAGTGGGTACTCTTTGTCATGCACTGCCGGGCGATTTAAAAGTGGAAGATGCTGCCCAGCGGGCCAAGGCAGAACAGCTCTGGAACCTTCCCGCCGGCCGCATCAATCCGAAGATCGGCTATCACACCGTGCTGCTCTGGGAGAAATTCTGCACACCTTCCGAAAAGGGTGGCGATATCGACACGCTCTGGGTTCAGGTCACGAACCCCGGTCAGTCACTGCCCAACGTCAATCGCCTCTTCCGCGGCAAGCAGGGACTCAAGGACAAGTTTCTCATTGTCTCGGATGTGTACCCCACCGCTACCACGGAACTGGCAGACCTGGTTTTGCCTTCCGCCTTATGGGTCGAGAAGAACGGTGTCTACGGCAACTCCGAACGTCGCACTCATCAATGGTTCAAAATGGTCCCGCCCCCGGGTGAGGCACGCGATGACTGCTGGCAGCTCATCGCCGTTGCTCATCGCCTGCTGGAACTCGGCCACCCCGGCATGAAGGATAAAGACAATCGCTTCCTGTTCCACATGACGAATACCAAGGCAGAACAGGTACCTATCTGGAAGTGGGACCAATATTACGGCCAAGTGAATGTCGACGAGAAACTCTATGAGGAGTATCGCCAGTTCACCAAAATCAAACACAAGGACGTTGCCCCCTACAAGGAACTTGCAAAAGTACGCGGGCTGCGCTGGCCGGTATTGCAAAACGCCGATGGCACCTGGGAGGAGACCCGTTACCGTTTCCTCGAAGGATTTGATCGCAACGTCGAGAAAGGCAAGGGAATCCAGTTCTACCACTCCGTCACCAAGGATGACAAAGCCCTGATCTGGTTCCGCCCTTATGTTGCTCCGCCCGAGGTTCCCGATAACGAGTATCCCTTCTGGCTGGATACCGGTCGTGTTCTGGAACACTGGCACACTGGCACCATGACCATGCGTGTGCCACAGTTGCGTAGAGCCATGCCCGGAGCCTATGTCGAAATCAGCAAGGAAGATGCTCTCAAGCTCGGCCTGCGAACCGGCGATACCGTGAAAGTGGAAACACGGCGAGGTAGTCTTACCTTGCCTGCCTGGATAGATGGCCGTGCCAAGTGCCCTCCGGGTCACCTCTTCATTCCGTTCTTCGACGAGAAACTGCTGTGTAACGTACTCACGCTGCATGAACACTGTCCGTTCAGCAAGCAACCAGACTACAAGAAATGTGCAGCACGCCTTTCGCGAAGCGGCTCCACCAACACTGCAGGAGGTTAGCCATGGAACCTCTTTCCAACGAGTCAGCTGCCAGCAACTCACCCACTCCGCTTCACAAGTACGTATCTCTTGTGGTCATCCTCGGTCTTGGTATCGCTTTAGGTGGTTACCTCAAAGGTATCCATGAAACTCCTCCTCTGGAACAACCAAGACACAGCAGGCTTGTGTCAAACCAAACTGTGCCAGAAGCAGTGAGCTACAGCGAAGTAGCAACTGGCCTGACCAAAGCTAATACTGGTTTCAAATCGTCATTACCGACTCTGAAATCTGAACGGCCAGGCGTCTTCGACCAGGTCATCCGTACCGATGAAAAGAAGCTGCTTGCTCTGCATGATCGTAACAGGAACCGTGGCTACGATGCTGCTCCGCCTGTCATCCCGCATGGCATCCAGCAGATGTCAACGACCAGTTGCATTGCCTGTCATGGCGATGGACTGATCGTACAGGATCGCATCGCCACCAAGATGAGCCATCCATACTTCAGCAATTGCACGCAGTGCCACGTAGAAGGAAATCGTACCGATCTGACGGTTAACTCCCCGCCGCTTACGGAGAATCAGTTCCAGGGTGTCGGCCGTGCAGGTCCTGGCACTCGTGCCTGGCCAGGGGCTCCACCCACTATCCCGCACACCACCTGGATGCGTCAGGACTGCACCAGTTGCCACGGACTGGTTGCTCGTTCCGGAATCCGCACCACCCATCCATGGCTCACTAACTGTACGCAGTGCCACGCTCCATCCGCACGGCTCGATCAAGCTTCCTTTGGAAGGGAGGAACCATGAACACTGCCATCGCACCACCCAAAGAACTCTGGCAAGGCTCCATGGATGAACAACAACTTGGACAGTACCAGTTCGACCTGGAACAACACGCCGAGATACTCGGCATACAGGCGAAACGTTCTCCTCGTGCCATGGTCAATCACCAGGACAGCATCAATCTGACTGCTGCGATGCGTGGCTTGCTCGCCGGCGAATTCCGGGCGATCCAGCTTTGCTACTCCTACGAGAACAGGGTCTGGTGTGATACACTCCTTCGCCAGGCAGACTCTTTCACACTGATTCGGACCTACTAACACGTTGGCATCCCAGGTACAGCTACTTGCGTCCAGATATTCGCTGAACCGCCTTTTCAAAAGGCCGCATGCATGGACGAATCAGGTCCTGCCTGAGACGCTTCCGTAAACGGCTCATCATTCCATTGAAGCCAGTGTGATGTTTATTGCTGAGACACTCCTCCAGCGACTTCATCAACTGAGGGTCAACGTTGTGTTTTTGAGCCTCTTCATAACTGGCCTGATAGAAGTGGCGTACCTTTTCGTGGCGGACATCAATGCGGGCCAGTTTGCTGAGTTTGAGTTGATTTCGAAATGTGGTGCAGCGATCAAGGGCACCAGCGATACGCAGGTCGAGCATCGTTCGTGTGCATTTCTCGCACTTGCCACAGTTGTACGCATGACCTGTTTTGTGGAAGTCACTCCAGCACACTCGAAGAATACCCAGGAGTACGTCACTTTGGGATATACGAATAGTCTTCTGACAACGGTTGGTATCAAAACCATCATGCACGATGCGAACTGCTTCACTGCTCCAGAGTGGATCGGTCTCCGGATGAGAACCCCAGGGAAATAGCGTATCCAGGGTATAACTGGAAGGGATGTAAACCGTGTGCACCTGCGGACTCAGGAGCAGAGCAACACTGGCAAGAACGGAGCCGTGGTATTCGTAACCCCAATCTACGTAACGATCACCGAAATTACGAATGTTGGTATCCACTTCGATAAGTGGCTTGCCTAGTTTCTTCATGGCATTTTGGGCCATAGTGGATACCGCTTGCCGAGACTCCGTAGCATCATGCTGGTAATCAAAGCCATGAATCAGAACACACGCGGTGAGTTCCGTCTGATGACTCAGGAAGGTGTAACAGGCATCAACGCCTGCGGAGAAAAAACTCGCCGCCCCTCGTCCTTCATTTCCAGCAGTAGTGTCTGGCAGAACAGACATTGCGAGTGGAACCGGCTTCAACACCGGATACCAACCATGGAGAACGGTCTGGATCTTCTGCAACCCCGCAAGAAAACGGGACGAAACGGGATGCGGCGTGCGAAGGGGCAACCCCATCTTCATAGCGGGTACCAGGCATGCAGCAGCTATCGCCTCTACCCCATGGGCAACTCGACCGCTTGACACGCGGTACCAGATGTCATCCACTCGGCCAGGACTGTGTATCTTCGTCGATACAGTGCTGGCGTCGTCTTTTGTCTGCAACTGGGGCAAATCGAAAGTCAATTCTGACATTTCTGGACCTCACTTCACCCGGCAAATACTCAACAACTGGCTTTGGCACAAGCCTGATTTCAAACCGATATGGTAATTCGACACTTCACCCAAAGTCATTGAGCGAACTACACTTCGGCATGTACTCGCACTATTGTGTGCAGTGCTACGCAGCTAACGGCTTTGCAGTCCAAAGCCTAGTCATTGCTGCAGATAGAAAACTCTCATATCGCAATCGAAAATGCTCTTTACGTTCACGCAATCTCGTTTCGAGACTGCTGCCCCCTCGAAGCAGTTCGTTTGTAAGTATGCGTAATCTTGTGAAACAGTTCCAGGCATCAGGCTCGAGTGCAACATCCTGCAATCCGAAGGTATGACTGAAGCCGCGACCACGCCAATCAACGTTGACCGGAATGATGGGCTTGCCCAAACCCAAAGATAACAATGCCGCATGCAGGCGAAAGCCAATCACAGCACAGCACTCTTCGTAGCGTGTGATTAATTCTGACACATTCTCTGTGTAAAACAGTGGTGTTGCTTTGGGCACCCAGTGTGATGCAAAATCCAGGTCAGCTCGCTCGTGCAGTGTCACCACGAATTCCACCTGGTTCTTCCTGAGCCAGCGGAGATAGTTCATCGTCCGATGCATGAACCAGCGACCCGACCAGGTCTTGAGTATTCGCGCTGGAGGAAGTGAGACGATAAGCGGCTTGCCGGCATCGAACTGCACCTGGCGATCGGTCAGGAAGGTGACTGGACAGCCTGTACATTCGGTTGTCACGCCGATCTTTTCGAGCGCCTCTCTGGTTGGCTCATCACGCACCGCGGATGCCAACGACATTTGAAACAACGTTCTTATCTCCGTCGCGGCTTTGCTGGTGTAGGGCCTGATGGTGCCTCGCCATTCGCTCCCTGATCCCATACCGAGCAGGAGCACGGGCGGACGGAGGGCCTGAAGCCATTCGACCTCTGTCTGCACACCCCAGTGCCAGCGAAAGTTGGCAGCATTTCTCCGGGAAGGTTTGCGAGGCTCAAGCAGATTGGATCCACCCACCACCACCAGGTCCGCTTCGAGGTTACTTCGCTGCACGTTTGCTTCGAGCAATCCCGAAGCCTCTCCCAACGTGGCATGGCGATGGTTCACGTGCATGGAGGTAACAGTGATGTCACCCAAGTGCCTCCGCAAGGCAGTCTGGATGGCATGCGCAACAAGGGTGTCGCCAACATTCGTGCTTTTAGCTGGATAATAGTGATGAACTCGCAGACTCATTCGTCGTCCACTCTGAATGTAGAAACAGGCAGACCTATATCATATTTTGCGGATGTGGGAAGCCGACAATTCACAAAACTCCTACGCTCCAGGCTTGAGTTGATGGACATGCTCAAGAAAGAAATCGTCTCCCTGCAGAGCTACATAGGTATCAACAAATTCAAGAATCCGAGCATCAAGCCATTTGGCAATAACCTGTTCATTGACTTGTTCGAGAGGCATTTCCAACCGCTTATGTCCATCATACTTCATGAGAGCAGGAATAATTGACAGATCGTAATCGAGAATCATCTGGCGAACGTCTTTATCCGGACCAGCTGAGAATTTCAATTCCACTTTGTATTTGTCTGAGGCAAAGGAAAATGTGGATTCACGGGAGTGCGGCTGGATGACCGGTTTTACCTGTACCAGATCAGAAAATTGTTCCACAAGAGATTGTAAACGCGGGCGCCAGACAGTGCAGAATTGATCCACCGTTGCGTCGAACAATGCCAGGCGTTTCTTCAAATCATCCTGATCCCGTTGAAACTCCTTTCGTCGTTCTGCTGCTCTGGTCGCGGCAGCTGCTAGCGAAGAACTGATTTTCTCTTTCAAGGCATCGAGTTCAGACATGATCATTACCCCGTTCGTTGAATTACTTAACGATCGATTTCCCGCCTTCATTGCCAACGTACACCAGCCAGTAAGTCACGGGAATCACAAACAATGTAAAGATGGTGGACGCAATCAGTCCGAAGATAAGCGCCCAGCCAAGTCCGGAGAAGATCGGGTCGAGCGTGATGGGTAAACTGGAGAGCATGGCCGCACTGGCTGTCAGCAGAATCGGCCTTAAGCGGACAACGCGACTTTCCATGATCGCATCAAATAACGGCCTGCCCCGATTGACCGACTGGTGTATGAAATCTACCAGAATGATGGAATCACGCGTAACGATCCCAGACAAGGCAATCATGCCGATCATCGCGGTTGCAGTAAAGTACACAGGATCAGCAAAACCACCGACAGACTGCCCCATCAGCGTGTTGAGCAGGTAGAACCCTGGCATGACCCCCAGCACGGTTAATGGAATCGCCAGCATGACTATCAGTGGTATCAGGAAGGACCCTGTCTGGGCTACCAGGATGATGTAGATCATGATCATCGCTGCGCCGAACGCCAGGCCCAGGTCACGAAAGACATCGAGAGTGATCTTCCATTCGCCTTCCCCCGCAAACTCCACACGTATGCCTTCCGGCACTCCCCAGGCTACGTTGCTGCCATTGGAATAGTAGGTACGCTTGCTCACTGCCCGTGGCTGATCCTGTGCGACGAAGCTCTTCGACGGACTTTGCTTTTTATCAACTGAGACATCGACGATACATTCAGCAGGCGGACGACCAGTTGTCTCACCGAAGACATATACCACCCGTTCCAGGTTCTTGTGGTAGATGGTCTGATCCACTTTGCTTTTCTTCCAGACTCCCAACTCTGCCAGGGGAACGAGTTGCCCGTTGTTTCCTTTCACACTCAGATAAGACAAGTCAGGCAAGCTTGATCGGATGGTGCGGGGCAGCCGAACCACAATGCGAAGCGGTTGCCTTTCTCCCTCGACACGCACCATCTCGTAGCTGTCCCCTTGGAGTGCGAGACGAAGGGATTCCGCCAATTCCGCAATGGAGATACCAGCCAGCGCAGCCTTTTCCTGATCAGGAACAAAGATCTGCTTGATGACTGTTGCTTCGCGAACGTCATCCACATCCACGATGCCAGGTTCGATTGCGAAACGATGTTTAACGATATCCGCTGCGGATAACAATTGCTCGTACGTCGTATCGGCTTGTCCGTACACTTCAGCCACAACAGAGGCGAGAACCGGAGGTCCAGGGGGAAGCTCAACAATCTTCAGGTTCGTCTGGTGCTTCCTGGCAATCGCAGTCAGATCATTCCGCATGCGCAAGGTCAGCGCATGGCTTTGTATCTTGCGATATTTTTTGGCAACCAGATTCAGTCGTATCTCAGCCAGGTGTGAGCCTTGCCTCAAGTAATAATGACGAACCAGCCCATTGAAGTCGATTGGGCTGTTGACACCAATGAAGCTGGAATAGTCCGTCACTTCGGGTACTTGGGCCAGGTACGTCTCAAACTCCTGAACAATGGCACTGGTTCGCTCCAGGGTCGTTCCCTCATCCTGATCGAGTACCAGCAGAAATTCATTCTTGTTGTCAAAGGGAAGCATCTTCAGTGGCACCGAACGGGTAACCGCCAGCACCATGGCTGCGATTGTCAGTGCACCAATAATCAGCAAAAAGAAACCTGCTCGCCATCGGGAAGTCAGCAGTGGCTTCATCAAGGGCAGAAAGAGGCGATAGAGAACGGTTTTCTTGATACTTTCAGTGTCATAACTCTCGTGATGACCAGCTGTAGCTGTGACAGCGTCATTTGCTGGCTTGGGGTATTTCCTCTTGAGCATGACATAGCTCAGCCAGGGTGTGATCGTAAACGCCACCACCATCGACATGAACATCGAAACTGGGACATTCAATGCCATGGGTGCCATGTAAGGCCCCATCATGCCCGTGATGAAGAACATGGGCAGGAAGCTGACAATTACTGCAAGGGTGGCACTGATAAGAGGTGGCCGGATCTCCGCCACCGCTTCCAGAACTATTCGATGGGAGGCTGCCTTGCGTTCTTCGAAGTGACGCTCGATGTTCTCGACATCGACGATAGGATCATCCACCAGGAGACCCAGTGCCAGGATAAGAGCAAATAAGGTTACACGGTTGATGGTGTAGCCAAAGAGCAGATTCACCGCGATAGTCAGTCCGAAAACAACGGGTATCGCTATGGCTACCACGACAGCAGCACGCCAGCCCATACTCAATGTCAATAGCGCGATCACAATCAAAATGGCCACACCCAGCGCTTCGACCAATTCGTTTACTTTCTCATCTGCTGTCAGGCCATAATTCCGTGTGATGACCAACTCGACATTTTCAGGAAGGACTTTCTCCTTGAGCGTTTCTGCATACTTCACAATGCGATCAGCAATAGCTACCGCATTGGTCCCCTTCTTCTTGGAAAGTGAAATGGTGACCGCAGGTCTTGCTTCCAACACATGCTGTGTTGAAGTCTGTTGCTCGACACCAATGACTGTTCCAGGACTGCCCGCATGATGCACGAACCCGCGAGCAGGCCCCCAGCCATGCCGCATCATTGTCGTCGTTTCATCAGGGCCATCACGTACAGTTGCAACATCCTTCATGAACACTGGTCGTCCGAGGAACACTCCGACAACAAGATCCCTCAGTTGCTGGGGATTCGTGATGCCAATACCTGCTTCAACACTGAAAGTCACATCACCCCTGGTGAAGTCACCACCTGGCAATGTGATGTTGGCGCCAGCCAGAGCCTTGCGCACTTCCAGGGGACTCATGGAAAAGGCTTGTAGCTTATCAGGATCAAGATCTATTCGAACGGCCCTGGAAACACCACCGGTTACGAAGGCGCGAGAGATGTCAGGAATCGATGAGAATCGTTCCACCAGTTCCTCACCAATGCGACGCAGCGTGTAGGAATCACTTCCTGTCAAAGCCAGCGTCACAACTGGCACATCATCTATTTCGATCGGTTTGATTACCCAACCTGTCACGCCACGTGGAATCAGGTCGACATTCTCGTTGATCTTCTTGTTAAGTTTGACAAGACTGCGTTCACGATCCTGTCCGACATAAAACCGCACGGTGATGACAGCCTGATTCTCGCGTGACATGCTGTAGACATATTCGACCCCATCAATCTGATAGAGGAATCGCTCCAGTGGAGTCGAGACGAGCTGTTCCACCTCATGCGCGGAATGTCCCGGGAAATTTACGAAGATGTCAGCCAGCGGAACCACAATCTGCGGGTCTTCTTCACGCGGTGTGATGTAAAGAACCGCCAGGCCAACCAGAATCGAAAAGATGATCAGGATGATGGAAAGCTTGGAATCAAGGAAGATACGAACCAGCCAGGTCAGCAGATCATCACGTTCTGCACCATGGTGTGAGTTTTTGAGTGATACCTGCTGCATTAGCGATTCCCTTCGCTGGTGGTTTCGAGATTTCGCAGCGCTACTTTCTCACCCGGGCGGAGCCCGGAAAGAACCTCGTAGTTTCCACCTTGGAGTCGACCCAGTTGCACCACTCGTCGGTGCACGGTGTTGTTGCTGACAGTATCAACCATGTCGAGTTGTCCCACCCGATACACTGCAGCTTGCGGCACCACTACGACTGTCTCATCCTCTAATGGAATGGAGATACGCCCAAACATGCCGCTGTATATGCCTGGCGGACACGGACCTGACACTTTGACAATGAACGAACGACTGGAAGCCTGGGCTTCAGGAACAATCTCGGTCACCGCTGCATCACAGGTGTAATGGAGGGCATCGAGTCTGGTCGGGATGATCTGGCCTACTTTAAGCTTGAGTGCCATGGATTCTCGAACGGATGCCAGCAACTGCATACGAGTCGGGTCATATACCGAGAACAGCACCTGGCCGGGAATGACGGTATCTCCCACCTCCACGCGCTTATCAATCACGATGCCACTCATCGGCGCACGTATCGTGGCATAACTCAAAATAATCGTGGCTTCATTCACCAGTTGTTTCGTGCGTTCTTCCTCAGCTTTGGCGCTTTTGCCCTCTCGCGTGATGGCATCATATTCTGCTTCCGAGATAGCCTGGCTCTTTCGCAGGTTATCCGCACGCAGCATATCGATGTTCGATTTTTCACGGGCAGCCACTGCAGAAATTGCTGCTGCCTCTGCCTGTTTCAACCTCGCATTCAAATCTGAGTCATCCAGTCGAACCAGGACTTCATCTTTGGTGACTGGCTGACCTGCCTTGATCCTCACTTCCATCACGCGAGCGAGTATTTTCGAGGCTACTGCAGATTCCTGAACGGCACGGATGGTACCAACCGCTGTTTCGAACCGTTGCCACGAAACGGATCGAACGTCGACCACCTTTCCGTCATATTGCTTGCCAGCAGGTGCTGTACTTTCTGCTGAGGTACTGATCTTAGTTCTAAAGTAGCCTGACAGTGCCAGCATCAGCACTGCAATTCCCACTACCATCAGCAGGCTGAACAGGATTTGCCGGAACACTCGCATGGTTGTTCTCTCTATTGAGCTCATGGCCTGCAGCAACAGAACTGCAACGACCCATTATCGACTATGCAATTCCTTGGATATGCAGGTCTGCACGATGATGGTCATTGCTTCCCAGGCGTTTGATCAATGCTGGCTGGTTCAGTGGTTTCCGATGTCGTATCCGTTGGCCGCGACCGCGGCGTACAGCTACCACTCAGTCAGGTCTGCACTCCAAACATCGGAAGCACCCAAAGCTGGAGGATGAAATAGAGTGCGATGAACCCCAGGGGCAGAAGATAGTCCATCAATGGCGTCCTCCTGGAAGGTGAAGGTACTTTCGTTTCATTGTTATTGTGCACGTTTTTCTCCTGGCTGACCGCTATTTCTCTGACTTCTCTGGAACCGGGTGGTTCTTTTGAACTTCGGCATGGCCCCGTTCAATGAATTTGCTTACCACCTCAGCATGGGCTTGAATCAGCTTGGCTACAAAGGGTTGTGTCGAGGTTTCAACCACTTTCACTCCCTTTTCCACTTGCTCAACCGTCATGGTGACACTCTTGGCATTCCTGAAAATGGCTGCGAATAATGGATCACGCAGGTGAATTCCTCGACCTTCCTTGACACGCTTGTGCATGGCAGCCACATGTTCCTTGATCTTACTCGCCACCTCGGGATTCTTCGACTCTGTCAGCGTTTCGACTCCATTCTCGAGCTTTTTGACCGATCGTGTAATCTCGCTACGATGGTCGAGCAGATATTGGAAGACCTCCTGGTCTTTCGCCATGCTGCTGTCTTTTCTGCCTGGACCCTGAACGGGAGTCCCTGGAAAAGACGCTGCGCTACTCGGTGAATGGAGACCACAGAAGATAATGCATGTTGTCGTCAGTGAGAGTGTGAAGGTCTTTCGCATGGGTATTTCCTTGTTTCAGGGAGTGTTACAGCAGTTCATTTCTCAAAACAGTCCTTTGCTCAGGCGACCGCAGCAGGTTTCGCCGATGATCTGCCTACACCCAGCTTCCGCAAGATGATCTCCAACGGGCAAAACTGCGTAAACGCCGATTGAAGGAGATTCAATCCGACAAAAGCAGTAAACAAATGCCAATAGGGCGAGTGCAGGTAGCCCAGAGCGAGCGACAGGAGAATAAACGTGCCAGCAAAGGCTCGGATGATGCTTTCCATCATAAACTCCACGTGTGTTGTTCTCTCGCCTGCCCAACAACTTGAGCTGGCAGCAACGCTTACAAAGGATTGATCCACACAGACACTATTGGTTACAGTAAAAAGAAGAAACACCAGCTGTAACCATTTGCCAACTCGTGGATCAGCATTGTGTTACTTACCTGATTGGGAGACTAGGACCATGCGTTTGTTTTGCTGCGGAGT
This sequence comes from Gemmatales bacterium, assembly GCA_046350055.1. Classification (GTDB taxonomy): domain Bacteria; phylum Planctomycetota; class Planctomycetia; order Gemmatales; family HRBIN36; genus JAEUIE01. The sequence goes on along the minus strand of JAXMBC010000001.1, from coordinate 3,141,830 downwards.
CGCCATGCTTTTCGGGTTTACCTGCTTCAGTCATGCTGCGGACCATACGAAAGACACCTTGCAAACCGTCAAGAAAGGTCTGTCGGAAAAGAAGGCTGTCCTGGTAGATGTCAGAGAACTCGATGAATGGAACGATGGGCATATCAAGGACGCGAAACACCTGGCCTTGTCTCAACTCAAGAGTGGTCTTTCAGAAGCGAAGTTGAAAGAGATCATTCCAGCAGGAAAGATCGTGTATCTCCATTGTGCTGCAGGTGGACGATGCCTGAAGGCAGCTGATTTGCTCAAGAACAAAGGCTACGATATACGACCTCTCAAGCCAGGCTACGACGCTCTGATCAGTGCAGGATTCGAGAAGGCTCCCTAGGCTGTCGGGGGTTGCCGGATAATCTGAATGAGTATGTTCAGTCTGGTGTAAACCCTGATGACCTTTCACGAGCTTCCTCGCGATACGCTGGATGAATGCCTGGGGCCATTGCGACAAGCTCAATCGGGCGATTTCGTTGCCTTTGGCAAGCTGGTTGAGTTGCTGCAGGAACGAGTCTTCAACCTGGCGTATCGCATTCTTGGAGAGGCACATGATGCAGAGGATGTGGCTCAGCAGACATTTCTGAGCCTTATCGAACACCTCGATAGCTTTCGTGGTGAGTCCACTGTCAGGACCTGGGTCTTGCGTATCGCTGCCAACCATGCATTGAAGTTGCTGCGCAAGCGGCGGGGGCTGCCTACTCAGGCTACTAATGATACCAGCTATGAGGGCATACCCCATCCGGAGTTTATTGCACCCTGGCGTGAGCAGCCCAGCGTATTGGCCGAACAGCACGAAACACGCAAGCTGATAGACCAGGCTCTGACAGACATTCACGAGAATTATCGAGAGGTGTTTGTTCTGCGTGATATGGAAGGGTTTTCTGTGAAAGAAACAGCTGAATTGCTTGGAATCAGCGAAGCAAACGTCAAAGTGCGGTTGCTCCGTGCCCGGTTGGCCCTCCGTGAACGATTGACTGCAACTTTGGGTCTTGAAGCAGAGCGTGTCATTCCCAGCCATCATCATGCACTTGTTCATGGTGAAGCATCATGAATAATCAATCCGCACATGGCATGACCTGTGAAGAACTGCTCAAAGCTCTCAACGATTACGTCGATAACGATGGGTTGTCTGCTGCCTGTCAGGAGTTCGCAGAACATCTCTCAGGCTGCAATCCCTGCCAGATCGTGGTCGATAACATTCGAAACACCATTAAACTGTATCAGGATGGCAAACCTTATCCGATCCCACCTGCTTTCTCCGAGCGTTTGCATCAAGCCTTGTTTGCAAAATGGCGGGAGAAGTTCCCACAGAGGGCGCAATAGCCTTTTCTCCTATCTCAACGAGCAATCATGAACCTTCGTACCACATCTGTCATTCTGAGTCTGTCGCTGGTCATTGCCGCTACAGCCCAGGATAAGAGTGTCAAACCTGGCATCAACGATGCCTTTCGCAATCCCAACATCAAGGAATGGGTCGAGAAATTCGAAGGAGAGAGCCGAGAGACATTTGAGAAGCGCCGGGAAGTAGTTGAAGCCTGCAAGATCAAACCAGGACAGGTAGTTGCTGACATCGGCGCTGGTACTGGGATGTACACACGACTGTTCGCCAACGCAGTGGACTCCAAGGGAAAAGTGTATGCCGTTGATATCTCGCAGAAGTTCCTCGACCACATCGATAAAAGCTGTCAGTCACTGCAGCTCAAGAACGTAAAGACAATCCTCGGGAAAGATACCTCCCCCGAATTACCTGAGAACAGCATCGACCTGGCTTTCATCTGCGACACCTATCATCATTTCGAGTATCCGTACAAGATGCTCACAGCGATCCATCAGGCCATGAAGCCCCAGGGCAGGCTGGTCATCATCGACTTCATCAAAGTACCAGGGCAAAGCCGCGAATGGATATTGGGCCATGTCCGGGCTGGTCAGGATGTTGTGGAGCAGGAGATCATCAAGAGTGGCTTCAAAAAGGTGAATGAAGTGAAGTCCATGTTCAAGGAGAACTACTTCGTGGTCTTTGAGAAAGTGGAAACACCCGGCAGCAAGAAATAGAAAGCAATCTACTGCGCTGATGCAGTTTTTCAGTGAGCATGATGACTCCTTCGCCCATGCCATCGCGACAGTTTGGTTTCTGGTCTGCCCAATTTGTGGTTATCGCATCCATGATTGGTGCAGGCATCCTGACAACCTCCGGTTTCACTTTGCGTGAAACGGGAAATCCACAAGCACTCCTGGGACTTTGGCTGATCGGCGGAGTGATGGCACTGGCTGGTGCTGTCACCGTCGCCGAACTGGCTACGATGCTACCCCACGCAGGTGGCGATTATCTTTATGTGCGAAAGGCATTTGGACCAGCAGCTGGCTTTCTCAGCGGCTGGTCTACCTTTGTTCTGGGATTTGCTGCACCTACCGCAGTTGTGGCATCGACCGCCATCAATTACCTGTTCTCCTTCATTCCTGATCGATGGTTTGACACCTGGCCCAGCTGGCTCGTCACAGTTCGAATACAGCTTGGCGCAAGCATCTTGATTGGACTCGTGACGCTTGGCCATTGTTTTGGTCATCGGCAAAGCTCCATCATTCAGGGTATCTCGACGATAATTAAACTCTCGATACTGTTCGGTTTGGCAGTCCTCGGCCTGATGGCAGGCAAGGGAAACTGGAGCCATCTGTCACAAGGTGGTTGGCCCACATCCGACCAGTTGCCAGCCCTGGGTGTGGGTTTGATCTACATCGGGTATGCCTACTCCGGCTGGAATGGCGCCAGTTACCTGGCTGGGGAAGTGCGTGATCCACGTAAGCTAATACCACGAGCGTTGATCACTGGTTGTCTGGTGGTCATTGGACTCTATCTGTTATTGAATCTTACTTTTGTCTTTGCTCTCGATGCCCACGAGATGAAGCAGCTACCCATCGAGCAGGTAGCCCGTGTCGCAGAATTGGCCGCGTCACGCTTGTTTGGCTCACAAATCTCGACACCGTTGTCTACCCTGTTGGGACTTACACTGGTTGCTTCTGTCAGTGCTTATCTACTGGCTGGGCCCCGTGTCATGTATGCCATGGCTCGCGATGGCTATTTCTTTCGCATCGTCGGTCAAATGCATACCCGTTATGACGTTCCTGTCGCAGCCACCTTGTTGCAGGGATTTCTGGCAATCTGCTTTCTCTGGTCAGGAACGTTCCTGCAACTGCTAGATTACACGGCGGTAGGCCTTGCTGCTTTGTCCGGGCTGACAGTTGCCTGCGTGTTTCCATTGCGTCAACGACGTGATCTGGCTGAAGCGTTTCGAATGCCTTTTTACCCCTGGCCCCCCCTGCTCTACTTGTGTTTAACACTTTGGACAGTCACCCAGGCTCTCCTGCAATCAGATCGTCGTTGGCCGACGATACTCTCCCTAGGAACCATTGCCTTCGGCATGGTTGTTGGAGGGTTCACAAACAGGAAACGAGCTCAGTAGTTATTCGCTCTTCGCAATTACTGAACACGCTTCCATGAAAATGAGCTAGACCATGAATCGTGTTTTCACTTTCCTTGCGCTGATGTTCCTGTCTGCGAACGTCTTTGCAGAAGACCCAGCCAGGCTGAATGTCCTCTTTCTGTTTGCTGACGACCAGAGAGCAGACACTATCGCATCTCTGGGCAATACCAACATCAAAACACCTCATCTTGATCGCCTCGTCAAACGAGGGGTCTCATTTCGTCGAGCGTACATGCAGGGAGGAATGCAGGGAGCGACGTGCGTTCCCTCTCGGGCGATGTTGCTTTCCGGGCGTTCGCTCTTTCACATCGATGAAAAACTGATGCGTGACCCCACCTGGCCAGCAGCGTTCGGTCATGCCGGTTACACAACATTCATCTCTGGCAAGTGGCACAACGGCCCAGATTCCATTGCCCCCAGTTTTCGGATCGCACGTTCCATCTTTGCAGGCGGCATGACTAACCCCTTGAAGGCTCGCCTCAGCAACCTGGAAGATGGCAAACTGGGGATCGCCCAGATTGCTCCGAAGCATGCCTGTGAAGTCTTCGCTGACGAAGCCATACGTTTCCTCAAGGAGCAGCGAACACAGCCGTTCTTCTGCTACGTCCCCTTCGATGCTCCACATGATCCCCACATAGTGCCACCGGATTTTCCCATCCGGTATGATGCTGCCACAATGCCGATGCCAGACAATTTCCTGCCTCAGCATCCCTTCGATAATGGCGAGATGACCATTCGCGATGAACAGCTGTTGCCCTGGCCACGAACCATCGACCAGGTGAGACAGATGAATGCGGAATACTATCGCTATATCTCGCATCTCGATGCCCAGATCGGACGCATTCTGGATGCTCTTGAAGCTTCCCCGCATGCAAAGAACACGATCATTGTCTTTGCTGCTGATTCAGGAGTGGCTCGGGGCAGTCATGGGCTGATTGGTAAGCAGAATTTGTACGAACATTCCATCCGGGTACCATTGATAATGGCTGGTCCGGGCATTCCAGCTGATCTACGTACGGATGCCATGTGCTACCTGTTTGATGTCATGCCGACGTTGGGCAAGCTGTGTGGTGTGAATGCTCCTCCAACCAGCCAGGGCATCGAATTCACTTGGTGTTTACGGGATGTAACCAGGCCTGCCCGTTCTGAGATGATGTTTGCCTATCGCAACGTGCAACGAGCCGTGTACGATGGCCACTGGAAGCTCATCTGTTATCCCACCATTAACAAGACACAACTCTTCGACATCCAGACGGATCCCCTGGAAACAGTCGACCTCTCTATCAAGCCAGAGCATTCAGCAACACTTACCAGGATGATGCAATTGCTCAAAACCGAACAGCAGCATTTCCAGGACACGTGCCCGCTGAAAACCGAGCGACCGAAGCCAGCCGCATGGACACCGCCTCGACAGAATATGACCAGGAAGAAGTAGTGATTGCCAGCATGCATGCCGGAACTCAACTACTTTTGAAATCCCCAGCTGAAATCCCCAGCCGAAGGGAAGAATGGTATTCATGCTGATTCATCGAGGGACGAATGGTGAATCGGTTGAAGATTCATTACAATATCGCCAGCTCGCCGTTTCCTCACCAGCTTGACTGGTGACCTGCCACAAACTCACCAGATCTCATTTAAGTGAGAATGGTGCCTTGCCCGGTTCTATCTGATGACTCACCGTACTCTCTCCATGATGATGGGCACCGCTGTGCTGGCTTGTCTGACGCTGGCTATGCAACCAGGCGTTTCACTGTCGAAACCCAGTGCATCGCACGAGGATGCAGCTGATGGCTACGCGAGAACCGTCCTTCCCCTTTTCCAGAAGTACTGCCTGGAATGTCACTCCACCGCAGCGAAGAAGGGCAGTCTCGATCTCGAACGATTAAAGACCGTCGCCGATGCTCGCAAAGAGACCAAGCTGCTGCAGAATATGATCGAGCAGGTAGAAACAGGCGAGATGCCACCGAAGAAACGACCGCAACCAAGCAAAGCCGAACAAAAACAGCTCCTCAGTTGGATCAGAACATTCCTTGATGCCGAAGCTCGTGCTCGCACCGGCGATCCCGGTGCGGTGCCACTACGGCGGCTGAATAACACTGAATACGACAATACCATACGCGACCTGACCGGAGTGGATCTGCGGCCCACGCGCGAATTTCCACCTGATGGTGCCGCCGGCGAAGGATTCACTAACGCCGCCGAAGCACTCACTGACATCTCACCCACACTGCTCACGAAGTATCTACAGGCAGCCAAAGACATCGCCGAGCATGTTGTCCTCCTGCCACAAGGTATGCGTTTCTCTCCCTCAAAGACCAGAAGAGACTGGACTGACGAAGGCACACGTCGCCTGCTGCGTTTCTATGCCGAGGTGGCCCCGCCTGACGGCAAGTTGCTGGTCCAGCCCTACTTACTCGCCACGGTTAAGTATCGAGAGGACATCCGCTCAGGCAGAAAGTCGATCGCCTATGTGGCAGAGAACGAGAAGTTGAACGCCAGGTACCTGACAGCACTCTGGCAGGTTCTGAATGATGCCAAGCCCGCGTTTCTACTCGACGAACTCCGTAATCGGTGGAAACGTGCCGGGGTGAATGATGTACCCTCCCTGTCACAAACTATTTCTCAGTGGCAGGCGGCTCTCTGGAAAGAAGTCAAAATCGGCAACTACATCCAGCAGGCTGGAAGCGGCTACGCTGAAAGCCACAGCCGGCAAACAGCTGTCGATCCCGCTGCGGTAGACATCCTGCCTTTGCGTCTGCCGGTCAAACCGGCCCCTGGTCAGAACGATGTCGTGCTCTACCTGTCGGCACGCGACCTGTTTCCACCTGCTTCGGGAAGCAAGGTAATCTGGCAACGACCGCGTCTGGAGGCACCCGGCCTGCCTCCGCTCCTGCTCAAAGACTATCCCCAGTACGGCCACGAATACGTTGTTGACTACCAGGCCATCTTCAGCCAAACCGAGCGCTATCTGCAGGCGGTGGCGGAAGCAAGAACCGGCAAGAACCTCGATGAACTGGCGAAGCAGCATCAACTCAATGCTTCCTTTCTGAAACGCTGGTCAGATGCACTTGCAGGCGATGCTGAGAATCTCGGCCGCCCAGTGCCCATCGTCACACTCGAACCTCTGGCTGAAAAGCTGGAGAAAGCTGGCGGCAAGCTGTGGATCAATGGCTGGAAAAAGAAGGGCCAGGATCTCCCCATTCTCATCACCAACAGTTCCGACACTGCCGAGCACATCCCCGGCAATTCATTGCCTCACAGCGTCACCGTACATCCCACACCGACAGAGTTCGCTGCTGTCGTGTGGAAAAGTCCAGTAGCAGGTTCGATCACCATCTCTGCCCGCATCACCTCCGCTCATCCTGCCTGCGGCAATGGTGTCGCCTGGTGGCTCGAACATCGTCATCAGCACCAGGCTGTTATGTTTGCCGAAGGAGCCAATGCTCTCGGAAAAACCTCCAATATCGATGGCAAGAAACTGACCGTTGCACCGGGCGACCAGATCATCCTGGCCATTGATGCCCGCAACAATGATCACGGTTGTGACCTGACCGATATCGATCTCACCATCACCGAAACTGCTGGCGCCAAGCGTTCGTGGAAGCTGGCGAAGGACATCGCAGACACGATCCACACCGGCAACCCCCATGCTGATGCACACGGCCAGCACGATACCTGGAGCTTCGTCAGCGGCCCTACCCGTACCGTTCGGACCAAGCCCGTTGTCGCCATCCCCCCCGGTTCGTTGCTTCACCAATGGCGTGACGCTGCGAGCAACCCGAATCGCAAAGCAGAGGCGACGAAGCTCGCCCAGCAAGCACAGGTCTTACTCGTCGGTCCCCGGCCGTCTGATGAGAAAAGCCCCAATCGCATGCTCTACGACAATCTTGTTTCAATGGAAGGTGTCCTCTTCCAGGGCAAACCACCTGTTTCCCTTGGTGCCTGGGGTGGCCACCGTTCGAACTACGGTCTTGCTCCCGATCACTTCACTCAGGGAAACGAGAATGTTGTCACTGAGGCCAACAGTGTGCTGGAAGTTCGCTTGCCCGCTCCACTGTTCGCGGGACGTGAATTCGTCGTGGAAGCAAAGCTTGATAAACCCGATCCACAGCGAGTCGTGCAATTCCAGATATTGACAAGCCCTCCCGATGCTACGGCCACCTGGGATGGCAAAAGCCCCCTCGTCGCCTTGTCGAAGAGCGAAGGCTACCAGCGTCTACTCCAGGACTTTCAGCAAGTGCGAGACTTGTTCCCACTCTTTGTCTGCTTCCCCGGTGTCATTGCCAACGATGAAGTAGTCTCGCTCAAGATGTTCCATCGTGAAGACGAGCCGTTACGAAAACTCTTTCTCTCTGACGAACAGGCCCGCCAACTCGATGCCATCTGGGAAGAACACCAGTACGTCAGTCGCCAGGCCGAGGCGGAGAACGCCTACCTGCCGCAGTTCATTGGCTTTGTCACCCAGGATGGTGCACCCGGTGTGCTCGAGTTTTTCCAGGGACAGCGCAACAACTTTAAGAAACGTGCAGACGCCTTCACGAAGTGGGAACTCGCCTCCGAACCCAGCCATCTCGAGGCACTCATGAACTTTGCCAGTCGGGCGTACCGACGTCCGCTCAGCAGCAAGGAACAAAGCGAACTGCGTGATCTCTACACCACCTTGCGTTCGAAGGACACCTCCCATCTCGAAGCCGTGCGGAGCGTACTGACTCGAATTCTCATATCCCCGGCGTTCCTGTTCCGGACCGAATCGGCGCCCGTGGGCAAGGAGGCCGGTGCCATCAATGACTGGGAACTCGCCACCCGCCTCAGTTACTTCCTCTGGTCATCCCCACCCGATGACGAACTCCGCAAACTCGCCATGGCCGGCAATCTGCATCAACCGGCGGTGATGCAAGCCCAGTTGCAACGGATGCTCCAAGACCCACGCGTCCGTTCGCTCGCCATCGACTTCGGCACCCAGTGGATCCATGTTCGTGGCTTCGATGAACTCAAGGAGAAGAACGAGAAGCTCTTCCCCCAGTTCGATGCTTCGCTCAAACGGGTCATCTACGAGGAGTCCATCCTCTTCTTCCAGGACCTGTTCCAGCACAATCGTCCCGTGACCGACCTGCTCGATTCCGATGCCACCTACCTCAACGACACGCTGGCGAAACACTACGGCATCCCCAACATCGTAGGGCCTCACTGGCGACGAGTAACTGGTATCAAGCAGCATGGCCGCGGCGGGTTACTTGGCCTGGCTAGTGTGCAGACCAAGGAAGCCGGGGCCTCGCGCACCAGTCCGGTGCTGCGGGGTAACTGGGTGGTCGAAACGCTGCTCGGCGAGAAGCTGCCCAAGCCTCCCCCCAACGTGCCCAAGCTGCCCGAGGAAGAGGGTGGCAGCGACAAGCTCACCATGAGGCAACTCGTCGAGAACCACACCAGGCTGGCCGAGTGTGCCACCTGCCATCAACGCATCGATCCCTTCGGCTTTGCTCTGGAGAAGTTCGACCCCATCGGCCGCCGACGGGAGAAGGATCTGGGCGGTCTGCCAGTCGATGCCCGGGCCACCCTCAAGGATGGCACCACCTTCGATGACATCGACGGCTTGCGAACCTACCTGCTTACCCGGAAGAAGGACATCATCCTCAGGCTGTTCTGCCAGCGGCTGCTCGGCTATGCTCTGGGCAGGGCCGTCACTCTGTCTGATACTACCCTGCTCGACCAGATGGTCGCGGCACTCAAGTCTAACGACTTCCGGGTTGGTGCTGCCCTGAGCGTCATCATCGCCAGCCCCCAGTTCCGTATGATCCGTGGCAGTGATTACACCGACTAACGCCATCGAAGGAAACGTTCCATGAACCCGATCACACACCCCTACTCCCGCCGTGCGTTCCTCAAAGGCATTGGCGTGACCATGGCGCTGCCCTGGCTCGAATCGATCCCGGTGTGGGGCGATGAGAAGCCCAAACACGCTCCCTCCTCCGCACCGCCCGTCCGCTTTGCTGTACTCTTCTCCGGCAACGGTTATCATTCCAAAGAATGGTGGGCCAAGGGAGCCGGGGCCTCGATGGAACTCGGCAAAGTGCTCGAATCGCTGAAGCCTCACCGCGAGAAGTTGCTCTTCCTCCGAGGCCTGTACAACGAGGAAGCCCTCATCGGTGGCATCCACAGTTGCCAGACTGGCAACCTGCTCACCGGTGCCCACCTCGCCCCCGGAGGTGAAATCCGTTCCGGCGTCAGTTGCGACCAGGTGCTGGCCGAGAAGACCAAGGGCCAGACGAAAGTCCCCAGTCTGGTGCTTGGCACCGAACCTCCCATCGCGGCCATCCACAAGAACTACTCGATGGTCTACAGCTCGCACATCTCATGGAGTTCGCCGACCACGCCGACACCGCTGGAACTCTATCCTGCTCTTGCCTTCGACCGGCTGTTCCGCGATGAGGTGGGCAAGGCGGACAAGAGCGTGCTCGACGCCGTGCGGGAAGACACGCGTGGTCTGCGCAACTCGGTCAGCCAGTCAGACCGTCGTCGGCTCGACGAATACCTCTCCTCAGTGCGCGAAGTGGAACAGCGCATCGAAGACGCGGGCAAGGCCGGTCGCTTGCAAGGCTGGCGGCCCACGCTCCAGAAGCCCGATCAACCCCGTCCGGCTGATGGCATCCCCCAGGACATTGATCAGCACATGAAGCTGATGTGCGATATCCTTGTCCTCGCCTTCCGCACCGATACCACCCGGGTTTGCACGCTCAAACTCAACAATGACCATTCGTCACTGCGGTTCCCGCATCTCAAGGTGGATTACATGATCCACCACCTGCTCTCCCACACCGATGGAGCCGACTGGCTGAAGGTCAACCAGTTCTTCGTCGAGCAACTTTCCTACATTGCCAGCAAGCTCGATGCGGTGAAGGAAGGCGAACGCAGCCTGCTGGATAACAGCATGATCATGATGTGTTCGAGCATGATGACAGGCAACCACAACAACGACCAGTTACCGGTGGTAGTGCTGGGCCAGGGCGGCGGGCAACTCAAGACTGGCCGCGTGCTCGATTACCTCGGCAAACCCAACCGCAAGATGTGCAGCCTGTACCTCTCGCTGCTCGAGAAGGCCGGCGTGCGCTTGCAGACTTTCGGCGATTCGAAGGAACGCCTGGCGGAAGTGTAGGTCAGGTATACGGTCCTTTCCGCAACTGGTCTGCTGGCAATGGTGCCGCGGACGCAAGGAATTGTATTCGTGATCCACTCCTATAGTTATCTCACATCAACCAGCGTGATATCCACACGTGGCACCATCGCCTGAAGACGTTCAACGATGGAATTGCCGAACCAGCGCCGATACCAGGGACGCAAGGAACGCCCCATTACGATGTGCGTGATATTGTACTCAGCCACGAAGGAGGCTACGGTGACTTCAAAGGTAGGTCCTTTGAACTGGAGTGGGATGGCGCCCAGTTGCTGAGCTAATGTTTGTGCATCAGTGATTTGCCGTTGCAGTGCAGCATCGACTTTGTCCACGGCTTCACGGGGTGTTTGTACATAGACAGCATAGAGGGGGGCATTGAAGCGATCTGCCAGGCGGGCTGCCTTGCGGAGGAGTCGATGCAGGTTGGGGCTGCGGGAACTCAGGCACACCATCACCCGGTCTGAAGCATTAGCGATTACACCGGCACGCTGCTGCCGTTGACGATCCAGGGCCGAGGCAATTTCTTCGAGGGTGAGTTCCCGCAATCGGCTGAGATTCTCCGCCGTGAAGAAGTTGGCCAATGCTCGTTCGATACGATCCTGCGGATAGACTTTCCCCTGCCGCAGGCGTTCCTGTAAATCCTCAGCCGCCACATCCACATTAATAATCTGATCCGCCTGGGCCAGCACATAGTCGGGCACCCGCTCCTTCACTTTTACTCCGGTAAACTGTTCGATGACATCGTAGAGGCTTTCAATGTGCTGGATATTGAGTGTGGTGATGACATGGATGCCCGCCCGCAGCAGTTCTTCCACATCCTGATACCTTTTGCTGTTTCGAGAGCCAGGTGCATTCGTGTGAGCCAGTTCGTCGATGAGGGCCACTGTGGGTTTGCGCTGGAGCAAGGCGTCCAGATCCAACTCTTCGAGCTTGACGCCTCGATACTCCACCACACGGCGAGGCAGGAGTTCCAGACTACCCATCTGGGCGGCAGTTTCAGCGCGACCATGCGATTCCAGAATGCCGATGACGACATCGATACCCTGCTTCTGCAGTCGCTGCCCTTCCTGCAGCATCTCATAGGTCTTGCCGACACCGGGCGCAAAGCCCAGGTAGATTTTGAGCTTCCCACGCTGCTGTGAGCGAATGAGACCCAGAAAGTGTTCAGGGTCTCGGCTGGGCAGAGTCATGCTTTACCCTCCCTGAACGGCAGCGTGATGGTGAACGAGGTGCCTTGTGCAGGCAGGCTCTCGCAGGTGATCTGTCCGTCGTGTGCTTCAACGATCTCCTTGACAATAGCGAGGCCCAGTCCGGTACCTGGGGTTTGTTCCTGTCCGGGTACACGAAAGAAACGGTCAAACACATGGGGTACGTATTCTGCCGGGATGCCCACGCCGGTATCACTGAGCTTTATCTTGATCTGATTGTCTGAAGTCAGGTCTGCTCGCAGGGTAATCCTGCCTCCACTTGGCGTATACTGGATGGCATTATCGAGCAGGTTGGAGACCGCCCGTTTGAGGCGAACCGGATCCAGAGAGGCCGAGGGCAGATGCGGGGCAATCTCCATCAGGAATTCTATCTGCTTGTCAGCCAGGCGCGATTGCACCTCATCCGCACAAGTGTGCAACAGCGCGTGCACATCCACTTGCTCGCGTTGCAGCAGACCTGCCGTATCTTCCAGCCGAGCCAGGGCAAGCAGTTGCTCGATGAGCTTGAAAAGCCGTTCGGTACTGTCGCGTGCTTCCAGCAGGAGTTCGAGCTGTTTGGGGTTCAGTGAACCGATCACTTCCTCCAGCAGCACATGCACTGCCAGGCGAACACTGGTGAGAGGTGTCTTGAGCTCATGGCTGACAGTGGCTACCCAATCAGTCTTGAACTTATCCAGCAACCGGAAGCGAGTGACATCGTTGAGGACAACAGCGGTACCGAGGTATTCGTGCTCCGGTGATTCGATGCGCCGGATTTGCGGCAGATAGGCTCGTTCCTCATTGCTGAAGCGAAAGGTCAGCACTTCCCGGAAGCTGGTGCTTTCTATGTTGTGCCGCTCGGTTCGGGCATTCTCAACCATCGTCTGCAACTGTTCCGGCGGGAGCCATCGCGGCCCCGTGACGCCGGGGCTGGGCGATGTAATCCCAAAAAGTTGCTGGGCAGCGGGATTAGCGGATTCGAGGCCCCCCTGAGGATCGAGTACAATGACAGGGTCCGGGAATGAATCGATGGTGGCCTGGCGGGTTTGCTGGGCACGTCGGAGCGATTCGAGGTCAGATTGTTTGTAGCCACGCAGTTTGCGCGTCATAGCGTTGAACTCGCTCGCCAATTCACCGATTTCATCATGGCTGAGCGTGGGCACTACTGACTGCAATTCGCCCTGGCCTATGGAACGAGCGGCATCCCGCATGGCTTTCAACGGTACGACGACCGTACGATCCATCCACCAAAGAGCAAGCAGCACGCTGAGGAGAACGACCAGGAACCCGATACTGAAGCCCAGAATGGCCTGTCTTGCGGTAGTTTGAGCTGCTTGACTGGCAAGCTGCATCTGCGTTTCATTGAGGTCGTGAATCTGCTGTGCCAGTGAAACCACTTCTGCATGTTGCTGTAACAAAGTGGCATGCAACGGTTGTTGAGGATTTGCAAGGAATTTGATACTCGCCTGATGATAGCGATCCGCTGCAGAATTCAGCAGATCCACCAGCTGCTGTTCCTTCGGCAGGATGGTGATGTTGTTCTTCTCTATGACCAGCTGTTGATTGAATTCGACCCAAGCTTGTTGATGCAGAGTACGAATATCGTCAGTTACACCTCTGTCAGCTCGGTGATGCGCTTCGTTTATCTGGTCAAGTGCATGGAGAAGCCGCGTCATCGCCCGCACGCTGTCGTAGTTCTCCCGCAGGATAGCGCTGCTGCGCTGACCAAGCAGCACGATAAGCCAGGCACCTACACCACCAGAGACAAGCAGCAGCACAAGAGCTGGAGCGATGACGAGCAACAGGCGACGCCGGAGCGTGGAGTTCATCATTGCTCCCGTTAGTACCCCAGCTTCTTACGTTTGCGGTAGAGTGTGGACGCATCGATACCCAGAATGTCTGCTGCTTCCTCCAACGATCCCGCACGAGCAAGTACCAATCGTACATGCTCCGCTTCGAGTTCTTCGAGAGTTACGTTGCCACCGAGTTGCAACTTCTCCCCCGCGGAAGGTCTGACGAGAGTAGCCGGTAGCTGGGCGAGACCAATTTCCGAATCACTGCCGAGGATGACAGCCCGTTCGATGGCATTCCGTAATTCACGCATGTTGCCAGGCCAGGAGTGTCTGGTGATAGCCTGCATAGCTTCCGGGGTGAATCCTGTGATCGATTTCCCTGATTGAACAGCAAAGTACTTCAGCAGATGGACTGCCAGTATGGGCAGATCGGCGAATCGTTCCCGAAGAGGAGGAAGTGTGATTTCGATGACATTCAGTCGGTAGTACAGGTCCTCTCGAAACTTACCAAGCTGCACGGCAGTGTCGAGGTCGCGATTGGTGGCAGCAATAATGCGGACATCGCCAGAGCGTGTCTGAGTTTCACCAACTCGTTCGTATTCCTTTTCCTGCAAGAAGCGGAGTAGTTTGGGTTGCAGGGCCAGGGGCAAGTCGCCAATCTCATCCAGAAATAACGTACCTGACTCGGCAACGGTGACTTTACCCTGCGTGGTTTCCACTGCCCCGGTAAATGCTCCGCGTACGTGACCGAAGAGATCACTCTCCAGCAACTCAGCCGATAAACTGGGGCAGTGCACAGTAATAAAAGGAGCGGCAGCCCGTTTGCTGTGAGCATGAATGGCTCGTGCGAGCACTCCTTTACCGGTACCGCTTTCACCCCGCAGAAGTACCGCTGCATCGCTGGTCGCAACGCGGTTCGCCACGTCTAGGGCTGCCTGCATCGCGGGTACATTGGATTCGAGGTCTACTTCGGGAGTGGAGCGTTTGATCTCCTCACGCAGGTGCAGCACCTCGCCACGAAGACCACGAAGTTCCTGCCAGCGGTGGAGCAAGTGCCGCAGTTGATCGGGTGTAAACGGTTTGGGAAGATAGTCGAAGGCCCCCCGTCGCATTGCCTCCACGGCAGTATCGATACCGGCATACGCAGTCATCACCACCACACCCGATTGCGGTGAGGATTGAAGCAGCGAGGAAAGAACATCCAGTCCTGATTCGCGACCGAGCTTGAGATCAACCAGGATGAGGTCATAGTCGTTGCGTTCAACCAGTTGCACTGCTGCGGCGCCAGTCGCCGCCTCAGCCACCTGATGCTGCATACTTTCCAGCGTCAGACGAAGGGTTCGCCGCAGACTGGCTTCATCATCAACAATCAAGAGTCGCAATGGTGATCTCACTCGGACATATCATTATTATGCGAATTTTGTGCCTACCTAACGGGTATTAAACTACGGTCTCTTTCAAGCTGATTCTTTAACCTTCATAACCGAGTATCGTGCAGATTGCACGATGGCACTTGCAAAATACACGATGACTCTGTGTGCAATGAGTTGACAACCCGACCATACAAGCCCGGATTACGGCCCAAAACCAGGAATCTCAACGTTGGCACAGTGAATGCGTTACATGCACCAGATACTTACCTCTGGAAGTTCCGCTCATGTGGTATTTCGCCATGCTATCCATTGGCCTTATTACTCTCGCATTGATGATGGGTTTTGTTCGTTTTTGTCAACGGGTGTAGCCATGCTGTATGTCACCATCGCTGTCACGCTTTTTCTACTGCTGTACCTTGTCGCAGCCCTCCTGCGACCTGAGTGGTTCTCGGAGTGATTCTGTGGTCTGGCTCTTACCTATCGTTGTCATTGTTGTAGCTATCGTTCTCGCCGTGCCACTGGGCAGGTATTTGGCCTGGGTATTTGATCGAGAGGCGAACGGCCGTCTGGAACGCCAGTTCCATACTGGTGGACAAAGCTGGACGCAGTACTGCCTGGCTATTCTTAGCTTCAATGTGCTCGTCTTCGTGATCGGCTTCGTGATACTGCTGCTTCAGCCCTGGCTGCCTCTGAACCCTGATGGCAAGGGCATGCTGGCACCGACTACCATCTTCAACACAGCAGCGTCGTTCCTCACGAACACCAACCTGCAGCACTACTCCGGCGAGGTGCATCTGAGCTACTTCAGTCAGCTCTTCTTCATCTGCTGGAAGCAATTCATCACTCCGGCCATTGGTCTGGCGGCACTGCTGGCCATCCTGCGGGCCTTGCGTGGCGATGCACATGTGGGCAACTTCTACATCGATCTCTGGCGAAGCGTCGTCTGCGTGTTTCTCCCGATGAGTTTCATCGTGGGGCTGCTATTGATCGCTGGCAGCGTACCGATGACTCTCGAAGGAGCGGTGAACTGCAAGACCCTGGCTGGCGGCGAACAGACCATCAGTCGTGGCCCCGTGGCTGCCATCGTGGCCATCAAGCAACTCGGAACCAATGGCGGAGGCTTCTTTGGCGCTAACTCATGCCATCCCTTCGAGAACCCCACCGCCTGGACCAATTTACTGGAGTGCGTATCGATCATTCTGATGCCCTTGGCATGTGTCGTGCTCATGGGGTATATGCTGCGAGCACACCAGCATGCCCGATTGCTGTTTGGTGTCATGCTCCTGTTCTTGATTCTTTTCGTTGGCTGGGGGGTGATGACCGATACCCAGAAGCCGAATCCTGGTCTCCACTCGCTCGCAGTGGATCAATCGACAGGTAATCTGGAAGGAAAGGAACTGCGTTTTGGTCCCTCTGCTGGACCGACCTGGGCTGCACTAACCACCTGTACCTCCAATGGCTCAGTGAATTGCATGCACGACAGCCTGAATCCCCTGGCAGGGCTGACGCCTCTTTCCGGCATGTGGCTCAACTGTATCTTCGGTGGCATTGGTGTCGGGCTAATCAATTTCCTTGTCTACCTTATCGTGGCAGTTTTCCTGGCGGGCTTGATGGTTGGCCGTACTCCTGAGTACCTGGGCAAGAAGGTGGAAGCCCGCGAGATGAAGCTGGCGATGTTGGCTTTGCTCATTCATCCGCTGATGATACTGGTGCCCACTGGCATTGCAGCGGTGAGCGACTGGGGCACCGGTGCGGTGAACAACCCTGGCCCGCATGGCCTTAGCGAAATCCTATACGAGTACAGTTCAGCTTCTGCCAACAACGGGTCCGGCTTCGAAGGGCTGGCCGATACCGTCGGCAGTTCAAACGACTGGACCAATCCCGAAAAGGCCGAGTCGAATCAACGGGCTATGATTTGGGACATCAGCACCGCGTTGGTGATGCTGATCTGCCGATTCGTGCCCATTATTGCCCCCATCGCTCTGGCTGCCTCGCTGGCTGCCAAGAAGCGGACGCCATTTAACGCCGGTACACTGCGAACCGACACAGTCACGTTTGGGATGGTGCTGCTTGGCACGATCATCCTCGTAGGGGCGCTGCTTTTCCTCCCTGTCGCAGCCCTGGGGCCTGTCGCGGAACACCTCGGCCCGATGCCATTTGGGCAGTAAGGAGACACACGTGTACGCCGTGAATGAGCCGAAGCTGGCTCGTCGAAAAAGTCGCACCTTAAGCCTCTTTGCCCCGGAACTGCTGAAGATCGCCGCCTGGCGTGCCATCGTCATGCTCCGCCCGGACATCCTCTGGAAAAACCCGGTGATGTTTGTGGTGGAGGTCGGCACTGCACTCTCGATCCTCTACACCATCCAGGCAGCAATGTCTCCCAGTTTCACTCAGGTACCGCTCGGCTATCTGATTACGCTTAATGCCTGGCTGGTAGTCACACTGCTCTTTGCCAACTTCGCCGAAGCACTGGCCGAGGCGAGGGGAAAGGCGCAGGCCGATGCTCTGCGCAAGACCAGGCAAGCCACCCCAGCCCGCAAGCTCAAACAATTGATTTCACTGTTGAGCGTGAACAACCAGCATCTAGTAGAAACGGTTTCGACGGAATTGTCTGAGGGAGACACGATTCTAGTGGAAGCCGGGGAACTCATCCCCGCTGACGGAGAGGTCATCGAAGGAGTCGCCTCGGTCGATGAGTCAGCAATTACTGGCGAATCAGCCCCTGTGGTGCGTGAAGCTGGCGGTGACCGTTCCGGCGTCACCGGTGGTACACGGGTTCTCTCGGATCGCATCCTGATCAAAGTCACTGTCAGACCGGGCGAATCCTTCCTTGACAAGATGATAGCCCTCGTCGAAGGTGCCAAGCGGCAACGTACACCCAACGAGATCGCGCTCGCCATCGTGCTGGCCGCCTTCACGCTCATATTCCTCATCGTCACTGCCACACTGTGGCCGCTGGCACGCCATGCGGAAGTATACATGGAGAAATCCTCCAGTCTGGGCACTGACATCCCCACACTGGTGGCATTGCTCGTCTGTCTGATCCCCACTACTATTGGCGCGCTGCTGGCCGCTATCGGCATCGCCGGTATGGACAGAGCCTTACGATCCAACATCATTGCCAAGAGCGGCAAGGCCGTCGAGGTGGCGGGTGATGTGGACACTCTGCTGCTTGACAAGACCGGCACCATCACCATGGGCAATCGCCGGGCAACCCGGTTCGTACCGTTCAGCGACTACAGTGCTCTGGAAGTAGGCCGACTCGCTACGCTCGCCTCCGCTTCGGATGAAACCCCCGAAGGAAAGAGCATTGTAGAACTCTTCCGCAAGATGCCAGGAACCATACTCTCGTCGGCAGAAGCTCCGCCGGGTTCGAACTTCGTGCCGTTCAGTGCCCATACTCGCATGAGTGGTATCGATCTGCCCACGGGGGAGATCATCCGTAAAGGGGCCATCGATGCCGTGCTGAAACACATCCAACAACATCATGGTACCGTTCCAGCCATGGTGGATGAACAGGTGAAAGCAGTCGCCAGCCAGGGTGCCACACCATTGCTCGTCTGCGAAGGCAACCGCGTTGCTGGCATGGTGGTGCTGGAGGACATTCTCAAGCCTGGTATCCGCGACCGCTTCGAACGACTGCGTGCCATGGGATTGCGGACCGTGATGGTCACCGGCGACAACCCACTCACGGCCAAACAAATTGCTGAGCAGGCTGGCGTAGATGACTATATCGCCGAGGCAACTCCTGAGGCCAAACTTGCCTACATTCGCCAGGAAC
Organism: Gemmatales bacterium; assembly: GCA_046350055.1. GTDB lineage: Bacteria > Planctomycetota > Planctomycetia > Gemmatales > HRBIN36 > JAEUIE01. Next base: position 3,123,019 of record JAXMBC010000001.1, on the reverse strand, counting down.
AGGCCGGCGGAAAACTGGTGGCTATGATGGGCGATGGCACTAATGATGCTCCGGCTCTCGCCCAGGCCGATGTCGGCGTTGCCATGAACAGTGGCACCCAGGCTGCCAAGGAAGCTGGCAATATGGTCGATCTCGACAGCGATCCGACCAAGCTCATCGAAGTGGTGGAAGTGGGTAAACAATTGTTGATGACACGTGGAGCATTGACGACCTTCAGTATCGCTAATGATATGGCTAAGTACTTTGCCATTGTCCCCGCCTTGTTCGCTGGCACGTTGCCCTGGTTGAAGTCGCTCGATTTCATGCATCTGGGATCACCCACCTCGGCTATTCTGTCTGCGGTTATCTTCAACGCGATCATTATCCCCTGCCTCATTCCCATTGCACTCAAGGGGGTGACGTATCGCCCCGTAGGCGCAGATGCTCTGTTACGGCGCAACCTGCTGGTGTGGGGCTTGGGTGGAATCATCGTGCCCTTTGTTGGGATCAAGCTCATTGATGTCGTCCTTGTTCAACTGGGAGCCTGACCATGTTACGCCATCTGCAAATTCAACTGATACTGGTACTCGCGACCATAATTCTGTGCTCGGTAATCTACCCGCTCGTCCTTGTATTCATCGGTCAAGGGTTGATTCCAGACCGGGCGAGCGGCAGCTTGTTGTACGATGGCCAGGGCAACGTCTTGGGCTCCCGCCTGATTGCACAAACAACCCCCGGCGAGGAGTGGTTCCAACCCCGTCCCTCGGCTGTTGACTACAATGCCGCTGGCTCAGGAGGATCGAACCTGGGCGCGAACAACCCAAAACTGCGTGAACGTGTCGAGAAGCAGTTGCAGGCGCTGAATTACTCCAGGCCTGTGCCTGCGGATGCGGTGACTACCTCCGGGTCGGGGCTTGATCCGCACATCACGTTGGAGAACGCCCTCCAGCAGTTACCTCGCATTGCTCGTGCTCGAGAGGTTACTCCTCAAAAACTGGAGGAATTCCTCAAGAGTCGCACCGTCTCCGTTCCCCTGGGTGGCCCGATGCTCATTAATGTGCTCGAAACCAATCTCGCTCTTGAGAAGCTATATCCTCGCAGAAATTCCAGGTGAAAAGGCGACTGGTAACAGCCGCCCCAAGAGCAGATGGTTGTCGTGACAGACGACCATCTGCTTGATTTTTCATACTTCATCGGCCGATAATGAAGATGAGTTAGGTTGTCGAGCACGGACGCTCGATCTGTCACCCTCCTGACTGCCATCTGCACGTTGCAGTTTCCACTGTGACATGGAGGTTACAGTCATGCGTCGTCTGGTTTCCGCTCTACTCGTCTCTACTTGTTGCGTAGCCGGTGTGGCGCAGGATACAGCCATTACCGCGACTTGCGATTCCTGCAAGGAACAGCCCAGCTTCCCCAGGCGGCTCTGGCGTGCTTACCACGACGAGTTCTTTCCCACCAAGGATGACAAACCAGGTGAGGACAAACCCGAACCTTACCGTCGAGCGCTGCCTGCTCCCTTTGGCTCCCCGTTTCCCTCGAGCGAATGGCAGGGATTTCCGCTCGTTGGCTTGCCCCCGAGTGACACTACCTACCCATTGATGAATGCCATTTATGATGGGCCCAATGGAGAGTGGATCAAGGAATCACGCATCAAGACCTACGGTTGGGTCAATGCATCTGGCAACTTCAGCACCTCCAAAGAATCGAATACCCCGTCGTCCTACTGGGTCAAACCTAACAGTTTCGTGCTCAATCAGGGGTTGATCAGATTTGAACGGGAACTCGACACCGCTCAAACCGATCACATGGATTGGGGATTCCGTTCGACCCACTTCTACGGTATCGATTATCGCTATACTTCTGCCGGTGGCTACTTCAGCGATCAATTGCTCGTCAACAATCATCTCTACGGTTATGACCCCACCGAACAATACGTGCAACTCTATGTCCCCGGCGTCGCGCGAGGGTTGATCCTGACCGCTGGTCGCTGGATAGCCACACCCGATATCGAAACCCAGTTCGCCCCCGATAACTACATGGCCACTCACAGCTTGCAGTTCACTGTGGACGTCTACACTCAGACCGGCCTTATGGCGGCGGTGATGCTGGACGAGCAATGGACGTTGCAGGCAGCCATTCACGCTGGAGCTGACATGGCCCCCTGGTATGAGGGTGCCATCCCCACCGGTATGTTCGGCGTCCGATGGGTGAGCAAGGACAATTGTGATTCGGTCTATACCGTGCTCAATGCCATCAATAATGCAGAGTTCCGATATTTCGATGTTCGCGGCGTTCCCAGCGGACACCACAACTACAACATCCTGCAATCGACCTGGCAACACAAGTTCTGCGACGACCTGATTACCAAGACCGAAGGTTACATCATGTGGGAGCGCAACGCTGCAGTAGGTGGCACCCCCAGCATCGGGCCAGTGCAATTCAACAGCGGCGGCGGACTGGGGCCAACAGTACCGGGTATCTCACTGACCTACGGCTTCCTGAACTACACGATGGTGAAACTCTCTGACAAGGCCTTTATGACCGTTCGCAATGAATGGATGAAGGATGAGAACGGCACCCGCTACGGCTACGCCGGCAACTACACCAGCAACAGCATCGGTTTTACCTACAACGTCAACTCCGTGCTCCAGGTGCGTCCCGAAATCGGCTACTATCGCAACTGGAATAACCCTGCCTTTGACAACGGCCAACGCCAGGAGATGCTCATGGGTGGCTTTGATGTGACCATGCGGTTCTAAGGACCTTTGCGATTCGCGTAGACTCGCAGACCGAGTGACACCAATCCCCCTTACATCTTTCACTGCAGTATCTCAGTGACTATTTAATGGCTGAGACTGCAACGCAGGATGCCCCAGGAGATTATGTGCTACTTGATGGATTGCACACATCTGAACCCGATGTGTGACATACCGGTATCAACACCGGTACCTCGGCGTGCGGCAGGGCGATAACTTTCGCAATAGGTCACATGGCATAAGAAGGAACCACCCCGGCACACACGCTTGGGCACGAGTGGTTCATTGGGATCCCAAAAGGTGTCTGGCCCTTTGGGATTGAATGTGACGCCAGTGCGGTCCTTATAGGCATCCGCACGGTACCAGTCAGAGCACCACTCCCAGACATTACCAGCCATGTCGTAAAGACCATACCCATTGGGTGGATAGCTTTTCACAGGTGAGGTACGTTCCCAACCATCAGCTTTGGTATTCAGATAGGGAAAGTTGCCCTGCCAGACATTAGCTTTGAAATCCGAGGTATCGTTGACAGCATCATCTCCCCAGGGAAACCGCTTGCGATCCATTCCACCACGACAGGCAAACTCCCACTCGGCCTCGGTAGGCAAACGTTTCCCGGCCCACTTGGCATAGGCCACTGCATCATCCCAGGCAATATGCACAACAGGGTGTGTTTCACGACCTTTCAAATCACTGCCCGGGCCTTCCGGGTGTTTCCAGCTGGCACCGCGCGTCCAACTCCACCATTGAGACATATCGTTAAATGACACCGGTTTCTGCGTGGGGGTAAAGACCAAAGAGCCAGGCTGCAATTTATCGTCTGCAGGCTTAGGAGTACCCGGTGGAAACTGTTTGCGCAGTTCTTCCCAGTCTACAGGTCTTTCGGCAGTGGTGAGGTATCCCGTTGCGTCGACGAAGGCCTGGAACTGTGCATTGGTGACTTCGGTTTCATCCATGAAAAAGGGATCGACGTGTACCTTATGTTGCGGAAGTTCGTTACGTTGCCTGGTATCGCCATTGGCCCCCATGAAGAACTCTCCACCGGGAATCCAGACCATCCCGGCCGGCGAGGCCGGCGGTCGATTGGCAAACCTGGTTAAGATGAAGGCACCGGCAAAGCCAGCGAAGAGCAAAGCGATGGATATGAGAGTTCGCAACCAGCGGGAGGCACCACCTGGCGGTGCATTCTTGGAAGAATTTGCAGACATTCGATGTAAACAACACGATAGATAGTGTTCGTAGTAATTGCTTGTTGTTGTATCGCCAAGTGGTGGCGTCACAGGGACGCCACCACCGACATTCATTCACAATACCAGTCTAGTTCCCGGGCCGTCCGAGGGTTTCCAGGTTCTGCAACCGCTTCAAGGCTTCAGCTGCTTTGAGTGATTGGTAGTTGATACCCGCAGCATTCAGGCTGCTTCCCTGCTGGAAAGGGTACTCAGGGATTGTCATCAAGAACTTCTTGATAAAACCCTGGGCAGGAACGAAGGTCCAGAGGTTATCACCATACCAGCGAAGGTAACCCACATCGGCTTCGTGTGGAGCTTTTTCATAGGGATCTGCACGCAAGTGAATGATCACTGGCCAGCCTGGAACTTCACGTACAGCAGTTGCGATGTTGCCATTACTTACCGCAAAGTGAATCTTCCAGTCCTGAACACGGATAGCATTCAATTCACCGCCTGCTCCGAAATAGTAAATTTCCTGGCGAGGCGACTTGTCAGTTTCCCCCTTGAAGAAGGGCAGGAAGTTGTAACCATCGGCGTGAACTTTGAAGTCACGGCCGTTAGCCTTGTAGCCAGCTTTGAGTTTCTCGACGACATCAGGCACGCCTGCTGCTGCCAAAAGGGTGGGCATCCAGTCTTCCTGACTGATGATGTTGTTGTAGATCGTGCCAGGCTTGATCACACCAGGCCAGCGGACGACGAGGGGAACGCGGAAACCACCTTCCCACGTGGTGCCTTTTTCGCCATGGAATGGTGTGTTGCCACCATCGGGCCAGGACGCGGTTTCTGCACCGTTATCGGTCGACCAGACAACAATGGTGTTGTCAGCAATACCCAGGTCATCCAGTTGTTTGAGTAACAGACCCGTGGTGTCATCGAGTTCACGCATACCATCGGCATAGATGCTGACACCCGACTTGCCGTAGGATTCCTTCTTGAGGTGCGTCCAGACGTGCATACGAGTGGTGTTGAACCAGACGAAGAAGGGCTTGTTGCTCTTGGCTGCGTTATCAATGAAAACCTTGGCAGCAGCATGGATTTCTTCATCGATGGTTTCCATGCGTTTCCTGGTCAGTGGACCAGTATCCTTGATGGTCTGGCCACCCTGGCCGTCGGACTTGCAATGCAACACGCCACGCGGGCCATACTTTTTCTTGAACTCAGGATCCTTGGGATAGTAGTAAGTTTCCGGTTCTTCTTCAGCATTCAGGTGATAGAGGTTGCCGAAGAACTCATCGAAGCCGTGCACGGTGGGGAGGTGCTTGTCGCGGTCTCCCAGGTGGTTCTTGCCGAACTGGCCGGTAGTGTACCCCTCCTGCTTGAGCAGATCAGCAATGGTGGGAGTCCAGTCGGGAATACCATGCTCGGAGCCGGGCATACCGATGGTCAGCAGACCGGTGCGGAATGGGTGTTGGCCGAGGATGAACGATGCACGCCCGGCAGTACAGCTCTGCTGAGCGTAGGCATCGGTGAACATGGCACCTTCTTTGGCGATCCGATCAATGTTGGGAGTGCGATATCCCATCATACCGTGGTTGTACACGCTCAGATTATGCACACCAACATCATCGCCCCAGATGACGAGGATGTTGGGTTTCTTGCCATCTTTCTGCATTTTTGCAGATACCCTGGCATTATGTGTTGCAATGCTGACAGGTATGGCGGTAGTCGCCTGGCTGCAGCATCCGGCTTGAGATGCTTCCTGCATTACCGGCACGGTAATGTTCTTTTCTGATGCAGCCTGCAATGAAGTGTTGATGGGGAGATGCCCGGCAGCGGCAGCCCAACCTAACACCGATCCCATGGCTAATAGTGCCAAGGATGCCAACTTCGATCGACTCAACATGAGGTACCTCGTGTTACGGAAGTGGACAAAAAAGTGAAACGGACAGTAGGTAGTACGTGTCTGACAGAACAACAAACAAACCTGTATTGCGCTACACCATGTTTCTATGGTCTTTCCTCAAGTAGTAAATAAAGCAGACGCTCTTATCCAAAAACGGCAAAACGAACAGCATTCGTCGGTAGATCGATCAAACTCCGTTGGACACAAGCTGACGATGTCGAAATCCGCATGTCGCAAAGTATCCAATGGTGTAAACGACAACGGTCAAATCGATAGCAAACGGAACCCAGAAGCCACTCACAAACGGCTGCCTTGCATTGGAAAGCACCAGCCAGACCATGAATGCTTTTTCAATGGCACTGTACAGCAGGATCGGCAAACGCCAGGCAGGAACCACTGCTGCCGCCATCATGGCGATACCCATCAGGCACACCATCATCCCCCAGTGCTGGATGATGATGGTGTAGTCCTGGAGGTATGGTAGTTTGCCAATGTTGGTCATGGTCCATGCTGGCGCAAAAGCGTACAGCCCGACCAGCGAGGTTCCAGCTCCGGTGAACAGAAAGAAAGGCTTAACAGTACGAGTGAAAAAGCAATCAAGTGGATGCATCGGCATGAGTCTCATAAATAGAAGACCCGACCTAGGCTAGCCCAGTGTCAGGCTAGATTTCACTTTACGAGTTCGACGTCCGGCAATATCCACGTCTTGTCAAACAGCGATGGTAAGGGGCCGTAGAAGCGGAAGAGGATCTCGAATTCCCCATTCGGATCCGTCGGTGTCCAGTTCGACTCTTTGCCCGCTGGGGCTTTCGGCCCGAAGTACAGGTCCACCGATCCATCCGCATTGACCTGCAAACCCGGGCTCTGGGAGGAACGGGCTGCGTGTGACATCTTGCGAATGAGCGCGTGAGTGTTCCGATCGTACAGCGTCGCTGACCAGTATTGACGGATGGGGGCGTTGGCCGGAACCTTGAGCCGATACGTCTTACTGCCGTCGAGCAGCTTGCCGTCTTTGTCCACCAATCCGAGCAGGTAGAACTGGCCTTGCCCCATCTGTTTGGGCATGAAGAAGATGAACGAGAGCAGCAGTCCGCGATCCTCGACCGGGTAAAAATTCGGAGTGGCAAAGCCTTCGGAGGCCGCTTTGAAGACCAGTCCCATGTTCTCGGGAAAGCACCATCGGCTCCCCGGCGCGAACGGCCCTTTGGTGAGGTCATGATACTTACCATCGAGGTACTGATGCGCCTGCTTGGCGGCGGCGTTGAGGGCTTGGACCATTTTCGCATCGGGGGCGAACTTCTTGCCCTTTTCAATGCCGAGCGTCCGCAGCTTATCGATCATGGCCCGGTCGCGCTCCAGCCACGGTTCGTGCTGGATCACGCGATTGAGCGATTCAAAAAAGCGGATGTCATACGGAATGGTCGCGTCGTACAGAACGCCGGCGGCATCCACGTAGGTCGTCGGAGGTGGATTGTCCGCGTTCGACAGGGGGTAGATCTTGATCTTCTTGCCGTACTCCACTGCCTTGAGCAAGTCGGCGTCGCTGCCGCTCTGGCGAATCGACCGGAGCAGGGCATACCCCTTGTACGTCGACAACGGCAACGCGATGTACCCGTCGGGAACCTTGGCGGAGTGGCCCGGCGGGAGCAAGAGGTATTTCCCACCCTTGCCTTTGTCCGCGCCTGCTGGTCCCACATCTTCGAGCGGCGTCTGCCAGGCATCCATGATCGTACCAACGATGGCACCACCCTCGGCCGGCGGAATCTCCATGACGACCGGGCCCACATCCTTCGTGTCGAAGTACGGCGTGAGATAGATCACATCGGTGTTAGGCGTGAGGGTCTGGTTCTTCCAGTCGAGCAACTTCGACCAGTAGAGCAGTTGGTTGTCCCGGCCCTTGGTCTCGCGGAGCATCGTCTGGTACATAAGATCGCGATTGACCGCCGGCATGCCCCAGATCACTGCCTCGATGCCGCGATGCTGCAGGACTTGTTGTTCGAGCTCTTGAAACGACGCCGATGTGGATTGTTTCGTGGGCGAAGCGCCCGCTTGGGCCTTCGGTTCCTGCGCGGGCACGGCAGGCTCCACCGCGATGATTGCGAAGCAGCCAAGAGCTAACGCAAAGACATTCATGCCAGACACTGAAAAATTGATGGACATTAGTACTCCTGAGCAAGTGAACAGATAGAATTACTTTGCTTTACGAAAACGATCATAACATCGCAACCGAAAACTGGCGAATCTCTACTTTGCACTGCATGCGCTTTGCTCGATCGGAATCGCCTCACCCCACCTTGATCGCGCGCACCTCCGCGGCGCGTTCATCAACGGGGATGATCGGCAGTTCGCCCTGCTTGGCCGGCAGGCTTCGCAGGTAGTCCCTGATCGCCTGCCATTCCTTGATCTCGCGAGCCGCGCCTTCGGTGGCAACACTGTCCTTGTCCACCGAACCTCGTGGCGGGAGCAGATCGGGGGTGCTGTCGCGAGGTAAGTCGAGGGCTTCAGTCCTGGACTTGAGCGGCTGGCCGTCCTTGTTCTTGGGGACCAGGTTTAGCTTGCCCTTGGTGTACTTCGGAATCGCCACGATAAACAGGCCGAGATACAACGGACACGCCAGGCTGTACAACTTGGCTTCTTTGCCTGTGATGTCGATCGGCTGGTAGCCCCGATCCAAGTCACCCAGTTCGATACCGGTCACGACATCGAACGGCTTACGCGACTTGTCGTAGCTGAACCGCATGCCAGATGCACGTGGGAAATACTCGCCAGGGTGCGCCGGTGTATCGAGGAGGCAGAACTCGAGAATATTCTTGAGTTCGGCTCCTGTAAAGTAGGCAGTGACGAGGGCGCTGCCCGCCGTCGCGTCCGCGATGCCGTCGCCGAGCGGGGCCACCGCGAAGACGTCGTAGACCGTCTGTACGCCCGACTTCCCCCGACTCAAGGGGGACCGCATCAGGCCGTTGGCCGTGAATCCGATGTCCGCTTTCGTCGCCTTGCGGAAGGAATCAGTGACAAGGTTGGCCAGGAGAGTACCTGCAGCGATGTCGGTAAACGTGTTCGGCAGATCAAGCGGGGCCACCGCGAGCGGCTGATCAATCCGGTAGCCACGCGATGCGAACACAGCCTCGGTCACGGTCTTCTTGATCGTTTCGATCTCGTCCGCAATGGCTTTGTCGCCGGCAATCGAGTCGTCGATGGGATGCAGCTTGTACGACTCGACTTGCAGCTTGTTGCCATCGTGGGTAATGACCAGTTCGCCGAGATTCTCGCCATACTTCCCGGTCTGGACGACGGGCGTGCGGCCATTGACGAGAAGTGGCTCGTTGAGTGCGGTGTGGGTGTGGCCGCCAATCACCACATCAATGCCGGGGACGGCTTTGGCAAGCTGCACATCTTCGCCGTCGGTGAATCGCCCATCCTTACCTTTGTTCAATCCGGCATGGCTGAGACAGATGACCACATCCACCTTCTCCTGTTCGCGGAGGAGTTTCACCATCTCCCTGGCGGTTTCGATAGGATCGGGGAAGGTGACGGCACCAGCACCACTGGTGTAGAACTGGGCCTCTTTGCCAAGCAGCCCGAAGATACCGAATCGGATGCCGCCGCGTTCGATCACGAGGTGCCGTCGGACCGTTCCTTCCTTAGCCAGACGCTGGAGGCCGGTCAACTTGGCATCCGTTGCCGAGACGTTGGTATTCGAGGCAACAATCGCCGGGATGCGACCCGCCTTGACCGCCACCTCGATGGATTTGGACAATCCATCCGGGCCAAGGTCGAAATCGTGGTTGCCCAGGGTGGTAGCATCGTAGCCCATTCGTGAAAGCAGGAGCAACTCTGCACCCGTTTCGCGGATGGCAGCGCCGAAGGCGGTGCCCATGCTGTAGTCGCCGCCGTCTAGGATCAGAACCGGCCCCAGATCCTTGCGTGCCTCTTTCCGCGAAGCGATCAGGGCAGCCAGTCGTGCGAATCCGCCGCGTGTTTTGTCGTCGTTGAGTGTGAAGGGAGAGTAGTCCGAGGCGGGGCTCATGCCGAGAAAGTTCGAGTGCAGGTCGTTGGTGTGCAGAATGGTGAAGGTCTTCTTGCCGTCCGCTGCGGCGGCTGGTTTGGCATTCAACAGCAGCGTGGCAGCACTGATGGCTGAGCCAGCCAGGAACTCGCGACGGGATGGTGTTTCGTATGTCATGAGAGATACCTCAAATATTGAAAATGTCTGTTGTCAGTCGGTAGAGCCGATGGAAAGCAACAAAAGGGGAGTGGCGCCTTGCGGACACCACCCCCGTGTTTTCTTGTTTTACATTCGCATCCGTGCGACGAGCAAACCTACTTGTTCCCACCACCCTCTTGCAGCTTCTGAAGGACCTGGTCCAGATTGAAGCTACCGGGCTTTTGCCGTGGTGGGTAAGCCTTGTATGTTTCCAGGTGCTGGCTGACGTAGGCGACAGCTGGCAAAAGGACGAACGCATGGTCTACTCGCCAACGGTTGTAATCTCCCGCTTCGTGGTCGGCCCGTTCAAACGGATCGGTCCGCAGGCAGAACAATTTCGGGAAGCGCAGCGTCACCAATGGTTCCTGCCAGACTTCCAGGCCATGCCCACGCTGTTCCATGAACACGATCTTCCAGCGGTCGTACCGCAGGTTGGCCAGGTTGCCGTCGTCGGTCCAGTAGAAGAACTCGTGACGGGGAGATTCCTTCACCTCGCCCTTGAAATAAGGGATCAGGTTGTACCCATCCAGGTGCACTTTGTAGTCCCGTCCATTCGCCTTGTGGCCATTCATCAACTTCTCCTTGATGTCCGGCTCACCGGCTGCTGCCAGCAGTGTCATCAGCATGTCTTCATGCGAACAAATGCCATTGAACACGGAACCTGGCTTGATAACGCCGGGCCAGCGGATCATACAGGGAACGCGATAGCCACCTTCCCAGTTGGAGTTCTTTTCATTGCGGAATGGTGTGCTGCCACCGTCCGGCCAGGAGAAGCATTCAGCACCGTTGTCGGTCGAATACATCACGATCGTGTTGTCGGCGATTCCCAGCTTGTCAAGTTTGTCAAGCAACTGTCCAACGTGACCATCGTGTTCAACCATGCCGTCTGGATAAACACCCAGTCCTGTCTTGCCCTCGGACTCTTTCTTCAAGTGAGTCCAGATGTGCATGCGTGTCGAGTTCCACCAGAGGAAGAAGGGCTTCTCAGCTTTCACGGCTCGGTCCACGAAGTCCAGTGCACCCTTGGTTACTTCTTCATCAACCGTCTTCATCCGTTCAATTGTCAATGGACCGGTATCGGTGATCTGGCCATTAGCAAAAGACTTGATGACGCCACGAGGCCCAAACATCTTCTTGAGTTGGGGATTTTTGAAGTAATCAGGATGTTCAGGTTCCTGTTCTGCATTCAGGTGATACAGGTTGCCATAAAATTCATCGAAGCCATGGTTGGTAGGCAGGTGTTCATCCCGATCACCCAGGTGGTTCTTGCCATATTGGGCGGTCATATACCCGTGATTCTTGAGAAGCGCAGGAATTGTGGGGTCCTTATCGGACAACCCTTCTTTGGCGCCCGGGAGACCTACCTTGAGCAGACCGGTGCGGAATGGACTCTGCCCGGTGATGAAGGCTGCACGGCCTGCGGTGCATGACTGTTGACCGTACCAGTCGGTAAACAATCCACCTTCCTTTGCTACACGATCAATGTTCGGGGTCTGATAGCCCATCATTCCGCGGTTGTAAGCACTGGGGTTGTTCCAGCCAATGTCATCACCCCAGATGATGCAGATGTTGGGCTTCTTGCCTTCCTTCTGCATTTTGGATGCGACTTTAGCATTGTGAGTAGTAATGCTGACAGGCAGCGCTGTCTGCGCCGGAGTGCAACAGGAAACCACATCTTCAGAAGACTTGACTGAAATAGCAGGATGGTTATCCGCTGCCGCTTGTACAGCAGTATGGAAGCTGAGATGCCCTGCCCCGGCAGCCCAACCTAGCACTGCTCCCATCGCTAAGAGCATGAAGGTAGCCAATTTCGATCGACTCAGCATAAAGTACTCCTGGTGTGAAACAGATCTGTGAGTCCACATAGCTAATTAGCTGAAAGAGTGTTCAACCGTCGAATAATAGATCGAACACGTCAAAGAGTGGTATGGACGTTGTTCAACTTAATTGCGTCATTGTCATTTGTAAATCAAAATGCAATTGAATATCCAATTTTGGCAATTTACCTTCATTGTTCTCATTAGTTTGCATGTCATTGTTGACATCGTTTGATTGTCTCGCTGGGCAACTCCCCAAAGTGACGGGAGTAATCCGCAGCAAAATTGCCCAGATGAGTAAAGCCCAATGCGTTGGCAGCTTCCTGGACGCTTGTATGTGATTGCTGTTTCAGCAAGTCCCGCACCGCGTTCAGACGCAAAACCTTGAAGAAGGCCATGTGGCCTATCCCGTAGCGTTCATGAAATGCCAGTCGCAATGTACGATCACTAACTCCAAGTTCCTTACAAAGCTCGAAACTACCAAGAGCACTCTTGAGGTTGGCCCGCATGATTTCTTCCGCCCGGAAAACCAATTGCATTCTTCTGGAATGCGTCAGCATTTCCTTGTTGAAGACATTGGGGAAAAGCATGGTAATCAGCGAGCGCAATACTTCTTTTTCAAGACGTTGACATTCCACAGTTTTCATGAAGCCTGGGTGACTTGCAGCAGTAGTGACCCATTGATGGATGATCTGGTTGGATCGGTCAAAATAGGCCGGATTGACTGTCGCAGCTGACCAGCTACCGGGAAAAACGATTCCATCAGAACCCAGCAGTACGCGAGCAGTCTGCATGAATTGTTCAGGATCCAGGGATACGCCAAAACTACTGGAACGCCTGGCTGCAAGGTGATTCACATGCGTACCAGGGCCATGTACAACCACCTGGCCTTGTTGCAACCGTTTGCCGCGCCACAGGTTTGCTGAGTTCTGCGCCAACACCGGGTAGATTCCCATCAACCCGGAAGCTTCGTCTCCCTTCAACACTACCTGCTGATTGCTGTGTATCTGTACGATGCGAGTCGTCTCACCCAGCACAAATTGCAGCCTGCCCTGGAATACACCTCGAGAGATCTGTTCAAACCGACCATTGAAATGGGGAAAAAACTGAGTTGCCTGGTCAAAGTCACGCAGATGAACAACTCGATAACCCGGCGATGCTGCATTGGGAGCAGATCGTTGACGATTATCATGGCTCATATGGAATCAGGCTCCTTCGAATTAACTATGCACAAGTTCGAATCGTTGCGAAGCTTGATTGTTCTGTGTCAGGGTATAAGGATTGAAAGACTGCTTTCAACTGGATGCTATCACTGCTGAGACATAGGATACGATTCGTTTCCGCAGATGGTCTGGTTGCAACGTGGATTTGTCTTACAGGGTTTGACACATGCCAACAGCCGATGTTCCGTCCCGTTTCAGTGATGTGGCCCGGTATATACTGCATACCACGGATTTTTCCCCTGAATCGGAGCTGGCCTTTGCCCATGCATTGCGTCTGGCGATCAACAACAAAGCCAGGCTCACCATCATGCATGTCAGCAAGGATAAAGACGCCGACTGGGATAATTTCCCCTCGGTACGCACCACACTGCAAAACTGGGGCCTCCTGGAGCAGGGGGCCCGTCGCGCAGACGTCTCCAAGATGGGAGTGCAGATCGAGAAGATCCATGTGCCTGATACCAGCAATGTTGTCGGTGCGGTAACGGGTTATCTTCAGAAAGCACCAGTCGAAATTCTCGTGCTTGCTACACAACGACGAAAAGGCTGGGCTACCTGGTTCAATCCGTCCACTGCAGAGCAAGTGTCACGTCATCTTTCGGTTCCCACACTGTTTGTACCTGCCGGTGCACGTGGATGTGTTGATCTGGAAACCGGTCAAGTCAGTATGAATCAAATACTCATTCCAGTGGATGGTCCCAAGGGGGTAGGTGGAGCTATCGAGCGTGGGCTGCGTGCACTGAAAGCCTTCGGGAATGCTGATTCAAGGCTCACCTTGCTGCACGTCGGTGAGGAATCGGACTTCCCCGAAGTCGTCCTTCCTGAAGGCGACTGGACTATCGTCAAAATGTGTCGGCAAGGTAAACCTGTTGAGGAAATCCTCAAAGCATCCGAGGAATTGCAGGCTAGTTTGATGATCATGGTCACGGAGGGATCAGAAGGCATCCTCGATAAGTTCAGAGGAACCACTACCGAGCAGGTTCTTCACGACTGCCCCTGCCCCTTGCTGGTCATCCCGGATAGTTTCAATTAGCTCTTCATCCGCTGGAATCCCTATGCCACGAACACTTCCGTCGATACTGTCCAATACCGTTTATGACATACCGGCCTGGGCACGGTATCTCATAGTGCTGGCTGGGCTGGCTGGCGTAGTGATCATCGTGGTAGCCAGCCTGGTTGGAAATTCGGAACAGACAATTCCTGTAGACAAGCTACTGCACTTCGGTGGCTATGCCACGCTGTCTACCATCTTTGTGATGGGCTTGCAGCCAGTCTATTCCTTCCCTGTGCTCGCCTTGCTGGCACTGATGAGCATCGGCATCGAATACCTGCAACCGCTGAACAACCGGGCATTTGAATACTCGGACATGGCTGCCAACCTGATTGGCATTTGCACAGGTTTCATAGTCGGCAATCTCTTACGCCTGGTCGGACGATGGTTGGCGACGCAGACCAGGCAAGCCTACATCCGTCAGCAGCGTCGCACCTACTCGACAGGTTCGATCCTTCTCAAGCAAGGTTCAGCTGTTGACAAATTCATGGTCATCGAGAAAGGTGAAGTGCAACTCAGCCGCGAGGTCAATGGTCAGAAACAGACGCTGGGCAAGATGGCAAAAGGGGAGATTATTGGTTTGCTGGGCGTGATTCAGAATCAGCCGCAATTCACAACAATCGAAGCCGTATCCCCTACGACGGTCTACACGCTGAGCCTTCAGGACATACTCGAGAATAGCAATTCTTCGGAAGAACCAGTCCACCTGGTACTGTCTGCATTATGTCGTCAGGTGCAGCATCTTGCTGAACGCATTACAGAAAAAGCGACTCCTGACGGAGTCGCTTGATGGGGAGCGGGATTCGCCTTGACCTATGGAGTGCAAGTCGAACAAGCGGATGGCTTCGCCGCCCAGGGACAGCCAAACTTGATTTGCAGATTAAATAACAGAGCATGGCTCTCTGCATCAAGTCCGACCCGGGCATTGGGGAGTTGTTCAACTGATCCGGATATGGAATTGGGTAACCCGTAAGCATATCCGATGGACGTGGAGATGTTCTCCGTCAACGCAAGTGTTGTTCCTACTGTCAAGGTGTGCTGAATAATGGCGGGAGACTGAATGTTGAACAGAGTGTTCGTGCTCCCCAGCGGATTGGTATTGTACTGGTAGCCAGCCCTCACGGAGACGCGCTCCGTCAAGCGGTAATCACCACCAACAGCAACTGCAAATGCACTCTTCCAACCCAGGCCACGCTCGTTAACGGGAGTGCCATAGAGGTCTGCCTTTTCATAATCGAAGTAGCGGAGATCAACTCCAAGAGTAAGTTGCTCCATCGCCGACCATGCTACGCCCCACGAATAGATGGCAGGCAATCCCAACTCCAGCGACAACCTGCGAGCATTGCCAAGGCTGTCACGCGAATTGAACTCGAATGTTTCCATCCACTGCGGGCTGGTATAGCCGAACCCCATATCGATGGTATCGGTGACAGAGTAGACGAGACCAGCCCGAAAACCACCGCCCCAGAAGGGACGCGCATTCACTGCATTGGGGAAGCTATTCAACTGGCCTTGATTGATATTGGGGGCAGCAAAGTACGCTGGATCAAACGAGGCGATGGCAATATCAATCGTGGGCCCCAAACCAACGACGAGACGATCCGTCACCTGATAGGAGACGGTGGGAGTAAGCTGAAACAGTTGCAGACTGGAGAAAATCGGCCCAAGTACAAACTGGTTGAACGGACCTGTCGGAGAAAGAACAGGATTACTGGCATCGCCCGGGAAATTGACTCCACCCCCACCCAGCGAGAGCAAGCCTAAGCCGAGTGTCATGGGGTTGCCCTCTTCGAGCTTGGAGACTATCGCCAGACTGGGCAGCAGGGGAAAGCCATTATCACTACGTGTACTACCCGATAAGACAGGGCCGCCAATCTGCGGCAAGCTGGAGGATAACGTAATATCTGGATAAATGAACGCGCCACCAATCGAGGCTTCGTTGTGTCCGAGTCTGCCGATTGCTGCAGGGTTCCAGAACATGGCACCCAGCGCATCCACAGGCTTGGCTGTAGAAACACCAGCCATACCACCGTTGACTGCTCCGGCCCCAGGCAAATAGATGCCGGGCTGTGCGTGTACTGCCACTACACCACATGACAGCATTATCGTCAGAGCATAAGCAAGCGATTTGCGCGAGTACATCGTTCTCTCCGTATTTGACGATTATTTCGTAACATTCGACTTTTCATGGTCAGGTACTACATGCTAACGAGCTGTTTATCCAACTACGGCAAGTGTTAATAGTCATGGTCAGACGATAATTTACCTAACTTCCCCTCTTTTTCGATTCCATGGATGGATCCCGAAAATGCTTAGCTTACGTTGGTTATCTGCTTCATGCTGTCTGCTTGCTGGCATTTCAGTGACAAGTGCTCAGGATGCCCCCGAAAGCACCACGTCATCCATTGCTTTCGACTCTGTGGCTGCACAAGCTCCTGCTTCTTGCAGTGTCTGTGACTCCTTCTGTCAGTCTCGATTTGACTCCCTGTGGAATCGCCCGACACTGACTGGTGATTGGAACGGATTGCGTCCGCGACTGCAGGAACAGGGGATCACTATCGGTGGTAACATCACACAGTTTGGCTTCGGCCTGGGTGGTGGTATTGATCGACCGGTGCCCCCTCCCTTTGCAGGGCAAGGGGATGTCTTCTCCTATACTGGACGTGGTGAATATCAGGCACTCGTTGACCTCGAAAAATTTGGTGGTATGCCCCAGGGGAAATTGCTGATTGGTCTGCAGCACTGGTGGGGTGAGTACGGAAATGTCAGCTTCCGCACGGGTGCTTTTGCTCCTGCCATTTTCCCAGCTGCTTTACCACCTGTACCTGATCGGGAAGGCATCCCGATGCTCACCGATTTCATTGTCACTCAACCGTTGTCGAAAGAACTTGTTCTGTTTGCGGGTAAGAAGAATGTGATTGGTGCAGTAGATCAGGATGATTTTGCTGGCGGGAATGGTATTGCTCAATTCATGAACCAGGCATTGATTGCCAATCCCGCTTTCCTTCTGGCGTTGCCATACTCCGCCATGCAATTCGGTGCAGTGTTACCACGGGAATGGGGAGCTATTACCGTCTTCGCCATGGACCCACAAGACCAGACCCGCGAGTTTCTGAGAGTGGATGACCTCTTTTCCAAGGGGATTATTCTGGGTGGCGAACTGAAAGTGAAAACCAACTTCTTCTCTCTTCCCGGTGAACAGCACCTGGGTGGATTATGGAAGAACGTGGAAATGACTGACTTGCAATTCAATTTTCCTCCACCAGGCGATTATCCCGAGAAGCCGGTTCCTGGCTTTGCCACGCGGTGGGGATCTTACACCATCTACTATGGTTTTGATCAGTACTTGCAGGTTTACTCAGAGGAAACCAAACGTGGTTGGGGTCTCTTTGGAAGAGCATCAATCAGCGATGCGAACCCCACACCAATCCACTACTTCTTCAGCATGGGCATCGGTGGCTATAGTCCGTTTGGTCAATGCCGTGGTGATACCTTTGGTATCGGTGGTTTTTATGTGGGAGCAAGCGATGAGTTTGGTCCCATACCACGTGCTCTCCTGGGGCCACGTGACGGCATGGGGCTGGAAGTCTTCTACAATTTCCAGCTGACTCCTGCTGTGAACCTGACGCCTGATTTTCAGGTACTTCGACCGGGCACGTCCATTGCCGATACCTCCTACATCGCTGGTCTTCGGCTCAACATCAAATTCTGATGATGGGTGATGGAATCCATCGCTGATACCAATCGTCTGTAACCGGGAATGACGAGGCACAGCACTCGTCATTCCTGATTCTGTTCACTGATTGCAAGCATCTAGACAGCGTGGCTACCAGAAGTATGCGAATCGTACGCTGAACAAGTGGGCAACCGTAGCATCCTGTGCTGCTTCCTTGGGAAAACCAGCAGTGTAATTGAACATGATGCGGGTGAAGTCGTTTAAGTACCAGTTGCAACCCAGCGTTAACTGATAGAGACTGGCACCGGCAGGTGAGCCATTTTCTAATGGTGCCAGATTGGGCGACGTCAGGTCAGTGAATGAAAACCGACCCGCAAGTTCGATGGCACCCATGCCGCCACGAGGATCGTCTTTTGTTTTTACGACGGGCCGCAGCACCTTGACCTGATCAAATGCACCGCGGGTCCGATCGTATCCCCGGTGCTCACCCGTCAGGAAGTAACTGATGTCGTAATAGAATCCGTGAAAGAACACCTGGCTGGCCTGAGGCTGTTCGATGAACGTGGCAAACCACTCGGATTGCATGGAGAACGAACCATTGACCCAGGCAGCCTGGAGATTGAGAAGATACTGATATGTGGCAGGGACGCTGATTGCCGGGAGAAACGGGGAAGAGGGATCATCTGATACCGTCAGCAAGCTGGATGCTAGCCCGGGATCGAACCTGACAACACCATCTGCTGGTGATCGAAAGGAAGCAGCCACTCCAACGTGAACCAGGTGAAAGTCGCTGTCGTCAGGATTGTACACCGGTAACCCGGTGATTCTCCCGGTGACAGCCCACGCATCCTGATCTCCCTGGCTCTGCCCTCCATTGGTCGTGCCGTCGCGAAACAACCCGAGGGCAATCGTGGCTCGTTCGTCATCGGGCCACCAGTAAGCACATCCACCCCAATCTCGTGTGGGGTCCAGTTCATTCAGTGGTGAGCGTTCCATGAATGTGATGAAATTCGCGCTGGTGCTTCCTTCCAGACTGAACGGCTCGCGGAAGAACCCGACGCGAAATTCCCGCAGCCAGGGAAACATCGTGTAACCGATAAAGACATCGCGTAGTCGTGGTGTCCCTCCTGCCATTTCCACTTCAGATACCCAGCGTAGTGCATCTCCCAGGTTTCCTTGCGAACCCAGCCGCAGACGTCGAAAACCATAGCCATTCTGCAGATCACCGAGGATTTCCTGACTCTCTCTCGACTGCACGGCAACGATAGCGTCAGTCTCGATTCGACCACGCATGCGTATATTCAGCTTGAGAAAGTCTTCCTGGGCAGTGTTGGGAGTGTTCTGAAACAGGCTCGATCCAATGAAGGTTTGCTTCTCCGACGAGAGTGTAGCAAACGAGGTTTCCTGCGCAGAAAGTCCTTGGCTCATCCTAGGTACGACCAGAATGCACGCGAGATACAGTGAAAATAGAGCTGTTCGGTGCATCAGGAGTCTGTGAGAATTAGCACTGCAGGATGAGGCGGACCATAAGAAAATGAAAAAAACTGTCAATACTAATGATGCACAGGTAGATAACTCCGGTGAGAGTTGGAAGGGCGAGGCTCCACCGAGCAGCGAACCGCAAAGGCAAGTATCGTTTCTCTCGATAACACCATGTTTTACAGATATTTGAATAGCGTGGATGCTGAGTGAAGGTGTTAGGTCGCCGATTAGGCAACTGATCTACATAGCAAGCCCCAGTCAGTTTGAAGCAGGTATGGTGGCCCCCATATTCTTCGCATGTGTGCTGAACCCCAATTCGCATCTGAACTGAATGCGACGGCACCCTTCCAGAACACCGAGCGTCACCAAAGCAGACAGATAACCTACGAGCAGGGCAACTGTCACTCCCATAGATGGACAGAGTTGGCCAAAGAGAATGACAAAGCTGAGTGTAGACAATTGACCCATGGGGAATGATTGGGCCAACCTGCTGGCAACACCTGCTCCCTCTTCCAGCGAAGTAACGACAAGCATGGATGTCAGCATGCAGGGGAAGGTGCCAAGCAATCCTGCACCAACCGTGCCCAGGTGTTGACTCAGCATGGTAACTGACAGTACGCATGCGGCAGGAACAATGGTACGCAGGATCACTCCACGCCACGAGGCATGCCTTGCACCTGCAGGCCTGGTTAACTCTGAAGACGGCATGCGCTGTGCCATAACTGCCAGCGTGCAAGAACCGGTAACCACCAGAAGTAATGACAAGGGTACTGGCAGAGAGAAAAGCAAGGGAGACAGTGTTGCTACACCCAGGAATGTAGTCCCAGCAGCAGCCAATGCAAAGGCGATCGATCGACCATTTGCAACTGCCCAGGTAAATGCCAATGCCAGGGCTGAGCCAGCACACAATCCTAGTGCTCCACTCTCTGCAGCTCGAGTGGCATATTCTTCACCATTTTCACAAGCCAGGAAGAAGAGCACGACAGCGGTGGTGGAGGGGAGCCCAGCTATCAGACCACCCCAACGTGGACCAGCTTTTTGACTTAACCAACGCAGGCCATGAGTAAGTCCGACGATGACCAGGATTTTGATGACGGTGATTGTCATGTTCCGCTCCGCTGTACTGCCATCAGGCATTGGCTGCCTACTGAAGTGCGCGAGCGGAGGTGATCTAACAGAAAAAGGAAAACTACCGAATGAATTCTGATTCAATGATGTGTTGCACTATTTTTGCTGTGCAGCAGGTGGAGTAAGCTTGAGTTTCTCAGCCTGCCATTTCTTTACTTCATCGGGCTTGTTGGTTTCGGTGTACACCTGGATCAGGTGATCGAGCGTCATCGATATTTTGTTTTTAAACGGGGCTGGGATTAACTTTTCATTTTGTTTCAACCCCTGGTATGCAGACAACAGATGAGTTTCTGCCTCCTGGTATTTCTTCAGTTTGAGTAATACATGGCCCAACCAGTATTGGGTATCAAACGTTTCCCATGAGTTCGGAGACTTCTTCTGACTCTGGACGAGGCATTCGTAAAGGACAGGATCAGCTTCGGCCCACTTGTTCTGTTGGCAAAGGTTGATTCCCAAGCCGAACATGACATTGGAATAGGCAGTCGAATCAGTCAAGGATCGTTGTTTCATGGCAGCTAGCCATTTCCGTCTCCAGCTTGCGGCCTTGTCCAGTTGTTTGGCCGCGTCATATGCCGAGATCGCTTCCAGCACAATACGACTGGCATCTTGATTATTGAATTGAAGTCTTTCGATTCCGCTCGCAGCCTTTTCATGGTGTAGCAATGCTTCAGGTATTCTTTTGCTTTTCGAATAAGTTTTAGCCAGATTGTTAAGAGTAAAAAGGGTGTCAGGATGATCTTCACCCAGTTTTGCAATCAGGCTATCCCGTACCTTTTCCTGTAATTGAACGGCTTCGACGTACCGACCCAACTCATAGTAGCAGGAAGCAAGATTACCCATGACAATGAGCCTGGTGCTGTTCTTGCTGTCCAACTTCTGGGAATAGTACTGGTTTACCTGCTCTAACAACTTGAGCGCATCTGTATAGCGACGAGCAGCGAAATAGGCTGTTGCAAGGTTATTGGTGGTTGCGATCGTTTTGGCATGATCTGCGCCTACTATGGCAATTCGGCCTTTTCTTACTTCCTCATAAAGCTCGATGGCTTGAGCCACTCGACCATTGACATTGTAGGCCTGGGCGAGCATTTCCATCGCTTCCACTGCGTTAGGGTGTTCAGCCCCCCCAGTGGCGATACGTCCATCTCGTACTTTTTCGAGCAATACCAAGGCATCCTGATTCCTGCCAACCTTGAGATAAGCCTTGCCCAGACTGGCAAGCGTTAGCAGGGTTTCTGGATGGTTCATTCCAAATCGTTTTACCTTGGCATCGCGCACCTGTTCAAACAGGGGTATCGCTTTGTCGAACTGGCTTGTTGCTTCATACGCGCCTGCCAGATTGTGCAGATTAATGATCACATCCAATTGATCTGGTCCTAACCGAGCCAGCATTTCCTTCCGAACTCGCAACAGTAACTCAATTGCCTGCTTGGCCTGATCGTTGTAAACGTAGGCCACTGCTAAACTTTCTTCAGCACCAAGAGTTGGAGGGGCATCTGCTCCATAGTTCTTGCGATGCAGTTCCACTGTTCGTTCCAAAAAAGGAACAGCTCTCTGGTAGTCCCCCAGTCCACGGTAGTTGACTCCAATGATCCAGTTCAGCTCTGCTTCAATCCTGGGAGCGAGGTCTTTTCGTTTTTTCAGTTTCTCACCTGCACGATCCAGCAATTGCTTGACCGTCATATTCCGATCAAGTGGCAGCTTGTCTTCTCCTGCAAAACGAAGCTGTCCCTCAACGCTAGTTAGTGCCAGTAAATCACTCCAGACAAAATCACTGATAGCCTGCGCAAACTGTTTTTCCTCGGTCTCCTTCAGGCGTGCCACCTTCTCTGCCTCAGCTGCTTTTACGGCATTGGCTTTCTCAAGCTGGGCTTCCTTCTCTTTCTTCTGGGCCAACTGTCTTTGTTTCGCTTCTTCAGTTCGTGCCATCTCTGCACGATAATACCCAATGCTGGTGCCGATGATGCCTGCTACCAGGGTGACCAAGAGCAAACTGGCGGCCAATACGCTGCCCCGGTTCCGTTGCACGAATTTGCGCAGGCGATAACTGGCACTTGGCGGTCCGGCCTGCACAGGCTCATTGACCAGATACCGCTGTATATCCTGGGCAAAACCGTTGGCAGAGTCGTAACGCTGATTTCGCTCCTTGGCTAGCGCCTTCATCACGATCCAGTCGAGATCCCCAGTTACCAGAGTCTGTAACCGTCGAGGCTCCAGCTTGCGATTGGCGGCAATCGATGGCAACGCTTCCGACTTGCTCAGCTTGGTGCTGGGCTTGGGCGGATCAATTTCACGAATGAGCCGCAGCATCTCGGTGAATGCCGCTGCCCGCAACTGCTTCGAGGAAAACGGTGGCGACCCTGCTAGCAGTTCATACAGAATCACTCCGAGCGAATAGATGTCTGCCCGGGTATCAATGTCGAGATTATTGAGATCAGCCTGCTCGGGAGACATGTACTCGAGCGTACCGATCAGCGAACCCAATTCAGTCTGCATCGATTGATCGGTCAACGGCTGATGCACTGCCTTGGCCACGCCGAAGTCAATCACCTTGGGCACCGGCTTGCCATCGTACTGGGTGATGAGGATATTGCTGGGCTTCAAGTCACGGTGAATGATGCCCTTTTGATGAGCATGCTGAATGGCCTGACAGACCGGAATGAAGAGAGCTAAACGCTCTTCGGTATTGAGTCGGGCCTCATCGCAGTAGCGGTTGATGGGAATACCACGCACCAGCTCCATGACGAAATAGGGTTTACCATCAGGCATTGCCCCGGCATCCAGAATCCTGGCGATGTTGGGGTGATCCATCATCGTCAAAGCCTGACGCTCCGCTTCGAAACGGGCCAGTACCTGACGACCAGCCAGATCGGATTTCACCAGCTTGATGGCAACAGTACGCTTGATAGGTTCCGTCTGCTCAGCTTGCCAGACCTGGCCCATCCCTCCCTGGCCGAGCAGTTCTCGAAGAACGTAGGTACCGACTTTGGTACCTGATGTGACACCCGAAGACCTTTCGATGTCAGGCTTGCTTGATTGAGCAGAAGCCACCAGCTTGGCTTCGAAAGCATCACCCTGCGAGGATATCTTGTCTAGTTGGCTGGTGCACTCTTCGCACTGAGCGATATGTTGTTCAACGAGTTGACTTTCATTCGCCGAAGTACGACCAGCCAGGTATCGGCTCAACAGTTCAGTGCTCGGGTGGTCGATCATAGCCATCTCGAAAGTTATGCTAACGTTTCCTCACCAACCAGGTCTGCTGCCAGTTCCCTCAGTCGACGGAGTACACGTGACTTGGCCATGTAAACCGCTGCTACCGTAAGCCCTAATTCCGAAGCAACGGTTTGGGCTGCAGCCTTCTCCAGCGTCAACCGACGGAACGCCACAACCGTCTTCTCTTCAAACTCGCTGGAGAGTTGCTCCAGAAGATGGGCCAGAACATGGCGATCATGCTCCCGTTCCCAATCCTGCGTCTCAGCAGACTCTGCCACCTCATTCATCTGCTTCTGGAACTCGGTGCCACCCATCGGCGCACCCCGCAGCTGCTTTTTCCGCTGGTAGCCTTGATAGCGATACAAGCAGATGTTTCGCAGCCAGGTACGGAATGCTCCGGTATTTCCGCTGTGCTGAAAGCCAGGCAACTCCTTCACCAACACCGCAAGAACATCCTGGCTCAGATCCTCTGCATCAGCCTGATGGATACCTTTACTCATGAACCAACCAGTCATGAAGGGGCGGTACAATCTCTCCAGGCGTACCCAGGACGCATTCGAGCCCCGGGCCGCCTGCCCCAGCAACGTCAGGTTGGTCGTTTCCAAGCAGAATCTCCGAATCGTAACTTTTCGTTGCTACGATACGTAAGATACCGCTTGGGATAGAAGCTAGCAATCAGCCTTTGCATTGTTACCGCCCGATACGGTTGTTCCT
This sequence comes from Gemmatales bacterium, assembly GCA_046350055.1. Taxonomy (GTDB): domain Bacteria; phylum Planctomycetota; class Planctomycetia; order Gemmatales; family HRBIN36; genus JAEUIE01. The sequence goes on along the minus strand of JAXMBC010000001.1, from coordinate 3,098,707 downwards.
ATCCCCCTGCGACGGCGACACCCGGCATAGCCGGCTGCAGCGAGGGAAACAGCCGATAGCATGGTCATGGTCGCCGGTTCCGGCACAGCAGCAATAACGATGTTGCCACCATTATCAGCACCGTAGTTGCCGAAGCCATCATCACCGGCCCAGGTAATGCCTGCGAAGCCCGTCTGCAACCCAGTGGGATCGACAATGTAATTGTTGGGAACGTTGTACCGGATCTGGAAGACCTGCCCGTCGAAATCGAATAAGTCTCCATCGGCTAAGCCTGCAAAAGTGCCCCCACCCCAGCCGCCACTGGGGTTCTTGATGATGACAAACGACGAAAGGAATGGCGCCTCGAAGGCTCCCAGTCGATCCGCCAGGAGCGTCGTATTGTTCAAGGCGTACGACGAAGTCAGGGACAACTGGTCATAGCCAGTACCTGCCGTCGTGCCTTGCAGTTCCACCTTGAAATGGGAATTATTACCCATGACTACGGTGCCATTGATCGATAGCACGCCCGGCCCGTTGACACCTGGTGAAAAGAGTCCCGACCCTTGCAAACTTCCCCCCAGGCTCCCTGTACCACTGAAAGTAGAACCAAGGCCGAGGAAGGAGATGCTTGTTGTTGCAGAGTAATTCCCGGTGAGCACTACATGGCCCTGCTCAATACTCAGGAAATTACTGCCGGTACCACTCAGTGTGAGCGTTCCCGCGCCACGCTTGATGATGCCACCACCGCCATTGATGTTGTTCGCCAGCGTGACATCATCACTGCGATGAAGAGTCATCACGGAATTGTTGACCACTGTACCAGATCCCAGCGAGCCGGTAGTTCCCCCGTTACCAATCTGCAGAAAGCCACTGTTGATGGTGGTGTCACCGGTGTAGTTGTTGTTGCCGGTAAGCACGAGCGTACCGGGACCGGATTTCGTAAGGCCACCGGTGCCACCGATTGCTTGCGACACCGTAAAGGTGTTACCAGCCGCGGCAATATCAATACCGCCACCATTCACTCCCATTGTGATTGGACGAGTTGTCGATGTAAAAGTGGTTCCAGTAATTTGCAGCATCCCACCGTTAAAAGTCAGGCTGCTGCCGGCATCGCCGAGATGGCCGTTGCTTGCCACGCTCAAGGTGCCACCTGCTAGTGTCGTGCCTCCGGTGTAGCTGTTAGTGCCGGTGAGCACGAGCGTGCCGGGACCAGATTTGGTGAGGCCACCAGTGATCTGCGCATCGACACCGCCACCGAGTGTGTCTGCGATGGTTACGGTTTTACCACTGCTGACTGAGTAGTCGACGGAGCCCGCCAGAAAGATACCCGAGCCGATAGCTTGGCCATTTTGGAATCCGCTGCCACCAGCGACAACTCCTCCTGTTAAAGATCCATCTTGAATCGTGAGTGACGCACCCTGGCGAACGAAGATGGCTCCACCTGCCCCGAGACCACCGCCTTTCACACCATCTCCAAGTGGGCCGCCGGAGCCACCGCCGAAACCAGGGCTTTTTGACGCACCACCACCTCCTCCTCCTCCAAATCCGCCACTACCAACATATCCCCCACCTCCGCCGAACCCACCACTACCGCCATAGGTTCCACCTCCTCCGAATCCGCCGTTCTCTCCGCTGGCTCCAACTCCTCCACCACCAGCACCTGAAAAACTACTACCACCACCACCACCGTTGATTCCTCCAAACACTGCACCTGGTGCTCCTCCTGTAAATTGCCCCGGAGCACCAAAGGCTCCGCCAACCGCACCATTGGCTCCTAGTCCAAATCCTCCTCCAGCTCTAATTCCATTCCCTCCCATACCGCCGCCGCCAGTAGCAATAGCAAGTGGAGATCCGTTACCTCCAATCGCTCGATTGTTATTAAACACCACATTGGAAAGACTGAGATGGCCTGCATTGAGGAACACACCACCGCCGAAGCCTGCTCCACCCGCTGCACCATTGCCACCACGTCCATTACCATTCTGAATTGTCAGGTTGTTAATGTTCCAGTTGGTCGCTGCCGTACTGGGCATGAAGCCACCAGCAGCAGCCGGCGTGTTATTCGGCACACCCAGAAAAAATACTCGGTCCCCTGTAGTGTTCGAAGTCGAACCTCCATCAATAATGTTGTTGTTCCCATTGATGGTAATACCGTTGGGATTGGTCAGAATCGGCAGCATCGAACCGAGATTGATCGTGCTGTTGGTAATGCTGAAATTGACCGTCGCCGCCCCGTTGAAGGCATTGGCCTGAGTCAGCGCATCCCGCAGCGATCCAGATCCACTGTCAGCAATGGTCGTCACCGTAAAAGTTTGCGCCGAAGCGACTTGCATCGGAACCACGGTTGCACAGGCAGCCACTAACCAGGCCGCCCATTGTCGTTTTGTCAGCTTCATCTTCGATCTCGTCAGTTACTCGGAAGGTTCTACCCACCGACAGAAGTGCGCGAGATCGGAGAATCTAACAGCAAATTTCCGGATTAAATCAAATAGACAGCAATTCACGCAGCATCGCGCCGGGTTACGACAAGCTATGAATCAAAATGCTATCGACGAAGCCACAACACTATCAAACACCAAATGGGCCCAGCAGGATTCGAACCTGCAACCAAGGGATTATGAGTCTGTTGAGCGAATGCGGAAAACAGCGAAATTCCAGCAGAAATCGAGCATTCCTCTTTCCATATTTTACTCTGGTGACCACAGATTTCTACAGTTCTCTGCAGAATGCAGAGAAGTAAGTTCCGTTTCAACTCAGAAGGTACGGTTGTCTGTTTTTCAAGACCTCGGGCATCCGGAGTCGAGTTACTACTGGATTTGCTTAGCGAATGAAGTATGTAAGCCCACTTTTTGAACATAGCGCAAGCGGCCATGATAGTGCCTTTGCGCCTAGCTGGGCTTCTTGATTTGTGGCTTGGGGAAGCGCAAATTTGGCATAGCCTTACACCCACTACTTATGACCGGTTTTTCGCTCACAACACCGGATGTCCAGAACATTCCAAGGTCACCTAGTAACGCTGAACTTGAGCAACTCTGGAAGTGGTTGAAGAACGAGGGGCACGCAGAAAGCTACGGCCTACAGAAATCACACTTGTTAGATACCTTGTGGATAACCGTATTTGATAAGTACATCACAGATGGACCGGGTTACTCTGGCAGAGTGATGTACCTGATTTGGGGTGGAAGTCCTGAATGCTGTGATGTGTTTGTCTGGCATGACAAAGAACTGATTCACGTCCATCCGTCTGACGACGAATAGTTTTGTCTCCTTCCCCACCTGTCTATGGATAACCAAGTTCTCGATTGTCCCGTCGAAGAAGCACTGGATGCGTTTTGGGAAGTAATTGTTGAAAAATTCCCCCAAGCAACAACCGGCGACCTATCCCCATTGGCATATCATCAACTTCAAATGGCTGCCGAGAATGCGGTAAAAGAATGGGTGAATTGCAATGCGGCCCCAAAACGATTTGATGTTATCATTGGCTGAATATGCCACACGAGTAGAGCTAACTCTGGATGTACAGTCAGGTGATCAAGACACCGCACAGGTACTCATCTGTGCGGTGCCATTTCTTATTCTTTGAACCCGCCCTCTGCCATCCTTGGCATCAACCCGCTTTCACGGCGATAGTCATAGGAGCGACGTCTTTTCCTGCCTTGGTCTTGGTCACATCCACACGAAGGCTAGTTTATTATGCTGAAGCTGTCCTGCAGGAATTGCATTCTGGCAACCGACCTTGTCGAGGTCGTGGTCTTGCAGCATCAAAGCGGACGTGGAGCTTGTCCCAATCCAGAATAAGCCTCCCTCCTGTAGCCTCGTGCTGCTGCTTCCAATTCCTGAGTAAGGTCAGGCAAGTATGATCAATGTAACTAAGGCTATTGATGTTGATGTGCAGAACCGCTCCACGTGGTGTGTTCTCCAACGCTGAGGCAAGTTTTGGCAAGCGAAGAAAGGTGGCCGAACCTTCCAGCACCAACATCGTTTCGACGTTCGCTGATTCACCCCGGCGTCGAATGCGTAGCCGTGAAAAGGCGTAGACCAACTTTATCACTGACAACCCTACACCGAGCAAGACGCCCGTGAGCAAATCGAATGAAACAACCGCCACGGCTGTTAACACACAGATGATGCCTTCGCCTCGACTCAGCGTCCATAATTCTCGAATAGCATGGATCTCAATGAGCCGGATGCCAGTCAATACGAGAATTGCTGCTAAAGCTGCAGTAGGCACCATTCGCAGAACTGCTGGCATCAGTAGAACGAAGGCCAGAATCCAAGCACCGTGGAGTATTGTGGATAGACGTGTCTTCCCGCCGGCTTGGACGTTTGTCGAACTGCGCACAATCACGCCGGTCATGGGGAGTGCACCAAGTATTCCGCAGACAGCGTTGCCAACGCCCTGAGCAGCTAGCTCACGGTCATATTGAGTACGAGTGCCGCTGTGCATTTGGTCCACGGCAGCTGCACATAGTAAGGTTTCTGCGCTGGCAACGAAGGCAATGGTCAGAGCAATTTGCCACACGGACATGTTGATCAACAGTGAAGGCAACGACACAAAGTCTAGCAATGTAACCGCTGCTGTAAGGCTTTCGAACTCTACTCGCTGAACCGACAAGCTAAGGATGGAAGCCGTTGTTGTAGCTAAAAGAACGGCGACCAAAACGGCAGGAACCGTCTTGAGTTTTCCAACCGGAAGCCGTTTCCAGAAGAGCAGTACGCTCAAGGTGAGAAGGCCGAGCAGAGCAGCAGGAAGGTGCCCGACGTGTCCATCATGGCCATCGAAGATTCCTACAACGGCCCTCGGGATGCCTAGGAAGTTCCAGACAGGACTACGAGATGGTAGGTCATCGACCATCACATGGAATTGCTGGGTGACTAGGATGACTCCAATTCCACTAAGCATTCCAAGTATGACTGCAGGCGAGACCGCTCGAAACCACTGGCCAAGTTTCAAGGTGCCAGCCGCAATCTGAATGAGCCCAGCCAGGAAGACGGCGACTCCAAGTATTGCGATGCCACGCTCTTGCACCACATCGAGCAGTATCACTATCAATCCGGCAGCAGGGCCACTCACTTGCAGAGGACTACCGGAGAGGAGACCCACAAGTATTCCGCCAACGATACCCGTAATAAGGCCGACCTCTGCCGGAACACCGCAGGCTTTAGCGATAGCCAAGCAAAGAGGTAGGGCGACCATGAACACAACCAAGGAGGCTGGCACATCACTCCTCAACGCTTCAAACCATTTTGGCCTAACAACCTCGACGGGTAGAGCCTTCACAGTAAATTCGTCACGAGCAACTGACGATTCATGGCAGGCAGTACGTGTTGGCAACGCGGCTTGGACCTCCATCATTTCTAACAGCGGCTCGAAGCTTTCTCGGTGCGGAACATAAGCGAGTACTTCGCTGGACTCAAACCTCAAGACCCACGCATGTATTCGTAGCGTTCCGTCGGCAAGTCGGGACGCGACTGATGGATGTTTTGACAAATTGCTGATTTGCACTAGGACGTTCTGCTCGACTGCCTTGTCCCAGCGAGCCTCCCCTTGTAAGTGCATATGTTCCTTTTTCATCATTTCGAGTGTGTTGGCACCGTGCGCAAGCCAGTTGGTCACTGGTGTATCGGCTGACTCAGATTCAGAGTCCAGCAAGGCTTTTACGGCACCGCATCGATAGTGCCCGCAAACAATAATGTCGGTCACGCCTAACGTGCTAATGGCGTACTCGATCGTGGCGGCCTCTCCTCCATGAGCATCAGCCGGCACCATATTTCCTGCATTGCGTGCGACAAACAAGTCACCGGGATCGGCCTGCATCAGCGTCTCAGGCAAGACCCGCGAGTCGGAACAGGTGATGAGCAACGCATGCGGCTTCTGCCCTGCAATGCTGCGCTCGAAGAGTTCTTGTCTCTCCCAATGAAGGTGTTCTTGGAAGTGACGCAATCCATCGATTAGCTTCTTCATGATCGCTCCGTATCAGAGTGCCATCTCTCGTTGGCTAGGCCAAATAGATTGATGGCAGTGTTTTGTTGAATGCCGAAACAACGACGTCGTCTTTGAGTGGACGTCGCAATATGTGATTACGCAGAATGACATTCCCCATGACCACGACAGCGGCCGGAGGACGAACGCTAAATATGACTGTCGCCTAGCAGCGGATAATGACTGTAGAAAGTGCAAACAACGAATCAGGCGAGTTAGGCCACTCCGGCAAACTGATTATGTCCGTTTGAATAGTATGACAGTTGAAATGAGTGGTGTCATCAAACACGAATGGTGAAAGAAGTAGCTTGAGGTCTTCTGCAGAAATCGGCCGAATGAGTCGTATCACATGTCCTGAAGCCAACATGACCGGAATGTGGATGCAATCGCACGAGTCAGCGATCACCAGAGAATCAATAGTGGATTGATCTGAATGAGTCATACAGCATTGGTGATGCTGATCTGTCTTGGCCTGTTCGCAGGCAGTACAGCAGACTGCGCTTACCGAACAGGAACTGCAATTATCGGAATCCGTGTGAAAGCGGATTTGAAAGTCGTCGCCTATGCACAAATAAGCGGAGACCCCGCTTCCCGCAAGAAGTTGCATCGTGATCAGTACTATCATGAAAAGCGACTTGACCATTTACGTTTTCACCTGAGATCGGGATATCAGCGCGTCAATAATGTCGCCGAGGTTGGAGATTATCGATTTGCTAACCCAAATCGATAATAGAGTTGATTGTGGGCAACCTATCATTGGAAGGCAGTTCCAATGATGACACCTTCAGTAGTGGCTAAAAGTGTCCCCCACAACAGGCACCTGAAGATCCACTACCGCTGCCCGTTGACTGGCATCCAGCTAATGTCACGACGGCGACAACGAATAGGGCGAGCATCAATCGCACGGCCAACTTATAAGCTTTCATCGTACACCTCGAATTGAAGAGTTGCGAAAACAAGCACGCTACACAAGAGCTAGCGAGCTGCTAGCCCCTAGAAGTTAACATCGACCGACGAAGTTATTTCGATGGCTTCTCTGTGAATGTGCCTTGTGGAGCGACAAGTTTAGAAGGCGTTTTCCCTGCTTTTTCTACCGCTTCCCACAATGCCTTCGGCGAAGGTGTCTGCTTGCCCTTCGGAGACAACTTGACAGATTTGTTCTCTACATCCGCCTCAGCTTTAGAAACGCCAGGCACCTTTGAAAGTTCAGTAGTCAGCTTCTTTGCGCATCCGGCACAATGCATATCTGGAACTGAAATAGTGATACTTGTGGGGTCAGAGGCAAAAACCGGCGAGACGCCCCAACAAAGAATCACAATACTCAGCATCTGAATCGTCTTCATGACAGTGTCCTTTCGAGAAACGAGGATGGCCCACATCCATATGGGCCGTGTGGTTACAATCGGGTTCGATATTCGTGGTTATCCTTTCTTGGAATCTTTGGATTCTTTTTTTTCTTCCCCCTCAATCGGTGGTGGTTCCTTGCCATACTTCGCTCGGTACTTGGCGGCAAACTGGTCCTTTAGCTTAGAGTCACAGATGAAACATTGTGACTTTGCTCGGTCATGCTTATCGCACCAATCCCCCTTTTTCTTGCATTCGGCTGCTACTTTCGCACTGCACATGGAGCACTCCTCCTCGGGAATCCCATGCTCAGCACACCACCATCCGGAATGATCGTCTTTGGTGACTTCCGTCGACTTAGCGTCCTGGCCTTTGGCCGGACCACTGCCTTTGTTTGCGACTGCATCTTTGCTGCATCCTGTAGCAAACAGAATTGAGCCAGTCAGGGTGAATAGTAAAGCTGTGCTTCTCACGTGTTACTCCTTGTGGACCATGATGCCAATAGCTGCTGAAACCATATCAGCAACTCAAGCGAATGTGTTACCAGCAGACGCCACTTGGCGATCCACCATTGAAGTTGATTCGGGGACAGTGTTGACCACGTCCACATTGGCTTCTTCGCGATACTCACCCACCAGCCAGGCCAACTGATGCGGGTCGATGTTGAAAAGTTTCTTGCCAGCAACAACGACTCCATGGGCCAGTGCATCGAATAGTACATAGAGCACTCGGATGACCAGTAACGACATGATCATGGCGCTAATAACGCCACCGATGACTACTGTCGCCAGGGGACGTTGCACTTCGGCGCCCATGCCGGTGCTAAATGCCATGGGTAGAAATCCCAGGCTCGCCACCAACGTTGTCATCAAGATGGGACGTAACCTGGTGAGAGCTGCCTCACGTACAGCGGTTTCGGCAGAAAGTCCTTTCCGTCTGAGCTGCCGAATGTACGAAACGAGAATCATGTCATCGAGGACCGCAACGCCTGACATAGCGATAAATCCAATGGCTGCTGAAATCGAGAAAGGCATGTCACGTAACCAAAGTGCAATGATTCCTCCCACCGCACCCAGCGGTACTCCCGTAAAGACTCGCAACGCATCAATGACATTCTGATAGGTGAGATACAGAAGTCCGAAGATCAGGAGTGCAGCTAGTGGGATCACAAGCATCAGGCGATTTCTCGCACGTTCGTAATTTTCAAACTGCCCGCCCCACTCAAGGTGGTACCGACCACTAAGCTTCATGGAGTCGGCATTGATCTTGGATTGTGCCTCGGTAACAAAACTGCCCATGTCCCTGCCACGAATGTTACAGGTGATGACAATTCGTCGTTGCCCCCATTCCCTGGTGATGGTTGATGGGCTATCCACTTCCATTATGGTTGCCAATTTCGAAACAGGAATTTGCTCACCTGATGCCGTTGTAACTTGCATTGCACCTATGGCCTGGGCATCTTTTCTCAAACGATCTGGCAATCGGACAACGAGAGGGAAGCTTAATTGTCCTTCCACAACCTCACCAAGCGGTTTACTGCCCAGTGACTCTACGACATCAAGGACGGTTTGAGCTGCAACGCCGTAACGTGCCAATTCTTCCTGTTTCACTTTGATCTGGAGAACAGGCTGACCAGTAACCTGCTCGACATTGATGTCCTGGCAACCCGGAATTTTCTCGAGCCATTCCTTGATGATCACCCCCTTCTTTTTGAGAATTTCGAGATCATCACCAAACAGTTTCACGGCCAAGTCTGAACGAACGCCTGAGATCATTTCGTTAATGCGCATTTCAATCGGCTGGGAAAAGGCGATGCGTTGCCCTGGGAGTCGGCGCAATTCCTCGTTCACTCGTTCTGTTAGTTCCGCTTGTGTGGAGGCCCTCTTCCACTGGTCACGAGGTCGCAAGGTGATGAAGAAGTCTGTCAATTCCACGCCCATAGGATCGGTGGCAATCTCGGCTGTTCCAATACGACTCCAAGCATGGGCAACTTCATCCGGAAACGCCGCGAGAACGGCCTTCTCCATTTTTGTGTTCATCTGAATGGACTCTTCCAGGTCGGTGCCCGCCAGGCGAACTACACCAATGGTGAATGCACCTTCAGAAAGCCGTGGCACGAACTCACTTCCAAGATTGGGAGCGATCATCCCGAAGGTGATAATCAAAAGACCCGCAGTCAGCCCGAGAACGATGAACTTGTGCCGCATCGTGAACCACAGAAGTGGAGTGTATGCAGCCTTTACCAACCGCATGAGCAGAGGTTCACGTTCATCGATCTTGCGCGGCAACATTATGCTGGCCAACACTGGCATGAAGGTCATCGAGAGGATCATCGATCCCGCCAATGCAAAGATGACTGTTAGTGCCATGGGACGAAACATCTTTCCTTCGACACCTTCTAAAGTCAGGATTGGAAGGTAAACGATCATGATGATGAGTTCGCCAAACATGGTGGGCTTCCGCACTTCAATAGCCGCATCTCGAATTACTTCGCGTTTGCTTCTCCCCATCAGGTCACCATGAGCAATATGGCGAACGCAGTTCTCGATCATGACGACAGAACTATCGACCACCATGCCAAAATCGATTGCCCCCAGGCTCAGCAGACTGGCTGAGATCCCAAATCGATACATGCCAGAAAACGCAAACAACATGGATAAGGGAATGGCCAAGGCGACGATAAATGCTGCCCGGAGGTTGCCCAGAAACAAAAAGAGGACGGCAATGACGAACAACCCGCCCTCAAAGAGGTTATTCTTCACAGTATCAATGACGTAATCAACAAGCTCCGTACGATCGTAGACAGTAATTAGTTCCACACCAGACGGAAGTGTTTCCTTGATTTCTTTGAGCTTGTTCTTGAGATCCCGTGTGACGACATGGCTGTTTTCGCCCATGAGCATGAACCCCAGACCAAGAACTGCCTCTCCTTTTCCCTCGGCAGTGACAGCACCTCTTCGGATTTCCGAGCCAGTTTCGACGTCAGCCACATCACGCACTTGGATCGGCACGCCATTTCTTGATCGCACCACGATGTTGGCTAGCTGTTCCAAATTGACCGTTCGACCAACCCCATGAACCAGGAGCATCTGGCTATTGCTGCGGATATTCCCACCGCCGACGTTGCGATTGTTTTTTTCTACGGCACTGACTACCTCGTCAAAGGTCAGACTGTATTTGGCTAACCGGACGGGATCGATACGAACCTGATATTGCTTCTCGTAACCGCCCCAACTGTTGACTTCAGCCACACCTTTCACGGTGCGCAGCACAGGCTTAACGACCCAGTCATGAACGGTGCGAAGTTCCGTCAGCAGACGGTACCTTTCTTCCGTGGCAAGTGTTCCAAAGTCATATCCCTTGTAAGTCAACACATAGTGAAAGACTTCCCCCAGCCCCGTTGCCACGGGCCCCAGGGTAGGCCTGGGTACTCCAGGAGGCAATTCCACCGTCCCAAGTCGTTCATTCACCAATTGCCGGGCAAAGTAAATATCAACGCCATCTTGGAATGTAACCACAACCTGAGACAATCCGAATTTCGAGACGGACCGTAACTGTTGAAGTCGAGGCAGTCCACCGAGTCTCTGCTCTAACGGAAACGTCACTTGTCGTTCCACTTCCTCGGGATTCAAGGAAGGAACGTTGGTATTAATCTGTACCTGAACCGGCGTGGTATCGGGGAAAGCATCGATATCCAAATGCATCAAGGCGAATACGCCGGCAACAGCACCAAGAGTGACCGCGAGGATCACCAGGAACCGATGCTTCAGCGAAAAATCAATCAGCCAGTTCAGCATGTTTCTTCTCTTGAATGTCTCAGTCTGTGAGGTCAAAAGGCCCGACCGGGCCTTAGTGCTTGCAGTCCGCTCACCCTTCGCCCAGATTATTCTTGAGAAGTTCGCTGCGAAGTACGCCGCTCCCCTTCGTCGCAACTACTTCGCCTGGCAAAACACCGGCAAGCAATTCGGTGTGAGTCGAATCTTTTGCACCAGGACGCACTGTTCTTACATGAAAGAATTTAGGAGCGTCTTTCTTGAAATAGTTCTTGTCGCGAACAAACACGACATGACAATCACCTTCCCACTGGACGGCCTCGTTTGGAACTGCGATGGCATTCTGCTCGTCGCGTAGAATGATTTTGCCTGTCCCAAACGCATTGGCTCGAAGAACTCCTGCCTTGTTGTCCAATTCAGCACGTACGGATACTGTTCGCGTCTTCTCATCCACCGCCGTGCTAATCCAGGTTATCTGCCCTTCAATGTCATCTTTACGCTCACCCTCGTTGAACAAGATCTTTTGACCAACTTTCACATATCCCATTTCGTCTTGGCGGACGTTCAGTGTCAGCCACATCTGTTTCAAGTCAGCAACGACAAAGAGAGGTTTGGTAGCATCAACGACTTCATTGGTGACGACATCCCGCAAAACGACTGTACCATCAAATGGTGCTTTGATAGGCAGCAAACCACTTGTCACCTGGTTGCTCAATTGTTGTACCAGTTCTGTCGGAATGCCGAGGAACTGAATCGCGGCTGCCTGCTGAGTCGGTGTCATTTTTTCCAGACCATCTGGCAGGAACAATCCCAGGTTAACCAGGCCCTGTTTAGCGGCTAAGAGGCGTGTTTCTGCTTCACGCAGCGCTGCCCGAGCTTCAATGTGTTGTGAGGCACCTTCCTTATAGACCCCTTGGCGAATGAGCAAATCAACATTATCACTAATGCGTGATTTCTGTTCTACTGTGGACATCGCCTGTAAATACTCAGTTTTGGCTTTTCCGACTTCGGCGGCATCGATCAAGGCCAAGACCTCGCCCCGTCGAACCTGTTCACCTTGATTCTTGATCACCCACCACGCTGATCCTGGCAACCGGCTTGATAGGCGTGCGAGCTTCGTTTGATCATAACCGACCTCGCCGTTTGCCGTTTTGAATTCCAGCATGCGACGTTCTTGTACTTCTTCCACATCAATACCCGCTTTGGTCACATCGTCAGCTGTCGCAAACTGAATACGACGTTCATGGAGTTTGCACTTGGGATTATTGCTTGGCCGCTCCATCATGCGGAGTGCGGCGAGAACATCGTACCTCGGGAGGCTTGGCTTCTTCTCTACTTGTGCCAGTTCAGGATGATCCAAGACACATTCCGCAACGCCGTGCGCCTTACACCATCCAAACGGTTTGTGCTTTGCAACCAGATGCTTCTTGCATTCAATACAGATTGATTCCGGTACGCCATGCTCGGCGCACCAATCATCCTGCTTTCCCTGTTCTGCATTAGTGAGCTGGGCATATTTGGGGAACTTCCACCCAGTTGAATGTCCCCACCAGGCCAAGCCGACCAAGCCAGCAAGGACGGCCAGGTTCGCTAGAGAATGGAAACACCACCCCAGTAGTACCTTTGCTTTCGCAGAGGCAGAGGGCGTTTGCTTCGGAGGCTCAACGGAAGAAACGACTTCGAACATATCGAAGCACCTTTCAAACAAAGGAGCGTGGCAAAAAACAGTTAAGAGGAAATACCAAAGCCTGCGTTGGAATGGGGCTTCAGTCTACGGGCGATCAACTAGCAGCGAATGACAACAGTAGAGACAATGGTAGACAGGATATTTGGCAGATGTGCTTGCGCGCGATCAAATTCGGAAGCTGTTTGTCCAGGAGCAGACTGAACCACCAATTCGAAGCCAACTATCATGGGCAGATTTGAAAACTCATCCATGAACTGGTGATGAGCAGCACCGGGAATCGATTCATAGTCGGCGACAATGATATAGTCTTCACACGAATGACACTTGTTTTTGACGTTCGTATTTGATGATGTGCCTGGGCAATTCGAGTCGATCTCTTTTTTCGCACCGCAACAACTGCAAACCTTAGGATCAGCTACTTTCTTGCCGCAGGCTTTCGCAAATGTCCACTGAACTTTTTGGGCTCCATCCGTTCTAACGCACAGGGAAAGCGCGCCTTGCCCCAGAGTGCTCACCAGCACCTGTGTGAAGATCAACAAAAAGCAAACCCCGGCTTTCATGCTTTCCCGTTTCCTCAAACTCTACATACTCAAAATTGTAAGTGCTATGGGAGAAGAATACAAGGCGACCCGCTTCCTGTAGGTATCGTCCCTCTTGGCTGGTCACTTTGAATCAATCCTTCCAGTTCACTCAGCGCTTTCCACGATTCCCCTTGAGTTTCAATCAGTTCCATCCTGACTTGGTAGAGAGTTCTCTGAGCATCCAGCACATCCAGATAGCGTGCACTTTTGCTGTCTGCTGAAAACGCGGTTTGTACAAGCTTGAATGCATCTTCAGCCTGATTTTGCGCCTTGTGTAATCCCGCCATCTGTACCTTGGCAGACTGATAGCGTCGAAACGCTTCGGTCAATCGTTCCGTAAGCCTCAACTGAGTCTGTCTAAGTTCTGCATCGGAGCGGGCCAACTCTGCTCGCGCAGCCATGATGTTTCCCTGGTTCCTGTTGAAAACAGGCAGCGAGATTCCGGCCTCGACAAAGAGCATCGCATTCCGCTCCGGAAAGTCGTAAACAGGACGAGCTTGCAGTTGCAAGTTCGGAACGATTTGAGCTTCAGCCAGTCGTATCATTTCCTGTGCTTGATTTATCGCAGACTGTAGCTCTTGGATTTCAGAAGACCGAGCCAACATCGCTGCTAATGACGATGTCCATTCGTAGTTTGGGGCGAGTACCTCAAGTTGGCCACCCAGTTTGTTGATGGCGTCTGTTGCTAGACCACTGACCGCAGCAAGGTTCTTTTTTGCGGCATCCAATCGTCGCTCTGCCGTTTCCCTTTTTGCAGTACTCAAGGTTAGTTCAACTTGTGTCTTTCTCACATCAAACGACAACATGCTTCCATCGACAAGCAGCTTTTCTGCCTTCTCTGCCGAGACACGAAGCAGAGCTTCAATTTCCTTTGCTGATCCCAGTACCTGCTCCGCTGTCACGACCTCGTAATAAGCCACACGGATCTTGGTCGCTATGCCGTACCACTTGGTAGTTGCTGCCCAATCTGCTGCGGTGACGCCGTGAGCTGCAGCTGCTTGGGCAATCGCCAGCTTATCGCCGGTCACAATCTCCTGGTTGATGTAAGGACCCTGCTGGCCACCACCCGCTTTATTGAAGCTCACCTCTTCACTTCGCCAACCAACCGTAGGATTGGGATAGAGGCCTGCCTGGACAAGTTGTCCTCGAGCTATGTCGGCTTTGGCTCTTGCTGCTGCCAGATCAGGATGGGCTTCGGCAGCCTGATCCAATAATCGCTGAAGAGTCCACGGGCCCTGTTCGGCAGCTGCATCATGCGAAACAGGTTGGATACCCCCTTCATTTGCAGATGCACGTTCTTCGGAATTGAGGATAATCGAGGTACGAGTCGCTTGCTCACTGGTGAAACGAGCGTGGTGAGTTCCTTGGCAGCCAAGGCATTGCAATATCCCGCTCAAGATCAGAGTGCAATTGGTTCGTGATAGCATTGTCATGATCGCCGAAAAGGTAATTAAGATCAGAGAGGTTCACAGCCCTCTGTGACTAACACCTGGCAACAGACAAACGTATACGCAGATCAATACTCAGCAGCCATACAGCATCTGATTGTAATTCATGATCTAGCATCGCCAATGCACCGACGCCACTACGAAGGTGAGACGACATGATTTGGAAAATCGAATCTAGAAATACTTCGAGATGTGACACATTGATGATGAGCATTCCGGCATAATGCAAATGCCAATGATCGCATGGGCATTCTTTAGAATCGTGGTGTTTGCCAGACGATGTCGATTCCTCTTTCTTGCAGCCTTTGCAACAACCTTTCGTGGCTGCCCGGTTGGCTTGCTTTACACCAGATCCAATTTCGCATCCACAAGTAATTACACAACAGATTCTGGGCCCCAGAATCAGCAGCACAGCAACAAATAAACAAGGTACCTTGCTCAGCATGACAGTCTTGAATCCCAATTTCCCAAGTCATTTATCGGACACTTGAGGAACTTGGCATGAATTAATCCCGCAAAGTCGTTAAAGTCAGCTGAGACCCGGAACTATCATCGGGCTCGACAATTGTCTCGGATTTCAACAAAGGAGCCCGTGTTGAATATCAACACGGGCTAATCTTTATGGGGTGGGTCTTTCAGTTAGGGTTCGGATGGTCGAATTGCTGATTCAGTTGCTTGAAATAGCGTCGCACGATTTTCAGCACACTGGCTCGATGCTTCACCCCCAGGACCGAGGCCAGCGACTCAAGCGTGACGTCTTCTTGATTGGTCAGCTTGATCAGCAACGGATAGTCGTCCAATTTTCTAACAAATATCTCCTCCTTTGTCGGTAAGCGATCCTGGCAGGCCAAGTCTTCATCGAATGGATCCGACTGTGGCCTCGCCGGAATGCTATTGAAGAATTGATCATCGAAGTTTGTGAGTGGCATGTTTGATTCCTTTGAAAAGAGTGGGACGAGCGAAGATGACCATACATTCATGGTCATTGTGGCGTTGTGATGGGGATTCAAGTTGGGCAAGCAGTTGCTTCAGCGAGTCTCGGACTTTTGGGTGCTGCTCTCTCTGGATGGCGAGACGGGCTTTCTCCGTAACCCAGGTTTGGGCGAATCTCGTTAGACATGCTGAGTCCAACAAGGTCCTTAACCGATCAACGCCAAGTAATCGAATCCAAAAGCCGGGGTTCTCGAGGAGTCGAGCTAGCTGCACAATCTCAAAAGGAAGGCTAGCGTAAGCCATGATTGAACTCCTTTACTAGACAGGCGGAACGGCGTATTCTGCCTGCAGGAATAGACCTGCACTTTTCCCGTTCTGCGGAAGAGACCTGGGGTCTGGTCCGTGTGGCAATCACTTGGTTGGTTCTGGGATGATTGCCACATCCTTTTGTTGTTGACCCACTTTTGGGCTCTTCGCCCAAAGTCGGTTCCGGTTGAAATTGGAAATCACATTGTTTTCCTCGCTTTCAAAAAGAAAAAACGCCGTTTTGATTGCAGATAACCGCAACCAAAACGGCGTTTGAAGTGCTTGACAGAGGGCGTCTCTGCTGGCAAACTCACCTTACTCGATCATTAGCCACACTGAATGGCCGTCAGAGATTCGGTAATTGTAGTGCCAGGCCGAGAGGATCTTTGGTGGCTGCTTCAGTCGCTCTTTGGCTGAGGTAGAAGTCGTTTTGCCGGCGGTAACCGGCAGGATGGCGAGTCCACCACCTCACGGTGGTGGATTTTTCCGATCCAAGAACTAACGTAACGATCCTTAAACTTCGTCTCCCACTCGTTTGCTACCCTTTTAGAAATGGGGCAAAGCATGAGCGAAAAGTCTAAACCTCGTGAAGGAACCATCGCAGTCAACGGAAATCTCATCAAGCGGCTACGTGAAAACAAAGGGTGGTCGCGTGAAGCAATGGTTGAAGAAATCCAAAGGCTGCATGTTCTTCATCCCGAACTCATAAGTCCCATAGATACCGTCAATACGCTGGTTCGGATCGAATCGAATAGTGTTGGCTATCCCAAAAACATTTCGGCGATAGCAAAAGCGTTGGGGACCAGTGTCGAAGATTTGCGAGTGCACAATCCTATCAGCATCTTCCAATCGTTGATCGAAGACCGGACAAAGGACTTTGTTGGTCGCGAGTTCGTCTTTGATGCGATAGAGCAATTCAAAACGGACAAAGCATCGGGCTATTTCATTATTGAAGGCCCGCCAGGTATAGGCAAAAGTTCGATCATGGCGGCTTACCACAAACGAGTGGAATGTCCCATTCACTTTAACGTACGTTCCGCAGGCATTGTTAATTACGACCAATTCCTGCAAGGCATCTCTCAACAACTGAATGCTCGATTTTCAATCACGACGGGATTACCCCCAAAGAATGCACGCGATGGCAGTCATCTTCTAAAGCTGTTACAAGAAGCATCGGAGCAGCTTAAGTGGAACGATAAGTTAGTAGTTGCCGTTGATGCCTTGGATGAAGCGAACAAGTCCTCGCTGCAACAGGGCGAGAACATTTTGCTACTTCCTCCAACGCTCCCCACGGGCGTCTATTTTGTTTTGACAACTCGACCCAAAGCGAACTTGCCTCTTTATTTGCAGACGCATGTGCATCACTTTAACCTCCTGGACTATGACAAGCACAATTTAGATGATATTCGCAAGTATGTGGAAATCAGTGCAGAGAAACCGAAGTTACGTAGCTGGTTGAAAACCCACGGAATCAAAGAGAAAGAGTTCATCGATCAGCTGACCCTGCTCAGCGAAGGCAATTTCATGTATCTGCACTATGTCCTCCCTTCGATAGCGGAGGGTCACTACGAAGGTCTTAGTTTTGAAAAGCTCCCACGCGGTTTGGAGAGATACTATGAAGACCATTGGCGGCGAATGGGAATGACACAATCCCCTCTCCCCATGCACAAAATCAAGATCATCTACATCCTTTCGGAAATTGAAGAGCCTGTCACCCGCTCCATGATTGCTGACTTTGCGAGCGAAGATGAACTAACCGTACAAGGTGTGTTGGACGAGTGGGGCGAGTTTCTTCAAGAGGATTATGTTGACGATGAACGGTGTTACCAAGTCTATCATGCTAGCTTTCAAGATTTCTTACGCCGCAACGACACATTGCAATCGGCAGGTGTCACGTTGCCGGGCATTCACGAATGTTTATCGGAGCGAATGCTCAACAGTATGAAGGAGTTGTTTGATGATGAATAGCTCAAACATTGACTTCTATTCCTTACCTTCCCGGCAAAGGATCTGTTACCTGAGACAGGCTGTGCGATGCTTAGCCACAAGCCGACGCTGGCAAGAACTTGAACGGCTGCTAACAAGCCTTTCTTTTTTGAAGGCGAAAATCACTGTTGATGAACTTGGTTCGTTGATTGAGGAATACAAACTGGCCTTGTCAGTTGTACCACCTGATTCGGCCAAGTATCGCTTATTAGACTTAATAGGTGAAGCCCTTGAACTAGATCGCTCGTTCTTAGAAGACCATCCCGATTGTTTTGTTGCCTGTCTTTGGAACCGTGGGCACTGGCACGACCACGATGTCGTCACTCAGCATTTCCATCAGGAGGCCGACACTAGGTTTGTAGTTCAAACAAGTAAAACGGTGGCACCAACCAAATTTTCTGCGTTGGTGGATCGTTGGCTAGAGAGTATGTCACCCGATGGCGTACCCATTTCGTGGGGCCGCTCACTCCGACCGCCTGAGGTAACACTGGGAACCTCAAGACCTCATCCGCTCTCTGAGCATTCTGACTCTGTTCGAGTGGTTGCATTTTCGCCTAGTGGTAAATTAGTGGCATCAGCGAGTAATGACCGTTCCATCTCAATCTGGAATATGCATGCGGGTAAAGAGGTTAAATGTCTTAGTGACCTGGACTTAAAAGTAAAAGCCGTTGCATTCAGCTTGGATGAATTGGAAGTTATTGCTGGAATGCGCGATGGAATGATTCAACGATGGAACCTTGTCACAGGTGAAATGATAACTCACCGTCCCCCTTACGAAATAGTGCTAAGGTGGATTGGAGTTTCGCATGACGATGCCTGGATTGTGGTACAGGATCGATCGGGCAAGTTTTATCTCTGGAACAGGAAGGATGGGACTGGCCAAGAAGCTGATTCAGTTTCCGAGACAGTTGGAAAGACCTTTGGACAGAATGGTAGACGGGCCGTCTTCTCCAGCTGGGAGGATAATCCGCGTAGATACGTGGTTTGCCTGCAGGATGTTCAAACCGGTACGGTCTACTCCACGCTCTACGGTCACCGGGATCGAATTGAAGACGTTGCACTTTCAGAGGATGGCCGGATCGCGGTGTCGGGTTCATTTGATAAGACCCTCAGGATATGGGATGCTGTGGCTGGGAAAGAACTTCATTGTTGTTCTGGTCACAAAGAGTGGGTTTTTGGTGTCGCGGTCTCACGCGATGGTCGCTACGCCGCTTCGGCTTCAAAAGACAATACCATTCGGCTTTGGGACACAGAAAACGGTACCGAGTTGGCAGTCCTCTACGGACATAGTCACTGGGTCAACTCTGTCGATTTTTCACCAGATGGACGCTACGTTGTTTCCGGAGCCAGCGATAACAGGGTGATTCTGTGGGAATGGAGAAAATCAAATAACGCACCGCAACTCAAGAACCACAATGCGGAAATCAATCACCTATCATTCTCCCCTCTGGGCAAAGAGGTAGTCACATCCACGCAACACGATGGGCAAGCATTCATCTGGAGCGTAGCCGAGGGTAAGATTATTCGACGTATCGCAGAGGGCAAAACGCTCAATGCTGCGTTTAGTTCCGACGGTCGATTCTTGGTAACAGGTGCTTGGGACGGAAACATTCGAATCTGGAATTCACAAGATTGGTCTCTCGTACATCGTTTTCAAGCACATCAGGTTCAAGAGAACATGGGCCTTGCTCTTTCTCCGAACGCCTCACGACTAGTTACTTGGGGCGATTGGAATGATGGTTCCATTAGGCTCTGGAATATGGAAGCAGCTCAGGATGTGGCATCATGGCCCAGCCTATTCACTCATCAAGCTGTATTCTCCCCCAATTCGGAGCTTATCGCAGCTTTTGCCCGCGATCATCAGATTTATCTTTGGGAGTCAACAGAAGGTACTCTCCAGGCCAAACTGAATATGGGTGATGAGTGGATCGAAACGCACTGTTTAGTTTTTTCGTCAGATTCTACTCAGCTTGCCGCTTCATTTCTGTCCAGCGTGGTTATTTGGAACATTACTACCAAGCAAATTCAACTCAAGCTCGACACAGGACACCAAAAGATTCTAGAGATGGCATTCTCTCGTGATGGTGCCTACTTACTCACAGTGAATGCGATGCAAGAAACCCAAGAGTGGAGCACTACCACGAAGTCCACACCATCAACAATTAGTGGTCGACTCGGTTTGAGTGCGTTTGTGTCCGATTCGCCCATTGTTCCGTTGATGGCCGAACAAGAGACGCAGTTTCGCAATAGAGACGGCAAAACCATACTGCGCTTACCGATTGCCCCCGGATTGCAAACACTTAGTCCAGATTCACAGGTGTGGGCTAGTGCCAAGAGAAACCACCTCTATTTGTACCAGCTTTGTTATCCCGCTCAAGGGGCACGAACTCCTGGGCGACTCTTGGAAAGCCACATCAGTCAAACCGTCATATTACCCACTGAAATTGTCGCAGCTCACGAGCCGGATGACCCTCAGTTACGAACTGTTCTCGCTTCCTTGAAACGTTACAAACCTGGTAATCACCGTCACCAACCTGGAGGCTTTGTTTGGCAAAACAATGATTATGTTTGCCACGAAGCTATCTGCCCGATTTGCGGCACGGGTGCTCCTTTTGAAACAGGTGATTATCGAACGGACTTAAGAGTTTACTTTACTGGCAATCCTGCGCAGTCGCTGAACCGACCTATCGAGGCCATGAGGATCAAATGCGGTGGCCCTCCTGTTAATGCAGTTGATGGAGGATGCTCTATTTGCACTGTAGGCACCGGCGATTCTAGCGGTCTGTACTTACTCTCGGAAAATCACCAGTCGCGTTGGAGTCTGGAAATAGTGATTGCCTACCTACGTTTAATCCGCTCGCCTTTTGCAAATCATCCTTCGTTAAGCAATACGAAGAAATGAGTTGGAGACGAAATTTCACGAGACGATCCTGAAAGAAAAGCAAGTGAAGATGCTCGTTTCTGTTTTAAGCTCGGGCGGGAGTGGGTTAGATCGCAGACACGCCTTTGGTCTTTTGAATATCATGCTCTCCGCTACTTGTTGCAGCAATCATCCCCGCATTGGATGGAGGCTTTTGAGCTTCTTGATGGCAACCGACCGAAAGGCTTCTCTGATTCAACCGTAGTGGGTTGTGGCAATCGTAGAATGAATGGTTTTGGAGGTGCCTTGGAATGACGAGGAGCAGTTGCTAGCTTCCCTGAATGTCTGGAGCACCAGGCAAGTTCTTCGTCCTTGAGCATGGGTTGCATGGAATCTCGTTCGTGGTTCGGACTACTCAAAACTGCCGCACCTCGATTTGAACTGCGAACTGGCGAGACCTTTTGACGAGAAATACTCGATGGCCCCGCTTCCAACACAAAAGTCCCAATCAAGGCAGATAGTGTTGCTACCGCAACGAAAGTTAATACTTGCATGTAACGTCCCCATTGCTAGCTATCGGGGAGAGACAATACAGAATTCCCGTTGCCTGAGCAATTCGAGTTTGGAGTGAGGCAAGATGTTCTCAGCGAGTGTGCAGGTAATGCTGCTTTACTTTTTATCCTTCTTGTCAGGTGTTGCAGCACTCGTTTACGAGGTGTCCTGGTCACGCCAAATCGGTACACTTATCGGCCATACCGTCCACGGAGCTGCGGCAGTACTGACATCCTTTTTTCTTGGTATGGCCTTGGGGTATGCCCTGGCAGCATGGAGGGCTCGTTCACAGCGTGCTTGGACCTATTATGCAATCGCAGAACTTACGATCGCCGGCTGGGCGTCGCTCGTCCCTCTTCTCTTACAACAAATCGAACCCTTGGTGTCCCTCCTCACAAGCTCGCCATTTCCTGATCAGCTGATGCGATGGCTCTTCTGCACACTTATTCTACTTCCTGCAACCATTGCTCTCGGTGCAACTTTCCCCTTGATGGCTCAATGTCTCTCGTCCTTCGATCCACACTGCAGCCAACGAAGTGTGACGCTTTATGCCTGGAATACTGCCGGCGGTTTTGTCGGGGTGATGACAGCAGCGTTTGGTTTTTTGACGTGGACCGGTGTCAGAGGTGCAAGCTATTGGGCAGCCCTGCTGTCTCTTACAATCGGCCTCATTGCCTTGGTGGTATCCGCCAACAAAACCTCTTCATTTCGGTCAGGCCAGATTCCCGTCAAACCAATCGACAATCCTCCACTGAATAAAGTTGCCAAACGCTCCATACTCACATGGCACCAGCTTACCGTTGCCAGTCTTTCTGGATTCGGACTTTTAGCGCTGGAAGTGTATTACACCAGGCTCTTTTCACTGGTGTTTCATAACAGCACGTACACGTTTAGTGCCATTCTCGCAGTGGCTCTTCTGTCGCTTGCACTTGGTGCATTTCTTGTGAAGCTCCTCCTTAAGCAGATCAATCCAACGCTTTTATTGATGTTGATTGCAGGTGCTGGGTCATTTGCCATTCCCGCATCATCTTTTGCATTTGTCGCATTGACTGATTTTGATTATTTCGTTTGGGGAAGCACGTTTGGCAGCTACTTGCTGGGTGTGTTTGCCCTTGTGTCGATCATCGTGATGCCTACGTTCGTCTTGCTGGGAATGTTCTTTCCGCTCGTTTGGTCCGATCAATCTCGACAAACTCATGCCACGCTTGCTCAAGTCGTTGGCTATTCGACGTTCATCAATGCTATTGCAGCCGCGTTGGGAGCAGGGCTCACCAGCCTTTTACTCATCCCGATCTTGGGCCTTTGGCAAACGGGGGTGTTGATATCCTTCTTTTACGCATGTTATACCATGGTGATGCTCTTTCGTCGGAATCGAATATGGACTGGAATCATAGTGATGCTTGTTTTTCTCTGTGTGGTCGCGCCATTAATCAATCGACAAGGGCTGGAGCCGGTAGGCCAAGATGAACGAGGAGACCTGCTGATTCGACGGTGGAACTCGGCCTATGGCTGGATTGACGTGACAAAATCGCCAGAAGGCTATCTAAAGATCAGGCAGAATTTGCACTATCGTTATGGAAGTACAGGCACTGAAGCATGGCGAGCTTACCGCCAGGCTCGGATCCCACTGCTTCTTCATGGTTCACCGAAGGATGTATTGTTTCTCGGCCTTGGCACAGGTCTGACAGCCGGAGGCGCAGTTGGCTTTCCCGGTCTCAAGCAATCTGTTGTCGTCGAGTTGATACCCGAAGTGCTGAACGCGGCACGTCTGCTCAGTGCAAGCAATTACGGTGTTGTCGATGATCCAAATTTCGAGATGATCGTGGATGACGCACGTCATCATCTATTCACCACACACCGTCGATATGACATCATTATTGGTGACCTATTTGTCCCATGGGAAAGTGAAACCGGATACCTGTACACAGTCGATCATTTCCGAAAAGCCAAGGAGCGGATAAAACCAGGCGGATTATTCTGTCAATGGCTTCCTGTGTACCAAATGGGAGGTCGAGAATTTGAGATGGTCGCTGAGAGCTTTGCTTCTGTATTTCCCGACACATCTTTATGGTGGGGAAAGCTAGATTCCAAGCGTGCCCTCATCGCCCTCATCGGGAGTGATGAGGGAATGCATGTAACCGAGCGGCAGATCGAAACAGCACTGGCAGGTCTTTACGACACTAAGCCCATCGACCCAGACCTTCGCTCAATTCATGATGTGGCCGACTTATATTTAGGTCATTGGAAACGTACTCATGGAATACTCAATACGGATGAATTTCCGCATTTGGAGTTTTCGGCACCCATCAGTCACATGAGTCACCAGTTGCTGAAAGGAGAATCGCTGCGCGAGTATTATGACCGCGTCCTCTCTGGACTACCGGATTGCAGCTTGCAATTATTTCCCACCCTCCCGAAGTCACAGAATCGCAGAGATTTGCAAAAACAACTGTTATTTCCGTGATGCCCTCAATGTCAACGAAGAGAGTTATCATCTTGCATCTTGGCTGGCGTCTAGAATCTAGTTGTGTACTTCGTAGGTAAACATAGATTGCATTAGATAAACAGTCTTTGTGCGAGCGAGCCATGCCTATTCTGCATGATGTAAGACAAGTCGTAGAATGCGGCAATCAGGTGGACGCCAATCAGTACTTAGATCTTGGCTGGAAACTGCTCAAAACATTTTCTTCGAATGTGGCAGCACGGTATGTACTTGGCTGGACTAGCCAAGAGGCTCCGCGGTATCCGAAACAATTAGCCGTCCAAGGAGCCCTAAATTATATTGACGCAGAAATTGCCAAAGAAAAAGCTAAGCTGGGCGAGGCAGAGGCAGCGAAGTGATTGTCAGCATTCTAATTTGAGACATGGATTAATAGCGTACAGCGAAACCGGTGCCAATAAAGTAGTCGTCTGAATGTCGATTCAGGCCCACGCCAGCACGAACGTCATACTGAAAGTTTGGGGTGAACTTGTAAGTAAATCCCCCATCAAGGTAATACTCCGGCCCTACATCGGGCACGTTCGCACTGAATGGCTCTTTGCCAAAAACCTCCAAATAGCAGCCGAGCTTTGTTGTCATTGAATAACCCATGGTGAACGACTGTGCTAATTCCAGATACGAACTTCCGTCATCGGTAACTGCTGCATTTCCCTGCACACTGCCTGCCATCGTCAATTGATCAGGAATGACATCCCATCCGAAGAGGAAATTGACGCCTGGCAAGGTTTTCCCAGCCGTGATGTTGTCGGGCCCTGTTGGCACGGTTGCCTGAATCACCAAAGCTGTTTCTGGAAAGAGCTTCTTCTGTTCAGTGAGGGCGAGCTTGACGCCCAGATACAGATCTTCGAGGCCATCTGTCGACGTGACTGTAAGATTGGTGCTGGAGTAGTTCTGACCTATGCGAAGTTCAAACCAGTCGGCGAAGAGCCCGATTCTCAAAAGGGCCTCCGGAAAAGAATGTCCATTGCGTTCGCCCGTGTCTCGATTGCGGCTTAGCGTATAGCCAGATTCCAATTGGATTCTTCCCTTCCCCACCGTGGTGCTTGACTCAGTGAAATCCGGGCGATCTGCTGCGATCTCACTTGGCTCTTCTTTGCTCGCGGCTTCCTTGGCCTCATTATTTGCCTCTGCTGTCTTGTTGTCCTTTTTTCCGTCCTCTTTCTCTCCGCTATCGTCCTTTGATGGGGCGTTCCAAGACATGAGCGTTTTGGATGTTTTGGAGTTGGTTTCAGTCCGAACCTGCTCCATCGGCAAGGAGACACACCCTGTCGTTAGACAACAGATGACCAGTGCTCCTGCTGATTTCTCGATAGACATAGCGACATCCAGTAATTCTCAGCAGTTATCGGCGTTCAAAGGGAGTTGGTTTAGCCTAAGTTAAACCATTAGCCTCAACTAACCTAGGCGCCCTTGTGGTGCATCATGAGGCGACTTGTCGTCTCGATGGCCAAACTTTGTCTTCTGTGATATCCGCATCCGTAGTCTGGCTTGCGTTTATGTTCCGTAGGGCAACCTTCCCGTTTCTCCTTTGCATGCAGAAGTTCTTCGCCGTAGTAGGGGGATGGTCAAAGGAAGTAGTCAAACCTAGTTCAAGTCGATGTGGAATTTGAAACAGATTGAGAAGAGGATTCTGATCTGCACTGGGATGTAACGTAGGACACTAAAGAAAGTGTGGCTCAAAGCGAGGGCGTGGGGGAAATAAGAAAACAAAAATCAGTGAAACATGAGCTAATTTTGACCAGAAACCAAACTGGACTTGATTTTATCATCAAGTCTGCCGATAAAATGCCCAGTGCGTATGTACTAGGACCGCAGATGATCCGTTTTGCTTTGGTACTGCTGATTGCTGTTACGTCGCTTGTGCCGCAAGGCCTCTGCACGTGCCGAGCAATTTGCGCCTCATTGGGAGCACAGTACAGAGCGGATCATGTTGATCAGGATGAAGAAGACCACTGCGGGTGTTTCTCACACAATGATGGCTCCTCTTCAGATATTGACCATAAGTGTGACTGCGATCATAGCAGTCCTTGCGGAAAAAAGGGCGAGCACCACCATACTGGGTGTTTTTCCATCATTCAGAAGGTGGAGCCAGCCACGTTCTCCTTCTCATTCGATCTGGCAATCCTGCACGATTGCGTCGGCGAATTGCTCGTCAACAGCAAGACGTCTCAACTGCCCGTCAAATGTTACGTGCCATCGAGTGTGGGTAGTGCCCCCCTGTTTGTTTTGAATTGTAGCTTCCTCATTTAATCACATCGTCACCGTGAGCGACGCAGTGTAGTCACTGTGGTCGTTCTCTTCGTTTGTTCCGAGCAAAGAGCTCTGAGCATCCCCGCATTCATTCGCAGTCGCTCTTTTGCCAGCGACAGCTTTCACGCTCAATTACGCCTGTAATGAAGGTCCCACTATGCGCTTCCGTGCGTTCCTTTCACGCGCTGCTGCCACCGCCGTCATCCTTCTTGCTCTAGGAGCAAGCGCCTATTTCACGCGGGCGTCATGGCTGACATGGCTTAACAAGGTCATGCCCGTTTCCACCGCTCCGGCAAACGCGGCAAAAGAAAATCATGACGAACATGACCACAGTCACGACGATGGTAACCGCGTTAAGCTCAGCGAGCAGGCTCAAAAGAACCTGAAGCTCCTCGTTGAACCTATCGTCCCTGAAAGCTACTCGAGAACCATCATCATTCCCGGTATGGTGGTTGACCGTCCAGGACTCAGCGACCGTGCCGTCATCAGTCCTGTCGCCGGCGTTATCACTGCGGTGAACATTCAACCTGGCGACACACTCAAACCGGGCGAAGGGATGTTCAAGGTACGACTGTTGAGCGAGGTGTTTCAACAAAGTCAGTCCGAACTGTTCAAAGCAGCGAAAGATTTGCAACTCAACAAAGAGAACATCAGCAGGTTGCGGGCGATTGGTAGCGACGCCATTCCTCAAGCTCGCGTGATTGAACTCGAGAACCAAGAGCGTCGATTGCAAGCCTCCATCACGGCTTATCGCCAAGAACTTCTTACCCGTGGCCTTAGCCAAGAGCAGATTGATTCGGTAGCCGCAGGCAAGTTCATCACGGAGATTGCTATTCCCACTCCCACCATCACGGATGCCCAGGGCGTCTCAATGCCGGTCAATGGCCGAAAGTCTACCGAACAGATTGCTTACCCCACTATCCCGGATGCCCAGGGCAACTCAACACCGGGGCTGCCTCCCCCGCCTGATCCAACACCGCCGATGTACGAAGTGAAAGAAGTGCGTGTTCAGGTGGGCGAGCAAGTGCAGGCAGGCCAAGCGCTTTGCATCTTGGCCAACCACCGAGTGCTGTATATCGAAGGTCGCGCCTTCAAACAGGAATCAGGATTGCTGGAGAAAGCGGCACAGCAAAGCTGGCAAGTCAAAGCTGAGTTTGCTGAAGAGTCGAACGGCTGGCCTGCCAGCGAGAGCAACCTCCAAATACGACATCTGGCAAACACGGTCGATCCCGTCAGTCGCACGTTCGCGTTCTTTATTCCCATTGCCAATCAATCGAGATCCTTTGGCAAGGATGGCAGGAACTACCTGGTGTGGCGTTTTCGCCCCGGACAACGAGCCCGCCTCCATGTTCCCGTCGAGCAATTTGAGGACGTCTTCGTCCTACCTGCTTCTGCCGTTGTTCGTGAAGGTGCCGAGGTGTACGCCTTTCGGCAAAACGGAAACACCTTCGAGCGGCGTCCAGTTCATCTGCTACTCGAAGATCGTGAAACAGTGCTGATAGCTAACGATGGCAGCCTCGGTGCTGGCCAGTTCATTGTTCGTAATGGCGCGGCTGCCTTGAACCGTGCCTTGAAGGCCAAAGCAGCCAGCGGTGGCGGGCACGAAGGCCACGACCACGCTCACTAAGGAACCATCATGCTGAATGCCGTAATTCGCTTTTCGCTTCGCTATCGACCGCTGGTGGTTATCGCCAGTTTGGCTCTGCTCCTCTACGGCGGGTATCTCGCATCACGTATGCCCATTGACGTGTTCCCCGATCTTGATCGACCACGCGTCGTCATCATGACCGAGGCCTTGGGACTTGCGCCCGAAGAGGTGGAATCGCTGGTCACCTTCCCGCTTGAATCCGCACTTCTGGGTGCCACCGGCGTTCAGGATGTGCGAAGCCAATCCGGTATGGGCTTGTCCGTTGTGTACGTCGAGTTCGGCTGGGAAGTCGATATCCGCGTCGCTCGCCAGACGGTGCAGGAACGACTGAGCACCCTTTCCGGTTTGCTGCCCAGTGGCGTGAGTCCGCAGATGGCACCTATTTCCTCGATCATGGGGCAAATCATGCTGGTCGGTTTGTATCGGCGTCCTGGTCCCAGTGGCGGCGAACTGGCCATGATCGGTGACACCGGCCTATGGGTGGAACGACTGAGCGAGCTATCTGACCCGCAGCCCGCTGTGAAAGTATGGCGTGTTCCTGATCGATCTTCGGAAACAACGTGGCAGGAGGTTAAACCGGTTCAAGCAACGTGGGCAGCACCTCCTACTACAACCGATGGTGATCGACACGTGCAAATCACGGCAGGTGATTGTACGGGAAGTGCGACCTTTCGTTCCATCGTGAAACAGAACTTGGAACTCCGGACCTTAGCCGACTGGGTCATCCGCCCTCGCTTACTCAAAACCACAGGCGTGGCACAAGTCGTGGTCATGGGTGGTGGCCGTAAGCAGTATCAAGTGCTGGCTGATCCCACTGCACTCCAGGAATATGGGGTGTCACTCCAGGAAGTGGAGAAGTCACTCAGAGACAACAATCTCAATGCTTCGGGAGGATTTGCTACCCGAGGCGGGACGGAAAACTCCATTCGTTTCATTGCTCGCTTGGGGCCATCGCCGGAGAAGGTGGTCGACCATCTCAAACAGGTTCCGGTCAAGACCACACCTCATCGAACCATCCTTCTCGATCAGGTAGCGAGAGTAACGGAAGGACCGCAACTCAAACGTGGTGATGCCAGTGTCAATGGATTGCCTGGTGTTGTCATGACCATCACAAAGCAGCCCAACGTCGATACCCGCGACTTATCGGATCGACTTCTCGTCGCACTTCGGGAAACCGAACCTTCACTTCCCGCTGACGTCGGCATCGACACTGGACTGTACCAGTTGCGTGGGTTCATCGACCGTGGGATTTACAACGTGGGCGAAGCTTTGGTGATTGGAGCGGTACTCGTTCTCATCATCTTGTTTCTATTTCTGATGAACTTCCGCACGACTTTTATTTCACTCACCGCCATTCCCCTCTCGCTAGTGATCACCGTCTTAGTGTTTCGCCTAGTCAGTTGGCTTACCGGAAGTCCTCTCTCCATTAACGTGATGACGCTTGGCGGCATTGCCGTCGCTCTCGGCGAACTTGTGGACGATGCCATTGTCGACGTGGAGAACATCTTCCGCCGACTTCGTGAGAATTCCCATTTGCCGAATCCTCGCTCCTCGCTTCGCGTTGTCCTTGAAGCCAGCATGGAGGTTCGATCAGCTATTGTCTTTGGCACTGCGACCGTCATCCTCGTCTTTTTGCCGCTCTTTGCTCTCTCAGGCATCGAAGGCCGACTCTTTACGCCGCTGGGAATCGCCTACATCGTGTCCATTCTTGCATCGCTGCTGGTATCACTGACCGTCACTCCTGTGCTTTCGTATTACCTACTGGCCAACTCGAAGGCTGCTGCCGGCCATGGCGACGGGCCATTGCTCCGTGTTCTGAAATGGGCCGCAGGTTACCTGGTTCGCTTCAGCATGAAGTTCGCAGGAACTCTGTTAGCACTGACCTGGATTGGTGTGGCCCTGACAGCATGGCTACTGATGCAGCAAGGAGCGAACTTCCTGCCGGCATTCGATGAAGGCACTGTTCAGATTGGCATAACACTTCCTTCCGGAGCATCGCTGGATGCCACCAATGAGACTGCCGCAATTGTCGATGCCAAACTACGGTCAATGCAGAAAACAAAAACCAACCCGAACGGAGAACTACTGAGCTTCGTTCGTCGTTCAGGGCGTGCGGAATTGGACGAGCATGCCGAACCACCAAATGTCAGCGAATACTTGGTGAACGTCAATCCTGGAGCGGGGCGTCATCGGGAGGAAGTCATCAAAGAACTGCTCACACAGCTGAAGGAAGAAGTTCCCGGAGTGGATGTCGAAGTGGAGCAGCCTTTGGCACACCTCATCAGCCATATGCTCTCGGGAGTGACAGCCCAGATTGCCATCAAGATTTACGGCGATGATTTAGACACCTTAGAGGTCCTCGCCAATCGCATCAAATCGGTCACTGGGAGTATTCCGGGAATTACTCCACCGGTCATCGAGCCGCTTCGGAAAGTCGATGAACTCCATATTCGCGTGAAGCCGCAGATGCTTGCCTTCTATGGGCTTGATCGAGCCTATGTGGCAAAGTTTGTCGAAACGGCGTTGCAAGGTGAAGTGGTCTCACAGGTAATGGAAGGGCAACGTCGCTTTGATTTACTCGTGCGTCTGGAGGAGCAGTACCGCACCGACTACGCCAATCTTGAGCGGCTCCGTATTGATCTTCCTGACGGCAAAGGCCAGGTCATGCTGGGCGAACTTGCCGACATAGGAACCGGTTCGGGAGCTAATCAGGTAAAACGCGACAACGTTCGTCGCCGCATCGTCATACGGTGCAACGCGCTGGGGCGTGATCTGGCAAGCGTTGTGAACGACATCCAAACACGTATCCGTGACCAAGTGCCGATGCCCGAGGGGTATTTCATCGAATACGGCGGTCAGTTTGAAAGCCAGCGTCGTGCCACCACCTTGATTTTCGTATTGGCAGGGGCGTCGGTCGTCGGCATTTTTGTCGTTCTCTACATGCTCTACCCATCAACCCGTGTCGCCTTACAGATTCTCAATGCTATACCGACAGCTTTTATTGGAGGGGTACTTGCCCTCGTCCTTACCAAACAGACGCTGACCGTAGCCAGCTTAGTAGGATTCATATCCCTTGGCGGCATTGCCGTCCGCAACGGCATTTTGCTGGTGACGCACTACTTCCATCTCATGCAGCACGAAGGAGAGCAATTCTCAGAGAAGCTGGTCTTGAGAGGAAGTTTGGAGCGACTGGCGCCCGTGTTGATGACCGCCCTGACGGCCGGTATCGGCCTCGTTCCCTTGGTCGTTGCTGGCCAAGAACCAGGCCGTGAAATTCTTTACCCGGTTGCGACAGTAATTCTGGGCGGCCTCATTACTTCTACCTTCTGCGAGTTCTTGATACACCCAGGCCTCTTCTGGCGGTTCACTGGTGCGGATGCGGAGCGACTTGTTCGTTCACTGAACAAGAGTGATGAACTTGACGAAGACCACGACGGAACAACCGGGCATCCGAATGCCTGAGCGTAGGGGGAAATCACGGCCCCTAACACCCGTGAGGAGAGGGCACTTGTGCCCGTTGGAACAGGAGATGATGATGAACAGGTTGTTTGGTTCGCTGATGGCATTGGCGCTCGCTTGCCTTTTGGGTTCAGGCAAAACTAGCGCGCAGGATAAACACGAGCACCCTGCCACGGGCCCGCACAAAGGGGCTCTCGCTGAATGGGGTGAAGAGGAGTACCACGTGGAGGTGACGTTCGATCACAAGAATAAAACAGCGGTGATCTACATCTTGGATGGCTCTGCCAAGAAGGCCAAGCCCATCGCAGCTCGCGAGATTGTTTTGACCATCAAGGGTAAACCTCCGGTCACGCTGAAGGTCCCGGCAGCACCCGACAAAGATGACCCCCAGGGTTCGAGTTCGCGTTTCGCAGGAAAACACGATCTCTTCGGCAAGCATCAGGACTTTGAAGGGACTGTCAGCGGCAAGGTGGGAAACAAGCCGTATTCCGGCGACTTTAAAGCCAAACACGACCATGACCACTAACCGAATCCGTGGCAGGATCGCTGATCCTGCCACCTTTTCCTTTGATTGCTTCTCACAAGGACGCAGTGAAATAGACGATGAATTCTCATGAAACGGCCTCCTTGTTGCCGTCAAACCAGTCGTAATGCGTTAGCTCGGCCGAGCAACTCTACGACTCCACGGAAGGAGTATTGAACATGTTGAGCATTACATTCTGGCGATCGCAATGGGCGTCGACGGCTCTTGTTGTTGCCATTGTTCCTCTGTCGACAACCTTCGCACAGTCAGAGGTCAATCGCCCACAGCCCGCCATTATTTTGCCTGATTCCGCTTCTCCCCCAGGCTACTCACTGGACGCCCTCGTGACGCTGGGAATGGCCAGGAACCCGCGTCTCGCCCAGGCCGCATTTGCTATAGACATGGCACAGGGACGGGCTTTACAAGCTGGTCTCTATCCCAATCCCAGCATGAGCTTCAATTTCGACGAGCTCGGAGATCGAACGGGCCCCCAAGGCGTCAACACGTTGCCCCTCGTCTCGCAGGAGATTGTGACGTTCGGCAAACTTCGATTGAGCCAGGCAGCCGCTATGAAAGAGGTTGATCAAACCACCCTCATGCTGACTCAGCAGCGCTATGAGTTACTCTCACGGATCCGGGCAGCGTACTTCGAAGTGCTGGTTCTGCAAGAACGCATCGTCATCTTGCGACAACTCGTTGCCGTTGCGACTGCTTCAGTGGAGCAAGGGAACAAACAGATGCGCGGTGCTGAAGCAACGCGACTTGATGTCATTCAGTTTGAAGTGGAGAAAGAGCGACTGGATACGGAACTTGCTTCCGCCATAAAAGAGCTTCCTGCTGCGTATCGACGACTAGCGGCAACAGTGGGCGATCCCAACTTACCGTTACCAACGGTTAGCGGCTCCCTCGAACTACCGCTGCCGGTCTATGAACTCGAGCCGCTAGTCAGATATGTAGTGGAGAATCATCCTGAACGCCACGCTGCAGTTGCTGGTATTGCCAAGGCTCAATTGCAACTCGAACGTGAGAAGGTTGAGCCGTATCCGAATGTTACCGTTGGGGCCGGTTACGTCCGGCAAAATCAGAATCGTTCCAATGATTGGGCGGTGAATTTCAGTGTGCCACTTCCCGTCTGGAACAGAAACCAAGGACGTATCGCATCAGCCACCGCAGCGGTCGGCAGTGCACAATTAGAAATCGAACGAGTGGAAAATGAGTTGGTTGAACGTGTTTCCTCGGCTTTTCGTGAATTTGCTGCTGCCCGGCAAAGAGCAGAACGCTATCGAACAGGTATCCTTCCCCGGGCCAAAGAATCCTACCGCATTGTTGAGCAGGGTTATAAGAACGGTGCTTTCGATTATCTGAAAGTACTAGATGCCCAGCGTACCTTATCGCAAGCCAATCTTGAACAGATACGTGCACTGGGAGATGCCTGGAAAGCGGCGAGTGCTCTTTCCGGCCTCACCCTGGAGGATGAGTGGCCAAGAGTGGTCAATCCGAAAGTCATCGACAAGCCGGGTGGACTGGTTCCACCAGGAAACAAATAACCAAATGCTGGGGTCAGAGCGAGTCT
This sequence comes from Gemmatales bacterium, assembly GCA_046350055.1. Lineage (GTDB taxonomy): Bacteria > Planctomycetota > Planctomycetia > Gemmatales > HRBIN36 > JAEUIE01. The sequence goes on along the minus strand of JAXMBC010000001.1, from coordinate 3,065,322 downwards.
CTTACTCTTTGAACCCGTCCATGTACTCAGTGGTGCACCGCACACGGAGGCAAGTATGAAAAGGAATCTACTTTTATCTGCTTGTTGCTTTCTGATCACAGCAGTCACAGTTGCCTTATGGTATGACCTTCGACAGGGAGAAAAGGCACAAGAATCGACGCCGAACGTGTCGCAGGAAGGACAGCAAGAACAACTGAAGATGGCAGAGAAGAAAGCGCGGCAGGCTTCGATTGCCTTAGATCGAAGATCCTTTGCCAAAGCGGAACGGTTACTCTTGGAGGCTCAAGCAGCATTGGCGCAAGTTCGCGGTGAAAATCACGAAAGTTATGCATGGGTTATGAAGTTGTTAGGCCGAGTCTATCTCTGGACCGATCGCTACGAGCAAGCTGAGCAAGCTATCAAAGCGGCACTAGAAATCTATGCCGCAATCCTCGGTCAAGAGCATCCCAAGGCCATCGATGCGTTGAACGACTTGGGTGGTTACTATGTTCAGAAAGGTGAATGGACGAAGGCCCGTCCTACGTTGGAAAGGGTGTGTGTTATTTACAAGAAATATCTAGGTGAGGATCACATCCTCTATGCAGCTAGTCTGAACAATCTTGGCTGGCTGGAGATTCGTACGGAGCAGTTTGAGAAAGCTGAGCCGCTCGTTCGCCAAGCCCTCTCCATTTACCGGAAAAGCGTCGGTGAGCAAAGCCCCTTGACCGCCGATTGTTATGAAAAGCTTGCACGGATTCGTACGGGCACAGGAAGATACGACGATGCTCAAGACCTCTTCCGGCGTGCCTTAGCCATTGAAGAACGCACCGTCGGCCCACACGATGGATGTGTCGCTCAATGCCTGGAGGGATACGCACAACTACTTCACAAGGTCGGGAACGATTCAATGGCTGAATCGTTGGAACAACGAATGCGAACCATCCGTAGCAGCAAGACAGCTTTGGCGAATTCTCGCTAACTCTCCGGGGAATTCCAGGGACATTGTGATTGACGATGGCTTCAGCTTTGAGGTGAACTAGCAACATGAGCAATACCACAACCAACTCGGCTCGCTTTCAAGTACAAGGCCTCGACTGTGCTGAGGAAATCACTCTCCTCAATGCAGAGGTCGGGCCTCTAGTCGGTGGGCAGCAGAATCTCAGCTTTGATCTTCTCAATCAGCAGATGACCATTCACCGAAGCGATGGTGTATCTGTCGACTCGGCTGCCGTTGTTAATGCTGTCAATCGCCTCGGAATGAAGGCTCAGGAAGTATCTAGTTCGCCTTCAGCAAAGCCCTTTGATCATGACCAGCACCGACGCAAGATTACCATTCTCACGATGGCATGCGGGCTGTTAGCTTTGGCGGGCTTTGGGATTCATGTCGTGCAAGGTGGCGGGTTGCGGTCTGTTTTTGCTTCCGAGGGTCCCGGAGCTATGGAAGTAGTGCCCGTCCTGGCACGCATTCTTTATGTATTGTCTATCATTGTGGGGGTCTGGAGCTTTTTGCCCAAGGCCTGGCTTGCACTTCGACGAGTCAGACCCGATATGAACCTCCTCATGGTGATAGCGGTGGCAGGTGCCATTGCCATCGGCGAGTGGCTGGAAGGTGCAACGGTAGCCTTTCTCTTTATGTTATCTCTGGCACTTGAGGCATGGAGCATTGCCCGTGCCCGCAATGCCGTTGCCCGATTGCTCGATATCGCGGCACCGACCGTTACCCTTCTGTCAAAAGATGGCTCCGAATCCACGGTGCCCCCGGAACAAGTTGCTGTAGGTAGCCTTTTTCTCGTGCGACCCGGCCAACGCTTCCCACTGGATGGCGTGATCAAAGACGGCGAGAGCGAAGTTGACCAATCTCCGTTGACCGGCGAAAGTGCCCCGGTTCCCAAGAAGGCAGGAGACGGCGTATTCGCCGGCACAGTGAATGGTTCGGGAACTTTGAAAGTGGAAAGCACCAAGGGTTCTGGCGATACGGCCCTGGCACACATCATACGACTCGTCGGCGAAGCTCAGAGTAAGCGTGCTCCCTCGGAACAGTGGGTCGAAACCTTTGCCCGCTACTACACGCCATCGGTGATCCTTCTCTCGGTCCTCATACTTATCTGTGGCCCGCTCTTCATTGGCGGCGACCTTTCTTCTTGGCTGTATCGTGCCTTGGTACTCCTGGTGATCGCTTGCCCCTGCGCACTGGTGATCTCTACACCTGTGACCATAGTGGCAGCACTGGCGTCAGCCGCACGCAACGGCATCCTTATCAAGGGCGGGCAGTTCGTTGAAGCACCGGCTCACTTACAAGCAGTTGCCATGGATAAGACCGGAACGATCACGGAAGGAACGCCGAGAGTAGTGAAGGTCGTGCCCTTAGACACGCACACCGAGGCAGAACTTCTGGAGCGTGCAGCAGCTATGGAAGCACATAGCACACACCCGCTAGCCAAAGCCATTGTGGCATATGCTCGTGAGAAGAATGTTCTTTTTGTTCCGGCACAACAGGTCCAAGCAATACCTGGTAAAGGAGCAACCGGGAACTATGCAGGCAAACCATACTGGATCGGCTCACATCGATATTTAGAAGAACGTAAAGAAGAAACCGCTGATGTACATGACAAGCTCGTAGCGATGACTGCCGAAGGGCAGTCAGTGGTGATTATCGGTAATGACAAGCATGTTTGTGGGTTCATCGTTCTTGCTGATCGCGTTCGTTCCTCCACTCCGGCGGCCCTACAGGAGTTGAAGCAGCTGGGCATTCGACAGCTAGTGATGCTGACAGGCGATAACCAATCGACTGCCGAACGTATCGCCTCCACCTTGCCGCTCGATGGCTTCCGGAGTGAGCTACTACCAGCCGACAAAGTCGCTGCACTAGACGAATTAGTGAAGGAATACCATCAGGTTGCGATGGTGGGCGATGGTATCAACGATGCACCATCGCTGGCCAGGGCAACGATTGGTATTGCCATGGGAGGGATTGGAAGCGACGCAGCCATCGAGACGGCGGATGTAGCATTCATGACCGATGACCTGTCTCGTTTACCCTGGCTCATCCGCCATTCACGTCGTGCGTTGACAATCATCAAACAGAACATTGTCTTTGCTTTGAGTGTGAAAGCTGTATTTGTCATTCTTACACTTTTTGGTTTCGCGTCGTTGTGGCTAGCCATTGCCGCCGATACTGGAGCTTCGCTTTTAGTAATTGGCAATGGCCTAAGACTACTCAGGGCACGCTAACTACACTTTATCGATGGGTGCGGAGACCATACAGTTACGTGCTGATGGTATTTCGCGCTAGACTCAGCACGCTCATCCTTATTGTTTCCTCTTCTGAAACTCAGCCTTGACGTTAACACTTACATCATTGGCACGGATCTCCAATTTTGTAATCCTTGAGTTCTTTGCAAGCCTCTCGACAATGTCTGGAACGGATTCAAGATGGCCTTTGGGTTTTGGGTGGAGGATCCCGTCCCTTATAAAGGCAATGATCTGGTTTGTGACGTCCTTGGCTAGAGAGTAATTCACAGCCCAGTCTTGCGGGCCAGCAATGAAGAGCATTCCTGCAATGAAAACCGCAAAGTCATAGCTGCCCAGGGTAATACTGCGAATCTCTAAGTTGTGTTTTCTTGCTGCATATTTCGTCCATTCTTCAAAAAATGGAGGCTCCTCTTCATTCATTCTGTCAAACTCAAAATCGGGCCACCAGCGCCGTCGATAATGCAGTTCTGGAATGTACATCTCCTTTCGAAATAACCCTTCCATGAACTTGCGGTAGGAGATAGATAACCAAGAAAGAGGCTGATACCCTTCCTTTGTTTCCATCGTTCTTAGGTGTTTGATTAGAGCTCGAAATGCAACCGAACGAATTGCCGTCAAAAGTTCTGCTAGGTCGTCCAAGTCAATTGCTTCAAAGTCGATTATTAGCTGTAGGCGGGAAGATGAGTCTTGTGTTTGTTTCTCGGATTTCATCGACCTGCCTCCACTCATGAAACTATTGGTAACCCGAAATCAGACTACGATCTGTGGCCCTCAATGGATATCCACTGCTTAATGTTTGCACTGAAAGCGCAATGAGGAAGGAAGAAATGAACCAACTGCATTGATGCAATGGGCACCCTCTGCCAAGAAAAAACCCACCAGTGGAAGCTGGTGGGTGAACTGTCTCTACGGGCAATTACTTCTTGGGTTGTTTCTTCGCCTTCGTCGAGGTCGTTTTCCGACGGGTCTCCGTCTTTTTCTTTCCGCCACGGGTGTCCCCGTGATGACCGCTACCGTTGGTCATGATTGGCCCATTCCGTTTGTTCATGGCACTGCCTCCTGTTGATGCATATACGTTACCGTAACGTAAATACTGTAGATGTATTTTATGCAATGCACCACAGTTTCGTCCAAGGAAATCCTCCGAGGAAACGGAAATGGTGCATCCCGTACTCACCGCATTTGCATCGAAATTAAAAGCGATGCGGCTTAAGAAAGGCGTGTCACAGGAAAAACTTGCGGAATTGGCAGGGCTACATAGGACCTATGTGAGCCTAGTAGAACGCGGCACCTGCAATATTTCGCTGCTGAACATCCACAAGCTTGCCGAGGCATTAGGTATTCCGCTGACCAAACTCATGCCATGAGGCTGGCTCGATCTTCATGATTTCCCGCAAGCACCCTGCTTTTTCGTTGATAGTATTTGGTGAGCGTATCGCGAGATCCCAGAAACAGCAGCACGGCCGCGACGCAAACCCATACATCGATGATGTTGTATGCGAACATCGGCACTCCCAGTTTGATGCGTCGTACTGTCCACCACCAGAGTAGTGCGACTAAGCCATTGCCATAGAACTGGTAGTAGCGGTATTGATAACTGACGAGCAGATCAAACGCTCCAATGTTCTCCTGGAGCTTGGAGAAATCCCAGGATGTTGGCAGGACGCCCGTTCGATGATGAAGAGAATCAATTACCAACCATCTCACCGTACTCATCAGCAGACCAAATCCTATCGATGCTAGAGTCACCAATAGAAAGCCCGCAACGGAAGGCTGTTGTCTGGAGGGATCTATTAGCAGATGGATGGGGACAATGAAGTACCCAGCACCATGCAAGGCAAGTAACCCCGGCAAAACGTATGCAATAATCAACCCGAAATCATTGATGGGAGCTTCGCGGGTAGGCATGCGTCGAGTGTATCACAAACAACGAACTCTTTGCCCAGCCAAGCTTTCTTGCTACAGCCTCTCGAACTATCGAAAGGATTACCATGGCTCATCTGTCCATTTGCATTTCGACTGCCATATCGAAAGATGAACAAGATTGAGAGGCATATTGTTCAAAGCCACGGAAGTCACGAATCAAATCCATGTACTTACTCAATGCCTTGCCGAGGTTTTTCTCGGTAACAAGGAGACCTGCTCGCTTCTGCCAACTCTGGATGGTCTTCAGAGACACCTTGGCTCTGAACTCAGCATGAAACTGTGTCATTTTCTGCTGGAATAGCAGGTGTTCGGGGGAATTGAGTGTGAACCCTTCTTCGGGACAGATTTTCCCGAACTCATTCCAGTATTGGATCTTGGTGATTTCTTGCTCGAGCGTTTGCTTTGGGTTTTGTCCTGATGCAATGTATTCGATCATTTCCAGGATAACGTTTACTCTATCGATGATGGCGTGACTTAATGCGTCTTGCAATCGAACCTGAAGCGGCCTGCGGCACGAACTGAGAGAAGAGGTGATGGCACGAATATACTCTGGAGAACCTGGGAACAATCCAACAGTTCCAGCCAAATGCTTATCCAGACAGGCGTGCTTCTTTCCCCATTGAATGGAGACCGACCGTTGGAAGAATCGTTCAAACAGAGCAAGTGCAATGGAATGATATTCGAATGCAATGGGGAGCAACACTTCACCTTGCATCACGCCTGTGTGATATGACTCATTCCGAATGGCGTGTGCAGCATTGCAATATGCAGCTTGATCTTCAGTAATGACGCCTCGCTGCTTATGGAACTCAATTTTAGGCGCAAGCTTCTGGCCTAGTGCAGCCTCCTTTTTGGACCTGTCCACTGGTGCCAGAGTATCAAAATCAAAGTAGTTGTATTTCGAGAACAAGTGTACGCAGGCATTGTGACTTAAGAGCTCCACAATGTTGTCGGTGAGTATCAAGGCCAAACGATAAGACGTCGTGTCGTCTGAGTTCAACAAAGACGCTGCTACATCGAGCTGCTCTACATACACTTCGAGAGTTTGCATAGTTCCTGCTCAGCGACGCGATTTAAGAATGACATAGCTCGAAGAAAACGGTTCGCCAAGCGTAACAAGGATTTCTAAACATCTGATGTTCTTGGAACATGGATGCACAAAGGCTATTCTCGGTTTCATGCAACGCAGTTCTAAGACCATTTGTCAGGAACTTGTTACCCTTCGTTTAGATGCCGATGTCACCGAACAAGAACGAACTGATGAAACGGTTCGGCTGCTTGGGGAATACCAGGAAGCACTGCGAATCGAATTGCAAAATGCCTTGGAGACAAAGGCCTTTAGCCTGATCTGTACAGGGTGCGATCGCGATGGTCCCGAGTCGTATACGAACGCCATGGCCGAAGGTTGGACGGAGATTGCACCCGACGATGGAATGAGCTGGAACTTTCTCGGTTGTTGCCCGGATTGCACAAAATCAGCGTAGTCACATTGATCGGTTGCCAGCTTGCTGCCCTGATTACTTCCTGAACACACAACTTGCCCATCGCACTGGAATCGATCCGGCTGCGCACGTATTGTTCTTGCCTGCATGAAAGAACACTCCCCAAAAGCACGGGCCCCACGAATGGCGTATGCAGGACTCGACTTCATTAAGGCCGCGTTCTGTCCTTTGGAATTCAATGCGATAAGGCTACGAGACCATCCGGGCTTCATCCACTTAAAAGAAGACGCTGCGTTGGCTGAGTTGGAAGTTGGACAGCACCTTAACTACCCTAGGCAATTCGCTTACACCGATGTCCACGGTAACCGTAAGAATGGCACGCAGATCATCACGGCTCCCTTCGGCTTGGCTCCGAAAGACTTTGATTTATTTCTGGGCCTCTACACCTACTTAAAGAAGCAACCCGAATTACCAGAAGACGGACAAACACTCATGACCGTCGATTTCCTCGCTAGCCTGTTGAAACTCCCCGCCACATGCCAGAAGGACTATTTGCGAATCCGCAGCCGTCTCTTCCGTTTCTCGTACGTGAAGTACACAAACACAGCCTGCTGGAACAAGCAGACAAAAACCTACGACATCACGAATTTTGGCTTCTTCAATCTAGCATCGCTTTCTCGTTTCACCCAATCGCGTCGTCCCGTAACTCTTGAATGGGATCCCACGTTCCTCAAAGTGATCGGCAACACCGCATTGCTCTCATTTGACTTTGATCTTTACCAGACGCTCTCTCCAGTTCTGCGCCGCTTCTATCTCATCGCGAACCGTGATGGCTGGAATCAATTGAACTCTTCGGTGTACGTGGCGGATGCGTTTGCGATTCATCAAATTGGGTACGATGATGACCCTCAGCTGGGGAGACTTCGTCTCCAGAAATTGAAAACGATGTTCGCTAAAGCTGAAGACTTGGGACTCATTCGCCCTTCGACAGCTTTCAATGGGTATTTTCAAAAAGCAACGTCCGGTCCGCATTCAGGAGAGCTCCTGCTTCGCTGGAGCCGAGGCCCGGCTCTCCGCACGAAGCAGGCCAAGGAGACACCGACCCTCATCAGCAACTTAGACTCGGATGCTCTCTATGCTCAGTGTCAGGAACTGTGTGACGAAGACAAGCAGCCGATGAATGCTCTCACCTTCCGATGGCTTGTGTCTGAACATGGTCGCCACAAGATGCAGAAGCACATCGCGGTCATCCTCGCTCAGAAGGAGCACCGGCCCAAGTCATTCAGCAAGAGTGAGGTCGCTGCTTATGTGAACCGACTCCAGAATGATCACCCGGCTCCTGACTGGTTCATCGCACTTCAGAAGGAAGAACGACTGGCTGGCCTCGACAAAGTGGAGGCTAATCAATTATCGAAAGAACTCTACGACAACCTCTTTCATAGCTGAGAGCTAGTGGGTGTGGCGATACGGAGAATGGCACTGATTTTGTGGGTGTGGCGATACGTGTTTTGGTGGGTGTGGCGTTACGAGGAACCATCTCTTTTTGGTGGGTGTGGCGATACGCAGTTTTCTACGTTCTTGGTGGGTGCAGCGATACAGAGCACGACCATGCATTGGCTTAAGGAAGCCAGTTTCAACAAACAAATACTGACGAGCGTTCCTTGGTTGATCTGACTATTGGCAAACGACCGCTAGTCTTTCTTCCACCACGAGCGTTCCACGAAAGACACAACGGTTAGAGAACTGTTTATTGTAGTTATGATCTACAGTCGTTATTGATGGAACTGATGTAATAGGCAGAAGGACGACTGCCGCTTACAGCGATTGCGATCACCCTTGGCGACCTGGCATGCGTCGAGGTACTGTGACTCCCGATGCCTGGCACGACACCACGCACCGGCCCCGTAAGACTCGCCTTCTGGTATGGCAAAGGCGGCGTAGGAAAATCCACAACGACCATCCTCCTCGCGTTGTCACTGGCACGACGAGGCGACCGCGTCCTTGTTGTCGACCTTGATCCGGAGTGTGGAACATCACGCGACTTCCTCGGGAAAAAATTGCCGGGAGTGAACGACAATCTGAAGTCCTTTTTAGAATCCGAGATGCTCGCTCCCCCACCAATTGTCCAGACCGGAATCGAGGGACTGAGTGTGACGCCGTGCCCACCAGATGAGCAACGCTTCTTCCGCTTTTTTCCTGAGCACTCCAGCAAGCTTGCTGATGGACTGGGGTTCATCGGCACTGACCTCGACTACATTTTGATGGATGTCCCCAACCAGTTCGACAACATCGTGGAATTGGGGCTCATCGCGGCCGAGTATGTCGTACTCCCTGTGGAACTGACAGCCGACTGCGTGGAGCGTCTGCCGACTGTTCTACGCATCATCACCGAAGCAAAAGCGGTGAACCCGCACATCAAGATTCTCGGTGCTTTGGCATTGGCCACAACACCCAGTAATGGAAACAAACAACCGCTCTCTGCGAAAGAGCGTTTGATCTTCAATGAATATGAAGCGGCCTTCGCACCACATGGCATTCGCTTCTTTAAGACGCTGATGTACCGCTCGTCCACCACTGTCGAAGAAGCTCGCAGCAGTGCTGACCTACGTTACCTGCACTGGACAGCCCGAAGGCGGTTCAACAGTCTACTGACCGAAATCCATTTCCGCATTTCTTCTCCCCTTTCCCATGGCAACGCCCGCCACACTCAGTCGAGCCGAAAAGCGACGGCAGCAGTCGCTTGATCGCAAGGAACTCACTGCATCCGAAGTGGTGAGTGGCGCAGTGCCCGAAGCCCGCTCTCTTTCCTTTACCGGAAATATTTTGCAGCAAGCAATGCCGACTAAGCTTCAGGAGACTGGACGGGTGGCATTTGAATCGGCCGGACAACCCCGGGTCGCCTTCTACGACCCAACGCTCTTGGCTCCCAACCCTCAAAGGGGAAGGCTTCTGGATCGTGGACTGGAAGAGCTGGCCAAGAGCCTCTCTGCGCATGGCCAGCAAGAAGCTATTCTTGCCAGGCTGATAACCGACATGGACCGTAAACGATGGCCGGAAGCTTTCACCGAAGAACAGCTCCTCGTCATTCTATCAGGTCACCGCATTTTCTTCGCCCAACCAAAAAGCAGGTTAACGAAATTGAAGGTGGAATTGCTGCTTCCGCAGTCAGGTGAAGATGATGGCACCTATGTACGCAGGTCATTGCAGCGAGCGTCGATCAAGATCATGCACAGCCAGGCATATACCATCCTGGATAAAGTGCATCAGTACCTGATCTGGAGAGACGAATATCAACTGGGAGAACCAAAAGATGGGGAGGTTGCAGCTTACTTTGAAGTCAGTCGCACCGAGGCACAGAGACTGAAGGTGGTGTCCACCCTTGATGATAAAGTTGCACAGGACATCCTGAATTCCGACAAGCGGCCCGCTGACGAGATCATTTACTTGATTGCCAATCGCCCTCCGGAAGAACAGCGGCAAGCCTTCAAGGAATTCGGCAGCCTTACCGTAAGTGCGGCCCGAACCTTGGCGAAGGAAGAAAAGGTGCAGAAGCTGGAAAGCCCCCTGCAGGGTTCTGGCCGGCCTCGCAACTATTCGGTATCGGTCCGTATCGATGGCTCGCCCATTATGGCCATCAGCACCAGTCTGTCCGCTCAGCAGTGGAAGAAGAAAGGGGGTGCGAGGGCCTTTTGGGAATGTTTGCGGAAGATCAGCCACAGCAAAGAATTGCAAGAGCGACTGAAGGATGACCTTGACTGATGCCCGACGTCGGGCCGGACTGAAATTTGGCTTCTGGAGCCACACGTTGACAGCACTCTCCAAAGAATGCCCTTATGGCACATGCTCCCACCTCATCATCGGCTCGGAGCAATCTGGCGTTCCTTAAAGGGTCGCCCCATAGCACGGAGGCCGAGCAGTCGCTGTTGGGTTCCATCCTGATTGATCCAGATCGTCTCATCGATGTTGTTGTTCAAATAGCCCCGGAAGATTTCTATGACCCGGTGCATCGTGCAATCTATCGTGCCATTGTGAAACTGCATGATGAACGACGGAAGATCGATTTCGTCACCGTTGCCGACATACTTCATGGCGATGATGACGTCCAGGGTGTTGGAGGGTCGGCCTACCTGGCACAACTTGGAACCAATGTCCCTACCAGCATCCATGCAGTTGACTATGCAGCAATTGTGCGTGATAAGGCTGTCCACCGACAACTGCTGCTCGTGGGCGAGAAGATTCGAGAACTCGGCAAAGATGAATCCCTCAAGAGTGACGAGGCCATGGGTGTTGCCGAGCAGTTGCTCTTGCAGGTTGCCCGCAATAGAACCCTGAGTAAACCCGAGCATATCGCTGACGTAGGGGCAGAAAGTTATGAACGTTACACCAAACTGTACAACGCCGAAGATAAGTCGAGCCTATTTGGATTGACGACTGGCTATCGCAAACTGGATGAACTGCTCACCGGCCTACCCGCCGGACATCTGATGATCGTTGCCGCCCGCCCGAGCATGGGTAAGTCGGCCTTTGCTCTCGACATCGCTCGCCATGTGGCCAGTACGCAGAAAAAGAAGGTTGCCATCTTCTCCCTGGAGATGACCAAGCAAGAGATCATGGATCGTGTGATCGCAGGATACTTAGGCGTGCAGACATGGAAACTCAAGAAAGGCGAACTGACTCCAGACGACTTCACGCGAATGGGTGCGCTCTTCGACACTCTCAAAGATCACCCCATTTTCATTGATGACGATGCCGATACCACGCTCAATAATCTCCGCAGTAAAGCACGCCGCCTTCAATTAGAACACGGGCTCGATTTGCTTATCATCGATTACCTACAGCTCATCGAAGTCACCGACAAAGCCGCAGGAGAGAACCGCACACAACAAGTAAGTCACATTAGTAGGCAACTGAAGAACCTGGCCCGTGAACTGCAGGCACCCATCATTGCCCTCTCGCAACTCTCACGTTCCGTTGAACAGCGTAACCCACCTATCCCCGTTCTCTCCGACCTGCGTGAGTCAGGCTCCATCGAACAAGATGCCGACAGTGTGTTGATGCTCTATCGAGAAGGCATGTACAACGAAGACTGCGAAGACCGCTTCCTGACCGAAGTGTATTTACGGAAGAACCGCCATGGTCCGACGGGCCGAGCAGACTTGCATTTCGACGCGGCCAAGATGAGCTTCCGAGGATGAGTTGGGAAGCATGTTCTAGAGTTTTGCAGTTTTTGTCTTACCTGGTTTAGGTGGGACCAGAGTATCGCCACCGCCAGCTGGAGGGCTGGCGGGAGTTCCGGCGGCACGGAGGCCAGCACGGAACCGCTTCCGCAAGCGGCACCCCGCCCGATGAGGGCACGCCACTCGCGGCGCTATTCGCCCGCGAGAGCCCGTCCTCAACACGCCACCCTCGTCACCTCGGGATACTGGCGGCTCGGCCGGGCTCTCGCGGCCATGGAATCGGATAGATTCATAAGGATGGCCGCTCATGGCGTGCCGCACTCCTCCCGCGTCCGGACCACCCGGACGCGGTCACGCCTGCGAAGCAGCGACACTCTGATGTAAAGCCTGTAGCAGAGATTGTTCCCGCAAATTGCGGACTCACCGTGTATCATAATCATTCCAAGCCTTCATGGGGGCCCAGCTACTATTCAATAATTTCTCTAAGGAATAATCTCGATGAATCTGGCAGAGAACAACTTTGTGCACCCTGTAAATAATGAGTCGGTAGTCCCTCCAGCGGAACCACGCGATTTCGATTTAGCTTTGTCGGGAGGGGGTATCAGAGCCACGCTCTATCACCTTGGCATGCTAGTGCATCTCGCCAACACGGGCCGTTTGGAGCGGGTCAAAACCATCGTGTCGGTGTCAGGAGGAAGCATTACCACGGGCCATTTTGCGAAACACTGGACACGAGCTATCTCCAATCGCGAAGGCTTCGTAGATGTCAGCGCTGAACTCATTCGATTTACTAGGACTGACTTGCGGCACAATGTCCTTCTGCCTTGGCTTTGGTCCAAGCTCTGGCTGCTTTGGTTTAAGCGCAGCTGGGGAAGATCGGCACGCCTGGAGAAGGCATACCGAAGTCACTTTGAATCCACCACACTGGGAGACTTGGATCAGCCCAACAGTCCACAGCTAGCGATTGTTGCCACGGATTCCATCCGCCAAGAGCGAATAGCATTCACTACTAAGAATATCATTCGCATCCCGCTCGACTTCAATACTACGAATGCTGCAAACAGAGCGCCGACTTTCATTACAGCAACCGGCGTTCGTCTTTCGCTGGCGGTGGCAGCTTCTTCGTGCTTTCCACCCGTGTTCAATCGAATGTACCTCACTTGCGCCGATCTCGGTTTGAATTATGCTGATTTCAAAGAAACCCTAAGGCTCAACGATGGCGGAGTGGCAGGCAATCTGGGGGTCGAAGTACTGTTGGAAATGCACAAGATGCAAGGGCGTCCTCCTCGACTTGCGATCGTCAGCAGCGCAGAACGACCGCAAACCACGCAACCATTGAACACTCCGCTCACCGATATCAATGCTGGTTCTGCTGCCCAAAGTGCAGGGGGCATCGAACGGGTAAAAGGCGAGCTGGGACAAAACTGCACCATCATCCAATTCTCGGAAAGAAATCCCGCTCCCCTAGGACTGCCGTTCCGCGTGGAGACTACGCTCCTCAAATATCGAACTGATCTGGACGCTCCTACCTGGCAAGAAATACACGCTCTCATGTTGCATGGTGCCACCTCGACAGAGTATGCGTTCAAGGAAACTACCAACGAAATCCATGCAGCGAATCAAGCTGTGGTTCGCATGATTCTTGCCAAAGCTGGTTGTGTCAAGCAACTGCCGACACCGACGGAGAATGATCTATTATCCAGTGACCGCCGGCCCTGGGTCCGCGTGGTGGCAACACTGGGCATCATCATCATTATTTTTGCGATGGTGGCCTCATCGGCTTATAAATGGTGGACCTGGCAGCCCTCCTATCCGCTAGACAATTTGGAAGCACATATTAGCACGCTGAAAAAGAGCACTAATGAAAAGACAGAGGAAAAGTACAAGCAAGCCATGCTTGGGAAGATCGTTACTTGGAAGGGAATGGTTGAACATTCGGATGGAAAGAAGGGCAGAATATTCGTCGTTGACGGCGGCGCGAAGTACTATGTCTTCGTCACGTTCAAGGACTCAACTGTCCTTGAATTGAACAAAGTGATCACCGTTCGAGGGCAAGTGAACGAATCTACTGCTGGCGGTTCGTATCTAATTGATGCAGTCGTTGTGCCCTAACAAGTGTCGTTAGCGCTTTAGGCTGGTGCCCAGTTCTAGGAGAGCATTCTTGATTGCAGCTTCCTTGGCATCCGCTGGTGTGGGATACAACTTCTCGGCTAGGTCGCGGATGGCATCGCCCGCTCGGTCATTCTTCATGTCGCCGCTGGCATAAACGCTCTTATATTCGTAAGTCCCCATCTGCGAATAAGTAGCACCGCTGCGTGACCCGCCAAAAAGTCGACCCAGCGGTCCACGGGGGCAGGGATCGTCGCAACAAATCACGGTTGCGCCGGACGAACAAGGAGTACTCCGCCTGCAGCCTCCGCTGGCCTCGGCACCAGAAAGGCTAACACCGGCTACCAGCATCGTAGCAAAGGCCTTCAGCGGAAAAGTCATCTGAAACTCCTGGAATGAAGCCAATCCGATGATTGGTTAAATCCCTTTTAACAATTTCAAAACCTGAGTGCAAACAACATCGGGCAAATCTACCACAACACAATCTCAACTTCACCGTACTGCCCTGCCTGACCACTATAACCGGTATAACCGACTACCATTACCGTCCGAAACACCAACACCGCATCTAGACTTGCTAAATGCGGTGTTGATACGTGAGTCAGCAACTACTTCAAATAACTATCAATGACCGCTTGAAACTGCTCGAATGGTAACGCACCGGATAGCAGCTTATTCTCCTGTGTCTTACGATTGACAACTACATTGCCTGGAGTGCCCGTGATCCCAAGTGCAGACCCATCGGCCATGACGGACTTCACATGGTCAGCAAAGGTGTTGTTGTCGAGACAGGATTGGAAACGTGCTGCATCGAGTCCGATTTGCTTGGCCGCCACCGGCAATTGATCGAGAGGGAAGCCTGTGCCGTTACTGGTGGTCTTCTCAAAGATGATGTCGGCCAATTTCCAGAAGGCATCATTGCCGCCTTGGTCGGCTGCACAGTCAACTGCTTCCTCTTCCTTTTGTGCGTTGGCATGGAAACCGAGCGGATAATGTCGGTAGATCCAAAGCACATCCTTGGGATACTGCGTCATGAGTTGCTGCATGGTGGAGTGGTGACGTTTGCAGAACGGGCATTCAAAGTCTGAGTATTCAATAATCGCAATCGAGGCGTTGGGGTCGCCCCGGTAGTGCTCTTGCTTAAGATCAATCGGCGGAAGATTCTGAACGGCTTCCGGTTCTTTGGGCTGTGCAGGCACCGAAGGCGGAACAGGGTTTTGTGCCAGCTCGTTTCTATTCGATCTACCCGAAACGCCGGGCAACCCTGACGCGATGGCATAGCCCAGGATGAGGCCTATCAGGCCCATCGAGATTGCAAACCAGTTCAGTTTAGATGGAGCTTTTTCCGTAAAAATCGATTTGGATGACATGAGATAAAATGGAACAAAAGTAGAGAACGTCTCCATCCTTTCTACTGACGCCGTACCACCGACCGCCGCAGGGAACTGTCAGCCACCATTCTCGTTTCAAGATGGAGCTGTGAGGCTTGCTTTTCTTGGAACCAGGCCATCTGCCATACTTGATGCAGGACCGAGCAGTGTTCTTTTGCCGGCGAAGGAATTGACATCATTCTCTCGATACCGGCATTGCCGCAACCAGCTGCAAGACGCAGCAGTGCAAGAGCTTGCTGGTTACCTGGGCCAGAAATACTGCCGTATCCATTGCAAGTAGATGATCTATGCCCGAAGTCGGCTGAGCCAGAACGAGTCAATTGTTCATTACTGCTAACTAAAACACTAGCATCAACATTCATCTGATAGAGATGGGGGAGGTCAGTGCCGATGATGACACGCAGTCCAAGTAGTACGACTGCAAAAACCCTCATGGCTGGAGTATGACAGGTACATTTTTAGAAGCCAACGCAGGTTGTTACTGGCATCGAAGTGCTGAGTCGAGCAGATGCCATTCCTCACGGGTGATGCTTTCCGGCTGACGGTCTACAAATTGCTCTTGCTGACTATCTCTACTCCACAGAAGTCGTGTCGGAGCAGCTGCGGCAAGCAGCGGTAACGATCGACGCATGCCGTTATCGCCTGCTTCGTCATTGTCGAGCATGAGGCTGATGATACCGTTGCCGTAGGTACGAGCTAAGTGAGCGATTTTCTCAGCTTGTGCCTCCGTGACAATGTTGGAGCAGATGGCTATCGATGGGATGCCAAGGCTCGCCAAATTGATGACATCGTTTGGTCCTTCGACGGTTACCAACCCGATTTGCTGGATAACGGTTCGGTTGGCTTCCTCCTTCAAGCGTTCTTGGCCCCAAACTTCAAGGCCTTTCATAAACCCTTTCACAAAGTGAAACTTCTCTGGTTCTTTCCCGGTCTTGTCGCCAGCGATCCAGATAGCCTGCTTTTCTTCAAAGGCCGGGTCACGTCCAAACCAGCAGAGGACTTCGCCTTGTTCGTCGAGATACGGATAGACGATGTGGCCCCGGAGAGTGCCACCGCTTTTGTCTTCACCGGTGTCGCGAGGCAAGTAGCCCAGGCGGAAAGACCGGCACGCCTCAAGAGAGAGAAATGGGCGGCGGCGGAAGTAGGCCGAGACCTTCGGTGGCATGTCCTTGGGGTCAACGAGTAATTTAGTGTCGAGTTCCGTCAGGGTACGGGCACGTTCGTTCGGCGAATCTTTAAGTGGGAGGTTACGAGGTGGAGTAGGGGGAGGGGGCGGAATCTGCGGAGTGGCGGGAGGACCAGACGCCTCCGTACTCCGGCCTTCGGCCATTTCCTGGAGATCATGGGCAATTGCTTTGAAGCGTTCTCCCCTGGGTCGGCCGTTCATGTGATCGCCAGGTTTGACGAGATCGAGAAGGGAAACAAGATTGCCGGACCTGTGACATTCATACTGGTGGCAATGCCACTGTTTCGCTGGATGTTGTTCTTGGATGGCCAGGGCTCGATCCCCTGACTTGGACTGCTTGCCACAGTGGAGAAAGCAAGCCGTTCGCGTCTCCTGCCCGATCCGCTTAAGCTCGGGCAGCGTCATGCCGTAATAACTGGAGATCTGTTCCAGCGATACTTTCGGCATGAGTTCATCAACGTTGATATAGCGAGACTTCTCAGGAGTCATTGCAAGGGAAGAACAATGCTCCGGATGATATCGTGAGCGCACACATACTTCAAAACCTATGACGCCACTCGTCACCGACCGAGACTTGGACATCTTAGCTGCCTTAGAACGTTTCCCACTGACAGCATTTCAGCTGCTCACTCTAAGTCAGACGTTTCCCCAGCCTTTTACCGACGAACGGCGTGTGCGTGAGCGCCTCCAGGTGCTGGTTGCCGCCAAACGGATTCGCCAATTCCGCTATGCCATCGCTGGACCAGGTTCTCCTGCCTACTATCTGCTGAGCCCGGAAGGATATGCACTCCTTCGCGGCCCCGATGCACTCCCGCCCAGCAAACGTGCCTTCAGTGAACTCTCGGTCAGCCGTCAGGCCCATGCTTTCTATCTTGCAGAGTTCCTTGTTCACTTCATCGTCCAGGCTCGACGCCAGGAGCACACGCTCCTGGAATACGAACGGGAGCATTTGTGCGTACTACGCAACGGAGAGGATGCGGTTCACCCCGATGCCGGCTTTCAGCTGCGACTTAAGTCAGGTGCGTACTTCCGTTATTATCTGGAGATTGACAACTCCACCGAGCGTGTTCGTTCGACAGCAGCCCCGGATACCTGGTCGCGAAAGCTTCGCCTCTACGAACGATATGCCGCGACCTCTGTGGACCGGTTCCGCGTCCTGGTGGTCACTACCAAGAGTGAAGATCGTCTCAGGCACATCCTTCATCTCTCCGCTCAGCTATTAACCAATACTCAGAAGTGCCTCGTGTGCGGCACGTTTCTACCTTCGTTCCTAAGCACGACAGATGCATTAGAGACGCCTTGTTTTCTGGATCACCACGGGAGAAAAGTGCCCCTGATCCTGCCCATTCGCCATCCGAGTGGAGCGAGACAGAAGAACGCCCATCTGCCAACTGCCGATTCCTCTTTGAGCAGTTACGATGACCACCTTGCCGTGGCCCTCACTCCTTCGGGATGAGCGTCGGCAACGTCCGATCTCGCCGCTCCCTCTATCGTCAGCCCGTGCGCCCTCTGCATTGCGATGTACGATGGTGTCGCACTGATACGGCATGCGGTTTGGAATCACTCCTATGCTGAAGGGACCGGAACCTTCCTTTGGACATTGCGGCCCTAGCAAGCCCCGCCCTGCGAGATAGGCAGATTCAAGGGGCGGGGAAACATTGGGAATCCCTGATTTAAAACCTCACTGGGCAATTCCTAAGTCGGTAACGATTTTTCATGCTAGGTTTCTATTCAGGAAACTGCATTATGATCAAATCTTGTGGCTTGTGCCGTCCCCAAGGATCATAATGAGGCATGTAGTCTCTGTTAATAATTAAGTACTGGTGTTGCAGAATGCTTAGTCAGAATTGGAACGATTTAAAGTACTGCCAAGACTATGCAGCAACTTGGGAAATCTCGACCGATGAGGTGCACTATGGTTGGCTTGCCCCCGGAGAGAAAAGTCTTCGTCTCTTGCCATCGATAACTCCGCAGAAACCGCTCCGAGTGCTTGAGGTGGGGTGTGGAATGGGCGAGAATCTCATTACCTTGGCAACAAGCGGTGCGTCTTGTTTCGGTGTTGATATTTCGCAACACATGATTGAATTTGCTCGACGAAATTGTCAAAGAGTGCTGAGTAACGCCGATCACATTCGCTGGACAATCGGCGACATGCGAGAACTTTCAAATTTTGTTGAAGGGCATTACGATCTAGTGCTCTCGGTCTATTCCTTAGAGTATCTACAATCGGTTGATCAGTTTCGTTCCGTTGTGAATAGCATTTATAATCGGCTGAGCGTAGGAGGTTCACTCGTATTTTGCTTTTCCCATCCCTTGCAACATTTTCGTCACAGTGATTGGCAGAATGCGAGTGCCCGGTCGGATCTTGAACCTTTCGGAACTTCCCAGGCAGCGGCAGAGAACACTGCACCACTCATCTACTCTTTTAGGGATGTGACCGAGATACTCTGTGAGACTGGATTTACCCTAGAGCGTATTATCGAGCAAAGTACGGAGAAGCCGTCGCAAATCAGCTATGAAGAAGGGAAACAATACCCTTATCACTTCTTAAAGGACAAGAATCCTTGTAGGCAAGAATACGATGAAATCTCGAATACGAAACCACACACTGTAATCTACCGCAGCACAAAGCCTGGCACGCCCGGGAAACGAGCGTCAGCCCAGCCTAATGAACGAGTGAGACTGTGGGGACAGTACCGCACTGTTGTTGAAAAAATACCGATCCAGGCTGCTGATAAGCATCTCTCGTTACTTCGCCTTGCACCCAAAGATTCCCTTGTCGGTATATGCCAAGTCCTTCAGTTCCTCGTCACGCAGGAAGAATGTAGTAATGACCAGATGTTCAATCTCAAGGTGAGTTGCGACACCGGAACCGCTGACCGGTCTATTCCTGCGAATAGCCTGCTTGGAATTGTTCTCGAACGGCTGCATCGCGAAGGCTATGATGCAATAATTGAAGAGGCTTCCCTAGAAGCAGCGGAGCACGGCTCAAGAGTTACCGGTATCTTCATCGAGCGACTCGAAACCCTCCGCGCAGAATTACGAGAGAAATTCTCTTCACAATTGTTGGGGCTTCTGGTTTTTGTGAATGATGCCGAACCCGGTGGAGGTACTATCGGGCTCGTTGACGTCTTGCCAGCAGCAGGCGACAAAGTGGAACTTGTATACATTCTCTCCGGTTGGGGCAGCCAGTGGCGACAGAGAAAATCCGACTTCGTTCAAGGTCAATTGTTTCGATAGCAATACGTTGGATTGTTACGTTCTCTCTCTGATCGGAAGCTGGTTCAAACGTATCTAGGTTCAGGAATTGCTCAAGCACTGGGCGACAAATCTTAATCGCCGGTAGTCCGGTTAGCAGCCGACATATCTACACTTGAGCTATGCCCATCCTGCTTGTACGAACGCCCACAGGTCAGAAACGCAGTCCCTTGTATATGGAGCAGATACTATCGAGCCTTCACCAGGCCGGGCACTGGCAAACACCGTTGGAGCTACGACTGGATAGCAGCAAAAACGAAACACGCCTTCAGGCGAAAATGCCTGAAACCCTGCGACCCTTGTTTCAGAGCCAGGTCTTTGCAGCTTATCCTGATTGCCAAATTACCGAAGACGATGCCTTGGACCAACCGCGCGATTTAGCTGTGCTCACTGCAGAAGCCCGCTTGGCCGGCGATCTCTTCGCGATCAAAAGGTATCCGGAATTTGAAGATACGCTGAACAGGACGACCGCAGATCCACTCGCTTCTCTGCTACTTACGCTAAATGAATTGTGCAAATGGGGGTTACAGCCTTGCTTTCGCATCCTGATACGTCCCGCTAGCCATGCTATTCTTGATCGTTTCGAACGCATCTATCATCGCTCGATCACCGTCTTCTCTGCCTTCACCCCTTGGTGGTTTGCTCGTGCTGTGCAATGGGCTTGTTCCAATAACTATGTGGAGCGACTGTTCTCCCGCCTTCTTGCCGCGGCCTTTCCACATTCCAGCCAGGACCATGCTAGTCCAACATCCAAACTGCTTCATAACAGAGACGACGCATGGCTTACAGCCAGAGAGAAACTCCAGCGACAACTGTATGAGACACGGCTTTTTCTTGAAGTGACAGCTCCCAAGGACAAGCACGCACAAGCCAAGCAGGCCCTAGAGGCCCTTGGGGGAACGCTTGGCCTGTTCCAGCGATTTCCCTTTGCCAAGTTCTTTCTTGGTCCTGTTCGCCGCCGCCGCCGTGGTCGAAAGTGGCTGAGCAAAAGGGGGTTCCTACTATCCGCTGCTGAGATTGCCACGCTCTGGCATCCACCCAGTCAAACCGTACAAGCTCCGGCTTTCCAGGGTGTGGAATGGCGGGAGATGGAGCCGCCCCTGCATTTGCCATCTGCCCGCGAGCCCGATGCTGCGCAACTGGGGAGGGCATGCTTTCGCGGGATGCAGAAGTCCGTTGCCATCCGTCCCAGTGATCGATTGCGGCACGTGGCACTCTTGGGGAAGACCGGCATGGGCAAGACCACGTTGTTGCGTCATCTTCTCGAATCCGATCTGAAAATGGGCAAAGGGCTATGCCTGATCGACCCCCACGGCGATCTGGTCGAGGAAGTTCTCCATGCTATTCCCACTCATCGCACGAATGATATCGTCCTATTCGACGCAGCGGATTCTCTTCATCCTGTCGCGTTCAACATGCTGGATTGTCCACGACCAGAGCAGAGGCCACTTGTCGTGTCGGGTATTCTTACAGCGTTCAAGAAGATCTTCGGGGAGTTCTGGGGCCCCCGGTTAGAGTACGTGTTCCGGAACTCCCTGCTTGCATTGATTGATTGTCCGAACACGACGCTCCTTTCGGCCCAGCGATTTCTGATTGATTCGGTGTATCGCAAATCGGTCCTCAGCCATTGCACGGATGCGACCGTTCGTGATTTTTGGGAAATGGAGTTCACTCGCATTCCGCCCAAACTGCAGGCAGAGACTATCAGCCCCATTCAGAATAAGATCGGACAGTTCACGCTTTCTCCACAGCTACGCAATATCATCGGTCAGCCGGCGAATGCACTGAAGATGCGTGAGATCATGGATCAAGGGAGAGTGTTGCTGGTGAATGTGAGCAAAGGTCGATTGGGGGAAGATGCTTCGTCACTCCTGGGCGCCCTCCTAATTACGCACATCCAGATGGCAGCACTCAGTCGGTCTGATATTACCGAAGACGCTCGACGAGATTTCTATCTCTATGTTGATGAGTTCCAGAATTTTGCCACCGACTCATTTGCCACGATCCTGAGCGAAGCCCGCAAGTACAAGTTAGGACTCACCGTCGCCAATCAGTACCTGGCCCAGTTAAACGAAGCAACACTTCATGCACTATTTGGGAACGTCGGCTCCATGGTCTGCTTTGAATGTGGTGCTAAAGACGCAGAACTTCTGGCGGAGCAGTTGGGTGGAGATACCACTCCGCAGGACCTCATGCGATTACCAAAGTATCACGCTTACACACGGCTGTTGATTGACGGGCATCCTAGTCGCCCCTTTTCAATGACGACGCTCGCCCCAAGGAAGGGATTGCAAGAGGATAGGGCAGATATTGTTCGGCGGGTTTCGCAGCGGCGTTACACCCACGCCGCTCGCTCATAGTCCACTTACTCCTTTGACTGTACCGCCATTTTCCAAAACTGCTCCCCGTAGACTCGCCTGACCACTTCCATGCGCATGACATCGGTTGTCCCATCGGCAATCCGCAGTCCCTGCAAATCTTTAAGGCGATCTCCTAAATCGACTTCGGTGGAATATCCTTCACCTCCAAAAGCCCTCATAGCGGCGTCCACCGCCTGCAGTGCAATCTCGACGCCTTCAGCTTTAAGTCCGCAAATGATCGCGTGAGCGCCTCGGTAGTCATCGCGATCTATCAGTTCCGCCGCTTGCCTGGCCAGAGCATAGGCCATTTGAAGCTGAGTCGTGTACTGTCCGATCGGCTGCTGTAGATGGGTGAATCTCCCGATCGGGGCTCCGAAAGCTTCTCGCTTTTCGATACGCTGGGCCATTTGTCGCAAGGCATCCTGACCCGTGCCGATAGCCGCCGCTGTTTGCATCAAACGCCAGTACAGGAAGTGATTGAAGAATACGCGCAGCCCTTCGCCATCTTTGCCGATCAAGTGAGAATCAGGAACGAATAAGTTTTCGTAACTGACGCCGCCAAACGAATTTCCTGTCAGTCCATGGGCCGTTAACTCTTCAATCTTGAGCCCAGGCGTGTTGATAGGAACGACAAAGACGCTGAGCTTTCCCGGTACGCCCGTGGTGCCTTGCGTAAAGAGGATGACGTGCGTCGCTTGCCCCAGGCGTGCGTTAAACCGTTTGGTTCCGGTCAAGAGATACCCGCCTTCGACTTTCTTGGAGGTGCTTTTGATTGCCGAAACATCGCTGCCGGCAGTCGGTTCAGTGATCGCGATGGCCATGTAGCCTTTGCCGCTGGCTACCTGGCGGACAATCTCCTGCACTTTTGGTTCCTCGCTGTGCAGGAGTGCCCGAGCATGTGCACCGCCGACGATGTCACGGAAATTCAAATTGAATTCCCCGGCGTAGCGGAAAATTTCGAGGGTCCTAACTGCCGACCATCCTGCTCCTCCATGCTTGGTGGGGATGTCCAGGCCTGGTAAGCCAAAATAAGCCGTCTGTTCCCGCCAGAGTCGGGGCGAAGTATATTCCTTCCTGCCCTTGAGCAGTTTCGCCGTATCAGCGATATGCTGTTTCACATAAACCAGAGCGACTTCATCTCGCAAGTGCGGATCGAGAGGAGAGACCCCATTCACAATGGTCACGGTGAATACGGTGTTCAATTCAAAGACCCGAGTTCGCGCGGGTTTGCCTGCCGGATTGAGAAGGAAAATCCGTGCTGGGTCATCCTTGGTACTGGCCCGGTATTCCAATACATACTGGCGGTCCTTGGTCGGACCGGTCGGATCGACAACCGTGATCAGGTTGTTCACATTCTCCTTGAGCAGGACAAAGTGACGCCCCAGAACAGCGCCGTCTTGTTCGGTGACGGTGTAACTTAGCACTTTCAGCTGTCGGGGGATGATCTTGAGATTAGGCCCCTCCGCTTCTGGCCAGAATCGCTTCTCGGTAGCGTGCTTGGAGTTGGGAGCCGAGTGAACATCGACATCCAGTGTCACAGTACCTAGCTGGCTCTGGCCTTGGCGAATGAGTTCTACCAGGCCGGCGTTGGTCACCCTGCCGTGGAGCAGGTTGGGCTGGGCGTCGATGGCGGCCAAGCCCAACCGGTAAGGATTGACCTTGGGTTCCAGTCCGGCCATGTAACCGATCGTGAGGAGAGCGTTCACCCCGGTCGCCGTCGCACAGGCACCGCCGCCATCTTTGGCGATGAGCGTGTCCATTTCCCCTTGAACAACCAGGACATTCCCTGCCTGAGACTCTAGTTTTTGCAGTGTTGCCAAGGCGGTTGTCGGGCTTTCCCACTCCCGCATTACCACTGCAGGCTTACTCACATCTTGCCCATAGGCTGGCCACCCTTGGAAGGAAGCGAGAATGCTGAGGAACAACAATAGGGTGACTGCTGTTACATTTTCTGTTCGACGACGCATTGCTTATTCTCCTCTGACCGGCCAGGACTCATTGATTGCTCTACCTGCAATAGACTTCCTACTGCACGAAGAGGTTCTGTGAATAGGTGACCAAGTATTTTGGCCTCGTTTCAGGAGTTGCCTGTCGATTCTGAAATGGAAATAAGTTATTACGCAGCAGTTCTTTTCCTCGATTCAACAACTATTCTCCGTTTCAAAACTCTGGCAATGTTCTTCGCTCACTGATTCCAGTGGGTCGTTTGAGCGTTGCTCATTTGCATCATTGTGGATCCCAACTGAGAGGAGTTCCATGCCCACAGACCTGTCGGCATATCTCGCAATACTGCGTAGTGGGGAGGTCATTCCCCATCCATCCATAGAAAATTGGCCGCTGATGATTGTTCGCATTCGCAAGCCGGGATGCGTGAACGTAATAACCGAAGATGTGTTTGAGCATTTCTTAGGTTGCCTTCCACCACACTGGATGGGACAAGGAGGTTTCGCCTTCGCCGAGGGTGCCGAGCCTTTAAGTCTTTTCTGGAGGCGGGCTGGAGAATATTACGTTCGCCAGTTGACCTGGGACGAGACAAGGGAGTTTTGCCGTCTCGCCCACATTACTGTTCCCTGTTGATCATCCAGAAACCATCTGAGGATAAACCATGCACGAGGCACACAACCTCATGCCGGAGACGCTACGCACACAGATTCCGGCTCTGTATGCGGCTGAAAAAACGCCCGACCCTATGGTTTGGGCCAAGTATTTTACCCCCGATAGTTCCTGGACCTGGTACGCCATCGAGTTCGATCCGAAGGACAAACTCTTCTTTGGATGGGTCGTGGGGCTGGAACAAGAACTTGGTTATTTCTCTCTCACGGAACTTGAGGAAAGTGCTGGCCCGTTGGGGTTACGGATTGAACGCGACCTTGGCTTCACCCCGCAACCGCTTTCCCAAGTACAAGCCAAGCACCAGGGGAGAGAGGAGGAGCTATGCTCGTGAACCTTGAGGACGGCCAGTGCCGCAGTTGCCAGCATCAACTAGAAATCGTCGACTTCGATGATATCTCGCTGCACGTTGCATGCACCAACTGTGGAGAGAGCTACGAAGTGGAAACGGATGCCTTCGGAGACGGATGCGTGACGTACTACCTCGTCCTGGTTGCACAACGCATGGGTATCGGCGAAGGAGCCACTTGATGTATCTGAGCATGTGCTCACATAGCCTCATTCCATACGAATGAGGCTTTTTGTGAGCTTGCGCAATTCCCTTTCTAGGAACACCATGCTTTCCTGCTTCATATCGAGGCAGGACGGTCTTCGACCGGCTCATTCACAAGTAGGAGACGCTGCCATGGCAGCCAGTAGTACGAAGAAGGCGACTGCCCCTCGCCAGCCCGAACGAAAATGGGGCCCATTTCCCGGAGGACTCGGAGTGGCCGTGTGGTTGAACCAAGCGGACTTACCCGAAGGAACCCGGTACTTCCGTTCCATCACTATCGCCCCACGGCGGTATCGTGATCCGAAGACGCAGGAGTGGAAAGACTCAACTTCGTTGCGTTCAACGGACATCCCGTCGTTGATGCTGGCACTCCAAGCAGCACATGATTTCATCCACTCCACTCCTCTACCTGGTCAAGAACTCGAGGACGATAGCTTCGATCCCGAGTTGCTGGAACATCCACCAGAATGAGTCACGGAAGACACCCCTTGTGCACAAACAAGGGGCCATTTGATGTCTAGTTGACGAGAGAGGGGAGTGTGGCATGATGATATCTGCTGATGAATAACACCCACTGCGTATCGCAAACACATTGATCTTAGAAACAACAGCATTTGGCAATCGAAATGATCATAGGCTTTTGAGTATCCCATAATGTCCTTTATGGGAGTGCGGAATAGCGAATAGTTGTTAGCTCTAAAACGAGTCGATTACGCTCGGCAAGAATGGAATTCTGGCATTAACCTTACAACTTGACAACGAACCTCAATCAGGGTTTCTATCTCTTACATAGGCACAAGTTGAAACGCACGGCTCGGAGGCCCCATGAGTGACAATCAGCATTACATCACTAAAGCGTATTTAGATCGGTTCGTTCATTCCACTTCTGGGCAAAGAGTCCTCTACCCATATTCTCGTGCGCAGGGAATCCGTAAGGCCAAAGGCACTAAGCGTCTTGGCTGTGCTGATTCGTTCTTTCTCCAGAAAGATGGAAGCGAAGTGAATAACAAGGTTGATGAAGCAAGAAAGACAATTGAATCTCAAGTGTTCGCCAGTGGTAAGGCAACAGCCGGGCCACTCGCCAAGTGCATCTTCGATGATTCCTACCTGCCAAATACTCAGGAAATAGGTGAGCTCATACTTGCAGCAGCATTTCTTTGGTGGAGTTCCCCAGTCCAAATCCAAAACTCTGCGATGATTACTCTTCTGAGCTACCAGGCAGATTTGTTCAACCGGATGAACACTGAAAAGGCGAAAGCATACTACCAGGAGCAATATGGTGACCAAGCCACGGCCCAATTGAAGGCTGATCGAGAAGCAGTCTTGAATGGCGAACTATTTGTAGATGTTGGTGAGGAAAACTGGCGTCAGCTCGGCTTCTCCTCACCCAGCGATATGGCAATAGTGGGTGAACAGCTTGCTCGCATGGAATTTGCATTATGTCATTCTCACCGGAATAGTTTTTTCCTAACAAGCGACAATCCAGTCTTGTTCCTTTCCTCGGCACAGCCAAACAACCCAGGTTTGGAACTCCCGGATACTCGAGTTTGGTTTCCTATTTCTCATAACCGAGGGCTGCTCTGGAGCCATAGAAAAAAGAATCCCCTAGGAAGCATTAGGCTAGAACGACGTAATCTCGGATTCTCTGAAACGCGAACCTTGAATCGCCATATTGTCAAATGGTGCTATAAGGATGTTTATTCACCATTGCCGGAATCATGGGTTGAAGAAGCGGTAAAGTCAGCCGAGTTTGATCCTTGTTTTGGTCACTATGGTTCCCTGAAGCAGCTTATTGAGGCCCACACAGCCCCTGCAGTCTTTCATGGGCCTAATGGGAAGCAACGCAACGGCGAAATCGTAAATATGACAGCCGGATTGAGAACGGGCGAAAAGTGCGACGCCGTACGGATTGGTCGTCCGGGCTAGCGATTGTCTTATTTCCTCTTTGAGTCTAAACCGGTTCGATGCGTTTTAGGCATTTGAGCAAATTCCCCAGCTGCCGAAAGCCATGCTAGCCTCTGACGGGGTGTGCTGCTCTTATTTGCCCGCAAGTACTCACGATCGATGCCGTACGATGTTCGGGTTCGTTTCATAAGCCTTTCAATTCTAGCAGAGCCTGGACATCTTCCCAATCTTTTGGACGCTTAGATTTGCGCTTCATGGAGATGAGATCGTCAATAGACACCACGGGAATCGGTATACCATCCGCTTCTAAATGGTGTGCATGCTTCTTGTACTTTTTGAATTTCAGGGACTCCCCTACGATTACATCAATGCCATACTGCGGCTTGCGAGCATGATGGAAGTTGTACGCGATGAGGTTCTTTTCTTTGATGAGGTAGAGTGCCTTCTTCTCGTCCCCCAGTTCCTCAACGGCCACAGGGAGTCGTTGTTCGTAACCAAGCCTCTTCATAAGCTTTGACATACGATGGAGATTCTCCGGGTCGAGAGCCAAGAGGACATCGATGTCACCTGTGAATCGTGGATAGCCCAGAAGGTTCATGGCCACTCCCCCAACAACGATGTATTCCACGTTGGCCATGTGGAAGGCCTTAAAAATGCGAACGTAGTCATTCATGCCTGGAGTGTACACGAACTCAATACATGCCTCAGTCACGTTGAGTTGTATGCTTATCACTGCTAGTTTGGGCCACATTCTCATTACTTGCCATGCCACGTCGATCGCTGATATCGGAACGCCTAGAGGGGCTTATGTATGACGTTCAAGAATTGGAAAGGCAACGCCAGCATGATCGAGAAATCCTGGCAGGGATTTTGGACAAAGTCGATGAGCTACACGATGCAGTGACTTTTACACTCAATAGTTCTCAGCGATCACAACCGAGAATCTCAACAGCATTGGAAGAGGCTGCTATACAGCTGGAACGAAAACGAGCGATGGCCATAAGTGAACAGCACCAGGGCTCGTTACGACAAGGCGAGCTTTTTTCGTGACATCAATAGCCAGTGGCCTGATGCCGGTAATTTGAGTACTGTTGGTCTACATGCCAGAACGTGCTCTTGTTCCACTCACCAAGCAATCCCCCGAGCAGTTGAAAAAGGTTGTCCCCTCGCTTTTTTTGGAGGCGGGTGAGAAAGCCTGGCGGCGATATATCGAATTTTTCACAGCACACATTCGGAACCGAAATACGCGACAGGCATACAGCCGAGTTGCTTGGCAATTCGCTCGGTTTTGTGAACGCCGGCAGCTGGAACTCCATCACCTCGATCCTTACATCATTGCAGCCTACATCGAAACGAAGAGTAAAACACACTCGAAGCCCACCGTGAAACTGCACCTGGCTGCACTGCGAATGCTTTTTGACTATTTAGTGGTGGGCCAATCAATGGCGTTTAATCCAGCGGCTTCCGTTCGAGGACCCAAGCACGTCGTTAAGCGGGGAAAAACGCCGGTTCTCTCAGTCGATGATGCACGATTGCTGATGGAATCAATCGATTCAAAGACACTCGTTGGACTTCGCGACCGGGCTCTCATTGGCGTGATGATCTACAGTTTCGCTCGCGTCGGTGCTGTAGTTGCCTTACAGGTTTCAGACTATTACCAGCAGGGCAAACGCTCTTGGATCCGTCTCCATGAAAAGGGTGGAAAAGTGCATGCCCTGCCCATGCACCATAAAGCGGAGGAGTATCTTGATGCATACAGTGCCATGGCCGGAATCAGCCACGCCAAGAACACTCCCCTTTTTCGCAGGGTAAATCGCAATGGCATGCTACAGGACAAAGGCCTCGATAGACGCGAAGTACTGGCGATGATCAAACGACGATCAGCCCAAGCAGGTCTCCCCGACTCTATCAGCTGTCACAGCTTTCGGGCCACGGGCATCACAACGTATTTGAGCAATGGAGGCACTTTGGAAAAGGCCCAGCAGATCGCTAACCACGAATCGCCGCGAACGACCAAGTTATATGACAGAACAATGGATGAAGTGAGCTTGGACGAAATTGAGCGGATTGTGATTTGAGGTTTCGGCTTCGCATTGTAGTTTTCTTATGGAAGACTGACCTTATCTGGTGAGAGATTCAAATTGCTGAACCTTCACTTGATCGTCAGCGTCATGGAAGGGTGATGGACTACGGAGTCTGCAGGAAGACTGATGGTCTTCTAGCATTCGAACTGAAGGGAAATGTAGAGTGCAATTATGATCGCTTCGATTCACCTCTGTAAGGTTGCTACCTTTGGGGATTCCACCCAGAGCTTGATCAATCTATCTCAATTCAATTTTGTCTATGGTACAAATGGTTGCGGAAAGACAACCATTTCTCGAGTCATTGCGAACGAAAGTAACTATCCCCATTGTACTGTGACATGGAAAAACGGAGCCAAATTACAAGCATTGGTCTACAACCGCGATTTTGTTGATCGTAACTTTTTTCAAAACACTGAAATGCCAGGCATCTTCACGCTTGGCGAGGAACAGCTTGATCTACATACACAGATCGCGGCTGCTAAATCCAAAGTTGATGAATTCAATGGCAATATCGTAGCGCTGACGAAGTCGCTACAAGGAGAAGATGGACGTGGTGGAAAGCTAGGCGAGCTGACCGTGCTGGAAAGCTCATTTCGCGATAAGTGTTGGGCTCAAAAACATAAACATGATGCTGCCTTCCATGAAGCATTCGCAGGTGTGCTTAAGAGTACTGACAAGTTCAAGGAACGAGTCCTCAAAGAATCACTTTCTAATAAGGCGAAGTCCGAGTCCCTCGCCGATCTCCAAAAACGGGCTGAGACCATATTTGGCCCTTCTCAAGTCGCCATTGCGATTTTAGCTGATCACGATTGTACTTTGCTGTTGCAGCATGAGCAGTCTGTGATTCTTCAAAAGAAAGTCATTGGTAGCACGGATGTCGACATTGCTGAGATGATTCAGAGGCTGGGCAATAGCGACTGGGTCAAAGAGGGTCGTGTTTTCCTTGATAAGAATGACAAGGTCTGCCCGTTTTGTCAGGAACGGACCAGCGATGATTTCGCAAGGAAACTCACGAGTTACTTTGACGATGCTTATATGAATGACATGGAGGCGATCACCAATCTCGAAAACAACTACAAAACCTCCGCAACGAGTTACCAAAGCTATCTTAACTCGATCATTGCATCGAGATCGAAATACCTAGATGCTGAGTCTCTAGCAAAAGAAAAACAGGTAGTGGATGCTACCATTCGAGCGAACATACAGGCTATTGAAAACAAAAAGAAGGAGCCGAGCTCGGTCATTACGCTCACTTCTCTTAGATCAAATGTGGAAGGTATCTCTAGGCAGATAAAGTCTGCAAACCAACTCATCACAGAACACAATCGTATCGTCGCCAATTACGCGACCGAGAGAACTGAACTGACGGCTCAAGTCTGGAAGTATTTATTGGACGTAGAGTTGAAGCAGGAACTTCAGGACTATCAACAAAAAAAATCAGCAGCCAGCAAGGCGATTGAATCGATAAAGAAGCAGACTAAAGAGATCCAAGATAAGTTGGACGCTAAGAAGAAAGAGCTTCGGCAACTGGAAAAGCGCATGACGAGTGTGAAGCCGACAATCGATGCGGTCAACCAATTGTTAACCTCCTTTGGTTTTAGAAGTTTCACCCTCTCTGAAGGAGAGACTGAATCGACCTACAAGTTGATACGTGCAGATGGCACTACAGCCAAGGAGACCTTGAGTGAAGGCGAGAAAACGTTCGTCACCTTTCTGTACTTCTATCACCTCTTGAAAGGCAGCATAAGCGAAAGTGGCATAACCAATGATCGGATCGTCGTTATTGATGACCCGGTCTCTAGTCTGGATAGTGATATCCTCTTCATCGTGGGGAGTCTCATCAAAGGTCTGTTCGCGGAGGTTCGCGAGAAGAAGAGTCTGATTAAGCAAATCATTGTCCTTACGCACAATGTGTATTTCCACAAAGAAGTGACCTTCAATCCGAAGCGTTGCAATGGTGCTTTGAACGAAGAAACATTCTGGATAATTCGTAAGCAGGACCAAGCATCCCGCGTCCAAGGCTATGGCCACAACCCCATCAAAACCTCATATGAGCTTCTTTGGGATGAGGTCCGCAGCAACAACGTATCGAACTTGAGTTTACAGAATACTCTGCGAAGGATCTTGGAAAGCTATTTCAGAATCCTCGGAAACATTAATCCTGATGAGTTATGTGCAAAATTCGACGGTAAGCAACGTTTAATTTGCAAGTCACTGTTCTCTTGGGTAAATGATGGCTCTCATTCGTCACATGACGACCTCTTTGTCTCCATAGATGGCAACATGGTACAAACCTATCTAGAAGTTTTCCGACTCGTCTTCGAAAAGGCTGGCCATCTGCCACATTACACCATGATGATGGGCCAGACCCAGAGTGTCACGCCAGCACTTACTGATATTCCTACAGTTGTGGTCGAAGAGAACGGTCAGCTTGCTAATCCGATCGCAAGCTGAGAGAAAGTGGAACTACGAACATGCAGAACGCCTGTCTACTTTCATAATGCTTGCTGCCCCGACTGCATTAAGAAGAAATCCAGTGAATGCCATGAGCGGAATCGTGATGTACCCAAACTCCACGAACGGAGTTTTGACGCACGATACACCGCTCGCATCGCAGGGAGTTGCCGGGTTCGTGGGGCTGGCAATGATGTTCTGCATTTGGATGAAATAGTGATATGCAGAAAAGCACATGCCGATGAGACAGAGAGCGAGAATGTAAGGGGCAATCTTGGTATCCCGCTTCCAGAGTGCCAGAGTGAGCAAGACCACTTGGGGATACATGAAAATACGCTGCAGCCAACAGTCCTTACAGGGAGTCCAGCCCGAGATTTCCGAGAAGTAGAGACTGCCCAGCATTGCCGTGATCGCGACGATGAACATCAGCACTAAACCATGCCTGCCAATCCAGACAGTAACGGCACTGCTGCCGTTAGAAAACCAATCGTAAACGTGGGCTGACAGGCTAACGATAATGATGGCGTGACCGAGAGCAACGAGAGCAGAAAGTACTGGCACCACCGTCCAAGTCAGCTGAGCTAAATCCATAGTGACGCGAGTGTAGCTTGGTCTTCAGAATTGAGCTATGGGTTCAAGTCCACGCGGCAGCTCAGGCAACACCCCGCAATAGGTAGAAGACGTTCTCATTCACCCAAGGAACTCACATGGAATGGCTCATCATTCTAGGTGGTGTATTTCTGGCTAATCAGCTGGAAAAAAAATACCCGACTCCGCCGGCCCCAGCCAGGCCGGTTAAGACGATTCGCTCCGTCCGCAAGGCGTACCAGAACAACTTGTGGATGATCAATCGATTGCCGTTAGCAGCCGAGGAACGTGAGGCCGCTCGTGAAGCGGCTCGGCAGAAAATGCTCAAGGAACTCGAGGACCTGATGACATGATGTACAACACCTTGATCGTCGGTGGCACTGGGTCCGGAAAGTCCAAGGCTACCGTACGAGATATTCTCAAGTGGCCAGGGGCGATTGTGCTGCTGGATTGGCACACAAAAAGTACAGCGTACGACCTGTTAAAGCATGCGCCAATTAACCGAGTTCTGTACGACAATCTCAGTGATCCTTCCCACGCCCTGGGCTGGGATTTTTTTCCACGATCAACCCGTCGTGATCCTGCTTGAAGAGTTCTTGAGCAGCAAAGTCATGCTCAACTATTTAAAGATGTGCTCCAGCGTTCTCGAGGGGAAGTCACACCTTCGCCATCGCCCTTGCGTGACGAATGGGTGAACAGCAGTTTCGACTTGTGGCTCTCGCAGCGGGTCTCACTGCCGTTGAGTGCATTACCCTTTGCACTCATGCCTGGTACGCGAACGTTCGAGCAATTAGTGGAAGGTTGCACGGACGAAAACATCCAGTGGAAGTTTGAGCAAATTCGCACCATGAATCCCCGTACCTTACGTGCGGAGGTGGGGTCTGCTACCCGATTACTATCGGAGACCTTTGGCTCGCCAGCTTTTGCTTTACGTTGCTCCGGTACTCCCATCGATGTGGGTGCTTTTTTGCAATCCAAAGGGATTCTGATTGTCGAACGTGGAGAGGTGATTTCGTCACAAGCGGCAGCCACGATGATGGGTGCCATGATCTTAAAGATCATCGACTTCGTGAAACATCGCCCCATTCCGAATCCGCCAGTCTTATTGGTTTTGGAAGAATCGAATAACTCGGGGCTCTTAGGGCGGCATGAAAGCCAGGCTCTTGCTGAGACACGCAAGTACGGACTTTTCTTTCGAATTATCACACAAACTCCCACATTTCCGGCAGAAATCGAAGACAACATTTTTCAAAACTGCAGCGAACACCAGTACTTCAGGTGTGCCAGTTACGACGTGGCCAGGAAGGCTGCTCAGGACATTGCTGCAGGCTTTCACTGGCTTGCTGGTGCAGACATCAGTCGGGCTGAAACCATCGCACAACTCACGACCGAATTGCTCCATTTTTCCCCCGGCTGGCGTTACGTTCGCGACGGCCGTGGCTCACGGAAAGAGTTTGTCCCTCTTCTTAAGGATCCCTGGGTATGGCCCTCCCTGCAGATACCAAAACTGAGAGAAAAGCTGAGCCGGATTTTCAGCAAGCCGGAGTACGCTGGCAGGAACGTGATCGAGACATCATCGACCTCGTCTCCGAACACCCCGCGACTGCCGAGCAGGTTGCCCGACTCTTCTTCACCGGCGGAACGCCTCAGACAGCGAGAAAGAAGGCTAATCGACGATTGAACCGCCTGGCACGCCGCCGAAAAATACGTGCTCTCGGGCTCGTGCTTCTCAAAGGAGTTGGGAGGCCACAAATTGTCTATAGTGGAAGAAAAATTAGGCTGGGAATGCTTGAGCATGAAGTATTGCTCACCGAACTTCGTCTGCTTTTCTTGCCACATGCTTTTGAACGCAGTGTCCCGATCGGGAAAACAATTGCTGATGCCCTCCTGATCAAAGACCAATTGCGATTCTGGATCGAGTTGGACACGAACCGAATGGACGCAAAGCAGATGCGTGCGAAGTGGTTGCGCTATGGTGCGTGCAGGGACTACATCTTGATCGTCTGCCAGAGCGAAAAAAGACTTGAGCGTTTGAAGGCATCAGCCACACGAGTGAAGCATATCGCACTCTTCACCACGATGAACCGCCTGAAGTTACGCCGCAACGAGCCGTGGGAAGACTGCGAAGGCAAGACGACAAACGTGTAGCGATACCTGTCGCGAAAACCGGTACTTAATCGTGGGCCCGTGCGGAAAACCACCGATCCAGTCTTTCCATTTACTCCGTAAATGAAAAGTCTGTCTCGCCGTCTCCCGGCCCTCCCTGCTCAGCAGGCAACAACCAGCAATACATATGGAGACCATGACATGAACAACATCACCAAAGAATACCAAACCAACGGACCAGGCTATACCCATCACTACCAAATCGATTTCCGCTGGCAGGCCACGCCGCAGCATTTCGAAATCTGGGTCCCCTATCATCCGCAAGATCCCTTCGGCAAAGATGACACCGTTCATCACCTGATCGGAACGGGGCAACTCTGCGTGAGAAAAGGCAGAGAGCCACGTGACTTCGAGACGGCCGAGGCTGTTGCTTATTACTGGATGGAACGATTCTCTCGCTATGTGGTCAGCGGCAAATTTGTCGACGACGGAGCGAAAGTCGAGATTCCTGATTGATGGAGAAATCACAAGAAACGTGATCGTTTTCTGATCACTTTATTCCGTGTTTCCCAGTCTGGAGCCACGCTCCCCAGCCCATGAAAGGAGATGCCATGAAGAATGTTGTTTACTCAGCCATTCGCGAAGTGCCACGCGGTACTGTTCACGCGAAGTAATCTTCGGCGATGACACATCGTCGCCACCGGTGAGGCGAACAGTTCGCCTCACCTTTTTCTCAAAAGGAGCCTCTGCCATGCAGCAGTTAGAAATGAATCTGACCATCAAGGGCAGCCCGCAATCCTTGGCCAGCTTTATGCAGCGAACCTTGGGTTCCAAGCGGTTCAAACAACGGGTGAATACCGAACTGAAATCCCAATCCAAAACGCTCATCGCGACGGCGATGAAACCGCCGCTGCGCATGAAACTGACGCAGCCGGTCTATCAGAAGATTTTCCATGATTTAGTGAAGCTCCGGGATGAACAAGGAGCCATGCTTCTGGGCCCGGCCGGAGACGATGAATTGATCGACGAAATCGTTTTCGACCAATGGGGCCAAGGCTCCCGTTATCAGTTTGAGTTCAATGAAGTCAAACTCAACCAGATTCTTCGTCGTGCCCTCGCAGAGGGCCGAGAAGCCAAGGGGTTCATCCACAACCATCCCGATGGGATCAATTCGCTCAGTAACGGCGACATTGATTTCGTGCAAAGCGTCTTCGCCAAGAATCCCGGGGCCGAGTGGTTTTTCATGCCTCTGTTTGTGGATGGAGCCATCGAACCGTTCATCGTACACCGGCACAATCCCGATCAGCCCGAAACAGTGGACATCCTTTTGGTCAAGGAGGCAGCATGACAACGACACCCAAGGCGTTCTCTCGTCTCACTCATTTGAACATTCCGCTGCTTCAAAGCAAGCACGTCACCATCATCGGGCTGGGCGGAGGAATG
The DNA here is from genome assembly GCA_046350055.1 of Gemmatales bacterium. Lineage (GTDB taxonomy): Bacteria > Planctomycetota > Planctomycetia > Gemmatales > HRBIN36 > JAEUIE01. The sequence continues at coordinate 3,029,499 of JAXMBC010000001.1, read as the reverse complement.
GCAGCTTTTCTGGGAATGGCTAGGCAAGGCGTGGGTCGGTTTACCCTGATCGATTTCGACATGGTCGAGGAACACAACATCGGCAGGCAGGACCATGACTTTGCCGATCTGGGACTGCCAAAAGTCCAGGCAGCCAAGCAAAAGATGCAACGCATTCTTCCCACAGTGGAGGTAACAACGCATGTCCGAAATTTCTGCGACTTTCCCGAAGCTGAACTATTGGAGTTGGTGCGTAACTCCGACCTCCTTTATGTCGCCGTGGACCGGCATCAGCCGGTGGCCCTGGCCAATCGGCTTTGTCTTCGCACCGGCACCCCGTTTATCGTCGCCGGAATGTACGCCGGAGGACAGGCCGGAGAACTCTACTTCTGGCATTCTGGCTTACTCCCCTGCTACCGCTGTGTCCTGGCCGGCAGATACGAATCCGACGCCGAAGAAATCGTTGCCAGTGACGCCGCCAGTTTTTCGGATTGTACGAAGCTCGATGCAGCCGGAACGGATCTAGCACTGGGGTTGTTGACGTTTCCCGATGCCAACCCCCTCAGTGAACAGATCAAAGCGTTCGGGCATCGCAACTTCCTGCAAATGAAGTTCCGCCATTCCTACCAGTGGGAAGGCCAAGACCTCATTGCCGAATCTCTAGGGATTCCACCCGGCAATGATGCCTACGTCACCTATTGTTGTGCCGCCCGCCGTGATCCCGACGGTGGCGGTCGCTGTCCCGATTGCCAGCAACATCGAGCGTTGGACAGTGAAGGTTTGCCGCAGCTCGATCGCGCATGGACGCAGCATCTTCTCGAATGGAAACCTTCGTAACTTTTTCACACGATCCTGAAAGGACCAGCCATGATTCAGATCAAACAAGTGCTACCGTCGCCCGCCGAATGTTTTATGTGCAAGAAGCTTCGTCAGGCGGCCGTAACCAGCATCGACGGGCAGAAAGACGTCGTACTCTGTGCCAAACACATTTGGCAAGTAGCTGAACTTTACAGTCAGTCTCAACCTAAGGAGAAGCCATGAGCCATGATCGCATGCTGAAAATTGTGCAGCCCAAATTGGAACAGATGCTGGGACGAGGGCGATTTGTAATCGTCCGACTCCGCTACATCAACCGCATGATCGAGGTGTATTACCAAAATCGATATCAGCGCTTGGCCATCATGATGTTCAGCGTGTGACCTCCACGGCCCACGGATGGGCCTCTTTCTAGGAAGGGGCCATGAAACTCCTGCAGGTTTCCGAAGTTGCCAAAATCCTTAACGCCAGCAACAGCCTGGTCTATGACCTCATGCGATCAGGACGCTTGCCGTATGTCGCCATTGGGAGAAAAAGGCAGGGCGGAAAACGGATCCATGAAGATGACCTCGCTCTGTTTATTGAAGAAAACCGGATGGTGGAGCAGGGGCCTGCTCCACCCAAGAAAGTGAAGCTCAAACACTTGCAGCTTTGAGCATGTAGGAAGCATCTTGTGACACGTGCTGATAGACGCGGCCAATCATACTGCCGTCCACGTGGTTAGCCAGCATCGCCACGGTCACGGAGTTCACACCGGCCTTCAGTTTGCGGGTCACCCAGGTATGCCTGAAGTTCGTCAGGCAGTACTTCACGCCGAGCTTCTTCTTGAGTCGCCCAAATCGGCAGCTAATCGCGTAGGCCGTCCACGGCATTCCGTCGCTGTTTCGGAAGAGCGGCCCCTCGGGATGTTTCAGCATCAGCCTTTTGATGATGGCGAGCGCTTTGCGTGTGAAGTAGACCACGCAATTCCGCTTCTTCCCCTTGGACTTAAGTAAGGGTAATACCCAACGCTGGTGCTGGAGATCGACGTGGACGGCTTCGACACGCACGATTTCCTGCGGCCTCGATCCGCACTCCCAGGAGAAGGTCACGAGGTCGTTGAACTCCTGATCCCTGATCTTGGAGAGCATTTTTTTGAACTCGGGAAGATCGATGACGAGTTCCCGCTTCCCTTGGGGAGGCTTCTCCACCCCAGCCAAAGGAGTCCGGTCGATATGGCCTTTCTTTACTGCCCAGTTCATGGCCCGCTGGATAGCGAGGAGACATCCCCGCTGCATGCCGGGATTCCATTTTTTGTGCTTCTTGAGCCAGGCGTCGAGGTGGTAGGGCTTGAGGTCGTTGACCTTGAGCCGGGCCGAGATGGTCTTCACGAAAGACTGGGCCCGCTTCTGGTACCAGACGTAGGTGCCTTCAGCCCGGTGGGCTTGGCACCATTCGAGGAACAGATCGATGATGCCGATGACGGTGTCGGCCGTGACACTAGCCACCTCACGGGGCTGGGCCATGAGTTTGTGATATTCATCGAACGCGGCGTCGCGGTCGGTGCCGAGATCGTGCTGTTTACCGTGGAGTTGGACGTACCACTTCTGATTGGAAGTTCGGTACCAGGGCTTAGGGAAATGCGGCATTGACGAGACTCCTTAGAAACCAAGTGGCCAAGGAAGGCTCGTTGCCCCCATCCTGTTACCGCAGGGTGGGGGTTTTCTGCATAACTTCTCTGCATCGCAGCATTATACGCTCAAAAAACTCAGTGGGCCCAGCAGGATTCGAACCTGCAACCAAGGGATTATGAGTCCCTCAATGCCTCGTCGCAAGTTGCTATTCAGTATCAATTTAGGAAGTACAATACTTCGTGCATCACCCTAGCATCCCCCGATGACTTGGAGCTTGCTCGTGTAATCGCTGCCTGGTCATCATTGTCGTTATCAATGAAACTAGCCATATCGGCAATTGTCGATGCTTCGATACAGTGAGGCCTAGAGGTGGATTGGAGACTGTCTCGGGAGCATCAACAACTCAGAATTACCGACCGATTGCAAACAGCTGTTCTGCTGGGATAACGGTTCCCTGTTCTTATCTCTGCCACTCTCCCGTGCAGGAACGGGAAAAATGTCAGTGAGCAAGTATCATGAAATACATGAGAGCTCACCCGCAGCGTGGCAGGATCAGCACTGATCGAATGAAATCTTAGGATTGTTAACATGGGCAGGAATACAAAGCGTTCGACAAGTAAAGGATCATCTCCACTTCCCGGGCCATATCAGCAGTTCATCCAAAAGTATCCAGACTTAGGGAAAGCTCATGAGCAGATTGCTTCCCTCGTTGAGCAGGTTGCCTCCCTGGATGCCAGGACTACTGCCTTGATCAAGATTGGTATCTGTGTGGGCGCGGGCTTGGAGTCAGCCCTTCGAAGCCACGTCAGAAGAGCATTAAAGTACGGGGCAACCAAGGATGAAATCGAACAGTCCATCTTGCTTGGAATGAATACGGTGGGTTTCCCTCGTACCGTGGCAGCCTGGACTTGGGCCAATAAGCAGTTTGAGCGTGGAATGGATTAACTTCCAACTTATGAATGGCGCAGCATGACGACCCGAACGTCACCTCGGTGGGAAGATCCCCAGACTGTCGCTGGTTTTATTAGCGCCTCGGCTAATAACACGCTGCTCGCATTCGCTCAGCGATTCCTGGAAGCCGGACGTGGAACTCGTTGCCTGGATATTGGTTGTGGTGCAGCACGCAATGCGATCCCATTGGCACAGATGGGGTTTCAGGTAACAGGGACTGATCTCTCAGCGCCCATGCTTGCTGCGGCGAAAGAACGGGTCGGTACGGCGGCTGTCTCTGTTGATCTTGTCTTGGCACCCATGGTGCCACTTCCCTTTCGCAACGAGTCCTTCGATTTCGTGGTTGCCCATGGCATCTGGAATCTGGCTTCATCCGGCACCGACTTTCGTGAAGCGGTCAAAGAAGCAGCAAGAGTTTCCCATCCGGGGGCCTGCCTGTTTCTGTTCACCTTTTCACGTAATACTCTGCCACCCGATGCACAGCCCGATCCCGAAGAGACCTTCGTCTACTCATCGTGGAATGGTGAGCCGCAGTGCTTCCTGACGAAGGATCAGCTTCTAGAAGAATTGGAGCGTGTGGGTTTCTCTCAAGACACCAAGGAACCGTTCACAGAGCACAATCTGCCAACACGAGAAACGGTACATTTAGCGAACCGCCCTCCGGTGATCTACGAGGGGATTTTTGTCAAACGCTAATGGGTGCGTGCAATCCGAGTACTGTTTCAGGCAAACGGCTCGTGAGCGATCATTTATTGGGTACCCCCTGAACTTGTGGTGGCCAGTTCCTGTTTGGGGCCGAAGAACTCAAAGTGCATTCGGCTCTCGTCTACTCCCCATTCCTTCAGTCCTTGATACAGACCAGTCATGAATGGCTTGGGGCCGCAAAAGTAAAATTCAGCATCTTTTCCTGGCAATATCTGGGCAAGCAGCCTGGCATCAATCAGCCCCGCACTGTCACAGCATTTATTCTGTAGATCGCTCGCCAACGGGGCGTCATATCTGAAGTGTGTACGCAGAAGGGAGCATTCAGAAGCCAGGTGACGTACTTCACCAGCCATCGCATGAACACGGCTGTTCCTGGCACCATGAATGAAGTACACAGGCGTCTGCACATTCTGATGGACGAGGCTCTTGAGCATGGAGAGCACCGGAGTGATGCCGATACCACCCGAAAGAAGCACGATTGGCTTGGCACCCAGCTTAGCAGGATCAAGCACGAACTCTCCGCAAGGAGGACCGATCTTCAATTGATCGCCTGGGTTCACACGGTCATGCAGGTAGTTCGATATCAAGCCTTCCGGCGCGTTCTGAGAAAGGCGATCCTCTCGCTTCACGCTGATTCGATAGTGTTTGAGGCCAGGGCGATCAGACAGGCTGTAGTTTCGCGGAGAGGTCGGGGTGACCGGATGGTCGATCTGAACCGTGATGTATTGTCCCGGTTTGAAAGACGCCGGCGTGCTGCCATCCGCAGGGACGAGGTAGAATGAAGTCACGTTCTCACTCTCAGGCACCTTGCGTGATACAACGAAGCGACGGTAGCCATTCCAGCCACCTGGTACCGAAGCCTGTTCCTGATAAATCTCAGCTTCCCGCCGGATAAAGATGTCAGCCAGAAAGCCATAGGCTTCCCCCCAGGCAGCTGCCACTTGATCGGTAACAGCATCGCCAAGTACATCCTTGACTGCAAGGAGCAGATGCTTCCCGACAATCGGATAGTGTTCAGGCTGGATGCCCAGAGAGCAGTGTTTTTGAGCGATCAATTCAACAGCTGAGCCCAGGACAGACAGGTTATCGATGTTTGCAGCGTAGGCACAAATCGCCCCTGCCAGGGCACGTTGCTGGGTACCCGAGTGCTGATGCGCCTGGTTAAAGAATACTTTTACCTCAGGGTTGCCTTCGAACATCAACGAATAAAATCGTCGCGTGATCGGCTCGGCATGGGCGATTACTGCGGGAGCAGTAGCTTTCACAATAGCAATGGTCTGTTCACTGAGCATGACTGCCTCGTCAAGGGGAATGGCGCCGTCCACAGGTGGACATTTTGATCCAAGGGATCGTATGACGGCTGCGGCACAGTTCAGGGACCGCCTAGGTAGCGATTCTTGCCATGCCACTTGAAATCTACATATCGATATGTACTATTTCAAGAGCACGGCGAGATAAAAACATGCTGCCCAAAACCGCGGAATATGCCCTTCGAGCCGCCGTCTGGTTGGCACGAAATTCAGAACAACCCAGTTCTGCTGACCAGATTGCTGCCCGAACAAAAGTCCCCAGACGCTATTTGCATCTGGTCCTTCAAGATCTGGTACAGGCAGGCCTCGTTCGTTCACAGCCAGGCCCAGGTGGCGGGTATGCACTCGATCGCCATCCAGGATCTATTTCCATACTTGATGTCGTCAATGCTGTGTCATCCCTCGAACGGATTCATCAATGTCCGTTAGGGTTGCCCACGCACACGAAACTCTGCCCCTTGCATCAGGAACTGGACAAGGTCTACGCCGCAGCAGAAGCTGCCTTTGCTCGGGTGACTCTTGCCCAGCTGGTTCGTTCCACGAGCCCGATTATTCCGCTCTGTGAAGTATCAGTTGAACGTATCACATCGAAGAAGCTTACTGGCAGACACATGGAGATCATTTGATGAATGCCTGCACCTTAGTGAACAATCTGGACCTTGCCATTGATCCTCCAGAAAACGGTACACTCAGTCGTACCATTCATCAGGATGATCGCCTGAAGGCTGTGCTCTTTGGCTTCGCCGCCGGCCAGGAGCTTTCCGAACATACTGCCTCGACACCGGCCATCATGCATTTCCTGAAAGGCGAAGCTGAAGTCGTACTGGGCCAGGACAAGGTAACGGCTTCAGCTGGTACTTGGGTACACATGCCAGCCCGATTGCCTCACAGCATACTTGCGAAGTCTCCGGTGTGTATGTTGCTCCTGCTTCTGAAATGACACACAACGTCAGAAGAGCTTGGGTATTTGAATCATCCTGATGGACATGGAACTTAACCGCCTGCTGGAGTCCAACTGATGCGTCAATCACTTCCCATTGTTTTCGCCTGTGCAGGATGCTCAAACGCCGGCAAAGTGGCATATGAACTGGGGCGAACGTTATCCGAACGAGGCATTGCTGAAATGTCTTGCCTGGCCGGCATTGGGGCTGCCAAACCGTTATTCCTCAAGAAACTGCAGGACCGTGAAGTGTGGATAATCGACGGTTGTCCGATTGAGTGTAGTCAGGGAGTTTTTGCCCAGATCAACGAGTCTGTTGATATTCACATACGCCTGCATGATCTTGGTGTTCGGAAAAATGAAGCGGTTCCCGACACGGAAGGGTTTGAGAAGGTCGTCAGTGCCGCTTTGGAACAAGTCGAGCAACAGCGACAACAAAGACTATTACAAGCGGAAGCGGAAAAAGGCCTCCCGCCGGAGAGCAAGAGTCCATGTGCGGCGTAACAAACTACACTCTAACTACCGGAGGAATCAGCGATGAAGGCTACCGACATCTTGATGAATGAACACCGAGTGATCGAACAAGTGTTAAATTGTCTCGAAAAACTGGCTATTCAAGCTGAGCGCGAATCGCAACTTGACAGTCAGTCTGCTCGCGAGGCCATTGCCTTCTTTCAGAATTTTGCTGACCGTTGTCATCATGGCAAAGAGGAAGGGCATCTCTTCCCGATGTTGGAAGCACGCGGCCTGCCTCAACAAGGTGGCCCAACCGGAGTTATGCTCGATGAACATGAACAGGGCCGCTTCTGCATAGAGAGCATGGCGACTGCTGTGGAACGTCATTCTACCACCGACTTTGCACGTCATGCTCGCTCTTACATCAAGTTGATGCGCCAACACATTCAGAAAGAAGACAAGTGCTTGTTCCCGATGGCGAGCCAAATCCTCAATCAAGATGAGGCGAAGAAGCTACTCGATGCGTTCGAGTACGTTGAACATGCTGAAATGGGAGAAGGCGTTCACGAAAACTATGTCGCAATGGCCGATGTTCTCGCGAAACGGCTTAACATTCCTCTCGCCGAGGTTCAAGTGACATGTGATCACTGCTGTTCACACCAGAAGGATACAGCCCAACGAGGGCGATGCAGTAATAATCAAAGGGTTGTGCAACAAATGGAATCGCAATTTTCCCCTTGATTCCTTCCATGCAATACAGTCTGATTAACCTTCATGGAGAATCAATATGGTACGCGAACAACGAAAGGCCCTGGTTGCAGGATTGACCTTGGCTGGACTGTTGGGCATCGCCATATTTCTTGGCTCTAATAACCTCAGACATATCGACGCAGCACTGGTGGGATACACCTTCGCATGCCTTTTTGCGGTGTTTGGCCTGGGTTACCGTTACTCCATGTGGCTGCAGCGCCCAGCAACACGGATGTATTGGAAGCGTGGCTGGCAAACATTCTTTCGGCGCGGCCATATCCTTCAAAACCTAGGCAGATTTGTCACACGGTTCTTTAGTGTCTTTCTGTTCAATTTGTTCATCTGGCGACGCAGTAAATCAAGAGGCATTGCACATTTATTAATCATGTGGGGGTGTATCCTGGCTGCTGCGATCACATTTCCATTAGTATTCGGATGGATACATTTTGAGACTGTTCCTGGTGATCTATCGCAATACCGAACTATCGTGTTTGGGATTCCCATGTTCGATTTTCATCACGAATCGCTGATCGGACACATGTTATTTCATGGCCTGGTCTGGTCTTCCTTTCTTGTTATTGCTGGCGTGATCCTGGCTTTGCGACGACGTCTTTGGGACCATGGAGCAGCTGCCCTTCAGAGTATTCAGGAAGACATACTGCCTTTGTTCATGCTCTTCTCGGTCAGTGTCACTGGCCTGTTGTTAACTGTCAGTTACACCTGGTTAAAAGGGTATGGCTATGAGTTCCTGGCGATCACGCATGCTGTGACCGTGATCTTCACTTTGTTGTGGCTTCCGTTCGGCAAGTTCTTCCACATCTTCCAGCGTCCTGCACAGCTGGCGGTGAAGTTCTATCGTGATGCCGGCACGGAAGGAGACTCAGCCAAATGTGTACGTTGTCAGGCTCCCTTCGCCACCAAGCTGCACGTCGAAGACTTGATAACCATCGAAAGCGAAATGGGTTATAGCTACGAGATGCCAGGGAACTCCGCGGGACACTATCAGAGAATCTGCCCCGCGTGCCGTCGAAAGATGCTGGCCATCGCACAGGGATGCCTCTCACCAACAGCGCGAGATGAAGGAGCTATCCATGGCCGTTGAACCGCCTCTGACACCGCAACTGTTAGCCAAGTTCGGGCCGCTGCGCACCTATCCCACGGGCCAGCGCATTGATACTGCCATCGATCCTGATCGACTCGTCAAAACGCACTGTTGCTTCTGTGGACAACAGTGTGGGATTCAACTGAAGGTCAAGGGCAATGAAGTCGTTGGCTTCGAGCCATGGATGGATTTCCCTTCCAACAGGGGCATGCTGTGCCCGAAAGGTGTTCGTCGTTACCTGCAGGGTTCACATCACGACAGATTGACGAGTGCATATTACCGAGATCCTTCTCAACCTGAGGGATTCCGGGCCGTTGCATACGATGAATCGATTCGCCGGGTGTCGTCTGAGATTGCCCGGATTCAATCCCAATATGGCAACGATGCCTTTGCTGTCCTGGGTGGAGCAAGCATGACCACTGAGAAGTGCTATCTTCTCGGCAAGTTTGCCCGCGTCTGTCTGAAGAGCCGCTACATCGATTACAACGGGCGTTTATGCATGGTCAGCGCAGGAGCTGCGAACAAAAAGGCTTTCGGAATCGATCGCGCTGCTAATCCCTTGAGTGACATTCCACTGGCAGATGTGATCCTGGTAGCAGGCGCGAACGTAGCCGAATGTGCGCCCATTACCACGAGTTACATCTGGCAAGCACGTGATAATGGGGCGCGGATCATCAATGTTGACCCGCGTATCACCCCACTTGCCCGCACCTGTGATCTGATTCTCCCGATCAAGCCAGGCCGCGACGTGGCACTCTTTAACGGCATACTACACCTGATGATCAAGAACAACTGGCTTGACCATGCGTTTATTCGCGATCACACCGTTGGTTTCGAAAAAGCAGCAGAGTCTGTCCACGACTGGAATCCAAAGCGCACAGCAGAAGTCACCGGCATTCGTCAGGCTGCGATTGAGCAGGCGGCAGAGTGGTGGGGAACCGCGAAAACCAGCTTCCTGACACATGCACGTGGCATCGAACAACACATTCATGGGGTGAACAACTGCCTGACCTCGATCAACATCGTGCTGGCATCGGGGCGTATTGGCCGGCCCGGTTGCGGTTATGCCACCATCACTGGCCAGGGCAATGGGCAAGGCGGCCGTGAACATGGCCAGAAGTGCGATCAGTTGCCCGGTGGCCGGGATATTGAAAACCCGGCACATCGTGAGCACATCGCGAAATTCTGGGGCATTCCTGAGCCTGAACTGCCCCATATCGGAGTCGATTGTTACGAGATCTTCCGCAAGGTCGAAACCGGAGAGATCAAAGGTCTGCTGTCATGGTCATTCAATCCGGTGGTTTCGTTGCCCGATAGTTCATTCATCAAGCGCATGCTCGGAAAATTGGAGTTCTACGCCTGTGTCGATTTCTTTATGAGCGAAACTGCCCGGTTTGCCGATGTGGTATTGCCCGGTTCGCAACACGAAGAGGACGAAGGCACAGTCTGCTCAACGGAAGGGCGAGTCATCAAGATTAATCAGGCAGTGAACCCGCCTGGCGACGCCAGACAGGACTGGCGAATCCTGCAGGACATTGCTAAAAGCCTGGGGCGGGAGCGAGGATTTACGTTCACCAACGCTCGTGAAATCTTCGAGGAATTGCGTGGGGCCACGCAGGGTGGCGTCGTCGATTACTCAGGAATCACCTACGAAAAGATCGACGAACACAAAGGAATATTCTGGCCCTGTCCGGCCCGCGATCCTCAGGGAAACCCTGTTGAGCATCTGGGCACCCCTCGGCTGTTTGAGCCTGACGCATGGAATCCCATTGCGAAAGGGACCGGCCCTTTCTATTTCCCGGATGGGAAAGCCCGTTTCCATGCCATCCAGTACGAGCCACCCACAGAAGATGTTGACGAACAATTTCCCCTTATCCTGACCACCGGCCGGGTGGTCAACATGTTCTTAAGCGGAAACCAGACACGCCGCATCGGTCCATTGGTCGATCAGTATCCGGAGCCGCTCCTGGAACTGCATCCAACCCTGGCGGAGAAGCATAGCATCAGCTCATCCGATTGGGTGACCATCGAATCCCGGCGCGGCAATATGACGATCCGTTGCCAGGTGGTAACGACCATACGACCCGATGTCGTGTTCGTTCCCTACCACTGGGCCGGCGTGAAAAGCATCAACCTTGTGACGGTTTCCGCACAGGATCCTGTCTCCAAGATCCCCGAGTACAAGGTTTGCGCGGTTCGGATTCGTAAAGCGGACAAGCCAGAGTATGCCTCTCGGCTGGAGCCTCAACAGTAAGTCATTGGCTGGAGGAATTTCCTTGACGCTTGAGATGGAGTTTTTTGTCGATCCGTCGCGGTGCATCGGTTGCCAGGCGTGTGCCCATGCATGTTCCGAGTGCGAGACGCACAAAGGACATTCCATGATCCACCTGGAATACGTGGATCGCAGCCAATCTGTGCAGACCTTTCCCGTGGTGTGCATGCACTGCGACTCGCCGACGTGCGCCGATGTCTGCCCCGCGGATGCCATCAAAAGGAGTGAGGATGGCCGCGTCATGACTGCACGCAAACCACGGTGTATTGCCTGTTCCAATTGCGTCCTGGCGTGTCCATTCGGCGTACCCAAGATGATGAGTGACTTCGATTTGATGATGAAATGCGATATGTGCTACGACAGAACATCGACGTACCGGAAACCGATGTGCGCCACCGTCTGCCCAAGCCAGGCACTCTACTACGGCACCAGGGAAGAAGTCGAACAGCTTCGAAAACGTTCGCGCATCGTCAATCAATTCCAGTTTGGCCAGCAAACCATAACCACCAAAGTCAACATGATGGTGCCGCGTGAGAGCACCGACCAGATAGTTGATGTGACAGCCACGATGCATGAGCCTCCTGTAGGTCGCACTATCTCGTTAAATGTTCTGACATCAATAGGAGCAGGGACATGAGCCAATCCCAGCAGGAACCGGAGCGGACTTATCCCGACGGACGGCCGCTTCATGAGCAACCAAAATGGAAGCAGGACTTTCCCACAGACGTACCGGTAGATCAGGGGCTGGCCAGGCGAGAGTTCACCAAGTTTCTTGTCCTGACCAGTGGGGCATTTGTCGTGGGGCAATGCTGGATCGGTTCACAGTGTCTTTTTCAAGGACAGGAATCGTTTCCAGAAAAACGGATCGCTGAAGATCAGAAATTGCTGCCCGGTGGAGTGGTGGAATTTCGTTACCCGACAGAGCATGACCCCTGCCTTCTCATTCGTCTTCAAGACGGACAACTAGTCGCTTATGGTCAGAAATGCAGCCATCTTTCCTGTGCGGTCATTCCTCAGCCTGAGAAAAGCCAGCTCCGATGTCCCTGTCATAATGGTAGTTTTGAGATCCATGAGGGTCGCCCCATCGCTGGTCCGCCCCGACGTCCTCTTCCGAAAATTACTCTGAAGGTCAAAGAGGGGGGCATTTACGCTACTGGTGTGGAGCTTCGAACGATATGAAACCTAAACTCACTCGACACCAGAAAGAGACGATCTTCAGCAGTATCTCGCTGATTGTCGTCTTGCTGGTCGTGCTTCAGCTCTGGTTACTGACGGCTACCATGAACGCCTGGCTTGGCGGTGACTCGTCAATCGTCTGGCCGGCAGCCCTTGCCAGTCTCGTCTGTTTTCTTGTGAATCTATGGCTCTTAAGGCGCATCCTTTCTCTGGAAGGGGCCGGAGAGTAGCATGGAAGGACAACCTATCGGCAGGCTGCAACAAGTTGTCCGCGATTTGCCACCTAACATCTTTGCGATGGTAATGGCGACGGGAATCGTTTCGCTCGCGGCTCACGGAGCCGGTTACGAATCTATTGCCTATTCGCTTTTTGTTCTGAACATTCTTATCTATGTTGTACTTCTGGGCCTTGTTGCCTTCCGAACTGCTGCTTTTCGAAGCCTGTTGCTTCTCGATTTTACCAGCCATGCTAAAGCACCTGGATTCTTCACGATGGTGGCAGCTCCATGTGTACTGGGGAATCAATTCGTCATTCTCGGTAAGCTGCCGGTAGTGGGGCTTGTTCTGCTACTTATTGGGGTCATCTTTTGGCTCGGTTTCACCTACTTCATGTTGCCCGGTCTCATCACGGCAGAACAGAAACCACCCCCTGAGAAAGGGCTGTCAGGAGCCTGGCTCCTCCTCGTCGTCGGCACTGAAGCAGTGAGTGTACTCACCTGCCTGTTGGTCCCTTTCCTGCCAAGCTCAGAGGAGTGGTTGCTGCTTATCGCTCTAATATTCTGGCTCGTGGGCAGCATGATCTATCTCTGGCTGATTGCCATCATCTTCCACCGCATCGTGTTTCTACCACTCTCTCCCGGAGATCTGACTCCACCGTACTGGATCAATATGGGAGCGATGGCGATCGCTACACTTGCCGGCGCACGATTGGTTCAAGAGGCTGGGCGATTCACGTTGCTCACGGAATTGCTTCCGTTTCTCAAGGGCATGACCTTGCTCTTTTGGGCAACGGCAACCTGGTGGATACCTGTACTATTGGTTCTCGGATTTTGGCGACATGTCTCCCAGCGTGTTTCTTTGAGATATGATCATGGATATTGGGCCGCGGTCTTCCCTCTCGGCATGTATACAGTCTGTACACAGAATCTGATCCGTATCTTTGGCCTTCCATTTTTGGAACTGATCCCCGCGTGTTTTGTCTGGATTGCTATAGCTGCATGGTGTCTGGCTTATTTCGGTTTCACAAAGCAGTTCTTCCGGTGAAACGACTTTTGCTGAGTTGAAATCTCGGGATGCAGTATCGGTAAGCGCGTAGTCCAAACTGGCAACAATGCGTGCGAAAGAACTCAATGGAAACGTCCCCCGGCTATATTGATCCTCTTACTGCAGCTTAGGCGGATCTGGAAAGACTGGACTGGAATGCTACTTGCTTCGATGCCCAAGTGCGACAAGCATCTCGGAAAGAGTAGAACCTGCAACCAACGGATTGTGAGTCCTTCGATGCCTCAGCGCAAGTTGCTGCCAGCTTTGAACTTAGTCAGATTGATACTGTGTGCATCACCCCAGCATCCCCCGACGATTTGGAGCTTGCTCGTGTGATTGCTGCCTGGTCTTCCTTGTCAGTCTCAGTTAAGTTGGCGATAAGCACGCTTGTTCATAAAGCACCGACGCTGCCGGAAGCATCCTTGATCGGGGGTATGGGCTGTTCTACGGCATCACGGCCGACGTACTGAAGACTACGACCGTATCGAAAGCCCCATCTCTGCCCACTACCCCATCTCTGCCCACTAACTGGGGAGGACATTCAAAGGCGATCTCGATTGGCTCGAACAGTTTGGCTACAGCATGGTCAATACATAGACAATTTGCTGGTTCCTCTCAGAAAGCTATCATACCAAGATGGTTTTTACGCATTATTGCGTTGCTACCGCAAAGGTTGCGACGATAATACCTCCCTGCCATCCCGATCAGCTTCATAAGCAGCACCCCGGCAATGTGCAGGTTTCAAACCTACGATTCTTTCTCTGTTAGTGTATCGGACGGAGACACATGGCGAAGACCGGCCCGGCAAAATACTCGGCCTCGACATCTCTACAGGGCTACCTGTATCAGTGCCGCTACGCCTTCCTGTTAATGCTCAAGCGTATCCGAACGTCGGCAACGGCCCATCTTGCCATAGAGAAGTTTGACGACGTCTCATTCGAGACGGGCGGAAAGCCAAGCGACTTGGTGCAAACGAAGTTTCACGGCACGCCTGGCAATCTGACCGATGCCAGCGAGGATTGGTGGAAGACATTGAATATCTGGTGTGAGGGGGTGCGGGATAAGCACTTTCTACTACCAGGGGTTACCTTCTCGCTCATTACAACACAAACCGCACCTGTGGGTTCAGCGGCAGAAGCCCTCAGAGCGACCACTTCAAAACGCAATCCTGCACGTGCTGACGACTTACTTCTAAAGGTCGCGACCACAAGCACAAACGTGAGTTTGGCCAAGGCTTTCGATGTGTTTAAGAAACTGCCGAAGCCGAAAAGACTGGAGATGCTGAACGAAGTATTCATCTTCGATGCGGCATGCAGTGTCGGCGATCTGGATAATCCGCTGTTAGAGGAGCTTCGATTTGTTGCCCCTCGCAACCACGAGAAGTCATTCCTCGATCACATCGAAGGCTGGTGGTTACGGCGGCTCATTACCCACTTGGACACGGCTGGTCAGCCCGCGATTCGTGGCGGTGAAGTACAAGAAGCCATCGAGCAGATGCGAGATACCTTTGCCGATGACAATCTTCCGATTCAGCGTCCATTGCCTGACCCTCCTCACGCACCCGACCCGGCCACTGACCATCGCCAGTTTGTGCAATGCCTGCGTCGATTAAGGCTAACGGATGTTAGGCTCCGTCAGTCGATACTGGACTTCTACCGAGCGAGCGTTCATCGAGACCGATGGGTAACGGATACCCTCATCAATTTTGAGGAGATCGAGGACTATGACGAACGCTTGCTAGGGGAATGGGATCGCACTTGCGACTCCCTCATGTCAGAACTCGGAACAGCAGGCGTCGATCCGGTTGCATTGGGAAAAAAGCTTTTCTTTCGTTTGGACGAGGACGCTGCTCGCTTCGGTGTCTTTTTTATTCGCCCTAAATGCACTGAACCTGCCATCAGCCGCGGGTCACTCCACAAACTTGCTGATTCTGGAAGACTTGGCTGGCATCCTGATGAAGTAACAGCTCTGCGTACGGTGGCGGCAAGAGGTTCTCCATGAAGTCGTGGCCAGAGCGTCCTACGGAAGTTGGGAACAACTTTAACCCCGCGTTCTGTGGCTGGCTCCTCCGTGAAGCTGTGGAAGGGTACTGCTCGGTAAAATCCGAGGGGCTTCCCTTCGTACTTTCGTTTCTCGTGCTGCCGATCATCTTGCATCGCCCAACGAGGGACTTGCTACCAAGGTCTACAGCAACGGCATTGCATCCATGGCTTCGCGAGCATCCCGAAGCCCGAATAGGGCTTGCAGAACGATCCGAGCAACTCGCGACGATTACCCGCGAGAGCATTTTGTTCCTCTCCACTCACGGCCTTATCTCGATCACAGACGCAGCCGACATTCGTGCTGAAGGGAAGCTCGAACGGGGAAAGGCACCCATTCTCGCAGCGAGCGAAGAAGTGAAGGCGTGTGTCAGTAGGGCAAAAATGGTTGGGGCGTGGTTCGCGAGCGCCGGAGATGCGGTCACCGTTTACCAGATGTGGGGAGTACGCCCATGAGCATGCAAATCCGGGAATTAGTGCTTTACAGTCACCAAGGCCAAATCCGGCAGTTGGTGTTTAAGCCAGGCGTCCTTAACGTCATCACTGGTGATTCGGGAACAGGCAAATCAGCGATCATCAACATCATCGACTACTGCTTTGGGCGGGATAGCTGCCCAATCCCTGCCCGCGTTATTCGAGACGCCGTTCGCTGGTACGGGCTGTTACTTCAGTTCGGAAACGCACAGGTCTTCGTCGCTCGCGCTGCACCTATCCCGCCGCAGCTTACCAATTCAGAAATCTTCTACGCTGTTGGCGAGACCGTCGTAATTCCTGCGATGGCACGCCTGATTCCAAACGCGAACCCCGCCAGTATCAATGACTTCCTGACAAGGATGATGGGCGTATCGCCCAACCAGAATATTCCGCCAAGCGGGCAGACCCGTGATTCACTTGAGGCCACGCTCCAGCACGCAAAGCTGCTGTCTTTCCAGTATCAGGATGAGATCGCAAAAAAAGACCTGCTATTCCATCGGCAGGGCGAGTCGTCTTTCTTGGCCCAAGCAATCAAGGACACGCTTCCATATTTCCTCGGTGCTGTCGAGGAAGACCAAATCAAAATCCGTCATGAACTTCAAGAAGCACGAAGGGCAGTTCGCGGCTTTGAAAAGCGACTGAAGGAAGCTGAGGCTATTGGCGGTGCAGAATCTGGAAAAGCCGCTGCACTTGTTAAGGAAGCACAGGGAATTGGGCTGCTTCCTGCTGGTGATATTCCAGAAGCTCCTGCTCAGCTAATTGCACTTCTAAAGACGGTGCAATTTGTACCCGCCGGTCAGGAAGCTGGTGCGCTTGCTGGAGAACTCCGTCGATTACGTTCGGAGCGCGGTGAACTTCAGAGAGCTTATGAGCGACTTCAGCGAGACCTTGCGGATGCGGAAGACTTTGCTGCTGGTAGTGTGGCATTTGAGTCAGTTGCAAACGAGCAGCGCGCTCGACTGCAATCGGTCAAATTGTTCACCGATGAGGCGAGCGACAACTGCCCTTTGTGCCAACAGAATGTCGAGACCAAGGTTCCGCGTGTTGCCATTGTCCGCAAGGCCCTCGAAACGGTCGCAAAGCATGTCGATGCTGTAGGGTTAGAGCGGCCTGCACTGACGGAGCATATCAAGGATAAATCGACCGAGATGGCTACCGTTGCACAGCGGCTGACGACGAATCGAGAGGCACTTAACGCACTGACTGCCCGCGACAATGAACTACGAGCACAACAGAACCAAGACCTCGTCCGATCTCGCGTTGCGGGACGGGTCGAGATGTATCTTGAAGGAGCATCGGCGTCAGACGATTTCTCTGATCTTCGAAGGAGCATTGCTCAAGCAAAGCAGAAAGTAAGCGAGCTTGAAGCTAGGCTTACGGAAGAGGATGCCGAAGAAGTGCTCGCTTCGATTTTGAATCAAGTCAGCCAGCAGATGACCAAGTGGATCAGTAAACTGGGACTGGAGTACAGCCCATTCCCGCTGCGTCTAGACCTGAAGAAGCTAACCATCGTTGCCGACACCCCGACCGGCCCAGTTCCGATGGTGCAAATGGGTAGTGGCCAAAACTGGGAGTGGTGTCACCTTCTAGCCCACCTCGCATTGCACAAGTGGTTCGTAGACAAGGGCAGGCCGGTTCCACGATTTCTTGTTCTCGATCAGCCAACCCAAATTTACTACCCAGCCGAAAAGGACGCTGGCGGCTCGCTCGATGGGCTCAAGGATTCCGACCGAGATGGCGTCTTCCGTATCTTCAAGTGGCTCAAAGATCGCGTTGACGAGATGAAGGGGAAGTTACAGCTCATCGTGACCGACCATGCTGAAGTGAAAGAGCCTTGGTTCACCGAAGCCGTAGTCGAGCGATGGAGGAATGGCGTGGCGCTCATACCGAAAGACTGGATCGTGAGCCCGGTGACTCCCGCGACTTCAACCGAACCTCCTCCGGCAACCGCGCCATAGTATCGAGGCACGAGTTGTCACGAGTAATCTGGAAGCACTGGAAAATATAGCCAAAACGCCCCGTTCCGGTGGATGACTCGCATCGACGTATCTGCTTTACCGCAAGTCTTCCGACACCAGTTCCAGTCAGCAAATGTTGCGGGTTAGGACAGAGAGGGAGTGATTAGACCCCTGCAACCAAGCCGGGGTCGTGTGCGTTTCACTACCGGTGCTAGCACGCCTTAAACTTGCCCCGCTCCGCCTTCCGGAACGCCGAGCCTGTACGATGTTCACAAGTCTTCGGTCGCCATGATGTCGATCAGTTCCGGGCAGGTCATAGCCACGCGATCACGCAGCACCTGGCACGCCGCACCATCATGCTGAGCTTCTTGGGTGTACATCGCCTAACGGTACATAATTTGCCACCGCTACTCACATGTCATCAACACGCGATAGTCACATGAGCATCCTGCACGCCAGCCAGCGACCGGCGGTTGACCTGCCTCTGCTAATCGTCCGAGTTGTTGTCGGCACAATCATGGTGGCGCACGGAGCGCAGAAGCTGTTCGATATGTTCGACGGACCAGGTCTCATTGCCACTGTGGAGAAGATGGGCCAGATTGGCTATCTTGTCGCAGTCGGAGGATGCCTTGGCGGGATTGGAATAATCGTCGGCTTCTTGACCCGCTTCTCAGCTGCTGCGAACATCATCATCATGAGAATATGTGCTGACAAGCATATCAGTGCTAAGTTGTATTCAAATCCGCCAGCACTCATGAAGAAACCGTTCTTTCCGTGCACCATTGCAATGGCACCAATCATAGCCGGGCCAGGTAAGTGGTCCATCGGCAGAGTGCTTCCACTACCCAAGTCGCTAGCAACGGTACCGTCGATTCCGTATTGGAAAGAGAATGACTGCACTTGGCGAATGACGAGGCCAAAATAATTGAAGGAATCGCACAAGTCGGACATGCGATATAATTAGCACCATCTCAAGAAGTCTGAAAGCCAAGGAAGGTTCCCGAGCCCAAGCATGCTTCCATTCGATCAACTGCAATTCTCTGTACCACCTGGCAATGAGGATATCTTTGAACGGATAATGACCGACTTGGTGAAAGCTGAGTTAGGAGGCGTCGTTCAACGACATGGCAAGCGCGGACAAGAGCAATTTGGCGTGGATCTTCATGGAACCATGCCGACAGGTGGTCTGCTTGGTGTTCAATGCAAAAAGAAAGACCTGCATTCCCGGCAGAAGCTGACTGTCAGGGAGGTTCTCAAGGAAGTCAGGAAAGCCAAACGCCATCCTGTTCCATTGGAGGAATATCGAATCTCTCATACTGGTTCCGATGATGGCAAACTCCAACGCGAAGCACTTCGAATTTCGCAACGACATTCCAGAACCGGCCACTTTCGGCTCAGCATCGAGGGCTGGGATACTATCAAACGCAGGCTGTCGGATTATCCCGCGATTACCCAGGAGTACTGGAACTACCCACCCAGGGAATCATCCATGTCGTTTGCTCTTGCTCAGAAAATCCAGCCTAATCCAAAGCGGACGAAGACGAAGGTAGGTCCAGCAACTGTCCTTCCCCCTACTCTGCATCATGCGTTTGGTTTGCTGGCAGCAATTCAGATTCCCTTCACCCGCCAATCATTGGAACAGTTGTATCCAAAGATCGAGTGGAAAACAACCTTGAAGGAATTGGCCAAGAGCAATCACATCGTCTCTGGCAACATTGGCGTTTCAGTTCCTCAAGGGCTTGCGGAAAAGTTCTTTAGGAATCCAGATGACCAGAAACTGTTTGATGAAGAGTGGATTGAAGTCTTGGAGCCCCTTCGCTTTCATGTCGATACGGGAATCATTCTTCTTGGCGTCTATGGTCGGTTGAACCGTCGCGATGACTTTTTCGCACAACTCAAGATGCATGCTGAGAGCGTTGAGCCTGGCGAATGGACGGATTATCTTTTGAGCTTGCTTCGAACCATCGCACGCAAGAAGCAGTTGAAGAAACTCAAGCCACAGTACCGAATGGTCGTCGAATACTGTGTTGCGTTATGTCTATCTCGAACCGAACGCAGCAAGGAAGCAAGAGAGTGGATTGCAAGCCTCAGACGTACAGCCGCAACCCTGAAGGACTCGTGGTATCTTGCAGAAGCGGACCTTCTTGAAGGCACAACCTACGATACAGATGCCAACTACCCCGAAGCATGCCGCTACTTCCAACTTGCTGCAGATCGGGCTAAAAGGCACCGGCACTATCTCTTGCAAGGCCATGCCCTCGGCAACATAGTAGCGCCACTTGCTAAGACCGATCCCACGGCTGCTGAGCGAATCCTCAAGGAGAGTATCAAGGCCAAGAAGAGAGCTGGCGAAAAAGATGGTGGCCTCGGCGCTTTAATGGGCCAAGGGCATTTGTTCGTCAATCGAGGCGACTATCGCCAAGCCGAGCGGTTGTTCACACGAACAGCAAATTTGGCCAAGAAACTTCAAGATGAAACAGCCTTGGCTATCGCTGAGTTCAATGTCGCCTGCACTCTCGTTGATCAAGAAAAGCCTGGGCAAGCTGTGCCTCACTATAAGACTGCCATCAAACTGGCAGAGAAGAATGGCCAAGGCTTCTTGCATAGAAATGCCATTCACGGATTGGCCACCAGCTACGTTCACCTCAAGAATTATCATCAGGCAGAGAAGCACTATCGACTCCAGTTTGAACTCGAAACAAAGGCAGACGATCAGCACAACGCTGTCATTGCCCAACACAACATCGGCGTGATGCAGCTTTATCTCAAACAGTACGCAGAGGCTAGGAAGACACTGAAGCAAAGCGAAGCACTAGCTATCATGATCGATGACTCTGAATGGATGTACTATTCAGCGAGACATCAAGCATTCTCCTTCCGAGACGAAGGCGACATTGCGAAAGGGACCACTTTCCTTTCGGATAAGATTGCACATTATCGATGCGCCAAGCAGCATGTTGTCGCTGCGTGGTTGGCTGAGGATTTGACCCATCTATGGCTCACCGTTCAAGATGCCGACTCACAAGTGCTGGAATCGCACCGTTTACAAGTGGAATGCTGGCAAGCTGCCAAGGGAATGCACCTGGAGCTTTGGAACAGTCAGTCCTTGCTCTTTGCCTGGCTCTGGGATCGCGGACACTTTGACGAGGCAATGGCATCACTTCGTGAACTGACCAAGCTTGCCGAAAAGCACGGCATGCAAGAACAGCTTTGCCGATGCTGGGATCAGTATGGCACCAATCTCCAGCAACTGAATCGTTTTGAAGAAGCGGAAAAGTACCACAAGAAAGGCCTGAAGCTCGCCAGGAGACTAAAGAACGTTGAACTGCTCAAGAACGCTTTCAACAACTTGGGGGAACTCTACCATAAGACCGGAGAACTGAAGAAGGCAGAGAGGTTGCTCAATGAGTGTGAGCTGATAGCAGTACAGACAGAGGACATGGAGACGAGAATTTCGTCTGCCCACAACCGTGCTTTGGTCGTAAGGGATTTGGGAAGACGCAAAGAGAGCAAGAAACTATTAGAACGGTCCATGAAGCTCGCCAAGCAGCACAGCATCTGGGATGAATATGTCAGGGCGATTCTTGGGCTTGCCAACCATGCCTATCAAGATGGTGAGACCCGAACGGCTGTGAATCTCTATCGCCAAACGATCCAAGCAGCAGGCAAGTACGAAGATAACGAACGCTTGTGGCAGGCTCGGCTCAATCTCGCAGGCTTGTATAGGAACAACGGCAAGCCCGAGAAGGCTATCGAGCAACTTGAACTGGCCGTCCCCTATTTCGCCGTGGTTGCTGATGGAGTTGTGCACTTTGGCTATCTGGCTGAGTGCTATGAGGAAACAAAGAACTTCTCTAAAGCAGAGAAATACTGGACCCTTTCTCTGGAAATGGCGACCAAAGTCGGTGCTGCTGAAGGGCAACTGTTCGCTCGCGTGGCTTTGGCAAAAACGGCTGGGCGTTTGCGAGGGTTTGCAGCAGGGCAAGCCGCATTCGAGCAACTGCTCAAGAGTGTACAGCCTAAGGAGAAAGCCAGGGTCTGCCGAGGAGCGGTAGAGTTAGCCATTGAATGCAAGGAATTAGCAGTAGCTTGCAAGTGGGCGAATAAGATCGGCAAGGTAGCTGTAGCAGGTCAAGACTCGGCCGATCTTGTGGACACCTACATGCTCTTTGCCGATGCTCTGTGGGAGCATGCTGAGCATCGCAACGCTGCTGCCGAGTTTTGCATTTTGGGTCAGATAAATGCCTATAGTGTTTCCTTAGAAGCAGGCTCGAACGCTTGCATGCATTTGCTCTGGAAGTTGATGCAACTCAGCTAAGCCGAACGAGACGGAGTTGAGGGGCACATTTGCAGTTGGCTGGGCGAGCTAATACTTGATGCAACCGCACAACAACTACTCAACCTGATTCTAACCCCGTTCCGTTTGCTCAAGCGTTTCGAAGAGCAAGGCAAACTCAGTTTCAGGCACTTTAAGAGGAGATTAAATCAGATTATCGACGAAGAGTTCTCCACGATCCACACAAGAACTTAGCTTCTTAACTTTAGAGGCTGAGTGCTTGTTGAATTGTTTGAACCACCTGGGATACTGGTGATTTGACCTTTGCAAGTGATGGACCTGCCTCATGCACAACGCTAACCAACCTGAAAAGTATGAACGT
Organism: Gemmatales bacterium; assembly: GCA_046350055.1. Taxonomy (GTDB): domain Bacteria; phylum Planctomycetota; class Planctomycetia; order Gemmatales; family HRBIN36; genus JAEUIE01. The sequence continues at coordinate 3,007,037 of JAXMBC010000001.1, read as the reverse complement.
CTCAAAAGACAGACTGACAAAGCCTTAAACAAAATCCGCCTCTACTACCAAATGGGACTGACTTTGCTTAAGCAACATCCTCTTAATAGTGAACTGAAACAGCTCTATGAACCCTTGAACTCGGATACCCAGGCAAAGATCAGACGATTTGCGAATCCTGACAAGGGAGGGTATACCAAGAAGCAGCTCGAAGAGTTGCTCAAGCTTTGTAGGGAGCATGAAAAGCCGTTTCCATTGGGTTTCAAACTCATTGAGCGATTGCTTTCCATTCCAATTGAGCAAAGGAAATCCCTCCAAAAACGGATGGTGGAAGAGGGCTGGAGTAGACGTGAACTGGATTGTCAAATCTCGTTAATAAGTACAAACAGAAGCTGGTGGAAGGCCGGACGTCCAACAAAGCGGCTACCAACGGAAGATGGCGTGATACCAGAACTCTGGCACATGAGCAAAGAATGGGCAGATCGTGCAACGAGCATTACTGTCAAGTACTCCGATGTTCTAAAGGAACTTAATGAAGCTGATAGGAACCGCTTTACGAAGGCCACTGCAATGATTCAAAGGCTAAAGCTTTCTCTGGGTGCCCACCTTCAGAAAGCCCTCACATCGAACAGCTAAAGAAAAGCACCCGGCGCCGACCCCGAAGGGTCGGCACCGGGTGCAGACAATCGTATGTTCAATTAGCGTTTGTCCCGCCCCGATCTTCTCCCTCCACTACCTTGCCACGAATCCTCGTCAGGCAGCATGTAAAACAGCACGTTGTTGAACGCGTTGAACCCGATCATGCTGACTGAGGTAAAGCACAGCACCGCCAAGTACCAAGGTGCCCAGTGTACCCAGGAGGCTCTCCATGAGCATGGTGCACACAAGGATACCTGCACTCCACCAGATCACTCGCTTATCCTTGCGGAATAGGCACACCACGCATGAGGTGATTGCTCCGAGCATGATGCCGATTCTCATGGTTCGCGACTTGATGCTGGCAACACCGCTCTGCATGGCTAGCACACTGGCACTCAGGTAGCGAGCACCAAATTGCTTAACCTTCTGGCAGGTGCTAACAGCCACGTTCCTCACCCGACTGATCACGCTGCTGACTTTGGCTTTGGCTTTGGTCCAGAAGTTTGAAAATTGATTGGTAGCAGCTTTTGGCTTTTCGATAGTAGCCTGGGACATGGCTTCGTCGAGGGCTACTTTCACGGCATCACGGGCTGCCTGCCCCACGGTTTCCTTGACTGCTTCGGCCACGGCACCGTTCAGGGCTTCTGCTAGGCCATCGAGAATGCTGTCGAGACGGTCGAGCTGAAATGCCAGCGTCTTCTTCATGCGGCCATTCAAGCTGGTCGGTGTTGTAGTTGACATGAATCGTTCCTTTCAGGAATGCGCAGTCAGTATCCGTCATACGCCTCATGTGTTCTTGCTTCTTCACCGGCTCTGGCCATGCCATGGGCATGGCGGCTCACGGGCAAGGATTGAATCACAGTCAGGTATAAGCAGCGCTGTCTGCTAAGAATTGTCCATCTGCACATGGGGCTAACGAATGAGCAGCAACAAGCTGACTAAGGTGACAGCAGAAGCCAGGATTGGCTCCGCCCATGGTCCTCGCACCCACTTCATCAGAATGTGGGCTGCGTGCGACAAAATGCCAAGCCACCCCTCGGTTTGAGTGGTGGCAGAAGGTTGTTCAGGTGGTTCAGGTTGTGAACGAGCAGCCAGTTGAGGCGCTGGACGGGGTTCATAGTAAGCGTAGTCATCGTAACTTTCATCATCGTGATACTCGTGTTCATAAGAATCACGATGGTCAAGGTTACTTCTTGTGCGGTGAAACTGGTCTTCAATGGTTTCGGCCACGGTGCTGGAGAGCAGGCGTATGAAGCCAAACCGCAGCTGACTTTGTAGCCGCAGTAGGCGTTCCGCCAGTTTGCCGATCCATTCAGCCAGAATCCGTCGCATCGGTCGGGAAAGCATGCCTATGTCTGGCACGAAACCTCCCTGGGGTTAGTGTGAAGAAGAGGCAGAGCAATTCGCTTGCCTGAAGGATCTGGGGGTAATGGGCGCCAGCAGTGACCGCAGATTTCGCAATGAGGTGGCCGAGCATATTGCTTGCCATTCTCATCGGGACAGACGCGGGTTCCCTGCAATTGAGCCAGTGGCTGCTTTCGTAATCGCCGAATGCGAAACACCAGGTCCACAGGCTGGGGTGGCACATCCTCGGGATGCGTCATGAGCCAGCACAGTTGAACTCTATCAGGCACTTCGGCAGGAATACCTGTCTCACGATCGCAGGAATACCACACCCGGGTATTAGGCAATTCAGCCAGGCGGTCGATCTCAGTCTTCATGGCAGGGATCTGCCAGCTACGGGTGTAGGTGAAGAAGGAGACCTCAGGTAACCAACCAATGACTCGCAGCCACTGGCGTACATAGCGAACACTGTATAGCTCACCAGCGGTGTGTATCCGTATCACCCTTACCTCATTATTCAAAATGAAGTAACGCATTCGCTGTGCGAAGTCGGGCAGTTTGGTGAGCTCAAGGTTCTTGTGATACTTGGCAGTAGCACTGGAACGATAGGATTCAAACCGCCGGGCATAGCAGTGTCTGTGGCAAGTAACTGTCATGCCTATGCAGATTTTGGGATTGCCAGAAGGCAGACCAAAGCCCCAGATGAGCGAGCCGCCCAGCTTGCGATTGCCGGGGGTGAGCATACAGAATCCCCCAAATGAAAAACGCCCGGGCAATCGCCTGGGCGATATGGTTAATTGGCATTTGACTATGTGGCCGTGAGCTCCTGGGCCAGGAGATTGAATACCTGCTCACGAATGATTGGCATCTTGCGAAGCCAGCGGGTGAACTGGCCCACCATCAGGCCTGCTGCAATCGAAGCAGTGTAGATCGTGGACTTTGATGTGCATTCCCCAGCATAGGCTTCGCCAGCCGAGAAAAGCGTGGTCTGGTAGTGACGATCGATGCTGGGAACATCACAGGCCAACACCCGAATGACCTCCGCAGCCATTCTCCCATCCGTGAAGAACCCAGCCTTGTGTTTGACTGCTTCCCAGATCAGTTTCCGGGCATCGATCGTATCGACACAGCAGAAGACTGCGATGGGCCTCTGCTGCGACCACTTCATCACATGCGACTTGCGGAAGCGCTCAGCGAAGGTGTGCAGCTCTATCTTGGGGAATTGCTTCCGAGCAAGATTAGCCACGGCAGTGACCTTGTGGGAGCCCAGGTCAGATTCCCAGAATCCTTGCGGAGCCAGGTTCTCGATGTTGACACGGTCTGGGTCGTATAGTGCCATGCACCGTATACCGATAGCTGCAAGCTGGAGGGCGACTTGGCGACCGATGGCCCCAACACCAATCACAATGGCATTGCAGCCAGCCAGGCGCTCTGGTGGCACCAGATCACGTTGCCGTATATTTCGGCGGGTCAGATCAAGGGTTGGCGTACTCAAGTAGTTCTCCCCAGGTTAAGAGATCAAGGTCGATACTGTCAGAGAGCACTTCAGTGGGCTCTTCTGGCAGCAGTTCCGGGTAAGGGAACTGCATCGGTTTGACACTTTGCTCATATTCTTGCTTCCATCGCATGACATGAGAATCGAGCACGCTTGTAACCAGATGACGAGGCCAGGCTTGCCAGTCCGATACGACCGGCAGCTCTACAGAGCCTCCTGGGCCTGCGTTGAACTGCAGTCGTGCATAGGTTGCTGAGGTTCGACTGAGTATGGCCATAACCGACCAGTCGCAGGCACCGAAGACTCGGGTAAATGTCGCCTCGTCTACGCCACTGGGTGTTGCCGATGCGCCGGGGTGGGAGTGCAGCCATATTCTCGCGAATCGATGAGGAGCAATCCCCTGGTCGGTCATGCGATCAAAAAGATCGGCGATGGCGCTATCATCAAACTGAACAGTCACTGCAGTGGCTCGTTGCCCGACGACCAGGATATCTTCCACAAACAACGGGTCATGAGCAGAAGAAAGACCAAAGCCAGCGACTTCGGTCGGTCCGGCATGACAGAGAAACTGCCACTTGAGCCACGCTAGCGGAGCAAATCGCAGCTTTTGTACTGGCCGATAGTGCTCGATCATGAATGTGATACCTCCTGGGTAACCGGGGTTTCTTCTGGTAGTTCTTCTTCCTCCTGATCAGAGCATGCCTGGCAGAGTTGCGATTCTTCATCGAGTTCATCCTTGCCTACCAACTTGTCGCAGCCATCACAGTTCGTGCGGCAATCACGGCAAAGGGGATCACCATTGCCTTCTGACAGATCAAGGCAAGATTCACAGCAATCTACATGGCAGGCAGTACAACCCCGGATGCATCCGGGGCAAAAGGACGATGAACATGAAGAACAAGAACTGAAACAGTTATCACACAGCGTGTTGCCACAGCGATTGCAGGAATAGCTGTCATCGGGATCGACGGTTCGTGAACAGTCGGTGCATGGAGTTCCATGCCATTGATCAAGCTTGACGTATGCAGAGTTGGGGTTGTAATTCTGCAGAACTGATTGGATCAGCAGGAACACATCGACTAAACGCCCTGAAGCCAAGGCAACCTTTATGCCTTCCTTAGCATCACCAGCGCAGAGTTCACCGTCCTTGACATGCGGATGCGTCACATCGTCATTCTGGCTGGCTGGATTAGCATCCAGTGCGGTGATGACAAAGTCGTTGATAGTAGGGCTCGACCTGTCTTTTTTGAAGTCGATGGAAAAGGCACCGAGTTCAACGCCTGCAAGAGTGATAGCAGGCGTTTCGACGCTGAGCTTACCTTCTCCTCTCAGAAATGTTACTGCAGGGAACTCATCGTGAAGCTGTACAACCTCCTGGTACCAATGGCTTTGGGTGAGTTCTTGCTTGGGAGCTGACTGACATGAAGCACGCAAGATGGTGATCGCATCAGCCAGGCCAGTCAGCGCTGCCAGCAAGTCAGCCCGAAGCCCCGGCAGACACAAGAACAATCCGTGTTCTTGTGCCAGCTGGCAGCGTCGATACGTCTCCAGAACCCGCTCCCATCCTCGCTTGAGCTGGCTCCATTCATAATCTTGCCCTGTTCTTCGGCCTAACCAATCTTGCCATATCTGGTGCAGCCATCGGGCCAGGCGAATGTGTTGGCGATCAGGCATCAGAATGACCTCCAGAAACAAGAAAACCCTGGCATCCGAAGATGCCAGGGTTAATGGGATTGAGCACGATCAGGCAAAGGCGCCGGCAATTTTGGTTGGAGTGATACTAAGGCGGTCACCTGGCTGGAGAACCTGATCAGCTCCTGCAGGAAGTCTGTTAACACGGATCAAGTAATCAGCCGCCTTCTGGTTAGGGCACTGTTTCTTGAACAACTCAGAAACTGTTATGCCATCGTTGACATCGATGGTGTCCGCGAAGCCCCCGCCATTGTTCGCGATAAGCATGATCTTCATGGGCACTCCTTGAGAATGGTGAAATCGGGTTCGAAAAGGCGAAAACAAGCTTGCAATTGCTGCAAGTTTCAGGGCTTTGAGAGCTAAAACCCTGGGCTAAGAAATATGCCCCTAAAATGCCTTGAATTTAGAACATGGCAACCACTGATGTGGTCTAGTCTGACTGGCAACATTACTGAGATTGAAGCGGTCGAGTCTCAAGGCCTTCATCGGGCATTTTCCAAAGCAACAGGTTGCCTCGATCGTCTCCACTGACGAAGTGTTTTTTGTCAGGAGACACAGCCAGACTGTGTACCGTCGTCGTGTGGCCATGAAAGGAAGAGCGAACGGCCTGTGAACGAACATTCCAGAGCCGAACCAACCCTGATTGATAGCCAATCAGCATGTGGTCTGTCCCGAGACCAACTACACGAAACTGTCGATCACCAACATCCCTTGGCTGGATTTTTGTGCATTTTATGGGTGAATTACCCAGGTTGAACAACATCCAGTACCCATAGTTGCCAACGCTCACGTATTCCTTTTCTTTTCCAATGTGCGTTATTGAACGAATGCTGAATGGCCCGGCGACAGTCTCAACTTGATTCCCTTTTTTTACATCGAAGATCTTGAGTTCATCAATTTTGTATCCGACCAGCAATTGATTCTCAGCTGTCAGGTGAATGCCACGGGGTTCTCCTGCGTCAGTGATCTGTATCGTTCTCTTTCCTGTCGCCAGGTCCCAAACGCCGACAGAACCACTGCCAATCGCTGCCAGGTATCGATCATCGGGAGAAATCGCTAGCTGTAGCCTCACATCACGAGCGCCAAAGGGAAGCGTTCTCAACTTGGTGCAAGAGGGGTATTCGTATTCGCAAAACTCTGATTCTCCATTGGGACCTACACTGCCAGCATACATTATGGTTTTGCTGCTGTTAAGAAGCAACGTGTGGCTACCATGGTTGATCAAGCCTGGTATTTCCCGGATCACTCTCCCTGATGCTATATCCCATAACAAAACTCGCTTGTCGTAACTGGCCGAAAGTAGAGTCGAATCATCCAGGAAAATCAGGGAACCAATCAGGTCCTTGTGCCCTTCCAGCTTTTGATACTTGAATACTTTGACAGTAGCATCTGTATTGACTTTGAGCGTCTTCACCAGGTCAGTCTTCTTCGACAGAACAGGCTTGGCATCCGTGGGAATGAATGCCATAGCCAGCGTGCCAGCCAGGAAAAGCAAGAACAGAAAGAGTGCAACGTAAGTAAGACCATGACGCCAAGTTCGAGTACCCTGGCACCTGCCCAGAGCGTCTGCGAACTCCCTGGCTGAGGCAAATCGAGCCACTGGAGAATCCGCCAGCGCCTTCAAGCAGACCTGTTCAAGACAAGTTGTTACAGCAGGGTTCTGCTTCCGAATCGAAGTGATCGATGCCCGTTCTTTCATGAACTGGTAGAGTGTTTTGAACTCATGGGGAAATCGTCCAGTCAACGCCTGGTAGAGAACCACTCCAAGAGAATAAATATCCGTGCTCGGTGTATGATTGGCTTCTTGGCCCTTTAACAGTTCCGGTGCCATATAGATGGGTGTGCCACGAATCACATGGCCCGCTTCACCTGCTAGCGATTCACAGATGTCGGAAATGCCAAAGTCAGTTAGCTTCGGCACACCTTTGGTATCGATCAGGATGTTACTCTCTTTGATATCCCCGTGAACCACGCCCTGTTCGTGGGCATGGCGCAAAGCATCTGCAATCATGACAAAACGGCTGATCACCTGCGGGATGTCGTTAGCTTTGACTTCAACATGTGGCTGTGCAGCCAGAGACTTCCCTTCGACAAACTCACAGACCAGATACACCGCGTCATGGTCCACACCTACATCATGAACCTTGACGATACCCGGGTGATTCAACCTGGCGATGCGCCTGGCTTCTTCGATAAAGTGCTGATGTGCTTGCTGACTGTTTTGTTGGGGAAGTTTAATAGCAACAGGACGATTCAGCTCAGCGTCCCAAGCCTTCCAGACTTCACCATAGGTACCTTTCCCCAGGAACTCATCGATCCGATACCTCCCCCAGTATGGATGGGTGCTCATGGTAGACGGGTCAACAATACAGCTTGGCAATTCCTGGGTGTCGTTTTGCTCAGGAGTATCCGTGGCTTTGGTTATCCAGTTGACCTTCTTGAGCAATTGCAGGCGTTCGTTGAACTTTGTCAACAGATGAGGGTAATCCTTGCAAATATCTTGAGGGCTCAGCGATTGCCCTGCTGCCTGGGCTTCTTCCCATCGCAGTAGCAGATCAACAAGCACATCCTGATCGGCAATACTGTCCAATTCCTATGCCTCATGCAACATCTGGAGGATCAACTTTTGATGCCAGTTGAATGCGTGCTGACAACCAGCGCCGCTTCAGCGTTCGCAAGGAAACCCCCAACACCTCGGCGGCATCTTCTTGCGTAAGCCCCTGATACCATAAAAGCTCGATCACTTCACGCGCTTCAGGAGCCATTGTTTCAACAGTTTCATGAAAAGCAGCCCAGTCCAATAGTGTTTGTGGTCGTTCTGCCTCATCAGAAGAAGCATTCTCTAAGACTGGTTCAGCTGCATCGAGCGCAGCATCGTTGTATTGAAGACGTTGCTTTCTTGCTTTGCGGGCCAGGTCAGCAAGGGTCCATCTGATATTAGTGGCTGCCAGCCCGAAAAAGCCTCTTACTGAATCGGGGTGAGTCTTTGCCAATGCATGATAAAGCCGAATCGAGGCATCCTGGAAGATATCATCTGTTTGCAGCATGTGCCTGAGGTTTCTGCTCCGCCTGAACATACAAGCTGTCAGGTAATTGAGGCGGTCCAATGTGTGGGCAATGATCTTAGATCGAACATCGCTCTCATCATGAGGAAGCTGCTTTAACAGGATGAGCAGGTTGGTGGATTGAGCTAGGTTGGGCATAAGGTGCTACGATCCTAATTCCAAAGGTTAATCTAAGGGCAACATTTCGACAAAGCTTTTTTGGCCCGTCAACAAGACAACAAACGTCCTAGGGTTAGTCGAAGTTCGGCATGCCGCTTACTTCATAAGACTTCTCGCGTATTCTCTCTCTCTTAGACTAGAGGCCATCTTATGTCTGGCATTTGTCATGTGTTGCTTGTGGTGTTGTTATTAATTCCAACGTTGATGGAAGAGCGAACAAAGTCGCAGATTGACTATGCGAAGCAGCTCAGTCCCCATGCATCCAACAATAACTATAGTCCGTCTCAACTGCTTAAGGATTGGCCATCTGCAGAATTAGTAACTGATAATCCAAAGGAAAAGTTCAAAGAATATCGAGTTGGAATGGGGCCGAGTGTCAGCTTCTACAGTTTTCATGAAAATAAAATTCTTGGTCAATTAAGGCATTATCCTTTCGGAGTTGCAAATGACCATCTAAGAAAACTCGAAGAAAGGCTCGGTAAGCCAGATACTGCTGAATTAACAAAAGAGGATAAGGAAGATGGGGTTATGAAACGCTATCGATGGTCGTTTAAGGATGCTGATATTAATGTAATTGGATCTATTTCAATGCAAAATAACACTCCTACATATAGCGTCACTGTAATAAACCGCACCAACTATGCTGAAGCTACAAAGGGTAGTCCGTGACGCTCCATGGTTTGCTTTGTAATCAGGTAGATAGAGCACCATGCGCCCAGCACCAGAAGTCGAAACGTATTTAATTTACGCCCAAGTGACTGCTTTTTTGCTGTCGAATGCAGAGTGGTAGTCACACAAATTCAACCAGGGTTTGCCATCCCACTCGTATCAGGAAAAATCACTTGATCGTACCAGGCATGTAGCTCCACAGTATCTCCATCACGATTAATGGGAACAATCAGGCGAACGCGGATCTGAGGGTTCTTACGAACCCAATCAGTCAGGCTGTGCGATAGGTATTGGGCGACTTCGCCGGTAGGTTCCCCGCGACCAAGGTATACCCGCACCCAACCACCCATGTCTTTCTGAATGATTTCAAATCTTGGCTGGCTCATCACTGCCTCCCTGGTATATGTCGTAGGAAAATGGGCATTTTCGCTAACTAAAGGTGTCTCATGCTTTGGAAGGGGGCCAGTATCGTATGTGTAGTTAGTTCGCATCGAAGTCGGTTCTACCGGTTTGCTCAACTTGCTCAACCAGCCATGAGCCACGATGAACCGCGCTGATAATGCCAATAATAATTCTTCTGCCCTAGCGTTGAGTTCCTTATCCGTAAAAGCCTGTTGTTCAGTATCGATAATTCCAGAGTCTACAGCTAGTTTGCCATACGCACGGAGCATTGCTCCAAAGGTCATGCCAATCTCCCGGCCCCGCACACCTTCAAGGTACCTTTCACACCAATCTGCAACGTCTTCAAAAGCTGACATGAACCTATCCATGAGTGCCTCCTTCTCTACTCCCATTCCTTTACCCTGAAGTTCAAACTGTTCGCATTCTCGCTGACAGCCCGCTTTGTGTTGTCATTGACGCCCTGAGGATACTCAGCCTGAATCTCCAGGGTGACTCGGACAGTGGCGTTTGGGTCAGCCACAAGCAACTTGATTATTTCATCCGCAATCTGGACGAGTTTCGTCTTGGCAGTCGGTGCTGCCACATCTGCGGTTCCACGGAAGAGTTTTGACTTAACTGCGGCAGCACCTGGGAGTGTTACACTTGGTCTTGTGTCTGTGCTGGCAGACATACCCCCTTGACCAGTTGTACCCGTTGGCGGCTGAACTACCTCAGCATTTCTTCGAGCTGCATCCTGCTTCCTTAACTCTGCATCATAGCGATCTGCCGTTTCGGGTTCGATCAGTAGCAAGGTATCTGAAAGGCTCGCCATGCCTGTGCCTAACTGGAAGCCTTCAAACTTATCTCCTTGCTGACCGTTGGCTGTGCCAAAGAAATCACGAGTGGCAGCTCCTTGTTGAATAGTGCTCGCCAGCACATCACGGTTCTTGAGTCTTGGTAGATACAGATACCGTGTCGAGTCATCCCAGAAGGTCATGGCACCAACAGCTTGGCGATCTGCTTTCCAGTACAGTTCTTTCAACTTGGTGCGCAGATGTATCGGCGACCAGGTATCGATTACCAGTTCATTCTCCTGACAGACCCGTTGCAATTCGCTGCCAACCGTGCCACTGCTCGTGTTGAGAGGAAATGCCTCAATGGAAGCCTTGCTGGATTTCGGATCATCCTGCACAGGGCAAAGCAGCCACTTGTAGCATTCGCGAGCCGCTCGGGGGAGAACCGCCCAGGCTGCCTGCGATTCCTTCTCCGCCTGGGCCGTTTGAAACGTCGCTATGTTGAGGCGTTCTTTCTCGACATCATCGACAATGCTAGCCCAGGCCATTGCCGTTTTGGTCACATCGAAAAGGCGAGCCAGAATCGTCTGATCTGGTGCAACAAAAAGTAATCGATTTGCCCGATGCCGTGGCTGATTGCCATGAGACTTCAGATACTCGTGAACCGCATCGGTCGCTAATTGAGTGGATTCTTTATGATACCCTTTTTCAGGGGGTAATACTACCAGCCGCAGGGCGTTATCGTCGGGCACATCGGCGTGCGGGGTAAAGACATGCAGGCCATCAATACATGAAATGCTACTGACCAACTTCTTCACTGTATCTTCGATGGTCGATCTCACCTCTGGGCTGGTGTCCAGCCGGCGTTTGCGATCTTCCATCTCGCGACGCAGATTGGCACGGGTATCAAACCAGTATCGAGTTGCATCCTGAGCCTTATCACCTGTGTTATTGAGATAGTGCAGGCGATCTGCCAGCCTGCCCAATGCATCCGAGTACACTGCCGAGGTTTGACCAGGCTGTAGGCAGCCCAAAAGCACCCGGGCCCGATCCAGACCACGGATACCCGGCTTGGATGAGACACTGGCTGGAGCACTACCCAGGAAGAGCGTTCGAGCCACCCGGTGGGCTGCATGCACCTGGCCGAACCGTGGCTCTCGCTTCTCCAGTTCTGTCGTCTCCGCCCGGTCACCATCGATTTCTTTTTCGATCACCGGGTCCCACCCTGGCGGCAACAGGTAGACCATTTCGTTCTTAACATCTCCATCGTCCAGCGGAATACTCCCTGGCAGGATCATCAGATCTTGATTGTTATCCTTCCACAGACGGGCAATCACCTTGGCCATCAGCTTCAATACACCACGAGTTCGCTGGAATCCATCAATGGTCGTCCAATCCTCATAGAGCCGATCAAAAATCTCTGGATGAATTGGATAGGCCTGCGTCAGCCGGTCATAATAACGCCCTTCCTGCGTTTCACTCGGAAGCTTGGCACCTTCTGACACATAGGCCTCAGCAAATGCTCGGCAAACGGCATCGCGGCTCCTTTGATCCCCTAGCTTCTCAAACAATCGACGCCGCACAATCTCAAAGGCTTCCTCTGTGGCCACTGGCTTCCAGATAGCCTGAACTCGGCCAAAGGTCTTCTCCAGCGCCTTGAGCGTCTGAACCCCTCGTTGACTGCCTGCCTCGGTAGCCGATTCTGGCAGGCTCGCAAGAATCACAGCAGTAGGTACCAGTTTGACTGCCTCAGTTAGTGCCTGCACAAAAGAGAGATTGCTGTCATAGGACCCACCACTGAGCGGCTGGCCCTCCGGGAACTGGCGAATGTACGCCACCAGTTCATCCATGAGAATGACGCAAGGTGCATGGGCTTCGAGTAAGTTCTTGAGGACATCCTTGCCAGGTGAGGTGCCATTGGCATCCGCCTCTTTCAGCATGGCAAAGCCATCTTGGGTTCCCAGTTGCCAGGCCAGCTCTCCCCACAACGTCTTCACCGTTGTCCGGCCACGCTTCCATGCCTGTCCGGGTGAAAGATTGGTGCCGTCTAACACAGCGACTCGGGCCTGGGGAACATCCATCAGCCCGGCTTGTTCAATCAGGCTGGGAACTCCCTGCAACTCGGAGAGGGGAACCCGACGGGTGGCCATATGCCAGACAGCGAGCAGGGTATGGGTCTTGCCACCACCGAAAGCGGTTTGCAGTTGAATGACCGGTTCTCCCCCTTTGCCGCTGATTCTCTTGGCAACCTGGGTGAGCAGTTGCCGCATTCCCTGGGTGATGAAAGTGCGATCGAAGAAGGAGGAAGCATCCTGGTATTCGGGGCTGGCCTTGCCAGAATTGACAGCGGTGATGTCAGCAGCAAAGTCTGCCTGCTGCATATTTCCTTTGAGGACATCGCTATGAGGAATGGCAACTTCACGCCAGGGTTTCATAATGAACTCACTTCCCAAGGTATTCCTGCCATGGAACTTAACTCAACCACTTTAGGGTGAGGGTCGATTGGCTTCAGTAGCTGTTTCAAACGCTGCGTTACATCGACGGGTTCGATTGCACGTGGAAACAGTTTGGACGACTTCGTGGGTTGTTCGAGATGCAAAACAACTCGAATGGAACCGGATCGCAAAGCTCTTCGTGCCATATTCTTTTCTTCTTGATCATTTGCATGGTGCTGAGCACCGGCCAATGCCGCAAGAGTGTCTCTAACCTTTGCTGCTATTTCATCACTAATGTTGATTGTTTTTGTTCTTCGATGCTGGCGATAATCTTTCACTTCTAATAGCCAGCAGCAGGAACTCGCTTCCAGTGCAAGTATGTCGATTGCCTTCGAGCCGCCACAGATGGCAATTGCCTGGTTTCGATAATGAGACCAATCATCGTATTTGCTGGATACCCACTTTGGGGGAAAGGTGAATTTTAGTTTTCCTTCAATCAGCGTTGGCATTTAGATGCCCTCCGCTTCGAGATAGCGGTCTGATTGACTAAGCGATTCCTGCAATGCGTCGATGGTGCCAATTTCATCTACGGAATTACCTTGTTGAATGCTAACGCCATGGTCGGTTGGGTGCAGACCAAAGAAACGAGATCGAATTTGCTTGTTGTCGTCGTGTTTTAACAGGATGTCCAACTCTCGCATCAAGAAAAGGCTATGGCTGGCAATAAACACCTGTATGCCTGCTTTGCACAGTTGCAGAATGGTGACGGCTACTTTCTTGATGATCTTCGGATTGAGATTCGCCTCTGGCTCATCCCAGAACAAATATCCCTTGTCAGAAAGTGATCCTGTGGCAATTAGTCGAGCGATCATGGCTAGCTTCCGAAGTCCTTCTGCAACGAGATATGCTTCCAAAAAGCCACTCTTGAGTTGCAGATAAAACCGGCCACTTTTATCTAGCACAACTTTTCCACCAAGTTGTTTTTCAATTGGTGCGAGCAGAGGCTTTATCGATTCCTCTCTTGGCCCCCGTGCCAATGGCGCTTCGAGTAACAGGCAGGTGTCCCGCCATATCTCTTCAAACGGTACGAATGAGTTTTCGTACATTGAGACAAAACCTGGAGCTATGGTCAATAATTCTCGAGTCGGCAAATAGACAGGTGGGTACTTTTCCCATTCAGAGGGTACAGTCTCTACCTTCACTTCGGGCTTGCTCGATGTGTTAAAGCTAAATCCAAGGTCCAATATTTTTGGCTTGGATGCGCTATAAAAGGCCTGAACTTCACAGCTATTGCGACCTTGTTGCCGGTGAACCAATCGTCCAAGATCATCTGGCTTGAAAACTCCTACAAGTTTTTTAGCCATTGCGATTGAAAGGTGAGTTTTAGTTGGCTTAGGACTTCCCGATTCTCGTTCCCCGCGCGCACTTACAGCTATCAAGGAATATGCAAGTTTCAGTACGTGTGTCTTCCCTGCACCATTTTCGCCCACGATGACATTCAGCCCGTCAGCAAACTCAAAGTCAGCCTCCTGGAACACGGTGAAGTTCTTTATCTTCAATCGCTTTAGCATGTTAATCCTCCATTCCAGGCAGTTTCCTTTGAAAGTCTTTTGTAGGAAGTACCACCTTGGCCGCACTGTTTTCAATATTGCTCCAGCCGGTGACGACTTCGTTGTAGGCTCTCGCATCCTCGGCCCAGTTGCGGCGTTCACAGAGGGTGTAGAGGCGGTAGGCGAGTTGCCGGGCGGCTTCGGCCTGGCTGGTGATGCCGGCCAGCACGGTGGCTGCTCCGCTATCGCCGTGAGTGTTGTAGGCACGGATGAGTTGATGTAGTGCTTCCCAGATGGGCAGGCGGGTATCGGTGGAGGGGTCCCAGTCGGACGGGTATTCCTTCCACTTGAGGAGCCGCACGTTGCCGCCGCCTGCTTCGATCACTCCAGCCAATTCCACCCCAGCCACGCTGGTACCCTTGGCACGGGCCAGGGTGTCTGCCTCGCCGAACTTGCCGGCGTCCCAGCCGTGCTGCTCGAACCAGTGCAGGCAGAACTGCGTGTCGGCGTCGAAGTCATCTTCTGCCAGGAAGCGGTTGATGAGTTGCAGCGCCGTCTTGACCGTCATCGGCTTGCCATCCGCTTCGAGAACAGCATCGTAACGACTGAAGATTGCCATACCAGGGCCAATGATGGCTTGCGAAAGATCGACAGGAGCGACGGGGGAGTGTAGTCCTTCGCTTTCACGAGTCATGGCGTCGAGGGCCAACGGCAATGTCTCATTGAGCAGACGCTGGAACTTGCGGCGGTCAATAGTCCCCGCGTCCTTCACTCGCGGGCGACAGACAAGGATGATGGATGAAGCGAGCGCGTTTGTACCGTGTGCAATCATTCGATGGTGTTGTTCACTTCGCATCGGCCAAGTTCCAGTAACTGCAAGTCCAGATTTGAAGACTGCTTCCAAAAACGACACCCAACCGGTGTTGCTGATATCACTCCCTTTTTTGGACTCAGATTGTTTGAAGGCGTAGTAAATGGTGATAGGTGCAGAGGGGTGGGCCTGCACGGCGAGGTTGTGCATCGCCTGCGTCATTCCTTCGAGAAAGAACTTCTCGGCCTTCTGCTTGGTGCCGTGGCGGTACGGCGTGGCAATCAATTCCTCAGCCTTGGGTACGGCGATGGTAGCGAGCAGATTGGGGAACACTGACCGCAGCGAACGCCGCAACCAGACGTAGAAAAAGTCCGACAGGTCGGCATAGCCGATGTTGTCGTAGTAAGGCGGGTCAGTGGAAATGAATTTGTGATTTATTGTCACACGTTGAGCATCTGCTTGTGTAGCCCATCCACTGTCGTCTTGAACAGGTAAACCTTTGAATCCATCCCATGTTGTATGATGCAATGAGCGCCAACTACCTGATGAAGTGCTTAGAGGGTTAGCTTCTGCGAAGTCCCATACCATAGGTATCGCTTGTTTTGTGAATGCATGACCAATCTGCTGGTTTCCAGGGTACCAGGTGGTAATGGAAGACCAATAGTCTCCACCTCGTCCGATTACAAACCCTAAATACACGCTCACGGCCTCGGCATAGGCTCTAGCTTCGGTACCGCCGGCGTCGAGGGGTACGTCGTCGTCAGGCAGATTGGAGGCGAGCGCGTCGCTTCGAATCCGCTCCCGTGCCTCCTCTACCAGATCACTAAATGTCGTCAACGCCACCAACTGCCGCTCTGTGAAGAGGTGATCGAAGTGCGATAGTCCGTATTGCAAGCACCATAGATTCCGCGGGTCATCGGCCAACGGAACATGAATCATCGCTGCTGCATCTTTCGGATCGGCCGCGTTGGCAACCGCAACGTGTTCTTCCGACGGCGTCAAATACACCCGGCCTTTAGTTCCTTCCGCTACGATTGCCATCAGTTTCTGACCCATACGCCCGCCTACAGCTTCGGACTTGATGTAATCGGGTGCAATTGGCGTCATGGATAATAAACATGTGAAATTCGCCCCACGAGCCGCCTTCGTTCCCGCTTTTGCTTCATCAGGCGGCTTGCCAACCTTCACAGTGAAGGTGTAACCGGACTTGCCAATGACTGGCTTGATATACGCTTCCTTGCCCTCCTTGCTGCTGAGCATGTATGTGCTTACTAGTGGCACATCGACGTGAGTGAACGCTGGGTTCGGACTTTTCACTGTACGTGCCCACAGCCAGGCTATCACCGTCAGCTTTTCGCCTTCATATTGCTTGAGATCAGGCCGTTCCTTCACCATCGCCTTGGTGATTTCAATAGGTGGGTATTGGTGACCGATCCGTTTAAATGCTTCTTCGCGCATCCACTGGCCGTAGTAACGAACATCTTCTGCCAGACCCGCTGCTCCCTTCCATTCTCCCTGCTCGGGTTTTGCCAAGTTACCCTGAGGATGTGGATGCACTGGAGGCCGACCAGCAAACTTCGGCGGTATCTCGATCATTGCTTTGTTGATGAGCACTGCCACCGGATTGAGATCGCTGGCGTACGCTTCCAACCCTAGCCGCTGGGCTTCAAGTGGTATCGCTCCACCCCCAGCAAAGGGATCGTGCAGCCCCGGCATCTTCTCCGGGTTGAAGAGTTCCGCCGCCTGAGGATGATTCTTGTTCAGTTCGCAGACATCCAGCCAGCTCTTGCGAATCTCGGCCCGGGCCTTTTCCAGCACCGTTTCGTTGGTCGTGTTCTCCCACTTCACAAGGTCTTCAATAATGGTGAAGAGTTCTGCACGGGCCTTGGTCCAGTGTCCCTTGTGCTGCTTATTCGGCTCCGCCCCCGGGTTCTTGCATCGCCACAGGTCTTCCGGATCATTCACCAGTTGGCCAAAGATCACCGCCCGCGCTGCAGCGAGCGGTCGCCGGGCCCACCAGAGGTGCAGCGTGGATGGATGCCCATGCCGAATCGACTTCTCCCGCGCCGCTGCCGCATTGATGGCGTCGAGAGGTAGAGCAACTTCAATGAGCTTTTTGGGAGAGATAACAGGATGCGTCACGCCAGGGCCTCAGCACGGTTAAGCAATTCATGCAGGTGATAGTTTACCGAAGCTGCTCCCCAGTCAGGCTCTCGCTGGAAGGGATTTCGCAGATAATGTGGTCCTTCCACAGATTCATCTTCATTGACAAGCACAATAGCCAGCACAAACTTGTTGCCCTGATTGAAGGCATAGAGGATTTCATTGCGGGTGACACAGATAGTGCCTGCACCCTTCTGCCTACCCTTTACTTCGATGTGTCGCGGTTCCTGCTGGACTCCCGGACTGGAAGGTGGATAGGCGGTGAGATCCCAGCCACACTTTTCCTTGGAGACATCCACCACACGATAGCCCAGGCTTTCCTGATGCCTGGTGACCGCATCCATCGCCAGTTTTTCAATCCGCTGCTTGGCAACTGTTTCTAAATCGGTCATGCCGCTACCTTCGCCCCGGCGCTGGCGCAACAGGCCAGCCGGGATAACGAGCGCCCCGCCCAGCACCAGCGGAGTGCCATTCTGCACATGCCGCATGGCCTGGAGTTCCCGACGGCGGTTCTCCAGCCGGCCTTCAAGGTCATTCAGAGTACGCTTGGCATTGTCGAGATTGAGACGGACATCCTTGCCAGCCTGGCGATCCTCATCGAGCTTCATCCAGCGGTCTGACCAGAAGGCGATTTCCTTGGTCAGTCGTTCATGCACAGCGTTGAGCGTCTTCTCGACGTGTTCAATACGACGTTCTGCCACTTCCCTGTAATGTTCCGGCACCAGCTTGGAGGCTGCGTAGGCAATGGCCTTCTGCTCCAGGCCTTGCTGTATCCACGGTGCAGCGAGGATTTCAGTCAAGCGTGATCGATCAGCAAATGGCAATGGTTCGAGATCGAGGTGCGGAGCCCAGCCAGCGAAGGCAGTGCTGCCATCAGGATTGACCCGGATGAATTGCATTCGCTTGGACAGCGTGGTGCCATCGCCTGACTTTACTTCATGCGTCAGGAGGAAAAGCAGCCAGGGATTCAGACTATCATCCTGAGGATCGACCAGAATGGTTCCCTGTCGGAGCAGGTTGGCATTCTGCTCGAGGATGAGATCGGTCATGGCCAGCATAAGGGGATGGCCGGGATGCATGAGTACTGCACGAGAGAGGCCGGGCTTGTCGAGCGGTTGCAAACCATCTTTAGTGAAAGCAACCCGTTCATATCGACGTACGATCGGTTCCTGTTCACGGCGATTACGGCCAGTGATGCGGCGATCTCGCTCTCGCAGCGAAGCCGGTACATGAGTGATCTCGTACCGTTCCGCTTCTCGACGATGTGCTGTACCACCCAGTTGATCAAAGGCCTTGAGGAAGAAAGAACGAACAAAGAAGGGTTGCAGCCGACGTGCCTCGGCTCGTTCCATTTCTTCCTTGACCTTGAAGAGGCGATCTGCCGACATGGTTTCTTGTGCCAGGGCAATGCGATCGAGCAGCGACTTCAGATGATTGCGATCCATCGCAACATCAATTTGTTTGAGCAAGCGGGCCCTGACTTCCGGCTTGTCGCCATAACGGATTGCATCGATTAGTAGCTGCTTGAGGCTGGTTCCCTCGAAGACTTCGCCGAGAATATCAAAGACGCGGCCTTTAAGAGCTTCACTCTCGGTACGAAGCTTTTCCAGCAGGCGGTGATAGACATCACCTTCGCGGGTCTCCTTGGCCACCAGATTCCAGAGATGGCAGACTTCCGTCTGGCCGATACGGTGGATACGTCCAAACCGCTGTTCCAAACGGTTGGGATTCCAGGGAAGATCGTAGTTCACCATGAGGTGTGCACACTGCAAGTTGACACCTTCCCCAGCGGCATCGGTGGCGATGAGGACTTTGACATCGACATCGGAGCGGAAGAGTGCCTGGATGCGACGGCGTTCATCGCGATGGGTACCGCCATGGATAGCAACCACAGCATCCTGAGAGCCGAGTACCCCTGCGATTTTGGCATGCAGATAGTTCAGAGTATCGCGATGCTCGGAGAAAATGATGAGCTTGCGCTGACGTTCAGCTGCATCACGCATCTCGGGGTTATTCTGCAACAGTTTGGAAAGTTCATCCCATTTGCGATCACGCCCGGAAACTACCACCGTTTTAGCTTGATTCTCCAGCGTTTGCAGAATGCGTATTTCATCTTCGAGTTCGGCAATGGTCTTGGCAGCGGTGGCTTGGTCGACCAGCTTTTCTTCCAGGTTCTCCTGCTCATCGGCATTCAAATCATCATCGTCATCAGGCACATCATCTGGAATGGTTTCCGCCAGGTAGCGTCTACCTCGTTCGCCAAGCTTCTCCTCACGCATGCGGCTGCTTAAGCGTTCTTTACGTCGTTTGAGTGATTGATAGATCGCTTCCGGGCTAGAGGCCAGACGACGCTGCAGGGTGGTCAGAGCGAAGCCTACGGAGCCACGCCGCTGGCCATCGAGTTGATCGGCCTTGCCCATTTCCGTTTGAACGTATTCAGTAACTGCTTTGTAAAGGGCAGCTTCCAGATCAGACAGTTCGTAGTTGACGGTGTAGGCTTTGCGCTCAGGGAAGAGCGGCGTGCCATCGAACTTGACAAGTTCTTCCTTCACCATCCGACGCATGAGGTCGGAAGCATCGACCTTATGTACGCCATCGCGGAACTTGCCGTAGAACCGGTCAGAATCGAGCAGAGAGAGGAAGAGCTGGAAGTCTTCTTCTTTTCCGTTGTGGGGAGTGGCAGTCATCAGCAGTAAATGCCTGGTGTCTTTGCCAAGCTTCTCAGCGAATCGGAAGCGTCCCGTCTTCTCCAACTTGCTACCGAAGAAGTGAGCAGCAAGTTTGTGCGCTTCGTCAAATACGACCAAATCCCACCCTGCAGCACAGAGTTTCTCTTGTAGTTCTTCGTTGCGAGACATCTGATCCAGTCGAACGATCAACTGGTGATGAGCATCGAAAGGATTGCCGCTGGGTGTGGCCTGCTCCAATTGGCTGGTGTAGACGTGGAACTCCAGGCCGAACTTCTCGAAGAGTTCATCACGCCATTGTTCAACGAGGCTGCCTGGGGCCACGATGAGTACCCGACGCGCATCCGCCCGCATGATGAGTTCACGGATGTAGAGTCCCGCCATGATGGTTTTGCCTGCACCTGGATCATCGGCCAGGACAAAACGCAATGGCTGACGGGGAAGCATCGATTCGTAGACGGCTGTTATCTGATGCGGCAATGGATCTACATTCGAACTGTGAACTGCCATCATCGGATCGAACAGGAAGGCCAAATCTATTCGCTTGGCTTCGCAGGTGAGCTGAAAAGCAGCAGGATCGCCATCGAAGGACCAGGGTCGTTCTGTGGTAGCCAGGGAGATGTTTGCTTCATCATTAGTATTAAGTAACCGACTCTTTAGGCCACCGTCGGGAGTTCGGTAGATGACTTCTACTGCACCTTCGGCAATCTGATTGACTGCGGAAACGGTAGCTATCACTGCTGGTTCTAAACCGAGTAAAGCCTGGCCTGTTTTGATTTCGGACAATCGGAGCATTGAAGAAACTCAATTCTTGAATCGAACTTACGAATGTTGCTCTACGATACCCCATAATTTCTATTCAACAAGGTTTTACTGGTCTCTCAATAGCCCATTTTTGATTCCAGGTACATCGTCCGCACCAACTCCTAAGGCGGTACCTACACCTCGCCCAAACATAAGCTATGTTTGACTGGTCCTGTGCTTTGCTGTGGACATAACCATGAATACAGTTGAAGAAGTGCAAGTAGAGGGGTTTATCGTTACCTACGGCGATAATCATGGATCGGTATTGTTAAGGCACTGTTCAATCCCTTCCCTCAAGGACTTAGCATGTCGCTATCGTAGTCGTAGGACACAGAAGTTATGGTTTGCATCATTTCAATGGAAGCACTTGTTACCATATCACGATAATTTGCGAGCTAATAAAAGGCAAACTCTTCAGCATCAACTCATCGGCAGAAGAGTCGTCTGCAAAGTTGTCAAAGACCCAAGATGGCGAGTCATCTCTCTGTATCTAGATCTTCAATCGGCAAGACTGATTACTCCTCCCCCGCCTTCCAATAAAGGATGGTTTGCACCGTGGGAAGTGGGAAAGAAGAAAAGTAGCCCTAAGAAGTTCAACAAGAGGATGATATTCGCAACACGTAGTGGAGGAAGTAATATTCGGCGCCCATGGGGTGGTATGTGAGTAATTACCTGGTGTCACTCCCAAGCATGCGGCGGAATAGAGCCTGCTGCTGATATCTTGCCTCTGTGCTGAACGCGAGATACCCTGGAGATGATTATGCAATATGAACAAGTAGCCTTATGAGAATACTCTTCCTTCACGGCTGGCATTCGGTTCCAGGCGGTACAAAGCCGACCCTCCTGACGCAACACGGCCATTCAGTCATCAATCCACAGCTTCCCGATGACGATTTCGTCGAAGCCGTCCGCATTGCCCAGGCTGAGTTCGACAAGCATCAGCCCCAGGTTGTCGTGGGATCAAGCCGTGGTGGTGCTGTTGCGGTCAACATCAAAAGTGGTGATGTGAAGCTTGTCCTGCTGTGCTCCAGCCGGAAGAAGTTCGGGAATGACCGAACAGCAAAACCCCAATCACATTCTGTTAGTGAAATCAAGTCTTACCAAAATACTACTTCTATGCGATTCTAACTCGAGACTTCAAGTTTGAAGCGCTAAATAGCTTATAGTTGAATACCAGGGTAGTATCTCTTTGATCGCAAACTCTTTGAATCTCATTCTGGAAAGTCGAGAGGGCCAATGTCAACCGCTGATCGCAATCGACTCTTTTACTGTGCCGTTGAGACCAAACGGCGTCAATACACTTTCGAAGTTCCGCAGAATGTGAAGGGAACCGATTACTTGATAATCAAGGAATCATGGAAAGTAGGCGACAAAACAAATAAACGCTTTATCAAAGTCTACAAAGATGGACTAGTTGCATTCCTCAATGCAATAACGGGGGCTAGGGCGTTTTGGGGAACGCCCTCGAAACCGTTTTCTATGAAAAATGCCCGCAAAAAGCACGCCCGCGCCTATATGGCATGGACGACTGAAGATGATAAGAAGTTGCGCTCCCACTATGAGAATGACATGGACATACCAGACCTAGCGCGATTGTTCGAACGGAAGAGGAGTGCAATTATAGCAAGGTTAGCCAAGCTGGGGTTGAAAGAGGCGCGATGAATGAGTGGCACAGCAGGCGGCAGTCGCATGCCATGCTCCACCGTCGATCCAGACCCACTGGAGGGACTAAGCCTTTTCGAGACCTATCAGGGAATCAAGACGCTCATGGTCAAGCTTGGGCTGTACCGCATTGTGATCACTGGCAGCCTGCGCAGTTGACGAACTGGGCAGCTTCGAAACTATATGAACCAGATCAGTCAGGGAGCTTACGTGCATGAAGAAGCGAGGGTTAGACGGATCGAGCCCACGGTTTTTGATCATTAATTCGCTGAACTCCAGCAGCGCAAGCCCAGAACTTCTCAGATCGCAGTACAACGCATAAGCGTAGTAACCTGCCGCTTTAAGCCGTTCCTTGTCCCGGGGATCGTTATGGCTTCCCAGGGCCACAGAGAGGGTTTCCGTGGCAAGATAGTCAACAATTCGCTTCTGGAAGTCAGTCAGCATCGGAGAATACCTTTAGTTGTCAGCGGGATAGGAAAACTGCCGAACGAAGCCAATTTTCTCCATGAGCTTAATCTTGTGTTTCATGTAAATGCCAAGGGTTAACAGCCAATAGGCTGATGGATGGCTTGAACTTGCTTTAGTTGACGTGGCACAGCGGCATCGAGCCTGGCATCGTCGAGAATGAATCCTTGATGCTTGGATTCAGTACTAGAAGCCAGGGTTATCCCCACAGCAACAGCGGGTAACGACGCTGGCTCCTGCCTGCGCAATGATTGAAGCTGTTGCAACTGATCAAGTGTCGAAAATAGCACTCGGTTCAGATGGCCTTCATACCTACATACCTTCTCAATCTCCTCGGCGTTCAACATGCCATGAAGGGCATTATGCTGTGCAAGCTTGGCTTCATGCTGATGATTGAGGCTGCAAATGGCTTCCTTGAGCTTCACAACGGACCGTTTAGACTCTTCATAACCCTGGCATATTTCTGTACGCAGTGTTTCAAGAGCCTGGTCGAGAGAGAAGCCAGCTGCTTTAGCCAGGTATTCTACACCCAGAAGCAGGTGGCTGACCTGCCATTGAATTACGTCATATGGATCTGGCCCATCATCCAACATCACGCCTTCTGCGCCGAAAATGGAAAGGAACTCGGGATCGTGGGGATCAAACCCGATCAGATCTAGCTTAGAGGCAGCGATTTCAAAGTAACGATACGCATCCACGTCACCAATCCGTTGATTCTTGTCACCATCTTCCAGCAACCGTAATAGCTGCCGTTCTTGTTCCCAGATACGGTGGCTTTGTTCTGTTTCCTTCAATTCAGTTTCGAGTTTCTTACGCTCAGCAAGTTCTTGGTGGGACGGGGCATGCTGATCACCCAGTTTTGCTGCAGAGGCTGCTGTCTCGTAGTTCACCACACGGGTCAAACGCCAAAGTGCCATGGCGATCCTGGTAACCAATGCCTGCTCTATCCCACCAACAGGCGACAAGTTATCGGTGATTTCATGCACGAACCGATTCCAATGCTGTGGATTCTCACCTGGCAATGGGGCTATTGCCCGCAAGCCGTGAACTAGCGAATTAGTTCGAGATGCCTGCTTACCTTTCTTGGTCCTGGGTCCTGTCGAGCGAAGAGCATTTTCCTTATTGGCTCGCACTTGTGCTTTTGTGGTCACGTGTATCCTCCATGAATCTGCTAATGGCCACCTCTACTTATTCTACCCTGAAATCCAAAGTCTTACCGCTGTATTGTTCAAACCCAGGTTTGAAGAAACCTGGGTTTGATATACTTCGTGCCCTTGACAATACCTTCCCTGGGATAGACCATTGAGGTACCAACGGGACTGAAAGAATGACCGCCGCACTTTACAGCTCATGTTCAACGTCTTTCCCTCGCCCTTTCGGCGGTGCTGGCATAGCAACTCCCGGTTGGTACTGGTCGAGGGAATTTGAAGCCTCTGGTTACGTCGCAAGACGTAGCCAGAGGTTTTTTCACTTAGCACACTCTAACGACACTTTCGCCAATACACCACGGGTTCAAGGGATCAATCTGCCACGGCCATCGGTCAGGGCAGCAATTACCTACATCCAGCAGCGTAATGGCGAATCAATTCCCAAGTTATCACCGGCCGAAACCAGGAGAGCTAAACAGCACCTGATGACACCTCGAAACAGTGACAACTTAGGTGGAGCACCTGACGTACACCCTACGGTGTCCATAGTCAGGGTAACTCAGCATGGTTGGAAACAACCATCCGTCTCATACGTTGCTGACTGTGCACAGACGATAAACCGACCTAGTCAGACCTGCCTTACCGGTATTAGCACTGGAACTACATCTGTTCTACCTACTACTCGTACGTCAGGAAACACTCCACTGCACGTGTATACGGCTGAAGGGGTGAATAAGTCAGTAGGAAATAACCTGCTACCTTCTTCCTACTGCTTGCCCGCGGGGCTTCGCCCCTGGGGCCACAAGTCGCGACCGGTAGCGTCGTTTTGCCGACTGGGAGCTACTTGCTCCCAGTCGGTTTCCATTTCGTGAGGTACGCAATGTATTCTGCCCCTTCTGATCCGTATGACCCGCATTTGTTGCCCCGTAAGCCGCTGGCTCCACGCAGATGGATGTATCGGGTTCTTGAACACAAAGGAAATTCAGAAGCCTTTAGCATCCGTTTCAGTCAGGCTGCTGAACACGTTGAAACAGGAGAAATGACAAAACCAACGATGGCTCGATTTCTATGCAGAATCATCACTGATAACCGCAACATCCAGAATGCACTCGAGTACTTAGCCAGCATACCAAGAGCATCAAAACATGAAGCCGGAGTATGGACAAGACTCATGAGAGGTCGTTTCCGCAGATGTGACGGCTATTCCAGGCAGTGGCGAGAAGGCAGACTACGGAGAGGCCGAGAATATGTCCGAAAAATTCCAAAAGCAAACGGCAGCAAAAGAGAAATTGTCGTGCAATTGCCAGTGGACCGCGTGTTTGACAGGTCTTGTTCTCAGATCCTTAGCCCAGCACTGGATTCTACGTTTCGTCACAACTCATGGGCATACAGACCTGAACGTGGTTGCTGGCATGCTATCAAGAAAGCGCGTTCCCTAATCAAAGTGGGATATACTCACTGGGTCTCATGCGATGTTCGGAATGCGTTCGGCTCGGTCTCGATACCACGACTTCTTGAGGTTCTGTATTCCAGGTTGCCCGATGAAGCTTTGGTAGAACTCATCGATAAACGACTTGACGGAAGCCCTGTCAAAGGCCTTCGGCAAGGCAGTCCACTCTCGGCCCTGATGTTGAACCTCTATTTGGATCATTTCCTGGATAGGCCATGGCACGAGCGCCACCCACACTGCACTTTGATTCGATATGCAGATGACATCCTGATCGCATGCCACAGCAAGCAGGAAGCCAAACGGTGCTATCGTGCACTTGTTAATCTGCTCCGGCCACTGGGCATGCAACTGAATGAAACAGAAGCAGAAGCTGTGATTGACCTACAGAGAAAGCCGATCGAGTATCTTGGATTTTTGCTTTCTGAGGAGGACGGCAAAACGAAGGCGATCATAGCTCCAAAGGGAATTGAGAAGTTTCGGTGCAAGTTGGAAGAGGCTATGCGAAAAAACAAGGAACTTCAACGCAGCTTGATTGGCTGGCTCAGCTATGTAGGGCCTGCCTATTTGTGGCATGATCGCCCAGGATTATTCCGAGAGGTTCGAGACCTATTCTCAGCATTGGGCCGTACTTCGGAGATGCTCAGTGAGCAGAAGTTCAACGCCGTCTGGAAGGCAGCACACAAGAGGTATCGAAAACTGCGCATACACTTCTATGAAGTAGAGGTGTAATCATGCTTTCTGACAAGATTTCTTGCCTTCAGTTTCCCAGGACGATACACTGAATATGCGATGCAACGAGTTATTAGAAGTAACTATGGCATTGCACGGCGACTGCAGGTCGCCAAGTTAGTGACAGCCGCACACCCACCAGAAGCATTCTGACTTGGGTTTTCCACAAAGAGCCGCGGGTTTGAGAAGGTATAGGAGTTTGTAGAAGTTCGGTTGGCCAATCATCAAAGGGCCTGCCTGGTTTCACTGGGCTTAACGAACTCACTTCGTCATGTTGCTTGATCGCTGATCAAGCTTCTTCATCAGAATCGATCACGCATTCACCAAGATGCTGCAGCGTCTTGGTAAATGCAGATCCAACAAAAACTATTTCGTTTTCTGTTTCTGTTATGAAGGGATAAAGACAATGGAAGCTATCTATTTAGCTCAGAAGCATGACAAGCCGAACCTTCAGGGCACCTACACGCTCGACGAAGTTGCACAGTTGATGAACTGCTCGTTGCGGCATGCTCGCCGCTACGATGCTGAAAGAAAGATACCAGGCCGGCTAACTTTCGGGCGACTTGTACGTTTCTCTCGCAAGAGGGTAGATGCCTGGCTCAATGAGAGTGGGCCAACAACATAGTGAGTTACAAGTTCACCTCATTCCAGCACCCCGTTACAAGAAGTAATGGGGTGCTGGATATCTGGGAAAGGGGTTGCCTGATATGGAACTGTTCAAAAAGAAATTCACCACCTGGAAGCTCAATGGCAAACGTGTCCCTGCTGGTACCGTTGGTGCTGAAAAGGTCGTGATCGAATCGACAAAGTACTACGCCAAGCTGAATGGCAAACAGATTCCGCTCTCAGCAGACAAGGATGTTGCCAGGAAGAAATTGCGAAAACTTGCTGGTGATGCAGAGCTTCGGGGCGTTGGGCTCGTCGATCCATTTGAGCCACATCGCAACAAGCCAATTGAAGATCATCTGAAAGACTATGAGGCAATCTTAAACGGGAAGGGCAGTAGTGAAGGCCATCCCACGCAAGTAATGCAACGCATTCGAGCAATCATTGATGGCTGTGGCTTCAAGGTCATCGGTGACATCGACCATGGGAAGGTATCGACTTGGTTGAATGAGCAGCGTAAGCCCCGGCCCATGATCATGCTCCCCAAGGGAGACAAGTTTACCCCCAGCCAGGCAGCTGCCATTTTCGATCTAAGCCCAACTGGCCTCAACAAAATGGTAAAACGCCACAGCCTACCAGCCACCGGCAACGGCAAGGCCAGGAGGTTACCAAGGGCTACGTTGGAATCAATCGCCGAGCGCATGGCCCGGGGAAAATCGCCAGAGACCACTAACCACTACATCAGAGCAATACGCGGTTTCTGCCGCTGGCTTGTGAGATCTGACCGCATACGAAAGAATCCTCTTGAGGGCCTGGCATTGCTGAACGCACAGGAGGACATTCGCCATGCCAGAAGAGAACTGACAGCTAATGAACTAACAAATCTGCTTACAAGTACCAAAGCAAGCACTCGCAGTTTTCGGGGACTGACCGGGGAAGATCGAGCCTGTCTCTACTTGGCCGCCGCTACTACCGGATTCAGAGCTAGGGCCTTAGCAAATCTTACCGCTGCTGAGTTCGACCTGAAAAGGGACACTCCGTTAGTAACACTTCCGGCTAGGTTCAACAAGTCACAGAAGCCAAAAGTTCAGCCAATGCCACCAGAAGCTGCCGTCGTACTGGGTAACTACCTGCGTCTTAAACCCCTCAGAAAGCCCATCTGGGGTACTTCTTGGCTAGAGGATGGCGCTGAAATGATCCGTCTCGATCTTGAAGCCGTGGGAATCCCTTATGTCGTTGAAGGCCCTCACGGACCCGAGTATGCCGATTTCCACGCCTTACGGCACTCTTATTTGACGCTGTTGGGACGATCTGGAGTAGATTTGAGAACCACACAGGTTCTTGCTGGGCACTCGACTCCACTGCTCACTGCACGCTATAGCCACCGACGACTGGGTGACCTGTCGGCAGCAGTGGCAAAACTACCATTACTAACGAGCATGAAAGTTGGCGACGTGTGCCTCAGTGAGCAACCCAAGGCGACTTCTGGCGATGACCACAACACTCGCAATGCGCCAGCATCACCCCAGCATCCCCCAACGACAGGACTTTCCACTCATCTACCGTCATCCTCATACACTGGAACACCGGAGATGAACGAGTCACCCGAAACGACAAAACCCCCTGAAAACAAGGGGGTTCGTCATCATCAAGCATCTACTAACACCTCAGTTCCGCAATGGGCCCAGCAGGATTCGAACCTGCAACCAAGGGATTATGAGTCCCCTGCTCTGCCGTTGAGCTATAGGCCCCGTTTTGCTGATTATACTGACCACTTCCTGACCTGCGAGGTTCATTGGCAAACGAAGACAGGGCAGGATGGCCTGCCCTGTCGCTCTGATGGTTTCACTCGAACTTAGTAACGGAACCCTACTGTTGCAGTCAGACCAAACAGTGAGAAGTTGTCGTACATGGATTCACCCGGGCTGGCACCCACCGCAGAGCGGGATGAATTGCCGAGGCCGCTGAATTGCATGCCGACCACACCACCGCGGAGGTAGAGTTCCGAGCCGCTGCAGAGCTGGTAAGCGTATTCCAGACCGACTTCTACTTCGTAGGTCGTGATCATCTTGGAATAACGGGAATCAGCAGAAGCCAGCGTGGGGTTAGCGCGAGGATCCTGACGTTCATCCAGAATGGCCTGGTCAAAATTGACCCGGGTGAACGCTTCCTGGTGCCCGTCGCTGAAGATGAAGCCCACGCGACCCAGACCATACACCCGCAGGCTGTCCCACAAGGTATATCGGCCTTCCAGACCCAGAATCGGTCCCAGGCCATTGAAGCTGTGACCGGATCGCAGTTGCTGGGATTGTTCAGCACGCGTAATGTCAAACCCGAAGACATCGAACTCGCGAGTGGCTGGCGATGTCAGCAATGCTTCATCGTAGTTGTAGGTCTGGTAGGTCTGCAGATATCGCAATCCAAGAGACCCTGTCCAGTCAAGACAGCCACAACGACCACTCTTGGTCAGTTCGATGTCAATCGTACGAATCTGAATGGTGTTGCTATAGCTGACCGAAGTGGGGTTGATATCAGTACCGAAGCTCAGAAGTCCCAGACCGAGAGGACGAAGAGTGTCCTTTCGTGAGGTCACGCCGGAACCGGCACGTTCGTCATCCAGGTTATCAATAGCTGACTGGGTGTCAGCACTGTTAAACTGGAAGTAGCGAACACGGCCACCCCAGCCATTGGCACCGGAGTAACCGAATTCAAAGCGGTATCCCAGGTCAATACCGTTATCGAAATCAGTCACATTGGTGATGTGGCTGATAGGACGTGCATTTTCATACATGCAATCAAACGAAGAGTAGGCAGAGTTGCCATTCCCGCAGGCACGCAGGAAGAGCACACCGGCGGAACCATAGAAGCTGCCGCAACTGTCATTGCAGCAATCCGTGGCACAGCTGGTAACGTGAGTTGATACTGCAGGCTGGTCGGCATAAGCGGCACCGCCTACGCAGGCAAGAGCCACTGCAGCCAGTGCTTGAGCATAGCGTTTCAACATGGTACGAGAACCTCCGTGTTCGAGTGGCATCGCTCAGGTGAAGGTCAGGCTGACGACGCCTGAACGATGCTTTATTTCTGTCGAGCAGGTCTGCGACCTGATACGTGGCAAGTTATCCCCACCGCCGCGAACCAGGTTGAGGGAGTACATCCCGTACTCCTTCGAAGAGGTTAGTAGCGGATGCCGACCGAAGCGGAGAACCCGAAGAGAATCAGGTCTTCATTGGCAGGCTCGTTGCTGCTGTTGACGCGAGCTGCATTGCCAGCGCCCCAGAAGGCCATCGAAAGCACCGAGCCACGCACGAAGAGCACTGGGCCATCGCAACCTATGCAGCGCGAGTATTCGCCACCGATTTCCAGTTCGCCGTTTGGCATGGCGAAGCAGCGTCGTGCCTGTACACCAGCATTCGGCACCTGGAAGTTATTCGGGTCGCCCTGGGTAGTGAGCAGTAGCGAGGAAAAGGCATTTCCCTCGGCATACAGAATGCCGAACCGACCGCTCACGAAACCCTTCAGGCTGTCTGTCAGACCATAGCGGGCTTCAAGACCGACAGTCGGTCCCCAGGCGGTAAGGTCATGGCCGGAGGTGAAGGTCTGCGTACCGGGGGTGACATCTGGGAATGCAGTCTCACCCAGCAGCGATTCACGGGCATTGTAGCTTTGCTCGATGGTCAACCAGCGGAGACCAGCGGACCAGGTCAGTTCCAGATTGCCACGGCAGCAGTCGCCTGTCAGGTCGAAATCCAGAGCTCGCAGTTTGAGTTGGCGATCAAAGGTCAGGTCTGAAGGCACATCGGCAGTGCCATAGGAAATCATGTTCGAGCCCAGCGGATTAGCGGAGCTGTAGACCAGGCCCGACTGCTGATTCTCCCGGATACCGGGGAACACTGGATTGTCCTGGACACCCTGGTTATCCAGCACATTAATGGAAGACTGGTCTTCGAACCAGAAGTAACGGGCGCGGAGACCGAAGCCGCTCTTGTCCTTGACGCCCAGCTCAAAGCGACCCGACCATTTGTATTCCTGGTCGAACTCGGTAAAGCTGCGGCTCAGTAACGTGGAAGAGCCGGTATTGGGATTGGGGACATCATACGTGTCCGTGCGGAAGGCGATATTGCTGCCGCCCACCTGTTTGAGTACCAGCACGCCAGCCGAACCGTACCATCCGCCGCGTGGGGCATCGCTGACTTGAACCGGGGCACAATCCTGTGCAACAGCGCTGCCGCCGAGCCAGCTGATGGCTGCAACAGCAAGCATTTTGGTGATGTGCTTCTTCATACTCGAACAACCTCCTTGTATGACCTCAGTCTCATGGGCAGACTGACTGTTCGAACCACCTGTACCGACGCTTCCGTCCAAGAAGCGACCGGCCCACCACCAACAGCAGCCGAAGCTGCGTCGAAAATCTCACCCCAGAACCCACAGCGGCATGCCGAGAGCGGCCACGCATAGCAGCCATTCTCGCTACTTCTCTTTCGACCAGCACAGTCGGAATCCACTGTTTGTCAAACGCTGAAAGCGTCAACTTGCCCCTCACCAGGCATGCACCTTGTGCATGTTGGGTGCGTCGGTATTTATCGCTACACCGTGCATAGCCAGAAAGGTTTACCCTGTTTAACGAATTGCCATCACAACAACGATTTTGACGCACATTCGACCCGGCAATTGAAAGATCTTGTGCACAATCATTGAAGTTACCCGAGAATCTCCATTCGCCCTTGGCTTCACTCTCAGTTTTCCAATAATGCCTATAGGTCTACCAAACGTCATGGCCAGCGTTCTGCCTCCCTACCTTTGCAGCGACGCTGACAGCACATAGAGGTTCTTATGCCGAGCGAGGGTCCTACCGCAGTCATTGCCCCTGGTCTGGATAATATCCCCGTGGCAGAATCGGCCGTCAGTTACATCGACGGCAAGCGGGCTCGCTTGGAATACCGCGGTATCGCCGCTGAAACCTTAGCCAAGGAAAGCTGCTTCGAGGAAACCACCTACCTCCTTCTCCATGGCAAGCTCCCAACGCAGAAGGAACTGGTCGACTTCGATAACGACCTCCGCAGCCGTCGCAAGCTCAAGACCAAGATCCTTGACCTGATGGCCTGCCTGCCCGAAAAGGGCAACACCATGGGCATCCTCCAGGGCATGGTCGCTTTGATGAGTTCCTACTACCCCGTGAAACCGGTGACGGCCAATCCACAGGATAATTGGGACGCAGTGCTCCGCATCATCGCCAGCATGCCGACCATCATCGCCGCCTACCACCGCATCCGTAATGGCGACAAACCCCTCGACCCCCGCGAAGACCTCGATCACGCAGGCAACTTCTACTGGATGCTCTTTGAACGCATCCCCACTCCCGCGGTCCGCAAAGTGCTCGATGCCTGCTTCGTGCTACATGCCGAACACACGATGAACGCCTCCACCTTCTCCGCTCGCGTCGTGGGCTCCACCCTGGCTGATCCCTATGCCGTCATCAGCGGTGCCATCGGCACTCTCTCCGGCCCTCTCCATGGTGGAGCCAATGAAGAAGTGCTCCCCGTCCTCGAAGAGATCGGCGAGCCCAGCAAGGCCCGTGCCTGGCTCGAGCATGCCGTCGCCACCAAACGCAAGATCATGGGCTTTGGCCACCGTGTCTACAAGGTGAAGGACCCCCGGGCTACCGTGCTCCAGGAACTCGCCGAACACGTCTTCGTCGAATCAGGCCGCCCCAAAATGTACGAGACTGCCGTCGAAATGGAACGGGCTGCTGTCAGCATCCTCGGCCCCAAGGGTATCTTCCCCAACGTCGATTTCTACTCCGGCATCGTCTACAAAGCCCTGGGCATACCGGTCGATCTCTTCACCCCAATCTTTGCTCTCGCCCGCTCCGCCGGCTGGCTGAGCCACTGGTGTGAACAGATCGCCAAGAACCGCATCTATCGCCCCGAACAGGTCTTCGTGGGCGTCGAAGACGCCGAGTACATCCCGCTCGAACAACGAGCCAGTTAGTATTTAGCCCCCGGTTCTTTAAGCCGGGGGCAGGCCACGCGAAGGCTTCGTCGTGTTTGCAGAACGCCTTGTGTTTGCCTTCTTGCAACCGTCAGGTCCCGCCCCCGGGCTTGAAGAGCCGGGGGCTAACTTATTCAAACTGGTTTGAACCATGCTCGACGCTCAATTCGTTGCCGACCATCTCGACCTCGTTCGCCAGAACTGCGTCAATCGCAACGTGAAGGCGGACCTCGACGCCATCCCCAAGCTGGTTGCCGAGCGTAAGCAAGCCGTCCAGGAAGTGCAGGCTCTGCAGGCCAAGCAGAACGAACTCGCCAAGAGCACCGGCAAGGAAAAGGACGCCACCAAGCGCCAGGCCCTCATCGAAGAGGGACGCGGGCTCCGTACCAAAGTCGCTGAACTCGAAGCCCGCCAGAAGACTATCGACGAAGAACTTCGCACTCTGCTCCGGGTCATCCCCAATATGACCCACCCCGATGCACCGGTCGGCACCGATTCCGCAGCCAATAAAGTCATTCGCACCTGGGGCACACCCACCAAGTTCGACTTCAAGCCTGTCGATCACGTTGCCCTTTGCGAAAAGCTCGACCTCTGCGACTTCGAAGCAGGCTCCACCGTCGTCGGCCCCAAGTTCTACTTCCTCAAGAACGAAGCGGCTCTCCTCGAAATCGCGCTGATCCAGTACACGATGAGCCATCTTGCGAAAGCAGGCTTCATCCCCGTCGTCACCCCCGACATGGCCAAGGTCGATGTCCTCGAAGGCATCGGCTTCATTCCCCGTGGCCCTGAAACCCAGATCTACTCCGTCGAGAATACCGACCTCTGTCTTGTCGCCACCGCTGAAATCACACTCGGCGGATTGCACATGAACCAGATTCTCGATGAAGCCAAGTTCCCGCTCAAGTACGTCGGCCTCTCCCACTGCTTCCGTACCGAAGCCGGTGCCCCCGGCCGCGATACCCGTGGACTCTACCGCGTGCATCAGTTCACCAAGGTCGAGATGTTTGCTTACAGCACCCCGGAACAGTCCGAAGCGGTGCACCTCGAAATCCTGGCTCAGGAAGAAGCCATCTTCCAGGGCCTCGGCATCCCCTATCAGGTGATTGACACCTGCACCGGCGACCTCGGCGGCCCCGCCTACCGCAAGTACGATCTCGAAGCCTGGATGCCCGGTCGCGGCACCGCCGGCGAGTACGGCGAAGTCACCAGCACCAGCAACTGCACCGAGTTCCAGGCCCGTCGCCTCAACATCCGCAGCAAAGCCGCCGGTGCCAAAGGCACCCGCTTCGCCCACACCCTCAACGGCACCGCCGTCGCCGTCACCCGCGCCATCATCGCCATCCTTGAAAACTACCAGCAGGCCGACGGCAGCGTGATCATTCCAGAAGTACTCAGACCATTCGTGGGCAAAGACCGCATCATGCCGAAGGCCTAGGTTCGCGAGCGGGGGGCGTGAGCCCCCTGAGCCAGGTGAGGTGCAAGGATGACGCAAACTACTCGACCTGCTATTACCAAAGACCCCAAGCTCACCCGTCGCCGCTGGCTGCGCCGTTGCCTGGGCTATGGCTCGCTCGCTGCCCTGGGCTTTTACACCTGGCGCATCGAACCACACTGGATCGATTTGGTCGAACGGCCGCTGCCTCTCAAGCACCTCCCTGCCAGCCTCGTCGGCAAGCGACTCATCCAGCTCAGCGATATCCACATCGGTAGACAGGTCGACCCCGACTACATTCGCCACGCTCTGGAACTCGTCAACTCCCTTGCCCCCGATCTCCTTGTGATCACCGGCGACTTCATGACCTATGCTTCCGCTCAGCAACTCGACGAGGTTCCACCCATCATCCAAACCCTGAAGCAGCCTTCACTCGGCTGCTTCGCCGTGCTGGGCAACCACGACTATGGCCGCGAGTGGAAAGAAGAACGTATCGGCAACACCCTGACCAGCAGACTGACTGACCTCGGCGTTCGCGTCCTCCGCAATGAAATGGTGAATGTCCAAGGATTGCAACTCATCGGCATCGATGACTTCTGGGGCCCTGTCTATGCACCCGAAGCTACCCTGATCAAGGTAAGCACCGAGCAGGCTGCCTTGGCACTCTGCCACAACCCCGATGCCCAGGACCGTGCCGAGTGGCAGAAATACCAGGGCTGGGTGCTGGCCGGCCACACCCATGGCGGACAGTGCAAACCGCCCTTCCTCCGGCCACCTCTGCTGCCTGTGATGAACAAGAAATACACCGCAGGCCACTTTGATCTCGGGGCTGCTCGGCATCTCTACATCAATCGCGGGCTAGGCCACCTGACCCGGGTCCGTTTCAACGCCCGCCCCGAGATCACGCTGTTTACTTTGCAATCAACATAAAGTTCCAGCGAATAGCCCTCCAACTTCTGGAGCTTCCTGTGATATTGGTGCCGCTCAATGCCGATGTGCCCATGCAGCGCGTCCCGTGGATGAACTGGCTACTGATGGCCTGTATCCTCGCTCTTTCCGTGCTGGTGTTACTCGATGGCACTCACTACGAACTCACTGAATCGGAAAAGGAAAAGATCGCGGATCACCTGGAAGCCACCCAGCCTGTCGATCTGCAGGCTGTCAACCAGTACATGACTCGGCCACTGACGCGGGACGATGTTCGCTGGAAACCGGAGGATGTCCCCAGCTACCTGCGAGGCCCTCATAGTCATCCCCTGGCACTCCACCCCGCCGCCTTCCATTCCTGGCAACTCCTGACTCATGCCCTGACACATCCCGGCTGGATCATGCTGCTGGCCAACCTCCTCTTCCTCTTCTGCTTCGGCAATGCCATCAATGCCAAGCTCGGGCATGTTACGTTTCTTCTCGTCGTCGCTGCGTTCGCTATCCTCGCAGCCCTGGTCATGCTGCTGGTCGGCCGCCCTGTCCCCGTCCTCAGTTCCTCCTGCATCATTCTCGGCATCATGGGGTTGTTCGTGGTGCTCTATCCCCGCAATGATCTCAGCCTCTACTATTGGGTGTGGGCCGGACAGCGCTTCAATGGCATCTGCCATCTCAGCGCCGTCTGGTTCATCGCCGGCTTCCTGTTGCTCGACGTGATCTACGTCTGGCGCAAGGCTATTCCCGTTCCCCTCTTCATCGCCGATATCTGCTGCCTGGTCAGTGGCATTCTGATTGGCATCGTCCTGGTGATGACAGGCCTGGCTGCAGCCGACGAAGGGGAAGAGAACCTCTTGCAGATGATGGGGGCGAAATAGCGAGCGGAGGACATTCGCATACTGAAGAACTCAGGATGCTGACGCCCCCCGCTCGCTGGTGATGCTATTTTTCCAGACACTTGCACGATGCTTCGAGCGTCACGTCAGCGTGTTTCCACACTGCCTTCCACTCAGCCTCTACCGAAGCTGCCTCGGCATCACGTCCTTGTGCCTGCAGGCTCTTCATCAGCCCGAAGA
The DNA here is from genome assembly GCA_046350055.1 of Gemmatales bacterium. Classification (GTDB taxonomy): domain Bacteria; phylum Planctomycetota; class Planctomycetia; order Gemmatales; family HRBIN36; genus JAEUIE01. The sequence continues at coordinate 2,970,893 of JAXMBC010000001.1, read as the reverse complement.
GCGACCAGCCGTTGCGCGGCCAGCGTGCCAGGTCGGCCCGGTACACTGCTTCCGCCTCCGTGGCCTGCCCCGCCTTAATCAGCATCGCCCCCAGTGGATGACGCACCGGGATGATCCAGTCTGGCGGCTCATCGTAGCCAAGCTGATCTTCCAGTGCTACTGCTGCCCGCAGGCTCTTGATCGCTTCGTTGATCTTGCCTTCCCGGTAGAGTATCTCCCCTTCGAGTTGCTGTTCCGCGACGGCAAAGATCGCAGCAGCAGTGTTGTTACCAAAGTGAGCTTCAGCAGGGGTCACGACCACTGCCCGATGGAGGAGCTTCTGTTCTTCCCTGGCCTCCGAAATCATGTTCAAGGAAGCATACGCCACCGCGCGTGCATGATGATACAGCCCCTTGGCAATGGGGAAGCCTGGTGGCGGAGCAGGTTCCTTCAGGATCGCCTGCCATTGGCCAAACCGCATCATCACTTCCAAGGGTGCGGCCAGGAACCCGTCAGCTATCGCTGCATTTTCCTTGACCGACACCCATTCCAGCGGCACACCGGCCAGCATCGTCCGCACCGCTGACAGCGCCTTGGCCGACTGCCCCGACATCATAGCCGCATAGGCCAGCATGTGGTGGTTGTGAGCCATGTAGAGGTGATAGAAATCCTGTCGGGGCGATTGCTTGCGATAAGTCGCATCGGCGGTGATCGCCCGCTCATTGGCTTCGATAGCTTCCTGCCAGCGCCCTGTCCGCACATCAATATGGGAAGGCATGTGCACCAGGTGCCCCACGCTCGGACAAAGATGTCGGAGTCGATCAGCAGCCTGTACCGCCTTGTCCGGGTGAGGCGAAGCTTCGACAGCATGTATGTATAGATGCAAAGCCATGGGATGATCGGGGTTCACCTTCATCACCGCTTCCAGGGTCTGCAGCAGTTCTGGTGTGCCGGGGTGAGGCTCGCCATTCTTCTGCCAGAGATCCCAGGGCCGCAAGTTCATGATGGATTCCGCATACAGTGCGCCGATGTCCGCATCCTGCGGGTGTGCGACCCATGCTGCCTTCATCGCCTTGGCATAGGCTGCATTCAGGGCGGTGCGATCTTCCGGTGCATTCTCGGCAAAGCGATGTGCCAGGGCGCCAATCAATTTACGATCCGCCTCCGGGCAGGTGGCCTGATGCTCCTGAGCCAGCTTCAACGCAGCCAATGCCTGGGCATCGTTGCCTTGCTTGACGATAGGTTTGTTGATGTGCGAGCCGTAGCTGATGGCAATGCCCCAGTGGGCCATCGCACACGTCGGATCGTAAACGGCAGCCTGCTCAAACGCCCGACGGGCTTCATCGTGGTTGTAGGCGAAGAGGAACGTCAGCCCCTGATTGAAATAACGCTGAGCCAGGGCATGCCTGGTAACAGTGCGCTGGTGAACACCCATGCCAGGATACAGCATGAGCGTATCATTCTTGTCTTCAGCACATAGGGAGATGGCAAGCAGCCCCAGTGCCAGGCTCAGGCATCCGGATCGAACGAACATCATGGTCTCCTGCAGCGGGTTGTACAATAGTTGTGTCGGTGCGTCGCTTCACGGCGTCACCAGTACATCCGCAGCTCGATCAATCTCGGCCAACTTTTCACTGGGATGCGACGATGCACGATTCCTTTATCGATCTCGTCAGCCGACTGCGACAGGGGGAGCATGCCGCCGCCAGTGAAGTCTTCCTCCGCTACACCCATCGGCTGCTCGGCCTCGCCCGCAAGCACCTTGATGCCCGCCTGGCCGCCAAGGTCGAACCCGAAGATATTGTGCAGTCAGCCTATAAAAGCTTCTTCCAGCGTCATCAGGATGGCGATTTCCAGATCACCAGTTGGGACAATCTCTGGGGCCTGCTCGCCGTCATCACCGTGCGCAAATGTGCCGACCGGGCCGTCTTCTTCACCGCCGAGAAGCGCAACCTGCACCGGGAAGCAGGGCAAGGCACCGAAGCCGCACCGGCTCCCTGGCAACTGGCCGTCGATCGTGAACCCAGCCCGGAAGAGGCCATGGTGCTCTCTGAAACGGTGGAAGAACTCTTCCGCTCCATTCACGATGAGGATGAGCGTGCCATTCTCGAGTTAAGCCTGCAAGGCTACACCACGCAGGAAATCAGCGAGAAGATCGGCCGTGCTGAACGCTCCGTCCGCCGACTACGAGAACGCATCCGCCAGCAACTCGAAGCACAGTGCATTGTGTAATACCAACCCGATGCGTCAGCGAGGCCTGCTTTCGACATTTGTCCCCCTCTCCCCACCGGGGAGAGGGGCTAGGGGTGAGGGGGCTAATACTCGTGGCGTAGCCCTTCCATTGAAAACTATCCACCACACAATCACCATCACCAATACCCCCGCCAGCCTCGCCCACCAAGGCGACCACGAGGAAAACGGCAGCGGATACACAGCGAGTTGCATCGTATCCATGTTGTCTTCCACGATGACACACCAGGGGTCAGTCACAAAGCTGTGAAGTGACATTCCCTCTCGGGCACGTTGGTAAAACACCACTCGCTGTGTCTGATAATCCCGCACCTCCACATGCTGCGTTTCCTGGAATAAGGACGGGGCTACGTTGCGGTTCCGCAACCAGTCTCGAAACCAGGCTGGCAGGGGAATGTCATCGATCATCCGTCTATTGCTCATAATCAGGTAATGCGGGGCACCTGGCAGAAGTCCGTTGAATTGGCCCTGTATCCTGCCGAGCGGAGTGAGACTTCCATCCTCTGCTAAGGCATGTACCTCTATTTCATTCTCGACCTTGCGATATGCATGACGCTGATGCGCGTTCAAGCGAGTATCTTCCAATACTCCTTCATTCAACCAGCTGCCAGTTGGCATGTAAAAACTACGGTTCCGCTCTTCCTGTCCTGTGCTGTATTTGCACTGAGATAAGTAGTGTGTATCTCCCTGGCCCTGGCTAGGGTTGAAAGTTGCAAAACGAAACATCCTCTCAGAATCGGAGAGCGTTGAAACCAGTGAACCGTCTTCACAACGATAGATGGCAAACCCTGCAGGCGCAGCTGCATAGAGGCCCGGTAGCCGCAGGGAGGAAGTAGGATCATGCTGGTACTGCTTCCCTATGGGACTGACAAAGCCCAGTGGCAATATCACATCACTGAATACCAGATAGTTCCCGTCAGGCGACAAATTGCCTGCACCCAACCGATACATCCAGGGCCTCGTGAGCATGCAACGCAGCTTCATCTCAGGCAACGACCAGACCCGATACCTAACTACATCCTGAAGTCGCATGTAGTCCTCTACCTCAGAGGCCAGGAAACTGGACCAACTGGGTGGAAGCAGTCTTGCTGGATTGATCACCGTGTCTCGCTTCACTTCCAGCAAGCTCCTGCCTGCCACATGCAGCGTGGTATCCAACGGATACTCCTTCACCAGCGTCGTTTCGTTGGCGAATGCGTCCCATTTCCAGAGTTCGCAGCGATAGACAGGCTCGCCGAAGAGATCCTTGAGCTTGGCCTCACGTTTCCTGACGGCGAAGGAGACGATCCCCTCCTGCCACGAACTCCAACTCCGCTCGGAGTCACCATGTTGTTGGGACAAGTAGTCTAGCCCGTTCAAAGTATGACGCGCAACGATCTGGCGAGTCTGCAAATCAATGATCCAGTAATCGAGCTTAGTCGTCTCGTACTGCACCAGGAGATACCGGCCCTCACTATCAAGTAGCCTCGTTCCAATCCTGGCTCGCTGACGTCGCTGCTTCTCCCTGATGGGGTGGAGAATAGCCGGCCCGAACCGTTCCTCCTCAGGCAGAGGCTGAATCCAGTCATCCAGTTTAAACGCTGCTGAATACCATGCCCGCGGCCCCTGCCACCAGTCAACGATCCACCACGTCCCTACGCCACAAAGCAGCGTCAGGAGCACTCGCCACCATTGACCTCGTCGTGGTTTCAAGCTGTTGCAACCCCTTTATCTTCAGCTTCGTTCGTTCTCAATTCTACATTCTGCATTCTCAATTGCCCGGATCCCCTCTCTCCACCGGGGAGAGGGGTTAGGGGTGAGGGGGCTATTACTCGTGGCAACGCCCATCATTTATCGATAATTCTCTCCGCGCCACATTTTTCCTGGCCGATTCCCTGCCGCCTCCGGATGTCCCCTCTGTACCTGTCTCTCATTCGATTGAATGCGTGGCAGACCATTTTCATCTCAACGGGGAGTTCATCCATGTTTCGTCGCCTGTTCTCGAAGAAGACCACCACCCGCACCAATTCCTGGCCCCATCGGCCCAGGCTGAACTTCGCTCTCGAAGCACTCGAAGATCGATCACTACCCGCAGTCACCGCCACCTTCTCGGCAGGCATGCTCTCGGTCTTCGGCGATAACCTCAACAACAATATCGAAGTCAGCCGCAATGCAGCAGGTAATATTCTCGTGAATGGTGGCGCAGTCACCATACGTGGTGGCACCCCCACCGTGGCCAACGTCAGCCTCATCCAGGTCTTCGGCCAGGAAGGGCACGATACCATCACCCTGAATGAAGCCAACGGTGCCTTGCCCAGGGCCAATCTTTTCGGTGGCAAGGGCAATGACGTCCTCACCGGTGGATCGGGCAATGACCTGCTCTTCGGTCAGGCTGGCAACGACACCCTGCTCGGAAAAGGCGGCTTCGATTTCCTCTTCGGCGGCACCGAGAACGACACCCTGACCGGTGGCGATGGCGACGATCAGGTCTTCGGTGAAGCAGGCAAGGACCGCATGATCTGGAACCCCGGCGACGACACTGATCTGAACGAAGGTGGGGACGGCATCGATACCGTCGAAGTCAACGGTGGCAATGGAACCGAGCAATTCACCACGACGGCCAATGGCACCCGTGTGCGTTTCGATCGACTCAACCCCGCCCCCTTCTCCATCGACATCGGCACCAGCGAAAACCTGGTCGTCAACATGAACGGCGGCGATGATTCCTTCTCCGCCACCGGCAATCTCGCTGCCCTCATCAGCATCACCGTCGATGGCGGCACCGGCAACGATACCATCCTCGGCAGCAACGGAGTTGATCGCCTCTTCGGTAGCGATGGCAACGACTTCATCGACGGCCAGCAAGGCAACGATGTCGTCTTCCTGGGTGCCGGCAACGATGTCTTCCAGTGGGATCCGGGCGATGGCAGTGATGTCGTCGAAGGGCAGGACGGCACCGACACCATGCTCTTCAATGGAGCCAATATCAGCGAAATCTTCGAAGCCTCCGCCAATGGGGCACGTCTGCGATTCACTCGCAACATCGCCAACATCGTCATGGATGTCAATGGCGTGGAAAACGTGAACCTCAATATGCTCGGTGGTTCTGATCAGCTCACTATCAATGACCTCACCGGCAGTGGTGTCCAGCAGTTCAATGTCAACCAGGCAGGCACCATCGGTGGCACTACCGGTGATGCCGCGGCTGATGTCGTCATCGTTAATGGCACCTCCGGCAACAACATCATCGATCTCTTCGGTGCAGGCTCCTCTGTCGCCGTGCTGGGGCTCAGTGCTACCGTCAACATCACCAACACCGAAGGCGCAAACGACGGCCTGGTGATCAATGCCCTCGGAGGCAATGATGGCGTGACAGCCACCACCTTGCCCGCCGGGGTCATCAAGCTCACACTCGATGGCGGCACCGGTAATGACACGCTGCTCGGCAGCCAGGGAACCGACACCTTCTTTGGTGGCGATGGTGATGACTTTGTCTTTGGCGATAACGGCAACGATGTCGCCTTCCTGGGTGCTGGCAATGACGTCTTCCAGTGGGATCCTGGTGATGGCAACGATACCGTCGAAGGCCAGGATGGCACTGACCAGATGCTCTTCTTCGGGGCCAATATCAGCGAAAATATCAATGTTGTTGCCAATGGCGGACGGGTACTCTTCCTGCGTGATGTTGCCAATGTCAGCATGGACCTCAACGATGTGGAGAACATCGAGTTCCGGGCACTGGGCGGGGCGGACAATATCGTCGTGGGCGACATGACCGGCACCGATCTGGTCAGGCTTGATCTCGATCTCCGCGGACCCAATGGTGGCGGCGACGACGCAACTGACACCGTGACCGTCAACGGCACCCAGGGTGCCGATGCCTTCGGAGCTGCAGGCGATGCTGGCGGTGTCACCGTCTTCGGCTTGGCCACCCAGGTGAACATCTTCAGCCCGGAAGCAGCCAACGACCGCCTTGTTCTCAATGGCCAGGGTGGCGACGATGTCATCAATGCCACCTCGCTCGAAGCGGATGGTATCCAGCTCACCATCAATGGCGGGCTGGGCAACGATCTGATGATCGGCAGCGATGGCAACGATCTCATCAATGGTGGAGACGGCAATGACACTGCCCTGATGGGCGCTGGTGACGATATCTTCGTCTGGAATCCCGGAGACGACAATGACGTCATCGAAGGCCAGGCTGGCCAGGATGAGATGCGCTTCAACGGTGCGAACATCGCAGAGGTCATCAACATCTTCGCCAATGGTGGCCGGGTTCTCTTCACCCGCAACGTGGCCAGCGTGGTGATGGATACCAACGATGTCGAAACCATCACCTTCAATGCCCAGGGCGGAGCGGACAGTATCACCGTTGGTGATCTCTCAGGTACCGATGTGGTGGATGTCAACTTGAACCTGGCTGGCAGCAACGGCCTGGGTGATGGTGCTCTCGATCAGGTGATCGTCCATGGTACCAGTGGCGATGACGTCGCTGTGGTAGTGGGTTCCGCTGCAGGCACCTCGGTGCTCGGCCTGGCTGCTTCGGTAAACATCACCGGGGCAGAAGCAACCGACCAGCTCTTCATCCGCACCTTCGGTGGCGACGACGTAGTGGAAGCTAGCGGGCTGCAGGCTGCAGCCATCGCCCTGCTCGTCGATGCCGGCGACGGTGATGATGTGGTCATAGGTGGAGACGGCGACGACGTCCTCGACGGTGGCCTGGGCGATGATGTCCTCATCGGCGGACCCGGGCTCGACACCCTGCTCAACGGCGAAATTAACATTCAGTAGATGGAATGCCGTTAGTAGCTGTCAATTCGTTGACGGTGTCAGCTGCCAAAGAAACTCCTCCCCTCTCCCCACCGGGGAGAGGGGCCGGGGGTGAGGGGCTCTTCCGCGGCGAAGCCCTTTCCTGTCATTACCCTTCCAGCAGCGTGCTGACCAGATTATCGCTTCCGCCCTGCTCCTTGAACACCATATCAATCGCAATAGCCGCACCGAGCATCAGCATCTTGGCGGGTGCCTGATCTGCAAAGTCAGGTGCAACCTCCACCAGAAACGTATCAGCACTCGTGAACATATCCTTGAGCACATCCATCGCGTTCTTCCATTGCTTCGTCACATGCCCTATCTCCATGCCCTCAGGCGTCGTAAAGCGGTAGTCGAAAAACCACCGCCGACCTCCACCCACCTGGGCCCAGAGGTTACCATGATGGTCAAAGACATCGAGCTTGCCCACAAGTGTCCAGAACCGGCTCTGGAAGTAGCCCAACAGATTGCCAGCACCATCAAATATATCAAGGCGTGATTTGAAGATAAACCCGCCCCGATGCATGGTGAACACCGTCTGCCCTGATTGATCCGTGACGACGACCGTGGTCGGCATCCAGTTCTTGTTGATGATCAGCCGCAGGAAGGCGATGAAGCTGTTCGGCGTTTCCTGCACATGTCCCAGTTGCTGGCCGGTGGACGGATCAAAGATGTCGTAGGCATCCACCGTGCGAATGAGTCGCACCTGTTCCTTGAGGATAAAGCGATCGTGGTCGAGCAACATGTTAGTCCCTGCAGTTGTTCCAAATATATGTCGAATGCCAATAGTTGCCCCCCTCTCCCCACCGGGGAGAGGGGCTGGGGGTGAGGGGGCACTCTCGCGGCGCAGCCCTTCGTGTGAAAACTACAACACCTCAGCCAGTTCCGCTTTGCTCGCCTCCGCTACCTCGGCATGCAACGAGCGGCCGTGGCTGTCCATCGTCACTACAGCAGGCAGATCCTTGATTACCAGATGCCAGACCGCTTCGGGGCTGCCGAACTTCTCTTTCAGATCCACACCCATCACATCGGTCACACACTGGGCATAGACCTGGGCCGCGCCGCCGATGGCATGCAGGTATACGCAGCCGTGCTGTTTGCAGGCGTCGAGCGTCTTCTGACCCATGCCGCCTTTACCGATGACGGCCTTGATGCCATACTTGGCGATGACATCGGCCTGGTAAGGCTCCTCGCGGATGGAGGTCGTCGGCCCAGCTGCCAGCACCCGGTACTTGCCATTTTCTTCAAGCACCACCGGGCCACAGTGATAGATAACACCATCTTTCAGAATGGGTAACTCGCCACCTTTGTACAGATACTTGTGCACTTCATCCCGGCCGGTGTAGACGGTGCCGGAGAGCAGCACGACATCACCGGCTTGGAGTTTACGAACATCAGCTTCCTGAAGTGGTGTGGTGAGCTTGATGCCCTGGGCGTTGCCGAGATCGAGAGCCTTGGGTTTGAGACGCAGGAGTTGTAGTTCGTTCTCACTCTTGGGCCCTGCTACTGCAAACTCATCCTTCGTCTGATACAGCCATTCGACGACATCCCCCTTGGTGCTGAGCTTCACCCCGCGACGGCGATACGCCCAGCACATGTAAGCCACGGTAACAAAGAAACTCGCAGGCAGTCGATTCCGGGCACAGACCTTCACGCCGCCGACGGTCAGCTTGCCGCCAAATCCCATCGGCCCGATGTCGAGCTTGTTCGCCTCATCGAGCAGCCGGGCTTCGAGCACCGCCAGTTCTTCGAGCGGGTTCTGATCATCCACCGTCCGCAGCAGTTGTTCCTTAGCCGCTTCAAAACCCACCGCTCGATCACCACCGACACACACACCGATGAACCCCGGCCCGCAGCCTTTGCCCTGGGCCTGCCAGATGGCATCGAGCACCACGCCCCGCACACCTTCGAGATCGCGATCAAACCGCTTGCCCTGAATCGTCGTCGGCAGCGAGTACTGGGCCGACATATTCTCGCACCCGCCCCCCTTCAGGATGAGCTTGATTTCAACATAGTCGTGACTGTGCTGGTGCCAGTGGAACACCGGGCTGCCTGGCCCCAGGTTCGTACCCGAGTTGCGGCCAGTGATCGAATCGACACTGTTCTGCCGCAGGTAGCCCTTCTTCGTAGCTTCAAGCACAGCATCACAACAAGCTTCTTCCAACTCCATCTGGTTGAAGCCGACCGGCGTATGGATGTAGAAGGTGATGGTGCCGGTATCCTGGCAGATGGGGGCGGAGAGTTCCTTCGCCAGCCCGATGTTTTGCAGCACCAGCCGCAAGGCCAGGTCCGCCTTAGAGCCTGCCGTTTCCATCGCCTGCTTCAGTTCCACCACGCTCGCCACATCGCGAGGCAGCACCGTGGACGTCCGGCGAATGAGTTCGAGAACCTGATCGAAGAAGGGGGACATAAGAGAATCCAGAAGACAGGAGAGATACTAGCCCGAAGCGTAAGCGAGGCTGGGTGTGCAACCGCGTGGCCCAGCCTCGCTCACGCTTCGGGCTGGTGTCGCAATTACAATGCCTCGACCACCTTGCGTACCAGCAGCCGCAGCTTCACCTCGGCATGCTTGGCGGTTTCGAGGATTTCGGGCAGTGAGACAGGAGCAAGGGCGTCGGGCAGGCACATGTCGGTGATGATCGAGATGCCTAAGGCCCGAATGCCCGCGTGTCGGCAGACAATCACCTCGGGCACCGTGGACATACCTACCACATCCGCCCCGATGTTCCGCAGGAAGCGATACTCGGCCCGCGTCTCCAGGCACGGCCCGGTGACAGCCACGTAGACGCCCTTCTGAAAAGGGATCTTTTCCTCACGGCAAATCGTCTCCGCCTTCTTGAGCAGTTCGCGATCATACGCTTCACACATGTCAGGAAAGCGTGGCCCCAGGCGGTCGTCGTTCTTGCCGATGAGCGGGTTGTCTCCCAGCAAATTGATGTGATCCTCGATCAGCATCAGGTCGCCCTTATTGAACTGCGGGTTCATGCCGCCACAGGCATTGCTGACGATCAGCGTTTCGACGCCGATGGCTTTCATCACTCGCACCGGGAAGGTGACCTGCTGCAGCGAATAGCCTTCATACTGATGGAACCGCCCCGCCATGGCGACCACTTCCTTGCCGCCCAGTTTGCCACACAGCAACTTGCCGGCATGCGATTCCACGGTTGACGTAGGGAAGTGTGGCAACTCGCCATAGGGAATGGTGACGTCCTTGGCGATATCGGCTTCCAGCCCACCCAGGCCAGTGCCCAGGATGATGCCGATCTTGGGTGAGCCTTTCCACTTGCTGCGAAGGGTTTGGGCAGCTTCTTGAATCTGATCGTAAAGCGCGGGCATAAAAGTACCGTGGCAAGTATGTACGAAGATAGCCTTATCTTATGAGATTGGAGTTCCACCTTCAGGCGGCACAGGTGTGAGAGTTGCAGCGGAATCTCTCAGTGGGGAGGTACGCACAACGTACCCTACGCGACCACTTCCGCAATCACTTCAGCTTTCTCTTCCACTCCAATGAGCCGCTGCTGCAATCCCTGGTACGGGTAGCGGAACTTCCACGGGTCGAGGCCCAACTGCATCAGGATCGTCGCCTGCACATCGTGCACACTGGTCTTCCCTTCAGTCACAAAATAGCCCAGTTCATCGGTGGCCCCGTGCACCATACCCTTCTTGATCCCGGCCCCGGCCATCCACATCGTGAAGCAGTGGGGATGATGATCACGCCCCAGGAATGTCGAGCCTCCCCGGGCTTCGTTCATGCTCGTGCGGCCAAACTCGCCGCCCCACACCACCAGCGTCTGATCCAGCAACCCCCGCTGCTTCAGATCAGTCAACAGCGCAGCAATGGGCTGATCCGTCTCCTTGCACTTCTTCGGCAGATGCTCCACGATGTCGTCGCCCTTGCCAGTGCCGTGGCAGTCCCAGCCCCAGTCGAAGAGCTGCACATACCGCACACCCCGTTCCACCAGCCGGCGAGCCAGCAGGCAGTTGTTGGCGAAACTGTTCGCCCCCGGCTTCGCGCCATACTGCTCGCGCACTTTCTCCGGTTCCTTGGCGATGTCCATCACTTCGGGCACCGTCATCTGCATGCGGAAGGCCAGCTCATACTGGCTGATACGAGTCAGCGTCTCCGGGTCGCCGAACTGCTGATGTTCCATTTCGTTGAGAGCTTTGAGAGCATCGAGACTGCTGCGGCGGGTCTCGCGGCTCATACCAGGCGGGTTGTTCACATACAGGATGGGCTCCCCGGCGCTTCGACACTGCACACCTTGGAAGACGGAGGGCAGGAAGCCGGTGGACCAGAGGGCCTTGCCGCCGGTAGGGTCGGTACCGCCGCTGATGAGGACAACGAAGCCGGGCAGGTTCTGGTTTTCGCTGCCCAGGCCATACGTGATCCACGAACCCATGGCTGCGCCGCCATTGCGGGGTGAGCCGGTAAAGAGCAGCAGTTCCGCCGGGGCATGATTGAACTGGTCGGTGTGCATCCCCTTCAGGAACGACACTTCACTGGCCACCTTCTGAAAGTGTGGCTGAATGTTACTCACCCACGCATTCTCGTGACCACAACGTGTAAACTCATAGGGCGAGCCCAGCAATACCGGCGTGCCCTTGATGAAGGCGAACCGCTGCCCCTTCAGCAACGATTCAGGGCAGGGCTTCAGGTGCAGTTCTTTCAGCTTGGGCTTGTAATCAAAGAGATCATGCTGCGGTGGAGCACCCGACATGTGCAGGTAGATAACGCTCTTAGCCTTCGCCGGCAACATCGGCTTCTTTGGCGCCAGCGGGTTAGGCTTCTCATCGGCCTGACCATGCCGAGGCAAAAGGGAGGAGAGAGCCACGCTGCCGAGACCCATGGCACCACTCTGAAGGAAGTGCCGGCGGGTCTGAGCTTGCAGAAATCGGAGGGAGGGATGCATACAGGTATTCTACACGATGGCGGAGCAAGGCGGAAGCAGTATCCTTCTGCCTATCGATATCCTAGTGGCCTACTGCAACACCTTGCCCGAAGGGCATACGGATAACAGCCCAGCGTTGCGATGTAATCGTCGCTACCCTGGGTAAACCATCCCACCGCGAATCGGTCGCCTGATGGGCGACGGGTACCTGTCAGCCCTGCACCAACTTACCCACCATCGTGCATAGCGCAGCTGCATCCTTCGTGGATGGTGCCTCCGCGATCACTCGCACAATAGGCTCCGTGTTGCTAGGCCGCACATGCACCCAGCGGTCTGGCCAGTCGAGCCGCAATCCATCCTCTCGGTTGGCGACCGCTTCGGAGTGCTGCTTGATCAATCCCTCGTACAGAACAGGCAACCGATCTGCACTGACCGTGTACTTATCCTTCTGAATCACGTACCTCGGCAACGCATCCACGATGGCGCTGAGTGGTTTGTTCTCTTCAGCCAAGAGGCTCAGCACCAGGGCCATGCCCACGAACGGGTCACGCACCCAGCCCACTCTCGGATCAATCACCCCACCATTTCCCTCACCACCAACCACCGCATGGACTTGCCGCATCTTCGCCACGACATTCGCTTCACCGACAGCACTGCGATGAAACGCACAGCCATGCTTTTTGGCAATGTCTTCATTGATGCGGGAGGTGGACATGTTGACGACCACCGGGCCTCGCTTTTGCCTCAGCACATATTCCAGGCTTAAAGCCAGCGTCAGTTCTTCACCAATGTAGCGTCCCTTTTCATCGATCAAGGCGAGACGGTCCGAATCGGGATCGAGAGCGAAGCCGATGGCACAACGTTTCTCAGCGACGAGAGGGGCAATGCTACAAAGATTCTCCTCGGTCGGTTCCGGCGTATGGGGGAAGCTATCACTCGGATGCAAACCAGCCCCATCGACCATGCAACTGAGATTCATCTGCAGGAACTGCTGAGCCAGTGGCCCCCCTGCTCCGCCGTTGGCATCAACGAAGACCCGAAAGCCCTTGCGGCGAACCGCTTCGACGTTGGCCAGACCCGAAGCTAGACGGGCATGAATCTGAATAGCAGACGACGCATCGTTCGCCGGCGGCGCCTGCTTCCAATCGGTAGAAGCATACTTAGTCGTTCGGACAAACGCCTTTCGCTGATAAAGATCAACCACCCTGGTCCCCTCACTGGGAGCCAGCACCGCTCCATCTTTCCCAAAGAGCTTGAGGCCATTCCACGGGGCTGGGTTATGGCTGGCTGAAAGCTGAATCCCGCCGGCGAGCTTCTGCTCCCGGATCATGACACCAACCGTGGGCGTGGGGACGATGCCGAGATCAAGCACTTTGCAACCGGTGCTGAGGAGGCCAGCAACTGCCGCCGCTCCGAGCATCGTCCCGCTGGGCCGGTTATCCCGACTGAGGGCGACAGTACTGCCCGCCCCGAGGTAGGTTCCAAGAGCTTCGGCAAAAGCGAGAGCGATATTAGGTGTAAGACTCTCCCCGACGATGCCACGAATGCCGGAGACGGAGACGATGAGTGGTGAGGACATGGGAGCCAGTAGCCAGTAGCCAGGAGCCAGGAGTCAGAAGCCAGAAGTCAGAAGCCAGAAGTAAGATTAGATGAATTTGTCCAAGGAACAATCATCCAGTTCATTTAGACACCGTGTATAGTGGAACAGATAACTCTCATGTACGGAAAGACGGTTGACACCGACTTGCTCTGCAGGGAAGATTGATGTGCAAAGGTGCACCAGAATGTCTGTTCAGCAAAAGAGAACTGATGCGGATGGAAGCGCCCCAGTATTATCCCTGTCGTATGCAACTCGGTGGCGAAGCAAGATTCGTCGCTTGGTACAGTGCCGATATTGATGGGTTTCTCCGTGACGCCAATGGGCGGCTCGTCGTCTCGGATAGCATCGAGGCACTTGCTGTTCCCATGATGGTTGCTGAGCCAGTCGAGTATGACTTTGATCGTATCATAGCGTGGTGCGCCACGCCAGATAAGGCCAGCGTGGACTGCCAAACGTTTCTCAATGCCTGGAACTTCATCGATGATTTGGCCGGGCTGCACGCTGGTGCCGACACTCCCTATACCAGGCTCAGCCGGGCCGCCGGCGAAACATACCGCAAGTTGTTCTGGGGCAACAACCTTTCGATTGTTACCCCGCTCAGCAAGCGGTTCGAGCCGACTTGGTCGCCAGAGGAGTTAGCGGCGATCCGCTATGTGTTCGAGGAGGGGTTGCGTGTCTTGACGAAGGAGCTGGCCAGCAGAACCATAGACACCGAACCAATCGCCAAAAAAGACGGCAAGGCATGATTCGTTCCTGATGCGCTGAGTTGTGTTCTTCACCTCCCCCTACACCACGATATCACCTACACCACGATATCAGACGTACAATCCCCGCCCGGATAGCGCATCTCGTGGGCCCTTGCGGGGCCGTTCGGTTCCTTGTTGAAATTGATCACGAACTTCTCGTTCACCTAGCCGCCATTGGGGTTGGTACCAACGATCGAATCGAGATACAATGATTTGGTTGAATCAACACTGTTCTGATAATGAAAAGTGTCTGGAGCATAATCATGTCATTGATCGAAGTGTTGCCGGAAGTTCAGACCTTGTCACGACTCGAGAAGATCAGCCTTGTCGAGTTTCTGGCACAGGAACTGGAACGGGACAAGGATAGCCTGATTGAACCAGGGCGATCCTATCCTGTTTGGTCACCCGATCGGGCCTTCTCGGCTGCTGATACACTCTTGGAGGTTCTGGACGAGGATACCTACGGCATTATTGCCGGAGATTCGGCGGATACTGGCCACAGCGAAGTCAGCGTGAGTGGTTATCTAAGACGATGTAACATATTGACTGTTCGGTTGTGGAGAGATGTCGAATGAACGAGCGGTTTCGAGCAGAAGTACTGGGTGCGTGGCAGTCCCGCGTCGGAGCTTCAGGCATTAACTCCCTACCGGCATCGGAGCCAAAGCTAAAGGCTTTTGAAGCTGAGTTTGGTCCCATCCCTGATGAATTTCGGTGGTTTCTGGCTTCGTGCGGTGGTGGGCCGATAGGCAGCGTGTGGGTTGACAGCATCAACGAGTTGCCTGCTACACACAAGAAATTTCGGGCAGAGTTCGGCCCTCCCCGCGGGTGGACAATGTCCGATGTGTTTGTCATCGGGTGGGATGGCGGCGGCAATCCGTTCGGTATACAAGTTCCAACTGGGCGGGTGTTGGTTGAGGATCACGACTTCGGTGGTATCCATGAAATGGCATCGTCGTTTGCCGCGTTCTTAGCCAAGGGTTTGTCATAAGCACCATGCAAGATGCTGCAGACGACAAAGGCAGGTGAACTTTTCGTTCAAGTGCCCCTACACCACAATATCCGAAGTGCAATCCCCACCCGGATAGCGCATCTCATGGGCTCTTGATGGGCCGTTGGGTTCTTTGTTAAAGTTGATCACAAACTTCTCGTTGACCTTCAGGCCGCCTTTGTCGGTGTCGCAGTCGACCTGGATCAGCCAGGAGCCTTCGTCTTTGATCTTGGGATAGAACATGTTGTCCCAGGTGCTGTAGAGCGAGTTGGTGACGAAGAGGCGTTTGCCATCCTTACTCAGTTGAATCATCTGCGGGCCGCCCCCGATGCCCGGGATGGCTGCCGGCTTACCGAGGATGCCGCCCAGCCAAAGCTGGCCGACGAGCTTCGGCTTGCTGGGGTTGGTGACATCGTACTGTCGCAGGTCGCCATGGAGCCAGTTGGAGAAGTAGAGAAAGCGATCATCGAGGGAGACGACCAGATCGGTGATGAGGCCGGGGACGGGGATGTTCCAGCCTGGTACATCCTTGGCTGGTTCGACAGCGATGACCTTCTCCGCCTTCCACTTGCCATCCGCCCCTTTGTCCCAGTGCCACATGGTGCTGGAAAGAGCCGCCCCGACGAAGCCATGCGGGCTGTCGGGGTTGTGGTGGAAGCGGACTTCGAGGGGGATCAGCCCGTCAGCACCCAGATCGATGCTCTGCTTGATCTTCTTCTCTTTCCAGTCCCAGAAGTGGATACGCTGGCCATACTTGCCCGCCTGCACATCTTCGAGCTTGAAGCCGGGCCGGAAGGTGTTGGGTGCGCCCCATTCGCTGCTGACCATGACATTGTGCCGGGGCTGGTACCAGAAGTCGTAGTTGAACTTCATGCCGGTGCTGTCGTTTTCCCAGCGGCCCAGGATGTCGAAGTCCTTGTTCATCATCAGGAAGCCACCCGGTGCATTGCCGTCGCTGTCGCCGAGCATCGAGATGATGATGTTACCATTCTGCAAACAGTGAACCGTGTGCGGAGCAGTGAGGTTGGCTTTCTTCTTGACCTCTTCGGGTTCGATGACCTTGTGCATCTTCGGCACCCGGGGGTTGGTCATATCCAGAATGTGAATCCGGCTCGACAGGAACCCCGGCACGATCATGTACTTATGCCGGCTGGCCGGGTCGCTGCACGATCCACAGGCCGACCAGCCAAAGTGATGCAGTTCATCACCTACATTCGGCATCGGCAGCCGATGAATGACCTGGGCATAGGTGGGCGAAGTCGGATCGGCATCGATGGTGGCAATGTAATCCGGTGCCTTGATATTGGTGCCGGCATAGAGGCAAACGACGTAGAGCAGCTTCTCCCGTTCATTTTCGAGCGGAGTTGCTTTGGCGAACCGGGCACCAAGAAGTGTGGCAGTTGTGGTAGCAAGAAATGCACGACGATCCATGATAGGGCCTCGTGAGGTGTTGAAATGTTGAGGTCACTATAGCCAGTCATCCGCAAATCGGGATGAAACGGCCAGGAAATCTTGAGATCGACTACTGTGCGAAAAGATAGCGAGCAAGGAATTCCGCGCTGAGAAGTTCCTGGATTGCCCATTCTCAGCGCGTCCTCAATGTCAGGATCATGCTATCTACCATGACTTCTAATTACTGTACGGGCCACCATTTCCCGGAATAATAGGGAAAAAGGGCAGCAACACGTTTTCCATCCGGGGATAGCATCACTCGGTGAGGAGAACCTGCCCCATCTTGTTTTCGCAGAAGCAGCTTTCCGGTAGCTACCTCAATAACTCCAATTTCCATCCCCATGCAGATCGCCAAACGTTGTGCCGACTTATCGAAGCAGCCATCAAGAAGTACAAGCTTGCTTGGTAATGTAATGTTGTTCACAACTTTTCCACTGGGCAAGTCCACGATACTAATCGTACTCTCTGCGGCACCATTAAGTGCGATATCAACCATCCAGGCAAGAAATCGGCCACTACTGCTAACAATCGCAAATCGAGTCTGACTACTCATCTCTTGCACCTTGCCTGTGATTTCGCCAGAATCAGGATGGTACATCTTCGCAACTTGTTTAGCGGTATTGAGCCCGGCGATATTCTGACTTCGTCCCAGCAGTAGCGCAGAACCCGCAACAGATCGAACATACTTTTTGTCAGCAACGTTGAACTGTTCAATTGTTGGAGTCGACGTTTGACCATCGAACTTTGAAAGAAAGAGCGACCGTTGGGAGCGATCAAATGCAGCCCCAAAATACCCTCCCTCCAACTTGAAGAGCTCCGACCACATGCTGATGTCCCATACATGAACAATGTTATGTTCGAGAGTGACCAGCCATTGATCATCAGGAGAAAACGTCACTGGGCGACCAGCGATCGACTTGCCCACCTTCTTCTCAGTGGAAGTATCCCAGACCAAAGTTGATGCGTGAGATTCCCCTCCCAAATCGTTAAGCTCAACCAGAGACAGTGCCATCAGACTGCCTGTGTTGCTCCAAATGATGTCCCTGCAACCAGGCGGCAGAGTTCCCTTTCCTGAGTTCTTGATCACAGCCAGGTAGGGTCTTGCACGTCGCAGTTGCTCAACTCCTGTATCAGTGACTTTGGTATTGGTGACATTGACACGCATCAGCTTCTGCATGTTCTGCAGCGAAATCAGTCCCGCATCACTGATTTGAGTTCCCTGTAGATCGAGTTCTATACCTTCATCGAGAGCAATCATGTCGCCTATCAGGTTGATTAACTGCTCATCGCTAAACTCGCTCAGGGAAAAGGTGATGGAGTGGACTCGATAGGAACCGAAACCTCCTGCACCACTCATACGCCTGCTTATCGTGTGCAGCCCACTAGCCTTCTTGATGGAATAGTAGGGCCATTCACGCTTAAGGAACCAGAGCACGATCCCCACTGTTAGCAATAACATGATCAGACCATAAAGGCCCTTTTTCCTCGCAGACATGTTGTTGCCTTCCTTTCCCGTTGCAACACTGAGGAACGCGCCTTGCACATGTCATGGATTAATCAGTCAATCACCCCTTCTTCGCTCTCCCGAATCAACTGATCCACCACATCCTTCAAATCACCCGTCTTGTGGAACGTGGCCAACTGGCGGTCCGCGCTGGACCCCTTCTCCAAGATGTCGAAGGCATACTCCACTTCCTTGCGCGAGCCCAGATCATCCAGCACATCGCTCAGGAACCACGTGAGGAACTCGCGAATGAGATGCTTGGCTGGCTTCTCCGTCTGCTTGCCCAGATCCAGCAGGCTGCCATCCAGACCATACCGCACAGCACGCCACTTGTTCTCTTCTATCAGGGCCATCGGGTAATGGCGGAACGTCAGGTTATCGCGGCGAAGCTTCCACAGCTTGGCAATCAGCGCCTGGAAGATGGCCGCAATACACACCGCTTCATCGACCCTGGTACACACATCACACAGACGGAATTCGAGCGTGGGGTAGCGATTATTCGGCCGCACATCCCACCAGAGTTTGGTGCCATCGGGAATGCAGTTGGTCTTCACCAGCACATCCACGAACTGATTGAACTGGGCAAAGGAATCGAACGTCGGCGGTAAGCCCGAGCGTGGGAAGTGACGGAAGATGATGCTGCGATAGCTCTTCAGCCCCGTCTCGCGGCCCATCCAGAACGGCGAACTGGTCGACAGCGCCAGCACGTGGGGCATAAAGTAGCGCGAAACATTCATGGCATCCAGCATGAATTCCTTGTCTTCGATGCCGATGTGAACGTGGGTTCCAAAGATCAGGAGTTGATGCGCCAGGTCACGCATGTCCTTCCAGACACCCAGATAACGCTCGAATGGCGTGATTTCCTGCTCGATCCAGCTGGAAAACGGGTGGGTGCCCGCTGCCGCGATCTTCAGCCCGTGCTTGCCCGCCAGTTCCATTACGCCTTTGCGCAGACGAATGATCTCGCTTCGTGCTTCCTGAGGCGTCCGGCAGATCTCCGTCCCGACTTCGATCATGCTCTGATGGAGTTCCGCTTTCACTGCTTCCCGCATCAGAAGCTTGCCTTCCTCCAGGATCTGCGTGATGTACGACTTCAGCTCGCGCGTTTTCGGATCGATTATCTGATATTCTTCTTCGATGCCGATGGTCAGCGAAGGGGGCTTCATGACGATTCCTTGAGGGCGATAGTTAGACAGATTGTGCGACAACCGGGTGAAAAATGCAACTACAAGTGGTGGCTTTGTCGATCTGCAGAACCTGAGGGAATAACGAAGCAACTGATGCATCTCATTGGGTAATTCCAACGAGCTGCCGTCATGAGCCATGACCAGAAAGTCGCCCTGTGTGGATATCTAGGCCTGTTTGTTGGATTTCTGCTCGGCTTCTGGCGTGGCTGGCTGCAGGTTGAGGGGGCATTCGAGCAAGTGCCTATCCTGAAAATCGATGCTCTTCTCCTTGGCATGCAACCCCTCGGCCAAGGGTGTGCCTATGCAGTCCTGGGCTGGTGGCTCTTTCTCCATCTCGATGGCGTTCCTCATCGGGAAAAACCATGAAACAATTCGTGATTACCACAGCCTGCTGCGTCCTCGGCTTCGGTGCCGGCCTGGTGATGGGCTTCCAATGGGAATCGGAACGCTTGCAAAAGCACGTGGAAGCAATGCGCCTGACCGAGCCTGACTATCGTCCCTGTGGTCTCTTCTGGCTGATACCGTTGATGATCGGTTTTTTCGGTGGTTTCGTAGGCATGTTGCTGGGCTGGAGGGTCGCCTGCTGCTTCGTCACTGATCCGGTTTTGCTGGGTGATGATCCGGAAACAGATCCAGAATACGACTAACCTGTCGTGAAATCCCTTGCATGGTGACGCTGCTGGCGTGTACACTCATGATGGAGATAGACTGCCTGTAGCAGCGACATCATTGAGGAAGGGACCCAGCGCATGAGCAAGGGACGTGGCGGCGAATTCACCGATATCCTGGTGAAAAAAGGGATCATCGGCCGCGATCAGTTGCAGGAAGCCATGGCGGTACAGAAGTCGACCGGTGCCAAGCTGCCGGAGGCCCTGGTTAAACTCGGCTACTGCACCTCCAATGATGTCATCTCGGCCATGGCCGAACATCATGGCCTCCAGTCCATTAATCTGGATGAAGTGACGGTCCCCGCTGCGGTGGTGGAACTCGTCCCTGAATCGGTCGCCCGTGAAAACGTCATCCTGCCGTTATCCTCGGAAAACGGCATGCTCAAAGTCATCATGAGCGACCCGATGGATCTGGATACCATCCAGAAACTGACGTTCATTCTGAACAAGGACATCCAGCCCGTGCTCGCCGCCCGCGAGCAGATTATCGAGTCCATCAACAAGTACTACGGCCAGTCTGAAACCGAATCAGTCGATTCGATGCTCGCCGAATTCACCGATACTGCGATTGATACGACCGAAACCGAAGCAACCGCTGCCTCGGTCAGTAATACAGAATCCGACGCCCCAATCGTCAAACTCGTCAACCTGATGATCCAGGAAGCAGTGCAGTTACGGGCCTCCGATATCCATATCGAGCCTTTCGCAGACCGCATCCGCGTCCGCTACCGTATCGACGGTGTGCTGGTGGAACGCGACAGCCCACCCAAGCGGCTCCTGCCTGCCATGATGAGCCGTATCAAGATCATGGGAAGCATCGATATCAGCGAGAAACGCCGCCCGCAGGACGGTCGCATCAAGTTTCATATGGCTGGCAAGCACTACGATTTGCGAGTCAGCATTATCCCTACCAATCATGGTCAGGGAGCCTGCCTGCGAATCCTGGACCGTTCCAATATCCAGGTGAATATCCGTGATCTGGGCTTCTCCGAAGAGGACTATGCCCGTTTTCAGCAGATCATCAAGCGCCCCAACGGCATCTTCCTGGTCACCGGCCCCACAGGGTCCGGCAAGACCACTACCCTCTATTCGGCCTTGAATGAGTTGAACCGGCCTGACCGCAAGATCATCACCGCCGAAGACCCGGTGGAATACTACCTGCCAGGCATCAACCAGGTGGAAGTCAAGCATTCCATCGGGCTGAACTTCGCACGCATCATTCGAGCCATGCTCCGGCAAGCCCCCAATATCATTCTGGTGGGTGAAATCCGCGACGTGGAAACGGCTGAAATCGCTATCCAGGCTTCCCTCACCGGGCACTTGGTGTTCAGCACCCTCCACACCAATGATGCCCCCAGTGCCATCACCCGCCTTGTCGATGTCGGCGTCCAGCCGTTCCTGGTAGCTTCCAGCTTGATCGCGGTCATGGCCCAGCGTCTTGTGCGCATCGTCTGCCCCAAGTGCAAAGAGCCGGATATGCCCACCAAGGCGGAACTGCAAGCCGCAGGCATTACACCAGAGCAGGCCGCCAGCGCCACCTTCATGAGAGGTCGCGGGTGTGCCAACTGCAACCACACCGGGTATCGTGGCCGTAAGGGCATCTTTGAAATGATGAAGATGACCGGTGCAGTACGCGAGATGACTTTCAAGCGTGAATCCGCCACCGTCATCAGACGTCAGGCCCGACTCGGTGGCATGCGCACCCTGCTGGAAGACGGCGTACTCAAGGCCATGCGTGGCTTCACGACGCTTGATGAAGTACTCAGCACCTGCCATCACGAAGGATAAACTGTGCAATTGCAATGTATGAAAATGCACAAGCGATGCAGAGTTACACACCATCGTAATCGATGTATACAAATAAATCGAAGTCATAAAGCCATGTGTCCACGCCTTCCTGGCGAGACATTTGTTTTTTCACACCAATTCTGCAATGGATTTGCATCTCGGCACGCCTCACGCATAATAATGATGAGCCAATGAGGCGTTGCCACTTACCCATTCCACCAACGAAGAGCGAGGGGATAGCACTGTGGCGATGCAGAATGTACTCATGGAGAAGTTGCTGGAGACGGTCTTTGCTGTCAAAGCCAGCGACTTGCATATTGCTGTTGGGCAACCTCCTGTGTTGCGCGTTGGTGGGCGATTGCGCAGGCTCGAAGCCAAGATCCTGGAACCCGACGACACCACTGCTCTCATGAAGAGCATCACCCCGGATCGCTGCCAGCAGGAACTGCAGGAGCGTGGTGGTACCGACTTCGGCTTCGCCTACTCCGACAAGTGCCGCTTCCGTGTTGCCGTCTTCAAGCAGAAAGGCAACGTCGGCATCGTCTGTCGCCGCATCCCGTCGCAGTTCCTGACCTTCGAACAGCTTCGCATGCCCGACGCCATCCGCCGGCTCATCACCCGGCCGCGCGGTTTGTTGCTGGTGACCGGGCCCACGGGTTCCGGCAAGACCACTTCGCTGGCCTCGATGATCAACTTCCTCAACGACAATTACGACAAGCACATCATCACTGTCGAAGACCCGATCGAGTACTACCACACCCATAAGAAAGCAACCGTCAACCAGCGGGAGATCGGTGTCGATGTACCGACCTTCTCCGAAGCTCTCAAACGTGCGTTGCGTATGGATCCTGATGTGATCCTCGTCGGTGAAATGCGAGACTTGGAAACGATCCACGCTGCTCTGGAAGCTGCTGAAACGGGTCACCTGGTCTTTGGCACGCTGCACACCAGCGGTGCCGCCTCCACCATCAACCGAATTGTCGACGTGTTCCCCAAGGAACAGCAGGATCAGATTCGTACCCAGCTTTCCACCGCACTCATCGGCGTGCTCTCCCAGGCCCTCCTGCCCAAGAAGCCCGACGGCCTGATTGCCGCTTACGAAATGATGGTGGTGACCCCCGCTATCCAGAATCTGGTGCGTGAAAACAAGGTCTACCGTATCGATTCCAGCATCCAGACTGGCCGCAAACACGGCATGTTCCTGCTGGACGAAAGCCTGTTCAAGCTCTGGAAGGAAGGCCTCTGCGAAAAGGAAGAAGTCCTGCAGCGGTCGTCCCGCCCCGCGGAACTCGCAGCCAAGATTGCCCTCGCCGAACGTGGCCAGTTGGAGGATGAAGAGGACGACGACGACGAGGATGACAGCGACGATGATGATGATGAAGAGGAGGATGATGAAGATGAGTAGGCAGTAAGTTGCTGCCTGGTTCCGGTCATCATGTAACTCTTCTCATTCAGGTGAACTATGTCAGGTGTGCCCAATCAACCACAGAAACCTGGAGTGCCCCCCGCGGGAGCACAGCGTCCTGCCGCGCCTGTCACCGGCAAACCCGCCACACCGCCAGCCGCGGCCAAGCCTGGCATCCCGGCCCGTCCAGCTACCCCTCCTGCAGCCGGTGCCAAACCCGCGGTACCCGGTGCTGCCAAGCCGGGTCTGCCCCCACCCAAGCCCGGCGTAGCTCCCGGCAAACCCGGATTGCCACCACCTAAACCCGGCCAGCCCGCAGGCAAGGCACCCCTGCCTCCACCCAAGACCGCAGCTGCGGCTGGCAAAGCTCCTGCCAAGCCCGCTGCCCCCGCCGCCAGGAAGCAGATCGCCTCCAGCGGCGGTCGCAAGAAGCTCGGCCAGATTCTGATCGATCTCGGCTTGCTCGAAGAAGACCAGCTCTGGGAAGTCCTCAACGAAGCCCGCGAAGGCGGCCAACTCGTCGGCCAGGCTGCCCTGGCTCGTGGCCTGGTCACCGAAGAGCAACTGTTCCAGGCTCTTGCCGAACAGTACGGCATGAAGCTCGTCAATCTGAACGAGGTCAAGTTCCAGTCCGAAGCCATCGAAAAAGTCCCGGAAACGATGGCCACCGTCTACAAGGTCGTGCCCATCGCCCTGAAGGACAACGTCCTCACCGTAGCCCTGGGTGACCCGAATCAGCTTCCTGCCCTCGACGATTTGCGCAATTTCATCGGCGTCAAGGAAGTAACCGCCATGCTCGCGCCGCCCAAGGCACTCGCCGAAGGCCAGGCCCGCTGCTACGCCGGCAAGCAGGAAAGCATCATCGACATCATCAAGGAAATGGAAGCCAGCCCCGAACTGGGTAGACTCTCCAAGGAAACCTCGATCGATCTCGAAGCCCTCACCGAACTGCAGGATGCTGCTCCCGTCCGCAAGCTGCTAAACATGGTGATGCTCCTGGGCATCAAAGATCGCGCCTCCGATATTCACTTCGAACCGTTCGAAGAAGAATACAAGATGCGCTATCGCTGCGATGGCGTGCTCTACGAAATGGTCCCGCCGCCTCGCCACCTCTCCATGGCCATCAGCAGCCGTATCAAGGTCATGTCGAATCTCGACATTGCCGAACGCCGCCTCCCGCAGGATGGTCGCATCGAACTGAACGTCGGTGGCAACCAGGTTGACATGCGAGTCTCGGTCCTGCCCACCATGTTCGGCGAAAGCGTGGTCATCCGCGTTCTCGACCGCACCGTGGTCCAGCTCGATCTCGACAAGATCGGCATGGAAGAGGACATGCTTGCCGACTTCCGTCAGCTCATCAAGAAGCCCAACGGCATCATCCTGATCACCGGCCCCACCGGTGCAGGCAAAACCACCACCCTCTACTCCGCCCTCAACGAACTCAACGACATCAGCGAAAAGATCATCACCACCGAAGACCCGGTGGAGTACGACATCGATGGCATCGTTCAGATTCCCATCAATGCCGAA
The DNA here is from genome assembly GCA_046350055.1 of Gemmatales bacterium. GTDB lineage: Bacteria > Planctomycetota > Planctomycetia > Gemmatales > HRBIN36 > JAEUIE01. The sequence goes on along the minus strand of JAXMBC010000001.1, from coordinate 2,946,119 downwards.
ATCGATGTCACCTTCGCCAATGCTCTCCGGGCCATCCTCCGGCACGATCCCGACAAGATTCTCGTCGGTGAGATTCGCGACCTAGAAACCGCGCAGATCGCCGTGCAGGCCTCGCTCACCGGGCACATCGTGTTCAGCACCCTGCACACCAATGATGCCGCCAGCACCATCACCCGTATGCGGGATATGGGCCTGGAACCCTACCTCATCACTGCCACCGTCGAAGGCATCATGGCCCAGCGACTGGTCCGCAAGATCTGCGTCGACTGCCGCACCGAGTATGAACCCTCGCAGGAACAACTGATGGAGTTGGGCCTCCGCCCCTCCGACCCGGCAGCCAAGGACCTCAAGTTCTTCTATGGCCGGGGCTGCGACCGCTGCAACAACACCGGCTACCGCGGCCGCTCGGGCATTTACGAATTCATGCCCATCAACGATGAAATTCGCGATCTCGTCATGGCCAACGCTTCCACGGAAGAACTCGCTGCCTGTGCCCGCAAGTACGGCATGAGCACCCTCCGCGAAGCAGGCCTCCGCGCCCTCAACCGCGGCCTCACCACCATCGACGAAATCGCCCGCGAAACTGTAACGGATGATTAGGAGGAGATAGGAGCCAAAGAAGACAGAAGCCAGGAGCCAGAAGTCAGAAGGAAAGGAAAGCAGATGAGCTTCGAACGGCCGCCTGCTCGCTCATTTCAGGATTTGATCGTTTGGCAGAAGGCTCATGACTTCGTTTTGAAACTGTATCGTGAGACTCAGGCTTTCCCGGCTCACGAGACCTACTGCTTACGAATGCAGATGCGACGGGCAGCGGTGAGTATTCCCGCAAACATCGCAGAAGGGTTCGCCAAGCAGGGGAAAGCTGATAAAGCGAGGTTTCTCAACATCGCTCATGGTTCACTGGAAGAGGTGAGGTACTACCTCATGCTCGCAAATGATCTGGGCTACCTGAACAAGGACGGATTGATCGATCAACTGTCAGAGGTAAGCAAGCTGCTCTCAGCCTACCGAACCGCCATCGTGCAACCATGATGCTGGCTCCTGGCTTCTGGCTTCTGGCTCCTCTGCTTTCGGAGAAAGCGAATGCCGACCTACAAATTCGAAGCCATGTCCTCTCAGGGCGAGGAAGTCAAGGACACCATTGACGCCGCCACCGAGGAAGAGGCGCAACAGAAAATCAAGCAGATGGGCTACTTCGTCACCCGCATCCAGGAAGCGGGCGGACAGAAGAAGGCCGGCGCCAAAAAGAAGAAAGCCGCCGGCAAAAAGAAGAAGACCTTCGTCATCGGCGGCGTCTCCACCAAGATGCTCTGCACCTTCACCCGCCAGTTCAGCACCCTGCAGGACGCCGGCCTCCCCGTTCTCCGCTCGCTGAAAATCCTCGAAGGCCAGCTCAAGCCCAGCGCCCTCAAGAACGCCCTCATCGATGTCGTCGACGATGTCGAATCAGGCTCCACCCTCTCCGAAGCCTTCGCCAAGCACCCCAAGTGCTTCGACCGCCTCTACATCAACATGCTCAAGGCTGGTGAAGCGGGCGGTGCCCTCGAAGTCATCCTCCAGCGTCTGGCCGACTTCAAGGAAAAGGCCCAGTCCCTCAAACGCAAGATCATCGGTGCCATGGTCTACCCCATCGTGGTGATCATGGTCGCGGTCGCGATCCTCAGCTTCATCCTCATTTACATCATCCCGAAGTTCAAGAAGATCTTCGCCGACTTCCAGATGAAGCTCCCCGCCATCACCGAGCTGCTCCTCGACATCTCCGACTTCTTCAAGGACAACTGGTACGTCTTCCCGCTCGTGCTCATTGGCCTGTGGCTCTTCATCAAGCTTGTCTGCCTCTTCAAAAAGGGCAGATACGCCTGGGACTGGATCAAGCTCCACATCCCCATTGTCGGAGGCATCATCGAGAAAACGATCATTGCCCGAACGACGCGAACCCTCGGCACCCTGGTCAGTTCCGGCGTGCCAATTCTGGAAGCCCTCTCCATCGTTAAGGAAACGTGTAACAACGCCGTCTTCGAGTACATGTACCAGCGGGTCTACGAATCGATCCGCGAGGGTGAAACCATCGCCGCCCCGCTCAAGGAAAGCCGCCTGGTCGACGACATGGTCGTCAACATGGTGGACGTGGGTGAGGAAACAGGCGAACTCGACAAGATGCTCTACAAGATCGCCGAAGTCTACGAGGAAGAAGTCGATGTGCTCGTCGAAAGCTTGATCAGCCTCCTCGAACCGCTGATGGTCGTGTTCCTGGGTGTCTGCGTCGGCTTCATCGTCGTCGCCCTCTTCATGCCCATGCTCGCCATCCTCGAAAAACTCGGCGGCGGCAGCAAGTAATCTGCAGGAGCCAGAAGCCAGAAGACAGGAACCAGAAGCATGTAACTTCGACTTCCTTATTCTGGCTCCTGCCTCCCGGCTTCTTATTTCTGGCTTCTGGCTCCTGACTACTGGCTTCTATGAGCTGAATGCTCATTGGCACAAGAGATGCACATACACGCGGCGGCGAACTTAACCCCCTGTGGGCCCAGCACTTTGGTACTCGAGAGGAAATCATGAGACTCCCCACTGTTCAAAAACGCAACGCTTTCACGCTGGTCGAACTCCTGGTGGTCATCGCCATCATCGCTATTCTGATGGCTCTCACCGTCGGGGTCATGAGCAAAGTCTTCAACTACCTCGATGAAACCAAGGTCGTCACCGAAGTAGGCCGACTCGCCCAGGGCTGCGAACAGTTCAAGAGCACCTTCGGCCGCTATCCCCCGGCCAAGATCATCCTCTGCGAAAACCCCGCCCAGTATGGCGTGCTCGCTTCGGGTGCTCAGCCCATCGCCACCCTGGCTTCGTTCTCCTCGGAATACCTCTCCAGTGCTTTCCCCGGGTTGCTGACTTCCGGTAATCTCATCGACTGGACCGGTCGCGGCGGTGTCACTGTTGCAAACGCCACCAACTACCTGCTCGAAGGCGAAGAAAGCCTCGTCTACTTCCTCAGCGGCCCCCGTGCCAACAACGCCGCCATCGGTTTCAACACCGATAAGTCCCTCTTGCCCGTCCCCTCCACTGGTGCTCGCCTCGGGCCATTCTTCGAGTTCGAACCCAGCCGCGTGATTCCTTCCACCATCAATACCCGTTTCCATGTCTACAAGGATGCCTACGGCACCCCCTACGCCTACTTCTACGCCCGCTCCCCCGGCATGAACAATTACTGGTTCGTGGGTGCCCCCATCTTCCAGGGCACGGGCCTGACCGCAGCCCAGCAGTCACTGGTCTCCGATTGCCCGATACTGACCGCTACACCTAATGCGTCCTCTTATGGCGGAACAGCTTTTGGCTACGTTCCCCTCTGGCAAAGCACCGTGGGTACCGCCGCCATCCAGTTCTTCAAGGGCGATTCCTTCCAGATCGTCTCCGCCGGCAAGGACAAGCTCTTCGGCTGCGGTGGCCGCTGGAACCAGGCCGACCCCGAAAACAGCGCCTTCGGCTTCATGAACTTCCCGGCCCCGGTCGCGACCATCCCTGCCGACCTGCAGGCCACCTACGACAACATCACCAACGTCAGCAACGGCCGCATCGTGCCCAAGTAAACCATTGAGCCCCCGGCTCCAGAGGCCGGGGGCGGGTCCTCGCGAAGCCAGTGTGATCCCGTGCAGCGGAGTGATGACATGCGTCTGACAGCCAAACAACCTCGAAACGCCTTCACGCTGATCGAACTCATCGTCGTGATGGCCATCATCGTCGTCCTCGCCACCCTCGGCATCGGCGCGATGAGCAAGAGCTTCAACTGGATCAAGCAGAAGAATACTGAACAGACGATGACCAAGGTCATCAATCGTTTCCAGCGAGTTATCGACAGGCTATACAAGGAAGCTGATGATTGGCCTTCCATTACCGAGCAGTTTATTCTTGATCAGGCTGCTGGATCATTTGAGCGAGCTAGAGTTTTAAAGGTGCTGTACCTGTACAAATGGAACTTCCCTAACTCCTATGCGGAAGCGTATCACAACGTTCAGGAAAGCCGCCAACTCTACGATAACAATCCAACTGCCGGCTTCCCCGGTTACCCTGCTGCAAAATCCATCTTAGCTCGGCTCCGCAAGAACAATCCGTCTATCCCTGATCCATTCGCATTGCCATTCAATGCTCGAGTCAACTTCTCCACACCATATTCAGGAACAGAAACGTATTCTCCCTGGCCGGGTGGAACTCCCACTACAGCGAATATGGCCAAAGTAATACCCGAACAAAGCGCAGCATGCATGCTTGCTTCTTTCGGGCTTGCGAATGGTTCCCCTGATGAGTTTACCAATGAAGAAGTCATAGTTGATCCTAGCTCTGGGGACAGTAATCCACGCTTGACCGATGCTTGGGGTACGCCGCTGCTTTGCCTTCGACATGGCAATTTCATTTACTCCCGTCACCGTGTTGGTAACGGTGGTGCTGATCGTTCCGCATGGTCTATGGGCATGGTTAGCAATACAGCAGACCCGCTTGACTTCGCTCCCCTTGAATATGTTCTCAATCCATCGACTGCTCTTCCACCGTTGCCAGGTGGAACTACGAGTTTCTATTTCCGTCAACTCCAGGCTCGTTCGCAAGCGACTTACCCATCCTTGAGCACTACTGATCCATTTGACCCCACTGGCTTGCTCAAGAGTAACCAGCAGTGGCGAACAAACAACGTATCCAATCTGCCTCCTGGTCTTCCTACGTTAAATTGCTGGCTTGCTCCCGCATTGAGCCCTTGGTTAGCTTCGCCCAATGCTGGCAATCCACCTCAACATGTCACCATGTTTCGACGCACGTTTGGCTACATGCCTGAAGAACTTACACCGCTAGGTGTACCCAATCAGGCTTATTGTCCAATGGTGATCATCTCTGCTGGAGGCGACAAGATTTTCAGCAACTGGGATGACAACCTTGATAGTTATCGTCTGAAGATCAACGTCAGTGGACAGCAATAAGCAAACCGGAGAATACCCATGAACACTAGAGTCAATCGCTCCGGCTTTACGCTTGTCGAGATACTGATCGTTCTTGGCATTATTGCCGCGGTTGCAGCTATCTTCGTACCCGTAGCACTCAACCTGACAGAACGCAATCAAGTTCCCAAAGCTGCTAGCATGCTGGAGAACGCACTTCATCTCGCCAAAGCCCGAGCTGTTGCGGAGAAACGCCCAAACGGTATCAGACTTCTTGTTGCCAATAACAGCCTACGATCATTGGCGTCAGGGCCTGCCTTTGCATGGTATGACGCTATTGAGTACATCGAAGATCCAGGCGACTATGTGAATGGGTGGGTTTGGGGCCTGTCTACTACAGGTCCACAAGTTGTTGAACAACCCTTTTGGACTCGCGCCACCCCAATTCCCGGGGAACTGCCAGCGGGAATAGATGCTGTAACCGTAGCTGCCAATATCCCCAACTTTCAGGCACAAACGTTTGCCGGCGTTCAGACAATTACAAGCGCAGCTGTTCCGCGAAGTCAGCTTCTCTTTGGTCCCATTTCTCCGATTGTTTCTGGTGGTGATAACAATCAATGGGTTGGCAATTCTGGCACAGCACGTTTGACGCAACGCATGGCGTACAACTGGTATGCTCGCACACCAGTTCCCGTACAGCCTGGCGATGTAGTCGAGATAACAGGTGTGGGTGAACTTTATCAGGTAGTGGCTGTATCCATTGATCAGGTAGGTGGTGCAAACAACACCAACGTGAATATCTCTGGTAATGGCAATGCGATACGAGTCCCCATTTTGGTGCTCGACCGTCCGCTGAGCAGAGATGTCAGTCCCTCACTCAACAGCACACCAAACTTTCGCATCATTCGTCAGCCACGAGCTATCCCAGCACTGTCAACAGTAAAGCTCCCACAGGATGTTGTCATCGACTTGACCCTCTCTCGTACAGCATTCCTTGGCAATCCGAATGCCGACCTTGATACCAACAACAGCTTCTTCATGAGTGGGGTCTCCATAGGTTTAGGAGTCACCGGAATCACCGGAATCACTACCGCTACACCAAATATCGCAGCACCACTGTATGTGGACATCATGTTCTCCGCTTCAGGTGAAATGATGCCCACTGCACAGGTATTCCGCAACGGGGCGGTTGTCGGTTCCTTTTCGGTAGGCGCCTCCGGTCTCGTCGCCCTGTGGATTCATCAACGAGGCGATCCCAATCTCTGGGCTAATCGCCAGGCCACAGCGGCTCAAGGCAACGCCGATAACCAGGCCATTGTCGCCGTCAACGCTCGTACCGGGTTCATCGGCTCATACCCGATGACGCCCCTGGCTATATCCACCGATCCCTTGAACTACGCCCGCATCGGCAAGGCCCGGACGTCGGCGGATACCGGCCAGTAACGATTCATTGCTGCCCACGGCATGGGCCAACGTCTGCTTTTATCATCACCATGCCGAGGTAGTCTTTGTGGGAGTGAACTATGTCTCGATACCGCGAAGCCCGATCGGGCTTCACCCTCACCGAAGTGCTGATGGCCATGTTCGTCATGGCAATCGGCATGATTTCCCTGCTCGCCCTCTTCCCCGTGGCGTTCCAGAACGCCAAATGGGCCCTCGACAACGAACAGGTCGCTCGCGCCGCACACAATTCCCAGGTGCAGACCGAAACCCCACGCATTAATGTCAACATGGCCACCGGCTTCGTCGGCACCATCCAGCAGAGCATGCGCAACGATCAGATGTACAACCCGGACATGTCCAATAGCACCATGTGCTGGAAACGCTTCGGGCCCCTCGATCTGACATCCCTGCTCGGCCGTCGCTCGTTCCTCATCGACATGTTCGCGACCCCCAATGGCTGGACCTTCGACTGGAATGTGAACCAGATTCCACCCGCCCCCCTGGCCAATGCCAAGGTCATGCTGCCCCCCGTCTTTGTCGATCCCCAGATTGCTAACGATGTGACCTTCATCCATGCAGCCACCGGCTTGCCCCTTCATGTCGGGGCAGATCAGCCCGCCACCATTACTCCGTTTCGCACCAATAGCCTCACGGCCCAGGTGGTAGGCAATGCTGCATTACGACGCAATTTCTCCATCGGCATCCCCCGTGTCTCGTCCTCGCAGTTCTTCAACGATCCTGATCCTTCCCGGGTCAGGCTGCAGAACGAATACAGCATGGGCGATGAGATCGACTTCGGCCCGAATGGCCAGCCCATCCTGAACGTCTCTACCACGACCTATGGTCGTCAGCGCCGCTTTACCTGGGCCTACATGTGCCACTGGCCCGATTACAACACGAAGGAAGTCTGCGATGTGACCGCGATCGTCTTCAACAGCCGCCCCGCCAATGTCTCCGGCCTGGCGACGCTGCCTCCCGGCGAATCCACCTTTGTGGGCAACGTCGCCGCCGCCATCGATGCCGGCACCGATACCGCAGGCTTGGGCCGCATCTTTGTCAAGGGTCTGAATCAGGCCACCGTGGCACTGCCTTCGGCACAGCCCTTACCCCTGCGGGTCAACGACTGGATCATGGACAGCACCTGCATCCTGCCCGAGTACAACGAGAACTTCCCTACGGAGAAGGCCCCGTTCCTCGATCAGTTTGATCCCACGGCCGTCTACACCTTCCCGCAACCCATGGGTGGCCCGCACACGCTTCGCCCCGGTGTGATCGGTGGCCACTTCTACAAGGTCATCGATATTGGCCCCCTCAAGTCCGTAGGTGGCGTCTTCTTCCAGACCATCACCATTGACCGCCCTGCCAAGTCGGATGGCTTCTCTGCCACCGTCCTCGCCGGCGTCGCCGATGTCATCACCAAGAGCGTGGGGCGGATGCCACACCGATAGCAGTCAGTAGCAAGAAGCCAGTAGCCAGAAGGCAGACATTCGAGACACACGAGTAATTGCAATGCGATACCGAAACAGAAATCACGGGCATCTCAGCCGGGCTGGCCTCACCCTGGTCGAAATGCTGATTGCCCTGGCTCTCTCCATCTTCATCATGGCCATCCTCTCGGAAGCCTTCGTGAAGGGTCTGGAAGTCTTTGGCCAGTACAAGGCCCTCGCCGATCTCGACCAGCGGCTCCGTACCGTCGCCAACATCCTCCGCCGCGATCTGCAAGCCCCCCATTTCGAAGGCAGCAAGAAACTCAGCGAATGTACCGCCAGCGGCAAGACGATGCCGAGCATCGATGGTTTACCTGCCAGCACACTCAACCCTACTCAGGCAGCACTGCTCCAGCGACAGCTCGCTCCATACCGCTTCGTCAGTCCCAGTGAAGGCTTCTTCTCCGTCGAAGAGTGGGCCAATCGTGCCGCCGGGGCAACCATGTTCTTCGAAGGACAGGATACCTCGAACCGCCCCAGCTACCGCGATCAGCTGGCTTTTGATGCTCTAGGCAATGTCGTCCGTTCCTCCGATGTGCTGCACTTCACCGCACGCCTGGAAGGCAACGAACCTGACAAGTTCTTCTACGGCAAGACCCGGCTCAACTCCGCTGCTGACAACGGCGGTGTCGTCGGCTCCCGCTACGATTCAATCAGCAACGGTCTTTACACCAGCCAGGCTGCGGAAATGCTCTACTTCCTGCAGACAGATGAAACCTCTCTGCTGCCCGCTGTGGGCACTCCAGGTGGCCCTGTGCTGACATTCAACCTTTACCGTCAGGCCTGGCTGCTGGTCCCCAGCCGCTTCAGCAATGGCACCGCTCCGCTGGGCGATCCCACTTATGCCAACATCAACCAGTTCCGGGTCGAAAACGATCTCAGTGGCTTCCTCGATCCCGGCAACGGCGTCTTCTACAACACGATGAGCGACGTCCAGCACCGTGCGCGCCGCGTCGATGCCCGGGCTGTCCGCTCCACCCGCGTCCTTTCCGTCGGCGGTCTGCGTGAAGGCAGCGACATTCTCCTCACTAATGTCATCAGCTTCGATGTGAAGGTCTTCGATCCCTTCGCCTACAAGATTCCTTTCGGTGCAGTCGGTGGTGGCCCCGGCAGTGGCCGCGGTGCTTATGTCGATATCGGCGACACCGTGCAGACTGCCCCCACCGGTGTGAACCCCTGCCCCACCGCCGCGGGCGACCCCAACGACAATCTGCAACCAGCCTTCGGCGGTGTGGTCAATAACGTCGGCGTTTCCGATGTTTTTGACACCGGCACCCAGCGGTTCGATGGCGGCATTGGCACCAACACCTTCACCCCCGCTGCCACGCCAGCTACTCACCCATTCCCGTTTAACTCGATCCAGATCACTATCCGCGTCTTTGAGCCGAAGAGTCGGCAGACGCGGCAGATTACCATCATTCAGGACATGTAATTCGGAAGTCCTGTCGGCTTATCCGCCGCGTCTTGCACGCGGCACCGCCCCGGCAGGCTTCCCCGTTTGAGCGAGGTGTGTCATGTTACTACGGTCCCGTCAGTCTGCGCCGCGACGCGGCATCATCCTCCTGGTGGTGCTTGCCCTCATCACGCTCTTCGCCTCCATCGGCGTCGCCTTTGTCTACTTCTCCGAACAGGAGACCAGCAAGGTCCAGGATCAGAAGGCGGGCGAAACCGTCAAGCTGCCCGACCCCGATCTGCTCTTCAACTTCGTCATGCAGCAGGTCATCTACCCCACCGGCAATCTGACCTCCTCGCTGGTCACGCACAGCCTGATGGAAAACCTCTACGGCCGCAACGGTGTGCTGCAGTTCAATGGCACCGGCCGCCTGCCGGGCTTGATTCTGAATGCTGCCACGAGCCAGTTCACCGGGATGGATCAGTATTACTACTTGAACTACGCCGGCCGCGCGTTTAATGAACAGCAGCAGGGCAGCCTGAACCCGACCTACACCTACCCCGATCACAAGAACGCCTTCCTGGGTGCCGTGGCCGGCAACTGGCGACAGCCCAATGCCCCGACCTACACCTCGCACGGCCCCGTGGCACTGGCCCGGTCCTTCGCTCGCGAAATCAAGTTCCGCGTGCCGGTGATCAACACCACAACCAGCGCCTTCATCCGCTACCACGATGTCATCCTGAACCCCTACAGCAACTTCGTCTTCCCCAGTGGCGTGCGTCATTCTGACTTCTGGCTCGCCCGTACGGTGGGACCAGCGCTGGCTCCGCTGGTCATCGGCAATCTGCCTGCTCCAGGTGCCAATGAAGCCTACGCCCCAGCTGCTGATTCCGTCATAACCTGCGCAGCCAATGGATCAGGCGCCCAGATCATCATGGATCGCGCGATCAATGCCCTGATGGATAAGCAGGCCTTCTCCCTGCGTCCTACACCTTTCCGCGGCAGCGCGGGACAGATCGTCAACGCCAACTTCCCTCCTCCCGGCGACCTCGGCGGCGACGTCAAGAACCTGCCCCCCGAAGTCAAAACCCTCGTCGGCTTTGATGCAGCCAACAACCCCGTCTTCGCCAATAACGACAGCTACTGGATGGACATCGGCTTCCCCACCCTGCCCTATTCCACCAACAAACGCATCAAGGCCATGGCTGCCATCTTCATCAAGGATAACGATGGCAACGTCAATCTCCAGGTGGCAGGCAATCTCCGTGGCAAGACCGGCGCGACGGCATCCACCTTCCACACCTCCGCCCATGGCATGCATCCTTCGGAAATCAACCCACGCCGCGTGGGGCTGTCTTCCGGTACGAGCATGACCGCTACCGATCTGCAGAGCCTGAAGGCAGGCAACAACAACCCCGCCCAGGTGGGCTACAATGTCATCCGTGGCACCGGTGGCTACTCTCCCGATCAGGACCCCGTGGCCAATGCCCAGGGTGTCGCCCCTTCCGCGCCAACCGGGTATCTGCCCATCCTGCGGCCTGCCCCGTTCTACTCGCTCTATAACTTCGATGGCAGCACCGAAGCGGGCATTTATGCCTACAACCCCTCGAACCCCTGGCTGCTCACCGGCGATGCCGCCCTGCCCGCGACTACTCCTACCTTTGGCCGCTTCCCCATCTATGCCTACACCGCCGGGTTCAACTCCGGTGCACCGCAGGAATGGGTACGAGCCACCGGCTTCGCTGCCCCGTTCAATGCCTTCAACTGCAGCTCACTCTTCTGGTCGCCATACGCTCCAACGAGTGTACTGGCCAATACCGATTCCCAGGCTGCCAATGGAGCCATCAACGCCCAGCAGCGTACCTTTGGCATCGAGAATCAACAGGCCCTCTATCGTGCCAGCGATGCCGGTGCCGACAAAATCAACAGCGATGTCCGCCGCCTGGCCCCCAGCGCCTTCCTGACTCCGCAGCAGCGCTGGCAGATGACCATGTGGAGCAGCGACAGCAGCGTACGTGGCATCGCTCCCTGGTACAATGAAACCACGGGCGACTTTGCCCTGCCCACTGCCGCCGGCGCCTACCCCGTACCCACTGGTACCTCGCGTGGTTTGCCTCCCGGCATGCCTATCCCGCCTGCTGCCGTGACGGAATTCTCCGGCAACACTAACTACAACTGGCGGTCCATCTTCGGCAGCAAGAACCGCATCGACCTCGCCCGCCAACTGCCCGACTATCCGCCACCTCCCCCCAATGCCGGTGGCAACCCTGATCCCACTCAGGCACTTCAGATTGCCAATCCCGTCGTACTGGCCCAGTACAAGATCGCTCTCCAGGCCCGCCAGAAGATGGCCATGGAGATTCTCAACAACCTCATCGCCATCACACATCCCCAGCCCGATGCCAATCCCAATAACCCCATCAACCTTCGCTGGCTGACACAGTTGGCTGTCAACATCGTTGACTACATCGACAACGATGATTACAGCACCTGGCTCACCGTGCATGACGGTGGCCCTTCTGACCCCACCCCCTCTGCAGACAAAGTCGTCTGGGGCACCGAACTGCCACGCCTGCTCATCAACGAGGTCTACCTCGAAGCAGTCAACAATCAGGCTGACGCGATGAACACCCAGGCCACCACCGACTACGACATCAATCACTGGGTGGAACTCTACAACCCGCTCGAAGATGCTGGGTTCGGCCCCTGGGTGGATGGTGCCAATGCCCGTTTCACCGTCGGTGGCACACCTGTCTATCGTCTGATCATTACCCCTCATACCAACGCGACCAATCTGCGTAATTTCAACAACACCATGGGCTATCCCAACGATACAGCCAACAACAAAACCAATGTCATCCCGCTGAACACTGCAGATGTTGTCGCACCGTCAGGCAACAACTATGGCAACGGCACCACGAATGTGGCAGGGCCCTATGCCAATCCCGGCTTCTACATGGTCGGGCCAACCGATGCCGTTAATCCCATGAATCCCCAGGCACCGGACGGAGCCACGACGGGCGCCGTCATGCCTGATAATCCCTTGAACTTCCCCTCGCAGCAGTACTCCGCTGCTGGCATGCGGGTCACGGAACGGCTGAGCCATACCTCTCCCCTGACTGACAGCAGAACCACGCGTCAGACCATCCTGCTGCAGCGTCTGGCCAATCCCTATCTGCCACACAACCCAGTGCCGCCCACCCCCGCTGGCACGACGGTGTTGTTTGGTGCAGAAGCAACCAACCCTGGTACGCCCTTTAATCCCTACATCACCATCGACTATGTTGACAATCTCCGCTTCCAGGATGCCGTCGCCAAGGACAATAACGGAATGCGTATGCCGACACCCGTGGATCAGCGCAAGTCGGTCGGCAAGCAGCAACCCTATTCAGCCATCAATCATGTGACCTACACAGGCAACAATCCTGCGGAAGACACGACACCCATCGAGTCTACCTGGCAGGAACAGCGTCCTAACCGTCTCATCACCAATACGGCTCCGCTTACTCCGCTGCAGAACCAGCCGCAGCACACCTTCCTGCGTCATAACGCTGTGGAAGCCAACTACCCCACGACGGTGCCACCAGCTCCGCCAGTGAACCCCGGTTATTTCTCCCCGATTGCTGCTCCTTATAACACGCTCAAGACTCCATTTGATTGGCTCGTCCATCTGGATCGTCCGCCAGTCAGTCCGGCGGAACTGTTGCACGTGAGCGCCTTCAAGCCGCATGAACTCACTCAACAGTTCAATCGGTGGGCCACGGTAACCGTCAACCTTCCACCTACTGCGCCCATCACTGTTCCGCCCAGTGTCACGCTGACTCCCGGTCTTCGTACCTATCCTGGCGCCGGTGTGGGCAGCTTCCTCGGATCGTACAACGGCATCCCGTGGAAACTCAAGGTGAACGATGTGGTACGCATTGTCTACACCCAGTACCCTGTCGCTGCTCCTCCCGTTACCTGGGCGGAATCGGTGGTAGTGACCAATGTGGCCGCCGATTACTCCAGCTTCCAGTGCAACTCGACGGCAAATGGCAACTACCTCGCCGCCGTCCAGGTGCAGATCCTGGTGCCCTTCGCTCACTATGCACCGTGGTACAAGGCGGGAGTCAGCACGCTGAATCCTGCTGCCGCTTCCACCAGCCGCATCTACCGATTGCTCGAAAGCACCGCTGTGCGTAACCCTGGCATCGACGCCGGCCAGTATCGCTTTACTTCTGGTGTGAACGCCTTTGGCAACTCCAATACTGTCAATAACGTCGGTCCACTGCTGGCCGATGGCTCCCGCTGGATTCAGCTCGACAACGTGGCCACCGCCACCGGTGATGCTCTGCCCGCACTGCAAAACAATGTGCAGATCACCACCAACGGCGCGTTGGTAAAGCTGACTTCGGATGCATCACTGCTGCTCCCCGCCAATTTGAATGCCAATCCAACCTCAACGGATGGTGACCTGGTCGTTCTCCGGGGGACTAACTTCGAACGTCGTGCCCTGGTGCTCGACATCGATCGCGTCAACAACCGCATACGTACGGTCATCTATGAAGAGCCTGCTGCTGCCACCATCCCACCGGCGGGTGGCACCCTGCCCATGACCATCGACTACCCCTTCATCGGTGGGCGTCAGATTGGCAAGATGAACCTCAACAGCATCTGGGACTTCGATTCCTTCCGGGCACTTGTTGACCCCCAGACTATCAACTCCTTCACAGGCCCTGCTGCCTATCCCGAGCAGTTGACTGATCGCGTCTTCCGTCGCCTCAATCAACAGCGTCAGCCTGCTTACTACACCGCGACACCGACCTTGATTGGCAGCACCGGTGTCAATGGTGTGGGGGCAGACCGACCCCTGCAAGGTATGGGCACCGGCGATATCCTGGGCAACCAGACGATTCCCACCCAGGGCATCGGTAACACCCTCCTCAGCGACCGCTACCAGGAAGCTGGCGGTGTTCCCCCACTCGCTGGCGCTCCCGGCGATACAGGCGATGATACCTACGATCGCCTGCTCCGTACCCTGTTCGAAGTAGGCAACCCCGGCGAGGATCATCCCTACCGCCGCTTCGAAATGCTCAGCAAGCTGTGGAACAACCACACCGTCCGCAGCAACACCTTCTCGGTCTGGATCACCATTGGCTTCTTTGAATGGGATGAGATCAACGGCTTCGGTGCCGAGGTCGGCCAGATCCAGGGCAAGAACGTCCGCCATCGCTTCTTTGCTGTCGTCGACCGCACCACCATCGACCACTGGATGCAGGCCTGGTCGATCCACGACAACACAGCGAGCGTCGCCTTGTTCTCGAACAAGTCGCTCTTCCCCTCGCTCGATCCCCGTACCGAGACCTATCCTTCCGGAGCGGTTATCAGCCTGAATCGCGACAATGTCTATCCGCCCACCGGCGTGCTCTACAATCGCGACAATGGCAGCGTTACCAACATGCCAGGCAACACCGCCTATCTGCCCGGCATCTGGCAGGTGAATATCGACCCGAACACGGTGGCACCGAATCCTGTCACCTTCCCGTTTGCCACCGATACCAGTGTCGGCAGGCTTGTCATTGTTCAGAGCAATGCCGGAACGGAAGTGGGCGAGATTATCCAGCAGGATACAGCGGCCTCGCCGCCATTCATCCGGCTCAGGCTCACCCTGAACCATAACGGCATCCTGACTGTTCGGCCCTTGCCCCTGCCACCGACCGTGCTGCACTGGTCGCAGCTCAAATAAATCATGCACCCTTTCTTGCTGCCCTCTCTGAACTGGAGAGGGCAGTTCGTTTCATCTCCAGGCCGATCGTCAAGCCGGTGCCGATGAATTCGCCATGAGACGGGCCATGAATCCAGAACTTGACCTTGTTGTCTGCCGAAGAATGCAGTAGCACAGTAACAGATCATCTCAGGGAGAGTCTGTCTCCCCCTGTGGCAGTCTGCCGAAAGGGCGCTTGTTATGTCACTACGTCGAATCTGTACATCCGTGGTTTCCCTCCTGTTGCTCTCGTTTACCACGTTGCCCCTCTGGGCCGACGGCAAGACCTACGCCGTCGTCATCGGCATCGGAAAGTACGACGACGATCAGATCCAGTCGCGTCCGTATCTCGACCAGAATGCCGCCAGCTTCTACACGCTGCTCACCACCGGGGTCAACAGCCGCATCTACACGCCGGAGAATACCAGGCTGCTCGTCAGCAAGTCTCCCGGCACCGACAAGACACCGTTCGAACGGGCCACCCGTGACAATATCCTGAACGCCCTCAAGTGGGCCGTCAGCAGCGCGAAGGAAGACGACCGCGTGCTCATCTACTGGGCAGGCTCCGGCGCTCCCCTGGATAAAGCCACCTGCTACCTGGCTGCCGATTCGAAGATGGATACCCGCAACAAGACTGCCATCGCTGCCGCCGAGATCGAAGCCGAACTCGACAAGCTCAAGACCGGCAAGGTAGCTGTACTGCTCGACGTGAATTTCCGTGGCTACCTGGCCAGCCCCAAGGTCGGCGCCGAAGACGGCCTCGACAACCGCTTCCTCGAATTCACCGGTGGCAAGAAGAAGGGCGCTGCCCAGCCTGATGACGACGACGAACTCGAAGCCACCATGAAGGGCCGCGTCGTTCTCTCCTGCACCAGTGGCCTGTATGCCGCCCCCACGCTCAATGGCAAGGATGCTTTCTACACCATCCTCAGCGAAGCTTTTGAAGGCAAGGCTGACGGCCTGAATGAAAAGGAAAAAGACGGCAACGATGCCGACGGGCAGATCACCATAGACGAGGTGACTCGCTATTTCCAGGAAGAGTACCTCAAGCGAATCAATGTGCAGGATACCATCGGCCTGTTCCCTGCCGCCTTCGGCAAGTCGCTCCACTTCACCATCGCTCTCAACGCTCCCGGCCTGGAAAAGGCCATCGAACGCAGCAAGACCTTTGCTGCCAAAGCCGCTGCCGACAAGCTCAACGAATCCGTGGTGAAGGAAGGCATGGCCTTCCTCGAACAGACACCACGCCAGGAATCAGAACGCAAGCTCCGCAAGAAGTACCTCGAGTTCATCGATGGCAAGCTGAGCAGTGCCGATCTGGTGGCTGCCCACGATGCCAACATGGCCGAACTGAAAATCAGCAAGGATGCAGCCGAGAAATTCGCGGACAACATCCTCCGTGTGATGCGTTTCACCCGCGACTACTACGTCAAGCCCGTCAAGTTCGACGAAATGGCTGTGCATGCCGTCAAGGGTCTCTATCGCTGGGCAGATGAAAAGATACCCGCCGAGATGAAGACCCGGCTCGAACAGTTCAAGTCCGTGGAAGAAAACGACATCAAGGACCTCCTCGTCGATGCCCGCATCGCCCTGGGTAACCGCGATGCCATCCGCAACGAGAAAGGCCTTGACCGCGCCCTGAAATACATGCTCACCAATCTCGATCGGCACACCGTCTGGTTCAATGCTGATGAGCTGGCCGAACTCGAACGCAACATGAAGGACTTCATCGGCGTGGGCATCCAGATTCGCAAGGATTTCCAGCGCGATGTCGTCAAAGTCGCCACCCCGATCCTCAACAGCCCCGCTTACCGGGCGCAGATCAAGGCAGGCGATCTCATCCTGAAGATCATCAACGACTTTGATCCGGATGGCAACCCACTACCCAAGACGTCAGTAACCGACACCAAGGGTCTTTCCACCACCGATGTGGTCAAGAAGATCCTTGGCAAGGCCAACACCAAGGTCACCCTGCAGATCGAACGGGAAGAAGCTGACGGCCCCAAGGTCATGAATGTGGAACTGGTCCGCAGCAAGATTCAGGGCGAAACCGTCTTCGGTGTCACCCGCCTGCCCGACGATTCGTGGGACTACTACCTCGACAAGGAACGCAAGATCGTCTACGTCCGCCTGAGCCAGTTTGCCGGCAAGACGGCCCGCGACCTGAAAGACGTACTGACCACCTATCAGAAGAAGGGCATGAACGGCCTGGTGCTCGACCTGCGATACAATCCGGGTGGCCTGCTTGACGCTGCCAAGGAAATCTGCGACATGTTCGTGGATGATGGCATCATCGTCTCGGTCAAGCCTCGCGATGTCCGCCGTGCCCAGGAAGTGAAGACCTCCACCCGTGGCTTCAAGATTCTCGACATCCCCATGGTGGTACTGGTCAATGGCGGCTCCGCCAGTGCCAGCGAGATCGTCTCCGCCTGCATCCAGGACCATGAACGGGGCATCGTCATGGGTGAACGCAGCTTCGGCAAAGGCAGCGTCCAGCAGATTCGCCAGATGGACCTCGGCGGCCACGCCGGTGCCATCAAGATCACCATGGCTGCCTTCTATGGCCCCTCCGGCAAAAACTTGAACAAGTACCCCAATTCCAAGGATGAGGACGACTGGGGCGTCAAGCCGCCACCCGAATACACCATCAAGCTTAGCCCCACCGAACGGGCCGAACTGGATGAGCACCTCACCAAGAACGAAATGATCCCCCGCCGCGATAATCCCAAGGCGGAAACCAAGAAGACCTTTGTTGATCGTCAGCTAAATGCTGCCGTCGAACTGCTTCGCAAACAGACCACCAAGACCGGCCAGCGGTAACTGGTGAGACGGCTGAATATCCATCCTGAGGCACAGGCTAACCAGCCTGTGCCTCAGGCATTTCCAGCCTGATCTTCCCCTTCTTCCATCTTTTATTTGCGTTTCCCGCCTGCATTATGTTAGGTTCAAGTAGCTATCTATTCAGACTCCTCACCCCCGGGAGCATTGCATGCATTCCCCCTCACGTCGCAGAGCGTTCACTCTCATTGAACTGCTCGTCGTTATCGCCATTATCGGCCTCCTGATGGCCCTGCTGCTCCCTGCTGTCCAGCGTGTCCGCGAGGCAGCCAACAAGATGCTCTGTGGCTCCAACCTCAGGCAGATCGCCATCGCGGCCCACAACTACCACAACGATTTCAAGAAGCTGCCTCCCGGCTACTTCGGCCCCATCCCCAACGATGGCAACACCTTCGACTACACGACCGTGCAACATACCGGGGTGCTCGTTTTCCTGCTCCCCTACATGGAAGCGGACAATCTCTTCAAGCAGATGACCGACCTCGGCAACATCGATCGTCAGGGCCCCGAATCCCTCACCTTCACCACGAACAATCAGACCCTGGCCCAGACGATCCTCAAATTCTACACCTGCCCTTCGGATACGCTCCTTCAGGAAACGCCAGCCTACGGGGCCAACCGCAACTACCATGCGCTGTGCGACCCCTATAACACCATCCTCGCGGATGTGCTCCCGGCTCCCCTGGCCCAGACAATTGGCCGTTCCAACTACGCCGGCGTCAATGGCTGCCTCGGCGATGGCCCCGGCTTCTTCGGCAAGTGGAATGGCATCATGGCCAACCGCAACAAGCACACCCTCGGCAACATCACCGTGCAGGATGGCACCTCCAACACTCTCATGTTCGGCGAAACCCTCGGCGGCACCGGCATCCCCCTCCGTGATTACGTCAACCCCTGGTGGAGCGTCGGCGCCATCCCCACTCTCTACGGTCTCGGCAAAGCCAACCTCGAAGAGTACAGCGGTGGAGCTGCCTGGTACCGCTTCTCCAGTTCGCACTCCGCCGGCGTCCAGTTTGCCATGGGCGATGGTTCCATCCGCTCCATACGATTCGGCAGCACCACCAACATCGACTTCACTCCCACCAGCGACTGGACCATCCTCCAGTCACTCGCCGGCCGTCGCGACGGCATGCGTCTCGATACCAGCAGCATCACCGACTAAATCGGTGCAAGCAGTGTGACGACTGTGGCACAGACATACCTGTCTGTGCCGCGACTTAAGTGCCATGTCAAGCGAATCGGGTGCCATGGCTTGCGTGTACTCACGCTAGCCATGCCGATTCACGACAGTACGATGAAAGTCGATCTTAGTAGCAGGAACCGCCCCATGCCCCGCTGTGCCGTACTACTGTTATGCTCCCCCCTGCTCACCGGCTGTGGCGGTGGGGAGAAGATCATCAAACCAACAAACCCGGTGACCATCGAGAAGACAGAGAAGGTGGAGAAAGCCGCTGGCAAGCATGCCACGCTGCCTCCCGTCCCCCCACCTCCACAAGCCACCGGCACGATCAAAGTCACCCCGCCGGGCAAGAAGTAGCCTAGAACTCCGCGTTCCCCGGTGTCCGTGGGAACGGGATCACATCGCGAATGTTCGCCATGCCCGTCAGGAACAGCAGCACCCGTTCCAGCCCCAGGCCAAAGCCTGCATGAGGCACCGTGCCGAAGCGACGCAGGTCCAGATACCACCAGTAGTGTTCCTTCGGCAGCCCCTGCTCCTGCATCCGCAGTTCCAGCATCTCCAGCCGCTCTTCACGCTGGCTACCACCGATGATCTCACCGACTCCGGGCACCAGGACATCCATGGCCCGCACCGTTTTGCCATCGTCGTTCACCCGCATGTAGAAAGGCTTCAGCGTCCGCGGGTAGTTGTACAGGATCACCGGCTTGCCGAAGTGCTTCTCGGTCAGGTAGCGTTCATGCTCGGACTGCAGATCCTTGCCCCAGCCGACGGGGAACTCCCAGGCCTGCCCCGACTTCTCCAGGATATCGACTGCTTCGGTGTAGCTCAGCCGGAGAAATTCGCCCGAAAGGATGCCCTGCAACCGGGGCAACAGGGTCTTGTCGATGCGATCGTGGAAGAACTGCATGTCCTCCGCACACTTGGCCAGGGCATCGCTGACGATGCGTTTGATGAACGCCTCCGCCAGGTTCATGTTGTCTTCCAGGTCATAGAAGGCCATCTCCGGCTCAATCATCCAGAACTCGGCCAGGTGGCGTGGCGTATTGGAGTTCTCCGCCCGGAAGGTCGGCCCAAACGTGTAGACCTTGCCCAGCCCGCAGGCGAAAGTCTCCGCCTGCAACTGGCCTGATACAGTCAGAAACGCCGGCTTACCAAAGAAGTCTTTCGAGTAATCGACAGCATGACTCCCCTCTCCACCTTTCGAAGCCGGGTGAGGGGTCGCACTCTGACTCCCCTCACCTCGGGCAGGAGTGGGGTGACTCTGACTCCCCTCTCCCCCCCGGGGAGAGGGGTTGGGGGTGATGGGTTGTTTCGCTACCGCCATTTTCTCCAGGTCCAGCGTCGTCACCTTGAACAGTTCGCCCGCCCCTTCACAATCGCTGGCCGTGATGACCGGCGTATGCACATACAGAAAACCCTGCTCCTGGTAGAACTGGTGAATCGACTGGCACACCTGGTTCCGCAGCCGGGCGATGGCCCCGAAGGTATTGGTGCGTGGCCGCAGGTGGGCGATGGTACGCAGGAACTCAAACGAGGTCCCCTTCTTCTGCAGCGGATAGTGTTCCGGATCCGCCTCACCCAGCAGCGTCACTTCCGTGGCCTGCACTTCGGTGGCCTGCCCCTTGGCCGGCGATGCCACTATGTTGCCCACCACTCTGAGGCTCGCCCCCACGTTCAGCTTCTTGACCACCGTTTCATAGTTAGGCAGCTTGCCATCGGCCAGAATCTGCACATTGCCCTGACAAGAACCATCGTTCAGCTCGATGAAGCTGAAGCCACCCTTGGAATCACGCCGGGTACGCACCCAACCCTGAAGCAGCACGGTCTTGCCTACCGATGCAGCCTGCCGGGCATCAGAAACACTCATCTTCTGCATGATCTGCTCTCACAATGACTTGCGGTATCCAGACTGTTGTAGCAAGGACGCGCAGCAATGCTACCATGTTCATTGGCAGGCATCACACTCCGTGTGATGGCCACCTGCATTTGCATGGCGTCTCAGCCGAACTTAACGGTTGCAATCCCCTCATTCCCCTGCTGCCCACTTCGCCATATCCACGCATCGAACATGACGTATTGCATTTGCAAACGGCCATCTCGCGGAGCGTGATGCGTACAAACCGAATTTCCTCAAGTTTTCCACCCCTTTTGCCGACAACTGCTCTTCCCTCTTCCGGCAGGCTATGGTATCTCCCGCCCGACTTCAGCGTTGTTCAGGGAGGAACAGCTGTGGATTACCTGCCTTTATTGATTCCCGTGCTGGCCATCCTGCTCACCACCGTCGGCCTCTTCGGCGTCATGCTGGCGAACTTTTCCCACTGCCCGAAGCGCTGCCGCTGGGGTCGCTGGGTCTATCTCTTCGTCTTCCTCTTCGTCGCAGGCTGCTGCCTGACCATGGCACTCACCTGGCCCCGCGGTGTACTGCCCAACTGCTTCGCCATGGGAGCCCTCTTTCTCGCCATGCTCTGGCACCCACAGCCGGTGGAACAGGGCGATTGATGTGCAAAGGCTGCTCCTCCCCTTTCGAAGGGGAGGTTGGGTGGGGTAGCACTATGCAACGGTATGCGTTCGAGCGATCATCTGGTTCGGCATTCGATTCACGGCCTGCCATCGCTCGATGAACCCCCTCTAGCTCCCCCTTGCTAAGGGGGAGAACCAGGCATGCCCCATCTCCTTGCCCATTCTCCACTTACGCCCATTCCACAAATAATTCGCTTCGCAACGTCACAGCACTCCACTCCACTTGTACAGGTGGGTGTCGAAGGCCAACGCCCTCACACCAACCCCCAACCTGGAGTGTCCCATGTTCGCTCGTCTTGCTTCCTTCGCCATGGCTGCCTGTGCTCTCTCCGCTTCCGAATCCTACGGGCAGGTCTACTACGGTGGCTACAACCTCGGGCCTGATTACGGTGCCATGCTGAACGAAGCTGTTGCCCGTCAGAATCAGATCGTTCGCCAGGCAGAACAGCGGGCCAACGAAGCTGTCGAAAAGGCCATGAACGATCCCCGCTGCAAGGCCATGCACCAGCAACACCTCGCTCAGGGCAATCGCACCTCACTGCGTGACTTCGCCTACTGGTACGTCGCCACGGCCGGTGGCACCTCCGAAGGCAAGCGTCGTTACATGAACAACGAAGCCGATATCAACAACAAGGAGCAGGCCGCTCGCCAGGCCTACTGGCAGGCCCAGCAGAAGAGCCGCGAAGCCATCGCCCAGTGGCAGGAAGGCTACCGCCGCAATCAGCAAGAACTCGGCAACCACCTGATGGGTAACCAGACCTACACCGCCCCTAACGGCACCAGCCACCTTCTCCCCTACACCCAGCCAGGCACCTACCAGAACCCGCAGACCGGTGCCGTCTATCACCTCGATCAGTACGGCCGCTACTTCATGCGAGATGTCAATGGCTACTGGACCGAACTAAGCCGATAACTTGATTCATCCCACTAAAGCGAGGCACACTGACCAGGTGTGCTTCGCTTCGTTTCATGTTCCAGCACCATATACTGCACCTGTGGGAGCGATCCAACTCAGGGAGTGTAGTGGATGGGCATGTTCACAGACAAAGTAGCGCTGGTCACCGGAGGCACCTCGGGCATAGGCCGTGAAGCCGCGATAGCATTCGCCAGGGAAGGTGCCAGGGTCGTCATCGCAGGTCGTCGCGAGAAGGAGGGGGCCGAGACCGTCGCCCTCATCCAGCAGGCAGGTAGCCAGGGACTCTTCGTGAAGACCGATGTCAGCCAGGAAGCCGACGTGCAGGCGATGGTCGAAAAGACCCTCCACGCCTTCGGTCGGATCGATGCTGCCTTCAACAACGCTGGCATCGAGGGTACTCCCTTTGTGCCCACCCATCAGCAGACGGTGGACAACTATCAGCAGGTCATGAACATCAATGTGCTCGGTGTACTCCTCTGCATGAAGCATCAGATACCAGCCCTGCAGAAGTCGGGAGGTGGCGCCATCGTGAACAACGCCAGCGTCACGGGCACAGTCGGCATGGCAGGCATGAGTGTCTATGTCGCCAGCAAACATGCCGTGCTCGGCCTCACCAAATCGACCGCCTTGGAACTGGCCAAAGAGAACATCCGGGTCAACGCCGTCTCCCCCGGCCTGACCGAAAGCGAAATGTTCGACCGTTTCGCCAGCCTCGGCAGCACCCGCGAAGTCGTCGCCGGCCTGACACCCAACGGCCGCATCGCCACCGCCGCCGAAGTCGCCGCCGCCGTCCTCTTCCTTTGCTCCCCCGCTGCCAGCTACATCACGGGCTCCAATCTCGCTATCGACGGCGGCTGGACCGCTCAGTAATCACATCGACCTCGAAGTGTCGACGTGAAAGACGACATGATGAAGCAGGCCAGGAAAAATCAATGAACTACACGATACGGCATCGCCTCCTCGTTCTACTTGCCATCCTTTGTTGTGCCATCGTTCCCACTCGTGGCGACGACCCGCCCCGCATCGATGTCATCCTCTGGTTCGACACTGAAGACTACATCCTGCCCGCCAGTGACGATGCCGCCCTGCGTCTGGCCACCTGGCTTACCGACCAGCAGGTGAAAGCTACCTTCAAAGTTGTCGGCGAAAAGGCTCGCACCCTCGAACAGCGGGGCCGCACCGATGTCATCACCGCTCTCAAGAAGCACGAGATCGGCTATCACAGCAACTGGCACAGCGTCCCGCCGACCCCGGCCCAGTACCTCGACCGCTGCGACTGGCACGAAGGCATCGCCGAATTCAACCGCCGCGAGAAGCCAGGCTACGACGACATCACCCGCATCTTCGGCACCGCACCCACCTGCTACGGCCAGCCGGGCAGTTCCTGGGGCCCTCAGTCGCACCCTGCCCTGCACTCCTGGGGCATGCGGATCTACCTCGATGCCGGCCAGCATCTGAACGTTGACGGCAAGCCCTTCTGGTATGGCGGACTGCTCAACTTCTACCGCCTCACCCAGCAGATACGCACCGGGCTAGCCTACCCCCATGAACTCGAACAGGCCCGCATCCGCTTCCTCCAGGCCCGCGACCAGTTGCGTGCTGAAGGTGGTGGCGTTGTCAGCATCGTCTACCATCCCTGCGAGTTCATCCATCAGGAGTTCTGGGATGGCGTCAACTTCAAGCACGGTGCCAACCCACCTCGTGATCAGTGGAAGTTGCCCCGCATGAAATCCGAGCAGGCCATCAAACAAGCCTATGACAACTTCGAGCAGTACATCCTCTTCATGAAGAAGTTCCCCGAAGTCCGCTTCGTCACCGCCACGGAAGCTGCCGCGAAATATGTTGATCGCACCCATCAGCATGAATGGACCATAGCAGAGATCAAGGCACTGCTGAATGATGCGACGATCAGGAATTGGCACGCTGCTGGCATCCACTGGCTGAAGACGCCACATGGCTACCTGAGTGCTGCCGAGCTCTTCTGGCTGGCGACGCAAGCCATGACCGCGCAACCGGCCAGTGTTACCAGATGGAAGCTGCCGGAGTTGATCCAGGGGCCAGCACGAGAGCCTCGCGAACCAGTGCTGAAATCAATGTCTGCGTTCTCGCTTGAAGAGATGCGACGAGCCTCGCTGCAGGTGAAGGAGTATCTGCAGGCCCATCAGCAGATACCTTCAGAAGTCTGGCTAGGCAGCCAGGCCATGACCCCGGAAGCCTACTTGCTGGGCATCGCCTGCCACCTGGACAATATCCCGGGCATCTCCGCTTCTCCCGTGGGAACGAAGCAAGTCGTGCGACTGCATGCTCAGGACTCCGTTTCCCCTGATGTCCCCCAACTCTGGCGCTGGGTCATCTTCCCGCCAGGCTTCCAGGCCCCCAACCTCATGGCCCACGCCAAACGCCAGGCCTGGACCCTCAAGCCTGGCACGAGGCAGCCCTGATTAAACCGGTACTGTGGCCATCCGCGATGCAGCCCTCGAAGAGGGCGACCGGGCAGTAGCTGGCTGCGAAGCTGCCAGTTGGCTGCGTTGGAAATGTACAGAGCCCCGGCAGGGGCGATTGGAATGAGCGCACTGCTCCAATCGCCCCTCCCGGGGCTCTCCTTCGCCAGACTCCAATACTGGCAGCTAACGCTGCCAGCAACTGCCCGGTCACCCCTTGCGGGGTTACGAACGCCACTGCCAGCCTTTCTACTTACTACTCGCTTCCTGCAACTTGCTTCCTACTACTTACTTCTTGCTACTGACTACTGGCTTCTAGCTACTGGCTACTAACTACTATCCCCGATTGACATCAAACCACAACTCCTGCATAATAACAGTATCACTACTGCAATATTGCAGAGAAATCCATGCCCGCTGTCCCGTCACCAGTTGCTCCTCATTGGCTGAAGACCAGCAAGGCTCTCCGGGCCGGGCTGCCTTTTCGTGAAGTGCACCAGTTACAGACAATACTGGGCATCAGCCTCCATCAGGTGGCCGAGTATCTGAACATCGCCGAACGGACGCTGATGCTTCGCAAGAAGACTGGCAGGCTCAATGCCACCGAGTCGGACAGGCTCTACCGCTTGCGGGAACTGGTACAGCAATCGATGTTCCTGATGGACAACAACCGTGCCGCGGTGGAAGCATGGTGGATGCAGCCCTGCCGCGGGCTGGGGGGCCGGGTTCCCTGGGAAGAGGCGAAAACGGAAGCGGGAGCTCGGGCGATTGAACGACTCATGGGTCAGTTGATCCATGGGGTATTCCCATGATGATCGAGGCGTATCGGCTGGTACGCCGGGAGTTTGCTGCTACTGCCTTTTCGGGCGAAGGTGCCAGGCTCTATGGCGGCCGCTGGAATCCGCCGTGCCTGCCCATGGTCTACACCGCTGATTCCATTGCCCTGGCTACCCTCGAACTGCTGGTCCATCTTCCAGCTTTACCCCTGCACAAGTACTGCTGCATCAAGGTAGAGATGCCTTCACGGCTGGTGGAGTTTGTAGAGCGTCAAGCCTTGCCCGCCCGCTGGAACCGGTACGCCCAGCCACGAGCAACACAACTGTTAGGTAAAGCTTGGCTCGACGAACAACGCACCGTGGCACTGGCGGTGCCTAGCGCGGTGGTAATGGATCAGTGGAACTACCTGCTGAATCCGCTGCATCCCCGCTTTGCAGAATTGAAGTTCAGCACTCCGCAAGCCTATCGGTTTGACCGACGGCTCTTTGAGTAAGACAGAACGATGGTGGCACAGACAGGAATGTCTGTGCCACGCAATGAACCCGGTCACCTGAGGAAACTACTTCTTCGGATACACCGGAGCCTTGGGCAGTTCCTTGCCCTTCTCCTTGATCTCTTTCAGCATCAGCTCAATAGCTGTATCGAGCTGGGCATCCTTCCCGGCATATTCCTGGGCAGGATCGTTATCAACCACGATGTCGGGATCGACGCCATAGCCTTCCATAATCCATTCCTTGCCATCGCGGTCATACCGGCTGAACTCGGGACGGTTCAACGTGCCGCCATCCAGCAGAGGCAGCGTGCCACGGATACCGACGACGCCACCCCAGCTCCGCTTGCCGATCAGCTTGCCCATGCCGTAGGTCTTGAAACGGTAGGGGAAAATGTCACCATCGCTCGCTGAGAATTCGTTAAGCAGCATACACTTGGGACCGTAGTGCATGCCACCCGGGTTGGAATTGGGGACACCATTGCGAACGATGTCAACCATGACCAGCTCCCGCCTCAGACGTTCCGTGATCATCGGGGAGACATTGCCACCGCCATTGCCACGATCATCGATGATGAGCGCCTTCTTGTTGAGCTGCGGGTAATACTGGCGGGTAAACTGGTTCAGGCCGTTCTGAAGCATGTCGGGAATGTGCAGGTAGCCCACCTGGCCGCCCGTCTTCTCCTCCACATACTTGCGGTTCTTTTCGACCCACGCATGATACCGTAGCTCGCTTTCATCACTCAGCGGGGTGATGGTCACTTCCCGGCTGCCTTCCTGTTTCGGCTCCTTGTTCACCCGCAAGACCGTCGCCCGGCCCGCGGTGCCCATCATGGCCTCAAACGGATTGGCCAGGTTCTTCACAGGTGTGCCGTTGATGCTGAGGATATACTCCCCTTCTTTCACCTCGCTGCCTGCTTCAGTCAGCGGTGAACGCAGCCGGCTCGACCAGTTGGCTCCGGGGATAATCTTGCCCACCTGGATGGTGCCTGCTGCAACATCCTGCTTCAACTCCGCGCCCAGCAGACCCATCGGGATCTTGTTCACGCCAGGCAACTCGCCACCACCCACATAGGCATGGCCACAATTCAGCTCGCTGATCATCTCACCAATGATGTAGGTCAGGTCAGCCCGGTGATTGGCATGGGCTACCAGCGGCTCATACTTCTTCCGCATCGCGGCCCAGTCCACACCATGCAGGTCAGGATCGTAGAAGAAGTCACGCATCTGCCGCCAGCATTCATTGAAGATCTGCTTCCACTCGGCATGGCGATCCAGCTTCACTTCCAGACCATCCAGCTTCAGCGTGTCGCCAGCTGCAATGGGCCCCTTGGGCAGGTCAATGATGCTGTACTGCCCTGCTCCACGGGAGATCAGCATCTTCTTGCCATCCGCGCTGATCTCGTAGCCGGATACTGCACCCAGGGCAGTCTCCTTGGGTGCCGGGGCTGCCAGGTCGTACACATGCAGCTGTCCGCCACGGGTGTAATACACCGCACTGCCAACCGACTGCAGGTCGCCATAGTTGCTGGCAGCAATGTTCAGTCCCTGCGTGCGTTCCACGATACCATCCAGGTCCACCTTCATGCCTTCGGGCTTCTTCTCCTCCGCCTTCTTGTCTTCAGGCTTCTTGTCGTCCTTCATTTCTTCTTTCTTCTCCTCCTTGATGGCTACCTCGTCACTCCTGGGAGCGAAGGGGCTGGCAGTCCCCTTGGCCAGAGTGGTGAAGTAGATGCGCTGCATATTGTTGTAAACATGGTTGAACTCGGTCTGACCATAGGTCGGGTTGAAATCGCGTGCCGAGACGAAGAACAGGTACTTGCCATCGCCGCTGAAACGGGGGCTGCCCGAGGCGTAGAAGCCATCGGTCACCGGAGTCGCTTTGCCATCCGCCAGGTTATAGAGATAGATGCGGTTGAACGCACGCACTTCGGGGAAGGTGTAGGCAATCCAGTTGGAATCGGGCGACCAGACGAAGTTACGCAGCTCAAAGGCATCAGCCTTGGCCACTAGCTTCACCTGCTTGCTCGCCACATCAATGTACTGCAGCCGCTGGGCCCGATCGGTCCAGGCGATCTTCTTGCTGTCAGGCGACCAGGCCAGTTCGTACTTGTAGACGTTGCCACCACTGGTCAGTTGAACGGGCGCCCCGCCAGCTTGCGGAATCAGCACGATCTCATCCTCACCGCTAGCATCGCTCACTGCAGCAATCCACTTGCCATCCGGCGACCACACGCTGTTGCGTTCATGTACGCCAGGGGTCTGCGTCAGGTTGCGGGTCGGGCCGTTCTGAGCGGGCACAGTGAAGATATCACCCCGGGCCCCAAACAAGGCCCGCTTGCCATCCGGACTGATCTCGAAACCGGTGATGTTGTTCTTCACGCTGACCAGGCCGCCCCGGCCGCTGTTCAGGTCTTCGTGGATCTGGACCGGAATCTTGCTGAGCTTGTCAGTGCGGGTATCGTACTGGTACAGGTAGCCACCATTTTCAAAGACCACCGCGTTGTCCCCCAGGCTGGGGAATTTGATGTCGAACTCGGTGAACTGGGTCAGTTGCCGGGTCTGACGGGTCTTCGGGTCAAGCCGATAAAGGTTCACCTTCTTGTTGGCATCGCGGTCGGAAACAAAGTAGATGCCGGTGCTGTGATACATCGGGAACGTATCGAGCGCAGCGTTGTTGGTGAGGTTCTCCGTCTTCTTCGTCTCGAAGTTGTACAGCCAGACATCGTCAGCCATGCCGCCCCGGTAACGCTTCCAGGTGCGGAATTCGCGGAAGATGCGGTTGTAGACGAACTCTTTCCCGTCAGGCGAGAAGGTGCCGAAGCCACCCCGTGGCAAAGGCATCGGGGCAGGAAGGTGGCCGTCCACATCCACCAGGAACAGTTCACCGATGAAATCGTTGAAACTCTGCATTCTGCTACGGAAGAGGATACGCTTGCCATCGGGATGCCAGGCCATCACGATGTTGTTGGGCCCCATGCGGTCGGAAACTTCGTCACGCCCCAGGGTAGCAGTGTAGGTCAGCCGCCTGGGCACGCCGCCCGCTGCAGGCATCACATACACCTCAGTGTTGCCGTCATACTGCCCGGTGAAGGCGATCCACTTGCCGTCCGGCGAGTAGTGGGGAAACATCTCGTTGCCTTCGTGGGTCGAAAGCCGCCGGGCCACACCACCCGCCGCAGGCACGGTATACAGATTTCCTGCATAGGTGAATGCGACCGAATCACCGTGAATGGTCGGGAACCGCAGCAGACGGGCTTCGTCGGCCTGCATGCAGCATGTGAAAGTGAACAACGCAACCAGGGCAACGAGATAGCGACTCACAGCAGGGCTCCCGCGGAGAGGGAATTCAATGACAGCGTTATGTCAGGATAAGAGGAGCAGCGCGGTACCGGCCACCAAGAAATCGATGAGAGAAGCATAAACGACACAAGGCGAGGTGCCTGGCACCTCGCCCTGTCAAATAATCGCTGCGTGGTCGGCGGCCCGGCTGAACACCTCCGCCCTTCCACCATTATTTCTTGTCGCTCTGGCTGATGACCAGCACCTTGATATTGGTCTCGATTTCCGGGGCAAGCTGAAGCTTGACTTCGTACAGGCCCAGTTCCTTGATCACGCCTTCGAGCTTGACCGCGTCGTGTTCCACCACCAGGTTCTGCTGCTTGAGGGCAGCCACGATTTCCGCCACGCTGACTGAGCCGTACAGGTGGCCTTCCTCGTTGGCGATCGATTGAATGGTGACACTGACACGCTGCAACTGCTCAGCCATGGCCCGGAGATCAGCCAGCTTGGCTTCGCGAATCTTCTGCACCTTGATCTTGTGCAGTTCGAGCAGCTTCATGTTGTGCTGATTGACAAACGTGGCCAGACCGCGCGGCAGCAGGTAATTGCGGCCGAAGCCCATGCGGACTTCCACCACGTCGCCTGCCTTGCCCACGTGCTGCACGTCTTCCACGAGCATCACCTGCATGCCGCCATGCTTGCCACGGGGAACATGGAGGTGCTTCACCTTTTTCTGGGGAAGCTTCTTCTTGTTCTCCACGACCTTGCTGGCTTTGGTCTTCTTTTCGGTCTTCGGTGCGGTTGCTGTCTTTGCCATGGTTCGGTTCGCTTGCCTGATATCTGGGGATGCGATGCATCCGTGGTTGTCGTTAATTGTATCAGAATGAAGCAGAGCTTGTAACCTTCGCTCCCCTTCACCCCTAACCCTCTCCCTCAGGTGAGAGGGGGACATCAATTCTCCTAGCTACTTGCTACTTGCTCCTAGCTACTAAAACGGAATGTCCTCTTTGTTTTGTTCATCAGGGGCGTAGCTCGGAGAGATATCGCCACCATCATCGGGGTTGGGTGCGTCGTAGCCTCGGGTGTTCCCTGCCATGCGGGGGCCGCTACTCATGCCGCCACCGCCTGCCCCGCCTTCGCGGGAATCGAGAAACTCGAAGTTATCGCAGACCACCACGATCTTGTTCCGCTTGGTGCCATCCTGGCCGGTCCAGCTGTCCATCTTGAGGTGACCTTCGATGAAGATCTGCTTGCCCTTCGACAGGTACTGTTCCGCCGTGTCCGCCTTTTTGCCGAACTCGCCACGGTTGAACACTTCCACTTCCAGGAAGCAGGGTTCATCTTCCCACTTGCCGGTCTGCTGATTCTTGCGGCGGGTGCTCGTGACCGCGAAGCCGAACTTGGCGACCTTGCCACCATTGGCAAACGCCCGGGTTTCCACGTCGCGGGTCAGCCGCCCGATCAACATCACCTTGTTCAAGTTGGCCATGGGTCACACTCCGAGTAGATGTCTTGTCTCAATAGTTAGCGTAAAGGGGAAGCGGATCGTTCGCAAGCTGTACAGTTCTGGAATTTAGGAGCCAGGAGCCGGTGACTTGTATTCTTCTGGATTCTGGCTTCTGGCTCCCGGCTTCGTGTCTACCTTCCCCCCGTCATGCCCAGGATATCTTCCTCGGCTAGGCCAGGGGCATGCAGCGCGACGGCAGCGTGCTCATCCTTGGCGATCGTGATCATCTGCTCGTGCAGCTTGGGATGAATGTTCACAATCATGTAACGCAGGATGGTTTCGCTCAACCGCAGGTCTGCTTCAATCTGTGGTACAATCGGGCCGGGGCCGCGGAAGTAGAGCAGGTAATACATGCCCTTCTTCTGGTTCTTGATCGGGTAGGTAAAGCGGCGTTCATCCCAGGGTCGGCTGACCACCAGTTCGCCCTTGTGCTTGGCAATCACCTGATGCACCGCATCCACTGTGCCCTGTGCATCAGCGTTGTACTTGTTGCCATCAAAGATAATCAGCATTTCGAACAGTTCGCCGGCCAAGTCAGTTCTCCTCGAGTAAGCGGTGCGGTAGGAGTTGGACCGATCAGATTTGAGTCTGGTCGGCCGCACCACGTGGGGTTGTCACATCCTGTTTCGCAGGCACTGAAGCATCCTTCGCTTCAGTTTCTTGTTTCTTGTCGGGACGGGGCTTCTTCGGCTTCGGCTCCCGCTCCGGGGCATTGAAACGGTTCATCGCCGTTTCCGTCCCCTCGCGCATCCAGCAGACCACCGCCTGGGCAGCACGGATGTTGGTGTCGTTCACCACATCCCGCTCACTGGGTTTGAACCGGCCGAGCACATGATCGACCAGGTCTTCCCGGTGCGGGCCTCCTACACCGATTCGCAAGCGGGCATACGTCTGCGTGCCCAGTTGCCTTTCAATGTCTTTGAGCCCATTGTGGCCCCCGGCACTTCCCGTGGGCCGCAGCCGCAGTTGTCCCAGCGGCAGGTTGATATCGTCGCACACTACCAGCACATCAGCCGGGGTGAGCTTGTAGAAGTCCAGGGCTGCCCTGACAGAGCGGCCACTCAGGTTCATGAACGTGAGTGGCTTCAGATAGAGCACTTTGTCCAGCCCGTCGTAGGCTTCCGCCAGGTCGCCTTCAAACTTCCGCTGGTATTTCCCGCCGCCTGGCCCGGAGACCAGGATATCGATGACTTCAAAGCCGACATTGTGGCGGGTGCCGGTATATTGCGAGCCAGGGTTGCCGAGACCAACGATGAGTTTCATACGGCCAGTCTCAGCTCAACCGCTCCCTTATTTCTTCTTGCTGTCCTTGGCGTCCGCTTCGCCTTCTTCAGCAGGCTTGCGGGCCGTGAGCACTTCCGGCTCAGCTGCTGTCGCCCCACCTTCCAGAGGTGCAGGTTCAGCCTTCTCAATGTGTACCACGATGGCAACAACAGTTTCATCCGCATCAGTCAGGGCCTTCACGCCTTCAGGCAGTTGCAGCTCCTTGACATGGATGGCCTGGCCCAGCTTCAGGTCGGTGATATTGACCACGATGGCTTCAGGAATGTTGACCACCGCGCACTCGATTTCAAGTTCGTGCAGGTGGAAATTGAGCACTGCTCCGGCGGGAATGACTGCATTGCCCTTCAGCTTGATGGGCACTGTCAGGTGGATGCGTTCATCAGCGTCCACACGTTCGAAATCGACATGGACCACTTCCTTGCCGAGAACGTCCCACTGCACATCACGCACCAGGCACTTCTGGGGCTTGGCACCCTTGACTTCCACATCGATGATGCGCTGATTGTGGCGGATGATCGACCAGAAATCATCGTGGCTGATGGCGATGTTTTCGTTCGCTTCCTTGTGGCCGTACACTACGGCAGGAATGTTGTTCTCACGTCGCAGCCGGCGAGACTCGCCAGTGCCAGCTTTTGCCCGTTTGTGGGCTACCAGACTCTTCAATGCTTCTGTGGACATGACCTGTACTCAGGGCCAAAGGCAAACTCAGTCGCGAATGATTATAGTGCGAACGACAGCCACCTTTGGCAAGGGTTTCACGTGGGAAATGGACGACTTCGTGCCCTTTGACCAGCATATTCCGTCATCTCGGCTACAAAAAACTGTTGTGATGGTCTGATGTGCTATCTCACTAAAATCAAGTCCTTTACCCATTCTTTTGATTCATCTCGAACCCTAATCGGCTTGATGTATCATCACCCCATGATCCCCGCTTCCCCGTGCCTCCTCCGTCCCTGGCTGCCTGCTGACCTCGATTCCCTGGTCCGCTATGCCAACAACTACAATATCTGGATCAACCTCCGCGACCGCCTGCCCCATCCCTACACCGTTTCCGATGGCCGCGTCTGGATCGAATACGCCAACGCCACCAGACCCATCACCAACCTCGCCATCGCATACCAGGGCGAAGCTATCGGAAGCATCGGCCTCACTCTTCAGGACGACATCGAGTCCGGTACGGCCGAAGTAGGCTACTGGCTCGCTGAACCCTTCTGGGGTCGCGGATGGGCGACGACTGCACTTCGCTCTTTCTGCAAGTGGGCCTTCCATGAGTTCGCCCTTCGCCGACTCTATGCCGGCGTCATGGCCGAAAACCAACCCTCCCGACGCGTGCTCGAAAAAGTCGGTTTCGTCCTCGAAGGTATCCACCGCCAGCATGTCTGCAAAGCAGGCGTGGTTCACGACCAAGCCTACTACGGCTTGCTGCAACACGAGTTCCAGCCGTAAGCCAGGCAATCTGGAGAAGCAGGCCAAGCCTTACACCCACGAAAATGCAGATTCCTTCTGCCAACCACCGGCTTCACCGAAGCCACCTTTTCGATTCTGCCGATAGTATCGGGGAGAGTCTTTCCGGGGGAGAAGACCTGATCGCCATGCGCCCGTTGTCAAACTGGCTGCGATTCCAGAACACACGTGTGACGATGTGGGCGCTCTTCGTCTGCCTGGGCCTTTTCGCCACAGGCTGCTCCTCCCTCACCGAGAAACGTGAAAAGCAGGACCTGGTCGAAGCTGAACTGCGTGCCCAGGAACGCCACATTATCGAGCTGAAATCCGAACTGGAACGCAAGGAAGGCGCCATCCACAGCCTCGACCTCGAAGTCGAAAAGCTCCAGCAGTCCGCCGCAGGCAACAGGCCGGCTGGCGAACCCATTCCACCGGGCGTCGTCAAGGAAATCACCCTCGGCCGGCTCACCGGTGGCCATCGTATGAATCCCCGTTCGCTTTACGACGACAGCCTGCAGTTCCTCATCGAACCCCGCGACGCCGATGGCCACTCGATCAAAGTCCCCGGTTCGCTCCATATCGAACTTTTTGAAGTCACAGCGGCTGGCCTGAAAGTGCCTCTCTCCGCCTGGGACGTTACTCATCGCGAACTGCGACGCTCGTGGGACCAGCCTCTCTTTGGTGGTTCAGCCTATCGGGTCGTTATCCCCTTCAAGGCACTCCCCGCCAACGAACGCATGCGGGTCGTCATTCGCTTCACCACGCTCGATGGCAAACCGTACGAAGCTGAGAAGGATTTCTCCATCCGCCTGCCCGGCCCCGGTTCTGCCCCGATGGTGCCCATGGCTGCCATGCCCGGCGGATACACCGTGGTCACACCCGGCCGCATGATCAATGGTGTCCTCGTCGGCCCGCTCGACCCACCACCTGCCACCACCACCATTCCGAACAATCCAGCCAGCCAGTTACCCGCGCCGCCACTCCCGGAAGGCACCGGACGCACTGCGACGCCGCCCAAGCAGGAAGCTCCCAAACAGGAAACGCCTCCCAAGCTCGAAGAGAAAAAGCAGGCTCCACCTGCTCCACCGATGATAGAACTGAACCAGCCAGCAGACAAAAAGGTGGACACCCTCCCCATGCCACCGCGTAACACCCCGGCAAACCTCCAGCTCAACAGCGAGCCGCCGCCACTCGCCCCGCCGCCGGATGTGCCTCAGTTCAACAGACACAGCAGCAACATGGAACAGCTGCCCAATCCGAGCACCACCGCCCGGACGAATCAGCCTCTCTATCCACAGGCTCAACCCGTCACCCAGGCAGGCTACCAGACGGACAGCCCCATCAGCCTCACCGCCGCCCCACCCGCCAACTGGCGTACCAAACACCTCCCCGCCCCCATCGTGGAATACGGCGGCGACACGTCGATCAAACTGTCCAGACCGGTGGTGGTGAAGTAATCACTGCTGAGCCACAAACCACGCGAATCGGGTGCCATGGTTTTCGGTGTACTCACGATAACCATGCCCCACTACTGTTAAGTGACGTTTAGCAATACAGCCCTCGAAGAGGGCGACCGGGTAGTAGCTGGCTGCGCAGCTGCCAGAAAGCATCGTTCAAGAAAATATTCCCTCCCCACCGACACACTTCCCCCCTTTCGCGCAAAGAGTGTTGTGACGGCGACGCATTGCCCCATAATGCAGAGCAAAGGACTCCTGTGATGAACCCCCTGGTGGCAGCATGACCGGTTCCGCTCGGACCGTGGCCTGGCAATCGTTCTACGATGCCCATGCTGCGCGCCTCTGGCGGAACATTGCCCAGCGGATTGCTTCCTCGGCCGACGTCGCCGATGTGGTCCAGGAAACGCTCCTGGCCGCGGCCCACAGCTTTGCCCAATACGACGCCACCCGAGGCTCCGCCTGGAATTGGCTCTGGGGCATCGGCCATCGGCAGGTGGCTCTCTACTACCGCAAACGTAGTGCACACCCCACCTCTGATGGTGAGGCCGAAGGACTGGCTGCCTGGCTCGAATCCACCGAAGCTTCGCCTCATGAGCAGGCCATACGCCTCGAGTGGGGAAGCCTCATCCGGCAGGCCCTTGCCACTCTTTCCGCAGAGTACGATGCCCTGCTCACCGCCCGTTATCTGGAGGATCGTCCCGTGGAGGAGTTGGCCCGCGAAGCAGGTGTAAACGACGTAGCCCTGCGTTCCAGACTCGCCCGGGCCCGCACCGCTTTGCGGGAAGAATTGCTTCGCCGTGTCCCTTGTCTTCGGGGGGAACAGTCATGACAGAACACCGTCACGACGAACAACCCATCGCCCGGCTCCTGCGCGACACGCAGCATGCTGAAGCACCCGTCGATCACGCCCTGCTCGCCCAGCTGCGCCAGCAGACTCTCGCCGTCGTGCAATCCGCCAGCGTCGTTCCCTCGTCTGATTCAACACGATACCGCCCACGAACTATTCCGTTCTGGAGTCGCCCCATGGTGCGCTACAGCCTCGCCCTCGCCACTACTGCCATGCTGGTGATCGGCCTGTCCCTCCTCACCTGGCTGGCCCCCACCAGTGGCACCTCCCTGGCCGATAGCCTCGCCAGTGTCGAACGGCTGCAATCGTTCACCGCCACCCAGCGGAGCAACCTCGGCGTGCAGCAGATCAGCTACAGCAAGCCTGGCCTGCTCCGTATTGAACAAGGCACCAGCTACATCCTCCATCGTCCCGGGCAAAGCTGGGAAGTCAACGAAACGGAGAATATCGCCCGCCGCCGCCAGGATACGTTCATCGAAGACAACCAGCTCAGTCTCCGCAAGCTCCTCCGCCTGCCCGGCGATGTGGATCTCCACGAAGAGCCGGTGCAGGTCACCACCCCCAAGCCCGGCTTCGAGGAACGGCTCTATCATCTCGGCCGTTCCACGCTGCAACTCCGCTGGCTTCTCAACCTCCGCACCCGGCAGACCGAGAAGCTCACACTTCTCGATCAGATCATGCAGCCGATGCGGGAAGAGGAACTGACCCTGACCGCCATCAATGCCCCGCTGGCTGGTGAACTGTTCCAACTGAAAGACACCCTGACCGACGATGGCCGCGTCGGTGTTGTGCAGGATATCCAGGGCATTGTGATGGTGCGCCCTGTCGGTCGCGAACGCTGGACACCCCTGGCTGTCGGCGATCTGCTCAAGCCCGGCGACATGGTGCGGGCTAATCCTCGTGGTGCCAACGCGGCCCGCCTCCGCCTCGCCCCCAATACCGATGTCACCTTCGGCCCCGGTGCTACTGTCGAACTCAAGACCCCCACCGAATATCGCCTCCACGTCGGCGAGATCGAAGTCCACCCACGCCAGCGCAAGATCACCGTCATCAGCCCCGCGCCCAGCGGCACCGATAAGACCATCGTCGAAGCCAAAACCGTGCTGCGGGCCGATGCCGACAAGCTCCTCACCCTGAAGGAGCCACCCGTCTGGCTGAAAGGCTTCCAGGGCACCGTCGTCAACGAATCGCTCGGCCAGCTTCTCGCCAAGGTCGATGACCGCAACGTGCCCCTCAACGTCGGCTACCACAAGGTCGATGTCGATATCCGCGATGGCCTGGCCCGTACCACCGTCGAAGAGTCCTTCCTCAACACCACCAACGCTGAGCTCGAAGGCACCTTCTACTTCCCCCTGCCCAGCGATGCCAGCATCGCCGGCTTCGGCATGTGGATCGGCAACGAACTCATCGAGGCCGACATCGTCGAAAAGCAGCGGGCCCGCGAAATCTTCGACATCATCCTCAGCGAGAAGAAAGACCCCGCCCTCCTCGAATGGGCCGGTGGCAACCTCTTCAAGACCCGCGTCTATCCCATCCCCGCCCGTGGCGAGAAACGCATCAAGATCACCTACACCCAGGCCCTGCCCCTGGAAGGCAACCGCTTCCGCTACAGCTACGCCCTGCTCAGCGACCTGCTGAAACAGCATCCGCTCAAGAAGCTCGACATCACCCTCACCGTCAGCAGCGACCAGCCTCTGGCCCGTGTCCACTCTCCCACCCACACGGTGCGGGAAGAAAAGGCAGGCACCGCTGCCCGGCTCGTCTTTTCTGCCCAGGAGTATTCCCCCTCCCGCGACTTTGAAGCGGTCATCGAGCTGGCATCCACTCCGCATGCCGTCACGATGCTGCCTCATCGTCGCGGCGAGGATGGGTACTTCCTGATGCGGTTGGCCCCGCCCCAAACCAGCACCGGCTGGGAACGGGACATCGTCCGCGATGGTCCTCCGCTGCACCTGCTGATCCTTTGCGACACCTCGGTCTCCATCGACAAGAAACAGCGGGGCGAACAGCGGGCCTTCGTCGATGCTCTGCTCGGCTCCCTGACCGCCCGCGATACCTTCAACCTTGCTTGCTTCGATGTCGAGACCACCTGGGCCTTCCCCCAGCAGCAGGCTGCGGATGCCCGGGCCATTGCCGATGTTCAAGCGATGCTGCAAAACCGCCGCTCCATGGGATGGACCAACTTCGAAAAAGCCTTCCAGTCTGCCCAGCAACAGGCTGCCCTGCATGCCGGCACCGTCATCATCTACCTGGGCGATGGCATCCCCGCCATGTCGTGGGGACATGACCCCAAGGTGCTGGTCGACCGCCTGAAGGGAATCGTCAGCCGCGACAAAGCCCCGGTGCATGCCGTGGCACTGGGTGCCTTGCATGAACCGCAGACGCTGCGGGCAATGGCCAGCCTCAGCGGTGGCTCGTGGCGGAAAATCGCTGCGGACCGTGGCGCTGCCCTGCAGGCTCGTGATCTGCTTTCGGAACTGACCGACTCTGCCCTGCTGCGTGATCTGAAACTGAGCTTCGCCGACATCCAGACCGCCCGCGTCTATCCCGAAACCCTGCCCAATGTTCAGGCAGGCACCGGCCTCGTCCTCACCGGTCGCTACCTGCCCGGCACCGCCCAGACTGGCACCGTCACCATCAGCGGCCTGCGTGGGAATACTCCCGTGAAGTACCAGGCCCAGATTACCCTGCCCGCCGGTGATGCAGGCAACAGCTTCATCCCCCGCCTGTGGGCCCGCCAGCATATCGAAGCCCTGCTGGAATCAGGTGGTGCCGCCAATCGCGATGAGATCATCGCCCGCTCTGAAGAGTTCCACCTCATGACGCCTTACACGTCCATGCTGGTGCTGGAGAACGATGCCATGCGCGAACGCTTCGCCGTCAAGAAACGGTTCCAGATGCGCGATGGCGAACGCTTCTTCGCCGATGGCAGGACACAAAGTGAACTGCTGCTTAGACAGAAGCAGATGCGTGCCGCCGCCGACTGGCGCGTGAACCTGCACCGGCAAACGCTGGCCCGGCTGGGCCTGCTCGGGAAGATACCGAAGCAGATGAATATCGCGTATGGTGGGGGAGGT
Organism: Gemmatales bacterium; assembly: GCA_046350055.1. GTDB lineage: Bacteria > Planctomycetota > Planctomycetia > Gemmatales > HRBIN36 > JAEUIE01. The sequence goes on along the minus strand of JAXMBC010000001.1, from coordinate 2,907,078 downwards.
GGTGGCTTCGGTGGCGGCTTGGGTGGTACCTACCTGGGTATTACCCCACTGAGCCTTGGCGAACGTGCCGAAGTGGAGGATGAGTTCGGCATCGAACTGGGTGGCAATGTGCGATGGGATCGCGATACTGCTGGCGCTGTCCGCGGCATGGGCGGCCAGGATTTCGGCGAGATGCTGATCGAAGGAAAGAAGCGTTTAGGAGACGAGCTGTGGGTGACGGAACAAATGAACGAGAAGTATGACAAGCAGCTCAGAAACACGATACTGCGCCAGGAAGTCGACTCCCTGGATTTTGCTGGTGACTTCAGGGCTAAAGACAGATCAATCGACGGTCCCATGGAATCGTTCAGGTTCTCGCTGAGAAAAGGCGACGATTACAACACGCCTGTTGAAGAAGAGGTCGTGCGTGCTCTAACTCGAGTACCTGGGGCGGCACCAATTGATAGCCGCTATCTTCATGATGGGATAGACGATGACAGTAAGAGCAAGGATCAACTCTTCTTCTACGATTCAAACGCTATACTGGCGTCCAGGCCAGATTTGCGTGTCATGAGTGGTGCCTACGCTGGCCGGCGTATGCAAGGTTACAGCCGCAGCCCCTACCCCAACCCTCTCAACCTCCAGCAACTCTTCCCCAGCCAGGCCCCTGCCCCGCTCATCGCCAGGCCGAGTGTGGCCAAGCCGCCGGTGTGGTCGCCCGAGGTCACCGCCATCCTCCAGTCGCTCGATCAGCGTGCTGCCGTCCGCAAGCTCGAGGGGGCTGCGTTGCTGATTGACCGCGTGACCGAAAGTTACGATGTCCGCCGGCAGGCTCTGAGCAACCTCAGCAAACGTACCGAATACCTCAGCGCACTCGGTTGGCACACCATCCAGGCCAGCGACCAAAGTCCCACGCTGCTCGAATGGTGCACCCCCACGGAACGTACCATCCTCAACCTGGCCTACCTCACCGGTCGCAGCCGGTCCAGTTCCCAGCCTGAACAGGAGCTTCTGCCCATCGCCTGGTCCGACCGGTCACTCGAAGACATCGTTGCTACCTATGGCCAGCTCCCCGCGAAGCTGGACAAGCTGCCTGACAACCTCATCCGCATCACCCTGACCTATCCGGAAACACTCTCGGTACACTGGTACATCGATACGCAGCGCAAGGTACTGGTGAAGGTCGAACATCTGAACGCCGGCAAGACCCAATCTACCGAGACCTTCGCCGACTTCCAGCAGGTCGCTGGCCGCTGGTGGGCGACTCGACACACGGTCACTGATGCTCAAGGCCGCCTCGTCAGCCAGAGCGTTCAGCACGTGCAGGCCATCGCCCCCAACCTCATGGTTCAGAAGCTAGCCGAGGCGAAGAAGCTGCAAGCCGACTGCTTCATGCTCACCGCCCCGCTGCTCACCCTGACTGAAGCCAAGCAAGCCGTTGCTCCCGGTGGCCCGGGCGGTGCCATGCCACACCTGGTGATGCTCAGCCATTACGCTGCCACCCAGCAATGGCCGCGCGTGCGTGAGCATCTGGCCCAGCTCGAAAAGCTACCCAAGCAATACACCGTCGTACCGCTCATCCGCCTGCTCGTGCAATACGCCAGCCGCGATCATGCGAACATGCAGAACGACATCTGGAAGCAGACCGCCGAGTTGATCCAGAAACCGCTGCCCAGCCAGAACGACGACTGGTCGCGCTTCCACTTCCTCCAGAACCAGCTGAGCAGTGTCGCCTCGGCAAACGAAATGCTCCGCTACCTCGAGGCTCATGCCGCTCCGTACCAGCGTCAGCCCGCTCACCTGCGTCTGCCCCGCGAAAGGCAGAAACAGCAGGCCCAGTACCTCGCCAACGCTGGCCGCCGGGAGGAAGCCCTCGCCCTGTGGAAGAGGCTGGCCACCAGCGATGTCTACGATGCCTCGGTGCAGTGGAGCTACTTCAGCACCCTTCTGCAAGTCAATGATTACGACCTCGCCTACCGCCACTTCATGATGCTGCTCGAACCCCAGCGGCAGGTCTTCCTGAGCGAAGACGACAGCCAGCAGTACTGGCAGCAACTCTATTCCAAACTGCACGAGATGGGCCACTTTGCCGAGATGTTCACCCTTGCCTCCACGTGGGTGAAACGACAGCCCAACCAGCGGCTGGCCCACCAGGCCTATCTCCTCGCCCTCATCCTCACCGAACAGGAAAAAGAGTTCCACCGCACCCAGCTTGCCTGGATCGTCGCTGGCCCCGGCCCCAAGTCAGGCACCGTGCAGGATCGTCAGTTCGAGTCCGCCCTCAGCGTCGCCCTGCATCAGACCTACTTCGGCTTTGAGCACCAGTGGCACCGCCAGCAACAGCAGCTCGACGAACGGCTCCATGCCCCACTCATCGCATTCGCGGAAGCTCACCTCCTCGACCCACGCCAGGTGAACTACATCCAGCAAGTCCTCTCGAGCGTTGCTGGCAACAGTGCCCGGGGTATCGCCCTGCGGGAAAGCCTGCCTGCCCGCATGGCTGATGCTGCCAGCGAGTTGACCATCGAACAGCTCAACGTGCTCCTGCAGTACAGCCACTACACCTCCTCGCGCAACCCGGAGATGACCAGGCAGCACCAGGCCCAGTGGGCGACCGCAGCGGCCCGTCTCAAGACCCGCTGGAGCAGCCTGAACGACCCCAAGGCCAAACATGCCATGGGCAACCTCCTCAGCCAGGTGCTGCCCCGCGTCGATTCCACCGGCTACCTCCCCTTCCTGCGGGAACGCCTGGTGCAGGAAGCCCCGGAATATCACCTGGGCCTGCGGAGCAGCCTGTATCACCACCTGTTCTCCCAGGAACTGACTGCTGCTATCGAAACCGAGTTGTTCAATCTGCTCCCGCAACTCGATGCCCCCGAGCAGCCTGGCACCACGATCCTCTATGCCCGGATCACTCGCTTCCAGCAGTTGGTCGAACGCCTGCTGCAGGACCGCACCAGCAAACTACACGCCGCCATCAAGGACAAGGAAAAGCTCGACCGCGTCAAGCTCCAGGAACAGCAAACCGCCGCCACCCGTGAAGCCCATCGCCAGGTCGCCGTCCGCCTGCAGCAGCGTGACGTCGTGCAGCTTACTCCGCTTGTTCCCTGGATTGCAGCCGAGGAAATCTTCCATCGCATTAAGGCTGGCGAAGCCCCCGCAGGCCTCGCTGCCTCCACCTGGAGCGCCTTCGAGGCACTCCCCGCTGCCACCAAGGTCAAGCCCGAAGACATCAAGACTTTCGACGAGCTGGATCAATTCCGCACCGCCCTGCTTTACGAGGGTCTTCGTGATCGCCATCTGACGGTGCTCACCTACCTGGCTACGCTGCCCAAAGCCCAGCAACCCGCGGCTTCGGAGAAGCTCAAGACCTTCCTCATCGGCAAGCTTTCTGCCGAGCCGGCAAACGACTACTGGCGTGCCAACTGGCAGCGGCTGCTCATCGCCCTCGACCAGCCGAAGGAACTGGAAGCCAGCCTGCGCGAGTGGGTGCTAACCTCTGGCACCGATCAGCAGTACCGGCTGATGCTCGCCTATCTGCAGGCCGAACGGGGTGGCTTGCAGGAAGCTGTCGCCTTGCTCGAAAAGGTGAAGGCGGACGATGAACTCGCCCCCGCCGACTGGCGTGCCCTCAGTGACTGGCTCCTCGTGCTCAATGAACAAGCCCGCCATCGGCAGGCCAAGGTCGAACAGTATGCCACCGCTTCTGAACAGGCACTCTACGGCTTCCTGCAAAAGCAACACGCCCTCGTCAGCCGCCAGGGGCAAGGCGTGCCCAGCAGCCTGAACGAGGATACCTTCCTCGTCATCCCCGAACTCTTCCGCAAGACACAGAGCCCCACCAACTACTTCCACATGGTGCAGGCCCTCTACGAAGCCACCAAGGACTTCCGCCTCCTGACTGGCCTGGCCGACGGCACCCTCGGCCACACGCCCGGCAATGTGTATCAACTCCTTCAAAGCTGGCGGCAACTCATCAGCGTGTTGCAGGAAGAAGCCACGCTCGATGAACTCAGCAAACGAATCTCCCTGCTGCGGCAAAGCACCACCTCAAACGTGGATCGCCGTGTCCTCGATCTTCTCCAGGCGTTCCTCCATCGCAAAGCTGCTACCCAGATCAATCAGCCCGGCGACCATGCCAAGCTGGCCATCGAGTGCCTGCAGCGGGCCATGAAACATTCCTGGCACCCCGAAGAGCCTGCGGCCCTTGCCCAGCTCATTCTGCAGCTTCATCAGGAAGACCACGCAGCCTGGAAGGAAGAACTGCAAACCGTCTATTCGAAGCTCATGGAACTCACCAAGCCCGGCTCCCCTGAACGAGCAACCGTAGCCTTTTACTACAGCTTGTACCATCCCCAGCCATTCCAGTTGCTGGAGAAGATGATCTGCGAAGTGCGTGCCCATCAGCCCAGTGGCCTGCTGCCCGAATTCAGCCAGCAGATCGTCGGAGCATACCTTAACATGAGCATCGGGCACGAACAGGCCACCGAAGCCCTCGCCCAGCAGGAACTGGCCCGGCCCGGCTACTCCACTGCTTCCCGCGAGTGGTTCAAGCAGCAGTTGCATGCCATCTACCTGCGGGCCTACCAGAACAAGGGCACCGTCAGCCTCGGCACCGGCACCCCACTCTACCGTGCTCTCGAAACCCTCTTCGAGAACGAAGCCCTCACCGCCCGTACCCTGGACCGCCGCACGCACTACCTGCATCAACTCAACACCCTGTACCACGATGCCAGGCGGCTCAATGAACGGACGGTGCAGCCCGACTGCCTGGTCATGCTCACCCAGCGTATCGTCCCGGTACTCAAAGCCCTGGGCTACCAGCGCCGCGACATCGTCACCACCTTTGCCTCCACCGTCCACGACATCGTCGGTGCCCGCGAAGCAATGAAGTTCCTGCTGGATGAATATGACCGGGCCCCGTTCAGCGTCCGACGCCTGCCCTACGATGGCTGGGATGCGTACCACGGGCAACTCGCTGCCTGGCGGCCTGAGGTCAAGGACACCGTCATCCTCGACCGCTACTTCCAGATCGTCCTCAAGCGGCTGAGCAACTACCTCCTCACCGGCAACCAGCAGAGTGAATCCTTTATGAAGGGACACAACTACTATTGGGCCGAAAAGGAGGAAGCCTTCGCTGCTGCCGCCATCACGGTCTTCACCAGCCGCGAGCCGAACAAGTCCCTCGCGGAACGGGTCGCCCAGTACCTGCGCTCGGGTATCGACCAGCCTGCCAGGGCCATCGACTTCCTCAAGAGCATCCGCACGACCGCTGCCTTCGACGAAGGCATCCAGTATCTGCTGGCCAGCATCCTGATGGAACGGAACCGTCACGAGGAAGCTGTCAGGGAACTGCTACCCCTCTTCCGCAGCCGGCCAGCCCTGCACTATGGCCTGAACCTGATGACCTGCTATCACGCCCTGAACCAGCGTGAACCGTTGCAGCGTACCCTGGCTGACCTCGAAACCCGCTTCGCTCCCAAGGGTGAATGGCCGTCGCTGAGCGACATGTCCCAGGTGGCACTGACCTGCTACCACACCGCCCTCTATCACGATGCGGAGCGCCTCTACGCCAAGCTCATCCCCCTCTATCGCCAGGCTGATAAGACGCTACGGATGGACAACCTCTGGAACTACTACCGCTTCCAGGCCCTCACCCTCGTCGAACTCGACAAGACCGGCCCGGCTCTGGAGAGCATCAGCTCCGCCATCGTCATCTGGGGCGGCAGCTTCCAGCAGCGCAGCGATGTACTCGACTGCCTGCGTACCGTGATGCGTCGGGCCAAAGATCCGCAGGTCGTCATCACCCGGCTCGATGATACCGCTCGCAAGAATGCTGGCCGGGAGAATGTGCTCCTCCGCCGCGTCCTCGCCGAGGTGCTGCTCGAACAGCAGAAGCACGGCCTGGCTGTCTCGCAGTTGAAAACGATCCTCGAGATCAAGCCCGACGACGATGCCGCCAGCAAGCTGCTCATCCAGGCCTTCGATGCCCTGAACCAGCCCGCCGAAGCGCTCGCCGCGGCACTGCATCGTTCCGAGTTCGTCAGCCGGCAAACTGCTACGTGGCAGGAGCTGGGCGACCGTCTCACCAAGATGAAGGACAGCGCCGCTGCCGAGCGGGCTTACACCTCGCTCATCGAAGTGCTGCCCAACGATGCCGACAGCGAAATGGCCCTGGCCAAAGTGCGGGAAGGCCAGAACCGCTGGGACGACGCGATTATCCACTGGAAGCTGGCCCGCGACTACCGGGCAGAAGACCCGTCAGGTCTGCTCGGCCTCGCCGCTGCCTACGTCCACACCCAACGCTGGCCCGACGCCAAAGCCACCCTCGACCAGCTCCGCAAACCCGCCAAACCCTGGCACCAGCGCTTCAACAACTTGCGAGTGAACGAACGGGTAGAGGAGTTGCAGAGGCAGGTGAAATAACTACGACCTCCCCTCTCCCCAGCGGGGAGAGGGGCCGGGGGTGAGGGGGATTTTCTACGGCGAAGCCCTACGTGTTTCCTATTACCCTACCCCACAAAGTACTTCCGTCGTTTCGCCTTGTAACTGTCAGCCATGAAATGACTGGGCACCCAGTCCTTCGCCTCTTCCTTCAGATATCCGGCCTGGGGATCATGCGTACCTGCGCTTGTGAGTTTCTTCACCAGGTATCTTGCATAGTGATGATCAAACACGCGCATGAACTCACCAAAATAAATATCAGCTACGCGAGTATCGCCACGGATTACCAGCATGTTTTCATCGTTGATACGCTGCGACGGTCGGCTGAAATTCGCAGATCCGGTCACCACCAGCGGGTCTTTGCCTAGCGGATCGACCAGCATAAACTTGTTGTGAATATAGTCGTTCGTGTTCAAAGGATTGTCCCGCTCTGCCAGGAAGTTCGCCAGGGCGTCTTCCCCCAGGTATCCCCCTGCCGCAAACAGCACGTCGCGATCCACTCCCACTATTTCGCCGTCTCCCAGATCGTCATCCTTGACAATGTAGCGCAGCACATCATTGTCTTTGGCAATCACTTCCTGAAAGAGCTGGTCCAGGTTAAAGGCGACAGTAAAGCAGACGATCTGTTTCGCCTCCGCCATGCGGTCCGCGTACCACTGCAATGTGGTCGTGCTCTCTTTCTCATCGCGTGCGCTGAAAAGAGGCACCACACTTTCTTTGGGTGTCTTCCCCGCCGGGGTAGGTGTAGCTTCCCGATTCAACGGTCGTAGCTTGGTCGGCGTCAGGTTATCAGCCAACCTCTGCCAGTAGTCGAGATAGGACTGGGCTACATCTCCATCCCACACAATATGGCCAACATTGGAATGACCAAATATCCCGCCTGCTGAGATATTCGTGGACCCGGTCCAGACGGCCACCGGCACATTCTCCTTCAGTAACACAATGAACTTGTTATGGCGGATGCCCTCGCTCACGGTTCGGGGTATGGCTACTCCTGCGGCGATCAATCCGGCATGATCCAGCGTTCCTTCGTTCTCCACCTTGTAGGAACTTTCTGCATCATAGACAATTTTGACATCTGCACCCGCTTCATATGCTTTCGCAAACGCATTAGCTATCGGTTGATAATGGAATTCGTACACCGCTGCCCGTAGTGCATATTTCTCATCTACTGCCAGCCCGATGAATCGCTGCATCGCTTCAAACAAGCCGCGAGAAAGCCATACCATCTCTGGTGACCCGGGTTCGTTTGCCTTGGGCGGCTTATTGCCAAACTCGCGCGCATAGGCCTGCGAGCCAATCACCCCCCGATTGAAATAGATATCATGGCGGATACTTCCCGCCGCCGCTCCCGCCAGATTTCCAGCTTCCCGCTCGGTGTTGACACTCACTGTCACACTAGAATCATGGTCTAGTTCCAGCATCTTGGGTGTACCATACGTCGGCACGATGCGATATCGATAATGGTGACCGGCACGCGCGGTGTAGTCCCCCCATTGAAACGACTGAATCGGATGATCTGCCGTAGAGACTGGCGTACCGGGGGGATAGCCCTTGTCCTTATCCTTAAACCGCTTGATGCTCCGCATCCAGTACGATTCTACCACCTCACCAGCTGCATTCAGTTCTGTCCGTTCGATGGCAAACCCCAGCAAGCCCGCCCGTTTGTTTGTTTGCCCTGGCATAAAATCCCAGGCAAGAATAACCACATAGGTGCCGGCTATTGCCCTCACCTTTAGTACAGCACTCGACTCAGTAAATCGCATTTTCCTACTCCCAGAGTAATTCTCTGGTATTGAACATATCCGATCCTCGTCCCATATGCACAACTATTATGCATCAGAATAATCTCATCCTCTTGAAACATCTATCATGGCGCCTACGGGTGGATTGCACTGCTTCCACTATGGAAGCAGCACATCCCTCACATTGGTTGAATGACTTTCACACGTCATTATGATCCCGACTTAACTCCCCGGCTTAAAGCCCTCGCCCGCGCTGCGGACCTTGGGCATTTCCGTAGGGGCGGGTTTACTATCGCGAGGCACCTCGACTTTGCCCTGCGAGGAACAACCGGCCAGTAGTATCAACACAAACACGCATATCCGCATGGAGTATCTCCCATATAGAAGAACACGCCCCAGCTACATCGCTGGGGCGTGATGAACAGAGTTAATCCAGCAGCGTGCCGGTATCCGCATTCAGACCATCGCGACGACCGGCCAGTTGCTGGAAGAGCAGCCAGTCGGCAGGCAGCGGAATGTTGAACCCGGCGGGTGCCGTGTTCCGCAGCACCGCCGAGGTACCCTTGCGAATGCCTCGGGTCGAGCCATCACCAAATGCGAACATGACCACTGCAGGATGCCGGCTGGCGAAACCCCACCAGGGAGCTTCCCGACCTACTCCCAGCCCAGCAATCGTCGGCAATGCCCCGGCTCCCATCCAGCAGGCCTCATAATGCCGGGTCGTGATCGGATCCAGCGACAGGGGTGGATAGATCGGCTCATTGCCACCAGACGATTCGCCGAACATCAGGGTATTCGACGTGCCGTCCTGCACCGTGAGTTGCCCCAGCGTCAACTGCGAGCGGTTGGTCAGCACGCCTTCAAACGTCGTCCAGGTGTAGGGAGGTGTAAGAATGGGAATCGGCGTAACAGTGTTCACGCCACGCCCCGTCACCCCGGCGGAACCAAAATAGTTGGATCGACCCAGATTGGGGATGGCATCACTGGCAGAGTTACTGAACGGTACAAAGGTAATGTTGTAACCGAACCCGACATTGTTGTTGTACACATGCTGCGACATGGTCACGCCGGTCTTCGCCTCGAACGGCGTATCGCTGGGGCAGAGGAAGAGCTTCACCTTGGCCTGGGCCACGGCGTAATTGGGATTGCTGGAACCCGGCAGATACCAGGGCAGGCCCACGCTGCCCAGGTTGAGGTTCATCGGAGAAAACGGCGCGACAGGGTTAACAATCTGCCTGGCGAGATTGTCCAGCTCCAGGTACGGCAGCAGGAATACCAGCACACCCACCTGCTGGCAGTTATTCGGTAACGGCGACCCCGGCGCAGGAATAGGCTGCTCGTTCGGGATCGGTCCCAGGTAGCCCGGCGGCAGGCGACCGTAATCGTTGTGATAGTTATGGGCCGCGATGGCGATCTGCCGCAAATTGCTGGAACACAGCATCCGATTCGCTGCCTCCCGCACCTTTTGAATGGCGGGCAGGAGCAACGCCATGAGCAGGGCGATGATCGCAATCACCACCAGCAGTTCAATCAGGGTAAAACCTCGTCGACGAGATAGAGACATGAACAATCCTCCTCGGGAGACTGGTGCCTCCCGGACGTATGTGCGTGGAAGTTCAGCGCATGGCGGCTGGTGAGCGGTGGGAGGGCAAGGCTTCTGCCGAGCCGCCGACCGCGCGAAAACCGGACGTCATGCGTCTGAATGAATGAAGTGGAGACGATTTGCCACCGCCGTGCCAACGTGTAACACGTCAGCAGCAGGGTGCAGGATCAACGATCAGGTAGGATTTAACGCTGCGCAGGAGGAGGACGTGGCGCGGCCAGCAGAACATGAACAGGAACCAGCGGCGTGGGTGCCAGTTCTTCCACGCACGCGTACATCGATTCCCGCAACTGCAAGCCCGTGGTCTGCACCAGCTTCAGCACAGCACAGCGGACCTTGCGATTGGCAGCCACCAGGGCTACCAGCACATACATCGTCGATTCCACCACCATGATGTCAGGCAGCTTCTTCGCCACCACATCACCATGAAAGAACAGCCCCAGTATGATCAGGGTGCAGCACTTCCGGAACGACAGCGGAAACCGCAGCAGGGGAACATCGATCGCCTTGAGCAAGGCAACCGACATGATCCCCAGTATCGCGGCTAGCGAGAGAACAAGATACAGACTGGGCCCAGCCACCAGCCGGGTCACAACAGTCGCCAGGGGAATCAGGTGGATGAGGAACAGACCCGCCCACAGCAGACGGCTGACGATATCCCAGCACCGCTGCAGCGAATCTCGGGAGGTATTCCGCGGGGTATTCACCAACTGTGTCTCATCAACTGTTACCTATTCATCATAAGGAATAGTTAGCGAAGTGCCATGAGAGGTCAGTGAGTGTCAGCATCGCTGCTAAGAAGACACTGAATGCAGCGTGGCATGTTTCTTTCGTTGACGTACATACCACAGCGTCGCCAGCACCAGTGGCAGGCACCCCGCGGTGAACCCCAGTACCGGCAGGTACACCTGGCTCGGCGAGAACTCCAGCAGACGGATGACGAAGTCGCCCCGACTGACAATCCGCAAGCCGTCCGGGTGTGGCAGGATGGTTTCCCGCGGCTGTTGTGGCAATTTGTACTCATGCACGATGTGCCCCGTATCGGGATGCAGCAGCAAAACATAGTCGCCATGCGGCCAGAGCTTGTCCAGAAGCGGCTTGCCCGTTTCCCCGAACACATCTGCCAGCCACTTCCTTGCTGGTTGCGAGAGTGCAGACGACGTGTGACTGATCCAGCAGCCGTGGTGCTGCATGTTGCCAATGCCGGCAAAACTGAACCGGCTGCCCTCATCCGCCACATACTCATGGCCCTGACGAACATAACGCTGGCAATACTTCCGCTGCTGGACCGGATCAAACGTGTAGGCGAGAAAGCTCTGGTGACCATCCATCCAGTGCACTTCATGAAAGACCCCGGGGATGACCTGAATGACAGTCTTCATGGCAACATCGAACAGTACCAGGTCGGACATCGTATTTCTGAAGCGACGAGCATGGGCCATCAGGCCATCCGGGCTGAGGCCCACCTCTGCATAGCTATCCAGTGGCACCACGGTCGGCTTCTTCGAATCACCCCGCCACAGGAGCATGCACCCATCGGAAACGAGTGCACCGAGTACACTGTAACCGAAGCCGACACAGGTGCCCGAAGCCTCTCCGGCCGTAGCATAGTGCCCCCCTGTCAGCCAGTGCTGGGTAACCTTTCGACTTGCCAGGTCGAAGCGCATGACCTGAAACTCATGGGGAAGGTCCGCCCGTTGCGGACAACCACTCAGCAGCACCTGACCATCCGCTGTCATCCGACAGTAGGAATGATGAATGCCGGGTTCAGCATGCATGCCCTCGGGAAGTGCGATACGCTGCAGCACTGCCCCCGTGGCAGTATCGAGGAGGATGAATCCAGTTACCAACCCGCGATCGACACCACTCTCATCGTATTTCGATTCCCCCAGCAGCAACTGCCTGCCCCCCTCCAGCCAGCCCAGCAATCTGGTCGTGATGGGGTATTCGCAATACGTGCTCCAGCGCACAGCATAATCCGCACGCAGCGCGCTACCCGCCAGCAACCCACCCAGCGGCAGAAGAACAAGCAGCGTCCAGCCCAGACGTTTGAACATCGGTGCAGTGTAACGTTGCTAACGGCGATTGCAACCAGGTGCGATCACAGAGGCCTTGCCCGAAGGGCATACGGATAACAGCCCAGGGTTGCGACATACTCGTCGCTACCCTGGGGCATTACCATCACGGTGATGCCCATGCCCTGAAAGGGCTACGCAAAGAATACCCAGGGTAGCCGTGAATACACGGCAACCCTGGCCTAATATCCATATGCCCTTCGGGCAATGCCTCAGTCAAACATGCCGCCTCCCCTCTCCCCACCGGGGAGAGGGGCCAGGGGTGAGGGGGCTCCTCCGTGCCGAAGCCCTTCGTTACTCCTTCGACTTCCCCTTCTCCGCAGCTTCCAGCTCACGCTGCAGCTTCTCCAGCTCCTCTTTGGCCTTCTGCACTTTCGCCTTCAGCTCTGCTGTCGCCTTCGGGTCTTCCTTCAGCTTCTCCGCCGTCTTCTTGGCATTATCCTTCAGAGTCCCTGCAGGCAGCGTCTCCGCCAGCTTCTCCACCACGGCCAGCACCGGCCTGGCTGCTGGTCCCATCGCATACACACCTTCCAGGGCATCCGAGTGCAGCAGTTGATCGTCTTCCTTCAGCACTTTCTCGAAACACTGGAGTGCCTGCTGTGTCTGGGTTTCGCTCAGCTTCTTCCCTTTCACCAGTTGCACCACCGCCCGATGGGCGATCCGGCGGCAATTCCGGGGATGGCCGGGAGCCGACCAGGTGATCAGCGACTCCAGCGCCGCGGGGTCGTTCAGATCCGCAATGCCCGTGATCGCTGCCGTCACCAGCACATTCTGATGTGAAGGCTTCTCCAGCCACGGCGTGAGCAGGGCCAGCGTGTCCTTCTGACCCAGCCGGGCGAAAGTCCGCAGGGCGGAGGTTTCCACCGCATAGCTCGGGTCACCCTTTTCCACGATGTTGCGAATCGCCGCAACGACCTTTTCATCGTTCTTGAAGTTACTCAGGTTCAGCACACAGTTGTTGCGAATGCGTGCGTCAGCATCCTTTAGCCCTTCCAGCAAGGCATCCCGCCCGGCTGGCTGTGCATTCGCCCCCAGGATATTCCCCAGCGCGAGCTTCACTGTAGGGAATTTCTCCTTCTGATAGGCCTGCAGCACCGCTTCCCGGTCTGCTGCATCCTTGCTGTTCCTCAGTTGTACCATCGCCCGCATCCGCAAGGGTACCGTGCTGGCCTGCAACTGGGCCCGCCACAGTTCCGGCGACTTGACTTCCTTGATCGTCGCCAGCACCGCCAGGTCCGGGTCCACTTCCACCCGTTCCAGTACGCCGGGCAGCGTCACCGTCTGCTTAAACTCCCGGTCCTTCATCTCCTCTTCCACGATCACCGGATCAGCGACACCCTTGCAGTAGAGGGCGATCTTCAGCGGGAAGTGGAACGGATCAATCGTCTGCGTCTGCTTGGCAACAATTGTCACCTGCCGGGTATCCGTCTTGAAGTCGGTCGTTACTTCCAGTTCAGGGTTACCCGACCGTTCGAGCCAGTCGTAGAAGAACCGCTCCAGGTCACGCCCCGTCGTCCGCTCAAGCGACCGGCGAAAATCCGCCGTCTCCACCGTCTGGAACTTGAACGTCGTGCCGTAGTCGCGAATGCCCTGGAAGAAGGCTTCATCCCCCAGGCGGTTCCGCAGCATGTGCAGCACGAACGCACCCTTGGGGTACGACCGGCCATCGAACATCGAATCGGGATTGGGATACCGTCGATCCATCACCGGCCTCGCCTTGCCCGCCGGGATCGCACTGTTCAGCTTCTGGTACACATTCATGGCATACCCATCTTTGCCCAGGCTGTGTTCATCCCACAGGCACTCGGCATACGAGGCAAATCCCTCGTTCAGCCAGGTGTGTGACCAGTCGCGGCAGGTAACCAGATCGCCCCACCACTGATGGGCCAGTTCATGGGCGACGATCCACTCCGAGTTGCCATCGAGCAGCGAGCGCTGGTCCTTGAGGATGCCATCGCCCATCGTGGTCGCGCTGGTGTTCTCCATGCCACCGCCAAACTGGTAACAGCTGAGCTGGGCATACTTATCCCATGGGTAAGGAATGCCGAAGCGTGAGCTGAAGAAGGTCAGCATCTCGGGAGTCTTGCCATAGGTCGGCATCGCTTCCGCCTTGCGCCCCTTCGGCACATAGTACATCACCGGCATGCCGTTCCAGTCTACCTGTACCATGTCAAACTGCCCCACCACCAGGGTGATGAGGTACGACGAGTGCGGCTTGTCCTGGTACCAGTCGAATGTCACCGTATTGTCACTGTTCTCCTTGCGGGAAAGCAGCCTGCCATTGGAAATCGCTTCATACCCCGCAGGCACCGTGGCTACCACCTGCGTCGTCTGCCGCTGGTTCGGCTCATCCACGCAGGGTATCCAGTAGCGATTGGTAATGGTCTGCCCCTGGCTCCACACTTGCATCGGAGCTTCCGGGTTCGCCTTGCTCGGTGCAAAGAAATGCAGACCGCTCTTGGGCTTGTCCACCACATACTCGACCAGCACTTTGCCTGTCTGCCCGGCTGGCATACCATTACCCAGTTCCACCGTCAGCTTCTTGCCATCATGCGTGAACTGTGCCTGCGAATCTGGCTGGCCTTCGCGGCTAAGCGTCACCTTTTTCACTTCAAAGCCGACAGCGTCCAGCGTCAGCGTCTTGGCAGCCCGGATCGTCTTGAAGTCGATCGCAGCCTGGCTCACCACTGTCTTGGCCGCCACGTCCACTTTCAGATCGAGCCGGATGTGGCGGATGTTTACCTTCCGGTCCGTCGGCGTACGTAATGGCTCCGATGGCTTCGTCTCCTGCGTCTTCGCCGGAGGCACCGGCTGCTTCACCAGCAACCGCACCCCGCCTGCATTCGCTGCAGCCAGGGAAACCATACAGGCAGACACAGCTAACAGACGACTCAGGCGGGTGGACATGGAACAAGCTCCGACTCAAATTTCTGTGGCACAGACATTCCTGTCTGTGCAGTAGACGACTGTGGGGGGATTATATTGACGCCAAGTCGCGTCATACTTCTTCTCCTCCCCTTTCGAAGGGGAGGCTTGGTGGGGTAGTACCTTGCAACGAGATGCGCTCTTGTGACAATGGCTCCTCCCCTTTCGAAGGGGAGGCTGGGTGGGGTAGCACCTTGCAACGAGATGCGCTCTTGCGAGCCTCTGGTCTGGCATTCGTAAAACGTAATGCATCCGCTTGATGCAACCCCCTCTAGCTCCCCCTTCGTAAGGGGGAGAACAATCACTGATCACTTCTCATACCGCTTCGCCTGCTGCTCGACGTACTGCTTCATGCCCTGGTTGCTGGCATCGACCATGCCTACAGCCTTCTCCGCAGCAGCTTTTGCCTTTTCCTTATCGCCGGAAGCATGGTACGCCGCAGCCACCTGCAGTGTACCGATTGCATCCATGTCACCCTTGACCGCCTTTTCCGCTGCACTGATGGCCTTGGGGCCAAACTCCGCCACCTTGTCAGCGTTGCCTGCCATGGCATGGGCCTTGGTAATGCGGATGAGCGAATTTACTGTCTCGCCATCCACCTTGATCAACGCTTCCGCTGCATTCACACCGACCATCGCCAGAACCGGGTGCTCTACTGCGACTGCTTCCGAAACGGTACCCAGCGCTGCCGTGTCGTTGCGCTTCACAGCCTTGGTGACGATGCTGGTCGCCAACTGCTTGGCTTCATCATACTTCCTGGCAGCGATGAGCAGCTTGAGCCGGGCACTGTTCATGTACGGATCAGCTGCCAGGCGAGGCCACTTGGCTGAAAACGCTGCCCACTCTTCGAGTTGCTTGGCCGGATCACCTTGCTTGGTCATGGTCGCATATGTCGCATCCCAGAGCTTGTCTGCTGCTTCCAGTTCCGCCTTGCCCTTCACCGGGTCCCATGTCCCGTCCAGCACCTTGGGCATCACCTCATCCAGGAAGAGCGGATGCCCGATGTAGGCAATCTTCCCATCCTTGCCAATCACATACGAACACGGAATGCCACCCTGCCCCGCTGCCTTCATGAAGGCGTCGTAGGTCTCACGGTCTTCCGCATAAGCAATCGAGTAGCCCAGCTTATCGCCTCGCTTGTCAACGAACTTGATTACCTTCTCCAGCGTGTTGTTCGGATCGTTGGCAGTGAAGCCGATGATGGTCACCCCCTTCGACCGCAGTTCCTCCTGCATATCCCCCAGGTGAGGCATCATCACAATGCATGGCCCACACCACGTCGCCCAGAACTCGACGATGTAGACCTTGCCCTGTTCAAAGCCATTGACTTCCTTTCCCGCCAGCCACTTGGTTACTTTGAGAGGCGGCGCCGGATCGCCCACCTTCAACTTCGCCGCCGACTTTTCATCTTGGGCCATCAACCCCGTCACACCGAAAGCTGCCAACGCCACCGACAAGAATAAAGCACGCATCGGTCACTCCTTCCTGGGTAAGTACTGCACACAGCGTACACCACATGCAAGCGGAAACGAAGAGGCAGGTTGCTGGTTCTCATGAACTCTTCAAGAGTCGGTCTGGCTCCTCCCCTTTCGAAGGGGAGGTTGGGTGGGGTAGCACCTTGTAGCAGAATGCGCTCTTGCGAGCCTCTGGTCTGGCATTCGTAAAACGTAATGCATCCGCTCGATGAAACCTCCTCTAACTCCCCCTTCGTAAGGGGGAGAACCATCGATGCCACATCCTCCATTGCATTGCACTCCACCCCGCAGTACAGTCTTCCCATGCTTTCCGTACTCCGCACCGTCACCCTGCAACTCCTCGCCGTCGGCCTCGTCGTCTTGCTCCTCGTTGGCAACGTTCGCTACACCGTTGAAACCGCAGCCCTCATCCGGGTAGGCATGTCCCCCGCCGAAGTCGAAGCGGTCGCAGGCAAAGCCTCTCCACTGCTGGGCTGTGTCTTTACCCCCATTCTGAAGACACGCGAAAACGGCGAACAGAAAATAGATGCCCTGGGCATTACATCCAGTTTCAGAATTACACCCACCAGTTACAGACCCCTTGGCCCGGGACTCCCGGCCCACGTCCTGCATTCCCCGCAAGAGGAATTTCCCACCTACTTCGGTCAAGTCACCTCCCAGCGCTACGAGTTCCGCTTGGCCGACGAACTCTCGATCGTAGTCTTCTACGACAAGAACGATCGCGTCGCCAAAGTCTACGCCCTCCCTACCACCATCCAGCCAGGCAACTGGTGGGTCAGAATGAAGTGGCACCTCTCCCAGATGCTCGGCCTGTAACACCCGCACAGCCACAAGCCTTTGCCCAAGATTCTCGCCGCTATCCGCTTGGAGCCTGCCCACTCTTTCGAGTATCATAGTTTCCATTCGACGAGTGCGCACCACGGAACCCATCATGGCACAGGCAGAAGTCGCAGCGCTGGCAAACCGCATCATCGCCAACATTGAGAAAGTCATCCTCGGAAAGAGGCAACCCGTCGTACTCGCGGTTGTCGCTGCCTTCGCCGAAGGGCACATCCTCCTCGAAGATGTCCCCGGCGTCGCCAAGACCATGCTCGGCCGCAGCCTGGCCCGCAGCGTCGGCTGCTCCTTCAAACGCATCCAGTGCACCCCCGATCTGCTTCCCTCTGATGTCACCGGGGCTTCCATCTATAACCAGAAGAAGTCGGAGTTCGAGTTCCGGGCCGGCCCCATCTTCGCCCAGATTGTCCTGGCCGATGAAATCAACCGGGCCACCCCCCGTACCCAGTCCGCCCTCCTGGAAGCCATGGCCGAAGGCCGCGTCACCGTTGATGGTGAAACCCATGTCCTCAAAAGCCCCTTCATCGTGATCGCCACGCAGAATCCCATCGATCACGAAGGCACCTTCCCTCTGCCCGAAGCCCAGCTCGACCGCTTCCTCGTCCGCCTCAGCCTCGGCTACCCCGCACCCGACGAAGAGCTGAAAATGCTCGAACGCCTGCAGAAGAGCCATCCCATTGATGACCTGGAGCCTGTCTGCTCCGAGAAGGAACTCCTCGCCTGCCAGGTAGCAGTGCGTGAGATCTTCGTTGACGACAAGGTGCGGAAGTACATGCTCGACCTGGTCAGTGCTACCCGCGATCACGACGACATCCGCCTAGGAGCCAGCCCGCGGGCCAGCATCGCGTTGTTCCGCAGTTCGCAGGCCCTCGCCGCCATCCGGGGGCGCAGCTTCGTCCTGCCCGATGATGTCAAACGCCTCGCCATCCCCATCCTCGCCCACCGCCTCATCCTCCGCCCCGAAGCGAGACTGCGAAAACTCAACGCCCTGAAGGTAGTGGAACAGATCCTATCTGAAACAGCTGTTCCCGTGCCCACGATGGAAAGCAAAACTGCATAATGATTCGTTGGGTTGTCATCTCCCTGATCATCCTTGCCGCGGCGTTGGCCCTGGGCCTGGGCTTGCTCGCCTATGCCATGTACACTTTGCTCGGCCTCATCGTGGTCAGCCGGTTCCTCGCTGTCAGTTGGGCGAAGAACATCTATGCCGAACGCAAGCCCACTCTCAATGAAATGGAGATGTACGATACCGCTTCCATCTCGGTGAAGATCGGCAACCGCGGTGCGATCCCCATTCCCTGGGTGCTCGCGGAAGACTACCAGCCCGAACAGTACACCCGCAGCCGCCCGCCCCGCCTCAAGATCGAAGGCAAGCGGCAGCGAATCACGCTGCTCTGGGGCCTCAGCCAGAAGAAGCTCAAGTACGACATCACCCCGCAGATGCGAGGCTTCTACCAGTTTGGCCCCCTCGTCCTTGAAGGGGGCGACCTCTTCGGGCTCTACCGCCGCTTCCGCGTCGCAGCTGCTCCGCAGTTTCTGCTCGTCTATCCCCGCATCGTCCCGCTCGATGGCTACGACCTCGCCTCGCGACGCCCCATCGGCGAAATCCGTCTCACCCACCGCCTCTTCGAAGACCCCACCCGCATCGCCGGCGTACGGAACTACCAGCCTGGCGACGCCATGAACCGCGTACACTGGCGCACCACCGCCCGGCTCGGTGCCCTGCACTGCAAGATCTACGAGCCCAGTACCATCGCCGGCGCCACCGTGCTGCTCGACTTTCACGTGGGAAGCTACCACAAGCGGGGCGAACCCTTCCGCTCCGAGCTCGCCATCACTGCTGCCATTTCGCTCGCCAATGCCATCTGCCAGATGGGCCAGCAGATAGGCCTCGTGACCAATGGCCGCGATGCCGCCGAACGCATCCGCACCGAAGGCTGGAACGACCACGCGGAAGATGGCGTTGCCGACTTCCTCTCCCGCCGTCTCGCCCTCGCCCAGGCATCGCAGACCGAAGAAGAAGCCCGCCTGCAACCTGTCGTAGTACCCACCCGCCGCGGCCCCGAGCAACTGCAACTGCTGCGCGAATGCCTCGCCCGCCTCGAACTCAATGAAGGGCTGGAGCTCCCCGACCTCATCGAAGAAGCCGGCAGCTACCTGCCCCGCGATACCACCATGATCGTGATTCTCGGCCAGGTCACCCCCGCCATCGCCGTTGCCCTGGGTGCCATGAAGATGCGAGGCTACGCTGTGGAAGTGATCCTCATCACCATGGAACGGGATGAACACGAAGCCGCCATGCAACTGCTGGCCAGCGAAAGCGTCGAAGCCCGCCACCTCGAAGACGAGAATGCTATTTCGATTGTGTGCAGGCAACAGGCGCTGCGATGATGTGTCTGGTTCTCCCCTTGTCTGGTTCTCCCCCTTACCAAGGGGGAGCTAGAGGAGTCCTGGTTCTCCCCCTTACGAAGGGGGAGTTAGAGGGGGTTGCATCACGCGGAAACACTACACCAGGCGACGACTCATGATGGAGAGTCTCGCAAGAGCACATCCTCTTGCAAAGTACTACCCCACCCAACCTCCCCTTCGAAAGGGGAGGAGCAGTCTCAGCAACTCCACCTACTTCGCCACACCAACCACGCACACCGGCATCGACACTTTCACTTCACTCCCCGTCGGCTTCAGATCGCCCGTCGCCGCATCGATGCGGAACACCACCACGTTGCCGCTGTCCTGGTTGGCGGCCAGCAGATAGTCGCCCACCAGGCCGAAGTTGCGAGGCGTCTTGCCCCCGGTGCTGGTGTGTCCCTTCGCTTCCAGGCTGCCATCCGCCTTCACCGCAAAGCGGGCGATGCTGTTGTGCCCCCGGTTGGAGACATACACAAACTTGCCCGAAGAATGCACCCGTGTCTCCGCCGTGCTGTTGCCCGGCGTCGGCTCCGGCAGCGTGCTCAGCGTCTGGCCCACCGTCAGCTTGCCGTGACCATCGTATGTCAGTGCCGTGACGCTGCTGGTCATCTCCAGGTTGGTGTAGGCCCACTTGCCATTGGGATGAAACGCAAAGTGCCGCGGCCCACCACCCGGTGGCGTCTTCGTAATGTGAAACGGCGTGATCTTTCCGGTAGCTGCATCGATCTGGTAGCTACGCACTTCATCGGTGCCCAGGTCGGCTGCAAAAGCGAACGCCCCCGCGTGGTCGCAGTTGATCGAGTGAGCATGGGGCGATTCCTGCCGCTGCTTGTCCACGCTCTTGCCTTCATGCTTGATGAAGCTGGCCGCTTCGCCCAGGCTGCCATCGCTGTGGATGGGGAAGCTGGTCACACTGCCCCCACTGTAGTTGGCCACCAGGCACACCTTGCCGCTGGGGTCCACCGAGACATGGCACGGTGCCCCGCCGCCACTCACCTGGGCGTTGATCTTCGTCAGCTTGCCTGTTGCTGCATCGATCTGATACGCCGTCACCCCGCCACCCTTCTTGCCCGCCGTCGTTTCGACTTCACTGACCGCATAGAGGAACTTCCTGCCGGGATGCACCGCCAGGAACGACGGACTGGCCACCTTCGCCGCCAGCTGCGGCGCACTCAACTGCCCCGTCTTCGTGTCAAGTTGCGACACATAAATCCCCTCACTCCCCCGCCCTGTGTAGGTGCCAAAGTAGACCCACAGTGAACCATCGTCAGCAGCAACAGGCATTGCAATCAAAGCGAGTAGAAATGTGGAGAGCAAGCGAAACATGGGGAGAGACCTCGTGAAGGAGTAGACAGGAGCCAGAAGCCAGAAGCCAGTAAAGGAAGCAAGTTGCAAGGAGAAGAGTAGAAGGTCGTCGGCACGAGGCAAATCTTCTGGCTTCTAACTCCTGGCTCCTAGCTCCTACCCCGGATGCTTCCCGATATTAATCAGAATCTGCCGCACGCTGTCGATGCGGTTCAGCACGTAGAAGTGAATCCCTGGCACCCCGGTCAGCAGCAGGCCTTCGAGCTGCTTCGTGCAATGGGCGATGCCCACCGCAACTTGGCCGGCCGGGTCGTCGTTGTAGCGTTGCAGGTCGTTCACCAGCTTTGCAGGCAGCTTGGCTTTGCACAGTGCGGTGATCCGCTGGACCTGCTTCAGGCTCAGCACCGGCAACAACCCTGGCACGATCGGCGCCTGCACACCACGCCGGTCCAGCTTCTCGCGGAAGCGGAAGAAGTCGTCGTTATCGTAAAAGAGCTGGGTGTAAATGACATCGCCGCCGAGATCGACCTTGCGCACCACATTGTCGATATCTGCCTCCGCACTCACAGCCTCGGCATGCGTCTCCGGATATCCCGCCACGCCGATGCCCAGCTTGGGGAACTCGGTGCGGATCAGCTTCACCAGTTCGCTGGCATAGCGCAAGCCATCCGCAGTCTGCTTAAACTCCGTCTGCCCCGCAGGCGGATCGCCCCGCAGCGCCATGATGTTGGCCACGCCCAGTTGCTGTGCCTGGGTCAGCCACTGGCGAATCTCACTGACGCTGGAGCCCACGCAGGTAAAGTGGGCCGTGATGGCTGTCTTGCACTCCGCCATCAGCTTTTCGGCAATCTCCAGCGACTTGTCCCGCGTGCTGCCCCCGGCTCCATAGGTAATGGAAAGAAACACCGGCTGATAGCGAGCCAGTTGTTTGCTCGTTTCGTACAGGGCAGCCTCAGCCGTCACGGTCTTGGGAGGGAAGACTTCAAACGACCAGCCAATCTGGCCCGGCCGGTAATACTGTCGCATGGTGATGGGTCTCAAGCTGTTTGTGAAATGTTAGCACGAGCCAAAGGATTGGCTATAGTAGACGCGGCAACCTGACGTGTATGTGTCTTGCTCGCAGCCCTCGAAGAGGGCGACCGGGTAGTAGCTGGCTGCGAAGCTGCCAGAAATCTGTGTTGAGAATATGGAGAGCCCCGAAGGGGCGATTGGAGCAACATACTCCTTCCAATCGCCCCTCCGGGGCTTTCTTCAACCCCCGCACTCCATCCTGGCAGCTGCCCGGTCACCCCTGCGGGGTTGAGGTTGCATGAGGATGCTATCAATATTCAACTCACAAACACGTATCGTTCATCGTAGTCCACTTCATTAAGCTTGAGCATCCGCAGCAACTCTTCCATAAACGAGCGACTACAATGATGCTCTTCTTGATGTTTGATGTAATACTTCACCGATTCCAGCAGCGAGTAACTGACAGTGAAGGCACTATACCCCTCCTGCCAGGCGAAGTCTTTGGTGAACTGATTATGCACCCACGCAGACGAATGACTTTTGATCTCACGCAGCAGGTCAGACAACGTCCCATCCGGTCGAAAGCCAACCAGCAAGTGGATATGATCGGGCATGCCACCCGCTGCCAGCAAAACACCACGCTCCTGTGCGATGATGCCTCCGATGTAACCGTACAGCCGGTCAGCCCAAGCCGGTTCAATCAAGGCCCGCCTGTTCTTGGTGGAGAATACCAGGTGATAATTCAGCTTGCTGAAAGTAGGCACGGCTCGCTCCCATGGCAGCTTGGCAAACTTTATCACACAGTATAGTTCGGACAACGATAATCATGTGATTCATCTATGCATATGGATCAGCATGCAGCCCTCGAAGAGGGCGACCGGGTAGTAGCTGGCTGCAAAGCTGCCAGAAATCTGCGTTGAGAATGCGGAGAGCCCCGAAGGGGCGATTGGAGCAACATACTCCTTCCAATCGCCCCTCCGGGGCTCTGTTTAATCTTCGCTCTATCCTGGCAGCTCACGCTGCCAGCTACTACCCGGTCACCCCTTACGGGGTTGAGGTTGTTCGTCCTCCCATACAATACCCCCACCCCCGGAGCTACCGCATGCAGCGACACGATGGACGTGCAACCGATCAACTGCGTCCCCTCACTCTCGAAACCAATGCCCCCGGCTACGCCGCCGGCCGCGTCCTCGCCCAGCTTGGCAACACCATCGTCCTCTGCACCTGCAGCATCGAACCCGCCGTCCCCGAGTTCCTCGTCGGCCAAGGCAAGGGCTGGCTCACTGCCGAGTACAGCATGCTCCCCGGCTCCACCATGGGCCGCAAATCCCGCGACCGCTCCGGCAAAGTCGATGGCCGTAGCGTCGAGATCCAGCGTCTCATCGGCCGCAGCCTCCGCGCCGTCACCAACCTCGAAGCCCTCGGCGAACGTACCCTCTGGGTCGATTGCGATGTGCTCCAGGCCGACGGCGGCACCCGCGTCACCGCCATCAGCGGCGCCTGGGTCGCTGTCTACCAGGCCCTCACCCGCACTGCCGGCAAGTACAGCATCGATCCTGAACGGGTCCTTCCTGAAAGCGTCGCCGCCGTCAGCGTCGGCCTGCTGAACGATAACGTCATCCTCGATCTCAATTACCTCGAAGACCGCGACGCCGACGTCGACCTCAACCTGGTGATGACTGGCAACGGCAAACTCGTCGAGGTCCAGGCCGGCGGCGAAGAAGCCACCTTCATCCCCGAACAACTCCAGGAAATGCTCCGCCTCGGCCAGCAAGGCATCGAGGCCATCACCGAGTTGCAACTGCAGGTAGCCCGAAGTTGAAACAAACGCAAAGCAGCAAGCGGGGGGCGTCAGCCCCCTGAGCCTCCGCGACTCCATTTCGCTTGAGTCTCTTCACATGAAAAGTTATGCTCGAATCTCGAGCACAGAGAAGGTACTGAATAGCAATGTCAACTTGTCAGGAACATTATGGCTGACCGAGTCTATATCGAGACTACTATCGTAAGCTACTTGACGGCAAGGCCCAATCGGGACGTGGTTATTGCCGGCCATCAGCAAAGCACGCACGAATGGTGGGATACACGACGAACGGACTATGAGCTTTGCGTATCACAGCTGGTACTCGATGAGGCTGGAGCTGGTGATACGCAGGCTGCTCAGGAGAGACTTTCTGTGCTGCGTCCCATGCTGGTACTTGAAACGACTATAGATGCGCTGGAGTTGGCGAAGGAACTGCTTCAAGCCGGTGCATTGCCTGCAAAGGCCGCTGATGACGCACTCCACATTGCAATTGCTGCCACGAAGGCAGTACCATATCTGCTGACATGGAATTGTCGCCACCTGGCAAATGCCGCCATGCGACCTGTCATTGAGGCTGTTTGTCAGTCTAAAGGATTCAAAGCTCCCATCATCTGTACACCAGAAGAACTTCTGGAGGCCAGCGCATGAACGATCCCATAGTCGATGAAGTTCGTCAGGTGCGAGACGCTCACGCGGCCCGCTTTAACTATGATCTCGATGCCATATTCCGGGACATCAAGGAGCGGGAGAAGAAAACTGGCCTCAAGTTCATACATGGCGTGGCTCGTCAACCCGCGACCAGCCAGGTATTACAGCCAACAGCATCCGAAGCAGAGTTGCTCGAAGTGACCTAGACTGAGATTTTTAATGCATGATGACGATACTCCCGCCAAGGCGAGTTGACCTATGTACGCCATTCATGAAGATGGGATGCTTCGCTGCAAAGACAAAGTAGTTGGCAGAGTATTTACGCAAGCACTGCGCAGAGTGCCGTGAATATTACAGGGCGTTTCGAGGAAGGCCCCGATTTCGAGTTGGTTCGGCCTGTATTCCAGGCTGCTCATGACGCGGCTGCAAGAGTCGATGTTGCACCCGAATCAGAATATCTGGAAGCATGGCACGAATGGCAAACAGCTTGCAAGGTCATTGAGGAACTCGGCCTGACCTACGGCGATCACCGAATTCCTCTTGAGTCCTTTACTATGGACTCCAGTGGAAACCTGGAGTTCTCACTCGCACTATGGTGGTTGATGACTCACGGCGAATGGGCCAACACCTGACAGACAATACTGCAGACGGTGCGGCACAAGATGCAAACCTGCCAGAGGCATGGAAAGTGCTCCTACGTTCAGATTTATGCTTGAGGTGGGTATCCGACTGCTGCTACAGTAAAGCCTCGACGACCAACGCCCGGTCACCCAGCACCACCCGTTGAGCTTCCCTGGAGCAATGCGTCGATCATGGCCCTTACCATCTTCAACTGCGGCACCGCCTACCACCGCAACAGCCCCGATGTCATCGCCCACCTGAACAAGGTCACCACCAGTCCGCACCACATTAACGATGGCGTAGGTAGTGGCAACATGGTCCCCTTCTCCACCGGCGTGGGGAAAAGCAACCCCGGCGGCGCACGCACGCTGGGAGGCATGATCTTTGGCAGCGGCATCGAAGCCAACGTGGCTGCCGGCATCGAAGCCATCACCTCACACATCAAGGCGGAAACCGAAGCGGCCCGCGGACGCAAGCCACTTCCCCCCATCGTCAACATGGCGGGCTGGAGCCGTGGCGCAGTGACCTGCTTCAAAATCGCCAACATCATGTCGCAGGATGCCCAGCTGAAATCCATCCCCGTCAACATCTTTGCCATCGACCCCGTCCCGGGCAGCAGTGGCGTTGGCAACTCGGAAATGTGGAAGCACATCGAACTCACCGGCAACGTGAAGAACTGCTGCGTCATCATCGCCTGGCACGATAGCCGCCGGGCGTTTGCTCCCATCATCGTGCCGAAGAACATGGTGCCCGCCGGCTGCAACTATTACACCTACCTCATGCCGGGCAACCATAGTTCCATCGTCGAGGAAAAAGCAGGCATCACCGAAGCAGCCCGCCTGGTCAAGCACATGGCCATGCGCTTCCTGATCCAGTACGGCACCCGATTCTCCGATCGCTACAGGCTCCTCGATGGCCAGGTCATCGAATACTACTCCAGCATCGCTGAGAACTGGAACAATTATCAGAAGCTGGCCGGGAAATACTTCACCAGCCGCATCGTCGTCACGCAGAATGAGGAAGGCAACACCATCGACTCGATGAAGATCACCCCGGAACGCAAAGAGCCGTTCTTCATCAACGAGCATCACAAGGAAGTCTACCTGAGCGAGTACCCCAAGCTCTATCACGAGCTCACGCTCCCCGCTGCCCGTGCCTTCGGCAAAGACCGCTACAAGGACGGCTGGGGCAAGGAACTCCGCAAGATGCGGATTCTCAAGTACCATGCCTCCGCCGACGCCGTCTTCCAGTACGCCCATTCCATTGGCAAAAACTGCGCCCCTCCACACCGGTAGACCGCGTAGAGGGGGCTACCAAACCTGGACTACTTGTGCCTATTCTTTGCCGTTAACTGCGTGCCGTATCGAGTCATCAGTCGCTTGGTGAATTGGCTAGCTGTGAGAAACTCTATTTCATCGTCAGGTTGTACATACAGCTTTTGCAATCTGTTCCATGTCAAGTTGATGTCAGAAGCTCGAACTTCAACAATGGAATTGGTAACAGCGTCTATAGATAGATAGTACTCTTCGAGCGTTCCATTCTTGTCATACCGTTTGAGACAAAGAATGGGAAATACCCCAGCAATCCATCCAAGTTTATCGATTCCATTAATAGTTGAGCCTTGGCGATTGTACTCATCATTTAGAACATTAAATACTTGCGCCCGGGCAGTCTGACTAGGTGTTGCTTCGAATAACACGAATGATTCCGTGGAATCCAAGACGAGTTTACAGGAGTACTTGCTGCCCTTTGGAAGTGGATAGACCGACTCCAAGGCTTCTGCATCCTTTTGCGTCAATGGCTTTGTCGCATCTCGCTCGATCCATCCCATGGACAAAGATGTATTCTTCCAATCCACTCCCTCATAGGGAATGGTGTTTCGAATCCTGAGTGCACCAAACGGATAGTCAACTACCGATGTTGAAACGGGAGCAATGAGCGCTGCCTGCAGGTAACTCTTGTGATCTCCACCATCCAGCATGACAAAGGTACGCTGGAGTGATGTATGCTGCAGCAGACCTGCTTGTCGTACCCCGGGCTCGACCAGTGTGACCAGTTCTGCCAGATCGTGTCCGGGAGTGAACTGTTGAGCCTTTGAGTGATCATTCTTTGCAGTCGACAGTAGTTGACAGCCTGGCGCCAGCAGGCAGAGTAACACCGTCCACAAAACAGAAATCCTGGACATCCCGACTCCTTTACAGGTCCAGTCCCAGCGCGTCGCAGACATTCGCCAGCGTCACGGCATAACCACGATTGCCAGCCGCAGCAAAAAACAAACCAAGCGATCTCTTGTCTGCCTCATCATAAAGCAGGGAGCCGCTGTCTCCGCCCGTACCGAAATGGCCACCACTCTTGCCATCGATTTCAATACATTCCTTGAACCTTTGGCCATCAATGACAACCACCGCACCTTGCACACGCACATTGCCACGCATCCTTTTCGATATCGCTCCAAACGCACTGACATCGGCATCGTCGTCGGTTTCCGAATTTGCAGACTTGAAGGTAACAGGTACGCCACCCGCTTTAAGTAGTTCGACACTAACACCGTTCGCGATTTGAATGGAGGCGCAGTCATGTCTGGCAGTTTCATAGCCATTCACTGCGGCTTGCCCAATGGTAGTGTTCGAGGTGTTGTCTTTGATTTTCCTGTTGGTTCCATTCCCTGCTGGCTCGTTCACCGAATCGTAGATAACATGAGCATTGGTTAGGCCAATCTTTGTCTTGCCGCCACCAGTGGCTTTAACTTCCACTACCACGCCCATGGTGCCAGTCTTGGGTAGTCCCACCGCCTCGATCTCATCGCCACCGCTGGAGCTGGTGTACTCTGCTTTCACAGCTTCACGCACATCCGTGGGAAAACCTTTCCAGGTCTTGGGAATGACCTTGCGTCGATGATGGTCACCCTTCTCTTCAACAAAGACTACGAGGGAGAGGACGTCTTCTTTTTCTTTTCGCTGGTAGGCAAACTTCTTGTCGATCTCCTTGGCCCCATAGCCTACGTCAATGACACCTTTCCAGCGGCGAATATGCTGGTACAGCGATTTGGCAGCAGCCCGGACCTTTTGCATCTCAGCATTTCGCTTAGCTTTCTTCACCATTGTTCACTCCTGCATTGGCAGCACCAGATGAATTCGATTCTCGCAGGACGTTCCTTCTTACGAATAGACATTATTTAGCGACGGGCATCTTGTTGCAAGGGTCGCACCGATTCACATGTGTTTCAAGGAAGTGCTGGACCTTCAATTCGACTCCAGGCTGCGCTAGGTCAAAAAACTCGATGGCAACAGTCGTGGTGATTTCTGTAATTTCTGCTGGTATGGCTGGTGGTGCAGCCCCTGCTCCCTGACTTGCTGCTTTCGCGTTGATGGCATTCACCCGCGAGATCATGTTTGTGACAGCTTTGGAGACCACTTCAATGGTCTTGTCATCCACGTCGTACGAGTAGTTGGTGATATTCTGCTTGTCAGGGTCAGTATCGGTCGATCCACCAAAGCCAAAGGCATAGGCCAAAGTGCCCGCCAGGGGACGTTTGGGATCGACCGTGAACAGTTCCTTCTTCTTGATAAAGTCGTAGTTCACCATTCTGGAGACAAAATCTCTGCTATAGCCTGTCTTGTTCTGATCGGCGACAAGTACCGTGGCCGACTGGTCCAGATAGCGGCGCTCCACTACTTCCAGTTTGATCCATCGAGAGACTTCAATCGTGGTCGGAACACCACGGTAATGAGGCTGGCCACACTCATCGCAGCCAGTTGCTGTGTTATAGAACGAAGAACGGATACTCGTGCATCCCGTCGATGCAACTCCAACGATCGCGATACTGCTCAGAAGCGAGTGTATGGAAAGTTTCATGGCGGCGTTTCCTGAATGTTTGAGTAGTGTGTCTATTACCGATCATTGATGTGAACGCGCTCACATGGCGGATTACAACACTGATGCTGTTCCAGAAAGGCACGCACTTGATCTTCCAGGCAGGGCGAATGCACATCAAAGACCTGCACAGCCACCACGGAATCCACGGTGATGATTTTATTTTCGCTGACAAGTTTCTTCGTCGAAGCAGCCATAGCTACGTTGAGCTTCGTCGCAGCATTAAAAATACGATTGATACCCGCATCAATTTCCTGGATAGTGTTGTCCGTGATCTTACCACCCATTCTGGTAAAAAACTGATCGTGTATGGTATTGCCACCATCTTTACTTGGTGCACCAACCAGTGATTCGAGTTTCCCAGCTGCTGGCCGTACCTGATCGACGGTGACTACCTGATCTTTGTCGATCACCTTCATGGTGATATTGCGAGTAAACAGTGGTTTTTTCTCGTTGTTGCTGCGAATCAGCTCGGTCTTGTCACCATCGACCTTCAGGTAGTTCGACTCCGTGATGGTCACCTGCAGTTGATACGGCACCTTGATGGTGACGGGGATGCCACGCAGTTGTTTCGTGTCGTTCAGGCATCCAGCCGTGTCCTTGGTCACATGATGGCTGACGATCGAAGTGCAGCCTGCGCCCATCGTCGCTCCTGACAGCACGCATGCAATCATTGCTTTACGGGGAGACATAAGTGTTCCTGTATTAAATTAGTATTGACAACCATATTATCGCAATAATGAAATTGCATTCTTAACTTATAACGATCAAATCGTTAAATATCTCATAACCCAACCAATACACAGCTCGCTGTGCAAGCTACGAAAAGATATCTGCTGTATAAGAGTTTGCTGGCAGCCTCGCAGTCAGCTACTACCCGGCCGCCCTCTTCGTGAGGTTACAATTATTGCGAGATGCAGAACGAGTCGTTTACCACCGGGGTCCCATTCATGGGATGGTTCAGTCGAAAAGTGCGTGTGACCTTCATTAACCAGGAAACGGGGGAGGCTTTCGCTCATACCAGCATGCCACCTGTGGATCTTCCCGAAACATTCGAGATCGAAACAACGTTTCACCTGGGCGATGGAGACTGGTTCGTCGTTCACGCCGAGCCTCGGACGAGGGAGCAATACACCAAGTCAGGCTCGCTGACTCTCCGGCTGCGCAAGATCGAGATGATGTCGCCAGAAGAAATTCGCTTTAGCCAGTTGGACATCACCGAGCGATTTGACGACAATCAACGCCTTGGCGTGGACGAGTGGATTGCCACAACGCCTTTGAATGCAACGATGAAGAATCCCGAGGCAAGAGGACTCCCACCGCCCGATGCCGACCCCGATGAGGTGTATCGCGTCGCGTCTAAACTCTCTGAGTTGAGAGAATCCATTCCCATTCGTGACGACGGCGTCTATTGCCCGATCTGCCACATCGCCAATATTGATCTCGGAAAATTGCGGACGCCATGCCCCACCTGTGGCCGCGAGCTGTTGAAGTTCGGCTGGACCTAACGCCAGGAGCAGAACCAATCGTTGCACCCGCCCCGCTTTACGTTAAAATAGCCTCATAGTTGTTGAACCTCATCATGTGAATGCTCTGATTTGTCTCAAGGGTGATTAAAGGTGTATTGGTATTTAGTCATCCGTGGAGACTCAAGCTTCTCACGGTTTACACCAACTGCTCCATTGGTGGACTTCCTCGCTGCTTTATCAGAATTGCAACAGACTGGCCCGCTCACGTTTGGCCCGAAAATTGGGCAGCCGTGGGTGACAGTCATTCTGGCCTCCTGCAACTCAGCTGGAAGTTACGGCAACCGAACCGAACAAACACCACTGGTTAACATTGTCGAGTTGATTTGTTCGAACGCCAGCGATCCAGCATGGTATGAAGCGCTGGCTAGACGCATCGCACAATACCTCGGCTGGTCAGTATTCGAGGATCATGAAAACAGGCAAGTATGGCCGCCTCTCGATCAGATCAGCTAAATAGCTACCTACCCAACCGAAAGTGCCCTGAGTTTACGAGGCACGACAGCGTAGAGTGTGGGTTCAATCAGACAGTATTGATTCTGGTATAGCCATCGGTCAACAAGATTGAGGAGCGAATCGAGGTTGGGGCAGGTGTGGTTCCTGGTAATCTCGTCGTGCAGGTGCCACCAGACTCGTTCGATGGGGTTGGTCTCTGGAGCATACTTGGGTAAGTAGTGGATCATTACTCTCGGATGGTTCTTCAAATACTTTTGCACAGCCCGACTAGTGTGGAAGCGGGCATTGTCACAAATGACATGGATACGTCGATAACAGCGAAAGACATGACGGAGGTGATCGAGGTGTTCCAGGAAGGCTGCACTGTCTCGGCGCTTCGCCCAGGTCGTCACCAGGCGGCAGGTGTCCCACGCCAGCGATCCGAAGAGATGCTGCTTCTCATTGGTGCCGGGTGTTTCGACGGTAGCCTGTTGACCTCGAGGCATCCACATCGAACCGATCTTGGGGTTGGTGCAGATCTCGGCTTCGTCCTGGAAGAGAGCGATCTCGTCGTCCGGCAGCGTGTTCACCAAACGCTTGATTTTCAGGACTTTGGCGTCGTAGTCGGGGTCTTTCGGTCGGAGGATGGGACGAGGTCGTCGCCAAACCACCTCGCTTTGATGCAGGTAGCGACGCACGGTTTCGCGACTGACGTTCACCTGATATTCGCGGGCCAGCAGGAGCACCAGCGTAGAGCAGGTCCATCGACTGCGGAGATAGCCAAAGTGAGTGGGAGTGTAGGATTGAATCCAGGTGATGATGCGAGCCACCCACCAATAGAGAATGACGGTGGTGGCTATCGGAGCGATGCCGTCCCTGCCTTGCTCCTGGTAGCGTCGTTTCCATCGAGCGATGGTGGCGGAACTGCAATAGAGAACCGTGGCAATGTGGTTCCAAGTGTGCCCATCCGAGAGCAGCAGAAGAATATTCCAGCGCAGACGCTCGGTGGCGGAGGGCGCGTGGCGAAGAGAGTGAAGAAGTCTCTTGCGTTCGGCAGTGGAAATGCGAAGATAGCCGTCCATGGCTTGCTCGCTTGTGTTGGTGTGGGTCGCACCTACCAACACAACGACAAGCCAGTTTTCTTGCAAGACCGCTTCGACTTCACTTTTGGATAGATGGGGAGCTATTTAGGATTCACCACATGGGTATTACCAATCACCTCCTAATCGCTGCCCCATCTGAAGCGGAAGAGATCCTAGCTTCTGAGGAACCTTCGTTGACCTGGGACGGCTTCTCTTGCCGTGGCCTTAACACAATCAATCTTGCAACTCTTTGGGCATTAGCTGAAACCGGCTCGGCAGATGACGGAGTTGAACGCCGCTTAGACGCAATTCGAACCCTCCCGGAAGGCGATGAAGGTCCGTGGGTGGACATCGTGCCTCCAACTATGCTCGCAGCCCTCGCAGCAATTGCAACTATGGAGGATCAAGAGCAAGAAGCACTGGCAGTGCGTTGGGGCAAGACTGAAGAAATGGACGGATGGGACGCTTCTGAAGTTGTCGATGCAGTGCGCAGCATCGGCGACACTGCTGAGTCAGCACTGCTTGAGAACAAAACTCTACTCATCTGGACCAGTTTGTGAGTCCGTTTAACCAATCGTTGCACCCGCCCCGCACTGCGTTACAATGGCCTGAGCCAGACACCCGAGACCCTCCCATGACCGCAGAAGACATCGTCAACGAACTCCAGAAGTACGCCACCGCCCAGACCAAAAAGACCTGGATGGCTCACGGCGCGCAGGAACCCTGCCTCGGCGTCAAAGTCGCTGACATGAAGAAGATCCAGAAGCGGATCAAGATGGACTATCAGCTCGCCCTCGATCTCTACGACACCGGCATCGCCGACGTCATGTACCTCGCTGGCCTCATCGCCGACGATGCGAAGATGACCAAAAAGGACCTGCAGAAGTGGGTCAAGAACGCCAACTGGAGCATGGTCTCGGAATTCACCGTCCCCTGGGTCGCCTCCGGCAGCCCGCATGGCCGCGAACTCGCCCTCAAGTGGATGGACTCCAAGGACGAAGCCATCGCTTCCGCTGGCTGGCAGACCTACAGCAGCATCGTCAATACCCACGACGATGACAAGCTCGACATGGCTGAGATCCAGTCGCTCCTGCAGCGCGTGGCCAAGACCATTCACCAGCAGCCTAACCGTGTCAAATATGTGATGAACAGCTTCGTGATCGCCGTCGCCTGCTTCGTCAAACCGCTGCATCAACTGGCCGTGAAAACCGCCAACGCTATCGGCAAAGTGGAGGTCCACCTCGTGGGTGACTGCAAAATCCCCTACGCTCCCGATTACATCAAGAAAGTCCTCGCCCGCCACCCCCTGGGCAAGAAACGCAAGTCAGCCAAGTGCTGATGTATTTATTGCAGGTATGTAGGTCTATGTTTTCTTTTTTGGCAATTTAGCATCTTGTGTGCAGCCATTTCGATCGGAATTGGGATGTTGATGGCCGCATTCATTGGCACAATGAAATGGAAGCTGCAAGCGTAATATGCCAGCCGGATCGACATGAACTCTATTGAGGTAACTCCATGCATACTGCTGACAATGAGAGACCGGTAATCGAAGCACTACTGAGTGATTATTTTAATGTGCAGAATACAAGCCCTGACATTTCCAGTTTGGTAACACTCACTGGTGCGGGCATCTTGCGACTCAACTTCACAGGTATCCGCTGGCTGAACTCATCGCAAATAGGGCAATTACTCGTTGTGAAAAAACGGATCACCCAAGGTGGCGGACAACTTACACTATGCAGGATAGCTCCTGCCCTATTAGAGGTGCTTCGACCATTTGCCTTCGACCGGCTCTTTCACATTGACCATTCTGATTCTGATTCTGATGGAGAGAACTGTGGAGCCCCCATTCCACGCCAGCCGACCAAACCACTAGGCGGAGCAGCTGCAACCAGGACTGCGACACCAGTCGACGACTAGTCCCGCAACTAACAATCTAACCTAGAACGCAACTACGACCCTGAAGCAATTGGACAGTTCACCCACACCAGCAACGGGGCAATGCTCTAACTGACCCTCTGATCCAGCATCGCCTGCATCTGCTTCCTGCGTCGCACGATGTAGAAACCTGCAACACCTGCTGTCAGCCCCAGGAAGGCAACCGTCACGGGCTCAGGGACAGCCGTCACACCGGCCCAGGCTACACCGAAGCTTTCGCCATCGGTACCCGTGAAGTTCCAGTTTGTCCCTTCCCAGAGCACACGCACACCGTAGAAGCCATCCTGAGGCAGCGTGAAGTTGACATGTTCCACCACGTCATACACCGACGTCGAGCTGGCCACCAGTTGCCCGGTAGAGATGGGCTGATTCTGCCCGGCCAGGAGATACACCTCCAGGTTGAGGTCGTCAAACCGCTGTTCCAGTGTACTGCTGGCAGCGTCAATGCTCCGGTTGACATACCAGCTTAATGTGGCAGTAAAAGTGCTCCCTGCCTGCAATGCACTGCTGATGAGATAGTCGGAATTGACCGACGAAGAACTGACGCCACCCATCGCCCAGCCAACGGGCGAGACGATCCCACCAGTAGGGTTGGCTACGCCTGTCGTCCCCGATAGATACTGGGTGAAAGCCTGGTTCAGATTCATCCGGCCTGCACCCACGTTGTAATCCAGTCCCTGGGTCGTCGAGTAGGGGCTGGCTACCGTTCCTGCACCGGTGGCTGCATTGCTCCAGCCAGCCGTTTTCGTGGCGGAGTTCAGCAGCACTGCTTTCAGTACGCGTCCATCCAGTGCGTTGTTGGCCCCACCCAACTGCGTACGCCCTGCATCGACCAGCAGCGACAGCCCACCCGCCACGGTCGGTGCAGCAAAGCTGGTACCCGCTGTATTGAAGGTGAAGAAATTGTTCCCGCCATTGGGGGTGCCACCTTGCGAAGGTGACTGATTTCCACCAGTGGTGCCACCGTAATAAGCCAGCGTCAGTTGATCGCCAGGTGCGGAGATATCCACACGACCGCGTGCACTGTTGATGATCGTTCCCTGGGATGCATTGTTGATATCCGTCACATTGGAAATCAGAGGAACGAAGACTGGCATCGGCCCGCGGCTGGAGAAGCTGGCAATGGTGTTAAATGCAGGATTGGCCTGATCACCAGTCAACGCACCGACCGAGATGACGTTGTACCCTGCAGCTGGCCCACCTACCCTGCTACCAGCCACGGTACCATCGCCCAGACCGCTGTTACCAGCAGAAAAGACCATGGGAATGGTTGCTTGCCGTGCAAGGGCATCCACGCCGCGGGAGAAATTGCTGAACGCCGAGCCAGTCGGGTCGGTGAATCCCCAACTGCTGTTGGTGACATCCTGCCGGTTTGCCAGCCCAGCCACGTTCGCGCCATTGACGCGGATCGCAATGTCATTGAGTGTTGCAGCCCGGTAAGGCTCGATGAACGTACTGTAACTGAAATTGAAACCGAGACGGTATGCTGCCCCACTCCAGGCATTGGCAATGCCTGCCGAACTCATCTGGCTATTTAACCCGATACCCTGCGTGATCAAAGGTGCTCCCAGTCCATTGTCACGGCCACCCATGGCATGCATGACCCAGGTGGCATGACGGTCAGCCAGCGTCTGGTCGTTGA
Source organism: Gemmatales bacterium (assembly GCA_046350055.1). Taxonomy (GTDB): domain Bacteria; phylum Planctomycetota; class Planctomycetia; order Gemmatales; family HRBIN36; genus JAEUIE01. The sequence continues at coordinate 2,871,704 of JAXMBC010000001.1, read as the reverse complement.
ATGGGTTGGAATTCGAAGCAACATACGTGTTCACATGGGCCAGCGAGAAATGACCACCCGTGTAGCCGGGACTGTTGGCTCCGCCCAAGCCCAGCCCGCCACCAGCACCAACCCCCGCTTCGATATTCATGATGCGAGCGGAAGTCCCGGTGAACCCAGCCGTGTAGAACGTGTTCGCCCCCAGGTAGCTATTGACATCGATACCATTGAATCCGTTGGTACCCGACGATATATAGTGGCTCGTCCCGGAGAGCGTCCCGGTGCCCGTAGTGATGTCGTAACCAGGCTGCGAGGAGTAATCAAAAACATTCGTCGCAGGCGACTGTGCCGGCACAGCAACGGCAGAACCAAGCAATGCTGCCCAGGTAAATAGAATCTTCCAGTGACTACTCTGGCTCATGATGTCATCCTCATGGTGCTGCCCACATTTGTATCAGGTAGTTTAACTGCCTCAAGTAAATAATGGGTGAATTTCGTTCTACTCGACTGGCTCATGCACCTTGCGACTCAACTTCACAGGCATCAGCCGCGTATATCCCTCTCATCTTCCACAATTGACTGCTCTGAGAAAAAAAATCATCCAACAAGGCGGACAGATTATACTGTGCAACCTGGCACCGGCCGTGCATGAGGTCTTGCTTCAGTTTGCCTACGACCGGTTGTTCAAGATCGAGAATACGGCTGACGAAGAGGAGTATTGAATTGTGAGCTTGTTGCTGTCTTCGTGCTACTGCTATACCAACCTACCGGGCACCTTTCAGGGAGTGCGAAGGTACCATTGATCCGTACTACGCAGGGGGTTGCTGGTTCGATATTGTGATAATCGCCACATGTGTGCGCTATCGGGTTCTGCCCACTGTATCGACCCATAATTAATGCTTGATTCAATTTCTACTGCCTTCTTGAAATCACCTGTTTCTGCAGCCCAAGCAGCTTTGACAATTGCAATCCTGTTCCAAAGCGTTATTATCGGTGTTTGTTTCTGCTCCGCCGTTAGCTTGGCCTCGTACTCTTCAGCTTTGGTAATGAATAAACGGGCTATCTCAGCGTTGCGTACTTTCTTGTCTGGATGAACCGAGGCAACCCAGGCTACTTGCAGTAAACGACAACTGACCCATAGTGGCTCGCCCTGAGTAAAGTACACAATTGCATCAGCCATGTCGGCATCCACCTGCTCATGTTTTCCCTCCATCAGCAGAGAGAGCGCCTGAGTGCTGTAAAGATGGGCCAGATACTCTTGGGCCATGGGTGCTAGAGTGACTTTCGCCAAGTGTTCGGTAGCGTACGTGGAAGCGGTGTCGAGAATGAGGGTGCCGAGCAACTGAGCTGCCCCGTCGTAATCCCCATTTCGATTCAAGATGCGTGCCTTGATGATCAGGAGCAAGCCCCTAGTTTCAACATCAGGTTTCGCGGCCAATCCCTTTTCAATGGCATCCAGTTTATTATTGTCCGTGTCCAACTGCATCGCCCACTCCTTCCAGGCCGGCGCAAAGCCGGGAACACGACTGAACACCTGGGATATCGCAGCCTTCTTCCTGTCCGGGTCTTTCACCTGGTCCAGTGACACATACGACTGATATGTTCCAACTGGCAGATCACCTGTTGCTTCGCGATCCAGTGCGTCCAGGGCGGTGATCGCCGTGAAGAATCCGCGTGGAGCCAATTCAATTGTCTTTCGGAAGTACTTCCGCGCTTTCTCCGTGTCATTCATCTGCAGATAGTTGACTGCCAGATCGTACACCGGGTGAGGCCATGCCGGGGCCAGACCCGTTGCTTTCTCTAATAGTGTGATCGCCTTCGGGTAATCGCCCGACTCACTTGCGTCGCGGGCCTGTTTGTGCAACGACTCTGCCTCGGCGGGAATGTCTTTCTTACCAAGTTTCTCGTACTGAAACGCGCCGGTCTGCCCACGCAGGTCAGCCATCGTGACGGTTCGTCCATCTTCAGCACGGAAGATGACCACTTTATCTACTTTGGAGCCCGGTTTCTCGCGACTGCAACCAGAGACGGTAGCGATGGCCATAGACAAAAGGAAGACAGGTACAAGTCGCATCGCTTCTCTCCTTCACGTGTGTCATTGCTTCCGTGGACCGGTTCTTACTGATCCTTCCGATACTTCTCCCCCGCTTCTATTCTCACCTTCAGCACATTCTGCGGCGGCGCCACCGGGCACGTCGTGAACTCCGAGAACGCACACGGCGGATTGTACGCCTTGTTGAAATCCAGCGTGAACGTACTATTCGCCTTCGGCATCGCTTCGATGTGAATAAACCGGGCTGGCGGATACGTCGTCTCTTTCGAGGTGCCATCCCGAAACACGATCAGCAACCCGTTCCCTTCAGGGATCGCATCCAACTGATACGCCACACCATTCAGCATAAACGTCGCATAGCCCGGGCTAGGCTGCTGCGAAACCTCCTCCAGGATGTTCACGATGGCGAGCTTCTTCTCAGGAGGATAAGGAACAAACGTCGCCTCCACCTTGAACTTCTCATCGACCGGATACCAGACGCAGCCCGCAAAGTTCTTGCGCACCAGCGACTCATTGTCCGCTAACCGCAGAAAGTACCGCCCTTCCCTGGCAATGATGTGCATGCTCATCCGCCCCAGGCTCACCCAGTCCCGTTTGCCTGCCTCCGTGCCAAGCTCACTGCTTCCCGTGAACGGCTTGCCTTGCCTCGTCATCGAGACACCCTCCGCAAGCTGAAGCATCACCTTCCCTGCTTTGGCATCCACATGAATCGTTCCCAGTCGCTCCGGCCCAGTGCCTTTCAGCTCCGCAGGCAACACCACATCGTTCCCGGTGCCTGTGCCCAACGTATTGTCGCCAGCCTTCAATGGAAATCGCCCCGCCAGGGTGAGCCAGCCATGATCCGCCCGCAGGTTCTTCTCCCGCGTTGCACGCCACGCCTGGATCGCTGCCACATACGCTGGATCATGAGCCATCGTGCTCGCTCCCACTACAGCGACAATGACCATTATCGATACGCAGGCGTTCATGAGCACTCCAGCTTCATTACCAAGAGTAACCGTGGTGAGTATTGTACTGCACAAGCACCTAAGTTGATGCACGTACACCGCTCTTCCTGAAGGTCATACGATTTTCACTGGCATTGCTCGAAAGAGTACTGAAAGACGAATTCAGAATCGGTCCATTGCCATTCTTTGATACAATCCTATGCCCTCTCCAGCTCGTCTTTTAAAAAGAGACGAACGAATGACCAACCACACACAGTAGATATCCACATGAAATCCACCATTCTTGCGCTCGCCTGCTTTCTGTTGCATGCGGGCCTTGGGGCAAACGCCAAATCCAGCTCAGATTACAATGTCGATGATTTGTGCCAGCATTGGGTTCACTCCTTCGAGGAACAACAGAAGGGCGAAACCAGGGAAATATACCGTCCTGCAGGTTCCAGGACGTTCTCTCCGAGCCGCTTCAGAATGGAATATATTTTTGAAAAGAATGGTAATTGCAAATGGTATTATCTATCACCAGATGATGACCATCGATTTAAGAACGGGAAGTGGAAGATAGATGCGATTGATAAGAACCTTCTCATGATTACTAAAGAGGGCAAAACGGAGTCATTCAAAATCGAAGAACTCTCAAAGAGTGTCCTGCGGTTTACCCTGCTAAACCCAAAGTAAACGCGTTGATGTAGACTCAGTCAGATTGGACGCAACTGGTTGCGATCGTGTATGAGTGAACGACGAGAGCGCGAGGGTTCACAAGACTATGATTCACTGAGCCGACTGTTCTCCAACGGGTTGGCGGAAACTGATCCGGTCCTTCGGCTGGCGGAGCAGGCGAAACGGTGCCAGCAGATTGTCACGAAGCGACACGCGACTGCTGTCCGCTCGCGCCAGCAGCAAGGTCATGTCATCTCCCACCTCCGCTGACATGGCACCACGCAGGCTTGCCAGTAGCGAGGGGATCCATTGATGCGGATCAGTAACATCCAGCCCTTGCACCAGCTTCAATAATCCTGGCTCGGAAAGAAGCTGTCCATCCGCGAGGCGAGCCTCGGTTAAGCCATCGGTGTAGAGCAGAAGCATGTCCCCCGGCTGAAGTGCCAGGCTCATCTGGCCAAACTCCAGCCCATTCACGATACCCAGCGGGAGATTGGGTTTTATCGTCTGCTCGGCTTCCGCTCCCAGGATATCCCATGTTCTGGTGGAGGAACGATACAGCAGGGGTCGCGGATGACCCGCCACACACAATTGAAAGGAACCGGTGCTGGCGAAATAGGTGCCAACCAGGGTGGTGGCAAACAGCCCTTCCTGCTGGAAGTTGATGAATTGCTCGTTCATCCCCTCCACAAATTGCACCTGGCTGACGCGGTTGATGTTCCGACGCATCAGGTCCCGCAGCCGCAGTGCAAACTGGGAAACCACCGGGCCATGACCGCTCACATCGGCCAATAGCAATCGGGAGATTCTCCCGGATGCACACGAGGAAAGATAATAGACATCACCTCCATTGGAGGCATTATCGTAGGGGCGAGAGTAAAGCCAGACATCCAGGCCGGGCAAGTGGAAGTGTTGCTCGACACCCTGATTCCCACCCCAGACCTCCATGCATTGCATCTGCTCTGTCATGTAGCGCTCTCACTGCAATAATTAACACCTCACCTCTGCTATTGTACTCCTCCAATATGCAGCAGATCGCCATTTCACCGATAGGAAGCCGCTGTCTCTGCCCTCCCCCCCACACCACCGGCGTACTACCACTATCTTCCATAGCTGGGCGGCGGAGGCGAAAAGGAAGGCCCTCGGTTTGGTGATCGAGTAGCTACCCACACCACAATCCCGAAGATGAGCAAGACTGTACCTATGCCAGCCAGGCACCAACCGAGAATCACCAGCCGCTTACCCACTTTGACTGCTGCCTTGCCCTTGTACCCACTTACGCCAGTAATGACTGAGCTTCTCAAGGAGTTTGAAACTTGGGTAGTGTCCGCTTAGTGTGTTGATGACTTCGGCTTGTTCCAATTTACGATTTTCAAGCCCACCGCTGTTATCGGCTCGAAATCGGCAGTGTTGTTAGTAACCAATATAAGCTGATTCTCGATTGCTATTGAGGCTATGTGTAGGTCGTAAGGGTCATAGCCCTTGAAGTCACGCCGCAAACTAGCAAACACTTTTAGTGAACTGGATGTAAACGGAAGAACTACCTGCTCTTTGATAAAGTGTACTGACCTATGGACACATCCATATGTATCTACCAGCTCTTCTCGAGGGCAGTCCTTGACTTCGGCGTGCCATCCATAGATAACCTCGCCGACCGTTACCACTGAAACGAACACACTGTTGATCGGCTGCGATTCAACGATTGACGATACTGGCTCCTCTTCGCCAGCCCATTTGCTGAATATGTCTGTATCCAATAGATAACGGTTCATGATCCATTCGCAATTTCAGCCAATCGACGCTGTTCCCTTCGCTCCGCCATCTTCTTTTTTACATTTTCATAGCGAGGGTTGTTGGCAAACATACCCCGAAACTTCCGCCAAGGATTCTCATCCTCAATGACCATCAGACTGGTTGCTGGCAGAAATCCAATGAATTGGAACGGCTTCCCTGCAAAGGTTGGCTGAGTAAGTTTAACTTGGTCTTCGTGTGGCATGACGTACTGTTCCCCATGAATCCTCATGCCACTTTGAGGAAGCTGTTGATACGGTATTGTACTGACAGCTAGCTTCCGTTTAACAGTTGCTGGCTGGCTAGCGCCAAGATTATAGCCATAAGTTTGTCCTCCCACGTATCGACCCTTGGAAGGGACATAGCGTTCTTTGATTCGGATTGTGGACATTGTTACTTCTCCACTGTCTCTTGTTGCTCAACAACTTTGAACGGGATCACTCCGACACGAATGCCATCCAATGTTAGTTCATATTGATAAATACCAAAGCCGGTCCATTTGAATTTCATTGCCATCTCAGCATTGGCCACTTGGTTGGCTTCTGCCTTTTCATCAAATGCAAACTCTAGACCTGCGGATCGCGTTAGCTTCCCTTTTGTGTCTCGCAGCCCAATCTCGCATTTGTGGCGTGCTGGCGGTGAGTCACTCTTTCTGAAGCTAATGTAAACACGAATTGGAAGTTCAACCCCTTCAACCTCTGTCTCAGGCGCCTTCAACGTGATTACATCAACCACTCGAATCAGGCTGGGCAACTTGCCGTTTTCAAAAAGTACGCGTTCACACAAAACAGCGCAGCACAACAGCGGCAGTTTCGCTGCTTTGCGTGCTTTCGCTTTGACTGCATTCTTTCGCGGTTTCGCCATCGCTAGTTCTTTCTCGATTCAATCAGAAAATGCACAGGACGCTCAGCGTCTCCAAGTTCCTTTCGCGCCGTCTGCCGGAGTCGCATTCTAACCCACGATGACAGGTCAAGGCCAGCAAGTTCTGCCGCCTCAACAAAGGATTGTTTCTCAGCTTTTGTCATTCGCATCTCAACTCTTTCAGTGAGCGCGACAGAACCCTTTGTCGGGCGGCCCAGTCTTTCTGTTGTTTTCATGAGACTATTGTACGTAATAATTCCGTACAAATCAAGCCGAATTAGTTTGACGCGTACGTACATCGTCCGTACATTAGTATTAGACAAATAAAGCCTGAGACTGCTTCAACAATCCCAGGCTTAAACTAGCACAGCCGAAGCCGAACCAGTGTGGCAACTGAATTATCGGCGAAAGCTGTGCGAACATCAAGAGGTGTTCGGATGCTTTGCCCAAAATGCTCAACCCAATGCCGTAGGTTCGGAAAAGACCGCAACGGTAACCAACGCTACCAGTGCAAACCATGCTGCCAAACGTTTACAAACGTACCAGCCCGGCCCTTGGGTGAAATGCGTCTTCCGCTGGACAAAGCTGTTCAGTGCATCAAGTTGCTGATGGAAGGCTGCTCGATTCGTTCGACCGAACGAGTGACTGGTGTAAACCGGGACACTATTTGTAATCTTATCGTAACCGCTGGCGAGAAGGCTAAGCAGTTGCTAGAGTCTCGCATCGTCAACATCAAAGTTGAAGATGTTGAATGTGACGAAATATGGGGGTTCGTAGGCATGAAAGAAAAGACACGCATGTTCCAGTATCCCATGAGCGATGAAGGATATGGTGATGCGTGGTGTTACGTCGGCTTTGAATCCAACACAAAGCTGATCCTGTCATGGCACCTTGGCAAGCGTACACCGCTAGACACTCAATGCTTCATGGAGAAGCTGAGGGAGACTGTAGCCGATGGCTTCCAGCTTACCACCGATGGTTTCAAGCCATACCCCAACGCAGTTCATTCGGTGTTTGGCCGTACTGTTGACTACGCACAGTTGGTGAAGCAGTATGGTGAATCGGACGATGACAGGCGTTACTCACCGCCTTCAATCATTCGCATCGACAAAAACGTAATCATCGGTCAGCCTGCTGAGGATCGGGTATGCACTTCTTACGTTGAGAGAAACAATCTCAGCATCCGAACCTTCGTTCGCAGGATGACACGCCTCACTTGTGCATTCTCCAAGAAATGGGAAAACCACGAGGCAGCGTTAGCTCTCTACTTCGCTTACTACAACTTCTGCTGGAAGCACAGCACACTCAAAACGACACCAGCAGTGGCAGCAGGCATCGCAACCAAACAGTGGACGGTTGAAGAACTGCTCACAGCTAACTAGGAAAATCAACACACTATGCGGACACTACCCGGTTCTTGTATATGGCTCGACAGAATGCGATACGACTGTCTTGCCAAGGTAATCTCCGAATGATTCAAATGGGGATAAGTTCATATTATAATGATATGAATTACTATCCACGGTCTAAGATTGTTATTGATAAAGGGCCAAATGCCACTGCTACATATGCATGGACTGTGAGTGTAATTGACTATCTAAATTCAAGATTATCATACGTTCATGAAGTCAAAGATGATGGCAATGGAACTGTGTTTCATATGGAGAAATGCAAGATCTTTCAATGTCCTAACTACTATACAGACCGGGACAGTAATCGTGACACAGGTACCTATATCGGAATTACTGGCGAAGGTGTGAAGTCAGAGAACGCACTCGTAACTTCTAGCGATGCTGGATTTTTTGGTTTCCCGCGAATGTTGCAGAACCATTGTGTTGCAAAAGGAGTATCATACTTGGCATACATCGCTGAGTCAAAAGTAGAACTCGGAAACTGGTGGAGTTACTCCCAGGTTACACTAAGAGCGGTGGATAGGAAGACTGATTTTATGAGTAGTTATGGAGGTCTTCATGCCGATGGTAAAGGAAGGGTGGTTGCAAATGTACTCTTTCTGGATGGAACGGTTAGGCAGGTATCGAATGCATATAGTAACGATACTATTGTAGATATGTTTCTTGTTAATTCTAAATCCATACCAATCTTTGTCGATGAGTAACTGTTTGCGCGGAACGCATGGTGTTATGTGCCAGGTAGCGAGAGCATGGCACCCGTCACCCGTGCCAGCACGGATGAGATGAAGACATCACATCCGTAGCACGCAGGCTTCATGAATTACCCGGGCAGCCGGCTGCTTGTTCACATCTCGTGATTGTTCTATTCTGGTCCCTGCACGTCATCTGCAAGCTCGATTTCACATAACTGGTCGAACGCAAACACTTTCAGGTCCTTGTAGACGGTCGGAACTACATGGCTGAGGACGACTTTTCCACCCCTGGGTACGACCAGTTTTCGCAGAGCCGTGAGTTGGCTGATATTCCGTGAGTTGATGTACATGATGCCTGTGAAGTTGAGACGCAAGGTGCCCGTTCCGATGCGGCCGGCCCACTTCAGCAGTTCTTCGAATTCATGGGGCTTGTGCAGGTAGTTCTTCAGGAGAATCTCGGACAGACTGTCTTCCTCGTCTGGGGTGAGCATGGGAAGAGTTCCTCCAGTGGAGTTTGTGGCCGAGTGCTCCCAGGTGGTGTGAGCATGGTTCGTGGTGCTCCTGTTAGCTGTGGTAAGCTTGCTGGCTATCGTCGTCAATCGCAGGTTAGCGGAGTGCCACTGACCTGTGGCACGAAGCGTGGTTTCGGGAATCGTACATGTCATATTCTGACCAGGCATGCCCACCTTGCGGGATGGGGTGGCACCAAGGCAACGGTTCACTGCGAAACCATCAGAGAACCTGTTGTACTATTCCCTCTCGATGGCCAGAATGGTGGCCATGTCTTCTGGGTAAAGTCATTCCAGGAGTCATGCAGGGATTCTTTTGTTGACGGAGTAAGGTCTGTGCCCGCGACACATTCGAACTGCCATGATAGCCAGAAGGCCCCGGACGTTGTGGAAGTCCTCCGGGAACTCTCGGCCATTCGGGCAGACATGGTAGCTGATTCGACCCTGCCGGAGCAGCGGTTTGGTACGGTTCATGTCAATTACCGCGACAGTGCCCGGAACCTCCTTCATTATCTAGCCCTCCGTCGACGGGACCTCCGTCCGCTCCAACTCCGCCTGGCCGCGCTGGGGCTTTCCTCGCTTGGGCGGGCGGAGTCCCACGTCCTGGCCACGGTGGACACGGTCCTGAACGTACTCCGCCGCTTAGCCGGCAACGAGGGCCAGGTAAAGGAGAAGGAAGCGGTCGATTTTGCCGCTGGGCAGCGGCTCTTGGGCGAACACACGGCTAGCCTGCTGGGGCATTCGCCTTGCGGTCGTGGTGTCCGAATCATGGTCACCATGCCGACCGAAGCGGGGGATGACTATGCCCTTGTTCACGACCTGCTCCAACAGGGGATGGATTGCATGCGCATCAACTGTGCGCACGACGACACTGCGACGTGGGGGCGGATGATTGAGCACCTTAGGCGTGCTGAGCAGGCCCTGGGTCGGTCCTGCCGGGTGGTAATGGATCTTGCCGGGCCGAAACTGCGAACCGGACCACTGGTACCCGGGCCGGCGGTGGTACGAGCCCGCCCCCGCCGCGACACGCTCGGGCGTGTCACCGCACCCGCGCGGGTCTGGCTGACCGCTGATGATGCCCTCCGCCCGCCACCCTCACCGGCGGACGCGTGCCTGCCGGTGTCGGCGGACTGGCTGGCCTGCCTCCGTGAAGGGGAGAAGGTGAAGCTCACCGACGCACGCGACGCCCGACGGGTTCTGACGGTGGTCGAAGTCACCGCCGACGGTTGCTGGGCGGAGACGTCCCAGACGACGTACTTCGTCCCCGGCACTGTCCTGCGCCACCAGCGCAAGGCAGCCAAGGGGGGCAACCGCAAGACCTGCGTGGGAGTGCTGCCGCCAACGGAGAACGCCATTTCGCTCGGGCGAGGCGACCTGCTGATCCTGACCCGGGACCTCCGGCCCGGCCAGCCGGCGACCGTGGACAGCAAAGGACATCTCCAGTCGCCTCCCACCATCGGCTGCACGATCCCTGAGGTTTTCGATGACGTGCGCACGGGCGATGCCATCTGGTTCGACGACGGCAAGATCGGTGGCATCGTGGAGAAGGTCGAGCCCACTCAGGTACTGGTCCGGGTTACACAGTCCCGCTTACAGGGCCAGAAACTCCGCGCGGACAAAGGAATCAATCTCCCCGACAGCGATCTCCGGCTCCCTGCCCTGACCGCCAAAGACATCGAGGACCTGGCATTCGTGGCCCGGCACGCCGATATTGTCGAACTCTCCTTCGCCAACTGTGCCGGGGACGTGGAGTCGCTTCAGCAGCACCTGGCGAGACTGGGCAACAAGCAACCGGCTATCGTCCTGAAGATCGAGACGCGGCGAGGGTTCGAGAACCTGCCGGAGATTCTGCTAACGGCCATGCGGTCCCCGTGCTGCGGGGTGATGATTGCTCGCGGCGATCTGGCGGTGGAGTGTGGCTTCGAGCGGCTGGCGGAAGTCCAGGAAGAGATCCTGTGGATCTGTGAGGCCGCCCATGTGCCGGTGATCTGGGCGACACAGGTGCTTGAAACACTGGCCAAGCAGGGGATGCCGTCGCGAGCCGAGATTACCGATGCGGCGATGGGACACCGGGCCGAGTGTGTCATGCTCAATAAGGGGCCGCACATGGTCAGCGCGGTGCAGGTGCTAGATGACATCCTGCGTCGGATGCAGGCCCACCAATCCAAGAAGCAGTCCATGCTCCGGGAACTGAGGCTAGCCCATACGCTGCCGACCGCCCCAGGAGTTTCACCCGCAGTCGACTCCTGCATGGATTGACACAGTTTTGGTGCAAGCCGGGTGCCCCGGGTAACGAGAAGTTGTTTCGTGCTGTGGTAAGCTTGCAGAAATCTGTGCGTTCGGCATCTCAGGATGCTGCAAGTCGTTGCAGGTCCAGCACGGATGCGATGACTACATCACATCCGTGGCATGGCGATTCCCGTCACAACACGGAAAGCGCCAGACTCCTTGGTCTTCCAGGCACCTGCTCAGAAATCGAATGTGAAGAAAATGAGAGATTCTTGTTGCATTGTCTCCTTACCAACTTAGGATGAAAACTTACTTAGAAGTTGAACCAACTGGGAGAAGCTTCATGAGGCGTTTCGGATCATCGCTTTTGGCACTTGCCATCCTGTCCATGGGATTATCGACGGCAAGTGCTCAAGTCACCGTGTTCAGTCAGAATTTCGAGTCTGGCCTGGGAGGGCTGGAATCGGTCGGCGGATCATTTCTGATCAACAACACTGGTTTTTCCAACAATGGCACCCAGATGATGGGCCATGCGACAGCTTATGGTTCAAGTGATTATTCTTTCTACCAGATCACAGGTCTGGTGCTGCCTTCTTTTGGCCCGATCACCATGACATTTGATTATGTCGGTGAGTTTGAAACGCACTTCGATCGCTTCAATGTTCAGGCATCCGTCACAGGTGGTCTGGTGCCGCCCACCAATCTGCTCAATCCCACAGCGACCTCGAACATGCAGTTTATCGATCTGAGTCATGACCATCATCCGCTGCTGGGACAGTTCGCTTACGATACCAGTGGTGGTAGCGGCGGAAGTGCTGGCGTAGCGGAATTTGATCTTACCGCCTTTAGTGGCCAGACTGTTGATATCCGATTTCAGTTTGGAAGCGATGAATCTGTAGAATTCAGCGGTTTTGGGATGGACAACCTGTCGATTTCAGCTGTCCCAGAACCCGGAACGATGGCACTGATTGCTACAGCTCTGGTAGCTGGTGGCGGACTGGCGTACCGGCGTCGACGACAGAGGAAAACACTGCGAGTTGCCCGAGCATAGTAAATAGAACTCAAGCTAAAAAGGCATGTCGATTCGACATGCCTTTTTCATTGAGATGACTACATCACATCCGTGGCATGGTGATTCAAGTCTGTGCCACCAATACACACAGAGGAGAGAGTTGCACTAAAAGCGGAGGCCGACGCCGATGTTGGAGAAGAAGCGGGGGGTCTGGTCGTTGAGTCCCCAGCCGAGGCGGAAGCCGACTTCGAAGTTTTCCGTGATGAGGTAGTGTGCGCCCGGGCTGAAGTACTGGTGGTTGATAGCTTCGGCTTTGTTGGTGGAGAAAACGCCGAAGTATTCCGCATGGATGTTGATGCGTTCGCCCACGGGAACTTTCAGCACGACGGAGGGAGCCCATTCATTGAAGTGATCGTGTTCTTCGGTCGCCAGGATGTAGCGGAAGGATGAGTCGAGTTTCATCTGGTAGGGGAGTTCCCAGCCGAAGACATAGGTGGTGGCCAGTTGGGTGTTGGTGGTGTTGCCGCTGGTGGGTGTAGCAGCCTGGACGATAAAGGCACTGCCGGGGAGCCAGTTGTCTACTTCGGTCAATCGATATTTGAAGCCGTAGGAGATGGTGGATTCCCGCTCGAGCTTGCCGAGGGAGTCAAACTCCTCACCACCCGTGCCGCCACTGACGTCGCTGCCCACGCCGCCCACTTCGTAGTTGGTAGCCAGTCGCAGTTCCAGTCGCTCGGTCAGACCGAAGCGGAACAGGGCTTCGGGGAGGCTGTTGGTTTCCTTGTAGCCACGGTTATCGAGGAACGTCCAGCCTGATTCGAAGATGAGCCGACGCTTGCCAGCCGTGGTCGTGGAGGGGGTAAAGGAGTCGCGATCCGTTTCGATCTCGTCCTTGCGTTCTTCGCCTTCGGATTCAGGCTTCTCCTCGCTGAAGAGGCGAGGGGTTTTGAGGAACGAGGGCCTGGCCGGTTCGACGACCACCGGTTCCTGCGCATGGAGCGCCCCGGCACATCCCAGGAGTATGCCGAGAACCGGTAGTGGCGCAAGAACAGCCTTCATGGCGCGATCCTCCATGAAGGAGTATCGACAAAGACTGGGCAAAAGCTTGAGAATAAGGGGACTGCGCAAACAGTGGCGCCCGTGAAAGACACGGGCGCCGTCAGATAGGATATATCAGGTGCAATCAGCCGTGGTTGCGTCGAGGTCAATCTGCTGCGCTCGGCGGTGTTGCTGGCGGCGATGCCTGATGTAGCATCCCGCTGCGACAGTGATTGTCCCGAGCAGGAGATACGTGGTCGGCTCGGGAACGGAGATGAGGTTGTAGCCGATCACGTCCAAGGCAGCGATGTCGTTGCTGGAGATGGTCAGCAGTTCTCCCACAGCTACGCTGGGGTCCATCATGCCGAGGCCCAGGTTGTCCTTCCAGTGGCTGGCCTGGGTGCCATCGCCGAAGTTGGCACCGTTGGCAAAGGTGGCGATGGGGGTGGCACCGCCATCCACGGAGAAGTATTTGACCGTGTTATCCGCGGTCCAGTCGATGACACCGGGGCCTCCACCCGAGCCGATGCTTCGACTGGAGAAGCGAAAGAGATCCAGAGCTGTGATGAAGCGAAGTTGATTGTCGTTGAGCCCGGGGGCGGTTCCGTTGCCATCGAGGTTGTCCACGCCGCTCATGAACCCCAGGGCATGTCCCAGTTCATGGGCAGCGACGCCCACAAAATCCACCTGCGATGCGTTGATGCCGTTGCTGCGATCGAAGTCGTAACCCTGCAGCGTGGTCATGGTGATGATGGCGTTGGTGCCCGCGTCATTACCAGCCATCAGACCCATGGCTTTGGCGTTACTGCTAGTCAGGCGGATGGTGTTGTTGTTCTCCGGCCCGGCCTGCCCCGGTCCACCGGCACCGGTATCGAAATAGGGTGTTGCGCTCACTACGCCATTTGGATTGTTTGCTGTGCGGTTGATCAGCAGCGAAAGATTCGGGCCACTCTGCAAGGCACCGGCACTGCTGAAATCTCTGCCACTGGTGCGATCATTCATCAATGCGGTTCGCACCGAATCGTAGGTGTAGGTGTCAAAGAAGTTGCTGGTGGAACCAATCTGCCCGGTGGGCAGGGCTGCGGCGTTGATGCGGATGTTCAGCGTGATGGGGTCATTGAAGAGCGATGACCAGAGTGCCCCCGCCTGCTGAAAGCCTGTCATCATCGGGGAGGAAGCGGAGCCCTGAATGAAATTGAACGTGAGTTGCGCCCAGGCGGAAGACGCACTGGCGGCCAGCAGGCCCAGTATCAGGCCGAGCCTGACAACGAAATGAAACATGACCAACCCTTTCGAGATGCATGCGTTGGCTTCGAGATGGATGAAGCACAGCGGCATGTGACAGGCAGCCCGCTGTACCGGTCCCGGGACAAGGCTGCGATAACGACGCTGGTCCTTCAGCGAGATGATCCATCCAGTGTGAAGGATGCCAGGCGAGGCGTCAACGAAGAATTCGTGAGCAGTCAGTGGCAAAGGATAGGAGACGGGCGGTGCCATTGCTCACGGGTCGTTGGTGGGCGGCGATACGTCACTCTCTTGAGTGAACCCAAACTGCAGCATTGGACTCGAATCGAGATGTCGATACGATAAGGCAAAATTGCTCGCAACCATGCCCGGTAGCGGTTGGTCGCGGCATTCAGTCAGGGAGAGTCCATTGCTTGGAACCATTCTGTTTGGCGGCGTTCTATTGTTGGCGGTTGGACTGTTCAGCGTTTATCGTGGCAAGATGGCCATTCAAACCAAGCAAGTTTCGGTAGTGTCCGCATAGTGTGTTGATTTTCCTAGTTAGCTGTGAGCAGTTCTTCAACCGTCCACTGTTTGGTTGCGATGCCTGCTGCCACTGCTGGTGTCGTTTTGAGTGTGCTGTGCTTCCAGCAGAAGTTGTAGTAAGCGAAGTAGAGAGCTAACGCTGCCTCGTGGTTTTCCCATTTCTTGGAGAATGCACAAGTGAGGCGTGTCATCCTGCGAACGAAGGTTCGGATGCTGAGATTGTTTCTCTCAACGTAAGAAGTGCATACCCGATCCTCAGCAGGCTGACCGATGATTACGTTTTTGTCGATGCGAATGATTGAAGGCGGTGAGTAACGCCTGTCATCGTCCGATTCACCATACTGCTTCACCAACTGTGCGTAGTCAACAGTACGGCCAAACACCGAATGAACTGCGTTGGGGTATGGCTTGAAACCATCGGTGGTAAGCTGGAAGCCATCGGCTACAGTCTCCCTCAGCTTCTCCATGAAGCATTGAGTGTCTAGCGGTGTACGCTTGCCAAGGTGCCATGACAGGATCAGCTTTGTGTTGGATTCAAAGCCGACGTAACACCACGCATCACCATATCCTTCATCGCTCATGGGATACTGGAACATGCGTGTCTTTTCTTTCATGCCTACGAACCCCCATATTTCGTCACATTCAACATCTTCAACTTTGATGTTGACGATGCGAGACTCTAGCAACTGCTTAGCCTTCTCGCCAGCGGTTACGATAAGATTACAAATAGTGTCCCGGTTTACACCAGTCACTCGTTCGGTCGAACGAATCGAGCAGCCTTCCATCAGCAACTTGATGCACTGAACAGCTTTGTCCAGCGGAAGACGCATTTCACCCAAGGGCCGGGCTGGTACGTTTGTAAACGTTTGGCAGCATGGTTTGCACTGGTAGCGTTGGTTACCGTTGCGGTCTTTTCCGAACCTACGGCATTGGGTTGAGCATTTTGGGCAAAGCATCCGAACACCTCTTGATGTTCGCACAGCTTTCGCCGATAATTCAGTTGCCACACTGGTTCGGCTTCGGCTGTGCTAGTTTAAGCCTGGGATTGTTGAAGCAGTCTCAGGCTTTATTTGTCTAATACTAATGTACGGACGATGTACGTACGCGTCAAACTAATTCGGCTTGATTTGTACGGAATTATTACGTACAATAGTCTCATGAAAACAACAGAAAGACTGGGCCGCCCGACAAAGGGTTCTGTCGCGCTCACTGAAAGAGTTGAGATGCGAATGACAAAAGCTGAGAAACAATCCTTTGTTGAGGCGGCAGAACTTGCTGGCCTTGACCTGTCATCGTGGGTTAGAATGCGACTCCGGCAGACGGCGCGAAAGGAACTTGGAGACGCTGAGCGTCCTGTGCATTTTCTGATTGAATCGAGAAAGAACTAGCGATGGCGAAACCGCGAAAGAATGCAGTCAAAGCGAAAGCACGCAAAGCAGCGAAACTGCCGCTGTTGTGCTGCGCTGTTTTGTGTGAACGCGTACTTTTTGAAAACGGCAAGTTGCCCAGCCTGATTCGAGTGGTTGATGTAATCACGTTGAAGGCGCCTGAGACAGAGGTTGAAGGGGTTGAACTTCCAATTCGTGTTTACATTAGCTTCAGAAAGAGTGACTCACCGCCAGCACGCCACAAATGCGAGATTGGGCTGCGAGACACAAAAGGGAAGCTAACGCGATCCGCAGGTCTAGAGTTTGCATTTGATGAAAAGGCAGAAGCCAACCAAGTGGCCAATGCTGAGATGGCAATGAAATTCAAATGGACCGGCTTTGGTATTTATCAATATGAACTAACATTGGATGGCATTCGTGTCGGAGTGATCCCGTTCAAAGTTGTTGAGCAACAAGAGACAGTGGAGAAGTAACAATGTCCACAATCCGAATCAAAGAACGCTATGTCCCTTCCAAGGGTCGATACGTGGGAGGACAAACTTATGGCTATAATCTTGGCGCTAGCCAGCCAGCAACTGTTAAACGGAAGCTAGCTGTCAGTACAATACCGTATCAACAGCTTCCTCAAAGTGGCATGAGGATTCATGGGGAACAGTACGTCATGCCACACGAAGACCAAGTTAAACTTACTCAGCCAACCTTTGCAGGGAAGCCGTTCCAATTCATTGGATTTCTGCCAGCAACCAGTCTGATGGTCATTGAGGATGAGAATCCTTGGCGGAAGTTTCGGGGTATGTTTGCCAACAACCCTCGCTATGAAAATGTAAAAAAGAAGATGGCGGAGCGAAGGGAACAGCGTCGATTGGCTGAAATTGCGAATGGATCATGAACCGTTATCTATTGGATACAGACATATTCAGCAAATGGGCTGGCGAAGAGGAGCCAGTATCGTCAATCGTTGAATCGCAGCCGATCAACAGTGTGTTCGTTTCAGTGGTAACGGTCGGCGAGGTTATCTATGGATGGCACGCCGAAGTCAAGGACTGCCCTCGAGAAGAGCTGGTAGATACATATGGATGTGTCCATAGGTCAGTACACTTTATCAAAGAGCAGGTAGTTCTTCCGTTTACATCCAGTTCACTAAAAGTGTTTGCTAGTTTGCGGCGTGACTTCAAGGGCTATGACCCTTACGACCTACACATAGCCTCAATAGCAATCGAGAATCAGCTTATATTGGTTACTAACAACACTGCCGATTTCGAGCCGATAACAGCGGTGGGCTTGAAAATCGTAAATTGGAACAAGCCGAAGTCATCAACACACTAAGCGGACACTACCAAGAACCGGATTGCCATTGAAAGCAGAAAAACTCCAATAAAACATAATAACGCTGCCGTTTTTATATTCCTCATACTTTCCCTCGCACACACCTACCGCCAGGCCGGGTGCCCGGATTGTCTCGTATTCCAAGCCGTGGCAGGGTCGTGCGGCACTTCACTCGGCCCTGATGTCTCGCGGGGATGTGTCTCCCTGGCTGCAGGGTCGAGAATGAGTACATTCACGACCCTGCCACAGCTTGTCAAAAACAAAACGAGATTGTCAGGCCGAATACCTGGAAGTTCCATGAGTTCGCGTACCACAGAGGTGACTGCACTCCGTCTCCTCCGTGCCGGATATAGTACCATCTTGCCATGCCTGCCATCCATCGAAATCGCGTCAGCATTATGACTTACACCTCCGTGGCACAGCATATCTAACGAGCCTCCTGGGCACAAAGCATTACGGCCATTACTGAACCTTGCAGCACAAATCTATTTACTGACAACATTCTGTATTTCATTCCCTGTAATTTTTCTATATGCTTTCGTAGCGGCCTGCCTGCATGCAGTATCTTTAGCATTGTATGCATATGCTATGCATTCGATAATACTACTGTCTCGGTCCCCATATTCGCCTAACGCATCTACTGCATATCTAGCAGCACTTTCATTTACATGGCTATATATTATTCGCACAAGCGAAATTGAAGTCACCTTACCATGATGAGCAAGCTTCAGAATTGAATGGGCCGCTGCATCACGTACGAAAGGGTCGTCATTGTCTAACAATAATGCTAAGTAGTTAAGAAATATTACACCCTCAGCACCGATGTCTCCTATAGAATTTATCGCGTAGTATTTAACCATATCATTGCTTGAATTGCAGTATGAATACAATTTTTGCGCATTGCATTCTACGTCACCCTGCCTATAGCATGCAACTAGCATCTGCACATCATTGACAGAAGGAATCTCGCGTGAAGCAATTGCCCACAGCAGAACACTGAATAAACCGAAAGTGAGCATTACATATACTACTTTAGATCTCATATTCATTTTATTTCAGCTCCTGGATAAGCCGGGTGCCCGGATTGTCTCGTATTCCAAGCCGTTGCAGGATCGTGCGGTATTCCGCTCGACCCTGATGTCTCGCGGGGATGTGTCTCCCTGGCTGCAGGGTCGAGAAGGAGTACATTCACGACCCTGCCACAGCTTGTCAAAAACTAAACGAGATTGCCAAGCAAAATACCCGAAGTTCCATGAGTTCGCGTACCACGGAGGTGACTGCACTCCGTCTCCTCCGTGCCGGATATAGTACCATCTTGCCATGCCTGCCATCCATCGAAATCGCGTCAGCAGTATGACTTACACCTCCGTGGCACGCCCACTCTCATGAATTTGCCGGCCACCCCTAAGGCCCCCCCTCTCCTCACCGCCATTTCACCTTGCTCCCCACCCCCTTCCTTCTATATTAATAGACTCGAATACGCAGATCACTGGCTGGAGTGCGCGCGCGATGAATGCGATTACCACTGATATCAAGGCAATGTTCCTCGAAAAAGACGATTGCGACGCAGGGACCGTCCAGCGACTCCGCGATGGTCTCGCCCAGGGGCCTACCCAGTACCGCTCCCTCCGCGAAGCCGTCGATGCCATGAAGGCCAAGGTCGAAGCAGGCGGCCCCTCGGAAAAGAAGTGGCACCTCAAGCTAGGCGTCGCCAACTGGTTCCTCGGCCGCACCAGCGATGCTGCCAAGCACCTCCACAAGGCCGACACCGCCCTCTCCCAGTTCTACCTGGGCCGGGCACTCACCCAGCTCAATGACATCGACGAAGCCCACAAGGCCTTCGAACGGGCCGAAAAGATGGGCTACACCGCCACCCAGGTCCAGCTCCAGCGGGCCGGCCTCTATCTCCAGCAGAAGCACCACAAGCAGGCCAAAGACCTCATCAGCAAGCTCGAAAGCATGAGCAGCCACTCAGGCGAATACCACTACCAGAAGGGCTGCGTCCTTCTCGACGAAGGCGACAAGCTCGGTGCCATCGCCGCCTTCGAGAAAGCCATCGAGATCGACCCCAATCACACCGGCGCTCTCTTCCAGCTCGGCTACTACAACGACCTCGCCGGCAATGACGACGAAGCCATCGCCTTTTACGAACGCTGCGTGGCCCAGCAGCCTGCCAGCCGCGGTGCCCTCAATAACCTCGGCATCCTCTACGAAGACACCAACCAGTTCGAAAAGGCCTACCAGTGCTTCAACCAGTTGCACGAAGCCTTCCCTACCGATGGCAAAGCCCGCCTCTTCACCAAGGACGCTGACGCTTCCCGCGAGATGTTCTTCGATGAAGATGCGGAACGCCGGTTCGACAAGTTCTCCCAGGTGCTGGAAGTGCCGGTGACCGACTTCGAACTCTCGGTCCGCAGCCGCAACTGCCTCAAGAAGATGAACATCCGCACGCTGGGCGATCTGACCCGCGTCACCGAGTCGCAGTTGCTCGCCAGCAAGAACTTTGGCGAGACTTCGCTCGACGAGATCAAGGAAATCCTCGGAGCCAAGGGACTGCGTCTGGGCCAGGCCCTCGAAGAAGGTGCCCGCTACGACCCACGCTTCCGCTCCAACCAGCCGCAGTACTCGCCGGAAGAGCAGGAGGCGATGAACAAGCCCATCAGCGAGCTGAACTTCTCGGTCCGTGCCCGCAAGTGCATGAACCGCCTCAGCATCGGCACCGTGGGCGAACTCATCCAGCGCACCGCCGATGAACTGCTGGAGATGAAGAACTTCGGCCAGACCTCCCTCGTCGAAGTCCGCGAGAAGCTCACCATCCTGGGCCTCAAACTGCGTGGCGACTAGTACCGCGTACCAACCCGAAGCGTCAGCGAGGGACGTCGCGCGCTCGCATGATCCATCCTCGCTAACGCTTCGGGCTGGTATGGCTTCCCCCCTCTCCTTCCAGCTCCACACTACCGATGGCCTCGCTCGCCTGGGCACCGTGACCACGCCGCACGGCTGCTTCGACACTCCCATGTTTATGCCCGTCGGCACCCAGGCCACCGTCAAAGGCCTGACGCCACGCATGGTCGAAGAGTGTGGTGCGAAGATCATCCTGGGCAACACCTATCACCTCGCCCTCCGCCCCGGCCCCGACATCGTCGCCGAGATGGGCGGCCTCCATCAGTTCATGGACTGGCCCGGCTCCATCCTCACCGACTCCGGCGGCTACCAGATCTTCAGCCTCGCCACCCAGCGCAAGATCACCGATGCCGGTGCCACCTTCCGGTCCCATATCGATGGCGCCCCGCTGGAGCTCACCCCCGAGTCAGCCGTCAGCATCCAGGAGAAGCTCGGCTCCGACATTGCCATGGTGCTGGATGAATGCCCGCCCGGCCTCGCTGAACCCGAGGTAGTGCGGGAAGCGATGCGCCGCAGCATCCTCTGGGCCAAGCGGTGCCAGGACGCCCACCGCCGCAGCGATCAGGCCCAGTTCGCCATCGTGCAGGGCGGCCTGAATGCGAAATGGCGGGTCGAATGTGCCGAGGAGCTGGTGAAGCTCGATTTCCCCGGCTACGCCCTCGGCGGCTTCAGCGTCGGCGAACCCACCGAAGCCATGCTCAGCGTGCTCGGCGAAGCAGCAGCCGCACTGCCTGTCAACAAGCCCCGCTACCTGATGGGCGTCGGCAAGCCCGAAGACATCCTCGAAGGCATTGCCCGGGGCATCGACATGTTCGACTGCGTGCTGCCTACCCGCAACGGCCGCAATGCCCAGGCCCTCACCTGGGCCGGCCCGCTCCGCCTACGCAATGCTGTCCATAAGCGGTCGCACCTGCCTCTGGATGAGCAGTGCCAGTGCTACACCTGTCGCCGCTTCACCCGGGCCTACCTGAATCATCTGTTCCATGCCGACGAGATGCTCGGCCCCACCCTCCTGTCGCTCCACAATATCCATTTCTACCTCGATCTGGTCGCCCAGGCCCGGGAGGCCATCCGCGAGCACCGCTTTGCCAGCTTCCTCTCGGCAAACCTTGTCCGCTGGCGGGGGAACACTTACAATCAACAGTCTGATACTGAAACGGCGTAATGCAGGTTGCAATGCTTGATTTGACATGTTTACTGTTTGCCCAGGCTGCGGGCGGTGCTGCCCCGGCTCCTGCTGGCGGTGCGGAGGCCCCTCCCGGTCTGGGTGCCTCGCTTCAGCCCCTCATCATGTTTGGCATCCCCTTGCTGCTGGCCTGGTTCATCCTGCTGCGCCCCGCGCAGAAGCAGGAAAAGGAACGCAAGAAGGCCATCTACACCCTGAAGAAGGGCGATGAAGTCACCTTCAGCGGCGGCATGCTCGGCACCGTCCAGAGCATCAAAGAAAAGGTCCCAGGCACCGCCGGTGACAATGATGAAGTCACTGTCAAATCGCTGGAAGCCAAGCTCCGTATTCTTCGTTCCAGTATCTATGCCATCACTCCCGCGGACGCGGATGCAACCGCCAGGGAGACGGCCAGCGCCTAACTCATTAACTCGAGCCGGAAGCGTAAGCAACCGTACACATACAACGAGCCGGAAGCGTTAGCGACGGCACCATACAACGAGCCGGAAGCGTTAGCGACGGCCTCAACTCTAGCCCCGATTGTGACAATGCAAGCACTGATCTACGTCGGCATTCTGATCGCTCTGATCGTCGGCCTCAAGCTCCTCTTCACCAGATTGTTCCCCGGCTTTGAATGGCGGCTCCTCATCGTCGCCGTCCCGGTGATCCTTTCTGCCTGGGTCAGCGTGGTCGCCTATCGCAATACCCTCGACCCCACTGCCGATGGCAAACGCATCACCCTCGGCGTCGATCTCGCCGGCGGCTCCATCCTCGTGTACGAAGTCGATCCCGTCTTCTGGGAAAAGCAGTCTCTCGACTTCCGCAAGCAGTTCAGTGCGGACCAGCTCGCTTCCCGCATCAAGACCCGCGTCGATCCCAATAACCTCATGGAAACGACGATCCGCCCCATCGCCGGCGATTCCGATCGTCCCCCCCGCGTGGAAATCGTCCTCCCCCTGAGCAACGATCCCAAGAACAAGACCAGCGCCGGCAAGATCCAGGAAATCAAGCGACTCATCCAGCAGCAGGGCCAGCTCGAGTTCCGCATCCTCGCCCACAACAACTGCCTGCCTGAATTCAACGACAAGGAAGCCATCAGCATCGCCCGCTCCCAGTTGGTCGGCAAGGCGGACGACATCGTCCTCCCCGGCAAAACGCCACCCGCTCCCACCGGCTACGAAGTCGACTATGAATGGCTCGAAATGGACAAGAGCGAAATCACCACGCTCAAGGAAAAGTTCAACGACAAGTCTGCTGAAGGCTTCCGCCTGGAAGGCGACTATGCCTACTACAGCGCCCCCGGTCAACGCACTCCCGGCCTCCAGGAAAACGAACCCAACCTCGGCCGTCACTTCGTCCTCACCCGCAAGTCCATTGCCGATGTCAGCCAGATCACCGGCGACAACATGGACCCTGCTTCCATTCGCCCCGATAGCGATTTACGTCAATTCTTCGTCACCTTCGGTATCAAGGCCGATGCCCAGGACCGCTTCTACACCCTTACCAAGGAAGTGGACAAGCTCATGGCCATCATCTTTGATGGCAAGGTGATTTCCGCTCCCAAGCTGGAGCAGCGCCTGAACACCGGCGGCCGCATCACCATGGGTGCCTCCGGCCCTGAAGGCCAGCGCCGTGTTCTCGAACTCGCCCGCATCCTCCAGGCTGGCTCGCTCCCCGCTGCCCTACGCCCTGAACCTGTCAGTGAAATGACCATGGGCCCCGGCCTCGGTGAAGACACCATCCGCAAGGGTACCTGGGCCGTCGGCGGTGCTTATCTCGCCGTCTGCCTCTTCATGATCTACTACTACCGCTTCGCTGGCATGGTCGCCGTCGTCGCCCTCTTCATGAACTTGCTCCTGACCGTTGCCTTCCTCGTCTTCGCCAATGCCGCCATCACCCTGCCCGGCCTGGCTGGCCTCGTTCTCATGCTCGGTATGGCTGTCGATGCCAACGTGCTGATCTACGAACGCTTGCGTGAAGAACGGGAACGCGGGGCCAACTTCACCCTCGCCATCCGCAATGCATACGACCGGGCCTTCCCCACCATTATCGATACTCACTTGACCTCGATCTTCACCGCCGTCGTCCTCTACGCGGTCGGTACCGATCAGCTCAAGGGCTTCGGCGTCTCCCTCACCATGGGTCTCGTCATCAGCCTCTTTACCAGCTTGTACATGACTCGCCTCTTCTTCGACATCGCCCTCAGCCGCAACTGGCTCAAGGGGCTGACCATGGTCAAACTCTTCAGCAAGCCCAACCTCGATTTCATGGCCGTCCGCCACGTCTGGTTCACGGTCACTGTCATTCTTTCGATCCTGGGCCTGGCCCTGTTCCTCTGGCGTGGTGAAGAAGGCCTCAACATCGACTTCACCGGTGGCACTGCCTACACCTTCCAGTTCAAGGAGGCCCGCCCGGTCGCCGAAGTGCGTACCGCCCTGCAGGACAACAACGACCTGCCGGAACGTTCCATTGATGCCCTCTACCGCGATGCCACCGTCGGCACCGGTGCGACTCGTGAATTCACCGTCCGCACCACCAATAAGGATGCCATCAAAGTTCGCGATGCCATCGTCAAATCCTTTGGCGACAAGCTTCTTTATGTCGAAGCCAAGGTGGGCCCGATCACCCCGGTTCCCCCGGAAAAACAGGATAAGGACAAACGCAACCAGTCCTTTGAAGTGAGCTTCACCAACAAGGAACCCCCTGCCGAGGAAGTCGAGAAGTTCGTCAGCAAGTGGTTCCAGGAGAAATTCCCTGGCTCCAGCAAGGAGTTCTACGAAGTCAAGGGGGTTACCCCCGGCACCCGCCCCGGCTCGTTCAAGACGGTCAATGTCCAGTTCAAGCTGCCCCCCGATCAGCAGAACCAGACCGCCAACCTCACCGAGTACCTCGTCAGGCAGTTCAACCTGCCCGTCTCCGACCGTCTCGAAAACTTTGATAGCCAGCTCGCTGCCGAGACCCAGGGCAAGGCTCTTTCTGCCATCATTCTCTCCTGGCTTGCCATCGTCGGTTACCTCTGGTTCCGCTTTGGTAACTGGACCTTCGGCGTCGCCGCAGTGCTCTGCCTCGTCCACGATCTCCTCTTCACTCTGGGCATCGTCGCTGGCTGTCATTACGTCGTCGGGCTCTTCGGCCACGTTCTGCTGATCGAGGACTTCAAGCTCGATCTGCCCGCCGTCGCCGCCCTCCTCACCCTCGTCGGCTACTCCGTCAACGACACCATCGTCGTCTTTGACCGCATCCGCGAGACCCGAGGCAAGAACCCCGAGCTGACCACCGGCATCATCAACGAAAGCGTGAACGCTACCCTCAGCCGAACCATCCTCACCTCGCTGGTCACCTGGCTCGTGGTCGTGGTCCTCTACATCTTCGGCGGTGAAGGCGTCAAGCTCTTCGCATTCGTGATGGTCGTCGGTATCATCATCGGTACCTACAGCTCCATCTTCGTCGCCAGCCCCCTGCTCCTCATCCTCGGTGAAGGGCAGATCAAGAAGACCCCCGCGGCCAACACCAACACCCGCAAACAACTCCAACCCGCGTAACGCGTAAGTCCTCCAGGCCGCCGATCACGCAAGTACCAGACAGGTGTGGCATGCCACACCTGTTTGCATTTACTTCACACCCGTGTGCCATGGTTTGCGTTTATCCACGCAAACCCTACCCTGCAACCACCTCGCGCCACCACCCCCTGCAACCCTGAGCGCCCTCACAGCCCGTCGCGCTAGGCTAGCAAGGGCCAGACCTCGCCCTCACTCCGCACCACTCACCACCAGCCCCACGCATGCAACCCGATGCGAAGCGAGGCAACGAACATTCCCCCCTCTCCCCACCGGGGAGAGGGGCCAGGGTGAGGGGGATTCTTCTGGGGGTGAGGGGGCCCCTCTCGCGGCGAAGCCCATCCTCACAATCCCCACCCACACCCGCGCTACGGCTGTTGACACTATCTACCTGTACAAGCCATCATGCTCCAGGGAATGGCCCGGCCTTCCCACCGTGGCACCACTTCGCACTGAGGACCAACTCCATGAACCGCGTGCTGCAGATCGAACAACTCCTCGCCCAGGCGGCCAGCGAGGTAGTCATCCGCAAGACCGCCCTCGATACCTGGCACATGCCGCCCCGCATGTTCGAACGGGACCTCCGCAGGGCCAAACACCGTTACGCCCGCCGTGCGTGTCATCTGGACATCATCGCGGAACTGATGATCAGCTACGAGGTCACCTGCCACCGCATCCACGTCATGGCTATGGAGAAGGACGAGTCCAAGAAGAACGCCTCCTTCCACAATGCCATGCGGCATCTCATCCTCCAGCGTATCTCCATCCTCAAGGACATCGCCCACTTCCGCGACGCCGAGGATCGCAACGCCTTCAAGGACAAGGAACGCACCGCTGACCGCGAGAAGGAACTCGACCGCTACAAGCATGTCCACTTCACCAGCATGGACTCCGAGCTGCGCACCGGCCGCTACTACGATGCCGAGGTTGGCGTCACCCGCAACTCCTTCGAACTGAATCCAAACCTCATCGCCGAGCGTGATGCTGCCCGCATGCGCATCCTGCCCAAGAGCCCTCGCGAAGATGCCATCCTCGCCGAGTTCCTCGATACCATCGTGGAACCCCGCGACCACTTCGACCCCGACAAGGTCGATGACACCAAGCGGCCCACCGACATTGGCACCCTCAATCCCTACGAATTCTCCGATTTTCACGGGTGTAAGTACTCCCGCAACAATGAGCCGCTCTACCACATGGCCCGCAAGATCTGGCTCGAACGTCTCAAGCATTACAACGATACCTGGTGTGCTGCGGAGAAGCACATCACCGGCGTCATGGACCTCTTCGGCATCAAGCTGCATGTGCTCCACGACAGCGTTGGCATCCCCGAACCGATCAAGCGTGCCCTCGCTGGCGACACTGAAGCCATCGCAGACCTGAAGGCGAGTGTGCAGGCGTTTCGGCGGGGTGAAGTCAAACCACGCAAGGTGAATCTGCCTCACCCGATGCCCAAGCCTGTCCTCGATCTCAATGCCGACATGCTGCCGCTGCACGAAGTCGAGCGTGTCGCGAGGGAGTTCTACGAGAAGAAGGAGGCTGCCCAGAAGGAAGCCCTCGCCCGGCATGGTTACATCCCCGACGAGTTGCTGGCCCATCCGCAGTTCAACATCGACGTGACCAGGACAGGCTACCACCCCGATGAACAGGTGGATACGACATTACCGAAGATGCCCTGGGATGCTGCACCAACACCTCCGGGGAATGACCCCGTCAGGCCAGGGGCAGGCTCGTGCGAAGACTCCACAAGCAACCCTGGCTCACGGGGTCAGCGAACTAATGACACCCCACCGTCAACGCTTCTGCAAACCGTCACCACCATCACCACCGCCCTGCTCCTCGCCTTCACCCTCTGCTGGACCATGTTCGCCCTCACCGTGGGTATCCACCACCTGCCATCCATCATGCGAGCGGGGGGCGTCAGCCCCCTGAGCCAGGTGCCGTTCCAACCCCTGACCACACTCCACGACAGCGAGACGAACACCGACCTCTCAACTTCAGACGACGCCTCCAAGGCACCCGACCCCGCCGAAGCTCAGGGGGCTCACGCCCCCCGCTCGCCCACTGTCGCCCCCCGCTCGCTACACGCCCCCATCTCACCGATGGACGCACCACACTCACCGACGGAGAACCTCCGCTCGCCGCCCGAAGGCTCGCCCCCGGTTTTTTCCCTGTTTTCCAGCCTCTTCCACAACTCCGGCTGACCCCACCACCACCCCGAGCGGCCCAAAATGCCACTCGGGGGTGCGCAGATTCCGCGCGCACAGACAGGAATGTCTGTGCCACAACACTTAGCACTTAGCACTTAGCACTTAGCACTTAGAGAGAGCCCAGACTTGCGACAGTTCCACCAGCACCTGTACCGCCTGTTCCATCTCTTCCAGGCAGGCCCACTCCAGCGGCGAGTGGATATTGTGCTCACTCGTGAAGAGGTTGGGCGTCGGCACTCCGATCTCCGTCAGCCGCGAGCCGTCCGTGCCACCACGAATACTCAGCTTCTTCGGAGTCAGGCCGCTCCGTCGCAAGGCTTCTTCCAGATAGGGTACAACCCGGGGCTCCTTGCTCATCCCGTCCGCCATGTTGCGATACTGCTTCTCCACCACCACGTCCACCGCGGCACGGGGATGGCGAGCGACCACCTGGGCCGCCAGCGAACGCAGGTATGCCGCCTGCTCGGCCAGCTCAGCGGTGTTGAAACTGCGAAGCAGGAAGCAGATGCTCACCTCGCTCACGCCGCCTTGAATCAGGTGGGGATGGACAAAGCTCTCTCGCTCACTCGTCGTCTCGGGGCTGAAGCGGTCCTTCGGAAGCAGCTCAAGAAACTCCGCTGCCAGCTTCACCGCATTCACCATGCGATCTTTAGCCAGGGCCGGATGTATGACGATGCCCTTGAACGTGACCGTTGCCTTGTCCGCCGAGAAGGTCTCTGCCTCATACTCTCCAGGCTTAGCTCCATCCAGCGTGTAGGCCGCGACGGCCCCCAGCTTGACAGGGTCTACATGATCCACCCCATGACCAATCTCTTCATCGCACGTGAAGCACAGCCGAATCGGACCGTGGGGAATCTCCGGATGAGCGAGCAGATGAGCTGCAGCCGACATGATGACCGCCACGCCTGCCTTGTCATCCGCACCGAGCAGTGTGGTGCCATCGGTGGTGATGAGCGTCTTGCCGATGACATCGTTCAGCTCCGGGCAGTCCGCCACACGGATAACCTTGGTGGGATCACCTTTCAGGGGAATGTCCCCACCCTGGTAGTGGCGGTGGATCGTAGGCTGCACGCTCGCCCCGCTGCAATCGGGCGAAGTATCCATGTGGGCCACGAAGGCGATGGTGGGGGAAGCATTCTTGATCGTCGCGGGAATCGTCGCGAACACAATCGCATACTCGGTAATCTCGACATCGCTCGCCCCCATCTCCTGCAGTTCCTTCACCAGCAACCGGGCCAGGTCCCACTGCCCCGGCGAACTGGGATAGGTCCCCGACGCATCATTGGCAGTGGTATCGATGCGGACGTAACGGCAGAAGCGATCGAGAAGAGGGGAATCGGAGGGCATGAATCACCAGCATCTAGTAGACAGAAGACAGAAGGCAGAAGCAGCCAGGATGACAGCTATCTTAGCGTGCTGCCTGCCCATACAATAGCGAAGATTCGCAACACGAGGCAACTCCATGGCACGACGCAAACGCACGCCGCCGCCCCCCAAGGCACTCACTTTCCTGGTCTGCGACTATATCCACCGCGATACCAGCACCGGAAAAGCGACCCTCATCGGCTGCTTCGCCAACCTCTTCACCCCCAGCTTTCCCATCAAAGTGCCCATGATGGCGGTCTATGCCGTCGTCACCAATGGCCATGGCAAGGTGCCCATCCGGGTGCGAATCATCGATGCTGAGGAGGAACGCGAATCCGTGAACGATTCGATGTTCGAAGTTGAATTTACTGACCCGCGCATGACTGCGGAGGTCGTCGGCTTCCTCACCGATGTCACGTTCCCCAAGGCTGGTGAGTACCGTCTGCAGCTCTACGCCTGGAACGAGGTGCTGGTCGAGCGGAAGATCATGGTCAACCTTTCCAAGAAGTAAGCGATGCGTGCAGTCATTCAACGTGTGAGTGCAGGACAGGTGGCCATCGCTGGCGAAGTAGTCGGGACCATTGGCCGAGGCTACGTGGTACTGCTTGGCATCGCTCCCACCGATACTGCCAGGGACGCGGAATGGCTCGCTGAGAAACTCCTCGCCCTCCGGCTCTTCCCCGATGAAGCGGGCAAGATGAACCTGAGCCTGGTGGATATCCGCGGCGAACTCCTGGTGGTGAGCCAGTTCACGCTCTACGGTGAATGCCAGAAGGGCCGCCGTCCCAGCTTCACCAAGGCTGCACCGCCTCAGATCGCGGAACCGTTATACCAGGACTTCCTCACCGCTTGCCGCATGCTCGGCATCAAGACCGAAGCAGGCCGCTTCGCCGCCGACATGCAGGTGACCCTGACCAACGACGGCCCCGTGACACTCATCCTCGATACACCCGGGAAGGAGTGACATGTTCACAGGACTGGTGGAAACACAGGGTCGAGTGAAGTCGCTGCACCCCGAAGGGAATGGCCAGCGGCTGGTCATTGAAAGCAAGATCTTTGACAGCGATATTGCTCTCGGAGAGAGTATCGCCATCAATGGCGTCTGCCTGACCGTGGTGCAACATCAGGCCGGACAAGCTGCATTTCAACTGGCCCCGGAAACGCTCCGCCGCAGCAACCTGGGAGAGTTGCAGCCGGGCCACGCCGTGAATCTGGAACGTGCCTTGCGACTGGGCGACCGCTTGGGGGGCCACTGGGTGCAGGGACATGTGGATGGCCTGGCGACTCTGCAGAGCAGGCAGCCTGATGGCGACTGGGAAATGTTTGTCTTTGAACTGCCCAGCGAGCTGGGCCGGTATGTGGTAGCCAAAGGCTCCATCACACTGAATGGTGTGAGCCTGACCGTGGTGGATGTGCAGGGGAACCAGTTTCGAGTAGCCCTGATTCCGCATACCTTGAGCATCACCAATCTGGGAATGTTGCAACCGGGGATGCAGGTGAACGTGGAAGTGGACATCCTGGCGAAAT
The DNA here is from genome assembly GCA_046350055.1 of Gemmatales bacterium. Lineage (GTDB taxonomy): Bacteria > Planctomycetota > Planctomycetia > Gemmatales > HRBIN36 > JAEUIE01. The sequence continues at coordinate 2,841,318 of JAXMBC010000001.1, read as the reverse complement.
ATGTGGAAAAGCTGCTGCCCGGGAATGGTTGAATCCCTGCCCCGGGGTTTGCCGAAGAACAGGGAGACGCTCTTGCATTCAAACGTTTGTTTGATATAGTTGTCTTAAACAAACGTTTGAACAATATGCATGGTGCCTCTCTTCCCATGGACGAAACTCCGAAATACCGCCTGTTGGACGCTGCCGGCGCTTCCTTTGCCGCCCATGGCTTCAGCGGAGCCTCCGTGCGGGATATTTGCCAGGCGGCTGGTCTGAACATCGCCTCCGTAAACTACTATTTCGGCGACAAGGAACGACTGTATGCCGAAACGGTTAAGTATGCCTGTCAGAAGTCGGCAGCCAAGTTCCCCATGCCCGACTGGCCTGACGAAACCCCTGCCTCCGAGCGACTTCGCAGCTTCATTGCCACCTTCGTCAATCGCCTGATGGATCCCGAATCGAAGCCCTGGCAGACTCAGGTGATCATGCGCGAGATGGCCCAACCCACCTCGGCCTGCCAGGAATGGATGCGTGAATATGTCCAACCCATGGCCGATAAGCTGCGGGCTATTCTGATGGAACTTACCGGCGAACCTGCGAGCAATGACAAGGTCTACCAGATCGGATTCAGCATCGTCGGCCAGTGCCTCTTCTATCGCCAGAACCGGCCTGTTGGCATCGGCCTCATGGGGCCTGAGCGGTTCCTGGCACTGACGCCCGAGAACATTGCCAAACATATCTACGCCTTCACGGCTGCAGCACTGGGCCTTCAGCCACCACTGCTGCGAAAGACTCCCAAGCTCATCCGGACCCGCAGCCGTGCCATCACGCTGAAAGGAAGGAAGTTATGAGCTGGGTCGCCTGGAAAATGCTGACTGGCGACCGGGCCAAGTACTTCGGCCTGATCTTCGGTATCGGCTTCGCCTGCCTGCTGATGGCTCACCAGATGTCCATCTTCTGCGGCATCATGCGCCGCACCGGTGGCCGCATCGTGGATGTGCGTGAAGCCGAAATCTGGGTCACCCAGCCCAATGTGCTCTACGTGGAAGAACTCAAACCGATGCCTGATACCTATCTGTATCGGGTGCGCGGCGTGCCGGGCGTGGCGTGGGCCGTGCCTTACATGAAGAACCAGATTCAAATCCGCTTCCGTGATGGCACATTCCGCAATGTGCTGATGATCGGCATTGATGATGCCACACTTATCGGTGCCCCGACCACCATGTACGCAGGCAGCCTGGCAGACCTGCGAACGCCGGATGCTTTCATCGTTGACAAGGCGGGGTACACCTTCCTCTGGCCAGAGGACAAGGGAGTGTACCAGCTTGGCAAGGTGGTGGAGATCAATGATCACCGGGCTGTGCTCGTCGGCGTGTGCGACTCGCTGCCGACGTTCCAGACGCTACCGGTGCTCTTCACCCGCTACAGCCAGTCCCGGGTGTACGCACCACCGGAACGGAACCAGCTGGGTGCGGTGCTGGCTCACGCCGAGGAAGGTGTCAGTCCAACAGAAGTGTGCAAACGGATCGAAGAGCAGACCGGCCTCTCCGCCCTCAGCGACGATGCCCTCTACTGGAAGACCATCCAATACTACCTGAAGTCCACCGGCATCCCGATCAACTTCGGCATCACCATCTTCCTGGGCTTCTTCGTCGGTGCTGCGATTGCTGGACAGACCTTTTACCTCTTCGTCATTGAGAATCTCAAGCAGTTCGGCTCCCTGAAAGCAATGGGCCTGAGCAACATCCGAATAGTCGGCATGATCTTCGTACAGGTGGTGATCGTGGCCATCATCGGCTACGCCATCGGCATGGGACTGTGTGCCGCCTTCTTTGAAGGCACCAAGAACCAGGTTCACCTCGCTGGCTTCTACCTGATGTGGCAGATCGGAGCGATTGTGGCAGTCGCAGTGTCACTTATCGCCATCGTTGCCAGCTTCCTGGCGATGCGGAAGGTACTGCTACTGGAACCAGCTGTTGTCTTTAAGTGATCGTGATGGTGAGTGATGTCTTCGCAGGGAATTGAGAATGAAGAATTGAGAATTGAGAATGTATCGAGATCGATTGAGGATGAGGATGGAAGGTTCTGCACATGACGCACTGATGCGTTAGCGACCCCAACCTTGATCGACCTCATGAATTCTGCATTCTCAATTCTCAATTGACTTGAAACAGGAACAACCATGACCGCACTCCTCGAACCCTCGGCCCTCCCGACCCCCACCGTGAAAGCGGCGCGGATCGCGGTGCGCTGTCAGGGCCTCACCAAAGAGTATGGCACGGGCGACAATAAAGTGATGGCACTCAGCGGCATCGATGTGGATATCAACTACGGTGAGATGACCCTGCTCGTTGGACCCAGCGGTTGCGGTAAGACGACTCTCATTTCAATCATCGCTGGCCTGCTCAATCCCACCAGTGGTACCATCCAGGTGCTGGATCAGGAATTGACGAAGATCAGCAGTGGCAAGAAGACCCGCTTCCGGGGCGAGAGCGTGGGCTTTGTCTTCCAGCAGTACAACCTCCTGCCAGCTCTGAACGCCGCCGAGAACGCAGCTATTCCGCTCATTATCAATGGAGTGGATCGTCGTAAGGCGGTGAAGAAGGCAACAGAATGCCTGGAAATGGTAGGCATGGGCAACCGGGCCAGGTCGCTACCCTCGCAACTCTCCGGTGGCCAGCAACAGCGTGTAGCCATTGCCCGGTCGCTGGTCATCGAACCGAAGCTGCTGGTCTGCGACGAACCCACCGCGGCGCTGGATGCCAAGTCAGGCCAGACGGTGATGCAACTCCTTCGGCAGGTAGCGGTGCAGCAGGATCGGGCCGTCATTGTCGTTACCCATGATAACCGAGTGTTCGGCTACGGCGACCGTATTGTGGAAATGGAGGATGGCACGGTGAAACGGGTCTACAGTCGTGATGAGGTGCATCTGATGGGACACTAAGCCTGCAGTGAGGCGTTCATCCTCAGCTCTTCTCTCCTGGGTGTGATGTCAGGGGTACACCTCCGCTCCCCTGACTCCAGGGAAAGCCCGGGCGAGAGGGGCTGAGGATGAGAGTCTCTGGAGTAGTGTGATGTTAAGCAAATATGGAATGCCCCTGATAGCAGTAGGGCTGCTGATATTCGCCATTACCCATGTACTGGGTATGCAGAAGGCACCGCCCAAGCTCGACCCTATCGTGCCCCCTGCCCGTTCCCCTTATGGCAGCACGGTAGCTGCTTCGGGCCTCGTCGAACCCAAGACAGAAAATATCAGCATCGGCGCTGCGGTGCCCGGGGTGGTGTATACCGTGCATGTCAAGGTAGGCCAGACGGTCGAGAAAGGGCAGCCGCTGTTCACAGTGGATAATCGCCATCTGGAAGCCCAGAAGAAGGCAAGGGAAGCCGAGCTGATCTCTGCTCAAGCCCAATTGGGCAAGCTGATGGCCATGCCACGTCCGGAAGAGGTGCCAGTGAAGCAGGCCAAGGTACGGGAAGCTGCCGCCAACCTGGCCGATCAGGAACTACTGTGGAAACGGGCCAAAGGACTGTATGAGTCCGCTGGACCGTCTGGAGCAATAACCGAAGAGGAATATACTCGCCGCCGCCAGGCTTACGAGATGTCCCAGCAGCAGGAACTGGCAGCCAAAGCTGATCTGAAACTGCTCGAAGCTGGCGCCTGGGAAGCCGATAAAGCAGTCGCTCGTGCTGCCATCGCCCAGGCAGAGGCACAGCTCGAAATGGTGAAGACCGAAATCGAACGGACCATTGTTCGCGCTTCCGTAGCGGGTGAGGTTTTACAGGTAAACGTTCGCCCCGGTGAGTATGTCAGCAACATGTCTGGTGCAGGCACATCCTATATTGTGATCGGCAATGTCACACAGCTTCACGTTCGAGTGGATATCGATGAACACGACATCCCTCGCTTCAAGGCTGGAGCCAAGGCCCGGGCCAACCCCCGTGGCGATGCCAAGCAGTATCATGACCTGAGTTTTGTGCGTATCGAGCCGTTCGTCGTCCCCAAGCGATCACTCACTGGCAGCACCAGTGAACGCATCGATACCCGCGTACTGCAGGTGATCTACTCCGTGGACCCGGTGGAGAAGGATGCCTCGCGGTTGTACGTCGGCCAACAGGTGGATGTGTTCATTGATGTGGGGGAAAGGAAGTAGTTGCTGATTCACCTGAAGTCGTGGTAAAATGACATCATGTCACTCGCAACACCACTCTCTGAAACCGAGATTCTGGCCGAGGCCATGGTGCCAACTGAAGGCGACCTCGCGCCTGAAGTAGTTGTATTGCTGCTCAAGTGGAAGTTCTCCAAACGCGCAGTACAGCGAATGAACGCTGGCACGCAAGCACGAAGACGGCAAACTGTCTTCCAATGAGAAGAATGAACTGGGCGTTACGTTCGCATCGGCCACATGATCAATCTGGTGTATGCCAAGGCATGCTTGTCGCTCAAGCAGTAACGCTGATGCAGCGTCAAGAGTTATTCCCGCTTCGCTCGTTTGACTGCTTCTCGCAATGGTTCAAACACAGATTGCAGTTTCTCCAGGATTACTACCAGGTCCGGTTCGCCATCTCTAATTGCTAGAGTGGCTTTCTCGATGTGCGATTGAGTCTGATCCACTGCCTGCTGCATAGTGAGAGCGGCCGTGGCATCGCTCAACTGGAGCAATGTGGCAAATGCCTTTTGCCGCGTCAGTCTATCAAGCGTTCTACCAGCCAGCGTTAGTTGGTAAGCGACCTCCAGGTCTTTCTTTTTTTTGCCAGCACTAATTGCCTCTGATATATGCTTGTCGATATTCTCCAGTTGTTTCACCATCGAATCAGGTGTCATGCTGGCGAGACCCGGCGTTGTCAGGATAAATGGCAACGTCAGTGATACCGCCAGCAACACCACCACCACAAGTAAACCGAGCGCGAGAGTATTGAGTAGTGACAGCCGGATGAACGGCTTATTCTCACTTTTGACCCGCCATTCAAGTACACCGACAATCATCGCGAGCCCTAGCAATGCCCACCAGAAGAATTGGTCAATCGCTGTTCCCACGCCGATGGCAAATTGCCACATCCATTCGACGATGTCGTGAACATCGCCACCGATAGGCATGTAGCCATCATGTCGTAATTTCTTGATCTTGGGTAGCAGATAGTTCATGCAGAAGAAGCAGAACAGCAGTTCAAGCACCAGGATACCCACGACCATGAGATAAGTCCAACTGGCCCACAGCCACTTGGCTTTTAACGTCTTCTCCTTCCAACGGAGGGCGGTATCGATGACCACACCCAACGCCCGATGACCATGGGTGGCTTCCAGTTCATGTCTCACCGCGTCGGGTTGGCCGAACTCCAGCATCGCTTTCTCGATGGCCTTCTCCTGGTCCAGCCCATCGGCATGATGCCTGGCCGCTGCATCAAGCAGATGTTCGCGCAGTTCCTGGCGAACATGCTCCCGCATCGCCCGCGGGCCCCCCATACTCCGGCAGACCTGTTGCAGATATTCTTCGAGCTTACTCATGGGACTTCTCCAGGATACGATTCACTGCCGTGGTGAGTTCCTGCCAGGTTTCTTCCTTGTCTTTGAGAACTGTCCGACCCTGCTTGGTGAGATGGTAATAGCGACGCTTGCGTCCCGTCTCCTTCTCCTCCCACTCACCGCGAATGAAGCCCGACTTTTCGAGCTTGTGCAAGCATGGATAAAGCGACCCTTCGCGCCATTCGAACGCACCGAGGGTATCGTCGTGCGCCGTGGCCACAATCTCATAGCCGTACATCGCCCGGCGGCTGAGGAGCGAGAGTACGAGCAGCGAAAGCGTGCCTTTAAGTAGTTCAGTATCCATGCCCATCACATACATAGGAAAACTATACATAGGACTTCTATGTATTAGCATGCTAGGACAGCTATGTCAAGCATTTATTATTGCCGTTCAAATAAGCATGCCCTGTCCCCGCACGAGCTGCGGCTCGGCAGGATCCCACCTTTCACCGGTCGTTAGTTGTCTGATCTTCAATATTATGGCGAAAATATTACTTCTTCCCCCACAACTCCCCGCCGAACCGGGCGGCGGTGCCGAGGTCATCTTCAATCCGCAGCAATTGGTTGTACTTCGCCGTACGATCCGTGCGGCTCGGGGCGCCCGTCTTGATCTGCCCGGCGTTGGTGGCCACGGCCAGATCAGCAATGGTCGTATCCTCCGTCTCGCCGCTACGGTGGCTGCTGATGACGCCGAAGTGATTCCGTTTGGCCAGTTCGATCGCTTCCAGCGTTTCGGTCAGCGTGCCGATCTGGTTCACCTTCACGAGGATGGCATTAGCGCTCTTCTCAGCAATGCCGCGTGCCAGTCGCTTGGGATTGGTGACGAAGAGATCATCGCCCACGAGCTGGATGCGGTGGCCGAGCTTGGCCGTCAGCTTCTGCCAGCCGGCCCAGTCATCCTCAGCCAGGCCGTCTTCGATGCTGCAGATGGGGTACTTGTCGCAGAGCTTCACCCAGAAGTCGATCATCTCGTCAGTGCTGATAACTTTGTCCGGAGCGCTCTTGAAGAAGCAGTAACCCGTCTTTCCCTTCTTCTTGCCTTCCTCGAAGAGTTCGGTGGTAGCGGGGTCGAGGGCGAACTGAATCTGGTCGCCCAGTTTGTAGCCCGCCTTCTCGGTGGCTACGCTGAGCACTTCGAGAGCTTCCTCGTTGGTCTTCAAGTTCGGGGCGAAGCCGCCTTCGTCACCGACGGAGGTGGAATAGCCACGGTCTTTAAGGACCGCTTTGAGATGATGGAAAATCTCGGTACCCCAGCGGAGAGCTTCACTGAAGCTCTTCGCCCCCAGCGGCATCACCATGAATTCCTGCAGATCGACATTGTTGTCAGCATGCTTGCCACCGTTGACCACATTCATCATGGGCACGGGCAACACCCGGGCATTGGCACCACCCAGGTAGCGATACAGCGGAATGCGCAGCGAATTGGCGGCAGCATGAGCGGTGGCAAGCGAAACACCCAGTATGGCATTTGCACCATATTTGCCTTTATTCGGCGTGCCATCGAGCGTGAGCATGGCATGATCGACGGCGGTCTGTTCGAAGGCATTCATGCCTATGAGCTTCGGGGCGAGGACGGTGTTGATGTTCTTGACTGCAGTCTGCACGCCCTTGCCGAGGTAGCGTTTCTTGTCTGCGGTGTCGCGAAGTTCGACAGCTTCGTGCTCGCCGGTGCTGGCACCGCTGGGTACCGCAGCACGGCCCATCGAGCCATTCTCCAGAAATACTTCCGCTTCCAGAGTAGGATTGCCTCGGCTATCGAGGATTTCACGAGCATGAATCTTGCTGATGCTGAATGCGGACATGTGGAAAACCACTCCGAAAAGCAGGAAGGACGGCGAGAGGTAGTGATATCTTATCTCTGGCGGAAGGAAGTTCTATCGGGATCAAACAGAAACAGGCTGCCAAGAGCAGCCTGCGTGAGACTTATATTGAAGCGGCTTTTACTTGCCGGACTTTCCGGCGTCTGATTTACCCGCAACCCCTGTCTTGGACTTGCTGATCTCAGGCACGGAACCACCTTTGGAGACTACTGTGGGAGCTTCAATCTTGATTCCTTCGCTCGTGCCCTTCTTGACACTTTTATCCTGGCCGCAGCCCATTAGCGTCACCAAGATGCACGTCAACGTCATCCATCGAGCCATCGGAGGAATCCTGAAAAAGAACATGGGAGTGTCACCACTCCCATTTTAGATTGACTGCTTTGAATCACAAGGTACTAGTCAGAAATCTGGCTAACGTCAGGACGAGTGCCATCCTTCCAGCCAGCTAACTGCTGCAGCGTTCGCCATTCAAGGGTGCCATTCCCAGGGCCAAAGGCAACGGTTGGATCGCCAGCACCCATATCGGCGCCATTCGTGGTGGCATCGGGGCGAAGACTGCGAATGGAAGCATCGCCCATGGCAAACTGTGCACCAGCGGCATGCACGCTGCCAAAACGGTCGTACCCGTAACCGCCCTGAATATAGGGACGACCACGAGAAGCCAGGCCACGCCAGGTTGCCAGGTGACCAGCGCCCAGCCAGCAGTAAGCAGCATCACGCTGGTTATTGGCATCGTAATTACCAACGGATTCACCGAACAAGAGCGTGTTGCTGGTACCATCCTTAGCCGTGATCTGGCCCAGGGTGATCTGAGTACGGTTCTGCATGATACCATCAAAGGTGCGATAGGCAGGGCTGTTGTTGAAGGTCATGCCTGCCACACCGAAGTAATTGCTGCGTCCAAAGGGTGCAGCAGCAGGATCAGTGTAGACAAGCAGTGTGAATGCATTGGGATTTCCACCTGAATCGGCAGCAATGGTTGCGAGCAGAATGTTGGTGATGTTCTCGTCGATATTGTCTGAAGGACATTTGAGGACACCGAGTCTCAGTTGAGCCAGGTCAGCAGCCAGATTTTGGGGGTTTTGCCACCAGGGCCTGCCGGTGTCGGTGAGTACGTTAATCGGCAATTCAGTGCCTGCCGGGTAGTTCTGCGGGGGGATCATTACCGGAGCGCGCAATCCCCTCCGGACGTTGTCCAATTCGATGTAAGGCAACAGAGCCGTAATCACACCCACGTAAGGGCCTTCGTTCAAATTCAGTCCGGTTGCGTTGGCATAGCTGTTGTAGGCGCCTGCAGGCAGCTTCTTGAAATCACTATGGAAGTTATGTGCTGCAATGGCGAGTTGTCGCAGGTTGCTGGCACAAACCATGGCATTGGCAGCTTCACGCACCCGCTGGACAGCAGGCAACAGCAACGCCATCAGCAAACCGATGATCGCAATCACCACCAGCAATTCAATGAGCGTGAATGCTGATCGTCTGGGGTTAGACGGACTTCTCATGCAACTCTCCTGTAGTGAAATAGCAATATCGGTACAACCCTGGAGGATGCCCAATAAGGATGATCTCTCATTAATGCATCATACCCGATGGCAGGTAGCTCTCAAGTTCATTCCATGCCTCAAGAGCACTATTTCTGAGCAGCTCACAGCAAGGCGCTAGTAACGAACCAGACCTACCAACAGGTTATAAGCAGCATGCGTGCCAACTGCGATGCCCAGCCCCCGAAAATGAAAAAGACAGGCAAAGGAGAGCCCAGCCAGGCTGCGAAAAGCTGCGGTTTTCCAATCCCAGCCTTCCCCCTGCGGCCCGATATAGTGCGCCAGCGCAAACCCTACAGAGGAAAGCAACATGGCAACTACCAAGGCTGTGCGATCCTGCGCCACATTTTTGAACAGCCAGAACAGCAATCCAAATCCCAACAACCTGAACAGCACTTCTTCAAAAATGCCACTCCCTACGAATGCCACCGCCTTCATTGAACGGGTGGCAATACCCATTTGTTGCAGATGGGTGGCTACCAGCACCGCAAGCGCCCACAGGGCCAGAGCATACAACAAGCTTTCCAGAATGATTCCCAGAATGGTAGTCAGCGATTCGGGGGGCAAACGATCCCAGCGAAGCACGGCCCAGCTGATGCAGACGAAGCCCACCATCATGCTCGGCAGGTACGGGAACTGCCAGTTGATGAGCAGCAATGCATCCCCTAACCACGCATCGAGCCCGGCACGCAATGGCTGCACGCCACAGTTGGCTTCATAATGCATGCACCATTCATAGAAGCCCAGCAGCGGCAGCACGATCATCAGGCAGGGCCAGGGATGTTTGGTAGTCTGCCAATACGAATGCATGGAGTCGCTCGTGGTAAAATGCTACTAGCCGGCTTGCTGTGTGTTCTGCTGGCGAACCAGGTGACGGTCCCGTGTCATACTCAAATCTATGGTGCGCTGCGTATCAGCTCCCAGCCCCAGTACCGGCTGCCACAGTGGCATGCTGGTAACTGGTGAAGGCCAGGCCAGCACCTTGGCGGATGATCCATCATTCAATTCCACCTGGCTACCTGCAGGTGCACTCGACCAGGGCAATAGTAACAGTGATGCACTATCGTCCAGCCGACCCACCTGAGCTTCACGCAGTACCAGCAGGGTTGCCTGACGAGTATCGTAAGCAGCACGATGAGGCCGAGCTTGACACAGGGCGGCATACGCATCTGCCACAGCCAGTTGCCTGCCTAATTCCATCAAGTCCTTGGCCTTGAGTTGTTGAGGATAGCCTGTGCCATCAAGCCGTTCATGATGCTGGGCAATGGCCTGGGCAACATCAAACTCTTCTGGTTTCAGATACGATCTTAGACGCTCTGCCAGCCAGGTGGCATGACTGCGCCATTGTTGCCGAACAGTTGAATTCGTGCTTTCCTGGGCCGAGAGAACTCGGACTGGCAGTCTGGCCATGCCCAAATCATGAAGCAGACCAGCAAGGATGGCATTCAGGATGTGACGCGACGTGAATTTGAGTGGATGCAACATCCGTTGCAGCACCTGGGCTGTATTCAACCCATGCGAAGCAGCCCACAAGTATGGGTCTGCGGGCGAGGCCTGATGCCACCAGATGGGTGGTGCAAGATACAGATATTCGCGGTGCAGATGTTGGGCGAGTTCACGGACCACTTCCAGCGGCCAGCTGTCTTTCGTGATGGCCTCTTCGAACCACTCGCTGAGCTGGCTACGCTGCTGATCTCGTTGATGTTGGGTCCGCCTCTCCGCACTGCGCTGATTAAGATGGCGAGTCACTTCGTCAAGCACCAGCCGTACATCGCCCAGTTGGGCAGGATTCAAGTCGCCCAGTTCCAGCGTTCGGATGGTCAACCGCAACAAGGCGAGGTTCTGTTGCAGGCCGGGTGTGTCAGGAGTTTGTCCCAGGTTCTTCAGTTGCAACAGCAGTTGTTTGGCTCGAAGCAATTGTTCACGCCGGCTCATCTGCAACGTGATATCATCCGCATCACTCTCACTCAGCGCAGCATAGGTCGTCGGGGACAACAGTCGCAACCGCGGAGACAACGGCAGCGTCTCCGGCAACGTCGGCGTCGAGGGATCGGTGGGAAACTGGGCCATGGAGGACAATCACGAAGTAGATCGATAGGCAGCCGTATCAGTCCACATCGGCGAAACGGGGGTGTGACTGAAGTGCGAATCAATGCAACTTGTGATGTCGTGCGGAGCGAGTTCCACCTGTAGCGGTAGTATCGGTGAGGGGGGGGTACTAATAGACTTTGCCCGAAGCCTGCTGCTTCTGAAACGGCTTGAGAGCCGCGGCTGCCCCATCGAGCATGAAGCGTAGCTCACTATTGATGGCGACGAACTGCCAGCCCTCGTCCGAGCGTCGCTTGGCATCCTCAGGAGTAAAAGTGTGGATGCCAACTGGCACCTGTATGCGTCGGCCTGCGGCGAGAATTCGCTGGATAGTAATCTCCTGCTGCTCTGCGGACGGAGCCTGACCGCTGGCGGAATACTGGCTGCGAGCGAGATCATTGGGGCCGACAAATACAGCATCACAGCCTGGGACGGAAAAGATCTCTTCAAACTGATTCACAGCATCGATGTGCTCGCACTGGAGCACGACAAGAATCTCATCGTTGGCCTTCTCGTAGTATTCCTGGTTGGTAGTGGCGAAGTTGAGGGCGAAACCGCCGCCACCCACGCTGCGGTTGCCTGCGGGTGGATACTTGGCCGCCCGCACTGCTGCTTCCGCTTCTGCTCGCGACATCACCATCGGCACAACAATACCGTATGCCCCGGCGTCCAGAGCTCGCTTGATGTGATCGTGACTGCCACAGGGAACTCGTACCAGTGGGATGCCACCTGCATCGGCAATGGTACCGAAGAGGTTGGCGGCGAGTTCCCAATCGATGGCCCCATGTTCCATATCGACTGTCAGCCAATCAAACCCGGCCCTGGCAAGGTAGCGGGTGGCCAGGACATTGCCGAGGGAGATCCAGGTGCCAATGGTAGGCTGACCGGTACGAAGGCGGTGCTTGATATTGTTAGTTCGCATGATGAATGATCAGGTAAGTATGGAATCAGGATCGTATCTTTCGATTCCCAGCTTGATCGCCACATCATTCACTTTGTCATCAAGGCTGGCAATCGGAAGGCCTGTTTCCCAAGCCAACATCAAATAGCTGGCATCATATACAGTAACTTGATGCTTCATAGCAAGCGATAGCCAATCTGAAATCATTCTCTGGCTTTCCATGGGAGCACACGCAATCGAAAGCTGACCTATCAGTTTGATCCACTTCTGCATTTCTTTCCAACTGCATCGTTGCCGCTTCCAACCGATCAAAAGAGTGTTGGCAACTTCAAAGCTCCATAATGCAGGAACGAGCGCTTTGCCACGACCCAAGCCTCGAAGAACAGAATCGGTGTAAGCAGTACTTTCATCTCGAAAGAACCAGGCTATTGTCATGGAGCAATCAAGCACAAAATCGCAGGAGATGCTTAATTGCGAGAGCCTTCTCCTCATCGCTGACGCCCTTCTTCAATCAACTGTTTCAGAGTCAATCCAGGCCCTAATGTAGGCCCTTTTCGCTGAAACTCCTCCATCTGTTTGATCACCTTCGGCAGTGTCTTTTTGCCAGGTTTACTTGGCACCATTTTGGCGAATGGCTTACCCTCACGTGTAAACTCAACGGTTTCGCCCTTTGCCACACGCTTCAGAATCTTGGGCAGTTGAGTCTTGGCATCGTCGACATTGACAGTCAACATAGTTGTTATCCGCATTTCGTTTAAAGCAGTTTACTCGTGGGTAAGCTTGAGTGTCAACTCAGAATCATTTCACAAGCCTGTAGCTGGCGATTCCATTATCATAAGGCTGCACTTCAATCGGAGAGTGACATGAATCGGACAACCTGGGCAGCATTGTCGTTCCTACTCGCATTCTCTGTTGTTCATGCACAAGACACCAAGCGTGTCATCACCGCCGAAGACCTCTGGAAGGTCAAGCGTGTTGGGGTGCCCTCCACGTCGCCCGATGGCCAGTGGGCTGTGGTCGATGTCACCACCTTCGACATCACCAAGGACAGCAGCACCTCGGAACTCTGGCTGCTTAGCACCGATGGCAAGACGCAGAAGCAGCTCACCCGCAGCGGTGGACGCAACAGCGGCCCCAAGTGGTCACCCGATGGAAAACACATCGCCTTCCTCAGCCAGCGGGCGGGCGATGAAGGCACGCAGATCTACGTCATTGCCCCCGAAGGTGGCGAAGCCCGCCGGGTGAGCAAGATGCCGATGCCCCCCTTCGGCCTGAAGTGGGGAGCGGACAGCAAGACGATCTACTGCACCGCCTGGACCTGGAGCGACACCCCCACCGACGAGGCTTACCAGAAGAAGGCCCGCGAGCTGCGCGAAAACAAGGTACAGGCTTACATCATCGAAGAAGGCACTTTCCGTTACTGGGATCGCTGGATTGCCGATGGCAAACGCCCAGTGGTTTGGTCGGTCGATGTCGCCAGCGGAGCCCATCGCAACCTGCTCGCTCACACCAAACGGCATCTGCCTCCTTACGAAGCCAGCGAGAAGGACTACGATGTTTCGCCCGATGGCAAGACCCTGGCGTTCGTCAGTGAGAACGTGAAGGTGCTGGGGCTGGATGCCAACCACGACATCTACACGCTCGATTTGACCAAGCCCGATGCCGACGCGGTGAACATCACGACGGACAATGCTGCCAATGACACGAACCCGGTCTACAGCCCCGATGGCAAGCACATGGCGTTCCTTCGGCAGACGACGAAGTTCTTCTATGCCGACAAGTATCGGCTGATGCTGCGTGACGTTGCCAGCGGCTCTAATAAGGATCTCTCCGCCAATCTGGACCGCTCCTGTGGTAACCCCGTCTGGCTGCCCGATTCCAAACGCATCGCCATCGAAGTCGAAGACTCCGGTATCACCAACATCGCCTTCGCCACGCTGGATGGAAAGATCACCCGACCCAAGGAACCGGTCAGCGAGCGAGGGATCAGCTTTGCCAATGGGAAGACTAACCGCGTTGGCGTCTACCAGACCTCCTCCTTCAACCAGCCGCCCGCAATCGTCGCCCACAGGCCTGGCAGTCAGCCCATCCGCCTCGAGCACTTCAACGACGACCTCGTCAAACAGTGGAAGCTCGGTAAGGTCGAGAACGTCACCTACAAGGGAGCCGGTGACCGCGACATCCAGATGTTCATCGTCTACCCGCCCGACTTCGACGAGACGAAGAAGTGGCCGCTGGTGCAGATGGTCCACGGCGGGCCCCACAATGCCATGACCAACGACTTCAGCTTCCGCTGGCATCCCCATGTCTGGGCCGCCCAGGGCTGGGTCGTCGCCATCGTCAACTTCCACGGCTCCAGCGGCTTTGGCCAGGAGTTTACCGATAGCATCACCGGTGACCTCGGCACCAAGCCCATGGAGGACATCATGCGCGCCACCGACTGGCTCTGTGCCAAGCCGTGTATTGACAAGGACCGCGTCGCGGCGGCGGGGGCCAGCTATGGCGGCTACATGATGGCCTGGCTCAACGGCCATACTGATCGGTTCAAGACCATGGTCTGCCACGCCGGGGTCTACAACTGGCATAGCATGCTGGCGAGCGATCTTGTCAGGGGTCGGGAACGCTCCCTGGGAGCACCACCCTGGGGCGACTTGAGCAAGATCGACGCCCAGAACGCCCAGCGCTTCGCAGCTAACTTCAAGACGCCGACGCTCGTCATCCATGGCGAGAAGGACTACCGTGTGCCAGTGACGCAGGGCATGGAGTACTACAACACGCTGCGGCAGAAAGGCGTGCCCACGCGGTTCCTCTACTTCCCCGACGAGAACCACTGGGTGCTGAAGCCCCAGAACTCGTTGCTGTGGCACAAGGAAGTGTTCAACTGGATCAGTAAGGGAATAGGCAACGGGCCGACAAAGTAGGGATGTTCAAGTTGGTTCATGGCGGTATATGATTGGTTCAGGAGGTGAAGCATGTCCATTACTTTGGAACAGGCGCATCAGGAGTTGCCCAAGATCATTGAGCAACTCAGCCCAGGTGAAGAACTTGTTATTACGCAAAACTCACAGGTGATTGCACGACTTCGTGCCGAGCCACGATCACCGATGACGATACGTCGGGCCGGGAATTGTCAAGGCATGATGCGAATAGTAGAAGACGACGAAGATCATCTTGCAGATTTCAAGGAATACATGTAATGAGACTGCTTCTCGATACACATGCGTTCTTATGGTTCACACTCAACGACAAACAACTGTCAGGCATGGCTAAAACGCTACTCGAGGATGCATCGAATGAAGTGTTGGTCAGCCCTGCGACTTATTGGGAAATTGCCATCAAGGTTAGTTTGAAGAAGTTGGAACTTTTTGCTGAATATGACGAGTTCATGAAGCAAGGAATTGTGGGCAATGACTTTCATGTGTTACCCATAGAAGTTGCTCACACCAATCGTCTCCTTTTGCTTCCTCATCACCATCGTGATCCATTTGATCGACTACTTATCGCACAAGCGATTGAGGAGCAAATACCGATTATTTCTGCTGATCAGCTTTTCGACCAATACGGTGTTGTCAGATTATGGTAATGACCAAGGCATTGAGCTTGTGCAGAGCAGCACTACACTTTTCCACATGCCTGAATTATTGTTCCCCGCCACCTACTACCGTGAACATCTCGCCACCAGTTCCGCCACACTCCAGCAGAGTGAGCAGCGGCTGAGTTGGTATTCCAATGCCCGGCTGATCAGCTTTGGTATCGGGCTGCTGCTCAGCTTGCTCGCAGCGGCGTGGTCTGGTGTGGCCAGTCTGATTGTCGCAGTTGTGTCTCTGGTTGTCTTCGGTTTGCTCGTGGCCCGGTATCGGCAGGCATTCACCCAGGCGGAAGCAAGCCGGGCCTTGGTGCTGTTCTACGAACGAGGCTTGGCCCGCATCGAAGACCGCTGGTCGCAGGTTGAACCTCCCGCACGGGAAGTAAGTGAGAAGCATCCGTACTCAGCAGATCTAGACCTCTTCGGTAAAGGCTCGCTGTTTCAGTTGTTGCACCTGGGCTGGACCCCCATGGGTAACCGCACGCTCGCAGGCTGGCTGCTCGAACCTGCTGATCGCTCCACCGTGCTGAGCAGACAACAGGCTGTACAGGAACTGGTGCCCCTTTCCACGCAGCGTGAAGAAGCAGCGGTGCGAGCCGTGGGACTACATGCTTTCGAGGAAGCTCACCTTCGTGAATGGGTCACGCAGCCTGCTTGCGAGTTTCCCCGTTGGGAACGGACAGTGACAGATGTCTTGATCGTGACTAATGCTGCAGTGCTCGCAGCCTGGATTGGTGGTTATCTCTCCGGCTGGTTTGCCCTGGCATCCGTCGCGGCCATGCTGCTCTGGTCCAACCGCCTGGCTGCTCGCACTATGAACTCGCTGCGAGGTCTCAATCGACAAGCGGATCGCTTGCTTTCGCTATCTGTTCTACTCCGACAAGTCGAAGAATACCCCTACACTGCTCCTCTGCTGCAACAGATTCAGTCTGAATGGAAAAGTGGCAAGCGAGCCTCGGCTGCCATTGCGGAGTTGGCACAACTTGCAGAACGACTCGACTGGCCACGGAATGCCTTCTTTCTGCCAGTCGCCTTGCTGATGCTCTGGTGGAACCGGCTGGCTTTTCAGGTAGCAGACTGGCGTGCTGCCTCAGGAGTGCATGTACTCCGATGGCTGGATGCGCTCGGCCAGTGGGAAGCACTGCAATGCCTGGCCACGCTGAGCTTTGAACATCCCGACTACATCTTCCCGGTGATCCTTGAATCAGGCAAATGTTTTGAAGCTGAGCAGTTAGGCCACCCATTGCTGCCTTCACAAAAGTGCCGTTGCAATGATGTGTCACTGGGAATCTCGCACCAATTACTGCTCATCAGCGGTTCCAATATGTCGGGCAAGAGTACCCTGCTCCGCACGGTCGGGATCAACGTCGTACTGGCTCTGGCCGGTGGCCCCGTGAAGGCGAAATCACTTCGCCTCACGGAACTCTACCCCGGGGCAACGCTGCGCGTGCAGGATTCGCTGCAATCCGGCATCAGCCGGTTCTATGCTGAGATTCTCCGCCTCCGGCAACTGCTCGATCTCGCTCAGGAGAAACCCCTCTTGTTTCTGGTGGATGAAGTCCTCTCAGGCACTAATAGTGCAGAACGACGACAGGGTGCAGCAGGCATCCTGCAGGCGCTGCTTCAGCGCGGTGCCATTGGCCTGGCTACGACCCACGATCTGGCCCTGACCGAGATTGCTGAGCAGTGGAAGCCTCAGTCGGTCAACATGCACTTTGAAGATACATGGAAAGATGAACAGATCAGTTTTGACTATCAACTGCGGCCAGGAGTCGTGAGCCAGGGGAATGCTCTTGCTCTGATGCGTGCCGTAGGCTTAGATGTGAAATAGTCACTTCACCAGCACCAGGCTTGTCAAATCTGCGCCAGGCTCCACATCAACGGGCACTTCGCCTCGACGGAAAACCCGGGCAGGCGTGGCACTCAGTAACAGTCTGCTGCCATCGTAGTGCAGCAGACCCGCTTCCCAGAGTCCCACTACAGGCGTGGTGTTCTCTTCATGAAACTCACGCAACCGGTCGTCCCGGGTTTCGCCGAAGTGGGCATGATATTCACCACCGGCATCCTGATAGCTCATCGGCCCATGGACATAGTGCGGGTTCACCTGAAACGGCACCAGTCCCAGAGCGTTCAGCGAAGGCGGTTCCACGATGGGCATATCGTTGGTCGTGCGGATCGTCGGGCAGGCAATGTTGCACCCGGCACTCACCCCCAGGTAAGGCAGGCCTGCTTTCACTTTGCTCCGAATCACATCCAGCAATTCAAGGTCATACAGACTCTTAAGCAACCGAAAGGTGTTGCCCCCACCGACAAAGATGCCTTCCGCTTCCCAGACGGCCCGGGTCGGATCAGGGTGGGTATGGATGCCATCTATCTGATAGCCAGCATCCAGACCACGTTGAACGATACTGGCGACATAGGCGTCATAGTCAGCCAGGGCAAAGGGAACAAAAAGCAGTTTCCTGATAGCGCCAAAGTGCTGTTGCATGGCTCCGCGAAGTAGAGAGACACGCTCTGGAGTACGAAAGCCGCCACTGCCCAAAAGGATACGCATGGTGTATTCAGTGAAAATGTTGCCAGTTACAGCATGCCATCTGACAGGCTCCATTGCAACGGCTTACTGCTTCTTGTTTTTCTGCAATTCGGTAATGATTGCCTGCACATCAGTCATGATGAGTTGAACGTCTGCCTTATCGATATTGCTGGCATTCAGAATATTCTGCATGTCGGTTTTTACCGCCTGAACCTCGCTCTTATCGAGATTCATGCTGGTCATGACCGCTTGCAGATCCCTGGCTAATTGTGCCTTTTCCTTATCACTGAGTGATTTGTCTGAGACGGCTGTACTGAGATGCTGGGAAAGCTGCTGTACTGATTCCTGCGAAGGCTTGTTGGCATTGTCACACATGGCCAGCAGGTCAGTTTTGAGCTTGGAAACCTGTTCTGGCGTAACTTCAGACCCTGCCTTCAGGCCACCCAGATCGCTTTTCAGCTTATCCAGATTGGCCTGCTGTGTTTCGTCAGGCGAACGTTTGGTCATGCGTGTCGATTCGGAAGCAGGTTTGACTCCGGTTCTGGAGGCCCGATCCTCCTTCTCAGGCATCTTCTCTTTGACGTTGCCTTTCGACGGTGAGCGATCCGCATGCCCGGAATGCGACTTTGTTTGTACTTGATGCTGGCCGCCCTGGTGTTTCGATGGTGGCTGATTGTTCCTGTTGCCCCGGTCATTCTTGTCGAAATCCCGGCCACGCTGCCCCATGACTGGCATCGCAATCAAGAATGAACAAACCAGACAAGTCAGTATGCGAATCATGATGGAGTCTCAACAAGGATGAAATAGCTTCAGAACAAGTTGTCGTGATGGACACAGATCGGGACAAAAAAGGGTGTCAAGCTGTCCTCAGGGTGAAAAACCACTCATTCTTCCAAAAGTGTCCAGCTTGCCCGGAATGGAGGTTGCATTCTCCTCGTCTGGAAAATATGCTCTAGCAGCATGCCAAGATTACCTATTGTGCCAAGCAGACGGCCTCCTGTTGCCTCCCTCGACGTGGAGTCTGCGAATAATAGAGATGTCCGAAGCATCCTCTCTGATTCTTCATGGTAAACTTCAAGCACTCCATCATCCGGGAGATTCATCCCATGAGCGTTCGAACAGTACCTTCCCGATGGCTTCGTAGCAGCTTGCTCACCGCGCTGGTTACTTTGAGCCTGCTGACCTGCACAGGTGCCAGTACACCGGGCAGCGAATCGAGCGAAAGTACCGCTAAACTCGAAAGCCTGCGCAGCCTGGAGCAGAAGACACTTTCCATGGTGCCTGCGCTGGTGGAAGCCACTGTAGGTCTGAGCAGCATGGGTGGTATGGCTGCTGGTAGCGGTGTGATTGTCAGCGAAGATGGCCTGATCCTTTCCGCTGCCCACGTGGTTCCGGTACCCGGGCAGATTATCACGGTCTATTTCAGCAATGGTAAGAAGGTCAGTGCCAAGACCCTGGGTTCCGACAAACAGATAGACGCGGGAATGGCTCAGATCACTGAACCCGGAAAATACCCCTTCGTCAAAATGGGGAAGTCGGCCAACCTTAAGAAGGGTGACTGGGTGCTCGCGATTGGGAATCCCGGCGGGTATAACAAGGAGCGCAAGCCTCCCATTCGTCTCGGCCGCGTTCTGAGCCTGCCCAACCGTGACGCCAATGCTCCGTGGATCCGAACAGATGCTTCGGTTGCCCCCGGTGATTCAGGTGGTCCACTCTTCAACATGGAGGGCGAGGTTGTAGGTATTCACAGCAACATCAGCCCCGATCCGAGCGAGAATCGTCACGTTGCCGTGGACGACTTCACCAAACGTATGGATCTGTTGATGAGCAAGAAGACGGTCGGCAAGATGTTCGACTCCGGTCGAGGCAGCCGGGCTCAACTGGGTATTATGCCTGTCGATAGCGGTGGCAAAGTCCGCATCGGGGAAATTATCAAAGGCAGCAATGCCGAAAAGGCAGGGTTCAAGCTGAATGACATCATTCTCAAGATCAATGACAATGACATCGAAAGAGCTGATCAAGTCTATGAACGTCTTCGCAACAAGAAGTCGGGGAACGAAATCAGGGTTCTGGTGGAACGTGAAGGTGAGGAGCTGGAAATCATCGCCAAAATGGGTGAAGGCCCCCGCACTTTCGAGACACCCAGTGACGACATGTTAGGCTTCCTGAAGAAGTTTGGATACCAGCGTCCGGATGGAGTCTGGGAATATCAGGAAACAGAGGAGTCGAAGCCTGAGTACAAGAAGATCGTGGATGCTGCTAACGAACGCCGCAACAAGGCATTCCGCGAAATGCGTTTCAGCAAGGACGTCATCAAGAATTCCCCCCAGTTGGTAGAAGCCTTGAACAGTGTGACCAAGCCTATCAACAACAGCATTGCCCTGATCTTTAACAATGACCCCAAGGAAAAGGGGGAGTTTGAGGAAAAGCCCAGTGTTCTTGGAACAGTCATCAGCCCCGATGGCTACATCCTGACCAAAGCCAGTGAACTTCGCGAAAAGTTCTACTGCAAGATTGGTGACCAGGAACTGGATGCGAAGCTGATTGGCAGGCGTGATGATTTCGATCTGGCTTTGCTCAAGGTCGATGCCAAGAATCTTCTCCCAATCAAATGGGCATCTCAAAGTGATCCCACACCTGGAGCCTTGCTGCTTTCTCCGACGCTCCATTCCAGCCCGGAAAAGCAGGTTTCGCTGAGCATCGTCAGCAATGCCCCACGCAAGATTCCCCGGGTACCCGGGTTGAACCGTGCTGTGATCGGCATTCAGTTTGAAGGCAATGGTGAAGCAAAAATCGGCATGGTGACAGCTAACGGCCCTGCTGCCAAGGCTGGCCTCCAGAAGGGCGATATCATTATTTCGCTCAATGGTAAAGCGATCACCAGCCGGGAGCAGATGCAGGATTCACTCCAACCCATGAAGCCGGGTGAAAAGATCAAGCTGGAGGTCAAGCGTAAGAATGCGAAAGAGGATAAGACCGAGACCCTCAAGTTCGAAGTCAAGCTTGGCTCCCGTAACGAGATTTTCCCGGAACTCGCTGGTGGACGGAGCGAATTACAGGCCCAGATGTTCGAGTCTGCAGCGAATGTCAGCAGCCGAAAAGAGAACTTCCCCGAAGCTCTCACCCACGATGCTGCTCTGACAGCCAAGCAGATGGGTGGTCCGCTGCTTAACCTGGCTGGGCAGGCCATTGGCGTCAACATCGCCCGCTTCGACCGCACGGGATCGTATGCGATTCCCTATAAATCGCTTCAGCCCATCATCGAAAAGATGATCGAAGAAGGTAAAAAATAGCCTGCTGACTGCAACTTCTTCATGAGCGTCTGCCACCGCAGACGCTCATTTCTTTTCTGTTTTGCCTTTGTATATCGTGTCACAATTCTCATTCTCTCACTACAGGGCGAATATGCCTTGACCAACCTGTGCCTCTTGGGCATGGTGGAAGGCATGAAGATCCTTGCACTCGATATTGGTACTTCCTCGGTGAAGGCTGCGGTACTGGACACACAGACCCGACAACCCGTCGGCACTGTCGTGAAAACAGCATACCTGCTCCAGCAGCCCGATGCTGACACTGCTACCATCGACCCTGAAGTGCTCTGGTCTGCTATCAGCGATGCAGCCAGGCAAGCTGCTGCAGGACAATCCGTGGATGGGATTGGCATCTCCTGTTTGACACCCTGCCTGGTCCTGCTCGATCATCATCAGCAACCTTTGTTTCCATTCGTTACTCATCTCGACCGCCGTGCCAGGCCAACTGCCAAAGCACTCGACACCCATTACGGCACTGAGTTCCTGCGTGAGACGGGTAACCGCCCTCTGCCCGGCGGCATCAGTGCGATCTACTTCCATCACTGGTTACAGCAACATCCGGAATCGGCCTCCAGGGTTGCACACTACCTGCACCTGAACAGCTGGATCTGCCTGAAACTTACGGGCGAAACGGCCATGGACCCTGGGAATGCCTGTTTCACCGGTCTGTGTCATTGGTCTGAGGTACGCTGGTCGCCCGAATGGTGCGAGCATCTGGGAGTGAAGCCAGTCTGGCTGCCTAACATTTTGCCGGGCAACACCACGGTCGGTCCACTGCTGCCTGAATGGGCCAAAGCGTGGGGCTTGCCAGCGGGCATCCCCGTCAAACTGGGACTGGCTGACACCAGCAGCGCGATCCTCGCAGCCGGGATGGAACCAGGTGATCTCTTGCATCTGGTAGGCACGACGCAAGTGCTGGCGGTACTGACTGATGCTCCACAACCATCGCCTGTACGTCTTACCCGCCATCTGGGCGTGGGTGAAAGCTACCTGCATGTCACCCATAATCCGGTGGGTGGTGTTGCTCTTGATTGGCTGCATCAACTTTGCTTCAACGATGTGCGTGTAGAGGACTACTACTCCACCTGGATCGATAAAGCACTGGCCACAAGCACCAGCGTGACTCTGGAACCCCTCTTCCTGGGTGGCGACAGGCTGGAGATCGACGAGAAGAAAGCAGGCTTCAAGAACCTGTCTCTCACCACCGACAGGGTTGAACTGCTCGCAGCAGTACTCCATGCCATGAAACTGGGACATCGCCATGCCTGGCAATCGCTGGCTCGCATCAGCCCTCCGAAGCGTATTTTCCTGAGCGGTGGCGGCGCAGCAGTAGTGCACAAGCTACTGCCTGAATACCAGGATGCCGAAGTAGTAGAAATTGACCAGGCTTCACTGCTTGGAGTTAGTCGTTTATTTAGCTGAACTAACGTAATGTCGCGCGCCATCAGGTCGCCTGCATGCATTCATCTGGTAGAACGTTACCAGGGGATGGGCGATGGCTGAATTACTCACCAGTTTATCCGCATCGGACGAAGTGCTTCTCCAGCAGTTTGCCTGCAAGCATGATCAAACTGCATTTGCTACTCTCGTAAGGCGACATGCTCCACTGGTCTGGAGCGTTTGCCGACGGATCGTGCAACACCATCACAGTGCCGAAGATGCATTCCAGGCGACGTTCGTGGTGTTGATGCAACACGCCCCACGCCTGACCCTTCGTGGCAGGCTAGGCACCTGGCTTTATGCGGTTGCAGTCAAAGTCGCACGGCGCACCCAAGCCCGCGATGCCCGGCATCAGGATGCCAGTAAGCTTTCGAGTATCCCACCGCAGCGAACAGTCGATCAACTCACCGTACAGGAACTGATGGCAGTCATCCGCCATGAAGCCTGCCTGCTGCCTCTACGCTATCAGCCCATCATGGATATATGCTTCTTTCAGCAACTTTCCGTCACTAATGCAGCAGAGCGACTGGGACTTACCACTGGAACGGTTCGTGGCCTCTTGCAGCGAGGCAGGAAGTTGTTGCAACAACGCCTTCTGAAGCGGGGCATTGCCCCCATGGCTCTGGCCAGCGCATCTCTCTGTTCACTGTTGGCGGCACCGGTGCCGACGTCACTCTTGATTGCAACCGAAGCCATGGCTTACTCACGGGTGCCGGAACCGTTGTTATATTTGACGATCCCGTTGGCTGGGACTCTACTCAAGCCGCTACTCATTGGCACGACAGTGGTGCTACTTGTAATCGGTGGAATCGGCCTGAGCATGTTGCCACTCGTCGCTGCCACACCGAGCCAGACCGTATTTCCCCAAATCAGTGTCTTGCATCCGATCAAGCAAGCTGCAGATGTTTGTGGCTATGTCGATGATCATGAAGGCAAGCCACTGGCTGGGGTGAAAGTGGAAGTGGTTCGTGACAGCAAGGTAGAAACCACACTTACGACTGACGCAGTGGGCCGGTTTGTCATTCCTGATGAGTGGAAGTCCAACCGCACAGTAAACCGCATTCTTATCGTTCGCACAAAATGGGGCTTGGGTTGGTCAAGTCGATTGAACTACGGTTCCCGACCCCTGCAACAGGACATCATGATCACGGTGCTGCCTCTCACAGCGCAGGTGCAAGCCACAGTGTCGATGAAGCCAGCCGGTAGAATTCAACAGAATCAAATGGGATGGTTCCAGCATGTACAGAATGGCTCGTTGAACGCACTTGAAGTTCCGCCCGGAATGCAGTTCTTTCAGAATACCGTGAAGGAGGATATTGTCACCTTCCAGATACCCATCCACACCACTGGCACACTGTTCGTGAATGGACAGAACCACATCGGACAGCGGATACAGTACTCTGCTCGTGGTCCAGGAAGATGTGATCTTGGAACGATAGGTCTCAAGGTTGGCGCCAGTATTTCGGGCACTCTTGTGGATGATTCAGGGAAAACCGTTCACAATGCACAACTCATGGCACAATCATGTCATAGTGCTGAGACGAACAGCATTATGCACGGGACCGGGGCCATCTGCCATAGTGATGCAGCAGGACATTTTTCTCTTGATGGCCTGGATGAGCGTTGCGAGTTCAATGTCATGTTAGTACACCCGATACTTCAGCAAAACAATCCAGTGCCACTTGTGCTCAGTGCTGTCGAAAACGTAAAGCTCAAACAAGGGGAATCCACCAGACTGAAACTGCAATTGCAACCCGCTAAACATCTTAAAGGCCGCATGATGGATGAAGCTACAGGAAACCCTGTGAAGCTTGCTCAAATCGGCTACTATGGAAGTGGCCGGCCTCGAACTTCAAGTGCCATTGCTTCCGCCATAACAGATCAAAACGGAGAGTTCTCCTTCTGGATTCCACCCGGACCAGCATATTTCTACTGTTGCGATGGCAAAGCCAAGGGCGAGATTGAGACCACTATTCTCACCAATGGGGATGTCCCCGATGTCCTGATCAAGACGGTGGCTAACACCCCGATCATTACCAAAGGCATGGTGTCGGTCACCGTGGGCTACACAGAACTACCGGATGACCCCATACAGAATGTACAAGCTCGCGCCGTCACGGAGATTAGTGGTGTCGGTGAGGGCATCACAAACTACCAGCAGGATTTCGCCATCGAAAACGATGAGCCCCTGCCCGCCTCTGTTCGCTATCGCCTCTATCACAACAAGAAACAACTGCAGGAATCCGATATCGTCATGAGAATGCAAGGCACCACAGCCATTAAAGACAAAGTCATCTCACTTCAGTTGCCATTGAAAAAGGATCAAGAGGTCACGTTGGAACTGGATGCTGAGGGCTTTGCACCTCTACGCAAGTCTCTTAAAGAGCAGGAACTCGAACCAATCAAGCTGAAGTTCATCCCTGCCAGCTATGTATCGTTCAACTGTAAAGTTGTTGATCTGAACACGCAACCCGTGCCACAGGCACGGGTGCAAGTGGAACTGCAGCGGCTGGGTGCCACCGTTGATTCCCCTTGGGGACCTATTCTGCCAACCGACTCGAACGGGCAGTGCAAAATAGAACATCTCCGCCAGGGAGATGTCTATCGGCTTCGCGTCTTTGGCCTGAATGGGCTTTCCACCGTCACCGAATGGCAGACCATGACAGAGAAATCGAAGGAGTTGAAGGTAACGTTATCTCGCCGTTAGCGTCTCGCCGACACACTCTTCGCATGCCCAGTCAGCCCTTCCACCTGGGCGATGGTCTCGATGGCATCGCCCAGTCCTTGCAAACCTGCTGCGTCCAGTTTGACAATGCTCACCGGCTTGAGAAAGTCGTTGGCATTCAACCCGTGGGCAAACCGGGCCGTACCTCCTGTCGGCAACACATGCGAAGGTCCAGCGGCATAGTCGCCTACCGCTACCGGCGTGTGAGGACCCAGGAAAATCGCCCCGGCGTTCGTGATCGCTTCAGCATGCTCGTCAAGTTTGGTCGTCTGGATGTGCAGATGCTCCGGGGCAATGCTGTTAGTCAGTTCTAGCGCCTCGGCTTCATCCCTGGCAAGGATGATTGCTCCAAATCGTTCAAGGCATTCCTTCGTCAGTTCGCTGCGGCTCAGGGTTGTCAGGTGTCGCTCCAGCTGAGGCGTGATTGCTTCAGCTAACTGACGACTCCATGTAATCAGTAAGCTGGCTCCTGGTGAATGCTCCGCCTGGGCAATCAGGTCCAATGCTACCAGCGAGGGATCGGCTGATGCATCAGCCAGCACCACCACTTCGCTCGGCCCAGCAATACTGTCAATGCCACA
Organism: Gemmatales bacterium; assembly: GCA_046350055.1. GTDB lineage: Bacteria > Planctomycetota > Planctomycetia > Gemmatales > HRBIN36 > JAEUIE01. The sequence continues at coordinate 2,815,292 of JAXMBC010000001.1, read as the reverse complement.
CTGGCCATAGACATACTTCTTGGCCAGGGCAACGAAGAGGTTGCCTGGCCCCACGATCATATCCACTTTGGGCATCTTCTCGCCAAGCCCATAAGCCATGGCTGCGACCGCCTGGGCGCCTCCCAGACGGTACACTTCGGTGATGCCCAGTTCGTGACAGGTAGCCAGCACATCGACGTTGTTAGCCCCATACACAGTAGGCGGGGCAACGACGACTATTTCTTTTACTCCCGCTGCCTGAGCAGGAACAGCAGTCATCAGCAATGTGGAAGGATAGGCAGCAGCTCCGCCAGGCACACAAATGCCAATGCGACGAAGGGGACGATAACGAAGGGTGATCTCAGTGCCAGGTTTGGGTTCGAGCCGGGCATCGTGACTCAGGATGCCTAGCTGAAAGGTGAGAACATTGTGGCGTATTTGCCGAATGGCTTGCAGCAGTTCGGGCCGTGCCTGGCGATGAGCTTCCTGCAACTCCGCATCTGACACTCGCAGATTACTCTCGGTCAGTGCGAAGCGGTCAAAGGCTTGCGAGAACTGTTGTGCCGCTGCGAAGCCTTCCCGCCGCACTGCCTGACAGATACGTTCCACACTCTGATTGGGTGTGAGTGCCTCGCCAAAGACCTGCCTGGTCAGCGCCTGGCCGGAGGCAGGCACCAGGTCACCATCAGGCGAAAGCTGCTGACGCAGTTGTGCCAGGAACTGGCTGGCTTGCTGGGTGGTGCAATCAATAATGCGAATGTTGATGGACATGGGGATGATATATGTACCTGAGTCGTCATCATCGAATCCTCATCCTTCTATTCGTCCATTGCCTCCCTCTTGGGTTCTTCGGAGAATACTATTCTGCAACCACCGAGGACAATTCATGTGGTCACTGCTGTTCCTCCTGGCTTTTCCTGCTGAGCCCGCCACACAAGACTGGCCCCTGTTCCGGGGCGATAAACTGCAGACAGGCTACCTGGCCCAGGCGTCCATGCCCGAAAAGCCGGAGTTGCTCTGGAAAATCAATGTCCCCGAGGGGGTGGATTCCACTGCAGCCATCATTGGCGATACGGTCTATCTCGGAACGGTCGATGGACACCTCCTGGCATTGAATCTCAAGGATGGAAGCACCCGGTGGAAGTATGCCACCAAAGCCATTCAGCTGAAGGCTTCTGCTGCAGTGAAGGACGGTATCGTCGTCATTGGTGATGGCGAAGGCATCATTCACGCTGTCGATGCCAGGACTGGCGACAAGAAGTGGACCTTCACCACCCAGGGCGAAATTATCTCCTCGGCCAACATCACCGACGATGGAAAGGTCCTCATCGGCTCCAATGACGAGCACCTGTATTGCCTTGACCTGAAGACGGGCAAAGACTTGTGGAAGTATAAGATCGAAGGTCCAATCAACGGCTCGCCCGGCATTGTTGAGGGCCTGACTTTTGTCGCAGGATGCGACGGTGTGCTCCACGTCATCAAAATCAAAGATGGTACGGCGGTACATAAAGTACCGATGGGAGGCCCATCAGGAGCTTCAGCCGCCATCGATGGAGACCGCATATACGTTGGCAACATGGAACGCAGCTTCCTCTGCATCGATTGGAAAAAGGGCGAAGTGCTCTGGGAATATGAACCACCACGAACAGCATCGTTTTACTCTTCCGCAGCGATTGCCCATGGACTCGTGGTCGTCGGTGCACGCGATCGCAAGATACACGCCATTCATATGAAGGATGGTAAGGGTGCCTGGCTGTTCCAAACCCGAGGCCGCGTCGATTGTTCCCCCATCATTCTGGGCCAGCGAGTCTACTGTCCTTCCGGCGATGGCGTCCTCTATTGTCTTGATCTCAAGACAGGCAACAAGCTCTGGCAACAGCCACTAGGCTCCTCGGTCACCGCTTCGTGTGCCTACGGCAGTGGCCGGCTGGTCGTGGGCAACAGTGATGGAACGGTCTACTGTTTTGGTGAGAAGAAATAGTCCTTACGAGTCAATCCATGTCCCTCACCTTACCCACCGTCGAAGCCAGCAGCCAGGAAGCCACCGGGTTGGGCAACTATTTCATTGCCAACTACCCGCCCTTCTCTTACTGGAAGCCTGACTATTTGCCTCAGGTGGAAGCGATGCTGGCTCAGCCTGCGAAGGAAGGCACGCCGCTGGGACTCTACCTGCACATTCCCTTCTGCCGCAAGCGCTGTAAATTCTGCTACTTCCGCGTCTACACCGACAAGAACGCCCGGGATGTGGAAAACTACGTCACCGGGCTCATGAAGGAACTCGAACTCTACACAGCTACCCGATACATTGGCAAGCGACCGCTCGACTATGTTTACTTCGGCGGTGGCACCCCGTCGTACCTCAGTGGCAAGCAACTCACTGAAGTCTTTGCTGGCATCAAGGCACGTATGAACTGGGAACATCCTGCCGAGGTGACCTTCGAGTGTGAGCCGGGCACTCTTCAACGACCCAAGATCGAAGTACTGCGTGAACTCGGCGTCACACGTCTCAGCCTCGGCATCGAGAACTTTCAGGACCGAATCCTGGAAATCAATGGCCGCGCCCATCGCTCGCCCGAAATCTTCAAAGCCTACGGCTGGTGCAGGGAACTCGGTTTCGAGCAGATCAATATCGACCTCATCGCTGGCATGGTCGGCGAGACCTGGGACAACTGGAAGGACTGTATCCGGCAAACGCTGCAACTCTCTCCTGAAAGCATCACCATCTACCAGATGGAACTTCCCTACAACACGGTGTTCTCCAAGGAGATGCATAAACCAGGATCTGAAGACGTGCCCGATTTCGCTGACTGGCCCACCAAGCGTGCCTGGATGCAGTACGCAGTCGATGAACTGAAAGCAAACGGCTATGATCAGTCATCGGCCTACACTCTCGTGAAACGAGGGGCCAAGGTTTCTTTCGTCTATCGGGATGCCCTCTGGCATGGAGCAGACCTCATCGGCACGGGTGTGGCCAGCTTTGGGCACCTCGGCGGTATGCATGTCCAGAACTTCGATCAATGGGACACTTACCTGGGTGCCCTGGAGGCTGGCAAGCTACCCTTCTCCCGTGCCCTGGCCCTGGAAAACGAGGAACGTCTCATCCGTGAACTGGTATTGCAGCTGAAAACCGGCCAGGTCGAGAAAGCCTATTTCCAGCAGAAGTTCGGTATCGACATCACCCAGCGTTTCCAGCAACCCATACAGCAACTCAGCGAACTGGGCTTTCTCGAACAGCGCAACGGCCTTCTCAGCGTCACCAGCAAGGGATTGTTACAGATCGACAAGGAACTTCCCATCTTCTTCCTGCCCAAGCATCGTGGTGTCCGGTATACATGAGAAGTCCTGCTTCGTAATCGCTAGCGGTTGAGCTTGATGACTGGCGAATTGGTCGTATTGAACGAAACGAAGCCTGGCATATCCTTGCGAAGCCCCAGTAATGCTGGCTTTGCACCTGCTGCCGTTCTATAAATGAGTTAAGACGTTAAACGAGAATGCTATGTATGTCGTGTCCGAGAATTCCGAGCCTGCACGGGAAGTGACCCTGTTTGCCGAGTTACAACTTCGCCCTGCCCTGCTGGATGTGATTGCACAAGTTGGTTATATCACTCCCAGCCCGATTCAGGCACGATTCATTCCTGCTGCTCTTACCGGCAAGGATATCATTGGCAAGGCTCAGACGGGTACCGGCAAGACTTGTGCGTTCCTGTTGCCCATCATCAATCAGCTGAACCTCAAGCTGGAACCACCCCAGGTACTTATCCTTTCACCGACGCGGGAATTGACCCAGCAAATTGCTGAAGAGACACTGAAATTCGCCAAGCCTTTGGGGATTCGCAGTGTAGCTATCATGGGTGGCGAGCGGTTCGACAAGCAGATTCGTGGCCTGCAGGAAGGTGCCCAGATCGTCATTGGTACGCCGGGCCGCATCATCGATCTGCAGCGTCGAGGCAATCTGCGTCTGGGCACGGTCCGTTATGTGGTACTCGACGAAGCCGATCGCATGCTCGACATTGGCTTCCGTCCCGATATTGAACGGATTCTTCGCAATACCCCGTCCGACCGGCAAACGCTTCTCCTTTCCGCCACTCTGCCAGATGGCGTCATGCGTTTAGCCCTCCGGTACATGGATCAGCCGCAGACGGTCGATGTCAGCCCGGAAAAGCTGACAGTCGATTCGATACGTCAGACGTTCTTCACCGTGGACGAGGATCGCAAGTTCGCCTTGCTCAAGCATGTCCTGGTTCGCGAGCAACCCAAGCAATGTATCATCTTCACAGCCACCAAGCGCGGAGCAGATCAACTGCACCGCATGTTGATGCGCAGCAGCCTGAAAAACCGCCTGGGCGTCTTGCATGGCGATTTGTCTCAGGGGCATCGCAAGAATATCATGGCCCGGTTTCGCACCGGCGAGATTCGCGTTCTCGTCGCGACTGATGTGGTCAGCCGGGGCATCGACGTCACAGGTATTTCCCACATCATCAACTACGACTTGCCTGAAGACCCTGAAAGCTACGTCCACCGCATCGGCCGTACCGGCCGCATGGGCAAGGACGGCATCGCCATCGCTTTCATTGTACCCGGGGAAGGCCGATACCTGACTGAGATTGAAAAGCTGATGAACACCCTCGTTGAGGAAGACTTCATCCCCGGCTTTGAAGCAGTCAGGCCCCGCGTTCGGGGCTAGGTGCTTTGCCATGCCCACTGTCAATGCCGTGCTTGCTGAGCTGAAGAAGCTGGCTGACCCTAAGGTCAAGGCGGGAATGGTTCGCTTTGGCGTTCCGAATAACAAAGCGCTGGGTATTCCCGTCGGCAACATGCGTACCCTGGCTAAACGACTGGGCAAAGATCATACGCTGGCAACAGAACTCTGGAAAACTGATGTCTACGAAGCTCGTATGATGTCCTGCTTCCTCGGTAAACCGGAGGAACTGACGCCGGCCCAGATGGATCGCTGGTGCAAGGATTTCGACAGCTGGGCCATCTGTGACACCGCCTGCTTCTGCCTGTTCGACCGCACCCCGCATGCATGGAAGATGATTGACAAGTGGGCTATCCGTAAGCCCGAGTTCGAGAAGCGAACTGCTTTTGCCCTGCTCGCCAGCATTGCCCTGCACGACAAAAAGGTTGCTGATGAGCCATTCCTGGATCGCTTTTCACTGATGGAAGACGCTGCGTCTGACGAACGCAACTTCGTAAAGAAGGGGGTCAGTTGGGCATTACGCAGTATTGGCAGCCGTAACCCGGTGCTGCATGCCGCTTCCATCGACCTTGCTGAACGGTTGGCGGGTTCAACAGTGCCGCCCACCCGCTGGATCGGAAAAGATGTACTTCGCGACCTGCAGCGCGATTTGGTGAAAAAGAGAGTTTCCAGTCGGAAGAAATGAGCGAAGCGGGGTTAGATCAGAAATTGCTTCTGCATGCCCCGCACGGATCATTACCATGTTGCTTTATTCGCTCCTTCTTCTCCTCCCCGTTCAAGACCACGCCACTTACGCCGACCCTGGCCCGTTGGCGTTTACCAGCACCACGTTCGATTGGAACGATGCCGCACGGAAACGTGAAATTCCAGTACGTATCTATTACCCCAAAGAGGCAAATGGTCCCTTCCCCGTCATCGTCTGGTCGCATGGTCTGGGTGGCAACCGCGATGCCTATGTCTACCTGGGACAATACTGGGCCAGCCACGGCTACGTAGTCGTCCACTCGCAACACCGTGGCTCAGACAGTGCCGTACTGCGTGAAGGCGGCATGCAGGCACTGCGAACAGCAGGCAATGCAAAGAACGCCATCGAACGACCCAAGGACATATCCTTTATTCTTGATCAACTGGAGGAACTCAACAAAAAGGCTGGTCCTCTCCAAGGCAGGATGAATCTGCAGAGCATCGGTGTGGGTGGCCATTCCTTCGGTGCCCAGACAACGCTGCTGGCTGGCGGGCAACTGCTGGGACCGGGCATGTCATATGCCGACAAGCGAGTGAAGGCACTGATGCCGATGTCCGCTCCCGTGCCTCCCGCAGTTTTTCGTGATCGAGCCTACAAGGGCGTCAAACTGCCGACGTTGCACATGACCGGCACGAAGGACGATAGTCCCATCGGCGAAACCAAGGCTGCGGACCGGCGGATTCCCTTTGACCATATCACTGGTTGCCCGCAGTGGTTCATCAACTTTCAGGATGGCGACCACATGATCTTTTCAGGCCGCATGGCCCGGGCCAATAGTGATGAGAAGAAACAAGATCTGGCGTTTCAAAAGCAGATCAAGCAATGCAGCCTGGCGTTCTGGAACGCCCATCTGAAAGGGGATGCGAAAGCCCTTGCCTGGTTGAACGACGATATGAAGAGCTACCTGGGTAAGGGCGCAGCTTCGGTGGAGAGCAAGAAGTAGTTTGGACTTACACCCACACCTTGATCTTCTCCTTCAGCCCCTCCGGGAGCTTCCGGTCAAGATACTGCTTCACCTGGTCGGGATGGTAGCGGGTGCTGAAGTGAGCAACGATGATCTTTTCGTTCTGGAATCGGTGCTGACGATCGAGAAAGTCGTCAAGATGCATATGGCCAAACTTGTGGATCTTGTCCTTCCGGTGTTTGGGGAGAATGAAGCTCATCTCGGTGATGAGCACCTTGGTGCGGTAAAGTTCCGGCGTGCCATCCAGGCCAGCGGGGCTGGTGTCGCCAGTGTAAGCTACCAGGGGCGTGCGGATTTCATGCGTGACCGGCGTGCCTGACAAACGGATGTCCCGAATCTGCTCACCGGTGAGGTGCTGGTACTCTTCCTTCAACTTGTTGCGGCGATCCCAGACGAGATAACCAACCGAAGGCACCGTGTGAGTTGTCGGGAAGACGGTAACGACATGTTCACGGCCGAGCACGATCTCTTCACCGGGTCGAACTCCGTGCAGTTCGCAGGCCATACGGCCCCGGTCGAGCCGTTGCCAGACCAGGAGCAATCGCTTGACATCGTCCAGGTTTTCCGCTGGAAGATAGATCGTCGGCGGTTCCATCTTCATCATGCGCCGACGTGCAATGTAGACGGGTAATGCGGAGAGATGGTCGAGGTGGGCGTGGGTAATGAACCAAAGGGGCATGTTCATGAATTCCCAGGGCTGGGCACCGAGATCGAAGCCAAGCTTGAGTTCGGGAATACGCCAGTAACTCTGCACCGCGGCCCGGGAATAGCCTTCGATGGTGAGGTCGCCGACTTTCAGACTGTGAAACGGAGCATTATCGACCATGTCTCATCTATCAGGATAAAGTGGAATAATCATCTTATGGGATCGGGTGAACGATGATAAAGTTCAGGCAGATGTCAGGTCTTTACCAATGGATCTGGTTTTTCGTGATTGCGTTGGATGTAACGGCACTGTATGACCAGTAGGATAGACTCACTGTCTTCAACAGCAGACAGTTGGAGAAACTTGGTGTGATAACACCTTCAACCAGGCTTGGTCCGTACGAAATCATTGAACAGCTTGGTTCAGGGGGCATGGGTGTTGTTTACCGGGCTCGAGATTCACGATTAGCACGTGAAGTCGCAATCAAAGTCCTTCCAGAGCATTTTACCAGCAACCCGGATCGGCTGGCACGATTCGAGCGCGAAGCAAAGATAGTAGCCTCGCTTTCCCATCCCAACATTCTGGCGATTCATGATTATGGAATGCACAACTCCATACCCTTTGCCGTCATGGAACTGCTGGAAGGCGAGTCATTGCGAGAGCGATTAACCAAGGGACCTATACCCTGGCACGAAACTGTTGTCCTTGCTGCAGCCATTGCTGAAGGCCTGGCTGCAGCACACTCTAAAGGGATCGTTCACCGTGACCTGAAGCCGGAGAATCTGTTTCTCACGTCTGATGGCCGAGTCAAGGTGCTGGACTTTGGATTGTCAAAAGTCACTGCAATAACAAAGGAATCCTCAGAAACCGTAACATACCAGCAGTTGCAAACAGATCCGGGAACACTACTTGGAACAGTTGGCTACATGTCTCCAGAACAGGTACGCTGCTTGCCTGCTGAGGTACCCAGTGACTTGTTTTCCTTCGGATGCATCCTGCTCGAAATGGTCAGTGGACAACGGGCATTCAAGCGACCCACAGTTGCAGAAACGATGACCGCCATTCTGTACGAGGAACCTTCGGGCCTGGTAAACCATTCCGCTCAGCAGATTCCCCATGAACTCTCCCGCCTGATCCGCCAGTGCCTTGAGAAGAATCCCAGCTTACGGCTGCATTCGGCTCGAGACCTTGCATTGAGCTTGCGTCAGTTGGTCAGCTCTCCTTCGCGTCATGAATCTGAACAACGAACAGTTGAAGCGATAGCTGTCTTGCCTTTTGAAAACGTTGGTAACAACACAGAAACTGAGTTTCTCAGCGACGGAATAGCTGATCATCTCATCATCAGCCTGTCTCAAGTGCGGCGCAGCGGACTGAAGGTACGACCATTCAGTTCGGTATCTTGTTACAAACGGCAGCGGCCCAGTGCCACGCTCATCGCCCAGCAATTGAAGGTGCAAATGCTTGTTACCGGCACGATGCATCAAGTCGGCGATAACCTTTGGCTGAGTATCTCTCTGGTGGATCCGCAGGAAGATCATCTACTCTGGGGAAAACGTTACCAGAGTAAACTCGATGCAATCCTGGATGTACAGGACCAGATTGCACGCGACGTCGCAGTCCATTTGAAATTACAGTTGACAGGTGAAGAGGAGAAACGGCTTACTAAACGCTACACCGAAGACCCGGAAGCATACCTGCTCTACCGCGAGGCCATGTACCACTGGAACAAGTTTTCTGAAGAGGGTCTGAGCACAGCTATTGAGTATTGCCAGCGAGCTCTTCGGAGAGATCCAGAATACTCCTTGGCTTATGTTGGCCTGGCCCGTTGTTATAACGTGCTGGGCAATATCTTCCGTGGACCGCGAGAGACATTTCCTGAATCCAGAAAATGCCTGACCATTGCCCTATCGCTTGACAACACGCTGCCTGAGACACACGCCAATCTGGGAACCATCTATCTCTTTCATGACTGGGACTGGCCAGCCGCGGAACGCGAACTGAAACAGGCCATCAAGCTCGGCCTGGACCATCCCATCGATCAGACACTCTATGGCTTCTACCTTGCAGCCATGGGCCGACCAACCGAGGCACTCTCATTCATTCGCAGAGCACTTCAGCTCGACCCTCAAGCAGCAAGAGCCTGGTATGAACTAACCATGAGTAATAACTGGTTGGGGCAATTCGAGGAGGCGATTACTAACGCCAGGAAGGCTATTGAGTTGGATCCCTCCTTTCCGTTTGCTTACGTGGAACTGGCAACTGCCTATGCCCTGAGTGGATTAATGACCGAAGCTGTGAGTATCCTGGAGAAGCAGATTCAGGCAGGGCAACGCCACCCGCGAGTCCGTGGCACCCTCGGCTATGTGTATGCACTATCAGGACAAAGAACGCGTGCGCAATTGATTCTGGAAGAGTTGAACGCTCAATCGAGTCGATATAGCCACGCTTTCGAGATCGCCCGGATTCATGCGGTGCTTGGTAATACGGATCAGGCTTTTGAATGGCTACAACGTGCTTGCGATGAGCGATATTGGGCTGTGATCTATCTCAAAATTGATCCAACCTTGGAGATGCTTCGCTCAGACTCTCGGTTTGAGCAATTGCTTTCGCACATGGGATTATCCAGTGCAAAATAGGCGATCGCAGTACCCACAAGATTCATTAACTCTTAATTGCGGGGAGCTGTAAGAAAAAGGACTTCGCCTGTTCCATGCTGTTAATTGTATCAGCATTAATCAAGACTGGTGCGACTGCACCTTCTGCAACGCAGACAGGCACAGTGCATATCCATCCTGCAAAACACGCTGTCGCCAATATAGCGACGGAGGAACAAACGTATGACTCACCAGCCGCTTGGCCCATTGATACTGTCTATGCTCTGGTGGCAGGCCATAGTGCACCTGCAGTTCTTTCACCAGTGACCGCAAGACCCTGACGCCTCCGAAGGTACCGAACTCTGCTGCACCATAGTGATAGCTGACTTTCGGAAACAAAACGGTCTTCATCCAGGGACCAAAGGAACCTCGTGCCGAGTAGGCAGTCTTGTTCATAGAGGCCGCTTCTACCTTTTCAGACGCAACCCACGTGCGAAACCAGTCTGCATCCAGATGATCATGAGGACCGTCGAGCAGCAAACGATAATCTCCCCAGTTACCCAGACCTGTATGAAAATCGAGGTGTGTCACTTCCTGGGCATGGGGCATCCAGCGAGGCAGGTGCTCACGCAGCAGTTCTACCAGGCGAGCTGGTTTCGCACCACCGTAGAACAGCCCTTCCGGATACTCATACTGCCCCACAGGCAGGCTGCTTTGCAACGCTGCCCGCCCATGGCGACGAATGAGCCACCAGGCCTCAGCGTAAAAATTGTGGTAGAACCGCCGACGCCGATGCGGATTGAACGCCTCGTAGACGTGCTGATACAGTGGCGGGGCACCCTGATAAGCTTCGTGAGACAGCAGGAAGTTACGATTGAGATCAACATTCTCTTCATTAGCCCGCCGTACCCAAGCGTAGCCGTAGGGATTGAGTGCATGAAGCAGCACGATACCTGTATCGTCAGGCATCTCACGATGTACCAGGTCATCCAGCAGGCGGAGTTGCACCGCGGACCCGAATGGCGCCTCGGTACCATGCAAGCCCGTAGTCAGAAGCAGCCAGCGAGTTGCAGAGGGATTCCCCCAGCGTGCCAGTTCGATGGAGAGGGTTTCGCCCCTGGGGCCTCGGCATTCCAATTGCCATGAATCACGGTCACACTGAGCTGCGTCTGCCGCCTGCTGAAATCGCTCCGATGCCTCGCTATAGCCACCAGGAAAGTAGCTGCTGGCAGGACGTAAGACTCGTGTCTGCGGCACTGTAGCGACGGATGCCATGGGATGAAGCCAAGTGACATAGTTATGTCATCTCTCTATTGATGCCAAGTTTACAGGTGACTGTCAAGCATTCCCTGTCATCTTCAGTGGCTGACAGGTACCGTGACTGCGGCAAGACCATGACGACTGGTCTTGTGTGAATCCGGGAATTCTCTATAAGGCAGGCAAGTTGATGGGAACAAGGATGGGGCCATCATGCGCCACTCTCTAGTCTGGCTGATAATCGTAGTGACCGGCTCAGCGGCACAGGCTCAACTTCCGCCCCCGCCGGACCAGATCAACCTCAATATCCCGGGGATGACGCCGCCACCACAGCAGTCAGCCCCTTCTCTACCACAATACAATGCTCCGCAACCACAGGTGATTCGCCCGGTCTCGGGCAATACGGAGTCGATCAAATCTGGCAGCGTCGTCCGTGCTCGCCGTCAGACGGTGGTACGAAGCAGGCCGACTGACCATGCCTATGTGTGCAATACACTTCCTGCAGGCAGTACGGTCACTCTGCTGGAAATTCCCAAACCAGGCAGTGAATACGCCACGATTGCCACACCGGATAATTGCTATTCGCTCGTGCCAAGCTCATCGCTCTACATGTTATTCCCACCCAAGAACTTCAAGGATGCTCCCCAGCCTATTAAATCTCTCACTGAACCCTTGATAGATGGTGAGCCCGGCGTGGGTGCGGAATATGTTGGCTCAGGCACCAAGTTGCAAAAGGGCACGCAGGTCGACGTCGTCAATGAAAAGAAGATCATGGTGCATGGCAAGGTGAAGAACTATGTTGTCATCCGTTCCTCGGGCAAGGATGTCCGGTTCGTTCGCACTGCTGACCTGGAAGGCGTCGAGGATGCCGCACGGCAAGCCCAGGTGACATTCCCTGCCAGTCCACTCAACCAATATCAGCAACCTGGCTATCAGCAGCAACAGCCTCCACCACAGTTCAACAATAACAGCAATAACAGCATGTGGCTGCAACAGGGCCAAGCCTCCATGCCTGTTCCCGAAGGAGAGCAACTTCCCCCAGCACTGGCGGGACAGGTGCAATCGGCGGATCAGGCCTACCAGATGGCCCTCCGCTCCGGTGCATGGGAAGATGCCCGCATGCGCTATCAGTACCTGATGGAAGCGGATGTCATGAGCGTCCGCATCCTTGCCAAGAACCGGCTCGAGTTCATCCGCGAGTGGCAGGCGAAACCACCGGCACAGCCTGTCGCCCAGCAGCAGACTGGGTACCTTTCTCCCGCGTACAACGCCTTCGCCTGGGTACCCGGGGATAGCTCCGCTTTCCGGGCACAGTCCACAGCCATGAACACCACCTTTGGCAATAGCGTGAGCAATCCCAATCCCACCTTCGGCAACGTGGTCGCTGCACCGCCCAGGGAAACAGTCGTCAGGCCTGCTCCACCTGTGACTAACCCGGCTGCAGCCAGCCAGGTAAAGATACCCACCTATCAGGATCAGCAACTGCAACAGCCCGCTGCGTCTCCACTCCAGCAGTACCAGCCACAGTCCACTCCCATAGCACAACAGCAGCAACAACAACAGCGAATACCACAACAGCCCATCGCGTCTCCAGCAGCAACAGCAGCAGCACCAACAGGCAAATGGATTGGCAAACTGAATAAGGCAGTTCAGTACAACGCTGGCTCGCAACTCTACTATCTCACCAACAGTCAGGGCCTGCTCGTGCATTACCTGCGAGGTAACAGCGTCACCGGTCCGCAACTGGCTTCCCAGGTGGGCAAGATTGTCGAAGTGGAAGGGTCGATAATCAAGGTACCCATGGACGGTCAGATGAAGGAGCAGATCAACGCTGTCACCGTCAGGCCGAAGAATTAGTCATCCATCATTTTGACTTCCATCGGCAGTCGTTCGCGTGGCACCGTCTGCCCGCTGCGCAGTGCTTCCAGCAAATCAGCCTGATCACGTATTGCCTGTGGAAATACCGTGTAGCAGCAGGCAACCACTTCGAGCTGATGAGCGTCGCTATTGCCTACGGCTGACCAGGGCACGGTACGGGCCTGATGCATGGCCCGGGCCTTGCGTTTGCACTCCGCATCCATGTTCGACGACATGAGTTCCAGCCCATCGATCAGCGGTTCCTGGGCCAGAATCTCGTCGAAATTTTGCCCCCAGCGATAGGGATGTGCCGCAATGATCGCACCACCCTGGGCATGCACTTCCGTGCAGAGGTCCTTGAGGGCTATCCCCTTGGACAGCTTCATCGGATCGGTGATGCCGTAACACAGAAAATGCCCTTCATAGGCAGAGACTTCCACACCACTGTAAATCTGCAAGCCAGGCGTAGCAGCACGCAGTTCATCAAGCTCCTCGTCGCACCAGAGCCAATCGTGCTCCGTAATGATGATACCCGTAAGCCCCAGATCCCAGGCATGCCGGGCGAGCGAAAAAGGATTGGACTGCCCATCGGGCGAGTGCCTGCTGGTATGCAGGTGCATATCAAATGTGATCAGCGGCTCGTTCACAGGAGAAACACCCAGGTAAGAGCCACGAAAAGGGGGATAAGTATCAGCGAACTGTAGAGCAGATAAACAAAGAAACTGGGCATCTTGATGCCTGCATTCTCAGCAATGCTCTTTACCATGAAGTTAGGCCCGTTGCCAATGTAGGTCATGGCTCCCATGAAAACGGCTCCAATGGAAATCGGAATGAGCAGCGAATCGGGCGGAACTGTGGTTCCAGGTGTTAGCGAAATGGCTGTTTGAAAGAAGATGGCGTAGGTAGGGGCATTATCAAGGAAGCTGGAAAGCAGACCAGTCGCCCAGAAGAATTGCCAGGGTTCAGTCAAACCCAGCTCAGCCCCGCGCACCTTCAAAATCTCCATCGGTGGCATGATGCAGATGAAGATGCCGATGAACAGAAACGCTACCTCGCCGATGGCAGTGAAGTTGAATTCATTCTTGCTGCGGACAGCATGCGGAGTTGTGTACCATCCCAACCCGGTGATGAGCAGCATGAGCACTTCGCGAAGATAACGAGGCACGATCCAGTTGGTGCCAATGAAAGGCTTATCCGGGGGAAGCAACCCGATGCAGAAAACGATCAGCAGCAGCCAGAGATAGTTGAGTCTGCCATCGACGATGAACCGCCGCCCTTTGCTGCCATCCGGCAAAATGGTCGGATCAATGGTGGGAACCGATTCCCATCTGGTGACGATCGTGTCCCAGATGAAGTAGATACCCAGCAGAAACCCCGCACACCAGGCCCAGTGTGGAAACAAGGCCAACGTCCACAGGAAGGGCACGCCATTCAGATAGCCGATAAATAATGGAGGATCGCCCAGAGGCAGCAGGGAGCCACCGATGTTAGCCACGAGGAAGATGAAGAACAGCACCGTATGCAGCTTATATTGGCGATACTGATTCACTTCGAGCAGCGGGCGTATGAGCAACATCGACGCCCCGGTTGTACCAATGAAACTAGCCAGCACTGTTCCTGCCAGGAGAATGGCGACATTCACCGCAGGTGACGCCTTCATGCGAATTTCCCAGCGGATGCCACCACTGATGGTGTAGAGGCTGAATAACATCACGATGAACGGCAGGTATTCTTCGAACAATGCATGATGCAGGGCCTTCAGCATGCTGGGCAGGCCGACAGCTGCATCATGAAACCCTGCAGGACGAAAATAGTAATAGCCCAGAGTCAAGCCACCCAGGACGACGCTAATCAGCAGCTTGTTGCGGTTCTTTTCCCACCAGTGATGCGTGCCATGAAAGAGGGGTAGGATGGCGATAGAGAGAAGCATCACGCAAAAGGGGATGCTGGAAAGAAGACTGGGGGCATCCGCGGGGCCTGCAAAGGCAAAGAGAACATGGGTAGGCATGCGATCATTCTATAGGCAGGAGTTGCACAGCCTACCGCAACACCCCGGCGTATAATGATTGTGAAGGAGATGCGATATGACTGGTTCGGTGCTTGGGATCGCTGCGATGCTCTTGCTGGGCATCCTTCTGCTGAAGGTGGTAATCACTGGCGATGGCGGCGGCTGAGGGCCGGGCAAGTGCTAAGCGGTCGCTTGGCTGGTCAGAAGTTGTCACGCCGTGGCTGATGCACTCCACTATATTCACCGCTCGAGTGTAATGTTCTGCGTGGGTGGGGAAACTGCCCACGCTCGTACTCAGCCCAAAGCCGTTCTAGAAACACGCTCTTCATGCCGACTATTCGGCCCCGAACGATCAGGTCGAAGTCATCCGAAACATAGCTGGCGATCTCGTGCTGCCGGGTCACCCGGCTGACGGCCAGGAACGACTCCCTGCGGATTACTTCGGCCACCTCGCGAATTTCGGCGGCGACTGCCGTCGCAGCCCAACGCCGCCCCACATCTTCGAACTGATGGACCCACTCCGCTCCAAATTCGGTGTCGCCAGCTCGGGCGTCGAGTGCGGCGTCGCAGTCGAGTTGGCCGTAGTACGCGGCTCGCAACAGCGTGCCGTCCACAATCTGCGACAGGATGGTGTTCAGCCACTCGCGCTCCTCGACGCTATCCGCAGCCGAACACTTAATTATCACCTCCGCCTTCTTGTACGTCTCCGGCAGCATGTGCCATGCTGCCAGTTCCGGTGGCTCCTTTTCCATGGCCAGGATCAGGCAAAGCACGTCGGGGCTGTAATGATTAGCAAGGTCGCGTTTGCTTGCACTGTTACTCCCCGTGGGATGAGAGTGGAAGATGCCCAGTACGTGCAGCCCCAGGGCCCGGCAGCGTTTCTCGGCGTGCAGCATGCTGCGTGGCTCGGTGAGGAACGTGGTTGGCGAGGGGTGCTCGTTCACCAGGGGCAGATATTCATGTACCACGCCGTCGCGTGAGCCGATGAGCATGCCGACGCATTCGTTGGGCAGTTCCCGGCGGGCGTGGGCGACCATCTCTTCGTAGATCAGTGCTGGAATCTGCAAGACCATGACCATAAGATACGCTGCGCAGCACCATCTTCTACTTAGCCAACCGTAAAGGGAATTCCATGTCCAAAGGTAAAGTCGTTTTAGCCTACTCCGGCGGTCTCGATACCTCCGTCATGGTGCCCTGGCTAAAGGAAAAGTATGACCTCGACGTGGTCACATTTACGGTGGATCTCGGTTCGGGCGAAGACCTCGAAGGCATCAAGAAGAAGGCTCTCAAGACTGGGGCTGTCGCAGCGGAAGCGATGGACGCCCGCAACCTGTTTGTGGACCTGTTTTGCTGGCCCTCGCTGATGGCGGGTGCCTTGTACGAAGGCAAGTACCCGCTGGCGACCGCGCTCGGCCGTCCTCTGATTGCCAAGCTGATGGTGGATACCGCCAAGGCCCACGGTGCAGTTGCGGTGGCCCACGGTTGCACAGGCAAGGGCAACGACCAGGTACGGTTCGATGTCACCTTCCAGACCCTGGCACCAAATCTGAAGATCATCGCCCCGGTGCGGGAATGGAAGATGACTCGCGACGAGGAGATTGAGTATGCCAAACAGCATAACATCCCCGTGTTAGCCACAGCAGAGAACCCCTACAGCGTGGATGAGAATATCTTCGGACGTAGCGTCGAAGCAGGTGTGCTGGAAGATCCCTATTTCGAACCACCCGAAGCGGCGTTTCTGTGGACGGCTGACCCACGCAAAGCTCCGAACGATCCGGAATACCTTGAAATTGACTTCGAAGGTGGCAAGCCGACGGCGGTCAATGGCGTGAAGATGGACGGCGTACCGCTGCTGGAAATGCTCAACAAGGTGGGTGGCAAGCATGGCGTAGGCCGGATTGATCACATCGAGAACCGCCTGGTGGGCATCAAGTCACGCGAGATCTACGAAGCACCAGCTGCGGTGATTCTGCACCTGGCGCATCGCGAGTTGGAAACGCTGTGTCTTTCCAAGCCCAGCATGCGCTTCAAAGCGATGGTAGCGAACGAGTATGCGGACCTCATTTACAATGGCCTGTGGTTCAGTGCCCATCACCAGGACCTGGCAGCGTATGTGGCCAGCAGCCAGCGGTTTGTCACCGGACGGGTGCGGGTCAAGCTCTTCAAGGGGAATGTGAGTGTCGCCGGCCGCAAGAGTGAGTTCTCGCTTTACAGCAAGCACCTGGCGACGTACGAGAAGGGCGACCAGTTCGACCACGAAGCCGCCAAGGGCTTCATCCGCCTGTGGGGGCTGAGCCAGCAGACGCAGGCCCGTACGCAATTGCTCACCGGAGAGAAGGGGTTCGAACTGCCGGGGTTGCTGTCGAAGTAGTCCAGGTAATCAGGCGGAATAGAAATGCCAACATTACCTGCGCCAACTAACAAGCCTCGAATCTACGAGGCTAGTCTTGGCAGGAAAGGTGCTGTCCTTCGCGGACGATTGCTCACGGAGGCAGAAGCCGTACTACAACGACAGCTAGGATATGATATTGTAGTTTGTGGTGCATCGCTTCAAGCAAATCGCAGCCTGGCAGGACAGATCGAGCATATGGCAAACGGCCTTGCCAAGCGATGCCCACCCCATGCCAGTGCAGGACGCCATGCATTGCCACACTATCAACCCATGAATCGACCTCCTTCCGGACATGCGTTCTATGAAACAGCTCATCGTCAAGCGTTCTAAGCAGGTGATGAAGTTCTTCACTCCGGAGCTTTTCGCTCAATTCAACTCGAGCGATGCTGACATAGCTGATCGCGCAGATAACGCATGGCAGAACGCCATCCTCCAATATCAAAAGCATCTCAAGAAGATGCGATCCTGCTTCACCGGACAAGCATGGCAGTTGTCACGGCTAAATCTGCATGATGCTGAAATGGTGGGAATTGAAACGACGGTCAATCAGCAGATACCATTAGCATTTATTACGCTTTTAAAAGATGAACACCTGGTGTCGCTGGTGTATGTTCTGGCAGACTCTGTGGTACGCACCTCAGCCACTGCCACATTCCCTTTTACCAAATCGTATCGACACTGGTTATACGACGAGGTGGATGTCAACGATGATGCACTTGAGCACCGTATCCTGCTCAGTGATGGAAGCACGCTTAAGATAAGTTTCCAATCGGTTGTGATCAATCGGACGACAATTCGCAACTCGGCCAAACGCAAAAGCATGAAGAGCATTGCATAAGTTAAGTAAGAATCCGTTCAACAGTTGTGGCATTCAACGCAGGATGCTTCGATGTACTCAGCCAGCTTTCGGATGCGGCTGATCATGCTGGCGAGGCCGTTGCGGCGGGTAAGGGCGAGGTTCTTGTCCAGGCCCAGCTGGCTGAGGAAATGATTAATATCAAAGGCCAGGATGTTGCGGGCAGCCTGGCCACTGAAGAGGCGATGCAGGATAGCAATCAAGCCGCGGACAATGTCGGCATCACTGTCAGCAACGAAGTCGAGCGTGTTCAGCGTACCCTGGCGTTTGCGGGCCGACAGGTACACCGTGCTCTGGCAGCCATGCACACGGTTCTCCTCGATGCGTTCGCTTTCCGGGAAAGCAGGCAGTTTGGCCCCCAGGTCGATGATGTACTGGTAGCGATCATTCCAGTTATCGAAAAGTTCGAAGTCAGCAAGGAGTTCATCCGCAGCAGCCTGCGGGCTGGCTGCAAAGGCTTTCGGGTAACTGACATCGCTGGTCATTACCATGGGGATGCTTAGAGACGTTGCGGGAGCAGACTTCCTGCATATCTGCTGGAGTGCATCCACCAGGGCGTCAACATCCTGCCGGTTGTTGTAGATGCCAAGAGAAGCTCGGACAGTCGCTGACAAACCGAGACGTTCCATGAGCGGCTGGCAGCAATGATGTCCCGTGCGTACTGCCACACCATAGAGATCGAGTTGGATACCGAGGTCGTACGGGGTGATGGCAGGCTTTTCGAGGACGAAGGAGACGGCGCCGCTCTTCCTGGCGGCGGTCCCGATGATGCGCAGCCCGGGAACTTCTCGAAGCCGTTTTTCCAGGTACTGCAGCAAAGCCTGTTCCTGCTCGGCAATACGTTCCATGCCAAGGGCTTGCAGATAATCGATGGCCGCTCCCAGACCTATGGCCTCAGCTATCGGCGGGGTACCAGCTTCAAACTTGTTGGGCAACTCGGCATAGGTCGTCCCGGCAAAGGAGACCTGCTTGATCATGTCCCCGCCTCCCTGGTAGGGAGGCATCTGTTCGAGCCAGTGGCGCTTGCCATAAAGCACGCCAATGCCGGTGGGGCCATAGAGCTTGTGGGCAGAGAAAGCGTAGAAATCGGCGTCGAGGTCGGGAATGTTCGTCGTATGATGAGCTACCCACTGGGCACCATCGACCACTACCGCTGCCCCCACAGCATGGGCCTTCTTGATGATCGTCTTCACATCAATCATGCTGCCGAGAGCGTTGGAGAGATGCGTAACAGCGACGATCTTCGTCTTGCTGGTGAGAAGCGTGTTTAGCTCATCGAACTGGAGTTCGCCCGCATCAGAGATGGGAATGACCTTGATCACAGCACCGCGCTGCTCGGCAATAAGTTGCCAGGGGACGATATTGGAATGATGCTCCAGCGTGCTGAGGAGAATCTCGTCGCTAGGCTGCAGAAGCAGACGACCCAGTGAGGAAGCAACGAGGTTGATGCTCTCGGTGGAACCCTTGGTGAAGATCACTTCGGCGACATCTTTTACACCAAGGAAGGCAGCTACCTTGGCACGGGCATCCTCGTATTCCCGGGTGGCTTCCAGACTCAGCTGGTAGTTGCCCCGGTGGATATTCGCGTGGGTGGTTTCGTAATAGCGAGTCATCGCATCGATGACGGCTCGCGGCTTCTGGGTAGAGGCACCACTATCCAGAAACACCAGCGGCTTGCCATGCACTTGCTGCCCAAAGATGGGGAAATCCTTCCGCACATCGATGAACGGAGCAGGAGTCAGGGTACGTGGCGGCTTCTGGGACATGAAGTTATTCTAGCGGTTCAGCCTGGAGGAAGCGGTGTTCAAGCACGTCTTTCAACGGCTCAACATGCACCCGGCTAATGATGTCGTTGGCGAAGGCATAGACCAGGATGGACTGTGCCTCGGTTTTGCTGATGCCCCTGCTGCGGAGGTAAAAGAGCATCTCGTCATCGAGCTGGCCTACCGTGGCACCGTGAGTGCACTTCACATCGTCAGCGAAGATTTCGAGCTGCGGCTTGGTATCGATGGTGGCATCTGCAGAGAGCAGCACGGTCTGGTTAGTCTGCTTGGCATCAGTCTTCTGGGCATCCTGCCGAACGAAGATCTTGCCATTGAACACTCCCTTGCCCTTATCGCCGATGATCCCCTTGTAGATCTCATGACTGTTGCAATGGGGCATGGCATGGTCGATGGTAGTATGGTTATCGACCAGGCGGGTACCATCGGCGGTGTAGAGACCATTGAACGTGGTCTCGCTGTTCTCTGCTCCCAGGTGGGCATAAAGATCGTTCCGCACCAGTCCGCCACCCAGGGTAAAGGCGTGGCTACGGAAGTGGGTACCCCGCTTGGACTTCAGATGCTGTGAAGCAAAGTGACAGCTGGTGCGGTTGACATCGTTGAAGCGGTAGTGATCCAGCTGGGCTTCATCAGCCATCACAAACTCAGTGACAGCACACGTACAGTCGGCAGCGTCGCCCAGCGATTGGTAACTCTCGATGATAGTAGCCTGACTGTGTCGCTCAGCAATGAACAGAATGCGGGGAAACGCGTAATATCCTGCACCAGCTTCCACCATCGCCAGGTGAATGGGCTGCTCGACTACACATTCGTGACCCAGGTGAATGACCAGCGCATCTTGAAGGAAAGCTGAATTCAGAGCTGCGAAGATATTGCCTTGCTGGTGTGCCTGACGATCGAGCCAGGCTTCGACCTTATCGGGGATGGTTTTCAGTGCATCGTTCAGCGAAAGGATGCTGCAGCCACGGGGCAATTCGGTGGCGGATGACAATGCATGTTGCCAGATGCCCTGGTAACAGATGAGGCGGTGGGTGCCGGGCAGCGACAGGACCGGCGTGAGTTGCGATTTCTTCAGCGGTGCGTGCTGCGGCAGGGAGAATTGACTGGTGTAGAATCCATTTAGCGAGGTGAAGCGCCACTCCTCGTCCTTCGGGGCGGGAAAACCTTCGTCTTCAATGCGGCCCAGGGCAGCGGTGCGGATGCGGCGAAGCAGCGGAGCATCCGTGTTGCTGGTTTCCTGCTCCAGCGTGCCATGGAACTGGAGTAACTGGCTGAGCCGGGCGCGAGCTTCGGGACTGGGTGCTACGAGAGACATCTTCAGGGTGCCTTGGTCTGGTGGTGCAAGTGATTAAGCAGTGGCCAGTTGTTTCTTGAGATCTGCCTTGATGCCATCGTATCCCTTGGCTTCAAGGTCGAAGGCGAGTTCCTTGCCCCCCGATTTGACGATGCGGCCATCGACGAGCACATGGACAAAGTCGGGGACGATGTAGTTGAGCAACCGCTGATAGTGAGTAATGACGATAAAGGAACGATTGCCGTCGCGCAGGGCGTTCACACCATCAGAGACAATCTTGAGGGCATCAATATCGAGGCCAGAGTCGGTTTCATCGAGGATGGCGAGTTTGGGGTCGAGCACAGCCATCTGGAAGATTTCGTTGCGCTTCTTCTCGCCACCGGAGAAGCCTTCGTTGACGGGTCGTTTGAGCAGTTCTTCGCTCATGTGAATGAGCTTGAGCTTTTCACGGACCAGCTTCATGAACTGGGCAGCGTCGAGTTCGGGCAGACCCAGGTATTTCCGTTTGGCGTTCACCGCAGCACGCAGGAAGTAGGTATTACCTACGCCGGGGATTTCGACAGGGTACTGGAAAGCCAGGAAGAGGCCTTCGCAGGCCCGCTCTTCGGGATCCAGTTCAAGCAGGTCTTTGCCATCGAAGGTGATGGAGCCTTCGGTAACATCGAAGGCATCGCGGCCAGCCAAAACACCCGCCAGGGTACTCTTGCCTGAGCCATTCGGCCCCATGATGGCATGCACTTCGCCGGGACGGACTTCCAGGGAGAGTCCCTTGAGGATCTCCTTGTCTTCAACACGGGCGTGGAGGTTATCGATGGTGAGCATTCGTCTGCTTTCGTCTCTCTGGGTGTTTTGCTGTTGAAATTGGTGTCTTATGTTGCACTGACTGTAGCTTGTTGGGCCAGACTTTCCTGATGGTCTGAATTTACTCTACGTCTTCCACATCCCAAGCCTCGCTCTATGAAATGGTCTAAACATGGTGTACATGTCGGCCAAGTCGCGGTGCGGAAAGCTATCGATGCTTGAACACGTGCGGCATCACCCCACGCTGCCTTCCAGGCTGATCCCCAGCAGTTTCTGGGCCTCCACGGCGAACTCCATGGGCAGTTCGTTGAAGACCTCTTTGCAGAAACCATTGACAATCATACTGACGGCGTCTTCGGTGCTGATGCCTCGCTGGTTGCAGTAGAAGATCTGGTCTTCACCGATTTTGCTGGTGCTGGCTTCGTGTTCCACCTTGGCGGTAGGGTTCTTCACTTCGATGTAAGGGAACGTATGAGCCCCGCAGCGGTCCCCCAGCAGCATGGAATCGCACTGGGAATAGTTGCGGGCGTTCTCAGCTCCCTTGTTAATCTTCACCAGACCGCGGTAGGTGTTCTGGCCATTGCCCGCCGAGATTCCCTTGCTGACGATGGTGCTGCTGGTGTTCTTGCCAAGGTGGACCATCTTGGTGCCCGTGTCAGCCTGCTGCTTGCCCTTGGTAAGAGCCACCGAGTAGAATTCGCCGACAGAATCGTTGCCTTGCAGGATCACGCTCGGGTACTTCCACGTGATGGCGGAGCCGGTCTCCACCTGGGTCCAACTGATCTTGGAAGCGATGCCTTTGCAGATACCTCGCTTGGTAACGAAGTTGTAGATTCCACCCCGCCCCTCAGCGTCGCCGGGATACCAGTTCTGCACGGTGCTGTACTTGATCTGGGCCTTGTCGCCTGCAGCAACGAGCTCAACCACCGCAGCGTGCAACTGATTCTCATCCCGCATGGGGGCAGTACAGCCTTCGAGGTAACTGACGTAGGCCCCTTCTTCTGCAATGATCAGCGTACGTTCGAACTGGCCGGTGCCTGCTGCATTGATGCGGAAGTAGGTGCTGAGTTCCATCGGGCAGCGCACACCCTTGGGGATGTAAACAAAACTGCCATCGGAGAAGACAGCGGAGTTGAGGGCGGCGAAGTAGTTGTCATTGGCGGGCACCACCGAGCCCATGTACTTTTCCACCAGCGCCGGGTGATGCTGCACTGCTTCACTGAAGGAGCAAAAGATAATGCCTCGTTCGGCCAGTTCCTTCTGAAAGGTTGTCTTCACCGACACGCTGTCAAATACGGCATCCACAGCCACATTGGTACCACCGGTGAGGCGTTCCTTCTCCTGTAGAGAGATACCGAGCTTTTCGAAGACCTGGTCGAGTTGCTCCTTATCCACTTTCAGGCTGGGTGCGGAGTAGTAGCTGAGTCCCTGGTAGTCGATGGGGCCAATGTTCAGATTGGGCCACCAGCGAGGTTCCTCCATCTTCAGCCAGTTGCGGTAGGCTTTCAAACGAAAGTCGAGCATGAATTGAGGTTCGTTCTTCTTCCTGCTGATAAGACGAATCGTCTCTTCACTGAGCCCGGGTGCGATCTGATCAGTCTCGATCTCGGAGTAGAAGCCTTCCTTATACTCGCGACTGGCCAGTTCATTCAGTGTTTGCGTATCGGTGGTCATGGGTTTCCTGAACTATGAATACCGTGAGGAGTGGCTGAGATCTCCTCTACTGTCTTCGTCCGTTGCTAGTTGTCAGTTGCCAGGGAATGCGTGATGACTGGTGATTTTTCCATGATGCGGTCTCTCAACCGTAGCGTAGTCTGATGAGGCGATTCGTCCCGCCTGCTGGTCAAAGGCTTGATCTCGGTCAATGTCAGTGCTGAAAGCCGCTGTTGCAGGATATCCTGCCAAGGCGTGTCAGTCTTCAACAGATCTGCCAGTGTCAAGCCATTGAGTATGTGCTGCATGCAGCCTTCCAGCGTTTGCCAGAGCGACCGCAAGTTACAGCCAGCCAGATGCACACAGGTACCCGCTGTTTCAGTGCCAGCATGCTTGTTGCAGTATTGGTCTTCATCGAAGAGCCTCTCACCAATAGCATGCATGACGGTTCCAAGCCCTAGTTGATCAGCAGGCTTGGCAAGTCGATAGCCACCGGATCGGCCCAACGTGCTGTCGATAAACCCTTCCTGTCGCAGTACACTCAGCAACTTGGCGGTGTAGGGCGTGGAAAGGCCTTCACGTTCTGCAATGTCACCAATGCTTAAACTGGCCTCGGGGCAAGCCTTGGCGAGCTGCAACAGGCATCGCAGACCATACTCTTCTTGTGAGGTGATTTTCATGGATATATCCTACTAAATAGTATAGGCTTGAAAGGTCCAATGTCTACTGAAGTGTGTATATTAGACAATGATTGTAAGTGCTTGCAATAAATAGACTTATGTACTGAGAACCTACATAAGACTGCACGTCCCTGGAAAATCCTGGATTGGGTTCACATGAAACGCCTGGGCATTGCAACTATTCTGTTTCTCGTGCTCATCTCCGGAGCCTTTGGATTATGGATCTGGTGGTATCTGCCTGCCCCGTTCCACGACACCACGAAACGGGTTGCCAGTACCCGACCTCTGGATCAAGCCATCGAAGTGAGTTCACTCGCTCAATCCAACATTCCGCTGTCTCCCGATCTGTCCACGCGTCCGGGGGAAGACTGGCCTGGCTTCCTGGGACCACGAGGCGACGCAACGACACCAGACTGCTTCTCCGAGGCCAGGTCCTTTGCTATACGTTGGCATTGCTAGCGACGGCGCGTCAGGACGAGTTTGATAATCAGACCGCTTGTTGCACTTGCCTTCAACCTGATAAGATGACAGCCCACCAATGAGAGTCGTCATGCCTTATGTGATGGCAGTATTGTTACTGTGTAGTCTCCATCAGTTTAGTCACGCCCAATCCCCTGACTTTGGTCGTGACATCTACCCTATTCTCTCCGACAAGTGCTTCCACTGCCACGGGCCTGATGCCAGTGCCCGCAAGGCCAAGCTTCGGCTTGATACCAGGGAAGGCGCCTTCCGCAAAAACATCATTGTTCCAGGCAAACCGGATGAGAGCGAGATCATTCAGCGCATCTGCTCAGAAGACGCCACGGAGGTGATGCCACCACCTGAAGCCAACCGGCCCATGTCAAGTAAGCAGAAGGAGTTGCTGAAGAAGTGGATTGCCAGTGGAGCCAAGTGGGAGGAACACTGGGCATTTCAGGCCCCGCAACGTCCAATACTTCCCAAGGTAAAAAACACAGGCTGGAGCCGGCAACCTCTGGATCGCTTCGTCCAGCATCGGCTGGAATCTGCTTCGCTACCCCTGCAGGCTGAGACGGACAAGGCTACCTGGCTCAAACGCGCCTCCCTCGACCTGACGGGTCTGCCCCCGACGCTGACCGAACTCGATGCCTTCTTGAAAGACCATTCAGCCACAGCATACGAAAGTCAAGTCGATCGTTTACTCGCATCACCACGCTTCGGTGAACGCATGGCGAGTGAATGGCTGGATGTTGCCCGTTATGCCGATACGCATGGCTACCAGATGGACCGGTTCCGATCCATGTGGCCCTGGCGTGACTGGGTCATTCGTGCCTTTAATCAGAACATGCCCTATGATCAGTTCCTCACCGAACAACTGGCGGGCGACCTGCTCCCCAACGCCACGCGCGATCAGCGGCTGGCCACGGCGTTCAACCGGCTGCACATGCAGAATGAAGAAGGTGGCATCATCGAGGAAGAGTACCGGGTCTCCTACGTGGTCGACCGCGTCAATACCTTCGGCACCGCATTCCTGGGTATGACGTTCGATTGCACCCGTTGCCATGACCACAAGTACGATCCTTTCACGATGAAAGACTACTACTCGCTCTTCAGCTTTTTTCAGAACATCGATGAATCGGGGCAAACGAGTTACTTCACTTCGTCCATGCCTGTCCCTGCACTCC
This sequence comes from Gemmatales bacterium, assembly GCA_046350055.1. Classification (GTDB taxonomy): domain Bacteria; phylum Planctomycetota; class Planctomycetia; order Gemmatales; family HRBIN36; genus JAEUIE01. Next base: position 2,789,443 of record JAXMBC010000001.1, on the reverse strand, counting down.
TTCTCATGGACGAGAAGACTGAGAAACTGCATCGTGAACTAAAGGACAGAATCAGCAAGCTCGAAAAGAAACTGGCTGCTTCGGGTTCAAACAAGTCAGCATTCCAGCAATGGCTTGCATCCAAGCCATCAACGCTGCAGCGCCATGGCATGGTCGCACATTACTCCTTCGATGAACTGAGCAGGAACCAGACACCTGAACAACTCAACAACAAGCACGCAGGCCAGGGGCACGAGAATCCCAAGCTGGTAGAAGGACATGATGGCAACGCTGTGCTGCTTGATGGAGAGAATGGCTTCAACTTTCCCGGCGTAGGCCATTTCAGCAGGGTAGATCCTTTTTCCATCTCTCTTTGGATCAAACCTCCCGCAGCTACTCCACGAGCTGTCGTGCTCCATCACAGCAGAGCCCCGATTGATGCAGGCAGCCGAGGTTATGAACTGCTTCTGGAGCAGAACCGGGTAGCCTTTGGCCTGCATCACATGTGGCCGGGTAATTCGCTCAAGGTCGTCACTACTGCCACTCTCCCAGCGAATCAGTGGACTCATGTCGTTCTTACATACGATGGTTCAAGCCAGGCCCGGGGAATTCGCTGTTATTTACAGGGCGAAGCAGCAACACTCGAAGTTGTCCGCAATAACCTGTTCAAGGACATCACATACGAAGGTGGCGAACCCAACCTGGCACTGGGCCACCGCTTCCGTGACAACGGTTTCAAGGGGGGCATGGTTGACGAACTGCGTTTGTATCAGCGGGAACTTTCGCCTCTGGAGGCACTGCGAGACGCATCCGCTGCCAGAGCTCTCGCTCTATGGAACAAACCAGTGAATCAACTGAGCACTTCGGAGATCGAAGTGCTGCTGCAGCACTATAGCTTGAATCACGATGCTGATCGCCAAGCGTTGCGAGCTGAGCTAAAGAAACTGCGACAAAGCGAAAATGATCTCGTCAAGCAGGTGCCAGAAGCGATGGTGATGCAGGAACTGGAAAAGCCCAAACCTGCTTTCATCCTCAAACGTGGTGCATATGACTCTCCTGGCGAACCGGTGACTGCCAACACCCCTGCCATCTTCCCACCCCTGGCCCCAGAGCTTCCCCGCAACCGGCTGGGGTTGGCCCGCTGGCTGACAGCTCCGCAACATCCTCTCACCGCCCGCATTGCGGTCAATCGCCTCTGGCAACAGATGTTTGGTACCGGTCTCGTGGAAACCAGCGACAACTTCGGCACCCAAGGGGCCCGGCCCAGTCATCCTGAACTACTCGACTGGCTTGCCCTCGAATTCAGCCAGCCCAGCGATCCTCAGGCTAAGGCCTGGGACATCAAACGGCTTCTCAAGATGATCGCCCTTTCCGCCACCTATCGCCAAGAGAGCCGTACCACGCCAGAACTGATTGCCAAAGATGGAGACAACAAGCTGCTCAGTCGCTATCCCGTCCGGCGTCTGTCGGCCGAGATGCTTCGCGATCAGGCCCTCTTCCACAGCGGCTTGTTCAGTGAAAAGCTGGGTGGCCCCAGTGTGAAACCCTATCAGCCGGATGGCTTGTGGGAAGTGGCTATGGGCAACCCGAAGTATGATCGCAGCAAGGGACCTGACCTCTATCGCCGGAGCCTGTACACCTTCTGGAAACGGACAGTGCCACCGCCAGCCATGATCACCTTCGATGCCGCCGAGCGGAATGTCTGTATCGTTCGCCGACAGGCAACGAGCACACCGCTGCAGGCACTGGCATTGCTCAACGACGTTCAAATGGTTGAAGCAGCCAGACAATTTGCAGTTCGAATGCACCAGCAGCCGGGGAACTTGTCGAACAAACTGGCCTGGGCCTTCCGCACTGTGACATGCCGACCTGCATCCGAGAAGGAATTGTCTGTCTTGAATCAGCTATGGGACGAGCAACTCACCATCTATCGCCAATCCCCTGCAGCTGCGTCGAAAATCCTGGCTGTGGGTGAAAGCAAGCTCGACGGGAAACTTCCCCATGAAGAACTCGCAGCGAGCACCATTGTTGCACTCGCCTTGTTCAATCATGATGAAGCAGTGCATCGGCGATAGTTCATTGCATACCCGTCCATAGCTGCTATAGTCGAACCAGTTTCACCATTTTCAACTGTAATGGATACCTCCATGGATCAGCCAGCATCAGTCAAGCCAACACTCGTCATCCGTTGCCGCGAAAGTGGCCCCGTCCTGATCCCGCTTGATCAGGGTGTGACTATCCAGCTGACCGACCACCTGGGCAACCCCTACCCCATTCCTGAAGGCAAGACAAATATCTCGCTGTGCCGATGCGGGGCGAGCCAGCGAAAGCCCTTTTGCGACGGCACCCACAAAAGCTGCGGGTTTCAGGCAAGCGAGACAGCCTTGCCTTCGCCCGTCACCACCTGAATTGAGTGCATCCTCAATAAAATCCGCTTGCATGGCGGGATTTTTGCTCCTACCCTCGTTAAGATAGATGTAGTTGAGGAGTTTCATCATGCGTCATTTCTACAGCCTTTGTACCGTGTGCCTGTGCCTGCCGTCGGCAATCCTTGCTCAGGATGATGGCTACTTTGGGCCCATCACCCGGTGGAATACCTCCAGCAAGCCTGTAGAGCCAGGTACAACTCAGGCTGATTCGCTCTCGAAGCTCACCACTGAACTGGCAGAGGTAAAAAACCGACTGAAGACTCTCGAAGAGAGTCAGTCCAACTACACGCAGCATACCAAATCGCAGTTCCAGTCGATGAACGACTCGATCAAGGCTATGCAGGCCTATTGCGAGAGACTGCACCAGGAAGGTGTGACGACCAAGCCGACCATTACCCAGACCAGTGCTTTGATGCCCGCTACGAAGCCGGTGGAAGATTCAGCAACCAAATTGCAAGACGCCACCATGAAGCGATTCGACGACATCGCCAAACGCATGGACGATATCTCAACTCAACTGCAGGATATGACGAAACTCAACCTGCAGGTGCAAGGCAATACCCGCGATCTTAACGAACTCAAGAAGAAAACCGACACCCAGGAACGGGATTTGATCCAGGCACAAAGTGACATTGGCAAGTTACAGCAGGACCTGGCACGTATGACTCGTCCCGGCGGATCTTCATTGAACCCGACCGACAACACACGTTCCTCCATGGCTCTTCCATTGCCTCCCGGAACAAGTGCAACCGCGACCAGTGCAGTTAAACTGGTCAACAGCTATCCCGCCAGTGTAACGGTCATCGTGGATGGCCAGTTCTATACCCTGCGAAGCTATGACAGCCTGACTCTCAACAAGTCACCCGGTACCTTTACCTATGAAGTGCTTGGCATCCAGGGCAACACCCTTCGCACGCTGGGTACAGCCGAAACACTGACGATTCAGATTGTTCCTCGATAACTGTCCAGCGGCACGATGCCAGAACTATGCCCTTGAATATCCTGCTGACCAATGATGATGGCATCTTCGCCCCGGGACTCCGGGCACTGCTGGAAGAGCTCCGGCACGTGGGAAACGTGACTGTCGTCGCCCCTGCAACAGAACAAAGCGCCGTTGGCCATTCCATCACACTGATGCAGCCTTTACTGGTGCAGGAAGTGTTTGATGAGCACCATCAGCGCATCGGCTGGGGCGTAGAAGGTCGACCAGCGGATTGTGTAAAACTCGCCATCACCCAACTGCTGCCCCAGCGACCCGATCTGGTTGTCAGCGGCATTAATGCCGGCTCAAACGCAGGCATCAACGTACTCTACTCCGGCACAGTGGCTGCTGCCATCGAAGGTGCTTTCTTCGGGATTACCAGCATTGCGGTTTCGCTGGAGTACAAAAAGCCCCCCCGGCTCAACTTCCCCAAGGCTGCAGTCCTGGGCAGGCAAATGGTTGAGCAGATTCTTGCCCAGCAGCCTCGGGCTGGGGAACTGTTCAACGTGAATATCCCTGCACTGGATGATGGTCCGCCGCTCGGCGTCAAAGTGGCTGCTCAGGGCACTGCCCCCTACGACGAAAAGTATGACCGGCGCACTGACCCGCGTGGCCGCACCTATTTCTGGATTGCTTCCGATGTCAACTGCCCGCCCGACGTAGGGGAAAGCGATGTACGCGACCTGGCGAATCGCTTCATAACCGTAACACCACTCCATTTCAACCTAACCGACCCCGTACGTCTGCAGCAGATGAATACGTGGCCCTGGACAACGCCGACACTGCCAACTTGAGTCGAAAAGTACAAAACGCCCACGCCCATCCGAGTAGAGCATCGGGCATTCCTCAAAATCTGCCCTTCCACCGAAACCTCAATCCCTTCCTTGTTCTGAACAATCGGCCTGTCTCTCACGACTGTAGGGATCGTCGCTGAAACTCCATGCACAATTGAAATAACGCAGTGGCATCGCTCCATTTCGGGGTCATGATCCAGTAGTTGCACGATTCCGTTGACTGCTTGCCTGTAAGGAGACTGGCATGACCCAGCCACGTCCAGCGTCCATCGTACGCACCGTCCGCCTGGCCTGTGAATCGCTGGAAGATCGTTTGCAACCAGCCACAGGTCTCACGGGGTCGCTGCAGGCAGGTAGCTATCTTCCAGATCATCTCCTGGTACAGTTCAAGCCCGAAGCCACCCCTGTTGCCCTGGCAGGCACAACGCTGACAAGTGAATTGAGTCTGGTGCCTGGTCTGTTTGAAGTGCAAGTGCCCGGGAACATCAGCCTGTCAGATGCCATCGCCGCGTACAGTGCCGACCCGCGTGTCCTCTCTGCTCAGCCCGATTACATTATTGAAGCGGAAGCCCTGCCCAATGATCCGCAATTGAATCAGCAGTGGGCCATCACTAATCCTTCTGCCCCGAATTCCACCATCAATGCACCCAGGGCATGGGACAGCACCACGGGCAGCGGACGCACCATTGTTGCGGTAATTGACACCGGGGTGGACTACACTCATCCCGATCTCGCTGCCAACATGTGGCGTAACACCAACGAGATCGCAGGCAACGGCATCGATGACGACGGCAACGGCTACACGGATGACTACTACGGTTACAACTTCGTCAACAACAATGGTAATCCCATGGACCAGAATGGCCATGGCACACATGTAGCAGGTATTCTCGGGGCGGTGGGAAATAATGGCATCGGTGTGACGGGCGTGAATTGGAACGTCAAAATCATGGCCCTCCGCTTTCTGGATGCCAATGGCAAAGGTTCCACCAGCGCTGCCCTCAAGGCCTTGAACTACGCTGTTCAGATGGGTGCCACCATCTCGAATAACTCGTGGACTTCCCCTGCTTACGACTCTGCCCTGGAAGCAGGCATCCGCAATGCGGGGCTGGCGGGACACATTTATGTCGCTGCTGCAGGTAACCTGGGTCAGAATGCCGACACTTACAAGCTGTATCCTGGCAGTTACGCACTGGATAACGTTGTCACCGTCGCTGCCCTGGAAAGCACGAACCGCCTTGCTACCTGGTCGAACTATGGCCAGTCTGTCGAGATTGCAGCTCCGGGATCAGGCATTTACAGCACCCTGCCGGGCGGCAGATATGGGTACATGAGCGGCACCTCCATGGCTACTCCCTTCGTGACGGGGGCCATCGCACTGGTGAGGGATCAGAACCCGTCCTGGAGTGCACAGCAAGTGATTCAGCGGGTGCTAAGCACTGCAGACAACCTGACAACACTGAATGGCAAGATCAAGGGCGGCCGGCTGAACGTGGGCGCTGCAGTCACCAGCGTTCCTGTGGTACCTCCTCCACCAACACCGGACCTGACAGGCGCCAGGGTGATCGGGCTCACCAACCTGATCAGCAACAGCAAACTCATTGGCATGCGTGTCACCTTCAATGAAGCGATTCAAGCTGGCAGCTTTGGAATCAATGATGTTCTGAATCTTACTGGCCCGCTGGGCAGTCTGACGATCAACAGCGTGCAGGCTGTGTCAGGAAGCAATACGCAATTTGACATTCTCTTTGCCGGGCAGACACGAACTGGCAATTACAGTCTGACACTGGATACGGGTATTCTCGACCTCGCGGGCAATGCATTGAATCAGAATAACAATGCCACCAATGGCGAGCAGCCCGCCGACCGTTACACAGGCACGGTGACTTACACCGCAACCAATACCTACGCCGCTACCAATGTTCCCCTGGCTTTGAACGACTATAGCACCACCCTTGCACCGATCACGGTGACTGACAGCATGCTGATTGGTGCAGTGCGAGTGCAGATCAATGTCTCTCATGGCTGGATGTCAGACCTGGTCATCAAACTCCGCAGCCCTTCTGGAGTGGAGATCATCCTTGCCAGCCGCCGGGGCGGTGGTGGCAAAGGCTATAGCAACACTATCTTCGATGACACTGCTGCCAAATCCATTCTGCAAGGCACCGGCTTGTTCACAGGCAGTTTTCGTCCGGAACAGGCACTGGCTCTCTTCAAGAACCAGTCAACAGCTGGAACCTGGAATCTGGTAGTCGAAGACAAGGCCAAGGGCGACCGTGGCACACTGCTCAGCTGGTCTCTCACCTTTGATGCCAGCGCCGGCTCCAGTGGCATCAGTTCTGTCAAACCAAAGACCACCATAACGGCACCCGCTATACTCCAGGCGTTAGCCTCGACCAACTCCCGGGCAACTACTAGTGCTGTACCAGATGTCAAACCATTAAGCGTGTCCGCCACAGTCAACATTGCTGTTAATTCAGCTCCACAAGTCATGAGCGGCCAGCCACTGGCCTACAAACCTGCGATCCAGCAGCAAAAGCAGCAACTGCTCAAAGCCTGGCAGGAGCAGTTGCGTTTGCCACCTGCACGGCTTCGTTAAAAGTCTTTGATGTCCAGCTATAAGTACTCGACTGTTGACGCAATCTGCACAGGCAACTCGAGTACCCAAATTCGCTGATCGTCACAGATTCCATCGCCTACCGGGCGGATTAGTCAAATCCCGGCCTAGTGACTCGTCATTGATCTGATTCCATTTATACTGTTCGTATGATGTTTGCAGAGGGACTGTGTACAAATGGCTGAGACGGGATCACGACGATCACCCTGGGTACCTTCGCCCTTCGGACCGACCTGGCTGCGGGAGTGGATGAAACGCCACCAGAACCCTGTCAGTTTCGCGCTGCATATGGTCGGCATCCCCATGACTATTCTGGCCATTATTCCGCTGATGCTCGACGCAGCTTCCCTTGCAATGTGGGGATGGGCTGCAGCACTGTTTGTGGGTGGTTATGCGCTGCAGTTCCTCGGTCACGCCATCGAGGGAAATGACGCAGGTGAGTTGATCCTGATCAAGAAGTGGCTGGGCAAACCCTATGTTGCCATCGCTCCTCAATTTCAGGAGCCCGTACAGCCCACAGCAGCTGGCAGTAAGTAGCCAGTTGCTGGAAGTCATCAACGAATTAGTGCATTATTCTTGCACAAGCTTCCACGTAACCCACATCGCATCTTCATTGCTGCCTGTTAAAGAATGTCGATAGGAACACTATCTCCATTCTGGCACAGGAGACTGCAGGATGCATGCTCTCATTCTCAGCGATCTGCATCTGGGTGTACGGAACTGCCAGCACCCTTTTCTGCTCCAGCGACTTGCTTCATCATCAATACGGTCGTTTTCACACATCATCCTGAATGGTGACATCGTTGACCACTTCAACTTCGAACAGTACCAGCAGGCTGACTGGACTGTCATCGATCGTCTGAAACAACTCGCATCGGAAGAACGACTCGTCTTTGTACAAGGCAACCATGATCGCCCCAGGCGAGCCGCCCCCCAGTGTCGCAGCAGGCAGTTGCTGAGCGAAATGCTCAAAGTGGAAATGCTGACTGAAATGACACTTATGGTGGATGGAGAGCGTTTCCTGCTCCTGCATGGCGATCAGTATGACCAGACACTCAACATGACTCGCCTGGGCTGTGTCGCAGAGGCAGTCTATCGGCAAACGCAGCGCTGGCATCAGCCCACGTCTCGCTGGCTGAAGCGGCAAAGTAAGAGCCTGCTCGGTATCGAAGCAGCAGTCCGACAGAAGGCCCTGGCTGATGCCCGTTGCAGAGGTTTTGCCGGTGTCATTCTGGGTCATACCCATTACGCCTGCGATGAAGTGGATCACCATGGTATCCGCTACGTGAATTCCGGGTCGTGGGTAGACGATGCCTGCACCTATCTGGAACTCCGCCATGAAAGATTGTCTGTGCGGGAATGGCGAGGGGAAGGTATAGCCCATGAACCAGTGATACTGCAGGACATCCCCTCCATCTATCCCGCGATGGTGTATTAGCAGACACCTCTCGTAAAGAAAACTCAATCTGTCGTATGGCACTCTTCGTCGTTACTCTAACAAGCAGTAACCACGTTCGGAGATCTGGCCATGAGGCGTATCTGGATAGCAGTAGCGGTGGCGGTGTGTTTAATGAGCATGTCCATGGCTACGGAAGCCGGACCGGAGAAGGAAGTCAAAACCAAAGTCGTCTCGGTTGCACTCTTCAAGAACGGCCTGGCGGTCGTCAAGCGGCAGGTCGCCCTGGATGGTACGGGCAGCTATCGCATAACCGATGTCCCCGAACCAATTCACGGCACCTATTGGGTGGAAAGCAACGGGCTGACCGAATCACGCGTCGAGATGCGGGAATCGACCCTGCCCACCCCTGCCCCCCTGGGCACCAATCTGCCGGTGGAACTCCATGGTCTGAAAGTCACTATTCGCAGCCGCGATGGCAAGACGGTGACTACAGGCGTGGTGCAGGCACCACCGAAGAAGGAAAAGGAAGAAAGCATCGACCCGCCTCCTGAATACTCAGGCTACCGTCCTCCGCCAGAACCAACCAGCCGATTCCTCATCCTCAAGACTGAGAAAGGCATTGCTTACGTCGATCAGAGTGATATTGGTGGTCTGGAAGTCGAGGGGGAACCTAAAGCAGATCCTCGTACACAAAAGAAACCAGTGCTTATCCTCGTATCTGGGGATGGTGCTAAAGCAGGGAATGCCCAGATCAGTTATCTGGCCCATGGTCTCTCCTGGGCACCAAGTTACAAGGTCGATCTGACGACCGGCAAGTCGTTGACTATCGAGCAGCATGCCGTCATTCGCAATGAATTAGCCGACTTGTCAGATACTGAAGTCTCACTGATCAGTGGCTACCCCAGCGTGCAATTCAGCCAGGTGATCTCACCGCTGGCTGCTTCGCAGACCTGGGCACGCTTCTTTCAACAACTCAACAGTCGGGGTGGCCAATACGAACAGCAGATCATGATGCAGAACGCAGCATACCAGATGCGTGCACCTGGTGGTGGAGGTGCAGCTGCCCCGGAAGTCGCTCCCAACCTGGGGGACACCATCGATCTCAACTATCATTCCATTGGCAAACGCACACTCAAGAAAGGCTCCGCTCTCGCCCTGGTCACAGGCCAGGCATCTACCGACTACGAACGCATCGTCGACTGGACCATCCCCGACAACCGCGATGAGTGGGGCAACCACCAGGGTCGCAACAATCGTCGAGTTGACCCCAACACCGGGGAACCGCTGCAGGACGATGTCTGGGATGCTCTCAAGTTCAAGAATCCGCTGCCCTTCCCCATGACCACCGCACCTGCCACGGTCACCACCGCTGGCACTTTCAGTGGTCAGCGGCAGGTGTTGTGGACCAACAAGATCGAGGAAGCCACACTGCGTGTGAACAAAGCTCTGAGTATCCGGGCCAAGCATGTCGAGTACGAAAACCAGACCGGGGCCAATGGTGTCGCTGAACGTGACATCATCTACATCGGTGGCCAGCGCTTTCGTCGGGCTACGGTAAACGGCGAATTGCGGCTTTGCAATCACCGCCCCGCCGACGTCAAGATGATCGCGAAACGCCAGTTCTCCGGCGACTACATTAAGGGTGATGGTGACCCCAGGATCGACCTCCGCGAAGAAGGGGTGTGGACCGTGAATAAACGCAACGAGCTGACCTGGACAATCAATCTCAAGCCCAATGAGGAACGAGTGATCAAGTTCCAGTACACGGTGCTGGTTCATTTCTAAATAGCCGCTATTGCTGCAAAGGGAGAACAAGGTGTTCTCCCTTTTGCATTCACTTCAGCTAGCACAAGCACCTTGTCGCCTCCTACAACAATCCCTGCGTGTGATGAACATCTTCATCCAACCAGGAAGCAGCTATGTACTCCCATGCGGGGCCGGTGATTGTCTGCGGCTTGGGGCGGGTCGGCTGGCCCGTGCTGAAGTATTGCGTGGCCCTGGGCTGGAAGGTAATCGCCATCGATTCCAAAGCCAGGCAGGACGATCCACAACTCCAAGGGGTGGAGTTCATCGCAGGCAGCTATCGCGATCCAGCCACACTCGAAAAAGCCAGGCTGCACGAAGCCCGTGGAATCATCCTGCTTGCCAATGATGATCTCAACAACCTGGCCGCCTGCCTGGAAATCCGTCGGCTTCATCCCACGATCCGCATCATCGTACGACTTTTCAATGACAATCTTGTCAACAAGCTCAGCAAGACCATCAACCATGTGGTGGCTCTCTCTTCCTCCCGACTTTCGGGGCCATTGCTGGCCACCACAGCACTCTCCGGCGACGTGCTGACCCGCTTCCATTCAGGCGAAAGCGATTGGCAGATTGAACGCATCGAAGTAGAGCACGATAGCATACTGCAGCAATCAACTCCTCAAGACCTGATTCGCGAGCACCCGGGGATCAGTCTGTTGCAGCGATTACCGGAGCAGGAAAAGTTACAAGCCCAGCAGCAATTGCTGGTCGCAGGACCAGTGGAGAAACTGGCCCAGGTGAAAGTACTGGCCCAGGGTGACAAGTCCATCGCTGAGTGGGCTGGCATGTTCAAACGCTTCGGCCGCACCCTCTGGTCCACCATCACCGAGATCGAGTGGCCCGTCAAGCTGGCAGCCATCGTCTTCTTCAGCGTCATCTTCACCGGCAGCGTCATCTGCTGGCTCAGCGGCCTGGCCGATACCCTGCCGCGTGGCCTCTTTCGCACGCTCAACATCATGGTCACCTCGGCAGACCTGCGTGAGCAGGACTACCCTGCTCCCTGGCAACATGTGTTCATCAGCTTCCTCAAACTCTCCGGTTTGCTCCTGACTGCAGCCTTCACCGCTTTACTCACCAATTATCTGGTACGAGCCAGGCTCCGCGGTGTACTCTCCATCAGTCGTATTCCAGAATCGGGACACATCGTTCTCTGTGGCCTCGGAACTGTCGGTATGCGTGTGGTGGAAGCTTTGCGTGAGCAAAAAGTGCCCGTGGTGGTTCTGGAGAAGATGGAAGGCGGGCGCTTCGTCGCAGCGGCCCGCCAACTGGGAGCGACGGTGCTGCTGAGCGATGGCACCGTTCCCGCTTCGCTGCAACGAGCCAACGTCGCACGTTCACGGGCACTGGTTTCAGCGACAAGCAGTGACCTAGCCAATGTTGAGATTGGCCTTCTTGCCCGCGAGCAGAACCCCAAACTGCGCGTCATTCTTCGCCTGGATGATGCTGCTCTTGCAAGTGCACTGAAGCAGACAGCAGGTGTTCGGTATGCCATGGCCCTGCCACAATTGATTGCACCCGCTTTCGTACTGCCCCTGTTTGGCGACCGTATTCTCAATCTCTTCTGGCTGGATCAGACGCTGTACCTGGTGATGGAAGTGGCCGTAAGCAACACGGCGCAGGGCATACTTAACCGCTGTGCCGATGAACTGGTGACGAGGCTGGGCTGCTGGATACTCGCCAAAGCAAGTCAACGCCAGGAACCGATCACCGCAGGCCAGACTCTCATCCTGGTGATGCCGGTGGATGAGGTCAGGAATGTACTGCAGAAGTGTTATCAACTGTAACTTTCGAGATGAACCATGGGCGCACACTACGGTTCTGTTCACTTCCGTACCGACGATCGAGACGCCGTGCTCGCTGCTGTCGGCAAGGTAGCGAAGAAATCCAAGGCACGTTTCCTGGTTGGACCAGCACTCCGGGGCTGGGTCGGTGTCTATCCGGAGAACAACGGACAAGGCGACCAAGAACCCAAGGCATTAGCCAAGCTGCTTGGAGGAGATGCTATCCATCTTGGTGTGCACGATAGTGACATCTTCTTCTACACCGTCTTCAGCCAGGGGAAGATCGTGGACGAGTACAACTCGATCCCCGATTACTTTGGCCCTGTCTCGGCCCAGAAGAAAGCAAAGCTGCGAGGTCAGCCGGCAACATGGCAGTATCTGCTACCCTCTCCGGATCGCCTCGACGCCATGAAGGCACTGCTGACATCCGAGAGGCCTGTGTTTGCCGACGGTTCCCTGGAAGAGTTTGTCGGCCTTCTGGAATTGCCCAATGCGATGACGGCCTACGAGTACTTGCTGGAGGAGGAAGACGAGAACGATGCCGAGGGTTGGAAGGACTTTGTCCACATACCCGAAGCGGAATCGAATCTGAACAGGCAGAAAGTGCAGAACGTCGAGATCGATGCCATCAAGGAGGATCTGCGTTCCGCTGGCAAGCTGCTCGTTTGGGAGACCCGTCCTGGCAAACCATTTCCGCATCAGCCCTTCTATATCAGTGATGGTATAGGGGGGCTGCTCGTTGCTTGGGGCAGTGCCATGCAGCAGGGTACAGTTCCGTTGCTCCGGTATCAACCTCCCTGGGACGTACCACGACCTGCAGGTCTGGAGGTGCCACTGAGCGTTCACACGCTGGCAGCCAGTTCCTCAGGAAAGTACCTGGCCGTAGGGCAAGCCGCAGGGCAGTGGAAAGCGGATGTCTATAATCTCGAAACCAAATCACATTGCTACACCGTAACTCATGAGCGAGCGGTGATATGGGCTGGCTTTAGTGGGGATGATACGCTCCTCGTGACACTCGGGAGCGACGATTGCCACATCACTGATGTGGGAACAGGGCAGAAACGGTCATCCATCAAAGTCGCGAATGCTCAGTCGGCAGCTATGCATCCCGATGGCTATGTCTTGATTGCTGAGGTCACAGGCAAAGTTCATCTGCTGAAACTGACAACAGGGAAAGCACGCCAATTGCTCATCGTTGGCGATCCTGAACAGAGCAAGATGGTTGCCAGACAACAACAGCTCATGACAAAACAGGCACTGGGCAGCATCAACTATCAGGAACTCATCGCCGAGCATACGAAGAGCCTGGATGCCACGGTAAAGATGTTCGAGAAGTTCCAGCAGAACCGCAAGGATCCTGGTGCCGAGATGAATGCTGAGCAGTTTCGCCAGCAGTTGATTGACAATATGGACAAGATGGTGCAGGAGATGAAGGCGAAACAGCAGCTGGCAGAGGAAGGAACGCTGCCCATGCACAGTAATGAGCAGATTATGGCCATGGGCTACAGTGCGGAACTCGGGCTGCTAGCAGTTGGCACCAGCCATGGCTTGCGTGTGTATGAATGGCAAAGTATTGCACAGTCGCAGGAAGAATATCCCAGGCCACGCTGGGCAGTCTCGGTCGAAGGACCAGCATCTATCGTTCGGGAAACAGTTACGACGAATAACTACGTCAATGCATTGGCATTTGACGCCGAACGCAACTGGTTACTCTACGGGGGGCTGGCAGGCAACATCTTTATGCTTGATTTGAACTGTGGAGTGTCGCAGCCCCTGCTTCGCTTACCCGGCAGTCTTGCTGTGCTTGGGTTGTCCTTCACATCAGATCGCAAGCATCTGATTGTCGTCACCCGCCCCGGTCCCCTATCACGTGCATTGCAGAATCAGCTGTTTGAACTGGCCATCTGGGATTACCAGCGCATCTGTCAGGACGTGAATCGTCCAGGGTTGCGCATCTTCAATGCATGAACTCGTGAAGCAGTTTCTGTTAGCATCTCCCCCCGCCACACGGTATCTTGGGGTGAATGTCAAATTCGATGGGAGTGCAGTATGTCGCTAGAGCAGCGGGCCAATGAGTTTCGTCAGGCATTTCGCCAGGTGCAATCCGAGATTGGCAAAGTCATCGTCGGCCATCAGGATATCGTGGAAGGGGTGCTGACGTGCCTGTTCGTGGGTGGCCATGTGTTGCTCGAAGGTGTGCCGGGATTAGGGAAAACCCTGCTCGTCCGAACGCTCGCCCAGGTACTCGACCTCCACTTCAGCCGCATCCAGTTCACCCCTGATCTGATGCCCAGCGACATCATTGGCACCAACATCGTCATCGAAAACGAACACGGCAAACGCAGCTTCCAATATCAGAAAGGCCCCCTCTTTGCCCAGATTGTGCTGGCTGATGAAATCAATCGCGCCACCCCCAAGACTCAGTCTGCACTACTGGAAGCCATGCAAGAACACTGCGTGACCGTCGGAGGCACCCAGCATCGCCTGGAGGAACCTTTCTTCGTGATGGCTACGCAGAACCCCATCGAACAGGAAGGCACCTACCCTCTGCCCGAAGCCCAGCTCGACCGCTTCTTCTTCAAGCTGGTAGTGAACTATAGCAGCCGGGAAGAGATTGCCTTCATTCTGGATCGCACCACCAGGAGCGATGCACCAAAGCCTTTCAAGGTGATGGATGGCGACACGATCCTCAAATACCAGAGCCTGGTGCGTGAAGTATTGATCGCTCCGCCGATCCAGGACTATGCGATCCGTCTGATCCTGGCAACACATCCCAAGGGGCCCTATGCCCACCCGTTGGCCAATCAATTCATCCGCTGCGGAGCCAGCCCCCGCGGTGCCCAGTCGCTGGTGTTGGCCGCTAAAGTGCGAGCCCTGTTGGCGGGGCGGTACAACGTCAGCTTGGAGGATGTCAAGACGTGCTACCTGCCTGCACTACGTCACCGGGTGCTGCTGAACTTTGAAGCCCAGGCCGAAGGCATGGAATCGGATAAGTTGCTCAAGCAGATGCTGGAAGGCACAGCGGAGACGATGAAGGAAGCGGCTTAGGTTCTTGATTACTTAGACCAGCACTTCCCTCACCACCCGGCATGGCTCCACTCCGGTCAGTCGCATATCAAGGCCCTGATACTTGAAGCTGAACCGCTGGTGATCGATACCGCACAAATGCAGCATCGTCGCATGCAGGTCATGCACGTTCACCACGTTTTCGACTGACCTGTAGCCTAGCTCATCCGTATTGCCATAAGTTACTCCTCCCTTGACGCCACCGCCAGCCATCCAGATGGCAAACGAAAGGATGTGGTGATCGCGGCCACTGCCCTGCCCCATCGGCGTACGGCCGAACTCGCCGCCCCAGATCACCAGGGTATCATCAAGCATGCCACGCTGTTTCAAATCAGTCAGCAATGCAGCACTCGCCTGATCCACATCCTTGGCAGCGATCTTCATGCTCTTTTCGATCTCGCCGTGATGATCCCAGGCCCGATGGTAGAGTTGAATGAACCGCACTCCCCGTTCCGCCAGTCGCCGGGCCATCAGGCAGTTGGACGCAAAGCTGCCATCACCTGGTTCCTTGATACCGTACAACTCCAGCGTGCTCTTTGGCTCCTTACTGAAGTCGGTAAGCTCGGGCACCGACGTCTGCATGCGGAAAGCCAGCTCGTATTGGGCAATGCGGGTGGCAATTTCCGGATCGTGCTTTTCCTCAGCCAGGATGCCATTCATCCGCTGGATTTCATCGATGATCTGTCGCTGAGTACTCTGGCACACGCCGGGCGGACTGCCGACATAGTGAACCGCTTCTCCCTTGGATTGAAAGAGAATGCCCTGGTGTTTGCTGGGGAGGAACCCTGCGGACCACTGCCGGGCCGAGACTGGTTGTGCTCCGCCCGCCTTGCTGGTGGAAGTGAGGACGATGAACCCGGGCAGATTCGCGGTCTCTGCCCCCAGTCCATACAGCAGCCAGGAACCCATGCTGGGTCGGCCTTTGATGATCGACCCCGAGTTCATGAAGGCATGAGCCGGGTCATGATTAATCTGCTCTGTCTGCATCGAGCGGATGATGGCAATCTCATCCGCATGCTGGGCGATGGAGGGGAACAGTTCGGATATTTCCTGTCCTGACTTGCCATGTTTGGCGAAGTTGGCGAAGGAACCACGAGCCAGGAGCTTGGTATTCTGCAACTGTGCGAGTTGCTGGCCTTTAGTGAATGAGTCGGGAAAAGGCTTCCCGTTCAATTCCTTGAGCTTGGGCTTCCAGTCAAACGATTCATGCTGGGAAGGGCCACCAGCCATGCAGAGGTGAATGACCCGCTTGGCCTTGGCCGGGTGATGCAATTGGTGCAACACCCCTGCAGGCTTGCCATCCTGAGCCTTAGTCGTGGAAGCCCAGCCCAGCAGGTCGCCCAGAGCGAGCGCCCCCAGGCCATAGGCGGAATGTTGCAAAAAGCTGCGACGCTGCAAAGAGAGAATAGGTGAATGCATGCCATACTCGCCAGGAATACCACTACAGTCTACCGTGACATTCCCATGCAAAGAAGGGAAATCAGCAATGCTAGTCAGGTGTTATAGACTTCCTTACTTCATCATATCCGGGTCGAAGGGCACTTCATCCACCTGTTCCTCTTGTTGCACTTCTTCCCGTTGCTTCTCGACCATCTTCACCATGAAGATGCCCAGGAAGTAGAGCCCGCACATCGGGATCCAGAGGATGAACAAGCTCACTGCATCAACGGAAGGGCTCACCACAGCGGCAAAGATCAGGAGAATGAATATCGCGATCCTCCACTTCGAGAGGAAATCTGCAGATGTAAAGACGCCTATCTTTCCAAGAAAGAGCATGACAAGCGGAGTCTGGAAGCAGACACCAGTAATGAGCGGCATCATGATGGCAAAGCCGAGCCATTCCCGCAGCCGAAGTTCGGGATCAATCTCCAGCCAGGCATTGAATGAAAACAATGCTTCGAGCGCCGCCGGCATCACAAAAATCTGACACACCAGCACACCACCCAGAAACAACCCGATACTGGTAGGCAGCAGGTAATACACATATTTCCGCTCGTGCGGATAAAGCCCTGCCGCGACGAACGCCCACAATTCGTAGAGGATCATCGGGCTGCTGATAATCAGGCCGAGAACGAGGCCGACCATCATCCAGACGACAAATGCTTCGGTGGCACTCAGCGCGGTCAGATTGTCACTATGGTCAACCTCTTTCAGCGTCTCCACCTCATGCACGGTGAGAGCAGCCGGGTTGAGCAACTTCAGGGTGATCGGTTCGGGACTTGCCCCTTCTGGCGCCTTCTCGGGCAACTGAGCCTGGGGCAACATGCGACGTGCCAGTTTCAGGATGTCATCGGGCGGGATTTCAAACTTCAGGTTAATTGGATTGTTCAGGCGATGTGCAGGATCTTCTACGCCTTCGCCGACAGTCTTTCGACGTTCCTTGTAAAAGTCCTTGATGGCTTTGTTCACCGGGGCCGTGATGTAGTTCAGCATCGGCTTGGCAACGACAAAACCGAGAATCAAGCCCAGGCAGAACCATTTGAGAGCGCGAATGAGATGCGAGCGCAGATCTTCGATGTGCTCGCCGAACGACATCCGCGTGTCGGCAAAGAAGTCGTCATCGTAAACCGGCGTAACACGCTTGCCAAACAACATGAAGTTGCGAACTCAGGATGGAGGGCCTGCACGTCTGCATACTTCAAGATAGGAACCACGCAGACGATGTACATGTGCGGTGATGAGAAGTTAGAAGTCAGTCGCGTGCGGCCGGATGAAATACATGAGTGGAAATGGCGAGACTGGGCAAACGTTGACGATCCTACAGCCCTTACAACCTGTACCGTATGCACCACGTCGACGCGATGGAACAGGCTCCTGCTGCAAAATGTGATCCAGCCTCTGGACTTTACCTATACCTGTCGGCGACAATGGCGCATGGTTGGGTAGAGCCACGATTCTGTTACTACTGCGGGGGCAGTAGTAAGGGAATCCAAGGGGGCATCTGCCATGCTGCGAACCCGCGTGATCCTCTGCCTTGGGATGTTGTCAGTCTTCACCGTGGGTTGTCAGTGGGGCAAATCTTCCGCCTGGTCGAACCCGCCACGTCGGTCGGATGATCCCCTCTTGTGCACGGATGCTGAACGCAAGCGGCCCCGGGACATCTATGCGACCACGTCGGATTCGCATTACGCCAGTCCCAGCGTAGCTGCGGGAAAGTAACCCGCTCCGTTCGGACTGGCCCATCCCAGGTGGTTGCCATGGTTCGAACAGTATCCGCTCGCTCACTTACTCTCTTCGTACTTTGTATTCTGAGTGGCTGCCAGTCGGCTGAACGTGCATCACTCACGCCTCTTGCACCAGAAGTGATTCCTACCATGGGGGAACTCATGGCCCGGGGCAAGTCGCAGATCAACGCCGCCCACGAGTTCTACTACAGCGACCGCTGGAAGGACCTGGAACTGGCGAGTGTCGCTTTGAAAGAAACAGGCAGCTACCTGGGCAAACTGCCACTGCCCAATGCCACCGAAGCACAACGCGCCAAACTCGTCACCCTTACCAAAGATTTCAGCGACAATGCGGATCAGCTCAAGGCAGCCAGTGCTGCTCAGGATCCGGTAAAAACGAATCAGATCTTCCAGAGACTGAACGAGATCTACCGGCAGTTGCGGGTCGAACAGATGATCGTCGCTCCCATAACCGGTGAGACCACGCCTCCGCCTCCCTCAAAGTAATCTGGTCTGTGAGGAAGTCATCACAGCCCGTGCCTGTGTGGAAAAGAAACTCTTTACGAGATGGTGTTGCGACACATCCAGCAACTGCACGGGCTTATTAAGTAAGCGACTCAGTTGCTCTGCCATCGGGCTGGGTCGGGTGGAGATCAGCAGGATCGAACCCGTACCCAGCGAGTGGTGCTTCAGTTCGTTGAGCAGCTGGGTAGGATCTGGATCAACAGACGCTTCTATTTGTGAAAGTCGATCCATCAGTGGCAGCAACTGCCGCATGGTGGGGCCACATTCCACCATGCAAGGCAGCGATGCACTTGCCGCATCGATGATGCCCAGCGTCATGTTGGAACCCAGCTTGCGTGTCCAGGTATGGCTGAGCGTAGCAGCCAGGCTGACAGCCTGCTCTACCAGATCGAGTGGAATCGCCGTTACACCAGCCTGGGCGGTGAGGATAGCGATTTCCTCTGCCTGCTCTGCGGGCGTCGGTTTGCCATAGGTTTTGTGTTCCCGGCGCAGCTGCTTCGCATGTTTCTGATAGTTCTTCTGCCACTCGGTCTGAATGTCCTTCTCACTGCTGGGCAGCCAGGCTTCGAGAATGACGGTGATATGATCCTGAGGAGGCTCTTCAAATTCGCGGACCATGGGGATGCCCACACGAGCCGTCGTGCGGTGGTGAATCCAGCGTGGACTGTCGCCAGGACGATAATTGCGAATGCCATAGAAGTCTGCTGGTGCAGCAGATCGTCGTGCCCGTGCTCTTGTCTGCATGGCTGCCACACGCTGGCTGTGACGCAACCATCGCTGGAACTGATTGATATCGAGTTGCCCCAGCATGGGATGAACAATCGTTTCCCGTTCCACGGTCGCACGGTGAATCATGCGTCGCGCCAGGCCGAAAGGGTATGCTGTGCTCAGCTGCAGGGGCTGCCAGCGATAGACCCCGCGACGACGCGGAACAATCTGATATTTGATTTCCTGTGTCTGGAAGGGCTCCATTTGACCGATGCCAAAGCGATGGGCATGGTCGCTGCCCGCATCGATCATGCGGATACCATGGTTACGATTGTAGCTGGGGTTTTCAATCTCCAGACTGGCCATCACAGGTGTGCCCACATGGACAAGGCCCAGCAACCGTCTTCTCGCCTTGAGCCGCTTCAGCCTGCGACCACTGATCAACGTGGCCAGCATATTCACAAGCCACATGGAGAGCAGAAACGCAGCAATGAAGATTACCAGGTTAAACCCGCGTGCAAGTCCCTGAATCAGGATCAGCAGCGTGAGAATGAACCAGAGCAGTCCTTCTGCCGTCGGTGCCCAGGAGCGTCTCTCCAGCGACCGGTCTAATCGTTTCCAGATGCTACTCAGTTGTTCGATCATGTTGAGCAGCTTTACTGAGGCACAGGAAGGCGTTGCAGCACATTGGCGATGGTCTCATCACCAGCATCCACCAAGGTGGAGGAAGCCATCTTGGGAACAATGCGATGGCCAAGCACGCAGACTGCTGTTTTCTTTACATCATCCGGCGTCACATAATCGCGACCATCGATCAGGGCGTGAGCCTGTGACACTCGGTAATGGGTCAGGGCACCACGAGTACTGACTCCCAGATGGATGTCATCCCGCGAACGAGTTGCTTCGGCAATAGAGAGCAGATAGTCCGCCACACTGTCGTCCACTTTGACATTCCGCACCTGTTTTTGCAGGGCAATCACGTCGGTCTTTTCCAGAATCGGGGAGACCCGATCCGCCGGATCACCATCACGGTGCTGGGTCAGAATGGCCCGTTCCACTTCACGAGGCGGATACCCCAGCCGGATGCGGACAGCGAAGCGATCCAATTGATTCTCTGGCAAGGCATAGGTGCCTTCAAACTCATAGGGGTTCTGTGTGGCAATGACGATGAACGGCAGGTCGAGCATGCGGGTCTGCCCGTCCACACTCACTGCACCATCACCCATGGCTTCCAGCAATGCCGACTGGGTGCGGGGCGTGGCTCGATTGATTTCATCCGCCAGCACCATGTTGGCGAAGATTGGACCGGGGCGGAACTGAAACTCCCCCGTTGGTTGATGGAACACACCAGCACCGGTCAGATCGCTAGGCAGCAGATCGGGAGTGAATTGCACCCGGTGAAAGCTGCAGCGCAGACTTTTGGCCAGCACGCGGGCCAGCAGCGTCTTGCCAATACCAGGCACGTCTTCCACCAGGATGTGTCCCTCAGCAAGGATGCTGACGAGGGCCAGGCGCACGGACTCAGCTTTACCCAGATAAAACGTGCCGATGTGCTGGGCAAGCTTGTTCAACTGCGATATATCGGGCATCGAAGCAACTCATCACGGAAAAACGGAAAAATGAGATGAGGTGCCATTGTAATGAGGAATAATGACGATGCCAGCAAGAACTGCGGAAAGCACATAGCCCATGTAAAAACCATCCCCGGCCACCTTGCGATGACCGGGGATAGGCTTGTCGGAGTATCGGTGAAGACTAGGCGGTTTCGACACACCCCTGGCAAAGGTTGCTGATGTACTGACGCAGGAACTGTGCGGAGGTCAGGCCGCAGCGCTGGGCCTGCTGCGCCAGTTGACTGACCTGATGACGTGACAGAAGGAGCGAAACTTCCACCACCTCGGTAGGGCTGGTTTCAAGACGCCCTGCGGATGAACCTCCCCCGAGGGTTGTATTGGCATAGGGTTTCATAAAAAGCAACCTTTCTATGGGGCGTGTGCCACTGTAAGAGCAAATGCAGTGCCACAGGTGTGACATCCCCATTTCGGGTCGGGTTCATGCGGTTTCCCCTGATTTTTCCATGCAGTGCGCATACTTATGCATTAGGATGTAAATAGCACTGCCTCGTTTCTATGCGGCAATCGCCCGGTTTGTAAGCGTTACGCTCTGGTTTGGAAGAGTTACATGCACCCTCTCAAGCTCGTCGCCATCAATGGTGGAAAGCAGTATACGCTCGAGAAGGACCTCATTCTCATCGGTCGCCAAGATACCTGCGATATCCACATCGATCACAAGAGTGTCTCCAAGCAGCATGCCCTGCTGCTGATGCGAGGTGACAAACTCTGGCTTCGCGATCTGGGCTCAACCAATGGCAGCCATGTTAATGGCAAACGGGTGCGACGTTCCCAGGTCATGGCTCACGACATCCTCGGCATAGCTGGCTTTAACTTCCGCGTCACCAGCAAGGATTCTGTCAAGAAGAAGGAAAAACTCACCACAGTCGGCACTGCCAAGCTCAATCAGGAAGAACTGAGACGACTGCAGGAAGGTCTGGATACCGGCGGCGGCAGCGGTCAGGGCAAAGCTCCCGTCGTGCGGGTCAATACACTGCCTGATGAGTATACACCCATTGCTGATGATGAAGATGCGTAACCTCTGTATCGCCTGGCTCTTGTTTTCCACAACCAATGTAATTGCGCAGACGATTGCCCTTCCGCAGGCTGCTGCTGCCCCTGTCGTAGACTGGCCCAGTTTCCTGGGGCCAGGTGGCGATGGTAAAACCACCGAACGGGGCCTGAAGGCATGGCCTGCCAATGGCCCTGCTATTCAATGGCAACTTCCCGTCGGCGAAGGATACTCTGCCCCCATCATCGTGCAGGGCAAATGTCTGATCTTTGACCGAGTCAGAAACCTGGTTCGCTGCCGCTGCGTCTCCGTGGCGGATGCCAGCGAGTTCTGGGCTTTCACCTATCCCAGCACGTATGTGGACAAGTACAACTACGATGGCGGTCCGCGATCCACCCCGGTCTCCGATGGCACTCATGTCTATTTGCACGGTCCCGAAGGGATGCTCCACTGCGTCACCCTGGCCGAAGGCAAGCTGGTCTGGAAGGTCGATACCTTTGCTCAGTTCGGCGTGGTGCCAAACTTCTTTGGCGTAGGCAGCACGCCGTTAATCCTGGACAACAAGCTCATCGTTCATGTTGGTGGCAGCCCGGCTGGTCAACAGGACAAACACCTGAGCGAAGCAACCAGCAACGGCTCTGCTATCGTTGCCTTTGACAAAACAACCGGCAAAGTGCTGTACCAGTGTGGCAATGACCTGGCAAGTTATGCTTCTCCCCAGATAACCACGCTCGGAGGCAAACAGTATGGCCTGATCTTCGCTCGTGATGGACTCATAGGGTTTGAACCGAATCAGGGCAAGGAGATTTTCCGTCACCCATTCCGGGCGCGGATCCTTGAATCAGTCAACGTCAGCAATGCCCTTGTGAAAGGCGACCAGATACTTCTGAGTGAATCGTATGCCGTCGGTTCGACCTTGCTGCAATTCAAGAACGACGCTGTTTCCACGCTCTGGACAGCTGTGCCGCGCCGACGGGAACAAGGCATTGCTGCCCATATGAACACACCTATTCTCGTCGGCGAGCATGTTTATGGCTGCACGGGCAGGCAACCCAATGAAGCCGAACTGCGTTGCATGGAATGGGCGACGGGGAAAGTCACCTGGCGGGTACAACCGCAACTGGGCAACGACTACCTGGCCGGCCGCGGCACCCTGACCTACGCCGATGGCAAATTCCTGTACCTCGCTGAAGAAGGCGTACTGTTTCTGCTGAACGCCAACCCTGAGCGTTATGAACTGCTCAGTGTTTGGGATGGCAGGAAACTGGCGGGGAACAAACCCCTCCTGCCCGAACCCGCCTGGGCAGCTCCTGTCGTCTCGGGTGGCTGCATCTACCTTCGCGGCCAGGGGACGCTGGTCTGCTTGCGGGCGTACAAACTCAACTGACGCCCGTTGTACTTTATTTCTTCGGTTGCTGGTTTCGACGTTCCGTAAATGTGCGGTACGACGAGGAAAGCTCATCTGGCACATCCTGGCCCGGATCGCCACCTTGATCGAGCTTGCGCTTGATAGTGGTCATATTGCCCCCGGGGCCTTGATCGCTGCCACGGCTGGCACTCTTGACCCGGTCCAGCTTCTTATTATTGACGAGCTTGAGGGCCTCTTCCTTGGTGAGATTGAGTTCCTTGAGCTTGTCTGCCAGCTTGCGGTCGATGTCACCCCGCTTGAGCTTGTCAGCCAGATTGTCGAGAGCAAGTTCACGCTTCCGAGCCGCCTCGTCGCTCACTTCCTGAACTTTCTTGTCACTCTCCTTGGCAGCTTTGACATTAAAGTCCTTCTTGGGTGACTTGTCGTCCTTGGCGACTTGCTCAAGCAGTTTGTCGAGATCTCCCTTGTCGCTGGGCTCGGTACCCTGGCCACCGCCAGCCATGCCCTTGTCGCCTTGTTTGCCAGTTTCTTTAGACCGCTCATTGTTTATGTTCTTATCGCCCTGGTCACCTTTCTCGGAACCCTTGTCACCTTTCTCGGAACCCTTGTCACCTTTCTCGGAACCCTTGTCACCCTTCTCGGTGCCCTTGTCACCCTTCTCGGTGCCCTTGTCACCCTTCTCGGTGCCCTTGTCACCCTTCTCGGAACCCTTGTCGCCCTTCTCGGAACCCTTGTCGCCCTTCTCGGTGCCCTGGTCACCCTTCTCGGAACCCTTGTCACCCTTCTCGGAACCCTTGTCACCCTTCTCGGTGCCCTTGTCACCCTTCTCGGTGCCCTTGTCACCCTTCTCGGTGCCCTGGTCACCCTTCTCGGAACCCTTGTCGCCCTTCTCCGAACCCTTGTCGCCCTTCTCGGTGCCCTTGTCGCCCTTCTCGGTGCCCTTGTCACCCTTCTCGGAACCCTTGTCGCCCTTCTCCGAACCCTTGTCGCCCTTCTCGGTGCCCTTGTCACCCTTCTCGGTGCCCTTGTCGCCCTTCTCGGTGCCCTTGTCACCCTTCTCGGTGCCCTTGTCACCCTTCTCGGAACCCTTGTCACCCTTCTCGGTGCCCTTGTCGCCCTTTTCGGTGCCCTTGTCACCCTTCTCGGAACCCTTGTCGCCCTTCTCGGTGCCCTTGTCACCTTTCTCGGAACCCTTGTCACCTTTCTCGGAACCCTTGTCACCCTTCTCGGTGCCCTTGTCACCCTTCTCGGTGCCCTTGTCACCCTTCTCGGTGCCCTTGTCACCCTTCTCGGTGCCCTTGTCACCCTTCTCGGAACCCTTGTCGCCCTTCTCGGAACCCTTGTCGCCCTTCTCGGTGCCCTGGTCACCCTTCTCGGAACCCTTGTCACCCTTCTCGGAACCCTTGTCACCCTTCTCGGTGCCCTTGTCACCCTTCTCCGAACCCTTGTCGCCCTTCTCGGTGCCCTGGTCACCCTTCTCGGTGCCCTTGTCACCCTTCTCGGAACCCTTGTCGCCCTTCTCCGAACCCTTGTCGCCCTTCTCGGTGCCCTTGTCGCCCTTCTCGGTGCCCTTGTCACCCTTCTCGGTGCCCTTGTCGCCCTTTTCGGTGCCCTGGTCACCCTTCTCGGTGCCCTTGTCACCCTTCTCGGAACCCTTGTCGCCCTTCTCGGTGCCCTTGTCACCCTTCTCGGAACCCTTGTCACCCTTCTCGGTGCCCTTGTCACCCTTGTCTTCGTTCTTGTCGTCCTTGTTCTCCGGCTGCTGGTCCTGTTTTTCCTTTTTCTGCTGGTCGTGCTGTTGCTGCTTGTCCTGGGCCTTCTTCTCCTGCTGCTTGCGCTGCTCGTTCGAGGCATCGCCCTTCAGCTTGAGCTTGAAGAGTTGCGAAGTACCCACGTTAGGCTTGGGCTCGGCGTAATCGCTGCCTTCCACCACGACCTCGACGACCGTACCTGGTTTCAACTGAACAGGTTTGGTTGCCTTGCCAGACTCGTCATACGTGAGCTTGCCCAGATCGAGTGTCAACAGAAAGTCCTCGGGCCGGGGTGAAAAACCGGTCGCTCGCTGCATGTTTCTCGTTGCGGGAGGCGTACCCACGAAGAAGAGATCTCGCCCATCGTTGCTTTTCAGCTTGAACGAAACAGAATTCATCGCAATGTCATCATGAGCAATGCCTGCGAACAGCACCACCGCGTTGGCTTCCACTTCCAGCTCATCCTGATCCTTGGCCAGTGGTTTGTCATTCACCCGCGTGATCTCAATCCGCGGCGCCATATCAGTACCCACTTCGAGAGGGTATCGGGGAGAGGTGCCTGTCAGCCCGTTAACCCCGACCAGCGTCAGCTGATAAAAGAAGCGATGGTTCTTTGTGTCATTCGAAATGTACTTCTTCACCAGTGACCACGGCTCAGCCAACGACAGTTTGCTGTCATCACTGGCTTCACCGGCGGCTCGCTGCAGCTTTTGCGGCGGATGATTGGTCGTGCTGATGTTCCCCGCAGCATCCACCACTTCTTCAATCACCTGTAAAACGCCATCAGCCACCGGGCGATCTGCCTGAACCGTCAGTTCCACCTGGGTGCCAACAAGAGCCTTGATCGGTCCCATGCCCTGCAAAGCTGGACGACGCTTCGTATATGCCGGGAACGTCAGCTTTACTTCCAGATCACTCACCGAAGGTGGCGTTTTTGACGTCACAACCAGTTTGAACTTGCGGGTAGCACCATCGTTGGCGCGGAACCAGAACAGAAACCCATCGACAGGAATGTCGCTGCTCGAAAGAGCCAGACGCCAGGGCTGGCTGCTGTCCCCCTTCTTGTCCTGCCGCATGGGCTTGACGATCGATTGCCGATCACCTGCCGCCTGTGATTCCATCACCACTTCCTGTGGTACCTGTCCATGCGTCTGCACGCGGAATTCGACCGGCTGGCCCCGTTCCACCTGGATTTCACGGATAGGCAGCGTGTCTACTTCCACTTCGGGCACGGGCTCCACAAAGGGTGTCAGCACTTCCAGCCGGGTATGCGTCGGGATGATCGTAGGCTTGAACGGGAAGATCGCCCGCTGGAACAGGCTGCCAATCTGATCAGGCAACAGCAGTGCCAGCGCAATGAGCACCAGAAAGATGCCACCCAGGATCAAACCCGTGCGGACCGGCTTGCGCGTAGGTATCGCTTCTTCCATGTTGGCTGAATCGAGTTCATGAACCGCTCGCCGACTGAGGGAATCTCGAATCAGGGGACTGACCGACGTATCACGAAGATCGAGCCAGTTGATGATGCCGTTCCTGCTGCCGGGCGTCGATTTCTCGATCATGCGGGCTGTAAAGTAGGGATTGATATGCTTCATGAGTGGCCGCACAATGCGCCAGCCAATGAACGCCAGCGCCCCTGCACCTGCGATGCCCCACATCACCTGGCGAGAGCCATCGGAAAGGTGCAGCCAATAATCGAGACCAATGGTGATGAGCAGAAATGTCAGCAGTCCACCAACAAGCAGGCAAATCGCGTAGAGCGTATCAACGGTCCGAAGCCGCACCTGGGCTCGTTCCAGTTCCCGTTCCACCAGGCGTGGCCGCTGGTCCGCAGGCCGGGCCTTGGACCGAATACGGGGCAACTGTGCTGATTTGCTCATACCCACCTCAAATGACATTCATAGAGATTATACCCGATATTCGGCCCAGGGTACTGGGAATTCAGAGTGCTAAGTGAATGCCAATCTCTCCACAGTGGGAGGGCGAAGCTCCTGCCAAGCCACAACCCCTTAGCACTCAGGACACAGGACTAAAAGTGGAATAACCTCTCATAATAGTGTCCCCGGCTGACCTTCTGGCCTGCAGTGATAGAATTCCCCGGTAGATTTCTCCGTTATCCAGGGACTGTACATGATCCAGGCTTACCTTCTCAGTCTGACACTGTTCCTTCCCTGTTATGACGATGCTCCCGCGAAAAAGACGGAGCCTGCCAAAAAGGATGATGCGAAGAAGGACGAGTTGCCCAAGCCCAAAAAGGTCGAGAACCCCGCCTCCTCTGGCGAAATCGACAACGCCATTAAGCGAGGCATCGCCTACCTCCTGGAAAACCAGAACAAGGATGGCTCCTGGGGCAACGCCCGCAACACCAAAGACTTGAACATCTACGCCCCCACCCCCGCTTCGCACCTGGCTTACCGCGGCGGATGCACCGCCCTCGTCGTCTGTGCCCTCTGCGAAACGGCCACCGGCGACCCCGCTGCTGTCAGGGCTCTCGAGCAAGGCGAAAAGTGGATCTTCGAGAAGCTCCCCGATCTTCGTCGCGATACCCCCGATGTCATTTACAACATCTGGGGCCACGCCTATGGCATCAAGGCCCTGGTCCGCATGCACAAACGCCTGCCCGACGACAAGGAACGACAGAAGAAGATCGAAGCAGCCATCGCCAAGCAGATTGAACTCCTCGGCCGGTATGAATCGGTCGATGGTGGCTGGGGCTACTACGACTTCAAGGCAGGCACCCAGAAGCCTTCCTCCGATGCCACCAGTTTCATCACCGCCACCGTGCTCATCGCCCTGCATGAAGCGAAAGAACTGGGCATCAATGCACCAGATAAGCTCGTCAAGCGGGCCATTGCCTCCATCCAAAGGCAACGCAAGAAGGACAACAGCTACCTCTACGGCGAGTACCTCAAGTACATGCCGATGATGCCAATCAACCGCCCGGCCGGCAGCATGGGCCGTTCGCAAGCCTGCAACCGTGCCCTGCAACTCTGGGGCGACAAGACCATCGACGACACCGTCCACAAGACCTGGCTCGACCGACTCTACGCCCGCAACATGTGGCTCGATATCGGCCGCAAACGCCCGGTGCCCCACGAAGCCTACTTCCAGATCGCCGGCTACTTCTTCTTCTACGGCCACTACTACGGCTCGCTCTGCATTGATGCATTGCCCGAGAAGGACCGCCCGTTCTACCAGGAACATCTCGCCAAAGTGCTGCTGCCCCTGCAGGAGAAAGACGGCAGCTTCTGGGACTACCCACTCTACAACTACCACTATTCCTACGGCACCGCCTACGCCCTGATGTCGCTCAAGCGAGCACAAAAGCTGCCGGGAAAGCAGTAGAGTACTTCTGTGTTGCCAGCGGACAAACAGCATGTTAGCCTAGCGACAGCGTCACGCGGCTAAAGAATGGTGCGTGTCAGGGAATAGGCGGATATATATCTGTCCACTTCTAGTTCTGTGAAAGCCTATGGAGCACATTACTGCAGCCGGCAACACCGAGGTTCCCGCCTACCTTGCGCTTCTGCGGGAAGGTTGTCGCATCGAGCGCCGATTCGTTGGCGATGTCGAAGAGCTTTGGATTGCAGAGAAGGACGACTTACGCGTTACAGGCAGTGGCCCACTTGAGGTGTTGGGCCTCTATTACATGCGGAAGCAGCGGGGTGAAAACTGGAAGGCCGATGACTTAGAAATCGATGCGTTCATGACTCGTTTTTATCCCCAAGATAAGCCGTGAGCCGTTCGATTCCAACACCGAACAATCCGCTGACGCTGACGGCGGCCGCAATACGGTTTTTCAGAATCGAACGTCTCAACAGCGGCTGCCGTTCGCAAGCTGAGGGCGCACCGATGGGCGGTCCGGTTCGGTCAGTGGGCGTGAGCTTACCGGACGAATAGGCACGGGTGCCATAGTCTGCCGGTACGCCGGCTGGCTATGCTGCGGAGGCAAGACGCCTTCTCCGAACGATTGACTTCTCCATCACAAAAGAAGAGAATGGGGCCTCATCATGGATGTGCATGGTTAGCGTGCGTACACGCAAACCATGGCACCCGAGCAACAGTCGATCCTGAGTGCCATCGAGTGGGGGGAGCAGGCGAAGATCAGAGGGGAGTGAATTAGTAGCTGGTAGAATACAGACCACGAGGCGGCTTGACGCCACACCTGTGAAGTCCTTGTGCACTGTAGATGCAAGCCTCGGCCCTAACCAACTTGTCTTCTATTTTTGAAATTGCTTGCTGCCACTCGCGGTGATGCTGCGGCCAGTTGCGGTAGAGCTCTGAAAAGTAGTGACTTGAATCCGATGCGCTTCGCTTGTCAGTCGCTTTATTAATTTGCTGTACATATTGGTTCATTGCTTCGAAAGCTGCATCGGGTTGTCCGATTTCCAGCAAATCAATCACGTAGGTGAGACGTAGGTTGATTACATCTTCAGGACTGGCCTCCTTCATGAAAGTTGTGTATATCTGTCGGAACTTCTCCGTGGCTGCAAGTGCTCGCGGCTTCCAGTTATCACCATTGTCTTGCCGGGCGCGTCGATGGAAGACCAGTGCGAGCGTTCTGGGGTGATGAACGGTTTCGTCTCGGATGGATTCTGCGGCTAACTTCCAAAACGGCTCCGCCACAGCAGGCTGTTTCAAGAATTCTTGATCTTTGCCTACGGCTACCAGCGCCAACACAATCGCCTGCTCCGTCAGTGTTGTCTTTCCGAATGGTTTAGCGAGGAATTCCCTGACTTGCTCAGGTGAACTGAAGTTTGCCAATTCCCGTGCACAAGCCTCAAACGGATACCAGCGATCATCAACTTGCATGGAGATTGCCATTGGCTCTTTGAGTTCTATTGCTGTGAGAGTTTGCCGGGCTGCGTTCAAATCGCCCGCCATGCATTGTAATCTTGCCCACTGTTCTGTTCGTGCCTTCTTTGCGTATTCGGACTTTGCTTGCTGCAGGAATGTCTGGTGCCAGTAATCCGCTTGTTGCAACAGCGACTGTGCGACTACACGTTCCTGCTTCCACTTCCAGGCGGCTTGAGCGGCAAAGACGTTGCGAAAGAAGAGTGACACTGCTGGAGTTTTGCCAGTCGCCTGTTGCAGAATCGACTCGACTTCGCGCATCTTGCCTAGCTGGTAATAGTGCGTTGCAAGTTGTCCAAGGGCATTCAAGCCCAGTTCGCCCATCCTGTCTGATGTCTTGACTCGCGTGTGGATTGAGTAGGCATCGTCAGATCGGAGATCTTCCACCAACTTCGAGAATAGCAATTGATAAAGCCTGCTTGCGTATTGTTGACTGTCTATCCAGCGTTGGGTTACTGGCAGCGAGGTACAAGTTAGTTGTGCCTCGGTCAGATCACTCCAGCAGAGAAAGTTCTTGAAGAAGATGGCTGGATCAGTGGTCTCAGCTTTAACCATTGGAATAAACTGCTTGACCGAGTCATCAAGTAATCGTCGGGCATCCTGGCGCTGACCAGCTTCGGCGTAAAATGTCGCAATACGACTGAGCAATCGTACGCGCAGGCGTTCATCCTCCACTCCTCCAACCGCTTGCTCAGCCACGGTAAGTAGTTCACGTAGCGATGCAATCTTGTCAGTAGCCATTGTTGGATGTGCTGGTTGCTGAAGCAACAAGAGCAGGATGAACTGGATCATCTTCGTGCCTCGTTTTCAATGCATTCGACGCAATATCATACCTGTTATGTTTGCAACTTTCACTTACAAAGTAACATCAACATGCTTTGGCTGGGATCCTAAACGTGCCACTTCGCTCGACCGAAGGTCTCCCAATGCAACGGCAGACCTCGGATACGATACGATAATAATCGTGTACCTCTAATCACTCGTCAATCACCGACAGCGCCTTGAACGGAGTTCCTTCGACATATTCGAGGAACGCGCCGCCGCCGGTGGAGACGTGGGTCATCTTGCTGTCCATGCCGAACTCTTCCACCGCTTCCGCGGTTTCGCCACCACCCACGATGGTGGTGCCCTTGCACTCGGTCATCGCCTGCCCGACCGACTTGGTACCGGTGGCAAACGGCTCATCCTCGAATTTGCCCATCGGGCCGTTCCAAACCACGGTGCCTGCCTTGCGAATCAAGTCGCTATACAGGGCAATGGTCTTGGGGCCAATGTCCATACCGAAGGCACCAGCGGGGATTTGTCCTTCAACGACCGTAGTCTTCGCGGTCGCATCAGGCTTGTCGGCAGTCAGATGATCGACGGGCAATACGATGCGGTCGCCACCCAGGGCGAGCAGTTCCTTCGCCAGATCGACCTTGTCGGCTTCCGCCTTGCTGGAGCCAATGGTCAGCCCCTTGGCCAGCATGAAGGTGTAGGTCATCGCCCCACCGATGAGGAGCTTGTCCACCCGCTGCAGCATGCTCTTGATGAAGCCCATCTTGTCCGACACCTTGGCCCCGCCCATCACACCGATCAGCGGCCGCGGTGGATTACTCAGCAGTTGGCCGAGGATGTCGAGTTCCTTGGCCACCAGGAAGCCCACCACACGTGGCTTGCCAGCCATGGCTGCGGGCACAGCATACATCGAAGCATCGGTGCGGTGACAGGTGCCGAAGGCATCGTTGACGTAAATGTCGCCCAGGGCTGCGACCTCTTTGGCAAAGGCTTCGTCGCCCTTCTGCTCACCAGGATGGAAGCGGAGGTTCTCAAGCACCAGCACCTCGCCCGACTTCAGGGCACTGACAGCTGCAGTCACTTCGGGACCCACGACGCTATCCACCTTCTTGACAGGCTTCTTCAGCAGTTCACCCAGACGAACAGCGACTTTGTCCATTTTAAACAGGGCATCCTTCTTGGGGTCACCCTTGGGCCGCCCCAGGTGGCTCATCACGATAGCTGACCCACCGGCATTGATCACATGCTGGATGGTGGGTACTGCAGAACGGATGCGGCGGTCATTGGTGATGTTGCCTGCGTCATCCTGAGGCACGTTGAAGTCGACACGAATGAGCACCTTTTTACCGGCAAGGTTGGTCAGATCGGTGAGGGTTTTCTTGGGCATGGGTAGTGACCTTGAACTGTGAACGCGAGCGGGGGGCGTCAGCCCCCTGAGTCAGTGTAATGGAGATATACTTGGGTCAGTTGCATGGGTGAAGGCTCGGGGGGCTGACGCCCCCCGCTCGCCTTGCGACTTACTACATCAGCTTGGCGACCTTGCTGGCAAGATCCACGGTGCGCTGGCTGTAGCCCCATTCGTTGTCGTACCAGCCCAGCACCTTGACGATGTTGCCCTTGCCCTTGGGGCTGACCAGGGTGCTCAGCCCATCGAAGATGCATGAGTGTGGATCATCGACAATGTCGCAGGAAACCAGCGGCTCTTCACTGTAGGACAGGATACCTTTGAGCTTGCCTTCCGCAGCCTTCTTGATGGCTGCATTCACTTCTTCCACCGTAACTTCCTTCTTGAGGAGCACGGTGAGATCGGTCACGCTGCCGGTCAGAACCGGTACACGCAACGAGAAGCCATCCAGCTTGCCAGCCAGGTGAGGCAGCACCAGGCCGATGGCCTTGGCGGCACCCGTCGAGCTGGGGATGATGTTGACCGCAGCAGCACGGGCACGACGCAGGTCCTTGTGAATCTGGTCAGCGATCCGCTGATCGTTGGTGTAAGCGTGAATGGTGTTCATGACACCATTGACAATGCCAAAGCTCTCGTCGAGCACCATAGTCATGGGAGCCAGGCAGTTGGTGGTACAGCTGGCGTTCGAGATAGTGAGGTGATCC
This sequence comes from Gemmatales bacterium, assembly GCA_046350055.1. GTDB lineage: Bacteria > Planctomycetota > Planctomycetia > Gemmatales > HRBIN36 > JAEUIE01. The sequence continues at coordinate 2,756,711 of JAXMBC010000001.1, read as the reverse complement.
TTGGTGAGCTTGTCGTCGTTGACGCCCATCACCACGGTGATGTCTTCACCCTTGGCCGGGGCGCTGATGATGACCCGCTTGGCACCAGCCTTGAGGTGATCGCCGAAGCCACCCTTGGGACTTTCCTTGTCGTTGAAGACGCCAGAGCATTCGATCACGAGATCGACATTCATCGCCTTCCAGGGCAGATTGGCGGGCACCTTCTCCTTCAGCACCTTGATCGCTTTACCATCGACAGTCATGACGTCGCCTTCGACGGTGACCGACTTGTCGAACTTGCCGTGGGCACTGTCGTACTTGAGCAGGTGGGCCAGGCCCTTGGGGTCGTCGAGATCGTTGATAGCCACGACGTCGAATCCGCCGCGCTGGGCCAGAATACGCATCACCATGCGGCCAATACGACCGAACCCGTTAATCGCCACGCGCACTGCCATGGAGTCACTCCCAGAAGGATGCCAATCGTAAGTGTTCAGGAGGAAGAGGTATTGAAGTTATAGGATTGACAGGGGTTCGTTCAACCGTTGTGCAACTTCCTCTCTTCAACTTGCGACATTTGCGTGCACGTGCTTGCACTCAGTTTGGCACTCAATGGCTGCGCATTTTTGATGCCTTCGGACCAATGTCAGCAGTCAGACTGCCGACATCAGCGTCGTTCTTGGTATAGTCTGGTTTACTTCTTCACACCGGGGAACTTCACTGCGTAGTCTTCCACGGTGCACTGTACCACCTGTCGGCGACGGTCACGCCAGACGACAAACATGGCCGGCTTGCCGATCGGCAGTGCGCTAATGGTATTGATGCAGTGATTCTCATTGCGGATGAGCTGCTGATTGATTTCGAGAATCACATCACCCCGCTGCAAACCCGCAGCCATGGCAGGGCCATCCCGGCGAACGTCTTCGATCAGTGCTCCCCATCCGCGGTCCAGTCCCATCTTTTGCGCTTCCCAGGGATCGAGCGAGATGGCCAGCTGGATGCCAATGTAGCCACGCGAAACGAACCCCTTGTCAATCAGTTGCAGGGCGGCTTTCTTGAAGTAGTTGATCGGGATGCTGAACGCGATGCCACTGCTGGTGCCACTTGGTGAGGCTATGGCCGTATTGATACCTACGACTTCACCCTGCAGATTGATCAGCGGTCCACCACTGGAACCGGGATTGATCGCAGCATCGCTTTGAATGAAGTCCTTGATGTGGATCTCCGACCCGAGATTTACCTGCCCGCGACCCAGCGCGCTGACAATACCATGTGTCAGTGACTGGCTGAGGCTGAACGGGCTGCCAATCGCCAGGACCCAGTTCCCCTGCTGCAGCTTATCGCTGTCACCCAGTGGAGCATGCGGCAGGCTTTCTCCTACATCCAGAAACAACACCGCGACATCTGCATGCGGGTAGGTGAACACCTTCTTCGGCTGAAGCAGCTTGCCGTCAGCGAGTTGCAGAATGATATTCTCTGGCGGAGCGTTCTCGACAATGTGGTTGTTGGTCAGCACATAGTAACCAGGGCGGTTGTCCAGCTTGACGATGACACCTGACCCCGAATCCTCGATCTGCTTCTTGGCGTTGGGAATCGTAGACATTTTGCGGGCTTCAATCGAAACGACCGCAGGGGCGACTTTTTTCGAAACGAGCTGGAAGCGTTCGCTGAGTGCGACCACATCCGTGACGACCGGAGTTGTTGGCGTCTGAGCAAGGCAGACGACCGGCAATGTAAGAAACGTAGCGAGGAGAATGTTGGTCTTCATGGATTGCTGCCGGAAAGGAAACCATCATCCCCATCATACCCGGCAGTGCCCTGTCAGGTGCCACTTAGGCAGTAGAAGCTGTGGAAATGGCATACGGCAGAACGGCGTAATCGGGAGAATAGGTGAGGTTCAGCAGGCAAAAAAAAAAACGGCGGAGAGTGACTCCGCCGTGTCAGCGTAACTTTCAGGTGGGGTTAATCCCGCTCGAGGGCAGCCAGGTCCAGCCGGCTGGGCTCGTCAGCGTATCGACTGTGATGCTCGAAAACGCCATCCCAGCTGCGTCGATTCAGGCTGCTGAACTCGCCAGGGCTCTTTTCCATATCCCGCTGGCAGCCCATGCAGTAAATGCTGTACGGCAGGGCATTGAGCCGGGCAACAGGGATTTTCCGCTGGCAATGTTCGCAAATGCCATAACTGCCATGTTTGAGCTTGGCTATCGCCTTCTCAATCAGGTGCAGTTCGCGTGATTCAATCTCGGCGAGGGAGCTGTTCACTTCCTCAGCCCCGCTGTCAAAGGCAGCGTCTGCTTCATCTCCAGTTGTGTCGCCAATATTCAAGTCGGCCATATCCCGGGTGAGAATGGCTCGGAGGGAATTTCGGCGTTCAACCAGACGCTGATGAAGCTTCAGTAAAGCGTCATTCCGTGCCATGGTTGTACTCCTCAAAGTGCATCAGTTGAACCATTATTCGCCTGACCAGCGAGAGTGATTCAACAAGTTCATAGATTCCAAGCAATCGCTGTGCCAAAGGGGTGTTTGCCGGGGCTGCAGATAAACGGATCGCAGTGTGGGTATCGATTCCAGAGGGATTGCACTCAGGCTTTGCTCAGACTTGCAGCACTGTAGCACTTTCCTGTTTCACCGCAGTACAGTGACGGGAAAGAGTACGCTGCCGAATCTGGTGTCCAACCCTAGCGCGCCAGTGATGATTTGCAGCCGGAAGCTGGTGGAATCCAGCGAGATTTGTGACTACGCAACCACTGCCACTGCTTTGAGTGTTACCTTCTACCCAAGTAGACGAACGAACCAGGTGGAAGTTCTGAAAACGATGTGATTTCTATGAAATTTCATGGATGGCTTTACTATCGGCCCACTCCTTACATTGATCCTGATCCGCGTAATCAAAATTGTTTGCAACCACCTGTTGGCTGACCTACACTTGATTTGAGGAGTAGCCAATGCCAACCGCCAACGCAGTTTCGTTTCTTGACACGCTGAAAGAAAGTGGACTGGTAGATCAGGACAAACTCAATGACAGTTTGTCCCACTTCACCGGATCCCTGGATAACACGGGTGAACTGTCTTCGCACCTGGTGCGCAAGAAAGTACTGACCGAATTCCAGGTGAAGATGCTCCAGGCAGGTAAGTACAAGAACCTGACCATGGGGCCGTATTCCATTCTGAACAAAATCGGTGCAGGCGGCATGGGTATTGTCTACCTGGCCGAACACCGCAAGCTGGGTCGACGAGTAGCCATCAAGGTACTCCCCGAAGACCGTACCAAGGACAAGCTGGCGCTTGAACGATTTTACCGGGAAGCCCGTTCGGTTGCGATGCTGGATCATCCCAACATCGTTAAAGCCCACGATGTCAATGAACAGGATGGCATTCACTACCTGGTCATGGAGTATGTCAACGGCATCACACTCCAGGCCTATGTCGAGAAGAAGGGTGTCATTCCCTGGCGTACCGCGGTGAACATCATCGTGCAGGTGTGTCGCGGCTTGCAGCATGCCCATGAGAAGAACCTGATTCACCGTGACATCAAGCCGGCCAATTTGCTTATCGACAAGACAGGCCAGGTGAAGATTCTCGATCTGGGTTTGGCACGTTCGCTGGAAAGCAAGGACGACAACCTGACAGCGGATCTTTCCAACGGTAAAGACATCCAGGGCTCCATCGATTACGTTTCTCCGGAGCAGGCTCTGGGTCGTGGTGAAATCGACATCCGCACAGATATCTACAGCCTGGGTGCGACCGCCTACACCATCATTACAGGAAGCCCTATAGTCAGCGGTTCGCCTGCCCAGAAACTGTTACAGCATCAACTCAACCTCCCCACACCACTGGACGAAGTAAGGCCTGAGATTCCACATGCCTTTGCCATGGTGATTCAGCGGATGCTGGCCAAGCGTCCTGACGATCGACAAGCCACGCCGGAAATGGTCATCTCGGAACTGAAACAGTTCTATGCCCCTAATACCGGGACCCTGCTGCAAGCTGCCGTCATGGAAGAACCCATTACGGTTGTCGAAGAACGCCCTGATCCAGCCTTCAGCCACCAGACCACTTCTGTCATGCAGCATGACACTGAAGTCGGCACCCGCAAGTTGAAGAAGAGCAAGGGCAAGAAGTTCAAGAAGAAGAGTTCAAGTGGAGATATTAGCCGCTGGATTGTGATTGCTGCAGGCCTGGTTCTGGTCGCAGCGGTAGGCTATGGCGGCTACCTCCTCATCAGTAACATGAGCAAGGGTAAGAGCGAAGAAGCCTCCAATACCCCAGGTAAGGCTGCAGTTATCCGAAAGGACCGAGAAGCTGTTGGCGGCTCCAAGGGTGGATTTGATCTCCTGGCTGACAAAAATCCTCCCCCAACCAAGCCCCCAGCCGATTTGACTCCAGCTGGCACTGCACGCAACACCACTCGCCCGGAAACCCCAGCGTCAGGAACTGCTGCAACTACCACCAGACGCAGTAGTTCACTCCTGATTTCCGAAGGCGATCGTCTGCCAGATATCATCGGGAGAGACTTGAATAACGCTGGCCTCCGACTTTCCGATTTTGATGGCAAAGTGGTGTTGCTCAACTTCTGGAGCTACGACAACATTCTCGCGGGCCAGAGCATCAGCCAGTGCAACAGCGTGATCAGTCTCTTTCAGAACCGACCGTTTGCCGTGGTTGGAGTCAATAACGACACCACCGACAAGGCAATTCGCGATGGCATGCAGCGAAATCCCCCTAACTTCCGGTCCTTCCGCGACAAACTGCCGAACGGCCAGTACATCACGGATCACTTCGGAGTAAAAACGCTGCCAACTCAGGTTCTGATCGACCATCAGGGTGTCGTCAGGAAGATCTGGGTAGGCGCAGTGGGCATCACCGAGTTCAATCACGAGATTGAGCAGTGCATCAAACTCAGTGAAAAATGATCGCTAACCCGTTATCGATCCACGACACTCACCCAAGCCTATGCGCCGAGCGCCTTCCCGCTCCGCATAGGCTTTCAGCGTGATGGTATCGCCTGCCTCCAGAAATGTCCTCTTCTCACCTGTTGGCAGCACGATGGGATCGGTGCCCTTCCACGTCAGTTCCAGCAGGCAGCCGCGGTTGCTCTTCTCGGGCCCGGAAATGGTGCCGCTCCCCATCACATCACCTGGCCGCATCTGACAGCCGTTGACCGTATGATGCGTCAGCATTTGCGCCATCGTCCAGTACATGTCCTTGTAATGTCCCTTGCTCAATTGGATCGGGCTGTTCATGGCCCTGGTTTGCAGCCAGCATTCTACTTGTAGATCAATTGCTCCCAGTACCTTTTCTTGCAGATAGGGCAGGACTGGCACGTCATGAGACGGTGCAGCACAGCGGAATGGTTCCAACGCTTCCGCAGTGACCAGCCAGGGGGAAAGACTGGTTGCAAAGTTCTTTGCCAGGAATGGGCCAAGTGGCTGATACTCCCAGCGCTGAATATCACGAGCCGACCAGTCATTGAGCAGGCATACTCCAGCAATATGTTCAGCAGCCTGATCAATCGTGACAGGCGTGCCCCGTTCATTACCCGGCCCGACCACAATTCCCAGTTCCACTTCATAATCCAGCTCGCGGCTCGCGCCGAATTTGCCTTCACCCAACTGCCCCTGAGGCCGATGAATAGGCGTGCCACTGACCACCAGCGTAGATGACCGGCCGTGATAGGCGATCGGAATGTGTTTGTAATTGGGCAACAGGGGATTGTCAGGCCGAAACATGCTTCCCACATTGGTGGCATGATGGATGGATGCGTAAAAATCCGTGTAGTCGCCTGCCTGTACAGGCAACAGCATCTCGCACGAACTCTGCTGAAACAGCGGCATGGGTGCAGAACCGGCCTGCAAGAGCCTGCTCCACTCTCGTCGCAGTTCGACGCGACGTGAACGTGGCAACGCACAATATTCATTCAACGACGAACCAGGCAGCCACGAGCTGACATCCAGGATAGAGTCACCAATGGCCACACCGATGCGAGGATGCTCCCAGGCAGGCTGAAACACTCCCAGCGGCAGGTTCTGGATGGGAAAGTCGCAACCTGGCTCGTTAGCACTGGCAACCCAGCTCTGGAGTTCCGGGGCATGTGTCTGATCCATCATAGCCAACCTCTTGCTTGCAATTCCTGTACGGGCTCATCAAATGAACACGAGCCGAACGCATGTATAAACTGAGAGCGTGCCTGCTCGATCTCGTGTACTGTCAGCGTCCAGTCCCGCCAGTGGGCCTTGTCATCGAAACGGAATGCTGTCGCGTCAGTCTCTGCAAGCACTGGGCGAATATCCCGTCGGCCCTGCCAGGCAAATGTTGCTGCCAGGAACACATTGAGAAAGCCATGCATCACAGCGCGTGGAGCATTCGCCTCATAGGTCAATGGATACTCTGCCCGGATGGGATGATGCAACCCTGCTGTCGCTTTGAATGGCAGCTTGAGGTCAGCACAGGCAACAATAAATCGCTCCACATCATCGACTGATGGAATGCCTTCGGGCTTGATGCTGCCCGTGCGTATCTTGGCCAGGCACCCCGTCGCTTTCACTGCTGGCAGCTCTGCTACCGGCACTTCCACATAAACAGGTTTGCTGGCCTTCATCATGCTCCTGGTTTCCAGACACACAGCGCGACTGACATCCACTTCACTCAGCACCGAGAGCTTGCCATCGAGCGACGCTGGAATCTGATCGACATCTGCAGCGCTCACCACCAGCCAGCGGAGCATCCACTGGTGAGGCGATTGCTGATAACGCAGATAGTTTTCCCAACTGACCGCACAAGGCAGACCGGCGGGAGGAAACGTTCCTGCATAATCAATTACTCGATGAAGCAGGGCATATAGAGCGGGCGAGTACATAGCGCAAATATCGTATACTGGTTGGAGGACAGCTTCATGATAGGATATGCGTTCTATCGTCTGGTTGTGAGTAGCTCACTCATTTTGACTTTGTTCAGTGATCGCCATGCCCCTTGTTGTTCTCCTGCTCCTGTGCATTCCCCATAAGCTGTGTGCCAGGCTGGAGATCCAGGGCGATCAGTTGCAGATCGAAGCCTGGTACGATAACGACCTGCCTGCTGATAATTGCAAAGTGATCCTCTATCGCGGCGATACAAAGCTAGGCGAAGCAACGACCGATGAGCGTGGGCTCTGCAAACTACCTGTACCTGCTGCAGGCAGCTACCGGATCGACGTCAACGCTGGCGGCGGACATCGCACGGAGCAATTGTTTGAAATTGCAGCGGAGCCTGTGGTAATTGCGGGAGAGAGCAGGGAAGGAACACAGCGGAAACGCTGGCTGGGCATGCTGACTGGTATTTGCATCATCGTGATCTGTACTGTGCTGGGGCGTCGCTGGCTCAAAACCGAGCCAGCTGCAGTTGCTGCCCCAGGGTCTCCGCCACCACCGGCGTCTCCAGAATGATGGGTACTGCTGGACACTTCACCAGTAGCGGCCTGACAGCATCGATGAATGCTTCCGACATCGGTTGATGAGTATAGTCATCATTCACCTCGCTGAGGTGAATCTCCACCAGCCGATCGCCATAGGCTGCTAGTAAATCATTCCCGAGTCTCTGATGGGAATCCATCTGATACGCGTGCCCCACATCGAAACAGAATCGTGCCTGCGGCAACTTGCGAAACACCGCCTCCAGTTCCTGCACCGTTCTCCCCATGGGTTTGCGGCCATCCATGTTTTCCACCACGAGTTGCGACCCCAACCGGGCCCAGACTTCCCAATCGGTGATAACATCTGGATGGACTATGATCGGCCAGCCTCTCTCGATCATGGGCTGCAATTGAATCAGCATGTCCCGGTCGCTCAAAGGCTGCCACCGGCTTGGTGAATGAAACGAAATATATTTCATTCCGTCCAGAGTTGCTGCTTCGACACCCGCCAGCAGTTCGGGCAGTTCGCTCATTCGTAATGCTGACAGTTCAATGGCTGTGGTGGCATGCGGCGCAAGAATCTCCAGAGCCCGGCGGACCTGTCCAGGCATCAGCGAACCAGTGGAGAAACCGATAGGACGCATGAATTAGAAAACACCGTAATGTTTGGTCAGTTGAGCGAGTCGAGCGTGGTCATCAAAAAACAGGTGCACCAGGCCTTCGTGGAATTGTTTGCCGATATCGCGAGCCTGCTGAAACAGAACATCCGTTTCCGCTTTTTCAGGATCCAACTGGCTCAGTTGCGATCGTTTGTCCTGATCACGCAGGATTTCAAGAAAGGCATCATAGGCATCGAATATCTGCTTGGCTGTATTCAGCTTCCCGAAGTGCAAACACATTTCAGCAAGCGATTCCAGTGGCCCTTTATTGCAGCGGCTTCGCAGGTAATCGACCATCTCCTTGACAGGCGCCTGCTCCACTTCGCCAGTGCTGAAAAGGTCACGGAACTTGGTCTTGAGATCGGGAAACAGTTGTACGTCGCAACTGAAACAGAGCAGCAGCCCCGCGGTGAAGATCAGCTTGCGGGAGAGTCGCAATTTGAGATGGCGGATCGCCCAGCCCTCGCCATTGCGGTCACGATATTTGTTGGCGTAATCGACGCACATGGTTCGCCAGTACCGCACGACATCATTGCATAGAAACCGAGGCACTCGCAGAGGAATATGCCGTGCCGCAGTAGTGCGTGGATCGTTGGTCAGGTACCGGGACAGCACCCCATCCAGAACCCGACGATGCGCTTCCTCCCGCTCCACCGCCCGCGATTCCAGCAGCAGCAAGAGCCGCTGCGTAAGATTGCGATTCGAATCTTCCTGCCCGCCAATCTCATGTACCAGATTGTGGCTGATAGCCAGCTTCCCGAATAACGCGCTGGGGCCAGGCTGCTTGAATCCAGCTTCTTTCACCTGATGTGCCAACCTATTCGCTTCGGTGGCATGTCTGGAATCAACTGGGCCATCAATGAGAAGCGTCCAGTCCAGATCACTGCTCTGTGTCCATTCCCGACGTGCCAGCGAGCCGAAGATGACCACGCTCACATGCTGGGATTCAGTCTTCTCCGCCAGTACCAGTTCACTCAAGGCCTGCAGATGTGAATGAGCCTCCCGCTGCGCCGCATGCAAATGCTCCCAGGACGATTGGCATTTCTTCTGTAACTCTTCCAAGGCAGACATGGCCGACATCTCTCCGCAGTGCTTGTAGACAGCATGAGAAATGTACGGCCACTTAGCAAGTGAACAGGAGAGAAATGAGGCAGGAGTCTGGCTCCAGGCTACTGATCAAAAATCCCAACCTACACGTACCATCCAGGCGTTGCCCGGGTCGAAGTCATACTGTGTCTGAATGCCATAGTTCAGTTCTCGCTGGAACACGTAGCCTGCCTGCAGGGTACCCTGCCCCTTCCGGTTGTTCCAGTTGAGGCCTACCAGTACCCGAAGATCACGGTAGTCGATGGTCTCTCGCTCGTTATCCCAGTTCTTAAACGCCCAACTGCCTCCTCCGAATTCACCACCTACCGTGACATCCCAGGTGGTGCCTCGCCATTCACCCAGCGTGTGAATGAGCCGGGGCTGAGGAAAGATAGCTTCGATATGTGTTCGGTCACCCAGATCAATGGCCAAGCCAGCGACGGGCAGTACTTTCACATTCTCCCGGTTCTGATAGCTGATGCCCAGCACGCCACGCAACCCAGGCAACATATCCAGCATGGTGATGGCATGGCCTTTCATTCGGAAGCCGTCGGGTGGCGTGATTCGGAAATCGGTCGCCAACCCCGGCGAGATCGCCAGGTCGATCACCCACGTCGGCGTGATAGGCAAGCGATATCCAAAATCTGCATACAGATCATACACCACAGGTGGCAGATTGCTCTCTACTGGAATCACCTCCTGGTTCAGCTGATCCTTCCACCATTGCACACCAAAGCTCAAACCAGCCTGGAAACGTTGAGCATCAAAACTGATCGGCCTGCTGAAAAACTGGACAGCCCGCATATCGGCCCAGGCGTTAGTCATTTCGATGCGATGAATCCGTAAGCCGGGGCTTTCACCAAAATCTATCCAGGTGTAGTGAAACAGGTCATCCTGGTAGCATCTCTCAAAGATATTCGGTTCCCGTGGCAGCACCGGGTTGGCCACGTTGGGTACGTCCGAATGAAAGTGATACTGCGGTTGAATAACCACATCACCCTGTACTGGCAACGGGTTCATACCGCTATTCAATGGCTGCAGACCCTGGGTCGACTGCGTCTGCGGCAATGCATTCATCGGCGTTACTTGTGCCGGCTGCTGCGCATACATTCCACTCTGCAGAACCACTGCGCATGCAAGACTCTGGATGTATCTCTTCATCGACCGCATCCCCCCGGAAGCTGGCTTGGACCGGGGATGTAACGGAGTTTGCCGGCACTGTCAAGCATGGCCAGCAGCTCTTGTAACAGTCCGTACAGCCACTATGGCTTGCCGGACCTTCCCATCCTTGAAGAGTTGCCTATCTCTTGCGTCTTACCCAGAGTTAAGTAAAATCTCATAATCAACTTGATACTACAACGTGAGAACAATGATGAAGACTCGTCGCTTTATGCCTGACTTTGATCACCTGGAAGCACGCGATGTCCCTGCAGGGAATATCACTGCATCGCTGCATCATGGCATTCTCACGATCACTGGAGATAACGAAGCCAACCAGCTCAGTATTACTGGCAACGGCTATTCTCTCACCCTGACCGGTACCGATACGACCATCAATGGCGTAACCGGCCCAGTCAGCTTCAAGCGTGTGTACCGATCGCTGAACATTAATATGGGTGATGGTGATGACGTAGTCGATATCTCCCAGGTCAAACTGCTCCGCAATCTCAGCATCAACCTGGGTGATGGCAATGACACTCTCTCGATGTCACATGTCAAAACTCTCCTGCGCAGTTCAACCATCAGCGGCGGTTTGGGCGACGATGTCATCGAAATCGACGGTAGCAAGTTCTACCGCAAGCTTGACTTGAATGCCGGTGCTGGCGACGACACGGTGAACCTGGCCGATTCCTTCTTCGGCCGCAAGAGCAGCATCAATGGCGGCGACGATACGGATAAGCTGGGAAAGACCAGCAACACCTTCCGTTGCCAAAGCCAGATCAGCAACTTTGAAGATACGCTCAATGGCGTCTTCCCGATCGCACATGATGATGCAGCCACCCTCAACGAAGGCGCCAATACCAACATCAACGTTTCCAACAACGACACGACTCTCAAAGGCACCTTGACCCTGAGTTCAATCGTCATCACCACGCAGCCGACGCATGGTACCGTGGTTGTGAATAATGACGGCACAGTAACTTACACACACGATGGTTCCGAGACCACTAGCGACAGCTTTGCTTACACCATTGAAAACAGCTTCAATGGTGTTTCCAATCCCGCCACCGTGAGCCTCACTATCACTCCGGTGAACGACGCGCCAGTAGCTGTCAATGATGCTGCCACCTTGAATGAAGGCGCCAATGCGAACATCAATGTGTCGTCCAACGATACCGATGTTGATGGCACTCTGAATCTCGCGAGCATTGTGATTACAGCGCAGCCTGTTAACGGCACACTCGTCGTCAATAACAACGGCACGGTAACGTATACCCACAACGGTTCGGAGACTACCAGCGATACGTTCAAATACACCATTAAAGACAACAATGGTGCGGTTTCCAACGAAGCCACCGTCACACTTACCATTACCCCCGTCAATGATGCACCCGTAGCAAACAATGACACCGGAGCTGCCAACGAAGGTGGCAGCACAACGGTCAACGTCTCTACCAATGATACCGATGCCGATGGCACGCTTGATCTAACCAGCATCGTGGTGACAAACAATCCCACCAATGGCACAGTAATTGTCAATAATGACGGTACGATTCAATACACCCACAACGGCAGCGAAACTACCAGCGATACGTTTACTTACACCATCAAGGACAATTCCGGGGCCACCTCCAATCAGGCTACCGTTACCATCACCATTACCCTCGTGAATGATGCCCCGGTTGCCAATGACGATGCTGCCAATGTCGCTCAGGGTGGCAATGTGAATATCAACCTTGCCGGCAACGATACCGATGCAGATGGCACAATCGATCTCAACACCATCGTCATCGGCACCGGCCCAGCCAATGGCACTCTGGCCATCAACGGCGATGGCACCGTCACCTACACCCACGATAACTCCAATACGACTACTGACAGTTTTACCTACACTATCAAGGATAATCAGGGCCTCGTCTCCAACCTGGCTACGGTGACTATCACCATCGCCTAAGGATTACGTATGAATACGGGACGCTCCCGTTGGTACCTCGTCGCTGGCATGATGCTGGCGACGTTTCTCTTTGGTACCGATCTGTTCTCCTCGCAGAATACCCGGCCCATCATCCAGTGGTTCGTCACGCTCCTGTTCGGCGAGCAGGCAGGCAATAAGGTCGCTGGCGGCGGCGAAGGCTGGCTTCGCAAGAGCGCTCACTTTCTCGAATATGCTCTGCTGGCGTGGTGCTGGTGGCGTGCACTGCGCGGAGACCAATACGGGAAATGGAAATGGTCATGGTTCTTTACTGCCCTGCTGGCCACGGCACTGTGGGCCACGGTGGATGAACTCCAGCAGGCCTTCGGCAGCCAACAACGCACTGGCAGCCCCTGGGACGTCTTGATTGACAGTTGCGGAGCACTGACAGCGTTGTTGCTGACAGGTATCTGGCAGTGGATAAGAAGAAAGTAGCTTACAGCACCCGTGGCGAGTGTCCCATCTTTTTCAATTCATCAATCACTGCCTGTGCTTTGCCCGGGCGTAATAACAATACCTGAGGCGTGAGCCGGCCAAGGATCTCTTCTGCCAGTTTCTTGCGGGCGAGCAGTTCCTCTGCCAGCAATGCGTCGTCAGTATAGACGAGGCTGACACGACGATGCACTTTGACGGGAATGCGAGATAAGGCCATTATTTGATGATCAGCCCTTCGAGAAATGCTTCAGCTTCCTTGCCTGCCACATACTCCTTCGGGCCGCCCACTTTCACTTCCCAGACAAACCCCTTCACTACGAAACAACGCAGCCGAAGATGACCTTTGTCCTCAGGCAGGGCAAACAGATACTCTCGTGCCGGTATTCGATGATGCTCCATGGCTCGTTCGGAAATCAGTTTGGCTTCCACTCGCTTGATGATGTTATCACGCACCGTGTTGAGAGCAGTATTGATGTCGCGTGGCGAGGGATTATCGCCACCGGGCACGGGGTTCTTAGCAATGTTATACACACGATCCCTGGCTGCAAGCATCCAGGTGGTACCAGTACGGTTAGCCCGTTCCTGTGGTGACTGGGGAAACTGGGAGGTAAAGCTGCCATCTTTGGGGGTGAACTTGATCCACTCCCCATCAGGCAGCCACGCACATGCCACACTCAGCAGAACCAGTGACAACATTACTTCTCTCGACCGTGTTTAATCTTCTCCCATTTAGCGATATCGAAATGGGGATCATTATCCAGATCATGACACTTCATGCACATCTGGCCGGTGCGATCGCGATCCTCGATGGAAAGCACCATTGGCTTGCGGAAAGTTGGATTGGATGGCTGTCCCGCATGCAGACTGCCCGGCCCATGGCAGTTCTCGCAGCCATTGCCGAAGAGGTGGACTGACTTCACATCATCTTCGTAGCCACCCTTGAAACCAAACCCCGTCACATGGCACTTGGCACAATCGGGATCAAACTGCCTGCCGATGTACTTGGTGGCACCACCTTTTTGAGCGATCTCGGCTATGGGACGGCCTGCTTTCACCAGGTTGTCCCATGCATGGCTGTGATTGGTTGCAGACCAATGGCCATGGGCTTGTGGGTGACATTCCTTGCATTTGCCTGAGCCGACAAAGATTGCATCCTTCAGTTCCGGATCGAGTTGCATCGGATGCGATATCTTGGGTACCTTCTCAATGAACTTGTTACTATAGACGCCCCACACATATTCCTTCATGATCTCGCGTGAAGGATTGGTCTTGTCGTCAGGCAATTCCAGTTCCTCAACCAGTTCTTCGAGGCGATACTCCAGCGGTTTGCCACGGCGGTAGGCGACAACACCCACGGCACGCCCTTTGTGGCCAACCATCAGTATCCACGCACCGCTTTCGTCCTTGATCGGAAGCAGGGGCGCTACACCATCGCTGGCATCGTTTCGGCAAAGGACGATGTCGAACACTCCGGGAACTGTTTTGAGCAAGGCAGATGCTTCGTCACGGGTGCCCTGAAAGAGCAGAATCTTCACTTCAGGTCGCATCGCAAGGAATGGCTTGAGTACAGCCTGCAGGGCATCTGCAGGTTTTGTGAACTTCACTTCAAACTTCCTGGCAGCACAGTCGGCTATCACACTATCCCCCACCAGACCAACATAGCCCACCCGGGGTCGGCCGCTAACCAGTGTTGCACTGGCAACAGCAGCAGAAGAGCCCAGCGGGGCTGTCAAAGAACCAGCCAAACGTGCCAGCGTACCTGCCACATCTTCAGTTCGTCGTGGATCGTCCATTGTCCATGGTTTGAACATCTCCGGGAATAACCCTTCCGCGTCTAGCAGGTTCGCAGCCAGGATCACCGGAGGCTGATAGTTCTGTGCCAGATCCAGCGCGGTATCGTGCCGCATCGCGAGTTCTGTTGGCCCAAGCGCCATGCCGGCATACGACATGGCCTTCAGTGATTTGATGGCCATCTCGTACTTCCATCGATTCTGCGGTCCTGCGTGTTCACGCGGCGCCAGATCGCCCAGGTCAGCGGCGGATAGCGGATATCCCAGTGAAGCGAAACGTCGCATCAATTCGTGACGTCGTTCCAAGCCGCCAAGCTGCGGACGGGAACAGCCACAAGGCTGCAGGTAGCCATACATCTGGCCGGAGAGAACCAGGCACAAATCTACCGGTGCATCGCCAAATGGCCTGCCCGCAGGCAACTTCTTGACGGCCAGTAGTGCATTGGAAGGCGAAATGGATGCAGTTGAAGAGGACGTGACGGACGGAGAGGGTGAATTGCGCGAACATCCACACGCAATAAACAGGCACGCCCAGAGCAGGCTGATGACAATCGTGTTTCGCTGCGGCATAATGCTCCTTCCCTGGGGCATGTCCGTACTAGTTCTTTGCAGGTTTGACCTGAGTGACGATCTCGAAATGCAGATTGTCGTTGTACCGTTCATCGTTGTGTGTGAACGTTGCCCGAATGCGGGCTTTGTCGCCCGGTTCTCGTGGCAGATTTTCCTTCTTCGGCTTGTAGACCAGTTTCACCGTCGCTGTTTTCCCCGGAGCAATCTTGCTCATGTGATCATTGAGCGTCACTCGCCTGTCATCGACATAGACCTCAGCACAACTGCAGGACTTGGTCAGCAAGCTTAATTCCAGGTCGGCCTTGCCGCTGTTTCGTACCTGAAACGGTATGGTCTGCTCCTGATCGACGATTGACTCATTCAGGTAAAAGGTAACGATGTTCGCAGAGGCTTCCATGCGGGCGTTGTTCCCTGGAGTCTTGTCTGCAAGGAATTCGACCTGTGGATGAAGTGTCTGCTGGGCCACAGGTGGCAGGTTCAGGGTTTGTGCGCCGCGATGCAGCTTCAGATACGTCAGGCCCGTGGCAATCACTATCGTGCCCAGAATCAAGGCTGCCCAGAACTTCAACATCACACGCTCCCCCAACTGATAGATTACCATTCTACGATGGTACCGGGCACTTGGCTCACAACAAACCGCCCCGGATTACCTGGTGGGAGCCTTGTTCAGCAGGGACTGCTTGACGTTGATTCGATTGATCACCAGCAGCGTCGTAGGTTGAGAACCGACGGTGGTGGCAGGCACCAGAATTTGCCCACGAGTCTGATAATTGTGCTCAGCCTGATCGAGCTTGCCCAGTTTCTGATTGAAGTAGATCACACCCGAACGACTATCCATCACGAACTCAGTCTGTGTTCCCGGCGTGGCCAGGCCAGTGGATGGAGTGAATTTGCCCTGCTCCTTACATTCAATGGTAATCTTCTCCTTGCCCTTTTCGTT
Organism: Gemmatales bacterium; assembly: GCA_046350055.1. GTDB lineage: Bacteria > Planctomycetota > Planctomycetia > Gemmatales > HRBIN36 > JAEUIE01. The sequence goes on along the minus strand of JAXMBC010000001.1, from coordinate 2,740,735 downwards.
GCCCTTGTACGCATAAGTAAGGTTGTAAACGAGAGTGCCTGCGGGTGCCAGGTTCATCTCCGATCGCTTCTTCCACTGGTTATTCAGCGACACTTCCTTTTCGGGGAGGAAGCCAAACCCTTCCGATATGGCGTTACGAAGATCCGCTTCGGGTACCAGGGCGCGAATACGATCCAGTTCCGAAGTTGGGAACAGTTCCCCGAGTTTCGTGAGCCACTCCTGATAGCCTTCGAGTTTAGCTATCTGCATCTCCGGGGTTAGCACAATCTTAAAGACTGCCCCCTGGAGCCGTTTGTAGAGTGCAGCCATCTTTTCGCTGTCACTGGTCTGGTTGCTTCGGTAGCTGGTTGAGTCGATCCTTGCTTCCAGTTCCACATACTTTGCTTCTGTTACCTTCTTCACCGTGTAACTGGTGATCGTTCGCAGATGAACGATATTCGCACCAGTCTGGTTGCCTACGCGTTCGCTCTGCTCGATTTTCGTCTGGGTATCGACCCAGAACTTCTCGCCTTCGGTGAACTTCCATTCCAGCAGAACCGATTTGCCCGTCTGAGCATACAGAGCGCTGGGCAGACAAATGAACGCTATCGACATCAGGACGAAGTTTCGCATGATTTGTACTCATGGTAGTCTTGTACGATGTTGTCACAGCTGACGGCATACGTCAAGACGGAAGAAGGGTAACCCTTAGACGCAGCCAGGTGACATACTTGCGTAAAAAAAGGAAGCCGAGCATGGCTCGGCTTCCTTTCGTGGCTTGTATTCAAACTAAGCAGTAACAGCAGTCTTTGTCATCTTGCGACGACGGCTATTGCGAACCTTGCTGTAGATCACAGCAGCGAAACCTGCAGCACCCAGCCCACTCAGAGCGATGCTGGCAGGTTCAGGAACCGCAAAGACCGAAATGGAGATGTCATCAATACCGTAATCGTTACCATTGGCTTCGGTATCGGTATTGATGATGTCGAGATTGATGGTGGTGTTGTCACCCGAGTTGAAGACAAATGTTCGCAGTTCCCACACACCCCAGGTGTTGTAATTGTTGGGATCAGTCGAGGGAGCATCGAGGAAGCTGCTGACCGTGCTGACATCACCTTCCAGTCGGACTTCAACACGACCAAAATTACCAGCAGCAGGAGTCCAGCTCATCATCCAGACACTGAAAACATAGTCAGTGCTGGGAACAACTGCAATGGAATTGGTAGGGCGATAGATGGATGAATTAGGACCAGCATTGATGGCCAGATAAAGGCCTTCACCATTGTTCTGGGTATTGTCATAGAAGGGGTGCAAGGGGATATATGCACTATTGGCTTCGGAGGTGGCAATATCTGGATGCTGAGTCACAGGAGCAGCAAAGGTACCGTTGTTGCGTGCCAGATTGTTGGTGACGGAATACACCATGGCGGGATTCATTCCGTTACCGAGCGCGTTGGAAACAAAGGTGAATGTTGAGGTAAACTGCACTGGAGCAGTCGTTGTGGTGTAGCTGTCAAAGTTGTCGGAATAGACAGTCTGAGCATGAACAGCATTGAATGAAAAAGCCAGCGCAACTGCAGCAGTAGCGTAGCGGAGGTATGACGCGAATGACTTCATGATGAACTCCAGGTACCTACAGGTGGAATATCCCCACCATCCGTATCTCCAGCAGTTTAGCGTTCCATGTTTTCCTGTCAACATAAAAAGGAGATTTGAACAGGAAAAGTACCCCAGCCTCCATTGCTTCTCAAATTGCTCACTCACAACATGATACATTCCTCTCCAGTCGTCCCTGATTTCCCATATTTCCTGTCACTTTGACGCTCACAACGACTTAACGATGAAACCGATGCCTGTTACTGGTAAACTGCCTTTATCTCATGGGTCGCTTCATGCTCAACATCGCACTAAAAAATGCCGTCAGTAAATTCCTGTTACGAGTGCTGAAACCAGCACAGTACCTCGGCAATGAATTGAACAGCGTTCGCAAGGACCATACCCAGGTACAAGGCACCATCTGCCTGGCCTTTCCCGATACTTACTCGCTGGGAATGAGCCACCATGGCATGCAGGTACTCTACAGCCAACTCAATCGCGACCCTCGCTGGGCCTGCGAACGCTGTTTTATGCCCTGGCATGATATGGAGCATCAGCTGCGGTCCAGAAAGCTGCCACTCTACGGCCTCGAAACCTTCACACCGCTCAACCAGTTCGACATCCTCGGTTTCAGCCTGCAGTATGAAGTCTGCTACACCAACGTCCTGGCCATGCTCGATCTGGGGCACATCCCACAAGAGAGCAAGGACCGCACCCTGGAACATCCTCTTGTCATCTGCGGTGGGCCGGGAGCACAGAACCCCGAGCCACTCGCCCCCTTCGTGGACCTCTTCGTCATCGGCGATGGCGAAGACATCCTCCCCTGGCTAATGGAAAAGTGGACGTCCTTAAAGCAGCAGCATGCCGACCTTCCTCGCACGGAGTTGCTCGCTCGCCTGATCGCCAGCCAGACGGAAACCGGTCTCAACTGTCTCTACGCCCCCTGTTTCTATGAACCCGAATACCATGCTGACGGCACACTTGCCGCCATGCACCGCACCCGGGCCGATGTGCCACTGGAAGTGAGTGCTGCTTCCATCCAGCGTAATTTTGATGACTATGCTCTGCCCCATGCCCCGATCGTCTCCTTTGTCGAAACCACCCACGATCGCATTGCACTCGAAATCATGCGTGGCTGTCCCTGGCAATGCCGATTCTGCCAAAGCACCGTAATCAAGCGCCCGCTCCGGACCCGCAGCGTCGAGTGCATCGTGCAGTCAGCCCTCGAGAGCTACAAGAGCACCGGCTACAACGAAATCAGCCTGCTCAGCCTTTCCAGCAGCGACTATCCCGAATTCGAGAAGCTCGTTCAGCGAATGCACGAGGTGTTCCATCCCCTCGGCGTCAATGTCTCGCTGCCTTCGCTTCGAGTGAACCATCAGTTCCGCAGTCTGCCCAAACTCATCAAGAGTGCCCGCAAGCAGGGGCTGACTCTCGCTCCTGAAGTAGCACGCAACGATATGCGTGAACAAATCCGCAAACCTGTCAGTAATGAAGACCTCTACGAAGGCTGCCGCGAAGCCTTCAGGCACGGCTGGAAACATGTCAAACTCTACTTCCTCATCGGCCTGCCCGGCGAACGCCCCGTCGATCTGGAAGGCATCATCCAGATGGCGGAGCACATCTCCACGATTGGCAAGGAAGTGACCGGCCGCTATGTGGAAGTGGTCGCTTCCGTCTCCAACTTCATTCCCAAGCCCCACACGCCCTACCAGTGGAATGGCATGCAGACCCGCGAGTATTTCGACTGGGCTGGCAAGTACCTTCGCAGCCTCTGTCGGCTTCGCTGGGTCAAGGTCAAACAGCACGATATCGAGAGGAGCATGCTTGAAGGGCTACTCACACGGGGCGACCGCCTCACGGCCCGTGTCATTCAGGAAGCCTATCGCCGCGGAGCCCGGCTCGATGCCTGGACCGAGTACTTCCGCCCGGAACTCTGGTGGAAAGTCGTCGAAGACCTCGGCTACGACTTCCCCTTCTACGTCCACCGTGCCCGACCGACCAGCGAGCGGCTCGCCTGGGATCACGTCAACGTCAAGAAAGGACGCAGCTACCTCGAAAAAGAACAGGACCGCAGCGTCATTCAACTGGGGGTGATGGCTGCCGCGAAAGAAGACAAGCCTACTGAGAAGTTTCTGGTGCGGAGTTAGTGCATGCTATTGAGTGGCACAGGCTTCCCAGCCTGTGCCCATCATGCTTGCACTTCGTTGAGATCATGAGTTAACTTGGCTTATTGCCTTTTAGCATACTATTGATGCCGAAGAGTGTCAGCGCCGCTCCAAGTCCACCGAATACTCCCAACACGCCCCACTTGCCCAGGAAATTGTAGACGAGCAGTACAATAGCATTCATTTTCATGCGCCCGCCTTCCTGCTCCCAGTGGTTGAAGAGGAAATAGAGCCCCACTCCCAATGCAACCAGGAAAAGTCCATAGCCAACGTGCGACCACGGGCTGTCTTTCTTTTCTGGCGTAGTGGCGGGCGTCGTTTCCTGGGGTGCAGGATTGACAGGCTGTTCACTCATGTTCGCTCCATCCTGACAGAATGAGGACGACACTGTAATGTGCTCAACTATTCGAGTCAATCGAATAACGCTGATGTCAATGCAGCAGGGCACGACATTGCTGTCGTGCCCTGCTGATGATTCAACCTGTTACTTCACGCGCGTGAACTTCCGTTCCTCATCACCGCTATCTTCGTTCTTGGTGATCATCTCATCCTTGGTCAGCTTGACTATCTTGCGAGTCTGTTTCTGGTTGTTGCCCGCAATTTCAAGATCGATCGACAGCTTATTGCCCTCGATCTTATAGGTTCCTTCACCTGTCAGATCCATACCCTGGGCAGTCAGTTCGACCTTGAGTTTGCCATCCTTGAGGTACTCGATGACTATCTTGTCAAGATTTTCAGGCAGCTTCTCGGGCTTCCATTTGCCAACAAGCAGTGCTCCATCGATCTTGTCTTCAACAGGCATGACCGTGGGTGACAACATCATCAGACCGACCAGCAGGTGAACCAGCATTGCAGACTCCAGAAAGAAATGAAGGGGAGACGGGTAGTATTCGCTGAACGCTCTGCAGTATTGCTATTCCTTGATGGAATACAGCAAAACCTGCATTGCCAGGTCCAGCGCGCTATCGTGCTGATAGCCTACACAATCCGCAGAAGCATGACGATCCAGTGCACAGCCAATGTCATACTTGCTGTACACCAGCACCCACGGACTGGTCGGATCTTTGGGATCGAGGCGGATGCCTTCCAGTTGCGGATCCATTGGTGCATAGGCCTTTCCTGATTCGAGACGCAGTTGAACCCGCAGGATTTCCTTGCCGCTGACCCGCTTCGAAAAGAGTGGATCACTGATCGGGATCGGCTCCAGTTCCCGGCCAAACATCGCCTTGACTGTTTCACGGAACCGGGCGTCAAACACCTTATCCCCACAGCAGGCATCGCAGAGCAACATGCCTCCATTTTCCAGATGCCCCCGCAGCTTCTTGGCCTGCTCCGCATCCCAATCAAACTGACCACGCCCATGCATGTAGAGGAATTTGTTGTTAACCAGATCCGCATCACCAATCGCAATAGCTTTCGTTTGCAGAATCACGTCCAGCCCCTGCTTGCCGGCCTGGTTCATCAGTGTTCGCATGGCATTGGGTGCAGGCTGCCAGTTCCGACTGCCATAGTTTACCTGGGCCACTTGCAGGAAGTTGCGCTGGATTGGTGACTCCTCGCGTTTCGAAATCTCTATCTTGGTGCCCTTGTCCTGCGGTGGCTCCAATCCCGTGGCATAGGCGACGACATTTGCCCCCAGTTGGAAAGCCAGCTTCGTCTTGGGATACTCGTTGAACTGGTTCGATTCCCAGTGACTGGAGATGCCCTTGGGTGCATAGGCCAGGCAAGTCTTGCATCCCAGGTCGATGCCCATCAGATCAAAACTGCCCGGAGGCACCGGAAAGGCAGCATTCCAGATCGGGTGTCCCGCTGCCATCGGTGTCAAATCCCTGTCGGGAAAGAGGTCCTTGCACAATTGCCGGAATCCCTGGTCAAATTCAGGTCTGCCACAGCAGGCTTCCGCCAGGATAAAGCCTCCCTGCTCGACATACCGCTTGAGTAGCACCTTTTCCCCCTCGGCAAATTTGGGTGCATCCATGCCGTTGATGTACACCACGGGGGACTGCAACAGGTCCTGCAGCAATACGTCCTGCGACACTTCGCCCACCCTGCTCTGACGGGCTGCATCAAAGATCTGCCATGTGAGTGGCACCGGGCGATTATTCTTCTTGAAGACCTGTTTCGAGCAGAAGTCGGTCAGATGCCTGATGTCATTGTGATGCGTGTTCCAGTTGCCGGTGTACCCGCGAGGTGTCTGGCCATGGGCCAGTTTCTGGATCAGGATGGGTGTCTTGCCCTTGGAGAGGAATAGCAGGCTGAAGCTGGTAGCCAGCACCGGGTCACCATCGATCAATGCTCGGTTTTCCCACTTGCCTAGATGATTCTGCTGTTTATGCAGCAAGTTCGCACCCTTGCGATACCAGTCGATCAACCTGCCGCTCTGCGTGAAGAACCTCAATCCGGAAAAGCGGCCAACTCGCTCGATGCCATAGATGTGGTAGAAGGGGAATGATGTGCCTTCAAACATATTGCGAGGTGTATCGATATTGAACCTGGCACCAACCTGTTTCAGGCCCATCTCAATGGCACGCTCGTTTTCGACATCGCGCTTCCCGCAACCAGGGTATTCGCCATTGGCATCGGGAGGCCCCTGAACGATGGGAGAACTCATGTCGCAAATGAGCAAGCCACAGATACCTGCCGAGGTCATGGTAGGCCGTTCGCCCCCTTCACCTTCCACACCATAGCCCCAGCCACCTGAACGGTTCTGGCTGTTCATGTACATCTTTTTAATCTTCGCCCAGATCTCAGGCTTGACCTTGATACCAGCCGCATGAGCTTCCCGCAAGGCAAGCACAGCATACTGAGTGTTGGAATGATCAGGCCGGCCCACCGGATACGCCCAGGCAATCATTGTGCCATTCGCCGACGACTCTGCGACCTGAAGCAGCCAGTCGACCAGTTCCCGAATTTTGGCCCGATACTCGTCCGGATCTGCTTGTGAAAGTGCGATGCACTGTAGGCTGGCGACATATGTCTTTTTTGGTGGAAGGTCCCTGAGGTAGGTAAGTGCCTTCTTCATGAACGGCTCTTTAGGGTCAACACCCGATTCCAGGAGGGCAATCGTGGCCAGCGCGGTTACGCCACCACTGTAATCCCCCAGTTGGATGGGGGCAGCATTGAACCGCTCCCAGTTCCCCTTGGCGCTATCCTGCGAGCGCTTCAAGAACTCAATTCCCTTCTGGATGGCTTCCCGTACCTGCTGAGGAGTGACGTCCACCTCAGCAGGTTGCTGCGTTGGTGCATTGGTAACGGTCACGCAGAGTATTCCAACTACAACGAGCAGTCGCAGCAAATGAGCCATGGGAGCTTCCTCGTGAGAGTGCCATTATATGGTGTCCTTCCATCGATACCTTGGCATTGCCACTATGAAATTGGTGCTGAATATGCTGAAAGGATTGCATTGCCATTGGACTTTGTCATACTGGTTCAAGTTCCTGTGAAGAACTGGGAACTCTGTCAGCCCCTGAAACGTCTACAACTTGAGGAAAAATACCCGGGATGCCTGCAGCGCGTTAGAGACTCTCTGAATTACGCACCTTATGCGGAGAATGAGAGCCTGCCTGCCGTGCAACTCAAGGTATTTCCCACAAATTAACTTGCGGGTAGCCAATAGGCGGTTAGCCTTGTGCTAGCGTATTATTGGGCTTGTCGTCGCCGTCAACCATTGATCTGGTCCACTTGCCAGGCAGCAGGAGTTGCAACCATGCGAGATTCGAAGAAGAACCCCAACTCTTCTAATGGGCAATATCGCTACCGCCCTGTTGTAGACACGCTGGAAGATCGTTCCCTGCCAGGCAATACGTTCCTGGGGCCTGTCGGGCTCGATATGCCCTTGTTCTCCAAGGCCAAGCCAGCCTCAGCCATCACTTCGACTTTGTCTGCTGGCAGAACTGCCAAGACGAAAACGACCAACACCAATCTTCTTGCAGTCAGTGGCTCTCAGGCAGTGGCAACGGGCTCGCGTCCCAGCCTGTCTGGCTATGTGCTGAATTCAGCCCTATCCAAGATCAGCCAGACAAGTGCCATTACCATTGAAGGTGGCTCGAACGTCAAGCTGAGCTTCAAACCTGCTGACAACTCCAGTGGCGAAGAAGTCCTGTATCGTGGAACAGTTCCATCTCTCGCCAATAACTATGGGCTGAACGTGACAGGTGGCGGCGCAGGCATCTGGATTGGCAATCCAAACAATGGCGGATCACTCGACGCTATCGCTGGAAGCAATACCCCGGTTTCTAATCCTTCGACCGGCACCTTCAGCTCCATCAAGTATTCTACACCTTCAGCGAATAGCGTTTATAACCTCAGCGAAGGCAACAACGGTAGCTACGATAATCGTGGCGAGTTCCGTCGCAACGCAGCCATCAGCACACTCAACGCCAGCCAACTGGCTGGTGAAGCTGCACTGCGTGAAACTGCACCAGATCTCAGCTACACCGTCGATACGGTCTATGGCACCCCTCGAAGCATCGTCAATACCTCTGCCCCGTTGACTGGCCCTCGAGCTGGCAACCCTGTCAACATCGCGATGGACTTCATTCGCGAGAATGCAGCTTTCCTGGGTATCTCCACTGCAGATATCAATTCGCTGCAGCTTAAAGAGAATGTAACCTGGAGCGTGAATGGTGGTGCAATCATCCAGGTACAGCAGTTCGTCAACGGCAAGATCGTCGATAACGGCTCCACCGGTATCGGTGTCCGCAGCGATGGCTCGATTGTTATTGTCAACAACTCCATGGTGCCGAATGCTGCAGCTTCGGTGAACACAAACACGCCAGTGCTGACTGGAAAAGATGCAATCATCCTGGCAGCTCTGGATGCCGGGCTGACGGTCCGAGGCAACCTGACCACAACCACTCCAGTTGGCACGGAGAACGTCCCGACTTACCTCAATCCCAGCATCTCGATCGATCCCATCCCTGTTAGCCTCAAGTACTTGCCTATCGGGCCCAATGAAGTGCGACTGGTTTACAATACTCGCATCTTCATCCCCAATTCGACGTTCCTCTTTGAATACAACGTCGATGCCGTGACAGGTAAGACCTGGAGCCGCAATAACTGGATCGCAGGCGACAGCTACCGTGTCTTCAAGCCACCGATTGAAACCCCAGCCGAAGGTGGTCGCACGCTGGTGGTGAATCCTGCTGACCCCATCGCTTCCCGCTTCGGCTGGCACGATACCAACGGTAAAGTAGGTGCTGATTATAATTACACCCGCGGCAACAACGTGTATGCCCGGTACGGCCCAACTGCCGATCCTTCCGGTGGTATCCTGACTGGCACCCCTGCTCCAGGCGGCGCGAACAATGTCTACGACTTCCCGCTGAACCTGGCACAAGCCCCATCCACCTACGCCAACGCTGCTACGACCCAGTTGTTCTATGCTGCTAATTACTACCACGATGTTCTCTATCGTGCTGGTTGGACCGAATCAGCTGGTAACTATCAGCAGAACAACTACGGCCGCACTCAAACGGCTCGCCAGAACGATCCAGTCTATGCCTTTGCCCAGTCCGGCTGGCAGAACGGCGATTCGGACAATGCCTACTTCGTTCCTTCGAATGATGGGCAAATTGGCCGCGTAGCCATGTTTATCTGGACCGCTACAGGCCCCAACCGTGATGGTGATCTTGATAATCAGATCATCTTCCACGAACTGACGCACGGCTCCTCTACTCGTCTCGTCGGTGGTTCTACAACCGCAGGTGATCTGAGTAACACGTTCGAGGCTCGTGGTTTGGGTGAAGGCTACGCAGACTACTACGCCCTGCTGCTGACCCTGCAACCCACCGACAACAAGACGACTCGTCGCACAGTCGGCAACTATGTGCTCGGCCAGACAGCGGCTGGCCCTGGCATTCGTAACTATCCGTACAGCTACGACAAGACCATCAGCCCCTACACCTACGCTGACTTCGATCCTGCCCAGTCAGCTAATGGTGATGGCAACGGCTTCTACAGCTATTACACAATTGGCGAAATCTGGGCCAACGCTCTGAACGACATGACCCTGAACCTGGTGGAAAACTACGGGTACTCCAGCAACTGGCTCACAGGAAACGGTGGCAACAATATCGCCCTGAAGCTGGTCACCGCTGGTATGGCCCTCACGGGTGGCACTCCCAACTCACTCGATGCACGTAATGGCATCGTCGCTGCGGATCAATTCCTCTACGGTGGCGCTTACCAGCGTGAAATTTGGAATGGCATGGCTCGTCGTGGGTTTGGTATCTATGCCCGTGCAGGTGTGCCTGATCCTGACAATCCCGATACCGCTCCACCCGTTCCTCTTTCTATCCAGGAAGACTTCACCGAGCCTGATTACGGCAGTATCCCCCTACCCCCTCCACTTCCAGGTGGTGACGGTAGTAAGGATTACCTCTATGAGCCGAATGAAACCTCCAACAAGGCCTTCGATCTGGGTACGGTCACTAGTTTGAACACCATTGAAGACCTGCAGGTCAAGCAGCCTGTCGCCGGCAAGGCACAGGACCGCGACTGGTTCAAGTTCACGCCAACCAAGGCAGGCACTCTGACCTTGACGGTTGAAGCGGATCAGCTTGCAGGCGATCTGGATGTCCGGATGTATCGCTCGGTCAATGGCAGCCCGACCGCCCTCACGGAAATTGGCGTTGGCCAGGGTACCAAGCGATCCACTGGCACCAATGAAGTCATCACCGTTGCTGTGGGTGCCGGTATCACCTACTACTTCAACGTGGCCGGGTTCAACAGTGGCTGGGGCAACTACAACCTGCTGCTGAATGCTCCTGTCTAATCGAATAACAGCTCACACACAAGCCTGCGGATTCTTCCGCAGGCTTGTTGCTTTCGGGCCCTGCGGACTGTGCCGGACACCACCCGATTTGTGGACCGCCTCCGCCTCGCTTCCTCTTGCGAGCAGCCCGTGCATTCCATAATTCAACTGATGAAGTGATGTAGTTCGCGATATTCCGTCAACCCCCTGCTGCCCTCTCCCTCCTGGCATGCACGGCTGGTTGAGCTTACGTGTATCACTACTCACGCTTTTCTCTAAAAACACAGCCACCACACACACATGAACTACGACTCGACCCAGCTCGATGCCGTCTCTCAAGATGAACCTGCTCTGACCGACGCGCAGGACTATGCCGCTCCGACAACCGATATCGATCCAATTGAAACCGATGAATGGAAGCAGTCGTTACAGGGTGTGATCAGCACCAGCGGTGCTGACCGTGCGACCTACCTGCTCGATACACTTCGTGAAGAAGGCGAAAAGCTCGGCGCCCCGCCGACGTTCACCTCGAACACCAGCTACGTTAACACCATCCCGGTAGCGCAGCAGCCCGACTACCCCGGCGACCGGGAGTTGGAACGCCGCATCAAGGGTATCAACCGCTGGAACGCCGTGGCCATGGTGATGCGCGGCGGCAAACGCTCCAAAGGCATCGGTGGGCACCTCTCCACCTACGCTTCGTGTGCCACTCTCTACCAGGTGGCCATGATGCACTTCTTCCGGGGCAAGGAAGATGGACTGGGTGGCGATCAGATTTACTTCCAGGGCCATAGCTCCCCCGGCATTTATGCCCATGCCTATCTGGAAGGGTTCCTATCCGAACTGAACCTCACCAACTTCCGTCGAGAGCTCGCTACTGGTGGCGGGCTTTCTTCGTATCCGCACCCCTGGCTGATGCCGAATTTCTGGGAATTCCCCACTGTGTCGATGGGCCTCGGGCCGATCATGAGCATCTACCAGGCCCGCTTCAACCGCTACCTGCATGCCCGCGGCCTGGCCGATACCAGCAAGAGCCGGGTGTGGGCGTTCCTGGGCGACGGTGAAATGGACGAGCCCGAATCGCTCGGCGCCATCACCATGGCTGCTCGTGAACAGCTCGACAACCTGACATGGACGGTAAACTGCAACCTCCAGCGGCTTGACGGCCCGGTGCGGGGCAACGGCAAGATCATCCAGGAACTGGAAGGCATCTTCCGCGGGGCCGGCTGGAACGTCATCAAGGTGCTCTGGGGCAGCGCCTGGGACGAGCACTTTGCCCAGGACCACGACGGTGCCCTGGTCAAGCGGTTGCTCGAAGTGGTCGACGGCCAGATGCAGAAGTACAGCGTGGAGTCGGGCGAATACATCCGTAACGACTTCATCGGCGACCGCCCCGAACTGCAGGAGTTCGGCAGCCGGCTCAGCGACGATGAACTGCAGCACCTCTTCTTCAAGCGTGGCGGCCACGATCCGGCCAAGGTCTACGCTGCCTATCAGGCTGCTACCAATCACAAGGGCCAACCAACCGTCGTCCTGGCTCATACCATCAAGGGCTATGGTCTGGGCGAAGCCATCTCCGGGCGCAACACCGCTCACAACAAGAAGGAAGTGGAGAAGACGGCTCTTATCAGCCTGCGTGATCGGTACCATCTACCCGTCGACGACGCCCAGATTGAAGAGATTCCCTTCTACCATCCAGGGCCCAGCAGCCCCGAAGTGAAGTACATCAAGGAACGCCGGGCCGCCTTGCAAGGCCCCGTGCCTCGCCGCATCGTGCGGGCCAAGCCGATCGCCAAAATTGACGATGCCGCCTTCGAGGAATCGAAGAAGGGCACCGGCACACGCGAAGTTTCCACCACCGGCGCCTATGTTGCCATCCTCAGCCGCATGCTGAAGGACAAGGAATATGGCAAGCTGATCGTCCCCATCGTGCCGGATGAATCACGTACCTTCGGGCTTGATCCACTCTTTTCGCAGGCTGGTATCTACTCCTCCAAGGGTCAGCTCTACGAACCGGTCGATTCGGCTAACGTGATGTTCTACAAGGAGGCCCAGAACGGCCAGATCCTGCAGGAAGGCATCAGCGAAGCGGGTGGCATGTCGAGCTTCGTCGCTGCAGGCACCGCCTACTCGACGCACGGCTGCAACAGCATCCCGTTCTACATCTACTACTCGATGTTCGGCTTCCAGCGGGTCGGCGACCTGATCTGGGCCAATGGCGATGCCCGCGGCAAGGGCTTCCTCCTCGGCGCCACCTATGGCCGTACCACGCTCAACGGCGAAGGCCTGCAGCACGAAGATGGCCATAGCATCCTCGTCGCCAGCACCGTGCCCAATTGCCTGGGCTATGATCCCGCCTTCGCCTACGAGATCGGCGTGATCATCAAGGAAGGCATTCGCCGGATGTACGTGAAGGATGAGTCGATCTTCTACTACATCACGCTGTACAACGAGAACTATGCGATGCCGCCGATGCCCGCCGGCGTGGAGCAAGGCATCCTCAAGGGTCTGTACAAGTACAAGCCCGCTGCGGACCCCAAGGGCAAGCTGCGGGTGCATCTCTTTGGCAGTGGTGTGATTCTGCAGTCGGCTCTCAAGGCCCAGGCCATCCTCCAGCAGGAAGGCATCGAAGCCGACGTGTGGAGTGCCACCAGCTACAGTGAACTCCGCCGAGAGGCACTCGAGTGTGAACGCTGGAACATGCTCCACCCGACCGAGACAGCCCGAATGCCGTACATCACGCAGGTACTTTCTCCCGAACCATTCCCCGTGGTAGCTGTCAGCGACAACATGAAGATCGTGGCCGACCAGATCAGCCGCTTCATCCCCGGTGGCTTCCACCCACTCGGCACCGATGGCTTCGGCCGCTCGGAAGACCGCAAGGACCTCCGCCGCCACTTCGAGAACGACGCCGAGAGCGTAGCGATTGCCGCTGCCTACTCGCTGTTCAAGAAGGGCCAGTTCCCCGCCGCCAAGGTGGCGGAACTGATCAAGAAGCTCGGCGTGAATCCGGAAAAGGCAAGCGCGCAGTATGCATAGGCTTCGGACAATATGAAGACGAAAGTCAACCGCCCGGTCTATTTGACCGGGCGATGTTTGTTTCATGGTTCGATGGCATCCGTTTAGGACGCTATGCCTCTTCCTTCGGCGGATGGAAGAACAGCAACAGCAGCACCGCACCTACCAGCCCCGCAGCCATGCTGAACATGAACACGGTGGGGTATTCAATAGCCCCATCGACCGTGTATTTTGTCTTCAGTTCAGCACAGAGGAAGTTGGCGACAAATGGGCCGACGCCCAGGATGAGCACATTAAAGAGTCCCTGTGCAGAGCTTCGGATATCCTTGGGGAAGTATTTGTCCACAAAGATGTAGACTGTGGCGAAGAAGAAGGCGTAACAGACACCATGAAGCATGATGATGAGGATCGTAGGGGTCTTCTCTGGCATGTAGGCGAAGACTGCAAATCGGGCGACATGCCCGAGCACACCAATAATCATCGTCATCCGCCAGCCGAGGTTTTTCAGCACATATCCCAGCAGAAGCATGGTCAGAATCTCAGCAATCTGGCCGATCTTCATCACGGGGCCTGCCCAGTTGGCGGGGATGCCTACCCGATCCTTCAGGAAATCATAGGTCCAGAAGAAGTAACTCTGGTGCACCGCTGCATCAAGAAACGTAACAATGAACAGTACCAGAAGGAATGGCTTGGAGAGGTACTTGAGGGCCTTCATCCACGCCAGCTTGTCTTCACCAGTAGCAGGCTTGGGTGGAGTGTGAGGCAGTGTGAGGCTGAACGCAGCCAGCAAGAGTGATGCAACGCCAGCCACGAGGAAGACATAGCTTTGCCCCTTGGCCAGTGCAGCACCACCAAGTGAATTAGCAAAGACAGCCCCCAGCCAGTCGCTGAAACCGACAGCACCAAACGCAGGCACCTTGGCCCAGTCGACCAGAATGAAGATAAACGGCCAGCTGGCAACGATCCATCCGATGGTACCCCACAGGCGAATGGGACCAAACTCCTTCTCCGGATCCTTCATGGCGGCAAAGGCGATGGAATTGGTGATGGAAATGGTCGGAACGTAAAAGATGGAATGCAGCAGCATCAGGCCAAAGAAGACCCAGAAATTAACTTTCTGATCACCTTCCGGATGCAGGAAGAAGAGCCCGAGGATCGCCAGACCACCAATTAAATGGCTGAACGACAGGAACTTCTCAGCAGCATAGTTGCGGTCGGCAAACTGGGTACTGAAGAAGAGAGCAACCAGCGCACCAATATTGAAAGCACCGAAAATGAGCGGCACCATCCACGTCTGAGGATCCGTGAACACCAGGTTGGGAATATAAGAAAACCCAATCTCAAACCACGCTCCCCAGATGACGAACTGCAGGAACATCATGATGGACAGTTTGAATTTCAGGCTGGCAGGCGTGGCGGCGGCGGAGGTGTTCGACATCGTTCAACTAACCTTGCAACTGGTGGGAAGTAGGACTGACAGACTGTATGCGGTATGGCGAAGCGATGCAATGGAAAAAGCCTACGGATTCCCGTAGGCTTCTGTAGTTCTGGAGTTTGGCAACTAGGCCTTAGCAGTCCCTGCAGCTTTCTTGAGCATACGGGCCAGGCGAGCCTTCTTGCGGGCTGCGGTGTTCTTGTGGATTACACCCTTGGCTGCAGCCTGGTCGATCAACTTTGCACTGGTGCTGGTCTGTTCCTTCAGCTTCCCGGCATCGCCTGCTTTCAGGGCTGCTTCAAATGACTTGTGCTGTGCCTTCAGGCCCTTCTTCACGTTGCGATTTCGCTCACGACGTTCTGCACTGGTACGCATCCGCTTCTTGGCACTTTTCGTATGTGGCATTCTCTGCTCCGAGTCTCTGTCAAAATGAGACTATCTTTGTACAGGCAAGGCGTTGGGAGGCAAGGGAAAACGGGCAGAGAGAGCCTTCGCTGCCAGGTAGCCGCTTCGCACGGCCCCTTCCATGGTCGCGGGCCAGCCCGATCGCGTGTAATCGCCTGCCAGGAACAGGTTGGTCAGGCTCGTTGCCTGGCCCGGCCGCAGGTCATCCACCCCCGGCACCACGCTGAACGTCGCTTGTTTCTCCGTCACCACCCGGTAATGCAGGAGCTCGGCATCTTTCAGTGCTGGAAAGAACTGCCTCAGTTCCTCCTCGACTTTATCTTTAATGGCTTCATTGCCGAGGCCTGCCAGGCTTCGTGCAGCGCTGATGACTACCTGGGTATACCAACCCGAAG
The DNA here is from genome assembly GCA_046350055.1 of Gemmatales bacterium. Lineage (GTDB taxonomy): Bacteria > Planctomycetota > Planctomycetia > Gemmatales > HRBIN36 > JAEUIE01. The sequence continues at coordinate 2,724,985 of JAXMBC010000001.1, read as the reverse complement.
CGTGAGCGAGGGAGGAGTCTGCCATTGCCAACGCCCCTCGCTTACGCTTCGGGTTAGTCTCCACTTGCCCCCGGTTGAACAACCACTGGCTTGCACTGTCGAGCAGCACCACATGGGGCAACTCCGTGATGGGCCGGTCATGCCAGAAGTGCACACTGGTAATCGGCGATGTTTCCAGTCTCTCTATGTTGGCCAGTTCCGGCAACACACTGGTATCAGCAAACAGCCCTGGCAACCGCTGCGAAGGTACTGCCAGCACATAAGCATCCGCCGTAATGCGGGTGCCATCCCGCAGCACCAGAGCCTCAACCTGTCCCGCTTTCACCTGCACCTGTTTCACTGCAGTATTCAGTTGCAGCTTAACATCATGCTCCTTCAGCCAGCGTTGCAATTCCTCGCCATAGAGTTCCCCCAACGGCACGCTGGGCAGGTAGACCGTACCACCGCGCCGGGTGCGGAGGAAACCTTCGACGAAGACCTGCCGGGCATAGCGAATGCCTACACGGCCAATGCTCTCGTTCAACGCACTGACCAGTACGACCGACCAGAAGCGATCGATGCATTGTTGCGTCTGATCGTTGCGTTCCAGCCACGGGAGGAACGGTTCATCTTCCTCCGGAGGCAGCAGCCACAGCCGCATCAGTGCCGTACCGATTCGGATCTTTTCCACCAGCGTCAGGAAATGTGCTTTCAGGAAGCTTCCAGCGTAGTGTAACGGTGCAGGCAGCGCCTGTGCCTGCCAGTGACTCACACGTCTATCCGGCGTCATGAAGTGCAGTACGGGTTGTTCACGCAGCAGATGCTCGATCCCTACTGTTTTGCAGAATTGCGTGAAGTTGGTGCAGCAGGCCATCGAAACATGCTGGCAGGCATCGGTCAACTGTCCGGTAGTTCCATCAATGAACGACCCTGCCCTGCCCCCAAGCCGCGAGCGTGCTTCCAGCAGCGTTACCTGCATGCCCGCCTGTGCCAGGCCAACGGTAGCTGCCAGCCCCGCCAGCCCGCCACCAGCTACGATGACGTGAGGCATCGCTACACCGCTTCCTTCCAACCCAGCCGCACAGGGACAGCTCTCAGCAGGAGTTGCAACTTCCGCCAGCGGCTCGTCCGAGGGCGAAGTTCGTTCGGCAAGTAACGCTGGGCGATGATCTGCTCCAGTAAACCCTGATAGGTCTCAAACATCACACCCCACACCGCTCGCCCAGTTGCCGGCAGCAGAGCGTTAAGTGGCCTGGCCCGGGCGTACTCCGCCTTGGCCCGCTCAGCCACTCTACACATCACCTGACGCACTGCCTCGTTCCACTCCTGTTTGAGGATGGTCTCAAAGGTACAACCCGACTGGGCCAGCAGATCGCCCGGTAGATAGACCCGCCCCTGTCGTGCATCAGTTGCCACGTCTCGCAGGATATTGGTGAGCTGGAAAGCAACCCCCGCAGCTTCTGCCAGGGGGATGGTCCGCTCGTCGGTCCCGCCCCAGATGCGGACACAACACAGCCCCACGACTGATGCCACCTGGTAGCAGTACTGTCGCAGTTCATCCCAGGTCTGGAACCGCATCGGCTCCAGATCACGCAGCACGCCATCGAGAAGCGTACGCAGATGTTGCCCCGGAATCTGAAACCGCTGAATGGTATCGGCCAGGGCTAGATAGATGGGAGTTGTCGGCTGGCCTGCCAGGGTACTTTCCAGCCCCTCACTCCACCGGGCCAGTGCGGTACGCTTGGCCTCCACACTGGCTTCTTCATCAGCCAGGTCGTCTGCTACTCGCATGAATGAGTAGAGCGCACACATACCCAGCCGCTGTTCTTTGGGCAGGATGAGGAACGAGTAGTAGAAATTGCCTGCCCGGGCCTTGGCAATGCGCTGGCACTGGGCGTAACTTTCACTCAGACTGACGGGCGGGGTGGCCAGCAGCGTCGCCAGAGAATCGCCAGTAAGAGCTTGGCTTGGTTCCATTTCGAAACGGTAGGCCGGGTCGTCCAGGTATCGTACCCCATCTGGCGGATGCGGTCGAGCACCAACTCTCCGCCCCGGATAATCAGCTCTATCTCCGCCCGATGCTGGGGCTTCAGATTCAAGATAAGACTTCGCCCGCGCTGGAAGTAGCCTGCGGTGCGATCTACCTCGAAATGGATGAGTTCACGAAACCCGCTGGGCACAGGCTGCCCTGCGTGTTGGATCCACGTTACACACTCGAATTGTGCCAGGTCCTCAGCGGGAATATAGACCCGGCCCTTGGCGCAATCCCGACGTACATCCTGCCAGAAGTTAGCAAGTTGCAAGCCGGTGCAGATGTCATCGGAAGCACTAAGCTGTCCGGGGGCTGTCTCTCGAAACAGTGACAACACCAGCCGCCCAACAGGGTTAGCAGATCTTCGGCAGTACTCGAGCAACTGTTCGAACGTGGCGTAGCGAAGAGTTGTCTGATCCTGCTCAAAGGCAGAGAGCAGATCGAGAAATAACTCCGGACCGATATCAAACTCTCGCACCGTTGCTTGGAGAGCGATCAGGATAGGATGTGTAGCGTTACCCTGAAACATCGCCAGTAGCGATTCTCGCCACCAGGCAAGTGCAGCCAATGCTTCTTCCGGTGTCGCCGTCTCATCGCCCAGGTCATCTGCCCAGCGACAGAAAGCATATACGTGGAAGAAGTGAGGCCGTAACTCGCGCGGCACCAGCAGCGAACCAACAACGAAGTTCTCGTACTGCGACTTCGCCATCCAGCGACAGTAGGCAGATGCTTCCGTGAAGGAACAGGGCCGCGAAGTTGCCTGCGGCCCGTGACGCTGCCATTCGATCTGAAAGCGGTATCGCTTCATACCGAGGTATGATAGGAACAGTGCAATAACCGGTCTGGTTCTCCCTCCGCTTACCAAGGGGAGTTAGAGGGTGCTATCCCTCTCAGTCTCCCCATTCAAAGAGGAGGTGCAGCCTTACTTCATCGGCGCGTTGCAGGTTCCCGGCGCGGGAGCGTAGTTAATCGGACCTGAACAGGTCGGTGGCTGCTGGTAGTACGATGGCGGCGGCTGTTCGCAGCGGCGATCCAGACCAAACAACTTCTTGCACGATTGACAGCCTGTCATTGACCATATCAATGCAAGGCATGTCAAGGACATCAAAATGCGTCTCATGGTGACCCCAAAGGAGCAGCCAGTCTCTCTTCCGAATGAGTCCCCCTAATTGAACTCCAGGCGTCACTCAGCCTGCGAGCGAGAGAGAGTGTTGGCTTCTGTATTCCAGAGTAGAGCATCACCAAGAGCGATACTATTCCAGCTTGTTGAAGATCGTTCAGAAACTGGCTTCCGATGATCGACCTGTAGCGCACAGCGAAACTTTGCGGGCGCTGGTTGCCTAACAACCCGAAGCGTCAGCGAGGCAGCCTTCGTAGCATGAAGTTTCCAGTGGCAACCATCGCCTAGGACAGCTTCCCTAACCCCTACTCTTGCTGCCCGACCCAATGGCGTGGTACGATGCCTCACCAAGATCATGGCCCCGACGTGTAAGAATGCGATTCCTGAAACAGACTGGCATCATGCTGCTCGCTACCCTGGCAGGCTTCGTCTACTGGCAATGGGCCAGCCAGCCGCTGTGGAGCCTGGAACGTGATCTCGTTAGCTATCACTGTCACGACATCAATCGACAGGAAGTGGTGCTGTATGTGCGGCACCAGGGAGAACACTACCTGGAAACACGGCAACTGCGTACGGGGATGGTACTAAAGCAGAAAAAACTACCTGTGTTGGATAATCGCACCTATGCTCTACCGAATGCACTCGCGGAGCATCGAGAGGATGCCTTGGTCATTCTCGGCCAACTGCTCATTCCTTCTGGCAAAGTGCCCACCCTGACGGTGAACATCTACGAACGAGGTACTGGCAGAGTAATCACACCTTCACCTATCGAATGTCAATGGCCCAGGTTTCATCAGGCCTATGGCAACAAGGCTGCCATTTGCACCAAAGATGGTTTGCAACTCTTTGAAGCTGGCAAGAGCGAACATCGTCACATTCCCGTTGAGAATGCGCTGAGCGTTCGCTTCCTTCCTGGAAGCAACCTCATGGTGTGCGTTGCCGGTACGCTGATACACGTCTTCGAATGGTCAACGGGCAAGTTGCTGTACACTTCAGAACCTACGAGTAATGCCACGTACATCGAGTGCAAAGCGTCAGGTGAGATCATCATCAGTCGTGGAGAACCCAACAACCAAACCAGCATCGAACGCAGACGCTGGGATGGCAGGAAACTGGTAATCACCACGCACAGAGTTTTCTTGACCAAGCCACTTGCAAGCTTTGGCATGATAAGTAGTCGTCTGCAGTTTGAGGATGATGCAGGACGATTGCATACCGCACCATATGTCGGTGAAGAGGTGCCAGCGCCGTGGCGTGACTGGATACCCTGGCTCAAGGACAAGGTTGGCTTGTCGCTGGGCAAGTACTACGACAAAAAAACCTTATACCATTGGTACGTTCTGCGTTCTGACAATACGGTCGAGAGACAATATGAGGGTGACAGCGGAGAAGTACATTCCCTGGGAGGTAGCAGTCACCTGTTGGTCAAGACACGCTACGACAATGCAACCAAGACACAATCCACTTTCGTGTTAAGCACCATCCCCGCCTGGCCCAACGCGCTTGCCATCAGCCTGACCGTGTATCTTCTGCTCTACGTCTATCGACATCGCCGACATCGCGTGTAGCATCCTCGTGATGACTCGCTACATTACGAATAGACATCCTACTTGAAGGCTGAACGACTGATGACTACCGACGTAGCTGCCCAGAAACAAGCTCTTCGTGAACAGGCCCATGCTCTGCGGAATGCTCAGGAGAACAAAGACGAACTGAGCCAGCAGATCGTCGCTCAGTTCATGGCTACGCCGGAGTATGCCCATGCAAAAACAGTGCTTTTTTATGTCGATGTCCGTAGCGAAGTGCGTACCAGAAACTCGCTCACTGCTGCATTGCAATCGGGCAAGACCATCGTCATCCCCTGGTGTACTGAAGCTGTCGAACTGGCTCTCTTCCGGCTGGAAAGTCTGGATGAGTTAGCCGTCGGCATGTACAAGATCCTCGAACCCAAGCCCGAACTGCGGCTGCTTCCCGAAAAGCAGGTCGATCCGAAGCAGATTGATTTGGTGATGGTGCCGGGCGTGGCGTTCGACCGCCGGGGTGCCCGCATGGGTCATGGCAAAGGCTACTACGACAAGCTGCTCGAAAACGTCCGTCCCGGTACTCCCCTCATTGCCCTCGCCTTCGAGTGTCAGATCTTCCCCGAAATCCCTGTCGCTCCGCATGATGTGTTCATGAACAAGATCATCACGGAAAAGGGAGTGCTTAGTCCTAAGTCCTGAGTGCTACGAATTCGATCCGGCGGTTGCAATTGCTGAGCCACGGTAGTGGCTTCATGTGAAAAGCCGTGGGTGGAGCGCAGAGGAACCCACGGTAACGGTCATCACGGTAGTTCATAGCCGCATTAGTGGCGATACATCTTCGTACCAACCTGGTCGCAAAGATAGCTTGAAACCCAACCTCCCTACTCGTTAAGATGTTGCCTCACAGGGAGGTTCGGTATGTCGCAAGCCCAGGGACGGGCTTTGGGGAGTTGGCTCACAGGCCGCACATTGGTGTTGATCAGCCTCGTGTGTCTCGTCGCCTACCCTACCATCAAGACTCTGGTACTCAGCTGGGAACGCAACCCCGACTATGCCCATGGCTGGCTGCTAGCTCCTGCATGTATCTACCTCCTGCTGCGACGTCAGCCCTGGCAACTCGCCAGCACGCCACAACCTGCACTCGGTGGTATTGCGATCCTCGCTGGCGGGCTGATCCATCTGGCTACCCTGGTCGTTCCCTGGCCGCTGCTCGATTATGCCGGCTGGGTGCTGATGCTGCGTGGTGTGATGCTGGCCACATGGGGCCGCATCGCTGCCAATAGCATATTGCCGCTGCTGGCTCTCGGGATCATGCTCTTTCCTGTGCCGCTCAGTTGGCTGAGCAGCCTGGCCATGACATTGCAGGATGTCATCGCTGCGTTAGCAGAGGTGGTACTGAATCTGGTTGTTGTCTGCCATCGCCGTGGACATCTCCTCTACCTAGCTGGCATGGACGAGCCTCTCTCCGTGGCAGTGGAATGCAGTGGTGTACGCCAGCTACTGGTCTTCGTCTCGCTGGCATGGTGCATGACATTCTTCCTGCACGGGGCCACCTGGAGGAAAGTGGTGCTGGTTGCAGCATCGGTACCGCTGGCAATTGCTGCCAATGTGGCCCGTGTACTGACGCTGGCTTTACTGGCACGCTGGCTGGGACCGGCTAGCATCCAGGGGATGTTGCACGATGCCCCGCTGCTTTTGACTTTGCCCATCGGCGGGCTGTGTCTGTGGTTGCTCTACAGCAACCTGCAGATAGCGGGCAAATGCCTTTCTGAAACATCGATAGTTTCCAAGCCTGCACCCATCCTGATTCCTGCAGTGGCACTGACGATGCTGCTGGTATTGCAGTTCTTCCTGCAAAAGCATCTCGCTGCCGGGTTTCAGTATCATCAGGCTGCGCGTCCCGCCTTGGATGAGTTGCCCTGGCAACTCGGGCGGTGGAAAGGCATGTCGCATCCCGAAGAAGCACAGGTGAAACACAAGGCGAATGAATTTGCCGACGCTACGCTGCTCCGGACGTATGCCAGCGGTTCGCAGGCTGCTGCAGTTTATCTTGTCTATTCAGCCACGGGCCGTGATCGACTGCATCACCCTGATATCTGTCTGCGGGATGCCGGTGGAGCACGGGCACTCACGTCCACCAGCGGCCCGGTACCATTGCCTGGCGAAGGACGCCGTGCCTACCGGCTGCGGTACGAGAAAGCCGGCCCGCTGCAGACGACGATCTATTACTGGCACTACACCCTGTACCCCGCCCGTTCGCTGGAGCAGAGTCTGCTGCAACGGCTCTACTTCGCCCAGTATGATCAATGGCCGAGTGTAACTGTCCAAGTGCAGACCAACATGACCGACCCCCGCACCTGGCAGAACCTGGAAGCGACGCTGCTGCCTGAAGTAGACCGCTGGCTGCAGAACCAGCTGCCGACCGGTACGCAAGTGGGTTGCGAACGGCTGCCGATCCGCTTCCTGCGGTGATGTCTACTTCTCTTCCAGCCGCTTCACATACTGAGGCGTGACGATCTTTTCATAGCCGAGGCCGAGGAAGCGTTGCAAGAAGTCGAGGACACGGGCGTCGCGGCCGACAAAGATGCGGCCTCGGTTCTTCTTCACACCTTTCAGGATAACTTCCGCCGCCTTCTCTGGAGTGGTTTTGGCGAACTTCTCGAAGGGCGTAGCAATATCCCGGTGAGCATCGGAAGCTCCCTTGCGGGCATCGCGAGCGATGTTGGTCTTCACACCACCGGGGTGCACACAACTGACTCCTACTTTTGCCTTCTCCAGCAGCAGTTCCTGACGCAGCGCCTCGGTGAATCCGCGAATGGCAAACTTGGAAGCGTTGTACGCCGACTGCTTGGGTACGCCTACCATGCCGAAGATGCTGGAGATGTTGACGATGTGACCATCGCCCGAGGCGAGCACATGTGGCAGGAAGGCCCGGGTGCCATGCACCATACCCCAGAAGTTGATATCCATCAGCCAGTAAAAGTCGTCATCCGACATCTCCTTGACCGTCGCATTCACAGCGACGCCAGCATTATTGATAATGAGATTGACGGTGCCGAAGTCCTTCACCACTTCTGCAGCATGCGCATAGATGGCATCACGGCTGCCAACGTCGAGTTGATAATGCTTGACCCTGGTACCCAGACTCTGACATTGCTGGGCTGTCGTAGCCACATTACCCAGGTTAATGTCAGACAACGCCAGTTGAGCTCCCTGTCGAGCCAGCGCCACGGCCAGGGCCTGACCTATGCCCGAACCTGCCCCGGTGATGACTGCGACTTTCTGATGGAAGGAGAGCATTGTTCAAGTAGCCAGGAGACAGTAGCCAGAAGCCAGAAGCAGCTTCAACGTAAGCCCATCTTGGTAGAATAGAAACCTGTTGGCAAGAGTGCTTACTTTGTTGCAACTACTTTGCTGGCTCCTGGCTTCTGGCTCCTGAAATGCGCTCCTTCCGTCCTGACTATGTTTCCTTTGCAGGCACTTACCAGTGCAACCTGGCGTGTCCGCATTGCTGCGTGCCAATTGAATGGGAAGACCGGTTGCCAATTGAGGTAGCGATCCGGTTTCTGGAAGATGCCCATGAGTATGGCATACGCCGGATCGGGTTCACGGGCGGCGAGCCGTTCGTCTACCCGGAGTTTGTGATCGCGGTAGCGAAGCGGGCCGCAGAGCTGGGGTTTCGCTTCGATAAGGTGATGAGCAACGGCGTCTGGTACCGGGATGAGGCCCATCTGACCCAGGTTCTCACTGACTTGCGGGATGCAGGCTTCACCGGCAAGCTCGGCATGACTGTGGATAAGTTCCATGGCATCGACATCGAAAAACTGGCAGGCTTCTGCCTGACGGCTCGCCGGGTGTTCCATCGTGACACCATCCTGTCACTCAGTTATGCCAGCCGGGCACCGGACCAGGGACTGGAACTCATCAAGAGGCTGGCGGACAAGCTGGACGGGGTACTGGAGTATTCAGAACTGCTTCATCGCTACATGGTCGTGTCGCAGGACCTGACCATGACGCTGAACTGGAACCATCTCGCCCCGGTGGAACGAGCCGAGAAATTCGAAGGCGGCTGGGATGGCACCTGGTTCAAGGAAGATTATTGCGAAGGTCCCGGGCAGGCACTCATCGTCACACCCAAGGGTGAAGTGAAGCCTTGCTGTGGCTTCGCATCAGATCTCGACCAGTTGACCATAGGCAACATCCATACCGATACTGTGGCAGATATCATTCTGCAGGCCCGCGCACATCCCTACGTTGGCAAGGTTTTCCGCGATGGACTGACTGCCGTGGTGGAGGATATCCTGAAACGGGATCCTGCCGCCCTGCCCGGTGCTTCGTCGAACCAGTGTTATGTGTGCTGGTACGTCCTGACCCGGGGGTTAGTTGAGGGCATGCCAGGAGGCGGCGGGCAGATAGGCAACTGGATTGGAACCCAGCCCAACTACACGGGGGAATTGATTGAGCTGGGGCTTAAGCGATAACAACTTTTTACCACTGTGAGGCACGCATAGCGTGCCCTACAATATCGCCATGCTCCATCTGGTTCACGTCCTCACATCGCTGGAATACGGAGGCGTGGAGAGCTTTGCGATACGACTCCTTACGCGTCTGCCTGCCGATCAGTTTCGCTCTTGTATAGTCATGACCACACCCGAGCAGGGACAGCGGTACGACGCTTTCGTGAGCCAGGTTCAGCTTCCAGTCATCCAGTGCCACTATGTGCACAAGCAGCGGATGCAGTTTACGCGCGATTTATCGAAACAGTTTAAATCGCTCAAGCCTGATGTCGTGATGTCGTATGCCTTCGGTAACCATGCCATGGTCGCGGTAGCGAGCTGGCTGGCCGGAGTGCCGCGCAATTATGTGCGTGTGGCGGGCGACCCGAACCGGCAATACACCAAATCGTGGCGGCTCACGCAGATGGCCCGGCCGTTCTGTACCGGAGAAATCGCTGTCTCACAGTGCACTGCCCAGGCATTGCATGAGAGGATGAGCCTGCCCCTGGAACGCATCCATACCATCGTCAATGGCTGTGAGGTGGAGGATATCTTCGCCCGGGCTGAGACAGAAAGACGCAAGAGAACACCTTCGGAACGTCTGCGACTGTTGATGGTCAGCCGAATGGATGATGCCAAGGATCATACCACGCTGCTGCAGGCGATGGCCCGGCTGCAAGCCCAGGGAATGCAACTCGACCTGACTCTCGCCGGTGAAGGCCCGGAACGGAGCAACTACCAGAACATCGTTCAGCAGCTTGGCATCGCTGAGCACGTCCACTTCCTGGGCAATTGTACTACTGTCGACGAGGAAATGGGCAAGGCGGATGTACTCGTGCACAGCACCCGAACTGAAGGCATGCCCAACGTGCTGCTGGAAGCCATGGCCGCCCGGCTGCCCATCATTGCTTCCGATATCCCCCCCTGCCGGGAAGTGCTGGATCAAGGCCGGGCAGGCCTCTTGTTCGAGCGGGAAAATGTGGAAAGCCTGGTGGCAGCGATACAGCAACTGGCTCAGGATGTTGCGCTACGACAGCAGTATGTCACGGCTGGCGCAGAGCGGGTGATGTCGCAGTACCATGTCGACCGCATGGCCAGACAGTATCAGCATCTCTTTCAGCATGGCACGGTGAGCTAGGCCATGTGCGCCATCTATGGATACTGGCAATCGCCATCTCTTCCGCAGGAGGAGATGACGGCCTTGATCACCCGCATGGGTATGCTGCAACATCACCGTGGTCCCGATGATGCTGGTGTGTATTACGACGCAGCTACAGGACTGGGACTCGGCCATCGGCGGCTGTCGATCATTGATCTCTCGCCAGCAGGGCACCAGCCGATGCTCAGCGGTGATGGCCAGATCGTCCTCACCTTCAACGGCGAGATTTACAACTACCTGGAACTGCGGGCGGAACTGGAAAGTCTGGGACACAGCTTCCGATCGAGGAGCGATACGGAAACCATCATCGTTGGTTACCAGCAGTGGGGCGAAGGACTATGGCCCCGTCTGGCAGGTATTTTTGTGCTGGCACTCTGGGATACCCGTCAGCGGATTCTGTACCTGCTGCGTGATCCTACAGGTGTGAAACCGCTTCTTTATTCTCATTCGTCGCAGCACCTGGCCTTCGCTTCGGAAGCCAAGGGGCTGGCTGAACTGCCTGGCATGAAGTTGGCCATCGATCCCGAAGCGATGGCGACCTATGTGGAGTTTGGTTACCTGTATGATGGGCACCGATCCATGTTCACTGGGGTGGTAAAGGTGCCGCCCGGGCATGTGGTAAAGTGCCGGTGGCAGGGAAGCAGCCTGAGTGTTTCGGAGCCCGAGCGATGGTGGCAGTATCCTCAAGCAGAGCTTGATCGACCACTGAGCGAAACACAGCTCGACAGCATGGCAGAAGAGTTGCATCACACGCTGCAGAAGGTGCTAGCCTCACAGTTGCAGTCGGATGTGCCGGTGGGATTGTTGCTTTCGGGAGGGCTCGATTCGAGCCTGCTTGCTGCTTATGCCAGCAAGGTGACACCGCAGCCGCTAAAAACAGTGTGTATGGGTTTTGACCCCGCCCCGCTGGATGAGCGTCCCTTTGCCCGGCAGGTGGCGGAGTTCCTTCAGACCGATCACCGTGAAATGATCTTCCGGCCCGACGACATCGTACGCGAGTTGGAAACCAATATCCGCTTCTACGACGATCTCTTCTGGGATACCGGGTTCCTGAGCAGCCTGGCGATTTATCGCAGTTGCAGGGAACTGGGCCTGAAAGTAATGCTCGTCGGCGAAGGCTCGGATGAGGTCTTCGGCGGCTACGCTCACTTCCAATCCGCTCTCCAGCATCGCTGGTGGCCTGCATCGCTGTTCTGCTATCAGCAATATCGGCTCCGCAGCAGTCAGCAGTGGGGACCTGGCATGGCTCAGGTGATGGGCTTGCATCAACAGTATCTGCAAGAAGCGCGTGGCGACCGCTTTCAGGCTCTACGTCGCTATGAACTGGAGCACCAGATTCCCAACAGCCTGAACATGAAGGTCGATCGTTCCAGTATGGCCAGCAGCATTGAAGCCCGTGTGCCTTTCCAGGACCCGCGTCTTTTGCAGCTGACGCTACGCTGGCCCACGTCCGCCTTCGTTCATGGCGATGTGCACAAGCGAGTACTGCGGCGGGTGGCGGAGAGATACGACCTGCTGCCAAAGGAAATTGTGCATCGTCCCAAGTTCGGCATGATGTTGCCGGGACAATGGATGGAAGGCAGTTCCCGCTTTCGTGACCTGGCCCGCGACAGTATCCTGCAACAGGGTGGCCTGGCAGACTACTTCGACCTGCGACCGGCCATGGAGAGATTCTTCGCCGGTCACGACGATACCCACTGGCGCCACTTCCGCCAGCACCTGGCTTACAATACTCTTGCCTGGCGTCTGGCGATCCTCGCCTTGTGGAAAAAAGCCTGGGAGAGTTGAACTGCAGAGCAGCATCGAGCCTGATGCAATCGTGCTTACCACGAACAGGATCATGGCCAGACAACTGCTTACCAGCGCTCCCGCAGCGTTGACACCAGGACGGCTACTCGAAGGATTGATGACTGGCAGTGGAGTAAGTTCACCACGTTTGATGAGGTCGTAGCAGGTCTTTTCATGGTCTCGCAGTACACCACGATAGAGGGACAGAAGGGACACTGGCACATTCTCGGCTCCTGTCATCTTTTCTTCCAGTTGGTGGAGAAAGTACTGCCGCCGTTGCCGAATCCAGTCGAGTTCTTCGTCTGCGGTACGGCGAGGGCTGATCGCGGAACACCGGTGGATGTAGCTCCAGCGTTCTTCGATGTGACTGACAGTTGAGTCTGGAAACTGCTTACGGGCCAGGGGCAGGCAATCAGCCAGCGACTTGCCTTCGACGACCCAGAGATGCAATTGCGATTCGAGCGGGGTAAGGTTCATGGGACACTCCGAAGAAGGGTTTACCATTGGCCGGGTGTCGCATGGAATTAGCTCATGATTTGTTCATAACTGGCAATTCTAAAGGGATAACAGGGGTTTCATGAGGGTGTGGGTGTCGCATGGATTGTATTAATCGGTAGAAACGCTCGAGGGAGTTGCATCGCTGCAACTCCCTCTTCACTGCATGAAAAGTTCGCCTATGGGAACACCGCAGCGCCGCCGACGGCTACGCCGACTTCGCCGACGACGCCTCGCCAACTGAATGGCGTGGTGAGGAATCGCAGGGGTTCCGGATCGCCGGGCAAGGCATAGCCAACATTGGCATCGCAGTGCCAGGGTGGGTTGGCGGCAAACTTGTAGGGGAAGAGCAGCACATCGCCATAGAACTGGGCAGTACTGACGATTGGCTGGAAGACTCCCAGGTCCCAGCCATAGCGTTCGTGATTGATCTGCTGGAAGTAGAGTGGCTGATAGACCACATACGAAGCCTGCACCTGGGCGGTCATTGTCTGGAAGTTGCGAGGCTCCATTTTAGTCCTGATCTGCATAGCTTCTTCAAAGGGGAAGTCGACTGGCGTTTTCCCTTCGAGTTTACGACGCTGACGGATGCGCTCAGCGATAGTGCTCTCGCTATCCACGCGATAGAGATCAGAACGACTGGGTGGCGTAAAGCGCCCTTCCTCTTCGGCTATGGCCTGACTGGAAAGAGGCTGGCCCTGCCTGAAGTCAGTGGGTGGTTGAATGGGGGGCTTGGCAGGTTCCTGCGCCGAGAGCCCCGCCAGACAGAGAGTGCTAGTGACTACGCTCGCTAGCATACGCAGGCGATTGACTATAGTTCGGCGATTCGCTCGTAATGTAAATGTCATGCGGATGTCCCTCCTGGACAGACGCCGGACTGATGGAGATGAACCGGGCTTTGGTGCGCAGTTCATCGATCGTCCGGGTTCCACAATACCCCATGCCTGCTCGCAGGCCTCCGACCAGCTGAAAGACGAATGGAGCCAGTGGCCCTTTGAAAGGCACCCGGCCTTCGACTCCCTCTGGCACCAACTTGCTTGCCTGGCCATCCTTGGCGTCCTGGCGGTAGCGGTCGCTGCTTCCTGCCTGCATCGCGCCGATGGAACCCATCCCGCGGTAGGCTTTGAACGTGCGGCCCTGGTACAGAATCGTATGCCCCGGGCTTTCGCTGAGACCGGCAAACAAGCCACCTAACATCACACACTGGGCTCCAGCAGCAATGGCTTTGGTGATGTCGCCGGAATAGCGTATGCCCCCATCAGCGATCAAGGGCACTTGAAAATCCTTGACACCCTGGGCAGCATGGTGAATCGCGGTAACCTGGGGAACCCCGACGCCGGAGATCACCCGGGTGGTGCAGATACTACCCGGCCCGATGCCCACTTTAATGGCATCGGCACCTGCTTCGGCCAATGCTCTGGCTCCTTCCGCGGTAGCCACGTTGCCAGCGATCACATCCACGGTGAAGCGGCGTTTGAGTTCGGTAACGGTTTCCACGACGTTGGACGAATGGCCATGCGCAGAATCCACCACGAGCACATCGACTCCCGCTTTAATGAGGGAGGCGGCCCGTTCGTAGTCCCGCACGCCAATAGCTCCACCGACACGCAACCGCCCGCGCTTGTCCTTGCAGGCATGCGGGTAGTTCTGCATCTTGTCGATGTCCTTGATCGTGATTAACCCCTTCAAGTGGTAATATCGGTCAACCAGGAGAAGCTTCTCCACCTTATTGTTGGTGAGGATCTTTTCTGCTTCTTCGAGTGAAGTTTCTTCTGACGCAGTGATGAGGTTGTCTTTGGTCATCACCTCATGGAGTTTCTGATCGGGGTCCTGCAGGAAGCGAAGATCGCGACGGGTCAAAATGCCTTTAAGCACCGGGCCGACGGTGATGGGCACACCGCTGATCTTGTACTGTTCCATGACACGCCTGGCCTGGCCGACCGTAGCATCGGGGCTGAGGGTGACGGGATCAGTGATGACGCCGTTCTCGGAACGCTTGACCTTGTCCACTTCGCGGGTCTGCTGATCGACGGTCAGATTCTTGTGGATGACACCGAGACCACCTTCCTGAGCGAGGGCGATGGCGAGGTCACTTTCGGTGACAGTGTCCATGGGGGAGGAGAGGACGGGGATATTCAGGCGGATGTTTTTCGTGAGGTAAGAACGGACATCAGCATCCTTGGGCAGCACTTCGCTATAGCCTGGCTCGAGCAACACATCGTCGAAAGTGATTCCCTTGTAAGCGATTCGTTCTTGCATCCAACATTCCCCCGCGCGAGTTATGGGGGAATCTTACGGCTGGCGAGTGGGAAAGCTAGGCGATGGGGCCAGGAGAATGATGGGAATCGCTGAGACACGATTCGCTTCCTACCATCTCAACTCACAGCCGATATTGAGCCCCTGGGCCCAGAAGGTGCTTTCTTTCCACGGGATGGTGGGGCGGGCCGGACCATCATACGTCTCCCCGTTGATTTGATTCGTATTCACCACGGTGTCCACCTGGTCGCCGGCACGCAGTACGTTCAGCCAGACGAAGGCGCTGTAGCCGATCTGAACATTGAACCATTCACGTGGGGCCCAGCCGAGGTTGAGATTCACTTCGGGCACCGCACTGAAGGCCCAGCGAATGTCTTCACCAGTATTGCTGTGCTGAATATAGAGTCCGACATCGCGACGATCGTAACTCACTGGTGTATGCACCAGCCGGCTGCCATGGGTGACGAGCCGTTGTTCATTGGTTCCCAAGCCGCATGTGACCGTACCATTGATGAACCAGTTGCCCCATTTCGCTTCGGTGCGCAGCCCGAGCTGGCCACCATAGAAACGATCGTAGGCGTGATAGTTGTCCTCCACACCGTAGAGCACATTCAGATCGGGCAGATCCATACCCGTGGTGACAATGTTGAGTTGATTGCGGAACTGGATAAACTTCGCACCAGCGATGGCAGTCCATTTCCACGTTTCATTGCGTGAGATCTCAACGAGGCCACGCACATCTTCGGCATAGATTTCCTTGCGGCCATAGACCTGCACACTACCCTGACGAGTGACACCGCTGGGAAAAAGCCCTGAGAATTGTTCGACAGCCTGCTCGCCTGTATTGGCATCCGTATAGAGCAGGAACAATGGCGAAGTCACACGCTTGATGTGGAGGATGGAGCTATCCCGTTCAACGAAGAATGCTGTAGCTTCCAGGCCCACAGTTTCTGCTTCATTGAACCAGTAGCCAAGAGTTGGGCGGACGCCGATGAAACGATCATGGCGGGACATGATTGATCCGCCATAGAAGGTAGTTACACCGGGGTCGCCGGGTACGCCAGTGGTGCCATCGGGGCCGGTCGTGAGCAGGGGCGGAATTTCATCCTTCTTCAGGTACCACCAGAGGAAGTCAACCTTGGCAAAGAGACGGTCACGTGGCTGCTCCGGTTCCTGCCAACAAACAGCTTCCGGGACGTCGCCCAAGAGACAAGTCAGAGAAACTGCAAGATAGGCCAGCAGCATGGATTGTTCCGCACGCGACAATGACATGCTGTCATCGGCGTCATGGCAGAGCTACAGCCAGCAGGTTCGTTAGAGGTGGTGCAGATTAACTGTTAAACAGGGTAAGCTGTTCGGCTGGTAAGGGTTACTCCGGGGTGTCTATTAACGACAACAGCCACGAATTGCTTCGTGGCTGTTGGTGGTGGTACAGGAGTACTTTCTTACTTGGCTTTCTTCAGGACAAAGAAGATGTTGCCATCCTTACCACTGAAGTCCTTGGGGGTTTCGCCGCCTTTGTCGCTGACGCACAGGTGCAGGTCATCGCCGTCAAACTTGAAGATGCCCTTGCGGGTCTCGCCACCGGCTGTGAATTCAGCCTTGCCGGGCTTGGCAGAGGAGTCGAGCTTGAAGGTACCTTCTTCGCCTGAGCCATCACCCATCTTGGCTTCAAACTTGTCCTTGGTGAAGGTAAGGGAGAATCCCTTCACAAAGTCCTCGGGCAGGCTTTCGCCGTTCATTTCGCCCTTGGTCATGTTCCATTTGCCCTGAAACTTGTCGTTATCCTTTTTGTCATCCTGGGCAACGGTGAAGCTGAGGACGAGCAATGCGAGAGAGAGTGATGCAAACCACTTCACGGGATATCTCCTGGAGAGTTGCCCCCTCTCCAGCGGAACTGACCGCCAGGGGAGGAACTTGCCGACATTATAGACAGAACAGAGCGGAAACCAGAGTGTCTCACATGGACTTTTGGAGCAGCAGATTATCGCTTCTTTTTCCCAGCGACCACTGTTTCTTCTTCCTCTTCGTCTTCTTCCTCGTCGTCTTCCTCTTCTTCCTCGTCATCATCGTCTTGATAAATGGCTTCGCCTTCCTTGCCTTCCCGTCGACGCTGGGACACCCGGAATTCGTACTGCACACCCTTATCCATCAGGACGAGCAGACCCCAGATGCCAAACAGATTGAGCGACAGGGTGCCTACGATCATGGCAAAGAGAGCAAGGCGATAGTTCTCGAGCTTTTTCATCTGCTCCGCACCGGCCAACTGCAACCCATAGACGGCAAGTGCCACAACCAAGCCACCAGTGATGATGGCCCAGAATGCAAGTGGCCTGATGGTCTCAGGAGTCACTTCAGGAAAGATTTCCTGAATGAAAAGGTATTTGGGCTTTGATTTGACACCACCCTGGCTGACAAACCCGCCACCTTTATCCGCCTGTTCCATGTTGTGATTTGCCAGGACGATCATCATCGTCATGAAAACATAGGTGCACAGCCAGAAGATGCAGGCTGAGAGAGCAGCACGCTTGATGAACTTGGCTGGAGTTCCCACATATTCCCAGGCCTGGTTACGTTTCTTGGCACGCTTGGCATCAATAACCATCTGGTCAATCGCTGCACCCTGAGCCGACTTGCGGAGCTGTTCAGGAGTGGGGGCATCTTCTCGCAGAGCGTAAGGTGTTGCTTCAGCATACTCATCGTAAGGCTTTTCCGGAGCAGCAGCTGCTGCCGGCACTGGCTTGGCAGGTCCAGCTTTGGCAGCCGCCGCCTTGGCCATGGACGGAGCCTGAAAAACGCTCTGGCACTGCGGGCATTTCACCGATTTACCAGCTGCGGTATCGGGCAAGCCGAGCGACTTTCTGCACTGGGGACAAGCAACACGAAGCATAATGACCTCAACGGTTTATCTGCATCCATCGTAGCTGATTCTGGCAGGTATTGCCAGTGACTTCCCCTGCTTCCGCACAAGCGACTGTGCTGCTAGTTCCCTTTTTTCGTGTCGTCAAGAGTTGCTCTTCGCTTCCACAGGGATACAACTCGATTTGTCATCCACGAACTGCGTCATCGATCTATAATGAGGATGAGCAGTTTTGCGGCACTTCGGTGTTGCCATCATCTCAACGGCCTCTCCCCGGTCGAGAAGGGATACTCCACTATGCCCCGTTCGGTACTGAAGAACTTCACCATCGAACACATTCAAGTCATGGATCAGAACGGTAACGTCGATCCCCAGCTTGACCCCAAAATACCAGATAAGGACTTGAAGGAACTCTACCGGGCGATGCTGAAGGCACGCATGGTGGACGACCGCATGTATAAGCTCCAAGCCCAGGGCCGCATGGGTACTTTCCCCGGTGTTAAAGGCCAGGAAGGATGCCTGGGTTATGGTTACGCACTCGGCAAGGATGATGTGATCGTTCCGGCCTTCCGCGAAACCGCTGCCCTCTTCTATCGGGGCTGCCCCGTCAAGAATATTCTGCAGTACTTCATGGGCATGGAAGAAGCCAATGTCTTCCCGCCTGAGTGCAAGATTCTGCCGATTCCCATTGCGATCGGCAGCCAGACGCTGCACGGAGCGGGCCTGGCCTGGGCACATCAGATTCAGCAGAAGGCAGGAGTCGTCCTGATATTCTTCGGAGATGGTGGCTCCTCTGAGGGCGACTTCCACGAAGCATGCAACATGGCCGGTATCTTCAAGCTACCGGTCGTTTTTGTTTGCATCAATAATGGCTGGGCTATCTCGGTGCCCCGCCGCACGCAAAGTGCCTCCGAGACACTCGCCCAGAAGGCCGTCGGCTACGGCTTCCCCGGTGTGCAGGTCGATGGCAACGATTTCATGGCTACTTTCGTCGCCTGCAAGGAAGCTCTTGAACGGGCACGCAGGGGCGATGGCCCGACGCTGATCGAAAGCGTGACCTATCGACTGGGGGCCCACACCACTGCAGATGATCCCAAGCGATACCGTAACGAAAAGGAAGTGGAAGCCTGGAAACCTCGTGATCCACTGTTGCGGTTCAAGACCTACATGGAAGGTAAGAAGCTCTGGTCCGCGGAATGGCAGGCCCAGCTTGAGCAGGAGATTGCCGTCGAGATTGAAGACGCCGTCCGGGAAGCCGAGGCTGAATTCCAGACGATCAATCCCTATGAGATGTTTGACCACGTCTATGCCGAGATGACGCCCGATCTGGTCGCCCAGAAGGAACAGGCTCTCGAGTTCGCAGATCAGGTTGCAGCCTTGCAGCACTAACTGCCCGGCATGACATCAGCTTGTAACAGCAAGCGTTAGCGAGCCGCAAGCCACGCGGCATCAATACCGTTCTCCATGAAACCGCACAGTAACTTACACCGGAAGCAGTTCGATGCCTGTCGTCAATATGGTAAAAGCCCTGAACCAAGCCCTGCACGAGGAAATGGAACGCGATGACAAGGTCGTGGTCCTGGGCGAAGATGTCGCACAGGTCGGCGGCGTGTTCCGCGTCACAGAAGGCCTGCTTGATCGGTTCGGTACCAGGCGTGTCATTGATACGCCTGTCTCTGAAGCGGGTATCCTCGGGTGCGCCCTGGGCATGGCTCTGGGCGGACTCAAGCCTGTTGCTGAGATTCAGTTCTCCGGCTTCATGCACAATGGCTTCCACCAGCTCAATTGCCATGCGGCCCGTTACCGCACCCGCTCATGGGGACATTACAATGTGCCCATGGTGATGAGAGCTCCCATCGGTGGCGGCATTCGTGCACTGGAACACCATAACGATTCTGAAGAAGCACTCTACGTTCAGTCGCCCGGCCTGAAAGTGGTTTTCCCCAGCAGCCCGAAGACGGCTCATGGCCTGCTGCTCAGTTCCATTCGCGATCCCGATCCGGTGATGTTCCTTGAACCCAAGCGGGTCTACCGGGCCATCCGGGAAGAAGTGCCTGAAGGCAGTGAAGCTATCCCCTTCGGCCAGGCCCACGTCATGCATGAGGGCAAGGATATCACCCTGATCAGTTACGGTGCGATGCTGCAGGAAAGCCTGGAAGCTGCAGATAAGGCTGCTTCAGAGCTGAAAGTCTCAGTCGAAGTCATTGACCTCCTTTCGATCGTTCCACTCGACACGGAAACGATTGTCAACTCGGTCAAGAAGACGGGGCGTTGCGTGATTGTTCACGAAGCGCCGCAAAGCTGTGGTGTCGGTGCTGAGGTCATCGCCCGTATCAACGATCACGCCCTGATGCACCTTGAAGCTCCTATCGCCCGTGTCTGTGGCTACGATATCCCCTACCCCTTCTTTGCCCGCGAATCGGGGTATCTGCCCAGTGTGCCGCGGATCATCGCGGCCTTACGAAAGACGGTAGAGTTCTAGGCCGGGCTGCTGCGTTAGTTGATCGATCTGCCATTGCTCCATTCGGCGTTCCCCTTTATAAGGGCATCGCACGGAGGAGATGGTATGAAGCAGATATGTCTGGCATGCCTGTTATGGATTGCGATGTCCCATCATGCCTGGGCACAACTGACATTTCAGCCAGCGATCATCGACCTGGGTGATGTGAAAGCCGGACAGGTCTTCGCCCATACTATTCAGGTTACAAACACGACCAGTTCCGCCATCACGGTGCAGGAACTCAAGTCGAGTTGTGGGTGCATTCGCCCGGTACTGGAACCTTCCAGCCTGGCACCAGGAGCTACGGGCACACTCAAACTCGATATCAACACGCTGGCGTCGAATCCCGGCCCCACCACCTTCGGTGTCAAGTTACGCTATCCCGAAGCGAGCCAGATCAAAGAACAGCAGTTCATCATCACGGCACGCATCATTCAGGAAATTGTAGTCACGCCCACAGCCATCACCTGTTATGGAGAAAAGCCCCGCCCGCAGATCATCACCATCCTGGACAAGCGGGCAACAGTACTGCAACCGGTGAAACTGGAGCGGACTTCACCCTACCTGAATGCTGAGTGGATACAACCTGCCCAGGCAACACCTCAGCCACAGTATGCGCTGCAGGTGAGTGTCCGCGAAGACCTGCCAGCAGGCCGTCATGATCATGAAGTGATTATCTACACCAGCGATGCGACCTATCCCGTACTGCGGGTGCCTATCTCCATTGTGAAGAAACCCAAGGCACGATTCGTGGTCTCGCCGTACCTGGTGACACTCAGTCCCACCGTCAGTGCCAGCCGGAATGTAACGATCCGTGATCAGCATGGTGAAGGTGTGCAGATCGAACGGATGGAAGCCAGCCCCGGGGTGCAGGCAAGCCTGGCCACACAGAATGCCGCTTCGGTAACACTGACCGTATCACTGGAAAAACAACTACCACGTGAGGCGCCTTTCGATGCTGAGGTTCGCGTCTTCCTCAAAGGGCAAGCCGATCCGGTCAAGGTCCTGGTCAACGTGGAATAAGGTTTCTGCTTGGCAATCCCATGCCGGTCGCGTACCATTCGAACAACGTGTGTCAACTACCGGAGTTGTGCGATGAATCTGTCTCAGTTTTATGATGAAGTCTGCCGCAAGGTGGATACGGACAAGACCAAGATCAATGCAGCCGAGACCAAGCGGGTGCTTTCGGAAGCGTTCAAGGTGCTGGCCAAGCTCGACAACAGCACCCTGCTGGAAGTGCTTGCCAGGGGCATTGCCAACGCGGCAAAGAAGGGCAAGTAGCAGTACAAAGTGTGAAATCAATCTGGCCCTCCCTTGCCGGGAGGGTCGTTGGATGAGAGGCAGCATGAAGCTACGTCATCCTGGTTTGATCAAGTTGCTGGGACTGATTCTCTCGTGGATCATCCGGATGTGGATGGGAACGGTGCGAACCCGGGAATACCTGGTGGTACCTGAAGTCCTCCCCTCGCACCCCAGGAATACCGGGCGTTATATCTTCGCCTTCTGGCATGAAGGCATTCTGTACATGGCAGGCCGGTATGGCCATCACCAGAACGTGGCCATCCTCATCAGCAATCATGCCGACGGTGAAATCATCAGCCAGGTAATTCGACACCTGGGAATGAATGTAGTACGCGGATCGACCAGTAAAAGCGGTGTACCCGCCCTCATGCAGATGCTGGAAGCATCGCACCGGGGTCACCTGGCCATCACTCCTGATGGCCCCCGCGGCCCCCGCCGGGTGGCACAACTGGGCACGGTCTACCTGGCATCACGCACCGGCTTTTCCATCGTTCCCGTCGGACTGCACTATCATCGTGCCTGGTATGCACCAAGCTGGGATCGCTTTGGTGTACCCTGGCCATTCAGCAGGGCGGCAGGTATTGCAGGAAAACCACTGGTTGTCCCACCTGACTTGAGCAAGGAAGAACTGGAACCCTATGCACGTGAGCTGGAACGGCAGATGAACGCGCTTACGGAACAGGCTAAACAGTGGACTAACGAACGTTCGTGGTAGCGAACTGATGCAGCCAGGTGGAGACGAGTACTCGACTGACCCCCATTTCGCTTAGTGCTGTAATGTCTGCGGTAGAGCGGATGCCACCGCCGGTGACAATTTCCAGTTCAGGCCACAGCCGATGAATCTCACGGCAGATGTTGTGTGTGGAACATCCGCCCTGCATGCCGACGTCAGCAACATCCAGCACCATGATCGTGCGTATTCCCCAGAGATGTACTTTCCTGATGATGTCGATCCAGTCAGCACCAGGAAAGAGTGCCGGGTCAGTACGTACCTGTCCCTGAAAGAGGTCGAGGCTGAATACCAGTTGATCGCGGACGGGGTGCTGATCAAGATCCTGCCAGGATTCATCAGCTTGCAGGCATTCACTAGCCAGGATGATTCTGGATAAGCCCCGTTGCGAGAGGTCATCCACCTGGCTCATGGTCCGGATGCCTGCGTCCAGCCAGAGTTGAAAGCCGTCATTCACCAGTTGCTGGATCAGTTCATGCTGCTGCCCCCTCCCCTCGATTGCATCAAGATCAGCAACATACCATTCGTTCCATTGAAATCGCTCACGAACAGCCTTGGCCAACTTGATCGGCTGATGAGCATCAGAGATCCAGGGAGTGTGCAGGGGACGATACGTGCAACGACGGCCTGCCAATGCGTGAACTACCTGACCTGCTTTCAGGTCCATGACAGGCAGAATGCAACGTGGGATCACTTGATCTTGGTAGCCATCAGGTGGGAACATAGCCCATTGACGATACTGTCGTTGTAGGTCTTCCATTTAGTATGCAGCCAGCCGGGGCAGTTCTCCGGTTTGCGCAGGGCGACAGTAATGCTCAGTCGATTATCGTTGTTATCCTTCTTCTGCATGAAGAGGTCGAGTTCGGCCTGGGGAGGAGGCGGAGCGGGTGGAGGCTGCTTGGCCAGTTTCAATTTCACCAGGAGTGTGGGGGCTGGCACGGGCTCCGGAGGACCACCGATCCACAGCTTGCATTTCACCAGCCCGGGAACACTCTCGGTCACTTCGCCATGGAACTCCAGGAGGAAGCTGCGGAGCTTGAGAATGGCAATGGACTCGGGCATCCACGCCTCGAGCACTGATGTGTCCTTGGTGTTGTGCATGGCCACGTCCAGCGCACTGGGCGTCTTGCTCTTGGCTGGTGCGTTGACAGGCTCTTCGAATTCTTCCGTCTTGAGTTTCTCACCCAGGGCAGCCATGAAACGCATTGCCAGCTCGCGAGCGTCGCGTGGCCGATCCATGGGATACTTGCTCAGGCACGACATGACGACCTGTTCCACTGCAGGCTTACACGCGCCGTCAGGCAAGCCTGCTTCCCGGAAGGAAGGTGGCGTCCCCTTCAGGTGCAGTTGCATCAGTTCCTGCTCGTTGGGATGATCAAACGGCCGGCGGCCGGTCAACATTTCATACACCAGCACACCCACGCTGTAGAAATCGGCCCGGTGATCGACTTCGTTGCCTCGCATCTGCTCGGGGTTCATGTACTCTGGCGTACCCACCGCCCGCATGCTGCGATTCATACCCCGCAGATCTTCGAGCGTGAGGTGAGGGGCGGCAGCCAGCTTGGCCAACCCGAAATCCAGTACTTTGAGCTTTTCGCTGGGAGTGCCGGGAAAGAGGATCATCATGTTGTTGGGCTTGATGTCCCGGTGGATGATGCCGCGGTTGTGTGCGGCCTGCAGGGCTTTGCAGATCTGTACCACCATGCGTCCGACCCGGCGAGCGGGTAACACAGGCGTCTCATCAAGAATGTCGCCCAATGGTCTGCCGTCGAGATACTCCATCACCAGAAACGGCCCGAGTTGCGGATCGACTCCAGTCTTCAACAAGGAGACCACATTGGGATGCTGGAACTGGCTGAGAAACTCCATTTCCCGGATGAACAATTCGTGGAAACGGAGATCGCTGATAAACCGCTGATGCATCGCCTTGACGACAACATTGGCGTGGTACTTGTTGTCCTGCGCAAGGAACACCCGCCCCATACCTCCTTCACCCAGGAGGTTGACGAGTTCATAACGACCGTTCAGTATGGATTGACCGACTGCCATCAGGACTTCAATTCAGCCAGCATGCTGTGGTAGGAACCGCACGGTTCACACTGTTACAGCACTGTAATGGCTTTTCTATGAAAACACAACTGTCTAGTTCAGAATTACTCGTGCTCAACCTGTTCACCAGCCATAAGCCGTGCCCCCAGCACGGGAAGCATGGCCAGCAGACCTATTCCAGCAAGCAGGATCAGCACGCCATCCAGCGGCAACCTGCTGCTGTGCAGGGGGCCGGCATGTGTCAGCAGATAGGGCAGCGGAATCCAGAAAATGGCGAGGGAAACCGGCGCAGAGTGCGTATTCCAGCCATAAGACCAACGCCAACCCAGGAATGCCAGCACGAACAGCACCGGCAAGGCAATCATCAGTATCGGCCGCACCCACCAGGAAGGCGGGGTGGTCTTCTCTCCGCTACTGAACAGTGGCAAGTTGGGTGCATGACCACCCACCAGGAATTGCATAGCTGCTCTCATGCGTCGCTTGGCTGTTTCACCGGGATGTTCGACCACTTCCTGCAGCACCCGGTCTGCCAGCAGGGCATACCGTTCGGCCTGGGGAGTATCATGCAGTTGCCTGACCAGATCGGCAGGAAGGCGGGTCTTCATGTTCCATTGATAGTCACCTCCGGTGCTGGCCTCATTGTTTCCTGCCCAAACATCAAACCAGGCACTGGTCACGAGGGGAACAGGTGCCTTCAACATGGCATAACAGTGGTAGCCCCACGGAGCCAGGCCACCCAGGAATCCGAGAAAGCACATGACTGCACAGGCGCCGCCATTCTTGAGTTGCCTGCAGCGGAGGAAGAGCCAGAGCTGAACCACCACCGCAAAGGGAAGCAGGCTTGCCCGCGTCAGTGACAGTGCAGCGAGCACGATTCCGAAGATCAGTGAACGGATTACGCCGCCCTTCTGCCCGATGCCCACACCCAGTGAAAGCGACCAGGCCAGGAGAAACGTGGCCAGCACCCCATCTTCAAGCTCAGCGACGTTAATAATCCAGTAGGGGTAGACTGCCGTAGCCAGGCCAACCAGGAGTGCGAGCAGATGATTCTGTCCGAAGGCTCGCCAGGCAATGATGAAGTAAAAGAGGCACGTCAAACCGCCGAGCACCACCTGTACCCAGCGAACGACACTGGTTTTGGTGAACGGAATCGTGTCCTGATAGTTCTCCGCCAGCAATTCCAGCCCAGCCCGATAGAGAGGATGCAGTGGAGCGATAAACGCAGTTGGCTCCGGCTTGTCCGGTCCCAGGGGTGTCTGGGCGACGAAGCCATGATGCAGGCCATCTTTCTTGATGTTGGCTACCAGCTGATCGAGAGCAGTTGTGTCAGGTGGACTGATAACCACGCTATGGCCTTGCACCTGCCAGACTTGACGCGGCCCCACTTCCTGAAAGGAGTAGCGGTTGAGGTAATACGCACGGGTGCCGATGCCTGTTACGAGGACGAACAAACCCAGAAGAAAGGTCAGCAGAGTGGTTGGACGCGTCTTCACCATCAGGCCGATCCTCAACGCTTGTATCCCGTGGCGGAGTGCAGTACATTAATGATTCGTAACGCAGCCGATCAAATTGGCGCCCAAGCACGATGAACTGGAGAACATCATGGCCAAGCGAGTAATGGACCGACGTGCCCTTCGAGCACAAGGCGAAGCGGCGGAGCGTCGCGAATCAGAACTTGAAGGAAAAGATACGGAACTTGAGACGGCGGGCGATGAGGAAGGTGGCAAGAAAAAGAAGAAAGCCACCAAGGTTAAAGATAAAACCGCTACTGCCAAGCCGAAGCGAACCAAGCGCGCGACCAAGGCTGCAGTGCGTATGCGCGTCGTCTGGACGGTCTACAATAATTCCAGCCAGGCTGTGGCCAAGTACGATTATCCGCGCAAGGCTGAAGCGGAAGCCCACGCTGAACGGCTGAAGAAAGAGAAGAACATCACCCACTTCGTGATGCCGGTGAAGGAGCCAATGGAAGTGAAGGATGAGGAGTAGGCTGTTTCATCACTTGAGCCATCGCAACCTACCGGCAGTGGAGCAATCCCCTGTCGGTATTTGCTTAGTTATCATTGCAAGAATGAGCTATTCTGGTTAATTCTCCATGATTCACTCGGAATAAATAAGGTACAAAGTCAATCAACATGACTGTGCCACAAGTGAAGGGTTTAACAGATGTAATCGGGCAGCCTGCATGGCAGCAGGGAATCTGCTTCGTTCCCGTAATTGGCGAGTTTTGCTTTACACCTCCCAGGTATTATCTTCATGAGTTCGCAGATGTGTCATTCCTTCAAAAGTTCATGAGCCTGGAAAACGAGGACGCCTATCTCAATGATTCACTATGGGTGCGAGCGAGGCTTATTAAAGTGTTTGGGATTCATCATCTATCCGGACATGCCATGCGAACCTTAATCAATTTCCAGGGCATCGCCCTCGAGTGGGATCACGAAATGGCTCGTCCTGTCTGGCTAACACCCTTCCTGATCTCAGATACCTGGAATGGTTACATAGACGAATTTGGACCTTCGACAGATTCCTCCATAGCCTTTCCAGCAGAATTGGATCGCGAGTTACGCAAACGAATAAGCGACACTTTCTGGTCTTTACTATTGTCAAAACCATATGATCTGGGAGTGTTTGTTGACTATCTAGTGGGCGATGTAACGGATGATTTCATTCTCATATCATGCGATGGCTTGAAGCTGCATGAGAAACTGCTGGGCTTTCGCAATAACGAGACACTCGATGAGTCGTTGGAGTCTCCGTTCTCATGGTGGCCATTTGAGCTTCCACGCAAGAGACGAGGACATCGTGTCTTAAGGCAATGTAAGCAATTGGCGAAATGATCAGGCTTGGGAGTTCAGCATCCTCACGCGCAACTCAGCGAAGTAATCTTGCCATTCCTTTTGAAACTTCTGCGGGTCCGTACTGCTGCCACAGGAACCGGTAGAGCACCCGCCCGATCCGCAGTTCCCTGCCCCGCTGCCATTACCACTGCTGCAGGAGCCACAGTCCGAGTCGGCAGCTTCGCTGATGGCTTCAGGATTGGTGATGTCGTGAATCAGCACCTGGGTTTGCCAGCGCTGGCACAGTTGTTGTTGCAACGAGGAGAAGTCGCAGGGACTGAACTGCAGCACGTGCATGACCACCGTGGCAGGTTCAGCAAGCACTTCGATATCCACTACCTGGATGGGCAGAAACAGCGACTTGATCAGTTGCTTTGCTTCCAGATAGCGGGCCACAGCCAGCTCATCCTGCTCCTGGCTGGGTGCAAGTTGGCTGTTTTCCAGAATGCCCAGGATCTCACCTGGCTGGTGATTGATCTCCACGGGCAGCACGCGGTTTGTCGTAGGACACAAGACCGAACCGGACTCGATGCCCCGTTCGCTTTTCACCCGCACACGGCTACCTCGTTCACAGGGCATGGAGGAAACGAATAGTCCCAGGTGCCCGTGCACTCCGTACGAAACCAGATAATACGATGCAGTCTCATCCATGGCGGCAACTGCCCAATGCTTAAGCTAACTGTATCATGGAAGTTAACGAAACACTAGCGTGATGCCACGATTCCTTGGCATGACGGTGCAGGGAGCATTCGATGCGGCCAGAGGCGTTGCGGGCGGAATGGGTCAATCCTCACTTGCAGCCCCATGCCTTGAAAGTCGCGATGATCGACTTCGATGGCACTGTATCACTTCTGCGTGAAGGGTGGGATCAGGTGATGATCCCAATGATGGTGCGGGAACTCCTGCCGCTGCCCGGCACCACCGAGCCTGAAAGCCAGCTCAGCCAGCGGGTAACTGATTTTGTGCTCAAGCTCAATGGCCAGCCGACCATCGTGCAGATGCAAGCCCTGGTGAAGGAAGTGGAACTTCGGGGTGGCCAGGCGCTTCGGCCCGAAGACTACAAAGCCCGCTACCTGGGATTACTGATGAACCAGGTAAGAGAACGCAAAGCTGCCATAAACCAACAGAACTCCGCAGAGACATGGACAGTGCCGGGCACTCACCAGTTGCTGGAAGGCCTCCAGCGACGGGCCATCCCCATGCTCCTGGCCAGTGGTACCGATCTGGCTGATCTGCGCACGGAAGCGGAATTACTCCGGGTAGCTCGCTTCTTCGGTGAAGGGATCGAAGGGCCGGAAAGCGACAACAGTTCATTCACCAAGGCTGATGCGTGTGATCGCATGCTGGCCCGGCATCGCCTGCCTGGCTCTGCATTGCTAAACATTGGTGATGGCTTTGTGGAAACCAAGGTGGCACGTGAACGGGGTGGGATTGCCGTTGGCATTGCCTACGATCATGACCATCCGGGGCAGCTCAATCCCTGGCGGCGTGAGCAACTCCATCGAGCCGGCGTGGACATCATCCTCGCTGATCTCACGCAAAGCGAATTGCTCCTCAGCTGGCTCCTGGATGGACACGCAGCATGAAAACCTGGCTGTTCCTGCTTCGCCACGGAGCGACGCGACTCAATCTGGAAACGCCTTACCGGTTGCAAGGCTCGGAAGTGGACGAACCTCTCGCTCCACCCGGTTTCTCCCAGGCCGAAGCGGCAGCCCAGGCGCTCCGCCATGTGCCCCTGGCAGCATGCTACAGCAGCCCACTCAGCCGGGCCAGGCAGACAGCCGACATTGTGGCAGCCCCCCATGCATTACCCGTCACAACGATCGCCGATTTACGCGAAGGTAGCGTCGGTCGGTGGGAGAATCGCACCTGGGAGGACATCCGGGCGAAGGAACCCGAAGCGTATCACGCCTTTATGGAGGACCCTGGCCAATCAGGCTATGCAGGAGGCGAAAACTTCCACCAGGTGCTGGCACGAGTGAAACCGGTGATCTGGGGACTGCTGGAACGCCATGCCGGGCAGTGCATAGCTGTGGTGGGACATCAGATCGTAAACCGTGTCATCGTTGCTGAACTGACGGGACTTTCCATGGCTGCTGCACGCCGGGTGAAATTTGCCAATGGCGGAATCACTTCTATTTCGACAGAGAACCACAAACCCATTCTGGTGAGTCTGAACATGACCTGGCCGCTGGTGCTTACTCCAGTCTGATGCGGAAGTCCTGAAGCAAGGCCTTGGGGATGTCGTAGACGTTGTTGAAATCGTCGAGCTTATCAGTTTCGGTCTTGCTCATCAGATTGAGGTCGATGAGGTTGTAGACCATCCTGCCAATATCGTCGGTTTTCTGAATATTCCAGGCTTTGAAGACTGCAGGAGCGAGCATACCAAATTCCTGAACAGCCAGATCCTTGTACCCTTCTGCCAGTTGTTGCCCGGTCAAATGCTTTCCCTTTTCATCATCCTTGAACAAACCCTTCTTCGAATGTTCGTGCTGGACGTAGCCGAGGGCGGCAAAAAGGAAGTCGTACGCCTCAAAGGGATAACGGGTATCACGACGGCAGAGGTCTTGTAGTAGTTGCAGCACACTGGGTTCAGCGTTCATCGATCTTCTTCCACCACTTCATCCCGGGCCGGGCGTGGCGGGCGGGATGGCTGCATCACTGTGAGTACATCGGTACTTGGGATCATAATACGCCGATGGTCCTCAAATACCACCAGCAACTTGCGTGCGAGCAGTTCATGAGCGAGGACCCTGGCTTTGCCTTGCTGGGTAACCACTGTGCAGCCAACAGGGGGCAATTCCTGCTGAATCTCATCGTAAATTTCAAACTCGTAGCGAAGGCAGCACTTGAGCCGCCCACACCGACCGGAGATCTTGTTGGGGTCGAGCGTGGACTTCTGCAACTTCACCATCCGCATGGAAACCGGAGGCAACACCGCAAGGTGCGTATTACAACAGACGGGCTTGCCACAGTCGCCATAATCGGCCAGGAGCCTGGCTTCATCGCGGATGCCAATCTGCCTCATCTCGATGCGTGTGTGAAATTCACGGGCCAGTTCCTTGACCAGTTCCCGGAAGTCGACCCGCTTCTCGGGTGGCCTGACAAGGAAGTAGAAGACGATGCGTTCCTCGCCGAAGAGATGTTCCACATCAACCAGATCCATCTGCAACTTGAGTGAGTTGATGATACGGACAGCGATGTCGTATTCGCCTGATTGCTGTTCGTGGCGTTTGCAGCTGGTGAGGTGATCTTCCCTGGTCATCAGTCGAATGATCTTGCCGCTGGTGGGCTCAACCAGGAACTGCTTGCTGCGTTCATCGGCCTCACAGAGGACCGTCCCCATCTCCGTACCACGGGCGGTCTGCAGGATAACCTGCTGGCCACGCTGGTAAAGTGTATCCTCGACAGGCTCAAACTCGCCCAGCGAGCGGGTCGCGCCATGCCGTACGAGGTATTTCATGCGGAGAGCTTCATGTGATAGACGTTGCGAGCTAACTGAATCTTACACAAATATTTCAAAGCTCCAAGCATGAAGATGCAAGGTAAAAGGAGCATGCCGGGGTATGACATGCTCCCGGGGGAGACTGCTTATTTGCTCCAGTCCAGTTGCACAGGCACTTCCTTGACATTACCCTGGCGGACGATTTCCAGGTTCACCACATCGCCAGCTTTCTTGCTTTCGACATAGCTCAGCAGATCATCCATAGTCCGCACCCGTTTGCCATCGACCTTGCGGATGAAGTCGGCCTTGGAGCGATCCACCCCACGGAGCACCAGGCCGTTGCGACGTTCGGTGTATTCCTGAAAGCCCTGTATTCCAGCTGTCGCAGCGGGTCCTTCGGGATTGACCTGGGCCACCAGCAAGCCGCGTTCCGTTTCATAAACAGCAACAATGCCCAGGTCAGCACGCTGCACCTTGCCAAACTGAATGAGATCCGCCACGATGCGCTGGGCGGTATTGGACGGTACCGCCAGGCCGATGCCGGCACTCTGACCGCTGCGAGTGACAATCGCGGTGTTGATGCCGACTATCTCCCCCTTCTTGTTCAGGAGCGGGCCTCCTGAGTTGCCCGGGTTGATGGCAGCGTCCGTCTGAATGATGCCACGAATGGTTCGGCGGGTATCGGTCTTGAGCGTGCGGTTGAGGCTGCTGACGATGCCCAGTGTCAGGGTGCGTTCGAGGCCAAAGGGATTCCCCAGGGCGAAGACGCGCATGCCAACGAGGAGCCGGGAGGAATCGCCCCATTTGATGGGGAACAGCTTTTCTGCTGGAGCCTTGATGCGAAGCACCGCCAGTTCATTGCTCGGATCGACACCGACAAGTTCAGCCCGATACGAACTACCATCGAAGAGATTGACGGTCACCTGCCGGGCGTCTTCCACCACGTGATAATTGGTGACGATGTGGCCCTGCTTGTCGAGCACCGCGCCGGAGCCACTGCCTTCCCGCGGCATGGCCATCATGAACATGTCATCCTGCTGCACACTGCGGGTGGTGATATTGACCACTGCACGATTGGCATCCTGATAGATGCGGACATTGATCTGCTCTTCCGGGGTCAGATCCGTCTCGACAGGTGCAGGCCCCTGCTCCGCCTGAATGGCATTCCATCGGGGCAATACCTGGCTGACTGCCAGTGTGATAACTGCAGTGGTAGCAACAACAATCAGTGAACGGATAGAGTGACGGAGCGACATTTCCATCTCCTATAGTTCGAGTCAGGAAGATGACATTATTCTATAGGCAGGAATTGAAGGAGTTCTTGGCTGCTGATGAGAACATAGGAGTGAGGCTGATCCAGTTGGGCAGCCAGAAGCAACCCAACCAGTTGCCCGGTGGAGGGGTGGACCAGAGGGGAACCACTGTAGCCGAATTCAAAGGGCTGCTGGCCCTGTGCCACGTAGAGCAAAACCGGTTGCCGCATGTCTGCAGGAGAATAACTCAGACGACGATGAGTGCTATCCTGGATGGTGGCCTGAAACGGGTGCCAGAGTGCCCCGCGCGTGAACGGCTGAGCAACACCCTGCAGTGCTTGTCCTGCAGGGAAGTGTTCCAGTGCCAAGGGGACTGCCCGTGACAGTGTGGGTGGTGGCAATGTTGCTTCGAGCAGTACTACATCACGCGATGTATCCTGACGCAATACCCGGGCAGGCTGCCAGTTCCCTGTCCGGCGTTTCTGAAAATAATGATCGCTGGTGGTGATCATCTCTCCCTGGCTGTCAGCATCTGGCCAGACCACATATATTCTGTCCATTTCGGTGGGACTACCAGGCTTTTCTACCGCATGTCGGGTAGCTAGTACGAGTCGCTTTTCCTTGTCCACCAGCACACCGGTGGTCAGGGTGATGCCGTTGGGCCGCTCGACCCAGATGATCGCGGTACTCCAGGGCAGACTGCTGGCATTCCAGCTAGCCAGGGGTTCTGGCGGGGTGGAAGCGACCTCCACCTGTGGTATGTGTATACAGGCCCAGGGCAGGACCAGTAATGCCAGGAGTGACCAGCGCGCCAGGTTCACGATGCACTCTCGAAACTACTCATGAGACGGAACATACCCAGCAGGCCGAAGAAAAGCAGAATGGCAATAGCATGCCCCATGTTCATTCCGTCCGACGTCTGGAATAGCTGCAGGCTCATGGGCTGTAATAATGCCACCAATAAGAAGACACCGATAAGTACGACAATCAGATTGACCGTTTGCGCCTTCTTGGCTGGCAGCTTAGGAAGGACCACGGGAACCAGGGCACAGCCAATCATGAGCAACACACCGATGGCCAGCATCCCATCATGCACCATGGTAGCCCGGTTATTGGCGCTTTCGGCTGAGTTACCGGGTATTGTCGTGAAGATCACCCGGGCAGGTTCAGGTGGATGTTGCAGCAATTGTTCATGAGGCACCAGTCCGAACTGCTTGATGGTCAGTCGTTCGGTAGGGCGGGTTCCCGTCAGGGGCGCTTTGATCAACTCGTCCACCACTTCCATGCCATATTCCACATGACCGATGATGGTGTACTTGCCATCCAGGTGTTTCGCGGGGCCGAGCAGAATGGAGAACGAAGTGCGGGCACTGTTGATGTCCTTATCTTCGCGGGCCATGCTGACGGTACCCCGTTCATGCTTCAGCTTGCTGAACTCTGCTGGCAGAGGCACAATGAGCGATTGCAGTTTGCGATCTAGAGGAGGCACACGATCGCTTTCCGCCGCACTGATCTGCATGACGAAGTTCTTTTCGATGCGGGCGATACAGGTTCCATCGTAGACGCCTGCACTTACCAGCTTCATGAACTGATCAACATTACGCGGAGCTACCTCTGGATACACGGCGATGACAATCACCCCAGCCTGGGTCAGCAGAACCACCCGTTCATTTGCTACTTTGACGCCAGGTGGACCCGGCAAGGGGCCACTTTGCCAGCTGAGGGCGAGTGCAAGAAACATGCTGATCATGCCATGGCCCCCTGGATAGCAGGTTGAGCAGGAGCATGAATCAGGTCATCGATATTCACCATGAGAGGCGACGCGACTGTTTTCTTCTTCAGCTTCCAGATGACACCATCCACGAAGAAGTGATGGACCTGCACCCCGGCAACGATGATGCCATTGACAAAGGTGTAGGTGAAGGGAAGCGTGTACTGTTCACTCAGCAGGAAATAGAGGCTTTTGGGAATCAGGAAGAACAGGAAACCACCCAGCAACAGATTGATCACGCCCCAGCGACCTGTTTCCTGCACAACATAGGAAACGGAAGGAGTTATCTTCTGGGTGTCCATCTTTTCTTTGAGCTGCAACGACCAGGCGATGAGCAGGTATTGCAAGCTATGAAACATGGGCACGAACAAATAGAACGACGGACACCACGAGCCGGGGATGAACCAGACCAATTGGGTAATTAACGGCAACAAGACGATTGGAGGCAACATGCGCTTCTGCGCAATACTCCATTTCACCACGAAGTAAGTGAATCCCAGTGCATTGATCACCAGCCAGCCGAGGATGAGCCACGGCACCCAGGTGGGCAGACCCAGCCGATACATTTCCACATCGTACGTGGTAGGAAGCACCAGGTCAGCAGCGGCAGTGATCATGTCGCCGCGGGCCGTCATGAACAGGAATGAGGAATAGATGGTATTGGAGAGAGTGAAGCGTTCCCATTTGCCGACGAAAAAGCCAGCCCGCCGCGCATAGATAAGCGTGATGCCCAGTGTCTGCCCGCTGAAGTGGTAAGGTGACCAGTAGAGAAAGACTTTGATGAAGATGACAGCAATAAAGTTGGGCGACAGGAACGAGGCTATCATCACCGCGAGAATCAGCCATGGAATCACCAGTGCAGTGATGGGATACTGCATGATGTTTTCCCTGTTGTGGTAGAGACGGTAGTTGGTAGCAGCGAAATGGGGATGGTTGATAATCAGCTGCATTGCCCAGGCAAGTTCAATGGCCCAGGGTACCGGCGCACTCTGATAGACCAGCAGCAGGATCAGATAGCTGAGGATGGAACCAAACCCGATGATGAAGTAGTCTACCGGTGCATTGACGAAGTAGAGGTGCGTGGCAGGTTTGGCTGCTGGTGGAGTAGCCACTGACGGCGCAGCCGACGACGCAAAGCTCGTCTCGGATGGGAGAACGCTCTGCTGAAAACTGGGTTTGGTCTTCACCCGTGCCATGCTGCCCGCCTAGTAGTCGGTATCGTTGAACTGTAACGCGCTGATCCACACGCTGGCTATCATAAAGAGACACGAGGCTGCCAGCGAGGCAAGAGGCTGGAACGCGCCCCGTTCTGAAAGCGAACGGAACTCAAACATCTGCCGAAAGTAGTTACCGGCATCCAGTGTGCTGGACATCACCATGACCATATCGACTGGTTTGGGCAGGAACCAGTAGCCCGCTTCCACCATCATGGGCACATGAGCCAGGTAGCCCGGTTCACCGGCATGGATGACGAGTGTATGGCGTGCCGTGTTCATTACAATGCAGGCTGCAAAGAAAAGCAGAGTGCCGAACGCGCAGGCGACAGTATTGCGTGTGACCACGGCCAGCATAACCGAAAAGCTGTAGAAGATGGCAAACTGCAGCCCCATCACCGGAATGGTGACGAGGTAATGTGCCGACCAGACTCCGGTGCGCCAACCGAGGGCGATCCAGGTCAGCAGCACAAAGAGCGACACCTGCACGAGGACAAACAGCACCACACCCAGGTACTTGCCCACCAGCAACTGCCAGCGAGGTACCGGTTTCACCAGTAACACTGCGGCGGCACTGGGTTCCAGGAAGGTCGGGAGGAAGCCTGCTGTCCAGATAATGGCGAGCACCATACCGACGATGCCACACATGGTTGTTGCCAAGAGCACCTCGAGCATCCGGACGGCATCACTGGCCTGCCGCGAGCGGGCAACTTCGATCATCCCAAAGCCCAGGTAGAGTTTGCCTTCAGCCCGATAGACACCAGTACGAGCAGCCTCCTTGCGAAAGAGCCAGTCACGCAAATGTGATTGCCCCAGAGAGGCAAAGACATTGCCCGGGCCGCCGAGGTAAGTCATGACATCATCCGCCATCATGAGCGCGACTACGTTGCCGGGCAGAAATTCCGGTGCTTCTTCTTTGGGGCCTGTTGTGAGGAATCCTTCAACGCTGACGCTGAGACAGAGCAGGAAGCCCACCAGGGTGACCGTGAGCATGATCCAGAGAACTGCCGAGGCATGGGCCTGGCGATACGTGTCGCCAACCAGGGCCATGAAAGCCCGGTGAGGCAATTCCTGTGGAGCAGCGGTACGTGGCACATCACTCATGGTGGTTATCACAGTTGTTGCTGGGCATAGAGAGGCTTGAGGGCGGCAGCCAGGCTGCGTTCCTCACCGGTAGCGGGATCACGCCGAAAATCCTGCAATGTGCCGAAGTAGGCGAACTTGCCATTGATCAACACACCCAGACGATTGGCCAGGAGTTCGATGTCACTGAGCACATGAGACACAAGGAGGATGGTTTTACCTCGGTCGCGCAGCTCAGCAACGATGTCGTAAACCATCTGCCTGCCATCCTGATCGAGGCCTTCCGTTGGCTCATCCAGCACCAGCAGGTCGGGATCGTTGAGAAGGGCCTGGGCAACAGCCAGTCGCTGCACCATCCCCTTACTGAATGCCTTGATGGGTTCCTGACTGCGGCGGGCCAGACCGACTTTCTTCAGGAGCACCGGCACACGCTCACGCATCAGTTGATCGGAAAGGTAGGTCAGTGTGCCATAATAATGAAGCAAAGCTTCAGCCGAGAGATATCGAGGGAAAGCCTGATTTTCGTGAACATAGCCGATGCGCGAGAGAGTGCTACGGTCGGCAGCAGGTACACCAAACCGGGTAATGCTGCCGCTGGTGGGTTTGCTCAAACTGAGGAGCAACTTGACGAGAGTGGTCTTCCCGGCACGATTCGGGCCGACGAGGGCGAAGACCTCACCGGGGCTGACTGTCAGCGAGACGCCAGCGAGTGCCTCGATCTGTTTAGGTGCACCCACCAGACGTTTGTACGTTTTGGTGGCGTCCTTCACTTCAAAGGTGCTGACAGCGTTCATGCTCAGAGCATTTCCTGGGGATGAAATGCAACCGAAGCTCGGGCGAAATGCAACCGATGTCTCGGGCGCAAGGAAAAGGAGGATGACCTGCATCCTCCTTAACCATAGCATGTTTTTCGGCGCCAGGTCTAGCGGATGATGGTGACGGTCACCGCATCCTGCATCACGCGGCTGAAGGCAAGCTTCAGAGCATCAATGCGAGCCTGGTAATTTGTCTGGTTAATGATCTTGTA
Source organism: Gemmatales bacterium (assembly GCA_046350055.1). Taxonomy (GTDB): domain Bacteria; phylum Planctomycetota; class Planctomycetia; order Gemmatales; family HRBIN36; genus JAEUIE01. The sequence goes on along the minus strand of JAXMBC010000001.1, from coordinate 2,688,069 downwards.
CGACTCAAGTGGCGTGGAAGCAGTTGGCTGCGTACCACCCTTGTATTGAGCGTATTGCAGAAGTCCCAGGGCCTTGTTACGAGCCGTTACTGTCGCTGGTGCAGTATTGGTGAAATCAAACAAACTGCCAAATGCGATACAGTGGATGGTCACCGGCTTGGTATTGGTGGCAAATCCGGGAACGGTATCCGTCGTCTTGTTGGTGATGATGTCGCAGAAGGTCTTGGTCTGCGTCACAGCATCGTCAACTGGACCGTAACAGCCATCCGGATACTCGGGGGTACCGCCGGAATCACGCCAGCGGACCTTGAAGTACGAACGGTGCTGATTGCGGACCAGGTGGGCTGCTGTAGTTTCATTTCCCAGCAGGAAGCAGGTGGCTGAGGCAACGCCGTCCGTTTCAAAGATGACGAGCCGCTGGGCACCGTTTCGACCATTACCACCGGCATCGTAATCAGGTGCAGGGGCGGGGTTGTAGTTCTTGAACGAGGTTTCACCGCTGAACTGGTTATAAGCCAGCGCAAATGCCATGGGACTACAGGTTCCCTTGATCGCCCGCGGGACAGTATTCATTGCAGCCGCATTAAACGGATGGATTTCCGTATAAGGCGAGGAATTGATCACCGTCTTGGGGAACCAGATGGAATTCACCATGCGTTTGTAGTTGTTATTAAACAGTGGCGACAGAGGCGACAGCACACTGTTAAAGTAGCCTGTCACTACCGCGTTCGTGCCACCCGACGGTCCATTGTTGTAGGCAGGCACAGAGAAGCCTACCACCGCCAGATAGTCGTTCGGGTGATTATTGCGAACGTCACCAATGACAGTTTGCACACCCACTTTAAGCTGCCACATGGGCGCCTGGTGGGTCGTACCCGGTAACCAGAATCGCGACACGGTCTGGCCGGCTGTATTGGTGTAGTTGTTGTAGTTATAGTTTTCGATGAAATCGATCATCGTCAGTGGACCAAACCAGTACCTGGTCTTGGGCCGCATGGGGTTATCGCGATAGTTCATGTAGCGCGTATCAGACATCGACGGCTGCACATTGATGGTGACCGAATTGGAATTCGATGCCATGGCAAACGGATATGCTCCCGTCGCAGCAGTTTCGTCAATACCTGCATCCCAACCATAGCCAGCTTTCTGCATGACCTGATTATCGTAGCCACGCGAGCCGGTACCCAGGAATGGATCGCCACTGGACCAACTGTACTCGTAGTAACCAAGCACGTAGTCGATGTACTCTTTCCAGAAGCGTTGATCCCGCTGGGCCTGAGTAGTCGTCGGCATATTGCCGTTCGGATTGGTAATGGTGGTAGGGATACTGTCGTAGAACAGAATACCACCGGCACGCATGCGTGGCGGGAACGGGTTGTTACCCGAATTGCCATCGGCATTGCGGATCCAGTAAAGGATGGCATCGTAGTTGATGCGCATGCGATAGCGCATCGTTCCATCACCAAGGAATGTAGTGTTATTGTAGGCAATCAGCGGTTGCTGAGTGGTTGTCTGCACGCCGTTTTGAATGATGTATCGATCCGTATGGTTACGTGTGGGATTGAACCGGATGATCTGATACGGCGTCACCGGGTAACCAATGCTGGTCGACATGGTCTGAGGCGCCTGATAATAGGTACCAGGAGACGGAGTTGTGTTCCAACTGGTACGGGCATACCAGAGGAATGCATTGTTCCTTAAAGGCTTCGAAACAATACCTGTGCCCTGCAGCGCCAAATCCGTGCCACCTGGAGGTGGTGGTGGCGGCGGTGGTGGAGGCGGCGGCGTCACCGGTGGTGGTGGCGGCGGGGGAGGAGGTGGCGGAGGCGTAGGTGGTGGCGGTGGTGGAGTAGGTGGTGGTGGTGGCGGCGGAGTAGGAGGTGGTGGAGGGGGCGTTGGAGGAGGAGGTGGTGGTGGAGGAGGAGGCGGTGGTGGCGGTGTGATTGGGGCACCGAGTTCATCTACAATGAAGAACCGCTGACGCCAATCTTTCGCGTCATTGGAAGCTGAAACATCATTGAGAATCGTGGAACCACGAGGATCAGGTGGCCAGATGAAGAAGGTCTTACCCCAGTAACCTGGACCTTCGATGTAGCTCTTGAAATTAGCCCCGTATCCGGCAGTTGTACTGGCAGGACTCACATCATCAAAAGGAGCTGCCGGGGAGGTATTGGTGGAACCAATGGCCCGACCTACCACTTCGTTGACATTACGTGCAATGTAACCGGTATTGCCCTGGACTCTCAAATAGGTCGCGCCACCGGGGTTCGCATTCTTGCTGAATGCCTTGACCGTATTACCAAAAGGCGTGTCGTCCTGGAAGAAGTCTTCAGCCAGAGTGGGATCGCCACCTGGTCCGACATTGAAAAGATTATTCAGACCAACAATCTCACCGGTAATGTGCTGAAAAGTGGTTGTACCCTGCAGTTTGATGCGTGCGGTGTTGGTGTACTGCCCCATCGCAGGGTTCTCAGTGATATTTGACTGCGATGTAGTGCGAGCGAGTGTATTACTCGTGTCTGCCAGAGGCGTCGCCATCAGGCTGTCGAAAGCCATGGAGTGAGAGAAATCGACAACCATGACGATGTCACGCGGGCGGTGAATGGCTGTGGATGTAGCAGACGTGGAAAGCTGAGTGTAGCCGAGAACGCGAGAGAAGAAGCTCGGCATGTTGTATGTGACATCGGCTTTGACCAGCGTGTTGGGAGGCAGAGGGGTGATGTTAATCGCAGGCGCACCGGGATCAGTCGAGGCAACAAACGAAGCTGTAGCCTGGTTGTAGTAATAGTGCCCTGCAGTGATGTTGACCTGTGTACTGGTATTTATCGGAGTACCCAGAATAGTATTGAGGCCTGCCGCGTTCTTTGCATTGTTTGGAACGTTGGCCATGTTGTAGGCGGTGGAGGGATCTCCGGTGAGTGATCGTGCTCCGGAGATGGCAGCGGCGTCTGCAGCGTTCTGGCACTGGTTACGTGCCAGCGCTTTCATACTCAGGTCAATCGCCAGTGCCACAAAGGTGAAGATGACGATGATGCTCAGTGCCGTAAGCACGATGATCGCGCCCGGCCGCTTCTGTCGGTGGTGCAAGCTGAGATGTGCCATGAGATACCTGACTTTCCTGATCATGGCCGCGGGCGGTGCGTCCAAATGTCTTGTTGAATGTATCAGAAGATGGATTGGTTAATTGCCTTCGCTGTACATGACAGAGAACACATTGACCGGGAATGATGCGCCGATGCGGGCCGAGACATTGCTGCTCAGGGCGATACCCCCAAACAACGTGTTGTACGTACCCGTGACCGATACACAGATTCCCTGACCAAACTTGGCATTGTTAAACGGAGCCAAGGGAATGGTGGTGTAATTGTCGTTGCCATCCATTGGGTTTCGATTGGATGGTTCGCACTTGTAAACATTGATCACGGGCGAAGTGATCTGCACGTTATACGCCTGCATGTAGTTATTTACCAACTGCACGATGTCTGAGGTAGTCTTGTCATTGGTGCGTGCTGCAGCGACTCGTGCCGCTTCACGTACTGCATTCTCGACCTGGTTACGCATCATCACGTAACGGCCATATTCGAGGATGGCGAAGAGAAACAGCAGGATAATTGGCAGGCAAAACACCAGCTCCACAGTGTACGCCCCACGCCGTTGTGCTCGCTTGAGCCTTGTCATTCGCATGGTTCACCTTAGGGTATGGGGGCGCCAGGGATGCTTGTGTCAACCGTGATGGGAATGTCCTTGAGACTGTACCACTTGGCGGTTGCTGAAATAACACGTGCATTCGAGACAAAGAACTGACCTGGAGACCACTTGGCGACGAGGTACGGATAGGTAACGGTCACGCTCAAAATGTCTTTGTTGTTATTGATGTCCTGTACACTGGCGGAAACAGGGTCACTGACTGGAGTAGGACCTGGGACGTCTGCGTTGTAGTCCGCGATGGTGCCAGTAGTTACATTCTGAACGCGAATGGTATAAGGAACTGGAACGGCGGGACTGCCGTAAGTCATTGGAATACCACTGTTGATCAGGTAATTCCGAACAGCCAGCTGGACTTCGTAATTCGGATTGAAAGGTATCTCTGGATGAATGGAGCTTGATGAACGAGAGCCTGTCGATGCCTGTCTCGCACCTTCGCGAGCTGCATTGGCAATGATCTGCTGCAATTGCACCAGTCTGCCGACCTCCCAGACGCCGAAGAGAGTCATGACAAAAATGGGCAACAGCAACACTGCCGTTTCGACTACAGCCACACCGGCCCGTTTTCGTACGAATCCATGTCTGTGTCGATGCAAGATACGCATAAGGCCTCTCCACAGTGTCGAATGTCCCGGGCGGCGAAGAGACTATCCCTGACTTTAGTATGTACCAATCGTACTATAGGTCGCATTTGAAGTCATGCAAATCTCCATACGCATTTTCGTTAAATTCATCGCAATTCGCTTGCGGACTGAGAAAGCTCGCCTCCCATCTCTCCTACATTCTCTGTTTTAACAGTTTTTGCTGCCTGCCTTTGTTGCCACGCGTCGATGGTGAAGATCAATAAGCCTGTCCACACTGCACCAAAGGCGACTGACTTGTAGACATCCAGCGGTTCACCGAAGTGCAGCACCGCCACGAGAAATTGCAAGCTCGGCGAGAGATACTGAAGGAAACCCAGAGTAGAAAGAGGAAGAAGTCTCGCAGCCTTGCCAAAACAGAATAACGGAATGACCGTTGCTGGACCACTGATGACGAGAAGCCAATGGCCACTGGCATCCGTTGCCTGCCAGGCTGCTCCGCGCTGTAACACATACCATAATGCCAGCGGCGCGAGGATCAGCGACTCCACTGTCAAACCCACCAGCGTTTCAACTGCAGCCAGCTTGCGAATCAACCCATAGAGGCTGAACGATGCAGCCAGGCTGAAGGCGATCCAGGGAAAGCTGTCGGTCATACTTGTCAGGACAATCATTCCGATGATTCCCAGCCCCAAAGCTACGCCTTGCAGGGGTCGGAATCGTTCACCCAAAAGAAACACACCCAGCGCCACATTGACCAGTGGTGTGATGAAATACCCCAGACTGCACTGAACGACACGGTGCGTTTCCACGCCGTAGATGTACACGAACCAGTTGATACCAATCAACACGGAGCTAGCCAGCAGCAATAAAGCGGACTGTCGATGTGAGATGGCCTGTCGCAGGTCTTGCCATTTTCCACGCAACAGCGTTAGCACGAGAATCAACAGGAGAGCTGACCAGACGATGCGGTGGGCAAGTATGTCGTAGGAACTGGCAAAACTGCCCAGCCAGCGAAAGTAGATGGGAATGGCACCCCACATGCAATACGCTGCCAAACCGTAAAGCATCCCTTGCCGCATATCCTGGTCCTGTGCCTGCATCATCCAGCAAAGTGACCATTCTACATAGATCAGAGGTTCGCACCTGTTTTTCCGTGACAGCTTTACTCAGATGAGTTATCCTTTCCTCATGAAACACACATTCTCTCTCGCCCTTCTGGCTCTGGCTCTCACGTGGGTCGCAGCCGATGACAAACCCGCTGTCATATCTGGCAAAAGCCAGGTCACCCCGTCGTTATTTGCCAAACCAGAGCCACTGGGCTCGGGCACCCGCACTGTTGTAGGTGAAGGTGAGGCCAAGTTCCCGCTCATCATCGTGAAAGGTACTCCCTACGAGATGGGCTATCACCTGGGTCGCCTCAGCAAAGACGAAATGAAAGCCTTCATCCCTGATGCACTGCAAGGCATCATGGCAGAACTCAAAGTGACTCAGGACGTACTGTGCGAAGTCTGGTCACGCACCGCAGCCTATGCGGATCAGCGGGTATCCCAGGAACTGGCAGGGCTGGCGGATGGCTCTGGATTGCCTTTGGCACAACTGCAGGCCCTGCATGCCGTCGCTCTCATGATGCCTTACTCGTGCAGCAGTATTGCTGCCTGGGGCAAAGCTACTGCAGACGGCCATCTCTATCAGACGAGGAATCTCGACTGGAGTATGAAAGTTGGGGCTCATAACTTCCCCATGATCGTGATGTATGTTCCTGACAAAGGCATCGCGCACGTCGTTCCCAGTTTCGCGGGAATCATTGGTGCCCATACCGGCCTCAACGCCCGGGGCATTGCCCTGTCTGAAATGGGGGATGCATCAGCCAAGGAAGCACCCTACCAGGTACATGCCCCTCACTTCACCGTGTACTTCCGCACGCTGCTTTACGATGCCGATTCTCTCACCCGTACCATGGATATCTTCCAGGCCCAGCCCATGACCAAGCGATACCACTTCGTCTTTGGCGATGGACAGAAGGAAATGCGAGCCGTCAAGATTCGTGCACACAGCCCCGAGCCGAAGGACAAGCAACTCCTGGTCTGGAAAGATAACGACAGCACAGATGAATTTGCCCCCAACGTCATGTCAGGGTGCGTCTACAACGATGAAGGTCGCGGGGCATTTCCTCACTTGAAGCGGGACTATGGCAAGATCAATGCCCAGTCCATGATCGCCCTGGCAAACTCCATCCCCATCAAGGGTGGTAACGTCGTGAATTGCGTATACGATGCGACAGCTCTCAAGATGTGGGTTTCTTACGCTGCCGGGAAACAGGAAGCGTACAAAAGACCCTACGTAGAGTTGGACCTGGGAACGATTGATCCGGCATTCAGGGCGGGGAAATAACCTGAGTGTATGGAGAGCCTTGACGCGAAGCTGAATGACAGCGCAGACCGAATTGGCCTGTTGCATCTAAGCCTCTTTTTGTATCCTGTTCCTTGTTCAATCTATCCTGTTTTCCAGCTCCTCACACCTAGTTCCTGCCTATGTCCCGCCCCACCATTGGCATCCCCATGCAGACGCTCGACCCCATTCCGGGGCAGACGCCTCTTTGCTGGATCATGGGACAGACGTATGTACGTGTGCTGAGCGAAAACGGTGCGGTGCCCTGGCTCATTCCTCCACTGGTAGGGGACAGCGACACGCTGCGGGCGATCTACGAACGGCTCGATGGCATATTCCTCACTGGTGGCGTCGATGTGGATCCCTGCCAGTACGACGAAACCAAGGATGCCTTATGTGGCAAAACCGACAAAGCCCGTGACTGGGCTGAGTTGCTGCTCGTTCGCTGGGCTGTCGAGGACAAGAAGCCGGTGCTGGGTGTCTGTCGAGGGGCCCAGCTCATGAACGTAGCCTGTGGTGGCACGCTCTACCAGGATGTCAGCAAGTTCTACGAACACTCCATCAAGCACGATTACTTCCCTACGCCAGAGCGATGGACACGGGATATGTATGCTCATGCAGTGAAAGTAGCTCCGCACAGCAGGCTGGCCAGTATCGTGAAGGCGGAGACCATCCACGTCAACAGCATGCATCATCAGGGCATCAAGAAGCTGGCTGACAGCCTGGTCGCCAACAGTTGGGCCCCGGATGGCCTGATCGAAGGTGTTGAAGGCAAGAACGGGCAGTTCCTGGTCGGTGTGCAATGGCATCCGGAAGAGCTTACCCGCCGCGACGCAGCGATGCACTCGCTCTTTGATGCGTTCCTGGATGCAGTGCAGGAATATCGAAGCAGCACAGCCACTACAACCCCACGCTGGTCGTTCAGCAAGATGACGGGTTAGGTAATTTATGCTGGCAGGGGGACATCAAGTTTTAGAAGATGTCCACTGATAGAACTGTGATGGGTATTAGCTACCTGAAGTCGCGTGGCCCGCGGCTAGGCAGGAACCGCACCCTCCCACCTTTTCATTTACGCCTTCTCCATTACCACTGAAACTATGCATCGCGAACAACATACCTGGCGAAGCCCGCGACTCAACCGCGACATGACACTGGCAATCTGGGGCCACGCGGGAGCCAGGGTGCTGGTGTTCCCAACGTCACAGGGCCGCTACTTCGAGTTCTCCGATCGCGGCATGATCGATGTGATGGCAGATAGCATCAACCGTGGCTGGGTGCAGGTCTACTGTGTCGATTCGGTAGATGCAGAGAGCTGGTATGCCTACCACAAACACCCGGCTGCCCGCTTCCGTCGTCATGCGGAGTACGACAACTATGTACTCGAAGAGGTGCTGCCTCTCAGTCAACACAAGAACCCCAATCCGTTCCTCATTACCCTGGGCTGTAGCTTTGGCGGCTTCCATGCCCTGAGCTTTGGCCTGCGGCACCCGACCCTCGTCAACCGCATCCTCTGCCTGTCGGGGCTGTGCGATATCAGCAGCTTCGCTGATGGCTATTCCAACAACGATCTCTATTTCCACAATCCAGCAATGTTCATCAGCCATGAACACGATGAACGACGCCTCGCAGCGCTGCGGGCACAGGACATCATCCTGGCCGTCGGCAAGGACGACCGCCTTTGCGAAGGCAACAAGAAGATGTCGGGCCTGCTCTGGAGCAAAGGCATTGGCAACGCCCTGCGTCTCTGGGATGGCTGGTCTCACGACTGGCAGTACTGGGATAAGATGATCAGACTCTATCTTTCTGGCCACGATTAAGGTAGGGCACGCTGTGCGTGCCTCACCAGCATGAGATTCCCCTGCAACGTCATGTGTAAAGAGACTAATGCAAATCCACATTCAAGGTTGAGGCACGACCAGCGTGCCCTACAATCTCTTCAGTACTCAGGATTAGAAAAGCTATGAGCAACCCATTGAAAGTCGGTTTGGTCGTTGGTCGTGAATGGTCGTTCCCGCCCAAGTTCATTGAAGAAGTGAACAAGCGTGATCAGGGTGTCGTAGCTGAGTACGCCAAGCTCGGTGGCACCCGCATGAATGAGCCTTGCCCGTATGCTGTGCTCATCGATCGCATCTCGCACGAGGTGCCCTACTACCGCAGCTACCTCAAGAACGCGCTGCTGCAGGGTTCGACGGTCATCAACAATCCGTTCATGTGGACGGCGGACGACAAGTTCTTCGGCTCCAGCTTCGCCACCAAGCTTGGCATTGCGCATCCGAAAACAGTCGTACTGCCCAATAAAGACTATGTCCCTGGCATCGTACATAATGAAAGCTTGCGCAACCTCAATTATCCACTCGATTGGAAAGGCATCATTGATTACATCGGCATGCCCTGTGTACTGAAGGATGCCCACGGCGGCGGCTGGAAGAACGTCAGCATCTGTCACAGCATGGAAGAGTTGCTGAAAGCCTACAATGAATCGGGACTGCTCACTATGGTGGTGCAGGAATTCATCCAGTGGGATTCGTTCGTCCGCTGCATCTGCCTGGGACAGGAAGTGATTCAGCCGATCAAGTATGATCCCAAGGAAAGGAAGTACCACAAGGATCTGGAGTACCCCACGCCTGCCATCCGTCAGCGGATCGTCGCCGATTCACTCAAACTGGTGAAGGCTCTGGGCTACGATATGAACTCTGTGGAATGGGCCGTGAAGGATGGCATCCCCTATGCCATCGACTTCATGAACCCTGCCCCGGACATGGATATCTACAGCCTGACGCCCTACTACTTCGACTGGGTAGTACAGGCAATGGCTGACATGGCTATCAAGCTGGCCAAAAACCCGCGTCCACAGATTAATGAGATGCGATGGAGCAAGTTGTTCTAAACAGTTACTTCAGTAACTCCCGCAGCACGGTCATGCCGAGCCTGTCGATCTCGCCGCCAGGCTTACTGCGGTTGCTGAGTACTACCACGCCAACCCCGGGTGACTTGCTGAAGGCACAGAAAGTAGAGAACCCGCCTGTGCCGCCATTGTGCCAGGCAAAGCGTTTGCCTTCCATTTCGCCCAGCAGCCAGCCCAGCCCGATCTGGCCTTGTCGACCCATTTCATACTGGGGGTGTAGAGCCACATCGAATGCGATACGCAGCCCTTTGCTTCGTCCCATACCCGCTTCCACATACAGCAGCATATCGTGAGTGGTGGAACGAATCCCACCAGCCCCAGCGGTGATATCGGTAAAGTCCCAGTGCGTGGACAGCTTGCCGGCAGCGTCGAAGCCATCGATGAACCGGACTTTTTCCGCTTCCGGCACCACCAGCCAGGTTTCCTTCATCCCTACTGGTTCAAGTATTCGTTCCTTCAGCAGCGATTCGTAGCTCTTGCCATACTTCTGGCACAGGGTGTAGCCCAGCAGGCTGACGCCGAAGTTGCTGTAGGCGGGAGTGGGGGTCTTGGATTCCTTTGCCTTTGCTTCGGCCAGTGCCTGCTTCAGTTGCTCAGCGTTCATCGTGGCATAGGGATTGGCACGCACTTTGGGGTCGGCTAACTGACTCATTTGCAGCGGGGCGAGTCGGGGCAGCCCGGACGTATGCGTTGCCAGGTCTTCCAGCGTAATCACATGGTCACCCCGTTTGGGCATCACCATACCCTTGGGCAGATAGTTTTGTACTGGATCATCCAGTTTTATTTCCATCCGCTGTACGCCATCAGCCAGGATCATCGAGGTCATGGTTTTGCTGATCGACCCAATTTCAAAGATGGTGTGTTCATCGAGCCTGGTCAGGTTGTCGGGTTTGTCGCCCAGAGCAAGACAGTGCTTCTTGCCAGTGCGATCAACGACGCCGATCATCACAGCGTTGAGTTGCTTCTTCTCGAGTAGCGGGGCGACCTGCTTCTCCGCAGCCAGTTGCCAGGCAGGTTTCGCTGCAGTGGGGGTGTCCTGGCTGAGTGTAAACGAACAGGCTACCATCGCTATCAGGCAGAGGAATGCAGCCTTCATTGGTCTGTCTCGGAGAGTTTGCTAGGATAGCGAGTATCCTATGAACACCCGGCTCCTCCACCACTTCGGAGATTGCAATGAAGTTTGAACTCCCCAAACTCGCCTACGCCACCAGTGCCCTGTCGCCTGTCATCAGCCAGGAGACCATGGAACTTCACCACGGCAAGCATCATCAGGCTTATGTCACTAACCTCAACGCTGCTGTAGAGAAGCATGCCAGCCTTGCCAGCAAGACTGTGGAAGAGCTGCTCAAAGGGTATAAGGAACTGCCCGACGACGTGCGACAGGCGATAATCAATAACGGTGGCGGACACTATAACCACACCCTGTTCTGGGAAATCATGGCTCCCGGTGGTGCCAAGGAACCAACAGGCACTCTGAAGGATGCTATCGCAGCCATGGGTGGAGTGGACAAACTCAAGGAACAAGTCAACGACGCTGGTATGAAGCGTTTCGGGTCCGGCTGGAGCTGGCTGGTGGTGGATGGTGGCCATCTGAAGGTCGTCAGCACTGCCAACCAGGACTGCCCGCTGCAAAACAACCAGTATCCCGTGCTTGGTATCGATGTGTGGGAACATGCCTACTATGTCGATTACCGTAATCGCCGGGCAGACTACCTCAAGGAATGGTGGAAGGTGGTCAACTGGGATGTCGTCGGCCAGCGCTTTGACGCCGGGCTGAAAGCCAAGTAATATTCGGTTCAAAAGCGGTGGGGATGAACCCCGCTGAATGTATCGCTCGTCCCCGGTCTCTGGCCGGGGACGCATTGCCATGTCGGTTCTGAATGAAGTATCTGCAAGCCCGCACCGGGAATCCCCCCATCCCCAGTAGGAGACCGGGGACGAAATGTGATTCATGCTGCCATCTTTCTCCAGCAAGATACGTTCCTGTCCCCGCACCGTTCGTCGCCGCGTGGCGTTGCTCGGAGCATCGGGCTCGATTGGCCGATCCACTCTCGATGTGATACAGGCCCTGCCCGACCGATTAAGCCTCACGGGATTTTCGGTACACCGTTCGGTTGACCAGCTTCCTCATCTTGTTCAGACCTACCAGCCGAAACTGGTAGCCATCAGTGGATGTGATACCACACCTGCACTGAAGTGCGATACGTTGACAGGCCCACGGGCGATCTCCACACTGGCCCAGCATCCAGAGGTTGACGTTGTTCTCAGCGCGATCGTTGGAGCAGCGGGACTGGAAGGCAGTTTAGCAGCGCTGCATGCTGGCAAGGCTCTCGCGCTGGCCAACAAGGAAACTCTAGTCGTCGCAGGCCCGGTGGTGATGCCGCTGGTCAAAGAGAAGCAGGGTCTCTTGCTACCCGTAGACAGTGAGCACTCGGCCATCTTCCAGATCATCCAGGAACGGGGAATTGGCGAGGTAGAACGTGTTGTGCTCACGGCCAGTGGCGGGCCATTCCGGGGTAGATCCCGTGAGCAGCTAAAGGACGTCACCCCCGTACAGGCCCTGAATCACCCGACGTGGAAGATGGGGCCGAAGATCACCATCGATTCTGCCACCCTGATGAACAAGGCACTGGAAATCATCGAAGCCCGCTGGCTCTTTGGCCTGGCAGCGGAGCAGATCGAAGTCGTCATCCATCCAGAGTCGATCATCCACAGCTTCGTCGAGTTTCGCGATGGGTCGGTGATGGCCCAGCTTTCCCCCCCCGATATGCGGCTACCCATTCAATATGCCCTCACGTATCCCGACCGCTACCCCGGCCCGACAAAGCGACTGCGATGGAGTGAACTCCATGCTCTTACTTTTGAGCAACCCGATCATGAGACCTTTGGTGCATTGAAATTGGGCTTTGAAGTTGCCCGTCGTGGTGGTACGGCAGGGGCAGCGTTCAATGCGGCGAATGAAGTCGCCGTCACCCGCTTTCTTGCAGGCAGCTTGCCCTTCCTCAGCATTACCCCGGCAACAACGGAGATCGTAGAGGCCCATCCCTTCCAAGCACAGCCCACGCTCGATACCCTATTGGAAGTGGACCGTTGGGCCCGCAAGGAGATGGAGCATTGGCGAACGTAACCCCGGCAGCACCAGTCAAAAAGAGTCTGCCGATCACCGAGATACTCGTCGCCATCGCCATCGGCGTGGCCATCTACTTTGGCGTGCTGCGCGGCATGAGTTTTGAAGAAGCGCTGCGTGCCCTGCTTAGCATCGGCATGGCTATCGTTGGCATCGGCTTGTTGATCTTCATTCATGAACTGGGCCACTTCCTCGCTGCCAAGTGGTGTGGCGTGAAAGTGGAAGCTTTTGCGCTGGGTATTGGGCCACTTATTCCGGGCCTCAGTTTCAAACGAGGTGAGACCAGTTACGGACTCGCCTGGTTTCCCATCGGTGGCTACGTGAAGATGCTCGGTCAGGTGGACGACCCCAACGACAAAAGTCAGGATGCCCAGGAAGTTTCGAGCAGTCCGCATTCGTACAAGAACAAGACTGTCGGCCAGCGGATGCTCATCATTTCGGCCGGCGTCATCATGAATATCATTCTGGGCCTGGTACTATTCATTATCGTTTACTTCTTCGGCAAGGACGAAGTGGTGGGCAAGATTGGAACTGTCTCCCCCGGCTCTCCTGCCGAACGGGCCGGGTTGCAGGCAGGCTCAGAACTCATCAGCGTCGCAGGCATTCAGCACCCCTGGTACAACGATCTCAATATGACCACTGCCCTCTCCCGGCAGGACGTCACCGAGATTCCCATCACGTTCCGCACGCCTTCTGGTGAGGAACGAACTGTGAAAGTCATCCCCAGGAAGGGCAAGTACGACAAACGACCGACCATTGGTGTGACGCAACCGCAGGGCAATCGTTTAACCCGTTTCATGCCCAAGGGAAAGTCACCAGGGTTTGAAGGCAGTCCCGCCAGCCAGGCAGCGTTCATGGCACGTGATGAGGTTGTTGCGATCAAACCGGAAAAAGAATCGGCATTCATCCCGGTGAAGAATGGACATGACATTCAGCTCGTGGAAGATCGCTATCGCGATCAACCACTCATCTACCAGGTGAAGCGTAAGGTGGATGATCAGATCACCACGGTGGAAGTGCCCGTGCAGCCAACCACGTTTCACTCACTGGGCTTGCGCATGACCATGGGTCCGATTGTTTCTCTGTCCGACTTTCGCCCCGCTGTTACCAAAAATCTGCAAGTTGGTGACGTCATAATCGGTGTGGGTGCAAAGAGCGATGTTGACCCGATGCAGTTACCCGATCTTGTTCACCAGATGGTGCGCCTGGGCAAGCCCGTCGATATTCTGTTCAAGCGTGGCGACAAGACGTTTACTATCACCGTCACGGCTAAGGATCTGGAGAACCGAGGTACCTGGATAGAGTCGATGCCGCTGGGCAATCCGCCAATGCCGTTTCCTGCACTCGGCTTCAGCTATGAGGTCACCAATACGGTTGCAGGAGTTATGCCTGACTGCCCTGCAGCCAGGATGGGTATCAAGCCAGGCGACGTGATCAAGAAGATGGCCTTTGTGAATGAGGAACCCAAACTCAAGGATAATTTCGAACTCGATGACCGCATCTCCTGGCCCGGTATCTTCTTTCAACTGCAGCCCATGCCGCTGACGACTCAGTTTACGATCACCGTAGCCGATGCGTCTGGAACAGAACGCACCATAGAAAACGTGACAATGGTGAACCTGCCTGAATGGCATTACTACTCACGTGGACTGATCCTCGAGCCGGAACAGAAACTGCGGGTCGCGGAGAACATACTCGATGCTGTGGTCATCGGTGCAAGAGAATCGTACCGTTTCGTCGGCAACATCTATCTGAATCTCTACAGCCTGATCCGTGGCAGCATCTCTGTTAAGCTGCTCAATGGTCCGCTCGGCCTGGCTGAGATGACCTATCGAGTTGCCCAGATCGGATTGATTGACCTCCTGCACCTGCTGGCGGTCATCAGCATCAACCTGGCAATCGTGAATTTTCTGCCCATTCCCGTGCTGGATGGCGGCCACATGGTGCTGCTGTTAGCCGAGAAGATCCGTGGTAAACCGCTTAACGACACATGGGTCATGGTCGTTACCTACATTGGTCTGGCCATGGTGCTGACGCTGATGCTGGCGACAGTATTCCTCGACATCACCAAATACGAATGGTTCAAGAAACTCTTCGGCTGGTAGTTGACAGGAGTCAGCCATCAGCAAACAGGGGAAGATCATGCGATTCATCTGCATAGTTATTTCAACAGGCTTATTCGTTGGCGTTTTGTCTGCAGACGATAGCGCTGCATGGCAATCGCGGGTAAAGCAAGGCCCCGCTGGGTTGCCTGCCATCCTGAAAGAACTGGACACAGCCAATCCTACCCGGGCCAATTGGCTTCGCACTGCTGCCGATGCTATTGTGGAAAACGAACTGAACGCAGGTCGCAAGCTCGATGTAGCACTGTTAACCAGCTATCTGAAGGATACGAGCAACGCCCCACGCAGCCGACGCATGGTTTATGAATGGCTTTGCAGGATCGATCCTGAAACGAAGGCCAGGTACATTGCTTCATTTCTCAACGATCCAAGCCTGGAACTACGCCGTGACGCTGTGGCAGATGCCCTGGCGAAACTGCCCAAAGAAGGTGATCGTAAGGCTGGTCTCCGCGCGATCTTGAACAGTGCCCGAGATCGCGACCAGGTGGATGCGATTGCCAAAGAACTGAAGGCTCTGGGAGATGAAGTCGATCTCGCTGCTCACTTCGGTTTTATCCGCAACTGGGCTGTGCTCAGCCAGTTCGACAATACGGGCGAGAAGGGCTTTGCTGTCGCTTACGCTCCTGAGAAAGAGTTTGACTGGAAGATGCAGCCGGCCGGCAAGGACAACAAACCCACCGAATGGAAGAAAATCACCAGTGTCGACCCCTACGGCAAGATGAACCTTGCCAAAGATATTGGCAAACACAAGTCAGCCATAGCTTATGCAGTCACCATCGTGAAGGTGGACAAGCCTACCAAGGTAGATCTGCGGGCAAACACGTTGAACGCCATCAAGGTCTGGCTCAACGGCAAGGAGGTCATCGCCCACGAAGAGTATCACCATGGCGACAACATGGATCAGTACATCGGCCAGGGCGAACTGAAGGCGGGCGAGAACCTCATCATGGTGAAGGTCTGCCAGAACGATCAGAAGGAATCCTGGGCTCAGAGTTGGGAATTCGCATTGCGAGTCTGCGACAACCTCGGCACCGCGGTGAAACTCGAAGTAGTGCCCGCACCGATCAAGTAATCTCTTTCCTCTCATTCCACTCCTCTACTCATGCATGAGGGGCGATAACACGAGAACAACATGCGCGCAATCAACTCTTCTATCATGGCACTCTGTCTGCTTACCACTGCACTGGCCTCCGATTGGCCCGGCTACCGTGGTTCAGGTTCCGCCACTGCGAGCAGCACTGTGCCACTTACCTGGAGCAAGACAGAAAACCTGCTCTGGACAGCACCTCTTCCCGGTCAAGGGCCGGCTAGTCCCATCGCCATCGGTAACACAGTCTTTGTCACTGCCAGTTCGGGGTACAAGCAGGATAGACTTCATACTTTCGCGTTCGATGGAGTCACAGGCAAGAAACTCTGGGAACGGCAGCTCTGGGCCACCGGTCGGACGGAGTGTCATCCCAAGTCGGCCATGGCTGCACCAACTCCTACTGCGGATAAGGAACGGGTCTATGCACTCTTTGCCACGGCTGATCTCGTCTGCTTCGATCATCAGGGCAATATGGTCTGGTACCGCCCGCTGACGCAGGAATATCCAACTATTTCAAATCAGGTGGGCATGGCTTCCAGTCCCATCCTGGCTGGTGATACTCTCGTCATTCCCATGCAGAATTCGGGGGAAGCATCGTTCTACCTGGGCATCAACAAAGCAACAGGCAAAGACGTCTGGAAAGTCAATCTCAACAAGGATTCCACATGGAGCACGCCCACCGTCATGACCAAGGGCAACCGTTCGCTGGTGCTCTATCAGGACGATCAGGGTCTGCATGCCATTGATGCTGCCTATGGTCAATCGGTATGGAACTTCAACACAATCAAAATGTCAGGTGGCATTGTGGGCCCCTCAGTCATCCAGGGCGATAAGATCGTCGTAGCGGGTGCTGAGTTTGGAGTGATCAAACCAGGTGCCGATGATACCACGCCGCAGGTTGTCTGGAAGACGACCAAGGTGCGATTGGGCTACTGCACTCCGGTCATGCATGAGGACAAGCTTTTCACCCTGACGAATAATGGTGTGATCAGCTGTTTCCATGCTCTTGAGGGTAATCAGCTCTGGCAGCAGCGAGTCAAAGGCAACTTCGCCGCCTGCCCGGTGATACTGCAGGGCAAGCTGCTGGTGGTTAATGAGGAAGGCACCAGCTATCTGCTTGAACCGGGAGACAAGGAAGGCAAAATCATTGCCACCAACGCACTGGGTGCAGAGAACATGCTGGGTACGCCTGCGATTACGCCGAATCGCCTCTACTTCCGCAGCGACAGCATGCTGTATTGCGTGGGGAAGAAGTAAGTGCAGCAGTGATACCAGGAAGCATTAGCCAGATTACATACCGTGGTCTATTCTTGGCTTCTCGTCCCCGTCTTCTGGCTGCTCTTCACAAATTCCATGTTGTCCGAGACGGAACGGTAGCCGAGGGTCATCAGGTCGAGCAGATAGTTCTGGTAGAGCTTCCACGGCCTGCGGTTCCCCTGTCGGGGCAGTGAGGCCAGGTCACGCTGAACATAACCCGAACTGAAATCGATCAATGGCTCGTCCAGCAAGGCGCCTTTGACCCTGGGCCTGCACTGTACGTAGCCTCGTTGTTCCATGTACTTGATCAGGCGACAGAAGTAGCGGCTGCTCAAGTCTGCCTTCAGTGTCCAGGAGGCATTGGTGTAGCCTACCGCGAAGGCCAGGTTGGGCACGTTGCTCAGCATCATGCCTTTGTAAACATGACAGTCGCTGAGTTTCACTGCGTTTCCATCGACGATAAGTTCCATGCCACCCATGAGCTTGAGTTTCAGCCCGGTGGCGGTGACGACAAGGTCAGCATCCAGATGCTGGCCGGAACGCAATGCTATTCCAGTCTCAGTGAACGTGTCAATCTGATCGGTCACGATCGAGGCACGACCTGCCTTGAGCGTCACAAACAGGTCGCCATCGGGCACGACGCAAAGCCTTTGATCCCATGGGTTGTAGGGAGGCGTGAAGTGACGCATATCGCATGTGGCACCAACCCCGGCCTGCACTCCTTTTTTCAGCAGCCACTTCATGACGTCTGGTGCACGACGAGCCACCTGGTAGAAGAGCATACTGTGCAGGACGTTTTTCCAGCGGGCGACATTGAACGCGGTCTGGCTGGGCAACCAGCGGCGCAGGCGGTTGGCGAACTTATCCTGGCTGGGTAGCCTGGCGATGTAGGTCGGCGTTCGCTGTAGCATGGTCACATGTGCAGCGGTCTTCGCCATTTCAGGGACCAGCGTCACTGCGGTGGCACCGCTGCCTATGACAACAACCCGCTTGCCGGCATAGTCAATGTCGCTCGTCCATTTCTGGGGATGCACAACGCGGCCCTGGAATCGTTCAATGCCCGTGAATGAAGGTGAATAACCCGCACTATAGTCGTAGTATCCGGCACACAGATATAGATAACGGCAGCTGTACTGCTTCAGTGTGCGATCAGGTCCTGCTTCGACATCTACGGTCCATTGCGCATCAGCAGATGACCATGCCGCTTTCACTACCCGCTGTTGATAACGGATATGCTGGTCGATTCCGAAGTGTGCAGCGGTACGACGGATGTAATGGAGGATTGCGGGGCCATCAGCAATAGCTTTGCCTTCTTCCCAGGGGAAGAAAGGATAGCCTAGCGTATACATGTCGGAATCGGAGCGGATACCCGGGTAGCGGAACAGGTCCCAGGTACCTCCCATGGATTCGCGGGCTTCCAGGATGGCATAGCGATGGCGCGGGCACTGCGACTGCACATGGTAGCCCGCCCCGATGCCCGAAAGACCAGCGCCAACAATCAGGATGTCGAAGGATAGAGGCATGACTGAGGTTCGCAAGTCTCGGACATTCAAGGGAGGTCGCTATCTTGGAGTGTGTCGGGGAAGTTGTCAACGACTAAGCTTACCCAGCTTCACAGAAAGCAGTGTTATTGGTCATGATGTGCTGCAAAGCAAGCACCCACCATGTTGTTCTCCTATACAATGTCCGCCAGTATCTGTGTGTCTACAAGGATGGTTATGAGCCGCCTCGGATTACAAGTCATACATCAGTTTCGGCAGTTCTTCGGCTCGAAGTCGCAGCGGCGTTTCAGCAAGGCTGCGTTACAGATCAATGCTATCCGCGCGTGGGAAAGTGAGTATGAGAAGTTGAGTGAGGAGGAGATCCGGTCGACCAGCCAGAAACTGCGGGGCCGGGCGCGTGGTGGCGAGAATCTGGACAAGCTGCTGCCTGAGGCCTTTGCACTCGCTTGCGTTGCTGCCAAGCGGACTGTCAACATGCGTCCGTACGATGTGCAGCTCGCCGGCGGCATTGTCATGCATTATGGTGCCCTCGCAGAACTGGCGACAGGTGAAGGCAAGACACTCACTGCTTCGCTGCCTACGTATCTCAATGCCCTGACCAGCAAGGGTGTGCATGTTGCGACGGTGAACGATTACCTGGCCAAGCGTGATTATGAACTGAACCTTCCCATCTTCAATCTTCTGGGCGTGACTGCTGGTGTCCTGCAGATGAAGATGCCTGACGACAAGCGTTACACTGCATACCGGCAGGACATCACCTACGGCATGGCATCGGAGTTCGGGTTTGACTTCCTGCGTGACCGGCTGCGGGTGCGCGGGCAGAACAATGCCATGGGCATTCCCTTCTTTCAGGCCTGGGATCCCGATGGTGGCAACGCTGAGATCCGCCGCCAGACCGACAGCAATACCCAGCGTGACTTCTACTATGCCATAGTCGATGAGGCGGACAGTATCCTGATCGATGAAGCCCGCACGCCACTCATCATTAGTACTGCCAGTCGCCCCACCTCTCCAGAAGAAGCAGTGGTCTATTACTGGGCAGACAAGATTGCCAGGCAGTCGCGTTATGAAGAGCATTTCACTGTGGACCTGAAGAAGGGAAAAGTGGAACTGACTGAAGCAGGCCGACACCTCTGCCGTTACAGCAACCCGCCGACGGGCGAGCATTCCAAAGCAATGGACAAGCTCTTTGAAGCAGTAGAGAAGGCGCTCTTTGCCCACTTCCGTTACCGCAAAGATCAGCACTACATGATCCACGAAGAGAAGATCGTGATCATCGACGAGTACACCGGGCGACGCATGCCCGATCGCCACTGGCGCGAGGGACTGCACCAGGCAGTGGAAGCGAAGGAAGGTGTTCAGATCACCATGCCCAGCGATCATGCTGCCCAGGTCACTTTTCAGGCCTACTTCAAGCTCTACAAGAAGCTCGGCGGTATGACGGGAACGGCTCATCCCAATGAACGAGAGTTCGCCCGCGTCTACAAACTGCCTGTCGTGGCCATCCCGACCAACCGTCCCATGATCCGCCAGCAGTGGCCGGATAAAGTCTTTCCCACCGAAGAAGCGAAATTTGACCATGTTGCCCAGGAAGTTAAGCAACTGGTAGCACAGGGCCGTGCGGTGCTCATTGGCACCCGTTCCGTCGAGAAGTCAGAGCGGCTCAGCAGCAAGCTTACCGCTCTGGACATCAAGCATGAAGTCATTAACGCCCGACAGCATGAGACGGAAGCCCAGGTAGTCTCCCGTGCCGGTCAGCCTGGTGCGGTTACTATCGCTACCAACATGGCTGGCCGCGGCACTGACATCAAGCTGGGCAAAGGGGTGGCAGAAGCAGGCGGTTTGCATGTTATCGGTACAGAACGCCACGATGCCCGACGTGTCGACCGCCAGCTGGCAGGCCGCTCCGGTCGCCAGGGTGATCCGGGTAGTTGCCAGTTCTACCTCTGCTTCGAGGATGAACTGCTCGAAGCCCTGGGGCAGGAGCGGTATGAACAGCTGAAGGCGATGGGGCAAAAAGGTGGCCAGCGTGACTGGCAATCCTATCAGAAGCTCTTCGAGCAGGCCCAGCACAAGATGGAACGCAAGCACTACAAGCAGCGTGTCGATCTGATGGTCTACGAGAAACAGCGGCAGGAGATTCTCAAAGAGCTGGGTGCTGATCCGTATGTGGATTAAGCAAAGAGCCTGCCCTAGGGGCAGGCTCTTGCATCAGGTTATACAGCTTACGGCTTGTCCTTATCTTTCTTGCTGTTTCCACCGGAGCTGCCCGAGCTGCTGGAACCACCCGAGCCTTTGCTTGGTGATCCGCTGCCGCTGGAGCTTCCGCCGGACTTGCTTCCTGCTCCGGAACTGCCTGTCGAGCCGCCCACTTTGCTACCCGAGCCAGTGCTGGACGATCCACCGACCTTGCTGCCTGTACCAGAGCTACCTGTCGAAGATCCACCGCTCGTTTTAGTGCCAGTGGAGCCTGACTCACCTGTCTTGCTGCCAGCAGTTGATCCCGTTCCGCCAACCTTGCTGCCAGCACCAACGGTGCCTGTCGAGCCTGAACCAGTACTGCCACCCATTGTTTTGCTACCGGCACCAGTGCCACCGGTGATAGGACCAGTTTTGGTACCTGCCCCTGCTGTACCGGTGGTGCCAGCCACCTTGCCAGCAGTTGAGGATCCACCTGGCAGAGCGGGTGGGGTGCGAGTGACGTTGCCACCGATACCGCCCACGTTGGTCTTGCCCGTTTCCACGGTATTATTGGACGACATCTTCGAAAGGATCGGAGATTTCGGCATCGTCACATTGCGAATGGCAGTACTACCACCTGCCGTGCTACCCGTCTTGGCAGCGGCCGCCAGATTGCGTTCGACCTTAGCACGCTCCTGGGTCAGGTTGCGAGTCTCGACAGCAGTCTTGCTGAAGTTGCGAGCCTGCGTATCGTTGATTTTCTCAAACTTCATGGGAGCGTTGTTGTCCTTAGCCATGTTTGCCGTGTAGGTCTTGATTGGCTTGGCCAGGGCAAGGTTATTGGTGTTGTTATTGATGATGGTCGTCTTGTTGTTATTGATCGTGATGTTGTTGATCACTGTCTGCTGATTCACATACGTGCGAGCCGGACGGAGATTCACATTGTCACGATACCGTTCATACCCGACTCGAACTTCGATGCCCCAGCGAGGATTCGTGCGCCGATAATGACATTCGTAGTAGCTGAAGTCGGAGGAGTAGAACCGGCTGCCTCGAGCATACGTGAAGTTGAACCAGGGAGTGATGCCGATGCTCAGATAACTGGTGGCATAGTAATCGCCGAAGTAGTAGTGACCGTATGCTGGCCTGCAGAAAAAGTGAGGTGTGATGACATCGATATCAAGACAGACTGTTGGTCGATAGTAGTACCCAGGTCGATAGACCACGACAGGATCGAAGTAACAAGGTGCGAAGAGGATACCTCGACGACGAATAGACCAATCCCAATATCCAGCAACGTAGACATAGCCACCGGGGGTCCAGGTGTAACAATCGGGCACCCAGCACCAGCCGGGCTGATTGACTACCCAGTAGCCTGGCCTCCACAGATAGCGGGTATCACGATAGACCCAGCAACCAGGTGCCCAGATGTGTTCTTCCGAGGGAGCGGTGGGAGGTGCACCTTGCTCCAGCGAATCGGGTGGAGCCTGTTCCACCACTTGTTGTTCCTGTTGTTCCGCATTGGCCCAGTATCCGCTCACCCATTGATACTGACCAGCGTTGTCATTCCAGTAACCCGGCATCCACTGGCGACCGGGGGGAAGTACACGCCAGAAGCCACTGACCCACATGAAGTCGGTCTTTTCTTCGTCGTAGCTCCAGTAACCACCAATCCAGGCCACATTGTCCCCTTCGGGCTTCTCGTCGGGTGGTAGTTCTTCCACGGGCTGAGGAGGTTTCTTGGTGATAGCCAATCCCGGCTTGGGATTGAAGACTGTGGGTTGCCCAAATGCTTCATGAATGGGGCCACGGGTAAGCACCTGCTGGCCGTTTTCCATTTCAGCCTGCCCTGCACTTCCTGGTGCAGCACCTTCCTGAGCCAGACTTACCGGCTGTAATGTCGCTAAACCCAGTATCACTACCCCGGCCGGCAACACACTCCACGGGAGCAGGCGGCGTAATATCGATTGTGTCATGACTGACTCCTGTTGGCTGTGCCAGATAATAATAGAAGCTGGCTGCTTCTACCAGACCTACTCGTTTGACACTGGGCAAACGAAGGAATACATCCAGCTTGCGCGTAAGAATGGAGACTAAAACAAGATAAACGGGCAGGCGCTTTGCGACTGCCCGTTTCAGCTGTGAAAAAAGAGTTACGCAGCAGGCAACAGTTTCTGCAGTTCATTCAGCAAGACCGCTTCATCGGGAAACTTGCCGACCGCTTTCTTGGAATGAACGACTTTGCCATTCACTTCCACTTCAAACACACCGCCGCCGCTGGGAATGAGGGTCAGGTTTTTGATACCCTGACGGAATGTACCCAGCAGCTTGCTCGTCAAACTGACGGCCTGTGGGGTGTAGTTTCACATCATGCAAAACGTGATGGTGACGTTCATGTTTTCTCCTTGTCTCTTTCTTATCGACGTCTGCGTGGTGATGCTTCAATCGGAACACGCTGTGTTTCATTATAGTTGGTACAAATGGGCAGACATCACGCCGTGGGCACATACTTCCGGAATGCTGCTATGAGAGCCTCGACAATATCCGTCGGGAGCATTCCTATCTCTCCAAGTGCAGCTGCTGCCAGGTCGCCAGCAATCCCATGCACATAAACACCGACTTGCGCAGCTTCCAGAGTTGCCATACCCTGGGCTGCCAGAGCGGCAATCATACCCGTCAGAACATCGCCACTGCCTCCCTTGGCCATGCCCGAGTTGCCCGTGTTGTTCGTGTAGACACGCAGCCCATCGGTCACCAGACTGGCATGCCCTTTCAGCACGACGACCAGTTTGTGTTCCGTGGCAAACTTGACTGCCTGCATCTTCCGGTCGCTTTGGATCACCTGGATGGGGACATCCATGAGCTGGGACATCTCGCCTGGATGCGGTGTGAGGAGAAGAGGGACCTTGCGTTCTTCGATGCGTCTCATGCCGTGCAAGGTCTTATATGCGGTCAATCCATCAGCATCAATGACTATCTGACGGGGAAAGTGTCGCAGTACTTGATCCAGTATTTCCACCATGGCAGGTGTCTTGCCCAATCCGGGGCCGATGGCGACACACTTAGCCGAAGCCAGAAGAGGAACGATAGCGTCAATGGCATTTGCTGCCAGGGTGCCGTCAGCCTCCGCAGGTAATCCCGTCGTGAGGTAACAGGGATTCCCCGCTGCAACAAGTTCTTGAATGGGCCTCGGGCAGGCGACATGAACCAGCCCCGCACCACTACGCAAGGCACCATGCCCGGCTAAAATCGCTGCGCCACTCATACCGACACTGCCAGCAATAATGAGCACCTTACCGAACGTGCCCTTATGCCCGTCTTTGGGACGTACAGGCAATCGAGGCATACTGCTAACTGAACGTAACATACTTAGTCCCATTCTTTTTCACTGGCTACACTACGGTACTACGATGCAGTTGTCATATCAGTTGGGAAATAGTGAAAGATGAACGCGGGTACTGATACTGGTTCTGGTTACTACAGTCATAACGACGTTAGAGCCGCTCCAGGTCGTCTGCCCGAGGCAGATCGCCCGGTTTACTGATCTGAAAGAACTCGAGGAACCGCTGCGTTGTCTGGTAAAGCGGTTCGTTGGCTTCATTCTTGCCCGACAACTGTACCATCCCTCGTCGAATGAGCTGCTTCAGAGGCTGACCACATTCATCGCCACGGATTGCTTCGATCTCGGTCAAACTCAGGGGCTGTCGATACGCCACGATCGAAAGGCACTCGATAGCGGCCTGCGTGAAGCGTGCCTCCTTTAACCCGCCATAGAGGGTCTCCAGCAAGGGGCGATACCTGGTCCGCAGAACCAATCGATACCCCAAAGGCTGTTGCTGGATGTGATACGGCCGCTGCTGCTGGCGATATTGACGATTGAGTTGCCCCACCACTTCGTCCAGCTGCGTGACTGTGAGGCCTCGGATCATGCCTGCCAGCCGTTCGAAGGTCAATGGTTCCACAGCAGCAAACAGCATCGCTTCCAACAGCCGGGCCAGAGACGGCGGCGAGTCGTCTTGTGCTGTACTGACTGCCGGGGTTGCGGGTTCCGTGTTTTCTACAGCTTCCCCCGTAGGTTCTACAAACTCATCCACTGGATCCACATCCAGTTGCCAGTCATTGCCCATTGCTGGTTGATAGGTTGCAAGCACGTCACCGCTCATGGCATGCCTCGCACCACGGTAAGACGCTTCTGCAACATGGCTTCCCACTGGCTGCGGGCCAGCGGATCGATGCGAGTCCGAACCTTCAATTCATCATCCGTCATTTGTGCCAGCAATTGTTCTGCGTTGCGAAGCGTTTCTTCCATCTCGCGGCGCTGGCCTTGCTTGTCCTGGCATTCACTGAGGAAGACATGAGCCAGCAGGGCATCCACCCGGTGGCTCGATTGCTCGGAGAGTGAACGATATATTTCACCTGCACGCTGCCAGCATACATCCGCGTTGGGCACATGGCTTGGGGCGAAGGGGCGCAGCATTCCCAACTGGAACCAGCAGTCGGCCTGACCGAAGCGAGCGTACCGAATGTGGGCATCGCGTGTCTGAGTAGATTTGATTATCACATCCGGGCTGCGCAACTCCTCGGCGGCCTGCTGGAAGTGCTGACACGCCTGCCACAACTGTTCGGCCTGCTTGCGCAGTAGTTCTTCATGTGATTGTGATTGCAGCACCTGCGAAGCAGGTCTGGCATCAGCCAGCAGTAGTTCCGCGAGGAGATAGCGGGTCTGGGCCGCTTCGGGATGAGGTGTTGCCAATCGCAGTGCCCGGTCACAGGCATTGATGGCCTGGAGTAGTTGATTGCTCTTCTTGTTGTAAACCATGTCGCAGAGATAGGCTGCCCAGCGATGACAGGCGGTACGGGCATCGGGACCGCTATCCGGGCGAATGATCAGCCCCGCAGCAGCCTCCAGCTGTTTGCCTGCCTCCAGACTCAGCTTGTCATCCAGAATGAGAAGATGAGCCAGCTTCAGCCGTGCAGTTGCTTCGTGAGGGCCGGGGAGAAGAATCGCTTCCCGCAAGCGATCGGCTGCTAGCAGATACTGCCGCTGTTCCGTGAGCGTGTCAGCCAGGCCCAGCAGCACCCGCGGCTTCAGTTGATCGTTCGGTCCTAGGGCCAGGAGTTCCCCCAGCGCTTTTTGGGCTAGTTGAAATGATCTGGCTTTGATTGCATCCTGCCCTGCCAGCAGCAGCAGACGCTGCTTGTCTTCCAGCGGCATCCGTTGCGCTGCTTTCCAGGCATAGTCTGCTGCCTGGGCATAAGCCTTGATGGCAGCGGGAAGCGTCTCCGTCGTGCCTGCAACCGGTTCGGCCAGCTCATGCCAGGCCTGACTCAGCCAGTCATAGGGCTTGCCGCCAAAATCCCAGGGTACAGCAGCTTCGCTTAGCAACCGCAAGTCTTCCCAGCGGCGGAGCTTGATCATTCTGTCTGCAAGGTCAGCAGTCTTCTCCTGCAGCCCCTGCACTGTGAGCAGTCCATGGAAGCCACTCTCGGGTTTACGCGAAGCCAGCAGCGTAGTCATAGCGCGGATGGCATCGTGCCAGCGGGCCTGTTCGATGGCAAGATCAGCCAGTGCCGCCTGGGCCGCAATGGCTTCCGAGGTTGCCAGATGTTCACGCCAGACTCGCTCCCAGTGCTTCCTCGCTTCCACGGGATTATGCAATTGTTGCTGACAGTACCCGGCGAAGTAGAGTGAAGTAGCAGTCATCTCACGCGGAGGTACGAGTGCCCACAACCGGGCAGCTTCTCCCCATTGCTTCATTTCATAGGCAGCGCGGGCCTGCCACTGAAGCGCTTGTGGATATTCATTGGCATCGTGTGAGATGCCTGCCACAGTCTTGCTGATTTCCGGCCAGCGTTCCAACCCGGCTAACAGCATTGCTTTCTGCAGTCGTAGTGCAGCTTGCTTTTCTGCCGAGGTAAGGCCCAGCTGCAGATCCACGGCTCGCAACGCCCCCAGTGGATCGACTGGTTGTGCCACCATGCGTAACTGGCTGAGTAATCGCAATCCTTCCGTACGATCCTGGGTGTTAGCCTCCAGCGACCTTTCCAGAGCATCCAGGTTAGACTGAGTGATAGTACCCGCACCCAGTTCAGCCAGTGCAAGACGATAACCAAGTCGAGCCGAAGGCTGTTTACCCTGTTGTGCTCTGATGAAGGCTGCCTTGGCCCGAGCATAGACTTCTCTGCCATCGCTGGACTTCACGGGCAGAGGATACAGTTTAACTGCATCTGCCAGAAGCAGACAACCTTCCAGATTGGCCACAGCACCTTCACCGAGAGTGCGGATAGAGGCTTGCAGATCCTGATAGAGTTTGCGCGCTTCCTCAGCCTGCCCGGCATCGAGGGTATCGAGGATAAGTTGATAACGAGCCTGGGGACTGTGTCCTTCTGCAGCGGGGCCATGAAAGAACCAGAGTGAGGCAAGAAGGCAGCCGATCCCCAAGCCGAGACAGGGAATCTGCCAGACATCCCGCCAGTAGGCAGAGCGTGATGGATAGCGGCGCGATTTCCCGGCAGCCCCCGGCACCATAGTCCCCCCGTGAACGGCGCAGAGCCTCTCCCCAGTGTGGCTCCATGCCAGAAATGGTAGAGTGGGTCAAGAGTAGAATCTTGAGTCTGCTTTAACCGAAACTCACAAAAGCCGCCAGCCTCTGCAGTTTGCCACGGAACAATTCGTCCCTCCGGAAAATCCGGCAAGTTCCTGCACAGTTTAGCCGATTTAACAGATGAGGCGGGCTTCTCCTTGGACAGGGAGCTCGTGTCGTTGGGGGATTGGACGATGAAACGTCGTGTTTGGCTCGGTTTGGCACTGGTGGGCTGCGTGACGCCATTCGCAGGCGTTACCGCCCAGGACAGCCGCGTTGTGCCGCCGACCTCAGAAGTCAAACCACCCAGCGTCAAGGCGGAACCTGCGACCAAACCCCAGGTGAAACAGGAAGGCGGCGCCCTGACTGTTGAACCGACACCGGCCACAACCAGTGATGGAGTTCTAGTTGAGGAACCCTCCCTGTCTGATCGGCTGGGTGGCTTCCGTGAAGCACTCTTCCGGCCCTGGAGTTTTTCGTGGTTTGATGAATTCACTGGCGCCAACAACCAGTTGATGACCAGCGATGTCGAAGATCCTTACTGGTTCCGTATGGAACTCCTCTTCGCCCGCTTCAAGGATGCAAATACGCCCCCCCTGTTGACGACCAGTCTGCCACAATCCTCACAGGGAATTCTCGGCAACGAAGGCACCAGGGTTCTCTTCGGTGGCTCCATCGACCTGGAAACTCACCTCGGCTTCAAGGTTGTCGGCGGCATGTGGCTGCAACCTGCACAAACGTGGGGCTTTGAAGCTAGCTACTTCAATGTTTTCAACAAAAGCCATCAGTTCCGCATGCAGTCACAGGGTGATCCACTCCTGGCTAACCCCTATTTTGATTCCCTGACCAATACGGAATCCTCCTACATCATCGCCCGTGAAGCGGGTGCTGGTGTCAATCAGATTTCCGGCAATGTCCTCCTGGGCACGCACAGCCGCCTGCAGGGCTTCACCTTCAACAATGTGCACAACATCACCCGTGGTACCAACGGACGACTCGACTGGTCCTGGGGCTACCGCTTCCTCTATCTCGATGAAGCCCTGTACAACGAGTTCTTTCAGGAAGAAGCACCTGTAACAGGGAATGGTATTGGTGTCCAGCGTCTCATCTATGATGACTTCGGAACGTCCAACACATTCAATGGCATCAACTTCGGCATGCGTTCCCAATGGTACAAAGGCTGCTGGACTTTTGATGTCAGTGGTCAACTCGGATTTGGCTTTAATCGCAATACCGTCCAGATCAATGGCACGACACTTAGCGCCTCACCACCAAACTTCCAGATTCTGACCCGGTCCGGTGGCATCTATGCCCTGGATAGCAACGGAGGCCAGGAAACTGAAATCGGCTTCATGTTTGTTCCTGAGATTGAACTGGGGGTAGGCTACTTCTTCTGCGAGTATGGCCGGATCTATCTCAATTACAATTTCATGGCCATGACCGGTGTCGTTCGCCCCGGCGATCAAGTCGACCGCCGCATCAATCCCAATATTCTGGACGGGAACTCAGGTAACCCTGCCACCCCGGAAAACTTCCACAACCATTCCACGTTCTGGATGCAGACGCTCGCTATCGGCTTCGAGCTCCGATATTAGAACTTCGGTGTTATGGTGTTGTAAACTGTGTGAGCCAGACAGGAATGTCTGGCCCACATCATTTATCTACCATCTCGCAGTCGGTCACCGAGGAAGTTTTCCAACTCGGCAATATCGTAGATCTTTTTCACTGTCGTATCAATGTCGTATTCCACGCGGCGGTACTTGATGGTCTTGCCATCGAAGAGGACATAACAGGCCCGCCAGTCGCCATCGCGGGGTTGACCCACGGAGCCGACGTTCACCATCGTCTTGCGGCCATCGAGGGTATATTCGCTGGAGATGTCTTCCGGGCTGTAGAACTGCAGGCTTTCGGAAAAGACACCCGGG
The DNA here is from genome assembly GCA_046350055.1 of Gemmatales bacterium. GTDB lineage: Bacteria > Planctomycetota > Planctomycetia > Gemmatales > HRBIN36 > JAEUIE01. The sequence continues at coordinate 2,658,701 of JAXMBC010000001.1, read as the reverse complement.
ACATGGGTGTGGCCCTGGAAGCAGACGCCTTCGACATATGCGAAGATGCGTTCCATCTTGCGGGGATTGTAAATGTCTTCCGGGAAGACGTATTCGTTGAGCGGGTTGCGGGCCGAGCCATGCACATACAGAGCATTCTCTTCCCGATGGATGCGAGGCCGTTCCGCCAGAAACTCCCAGCGTCGTTCTCTTTTCTCTTTGTTATCGGTGGCCAGTTCCAGCTGGGACCGGGTCCAGAAGATGGCTCGTTCCGCACCGGGATTGAAGCCTTCGGGGTCGAACATGGCTCCCTGGTCGTGATTTCCGAGAATCACAACGGGCAGGTCAATCACAGCGTCGATACATTCACGCGGATTGGGGCCGTAGCCGATGATGTCGCCCAGGCAGTAGGTCTTCTCCACTTTCTGCTTCGCTATGTCGAGCAGCACTGCCTGTAAGGCTTCAAAATTACTGTGGATATCGCTGATGAGGGCAATCACGGGATAATAGTGGGCCAGGCAGTAGGGGTGGATACTTTGAAGCCGATCATGAAGGTATCATGACCTATCTGAAATGTACGACGAATCCAGCCACAGAGCAAGTAAAGGAACGTGGCGATTCTGATACCTGTGCCGGTCAGGGCAACTGATCAGTCTGGATGTTCCGGAGAATCCGTGCTTCCCCTGCCTTGCAACAGGCAGTACAGTGGCGAGCATAATCTAGCGACTAGCGTTTTGCTACCTGCTACCAAGGGCCTGCTTATGCCTGACGGTTACCTCTGCTTTGTACTCCATGCTCACCTGCCGTTCGTCCGGCATCCGGAGCATAACGACTTTCTCGAAGAGGACTGGTTCTACGAAGGCATCACCGAAACCTACATTCCCCTCCTGGAAATCATGGAAGGCTGGGAACGGGATGGCGTTGACTGGCGACTCACCATGTCGGTCACGCCCACCCTGGCAGCCATGTTCGAAGACCCGCTCCTGCAAAGCCGTTACGTCCGTAACATCGATAATCTGCTTAGCCTTTCCGAGAAAGAAGTCCGACGCTCCCGGTTTGAGCCTGCGTTTCACAAGCTTGCGAAGATGTACTTCGAGCGGTTCCAGATCTGCAAGTCAGTCTTTGTGGAAAAGTACGATCACAATCTGCTCAATGGCTTCCGCCGCTTTCACCAGACCGGCAAGCTCGAGATTATCACCTGCTGTGCCACCCACGGCTTTCTGCCATTAATGATCGACCAGGCTCCCAAGGCAGCCCGAGTGCAGATCGAACAGGGTGCCCGCGAGCATCACCGGCACTTCGGTGTTCGCCCCAAGGGTATCTGGCTCGCCGAATGTGGCTATGCGGAAGGCGTCGATCAACTCCTGGCTGACAGTGGCATCCAGTACTTCTTCGTCGATACTCACGGGGTACTCTTCGCCCGCCCCCGGCCACGCTACGGCATTTTCGCGCCCATCCTCTGCCCCGGCACCCGGGTTGCGGCTGTTGCCAGAGACACTGAATCCTCCAAGCAGGTATGGAGCAGCATCGAAGGTTACCCCGGCGACCCGGCGTACCGCGAGTTCTACCGTGACGTTGGCTTCGATGCTCCCGAGGATTACATCAAGCCCCACCTGCATGAGATCGGTATTCGCACACACCTGGGTATGAAGTATTACTCCATCACCGGAGCCACCGACAAGAAGAAGCCTTACGACCGACAACAGGCGTTAAACCGGGCTGCGGACCACGCAGGGCACTTCCTCGAACACCGCATCAAGCAGGTGGGGGTGCTGGAGAACCTGATGGATGATCGGCCTCCGCTTATCCTGGCCCCATATGACGCTGAACTGTTCGGCCACTGGTGGTACGAAGGCCCGGAGTTCCTCGACAACCTCTTCCGCAAAACCCACTTCGACCAGAATACGGTGCGGATGATCACTATCCCCGAGTATATGCAACGCCATCCTGTGATGCAGGAGTGTCAACCGCTTCGCAGTAGCTGGGGCGCTGGCGGCTTCGCCGAGGTCTGGCTCAATCCCACGAATGACTGGATCTATCCACACCTGCATGAAGCTGCTTTGCGCATGACAGAAATGGCCAACCGCTATACCAGCCCCACGCCGCTACAGGAAAGGGCACTCACTGCAGCGGCGAAAGAGCTATTGCTTGCCCAGGCCAGTGACTGGGCCTTCATCATGAAGACCGGCACTGTCGTCGAATATGCCCACAAACGCACCAAGGAACACATCGATAATTTCAACAAGATTTACACGCAACTGAGCGATGGATCCCTGCAGCCTGAGACGCTTAGCGAACTGGAGTGGAAGAGCACGCTGTTTCCGACGCTGGACTACAAACTCTATGCATAACACAGCGGCTCCACTTTTGACATCCTTAATGACTGTATGATATCATGATGATAGAGAGGAATTCCTATGACATTAACGCTGGAACTACCTGTTGAGACTGAGAAGCAACTCCTCGCAAAGGTGACAGCCAAGGGGCTGACTATCAAATCATATGTGGAAGATCTTCTCAAAACGGATATTGCAGCAAGTGCAGCAGATGACAGCAAGTCACTGGCAAAGTTGGCTGTATATGCATCCGCCGAAGATTGGATTGCTGAGCATCGAGCACTTGCGACAAGACATCTACACATCGTTCACAGTATCGATGACAGCAGGGAGCGCATTTACGCAGGGCGAGGTGAATGAGTTTCCTCATCGATACGAATGTGTTGATTCGCTCGTTGATTCCAAGTCATCCTCAGTTCGTAGATGCTGATGCTGCCATAGCTAAGTTGAGAACCCGAGGCGAAGATCTCTATCTGGCTGCCCAGAACCTCTATGAGTATTGGGTGGTGGCAACTCGGCCTTCAGCAGAGAACGGATTCGGCTTATCATCCGTTGATGCATCAAGTGAACTGAAACGGCTTCGGAACTTGTATCGCGTGCTTGCAGATATTCCAGCGATTCTCGAAGAGTGGGAGACGCTTGTCACCTGTCATGCAGTGATGGGCAAGAATGGTCACGATGCTCGATTGGTTGCAGCGATGAAGGTTCATGGAATCACCAGCATGCTCTCGTTTAACAAGCAGGACTTTCTACGCTACCCAGAAATCCAAGTTAAATCCCCGCAAGATGTACTAACGAATGCGTGAGTCTTAGTTATAGCAAGATCGCCATTTGGCTTTCCCCTTGGCACATACCCAGCACAGCGGGTATCTTGGAGGCAACTCCAGGTACCATCATGTTTGCCAATCTCTTCTATGACGACTCCGCCGGTGGCATCATGCTGCGGGCGATGCCGATATTGCTCTTCGTCCTGGCTGTGTTCGCCATCGCCTACCGGTTCTACTCGGCGTTCCTGGCCGCGAAGGTACTGGCGTTTGACGATAAGAACGTCACCCCCGCACATCGTTTCAACGACGGCAAGGACTACGACCCCACTAACAAGTGGGTGCTCTTCGGTCACCACTTCGCTGCCATTTCCGGGGCCGGGCCGCTGATCGGTCCGGTGCTCGCCATCCAGTACGGCTACGCGCCGGGGTTGTTCTGGCTCGTCATTGGTGTGTGCCTGGCCGGGGCGGTGCAGGACATGACGGTGCTCGCCGCCTCGGTGCGCTGCAACGGCAAATCGCTCGGCGAGATCGCCAAGCAGGAACTGGGACCGTGGGCGAGTTACATCCTCTCGCTGGCGACGTGCGTGATCGTGATCCTCGCCCTCGCTGGACTGGGCTTCGTGGTGGTGAAGGCACTGGGCGGCGAGGAGGTGAAGTATGCGGCTGGGACGGTGATCACTTGCCCAGAAGTTAGCCTTGAAGACGGTAGTCTCAAACAACGTCTTTTGTACAAGGCCCTATTTGCAAACAAAACGGAGTTAAAATTCCCAGTCAACTGCACCATCACTTATCCAGGCCTTAAAGAACCAGTCAAACGTGCAGAGAGTTTCACAATAGTCGCCCCACTGCATTTGAAAGATCTCACAAGAACAGTCACCCTTCCCGCCGGCTGCGTCGAACAAGTCCCCGGCTCGTCGTGGGGTCTCTTCACTATCGCCTGCACCATCCCCATCGCCTTCCTCGTCGGCTTCTACATGTACCGCATCCGGCCCGGCAGGGTGGTCGAAGCCTCCATCCTCGGCGGCGTGCTCGTCATTGCCGCGACCATTGCCGGGGCGTGGATCCCCGGGTCGGCCCTCGAGCCGTGGTTCTCGCTCAACAAGACGCAGACCATCTGGGCCATCTGCATCTATGGGTTCGTCGCCTCGGTGCTGCCGGTGTGGATGCTCCTGTGCCCGCGCGATTACATCTCCAGCTTCCTTAAGATCGGCACCATCGCCCTGCTCATCATCGGCACCTTGCTGGCCAACCCGGTGCTCGCCCATCCGCCGCTCAATCCTGTCTTCCAGCAGAGCGGCCCGACGTTCCCCGGCAGCCTGTTCCCGTTCGTCTTCATCTGCGTGATGTGCGGGGCCATCTCCGGCTTCCATTCGCTCGTTGCCTCGGGAACCACGCCCAAAATGATCGACAAGGAAAGCCACATCCGCCTCATCGGCTACGGCTCGATGCTGATGGAAGGCATCGTCGGCGTCGTCGCCCTGATTGCAGCCGCGGCCCTGCCGGTGCATCTCTACTACGACATCAACGTGCCGCTGGAGAAGGTGGCGGAATTCCAGCCGTCGCTGGTGAAGCTCTACGAAATGCTCGGCCTCGCTACCCCGGCGGCCACCGATCCCATGCATAAAGCCCAGGTGGAAAGCGTGCAGCATCTCAACCTCGCCCAGGTGGAAGAGATGGTCGGCGGCGAGGCGCTGCGAGGCCGGACAGGTGGCGCTGTCACGCTGGCCGTCAGCATGGCCCTCATCTTCACCAAGGCACTCGAATGGACCGCCCTGCCGGTGCAGGCAGTGGTGAAGTACTGGTACCACTTCGCCATCATGTTCGAGGCCCTGTTCATTCTGACGACGATTGATGCCGGCACCCGCATCGCCCGGTTCATTCTGCAAGATGCCATCGGCAAGGTGATCCCCAAGTTCGGCGAGACGAACTGGCTGCCCGGCTCGGTGATCGCCACGCTGATCGTGACCGCCGGCTGGGGCTGGCTGGTGGCGGGTGGCTCGATCCAGACCATCTGGCCCATGTTCGGCATCGCCAATCAACTGCTCGCCGTCGCGGCCCTGGCGGTGGTGACGAGCATGCTCATCAACCGAGGCAAGCTGCGTTACGCCTGGCTGACACTGCTGCCGATGCTGTTCGTGACCACGACGACGATGTACGCCGGCAGCCTGCTCGTCCGCGGCTTCATGGCGAAAGACAACTGGCTCAACTTCGGGCTGACGCTGTTCGTGATGACGAGCGTGGGCTTGCTGCTGCTGATTGCAGTGGCACATTGGATCAGGGTGGCGACACAAGGCCCAGGCCGGTCTGGATCCTCCCCGTGAATAAGGGGAGATTAGGTGGGGATTGTGTCTGCAACAGCAACTGCCGCCGAACCCCAGTGGGTCGCGCGGAGAATAAGCCTATCTTTGTCTCGCGATCTACAGGGGGCAACGGCATACTACTTCAGCACGAATACGAGCAATTGCAATCCGTTGACCCCTGCCACGACTTTACGCTGGCGTCAGCACTCTACTTCTGCGCTCGATTTTTTCCGTTGGCGGGGCATCAAGATCATCGGGCACGCCAACCTGGCTGATGACGCGGCGGAGTTTGCCAGTACGGGGGTCGGGACCAATCTCGTCCACCACTTCAATATCGACACGAATAATGTCGGTGAGCTGTTCGTACGCCAATTCCCGCTCTGCTACCTTGATCACTTCGCTGGCTTCCAGGTACATGCCCGGGCGTGGTTCCACTTTGAGAATGAATCGGTTCCGCTCAGGCTGATGGATCTGAAACTCTGCCACAGCGGGTGAGCCGGCGGCAATCTTCTTGAACAGGTACATCGCCACTTCCTGGTAGTGCTTGCCGCGGCGATACCAGAGACGGTCATTGCTTCGCCCTGCAATATCAGAGATAAGAGGCAGGGTATTGCCACAGGGGCAGGTCGTAGGACTGAGTGTCACCACGTCGTCAATCTCGTAGCGGATGAGTGGCTGGGTGAAATTGAGAAGGTTGGTGACCAGCACCTTGTCACCCGGAGTGCCGGGAGGAACGGGGCGGTAATGACGGTCGACCACTTCGAGAATCGCCAGATCAGGATTCAGATGGGCACCAAATCCCTTGGAACAGCCCAGCGTCAGGCCCATGCATTCGCCCATGGCATAGTGATTAGCGATGGGGACATCCCAGGCCCGCTGCATGTAGTCGCGCGCCATGTCGGTGATCGGCTCGCTGATACTGGTTACGTGTTGCAGGCATTTGGCATCACGCAGGTGGAGTTTACCTTGCAGTTCGGCGCGAGCCAGGTTTTCCAGCACATGCGAGTAGGCTGTGATGATGTTAGGCTTGAACTCATCCAGCTTGGCAAGGTTCTCTTCCAGGGGATCATTGATGTTGAGCCTCTGGATGTTGGCCAGTTTCCGCATGGGCAGGGGAATGTTCTCGAAGGCTGCGCCGCTGGGGAAGAAGCTCTTGCGGAAGAGGACAACCGACCAGCGTACCTTAGGGCCGGTAAGCTTGTCCCAGAGAGTCTTCCAGGTCTTGGGCAGGTTGTGGCCACGGGCGGCCTGCATGGCAAAGGTCTTGTCGACATCTGCCTGGGGTTGCACGAGCAGGGCTGATTCACCCTGACTGCCTGACGTGTGGCAGACGACGTATTTGCCAAGGTATTTCTTGCCCAGGTTGGTGGGCGACTGCATGAAGGAACGGACGTCGTCCTGCTTTACCCGTGGATCAGTGACGATGCGGCCGAAGTTGGCGATGAACTCCCGTTTGGTCAGCACGGGTAATGCCGAGATGGGACACGAGGCGATGTCGACAGCGGAGAATCGTTCCTTGTAGAAGGACGAATGCTCGACAGCATAGCGAAGCAATTGCCTGAGCCGTTTTTCCTGAAAGGCTGCACGCTTCTCCGGTGAGGCACGACGGCCCACACGATCCGACATGCGAATGTGGTAAATAAACCGGAGAATGTCAAACATTTGGAGTTTATCCGGGTGATAATCAAGTGGCGCAGCAGTTAGAAGCGCCATCAATTTACCATTCACCCTGCACGGCGCAAACAGCCTGAACTACGCATCTTGCCGGTTTTCGGCCTGTACTGACGGAATAAACGGACTGTCGGGCAATTTCGCAAAACTTGACAGTCTATTCCAATCCTAATCTATTGCAGTCAACGCTTGACAGCCTGTTCACTCTTGGCTATCTGCCCTGCTATGTCAGTGATTACACCAGAAATGCTATCGGATTTGCTGGAACTTCCCCTGCCCGCCCTGTGGGTCATACTGGGAGCAGGTGCAGCACTCGCCTTGACGGGCTGGCGCTGGCATCGTTTCTGGCTTACGATCAGTGTCAGCCTGATTGCAGGGTTGATCGGGCTCAAACAGGCAACGGCATGGGGCATCCAGTATCCGATTGTCGCCGGTGTCTTGCTCGCCGCGGCTGCGGGCTGTCTGGCACTTTCCCTGGCACGCGTGGCCCTCTTTCTTGCTTACGGCCTTGCCTGCTGGTATGCCATGAAACGGCTTGCACCTCCCTACGCTATCCCAGCGATTTGCATCTGTATCGGCGGATTATTCAGTGCTCTCTTCTATCGCTTCTGCGTCACGCTGCTCACAGCAGTTATTGGTTCCATCCTCATGGCCTACGCCGGACTCGCGGTAACGGAACAGCAGAAATGGTTTCCCACAGTAAACATGCTCAAAGAGCAGTCTTTCGTCGTGCACAGCTGCCTGGCAGGGCTGACTACTGTAACGTTAATGCTGCAGTTGTATTTCTGTCGCCTAGCACGGAAGAAGTCGAAGGCTGAATACTCAGCCGAGGAACTGGAAGCAGAACGCCGGTTGGGCTTTCCCGTTCGTGGGCGGGCGGCTTAAGAATGTCAGGCTGAAGCCGGCCGATCTATCCCTGTCGTTGCGCTGGGCGGACTGAACAGATCGAGTACCAGCGTCTCCTCCACAGCTACTACACCATGCGGCACCTGCGAAGGCAGATGCAAGACTTCGCCGCCACGTACATCCATTGTGGAAGCGTTCCCCTGGCTGTCGTGCACTGTGAATTGCAAGTGACCACGCAGCACGACACTGAACTGCTCGTTCTCGTGATGATGCACCGGCACCGTACAGCCTTGCTGCAAGGTGATCTCCGAAATCATCATCTTTTCGCCCATGATGCGCTTGCGACTCAGCAAGGGCATGGGGCTATCGATTGGCAACAAAGACCATGCGTAATGTGGTGCTGGAGACATGATGCGACCTGAATGTGAAACAATTTGAAAGATTATGGAAGATTACGCTTGATATCGACCATTATCGCTCACTAAGATAGGTGGTCTAGGAAGTATACAGCCTGTTTTCGCAGGAAGTTGACTGTGCTGGTCGAAGAACGTCGGCAAAAAGTGCTGGAGCTTGTCAAAGATCGGGGTTTTGTCGCTTTGGCTGACCTGGCGACCGAACTCGAGGCGAGCGAATCCACCTTGCGCCGGGATCTGGAGTTCTGGGATCAGCAAGGGCTGCTCAAGCGAACTCATGGTGGTGCGAGACTAAGCCCCATTCCGAAAGGCATGGATAACCTCCCTGCCCTCGAAGATCGGGCCCCCATTGCGGTGCAGGAAAAGCAGCAAATCGCCCAGGCGATAGCCAATCAGATTGTTGATGGTTCCAGCATTCTGCTTGATGCAGGCACCACGACACTGGAACTGGCCAAGCTGCTGATCGGCCGACCACTGCAGGTGGTGACCAACAGCCTGCCGATCGCTTCACTGCTGTCGCAGGGTCGCGAACCGGACGTGATCCTGCTTGGTGGTTTCGTCTACCCGCGCACTGGGGTGGCACTGGGGCCATCCACTGTGGATCAACTGAAACACATCCATGTGGCTCAGGCTATCCTGAGTTGTCATGGAGTCACCGAGCGTGGACTGTTCAATCACAATCTGCTCCTGGTTGAAACCCAGCGAGCCATGCTTCGCAGTGCCGACGAGGCGATCATCCTCGCTGATTCGAGCAAGATTGGCAGGCACGCCCTGACGCTGCTGTGCCCTCTAAGTGATATCGACACAATCGTCGTGGATGCGGGCATTCCCCCTGCGGCCAAAACCTGGATCAATGAACACGGGGTGCAACTCATCGTTGCAGGTGCCCCGAAGGAGAGGACCCCATGAGTGCAACAGTGGCGATGAAAGTGCCGTCACTGAGCGCCGATCGAGCTCTCATTGAACGGCTCGTGCGTGCTGCTCTCGAAAAGCACGCAGGTACTTTGGCTGGCATACCTGCAAGCGATCCGGGCAAACCCCGTATTGTGGCTAATATCTCGGCCCGACATGTTCACCTGACACCAGCCCACGTCGAAGAACTCTTCGGCCCTGGACACAAGCTCACCCCCGTCAAGGACCTCTATCAGCCCGGCGCCTTTGCCGTTGAAGAAGTCGTTACCGTCATTGGTCCTCGCCAGCGGATGATACCTAATGTCCGCATCCTTGGTCCCTGCCGTGACTTTTCGCAGGTCGAACTCGCTTTCACCGATTCCATCTCGCTCGGCATCGATGCACCTGTGCGACCAAGTGGCAATCACCACGAAACGCCAGGCTGCTGGATCATGGGCCCCAAAGGCATGATCGAGCTCAAAGCAGGCGTCATCCGCGCTGAACGACATGTCCACATGCATCCGACAGATGCTGAGTACTACGGCGTAAAGCAGGGGGACCGCATCCACATGAGGGTGGTGAGCAACTGCCCCATCGTGCTGGAAAACCTGCTCTGCCGGGTAGACAAGAACTCGAAACTGGAAATCCACATCGACACCGACGAAGGCAATGCCTGCAACTTACCTGCGGCAACGAAGGTGGAACTGTTCAAGTAGTCTGGAGCTAGAAGACACTAACGCCCTTCGGGGCAGCAACCTTAACCCGCTTGAAGCTGACAGCCGATCGCTGAAAGCTGACAGCTTTTTACCTGGAGAACCCCATGGCAGCACCCCTCGAGGCACTGGGCCTCATCGAGACCAAAGGACTGGTCTGCCTGATTGAAGCAAGCGATGCGATGATGAAAGCCGCCAACGTGAAGTTGATCGGCTGGACCAAGATTGGCAGCGGTATGGTAACCGCGCTGATTACCGGCGATGTAGCAGCCGTCAAGGCCGCCATCGATGCGGGTGTCGCAGCAGCACAGCGGATTGGCGAAGTCGTCAGTTCGCAGGTCCTACCGCGACCACACGAGGAAATCGGCGTTGCCCTGCCGGCCCCGAAGAAATAGCGGTTGGGCACGTCGTCGTGCCTCACCACGAATCGTAACGAGCAACCTGTCATGCACTGACAGTACTGCGTCAATAACCACAGCACACAACTCCATGTGATTGAGAGGCACGCCCAGCGTGCCCTACGAAGGATAACCCAATGGCTGCAACCACTACCGGTAACCTGGCCCTCGGTCTCATTGAAACCAAGGGTTACATTTCCACCGTCGCCGCCTCCGACGCCATGCTCAAGGCGGCCAATGTCAATCTCGTCGCCCAGATTCAAATCGGCAACGCCTTCGTGGCCACGCTGGTTCGAGGCGATGTCGGCAGCGTTCGTGCTGCTGTCGATGCGGGCGCTAACGCTGCCACCGCCAATGGCGAACTGGTCGCCGCCCACATCATCCCCCGCCCCAGTGAAGCGGTGGTGGATTTCTTTGTGAACAACAAGTAGCGGCAGGGCACGCTCTGCGTGCCTCGCCACGACCTGAACTGTTTACAACATGAAGCAAAACCGACTCGTGACACCACCTGCGATGGAGAGGCACGCCCAGCGTGCCCTACAATCATGAAGATCCTCGTCGCCAACCTGGGCAGCACCAGCTTCAAGTATCGCCTGTTTGACATGGCGAAAGCGGAAGCCTTGCTCGCCAGGGGTGGGGTGGAACGCATCGGGTCTGACAAGGCCCGCAGCTACGCCACCACCGATAAGGGAAGCAGCGAGAAGATCGGCACGGTAGCTGATCATGCAGCTGCGGTGGAAGCCTGCCTGGCACTTCTCTGCGATCCGCAGTGTGGTGTGATGGCCGATGCGACGGAGCTCACCGCGATTGGCTTCAAAGCTGTACATGCTGAGGGGCTGTCGGGAGTACAACGGGTCACTCCCGCCGTACTCGCGGCGATGGAAGCTTACAACGTGGTGTGCCCGGCACACAACCCGCCTTACGTCGCAGCGATGCGGCTGCTGGCGGAGAAGTTGCCCCACATTCCACTTGTGGCTGCCTTTGAGAGCGGGTTCCACCAGACCATTCCCCTGTCACGGCAACTCTATGCTGTGCCGAAGGAGTGGGCCGCGATGGGAATCCGCCGCTACGGCTTCCACGGTGCCAGCCATCGCTACATTGCCGAGCGATCAGCACAATTGCTGGAACACCCCCAGGCGCGAGTCATCTCCTGCCATCTCGGTGGCAGTAGCTCGCTCTGTGCCATCCAGGGGGGGAAGTCCATTGCCACCAGCATGGGCTTCAGTCCGCAATCCGGTCTGCCACAAAACAACCGTGTTGGCGATATCGATGTCTTCACACTGCCCATCTTGTTAAAGAAGACGGGCAAATCGCTGGAATCACTGCTTGGAAACCTGGCTAACAAGTCGGGCCTTGAAGGCATGTCCGGCGCGGGCAACGACCTTCGCGACATCGAGCAGGCTGCCCAGCAAGGCAATGCCCAGGCCCAGGAAGCCATGGCAGTCTATGTAGAAGCGATTCGGCATTACCTGGGAGCTTACCTTGTGGCTCTGAATGGAGCCGATGCCATCGTCTTCACCGGCGGTATCGGCGAAAACTCAGCCACCATGCGGTCAGCCATCTGCACGAATCTCGACTGGTTCGGCATCAAGCTCGATCCGCATAAGAATCAACACGCCAGGGGCGAAGCGGCAATCCATGCTGAAGGCAGCCGCGTCGAGCTCTGGACCATGCCCACGAATGAGGAAATCGTTGTGGCGAGACAAACGCAATCAGTCCTGAGTGCTCAGTCCTAAGTGCTGAAGGCACTTCGACTCAGGACTCAGCACTTAGGACTCAGGACAGTTGTCATGTTTCTAGCAAGAGTAACTGGCTCGGTGATCGCCACGCAGAAACTTCCTTCGATGACGGGGCAGAAGTTGCTGGTTGTCGAACCGCTGCGGGTGGATCCAAAGAACCGAAAGGAACTCATCTCAACGCAGCGGAGCTTCGTTGCGGTTGATACCGTCGGTGCAGGTGCCGGACAACTGGTGCTGATCGTACAAGGGTCCAGCGCCCGTATGGCTCCGGAACTCGAAAAGATGCCCATCGATACTGCCATCGTCGGTATTGTCGATGAAGTGAGCGTGGAAGGAAAATCGATCTTCAAAGCGGGGTAAAGCTGGCAGGGCACGCTGGGCGTGCCTCACCGAAGCAAGAGCCCGATGCAACCAGGAACAAGGAATCACCGCTTACTATGGATGCTGAAGTCAACGTTCTCATCCTCGTTAGGTAGTGAAACCACCAGACACGGAGAGGTATGCACAGCGTGCCCTACACACATGCAACTCAATGACGCCTTTATCAAATCGGTAGTGCAGGAAGTGCTCGCAGCCATGGGTACCAAGGTAGCAGCCAGCAGTGCTGCCACGGGTGGCCAGCATGGCGTGTTCCGCACTGTGGATGAAGCGGTGGATGCCGCCTCCAAAGCCCAGGCACTGTTTGAGAAACGCCCCATCGAAGATCGCACCAAGGCTCTCGATTGTATCCGCAAGATATGTCGCGATCAGGCAGAAGAACTCGGACGGATGGAATTCGAAGAGACGAAGATCGGCAGGCTCGAACACAAGTACGAAAAGCTCCGTGTGGTCGCAGATCGCATTCCCGGAACCGAGTTCCTCAAGACTGATACATTCTCCGGCAGCATGGGCGTTGCCCTTGTCGAATACGCCCCGTTCGGTGTGATTGGCGCTGTTACTCCAGTCACTCACTCGCTGCCCACTCTGGCCTGTAATGCCATCAACATGCTGGCCTCGGGAAACAGTGTGGTGATCAACCCGCATCCCAGCGGGGCGAAGATTGCTGTGCATGGCACACGTCTGTTCAACCAGGCTATCGAACGAGCTATCGGGATCGACAATCTCATCACCATCATCAGCGAACCGACCCTGGAATCGGCCCAGGCCCTGTTCGATCACAAAGCGGTACGGATGATTTGTGTCACCGGCGGCCCCGCTGTCGGCAAAGCTGCACTCAAGAGCCCCAAGCGGGCCATCGTCGCTGGCCCTGGCAATCCGCCTGTCGTGGTGGATGAAACGGCTGACCTCGATCATGCTGCCAAGTCAATCATCGCTGGTGCAGCGTACGACAACAACCTGCTCTGCATCGGAGAGAAAGAAGTCTTTGCTGTCGACAGCATTTTCGACAAGCTCATGAGCGCGATGGATCGTGCTGGTGCGTATCGCCTGAATCGGGAAGAAATTGAAAAGCTCACCAGGGTGGCCTTCACCGGTTATGGTAGTGATGCTCTTCGCATCGGGCTCAATAAAGACCTCATCGGTAAAGATGCCAGCGTCCTCGCCCAAGCCGCCGGCATCGCGATGAGGTCCCCTACCGTGCTCCTTTTCGGCGAGACCGATGAGAGCAATCCCTTTGTTGATCATGAACAGATGATGCCCTTTGTGCCATTCGTGCGGGTGAGGAATGTCTATGAAGCCATCCGCCTCGCCAAGAAGTACGAGCATGGCTACAAGCATACTGCCCTCATTCATTCGAAAAACCTGGACACCATCACGAAGATGGCGAAGGAACTGGATACGACCATATTCGTCGTCAACGGCCCCTGCGGTGCAGGTCTCGGCAACGGTGGCGAAGGGTATCTCAGCTACAGCATCGCTACACCCACCGGCGAAGGTGTAACGACACCATTGACATTTACCCGTCAACGTCGCTTCACCATCGCCAATGGCGGGATGAGGGTGATCTAATGCAACAGGCTAAAGTCGTCGGCACCGCCGTGAGCAGCACCAAACACTCGAGCATGATCGGGTGGAAGCTGCTTATCGTGCAGCCGCTGGGGCACACTGGTCAGGCTGACGGCGATCCGGCTCTGGTGGTCGATCATCTGGGTGCAGGCATGGGAGATACAGTCCTCATCAGCAGCGATGGCAAAGGTGCCAGGCAACTGATGAATGACCAGAAGTCGCCCGTGCGCTGGTTCGTGATGGGGATTGTGGACTAACATGCGAATCGCAAAGGTCATAGGAACTGTCAACCTGTCCCGCTGTCACCCTTCATTACAAGGTGCCACGTGGAAGCTGGTACATCCCTACACCCTTGCAGGCTTGCAGCAAGACACCCCAGACGGCGAAGAACTCGTCGCCTGGGACCAACTCGGCACCGGCCTTAGCACCATGGTGGGCATCAGCGAAGGCGGAGAAGCGACCCAGCCTTTCAAACCGAAAAAGGTGCCACTGGATTGTTACTGTGCCTGCATCGTGGATAGCTATCAGCTAGCAGGCAGCTCCGAAGAAGCGATGACAAACTAACACTTTCCAGGGGCTAACGCCCCTGGCTACTAACCAACGCCCCTTTGGGGCCAAGCGAGTGCAACATGACAACGAGTGAACGTGAATTACGTGAACAAATCTGCGAAGTCGGCCGTCGCCTTTACAACAAAGGCTTTGCTGCGGCGAACGATGGTAACATTTCCATCCGCCTCAATGAGCGTGAAATCCTTTGCACTCCCACGGGTGTCAGCAAAGGCTTTATGAAGCCTGATGATCTCTGCGTCGTTGATTACCAGGGGAAACAACTGCGTGGCGTGAAGAAACGCACCAGCGAAATCCTGCTCCATTTGACTGCTTATCGGGACAACCCGAAGGTCATGGGCGTGGTTCACTGCCATCCGCCCCATGCAACCGCATTTGCCATTGCGCACGAACCGATTCCCAAGTGCATCCTGCCCGAAGTGGAAGTCTTCCTCGGCGAGGTACCCATCGCAGAGTACGAAACGCCCGGCACCCAGAAGTTCGCTGAGACGATCAGCCCTTACGTCAAGGATTCAAGTGTCGTCATCCTGGCGAACCACGGCACCATCGCCTTCTCCAAGGATTTGATGACTGCCTACTTCAACACCGAAATCCTTGATGCTTACTGCAAGATGTTGATCCTAGCCCGCCAACTGGGCCGCATCAATTTCTTCACCGAACAGCAGACAAAAGAGCTGCTCGAATTCAAAAAGCGGCTCGGCATTGATGACCCGCGCCTCAAGGGCGAGAACTGCGACATGTGCAGCAACAACATGCTCCGCAGCGGCTACAGCGACTTCCTGCCCAACGCTTACGCTTTCCCCGAATGGGACCAAAGCAAGTTGACCCAGGCTGTGAGTACCAAAGTCGAGTGTGCTGTGCCCGCACCTGTCGCGAAAGCTACTCCCGATCTTGAACGCCTGGTGCAAGCCATCACTGATCAAGTCATGGCGGCAATGAAAGCTGCGTAAGTGCAGGGCACGCTCGGCGTGCCTCGCCGCACTGAGTATTGCTGCAACAAACGAAGGTCGGAACGACACAAGTTTTGGGGAGGCACGCACAGCGTGCCCTACGATGCAAAAGACCCTTGATCAAAAACTGGCTCGTATCCATGCTGATCCTCGAGGCTGCAAGGATTTTATCCTCGCCGATGCCAAGGATGCGGATATGGCATTTGGCATTGGGGCACCGGGATTGTCGCCGGAGCGACATGAAGGCGAACTGCGTTACAAGACTCTGGCGGAGTACCGTTCACAGATCCGTGAGATCCTGCAGCAAGGTCTCGTCGACATCATGCTGATGTCTGCCAGCACCAGCGAAATCCTGGCGTTACAGGAACGACTCTTCGAGAACAGCCCGGTCACGCCGGCAGCCCGTGCCAATGACACCACCGATGTCCACGTCCTTCGTGGTGGCAAATACATTACACAGGCTGCCCTGCCCTTCAGTTCAGCCACACTGGATCACATCCAGTGTGGACATCTTGGTTGCGATCCTGTCGAACGCCAACGGGGCGTCAATCTCGGTCTGTACAGCCTGACCTTTAACAATGACACTGTCGATGATCGTGCCCGGCTGGAAGAGTACAAACGATTCCGTCTTGAGGCTGAGGCGAAGGGCTTTCGCCACTTCCTTGAAGTGTTCGATCCCCATCCTGCAGATCGCGTTGCCCCGGAACTTGTGCCTGGTTTCATCAACGATGCCATCGCCCGAACACTTGCAGGCGTGACTGGCAAAGGCCGACCCGTCTTTCTCAAAATCGTGTACCATGGCCCCAAGGCCATGGAAGAACTGGTTGCCTACGACCCTCACCTGGTCGTCGGTATTCTCGGCGGTTCTGCCGGCACCACCTACGATGCGTTCAAGATGCTGGCAGAAGCGAAGAAGTATGGTGCACGGGCCGCCCTTTATGGCCGGAAGATCAACAGTGCTGAATGCCAACTGGCGTTTGTCCGCCTCCTGCGTCACATTGCCGATGGCGAGATCACCGCA
The DNA here is from genome assembly GCA_046350055.1 of Gemmatales bacterium. Lineage (GTDB taxonomy): Bacteria > Planctomycetota > Planctomycetia > Gemmatales > HRBIN36 > JAEUIE01. Next base: position 2,642,166 of record JAXMBC010000001.1, on the reverse strand, counting down.
GAGGATGCGGTGAAGGCCTACCACGGAGTTCTGCAGAAGCTGATGATCACGCCGAAGCGAACACTGGAAGACGATATGCAATTACAAACCAATGTGATGAGCTATGCAGGCAATGGCACCGTGATCAGCATTCCCAAGAAAGCTGTTGCCTCTCAGACGACAGGCGTAAGCAACACTGTCAAAAAAGGCTGCAAGTGTGGCGGCGACTGCTGTTCTTCCAGTAATTATCCCAAGCTGGCTTCCGGTGAACCTGATTTTGCACGAATGAGCACTGCACAAAAGGTGGCCTTCCATCAGGCGCAACGAAAGCGAATCTGGGGATAACTGAGTGCAATCATTTTGACGCTGGTGTTTCACTCAGGCTATTATGGATGCATGTTCACACACCATGCAGCGATGACTCTGTTCTTGTTCATCGGTATTTCGCCGATGCTGTTTCTCAGCGATCCGCACCCCGGCATTCACAATGTCATCCGTATTACTGACAAGTTACTCTCAGGCAGTGTGCCAGAGGGGGATGTAGGGTTCCAGTCGCTACAGAACCTGGGTGTCAAAACCATTATCTCAGTGGATGGAGCCCGGCCGGAAGTGGCACGAGCAAAGAAGTTCGGCATGCGGTACGTCCATCTGCCGATTGGTTATGATGGTGTGCCTTCTGAGCAGGGCCTGCGTCTGGCCAAAGCAGTGCGTGATTTACCTGGCTTGATTTACATGCACTGCCATCATGGTAAACACCGTAGCCCCGCTGCTGCAGTGGTGGTCAAATTATGCCTGGAAGAATCCTGCACGGTACAAACCGCACTCGATCTTATGAAGCAGGCAGGTACCGATCCCAAGTACCTGGGCCTGTATGCCTCGCCGCGACAGGTACAACGACCAAGCCTGGAACGGTTGAATAAGGTGAGCAGCGATTTCCCCGAAGTAGCAAATACGGGCAGCCTGGTACAGCGAATGGTGGAAATGGATGAACGCTGGGATCATCTCAAGCTGATGCAGAAAGCCGGCTGGAAACCTGCCAGGGAACATCCTGATCTGGAACCGGCTCATGAAGCCATGATGCTGTGGGAACACTATGTGGAACTGGGACGACTTCCTGAATTACAGAAAAAGCCTGTCGAATTCCAGAAAATGCTCAATCAGGCGGAACAGGAAGCCAAAGAACTGGAAACTGCATTGAGACTGCCTTCGCTCTGGCGTGATACATTTGCCGAGAAGGCATTCAAGGCAAATGCTGCTTCATGTGTACACTGTCACGCCAGGTTTCGTGACATTCCACAGCGTTAGTATTTGGCGATCAGGGCATCCGCTTCGCTCGGATGCCGCTTGCATTCCAGCAAAGCAGTCAGCAATAGAGGAGCAACAATTGTTGCATCCGATTCAATGACGAACATTGGAGTCGTTTCTGTCAGCTTATCCCAGGTGATCTTCTCATTCGGTGTTGCTCCGGAATAAGAACCATACGATGTGGTCGAATCGGAGATCTGGCAGAAGTAAGCCCAGGGCTTTACATCTTCCTGCAGATCGTATTTGATAGAAGGTACCACACAGATTGGAAAATCACCGGCGATACCACCACCAATCTGGAAGAAACCCAGTCCAGCCCCCTTCGATAGTTCGCGGTACTGGTCGTAGAAGTGGGCCATGTACTCGATGCCCGACTTGACGATGGAAGCGGAACATTCGCCCAGCTTGACATGGGAAGCGAAGATGTTGCCAAACGTGGAATCCTCGTAACCCGGTACAACAATGGGTAACTGTGCTTGAGCCGCTGCCACCAGCCATGATTCCTCTGCCTTCCCCTCGTGCATATTTGCAGGCAGGGTCGTTACCAGTTCATAGAAGTACTCGTGCCAGAATCGACGTTGTCCTTCTTTGGACGCCTTGGTCCACATGGGGACAATAAACTTCTCCACTGCGCGGAATGCTTCGTCTTCAGGGATGCTGGTGTCCGTCACGCGGCGCATGCGATCCTGCAGAATTCGTGTATCGTCATTCTTGGTGAAGTAGCGATACTCGGGAAAATCCTTGTAGCTATGGTGGGCGACCAGGCGGAAGAGTGATTCTTCAAGGTTGGCACCTGTGCTGGAGATGCCGTGGATGATGCCTTCACGGATGGCCGGAGCAAGAGTAATGCCCAATTGGGCAGAAGACATAGCCCCAGCCAGGGTCCAGAACATCCTGCCGCCCGCTTTCAGATGTTTCCAATATGCCAGCAAAGCATCGCGGGTGACGCGAGCATTGAAGTTCTTGAAATTCCGCAGCACTAACTCAAGGACAGGTAACGACGCCATGCGTAACTCACACGTGAAGGAGACGCAGGTATCATATAGCCGTTGAGATGGTCAACAACTCTCACCAGTTGAACTATCGTTTTGCCTGTAGTGGTCCTGGTCCCAGCACATGCTCGACAGCAGCTTCCAGGGCAGCAGGAGTGAAAGGTTTGGGCAGAATACCGCGAAGCGGAAAACCCTGGAATCGCTGCTCGAGTTCCGCGGAACCATAGCTGCTCATGGCAATGGCAGGAATGGTTGGATTTATCTGCCAGAGTTGCCTGAGTGTTTCCACGCCATCCATGCCGGGCATCGCCAGATCGATGATGGCCAGGTCTATCCCTCTGGTGGACTCACGCAGCAACTGGCAGGCATGGTGGCCGTCTTCAGCTTCCACCACCTGCCATCCCCGATTTACGAGTACTTTGTTGGCAAGCATCCTCAGTGCAGGCTCGTCATCAACCACGAGAACGGTACTGGTGCGAGCAGTTGTAACGCTGCCAACTGACGGAATTGCAGACACGTCTACTTTGGTGCGAACTGGGAAAAACACGCGGAAGCTTGTACCTTGCCGCAGCTTGCTGTTGACTTCGATGGCCCCGCCATGGCTGCGGACAATACCAAGCACTGCCGGCAGCCCCAGACCTCGCCCGGACGGTTTAGTTGTGAAAAATGGTTCAAAGATACGTCGACGTGTATTGACATCCATACCCGCGCCGTTGTCAATCACATCCACATATACATATTGCCCCCTGTTAAGTTCCAGAGTCACTTCGGTATTGGGATACTGTTCATCAACTTGAATCACACCGGTACGAATAGTCACAACCCCTTCGCCTTTGTTCAATGCATCCGAAGCGTTGCTGACCAGGTTTATGAGCACCTGACGCAGTTGCGCTTCCTCTGCCTGTAAGGCAGGCAACTGGTCATCGAGTTCGAGTACGAGTTCCGCCTTCTTTCCACAGGCAATTCGCAGCAGGCTGGTCGAGTTACGAACCAGTTCCGCCAGATTGATCGATTGAACGCGGATCCTGCCACGGCCGGCAAAGCTTAACATCTGCTGACACAAGTCCGTGGAGTGCCGGGCTGCCTGCTCGATGGGTTTAATCAACGCCAGTTCGTTCTCACTGAGGTTTGCCTGCCTTTGGAGCAAACTGGCATGTCCGAGAATCACTGTCAACTGATTGTTGAAATCGTGAGCCAGCCCGCCGGCGAGCAGTCCCAGGCTCTCCAGTTTCTGCATTTCGAGGATGCGTTGCTGCCAGCGCCGGCGATCCTGATCCGCCTGGCGTTCGGCAGAGATATCGCGGAGCACCATGACGCTGCCACGTTCATTGTTTACCTGAACAAAAGCGACCTGGGCTTGAATGAGAATGGAAGTACCATCTTTTCGCAGTACTTTCCTTTCCTGCATGGGCAATAAACCATAACCGGGGGCAACATCCAGGTAGTTGGCTGCCACTTCATTCCGTTCCGCAGGATGCAGCATTTCCAGAATAGTTTTGCCCACCAGTTCATTCGCATGCTCGTAGCCAAGCAATTGCAACAGATACGGATTAGCATGTGTAATCTCGCCTTTGCGTGTCAGCACAATACCTACTGGCGCTAACTGAGTGAGTTTGCGATAGTGTTCTTCGCGTTCCTCCAACTGGTGCTCTGCCTGCTTTTCCTTGGTGATATCCTCCAGGGTACCTTCGTAACAGACGATTTTTCCCTCTTCATTGCGAATAGCTATCGTGTGTTCCCGTACCCAGAGGGTGTTGCCTGATGGATGCTTCCATTCGTACTCCATGCCATAAACGGCACCTTCTTTTTCCACACGACAGAGGAATTCCGCACGGGTATAGGTGGGACCATACTGGTGCGTGTTAAGGTTAACCTGCTCCGCATCCTGGACATTATTCATGTTCAGCAGCTTCAGCACAACTGGATTGGCGAAAGTCAATCGACCTTCCGGAGTGGAGCGGTATATACCGACAGGCAATCCATCAACCAGACGCCGGTATCTCGCTTCGCTATCCTGCAGTGCGGCATGGGTCCGCTGCTGCTCGGTCACATCTTCACCAATACAGAATACGCCTGCTGGCTTTCCCTCTGCATTCACGATGGTCGTATTGTTCCAGTGAATTATCAGCGTCTTGCCGTCTCTGGTACGGAATGAATTGGTGCAATAGGTGCGGGAATGCTGCGAAGACTGATCGGCATGAAAGGGTTCTGTCATTCTGCCGTACTGTGGGTCGAACACTGTAAACATGTTGCGACCTACCACGTCTTCCCGCTGCCACCCCGTGACCCTGGAGAAATACGGATTGACGTAGGTGATGTTATCCTTGTTATCGAGAAACATGGCGAGCAGATGCATGTTATCCAGGGCATCACGCCACAGTTGATCGCTTTGCCGCTGATGTTCCTGCAACATCTTGCGATCACTCACGTCGACGCTGGAGCCCCAGGCACGAACCAGCAGCCCGCCTTCCACTTCACCCACCAGCTTGTTACAGAACCATTTCGTACGTCCCTGAATATCCAGTTCCATGGACTCGACATCGATCACCTGGTAACCATTCTCGATGAAGAAACGCAGATAAGCATGATTTGTCTCATTGCGAGGAATAAGCACGTCCAGCCGAAGCCCCACCATTGCCTGGCTGCTGGGGTACCCATAATACTGGGCAGTGCTGCGGCTGGCTTCCGCCAGGTAACCATAGCGGTAGCAGCGTTCAATCTGCTCCTCCGTTGGTAACCCAATTGGAATGGGGACTTCCAACTCAAATCGCCACAGTGATTCACTGGCGTGATCCATCAACCAGTGATACCGGCGTTCTATGTTGCGCAGGCTGACTTCCGCATCAAGGTGCTGGCTGACATCCAGGATCTGCACCAGTTCCGCTGCCATCCCGCGGTAATTCAGCGGCGTGATGTGCATCTCGGCAAAGAAGATGGTGCCATCGCGACGAAGCTGTTTGACGCGCCAGGGGACTTTCTGGCCTGTGCTGTGCATGAGGTCAAATCGGGAGATCGATCCACTGCCTGAGGCCCGCAGCATTTCCAGGCTCTGTTCCAGCAATTCGCGACGTTCGTAGCGATATAACTTGAGGGCAGCTGCATTGACATCAAGAATCTTGCCTGACTTGGTAGAAACGAGAAATGCAGGAAGAGGATGATCGGTGAACCAGTCCAGTTCCGCTGCACCGCGCAGCCTGCTGTTTTCTTCGCGAAGTTGGGCGAGTTCCTTCTCCAGGGCGGAGGTGGAACCGAGGCGGGGAAACTGCACTCCATCTCTCCAGCGAGTAGTTCCACAGCTTTCACAGATGGTCAAGCATAATACACAATCCTCCTCAGGTCATGCATATTGTGGCTCTTTGTGCATGACTTTGCTACACTCGTATCAGTCCACAGATCAGAATTCCCGGCGAGGCATATCGATGCCTGCGGAGGTTGCGAACCAATGTCTCTGGATAGCAACGAAACCGTCATCAAAACGGTAATACGGCCTCGCACACAAAAGCGAGTACGTCGCCTTCCTCCCTATGCCATTGTGCTGCACAACGACGATATCAACACCTTTGATTTTGTGATCGGAGTGCTTTGCCAGGTATTCAAGTACGATATTCCCCAGGCAGCACACCTGACCCTGAAAGTGCATCACGAGGGCCAGGGCATCATCTGGACTGGTAGCCTGGAACTGGCTGAGCTCAAAGCTGAGCAAATCCGAGGCTGCGGTTGTGACCCATCCGTGGTGGAGAAGAAAGCAATACCGCTTACCGTCACAATTGAGCCTCTACCTGAGTAAGTAAACAAGCCGCAAGCATTGCTTGCGGCTTGAAAGGTTGTTTGAAGTATCCTGTTACTTCTTGCAGCAGGCAGCACCGGCCTGACAGCATTCGTTGTTCTTGTCACAGCAATCAGCTGCCTGAGCACAACAGCCTGCCGTGCCACAACAGCCGCAGGTGCATACGCAATTGCTGCAGGTACAGCTACCCGTATCGCAGCAGAAGCATCCTGCTTCGCAACAGTCGCAGCAACCAGCCTTCGATGTGCTGGCAGGAGTCATCAAGCCACCGATGGTCAAGCCAGTGGCCAGCAGAACAATCGCGCTAAGCTTCATCAACATGGGAATCTCCCTGTGTTTGAGATACAAATCAGTGTTTACGTGAGACTTTTCAACGCAGTTGATACTGCGGAATCGCAAACCAGCTGGCTAACAACGCCAGACACACAGGAGTACATGCCGAGGTGGATCTGAACAGGCGGAAGGGTCTGTTTCAAAGGTAATACTGGAAACGACAACTAGATAAAGGTCGTAAGGAAGCAGAGTGAGGAACGCAACAGTCCCGTCCAGTTCAAAACTGCCGCCAGGTTTCGTAGTGTCGTGAAGGCACTTGAAGCATTTGACTGGCAGAGGTACAGGCGCAGATTTGTTGGATTCTTCCTGTTGTTTACAGGCACAACAAGTCTTGACTGGAGCAACCTGACAACAATTTTCAGCAGCTTTGGCAGGTTTGCTGCAACATTGCATCGGGGCCAGCCAACAACACCATCCCTGAGGCATGACCAGGATGCCGCAACAGAGAATACAGAGGATGTTGCCAAGCCAACGCATACTGGAATCATACCCCAATGCAGGCAAGCAATCCAGTCCAACTAGCTGTTGCTATTATCGGACGTTCTTCAGTCTTGGCATGAGGATTGTTACTACCGGGCAAGTCATAGCACCTTTTCATCTAGCTAGTGCTTGCCCGACACCTAAGATGAATAGCTACTCATTGTGCAGTTTGGCAGGCATATGGCAGTGGAACGACGTAAACGTGGTATTCCGGAAGGGCTATTCAAGCTCTGTCCTTCGTGCAAGAACACGATCTTCGTGAAAGAAGCCGAGGAAAAGCTGCATTGCTGTCCCCAGTGTAATCATCACTTTACCATGCCCGCAAAAGCGCGCATTGAAAGTCTGCTGGATGAAGGCAGCTTTGAGGAATGGTGCACGGATCTGCGCTCGCTGGATCCAATCGGGTTTGTGGATCGCAAACCCTATGCAGCTCGCCTCAAGGAAACGATGGAAAAGACCGGACTCACTGAAGCTGCAGTAGTGGGCAAGGGTTTTATTCGTGGACGTGGTGTCGTCCTCGGCGTCACTGATTTCAATTTCATGGCAGGCAGTATGGGGTCTGTTGTTGGTGAAAAACTGACATATGCTGTCGAACAGGCTACTGCCTTAAAACTGCCCCTGATCATCGTCAGTGGCTCCGGTGGTGGAGCACGCATGCACGAATCGATCCTGTCGCTCATGCAGATGGCCAAGGTCAGTGCAGCCCTGGCCCGACATGATGCTGCAAAAGGACTGTACATCAGCGTGCTGACCAATCCTACCATGGGTGGTGCCGCTGCCAGCTTTGCCACTCTGGGTGATATCATCCTGGCTGAGCCGAAGGCCATGATCGGCTTCGCCGGTAAACGGACCATCTGGAATACGGTCCGTATCGAACTGCCCGAAGACTTCCAGACCAGTGAATTCCTCATGGAGCATGGGTTCGTGGACCGTATCGTTCCCCGTGGGGAACTGCGCACCGAAATAGCCCGTCTCATCGATTTCTGCGAGAACTAACACGATTTGCCACTCGCATAGACAGCATCATTTCGTCTATACTGACATAGATCAGGTTTCGTTAAGCGCAAGTACTTTACCCTGCCACGGTGTTCAGGAGCAGATGTATGGGTTGGCTTTCCTCACTATTTGGTCCCAAGAAGCCTGACCCGAAGAAGATGTCAGCTGCCCAGTTCCGCAATATGCAACTCAAGGAACAGATCGAACGGGCCAACAAAATTCCCAAGATCAAGATTACGGATCGATTTGCGCTTGAAATACGCATCGGTCAGGGCAGCATGTCCAAGGTATGGAAGGCACGTGACGGTAAACTTGGCAGACAGGTCTGTCTCAAGATTCTCGACAAGGAAAAAACAAAAAAGTTTGATGCACGCTTCGCAGGACTCGTTCGTCCACATGAAGGTATCGTCAGCACTTCGCTCAAGCACAAGAACTGTGTTAAAACTTATGAATGGGGATTTACCAAGGAAGGTGAGATCTTCATCGTCATGGAACTGGTTGATGGTAATGGCCTCAACTTTCTTATTGAAACAGGCAGCAAACAACTCGAAGCGAATCGTGCGAATTATCTTGCCCAGGCGGCAGAAGGGCTGGGGTATGTGCATGAACAAGGCTACATGCACCGCGACATTTGCCCTCGCAATCTGCTTGTTAACAGTGAAGGTGTCGTCAAGCTCATCGACTTTGGCTTGACCATTCCCAATACACCCGATTTCTGCAAACCAGGCAACCGTACGGGGTCAGCCAATTACATGGCTCCGGAACTCGTTCGCCGCACCACAACCGATCACCGTGTCGATCTATTTGCACTGGGTGTGACTGCGTATGAAACCTTCACTGCAGGTCAGCCGTGGGAAGTGGGTCAGTCACTGCAGTCAGCACTGAGTCGCATGAATTCACCTCCCCGTGATCCACGGGATTACAAGCCAGACATGCCTGAGAATATCGCCAAGTTTCTGTTAAAAGCGATAGCCCGCGATCCCAACGAGCGATTCCAGACAGCAGCTGAATTCCGTGACCAGGTCAGGAAGCTGGGGGTTCCGTAGCGGGCGATTTGCCTTTGAACTGCTCTTCCAACTGCTTTGCCTGTCGCAACAGTTCCTTGTTGGAAGGCAACTCTCCACGTTCCTGTTGTTTCAGGAAATCACGTTCAAATTGGGCCAGCATGCCCCGGCTGGCGAGTTTGCCAATCGTGGTGAAGTAATCGATAAAGAGTTTGCCATGCAGGTGATCGGTCTCATGTTGAACGATACGGGCAGGTAATTCTTCCAGGATCATGTCAACGGGATTGCCTTCTGAATCGTAGGCTTGCACACGAATCTTGTGAGCACGACGCACATTCTGATACAGCTCAGGGAAACTCAGGCAGCCTTCTTCCTTCTCGATATTGCCCTCACGCAGAGTGATCACGGGATTAATCAGTATGCGTTCTGCTTCCTTGTTTTCCCTGTCCCCCGTCGGATTCATGAAGAACATTTGCAGGGGCACCGCTAGTTGAGGAGCAGCCAGGCCTAGACCTTCGTGTTGATACGTGAGGTCTCGCAGGGCATCGATCACCTTCCGCACTTCGTTATCGACGATAGTCACCGGCTGGGCCTTGTACCTCAACACCGGATGGGGAAAGCGAACGATCTTCACCAGACTCTCCAAAGCGAATGCGACATCAGGCACGTAGTACGTGCCTTACCATCGATTGTATTAGTGCAAGGGTGCATGTTGCTAGCTCATCCGTTTGTGAGCGAGCCAAGTTCCTTAGCAGCCTGCCTGGCTGCCTGTTCGATCCTGCTTTCCCATGCAGCATCGTCAGGCTTGAATGGAAACATGATGCCTCGCGAACTGTTCACGACTGCTCCCGAACCGCCAGGTAGAAATGCAGGCTGGCAGTCTGCAGCGCTGCCACCTTGAGCGCCATAGCCAGGAACCAGGAATGGAACATGTGGCATCAAGTGCCGGAGAGAGGCAAGTTCTTTCGGAGAGGTCGCGCCGACGACAGCTCCCACATCGCCCAACCCGCTTGTCCCCAAGTGCCCCTGATTCCAGCCATTGACGGCACGTGCAACGACTTCGTGCACTTTACCCTGCCCCGTCTCCAGGTCTTGAAAAAGCCCTGCTCCAGCATTGCTGGTTCGCACCAGAACATACAACCCTGCCCCGTGTTTTCGGGCTTCCTCGATGAATGGCTGGACTGCATCTTCCCCGAGGTAGGGATTCACAGTCAGTGCATCTGCTTTCAGATACTGAAATGCTGCCTCGGCATAGGCAGCAGCAGTGGAAGCAATGTCGCCACGCTTGGCATCGAGGATGACCAGCAGTCCCAACTGATGTGCCTTGGCGATGAGATGCTCCATCACCTGGAAACCGGCGTGGCCCAGTGTTTCGAAGAATGCACTCTGCGGTTTTACTACTGCACAGAAGGGATGCACCAGATCGAGGACCCGGGTGCAGAAATCGAGGTAAGCTTCTGCCTTTCCTGCCGTGGTTGCGTCATACCAACTGGCCAGCGAGGCGGGCAGGCTTTCCCAGCGGGGATCGAGTCCCACACACAAGGGTGACTTCCTGGCAGCGATGGCTGCGTGCAGTCGATCAGCGTAATGAGACATGGATGGCGTGACCAGAAGTCGTCTAAGTGGCCTCTGGTCATACTACATTGAAAGCTGCAAAAGGAGCAGTGTTTATCTTGAACTGTTGCGAAACTCTGTGAGGATGGCCTGCTCTTGCTTCTTGAGCTTCGCCATGCGGAACCACTTCATCGGTGGCAGTAATCCCCACGTCATCAGGTAGGCTCCCTTCACTGTCGGCCAGTAGTTAGCACCACCAGCTTCGAGCTTCAGCCAGCCACGCTGTACCTGCTCTTCGTAGGCCTTCTTGAAGGCGTTCTCGTGAAGATACTTCACCACCTCATCCGGTTCAAACAACGTCTTGCGTTTCTGCGGGAAGTGCCTGTTCATCACGAATTGATGCAAGTGATAAAGTTGCGCGACCTCTGTGACAGAAGGGACCTGAGTGCGAATAGTCTTTCCGCCTGGTGGAAAAGCACTTAACTCTGAGCTATTGAGAGTATCGACTACAGAATCGTCATCATACCTGGTACTGAACTCGACATACCAGGTCTGCAACTTCGCCCCTGCCCCGTCACCAACGAGACAAGTGACCATGGCCTTATCCCCTGCTGGCCGATTCACGAGCGTAACAAGATACCCTTTCACTCCGGGGGTAGCATTTGGCATGCTAAGCAGGGTAGGCTCGTCAAAACCCAACTCATAGAGCCCTGTTGTCTTCTCCATCAGGAATGCTGAGAGTTGGGAATCCAGCGAATGCATCTGCAGGGGTGTGAGCAGTGGCTTGGCTGACAATTTCTGACTGAACAGAATAATCAGTGGTGTTCCCAGGTAGAATGCAGTAACTAAGCCAAAGATCCAGAACACAAAGTTGTAGTCTTCCAACCAACTGGCCATCAGCATGGCATTACATCCTCAAGGCGATAAAAAAATCATCTCCAGTTGTTTTGACGCTGTCAAGTAATTTCGTCCTAACTTGTTACCAGTTCAGCACCTGCGACATTTCACATCAGGTCAGGAAAATGGGCTAGGCAGGCTGGCGATCTTGCGTTACTGTTGTGCCACGCGGCAACTACCGCGCAGATCGTACACATGCCTGACATCAAGGATGGATGTCACACAGGCAACCGCTGGCCAGGGAGGGCCCAGCATGCGACTTGGTTCCGCGAGAAAGTATCCTCATACGTTGGCTTGTGATAAGCGCCTACGCCCCCTGTTCCCGGTTGCCAGGCGTCGTCGTGGTATTCTCGCATTTGAACTCCTCCTCATTCTGCCGATCATTCTGCTGCTCATCCTGGCGATGGTGCAATTCAGTTTGACACTGCATGCCCGCCAGCAGTTAGTAGCAGCCAGTCGGGAAGGTTGTCGCATAGCAGCCCTGGGGGGCAATCTCACCGAAGTAGAACGAACAATCAAACGAACGCTGGGCAATGGCCGCCTGGCAGATGCTGATATTGAAGTGACCGATGAATCAGGTGCAGTCATCTCTGAAGGGCAGACAGTACCCAGTGGAGAATCCATAGCTGTCTGGTTGCGATTGCCAACGGCCCATGTCGTGCCAGATCTGTTACGGTTCATCGGATACACCATCAAGGATGACGAGCTGGTGGCTCGCACCCTGATGCGACGAGAATAATCAACACCCAAGGATGGGTAACGAGACTTGCAGGGAGGTGGGGAAATGCGTGCCAGTACCATGTTTGCCTTGATTGTTGCGGTACTAGTAGGTCTGGGGGCTGCCGTCGCTGCCAAGGCGAGTGGCGTCTTCAACCGCACTGAAGCCAAAAAGGAACCGCCACCCATCATGGTGCTGGCTGCAGCAAACAACATCTTCGAAGGCAACATGATTCAGCAAGCCGACGTGCGCGTACGCCCGGCTACCTTCCAGGAAGCAGAACAGCTCAAGCGAGGTGAACTGCTGCCTCCTATGGTTCAGGCCGCCATGAAACGTTTCACCAAGATGAGCATCCCCGCTGATTCCGCCATCCGCAAAGACTACCTGGATGACCTCGCTGCCCCGACGGATCTGCGAGCTCGTGTAGCCCCCGGCATGCGTGCAGTGAACCTGGCCATACCCAAACATCATGCAGCGGGAGGCCTGATCAATGTCGGTGACTGGGTAGATATTCAGTTGATGGCTGCCATCGAAACACCTGCTGTGCCTCTCCCCGGTGGAGCAGCAGCAGCGGGTGGCACCACGGCCCAGGCTGCTATTATCACCCGCGCAGCCCGTGTGATTGCCAAACGCAATAGCCTGTGGCCTGTCAGTACTCCACTCGGGCCGGACTGCCCGGTCAACTTCACGCTCGAAACAAATCCCTATCGTGCTGCCCTCATCGAATTCGCCAAGGATAAGGGCACGCTGGTACTACTGCCTGTCGGAGATGGGGACAAGCGAGTTCTCGAAGCTCGCCGCAATGACCTGATGCAATCGAGCAATCCCGCATCGATCCAGACTGCGTCGTACAACATTGCTGACAGCAACGAGTACCGCGAAGAAGACAAGCGAGTCGGCAACTTCCTCAATGGAAACTACGTGATCAACGAAGGCGACCTGGTACGCATCTTCCAACTGAAGTACGTACCGCCTACGCCGCCGACACCTGAACGCCGGATGGAAAAGGTTATCGGGATCAGCACCGCAGGCTACACGCGTCCTGGCAACCGTGCCTATGCCAGTGATCCTGCTGAAGAAGGTAACGCCGTTGCCATCGCTCAACGCAGTGGCCCCTCGGTTGGTGCTGGTGGCGGGTATACCATCGGTGGCAATAGTGCCAGTCCATTCCGGTTCAAGCCTCCTGAAGCATCGGCCAACTGTAACAGTTGTCAAAGTGGCCGAGGCAAGTGTGGCCAGAAGTAAAGTAGACGCGGCGTCCCGCCGTGTCTGAAACGATGATTGTTTGCTGCTACACTTTGAATTCCAACCATGATCCACCACCCGACCAGACTGAATCGCCGCGGAGCCATGTGGCCCCTCATGCTGGGCTGTCTGGTGCTTCTGATGGCCGGCGTTGCACTCGCGGTAGATGGTGCTTTCCTCTGGCAGGCCCGTCAGGAACTTCAAGTTGCTGCGGATGCCAGTGCTCTGGGTGCTGCTCTCGAACTCACTGATGATCAACTACTACTGAAGCAGCCCGGTGTCATGTACGGCTCAGTGCTGCGAAGTTTCTCCATCGCACAGCATCTAGCCAGCAGGCATCACGTCCTGGGAATTCCCTTGCAACTGGACACGAATGAAGATGTAGCTGTCGGCTATTTCAATTCCGAAACGAAAAGCATGCAGCCTGCCAGTCCTGGCGACTGGGACAGCCCCTATCTCAATGCCATCGAAGTAATGGCTCGCCGTACACGTGAACGCGGCACTCCCGTTGGCTTATTCTTCACCCGCATCTTTCAGCTCCAGTCCGCCGATGTCAGTGCTACTGCAACGGCAGTGCTGGATCGCCAGATTGTGGGTTTCCGTGCAACTGCTGCGTTGAATATTCCCATGATGCCCATCGGCGTCTTCTCCGATCCCACCGGCATGGATGAATTGACATGGGAGTATCAGATCGACAAACCCCTTAGCCTGGGCAATGGTGGACTGGATGAGTTCGCATTCAACAAGTTCACCCGGCGCTGGCTGCACGTCAGTAATGGTGGTGAAGGGGATGGCTTGCCCGAGTTCGTCCTCAAAATTCCGATCAGTACTGTGATCGACGAAACCAACGGCTGTCTGCTCCAGATTGGCAGGCAGGATGGCCGGACGCTACCCCGCCAGATGGAGAATGGCCTGACTGTTGCTGACCTGGAAGCTTACCATGGGCAACTGCAACTGGGATGGGATGGCTTGCTGCCACTGGATGAAGCCCCTGTACCTCGTGCCAACACCCTCGCAAACATGGTTGAGGTCCTGGAGACACTGAGTAAGACTGGTGAAGCCCGCCTCTGGCCACTCTACCTGCCTGGGCCGGCAATACGTGCTACTCCCACCGTCACAGGGGACAGCACTTCGCCACTTCCGTCAACGGGCGTTGCCTTGATCCGTGGTTTCGTCGCAGCAAGAGTCTGCACTGTTGAATTAACTGACAAGTATCTCGAACTGGTAATTCAACCCACAGTACTGACCACCGGCACTGCGCTGACGGAGCCATCGGGTCCTGTCAATCAATATGTCGGGAAGATCAGGCTGGTACGTTAGGACTTTCCTCTCTCCCATAGGAGAGAGAACATGAGATGAACCTCTTCCTTCAAGAAGAGGCAATGGTCTTGTGCCTGTGGTTTGTGAACGCCCTGCTCGGCGGACACCTGAGCAGCACTGCGGAACCCTGGTGCGAGTGCTTCCTGGATCGGAGTGATGTACCGCGAAGGACGACCCCCCTTCGCACCGTCACTCTCTCCAGGAAGTCTGACACAACGAGGATGGGCCATGAGTCAAGAACTTGCCGTGCGTCAGCAGCGACTGAAGGCGGACATCCATCGCCAGATGGTGGAGATGCTCGATGTCAGCAAGCTGGGCCACTGGCCGGAAGACCGGATGCGCCGCGAGTTGCGTGGCCTCGCAGCACGCCTGCTAGCGCAATCGCCCGAAGCACTCAACCAGGTGGAACGGGAACGTCTGGCAGATGAAGTCATCGACGAAGCCTTTGGACTGGGACCACTGGAAGGTTTGCTCGCCGACCGAACCATCACGGATATCCTGGTCAACGGCCCCAAATCGGTCTTCATTGAGCGTCGTGGACGACTGGAAGAGACCCCGATTGTCTTTGCCGATGAACACCATCTGATGCAGATCATCCAGCGGATTGCAGCCAAGGTAGGCCGCCGAGTGGATGAGCAATCGCCGATGGTGGATGCACGACTGCCAGATGGTTCTCGTGTGAACGCAGTCATCCCGCCGCTGGCGCTGGAAGGGCCGATGCTCTCCATCCGTCGGTTCGGTGTACGGCTCGGCGTCGAAGACCTTCTCTCTGGTGGTTCGGTGCCTGCCGAGGCCATGGCTTTCCTGCAAGCCGCCATTGAAGCACGCATCAGTGTACTTGTGAGCGGCGGTGCGGGTTCTGGCAAGACGACGCTGCTCAATGCCCTCTCCCGTTCCATTCCCAATGATGAACGGCTTGTCAGTATTGAAGACGCTGCAGAACTTTGCCTGCAGCAGAAGCATGTTGTACGTCTTGAAACCCGCCCCCCAAACATGGAAGGAGCGGGAGAGGTCAAGCTTCGCGACCTGGTACGCAACTCGTTGCGTATGCGGCCAGATCGCATCATTGTCGGAGAAGTGCGAGGAGCCGAAGCTCTCGACATGCTGCAGGCCATGAACACAGGGCATGAAGGATCGCTCACCACGATACACGCCAACGATGCCCGCGATGCCCTGGCCCGTCTGGAAATGATGGTGATGATGGCTGGGTTTGATTTGCCTGTTTCGGTCATTCGCCAGTACATTCGCTCAGCCATCACGATTGTTGTCCATCTCTCTCGGCTCAAAGGTGGCAAGCGCCGCATGATGCGTTTGTGCGAGGTCATCGGCTTGCGCGATGGCAAGTATGTGGTGCGCGATCTCTTCCGGTATCAGCAGCTAGGCGTCAAGAACGGCATGGCCTATGGCCATTTTTATGCCACCGGCAAACAACCCAGATGCCTGGCCCGACTGCGTGCTGCTGGCATGAATCTGCCGGATGACATGTTCAGCAAGCGGAACCTGCCAACACCATGCGAGTTTGATCGAGCGAGTTGGACCAACCGTCTGCCCGCGGAGAAACGTGTATGACACCCGAAATGATCTCCCTGGCAATTTTGAGTGGTGGAGTAACAGCCGGAGCGATGGCCCTGTTTCTGGTAGGTCGTCACTGGTTCGTACGTCGCTCGCCCATCTGGGACGAATACTATGCTCCTTCAGATGGCACACTGGAAGCAGCGCTACCATTGCCGCCTGCCCGAGATGTGTCAGACAAACTGGATCGCCAATTTGACAATCTGGTCGTTGGCACAGGGCTCGATGTCACTGTAAATCAGGCAGTCGGCCTCATTCTCCTTTGCAGTCTGGGAGCCTGTGCCGGCTTCTATGTCTGGAAAGGGGAACTCTGGCATGCCCTGTTTGGCTTCATACTCGGTTTACTTGTTCCTATCGCTTATCTTCTGACGATGGCAGGCAAACGACGTCAGCGGATGCACGAACAGATGCCCGATGCCATCTATCTGCTCTCCCGTTCACTTCGGGCAGGCATGGGATTGGAGCAGGGGTTTCATTTGATTGCGAGTGAAAGTCCCGCGCCACTATCCGATGAACTGCGTCGTGCTTCAGAGCAGGTTAAACTTGGTCTTTCAGTTCCGGCAGCATTGCAATCGGCTGCCTCTCGGGTCGCCGTAACTGATTTCAATGTGTTTGCCTCTATCCTGGCCTTGCACCGCAACACTGGTGGCCAGCTGCCCTTGCTTCTCGATCGCCTGGCACAGGGCGTGCGCGACCGGGTCCAGTACCAGGGACAGTTCCGCTCTGCAACAGCCATGGGCCGCATCAGCGCCATTGCACTGGGTGCTGCAGTTCCACTGATCTTCCTGTGGTACGTGCTGTTTCAGCCCGAGACTGTTCAGGTCTTCGTGAACACCCCTGGTGGACTGGCCATGCTCGCCACTGCGTTCATCCTCGAATCGGTGGGAATTTTCTGGCTCTATCGTCTGCTGCGGACGGAGGAATAACCGATGTACTCCGAAGTGCTCGACTGGGGCATCCCGACACTGATCTTTATCACGGTGGCAACCGGGTTCTATGCCCTGATTGCCAAGCAGATGGAAGACCGTCGCCTGAAACGACTCGCATTCAGCACCACGCCCGATGATGGTCTGTCCAAGGGGGAGCTGATTCTTGGTGAATTAACCCCTGCCCTTGCTGCACAACTACCGGTCAAAGACGCTGAACAGAGCGACATTGCCAGGGAGCTCAAGACTGCTGGCTACTATGGCAAGACCGCCATTCTGGAATATGCAGCAGTACGCACCGTTCTGGTGGTGGTACCACTCATTGCGACAGGACTCATCGCCCTGATGGTCGAACAGGACCAGATGAACAAGGTGCTCATTGGTGGGGCTATTGCAGCTGGACTGGGTTTCAGTTTGCCACGCTTGTATCTGCATTACAAAGGCAAGGAGCGTACCCGCAAGCTGGAGAACGCCTTGCCGGTTACTGTCGACATGCTCACCCTCTGTATCAGTGGCGGTCAGACCCTGCAGGCCGCAATGAGCCGGGTTTCGAAGGAACTGGCACCGGCCCACCCGATCATGGCGGCAGAACTCGCTGTTACCCAAAGGCATGCTGAGATCAGTAGTCTGCCACATGCCCTGAAGCAGATGGCAGAACGCATTCCGGTAGGTGAGATGCGGAACCTGGCCATCATCCTTGCCCAGGCTGAGCGGCTCGGCAGCGAAACGGGCACAGCTCTGCTCGAGTACTCAACCAACCTGCGCATGGGGCTAAAGCAACGAGCCGATACCCGGGCCAACCAGACCATGTTCTGGATGCTCTTCCCGACCATCCTGTGCTTGTGGATTCCCGCAGCTATCCTTCTTGTCGGTCCAGCTATTCTGGAATTCCGCACCCAGCGTCAGAGCATCACCAAAGAATGGCGCGAAGCCCGTCAGAAGCTCAAGGACGAGAAGCAAAAAGCTGCTCCGCCCGAGAATACTTCTCCTGGTGCAGCTAGTGAGTTAGTTCAGGCTGGTGCGGTTCAACCTGCCAGGGAATAGACCTCACAGTGCAGGGATACACATGTCTCGACTGGCCATAGTGGAACTTCGCTTTCGCCATTGGGCCACAGCAGTTCAGTGGTTCCAGCAGCACCTTCAGTTAGGAACTGTACTTGAGCATGCTGATCAGCAATATGCACTGCTCGAGGCTGGCAGTATCCGACTTGGCATCAAAGGGGATGCCGAGGCCATCATCACCAGGCAGGTCCTGCTCCAATGGGAAGTAGAAGACGTGGTCGCCTGGCAGGAGGCTGCTTCCATTACAATCGTCAAACCACTCAAAATCAGTTCAGAAGGCTATCGGCGTATCATCATAGAAGGTCCCGAAGGCATGCCGATCCTGCTTTTTGACTGGCGACAGCAGGCGACAGCGTAAATTCGCTGGACAATCCAGCTCGAACGTGGAAAATATGTAGTACCTACCTTGAGTTGACATCGTTGGTGCTCTATGCCTACCCTGCAGCAGCCCAAACCGTCTAGTCGTCCACACTCGCAAGCCTTCGATCCAATCATCTTCACCGATCTGTTTTACAGCGCGATGGAAGAGATCGAAGCGATGCACGACCGCAATGAGACGGTCGATGCTGTCAGAGTAGACTGGATGGCAAGCGAAGTAGGCCCGTTGCTGATTGGTGTGCATGAACGCCATGTGCGATTGTTGCAGTTCCTGGAGCAGGATCAATTCATACAGCAATTGATGAGCATACAGAAACAACTTGGTCGCCCGATTCGTCTGGGTAACCATCGCATTCTCGAACAGTGCATCGAAGAATTAACCGAGTACTTCGCTGGGGTGCGAGACACCTTCGAAGTTCCTCTCAAGCCAGTGGGCACTCAGTTTCAGCAGAAGGTATGGGAAGGCCTGCTGCACATTCCTTATGGTCACACCTGGAGTTATGAGCAGTTGGCTAACCATATCGGCCAGCCCACCGCGAGCCGGGCTGTCGGTCTCGCCAATGGCGCCAACCCCATTGCGATCATGATTCCCTGTCATCGGGTCATTCAAAAAAGTGGTCAACTAGGCGGCTATGGTGGCGGTTTGTGGCGAAAGCAGCGGCTTCTGGATTTAGAGCAGCGTAGAGCAAATAAATAGTGCCCACATTTCACTGGCACTTCGTCCGTAGAGTGGCTAGTTTGTTAATGCTGTTGCCCCGTACTAACTGCCAGAGTGATTATGTCTGATCTTCCGTTGTTGCCAGTGTATCTTGCCGGGTCGTGGCCTGCGGCGACTTGGTATACCCGATACATCCTGGAAGCCAAACGCCACCCAGAACGTCATTACAATGACGACCGCGAGGAAGTCGCCCGTGATGCCTTCCTGGTCGCGCTGGACGATCAGTTGCGCGTAGGAGCAGATATAGTCTCAACTAATCTGGGTCTGCCTGGCGTGACCGAAGGCATTTCCGTACTGCAGCGCATCCAGGGGCTGGAGCCACTTCCCAGCCGCAAAAAGCTCAGTAGCAGGCTGTATCATGCTGCTCCGGCCTTTCAACAGACCAAGCCTCTTGTGGCATTGCGAGGGCTTGGCGTGGCCAGCGATGCTGAACGGCTCATGTCGCTGAGCAGCACGAGTTCCGTCTCCACTCTTCCCGGACCTTATACCCTGGCGGGCCTCATACAAGGCGGACAGGGACGCATCAGTGTTGCTACTTCACTCTGCACTCTGCTCCGCGGAGAAATTGAATCTCTGATCAACTGTGGCGTCACGCTGTTGCAGATGGATGAATCAGGGTTTGCATCTGCCCCCGACGAACCCGCAGTGCTTGCTGATCTCATTCGTCGCACGGTGGATGGCTTGCCCATCGAGATTGCTCTTCGTCTTGGCTATCTCGATGGCTATGGCCGACCAATGGGCCGTCGCAAATATCGCCCCTGGCTGGTGGAAACAGCACAGGCGGTGACGAATGCTACCATCAATGTTCGCCAGTTCGATCTCGCCTTTGGTGGAGTCGAAATGACTGAGATTGATGTGCTGGCTGACCTGCCACCACGACGCATTGGCCTGGGCATCGTCGATAGCACCTGTACCTGGGTTGAACCTGCATCACTGCTGACGGAGCGTATCCGGCTCGCCAAGCAATATGTTCCGGCGGAACGTCTTTGGATAGCTGCTGATGCCGGTCTCGCTGCGTTGAGTCGCAACACTGCTATCCGTAAAGTCAATAACATGGTGGAAGCAGCCCGGCAGGTGCGGGGGGAACTCGGAGTGAGACAAGCCCCTGATTCCATCTCAACCGCAGTCATTGCCCTGCCTATCCCAGAGCCTGGCCCTAACGACACCATCACCGAATAAGTTTCCCTATGAGCGACCGCTATCTTGCCATCAAAGTTGTCATGATGCCTCGGGATACCAACCCGCTGGGAACCATCTTTGGCGGTGTGTTGCTGAGTTACATCGATCAGGCTGCTGCCTGTGGAGCACGGCACGTGCTTGATCAGGCAGGCTGCAAGTCGCCCATGCTGGTGACAATCGCTATTGATAAAGTCGATTTCAAGCAGCCAGTCATGGTGGGTGATCTGGTGAGTTTCTGGTCATCCCCTGTGCGCATTGGACGAACCTCCATTACGGTGCGGATAGAAGTGGAAGCTGAACGGCAAGGGAAAATTCTGCCTGTGACGCAGGCTGATGTGATTTATGTCTCGGTCGAACGACAGGCGGATGGTACCATGAAGCCCGTTCCTCACGGCGCCTCGCCCGAAGGAAAATAAGTTACCCGCAGGATGTGACATGTCCGCCAGTCCCGACCCCTATAATCTGCTATCCAGGATGGTGGCCTATATCAAAGGCCACCCAGTGGGGTTCTGGTTCCTCTTCTGGGGTGAACTGGCCGAGCGTTGTTCCTATTACGGCATGCTGGCGATCCTCACGTTCTACATGAACGAGACGCTCAAGTTCAGCGAGGCAGATTCCTCGCAGTGGTCCTATACTTTTCAAGCAGCCACGTATCTGACGCCACTGATCGGTGGTATCATTGCAGATCGATTCCTGGGTAAATACTGGACCATCGTAGGCTTCGCTGTGCCCTATATCATCGGCAACTGGCTGATGACGATCCCGCTCACTCCAGATGATGTGATACGTACGACCGACAGCAATGGAATCGTGCATTCGACTCCTCCTGTCATCATGCTGGTGGCACTGGTTATTCTCGCCTTTGGCAGCGGGGTGATTAAGCCAAATCTCTCGACGCTTCTGGGCATGACCTACGACCAGCAGCGACCTGGGCAAATGCAACTGCGTAGCACTGCTTTCTCGATGTTCTACTGGGCCATCAATGTTGGCTCGCTGATTTCACAGGCAGGTATGCCGGTACTGCGGAACGCCTACGGTCCAAACAGCGCGTACTGGTTACCGACCATTCTGATGGTCGTTGCACTGGTGCTTTTCGCTCTAGGCAAGCGGTACTACGCCACTGAGACACTCCATCATGTGAAGAAGACACCTGAGGAGAGAGCAGAACAATGGAGTACACTTCTCAAGCTGCTTGGCGTGTTTGTGCTCTGTGCTGTCTTCTGGAGTACGATGAAGCACTACAACACAGTCTGGCTTTATTTTACTCGCGAGCATCTCGACACCACACTGTTCGGGACCACCTACAAGGCAGACCAGTTCCAGCAACTCAATGCCTGGTTTATTCTGACGCTGCTCCCTCTTTCGACTGTTCTCTTCACCTGGCTGGAGGCCAAGGGGTACAAAATTCGCCCTACGGACAAGATGCAGCTCGGTTTTGTTTTTACCGCATTGACACCGCTCATGTTCATTCTCGCCTACCAGTTTGCCGGCTCGGGAAAGGCTTCCATTGCCTGGCTCGTGGCAGGTTACTTCTGTATCACCGTGGCTGAGATTCTCATCTCGCCTGTCGGTCTTGAGCTGGCCTTCGTGGCTGCTCCGAAGTCGATGAAGAGCTTCATCACAGCGTGCTTCCTGTTTACCATTTTCAGTGGCACGCTGATCAATCGCCAGGTGACGCCTTACTACAGCAAGCTCGATACGAACGGCGTCAAGCTGTTCACTCCGGGCGAGTACTTTAGTATTCAGTTCGGGGTGTGTCTCTTTGCGGTAGTCGCGTTTTATTTTGTCTCCATCCCCTTCAACCGCCGCCTGGCAGCCGAGCAAGCCGCCACAACACCGCCTGAGGTGAAATGATGTCTACCCCATCCTCTGCTACTCCGCCTCAACCGCAAGGCCACTTGCCTGCACTCTGGTTCATCTTCGGTGGTGAATTTGCTGAACGGTGTTCCTACTATGGCATGCGAGCGCTACTTCCACTGTATCTCACCAGCACCCTGCTCTACTCCGATACGGAAATGTCGGGGTTTTATCCGTACTTCAAAGCAGCTTGTTACTTGTTGCCCATTGTCGGCGGTATCATTGCGGACCGCTGGCTAGGGCGTTACTGGTCGCTTGCCATCTTTCTCGTGCCCTATCTAATCGGTCAATTCATGCTCACGGTGCCTGACCGAAACTTCATGTTAATCTCGCTGATACTTCTCGCCTGCGGAAGTGGTATCATCAAGCCAAACATTTCATCGCTGCTGGGCATGACTTACGATCAGAAGCGTCCGGGACAAGAAGGACTGCGAGTGCAGGCGTTCAACATCTTTTATTTCTCCATTAACCTTGGCGCGTTACTTTCGATGCTGTTTTTGCCAGTGATTCGCACTAATGTGCGTGACAACGAACTGGCTAAAAACAACATTGTGTACAAGAGCCTCAAAGTAGGCGATAAAGTGATGTCTGAAGGAAAAGAGATCACCATAGACAAGGAACGAGATGGCTACATTCTTGATGGTAAGGAGGATTTGCCTACGAAGGATCCTCGTGTACTCGCAGCGAATCAGAAAGGATACGGCACAGCATTTCAGGTTCCAGCCTGGTTGATGTTGGCTGCTATGATCGTCTTCATCATCGGAAAGAAGCATTATGCCGAAGAAGTGATTCAGAAGAAGGAATTAACTGATGCAGAAAAAGCTGAACGCTGGAAAACGCTTAGTGTGCTGGCAGGAGTGTTTGGCATGATCATCTTTTTCTGGATTGCATACGAACAGAACGATAATCAATGGACACTCTTCATACGAGACAATGTCGATCGAACTCTGAACATGGGCTTCTGGAAATATGAGTTTTCTGCTGACGGATTCCAGTTCCTCAATTCACTGTTCATCGTTATCCTGCTTCCCATCTACACCATATTCTGGGCGAAGATTGATCCAACAGGCAAAAAGTACACCCGTTCATTCAAGATTACGCTGGGATTTGTCATTACCGGTGCTGCAGCAGGCACCTTAGCCGCAGCCGCCTCTCTGGCAGGTGCCGAAAAGGTCTCTGCATGGTGGATCGTTCTAGCCTACTTCGTGCTTACAGTTGGCGAAATCCTGGTATATGGAACGGGTCTCGAGCTATCTTATGCCGTGGCGCCTAGTAACATGAAGAGTTTCATCACGTCTTGCTTCCTGCTTACCAATACGCTGGGTAATCTGATTCTCGCACAGGTGGCATGGATATATACAGAGAAGGTGATTCCCAACTGGGCCTTCTATTTGTCCACCTTCGTATTGCTTTGCATAGGAGCGGTGATCTTTAAACAAATCAGCAAGCCACTGGAAAGGCAGATCGCTGATAAGGGTACTGCATGAGATCATTCTGAACTTTAGTGCTCGATTCGCCAAATCCCATTGACGACCCTGCTGTACGCTATACCATCGTGCAACAGGGTCGTTTCATTTGGACATCTTACCTGGGAGCCACGAACGCATTGACACGCTTCACAGCACTACTTGTTTTGTGTTGTCTCACAAATGTGATCCGTAGTCAGGAGAAGCCCAAGCTGCGCTGGGGCTCCGATGCGGAGGGTGGGGCACCATACATCTTCCGCGATCCCCAGAAGGATGATCGTTACCTGGGATACGAAGTGGAAATCGCTGAAGCTCTTGGACAGAAGCTCGGTCGATCCTTGCAGTTCGTGCAGAACAAGTTCGAAGAACTCACCAACGGCCTGCAACGTGGCGATTACGACATGGCCATGAATGGCATGGAAGCAACACCAGACCGGGCTGCCCAGTTCCGGCTCAGTCGGCCGTATTACATCTACCGTCAGCAACTGGTGGTGCGGGTAGATGAGAAACGCTTCAATACCTTCGACGAGTGCCTGAGTCAGAAGCTGCTTGTTGGCACCATGACCGATACTGCTGCAGATCGCATCCTCACACAGAAGCAGAGCAAGATACAGAAATATGAAGGCCCGACTGATGCCTACCGCGATCTGGAATTGGGTCGCATCGATGCGGTGCTCCTGGATCTGCCAATGGCTGATGTCTATGCCCGCCCCAATGCCAAACTGCGCTACATGGGTGATCCATTCGCCAGGGGTTACTATGTCATTGTCTTTCGCAAGAATAGCGAAGAATTGGCCGCACAAGTAGATGCCGCCCTGCTGGAACTGTGGAAGGATGGTACGCTCCGTCGCATCTACGAAAAGTGGCGACTCTGGAATGCTGATCAACTCGATCTCGAGAATCCACAGGCCATTGCCGGAGAAGCAACTTCGAAGTACCACCCCTTCGGCGAAGGAGGCTATGTGCGACTGCTTTGGGAAGGTGCCATCGTCACCATCCGCATTGCGGTGTTGAGCATGCTGCTGGCGGTGCTGATCGGATTGCCTATCGCCATGATGCGGCTCTATGGTCCGTGGTATGCCAAGTTGTTCGCGACATGCTATGTCGAGTTCTTTCGCGGCATACCGGTACTGTTCCTGCTCTATGTTCTCTACTACGGTGTGCCGGAAGTGGGAAATGCTGTGATTGCCCTGCTCGGCGAAGGTTATCGCAGCTTCGCTCAGGAGTTCGTGGCAATCCTCGCATTTGGGTTGAACTACGCCGCCTATGAAGCAGAGGTTTACCGGGCTGGGCTGAGTGCGGTGCCTATCGGGCAATGGGAAGCCGCTGCAGCGCTGGGAATGCCCAAGCCACTGACCTTCCGACGGATCATTCTACCACAAGCATTACGCAGCATTATTCCCCCGATGACGAACGACTTTGTAGCCCTGTTCAAGGATACCAGCCTGGTCAGCGCCATCTCGCTGGTAGAGTTGTCCAAACAGTTCCAGATTCTCTCGAAGCCTGCGAACCAGTACTTCGAGATCGGCCTTGCAACGGCGACACTCTATCTGCTGATGTCAGTGCCTCTGGGATATCTGGCACGGTATCTGGAAGAGAAGTGGGCAAAAGGGAAAAGCTAGCTTTTCGTCCATGTTGCTGTCAGGGATAGTCATATCCACCAGGGTGCCATGGGTGACATTTGCAAAGTCGCCACAGTCCCTTACCCGTGCCACGGAAGGGACCGTGTTTCTGGATGGCAAGGATCATGTACTGGCTGCAACTGGGATAGAAACGGCACTGGCCGCCGAAAAAGGGGCTGAGCAGATACTGATAAAGCTTCACTAAAAGGATGAGGAACCAGGAAAGAGGCAGGAAGAGGTAACGCAGCATGAGTGCATTGTATATTGAAGGGACTGAATGCAGAAGCAGCCCTCTTCCATGCCGGAACAGGGCTGCGTGAATTACACTCAGATTTATCCATCAGCTAATCATTCACTTCAATCTTCGCTTCGCGACGCTGTTGCATGATTATGGCCACTTTCAGTTCGTCCGCATACACGTCCCTGACCGATTCTTTCACATCCTCATACGTGCTGGACTTGCCAGGCTGATAATCAGCTACCTGAATGATGTGATAGCCATACTCGGTGCGGACCAGTCCGCTGACCTCGCCCTTCTTCATACTGGAAGCGGTGCGAATAAACTGATCGGGATCTGCCTTACGAGGCGGGAACCAGCCAAGGTCTCCACCCTTGTCCGAACTTGACTTGTCGAATGAGTACTGTTTAGCGAGGGCAGCAAAGTCCGCGCCCTTGAGAAGCTCCAGTCGCACACGTTCCATGTAGTCCTTGCCCTCTGCATCCTTCCTGGCATCGCCTGGCGGCACAGTATACACGATGTGAGCGACGCGAATCTTGGCGCCATCGAACATGTCCTTGTTATCGTTGTAGTACTTCTTCAGATCATCCTGCGACACCCGACGTGCCAGATAGGTCTGCCATTGTGTTTCAGCCGAAATACCGGATCGCAGTTTCTCCTCGTTGAGCCCGGTCTCACGATAGTAATCAGCCAGAGTTTTCTTGTTAGCCCGCAGTGCTGTTTCCAGTTGCGTGATGCGTGATTGAATTTCGCTGGCCGCGGGGGCCGGCACCTGCTTGTTCAGGAACTGACGAAGCAAGACATCATCGATCATCAGCGCCAGTACCTGCATAGCTGCAGCCTTGCGTGCTTCGGGCGTGATATTGGGAGGTGGAGCGGGCAATCGCTTCACAGCCGCTTCCCATTCATCGCGTGGAACTGCCTGGCCATTGACCACTGCAATGGGCTTGCCTGCGAAAAGCTGAGCCTGTGCAGCAGTACTTGTGGACAGCAGAAACAATGAAGTCAGTGTGCCAAGAACGATGGTACGCATGAGTCTCCCTCCTCCAGCTGGAGGAGATAACAAAACCCTGAAAGAATGCGAGAGCAGTTTGCTTCACTATTTGTCAGCCAGTTCCAGCAGGGCGCGGGCAGCATTGACTTTGACGTCGGTATCTTCATCCTGAAGGCATCGCTCCAGGACGGCGGTAGCGAGTCTGGCACGTTTGCCAATCATTGCCAGGGTGTTGGGCACTTCGCGACGAACAGCAATATCACTCTTTAACAGCAGTTCTGCCAAGGCAGGCACTGCATCACCAGCATCGGCCTTCAGTTTACCTAGCTCTCTAACTGCTACGAGTTGTTCTTCCACGGTGCCTTGCCGCAGCTTGGGAAGCCAGACTTGCACGGGGTTCACCCGTGCAGGCACCGTGGCACTCGCAGGCTGGACGGCAGATGTCGTATCACGAACTGGTTGACTTACCGTTGGCGGAGTGAAGAGTGGCACCGATTGCGAAACAGGAGTACCTGTTGTTACAGGAGTCTGTAACGGTGTTCCGGGCATGACTGACGGCAACACTGCAGGTTGTGCAGGCTTACTGCTGACAGGTACCGATTCGGTTTTCTTCGCAGGTACCACTGGAACTGTCGACCGGGTTTCAGTCTTTGTCTTGCTCACTGCAGGTAGCGGCGTCAGATCCAGCTTTGGCAGTTCACTGGGCTTGTTCGAAGGCTCAGGCAGCCTGGTGTTTTGCGTTGAGGTGAGGTTTACGACAGATTGCTTCTCATTGACGACAGGTTTCTGCTGCATCGTAGCCAAGGTATTCACGGGTGATGCAGGCGTGGCGAGTGCCAGCAAAGCAGCATCGCGAACCTGCGGATCTTCATCCTTCTTGAGCTTGGAAAGTGCTTCCGCTGCCTGAGGATCGATCCCAATGGAATGCATCGCACGAACTGCCGCCCACCGAACGAAGCTGTCCGGATCTGCCAGGCACTTGACAAGGGCCCCGTTGGCCTGCTGAGCGTCCGGACCGATGGCTTCAATCACGCTCAACGCGGCCAGACGAACACTCAACTTGGGATCAGTGCTGTATTGTCCCAACAGAGCAGCCTGTGATTGCCAGGTTTGTCTGGCCACTGGAGTACCAAGTTGTGCATCTTTGCAGAGAGCAGCGAGATCGACCAGCACTTGTTCGAGGACACGACGCTGCTGAGCACTTAAATCAGCGGCAGGTAACAGCTTGACCAGCTGAGGCACTGTGACAGACCAACTCGCGACGATACGCTGGACATGGGGGAGATCGTCCTTCGACCAGGTAATGCGGCGGATCAAGCTGAAATAATCCTTGAGACCGCGCACCAACTTACTGGTTTCCTCAGCATTGTTCTGTTGCAGTACTCGTGTAAGGTAAGCCAGATGTGATGGTGTCTGCTCTGCCACTTCATGAAGCAGACTTGCCCGCTTCCCGGAATGACTTTCCATCCAGCAGGTATTCAGCTTTTCAATTGTCACCTTCGACCATTCTGCAGCAGGCATCACTGTTCTGGCAGGTGGCGGTACAGCTATCAAAGTGGGCGATTGAGCACTTACCATGACAGGAGCAAGGCTGACGAGTCCAGCGGTTATCAAGCTGTGAAATGGTCGACGAAGGCGCGCCATGGCTTGGCTCCCGAGAGTATCCCACTGTCTTATCGGCGATAAACTGCACAAACTTGAACGACTGTGACGAACGCAACGACAAGGTGAGAACCGTCTCTCAAATTGCCACAAGATTCTGTAAACTGGCTAAGCTACGCTAGAGAAAAAAGGCTGGGCTGATCGATGCTGGATGATTTACAGTTTCTGTACCTGATCGTACCTGCCCTGCTGTTTTCTGCGTGGGCTTCGTGGAGAGTAAAGGTCAACTTTGCAGCGGGCCAGCAGGTCACGGCACGATGCGGACTAACTGGTGCAGAGGCTGCGGAGCGCATGCTGAAAGAGGCAGGAGTGATCGCCCAGATTGTAGAAACTGAGGGCACACTCAGCGATCATTACGACCCACGCGACAAGGTTCTGAGGCTTTCGGGTGAAGTGTATTCAGGCAAGTCACTGGCTGCGATTGGCGTGGCCGCACACGAAGCAGGACATGCCATTCAGGATGGTCTCAACTACCCTCTCCTCAAATTGCGTAATCTGGCAGTGCCACTGGCTAGTTTTGGCAGTAGCACGGGTATGCTCATCGTTCTTGCAGGCCTGAGCATGGTTTCCGTGGAACAGGTGCTGGGAAAGTGGGTTCTGCTGGCTGGTATCGGCATCTTTTCTCTAACCGTGATTTTCCAGCTATTGAACCTGCCTGTGGAATTTGACGCAACACGGAGAGGACGTGAAAACCTGATCAAGGCAGGTCTTGTAGCAGAAGATGAAGACAAGGTAGTCGGGAAGGTTCTGGAAGCTGCTGCGTTGACTTATGTCGGAGCAACTCTGACATCCATGGCACAACTGGCCTATTTCATCCTGAAGGCATTGAATCCGCCGAAGAAAAGCAGCCGGGGCGGCCGATCACGGCGACGGCAGTGACAGTTGAGCAGAAATGCCAATTGCCTGACATAGCTTCGTATAGAGGCGATAATGTACTAAATCGTTAATTCGATATGGCAGGGTGCTTGTTACCATTTTGGCTGTGAGCGAACCTGGCTTCTGAAGTGCTTCCAGTAAGTCGCAAATGCCTTGCAAACGACCATCCTCCCATTCATCATCTGGCTCTATTTTCTGACCGTGTTCCATACTTCGCCATAACCGACATACTTCAGCTTCACGTGATGGGTTATTGTCAATGTCACCGGAACATTCCCATTTCCAGTTTTGACGGTACTGCCTGGGAATGAGGTATGCCAGCATCAGGGATTTCGTGGATAACTTAGCAGGGAGTTGATGTGAGAGTTGCAGACAATGCTGATTCAACTGGAATGCATCTTCTGGCAAAGCAGAGGGAATCAGGTCGCTCAAATGAAGAATAGCTGTCACACGCTCCACTTCAGAGAAGGACTCCATTTCCCTTGCAAACCGATTTGTACGCATGAGTGCCAGCTGGGGTAACTGCATGGCTACATCCGTTTCAAGTTGCAATAACAGCAGCGACTTCCGCCAGCTTAACTGCTGTTCGCGAGAGAGCTGAGAAAGAATATCGTCCATTCTCTGAAGTATGGCTGCAGCCAGACAAGGCTGTCCATAGGCACGCAACCAGAGAATTGCCTGGCGATATTGTGTAGACAGTAAATGCTGGAGGCGTTCGTGCGGGGCAAGCGGCAGAGTACCTGAGTCAGTAAGTGTTCTTTCCAGTTCTGTCAGCACATCCACCGCAGCATGTCTGCCACGCTCTGTGAGGTACTGTGCATAACTTCTTCTCCACTCCAGCACGTGAGAAGTGTAACCATTGATCCTCCACTGATGTTCGTTTTCAAGTTGAAAGAACTGATTTCCTTGCGCAAACCACCGATCTGTATGTACCCGATTATTGAGTTGTAAGACTGATTGTGCGTTTTCCGTAAATACCTGAGCATGGAGGTACTGCGTCAATGCGAGTGTGTGGGGTGATTCCGTGAGTAATCCATGGGCAGCGCGATAAACTATATTTGCGTTGTGATGATCACCTTGCTGTGCATAGAGCCGCCCTATCGCGCATGCACTCTGTACATACTCTTGTAAGAGACGTTCACTATCGCCGTCTTCCCGATGGAGCGCGTACAGTGCCGCTTGAGCGTTCATAGCCTGCATAAAGCCAATCTGCTGTGTTACTGGATTGTCATCAAAAAGTGCACAATAGTATACCCATCGATACTGCTGCTTCAGAGGCATTTCAACAATACCGTCCATCAGCATGCGTGCATCTTCAATGCACCGGGCGGCTTTTTCACGATCTCCCAGTTCCCACAATGTTGCAGCCGCTTCTGCCATGGTCATGATCACTTCGTTTCGGTCTACACTGCCAGGACGTTCGAGAAAAGCCATGTAATATTCCAGCGATTTCATCTGCACGAGTAACCGCAACTGCGTGGTTTGAGTCGAACTGCTGGCTTCGCTTGTACCCAGAGTTGTGAAGTCACGCAGCATCGCGACAGCTTCACGGAGCAGTCGCAGGGCATTTTCCTTCTCAATCTGATTCCGCTGATACATCGACCATAGCCACATTGCACCGATGACTACAGTAACGATAAAGGCAGTGAGCAGACCAGATACCAGGGGGGTACGCTTCACCAGCAGGGCAATGCGTCGCATCAGGCCCGATGGACGCGCTTCTACAGGACGACCCTCCTGAAAATGACTTAGCTCCCGCTCCAGTTCGGCAGTGCTGCTGTACCGTTCTGCGGGAGAATTAGCGAGACATTTCACCAGAATGGCGCGAAAATCTGCAGGTAGTTTCTCAGGCCACTGCAACTCCTGTGCGGGAAGAGCTACTACTGCGCGAGTCGCATCATCATCAGTGCTGCGTATCGGCTTCCCCGTCAGCAAATAATAACCGATTGCACCCAGGGCGAACTGGTCTGCCAGGTGGTTGACCAATTCAGGATGATCCATTTGCTCCGGTGCCATGAAGGCAACACTACCTGCACCAGGAGGCAGTGAACCATCCTGCATCCGCCCTTGTACTGTTCCAAGCCCAAAGTCGGTGATCTTCAGCGTACCAGTTGAAGTCATCAGAATATTACTGGGCTTCAAATCACGATGGATGACACGCTGTTCGTGTGCATATTTTATCGCCCTGGTTATTGTAAGTAACAGTTGCAGAGCTTCTTTCCAAGGCAACGGGCCTCTCGCTTCCACAAACTGCTGAAGAGTGCCCCCTTCCACCCATTCCAGGACCAGCATCGGCGTGCCATCCTGTTCGGTACTCTCATAGAGTCGGACGATATTAACATGATCCAGTTTGGCGATAATCTCGCCTTCGTATTCAAGCCTGGCACGATCTCGTTGATCGCTGAAGATCGAATGTTTGAGATATTTGATTGCAACAAGACGTTTGGTCTTCTTGTGCTGGGCCTGCAGCACATGCCCCATGCCACCTGTGGCAACAGGCTTGATGTTGCTGAAATCCTCCAGGCGACTTTTCGATGTGACTGCAGCGAACACAATGGTATCTGCAGCAGGCACGTTTGGCTCGTGCTCGGCTTCACAGGGATCTGCAGGTTGTGCAGCCCATCGGGTTTCCCAATTGTCAGCCATTAGAGGCGATCCAGTCCGACAATCCATTGCACTAGTTGTTCAAAGATGGCAACTTCGTTGATATAGCCATTCCCCTGGTTTGGAATTTCATGATACATGACCGAAAATTTGTTCTCTTTTAATTTGCCCGGCACAGCCCGAATCACCTCGATTTGCGGATCACGATCGCCAGCAACCAGGAAGAACGCCAGACGACGTTCAGGAACATTTTCCTTGGGAGGCTGGGCCAGACTTCCACCAACAACAGCTACCCCTCGTATGAGGTCACGGGCATCAAAACCCAGATAGAGCGCGAACTGCCCACCCTGGCGTAATCCATGGGCAACGATGCGCTGCGAATCGATGGTATATTGCCGGCGCAGGGCTCTGATCTCCTGCTGAATGATGTCCGCTTCGCTGGTCATCCAGCCCTGGGTGTTCTCAGCCTTGGGTCCCATTAATATCAGATGATGTTGATTACATACTGGCTTCCATACGGAGAGGATCCCTTCGGACATGGGGTCGCCAGCGGGATGCAGCCAGACGACAATGCCATACGAAATATTGGGATCGTAATCCTCTGGAACGTAATACCAGGTGGTCCGGCCACTGGTAGTATCATTGGTTTCAAAGAACCCGGTCTTGGGCTTAGGAGCATTCAACTCTTTCTGGGGAGCCTTTTCAGGAGCCTTGGCCGGTGGCCTCTTTCCGGGAGGTTCGCCGGGTTGCTGAGGCATGCCCGGAAGAGGCTTACGCTGGGCTAGAGCCTTTTTGGCTGTACCCGTGGCTAGTTCACCAATGGGGATAGCGTCATCCAGCGCTGCCAGGGTTACGGTCAGAGTTTTGTTGCCACCCTTTTTCTTGACATCCAGTTTAATGCGGGTGCCGGGGTATTGACGACTGAGTGCCGCCTGCAGCATCATACGATCACTCAAGGGAGCCGTTTCAAACTTCATGATGCGGTCGCCAGCTTCGATACCAGCCTTGGCAGCTGGTGATTCGGGATAGACATAACGTACCTGCACTCCGTTTTCATTGTCATCGCGGACGGGCAGAATACCGAGAAATGCATGAGTGTGGCTGGTAGGCTGACCTGTCAAAACCACATTGTCGAAATTGAGTTCCTTGTCCTCTCGCCTGATCTTGAGTGAGACCTTGTCGCCTTCATATTTGGGGCCCATGGCATGGAGGAACTGGGCCTGGTTCTTGATGGGCTTGCCATCAACTGCAACAATCTTGTCGCCTGGCTGCATGCCGAGTTTGCTGGCAGGAGAATCCAGTGTCACGCTAGTGACTTCGCTGGGTGTAATAATCGGATCATCATTCTTCATGAGGACGCCTATACGTCCTTTGCGAAGCGTCTTGCCCTCTTTGAGTTTTGGCAACGCCTGCAACACATCTTCCATAGGGACTGCGAAGCCGATACCAGAATCGTACCATTCTACGCCGGCAGTATCCGATTCGCCTCGGGGAGCCAGCGGCACGAGGATGCCGATTACACGCCCCTGGAGATCGATCAATGGGCCACCATAATTGACAGGCGAAACCTTGGCATCCGTCTGCAAAGCTTTGCCCCAAACCCGATCGAGGGCGCTGATAATGCCCACGCTGGCCGAGGGCATGGTGTTCTGGCTATCGCTCCAGGTTCGGCCGACAGCCACACTCCACTGGCCGATCCTGAGATCCTTGCGAGGTACAGACTCAAATGTTGGCAGACCACCAGCATCCACTTTCAGCAATGTGAGCATACGGGTTTCATCGGTAGCAATCACCCGGGCAGCAAGCGGTTCTTTCTTGCCGGGAACAACTACTGTGATGGCAGCAGGCTTGTTGGCGAAGTTAAACGAACTGGAAAGGATGTAGCCATCGCTGGATACGATCAGACCCGTGGTTGGCCCGGCCCCTCGTTGCACCGTGCCTTCACGTTTGCCGACGAATTCTGCGCCGCCAACAGTACGCACCTGTACCACGCAGGGAGCAATACGTGCCAGAGCGGCTTTGGTTGCTTGCTCGAGGGAGGCATCCAGATCGCTGGGAGGCTGAATGAGCAGGGTGAGTAAAAGGCAACTCAGCATGGAAGTCTCGTTAGAAATACCGCAACACTGTGCGATAGCGTTGCCGCAATTTATCGTACCCGAAGCAGAGCACCCACATCAAGAGTAGCACAGACAGCCACACGAGATAGGCCTGGCCGAAGGACATTCGATGGAAAAGCGTCAGACCGTGGTACTTTTCCAGGTACAGGGCAATCAGCCCTGCAACATAGAAGTGAACAATGAAATAGAACAGGGCTGTGCGGCCATACACAGTGATGAACGCCGCCCAGAGAGGAGTGTGATCAGAACGATCGAGCAGCCAGCGGAACACGCCCAGCAGAAACAGCAACACCCCCAGAGTTAGTGCGATGAACACCCATGATGGCGGATACTTGGTGAACTGCCAGAACCCTGGATCGAAGAGACCTGCACCACTCAGGGGGATGCCTTCAGCCACACGCCAATCGGCCAATCGCAGTCCCAACCCTGCCATGAACAGCACCATGCCACTTGCAATGAGTCGTGTGGCAGAACGCAGCACACCTTCCTCGATGGTGGTCTCCAGCATCTGTAAGCCGATCCACCAGCCGATGGCGAACAGTCCAAGCCAGGGTAGTACCGGGTACATATTTCCGAGGCTGCCAGCACCAAAGCCTACCTGGGTCCAGATGTTGAGCAGATAGTACTCTGGACTCATCTGCAAAACCGATCGAGTAGCACCCGGAAAGCCGGCGTTGATAAACTCGAGCCCTTTGTAGTATGGGGCAGCCAGAATGATACCCACCCCCACCAGCCCTATCACATGCTTGGGCAACAACCGTAGAACCGTAAAGCACAGGGTACACGTCCCGATGCATGCCAGCACCATGAAGAATACCGGCAGCTTGAACACCGGCAACATCAGGATCATGTCAGCAAAGATCAGCACGATGCCCCGGGTGAGCAGGTCGCTGGTGATTTTCTCACCACTGACACCGTTCTTCTTTGCGCGAGCCACCGAGATGGCCAGTCCCATGCCCGCCAGCAGTTGGAATCCTGGAGCACACAAGTGTGTTGCCATCCGGCTCCACCGCTGCACATCGCTGTTGTATCCATCCAGTTTTACATCGGGGCGCTGGGCAGCACTGGTATATCCGGCAAACGTCTTATTGACGAATGACACTTCTGCATCATGTTCAAACGACACTGCCCCGATCACATGGTCAAGTGCCATGATTATCATGATGACGCCACGGAGTACATCAATCGAAAGATAGCGATACATTGGCTACTTCTTGGGAAGCGTGACTGGTGCCAGGGGTTTGCCTAACACCATTTCGAGATTAAGCAATTGACCATCGCGTCGTATCACCAGACTGAGTCGAGTACCGGGAGATAGCGGAGCAACGATTTCGCGGAATGACTTGCAACTACTCACTACCTTTTCGTCGAGTTCTTCCGGCGAATCGGTGCGCGGATGGCGAATAAAGATGAGCAGATCATTGATTCGCAACCCCGCCTGGGCCGCTGGTGATCCTGCAGCCACATCTTCCACATAAGGGGGAGTACGATCCACCACGTCGGCTATCAGAGTGATGCCGTGATACGCTTTCTTGTCGTCCAGTACTTTGTCGTCTTCACGAAGCTGCCGCTTGTACTGACCTTTCATAGCCTTGGCAGCAAACTCTGCCAGTGGAGGTAACGGCATGGCATAATTCACCCACGTCTCGGTAAGGGTGTTTCGCAATTCCTTGCCGATCAGGCCGATCGGCTCGCCACGACGAGTCGTGAGCAAACCACCATTCGAGCCTGGATTATTGGTAATAGCATCCACGATGTAAGCCATACCCTTGTAATTGGCTTCTGTGATTCCTCGTCGACCAGCGAATGGTACGATGGCTGCGATCACACCACGCTGGACACTGACTGGTTCATCACGCACTGCCACCTCAAACTGGTTCGCAAAAGCAAGTACCCAGTCTCCCACCACCGGGGCGGGGGGCAGTTTAGTCAAGTCCACAAAGGGCAGCGGCTGATCCTTGAAAGTCTCCCGTTCCTTGATGCGTAGCAGCGCGACATCTAACTGCGGTTCCGCAGCAACCAGTTCGACAGCGTGTTTGGTACCATCGTACAGGTGCACGCGCAGGTTAGGAGTATCGAGTGTAGGAGAGTAAACGGTGAGGATGTAGCCATCGCTGGAGATGAGTACACCGGTGCAATAGGCGTTCACGCCCCGGTAACCACCCGCACCGTAGACTTTTACCATCTTGCGGTTAACTTCACGAGCTACACCTGCGAAGGAGGTATCGGCCTGCAGCGGAAGCGGGACCAGGAAGCAGCAAAGGAACAGGGCAACTATCGCCACTTTGGGGGTATGCATCATTTCTTACTCTCCTTGCTTTCCTCTTTCTTATCTTCCACTTTCTTTCCTTCTGTCAGGCTAACCGTCTTCACTTGATATAGCCCAAACTCCCGGTCAGCATGGCGGATGATCCATTGCCGGGGAATCCCCTCCGCATACTCGCGAAAAGTGATTTCACAGGGATCGGTATCAGGCAGCAGCCAGCATTCGCAGCCGATCAGTTCGCCCGTTTTGGTGTCGAAGTACCACTTGCAGGTCGTGGCGGCATACTCACTTTGCAATACATCAGCCAGCGTCATTTCCTTCGACTGTCCAGTAGGATAAAACGGCTCAGTCCCGGCATAGAAGAAGGCGGCGTCAAAACCCTTCTCCCGCTGCAACAGGAATCGCCGCCAATGGAAGAGTGCCATGGCAAGACCACCACTTCCCTGAGGCACCGACAGATTCTCCGGCGTCTCTCCTGTTTTCACTGGCTCAATGGCAGTTTCCTTGCCATCGATCTTCATGCTGACCTGTTTGTCATCCAGGGACATGCTGAACAGGCTCTTGATAGGCCGGATCACTTCTCCTGAGAAATTCCAGACTCCCGTTTTGCTATCAATGTTGCCTCGCGATTGAAACGCCTTAAGGACGCGATCCCGTTCCAGCTCATTGAAGTAGTAATTGGTGAAGCCGGTCTTGCGCTTGTAAAGTTTACGACCGGCATGGTTAGGAGGTGCAGCTGTCGGGGGGGGACGGTTGGGCTGCTCTCTTTCCCGTTTGCTGCCGTCCTCTTTCACCTCACGGGCCTGTACACCGGCCAACCGCACCAGTGTTTCCCGCTTTGCACCAATAGTATCCTTATCATCTTCCATGTGACGGAACACCATGGGTAACCGCCAGCTCTTGGGATAGATTCCTAACACGTTTTTGAACTGGTTGACACTGCCAATATTGCGATCGGCAAAAGCCATCAGTTCATCACCCTCCCGCAAGCCGCGCCGATAGGCGTCGGTGTTCTCAAGCACACGTGTTACACGCATACGGCCATCGTCTTCTGTTTTCACCAGGGCACCCAGTGTGGCATGATCGACATTCAGACCGCCACGCAGATGTCCCATGAAGTTCTTGATCTGGTTGATGGAAATTGCATAGCCTACACCTGAATTCACACGGCCACGCTTTTCGAAAGACCCACGACCATTGATTCCGATGATTTCTCCGTCAAGATTGAAGAGTGGCCCCCCTGAATTACCGGGATTGATGGAAGCTTCGGTCTGCAGACAGTCGGTGTATTCGAGGATGATACCCGCAGGTCCCTGGTAGCGGTGGGTACCTGAGATAATTCCAAATGTTACCGTGGGTGTGAAGTCAGTAGCAAGCAGGAAAGGATTACCCATGGCAATCGACCAGTCACCAATCTGCACCTTGTCGGAATCACCCATTGCTGCAAACGGGAAAGGCTTGTCTTTCTCCTGCGGGAGCAGTTTAACCAGCGCGACATCACCTACCGGATCGGTAGAGACAATGACTGCTTCATACAGTACGCCATCAGCCAGACCGCAGTAGAGAAAGTTACCGCAGGGCTGGGTAACATGGAAATTGGTCAAACAGAAACCATCGGGAGAGATGACCACACCGGAGCCACCACCGCCACCACCTGGACCAAAGACGGCAGCGATAGAGGGTCGTACTTTCTCGATTGCAGCAATGCGCCGGGCTTCGGCGGTTTTGACGTCACTCGGCGTATCCTGCGCTGTCAGACTCGTCAGCAATGAGATGGTCACGAGTGAGAGGAACACGATTGCTTTCATACCTCTCCCCTTACCTGATGAGACGGGCATCAGCGAAATTGATGTGATCGCCCAGGTCGAGATCCTCGCCATAATCAACGATCAGTCTCAGTTTCTGGACACCCTTGATATTCAGGAGCAGGTCCTGTGGTTTGTTCTCGCGGCTGGAGATAACGGTGTTCAGCAGTTCCTTGTCATCGCCTTCGACACGAACAACGGCATGGGCACTGCCTGCCATGGCATCATCGAGTCCCAGCACAGCCCGGAAACTGGAATAGCCGGTCACATCGTACTCGAGCACCGTGCGGGAATGAAGAGCCAGGCCCTTGGGATAGACTCGACGACCCACGCTGAGTTGGCCTCCTTCCAGATTCTTATCCCGGCGGTAATGAAAAAGCTCAGAGAGAATTGGCGTTTCCTCGACTTTGACCGGATCCAGGTCAGAGAGGTAGACCATCTTTCCCGGCGTCAGATCGAACCGCGTAATTGTGGAACGGAGCAGCTTCAGTTGCTGACCGGATTGCAACCTTACATCACACCAGTTATCACCCCAAGTATACTGGGTAGCAGTGAAGTTATTGCCAAAGGAATCCTGAATACGGGCAACTGCCTTGTCATTTACGCCTGTGCTGGCACGCTGAAAGAGCATGGCTCGCAACCTGGCGATGTCGAGATTCGAGACAGTGTCCAATCCACGGGCCTTGAACTGTAATCGATTGCCTGCATCGTTCACGCCGAGGATGACTCCTTCGTAAGCTTCGATGGCGTTGCCTTCACGACTTTGCACACGAATGACATCAGCCTTGGGGCTATCGATGAGCAGGGTATCCAGAGCCTGTAACGATGCTGTATCCTGTGCATCACAAGCAAGATGATGCACCTGATCAAATTGGACTGTGAGCGATTGGCCACTGAGTAGCAGCAGTTTCATGGACTTGTCAGCGAAGTTCACTGTCAAGCAATACAGCAGTGTGCCATCAACAAGACGTACACGCAGATAGGGCACCCGCGTGACCGGTCGCGATTGCAACCCAAAGTCAATGGAGATGACTTCTTTCAATGGGTAGGTGGTGATCTTGTCACCTTCAGCCGATTTGAGTCTGACCTCGGTTGGCTCGAGGGAGGCAATTTCGCCCTGGTGAACCTTGCCATCAATGGTGCGTACTTCACCGGCGCTGGCGGGTGTAAAAAGGAATAGCAGCAGGAAACAGGTACTCGGAAGGTTTGTCATCACCAGCCCTTAACACAACAGGGGCACGGCAAGCGTGCCCCTGTTCGTATTGTACCATCACGATGGGACTATTTGCCACCCGATTGCAGCTTCTTGCTGAAGCCTTCGGCAGCTTCACGGATGTGAGGAGGAAGCTGACGATTCACCGCTTCCAGGGCCTTCACCTTTTCCTTTTCAGGCATTTTGCCCCAGACTTCAGCAGTGATGATCAGCTTTTTGTTTTCCACTTCGCCCGTTCCAGCCCCATTCATGATTTTACTGTCGCCAGCAGGCTGTTGAGGTTTGGGCTGTCCCGCACCAGCACCTGCCTTGTTACACTGCTGGCACTGGCTTTCAAGATCTTTGATCATCTTGTCGAGCATGTCGACTACTTCTTTTTGCTTCTGCTGGGTCTTGGCTCCACCATGAGCATTGTCAAGGCGGGCTTCGATCTCTTCCATACGACGGGCAATATCACCGAGATCCTGATCTTCCCACTTGAGCATCTCGTCCTGCATCAGGCTGGCGACAACCAGGTAGCGCTCGGGAGCACTCTGCTGCATCGAGGTCATCAGTCGATGAGTGGAGACTAGACCATCTTCCTTCAGGCGAAGCTTGTTTTCGCAGACAGCCCGATAGAAATAGTAACTCGCAGGATCGACCAGGGACTCAGGTGTCAGGCCACGAAGCAGTGCCAGGGCATCTTCATGAAGTCGCTTGTTGGTCAGACTACGGGCAAGGAACAGACGAATATTCTGCTTGACGAAGGCAGGATAGCGTTCATCTTTCAGAATCGGAGCTTGCAATTGCAGCGTGCTGGGTTGCTGGCGGATAGCAGAGACAAATCCCTGGATATTGGCATCGGCCAGAGCCAGGCTGTCAATGGTCCGATCGAGAAGGGTTCGGGAATCGCTGGCGATCCACAGTGGCTCAATGGTTTTCCACTTAGCAGCGCCATCTGGCTGAGAAGTTACATATCGCTCCACAACATCACGAGCCTGTTCCAGGGTGGGAGCTTTGATCTGACCCAGATTCTGGATGGCGCCAAGCGATGGAGGGACCTGTGATGGAGCTTTTGGCTTTTCATCTGCCTGGAGAGGGATACTGACAGCGAACAGGGCTGCGCCGACGAGAAGCCGGCTGGCACAACGGTTCATTTATTTCTCCCTTTGGCGATATTGTCCGTGACATTCCAAATGCGAAGCTGGCGTTTGCTCAGTTCGCCCAGTTCCTGAACAATCTGGGGATCACGTGCCTCTTCGCCTTCATAACGCTTGCTCCACTGCGTGGTACGAACGTTGACACGAAGTTGCATGGCCTTGATCATCCGAAGTTCTGCGAGTTTGTCAATCAGGTCTTGCTGATTGTTGTTATTTTGTTGCTGTTGTTCGTTCTGTTTCTTATCTCTCTGCTCCTGTTGCTGCTTTTTGAATGCATCGATCATTTCTTTCAGGGTGACAATAATGTCGTCTTCGATCATCTGTGTTTCGGGACCAGGATCGATACGGCCCAGCCGGCGGCTGACCTGCATCATGTCGTTGCGTACCTGATGGAAGACCTCAATAAAGGCTACTGCGGTGCCTTCCGCTTCGATGACTGCGATAGCGTTGTCGGCTTCGAAGACGATTTTGTCCTGTTCTTCGCTCAGACGGCGGCTGTTCTGTTCATCCTCCCGTTCGGGTTTGCCGAGCGTTTGGATGCGGGTATGCACCTGCCTGGTGCCAGCATTGATGATCTCCTGCATCTGGAGCATCTTCTCGCAGCGTTTCTGCAGATCAGCCAGGACTCGTTCGATTTCCTCTTCCCGCATCTGGCGGAGAATCTCCTCCAGCTTCTTGCGAGCCTGCTCCAACTTGGTCTTGGCATCTTCCTGATCGTTCAGGGCATCCTTGCGTTCGTTCTTGTCGATCTTGTCCTTGGCCTTGGATTGAGAGTCCTGTGCATCCTGAATGCGCTTGCGTGGCACACCAGCGTCCTGTTCCTCATCCTTTTTTTCGCCTGGCTGCTGTTTCTTCTGCTCACCTTCCTTGGGCTCGCCGTCCTTCGGTTCTCCATCTTTGGGCTGTCCATCTTTCGGCTTGCCGTCCTTGGGTTCGCCGTCTTTGGGCTTGCCATCCTTGGACTTGCTGTCCTTGGATTCGCCATCCTTCGGCTTGCTATCCTTGGGCTTTTGATCTTTCGGGGCAGTCTTCTGTTCAGGTTTATCTTTTTCGTCCTTTTCGCTGGGTTTGCCATCTTTCGGCTTACCGTCCTTGGATTCTCCGTCTTTGGGCTTACCATCCTTGGCTTTACCATCGTTGGGCTTGCTGTCTTTAGGGTCGCTCGACTTAGGCTGAGTCTTGGCTTCGTGATCGCGAATCTGCTGCAGAATCTTCTGCACTTGCTTCTCGGCAACTTCTTGTGCTTTCTTCGCGTCTTCCTTATCGACAGCGTTCGACTGATTCTTGCTGATGGCTACCTTCTGATCACGAATCGCCTTTTCGAGTTCCTTCACCAGGTTCTTGAGGTACTCGACCTGTTCCTTGGAGGAACGTTCGGAGAGAAGTGCTGCCAGCAGTGTTTCCAGATCCTGCTTGACCACTCCACCTTTCTCTACAGCATTACGCAGCTTGGTCACATCAGGGTCTTTGAGAACCTCAGCCAGTTGTGAGAGATTGGGAGCAATGTCCTTCTCGCGGGCTTCCTGCAAGGCACGAAGGATGATACGAGATTTCTCAACACCTTCTTTAGTGCCAGTTCGTTCCAGTTTGCCAGCTATTTTGATGAGAGTACCTTCCAGGGCCTTGTAGCTGCGGGCAATATCATCCTGTGTGCCGGCCAGATTGATCTTGCCATCCGGCTTCGTGTCTTGAGCCGACGACATGGCCGCGAAGACAAGCATCGTACAGAGCAGCAGGCCTGGAACCATCCGTCGCATCACCGACCTCCACCACTATTGTACCCCGCAATTCTGCGAGGGGTGGTATCAACTTCAGCAGCGAGAGGAAAATCGTGAACAAACGAAAAAAGAATGAGAAGGATCTTCTGTTGCTTTTTTGCGTCTGCGTTCGAATTCCCCTGACTGATAGTATCGACGATTCAGATCACTTGTCATCTAGGTCATTCTTGAGTTTTTGTTGGATTAGTTTCTTCATTTCCTCGACAAGCTTTTGCTCATTATTGATGAGGTCACGCAAAACACGCAAAGCCTCGTTGAATTCAATGAGTTTCCGCATATCGTTCAGAATCTCATCGAGACGCTGGAGGACGCGGTCGGCTTGATTGACTGGGTCACTCAAAAGGCCTTTGGGGAGGGAGGAACCTTCGGTTTCCAGACGGCGGGCGAGAGTATCCACGCTGTTTTCCAGCTTCGCATAAAGCTGTTCCGGTTGCAAGAGAATTGCCAGTGGCTGGCAGATACGACGGTCGATGCGGTCCAGGACACGTACATCCACTCGATTCAGGGCGAACTCGCGATAAATCTGCCTGAATTCCCTCAGTACTTTCTCATCGATGAGCCCTCTGATTTGGGCCAGACTCTTCGTGGCGTCCTGAGCATCGTTCATCCCCCGACGCACCTCCTCATCCCTTGCTGGGGTGGGGGTATCGATCTCATCACGAATCCTTTTGAGGCTGCTGCGCACTTTGCGGAGAGCCACAATGGATTCTTCCAGCTTGTCTCGGAGGTCTTCTTCCCGTTTGCCACCTTCTATGAGCACATCCTGCTCACTGACGACATTGAATTCAAACGCTTCATTGGCGCGGCCTTCCTGCGATGCTGACTGCTGTTCATTGAGATGGTTGTCGCGAGCCACCAGTTTGACCACCAGTCGATACGGTGTATCAAGCAGCGGTTCGCCGGAAGGCTTGCCCAGGGCAGTACGCAGTTGAAGTGTGTCGAGGTACTCATCGGTGTAATTCAGCACCGGACCAAACAGCTGACGATCCACGTAGTCGTGGTTGAACTCACGACGGAAACTGACATGGAGCGGCGGGAACACACTGAGCCAACCGGCTGGCAATCGGCCTGCGGTACTCTGAAGATGCAGGGGATCTGCTCCTTCGTTGCCACTGAGTTGTGCAAGTATGCGCGGAAGTGTCAAATCATCTCTGCTTTCAAACTG
This sequence comes from Gemmatales bacterium, assembly GCA_046350055.1. Taxonomy (GTDB): domain Bacteria; phylum Planctomycetota; class Planctomycetia; order Gemmatales; family HRBIN36; genus JAEUIE01. Next base: position 2,598,919 of record JAXMBC010000001.1, on the reverse strand, counting down.
CAAACCACCTGGCTGATGTTCGTGAAAACGTACTGGCGAGAAGATCCGGAATGGAACTCGCACTTCAAAGACAGGGGTACGATCATTCTTCTGGAGGCTGACTTCGTACTCGAGACCGAGCAACCCAACGTCATCACGTACCGCAATGCTCAACGGCAACAAAGCCTTGTTGGTGATGAATTTGCGATTGACTGCTTCGAACTGTGCCTTGCCAAACTCAGGAGGTTTGTCGGGTGTCAGAATAAGCAGTAACGTCCGGCTGGCCACAATGCCATCCATATCAGCAAATTCCAGTTTTGCACGGAGGTCGTCCTTGAGCTTGTTTCTGGGCCGCAAGATGAACTTCGTTTCGCCCGGCTTGAATTCAACCATTGGAGCATCAGCAGGATTCTCCGTGGTAAGTTTCACAAACTTCAAAGGCTTCTGGCTTTCCCCTTCGAACCAGACGTTCGCCCCGAGAGGCGCGGTGGCTCGGGATTCCTCACCATCAATGGGAAGTACCAGCGGACCGAGTTTTACAGTACTGTTGCTGCCATGAAGATAGCCTGGCTCCTCATGGAATCGGACCAGCGACTTGAGAACAGGCAGTGGTTTCACCTCTACTCGATACCAGGGTGTGGTAATCTTGCCCACCAGAGCCCGCAAACGCAAAGGCCTTTCCATCTTCTTGAAGTCGTATGCAAACTCATTGGTACCTGCGATCCGTTTGAGTTCCGGTTGCCCTCGTTTGGCACGTCCACGAGTGCGATCATCACCTTCATTCTGGTTTTCAAATTCGAGAGTTAGTTTCTCCGGCACTGTGAGTTCCCGGAAGGATTTGCGACTGGCGAATCGTGTTCGAGCCGCACGTTGTGCCAACTCGGCAAAGATGGCAACCCCACGCTCCTTGACTCGCAATCCAAGTGACTCAGCTGACTCTTCCGCCGCGAAAGACTTCAGGCGTTTGGCGAGGTCGCGAATTGGTTCATTCTGCCAGGATGGAGGGAGAAGCAGTTTATCCTGTTCGGGCATGGCAAAAGCATTCATGTTGCTGTCACGGTCGAATGCCATTTTCTGTATGAGCGACAAGGGTGGCAACGGCCAGGGTGCGGGAGTGGCTCCCACTCGAACCAGGGCGAGGGCCATGTCGCCCGTCGTGGGCCGAAGCGCTGTCAACCCCGTCAAAATACGTTCTGCGTCCGAGCTGCTCAGCGAGGCTGCAGTAGCGAGAGCAATTTTCTGCTCCTCTACAGGCATGGCTTTCAGTTTCTCTGGCAGGTAGGATGCCAGCGCTGCTGGCAAGGTGGCACCATCCTGTCGATGTTCCCAGAAGTAATTCTGAAGATGACGGATGAGGGCAAGACCCAACTCACGCTGGAGCCTGGCGTCTCCCTCGCTAAGCCTGGATTCGAGCTGATCCAAGGAAGCCGACTGCCAACCGGCGGGCAGTACTGTAAGGAAATCCGTGACACCAGTGAGATCTTCCAATTCCCATGCGGGTGCATTGCTAGTCAGGTCACTGGGATAAAGCGGCCGCCAGCCTTCGCTGACAGTGCGATCTGCCAGGGCCCATTTGGCCGAGCGGACTGTCACTTTCAGTTCCGTACCAAAGGGGACGGCTTTGGCACGATCCACGAAGTCTGCGAGTTCAAGAACGGTGGTGCGTGGCCAGGTGACATTGCGCCAGAGCAGCCCGCGCTCCAGATAAGTTGCTGTAACTTCCGGAACCAGCAGCAATGAAAGAACAGCTACAACCAGGCAAGCTCCGGCAATGAAAAGGCGACGCCGAAGTCGAGGGCGATTGAGCACATCATCCACTGATACATCCGCCAACGCTCTTTCGGCATCAGTGGTGGTAGCTTCGATCATTGCCGGGGAGTACCCCTGGGATCGAGCTGCCTCCCAGTCGTGGAGCTCCACAGCTGTGACCAGGCGGTCGCCAAGTTGATTGCCATAGCGCCGCTCTATTGCCATTGCCAGATCGGAAGTGGTAATTGGTTTGATCAATCGTAGTACCAAATAGCGGAGCACCAGAAAGCTTAATCCTGCTATCAGGATGAAGAGAGCTGAACCACGGAGGAATGCCTGCAGGCTCGTGGTCCCTTCCCGCACATAGTCGAAGCCGAACAGTTTGAACAAAATGCCCCAATCAATGATGAGGCACATCGCAGCCCAGACCACGACGGCCACAACCACCAACGCCAAAGTTTCCAGTTCCACATACCGCCGGATGGCGGCATGCAGACGACTGAGCGGCTGTTGCAACGTTTGAGGCAACGGCTTCTGGCTTGAACGTGGTGGTGTCAGCGTGGACACTGAGTTACTCTCCTCGCGAAGCTCTCTTCGGTTCAGTTTCCTACGCCAGTCGCAGGAGTTTGCGGATCAACCATTCACTGCCCAGCAACAGAGTGCAGAGCAGCAAGGCCCACGACGGACCTTTCGCTTGTTCTGGATCATCCAGGTGCTGGAAGATAGTAATGCCCTTGTCCCAGAGATCATACACTCGCCCTTCGGAGGTGAAAGGCACGATATTGCTGTCCAGACACTCGGGAATGTACTGCATCGTGTTCAGGTTGAAGTAAAGACGATCCAGATCGTTTTCCGGAGTGAGTGCTGCTGCCACGCCACCGGGAGCCGTCTGGGCATCGCGCAGCATGAGCTTCCTGGCTTCTGCCAAAGCTTCCATAAAGGAAGCTCGTTTGGTCTCATCCAGTAATTTGACACCCTGACTGGGAGATGCCAATCGATGCAGCCGTGGATGATCCGGGCGGACATCGTCGCGCTCAGGATCGCTCGATTCCACGATGAAGTTCGCTGTCAACTTCTCCCCCGTACCAGGCACCCGCAATTCCACGTTGTATTTACCTGCGTTTCTGGCATTAAAACGGGTAGCAAAAGCGCCAGGCTTGCCCTTGTCAGGCAGCATGGGCAGACCTTCTTTCCATTCTTTCGGAACATCGGTCACTGTGGGTGGTGCGTTGACTTTCAGCAAAACGGGTGTCCGGGCGTCGTTCTGCAGCGGACGGAGGTCATTGTCCAGTAATTCTGCTTCCACCAGGATCGTATCACCTTCATTGTGTCTACTACTCACCATCAAGAGGCCACGCGAGGATTCACGCTTTCCCATGGCTCGCATCAGCTTTGTCCAGAATCGCTCGTGAAAACGTTCACTGAAACTGCGCAGTCGGTAAGTTTCACCTGAACCAATGAAGAAGACGTTGCCTTTGCCCGACTTCGAAAGAACGAAGAAAGGCTGGCGTTCGCCATTGGGTGTTTGTGCTTTACGGTTAGGGTCACCGTAACGGGCCAGTACTTGTGCACCGGGCCGTACCTGTCGTATCGGGAAGTAGCTGAAGAAGCCACGAACTGATGGGAACTCGACCTGATTGGTTTCATTATTCCGCTGGGCATCGAAAAAGAGATCCCAGCCATCAAAGAAGCGGGCCGGGCTGCCCGAATTGGTCAGGTCAAGATACGGCTGGCTGGACGCACTCGGATCCCAATTCAAAGCCCAGGGTTCCCGGTTGGACCGATCCAGAATGTGCAATGCGTCAGGCGAGTCGTCAAAAATGACGGGATAGAGGTTCTGAATAATGTTGAGTTCCGCATCGCGCACTAGGTTAAAGGTGTGAACGGGACCGGCAATGGTGATCAGGCCGCCACCTTGATCCTGTACCCAGCGACGCAGCAACTCCTGTGATGATTCTCTCCCGGAACTTTCTTCTCGAGCGAGAAGATACCGCCAGTCTGGATCGAACGCCACGATGACGTCGTAGTTTCCCAGATTCTTCGGATCCGCATCACGGGCACGGAGCTCCGTAGGGAAGCGGTCCAGTAAACGACTGGGGTCGATATCCTGCACGGTGCCGTTCTGCATGGACTGCAGGCAGATACTGATATCAAACTTTTCTGATTCGCGAGCCATCAGGCTGCGGAGAAACTGGTATTCCTTGGTGGCAGCGGAGGCAAAGAGGAGTACGCTCAGTTTGCGTTCTTCCACCTTGACGATCGTCGCTTCCTCGCTGGCGTTATCGGCACGAGTGCGCTCCCCTGGCAATGCAATCACGCGGGCCTTGAACTTCCAGTCGCCCTTGATCTTTTTGGGATTGGTGATGCGGAACTCTGCAGTGCCACGAGTCTGGTTGCCACTACCCTGAATAAGGTTCAATTGCTGAGCAGGCAAATCGCCTGGTTTCTCTCCGGGTCTCTCTACCTGTAACACCACGGTGGCTGCCTGGCCGGCAGGGAGATTGTCTCCATCAATGGCAACACGCACCGGGAAGTCGTCTTCAGGTTGCACGCGAGTTGGAGCGAGTACATCGACTACTCTCAGATTCGGGATGGACTGGGCAACGCCTAATCCGACTGTGAAAACCGGGACTCCTTCCTTGCGAGCATAGGTCATGGCTTCCGTCCAGTCCTGGGTACTGCCCGCGGTGGCTTTGCCATCAGAAAAAACGATGACGCCCTGCAAGTTGCCTTTTTCTTTCTGAAGCAGTTCTTTCAGTGCCAGTCCAGGATTGGTTCGCTGTGCAAGCTTGCTGGCTGCCTGTTGTCTCTCGGTCCAGGTTCGATCCAAACTTTCTACCAGTGCCTTATGTCGGACCTGTTGGTTCGCAGGTTCTACTGCATCAGCTTCGTTTGCCAGCTTGATGAGGTCTGTCAGGGTTTCGGACGAAGGCAGTTCATTCCAGTTGGTAACTCGAGCTGGCTGGAGCAGCCGTTGCCACTGGAGGAACGAGGGACGCTCGGCTAAGTTCGGAACGAGCCACGGAGTGGAATCGAGAGTTTCACCAAAACGATAACAGATCAGCGGGTTCTTGCTCAGCAGGCGAGTCAGAAAATCGGGTGGGGTCGGGGTGCCGGTTGTCACTGGCACTGCCTGTTTCAGCAATTCCAGCAGTTCTTCCTGGCGGGTCAGGAGAAGTTCGCCCGGCACATCGCTTGCCGTCCTGTCACTGGTTTCAGTAATACTGGCGGAGATATCGAAAAGCAGTGCCACCTTGGATTGTTGCTCACTGTATTTCACCTGTCGCATGGCAGGGAGCAACCAGATGAAAAACAGGGTCAGATAGGCAAACACTCGAAGTATGCCAAGTATGGCAGACCACTTCGGACCAATAGTCTTACTTTCCCGCCGATAGGTGAGCACAACGAAAGCAAATGCCAGCAGCAGAAGCGGAATGGCAATAGCCAGCCACCAGTACGGATCGAAACTGAGCGGCATACCAAAGAGCTCAGCAGGCTCTTCCAGTCGCCGCCAGACGAATTCCATGCGTTCGATGGGACGTGGGTTCATTCGTGAGAGATAGCATACTGGAGCTTCAGTGCGATTGGTCACGCTGAATCACTCTCTGCGTCTGTATCTCGTCGCTCCTCGTGCAAGGGGTTATGGTGCCAGGTGATGACTGAACTTCATTGCCAGGTACTGTTCCAGGATGAGCAGCCCGATGAAGAGCAGCAGTACCCAGGAGTACTCCGACCAGGAATGTGATTGCAATGCTTCGCTGGCCTGGGACTCGAGCGCATTGTTGACAAACCAAGTCTTACTTTGGACATATTCGCGGGCTTCAATCAGCGACGAGCGTGAAGGGCCTTTGACCAGACCATCTGCCAAAGCTTCGCGCATCTGGTCTTCTGACAGACGCAACAAGTTGCCTTCCTGTCGATTGTCGAGATTGAATGCCAGCGGTCGCTCTTCTGGGATCTTGGACGTATCCACTCTGATGCTTGCTTCACCCTGCACCTCAGTACTGGCAGCAGAAGCTCCACTCACCTGGTTAAACTTGAGCCGGTAGTGTCCCGGCCCTTTGAGTGGCTTGACTTTGACAAGCCAGTCATACTGTTCGGTTTTCCCTGAAGGATCAGCCGGTATCTCGCCGAGTGGCTTGACACGCTCACCATTAATGGTGTCGATTCTGGTGGATACAGTTTCCTTTTCACCCTGATACCACACCTCCACCTGGGGATGATAGCGGTCCTTATCGAGGCGGATTTCGAGAGGTTGTTGTTCGATCAGGGAATTATTGGTCATCTCCGATGCACGTGATTGCGATGCGAGATGTTCCTGCAGGCCGAGAATCATGGGAACAAAAAAGAACTGTGCCAGATCGCCCGCAGCCATATCGTGCCAGCCGTAATCTTTCCCCTGGATACTGGTGGGAGAGACGGGCAAAAGGAAAGCTGTTACACGTCCCGTTTTACTGCCTCCAGTTATTGGTGCTTCCACCACAATTGGATCACCCTGTTGCAATATGTCCAGAAGGTCTCGCAATTTCTTCTGCAACTCAGCATGCTTCTTGTCTTTCCAGAAGCTGGCAGCGGCGGGTTCACCCAGTGCCCCGATCAATGCTTCCATCAGTTCGCCCTTGCGACCACGCTTCTTGTCTGCATCTTCGATGCTGGCCTGCAATTTCGCAACATACTGGGTGAGTTTGCCTTCCGGCACTTCAGCAGCGACAGAAGCCAGATCAGCAATCAGGGTGCGAGTCTGATCTCGATAGAACACCAGCGGTCGACGGTTCGTCAGCTGCACCAGGACTTCATAACCAGGTGATGGTTTCCACTGCGGATCAATACGAAAGTAACGATTGACATGAATGAACCGGGCGAAGGCATCAGCGATCTCTCCGGTGAAAGGGAACGCCGGGTGAGTCTTGAGAAAACGCAACTTGGCTCCATAGTCATCCTTATCCGGTTCTTCATCGATGTAGGGACTGTTTTTCCGGCCTTCCGGATCTGGTTTCAGCAGCAGCGGTGCAGGAAAGATACCCTTCCCTTTCTGGAAGAGTTTGTCGTTGAAACTGGCAACGTTGGTACGAGGTCCCAGGAAAAATGCCAGGCTGCCACCGCCTCGCGCATAGCGTTCGATCAACCGCCATCCATCTTCATCGAGATCGCCTTCGCTCCGACCCACACCAGCAATGTTCAACAGATAGACCGTGGCATACCCAGCCAGCGTACGGCGGGTACTCAACTCACGGGGCGTGATGACTTCCGGCTGAATACCGGTTCGAGCTGCGCCCGTGAGAGCAGCATAAAGATAGCGTGAGTCGACTCCGACCTGATTGCTATTGCGGGCTTCAGGATCGATCACCAGCACACTGACTTTGGAACGCAACTCCACATAACCGAAGCGAACATCGTCCACCGGCAAGTGATCCCGCCCTTCAGCATCTTCCAGTCGTGCTGTCAGCGCTTTCATGCCAACTGCTTCATCGACATCGTATTCCAGGTTGAATACCAGAGTGCGTTCTTCACCACCGGCAAGGCGATCAAGCACCCGTTCAGCCTTGAGAGTGCCATCACTTTGCAACAGAACCTTCACCTTGCTATGCTCGGCAACTCCAAAATTCCTGATGGTGACGTGCACATCAAAAGGCAGGCGAGGAGTGACAACTCGCAATGGCAGATCATTCAGACTCACAATGCTGTCCGGAGTGCGACGCGGCTTGACAGTCAGATTGACAAACCCGAGATTGCCATGTGCCGGGGGGACATCGCTGGTGACCAGACTGCGCCCGGGTTGCGCTACATCGTGCATCTGCACTCGCACTTTACCCTGCCGGGAGAGATCGGAGAGAATCTGAAACACTTCATCACCCGCTCCACGCCAGGTGACACTGCGAAAATCGCTGACGATGTGAAGATGCTTTCGCCCATCCTTGATCGTATCGAGGTGCTTGATCACCTGTTGCAGCGCTGCCAGAGGGCTGAGTGACAGGGAACTGGGTTTGAGATCATCGAGGCGGTCCTTGAGTCGGCCAGCAGAAGCAGTTGTCAAACGCTCCCCCTCCGGCTTTTCGTTTGTCAAAGGCAATCCAAACTCAGGAACCGCCGGATTAGACCAGGTGAGCACGGTCCAGTGATGTGCAGCATTGCTGGCAGCCTGGGCCGCTGCCAGATCGCTGAGCAACTGTGTGCCACGTTTGAAGGCTGTCTTGCCATCATTCTGACGAGGACTATCAACATCATTCATCGAAAAGCTGTCATCCAGCAGTATCAGATGATGATGCAACGAACCTGCTTCCGCACCAGTACCCTCGAGCAGCCAGAGTGGACGGACAATCAGCAGGACAATGAGGCTGATGAGCAGGCAGCGCAGGAACAGCAGCAAGAGCTGCTCCATCAGCACTTTGCGTTTGTTCTTCTGCATGGCCTTGAGCAGAAATTCCATCGCTGCCCATTCGATCCGCTTGTAACGCAAGCGATTGATCAAATGGATGATGATGGGGACAGCCACCGCAAGCAGCCCCCACCAGGCAAACGGATTCATCACAGACTCAAGCATGCAGCATCCTTACGTGCGATTTATTTACGCCCTCGCAGAGCCATACGTGCGGAGAGGAATCGTGCTAGTACCGCATCGAAATAGTCACTGGTTTTGACCAATGCATATTCGACTCCTCGCTGAGCACAGCCTCGGCGGACTTCATCCAGATACTCTCCCATTGCTTCGAGATAGCCTTCACGAAGCGCCCGGGGATCACAGACCAGTTCAGGCATAGCTTCCATTCCCAGGAACTTGGTCGTTCCCTGGAATTCAAAGTTGACTTCATCTTCATCGAGAACGTGAAAGACGATGACATCATGCCGACGATGGGCAAGCAGATCAAGGCCGGCGAAGAAACTGGCACGATCGCTGAACAAGTCGGAAAACAGAATCACCATACCCCGTCCCGGCAGGTTTTCAGTCACCCGGCTGAGGATGCTATTAAGATTTGTCTTCTCTGTCGGCTTGCTGACATGAAGCGTCTGCAAGACCGCGTCAAGATGTGTCATCTGACTGCGGGCAGGCACCGCATGACGCACCTGACCATCAAAAGTCACGCAGCCAACTGCATCCCCCTGGCTCAGCAGCATATAGGCCAGGGAAGAAGCCAGCGTACAGGCATAGTCATACTTGGTCAGCGGTCCGCGTCCATAACGCATGGATTCGCTGACATCGACCAGGAGCATCGCTCGCAGATTCGTTTCTGCTTCAAACTGCTTGATGTAAAAGCGATCCGTCTTCGACCAGACTTTCCAGTCAAGGTGGCGGATATCATCGCCAGGTGTATAGTCGCGATGCTGAACAAACTCGACCGAGTGGCCGAAGAAAGGCGACTTGTGCATGCCGCTGATAAAGCCTTCCACGACATGGCGGGCGCGGAGATCGAGCCGGGCAATGCGGGAGACTGCCTGAGGACTGAGGAAACGCCGGGGATCGGTAGACGTACTGGGCAAGCGATTTCCTTATGTAGCAAAGATCTTCTGGAATCTTGCGTCACGGGTAAGGTCGGTTTCTTTCAGCGGCGTGTCTTTCACAATTCGTTCGACGACCTTGTCCGTCGTGACACCTTCCGAGACGGCAGCGAAATTGGTGAGGATGCGATGACGTAGTACAGGCAGCGCCAGTGCTGCGAGATCTTCCGTCTGCACATGTGTGCGTCCATAGAGTAACGCCCGAGCCTTGGCTCCCAGGATCAGGAACTGCACGGCACGAGGACCGGCACCCCAATCGAGCCAGTTCTTCACGTAATCTGGGGCGCCATCCTGCACTACACGGGTTTGCCTGACCAATGCCAGCGCATAGTTGATCGCATGATCGCTTACTGGCACCCGGCGCACCAGCGATTGCAGCTGAAGAATCTGCTCCCCGGAAAGAATCGGCTGCAGTTCTTCAGTTTGCAGTCCCGTGGTACGGCGGGCTATCTCAAACTCTTCCTTGAAACTTGGGTAGTTCACAAAGACCTTGAACATGAAGCGATCCTGCTGCGCTTCGGGCAGTGGATACGTACCTTCCTGTTCGATCGGATTCTGTGTGGCCAGAACAAAGAAGGGACTGGGCAACTGGTGCCGGGTGCGGCCCACAGTGACCTGCCGTTCCTGCATGGCTTCCAGCAGCGCTGCCTGTGTTTTCGGTGGTGTTCGATTGATTTCATCAGCCAGGATGATGTTGGCGAACAGGGGGCCCTGCAGAAACTTGAACTCGCGGCCACCGGTCGTGCGATTCTCCTGAATCACTTCCGTACCCGTAATGTCACTTGGCATCAAATCTGGAGTAAACTGTACGCGGCTGAATTCCAGCGAAAGACATTTTGCCAGAGTGCTGATCAGCAGTGTCTTCGCCAGGCCTGGCACGCCTTCGAGTATGACATGCCCTTTGCTGAAGAGTGCGATGAGCAATTGCTCAATCACCGCATCCTGCCCCACAATGACACGCGCCAACTGCTGGCGGATGTTGGCAAAGGCCTCTTGCAGTTTTTTGGCTTCAGCCAGATCGTCATGTCCCAGCGAGGCGGTGGTCTGTTCGCTCATGCTTGCTCTCAATTGGCCTGGTGTGCTTGATACGTTGATACGACTGGCCGAACGATTGTCTAGTCAGTGGCACTAACGCTGGAAAATTGGCAAGTGTCCCTTGTCGAGTTGCAGAATGATCAGGTGCAGCGCGGTGGAGTAGACCGGTCCCACCGCACCCGAATTCCAGGAACCATCAGGAGACTGTTTCCCTGCCAGGTAGCCATAGACAACCTCACGGTAACGACTCCACTTGAGAAGTTTCTTTTCGCCTTCGGCTTCTCTCTTGGCCAGGTCGGGCCTCATCTTGGCATGTCTATCCTCACCCAGCACATACAGGACCTGCGAGTAATAGAGATGCGTATATTCCCAATGCCCAAAACTGTCGCGACCAGAGTTGTCCACGTGAATGTTGCGCTGGCAGTAGTTGATCCACTTCAAAGCCATCTCGTTGTTGTACTCGCCGGATGAGAAGAGGCAGCAAATGCCTGCAGCCGTGAGGGGAGGGCGAATGCCACCACCGCCACCACCACGCAGACTATAGGTAACGCCTGCCTCTTCCAGCATGGGATCAGAGGAGCGACTGGAGATCACGGAAGACTTGCGAAGATACTCTCCTGCCTTGTCTATCACCTCTTTGGGGACGGGAATGCCGGCGTTCTTGCAGGCCCGGAGCGCCTGAAGCTGAGTAATAGTGACCGAGCCTTCATCAAAGTCAGTACCCTCGGCAGCAGTCAGGTACCCCCATCCACCCAGTGCTGTCTGAGCCTTGCCAATATAGATCACTGCCTGGGTCAGTACTTTTTCCAGCTCCTTACGACGTGCTCCGTCCGGCTCTTCACCGTAGACCTGGGCCAGAAACAGAGTCGCGAAACCGTGACCGTACATGTAGCGCTGCTGTTCACGTTGATCCCGGGTATCGCCGATCAGTCCAGTTTTCTTGGTCACACGACTGAGGAGATACTCAACTGCCAGTTCAATTTCCTTGGAGTATTTGCCCTGCGACATGGTGCTCCCTTCGCTCAGGAGCGCGAGTCCCGCCAGCGCAGTCATAGGGATTGGATGTGCTCCACCAGGAGCAACATCCCAGTGGCCATCACGTGACTGGTTTTTGGAAAGCCATTGCAGCCCTGCTTCCACCACCTGGCGGTACTTGGCTGTGATCTTTTGCGTCTCCAGCTCTTCCTTGGTCAGGGGATCTTCCGCCTGGATCACTGAACATGCCAGGATACTCACTACGACAATACCGAGCGTCAGATGCAATGAGCAAAAGCGTGCAGGGAAGTTCATCATGATCACTCCTGTCTATTTGTTTTTCACTGCAGCGAGGGCATTGGCGAGAATGACGAAGGAGAGCGATTGGGAGGGTGACCGCAACTCTATGCGACCTGTATGGTGTTCAATCAGTAACTCCTGAAACCCTACGTTATTGTAGACTCGACCAGAGAAAGGCTCCATCTCCGGTTTATCCTGTACGACTATCGCCTTGCCGGTGAGCTTGGAAAAACACTGTAACTCTGTCTGTATGCCATACTCACTTCGAACGCGAAGGAAGTTAGCATTCGGCACATTTAACGGCTTTTCCCCTTCCTGCATCTTTCGCAACACTGCAGAGCACAGGAGAAAGGGAAGTTCTCTGAAACGATGAACCACAACATACTGCAACGGGAACTGTTCCTCCCAGAGCAGTTTGCCATTATCCATGTTCACGCAGGCAACCGGCCCCTGCACAGGCACACTGCGAAGCCATTGATACTGAGTCAGCATTAGAAAGCGGCCCTTTTCCCTGGTCTGCTCGAGGCCTGTGCAACAGAAGATATAACATTCCTTGTCATCCAACAGAAAATGAGCTTGCGCGAAACCAGAGTTGGATTGGGACAGTCGAGTCTCCAACTCCAGATTACCAGTTTGAAGGTTGAATAACTGCGCCTTGCCTTCGCGATCAAGATAGCCAATGAGTTCAGAAGGCAGGGCTGCACGCAGGATGGTACCATCCCGGGCCAGTGACTTCTTCCATTGACACTGCCTGGTCACCGGGTCAAGGAGTTGCCATTCCACCGTGGTAGCCGAAGTTGCATGCTGTACCAGCAGTTTGCGACCCATCACAGCCACTGCTGACTTTTTCTGCTCGATAATCTCGTTGGGTAGTTCGATCATTTCCCCATCGAGCAGACGAATCGCCATTGGCTTGTCTTCCACACTGCGACCAACGGCGGGTGGCAAGAGGATGGCATACTCATCATCGCCAAACATCTCCATGCCTGGATTGATACCGAAGCGTGTCCAGAGTTTGTCACCTGTTTGCGGGTCAATGCAGATCAATCCTTCCAATCGCACCGTGAGTAACAGACGATTGGACGAACCTGGACCGTACGTGCCGAGGATTTCAAATGTATTGTTGTTGTTCTGCAGCTTAAACCGCCCAGGAATCTCGTTGACCGGAAGAATGCGTCCTTCCCGCTGGTTGACATCCTGTTTGTCGTCTCCGGTGACATTGATCGCCCAGAGTTCCTTCTTTCGGACTGGATCGATTCCCACAACGGCATCCGCCCACGCAAAGACCATCACATTGCCGCACATCTGGTAAGTCGGCAAAACGCTTTCCTGGGGTAATCCATAGAACCCAGTTATTGCAGTAGCAAACCTGGGCTTTTGCAGGTCTTTCTTGGTGATCAGATCTCGCAAGATGTAATTGCAGTTGAGTGTCGGGTTGTTGTTGTCAGTGTTAACTTCCAACGAATACCGCCGCAACGAGGGAGGCACCTCTTCACGGGCAGAGAAGGTAGCTGTGAACATTCCAATAGATTGACGGGAGTAACCGATCTGCTGACGTTGTGAATAATCCATCTTGTCGATGGAGAAGTTCTGCAGATTGGAAAGTCCCTGACGCTCATCCAGGTAGGGAAGGAATCGCTTGTCGGTGGAGAGTTCCTGCAGCAATTGCTTACCAGTCTTGCCGGCACGCACCTCCACATTCGGGTACTTGCGGGCGAGCATGCGATAGTAATAGGCTGCGTTCTCCATTTCTCCGAGTCGTATGTTTGCACGTGCCATGGCTTCATGGGCCCTGGCGGCAATCTCAATGTTGGAAACGTGGAGCAACGGCATCAATCGCAGCACGGCACTCGTGAAGTCTTTGCTCTCCAGTTGCATTTCGACGAACTGGAGTTGCGCTTTCTGGCCGACCGTGCCCAGCTCACCATAGAAATCGGTGAATGCGCGGATTGCCTCGAGAGAACCACCTTTCACCTGTTCCCATTGCTTCAGCACAATGGCATCCAGTTTCGTCAGCATCTCCGGGCTTAATCGCTTGACCATTCCCTGCGCCTGGGCAAGCGCCCAGACACGAGGCACGATTCGAACCTGTACATCATCCGGACTGGGAATCAGTTTGTCGTCCAATTGAGCAAACGCATGATAGCTGGCGAGCGCCTCTTCCACCCTGCCCTGCGATTCCCGCCCGCGAGCCACCAGGCGATAATAACGAGCCTTGCGTTCCTCAAGTGCCAATCGCTCTTCGGGAGTAGTTGCCGATGCTACCGTCAGTCTTTCTAATTCAGGCAGGTCCTTTTCATGCTCAATAAAGTTCTTCTCCAGCAGTATCAATAGAGAATCGGCGAGCTTGGCTTCTCCCTTGGCCTGCAAATCGGAGGGAGGATTATTCTTCAGGGCCCGGCGGAAGTGATCGATGGCTACTGCGACATTGCCCCGCTGCCAATGCAATTCCCCCTGATCGATCAACGCCCCTGCATCATTGGGATTAGTCTTGAGACGCTCCGCCACCTGCCGCTCTTTCACAGCCTCAATGGGGTAGACCAGGAGATGGAGGTGATTAAGAGATACCAGATGTTCGCCAACCAGCGCAAGGTTGCCTAGCTGTTCCCGGTGGCGTGCCTTGCTGCGTGAGGTGATTGCTCCAGACTTCAGGTTGATCCCTACCACTTCATTGCTTTTGACGGGAAGGAAGTAGGTGTCGTTATTGGCAATACCACGGCCAACTGGGATCCCTGTATTGACGTTCCATAGTTTGTTACCTGTCTTGAGGTCGAGTGCATGAACATTCTGCTTGCCAACCAGTACGACAGTTTGATCGAAGACTCCGCCGAGGTAGTAATCGGGAGGAAGGGCATCCTTGCTGGTATCAACACGGTTCACCGACCAGGCAACTGTGCCGTCCCGCAGGTTGATAGCATGCAGGGCGTTGCCATCGGGCGGAGCCAATAGAACTTTTCCCTGGCTGACCACCGGTGCGGCAAACGACCATTGTGCTCCACGTGTTGGTGCTTCAGTGGAAGGAGGCAATCGGCCAATGATGCGGCCATTGATGCCGCCCGGGCGATCCGCCTCATTGGAATCGGTTCGCACTGTTTCATGCTGGTAGTTGAATGCCCAAACCAGGGATCGCGTCAACAGATCAACCCCGACGACCGCACCGGCATTCGTGGGACAAACCAGGATGCCATCGCTGTAGGATAGCATGGCAGCCTGGGAACGACGCACCGGTTCTTCGGTGATACGACGGTCCACTACTCCCAGCGGCTGCAACCAGACCAGTTCCACGTTGTACTCGAACTCATCCGTTTGCCCGGCCCCCGGTTTCATGGTCTTGATGTTCTGCAGGCAAAGCAGCTTGATCTCAGCCTGTACCTCAGCCAGTACATAAAGCTTGTCACCCAGTGGCAGTGGCGGGCCGAGAAAGTACATGTCGGAGAATGGCTGCTCAGGCAACTTGGTGCCTATAGACCAGACGGCGCGGCCACCTTCAATGTCGTACGCAATCAGATGATTGCAGGCATGAAAGTCGCCATGGCGATTCCTGGGCTGATTCGCCCCAGCTCCTCGCCACATCATGCCAGTGATGCTTACATAGGGCGGCAACGCGAGGTCTTCGACTGCATACACCAGTTCATTGTCAGCACTCAATGTACCCAGCAGAGTATTCTCAACAATGATGGACGGAGCGGTATCGCGATAGTAACTGAGGTAATTGATGGATTCCGGGTCGACATTATTCTGTCCACGCATGGATGCAGCCAGGCTGGCGTCCGATTGGCTGTCCCAGGCCTTGACACCAGTCTTCAAATTGAACGCGGTGATACCTTCCAGAGTGCGGAAGATGGCATGATTCTTCACGATGATGGGATGAGAACCGGGAATAATCGGCACACCCCAACTCGTCAACTTCTTGGAAGTCTGTTCTATTTCATTTCGCGTGCTTCCTGGTTCCGTGAGTGACAGGCTCGGGAACATGGGCTCCATGAAAGGCGATGTGCTGTTGCTGCGAGCCGTACGATCTGCACTGCCCATGAACAGTCGCCAATCGGTCTGAGAGTCCTGCACTCGAGCTTGAGCGATGGAACTCAGCGACGCTTTCAGCCTGGCTTCATCCCAGGAACGCAACGCGACAGGAAGGCGTTCATTCGGCTGATTGAGCCGAGCTTGCAACATCTTCCAGGCACGTTCACGGTTGTTTACGTCACCAGCACGTTCAAAAGCGATAGCTGCTTTGTAAATAGTGCTGATGGTCAACTCGGTTCCAGCCTGTTCCCGTGACAGGAGTCGCTCAAAGCACAGAGCAGCAACAATGTAGCGACCATGATCGAGGTGATACGCACCAAGCCAGGCTGCTGCCTCAGCGCCGGCCTGCGTGTGGACATATTTCAGAGCTACCTCAGCCATCGCCTGGGGATTTGCCTGTGCCCTGGCCTGCTTGAGAGCCAGCTTGGCTACAGAGCCGAATTGCTGTTCATAGAATCGCTTGCCTTCCGGGGGCAGGTTGCCCAACATGCGATTGGCTTCCGCACGCACACTGACCCGACGCCCCTTATCCCCTTCGCTTTCCTGCAGGAAATTGTCTTCGCTGGCATCCAGCAGTGACTGGAGTATTTTGACCGCGCTTTGCCAATCCTGCGTATCGATGAATCGACGTGCTTCCTCGACCTTGCGGCGAGCACGGGGATCCACTGGAAGCTTCACCTTCTGGCTGCCCGTCTCCTTGTTGGTGTCAACGCCTTGCGGCCCAATGACTATTTGCCCATTCAACTGAAGCAGGCCTGCGTTCATTTGGATTGGCGGTGCAGCTTTCTGGGGTGGTTGCTGGGCAGCCACGAAACCCAGGGTAAAGCTGCTCAACAGGCATCCCATGCCAATGAGGTGTCGCCAGGCTACTGGTTGATAGCGGGGGAGCATCGCATCCTCGCCTCGTTGAACTCTTCATAAGTAAGGATAAAGGAGCCTGACAAAGATTGCAATCAAAGTTAGCTTCTTCCTTCACTTGTGAACGACGAATGAGATTGGCATAGTATGCTTGTGCCACACACGTTTTCTTCGAAAGGAGGCGTCTCGTGGAACAATTGTGCTGGGTACTGTACTACGGACTGGCAGGTCTGGGTGGATTTATCATGTTCTTTCTCCTGATCATGTTTCTGGGTGGAGGGCGTCCTGCGATCAGGAATGAGAAAGGAATCGTGCTGGGTTGCATGCTCGCCCTGGGCTTCATTGTTGCTTCGGGGTATTGGCTCCTTGCGCAGGAACCATTCGAGCTGTGGCGAGGCCTGACAGCGGTTATTCTCGGAAGTACACCACTCCTGGTATTGGTGGCTATGCTGGTTAAGCAGCATCGTCACGACAACTCACCTGAAGTAAAGGAACTTCGGAGGAAGGCAATGGAGAAGCTTACCCAGGAGATGCTGCAGGAGAAAGAAAGACTGGAAGCCGAGGCTCGCAGCAGGCCTGGTGGTCCACCTCCATCACCCTGATCATTTCTTGTGCAGAGCCAATGACTGCAAGCCTTGCAGGGTATCTGCTTCTTCCGGTTTCTTGTCAGTCCTCCAGCGGGCCATGCGGGGGAAGCGGACTGCGACTCCCGACTTATGACGTGGCGAAGACTGGATGCCTTCGAAGGCCAGTTCAAACACCAGTTCTGGCTTTACGACTCGTACGGGGCCAAACCGTTCCAGGGTGTTGCTCCGGATAAACTGATCGACCTTTTTGATTTCCTCGTTAGTCAGTCCTGAGTAGGCTTTCGCCACCGGCACCAGTTCACCTTCGTGCCACACGGCAAAGGTATAGTCGGTAAAGAGGCTTGCCCGCTTGCCAGAACCGCTCTGTGCATACACGAGCACCGCATCGATGTGAAAGGGCTCGATCTTCAGTTTCCACCAATCACCCCGCGTTCGCCCGACGCCATAGCTGGAAGTTCGCCGCTTGAGCATCAGTCCTTCTGTGAGATGCTCACGTGAAGTTGCTAGAAGTGATTGAGCAGCTTCCCAGTTATCCAGTGAATGAACCGGGGAAAGTCGAAGCCTCTCGTGAAGATGTTGTGCATGCCAATCGGCCAGTAGTTGACGCCGAACGTGGAGTGGTTGATTACGCTGATCAACCCCCTGCCATTCCAGCAGATCGTATGCCAGGAAAACTACCGGTACTTCGCTCATGATGCGCGGCGTTACTGACTTGCGACCAATGCGCCGCTGCAGCAGACTGAATGGCAGAGGCTGATCACCCTGCCAGGCAAGCAGTTCTCCATCGAGCACGGTGCCTTCAGGCACAAGCATGTCCGCACAGCGCACGATCTCGGGGAATCGATCGGTGATCAGTTCTTCACCACGTGACCAGATCAGGATATCGTCCCTGCGGCGAATGAGTTGTCCACGGATTCCATCCCATTTCCACTCGATCTGCCATTCGTGAATCTCTCCCAGCTCTGCGAACGAGTCGGTCAGTGGCGAAGCCAGATAAAATGGATACGGCCTGCTGTTGGCATCATTGGACGAATCCGACACCGATTCAGGCTGCATCAAACGATGATACGACGCCTCTGTAGGCTCCCAGTCACCCATGACGCGATAAGCCATGACAGCCGGTGTTATCCCAGCCACTTGTGCCAGAGCCCGCACGACCAGCGTCCTCGCTACTCCGACTCGAAAGCTGCCTCCCATGAGTTTGTGGAAAAGAAACCGCTGCCTGCTGTCGAGTTCCTTCCAGGTTTGCTCGACCATCTGTCGCCGACGCTCTTCATGCCAGCGTTTCATGGGTAACAGACGCTCCCGAATAAACTGGGAGAGCGGAGGTGGCTCCACTTTCACCGGATCCGGCAATAACAGCGCGATGGTTTCGCTCTGATCGCCTACTGCTTCATAACATTCATCCAGCAACCAGCCCGGATACCCCGCTACTTCGGCAGCCCACTCACGCAGACGGGTACTGTTCACCACCCGAGGCAACCGGCGACCGGTAAAAAAATAGATGGCCCAGATGGCATCGGCCGGAGGTGCCTCCCGGAAGTAACGCTCCAGTGCCGCTACTTTATCATTGGTACGCGTTGTCGCGTCGAGATCGTCATAGAGCTGAGTAAACCGCTGCATGTTATTATCTTATGCATCGAACTATTGTCATCTTACCTGCTGCATATACATCTTGTTCATCCTGAAAGGAGACCCTGCCTACGAAGCACTTCATCTCGATCTCGCAGCTCACCAAGCGGATCGACAGCAAAACCATTCTCGATGCTGTCTCGCTGGATGTCGAAAAAGGTCAGACTGTCTGCCTGCTGGGGCCTTCCGGCGGAGGTAAGTCCACTCTGCTTCGTTGTGTGAATGGATTGAATACCTTCGATGCTGGCACGATCAGCATTGGCAGCCATCAGTTGCAGGCTAACAATGCAGGTGCTCTGGAAGCAGTGCGACGTACAGTAGGGATGGTGTTCCAGGATTTCCGGCTCTTTCCTCATCTCTCAGCGATTGAGAATGTTATGGAAGCGCCTTTGCGAGTGAACAAGACCCCCTGGAAAGAGGCTCGCGATCACGCTGCCCAACTGCTTACCGACGTCGGCCTGGCAGATCGCATGCAGCATCGTCCTAATCAGTTGTCAGGTGGTCAACAGCAGCGTGTTGCCATTGCCCGGGCACTTGCCATGAATCCCGAGGCCCTGCTCTGTGATGAAATCACCAGTGCTCTCGATCCCGAACGCAAGCACGACGTGCTGGCCGTGCTGGAAAGATTGCAGGCCAGGGGACTGACCATCCTGATGGTCACTCATGAAATCGGCTTTGCCCGTAAGGCTGCTGATAAAGTCGTCATCCTGGCCGACGGTCGCAACATCGAGGAGGGGTCGGCTGCGGAGGTTCTGGATCAACCGAAGACCGAACGAACCAGACAGTTTCTGGCACGAGTATTGGGATAATTACTCTTCCGCGGCATCACCCTGAAACTGGGTACTGAGTGGAAACGCATCGACCCCCTGCTCTCTCAAGTACTTCACCATCGTGCTGACATAGCCATGGGTGAGCCCAACACGTTCAGCACCAGTCGCACGAATAGTCTCATGCAGCCCGGGCCAGTCAGCGTGGTCTGATAGGACAAATCCAGTTTCCACATTGGCTCGCCGCCTGGGCCCGCGTATGGTCATCCAGCCCGAGGCGCTGGCAGTCGCTACATCACCAAACTTCGCAAGCCAGGGAGTACCATTCGCAGAAGGAGGGGCGACGATGATGCCACCTTTTCTGAAACGCTCCAGTTGTCGTTTATCTCGAGTATCGACCAATTCATATGGCGGAAAGGTCACACCTGCTTCCTGGTAACTGGGAAGAAGTGCATCAATGGCACCATGCACGCCAATGCAACCAATCGACGGTTCAAGATGTGCGAGAATGCGCTGTGCTTTGCCAAGTGAATAGCCAAAGACGACACTGCAGCGTCCTTCATCGCGAGTACGCTGCCACCATCGGTTAATCTCTGCAAAAACGACTTCGCTCGCTTGCCAACGATAGATGGGCAAGCCAAATGTCGATTCGCTGATGAAAACATGGCACTTGACCGGCTCCATCGATTTGCAGGTGGGATCAGATTGTGTCTTGTAATCGCCACTGAAAACCCAGATCAGTCCCTGATACTCCACTCGGACCATGCAAGCGCCCAGGATGTGGCCTGCCGGGTGCAGACTGACCCTGGCTCCGTTCATGTAGACGGTTTCTCCATAGGACATGCCGGTAACATGAATGTCACTGCCGAGCCGATGCTTGAGGACACCGACTCCATCGTTTGGAACCAGGTAGTTCTGAGCGCCTCGCCTGGCATGATCACTATGTGCATGCGTGACGATGGCACGATCAACCGCCCGCCAGGGATCAATGTAGAAATCCCCCACGGGACAGTAGAGTCCACGATCTGTCGGTTCGATGAGCTGCATCGTGATAGGTAGCTGATAGTTGTAGGCAATTATATCGCTTCGCAACCTTGTCGAAGTTCACTGGCGAGTTGATGCAACGACTTGAGCTTTTCTTCCCAGGGCTGCTCGCCTTCGAGACAACGCACGAGGGCACTGCCAACAATCACACCATCAGCTTGACCAGCAAGAAGCCTGGCTTGTTCTGCTTTACTGATGCCAAAGCCAACACAAAGAGGCAACCGGGTGATTGTCCTCAGGCTGCTCAACTGCTGGGCGAGTTGCCCAGGCATACTGGTACGAGCCCCGGTGATACCAGTCACACTGACAACATAAAGAAAGCCACTTGTGGTTCCAGCGATCCTGGCAGCACGCTCTGCAGGAGTGGTTGGTGTGACGAGCTGGATGAGCGAAATACCCCGCGATAATGCTTGCGGAGCGAGTGACTGAGCTTCCTCATGGGGGAGGTCCGGGATGATCAATCCATGAAATCCAGCATTGCGCGTTGATTGAAGAAATTGCTCCGGGCCTTGTCGGTGGACAAGACTGTAGCTCACCATTCCGAGAAACGGGATGGAAGGATGCTTGCCTGTCCACTGCCTGACCGCGGCAAAGATGCCTGCCAGTTTCGTACCTGCTGCCAGAGAACGCGTGTAACTGGCTTGAATGACGGGACCATCCGCCAGCGGATCGCTGTAAGGAAAGCCAATCTCGACAGCATCGGCTCCTGCATTGATGACAGTATCGACGACATGCCCTGTCAACTCCAGCGACGGATCGCCGGCGGTAAGGAAGGGAATGAAAGCCGATCGCTTCGCGGCGCGGCAGCGAACGAAGAGATCATCCAGCACTGACATCAGGAGGTTACGCTCAGAGACAAAGATGGGTTGAACGATGCGACGGCATAACCATCCAGCATCTCGGCCAGTTGTGGTCGATCTGGTGACGGATCACCCAGCATGACAACAACGTGAGCTCTGGCTCCTGCCAGGGCTTCTGGTGCAGTGATTTCAATGCGACCATCTGAAGAAATAGTCACATCACGTTCCATGACGATGGACATGGCCGAAACTCCCTACGACCAGTGAAGCAAACCCACCTGCAGGGATTGTAACGACCCCGTTGTCGAAGTCATCTGAATTATGGAGGAATTATGAAGGATGAAGTTATTCGTCCTTTTTGCCCAGGAATCGACTCAGAATTCCGCTGCGTTTGGGAGTGTCTTCGCCTTCTGGAGCCTTGCGATTGAGCGCAGGCAGGGCTGGCATGGTTGGCAGATTCGTCGCCGGCCGACCAGGCTGGTTCGCCAACAGGGCTGCAACTGGCTCTCCCATCAGTTCCTCCCGCATCTTCTTCATCGGGGAGATGTCCTTCTGGCTGTTCTTTTCCAGCGCTTCCAGCTTGTGTTTGAGATCATTCTTCGTGCGGGAAAGTTCATTGCGTTCGCGAGCGATTTCGGCTCGTTCCCGCGCCATGCTCAGTTCCAACTGGCGGAACTGGTTCTCCATGGACTGACGGTCTTCTTCCAGCGTGACGCGTTCCCGTTCCAGTTCCTGGTGAAGTGTTATCAACTCTTCTTCAGAGATGCCGGTCGACTGCTTTGACTCAAAAACGGCGAGCTTTTCCTCCAACTCGCGAATCTGCTCCGATTTTTCTTCGAGCATGCGCTCGTTGTCCTCATCCCGTTTCATCACCTTGACAGCTTCTGATTCCAGTTGCTTGATGCGCAGGCGGGCCTGTTCCAGCAATTGCTTCTGCGTATTGACCTCTGCCTTGAGCTTGGCGACATCCTCACGATCGACGGTGCCGGATGGGTCCGACGTGATCAACTCGCCGCTTTTCACTTTGGATTGAATACGGTTCAACCGAGCTTCAAACTCGTCTTCCGACTCCCATTTATCGACTTTGGGAGCATCCTTCACTGTTGAGGAACTGGACATACTCTATTCCTGATTCAGTAAGCACTAGCGGCACATGCAGTATAACTCGAATTTCCCTGTCAGGCAGGTCGTTGGTGCAAAATATCGTTGCTTTTCATGAATCAGTGGCAACGGGTAGGATTGTTAGAATTCCTGTGTTTCCCGGAGTGCAACCAGTTGTTCCTGCAATTCTGTGCGCTCAGCGTTCGTCATGGCATGCAACGGTTCAGCAAAGCGTTCTTCGCAAAGTCCCTGCAATGCCAGCGCTGTCTTAAGACCTATCAACCAGCCATTCGTTCGAGGTACCAGTTGTAGTACGTGCTGATGGAACCAGTGCAGCCGCGTCACCAGGGTATTCTGCAGCAAAGTATCCCTGGCCCGTACAGCATGGAAGAGTTGGACAAGTAATTTGGGATACAGATTGGCGCCTCCCAGCACACCACCATGCCCCCCCCAGGAAACTGCGTCAACGAACAATTCCTCCGGGCCCACCATGATTGACCACTCAGGCCGCTCGAGACCAAGTTGCAGAAGAGATTTGAAATAGGAACGATCACCAGAGCTGTCTTTAATACCAATGATGGCTGGTTCCTGAACTGCACGTTGCAGCAGTTCCTGTCCCAGACTGACCTTCACATGGCTGGGCATGTTGTAGAGATAGACTGGCAGTGGCAATCGCTGAATCAGCGATTGCAGATACTTCCACAGATCTTCCTGATCCAACGGGAAATAGTAGGGACATGTCACCACCAGTGCCTGTGCCCCACATTGAGCTGCGTGTTGTGCCAGTGCTACAGATTCCGTGATCGAGGTGTCACTGATATTGACCAGCACCGGCACGCGGCCAGCAACCAGACGCGTGGTGTTTGTCACCAACTCCCGCTTGACTGCGTGACTCAGGCTCGGTCCTTCTCCTGTAGTGCCTAGAAGAAAGAACCCATGCACACCCACTGTCATCTGATAGTCGATCAGTTTCTCCAGATGAAGAAGGTCTAGCTGATCGCCGGCTGTCAGTGGTGTGACGAGTGGTGGGATGACGCCATGCAACGGTGGCATGCATTACCCTTTCGTGGAAGGTTTGTCTCGCCAGAAAGGCAACAGGCGTTTCCAGCTCATGCTGCCTTCTTTGGCTTCTGGTTTAGGTGATGGCGTGGTGGAGATTCCAGCTCGGGATGGTGGTCTCAACACTGGCGGCGTAGTGCCCTGGATGATGGCTTGTAATCCTGTCATCACTTCAGCCATGCTCTGCAGCCTGGCATTCGGGTCCTTCGCCACCATGTGTTGATAGAGCTTTTCCAGATGATCAGGGACAGCAGGCACTTTTTCACGAATACTGGGAGCAGGTTTCTTTTGATGAGCGAGCAATTGCTGCATCACTGTCTTTTCTGGAAACATCGACTGCCCGGTGATAGTGAAGTAGAGCGAACTACCCAGGCTGTAAATATCCGAACGATGATCAGCATTGCGAATACTGATCGCCTGCTCGGGTGCCATGTATGCAGCGGTGCCACGCACCGTGCCATCCATGCTGGTTGCCATGTTACTCAGACCACGGGTGAACTTGACGAGTCCCAGATCAAGAACACGTACGCGACCATCTTTTCCCAGCATGATGTTGCCTGGCTTCACATCGCGATGGACCATGCCAAGACTGTGGGCGTATCCCAAGCCGACTGCAGCATCAAGATGGCACTTGATCGACTCCTCCCATCTCATCGGGCCGGCCTGGTCCACCTTTTCCTGAAGGTTTTGTCCATCGACCAGTTCCATGGCCAGGAAATAGGACCCGTGGTGCTCACCTGCTTCGTATGCTTTAATGATGTTCGGGTGATCGAGTTGAGCAGTAGCCTGGATCTCACGCATGAATCGGGTGTAGTTTTCGCTCTCTTCCGAATCAGGTGTGAATACTTTTAAGGCAGCCTGACGACCCATGATGCGGTGACGGACTTTATACACCATGCCCACACTGCCGTGGCCAAGTTCATCCAGGACGACATATTGACCGACAACGAGCCCTTCACCCCGCCCCTCGGCAAGATGTCCCGCCTGGTAGGCAGTTAACCAGCCTTGTTCCTGTAATCTGCTGCTCAGGGTGGGTAAATCTGCTGCATCCGCACGTGGTAACGACGCGATCCACTGTTTCAACGCGGCGGCGGGCTGACCGGTGAGTGCAACCAATACATCCGGGGGGATCGGCAAACTCATCTGGCGTCTCGAGGGCTAACTCCCTCCGACTGGTTGTGTTCCCAATCGGGGCAAATCCATCGGCTTACTATCTCAAAATAACTCTAGCACAGGTCTATGCGAATGCGACAGCTTTCCCGGACAGTCCTTGAGAGTGATACCCCTGCAATCGATGCAGGGGTACAGGATTGGAATTGTCTAGTGCTTGCCGTTGGTCATGCCCGGCTTGTATTGATCCAGCACAATGTTAGCCGCTGCCGTGGAAGCCTCATCATCGTTATCACTCATGGCTGCCAGGTTGGCCTTGATCCGGCGGTTAGCCGTCTTGAGATAATAGGTACCAACGGGCATGTTCTTGGCCACATCTGGCGAGTTGCTACTGAGTTCAGAATCGAGCCGGCTCAGCACCGAAGCACAGTTGAAGATTTCGATAGCTGCATCGGCCATGCGTTCCTGAACATATTCCTTGTCCAGAATCTTCTTTTGATGGCGTGCCAGCGCCCAATCAACAGCAACACCAAAGTCCTTCACGCGGACTGCCAGTTCCTTGGCGTACGGTTCCAGTTGCTTGTTCTTGACAGGTACACTGGGGTTCTTGAACCGGCTGGCGAGACGGTCTCCCGCAAGCTTGAAGAGCGCCCCCATATTGCTGAACGGCGCTTTCATGGCATTGTCAACAATCTTGCCAACCGTACCGAAGCCATACATGGCAATGAACTGCCGCATTACATCGTTGGCACCTTCACCAATCTGATTGATGCGGGCATCACGCATCATGCGTTCGTAGGGTTCATCACTGAAGTACGCTTTGCCACCGAAGATCTGGATGCAATCGTTCACGGTGCGCCAGAGGGAATCGCTGGCCCACACCTTCAACATCGCTGTTTCGAGCATGTAATCGGTCGAGCCACGGTCAATCAAACCGGCACACACATACGTGGACGACTCGGTGGCAAATGTTTCAGCAGCCATGTTGGCCAGTTTCTTCTTGACCATCTCGAACTCGCCAAGCGTCTGGCCAAACTGCTTGCGGGTGTTGGCATGCTTGGCTGCTGCTGCCACGCATACCTTGGCTGCACCGGTGCAGCAGGCACCAAAAGTGGTGCGACCGAAGTTAAGCACTGAGAGGCCAAGCTTCAGACCCCGGCCAGCACGACCGATGATATTCTCCTTGGGCACACGCATATTGGTAAAACGGAGCTTGGCCTGCATGGTCCCACGCACGCCGCACTTCAGATGGTTCTTGAGAACGACCTCGAAGCCGGGCATATCGGGCGTGACAAGGAACCCCGTAATTTCATCTCCTGAGCCATCCGCTTTAGGTGTACGAGCAATGACCGTGAGGATACTGGCGAAGCCACCATTCGTGATGTAGTGCTTAAATCCATTGATGAGATAGGCGCTGCCATCGGGTGTGGGGGTAGCTGTGGTTTGCACGTTGCCTGCATCAGAACCCGCTTCGGGCTCAGTGAGGGCAAAGGCAGCAATCTTCTTGCCACTAACCACATCGGTCAGGTACTTGGCACGCTGTTCGGGAGATCCCTCGAGCACCAGCGCCCGGCAACCAATACTATGGTGAGCGTTGACAAAGATGCCGAGCGACGCATCAGCCCCGCCGACGACTTCCAGCAGTTTGCAGTAGGCATACTGCGAGAGACCGAGCCCACCATACTCGGAGGAGACCGCAGCCCCCAGAACTCCGGTCGCCCCGAGCCCATCAATCACAGACTGTGGGATTTCGCAGTTTTTATCGATAGCCACCGAATCGACATGCTTCTCACAGAACTGGCGCAACTCTGCAACCTTCTTTGCAGTGATGTCCCGTTCCTTCTCGGCCAGTTGCGGATAGGGGAAAACGATATCGGAGTTGAACAGACCGAAGAATAGGCCTTTGGCAAAGCCGCCGAGAGCGCCTTCCTTGAAAAAGAGTTCTTCTGCCTGAGCATATTGGGCTTCGCGCTGCTGCGCCGTCAGAGCCATGACTGATCCTTCGAGAGAGGAGGGAGAGTTGTGGTGGCTATTCTATGGTACGTCGGAAAACGGGGAGGGGGATTCGGGGGAGAAGCTGACACGCAATATGATTCTGTACCGATCAAAGTCTTCAAACCGTAGATCAGTTCCTCGACTCAGCCCTGGAAGCCCAGAACTCGACGTATGTCATGCTACTTCACAGTCTGCACCTTCGCCTGCACTACATTGACCAGAAACTCCTCCGGGTCGCTTCGGTTAAGCTTCAGGCTTCCCGCGACGGTGATGACATCACGCGTGAAGCGGGCGGTGGTGCCAGGCTTCATGGTCACAAAGACCAGGCCTGTCAGATCAGGAGCGGTGCAGTACCAGCATCCGATAGGGTTCTCAACCAGTAAAAAGCTGGTGCAGTCAAGATCATCGGTGAGCGGATGCAGGAACCCCGTCAGCATCACCAACTGTCCCTCCAACTTCTCCAGGTAAGGATGAAACCGTAGCCTCTGTGGCGACTGCTCCACTGCTGTCTCTGCTAGCAGTGGCCAGGCCAGCAGACTCGGTTCACCAGGCTTCTGGGCCGCAAGGCGATTGACATCAAACGGCTGCTGCACCAGCGGCCGCTTGGAACGCATAGTCAGCTTCAACCCCGTCGCATGGCCAGCATGTTGCACCTGCTGCTGACTGGGGAGCAGTTTGGGGTCGATGGACTGCAGCAACGCAGATCGCGCGAGCCGTAGCGTGGGATCTGACCAGCCTAACTCTCCTACACATTGATCCATCAATTGTCCCGCAGTTGCCGGATCGCCATGAATGGCGGCCAGTTCACCGAGTTGCCATAGAAGACGGGCATCGAGTGGAAAACTCAGAGCCAGTCGCTGGGTCATCGCAACCGCATCAACAGGCAACTTTTTCTGTTCCTCCGCTGTCAATCTGCCTAAACGATGACCGTTGTCCTTGGAATAGTGAACGCCAAATAGATCATCGAGTGCTGTGCCGGACGTTCGTCGGCCGTGCATGAGTTTTAAATGCAACCGTTCAACTGCTTGTGATTCCACTGGCGCAAGGCCGAGTACCAGTTGCTGTTGTTCGAAGGCCTCCTGCCACTGCCCTGCCATGTGCCAGGCACTGGCAAGATTGGCCTGAAGGGTAAAATGCTTGGGATATTGCCTGGCGGCTGGTCGCAGCACATCCAGAGCCTGATCGGTCTTCCCCAACCTCAAGGCAAGTGCCCCCAGATCAGCTAGCTCGTCTGCATTTAATAGTGCACGCCGCCCGATCAACCGTTCATAGTGGGACTGATATTCCTGCCGCAATAGTGATGGTGGTGTCTTGGGTGACAGCGAAATCCCAACCATCCGCAAGGCACGATGATCCATCAGAAAGCCCGGCCAGCTACTTGGCAACTGCTGATACTTTTCACCAGAGTAATAGACCGTTGCCTGGACCGACCCAGGCAGCCACAAGAACAGCACAACCAGACAACTGGCACGCAATCGCTACCCCTTCATCAGCACGCCATCGAGATTCAACAGTACATTCGCAATCACCGTCCAGGTCGCCAATTCCACGGCATCCATCTCTTGTGGCAACGCACCAAGTGGCTCTGTCGCCAGCTTCAGTGCATCCGCAGGCTGCTTCGCCAGCCGTTCCTTCTCTCGGTGGTACAGCGCCTGTAGAGTCTCCAGATGCTTTGCATCTACCGGGCGACCCAATGTCAGTCGCAACGCATATCGCAAACGTGACTCTACTGTCGTGCCACCTTCTTTGACGATGCGTCGTGCCAGGGCCTGGGCTGCTTCCATGTAGACAGGATCGTTCAAAGTGACAAAGGCCTGCACTGGTGTGTTGCTGCGAACCCGCTTGATCTGGCACAACTCCCTGCTCGGTGCATCAAACGCTGCCATCGAAGGATAAGGGATTGTCCTTCGCCAGAAGGTGTAAAGCCCACGGCGATACCTGTCATCACCCCGGCTGGTCATCCAAGTGCGTTCGCCATTGAATGCGGCTTGCCAGAGACCTTCAGGCTGCTTGGGATAGACACTAGGCCCACCAATTTTTCTGCTCAGCAAACCTGAAAGGGCAAGGGCCTGATCACGCACCATTTCTGCTTCCAGTCGATATCGAGGGCCGCGACCGTACCAGCGATTGCGAGGGTCTTTTTCCAGCTGTTCTGGAGTCACACGACTTGTCTGCTGATACGTTGCTGACATTACCATGTTTTTGAGAAGTGCTTTGGTATTCCACTTCAGTTCATGCTGATAGTGCCAGGTGAGGTAATCGAGCAATTCCGGATGGCTGGGCAAGTCGCCCTGAATACCAAAGTCCTCTTCGGTCTCGACGAGGCCGGCTCCGAAGAGTTGGGACCAAAGTCGGTTCACAGCGACACGTGCTGTGAGCGGATTGTCTGCATGTACCAGCCAGCGGGCGAGATCAAGCCGATTTACATTCTTCGCTGGCACTTCGCGAGGCTGAAACAGTGCAGGCAGGCGAGCTTCGACCACTTCACCTGCATTCAGGAAGTTGCCTTTCTTCATCAGCCTCGTGGTGCGTCGTTTATCGCCAGGCAACTCCTGCATAATGGGGAGGGCCGAGATTGCGGGGCGTGACTTGTTGAGCACCTCGATCTCTTCTCGAACCGGTTTCAATTCCGGAGCGATACTGCGGTAGTAGCGGGCCAGTTGATCCACTTCGAACCCGGCACGCACTTCTTCCGGATAATCCAGAATCTGCAGAATGTGGTTCGGCAACGATGCCCGTTGTGCCAGCTTCGCATCGTTCGAAAGACTCAGTCGGAAGTGATCCATCACCAGCCCCGGCATATGGAACTGCTGAATGATCTTGATGTGAACTTCCTCGTTGCCTTTGAGTTGCAACGGCTCCTTAAAGACGAGGTGCGCCTGATGGGGCTTGTCAACCTGCGAGCCCACTGCCCAACCAGCTTCTTTTCTGGGTTTCACCAGGTTCTCGACTCCAAAGTTCGACTGACTGTAATCCGCCACGGCCTGTGACAACTGTACTCGTTTACCTACCGCGTCGAATGTCACACTAGGCAAAGGTGCTTCACTGATCTTCTGCTGCCAGATGGTCTGATGCTGAAAATCCAGCAGTTCAATAACTGCGCCAGCAAGCCGATTCTCGACTCCGCCCGTACGGTTCCAGACCACGATGCGATCCACATCCACCTGTCCCGGCAACATCACCTCCCACCAAGGATCGGTTTCCATGCGAGTGTGAGTGACGGAGTTACTGGCAAAATAGTCGCCATTGGTATTACCATCGATGGCCCTGGCGGCGTGTCCCAGGAAATCGATCGAGGACTGGGATGCATCACCGTGGCGTGCGACATTCACGCCACCAGAGAATACCTCGACTTCTGCCAGTGACAGTATCTTGCTGGCACCAGGCAAACTGATTCGAACAAATCTCGCCAAAGGGAGCTTTGCCCCCGGATCCTTCACAGATACCTGAAGCTGACTCACCACAAAGTTGCGATCCTTCTTTGCCTGGGATGACAACTGTGAAGGATACGCTTCCAGACGAAGCCCGGTGAAAGTGCCTGCTCCAGGCTTCAAAGTGACTTCATACTGGTCTTGTGCAGGACGAGGTGTGTAGGCGCGAATCGAGTGGTCTGCGAGTGTCATGAACCACCGACCCGAGTCACTCTTCACCCGCAGTGGTTTAACAGGCAGCCAGCTACCTTTCGACTCCAACGACTTTTCCCATTTCCGCTGTCCTTCCGTCAGTTCCGGGGTCGACTCGTCCAGCTTTTTCTGGAGTGCTGACACCTTCATGTCAATCTGCCTGTTCTTCTCGATCTGTGCCAGTGTCGGCGCAGGCATCGTTGGAGCTTCATTGGGCTGATCGTTATCAGCAGTCTGATTGAAAATGGCAAAGCCCTGGTAATACTCGGCCTGGCTGATCGGGTCGTATTTGTGGCTGTGGCACTGGGCACACCCCATCGTCAGCCCCATCCAAACCTGCATGGTGGTGTTGATACGGTCCTTGACAGCTGCTACTCGGAATTCCTCATCATCCGTGCCACCCTCAGTGTTGGTCATGGTGTTGCGATGAAAAGCAGTCGCCATCTTCTGCTCCATCGATGCGTTGGGCAACAGGTCACCTGCCAGTTGCTCGATGGTGAACTGGTCATAGGGCATGTTCTTGTTGAACGCTTCAATGACCCAGTCGCGATAACGCCACATGTTCAGCCGCAACGGATCTGAGCCATAGCCTGCCGAATCCGCATAGCGGGCAAGGTCGAGCCAGACCCGTGCCCAGCGTTCGCCATAGGCGGGATCAGCAAGGAACCGGTCCACCCATTTCTCGTACGCTCCAGCACCAGAATCCTTCTCCCATTCTTCGATTTCCGCCAGTGTGGGAGGCAAGCCACGCAGATCGAGACTCAGCCGACGAAACAGAGTATAGCGATCCGCTTCGGGAGATGGCTTTAGGTGACGTCGCTCCAATTCAGCCAGAATATAGTGGTCCAGCGGTTGCTTAGCCCAGTCACCTCGTCTGGTAGCAGGTTGAATAGGTCTGGCTGGCTTCACAAACGCCCAGTGTGGTTCATACTCGGCTCCCTGGGTAATCCACTCCCGCAAGAGCTTGACCTGTTCCGACGTCAACTTGTTTCCTGTCTCCGGTGGGGGCATCCGTTCTGTGTCATCTTCGCTGACGATCCGTTCCAGTAGTAGGCTCTTGTCGGGAAGTTGGGGCACGATAGCTGCTGGATGATTCTTGCGAGGTGCAATCGCATTATCTCGGACATCAAGCCGCAGTCCCGCTGCGCGTTTCTTGTCATCTGTCCCGTGGCAACTGAAACAGTTTTTCGCCAGTATGGGTCGGATATCGCGATTAAAGTTAACTTTGTTCTCACTTCGTCCGACCGAAGCAGAGGTTTTTACATGATCTTCCACGCTCTGCATGCTCAGTGCAGCACAAAGCGATGTGAGTATCACGAACAGGGATAGAGCGGAGGCACGCCACGGCATACGGAGGGATTCCGGCAGGTTACCAGTTACTCTACTCGACAAACTCGCTGTCTGCAATCACCGAGACTGTCAACTCTTGTGTGCCAGAGCAAACGCCTCCGGAATCAGACTCGCCAGCTTCTTAATTTCTGCCTCTGAATTGTAGATGTGCGTCGATACGCGGAAGTACGGCCCATCCAGGTGAGGCACCATATTGATTTCAATGCGGTGCTTTTCCCAGAGATGCTGCCGGGCTCGGTCACCATCAATGTGCCTAGGCATGCGAAACGCAGTCAACCCGCCTCGCAATGCAGGGTGATTCGGGGTGACCAGTTGCAATCCTTCCAGCCCATCAAACTGCGCGCGTGCCAGGTTGCTCAACTCCGTATGACGGGCCTGAATCACCTGTTGGCCAATGCTGTCGAGGAAGTCACAACCGGTACCCAGCGTGAGCCAGGGAGTAATATCGCGGGTACCTTCAAACTCATAAGAGCGTTGCCAGTAGGTGCAGCCATAGTCACCCTGTAGATGTGCCTTGCTCTGATCGTATTTGTAGCCCCAGCTGACCTGCCAGGGTTGGATACGATCCTCCAGACCGGGACGCACGTAGAGGTACCCTGCCCCGTTGGGAGCCATGAACCACTTATGCAGGTTTGTAGCGTAAAAGTCCGCACCAATGGCTTCCATGTGAAGCGGAATCATTCCTGGTCCATGGGCACCGTCCACCACAGTCAGGATACCTCGTTCGCGAGCCGCCCGGCAAATCTCAGCAATGGGCAGCACCATTCCCGTGGTGTAGAGAATATGGCTGATGAACAGCAGCCTGGTTTGAGTTGTAAACGCCCGTGTCACAGCTGCGACTACTTCCTCTGGCTCACTGGCAGCAATAGGGAGTTGCATTGTGCGAATCGGTGTTTGCATCCTCTGTGCAGCCCTGTCCCACGCCCACCGCATCGCCAGGTACTCATGATCGGTCGTTAATATCTCCGAGCCTGCGGGTAACTGGAGTGAACTGGCTATGAAGTTGATCGCCTGCGAGACGTTCTGGGTCAGGATCAGCCGTTCTGGAGTACAGTCCACGTATTGAGCCAGGCGGCAACGGGCCGTCCAGAGGGGTTTGCCACTGGTCCGCCAGACGTAATCAACTGGGTTTCCATGCATGACTTCGCGAAGTTGCTTCGCCTGTTCATACACCACTTTAGGTGTAATGCTGATGGACCCGGCATTAAGGTATGTCACCTCAGGGTGCTTCATGACGCTATCGCGTATCGCGGTCCAGTCTGGCATAACTACCTCGTGATTCGTGGACAATTCATTGGTGCGGTGAACGAGTTTCTGAAACGTAATCCAACGCCTGCCGGGTTATGACAAAGGCAGCCTGTGGCTTACCCAGCGACCTCGCTCGTTCCCGCATGTTCGCCAGCCTGACCGGGTCGTGCAGCAACCGTGACAGTTTGTAAGTCAAGGTCGCCAGGTTGTTGACCTTTATCGCAGCACCGTTCTCCAGCAGAAAATCACTGTTGCGACTCTCCTGCCCGGGGATCGGGTTGACGACCACAAGTGGCGTACCGCAAGCAAGTGCTTCTGACGTTGTCAGCCCACCAGGCTTGGTGATCACGGCATCAGCAGCGACCAGAAGTTCATGCATTTCCCTGGTGAAACCAAGTACTTGCACTCGATGTCGCGGATGCTTGTTCCGCTTGGCCAGCTTTTGCCTCAGCTTTTCGTTCTTGCCCGTCACGATGATACAATCAAGAGGCAGTTCACAGGCAAGAACAGCGTCGAACAGTTCTTCAATCGGGCCGACGCCGAACCCCCCAGCGAGTTGCAGAATCACAGGCCTGTCACCCGGAATGCCGTGTCTGGCACGAGCTTCCTCCCTGGTAAGCAAGCGGCTGAAATCGGGATGAATGGGGATCCCTGTGGTGACAATATCCTCTGCCGGGATGCCCCACGCAGCAAGATTGACGGCACCCTCTTCGGTTGCAGTAAAGTATCGGTCGCAAGGCTGATTCACCCAGAGCCGATGCGTTTCAAAATCGGTGCTGACGGTGAACTGAGGCTGATTCAGCTTTTTCTTACGCCGCAGTATGGCGATGATCTCGGCTGGCAGGAAGTGCGTGTTTACCACCAGATCCCAGGGTTTCTCTTTCAGAAAAGAGACGAACTTGCGCAGGTTCAGGTCCTGTATCAATCGACGAAGTTGCTCGCTGAGTTGCCGTTGTTTGACCGGTTTGTCCAGGAGATCGTAGAAGTATCCCAGCACATGCGGAGCTTTGTTGACCAGATCGAGATAAAACTGGGCATAGATCCGACGAAAGGCTGCATTGGTAAATTGCAGAATGTCGTGGTTTTCAACAGTAGCAGAAGGATCGACTTCACGCAGGGCCTGTTCTACAGCTTGTGCAGCACGAAGATGCCCTGCGCCTACAGAAGCGGAGAGAACCAGGAGACGCTTGGACATGAGGCACCGAGTTCGATCACTTCTTACTTATGGCGTACGGAAGTGTTCCTGCCTGAAATCCTGAAGTGCTTTCAGTACTGGCTTGGGAATGCCAGCTTCGTTCACAGCACCACCGAGCGGAAACACCTGTTCGCCCGCATCCGACCAGTGAGACCATGAAACGCTTAGGGAATATGGCTTGCATGCTGCCAGCGCGAGCATGCGTGTCGCCCACTGTGCCTGGAAATCCGGTGACCACTGGTTACCATCCGTCTCGGTGGCATGACCGCTTTCATTGACATCGCTCTCGCTGCCGGAAGGCATGCTGAGGTAGAGTGTCAAGGGTATGCCAAAGAGAGCGTAGAGATCAAGCATTCGCGAAACTTCAACGAAATCGCGAAGCCTGCTGCCACGCTTTGACCAGCCAACATAGCACTCGAGATTGATCGCTGTCAGTTCCACCCTGCTGCGAAGCAGCGCGTCGCAGAACACAAAGGCCGAATACATACGGTCGCCTTGTGCCAAATGCTCGGCCCAGGGTTGTGAAAGTGAAATGCAGAAGCGACCGTCAGGATGAATCTGCTTCGCCGCCGCCACCAGTTGGGCATTCAGCCAGATCTGGTCTTCATCATCAAGTGCCAGCTGCGTCGTGTCGTGAGCGTTGGCACAGAGCGTCCAGAACGCAATCTCGCTCTTGTACCGGATCAGACAGGCTTCGAGGTAATCGAGAAAGAGATTAGCCAGACTCTGTGCATCACCTTTGTTTTGATCAAGCCAGGCAGGCAGCCGACTGGGAGAAAGATCGACGACCGGACCGCCTTCGATCTGCAGCTTGTTCTGTTTGGCCCAGGCGACCAGTGCATCGTACCTGTCCCACTGGTACGTCGCTTCCCGAGGCTCGATCAGCCGCCAGTTGAATGGAATTCGCACCGAATTGAACGTAGCGAGAAACTGCTCCTCTGCTGCTCCGGTGGGTACCGTCTCCAGACCGCAACTCAGGTAAAATGGCATCTTGCCCTGGGCGCCCTTGCGAGTCTCAATGACCTGTTCCAGGTAGGCATCAATCAATGCTTCGCCGGTTTCGATGCCAGCCAGCAAAGCCTCGGCACCAAGCCGATCCGCCTCAGCCTGGGAATTCGGCTGGCAAACTGTGCGAGCAAAGGACAAGCTACTCTGCCTCAGTGATTCAACAATCGAAGGTGGCAGATTCAACCCAAGTCCTTGCCAGTCAGCTGCCTGATTGCGTACCTGGTTGACCTTCCCTCGAGCCAGTTCGGTGAGCAGATGATACGGTTCTGTGCGTTCACCCAGTGTTGCAGTACCCGTCACCAGGCACCGTTCCTGTCCTGCAAGCCATGCTGGTTTGGCAGACTTGATATGTACCGGCCAGGGGACGTAAAGCGATCCGCTTTCTACAGGTTCTTTTTCAACAACATAAAAGTTGTTGTCAAAGCTGCAATGTGTAGGCCATGGCATGAAATCGGGCAATGCAGCGATATGGCCATGCGACAACCCTTGGCGGGCAGCCTCACTCAAACCTTGCGGAATATGGAACCGAAGCAGGCCCATGAGCAGTGTGCTTCCAGCACGCAGGAGGCTACGCCTGCTGAGTGAGTTACTGCACCTGCAGCCTCGGGCTCCGCCGTCGTCCTCCAACGTTGTTCTAAAAGTTTAGCAATATCATGCAATAATGACAGCAGGCAAACAGGGAAGATACAACTGATATACTATTGCCATGACTGAAGAAGCCCGACAACGCCGTTGGCGGTTGATACTCGGAAGCCAGGCAGAAGCGCCACTTTTCGGGGCTGGAGGAGGCGGTCTCAGTGAAAACGACAAGCAAATCGATAAGACCCTCGAAGCACTTTATGATTCTGATCGCAAAGCCGGATTGGGCAGTTCCTCGCCTCATGTGAATCGCTGGCTCGGCGATATCCGCCAGTTCTTCCCCGCTTCCGTAGTCCGCATCATGCAGAAGGATGCTCTGGAACGGCTCAATCT
This sequence comes from Gemmatales bacterium, assembly GCA_046350055.1. GTDB lineage: Bacteria > Planctomycetota > Planctomycetia > Gemmatales > HRBIN36 > JAEUIE01. The sequence continues at coordinate 2,563,015 of JAXMBC010000001.1, read as the reverse complement.
GCAGAAAATGCTTCTGGAAAAAGAATCGCTGGAGGCGGTTGTCCCTGATGTGCACCTCGTGAGCACGTTGCTCACTCTGAAAAACGTCATCCCCAACAAGACCAAAGCCACAGCAAGGCTAGTCGTGAAAAACGTAGCAGATGATCTGCTTCGTCGCCTGCGCAATCCGATGCTGCAAGCCATTCGTGGCACCATCAGTCGGGCTGCCCGCACCAGCAGGCCCAAAGTCAATGAGATCGACTGGCATCGTACCATCCGCAAGAATCTCAAGAACTATCAACCCGATGCCAAGCAACTCATTGCCGACAGAGTGGTAGGCTATGGCCGGCGACAATCGTCACTGTACGACATCGTCTTGTGTGTTGATCAGAGTGGCTCGATGGCTGCTTCCGTGGTCTATTCCAGCATCTTTGCAGCGGTGCTGGCATCCATACCTGCGGTGAAGACACAACTGGTTGTGTTCGATACCTCTGTTGTCGATCTCACCGATATGCTTTCTGATCCTGTCGATGTGCTGTTCGGCACCCAACTCGGCGGCGGCACCGATATCGCCCGAGCCATCACCTACTGCCAGCAGCAGATCACCCGTCCCTTGAATACCGTTCTGGTACTTATCAGCGATCTGTTTGAAGGTGGTGACCGTAGTCAATTGCTGCGACAGGCAGCTGAACTGGTGCAGCGTGGCGTCAACGTGGTCACGCTTCTTTCGCTCAGTGATGATGGCAGTCCTGCCTACGATGAAGGACTGGCAGCACAACTGAACAGCCTGGGCATTCCCTGTTTTGCCTGCACGCCTGATCTTTTCCCGAGCCTGATGGCAGCAGCCTTGCAGCGGCTGGACATCAGCCAATGGGCCAGTCGACAGGATGTCGTTCTGCGTGGACGTTAGCCACGCCAACCCAGTTCCCAGCCGGGTAGTGATTGAGGCTGACTGGCCCGCTGCTCTTTCACCGGCAAGGCATCCTTGACCAGTCGTTCCAGTTCCTGCAGATATGCCAGATATCCTTTGCGACCAACAGCTGTCACTCGAAAGAGTGTCTGAGATCGAACGCTTTCCTGCTTCTTCCACACTTCAATGTACCCTGCCTTGAACAGGGCATCGAGATGACGATTGAGGTTGCCATCAGTCAAGGCACAACACGACTTGAGTTCGTTGAAGAGCAACCCGTGAGGCTGCGTCATCAGCGATGTCATAATGGAAAGTCTCGCCCGCTCGTGCAGCAGTTTGTCGAGGCCATCATAAGCAAAGCGGCCCGGCTCGGTCGACTTGTTAACTGACTTAGCCATGGGCGTTCTCCCTCGCTTCATTGCGATGCAGCACCCAGGCGAGTGCGAGTTGCCCCATGGTAAAGACGCCAGCAATCGACCAGGGCGAAGGCACACTATCGTGAGGCACAAGGCTGAGAAGCAACGTGCCGGCAATCAGGAAATAGAACGCCACCCAGCCGGTAGCCCGTGGCAGATAGGGCCGTGCGGAAAAGAGACCCAGTGCATAAAGCAACGACCACAATCCCGGAAGCAGGCCGACGCAATCTCCTAGTCTCGGCAGGAGAGCAAGCGGCAACAGACACCCCACCACCACACATGGTACAAACTGCCCAGCGACAATGCGTGCCCGGCGTCGCGCGACCTGATCCTCTTCCATGATGTAGTGCAACACCGCGCCGCTAACGCCCACCGACGCACAACAGAGCGCCGCCAGCAACCAGTACCATGTGAACAGAATTGGATCAGGGTGTGGGAGCCAATACTGCTGCATGACCGCCGCAGTGAACCCCAGCAACCCACTCACCATCACCGGCCTGGCTTGCAACCCCCGGTACACTTCGCCCCGGGCCAGATGAGCATGAATATCAGCCAAACAAGCTAGAGCATCGGTAAGTCGCGTCATGGGAAGTTCCTGTGTGCACGACTACTCTGCGATGTAGAGCGAAGTTTGTCAAGGTGAGGAAATTTGTCAGATTGCTTTCTTTGCAAAAGATTCAAGGGGTGGGGCTGGCAACATATTTTTTGATCTACTGTCCTCAAGATAGTGCCACTTTTAATGGGGCGGGGGTACCCCTTAAGTGCCACCATTACTGCACTTCGTAACAATTTGAACCATCTTACGCTCTCAACGCAGTTAGCTACAACGCAATCCGTGGCATTCGGCTTCATCGTCGTGTATTGCTAAGGAACGACTCCCAAAGTATTAGCTTGCGTTTGATCTTATTCAAAGCAATTTGAAGTAATCCAGGCCGCTTCAGGCCAAACGAAGTGGTTCCCAATTCGATAGGCAGAGGCGGTATGGGCTCACCTTTATGTACTGCACCAAGAATGCCCTGCAACTCCATCTGATAGATAGCACAGTTACCGTACCGAAGAACGGACCATTCAGAGAGGTTAATGAACAGTTCATGATCCACGTTGCATATCGAAAAAAGTGGATCGCTGTTGTCGCAGAACGCGGCATAGCACTTTACAGGTTCATTGTTAAAGGTGACACCGAGATCATAGCGACCTGCTTCACTACCCTTTGATACTTGATGGAGAGTAATTCGCACGACATACTGCCTTGAATGCAAATCAGAGCCTACGGGTTAAAACCGTAGGCTCTTGGTAACCCTCGCTACAACTTAATCACCACCGTCTTCGTCTCCGTATACGCATCCAGCCCCTTAGCTCCCAGCTCGCGGCCCTGGCCGCTTTGCTTGAATCCACCGAACGGGGCGGCGGCATCGAAGGCATCGTAGCAGTTCACCCACACCGTGCCAGCGCGGACGCTATCCGCAATGCGGTGAGCTTTGTTGATGTCCTGCGTCCACACCGCAGCCGCCAGGCCATAGTTGGTGGCATTGGCACGCTTGATGACTTCACTGATGTCCTTGAACTTGGTGATACTCAGCACCGGGCCAAAGATTTCATCTTTCATGATATCCATGTCGTCTTTGGCATCGGTGAAGATGGTCGGCTTGATGAAGAAGCCCTTGTCACCCTGACGTTCGCCGCCTGACAGGCAGGTAGCACCCTGCTTCTTGCCAGCATCGATGTAGTGCATGATCTTGTTGAACTGATCCTTGTCGATCTGCGGGCCTTGCTCGGTGGAAATGTCAAAGGGATCACCCACACGATGTGCCGCAGCTTTCTTCTGCAGCACATCGACTACCATGTCGTGAGCCTTCTCTTCGACAAAGAGCCTGCTGCCTGCACAGCAACATTGCCCCTGGTTCAGGTAGATGCCCAGGAACGCACCCGCTGCTGCTTCGGTCAGGTTGGCATCAGCGAAGACGATGTTCGGGCTCTTGCCGCCCAGTTCAAAAGTCAAACGCTTCAGCGTCGGGGCTGCTTCCTTCATGATGATCTTGGCCGTGTCCGTCGCACCGGTGAAGGCGATCTTGTCAATACCTGGATGAGCCACCAGAGCAGCGCCGGTATCGCCGTACCCGGTCAGGATGTTAATGACGCCGGGCGGGAAGCCTGCTTCCATCGCCAGTTCACCCATCCGCAGACAGCTCAGCGGCGTCTGCTCGGCAGGCTTCATGACTATGGTGTTACCAGCAGCCAGGGCAGGACCCCACTTCCATGCCACCATCAGCATCGGGAAGTTCCAGGGGATGATCTGCCCGACGACGCCCACGGGTTCACGCTTGGTGTAGCAGTGGAACTTACCCCGCACGGGGATGACTTCGCCCTGAATCTTGTCTGCCCAGCCGGCGTAGTAGCGCAGGCAATCGATCACTAGAGGCAGATCGGCATTACGGGATTCACGGATTGGTTTGCCATTGTCCAGCGATTCGAGTGCAGCCAGTTCGTCGATCCTGCTCTCAATGAGATCAGCAAGCTTGTAAAGAAGGCGACCCCGATCACGGGCATCCATTTTCGGCCAGGCACCTTCGTAGAAAGCATGGGTTGCTGCTTTCACCGCAATGTCCACATCTTCCTTGCCGGCGTAGGGCACTTCGGCAATCTTCTCTTCGGTCGCCGGGTTGACCGTGGCAAAGCTCTTGCCCGAAAGCGAATCGTGAAACTTGCCATCAATCAGCAACTTGCGCTGAGGCAGATGTACCGTAGGACGCGCTTTGGCCTTGGGGGCATCAGCAACTGCAGTCATGGGAGAGCTCCTCTTCATGGAATGATCGGATCATAGCATGACCGCACGAACAATGCCATGAACATCTTGAACTCCAAACCACCCTCTTTCCAGCATCAGGCACGACATGCTATTCCCCATATAATTCCAATTTCTGCCCGGCGTATTGCATGCTCAAGCGTATCGCCCTGAAGAACTTCATGTCTCATGTGGATACCAGCTTCGACCTGGGCCCGGGACTGAACGTAATCACCGGGCCGAACAATTGCGGTAAGTCAGCCATCGTTGCTGCGATCCAGCTTGTCTGCCGCAATCACCTCACTGGAGATGTCGTCGCCCGGCATGGCACCAGGGAATGTTCCGTCACTCTGTGGACTTCCGATGACCATGAGATTACCTGGCGGCGCAAAGGGAAGGACGTCAGTTATATCATCGATGGCACCGAGTACAGCAGACTGAAAGGCAAAACACCGGAAATACTCCACAGTATTTTAAAGCTGCCTGAGATTACCGAAGGCGACGAGGCTTTTGACCTCCACTTCGGCTTACAGAAGGAACCCATCTTCCTGCTCGATGAAGCTGGCAGCAAGGCAGCCAAGTTCTTTGCCAGTTCCAGCGATGCCGCCCGACTCATGGAAATGCAGTCAGCCCACAAAGCCCGTACACGCGAACGTAAAACCAGGCAGAAGCTTTATCAGGAAGAAGCAACGCAATTAGAGTCACAGCTCCAGGCCCTGGCACCGGTTGCGGAGCTGCGTACCCGTACCGACGCTGTCCTATCCGATTTTCAAAAGCTACAAGACCAGGTAAAGCAGGCCGAGGCTTTGGCATATGTCTGCCATCAGGTGATTGAGCATGACTCGGCTATCTCACAGGAAAAACAATTGCTGGATGTTACGGCACGCCTTCCCGACTGGCCTGCGTTTCTTGATACCGAACCGCTGGAAGAATGGCTTGCACAGTATCTTGAATGCGTTGAACAAAAGCATCTGTACGAGCAACGCTTGCTGCAATTGGAACGGCTGAAGCCACCTCCTGAACTGAGTGACACCCGTACTTTGGCCGAACACCTGACAACACACGGTCGATTACTGAAACAGGCTCAGGTGTTTGCTGCGGAAACAGCGTGCCTTGCTTCACTGACACCACCGCCAGCTTTTTCCGAGGACATCAGTCTGCAGCACATTCTCTCACGATGGGCTAAGCAACTGGAGCAGTATAAGCTTGATCAAGTCGCAGTACAGCAAACACAATCATCACTCGATGTATTGAAAGCTGAGATTGCTCAGTTTGCCAGCCAGCACCCCCAGTGCCCGGTGTGTCAACAACCCTGGCAGGCTGAAGAACTGGTCAAGGGAGGACACTCCCATGGCTGAGTATCAGGGTATCCTCTTCATAGGTGATACCCACCTGGCAAGCAGAACATTGGACTTCCGCAAGGATGACTACCCCCGCGAGTCATTGAAAGACTTCTGCTGGTGCCTTGACTATGCCCGGAAGAAGAAACTGCTACCCGCACTGTTGGGCGACATCTTCCATTGGCCGCGCGACAATGCCAACTGGTTGCTTGGCGAACTGCTGTCGTTTCTCCAGGACCGCGAAGTCGTCTGCATCTATGGCAATCACGATTGTCAGGAGAACAGACTCACCGAAAACGATTCACTCATGGTGCTGATCCAGGCCGGTGCCTTGCGTCTGTTATCTCCGACCACGCCCTGGCGTGGCACCATGAATGGACAAGCAGTCTGCCTGGGAGGTACGAGTTGGGGGCAGGACAGCCCCGACACTATTGAGCGGGACTCACCCAAAGAACTAGTCTTCTGGATGACCCACCACGATTGGCTGCTGCCCGGCTACGAGAATGAAACAGGTCCCCTGGGCAAACTCGAAACCAGAGTTTTGCGTGGTGCCAACCTGGTGGTCAATGGCCATATACATCGTCAGTTGCCAGAGCATCAGTTTGAAACGACTCGCTGGTTCAATCCGGGCAGCGTGGCCAGGGTAAGCCGTTCCGACGCCACCAGAATGCACAAGCCCAGCCTGTTACGCGTCGACATCAGCAAGAAGAACTGGTCCCTGGAAATGGTGCCTATCCCTCACAAGCCCTATAAGGAAATCTTCCACGAAGTGATCACTGATCAGGAAGGTATGCCTCTCTTTGAAAACACTTCTGCTTTCATACATGGTCTTGCAGAACTGCAGGCCCGCCGTACTGATACTGGAGCAGGACTGCTGGCTTTCCTGGAAAACAACCTGCATCAATTCTCCCCCGCTGTGGGCACGGAGATTCGTTCACTGGCTGATGAGGTCGTCCATGCCCAACCCGGTTAAGAACACCGCCGACCAGCTTGCTGATCTCCGCAAACGCTACGATGAACTCAACAACAAGCGGATCGCTGCCCATACACGCCTCGAACAAACAACCAAGGCACTCGAAGAATTGAAAAAGGAAGCCCAGGAACAATGGGGCACATCTGACCTGAAAGCACTGCAGGACAAACTGGCGGAGCAGCAGGCTGCGAACGACAGGCTTCGCCAGAATTATGAAGCCAGCCTGACTTCCATTGAAGCCGATCTGAAGAAGATCGAAGGCCAGTAAACTCAACGCTCTTTTGCTTCAATCTCCGCTTTTCTCAATTGAATAATTTTTTTGAGTAGCGTCTTGGGCAAGAGCTTTTGCGGATCAAAGCGAATCGTTCCTTTGCTCAAACTGTACTTCTGCAACTCATCCTTGAGCTTGGTAAAAACTGTTCCACTCATGGGATAGAGCGCCGCATGCTCCTTCCAGGCATTGTACGCCACCAGTGGCTTACCTTGCCAGCGAAAGGCAGGTAAAGCATAGCTGAGACATTCGTCAGCATCCGGGATGATTGACCGAATCAACTGCCTGAGTTTCTTCAGCGTCTTCCTCTGTGCAGGCGAGACAGTCTCCAGAAACTCTTCTACATCGGTGGGTTTCTGCCTCGTAGCCATAGCAGCATCCTATTTCTTGAAACTTGCTGCCATCTTATCCAGACACTGGTTCATGCCCATCCTGTAAAACGCCATCATCTGAACATGCCTCTCCCGCCAAACTTCTTTAGGGGCTCGCATGCAAACGAGACTGATACCACCCTCGCGAACATCCATCCATCTTCGCGACTGGGCAACTGAACCCTTTAGGGTTCACTATTACATGACTTCCTTCTCCTCAGTCCGGACTTACCAGACCTGGTCGATGGAATATCGAACGTACGGGTGAAGACGAGGTCCTTCTTCACAGCAGCAGCTTTGTCATCGTTCATGACTTACCTGCCTGCGGGTATAGAATGCTGTCATGAATCAAGCACTAGTCACCATTACTACAGTCTGTGAATTACGTCAGGCTGTCAAACAGGCTCGCCAGGCGGGAAAGACTATTGCCTTCGTTCCCACCATGGGCGCATTGCACGAAGGCCACGCCAGTCTGATTCGCCGGGCTGTTTCTCCACTTGCTTACATTGTCGTCTCCATTTTCGTGAACCCTACGCAGTTTCGGCCCACCGAAGATTTCAGCCGCTACCCGCGCACCCTGGAGCATGATCTGCAACTCTGCCAACAGTCTGGAGCTCATCTGATCTTCGCTCCCACAGTCGAAGAGATGTACGGCACACACAGCTTCGCTGCAGGCGAAAAAGCTAGTAGTTCTTTTGTCGAGGTACCGGGAATATCCGATGTGCTCGAAGGCCGTTCGCGACCGGGGCATTTTCGCGGTGTCGCAACGGTGGTAGCCAAACTCTTTCATCAGGTGCAGCCAGACCTTGCCTACTTTGGCCAGAAGGACGCTCAGCAACTCGCTGTCATTCGCCGCATGGTGGCTGATCTACATATGCCGGTCGAGATCGTCGCTTGTCCTACTCTTCGTGAGGACGACGGTTTAGCAATGAGTTCCCGCAATCGCTACTTGTCCCCGGAACAACGCACACAGTGCACGGTCATTTATCATGCACTCAGTGAAGCAAGGGAACGTGTGCAGGAAGGCGAACGGGATGCACACTTTCTAGAAGTCTTGATGAAGGGCATGCTGCAGGACACTCCAGGCTGCGAACCTGATTACGCAGTGATTGTCGATCCAGAGACCTTTGTCCCCAAGGAAATGATCAACGGTCCAGCGCTGGCATTAATTGCTGCACGATTCGGCACAACTCGTCTCATCGATAATTTGCTGCTCACTGGCCCCTTGACTGCGTAGGTGTACTCACCAATAATTCATGTATCAATTAAAAATTAACCCATTGGCATTACTTGTGAGCTTGTTACACTGTAGCGGTGTCATACAGACATGAGGTTGTTTGTCTCACATTGCAACCAGGCGTCATGAATGAACACGCCAGCTGAGAATCTGATTCCCCAGTTAACGCCGATCACTCATGATACGGTGGGGCGCACTGCCACTGCGGAATTGACCTCTACACTGCCTCAGCATGTACTTCATCTCGACTACCTCTTTCCCGAAAAGTTTGGCCAGTACCGTGTACTGAAACTGATTTGCAATGGTGGCATGGGCTCGGTCTATCTTGCTGAAGACTCCATGCTGAAACGGAAAGTAGCCATCAAGACGCTGAAACCTGAATTGGCGATGCATACCGTCTCGAAGGAACGGTTTCTGCGTGAAGCGATCATTGTGTCAGGTATCAAGCACGAACAGATCGTTACCATCTATGGGGTCGGGGAAGATCACGGCGTTCCGTGGCTAGCCATGGAGTACCTCGAAGGGCATTCCCTGGAAGAGATCATCCAGAGAAAGCACAAGTTCACGTGGGTACAGATCATGAGGCTGGGACGTGAAATTGCCCGCGCCCTGGCTGTCGCTCACAGTCATGGACTGGTGCATCGCGACATCAAGCCCGCGAACATCTGGCTCGAAACCATCGACAAGAAAACGGGCAAGACTCGCATCAAGCTTCTCGACTTTGGTCTGGCTCGCTACTGCCATCAGGAAGGAGGACCGACGCAAGCCGGCATGGTCGTGGGTACGCCACATTATGTTTCCCCCGAACAGGCACGTGGCAGGGAACTGGATTCACGAAGTGACCTCTTCAGCCTGGGTGTTGTCCTGTATAGGCTGAGTACCAGGGTCTTTCCTTTCGATGGTGCCGATACTCTGGCCTTGCTGACATCGCTCGCAGTCGATCCTCCCAAGTCGATGCGGGAACATAACCCCGAGATTCCCCAGGGCTTCGACCAACTGGTAATGAAACTACTGGAGAAGCAACCGGAGGATCGCATCCCTACTGCAAGGCAAGCTGCTGAACAACTACAGGTACTTTACCATGCTGAAATGGAACGTACTGGTGAGACGAGCCAGTCAGGTAAGATGCCAGCACTGAAATCCAACGTGCCATTTCTCGTCGAACCCGAACCTGCAGCCATCGAAACTTCCAGGCCACAACTCAGCTCGCGTTCGCTGATTCTTCTGCTTCTTGCCTTCAGTCTGGGGGCAGGAGCCGTGGGTGTCATGTTAACTTATCTGTTCCAGTGGTACGTCCGTTAGCGGTGTTTACCACCCACTTCAATCACCGTGCGGTCCAGGCTGTCCACCAGCAGTACCGTTTTGGCTTGATCGATCAGCCGCTGTGCCTGTTTCCCATCATCCAGTGGAACGAGAAACAGTGATTCCACTACCTCCGGCAATAGATGACTACTGACATAGACTTTGCCCTGTTCCAGTGCATGGGCCAACTGCCACCACGGCAAGGCGCTCACTTCCTTACGATGTCGTAACTGCGTCAGACCGGCCACAATACTCTCTGAGGCAGAAACCACATCGGCACCAGGCGGCAAACTGCCTGAAGCAGTGGAGAGCACAGCCATGATACCACCCTGCCGTACCGCAGAGGCACCATGATATGCCGCGGTAGCCACTTGTCCCAAATGCTGTTGTGTAACATCGCCAGCCACAGTGCCAATCACCAGGTCAACCTGATAGGGCACATGCAACACACGGTGTTGCCGCAGCCATTGCTCCGCCACGGTACGTACCGCAGCGCCGCCTCCTGCAAATATCTGACTGACCTTATCCCCTTCGCCTTCCGCCACGCAGACGACAAAGGGCATACCCAACAGCCAGCCAACCTGCTCTGTCTCTTTCCAGATGGGGAACTGGCGTTCTGCACCAGTAACATGGAAATGCAATTGCCTGGTGAGTTCCGCGAAGGTGGGCTCATCACTGAACGCTGGGAACACTTCCGCCAGTCCGCTGGTGATTCCGTGGACCTCATCGAACCGAACACTGCCGACGATGATGAGTTGATCCGCATCCGTAATCAGGCGATTCAGGTAGATACGCCGCCCTTCCTTTGTACTGGCCAGATAAGCCAGTTTGGAAGCGGCTCGATCATATTCATGCACCTGTATTGCACGAACCTGATCCGGCAATGAGGCCTGCCAACTGGGAACAATTCCAGCACGGCGAGACTGCACCAGCACATTGACATTCTCGATGGCCACGCCTGCCCGCTGGACATGTTCCAGAATGGCCTGCATCACCACACCCAACCCATTCGTCTCATCATGCACCACGATGCAGATGTGGTCATCAGGGGTTAATGCACGACGAAGCGCAGGGAATTCGAGAGGTGCTTCGAGCACTTCCGTTACTCGCCCAGCAACGTCAGGACATGCTTCCGGAGCTTGCCTGCTCTGGGCGTGAACAAGCACTCCGTCAGGGATGTTGAACTCGTGTCTGGTATTACCCAGATGCAAAATAGTCCCGGTCATAATCTACTCGAACAGATATGCGACAATCACAATGTCAGGTTCGGCGGTTCCGCCAGGAAGCGCTGGTAGGCAGCATGCGCTGCTGCTACATCCACGGCTCGCGGCAAGAGTACGCCGCGTAGTCGGCCGCGCAGGATTACACCCTTCTCCAGATCATGGCCAAACAGCCGGTAGCGTGCCGAGTGCATGCCGTCCTGCTGCTTGACTTCCAGGCCGATGCCATCGAATGGATGGCAGAACTCAGCATACGTAAATTGGGCAGCCGCAGGCCGATAGAGAATTATACCCGGTACCACCGAGTCGTCGATCACCACTTCCTGGGCTGTCATGCTGGTCCGTTTGAAACGGGAATGTGTTTGCACCGCCAGTCCATCCCACTTGCCGGGAGTCAGGGTGGAAACCTCCAGATCGAGAACGCCTTCGGGCAATACTCGCCAGCGTGCCTGACATTCAACAGGCCGACGTGTCGTTGGAGCGAAATGTGCCAGCAGGGTATCCTGGCGTATCACCATTTCAGGCCTGGCACCTTCCGTCGTAAGCAATTGCGGTCCCAGATTGACCGCATCCACTACTTCGATGCCGAGCACAGTGCCTACCGACAGGTCGCCCACCTGCAACAACAGTCCCTCCAGCGGGCGACACTCCACGGTGAGGTCGCCAGACTTGCCGTGAAACGAATCAGCAGTGGGTAACCAAGTGAAAGACATAACTACTCCGGCTTCTCCACAGCATCGGGCTTGTACGCGCCGGGGAACCACTCGGAGGCTTCCTGGAAGTAGCGCATGTCCTGCCGCTTGAGAGCAGTAACTGCTTCTGACAGCGGAACCTCGGTGATCTGCCCACCACGCAAGGCAGCCATGAACCCCCACTTCTGATCAATCACCAGTTCCGCAGCTTTGATACCATACCGCGTAGCAAGCACGCGGTCTGAAGCGCTTGGAGCACCGCCACGCTGCAGATGTCCCAGGGTCACACATCGGGTTTCTATCTTGGTCTGTTGTTCAATGATCTTGGCGACCACTTCGCCGATACCGCCGAGCCGCACGTGGCCAAATTCATCGTACTCGCCCACGCTGGTCACCATGCCCACTTCGGGCAGCTTGGCACCTTCACTGACAATCACAATAGCGTGAGTCTTTCCCTGCTCCTTGTTCTTCAGCAGCGTGCTGCAAAGGTGCTCGACATCGGTAATCTGCTCTGGCAGCATGATGTAGTCAGCACCGACAGCCATGCCCGACAAGCAGGCAATCCAGCCTGCATGACGACCCATGGTTTCAACGACGATGATACGGCGATGGGAATCAGCAGTGGTCCGAAGTCGGTCCACAGCTTCCATCACGATATTCAGCGCGGTATCAAAACCGAAGGTGACATCGGTAGCATTCAAGTCATTGTCAATTGTCTTGGGTACACCGACAACAGGCACCTGATAGTGGTGATGCAGCTTGTGAGCCACACCCAGCGTATCTTCCCCACCCAGAGCAACGAGGGCAGTAAGGTTCTGCTTCTTGAAGGTTTCCAGCACCTTGGTTACAGCTTCACTCTTCTCTCCCTTTTTGAAGGGATTGGTACGCGATGATCCGAGAATAGTACCACCCAGTCCGATGATCTTGTCCGTATCAATGACGTCCAGCGGTCGAGATTGATCCTCCACCAGTCCACGCCATCCTTCAAGGAAACCGACACAAGAGCCGCCTGCATTGGAAATCTTGCGAACGACCGCGCGAATGACTGCGTTCAGCCCGGGACAGTCGCCACCACCAGTGAGAATACCAACACGCATCGATCCAACTCCCTACACAGGAATGCCGTTACCAAAGAAAAAGGGGAGAGTACTACTGATATAGTGTTGTCAGCGTGGCTCGCCTGCCTGAGTTTGGAGAATTCCCGGCAAGCCTCTGCATAAACCATCGATCAGTGTCTGCGTTCATTCATGCTGACAGTGCTGCAACCACGATCTGTGATTGCAACTCCGCTAGTCGATGTGTCCACGGAGTTGCCCATTCCAGGCTACTAGTCCACCATCTCCAGCTTGATGCTGACATTCCCTTCCGTCAGTGTCAGCTTGAGTGGCGAGGTTTGCCATTTGGTGTACTTTTCGGGAATGGTGGGAGCGTTGGCAATGGACAAACCATTGCGAGGTTTGAAAGGAACAACAGCCACGATGAACTCGCCCTTGGGAGCGCCGTCGCCATTGGTATAGGTGCTCAGCCGGAATTCGCCCTGTGCATCAGTCAGGCCATCGCTGGCACGAATCTGCTTGGCACCTTTCACCTTGGGCTGTTCCGCTTCAGGCACCAGGTAGTAGAAGATCACTTCCGCATTCTCGACGGGCTTGCCGTTCAAAGTCAGCTTGCCCGCTGCAGCCACAAGTTCGCGACGATCCTTCGGCGTCACGCCCTTCTCTTCTGCTACCGGCTGAACTGCTCCAAGATCTTCGGGCAGAATGCCACTGAGCATGACGTTGGCAATCACCGGGCCATCCTTCTTCATGGTGATCCAGGTAATGTGATCGAACTCACCGTAAGGAATTCCTCGAAGCTTGCTGCCTCCGCCTGTAGTGGCCAGCTGGTAGTAGTTGCGACCATGGCGAACGACCTTCTTGTAATGGTGTTCATGGCCGGCAAACATGGTGTACTGGCGATCTTGCAGCAGCTTTTCGAACTCGGTGAAGCCGATCTCATCGGCATTGGCATTGTTCCACACCGGGCGATGCAGGTTGACGATGGTCCAGCGGACGTTCTTGTTCTCTTCCAGCACCTTGGTGAAGTACGCCGTCTGCTCGGGCGAGATGCGGGTCGCCTGCTTGGTGCCTTCGGGATAGTCCTCAGTATGAACACAAAGGAAGAGCACGTTCTTGTAGACGAAGTGGTAGTAGAGCTTGCCGAACTTGTCCTTCCAGTATTTCGTCATCGTTGTGTTAGCTGTATCGTGGTTGCCCGGCACATGGAAGAAGGGCACGGTCAGCTTGGCGATGTAGCCATCAAACTCTTTCCACATGCCTTCGATGGCTGGCACCTTGTCACTGTATCCTTCAATGAGATCACCCACGGAAAGGACGAACTCAGGCTGCATCAGATTGAGGTAATTGATGGCCCGGGAGAAGATGCCTTCCCGATGCCCACCAGTACGATCGCTGACGATGGCGTAGCGGAACGTGTCTTCGCTGTTGTTGTAGTTCAGCGAGGTCCAGGGAGTCTTCGTACCCACGTCATCTGCACGAGGCCCACGTTCGGTGCGAAGGGCACCGGCTGAGTATGCAACTGCTGCAACAACGAGACAGGCAACCACGGGGAGGAGGATGCGACGCATGACAAATCCTTGGCAGGCACGAACAGGTAGGCTGATGGCAAGAGTATCACTGCAATGGCAGGAAGTACACCCTGATTATGGCGCATTCACAGGGGATTCACATACGTTGCAGTCATCGATTATATGCTCGCCGGATGTTTCCATGGCGACCGATACGGCCCGGCCAGCATGCTATTGGCCTCTGCATCGTTCTTGATCCTTCCCGCGGCGGCATCCCACTGCAACTCCCGGCCCAGTTTCATGCTCATATTGGCGAGTATGCAGGCGAGAGTGCTGTGATGGCCATGCTCGATGTCTGCCACCGACTTCTCGCGGCTAGCGATGCAGCCGAGGAAGTTCTTCCAGTGAGCCCGGTTCGCCAACGCAACGGGGTCTTTCGCCTGGGGCTTGGGATAGGTGTCGGTATCGCTGTCGATCCGCTGGGCATCCACATGAATGTGCTTGCCGTTATTCAGGAACACCTCGTAGCCTTCGAGGTTGAGCTTAAGCGTACCCTTCTCGCCGATGAAGGTTGCAGCCCAGGGATACTTCTCATCCAGTGGCTTGCCCCACGAGCGATAGTCCCAGGTGACCTTCACATCGCCATAGTCATAGAAGGCACTTTGCGTATCCGCGATGTTGGCCCGTGACGACTTCTGCACATAGATCCCACCAGTCGAAGCAACGCGGGTTGGCTGTCCAAGGCCCAGGACGAATCGGGTAGTATCGAGCCAATGAACACACATGTCGCCACAGATGCCGTTGCCATATTCCCAATAGCTTCGCCAGGATCGGGGGTGAATATCAGGGTGGTAGGGTACCAAGGGAGCGGGGCCGGACCAGAAGTCGAAATCAAAGTCAGCAGGCGGCGGGCAGTCAGGCTTGGTCGTCTGTGCACGCATATGGTAGTAACAGCAGGTATCTACGCGGGCGATGGTGCCAAGTGCGCCACTGGTCAGGTATTCCTTGGCCTGCAAAACATGCGGCGTACTACGGCGCTGGGTGCCCACCTGCACAATGCGGCCATGCTTGCGGGCTGCTGCGACCATCGCCTGTCCCTCAGCAATGTCGTGCGAGATGGGCTTTTCCACATAGACATCGGCCCCGGCTTCCACAGCTGCAATCATGTGGAGGGCATGCCAGTGGTCAGGAGAGCCGACAATGACGATGTCGTATCTGTCATCCGCCAGGAGTTTGCGATAATCGCGGAACTGTCGGGGCTCCTTTTGCCCTTTCTCAACGACCTGTTTCACAGCCCCAGCAAGCATATTGCCATCGACATCAGCCATGGCTGTCACGGTAATCTCCGGCGCCACTTCGAGCATACGGCGACAGTTGACCATGCCGAACCAACCGGTGCCTATGACGGCGGCTTTCATTGGTTTGCCAGCGGCGTTGTAGCCGAGACTGTGTGAGTGCCGCAGAAGTGTGCCTGCTGCCCAGGTGGAGGAAGTTGCAGCGAGTGCGGAAGCAGTGAGGAAGGTGCGACGATTCATGAGATTGCCAGCTCTAAATAAGGAGCGATATGGGTGGCTTGAGTATACCAGTCGAAATGTGCATTGCCAGCATCTTGTAGTCATCTTGCAATCGCATGGATACGACGGAGATTACGCAAACATATTTTCTACGATATCGCAACGAATGACGGCATCGATGGACGCAGTCTCACCGCTTTCTCAGTCCACGACGTCAGCCAGTACCGCTACCGTGATTTGCTTCGCGGCTGCATCGAAACTTCGGCAACGCACTTCCACTCGCTCGTAACCATACCCGCCCGCTTTGGTCTCGATAGTGCTTTCGGCGATGGGGTCACCGTCGACATCAGCCGGGCCGTAGGTTTGTCCCGCGAGGTCAGCGACAGATGCAGCATTGCGAAAAGGGATGCCGAAGAGACTAAAGCGACACTTCTTGCTCAGCGCCTTGACATCGAGTTGATTCCGCTGAAAAGCACAACTCGCTTGATGGAAATGAGCTATTCTGCCGTCTATATCGATGTAGCCGACGTGATCCATGAGTCACTTCCGTTCATACACTTGGGCAAAGTCAACTCCTCGGTAGACCCCCATCTTCCACCGAAGAGTCTCATTCACGATGATGATTCCCAACGTTCCGTGGGATTCTCTAGCTGGCGAGCCTGGAGCCTGATGAACAAGAAAGCAGGCAGGCAACTGTTCATCTGCATCAAAATCATAGCGGCTTACTTCGATAATGTTGTCCTGTGGTCTATTTTGTCGAAAGACTGCCTGAGGTCCCAACTCGATCGTCTGCAATGGATGAAGCACGAAGTAGTCAGATTTCAGTCCCAATTTGACAGGTAACCATTCAACCGAATTGCTCAGCAATGAGTCAATTTTATCTCGAGCTTGTCTGGAAAAGTAGAATGCATGCAGACTGGACATGACATCTGCAACGATACCCCTTCCTTCCAATTGGAATGACAAATCTCTTGGCCAAACAGGTAGCAGTGGACGTGACTGGTACGCATCAAATTCCATGAAGAAGTCTTGATCATTTACCCACTTGGTCTCGATTTCCTCTCGGCTATTGAATGCTGGCCAAAGACGAAAGTACTTCATGGCGTTTTTCCCTTCGCCAACTCCTCCAGCATCAGTGCCGAGTAGAGCAAGGCCCGACCGGTGTGATACGGCCCCTGCCACATTGTCGCGCGGTTGTCACTGATCACCTTGCCGTCGGCTTGAAGCGTAGCGTACCAGCCGCCCCCAGGCGCAAGGTGGTGATTCTCGATGAAGTCGAGCGTTTGCTGGAAAAGCTGCATGTACTCCTTGCCACCGGTTATGCGATGCATCTCCATCATGCTGACCAGTGCCTCGGCTTGCACCCACCATTCCTTCTTAGTGTCAAACGCAGGCTGGCGTTCGCTTCCAGCATAGTAGAACCCGCCGCAGGTGCGATCGTAGCCGTGGTCGATGCTGAAGTTGACCAGTTGATCAGCCCATCGATACAGCGTGCCCATCGGTCGCTTCAGTGCCCGGCAGGCATCCAGCACCAGCCAGGCACATTCGATATCGTGGCCATAACTGACCCGACGCGCATTACCATTGGATGTGGCAGCCTTCCAATCATTTGTCCATTGGTCGATATTGAAGAACAACTCATGATGCCGCACCGTGAGCGTGTTGATCTGGATTAACTCTGCCAGTCGCTGGCCTACCAGTGGATCGGGCCAGACGCGATAGAGTGCAGTCAATGCTTCGAGCAGATGCAGATGAGTGTTGTAGGTCTTGGTCTGCACCGGGCCGACATAGCCACCCTCTTTCGGATCAGTGAGTTCCATCCAGTCGCGGCTGAAGAACTCGCGGTAGCCTCCATGCTGGCGGTCATAGGCTTTGGCTTCCAGAATAGCGAAGAGTTCCTGGGCAGCTTTGAGTGCAGCAGGGTCTTGTGAAGACTGGTAGTAGGCTGCCAGTGCATACAGAGCAAAGCTATTGAGATAAGCATGCTTGCGGGCATCGCTTACCTCGCCGTTGTCTTTCACCTTGCTGAAGTAACCGGCATGCTGCGAGTCGCGGAAGTGCTTCTGCAGAAAATCAAAACCCGCCTTGGCTGCTCGAAACGCATCATCGTGACGGACGTTGTGTCGTGCGAGGGTACTGAAGAACCACAGATCGCGGGCCTGCTGGGTAAGGAACTTCTCGCCAGTATGGATGAACTTACCGTCTTTCCAGTTCTCGTAGTAGCCACCGTGAACGGTATCGATGCAGCCAGGCAGGAAGAAACTGATGACGGATGTATCCAGCAGCTTGCGGCAACGCTGAGCCAGAACAGCATACTCAGCAGGAGCTTGTGCCGTAACAAGCATCAGCGGGAGCAGGAACTGCAGCATGGATAGTCTCCGAGATGTTGCGGAGACTACCACAAACCCACCCAGACTTCACGCAGATTGTCCACCGCCTAAATGCTTCTCCATACAGATCGAACCGCACGGCGAATTATCATAGTACGCTGGAATGGTGACGAACCCCATGCGGACATAGAGTTCCCTTGCTGCTTCCATGCTTGGAACAGTATCGAGCTTGATACTGCGATAGCCACGCTGGCGGGCTTCCTCCTCCAGTCGCTCGACCAGACGCCTTCCCAGGTGATGACCACGGGCAGCTGGCTTGATGTAAAGCCGTTTCATTTCCGCACTGCTCTCACTTAGTGGTCGCAATCCCACTACCCCGACTGGCAGCTCACCATCGAATGCCAGGAGCAATACACCGCTGGGCTGGCCATACTTGCCGGGCAGTTCATCCAGTTCCTGCTGAAAGCCCTGAAAACACAGGCTGAACCCCAGGCTCTCTGCGTACTCCAGGAACAATGCACGCACCAGATGCATCTCATCAGGATGAGCAGGGCGAATCGTCATGGCAAAGCCTCCTCTGCCAGTATAATACTGGCGTCTGTTCCCACCCATGATTGGAGCCTCCATGCGTCGGTCGTTACTCATATGCAGTTGCCTGTTCGTCCTCCTCGGTTCACTTCACAGCCAACCTCCCGGCGATTGGAAGCAGAGCGAAGCAGCTTACCTCAAGAACATCACCCAAATCACAGCTGACTATGTACGTGCTGGCGAATCGTACTTCTCCCCGGATATGAAGCACATCATTTTCCAGGCGGAAGAACGGGAAAAGAACCCGTTCTATCAGATGTTCGTCATGGAACTGGCCACGAAGAAGACCTGGAAAGTCAGCCCCGGCATCGGTCGCACCACCTGTGGCTTCTTCAACCCCGTCGATCCCAGCAAGATCATCTTCGCCAGTGGCCACACCACCAAGACCTACGAGAAGGAAGCCAAGGATGAACTGGCGATGCGGGAAGAGGACAAGAAGCAGAACCGTCGTCGCCGCTACCAGTGGGACTTCGATCCCAGCATTAAGATCTACTCTGCCAACATCGATGGCAGCAATCTGAAATGCATCACCGATGCCCCGGATTACAATGCCGAAGGCAGTTACTCCTCCGATGGCAAACAGATTGTCTTCTGTTCCAAACGCGATGGGCATCTCAATCTTTACATCATGGATGCTGATGGCAGCAATGTGCGACAACTGACCAAAACAAAGGACTGCTACAACGGCGGCCCCTTCTTCTCCCCTGACAATAAGCGGGTCATCTTCCGGGCTGACCGCGACAAGAAGGATGCACTGCAGCTTTATGTCATCAACGCAGACGGAACAGGCGAACGGCAACTCACCAATAACGACGGCGTCAACTGGTGCCCCTACTGGCATCCCAATAACAAGCACATCATTTATGCCGGAGCCGACCACTCCAACCCCAATGAACGCCCCAACTATGATCTCCACGTGATGAACGTGGAGACCAAGGCGACCAAACGCATCACCTTCGCTCCAGGTGCAGACGTGCTGCCTGTCTTCAGTCCCGATGGCAAGAAGGTCATGTGGACAAGCACACGCGATGGCCGCATGCCCGGCTCGCAAATCTTCATCGCTGATTTCGATGTCGAGTTGCCGTAGCTAATGGACAAAGTCATCGACTTAACGCAGGGAACCATCAAGTTCGGCAGCTTCACCGCTGTCGACCAGGTGGACCTTGTCGTCGGCAAGGGCGAAGTCTTTGGCCTGCTGGGGCCCAATGGTTCAGGCAAGACAACTCTGATCCGGGCCTTCTGTGGGCTCATCCCGTTCGCCGGCGGCCATGCTGATGTGCTGGGCAAGGATGTGGCCAAGAATGCCGAGGCTGTACGTCGCCAGATTGGCTACATGTCGCAGAAGTTTTCCCTCTATCAGGACCTTACTGCCCGGGAGAACATGGACTTCTACACCGGTATTTACGGGCTGAGCAAGGAAGAAGCGGCCCAACGCAAAGACGAGTTGATTGAACTCACCGGCATCGGCCCCTATCTCGATCGTGTCGCAGGCAAGCTCTCCGGTGGCTGGAAACAGCGACTGGCGATGGTGTGTGCTCTCCTTCACAGCCCGCTGCTGGTGTTTCTCGATGAGCCGACGGCCGGTGTTGATCCTGTCGCCCGCCGCGACCTGTGGGACCTGCTCTTCCGACTGGCAGCCCAGGGTATCACCCTGTTTGTCACCACACATTACATGGACGAAGCAGAACGTTGTGCGCGGGTAGGCTACATCTACCTCGGGAAGATGCTCACCCTGGGTACACCTGCTGAACTGAAACAGCTCGAAGCTGTCAACCCTCCCGGCACCAAACGCTGGGAAATCGTCGCCCCGAACAGCACCACGCTGTTTACCAACCTCCGCCGCATGCCCGGGGTACGTGATGTCACGCTGTTTGGCTTGACCCTGCATGCCCTGGTCGATGATCATCTGCAACCGCGTGATCTTGGCCTGGAAGGGCCGGGGTATCATGTAACGCCAGCGGAGCCATCTCTGGAAGATGTGTTCGTGACACTCTCCAAGCAACAGGATGCCCTGCGGGGCGAGGGCGAACGCAAGGCAGGGGTAGCATAATGCAGGGGTAGCATAATGTAGAAGCGGCATCCTGCCGCATCGGCTGGTGTGAAAGGCCGGTTAGCTTTCAGACTAGAATTGGTTTGCAAGACTACACTGTTTACATACGCGGCGGGACGCCTCTTTTACTTTGATACACTAACCACATGCTCCAGTCCCTCCAACGCATTTTCTCTGTCGGGCGCAAGGAACTCATCCACATCCTGCGCGACCCGGCTACCCTTTTCTTCACGCTCTTCATCCCGATCGTCGAAATGTTCATGCTCGGCTACGCCATCAACACCAATGTGCGGGATGTGCGGACCGTGGTTTTCGATCAGTGTCGTACCCAGGAAAGCCGCATTTTACTGCAACGCTTCCGCACCACGCATGATGTGAAGATCGTGGCTGAAGTTTTCACCGATGAAGAGATGCATCGCTGGATCGTCGCTGGCAAAGCCCGTGCAGCCATCAAGATCCCCGAAGACTACTCACGGCAACTCCTCGCAGGACAGACAGCACAGATCCTCATTAAGGTGGATGGCTCCGAATCGAGTACCGCAGGCGAGATCATCAACGTTTCCAATGCCATCGCCCTGCGGGAATCACTGGCTCAGGTCCTGGGTGAAAGGCAACTGCCCGTCGAAAGTCGTCCGCAAGTGCTCTTCAATCCCGATACCCGCTCCGCCAACTTTTTCATACCCGGTTTGCTCGTGGTGATGTGCCAGATGATGGCTGTCACCCTCTCGGCCAATGCCATCGTTCGTGAAAAGGAGTTTGGGACTATCGAACAACTCTTCATGACACCAGTCACTGCGGTGGAGCTCATCCTCGGCAAGATGTTCCCCTACGTGCTGGTTACCTACGTCGAATTCTGCATGGTAGCGTTCCTGATGTGGAGTGTCTTCCAGGTGCCTATCAATGGCTGGTTCACTTCGCTCCTCTTTATCTTCCTGCCATTTCTACTTTCGATGCTGGGGATGGGTCTGGCCATCTCGACTGGCGCTAACACTCGCGAAGCGGCCCAGCAGATGGCCATCGGCACGGTGTTGCCTTCCATCTTCCTTTCCGGATATGTGTTCCCCTTCGATTCGATGCCACCATTCTTCTGGTATCTGGCGCAAGTAATTCCCACAACATGGATGATCGATGCCTCCCGGGGAATCATCCTGCGCGGAGGCGGCATGGCGGAACTGCAGACGCACACTATCGTGCTCTGGACAATGGCTGTGGTAATCGTGTTCCTTGGCGCCTCGAAGTTCAAGAAGCAGTTGTAGCAATGTCTGGCTTCGCCCGTGTGGCAAACTATGATGAAGTGGGCAGGTTATCTCACAGCGATTTGATTCGCCGTGCAGTGTGGTCAGGAGCTTACATCCATGTCCCAACGGTTACCCCTTGGTCCAGACTGCAGTGAATTCCAGAATGCCCTCTTCCTGGCCCACTGTGCCAATGCAGCGTATGAACGAGGGAAAATACCTGACTACAAGCACTATGATCAGATTGCATTCGACTCAGTAGAGACCTTCGAAGGGCCTGAGGATACCCAGGGGTTTGTCGGAGCAACCGACAAGGCCATCGTACTGGCCTTCCGAGGCACCGAGCCGGACCGCTGGAAGGACTGGTGCACTGATCTCAACTCGAAACAAAAGCTGTGGATTGGCTGCCAGGTACACACCGGCTTCAGCACGGCCCATGATGGCGTTGCCCAGACCTATCTCGGGATCATTCGCAGGATGCGGACAAATAATCAGGCCATCTACGTGACGGGGCACAGCCTCGGCGGGGCCCTGGCCATCCTGGCAGGCAAGGTGCTCGCCACCGGCACCAATGAAGGCGAGGATCTGAAACCTTCTCTCGTTGTCAGCTTCGGCGCCCCCAAGGTCGGCGATCTGCGCTTCACTTCCACCTATGAGCCAACGCTGCTTCGCTTTGTCCACAACGAAGACATCATTCCCCATGTACCCCCGATGGGCTCCTATGCCGACGGTGGCTCGCTGCTCTATTTCAAGTCCGATGGCAACCTCAGCTACAATGTCAACGATATCGCCAGCCTCACCGGCCGCCTGAAAAACGCCGTTGCCGCCATCCTGGCAGCCAAGGGGAGGCTCTCCGATCTGGTTCCCAACTGGATTCAGGATCACGTCATGGAACGGTACATCGAACGGCTTGAAACCATGTTGAAGTCCGACGCTGCCGGCTAGTTTCCAGAACTCACCTTGACCGCATCGTCACTCCTGCTATCACCCGCCACGATTGGTGGAGGCCTGCGCATGATGAGCCGACGATTCTCCAGTTTAACTATCTTGCTTAGCGTGTGCTGTTACGCGTGCAGTGGCTGCTCACACTTTGGAGACGATTTCACTGCCTACAATCCCGAAGGCAAGTGGTATGACCTCGGCTACAAGCTGGACCTCGCCTGGAATCAGGGTGGCCCCCCGCTGGAAGTTCTGGCCAAGAGCACGGATGGCGACTTGAGACGCCGGGCTCTCTTGCGATTAACCGAACCGAGCAACCCGCAGGATCGACAGCAATATATCACGATTCTGGCCAGTGCTGCCCGCACGGAACGGGACGCTGTCTGCCGGATGACTGCTGTGCAGGTGCTGGGTGCTTACAAGGATCCTGCCGCAACACAGGCCCTCATTGCGGCTTATCAGGTTCCTTCTAATTCGACTGACAAGAACGGCATGGTACAGGTAGCCATCGTTGATATGCTGGGCAAACGAAAAGACCCGGCTGCGATGGAGACACTGATCACCGCGCTCGATCCGAAGAACCCGGAAGACCTGCGTGCCATGGCCGCCCATAGCCTGGGACGTTACCCCGATTACAAGTCAGCGGAAACACTGCTGGCTTCGCTCAAACAGGAACGCAGCACTGCTGTCCGAATGGAAGTGCACCAGTCACTGGTGAAGATCACCGGCAAGGACCTGCCTGCTGATGCAGCAGCCTGGGAACAGGCATTCCAGCAGGCAGCACAAAAGGGTGAACCTCTCGCCAAGGAACCCAACTCCTTCATTAAGCTGGTCAACTGGTGGAGCGACTAGCACCTGATTGCTCAACTTATCTCTCATCGATGATGCCATCGGTGCTGATGAGTTGCTTCATCAGTAGTAGAAATCGCTTGCTCTTCTGATGCCGGCATGCTCCATTATCTCTTCCATTATTCATGCGAAGAGTAGTCATGCTCACCCGTCGTCAACTCGCCCATTCCCTCGCTGCCCTTGGCGTTGGTACCCTTTCCTTCCAGCGGGCTCTCGCAGCCCAGGGCTCGACCAGCAACGCCATCACGCCAGAGATGATCCAGCAGGCTGAATGGATCGCAGGCATCACCCTTACCGATGCCGAACGCAAGAACTTGTCACGGACCTTCGGCCGGTATCGCTCCAGTTGGGAGACGCTCCGTAAGACCCCACTCGATAACAGCATCGCCCCTGCCCTCGTCTTTCAGCCCAGCCAAAGCCATATGCCCTGCCGGGAACTGGGCAGCATCAGCATGACGCTGCCCGGGCCAGTCACCAGGCCGAGTACCGAAGAAGACCTTGCCTTCGCCTCCGTCGTGACGCTCAGCCATCTGATCCGTCAACGGAAGATCAGCTCACAAGAACTCACACAGTTCTACCTGCAACGCCTCAAGAAGTATGACCCCACTCTGTTGTGCGTCATCAGCTTGACTGAAGACGTGGCAATGAAACAGGCGGCCCAGGCTGATAACGAGATTGCCCGAGGCCAATACCGTGGCCCACTGCATGGCATCCCCTGGGGTGCCAAGGACCTGATCGCCTACCCAGGCTACAAGACCACCTGGGGAGCAGCTCCGTACAAGGATCAGACGCTGAACACTAAAGCCACCGTGGCACGCAAGCTTGAAGAAGCCGGTGCAGTGCTGGTTGCCAAGTTGACCCTCGGCGCACTGGCTATGAACGATGGCTGGTTTGGTGGACAGACCAAAAATCCTTGGAACACGATGCAAGGTTCCAGTGGCTCCTCGGCCGGATCGGCCTCTGCCACCTCAGCTGGCCTCGTGGGTTTTACCCTGGGTAGCGAAACCCTGGGTAGCATCGTCTCTCCATGCACTCGCTGCGGTGTGACCGGCCTGCGTCCCACGTTTGGCCGTGTGAGCCGGGCGGGTTGCATGGCTCTCTGCTGGAGCATGGACAAGATCGGACCGATTGCCCGTACGGTGGAAGATTGCGCCTACATTTTCGCCGCCATCCAGGGACTGGATCCCGACGACAACAGCACAGTGGACCGTGGCTTCCGCTGGCCCAGCGAGAAGCCTCTGGCATCGATGAAAGTGGGCTATGTGGAAGGCACTCGCAAGATCGACGAGCGGGAAGATCTGCGGGCCCTCCGCGAGATCGGCGTGAAACTGGTACCGGTCAAATTGCCCAACCAAAAAGCCGGCAGCATCGTCAACACCATTCTCACGGCAGAGGCTGGAGCCAGCTTTGATGAACTGACCCGGAAGGGTGTGCGTGAAGGTATTGGCCTGTGGCCTGCCACCTTCCAGGAAGCGCAGTTTATCCCTGCAGTAGAGTACCTGCGGGCCAACCGGGTGCGCAGTCAGCTCATGGCGGAGATGGATGTCATCATGAAAGACCTCGATGCCATCGTCGCTGGCAACGATCTGGTGTTGACCAATCTCACCGGCCATCCGCAGGTCGTCATGCCATTCAATTACCTGAAACAGAATGACGGAAAGGAAACGCCTCGTTCCATTACCTTTACTGGCAAACTCTATGGCGAAAGCGAACTGCTCACGCTATGCGATGCATTCCAGCGGAAAACGGGGGAACACCTGAAACGACCACCACTGTAACGTAGACGCGGCGTCTCGCCGCGTATGCAACACCAGGTGGCTGTGCTACTGACTACTCACCGTCAGAATTAAGCAACGTACTCACACTGTTGACTACGCGGCTAGATGCCGTGTCTACTATAATGCTGTCATGTCATCCTCGTCTGACAAAACTGACAGCATGCTCGACGTTGCCCATCAGAAGCTTGCCGAGTACAAGCAACGGGAAGCGGAAGAGTCAGCCAAGCTCGATAAACAAACCAGAAACTTTGCACGCATCGCACAACTCAGCCAGATCGGCATGGAGATGGCGATTCCAGCCGGCATAGGTGTCGGTCTTGATTTCTGGCTGAAGACTATGCCCTGGTGCACCGTGGTTGGTGCCATCCTCGGCCCAATCCTCGGTTTCATCCATTTGATGAGCATCCTCCATCCACCAGCTGATACTGCAAAGAAATGACCCATCTTCCGGCCTGGTTGCTGACGATTCTAACCGGGACCATGCTTTGTCTGTGTCTGGGGTCTGTCACCGACGTATGGAGTTGCCTGACTGCGGCTAGCGTGGTCTGGATGAGTTTCCAGATAACTACGCATTTCAAAGTTGCCGGTCGTTCCACCGTTTCTAAGATGAGCACCGCTTGGTTAACGCAGGAAGTGCGCCGCATGATTTGGCGCATGCTGCTGACCCTGACTCTGGCAGCTCTCGCCTTCCGGTTCATGTACCCCACGTGGGGCATGGCCTATTGGTTGTGCGTCGCGGGGTTCTATCAGGTCGGCTTGCTTCTTCATCTGCGCGACATCAGGCGGCTATCACGGAACTCGACCACTACTGGGCACGCATGAGCTTGGATACCTCACTTTTTGCTGTGGATCTCTTCCATCACGTGATGGATGGATACCACATGGGCCTGCTCGAGAACTTTGATATCGGCATCCATCTGCCCAGCTGGATGAGCAAGTACATGCTGCTGCAGCTCGTGGCTGCCGGCCTGATCCTCCTCATCTACCTCCCAATTGCCAAAGCAGCCAAATCAGGTCAAGCCCCCAAAGGGTTCATCTGGAATACGTTCGAAGTATTACTGACTTTCGTTCGCAACAAAATCGCCAAGCCCACCATCGGCGATCATGATGCTGACAAGTTTGTTCCCTTCCTGTGGACTGTGTTCCTTTTCATCCTGTTCTGTAACCTGCTGGGCATGATCCCAGGCCTGGGTTCGCCTACTGGAAGTCTTGCTGTTACCGCTGTTCTGGCCCTTTTTGCCTTTCTGACCATCCACGGCAGCGCGATCTACAAGCTGGGGCTTCCAGGCTATTTCAAGAGCTACTTCCCTCACGTAGGGCACTTGCCCTTTGGCTTGACTCTGCCAGTAACGATTCTGGTTGGTGCCATTGAAATCCTCGGGGCGATCATCAAGGGATGCGTGCTCGCGATTCGACTTTTTGGCAACATGTTTGCCGGCCACCTGGTCATCGCCTGTATTCTGGGCTTTATTTCCATGTCCAAGTATGCAGGCTGGTTTCTGTTTGGCCCCATCACGACAGGCAGTGTTCTGATCGTTCTTGGCGTCAGCTTGCTCGAACTCTTTGTCGCGTTCCTGCAGGCTTATGTCTTTACGTTTTTGACCAGTTTGTTCCTGGGAATGGCTTTGCACCCACATCATTGATCCATAAATCGATGATGTCTGTGTGAGTGACATCGACATGACACACGCCTTGCAAGCGGCCCACCCGGCCCGGTCCGCTTCTGGCTCTGAAAGACACTTGTGCCGGCTTTGTAACTGGAGATGTTCTCAACATGAAAGTCTTGAATCTCTGCTGGATCGCCCTCGCTGCTCTGGCCCTCACTGCATTGCCTGCCGTCGCCGCTGATGGCCCCACCGGCCCTGCCGTTGCTGCCAACAGCACCTCCGGCGCAATGTTTGGCGAAATGCCCAAGGCTGTCGGTGTCGGTCTGGGCTGCGGCCTGGTCGTCCTGGGCCTGGGTCTGGGCCTCGGTCGCATCGGTGGCTCCGCCCTCGAAAGCATGGCTCGTCAGCCTGAAGTGTCTGACAAGGTAGCCACCAACATGATTACCATCGCAGCGTTGCTCGAAGGTGCCGGCATTATCGCCCTCATCTTCTGCTTGCTCGGCCTGTTCATTTAGTTAAGTTCACGTGATGCCGCAGTGGCAATGGTGCCGCTGCCTGGGAGGTGAATCTATGTCGCGTGGATGGACCATCATGGCGAGCCTGATCGCTCTCCTCGGTCTTTGCGCCTTCACTGGCACTGCTGTCGCCAGTGATGCTGGTGACAGCCATGCTGTCAAGTACGAAGCAGATTACCTGGACGAATCTGGCCACGAGACGCATGGTGTATTTGATTTCTCCAAGCCGGACGATGTCAAGAAGTTCGATCAGCTCATGGCCAGCGGCAAAGTGCTCCGTGCCAAGTTCGAACATATCCCCACAGTCACCCAGATGGCTTCTCTCCGCTGGGACCTTGGACTTTGGTCGATTATTGTCTTTGGTGGCCTTCTCTTCATCTTGAGCAAGAACGCCTGGCCGGCGATGCTCGAAGGCTTGAAGAAGCGTGAACAGAACATCTCCGATGCCATCGCAGCTGCCGAAACCGCCCGAAGCGAAGCGGAAAAGACCCGCCTCGAACTGAAAGCGGAAATGGCGAAGGCGAATGACAGCATCCGGGCGATGATGGACGAAGCCCGCAAGGATGCCAGCAGCGCCAAAGATGAAATGCTCAGCGCCGCCAAGAAGGAAATTGGCGAAGAGCGTGATCGCATGCGTCGTGAGATTGAAACTGCCCGGGATCAGGCCCTACTTGACATCTGGAATCAATCCACCCAGCTGGCCTCGCTGCTCTCATCGAAGACGATCAAACGGGAAATTCGCCCGGATGATCACAAGAAGCTCTTTGATGAAGCGTTGAAGGAAATGAAGGCCGCTGCCAAGACGGGGACCGCCTAACCATGAGCAATCCCCTGGAAGATGTCAAGCTTTACAAGAAAGTCGATGTCAGCGCTGAGCGTGTAGCCCGAGTCTACGCGGAAGCACTTCTCAATTCTGCTGGCGATCAGGCGGAGTCTGTCGCCGACGAATTGAATGAGCTGATACAGGTTGCCTGCGGGAAAGAACCGAATCTCTACCCTTTTCTTGCCAGTGGCACCATTGCCACCAGGACCAAGGCAGAGTTCTTCGATAAGCATTTCCGGGGCAAAGCCAGCGATACACTGGTCGACTTTCTCCACGTGGTGAACAACCACGGCAGGCTGGATATCCTCCACGCGATTGCTGCCAGTTTTCGCATGCTGCTGAATGAAAAGAAGAAGCGAGTGCCTGCGTATGTCAGATCAGCCGTGGCACTCGATGACACTCAGCGACAGGCTCTCAAGAAACAACTGACCGATCTCTTTCAGGTGGAACCCCTTCTGGAAGAGCAGGTCGATCCGGATTTGCTCGGCGGATTCGTAGTGCGCGTCGGCGATTGGCAGTTCGATGGCACTGTGAAAGCCCGCCTCAACCAGCTCAAGAACCAGCTCCTGGAAAGAAGCACTCATGAAATTCAAGGCAGACGAGATCGTTTCTGTACTGTCTAACGAAATCAGCCAGTACCGCGGCCAGCTCGCAGCCAGTGAAGTCGGCCGTGTGCTGGAAGTCGGCGACGGTATCGCCCGCGTCTACGGCCTCGCTGGCGTCATGGCCGGTGAACTCCTCGAGTTCACTCGTGCCGGCGTCCGTGGCATGGCGTTCAATCTCGAAGAGAACTCCGTCGGCGTCATCATCCTCGGTGACTACCTGGGCATCCGCGAAGGCGATGAAGTCAAGTGCACGGGCAACCTGCTCAGCGTACCCGTGGGCGACGCCATGCTCGGTCGCGTGGTCGACCCGCTCGGCAACCCGCTCGACGGCAAGGGTCCCATCCTCGCCTCCGAATATCGGCTGGTCGAATCCAATGCCCCCGGCGTCGCTGATCGTCAGCCAGTGCGGCAGCCACTGCAGACCGGTATCAAGGCTATTGATTCGATGACGCCTGTCGGTCGTGGTCAGCGTGAACTTATCATCGGTGACCGCAAGACGGGCAAGACCATCATCGCGATTGATACGATCATCAATCAGCGTGAAGAAGATGTGATCTGCGTCTATGTGGCCATCGGCCAGAAGGATTCAACCGTAGCGACCGTTATCGAACGCCTGCGTATCAGCGGCGCGCTCGACTATACGATCGTGGTTGTCGCTTCCGCCGCAGCCTCGGCACCCGTACAGTACATCGCTCCCTATGCCGGCACTGCTATGGCCGAGTACTTCATGTACAAGGGCCGTGATACACTGTGCGTCTATGACGATTTGTCCAAGCAGGCTGCTGCCTATCGTCAGTTGTCTCTGCTGATGCGTCGTCCTCCAGGTCGCGAAGCCTATCCTGGCGACGTGTTCTACTGTCACAGCCGTCTTCTGGAGCGATCTGCCAAGCTGGCGGAGAAGTGGGTCATTGTCCCCGATACTTCGGATGCTACCAAGGTTGGTGCAGACTGGGGTGTCAACGCCGCTTCCGATCCCAACAAGAAGCGTGAAGGCAAGGAAGCGGGCAAGGTCTACGTCGGCCCGCTGGATAAGCACGAAGCCGAAGAAACCGCCAAGAAGTTCCCGGGCACCAAAGTAGCCAAAGTGGTGGGCACCGGTGGCTCGCTCACAGCACTACCCATCATCGAAACTCTCGAAGGTGAAGTCTCGGCATACATCCCCACCAACGTGATCTCGATCACCGATGGTCAGATTTATCTCCAGCCCAACTTGTTCTTCTCCGGTGTGCGTCCCGCTGTGGACGTGGGTGTGTCAGTTTCCCGCGTGGGTGGCAATGCACAAACTCCTGCGATGAAGAAAATCGCGGGCTCGCTCAAGCTGGATCTTGCTGCCTTCCGTGAACTCGAAGCATTCGCCCAGCTCGGTACCGAGCTTGACAAAGCGACCCAGCAACAGCTCGACCGTGGCTATCGCATGGTCGAGATTCTGAAGCAGAGTCAGTTCAAGCCGATGCATTTCGCTGACCAGGTTGCCATCATCTTTGCCGGTGCCAAGGGGTACCTGGATAAAGTGGATCGCAAGTATGTTTCCGCCTGGGAACAGCAGTTCCTTGCCTTCTTCAAGGAACAAACGAGCGATGTGCGAAACAAGCTGATCAAGGAAAAGAAACTGACCGAGGAAATCGAAAAGGACCTGAGCAAGGCCATCGAAACCTTCGCCCCGCAGTTCAAGGCTCCTGCACTCTAATCACGCGACTTCCACGATAACCTGCCGGAAGCACGAGCGACCGGCGAATACCTGAAAGATCATGGCCAACCTTCGCTTACTCGTCAATCGTCGCAAGGCGATTCGCAACATCCGCAAAATCACGCGGACCATGGAGCTGATTGCCACGGCACGCTTCAAGAAAGCGATGGACCGGGCCACGGAAGCAGCGGCATACACCAGGAAAATTGGTGAACTCGCCGCTGATCTTTCCGCCAGCGCCGGCGAAGTCTCCCACCCGCTCCTCGAAAAGCGAACGGAGATCAAGAACCATCTGCTGCTGGTCATCTGTGCCAATCGTGGCTTGTGTGGTGGGTACAATGGCTCCATCATCCGGGTCGCTCAGAACCGGATGAAGGAAATCAAGGCCTCCGGAGCCAGGAACCCGATTGAGCTCTCCGGTAAGCGAGCTATCGCATTCTTCAAATTCCAGGGAATTGTCAGCCAGGCTGCCTACACCCAGTTTGAAGATAAGCCTACCTTTGAACAAGTGGACGAGGTAGCAGAGAAGTACCTGCAGCTTTACATCAAGGGCGAAGTCGACCGCATCGATGTAGCCTACATGAAATTCATCAACCCTGCCCGGCAGTCACCTGTCGTCGAGACGCTCCTGCCTCTTGATGCAGATGCTGCCAAAGGGACCTCCAGCGGGCCAAAGGTCGAATACGAGTACCTGCCCGACGCAGCTGACATTCAGACCGAACTGCTCCCCGCCGCGTTCAAGGCCAAGCTTTTCAAGTGCTTCCTGGATGCAGCGGTCAGTGAACAGATTGCCCGCCGTGTTGCCATGAAGGCTGCAACTGAAAACGCAGGCGAAATGATCCGCGACCTGTCACTCGAGTACAACCGAGCCCGCCAGGCCCAGATCACCAAGGAAATCGCCGAACTCATCGGCGGCTCCGAGGCGCTCAAATAAGTGCTGAGTCCTGAGTGCTGAGTCCTGAGAATACGACTCAGACTGGTACTCTACTCAGTCGATAACTCGGTCCCGTGGCTCACCTGTTTGCATTCTCAGCACTCAGGAACTCAGCACTCAGGACTGTTCGAAACAGAGACGACTAGCGAGAATCAAGGGTCCCGTCATGGTTGCGACAGCGAAGAAGATTGCCGGCAAAGTAGTACAGGTCATTGGCTCCACGTTTGATGTGGAGTTCGGCGAAGGCCACCTGCCTGAAATCTACAATGCCGTCAATGTAAAGATCGATACCAAGGCCATCCAGTTCAACCTGGTGGGCGAAGTGCAGCAGCACCTCGGTGGTAACCGTGTCCGCTGCGTCGCTCTGGGGACTACCGACGGCCTGGTCCGTGGCACGGACGCTGTCGATACCGGCGCTCCTCTGATGGTGCCTGTCGGCAAGGAAACCCTGGGACGAGTCTTCAATCTGCTCGGCAACCCTATTGATGGCCGTGGCGATACCCATGCCAAAGAATCTCGCCCCATTCACCAGAAGCCGCCGAAGCTCGCTGACATTTCTGCAAAGACGGAAATCTTCGAAACAGGTATCAAGGTTATCGACTTGCTCACCCCGCTGGTGCGTGGTGGAAAAGCCGGTCTGTTCGGTGGTGCTGGTCTCGGCAAGACGGTGATCCTGCAGGAACTCATCGCCCGTGTGGCCAGCCAGCATGGTGGCTACTCGGTGTTCGCCGGTGTGGGTGAACGTACCCGCGAAGGAAACGATCTCTGGCTCGAAATGCAGGAAACCAAGATCGGCAAGACTGATCGCCAGGTCTTGAGCCAGACGGCGATGGTCTTTGGCCAGATGAATGAACCGCCTGGTGCCCGTCTCCGCGTTGCTCTGACCGCTCTGACCATGTGCGAATGGTTCCGCGATGTGACTGGTGCGGATACGCTGCTCTTCGTGGATAATGTTTTCCGATTCTCACAGGCAGGTTCGGAAGTATCCGCACTCCTCGGTCGCATGCCCAGTGCCGTGGGTTACCAGCCTACCCTGGCCACCGAAATGGGTGAACTTCAGGAACGCATCACCTCGACAAGCAAGGGTGCCATTACCTCGGTGCAAGCCGTGTATGTGCCTGCCGACGATCCCACCGATCCGGCCCCGGCTAACACCTTTGCTCACCTGGATGCGTTCATCTACCTCGAACGCAAGATTTCGGAAAAGGGCATTTACCCCGCTATCGATCCACTGGCATCCAATAGCCGTATTCTTGATCCGCAGGTCGTGGGGGACGAACACTACCGTGTCGCCCGCATGGTGCAGGGCTATCTGCAGCGCTATCGCGAACTGCAGGACATCATCGCGATTCTCGGTGTCGATGAATTGAGCGAAGAAGACAAGAAGGTCGTGGCCCGTGCCCGCCGTATAGAACGCTTCCTCAGCCAGCCGTTCATCGTGGCTGAAGCCTTCACCAACCGCCCCGGTAAGATCACCAGCCTGGCTGAAACCATCCGCAGCTTCCGCGAAATCTGCGAAGGCATGCACGATACGCTTCCCGAATCCGCCTTCATGTACGTCGGCGGCATCGACGAAGCAGTAGAACAGGCCAAGAAGTTATCTGCCTAGTCCTGCGTACTAGTGCTGAGTCCTACGTAATGAGATATCTAGAATAGCCCAGGGTCACCATACACTCATGGTTACCCTGGGGAGGCAAGACATGGAAACCTCCGGTAAATCTCTGAAGTGCATGGTAGTCACCCCTGAAAAGGTGGTGCTGGACGAAGTTGTGGACTTTGTCTCCGTCCCCTTGTTCGATGGTGAGATCGGTATTCTCGCCGACCACTCTCCCTTGACCGGACGCCTTGGCTTTGGTGAACTCCGCACTACCCATGGCGGCGTAACCCAGAGCTACTATGTCGAAGGCGGCTTTGTCCAGGTCCGTGCCAATGTTGTCAGTGTGCTGACACCCAAAGCTGTTTCAGTCAAGAACATCAATACAGCTGCCCTGCAAAGCCAAATCGCTACCCTCAGCGGTGCTGCACTTGCTAAAGCCAAAGCACAACTCCACGTTGCAACCAAGACGCACGCCAGCCACTAACGGCAAGACTTACTGCGCTAACACGCTCGATTTCATCCATCGTTAACACAATCGATCGCTTCTGTGTACAGCGTTGATTGTCTATTCCACCTGGTCCTGTATTTGGCATGTAAGATGGAATTGCTACATAACATCCAGCCCATTCAAGCCCTCACCCCGCAACACCTTACGATCATACAGCAGGAAGAGACAGTCCGATACCAACGAAAATCGCCGTTTCTCCCTTGCCAGCCCTGTCCCCAGTCCTAATATGCTCTGTCCCCCCTGAAAACAGGGGTTGGACTCGTTTGGAAGGCGACACGACCTATGAAAGTACGCTCCAGTGTTCGTCGTATCTGCAATAAGTGCAAGATCGTACGACGACACGGCAAAGTCTATGTGATCTGCACGGACCCTCGCCACAAGCAACGGCAAGGATAAAGGGAGAGTTTGCATGCCCCGTATTATGGGTGTCGATTTACCGCCTGATAAGCCTACGCATATTTCGCTGCGCTATCTCTACGGCATCGGCCCCACCACCAGCATTCAGATCTGCCAGCGGCTCAATATCGACCCTCAGCGCCGCGCTCGCGATCTGGGTGACGATGAAATTGCCCGTATTGCCAAGCTGCTCGAAAACGAGTTCAAGGTGGAAGGCTTCCTTCGCCGTGAAATTCAGCAGAACATCGTCCGTCTGCGTGATATCGCCTGCTTCCGCGGGTTCCGCCATCGTCGCGGTCTGCCCGTCCGAGGGCAGCGTACCCGCACCAACGCCCGTACTCGCAAAGGCCCCCGCAAGACGGTTGCCGGCAAGAAGGGCGTCAAGGAAATGCGTGGTTAATGTAACTGAATCCTGGTTGCAGGCAGTTACAAGCACCATACGACCACGGCTCAGGAAGAGCATACAATTGAACCGCTTGTGAATGATGTGGCTCTCCACGTGACCAGCCACACGGACAAGCAAGCACCCCAGGGGCACGATGCGCTCCGGGGTTCTTTCATCGAACTACTCTGACACTGCAAGGCAAAGACATGGCCAAGACCAAGAAGAAGAAAGCCCGGCGGAATGTATCACGAGGTGTGGTTCACATCCTCGCGACTTTCAACAACACCATCGTCTCCATTTCCGATACCAACGGCGATGTGCTGACCTGGGCCTCTGCTGGCACTGTCGGCTTCAAGGGCAGCCGCAAGAGCACTCCGTTCGCTGCTCAGCGAGCATCGGAAGTAGCCGCTGACAAGGCCATGAAATATGGTCTGCGGGAAGTGGAAGTCCGCATCAAGGGGCCAGGATCCGGTCGCGAATCGGCTGTCACCGCTCTGCAGGCTGTCGGCCTGGCAGTGAAGGCTATCGAAGACATCACGCCGCTGCCTCACAATGGCTGCCGCCCTCCCAAGCGTCGCCGCGTCTAATTCCCATACCAGAACACCTGCAATTTTAACGGATACCCATGGCACGTTACATCGATTCAGTCTGCAAGCTCTGCCGCCGCGAAGGCGAGAAGTTGTATCTCAAAGGCGCCCGCTGCGATAGCCCCAAGTGCGCCGTCGAACGTCGCAAAGCTGCTCCCGGCATGCACGGCATGAAGCGTGGGAAGCTCAGTGAATACGGAGTGCGTCTGCGTGAAAAGCAGAAGCTGAAGCGCTTCTATGGCATGCTCGAGACTCCTTTCCGCCGCTTCTTTGAACTGGCCTCCCGTTCCACCGCCAATACCGGCGAAGTGCTCTTGTGCCTGATGGAACGCCGCCTGGACAACATTGTGCACCGACTCGGCTTCGCCATGAGCCGGGCTGCAGCCCGCCAGCTCGTCACCCACGGCCACGTACTGGTCAACGGCCGACGCTGCAACATTCCCAGCTTCCTGGTCAAAGCCAACGATGTGATCAAGGTCAAGGAACGCAAGCAAAGCCGCGATATGGCCAAGTTGTCCCTCGGCCAGAATCCTCCCGCTGTGCCTGACTACCTGCAGCGCACCAATGAAGAGGAACCAGAGGGCAAGGTGCTGCGTCTGCCGACTCGTGATGATGTTGATCCCCGCATCAAGCACATCAACGAGCAGCTCATCATCGAAATCTCGACTCGGTAAAGTAAGCGCGGCATTCTGCCGCGTTTGCTATGGCGAGTATTGATGCAATATGAGCAAAGAGTTGCATCACAACACAGTACGACTACGCGGCGAGACGCCGCGTCTACTATGGACAAAGCAGCAAAACCTGCTAAATAAACTCAAGAATTCAGCGGGTGTGATGCCCGCTGGTTTCGTCTGGTGGAACGGAGTTCCACCTCGGCTGCAAGGAAGCATGTTCACCAGCATGCGGGGATCAGGCCAGGCTTCGCCGAGAGCCAGGCGACACACCCCTGCGGAGGAAGTACGATGCGTATTCGTTGGCGCGGTTTAGAGCTCCCCAGCAAAGTCATCGCCGATCAGGCAACCCTGACAGACACCTACGGCAAATTTTCCGTCGAACCCTTTGAACGGGGCTTCGGCGTCACCGTGGGTAACAGCCTCCGTCGCGTGCTGCTCAGCAGCCTGGAAGGCTCTTCGGTTACCCGGGTGAAGATCCACGGCGTGCAGCACGAAATCAGCACCATCCCCGGTGTGGTGGAAGATGTCACCGACATCATTCTCAACATCAAAAGCCTCATTGTGAAAAACGTCAGCGATCAGCCCAAGGTGATCAAGATCGATCGCCATGAAAAGGGTGTGGTCAAAGGTGCTGATGTCATCACTGACGAAGCAGTCGAAATCGTCAATCCCGAACACGTGATAGCTACGCTGACCGCCGATGTGCCCTTTGTCATTGAAATGACCGTTGAGAACGGCCGCGGCTATCGCACTGCTGAAGAAAACGCTGGCAAGGATCGCGAACTGGGTATGATCCCTGTCGACTCCAGCTTCACGCCAGTTGTTCGCGTGAAGTACGACACGGAAGAAACCCGCGTCGGCCAGAAGACCAATTACGACAAGCTCTCGCTCGAAATCTGGACCAACGGTACCACCACGCCTCAGATGGCACTCGTGGAAGCTGCCAAGATTCTCCGCAAGCACCTCAATCCGTTCATCCACTATTCCGACCAGGGTGTTGCTGTTCCAGTGGAAGAACAGAAGGAAGCAGCAACTTCCACGGTAGACGTCGAACTCGAACGCAAGCTCAACATGAGTCTGGCCGAGCTGGAACTCTCCGTGCGTGCCACCAACTGTCTCGAATCGGAAGGCATTGCCACCGTTCGCGATCTGGTTACCCGTTCGGAAGAAGAACTGCTCGAAGTCCGTAACTTCGGTGAAACAACACTGAAGGAAGTGACCCAGAAACTCGGCGAACGGCAACTACACCTGGGCATGAAGCTGCCTACAGCACGCCGCATGTAATAGTCGAAACGAATCAGAGGCGTCAGGGATCCCGCTTGCCAACCTGACGTTCTCTTACTGAACCGGTAAGCCTCGATCTATATGATCGATTGTCCTTATCAAGGACCTGTCCGATGCGTCACCAGAAATCAGGAAGAAAGCTGAATCGTAACAGCACCCACCGCCGGGCGCTGATGCGAAACCTTACCATCTCGCTCGTCGAACACGAGTCGATCACTACCACCGTTCCCAAGGCCAAGGAACTACGCCGCTTCGTGGAACGGATCATCACTCTCGGCAAACGCGGCCTGGCTGCCAAAGAAGCTGGCAAGACCGCTCAGTCGGTAGCCTATCACCGCCTGGCTGTTGCCCGCATGGGCAACAACAAGACCTGCGTCAAAAAGATTTTCGACGAACTAGCTCCTCGCTACAAGGATCGTCCTGGTGGTTACACCCGTGTGCTGAAGCTGAGCCAGCGTCGTCTGGGGGATGGTGGCTTGCAGGCACAAATCTCACTGATGCCTGCAACGACACCTGAAGCAGCAGCACCCGCACCTGTGGCTGTGAAGAAGTAACTGCAATCCATCCGAAAACTTCAACAGGTTACGGCACATGCTGTAACCTGTTTGCTTTTTATGTCGTGACATTCAGTTGCTGGAGCAACATGAGCACCTTTTGCTCGATCAGATCCCGCACCTGGCGAAACTCTTCATCGGGTAGATGCTTGGGATCGGGAATGGCCCAGTCTTCCTTGATAGCTGCCTGCACCAGTGGACATGCATCGCCACAACCCATGGTAATAGCTGCGGCATAAGGCCCCTCGGGTAGTTCAGTAAGGGGCTTGGACTGATGCTTGCTCAGATCATATCCACGCTCTTTCATGAACTGTATTGCTCGCGGGTTCACCTGCCCGGAAGGACGTGAACCGGAACTGTATGCTTCCACCGCGTCACCCCCATGCATCCGTGCGAAGGCCTCAGCCATCTGGCTGCGGTTACTGTTTTCGATGCAGACGAAGAGAATACGCTTATGGCTCATCATGTGTTCTCTGCTGTAAGCTGTTGCGGTTGAAGTTGTTGATGAAAGAAGACTGCCAGCAATGCGCCGAAGAATGGAGCTGTCAGGTAGATCCACAAATGTTCCAATCGCAGTGAGACCACAGCAGGAGCAAGGGAACGCACTGGATTCATGGATGCACCACACACTGGCCCGGCGAATATTGCTTCCAGACCAATTACAGCTCCCACAGCAATACCTGCTGTTATCCCCTTCTCTTTCGCACCAGTTGAAACCCGAAGGATAACCATCATCAAGATGAAGGTTAGCACCATTTCCAACAGCGCAGAGTGCCAGGATAGCCCGACCGGAGCAGTGGCACCTAATGTTGCATGGGCCGGGAACAGTACTTTCAACAACAAACTGGCCAGCAAGGCCCCCGTCAGTTGACTGACAAAATACGGTGCTACCGCTGTAACAGGAAACCGTAGTGCAACTAGAAATCCCAACGTCACTGCAGGGTTGAGATGTGCTCCAGAGATGTCGCCTATGGCATAGATCATGGCAAGCACCACCAATCCAAAGGTGATCGCAACGCCGAGGTGGGTAATCTGACCATGAACATCGTTGATGATGATGGCACCAGTGCCTGCAAACACCAGGCAGAACGTGCCAAAGACTTCAGCAAGACACTTCGTCCACACGCTTATTCTCCCGAGGCTTTCACCGCATAGACTTGTACGCTCGCTGCATAATCGTTGACGTTATACTTCTGGAGTAAGGCGAGCAGACTCTCGTGCACTTCGCTTACACTGCCTGATCCGCAGCAGCCTGATTCCAGCACATTCAGGGACGCATGGGTATTCATGGGCGGAGCACAGCAGGCAGATTGACCTTCCACCAGACCATACGCATTCAAATCCTTGTGGGTATCGACAATCTGCACAGCGGAAAAGCCTGCTGCCTGCAGTCCCTGCATGTAATCCGATAGCGATATGGCACCGGCAATACAACCAATGTAGGCCATCAGGTCCTGGCCTATCTCCTCGGGTAGTGGCTTCTTCAATGCGATATCCGAAATAGCCAGCCGGCCACCTGGCTTCAGGACACGGTACATCTCTCGAAATACAGCAGGCTTATCGGGAGCCAG
This sequence comes from Gemmatales bacterium, assembly GCA_046350055.1. Taxonomy (GTDB): domain Bacteria; phylum Planctomycetota; class Planctomycetia; order Gemmatales; family HRBIN36; genus JAEUIE01. Next base: position 2,523,946 of record JAXMBC010000001.1, on the reverse strand, counting down.
GTTAATGACGCAGTTGCTGATAATGCAGTCCACCGTATCGGCATCCAGTGGTATGTGGTCAATCATCGCTTGATGGAATTCCACGTTTTGCAGTTTCTCTTTCGCAGCGTTCTGCCTGGCACGCTCGAGCATGGCCGGAGTCATATCGATGCCGATGGCCTTGCCGGCAGGACCAACTTTCTGTGCAGCAAGGAATACATCCAACCCGCCACCACATCCCAGATCCACAACGACTTCACCAGCTTTGAGATGAGCAGTGGCCGTCGGATTGCCACAGGATAGCCCCATGTTGGCTTCAGCGGGGATACTGGCCAGTTCTTCTGCAGTGTACCCGAAGGCTTTCGCAACAGCCTGTACGCCGGCATGAGTGTTGGACAGGGAACTGCTGGCCACTGCACCGTACTTGTCCCGTACTGCCTGTTCGATGGTAGCTGTCATGTAATGCTTCTCCGGCTGGGTGTAGTGAGGCAGTTAGTCTGCGAGTCTTCGGACATGAGGCAGAGCGCCAGTTCAAGCAGTGGAGCGACGCAAGGATTCATCACTCTGTAGAGAATGTGATTGCCTGACCGCCTGGCTGTGACCATGCGGGTATCGGCCAGTCTTTGCAGTTGATTGGACACCGCCTGGGGTTTCATCCCCAGCGTGCGGGCAATATCAGTAACACTGGCTTCATCAGAGCGGATGAGATGATGCAGCAGGCGAATGCGTGTATCATTGGCCAGTACTTTGAAGAGTGCCATGACTTTGACAGCATCCAGGAAAGAGAGCAACGGCTTCTTCTGAAGCAGTGAACCGGGAGTGCAGCAGTCGACGGTCTTGCGTTTCGCGGGCATGGGCCACCTCATTCACTATTACATCGTATTGTGTAATAGTGGTATAGTCAATGATGGACACAATCTCCAGACGATGATGCACTCGCTATCATGACGTGATCTACCGTTCGAGACACTCGTGACTCCCCAGCGTGCCCAGGCCTTGATTGTCCGCTTCACTGATTTCAGTGAGACCAGTCGCATTGTCACTGCGTATACACGGGAACTTGGTAAAGTGCGGGGACTGGCCAAGGGAGGCAGACGCCTCAAGTCCAACTTTGAATCTGCACTTGACCTCTTGACCGTGTGCAGTATCGTCCTCCTCCGCAAACCGTCTCGTGGACTGGACCTCGTCATCGAGGCCCGTGTGACCGAACGATTTGCCGTGCTGGCCAGGAAACTGGATGCACTTTATGCAGGCTATTACCTCGCGGAGCTGCTCAGCGATTTCACGCAGGAAGACGATCCCCATCCTTCACTCTTCGATGTTGCCGTTGCGACACTCAGGCAACTGGGAACGAGTGACCTGACGGCGGAAGTAGTCCTGCACTTTGAAACGCAAGTACTGCGAGAACTGGGGTTCGCCCCGATCCTGCATGAATGTGCTGCCTGTCATCGGCCACTACCGGTGGAAGGGCTTCGGTTCGATCCGCAGCTGGGTGGAATCATCTGCCCGCACTGTCAGGAACGAGCCCGGTATGCCCGAGTCATCAGCCCGACTGCCTGGCTGGCCCTCCAGAACCTGGAGAGCAGTGGGCCGACGGTGCCGCTGACTGTACCGGTACGAAGCGAACTGCGTGGGTTGATGAATCACACCATCAGCCATCTCCTGGGTCGACGGCCCAGAACCATGCAGTACCTAACGGGGTAATGCTCCATCAGTGGAGTCAGGGGAGGCCGGTGCATGAGGCGTACATCTCGGAATATCTGGCCCCTCATTGCACTTCTGCTTCTGGGAAGTGGTTGCCAGTCCTGGTCGCCTTCTGAAGTATGGGATGGCTGGAGCAAGCCGAGTGCACAACTCCCCCCTCCTCCGCAGGAAACCGTACTCCGTGCCGGACACTGGGACGCCAAGGATGCACTGACTCCGGGTACCCTGGCAGGCGACTGTGCCTCCGCCAAACTGCTCATGCAGCAGGGCCAGCATGCTGATGCCGAGAAGTGGTTCAGTTGGCTCGGCAAGAAGGCGGAGAAACAAAAGAACAACGAAATCTACGAAGAGTGCATCTACCAGGAAGCAGAGTGCCTGTTTGCACAGGGCTACTACCCTAAGGCACGTGACACGTATGCCAAACTGGTGAAGACCTTCCCCACGACACGTTACCGCAAGGAAGCCATCGAACGACAGAACTACATTGCGGAATTCTGGCTTGAAGATACCCGCAAGGAAATGCAGGAAAAGGATGAGATCGCGGATGGTAAACGCTGGTTCACCGTTCCACGCATCTTCAATTGGGAACGGGAGAAGCCTACCTTCGATCAGGAAAACTACGCTCTGAAGGCTTGCGAAGCCGTTTACACCCAGGACCCGAGTGGCCCGCTCGCTCCCCAGGCGCTCTTCCGGGCTGGCGGTGTGAACTTCTACCGTGAACGCTACGACGATGCTGATCTCGATTACAGTCTGCTGGTCGAACAGTATCCACGCTCACCACTGGCACCAGCAGCGATGGAGCTGGCGATTCAGTCCAAGATTCGCCAGGTCGGTGGCTCGGATTACGATGGCCGTAAACTGACCGAGGCCCGGCAGATGGTGGACAAAGCTGTCCGCAGCTTCCCTGAACTGAATGACAAGAAGGCATTCCTCGACCGCACGCTCACCATGATCAATGAGCAACAGGCGGAGAAGGACTTCAAGGTTGCAGAATTCTATCGCCGAACCAATCACCCCGGTGCTGCCCATTTCTACTATGAACTGGTCAAACTCCGCTATGTTGGAACAGACTGGGAGCGCAAGGCCAGCGCACGGCTGGAAGAAATCCGTCAACAGACCGAAGCAGAACGAGCCGCCGGACAGTAAGGAATCATATGAAGCGGATAAGCATAGTGCTGATCGCTGTTCTGAGCCTCGCCGGTTGCACGGCCGAGTCGATGCGCGACTTCAACCTCTTTGGTTACCAGTTCGGCTCGCGAGCCCGCGGCGACATCAAGACGGTGCGAGTGCCCATCTTCCGTAACACGACCTTTTTCCGCGATGTCGAATATGAATTGACCCAGGCCGTGATCAAACGCATCGAAGACACCACTCCATATAAGGTAGTCAATGGGCAGGCTGATGCAGAACTGCTGGGAACGATCAAAGTAGGCAGTTCACACGTCATGATTCAAAATGAACTCAATGAAGCCCGACAGCGTGACTTTACCCTGATAGTGGAGGTCAGCTTCATCGACACTCGAACTGGGCAGAACTATTTCATGCCTGCTACGACCCAGCCCGCATTACCATCTGCTCCGCAACCTGTACCACAAACTGATGTACAAGCTCCGCCACCACAAGTTGTAAGTGCAGTGCCTCTGAAGCCGTTGATGTTCAGCCGCACTGCTCCGTATGCCCAGGAATTAGGACAATCTTTTGCAACTGCAAAAATGAAAGTCGTGGAAGATCTGGCTGTAGCTATCGTGAATGCAATGGACACCCCCTGGTAGCAGGCATACAACTCATGAACAACTTGTGAACAGTCTGTGAACATTCGATACACAGTACATTGACATCCCTGCGTCAAGCCAGGGAAAATGGCATGAAAGTTGATGCTGTCAATAACCTGTCAATAACTTGTCAATGACTGGTTGACAAACTGTCGAAATGACGTCGAGTTGCACACCTGCAACGATTATGCAATTCAAGTCAAATTTACCGATTTTATCAATTTGGTAAAATCTTCCTGAAATTCTCCTTGATTATGCTATGCAGTCACGTTAGATTACCCCTCGTCGATGCGGGGGCACGGCAGGAGACGTGACCCTGTTATCGACAACTTATTGACAACTTACTGACACACTAGAAACACCCAGGATGGGTCTTGCTGGGCACGGACGCCCCCCCTATTCTTTGTGTCATGTCATATGCCATCTGCAACGAGACTTTCGAAGGCTGGGAACATCAGCGTATCTGCGAGTGTATTGCCCGGCTAGGTTATCGCGGTCTCGAAGTTGCACCCTTTACTCTCAGCTCTCAGCCCACTCTCTGGCCCACCGCAGAACGTCAGCGGTTCCGTGCCATTGCTGAAGCCGCAGACATTCAGATCATCGGGCTGCACTGGCTGCTTGCCAGGACTACAGGCTACCATCTGACTCATCCCCATGCTGCCATACGCCAGCAAACGGCTCAATACCTCGCAGATCTCGGCAAACTCTGTCACGACCTTGGCGGCTCACTTATGGTGCTCGGCTCGCCTCAACAGCGCAACCGCTTGCCAGAAGTAACGCCTGCCCAGGCTTTTGAATACGCTCTCGATACCCTCAAACAAACGATGCCCCGGCTGGGTGAACTTGGCGTCAGGCTCTGTCTGGAACCGCTCGGCACCGCCGAGACCAACTTCATCAACACGTGTGCCGAGGGGATGCAACTCGTTAAAGCTGTCGATCATCCTCTGTGTGTGTTGCACCTTGACGTCAAGGCGATGGCAGCCGAGTGCAACACCATGGATGACGGCCTGGCCATCGCCCGCCTCATCCAGGAGTACATTGCGTCAGCGGGTCACTTCCATGCCAATGACCCCAACCGAAGAGGACCCGGTTTTGGTGCAATGCCTTTTCGCCCCATCATGAAAGCATTGCAGACAGCACGCTATGCCGGCTGGGTCTCTGTGGAAGTCTTCGACTATACACCCGATCCCGAGACCATTGCCCGGGAATCTCTACGCAACATGCAACTGGCTCTTCCCACAGCCACAACTTAGAGTGGATCAAAAAGACGGCTGACTGATTCGTTGCTATGCAGGCGACGAATCGCTTCGCCCAGTAACGGTCCAACAGACAGCACTTTCATGATCGGTAGCTGCTTCTGCGGACTGATGGGAATCGTATTCGTCAGCACGATGCTGTTGATCTGTGCCTCACGCAGTTTCTCGACCGCACTGCCACATAGTACCGGGTGGGTGGCAAAGATGTGTACTTCCCGGGCACCTGCTGCTTTGGCAATATTCACGGCACCGACAATGCTACCACCAGTCGAAATCATGTCATCAAACATGAAACAGACTTTGTCCTTCAGACTGGCTCCGATGAGGAAGGCCTGCTTGGTTTCCGTGGCGCTGCTTCGGCGTTTATCGACTATTGCGAGTTCACCGCCAAGTCGCTTCTGGTAAAAGACGGAAGTCTTTACACGCCCTTCGTCAGGACTGACAAACACGATGTCCTCGGGCTTGTACCGCTGATCACGCAGATAGCGAACAAAGATGGGAGCTGCAGTGAGATGATCGACCGGGATGTCAAAGAACCCCTGAATCTGGGCTGCATGCAAATCCATGGTCAGCACCCGGCTGGCCCCCGCTTTGGTGATGAGATCGGCTACCAGTTTGGCGGTGATGGGCACACGGCCCTGATCCTTGCGATCCTGCCGGGCATAGCCATAGTACGGTAACACCACGGCAATGCGGGCTGCTGAGGCCCGACGGAACGCATCAATCATGATGAGCAGTTCCATCAGCGTTTCATTCACCGGATGACAAGTCGGCTGCACAATGAAGACGTCGCGGCCGCGGACATCTTCATCGATGCGATAACTGATTTCGCCATCGGGAAAATTGCCAGGGGTGTGCTTGCCGAGGGTCAACCCCAGGTACGAAGCAATCTCGTGAGCGAGGATCGGATTCGCTCGCCCGGTAAAGATCTTGATCTCGTAGTTCAGCATGGGTGGCCCAGGGTGCAGCAAGAAGTCGGCAGAGGCATTATGAAGAGCAGGGGAAGGGGAGTCAACGGAGAAGAATCCAGGAGACAGAAGCCAGAATTCAGAGTAGGTACGTAACAGGCCCAATTACTAGGATAGAAGCTGCATGCTTGAGCTGGGTAATAGCAGCAATTGGTCTTCTATTCTAGCTTCTGGCTCCTGGATTCTGATTCCTATGCCCAATCTCGCCCCTGTTGACGACACCTACGCCGAAGCCTTTCGCAGCATCTATGCCGAGATTTTAATTACGGCTCGAGATCGCTATTGGGTTGATCAGGCGGTAAACGCCTGCACCGGCAATGCCAGCAGCACCATTCTCTGCGATTGTGAAGCAGGAATGTCGCATTATGTAGAGCCTCGCGATACACCCGACGGACGGCCCGGAGCAGTAGTACAGTTTCACGTACCACGCTTCTGGAAAGACCGTGCAGAAAAGCTGGAACGCTCACTGCTGGTTCGAGTCAGCCAGAATGTGCTGACATGCCCCACCACAGCCTGCTTCAGCACCATGCACGATGCCGAGACCTATTTCAAACTTGGCCGGAAAATCAGCTACTTCGGCGATGGCCACCAGTTTCGTGACGAACGCTTCGGCCGCCCCGGCTGGGTCATCCCTATTCTTGGCGGAGAGTTCTTTCTCGACCGCCGGTTCGGTTTTCGTGATGGCTTGATGGGTGGCAACCTCTGGTACTTTGGTCACACTATCGATGCAGCCGTCGATGCAGCCATGAAGGGTGTTGAAGCAGCCCGGCGGCCCGGGGTCATTATGCCCTTCCCCGGCGGCCTGGCTGGCAGTGGCTCCAAGGCAGGCAGCAAGTACAAGTTCATCGTGGGCAGCACCTTTGCCGAATATTGCCCTACGCTTCGAGACAAACCAGGAGTGACAACACGTCTGCCAGCGGGAGTCGTCTCTGTACAGGAAATCATTCTTAATGGCTGCGATTTGAATACCATCGCTGCAGCCATGCAAGCTGCCATCCAGTCTTCCCGTCACACGCAAGGTCTCGAACGCATCTCCGCCGGCAATTACGCTGGCAAGCTGGGAAAGAGCTTCATTTATCTTCATCCAGAAAAGCAGCCCGTCGTGTGATGGAGTCAAAACCTCGTCACCTCAGTAACACAGCTAGGCTCCAATCCTCCCCCCTCTCTCCCCGAATAGTGATAGAACAGTACCCAACTACCAGCGGAGTCCCTGATGCAGTGCCGGTGCCCCGCGTGCCAGGCGGAGTTCAGCTACGAAGGAGAAGCCCCCCGGTTTTGCAGCCGATGTGGCTCCTCCCTCAGCACCGTCACTGGCACGCCGCTGGAAGCCACAGGAATCTATACCCCACAAGAGAACACTTATGTTCACCGCGGGGAGAATGGCCAACCCTCCGCTGCTCCAGATCAGGTAGGAGGTTACCGCCTGCTCAAAAAGCTGGGTGCAGGCGGCATGGGTGCTGTCTACGAAGCGGAAGATATGGCCAGTGGCCAGAAGGTCGCCCTTAAGCTCATCAAGCGCGGCTCGGATCTCAGTGATTCCGCCACCCAGCGTTTCCGCCAGGAAGGCCGCCTCGCCAGTTCCATCAGTCACCCACGCTGTGTCTTCGTCATCGCTGCGGATGAAGATCGTGGCCAACCCTACATCGTTATGGAATTGATGCCGGGGCAGACGTTCATCGATCTGGTCAAAGCGAAAGGGCCACTGCCTCCCAATCAAGCCGTTGCCCTCATCCACGATATCATCCAAGGATTGCAGGAAGCCCATCGCCTGGGTCTGGTGCATCGTGATGTTAAGCCCGCCAACTGCTTCCTGGACGAACACGGTCGGGCCAAGATCGGCGACTTCGGCCTCGCCAAGGTGCTTGAACAGTCTTCCGCCACGGAAGCACCCACGGCGGTGCAACTCACAGGAACTGGCACATTCATAGGCACCCCACTCTACGCTGCTCCGGAGCAGATCAAAGGCCAGCACATCGACCAGCAAGTGGATGTATACGCTGTAGGAGCGACGCTCTATTACCTTCTCACCGGCAAGGCTCCGTTCGAGGATCAGCAGAGCGTAACTGCGGTATTGGCTCGGATCGTCAGCGAAGATCCGGATCCTATCCACGAAAGCCGCACCGACCTGCCTGCTGGCCTGGAAACCCTGGTATTCAAAGCACTGGAGCGTGATCGCAGCAAGCGGTTTCGCGATCTGGAAGCGATGCGTCAGGCATTGCAGCCCTTCATGCCTGATCGAACCCGCATCGTCCGCTTCGGCTCGCGCATGGCAGCGTTCGCTGTTGATTACATGGTTGCCATGATCGGCATGGGCATCATTGGCATCCTGTTGGGCGAGTTGTTTCTTCACACCACCAGCAAAGACTTTCAGGAAGGCATCGACCTGCTCTTTGGCGATTCCTTCTGGTCCACTCTCATCCTTTCCATCCTGACACAGTCCCTGTTCTTTATGCTTCCCGAGATGCGCTGGGGCACCACGCTGGGTAAATGGTGCTTCCGACTGCGACTGGTTGATCCCCAGAAAGGTGGTCGTCCCGCCGTTCGGCAGGTATTCCTGCGAAACCTGGTGTTCATGCTCTCAGGCTTGCTGCTTGAATGGGTGCTGCTCGGGTTCAACATCCAACTGAACTCCAAGCCTTCACTGCAAGTGAAGAACGAACAAACTGAAACGAAGGAAGGCTGGCATCTGGATGCAGGGGATACCTTCCTCAGTTCTCTGGCAGGACTGGTGCTGGTCAGCCTTACGATGCGTCGTCGTAATGGCTACCGCGGGCTGCATGAGTTGCTCAGTGGCACCGCGACTATCTGGCTGCCAGTTCCACCACCTCGCACGACTCTTGACATGGCCAGGCTCGCGCAGGTTATGCCCGCCAAAGCCAAACTTCTACCCGAACCGTACCACCTGGGCAGTTTCCTGGTGACGCACGAACTCTGGCGTTCGGAAGACCAGTGTGTGCTGATTGGTAAAGATGAACGTCTCTCGCGGCTCGTCTGGATCTGGCTGCGTCCTTTGGCGTGTTACGGGTTCGATGCCAAACGACGGAGCGTCAGCCGGCCGACTCGCTGGCGTTGGCTGGGCAGCGGGCAACAGGGGGAACAATGCTGGGACGCCTTTCTCGCTACGCCGGGTATCACATTGCAATCGCTGGTTGATCAGCGTCTGACTCTCGACTGGACTGGCACCTATCACCTGCTTCGCGAGTTGAGTGATGAATTGCATGCTGCCTCGCAGGATGCCAGCATCCCTCCGTTCCGTTCCATGGACCAGCTGTGGCTGCAGCAACGGGGCGGTGCACAGTGGCTGGATGTTCCAACAACACCCTCCTCCACAATCCACATTGCAACCAGTGAAATGGAACTCCTCCGATTCCTGGGACAGGCAGGCAAATTTGCACTCGAAGGACCGCTGTCCCTGTCAACGCAAACCCTGCACCGGGCGATTCCCCAGGGTGCGTTTGAACTCATGGAGAAACTGCTGGCTGAACCTGTTCAAATCAGCTCGCTGGACGAGTTTCGTCAATCTCTGACACACCTCGCCGATCGTCCGTTCAGTGTGGGCCGCTGGGCACGATTTCGTGCACTGGCACTACAGGGGATATGGCTGCTTATCCTGATCCCTTTGTGCTTCGCGTTCACTGCAGGCATTGCTATTCTGGTGCAGAGTCGATCCGGGGAATGGAATAACTGGAAGGAAAACATGGCGCAGTTCAAAGTGCTCAGCCCCCTCATCATGCCTGTTGCCATTCTCATCTTCAGCATCATCTGGTCGATATGGTTCCGAGGCAGATGGAGCTTTGGCCTGATGGGGCTCGCCATTCGCCGGCATGACGGGCAACCTGCTGAACGCTGGCGACTCGCATGGCGTACCCTGCTCGTCATCGGCCCTTTTGTACTCTTTCAGTTGCTCAGTCTATTGCCACCATGGACAACGCGCTGGCTAGGCATGATGATACATTGGAACCAGGCACCTCAGCTCGTGCTCATCGTTGTCACTGTGATCTGGCTGATCGCCCGACCTCACTGTGCCTGGCATGACCGTCTCGCCGGCACCGTCATCGTTCCCACGTAAGTACTAATCCACCTGCTCAAAGATGCCGAGCTTCTTGTTCTTGCGTACCTGGTTTGCAGGCCATACTCGCCCATTCATGGCAACATAGACTCCGCGAGGCAGACACTGCGACGCTGCCAGGGCAAATCCCAGGTTAAAGAGTGCATCCGACTCAATAATAGCATAAGGCACCATCGCACCGGTCAGTACGATGGTCTTGTCAATGGCAGCATGACTGAGCACCTGTGCCGTCTGCACCATGGTGTCTGTGCCGTGCACGACCACCAGATGCTCTTCACTTGCCCTCAGGCAGGAAGCCAGGACAGTCTCCCTGTCGGCATCGTTCATCTGCAGACTGTCCTTCAGCAGACAGACTTCGATTTTGATTGGCAGTGTCACCCGCGATTGCTTCAAAATCGCAGGCAAATGGCTTTCGCGGAAGGTCAGTTCCCCCTGGATGGCATCGTAGAACTTGTCAAACGTGCCACCGGTGATCAGGATACGCAAACTCATGGATCAGCCTCGATACCTGGAGCTATCCTGATCGAATCCCTTCTCTTTGTCGAGGCGAGTTAATTCGCTGCACAAACTTCTCTGAATGTGGTATCGTACTGTTCGGTAGCACCAATGAGGCTTCTCCCATGTCCGCCGACTATGTCCAGTGGGTACTGACTGACACCGTTCAGTCCGATACCTGGCTCGATCACTGGAGCGTTACGTCCCAGCAGCTCCCCAGCCACCATCCGACCATCGAATGGAAAATCAGCAAGCGAACTCTGCATGGAGGCAAACGGGACGGCGTCGATCTTATCGAACTCGATAACGGTGCTCTCAAACTCAGTATCCTGCCCACCCGTGGTATGGGCATCTGGCGCGGCGAATACAAAGGCATCCGGCTAGGCTGGGATGCCCCGATTCATGGCCCCGTGAATCCCCAGTGGGTAAACCTCGAAGGGCGTGGCGGCCTCGGCTGGCTCGATGGCTTTGATGAGTGGATTTGCCGTTGTGGTCTGGCTTTCAACGGCCCTCCTGGCATTGATCAGGGCAAGAACATCACTCTGCATGGTCGCATTGCCAATACGCCAGCACACTTCGTGGGAGTCAGAGTTCAACAGGGACCGCCCTATAACATCGAAGTCGTTGCCCGGTTCCTTGAGTCTTCCCTCTTTGGCGACCACCTGCACCTGACTACTGTCTTGCGAACCACGCCTGGCAGCAACAGTTTCAGCATCCACGATCTCGTTGAGAATCGATCCAGTCAGCCTGCAGAAATGCAGATGCTCTATCACTGCAATTTTGGCAAGCCCCTGCTGGGCGAAGGAAGCCGGGTTACCCTGCCCGCCATGCAGGTAGCTCCTCGTGATGAACACTCTGCCACTGCGATGCATCAGTACGAACAGTACCGGGCACCCACGGCAGGTGCACGCGAGTTCGTCAACTACTATCAGCCTCTGGGCGACAAGGCTGGTAATACCCTCGCCGTACTGCACAATGCAGCAGGCAATCATGCCTGTTCCATTCGTTTCAACGTCAAGAAACTGCCCTGGTTCATCGTCTGGAAAAACACAGCAGACGAGCGTGAAGGATATGTAACAGGCCTCGAGCCTGCTACCGGGTTCCCCAATTTCAAGACCATTGAACGCAATCAGAATCGCCTGGTGGTATTGAAGCCTGATACCAGTTGGGATGCACAGTTAACTGTTGAGGTAACTGATCAGACAGCCAAACTGGCCGACTGGCTTGCTGAAATAAGCCATCTGCAGGGGCATGAACCCACAATCGTTCTCCGCCATCCTGATGCACTTTGGAGTGGCATCGGCAGTAAAGCCCGATAAAACTGCTATGCTGGTCATTGCCGGGGAATTGCATGTCCGCGATTGCCGATCGACAGATCATGAGCTTGTATGTGACGCTGCTCTTCAGCGTGGCGTGTCTGGGCTATGCGGAACTCGGCCAGCAATTGCCCGAGACACCGTTCTTCTACACATTCATGTTCCTGGCACTGGGCGCTGCCTATCGCATGGAGGGGAAGTTTACCCTCTCCATCCTGGTCTCGAACGCGCTGGCCGCAGTTGTATTGGTCGCTGGTGTAGTCTGGCTCTTTTCGCAGACCAAGCGCAATGTATTTGACGTCGAGATGGACTACATCCGAACCCTCGTCTCCCGCACCGGTCCAATTCTATGCTCTTTGCTCCTGGCGAAGCTTTTCCGCCCCAAGACGCCGAGCGACCAGTGGTTGCTGCAACTCCTGGGACTGGTGCAAGTCATTCTGGCCAGTGTGCTGGCGATGGGCTCGCGCATGGATCGGGATGCTCCCTTGTTTCCCGTCCTGATGATCGCTTACCTCGGCAGCGTCGCCTGGTCGTTTCGCCTGCTTTATCTGCGGCACGAGACTGAAAACTGGAGCATGATTACAGGCAACCATGCTGGGAATACCATCCCCTGGCTTTCGCTCAAGCCTGTCATCTGGTTTGCACTCTGCTTCGTGATCACCATGATCATCTTCTTCAGTCTTCCACAGGGAGGACTCGATGCGAACTTCCTTCAGGGCCCGGAAATGAGCGAAACCGGGGCAACTTCGCAGATTGATCTCACGGCGGAAGGGACCATTCTGCAAAGTGATGAGAAGGTGATGCGCATCTGGGCTAAAAACCGCAACGGTCCAGTTGAACTGCCCGAGACCATGCGATTACGAGGAAGCGTTCTCAGTGTGTACAGCGAACGCGCTGGTTCCTGGGTACCTTTCCCCGCCAGCAACACCTTATCTGAATCTGTCCCCAATAATCCGGGAGAGATCCCCAACGGCTTCGTCCGCATGGAATACGACGTCGACATCGCCCAGGTGCAGGATGCCAAACCTCGCTCGAAAAGTTCCTCGGACATCAGCATACCGATATACATCGCTGATCCACCCTATTACACCCGCAACTTGTCAAACTACTTCAGCACTCCGGCCCGCGGCCGCATTCCGACTCCTGTCAGTGTCAATCCTTTTGAAGGCCAGTACTGGATGAATGTCAGCCGCAAGATGCAATCCGTCATGATCACACATGACTATCCAGCCAAATTCAACCAGGCCGAATGGGAGCAACGCCTTCCGAATCCTCCCCTGGACTACTTCAATTACAAGACAAGCCTCCGGAAGTTGCCGCTACGCATCAGCAGTTCTGGCAAAATAGCCAAACTCTCGCAGGAGTTACTGGAGAAGAATAACCTGACTGCCAACAGCTCCGACAGGGAAAAAGCCAAGACTCTCGAAAAGTATCTCAGCATTGTCCCTTTCAAGTACTCCCTCGATCGACGGCGTGAAGACACATCCATCGATCCGACCGAAGACTTCCTCTTCAATGTGAAGGAAGGGCACTGCGAACGCTACGCTTCAGCTCTCGTCATGATGCTGCGCAGCATGAATATTCCATCTCGCATTGTTGTTGGCTATCGCGGCCTGGAATGGAATGAACTTGGTGGATTCTACCTCGTCCGGCAATTTCATGCCCATGCCTGGGTCGAAGCACTCATCGGCGAAAGCCGCGCTCAGGATGGATCACTCGTACTCAAGTGGCTTACGCTCGATCCCACTCCTGCCAATGAAGTGCGCAGCGCTGACAGCACATTTTCCTCCCCTCTCAGTTTCGCTCGATTCCTGTGGGAGTTCTTCATTCTCGATTTTGCAGGGCAAGCTCAACGTACCAAGTTGATGGCCCAGTTGCAGCAATCCGCACTGGGCCGATTGCTCCTGTGGTGGAAATCGCTGACCCGCTGGCAGGCGATTGCGGTAGGCCTGGGGTGCCTGGCGTTCAGTATCGGATTTGTCTGGATGTTGCTGAAACTGCGGGCTCGCTGGCGACGTCGCAAGTTTGGCCGGAACGCTGCCACAGTCATGAAGGTACCGTTCTATCAGCAGTTGTTATCGATCCTCTCCCGTAAAGGCTGGAAACCTGAGGCCTCGCAAACCGCTGCCGAGTTTACGAGCCAGTTGCAGGAGAAACTTCAACCCGAAATTGCCCACCTTCCCGGGCAACTGGTTCCGCCCTACTATGCTGTACGTTTCGGCCAGCGCACGCTGGATGACCAGCAACTTGCCACTGTCGATTCACAACTGCAGACGCTACGGGTTGCGCTGCAACGCAAGTAACACCTCCTGAGCATGAATCATGGCGAATTCTCTTCTCGTGTCCGCTGCTGATACTGGCTTGCTTGTGATCGATGTCCAGGAAAAGCTCTTCCATATGGTCATTCGCCATGAAGCCGTGGAACGGGACATGCTCTTCCTGCTCGATGTCGCCAACACCGTGAAAATTCCGGTCCTTGCTACCGAGCAATACCCCAAAGGCCTCGGCGGCACCATCGCTTCCGTCAAAAGCAAACTCAGCGGCGCCATCCCCGATAAACTCACCTTCAGTTGCTGTGGTAATCCTGAAGTGGTGCAGTTCTTCAAGAAGGAAGCCCGCCCCAAGTTGATTCTCATCGGCATTGAGACACACGTCTGCGTTCAACAGACCGCCCTTGACCTCGTCTCGCTAGGTTTCCAGATCTTTCTGCCCGTCGATGCCGTCTCCTGCCGTTATCCACAGGATCATCACACCGCGCTGCGGCGGATGGAAAATGCCGGGGTGGTGCTCACCACTGTCGAAGCACTGGCCTTCGAACTCGTCGGCACAGCGGGTACTCCTGAATTCAAGGCTATCAGCAAACTGGTACAGGAACGCATGAAGCACCTTTCACCAAGCGCTGTGCCACATTAACAAGCATTTTCAGATCGTTGGCAATACCGCCTGAGCGTCATATCAGGCGAATCGTTTTTCGTACAGTCGCTGAAATGTCAGGAACGGACATGCATGAAGAGATGCAGCTGAACAATAAACTGATAACCATCATGGATCATGGTTTCCTGAACATCTTGATCGCCATCAGTTCCTTACGCTGTTCCACTCGTATCGGATAGTTGATCGCCAATACTGCAATGGTGGCACGCCCGCACGGTGTGATACCTTGCAGCAAGGCTCCATTCCAATTGAAATGGGCCGTCCATAGCTGTTGGCGTGGATGGAACAGCCATGCACGTTTGCCTGTCTTTGAGTCAATCCCAGCCAGGTTCGGCCCCTTATGGTGATTGCAGTAAAAACACGAAAACGCCAGGTTGTCGACAGTGGTAACGCCGCCGTGTTGTTCAGCAATGATATGGTCAATTTCGAAAAGCAAACTGGTAGCAGATTCTGGAAGATGACAATACTCACACCGATTTCTGGCCCGTTTTCGAACAATAGCAGCCAGGCGAGCATTCATTCTCACTATGCCTTGCTGGTCTTAAGCGTTTTACGAGCACGGGCATGCAGTATGTCAAGCAAGCAAGCCATTTGTTCGTACGCGGTCATTTCATTATCTTCATCTGCTGATAATGTTCCCTGCCTGGCCTTGACTAACAGGCTCCGCATGTGGTTTTCGACATCTTCTGTGAATCGCATCTTCAGAATTGCACGTGCTGCTGCTGGCGAAAGCTCGCCCTGAAATCGCGTTGCTCGTTCCAGCTTTCGCTTATCAGTGTCTTTGAGTATTTTTGTTATCATGATGATTATTCTACTCCGAATAGGGAGCGAGCGCCAAGTGAGAAGATCTTGTCTGTTTGGTTTGCGTTTTTATCGCATAAGCACCATCAGTTCCCCCTGCCCCGTCATGAGCGTGTCACCAGAGTAGAGTTGATAGCGACCATCGATCGCATCCCTTGGAAATAGGTATTTCAGTTGCTTCAGCCTTCGTAGCATCATCCGCACAATCACTGGTTCCATGATGCATTCTGCAGTGAAGTGACTCCAGCCAGGGGTCACGCGTGCATCCAGCAACACAATCGTGCCTCGTTTCATGTGCATACCAGGGTGAAGAAGCGGTCCCCGCTGAATGATCAGGGTGCCTGCCTGCAGTTCGTATCCAGCGAATTCCGAGACGCCACCAGCAGCGATCAGTCCACGACACATGCGGAAGCCTGCCCGGGCCCCAGCTACTCCCTGGATCAGTATTTCCCCATCGCTCATTCCGGTGAATGATCCCGGTACCGGCCCGCCCACTTCAGCACCGGCATTCCCTGTCACCCAGATGTACCCGCCCGACATTCCTGCACCCAGGCGAAATCCTGCATCACCTTCGATGGTGAGTACGCCTCCCTGCATCCTGACACCGGCATAGTCTCCCGCATGCCCTGTGACCTTGATCGATCCGCCTGCCAACCCCTGCCCCAGGTACAGGTAGTTTTCATTCCCCGGCAGGTTCCAATGCTGGAGAGTATCACCCGCAATGCTGAATACATCATCCCAGCGATACTCTCGATTACCAACTGCTATCTTCAACGCACCCAGTTCTGTACTGCTTGCACCAGGGTACGCTGAAGGGCACAGTACGCTGGCATCCATCGTGCCGACAAGTGGACATCCCCGTTTCCAGGAGAAGTTCATAGGCCTCGCTCCTGGAGAATCGCACACAGAGGGAATTGGAACTTGCCAAGCTTCCCGCCGAAGTTCCCGGCAGAGATGGCAATCACCCCCGGCCCCGCAGCGGCCTGGATACCGAGCTTCATGGCCTGCCGAATGCTGCCTTCGCTGAGGCCATCAATGACGATTTCAAGAACGCTATTCACACCATCGTGCAATAAGGTCTTGCTGCGACTGCGCTGCGTGGGAGCAAAGACTTCGTTCATGGATACCTGCAGTCCGGGATAGCGGGAGCCAACCTTGCTGCCACAACGCACGATGCCGCCGGGAAACGGCGTAATCACATCAGGGATCGTCTCCATGGCTGCCACTGCCCGCTCCGCTGCTGCCAGTGCTGTCGCATGATCCGTCGCTTCGATCTGCAGATTGCCCCCGGCTATCGCCTTCATCACCCCACAGCTTTCCTCGCAGACGAACTCGCCATCCATGGTGGGAATGCGCCAATATCGCTTGCCCGCCAGCCACTTGCTTTTCTGCCTGCCATCGCCAAAGTAGCGAAGATGCTTGCCCATCGGTGCCCGATCCGCTGCATCGGGCAAACCATCAAAAACTGCCACTGTTGGACAGGTCATCAGGCACTGCCCCACTCGTTTGGGGATGACCTTCTTCAAAGCATCGAGTGAAAAGGCAAAAAAGAGCAGAGCCACGCCCGGGCGAGCGTCCAGGGTCTGCTCCACCGTGAGCCACCGTTCAATTCCCGCTTCCGCATCGCAGCCAATAACCGACGTACCATATCCTGTAACGACCTGGGCTGCGGTACGAAGCCACTTCTCATTGAGCGCGGTGACATGCAGCCGGGCTGCATACATGCGGAACGCCTCGGCATAGGTGTCATCTATTAATGTGCCATTGATCAGCATGCAATCATGTTACAGGGGCGAGCGGTATAATGGCATAATCCAGGGGAGTTGGTCATGACCGATGCCGCCATGAAGCAATTATTGCAATCCACTCGTACCATTGCTGTAGTGGGTCTGTCCGACAAACCCGACCGCCCCAGCCATCATGTCAGTGCCTATATGCAAGCTCATGGCTACCGTATCATTCCAGTCAACCCTGCTATCACCACGGTACTCGGCCAGCGGAGTTACCCCACGCTGCTAGACATTCCTGAACCTGTCGATATGGTGGACGTCTTTCGCCAGTCCGATGCAGTGCCCGCCATCGTGCAGGATGCCATCGCCATCGGTGCGAAGTCCCTCTGGCTGCAGGAAGGCGTAGTTCACGAAGCCGCCGCCGCCCAGGCTGCCGAAGCCGGGCTGGCAGTGGTAATGGATCGGTGTATGCTGAAAGAACACGCAAGGCTACTGGGGTGATGCCAGTTTTCCGATGATCGCCTCTATTCCCACCCAGGGCAACTCGCACGTCTGATTGACACAGCGATATACGGTCGGTTGGCCGTTGACCATCTTGCGACTTTGCAGCAACGGTATGTCCAGCGGCGGCCCCACCACCAGTTTGCGTGGTCGATGTTGATGATGAATCGCCGCAAGTACAGTATCACGTTGCTCACCCGGGAAGCAGGCATACTCTTCCACCGGGCCCAGCCAGTCGTCCAGGGCACAGAGCATCTCGCCATGCGACATGGACTGCTGGCTCATTCCTCCGGCAAAGTGCCGCAGTGCCGCTTCCGCAAGTTCCAGATACCGTGCCGTGCCGGTCAGACGACCCAGCTTCAGCAGCACCTTGATCGCAACTGAATTGCCACTGGGAGTGGCATTGTCACTTGCCTGCTTTTCACGATACAGCAGCTTTTCATGATCATGCCCGACAAAGTAGAAGCCTGCCGAGGAAGTGTCCCAGAACTGGTCAATCATGGTGGCTGTGAGATTTATCGCCTCCGTCAACCAGCGCTGCTCCCAACTGGCTTCCACCAGATGCAGCATTCCATCGATGACAAAAGCATAGTCTTCCAGATAGGCATTGAGCTTGGCTACTCCACTCTCGAGAGCGGTGCGATAGAGTTTGCCATCAGCCTGCCGCATGCGTGTCAAAACGAAGTCAGCCGCAGCCTCCGCACTCGCCAGGTACTGCTTCTTGCCCGTGACCTGTGCCGCCTGGGCGAAAGCGCTAATCATCAGCCCGTTCCACGCCGCCAGGATCTTCTCATCACGGTTGGGCTTCACACGCTTGTCGCGAACGTCGAGCAACTTGAGTTTAATGGCGTGCAGCTGCTGCTGAAACTTTTCCACGCTCATGCACAGTAGCTGGGCCTCTTGGGCATCGCTCTTGGGCCGCGTCAGGATGGTGTGTCCTTCCCAGTTGCCAGTCTCGCTGATGTCGAACACCCCCTCGGCCCATGCAGCATCCTCACCCAGTACCTGTCGTACTTCTGCCAGCGACCAGACGAAGAACTTGCCTTCTTCGCCTTCGGAGTCAGCATCGGTAGTACTGTAGAACCCACCAGCTGGACTTGTCATCTCCCGACTCACCCAGCCCAGGGTCTCCTCAGCAATCTGCAGAAAGAATGGATGCTTCGTCACCTGAAACGCTTCGAGATTCACCGGCACGAGCAGCGCATTATCGTAAAGCATCTTCTCAAAGTGGGGAGCCAGCCAGCGTTCATCGGTGCTGTAGCGATGGAAGCCGCCAGCGAGTTGATCGTAGATACCGCCCCGTGCCATCTGCTCCAGCGTGTGGGTGACCATCTGCAGGGCATCGATATCGTGAAATCGATGGTGAAGTCGCAACAGTAGCTTCAGATCCAAGGAATGGGGAAACTTCGGAGCACGTCCAAATCCGCCGTAACGCAGGTCATACGCCCGGCTCAGCATCGTACCTGCCTGCTTCAACAGCGTTTCCAACAGTTCACCTCCCGCACCCGCCTTGCCTTGGGCATGCTCCGCCAGTGCGCCGGCAATGTTTACCGACTGTTCCAACACACTCACACGCTTGTTCTCCCAGGCATGGGCAATCGCCTCCAGTACCTGGCGAAAGCTCGGCATGCCATACCGCTGTTCGGGGGGGAAGTAGGTGCCTGCATAGAAGGGATGCAACTCCGGCGTCAGGAACACACTCATCGGCCAGCCGCCGTGCCCCGTCAGTGCTACTACAGCAGACATGTAAATATTGTCGATATCAGGCCGCTCTTCGCGATCGACCTTGATGTTAATGAAGTGACTGTTGAGAAACGTTGCAATCTGCTCATCGACGAAACTCTCGTGCTCCATCACATGACACCAGTGACAGGCTGAGTAACCAATGCTGAGAAAGATGGGCTTGCTCTCAGCCCGCGCTCGCTCCAGTGCTTCCGGTCCCCACGGGTACCAGTCCACTGGATTGGCTGCATGCTGACGGAGGTAGAGACTGGTTTCGCCGGCGAGGTGGTTCATAGAAGAAAAGACTCAGTAGATGTAACCATTGTAGTTATTCTCCCCTCTCCCCATCGGGAAGAGGGGCCGGGGGTGAGGGGGATCCTTTCGCGGCGTTGCCCATCATATACTCCAAGAGGAAGCACTGATATACTCCAAGAGGAAGCACTGCGCCACGCGCAATAGCCCCTCACCCCTAACCCCTCTCCCCAGTGGAGAGAGGGGGATTGCCTCTGTTTTTCCCTTGCTCCTTCCTCCTCTCTGGTACATCATGAAAGCAGACTCTTCCCACCGAGGTTGTTCCATGTCCTTTGATCGTCGTTCCTTCCTGGCCGCCAGTGGTCTTGCTGCTCTCTCCACCACCTTTCCCACCACCTGGGTCGCAGGCAAATCAGCTGCTCCCAAGAAGATTCTCTTCTTCACCCGCTCACAAGGCTTCCAGCACGATGTCGTGAATCGTGCCAAACCCAATGGCAAAAACTTCCTCGGCGAGAAGGGCAAACTCGCTCATGCTGAGCATCTCGTCACCGAATGGGGCAAGAAGCATGGCTTCGAGGTGACCTGCACCAAGGATGGTCGCATCTTTGTGCCCGAAGAGATTGCCAAGTACGATGCCTTCTTCTTCTACACCACCGGTGATCTGACCGTCGAGAAGTCCGCTGATAACACCCCGGCCATGCCTCCCGAAGGAAAGAAAGCTTTCCTCGATGCTATTGCAAGTGGTAAAGGGTTCATCGGCAGCCACTGCGCTACCGATACTTTCCATAGCAAGGGGGATAGCAAGCAGAATCAGCCTGTTTCACAGCGTGACCCCTACATCCAGATGATCGGCGGCGAGTTCATCGTCCATGGCGAACAGTTCACCGCCAAAATGAAGGTGACCAGCGATGGCTTCCCCGCAGTCAAAGGCATCAGCGACTTCGATCTGCGCGAGGAGTGGTATTCGCTGAAGAACTTCTCTGACGATCTGCATGTCATCCTCGCCCAGGACAGCTCCGCAGCCACCGAAGCCTGGAAGAAGGATAAGAATCCCAAGCGAGTGCAAGGGGGCAATGCCTTCCACATCCGTCCCCTGCACCCTGCCACTTGGGCCAGAATGCACGATAAGGGCCGAGTCTTCTACACTTCGATGGGGCACCGCGAAGATGTCTGGACCAACGAAACGTTCCAGAACATTTTGCTCGGCGGAATCGCCTGGGCCCTGGGCAATGTGAACGCTGACATCCCCGCCAACATCAAGAAGGCGACACCAGAGGCGAGCGTGTTGCAAGCGAAGTAGGAAGTCAGTGGCCCAGACATTCCTGTCTGGGCCTCCCTGGTTGAGAACTCAAACTAATTCATGCACACCTGATACATCAGCCGCTGATACTTCGTCGGCTGTTCGGTGTTTTGCATGATAGCCTGGGCGTAGGCCGCTTGATACAGCGCCTGCCAGAACTGTTGCACGCCCATCGGCACCGCTGCGGTACAACACGCTACGAACCCGGGCAGGCAAGGCGTGGTCTGCGCCACGTTTGGGGTGCCAACCAGCAGGGATTCGTCGAAGCGGCGTGTCATTCTTCAGGCTCCTGGATTCTGTCTTCTGGCTCCTCCTTTTAATATCCCCCCTCCCGGCTCCCTAAGTTGACACGACCAGCAAGGATGAGGAATTTTGGTAACTTAGGATGGCATATATCAGGCAGAATCGTTAACTTAGGCAACATCTGTGGCTGCTGGACTGGCTGCCCAACGGATGGGCAGGCTGCCTCCGCAGCCTCGAAAAGGAGTTCACAATGGTCAACGCCATGACTATGGATCGTACCAGTATGATGGGTGTCAGTGGCATGCCCACTATGACCGGTGCCCCGGTCAGCTACCCCACCATGCCCGCTGTCATGCCGACGGTCCCCAACATGATGATGGTGCCCCGCTGCACCGTCCGCATGGAAAAGTGCACCACCGGCGTCAAGATTCACTGCGTCTGCACCGAAGCAGTTGCCGTGTCGATGGTACAGAACCTCTGCAGCATGCAGGCAGGCCAGATGGTTGGCTGCTACGTGACCATGAACGGCCAGACCGTATGCTGCGTCAACTTCTGTTGTTGCGTCTGCACCGTGGAAAAGACCGCCGACGGCGTGTGCATCCACTGCACCACCGGCGACACTACCTGCTGTCAGGTCGTTCAGTGCTGTGCTGATTGCTGCTGCAACTGCTGTGTGACCGGCTGCGTCTGCTGCGTGACCATGGGTGGTATGCCCGTGTGCTGTGGCCCCTGCGAAATGGTCAGCAAGAAGAAGTAACCCCGTATCATCTCTCCCTGAACGATGAATGACCCCCGGATGCTAGCCCGGGGGTGATTTTTTGCATTCACCCGATAAGATGCGTGTGGCGAGAAGTACGCCGCCGGATCCGCGGGAAGGGTGCAACCCGACTTCAACTTCCACTCTATGCTGTGTGTCGCACGTCTTCGTGCCGCCTGTTTGCGGATCCAGGTGCCAGGCATGGAGAACGACCGTGGCCAAGTCTCTACCGAAGCGACCCCACCTCGATCATCTTCGCCGTCAGGCGAAAGCATTGCTCGCTGCATTAGGCGAAGGCAAGCCAGAAGCACTCAAGACCATTCAGGAACATCTTCCGGCTGCCCAGGGGCTGAAGCCTCTGCAGATCAGCAAGCTGAAGTTGCGTCTGGCAGATGCCCAATCAGCCATCGCCCGGCAGACCGGGTTTGCCAGTTGGCCGCAACTTGCCCGGCATGTCGAACAATTACGGAATCTGGAAGGCACCTGGGACTTCACCAGGCTGATCGTGGAGGGGCAGGAGTTGCCCGCCACGGCAATGGCGTCCTCCCGCATTCTCATCGATGGCGACCGTTTCCGTACCGAATCGCCCGAAGCGGTCTACGAAGGCATCTTCAATATCAACGTTGAAGCTGATCCTCACGAGATCGATATCGAATTCATCGAAGGCCCCGAAGCAGGCAACTGGAACTACGGCATCTTTCAACTGGAAGGCGATTCGCTGCAGATTTGTCTCAACATGTCGGGCAAGGGTCGCCCTGCCACCTTTGCCGCTCCATCCGGTAGTGGCTGTGCCTGTGAAACTCTCTCCCGTTCATCCAGACAAACCCCACCAGGAGTTACTGGAGGTAACCGTTCCGCACCCAGCCCTGTCCCAGCCCAGCAATCCTGCGAAGGCTTCGAGTATGTCGAAAGTAAAACACTGACTAGGCTGCAAGGCGACTGGCAGGCTGTGAAGCTGGTTCTCGATGGCAAGGAAATGCCCCCAGCGATGCTGTGCCATGGCAGGCGACAAGCCAGAAAGAACGAAGTGACTGTCACCATGGGTGGCCAGCTCATCCTGCATGCCCTGGTGCGACTGCAGGAAGGCAGCGTACCCGTAGCCGTGGATTACTACCACCTAAGTGGATCCAATAAGGGTGCCATCCAGCTTGGCATCCTGCAATGGCAAGACGAAGTGGCCTGCTTCAACATGGCAGCCCCGGGCCAGCCACGCCCGACTGATTTCGAATGTCCGGCCGGCAGTGGCCACACGTTAAGCCACTGGAAACGCAACTAGTTCCTCGGAGGCGACTCCACGTCCCCGGGCGTGGGGTCTTTCTTGGGAGCAGCTTCGTACTTCAGGCCACGCTGTGCGGGGTTGAACAACCTCGTGCCACGATCACGGGGATAGGCACCGTTGCTCTCCAGCACCATGCCACCGTCGTCTTTGCCATCGGTATGTACCGTATAGATGACCACGCCATCCGGCAGCACCCGGTAGAGCAATGGCTGCCCCGTGTAAGGATCAACAGGCACCTGTGGCACATACTCCGGCACCAGCATCTGCAAGCTGCCCGGCCACTGCCCCTTCGCCAGACGAAACCGTTCACAGGCAAGGGCCAATCGCAGGGTATCGATATGGGCTTGATGGGTGAGCCGGGCTGTCAGCACTTTGCTCAGCAAGGCCCATTGCGTTTTCAAAACCATGTTGGTGGTCTTCTGCTGAACCTGG
The DNA here is from genome assembly GCA_046350055.1 of Gemmatales bacterium. GTDB lineage: Bacteria > Planctomycetota > Planctomycetia > Gemmatales > HRBIN36 > JAEUIE01. Next base: position 2,500,436 of record JAXMBC010000001.1, on the reverse strand, counting down.
TTCAAAATCAGATGCAACTCATGCGGTTGATTCACAGGAATCTGTAGAGCCGTCTGCGTGGACTCCAGCCATTCCGCCTGCATCTCTGACAGGTTCAGCAAGGCAAGCTCCACAACTAGACGCTTGCCCCACTCTGATAGCTTTACCTGCCAGCTGGGATTGTTCACCGGCATCACGATGATGTCTACTATCTGCTGCCGCTTCAGCGGATCGTGCCTGGCTTCCTCAAGAGCGACAAAATCAGAGGCCCGCGCGAAGCGAATGATCTGTCTGGTGCTGGGGGGCTGAAACTTATTAAGCAATTGGTCTACTTCGCGTAACTCCACATCACTGAACTGGCAGAAAGCCAACGCTCGTTTCATGTTTTCATAGCCATGCATCATCAGTGAGAGGGTGACGAGCTGATGGAGCGGCGTGGGGCAAGCTTCAGGGTGCGAGGCATTTCGCAGTACGAGTTCAAATGCTTGAATGACCTGGTTCGTATCACCCTGGTGGGCAGCGTAGATCATCTCATCGGCGAGTTTGTTTGCCAGTCGGCGGGCATCGTCCAGCTCACGATAGTTGTTCTTGCCCGTGGTAGGCAGCCGATACCCCGCCGGTTCATTCATCAGCTCCAGCAAGGCCTGTCGCAAAGGCTGCACCCGCTCTTCCAGAAGCCGCTCTTTCAGTATCTGGAAGTACGATTCAGGCAGACGGACGTTAAACTCCTTACCATCAGGCTGATACTCCAAAGCCCCCTGTCGATAGGGAATATCATCTCCACACCAGCCCCGGTATCCGGGCGGAAATGCCTTTACCGCCTTGAGGAACGCTGGCGAAATGGGCCTGGCTTCATATTCCCTTTCCAGACTATCAAGCCGCCAGTTGGGATCATCCTGCTCAATTGTCGCGATGGCATTCCGCAGCCGTGCTTCCATCTGCCCCTGTCGCCATGCGCGGTAGCCCCAGAGCCCTCCAACGAGAAGCACGATCACCAGGCAGAAGACATGCCAGGATCGCCAGCGACGTCGTTTCACGGGAACAGCAGGTGTTGCGCTCATGGCAACCATGCTACCGTGATTCCCACGCTGCGCCTACAATCCACTGGCTTCCCGCCAGTCCCTCCTGTACTATCTCTGCAACCCTTCTCGCATCAATTCTGAGGCATCCCATGCACCGCTGGCTGGCTCTGGCATTTGCTATTTCTCTGGGGAGCGTTCTGACGATGGCTGCCACCCTTCCCTTTGATGCTGACGCTGAAGCCAAGGCATTCATTGCCGAGCACGAAGCCCGCATCAAGCCGCTCGAAAAGCTGGCAAGCATCGCCTGGTGGAACGCCAATATCTCCGGCAAGGATGCTGACTTCAAAGCCAAAGAAGAGTCCCAGAACAAGCTCGATGCCCTGCTGGCCGAGAGTGAGCCATTCGCCAAGCTCAAGCAGCTCAAAGCGAATATGCCCAAAGACCCGCAGCTCGCCCGGCAAATCGAAATCCTCTACCTCCAGTACATGGAGAAGCAGGTCGATAAGGAACTGCTCCGCCAGATGACCGCCAAGGCCAATGCCATCGAACAGGCCTTCAACGTCTTCCGGGCCAAGGTCCGCGGCAAGGAACTCAGCGACAGTCAGGTCCGCGAAGTCCTCAAGAAGGACAAGGACTCCGGCTACCGCAAGGAAGTCTGGGAAGCCTGCAAGCTGGTCGGAGCCAACGTCGAAGCTGACCTGAAAGCCCTTGCCCGCATGCGCAACCAGGCTGCCAAGCAGCTAGGTTTCGCCGACTATCACAAGATGATGCTCTATCTCAATGAGCAGGATCAGGCCAAGGTGCTGGCCCTCTTCGATGAACTCGATGCACTGACCCGTGAACCGTTCAATGCTGCCAAGGCTGAGATTGATGCAGCCCTGGCCAAACAATACAAGATCACCGCTGACCAACTGATGCCCTGGCACTATCAGGACCCGTTCTTCCAGGAACCCCCTGCCATCTACGATGTGTCGCTCGACGACACCTATGCCAAGGTCGATATCCTCAAGGCCTGCCGCCAGTTCTACGCCGGCATTGGCTTGCCCATCGATGATGTACTCGCCCGCAGCGACCTCTACGAGAAATCAGGCAAGTCGCCTCACGCCTTCTGCACTGATATCGACCGGGAAGGCGATGTCCGCGTGCTCGGCAACATCGTCCCCAATGAATACTGGATGGCCACCATGCTCCACGAGCTGGGCCACTCGGTCTACAGCAGCAAGAACATCCCCCAGTCCCTGCCCTACGTGCTCCGCAGTGAGGCTCACATTCTGACGACCGAAGGCGTAGCCATGCAGTTTGAGAAGTTCAGCAAGAGCGCCAAGTGGCTGGAGAGCATGGGTGTGAAAGTGGAGAAACCCGAAGCTTTCGACGCCACTGCCCAGAAGATGCAGCGGAACCAGTTGCTGATCTTTTCCCGCTGGTGCCAGGTCATGCTTCGCTTTGAAGCTGGTCTCTATGCCGACCCGGAACAGGACCTCAACAAGCTCTGGTGGGATCTGGTCGAAAAGTACCAGGGCATGAAACGCCCCGCCGGCCGCAGTGCCCCCGACTATGGCAGCAAGATTCACGTCTGCTCCGCCCCAGCCTATTACCACAACTACATGATGGGCCAGCTCTTCGCCTCCCAGGTGCATCATGCCCTGTGTCGTGATGTACTCAAGGTGAATCCCAAGGAAGCAAGCTACACCGGCAATCCCAACGTAGGCAAGTGGATGAAGGAAAAGGTTTTCGCTCCCGGCCGCAGCCTGCCCTGGAACGCCCTCACCAAGTTCGCCACCGGCGAGGAGCTCAATGCCAAGGCTTTCGCAGGCGACTTCGGAAAGTAATACTGCAACGACCAGTGAGCGGTGGGAGGGCAAGGCTCTAGCCGGGCCGTTGATCGCGCGAATACATGAGGCTGCAATGGAACACCAACTGGTTGCCCGCCTGACTACCGCTCTTCACGCACTTCCTATCGTCGATCCCCATTCCCACATCGAGCCACACAGCCCGGTCGCCACCACCCTCGATGACCTTCTCGGCTACCACTACTACACCGAACTCGCCCACACCATCGGGGCCGACCGCAAACAGCTGACGCCCGAGACTGACCCCCGCGAACGCAGTCGCTACCTCTTCGACCATCTCCCCCGACTGGAAAACACCGTTCAGTACTCCTGGCTGCTGGAGATCTGCCAGACGTTCTTCGGCTGGCAGGGTGACCAACTCACACCAAACGATTTCGAGGCAGTTTGGAGACTGGCGGAGAACAAACTGAAGCAGCCCGATTGGGAACAGCATATCTGGCAACAGACCAACCTCCAGCAGATCTACCTGACCAACGAATTTGACGACCCATTGATCGGCTTCAAGACAGATAGCTACATACCATGTCTGCGAGTGGACACCCTTGTGAATACAGCTCACGAGCCAGCCACGCTGGAACGACTGCGTCATGCATCCGGTCACGTAGTAAATACCGTCGGCCAGTTGCACAATGCTATCGCCAGTCTCGTGCAGCAATTCCGAAACAAAGGAGCCAGGGCCTGTGCCATTTCGCTGCCGTCCCGTTTCAGATATCAACTCAACACCAGTGATCGACTCCCTGCGACTGCTCCATTGCTCAACCTCACACCTACGCAGCAGGTCACCCTGAAGGCCCAGGTGTTTCACGCCATCGCAGAGCAGTGCAACGTGCATGGCCTGCCTTTCGACCTGATGATCGGCGTTCAGCGTAACGTCTACCCTTCGGGTGTATACCAGGGGCAGGACCTGATGGACGAGCCCGGCTCACTGCTTCACTATGCCGAGCTCTTCAACAGCTTCCCGGATGTGAAGTTCTGCGTCTCCGTCCTCACCAGCCAGCAGAACCAGGAACTGGCCAGCTACAGTTGGATCTTCCCCAACGTCTACACCAGTGGCCACTGGTGGTATTCAAATGTACCCACACTCATCGAGCAAGACCTGCGTTTACGCCTGCAGGCCGTCCCTGTGGAAAAGCAGATCGGCTACTACAGCGATGCCTACAAACTGGAGTTCGTGCTACCCAAGTTCAACATGTACCGCCGCATCCTGGCAAAAGTGCTGGCAGAAGACTACGTTCTGGCCCGACACTGGCCGGAAGAGCGTGCCGTCGCGCTAGGCGAGCAACTGCTGGTAGGCAATATTCACAGCATCTTCGGAAATTAGGTACATCCGTACAGTATTTATATCCCCTGGCGACGTCTAAAAGTGCCAAAAACACCAGTTTCCGATCCAATGTTCTGCCTGACGCAACTCGCCGCATGCTTGAATGAGAAAGTTCGATTCACAAGATGTAACGGTCTTAACGGTTAGGGTGTCGTTAAACTTTACCTAACCGGTAGTCTTTTCCCCCCTTCTCATTCCTTCGTTTCTTTCCGCAGATTCCCCAACCGATGCGCACGGTGCCTGAGCGGCCATTTCGACCGGTTTTCCGCTCGCTTCATCATCAGCGTGCGTTGACACACCCTTTTCATCACAGTAGACTTAGCCAACCGCTTGAGGAATTGTTCGACGCAACTCCAACATCGGCAACCATTTCCGTCATACCACCGGCACAATCGTCCCGGTCGTTTCGACTGACAGAAAGCACTCTCATGACTCATACTCGCTGGACGGAACCTGTGATGACATGCGTCGCCCCCAAGATTGACGAGGGCTACTACAAATCAGTCGTTGAGACTGACCGCGCTCACCGCCTGCTCACCTTCATGCCTACCGGGTTTACCTCTACCTACGAGTACCCACACATTCTCTTCTTTCACCGGGAAGGGAATAATGAGCAGCAGATCAAGAAGCTCATGCCTCACCTCAGCCGCCGCAATTACATCTGCACCGGCTTGCGGGGTACTGTACCGATGTACCGTTCTGACGGCCGCCAGGGCTTCCACTGGGATGCTGACGCAGGCCTGACGGCTGAACTCGAAGACTATGTCATGTCCGCCCTGGCCGACACCTACGACCGTCTGCCTGTGCATGCCGATCGCATCTTCCTCGCCGGCGTTGGGGAAGGCGCTATTCAGGCCTATCGCCTGGCCTTCGCGTTCCCCAGCAAGTTTGCCGGAGTCATTGCTCTCAACAGCAAACTGCCCAAGAATGGCCCTCTCTGGCGTCTCAGCCAGACGCGACAGCTTCCGGTCTTCATGGGGCATGGCCTGGATAACGAACAGTTCACCATCCAGCAGGCTCGTCAGGATCGCAAGCTCCTTTACACCGCTGGCATGAATGTCGACTTCAAGACCTACGATACAACAGACAAGCTCCATCCCGCCATGATGCGTGACATCGACCAGTGGATCATGAAACGTATCGCGGAAGACAATCAGTAACGTTACTTCTCATACAGCAGATACTTCTTGCGAACCTCGAGAAAACTCTCGAGGTTCTTTTCACATAGCTTCAGTAGTTCTGCTACAGGCTTGCCCTGTTCAATTCCCTTCGTCACCTCTTCGCACAGCAACAGTGTGTTCATATTCCGCGTCTGCCAGTCTCGTGGATAGAGACGCTTCAGTGTGACGCCTAGGGCCAGCCCCACCTGGATCGGGTTGACCTTACTGACGTCCTCCATCACCATGCTGACCCCCTGACATTCCTTACCGGCATACATACTGCTCGTGGATGTAAACCGCGTCGGCATAAACCGCACACCCGGCACCTTTTCCAATGCCAGATGGCTGGCCCACAGTGTGCTGTCTATCCAGGGAGCACCAATCGTTTCAAACGGACGATCCGTGCCTCGCCCCACACTCAGGTTGGTCATCTCCAGCAGCCCTACACCTGGATACAACCAGGCAGCATAGAGGGAACGCATGTTCGGTGAGGGGTTCACCCAGGCCAGCCCGGTCTGTGAGTAATCGTCGCTGCGTCGCCAGTCCTTCATGGGGATGACGGTTAGCCTGGCACCGATCTTGCGTTCTGCGTTAAAGAGTTGGGCCAGTTCCCCCACTGTCATACCATGCCGCACCGGCAGCCGATGCCAGGCAATGAACGATTCCCTGCCTGCATCGAGCATCGGCCCCTGAACCGTGATTCCGTTGACAGGGTTGGGACGATCCAGCACCACGACAGGGATGTTCTGCGCCGCAGCTGCCTCCAGTACCAGCCCCAGGGTGCTGATGTAGGTGTAGAACCGGCAGCCAATGTCCTGCACGTCATACACCAGAATGTCGATACCATGCAACTGTTCTGCGGTGGGTTTGCGATGCTCGCCATACAGGCTGTAGACAGGTAGCCCCGTCCTGGCATCAATACTATCCTTCACCTTCTCGTCTATCTGGCCCCGGATGCCATGTTCCGGGCTGAACAGTGCGACAAGCTTGATGTTGCTGGCCTGGTGGAGAATATCAATCGTTGACATGCCATCACGGGCCACGCCGGTGTGATTGGTGACCAGGCCGATGCGTTTGGTTTCAATGGCTTTGAAATAGCCCTGCCTCAACACATCGATGCCGACCCGCACAGCACTGCGTGCTGGCTTCCGGTTCAGATGTTTGCCCACAATGTCTGCGACTGTTCTTCGAAGCGGCACCGCATTGCCCTTCCCGTCGGGGTGAAGTCGGCTGGTCAAGATCAATACTGCAGTCTCGCTGGTAGGATCTATCCAGGCCGAGGTGCCGGTGAAGCCGGTGTGGCCAAAGCTCAAGCCAACCGGGAATGCATCACCCCGGGGTGCGGAATAGAACGTATCAACATCCCAGCCATAAGTACGCAGGTTGCCCCCGGGCAGATGATGTGCCTGCGTGAAAAGGCAAATGGTTTCGGGTTTCAGGATCGGTGCCCCCTGATTCAGCAACATCGTGAGGAACCGTTGCATATCTGATGAAGTGGTAAAGAGCCCGGCGTGCCCGGCAACACCGTTCAGCCGCTGGCCCCGCGGATCATGCACGATGCCACGCAGCATCTGACCATTGTCTACTTCCGTGGGTGCAATGCGTGCCAGCAGCCGAGGTGTGCCCGGCAAACGATGGAATCCCGTATCCTTCATCCCCAGCGGCGTAAAGACCCACTCCTGGGCGACCTGATCGAGTGGTTTCCCCGTTAACTTCTCCACAATTCGCCCGAGCACAATATAGCCAATATCGCTGTAGATAAAGCGGGTGCCGGGTGATGCCTGGAGTTTGAGGGCGTCGATCCGGCGAAGCGCTTCCTCGTATCCATGCTCAAAATCCTCCTGGGCATTATCCGCAATCAATCCGCCGACATGGAGAAGCAACTGGGCAATGGTGATAGCTTCCTTGCCATGCCCCTGAAAGGACGGCAGATGCTGGCTCGCCTTGTCGGTAAGCTGGAGCTTACCCTGCTCGTACAGTTTCATGATGCAGGTAACGGTCGCAATAGGCTTGGTCATCGATGCCATGTCGAACAGCGTATCAGTAGTCATGGGTTCAGCCTGTGGCACCAAAGCCCGATGACCATACGCAGCATGATGCAGCACCTGTCCCTGATGCAGCACCAGAATCACAGCGCCGGGTATCTGCTTGGCCTGGATGGCCTGGTGCACTGCAGCTTGCAATTCACTGGCAAGAGCGGGCGTGGTGAGAGCGTGTTGCGGAGCTGCTGAGGCGAAACCAACAACCAGCAGAGCGACTATACAGAACAATGCACGCATGAACTCACCTTGTAGGAATCCGTAGCTCGGATACCCTATGCACTTCAGGGAAGAGTATCCATTCCAACCAGGGATTTCCGCATGCTGGCTGAGCTGAGCTTTCACGATTTGATTGATCTGTTTCTGCACCTCAATGTCCATCTGAACAAGTGGGCGGATCAGCTCGGCCCGTGGCTCTATGTCGTTGTCTTTGCCATCATCTTCTGCGAGACCGGGCTGGTAGTCACACCGTTTCTGCCAGGTGATTCACTGCTCTTCGCACTGGGTGCGCTGGCTGCTACACCGGATTCGCCACTGAATGTCACATACCTGATCATCCTGATGATTGTCGCGGCTATCCTTGGCGATGCGGTCAACTACGCAGTGGGATATTACCTGGGGCCGAAGGTCTTCCGCTGGGAGAAGTCCATCTTCTTCAACAAGAAGCATCTGCTGTATGCCCAGGACTTTTATGAACGCTGGGGTAGTTTCACGATTGTGCTGTGCCGGTTTGTGCCCATCGCCCGTACCTTTGGGCCATTCGTGGCAGGCATCGGCAAGATGACGTACCGCCGCTTTGCCATTTACAATGTGGCGGGCGGTATCGTCTGGGTGGTCTTCTTCACTCTGATCGGCTACGGGTTTGGCAACCTCGAGCCGGTGAAGAAGAACTTCTCCTATGTGATTCTGGGTATCATCATCATCTCGGTGCTACCCATGCTCTTCATGATGTGGTCGGAATGGAAGCTGGCCAGGAGCAAGCCGATCGTCAGCGAAAACATTACCACATAAAGCAACAAACCCACGGTAAGCACCGTGGGTTTGTGTCAGTCAAGGTATGACTATTTCTTTTCAATCTTCTCGACGGCCACCCACTTCTTGCCGTCCTTTTCGGTTACCTTGCCCACGACTTTAGCTTCGGAGCTGCCGGAGCAATAGTCCTTGTGGAACTTCTTGTTGCTGTCCTTGTCGAAGTAGTACATCACTTCCTTGTCTTTTTCCTTCACCACTACCACAGTGGCACAGGACTTTTCCTTGCCCAGTTCGCACTTGGCACAGCAGACCTTGCCATCAAGGGTGACGTCAGAAGCGGTGACGAAACCGAGGCAAGCCAGCAAACAGACGACAGCCAGAACATGACGCATGATTCAACTCCTGTGAGAGGTTAGCATAACTGGTGCAGGTGCAACCAGTAAGAAATTAGTATATGCCCTCAAGCAGGCTGGTTCCAGCCGGCTTATTTGTAGTTGTCGTGGCAGGCCTTGCAGTTGGCTGCAGCCCGCTGAAGCTTCTGCTTCCAGCCATCTTCGCCCTTCTGAGCAGCCTTGGCAGCAGTCACCATATTCTCGGTCAGCTTCTTGTAAGCTGCAGCATCGCCCTTGTTAGGTGCATGAAGGGGCAGGGATTCGTAGTATTCGACCAGCTTGGCCTTTTCTGCATCACTGGCCTTGCCATCCAGCACCTTCTTCATCAGGCCACCCTTCTGGGCCTTGTTCATGACTTCCTTGGTGGTGTACTTGGCATCTTCAGCGATAAAGCCGAGCGTGGTGCCTGCAATTGCCAGTACAGCCAGTAAACTAACCCATGTGCGACGCATTAGAGCCCCTTCAGAATCGGAAAGAGAACACGATGAACAACAAGTGCAAACGGTAACATGCCCGTTTGACTTGGTCAAGCTACTGCACGACGGAAAGCGAACATTCTGCATGGAATCCGGCCTCCACACCTTCACACTGGAACATCAGGGGCGAATACGCAGCTATCGGCTCTATACGCCCACCACCGGGCAGCCCCCCTATCCCGTCGTCCTGGCGTTTCATGGTGCCGGGGGCACTGCCCGCATCATGCTCTTTCACAGCCGCTGGCTGCAACAAGCCGAGCACGGGGGATTCATCGTGGTTGCTCCCGAGGGAACCTCTCCCCAACCCGATGAAAAGCCCAGTTTCCGTTTCAATCCTCAGCTTTGGAACCTGGGCGGAGCCACTACTGCTGCTCCCACCGGCAATGCTGATGATGTCGGCTTCGTTCGGGCTATCCTGGACAAGGTGGCTACAGACTTACCCATTGATACGAGCCGGATATATTCGACCGGCTTCTCCAATGGTGCTGGTCTGACCTTTCGTCTGGCTGTCGAACTGGGAGACCGGCTTGCTGCCATCGCTCCCGTCGCAGGACTGCCATATTTCAAATCAGGACCACCCCCTCGCCCGATCCCTACCTACTTCCTCATCGGCTCGGAAGATCCGCTGGTACCCTGGCAGGGCGGAAAGATCATCTCCCCCTGGACGAACCAGCCTACTGTGCGACCTGCTGTGCTGGAACAACTGCACCTTTGGACCACCACCAGCCGGTTTCACCTGATCGGCGGCAAGTCAGAGCATGGCGAGCAGATTGAACATGCTACGATAGGCACCCTTCCAGATGATCCCGCCTGTGTGATGTACACCCGATGTTTCGGGTTGGGACATCATTGGCCCGGCGGTCGAGACGTAGGTGTGCCTGAAGAGGTGCTCGGCCCCCGCATCAAGACCATTGATGCCACGGAACGCATCTGGCAGTTTCTCTCGCAATACCAGCACCCTGCTGCACTGCTTGTCCCGTGAATTCAGTAGTAATCATCACTTGCCATGCTATGCTGAGGGGAACAAATGGTGAGTATTGGCAATGTCTGTTGACGCTCATTCTGCTGGCCAGGAAGTACTGCAAGCACAGGAATCCTTACCTCCTTTCCCGGCCTTGATGGAAAACTCCAGCGCTGCGGTTATTCAGCTCGATACCCAGGGTCGCATTCAGCTCTGGAATAACTCCGCTGAAAAACTCTTTGGCTGGCGCAGCGAAGAAGTGCTGGGCAAGCCTTCCCCCAATGTGCCCAACGAGTTCTGGGAAGACAATCAGGCCTGGTTCCTGCGCTGCCTGGGTGGCCAGACCATGTCGGGCATTCAATTGCAGCGACGACGCAAGGATGGCAGAACAGTCAACCTGCATGCCTGGGCCTGGCCGGTACGCAGCGAGCAGGGCCGTGTTGTCGGTGTGATGAAGCTCTTCTTCCCGACGGGTGAACGCGTCCTCCGCAGCCCCCCGCCAGAAGATCAGCAACTCAATAAGCAGACGGAGCAGGCTAATCGCTTCCATCAGGCACTGGTGAGTCTGGGCAAGACCGATCATGATTCGCTGGATCGTGCCCTGCAGACACTCTGCACCGTTGCCAGCAACACCCTGGGAGTGGATCGCGTCAGTATCTGGCTGTTCACGGAAGGACAACAGTCCATTCGTTGTCACTGTCTGTATCAGCAGTCGCTGAACCACTTCAGCGCCGGGCTCGAGCTGAAAGCCAGAGATTACCCGCGCTACTTCGAATCCCTGGAGCATTCGCGCACCATCGCTGCCAGTTCAGCACGCACCGACGAACGGACCCGGGAATACACCGAAGGCTATCTGAAACCGCTCGGCATTACCTCCATGCTGGATGTGCCCATCCGCCTGCATGGCAGGGAGATTGGCATTGTCTGCCATGAGCACGTCGGGGCTGAACGGGACTGGACACTCGAGGAACAGGCCTTTGCGGGTGCTGTTGCCGATTTCGTCTCGCTCAGTTTTGAAAATCATGAGCATGCCAGAGCCGAGCGGGCACTGCGGGAAAGCCAGGCTACCCTGCATGCCTTCGTGGAAAGCGCTAATGCCTGCATGGGCATTGCCGAGGTACGTGAGGATGGCGATCTGAAAATACTCTGGGGCAACACCGCCCTGCAGCGGCTCTGGCCCCAGCTCTACCAGGATGGAGCTTGGGGCCTAATCACCTCAGCCCGGTTGGAAGGAAAGCTGGAACTTCTCTGGAAGTCCGTGGCGCAGCAGGCACTGCGGGACCGCAAGGCTGTTCGTTTCGAAGCCTGGGACGCCCGTTCCAATTTGTGGCTGGAAGTCAATGTGTCGCCCATCCTGATGTCCGATAGTTCTGCGACACGGATCAGTTTCATCATCGAAGACAAAACCGCCTATCACCTGGCGTCCGAAGAACTCATGAAGCGCGAGCAACTGCTCTCTGCCGTGATTCAAGGTGCCCCGGTTGGCATTCAGGTCTTTGATAAAGAAGGGGTCCTCCGCCGTCAGAACCCCGCAATGGACATCATTCTGCAGAAACTGCGGCGCACCATGATCCCCGGGGAAGCCAACATTCTGCGTCAGCAGCATGCTCTCTCCCCTTCGGATACTCTCATGGCTGAGCATGCCCTCGCCGGGGAAATCGTGGAAAACCCGGAGCATGTCCTCGACATGGACTCCTCGCGAAATGGCACCGGCCGTGATTCGCTCATCCTCGATTCGATGTACTACCCGGTGCGGGGTTCGCATCACGATGCCACGGGCATTGCCTGCTTCCACCGCGATATCAGCGAACGTCGTAAGTTCGAGGAACAGCTCCAGCAGACCCAGCGACTCGATAGTCTGGGGCTGCTTGCCGGCACCATCGCCCACGATTTCAACGGGTTGCTCACTGCCATCTTCGGTTTCATCGATCTGGCTCAATCCGAATTAAGCCCCACCCACCCTGCATACACCTATCTTCATTCCTCGCTGCAAGCCGCTTCGCGTGCCACCGAACTCACCCAGCAACTGCTCGCCTACGCCGGCAAAGGCAAACGCGAGCAGAAACCGTTCGATCTTTCCGTTGTGGTGCTCGAAGTTACCGAAATACTCAAGAGCCTGGTTCAGCAGTCGGGTACACTGAAAATGGAGCTCTCGCCCTCTCTGCCCGAAGTGGTGGGTGATCTGACACAGATTCGCCAGGTCATCATGAACCTGATCAGTAACGCTGCCGAAGCGCATGGCACCAAACGGGGGCAGGTAAGCATCACCACCGGACTGCGTACCATGAACGACACATCGCTGCATAGCTGCCAGGTGCTCGCCCACGATGCCAAGGCAGGCGACTTCGTCTATTTTGAGGTCAGCGATCAGGGGACTGGCATCACACCGGAAGTACAGAGCCAGCTGTTCGATCCCTTCTTTACCACCAAGTCGAAGGGACGCGGTCTCGGTCTGGCTGCAGTCGTGGGCATTATTCGCGGTCACAAAGCTGCCCTGCAGTTTGATACCAGGCCAGGGCTGGGTACCACGTTCACCATGTATCTCCCGATTGCTACCACTTGACGAGTTGCTGCAACTCGTTCTCACCTGGCGTCATCATTTCCCCCTTTGATACCAAAGTCGCCTTGCACGAATAAGCAAGAAACCCTACTCTCCGCCCTCCTTGAACCTGCCACACCAGGCAGGGCGTGGATGACACCCGCCTGTCATCCACTTTTCAGGAAACTGCGGCCTGCAAGGATGCAACCGCAACGGCTAGCAAGGATGCCATATGATCGTTCGCGCTTTGTCAGCCCTGGTGCTGACAGTTCTCGTGCTGCACTGCGCTGCTCCGTTACAGGCAGAAGATCAGCCCCTTTCACTTGCCGCCAGTTCCACCCTGATGCGTGCACGGCAACTGCTGGAGCAGGGTGAACTCAATAGTGCCATCATTCTTCTCGAATCACAATTAGCCTCCAGCAACGGACATGCGGAATACCTGGATGTCACGGTACAGGCATACCAGCGTCTCTTTGCCAAATATCAGGCTGAGGGAAAGTTGCCACAGGCTGCACAATTGATGTCGAAGATTCAATTACTGAAGCCAGGCTGGCAACCAGCTGATGCTGCAACAGTAACCGCCAAGGTTCCACAAGCCCCACAGCCTCCACAGGTTCAGACTCAAGGGACTGAAATTCCCTGCTCCCACATCGATGCTGCCGAACAGGCGTTTCAACAGGGCCAGTATGCTCAAGCCTGCGACTGCTTTACTCAGGCGGAAACGCAAGGGCTGCCTCTGTCTGCCACTATTCGGGAAAAGTATGCCTACTGCAAACTGCGCAAAGTCGCGGAAAAGCTGAATGCACTGCAAGGCCAGCCCGGCCCTCATCAGCAGGAAATGGAACGGGAAGTGCGGGCTGCCCTCGCCCTGGCTCCTCGCCTGGAGTTTGGCAACGATCTGCTCCGTCGCCTGGCGGTGAAGCCTGAACTCATCACTGCAGTCATCAGGCATCTGCCTGAAAAGGATCAGGGTTGGTCCGTATGTGAATCTGCTCACTTCCGCGTCTACCACACGGATCCCAAGCTGGGGGAGCAGGTTGCCCAGATCGCCGAGAACACGCGCGTCGCGGTCATCCGCAAGTGGCTGGGACAGGATGTCACCTGGCAGCAGCGCTGTCAGATCTATGTGCATCCCACGGCTGACAGCTATCATCGCCAGTCAGGCATGCCCACCACTGCACCTGGGCATTCTGACTATGATGCCGACAAGAACGATGCATCCGTGATTCACTACCGCCGCGTCTTCCTGCGAGCCGATCATCCTCACATGCTCGCTGCCATTCTGCCGCATGAAGTAACCCATGTTATCCTCAATGGCCAGTTTGGCCGCAAGCTCTTGCCCCGCTGGGCCGATGAAGGCATGGCTGTGCTGTCCGAACCCTATGGTCGCATTGAAATGCACCTGGATCCTCTGCCCCGTGCATATCAGGAAGGCAAGGCGCTGGGCTTGCAGGAACTGCTCAGCGTACAGGACTACCCGCAGGATCGCAGCAAAGTGGCCAGCTTCTATGGTCAAAGCGTCTGCCTGGTGGAACTGCTCACCAACCTCAAAGGCCCGCAAGGCTTTGTCGCCTTCATGCGTGATGCCAACCAGTTCGGCGAAGCAGAAGCTGTGCAACGGCACTACAACATGACACTCCAGCAACTGGACGCCCAGTTGCAGGACTGGATCGTAGCAAAGAAGATGCCGACACTGTATCGCATCGCGAGTCGCTAATTCAACCAGTGCCAGCCAAAGTAACAGGCAGCGATAATCCACACATACACGCCGAACATCCACAACTTTGCCCGTTTAACAATGGCGATCAGCGGTGTGATGGTCAGATACGCCACGATCGCACTCACCAGTGTTGCCACCACGGTTTTGACCAGAAAGTCACTCGTCATCCATTCTGTGCGGTGAGTGTCCTTAAGCGCCTTCCAGATGCCGCTGCCTCCCAGCCCCAGGCTGGCGACGACCGACATCATAAAGCTGAACCGCACCGCCCAACTCCGTTCGAGACCCACCAGCAACGCCGCTGCCAGGGTGGATCCGCTGCGGCTGAGTCCCCGCATGATCGCTGCGCAGCCCTGTGCCAGCCCCATCACGCCAGCCTGCCACCAGGTCATTGTCGCCCCGGTTGTGCTGCCTGAGGGCAATTTGCTGGTGATGATCAACACAGCGCCCAGGATGAGAAAGTTGAACGCCACCACATTGGGCTTCTTGAAGCTGTCCTTGATCTCTTCACCCATGAACTTCACCGCCAGTGCCGCCGGCAATGTGGCTATTCCGATGAAGATCAGCAGTTTGAACAGGTCGTACCTGGTTGCCGGCCAGGTGGTATTCTCTGGCGAAGTGTTACCAGCAAGTGACTTCCTTAGCACCGGCACCAGCTCACGGCCGAAGTACAGCATGACTGCCAGCAACGTACCCAGATGCAGCACGCCATCGAAAAACAACTCCTTGGCGTTGTCTTCCACCGGCCAGTTGAACATTGACTGAAAAAGCACCAGGTGACCCGAACTGGACACCGGCAGAAACTCCGTCACACCCTGGACTGCTCCGAGAAAGATCGCCTGCCACCAGTCCATAACGTCCCTTTCACACTCTGTATCACTCGGTGTCTCTGTGGTTAATATTAACCACAATGGCACAGAGCATCACACAGTAGCTATCTGCAACCGCACTATCTTCCGCGAGCCTACCCGCAGTATCAAACCCTCCGCAGGAACATTCAGCTTCGCCTGAGGGTCAGCCACTTTCTCCTTGTCTGCACCGATAGTCACTCCTCCGCCTTCTACCAGCCGCTTGGCTTCACCATTACTCTTGGCAAAACCAGCCAGGACGAGCGCCTTCACAACAGGAAGTAAGCCGTCCAAGAGGTCTGCAGCATGCACCGTCAATGAAGCAATGTCCGTCGGGTCCTGCCTCTGGGAGAATCGCTTCTCCCACTCCGCCTGCGATTCGACGGCGGCAGCCTCGCCATAGTAAAAGCGGACAATGTCCTGCGCCAGCGTCTTCTTGGCTGCCATGGGGTGGGTGGATGCGTCAGTCAGCTGCTTAATCTCGTCTTCGCTTCGATCAGTCAGCAGCTTGAACCATTCGGGCATCAGGTTATCGGGGATGGACATCGTTTTGGCGAACTGTTCGTATGCAGGCTCGCCAACACCGACATAGTTCTTGAGACTTTTGCCCATCCGCCGCTCACCATCGAGGCCTCGCAAAATGGGTAGCGTCAAACAGACCTGCGGCTCCTGCCCTGCATCACTCTGCAGATGCCGGCCCATCATCAGATTGAACAGTTGCTCGGTGCCACCCAGTTCCACATCCGCACGAATCTCCACGCTGTCCTGCCCCTGCATCAGCGGGTAGAGACATTCATGCAGGTAGATAGGCGTGCCCGCCTTGTAGCGTTTGGTGAAGTCGTCCCGTTCCAGCATCCGTTGCACGGTGATCTTGCTCGTCAGGCTCAGCACTTCGAGAAAGGTGTTCTTCCCGAACCACTCGCCGTTGTAGCGAACCTCAGCTTTGCTGATATCAATGATCTTGCCGACCTGTTTGAGGTAATCCAGGGCATTGGCTTCCACCTGCTCGGGCGTGAGCTTGGCCCGGGTCTGATCGCGACCACTGGGATCACCGACGAGGGCAGTGTAGTTGCCAATGATCAGCACCGCCTGATGGCCTAGCTGCTGAAACTGCCGCAGTTTGCGGAGCGGTACTGTATGCCCCAGGTGCACATCAATACCGGTCGGATCAATGCCATACTTCACCCGCAACGGCTTGCCCGTAGCAATGCTCCGTTCGAGCTTCTTCGTGAACTCGTCGCTGGGCGTGATCTGATCGGCCCCGCGTTTCAGGATCGTGAGTTGTTCTTGCAAACCTGCCATCGTTTTCACCCTGTGCCTGAGTAGTTCAGGATAGGGGAAGGGGAACCGCTTGGCCTATCTGACACTTTTATGTGACTTGTGGAGTATCATGGGAACTACCTGGGTGATACCATGTGTTGCTACCTGACATGCTATTTCTTGTACCTCGCTCCTGCTCTTGTTGATCTGCAACAGATGCAAGGCAACTGGCAACTTACCTGCAGTACGGATGGAAAACACAGTGAAAAATGGCCTCAAGGCTTCGAGGTTAGAATTCGAGGCAACAGGATTACCAGTCCCAACAATCATCCTGATATTCAAAACATCTTAGAGGAACACGAATTCAACCAACTGAATTACATCGGCATCAATCCGTGGGCCAAGCCTAAATACGTTGCCGTGATGTGGAGCGAGGGCATTTATGAAGTGAGTAAGGATCGAATACGGTTCTGCATCAAATATCATGGGCAAGGTGTAGAAGGCGAGGCAGCTCGGCGGTGGAAAGCACCTGTGGATTTTACTGTCAGGGAAGGACAGGGGCACATGCTTTGGACATTTGAGCGTTTGAAGAAGTAACCGAAGTGAATCGCACTCATCCAAACATACTCCCCACCCCCAGCACTGGAAATGCGTTCTCGAAGTGCTCAATCACAGGCTCCTTCGCACCTGCAGGCCACGCGAGGATCACGACATCAAATCGTGCTGCCACCTCCTGCACCCGGTATCGCTTCATGAACGACACCGCCAGCCGGGAGAGACGCTGCTGCTTCTGCGTGTCCACGGAATCACGAGCTGACTGACCCTCTTCATGTGATGTGGAACGCACTTCCACAAAGACCAGCGTCTTGCCATGACGCGTTACCAGGTCGAGCTCACCCAGCGGGCCACTCCAGTTCCGGGTCAGCACCCGGTGCCCTTTCTTTCTCAGGTACCGCTCAGCTGCCCGCTCCGACCGCTGGCCAAACCATCGCCGCCACCAGGGAAGCTGCGGTGTCATTCGAGGCTCGGCTCGTAGGTCTCTTCCAACCGAGGCTTGATCTCGGGATGGCGTTCCAGCAGTCGCACGCAGGTATTCCAGCGGAGGATCGCATCGTCGTTCCCCGCTGGACGAATCGCCTCCGCGGCCTGGTACCAGTGCATGGCATCTTCGAGCCACTCATAGGCAATGTAGCCAGCCTGCGGAGCCCCACGTTTCAAATGCGACAAGGCCTGCCGTTCACAGATCAGACCGTGGTAGTAAGCCCGGTGATACGGATCCTTCAACTGATAGAGCACTTCCTTGGCCAGTTGCGCACCACTGTTCAGCGTTTCTTCAAATTGATCCGTCAGGGCCAGCAACAGAGTGATCCGTGCCTCTTCATGCTGATCATCCACGCAGAGGATATCCTGGCAGATGCTCTCCGCCGCCGCAGGCTCATTGAGTACGCGGTACTGCTTGGCTTTCTCCAGGGCAGCGGGCACCCCGCCACGGGTGATGGGTTTGAGTTGCGACATGAGAGAGACGTCCAATGGTGAACGACTCCAGAATACTCTGCTTCACCGGAAATGCCAGTATTTCCAGCGCTATTCCCGCTCGACTTGCCCTGGTCAGGCTGTTATCCCCTGACGAGTTGTGGTAAAGTCTCTCCATCCACTTGGGAATGACCGATGCGATATCGCCTGCTGAGTCTTATTGCAGCACTGATGCTCCTGCCTTCCGTTACGATGGCCCAGACCATCACCGCTCGTGATCTGGATGCTCGCGTGGATAACCAGTTGTTCCAGGTGCTGAAACTGGGAACAGACATTTACAATCGTGGCGCACATGAGTCCTGCTTCCGCCTTTACCAAGGCAGCCTGATGAGCCTGCAGGGCTTCCTCGAACATCGCCCTGACCATCTCACCAGGATTCAAAATGCGTTGAAACAGACTGACGCGTTAAACAGCCCCAGCGAACGAGCCCATCTGCTACGCCAAGTCATTGACGACCTCCGTACCGCCATCAAGCTGACCCACGACCCCAAGGCAATGGAGAATGCCACCAGGACCGCGGAAAACAACAAATCCCCTGCTCCCAATGTCCCAGTCCCTCTCTGGAAGCGGCTCGGCAGCGAAGAGAGTATCAAGCCCATCGTCAATGCCTGGATCGACCGTGCGTTGGTTAACCCTCGCGTCAACTTTACCCGTCGAGGCACCGGCCTCGAATGGGAAGCCAACCCGGAGAACGTCGCCAGGGTCAAACGGCAGTTCCTCACCTGGATCAGTTCCATCAGTGGTGGTCCCCTGCCCTATGCTGGCAAGGATATGAAGACCGCTCATGCAAAAATGAAAATTGCCGAAGCTGAGTACGATGCCCTTATCGACGACTTGCGTCTCACCATGGAAAAGCTCTTCGTCTCGCCTTTCGATCGCAACGAACTGATCAAGGCCATCAACGAACATCGAACGGAATTCATCGACACCACCGTCATGGTGCGTACCCTCTGGGAACGTCTGGGTGGAGAAGCAACCATTACCCTCGCGGTGGATGACTTTATCGTTCGCGTGTCCCGCAATCCCGCCATCAACTTCAGCCGAAAAGGCGTTGCTAAGGAATGGGCTGGCACCCCGGAACAGATGGTCGCCTTGCGGAATCAACTGATTCACTTCATCAGCGCAGTTACCGGTGGCCCGCTCAAGTACACGGGAAAAAGCATGAAGGATGCTCACGCCGGCATGAAGATCACCGAAACTGAATTCAATGCCCTGACTGCAGACCTGAAAGCCAGCCTTGATCTACAGAAGATACCTGCAAAAGAACGGGACGAATTGCTCAGCCTGGTCGGCAAGCTCAAGGACGACATGGTGGCGAAGTAAATCACGACTGGCAATCGTAACTACCACTTCCGCACACAGAGCCCTTTCCGGTTCATGTTAATGCACCAGGGGATCACACCGCTCCAGCCTTCCCGAAAGGTGTCCCAACTCATGCCATCATCGCACCAGTTGGTCAGGTACACCTTCTCACTATCAAATGCGTACGCCACCATCCAGTGACCGGCGGGCATGGTCATGCCAAGCAACTGCTGACCGGGCACCTGCAGCATCACTGCCACCGGTTCATGGTGTGCCAGTTGTTCTTTGAGCGCGGCTTCGCCATCCACTTCGAGGGCTTCCAGGCCATAGGCATCAAGAATGCGCTCCACCCGGCCACGGCTGGTCCCAGCCAGCCCAAAAAGGATATTGGGAGGAAACTCGGCTTCGAGTTTCTGCATGTTGGCATTGTTGCCGTCGCTGTTATCCACGGGTTGCATGATGCCCTGATGGGTAAGCAGCGTGGCTGCTGCAGCCAGGCCGCAATTGGTGGCCCGGAGTCTGCCATCACCATTGATGTAGCCAAACAGCGATGGCTGGCCGAGGAATGCCTCGCTGGGCGATTCCGGTTGAAAGAGACATGCCATAGTGATTCTCGGGTTGTCGCTCCACTGTACTGGCAACCTGCACTACTTCGCAAAGAGAAAATGCAACACCCACGGAGAGGATCCGTGGGTGTTGGCAATTCTTAAGGCAGGATTAGCCGCCGATCTTGAGGACACCCGACTTCATCAGCCAGTACATGCCACCCACAGCCAGGGCCATGGTGAGAATGATGCTGCCAAAGATGATGAGCAACAGCGTTGTAATGCTGACGCCCTGTGGTGGTCTCTGGGAGTACGGATCAAAACCCATCGGTGGGATGGATTGACTGCTTTGCCCGGGATGACGCAGCCGCGGATCCTGCTGTTGCGTCAGGCTGTTACGAAGATCAGAGAAGTTTTGCTGACCCATACCATCAGACACGGTATCGCCAAAGGAATCGCTGATCGGCTGCGGCGTAGGCCGGGCCGAGCGATCATATTGTGCTGCTTGAGCCGCAGTGGGTCGAGCATGATTACCGGAGCGGGGGCCAGTGGGCGAAGCATAGGTGCCGCTGCCATAGCTTTCCTGCTCGTAGCTGCTGCCTTGAGGCACAGCCACGGGCTGACGGTTTGCACCCTGTGCGGCACGCTTGCCACCACGAGCGACCGGAGCCATTTGCTGTACCACCGATGCCACTACCATGGCATGCGGGCGAAGGGAGGATGCCACTTCCCCCATACTGCCGAAGCGGGCATTGGGATCTTTCGCCATCAGTCGTTCGACGATTTCGATCACCTCTTCAGGTGCATCGGGGGCCAGATCGCGAATAGGCTTGGGCTGCTTGGTCTGATGGGCCATCATCTTCTCGACGGCATTATTGCCGGGGAAGGGATACTGGCCAGTCAGGCAGTAGTAAAGAATACAGCCCAGGCTGTATTGATCCGACGGGTACGACATGCTGGCCGGATCCATGATGCCTTCGGGGCTGGCACAATCCAGACCCGATGCCAGGGTATTGGCACTGGACATGGTATCGACCACCGATTCGCCACTCTCAGATTCAAGCAACAGCGAACCGACACCGAAATCGAGGATCTTGACCCGTTGATCGGGAGTGATCATCACGTTAGAAGGCTTGAGCAGTCCATGCAGGATGCTGCGCTGGTGCGAAGCTTCAAGACCTTCTGCAGCGAGCATGCCATAGAGTGCCACTTCCGGCGCAGGCATGCGGCCTTGCTTTTCAACCAGCCGATGGAGCGGTTCGCCTTCCACGAGTGGCCAGGCGAGGTAATGCATGGCACCAGCAGTGCCAACATCGACAAACGGCACCACGGCCTGATGGCTGAACTGTTCAAAGTCGCGTACCTTGCGACGGGCCAGACGGATGTTCCACATGCTGCGACGTGGCAGCACTTTGACGGCATACCAGTCGTTATTGACCTTCGACTTGGCTTTATACACCGTTCCCATGGTGCCAGAACCCAGGATATCGTTCACAATGAACGACCCAAGAACAAGCCCCTGGCTCTTGCCGTTCAACAGGCTGTCAGCCTGAAAGCGGGTCAGAATATTCTGGTCGACCAGGTGAGCAGCCAGTTCCGCGGGCTCCGCCTTGGGGTGGCGGGCCATATAGTCGGCAACGAGCTGCTCCAGTTTCCCACGCTCGACAAGATTACTGCGGCGGAGATCCCAGACGAACCACTCACAAGCGCCCAATTCGGCTGTCATCATGGGCAGGCAACCTCTAGGTTATTTCACGGGCGGATATTCAAGGCCGTGCAACGGACTTGCACGTCATCCTTAGCTTAGGTCACACTCTCCAGATTGCACAAGGAAAGCGTGAAATTCTTATTCGAATCGGTAAAACCGGCCCTACTCCATTCTTATGAATAACGGTCTGTAACGCCTGCGCAAGGCGTATCGCCTGCTTTCCGCCTGTTTTCGTGAACGCTGCCCCCTGTTTTATCGTAAAACCTTCACCACACCGCTAGTCGTGGATGGGCAGTCAGACAGGATTTTCTATCCTGTTCCTTGGATATGAGCTGTACTTGCAGGTGAGTTTCGCATGGCCGCATTGGTGACGCTTGGAATTTTCGTCGTCCTTTTTGCCCTGCTCATCTACATGGCAGTGGGACCGCTCCCCACGAAAATGCTCGCCGTGGCTCAGGCTGCCTACAAGGAAACCATCCGCCAGCCACTCTTCTGGTTCCTGCTGATTTTCATGATCGCCGTGATGGCGCTCTCCATCTTCCTGCCATACTACACCTTCGGCGAAGATCTGAAGATGCTCAAGGAACTTCAACTCTCCGCCATTCTGCTGCCGCCATTGATCCTGACTATCTTCACCGCAGCCATTTCCGTCTCTGAAGAAATTGAAGGCCGTACTGCTGTCACGCTTCTCTCCAAGCCTGTCGCCCGTCGTGACTTTCTCCTCGGCAAGTACATCGGCATCCTGGCTGCTGCCTTGCTCATGATTCTGATACTCACCGTATTCATGGGGTGGAGTATCAACATCAAAATCGACTATGAACGCCTGATGGAAGATATGACCAATAAGCCTGAAGATCAGGCTTACCTCCAGTCACTCGTGGATCTGCGAGCGTTCTCGGAAAAACTGCCCGACGTTCTGCAGGAAGGTATTGTCTATGTCCTTCGCATCTTCATGGTGGTGGAACTGCTTTCCGCGGGCCCCTTCTGCCATTTCTGTCAGGTGATGATTATCACCGCCATCACAGTCGCTCTGGCAACCCGCCTGCCCTTCGTTCTGAACCTCTTCGTCGTGCTGGGTATCTTCTTCATTGGTAACCTGGTGCCCGTGCTCAAAAACCAGGCTGGCGATATACCGCTGGTCAAGTTCGTCGCAGAACTCTTCGGGTTCATCCTGCCCTCGCTGAACATCTTCAAGATCGAATCGGCTCTTGCCAGCGGACTTATCTATGTGCCCTGGGATGCGTACACGCTGCAGGTCTTTGTCCATGCCCTGATCTACAGCATTATTGCCATGCTTATTGGCCTGTTGCTCTTTGAAGACCGCGACGTGGCCTAACCCCGGACTTGAACGATTCTGCACGAAGGCGATGATTTTCCATCATCGCCTTCGTCGTTTTCAGCACCCTTGTCAGATACGGCAAGCAGCCAACATGCAGCCAGGTCGAGTCGCCAGATTGACTCAAGTCCCGAGTTGTACGAGGAATTCCGAGGAAAAGGGCGATCGTTGCGACCTGTGTGCCCCACTGTCTCGCCTGCTGTTAAGGAAACCCCGCATCTTGCCGAGATAAGGTACATGTGCCCCGCTCTCCGTCAGCGTGGGCCCAAATAACTTCGTTCGACGTCCGGGGGAGGACTCGGCTTGACGCATCACCTGGGATTTCTCACCATCCAGCACGATCAGCAAGGCTACAGCGGAGGCTACCTGGTGACCAACTCCTGGGGCAGACCTCTCGAGTTCCGTCTCACCACCCCTATCCAGCCCAACAAGGTTCAGCAAGTCCTCTACGGCCCTACACTCAAGCCTTACATCTGCAGCGAACTCCTGGGCAAGACCCTCGTTGAAAAGGCAGGCACGCCTGTCAGCCTCGTCATCACCGATAGTGATGCTGCCCTGGATTTGCGTCTGCATCAGGAACAGCCTGTCGCCTGGCTTGCGCCCATGGATCACAGCAAGCTCATCGCTCACGAAGCCAGCATCATCGCTAAAACGCCATCGTATGCCCTGCTGGCCCATGCCAGGTTCCCGGGCGATATCGCCGTCATCAAGGAACTGCTGCATCAGATGGAAGTCAATGACCTGGCAGAACCTTTCAGCCGGGTACGGGATGCCTTGACGGAAGCACGGAAGATGGGAGTCCTCAAGGCAGCATAATCTACTCCATTCTCGTCCCCGGTCTTCGACCGGGACGAGCTGCATCACCGGCTCTGCAGGTATGACGAAAACGATTGCCAGAGCCTTCCGGCAGGACCCTGGAATACAGTGCGTCCCCGGTCGGACCGGAGACGAGGAGGATACAGATGTCCGACCTGCCCCTCTTTCGACCGGTGCGGCCTCGCGCTTCGTCAGAGGGAACGGTGCGCAATCTGCTTTCGCAGACAGCCAACTCCTCGGAAGCAGTTCCCACTCCCGAAATTGATTCATTGGAAATGACTCTGGGCTGCACCGTTGTCGAAGTACCGCAATTGGGCAGATGGCTGGAACCCCGCGTTCGCCCGGCACCACTCCGACTGCCGCCCCCCACCATTAAGACTATGCATCACAGTCAGAAGCCCGTCTTCGATGTGCAGGTGGAAGGCTGGAAATTCGTCGCACCACCTCCCTCGGTGCTCGCCAGAGAAGAAGACAAACCCCTCGAAGTTCCGGTGGAACAGCGACTGGAGGAAATGCTCACCCCTCCCGAAGAGAAAGCGACTCGCGCCAGGCCCCCTGCCACGGCCATCCTGCTGAAAGAGCGATTGCTCACCCTGCTCCAGCCGCCACTGGAGAATCTCTTCGCTGGCAAGAAGATCGAACTGCCTTTCAAGCCCTTTCCCTATCAGCTCGATGGCATCCGCTTCATGATGCCTCGCCATGGCGCTCTGCTCGCCGACGAAATGGGTCTGGGCAAGACCATGCAGACCATCGTCTCACTGCGACTGTTATTACACGCCGGCGATGTCCGCCGGGCCCTGATCGTCTGCCCCAAGCCTCTTGTGCCCAACTGGCTCAATGAACTGAAACTGTGGGCTCCTGATGTGCCCGTCGAGGTGATCGCCGGTGACGCCATCAGTCGCAAGGTGGCCTGGACTGCCTCCAGGACACCGCTGAAACTGGTGAATTACGAACTGCTGACAAGAGATGCCGACCTCGTGACCGACCCTGAGGTGCAGTTTGATCTGGTCATCCTCGACGAAGCCCAGCGGATCAAGAACGAAGGCAACAAGACCGCCGAAGTTGCCAAATCTTTGAAGCGACAGCGGAGTTGGGCACTCACAGGCACCCCCATTGAGAATCGCCCTGCTGATCTCATCAATATCTGGTCGTTTGTCGAACCTGGTGAGATTCCGCCTGACACCCCGGTGAGCGAACTGGCACACCTCACCAAGGATGGCATTCTCCGCCGCGTCAAGGAAGACGTGATGAAGGACATGCCCAAGAAACTGATTCAGGATGTCCACCTCGACCTCGCCCCTGCCCAGCAGGAAGCCTATGAACTTGCTGAGAAGGATGGCATCGTTCACCTGAACGACCTGGGCGAGACCATTACCGTGCAGCACGTATTCGAACTGGTCATGCGGCTCAAGCAGATTTGCAATTTCGACCCGCGCACGGGCCAGAGTGCCAAGCTCGATCAGCTCGTTTCCGATATGGCCGAAGTCGCCGAATCAGGTCGCAAAGCAATCGTCTTTTCGCAATGGGTGGAACCCCTCGAAGTCATTGCCCAACAGCTTCGCGACTTCGGCCCTCTGCTCTACCATGGCAAGGTGCCTCATAAAGACAGACAGAAAGTGCTGACCACCTTCAAGGAAGACCCGAAAAAGCACGTTATCCTGATGAGCTATGGCACCGGCAGCGTCGGCCTCAATTTGCAGTTCTCCAACTATGTCTTCCTCTTCGACCGCTGGTGGAACCCTGCCATCGAAGACCAGGCCATCAATCGGGCTCACCGCATCGGCCAGAAAAGCACCGTGTTCGTCAAGCGCTTCGTCACCCAGAACACCATCGAATGCCGCATCTGCGAGGTGCTGGAACACAAGCGGAAGCTGTTTGAACAAATCCTGACCCAAAACGGCCCCCCCGCCAGCCTGGGCCTGACCGAAAAAGAACTCTTCGGGCTGTTCAACCTGAAGCCAACACCGAGGAAGTCGGCCGCATAACTGGAGATGAACTGATGGGCTGCACCGGGTCCACCGCCAGCCGCTGTTGTGCAAGCAGTTCGATTGGATGAACCGGCTGGCACGACGACAGATCCCGCAACTGATGCCGGCACGACGTTCCCGACGTTACCACAATCGCCTCCGCGTGACGCTTCACCGCAGGCAGCAGCGATTGCCGGGCTATTGTCGTGCTCATCTCGTAGTGCCGGGCTTCGTAGCCGAAGGCACCAGCCATGCCGCAGCAGCCGGTATCAAGCAGCGTCACCCGCAGGCCGGGTATCTTCCGCAGCAGTGCCACAGTCGCGTCCATTCCCACCAGCGCCTTCTGGTGGCAATGCCCATGCACCACGCAATCGAGTTCCAGCGGCCGAAGCTGAATATTCCGCGGGGCCAGCCAGTCTTCCAGCAATCGTGCCTGCCGGGCAATGAACCGCGTCGCCTCTCCCGGCACCAGTTCAGGCCACTCATCCACCAGCGTCAGCAGGCAACTCGGCTCCAATCCCAGGAGTGGCACGCCCTCCTGCAGCCTCTCCGCCAGTTGCGTCGCCTGCCGGGCCACCAGTTGCCTGGCCTCCGTAAGGTATCCCTGGCTGATGAGCGGCCGTCCACAACAGATCGGATTCACGAGTTCCACCGCCTGGCCGAGAGATTGGAGCAGTTGCACAGCTGCTATGCCAATCTTCGGTTCGGTATAGGTTGTAAAGCAATCGTCGAAGAGCATCACCCGGTTGGGCAACTGGTCGAGCTTCTGTTTAACGTTCTGCCGATACCACTTTCGCAGATCCTGGCGATGCAGCGTGGGCAAGCTTCGCTGACGGCTGATGCCCCAGCCCCGCTCCAGTATCCACCTCATGAACCTGTTATGTGCTATCCCGTTCGCCAGTGAAGCTACAGCCGATCCCCAGCGGAACAACGCAGGCAAGTGTCGCTGCAGGCGATGCGATCCGGGCCGGCGATGCGTCTGATGGTACTGGTGCAGCGCCTCTGCTTTCAGCTTGGCCATGTCCACGTTGCTGGGACACTCTGCCTTGCAGGCCTTGCAACTCAGGCATAGTTCCAGCACATCATGCACCACTGGCGAAGCGAGTGCTTCCTCTGCCGACATCTGCTGAAAGGCCAGCCGCAGGGTATTTGCCCGGCCCCGCGTGCTGTCCTTCTCCTCGAGAGTTGCTCGATACGATGGACACATGGTGCCACTGGCGGTTTTGCGGCAGACCCCGGTGCCAGAACACAGTTCCACATGCTGCACGATGCCGCCATGCTTACTGTAATCGAGCATCACCTGTGGCAATGCCATTCGCTCCGCTTGCGGCTGATACCGCAGCGACTGATCCATCGGTGGTGCATCGACGATCTTCCCGGGATTGAACAGATTCTCCGGGTCCAGCGCCTGCTTGATCAACTGGAAGTCGGCATACAGTTCCGGCCCGAACATCTTCGGCAGCCATACGGAACGTGCCAGTCCATCGCCATGCTCGCCGCTCAGGCTTCCTCCGTAGCGGAGTACCAGGTCGCTCACCGCGGTGCTGATACGACGCATCGTCTGCACATCGTCAGGCTGCTTGAGATTCAGCACCGGGCGAATGTGCAGACAGCCCACGCTCGCATGGCCATACACCGCTCCGCGAGTCCCATGCTGCTCCATGATCTCCTGAAACTCAGCAACAAAGGCAGGCAACTGCTCCGGACTGACCGCGGTATCCTCTACAAACGTCACCGGCTTTCGTTCGCCAGGCATCCCCATCAACAGAGGCAAACCTGATTCCCGCAGCCTCCAGAGCGGCTCGCGCGCTGCATCATCCAGCACTCGCACCACAGCGGTCACACCAGCCCGTTTTTCCAGGATGCTTTCCAGCCGGGCGAGTCGCAGCCCCACTTCCCGCTCTGTTTCACCGGAAATCTCCACCATCAGGATTGCTGCCGGACGACCAACAATCGCCTGCATCCGCCGCTGCAGCGCCAGGTTCTCCCGGGCCAGGTCAAGGATCATCTGATCCATCAGCTCCACAGCACTCGGCTCTGCCGCCAGGCAATCGTCCAGGGCATCGAGCGCTGCAGCGATACTGTTGAAATGAGGCACCACCAGCCCCCGCACCCTGGGGCGAGGGACCAGCTTCACCGTCGCCTGACGGGTCAGCCCCAGCGTGCCTTCACTTCCGATGAATAGTTCCGCCAGGTTGATGTTTCCGGAACGCCATCCGCTCAGCATGCGGTCCAGGTTGTAGCCACTCACCCGGCGGAGAATCTTCGGAAAGCGTTCGTCAATCAGATGATGATGCTGACTGATGATCTGCCCCAGCACTCGAATCAGCCGTGCCGGGCGATGCGTCGCCTGATGCTGTTTGAGCAATTCCGTCAACCGTTCCATCTGCATCGTCGCTGTGGTGCCATCGCTGAAGATCACGTCCATCGCCAGCACATGATCGATAGTCAGCCCATGCACAATGGAATGCGAGCCTGCTGAGTTGTTCCCCATCATGCCGCCCAGCGTGGCCCGGTTGGCGGTGGAAACATCCGGGCCAAACTGCAGGCCATGTATCCCGGCTGCCGTATTCAGTTGTTCCAGCACTACGCCCGGCTCCACCACCGCTGTCCGCTGTGCGGGATCGAGCTCAACAATCTTCCGCAAATGCTTGCTCGCATCGATCACCAGCCCGGCACCGATGGCCTGCCCGGACAGGCTGGTTCCGCCTCCGCGTGGCACAATCGAAATGTGATGGTCATGGCAAATCCGCACCGCGGTCTGCAGGTCCGCCGTTGTCCGGGGCAGGAACACTGCGATCGGTTCGATCTGGTAGATGCTGGCATCGGTACTGTACAGCTGACGCGACGGCAGATCGCCCTGCACCTCGCCCCCGGTTTCCCGGGACAGATGCTTCACCAGCGCCCGCCGCTTCACTTCAAACAACTCGTTCATGGCACGATGTTACCAAGCCGAACGGCTATAGACTAATACCATGCTGGAAGATTCTTTACCTCTGCCACCCGGCCCCCTCCTCGGCATCGACTTCGGCACCGTCCGTATCGGCCTGGCACTCAGTGACCGGAACCAGACTATCGCTGCCCCATTTCAGCTTTATGAACGCAAGACCGTGGCTGAAGATGCTGCTTACTTCCAGAAACTGGTGCAACAGGAAAAGGTCGTCGGCATTGTCCTTGGCCTGCCCGTCCATCTCTCCGGGGATGAGAGCAAGAAATCGAAGCAGGTAAAAGAGTTTGCCAACTGGCTCCGCAAGCACTTAAGCGTGCCCATCGCCTTTTGCGATGAACGCTTCACCAGTGTCTTCGCCTGGGATCAACTGAAAGCCGACGGCTTGAAAGCCTCCCAGCGCCGCAAGCAGTTGGATAAGGTCGCCGCACAGATGATCCTGCAGCACTATTTAGATGAGCAGAAATCTCCCCACTACGAACTGCCCAGAGGTGCTGAGGGAGAGGGGGAGGTCATGCGAGAACAGCATGATTGATGCAGGTTCTCCCCCTTACCATGGGGGAGCTAGAGGGGGTTTCATCGAGCGGCGGGATAGCATCTCGATGTGGCTCGCTGAAGCGACTTCGCAAGAACACGAGTCATTGCAGTGTGCTACCCCACCCAACCTCCCCTTGGAAAGGGGAGGAGCCAGGCAGACTGACGAAACCCGAACGAGAATACGGTGTTACATCACTATCACAACACTTCCCAGGAGTCTCCCATGTTTCGCCTGTTCACCAGTCTCGCCCTTGCAGTCACACTACTTCTCGGCACCTCCGCCGCAGCTGCCGACAAGCCCGTCAAAGGCAACATCGTCAAAGTCGAAAAGAACAACGACCAGGTGATGATCACCGTCAGCGTCACCGAAAAGAAAAAGAAGAAGGACGCTGCTGCTACCGAAACCAAGACCGAGAAGAAGTACACCCTGCCCGCCAGCACCAAGGTCGAAAAACTCGTTGGCAAGAAGGACAGCATCACCCGCAGTGATGCCAAGCTCGATGAACTGAAGGAAGGTCAGATGGTCACTCTCACCGTCAATGGTGACAAGATCGAAAAGGTCGAGTTCCACGCTGCCAAGAAGAACAAATAGTTCCAAGCTTCTTGAACTATAAGTTGAGGCGGTGGGGCAGGAAATGCCCCACCGCCTCGTGCGTTATCATTACTTCCTGCAAGCCGCATGCTTCAGCGACTTCCACGCACCGTCTGCCTTCGAGCTGGCAACACACTGTTCGATGAAGTTCATGCCATCCACGCCGTCGTGCACATTGGGGAAGATCGTGTTGACGTGTTCCACCTTGCCCGTCGTAATGCGGGTGATGATCGCATCGTAAGCTGCGTTATAGATATTGGCGAACGCCTCCAGATACCCTTCCGGATGACCGCTCGGCGTCCGGCATGCACCCTTATGCCCCGCCGTGGCAAACGGTGCATTGGGATCGCGATAGTAGATCTTGTGCGGCTGGCCGTTCTGGCGGACGAACAGCTTGTTCGGATCTTCCTGGTGCCATTCGAGTGAGGCCTTGGTGCCATCCACTTCAATCCAGATATCGTTCTCACGGCCATGCGTGATCTGCGACGCTGTTACCGTGCCCAGCCCGCCATTCTGATACGTAATCACTGCAGTGCCATAATCGTCCAGCACCCTGCCACTCTCAAAGGTCTTCAGCCGGCAGGACACCTGGTCAGGCAACAGCCCGGTGATGTACCGCCCCAGGTTGTAAGCATGGGTGGCTATATCGCCGAAGCAGCCCGCCGCTCCCGACTTCTTGGGATCGGTCCGCCAGGCTGCCTGTTTCTGATCGCTCAGTTCCAGCCGCGTCCGCAGCCAGCCCTGGATGTAGCAGGCCCGCACCGCATTGATCTCGCCCAATTCACCCGCTGCAATCATCTCGCGTGCCTGGCGCACCAGTGGATGGCCTGTGTAGTTGTGTGTCAGCACAAACACGCAGCCTGACTTCTTCACCACTTCGACCAGTTCTTCTGCTTCCTTCAGCGTGAAGGTCATCGGCTTATCGCACACCACGTTAAACCCTGCTTCCAGCGCCGCCTTGGCTACCGGGAAGTGCATGTGGTTGGGCGTGGTGATACTGACAAAATCGATCCGCTTCTCCGCAGGCAGTGCCTTCTCCTTGGTGATCATTTCATCGAACGAACCGTAGGCACGATCTGCCTTGATGTCGTAATCCGCCGCACTGGCCTTCGACTTCTCCGGGTTCGAGGAAAGCGCCCCCGCCACCAGTTCGCAGCGGTTATCCATAAGAGCTGCAATGGAATGTACCCGGCCTATAAACGACCCCTGTCCACCCCCGACGAGACCCATGCGAAGCTTGCGGTTGAGCGTGGCATTGGTTGGCATGAGAGGTATCCTCCAGGTGCATTGGCTTGAATGATGGTGTTGCGAAAGTTGTATCAGGAGCAAGAGGCTGCTGCCAGCGGAAAGCAGATAGTTCTGTGACTGCAGTCAGGAAGCTGTGGAGTCGGATGCCACGTTTTGCGTGTACTCACGCTAAACGTGCCCATTCACCGGATAGATACGTTGGCGGTAATCTTTGATACGAGTAACTCAACTCGCTTCCGATGCCTCTCGCTTCCACACACGAACCAGCTTGAAGCTGTCATCCAGCTGGACCCAGAGGAGCGTGTTCGGTACCCACAACTCCGGCGGAATCAGTCCCATTGGTACGTCGAGCGGCACCCCGCCATTCGCCATTCCGGCACCAGGGTGCAGGATGATCCGTAATTCGCCGGGCACTAGGCACGCAAACACCTCAGCCGGTAGTTGGTTAACCCACTTCTGTGAGATCCCCTGTGCCGTCACCATCAGTGCAACTCCGAAGCGAACGGCATAGCTCAACAATGCCTGAAGTTCCAGAACGATTCATGCCCCGCCGTTTGCTGCATTGTTCTGCTTGCTCGTGTCCCGGATTCTGTACAACACGAGGCCCGCCAGTTCTTCAAGCCGGGCAAAGTACTCGCGGGCTGCACCATCCAAACCTGCTACCACGACTGGTAGGTCGTGATAGCACAAGCCAAGGATCGCTAGCCTCCACGGGTCGAGTCGATTGCCCTGGCTGAGAAAAGTACTGACGCATCCTGCAGTGTCTGCGTCAATATGAATCAGATCAATGCCTTCTACCGTCTTGCAGCGACAGCCCGATGGAAACGGAGCCGTTCGATGCTTCTGCCAGAGATCCTCAACAGTCGGCACTACGAAGTCCCCTGCTGCCTAACGAAACCATTCAATTGCCGTCACGAAGCAATGAACCTGATACCAGGTCACATTGTAACGCCGAACCGGCCAAGTGCAACTCTCGGTCAGCCACGCTCCCCAGACAGTTTCTCAAACGCGTGCGCTACTTGATTCAACTCACAAATTTCGTGATCCCACCAATACTCAGCATCTGCGTAGCGATCCGTTCCTGGTCAGCCAACTTCCATCAACAGCTTGCAGCCCTCGAAGAGGGCGACCGGGCAGTAGCTGGCTGCGAAGCTGCCAGTTGCCATAGTTGTCATCTGAAGAGCCCCCGAAGGGGGCGATGGGAGCAAGACGCATATCTCAATCGCCCCATCCGGGGCTCGTCCTATCCTGACTCTGATCCTGGCAGCTCATGCTGCCAACTACTGCCTGGTCGCACCTTAGCAGGGGCTGAGGAGAGTTTTCCGCTCCATGGAATGCTTGATTAGTCTGCTGCGCCACTCAACAGCATGTACTTGATCCTTCGACCACCTTGCTAATCTGTATCTGTCAGGCAACCAATCCAGAGTAAATTGCAATGTGGCCAAAACGCGAACAAACACCAGTCCCACGCTACATCGAAGAACCAACTGCTGAATAAGTGGTTGTTGTGATTGCCGCACTCGCGACAGCCAGCGACGCCGCCTGGCAGTAATTCGTATGTGCGATAATCACCTAATCGCCCGAACAAGTCCTTAATCACCTGTTTTTCGACTACTGTTGCATTACAAATTCGTTGCGAATATGCACCCAAATGATCGCTGGCTGCTTGCGCCAGTATGTTCTCAAACTCACCGGCAGTTGCGACAACACGACTGTGTTCGTGAAGCGGCTCGATTTCAAACGCTTCAGTGTACATTGGAATGAACGATTGTCGCAGGAAGTAGTGAAGTTCCGGATTTGCAATAATTGCCTCTAGCGCCTGTCGAATGCTTGCAGGCGATTGAGGGTTGATGCCACTGCATTGATAAAACTGCCAGCTAAAACGAAAGTTCGACGACTTGCGAATCTGATCCGCCAAGTTGCTGAGTGAAATAGGGTTATCGCATTTGACAAGATGCACCATGTTCATTCCCCATTCTCACACAAGCAATCAGCAGCATTTCAAAACGCAATCGCCTCGCCCCACGCGGCGTCGGTCATGAAGATCTTGCCATCCCCCATCAACCCGGTGTGGGCGGTGGTGGCAATCTCTTTCGCCAGTTTCTCCGCCACTTCGTCTTCGGCCCAGATAGTGATCTCTACCTTGGGCAAAAATGCCAGGTTGTACTCGCTGCCCCGGTACTGTTCGAGGTTGTTCTTCTGCCTGCCGTAGCCTTTCACTTCATCCACAAAGCAGGCCTCCACCTCGTGCTGGGCCACAAGCTCCAGCACCGCGGTTGCCTGAAAAGGCTTGATGATAATGAGGAGTTGCTTCATGGTTTAATATTGTTGCTGTCGCTCACGAGCTTGTCCAGCAGCTTTCGGAGCAACCTGGAATTGCCTCCAAGGTAGTACTGCCCGCCTATGCTAAATGCACCACAGTCTGGCACGACGTAAATCATCACGCGAATGCTTGATGAGTTCTTCAGGACAATCTCCAGGTCACCAAGCACGACCCACTTGTATGGACTGTAATCACGCCTGACAGGCAAGAGACACTTCCATAGCTCTGGCCATAGGTGTTCTGGAATCTCCACATCGACTTTGCCATCTGTTGTGTAGGTATGGTATTTGATGGATGCCACGTTCCCCAAGAGCGGGAGCGGTTGCCTTCTCCACCACCATGCAAGCAACACGACCAACACCACAAGGATTATGACGCCTACGATGATCTTCTTTCGCATGTTCTCCTGAACCTTCCCCATGTTGACAATGTCCCATACCCGAATAAGATTGGTGTACCAAGGGGGTGTAGCTCAGCTGGGAGAGCGCTTGCATGGCATGCAAGAGGTCAGGGGTTCAAGTCCCCTCACCTCCACTTGATGGAAAAGTGAGCCCTTCGACAAGCACATCGAAGGGCTTTCTTATTGTGGGAACAAGAGTTACGTCGACGAGTCGGCAGTTCAAACAGACGATTTCCAGGATTCTGCGTTTCGCGGCATAATCTGCCGTAAGCCATTGTTGTCTCAACGTTTGAGAAAGTTCAAACACCTTGGCTGCCAGTTCCGCATTTTCGTCGTGAGATCGGTCCACCGCGTCCAATTGCAGCTTGATCGATGCTAGCCGGTCGCGGAGTTCGGTTTGCTTCCGGACAAATGTCTCTTCGTCAATTTGGTTTTCAATCCGCAGGTTCAGCAATCGGTCCTGTTGAGCCACCAGCAACGAAGCCTGACGCTGCAACTCCGAGCGCTGCGCCCGCGAGTCCCTTTGCGAATCCTTGGTTTGGGCAACTAAGACTGCACGGAACCATTCCCGCACCGAGTCGTCGCCAATGCGCATCTTGTCGAATACGGCCAGAATCTGGCGGTCGATTTCAGCCTCCGTCACGCGGCAACGCGGGTGGCCGGGCTGATTGTACTTCGTGCATCGATAGTAGAAGTATTCACGGGAACCGGCTTTTGTCATCTTGATCTTCAGTTCGCCGGTGATTTGATGACCGCAATGGCCACACTGCATGAATTCAGAAGCGTAGGTCATGGTGTGGGAATGGTTGCCTGCGCCGCCGAGCAAGGCCTGAACTCGGTTCCAGGTAGCACGATCGATCAGCGGTTCATGCTTCCCTGGGTGCCAGCCGCCACGGTACAGGATCTCGCCGATGTAGGAGCGGTCGTTCAGCACGTTGTGGACGGAGGTGCGGTTGAACTGGGGTCGGTCACTTCGATAGCGCCGTCCTTCCTTGGCGAGTCTTGCGACCACGCCTTCGAGTGTGCAGTTTTCGTATGCGTAGAGGTGAAAAATACGCTTCACATTCTCCGCCGCATTCGGATCAATCTCGACAATGCTGCGCCCATTGATCCGCACGTTACGATATCCGTAAGGTGCTCTTGCAGGAAATAGCCCCTCCTGCACGCGACGGTTCAGACCTTGGCTGATGTCGACGGCCATCTGTTCGGTGAAGAAACTCGCCATGTTCGCGAGCGTCCGACGCATCATTCGGCCAGCGGGGTTGTTTTCGGTTGGCTGCGATACCGAAATGAAGGGAACGCCGTACTCGGACTCCAGGCGTTCGAGTTCGACGTAATCGACGAGATTGCGAGCGGCACGGTCGACCTTGTAGAAGAGGAGTCCATCGAGACCTGGAGCACGTTTCTTGGCGAACGCGACCATTTCCTTGAAGGTTTTGCGTTCGTCCCGTTTGCTCGCGGTTTCGGCGATCTTGAACAGGCGAATGATCTCGCCGCCTTGAAGGGCTGCGTACCGCTTCAGAGCCTCTTCTTGCACTTCGAGCGAAAAGCCCTCGCGTTCTTGCTCGCGACTGCTGACCCGGGCCAAAGCGACGAATTGTTTCATGGCGAACGCTCCCGACCAAGCACCTCATACAAACGACCCACGCCAAGGATCATTGTAACGGCTTCGTCGGGGGTCAGCTGCGCTTTGTAGAAGGGTTGCCAGACGCGGATCGTGAGTTCGATAAGTTCAACCGTTACCCAGGCCGGTGTCCCAGCGGGGACGATGGCGGCAACCGCATCCCCCTTCATTCGGCAGTCGGATTGATTGCTTCGGGACATAAGCCACTTCCAGCCGCTTTTCGGTTCAATTCGGTGGAGGGGAGCGAGTATGCGCTGCGGCCCATTCGCCCCTGGCGTAACGCGGTCCTCATCGGGCCGCAACCTGTCGATGCAGTTCAGTAGCAGGCCAGTAATTCCCGTGACCGAACGTGACGTTTGACCACTTCGATGCTCGCAGGCCTCTACTTGACGTGGCGATACGGATTCGGTTCGGGGAGCAAACCTTCGTTGCGGACGCGGGTCAATTCCTCGTGAGACATGACCCACTCGCCGGCGACCCCGCGGCCGCATTGCTTCTTTTCGGCCCGTACCCGACCGAGGCGGCACCATTCGCGCACGGTGAACTCGGCCTTGCCGAGCAGCTGAGCGACTTCTGCCGTCGAATACCAGTCCTTGATCGTTCGCTGTTGAACGAGCAGATCAAGCGTCTGTTCAATGCGGGCGAGCCGTGTCGTCAGGTCGTTGAGCTGGTCGGTGGTCATGGTTTTCTCGCATTCAAGATCCTTCCTTCGGTTTGTCGGGAAGATCGTCAAAAAGGTCTGGTTGAATCTGGTCGCCCCAGGTCGTCCATCCCTCGGCCTGGGACCGTGCAAACAGTTCAAGGCGCGGGCCTGGGCTGACCTTCTCGATGAGTTTTCGGAATACGCTGGGCTTGGCGCTGTGCCGGCCGCGATCGGCGAAAAGCCAACTTTGTTGGGTCCGGTCTGGAAACGTAAGGTTGCCACGAACGCCCAAGAGCAGAAACTCGTGGCTGACACGCCAGTAGTTCCCGTTGCCGATCTGCGGTTTGATCCAGACGAGACAACTCTTGTATGCGAAGCCCCATGCCTTGATCACGCGCTCCGCTTCGAAAAGGAACGCATTGGTCGTCCACAGATGCAAACGTGCCTCGTCGGCGGCGAGTTGGGCAATTGGCAAGTCGGCAATGGCATCGATGGTCATGGTTTCGTAATGGTTTTCGGCGGCGCCGCGGCTTGCGGCATTCGCATATTGCCACGGTGGATCGGCGTAGATGGTCGCGAATCTCCGGCTATCGCGAATCATTTCTTGAAGGCTGTTGCCGGCGCCGAACTTGCCATCCCCATGCTCTGTCATGGCGCCAAGTCGGTCGATCCGATCATTCGCGTTGAGGCGGAGGTACGTGCTGAGCGAATCTCCCTCCAGCAAATCGCGCATCTCATCGAGTAGACGCTGGACCGCGAGCAGCTTGAAAAGTGGCGCACTCATAGGCGGGCCAGATTCTCCAGGTCTGTCATTTGAGTGCAATCTTTCCATAGGATCTCGAAACCGTTGCCGCCGTAAACGCGATCGTCAAAGTAGGCATGGATTGTTTCAGCACGATTCAGAAGACCGAGTGCGGATAGCTTGGCGAGCAATCGCCGACCGGGGACATTCGTCGTCAAGCGCGAATAGAGCCTACCGCCCGCGGTCCAGGTCCAGATCTCGCTGACGACGTTCATCGTGCCCCGCGCCTCATTTCGACTTGTCGTTGTTGGCGACCGCCGGCGTCGATTTGCCGTTCGCCTGGTTTACCTGGCCGGTCTTGAGATTGAGCAGTTGTCGAAATGCCTTCCATGACAGGAAGGCGTCCTTGATGGTGCCGTCCTCGAAGGTAACGGCGAGGCCATCGGCCTCTTTGCCGGTCAGGGCGCAAGAACCGATTCCGGTGCTGTGAATGGTGAGTTTGAACATCATGGGAGACGATCTCCTGTCACGAGGGATGGTGTGGGAAACGCACTCGACGCTTTATTGGAGGCTCGGAAGGAATAGTTTTTGGAAACGCTGAGACTGCTGTCGTTTCAAGGCGGCCTCGACTTCCATTTCGACAATCACGAAGAGGCCCGGCAAGAACTTCTCGTTCTCCAGGGCGCAGGGGCAGTTGGCCCGGATCCAGGCGTGGAGTTGCTCGACACACTCGTAGGACAACTTGGCAGCATGTTGTGGCATAAAACACCTGGGAATTGCCTGGTTAATTGTCGTCCGAGGTTGCTGACGGTCGTCTCGTGTGGCAAACTCCGAGCATGGCCGGGTGGAAGTCAAAGGGGAGGTTGGCTACCCCATGTAGCCAACCTCCGAGAGAACAAGTCCTTATTTGTGAAGAAGCAGCAGCTTCTCCAAAATTTGGACGACCCATGCTCCCAGTAAGAAGAACATCAGGTCACGGTCGCGGTTTGGAGGCAGCTTGCGCTGCTCCAATGGATACAGTTTGCGCTGTTCCATGGTCGCCTCCGTCCATGAAGGGATGCCTTGCAGGCATCCGGTTAATAAACCGTCGTCGCTCACAGCGACGGCGGGCTTCCACGACTTCCCCTGGCCCTTTCGAACCAGAAGACTGCCGATTCTTTTTCACTCCCGGGCAGAAAGGGAGGGTGAGCATTAACGCTCCGGCGTCAGGGGAGTGCGTTCGCGAGATGCGCGAAATGCTGCATCATCATGAACAGCACCACCGCTGCCAGTCCATTGAGAACGTCCCGGTGGGTCGGCCAGGCCTCCGGAATCAGCGATTTCGCCTTTTCCGGCTCCAAAAGGATCGTTGCGCAGTGCTGACCCTTTTGTGCCTGTCCGGTGTGGGCCATGATGTGGTTTGGCAACTGCTTGCCTTCCAGGACGTGCACCTTGCCGGTGCGATCCTGGAATTCAATGCGGTGCAAACGACGGTTCATGACCTGTCCGTTCTCCGTGAACGTGAACATCGTGTAATGTTCATCGCCGTGTTTTAATGCCATGGTCTGGTCCTCCGAATGAAACCCGCGCGATTCCAGCCCCTGCTGGTGTCACGCGGGCGCTTGAACAGCCGTCACGACCTCGGAAGGTCGTCAGGGCTCCTCAAACCGGAGAGCCAGATCAAAAACAAGAGACCCGAGGGTCTCTTGTCTCGAATCACGTGATGCAAAAGACACGCGGTCTTTTTGCATAGGCAGTGCCTCAAGCACGTGTCGATGGTTGGCTGAGAAACACGTTCTCAACCGAAAACTGCACTGCATCCACGAATGCAGGCATTCCGTCGTGAAGACACACTCTCGGACGGAAGGAGAGGAAAGAAAAACGCATCAATGTGCCCTTGGATCCACGCGGTTTTCATTTCACGCAGGTGATGGTACCTGGCGCGATTGGGATTTACGCCCCACCTTCTGGCATTTTGTGGCAGCGGCGAGAATGTTTTCTCGCCGTCCAATCGTTCGGCTCACTCGTTCTCACTCGTCGTCCAGATCGCGCTTCAGGTCGCCGAGCCGCTGGTCCGTGAGCTTTCTGTACTCTTCCAGCGTCTCCACGGGCGCTTTGGTCGGAACGATTGTTTCCCGAGTGTTCGCCGGCCAGGGCGACTGCGTCGTGATGGTCTCAGGCGTTTCGACGGGCCAGGGCGTGTGGTGCTGCCGATCGTCGTATTCATGCTCTTGCATCGGCCAATCGACGAAGGCCGGAGCAAAGCGAATCCAGCGGCTGAATGCCTCCGCTCGCTCGATCATCAACATGCACATGTTGTTGTCGCGGTTCACGTCGAGAATATCCTGCGGTGTGAGACCCGGCCCACTGACATCGGAAATGTTGACGGCGGGGATACCGGCCTCGTTCTTGACGGCATGTTGGATGCCGAACAGGCCGCCGAGCAGATCGTTGGCGTTCTGTTGATACGAGAGGTTGGCATAGCGCACACGGCCCGACATGTCGGCCACGTATTTCTGCAGCCACGGGTCGCGAGCGGAAAACACCTGTTTGACGCCAGTGCATCCCATGAACAACTCGCGCAAATCGGGGCCTCCTGCCTGGTTGAGTTGGCTCATCGTTTGGTGTGCCAAAAAACATGCCAGGCCAAAGGAGCGGGCTTGAGCGAGCACCTGGGCAATGTTCTGTGCGATGACAGCTTGCGCTTCATCGACGAGCAAGTACGCGTTCGCACGTTGCCCGGTCCGATCCTTGTGATTGATGCAGGCGCTCAACAAGCTGTAGATGGCGAGACGGCCAATCTCGGCGACGGACTGCGAATCGACCGCGCCAGCGAGGTAGAAATAGATGACCTCGTTGTTGGCGATGGCCTCCGACATGTTGATCGCATTTTCAACGGAGGCATCGTTCGGATGCGTTCGCGCCGACATGTTCAGTTGCTCGAACTCGGCGAGCGATTCGATCAAGAAGGCCAGGTGCTGGGCCGCCTGGTATTCTTTTCCATCCGCCGCGAGGAAGAGGATAACGTCGTTGAGATCCTTGAACGATTCGATTCTGTCGAATCGCGACGGCCGGCTGGCGCCGCCTGGGCCGTTGGTGCGGTTGAGCGTTTCCTGAAACGCGCGTTTCATCAGCACCCGATTGGCGATGGTGTACCAGGCACGCCCATAATCAGAACCGTGATGCAGGTTGAGGGCGCTCATCAGCAGACCGACGATCTCGTGAAGCGAGAGCTGAGCATACATATTCTTGTCGAATGGATTGAAGACGTAGGTGGAATGGCCGAGCCGATTGGTAAACCACTTGAATTTGCGACCAGCGCGCTCCGCCTCGATCCGGGCCGTGTGAAACAGCGCCATGTCGCCCTTGCAATCGACGACGACGACTGGCCCGTCTTTGCGGCGAATGAGCTGGATCATGTCGGTCATCAGGCCAAGCGTTGTCTTGCCGATGCCCGTGCCGCCCAGGATGTGGAAATGCTCAAAAGCCAGCTTGAGATGAACGAGAATGGGGTAATCGTTGAATAGCGTTCGCGCAACGATGATGGAATTCCGCTCCTTGACATTGCGGCTGTTGAGCAACCGGTCGCAGTAACCGTCAAGCCGGTCCCAGCCGTGGTGTTGTTCGTAGGCATGGGCTCCTTCCAGCGCCAGGTGGTGGGCACTGATCACAGGACCGGCGAGGAAATGCGTCGCCAGAAAAACGAAGAGACCGGGCGTTCCGAAGAGAAGCAGATAATGCGTGATCGTGAGGACACCGACATACAAGTTGCCACGTGCCGCGGCCCACCAGAGGCTGAACGGATTGGGATTCTCGATGAGGTGCTCGGGCAGAACCTCGGCGTTGTACGCGCCGAAATAGAGCCAGCGGAAATAATCACCCAGAGGAATAAGCGTCAAGGTCACTACGAAGATGACAAAGAGCGTTGCGCCCTGGCGTTGCAACAGGTTGCCGCTGGGGCTCTGAAAAACCCAGGGCGGTTGGCGGAGAAACGAACCGTGCCAGATCCAGTCCGTGAAATAGAACCACGTTCGCTGGAGACTCCCGGGGAATTGAATGGTCCGGATGACGCATACGACAACGAGTGCCACGAACACTCCCAGGACAATGCCGAAACCGGTGGTGAAACGCGGGGCGTTGGGCAGCACGCCGAGCACGACAATGGACGAAAGGAGCACGAGGCCGAGTACCGACAGAAAGCCGTAGCGGTAGGCGGATCGGGTGGCGAGGACACCACCATGCAACGCCTTATCGGTCTCGCGCAGGTCCGGGTTGCGCGGCGATCGATCGGCGATGCCGACGAAGCGGCTTTCCCAGTCCTTTCGCCATGCCAACATGGTGGCATGATCGTTCTTGGCATCCTCACCACCGCTTCCGGGTGCGCGTCCATGCAGGAATGGTGGCGAAACGGAGCGAAGGTTGGTCCCAATTATTCTCCGCCGCCCACAGCAGTCGCTCCTGAATGGATCGACAACGGCAAGACCAACGAGACCAAGACCGCGAAGGTAAATTCCGAACATGCGGAGATTAGCGCGTGGTGGACCGTTTTCAACGATCCGGTGCTGAACTCCCTCATCGAGACTTCGTCCCGTCAGAACCTGGACGTTCAGGCCGCGGGCGCTCGAATCATGCAGGCCCGCGCCGTGCGGAACGTAGCTGTAGGGAACCTGTTCCCCCAACAGCAGGAAGGCTTTTTTCAATACAACCACACCCAAAATTCGACCAATGGGCTTTTCGGCGGTTTCGGGGGATTCAAGGTCTACGACCTCTGGGGCGCCGGCTTCAACATGGCGTGGGAACTTGATTTTTGGGGTCGCTTTCGACGCAACGTCGAAGCGGCCAACGCCGACTTGAACGCTTCCGTCGAGAACCGCAATGAGGTGATGGTAATTCTCCTGGCGGAAGTTGCCACAAACTACGTCCAATTCCGCACGTTCCAGGAGCGCATCCGTTTGGCCAAGGAAAACGCGAGAATCCAAGGGGAGCTTCTGGCACTTTCGAAAACGCGGTTGGAGAAGGGCGCCACCGATGTTCTGGATGTCTCCCAGCTGGAGTCAAACGTGGAAACGACTTTGGCACTGGTCTCCAGACTGGAATTCGGCCAGCGCCAAGCCAACAATCAACTCTGCATCCTGCTCGGCATTCCGCCCCGAGATTTGACTGCCGAACTTGGGGCGGCTCAAATCCCCGTGACGCCTCCCGAGGTGGCCGCCGGGTTGCCGATCGACCTGCTCAGACAGCGACCGGATTTGCGTCGCGCCGAAAGCGAGCTGGTTGCGCAGAACGCCCGAATTGGCGTGGCCAAAGCGGATTATTTCCCACGCGTGACCGTGTTTGGTACGCTTGGCTATGAAGCAAAGAATCTGTCAGACCTGCTCACTTCCGACAGTTTCCGGGGTTCCATTACGCCGAATCTAACCTGGGACCTATTGAACTATGGTCGGCTCCTGAACAAGGTGCGGTTCCAAGACGCTCTGTATCAAGAGAAGGCGCTCAAATACCAGAACGCCGTCTTGCTGGCTGCCAAAGAAACGGAGGATTCCATGAAAGCTTTCCTCCAATCGCACGACCAAGCCGTCCGTTTGGAAAAAGCGGCCAAGGCGGCTCGGTTAGCGGTAGACACCGTCGTCGTGCAATCGAAGCAGCAGAAATTCGACGTAAACCGACAGTTCACCACCACGAATTTCCGAGTGCAAACGGAGGATTCCCTGGCGGTGGCCCGTGGCGAAATCGCGTTGAGTATGATTGGTCTTTACAAGGCCTTGGGCGGCGGCTGGGAGTTAGCGATGCAGGGCGATGTTCCGGGGCACCATCACAAACTCAAGCACCGGGAGCGCCGAGGAATGCTCACCGAAATCTTTTCGACCCCACCCGTTCTAGCGACCCAGGAGACAACAAGCGATCCAGTGCCAACTGTGGAGTCGCGTGTCAATCGTCAAGTTCTAATCGACGGCGCACGCCTCGGCTTGCCTACGTCCGTGCCGTCCGTGCAGCCGGCTCAGTAGATCTATTGACGGAAGCGGAAGGGAGACACGCAAATGAGGAGGTACCGAGTCGGCATCATCGGCGGAATTGCATTTGGCTCGATCAGCGTGGCCATGATGCTCCCGATGGAATTCTCCGACAAGACCGCCGCATTGACGGCCGCCTTCGTGAACCGATTTTCCATCGGCTTGGTCATCGGGTCGGCACGTTTACCCCTTCCTGGCTGGTCAAAGGGATTGCGTAACCGTTCACCGTGGTTTTAGGGAAAAGTCGCGCAGCTGCATGCGGGAGCGTTTTGTAGCATGGCCGTATGGACGGCATGGAATGCCCTGGTTGCCGGCAGCGCGATGAGCGGATCGCGGACCTTGAGCGGCGTTTGGCCCAACTCGAGGGGCGGCTCAATCGCCACGCGGGCAATTCCTCCGTGCCTCCCTCGGCGAATCCGCTCGGAGCCAAGCCGCCCGTCGTGAAGAAGAAGTCGAAGCGTCGACGCGGCGGTCAAGCGGGCCATCCTCCGCATTTGAAGCAGTTGCTGCCTCCCGAACGAGTGACGCGCATCGAGGCGATCGTGCCCGAGATCTGCGAGCATTGCCAGACGCCCTTGTCGCGTGAGCCGCAACCGGACGATCCCGAGCCGAAGCGATTTCAGACGGCGGAACTACCGCCCATTGCCATCGAAGTGGTCGAGTATCAAGCGCACGCACGGACCTGCGGCTGCTGTGGACAGAGGACGCAAGCACGGGTGCCGGCCAGCGTCCGCGCCCACAGCGTGGGGCCGCGGCTGACGGCGACGCTGTCGTACTTCAGTGGTTGTCACGGGGTCAGCAAGCGCTGCGTCGAAGAGATCGCCGAGACGGTCTTGGGGCTGCCGATCGCTCTGGGCACCGTCGCGAATCTCGAACAGGAAGTCAGCGACGCGCTGGCGCCGGCTCACCGCGAGGCTCTGGAGGCGGTGCGGCAAGCCGACGTCAAGTTCGCGGATGAGACGAGTTGGAAGCTTTGGGGCAAGTTGTGCTGGCTCTGGGCCGGTGCCGCCGAGGGCGTGGCCGCCTTCGTCATTCACGCGCGGCGTGGGGCCACGGGGCTGGCCGCACTGTTGGGAGAGAGCATCGGCGGCATCGTGCATAGCGATCGCTGGCATGTCTACTTGCAGATCCCCGAGGAACGCCGGCAACTGTGCTGGGCTCATCTGAAACGCGATTTCCGAAAAATCGTCGAATGCGTCGGCCCCAGCCGATTTGTGGGCCGCCGCGGGCTTCGCATTGCCGCCGAGCTGTTTGCCGCCTGGCACGCGTTCCGAGCCGGCATCATTCCGCGGCAGCGTTTGCAGGAGTTGATCGCGCCTCTGGAGCGGCGCCTGGGCAAAACGCTGCTTGAAGGCGCCTTCGGCGACGATGCGCGCGTGGCGAAGTTCTGCCAGAACTTGATCGAATTGGAACCGGCCTTGTGGACCTTTGCCAAGGTGGAAGGCGTCGAGCCGACGAACAACTTCATGGAACGCTTGGTGCGCCTGGCGGTGCTGTGGCGGCGCCGCAGTTTCGGCTGCAACAGCGCCGTGGGATGTCGCTTCGTCGAACGCATCCTTACCGTCGTGCAAACCTGCCGCTTGAAGAAACGAAGTCCCCTCGAGTACCTGGTACGGGCCGTCACCGCCCACCGCTCAGGCACAGCATGCCCACCACTCCTCGCTCAGGGGTGAACGGTTACGGGATTGCTTTTCGGTCTCCTCTTGAGTCTGCCTGACGCGATTATCACGAACGCCTGGATACCCATTCTTTCGTTCGGCGTGTTCGGCGGGCTGATTCTCGGAATTGCGGTGGATCGTTTCGGAATGAAGAAGCTCGAACCTGGTCGCGAACGGCTCTCCGCGCGATCCGCCGACCCGGAATTGCCGGCGTCGCAAAACGACATGTTCAGCGACACCGAACTAAATGCCATCGACGCCGTGTGCCAGGCCGCTTCGCCGGGACCATGGCACGAACGGATCTTCAACGATGTGGCACACGCCGTCCAAGAAGGAGGCTTTCGATGGGCCCGCGCCGACACGACTACAGGAAAGAAAATCCTCTTTGACGGCGAGGTCGGGGTCGTAATGATCATGGAGATTCCTGAAAAACCGAACGATGATCAAGGCTACAGAGTGAAAGGCATTGTCGAAGTATCCGGTCCCGACG
Source organism: Gemmatales bacterium (assembly GCA_046350055.1). Lineage (GTDB taxonomy): Bacteria > Planctomycetota > Planctomycetia > Gemmatales > HRBIN36 > JAEUIE01. The sequence goes on along the minus strand of JAXMBC010000001.1, from coordinate 2,455,499 downwards.
CTCGATTTATCGCTCGGGCACGGAAAGACCTGCCTCGGCTTCTCGCCGAAGTTCGACGGCTATTGAAACTACTGGCCGACAAGAGGCTCCCTCCAGATAACTCGGGCGAACCAGAGCCTCTTACCTCTTGACTGCTGAGAATGTGACATGCGCACCCCGAATCCCGATCTACTTGAACGAATTCTGGATTCTGCAGCCCAGCTTTTTGGTAAGCGACCATTCCACGAAGTGACAATGGACGAAATCGCAAAACACGCCAACACGTCCAAGGGGTCCATTTACGCACGATTCAAGAGCAAAGAGGATTTGTACCTTGGCCTGATCGTACATTTCGGACAACGACTTCGGGACGATATTCAGACGAAGATGGCTCAATCCGAAAGTCCCAATCAGCGCCTTCTTCTCTTGATCCAGGAGGTTTTCTGCTTTCACGATCGATACCCGTATTTTCTTGAGTTGGTTCAGCGTGCAGAGGTGATCTGTCGAGGAAATGACCAACTGACCGAAAATCGCCGCAAGTTTCTCATGCTCATTTCGCAAACGCTCGAATCGTTTTATCCTTCCACCCACTACAGTCCCGAATTCTCGGCAGTGGCTTTGATGGGAATGACGAGAGCAATCCTGCAAGCGACGCCCGTTCCGCGTGATGACAAGATCCCGGAATGGATTGTTGACCATTTCCTCTTTGGATTCGCGCGAGAGCGTTGATGGCAGCCAGAAAACAACCTTTAAGCCCCTTTAAGCCGTTGCACAACTCTCCTGGAAGCTGGCACATGCAGTGCTCGTCGGCACGACGCCAGACAGCAGATTCATCGCTCTGTGCCGGGTGCCGGATTCTGCAAGCCGCATACCCACAATAGTTTATGACACGGCAATCGGATGGCTTTTCGCAGAGGTTCTGAAACCATAATCTATATTTGACGGACTCGTCCGTCCGAAAGCGGAAGGCCAACGCATAGTGGGCCTTTCCATTGTCCGCCGTCAAAAATCTGCGGGCGAAGCGCTTGACTCTGGAACTGACCTACGGGCACGGGGTTACCATGAGTAACGCTTTGCCACCCACGCAAGGGGCTGGCGCAGCAAACGTGGTGAGATCGTGAGATTCGTTCTTGGCCACGGACAGTTACCGTAATCATGCTACGGAGAATGGTGCCTCGCTGCTGGAATGCGCGAGTCACCACCGGGAAACGGGTGGGACCATGACCCAAAGTAAATGGCTCTTGCTGGCCGCAGCGACTATCGTTGGTCTCGCATACGTCGGGTGGAGGTTGCTCCCGCACCAGAAATTGCCAGACGGGTTCGCCAGCAGCAACGGGCGCATCGAGGCGGTGGAGATTGACATAGCCGCCAAGACGGCAGGCCGCCTTGTGGCCGTTTCGGTAAATGAAGGCGACTTCGTCACCGCGGGTCAACTCCTCGCCCAGATGGATACCGACGTACTCAAGGCCCAACTCAGGGAAGCCGAAGCTGAACTCCGGAAGTCGAAAAACGCTGTGGAGACGGCCAAGAGCACGGTATTGCAGCGCGAAAGCGAGAAGGCAGCAGCCGAGTCGTTAATAGTCCAGCGTGAGGTCGAACTCGATCTCGCAAAGAAAAAAATCGCGCGTGCAGAAAGTCTGTTTGAAAAACTTGCTATCGCGGAGGAAGAACTCGACATTCGCCGTGCCGATTTCCACAGCGCCAAGGCGGCCCTCAGCACCGCCAAGGCGAATGTGGCCGCTGCAAACGCCGCCATCGCCACGGCCAAATCGCAGATCATTCAAGCGGAAGCGTCGGTCGAAGCGGCGAAGGCGAGGATAGAACGCCTCCAGGCGGATATCAACGATTGCACTTTAAAGGCACCACGTGACGGCCGTGTGCAGTTTCGTGTCGCTCAGCCCGGTGAGGTTCTGAATTCGGGCGGCAAAGTGCTGAACATGGTTGACCTCGGCGACGTCTACATGACCTTCTTCCTACCCACGGCCCAGGCCGGCCGGGTCCGAATGGGGACCGAGGCTCGGCTGATACTTGACGCGGCTCCGCAATACGTCGTCCCTGCCAAGGTGTCCTTCATTGCCGACGTTGCCCAGTTTACTCCCAAGACGGTCGAGACGGCCGATGAGCGGCAGAAGCTGATGTTCCGGATCAAGGCACGCATCGATCCGGAGTTGTTGAAGAAACACATTCGCAGCGTCAAGACCGGCTTGCCGGGCATGGCCTACCTGCAGCTTGACCCGCAGACCGAATGGCCCGCCCATTTGGAGGTCAGGCTGCCGCAATGAATACCGCCCCCCTCCCCAACGTTGGCCAATCCCATTCGGTTCGCGTGGCGCGATTGACAGACATTAGCCTGCGGTACGGCAAGACGTGCGCTCTCGATGCCGTCAGTCTCGATCTGCCGGCGGGCTGCTTGGTCGGGCTGATCGGCCCCGACGGCGTGGGCAAGTCCAGCCTGCTCGCGCTGATTGCCGGCGCCCGCCGAGTCCAGGCTGGGCGGGTCGAGGTGCTCGGCGGTGACATGGCGAACCCGGGCTTCCGCCGGGCGGTCTTGCCACGCATCGCCTACATGCCGCAGGGCCTGGGCAAGAACCTGTATCCGACGCTGTCAGTCTTCGAGAACGTGGACTTCTTCGGCCGTCTCTTCGGCCACGGCCGGCGCGAGCGCGAGCACCGCATCACGGACCTGCTTGAAAGCACCGGCCTGGCGCCGTTTGCCGACCGTGCTGTCGGCAAATTGTCCGGCGGCATGAGGCAAAAGCTCGGCCTGTGCTGCGCGCTAATCCACGACCCAGACCTGCTGATCCTCGACGAACCGACCACCGGCGTCGATCCCCTGTCACGCCGCCAGTTCTGGGAGCTGATTGACCGTATCCGTGCCAACCGACCCGCCATGAGCCTCCTGGTAGCGACTGCCTACATGGACGAGGCTGCGGAGTTTGACTGCCTCATCGCAATGGATGACGGCCGCGTGCTCGCCGCCGGCATGCCGCCGGAGTTGCTGGAGCGCACCGGCACGGCCTCGCTCGAAGAGGCCTTCATCGCCCTGCTGCCGGAGGAGAAACGTCGGGGCCACCAGAAAGTGGAGATCCCCCCTCGCGGGGCAGGCAACGGCCAGGTAGCCATTGAAGCGCGGGACTTGACCAAGCGCTTCGGCGATTTTGTCGCGGTCGATCGGGTGACCTTCCGGATCGAGCGCGGCGAAATCTTCGGCTTTCTCGGCTCCAACGGCTGCGGCAAGACGACCACGATGAAAATGTTGACCGGCCTGCTCCCGGTCAGCGACGGGCAGGCCCGGCTGTTCGGGCAGCCGGTTGATGCCCAAGACTTGGAAACGCGGCGGCGGGTTGGCTACATGTCGCAGGGCTTCTCGCTCTATTCCGAGTTGACAGTCCGGCAGAACCTGGTCTTGCACGCACGGCTGTTTCAGGTCCCGAAGGCGGAAATCCCGCAGCGGGTGGAAAAGGCGATTCGGCGGTTCGGGCTGGCCCAGGTGACCGACGTTCTGCCCAGTGCGCTCCCCCTGGGGCAACGGCAGCGGCTTTCGCTGGCGGTGGCCTTGATCCACCAGCCCGAGTTGCTCATCCTCGATGAGCCGACTTCGGGGGTTGATCCGGTGGCGCGGGATTCCTTCTGGCAGCTTTTGATCGACCTCTCTCGCCGCGACAAGGTCACCATCTTCATTTCCACCCACTTCGTCAACGAGGCCCAGCGCTGTGACCGCATTGCCCTGATGCACGCCGGCCGGGTGCTGGTCAGCGACTCCCCCGCCGGGCTGGTCACTAGGCGCGGCACGGCAACGCTGGAAGAGGCCTTCATCGGCTACCTGGAAGAGGCGGCAGCCGAGGGCCGGGGGACCGAGCCGAGGCCGGTGGCGAGGCAACCCGTGCCGGCGGAGCCGGTCGCGGCAGCGGAGTCGCAACCGGGCGGGGCCAGACCCAGCACCTCGTTCAGCCTCCAGCGATTGTTGAGCTACAGCCGGCGCGAGGCGTTGGAATTAAGCCGCGACCCGATCCGCCTGACGCTGGCCGCGCTGGGCAGCGTCATCCTGATGTTCATCATGGGTTACGGCATCACCATGGACGTGGAAAACCTGACCTTTGCCGTGCTCGACCGCGACCAGACGACCGTCAGCCGCGATTACGTGCTCAATCTCGCCGGGTCGCGCTATTTCACCGAGCAGCCTCCGATCACCGACTACGATGACCTCGACCGGCGCATGAGGTCAGGAGAGATCAGCATGGCCGTCGAGATTCCTCCTGGCTTCGGGCGAGACGTGGGGCGCGGTAAGCCGGTGCAGATCGGCGTCTGGATCGACGGTGCCATGCCGCAGCGCGCGGAAACGATACGGAGCTACTCGCAAGGCGTGCATTCCCTCTGGCTGGCCGACGCGGCCGAGCGTAACCTCGGCCAGGGCCGCCGCACCGCCCCTGCCACCATCGAGACACGATTCCGCTACAACCCCGATGTCAAGAGCCTGGTGGCCATGGTGCCCGCGATGATCCCGTTGCTGCTCCTGATGATCCCGGCCATCATGGCGGCGCTGTCGGTGGTCCGCGAGAAGGATCTCGGCTCGATCATCAATTTCTATGTCACTCCGGTGACGCGACTGGAATTCTTGCTGGGGAAGCAGCTCCCCTATGTGGCCCTTGGGATGATCAACTCCCTGCTGCTCACGGCGCTGGCCGTGACCGTGTTCGATGTGCCGCTCAAGGGGAGTTTTCCAGTCCTGGTTATGGCCGCGCTGCTTTACGTGGCATGTGCAACCACGATGGGGCTGCTCATCTCGACCTTTACGCGCAGCCAGGTGGCGGCGATTTTTGGCACGGCGGTGCTCACGATTCTCCCCGCAACCCAGTTTTGCGGCATGCTCGACCCGGTCTCTTCATTGGAGGGGTCCGGCGCGCTGATCGGGCAAATTTACCCCACCACGCATTTTCTCACGATCTCCCGCGGCACCTTCTCGAAGGGCCTCGGTCTTGCCGACCTGTACCACTCGTTCCTGCCTCTGTTGGTTGCCCTCCTGGTGCTGACGGGCTTAAGCGTGGCGCTGCTAAGGAAGCAGGAGGTCTGAGCCATGCGGGTGGACAACATTCTGCATCTGGGCGTCAAGGAATTGTGGGGCCTGGCCCGCGACCCGATCATGCTGGCATTGATCGCTTTCGCCTTCACGGTGTCGATCTATTCCGCCTCGACCGCGCTGCCGGAGACCCTCAACAGGGCGCCGATCGCCATTGTGGACGAGGACCAGTCGCCGCTATCGACGCGCATCGTCGCCGCCTTCCAACCGCCCTATTTCCTGCCGCCGACGATGGTGACCCAGGCCGAGATGGATGCCCGGATGGACGCCGGGCTGGACGCCTTCGCCCTCAACATCCCTCCGGAGTTCCAGCGCGATGTGCTGGCCGGACGCTCACCAGCAATTCAGCTCAACGTCGATGCGACCCGCATGAGCCAGGCTTTTAACGGGAGTGGCTACATCCAGATGATCGTCAGCCAAGAGGTGCAGACGTTCGCGCAGCGTTACCGAGCCAACAGCACGCCGCCGGTTGATCTTGCCGTGCGGGTGCGCTTCAATCCCGAGTTGAACAAGTCCTGGTTCGGGGCCGTGAGGAGGCTGATCGACCAGATCACCATGCTGGCGATCATACTAACCGGCGCCGCGCTGATCCGCGAACGCGAGCGCGGTACCATCGAGCACCTGCTGGTGATGCCGGTAACGCCATTCGAGATCATGACGAGCAAGGTCTGGTCGATGGGACTGGTGGTGCTCGCTGCCTGCGCCTTCTCCCTGACCTTTGTCGTGCAGGGCCTGCTGTCGGTTCCGATTCAGGGTTCGATTCTACTCTTCCTGTGCGGCGCCGCGCTGCACTTGTTCGCCACCACGTCGCTGGGCATCTTCCTGGGCACGTTCGCCCGCTCGATGCCGCAGTTCGCCCTGCTGATGATGCTGGTGCTCTTGCCGCTGCAAATGCTTTCTGGCAGCATGACCCCGCGCGAAAGCATGCCCGAGTGGGTTCAACAGGTCATGCTGGCGGCGCCAAACACGCACTTCGTCATGCTCGCCCAGGGTATTCTGTATCGCGGGGCTGGCCTGGATGTCGTATGGCCACAATTCCTTGCCCTCGCCCTGATCGGTGCGGCTTTTTTCGGCATCGCGCTCGCGCGCTTCCGCAGGACCATCGGGACGATGGCGTAGGGTCCGTCAAACGTATTGTTCTTTCGCAAGAAGCATTTCGTGGTAGATGCAATGAATCTTGGCGATGGGCTTCCATGAGTGGGTGCGACCGGCCTTCCGTGTGTCGGGATGGCGCGAGGGGGGAATTGGTTAAACGAAAAGCGGTCTCGATGTCATGCTGGGGAGCGGCAACCAACTCGCGAAATTGGTGGGCGACTTGGAGGCATTCGTCCGACGCGTCGAGCCTCGATGTCGTCGAGCGCGGCTTTCTGTCGCGCGTTTTGTCGATCGAGTTCGCGGTGGTCAAGATGTTTCTGGGGGCGCAGGGCTCGGGCGATCTTGGCCCAGAGGCCGCGACGGCGGAAGGAACGACAGAACTGACCGAAACCCGGTTTATGGTAGTCATGCGAGATTCGCTAGCGCCAAATTCCTCGGTTTTTTTCTGGTTTCCGGCAATCCGGAAAGGCCGGTCACGCCCGTTCCGATTCGCGCGTGTCGAGGCTCATCTTATCTGACCGCAGCAAACGGCGGCTTGCGTTCCGCTCCAGGAACTCATACCAAAGAACGAGCTGGTCAGCATTCAAGCCTGACCGGGTCGGCTTCCGAGATAATGTCGATGCACGGCTAAAACGTTGGGCAGTTGGAATGCGGATGTTGGATCACCGAATAGTTGTTGGTGTCGCGATGGGTTTATGTTGAGATATCATTTACGGGCGTCGCCCTTTGCCCTCCCGATTATTGCCTCCTAACGTCGAGTGTCTTGGGCGTACGATCGACTCACGGAAAAGATGGCTCAATTTGGCAACTACGTTCAGGCATTCTGGTTGCCGTTCTTAAACCGTCCCCGAATCAAGCTGTCCCAAGCGGACACGCCTTGAAGGAAAAGTTCTATTGGCGTCCTGCTGCCTCCACTGGTCTTGAAAGCCTGCGGATGTCCGCAGGCTTTTTGCTTATACCCGTCACTCATCCCCGGGGCACGTACAGCACCGTGTTGTTCTTCACCACGACAATCGTCTGTCCCTGATCGATCGAATAACACGCCTGCGTCGGGCCCAGCGCCACTTCCTGTACCTTGGCCAGCCGCAAGCCGTGGCGGTCGAAGTGATACCAGTGCAGCCCGTTCCGGGCCGTCGCTACCAGCGTCTGCAGGTCCACAAAGCAGGTGGCAAAGTACTCTTCATCACCTGTGCTGACATGGGTGCTGAGGATCCCCTGGCTGCCACGCCGCGTCAGATAGACCATACCATTGGCCCCGATCCCTGCAAGCAGCAGATACTCTTGCAGGTTCAGGCTCAGGCAATGCAGCGGCTGCACCGGGAACTGCCGTTCGGTGAACCGCGAACTCCAGCCGATGGTGTTCGAGGTCTTCACCTCCAGTGTGCCCTGGCTGGCTACCAGATCGTAGAGACGAAAGCCATCGAAGCCCAGCAATTTGACGGTGTTCTTGCCACTGGCCGCCACCGGGATAGCCAGGTTGATCAATTCCTCCGGGCGAATGGCTCTGCTGTACTTCACAGGTGCGCCAAAGGGGAAGTCGTGCAATACCAGATCGTCGCCATCACCATAGACGATAACCCGCTTGACCTCATTTAAGGTCAGTAGATAGGGACTGAGCCAGACGTCCTGCGATTGCAATACCCGCTCTTCCACGTAGCGATAGTTGTTGGCAGATGCAACGTGCAGCATCAGCCGATACCGTTCCTGGGTCAGTGTCGGGCGGCGCAGTTCATGCAGATACATCCCGGCCGGGCTGACCGCCAGAGCCACGGGCTGTTCCTGCAGGGAATCGCTCACCATCATCACTTCACCGCTGGCCAGATTGACACGGAAGATTTCTCCTCCGGCAAAGCCAACAAAGAGCAGCCCCTTGTCCTCTGCCAGGGTGACACAAGTCGGCTCCGCGATGCGTGCAGGCAGTGTGATCTGGCGGAGATGCCGCAGTGGCTCTTCGTCAGCAGGCGTCAGCCGCGGAGCCGTGCGGTATGCAAACTCCGCATCGCTGTACTCGCTGGCGGTCCAGTTCTTGCCCGAAAGGAACAGCCGAGGCAATGTCGTGATGCTCTTCCTGATCAAGCTGTCGTTCCGCAGACGGCTACCAAAATACTGGAGCGCCTGGTCACGCAGTTGATCCTGCATCTCCTGCGGCACAGTCTCCCGATGATGTTGACTGGTGTCGGTCAATATCCCATTGATGAACGTTGATGCCTGTTGATCGTCGGTGGTGTTCCTGAAGTACTCCAATCCTTCTTTGAATAAGACATGCACATCATCGCTGCGTCGTTGTCGGCATAAGATGGCGGACATCTGCAGGGCACAGGGTACAGGGCTACCCAGCGGACGTGCCTGCCACCCCAGGCGGTAGTAGTCCAGGGCCAGGTCACTCCGATGGGCAAACTCTTCCAGCAGCTTGCCTGCCTGTAGAAAGTCGCCTTTCTCCCGTACCAGGCGATCCGCCCCCAGGGTAAACTCTGCCAGCGCCTCGTTTTCCAGCTTGAGCCGGGCCAGCAGCATGCCACTGAGATCGTACCGGTCAAGCCGACGATAGATTTCAATCGCCCGGTCGTACAGCCCTGCCTTTTCAAACTGATCCGCTGCCCGCATATCGTCGTTCAGCCGCAGGTAAAGCATGGCTGATTCACGATGCAGACCGCCCCGGGCCAGCACCGCTGCCGCGCTATTCAGATCGTTCAACAGCTTGACGTAGATGTATGCTGCCCGGCGATGATCGCCTCGTTGCTCTGCCAGTTCCGCCTGCTTGCGGTACTCCTGGCTGAGCCGCAGCATGATGTCGTCATTGGCCAGCCACAGGCTCGCCCCGACACCACCAAACATAAACAGCTTGCTGAGGTTAAAGCTCAGATTGTTGAAAGGCAGACTGGCACTGTTGGCAATACTCGCACCACGGCTGGCATCGCCACCAATCGGCAGAGCCCGGCGAAGTGCTTCGTCAATGTTGCCCATCTGAAACTGACGCAGCAGCGCCCGCAAGGCTGCTTCCTGCTTGCCCAGCAGATTCTCCACCAGCCGTGGCGCCAGGTTCACACCCTTATTAATCAGATTGGCCCCGAGACCTGCCAGCCCCTTCAGCCCCAGCGCTCTGCCTAGCCCGCCGAGTGCTTTGCCCAGCCCCATCGCCGCCGCCCCACCCAACTGTGCCAGCGGATTCTTGCCTGGTGGCCGAGGCAACTGCCCATCGAGGTTGGGATCGCCCTTCCCCATGTTGCCTGATTCGAGCATCTGGTCGGTTTCATCGCTCAGTTGCTTCTGCGACGGGCGATATTCCAGTGTACGCAACTGCTCCGCCAGCGGAGGTGCCTCGGGCAAGGCCTGCCAGGGGCTTTCATTCAGCTCGGGCACCACCAGCAGCGAACGCAATGGCACCGGCTGCAGAGTTGCTGTGTGGAAAAGGGGACCAGGCAGCACGATCACCTGCTGCAGCCTGGTGAGCCCTGCAGCTTCATCACTCAACAGGCCCGGAATCAGTTGGGCATCGACAGGGATGAACAACCCCGGCTGCAACTCCTGCAGCGCCACATACCCGGCAGGAGTCTGCGTAATGGGCTTGCGTGTCGTCAGCAGCCAGCCCGTTTGCGTCGGAAACAGGCGAGGCTCCAGAGACTCCAACTGAATCGCCCAGTGAAGAGCTTCCTGTGTCTCCGCAGGAAGAAGCAAGCCATACGCCGGGGCACGATGAGCCTGTTGCAGCAGTTGGTAGGCTACTTTCATGCTACCGTTCCTCCAGATCGCAGCAGCGCCTCAGCAAAGAGACGCGGTGCATCGGGGATGCTGTCATGGCCCACCAGGCGTGCCGGGCCAAACGTGGTGCCGTCGGGCATCCAACCGGCAAGATCCGTCTGATCGAGCAGGAACACACAGATCAGGTTGTCATGCAGATCATGCACCCAGATATGTCCCAGCTCATCGGCCATGATGCGGTGACCATAGGTGATGTGACAGCGATGGACCTTCCTGTCCTTATTGGAAGTGTAGCCTAGTTCCACCATGGAAGAGCGATGAACCGGCTGCTGAGCGTATTCATGCGGATGTGCACTGCGATAAGTGCACTGCAACACGCCACTCCGCCAGTCGATGAGATAGTTGGACTGCCGGGAGCTGTAACGTACATAAAGCCAGCCCGGCCCCGCCACCATCTCACGCACCTTCACCATATTGCCCGAGCGTGTCCGCAAGACCATCCGATTGTTCTGCTGCAGGTCCAGCACCTGCACACAGAAGGGATGCAGCCGATGGGCCAGGTAACGCCCCGAAGCGGAGAGCTTGAAGTAGTTGACGTCGTTGAATTCACCGATCCGATGAAAATGGGGAAGCGAGTACGCATACAGGATAGTACTGCTCGTCCTGGGGACCTGCATCAGCAGGCAAAGCACGTCGCCACCCTTCTGCACTTCCTTGATGGTCTGGTTCAAGTGTAACGGGTTACCATCGGAGAGAGGTGTAAATCGAAATTCTTGTCCCTTGTCATTGATGGTGATTTCACCCGTGGTGGAACGAAAGGCAAACTGTTCCAGGCGAGTCTTTCCCCCGCTGATGGTTGGCTTGCGCCACGCCTGGACTCGCAGTGTCTCAATGACATGTTCTTCGTCGTACTTCATCTGTGTGCTGTTTTCTTGCAGATCATATACCAGCGCGCAGCCACCATCCATTGACGTAAACCAGAGTTCGTCACTTGCTGGCAGATGGCAACGTACCCCCATGGGGCCGACAATGTGGCTTGCCATCATACGGTCAGAAAAACCGTGATGCTTGGCCAGCTGAACACGCTGGGCTTTCACATGCATATCAAACTGTGCCATGTGGATGACCTGATGATTCTCCATGCCGAATGCTACAAAGCCCCGAGGTACACCAGTGATTCCGGTCAGCGGTGGCGATTCCTGTTCATGCATCACCCGAGGCAGCAGCGTGCTGAAGTGAGGCTCGTACATCCAATATGCTGTCACCCTCCCGGAGCTGTCCAGCACATACATCATTTCGTCATCCGTATCGAAATCGACGTCCACCACCCTGTATCGCTGAGGCACCTGGAACGGCGAAGCAAACGGCTCCACCGGACCAGTCCAGCGCAGACCACGATGCGATTCGCCAATCGCACGATTCCGCTTCTTCTTGGTTTCAGGCCGATGCACCGGCTGGATGTGAAACCGCTGCACCCGCGTCAGCTCGCCATGCCTGATCTCGCCCCAGCAGGCGTTACTCTCCTCATCCACCGTGAGGGCAAAGAGCCTGCTCTCGGTATGGAACGCCTGATTCGCTACGATCACCGCCCGCTCCAGCAAGTTTCGCGGATGGCTTAGCAGCACCACGTCCAGCGTCTGCTCTCTGGTGAGTTCCGCCAGCATGGAAATCGCCACCGAAGGATGGCTCGTCAGATCGCTCTTCTCCAGCACTTCAGCCAGTTGCTCTGGCTTGTGCTCGTTGACATCCAACATCTCACGATAGTGGCTGCTCGTGGTGAGGTAGACTTTGCGGCCATGACGCTGTGCCTTGATCGCCAGCGCCAGCGCAGCTGCTGTGAGTCGGAGCCGGGTGCTGCCCCAGGTGCGAATGCCCTGGTCAAGAATCAGCAGCAGATCCGCTTCGGGCAGCGTGACCGGATCCTCACGCCGGAAGTAGAGCAGCTCCTGCTCGGCAAAACGGCGAATGAAGTCATCAGGATCGAGAGCAAACTGCGTGGGCAACAGGGCATCGATCCGGCCCCGGTTGGACACATCGGCATAGCCACCCAGCGGCAAATCATTGATCACCAGCCGGCGCGGCGGCAGTGTCAGGGCGCTCATGAGTGGCGTCAGGAACGGTGCAACCCCACGCAGCCTCTCACGGCCTGCCATCGTCTCTTCCCATGCAGCCGACTGCAGCACTGGCAGCACAGGCTTCTGTTTCTCCGGCGATTCGCCCATCCGCAGCCAGTGTTTCAGATCGTCCTCATTCAGCTTGCTCAGCTCATCGCACACCAGGTTCTCGAACTCCAGCGCGGTCAGCGTCGGCAAGTCGTAGAGAATCTGTATGGGTGCAGTCGCATCCAGTTGCCCGCAGCTGGGTTCACTGTCAAAGAGCCGATGCAGGGGGTTCGCCAGCTTGCGATACACGTCCGCTGCAAGTGACGGACGAACGGAAGAGGCTATCTGCGGAGTGACATGAGCCGCCAGCAACCCCGCATTGCGATACGACACACCGGGCTGCTTCATCAACTGTCGCAGCGTCGTGCAGATCGCTGGGCGATGGGTCTTCTCCTTCAGGAAGATGTCGAGCAGATGCAGGATGTAGCCGAAGTTGATCAGCTCCCGTTCCTGGCAGAAGCCGTCGATGAACTGTGCCAGCGGTACGCGCAGCACAAAGGTCTCGCCATGCTCATAGACAAGAGCATCCTCGCGGGCTGACCAGCTGATCGACGCAAAGTCGTAGAGATAGGGCCAGGGCGGCTGCAGGTAGGTCTGGAGTTGGTCCATCAGCGTGCCTCCGTCAGGGCCAGCTTCACCCCTGCACGGGTAAGTGGCTGTGCCTGGGAGGTATCGATCAACTCCATGCCTGTATGGTTGAGAATCAGCAATTGCCTGGCTGCCAGGTCGAAGATGTTCAGCAGTATCGCCTCCGGGAAGAATGGCTCGTAACGATAGCCCAGGGGCACCAGCAATCGCTGGCCCCAGTACCGCTCGGCTTCACCAACTGGTGGCAGATTCCTGCCCATCACCAGCACCTGCTCCCGCTGCCTCATAGCACGCAATTCACGGAACCGTGGCGTAGGGACCGTCTCCAGCCAGTCATGCAGAGCACTGAGTTTGCACACGAGTGCCGATGCTTGCCGAGGCGTCGAGTCCACAGCGAGAGTCAATTGCACCGGCTGGCGTGACTCCTTCGGCACAGCGGGCAACACTACCGGCGCGGGAAAGAGCAGTTCCGCTAGCAGCCGTGCCATCCCCAGATCAGGGACTTCGAAACTGGGCAGTTGTCTCTTGAAAGCGAACCAGTGCAGCCCCCGCTTTTCGTAGAGTTCCACTCCAGGCAGTGGATACAGCAGCTCCGCCACGCCCGTCGTATGAGCCGGCCAGCAGAGCCAGAGGATGCCATCCCGGTTCTGGGCCTTCACCTGTTTCCAGGCACGTACCGGGGCAAGCCGCTCCAGGTGAACGGCAGGCAGACTGGCACAGGTGATGGAATGCAGGGGGGACATTATTTCAGTTGTTGCAGGTACTCTCGAGCCAGGGAAAGCAGATGTTGCCGGGCTGTTTCATCCGCAACCCACGCTGCCTTGTCGCTGAGGATGCTCACCCGCTCCCGCAACCGGGCCAGGCTGGTCAGTGTCTTCGGACTGCTTTCAATCTCCTTCTTGATCTCTGCTAGTTGCAGTGCCAGACTCTCAGCATCGACAGTAGGATGTGGTGTTGCCAGCGAATGCAGCAGCACATCCTTACTCTGCTGTTCCAGCACGCCTTGCACCAGCGTCGCCAAGGGCTGAATCTGTTCCTCCCTGTCCCACACATAACGCAGCACCCACATATCACCTGGCACCACTTCCGTGCGGCCACACAGCACCGCCGAGGCTGCCATCAGCTTCAGAATCTTGACCGAACGACGGTCCGACAGTGCGATACCCAGGTCACGCACCTTCACCACCACCTCGGCATAGCTCGGCAGCATGGCTGTGAACGAGACTTGCCGAATCTGGCTCGACAGTTGCCGTATATCACCAGCAGTGATCGTCGACTGCAGCAACCTGCTACCCTCCAGCAGCCAGCCCGAAGTCAACAAGTGAGGCAACTGCTCCCGGGGCAGATTGTTCACCTGGCAGCGGATCAGAAACCGGTCAAACAGCGCCTGCAGGGCATCATCCTCCGGCAGGTGATTCGACGCTGAGAAGAGCGACAGCAGCGGCAGATGATGCGTCTCCGCCCCGCGGCGATAGACTCGCTCATTCAGCACCGTCAGCAGATTATTGAGAATTGCGCTGTTGGCATTGAACAACTCATCCAGGAAGGCAAACTCCGCTTCAGGCAGCATCGACGAGGTCACCGTCGCCACCACCCCTTCCCGCAACTTACCGATGTCAATCGGCCCAAAGATTTCATTCGGCTCGGAGAAGCGGGTCAGCATGTATTCGAAGTAGCGCCCCTGCACCAGGCTGGAGAACTCACGCACCAGGGCCGACTTGGCCGTGCCCGGCGGGCCATACAGGAACAGATGCTCGCCTGCCACCAGGGCCAGGCCGATGAGGTCGATCACCTCATCACGCCCCACGTACCGGGCCTTCATCGGCTCGATCACTTCCTGCTGCAGACGTTGTGCAATGGTCAGATCACTCATGGGTATCCTCAATCGGCTCCTCTGCCGAGGCCACCGTGATAACTTTCAATTGATCGAGACTCATGTCCTGCAGTTCAAAGACCAGCGCCACCGCATCCAGGCTCGCGGCATCGCTCGGCCCCCACCCTGCCCGCGGCCGTACCGCCAGCCTTTCAGCATAACGCAACTGCAAGCCCCGGTGGCCAAAGAAATCGAGCGATCCCACCGGCTTGTCCGGCAAATCTGCCAGTACACCCGACAGCGGCCAGCGGAGCAGCGTCTCCTTCAAATGTTGCGATAGCACATCTTCCGGTGAGATGGCCACTGCCCGCTGGTACAGATTGGGCAGGTACCGCAGCAGTAGATCCGCACTGGCGAGGTCATTCGCTGAGGTAGCTTCCGGCAACGTGACCAGCCGCTGCACTGCCTGCTCGACCGCTTCATCGCGGTTCACCAGCAACCAGGCGGTCTGCTGCACATAGTTGGCCGCTGCTAGAGCCAATGCTGGGTTAAGCGTGAGTGCCGGCCCCGCCAATGAAAGCACATCCCGCTCCAGTGCCTGATGCAGTACCCTGTTGATCCGTGCAGTCCCCACGGCCAGCACCGGCGGCTCGTCAAAACGAATATGGCCCTGTTCCAGTAGTGTTTGAAGGAATTCTTCCATAGTCATTTATCAAATACTAGGCCATGCGATTATACGACACCGCCCACAACGATGCAGTTCTGATGGCCACGATTATCGAGTGAGAAAGTTGAATCACGAAGGCCGGCCTGACTCCTCCCCTTGAATAAGGGGAGGTTGGGTGGGGTTAGTGACTGCAAGTACCTGACGCCAACACGACAGAACCCCCTCCAACTCCCCCTTGTTCAAGGGGGAGAGCCAGAATCAGCGCGGAAGAGCCAATCCCTCCTTCACCCTCACCCCGCTGTACCCTAACTCCCGCATCTGCATCACCAGTTGCATAATACGCTCCGCCGCCTGCTCCAGCGGCACCCCCTGGCTGTGGATGTTGGAAATCAGATTGCGATGAGCATCAGTCTGCCCCGGCTGCGGGCGATAGGCCAGGTAGGCCGACAGCGAATCCGCCTGGGCCAGCCCCGGGCGTTCCCCGATGAGCAGCACCACCACTTCCGGGTTCAGCAGCCTGCCTATCTCATTGAGTATCCCCACGCGACAATGCTGAATAAGGAACGGCCTGCCCAGGCTCCAGTTCAGAGCACGTGCTCTTCTCCAGAGCAGGTCCATCAGCACGGGCCCCTGGGTTGCCAGTGCCGTAGCCGATAAACCATCGCCCAGCACCAGTTGCAATACCGGCTCCTTCACACAGTGCGAAATAATCTGTTGAGCACTCACATCACTGAAGCGCCGGCCACGATCAGGTCGCAGCAGGTACTCCGCCCGGCTGCCCGCCAGCGTGCTCGTGCTGAAGAGTTGATACTGCTCGATCCGCTCCGGACCAAAGTCCCGCAGCAAGTCGCACTCCTGATGCACCGCATCCCGTGCCGCCGCATGATCCGCTCGCAACTGCAACGCCGTAGCCGTGGTGTACCCTGTACCGGCGCGCCCGGTGAAGAGCCTGGCATTGGTCCGTGTCAGAGCACGAGCCAGGGCAGCGTGTGCAACAGCCACAGGTTCGTCAGGCATGGTCGCCTTTCTGCATCGTCTTCTTACTCACCGGTAGACCGGCAAAATGCTTGCGGGCATACAGCAGCCAGTACACTGCCAGGAAGACCAGCACCCCCGGAACTACTATGGCTGCTTTTTCGTTCGGAGGCTGCATGCCGATGAAGATCAGAAACACACAACCCAGCACACTGATGATCGCCAGAGGCCGAAACCATATGCCCAGTTGCCAGGGCCCTAATGTCGTCCACGTTCGCCCCAGCGCCACCAGTCCCAGTGCCGTTGGCAACACGTAGGAAATGTAGAGGAAGATCACGCATACAGCTGTGATCGTTGAATAGATCGGCGAGTAGAGCGTGAACAGAATCGAAACGATCGCCACCAGCCAGATCGCCACCGCTGGCGTGCGGAAGCGAGGCGATACCCGTCGGATCGCCAACGAACCAGGCAGCCCACCATCGCGGGCAAACGCATAGGTCATCCGCGAGGCCGAGGTTACCGTTGCCAGGCCACACAGGTACTGGGCAATAGTAATGCCCACGCACATCGCCCTGGCCCAGCCATTGGAGAGCACCTCGTAGAGCGTCGTGAAGAACATCTTCTCGCCCTGCTCCATGGCAGCAGTCGGCGACTTCATGGCCAGCACGATGGCGATCAGCATGATCCAGCCAAAGATGCCCGAGACCAGCACCGAACGCACAATCCCCTTCGGTACATTGTGGCTGGCATGAATCGTCTCTTCCGAGGCATGGGCCGAGGCATCAAACCCGGTAATGGTATACGCAGGCAACAGCAGCCCCAGTGAAAAGAGCCACCACAGCGAATCGGTCTGTGGCCAGATCGGCGACTCCGCCGGCAGGCCACTGAAGTTGCTGAAACTGGTCAGCCGCGAGAGATCCCAGCTGGTAGCACCCGACAGCAGACACAGTGTCAGTACTACCGAGACCAGCAGAATCCAGTAGCCACTGAAATCGGTCAGCACCTTGGTCACCCGCATGCCCAGGTGATTGATCATTGCCTGCGTCACGGTAATCAGCGTGACCATCAGCAGTTGCTTGCCCGGCGTGCACGTCTCCTCGGGCCAGAATGCATTGAACATGAACTGCACAGTTCCGACATTGATGGCTGCCAGCACCGTCACCAGCCCTGCCAGGTTGAACCACGCTGTCAACCAGCCCAGCCCCCGGCCTCCTAGAATCGCTGCCCAGTGATACAGTCCGCCTGCTGTCGGAAAAGCCGAAGCTATCTGTCCCATGGACAATGCAACGCACAACGAAAACAGGCACGCCAGTGGCCAGCCAATGCCGATCGCTGCCCCGCCAACACTGCCGAAGCCGATGTGGAACGACGTGAGTCCACCCGCCAGAATGCAGATGATCGATAGTGAGATGGCATAGTTGGAAAAGCCTCCCAGACACCGGGCTAATTCCTGTGCATATCCCAGCTTGTGCAGCGTCTGTGCATCGTCTGCCAGATACTCCGATTCGCGGTCCGTAGCGTTTCCCATTAACTCTCCAGCAGTGTGTGCAGTTGATCCAGTAGTAGTGGTCGTTGTTCAGAAGCAGGGGCCAGTCGTCCCTGTTGATAGATACCTTGTGCTTCCAGCCAGTCGCGAAACTCCGGCGCAGGCGACAGGCCAAACAGCTCTCGGGTCATGGCTGCATCATGGTAACTGGTCGTCTGGTAATTCAGCATGACGTCATCAGCACAGGGCACGCCCATGAAGTAGTTGCACCCCGCCGCAGCGAGTAAAAGCAGCAGATTGTCCGCCGAGTTCTGATCCGCCTCAGCATGATTGGTGTAACAGACATCCACCCCCATGGGCAAACCCAGCAGCTTGCCCATGAAGTGGTCTTCCAGCCCCGCTCGTATGATCTGCCTTTCATCAAACAGATACTCCGGCCCGATGAAGCCGACCACGCTGTTGACGAGGAACGGATCATAGGCCCGGGCTACGCCATAAGCTCGAGCTTCCAGCGTCAGTTGATCGATGCCCTGGTGCGCCTCCGCTGAGAGGGCACTCCCCTGCCCGGTCTCAAAGTACATCACCTGCTGCCCCAGCCAGGGCCCCGGTCGTTGTCCATGTGATGCTCTTACTTGCTGCTGACCTTCGGTAAGTTGCGCCAGCGAGATGCCGAAGCTGGCATTGGCGGCTTGCGTTCCCGCAATGGACTGAAACAACAGATCGACCGGCGCAGCAGCTTCCAGACAGGCCAGTTGCGTCGTCAGATGTGCCAGGCAGCATGCCTGCGTAGGAATGCGAAAATGGCTGATCAGCCGATCCAGTCCGTGCAGAATCGCTGAGACCGATTGCACGGAATCGGTCGCAGGATTGACGCCGATCACCGCATCGCCACAGCCAAAGAGCAGACCATCCAGTGCGGAGACCAGGATACCCGCCAGATCATCGGTAGGATGATTGGGCTGCAGACGTATGCCCAGCACCCCACGCTGCCCCATGGTGTTTCGCAACCGAGTCACACGGCGAATACAGCTGGCCACCGCCACCAGTTCCTTATTCGCCATCAGCTTGGTAACCGCTGCTGCCATCTCCGGTGTGATGGCCCAGGCAATGTTCCGCAATTGCTCAGGCGTTCTCATCGACCCGAGCAGCCATTCGCGAAACTCACCCACTGTCATGCTGCGGTACGACTGAAACCGGGCAGAATCATGAGTCTCCAGAATCAATCGGCTGACATCATCCACTTCAGGATCAATCACCGGCTGATCGAGAAAGGCCTGTAACGGCACATCAGCCAGGGCCAGCTTGGCTGCCACCCGTTCCTGTTCCGAAGTGGCAGCAATACCTGCCAGTTCATCGCCTGACTTCCGTTCATTCGCCTTCGCCAGCAACTCTGCCAGATGAGCAAAGACAAACCGCTGACCACGGATCACATGCGAGTAGACCATACGCCCCGATGATGATGAGATGCTGGCTGCCAGTCTACCCGGAAATGAGGCAGTTCCAAACTCACAAATGCGACACCCCAAGAAAATCCTGCCTCGCCGTAACCTCATGCTTGACAACGACTAGCAACAAAACAACCAGAAATATCGATTGCGCAAATGCGACACCAACCCTTAAGTGAACGAACACGTTTCACACGAAAGGGATTTACCATGTCAGCAGCATTAGCCACCCTGCAACCACAAATCACCACCTGGCTGGCCGAGGGCCACACACCCAGCGATATCCTCTCGCAGATCAAGGCACAGCAACCGGAGCTCACCAGCCACGACCTGCACGCCATTGAACAACAACTCGGTCTGCACCACAACGAGACCTGGACCAGCCTGCTGCAACTGCAGCAGCACCGTCAGCAACTGCTTCAGCGTCTTGAACCTCGCCTGGCTGCGGAAGACGCCCCGGTCAGCCTCTTCAATCTCTACAGGGGTATTCTTCGTGATCAGGAAGCCTGCCTCTGGAAGCTGCTCGACCAGAAGCCTGTGTTGCCTCTCACCCCTGTCGCAGCGCCGAAGCCTGCCACAACTATAACTGCCATCGCCACGACGCCAATCTGCAAAGCACCACAGAAACGGGCAGGCTGCTCCTTCCTGGCTGCACTCCTCCTGCTCTGCTATGTCGGCATCTGCAGTTGGCTGATGAATGCTGCTCTTGCTCACGCCCTTACCAGGCCCGTTACTCCAGGCAAAGTGGCAACCCGGGTTAGCTCCCCTTCCAGCTCCGTCGCATCAACTCATACCAGTTGCGATGCAGAATCCGCTCCACATCTCCCATGGAATATCCTCGGCTGCTCAGGATCGCCACCAGTTTCTGAAGATCAGCAATAGTGTCGAGATCGCTGGGTGATTGCTCGGTGCCAAACCCGCCATCCAGATCGGTGCCCAGTGCTGCATGACTGGCGTTGCCTGCCAACTGACACACTCGGTCAATATGGTCAGCGACGTGGGCCAGCGTCGCCACCCGACGAACGTTGCCCGGCCCCTGGCCGCAGCCGGCATCGAGCATCCAGTTGTCACACGCACAGCCGATGACACCGTTACGAGCGATGATCTTCCTGATATCACTGTCACGCAGTTGCCTCTGGCGGTCTACCAGTGCCCGGCTGTTGTGATGGCTGGCCAGCAGGGTGCCGCCAAAGCAATCAAATACCTGATCCATCGCCTCATCGGCCAGATGCGTCACGTCCAGGATCATCCCCAGCCGCTCCATCTGTTTCAGCAGTTCGTAAGCTGGTGGCAGCAGGGGCCCCGGCATCCCCGTGCCATGGCTGTAACGACTGATGCCATAGTGAGACAGGCTGACAATTCGCAGGCCCTGCTCCCACCAGAAGCCGGCATCCTCAGGCGACAGGATCGGGTCGGCCCCTTCCATGCTGATGAGGCACCCCACCGGCGGCATGGTACCCTGCCGATCCGCAGTGACATACCGCTGCCACTCGGT
Source organism: Gemmatales bacterium (assembly GCA_046350055.1). Lineage (GTDB taxonomy): Bacteria > Planctomycetota > Planctomycetia > Gemmatales > HRBIN36 > JAEUIE01. The sequence goes on along the minus strand of JAXMBC010000001.1, from coordinate 2,435,018 downwards.
AACGTGGCTCTCCAATGCCGGCCAGTCGCGCAGGATGCGGATCACACCATGCCGTTCCAGTGCCTGGTAATAAGCAAGCTGGGCGATGGCCATCGCATACGAAGCTTCCGATGATTCATATCCAGACTTAGGAATGAACGAGAGCTGCACTCCGTTCTTATCATGCCGGGCCAGCAGCGTGGCGGAGACGACAGCAATGTTACCGGCCTGCAGTGCTGGGAAGCTGACAGTGTTGCAACCCCGCCCCGGCCCCTGGTACCCTGCTGCCTGCTCGCGCCGGCGTATCTCCTCCACCGGCAACTTCAAATCCCGGTTCCATTCCAGCGCGTTCCAGGCCAGATCCAGATGCCAGTCGAAGATCAGCATGATCGCTAGTCCTCCGAAGGATGAAACGTCTGGGCGGGGTTGATGAACAGCCACATGCTCGCAGAAAGAAGGAATGCACACGAATAGACCACAAAGAGCGTATCCCAGCCATAGTGTTTGAAGACCCACGCCCCGATCACCGGCTGGATGACATTTCCCAGGTTGCCGAACATATTGATGAACCCGGCTGCCGTGCCGGCATATTTGCCACCGATGTCGACAATACTGGCCCAGGTCGCTCCCTGGCCAAAGTCAAACGCTGCCCCGGCAATACACATCAGCAGCACCGCGTCAGTTTGATTGTCCACAAAGCGGACGCTGTACATCGCTACCGCTGCCACGGTCAGCCCGAAGAACGGAAATGCCGCCCTGCCAAACCAGCGCCAGCCAGTGAACCGCACCAGCCAGTCGCTCAGCGCACCTCCGAGCAGACAACTGATGCCACCATACAGCAGAGGCTGCTGCCAGATGCTCTCCGAAGCATCAAAGGCCATATGATGCACATCCTTCAGATAGCGGGGCATCCAACTGACAAAGAACGACCAGCCAAAGCTGCCGCAGATGTAGAAGCCAATGAGAGACAGCAGGCTGCGGTTCCGGTACAGCAGCGGCAACAGATCGCTGAAGGGCAGATGCACAATCGCGTCACTCCGGTGCCCCGGGATCAACGCCAGCTCGCTCTCATTCACCGACGCCTTGCTGGCCGGATCATCCCGATACCACCAGTAGAACCACAGGCACCAGACAAACCCTACCAGCCCGGCCATGTAAAAGCCCAACCTCCAGCCAGCCAGATGCTCCGCACCGGGAATGAAGTTGATCCAGGCGCGCACCCCGGGAGTATCGAGCCAGCGGATGAGGGCCGCGAAGAGGAATGGACTGAACGCCCCGCCCCAGCGAGCCGCCAGCCAGAGGAACCCACCTGCCTTGCCACGGACATCCGTGGGCAGCCAGGTGGCTTGCACCCGTGCCATGTTGGGAAACGCTCCCGCTTCACCCACGCCAAACAGGAAGCGGATGACCAGCAGCGACAGGAACCCCGTCGCACATCCCGTCAACACCGTAAACAGCGACCAGAAGAAGACGACACGGGTCAGAGTGATGCGGGCACCCCAGCGGTCTCCCATCCATCCGCCCGGTATCTCAAACAGCGAATACGCCAGCCAGAACGCGCCGAGCACCAGCCCCATCTGCTCATCGGTGATGGTCAGTTCGCGCTGCACCTCCTGCTGCACCCGCACGATGCAGACCCGGTCAAAATAGGTGAGGAACGAAAGCGCCAGCAGAAACAGCATCACCTGGTAGCGAACCATGGTGGGAGCAGGAGTGGTGATGGTGGATGACGTCACAGACTGTCCTAGTCAGGGATGATCAGCTTTCTCGACCTCTTGCCCAGTCGATCCATGCCGCGCGGCGCAGGCGTCTTGTGGTTCACTATCTTCCACGATGCGCCGTTCTCCCGCAAGGGGCGAAAGTCCCTGGCACGATATTGGACAGCAAGATGTGGCGTCGGATACACCACATCGCCCTGGTAGTGCGATTCCACTCCCGCAGCTACGATGCCTGTGCTCAGCAGCGTGCGTTCGACAGGATACAGTGCCTGCTGTTGCCGGAAGTGCTCCTGGATGGCATGCGAGAGTGCCTTGAACAGACAGCGATTATCCCAGGGCCCCACGAAGAAGCTGGTAGCGAGTGGCTGAGCCTGTCCCGCCAGCTTGCAGGCGAAATGCCAGCGGGTACCACTTTGCGGCGTCTTCACCACCATGCCACGCAGGCCGTCCCGATAGCGAATCATCAGACCCCACTCCGCATGCTTCTTCAGCGTCTCCATCGTCGGCTTCGGCTCTGGATGATCCGGCTCCGCGAGCAACCCGGCCAGCAATAACTCAGGCGACCATTGTTTCGCTGCTGCCGCCTGCCAGAGGGCGTCGTGCTTCAGGTACTGCACACTGACCACACCTGTCTCGCCACCAGCGCGAGCTTCCACCATCGACTGCAACACTTCAATTCCATGAAAGTCGTACGAATCCAACCCACCACCATGGGTCGCAATGGCTTCCACGATCTTCGCACCAGCAGGCACTTCCACTGCAGGCACCCGCTGAGCCAGGGGCACCGAGCTACCTGCCAGGAACGGTATCTTCATCGCCTTGGCAGTGTCGTACATCTCCTTCGCCCAGTCCCAGCGGTACGACAGATGCTTGTCATTAAAGAGCGGAACTACCTTGCCTGTCTGCTGGAAGACCTTCACGATCTCATCGAAAAACCGCTTGCGGGGGTACTCATGCTGCCCCTTGGCATTGGTGGGATACTTGCCATGCTCGCCAATGCTCAGCACCGCATCGACGGCCAACTGCTTCCCACCCAGCGTCAGTGCTTCACGAATGGTGGGACACAGCTTGATGTCGTAAGCCTTCGCCGTCTCCCGGGCCATATCCCCCCTGGCTGGAAACTGGTCGCAATACATACTGACCACCTGACAACCCGATTCGGTCACCTGTCCATCGAAGTAGTAAGGCTCCAGGAAATTTTCGAGGATGACATGAGCATGGCTGCGATAGGTCATCTCGGTGATGATCGCTGCCACCCGGATGGGCTGCGCAGGCGCCGCTTGACTGAGAAGCGGCCAAGCCAGTCCAGCCGACCCGTAAAGGAAAGCACGACGTGATAAGTATGCGGATGGCGCGGAACCAAATTGGTGGGGCATAGCACTGGCGGGGGTACGGGCAGAAACTGGCAGGTGAGATATGCAACCATACCCGATGGAACGGGTTGTGCCAAGGAATTTCGCAACGTCCGCAGCACTTGCACTTCATATTCAGCCGGTCAGAGCGACTAGCGGTCATTTCTTGGATTCTGGCGTCTTCTCTAACTCCGCCATCAACTTCTTGAAGTCGGCGCGATCGCGGAGTGGGGCGAGGTCGATGTCCTTCTTCATGGTCGCGGCGTCCATGAAGCCTGCTTTCACGGCTCGTTGCAGCATTTCCACTGCGCACTTAGCATACTCGTCCTTCTTGTCCGGGATCTTGCCGCTGGCGACGGAAAAGACACAGGCGACGTCATACCAGTGATCGAATTGCCAAGCTGCCGTGATTGATGCGTCGGTGACCGCGATCCTCAGTTGGGCGAGTTCCGCGTGGGTGTCAAAGGCCGTGCCAGCTCGGAGGCGAGTCGCGGTACGATTCGCCTTTGCCCATGGCTGATCTTCCGGTGAGCTGAGTTCGATCGCCAGGTCCCAGTCCCGGGCCGCCTCGGCGTACTTCCGAAGGCGGTCGTAGGCGCGGGCACGGCCGTCGTAGCTATTACGTAGGAAGATCTTTGCCGCCACAGCGCGCGGCTCTCGTTTGTGAACCGTGCCGAGGGTGCCAATCGCCTTATCGAACCACTCCAGACTCTCGGACGGTTTGTCACCGTCGCGCAACTGTTCGCCGACGTTACAGTAACTGCCGCCGAGGTTGATTTGATATTTGGGGATGGTGGGAAAATCGGCAGCGAGTTTCTCCTCGATTGCCAGGGCTTTACGAGACTGTTCCTCAGCCTCCGGCTGTCTTCCCAGGCCCATAAGCAGAACTCCCAGATCGCTTTGGTACGACGCCAAATTCTCGCGGTAAGCGGGGACGGCGGGGAACTCGGCGGCCAATTTTTCCTGGATATCCAACCCCTTGCGGCGCTGCTCCTCCGCCTCCGGTTGCTTCCCCTGCCTTGCCAGGAGATTGCCCAGACCGCTGAGACTCGACGCCAACTGATGGCGATATTGTGGGACGGTGGGGAACTCGGCCACGAGCTTCTCCTCGATGACAAGTGCTTTGCGAGTCAGTTGCTCCGCTGCCGTTAGATTTCCCTTGCGTTTCAGTTCACCTGCCAAGTTGCCGAGGTTCAACGCCAACTCCTGGCGGTACGCGAGGACGGCGGGGAACTCGGCTACCAGATTCTCCTGGATAGCCAGAGCCTTGCGATACTGGTCCTCCGCCTCCGGCTGTTTCCCCAGTTGCCCTAGCAGTATCCCCAGGTTGTAGTAGCTCCTCGCAAACAATTGCCGATACTCAGGGACAGTTGGGAACTCGGCGACCAGTTTTTCTCGGATCGCCAGGGCCATGCGGTACTGCTCCTCCGCCTCCTGTCGCTTCCCCAGATCTTCCAGCAGAATCGCCATACTGGTGTGGGTAAACGCCAACCCCTGGCGGTACGCGGGGACGGCGTGAAACTCGGCTACCAGCTTCACCTGGATGGCCAGAGCCTTGCGGCCCTGTACCTCCGCTTCCGGCCGCTTCCCCAGGTCAGACAGCAGAACACTCAGATGGTTGTGGATCGTCGCCAAGTTCTGGCGGTGCTCAGGGACTGCGGGGAATTTGGTCGCCAGCTCATTAAATATGACCAGGGCCTTGCGGTACTGCTCCTCTGCCTCTGCTCTCTTTCCCAGGCTTCTCAGTAGACCACCCAGACTGGTGTGACTCGCGGCCAAGTTCTGCAGGTGACCGTAAAAGTCTGGGAACTCGGCCACCAACTTCTCGTGGATGGCCAACCCCTTGCGGTACTGCTCCTCCGCCTCTGGTTGTTTGCCCAGGTCCACAAGCTCATGCCCCAGGCGATTGTGGCTCGCCGCCAAACCCTGGCGGTAGTCGGGGACGGCAGGGAACTCGGCCGCCAGCGAGGCGTAGCCGTCGTGTGCCTTGCGGAATGCCGCCGCCGATTCTTCCTTCCGGCCCAGGCGAGATTCGATCAATCCAACTCGATACGCCGCCAGGGCCGTGCGCAGCCGCGTCTTTGTGTCGTCTGCTTTCTCACCCACGAACTCGTGGTAGTAGGTCAGCACTTCGGTCAGGAACTTCTTCTGCTCAGAAGTGATCTCCTTCTGCGTCATGAGCGAATCGCCTGTGACCTCCGAGACCATCGTGTCGAGCACGTCGGCGGTGCGGGCGTAGGCCTTCTCCGCCTTGGCGCGCTGGGCAGTCTCTCGTTCCTTCGCCTGGCGTTCCTCCTGGGCCTGCAGTATTACTGCATCACGTGCCTCCTCTGCAAGACGTTCAGCCGTCCTGGCCCGCTCCACCTGCGAATACAGACTGCCCGTGAAGATTACGATTCCAACTAGAAGCATATATGTTGCCAGGATGGCCCCTCTGTGCCGTTTCGTGAACTTCTGATAGCGATACCACCATGTCGGCGGATGGGCGAGGACCGCTTCTCCCGAAAGATACCTCTGCACATCGGTAGCAAAACCATTCGCCGTTTCATATCGCCTGCTGCGATCCTTTTCGAGCGCCTTCATGACGATCCAGTCCAGATCGCCCTTCAGCAGCGATGACAACTTCTTCGGCTCCATCTGCCGTTGAGCCGCTACGCTTGGGAGACTCTCCGAATGGCTCAGCTTCGTACTGGGTTTGCTTGGCTCTTCTTCCTTGATGATCCGGAGCACTTCCGCCCACGCTGCCTGCTTGAACCGCTGTTTCTCCAGCGGCGTCACGCCGGTCAGCAATTCGTACAGAATCACTCCCAGCGAATAGATGTCAGAGCGGGTATCGATATCGAGATTATTGAGTTCCGCCTGCTCTGGGCTCATGTAGAGTGGCGTGCCCAGCACCATCTCGTGGCCGGTGTACAGGGTTCGCTCGGTGAGTGATTGATGCAGCGCCTTGGCCAGGCCGAAGTCGATCACCTTCGGCACCGGTTTGCCATCATAGAGAGCAATAAGAATGTTGCCCGGCTTCAGATCACGATGGATAATGCCTTTCTGATGGGCATGCTGCACCGCCTGGCAGATCTGGATGAACAGCTTGAGCCGCTCGTCAATGGAGAGCTTCACATCATCGCAGTACTTGGTGAATGGCTGCCCCTTGATGTACTCCATCACAAAGTAAGGCCGACGTTCTTCTGTCAGCCCGGCATCCAGCACCTTGGCAATATTGGGATGATCCATCATCGCCAGGGCCTGCCGTTCTGCTTCAAAGCGGGCCAGCACGCTCCTGGAATCCATGCCGGGCTTGATCAGCTTGATGGCGACCTTGCGTTTCACCGGTTCGGTCTGTTCCGCCACGAAGACGGTTCCCATGCCCCCTTCGCCAATCTCTTCCAGCAGTTTGTACTTGCCTGCAATGAGGGTGCCGATGAGTTGATCCCGTTTGTGACCAGTAAACATCTCGGTCACATTGGGATCGATGACGGGAACTTCAGGCAGTACCTGGTCTGCATGTCCATAAGCCTTTAGCAACTGTTCCAGGCGTTGCCGCAGTGGCGTGTTCCCCTGGCAGTGCTCCTCCAGATAGGCTGCACGAGCCTGGGAGTCCTGGATCGACAGGGCTGCTGTAAACAGATCGAGTTCATTCATGGCAATGACTTTGAAAGGGGCTTCAATGTCAACAGCGTATTCTGAACCGCCATCGCGCAGTCTGAAATGGAAATAATCAGGATTTCTGGAGTTCCGCCGTCAGCCAGGCCCTGGCATAGGCCCACCAGGCATCAGCAGTGCGGGGAGCAATTTCGAGAATGGCAGCCGCTTCGGGGATGCTGGCTCCGGCAAAGTACCGGAGTTGCACCAGTTCCGCGATGCGGGGTTCTGCCTGGGCCAGTCGTTCCAACGCTTCATCGAGTGCTTCTACCAGATCGTCCCGCATACCGGAAACAGCAAACAGATCTGGTTCCAGCTGGATTCGCTGCCCGCCATCCCGCTTCTGGGCATTCCGTCGGCGAGCGTGATCGACAAGAATGCGCCGCATCGCCTGGGCTGCAGCCTGCATGAACCCGCTGCGACTGCTGAACGAACGCTCGCCCCCCAGTTTCAGGTAGGCCTCGTGCACCAGCGCCGTGGCATCCAGCGTATGATCACCCCGTTCCTGCGCCAGCCGCGCTGCCGCCAGGCGGCGCAGCTCTTCGTAGACCTGGGGCAGGAGTTCTGCTGGGTTCACTTCTTCTCCGACGGCTTAGCGTACTTCGCCTTCTCCGCCTGCCACTTCTTCACTTCGTCGGGCTTGTTGGTTTCAGTGTAGAACTGGATGAGGCGGTCGAGGGCTTCGGGGAGACGCGTGCTGCCCTGCGGCGGGATCGTCTTCTCGCGGGCCTTCATGCCCTCGTAACCCTTGAGCAGCAGCGGTTCGGCGTCGTCGTACTTCTTCTGGCCCAGCAATGCTCCACCGAGCATCGACTGCGTGTTGAACATCCGCCAGTCGTTGGGACATTCTTTTTCCCGGAGCGTCAGACACTCGCGCAGCATCAATTCTGCTGCGTTGTAATGCGCTGTTTGGAGCATCTGCAAACCCGTTTGAGCTCGACGAGTATCGGTCGCGCCACCGAGTTTCTTCAGTTCATCCTGCCAGTGGGCCACGTCGGTCGTACGACGAAGCTCGAGATACAGGCAGATCAGGCGAAGTGCATACGCCTGCCGCCATTCCGAAGGGAAGTTCTTTGAACTGGCACTTTGGCGAATACTTGTTAGCAAATGCTGTTCGGCCTCAGTCAGCCGCCCGGCGAGTAGAAGCGATAAGCCTAATAGGTTTTGTGAATCGATACGATTCGGATTACTTTCGGGCAGTTTCTGCTTTCGGAGTTCCCAAAGCTGCTCATACAGGGGAATGGCACGCTCGTAGTGACGAGCGACCGTGCTCGCCCACGCTAACTTGCCCATCACTAAGAGCGTATCGGGATGGGCGGGGCCCATTTTTGCTTTCCGAAGTTTGAACGCCTCCTCATAGTGAGACAGGGCAAGATTGTGATTTCCGGATTCAAGAAAGGTTTCGGCAAGACCCTCTATACAGTCGAGCGTGTAAGGATGGTCAGGTCCAAGTTTGGCGTTCTGGAGTCTGAGTGTTTCCTCGTAGAGAGACTGTGCCAAATTCAGCTTCCCGACATCAAAATAAACCCTGGCAAGACTTTGTTTGGTGAGGATAGTGTTTGCATGATCGGAACCGAGCTTGGCGTTCTGGAGCCTGAGAGTTTCCTCGTAGAGAGTCTGTGCCAAATCTAGCTTCCCGATATCAAAATAAACCCTGGCAAGACTTTGTTTGGTGAGGATAGTGTTTGGATGATCGGAACCGAGCTTGGCGTTCTGGAGTCTGAGAGTTTCCTCGAAGAGAGGTTGTGCCAGATCCAGTCTCCCAGTATCAAAATAGAGTCTGGCTAGGTTATACATACCATTTAGAGTGAATGGATGGTCGGGGCCGACTTTGGTTTTGAGCTGCTCGAATGCCTCCTTATAGAGTTTCTGGGCTAAATCGAATCTCCGTGAATTTTGGTACGCTCCAGCCAGGTTTTGCATGAACAATGCAGTACCGGGATCAGTTAAGCCGCGAGTTTTTTGACTAATCCTGAGTGACTTCTCAAGGAGTGGAATGGCCAGGTCCAATTTCCCGGTACCTTTGTAAGCCAGAGCAAGGTTGTGCATCGTTGCGACTGTATCTTGATGTTCAGAGCCAAGCTTGGCGTTTTGTAGCTTGAACGCCTCTTCGAACAGCGGAATGGCCAATTCCGACTTCCCAGCCGTATGATACGCCATGGCAAGCGCATTCATGCTTGAAAGCGTGTCGGGATGCTCGGCTCCAAGTTTAACCAGGCGGGTTTCACGCGTTTTGAGAAACAGAGGTATTGCCTCTTGAGAATGGCCTAGGCTGTCAAGTGCTTTGCCAAGTCTGAACTGTAAGCTGGCCACCACCAGGGGGTCGCCGACCGAATCGCCCTCGAGTTGACCGCCCGCCTTCACCAGCCGCTTGGCCAACACTGCCTCCAGCGGTTCTTTGCCTTCCTTCACGTAGATGATGTTCAGGTCGTCGAATACCGCGGTGAGGACGGCGTTACCCTTCTCGATCTGCTTCAGCCGCTTTTGCGTTTGCTCGTTGGCGACTCGTTCAGCCGCGGCAGCCTTTTCAGCGTCCAGCTTGGCCAACCTCTCGCCTTCGGCACGCTGGGCTTCGCGGTACAATCCCCAACTCGTCCCGGCTATCCCAGCGACGAGCGTCAGGAACACCAGGCCCGCCGCAATCACTTTCCCTTTATTCCTGGCCACAAACTTCCTCAACCGATACCCCGCACTGGGTGGGCCCGCCAGCACCGGTTCATCCGCCAGATAACGCTGAATCTCCATCCCCAGCTGATTGGCTGTCTCGTAGCGCCTGCCACGATCCTTCTCCAGGCACTTCATCACGATCCAGTCGAGTTCGCCACGTACTATGGAACTCAGCTTGGCTGGTTCAGTCTGCCGGCTGGCAGCGATACTGGGTAACGTTCCGGAGCCGGAGAGTTTCGTACTCGGCTTGGTCGGCTCGACTTCCTTGATGACGCGAAGCATTTCGCCAAAACCGGCTGCAGCGAGGTCTTTGCGACTGAAGGGAACGCTCCCTGTGAGAAGTTCATAGAGAATGACACCCAGGGCATATATGTCACTGCGGGTATCGATGTCGAGATTGTTGAGTTCCGCCTGCTCCGGCGACATGTACTCGAGTGTGCCGACAAGACTGCCCACCTCGGTGTAGATGCTTTGATCGGTCAGACGCGAACCGGTGGCCTTGGCAACACCAAAATCAATGATCTTCGGGATCGGCTTACCATCGTACAGACCGATGAGGATGTTGCTGGGCTTGAGATCACGATGGATGATGCCCTTCTGGTGAGCATGCTGCACCGCCTGGCATACCGGGATGAAGAGTTCGAGACGTTGTTTCGGGCTGAGCCTGGCATCATCACAATACTTGGTGATTCGCACTCCTTTGATCAGTTCCATCACGAAGTAAGGCGTTCTTTCAAACACACCTGCATCGAAGACCTTGGCAATGTTCGGGTGATCCATCAAGGCAAGTGCCTGACGTTCCTGTTCAAAGCGTGCCAGCAACCCTTTGCTGTCACTTCCACCCTTAATCAGCTTGATCGCCACGCGGCGCTGCACGGGTTCCTTCTGGTCTGCGACATAGACAGTACCCATGCCCCCTTCGCCCAGCTTTTCACGCAGCTTGTAGGGACCGATTTGGTCTATCGTCTGAAGACTAAAACCAGTGGTGTTATCAGGATCGAATGCGGCTGTCTGTTCCACTGCAGGTTTCCCCATGAACTCGCCGCAGCCTGCGTGGGCTTGGAGCAGGGCTTCGATCTCCTGACGGAGTTTCTGATCGGTACCGCATGCTTCATCGAGAAATCCCGAACGCTCGATGGGGTCGGACTTGGCGAGAGCTGCATGGAAGAGGGATTCGGGGGTCATGGCTTGTTCCCTGGGGCTACCCTATCATGCGAAATATCGCTGTTACGTTCCCCCAGAATTCTGAAAGATTCACAAGGTTTGCGCCAGGATCGGAAGTCTATCAAACCAGTTCCAAGGCAATGTCCACTGCCACGACCGAATGCTACCCTTCAAGTGAATCGAAATGCGTCGGCCTTGGGTGCCCTACTTCGTCGGCAGATTCCTAGTGCATCTCCCCGCACCATCGGCTATACTTTCAATACCTACCCACCACCGTTGTTGTGGTGAATCGCTGCCTGCGTCCCTCCCTGCATGAGCATGACCTACCTGCTTTGGTATCTGACAAGCTGTTGTCTACTGGCGTTGCCTGGCCCCTTATATAGGGCGGAGGCCAAGGTCATCACGTTTGAACGGGATGTTGTCCCCATTCTGACCAGAATGGGCTGCAATACCGGGGCCTGCCACGGCAAGGCTCGCGGGCAGAATGGCTTTGCCTTGTCGCTTCTTGCCTTCGATCATGACTTCGACTACCACGCCATCACGCAGGAAGGGCGAGGCCGACGGGTTTTCCCTGCTGCACCTACGCAAAGTCTGCTCCTTCGCAAGGCAACAGGCGATCTGCCGCATGGCGGTGGCAAACGTCTGAGGAAAGAGAGCGACGCCTATCAGCAACTGGTGCAGTGGATTGCCAGTGGAGTGCCTCGCACCCCAGCCACTGCTCCCAAGCTGCTGCGAATTTCAGTCAACCCAACGGAGAAGAGTCTGGCTCCCGGTAGCAAGCAGCCTCTCACTGTCACTGCCCATTACTCGGAAGGTTCCACCGATGATGTCACCCAGATGACAACGTACCAGTCGAACGACAGCACGTACGCCGGGGTGAATGAACAAGGCATCGTTCAGGCAGGCACCTTGCCGGGCGAAGCTGCGATCATGGCCCGATACCAGAATCTGTTTGCAGTGAGCAACGTCCTCATTCCCCTTCCCAGCAAGCCTGATGCATCACTCTACGCCAGGCTGCCTCGGTACAACTTCATCGATGGTCTGGTCTGGGACAAGCTTCAGCAACTGAACATCACCCCGGCAGAGCAAGCCGGCGATGCTACTTTCCTCCGCCGAGTCTCACTCGACCTCATCGGCAGGCAACCGAGTCCCGAGGAATCGCGAGCATTTCTGCAGGATACCCGAACCGACAAACGCAGCCGACTGATTGACAGCCTGCTGTCACGCCCGGAGTATGTCGATTACTGGGCCAACAAATGGGCTGACCTGATTCGCCCCAATCCCTATCGGGTAGGCATCAAGGCAACCATGAACCTGGATCAGTGGCTGCGGGATGCCTTCCGACGGAATCAGCCGTACGACCAGATGGTGCGAGAGCTCGTGACTGCCCAGGGCAGCAGCTTCCGTGATGGTGCCGTGGTGATGTTCCGCGACCGCCGCGAGCCTGACGAAATCACGACGATGGTCAGCCAACTGTTCCTCGGTGTGCGGCTCGATTGTGCCCGCTGTCATCACCATCCGTTTGAAGTGTGGAGCCAGCAGGATTTCTACAGCTTCGCTGCCTTCTTCGGCCGTGTCGGTTTCAAGGGAGCAGGTATTTCCACACCCATTTCTGGCGGCGAGGAAATTGTCTTCACCCGGCCCAGCGGACAGGTGAAGCACCCCATCTCTGGCAAAGTCCTGGAACCCACGCCTTTGCTGGGCAAATCCATGAAGATCCCCACCGAGCAGGACCCTCGTGCTGTACTGGCAGAATGGATGACCAGTTCCGAGAACCCCTACTTCGCCAGGGTGATGGTCAACCGCGTCTGGGCTGATCTAATGGGCCGAGGCATCGTCGAACCTGTCGATGACATGCGTGCCACTAATCCGCCCAGTAGTGCCAAACTCCTGGATGCTCTTGCTGCAGACTTCAAGGCGAATGGATACGACATCAAGAAGCTGCTCAAGACGATCACCAGCAGCTATGTCTACAGCCTGAGTTCGGTTCCCAGGCCCGAGAGCGTGGGGGACAGCCGCAACTACAGCAGGCACTACCGCCAGCGGATTCGGGCCGAGGTACTGCTCGATGCCTACTCAGATATCACTGGTGTGCCGGAGCAGTTTGATGCGATGCCAGCCGGAGCACGGGCGATGGAACTCTGGACGGCGAGAGTGCCTTCCACCTTCCTCGACAGCTTCAGCCGGCCTGATCCCAACCAGGACCCTCCCTGTGAACGGACGAACGATACGAGTGTCGTGCAGGCTTTGCACCTGATGAATGCAAAGAACCTGCAGCGAAAGATCAGTTCCGACGAAGGCCGACTGGCTCAACTGTCGAAAAGCAAACTAAGCCCTGCAGCTCTGGTGGAGGAGTTGTACCTGCTTGCCTACTGCAGGCTTCCTACCAACATGGAACGTCAGTCGCTGCTCAAGCGGTTTGACGATCCGAAGAAACCCCGCAAGCAGATACTCGAAGATATCCTGTGGGCCTTGCTCAATACCCCCGAATTCGTCCTTAAGGACTAGCGCCATGGCATTCTGGTCAAATTGTGCCGGCTTTACTCGCCGCGACTGCCTGCAGATCGGGCTGGGCACTCTGCTCGGTGGTGGCCTGGCTACCGCCTTGCGTGCACAAGCCCGCGAAGGCACCAGGCCTCAGGCTGTGGCCAAGTCGTGCATCCTCATCTGGATGGATGGTGGCCCGACTCACTACGAGACCTTTGACCCCAAGCCCGGCGCACCGAGCGAGATACGAGGCGAGTTCAGGCCACTGCCCACCAAGGTTCCCGGTATCTTCGTCTCCGAGCACATGAAGAAGCTGGCCGGGCTGATGGACAAGATCGCCCTGGTGCGTTCTATCCGGCACGATCAGGGTAACCATGGGGCAGGCAACCACTACATGATGACCGGGGCACCACCCCGCATCCCGGTCGGCTGTGGTGCCTTCGTCAGTTTCCACCCCAGCCTCGGCTCTGTCGTTGCGCAAGAGATTGGCGCTCCGGCTGGATTGCCTGCCTACTTCTCCATGCCATCCATGTCTCGCTCCGGTGGTCCCAACTTCCTTGGTGCCCAGTATGCTCCCTTCGTGGTTGATGGCGATCCGAACAACAAGAACTTCCGCGTGCGTGATGTGACGATTCCGACTGAACTCAGTGCCGACCGCTTCACAGAGCGGTGCGATCTACGCAAAGAGGTCGATCACTTCCAGCGGCTACTCGACAAGAACCTCGCTGACCCAGCACTTGGTCTCGATGAACACTATCAGCAGGCCAGCAAGCTGATGCAGTCGAAACAGGCCCAGGCTGCCTTCGACATCTCCAAAGAACCCGATGCGGTGCGTGATGCTTATGGCCGCAATGGCTTCGGCCAGAGAGCACTCCTGGCTCGCCGCCTCGTCGAAGCGGGTGTCCCCTTCATCACTCTGTACGATGGTGGCTGGGATCATCACACCAAGCTCTTTGAGACACTCAAGAAGCGGCTGCCTACGTGGGATCAGACGGTTGCTGCTCTGATCCACGATCTCCACCAGAGAGGTCTTCTTGAAAGCACGATGGTTATCGCCCTCGGTGAGTTTGGCCGCACGCCCCAGATCAATAAGGATGGTGGCCGCGATCACTGGTCGAACGCTATGAGCGTACTCTTCTCGGGTGGCAAGACGCCTGGCGGGCAGGTGATCGGCGCGACCGATCGCCAAGGCTTCGCCGCAGTGGAACGGGTGCTCTCGCCTGAGAACTTCACTTCAACTATCTATGCCAAGCTAGGCATCGATCCAGGCAAGATTCTCTATGCTCCCAATGGCAGACCGTCTCACCTCGTCAGTGATCCGACTCCGATCAAGGAGTTGATGGGTTGATGCGGCTCGCACTTGGTCTGTTGTTGATTGTCACCGCGTCTATCCAGGCAGCGCCACCCGCGGTGACGGGACTCGTCCCCGCTGGCGGCCAGCACGGCACCACCGTGGAAGTCACTGCCATCGGCAGCTTCGATACCTGGCCGGTTCAGTTCTGGACCAGTAGCCCTCTGATCTCCATCACCTGTGGCAAGGAGAAGGGCAAGCTCATCATCAAGCTGAACGAAGGCCTGGTGCCCGGCGTCTACTGGCTCCGCTGCTACTCGGCTGAAGGAGCCAGTGGCTTGCGACCGTTCATCGTCGGCACATTGCCCGAAGTGATGGAAGCTGAGCCGAACGATACCCTCGCCAAGGCACAGCCCGTCGCACTGCCAGCTGTGGTCAACGGCAAGCTCAACAAGAATGGCGACCTCGATGGTTACTCGGTGTCACTCCAGAAAGGCCAGACACTGGTTGCGTCGGTGGAATCGCACCATACGCTTCGCTCCGCTGCTGACATGGTGATGCAACTGGCCGACAGTTCCGGCACCGTCATCACGCAGAACCACGATTACCATGGGCTCGATCCGCAGATTACGTTTACTGCCCCTCGCGATGGCAAGTACCTCGTTCGCGTGTTCGCTTTCCCCGCCAACCCCGATAGTTCCATCCGCTACTCCGGGGGCGACCTCTACTTCTACCGGCTGACGCTCACCACCGGGCCGTTTCTTGATCATGTGTTGCCCCTGGCTAGGGGCGATGACTCCACGCTCCTGCGACTGCAAGGGTGGAATCTCAACTCGCAGACGCAGGTTGGCAGAGTACAGCTGGGCAGTGAATTCACTCACGTCTATCACCCGGCAGCCAGCGGCATGGCAGCCATCCAGCAGGAACACTGGACGGTGTTTGACGATTCAGTGGATGATCGGACATCCCGGGTTTTGTCGGTCCCGAGCAGTGTCACGGCTCCGCTGACTACCAAGCGGCCTGTCTATCGCACGCAGGTGTCACTTCAGAAAGGCAAGAAGGTGTACCTGGAAGCGCTCAGCCAGACGCTGGGACTGGAGACCGACCCGGTGCTAACGCTTCACGATGCCGCGGGTAAGGAAGTACACCGGGCAGAGGCAGCAGCTTTGCATGCCGATGTGAAGACGAGTTTCACGCCCCCTGCCGATGGTATCTACACCCTGGCTGTCCGCGACCTGCATGGCCGGAGCGGCTGGCGGCAGGTGGTGCTGCTGCGTGTCTTCCCAGCCGAGCCACGGTTCACCTTAACAGTGGATGCTGACCGCTTCTCACTGACAGCAGGTAAGCCGCTCGATATTCCGGTCAAGGTGACTGCAATCGATGGCTATGCGGAAACACCCGTTCTGCAGGTTGAAGGCCTGCCCGGTGGGGTGAAGTGGAAAGTGCACAGCACCACGGGCAAGGATGCTGTCAAGACGGTGACCCTGCGGCTGGAATCCACTGTAGCATCGAACGGTCCTTTTCGCATCGTGGCCAAGGGGCCGAAGGCTATTGTGGCTTCTGCCTCACTAGGTGACTTTGGGATTACAACGAGCGATCTTTGGCTGACGGTGAGTGTGCCTGTAAAGGCTGCTAAGAAATAGTCATTAAGCTGTTGTTCACTTTCTTCAGAACACTTGATCGTAGAAGTCATCAAGCTACCGCCCGCCCCCACGCCTGAATAGCACGGGGGCTAAATTGAGGGAATTGACGCTATGGCCTGAATTCTGTTGCAGCCTGAGCAGGATCAGGTAAACTGTACTATCTGCCTGCGATCCTACCGTTTGCGTTTGATATCCACCAGGAATGCCTGCTTATGCTGTCTCTTCCCAGCCGCTGGTTCGTCGTATGGTTGGCCTGTGTAGCTCCTTCGCTGACTCTGGCGGACGATGCCAAGCCCATCAGTTACGACAAGCAGATTCGGCCTATATTCCAGGCCCATTGCCAGGGTTGCCATCAGCCTGCCAAAGCCAAATCGGGTTACATCATGACCAGCTTTGCCCAGCTGCTGGCTGGTGGCGAATCAGGCGATAAGGCCATTGTCCCCCACCATCCGGAACAGAGCAGGCTGCTGACCGACATCACCCCCATCCAGGGCAAAGCCAAGATGCCTCCTGATGGTCGGGCCCCGTTGAGCGATGCTGAACTCGATTTGATCAAGCGCTGGATCGCCCAGGGTGCCAGGGATGATTCACTGCCGGTGAAGGCCTACAGTGCTGCCCAGCCGCCCGTTTACACGCGCCCGCCTGTTGTTTCTGCCATCGACTATTCGCCCAATGGCAAGTACCTGGCCATAGCAGGCTTCCATGAAGTGCTGCTCTACACCGCAGACATGAGCAAGCTCGAAGCCCGGCTCATTGGCCTGTCCGAACGCATTCAGTCGCTCAGGTTCTCGCCCAACAGCGAATACCTCGCGGTGGCTGGTGGTCTGCCTGCCCGCCAGGGGGAAGTGCAGATCTGGAAAATCGCCGACAAGAAGTTAGTCCTCTCTGTCAGTCAGGGGTTCGATACGCTCTACGGGGTGAGCTGGTCCCCTGATGGAAGCAAGGTTGCCTTCGGCTGTGCCGACAACACGGTGCGGGCCATTGATGCCAAGACCGGTCAACAGGTCTTGCAGCAGGGTTCGCACAGTGACTGGCCGCTCGATACGGCGTTCAACCCCAAAGGCACGCACCTGGTGTCCGTCAGCCGGGATATGACCACCAAGCTGACCGAGGTGGCGACCCAGCGGTTCGTGGACAACATCACCTCCATCACCCCTGGTGCTCTGCGCGGTGGCATCAGTGCCGTTGCCATGCATCCCACCCGTGATGAATTCGTGGTTGGTGGGGCCGATGGCAAACCCAAGGTCTACCGTATCTTCCGCGATGTCGAACGCAAAATCGGGGACGACTCCAACCTCATCCGTGAATTGCCCGCGATGCCGGGTCGCGTGAATGGCGTGGCTGTCAGCCGCGATGGCAAGCGCATTGCTGCTGTCAGCAGTCTCGATGGCCTGGGCACACTGAATATCTACGGCTACGAGTTCGATACCAAGTTCCCTGATGAGCTGAAGAAGATCATGGCCAAGGAGGTCTTTGGCCGTAACGCTGCTGAGAAGAAGAAACTGGAAGACTATCACGTGGGGGGGGTGAAACTGCTCGCCTCTGCCAGGACGGAGAACGCTGCCCTCTTTGCTGTAGCGTTCCATCCCAACGGAGAGAGCGTCGCAGTCACCGGGGCCGATGGTCAACTGCGACAGTATGAAACCAAATCAGGCAAGCTGCTGAAGACCAGCCCGGTTGCACCCAAGCTGGAGAAGTCAGCCGCTAGCAGCACGATTGCTGCGGCCCGGCCTCAGGAACCAGTCACGTCCGAAAAGTTGCCCACAGACACTACGCTGGTGAGCCTGGAACCTCTGGCCAGACATATCGTCCTCCAGGGGCCGTTCGATTACGCCCAACTGGTCGTCTTCGGTAAAGTGCGTGCGGCGGATGGCAGCATCGATAGTGTAGACGTCACCCGGCAACTGCGATTTGAAATCAGCTCGGGTGGAATCGCCATTGACCCTACCGGTCTCATACGTCCGCAGGCCAACGGGGCAAGCCAGGTGAAGATGAGCCTGGGCAACGTCTCCACAGTTATCCAGGTGGATGTCGCCAACTACGACAATCCCAGAATCGATTACATTCACGATGTGATGCCGATCCTGTCCAAGATGGGCTGCAACACCGGCACCTGTCATGGAGCGCAGGCGGGCAAGGCGGGCTTCAAACTCAGCCTGCGGGGCTATGATCCCATTTACGACGTACGTGCCTTCACCGATGAATTGGCTGCCCGGCGTACCAATGTGGCTAGCCCTGAATCCAGCCTGATGCTGATGAAGGCTTCCGCAGGTGTACCGCACGTAGGCGGACAACTGACAAAGGAAGGCCAGGCTTACTACGAAATCCTCAAACGCTGGATCGCCAGTGGTGCGACGCTCAAGACCGATTCGCCCCGGGTGAAGGAGATCGAGATCCTGCCCAGGAACCCCATCATCCAGCGGGAAGGCAGCAAGCAGCAGTTCCGCATCATCGCCACTTACACCAATGGCGAAAAACGGGATGTCACCCAGGAAGCCATCGTCGAAAGTGGTAACACTGAGGTGGCTACGCATAACAAGGCCAGCCTGCTCACCGCTGTCCGCCGCGGTGAAGCTCCCATTCTCGCCCGCTTCGAAGGTGCCTACGCAGCTACCACGCTCACGGTGATGGGCGACCGCACCGGCTTTGTCTGGAAGCAGCCTGAAAGCTACAACCGCATTGATGAACTGGTGGCAGCCAAGTGGCAGCGGATGAAGATCCTGCCCTCGGAACTCTGTTCCGATCTCGACTTCATCCGACGTGTCCACCTGGATCTCACCGGTTTGCCTCCCTCACCTGAAACTATCGTTGCTTTTGAGAAAGATCCTGCCCCCAGCAAGAAGAAACGCGAAGCCCTGATCGACAAGCTCATCGGCTCGCCTGATTTCGTTGACTACTGGACCAACAAATGGGCCGATCTGCTGCAGGTGAACCGCAAGTTCCTTGCTCCGGAAGGTGCTGCTGCCTTCCGCCAGTGGATTCGCAACGAAGTGGAGAAAAACACTCCTTACGACCAGTTCGTCCGCAAGGTGCTGACTGCCAGAGGCTCCAACAAGGATAACCCTGCCGCAGCGTACTACAAGATTCTCCGCGACCCGACAGCGATGATGGAGAACACCACCCACCTCTTCCTGGGTGTACGCTTCAACTGCAACAAGTGCCACGACCATCCGTTCGAACGCTGGACCCAGGACAACTACTACCAGACTGCTGCGTTCTTCGCCCAGGTGCAGCTGAAGAGCGATCCGGCCAGCAACAATCGCAGGATCGGCGGCACCGATGTCGAGGGAGCCAAGCCCTTCTATGAAATGGTCGAAGACATGCCGACCGGTGAGATCAAGCATGATCGCACCCAGCAGGTCACTGCCCCGAAGTTTCCCTACCCTGCTAAAGTCGAACCTGGCAAGCAGGTGCCGTGGTACGCCCGGGCTCTGCCGGTAGCCCGTCGTGACCAGTTGGCCCAGTGGATCACTGCTCGCGACAACCAGTACTTCGCCCGCAGCTACGTCAACCGCATCTGGGGTTATCTGCATGGCGTCGGCCTGATCGAACCGCTCGACGATATCCGGGCAGGCAACCCGCCCTCGAACCCGGAACTGCTCGACTACCTCACAGTTGAGTTCATCAAGAGCAACTTCAACGTGCGGCAGTTGATGGCCCTCATTGCCAAGTCCCGCACCTATCAACTGGCAGTGACCAGCAACCGCTGGAACGCTGACGACAAGCACAACTTCTCGCATGCCACCGCCAAGCGGCTGCCTGCGGAAGTGCTCTATGATACGGTGTACCGAGTCACCGGGGCTGTCACCAAGATCCCCGGTGTACCCGCGGGTACCCGTGCCGCCGCCCTGCCAGATGTCGGCGTGGAACTGCCGACCGGGTTCCTCTCCACGCTGGGCCGCCCGGTGCGGGAGAGTGCCTGCGAATGTGAACGCAGTTCCGGCCTGCAACTGGGGCCCGTGATGGCCCTGGTCAATGGTCAAACCATTGCCGATGCCATCAGCGATACGCAGAACGAGCTCGTCAAACTGGTGGCTGCGGAGAAAGACGACGACAAACTCATCAACCAGCTCTTCCTGCGCATCCTCAATCGCCCTGCCACCACCATGGAGAAGGAAGAAGCCCACAAGATCTTCCGCGAAATCAGTGTTGACCATCAAGCGCTGGTCAAGGCAGCTGAGGAACGGGAAAAGTGGTGGGCACCGGTGCTGGCGAAGAAGGAAGCTGATCGGACCGCAGCCATCAACAAGACCAAGGCTGAACTGGAAGCTCATGAAAAGGCCATCGCCCCCGCCCGGGCAGAGATGGAAAAACAGCGGCTCGCCAAGGTCAAATCCCTTGAAGCTGAGCAGCAGAAGCTTGAAAGCAGCATCCTCAGTGCCAAGGCTGCAGAGTACCAGAAGACCAAGGCTACGCAGATCGAATGGTTCCGCTTCAATCCATCCAGCTACTCTGCCACCAATGGCTCGAGCATTGCCAAGCGGGATGACCTCTCCCTGGTGGCCAGCGGCGAGCTGAAGAAGTCGGACTACACGGTAACAGCCAGCACTGAAGTCAGGGGCATCACTGCCCTGCGGTTGGAAGTGCTGATGGACGACAAGCTGCCCAGCCAGGGACCAGGCCGGGCACCCAATGGCAATTTCGTGCTCTCCGAGTTTGAAGTCACCATCGCTCCCCGCAACGACCCGGGCAAAGCGAAGAAAGTGGAGATCACCAAAGCCCTGGCTGATTACTCGCAGGAAAGCTTCGGCCCCGAGTTCCTGATCGATGGTAAAACCAATGATCAGAAAGGCTGGGCCGTGGTGCCTGTCACCGGCATCACTCACTGGGTGGTCTTCCAGCTCAAGGAACCTATCGGCTTCGAGGAAGGCAGCGTGCTGACCTTCAAACTGGTGCACCGGTTCAACCTGCTGGACCACACCATTGGCCGCTTCCGCCTCTCGGCTGCTACTACCAAAGCAAAGCCTATCACCCTGGGCCTGGCGGATGAGTTCCGCAGCATCCTGGACCTGGCCGCTGACAAGCAAAGCCCGGAACAGAAGCAACTGCTGCTGAAGTTCTATCGCAATGCGGACCCAGCTCTGAGCAAGGTCCAGACCGACCTGGCCCAGGCCCGCATGCCGCTTCCCATCGATCCCAAAGTGAAAGAACTCAAGGCACAACTGGTGGAAGTCAGCAAGCCGGTGTCAACCGACAGCAAGCTGCTGCAACTGCGAGCTGATCTGGAGATGAGCAAACAGCAACAGACTAACCCACGCCTCACCGCCGCGCAAGACCTGGCGTGGGCGTTGATCAACAGCCCGGCGTTTCTGTTCAACCACTAAAGTAGACGCGGCGTCTCGCCGCGTCTGCAACACAAAGTAATGGTGCAACCAGTGCGAATGACTCCAGGTTTCAGCCATGTTGCAGAACCACGAGTCGTCGCTTACGCGGCTGGAAGCCGCGTCTACTATACGGAGTGAATCATGATCATCGTTCCCGGTCAGTCTGGTAAAGACCTGTGCGACCGCCAGTTGGGGGCCAGCCGCCGCGATATCCTGCGGGTCGGCGGCTCGGGCCTCCTGGGCATCAGCCTGGGCACCCTGTTCCGGCTGCAGTCGGCCCAGGCCTCGGAGAAGACCGAGCCGAAAGGCAAGTCCGCTGCGGGCTTCGGCAAGGCCAAGAGCGTGATCATGGTCTACCTGCAAGGTGGGCCCAGTCACCTCGACCTGTGGGACCCGAAGGAGAACGTGCCGGAAAATGTCCGCAGCGCATTCAACCCGATCAAGACCAAGCTGACCGGCATCAACTTCACCGAAGTGCTGCCGAAGCTGGCCCAGGTGAACGACAAGTTCACCATGATCCGCTCCATGAGCTATACGCCCAACGGCCTCTTCAATCACACCGCTGCCATCTACCAGCTCATGACCGGCTACACGACCGACAAGGTCAGCCCCTCGGGCCAGCTCGAGCCGCCTGATCCCAAGGACTTCCCCAACTTCGGCTCGAACATCGCCCGCCTCAAGCCACCCGAAGAGCCGATGCTGCCGTTTGTCATGCTGCCTCGCCCGCTGCAGGAATCGAACGTGGTGGGCAAGGGTGGCACCGCCGGGTTCCTCGGCCGGGCCTTTGATCCCTACACGCTCTACCCCGATGGCGACGATCTCGACATGTCGAAGATGGAACGCATCCGGGTCGATGACCTCAAGCTGCGTCCGGAAGTGTTTGCTTCCCGCCTGCAGCGCCGGGCCAAGCTCCGCGACACCATCAACGCCGGCATGCCTGAAGTCGACAAAGCGGTGCAGGAATACAACCTCGGGCCCTACTATGAAAAGGCCCTGTCCCTGGTGCTCTCCGGGAAGGCCCGCGAAGCGTTCGACCTCAGCCAGGAAGACGCCAGGTTGCGCGACAGCTACGGCCGCAACACCTTCGGCCAGAGCCTGCTGCTTGCCCGCCGCCTGGTGGAAGCGGGCACCCGTGTGGTCGAGGTCATCTGGCCCAAGGTGGCCAACTCCGATAACCACTCGTGGGATCACCACGTGGAACTGACCAAGCGCATGAAGAACCAGTCAGCCCCGATGCTCGATGCGGGCCTGTCTGGCCTCTTCACTGATCTCGATCAGCGTGGCCTGCTCAAGGATACGCTGGTGGTGGTGATCGGGGAGTTTGGCCGCAGCCCGCAGAAGGGGGTCAGCACCAGTGGCAATGGCAACAGTGCCGACGGCCGCGACCACTGGCCGTACTGCTACACCGCGATCATGGGTGGTGCCGGCATCAAGCGGGGCTACGTGCATGGCGAGTCTGACAAGACCGCCAGCAGTCCGAAGAAGGACCCGGTGCACCCCATCGAAATCCTGGCGACCATCTACCACGCCTTCGGCATCGACCCGCACACGATTGTGTATAACCATTTGAACCAGCCCCGCGAGTTGGTGCAGGCACAGTCGGTGACGTCGCTGTTTGCGTAGTAATTTTTGTGACGCTGTACTCGGTACGCCGAGTGCAGTGTCTGGATCACGCAGCACCTTCTTGTGACTTGCACTGCTTTCGAAATACAGAAAACAGTGCCACAACAATCTCATGCAGTGCAGTGCTACCCTGGCCTGCCACGAACTTCTCTAATTTGTAATAAATGGCATTAATAATTCGATATCTATAACTTCTTCAATATTCCCTAGCGTAAAACGTATGCAATCTATTATGTTGCCAGGAATGTTTTCCACATCTAAAGGTATGGCAGGATAAGATACCAGCACATACTTCTTCACTGGATAGTCATCGCTGATAATCGGCATAAATGAATACAGCCCTTTCCTTGTATATGAGGCAAATGATCTGGTAAACTCATCCATATTAGCAATCTTTTTGCCAAGTAGGTGTTGCAAGTTATTATTGATTACATATCCAGATGTATCCAGTGCATCATTTTGGAAATAATCTAGTATTCTATGATACGAAAACGGGTCGTTGCAGATGCTAACAGGCACTGGACCTTCCCCCATAGTTGCAAAATGACAAAGGTGACTTTTGCATTTCGCGAACCAATCCCTGTCATAGCCCTCTAGTTCCAGTTGATCCATAATAGCGTTTCCAGGCATTGTCATTGTTCACCTCGTCAGATGTCCGGCAGGATCTTGAGTTTGCTGTGCCAAGGAGGTGAGGTACTCCTTTCCTCCGTACTGGCACTACGACTCACCCTATAGCATTTATCAAAGGCAACGATTCTTTGTTAAGCATGATCAAGGGCTGCCGTTGGTCCAGCCAATGAAGCGCACCTTGAAGAACACTACCCATGTTATCGAACACGGATGAGATGAGTACATCACATCCGTGGCACGGATTTCGTCCACAAACACCCGATCGCACAGACTGGAATGTCTGTACCACAAAATCAGAGTGCATATTCAGTTGATTGGCTACTGCTGCGGGATCAGGAACTGCAGGCCGGCGTCGATCCAAGCTTTGATGCGGTCGGCGGTGACGGGTTCGACGTGGCACATGCCTGCCAACTGTTTTGACAACGGTGGAGGTGATTGTGTGTTAGACTGCAGAAGATGCTGATGGATTTGTCGGGAGTATTGTGTGTCGCGATTACAGCTCTTTGTCGTGCTCGCTTTGCTGTGCCTGGTATATCATGTTGCGACGCTGCCCAACCATTACAATGAGGTGCATTATTACTATGGCGATACGGGCAGTAGTCTGATGGCAGCCGAGTTGATGGACCGGGGCGCGACGCCCTGGCTCGATTTCAACTACTACTATGGATTTGGCACCCTTTGGGTCAACCGGGTGTGGTATGGTGTTGTTGGATATACCCCCTGGTCGAATCATCTGCTCAATATGCTGTGTCGGCTGCTCCTGGCCTGGGGGACGGCGGATCTGATGTTATCGATGGGCTGGCACCGCAGTAAGCCGTTGCTGGGGCTGGTACTGTTGTCGTCCCCGTACCTGTTCTGCTTTCTATGGTTCACCACGGCCCACACCATGGAGTCGGCCCTGGTGATCCTCTCACTCTCTCTGGCGCTGAAGCGGCGGTACACTGGTGCATTGTTTCTGGCCACGCTGGCCCTGCTCTTCAAGCCGGCCCTGGCATACTTCGTGGGACTGTTCCTGATCCTGCTGATGTTCATCCGCAGTGATGCAGTTGGATGGCGTCAGCGAACCTGGGAGGTAGCGAGGCAGATGCTGCCTTCGCTGATTCTGCTGCTTGTTTATTCGGGCTATGTCTGCGGGGCCTGGGGCTGGCAGGTGTACCTCCATACTTTGCTGCCCCTCTCCGCCATGCAGGGATATCAGGAGGTGTCCCACGGTTTCTTCACTCAGGGTTCGCTGTTCTGGCTGCCTCCCTTTAGCGATCTGCCCCAGTTGATTAAGCACTATCTGCTGACGCCTGCCGGCCTTTGGGTCGCGGGCACGCTTTATCTGTTACATCAGACCAGCCTGGCGATTGTCCGCGGGCTCAGCACGCGAACGGCCACGCTGCAGCAGATTTGCCTTGTGCTGTGCGGGCTGCTGCATGTGATTTTCATCCTGGTGCTCTTCGGCAATGAGTGGTCATGGCTGTATGAGCCATATTTGCTGGTGTTCGGCATCGCGGCGGCCCTCTCGCAGCGGGGACACATTTCCCGATACTTCCTGCCGGTGCTGATGGTGCTCACCGTGTGCAGCCTGGTGCCGACGGTGACAAACAGCACGCAGAACTGGAAGAAGAAGCAGAGCTTTCCCGACAGGCATGGGCTCTTCATGGCGACGGAGTATCATCAGGAACTGGAGCAGATCGAGCAGTTGGCGAAAGAGCAAGTGCTGTTGTTCGTGACCAAGCAAGGGGCTCCCGCGGTGCTGCTTGGCGTTCGCGGGGTGCCAACCTGGTCGTATCTTCGCTTGCCCGCCCGGGAATGGGAACGCCATGGATTCCAGCAGGAGATGTCCCGTGCCGAGATCATGGTGTTTCCGACGCCCTACGTGCCGATGATCGAGTGGCCTGAGGTGGCGGAACACCTGAAGGGGTTCCAGTTGGCCCGGACCACGCCACACTTTCAATACTGGTTCAAGCCAGGTGCCCGGCAGGATCTTGAGTTTGCTGTGCCACGGAAGTGATTGACTACTGCTGCGGAATCAGGAACTGCTGGCCGGCGTCGATCCAGGCTTTGATGCGGTCGGCGGTGACAGGTTCGACGTGGCCATCGGCGAAGAAGTAGTTGGCGCGGCCGGGGACCTGGTCGCCGGGGTTGGCGAAGCGGTCGGGCTGGATGCCGAAGCGGCCCGTGGTGCGGGCCCAGGCAGCGGTGACAGGAGGAACCAGCCAGCCCTGGGGGAAGATATAGCCCGGCCCGGGGACGCTGGCCTGTGTGCTCACGGGCAGGATGGCAATGGCCCGCGACAGGGCGGTGCAGTCGCTGAGTCGTTCCACGCTCAGAAGCTTGCCCGTTACACTGTCGGTAATGGTGGTGCTGAAGTAGGGGTTAAGCACAAAGCTGGTGGTCAGCCTCGTGGGATTGGTCTGCATGAACTTCAGCCGTTCCTTGCGAAGCGGATCGCCGGGGCTGACGAGAACATCGGTAATGTCGCCGTAGTTGGTCAGTTTTTTAAGCCAAGCATCGTAGGGATCGGAGGTGCGATGCTGGACGGGGCGTCCGTGATGAGACCGGGCATACGCCAGCCAGGCATGGCCGAGCACCCGCATCTGCTCGCGGTCTTCCTGCTCTTCCGCCAGGCTGCGCAGACGCATGATGGCGGGCAACATCAGCGCCACCAGAATGGCGAGAATGGCTACCACCACCAGCAATTCAATCAGAGTTAATCCCTGGCGTCGCGGTCGGCGAAACATCACACTGCTCGCATGGGACGAAAACTCGACGAGACATCCTGTGCGACCGATTCATCCCTGAGGCTACCAGTTTACCGAGAGCAAAGTTGTGCGGTCAAGCCTCAAAATCGAAAAAGTCGGCGTTACTTATCAGCGGGGAGCTCGCCTACCTTTTCAGCAAGCAACGTTGTGTGCTTCAGTGAGCGGCTCGTTTCAGTGAAGCAGGAGTGGAAACCGGTGAATTTCCAAGTAGCCTTTTCCTTCCAACTGCGTTACTTTGTGACTCGGTCACGAGTATGATCGACGTAACCTCTCTGTTGCCCTGAGATACCTATGACTGCCAGACTGGACCATTCCACGACGGATCACCTGCCGAAACTGAGCTTTTTCGGGAAGATCTGCCGCACCGTGATGCACGGCATTATCTGGCTGATCGTGAAATTGCTGTATCGGAAGAAGATCGTGGGAATGGAGAACATTCCACTCACCGGCCCCGGACTGATCGTCTGCAACCACATCAGCATGCTGGACGGGCTGTTTGTCTACCTCAGTTCGCCGCGTCCCATCCGTTTCCTGGTCTGGGCCCCGTATGTGAATTCCTCGCCGGTGGGCTGGCTGCTCCGGCTGGGCTGCGTCATTCCCATCTCGGAGAATGGCGGAGCACGGAACATGATTCTAGCCCTGAAGCTGGCCCAGGAAGCGCTGGCCAAGGGTGAACTGGTCGGTATCTTCCCGGAAGGAGCGGTTAGCCGGAATGGCTCGATGATGCCGTTCAAGCGTGGCATGGAGCACATTCTCAAGAAAGCCGATGTGCCCGTGGTGCCCGTGTGCATCGATGGCATCTGGGGAAGCATCTTCACCTACCGGTATGGCAAGCTCTACAAGAAGTGGCCCAACAAGTGGCGTTATCCCTTCACGGTCAACTTCGGCAAGGCCCTGCCTGCTTCAACACCCTCGTGGAAGATCCGGCAGTCGATCCAGGAACTGATGGCAGACTGCCACAACATGAAGAAGGCCGAGCATGTGGCAGTGCATCGGGAGTTTGTCCGCCGGGTCTACCGGCATCGCTTCCGCCAATGCCTGATGGAGCCGGGCAAGCTGGGCCGCAAGCTCAACTACCTGGAAACCCTCACCGGGGCGGTATGTCTCTCGCGTCTCATTGGCAAGAAGGTCGGCGATGTGCCGATGGTCGGCCTGCTGATGCCCACTGTGGTGGGTGGCTGCGTGGCCAACATCGCGGTAAGCCTGCTAGGCAAGACCGCAGTGAATCTGAACTACACCGCATCGCTGGAATCGGTGGTCTCCTCGATCAGACAATGCAAGATCAGGCATGTCATCACCAGCCGGCTCTTCCGCAAGAAGATTGAAGACAAGCTGAAGCTCGACTTCGGTCCAGACGTCGAGATCATCGAACTGGAAGACTTTGCCCCGCTCATTACCAAGGGCGTGCGGCTGCGGACCTATCTATCCCTGCTGCTGATGCCACGCGTGGTAGCTGAGTACCTCTACCTGGGCCTGGGCGGTCACACGGTGGACAGCCTGGCAACGATCATCTTCTCCAGCGGCAGCACGGGCGAACCCAAGGGAGTGATGCTCAGCCATCACAACATCATTTCCAATATCGAATCGGTCTCGCAGGCCATTGACGTGCACTCGACCGATCGGCTTCTTTCGGTGTTGCCACTGTTTCACAGCTTCGGTTACACCGTCTGCTTCTGGCTGCCTCTGTGCACCGGCGCCTCGGCGATCTGCTTCCCTGATCCAAGGCAGGCGAAGGAAGTGGGCGATGCCTGCCGGGAGTTTGGCGGCACCATCTTCGCTGCGACCCCGACGTTCCTGCGTTTCTACCTCCGCCGCTGCGAGAAGGCCGACTTCGCAAGCCTGCGGCTGCTTATTACCGGTGCGGAGAAACTGCCCGGCTCGGTGCGGGAGGAGTTCAAAGCCAAGTTTGATCTGGAACCATATGAGGGCTACGGTACCACGGAACTGGCCCCGGCTGTGTCGTCCAATCTGGATGATGTCAATCTCGGCGATGTGATCCAGGTGGGTCACAAGGCAGGCACCATTGGCCAGCCCTTCCCCGGCATCGTCGTGAAAGTGATCGACCCGGAAACAGAAGAGGAACTGCCTATCGATACGCCCGGCATGCTGTTGGTGTATGGTCCCAATGTTATGGATGGGTATCTCGGTAAGCCGGAATTGACCCAGGCGTCCATGCGGGGCAAGTGGTATGTGACCGGGGATATTGCCAAGATCGATCACGATGGCTTCATCACCATCACCGATCGCCTGTCACGGTTCAGCAAGATCGCTGGCGAGATGGTGCCTCACGTGCGGGTGGAGGATGAACTGCACACCGTGCTGAACACGGCAGACCGGGTTTTCGCCGTGGTGGGTGTGCCCGACGAAAAGAAAGGCGAGAAGCTGGTGGTTGTCTACATCGACTACGAAAACATGGTGCTCAGCGATGTGCAGGCCAAGATGGCCAAGTGTGGTTTGCCGAACCTGTGGATTCCCGATGAACGGCATTACTACAAGGTCGACGAGATGCCGGTCCTCGGCAGCGGCAAGCTGGACTTGCAGAAGCTGAAGAAGGAGGCCCTGGAGCTGGTGGGGAAGTAGCAAAATTGGCCCGGTGGCTTCGCTTAGCTCAACCACTGGCTGCCGGCTTGGACCCCATTCGGGGGTATTTTGCCATCGGCAACCCCCGCTTTTTCCCTCTTCAACATTCCCTCACATTCCGCTTGCCGCTTTCCCCTCGAACGTCGTACACTTTCCTCATCAAGCAACCCCGCTGCCTCTACTCCCTCCCTTCCTGGCAGCAGCGGTTCACGATTAAACTACCGTTTTGCTCATCCCTGTTTTCCATCAGGTCGTCCCTTTCGTTTTCAGGAGCTGTCCCTCTATGAAACCCAAAGAAGTGCTGGCGCTCATCAAGGAGAAGGAGATTCGCGCTGTCGATCTCCGCTTCATGGACTTCCCCGGCATCTGGCAACACTTCACCATTCCCAGCGAGGAAATGGAAGAAAGCATCTTCGAGGAAGGCCTCGGCTTCGATGGCTCCTCCATCCGCGGCTGGCAGGCTATCAACGAATCCGACATGCTCGTGATTCCGCAGGCTGAAACCGCTTTCGTGGATCCGTTCACTGCCACCCCTACCCTGACCATCATCTGTAATATTCAGGACCCGCTGACCCGCGAGGACTACTCCCGCGATCCCCGCAACATCGCCCGTAAGGCCGTGAACTACATGAAGAGCCTGGGCCTGGCTGATGTCGCCTACTTCGGCCCCGAGCCGGAGTTTTTCATTTTTGACACCGTCCGCTTCGACCAGAACCAGCACAGCGGCTACTACTACCTGGATTCCGAAGAAGGCGCCTGGAACACCGGTCGCGAGTTCGAACTCGATGGCCGCCCCAACCTTGGCTACAAGCTCCGCTACAAGGAAGGCTACTTCCCCTGTGCCCCGGCTGATTCCCAGGACGACATGCGTTCCGAGATGATGCTGATCATGAACGCCTGCGGCATGCAGGTGGAACGTCAGCACCACGAAGTGGCCACCGGTGGACAGGCGGAAATCGACATCCGCTTCAATGATCTCGTCACGATGGCTGACAATGTGCTGAAGCTCAAGTACATCGTCAAGAACGTGGCCAAGCGGCACGGCAAGACGGCAACGTTCATGCCCAAGCCTCTCTTCGGCGATAACGGTTCCGGCATGCACGTCCACGCCAGCTTGTGGAAGGGTGGCCAGAACCTGTTCGCTGGCTCAGGCTACGCTGGCATGTCCGACATGGCCATGTACGCTATCGGTGGCTTGCTCAAGCATGCCCCCGCACTGTGTGGCTTCTGTAACCCTACCACCAACAGCTACAAGCGACTGGTGCCTGGCTACGAAGCTCCGGTCAATCTGGCCTACAGCCGCCGTAACCGTTCCGCATCGATCCGCATCCCGGTCTACAGTCCTTCACCCAAGCAGAAGCGACTCGAGTTCCGTTGTCCCGATCCTAGCTGCAATCCCTACCTGGCCTTCGCTGCGATGCTGATGGCGATGATCGACGGTATCCAGAACAAGATTCACCCCGGCGAACCGCTGGACAAGGACATCTACGATCTGGAGCCCGAAGAATTGGCCAAGGTACCCAAGGCCCCCGGCTCGCTGGAAGAAGCGCTGGGCTGCCTGAAGAAGGGTCACCAGTTCCTGCTCAAGGGCGATGTTTTCACCCCGGACGTGATCGACACCTGGATCTGGTACAAGACCGAGAAGGAAGCCGATGCGGTTAGACTGCGTCCGCATCCTTATGAGTTCATGATGTACTACGATATTTAATCAGTGCTAAGTGCTAAGAGACAAGCCGGGCATAGATGCCTGGCTTGTTTCGTTATCACCAGCCAGCGCTTTAACGTAGGAGGTTTTTACCTCAGGGTAGCAACGATATCGGCAGGAAACCCGAACCTTTCTCTTGAAAATGGGTCTTCCCATTGCCGATGGACTATGGGTTCCTAGAAAAATAGTCCGAAGTGCAAGCCCTCTTAGCTCAGTTGGTAGAGCAGCTGACTCTTAATCAGCGGGTCGTAGGTTCGAGCCCTACAGGGGGCACTCTCAACATCATCACTTGTTTCAAGCGTTTTGGCCCTGTTTTCAGGGCCATTTTGCTTTTCTGTCTCTTCCGATTCAGCCCCCTCTTCAGTGTCAGTAGATGACTCCAGAAGCCTCAGTTGGCCTGTCGTCTGTGCAAACTGTGTGCAAACAGAACCTCGTACTTTCTGACTTTCTGCATTGGCAGGATCAGTGGGTGTTTGGTTCGTGAGCATCGGCAATAATGCCACAGCCCCGGCCAGGTCATCCAGGCGGCGGTGAGTGTAGCGAGCGGTGAGCATCGGCGAGGAGTGCCCTGCCAGCACTTGAGCGGTTCGCAGGTCTACCCCGGATCGTCCCAGCAATGTCAGGTAGGAATGCCTCAGAGCGTGGAAGTCGGCATACTCCGGGCCATGGGGGCCATCGACGACGTAGGGAATGCCCACCGCTTCCAGGTCGAGCCTCATCATCTCGGCCCCGCGGTGAAGCCAGGAGGAGCCCCAGATAGGTTTGCTCATCGGCTTACGGTGCAGATACCGGGCGAGGATTGCGGCGGCCTCTGGTGGCAGTGGTTGCACCTTGGCCTTCTTCGACTTGTTGAACCGGGCAGACAGTGTAACGAGTGGCGTCTTGCCCCTCAGGTCGAAGTCCGCGGCGGTGAGGTGGGCCAGTGCTCGGGCTCTGAAACCGGTGGCAGCAGCGGCGAGGTAAAGGCAGGCTCGGTCATCACCAGTCAGCCCCCGGAAAGTGCGGGTACTGGCCTGGGCGCCTTCGAGCAGCTTGCGGAGTTCATCCGCAGTGAGCTCCCGGCGTGCATGGCGTGTATCTACTTCGGTGTTGAGCAGTGTCAGGCCTTCGAGCGGATTGCGTCTCATGCGGTCGGATCGTGCCAGCCAGCGTGAGAATCCCCGCATTGCCCTGATGTAGTGGTTTGTCGTCTCAGGAGACTTTCCCTGCGCCATTCGCTCTGCCAGTGCCTCCAGCGTTGCCCTGGGCAGTCTCCGGGCCTTTCCGTTACCGGTAGCGGCGAGGCTGTGGCGGTTCACCATGTTGCTGAGCCCTGACAGGCTGAGGTCGAAGATTGCAGCAGTCTGGCTCGGCGTGAACTGGTCACCCTTGGGTAGTTCGATCATCTGGCGTGGCTTGCGTTGCTCAGTCAGCCAGGTTGAAATCTTACCATGCTCTATATCGTCGATGAGATTGAACCCGCAGCCCTCAACGATGGCTTCGATGCGTTTGATGGTTTCTCGGACGTGCTTCGGACTATTCCCGCGGCTCTCGAGGATAGCGGCATAGTCGGCCAGGTGCTCAGCAATAGGACGGTTGCGGTGCTGCTCGAATGGATCTGCAATACCAACTTCCCGCAGGTCAGCATCACTCTGCAGCTTGCGGAGCATCTTTGCCGCGGTCGTCTTGTCTGCATTCAGTGGTGTGTGTTTACCGTTAACGGTACCGTACCACTTCTTTGATTCGATGGAGTGACGGACTGCCCCCGGAGTCTTGGGAGGTACTCGCTTCTCATCCAGTATCCAGACTGTAGTTGTCTTCTTGAACAAGTCCATTGGCCTTCTCCAGCATCCTGCCGTTGCTATCGGCTTTAGAAATGCCGGAACTTGGGGAAACGATCAAGCCCTATCGATGAATCTTCAGCCTGCCCGGCCCAGCCTCTCCATTCAGCCAGGCATCGACCTGCCTGCGGGAGAACCGGACGAGCCTGCCCAGTGTCAGCCGGCCCGGGATGGTTCCCTCGGCATCGAGGCGGCGAACGTGTCGAAGTGAGCAGTTCAGGAGTTCCGCCATTTGCTCCACGGTGTAGGTGCCTGCCTGTGTTGCTGGTCGTTCAATCGCGGTCGTCATGACTGCTTGCCTCCGGTCGCATCCTGGGAGTTCATCACGAGTCTGGAGTAGGTCTCCCATGGCAGGAGTACGATTGGTGTTGCGCGATCTCGCCGAAGGAAAAGCAGGTCATTGCTGCCAAGCCACCCTTCCAAGGTCTTGAAGCCCGTACCGTTCGCCCGGGCCTTGACTTCTGCTGTCATCTGCACCCCGGCCAGTGTCAGCCACAGGTCACCCTTGAAGCCCTCGGCAGCCCCGGATAATGGTACCCGCTTACACGGTACGCCTAGCGGTTCATGCAGGCTGACCAGTTCACGCTCTACTCTTGATCCCTTGCGTTTCGACCTACTTGCCATGTGTCGCGGGCTCCGTGAAGTTGTGCTTGAACGATGGAAGTCCTAGCCTCTCACGCCTCTTGTCCATCGCCTGGTTGATAGCTCTCACCCAATCGCTTTCCTTCCAGCAGCAAGACAACTGCTGCCCGGTTGCCTGATCGTAGAAGACATAGAGCGGCTCCCGCTTGTTTTCCCGGTTGACCAGACACCAGAGCTGGACTGAGTTAGCCCGATCACGAACCAGTCGATCCTCAGCAGTCCAGCTAGAACGGTACGTCTTTGCTCGTTCCATATTCGGCCGCAGTCCATTGCGTTTCTTGCTCATCCTGAGCATCCCTTTCAACTGGTTGTGATTGGTTCCCTGCTGGCTCCGTTGCCGGCAGGAAGACAAATGTTGCTGCTTCGCCTTTGACTGATGGCGCTACATAGCGGCCATTCGAGACACGACGAATGGTCCCTTTGAGCTCAAGAGCATGTAGCCATGAGTTGGCGGTTGTGTGTGATACGGTTGATTCGAAAAGCCTTTCCACTTCTCTACAGGAGAGTGGGAATGGTTTTCCTCGGGTGAGGTGGTTACTGTCATTAAGTTGCTGAAGCTCTCGGCAAAGTGCTGCAAGTACACAGATAGGGCCGCCGTCTGTAAACCCTCGAACCGGGTAGGGTTTACTCTTCGCACGTATGAAGGCACGATCGATCTCACTGTCTCCCTTGGCGTACTTCACTTTCGAGTAGCCTGCCCAGAACTCAGCTAGTTCTCCATCGCCGCATTTTCCTTTTCGTCGTTCCTTGAAACGTTGCTCTGCTTCCTCCAGGTCGTTGGGATCTCTGGCCTGGGCTTTGATCTCGCGTGCCTCCTCGAATAGCTTGCGGTTCAAGCCATTGACCGGCCGCGGCGGGCTCTGTTCTTGCCTATCATTACGCTTCTGCTTCGGTTCCATTACACTGTTCCTCGAGGCTGTTGGCATGGGATTGGGTCTCACACCACAAGGCCAGGAAGAACATCTTTTACTTTCTGGAGCACGGTATTGAGGCGTGCTCGATCGGCTTCCTCCTTGGCAACCTCGGCATTGAAAAGTAGCAAGTTCAAGTTTGAGAGGATGGCGGCACGGAGTAGCTTTTTCAGTTCAGCCGGTGGTAATGCTTCCAACTCATAGGCAAAGTTGCCGTTCTTCTTGCTGAACTTCTTGTGCCTCGTACTGGTCTTCTTGGCTTCCATGGCACGCGGGAGCTTGTAGTCCTTAACCTGCTGGGCGGTGAGCGTGACCTTATGGATAGCACACTGGTCCTCGCTGATGTTCAAGTCATCCCGTAGTGTCAGACCGAAAGCAGCGGGTAAGTCCTCTCCTTCCGGGTCGAAGTCTGAGAGCATGAGTACGATTAACTTGTCCTTATTGCTTTCCCGAAATCTCTGCTTAACATCGTGGCACAGTGTTATCGAACTGTACCCCCTGCCTATGCTCAGTGGTATGCCGAACTCCATGCATACCGGCTTGACGATGCTCTCGATCGTCATCTTCTCGCCGATAACCTCGATGTGAGCAGGCTGGCTCTGCATCATATCGCGATGGTAATTCTTCAGAAATCCATTTACTTCACGCTTCAGAAATAGCCCGACATTTGGATCGACTTGCCAGCTTGTGGTAGGTCTGGTCGGGTCGTGGATGACATCAAAAGGGATGCGTCCTTCGACACGAGCCTGTGTCATCAGTTTGCAAAGTTGTTTGTAACTCTTCTGGTCGTTGCAATACCGTGAGTCGGGTTTACTGCCGTGGATCAGTGGCGGATCGTTTAAGAGCTGGTAATGAATCTGGCGATCTGTCAGAGGCCAGTGATCTTTCAAGTTGTTGATGATCTTCAGTGCTGCGTTGAGAAAACCTGCTCTTGCCTTACTGATCCTTGCCCTTCTCCTGCGACTGCCAATGTCGATCCCTTTCGGTATTGCTGCTTGGTTCTGTTTCCGTCTCTCAACAAGGCGCTGGCAGTACACAGCAGGGTCCAGGCTGGCAAACCCTTCTCTTACCTGATGCTCGCGGGACTTCACCCGTTGTTCGTTGAACGCAGTCAGCAAACCAGTAAATGCAGGATCGCTACTCTTGAGATTCGCCAGCTTTCTGACTTGCACTGTCTTCAGCCCCGCCAGTTGGCATGCCACCTTACGACGATGGCCTGAGACAACTACATTGTCGCTGGTGATAACTATTGGCTCGAGAAGCCCATGCCTCTTGATGCTGTCTGCCAGGGCGATAGTCTCAGGGTCGTCGGGGTGAACCCTTCCATAGATAAGGTCGTTCAGTCGTAGCGTTTTCAACGCTGACAGCCGGGCAATTGTCAAAAACGAACCATGGTTCGCTTCTAAACTCTTTAGGCTGATCTGCTTCTGTGGGGTGACCACAGCAGGCTCAGGTGATATAATTGACATCGCAGATCGAATCCTTTCGAACTTGGGCAGGAGTCATTTCCCGATGACAACCTGCCTTTTTTGTTACCTTTCTCTGGCTCTCAATCTCCTGCTGGGTGTGGTGCGGATCAGTTCAGGCTGGGTGGGAACAGGTTAAAGTTCTTGGGACTGTGCTCGTTACCTGCGGTGGAAAAGATGGTCGCCCAGGCTGATGGATCAGCCGGCACATTGCCAACTTCCATGAGCCTCTGAATCTGCATTGCCAGGAAGCGCTGCATCTCTGCAAAGGCTTCGACGGCGATGGGCTCCTTCTTCACCCAGCTCTCTGATGCAAGGCTGATGGTGTCCATCATCAGCTTGTGGTGCATGCCTATGAGTCGTCCGAGTTCGATGAATTCGAAATTGCTCATGGTTACGCTACCCTTTCGGCCATGCAGTTCTCGACATAAGCTTTTAGATCGCCTGGTTGGTATCGAACGCTACCGCCGAGACGAACCATTCGGATCAAGCCCTGTTTTGTAAGGTTTCGCAACTTGCGTTCCGACATACGGAGTACCTTTGCCGCTTCTATGGACGTCAAAAGCTCCAAACTGTCTGCCTGATGAGGTGTTGCTGTTACTGAAGTGTGCATCGTTTCTACCTCGTGACGATTGATCTTCATGGATTTCGATTCTGCACACTACGCCAACGGCCAAACAAGAATTTGCCGAATTTTTCCAGAATAATTCGGAACGATGAAGCATCTCAGAAAACGTCATCTAAGAAAAACGAACCATGGTTCGTTTTTGGCTTTGCTACCTCTAGCGTGGGGAAAACAAAACATCCCGTGGCAAGCAGGAAAAAGGGGGAAACCTGCGTCACCACGGGATGCATGCGGGCAAGGATCGCCCGTTTACGGTACAAACTTGCGAGGCGGACACACGCCCTTATTTTCGAGTTCCATGGCGAATATGTCGATCATGCCCTTGTGCTTCTGCCCGTCGCCAATGATCTTATCAAGCTCTTTCTTCCGTCTTTCGGTTATCATCTCCTCGAACCCGCCAGTAGCAAAGCCAATACCGCCACCCGCAGCAGCGCCCCACATCGCGCCGGGAATGGCACCGACACCGCCGAAGAACAGGCCACCGAGGCCGCCGATAGCTCCGCCGATCCAGGCACCAATGCTGGCACCATTCCACGCCTGCTGGTCAAGTGCCCTATCTCGATTGCTCTTGCGATCACCCTTGGCAAGCCAGCTAATCGGCTTGAGCAGAGTATTGAGCAGATCGACCCCGCCCGATGTGAATGAGCTCCAGGCATTGCTTGCCGCAGTCTTGATCGGCTCGAGTGTCTCTTGGAATCTTGCCTCAGAGCCTAGCAACTGATCCATGCTGCTCGAGATGCCGCGGGCTTGCCTCATCTTCGTGACGAGGTTCTTCTGATCGTACATGGCAAACGACGTCGCCAGGCCGGCATCGAGCATCTGGAAAGGCCGAGCCCCTTCGATCTGGCTCATGGCCGAAGCCTGTATCATCTTCCCCGCTACGATGGGCGCTGCAATCAAGGCCGTTGTCGTGGCAATCTTGGCGAGTGCAGCCACGTCCAGACCGCCCGAGATCGTACCAGGAGGAGGAGGCACCAGCAGACCGTTATCCTTCGGGGGAGCCGGCTTCGCTGCCTGCTTCGCCTTGGAGAGTAGCCGCTCGTCGCTTTTCTTCTGAGCTTCCTTGAGGGCTTCGTCATAGCCCATGTACTTGCGTGACTCTTCGATATCCGAAACCCGCGGCCCGGCAGTGTTGAAGTACTCGGCAATGCCAGCCGAGAGGCCCTTCTCGTCGAGGAGCTTGTTAATTGTGTTGATCTTGGCTTGCTTGAGGTTGAGAGGTTTTGTCGAGTCGCTCGAGGTAGATTCCTGCAACTTCTCCGCAAGACCCATCGCCTTGCTGCCCCAATGCGAGGCAGCCGCAAGGGTACGCTGGAATCCACCTACGTCGCCTTGCAGAGCACGAAACGCCGAATTGAGCCGGTTGATCGTCGTGAAGTCGATCCCGCCGCTATCGCCCAGGCCACCAGCGGGAGAGACACCCCGCCGCACATAACTCGTCTTGAGTTCATCGGCCCGATCATCGGAGGCCGGAACCTCTTTGATATCCTTGGCACCGTTCCGCTTGAGCCACTCGAGGGTTTCTCTGGCAGCCTCATCCTTAACGCCTCGATCTTTCGCGTGCACTTCGGCGAGCCGATCCAGGGCCACAGCCAGGCGGCCTATCTCTTCCTTCAACTCGGCTGATACATCTCGCTGGTACATTCGGAATTCCCCTTGTTCTGTGTCGCCTATCCTTGGCGATGACGAATGCAATTATGCAGGCTACTCCTGAAAACAGAGCAGCCAGCCTAGTTATGGCCAGGCTGGCTTTGTAAAGGTTTTTGAACTGATTGAAACTATGCGATAGCTCGAGCAGCAGTGCGTTTCTGTCTGGATATCGTCTGCGTGCTGCCCGAGTGCTTTGAACCCTGCGGAACCAGTGCAGTAGCCTGCTTCAGTATCCCGGCAATCGCCTGCGTCTCCTCGGTTTCGAGGCTGCTGTTGAGCACGCGGGCGAACTGGTAGGCGGCATTCGTCAACGTGCAGGCGGTCTTGTCCTCCGTCCCAGCCTGCATGGTTGCCAGGCAATCTTGCAGGGCGTGGCAGATACTGACATCCACGAGGGTATCACCATTCGCCCCACGGTTGAAATCATCCAGGAACTTATCGATCATGGATTGCAGCAGGGTATTGCAGACAGGGATAGCGTGAGTTGTGAATGCGGAATACGAAGCAGACATCAAAAGATCCTCCTGATGACGAGATGAGATGGAACAGCCCTGTTATCCGTTGGAGATGCGAACCCTGAACTTGTGCATTATCTCAGAGCACGACACGCGGTAGCCGTTGGATTCGTAGAGCTTGAACCGACCGGCCTTGCCCCATCGGATAATCGTAGACGCATGCACCCGCTTGCCCCGCCTGGGTGGGATGAGCTTGGCTGCTTCGGTTGGCGTGATCAGATCGCTTTGCATTAGCATGTTCGAGCCCCTTTCCAAAGGAATGAAAACCTACCCCCCGCCACTACCGACGATAGTCATGGCGGTTGTTTTGTTCCGTGCTGATGGTCTTGGCTGCCCGTTCCAGCATCACGCCGACACCATAAGACCAGAGACCGGGAGCAATTTCGTTCACCTGGTTCATGATCTTGCTTGCTGCAGAAAGCAACCGGGCCTGGTGCTCCAGCCCTGCGGGAGAACTCGCAATCTCAAGCAGCAGTTGAGCAGCCTCGTAAGCTGCTATGCAGATTGAATCATGCCGATCGGTATTAGTGGCACCTTTCGACAAGCTCTCTTGACGAGCAGCCAGGTCGACGGCGAGCAACTCATTAGACACCACAATCGCAGACTCTACGTATCCAGGCGATGGCTTTGATACTCTTCGCGCCCGCATGGTCTTTGTCTCCGAAACGATAACACTTAGCCAGGTACTTAGTTCAGAGTACCTCAAGCCATGTTGTACGTCAATCTAAATACTACTTTATTTGGTGTACTTGCTATAATCGTGATAGACTACCGACATCGACACCCGCGGGGATTCGGCATGCCAAGTTACGGAGAACAGCTTCAGGAACTGCGGAAGCAAAAGGGTATGACTCAGAAGCAACTCGCCGATGCCAGCGGCAGGCCCCTGGGTACGCTCAGGAACCATGAGCAGAGCCTTCGTGTCATCCCGTCCGATGATCTTTTCGCGTACTGCCGTGCCCTGGGAGTTGAGTGCTCGGCGTTCGCCAACTGTACAGTTAAGAAATCGCCGCCTCGGAAGGGGCGCTAGGAACTGCCAGTAAGAGGAGCTCTGATATGAACCACAAGCAAGAGAGATTTGTCGAAGAGTATTTGATCGACTGCAATGCCACACAGGCCGCCATCAGGGCAGGTTATAGCCCCAAGACAGCGGACGAGTACGGTCGGCAACTCCTTGGGAAAACTGGGGTACGTGAGGCAATCCAGAAAGGATTGGCGGAGAAGTCGAACCGCTGCCAGGTCGATGCGGAATGGGTGGTGAAGAACCTCAAGACCGTTGCAGAGCGGTGCATGCAGACAGAGCCGGTCGTTGATGCGACAGGTGAGCCTACCGGTGAGTATCGCTTCGATTCCCGGGGTGCTGCTCGGGCTCTTGAACTCATCGGGAAGCATATCGGCATGTTCCGAGACAAGCTCGAGGTCACCGGCAAGGATGGCGGACCGATCCAGGCGGAGTCCGTACAGATGTCGGACGAGGAGCGTGTGGAACTGATCAACAGGTTGGTGCTCTCGGTGAAAGCACGACTAGCAGCGTAGGAGATCTTGCCTGAACTTTACACAGGAGTCACAGGAGTCACAGGAGTCACAGGAGTCACAGGAGTCACAGGAGTCACAGGATTCTCAGGAGTGTGTTGGCAGATAATCCTAAGTATCATGTGTATCTTGTGTCTCCTGTGTAAAGTTGGTCATTCCAATCAACCTATGTCGGATTAAAATTGGCATCCATCACCAAGCATCGATAGCATCGAATAACACTATGGAGTCAGCACCAATGATTGAATTCCCATGCTGGAGTTGTGGCAAGCTGCTGAAGGCGAAACCAGAGTACTCCGGGAGAAAGTGCAAATGTACGAAGTGTAGCCAATCCAACAGCATCCCAGGAGCTAAGCAGGCCCAGATTCAGGAGGAGATGCCAGCCGAGCCTGTGGGCTTGCACCAAATCAATGTCGGGAACTTTAGACTTCACCCGGTTATGCGGGCTACACCAGACAAAATGCCCCCAATCGACTGGACTCGCTTGCTTCCCAGCCTCGCAATATTCTGTTGCGTTGCCGCCGCAGTCTATTATCTCTTCTTCTTCGATACGACTGTGCCGATGTATTGGGGAGTCGATAGCCCCTGGGTGCCACGAGTCTACAAAGCAGAACTTGGAAACGAAAAGCTAGTCGGTATCATCGCCAGCGGATTCGGGGCGCTGGTGTTCAGTGTGTTATTATCGATTCGGCTGAAACAGTGATTGGTTGCGCTGCTCGATGTAGTTCCTTTCTGCCGTTACATGGTGTCTAAGGAAGCGGCTTGCATCATGGGTGTGGGTGTTGGTGCGGAAAATCATGCTGGTGAGGTCACAGCAGAGGTAATGGGCATGAGAATACTTAGAAACGAACCATGGTTCGTTTTGCGTTTTGTCGTAGCAATCGTCGACAAGACAGGGTCGCCATCTGCGGGCCTTCCTGTCCTTGGATCGTTTGAAGTCAGCGATCCGGCGGGCTACTGGTGACAGGCTTGAAGGAAGGCGGGGGATTGCGTGAAGTGGAGCATGCGGCCTCGATAGCCGCGGGAATAGTGAACGTGTCAAGGGAGAATCGCGTGGCTTTCAGCGGAAAGAGTTGGCGGTTCACTTTCAGGTGGAATAATCTTTGAGTACCACGCTTCATAGTGGATTCCATCTTCTTCGTACGTCTGATCCTCTAACTTGATGAATCCTTTCTTATCGTAGAATACCCTCGCTTCTGTGTTAATAGGATCAACCCACAACAGAATCACTGGCTCAATTTCTCCGTTGTTGATCCGCTTATTCGTTTCAACGATCAGATCATGGAGTATGTGAGTTGCATAGGACTTTTCACCAAACTTCTGTTTCTTGAATTTCTTGTTGAGTGCTAGTGCTGGAAACTCCGCCGCAAGTCCATGAAACTCCCAGCCAGAGAACCAAGTGTACTGCACGTTCATGATTGAACCGTAGCCTACAAGTTGGGCTGGCTCTGATCGGTCGTAATAGAGCCACGCTCTGAAGGTAGATGGACCATTTTCGAGAAGGTATTTCGCGCTGTTAAGTTGCGATTCGTGTGCTTTGATCCACCAATTCAAGTAATCGCAATGCGGTTCATCGCCACAGCTAAAGGCAGCAATGTCAGCAAGATGTTGAGGATTCATCCCTTTGATTCGGAGCGGCACCCGCAAGAGACGTTGATTCATCAGTCACCAATGGAAAAGCCTCACGATAATTTATACCGTGAGGCTTTAATTGCAAAAATATTACTCTTTGCTTAGTACCCGTGGTCCTCATCGAGTTCCTCGGCGGGCTCATGTACCGAGATCGCAGGGTGA
This sequence comes from Gemmatales bacterium, assembly GCA_046350055.1. Taxonomy (GTDB): domain Bacteria; phylum Planctomycetota; class Planctomycetia; order Gemmatales; family HRBIN36; genus JAEUIE01. The sequence goes on along the minus strand of JAXMBC010000001.1, from coordinate 2,393,510 downwards.
TTCGGGTCCTTCAGCGCGGCAGCAATGGTGTGAGAGGTGCTGAGGGTCAGATGCTTACGAGCAGCAACCGGTGGAGTCCTTTGTCCACGCTCACTGATTGTCATTGAGGTCGTCTCGCAACGAGGCTCACATTCGATGTAGTTACGCATAGCTTGTTACCCCCTAGCACAGGAGTTTTATGGGACGCTGCCGAGCCGTCAATAGTTCGCCTGTTCTTACTCACTATCGACATTCTACGCAATACATAGACGGCTCAGTGTGAAGAACATAGCACACTGCGGACCAAATAGGTGCAATTTCTGGAATTTTGGGGGGATTGTGACGATTGGGTGAGAACCGCTAGTCGCATGCGCAGCGACTCCCGCCTTTGTGCAGTACACCACCCATTCGCCATCAATAGTCGCGTCCCCGGCACTCCAGCCCTGGGTGGAGTTCATCCATGCGCTCTTCCAGCGTCAGAGCGAGATTGAACCGCATCAGATTTCCTTTGATAGCCCTTCATGGGGTTTGATAATCTGCACGTCAGCTCCACTGCTGTCTGTCTATTCGATGCTGTACAGTTGCGTGAATCCAAATATGTTCACCATCTCGTCATGATTCATTTCATAGATACGCCAGCTCCTGTCGTGTTTGTCTTTGTGTCGTCCCCGGTTGGTAAGCGTCTTCCGCATATCCTTGAGATGGTGACCGGTGTGAAAGTTGTTCTGAATGATCTGCTTTCTCACTTCATCGGACAAGTAAATCACATCATCCTTTTCCTTGCCGGCCGCGGCGAGAACTCTCTGTCCACCGTTGATTCCGTCCCCAATGTAGTTCCAGTCATTCTTGCCAATGTCCCAAAAACTGTAAACTGGCCCAGTATGAATTCCGATCCTGAAATGAAACTCGACAGGGATGATCTGACTCTTCTTGAGTGCAATCAAGCCCTCGATGTAGTATGCCAGAATAGCAGCGTAGAAAGCAGCGTCGCAGGCATCCTTGAAGGCGAAAATGTAACCATCTCCGATGCAGATCATGCTCTCCCAATTAGCACGTTCATTGACGCCAATCCAAAGGGACTTGTGTTGGACTATACGAATGATTGAGTTGATCACTACGGCTTGTGTTCCCGCCGGAAAGCTCGAGAAGTCTGACACATCGAGGTAAACGAAGCTCCGATTGAGCGGCCAGTTCGTGATTCTTCGAAAAGTGTCCTCGCTTTTCGCTAATTGATCATTGATGTGATTAAGGGAGAAGTGCGGAATGAAGATGTTGCTGTTATGCTCTATTAACCCTGTAGTTGATGCAGGATCTGCAACTGCAGTCCGCAGTCTCACGAAGTAGTTCGAACTTCCGTCTTGCAAATGTGCTTGGACTCGACATTGTGCTGTGTTGCTTATGTCGTAGTGCTCAATTTCGAATGCTCTGTTTCCTCGATCAGTCGTCCATAGAAGTTCACCGTTATCCTTGCAGTATTGGAGTAAGTGGTTCTCTGAGGCAAGAAAGATAGATCGGCTATCACTGATACACAATTCTTGAATTTCCGCATTATGCCTAGCTGCCCAAGTTAGGAATTCACAATATTCCGGGTTACTGTAGTCCTCAGGAATCAATTCACTCCAAGTTGATGGCGTATCAGAACGCGTACTTGGGATCTCCTTCCTTACCCCAAAAATCTCGCCGTTGGCGCCACGTTCGAATTTGTACATCCTTCAACCCTTTGCTAGTTCTGATGTCTGAATTAGCTCAGCCTGGCTCAAGCGAGACCGAACTGCTGATTCAGGCAGTGTCAGCACGATAAACGGAATGTTGCCAAAAAACACCAGGGCCCACCCCGAGGCTTCCGGCATCTCTGTGAGTTGATAGCGATAGCTGAAGATCCCGTTCAGTATTACTTTTGCAGGCTGTTTTGCCAGGGGAACAGCGATATTAGCAACGAATTCGTTGGCCACTTCCCTGCGATTCTCATTGATTCGCTCGTCTGAATACACTTCAACTTTTGCTGCAGGTGAAAGAATGGTCTCAGTCTCAACGAAGTACAGACCTCGAACTATGCGGGCGACAACCCGGTAGAGTCGATCTAGATCAATATCAACCTGCATTCGCCTGCCCAAAAACAAACCCGAAGGGCTTTGAACCTCAACGTTGTGCACCCATTTGCGGAAGCTCTCGAGCAATCCTTTGGCTTCTGGCCTTCGTAGTGATCGAAATGCAGAGTCCCTGATGCTAGTAATAGCTGGGCTATTTCCGCTGTCCTCGTTCATCGAAAGCATGAGCCTGAAGTACTCGTCATCTGCGGTCGTTGAACGGTGACAAGGAAGACAGGCGGGGACAGTGATCATTTTCTGTGGGCGTGGTTTTGGGAACAGCGATTTCGGGGGAACGTGGTCCCGCGTAGTCTCCCTCCACAGCCCGCAATAGACGCACTTACGTTTGGTCAACGTTCCACCAGTTAATCGTTGGGTAACCTTTTTGTTCAAACCAGTTGGATGCTAAGTCGTTTACTTCAGCTTATCAAGCGCTATTTGACTGAGAACTGATGATCGTTCCCGCTGTTAAGCAGCAGCCTCCAGTGACTGTGCAGCGTCTACGATGGCAGTGATGGCTTGACGCGTGGCAGCAGAAAGGCTGTCCCAGGCGGCGACTAATCGAGCAAGTTCAGGGTGAGCTGTGCAAACATCGTGCAAACAGGAATCGGCTCTTGGCGCAAGTGCTTGAGTGGCATGGTGTTTAAGGGATTTACCATGCTGACTCTTAATCAGCGGGTCGTAGGTTCGAGCCCTACAGGGGGCACTTAGTTCATTCCCCAGTTCCTGGCCGTTCAGCCCCTGTTTCAGGGGCTTTTTGCATTGGTGGAACTCCGCGGTCAGCAAACACTCAACTAACCGGAATCATTTATTTGGATTTAACTGTCTGATACTGATAAAAACGAGTATCACGATGGAGTCAGCACCCATGATTGAATTTCCATGTGGAAGCTGCGGTAAACTGCTTAAAGCGAAACTAGAATACTCCGGCAGAAGATGTAAATGCACCAAGTGCAACCAATCGAACATCATCCCGGGGACCAGGCCGGGGCAGGAAGATCAGGCTGACGAGGTTGACTATCGTCTGGTTCAGGAAGAGATTCCGACCGAACCCATGGTGCTGAGAAACTTCATCCGCAAGCCGGGGATGGATTTAGGCGGCGTCATCAGGGGCTTCCTGCAGGTCACGGCTATTCTCTTAACAGTTGCAGTATCAGTTCTTCTCCTTATCCTCGTTATCAGCGTCGTGAAAGATGTTCGTCTGGTTGCAGGAATAGATCGCTGGACAATGTTCGGCTACGTAATCGGTCTGTGGTTCGGTGGCATGGTTTCTCTTGCTACAGCTTACCTGCTCTCCGAAGTGGTGATGGAGCTGAGATCACAGCATAGGTATTAACTTTAAATACACAAAATCGAATGGGCAACCCCGTAGTTCCTGGGTCCCAACAACCAGTACGCCCAGAGGGATTCGAACCCCCGACCGGCGGATTAGAAATCCGCTGCTCTATCCAGCTGAGCTATGAGCGCGTAACTGCTTCTTTAAGTATAGGAGAATCGATGGCCTTGCGGGTTCACACAATCGTGAATCCACTGGCAAGTATTTCACGGAAATTGTCGCAGTTTCCGAGCCCGGGCCATGACCGATCTTTCCAGCTATAACTTCGTGATTCTTGGTGCCAGCGGAGGCATAGGAGCTGCCCTGGCGCGCCGTCTTAAAGCCCAGGGGGCCAATCTGCTTCTGGCAGCCAGGGGCGAGCAGAAACTGGCGGAACTGGCAGAGGAACTCTCATCCCCGTTCCAATTAACCGATGCCACTGACTACAGACAAGTACAGGCACTGTTTGAAACTGCAAACCAACTCCTCGGCCCGCTGGAAGGAGTGGCCCACTGTGTCGGCTCCATTCTCATCAAGCCTGCCCACCTGACCTCGCCCGAGGAGTGGGCTTCTACCATCTCACTTAATCTCACCTCGGCGTATCATGTAGTGCATCACGCAGCCAAGGCGATGCTTCCCAAAGAACGTGGCTCCATTGCCCTCGTCTCATCTGTCGCAGCCACGGTAGGCCTGGCTAACCACGAAGCCATCGCAGCGGCTAAGGCAGGAATCATTGGACTGACACGTTCTGCTGCGGCCAGCTATGCCTCACGGAATATCCGTGTCAACTGCGTAGCTCCGGGACTGGTTCACACGCCACTGGCCAGCCGTTTCACCAGCAACGAAGCCAGCCTGAAGGCAAGCACTGCCATGCATCCACTGGGCCGCATTGGGGAAGCGAATGATGTGGCTTCTGCCCTCGCCTGGATTCTTGATCCCGAGCAAAGCTGGGTAACCGGGCAGGTGCTGAACGTCGATGGCGGCATGGGCTCACTCAAATTGCGGTAAGCACTACCACGCACTATCCCACCGCAGCAATGGCATCGAGTTCAATCTCATAGCCATAGTGCAGTTTGCTGACCGGCACCACGGTACGGGCAGGGCGGTGGTTGCCGAAGAACTCGGCGTAAACGCCATTGACCACGGGCCAGTGTTTGACGTCGCTCACATAGACGGTCACGCGGAGTACCTGCTCCCGGCTGCTGCCTGCTGCAACCAGGATGGCATCGAGGTTGGCGAGAGTCTGCCGGGTTTGCTCATCGATGCTGCCGACAAGGTGTTCCTTCTGACCCGGCCTGATGGGCAACTGACCGGCAATATAGACGACACCCTGATGGATGATAGCCTGGGAATAATGCCCGGCGGGGATGGGGGCTTTGTCGGTGAGGATGGATTGCAGGGTCATGGGTTATTCCATGAGAACATACTTGTCTTGCCAATGGTCGCTCGTTTACCTGAATATGCTATGCCATTGTAGCGTACAACACTAATAACTCTCAACAGCTGGAATTACGCAAATGACCATGTTGGAGCAGCTGAGGCAAGATGGTTATGTCATGCTACATGCTGTATTCTCTCGTGCTCAGGTATCTCAATGGGGTATTGAACTGGAATCAGCATTGCAGCGTGATCAACAGCATCAAGCGGCAATCAGTCGTCGATCAACAATCGTAGCAGCGCGCAATATGCTCGAAGTTTTTCCAGCAGCGAAGGAATTGTGGAAAGGAACAAAACTACACAGCGTATTGCAAGCAGCGCTCGGTGCCGACATGGGCTTAATGAGAGGCCTGTATTTTGACAAACCACCCGGCCAATCATGGTCGTTACCGTGGCATCAGGATCGAGCCATCGCAGTGAAGGACAACAGACTTGCAGGCAATATCTTTGGAAAGCCTACCATCAAGGCCGGCGTTCCCCACGTAGAAGCACCCTGGTGGTTGTCGCAACAGATTCTTCTGGCTCGGATTCATCTGGATGCTATGGTAGCTGAGAATGGACCTTTACAAGTGATGCCGGGCACCCAGGTGTCAGAGATCATGCCGGAAAAGCATGAAATAGTCACTCTGCATGCCGAACCGGGCGATGTGCTGATCATGAGTCCTCTACTGTTTCATCGAAGTGGCCAGGCTGCTCTGGATACCAAGCTGCATCGTCGCATTCTCCATCTCGAATTCACCGGATGTTCGACATTGCCTGATGGCTACACCTGGCACACGTTCCTTCCCGGTTAGCACTGATTCAAATTTCATTCTGGCAACGTGTATGATTGCTTTGCTATCATAAATGCATCTGCCTGTTGACCCACCGTCTGCTCGATTCGGAGAACCTCTCATGCCTGATCGTCGTCAGTTCATCCAGCAGGGTGCTGCTGTGACTACTGCCAGTTTGTTGTCGCTGGCCCCTGCGGTACATGCCGCCGGCAGAGAGGAGATCAAGGTTGGTCTCATCGGCTGTGGTGGTCGTGGCACAGGAGCAGCCCAGCAGGCTGCCAACACCGGCTCCACCGTTCGCATCACTGCCCTGGCTGACGCCTTCCCCGACCGGCTGAACAGTTGCAAGAAGACACTGAAGGACAATCTCGGCGAGAAGTTTGCCGTGACCGAGAAGAACTGCTTCGTCGGTCTGGATGCCTACAAGGGGCTGATTGCCAGCGATGTGGATGTAGTGCTGCTGGCGACGTCCCCACACTTCCGGCCGATCCATTTCAAGGCTGTCGTCGAAGCAGGCAAGCATGCCTTTGTCGAAAAGCCCATGGCGACCGATGCTCCCGGCTGCCGGTCCATGCTCGAATCGATTGCGGTGGCCAAGCAGAAGAACCTGGCTGTGGTCGCTGGCTATTGCTGGCGTTACCACAATGCCATGCGTGAGATGTTCAAGCGCATTCACGATGGTGACATCGGTGAGATTCTGACCATCGAAGCCAACTACATCACCGGTACTCTCTGGCACCTGCCCAAGACGCCTGACATGACAGACATGGAATGGCAGCTTCGCAACTGGCTCTACTTCACCTGGCTCTCGGGCGACCATATCTGCGAGCAGACGATTCACACCATCGACAAGATCACCTGGGCGATGAAGAACACCTACCCCGCCTTTGCGGTGGGCATGGGTGGCCGGCAGGTGCGAACCGGCCCCGACTTTGGCAACATCTACGACCATCACGCTGTCGCCTATGAATATGCCAATGGCGTCAAAGCCTACTGCTTCACCCGGCAGATGAAGGGATGCAGCACCGATAACTCGTTCCATGTCTTCGGCACCAAGGGTTCCGCCCACTGGAACGGCGGTAGCTGGCGGATCAAGGGGGCCAAGCCCTGGCAGGCTACTCGTGAGCAGGCCAAGGACGACATGTACCAGCACGAGCACAACGAACTCTTCGATTCCATCAAGGCAGGCAAGCCGATCAATGATGGCGAATGGATGGTACGCAGCACCCTTACTGGCATCATGGGCCGCATGAGCACCTACACCGGCCAGAAGATTGCCTGGGACAAGGCAATGAACAGCACGGAAGATCTTTCGCCCCCGAGCTACAAGCTGGAGAAGTATCCCACGCCACCAGTTGCCATGCCGGGGATCACGAAGTTCAGCTAGATGAGCGTCGGAGTCTTTTGCAAATGCTGCTCCTCCCCTTTACAAGGGGAGGTTGGGTGGGGTAGCAATATGCAACTGTAGGTGCTCTTGAAGAACCCCCTCCAACTCCCCCTTATCCAAGGGGGAGAGTCAGTCCGGCCCTTGCACAATTCCGATCAAGCAGCGGTGACTTTACCCATGCTCCATCAAATCTTCCTCAGCCTGCCCCTGCTCTTCTACTGCACCGTTTGCAGCCACGCCCAGTTCCGCTTTCCTGAAGGCAAATATCAGGCAGGCAGCCTGGAGTACATCAATGGCCTGCCCGTGCTTCGGCTTTCCGGCGCGCCGGAGCAAATTGGAGAACAGGGGGCTCACCTGGTAGCAGCACCTTCTGCCCGGTTGCTCCAGTTCCCTGAAGAATTGCTTAACCATCTCGCAACGCCGGCAGGCACCAAACTACTCATGCCTACCCTGCTGAAGACCAGCAGGCAATTGTACGAGAACTTCCCACCTGCCTACCGTACCGAGGCAGAAGCTATCCTGAAGCACAGTCAGATCAACCGCGACACTTTCATCTTTGGCAATACCGTCTTCGACCAGAAGCACCTGCTCATGTCCCTCATTGGTTGCTCAGCAGTCATCGTGGAGAAGAATCGCAGCAGCAATGGGCAACCATTCATGGCCCGCAACATGGACTACATGGGGCTGGGGTACCTGCAGGAATACACCCTGATCACTGTAGTCAGGCAGCCTGGGAAGAAGAGCTTCGTGGCCATCGGTTACCCGGGCACCATCGGCGTGATCAGTGGCATGAATGAAGCAGGCCTGGCCATTGCTTCACTGGAAACGACTGGTGCTCCCAAAGAGGCGGGGCCGGCATTTGATCCCAAGGGTGTACCGTTCCTGCTGAACTACCGGCAGATTCTGGAAGAGTGCAGCACGGTGGACGAAGCATATCAGATGCTCAGCAAGATGAAACGCACCACCTCGCAGCACCTGGCTGTGTGCGACAAGAACGGCGGTGCCATTCTCGAGTACACGCCCACCAAGGTTATCAAGCGTGCTGCTGAGCAAGGCACCTGCCGCTGTACCAATCACTTCATCAGCAGCGAACTGAAACTGGCCCAGCCGAAGAATCTCTTTACGACACTCGATCGCATGGCCAGCCTGGATGCTTCCTGCAAAGGCAATCACGCCATCGGCATCGGCGAAGTGAAGCAGTATCTGAACCAGGTACATCAGAACGACATGACGCTGCAGAGCATGATCTTCGAGCCAGTGGCAGGCCGGTTGCATCTGGCCATGGGAACAGGGAAAGCACCGGCTTCGGCACAGGAGTACCGGGTGCTGGAGATGAGGGAGTTGTTGCGGTAATATTTGCAAAACCACGCCGTGGGCTAACGCCCACGGCTATTCAGATGACACCGCTCCGCGGTTGAACCATTTGCTGGCAATCAGCAAGAGACACCCTGCACTCGCATGATCCGCGACACGGCAGAAGCCTCGCCCTCTCACAGCTCGCCAGTTATAACTACTTCTTCAGCTCACCATAGCTGATCAACTGAATCCCCTTCTTCCGAATGGCATCCTTCACCCGTCCATCAAGGAACAGGTCGGTCACGCCCTGGCGGTCGGCTGCAACGTTCTCGTAGCCAATGTGGTGGATGGCACGTAACTCGGGGGTATCGAGGCCGGGGTGTTCGACGAAGAGATAGGTCTTGCCTGTTTCGAGGGTGTCGAGCATCTTGAGAAAGCTCTCGAGCTTTTCTGCTGCGGTGACATGCTTGCCGAGGAAGCCGACGTTCTTGACACCTTGCTTGTCGGGGTGGATATCAAGGCCATACTCTTTGGCGAGTTTGTAATAGAGGTCACGCACGTCGGTGTTGAGCTGGTTGCATCCCATGTGTGCCGAGAGATGCGTCAGGCGAGGTAGTCGCTTCTTGCCCAGCTCGATCTGAGCCCGGAACTCCTTCTCGACATCCTCCAGCTTCCACGCATTGTCCTTGATGGCCCGACGGGGGTAATTCCTGTTGGGAAAGACCATGGGGAAGAAGTAGCCATCGGCATCGACGAGGCTGGGCACGTGGGCGATCGGTCGCCATTTGACGTTGTCCCACTCACTGGTGAGAGCGAGATGGATGCCGACATCGATAGCGGGATGCTCATGCAGCATCCTGGCAGCTTCAGGAAACCAGGGGGATGGAACGATGACTTCGACCGAGGTGACGATACCTTCGGTGTAGCACTGACGAAAGGCGAGATTGCCAGAATGGGAAAAGCCCATGTCATCGCCACGGATGATGAGCCGGGGTGGTGTGGCGGGTGGCTGACTGGTCAGAGGGGCAAGAATCAGCAGTGCGACAAGGTATTTCATGAGGAACTCCCGTGATGCTATGGTAGCAAGCGACGCTTCGTCTTGCCCCGTTTTGCCGAATGTGGGAAACTTGCGGCTCGATAGAGGACAAGCCTGTGCAGGAAGCACGCATGACGGAATTGAAGCTGGTCGATGGACTGAATCTGGATCCGCTACGGCAGAAGCTGACGGGCATTACTCCGAGGCGTATCTGCATCATCAAGCCGAGCGCGGTGGGAGATATCGCCCATGCGTTGCCGGTGGCGAGCGCCTTGCGGAAACGCTTTCCCCATGCCGAGCTAAGCTGGCTGGTCAACAAGAGCTACGTCAGCCTGCTGGAGCAGCATCCCGATCTGGACGACGTCATTCCCTATGATCGCCAGCGGATGAAGAAGGACTGGATGGAGGGCATCGACTATCATGCCCGCTTCTTCCGTGAGTTGCGTCGCCGACATTTCGATCTGGTCATCGATCTGCAAGGCCTGCTCCGCACCGGGCTCATGACCTTTGCCACCGGGGCACGCTGGCGGATCGGCCTGGCTTCCTCCCGGGAAGGTTCACGCTGGTTCTACAACACGGTGCTGCCCGATGACCTGTGGAAGATGCATGCGGTGGACCGCTACTGGCTTGTTGCTGATGCGCTGGGTCTGGGCGAGGAACGCAAGCAATTCAAATTCCCACCGCTGGAAACGGAGCGAAACCGCTGGCTGGCTACGCTTGCGTCGCTGCCTCGCCCATGGGTCATGATGAACCTGGGCACCCGCTGGGAAACCAAACGCTGGCCGGTGCAGCACTTCGCCATCACTGGACAGCATGCGGTGCTGACCAGTGGGGGCAGCATCATCCTCGTCGGTGGCCCGGATGAAAAGCCGCTGGCAGAGGAATTCACCCGCTACTGGAACAAGCATGTCTACTCGACCGTAGGGCAGACGACCCTGCGCGACCTGACTGCGCTCCTGAGCCTGGCTGATGGTGTAGTTTCCAACGACAGTGGTCCACTGCACCTGGCCGTTGCCCTGGGGAAGCCGGTGCTCGCACCGTTCACCTGCACCTCGGTCACCCGCACCGGGCCGTATGCCCAGCCGCGTGGTGCTGTGGCGACCATGGTGCCGTGTGCTGCCAGTTATGTGAAAACCTGTAGTCATATGAGCTGTATGCAGGAGCTGACTCCTGACCGCCTGCTTCCTCATCTGGATGTGCTGCTTCACTCATGGCAACGCTATACCGCCTGATACTCGCCAGTGGTTCGTATGGCCGGCGCGAGCTGCTTCGCTACGCTGGCTATCCGTTTGAAGTGATACCCTCCAACATCGACGAGGATGATGGCCAGACGGTCACGAATCCGCGTCAGTATGTAGCAGAACTGGCGTGGCAGAAGGCGGAGGCGGTGGCGAAGCAAATGCCTGCTGATGCTGAATCCGAGACCCTGATCCTTGCTGCGGACTCCACTGTCTGGCATCAGGAGCGGATCATTGGCAAGCCTGTCGATGAAGCCGATGCCCGGCGCATCCTGGGCAGCCTGGCTGGGACGACCCATGAACTCTGGACTGGCGTGTGCCTGTGGCGGCTGCGAGACGGTACGCAGGTCTGCTGGCAGGAACGGAGCGAGCTCTACTTCAAACCGCTGACGCCGGCAGAACTGGAGCACCTGATTGCTACCAAAGTCTGGGAAGGCAAAGCTGGTGGCTACGGCATCGAATCGCATGGCGACCCGTATCTTACCGTAAAGACGGGCACCATCAGTAACGTCATCGGTCTGCCGATGGAATCGCTGGCTGCGGTATTGGGCTGGTTTGCACCGGGATTCCCGTAGGGCACGCTGTGGGTGCCTCACTTGGTGAGCGCTTTTGCAGTATGGAGATAGTTGCACTAGTACCAGTAAGGGTGAGGCACGCACAGCGTGCCCTACAGCATTGCTTCGATTTGAATGCGGTCTTCAATCGGCAGGCTCCAGTGCATCGCGCCGATGAAGCCAGCGACCTGGCCCGGCTTACGGGCGCCGACGATGGCACCAGTCACGGCCGGGTTGGCCAGCACCCAGGCTATCGCAACTTCACCTGGCGATTTGCCATATTTCCTGCCGATGGCAGCAAGCGTATCCACCAGTTTCAGATTGCGGGTGAGCAGGGGTTCCTGGTACTGCTTGTTGTTGCGGCGCCAATCGTCGGTGGGGAACTGGGCGATGCGTTCACGGGTCATGGCACCGGTAAGCAGCCCCGACGCCATAGGCGAGTAAGCTATCACGCCGATGTTCTGCTGCATGGCGTACGGGAGAATGGCAGGCTCTGCTTCGCGTCGGACCAGAGAGTACGGCGGCTGAAGTGAGGTGATGGGAGCAATCCGTTCGGCTCGCTGCATTTGCTCGACATTGAAGTTAGAGACGCCAATCCAGCGGACCTTGCCTTCCTTCTGGAGGGCTGCAAGGGTTTCCCAGCCTTCTTCCACATCCTCATCGGGTTCGGGCCAATGGATCTGGTAGAGGTCAATCCGGTCCACCTGCAATCGCTTGAGGCTCGCTTCACACTCCCGGCGAATGGAGTCACGCTTGAGGCACTTGCCTACTTGCCGATCAGCCCCCCAGATGCGGGCACACTTGGTGAAGATGTAGGGTTTCTGCCTGATACCCTGGAGTGCACGGGCGACGACTTCTTCCGAATGCCCCAGGCCATACACCGGAGCCGTGTCTATCCAGTTGATCCCGGCATCGAGTGCTTCGTGAATGGAGGCGATGGAATCGGCATCATCCTGCGGGCCCCAGCTGAACGCCCAGCCACCACCACCGATGGCCCAGGCACCATAGCCGATGGGGGTGATGAGGAGATCGGAGTTGCCGAGGGGTCTGGTGAGCATGGGTGTTCGCACCATGAAGGGTGGACTATTAGCTCTGCAATGGCAGCTCCTCCCCTTTAAAAGGGGAGGTTAGGTGGGGTAGCACCTGGCGGCGGCAAGTGTTCTAGCGTCAAAGGATGCCGCGAGACACAATCACTTCGTTTGATTGAACCCCCTCTAACTCCCCCTTGGTAAGGGGGAGAACATCAGCAGTTATTTACGCTGGTCGGCTTTGTTCTGCAGATCACGCCAGAGGTCGCCGAGTTTGCCTTTCACCCCGGTAGCGGGCTTGGGGCTGTCGGGTTTGCCGTTGCGTTTGTCCTGCCACTGGGCGATGGCGTCGTCCTTGGCCTTCTTGACAAACTTGCGTTCGATCATGCCCCACAGGCTGCTGACGATGAAATAGAGACACAGGCCCGATGCGACCCAGTAGAACATGAGCCCCATGACCAGGGTCATGTAATTCATCATCTTGATCTGCTGTTCCTGCTGCTCATCCATCGCGGGAGGCGTCATCAGCTTCTGGTACATGTACATTACGATGACGGCGATGATGGGCAGAATATGCAGGTATGGCCCGAGGTAGAAGAGCGAGATGCGCATGATGAAGGTGAAGTCGAGCGTGGTGAGGAAATTATCCCCCCAGTGCACGAGCATGTCAGGCATGGCCAGGTTGTCGATCCAGAGGAAGTTGGCCATGCGGAGATGGATACTTTCCCGCAGGGCAAAGTAGAGACCAAGGAACACAGGCATCTGCAGGAACAGGATCCAGCAGCCATTGCAGCCGGCCAGCGGGCTCATCTTGTGTTTCTTGAACAATTCCATCTGGGCCAGGGCATAGGCCTGGCGATCGTTGGCATATTCCTTCTTGATCTTCTCCATCTCCGGACGGATGAGCTTCATCTGCTCCTGCATCTTCGCCTGGTTCTGGGCCTGCTTGCGGCTGAGCGGGAAGAGGATCAATCTCACGATGACCGTCATCAGGATAATGGCGATGCCATAGTTGCGGACAACGGAATAGAGCATTTCCAGCAACCAGTGCATGAAGTTGGTGCTTTTCACCAGCAACCCCGTGATGCCGAGCGATCGGAAGGGACCGTTGGGGAAGTCAGTGGCATCAGTGAGCTGATTCAGGTGCAGGTCTTCACCGTAGCGTTTGGGCAATTCCGGGTCGTTGCCAGCTTCGTACTTGAGCAGGAGCGACTTGCTGGGGCCAGCATAGAGCAGATACTTGTGTGAGACGGCCTGGCCCTTTTCCAGCGTCACCGGTGCAGAGAGGAAGCGAGTGGCAATGCGTCCCTGACGGTCCTTGTAGTACTCGGGGGCATCGGTATCAGGGCCACTGAATTCAGTGACCACTTTGTCAATGAGCGGAGGAGGTGTTTCACCAGCGGCATGATCCACCACGGCCAGGCTGGCAAAGAACGGAATGGTGATGCCACCGAAGAGAAAGAGTCGGCGATTCTTGGGGTCACTGAGAGTGACACTCTTGGGGGAACCGTCTTTCTTGAGGCCTTCCACACCTTCCATGGTACGGTAAATGTTTGTTGGCTTCTCGGGGTCTTGCGTAGCGAAAACATAGTTGCGGAAAGAGAACTGCTTCCAGCGCAAACCTTCCACAGGTAACCCCTGCGGGCCGGAGAGTTCGTAGCTGAACTGGGTCGGCTTACTGGCATCCAGCGGGGCGAACGCCAGTGTCATGTCCACATGGTAGGTATTGGCTGCCAGGGAAAAGTGCTTGGTGATCTTGAGGTTCTTCGCGGGCACTTCGGCGACATAGCTCACCTTCTGCGGTGTAGCGCCATCCAACTGCTTCCAGGCCAGGGCAGCCCATTCCGCGGGAACCTCATCCTTTTCGTTGAGCAACCCGACGCGGTAGGAAAGCAGTTCAAACTGTTTGGCTGCAGACAGCCTGGCCCGGTTCTTGTCTTCGTCGTCAGACACCAGCACGAGTCGGGGCCGCTTGCCGGTAGCGTCGGGAGCCAGTCGCTGACCGGTCTGTCGATCCGAAGCTTCGTGTTCATTCAGAATAATCTGACGGACAGCGGCACCACGGTCGGAGAAGGTAACCTTGATCTTGGTCTTGTCATCACCCAGCGTGTGCTGCTTTTCTTCTCCTCGCGCGACAAGGAGTTTGTTCAGTTCGTCGGTCCGGTTGGCAGTCACCGCCGGTTCTTTGGTCTTTTCCGGCTCTTTGGCTTTCTCAGGCTCTTTCTTGCCAGCCTGGTCATTCTTCGGAGCAGGCGCGGTATCCTTAGGCTGATCGCCCTGCTTGGCGACTTCGGTGGCTTTGGCCTGCTCAACAGGCTTGGTCATCAACCGGGCGAGGACGGTATAGCCTACGAGGGTGACGGTCGTCAGCGTGACGAAGAGCCAGAACCGCGACCGTTGACTGAGATTATCAAGACCCATGGACAGACCAGTGGAGGACGACAGAAAACCCCGCAGGAGAATATTCTGCGGGGGGTAGGAACCATTTAGCTATGGTATGGAGATGGGTGGTAGACGCAATCGGCAGGCAAGGGGTACTGTGGTTTTAGCGTGAGATACGGTTGGAATACCTAGGTGTTCACCAGATTAACGGCGGACCAGTCGTGCATCTTTTTAAGAAGCGGCTTGCACTTCTTGCCCAGCGGGGTCAGGGAGTATTCCACTCGGGGTGGTACCTCGGCATACACTTTTCGGTTGATCATGCCCTGGGTTTCGAGTTCACGCAGTTGCTGAGTGAGCATTTTCTGAGTGACGCCAGGCATGGTCCTGCGAAGCTGGCTGAATCGCAGGCTGCCCGATTGCAGGTGCCAGAGGATAACAGCCTTCCATTTGCCACCAATGATGGCGAGAAGTGTTTCGAGCGGACAGGGAGAGAAAGCAATCGGCATGATAGGGTATCGGTATCCAAAAGGGTACTATCAATCATCTAAGTGCCTGCTGGCATAATGATACCAACGCTCCTATGTTAGGAGCAGTCCTGTTTCACACTCTACGGGAGTTTCTTTATGGCGATTCATAGCCTGCTCACGCCGCAAAACTGCGCGGTGATCTTTATTGACCATCAGCCGCAAATGACCTTCGGTGTCGCCAATATTGATCGGCAGACGCTGGTAAACAATACATTGCTTCTTGCCAAATCGGCTCGCACCTTCAAGGTGCCTACGATCCTGACGACCGTCGAGACCCAGGGGTTCAGCGGACCGATGTGGCCTCAACTGCTCGATGTATTTCCCAGCCAGACACCGATCGAACGTAGCAGCATGAACTCGTGGGAGGATGCCAAGTTTGTGGAGGCAGTGAAGGCGACCGGGCGGAAGAAACTGGTGATGGCTGCACTCTGGACCGAAGTGTGCCTCGCCTTTCCGGCGATCCAGGCAATGGAAGCAGGGTTTGAAGTCTATGCTGTCGAGGATGCTTCGGGTGGCACCAGCGAAGTGGCCCACCGAGCCGCCATGCAGCGGATTGTGCAAGCCGGAGCGGTGCCTGTGACGGCGTTGCAAGTGCTGCTCGAGTTCCAGCGTGACTGGGCCCGCAAGGAAACCTATGCCGACGTGATGGCCATTGTGAAAGAGCATTGCGGGGCGTATGGTCAGGGTGTGGAATACGCCTACACCATGGTGCATAAACAGCCAGCAAGTCGAGCGAAGTGACAATGGCAGATGCACTAGCACCCATACATGATCCGCTCACCATCGCCATCACCCGCACGGTGAAGCCGGGGCAGGAAGCGAATTTCGAGACGCTTGTGAGAGCGTTCATCCCGACCTCGCTGACGTTCCCCGGCCATCTGGGTGTCCACGTGGTCAAACCGTTAGCGGGGCGGTCGTACCAGGTATGGCTCAAGTTTGCCCGGCGGGAACAATGGCAGGCATTTCTCGACTGGCCTCCATATGCCGATTTCCGTCTGGCGATTGAGCCTTTGCTGGAACGAGAACCCTGCGTCGAAGAATTAAGCGGTCTGGAGAGTTGGTTCACGCTACCGCACCAACCGGTGCTGCATAAGTTGCCTCGCTGGAAGATGGCGACGCTGACATTCCTCGGTGTGTTTCCTACGAGCATGCTACTGGGGGAGACTGTCGGTCGATGGGTGACCGCTTGGCCGGTTTGGCTCAATCGGATGCTGCTGTCGGCCTGCATGGTGATGGTGCTGACATGGGTGGTGATGCCCTTGCTGACGCAGGCATTCGCGCGATGGCTCTATGGATCATTGCATTCACCTCTCGCCCCTAAAGAAGGGGTAGCGAGTGAAGGGGACAAGCCTGCGCATAGTTGATGTAACATGCAGGAGACACGTCATGCCAGCTGACCTTATTTTGTACCGCGGCAAGATTACAACGCTGGATCGGCAACAGCCCGAAGTGACTGCCCTGGCTATCAGTCAGGGCAAAGTCAGTGCGGTGGGGAAAGATCAGGACATCCTGCAACACCGTGGCCCGGCTACCACGATGATTGAACTCGATGGCCGACGGGTCATCCCTGGCCTGATTGACAATCACCTTCATCTGATTCGGGGCGGGCTCAATTACAACATGGAACTGCGCTGGGATGGCGTGCCTTCACTGGCTGAAGCGATGCGGATGCTGAAGGCCCAGGTGCAGCGGACCCCTGCCCCTCAATGGGTGCGCGTGGTCGGAGGCTTCTGTGAATTTCAGTTTGCAGAACGACGCCTACCTACCCTGGATGAGCTGAATGCTGCTGCACCAGAAACACCTGTATTCATACTGCATCTCTATGATCGTGCATTGTTAAACCAGGCAGCACTGCGGGCAGTGGGGTATACCAGGACCACACCTGAACCTCCCGGTGGTACTATTCAGCGTGATAAACAAGGCAACCCGACAGGGATGCTCATCGCCAAGCCCAATGCCTGGATCCTGTATCAGACTCTTTCCCTGGGACCCAAACTGGCAAGTGAGCAGCAGGAAAACTCGACCCGCCACTTCATGCGCGAACTTAATCGGCTGGGCGTGACCAGTGCCATCGATGCCGGGGGTGGCTTTCAAAACTATCCCGATGATTATGCCATCGTTGAGAAGCTGCATCGTCGAGGAGAGCTGACAATCCGGATTGGCTACAACCTATTCACGCAGAAGCCTAAAAAGGAGCTGGATGATTTCCGCCGCTGGGTGCAACAGGTCAAGCCGGGTCAGGGAGATAGCTTCTTTCGACTCAATGGTGCGGGCGAGATGCTCACCTTCAGTGCTGCCGACTTTGAAGACTTTCTCGAGCCACGCCCTGACCTGGCACCGACACTGGAAGAGGAACTGAAAGCAGTCGTACGGCACCTTGCTGAGCATCGCTGGCCCTTCCGGCTTCATGCAACTTACGATGAATCGATTTGCCGGTTCCTGAACGTCTTTGAAGAAGTGAACCGCATCGTACCGTTCCATGGCCTGCACTGGTTCTTTGATCATGCCGAGACGGTGAGCACCAGGAACCTCGATCGCATCCAGGCGCTGGGAGGTGGCGTTGCAGTGCAGCATCGCATGGCATACCAGGGTGAGTATTTCATCCAGCGCTATGGTGTGGAAGCAGCAAAGCAGACACCTCCCGTCAAGGAGATGTTGCGGAGGGGCATGCCGCTCTCTGCGGGAACCGATGCGACCCGGGTCGCGAGTTACAACCCATGGATATGCCTCAAGTGGCTGGTCACCGGTCAGACAGTCGGTGGCACTACACTTTACGGGGAAGACAATCTTCTTAGTCGCGAGGAAGCGTTACGACTCTTCACGGAAGCAGGCACCTGGTTCACAAGCGAAGAAGGCACGAAAGGAACTCTTCAGGTCGGCCGCTTTGCTGACCTGGCGGTACTGAGTGATGATTACTTTGCTGTAAATGCCAACGACATCCATCGTATTGAATCGTTGCTGACCGTGGTGGATGGCAAGGTGGTGTTCGGAGCAAAGAGTTTTGCAGCCCTCGCCCCCAGGCCGTTGCCGGTGAGCCCTGATTGGTCGCCGGTGGGAGTTTATGGTGGATATGGTGCGCCAGGACCGCTACCCAGGCAAGCCTGCTGCCTGAGTGAGCATCTGGATACGGTTCAGCCTGCGGTACAAGACTTGTGGGGTGCGCTGGGTTGTGCGTGCTGGGCGTTTTGATGTCCCGTACAATACCCCGAGAAGGGAGTCTTCATGATCACGCTCTCGACGGACACCATACAGTCTCTTCGCCAGGAACACTACCAGGCCACGCTCGTTTCCAAGCGGCTGCTTCACGAGGACTTGGGTATCTTTCGTGTGAAGCCCGATGCTCCTCTGGCACCGCATCGGGCCGGGCAATATACGACACTGGGCCTTGGAGCGTGGGAACCTCGTCATTTAGATGCAGTAGCTGAAGTACTGAAACCGGGCGAGGAAAGCCGACTCATTCGTCGACAGTACTCCATTTCACATCCCATCCTCGGGCTCAATGGCCAGCTGGCTTCCGGAGTGCCATCGGAACTCGAGTTCTACATTGTTTTTGTGCGTGGCGCAGAAGGGGATGAGACAGTCCCTGCCTTGACCCCGCGCCTGTTTCAACTGGAACCGGGGGCACGGTTATTCCTGGGTGAGAAGATCATCGGATTCTATACGCTCGATGGCGTCAAGCCTGATGATACGGTTCTGCTCCTTTCCACCGGTACAGGTGAAGCACCGCACAACTACATGCTCTGGGAACTACTCTCGAAAGGACACCGTGGCCCAATCCTGGCTGCCTGCTGCGTCCGTGAGAATCGTGACCTGGGGTATCGCCAGACCCATGAAACGCTGATGCAGCAGTATCCTCACTACCAGTATGTGCCTTTGACCACCCGCGAACCGGGACAACTGCGCAAGCGATATCTGCAGGACCTGCTGACCTCAGGCGAACTGGAACATCTGCTGGGACATCCTTTGCAGCCTGCTTCTACACATGTCTTCCTATGCGGGAATCCGCGGATGATCGGCGTACCAGTTATCGACAGAGCGACGAAAGCGAAAAGCTATCCCGAACCGGTAGGGCTCGTGCAGTTACTTGAAGAACGGGGCTTCGTGGCCGACTGCAAGGCACTCAAGGTGCGTGGCAATATCCACTTTGAAGAGTACTGGTAAAACAACGGAGCGATGGGAAGACCCATCGCTCCGTTGCTTGTGTTCTGAATCGCTAGGACTACGCCAGCTAGTTGCTGATCTTCTTGACCAGTTCAAAGACAGTGCCGGCGATGACGCTTTTGGTTTCGTAGCCTGCGATGCTGCGAACCATTTCGTAGAGCAGGAAGCCGGTGAAGACCATGATGAGCGTAGTGGGAATGTGCATCAGGCTGATCCAGCCCCATTCGGCCGAACGAGCCGGTGCACCCGTTTCGTCTTCCTCACCATAAGGCTCGACGACGGCCTCTTCCTCTTCCTCTGCCACACCTTTTTTCCTGCGTCCAGCCAGTGCACCACCTGCCAGGGCTGCTGCCCCAGCTGCTGCAGCGCCACCTGTCATGACATCGGTGCCGGCATCGTCTTCATCGATGACGACCACTTCGCTGCCTGTCTCATCCACAATGGCAGCATCGTCATCCAGAGCCAGCTCAAAATCAGAATCCTCGCCGACCACCACTTCATCGGTGGGGATGCGAGCCGTAGATGAGCCGCTGCTGTCAGCGGAGCTGTCGAGAGCCGACAGGGTACCGCTGGAACCTTCATCGACGCTGAGTTCGAAGTCGCTGCTGGATTCTTCAGGAACCTGCAGGGAAAGATCAAACTCGGAGCTGGTATCCTTGGGGCCACCGTCGGGGCGAGGTGTGCGTGGCAGAACTGCGAGTTCTTCACTGCTGCTGGGTTCGAGGTTGAGTTCGAAGGTGCTCGATTCATCTTCCATTGGCGGAAGCTTGGCACGCATGGAGCCGCCTTGAGCGGGCGACTTCGTGGGTCCACCGAGATCGACAAGCCCCTGCTGTTCGGGGGTCAGCTCCAGATCGATGTTATCCATCGAAGGAGTGGAAAAGTCGAAGATGCTGTCATTGGGGCCAGGAGCAGTGGGCTTGAGTTCGAACTCGCTGCTGGTGGAGATACCCTTGGCCGAGAGAGGCTTGCTGCTGCCGGGTTTTTGCATCTTGCCCGAGCCACCACCAGCCAGGCGGCCGGAACCGCCCGTGGGAATGGGAGGAGGAACCAGTTTGCGTGAGGATGGTGGATCACTGATCGGCTTCATATCGAAGTCAACCAGGTGGACGCCCATATCCGGGAGTCGGCCCGAGGGGCTGTCGAGGCGAACGCGACTGTCGCCACTTGAACCACCAATAGGCTCGCGACCGATGGGCACCGTGCTTTCTTCATCCGCACTGGTGGGAACGGGAGGCAGAGTACCCGTCTTGCCCTTCATTGGCTTGTTGCCAAAGACGAAGGATGAAGATGACGAAGGTACATCGTCTTCTTCGCCTGCAAGGGCGGCGAGATCAACTCGGCCTGTATCCCCTTTGCTGGGTTCACCTTGTTGTTTGGCCAGGCGAGCAGCCCGTTCATCTGCAAAGATGTCGGACGGTGCCCCTTTGAGATCGTGCTTGATTTCTGGATCGGAGAGACGGAAATTGGGATTGCTGACGAAGCCACGGCGATTGGCGAGTTCTTCGATGTCCGACGCCTTGAAACGCCAGGTGCCCCGGTCAGCGAAGGCCCGGATTTCCCGGTGCTGGGCCATGGCATTCAGTTCTTGCGTGGTGAGCCCGAGCTTTTTGGCTGCTTCTTCCAGGCTGTAAAACTCTTGTGCCATGTTCACTTCCCCGCATTGATGCCAAACCACAACATGTGACGGTCCGGTTCCCTACAGAATCGCCACCTTCTCGATTCTAACCGGGTTCCCTCTCTTTGCAAGAAAAGCTTGAACCCCGTTCTGGCATTAGTGTGGGAAATATCTGAAAACAGGGCAGTCGGCATCGATTGCACCGGTCGCACCTATTGTGCCAGGCTGCTATACCACGTGGTTTTCCGCTGGGATCCGGCCTGCCACATCGCACTATGTACTATTCTGAAGAATTTTTGCCCTGCCCCCTTGCTCGAATCAGTGAACAAGTGCCAGAATGATATCAGAGTGAAAACTCGAATCGTTGCTCCTATCGCAAGGTGGTATCAACGTGGGGGGGGCGTCTGCTCCAGCAAGTCTGATAAACGATCAAGCCCACGGTGGAAACCGTGGGCTTGTCTTTTGGATCATGAGAAGTGATCAACTCAGCGATCAGTGGTTTTCTCGAAGTCCTTGCGATACTTTTCCAGCAGTTTGGAATTGTCCTTGTCCTGGCCCAGATAGATTTGAATCTGGGTGCTGGCCTGGTCCTTGATCTGCTTGACAATCTTGGGCACTTCGACCTGACGCTTCTTCTCCAGCGCTGAGGCTTTGAGTTCTTCGCGGCAACTTTCGAACGACACGCCACTTTTGGCGGGCAAGTCGTGCTCCTTCATGATGATGACATAGACCTTCTCAGCCATCTGCAACACTTCGCTGATCTCGCCTTCCTTTAAGTCAAAGGCACGTTTCTCGATGAGATCATGGGTGGTATGTCGACCGAAAGGTGTCAGCATGCCCGCGCTGGCAGCGAGATCAGGATTCTCATTCAACTTGGCGAAGTGAATGAACATCTGTGGTCTGCCGCCAATCTCTCCCCAGATCTTCTTGGCCATCTGGCTGTCTTTGCACTGGATCATGCGGATGGCGACTTTCTCGCCATATTTACTGGCGAATTCACGACGCAGATCATCCTCGTTAACAGTCAGTTGAGCACTGGCCAGTTTTTGAATGAGCAGCCGGGGCTTGATCACATCTTCCCGGTATTCGAGCAGGTTGGACTTACGTGGACTGAGCATCGACTTTTCAAAGTCGAGCAGGTTGGCTGAAGCGGAGGCTTTCATCTCGGCGATCAGTTCATCGTTGACTTCCTTGTCGGTCAGCGTGATGCCTTTGCTCTTGCAGGTCTGTTCAATGAGGGTGCGATGCACCAGGGCTTCAAGCTGTGCACGGCCTTTTCGGGCGATGAGTTCATCGGCAAGTTGTTGCCGGGTGATAGGCACGCCATTGACGTGAGCGACGACTTCCTTGTCAGCGGGAACAGTTTGCGAGACGAGCCCGCCACACAGGCCGACACCAGCCAGCAATGCCAGAGTCCAACGAAAACGAACCATGCCAGGTGCCTCCTTGCACTGGTATTACACGCTGGCCTTATACCCGTGAGGGGGAAAACACTCAAGACGAACTGGCCCGTTGCAAGGATGGCAACGGGCCGGTTCCAGACCTGGAAGATACCTATTTTTTACCTGTTTTATCACCTGGCTTGTGGTCGTGGTCTTCTTCCTTGAACTTGCCGGAAGAGGGTTTGCCTTCGATAACGCCAGCCACGGTGCCTTCAAATTCCTGTTCCTTGGCGAAGTTGTCGTGTACGGCTTCAAAGCGGGAGCACTTGCCATCCTTGTCACCCTTGTCGGGATTAGCCTTGAGTTCAACAGTGAAGGCAGGTTCCTTGATGGTCAGTTCCAGCTTGTCCACTTTCACAGGGACAGGAGTATCCATGTCGTCGCCAAGAATGTAGACGGAGACCTTTTTGGTCTTGTGGTCAACAGTAAACTCCGCATGGTACTTGCCCAGATCGAAGATCGTTCCCTGATGGGGGCCGGGCTTATCGTGATCATGACCGTGGTCATGATCCTTCTTAGCGGTGGCAGTAGTCTTGATAACCGGTTTGCTTGTTGTAGCAGCGGGAGGAGTCTGATTGCAACCGGTAATCAGCAGAGCCAGAATGAGCAGGCGTTTCATGTATATCTCCGGAAACTGGTAACTGCAGATCAGTATAGAAAGCAAACAGCCACCTGCCTGTAGCAGGTGGCTGTTGATGAATTGCTCTTCAACTTAGTTGATGGCTTTGTTCAGAGCGCCAGCAACCTTTTCCACGCAGGTAGCATCGAAAGAATCGAAAGCGTGGTTGGCGACGACCTTCTTCTTCTTGTAGATGATCACTGTGACTTCAGCGTCCTTGGAGATCTTGTAGGCTTCAGGACCCTGAGGGCCATCAACAGCCAGGCTGACATTCTTCACGCCCGCTTCGGTCTGCATCTTGGCGACGCTGTCCTTGATGTTGTCTTCGCTGGAGAGGAAGACCACTGCAGCACCCATCTTTTCCTGGCCGCTCTTGGCAACAGCAGCGTCCAGCTTCTTGACCAGATCAGCAACAGGCTTGCTGGTCTTGCGAGCGAAAACCAGGGCGACTGGCTTGGAGCCGTACTGACAAACAATGCAGTTTTCCTTCATGCAGAGTTCTGAGGACTCAGCGTTGAAGACGTTGAATGGGTGGAAAGCGCCCACACCCTTACCCACTTCGGGGCCCGACTTCACATCGCCTGCCATGACGAGACCAACGCAGGCCACCAGAGCCAGACTGGCTACAAACTTACGCACCATGATGTTTCTCCTCGAGACGTGATAAGAGAGGTGGACCGGTTACGTAATGGACCGGTCACTGCTAAGGCAGATCATACGCAGAAGAACGCTTAATTCCAAGCAACAGCTCAACGATTGTAACAATTATCATGAGTGTTTCATACCACGGCATTACTCGCTGGCACAATGTCTGCTGTTGTTTTCCCTGCCGAAATGACTTGCGGTTTGAGGGACCACAACCAGCGGTGAAGGGCCAGCACATTCTTTTCTACAAAAGTATGGAACAACCAAGCCACCAGATACATGACTGGTAAGGACAGCAGCATCAGCCCACAGAATGCCGGCACTGATCGTGGTGTCAGATGTCTTGCCAGGGATATCCAGATAGTAAGCACCAGATAATGGGTAAGAAAGAGTCCCAGGCTGATTTTGCTGAATCGCTCTATTGGATATTTATCCAACAAGTACTTCACACCGGGATGATGATGGAAACAAGATAGAATCCAGGCCAGTAATATGCTGCCTGTAGAACAGTAATATTTTCGCGATACCGAGTGATCATCGAATGCAAAAAAACTCACGCTGATCACAATCAGACAGCCCAGGGGCAACAGTCGAGTGCGAGCGTGCCAGGCGAGTACTCCCAGGATGAAATAGCCGATGGCACGCGGGAATGCGTAAGATGGATGAGCCTCCACCAGGAAGATTTTCTCAAAAAGAAGAGACACCAGCGTAACTGCAATGGCGATCAATGCAATGAATGGCCTTAATCGTTTCTGCCAAGTGGGTGACAATTCACACCACAACAAGTAAAGTGCGGAAGCCCCCAAGATCAACAATAAGTCGATTTCCAGATACCAGGCAGGGGGAATCATCCGAATTTCCTGGCCGGTTGCTGAGGAAGCCAGGAAAAACTCTGCCAACCAGGCGTTCGGGCGAAACGGCACCCATGCTGGGGGAAAAAGCCACTGTTTGAACAAGTTGCAAAGCGTCACCAGCAAAAGCGCAGCCCAAAACACAAAGAGTAATCTGGTGATGCGTCTGGCAGTTTGATGCAACAGGCCTTCCGAAGCAGTTCGCCACTCAGGCAACTTGGCAGCAAGAATAAACCCTGTGATCTGGAAGAAGTAAACCGAACTGCCATAGAACACATAAAAAAGAACAGGACGAACGGCATCATTAACTGCAATTGCTGCCGGGAAATTGCCTGCATTCAGGGAGGAGGTAATGTGGCTTCCCACCACCATGAACGAACAGAGTAGCCGAAGCCCTTCGATCAGTTGATTCTTGCCACGCATGATGCGTCTATTCCCATTGCTGTGCAGGCTAATCGAGTCACGCCATTCTGTGCTGAACACGCAATTTACGAAAGACGTCGATTTAGTCTAAGTAATCTGTCAGTCAAATTAAAGCGTTAAACAGTGTCCAGCACACGATTTAACATCTGTCAAGGAACAGTGGTGCCTAAGAATCTCATGATTTTCCAAGTCGCGCTTGTCTTTCCGTTAAAAACACACCACAATTGCATGTCTTGAACTATTACCACACCTGCCCAGAGGGTGCTGTGAACGCCATGACTTCTCAGCCGGGTAACGCCAGCGGCGAAGCTTTCCTGACGCTCCTTCGCAAGAGCCAGCTCATTGAGGATGCTGCGCTTGACGAAGCACTTCTCTCGCTCGACAATCCCGAACACGCTGATCCCAAGGATGTCGCCCAGGCTTTCATCAACATGGGCCTGCTCACCCGCTTCCAGGTGAGGCTGCTGCTGCAAGGCAAATGGCGGGGCTTCTTTATTGCCGGCAAGTATCGCCTGCTCGACATGATCGGCGAAGGTGGCATGGGGAAAGTCTACCTGTGCGAACACCGTCGCATGCAGCGGATGGTAGCCATCAAGGTCCTGCCCGTGCGATTGGCTCAGGACGAAGCAGCCCGTGAACGGTTCGACCGTGAAGCACGAGCTATCGCTACGCTCAATCACCCCAATATCGTGCAGGCCTACGACATTGATTCCCACGAAGGCATGCACTACATCGTGATGGAATTTGTGGACGGTGTCAGTCTGCAGGCACTGGTAGCATTGCGCGGCCCGCTTCCCGTGGCTCGTGCTGTCAACTACCTGGCCCAGGCGTCGGAAGGACTGCAACATGGCCACGTGATGGGACTGGTGCACCGCGACATTAAGCCTGCCAATCTGCTCCTGGCGCGTGACGGCACGATCAAGGTGCTCGACTATGGCCTGGCACGGTTCTTTGATAATCGTGGTGATGACTTTACCCGACGCCACGAAGGCAATTCCATTATTGGCACCGCGGACTACCTGGCCCCGGAACAGGCCATCGATTGCAGCGATGTGGATGTTCGTGCTGATCTCTATGCCCTGGGCTGCACCGCATACTACCTGCTCACCGGCAATCCGCCTTTTGGCCGTGAAATTCCAACGCATACCAAGTTGCTGATGCATCAGTCGAAGGATCCCACGCCGCTGCGCGAACTACGGCCCGACCTCGACCCTGCTCTTTGGGAAGTCTTCCGCAAGTTGCTTCACAAGGATCCCCGGCAACGTTACCAGGAACCTCAGGAAGTCCTGGTGGCGCTCCAGCCCTGGCTGAATCAGCCCATTCCGCCTCCCACGGATGACGAAATCCCGATGCGTGATGCACTGACCACCAGTCGCGCGACCGCAGGTAATTCCACTGCAAGGATCGGTACCAGTTCCTCCGTGGCGACCAAGACACGAGGCAAATCGGTCACCATCATGGTGGACAAGAGCAGCGCTCATGCTCCCATCAAATCGAAATATCAATTGCCTCCCTGGGTGTGGGCCGGCATTGGTGGCATTGTGGCGTGCGTCGGTTTTCTCCTGTGGCCCAAGTCTGCACCAGTGGTGGCACCTCCGCAGAAGGCACAGCAGACCAAACAGTCGAATAACCCGGATGAACCTGCCATGGTCATCGGCCGGGGCAGTAATCTATCGCAGGGCGGCGTACTCCGCAGTCGATTGGAACTGGAAGCAGGAGCGACCCTGTCCCCCAA
This sequence comes from Gemmatales bacterium, assembly GCA_046350055.1. GTDB lineage: Bacteria > Planctomycetota > Planctomycetia > Gemmatales > HRBIN36 > JAEUIE01. The sequence continues at coordinate 2,366,977 of JAXMBC010000001.1, read as the reverse complement.
GGGCATATTGACACTTGAACGGGGAATGAAGCTCTCCAAGGGAGCCATCCTCGATATGGAAGCTGACTCACAGATACTGATCAAGGATGGCAATTTTGATCTCGCCGGTGCGCAGCTCAAGTTTCAACTGAACCGGGAACCTCGCAACAACTTTGTCTGCCTGATTCGAAACGATACTGGTCAAACAGTGACGGGGAGCTTTGCAGGTGCAACGCAAAGCACCACGGTGCGTAGCATCGATGGCAAGTGGCAGGCCAAGATCAGCTACGAAGGCAACACCAGCGTCCAGAGTTCCACCGGCGGGCACGATGTGGTGCTCTACCAGGTGGAGCGGGTGCAGTAGCTCACTTTACCCGGCCGGGCTCCCGGCGACCTGGGCCCGGATTTTTCGTGAGTGAATCACCCAGATCGGCCCGCGCGGCTTCCGCGTGGGCCAGCATCTTTTTCAGCACGTCAGAATGCTTATCAGCGACATTGGTCGTCTCACTGCTATCGTCGACGAGATGATAGAGTGCCAGCTCTGTCTTCACCTGCTTGTAACGACCAGGCTTGCCATCTCGCCCTTCAGGCTGGCCCAGCATGGTGCGATACGTATGAGGCAGCACCAGTTTCCAGGGCCCCTCACGCACGGCGTGCAACTCATTGGTGTTGTAGTAAAAGTAGTAAGGCCGCTCCGGCAGAGTCGCACTTGCACTGAGTAACAAGGGAGTGATGTCACGGCCATCTAACTGGTGCTTAGGTAGCGACGCACCTATCAGTTTCGCTACAGTTGGCAGGATATCGATAGTCATGGCGGGCTGCGATTGCACGGTACCTGCCGGGATAGTTGCAGGCCAACGGGCGATGCAGGGTACTCGGACGCCACCTTCCCAGCAGGTCCCCTTCCCTTCCCGCAGTTTACCTGCAGAACCACCATGGTTGCCGTAGCTGAGCCAGGGGCCGTTGTCACTGGTGAAGATCACCAGGGTATTGCGGGCAACGCCTGTCTCATCGAGTGCTTTCAGCACCTCACCCACCGACCAGTCGAGTTCCTGAATCACATCGCCATAGATTCCCTTTGGTGATGAACCTTTGAACTGCTCACCGACAAAGAGAGGTACATGCGGAAAGGTATGTGCCAGATAGAGAAAGAATGGTCCTTTCTTTTTGTCAGTGATGAACCGAACTGCTTCCCTGGTATAGCGGGCAGTCAGAGTCGCCTGGATAGCAGGGGTGACGTCGGCCTCAATGATCTTTTCATTCTGAATAAGTGGCAACGTTGGGTAGGAACCCTTCTTCGCTTCAGGATGGTGTGGCCACATGTCGTTGGAATAGGGAAGCCCCAGGTACTGATCGAAGCCATGCCTGGTAGGCAGGAATTCTGGATGGTGCCCGAGGTGCCACTTTCCGATGGCTGCAGTGGCATACCCCTGGCTCTTGCAGATTTCAGCGAGTGTGGTTTCGCTGGCGGCGATGCCATGTTTGGCATTGGGCCCGAGCGCCCCGTGGATACCCAGGCGATTGGGATAGCAGCCGGTGAGAAGTCCTGCCCGACTGGCGGAACAGACTGGCTGAGCTACATAGAAGTCGGTGAACCGCATGCCTTCTTTCGCCAGGCGGTCCAGGTTGGGAGTCTTCCATCCAGTGGCTCCGTAGCAGCCGACATCGCCGTAGCCCATATCGTCCATGAAAATGATCACGACATTCGGAGGCGCTATGGGAGGAGATGAAGGGGATAGCAGCAGAGTAAGAATGGCTGTGAGCATGGCAGGAACCAAAAAAGGTAATACTCCACATAGTTTATGCAGAACCTTTTGCCTGTTAGTCGATTTCATTGACAAGCCTTCCAATCAATGGCTATACTTAAAGCACTGCCCGTATTCCCACCTGTCCGGATAGTCCCATGCTTTCCTTCCTTGGCAACCAGCAGAGCCATTCCTGCGATGGCCGCACCCGACGTGATTTTCTCCGCATTGGCGCCCTGGGGCTCAGCAGCATCGGGCTGGCTGATCTTCTCAAGAGCAAGGCTCAGGCATCCGCAGCGGGTAAACCCACCAAGACCATGTCCGTCGTCTGGCTCTGGCTTGGCGGTGGAGCCAGCCATGTGGAAACCTTTGATCCGAAGATGAACGCGCCGGCAGAGTACCGCAGCCTGACCGGCGAAGCCAAGACCCGCATCCCGGGTGTTTCCATCGGCGGCACGCTGCCCCGTATTGCAGCAGTTGCTGATCGCATGATCTTCGTTCGCTCGTTCAGCCACAACAATGCTGGCCATTCGGGTGGTACCCATTGGGTGATGACGGGTTACAACCACGCGCCAGCAGATAATGGTGCTGCTCCAATCAAACCGTCAATGGGTTCCATTGTAAGCCGCATGCGTGGCCCCAATAATGATGCCGGTGTGCCGACGTACATTCGACTGGGTGGAATCTATGCCGATGGCCCCGCCTGGCTCGGCCATGCCTATGCTCCGTTCGATACCAGCGGGCGTGCCCGCAGCAACATGGATCTCAAGGTAACGGCCAACCGTCTGGAAGATCGCCAGTCGTTGCTGCACGCCCTCGATCAGATGGATCGTCAGATTGACAAGACCGGCCTGATGAACGGCCTCGACAGTTTTGAGAGCCAGGCATTTCAGCTTATCAAGAGTGGCAGCAAAGAGGTCTTCAACCTTGAACGGGAAGCTCCTCGTACCCGCGACCGCTATGGCCGAAGCAACCTGGGTAACCAGATGCTCCTCGCTCGCCGTCTATGCGAGGCAGGTTGTGGCTTCGTCACCATTCACTACGGCGGCTGGGACATGCATAGCGACATCAAGCGCAGCATGGAACGCACCAGCGCCCCGCTCGATCTGGCTGTGTCCGCCTTTATCGAAGACCTGACGGCCCGCGGCATGCTGGACAACGTGCTGCTGGTCATTACCGGTGAGTTTGGCCGTACGCCCCGTATCAACAGCAGCGCTGGCCGCGATCACTGGTCGCAGCTCAGTACGCTTGCCCTTGCTGGTGGCGGACTGCAACTCGGACAGGCCTTCGGTGAATCATCCGCCAAGGCGGAGTATCCCCGCAGCAAACCGGTCTCGCCACAAGATCTGATGGCCACCGTCTGTCATCAGATGGGAATCGACCCCCGCAGCCAATTCAAGGACCCCTCAGGTCGTCCAGCGTATCTTGTAGAAACAGGCAGGGTGCTGGAAGAACTGCTGTAGTCATTCGTTTGTTAGAAGAAGATAGTCATGCAATATGGTGCGGCTCAGTATCCGCATAAAAAGGAACGAGCGACGGGAGTGAATCCCGCCGCTCAGTTGTATTAAATTCTATCCTACAACAGACTACTTGCCGCCACCCAGGTTACCGTTGGGCTGCACATTGCCGGGGACAAAGCCACCCTGTGGCTGCATGGTGCCAGGGGCAATGCCATTCGGGAACGGACTTGTCTGGCTCGGTGCAGCATTCTGGTATGGTGCATTGTTCTGGAACTGGTTGTTGTTCATGTTGTTACCAGGCACCATCGGCGTGGAGGGGAACTGCGGATTGGGATATGCAGACTGATTCTGCTGCAGATTTGCCGGGGCACCGCCACCGCCTGTGGATTGCAGTAACGAAGCTGCTGGAGCCTGGCTGTTGCTGCGGGTGGAAACCATATCGTGCTTGCGGATGAGGATGCGTTCCTGTGAACCCATGCTGTTACCGTTATCGCTACTCATGCTGTAGACGCCGAGCTTGCCAGTGGTGGTTTCCATCAGATAGAGGACCGACTGGCCTTTGATGACGCTGCCGGTGGTCATCATGAAGTGCACATTGGCCCGTGGGGCGATCTCAAATTCCTTGACCAGATCCACTTCGCTGATGGCACTCATCTTGCCAGTATTGCGGTTGATAGCACTGGCTTGCAGCTTGCCAGACTTGTAGTCGAGTACCCACAGTCCATCCAGCTCAGCACTCTGGAACTGGGCACTGTTAACGAGAGTCTGATTGACTGGACCGGTCGCCATGACAAAGTCGTCGTGACGGTCGGTGCTGCCGCCAGCGTAGGCGGGTTGTCTGGCATTCATGAACCAACCGAGTGCCACCCCGGTGACCAGGGCTGCCGACACGCTCAGCCAGGCACGTCGCGTTTTCATGTCCCTACCCTCCCCTAAGAGTCCATCCACGCCGGGGCTATAGCAGATTCTACAATCGATGCTAGTGCAATTTTTGAGTTGAAACAACGCAGGAGAGGTGGGCCAGGGAACGTCGGTGCTCCACCTGTGATCTAGCCTGGCAACAGTATTTCCCGGATCACATGCCCTTCGACATTGGTTAATCGACGTCTCACGCCGTTATGCTCAAAGGTCAGTTTCTCGTGATCGAGGCCGAGGAGGTGCAGGATCGTGGCATTGAAATCGTACAGAGGATGAATGTCCTGGACGGCACGCTGGCCGAGATCATCCGTCACACCGTGGCTGACACCGGGTTTGATGCCAGCGCCGGTCATCCAGCAGGTGAAGCCATCCGGGTTATGATCGCGGCCTTTCGCCCCTTTCTGGAAGAATGGCATGCGGCCAAACTCGGTACACCACACGATGAGCGTATCAGCCAGGAGCCCTCGCTGTTTCAGATCTCTGATCAGTGCAGCAGCTGGCTGATCCAGGATGGCAGCATGCTTGTCGTACTGCTCCTTGAGTTTGTTGTGACCATCCCAGTTCAGATCGCCTCCGCTGGCATAGGCACCGTTGAAGAGTTGCACGAAGCGAACACCCTTTTCGATCAGCCGCCGGGCGAGAATACAGTTTAGGGCGAACGCAGCCTTGTTCGGATTGGTTGTGTCGTCAGCACCGTACAATTTCAAGACATGGGCTGGCTCTCTGGAAAGGTCGTAGAGTTCGGGAACACTGAGCTGCATGCGGGCCGCCAGTTCGTAACTGGCAATGCGGGCAGCTAATCGGCCATCGCCGGGGTTCGCTGCAAGATGACGCTCATTCATGCGATCCAACAGTTGCCGCGTGGCGCGATCTGCTGCTACGGAGACACCGTTTGGTGGAGACAGATGGCGAATCTTTTCGGAAGCACTGAATGGCGTACCCTGGAAATCAGCTGGGAGGAAGCCGGGCCCCCAGTTGTTCGAGCCTGCTTGCGGAACACCGCGGGGGTCTGGGATTGCTACATAGGCGGGCAGGTTCTGGTTTTCACTTCCGAGAGCATAGGTTACCCACGAGCCAATACTGGGGAACCCATCCAGAACAAAGCCGGTGGAAAGGAAGTTCTCCGCGGGACCGTGGGTATTGCTCTTGCTGGTCAGCGAATGGACGAAGGCGATGTCATCGGTCAGTTCCGCTAGATGCGGTATCAAGTCTGAGACCCACTTCCCGGTCTTGCCACGCTGTCGAAACTCGTATTGAGGGCGGGCGAGATTGCCGGCCGGTCCCTGAAACGTGACTGCGGGGCCACCAGCGAGTGGAGTGCCATCCCGTTTAATCAGCTCGGGTTTGTAGTCCCAGGTTTCCAGTTGGCTGACAGCCCCGGCACAGAAAATCATCACCACCCGTTTTGCCTTCGCAGGGAAGTGGGGAGGACGGGGGGCGTAGGGTTTACCCGGATCGATGACCGGGCCTTGTGCTGCCAAAAGCCCTTCCTGCCCCAGTAAACTTGTCAACGCAATCGCCCCCAGAGCCGTTGAGCTCTGGCCCAGGAATCGCCGACGATCAAGGAAGCTGGAGTAGGGGTTCATGTGTAACTTACGGGAGGTAAAGAAACTCGTTGCTGTTAAACAAGGCCCTGCACAATGCTGATAGTCCGTATTCACCAACTACCTTGCCAGCATCAGCGATCTCTTCGGTGGAAGGATCGCGGCCCAGCGCCAGCCGATAGGCCTGCAAGATAGCAGCCGAGCAATCCTTCCCTGCTTGTCGCTCAATACGATCTGCGAAAGCCTTCGCAGTATCAAACGTGAATGCACTATTGAATAGGTTTAATGCTTGGAGCGGTGTTGTTGACTCACGTCGGCGGGCCGTGCTTTGACCATAGTCAGGGCAATCAAAGGCCCCAAACACGCCATCCCGCTCTCGCCTGACCCGATGAGCATAGATCATGCGCCGCCGACTTTGTTCCGTCAGGGATTCGATCGGCTTGAAGCCGGTGAGTCCACCACGCTTGTCGAACAGGTCGAAGCCCCGTCCGCCCATTTGCAGGTTTAATTGACCGCTGACCAAGAGCATCGAATCACGCACCGCTTCGGCTTCGAGCCGGCGAGAGGGGAACCGCCAGAGCAGGCGATCATCCGCATCCCTGGACTGGGCACTGGGGTTGATCCGACTGCTTTGCCGATAGGTGGCCGACAGAACGATCAGGCGATGCAGATGCTTCATCGACCAGCCACTTCGGATCAACTCGCCTGCCAGCCAATCGAGTAATTCAGGATGAGTAGGTTTCGATCCATTCCAACCGAAATCACTGGGTGTATCGACCAGTCCGGTGCCGAAGTGCCCCTGCCAGAGTCGATTGACGATGACTCGCGCCGTCATGGGATTCATCGGGTTAGCGATCCACTCAGCCAGTGCCAGGCGGCGCTGCTGTTCGCTGGCATCCTTCGCCAGATTGCTTTTGCCGAAGAGTTCAGGAATAGCGGGAGCTATCTCATCCCTGGGTTGTTCCGGGTCGCCACGAGAAAGAAGCCGGATGACATCGGGCTTGCGGAACAGACCGGCGAAGGCTACCTGGGCGACGGTGTTCTGGTTCACTTTTCGTTCAAGCACTTTCCGCTGTGCCAGCAGCTTTTGCGCTTTCTGCTTCTCGTCATTGCTCAGGCCATCCGTAGAGAATGGCTGCGCACTTTTCCTGTTTGCATCGAACACCACACGATCAGTCGAGTCGGCTACAGCCGTCCACTTGTTATTTCCATTGGAAACTTCGATGACATAGTTCGTCGCCAGTCGATCAGTGAACTTGCCTTCACGGTCACGGGACCAGACCATTCGGTCGATGGTCTGCTCTTCGGGAAACTCCAGCATGATCCAGCCCGTGGCGCGGTCTGCCATCCAGCTACGGGAGTTGCCATAGACTCCATCATGGACAAAACGCAGTTCGTGCCGGTCTGCTACCGTGGTGCTTCCCGATGCGGTAGCCTTCGTGCCAGCGCTGGCCAGAGCAACATTTTTACCGTTACTGTCGTACACTTCCAGTTCATCAATGCACGGCTCGAGATTGTTGGTCGCCTGGATAGTCAGCCGAAGCCGTTTTGCGTGGATCGGTGTGAACCGTTCGACGTTCATGCGGGCATTGACCATGGACCGTTGGGCACCGGAACGGGCCAGGGGTACCAGGCGAGCCAGTTGTTGATCGATCTCAGCAATCGCAGTATTCGCCTCAGCGATGGCTTTCCGTGCGGCTACTGCTTCCGGGGTCTGCAGTGGACGATCCTCATACTCCACCCCAGCAACGAACCCCTGCATCGCATAATAATCACGCTGACTGATCGGATCGAACTTGTGGTCATGGCATCGGGCGCAGCCGATGCTGAGACCAAGAAACGTCTGCCCGATGTTGACCACGATATCGTCGATGGCATCCTGCCTGGCCAGCCTTTTCGATGGTTCATCCGCTCCGATCTGGCCGGGCAGCAATACTGACGAAGTCACCAGAAACCCCGTCGCCGCGTCTTTCCCCATGACATCACCAACGAGTTGCTCCTTGACAAATCGGTCGTACGGCGTGTCCTTGTTGATCGCTTCGATGACGTAGTCGCGATAGGGCCAGGCGTTAGGGCGTTCGGTATTTACTTCGTAGCCATGCGTATCGGCGTAGCGCACTACATCGAGCCAATGCTGGGCCCAGCGTTCGCCATAACGTGGCGATTGCAGCAGTTTATCCACTACCCGTTCGTAAGCATTCGGACGACGATCCTTCGTGAAGGAATTCAGCTGATCGAGTGTTGGTGGCAACCCGGTGAGATCGAGCGTGACTCGCCGCAACCAGGTTGCACGATCGGCGGTTGCACTCGGACCCAGGCCCTCTTTCTCCAGGCGTGCCAGGATGAAGCGATCCATGTCGTTGTGTGGCCAGGCATGGTTGACTGGCTTCGGCACCACCGGTGTGCTCAAAGGCTGGAAAGACCAGTGATTCCGTTTGTTTTCCAACTTAACTCGGTCAGCACCTGCCGGCCACACAGCGCCTGCATTGATCCAGGCTGACAGGGTCTTGATTTCTTTCTCCGTCAAACGGTCGCCTTTGGGTGGCATCACCAGGTCTTTGTTCTTGCCGGATACCAGATGAATCAGGGGACTCTCCGCAGCCTTGCCCGGAATGATGGCAGGCTGAAAAGTATCACCACCTTTGATCGCCTCGGATTTGACGTCAAGTCGAAATCCAGAACGCTGCTTGGCCGGGCCATGACAACTCATGCAGTGCTTGTCAAAGATAGGACGAACGTCACGAACGAAATCAACAAGATCATCAGCCTTCTCGCTATTACCGAGGCTTAATAGGGCTGAGAGGAAAAGACTTGTAGCAACTTTCATGGACCATTCCGAAGACGGCTTCATGCGGGGCAGGCGTGGATGCCAGGCGGGTACGGATCAATTCTCGATGATATACCATAACACTGCTCGCAGCAGGCCACAACAAAAAGTACCCTGACTGTGTCCAGTGGTTTCAATGAGCAGGCGTTACTGGACACAGACCTCTTTCTCCAGAGACGGCAGAAACTGATCTATATTACCTACGCGTCTTGCATGGATCTTCGTTGGCGATACTTGCACCGTAGACCTGCCAGCTACCAGCCCGCTAAACGAAGCAAGACATCATCGCCAGGGAGTGAGCAATGTCACGAGTAATCGTCGCTGGCAGTATTAACATGGATATTGTTGCCAGGACAAAGCGGTTCCCGAAGCCAGGTGAAACAGTCCTCGGAACGGAAGTGAGATTAGTTCCTGGTGGCAAAGGAGCCAACCAGGCAATTGCATCTTCCAAACTTGGAACGGACACAGTGCTGCTTGGAGCTGTTGGAGCAGACAGTTATGGGAAAGAACTCTGCTCCTTTCTGGAACATGCTGGTGTGAATACGTGTCTGGTAAAACGGGTCCATAATGCAGCTTCCGGCACGGCGGTGATCGTCGTCAACGAAACGGGTGAAAACACTATTGTGGTCATCCCTGGTGCAAATAGCATGCTCACCGAAAGCGATGTACTTCTCGACAGCATTGCTCAGGGCAACATACTGGTTGCCCAGTTTGAAATCCCCTTGTCAACAACGCTCGCTTTCTTCAAACATGGCAAATCGAAAGGCACCATCAACATCCTGAATCCGTCTCCATCGCAAAAAATACCTGATGACTTGCTTGCACTTTCCGATGTGGTTGTCCTGAATGCTACCGAATTGAATCAGCAAACGGGTAGCGTGGTTTCGCCTGATACAGCTGCAGACTGCTGTCGAAGGTTTCAAGCATTCAAGGAACAGATTGTTGTGTTGACACTCGGGAAAGATGGGGTCGTTGCAATTCATCAGAAAGGCATCGTTCGTGAACTTGGACACAGCGTATCGGCAATAGACAGTACCGGGGCAGGCGACTGTTTTGTTGGAGCCTTGGCAAGCAGATTGGCCTGCGGTGATCCACTTGAACAGGCTGTCGCCTTTGCAAACAGTGCAGCAGCTGTTTCTGTTCAACGCTTTGGAGCCGGCCCCTCCATGCCGACCTGGCAGGAAGTGCATGACTTCATCCAGTCCTGACCTGGAAACATCTTTGCGAAAATTGCAGGGTGAAGTGTCACAACACAGGACCTCATCGGTATGTGCAAACATGCAAGCCTCACAGTGTGGTAACACTGGAAGGGGCCATGACTTTCACAGGAATCTCAACCATGTCACGACGCATCCTGGCTCTGTGCCTCTGTCTTATCACCATGCCTGCTGTTCACGCAGAACTGCCACCAGGCTCTTATGATAAACTGCGGAGGGAAGCTGATGAAGCCGTTATTCTCCACATCACCAGCGTTTCGATCAGAGCAAATGGCACTTACAAGGAAGTTACCATACAAGCGCAGATTGTTCGAGTTGGACGGTCATTGTCCGGGTTGGAGAGAGGCGACGCAATCACAGTAAAGTATGAAGTATCCACTGTACCGTTTCCCGGACCTCGTCCCGTTCCCATACTCCGCAAAAATGAAGTCTATCCAGCATTCTTGAATAAGTCAGGGAACAGCTACGTACCAGCCGCATTTGGTGAGAGTTTTAATTCGAAACCCGAAACGCCAAGGTAATGCATGCGTCTTGTTCATGTGGATGGCCAAGAGCCATCCACTTTTCTTCATGAAATGACTCGCCCACATTGGCTCACTTTGCTTGGTTACTAAAAGAGTATCGTAATCCATGGTTGATCTGTTTTGATAAATGCCAGGCTTGAGCCAACTTCACGCGATGCTCTCTTTCAGAGCCCCCTGGGTGGCAGGGTACGTTCCAATAAAGCAACGTTGAAACTACGCTAGAACAGCTGGGTTATCGGACTCCAGTCGAGCATTTTCGAAATCTCACGAGGCAATCCAGGCGCAATCCGCAATTTGCCTATATCGAACAGGGTATGCATGATAGTGGCTATCAAATTACGATTGTTGAAGGGTTCGGTTGCTGGCTCTCCTCCATTAGAAGTCGAGCGCCCAATCACTTGCCCCATTTGCAATCCGCCTCCGGACAGGAGCAGGGGTGCCAGATTTCCCCAATGATCACGTCCACCCTGTTTGTTAATACGCGGTGTTCGTCCCATTTCACCACAGCAGACCAGAAGGATCTGATCCGAAAGACCACGTAACGCTACATCCTCCAGGAAAGTTGAAACTGCATGATCGAAAGGATGGCCAACATATCGCATGCCTTCACTCAATGGTGCATTATTCACATCGGCATGCATATCCCAAACGAAGTTAGTCGTAACTGTAACAAAACCGCAGCCACGCTCACATAACCGCCTTGCTAGAAGAAGCAGTTTGCCGAGGGTCGCCGCATTGTCTCTGTAGTATTTGTAGTTGTTCCATTTCTTGTCGATTTGATCTGCTCGCATGAGCGGTTGTGTGTCGTATTTGTCGATGACCCGTGGATCTTCTTTGGTCAGGTCAAATGCATCAGCAACTGAACCCAGTAACACACGATAAGCGTTGGACCGAATGGAATCGAGGCCGTTTTGATACGGTTCATCGAGCCATCGATGCACACCATCGAATTGACTTAACAAAGCTCGCCGGTCTTGTAACTGATCCAGAGGAACGGCCAGTTTCAGGTTTTTCTGAAATTGACCGCTACTGCCAGGCACTAAAGGAGCCACACCAAAGCCAAAGGGACCGGTAGACAGAAAATTTCCAAAGCTCGTTTGTGCCGGCTCAGAAGACGAACTAACTGTTTGCGGAAACAAGGCTACATTCGTGGGCATCCCTGAAACCGGATGACTGGCACCAATAGTCTTTGCCAGGACGCAGCCGAGATTTGCTCCTGATGTATCGGCGCTGACAATCGGCTTGATGTCGTGATTGCCATCTCCAGTAACAAATGAACGAACGATGGAACAGCGGTGTGCTTGATTTGCCATTTTGGGAAAAGTACCTCCAAAAGTAATGCCGGGAAGTCTTGTCCTAATTTCGCCCGTAGTACTGCGAATCTCCGACGGCGCAGTCATTTTGGGGTCGAAGGTTTCGAATTGACTGGGGCCGCCATGCATGAAAAGAAAAATCACTGACTTGCCAGAGTAAAGACGAGAGTCAGCCAGGGCAGTGCAAGGAAGTAACGAACCAAGGACAGCTGGGCCTCCTAGATGTAAGAAGGCCCGCCGACTGAATCGACCATTTGAATCAACAATGGAAAGCATAGCAGATGGCGGGGAGATCTAACGCTCAGTGTATCATACCCCCGATTGGGAAATAGATAGAAAAGTGCAGAAGAAAATTGCTCTAGGCCGTGATGACATTCATGCCAGCCAGAGCACGCTACCAGCAAATAGAGGCATACCAGGAAGTTGCGGCGGTTTTATCATCACGAGTCGCAATCCGGCGACATTGTTTCAGCCGATTGATCATGCGTTCCATCCGGTTCCGTCCTTGAAGAGTTATTCGATCACGCGGACGCGAATTCTTGCGATCGCTCGTGGAAGGAATGATGGCCGTGCCAGCTTGCTCTTCAATCATGTCAACGACGGCACCACTTTCTTATCCTTGGTAGGCGATGATCTGTTCTGCGGGGTTAAGATTGGCAGTTTGAGGACATGCTGGCGTTTGTCAGTTCATTCTCGGATCAGGCATTGAGCGGAATTAGACAGCGATGAAGATGGCCCAAGCCAGTCACCGACACAACGAGTTCAACCTTGACCTGAAACAGAAAACTTAACCTTGGAATTGGCTCTCACCGCGAGTGAGGCGTTGTGGATGAACCATTTCACAGATTCTGCTGATGATCTCGTGCAAAATGCTTGCATAGTAAGAACGAGTCGTTACTATATTACTGCCCACTCGCCCTCAATAATCACACCTTTGATTGGTTAGTCTGGAGAGGCTCTGATGCGATGCTGCCTTTCTAGAAACTCCCATAAGCGGAGTTTGTACGGCTTTACTTAGCGGCAGTTACACTTGTGAGCGTAACTGAATCGCGAGAGGCTTTCACACTCAACTGAATCAACTGACACCGTGAGTCTGCACTTATGCCGCGTCTGCAATTAGAAACGTACGTACAACCAGACGATCTGCTTCTTCAGACTGGTTCTCCAATGGAAGGGAGTTCGCAATGGTGGGTAATGCACACCAAAGCGCGAGTGGAAAAAACTCTCGCGAGAAGGCTCTGTGAACAGAACAGAAGTTTCTTCCTGCCACTTTTTCAGAATCGAATGATCAGACGCGGTAGGGTTCAAACGTCGTATTTGCCACTCTTTCCCGGGTATCTTTTCGTTTACGGAACAGAGGATGATCGTCTCCAGACATTGAAGACGAATCTAGTCGTTCAATGTCTGGATGTTCTGGACCAGGTGCAACTTCACCAAGACTTGCACAACGTTTATCGATTGATGGAATCTGGAGATGCATTAACTCCAGAATCGCGACTTGAGCCTGGCCGACCTGTGGAAATTGTTCATGGCCCCTTACGAGGCATGGAAGGCCGTGTAATTCGCAGGCAGAATAAGATGCGATTTCTCGTTGAGATACGGATGCTTCAACGAGGAGTATCAGTGGAGATGGAATCCTGGATGTTATCTCCTTCTGATACATGCAGCTATATGACGGCGATCACGAATTGAGAACGTAACAGTCTGAACCATTCGTGGAGCAAGCTTTGCCCATGTTAATGGATGAGGGAGTAACCCCTCAGATGACGCAGAGAATGCGTCAAAAGCGGTTCTTGCAAGTGGGACCTGTCACCCCACGGTCACGGAGTGCGCGCTGTTGTTACCAGATACTCCCACTCATTCCAAAACTCCCTTGCTAAAAGTCAATAACCCATCATCCTGGCTATGGCAAATCACGCTTATTATCCCATTAGTGCTATGGAGCTATTGGTCAACGCTTTCAGCGATGGCGAATAAATGGCTGAACGATCCCCAGTATTCACAAGGCTATCTGGTTCCTGTTTTCGCAGTGTATATTCTCTATTTGCGGCGAAATGCGATCAAAGATGTTTCGATAAAACTAGATCCGCGTGGTTTGCTGTTGATCCTGGGTGGCCTGGTCATCCATATCGCGTGTGGTTATTTCAACAACGATTGGATGGATGGGTTTTCCCTGGTTCCAGTGCTGTCTGGGTTATTCTGGCTATTTGGCGGATGGCAAATATTTTGCTGGTCATTGCCAGCGATATTCTTCTTGATCTTCATGCTGCCTCTGCCATATCGGATAGAAACAGGGCTCGCCTATCCGTTACAACGTATTGCTACCCTTGGCAGTGAGTACCTACTGCAGACACTTGGAGTATCTGCTGTTTCCGAAGGTAATGTGATTCTGTTAAGTCGTTCTCGCATTGGAGTGGTCGAGGCATGCAGTGGGCTGAGCATGTTGTTGATCTTCTTTGCCCTGGCTGCAGCTGTCATTATCATCTACCAGCCGCCATGGCTTGAGCGAATCGTGCTCATTCTAAGCGCCATTCCTATCGCTGTAGTTGTGAATATCATAAGAATAACAGCCACAGCAGTGGCGCAAGAATCATTCGGTGAGGATATTGCACAGAGGATCTTTCACGACTGGGCTGGATGGCTGATGATGCCCATTGCGTTAGCTTTCCTGGCATTGGAACTGTGGTTTCTCAAGCTGATGCTGCCACTGGAGCAAGTACAACCAGTGACGCAAACTCATATTGGTGCCACAGGAATCAAAGCAATTAGGAAGAATATAGAAGCGAAGAAGAAATAGTAATGTCCCAATTAGCTATGTGTTTCTAACTCATTTGAGATGGCTGCGAATGACTGACACACCGAAATCCAATCCTCCGATTACTCCAGTGGCTGCCAAGCTTTCGAAAGTCGAGCCTGTGCCTAGGCCTGCAAATCGGAAGGTGAAGCACAAACTGAACATCTACGTACTACTGCAGGCGTTGAAGAGGAGATGGTGGCAGGCAGGGCTGCTTGGTATCGTCCTTGCGGCGATAGTTGGAGTTGGGTTGTGGTTCCTGGTCCCCTTGGCAAATCCACTCGTGTATGCAAGAGTGCGCATACTGGAAAATGTCGGAGGTATCTGGCAGGGACATCCCGATCCACCGCTACAACGCCAAACACAAATTGCACTGATCAAAGACCCCATTTTCTTCGCTTCTGTATTGCGTCGACCAGAAGTTGCACAGCTATCAGTTGTTCGAGAACGCGAAGAGCCCGAGAATTGGCTGATGACTGATTTGCGCATTGAGTTTCCATCTGGTCCCGAATTGATGCAATTCTCCATGTCAGGTGATAGGCCACAGGAATTGAAAGTTATTGTCAATGCGGTACGAGAGGAGTACTTGAAAAACTACGGAGACAGCACCCGCACTGATAGGCAAAATCGTCTGAAATCTCTCCAGGATTATTACAGGCAGACTAGAACTACTATTGATAACTTATACGACAATCTTCGTAAAAAAGCTGAATCTGGAAAAGATGTCGACAAAGAAACCATCTTACTTAGACATAAATTGAATATGGAATTGCTTGAGTACACCAGGAAAGAAATAACTAAGACCAGTGTTGATTTACGCCAGTACAAAACTGAGCTAAAAGTGGCAATGGAAAGCACAGGAAGTTCCGTATCTATTCCGGACAAACTCATGGACGATGCGCTTAATCATCACCCTTTGATCGTACCTCTGTTGCAACGCTATGTTGATGTACAGGAGATAATGACAAAGACTAAACAGGTGGCTCCTACGAATCCGCAAGTTACAAAGCTGCAGAATGAACTGGTGGATATTCATAAGCAGATTGAGGCTAAGAAAAAGGAATTACACTCTACTGTACTTGCAGAACTGAAGAACAAGTATCTACAAGATCGAGATACTATGATTGAATCGATGAAGGCTAATATCAAAAAACTTGAAGAAACAGAGAAAACACTTAAGGCAGATGCGGATCGACTATCAAAAGATTCAGATAAACTCAACGAAACGACTATTCAGCTGGAAGAAGAACGGCAACAAATTGCAGTGCTCGAAGCGGTCAGAGCACGCCTTGCTGGGGCCATTGAACAACTGAATGCGGAAAAAGATGCTCCTGAGCGAATCAAGCCGCTTAATGATACGGTTATCTCATTCATCGATAAATACTCAAACAAAATACGCTTTTCAGCCTTAGGAAGCCTGGCTGCTTTTGCGTTGGCATTGTTCTGCGTTGCCTATTTCGAGAGCCGAACTAAGCGTATTGCCTCTTCTGAAGACGTGCTTGATCATTTTGGGTTAAACGTTGTTGGCATGGTGCCTGCGCCACCAAAACGGCTGGGGCTATCTCTTTCTGGAAAGAATACAGGTGAAAATGCCTGGCAACACATCTTAACGGAATCGGTAGACTCGTTTCGTACCCAGCTCTTGTTTAAAGCCAAGGTGCATGCTTATCAAGTGCTCATGGTATCTAGTGCTGACAGTGGAGAAGGAAAAACATCACTTGCTTGCCATTTAGCCTTGTCACTAGCGAGGTCTGGCCTGAAGACATTGTTGGTGGACGCAGATTTGCGTAATCCAACATTACATTCGCTTTTCGAAATGCCCCTGGCACCAGGATTGAGCGAAGTCATTCGATCCGTTAACACCCTTGAAGAAGCAGTCCAGCGTACTTCAGCTGCAGGCTTATGGCTGCTACCAGGAGGGGTTTGCGATAGAAGGGTCATTGAATTATTAGCACAGGACAGGCTCAAGGAGATATTCGATTCGCTCAGAAGCGAGTTTGATTTCATCATCGTGGACTCTAGTCCAATATTGCCAGTAGCAGATCCGTTACTGGTCGCGCAAAATACCGATGGAGTAATCTTCTCCCTCATGCATGAAGTTAGCAGATTCAGTGCTGTTCATGAAGCGGTTGAGAAACTCAGCGCTTTGAACATCCATACCCTTGGTGCAGTCATCAACGGAACCAGAGTCGCAAAATCCTTTTACAATAACAAATATGCATATCGAACAGTACACAATTGATTCACTCCAAGGCGAAAGGAGCTTGAGATGTTACGTACAATCTGTTTAATATGTGTGGCTGGAGTAATTATTTGTGCTGGAGTCTGGCACGGTACTGTTTCTGGACGGTGGGGTGAATCACACGAGTTGCAACATGCAGTCGATCGATTAGTTACATTGCCCAATACGATCGGGCACTGGATGAGCAAGGATCTTGAAATAAAAGCCAGCCATCTCCAGGTAGCCGAAATTGCAGGGTATATCTCACGCGTCTATCAGCATAAGAAAACGGGTGAGTATCTGACGATACTGCTCGTTTGCGGAAAGCCAGGCCCAATATCAGTCCATTCACCAGATGTCTGCTATCAGGGTGCCGGTTACCAGATGGGGACAAAAACACCCTATTCCTTCCGAACAGCTGCGACAGACCGTCCTGCTGAGTTCTGGGCGGCTAAATTCACCAAGGAGCCAGACCCTGCAACATTGCATATTTTGTGGTCTTGGACAACAGGTGGAATCTGGATGGCACCAGATAACCCTCGACTGGCATTTTACCGGTCGCCTGTTCTTTACAAGCTATACATTGTGAGGGACGTAAAGGGATTGGATGCACCAATGGTTGATGAAGTAACGCAGCAATTCATGAAAGATTTGCTGCCAGTAATTAAGACCACGATATCTGGCCAATCCAGTCCGTCATCGCAATAGAAGACATTCAAGCACAGTGACTGAATCACCTAAAATTCTCTACGTCACTCATCGGGTGCCCTATCCACCTGACAAGGGTGATCGTATTCGAAATTACCACATATTGCGTTACTTATCAAAACAGTACCGTGTACATCTTGCATGCCTAGCCGATGAAACTGTGAGTGAAACGTCACTCGACACACTACATGCACTATGTGAACAAGTTGCCATCATTCCGGTGCAGAGTAGCCTGCGATCCTTTCGAATGGGCTGGTCACTGCTTACTGGACGGAGCGCTACACTTGGTGCCTTTCAGTCTGCAAATCTCAACGCTGTTATCCATAGCTGGTTGCTAACCAGCCAATTTGACCTCTTATTAGCCTCGTCCTCCAGCATGGCACCATATCTCCAACATGCGGCAAGCAGGATGCCGGTCATCATCGATCTCGTCGATGTCGATAGTGAGAAATGGCTGAATTACGTTTCCTCTTCTCGAATTCCTCAGCGATGGGTTTATCAGCGTGAAGCAATAGCACTGCGACACTATGAGCAGAAGATCAGCCACTGGGCCAAGTCCATGCTACTGGTAAGCGATGCAGAAACCGCATTGTTCCGCCAGATTGCTCCGCATGCATCATCAGTCACTGTGACAAATGGTGTTGATCTGGAGTATTATCATCCATCTGAACAGCAAGCCAGGCTTGAGAATTGTGTATTTATCGGAGCACTGGACTACCATCCCAACATTGATGCGGTGTGTTGGTTCAGTAAAGAAGTATGGCCTGCAGTGCGTCAACGTTTTCCGCATTCCACTTTTCAGATTGTGGGGCGTAGACCAGTTGCCAAGGTCTTGAAACTGGCTGAAATTCCAGGGGTTGAGGTTATCGGACAAGTTCCAGATGTCAGGCCATACGTACACTCGGCACAAATAGTGGTTGCACCACTGCGTATCGCAAGAGGTTTGCAGAACAAGGTTCTTGAAGCGATGGCCATGGCAAAACCAGTGGTTGCTAGTCCTTCTGCGTTGGCTGGGTTGCGCCGGGACACAACGTGTCCTGCGATCTCCGCTGATAGCTCCGAGCAATGGGTTAACTCATTAGCACAACTGTTTGGCTGTCAGGATCGATGCCATTCACTCGGTCAGCAAGGAAGACTCTATGTTGAAACCCATTACGACTGGGACAACTGCCTGCAACCATTGCAACGCACCATTGAGCGACTAGTGAAAAAACCGGAGTTGCTTTTGCAATCAAAGGCTGCTGCCACAGTGTAACTCATGTTTTGTTCGAGCATGCTCTCACGACGCCATCATTTATTGTGTACCATCTGCTATGCAGCCATCATTTTCTATGGCAGCCTGGTGCCGTTCCACTTTCAGCCACTGAGCATCGGCGAACTGCTTGAGCAATTTAAGCAGGTTTGCACAAGTCCGATTCGACTAACATCACGATCTGACTTCCTGGCAAATGTTCTGCTGTTTGTTCCTTTGAGTTTTCTAGCCTTGGGTACCCTATCGCTAAACCAGCGCCTGCTTCCCTGGCTCCTGCTCATTCCAGTCAGCTTGGGATGTACCCTGTTCGGTGCATTCGTTGAGTTTCTACAACTGATGTTTCCCCCTCGTAATTCCTCGCTGAACGACATTCTGGCTCAATTAATAGGCTCATTCACCGGTACGCTTCTTTGGGTCGTTGCTGGCAGCAGATTGATCAAGAGTACCGAGGCCTTCAGCAAGCGATACGCTAGTCGTAATCGATTGATTCCTTTTCTGCTGATCTATCTATTACTGATCATTGTCCTGGAGTCCGTTCCCTTTGATTTCACGCTGAGCCCGGTTGAACTGGTTCACAAATGGAGAGAGGGACGAATCCATCTGATTCCATTCGCCGCTTTTCTTGATCCAGATCGAAATATGCCAACCAAAACAGCGTGGAACATTGTTCAGTTCCTGCCACTAGGCTTAATGCTTGGGTTTGGGAAAGATCTCCGAGGTTACCAGGCTGCTGGTCTTGGGCTATTGATGGCTGGAGGTGTTGAAGTCTTGCAATTGCTCGTTCTCGGTCGACACTTTGAACCTACTGACATCATAACGGGGAGTTTGGCTGTCTTTTCTGGATGGTCGATGATGTTAATGAGAGACGGTAGTGCAAACAACCGATCTATCAAGCATCTGTTGTTGCTAGCCTGGGCAATTCTCGTCTGCTGGGTCAACTGGACTCCCTTTGATTTTACCACCAGCGGAGCCGAGAATCGCCTTCATGAAATCTCCTTGATACCATTTGCTGATTATCAACAAAAGCACTACCTTTCAGCATTCGATGATCTAATTCATAAACTGATACTCTTCATGCTTTTGGGAGTTATGCTCTCATTGGAGACTATTCGCAAGCCATCTGCCGCGATCATTTTTCTTACTGGAACACTGATTGCAGGAGTCATCGAAGCAGGACAGATCTTTCTCCCTACCCGCTACCCCAGTAGCTCGGATGTAGTCCTGGGTGCTGTTGGTGCAGTGATGGGACACCTGATTGTCTCATCCTATCAGGCTTCGAAATACGCCAGGTTACCTTTGGAAGCTTCGCTACACTTATGAGTTCGACTCTCGCACGACTTACCGATAGTTCTATTCCCTTCGATCAATCGATGGAATCAGCAGAGACACATCACGAGGAAAAACTCCACGAACAAGAAACGTGGATTGGACCCAGCAAAGGGTTCAGCCTCCGCGACCTGGTAAAACTCTGGCAGTACCGTGAACTTCTCTATTACCTGGCATGGCGTGATGTTGCTATCCGCTTCAAGCAGTCCATCCTCGGCGTGGCTTGGGCTCTGATTCAACCACTAGCCACGATGATTGTGTTCGCCGGGTTTCTTGGACGACTGGGTGGCCTGAACACAGGCATTCAGCATTACTCTTTGTTCGTCCTGGCGGGCGTATTGCCGTGGACGTTCTTTGCCAATGCTGTCACTGCTGCTGGCAATAGCATCCTCGGCAACGAACGACTCATCACCAAAATTTACTTCCCTCGGTTGCTGGTTCCTCTCGCTTCTATCGGAGCACCGTTCTTCGATTTCCTTATTTCTCTTGCCTTGCTGGCAGTGCTCATGCTTTGGTATCGCGTTGCACCGGGGTGGGGTGTGATGCTGGTACCGATCCTGGTCTTTATTCTCTTCCTGGCAGCAGCGGGAGTAGGGCTGTTTCTCAGTGCCCTCATCGTTGCACAGAGGGATTTCAAGTTTGTCCTGAACTTCGGCATCCAGATGTGGATGTTTGCTACCCCATGCATCTATCTCAGCGACACCACTTTTGGCCCGCTGGCACATCGCTGGCTGCCACTAAATCCTGCGTATGGCTTGATCCTGAACATTCGCCAGTGCCTGCTCAATGGACCTCTGGACTGGTACTCACTGCTGATCTCAACCGTAGTGAGTCTGGCCGTTCTCGTGGCCGGCTTGTTCTACTTCCGTCGCATTGAACGATCCTTTGCTGACTTGATTTGATCATCTAGAGACCAAGCACCGAATGAAACCTGCGATCTCAGTGCACAATCTGTCGAAAGAATATCGGCTGGGCCTGGCACGCACCAAAGGCAACAACCTGACCGAGAACCTGCGTTACCAGACACGGGAGATCTGGGATAAAGTCACCCGGCTGGTCAAACCGAACAAAGCCTTTTCCAAGGAAGAATCCTTCTGGGCATTGAAAGATGTCTCCTTCGACGTGCAGCCCGGCGAAGTAGTAGGCATCATTGGCCGCAACGGTGCAGGGAAGAGTACCCTGCTTAAAGTTTTGAGCCAGATCGTAGAACCCACTTCAGGGCATGCGGTGGTCCGCGGACGCCTGGGCTCCCTCTTGGAAGTCGGCACCGGGTTTCATCCGGAACTGACCGGGCGTGAAAACATCTACATGAACGGCGCTATCCTGGGAATGAAGCGGGAGGAGATTAACCGGAAGTTTGATGAGATCGTTGCGTTTGCTGAGGTCGAGAAGTTTCTGGATACGCCGGTAAAGAGGTATTCGAGCGGAATGTATGTGAGGCTAGCGTTTGCCGTAGCAGCGCACTTGGAGCCGGAAATCCTCATCGTTGATGAAGTGCTGGCGGTGGGGGATCAGGCGTTTCAACAGCGATGCACACTACGAATGCGTGAGATCGGGAAAAGTGGTCGCACCATAATCTTCGTCAGTCATAACATGCCTGCCATTAGTAATTTATGCGATCGATGTGTCATGCTTCAAGCAGGAAAGGTAGTTGTCGACGGCAAATCTAGTGATGTCATACGCATGTACAATCGGGATGTAATTTCCGGGGGAGCAGAGTCCGATCTCACAGCTCATCGAGGTAGAACAAGTGATTCCATGCCGACAATGTCGTATGTGAAAGTTGTAAACGATCAAAATAATCTTGTCGGTGCCGTGCCGCTATGGGGGACAGCCAGGATCGAAGTGTTATGGAAATCAATGGCTCCTCTTTCCGAGTTAGCCCTAGGCGTCGTAGTGAAGGATGCACATCAGACACCGATTTTCGGAATCACCAATAAGGTAACGGGTAGCCGACTTATTTGCCAAAGTACACATCACGGGCGCGTGATCTGCCGGTTACCGAACCTTCCCCTAATGCCCGGAACATATTCTTTGGACCTTTACTTTGGCGATCTTCTTCATGACTTTGATGTCATTCATAATGCAGCTGATCTCACCATAGTTGCTGCAGATGTGTATGGCACGGGCCGTCTTCCTCCCGTTAGCTGTGGGAACATTTGCCTGACTGCAACATGGGAACTGTCTTGACTCAACTAAGGAATCAAATGTCTTCGGGAATCAATCCCTATGATGCTGAGTTCCACTTAAGCCATGCAAACGGCTCGCTTTCCTCAGCTCAAGCAATTGTACCGCTTGTTATTGATCTCGTTAAGCCAGTATCGGTTATCGACATTGGTTGCGGTATTGGCACCTGGCTTCGGGCCTTTGCCGATCTCGGAGTATGTGATTACTTGGGGTTGGATGGAGATTACGTTAATCGGTCAGATCTTCTTATTCCTGAAGATAAGTTTCACCCAGCTAATTTAAAGGAGCCACCGTCCTTAGAGCGAAAGTTTGATTTAGCAGTTTGTCTAGAAGTTGCTGAGCATTTGCCTGAAAGCGTAGCCAACAAATTCGTCGAATATCTCGTGAATGCGGCTCCTGTCATACTTTTTTCTGCTGCCTTACCTGGTCAGGGGGGTACCAATCATATTAATGAGCAGTGGCCATACTTCTGGCGTCTGCGGTTCGAACAACGAGGCTACACTCGACTCGATCCAATCAGGCCTAAAGTATGGCGGGATCGGCGTGTAGAGTGGTGGTATCAGCAAAACATTTATCTGTATGTTAACGAGTCAGCGATTGCCTCGAATCCAAAACTTATAGAAGAGAAAGAACTTGCCAAACAGTTTCCTTCTGAACTCGTCTACGATTATGTCATAGGGAAGCTCCATCAGGCAACAACAGTCAGGGGAATAGTAGCAGCCCTTCCAGGCGCAGTAATTAATGCTGCAAATCGAATTGTTAGTCGATCTGGGAAGTAATTCATGCAGATTTCAGTTACCGTTGCCATCTGTACCTGGAATCGTGCCGCGCTGCTGGATCAGACGCTGGGGCGGATGAAGTGCCTGGAGATTCCGGAAGGCGTCACTTGGGAACTGCTGGTTGTCAACAACAACTGCAGTGACAACACGGATGAAATCATTCAGAAGCATGCTCCGGTACTACCTTTGAAGCGGCTATTTGAGCCTAAACAAGGCCATTCGAACGCGAGGAACTGTGCAGTGCAGCATGCGAGCGGTGATTTGCTCGTATGGACAGATGACGATGTTTTGGTTGATAAGAATTGGCTTGCTCTTTTTGCAAATGCAGCAACCCTCTTTTCGCATGCTGCATATTTTGGTGGCGCTATCGAACCTTACTTTGAAACAGCTCCACCACGTGATCTTGCCCGTTCATTGCCTGAGATTGCTAGTGCATATGCTTTAGTTGACTATGGCAATGAAACTAGACCCTTTAGAAATGGAGAAAGCCCATTTGGAGCCAATATGGCATTTCGCATGGATGTCTTGCGTTCTTTTCAGTTCGATCCGAATTTAGGCCGAGTTGAAAATAATATGATAGGTGATGATGAAACGGCTCTATTAGAAAGATTGAAAAGTGACAAGCAGCAAGGAATATGGATCGGTCAAGCAAGAGTGCAACACATTATTCCAGAGGAACGTGCTACGTGGAGCTACATTGAACGATACTATTCTGGCCTTGGTCAAACAGTCACTCGTAGACAAGGATTTCCCGATTGCTCAACAATATTTGGGGCACCTCGCTGGGTCGTTAGAGAGTACTGGACGAAGCGATTGCAAGGTTGGTTTTTGCGTTGCCTAGGACAATCAGGCTGGGTTGCGAAATTTGCACGAGCTGCCTACTACCGAGGGGTAATCGAGGAAATCGCCAGATATCGTGAGAAAGGCGGGATTAGCGTAAATGGCTATCTAGTTCCTCCAGGAGCAGGTATTTTATGACTAGCACGAGTTACGGGCTATATTTTCTCGCTGACGATGGGGTTTATGATTGGGTCATCGGTTTCCTCAACAGTCTACGAACCTGGGATCCTGAACTCCCATGTCTTTGCATCCCATTTTCAAATAATACCAAGAAGATCGAGATGCTCGCCAATAAATATAATTTCAATATGTATAATCATCCATCATTCGCCACACTTGATGTGATTGGTAAGAGATTATCTCATCGCCAGAATTCTATAGCAACAAACATGTTTAGAAAATTTGCTGTATTCGATGGCCCTTTCAATACTTTTGCATATTTCGACGCTGACACTCTTATTCTTGACTCACTGCTTCCACGATTGCAGTATTTCTCTAACTCCAGCATAGACTTCATTTTTGCACACTCCAGTCCTGAACAGGTCTATAAGCCTGTGTTTTGGGAGCAACAATCTTTGCTATATGGTTCGTTAGGATTCAATGCCGGTATATGGATCTCACGTCAACATGTTCTGAATATTGCCGACGTAATTGGGATCTTTGCGGATGAGGCAGAATGTCTAAAGAACAACTTTGCACCGACTTGGGATCAGCCGTTCTTTAACTACTGCATAGATCATTCAAATATTAAGAAGTGCCATTTTTCCGAGTTCTTCAGGAAACCGCACCTTTCATTATGGCCAGGGGAATGTCACAACATTCGCAACGGGAGGCTAAACATGTCTTATGTCACCGATACAGGTCATCCAGTAATATTGGTTCACTGGGCTGGATATAAGATTGAGTACCGTATGCCGTATCGATGGCTATTCGAAGAATACAGATTTGGTAATATGTGTATAAATAAATTGGCATGGAGAATGATGCTATACTATAGACATATATTAAATATTATTTGTCTTTGATATCCGTTCTGGTTCGCGTGAAGTAACATTATGTATATTGCTATCTTGATGCCGTCTTTTAAATAGAGGAAGACAGTTAATGCGTATTGCGATTGATGCTAGGCCTGTGTATCAAGAAGCGACCCTCAGAGGCGTCGGGCAGTCGTTGCTAGGGTTATATAGGACTCTTGCGATTGTCCGCCCTAGTTGGATATTTGATATGTACTTCCAGACATCAAACAATACAGATCATTTTGTTGGACAGAGAAATGTAATGCCACGTCATTTAGATCACCCCGGGGACCGTATTAATGCCTGGCAACATTTGTGGTTTCCTTTAGCAACTTGGATATCAAAAGCAGAGTTATTGCATGCACATGGAGCTATCGCGCCGAGATGCACATTAACTCCCATGGTAACCACCATTCATGATCTTACTCCAATTGACTTTTGGCCTGAACGCCCTGATGTAAAGGCATGGATTCGGAATGTGGCTAGTGGAGCACATCGAGCCAAGCGTGTTTTGGTGTGCAGCGAGCATACACGTAAAGAAGTAATACGAGTAATAAATGTGCCTGCAAACAAGATAGAGGTGGTGCGGTGGGGAGCAAATGAAGCGATGCATAAGGTTACTGATATAACGGTGATTAATGGAACCGTCAAGCGACATGGCTTGGAACCAGGCCAGACATTTCTGATGCACTTCGGGATGGCGCTACCGAGGAAGAATACTCGAAGATTGCTTGAGGCTTGGGCTGCTTTACCCGATACGATCCGCAATGAATCCAGATTACTTGTGATTGGACTCGATTCGTTTGGCCTACGGGAGTTTACATCGCTTGCCAAATCACTAGGCATTATCGATACAGTTCGATTCTATGAGTATGTTTCACAAGTTGACATTCCATCACTTCTGTCTGCAGCTCATGGACTATGTTACATTCCACTATCCGAAGGTTTTGGGTTGCCTATTCTTGATGCATTTGCATGCGATACTCCGGTCTTAGCAAGTCGCGTTACTAGCATTCCTGAGGTAGCTGGTAATGGAGCAATACTTGTTGATCCAACCGATCAATCGGCAATTACGGACGGATTACGCGTGTTATTGACAGAAGCCAGCATATGCGAAGAACTTCGTTGCCTTGGTCGTGAGCGGTTGAGACACTTTTCGTGGAATACCTGTGCTGAACAGGTTGCTGATATCTTTGAAAAAGTAGTCAACCGATAAGAGATTGTCGAATGTTTATCTTATTGGAGTTTGCATGCGAATTGCAGTAGATGCCCGTCAAGTCTACAGGAAGAACCGGCGCGGCATTGGTAAAGCGCTCTTACAGATTCTTCTGCACATATCTTCCGCGCGGCCCAATTGGGAGTTTAGACTTTTCCATCAGAGTTTGCCTGCAGACAATCCGTTTGCATTTAGTTCTAATAATTTAATTCCTGAGCGTATTGACATCACTGGTGATCGATTTGGATTTTGGCAAGAAATACGACTTCCATTAGCTGCCTGGCAAGAATCAACAGACTTGATATACTCACCCGCAAACATCGGACCATGCAAACCATGCAGACCTATGGCAGTTTCGGTCCACGACTTAATACCTCTTCAACTCGAACCAACAAATGCAACGCATGTTGCATGGGGCAGGAAAGTTGCTCGCACCATAAAAAGTGCCAATCGTGTTCATACAGTGAGCGAGTACAGTGCCAGGCAGTTACACGATCTTCTTGGTGTGCCTGCCGCCAAGATCGAAGTGATACCATTGGCCGCCGATCCGCAATTTATCCCTGTGACAGATATGGAAAAACATCGACTTATACGCGAGAAGTACTGTATTTCTAATGAACGGCCATATGTTCTTGCATTTGGTGCTGCCGATGAGCGCAAGAACACTAGGCGCATAATTGAGGCATGGTCCCGGCTTCCTCTTAAAATTCGTGATCGATTTTTCCTCCTCATTCTGGGTATTCAAGATGCCTCCTTACCAATATTCAGAGAGTTTGCCTATAACTTAATTCCTAATGGAGGATGGCATTTGCATGGATATGCAGACGAAGCCGATCTTCCAACTATGCTATCTGCTGCTACTCTATTGTGTTATCCATCTCTTGCAGAAGGTTTTGGTCTGCCAATACTAGAAGCATTCTCGTGTGGTACTGCCGTTTTAACCAGCAATATTACAAGTCTCCCTGAAGTTGCAGGCGATGCCGCATTGCTTATTAATCCTTTGGATACAGCTTCTTTAGTAAATGGACTACATACATTACTGACTGATGACAATTATCGTAGTCAGTTAGCTGAGCGAGGGAAAATTAGATCAAGCGCGTTCACATGGCATAAAACATCTGAGCAAATGGCAGAATTATTTAGTAAATCTGTTCCCATTTAACTTCAATGATGCATTCTGTTTTGACGTATTCTGTTAAGCATTATTATCCTTGGTCACATAAAGTCACGATGCACATGTGATTTGCTCATTGCATGTTCTTACTTGACCAGGATACACTACCTGACTTAGCGTATTGCACGAACTGAATGATCTGGCCATTGCATAATAATGGAGCAGTGTAATTTTTCACATCATAGACTTAATTAATCTGTTGATGTGCGATATTATATCTTTGTTTTCTGTTAGATTTCAAATGTCATGTTTCTTCAAACGCAATGCCAAACATCCAGTACCTGAACCGCCTTCAGTCACTTGAACGTAAGCTTCTCGTAATTTTACTTTGAATAGTAGGTTGAGTTCATAAGATGGCTTCTTGATATTGGATGGAGTCGCTCGTATTCGCTCTATTCCCAGAATGCACCATATTCCATGAACAACGAGAGGATGGGTTCATGAGTTCGACACACGAACATATCGTCGATCGGGAGTTTTCTCCTGTGATTGCACTGGCTGGTGATCTGGAAACCACTCCAGAGATCAATCTGTCAGCTGGTGAACCGACGCTGGTTTTACCTAAGACCAGAATCACAACGAGATACGAGGTGTTGAAGAGAACAATCGACATAGTCATTGCCTCGTTCATATTACTATTGACATCACCGATTATCTTGCTGTCTTGTCTCATCGTCAGACTCACTTCGCGTGGTCCATCGATCTACACCCAAGTGAGACTAGGCAAGTATCGCAAGCCGTTTGTAATCTACAAATTGCGATCCATGTATCACGACTGCGAACGTTTTTCGGGGATTCGCTGGTGTTCAAAGAACGACAATCGTATTACGCCATTTGGCACTTTCCTGAGAAAGTCTCATATCGATGAGTTGCCCCAACTCTGGAACGTTCTGCGAGGCGAAATGAGTCTGATTGGTCCACGGCCGGAACGACCTGAACTCATTTCCAAACTACAAAACCAGATTCCGAATTACCTTGAGCGGCTATTGGTCAAACCTGGCCTCACCGGTTTAGCCCAGATTCAATTACCTCCTGATGCTGACATCGAAAGCGTCAGGAAAAAACTGTTAGTGGATTGTGTCTACATTGAGCATCTCAGTTTCTGGCTTGATTGCAGAATCTTCATCGCGACCTTCCTCTACCTGCTAGGTGTTCCACAATGGAAAATCAGGAACATGCTAAAGCTACCGTTTCCACAGGAATTACTGATTGCCAGCAACAATACTCATGCGCCAATAAGAGAAACTGTTGATTCTTTATGAAGCAAGACTGACTGTCTTCGGCTTCAAGTCAGGTGCCGTGCACTTCCTCATAAGGTCGGCAGTCGGAGTAACATACACTTGAAGATCCTTTTTGTTAAGGAGCGCTTGGCCTGGCCACGTTCCAGCGGACATGATGTCCACACCTATTATTCGATGCAGGCAATCGCTCGGTCGGGGCATGCCGTTGGACTTGTAACGTTGCATGAGCTAGAACAGAAAGCTATCGAACAGAGTGGCGTAGACAACATCTATTGCCTGAAAACACATCCAAGCACCCATAATGATCAAGATGATACTCGCGTGCAATTGACTAAGACTCAGGAGAGGTTTCGATCTTACTGGGGTATTGAGCATACCAATATCCTGAAAGTCGGAAAAATTGCTGCTGATTTCCAAGCTGACGCGGTGATTGTTGTTGGCTTGAATGTGTTGCCTTATCTGGGAGCTGTCCACCAAGCGATTCGAATCTGGTATGCAGGTGATGAGTGGGTATGGCATCATCTTTCGCAAGTGCAAATCCTGAATCCAGCATCATGGAGTGAGTTGAAGCAGGCAGTGATAAAAGGCTTGTATGAGCGTGCATATGCAAAAATGCTCGACAGAGTCTGGATGGTGACCGAAGCTGATGCGAGAGCCATGCGTCGGGTTACGGGGATCAGAGAAGTAGATGTACTGCCCAACGGGGTAGACACAGATTACTATCAGCCACTTCAAACAGAAGAGATTCCGAGGTCATGTGTGTTTTGGGGCCGTTTGGACTTTGGACCCAACATTCAGGCTCTTCAATGGTTCTGTCGGAATGTATGGAGTAAGTTACAGTCAGAGTTTCCTGACGCAAAGTTCTCTATTTACGGCTTTCAGCCCACGTTACCTGTACAAAGATTGATCACAGAATACCGGGGGATTACGTTAAAGGGAAATTTGCCCGACATCCGTGCTGAAATCGCGAAACATCAAGTGGTGGTACTTCCCTTTATCAGTGGTGGCGGAATCAAGAATAAACTTTTGGAAGCTTCTGCACTTGGCAAAGCAATTCTGTGCACACCCAGAACTGTAAAGGGATTAAGTCATGGTGCTTCAATTGTTAGCACATCTAAGCCACTGCAATGGAGTGAAGCACTGAAGTCTCTTTGGCGAGATGATGATTTACGTCGGAAAATGGGAAAAGCTGCACGTGACTGGGTGTTAAAAGAACATACTTGGGATAGTGTAGCCGCTACTGCAATTGCTGGTATCGAGAAGTCTCTTGGTGCAAAGGCGGCAGGATGAAGCAGCTTCTCTTCATGATCCCTGCAATGATCGTCGGCACATTCGGGTGCTTTTATACACATCCTTACCAGGGCGTCCTTGTCTATTATCTCTTTGCCGTTTTGCGTCCTCAGTTTATCTGGCAATGGTCGCTTCCAGATGTCGCATGGTCATTCTATGTTGCCATTGCATCCATACTAGCAACAATAGGATGGAGATGCGGCCTGCTGTCGTTTGAAGGCGACGATGCAGAATGCCGATTCAATATTGGGCACTATTGCACAATTGCATTTGGCATCTGGATTGTCATCACCTATTTCACTGCCATTAATAAAGATGTCGCATACCAATACTTAATAGAGTATATTAAGATATTTACAATGTTTATCATTGGCAAGTATGCGATATGCACACTTAACCATCTTTGGTCCATTTATATCGCAGTAGCACTGTCTATTTGCTACATTTCCTATGAAATAAATGACATTTACTTCACGCAGAGTTACTTATATGTATACAAACGAGGTTACGGCGGCCTAGATAACAATGGCGCAGCACTCATGCTTGCGATGGGGGTTCCTCTCTGCCTGTACACGTGGGATGGGTTAAAGCATTGGTTACGCTGGGCAATTCTGCTTTTCATTCCGATCATATTGCATGCCGTGTTGACGTCATATTCTCGAGGCGCCATGTTGTCATTGGCTCTTACAACTCCCATTTATCTGCTCCGTTGCAGGCAACGTGGACAATTATTTATCATTCTCTTGGGTGTGGGAGCATTGATACCAATTCTGGCAGGTAAAGAGATTCGTGAAAGATTCTTTTCCATTGAACAGCATGACGTTGATGATAGCGCTAATAGCCGAAAGAAGAGCTGGGCAATTGCTTTGCAAATGGCTCAGGAAAGGCCTGTTTTTGGCATGGGAATTAGGAACTCCAACTTGTTTACCTTTGCCTATGGTGCGGACATGGAAGGCCGAACTATACATTCGCAGTGGCTACAGATTGCTGCAGATAGTGGTTACCCAGCGTTAGCTTTTTATATTGCAGCCTTTGCTGCGGTGTTTTATTGCTGTCATTGCGTGAGGCATGCGTTACGAGGGCGTGACGACGCTGATGCTCGCAAGACAACCATCATTGCAAATGGATGTGAAGGATCATTGCTTTTGTTTTGCATCGGCGCCACCTTTCTATCATTAGAACACTTTGAACTTCCCTATATCTTGTTACTGCTGGGATCACAGTTATGGTCAATTTGTGAAGCGAGCAACAGTTTTTCCAGACCACCAGAAAGTTCTACTACATCAATCGAAGGTTAGCACGTAAACGATTCCATTTGTACGTCGAAAATATGAAATCTCCAGAGCCACAACTTCGCATCGGATTCATCCTTCATGCTATGCAGGTTGCAGGTGCCGAGGTTCTGGTTGCTCAAACTATCAGAAGACTGCGCGATCATATTGTCTCAACTGTTTTTTGTTTAGACTCCATCGGGTCGATTGGCCAGCAGTTACAGGCTGAAGGTATGGAGGTCATTTGCCTTCATCGTAAGCCAGGACGCGATTGGGGCCTTGGAAAACGCTTAGCTTCTGCAGCGAAGGAACATGGCATCGAAGTAATGCATGCCCATCAGTATACCCCTTTCTTCTACGCAGCCATGGCCCGAATACTGGGTGGTGCTCGCTATCGAGTTATCTTTACCGAGCACGGCAGGCACTATCCGGATAAAGTTTCTGGACTACGTCGCGCAGTAAATCGCCTTGTCTTGTCCCGATATGCCGATGCCGTCAACGCCTGTTGCAGATTCAGTGCCGAGGCACTCGCTCGGAATGATGGCTTTACTCGTCAGCCGATTGAAGTTATTGAAAATGGCATTGAGTTTAGTCGCTTCCAGAATCAGACGGATCGATCTGCTGTACGAAAACAGCTGGGATTAGATTGCACTCGACGATACATTGCCACCGTTGCCCGCTTCCATCCAGTGAAAGATCACGAGAGTTTGATTCGGGCATTTTCTCAACTGGCTACACACTACCCTGATGTAGATCTATTACTGGCAGGCGATGGGAGTCTCCGGGATCAATTGGTTTCGTTGGTGAGGTCACTGAGCATTGAAGCGCGTGTCAAGTTCCTGGGTGTGCGTTCCGATGTTCCAGAAATTCTTCAGGCAGTGGATATATTCGCACTGACATCGCTGTGCGAAGCTGCCTCTCTGACACTGCTTGAGGCAATGGCAGCCGGCCTTCCTGTTGTTGTTACCGATGTTGGCGGTAACCCGGAAATTGTTCGAAGCGAGATTGATGGCTACTTAGCACAACGACAAGATGTCGCTGGAATCGCTCAAGCACTTAAAAAGTTACTTGATCATCCAGATCGAGCTAGATCGATGGGTATCGCAGGGCAAGAACGAGTACGTGATCATTACTCACTCGATCGCACAATCAATCGTTACCATCAACTCTATCGCCGTCTATCCGGATAGACAAAACCCGAAACACGCTAAATCTCCAACGAGTTGAATCAGAAAGTCGGGAATTGCAGCTTATGCGCAAAGGTCTCAAGCTAGTATTCAGGTTGCTTGCGCATCTTTTCGTCTTTCCCTTACTTCTCTGGCACTGGCTCTGGATTCCGGTGCTGGGAGCAGATCGTAGCGTTCAAGGTTCCACTGAATTCCTCAGTCTAATTCCAGGTATCTTTGGAAATTACCTTCGCAATGCATTCCTGACGTGGACGATCAAGCATTGTCATCCGTCAGCCACCCTCAGTTTCGGCACTACGTTTTCCAAAGCTAATGCGAGCATAGGAAAGCTTGTCTACATAGGTCCGGGTTGCCATCTGGGTATGGTAGACATCCAGCGCGATGTTCTCGTTGCAGCTGGTGTACACATCACCAGCGGGGCTCGTACACATGGCTTCGCAGACGATAATAAACCGATTCGTGACCAGGAAGGCACTCTCGAAGTAGTCACTATTGGAGAAAACTCGTGGATCGGTAGTGCAGCCATCGTAATGGCTGATGTTGGCAAGAACACAATCATCGGTGCCGGCGCGGTTGTGACTAAACCCATACCGGACAACGTAGTTGCAGTTGGCATACCTGCGAAGGTTATTCAGCAGCGATTCAAGCAATAAGCCAGTAAGCCAAAGCCAGTAGCGTGAGTAGCATGATCACCCCAAACGCGGCTATGATTCGCTTGGCCCGCCTGATGGCTATCTCCTTTTGAGGTATAAACAGAGTTGGCTGACCAAAATCTGCTGTCGTATCTGGGGTGGCCGCTTTCGCATACGGATTCTGTTTATGCCACGCATGAGCAAAGCCATAGTTAAGCATCAACACTACTGGACGGCAAAGAGTTCTGGTCGGCAGGGACAGCAGTTTCGAAGTAGAGTAACGGTAGAAATAGTCAGCTCGTTCACGGAAACAGTTGGCTTCTTCCTTATCTGTGTACTGTGAAGCCAGGTTGAAGATCTCACATTTACGCATGTCCTGTGCAGCCCAGGTCTCTGTTGGATACTCCAGAATCTCAGGTTTCTCCAGATAGGGATATTCATGCACTGCCATCCAGCGCACGTAGTGGAGCAAACTAGCCCTAGCGTAGGCATACATCGAATCGAGTTCACCTATTTCCTGCTTATAATGCAGATATTTGCCAAGTGACTGCAGAAACATGGTATAAAACCAGCGATTCTCGGCATCGAGCAGATTCCGTTGTTCCACATTGTCACTTGGATGAATGCAACGGCGAATCAACTGCTCCGCTTTCTTCAGAAATACCATTTCACCAGTCAGACGATGCCCATCGACCAAGGCGGCGATGGAGTTGGCAGCACCTCGACCGGGACCGTGATAGGAAGGAGTACGGCTCTTACTAGCTAGTCCGGTATCGCTCGTGGACAGGAAGCGGAATATAGTCTTGGTGCCATCGTCCATGTCAATAACCCATCGAGCTAATCCAATCGCTGTTTCTTTAGATGGTCGATGCCCCGTCAGGAAATAGTGCAGCATCAATCCGGTGGTATAGTTTTGCTCATTCGCCGGCCCGCCGCCCGGTACGGGTCGACCGTCAGGTGGCACGCGAGCATTACGGGGATAACTCCGATGTGTGCCCGTATCGGCATCCACATAGTGAAAAGTGTGCCAGAACAGTCCATGATTGTAGGCTGATTTGTCCTGGTCAGTGTGGTAGACATCAATGTCGATGACATGCCGAGCCAGGTGCTGCATTTCTGTGAGCCAGCGGCAGTCTGCAGAACGCAGGTACTGATAGCCCATCCCAGCAACTGCATCGTACTGATTGTTGTAATGCGAAACGAGTGGTGTCGGGCTTTTGTGAAATACAGCTTCATGATCACCATAGATGTCACCGAAGTGTCGCCAGCCATACTCATCTATGACTTCACGTTTCGTGGCGAAGGTATCAGGCCCCTCCAGTGCGGCATCTACAAGAGTAAGATACTCTTTGTGTGGATCAGCAGAGCGAGGAGTCAGATACGGTACCACTCCCGAGCTTGCGTACCAGCATGGATCAGCAGCTGCATGACTGGGCGAATGACACCAAGCTAACGGTTCCCGCGTAACGCCATCTGGGCCAAATGCCAGATAACAGACATGGCTCTTCTGTTCACCACCCTGCATTTCATGGACGTCAAGAGACTGCTGAGGAAACAGCCTAAAAGAAATTACACCCTGACTCGCTTCCACAGCTAGGGGGAAATTCTGCCAGAAGTTCGGAACAGCTATACCGAGAGTTTGTGCATCAGACTGCACCAGTAAGCTGGGCGAGGCACGCAGTCCGGTGCTTTCCCGGTCATCGATTCGAAGACGATAACCTCGGAAACTGAGCGGTACTTCCCCATGACGATTGACGTGGTTACTACTATTCCAGTTTTCGCCACCACTCGAATCCTGGTAGAGTTCGCATTCCTTAGTGAACGCAATTTCATGTCCTGGTTCTGGTCGCACTTTGCCTGACCATTCTGTTGTAATGGAAGAAGAACTCAGTTGCAAAACGGCATCACGGAAATAAACAGAGCCGCCATTGCCTAGATCCCACAACCCTCCAGGATGTTCTGCTTTTCTCGGATTTCGAATAGTCGATTCCAGACGTACAGTGCTCAAGCCAGCAAAGAAATGGATTCGAAAGACAACATCCGCAAGGACAGTGTTCCCTTGAGAATCAGACAAACCGCCAGACAGGCATACCGATGTGCGAAGACTTCCTTGTTCCTCTAGGACTATGGAGTTAAGTGTTGGGAGATATTGCTTCCCTTGCTCATCAACAACTAGCAGTTGAGTTTCGATCACTGTGTTGTCGGCTTGCATGCACTGAAGAAAGCCTGCCCCTTTCCCACGTTTCATCGAAAACAGGCAAGAACCTGTGTTGATGCGTATCGTTTCGTTGCTGAGTTCACTTGTAATCTGCTTGAACTCAGGAATTTCTTGCTTCGAGGTCGAAATTGTCAATGTCGCTTGGGCAGATTTCTGTAACGTGGACTGCCAGTCCAGCAGTAACCAGCGGATGGAACCATCTTTCCATCGATCAAGCACCGTGGTTTGCAAAGGGACTGGTTGATCGCCTGAATTCTTGAGAACCAGCAAACCGGTGTCATGAAGAACCCCCGGTGGCCACGGGATACCACAAGTGACAGGCTCACCGAAGCGGTCCGAAAGATCTGCTGCCGAAATGGTAAGTTTGACGTTCTGAAAAGCACTACTGATAGTCATGGTTTCATCAGGTACTGAAACGGGAGTACTGTTGTAAGCTACTGACAAATGGGATCGATGTTCACTCAGTCTTTAGTCCAAAGTTTGATTTTATCTGCACTTGAAGGAGTGAGCCGGACCAGATTCTGTTCATATTTGCGTGAATCACTTCGATTTGACCGTTCGAGTGAAGCAAACCGTTCTCGCTTAAAACAGACTCGGTTAGATCGTGTCCTGGCTGCCGCTCTAAAGACCGAGTTGTACAGCCAAGCGATAACGCATGCGAATCTAAGGTTATGCACCATACCTGACATCCAAGTCTTGTTGAAAATTAATCCCGTAACAAAGGCTGATTTCAGGAGACACTATCCCACGGGCGTCCTTTCCCGGAAGCCGGACAAAGACTGGCGTTATGTATCCACGTCAGGCACGACAGATCGACTATCGGTAGTTGCAGACTTCGTGAAACGAGATCATCGTCGAAGCAGTGAATTGCATGGTTTATCGATTGCAGTCGGCAATTCGGCCGCAATTGATAGCGTTGAAATACCACCGAATGCATGCAATGTTGTCTGTGGTATTGACAACTCCGACAGTAAACCATTACTGCATACCCTCTGGAATGGATTCAGACAGAAGACATTGTTCAAAGAAAAGACACTATCGGATATTCGCGGTCGATTCGAACGTGACATACTGCTACGAAAAAGGACGTTGTGGCCAATAGAGTCGGCCCCGGCATCAACCCTGCTGGAAACCCTGGATGATCGCCTGACGGCCATTCGCCAACAGAATCCGCAGATCATTCGTGGCTATCCATACTATCTGCTATGGCTGGCTGATCGAGCGAGGCAGAAGCGTCTGAGCTTTCCAAAATTGACTCATGTCCTTCCGTATGGCGGATTGACTTCGCCACGCATGATCGAAAGGATAGAATCAGGGTTTAATGCACGATTTCGAAACGTCTATGGCACCAGCGAACTTGGTTTGATGGCGGCATCTTGCGGGCACTCTGCAGGCATGCACTTATTTGAGGATTTGTTTCTCGTTCAAGTTGACACTAGTACTTTTCCATCAGCCGACGGGACAGGAAGACTTATTGTCACTGATCTCATAAACACAGCTATGCCCATAGTTCGCTATCAGGTTGGAGACGTAGGACGCATACATCTCGCCCCGTGTCCCTGTGGAAGAAAAACGGCTCGTCTTGAGGTCATGGGGCGGCTGCAAGAAACACTCGTCATCAATGGCATCGGCATTCCAGCTAGCAGTGTTGCGGATACGTTTTTTGCAGATCCGGGAATCGCAAATGGACGATTGGATGAAGTAGCACCTGGTTGTTTTGAAGCAGCCATTATGCGGGTACCGGAAGGCCCGAATCCTGATCTTTCAGCCTGGGAGGAGCGTTTCCGTCGATTAATAGCAGCCCCTGTGAAGCGTATTCGGAGCAAGGTTGTTTCGTTACTGCGACCGGAGACAAGCGGAAAGTACTTAACCGTTTGGCCGTATCGTCTTGCGTCAAGCAAAGAATCGTGACATGTCTTTACCATTAAACATAAGGCAAAACTTTCCATTTCTGCACCAGAAACATGCTAGCGGCAGGCCATGGATTTATTTGGACAGCGCTGCGACAACTTTGAAACCACGGCATGTCATTGAGACAGTGACGAATGCACTCGCGTTGCATAGCACAAACGTCCATCGCTCGGTGTACGGGTTAGGAGATGAGACGACTGAACTGTTTGAATCCGCAAGACATAGGATTGCCCGCTTCATTGGAGCACAGGCTCATGAAATTGTATTTGTGCGTAATACCACGGAAGCCTTGAACATCGTCGCCCGCTGCTATCCCCGTGATGGGGCGACTGTGATTTCATTAAGTGAACATCATTCCAATTTGCTGCCCTGGAGACAAGGTAAGATTAAGAGCGTTCCTCCACATCACAATGGCAGACCGAATCTTGACGCCATCACGGAAGAACTCAAGAAAGGCGATGTCTCGGTCGTATCTATCTCTCACATCAGCAATGTGACTGGCTTCCTCACGGACATCCGCAGTCTAGCAGATGTTGTACATCGGCATGGCGCCATTCTGGTTGTCGATGCTGCCCAGTCTGCTGGACGTATGCCGATTGACGTGTCAGAACTGGACTGTGACTTCCTGGCATGCAGCGGTCATAAGATGTACGGCCCCACGGGTATCGGCATCCTTTACGGTAAAGCAGAACGATTACACGAACTTCAGCTTCACCAGACAGGAGGCGGTACAGTCGAATCCGTCTCGCAGAGCGGTTATGGATGGCGAGCCATCCCGTGGCGATTCGAGGCTGGTACACCTGCTATAGAAGCAGTGCTGGGGTTAGGAAGTGCGATTGACTACCTTCAAGATTTGGGCATGGAGGAAGTGGCAAGACACGAGTTGGAATTGGCAGCCTACGCCCGTAAACAACTTCAACGCATTGACAGATGTGAACTCTTTGAGAAAAACAGCGACGAATCTAGACTAGGGGTCGTTAGTTTCTTCGTCCAAGATGAGTCTTCACATGTCATCACTAGAACCTTGAGTGACCGATATGGTATTTGTGTCCGATCAGGCTATCATTGTGCACAACCGCTTCATGATCATTTACAGATTCCGCCTACCATTCGTCTTTCTTTTGGTATTTACAACCAAAGAGACGAGATCGACCAATGCATCACGGCTTTAGCTGAGCTTATGGAAGTCATGCCTGCTAGACATTCAATATGACTGAGTCTCCGCCATTGCTGGTCTTTGCAGACGACTGGGGTCGTCATCCTTCCAGTTGTCAGCATCTTGTACGGGAATTATTGCCGACTTATCAGGTCATATGGGTCAACACAATCGGTACTCGCCCACCTAAGCTGAACTTTTCGACGCTTAAACGTGGTTTAGGGAAACTGCGACAATGGAGCAGTCAATCCAAAAAAGGACTCATTGCCAATGAGAACCTTCAAGTTCTTAATCCCAGGATGTGGCCTGGGTTTTCCACTGCTTGGCAGCGTCGACTCAATCGATCACTACTGCTAAGTCAACTTCTGCCAGTATTACAGAAAATGTCACAACCACCTATTGCGATCAGCACAATTCCAATTGTTGCTGATGTCATGAAGCGCTTGCCGGTACAGTCGTGGGTCTATTATTGCGTAGATGATTTCAGCATCTGGCCAGGATTGGATGGGAGAACTCTTGGTTTCATGGAACGCGAGATGCTTCCTCAGACAAACAGCATTATTGCAGCGAGTGAACATCTACAAGAGCGATTGCGATCGTTGGGCTACTCATCCAATCTTCTGACACACGGCGTGAACCTCGACTTCTGGAAGATGGCATCAGACGATGAAGTAATTCCCGGATTGGAATCCTTGGAGCGACCACTCATTGTCTTCTGGGGTGTAATTGATCAAAGGATGGATATCTCGTTTGTACGGCAGCTTTCCCAAGAAATTGATACAGGCACTATTGTGCTAGCCGGTCCTGAAGATGAACCAGACGCTGAACTGAGGCGTCTTCCACGGGTCAAGTTGCAAGGGGCACTGCCATTGAAGTCACTACCAAGGATGGCTCAAGCAGCATCTGTTCTTATTATGCCATATGCTGACCTTCCAGTGACCCAGGCGATGCAACCGCTCAAACTCAAAGAATATCTTGCTACTGGAAAGCCTGCTGTAGTGCGCAACTTGCCGGCAAATAAAACATGGAGCGATTGTCTTGATGTCGTAGAGACGCCCAGTGAGTTTGTCAGCAAGGTGAAGGAACGGATTTCAAATGGAATTCTTGCAGAACAGATGCTTGCCAGACGTCGCCTGGTAGATGAAAGTTGGAAATCAAAGGCAGAAACATTTGCAAGACTGCTTCACAATGATATGAAGAGAGACTCGCCTTCTATTGCATAACCTGCTGGATATGACAGCGTTTATGGTAGTCGTTCTCGATCTTCGTGTCGTCAAAGGCTCCGGCGGCGGACCTGACAAGACAATCATCAACTCTCCAAAATATCTGGCTGAGCATGGATATCAGATGCTCTGTGCTTACATGCATGCACCCGATGATACAGGGTTTCCACGTTTGCGAGAGAAGGCTGAGCTGAAAGGAACAGAGCTTATCTCCATCCTCGATCATGGC
This sequence comes from Gemmatales bacterium, assembly GCA_046350055.1. Lineage (GTDB taxonomy): Bacteria > Planctomycetota > Planctomycetia > Gemmatales > HRBIN36 > JAEUIE01. The sequence continues at coordinate 2,327,579 of JAXMBC010000001.1, read as the reverse complement.
CCACTCGATTTCAAGGTGATCAGCCAGTTACTGAATATCTGTCGGCAACACCGGGTAACTATCTGGCACGGCCATGATTACAAAAGTAATTTACTTGGTCTCATTCTCCATCACGTTTGGCCAATGCGACTGGTAACAACTGTGCATGGCTGGGTCGAGAAGACTCGTCGCACCCCACTTTATTACTGGATTGATCGGTGTACACTGCGATTCTATGAAAAAGTAATATGTGTCTCCGATGATCTATATGAAACCTGCCGACAGTATGGCGTACCCAAGAGCAGGTGCCTGCTACTGGAAAACGGAATCGATGTCACAGACTTTCAACGCCGACAATCGGTGGAGCAAGCCAAATCAGCCCTGGGCATACCAGCTGAACAGTTGCTTATCGGAGCTGTGGGTCGGCTCTCAGCCGAAAAAGGGTTCGATTTGCTGATTCGCAGCGTCGATTCACTGATCAAGCAAGGACATCGCCTGAATCTGATGATCTTTGGTGAAGGTAACGAGCAGGCCAACCTGCAAAATCTGATAGATGAATCAGGGCACAATGATCGCATTAAACTGATGGGGTTTCGCACAGACTTGCGACCTTGCTATGAAGCCATGGATCTCTTTGTGCTGAGCAGTCTGCGGGAAGGACTTCCAAATGTCGTCCTGGAAGCCATGGCAATGGAAGTACCAGTGCTTTCTACCAGCGTGGCAGGCATCCCCAGGTTGATTCAACATGATGTGAACGGCTACCTGATCAATTCAGGTTCCATGGAAGAACTGACTATCGGACTGGCTACTCTGCTTGGCAATACATCGCTCCGAACCCGGTATCGTCAGACAGCCAGACAAACGGTTGAGTCGAAGTTCAGCTTTGCAGTGCGGATGGAAAAGCTGAGCCGTCTGTATGATGAGATGATGTCCAGTTCGTCTCGCCTGGCAGGAGCCCTTCCTTGAATATTCTGGTTACGGGGGCAGCAGGATTTATTGGCTCGCACCTTTGTGAAAAGCTTCTCGAACTTGGTCATCACGTGACAGGTGCAGATTCGTTTGTGCCTTATTACGATCGTTCGCTGAAAGAAGCAAATATACAGAATGCACTGCAGCATCCTCATTACCTTTTTCAGGAAATGGATCTTCGTACTGGTGATCTCTCCAAGCTGGTAATTAACTGTGATGCTGTCTTTCATCTGGCAGCAATGCCAGGCCTGACTCAAAGCTGGGTAGATTTCGAATCCTATTGGACATGCAACGTCTTAGCCACGAAGCGACTCCTGGAAGCAATCAAGGAGCACAGGCCACAACTTCAGCGTTTTATCCAGGCGTCAACATCTTCAGTTTACGGTAAGTTCGCCTCAGGCGATGAATCACTTCCCACCCGTCCCATTTCGCCTTATGGTGTCACTAAACTTGCAGCGGAACAACTCTGTGGGGCATATGCAGAAGCCTTCGGTATACCCGTTGTTGTTCTCCGATATTTTTCGGTCTATGGTCCACGGCAGCGACCCGACATGGGGTATCAGCGTTTCATCAAGGCCTTAGCAACGAAAAAACCCATCACGGTGTATGGTGATGGTCATCAAGTCAGAGGGAACACCTACGTATCTGATTGTGTGGTTGCAACGATTGCCGCCCTGCAAGCCCCTATTCGTGAAATTTATAACATAGGTGGCAGCGAAATGGTGAATGTGTGGGATATCATTGTCAGACTCAAAGCTATCTCGGGTATCGAACCTGAGATTATTCAGGTTGATGAACGACCGGGTGACCAGCGACATACTTTTGCTGATTGCGGAAAGGCAGCACGTCATCTCAACTGGCAACCACGCGTTACATTAGAAGAGGGGTTGTCGAAGCATTGGCAATGGCACGCGAAAAACTCAATAGTTCATGATTAACATTCCTCCAAACACCATCGCAACCACAATCCGAACAGAACATCATGTTCTGCGAGGCAACTCCTTAGCAGAGCGGATGCCTTCGCTCGTCGAGTATGTGCAGAAAGGCACATTGGTGTCTTTGACAAAAGATCCGCGATGGCTGGATATCTTTCAGAAAGGCATGGGGCACGAGACATTCGTGATTGAAGCGAGGAATAATGGTAAGGTCAACGGCTTACTCCCCCTGGTGCATCTGAAAAGCTGGCTGTTCGGAAACCGCCTGGTCAGTCTGCCTTATGTGAATACGTCGGGGGTCCTTGCAGACACACCTGAAATGGAACAGGCGTTAGTAAGGCAGGCGATTCAGTTAGCTGATCAACTCCAGGTCAAATCACTTGAGCTTCGTCATGAATCGCGTGTGGAGGTTGCATCACTTTCAGAACCAGCAGTGCAAAAGATACATATGCGATTGCCTCTCCCCCCAAGTGTTGAGACCTTGTGGAAGGCGTTTGATCCAAAGGTCAGAAACCAGATACGCAAAGCGGAAAAACACCAACTGACAATAAACTGGGGTGCTGAAGAACTATTGCCTGCGTTCTACAGCATCTTTGCCAGAAACATGCGTGATCTGGGGACGCCTGTCTTCGGACTGAGTTTGTTTCGTTCCATTCTTCAGACCTTTCGAGGCCAGGCGGAAATCTGTGTCGTGAATCTGGGCCAGAAGCCTATCGCTGCTGGTTTACTGTTACATGGTAACGGCATCACCGAAGTACCAAGTGCATCCTCGTTGCGGGAACATAATTCGACCTGTGCCAATATGCTCATGTACTGGCATCTCCTGCAGCGGGCCATCGAACGATCACAATCAGTTTTTGATTTCGGTAGAAGCTCTCCAGACAGTCCGACTTACCAGTTTAAAAAACAGTGGGGAGCTGAACCCTATCCAGCAGTTTGGCAGTATTATTTACGACAGGGATCTGCGTCCGATATGCGACCAGATAATCCCAAGTACCGACTGATGATCAAGACCTGGAAAAAGATGCCTGTCTGGCTAACCCGGATGATTGGTCCCTCTCTCGCTCGTGTCATTCCGTAGGAGTGCTGAAGATGCATCGTGTGTTCAAGATCAGAATATTTGTAGTCCTCCTGTTGATCGCCGTTGTGCTGGGTGTCGGGATCTACTTCCTCCACAATTACCAGATCAAGAACCAGGTCAAGATCTATCTGCAACAAGCGGATCAGGCCGTTGCAGAAAAAGATATGCAGAAAGCGCGCGAGTATCTGGAACGCTATCTTCGTATGAGGCCTGACGAAATTCTTGTCTTTAACCGTCTCGCCTTCATGGTAGACGATGCAGCTTCTACCACCGACTCGTTTGTGGAAAAATCACGAGCCTATCTCACACTCGAAAAGGCATTACGCCAGTACACATCTCAAAAATCCGGGGAGCAGTTGCAGCCGCCCGTTGAGCTGTATCAGCGATTAGCTGCGCGATCCTTTAATCTCAAACGCTATCGCGATGCAACCGTTCACCTCGAAACATTACTCAAGTTGAAACCCAATGATCCAGATCACCAGGAAATGCTGGCTGATTGCCAGAGGGAACTGGGGAAATTGAATGAAGCAGAAAAACTCTACAAACAACTGGTCGAGAGCTCACCCAAGCGAGTTTCGAGTCATAAGTCACTTGCTGCAATCTACACTTCCAAAAAGGATTATCAACAGGCTGAAGAATGTCTCAAGAAAATGATTCTGGAGAATACCAATTCGATTGAAGCTCGCCAGGCATTGATAGACTTCCTGGATGAACAGGGGCGGCTGAGCGATGCGGCCCGTGAAAATAAGATCGTTCAGGACATGATAGAAGCAGAAAAAGTCGATCCCGCAGATAAAGCTCGAGCAAATTGGCTTTTCAGTTCCGCGAAGTTGGCTTTAGCCCAGAGGAACCCCAAGGATAAGTCACAATCGGAACAGAAAATAGCGGAGGCTCTACAGCAGTTTTCCCTCGGTATGCAGCAGTTTCCCAACGACGTACGATTCTACATCGGCAAAGCTCAGTTGGAATTGACCCAGACAAAAACCGGCAAAGCCGCAGTCGCAGCCATTCTGCAACAGGCTATTCCTCTTCTTGGAAATGACCCCAATCAACAATTTGCTGTCGCCAAGCTGCTCATCGATGCAGGCGACCGACAGGAGGCAACGCGACTTGCTGATACGCTGCGCAACAAATTTGGCGCAGTTCCAGTCGTGGAATATCTGAGTGCGCGATTGCTGGTCGATAAGGGAAAGGTTGGCGAAGCAATCACCATTCTTGAGCGCATCAAGGAGAATCTGGCAAGCATCCCTCCCCTTGCGGTCGAATCCAATCTCCTGCTCATGGCGGCCTACGAGCGACTGGAAAACCCTGATCGTCGTCTAGCAGCAGTCGAACGCATCCTGAAAGTGGATCCCTCCATCCCCAGCGCGCAAGTGAGTAAGGCGGATATCCTGGCTTCCATGGGCCGCACGAAAGATGCCATCGATATTTATTGCAGGCAGTTGGCCACAGTTCCCGTCGTTCGCATTCCTCTGGCTCGTCTCCTGATGGCTGCTGAGGCGAATAAACCGGAAGCACAACGAGACTGGAAAGAAGTCAACGCTCTCTTGGCACAGTGCACAGCAGAAGAGAAGCAATCGAAGGAATACATCCTTTCTTCATTTCAACTGCTGACGCTTATGGGCAAGCGAGATGAATTGGAAAAAGTGGTCAATCAGGCTTGTCTCGATCATCCCAAAGAAGTGGTCTACTGGATGGCCAAGTTGAATAACGAGTTGGTTCGCCCCGGGTTGGATGACAAAGCTAGAACCATTGCACTGGAAAAGCTCCTGCAGGATGCAGAACACGCGGCAGGCGATCACGCGGAATTTCGCTTGGCCAAGGCGTTGACATTAATTGGCTTGCCCAGGGACAAAGTGCTCTCCAGCCTGGAAACTTTGGAACGTGGCACGGAGCAGTGGAAACCTCAGGATAAAATCGCCCTGTCCATCGGGCTGGCAAGGTTCTACTTCGGAATGGGTTTTACCAAAGATGCCAGGCGATTATGCAATAACGTTCTTGCAATAGATACAGCTTACATCCCTGCACTCCAATTACTGATCGATCTCGCCACCGATGAAAAGGATGACACCGAAACAGAGCGCCTGATCAATGTCATGCGTGAGAAAGAAGGCAACGAAGGATACCGCTGGAGGCTGGCTGCTATCAATCGGTTGTTCACCAAGCTGCGAGGCGGTGAACGCCAAGTCATGATTGATGCCCGTAAACTGGTCGACGAGTTGACCAATCTTCGGCCCGCCTGGTTCCATACCCAGACCGTGCAGGGTCAGCTGGCCGAGTTGAATGGGCTCATTGATCAATCTCTCGATTCCTACAAGCGTGCCATTGAGATGGGTGAGCGTAATCCGGAGGTTGTCAAAAAAACTGTTCAGATGCTTACCGTGCGTCGGCGACCGGAAGAAGCTCAGCAAATCTTGTCGCTGGTGATCAATCCTGCCAATGTTGATACAGCTTACTCCAAACTAGCCACCGAGATTGCGCTCAGATTCAACTATAAGGACTCAGCAATCACGCTGGAATCTGCAAAAAAAACGATTCGGCCCGATTCCCAGGACTATCGTGATTTTCTCTGGTTGGGAAATGTTCTCTGGGCAGCAGGAGATAAACCTGGCGCGGAAGCAGCTTTGAAAAAAGCACTGGCCTTGGGCAAGGAACAGCCTGATGTCTGGGCTAACTGGCTGGCCTATCTCATCAACGTCGATCGCAAGAGCGAAGCGGAAGCAGAATTGAAACGGGCAGAATCGATCCTCAAGGAAAATATGACCTATGTGCTGACTTCTTACTACAAGACACTAGGCCAGAACGATAAGGCCGAAGAACAGTATGTGAAACTGGTGAACAGTAATCCAAATGACATAGCACTATTACAGAGTTTGGTATCATTCTATTTTCAGAATGGTGACTTTGCCAAAGCTGAAGCTTTGCTGAAGAAACAGATTGATACCCCGCTGATCGAAGCAGGCACCCTCAACTGGGCACGTCGAAGCTATGCCCTCACCCTTGCAGCAAAACCAGATTTTCCATCGTATAAAGAAGCGCTCAAGCTCATAGAGAAGAACCTTAAGGAGAATTCAAATTCGCCAGAAGACCTGCGTGTACGAGCCTTGATCCTCTCCACTCGCCCCGGCCCCCGTCAGGACCTTATTAAGGATCTGGAACTATCCTTTTCACTGCTCAAACCATCAGCTATGGAAGCAGTTCTCCTTGCGCAACTCCACGAAGAGGAAGGTAACTGGAACAAAGCCAAGACCATTCTCGATGAAGCCGCTACCAGTAATGAGGGAGAAGCTCCCAACTTCCTGACCTACTACATACTGGCTTTACTGCGGCAGAAAGAGAAGCCAAATGTCGATCTTGCAGCCCAGTTGATGCAGAAGCTGGAGAATAAGGCCCAGGGAAAAACAATTATCATTGAACCCAAAGCACGTTTGCTCTTGGCTCAGGGCAGGCACCTGGAAGCAGTTACATACCTCGAATCCCAGGCGGAGAAACTCTTCAGCGAACGCAACGATGCCACATTGTATGCCTTTGCTTCCAATCTCCTTGATCAGGCTGGTCAAACACAATCAGCAGAGAAATTGATCAAAAAATTCGTTGAAGTGACCTCGAAGAAGACTCCTATCACTGCACTAGCCTTGGTTGAATTCTACGCACGTCATGATCGTGTCAGTGAAGCACTGAAAATCTGTGATGAACAGTGGAATAAAATTCCGGTAGGCAATGTTGCCATGGCAGCTGCTGCAGTGCTCCATTCCGAAAAGGCTGCAGCATCAGATATCAAGCATATAGAAGACAAATTAATCGCTGCCTCCAAGTCAGCCAATCAGGATATCGGGGTTGCTCTCGCGCTGGCAGACGTTTTCAATCTACAGAAGCGATTTGCTGACTCAGAAACTCTCTACCGACAAATCCTGCAACAGGACAAATTCAATCCCTATGCACTGAATAATCTGGCTTGGCAACTAAGCGATCGTCCCAATGCCTTTGCTGAAGCAATAGAACTCATTACCAGGGCCATCGATAAGCATGGCCCTGAAGGCGCCTTTCTCGATACTCGAGGTATGATCTTCCTGCGGAATAATAAGACCGATCAAGCCTTGAAGGATCTGCTGGAAGCAGTGACTAAATCGCCTACACCAGTACATTGGCTGCACCTGGCCTATGCTCAACATCAGGCTCGTAAGGAGGCTGATGCCGCCAGAAGTTGGAACAAGACAATGTCTCTAGGATTGCAGAAGGAAAATCTCTCCAGGTTCGACAAGGACTGTGTCAGTGAACTGGAACGTGCTTACAGGCAGTAAAATGGGCATAGTTTAGAAATGGTGAATGTCAAATTTTTCCTTGGAATCTGATTGACAGCTTGTTAGGGCTCGGGTAAAAAGTACATCTATCGCCCGAAACGGGGAAGTTCTCCTACAAACTTTCTCCACGAGAAGACACTTTCTAAGGAGTGGGCTATGTTCGCAAGAGGATTGATTACGAAGTACGGCAAGAGATTGCTCGTACTAGCTACGATCGCCCTACTATTTGCACCTACCAGTGTCCAAGCGGACAGTTTAAATCTGAAATACCAAGGCCACAATGATGGCCCAGGGTTAAGTTATACTTTGCATGGGACAAGCCAGGGCACTGTAAACGGAAGTACGAACCCTGGCACTTTCAATTGGAACGTACGTAATGATCTAACTTCCAATATTGGTGGTAATCAAGGAATTAACCAGGTAAACACCCCAAGTCTTTCCACTGCACTTGGCAGCAATAATACACCTGTGACGAGTTTTTGCATTGAATTGCGCGAGTACATTTACGATACTACTAACGTTGTAAACTACACCCTTGTAAAAGATCTATCAGGTTTACCAAAAGCAAGCTTGCCAAACCCTATGGGACCCACGGCTGCACATCAACTTCAAGTTCTTGCTGATTTGTTGGATAACGCTGGCTTCATTAGCGCTGGCTACACTAATGGTCAACTCCAGGCTGCAATTTGGGAAATTGTATACGGAGCCAATCTTGATCCTTATTCTGGCGCAAACGGAGCAGCATATAATACCGCTGTAAGTGGTATATTAAGTGCTATTACTCTTGCAGATATAACATATAATGCAAATAGCGCTTCTCAATTTTTTGTCGGGCTTGACAACATTGGAATCCAAGATCAAATTACATTGGTTAGTCCCGGTACTTATAACAGCATCCCTCCCGTTCCCGCTCCCGCAGGTGTCGTCCTCGCTGGTATGGCATTCGCCTGTGTAGGTGGCTACAACTTACTGCGTCGTCGCAAGGCAATTGCAGCAGTCTAATACTGGAATTACACAGTAATTGTCGCCCAGACTCTTGCAGTGTGGTTAGCCGGTGTGATAAGATGAAATTCTGAAAGTGTGACGATGTATCAATCGTCACACTTTTTGCATTACTACAAGCGAACTTGCATCTCTACAGTGAAACTACGCCATGTCCCCGCCTGTTGACGAACTTCTGGCGAAAAGTTGCGGACAGATGCGTCCCATCTCGCTGGTTGCGTCGTTACACAATGGTCAGAAGGCTACCAAATTTGTAATTGAAAAACCTTACGCCATCATCGGCAGGCACGCTCAATGCGATATCTCCTTGCCCTATCCTGATATCAGTGTCCAGCACGCCTATCTGCAAGTGCTCGATGGCAGGCTCTTCTGTGTCGACATGCATAGCAGGAAGTGGATATTCTGGAAAGACAAACCCCGTCTGTACGGCTGGCTCGATGCGGATGAATGGATTCGGATCGGACCCTATACCATCACTCTGGAACAACCAGTTGGAGAAACCAGGTGCCGAGCGCACGGGGCACCCAATACCAAGCCATTCCTGACGCGATACAAGACGCCGTCGACTTCTGAAGCTCAACTGGTGTTGCAGGATCAACAGATCCTGCCTTTACAAAGTCAGCTAACCACCATTGGAAAAAGCAAATACTGCAATCTGGAACTTGAAGAGGAAGGGCTCTCCCGTGTCCACGCTAGTATTGTGAGAACCAATGATGGAAAATACTGGATCATAGATCTGAAGAGCAGGCTCGGCCTAAAGGTCAACGGCCATCGCTGTCAATCTGCATTGTTGAATCATCATGATACTATCGCCATCGGCAGCTACACGTTTGCGTTTCAAGTTGTACCAAAGGAGAGCGTTCGTAAATCTGTTAATGAGCACAAGTCAGTCGCATCACCTGATCCTGTTACTTCGCAGAAAGCAGTTACTGAGCCAGCCGAGGTGATGATTTCATCTGCCAGGATTTCGGTACCAGTCAATCAACCCCTACTCTTGCCGCACACGCCCACTTCGTCTTCAGCCATTGTTGTAAGTGAGCATCGTTTTGATGAGCATGTCTTGCCAACACCAGAGACGCCCAACAACACGCAACTGGTGGCAGCCTCCTCAACTTCGTTAGTGAAGTCGAAGGCAAATATCTTCATTGCACCTCACATCAAGTTGACTCGTTCTGCTCCACAGGTTACGCAACAGGCTTCGAGCAGAGAAACTATCGACGACTTCGGGCTCATGGATGGATTGATGCAATGCATGAAGCAAATGCAGCAGGAGATGATGACGCAGATGCGCATGAACATGGAAATGATGGGCGAGTTCATGAAGAATCTTCAGCAACAACAGATGAGCATGATCCGGGAAGAACTTGCAGAATTGGGTAAACTCAACAAAGAACTGCTGGAACTACGCCAGAGCTTGTTGACGACAACTCCACCAGACACAAAGGAATCGAACCGACAATCACCTTCGTCAATGAATCTTCCAGCGAATGGCAACGCGACAACTGATACGGTAGCTGGAAGAGACAAACACGTAGAGATTCAGAAGAAGCACAAGGCACCATCAATTCCATCCATGGAGAAAGAAGGACCACCTATTGATTCCCATGTATGGATCAGCAAACGAATCGCCATCCTGGAAAAGGAGAGGCAGTCCAAGTGGGAAAAGATGAAGAGTGCGGTGATGGGGAGGTAGTATCTGTAAAGTCGCACTCCAATTCAGTGTTTGCTGACACAAATCAGTGCGGAGCTAGCAACCTGTTCAGATGTTGATCTATCGTTGTGAAATAATAGTTTCTGGGGGTGCTTGCTTTGGTTCCAATTGGCGCAATGATCGGCTCCATGAAAACCACTCCCTGGCGTTCATGATAGGGCGTTCAAGAAATCGATACAACATCTCCGAAAGTGCTAGGCTAATTATCCAAGTCAATGCAAGAGCAACCGGAAATGGTAGCTCTGGCAGTTTCTTTACAATAGCCAGGGCTTCAATGTGGAGCAGGTAGACGGAATACGCACGATTAGCCAAGTAACGAATCCATCTGGCTTGGCTCCAAATTGTGTCCTTGAGAGATATCACTGCTAGTAGCACCATACTGCCGAAGATAAAAGTCCAGACCAGCGAATCAAAATCTGCTCCATCCAGCACTTGCATCCGTCTGAGGATATTTATCCCAGCCAACGCTAATCCGAAACCAGCAATCGGCCAAGCAAGCCGTGCGACCCAAGCCCAAAGTGAAGGAGCGAAAACAGAAACAACTGCTAGCATTACCCCAGCAGCACATTGATCGTACCTTACGTGCGTTTCAATTAATTCGGTATACCATCCCATAAAGCGACAGACGGTTGGCACGAGTAGTAGAATTAAGAGTATCCATCTACTTGGACGATTGTAATAGCCCAACAGCATGCATGGGGCTACAAGCAAATAGAAATGCTCTTCAACACACAATGACCAACTGACTCCGAAATAGGGCATGGTTGGTGGGTAATTCTGTAGGAAGAAGAAATAACGCCAATCGAAGATGGGCTGTGGTTTTAGCAATAGCTGTTGAAGTAAGGTCAAAGCAAGAACAGCAAAGTAAGCGGGCAAAGTTCGAAGCCAACGGCGCGTCCAGAAACGGACTACTTCGATTTTGCCGGTTTGCTTGAGTTCGATACATAACTGCGATCCCAGCAACCAGCCACTGAGCACAAAGAACAGATCAACTCCTTTGCCGCCAAGTTGAAGCACAGAAAGTGTGCCATCGGTTATCAATGTGCTGACGGCGTGGCAATTCACCACCATAATAATGGCTAACGCGCGTAGAACATCCAAGGCTCCGTTACGATTGTTCACAATTCCTCTCGTTCTGAGTCAAGACCATTGTTACTTCAATGCTTCCTGATAGATAGCAAGCATCTTGGCATTTCGTGATTCAAAAGAGAACTTCGTTCGAGCCGTTTGCATTGCCGATATTCCCAGTCGTTTGCGCAATTGGGCTGATTCGATCAGTTGGCACATATATGTGAATAGCATTTCAGTTACGTATTCACGGAAGTCCATCGGAATCCTATTAACAACATATCCACGGAAGAGACTCTCGCAATCATACTTGCTTGTATCGATCAAAAGACCGTTAACGTTATGCTCAATCATTTCCGGAATTGCAAAGTGTGTTGTTGAGATGATTGGCAACCCATAAGCCATAGCTTCAAGGATTGCAAAACCAAATGTTTCCACATAGGTGGGGACCAGAAAAACATCAGTATTGGGCAATATCTCCTGAACGAGTTCATTACGGGTGGCGCGAGCCATCAATATGTTTGGATTTCCGTGAATCCTCTTTAGGTATTCCTCTTTAAGAGCATTATTTGGAGTGACAAAATCGATCGTCTCACCACAACAAAGCCTCAGCTTAATGTTCGGGTATATTTTTTGAGCACGTTCAAAGGCATCAATGACATTGACGCCACCCTTACGGAAGAAGTAGCCCGTGAATAGGAGATTGACATGTTGGACATCATCATGGAATCTGATCAATTCTTCAGGAGCTTTCCGAATGGCAGGATAAACAACATCGACTTTGTTCAACACGCGCCTATCAGTTAATTTACCGTAATTCAGCAGTGTATCTCGACCAGCTTGACTCCAAAAGTAGATCTTTTTACAGTTCTCTTTAACTAGAAGGCTCTTAATGTAGGCAACGCGCAGAGCGAGAGGCAACGGAATAGCCTTAAAACTAAACGCTACGGCTTCCATGAAATTCGAAAGCGACAGAATCCAGCGACGATCTGTCCTAATGGGACTTAGAATTGCCTCGATAAGATCCTGATTCTCATATTCGTAGTCCCTCATGAACCCCTTGATAGGGCTGCGGATCCAGCATGAGCGTGACTGCTTCGGAATGAGAAAAGAATATTCAACTCCGTAAGGTGGAAACTGGCTGGCTTCGCTTGCCATCCCATGACCTTCGGTCAGGCCAACACGAATAATGTTGCATGGTCGTGCTTGTTCAATCTGGGTCATCTGTATTGAAAACTCACCTTGAAGATAAGGAGCATCGCAAGGTAACGATTTGGACGTTCACAGTATTGCATTCCAATGTGCTGGATGCCATAGCGAATTTCATTGAAAGCCCTGTTTGTTGCTCATCAATCTCGCTACATTTGAGCATTGACAAGAAGTCAATGGCCTTGCCAAATCACTATATATACTGTTGTCGCCAATTGAATTGCGCAACCATTCAATACGCTGCAATTGGCTGCAATCATCTGGTCGTTGTGTTGTAATACCTGCTTTTTGTGGGGGTTGATTCGGCTATGTCGTACACCTTAATTAAATCCTGGGGTTATCGCTTGGGTCTTTACCGTAGCCTTCGCTGGGTAAATCGCCATGTTATCAACCGGAAAGAGTTACATGATTTTCAGAAGGAATTAGACTTCTATTCACAGTTCGTCAAGCCCAATAGTTTGTGCTTTGATGTTGGGGCGAATTATGGATTGAAAACAGAAGTCTTTCTAAGACTCGGAGCGAAGGTTGTTGCATTTGAACCTCAACCAGAGTGTATCAAGGAAATCGAGTCTCGCTTAGGGCAGCAATCTAAACTCACTATCGAACAGACAGCACTTGGTCAGGCACCAGGGCAAATGACTCTCTATATCATGAGTTATCGGACGAAATCCAGCCTTCTGAAAGACTGGCAGGGTGAACAAGTGGGAAATCTTGAAGTGCCCGTCAGTACACTAGACAGGATGATCGCAAAATACGGCGTACCCAACTTCTGTAAAATTGACGTAGAAGGCTTTGAACTGGAGGTATTGAAGGGCCTGAGTCAGCCGATCCCTATGATTTCGTTTGAGTATCATACGAAGCAGGAAGGTCCAACTCGAGCTATTGATTGCCTTGAGTACTTGGCACAGTTTGGCGAATTGACCATTAATGTAGCTCCAGCTGAAGTGCCTTGTCTGGCAACTTTTGAACCATTGACAAAAGCTGATTTCTTGGATTACTTCAAAAGATATATCCCCAATATGAAAGGCTATGAATATGGCGATATCTTTGTAGGGATCGCAACTAACAAATCGCATTGATCGGAAGTAGCCAAGCCGCTTCCGATCAATAGTTTGTTTCTGGAAAGACGATGCCTAAAAAAGCATAAAAGAAGTAGCAATAGTATCCCCAAGCAGATTACCGCTGTCCAGAACTTGGGCGAAGACAGTTTGCCGTCCTGAACTCAGACTGCTTGTTGATATTTGCACGGTAGAGGTATGATTACTACTCAGTTGGCTTCCGTAGCCGAGTAGTTGATCAGATCCTTGTTGTAGAATGCCGTCGTTGTTGCTGTCGAGATAAAATGCAACTTGAGTAATGGAATGACCAGGCTGGATAGCATAGACGTTACCAGCTGTCAGAGTTAATTGTGTTCCAATCTGTACTGCTCCAGGTTGCAGATTAGTTGGAGTAACTGCCAAAGTGCCAATTTGTGGTGTAAGTGGACTAGTAGGTGGTGTCAGATTGATCTGGAAAACCTGAACTAGTGGTAAGCTGCTGTATGGAACTTCGCGATCTTGATTCATCGAGGATATGTAGATCCTTCCAGACGACGGATCGAAGGCTACGCCTCCGATTTGTTTGTTACCACCAGAAATCGGAAAATCAAAATTCCAAGTATTATAAGGTTGAAGCTCCCATGGCTGCTTAAGGCCTAGCTTGACGGCTACGAAATCGTTAACATCGTATGCCCAAACCTGATAGGTATACTCGCCATTGAGTGAATGGGGACCTTTCCCAAAATCGTTTATGTCTCCCCACTCAAAGTCATCTCCATACCCAGTATAATTCGTGCCAGTCTTGCCAAAGAATAGGACAGAACGTGAGCCAGGTACGAAAACCATGCCATTGATTGATGTCGTGCCGCTTTGAAGAGGGTTTGCTGGCCCTACATAGGCTCCTAATGGCATACCCACGGGGTAGTACAAATAGGGGGTTGCAGGGATAATGTTTGTCTCTGGACCAGTCAGTTGATTAGGATCAAACCCAAAGGCAGCTGGCCCAGATGAGGTAGTAGAAATGATTGGGATATCAGCTTGCCCTGTAAGAAAAGGCGCCCCCAAAACAGACTGCCACTCTGCTGGAACCGGTGTCATGAAGCCTGCGACTGTCCTGGACAAATTTCCAACTTGATACAATCCGCGAATGTTAGCGGTATCCAAGTTCAGTGAATCAATAACAAAGTGTGATGTTATCTGACTTGGAGCGCCACTGTAATAAGCGTACTGTGTTCCAATGAGCTTTCCATCATTCACTATTAGTCCACCAATCGGTGCACCATCTGAAGCACCAGTCAACTGATTAGGGAGACGTTGTAATACTTGAGACCAAGGCTGCAGCATGGAGGCTGTGGTTAGAGAGCCTAAATTACTGGAATTAACAATCGTGGACGGTATTGAGATCTCAGTAACAGCCTGGTAGTGTCCCACAAGAAACAGTGAGTTATTGGTGGGATTAAATGCAATTGCAGTACCACCGTAGCTGAACTCGTCAATGTTGTCGTAGTAAGGTGGGACGCGGAAAGCTCCAACATATTGCAGGTTTGTTTTGTTAACTAAAAGGTTCGAGGTCATGCCACTTACGGTAATAACGAGAACCCGCTCAGAGAACAGCCCACCCGCATCAGCACTGCGAACACGAATGCTATATGTTCCCACCGCCAACGCTGCATTGGTTTTGAGACTACTACCCTGGATTATGAAGCCAACATTGTTGGTGCTACCAGTTCCACTAACTAGGCTGTACGTGAAACTATCGCCTTGATCAGGATCAGTCGTCGACAGTTGGCCAACCAGTGTGCCAGCTGGCATGTTTTGTGGGATACTGTTGTTGGAGAGCAAAATGGCAGTTGGTGCTTCATTCACATTCTGCACAGTGATGGTGAAGATTTTATCAAAGCTCAAACCAACAGCATCAGTAGTTCTGATGCGAACGGTACGGGTTGGCTGGGCTTCGTAATTCAGAATGCTGTTCGTAATCAGCTGATTGCCGGAGATGGCGAATACGCTGTTGTCATTCGAGCCTGTCCCATTCACTAGGGAGTAGGTGAAAGTATCCCCTGTATTGGGATCAGTGGTAGACAAAGAACCCACCAGCGTGCCGACTGGATTGTTCTCGAGAATGGAGGATCCGGTCAAAGTAATATTGGTAGGCGCCTGGTTAGAATCGTTAACCGTGATGACAACAGCCTGTTCAGTGAACAATCCACCTGCATCGGTGCTGCGAAGGCGGATACTGTATGAACCTGCTGCCAGTGTCGCCCCGGTTATAAGACTGCCATCTTTCACAACGAATTGGTCATTGTTTCTGCTACCCATGCCGGTTACCAGACTGTAGGTGAAACTATCACCGCGATCAGGATCAGTCGTGGTAAGCAGGCCCACGAGGGTGCCAGCAGCAGGCTGTTTCTGCAATACACTATTGGACAGTGAAAGTGCAGTCGGCGCTTCATTAACATTCTGCACATTGATGGTGAAGACTTTTTCGAAGCTTAAACCAGCGGCAACGATTGACTTGATCCGGACAGTGCGAGTTGCCTGGGCTTCATAATCCAGAATGCTGTTGGTAACGAGCTTATTGCCGACAATTGAGAACATTTTATTGTCTGTTGAACCGTCGCCACTCACTAATGTGAAAGTACTTGTAGTACGAGAATTTCGGTTGCCAGCTGCGTTTGGATAAGTAGTTGACAGCGTACCAACTACCGTGCCTGCTGGCCGATTCTCCAGTATGGAAGTACCTTGCAAAGCAATATTCGATGGTTTCACAACATTATTCGAGAATATCTTCATCGAATTCAGAGCGAATCCTGAACTGGAACTTTTACGAGATGTCAGCAACAGACTGAGTTGTTGATCAGTAACTTTCACCTTGTATGTTTTTTCAATGATCTGCCCTGGTGCCGTGCTTGTATTGGAAAAGATGAGTCGATTCTCCAGTATGCCAAACATAGGCCCTGTCGAACCAGACGGGTCTCCAAACCTCAGCGTAACCTGGTAATCACCATTCGGAACTGCAATCTGAAAAGTTCCACGTTGACCTGTGTGAAAGGCACGGTCCAGCGTGGAAGTCTTCGCATCAGGGCGATTTACAGCACTAATGGCACTGACATCAGTCCAGCCATAGCCCGTTATGGGATCGAACTTTTGCACAGGAACTGACAAATAACCTTGGCCAACACCTGAAGCGCTCGTTCCGAAATCGAGGTTCAAGCCCCAAGCGTCAAGAACGCAACGATCTTCCAGTATCTCCAAAACTGGCTTAAGTTGACGTGGTTTAATGTTGCTTGCAACGAAACGATCGAACAGGCGAGGCATCGAACGGATCTCCGGGCAACGTGCAGGCGGCATTTAGCAAAATAGACATATCATTGCCTTTGTGTGGTAAGGCAAGTTCTAACCGAACAAGCAATCCTATCAGTCGCAAATTGATTGGCGGAATTGAGTTGTGGAATCGATCAGCGAACTGAAGGTGTAAGAACGCTGTAATCTAGGTTTCGATCTGAGACATGTCAATTAATTCGAAGCACAGACAGTCCAACTACGTGCCGAGACGTTTCTCGAAGCCATGACGTTCAGAACCTGCTACTCCAGTAGTCGCGCGTTACGATCCACTGGCATGGTGAGGCATCCTTACGGCAGAGTATCGCTGAAAAGATGCGACTCATCAATCATCTGACCGACTCGATGCGGATAGCTAGATCACTGTCTGCTGCGGAGCGGGTGGGGACCGAACACGTGATCTCAACTATGATTGCATTCATCGATCCAGGATATCAGGTAGTCATCTTCCGGTCATTCAACGAGAATTTGGCCCCTGATATACTCTTGACTGGTGTGGAGCCCCGATGGATCACACTGTGTCCACCACGCAGGTCTTTGATCCCGGCCCAGTGCTGTCTGGCTCGCGCTGTCGCTGCTTGTGAACAGTTCACTATTTTGGCTTATGCATGTCCAAATCTGATGCCATTCAATTGCGGGATGGGTGTATGGAACGTCTGATCAAGTCGATACTCGACTAGTTTTTCGTCCTTTAGCTGACTGACAACGTCGATGGCTTTACGAAACTGTGTGATGGAAGTAAAACGCAGGATGATGCGTTTAAGTCGCGATTCTGAACGTCCAATGCCTACGTAAGTTCGCCATCGATTGGTTCTGGTCAAAGGAAGTTTCGGTTGCTTTGGATCAAATTCCCATGGATGGAAATAGAGCATTGAGACGGCCGGATCCTGCGAACGATTGAACCAGATGCCAGCTTTGAGGAAAATAAGCGGAAACAATCGGAAGTATCCACCACCCGCGATAGGGATGTTGGTGAAGCCGGTGCGTATTGTCAGGGGAGGAATTTCGAGAATGCTAGTCTGATCATTCAGTCCATAACACCGAAAGGGTTTTGTTGGAGCATCAGATACTCCATAGCGATCGTGATGCACCGGAAATATCGAAGAATCGTAGGTGTACCCTGCATCTACCAATTCGTCGATGGCCCATGCAGTGCGTTTCATAATGCTGAAGGTAGGAGCACGATAACCATGCACTGGAGCGCCAATGATCTGTTCCAGTGCATCTTTGGATTTTTCGATATCCTCACGGAATGCAGCTCGTGTCAATCGCGTGACCGGACGATGATCCCAGCCATGCGATGCAACCTCATGGCCTTCGTCGTGGATTTCCCTGACAAGCTCAGGAAACCTGGCTGCAAATTCACCAACAACAAAAAAAGTGGCCTTGGAATTTGACTCACTGAGTATTTGAACTAGTCTTCTAGTGGTGGAATAGGCTCGATTACTATAGTGATTGATTTGCGAATCAGGAAACGCAAGTCCTGCCGCGGCTTCAATACGATTGTGTTCCTCAACGTCAAAGCTGAGGATCGTGGAGTTTATCACTGTGCAGGCCCCTCATTGCATAGCTGAATTATTGTAATACTCAAGCAATCACCAGCTCAAGCACAATCCAACGATTTTTTCGTAATTTTTGTTTGACAACATTCGATTCATGAAGCAGCGCCTTGTCAGAATTCCAATGTTTGTTGCGTGGCGATCAAAGCGTGCACTTGGATGAGCGATGAATAAGAAGCTATAAGGATGGAACATTGACTATTTGGCAGTTGTTCGATCAACCCTTGAGGCGCAATGTCTTAAGTAGATCGGTCAAGCGGCCAGTAGTCCATGGTGCTTCGAACACGGGTGAAGTCAGTAGTTTGCGCAATTCACGACATTACCGAAAGCCAGCAAATTTGAAGAACGCGATCCCTCGGTGTGTTGTAGCTATTTATCCTGTTCTGCCTGTTCTGCCAGAAATGTCAAAGCTTCCGGTCTTACCGTCCGATCTTAGCAGAGGGTTGTATCATCGTTCGCTGTGCCAGCGAGCGCCTTGTCTGGCATGCTAACGGGGAGTTGCAATGAACGTGCGGACCCATTTACGCACCGGGTTACTGTTCGTGCTGACTACCATGTGGATCATGGGATGTCAGACTACTCCGTGCGATAACGTCACGTTTGTACCTGATGTGCCTCGCGAATTGCAGATGGTGACTCATCCACCTTATACGATTGCAGCCCCGGACGTGCTGCTCATTGATGCGATTCGAGTGGTGCCAATCCCACCGTACAAGCTGAATCCACTCGATACCCTGGCCATTAATGCTCCAAAGGCATTGCCAAACGAACCGTTGCAGGGCATCTTCCCCATCGAGCCGGATGGTGCTGTCAACCTGGGGCCTGCTTACGGCAAGGTGTCCGTGGTGGATATGACGATTGACGAAGCCCGTGTAGTGCTTGAGAAACATCTGAAAACGGTAGTTGGCTTGGCAGATCCGCGGGTCAACGTGACACTGGCTCAGTTTCGAGGCATGCAACAGATCAAGGGCGACCACCTGGTTCGCAAGGATGGCACGGTAGGCCTGGGGCTCTATGGCTCGGTCTTTGTGGCAGGCATGACCCTGGATGAAGCCAAGGCTGCGATCGAATCTCACCTGTCGAAATACCTGCTCAAGCCCGAAGTGTCTGTGGATGTGTTCTCTTACAACAGCCAGGTTTACTATGTGATTACCGATGGTGGCGGCTTTGGAGAGCAGGTCTATCCGATACCCTCCACAGGAAATGAAACCGTCCTCGACGCCATTGGTAAAATCGGCGGCCTGCCAGCAGTAGCGAGCAAACGCCGCATCTGGGTGGCCCGTCCCGCACCGGCAGGACATGGCACCGACCAGACCCTGGCTGTCAATTGGGAAGCCATTACGCAGGGTGCGAATACCACGACGAACTACCAGATGCTTCCTGGGGACCGCCTCTACGTGATGGCAGAACCGCTGGTAACTACCGATACCATGCTGGCCCGCTTCCTGTCCCCCATCGAGAGGCTCTTGGGTGTGACGCTGTTGGGTAACTCCACGGGACGTGGGCTAGCGGGACAGAATCAGAATGGATTCAATCAATAATGGATTGTCACAGCTGATTCGCACTGGTTACACTGGAAGCAGCCCGCACTGCATCCAGTGTTGAAGCAAGGGGATGATTCATGAAGAGAATAGCCACACTGCTGTGTTTCGCAGGCATGCTGAACATGCCTGCCATCGTTACTGCCCAGGTGCCTAGCCAGCCATCCTCCTCGTTTAACTACTTGAACCTGACACGCGGTGGCAATCCAGCTGTCAACTACTACGGCATTGTGAAGCCGAATGTATTTAATCAGAATGCACTGGCTAACATTCAGCAGGAATACAACAGCCTGACTCAAAGCAGCACGCAATCAGATCCCAACAGTGTAGGCAGCACCGGTCATGCTGCAGGCTTCATGAATTATGGTCACTACTATCCCCGGCTGAATGCCGGGGGAGGTGGGGGCAGCAATCGTACCTCCGGTAGTTCTCCAGCACCACGCAGAAACTAACCGCAAAGCCAAGGGCACGTCAGGCCAGTCCAGGAGGAGTTAGCCATGTCACGGATGATGTTCAGTCTGATGTTGTTGACTGGCGTTCTACAAACGGCTTACTGCACTGACGTCGATAAGTATCCGCCGGGGCACAAACCGTTTCACTCGCCGAAAGCCCCGCAGCCGAATGGTGTTCTGGCAGTGAATAGTTGCTTCGGCTATCACGCAACCCGCTGGACTCCCTGGGGTGCCGCTTGCACCGGACAAGCTGTACAGCCTGCGGAGATTGGCAAGTCGTGCATGTCGAGCGCGATAATTCTGTATGACAAACCTGAAACTAAGCCAGCGCCGTCACAGGGAACGGTTACCAAGGAGCCTGCGAAGCCGATGCCGCCTGCGAAACGGTAAACAATGATGTGAAGGACAATGATAATTCATCCACAATGGCACACTTAACGGAGAGCATGTTGCAACCGTTGGACCTCCGAGATCGAAGCCGGACCTCGGAGATCGAGACGTTGTATACACACCAACGACCCAAATCAACTTAGCTTCCGGTACCTCATCCGCTTCGGCACGTGAGCATTGGCTCCCAGCCTCGCCAGTCGTTGTTCCTCGTACACTTGGAAGTTACCCTCGCACCAGACGACTTTGCTATCCCCTTCAAAGGCCAGGATGTGCGTGGCCACGCGGTCGAGGAACCAGCGGTCGTGGCTGATGATCACCGCACAACCGCCGAAGTTCAAGAGCGATTCTTCGAGCGCTCGCAGAGTGTCCACGTCGAGGTCGTTCGTCGGTTCGTCAAGAAGGAGCAGGTTCCCGCCACTGCGCAGCAGCTTGGCCAGGTGGATGCGATTGCGTTCTCCACCGGAGCAGTTGCCGACGATCTTCTGCTGGTCTGGCCCTCGAAAGTTGAAGCGGGCACAGTAACCGCGACTGGCCACCCGTTGTTTGCCGAGCATAATGTGATCGGTGCCGCCGGTAATCTCCTCGAAGATGGTGTTCGTCGGATTCAGCGCATCACGGTTCTGGTCCACGTGAGCCGGCTTCACCGTTGGGCCGATGGTGAGCGTCCCGCCATCAGGTTTCTCTTGTCCCACAATCATCTTGAACAGTGTCGTCTTGCCCGCACCGTTCGGGCCGATGATGCCGACGATGCCCCCCCTCGGCAGGTTGAACGTGAGATCGTCGAAGAGCAGATTCTCGCCGAACGCCTTCTTCACCCCCTCGGCACGCACCACCAGGTCGCCCAGCGGCGGGCCGGGCGGTATCTGAATCACGAGATCGTCTTCACGCTCTTCGAACTCCATCGACTGCAACTTGTCGATGTTGGCAAGGCGGGCTTTGTTCTTGCCCATCCGGCCACGCGGAGCCATGCGTGCCCATTCGAGTTCACGTTCGAGTTGTTTCTGGCGAGCGGAGACGATTTTTTCTTCGAGTTCCAGCCGCCGCTTCTTCTTCTCCATCCACGAGGTGTAGTTCCCCTCGAACGGATAGCCACGACCACGATCAAGTTCGAGAATCCACTGCGCAACGTTATCGAGGAAGTATCGATCGTGAGTGACGGCCACCACGGCGCCCTTGTAGTCCTTCAAGAAGTGTTCGAGCCACTCCACGCTCTCCGCGTCCAGGTGGTTCGTCGGCTCATCCAGGAGAAGCAGGTCGAAGTTCTGCAACAACATCTTGCAGAGGAAGACCCGCCGCCGCTCGCCTCCGGAAAGATGTTCGACTCCCGCTTCCGGGGGCGGCAACTGCATAGCGTCCATCGCCATCTCGACACGGCGATCGATGTTGTAGGCATCCTCGGCGTCGATCTTTGCCTGCAGTCGTTCCATCTGGTTCGAGAGCTTATCGAAGTCAGCATCCGGGGCCGCGAACTTCTCGGTCACCGCTTCATATTGCCGAATGAGATCGCGAATGGGCTGAACGGCCTCCTCCACGTTTTCCAGCACCGTCTTGCCTGGTGTGAGCATCGGTTCCTGCGGCACGTAGCCAATGGTCAGCCCGTCCTCCGGCCTTGCTTCGCCCATGAAGTCTTTGTCTTCAAGAGCCATGATGCGCAGCAGCGTTGACTTCCCGGAGCCATTCGAGCCGATGACACCGATCTTCGCTCCTGGATAGAACGCAAGTTGGATGTCCTTGAGGACCTCGCGTTTGTCATAGCGTTTCGTGAGGTTGTCGATAGTGAAGATGTACCGCTCGCTCATTATTGCTCCGTGAGAGTGGTAACGGAATGATAACAGATATCCGTTCGGAACGAAGAGCGCGCCTATCCATGGTACGATTTGTGCATTCAAGAATAGTAACTTCTGCATCTATGGAGGATGTTGAGATGAAAGTCAAATCACCTGCAAAATGTCGAAATTCATCGAAACTTTGGCCCCAATCTTCATGTGGCTTGTTGTCGTGGGCAGTGGTTTGCTTGGAATTGGAATGGCCATCATGTTTGAGATAGGACACCATGGGTGAGGGCATTGCAGTGTCACCACTGTTGCTAGTGCTTGACTCTTTAATTGAATAGCGTTCTGTTCATGCACTCCATGTCTGGGGGACGAGAACGGGGAGGAGTTGGGCGAAAGGATAGTTCAACTCTCAACCTTGGAAGCTATTCAAGGTACAAGAACGGCAGTTTTCCTACCTTGATCGTCAGCTCCTTGTCCTGTCCACCCCAGCGAATCTAGTCCCAACTGCTGCCCAATCAGCGATCCCCCCTACCCTTTCACCACGCCACTGACAGCCCACTGACAATCGCTCAATCAACGCCATATTGAACGAAAAAACGCCAGGTTCTCTGCCTGGTGTGATAGTCTTCCGTTTATTTGTCTGGTTCTGTGACGTCACGATACGGTTGTCGCTTCTCAAAGCACATTAGCATTATCTTGCCTTGCTTCCCCATTGAGTAATTAGGATTCTGCAGGGCTTTACGCTGCATCTCCACAGCTTTCTCAAAGTCACTATTCTCAGCATATGCTGCTGCCAAGGTGCCGATGTAGTATGGGTTTTTCATTCCATCCATTTCGCACACTCGTTTGGCATTCTTGAGAGCAATAACTCGATTTCGAATTGTTGCATCTGGACAAGTCGCTGCTGCCCAAGCCCGACTATTAAGTGCTTCAATGTCGTTGGGATTGATTCGTAACGCTTGCTCGAAATCCGCGCATCCTCTGGCATATTCTCGCTTCATATAGTACGCAGCGCCTCGGACGCTGTACCCTGATGTTGATTTATCAGGCTCAAGTGTAATGGCCGCGTTCAGGTCTGTGATCGCTAAATCATACTCCTTTCGCGCAAAGCGTACAGTTCCGCGACAACTGTAAGCAAGAGCATTTTTTGGATCGAGATGCAGTACAACATCGAGTTCTCGCAGGGCGAGTTCGTATTCACCTTGAGCATAGTGCCTACTGGCTTGTTCAATTCGTTTAGAAATCTCCTTCGTGTCATCGAGTGAATCCCCACTGAACTTCGTGCTCATAGGCAGAAATATGATGAATGCCAAAAATATGATTGAGTTCATTTGAGCCTCTCAGCAAGAGTCAGTTGACCAATTGCACTCCCCACTATCCACACGCCCCCGCCCCACGTCAAGCGGGAAGAAGGCCCCCACACGAACTTACTTGTGCCTGGCTTACGAAGAGACTAGACTTCACGCATTGCACAAATGAAGGACGTGCCATGCTAAAGCAAACGTTGACCGTATCGTTGGTATTAGCCGCCCTGGTCTCGTGCTTACGATCTGATGAACCTGCGATACAAGCATCAACACCCAATCGTGCTAATGAGCCAATCGCTCCGTTCAACATTCAAAAGGCCGCGCAGTTTCTGGACGCAGCTTCGCTTCAATGGCAAAAGACCCATCAGTGCTTTACTTGCCACACCAACTATGCGTACCTCATGGCTCGACCAGCATTGGGCAAAGACTCTACCGCATTGAAACAGGTTAGGGCATTTGCAGAAACAATGATTCAGGAGAGATGGCCAAGCAAGGGTCCAAGATGGGATGCAGAAATTGTGGCTACCGGCAGCATCCTGGCTATCAATGACGCCGCCACCACTGGCACGCTGCACCCCTTGACCAAACTGGCAC
This sequence comes from Gemmatales bacterium, assembly GCA_046350055.1. Lineage (GTDB taxonomy): Bacteria > Planctomycetota > Planctomycetia > Gemmatales > HRBIN36 > JAEUIE01. The sequence goes on along the minus strand of JAXMBC010000001.1, from coordinate 2,303,327 downwards.
TAGACAGAATGTGGACAGTGCAACGGGCCGACGGTGGCTGGAATTGGCTGAAGTGTGAATGGCCACCTATGGAATCGGATGATCACTATGGTGCAACCCTGGCAGCCATTGGGGTTGGTTCAGCTCCCGATAACTACAGCCAATCACCCCTTGCACAAGCAGGGATGACTAAACTGCGCAAGTACTTCAAAGAACAGGAACCCAAGTTTGCTCACCATCGGGCAATGCTTCTGTGGGCCGATTCCAAGGTGAGTGGCCTAGTCTCACCGGATGACAGAAAGAAGTGGATTGACGAATTATTGTCATTGCAAAAACCAGATGGTGGCTGGAACAGTGCGACACTGGGCAAATGGAAGCGCCACGACGGAAAAGAGCAAGATGTTAAGACAAGCGATGGCTATGGGACAGGCTTTGTCGTGTTCGTCCTTCGGCGAGCCGGTCTACCTGCTGATAACCAGCAAATCCAGTTAGGTGTGAAATGGCTTCGTGAGAACCAACGCGAGAGCGGCAGGTGGTTTGCCCGCAGTCTCTTCAAAGACAACAAGCACTACCTGTCACACGCAGCCTCAGCCTTTGCAATCATGGCGTTGGCTGAATGTAATGCTCTGAAGAGCCACACCCGTTAACTACCCGGTCTCATCTCTCTACACCACAAGAGAGATTCCGGCCTACCATGCCCCAACGTAGGCTCCAACAGCGACCTGAGGCTTTTCCCGTGCTAGCGATTTTCCATGTGAAGACTGACGACAGCACAGAAATTCTGATGCACGCTAGCGGGTAGCAATTCTTCTCCAGCAGCCCAGCGAAACATCCGCCGTATGCGGTCGTTGATGTGCTTGCCTTGCGTGACCAGTCTTTCTCGAACATCATGCTGCGAACAGCCTTAAGGGCAATGGGGCCAAACTCTCAGCAGGAGTTGGTAAATATAGTACCCTGGCAATCTTTGGCCTGACGAGTGACGACGATAGGTGGGAATGCGGAGGATTTGGCCATGAAGTGCAGCTCATCAGGGAGTTCCCGGGAAAGTTCCCGGATTCCTGGATCATGAGCCGCACTTCCGAACATCGGAAGGTACAACGTAACTTTTTTCGGCCTAACAGTTTATATGGAATGGGCGTTACAGGACTCGAACCTGTGACCCCCAGCGTGTCGAGCTGGTGCTCTAGCCAACTGAGCTAAACGCCCTTCCGAATCCACATTGTAAGAAGCCAGAAGCCAGAAGCCAGTAGCCGAGAAATTCTGGTTACTGGATTCTGTCTCCTGGCTCCAGATTGTTACTTCAGTTCCACCGACCAGTAAGCACTGTCGAGGAAGCTCTTCCACGACTGGTACTTCTCCTGCGTCAGCTTCTGGCTGAGCAGCGGTGATCGCTTCGGCTTCTCCGGCTTGCGGATCAGCTTCATGTTCGCCTGCTTCGGCGTGCGGCCGCCCTTCTTGATATTGCAGGAGAGGCAAGCGCAAACGATGTTTTCCCACGTCGCTCCGCCACCCTGGCTGCGAGGCACCACGTGATCCAGTGACAGATCGGCTGTCGCGAAACGCTTGCCGCAGTACTGGCACAGGTTGTGGTCGCGGGCGAAGATGTTGCGGCGGTTGAACTTCACCGACTGACGCGGCATCCGCTCGTACGAGAGCAGACGGATGATGCGCGGCACCTGGATTTCGGTGTGCACCGTCCGCACCCAGTCGTCGTTAGGACCACGGGCGTTCAAGCGGCGATGCTCGCTGATCTCCTGCCAGGTGGTGAAGTCGTAGTTGACGAAGGAACCGTCGTGCGAGTCAACGACTTCGGCCAGCCCCTTGCAGAGCAGGCAGAAGGCGCGCTTCGCCGAGATTACCTGAATCGCCAAGTAAAGGCGATTCAGCGCCAAAACATTTGATTCGAGTGCTGCTTCGTTCATCGGTTCCTCCCTGCACCGGGCCTTCGGGCAAGTAACGAAAAGAACGCCACATCCCCGACCAGGTTCGCGTACTTCCATGAACCGGAGCTATATGAAGGGTAAACGATGCCAGCGGGCAACTCAAGAGGTGAGGCAGAGAATTCGCGGTTCCTTCATGGGAAGGCATATTCGACTCCTATAATGCCCATTCCTTACAGTTACGCAGTCGTCCATTGTTTCATGAAAGCAGAGAGCCAGGAGATGCAACTCGATTTCGCCAAAGCCGGGGGGTTGATCCCGGCGATAGCCCAGGATGCCGCCTCGGGTACAGTCCTGATGATGGCCTGGATGAATGAAGAAGCCTACCGGGAAACGCTTCGCACCGGGCGGGCAGTTTACTTCAGCCGGAGCCGCAACAAGCTCTGGCGCAAAGGTGAAGAGAGTGGCAATGTACAGCTTGTCAAAGGTATTTACATCGACTGTGATGCCGACACTCTACTCTTGAAAGTCGAACAACTGGGTGGCGCAGCGTGTCATGAAGGCTACCAGAGTTGCTTCTTCCGCGAACTGAACCAACAGGGTGAAGTAGCGGCCACGCATGGCGAGAGACTCTTCGATCCGAAGACGGTCTATAAGAAGTAGGGTACGATGTGCGCACCTCACCGAATCAGGTGCTGTATGTAACATCGTTTATGCATTCGAAAGTTGCAACGGAATCTCACCCAGGGGAGGCACGCCCAGCGTGCCCTACAACCATGCCTGAACCCATATTGAAACTCGGTCTGCCCGCGGGAAGTTTGCAGCAGGCTACCGGTGAACTGTTCGCCAAGGCAGGCTTCAAGATTAACTTCCCCAGCCGCAGCTACTATCCATCGATCGATGATGCTGAAATCCAGTGTACGCTGTTGCGTGCCCAGGAAATGGCTCGCTACGTTGAAAACGGCGCCCTGGATTGCGGCCTGACCGGGCACGACTGGGTGCTGGAGACCGGAGCCAAAGTCCACGAGGTTGCAGAGCTGACTTACAGCAAGATCAGCAAACGTCCCGTACGCTGGGTGCTGGCCGTGCCTCATGATTCTGACATTCGTACTGTCAAAGACCTTCAGGGCAAACGGATCGCCACCGAAGTGGTCAATCTCACGAAGCAGTTCCTTGCGCAGCATGGCGTGGAAGCCGATGTCGAGTTCAGCTGGGGAGCTACCGAAGTGAAGCCGCCCCGCCTAGCGGATGCCATCGTGGATGTCACGGAGACAGGTAGTTCGCTCAAGGCCAATAACCTGCGAGTAGTGGCGGAGTTGCTCCAATCAACTACGCGGTTCATCGCCAATCATGCAGCCATGAAGGACTCCTGGAAGGCACAAAAAATCAACGACCTGGTGTTGCTGTTGCGTGGAGCGATGGCAGCAGAAGGCAAGGTCGGCCTGATGATGAACGTCTTGCGTAAGGACCTGGATGCGGTACTCAAGATCCTCCCTGCTTTACAAACACCCACCATCTCCTCTCTGGCTGATCCCAACTGGGTGGATGTGAACACGATTCTGGAAGAGACGTTTGTACGCAGTGTGGTGCCCAAGCTGAAGGCTGCAGGTGCGTGCGGACTGGTAGAGTATCCACTCAACAAGATTATTGATTAACTCGCTCCTCTCGCCGATGGGGCGAGGGGAACCAGAACTCGAGGCTCATCATGTCGCTCATGGAAAACCGTATCGCAGGCAAGCGTATCCTCATCACCGGTGGTGGCTCCGGCATCGGCCAGGCGGTCGCTGTCAAGCTGGTCGAAGCTGGAGCCCGGGTTGCCATTACCGGCCGTAACCTCGAAAAGCTCAACGCCACCAAGGTCCTGACGAAGAATCAGGCCATCGTGGTGCCTTGCGATGCGACTGTGCCTGACCAGGTAGAGAAGACTGTTGCAGCTGTTAACAAGCAACTGGGTGGGATTGACATCCTCATCAACAACGCCGGCATGAATCTGAAGGAACGTTACATCCGCAATCTCAGCGTCGAAGGCTGGCAACAGACCATCCAAGGCAATCTCGATTCTGCTTTCTACTTCACTCGCTCAGTCATCCCTGCGATGCTGAAACAAGGCAGCGGCCACATCATCAATATCTCTTCTGTCTCAGGCAAGCGTGCGAATAAACTCGGCGGCACGGCATACGCAGCTGCCAAGTTCGGCCTGACGGCCCTCAGCCATGCCGTGGGGCTGGAAGAAGCGGAGAATGGCATCCGCACGACAGCCATTTGTCCGGGGGAAGTGGACACACCGATTCTGGAACAGCGGCCCAGTCCGGTTTCTATTGAACGGCGGGCGATCATCCTGCGGCCTGACGATGTCGCAGAAGCGGTCTATTACGTAGCCAATCTGCGGCCCGGCGTCTCCGTCCCAGAGATGATTATTACCCCAACGGTACAGCCCTATGCGTGAACGGTGTTTGATTGCTGCAGTCCCACCTTCACCACTTCCGCTCCATAGAAGATGATCTGGGCCGAATAGTAGACCCAGATCAGAAAGATGACCACCGAGCTGGCAGCACCGAAAGCGGTGGCAAGCGACTTGCCCATGTAGGTGAGATACCAGACGAGAAACAGTCTGCCCAGGAAGAAGAGCAGCGAGGCTACGAGAGAACCGAACCACAGCCGGCTGTAGGGTATCTTGCCGTGACTGAGGAACCGAAACGTGAAGAGGATCATCGCAGTCGTCAGCAGAATATACAGTCCGAAGTGAGCCCATTTCCAGTGAGACAGTTCGGCATTGGGCATGGTGAGCTGAATCTTGCGGAAGAACACAGTAAGCAGGCCATCGCCCACGAAAAGTGCCATCCAGAAAGCACCACTGACAACGACCATAAGGAACGCTAACGCGTAATTCTTGAGATAGGCATAGAGCCAGTGACGATCCTGCATGGGCTTGATGTTCCAGATCATCTCAAGCGCGGTGCCCAGTTGCAGAAAGAAATTGCAGGCTGTAAGCAGCAGGATGATGGGACCGACGATACTCGCCCAGAAGGTAGTCTGCGGTCGCCAGACCTGCTCCACCATTTCCTGTACCGCCTTGGCACCATCCACGCCGATGTTCTGTTGCACTACATTGAAGATGTTGGCTTTGACTTCTGCTTCGTCATAGATCAGACCCATGGAAGCAATGGCAATGATAAGCAGTGGGGCAATCGAAAAGAGTGCATAGTAAGCCAGTGCAGCGCCCAGGTAGGAACCCCGGTCTTCACTCCAGGAGAGGCAGGCTTTCCAGAGCGTACGCAGAATTTGCATCGGTGTATTGTAGTGGTCCATGCCGGGGGCACACGGTCCGATTCAGGAAAGTGATTGGCTGATGAATCCGCAGGACGACGATGCTCCAGTGCATCCATATCCTCTTCTAGGTCAGTCTCACAACACCACGTTTCCGAATGCCCATGAACTTAACGTACAATACACGTTTCCCAGCCATTGAAGACCTGCGTAAGCGAGCGATGGCCCGCATTCCCCGCTTCGCCTTTGAATATCTGGACGGAGGCTGTAACGAGGACGTCAACCTGCACAAGAACACGCAGGAACTGCGCGAGGTGGAACTCAAGCCTTACTACCTGAAGGATCATGTTCCTGCGAGCCTTAAGACAGAGCTATTCGGGCATGTCTATGATGCACCATTTGGTATCGCCCCCATTGGTCTGCAAGGCATGATCTGGCCCGGCGCTCCCGAAATTCTCGCCCAGGCTGCGCACGAACACAATATTCCGTTCATTTTGAGTACGGTCAGCACCAGCAGCATTGAACGCATTGGCGAACTCACGGAAGGGCGTTTCTGGTATCAACTCTATCACCCAGCTGACAATGCACTGCGTGACGACATTCTGAACCGAGCCGAAGCCGCTGGCTGCAAGACTCTGGTACTGCTTTCCGATGTGCCCACTTTCGGTTACCGCCCACGGGATATCCGTAATGGACTCGCGCTGCCACCACGCATGACGCTGCGTAATATCGGGCAGATCCTGCTGCGACCCGTGTGGGCCTGGAATACGCTACTTCAGGGAAAACCTCAATTCGCCACCATGCTGAAATACATGCCCAAAGGCTTGAACATGAAGAAGTTGGGCGAGTACATGAACGCCACGTTTGCCGGTCGGCTGGACTCTTCGAAGATCGCTCCCATCCGCGATCGCTGGAAAGGCAAGCTGGTCGTCAAAGGTATCGCCACCGATGAGGACACCGAGGCCTGTTTGAAGCTTGGCATGGATGGCATCATCATTTCCAATCATGGTGGCAGGCAGATTGACGCAGGTGAGTCAACGGTGCATTCACTGGAAACCATCGTCCGGAAATACCGGGGCAAGTTGCGCATCATGATGGACAGCGGGCTGCGGTCCGGCCCGGATATCGCACGTACCCTGGCGTGCGGTGCGGACTTCGCCTTTCTGGGGCGCACGTTCATGTATTCGGTGGCAGCCCTGGGTAAAACCGGTGGCCAGCACGCCATAGCCATGCTGAAAGTGCAACTCCGCCAGGTGATGGACCAGGTGTGCTGCCCCACCACGGACAAGTTTGCGGAGCATCTGGTGAGTCGTGGTTAAGCCCCGTAGTAGAACTTGAATCAAACTCGAAAGAAACCCGCACATTTCCTGAGTATTCCAGACTGCCGGATTTCCTGGATGATGTTGTCTGCCGCCGATGACCTGAGCTAGGCAGGCTTCGTGAATTCGCCTATCTTCCATGCCTCGCTCCCTTGCCAGATGATCTTGAGAAAAAGGCGGGAAAACGGCAGAAAAAGCGCCACTTGCCATTGACCGCCTTGTCAAAGCGGTTATCACCCTGACCCTTGAGTGGGGTTTCTGCGTACGTGTCCAACGGGGCCACTGGTCCGCCGGGGAACGCAACGGGATGCCCAGTTTGCTCAGAGCACAGTCTCGCCTGGGGGAAGGCGATCCTGCTGAGCGAAGGGAACCGGAAGGTTGGACACGAAAGGAGGATGCAGTGATTCGGGCTAAATCCTTGGCATGGATCGGCGGGGTGGGCTTGCTGGGATTGACTCCAGCTGCTGTGCTTGCACAGGGGCTGCCCTTACCGCCTGATAACACGGTGCCTGTACAAGTTGCACCTCCTTCGGATGTGGTGCAGACAGGCGGTGAACAATCACTGAAGCCACGCGACATCCTGAAAACAGGTGTCGAGAACCATCGCAAGTTCGAATTCGAACTGGCGGAGGTCTATCTCAAGCGTGCCGCCGAATTGAAGACGAGCCTCTCTGCCGCGGAGCAGAAGGAACTGGAAGCGACTGTGCAGAGTAATGCCAAAGCACTGGCTATGCGCAAGTCAGGCCAGGAGATGATCAAGAAAGCGGGCGAAGCCTACAACGCCGGCCGCTATCAGGATGCTGCAACCATTCTGAATGGCCTCAAGGGCAATACCTACCTGGCTGCTCAGGATCGTCAGAGTGTCAGCACTCTGAATGACCTGCTCAGCAAGACTGGCAGTGTCGGGACAGCTACCGCCCAGACGGCCAAACCCGTCACCCCCAAGGGCCGTACGCCAGCTGACATGCTGGTTGCTGGTCGCGAAGCCCTCAAGAACAAGAACTATGATGAGGCCATGAGCTGGGCCGTCGCTTGCAAGCAGGCAGGTGGTGCTGGCCGCATGCCCTGGGAAGATACCCCTGACAAACTGATCGCCGATGTCAACACCGCCAAGGCCCAGGTGGCCAAGGCTGGCACGACTGCAGGTAGTAACGAACGCGCTGTGATGCAGTGCAAGCAACTCTGTATGCAGGCTTCGCAGGCTCTGGCTGCTGGCGATGTCGCCACCGCCAAGAAGCTGACCAAACAGGCGGAAGACCTTAAGGTCAACCTCCCCTGGTTTGAAGAAAACAGCCCTGCGAAATTGAACGAAGCTATTGCTCGCGTGGAAAAGGGTGGCGTGAAGGGCACGTCCACGGTAGCAGCTACGGTTGATCCTCGCCTGGCTGTCAAGGAAGCCCGAGTGGCTCTGAGCCAGGGCAACCTCGATCGCTGTGAAGAGCTCTGCAACAGCGCTCGTGTAGCCAAGGTCAACTGGGGTTACTTCGAAGACAATCCCGAGAAGGTACTGGCTGACCTCAAGGGACAGCGGAAGGTCGTCAACGACAAGAAGGCTGTGGAACTGCTTGTTCAGGCTCGTCAGCTACTCAATGCCGGGCAGCTCGATGAAGCTGAACGGGTCTGTGCACAATCCAAGGCTCTCAAGAACGACTATGGCGTTCTTGACGGTTTCGGTGGCGAACGTCCTGACAAGCTGATGGCGGAAATCAAGGCCAAGCAGGTTGTCGCCAGCCGTAACAAGCCTGTAACCCCGCCTACCGAAAACAAGGTGGCGATGAATCCGGTCACTCCTGCAGGCAACACCACGCTGCCTGTACCACCTGTGACCACTGCACCGAACCTGAACCCGCCAGCTGCTCCCACGGTGGCCAGCAATGATGCTGCCAAGGTGGCCGAAGCGAACCGCCTGATGGTGGTGGCCCGGATGGAATTGAACAAGGGCAACTACGATGCTGCCCTGCAGATCGCTGCACAGGTCAAGCAGATGAAGGTCGTCACCCAGGAAAACCCTGACAGCATCTACGATGCCGTCAAGGTGGTGATGGCGACTCGTCAGCGCAAGGCCGATCCTGTTGCTGCTGACAGCAAGCGTATGCGGGCCCTGCAACTGCTCGCCAACGCACGAGTGATGGCCAAGTCGGGCGACATCATGGGCGCTCACAAGGCAGTCACCGAAGCCAAGGGTATGGGCGTCGTCTTCCAGCAGGGTGATGAACTGCCTGAAGTGGTGATGGCTGACCTGCAGAACAAGGCACGTGTCCAGGTGGAAACCTATGCCAAGGCTGCCGACACACTGGCTGCCCGTGGCAAGACAGGTGAAGCCCAGCAGTATCGCAACTACGTGATGAACGTAGCCATGACTTACAATGTGCCTGCTCCCCAGATGGGTGGTGTCACCGTCCCTGGTCAGCTGAATGTGCCAGCGGCTACAGATGTTGCCAGCACGGGCAAGAAATTGTGCACCGATATCGAACAGTGCGTTCGTGAGGGGCAACTGGTTCAGGCTCGCAAGCTTGCCAACACCCTGTACGAAGGCCCCTACGGGATGAAGGCCCAGGCTGGTCAGTACCTGGCCCAGATTGACGCTGCCGACATCAAGGCTGCTGTCAAAACTTCGGAACAGTACTACGACCTGGTCGTGAAGGCTGTCAGCCGCAAGGAGTATGACCTCGCCAAGCAGTACGCCGAGAAAGTGGATCGCAAACTGCTCGACGAAGCCAAGCTCAAGCACATGAACGAATTGCTCTCCACTCCTGCCTTCCAGACCGAGAAGAGCCTGATCCAGATGGCTGGCAGTGTGGTGCCCCAGGATAACAAGGGTCAAAGCAGCCCGCTGCTTGACGAGCTACGCAAGAAGCACGAAATCGAATCCCAGCGTCTGAACGAGCTGAAGAACGTGGCTACCGCCCGTGCGATCAAGCTCGCCCAGGCTGGCAACTTCGATGGTGCCATTGCTGAGCTGAAGACTGCCTATGAAACGCTGAAGAAGGCCGATGTGGATGTGCCCAATGTGCAAACCATGGCACGTCAGCTCGATCTCCGTATCCGCAACTACGAACGGATCAACGAGCAGGTCGCCCTCGAACGCGAAGCCAAGGATAAGCTCGATTCCAAGCAGAACGCCAAGCTCCGCAAGGCTGCTGACGCTGAGAATCGCCGGACACAAGTCGCTGCTCTGATGAGCGAATACAAGACCCTGATGGGTCAGGGCAAGTACGCCGAGGCGGAAGCCCGGGCCGAACGTGCCTTTGCCATCGATCCGGATAATCCCGCGATTGATGCTGCTCGTCAGTCAGCTCACCTGCAGGATGCCTTGTCGAAGGAAACCGCTGGTGTGCAGAACAGCCGCGACCTGTGGGTCAAGGGCATGGGAGACATCAATCCCAAGGCAGTAGTGGGTGATGACAAGGCACTGGAATACAGCAAGGACTTCACCTCCAAGTCTGCCGGCCGTGTTCGCAGTGCGCTCGAACGCATGCAACGTGACAAAAAGGACGAACTGCCTAACAGCAGCAAGTTCAACACGACAGTAAGCGTGGACTTCCGCAACAAGCCGCTGGTCGAGGTCGTGGATGAACTCCGCACCCTCAGCGGTGGCATGAACATGGTGCTGGAAGCCTTCGCCCTGGAATATGCTGGCGTCGACGCCAAGCTGCCTGTCACGCTGACCCTCAACAACGTTCCTGTGCGAGCCGTGTTGAATGCCGTCCTCAACCAGGCACAGTTGACTTACTACGTCAAAGACGGTGTGATCAACATCACCACCAAGGAAGCCCGGGCCAGCCACAAGGTACGCCGCAGCTTCGCTGTGCATGACATCATCGTGCCCCGCGACGACATGGCCACCCTGCCTAACTTCAACGACAAGGGTACCCCCATCAGCACAACTGGTGGTGATTTCAATGCCTTTGCCGGTGGCCAGGGCAATGGTCGCGACAGCTACCAGGGCAACACGATGGATCCACGCAGCGTACAGGTGCAACGCCGCACCGGTGCGACGCTGGAAAAGCAGCTGATGCACCTGATCACCAGCACCATTGAGCCTGAATCGTGGAAGGCCAACGGTACCGGCACAGGCAGTATCGAATACTACCCGATGGGTATGACGCTGGTCGTCTCCCAGTCGTCGGACATCCAGGAACAGATCGAAGAGCTGATCAAACGGCTCCGCGAACTCCAGGAAGTCCAGATCACGGTAGAAGTCCGCATCCTCACGCTGACCGATGACTTCTTCGAACGCATGGGTGTGAACTTCAACGTCTCGATCCCCGACAAGCAGACCAACTTTGATCGCCAGGTCGCCTCCGGCAGCTTCACTCCCGATGGCGCTCTGAACTATCCTGACCATACCAAGGGTGTGATCGTCGGTCTGACTCCGTCCGGGAACTTCACTAACAATCTGAACATCCCCATCTCGAACGACAGCTTCAACCAGGCTCGTCTGCCTACCGGCTTCGCTGGGATGGGTGCCCCGGGTAGCACCGGTGGTCTGGATGTGGGTGTGGCATTCCTCAGCAGTATCCAGGTGTTCCTGGTGATGGAAGCTGTACAGGGTGATGTGCGCAACAGCACACTGCAGGCTCCCAAGATCACGATGTTTAATGGACAGGCCGCCTCCATCTCGTCCTTTACCAACGAGTTGTTCGTGACCGCTGTCCAGCCGACCATCAATCTCTTCACCGGTATCCCGGTCTTCACACCGATCCAGACCTCGTTCCCCTCGGGTACGACCTTGACGGTGCAGGCCGTGGTGACCAATGATCGCCGCTATGTTCAGCTCACGCTGCAGCCAGTCATCACTACAGTGACTGACCGTTCGCGAGCCTTCACCGCGGTGGCAGGTATCACGGTGCAGCAGCCTGTGACCTCGACCATCACCCTGGCCACCACTGTCATGGTGCCGGATGGTGGTACGATCCTGGTAGGTGGTATCAAGACCATGCAGGAACAGCGTCGGGAATTCGGCCCACCGATCCTGAGCAAGATTCCTTATGTCAGCCGCCTCTTCCGCAACCAGTCTTACGGCAAGTCGGCTACTTCACTGATGTTCATGGTGACCCCACGCATCATCATCAATGAAGAAGAGGAAGAAAAGCTCGGCAGCACCTGGACCTTCTAGTTCCGTGCTGTTGACAGAGTAAACTCCTGCGAGCCAGACTTTCGAGTCTGGCTCGCTTCGTTTGGTACTACCTCGTGTCCTGCTCCTCCCCTTTAAAAGGGGAGGTTGGGTGGGGTAGCACTATGCAACCGGAATTGCTCTTGCGGAGCACTCCATCCTTAACCGTCGCTAGACGGTCTGAATTCGCACGCTGAAACCCCCTCTAGCTCCCCCTTGCTATGGGGGAGAACCAGACCGGCCATTGCATGATTCTAAATGCGGATAGATTCCAGCAGTGGGCCGTAGAGTTCGGGGCGTCGGCCAGCGATGCGGTTTACCTCGTATTCGCCGGGGATGAACACGGTATGCTTCTGCCTCGCCAGTTCCGGGTCAATCTCACCCAATAGCATGCCAGCGTCAGGGCTATCAAGATAGTCTATCTCTTCACCGGTCCAGTCGATGAGCCGGCTATGGCCGATGAAGCGGAACATGTTCTCAATGCCTACCCGGTTACAGGACAGGAAATAGACGTGATTCTCAAGGGCTCGCATAGCAGGGACATGTGCGGAACTGGCCCAGGCACCCTCGGGCCAGTTAGTGGGCAGAACAATCAGGTCAGCCCCCAGGAGTGTCAATACACGACACGGTTCCGGAAAGCTGCCATCGAAGCAGATGAGGATGCCGATCTTGAGTCCACCCAGGTCGTAGACTTCGTAGGGTTCTCTGCCCGGTGAGACGAAACGGTCCACACCCAGAAACGGCAAGTGGGTCTTGCGGTAGGTACCGACGATACCCTGGGGACCGATACAGACTGCGCTGTTGAACAGCTCATCTCCCTGCCGTTCGAGGAAGCCGATAACGGCGAAGAGATCGAGTTCCTGGCAGTGCTGCATGAGGAGTCGAATGGGTTCGGACTCCAGAGTTATTGCGACAGAAATCGCCTGTTCGAAGTTCTGGAAGCAGTAGCCGGTAAGAGCGCATTCGGGAAAGACTACCAGACGTGCCTCTTCTTCCGCAGCCATTTCCAGTTGCAGCAGTACGTGGCGCAGGTTGCCGTCGACATTACCAATCTCACAATCCATTTGAACAGCTGCAACTTTCCATGGTCTGGACATCAGACTCTCCTTGAGAACTTGAGCGTGGCAAGGTGCTGCCCGCCATTAAGTGCTTCGACGAACATAACGTAGGCCAAGCCAACTGACTCAGCCAGTGAGAATTCAGGGGAAGTTCACTGCGCGACTGGATCAAGTTGGGGTAAGATGGCTGGAGCCCAGGAGTGACATCATGAAGACCATTCCCATCTATCTGGTGGATGCCTTTACATCCGTGCCGTTTCGGGGTAACCCGGCCGGGGTGGTGGTACTCGACTCGCCAGCAGACCCGGTGTGGATGCAGAACGTGGCCATGGAAATGAACCAGGCGGAGACTGCGTTCATCACCAGGCAGGAAAAGGGGTTTGGCCTGCGCTGGTTTACTCCCACCGTAGAAGTGGACCTGTGTGGCCATGCCACCCTCGCGTCGGCACACATGCTTTGGAAGCTACACACTGTACCGAAGGATCAGACCATCGACTTCGAGACCCGGAGCGGCTGGCTGCATTGCAAGCGTAGTGATAGCCAGATTCAACTCGACTTCCCTGCCAAGGTCGTTCATCCCTGCGAAACGCCTGTGGGCCTGCTGGAATCGCTGCATCTTTCGACTGCCAGGGTCTTCTCCAACAAGATGGACTACCTTGTGGTGGTGGAGGACGAAGGACAGGTCAGGCAATTGAAACCGAATCTCAGTCAACTGGCACAGGTCGAGTGCAGAGGCGTGATTGTCTCAGCCCGTTCCTCCACTGAAGGAGTTGACTTCATCTCGCGGTTCTTTGCCCCGGCCAGTGGAGTGCCGGAAGACCCGGTCACCGGTTCAGCTCATTGTGCCCTGGGGCCCTATTGGGCACATGTGCTGGAGAAGGACTCGCTGGTGGGCTACCAGGCTTCCGCCCGTGGCGGTGTCGTGAAGGTACAAGTGGCCGGGGACCGGGTCTTCCTTCGAGGGCAGGCCATCACCGTGCTTAAGGGCGAATTGCGTGGCGAGTAACAGGAGTCATCCGTATGGCAGTTCTCACATGGAAGACTGGCAAGCCGGCTAGCGAAGCAAAAGAAATGATCCAGGCCCAACTGGTGAAGACCGGCTACGGCGACCAGGTAACCTGGGAAGGCAATGCCTTCACCGCCCAGGTCGGCTTCGGCTTCATGCTGGATATCGCTGGAATGGTCCAGGATCAGGAACTGACGCTCGACAAGTGCAGCGGCGTGACCAGTGATATGGCCCTGGGCAAACTCAAGAAGATGTTTGAGTACCTGTTCCCGGGTGGTGAGGTGACTTAAGCAACTGAGCCACTTTAAGAATGAGGGTCATACTGGGAGCGTGGGTGATTTCGCTGCGCATGACACGCTCAACAGCTTGAGCCAGAGACATGACCACGTGGCGGATCTGTTCCGTGCCTTCGGGCGATGCAGCGGTGAATCGGAGCTGCCGGGCGAGGAAAAGCTGCGTGGGCGAGAGCAGTGATGCGGTAAAAGGATCGACACTGCCCAGGTCGATCCACTCCCCAGCTTCAATGCCGAGTTCCTCCTTTAGCTCACGCTGTGCCGCAAGGAGAGGCTCTTCCTCATTGTCGCGTCCGCCACTGACACATTCGAGCGTATGGCTGTTAACCGCGTAGTGAAACTCGTCGGTCAGGTGGACATCCCCTGCATCATCGAGGGCCAGGACACAGACTCCGGGCTTGATGTGGATAACTGCATACGTTCCAGGCTGGCCATCGGGACGGATGACTTCATCACGCTGGACTTTCACCCAGGGATCGATGTAGGGCCAGGTGCGGGCGGTGATTTTCCAGGGGCCTCGCTGCTCAATCACGGAGGACATCCATTGAATTGAAGATTTGATGGTAGGGAGGAGGAAACCGGTATGCAAGCAGGATCAATCGTGGTTAGTGATTCAGTTTGAATTATCCTGTAGTCTTGCGTGTTGGCGAAGCTCTTCTGAAAATCTCTCCAAGGAGATTATTAAGGCTTCCATCTTCATGTCAGATTCATCATGAATTGTACCAACTGAACTATCACTGGTCCGAGGCTGGCTGACGTTACAGCTAGCTTTTTTGAGCCATGCAAGATCGCGATCCATTTCGCGTATTATCTTTGTTAAGTTATTCATCACTAACTAGTCCCTACAAACTGCAAATAATGTAGTTATTCCAAACCACTCGAACAAGACTGATGTCAAGAAAGACTTTGCCGAGATAACTTCCGTTTTATGCAAGAGGGTTCAGGCAGATTACCCCAGCGAAAACGCTGATGTAGAAACCGCCATTTCTTCCTGTCCAACATATTCCGCTCACACTAGCCCGTTCGCATATCACCGATCCTGAAAGCCAAAGTGAGCGATCACGTTAGCAGTCTGGAGGAACTTGTCGAATTACTTAAAAGTACAAAGTGACGCACTTCCAAATCGCCCAGACTAACGTCCGCCCCACCAAATCATACCGCCGATGATGCCGCTGACAGTCACCATCGCCAGAAGGGCCATCAGGATATAAACCCACAGGCTACCCGATTGAACCTGCCGCAAAACCATTCCAGTTGACTGAGTGAGGCGGGCTGATTGCTGGACCAAGCCATCGATCAATCGTTCATCGAATTGTCTTTCGGCACTGGCGAGCAGTCGGGCCGAGCGAGAGAACAGATACAGCAGACCGTCCCACCACCAGCGATCGAGTCGCTGGAAGAAATGCCCCAGTTCGAGTGCAGGCCGCACGAAGCCCTGACGAAGCACGGTATCCCAGTGAGCACCATCAAAAAAGAAGTAACGCATTCCTCCACCAGGCCGTCCCCAGGGAATGGCAGCCTTGCGTCGATAACGTGCCAGCGTAAGCACGATACCCAGCAGGCTGAGAGCAAATGCCAGTACCATCGTAAGTACATGGGGAGAGACGGGTATGCGTTCATACATCGGTCGCATCCAGCTTTCCTGGCTGAAGTAGCCGCCGGCGAGTTGTCCGCTGCTGGAAGCCCAGAGTCCCATCGTCCAATCGCGTACCGAAGCCGGTTCACTTTGCTCCAGCAGTTGCACAATGTAGCCCTTTCCCATCGCCAGGGGGTGAGGCAACCAGACGAGGGACAGGGCAAGCAGACATAATCCGACTAACGGCCAGCGAAGCAGCCCATGGACATCGTCAGCCGCTTCGGTCACCTTCTGATCTCGAGGCTGCCCCATGAAGAGGAGCCACCAGAAACGGGTGAGATACGCTGCTGTCAGTGCTGTCGTAGCTAGGGGAAACAGCAGGAGGCACACGTGTTTCCACTCGAGTGAACTGAAGCTCAGGAGCGATTCCAGGATGCCATCCTTGGAATACCAGCCGGGAAGGAGCGGGAAACCCAACAGAGAAAGGCAGGCAAACAGCATCAATGCGGCGAGCCAGGGCATCTGCTTCCGCAGGCCGCCGAAACGGGAGATGTCCTGAACCCCCAGGCATTGATCGACAACCGCCCCGGTACCAAGGAACAGGAGTGCTTTGCAGCAGGCATGGGTCGCCAGGTGCCAGAGTGCCATCGTCCAGCCGCCTACGCCCATGGATGCCAGCATCAAGCCCAACTGGCTCATAGTCGAATAGGCAAGAAGCCTTTTGACATCGGTCTGCATCAGCGCACAGAGTGCTCCGTAGAGAGCAGTAGCAACGCCCAGGTAGGCGATGACAAGAAGTACTTCAGGCAGCAATACGGGATAGACCCGGGCAAGCAGATAAACGCCAGCAGCCACCATGGTTGCTGAATGTACCAGGGCGCTAACGGGCGTGGGACCTGCCATGGCGTCGGGCAACCAGGTTTGCAGAGGTATCTGGGCCGACTTGCCAATGCAACCGAGGGTCAACCCGATACCAGCTGCAACCAGCATCCAGTAAGGGATAGTGCGTAAGCCCTGCCCATGCCCACCGAGCAACCTGGGGTTGAACGCATCGAACTTGCCCCTCATGGGCTTATCGAAGTGGCCATTCAGCGTCTCCTGATTCCACACCACCACTTCACTGCCATCGGCAGCTAGTTCGAGCCTCGCCTTGCCTTGCCTGGTCGTCATGCGATTGACGCGGCAAATCTGGCCAGCCTCCGCTCCCTTATCTGCAAATGGTTCATCGTGTGTATCCCTGGCTGGCACTCGCAATGCATCAGACAGGCTTAGTTGATCGATGCGTGTTTTGGGAACGCCATGTTCCATGACCTTGTTGCCCAGCACATTGTGCACTTCCTCACGAACAGTGACCAGACTGAGAGTACCGGTAAACGTGAAGAGAATGACGATACCTATGAGCAGGCCCGCATCGCCAACGCGATTCATGACGAAAGCCTTGCGTGCCGCTGCCTGGGCGACACCCTGTTCACGGTAGAAACCGATGAGCAGGTACGACATCAGGCCGACCAACTCCCAGCAAATGAATAACTGGACCAGATTGTCAGCCAGTACAAGGTGCAACATGACACCAGTGAATGCACTGAGTAGCAGGAAGAACTGCGGATATCGCCCTGGGCGATGGGTTTTGCCAAGCACATCGTACAAGTCGTGTTTCTGCTCTTTGCGCATCGAGCGCACCGCCACCAGATGGATGGCCAGGGCTACTAAAGTAATGAGCACAAACAGGTAAGTGGTCAGGCTATCGACCTGATATCCCAGTCGCAGTTCAATACCGGGGACATCGGGAGCAAAGCCCAGGCGGCCGGTGTTCTCGTAGAGCAAGTGGGAATGCTGC
Source organism: Gemmatales bacterium (assembly GCA_046350055.1). Lineage (GTDB taxonomy): Bacteria > Planctomycetota > Planctomycetia > Gemmatales > HRBIN36 > JAEUIE01. The sequence continues at coordinate 2,285,996 of JAXMBC010000001.1, read as the reverse complement.
ATCCAGACAAAGGAACCAGTCCAGGGTTCGATGGGCCACAGTTGCTCCCGGGACTGTTGCACGTGCAGTTGAAACAGCACGAATCCCACGACGGAGATTGCAGCAGAAAGGAACAGTACGCCCGCTGCCAGCCAGCCTGCCCAATAGCGGGCACGTTGCCGGGCCAGCAGCAGGATCAGACTGGCGACGAAGGGAAGCGACGCTGCCAGTACATAGAGAAGCCCAGGTTGACTCATCCAAGCAATTCCTTGGCGTCGCTGATATCAATGCTGCTGGCATTGTTGTAGAAATTGAGCACAATCGCCAGGGCTATCGCCGCTTCTGCGGCTGCCAGCACTATGACGAAGATGGTGAAAACCTGGCCATCGAGTTGAAACGCCTTGTTGTAGCGGGCAAATGCTGCAAAGTTGAGCCCGGCGGAATTGAGCACCAGTTCCACACCGATGAGCACACCGATCGCATTACGCTTGGCAACCATGCATACCAGGCCCGCCACGAACAGCAGTGCCGCGAGGACCAGATAGTGAACCAGGGTGATGGTCATGCCAGTCGCCTCCGCTTCGCCCGGGCCAGGTACGCTGCACCGATCAGCACCACCAGCAGATGCACCGAGATCGCTTCAAACAGGAACAGGTAATGAACCAAGTGCTTGTTTTTCCCAGGCATGGCAGGCAACTCGCCCGGTGGCTCAGCTTCTGTGGAGCCCAGCAGCGTCAGAGCCAGTCGATCAGTATTGCTGGTATCACTGGCAGCAGAGAGTGGCGTAGCATGGTAACTATCTCCGGTCATACTGAAAATCAAACCCGTGATCAGTGCGAGCAGTCCACCACTGACCAGCAGCACGATGCACCACTGCCACCAGGGAGTGGCCAACGAGGAATGTGGTCCCTGGGCGGTCAGCATCACGGCAAACACTACCAGCACCAGGATGCCACCGACATAGATCAGCAGCTGCGTGGCACCGAGGAACTCGAAGCCGAGCAGAAAATAGAGACCGGCCACGCCAGCGAGGGTGAACATCAGCCAAACAGCGGAGCGAACAATCTGAGACGTGACAGCGGTTGCAATGGCTGAGCCAGCTGTGAATAAAGCAAGGAACCAGAAGAGAGCGTCGGCCAGACTCATCGCTTGGCCTCCACCACTGCCACGGGTACTCCGGGTTGCGCCCGCCACTGGAACCACCCCGGCAGCAGCGTATTCCACAGCAGCGGCCAAAGCGCCGAGCCGATCAGGCAGACACAACAGAGCGGAACCAGATACTTGAGACAGGTGGTCATCACCTGGTCAATACGCAAACGTGGCAGCGTCCAGCGTACCCACATCATTACCGTCACCAGCAGCCAGCATTTCAGAATGAAGATGATGACATTGATGATGTTACCTGCGATGCCACCAAACCAATCGCTGGGATCACGAGGCAGCAGTCCGGTCTGCCAGCCACCCAGAAACAGCACACAGGACAGTCCACTGATCATGAACATGCTACCATACTCAGCCATGAAGAAGAGCGACCAGCGCAGACCGCTGTACTCGGTGTGGAAGCCTGCCACCAGTTCCGACTCCGCTTCCGCGAGATCGAACGGTGCCCGCTTGCAGCCTGCCACGCCGCAGGTAAAGAAGATCCAGAACGTGAGGAACAGGAATGGATCGCGAAAGAGGAACCAGTTCCAGAAGAAGCCGGTCTGCTGTCGGGCAATCTCGGACAGATTCATCGTTCCCGCGGTCATCAGGACGATCACCACGCAGAGTGTGCGAGGCACTTCGTAGCTGACCATCTGAGCTGACTCTCGAATGCCGCCAAATAGTGACCATTTATTGCCTGATGCATAGCCAGCGAGGATCACGCCAAAAACTTCGAGACTGAGCACAGCCAGGAGTAGAAAGAGCGAAACACCAGTTTCCAGGCCAGCGATGCCCTGGCCAAACGGCAGCACCAGGAAAGGCAAATACGCTCCGAGGAAGGCGAGGTACGGAGCCATCCGAAACAGTACTTGATCTGCCTGAGGCGGGATGAAGTCTTCCTTAGCCAGCAGTTTGATGCCGTCAGCCACAGTTTGCAGCCAGCCAAACCTGCCGACTCGAGTCGGCCCCAGGCGGTCATGGATGCGGGCCGAGACCTTCCGTTCCAGCCAGATGAAGAAAAGCGCGGAAAGAGCCACAAACGTCACCAGCACCACAGCTGGCACACTGGCTTTCAGCACTATTTCGAGACTGGGCATCATCCATTGGCACCGGGCGATTGCACTGGAACAGACAATCATCTTACGGTATCACTTGCCCTCTGGCTTCGGCCCTGGGAGGTTGATGTGCACCATCATCGGAGTGTCGCGTCTCAACTGCGAATGCCGCCGCTGACGTATCCCTGTCACGAGGTGCGTCAGTTGAACAGTGTTTCGCCTGTCTGGCGTCACGTTCACGCTACCCGCCATGCAACCCAGGTCCATGGCCCGCTCGCACGAGATACTTCGCTGGCACAACTGGAAGCCTACCTCTTTGCCAGCGACGAGCCGCTACCCCTGCGACGGCTGGTCGCCATGCTTAAGCCACTCCGTCATGATGAAGTCAAACGCATGGTGAAGCGTCTGGCTCATCTCTACGATGCCGAGCCAAGCAGCCTGCAACTGGTGGAACTGGCAGGTGGCTATCAACTCCGTACCAGGGATCGGTATCACCCCTGGCTGCTCAAACTTCAATCGCCCGGTGGCTTGCATCTCTCCGCCGCGGCTCGGGAAACGCTGACCATGATCGCGTACCGTCAGCCCATCAATCGCGCTGATCTGGAAGCGCTGCGCGGTGTCTCCTGCATTGATGTACTGCGGGTACTGCTGGAGAAAGGTGTCATTCGCATCGTGGGTCGCGATAAGACTCTCGGCCGGCCGGTACAGTACGGCACGACCAGACTGTTTCTGGAATGGATGGGGTTGCGCAGCCTGGACGAACTGCCCGTACTACGGGAATAAATCTTCATTGAGTAACGCTTCGCATCCATTATGATGCAGGTACTTTCATCGTCTGGTGCCGTATGCCCTTCTCCCTCCCCTGGCTCCTCATTCTTGCCGCTGCCGTGCTCTATTTCGTGCTTGGGGCATTCTGGTATGGTTACTTTGGCGAAGCCTGGCTTCGTGAACTAGGAAAGACCAGAGAACACGTGAAAGGCAAAGATCCATCACCATTTGTGCTCGCCTTCGTGGGAGCGTTTCTCAACGCCACCGCAGTTGCCATCGTATTGCAGTGGGTAGCCCCATTGACAGAGACCCGCCTGCTCGCAGCTTTTGTAACCACACTACTGCTGGCAGGAGCTGTCCTGGCGGCTTCCTCCGCCAAACATTATGCTTTCAGTGGCTGGTCGTGGAAGCTCTTCGCCATCGACCTGGGCCACGATGCCACCGGTTTCTTCCTGATGAGTTTGCTCATCGTTCTTTTACGATGATTCAAACGCATAGCTACGAATGTCGAACTATCCTTCAGATAGTTCTCCAGGTCTATAGCTATGCTTCTCACGTGTGAATACTGTGAATCCCCCATTGGTTCGGAAGATTTCATCTGCCCCTACTGCTACACCCGGCAGACAACACCGTTCTTCGATACTACGTGGTTCTGGCCGGTCGCCCTGGGGCTGATCGTAGCAGTCTGCATGTTTATCATGGTGGATTATGCGGCAGGATTGGGAGTATTTCAAAGGCTGACAGGAATCAAATAGCTGCCAGTGGCAGGCGCTAGTGCAGAAGAACCAGATTGTCGCGATGCACTACTTCTTCGTACGCTCTGCGACCGAGCATGCTTTGAACCTCTTCGCTCCGCTTGCCTCGTAACTGCCAGATATCACCGGCAGCATAGTTACTGAGGCCACGCGCCAGTTCCGTGCCTTCGTGATCCACGATGCTCACCACGTCACCTTTGCTGAAATGGCCTGCCACATCGGTGATGCCGATTGGAAGCAGGCTTTTGCCTTTCTGGGTGAGAGCAGTGCTGGCACCGACATCCACCACCAGTTTGCCACGCGGCTTGGCAATCAACCCGATCCACCGCTTCCGGGCACTGACCAGACCGCCTCGAGGCAGGAACAGGGTGCCTACTGGTTTGGCAGACAGAATGTCTTCCAGGATGTTTGGCGCCGCACCATTGGCCATGATCACCGAGTCACCGGCTATGGTTACGAGCCGGGCAGCCTTCAACTTGCTTCGCATCCCACCCGAACCCAGCGAACTCCGGGTCTCCCCAGCGAGGCTGGTCACGCGGGCATCAATCTCTGACACCGTTGGCAGCAACGTGGCACTAGCATCCTGACCGGGGTCCGCGGAATAGAGGCCATCCACATTGGTGAGCAGAATCAGCAGCGGAGCACGCAGCAGATTCGTCACCATCGCCGCCAACTGATCGTTATCGCCAAACTTGATCTCGGCCACACTGACGGTATCGTTTTCGTTAATGACCGGGATGCAGTTCCACTCGAACAGTGTCATGATGGTATTACGCACATTCAGGCAGCGGCTGCGATGATCAAAATCGCTGGCGGTCAACAGCAATTGCGAGGCATGATACCCAAAGGGGCTGAAGTACTCTTCATAGGCAGCCATCAGGGCACACTGCCCGACAGCGGCGGCAGCCTGCAGACGGCGCAGATCGGTAGGCCGTCCGGGGAGTTGCAATAGTCCTATCCCCGCACCGATGGCACCGGAGCTGACGAGCACCACCTGCTTGCCCAACTGACGAATGCGATGCAGTTGTGACGCCAGGCCGCGCAATCGATCATGGTTGAGTCGGCCATCAGCCAGCGTGAGCACATTGGTACCCACCTTCACCACAATCGTATGGGCCAGCGCCAGCACTTCCTGACGAACAGGATCGATGGAAAAAGACATGGCGTTATTTCAACAGGTCATGGAGGGCGGCACGCATGACCGGGTCGTTGCGAGCATCATCCATCATGGTGGTCTGCAGTGAATCTTCGGGACGCAGATCGTGTTCATACCACCAGGCTCGCACCTGTCGCCGCACCTTTGCCGGCAGCACCACTTCCAGATCAGGTTTCACGCCCCAGTCTTCGTTGAGAGAGGCACTCGGGCCACGGTTGAGTGGCTTGCCGCTGGGTCGCTCGAACATGCCCACCGTCAGACGGTAGCTTAACAGGACACCGCTATTACGATCGCTGGCGAAGTCAGCCTTCTGGATGGTAGATTTTCCCCGGGATCGTTCGCCCACGATTTTTGCACGTTGATGATCCTGCAAGGCAGCAGCAATCATTTCCGCAGCCCCGGATGTATCCGGACCGATCAGCACAGCCATGGGGATCGATAGACACCGTCGTGAGTCCCCCTGCTTGACACGTATCTCATTGCCTGCATTCCAGTCACGATTGAGATTGCTCGACGGATTACGATACTTCAATGTCGCAATCAGCTCATTCTGCTCCAGGAAATAGCCAGCCAGCAGTGCCGTGTATTCGGGAATTCCACTCGGGCATTCACGCAAGTCGAGAATCAATCCCTTCAGGCCATTGTCCATCAGTTGATTGATAATTTCCATCTCACGAACGGGACGTTGCATGATCGTGCCCAGCCGAATCATGGCAATACGTTGCGACTGATCTATCCAGTAGCTCCAGTCGTTGTCACCAAGGTAGCGAACGCCTTTGATCGGTGTTTCCCGGTCTAAGTTGTCACCAAAAACCATCAGTTCCCCGCTATCCATATTGTTAAATGACTGGAGGTGCAGTTCCTTCGTGGTGCCATCCAGTTTGCGGACAGTCAAACCAACTCCAGCTCTCCGCCGGGCGGAAAGGGCGATCCGGGCGTTGACTTGCAGGGTGGAGGTACCCGATTCGATAGCTTGCTGTTCCACTTTCAGGATTTCATCACCTGGACGGATTTCATTCTTGTGCGCCAAACTGTTCGGCTGCACCGATCGCACGAAGTAGCTGTTACCTAGCGGCCGATCTTCCAGGTACATGCCAATTCCTGCGCCATCCTCAGCAATGCTTCTGATCGCTGTATCCACTTCGAGATAATTGCTGAAGAGGTCCAGTGAACTGAACACGCCACGCAGACTGACATGAACTGCCCGCTCGCCTTCGAGTTTCGGGGATTCGCCCAGATTCATTCGAGCCAGTTTGAGCTTTTCACGCAGGTCTTTCCCCGCATGGAACTTGATGAACGTGCCGGGATCACGGACCAGCGCATCAGGCGGATTCTTCCCCGCTGCCCGATAGAGGGCCAGGATTGATCGTCCCGCCAGGGTGTCGAGTGGTATTTGTTCGAAATGGTAGTAATCATGGATGGACTTCAGTACATCCAGAACAACGTTGGCATATGTCTCAGCCGCCAGTTCACCTGGCTGCAGGTTGGCCAGAGATCGCCGTTCAAATGGGGGACGATTGAACGGCCGACCATCCTGTCCGGTTGCCAGTGTCAGCATCACCGCTGACACCATCAGGCAGAATACACGACGAACGATCATGCAAACGGTTCCCAAAGGTCTTCTTCATCGTACCCGCAATCCAGCACCATGAGAAGAGAGAGATACACGGATAGCATCACTGGACCAGCGTCATGGCATCCCAGGCCGCCTGGAGCTTTCGATACGATTCGCCATCGATGCGCAGTGATCGTTCTTCGATCTGGCTGACAGGAGCTATGCCAAACGGTGTACTGGTAAGTATGGCTTCCTCTGCCGTGGCCAGGTCTGCCTCGGTTAAAGACGCTTCAACAAAGGGAATGTGAAGCGTCCGGGCCAGTTCCTGAACCACCTTCCAGGTGATGCCGGGTAATACAGACCCTGTGCGAGGTGAGTAGAGACTACCCTCTCTAACCAGCAACAGGTTGCCACTGGCCGTCTCCGTGATGCAGCCATTATGATCGAGCAGCAAGGCCTGGGCTTGCGGGTTCTTGCGTTTGACTTCACGCTCGGCCAGGTACCAGTGCAATCTGGATCGCTGCTTGGCCAGGACAGTGAAATCGCCGGGCGAGTGCACCCGGCGGGCAATACGCAGTACAGCTCCCTGGGTGAAATAGTGCTTGAACCGGCTGGAATCCACCGGAAAGGCATAGGCAATGAGCCGAGGTTTTGCTTCGAGTACCCCGCCGGGCTGCCCCAGGTAACTGCCCATGAGGCCGGGAGTGACACACCAGACCAGCGACCAGTCCGCAACACCTGGCTCCGTTTTCACATTGCGGTCCAGCAGGTCAAAGAGCAACTGTCGAAGCTCAGTTATCGAAAGTGGACACTCTACGTCACACAACTCGCAACTGCGTGCAAACCGGGCCAGGTGATCATCCAGCCGAAAGGGACGGAGCTGATAGGTCCGGCACTGATCCGTCACTGCCACACCCATGGCAAAGCCCGCATCATGCGGTGCAATCTGCAACTCGCTGAGTGGTAGAAATCGTCCAGCCTGGTAAGCAATGGGCATGTAAATGTTCTATGGAGCAATGGTAACTAACAATCAGCACGACAACCGGGTCAGGTGTTGTGATCGTATTTTCCGAATAACTTGTCACTTTTTTTCAATCTTCTCTTCCATTGGGCCGTCTAGGAGGGTAGGATCAATTACGGCGATCATTCGGTTCATCACATCTCTAAGAATGAGCGCCAGAGTGTTACATCGGTTAAACCGGTGTGTACCTCATTGACACATCTCGGAACACTGTGTTAGTTTGATGATGAAACCCACTTCATTTCATGGTGAATCCTGAAAGATTGCCCGCGCGGGCTGTCTCAGAATGCTATCATGAAGGAACATCAGGGTTTGACATCGACTGAAGTAGCGGGAGACGATGCATGGCCGCCAAGCTGCCCGGAGTTTGGGGAATTGATCTAGGCCAGAGTGCCCTCAAGGCCATTCGCCTGGAGTTGATTGATGGCGTGGTAACTGCCACCGCCTTCGACTACATCGAGCATCCCAAGATTCTCAGCCAGCCCGACGCTGATCCCGATCAGCTCACACGGGATGCCCTCAACCAGTTCCTCTCACGGAACACGTTGCAAGGTGATCACATCGCCATCAGCGTGCCCGGGCAAACCGGTCTCGCCCGCTTTGTCAAGCTTCCTCCCGTTGAAGCCAAAAAGATACCCGACATTGTCAAGTTTGAAGCCAAGCAGCAGATCCCCTTCCCTCTTGATGAAGTGGTATGGGACTGGCAGCGCATCGGTTCCGATTCGAAGGAAGACTTCGCAGAAAACGAAGTGGGCCTGTTCGCCATGAAGCGGGACATGGTCAGCCGTTATCTTCAGTCGTTCCGCGATGTCATGATCGAAGTGCATTACGTGCAAATGGCTCCACTGGCCCTGGTCAACTATGTGGCCTACGACCAGCTCGGCAAAGGTGCCTACGGCAGCGATGCCCCGGCGGGCGAAGGTGAAGAGGACAAGGGTTGTATGGTCGCCGTAGATGTCGGCGTCGATAATTCCAATCTCGTGGTGACCGATGGCCAGAAAGTCATCTGGCAGCGGCCCATCCCCATCGGCGGCAATCACTTCACCCGGGCCCTGACCAAGGAAATGAAGCTTACCTTCGCCAAGGCCGAGCACCTCAAACGGAATGCCACCAAAGCGGAAGACCCGAAGAAGATCTTCCAGGCGATGAAACCTGTTTTCTCTGACTTCGTGGGTGAACTGCAGCGTTCCCTCGGCTTCTTTACCAATACTCACCGAGGTGCCAACGTGGCACGCATGGTGGGTCTGGGCAATGCATTCCGCCTGCCAGGCTTGCAGAAGTTTGTCAGCCAGAGCCTCGGTATGGAACTGGAAAAAGTGGAAGACTTCATGCGTCTGACCGGCGACGACGTGAAGAGATCCCCTATCTTTGCGGACAACATCCTGAGCTTTGCCGTCGCCTACGGTCTGGCCTTGCAAGGCCTGAAACAGAGCCGCATTCAGACCAACCTGCTGCCTAACGAGATTCGGGTGGAGCGCCTGGTGCGTGGCAAGAAGCCTCTTGCCCTGGCCAGTGCTGCTGCCTTGCTGCTGGGACTGGGTATTTACTCTTGGTCGAGCGGTTCCAGTTATGCCCATGCCAAGAGTGCATCGGATGAAGCTGCCCGTGCTGATTCGGTGATCAAGACCAAGCAGCAACTTCAGTCCACTTATGATGCCAAACGGGAAGAAGTCAAGGATGCCCGCAAGGCAGCTGCCAACATCATCCGAGGCAGTGAAGAACGGGTCAACTGGCCCATCCTGTACCGCCTGCTGAATGACTGCCTGCCCCGGCCCAATGGAACTAACCTGCCCAGCAATACGCTCTGGGACGGCATGGTACCTAATGGCCGCAATGGCTATTTCAACATCGATTCCCAGCGAGCCTATGAGATTCTGCTCGAACGCCAGCAGCAGGCTCTCATCGGCGACAACTTTAATATGAATGACCTGATTCAGGTCAACATCACCGGGGTCTATGCCCGCTTCTGTGATGTACCCATGGCCAACAACTTCTTCACCAATGTGAAGAACGAATCCAACAATCTGTTCCCTGAAGGGATTCGCACCAACTATCCCACTTACCGTGGCAATGATGACTGGAAGGAAGCCCCCAAGAAGCCAGGCTGGGCTGTCGAAATACGAGGGTACACCTACCACAAGAATGTACAGTACTTTATCGCACACACACTGGTGGAAAACCTGAAGAACCGCAAGGTAGTGCCTTGGCCATTGCAGAACCCCAGTCCGGAAGGCACCAAGCTCGATACCAGTCACGTGGCCCTAATCAAATACAAGGTCACGAGCGACCCGAGTGAACCATTCACCTACATCAACGCTCCGCTGTTCCTGAATAACCTGGTCGTCTCCGGCTCAGGCTCAGGCGACGCGATGGGTGGCAAGAATCAGACACCAACGGATCCCAGCCAGACAGGTACGTCGATGGCACAAGCCTCGACAGGTCCACGTACTGAACCCTGGCAGGGACTGGGGACGGTGCATGGCTCCGGTGGCGAAGCGGGTGGCTTTGGCACAGGGGCAGCAGCTGGTAATACCGGTACAGGCTCTGGTACTCGCTCCAATCTGGGCGGCACCGGCAAGCGTGGCCCGATGTCTGGCGGTAGTGGTGGAGCAGGCGGTAATTTCGGTGGTGGCCCTCCTCCTCCAACTGCTCCTGCTGCTGGTACGGGGCAGCCTGATCCCACAGCCGTGAAAGCCAAAGGCTTCGAGAAGAAACGAACAGAGTTTGTGATTGTGATGTACTGGGTGGAACCGCTTCCCACTGAACCAGCTGAAGCGAAGGCGGAAGACCCCAACGCCGTCGCAGCACCAGTCAATCAATAACCCTTCTGTCCAACAACACTGCAGCAGCTATTCGGGATGCCCGTCATGAAACTCGACAAAGAGACGATGATCAAGCAGCGTTTCTGGTTCCTTCTGCCCGTTTTCGCCATCTGCCTGCTCGTGGGCTGGATCTGTGTGCTGGGAGTACGCGGCGAAACCGAAAAGAACTATAAGGCTGCCAAGGACAAAGACGATGCCCTGAAGAAGATCTCCACGGAAAGCGAAATCAAGAATCAGACGTGGATCGAGGCGATGACCAAGGAGTTCGAAGTCTCGGCCGCCAAGAAGAACGAGCTCTGGTACAAGGAATATGATCGGCAGAACAACGTGATCCGCGATCCCAAGGATCGCACCAAGTACCAGGTACGCGACCCGTTCATCAAATGGCCCGACAAGACCCGCAGCCGCTGGATGGCCACCAGCCAGGGTCGTGACCTCTACAACATGGATTTTGGCGAATACCTCGGCGATGTTCCGAGCGATGAATACCGCGAAGAATATCGGGGCCAGTTTGAGTCGGTTGTCGATTCCATTCGCGACTGGCTCGATGAAACCAATGGCAATAACCCGGTGGGTGGTGTGCGTGTTCTCGGAGGCAGAGACAACCATCGTAACTATGTCATTCCCCAGCTGCTGATGCCTCATAATCTGGTCAAGGAAAAGCATGTCCTGTCTGACGAAGTCTTTCTGTTGCAGGAAGACCTGGCAGTGAAACGTGAGATTTTCTCCAGTCTTTCCGACCTGCTCCTCAGCTACTCCAGGCTGAAGACGGAATGGAACGAAGTGCCTTACACCGAAATCAAAGAAGCTCCTGCCGAAGTTGCTGCTGTGCCACCAGCAGGTGATGCTGCCACTGCTCCTGCAGCTCCGCCTGCCGCTCCCGACGCTACTGCTGCGAGGAAGGAACCGGAGCCGGAAGTCTTTCAGCGCAATCGCTTCTACAACTACGTGTGGCCCAATCTGCTCAATGCCAGCGATGTTGCCCAGGATGCCCGACTCAAGAGCACCCTGGTGGAACTGGGCATTCCCAACGTCGAACCCAACAAAGGCTGGCGGCTTGATTTCGCAGTAGTGCGTGATCCACAGGATGACAAGAAACTGGTGCTGCAGGTGGTTTCTGCCAACCACAGCAATCTCTTTACCCTGCCTGCCCTGCCCCTGTCTGTGTGGTATTCAGAACTAGGTACAGAAACGGAATTTGCTACGCCGTTGTACCTTGGCGATGCAGGTGGTGTCGGTCCCTGCGAATACTGGCCCAATGGTACTATCAAAAAGTTGAGCGTGAAGAAGCTGAAGGATATTTCGCTGCCTGCCAACTTCGGCAAGATCACACGCATCACCAGGGTGTTGCCGGAAAACATGGTAGACCAGCATATCGCCTTCAACAATGACTGGCTCGTCCAATTGCAGTTGATCCGCCGTGCCAACAGCCCGACCATGACCATGCGTGGCGAGATTATCAACCGCAGTGGCCGTCGTCTGCCTGCCGCCACTTTTACTGCAGGCTTCAATCTCCCCAACGATACCAAACTGCTGAACGAAGATTTCCGTGTTCCTACGGATGCCTTCAATGCTGGTGAACGACGTGCTATCTCTCAGGAGATCAAGAATCCGATTCAGCCCCGCAGTATCAACCTCATCAAGCAGAAACTGACCTGGCGCTCCACGCCTATCAAGCGTATTGATCGCCTGGTTCTGGGTGCCACGGCTCACCAGCACTCTGATCGATTGAAGGTGTTGCCTCTGAAACGGTATGATTTCAAGACCAAGGACGTACTCAACCAGAACCCTTCATCCGCGACTCCGACCGAAGCAGCACCTGCTGACGGCGCTGCCGGTTATGGTAACGTTAATCTGGGTAGTGGAGCTGGCAAGGCGGGCTTCGGTGGCAACACCAGTGCTGATAGCGAAATGACTCCAAATCAAGGTGTTCCGCTGGCACGTTACGTGGAAGTCACACCACAACTGCGACGCATGCCTGTGGCACTCGTCATGGTGGTGGATGCCACTGCGATTACCGATGTCATTGGTGCCATGTCCAATTCCCGCCTTCGATTCCAGGTGACCATGGCTCCCTGGACCAAGGTGCCCAATCTGGGTCGTCCCCATGGAAGTGGTGGTACCGCAACTACTACTGGAACTCCTGGAACACCCGGAGCTACTGGTGGCAAGACAGGGCCTGCCTCGGGTTCTGGTGGTGTCAGCACAGGTGGCATTGGCGGTGTGGGCGTGCCAGGCGGCACTGCAGGCAACACTGCAGGCGACGCCCCACCTCCTCCTTCCCGCGGTGTTCCCAGTGGCACAAGCAGTGCTCCCACGGGTGGGCAGAATCGGCCGTCACCCACTACTGGTGGTGCAGCCATGGGGCTCGAAGATGACAGTAGCGTGGTGGAACTGCAGATCTACGGCATCGTGACCATTTACGAAAGCCCCGACAATGCTGAGCGACTGGCTAAACTCAAGGCCAATCCTCCAGCTGCTGCTGTACCGACTGGAACAACTCCACCTGCCAAATAACTCCTGGCAGGTAACATTTACCGCATTCAACCGTACACGTCAGGCTGGTTTTGAGGAGCTTCTGTCATGGCGAAATCGAAGTTCGATGGCAAGGAATTCATGCTGCAGTACGGCGACCGGATTGGCGTGGGCATCGCCGGCTTCCTGGCCCTGCTGTTTATTGTGTTTGCCATGCTGGGCACCAGTGGTGGCGTGTCCGCGGAACAGGTAAAAGCCAGCGGACAGAAGGCTGATAACGCCATCAAACGTAGTGAAATCAACCCTGATAAAATCGCTATCAAGGATGAACCTTCGATTAAGCCTCTGGCCCAGATCGATGAGCTTTCCAAGGCATTGGCCAAACCCTTCACCATCGATCAGCTCCGGTTGAGCTATCGCTACTTCCTCCCGGAAGAACTGCAGGGCAAGTTCCGCTCGAACCCGAAAGTGCTTCAGCCACTGGAGGTCGCTATCGAGCCAGTCGTCGGCGCCTTCCGGATCTATGAAGTGCGCAATGTCAACAATCAGCTGGAAGTCATGACGCTGCAACTGCGTGCCGGCGTAACAGCTCCCAAACTGGGCGGTCGTGAAGGTGGTAATACATTCAAGCCCGGCATGGGCGGTGGCTTGGGTGGCGGCGGGTTGGGTGGAGGTGGCCTGGGTGGCGGTGGTGGCCTGGGCGGTAAAGGTGGCGGAAAAGGTGGTGGTGGCCTGGGTGGTGGTGGCATGTCCGGAGGCGGCGTATCCGGTGGCGGTATGGGAGGTGGTGGCAAGGGTGGCACCGGTACTCCTCCCCCCAAACCCGAAAAAGAGAAGATTGGTGGCGATGAGAACATCTACATCTTCGATTGGCGCAAGGAACGAGACATCAAACCGACCGATCTCCTGGGCGTAAGCATCCTTCCGCTGCGTAGCGCTAAAATCGTAGCTACGTATCCTCACCGTCAGCAGACAGAAGAAATCGCGAGGAAGCTGCAGATCGACATCAGTGAAGTACAACCCCTCTATCGACGGATTGAAGTGCAGCGGCGTCGGATTTATCTGCAAGGATCCCATCTTCCCGATGGCCGCATTGCCGAGACCGACCTTGTGGAACTGGATAACCCCCGTGATCGCACAAAGAAGGAATACAAGACGGTCGCTGAAGCTGACAAGCTGATGAGTTCTGCCGACTATGAACTCGGCGAAAAGGAACGGAGCACGCTGGGTGGCTGGACTGACGTGAACATGGAGAACGTCAAGAGCATCATGCGTTCCGCTTACAGCGTCGCCCAGAACAGCAATGATCCCTTCCATGTTGAGAAGGAACCGATCATTGAAAGTCTCCTCCAGTATGCCGGCCCGCGCATTGCCATGCGACTACCGATGCTGGTGCGCAGCGAATATCCCGATGTGATGAGCAAGTTGCCCTTGCTCATGGGCGCGGTGAAGAAGATCAAGGAGGATGAAAAGGCCAAGATTCCTCCTCCTCCCAAGGATGCCCGTCTGGGCTCTGGCGGTGGCGATGAATTCGACGATGGCAAGGAGCCTACTGCTGGTGACAACACCAAGAAGGGAAGCGGAGAAACACCGGAACTGAGCGGGCCGATCCCTGAATATGTGCCCCTGCGGTTCATTGATGTGGATCTGGATACCAACCTGGTGGGGGATGCTACCTTCGAATATCGCCTTCGCATGGTACTCTTCAACCCCAATCACAAGCGCGAAAGCGAAGTGGCTGCTCCTGACTTTGCCAAGGATGAATTCCTCTTCGGTACCTGGAGCAATCCTGCTCGAGTCACCTTCGAGCCAGACCAGAGCATCTACGCTGGCGAACGTGAACGTCCCAAAGGTGTCACCAGCGATTCCTCTGATCGCGACAAGGTGCCCGTCCAGCTTATCAAGTGGCTGGGCAAGGTTGAGCATGCTGACCGTGACCGATCCATGTCCACCGTTGGCGACTGGTGGGTCGAAAATCTGCTGATTGGGCGTGGCGAATACATCGCCCGATCACCTGAAGTTCCCGGCGCTGCTGGCGAAAGCAACCTGATTTACTGGGTGTCTCATGCTCTCGACACCGCGAACCAGCGAATCGGTGCTGATGTGATGAAAAAGGCCCGCACCTATAACCTGATGACTGACAGTTTGCTGGTGGATTTCCATGGTGGCGCGTATCAATCGTTCCAGTCGGATTTCAACAAGAGCACGAAAAAGGATGATGTCCCTGCTGAACTGCTCATTCTCGAACCGGATGGACGTCTCGTTGCCCGGCATCTGCTCCAGGATAAGAATGATCCGATGCGCAAGGCGCATTTCGAGCACTGGACTGGCTGGGTAGCGAAGCTGAAAAACCCTGAAAAGAAAGCCGCTGCAGCCGGTGCCCCTGCTGGCAACAGCCCGCTGGGCGGCAAGGGTGGATCCAAGTAATCTCCCTCTGTGGTCATACAACAGCTCGTCAGCAGATGCTGACGAGCTGTTTTCATTTTCAGGTGTTCTCGACTTCCATCTTTGTTTCTTTCTGCAGATACATCGCTTCGATGATTTCGCTGTAGTGCCTGGCAATAATGCTGCGTCGGAGCTTGAGTGTCAGTGTCAGTTCCTCATACTCGACGGTAAAAGGCTTGGCCAGCAGGGCAAAGTTGCGAATCTGCTCGTGGTGTGCAACATCCTTCAACAGCGTTGAGATACGTTCAGAATAGAGTTGCCTGACCAGGGGGTGCTGCAACATTTCCTCGTCGCTGCTCCAGGGAAGCTTCTCGCCCCGTGCCCAGTTTTTGAGAAAATCCATCCCCGGCACAATCAGGGCTGTGAGATATTTGCGACGATCACCGATCACCACTACCTGCATGAAGAGTGGATCCGCCTTCAGGAGTGATTCAAGAAACACCGGGGCAATGTTCTTGCCGGCGCTGGTGACGATCAGCTCCTTCTTACGACCCGTGATCTTGAGGTAGCGGTCGCTGTCCAGTTCACCCAGATCGCCAGTGTGGAGCCAGCCATCGACAATAGCCTCCGCTGTTGCGACCGGGTTGTTCCAGTAGCCCAGCATCACGTGAGGACCTCTGGTCAGGATTTCGCCATCCGGAGCGATTTTTACTTCGAGCCCGTTCAGCACCCGGCCCACGGACCCATGCCGTACATGCCCCGGTGCTTCGCTGCTGATAACCGGCGACGATTCGGTAAGGCCATAGCCTTGCAACAGGAAGACTCCATTGGCCCGGTAGTAATCAGCCACATGCACGGGTAACGGCGCGCCCCCGGCTACGCAGATTCGCAATCTGCCACCAAACAGATGCTGCAACATCCCCGGTGTGGCTGTCTTTGATTCGAGCAGCTTGTTCATCACCTTTTCGTAGAAGTAGGGTACACCATTGAGCAGCATGGGCTTGTAGTAGGCACAGTTCTCCAGAATGGTCTCGGGCGAATCGGCCAGGGCCAGTTCATGACCGCAACTCAACATGCCATAAAGATCGCAGGTCCGGGCAAAGATGTGGCTGAAAGGCAGCCAGGTCAGCCGCACATCGGCATGCGTGACCTGGATCACCTCGGCTGTCATCAGGGCATTGCTGGCGAGATTGTTGTGGCTGAGCATTGCTCCTTTAGGTTCACCGGTCGTGCCCGAGGTGTAAATAATAGTAGCCAGGTCTTCGGGCTTCACCGTAGCAACCGCCTGTTCCAGCAGTTTTTTCCCTGCGACACTATCCTGCTGCTGGGTGAGCGTTCGCAGCATGGTGAAGGAACGGCCTGCTGGCGAGTCAACCACTTCATCGAAGCTGAGGAGTTTTACATCCAGATCACCCAGGTGAGGTGCCACCTGAACTGCCAGTGCTGCGGTGCCAGCGATTACCACCCTGGCGCCGCAGTTATTGATCTGCCAGACCATCTGCGGACCGGAAAGGGAGACATGCACCGGGACATGCACCGCGCCCAGGGTCAGAATTGCCATGTCCGCGACGATCCACTCATATCGGTTGGGCGAGATGAGGATGACACGGTCCCGGTATTGCACGCCGAGTGATTGCAAAGCCAGAGCTGTTCTGCCTACATCATCCGCCAGCTGAGCCCAGGTGTAATGGTGGTAGTTTCCCTGATGGCGAAAGTGAACAGCGGGTCGAGCCGCCAGTTCAAACACACGGTCCTGAAACAGCTTCACCAGCGTGGTGGGAGAGGGCATGGATACAGTCTCTCGGGTTATGGGCAAACAGCGCAGGACCGATGGTATCAAACGCGAAGCCTTGATCCTAGTGCTGCTGACGAGAAAGCTAACGTCAGAACTACAGCTGTTCCGGGTTGCAGGCTTTCCTCGACCACATTAGAATAACACCATGCGAGGTGCTCTCATACTGCTGGTCACGCTGCAGGTGCTTGTCTGTACCCTGGGACAGGGCGCACTGACTTTGTGTGTTCGTCGCGATGGTTCTCAACGCATTGAATGGACCGCTCACAGTGACTGCCACGAGCATCAACTAAGTCACGATGCGAGCGAGCCGGATGATCATGCGAGTTGTGATATCTGCACGGACTATGTGCTACTCGCCCCACTGGCACCTTCCCTTTCACATCAGTCGCCTGAAATGGCACCTGTGCAATGGGCGATACTGGATGGCCTGGTGACACTGGAAGACGGTGACGATTTCACCTGTCATCTTTCCCTGCATGGTCCGCCACGCCAGAGTTTAGCTTCCTGTCTGGTTATGCAACTCCGCTGTTAGTACTTCCTCTTCCTGAATCATGTTCAGGATGTATTACCGCGCTTTTCGGCGGCGCCCATCCGTTTTACCAGCTTTATTCCAGGCACACCGGTGCCTCACGCATTCCAGTCCACGACTGCGAGTCTCCTACACTTATTGAGAAATGGTCATGTTGCGTATCATCAAACAGCTTCTTCCGCTGCTGGTACTCGCTGGACTGGTGTATGCGGGCTACTCGACCCGTGCCACCTGGATGCCCTGGGTTACGCCAGCAAGGAAGATAGAGAATGCTGAAATACCTCCGACACCGTCGAAAAATGTCATTCTGACCGATCAGGCGATTTCCAATCTTGGCATCACTCCGCTGCTTCTGAAGCCTACGGTCTACCCCAAGTCGTTGACTGTTCCCGGCATGATTCTCGACCGTCCGGGCCTCAGCGACCGGGGGGTTGTCTCTCCTGTCATCGGAATCGTCCAGACCATACATCACCTGCCGGGGGAAACAGTGACTCCCGGCCAACCTCTGTTCACCATCCGGCTGCTCAGCGAAACATTGCACCAGACCCAGAGTGAGCTGTTCAAGAACCAGCAGAGTATCAAACTGGCCAGGACCCAACTGGAACGTCTGACGCAGGCAGGCAATGCCATCCCTGAAGTCAGACTGCTGGAGATTCAACAGCAAGTGACACGGCTGGAGGTGGCAGCCCAGGCGGCCCACCAGGAACTGCTTTCCCGCGGCTTCACTCCAACTCAGATTCAAGGAGTTGCAGATGGAACCTTTGTGCGTGAAATGGAGGTGCTCGTACCCCCTCTTGCCAGTATTCGAGATTCCAGCACGCTCCAGGGTACCAACGATAACGCAGCCCACTATGAAGTCCAGGAGTTGAAAGCGGAACTGGGGCAGCAGGTACAGGCGGGACAAACACTCTGTACTCTCGCGAACCATCATTACCTGGTCATCGAAGGGCGTGCCTTCCGCGATGAGACGCCGTTTCTGGAACGTGCTGTCAAGGAAGGATGGACGGTGGAAGTCGACTTTCAGGAACCTGCGGGTTCCGGGTGGGGCCCCTGCACTCAAGTTTTCCGTATCCAGCACTTGGCCAACACCATCGATCCCGTCAACCGTACCTTTGCTTTTCGACTGCCACTGAGCAATGAATCGCGTGTGGTCAGGCAAGGGACGCAGACGCAAACACTGTGGCGATTCCGTCCCGGTCAGAAAGTGCGTCTGCAGGTGCCGGTGGATGAAATCAGGAACGTATGGGTGGTACCGCGAGATGCCGTCACCCGGGAAGGGGCGGAGAGCTACGTTTTCACGCAAAATGTAAACACCTTCACCAGGCAGCCGGTGAAAGTGGTACTCCAGGATCGCACTCGCAGTATTCTCGCCGTGGATCCAGGCATTCCTGCCGGTACCTATATCGCCCAGAACGGCGCGGCCCAGATCAATCGCATGCTCAAATCCGCCACCAGCGGCGTTCCCGCCGGCTACCACATGCATGCCGATGGCAGTTTGCACAAGAACGGCGATGATTGACAGACTCGAGACGGAAGGCCATCCCACAGAACAGGTACGCTATGCTGAACGCTGTCATCCGCTGGTCACTGAAACGCCGAGGACTCATCCTCGTGCTTGCCCTGGTATTGCTGGGCTATGGCGGCTACGTGGCAACTCAACTTCCCATCGATGTGTTCCCTGACCTTGATCGTACCCGCGTGGTACTCCTCACCGAATGCCCGGGCCTTTCCCCTGAAGAAGTGGAATCGCTTGTCAATCAACCGATGGAGACTGCGATCCTGGGTGCAAGTGGCGTGGTCACAGTGCGCAGCCAGGCCACGCAGGAAACGTCCATACTCTATGTCGACTTCAACTGGCAGACCGAAGTACACAAGGCCCGGCAGGTCGTTACGGAGCGTCTTGCCACCATCGCCCTCCCCCCTGGCATTCGCTGGCAGATGACGCCACCAGCGTCCCTGATGGGACAGATTATTCACATTGGCATTTCCTTTCGAGAACAAAACCTGGCAAGCAGTGTGCAGCAGCGGATGGAACTGCGTACCCTGGCCGATTGGGTCATACGCCCCCGACTGCTCAAACTCACTGGCATCTCTGAAGTCATTGTGATGGGAGGCGACCGTAAACAATATCAGGTCCTGATTGATCCCGACAAACTTCAGGAATACAACGTTACCCTGCAGGATGTCGAAGCAGCCATCCTGGCCACTAATGTTAATGCCAGCGGTGGTTACCTGGAAGAAGGACAAACCGAACGAGCGGTACGAGTGATCGGCAGACTCGGACCTTTGTCTCAGGATGTAGTGAATGACCTGTTGCTGGTGCCCGTCAAATCGACGAGTGAGCGACCTGTACTGCTGGAGAATGTAGCCACCATCGAGCAGGCGCCCGGCCCCAAACGGGGTGAAGCCAGTGTCAATGGTGCGCCAGGCATTGTCATCACCATAGCCAAGCAGCCTCACTACGATACCCGCCATCTGACTGATCAGGTAAAAGAGGCTTTACGCGATCTACAGCCTTCACTTCCCGCTGATCTCGTCATCAATACCGATCTCTTTCAGCTGAAAAGCTTCATTGATCGTGGTATCTACTATGTACAGGAAGCACTGCTCATTGGTGCCGGGCTGGTGCTGGTGGTTCTGTTCCTCTTTCTGCTCAATTTCCGCACCACGTTTATCACCTTGACAGCCATACCCCTTTCTCTGGTGACGACAGCCATCATCTTCAAATTCATCGGCTACTTCGCCGGTACGGAACTCAGCATCAATGTGATGACTCTGGGTGGCATTGCGGTGGCCATGGGGGAACTGGTGGACGATGCCATCGTGGATGTGGAGAACATCTTCCGCCGTTTGCGGGAGAACCACGCATCTGAGAAACCCCGTTCCGATCTGGTCGTGGTGTATGAAGCCAGCAAGGAGATACGTTCCGCCATCGTCTTCGGCACCGCTGTGGTGGTTCTCGCCTTCGTACCCCTGTTTGCACTGAGCGGAGTGGAAGGTAAACTCTTCGTACCGCTCGGCATCGCCTACATCGTCTCAATCCTTGCTTCCCTGTTTGTTTCACTTACAGTCACACCCGTGCTCTCCTACTACCTGTTGTCAAACTCCAGGGCGACACACGAACAGGGCGATGGACTGCTGCTGCGAATCCTGAAAGTCGGAGCCAGCTATCTCATCCGTTTCAGCATGGCTTACGCCGGCACTTTGCTCCTGTTCACCTGGATTCTGGTTATCCTCTGCGGGTGGATCATGTCGCAACTGGGCAGCAACTTCCTCCCCAAATTCGATGAAGGCAGTGTACAGCTCAATGTTGTCCTGCCCGGCGGCTCCTCCCTGAAAGCATCCAACGAAACCTGTGCACTCATTGACAAGAAACTGCGGACCATGCAGGCCAGTGACGAAAACCCCACGGGGCTGATCCGCTACTTCATCCGTCGCAGCGGACGGGCGGAACTGGATGAACACGTCGAGCCAGTCAGTACCAGCGAATACATCATCACAATGAACCAGTCGGTGAAATACGACCGGGATGCGTTCCTGGCGAAACTGCTGGCAGAATTGCGGACCGAGGTGCCGGGCGTCGATCTCTCCGCAGAGCAACCATTGTCGCACATGATAAGCCACATGCTCTCCGGGGTGAACGCCCAGATTGCCATCAAGCTGTATGGTGATGACCTCGACAAACTCCGCGATCTGGCAACGCAGGCCAGCCGCCTGGTGGCGAGTGTTCCTGGCATCACGCCACCGATTATTGATCCCCAGCAGCGTGTGGACGAACTGCACCTGGTACTGCGGCCAGATGACCTGGCCCTGTATGGCCTGAGCCGACAGTATGTTGCCGAATTTGTGCAGACAGCCATGAAGGGCGAAGTTGTCTCCCAGGTGCTGGAAGGTCAGCGGCGCTACGCCTTGATCCTGAAGCTCAAGGAACCGTTCCGATCTGATGCGACGCGATTGAAAGACTTGCGGCTGCATCTGCCTAACGGACACGGCCAGATTCGGCTGGGTGATGTGGCTGACTTCCCGGAGGCTTCCAGCGGGCCCAATCTGGTGAACCGCGAGAATGTTCGCCGAATTCAGGTGGTCCGCTGCAATGTGGTGGATCGCGATCTCGGTAGTGCTGTGGCCCAGGCCGAGGCTCTGCTGAAAGAACAACTGAAGCTGCCTGAAGGCTACTTTGTCGAGTTCGGCGGGCAGTTTGCCGCCCAACGCTCAGCCACACTGCTCATCAGCGTCCTGGCGGGGGTTTCGCTGCTGGGCATGTTCGTGGTCCTGATGATGCTCTACCCCTCATTACGGATCAGCTTGCAAATTCTGAATGCCATTCCTACTGCCTTCATCGGCGGCGTCATCGCTCTTGTGATTACCAGGCAGTCGCTAAGTGTTGCCAGCCTGATCGGCTTCGTCTCACTGGGAGGCATCGCTGTGCGAAATGGCATCCTGCTCGTCACCCACTACTTCCACCTGATGAAGGAGGAACGGGAATCGTTCACGCCCGCCATGATCCTGCGAGGCAGCCTGGAACGGCTCGCCCCGGTCCTCATGACCGCCCTGACTGCAGGCATCGGCCTGGTACCGCTGGTCATTGGCGGAAAGAAACCGGGACTCGAGATACTCTACCCCGTAGCTACGGTCATCCTTGGTGGGCTGATCACTTCAACGCTGTGCGAGTTCCTGATTCACCCCGGACTGTTCTGGAAGTTCAGCGGCCACGATGCAGAGCGGCTGGTACGGGAGGAGAACTCGGGAGAAGAACTAGATTTGCGCGCCGCTTCAACCATCGCCAGGTAAGTACGAAGGTCAACGCTCCCGCCACTGCACTCCACCAGGCCGAATACGACCGCAACGGCAACGGCCAGCGGAAGAGATGGAAGTCATTACCCACGGCATAACATGCCCACACTGCTTGCTGGTCAGTGGTGGTGGTGAATTGCGGGGAGGAGTTCAAGAGGTGCATTGTCTGGTTTCCACCACCGTAACCTGACAAATTGGAGTTGTAGTGTTCAGCTGGCACAGTCAACGTGCCATTCCAGACGATGCGACTCTGATGGATATCCACAATTGAAGCGGAAAGCGTCTTGGATTGAGGCAAGTACTTTTGCAGGTTGAAATGGATCTTGCTCGCCAGGTCGTACAGGAATTGATTGGTAGGCATAGGCAGCCAGGTAACGAGGACCTGGCCAGGCTGGGACAACGGCATGAGGTGATATCCGTTGCCTGGCTCAATGGAGACGGGCTTGCTCAACACTTTGACTTCCCCATCATGGATATCAACTCTGGCGACTTCCACGTTCTTCCCATTTTCCACCAAGGCGACGTCCATACCATCTACCGTGCGCATGGGAATGGTGCTATTGGTCCCACTTCCAGCCAGGCTGCCACGCCATGCCACCTGTTTCAGAGATGGAAATGCAAAGATCGGTAGTCCAGATTCAACATCAATCTCCAATTGAACTACGGGAGGGCTAAACGATCCAGATGCGACTTGTCGAGCATAGGTCAAGTGCATGCCTGCCGAGGTGACATGAGCTTGATAGTAACCTCTCCATCCATCTTTGGCTGGGGAAGGGAGATGATGCATCTCTCCCGTTTGCCCATTACAAACGATGGCCTCTTTAGGCTCGACCGGGCCATATCCCCAGAGAATGGGTTCCGTACGCACTAGCCAGCGCCCACATGGACTGAGATTCAACGAATTGGTAGTAGTGAACGCAGGAAGTAGCCACGAGTGTTCTCGTTTACCCTCTGGTAGGTTCCATAGTTGAACAAAGCGTGGACAACCATCATGGGTGAACAGCCCGTCCTCGGAGATTATTTGCCCACCAACAGACATCCATGGCCTGCTTTCTTGTTCCCACAATAGGATATCTGCCAGAACAACGCCCGAAGTTGTGCTTACTCCGAGCAATTTCATCAGAGGCAAGCGATGTGTCGTCACTGCTCTGCTGCCATCGCGACTGAACCACACGCGGCCATCAGCCAACTCATTCTTGGGAAACCGCATCCTGACGACACTGATGCCGTCCACGAAACTGGTATCGACCACTTCGATTCCACCATCACTGGCCTCACGGGTATGGCGATACCCTTGCGGCAACGGCGCCCACGACTGAGAGTCCATCGCATCTTGCCAGGTATGTGTCCGTACCTCGCCTGTGAGCAAGTTGTACACTCTCCACTTATGTGGCTCGTGTGGTTTGATCCCTATCTTGATCCCTGCGATTGCCCCCGAGGACTTCACGGCAATCCACCAGCCAGTGCTGTCGAAGCGAAATGGTTGAGGTTCGTTCGACGTGTGCGTTCCACCAAACAACGAGACTTCCAACACCCCCGGTACCACCGCATGATGCGGCTGAGGTACCGTCCAACGAAAAACGACGTACCAGACGGTAATGCCGATGCTCAGCGCTGCCAGCAGCCTGCTCAGGGATCGGATCCACGAGAGAATAGGATGCACTCCTGAGAGGTTTCGCTATCGCTTGGACTCAGGGACTGATGCCACCTCCGCTCGCTTACCTGTTGATGACATCAATCAACTGCCGCAGGCGTCCCAGGCGTTGCCGGTTGAAGACAAACTTGAGCCGAGGCAGATCGGCCAAGTGTGTTTCCTGGTGTTCAGCGGGGTGGGCTTCAGTCTGTTCGAAACGGCCTGACTTCAGCACATCGCTGAAGCGATCGTGGAGCATGGTCATTTCCGCGTCGCTCAGTGGCCGCTTGAGCCGCATGATGAGATGATCGCCGACGTAGCGCATGCTGTGATAAGTACGGTAAAAGTTCTGAATAGTGGCAACCGCTTCGTCCACATCCTGCGTGATCTTGAAGAGTGACAAATCCCACGGACAGATGTAGCCCCGAGGGAGCAGCACCTCTGTCACGAAACGCAGCCAGAGATGCCAGTAATCGCCATTGGGTTCTTCGATCAGCACCACGGGGATGAGGGGGTTTTTGCCTGTCTGCATCAGGGTCAGGATCTCAAACAATTCATCGTGGGTGCCGAAGCCACCGGGGAACACCGCCACCGCTTGCGATTCTTTCACGAGCATCAGCTTGCGGGTAAAGAAATACTTCAGATGCACGAGTTTCTCATCGCCGTGAATGACTTTGTTCGCAGCCTGCTCGAAGGGGAGCAGGATATTGACGCCAATGCTTTGCTGTTTACCTGCTCCGACATGGCCTGCTTCCATGATGCCATGAGCAGCTCCGGTAATGACCATATAGTCTGCAGCAGCCATCTTCTGACTGAACTCAATCGTCTGTTCGTAACTGGGATGCTCTGCTGCAGTGCGGGCTGAACCGAAGACAGTGACCTTGTGGCGATGACGATAGGGAGCAAAGACCTTGAGGGCGTAGCGCAGTTCCTTGACAGCGGTGGTGACGAGTTTGATATCCCCCCGGCTGGCTCCATCAGTGAGGAACTTGTCCGCGGTTTTTTTGAGCTGTTCGATGTAGTTTTCGTTGGTGATAAAGGGACGAGGTGTAGGGGCATCCATGGGGAAATTCCAGCTTTTGATGTTATTCTGCAACAAAAGAGGCGGGGTGGATCCCCGCCGAAGGTGCATGCAATCCGGCGGGATGGATCCCGCTGCTCTTGTCGTGATCATCCAATCACTATTCTACGCCGCCATGGCGTCCAGCGCTTCGTCGCGGTCCTGGTAGATGGCCCACAGGGTATCGAGTGCAGTCAGCTTGAGCAGTTCCTTGGCCCGGTCTGATGCACCACAAAGAACCATTTCGTTGCCCTGCTGCTTAACCAGCTTGTGGCACCGCAGGAGAAGGGACAGAAACACCGACCCGAAATAGGCCACTTTGCTGAGATCCACGATAACGCCACTAGCCGGCTCTTTCTTGAGAGGCTGGAGGACTATCTCAGCGGCCTGTTCGATGAGGTCCCATTGCATCGCTTCCACATCGGCATTAGGCACGATGATAGCTATATCGCCATGGCGTTCAATCTGAATAAAGGCGGGCCCCGCGCCTGAGGAGGTCGTCTTGGTGCCCATCGGTGCTGTCATACCTGTGTCTCCGTTCTCAGTAGAAGCCCTATGGTAAAGCGTTTCATCCGTAACGCAAGAGCCTCTTTATGATTCGTTGCAAAGTGTCGCTTGTTCTCATGGATCGAAAGAAATTGACCAGCGGATGATTTCAGGATTCCTGAACCCACCATTCCGCAGCAACGTAATATTGTATAACAAAGGATAACGTGCCCTGCACTTTCAGGATCTACTTGCATGCTTCGCTGGACCGGCTTTCTCCTTACCATGCTCTTGCTGGCAGGTTGCTCCAACAGTACTGCTTCCAGCACCACGCCGACGGCATCTCCCTGGAAGTCCACGGGTAAAGTACGTGTGCTGACCTCCATTGTGCCCATGTATTGCTTCACGAAGTTGATAGCAGGCGACGATGCCGAGGTGCTCTGCCTCATGACTTCTCATGGCCCACATGACTTCGAACCTACCTCCGACGATGCCAGGATTCTCGCGCAAGCCGACCTCTTCGTGGTGGTAGCCCTGGGACTCGAAGAGTTTCTCAATGGCATGGTGAAATCGTCTGACAACCGCAAACTTAAAGTCATCCGCACCGGGCAGGCTATACCTGCAGAAAAGCGACTCGAGGCTGATGGCAAGCCGCATTACCATGGTGATAAACTGGTGCAGCATGCCGGTATTGACCCTCATGTCTGGCTCGGCATGGAGGAAGCAGGATACATCGTCGATGCCATCGAAGCTGCCCTGGTCGATCGCGATGCAAAGAACGCAGCCAATTACAAGAAGCGTGCTGCTGAAGTGAAAGACCGCCTGGCCAAACTGCACGCACAAGGCAAAGATCAACTCAAATCGGCTCAGGGTGGCCTGGTGACTTTCCACGATTCCTTCCGCTACTTCAGTCGCTCTTTTGGCATACCCATCGTCGGCACTATTCGCGATGTCAAAGGGGATCAGCCCCTCAGCCCCGCAGCGCTGCGTGAGCAGGCGACGGAGTTTGGCAAAAAGGGTGTCCGGGTCATCGGTGTCGAACCGCAATTCCCTCGTGGCGTTGCAGAGAACCTTGCCAAAGAGATTGATGCCAGGCGGGTGAAGATCATCGATCTCGATCCGATCGAAACAGGCCCGTCGCTTCCCAACTCACCGTATGAAGTAGATCCCAACCTCTACTTTGAGAAGATGACGCTCAACCTCCGCAATCTGCAAAAAGCCTACGAATGAGCCTGAGCCTACCCCTTGTTGATGAAACGCCGCCGGGCAACAGCGCTACACCGCTGTTACTGGTCGATCATCTTTCCGTCGAACTGGGTGGCAAGAGCATCCTCAAGAACCTGTCTGCGCAAATTCCGCGTGGACAAATCTCCGCTCTCATCGGACTGAATGGCTCCGGTAAAACGACCTTCCTCAAAGCCCTGCTGAAAGAAGTCTCCTACACCGGCAAAGTACAATGGCGGTGCGGGCACGATCATTCCAAATCCTATCCACACCTTATCGGCTACGTCCCACAGCGATTACAGTTTGACCTGAATCAGCCTCTCACCGTCAGCGAGTTGATAGCCCTCAGCTTGCAGAAGCGTCCGCTGTTCCTGGGCATTAGCAAGAGTGTTAGAGAACGTACCAGGAACCTCCTGTCGCGAGTAAAAGCGGAGCATTTGCTCCATGTCCCGGTGGGTGGCCTTTCCGGCGGACAACTGCAGCGGGTATTGCTCGCCCTGGCTCTCGAACCCACTCCAGAACTACTCCTGCTGGATGAGCCTGCCCAGGGTATCGACTTCCACAGTCAGAACGACTTCTACGACCTGATTGCCCATGTCAATGAAACGACGAAGATCACCATTATCCTGGTCTCGCACGAACTCAGCGTGGTCAGCAAATATGCCCACCGGGTCTTTTGCCTGAAGGACGGAGCCATTCTCTGCGAAGGTTCCGGGCAGGAGATCATCACTGGCGAGATGATCAAGCAGATCTACGGTGCCGACGCCGGGATTTACTCTCACCGGCACTAAGAAGTTACCGGGCAGCACCGGCCCGGATCATTTCCTGCAGCGTTTCTTTCGTCAGCCACTTTCCGCCCACCGATACGCCTTCGATCTTTGTCGTATTCCGAATATCCTGAAGCGGGTTGGCACTCAGCAGCACCAGATCCGCACGCTTTCCTACCGCGATGGTGCCCCATTCGGACTGAGCGTGCAGGAACTCCGCCGGGTTACAGGTCGCCGTTGCCAGGGCCTGGTACGGCGTCAGACCCGCCAGCACCAGACTCTCCAACTCACGATGCAATGTGTACCCATAGCCAAAGAACCATTCCGGCGTATCGGACCCTGCCATGATCCTGCCACCCGCGTCAGCAATTGCCTTGAGCATCTTGTGACGCAGTTCCACATAACGCTTGCGGCGGGCTTCGCTGGGTGGGTTCTTCCAGTACCGTTCATTGGCTTGCAGGTAGAGGTCGCGATGTTTCAGGGGTTCCAGTTGCCAGTCAGGCCGGCTGCGTATCTCGTCCAGGCTTTGCCCCTCGGCAAAAGCCTTGCGGAAGATGGTCAGTGTAGGGCAAGTCCAGGTTCGTGATTGCGCCGTCGCCTCGGCGATCTTCTTGATCTTCGTCTCATCCACATGATCAAGACTCTCCCAGTTCTTCGGACGAAAGACGCCACGATCCGAGAGAGACTCCTTCATCGGGGCATTGTCGGCCAGGATCGACTCCATGTAGTTGTCGAGGTGGTCAATGTGCTGCCCTGCAGCCAGAGCCTTTGCGACACCGACACGGGGATCGACGTGGCCGACCACCCGTATGCCCTGCCGAGTCGCTTCGGCCATGATGGCGTCAAAAACCGGCGGTGAGATGTTGAGCGTCAGCTTGATGAAGTCGTAACCAGCATTGGCAGCCTGCTTGACTGCGGCATGAGCCTCTGCAGGTGTGGTGACCACCATGGCATTGACATCTTTCTTGCCGGTAAACTGCGGACTGGCTATCCAGAGTTGTGGCCCGAGCAACCTGCCTTCGGCCAGTCCCCGGCGCAGTTGCAGATGATCCGGTGTGCCAATCATCAGGCGAATAGTAGTCACCCCATTCGCCACGATGACACCCAGTTCGTCAGGTGCCTTGGTCTTGGGAGCCCATTCATCCGAATAAAGATGGACATGCATATCCGCCAGGCCGGGGATCAGGTACCTGCCTGTGCCGTCTATCGATCTGGTACCTGCGGGCACTTCCAACTGGCTTCCCAGTCCGGTGATCCGTCCATCCTGGATCAATACTGTCTGTCCGACCAATGGCTGATCTGAGGTCATCGTGATGACCGTGACATTGGTAATGGCGAAGGACTCGCGTGCCAGTGCTGTTCGCGATGGCTGAGCTTGTACAGAGGAGGTCAGCAGCAAGAAGGCAATCAAAAGACGCATGAATCAGTTCCATGGAAGTGCAACGCCACAACCTTCGCATGGAAGCTGGAAGACGTATTGAATGAAATGAAGGTCAGGTTCATCCCTGCTTCATGAAAGTAATGAACTATACCATCGGAAGAGAAGTCTTCTGCCTGGCCTGTTCCACCGCAGACGCTCGTACCCAGTTGAGATCTCCCCGACGCCAGAGATAGGCGTAGGCCACCAGCAGCATCATGAAGAAGACGAGCATCTCGGCAAACACCAGCCATGCTGTCATGTTTGCGCTACCGGGATCGATAATCGTCCCAGGAGGTGCCTGCGGGGCCAGTGCAGGAGTAAGTGTTGTAGTATTTGCTTCAGGCACGCTGGCAGCGTTCAGCTTGCCGAACAGCGTCGCCCAGGGAAAGAAGAAGACCAGTTCCACTTCAAAGATCACAAATAGCAGAGCAACAACATAGAACCGCAAATCAAACTGCACCCAGGCCGAGCCGACAGGGTCTTCGCCGCACTCATACGGGATGTCCTTTTCAACATTCTTGACACGTGGCCGTAAGAGTGAGCCGAGCGTCAGGTTGACAAAGACAAAGGCTATCCCCACGAGCAGAAAGATCAGGAGATAGATCAGAACGGTGGGCATGAGACAACAACCTTAGATCATCTCATCGCCACGACGTGCGACTTTGCTCTTGGCTTTGGCTTTCTTCCTGCTCGTGACCTGAGTCACATCATCAGGGACATATTCTTCTACCGCAGCTTCGCCCAGAATGACTTCAGGCGTAATCGGAGCCATCACGGGAAGCGGGCGGCGGTTACTGTACCCGGCATAGAGTTCGTGCCAATGTTCGACTGCAGGTTCCCCCTGCTTCCAACAGTATTCAATTTCCCGGCCATCCACCCAGGCGGGGAAATCGACCAGCCCTTCCCAGCCCTTGAACTCGACGCCCAGATCACGCAGTTCCTGCAGGCAGTCTTCCAGCCGATCCGCATGATCTGCATGCTCGGCTTCCATCAGGCGTCGTTCTTCCAGCGGCAATTTCTCCGACGACTTGTGTTCGAGCTTTGTCTGCAAGCGTTCATAGTGCCTGGCAGCAACTGCAATCTCATCCACGATGTGGCGGATCAGTGGCAGCATCCGGTTTGCTGCATCCAGTGTGAAAAAGCGTCGGCCGGCGGGAGGCAATCTGTCAGGCATGGTGCATCGCTTTAGAAGAAGAAGCTGTCTCTATCGATAAACGTTTGCAAACAGGAATGAAACAGATTTTTGCATTCTAGAAGGCCGTCAAGTCGATGGCGTGGGGGATAATGACGGTTTTGGCGGATCGGCAGGCTTAGTCCATACCGGCTTGGTCACTCTCTTGGAAGCTGCTATCTCCGTCGGGTTCAGGGCACTCTGTCCCCAGGCTACTTCCAGAGGCAACTTCGCGAAATCCACGATCAGCCCATCCCGACTGTAGCAGGAGATATCGTGATTCGACCCCATATACAGACACTCGACCGGACATGGATCAACACATAGAGCACAGAAGATGCACTTGCCATAGTCGATCTTGAACCCGTTGACCCGGAAGCCTTTGCCCAGAGGGTTCTTTTCCTTCTCAATGTAAATGCAATCGACGGGGCAGGCTCGAACACACTTGTCACAGGCTATACAGGTGGTGAGATCAAACCGATGGAACCCCCGATAGCGAGCTGCCACCGGGATGGGCTTCTCCGGGTATTCGTACTGTCTGGTGAACGGCTGATCGCGATAGGTACGGCGAAACGTCCGCCACGTGACGCGCATTCCCGCCAGTACTGTGATGATCGTCTGCCAGATGTTGTGGAACCAGGTTCGCATGCCCTTGTTATAGGAATGTAGGCGAAACAGGTTCCACAACGAAGAAATAGATAGTCACGCTTCCAACGCAGTGTTTAAACTACCTGGACGCAGGCTTCGCCCCTTCCTTGTAATTCAGCAGGTACTTCGATCGCTGTTCTGCAAACGCACGGACGTTCATGCCGCTGCTGGGGCCCCGACGCGGAGCTTCCGCAGCTGTGGTTACCGTGCTGGAGGTGTATTTCAGAAATTCTTCGAATGACTCCAACTTGTGAGTATCCACTTCCACTTCGTTCTTGATCAGGTTGCGGTACTGGGTGACGATCGGCTCAAGCGCCTTCCAGTCGAGCGACTTTTCTGCGATGGTACGTATGTTCTGGAGATACTTTTCCTTAAGCGCTGGAACGGCCAGCAGTTTACTACGGAGTGGCTTACTAGCATCGTTCAACCCGACCAGAGGATCGAGTTCAACACCATTCACCCGTCCGATGCCACCACCCATTCCAGGCGGGCCGCCCATCCCTGGGCCACCCTGACCTGGAGGCCTGCCCATCCCGGGTGGCCCACCAGCCATTCCACCACCAGACTTCATCATTTTCCATTGAGCCCGCTGCTCGGTGGTGAAAATCTTCTCGAGTTCAGCATCCGCTTCCTTCTGTAGAGCCGCCAAGTCCTTCTTCTGCTTGTCTGTCAGTTGCAGCATCTGCTGTACAGGCTCAGGCAGCACTTGCCCGGGAGTCATTCGCATCATGCCCCCGGGGCCACCCATTCCCGGACCACCTGGTGGACGGAAAGCTTCGTTCATATCGTGGGGGATGAGGTGAAACTTTCCAGTCTCATCAAGATAGATGCTGTAGTCGCTGGCACGGATCCAGTAGCCATCGCAGTTGATCAAGGCGACATCGAGTGCGAGGAACCAGAGAGCGCCTTCCAGATCGAGGATGGGTTTCAACGCCTCCTCCAACTTGTCCGGAGGTGTCTGGTTCAGCACTTTGCACAAGTTGATGAGTGCCTTCCACGACTTTTCATTGTCACTCGACTTGATCTCATAGATGCGTTTGTAGCGTTCGACATCTTCGCCGAGGTATTCCAAACCACCCCGGCCCATCGGGCTTCCGGTTACCTTCCAGCGTGCCCCCTTGGTGGTTTTGAAATTCTCTGCAAGAAACTCCTTGTTAAACTGCTGCACGTTGACATACACACCCCAGTTCTCGCCGTTGATCACCACCTTCACCATGTTTGCCTTGGGAGCCGCTATGTACTGGCGGGCAATGTGAGAATAGAGGATCGAACTCAGGTAGCTGGCATCTTCATGAGCGTTGAGCAGATTCAGAGTCTTGGCTCCCAGTAGTCGCTGCTTGCTGTCAGCCATGTCC
The DNA here is from genome assembly GCA_046350055.1 of Gemmatales bacterium. Classification (GTDB taxonomy): domain Bacteria; phylum Planctomycetota; class Planctomycetia; order Gemmatales; family HRBIN36; genus JAEUIE01. The sequence goes on along the minus strand of JAXMBC010000001.1, from coordinate 2,254,000 downwards.
ATACTGAGGTTGAAAGAGCGCTTATACCCTTTCCCAATCATCATGTAGCTGGACATACCCCGGAAACGGACGCCCACATTGGGGTACTTCTTGCCATCCACGGTCAGCGTAGCTGCGACATCAACGTCGGTGCCATGGAACTCTTCGAGCTCCGTCTCCCAATCCTTCTTGTTGCTGAAGTCGATGAAGATGGTGCGTAGTACATCGGCATCATAGAGTTTGGCATCTGCGTACTGTTTCACTTCACCAGGTTCGACATGCACGCCTTCCCTGGGCGGCGTGGTGTTGCGATTCATTCCGGGAGGACCGAAGGGCCGGCGCCCACCACCGGTGTTACCACTTTTCTTGAGCGCTTCGCGGGCAGCAACACGTTCAGCATCATTCAGCCAGCCGTCATTATTCGTGTCGTACTCTTTGAGGATCTTGCGCGTCTGTCTCATGCCGGGACCGAAGCCGCCCGGTCCACCAGGGCCACCACCCTGTCCACCACCTGGTGGCTGTGCAATCACCGACATGGTCAAGAAACAAAATGAACCCCATACCCAACAGCCTGCCCGTTGCATGTCATGCCTTTCCGCAGAATAACGCGATGAGGACGTTATAAAGCAAACTGCATGAAGATATCGTGAAGCGAGATACGAACGGCAACGGGGCATTTCCCTGCGGAAATGCCCCGTGTTTCCTCTGTGTAACAGATGCTGTCGAACTACTTGTCGCCAAAGACGGCGCATGAATACTGGCCGACTCCACAGGCACCAATGTAGCGGCAACTGCCCAACATCTGGGCGTTGTGACCGGGTGAACGGGACCACATCGATACAGCTTCCTGTTCACCACCACCAGCGATAATCTCGCCACCACCTGTCATGGGAAAGCCAGCAGCACGTGCACGCTGGGAGAACGACGAGCCATCGCCACCCCGATGGTCGAGCTGATTCCGGTTAGCCATATCCGTAGCATGGCGTTTGGCTGCAGCCTGCAACTCCGGGCTGTAGATCATTGCCGGGAGTCCGTGCTGAGCACGGTATGCATTGATGCTGTTCACCAGCGCGGGGATCGGCTCAGGCTTTGCTTTCTCTGTCGCCTTGAACTGCTTTACCAAAGGCACCAGCACTACCAGCGCCATCGCCAGACTGACCACTCGTACCATGATGACCTCCGTGTTGAAAAACATGTAGTGAATGCTTCAGGATAGAAAGAGAAGCTCATTGACCAAGAGTTGGGCAAGAACAATTGGCATCTTCAGTACATAGCAAGAAGCTGGCACAATATCGAAATGTGATGAGAACCTCTCATAGTACACACTCTCAGTCAGCACATACAATCTCCCCATGTCCACGATGCTATTGCCTGAGACTGATCCTGCTCTGGTTGAGATGGATGTGCGCACGGATGAGATGCTCATCAACATGGGCCCACAGCATCCTTCCACTCACGGTGTGCTCCGTCTCGTCATCCGAACTGATGGTGAAGTCGTCTCCGAAGTGACACCGCACCTGGGTTACCTCCATCGTTGTGCTGAGAAGATTGGTGAACTCGTCACGCCGATTCAGTTCATCCCGTACACCGACCGGATGGACTACATTGCCGCGATGAACATGAACCTGGGCTACAGCCTGGCAATTGAAAAACTGTGCGGCATGAAGATACCCGCCAAGGCCCAGGTCATTCGTGTGCTCGTCTCCGAACTCAATCGCATCGCTAGCCATCTCCTGGGCATGGGTGCTTATGGCATCGATCTCGGCAGCTTTACCCCCTTCCTCTATGCCTTCCGGGAACGGGAGAAGATACTCACGCTGTTTGAAGAACTGTGTGGTGCCCGTCTTACCTACTCGTATGTGACCATCGGTGGCGTGCACGACGACCTGCCCGAAGGGTGGATTGTCCGGTGCCGGGCATTTCTGGATGAGTTCCTGCCTCATGTGGAGGAGTATCACACGCTGCTCACGAGGAACCACATCTTTATCCAGCGTACCTGCGGGCTGGGGGTGCTGTCCAAAGCGCTGGCTCTGGCGTACGGTTGCACGGGGCCGGTACTGCGTGGCTCACTCGACAGCAGACAGCACGACCCTGCGTGGGACCTCCGAAAGCTTGAACCGTATACCGGCTACGAGACCTACGAGTTTGATGCCATCATCCCGCCCTTCCGTGAAGCGCCTCGCGAAGCAGTGCTGGGCGACAACTGGCATCGCTACTATGTCCGCATGCTGGAAGTGATGCAAAGCGTGAAGATTATCCGCCAGGCTCTGGACCGTTATCCCCAGGCGGAAGGCAGCCATCGTATTGAACCACCGAGGTACCTGAGCGGTGGCGAGTGCTATGTGGAAACCGAATGCCCACGGGGCCAGATGGGTTTCTATGTGGTGGGCCGACCCGCCCGTGATGGAGTGCCACTCCGGGTGCGAGCCAGGTCTTCATGCATGGCCAACCTGAGCGTCATTCATGAACTTTGCCGAGGCTGCCTGATCGCCGATATTCCCGCCATCCTGGGCAGTCTCGACATCATGATGGGTGAAATCGATCGATGAACTGTTGCTGAGCTGAGACTGCTTGTCTTTTTCTATCGCCTCACCAATAATGGCGAGAGGTGAATGAAAGCCTCGGACACGTGAGGCGACTTTGTCCAAATCTTCGATGCGTGGTGTCAGGGAACAGTATCGCCATTTTGGCGCCCGCATCGTGCTGCCTTTTGATCATACTCCCGTGTTTCCTTCTCGTTGCATCGGCTGCGAGGAAGCACAACCTCAACTCAAGTGGACGCCGCAATCAGTGATGTCGCCTTTCAGTGGCAAGGCACAGTACTTTCACAATCACCAGATGCTGCCAACGATGGAAGTGCCAGTCTGCGAAACCTGCATTGACTATATGCCAGGGCGGACCTCTGAACTCTCCAGCATGATGGCTTCGTTATTCGCACCGTTAATCTTCGCCTGTGCAACGCTATTCTTCTTCACCGTGAATATGTATGCGGTCGCGTCCTTGTGTGGTATCGCAGCGATCGTCTGGTTTCTCTTTGCCAGTCGGGCGGTCTGGGTGGTGGAACATTCCACCATGTTTGACGTCCAGGTGGGAAAGAATGATAGTCTGCTCTATTACTTTCGCGACGAAGCCTATGCGAAAGAGTTTAATCAGCTGAATACCACCCACGTTTCAGATCACACGTAGCAATCGTGCAGGAGTCTTCCTGAGGAATAATGGGGTTTGCTTCAACTTTATCTTGCAACTGGTGTATCTTCCTGTCACTCTCTTGGTATCCCTGATTTCGAGGCATGACATGAACAGGTCAACCCGTCGTGCGTTTACTTTGATTGAACTTCTAGTGGTCATTGCCATCATTGCCATGCTGATGGCCCTGCTGCTGCCTGCCGTGCAGAAAGTGCGGGAAGCAGCTAACAAAATGCTCTGTGGCTCGAATCTGAGACAATGGGGTATTGCACTCCACAACTATCACAACGACTACAGGAACTTTCCACCAGCCTATGAGAAGAAAGTCACATCCGCCTATCCCATGGTACCAGACAAGTTTTATCGCTGGTCGGTCTTTGCCCAGGTACTGCCTTATGTAGAGCAGGACAATCTGCGGAAGCTGATTGATACCGAAATTCCGCTCTATGACGCAACAGGCTCTACTGTTCTTCCTCCCAATCAAGTGGGAGTCTCCAATATGGTCAAACTCATGCTCTGCCCCAGTGATACGATGCAGAAAATAGATTCTCGCTACGGTCCCTGCAATTACGTGGTCTGTGTGGGCTCCGGCGTCAATGGTGGACAGCGCACCGGTGCTGATGGTATGTTCATCGTCAATCGCCATTTGCGAATAGAAGATATGCGCGATGGCACAAGCCACACTTCTCTCATTTCTGAAACATTGCTGGGGCCTGGCGGGAGTGACGCTGCCAGCGTTGGAAACCTGCCTCAGAACTACTATGCCAAGCTTAGCGCTGGTCCATTGACTGCCGCATTATGTGACAGCAATGCCGGTCCGTATAAGACAGATCGTGGACTGATCTGGGCTGACGGTGAATCCGTTGTGTACGATCATGCTTATACCCCTAATCGCAAGGGTTGGGATTGCATGGCTTCGGGAGGGTTCAGTTTCCGGGCTGCCCGCAGCATGCATGTCCAGGGTGTGCAAGTTCTCTTTGGTGACGGATCGGTGCGTTATTATCAAAACGATATTGATCCTGTGATCTGGAGTGCCTTCTCTACCCGCTTTGGCGGTGAAGTCGTTGAAGATTAATCCATTGTGGCAATGGCAAGCCTCGGCAGGAATGTCGGGGCTTTTTTGTTCCACTTCTGCAATTCACTGATTGACAAGTCTGACCATTCGTTATTGAATGGAGCAAGTCAGACGGAAGTCAGGGAGAAATCATGTCGCGAGTCTCGTTGCCAATGTCGCCTCCCCGCAGGATGGGGGAAACGCTGCGACAGGATCGTTGGTGGGTTCAGCCGATCATCGTTGTCACCATCCTGACCTCCTTCATCGTGTATGCCACGTGGGCGGCGTTTCAGAACGCCTACTACACGTATGGGCCCTACCTGTCGCCGTTCTACTCGCCGGAACTGTGGGGCAATTCGCCACATGCTTGGTTCGGGCCCAAGCCGGCATGGTGGCCGGGCTGGCTACCCTTCTCACCGGCGCTCATCATTTTGCCTTTCCCGGCCTTTTTCCGCTTCACCTGCTACTACTATCGCGGAGCCTACTACAAGGCTTTCTGGAGCGATCCTCCTTCGTGTGCTGTGGGAGAATGGCGAAGCGGCTACCTGGGCGAGAAGTATTTGCCGCTGGTGTTACAGAACATCCACCGCTATTTTCTCTACTTTGCAATCCTCTTCATCGGCCTTCTGGCCTGGGATGCGATTCAAGCATTCATCTGGACGACCAATGGCGTCAAGAGCTTCGGCATCGGCGTCGGCACGCTGGTGCTCTGTCTGAACGTTGTGCTGCTGGGTGGGTACACCTTTGGCTGTCACTCCTTCCGCCATCTGGTGGGTGGCTTGCACGATCTGATTTCGAAGCACCCTCTCAAGAAAAAGGTCTACGATTGCTCGACCTGCCTCAATCAGCATCACCACAAGTGGGCGTGGATGAGCCTGTTCTCGGTGGCCTTCTCAGACATCTATATTCGGATGTGCTCGATGGGGATCTGGACGGATCTTCGGATCATCTAGTCAGGGCATTACGCTCTCATTCTTTGCCATACATCTGGAGTTCGGAATGCCTGAGATTGTGAATCTCGAACACGATGTCCTCGTCATTGGCGCCGGTGGTGCGGGGTTGCGGGCAGCCATCGCGGCAGCTTCGCATGGCGTGAAGGTCGGCCTCATCACCAAGTCGCTCCTAGGTAAGGCCCACACCGTCATGGCCGAAGGTGGCATGGCAGCTGCCATGGCCAACGTCGATGACCGCGACAGTTGGAAAGTCCACTTCGCCGATACCATGCGAGGCGGGCAGTATATCAACAACTGGCGTATGGCTGAACTACACGCCAAGGAAGCCCCCGACCGCGTACGTGAACTTGAGGCATGGGGCGCCCTCTTCGACCGAACCAAAGACGGTGGTATCCTCCAGCGTAACTTCGGCGGCCACCGCTACCCACGACTCGCTCACGTGGGCGACCGCACCGGCCTCGAAATGATCCGCACCCTGCAGGACCACGGCATCCACCAGGGCATCGATGTGCACATGGAGCACACCGTCTGTTCGCTGCTGAAAGATGGCGACCGGGTCTCCGGGGCGCTCTGCTACGATCGGCAGAAAGGCGAGTTCAAACTCTTTCACGCCAAGGCCATCGTGCTGGCTACCGGTGGCATTGGACGGGCTTACAAGGTCACCAGCAACAGTTGGGAATACACCGGCGATGGCCAATCGCTGGCATATCACGCCGGGGCTGAACTGATGGACATGGAATTCGTGCAGTTCCATCCCACTGGCATGGTCTGGCCACCGAGCGTGAAAGGCATTCTCGTCACGGAAGGCGTGCGGGGCGAAGGCGGTGTGCTTCGCAACAAGGATGGCAAACGCTTCATGTTTGACGACATCCCCGACAACTACAAGAACCAGACAGCTGATTCCCCTGAAGAAGGCTGGCGTTATGTGACAGGCGATAAGTCGGCCCGTCGTCCGCCGGAACTGCTTACTCGCGACCACGTGGCCCGCTGCATTCAACGCGAAGTGCGCGAAGGGCGAGGCAGCCCGCATGGTGGCGTCTTCCTCGACATCGCCTGGATCAAAGAGAAGATCCCCAAGGCAGCTGAGCACATCCGCAAGAAGCTGCCGAGCATGTATCACCAGTTCATGGCCCTGGCTGATATCGACATCACGCAGGTGCCGATGGAAGTCGGCCCGACGACCCACTACATCATGGGCGGCGTGCGGGTGGATGGCGACACGCAGATGACCAATGTACCAGGCCTCTTTGCCGCTGGTGAAGTAGCAGCAGGGTTGCACGGAGCCAATCGTCTCGGCGGCAACTCACTCTCCGATCTGGTCGTCTTCGGCAAGCGAGCCGGTGACTACGCGGCGGAGTTCGCCAAGACACACGGTGCACCCAGGATCAACGATGGCGATGTGCAACACGGTATCAAGCAGGCCTTGCTGCCTCTCGAACGAGGCACCTCTGGCGAATCGCCCTATGCCATCCAGGCCAAGCTGCAAGACAAGATGCAGGAACTGGTCGGCATCGTCCGTGTCGAAGCGGAAATGCAGCAGGCGCTGGGCGTTATCGATGAACTGAAGAAGCGGGCCGCCAACGCCGGCGTCGGCGGTCAGCGTGACTATAACCCAGGCTGGCACACTTCCATCGACCTGGCCAACCTGCTCACCGTCTCCGAAGCCATCGCCAAGGCTGCTCTGGATCGCAAGGAAAGTCGCGGAGGCCACTTCCGTGACGATTATCCCGACAAGAGCAAGGAAGGCGAGACCTACAACAGCATCATCAGGAAAAGCCCCAGTGGCGAAATGGTGCTCGAACGCAGACCAGTCAAACCCCTGCCCGACGAACTCAAGCAAATCATCGAGGACCAGAAGAAATGAGCAAGATGACCTTTCGCATCTGGCGGGGTGACAAAGGCCAGGGTGAGTTCAAGGACTACACCACTGAAGTGACCGAAGGCATGGTCGTTCTCGATGCCATGCACCAGATTCAGGCGGAAAACGCCAACGATCTGGCCCTGCGCTGGAACTGCAAGGCCGGAAAGTGCGGCTCATGCAGTGCCGAGATCAATGGCATGCCCAAGCTCATGTGCATGACCCAGATCAAGTCGCTGCCGAGCGACCAGCCGGTGACAGTGGAGCCGATGCGGGCCTTCCCCCACATGCGCGACCTCGTCTCTGATGTATCATGGAACTTCGAGGTCAAGAAGAAGATCAAGAAGCTCACTCCGACGAAGCCTGATCGGAAAGACGGCACGTGGACGATGAACCAGAGCGACATCGACAGACCCCAGGAATTCCGTAAGTGCATCGAATGCTTCCTGTGCCAGGATGTCTGCCATGTACTGCGGGATCACCACAAGCACGACGAGTTCATCGGCCCCCGATTCTTCGTCTACACTGCAGCCCTGGAGATGAACCCCATCGACGATGCCAACCGCATCGATGCCCTGAAGAACGAGCATGGCCTGGGGTATTGCAACATCACGAAGTGTTGCACCAAGGTGTGTCCGGAGCACATCCACATCACCGATAACGCCATCATTCCACTCAAGGAACGGGTGGTGGACGAGTACTTTGATCCACTCAAGATGCTGGCGAACTTCCTGTTCAAGCGAGGGAAGAAGTAACGCCCATGCCAATTGTCCTGTGCCAGACACTATAATGATGGATGATAATCCCTGGTATGAGATCCATCATGAAGTTCGCAGTCAGCGCCGTGACCTTATTTCTCCTTTCCGTCACTGCCATCAGCCAGGACACGCCCTCAGCTGACAAGCTTACCGAAAAGGCCATCGCCTTCCTCCGCAGTACGCAGGGAGTTGATGGCAGTTGGAGTGGTGATAAGCACATTGGTATCACTGGCATTGTGGTTACAGCTCTTATCAAATCGGGCGTGAGTCTTGATGATCCCATGGTGAAGAATGGCCTGGCTTACCTGGAAAAGCTCATCAATAGCAAGGAAGGCCATATCGCTGGCTCGAATCCCAAGCAACAGCTCAAGAACTACGTCACCAGCGTCAACGTGATGGCTTTTGCCGCTGCAAATAAGAATGGCAAATACCAGCAGGTTGTTGATGCAGGCGCAAAGTTCCTCATTGGCCTGCAGTGGGACGAGGAGGAAGGCAAAACCACCACCGATACCTTCTACGGCGGGTTCGGGTACGACAGCAAGAACCGCCCTGATATGAGCAATAGCGGCTTCGCCCTCGAAGCCCTCAATGCTGCTGGAGTAAAGCAGGATAACCCCGCCTTCAAAAAGGCCACCTTCTTTCTGAGCCGCAGTCAGAACCTGAAAGGTGAGCATCAGGATCAGCCCTGGGCTAGTCAGTACAACGATGGCAGCTTCATCTACAACCCCATGGAAACCAAGGCCAATGAAAAAGCCAACGACGCCAGCCCCGGCCCTGGCTATGGCAGCATCACCTATGCCGGCATCAAAAGTATGATCTACGCAGGCGTTGACAAGAACGACCGCCGCGTGGTCGAAGCTCTCAACTGGGTGAGAAAGAACTACTCGATGGAAGTGAATGTCGGGATGCCCAAAGGCCGCGAGAAACATGGCCTTTATTATGGCTACAACACGATGACCAAGGCCTTCAAAGTGCTCGGCCTGGATGAGATTGTGGACGACAAGGGTGTGAAGCACGACTGGCGAAAAGATCTGGTTGCACAGTTGGCCAAGACTCAGCAGACCAATGGCAGTTGGGTCAATGAACAGGATCGCTGGATGGAAGGGGACGCCAACCTGGTGACCTCCTTCGCACTGCTGGCATTGAGCAACGCCAAAAAGTAACACTCCCTGAATCCTGCAACGGAGATGCTCTACCGCATCTCCGTTTGGCTTTCCTGTACAATGCATAGCATTCCTGAGGATTCACCATGCACCCCACCCGTCGTCAACTCCTGGCCACAGCGGCTGGCAGTACCCTGCTTCCGACGCTCAGCTTTGCCGACCAGAAGCCCCCTGCCCGGCCACCACTCATTGGTGTCTCCAGCTACTCCTTTTGGCAATTTAAGAACGACGACCTGCGTGACCTGGAGAAGAACATCGACCTCGCGGGCGAAATGGGCTTCGATGCCTTTGAAATCCTGCATCGTCAGATGACTGAAGAGACACCGGGCTACTTGCAGAAGCTCAAACGCCGGGCCTTCGTCAATGGCTTGTCCCTCAATGGCTTCTCCACCCACCAGACTTTTGTCACCCCCGATGCAGCAGAGCGAAAGAAGAACATCGATCACACCTCCAAGTGCCTGGAGTTAGCTTCAGCCATGGGCATTCCCACCATGCGGGTCAACACGGGGCGATGGAACACCAGCAAGAACTTCGATGAACTTATGGCCAATAAAGGAATCGAGCCACGCCTGCCTGGCTATACCGATGACGATGGCTTCGGCTGGGTGATTGGTAGCTTCGAGAAACTGCTACCCGTGGCTGAGAAGTGTGGGGTAGTGATGGGGCTGGAGAACCACTGGGGCCTGGGCCTTACCGCAGAAGGGGTACTGCGAGTGGTGCATGCTCTCAAATCTCCCTGGCTCAAAGTAACCCTCGACACCGGCAATTTCCTGGGGGAAGATCGCTACGAGCAGCTTGAAAAGCTGGCTGACGAAACGGTGCTGATGCAGACCAAAACGTACTACGGCGGAGGAACCTGGTACACACTCGAGCTCGACTACCCCCGCATTGCTGCCATGCTGAAAAAGCATCACTACAAGGGAATGCTCTCGCTCGAATTCGAAGGTAAGGAATCACCGTTGACGGCAGTACCCAAGAGCCTTGCCATGCTGCGGAAAGCGTTTGCGGTATAGCTACCTCCGCTTGATACAATATCCGCAAGCCTTTGTCCTTGCAGCAGGTGAGATGCCGTGTACATCGACCCCCATATCCACATGATCTCTCGTGTCACCGATGACTATCAACGGATGGCCTACGCGGGGTGTCAGTTGGTCTCCGAACCAGCCTTCTGGGCGGGGTTTGATCGAGGGTCCGCGGAAGGGTTTCGCGACTACTTCCGCCATCTCGTCGAGGTCGAACCCAGGCGGGCGGCTCAGTTCGGCATCAAGCATTATTCCTGGCTGTGCATCAACGCCAAGGAAGCAGAGAATGTGCAGCTTTCGCGTGATGTGATCAAGCTCATCCCCGAATTTCTCGATCGCCCCAACGTGCTGGGGATCGGCGAGATCGGCCTTAACAAGAACACCCGCAATGAAGCGACTGTTTTCCTGGAGCATCTCGAACTCGCTCGCAAGACTGATGAACTGATCCTCGTCCACACGCCTCACCTGGAAGACAAGTACCAGGGGACGCGGATGATTCTCGACATGGTCCAAAGCGAGAGCAGGCTGAAGCCTCACCGCATCCTGATCGATCACGTCGAAGAGCATACCGTCAAGCTGGCACTCGATGCGGGACACTGGTGCGGCATGACCCTTTACCCGATTACCAAATGCACCCCCGCCCGGGCAGCGGATGTTATAGAGCGATACGGCACCGAACGGATCATGGTCAACTCTGCCGGTGACTGGGGCAAGTCGGACCCACTGGCAGTGCCTGAGTTCATTCAGGAAATGAAGCGACGCGGCCATCCGCAGGCTGTCATTGACCAGGTGGTATTTCACAACCCTCTGACGTTTTTCAAGCAGTGCAGGCGGTTTGCAGTATGATTCAACTCATCAAAGTAGTACACCTCTTCGCTCTTGCTGCCTGGTCCGGAGCAGTGATCTTCTTTGCCTTCTTCATTGCGTTGCCTACCATCGAAGCCATGAAGAAACTGGCGACCACTACAGGTAACTGGCTGCAACTCAATACCGAGCAGCAAGGCACCAGACTGGCAGGTGAGTTTCTGGATCTGGCCTTCACCCGCTATTTTCCATTTCAGGCAGTGTGCGCTGTGCTGGCCATGGCGACATCGCTATGGTGGTGGAATACGCCAGGCTGGGCAGGCAAACTGCGAGTGATCATTCTGGTGATCGGGCTGGGATGCGTTGTCACCAACCTCACTGTGCTTGGTCCCAAGGTGCATGAACTGCGGACCGACCGCTACTCCAGTGATGCCGCCGTAGCAGAGAGAGCCAATGCTGCATTCGGCCCTGCTCATACATGGAGTCTGCTCACCGATATGGTCGGGCTGCTCTGTGCCCTTGCTGCTTTGGTACTGGTGATCTGGTGGCCGGAGAAGTAGGGACTTTAGAATGCCGCGGGGAATGCCAAGCTAACGTTGAAATGCGAGACCATCATGATCTACGCTGTACTCTATGACTACACGCGCAGTACCGAGAAAATTGCCCAGGTGCGTCCAGCACACCGGCAACACCTGACGAAGCTGCTGGAATCGGGCAATCTCCTGGCAGCAGGACCCTGCACCGACGATTCCGGCGCACTGATCATCTACCAGGCAGAGGATGAGACCCAGCTACGAACTTTCATCCACGACGACCCCTTCCATCGTGAGGGAATCTTCCTCCGCTGGCAGATTCGCCCCTGGAAGCCGGTCTTTGGCAACCGTGCACTGTTACCTGATGGTCCACCCGCCTAATCGCAGTGAGTGACAGTCTCATGGAGTATCTTCCCGCCGCCATGCTGCACTTGCAGCGTGACAAGAAGCTGAAAAAGATCATCACCAGCGTGGGTGACTTTGCTCCTCGTCCCGTGAAGCAGACGGAGTATTTCCGTGTGCTCAGCTTCTCGATCATCAGTCAAATGCTGTCTTTGAAGGCAGCTGCGACGATTCGGGACAGGCTGATTGACAAGGTGAAGCCGAGCAAAGTCACCCCGGAGAGTGTGCTCCGGCTCGAACACGACGATCTGCGAAGCATCGGCCTCTCCAATACAAAAACAGCTGCCATGCACGATCTCGCCAGGCGTTCCTTGAGCGGCGAACTCCCTCTCAAACTATTCCCGAAGATGGAGAACGATGCCATCACTGAGCATCTCGTGGCAGTGCGAGGTATCGGCAAATGGACCACACAGATGTTCCTGATGTTCGGGCTGGTACGGCCCGACGTCTGGCCGATCGACGACCTGGGTATCCGCGCCGCCATCAAGAAAATGGATGGCCTGAAAGCAATGCCCGACAAAGCCTACATGCTCACCCGCGGAGACAGCTATGCTCCCTATCGTACCGTGGCCAGCTGGTACCTGTGGCAAAGCTTGAAATAAGACCCTGACTCAGCTCTTGGTGATTGGAAAAGGATACTCCATATACTCCGCTGTCTTACGGGCAGTCTGTTCGCCGAGCAGCCGGGCTACCGCATACAAGCTCATATCAATGCCTGCTGCAATTCCACCCGACGTGATGATCTTGCCCGCATCCACATAGCGTTGCTGTTCCCTGACAACACATCCCGGTGAAGTCTGCCGTAGCAGGTCAAAGCGCAAGTGATGTGTCGTAGCAGGCAGACCGTCCAGCAAGCCTGCTGCACCCAGGACGATAGAGCCCGTACAAACTGAAAGGAGTAGTTCCGCCTTGGCAGCCTGCTGCTTCACCCAGTCAAGCACCACAGGATTGTGCATTTCGCGGCGGGTGCCAAATCCTCCAGGCACTAATGCGATATCCAGTGGCGGATGATCAGTAAGCGTAAAGTGCGGCAGCACACGAAACTGATTGCGTGCCATTACTGAACTGGCCTTTTCTGCGATGAGTGACACCTGAAAAGGTCTGGGATCACTCTGCCAGTCAGTTACAGAGAAAACTTCAAACGGTCCAGCGAAGTCGAGTACTTCCACTTCATCAAATATCAAAATACCAACATGTCGCACTGTCTTGTTCATGACGATCGACTCACATGGAATCTTCCCCGCCCTCTGCTATCATAGACAATTGATTTTGCTTCATGCAGGTTCCCGTTGTAATGAATCATGATGGCCCCAGTCTGGTAGAGAAGACAGAATTGCCCGCGCATCCTCGGCCACCATGCCACAGCATACTTGGTGTACGTGTCGTATCGTGTGGTTGCTATGTGCCTGATGGTCTGGTCACCAACGAGATTCTCAGCCAGCATTTCAACTGTGACGTCGACTGGATTGTTCGCCGCACGGGCATTGTGGAACGTCGGCATGCACTGCCTCACCAGGCTACCAGTGATTTCTGTTACGAAGCAGCCAGGCAGTGTCTCGAGCGGGGCAATGTTGCTCCCGACGAGATTGATCTGATCCTGGTTGCCACCTACACCCCGGATACCTCGTTCCCTGCTGTCGGCAACGTACTGCAACACAAACTCGGTTTGCGCTGTGCCGCGATGGATATCAATGTAGCCTGTGCAGGCTTCATCTATGCGTTTGTCACCGGGGCAACCTATATCAAAGCGGGCCTGGCTAAGAAAGTACTGGTCATTGGCGGCGACACCAACTCGCGCATTGCCAATCCGTTGGATCCTAAAACGTATCCCCTTTTTGGCGATGGTGCTGGTGCGGTGGTGCTGCAAGCCAGCGACGTGAACACAGGCATTGCCAGCTACCAGTTGGGATCAGATGGTGCGGGCTCCGACATGCTGGTGCGACCCGGATGTGGCAGCCGCATCCCTCCTGAGCCCGAAATGCTCCATCAGGGCTTGCAGTATCTGAAGATGGATGGACGGGCAGTCTTCCGCTGGGCTGTCACCACGCTCAGCGACAGCATTACGGATGTGCTGGATTATGTGGGCCTGGCTGTGTCTGATGTCGACTATTTCATTACCCACCAGGCCAATATACGGATTATTCATGCAGCAACGGATGTGCTGGGCATACCACGCGAAAAGGTACATGCCAACGTCCGGAAGTATGGTAACACCTCGGCTGGCTCGGTGCCTCTGGCTCTGGAAGAGGCTATGAGTATGGGGCTCATCGCCCCCGGCAAGAAAGTCGTGATGAGTGGATTTGGCGCAGGGCTGGCATGGGGTACACTTCTCATGAATTGGTAAGAAGTGGAAGTTGCAGCCTTCTATCGCCCTATGCCAGGATGGTATACTGAGTGGATCACCTGCGCTGTGGTCGGCCTGACCCTGGCGTGTCACGTCCCGAGGTGGTTGTGTTTCAGATCAAGTGTCCGCTCGGGCACATCCTGGAGATTGATGCCACGCACATTGGCCAGCGGCTGATGTGTCCTATGTGCCAGGCTGTGGTACATGTTTCACCGGCAAAACCAGGCGAAGCGCCGGGTGCGAAATACGAAGTGCAGTGCATCCAGGGACATATCCTCCGGGTGAAACAGAAATACCTCGGCAAGGAAGTTCGTTGCCCGTCCTGCCAGCAGCTTGTCTCCATGAAGGCTAGTCATCTCCTGACGGCAGACGGCTCCACCCTGGGCCAGGCGAAACCGGAGTTGTTTAAAAAGAAAGCTGCACCACCTGCACCGCCTCCTGCCAGGAAGGCCCCGCCACCTCCTCCCGTTCAGGTGGGATCAACAGAGCCAACGGTCAAGTACAACCAGATAACCGTGCACAAGCCTGCGGAACGAATCCCGCGTCCCCCTGCCGTCCTAACTGGTGAATCCAACGACGACCCGGCTCCCTTGATGGCTGAAGTGGTGAAAGAACCAACTCTGGAACTGCAACCCCTGCCTGTCGAGCCTCCACAGCCTCCACCGGCTCTACTCACAGCTGCAACGGTACATGAAGATGAGTTCGCGTTTGAGGTGGTCGATACCCAGTTTCATATGGAGTTGGAGAAATCAGGGATGGAGGCACCCAAGGCTGCACCCATCATCAAGAAATCCCGTTCCGGACGACTCACCGGGCCCGGCTCAGGCCGCATCGCTCCTCCACCTGTGCGCGAAGAACCACCAGAGGCATTGGTGCTACCTCCTCCGGCAGAACTGGTTGATGACGATGTAGCCCCGGCTCCACCACCGGTACAGAAGCGTGCTCCGACCGGCTTGCATAATCTCTCCGGTTCAGAAATGATGCAGGTGCAGATTGCAGCCCTGCAGCAGGAAGAACTGGCAACATTACAGTTCACCTGCCCCAATGGCCACGCACTCGAAGTGGAAGCACGGTTCCGGGGCATGCACATCCAATGCCCCGTTTGCAAGAAAGTGTTTCAACTACCAGGTTAACGGCTAGGAAACTTCCTGCACCATCACTGTTGTTAATGCGCTGTCCGACCATGATGCACCCAGCAGATAGACCACACGCTGACCAGAATTGACGTAACCTTCCTTCTTCGCCCACTCAGTCACCTTCTTCACCCGTTCCACAGTATCAATGGGCTCCGGGAAGTAGATGGGCACCACGCCCCAGTACAAGCCCATCCGCCGTACCTGTCCCAGGTCATCTGACAACCCTAGCGTAGGGGTACGGTTCCGCTGTTTGGAAAGTGCTACCGCTGCCCGCCCGGTGCGTGTAGTAACAATCACCAGTGATGCCTTCGCCTGTTCTGCCAGCACTCCCGTTGCCTGCACGGTCGCCTGCACCACTTCGGAAAGGGTACCCTCAAAAGCAGTACCTAACTCGATGGCAGCAGTTCGCAGAGTCCGCTCGGTTTCCTGGGCAATCCGATTCATCATCGTGACCGCTTCCACGGGATACTGTCCTGAAGCTGTCTCCGCCGAAAGCATGATGGCATCGGTTCCATCCAGAATGGCATTGGCCACGTCTGTTACTTCAGCACGAGTGGGTCGGTTGCTCATGCGCATCGATTCGAGCATCTGCGTCGCTGTGATGACAGGCACACCTAAAGCCTTGCAGCGCTGGATAATGCGTTTCTGTATCACGGGTACCCGTGCCAGATCAATTTCCACACCCAGATCGCCTCGCGCCACCATCACCACGTCTGTCTGGCGGATAATGTCGTCCAGGCATTCCAGTGCTTCCGCCTTCTCTATCTTGGCAACAATATGGGCCGTGCACTTCCGTGCATCGAGTTCCTGACGCAGTCGTTCGATATCCTCAGGTCGGCGGACAAAGCTCATGCCGACGAAATCTACTTCGTTGGCTGCTGACCAGTCGAGATCTTTGAGATCCTTCTCCGTCAAGCCACTGAGTTGCAGCCTGGCATTCGGAGCTGCGATGCCCTGCTTGCTGTAGACGATGCCTGGCAACGTCACCCGTGCCTCGACAGCGTTCTGAGTCTTGCTGAGCACTTCCAGCCCGACGCTGCCATCGGCCAGCAGCACGTTGTCCCCTTCGTTCAGATCATCCACTAGCCCTGTATAGGAACAGGCAAATTCGCCCGGCTTGATGCTTGGCTCACGCACGAAGAAGACATGATCGCCCAGGTTGCAGGCGAAGTTACCGCCTGGCAATTCGCCGAGGCGTATCTTTGGGCCGCCCAGGTCCTGCAGGATGGGAATGGGTTTGCGTACCGCAGCAGAAACATCGCGACGGACACGGTCCAGCACACTGGTGTGCCAGTCCCACTGACCATGAGCAAAATTGAGACGAAATACATCCGCCCCGGCATGGGCCAGATTACTGAGCATCGCAGTGCTCTCAGATGCCGGGCCGACCGTCGCCACGATCTTCGTCTTCACTGCATGAGCCAGCGTATCCAAACCAATCGACATGCCAACTCCTCGTGTTCGGGTGTCTCAATCATGTTCAGGAGAGGCTACCACTCAGACCGAAGGGTCATGATATCGCGATTCGGGCAGAATGTCATTGCTGATGCCTCAAGCAAAGAGTGTACCTTGAATATTCGTTGTCTAACACCGATTATTCAAGGCAAGCTTATAGGCGTGGCAGGTCCTTCAACAATCGGCTCGCCGCCACTGCACGCACCGATTTACTCATGGCGAACGTATGCTCTCCCGCATGTACCACATCCAATCGGGTCAGTCGCAAATCGGTTAATGCAGAACGCATCGATGGCGTCAGGTGCGGCGAACTGGTTCGCTTGATTTCAAAGCCCAGCCGCTGTCTGCCTCGCACAACGAATAGATCCAGTTCTGCGCCAGCATACGTCGCCCAGAAATAACACTCCTCCGGGCGAGCACCCAAATGACGAATGACTTGTTCAATCATAAATCCTTCCCACGATGCTCCTAATTTGGGATGTGCTTCCAGATCAGCTTGTGAGCGTAAATTAAGCAGGCTATGCAAGAGGCCGCTGTCACGAATAAACACCTTTGGTGCCTTTACCTGACGCTTCGCGAGATTCTCATGCCAAGGGGACAATTGCCTGATCACCAGCGCAGCTGTGAGAATATCCAGATAGTGCCGTACCGTGGTATCCGATACGCCGAACGACCGGCCAAACTCCGAGGCATTCCACACCTGCCCATGATAGTGGGCAACCATCGTCCAGAACCGACGCAGTGTAGTCGAGCCTATCGTAATTCCCAGTTCCGGCAGATCACGTTCGAGAAAGGTGCGGATGAAATCTTGCCGCCACGCGATACTCTCCGCTGGAGAACGCGCCAGGAATGAACGCGGGAATCCACCTCGTTGCCATAGTTTCTCGAGATTGTCATTGCCCACTTCCTCCAGCGAAAAACCACTCAGATCATGGTAGACAATCCGCCCTGCCAGCGACTCGGACGATTGCTGCAACAGTTCCGGTGAGGCACTTCCAAGCAGCAGGAACCGAGCTGGCTTGCGGGGCCGATCAGCCAGTACACGCAGAATAGGAAACAACTCCGGCCGTCGCTGCACTTCGTCAATCACCACCAACCCACGCAGACTCTTCAGCGTCAGCATCGGCTCCGCCAGCCGGGCCACATCGTCGGGGTTCTCCAGGTCATACGTCGTGACCGGCCCACCACTCTCCTTGGCAACAGTTTGAGCAAGAGTGGTCTTGCCTACCTGCCGGGCACCCAGAATAGCCACCACCGGGGCACGTTGCAGCAAAGCCTTCAGGAGTTTCTCTTCACGCGGACGCTGGATCATGACAATAATATACCTTGAATATTCGGTGATGACCACCGAAATTTCAATGTGTTAACAAAGTCTTCGTACCAGCATGCCACCTCAAGCCACAATGCCACAGAAGTAGAGGTAGGCCACCTGCACTTTCCCCCATATCCTATCCCCATCATTCCAGCCACGGGCCTCCCTCCCATGTCCAACAACATCACCTCCGTCCTCAAAGAATCCCGCGTCTTCCCACCCAGCGAGGAGTTCAGCAGGCATGCCCATATCAAAAGCATGGCTGACTACGAACATCTCTGGAATTGGGCAAAAGATAAGCCCGAGGAATTCTGGGCGGCTCAGGCCCAACTTCTCGACTGGTACAAGCCCTGGAACAAAGTCCTCGAATGGAAAGAACCCTTCTGCAAGTGGTTCGTCGGGGCCACGACCAATGCCTGCTACAACTGCGTTGATCGACACATGCTCACCGAACGTCGCAACAAGGCGGCCATCATCTGGGAAGGCGAGCCTGGCGATACTCGTGTGCTGCGCTACCAGGACCTCTATCGGGAAGTGAACAAGTTCGCTTCCGCCCTCAAACTGCTCGGCATCACCAAAGGCGACCGTGTCACCATCTATATGCCGCTGGTGCCGGAAGCAGTCATTGCCATGCTCGCCTGTGCCCGCATCGGGGCGACACACAGCGTGGTCTTTGGCGGCTTCAGTGCGGATGCTTTGGCCGATCGTAATAACGATGCTGAAGCCAAGCTGCTCATCACTGCTGACGCCGGCTACCGCCGCGGCAAGCTCATCCCCCTGAAGGCCAACGCGGACGAAGCCCTGGCCAAGTCGCCCACTGTGCAGAAGTGCATTGTCTTCAACCGGGCAAACTCCAGTGTTACCATGCACCCTGGCCGTGATCTCTGGTGGCACGACCTGATGGCCGGTGCTGCCCCGCATTGCGAACCCGAACACCTCGACTCCGAGCATCCCCTTTTCATCCTTTATACCTCCGGCTCCACCGGCAAACCCAAAGGTGTGCAACACAGCACCGGCGGCTACCTCCTTGGTACCATGTGCACCACGCGCTGGGTCTTTGACCTGAAGGAAACCGACACCTTCTGGTGTACCGCCGACATCGGCTGGATCACCGGGCACAGCTACGTCGTGTACGGCCCACTTGCCAATGGGGCCACGGTCGTCCTCTATGAAGGTGCCCCGAACGCACCGAAGGAAGACCGCTTCTGGGACATCATCGAGAAATACCAGGTCAGCATCCTCTACACTGCTCCAACTGCCATTCGCACCTTTATCCGCTGGGGCGATCAGCATCCAAACAGCCACGACCTCAGTAGCCTGCGTCTGCTCGGCTCCGTCGGCGAGCCGATCAACCCCGAAGCCTGGATGTGGTACCACAACGTCATCGGCAAAGGCAAGCTGCCCATCGTCGATACCTGGTGGCAGACAGAGACAGGCATGATCCTGATGTCGCCACTGCCGGGCGCTACCCCCACCAAGCCAGGGTCGTGCTGTAAACCTTTGCCGGGCGTCGTTCCCGATATCGTTGATAAAGAGGGTAAGTCGGTGCCGAAAGGCAGTGGCGGTTTCCTGGTCATGAAGCAGGTCTGGCCCGCCATGATGCGTACCATCTACGGCAACCCCGACCGCTACCGCGATGGCTACTGGGGCCAGGTCCCCCACGTCTACTTCACTGCCGACGGCGCCCGGCAGGATGAGGACGGCTACTACTGGGTCATGGGCCGAGTAGACGATGTCCTCAATGTCGCCGGGCACCGGCTCTCCACAATGGAAGTGGAGTCGGCCCTGGTGAGCCACCCCTATGTGGCTGAGGCCGCGGTGGTGGGCAAGCCCGACGAGATCAAAGGCGAAGGTATCGTCTGCTTTGTCACACTCGACCGCGCCCATCCGCCTTCGGAGGAGTTGAAGAAGGTGCTAATGGCCCACGTGGCAAAGGAGATCGGAGCGCTGGCGAGGCCTGACGAGATTCGGTTTACTGATTCGTTGCCGAAGACACGTTCGGGGAAGATCATGCGCCGGCTCCTGCGAGACATCGCCGCCGGCCGAGCTTCGACGGGGGATACGAGCACGCTGGAGGATTACAGCGTGCTGGCGAAACTGCGGGAGGAGGAGGAGTAGGAAACTGGTTAGGAGAAATTATGACAAACGCCACCTATGAAGAAGCAATTTATATGGTGCGAATTAAGAGAAAACGCGCCAAGGAAGTGATTGCCAAAATCATTACTAGATATGGTAGCATTAGTAATGAACCAGCTCTTGGGCTTGAAGTCTTAATCGACTACTTTGTCAACATGGTTTATGGATTGGAACTTCTTCTCAAGATACTATCAGATGATTGGAAAGGGCCAAAACGAACTCGATTCGGGCATAGAGTTGGCGAAATGTACAAAGAGGTGTTTCAAAGAGAACACGCGAAGCATGAATTCATCGCTGAACTTGAAGACGCTATTTTAAATCAGAAGTTTCTCTGCGAGCCAGCAACAGGACTTATTGACCGCGTTGCAGATATAGAATCACTCTGGGACGAATTGGTTCTGGAATACAGATTGAGATCGCGAGACAAGGTAAACAAAGTAGAAATCGACATCAGAGCTAACGCTGATTTTGGAATGTATCTTGCTCAGAATCCTGGCAGGTTTATTGATCCAGCAACAAACACTCTTGATGCGAGTACAAAAGAGGACAAGATTCAATGGAAAAGGATGCAGGTCAGGCACCTTGAATGCGAGATAGAGATGCTCAGTGTGGATGAACCAACTCAGTTATCACATGAGGAGTTACTGCTGCAACTCGAACAGGAGTATCGTGCAACGCTTAGTAATTTGTCGCAAAACATGATACACAATTTTCAGCTATGGGGCACGTCAGAGCTTCGTTTCTCGATTGGAAGGATGATGATGGCGGAAGTTGACCTAGACACATAGTCCGTAGGGTGTGTCGCCGCGTAGACCTTCATGGCAAAAGCGTTCTCGCGACCCATTAGCAAGACGCACCAACGTCACGCGAGCTCTGGTGCGTCTTGCTTTGTTTCAGCAAGACATCTCTACATCGCCCATGTCTCTCGTCGATACTCCCTGCGTTACTACCTCCTCTTCCGAAAACTTGCATCCGGAATAGTGCTCCTCTCTCGCAGCTTCTCGCATCGGCCGCGGAAGGCTTCGATGGCTTCCACCAAGTCAAAGTAAGTCTGAGTCTTCCTGATTTCAGGAAGATACTGAACCCGGCGGGCGACTGGCTCCAGATGGAAGAACCAGTAGATCGTCATCAATGGATTGATCCAGAGAATGCTGCCTTGTGTGCGCTTCGTACGATGGTGATCGCCGAACTGGCCTTCGAGAGCGGAAAGCACTGAAGCATTGACAATGCTCGGATGATGCGGCATCGCGGCAAACACTGATTCCGTTGCCTGGATATACTGCTGTACCTCTGGCATCTTTTGCAGCAAGGTCAACGCTCCCAGGAACGCACCCTGTCGGGTCAAATCGGCGATGGCTTCAAACGCATGAGTATGGCAGACACCATGATAACTATCCACGCCGAAGGCCAGACACATGAGGTACTTTCGCACATCTGCCAGTTCGTCAACGGCAGCAATGCTGGCCATATCTTCTTCTGGAGTGCCTAGTCCGGCTTCGTCTCCCCGCATCAGGCTGTCGGTACCGCCATCGACCAGAATGACTGTGTCGATCTGGAGATGTTGAACCAGGGTCCGGTATGCCTCAGCAATCGGCTGACAGCCGGTCCTATCAAAGCAGTAGACAGGCACCTCCTTCCCTTGCTGACGGAACCAGCGAGAGAGGTAGTACTCGGGGAAGTAGTCAGGAGAGACGCGTGAGTCTGCGTTAATCTCGAGCAGAGCGGGATGCAGCCGTGGCCCATTCACTCCTTCCAGGTGCGAGAACGACAGGTTGGCGAGATGGACTTTCTTGCCTGCGGCGTGCAGGCCAAAGTACAAAGGCAGACTACTGAAGATATCAAAGCCACCCCCCGCTCCGGCCAGGAGGATATTGCTGGCGGGTTCCAACTCATCATAAAAAGGCAGACGAAGGAAATTCATAGTTGATCAACTCAGTAAGGACTGGGAACAACTATGATCATGGTAGAGTGGAAAGGTTCACGGCCTAGAGTTTCCTGGCACTTGAGCTTCCACGAACCAGCAGCGAGACACACCAATGCCGCGAAATCTATGGTGCGTCTTGCTTTGTTTCTGCAGGACATCTCTACACCGCCAATCCCGCGCGGCGACACACCCTACATTACTTGAATGCGGAAGGCTATCCCACGATGCATTTCGGGCGATGTGTTCGGAATAGCAGAATTGATCATGCATGACGGCATACGTTTCGTTACGGTACAAACCAATCCACCAAGCGTAGCCCTGGAATGTTCTGATAATCAGCAATATTGTGAGTGGCCAGCGTCAGGTTGTGGACCAAAGCCGTCGAGGCAATCATGAGGTCAGCGGTGGGAATCTGAATACCATGCTGAAGCAGTATGCCTCGTTCCTGGCCAAACCGCATGGCACACGCTGCATCGAAATCAAGCAGAGTGACTTCGGGTAAAAGATCATGCGTGATGGTATGAAGCAGCGGTACTGGATTTGGCCGACGAAACGCCCAGGTGTCGAGTTCAGCCAACACGACTGACGATAAATGAAGCGTTCCCGCATGTTGAACAAAGCGATGCATTAAGCCAGCCGGTCGCTTCAAATGGAATGAACACGTGTCGGTATCCAGTAGAAAACTCATTCAGGAATCTCACGTCGACTACTTGTCTTTCGCTCCCTGTGAATCTCGTTCAATATGTGATCATCTTCCTCGGACCAGCAAGCAGCCAGCGCCCCGGCACAACGCTGCAATCCATTTCCCGTGAGGCGTGGCTTGGACGCAGTAATCTTCACTTCAACTGCCTGGCCATCCAGCAAGCCCAGTTCTTCCTCAATTTCAATAGAGCGACCGCGAACGGTACCGTGCAGAATCTGTGTCATTTCAAATACCTCCACAATCCAGTCTGAAGCATTTTACCATGATACAAGGATGGATCAAACTCTACTTGGATAGGAAAGCCATTCAACCATCGCCAATATCCGAGAATGAGTGCCCTCACAGCACGTCGCGCTAGCCCCACATTCCGCACCTTGGGTCGTGGGGCAAGGTGGGGAAGGCGGGGTCAATGTATCATCCGGAGGGGCGGTGGGGAGGAGTTGTCGGTGGAGGGAGGGGAAGCGGAGTGACACGAGGATGTCACGTTGACGGGGATTCACTTGCGACGGCGTCATGACATTGCGGCCTGCTTCTGTCCAGGTGATGATGGGGCAGGTGCGGAAGGCACGCTCCAGGACTTCGGCGGTCATGCGACGTTCACTCTGTTCCTGATCTTCGGCATGGCGGAGACGGTAGCGACGTTCCACGACCTGACGGAATTGCAGGGCGAGCATCAGTAAACAGACCAGCGCCTCCACGCGGCGGGGCGATTTGAGGAACACGGGTGCCACGGCCAGCGGCGTCTTGTATTCGTGATGCGACCGTTCGATATACGCCTGCTGTTTGTAAATGGTGAACAGGGCGTCGCCACTCGTCGTCTGCGGAGCGGTGGTCACCAGGGCAGCGAGGCCATCGTAGCGGGCATCCGCTGTCGCCGCCGCTTCGTCGAAGCTCCAGACAAGACGATGCTTGGCCCGCTGATGTCCGCTTTTGGGCTGGGGCAGCGCGGCCTGTTCTTCGGGGGTCAGCGGCACCATCTCATAGGTGAAGAATGACTTCACCGCTCTCTTGCCCATCAGCGCCGCCACCTGCTGGTGAATCTTCACCGGCGTGCATTGCGGATGGCCTCGCAACAGCTTCTCGTTCAGCTTCTGAAGTCCGGCCTTCACCGTGGCGATGTTCTTCTCGCGTCGCTGTCCCGCTTCACGCCAACCAGCAGTGCTCTTGACGAAGATGACCCGTGCCGCGATGGGCTGCTTCTTCCCTGCCGTCGGCTGCGGATCGATGACGTCATGGTCGATCACCGCCAGTTCGTAATGATCCTTCACCAGCGACGACTGACAGGCGCGGCGGCGCTGCTGTTCCTGCGACAGATAGCTGGCCTGCTTCCACGGTAGCGATTCGGCGCGCTGGTCGTAGAGCTTCTGGTAGTCGTTCCAGGGCACGGCGCAGAGCACATGCCGACCATCGCGATGCAGGCGGGCGACATGCTCCGCCGAGAACGTGCCGCGGTCGGAAGTCATCAGCAAACCTTCGGGCAACGGCAGCAGACGCTTCATCAGATCGTACTGCTCGCGCATGGCGGTCTGGCCGTTGCGGTTGCCATCAAGCGGATGCACGAAGACCGGCACGAAGTTGATGTCATCGACAAAGGCCGCGACGCCGATGTTGATCATGCGACGACGGCTGAGGTAGCCGTGGCCCAGATGCGCCGGCGGCAGGGCGGCATCCTGCGGTGTGGCTTCTCGCGGCGAAAGCGCGGGACGAGGCGTTGAACTATCGTAGCTGCCGGTGAAGGTAAGGTGGGTGGGATCGAAGTGGAGCCGCGTGAGTTGGAGGTCGGCCCACTTCAGGGTCGCCGTGGTGACATGGGCCAGCAGCGAATGGCGATGGTCGAAGAAGGCGTCGAGCGCGCGACCGAGACGATCATCGTTGAGCTTGTCGGCGGGGATGCCTTGCAACGCGGCCACTCCCGACTCTTCGGCCCACTGGGCCACGTTCATCAAGGCGAGGGGATGATTCAGCCGCGCGTGCAACAGCAATTGCAACACCTGGCCGTGGGAATACTCCTGCTGTGGATCGCGCGGCAGGTGCTGATCAAAGAGCGACGGCAAATCCAGTTCGTGGAACAGCGGCTGATACAACGGCCACGGCCCCAGGTTGCACACCGCCATCTCGGCTGCCGCCGACTGACTCAGCATCGCGACTTCTCCACGTCCGTGCGAAGTTCCCGTTGCGCGTCATTGAGGTGCACCGCATTCTAGTAAAGACCACCCTGTCTGCTCGACAGGAGTTTGGGTTGCGGATAATATCCTGAAACAAAACACCGTCGCCCACCACCGAGCCCGATTGAACAAGGTGCGGAATGTGGGGCTAGCAAGGGCTGTGAGGGCGCTCATCTTCGCACGTTACCCACTACTTCTTCCGCGTAAATTTCATGGTCACGTGATGGCTTTCGTCCGGCTTGCCGCCGGAGCAGGCGCACCAGTCAGCTTCGAAGTGGTCGGCATCGGTGAGCGTCAGGGTAGCCTGGCCCATGTGCATGTCGTCCGGCTTCATGTTGGTACCGCCGGTGCTTTTGAACATCAGCTTCTTCGGGTCATTCATCGAGATGGCCTTGAGGCGAGGCTGATTGCCGAGCAGGCAGTAGTGGGTCAGGATGAGATCGTTGCCATCCATGTGATACATGGTGATCATTTCCTGTGGGCTGCCGGGGAAGAGGGTTTCCACGAGCACCGAACCGCCAGCCGTCAGACGGAACTGCGTGGTCACTTCCTTGCCTTCGGGGCCGGTGGCGGTCCAGGTCCCAACCAGCTTCTTGAGGGCTTCGAACGCCGGGGACGAGGTCGCCTTGCCTGCCGGCTTGTCATCTCCCGCCCACACAGCGGCGCCCAGACTCAATAATGCCACACACAGACTGACGATGAACTTCTTCATGATCGCACTCCAGACAGGTGAAATGGCGGCGGCATACCAAGGACTGCCGCCCTCAGCCAGGCTTGGCTGACACTACCATAACGAACGAGAAGTAGCGAAATAGACAGGATCGTTGCTTTTCTCTTGAAAAAGTACTCAGTTCCCCTCGGCTGGAGGTAAGCCAACTCCCCGGGTCTGCCAGGGCCAGCGTCCTTCGATTTCGACAAACAGCGACCAGCTCAGAAACGTGCGGATTAAAACCAGTAATCCCAGGACTGCGACATTGTTCAACGTCGGTTCCAGGGCAACAGTCCGCACTACGTCGCCCGCCACAAGCAACTCCAGCCCCAGCAACAGAGTCTTACCCAGTTGATGCTTATAGCTCTCAAATGCACCAGGCGTTTCCATCTTGAAAAGGAACCGGATGGTCCCATGGGTGATAGTCACCTGTATGACGCCAGCAATAATGACCAGTGCCCCCAGGACTTCGATACCCAGCGAAGCCCATTCAATCGCAACCCGTACCACGCCAATGGCTTCGCTGTTAGGCATACTGCTTCTCCCAGTATTTCACTTACGGAAACATCAGCGATTGATGATCGCTGACAGGACAGGCGTTGTCGAGAATCAATCTGACAAAAACCACTGATACCGCAAGTCGATACGGTGCACCTGAGACTATGTCAGTCGTACGATCCAATCTGCTGCCTGTGGAAATTGTGTCAGGAGTGCATCACGTGTGCCCAGTTCCCAATCGGCAAACTCAAAGCCGGGCGCAACGGTACATCCCATCAAGGCCCACTGGCCCGCCGGTTTTACCCTGGCGCCCTGCCAGTTGCGGGCAGGCACCACTACCTGGCATTGTTCGCCAGTTGCCAGGTCGTGTCCCAGTGTCACCGTCAGATAGGTTCCATGGGGCTGCAGCATTACCAGTTCCACCACATCTCCCTGGTAGAAGTGCCAGACTTCATCCTGCTGGAGTCGATGGAATCGGCTGACAGTCTCGCTGGTGAGCAGGTAATAGATGGCTGTCCCAGTCGCTCGCTGACCGGGGCTTGTTGCAGCACGATACGTTTCCCGGTAGAAGCCTCCTTCACCAGGCAGCGGCTGCAGTTGCAATTGGGCAATGATCTCCGCAGCACAACGACTCATCGCATCAGTCCTTGCCAGGCGATGTAGATGCTGAGAGCCAGCAGAGCGACACCGATGAGTCCCAATTGGAACTTCACCGTCGGACGGCGCAGGAATGGAAACCACCGGCCCAGCGTATGGTCAAACAGCCAGGTGCACGCAAACAACAGCCAGAAGAACCAGGAACTGGGGCGATGGGGCGCGGGATTCACCGGATCGGGATCGACCCAGTCTGAAGCTCGAACCACTTCGACATCAGGGCCCTGCACTATCTCAACTTTTGGCCCCTGCCCCAGCTGTACCGGCAGCGGTTCATCTTCCATCCACGGCAAGGCTTCATCAGTCAATGGCACCCGTGGCGGCTCTGATTCGGGCAACCGAGGCAACACTACCTCTGGTGCAGGTTCCAGCGGAGGTGGCTCTTCTGGCAACTGCACCAACGGCTCAGTGTGAGCAGGTAGCTCCTCGACAGGTGTGGCTTGGGGCTCATGCAGCGACAGCGAAGGGGGCGTTGGATGGCGAGGTGGCTCTTCCACAACTGGAGGAAACCGCAGGATCCCCTCAGCGGTTTCAGGTTCCTCTTCCACCACAGGCCGGAGTTGCGGGGTGACAGTGCTGGCTACGGCACGGTCGATGGGCAACTGCAGGAGCTTATCCAGCAGTTGATCCAGTTCATCAATTTGTTCCGCAATCCCCACCGGCACGATGGATCCTCCGCGAGGCTGGGGAGAATAGCAAAAGCTCTGGATTGAGTACAGATCGACTCAAAAACTCAGTCGCCTCCACCACAGCCACCGCACCCTCCACCACCGCAGCCGCCCCCTCCGCTACAGCCACTGGTGCCACATCCTCCGCTGCTGCCATCGCTACCAGGCCGCGGGTACCATTCCTTGAGCGGTTCGATGGGTGTTCCCACCAGTGCAGCAGTACCAAAGAGGGCGACAGCCAGGCCTAATCCTGTGTTCATCGTATGTTCGCCTTGATCAGCCTTGCGCCAGACTTTGCTGGGCGTTCGATAGCGGTTCTGCAACTCGGCCAGCAGCATCTTGCCTTGTGGCGTGATACGAGGTCGGGAAAAAAGTGAGATTACTGTGCCGATAGCGACAATGATTGTGAAGAACAGAATACCTCCTGTATCCTTCCCCCGTTCCAGCCCCATGAGAATGCGCGGCAAGCCAAAGAAGAGCAGGCAGAAGAGCAAAGGCAAAGCCGCTACGAACGTGACATGGAAGGCCCGGCCTGGAGTGAAGACCAGCCCCGATTGACGCAGAGCTTCCACTTCCTCGACCATGGCCCCGGTTACCGACTGATTCATCGATTTCATGGCTTCCCGGCTGGATCGGCTGATAGGCATGGCTCGATAGAGAACCAGTTCGACAGGATGCTGCGGCGCAGGTTGCCCGGAAACCGTAACAAGCTGGCTTGAATCGTTGGGATCGATCTGCACCTGCCCCCGTTCCACCAGACGGGCCAGTGCTGCAGTGGAAACACGAGCCTCGCCGGCGAGGTATGCTACTTGTGACCAGGAGAGTTGGGCTGCGTCGATTGGCGGCCCCTCCATCCCGGCACCTGCCTTGCTGCGATAGTACGCAGCCCAACAGAACGATGCCACCAGCATGGGAATGTAAAAGTAAAAGAACTGCATGCCATGAAGGTTGAACGGGTTCCAGTCGCCCGCACAGCCAAGCGGCAGGATTAGCAATAGAAGCAGTGCAGCGTATTGAAGACCAAGGTAAACAGGCCTCCGGGGTATGACCCATACCCTGGATGGAATAATACGGCGACCTTCTGCCGCAGCACTAAATCGAATTGCCACCGGCGGCCAGATGTCTGCAGGAGGCTTGTTGCCGAAGGCTTCCTCGTAGTACCGCAAGGTTTGTTCATACTGTTGACGGTACTTATGCGATTCTGCTGATCCGCCAGTTGTAGGGTTGTGATGGATCGGTTTATTCAACAGCTCGCCGCAGAGTCGTTGCCAGTACGACTTGGAGTAGGCAAGATGAAGATGCCAGGCCTGATCAACTTCATCGGACGGGCTCACCGGTTGGCCAGTCGTGGCCACCAGAAAGAGAAACCGCTTGTACTCAAGGATCACCCGCTCCGCAAAATGGCGATCCCAGCCATTCTCGTCCGCGAGCCTTTGAGCAAACGGATACTGAACTGGCAGAGGGCCATCGATAGGGAAGGCAAGCAACTGCTGATAGAGTTCAGCATGAGCTGGGGTCACGGTCATCTCCTCGGGAGGGTGGATGAACAGCACGTTGCTCCAGGTAACTATTCTGCCTCAACGAGCGCCAGATTGCGAGCCTTCATGTGAACTTCATCAGTATGTTGACTTGCAGGGGGAGGTTGACAAGTATCGCTGTTCTGTTTATCCCAACTCTACGTATCTGGTCTTCGGAGAATCGACTGATGAAGTCATTGAAACTGATGCTGGCTGCACTGGCCAGCCTGGCCTTGCTCACGGGTCTCGGCGCTCGCATGCCCCATGATGGAATCGAAGAGATCATGGAGAAAGGCTTCAAGAAGGGTGGTCTGCGTCATCAACTGAGTACTGAAATCGACAAAGATCAACCCAACTGGGCCGCAGTGGAAAAGAATGCCAAGGCCTTCTCCACCATGTGTGTCAATCTGTGCAAGGAAAAGGCGCCACAGGGTGATGCCGAAAGCTGGAAGAAGCTCACCGAACAACTCGCCAAGCAGGCACAAACGCTAAGCAGTGCTGCAGGCAAGAAGGACCTGGCGAACGCTAAAACTGCCATAACCAAGATCAATGGCAGTTGTAAAGAATGCCACGATGCCCATCGGCCATAAGAAAACCTGAGAAAGCCCTTGTGTAGCCCCCGCATACTACGGGGGCTTCTTCGTTTACCAGGTTTCTTTCGCCAAAGTGCCTGGCTTTCCAGGAAGTTGCATGGCACATCGATCAGTCTTGCACAGAAGATGAAGGGTCGCTATCTCCTGTCTCTCGAATGAACAGCACTTTGCGAGACTGTGCCATGAAGACAATCACTCAACTGGCTTTGCTGGTTGCTTTATTCACCAGCCCGGCGATAGGGCAGGAATTGTCTTCCATTGCTCCTCCTGTCGTGGAAGAGTCGTACCTGCCCAGCTACTATTTCAACTTGGATTTCGCGTTCGTGCAGCCACGCATGAAAAATGCCACGGTCGATGGTGACGTGGCTTTTACCTCGAAGCTGGATTGGACTCTCGCACCCCGATTTGAGTTTGGCCTCATGAACCGTGGTGCGTGGAACCCGTACTTTGGCTATCGTGGTGTGTACAGTGATGCGTATGAATCGTTTTATGAACCATCGATTGACTCATTCTTCAGTCTGTACCGTTCAGCGGAGCTGCATGCAATCGATTTTGGTGTGCTCTCCGACAGCTTCTGCCTGCTATCTGTCATCAAGGCCCAATGGGATTTCAGCGCACGCCTGACCGTGGCTGACTTCCAAGATCGCTTTTCTTCTGAATTTGTTGTGACAGATCCCAGCTACATCGTCGCTCGCGTGCGTCAGCAATTTGTGGGTGCTGGACCTCGCGCAGGCATGCGGATGGAATTGCCCTGGCGCGATAGCGGCCTGTCGCTCGCAGCCCAGATGGATGTGGGAATTCAGTGGGGATCGTATCGTGGCCGTGTCGGTATTGAATCCATGATTGATGGCGAATCAGGGTATGAAGAAGAGAGCGCATCCAAGGGAGGTGTACTCTGGCATGCCGGTGGCCAGCTGGCTCTTCGCTATGCCCCACCTCGCTATTGCGACCGGCTGAGTTTCCAGGCAGGGTACATGTATGAAGGCTGGTTCTCGAAGGACTTGGGGCTGTTTGAAGGTGCAAACTTCGGACGCTTTGACTACCATGGCCCATTTTTCCGCGTCGAATGGCGTTATTAATGCCTCGGTCAGCCTGCCTGGTGCCCCACTTCGCCTAGACGCCCTGCGTGGATAGGGTATACAGCTAATCGTAGAGACGAGCTTGGGCATGGATGCCTGGCGACGTCCCGTGCAACGGCGTCCTTCAGGGAGGAAGGAACGATGGTTCGCTGGCTAACCACCTTGTTACTCACCGCTTGCAGTGCGCTCCTGCTCATGGCACAAGGCCCTGCACCGGTCGATCCCGGAGTTCGATATCCCTTAACGGAGCGGGAAGGCCCGTGGCTCATTCACATCGCCTGTTTCCGCGGGGACGAATCACTCGATTTTGCCCATCGCCTGGCCGAAGAACTGCGTCAGAAACACCGTTACCAGAGCTATATCTTCTCCCTGAATGAAGCTGACGCACGCCGTGACCGTGAACTGATCCGCCAATGGCAACTGCAGAACATCGGCAGCGACAAGGTAGCCGAAAGCTCTGAACAACAACGACTTCGTACTGTCCGCATCGTGAAAGAATACTCTGTCTTCGTTGGTAGCTACCCTGACATGGAGAAAGCCAGGCTGGAAGTGGAGCGTATGCGTGATTTGCCTCCACCCTCCAGCATTCCTTCTTTTGGTGTGCACATTTACAAGGAGCCCACGGAGCGGGCCACCGCCAACCCGGACAACAACCCCTATGGCATTTTTGGCAGTTCCGGAACGAAGACCGTGCAGGGAAAAAAGATCAACGATTCCCAGGGAAACCCGTTCAAGCAGGCCTTTGTCGTACGCAATCCACTACTCAAGCGTGAAGTAGTAGTCAAACAGACCAACAACACACCTGTATTTGATCCGAGTTGGAAAGCGCTCAATGAGCGTGAAAAGTACAGCATTTTTACCTGTCCCAAGGACTGGACTCTGGTGGTGGCGCAATTCAAACCTCCTACGCAGGTAGAATCCAACATTCGCAACAGCGTAGTGCAGGTTGGCATGAACCCGGCTGCACCGGATATCGGCAAAGGCCTGGAACAAGCCGCGGAGACCGCCCGTCAGTTTGCCGAGGTGCTTCGCGATGGTGGCAAAGGGTATGATGCCTACGTTTTCCATACCCGGCAATACAGTCTCGTCTCGGTAGGCGCTTTTGATGGCCCGGAAGACCCGAACCTGCAACAGGCTGCCAACATCATCCGTGACTTCGCTCGCCAATATGCAGGGAACGAGAAAAGTCCGTTTTGCCTGCTGATGCCAACTCCAATGAAGATGCTGGTGCCAGGCCGTACACCAACGATGACAGGTCGGTGACACTTGCGCTTGGCGACGAGGGTAATTCCCTGATATGATGGCATCGGATGGCGAGGTCAGTTTCGATGACGTTTGGTGAAGAAGGCGGAACAGGTTTGAGCACGCTACGAGGCCGGGAATATCCCGGCGTTCGGCAGTTCAGCATCTTCCTGGAAAACCGGGTGGGAGCATTGCTTGACCTGGTGCGTCGTCTCGAAGCGGCCAACAATCGCATCGTCGCCATGTCAGTCGTCGATTCCGCTGACTGTGCCGTTATCCGTATGATCCTGAGCGATCCTGAGCGAGCGGTAGAAACACTGAAGCAGGCTAAACTGCCTTTCATTGAGTGTGACCTGCTTCTGGTACAGTTGCCTCAGGGCAAGTCGCCTGTGGGGATGATCTGCAAGGCCCTGCTGGGAGCGGAAATCAATATTCACTATGCCTACCCGCTGCTGGTAGGCAGTGCCAGTCATCGCCCGGTACTGGCCTTGCACATTGATTCCCATGAGACCGCTCATCAGGTGCTCAGCCAGCAGGGTTTCACTGTGCTATCCGAAAATGATCTTGAGGCGGATTAATACAATACGCCTTGGACCTGAACGAATGAACTAGAGTACGACCTGCTGCGCCGTCCTCCGTTTTCCTCCAGGAACAGGCATTGAATCTCGCTGCATTCTATGTGTATTCGGTGATCGTCGGGTGGATCTTTGTCACCGGCGTCGGATTGATTCCGTTGATCCCCGAGGAAGTAGCAGTTGCTACCCTTGGTGCGTGGGTACACAACAATCCAGATGCACTGCTGGTACTCAGCTGGCTCTTCTGCATTGGTGCTGTGCTTGGAACCGATCTCCTGCTCTACATGGTGGGACGCCTGGGAGGCCCGCGGTTGATGAGCAAACCCTGGGTGCAGAAGTTGCTCAAACCCGAACGAGTACAGATCTTCGCAGAGAAATTTCAGCAGCGGGGCATCTTGTTTATGCTCAGCGCACGCCTGATCCCAGGCTGGCGTACTGCTGTCTTTATCACAGCGGGTGTCATCCAGTATCCCATCGAACGCTTCTGCCTGGCTGATGCCATCTCTTCGATTCCACTCGTGACTTTCTTCTTCTTCGGTGGGTACTACGCAGCCGACTGGATCAATGCGATCATCGCCAATATTCATCAGGCCCAGAATGTCATTCTGCTGCTGGTGTTGCTGGCACTATTACTGCTTGCCATCGCACTCTACTTCCGCTGGATGCGACGCAAGGAAAAAGAAGAGGCCGCAGCAGAGGAAAAGCAGCATCAGAAGATGGAAGAAGCCGGGCAACTGCCAGTAACAGCTGCAAATGCGGCGGCAGTGCTGCAGGACGCTGTCACAGCCTCAGCTACGACAGGAACATCCCCAAGCAGCTAGCCAGACGTCTCAAGAAATCGCTATTGCCGTCAGGACATCCTGACGGTTTTGTGTTATGTTGCAGGCTTCACCACAGATGCACTTACCATGATGCGAATAACTCTCCTTGTTCTGTTTTGCTGCGTCGTAGCCTCACCGGCCCAGGAAGCGCCTCGAAACAAACCCGATCAGCGCGTAGCACTCAGCCCGGCGGAGGAACACGCCACCTTCAAGCTGGATCCACAGTTCACCATTGAACTGGTCGCAGCTGAGCCCGAGGTGGTCGATCCGGTCTGCTTCTGTTTTGATGCCCGGGGTGATCTCTACGTCGTAGAGATGCGTGGTTATCCCAATGGGGGACGCGGCGAGGGGAAACCTAACTTTCCGGGCCGTATCAAGAAGCTCCAGGACCTGGATGGCGATGGCCGGTATGAATCAGCAACCATCTTTGCTGAGGGGTTGCGTTTCCCCTGCGGCATCACACCCTGGCGGGATGGCATGCTCGTGGGCGATGCGCCTGATCTTCTTTTCATCAACGCAAAAGGTGAGAAGCGAGTCCTTTACACTGGCTTTGGTAACAGCAACATCCAGCAGATGATCAACGGCCTGCAGTTGCATTACGATGGATGGGTGTATGGCTGCAATGGTGGCAACGATAGTCCGGTGCGTTCCGTCGAGAAACCCGATGCACCAGTGGTACAACTGCGTGGAATGCACTTCCGATTCAAGCCCGATGTACCCGGCAGCCTGGAACCTTGTTCCGGTGGTGGACAATATGGCCTGGCGGTCACGGCAAGTGGACATTGGCTGACGTGCACCAACAGCCAGCACCTTCGGCACATCGTTCTGCCACATCACTACTTGAAGCGTCAGCCTGACCTGACGGTTCCTGCCACGACGCTGGATATTCCTGACCACGGAGCAGCTGCCCGAGTCTTCCGTCTGAGTCCCTTCGAAACCTGGCGGCTGGAACGCACCACGCGGCGGGCGGGAAGTGACGATGCCAAACGCTTTCCCAGCACCGAGCTGGTGCCCGGCGGCTATATCACCTCGGCTTGCGGGCTGGCAGTGTGGGACGATGGCGGGTTGCCTGCGAAGTACCAAGGCAACGTCTTCGTCTGCGACCCGGCTAACAACCTTATTCACCGCGATGTGCTCGTACCTAGCGGGTCCACGTATGTTGCCCAGCGGCACGACAAGGACTGCGAGTTTCTTGCCAGCACCGATACCTGGTTCCGCCCGGTGTTTCTGCACACCGGCCCGGATGGCTCCCTCTACGTGGCGGACTTCTATCGCGAAATTATCGAGACGCCGTTGTCTCTGCCGGAGGACATCAAGGCAAAGTGGAATCTGAACAGCAGGGAACGGGGCCGTATCTGGCGGGTGAAGGAGAGGGGACAGTCTCCATCTGGAAAGGATCCACCAATACCTGCAAACGTGGGCAGGGGGCGACTCATCGCGGAATTGAATTCAACCATTCGCTGGCAACGCAATACCGCGTTTCGCTTATTGATGGAGAAGAGCCTAACGCCAGAACTGCTTCAGCAAGTACGAAGCGTGGTGAAGTCCTCTTCATCGAACTATCTCGAAGCGTGGTGGTTGCTGGCGAACCATCAACTTGTCACGAAGCATGACCTGCAAGACTTGCTCAGATTGAACAACAAGGCGGTACATCAACTCTTTGCGTTGCTGCAATGTGAACAACTGGAGAGCGTGGAGGACCTGTTTTTCGATCTCGAACAACTCGCTTGGTCACCTGACACCCACGTTCACTATCAATTGGCACTGTGCGTGGGATCGATGAAGCTCTCGCCTTCTGGGAAACGCAGGCTATTCTCGCTTCTATGCAACAAGCCCATGGATGCCTGGATGGAGGCGGCACTCTTGTCTTCGACGGCAGGCATGGAATTGGAAATGTTAAAGGGTCTGCTGGAACGAAGCAACCAAAGTGTCTTTCACAATCAATCGATACCCACCACGCTCATGACCCGCCTCGCAGGCATTGTTCGTAAACGAGCGTCGGTAGAAGCGCTGCTGAAGGACGAGGAACTGTCGAAGACTCTGGCGGATGCATGGTATTCTCAGCATTTGAGTACGCTTAGAGGGCTGGGGAAGGACTTCTGCCTGGCCCTGCCGTCCGGACACGAGCGCGTGATGCGCTATTTGCAAGATCATAAGGATCAGGACGATCGTGATGCCCTCGTGGTCCTCAGTTACTTCCCCTGGAACGAAACGAAGGCTGTCTTCACAACACACCTTGCCCCCACCAGTCCGGTGGAGTTGCAGCAACAGGTGCTCCAAGCTCTGAAGACCTACGACGACCCAGCCATTGCGGAACTGCTGCTAAACCTCTGGCCCCAGCAAACACCAGCGGTACGGCGGGAAGTGCAGGAAGTGCTGCTGGGTCGACCACGCTATGTAGAAGCACTGCTAACGCGAGCCGAAGCGGGGCAATTGCCTTGGCAACAACTCGATGCAACCCGACGGGAGCAACTGCTACGCTCACGCAACGCCAGCATCCAGAAGCGAGCCAAGGCGTTGCAAGCGAAGTTGTCCAACACTACGCGGCAGCAAGTCATCGATCGTTACCAATCGTCGCTCAGCAACACCACCAGTGTCGAAGCAGGGAAGCTGCACTTCGCCAAGCACTGTGCCAGCTGTCATGTGCTCGAAGGCAAGGGTCATGCCGTCGGGCCTGATCTACTAGGTGCGCTGGGAAACAAGACCAGGGATGTACTTCTCACTGACATCCTCGACCCCCATCGTGAGGTGGATCCTCGTTACATTAACTATGTCATCGTCACCAAGTCAGGTCGCACGCTTACCGGCATCATCGCCAGCGAGAATGCCAACAGCATCACGCTGAAACGGGCCGAGGGGGTGGAAGAGCTGGTGTCTCGCAGCGACATCGACGAAATGACCAGCACCGGCAAGTCGCTCATGCCCGACACGCTGGATGAACAACTGAAGCCACAGGATGTGGCTGATGTCATACAGTATCTGCTCCAATTGCGAAAGAAGTGAGTCTCTTCATGAGTGCGTATCTCGGCATTGACCTCGGCACCAGCGGCACCAAGTCTCTTGTTTGCCGTGCAGATGGCACGATACTGGCCACCGCAACAGCGGAGCATCCCATCAGTCATCCACAGCCTGGCTGGTCGGAACAGAACCCAGCTGACTGGTGGCAGAGTGCCTGCCAGAGCGCTCGAGATGCTCTGGCAAAAGCAGGTATCAAGGCTATCGAAGTGAAGGGCATCGGGCTTTCTGGTCAGATGCATGGCTCGGTGTTCCTCGATGCGGGTCACCATGTACTGCGACCTGCATTGCTCTGGAACGATCAGCGGACCCAGAAGCAGTGTGAAGCCATCGAAGCGGCAGCGGGGGGTCGAGCAGCCCTTATCCAGATGGTCAGCAACCCCGCCTTCACCGGATTCACCGCTCCGAAGATACTCTGGCTCCGCGACCATGAACCGCAGCACTACGCCAAGCTGAAGCATGTGCTGCTGCCCAAGGACTATCTGCGACTTCGGCTCACAGGTGAACTGGCAAGTGAAGTAAGCGATGCTTCGGGCACGTTGTTGCTGAACGTGGTGGAACGCCGCTGGCACACAGGGTTGATGAGTAAACTCGGACTGGATGCCGGGCTGATGCCGCGTTGTGTTGAGTCGCACGAAGTAACCGGTGCCCTGTCAGCATCTGCTGCAACAGAACTGGGACTCCCCGCAGGCATTCCCGTTGTAGGCGGTGCGGGCGATCAGGCAGCGAGTGCCGTAGGGAATGGCATCGTCATGCCCGGCATTCTCAGTGCCACGATGGGTACGAGTGGTGTGGTTTTTGGTCATTCGGTCAAGCCTGAAACGCATCCCGAAGGCAAGGTACATACGCTATGCCATGCTGTGGCTGGGGCCTGGCACCAGATGGGTGTAGTACTCTCTGCCGGCGGTTCACTTCAGTGGTTCCGCAATCAGTTCTGTGGCGATCTGGTAGCGCAGGCCAGGCAGAAAGGTGTCGATCCCTATGACCTGCTGATGAGTGAAGTAGAGTCCGTCCCTTCTGGTTGCGAAGGGCTTCTCTTCGCACCGTACCTTACTGGTGAACGCCATCCATATAGTGACCCCAATGCCCGTGGGGCATGGGTCGGCCTGACGGTCCGTCACACACGCGCTCACCTGGCTCGTGCAGTAGTCGAAGGCATTACCTTCGCCATGCGCGACTGTCTGGAAATAATGCGTACGCTGGGAGTACAGGCAAGCCAGATACGCCTGAGTGGTGGCGGTGCACGGTCGGCATTTTGGCGGCAACTGCAGGCTAATATCTATGGCCAAACCGTCGCCCAGATCAACACCCAGGAAGGCCCCGCCCTCGGCGTTGCTCTTCTCGCGATGGTTGGCACCGGTGCGTATCAAGCTGTGCCGGAAGCTTGTGCTGCCACGATTCGCGTAACCGAGGAGATTCAGCCAGTGAGGAGTGAGGTAAAGCGGTATCATGAGATCTATGAACGGTACCGCCAATTCTATGGGGCAATCAAACCGTTTCGTGCATAACCTTACCACTTGTACCGATTATTCCGACGGAACTCACCCCATTAAGTTAGGCTATTTAGTAAATCTGGAGAAGATAGAGAAGCCTGCTAGGCGGTTGACCTACCCTATGCTAGAGTGTGGCAGCGTTTCCCCTGCCTGACCGCAGGCTGCGCACTACCTTTGCTCATCATCATTTGCGTCTTCACCAGGGTGTTCCATGTCGATTCTTCGCCGCGCGTTGGCTCACTGGCTGCGTCGTTCTTCCCGAATTGCTCCTCCCCTTAAAAAGACTCCTCACTTCCACCGTACCAGGCTTGGGCTTGAATCCCTCGAAGATCGTCTCACTCCAGCTGTCACCTACGTCAATCTCGACATTCTGACCAACGATCTGATCATCACCGATGGCGGCGATGGCGTAAGTGGATTCAACAACGATAACCTCACCATCTATTCCGATAACGCTAACAGCCAATGGATCATCACCAACGCTGATCCAGCGAACCTGTTTTTCTCGTCAGTCCCTTCGACCGGCTTCAACTTTACCAGCAGCATTACCATACCCTTTACTTCGGTACCTGGCAGCCAGATCATCTTCAACGCCCTCGATGGCAATGATGTCATGACCATCAACCGTTCGCTGGGCAATTTCTCTCATATCGTCAGTTTTGATGGTGGCGATCCCATCACACCTCCCGGCGACAAGCTCATCATCACCGGCGGCAGCACAGTCGCCAATGCCAGTGTCAACCACTTCGACAGCAACAGTGGTGTCATCCTGTTCGACAGCGAAATATACCAGTTCATCAACCTCGAGCCGGTGGATATCAGTGGTACACTCTATACCAACCTGGACATCAATCTGACCTTCAATGCCGACCAGGCCGTCCTGGAAGACGATGGCGTCACCGGCAACGGCATCAGCCAGTTGCGTAGCCTCAACGGCAGCTTCGAGACGACCATCTTCCAGAATCCGACTGCTGGCCTTACAGTCAACATGTTCAGCAGCGATGATGTATTCAATGCTGGTAGCGGCATGACCGCTGCTGTTGATTTCAGCTCCGGACTGGTAGTGAATGGTGATGACGATACAGACACTATCAACCTGAATGGCCCCCTCAACATCGGTGGCTTCGATGCCATTTTCACTGCCGAAAGCATCGATGTCAGCAGCAGCCTGGTAACGACGGGCAACATCACGGCTACCGCCAGCACTGTCATCACTGGTACCGCAACGGGCCTCCTGCAAGGTAACGTGGTGACTCTGAACAGTGGTTCTAGCATCGGTACTTCCCTGAACCCGATCAATACCAATGCAAACACTCTGACTCCCACCGTAGGCGCAACCGGCGGCGTGTTTATCAACGAAACCAACAGTGTCACGGTGACAAACTTTATCACCACCGATGGTGAAGTGATCATCACTGCTGGTGGGGCGTTGACAACTGGCAATATCACGGCAGGTGGAACCGGACGGAACATACAACTGACAGCCAGCACCGGTGATCTCACCATCGGCACCCTTACCGCCACAGGGGATCTGGTCACTCTGATTGCCAGCGGTGGTGCGGTGCTCGATGGCAATGGTGCCACTAACAATATTGCAGCCCAGACGCTTTCCATCGTGAGTAACACTGGCGTTGGCACTGGCGCGAACGGAGCGATTGAAACCCAGCTCGCCGGAACACTCGATGTTGTCAACAACATTGGCAACATCTTTGTTGATCAGACAGGCAATCTCGTCGTCACCCTGGTTGTTACCTTGGGCAACGTCAACCTGCAAGCCTTTGGTGGCAGCATTACTGGTGAAGGAAGCGACCCGGGAATCGCTGATGTTCTGGCCATTGCCGGTACGCTGACGCTGAATGCCACAGGCGGCGGCAGCACCATTGGTAACGGGACTGCACTGGAGATCGAAGCCGACACGGTGAATGCCAGCACAGCCGGCGGAAACATCAACATCATTGATGTTGCTAATGGCTTTGCTGTCGGTCTGGTAACTGCAGGCACGGGCAATGTGACGCTGACAGCGACTAATGGCGGCAGCATCACCAGCCAGGCTGGTGATGCCGGCGTGGCAGATGTAGTTGCTGCGAACATTACGTTGCTGGTGAGCGGGGCCGGGACGCTAGGCAATGGCGGTCCGCTGGAGATTAACGCCACAACCAGCCTGACAGCGAACACTGGTGGTGGCAAGATCAACATCACAGATACCACTGGCGGACTGGTCGTGAACGTGGCCAATGCCGGAGTGGGGGATGTCACACTAACTGCCTTGAACGGCAATCTCACTGCACTCACTCCGAATAACAACGTGGCGGATGTGGTGGGCAACGTGGTGATCCTGAACGCCACCGGGACCGGCACCATCGGCCTGGCCGGACCGGTTTTCGTTGAGACCATTTGCAACGTGCTGAATAGCAGTACGGTAAACCAGACTCAGTGGATCAGTGAACTCTCTGGCGGTGCAGCCATTGGACTGGTGACCGCTGGTGCAGGAAATGTGGTGCTTCAACTGACCAACGGCGGCTCCTTCACCAGTCAGACACTGGATAACGTGGCAGATGTTGTAGGTGCTACGCTCATCTTCCGTGCTCCTAGTGGTGGCGGATATGGTGTCAGCTTCGCTAATCCGCTTGAAATAAACGGCACGACTCTGAACGCGACCATCCCTCTGGCCAGCATTGGCATGTGGTTCCGTGACACCGCTGGTGGCCTGGCAGTGGCTCAGGCAACCACGGTAAATAACCCGATCACGCTGCAAACACTGGGCGGCAACCTCATACTCACCACCGTCAACGCCGGCACCTCCATTGTGCGACTGGATGCTGCCGGTAGCGTGACGGGCACCCCTGGCGGCACGCCTGATGTTCTTGCGAACAACTTCCGTGTTAATGCCACTGCAGGCATCACCCTTGAAACCCAGGTCAACAACCTCGCCTTTGGCAACACAGGCGGCGCGGTGCAAATCGCTAATTCAGGGGCCCTTAGCATCGCCAATACACTGGGGCTGGCGACTTCGAGTAACACTGGGACAACGACTTCGGTCAGCGCCAGCAGTCCACTGACAATTACCGTCAACACTTCGAGTGCAGGGACCCTGACCCTGACTGCTGGTGAAATCGCTGACTCCCCTGCATGTGCTGATGACCTGACCGTGAACCCCGGCGTTACCGTCAGTTCCACCGCAGGTGATGTCGTCCTGCGGGCCGGCGATGACATCATCACTGGTGCAGGAAGCGTCGTCTCCGCCTTTGGATCCGCCATTCTGACTGCGGGGTTTGGCGATCTCGATGCTTGTGGCGATCTCCTTCTCAATGGCACCATCAATGCCGGAACCAGCATTCAGTTATCAGCTATAACCAATGTTTGCATCGGGGCACTGAGCGTGCCAGGTGGCCTCGTCTCCGTCACCAGTGTGACCGGTGCGATTATCGATTGCAATGATCCGCCAGCAGGAACTCTCAACATCACAGCTGACCGTCTCCTGCTCGCAGCAGCAACGGGCATCGGCAGTGCCGGGGCGATTGGCACCATCGAAACCAATGTCAACTTCATGGAGGCCCAGACGAACACCGGCGGCATCTTCCTTGCTGACCAGGGCAGCTTTGACGTAGGCAGCGTGGATGCGGGTTACTTCGGTATCCGCAACGACGGGGCTACTGGCGACATCAATGTCTCTGCCGCTGGCACTATCCGCATTCTCAACAATGGCGAAATCATTCGTGGACCAGGCCTCGTCACCGTGACCACGGGTGTCGATCTTATCACCAGCGGTGCGAATCCGACCACACCGAACTACCAGACAGCGGTAGCCTCGTTCAACGGCTCCATCGTGCTGAATCTCGGTCGCGACGGCATCTTCGGACTTTCCAATGGTGACGGTGATCTCTTCAACGACTTCGGCGATATCCGGGCAGCATTTGATGTGACCATCACCGCTGGGCGTGATGTGATAGTCAATGAGAATACCTATGTCGATGCCGGCATGAGCACCATCAGTGGTAACATGGTCATCACGACGGGCCGTGATATCCGTATTCTGCAGACCAACACACGTGATAGCCGTATCGCCACGACAGGTGGAACAATCACCCTGACAACAGGGCCAGGAGGCGAGTTCGAGCTGAACACCGGCAACAGTCAGGTGCCACCGACCAATAACTTATACGGCTTGCGGACCGATCTGATCAACGGTGCAACGTTTGGCGGACCCGGTGGAGATATCATCATCAATGCTGACGATGTGGAAATCGTGGACATTGAGGATGTGATCAATGCTGGCGGAGCACGGGTAACCATCCGTCCAGTTACTGCAGGTCGATCGATCGACCTGGGTACCAACGGTACCGGTACCAACCTGGGTCTCACTGATTATGAGCTGGACCGCATCGTCGCAGGTGTCGTCACCATTGGCAGTGCTACGACCGGACCCATCAGTGTTACCAACTCGATCAGTCCGACGCAGTTCAACACGCTGCACCTGGTCACTCCAAATACCATCAGTTCGACGGTGGCAGGCACACTCGCCATTGCGAACCTGGCTGCAGAGGGTAGCAGTGTCACGCTGACCAATACCAACACAGTGGGCACCCTGGCCGGCACCACCACTGGCGGAGCGTTCAGCTTTACCAATGGTGTCCTGCTCACCATAGGCACCGTCGATGGCGTCGTCGGTATCACAACGGCAGGCGGCGCAGTCAACCTCACCTCGCCTGACCTGGCTATTACTCAGTCAATATCCAGTGGAGCAGGCAACGTAAACCTGCTGGCAACACCGAATAATGCTGTCATTGGTGTTGGAACAAATGTCGGTACTCTCGGCGTTACCTATGGCATCAGTAATGCCGAACTGGCACTGATCAACAGCACCGGCACCATCAGCATTGGTGATGGGGCCAACACGGGTGGAATGCAGGTGGCTGCATCCGAGACCGTCGGTCCCGCTTCACTGGCTGGCAAAAATCTCACCCTCGTTACCGGGCAGGACATCACTGTGCTCGGCAGCCTGACCGGGGCAAACTTCCTCAGCCTGAATGCCGGAGTGAATGTGAATCTGACAGCGGCAGGCACTCTTGGTGCGACGCTGCTCGCCATCAACTTCGGCCAGAACAATGCGGGTGGCATCGCTACCATCGCGGGCACACTGCAATCACCTAACGCTGTTTCGCTCTTCGGTGGTGGTGGCGACGACACCGTACTTCTCATCTTTACCAGCCCAACTGCATTGCCCGCAGCAGGTGTAGTGGCTGATGGCTTCATCGGTAACGATCTCCTCGACGGTCCTGATTTCAACCAACTCTTCACCTTGACCAGTGCCAATGCAGGCACCCTGGCAGCCGAGGGTGGTGCTTATCAGGGCACCATCAACTTTTCCAGCTTTGAAAATCTGGCCGGTGGCAGTGCCAACGACCGCTTCCTGTTCCTGGCGGGTGGCAGCGTGGCAGGAAACATCGACGGCACAGCGGGCGGCATCAACAAGCTCGATTACACACAGTATGGCAGCGCAGTGGTAGTCAATCTGCAAACCAGCACGGCGACAGCCATCGGTGGCACCTTTGCCAATATCAACACCTTCTGTGGTTACTCTACACCCGGCATTTGCAGTGACTTCATCGGTGCCGACGTCAACAACGATTGGCAGATTACCGCAGTCGATGCCGGCACCATCAATGCGATACCTTTCATGGGATTTGGCAATCTCTTCGGTGGTACACAGCTTGATGCCTTCACCTTTGGTACAGCAGGCCAGCTGAACTGCAACATCGATGGCGGAGCAGGTGTAAACACCATCACCGGCAACGATGTCGGCCACACCTACAGCATCACCGGGGTAAACAGCGGGGCAATTGATACGCTGTTCATCGGCAGCGTGGCCCCCATACTCCCGGGTCTGGTGCCGCTCCCCAAGAACATTCTTACCCCTGCAGCTCCAGCCACTCGATTCACCAATGTGCAAAACCTTGCAGCTGGCAGCGGAGATGACCGCTTCTTCTTCCTGATACCGGGCACGCTGGCCGGCACCATCAACGGTGGTAGCGGCAACAACACGCTTTACGGTGATAATGCCGGTCGCACTTACACCGTCACCGGTGGCGGCACTGGCACCGTCAGTGGAGTGCTGCCAGCCGGGTACACCAATGTGCAGAATCTCATCGGTGGCACCGGCAACGATACGTTCAATGTGAACAGCATTGGTGCTGTTAACACGATCATTGCTGGTGTACAGGGCAGCGACACCTTTACCGTGGCAAATACAGGCACCGGGACGCTGACCCTCTGTGGTGGCGATGATGGCGATTTCTTCACGATCAACAATACAGGCACAGGCAGTGTAGTAGCCACGGGTGACAACGGTGTCGATACGTTTGCGGTCAACAATACGACTGGCCCCGTAACGCTCAACGGTAATCTGGGTAATGATCTCTTCACTGTGAATGGTACAGGAGCTGGACTGCTCACCGCGAGCGGTGATGATGGCAACGACGATTTCCAGGTGAACAACGTTGGTGTGGGTGGAGCCGATCTCTTTGGCAACGCAGGCACCGATCGCTTTGCAGTGCGGGCCATTACAGGCGTGACAAATATCAATGGTAGTGCTGACGGTGAACTGGCCAACATTGGTTCCAGTGCTACTGTCATTGCTCTGGGCGTGGGA
The DNA here is from genome assembly GCA_046350055.1 of Gemmatales bacterium. GTDB lineage: Bacteria > Planctomycetota > Planctomycetia > Gemmatales > HRBIN36 > JAEUIE01. Next base: position 2,209,600 of record JAXMBC010000001.1, on the reverse strand, counting down.
AACCTGGATGGCATTCTGGCTGTCCTGAACCTCGACATGGGTAGCGGAGCCACCACGATCAATATTGGGGATCAGACTGCAGCTGCAGCAAATACGAGCGTAGAAGTCACTAACAGCAGCATCACCGGATTCGCACCAGCAGTGATCAATTACGCCGCTGCCAGCGGTGCAGGCGATAGCCTGGCACTCAATCTCTTTGGCAGCAATCTCGGTGATACCTTCAATGTCCGTAGCACACTCGTGAATCCGGCTAATCCCTCAGGTACTGTGACGACCATTCAGGGTGGCACGGGGAATGACCGATTCAACCTCGGCTCCATCACCAACCTTCTCGATGGGCTCCTGGGTCGACTCAATGTTCAAGGAAATAGTGGTACGGCAGATCAGGTCTGCTTCCTCGACCAGGGCCAGACCATCGCTTACAACTATATCCTCGCTGCCACCACCTTTACCCGTACCGGTGGCGCAGTGACGATCCCCGCTATCACTTACGGCGGCATGGAACTCTTCAAGGCCGAGGCAGGCTCCGCAGATGATAACTTCGTTGTGCAAGCTATCGGTGCCACCACCTCTGCCGACGTCAATGGCAATGGCGGCGATGACCAGTTCCAGATCACCGCTAACACTGCCAATGCCCTGGTAGCTTCGCTGACCACGAATCTCCGCGGTGGTAATGGGCGTGATCGCTTCTTTGTCCAATCAACTGCCGCAGCGACGCCCGGCAAGGTCAATATGATTGGCGAAGCGGACAACGACCAGTTCAGCTTCCCCAATGGTGGCCTGCTCGCCAATGGCTGCATCGATGGTGGTACCGGCATTGACACGCTGGACTACAGCACTCGCAGCACTGCAGCCCTGGTCAACCTTCGCCCGACTGCCATCTCCAACACAACACCACTGACACCGGGGCAGCAGCGACCTGGCACCACCACGCCGGGGCTGCCTGCCGGAGTACTCGGCCTTCGCAATCAGACAGCGAGCGGTCTCTTCAATGGCGCCCTGAATCTGCCTGGCGCAGCCGGTCGCATCGTCATGGCCAATGCTACCAACAGCACCATTGAGAATGTGGTCGGCAGTGCTCTGGCCGATGCCTTCTTCGGTGCCGGGGAAGCCAACCGCTTCGAAGGCCGACTGGGGAATGACTATGCCTTCGGCGGCCTGGGCAATGACATCCTGATAGGTAATGAAGGTGATGACTCAGTGTTTGGCGAAGCGGGCAACGACACAATCTACGGTGCTGCCGGCGCGGATGCCATGTACGGTGGCACGGGCTTCGACACGTTACTGATTGATAACTGCAACGATGTCCGCATCGGCTTCCGTGGCTCTGATCGCGCACTCGATGTCGGTGGCCTGGGTGCTGTCGATGGTGGTGTCATCGATCTCGTGAAGCGTGTGCCGCCACTGACAGGCGCCATCAACGATCCACGCATTAACTTCAGCAACATCCCGCTGGAAGTCTTTCAGACACTGCTGGCTCTCCGACCGGTGACCATCCCCATGGTGATCTAAAGTAGACGCGGCAAGATGCCGCGTCTGGTTCAGCCTTTCGGGTGGAACTTCTTGTGTATCGCCTGCAGCCTCGCCCGATCCACATGCGTATAGTGCTGGGTCGTGGCAATGTTGGCATGTCCAAGGAGTTCCTGCACAACGCGCAAATCCGCGCCGCCTTCCAGTAAATGCGTGGCAAAACTGTGCCGCAGCGTGTGAGGCGACACTTTACCGGTGATGCCGGCACGACGTGCATACTTCCGAATAATCCGCCAGAGTTCTATGCGGGTTAGTGGCTTGCCATGCCGGCTGACGAAGACATGTCTGGTATCCGGCTTGCGTTCAATCAAAGCAGGCCGTAGTTCCTTGAGGTATGCATCCAGCGCTGCGATAGCAGGTTTGCCCAGCGGGATCATCCGCTGCTTGCTGCCTTTGCCCAGGCAGCGGCAAAACCCCTGGCTCAAGTACACATCCGTCGTAATCAACCCCGCCAGTTCCGAAGCGCGGGCACCGCTGGCGTAAAAGGTTTCCAGGATCGCCCGGTCACGCAGGTAAAAGCGGTCATCAGCAGTTGGGGCTGTTAACAGCTTTGTCACACTTTTGGAACCAAGGACCGTAGGCAACCGTTCCCACAGAGTTGGGCTGCTCAGCAGATCCACTGCGGTGGTGGTGCCTCGCCCTTCGAGTTTCAGGAAGCGGTAAAACATCTTGAGGGCTACAAGGTGCCGGGAAATGCTCGGCGGTGCAAGTTCGCATTCCGTCCGCAAGTAGCTGACATACTGGCTGAACTGGGCAAGACCGAGAGTCAGATGGTCCTTCTGCTTGCTGGAGCCAAACCATTCAGCAAAACGTTCGAGATCACGGGTATAAGCAAGCAGGGTATTGTGCGCAAGACCTCGCTCTGCCTTCAGATACTGTCTGAAGGCTGTCAGGTCTTCGTGAAGTACCTTCAACGACATATTACACTCTGGATGGCCTTACCTATCTACAAGATCGGTATCCAGGCATTGTTACGTGAGGAAGGCTTCCAATCAGAAATTCACCGCCAGCCATCCTGGGCAGGATTTACCAGTAATGCGATGTAAAGCGATGTAAATGAGCTGAAGGAAACAGACTGTTGCTCAAGTCTGCCATGCGGATATGACATACACTCGCGATGAATGCAGGGAAAAGGAATGGTTATTTCTTTGATTCATTCGCCATCTGTTTAGCTTGCTCCAGTTCGTGTTCCCACTGGGTGGCGAGTTGCTGGACCTTATCGGGAAACTTCTCTGCCAGGTTGCGGGCTTCACTGCGGTCGGTACGGAGGTCGTAAAGTTCCCAGGGACTGTTCTTGCCGGCGGCGACGATCTTCCAGTCACCCTGTCGCAGTGCCCGGTTATTTTCGTGAAGCCACCAGATGGTCTCACGCCCCAGGGAGCCATCTTTTTGAAAGATGGGGAGCAGGCTGCGCCCCGGGGCGGTAGGGACCGGCCGATCCTGCCAGGTGGCAAGAGGCTGGCCGCCCGCTGCTACAAGAATTGTCATTGGGATGTCAATAACATGGCCCGGCGTGTGACGCAGTTCACCACGGGCCGGAATGCCAGTGGGCCAGTGGACGATGAGTGGCGTGGAAATGCCTCCCTCATGCACCCAGGTCTTATGACGGCGGAACGGAGTATTGGCCAGGCTGGACCAGCCGGGCCCGATGCTCAGGAATGTCGCCCCAGTGCCACACTCTGCCTGGGGATCGTGGCCATCGCCACGCACCATCATCTCGGCACTCGCACCATTATCTGACAGAAAGAAGATAAGTGTATTTTCCAAGGCTGACATGGACTTCAATTGTGCCAGTACACGACCAATCTCCTGATCCATGCGATCGACCATGGCGGCGTGCACCGCCATCTTGTTCGCCTGAAAGTGACGTTGCTCCGTGGTGAGGCTTGTCCAGGGCAGTGGCCGATTAACTTCAAGAGGTCCGAGCTTCTTCATCGCCTCGGGGAAAGCATAAGGAGGCCCCAAGTCACGTTCGATGGGAACGAGTGAGGAACAACCGAGTTGTAGAGAAGCGAGTCGTTTCCAGCGCTGAGTGCGTAATTCATCCCAGCCCGTGCGATACGTTTGCAGATAGCGTTGCACATCTTCAGCCGGGGCCTGGAGTGGAAAGTGAGGGGCAGTAAAAGCGAGATACTCGAAAAAGGGTTTGTCAGCATACTGGCTGGCGTGCTCCTGCAAGCACTTAATTGCATGATCGGCAATGGCAGTACTGGAGTAGTAACGCGTTCCTTTGGGCACAGCGGGAAGAGGCTTATCATCCTCCGTATGGAGCCTGGGCCCGAAATGGCGATCATGATCATTGAGACTGTAGGAACGGTCGAAACCATTAGCTAGCGGCTGACCATCAATGTGCCATTTGCCGGAGTGATAGGAACGGTAGCCGAGCGGTTTGAGGAGATCAGGGAGGAGGCGAGCCCAGGTAGGGCGGGTGCCCTGGTTGCCCGTCTTCTGGGCAACACCGGGGAGGGTATCACGCCTTACCTGCTGGGCGTAGTATCCAGTGAGAATAGCGGCACGGGTCGGCCAGCAACGGGCGGTGTTGTAGAACTGGGTAAACCGGAGTCCATTCTTAGCCAAAGAATCGAGATGAGGCGTCTGGATTTCGCCACCGTAGCTACCTGCATCAGAAAAGCCCATATCGTCAGCGAGTATCAGCAGGATATTGGGCTTTCTCCCATCCTGAGCCTGCAGGGGAAAGGCGAGAAAGAACACGATGACAGTTGCAAGGTATTTCATTTGATGTTCATCCTGTCAGATGGAATCCTGACCCACGCTTCCCATACAAAGAGACCATGCCAACCATACTTGATCAGATCGTCGTCAGCAAGCAACAAGAAATAGCTGCCGCCAAAGCGAAGCTCCGGGAAGCAGAGCTGGAATCGCAAGTCATTGCTTCGCCGTTTCATGAAGTGACCGGGCGGTTCCATGCTGCACTTCGAGAAACAGCAATGATCCGCGTGATCGCCGAGGTGAAAAGGCAATCGCCTTCAGCAGGCGGCATCCTGCCGGGTGCGGATGCGGTGACCGTGGCGCGACAATATGAGTCCCACGGTGCTGCCTGCATCAGTGTGCTGACCGATGGGCCCCATTTCGGCGGAAGCCTGAGCGACTTGCAGGCAGTACGGGCAGCTGTAACGACTCCTCTTCTGCGAAAAGACTTCATTCTCGATCGCTACCAGGTACTGGAAGCCAAGCTGGCCGGGGCAGACGCGGTACTGCTCATCGCGGAGATACTCGACGACGCGACAATGAAGTATCTCCTGCAGGAGATCCAGTATTGGAAGATGGATGCGCTGGTGGAATGTTACGAGGCGAGCAACGTGCCCCGGGTGCTGGCTGCCGGGGCAACGCTGGTGGGCATCAATAACCGCAATCTGCATAATTTTGAAGTACGGCTGGATCACACACTGGATCTGGCGAAGCAGGTTCCAGCCGGTTGCACGCTAGTGAGCGAAAGCGGTATCAAGACCCGAGCTGATGTGGAACGTCTGGCAGTTTCAGGCATCAAAGCGATCCTTGTTGGCGAAACGCTGATGCGAGCACCGAGTATAGGCGAAGCGATGAAGCAACTCGGAACGGTGAAGTGTCGGACCCATTAGAATAGTGCTAAGTACTTGCAGGCATGGTTAACCGGAGTATCGGCAACCATGGCACACATTATCTGGCAAACCATGGCACACGGCACAGACAGGATTGTCTGTGCCACAGGGAGTTGCATTATTTCTCGCTGCCGTACTTCTTCTGCATGGATTCGAAGAAGCTGAGGCGGTCGCGGTCGTTCTTTCTGGAAGCAACTAGCTTGCCCATGCCTGCGTATTTGCCAGCCAGCTCTTTGTGGCCAAAGCGAAGGAGCTCTTCAGTAGCAAAAACAAAGAGATCGAGGTCTTCGCCTTTTTCTGCAAGAAGCTTATCGAGATCGGCCCGGGCTTCCTGTACCCGCTTCCCAGCAAGCAGTACCTTCAGGCGGAGTTTGCGATAATCGAGCGAGCGACGACCAGCATTGAGCTTGGCATCTCGCTCGAGAGCTTTCAGGATGTTGACATACGCCCGTTCAACACGGTCTTCTCCCAGCAACTGGTAGATGATGTGCTGATCATAAATGAAGCAATCGGCATCCTGCTTGTTCGCAGCCTGGTTGACCAGCGCCTGGGCAAACTTCGTTGCCAGTTCATTGGCATCGAGCCGTCTAGCGGTGGTGAACGCCTGCTTCAATTCCTCCTCACTCGCTGAGTCGACGGCAATGGCTGCCAGCTCAGCATTGTTCATTGCAGTGATGGACGTCGTCGCTGCCGGTGCTTCACCTTCTGTGGCAGACCCGGCTTGATCGAGCGACAGCTTGTGACGCAATTCATCCATGGAATATGGCAGCTTGGCACCGAGCTGGTTCATCACCTGTTCGAGGATGGTGATACAGCCCATGACTTTGCGACGGAGGATGGGATGGCCGACCGCATCAATCGGGGTATTGCCCTGGAGCGAATGCAGAGAGCGATGTGCCCAGCGATCCTCAAAGTGGGAGCGTATCTTCTCTTTCAGAAGACGTTCGCTCTGCTCCGGGGTAAAACCCTGGGGCAGACGAACATCGAATACGCTTTGGGAGATGTGGAGATAGGTGCCCGGTTGCGTGAAACGATCCTTCTCCACGACCAGGGCACCATACTGTGCCTGAAAATCGGCGTGAGCTTGTGCTTGGGTCTGTGGATCAAGGCTATAGCCCATCAGGACACCTGCCCCGAGATGCAGAATAAACCGGAGGTGGACCCGGGGCAGTTCAAAAAGAGCAAGCGTTTCGCTGAAAGCTGGCATGTCGCGATCCAGCCGATTGAACTGCACCACCATTTCGTTCTGGGTAGCATCCACCAGTCGCTTGTCGTGCTGCACCTTTTCGATGAAGCGGCGAACATCAGGGACCTGGTAGTTCACGAAATAGAGCGGGTAGTCGGATTCCTCTTCCTTGCCGCCATCCAGACGAATTGCTTCAGCCAGTGCCCATGCTTCAGCAGCTTCTGCATCGTTGCTGGCTTGGCGAACATATTCATCCAGAGCTTCGACAGCACTCTGGTTTTCGCCAACCCATGCACGACTGAGACCGAGGTTGTAAAAGAACGCTGGATCATATGAGAGCCGCTGAACCAGACCTTCCATCAGCTGATGAAGTTTGCCAAGCTTGCCACCCTGAGTGGCCTGCTGCACATCGAGCGGCAAGGCGTCCTTCTTGATCATCTTCTTGAATGGATGATTCTTGCGGACAATAGCAGGATATTCGCTACGCACGCCATAGTAGCGGTTGATGAAGTCCTGAATCGATTCGCTGCTGGGGTCGCAGCGGTGAGCCACATCAATGGCAGCCTTGGCGGCGAATGGGTGATTGCGAATCGTTTCACACTGGGCGATGCCAATGTGAATGTCAGCCATCATCTGGACAGCAGCAGGATCGCAGGCATCGGCAGCCTTCCTGTAGAAGCTCAGTGCTTCGTCAGCGCGTTCGGATTCGTGGAGGTATGCAGCTTTGAGGTAGAGCGCCTTGGCGTTTTGTGAATCGAGTTTCAGAGCCTCATCGAGGGCCGTATTGGCTTCGTCAAACTTGCCCTGGAGCATGTAGAGATCAGCCAGGTAGCACCAGACGGCGCTGTTCTTGGCGTGCTGCCTGCTGACATCAAGCATCATCCGCAGCGCGACTTCATGCTGCTTGTTGCGTTCCTGGGCATACGCTTTTTCGACGAGGTCGAAGAATGGGGCACAGCACCATTTGAACTTCTTGCCGCTGCCACACAGGCATGCGCTATAGGCATCAAGTGCCATGGGGTTTCCTTGTTCGTTGCAGTATCGAGCGGCAGTGCAGTAGCATCACCACCCCATCAGGTTGGGACTTGCCCACAACTCTCATGGAACTCTTCATCCTAAAACAAGGAACGGGTGAGGAGAAGAGGGGAAATGGCGATGTCTGCCACGAATAGAAATGTCACCATGCACCACTACTACCATTGACCTCTTACCAAACCATGTATACCGGACATGCCATTGCGGGCGCACGTACTGCGGTTACCGACACACTCTAATTTCCCACTTTCTTCCCGTTGGTTGACCTATAATGCAGATGAATGGAATGCACACTCGAGCGAGATACAGCTGTGGAACAACCCTTTTCGTCACAGAATGAGCCACTCCCCCGGTTTCGGATTGATTTCGAACCAATGGAGCTACCCTTTACCTGCACGATTTCAGGAGAGAAGCAGAAACTGGCGACCTGCACCCTGCTGGACGCCGGTTATGTCATGGTTGATCCCGAATCGCGTCAGGCCGTCTGCATCGTTACCAGTTCTGATCTAGACAACGATGCCGACGAATTTACTGCTGAGCCAGAGTCAGACCCTTCTTTTGAAGAGTAACCTGCGCGACGAGTTGTTTCAGCGCCTCCGCTTCCTGTATTGCCTGAACCGTGATGGGGACGCTGTTTCCTTCCAGATGACACACGAATTGATACCCCTCCGCCAGTCTCGTCCGTTGGCAACTGCGGACACCCAACGTGTCAAGCCAGGTCATTACTGTCCCAAAGTCATAACTAGCTGGTGGCGTAATGGTCTGAGCCATCACGGGTCTGCTCTCATGGACACCAATCCCCAACTCGGAAGGTGAGGGAATCGCAATGGGCTTCCAACCAGGTGACGAAGCTGGAGGCGGAGTAGTTTGGGCCATTTCTGGCGCTGCACCACGCACCATTGGCTCACGCTGTACTGGGGCTGGAGATGGCGTGGGACGCTGCATCATCCCCGGCATCGCAGGCAAGCGGTCGCCTCGGGATGCATAGGTTCCACCAGCAGACTGTGGTGCATACTGAGGCTGCTGGACGTACTGGGGCTGTTGACCATACCCCGGCGGTGGTTGCTGTGCAGCATATGTCGGTGGCTGGCCGTAAAACTGAGGCATGATTCCCGGCTGACCGCCGGGAGGGCAAGCACCTTGTATTCAGGTTTGTGCTTCGATGCGGCCGTGAATAAAGATGAAGCCGAGAACGACGTAGAAATAGGCAGTCCGTCGCAGCATCGCACGCCTCCTTGCGTGTCAGAGCGGCACATGCTAACAGATGGTCTCTGCAGGCCAACCCCAACTGGCCCCGTTTGTAACATCCTCCCCTGGTTTGCAAGAATTACTCTGCCACTTGTCACATCTTCCGTATCCATAGCACTATTCTTGAGGAAATGTGATGATTCCCCTTCGTGGCATTGTTCTGGCTGGTGGTAAGGGAACACGTCTGGGCGAACTGACGAAGGTGACGAACAAGCACCTGTTGCCAGTCGGCCCCTGGCCCATGGTATACCATCCCCTGAAAAAATTGACCGGCGCTGGGATTCAGGACATTCTGCTCGTCTCGGGCACCGAACACATGGGCGACTTTGTCGAACTTCTCGGTTCCGGCAAGGACTATGGCTGCCGACTGACCTACCGGGTGCAGGACGAAGCAGGGGGCATCGCACAAGCTCTCGGGCTAGCTGAACTCTTCGCCAGGGACAGCAGAACCGTTGTCATTCTGGGTGATAACATCTTTGCCAGCCCACTCCATGCTATGCTGCAGGAGGCTCAGCAACACCCTGATTGGGCCTGGATCGCTCTCAAACAGGTGCCCGACCCGGGACGTTATGGCGTTGCAGAAATGAAAGGCAACCAGGTCGTCGGCATCGAAGAAAAGCCTAAGCATCCCAAGAGCGACTTTGCTGTGGCTGGTATCTACATCTACCCCGCAGATGTGTTCAACGTCATCAAGACGCTCAAGCCCAGTTCCCGTGGCGAACTGGAAATCACTGACGTCAACCGGTACTACCTGGAACAAGGCCGCCTCGGCGCCAGCCACCTGGAAGACTACTGGACCGATGCTGGCACGCCTGAGTCCCTGGCCCTTGCTAACCAACTGGTCAACAAGACTCCACCACGGTTTTAATACTCCGTGTGATGGCCACATTCATTTGCCAGGCAACACGACCGATTGCCTGCCGATAGAAATACGTCCCTGACACCATATCACGCATAGACCTGTACAGCACTGCACCTGCCATCGCGACAGAGCCTGATGCCTGCAGATGGCTCCAGTTTTTTTTCTGTAATTCGTCTAAATCCCCGCCGAGCAGGGGCGAATCATTTCTTAACCAAGCCAGACGTCATCCGACTCACACCCTATGCCGGGACGTTCAACAAGTTTGCGGGCCTCCCGCCAGATGGAAGGAAACCACCATGTTCAAGAAGCTGCTGATCCTCTCAGGGATGCTGGTTGTTGTCGGTTGGGCGTTCGGCTCGAACGCCGGCCGCGAAATCATGAGCTATGTCAAAACCGGTTGGAAGGAAGTCCGCCAGGCTACCCAGAAAGTGGTGCCTCTCGACTTCGAAATCAAACGGGCTGAAGACCTGCTCCAGAATCTCGACAAGACTGACGACCGTTTGATTACCAGCCTTGCTGCCCAGATGCAGGCGGTTCGTGGCTGTGAACGGGACGTCGAAACCATGACGGCCAACCTCGAAACCCGCAAGGCGGAACTGCAGGCTCGGGCCGAAGACATCAAGACTATCCAGGTCAGCAAAACCAGCACTGGGCGCGACATCGCCTCACTGCAGCTGGAGAAGGATTTCAAGCAGTTCAAACTGATGGAAGCCTCCCTCAAGAATAAGCAGAGCATGCTGGATCAGATGCAGACCCGCATCAAATCCATGCAGGAACAGCGCGATGCCCTCAAGGGCCAGCGCAGTGAACTGCTCAGCCGCGTGAGCAAGCTCAAGACCGACCTGGATTACCTCAAGGTCGCCCAGCTCAAGGCCAAGCACGCTGGTGAAGACTTCCAGGCTCCTGAAATTGCACAACTCAAGGACCTGGTCGACAGCCTGGAAAGCCGCATCGAAACCAGTCTGATCGAGCACAAGCTCCGCGAAGACATCAAGACGGGCGAACATGCTTCGACCAAGCCTGCTCCCAATACCAATATCACGGTGGAAATCGATAACTACTTCAGCACTGGCAAGGTAGCTACGGAGAAGAAATAGTCCTAAGTGCTGAGTCCTAAATAACAAATAGAACCAGCCGAGGTCAATTGACCTCGGCTGGTTCTATTTACGTCTAACGCTTGTTTTCTTAGCACGAAGGCCTAAGCACTTAGCACTATTGACTACTTCGGTTTGGCTCCGAGGCGGTGAATCACTTCAGCGGAGTTCTTGATCACCAGATAGTATGGAGCATGGAATGTAATGGAGCCATTGCCACCGGCATTATCCCAGGAATCAGGCTCGATCTGAGTCTTGATCAGGTTGATCAGGCTCTCCGCAGACTGGCCGCCTCGCAACAGGGTGCCAACATCGAGAATCCCGGTGCGGAGTTCGTTTTTGGCCTGTACGAAGCTGACGACCTGGACGATTTCACCTTTGATCACATAGGTCAGACCCAGTTCGCTCAGCACACTCTTAAGCAGTGTCCGCTTGGTGACATTCTTGGGGATTTCGTAGTTCAGTGTACTTTCATAGGTCAGCCGCACCTCTTCCATCGTCTGCTTGCTGATGACAAGGTTGAAGCCGAGTTCCTTTTCGAGTTGTTTGATGACCTGATCAAAAGGCGTGTTGTTGAAGGAGAAGTCCACTTTGCTGAGCTGATCAAGCACGGCGAGTATTTGCTTCTCACGACTCGACAGGTTGCTGGCGAGACTGCCTACCGGAGAGCGCTTGTTCGCCTTCGCCCAGGCTTCCTTGTCGTAGGCAACAGTACCGTTGGGGGGCACACTGCCCGAAGACTTATCGATATCACTGAAGGACGCTTCTTCATTTCCCTTTCGAACGCGATTCAATCGGCTGACATCACGGGCCACATCCTGTCGAGCGGTGACTTCGGCATATGCCAGCAGCGCGGGATGATCCGGGTTCTTCTCAAGCAGCCCTTTCAGCCGAGCTTTCGCAGTCGATGTGTGGCCTTGCTTATCAAGAGCCTTGATGACATTGAGTTCTTCACGGATGCGGTCGTTCTTGTCGAGATCTTCCTTGGGCGTGGTCACTGTCGGAGCCTTACCTGCAGTGACCCCAGCGAGGCTCTTCCGCTTTGATGATAGCTGAGCCAGGTAGCCCTTCTTCTGATCGGCTGTCAGGAAGCTTGCTTCATTGACTTCGTTCTCTGCAGCCTGCAGTACTATTTCCGCTGCATCGGCGGGAAGCTTGCCAGCCTTGGACAGTGCTGCATCGATCGACGCCTTCAGTGCATCGTTAGCCAGCTTGGTACGAGTGGCTGCTTCGTCCAGGATCTTGCTGGGTGGATCATCTGCCAGGAGGGGTAACACAGGTGCGCCCAGAAGCGCCAGGACTGCAAGACTTGCCCATCGTCGTGCCATGACCGAATCCTCGCTGAAAGCGTCGGAAGAACATCCTCGTTGCATCATCTGACAGGATACCACATGGGCCATGCCAGGCTGAATATTGAGTGATGCGACGCAGCAATTGAGAGAAGTGAATTAGCGCGTAGACGCCCTAACAGGTGCAGCTTGCGCTAACTACTGCTAAAGTACCCGATCTGTATCGGTTATGCAAGCAGATACCGTTACCGGAAGAGCCTTTGTAGCTCAATGGGGGTAGGTCGATCTTGACCTGTCTGTTCCGCCCACAGGCGACTTTCTGCTGGTTTCTTCAATGCCTCAGCCAGGTAGTCTTCCAGCATCTTAGGCACATCCAGCGTATCGTTGCTCAGCAGCTTGGCCCCGGTCAGGCTGGTGCCTTTCACTGGCTTGACGCCTGAGTTCTTAAAGCGAAACTTGTCGCCAGCAGGACGTGCCCACAGCCCTGCCTTGGCCCAGAAAGCAGACGCTTCCTTATCCTGTGCACCATAGATTGCCATGGTGGCCACCTGGTGATCGCGGAGGAAAGTCACCCACCGTTCGAGGTAGCCGAGATTGATTGCTTCATTCAACCGGTGGCTGGTCGAGATGGGAACGATGCACGTAATGTCCTCACCTTCAAACCGGGGCACGATAGATCCAGGTTGACGCTGATTCCCGGTGCCAGTGTTGCCTTGATTACCAAAGCCCTGGTTTCCAAACCCGGTATTGCCCTGATTGCCAAAGCCCTGATTACCGAACCCGTTCTGGTTAGGCAAGCCGCCCGCCACGCTGCGAACCTTCACACGGTTTGGATCGGCATGTTCATTGGCTGCCCATGCCATGGCAATCAGTCCTGATTGCTCGAGGGCAATCACCGCTACCGCATGCGAGTTACATTCCTTTGCATTGTTCTTGATGTTCAACCAGATCTTGACCGCCGTCAGATCGTAGACCATTTCCAGCATCTCACTGGAGCTGCTGTAGTCCTTGGCTTCGATTAACTCGAGGTTTCGGTTCTTGGGTCGATGGCTGTTCCAGAACTGCGATTCAACCGTCTTGCTTTTGCCGTAGCCTCGCAGGTCGATGGCAACAACGGCATAGCCGAGCTTCTGCAACCGCTCCGGCAGCTTGCCAAAGTCGGCCCGGCTCGCTGTCAGGTTTCTGGGACCAATGGCATGAAGCAGAATGATACATGGAGCAGTTTTGGCCTTGCTCTCAGCAGGAGGATAAAAGTCTCCCTCGATACGAACACCATCGGCAGTGAACGTAACCAGGTGTTCCACGTTGGCATTAGACTTGGTGACAGGAGCCTTGGCTGGCGCGGTCTTCTCCGCCATCTTTTCCGGTGGTTTTTCTGCAGTTTTACCCGGAGGCTGAGTCGTGGCAGTCTTTGCAGGTGGCTGTTGTGCAGCGACCAGGCCTACCAGTCCCATCCATGCCAAAGTTAAAAGGGGGAAACAGTACATTCTCATGGCAATATCTCCAGCTACCCCATCATACGCACAAGTCGGAGATTCTTGCAAGTTCTGATGCAGACTATGCCGGGTTCTGACGTTGAAGGGCCTCACGCAGGCACTGCGCCATGTTCATTCGACTGAGTTGTTCAGAGCGTGAAGTATCTGGAAGAGAAGCCAGGGCAGATTGCTTGGCACCACGCAAGGCACTGAGTGACAGACCGGACAGACGCTGTTGCCAGTATTCGAGCCGGGCTGTCCAGGCCTCTGGCGAAACCACTTCCTGTATCAGCCCCATGTGGTGTGCCTCGTTCGCGTCGAAGCGGCGTGCCGAGACGATCAACTCCATCGCCCGGCTATAGCCCACCACCTCAGGCAACAGCGAACAGCCTCCCAAATCGGGAATGATGCCAAAATCAAGCTCGGGTAATGCGAATTGGGTGCCAGTAGTAGCTAAACGAATATCGCACCACAGGGCCAGTTCCAGCCCTGCCCCAATGGCATACTTTTCAATGGCAGCAAGGGTGATGAACGGGCTCTGTCGCAGCCAGCGATACGCCGCCTGGATTTTCTCCACATCGACCGTGCCACTGCTGAGAGCTGGCGTTGTCAGCAGACTGGTATCGATGCCACTGGAGAAGACGCCTCCACTTCCCCGGACGATCACCACCGCCAGTTCGCCCGGATTGACGAGCAGACGGTCGCCAAGGTGCCGCAGTTCTTCCCACATCTGCAGCGTGAAGGCATTGCGCTTCTGGGGACGATGCAGCGTCAATAACCCGACACGGCCCTGACGTTCAAAGAGGATTTCAGAATAATCTGACATGGTTAGTCCTGCTTCCAGCTTGCGATCATAGACTCGACTGTTGTAATGCTAACGCAGAACGCTTGCCCATGATACCTTGCATCAGGGACAACATCGGGTTATTCAGATTGACAACGCCCGCTGGCCCTGACACCCATAAGATGGAACTGCATAACACGACTATCCCGCTGAAAGCATGACATATGGCCGACACTCCTGCCGCCGACCAGAAGCTCTATTCGACACTCTTCAACCGCACGTTCATTGGTTTTCTCATCGCGGCCTTTCTGGCAGCGTTCAATGACCAGTGCATTCATGCTGCGGCGATGTTCTTCGCTATCCGTACCGAGACGCTCACGCCCGGCCTGGCGATCAGCCTGATGCCCATCCTCTTCTTCCTGCCCTGGGCGATCTTCTGCACATTGGCTGCTTATTTATCTGACAAGTACAGCAAGCGCAACATGATGATCATCTGGAAGCTCAGCGAAGTCGCCATTGCGCTGGTGGCCCTGGCTGGTTTCTGGCTTGGAGTACACAAGCCCTTTCACGGTGCAGAACATATGGGTGCCTGGGCAGTGCTGGCCTGCGTATTCCTGATGGGCAGTCACAGCGCGTTCTATGTGCCTAACAAATATGGCGTGTTGCCGGAGATCTTTCCCACGCACCTGCTCTCGAAGGCCAACGGTGCGGTGGAGTCAGCATCGTTCCTGGCGGTGATCATCGGCACGGCCTCGGGTGGTATCCTCTCCGATGAGAAGTTCTTCAAAGGCAACGAGGTGGTCATCGGCTACTTCCTGGTGGCAACATCAATCTTCGGCTCGCTCTGCGCCTTGCTCATTCTGCCGATGAAGCCAGCCAATCCTGATGCCAGGTTCCCCGGCTGGAACCCACTGAAGCTCTACGCGCCACTGGCCCGCGACCTCAAGATGCTCTTTAGCCTGGCCAGCCGGCGTACGGCACTGTGCAGCATCGCCTTCTTTACCTTCATGACAGTCTACATGCGTGGTGTGATGTACATGCACGGTGAATCGCAGAACCCCATCTGGTCGGAACTCAAAACCAGCATGGTCGTTGCTTCGGTAGCGTTGGGCATTGGTATTGGCAGTCCGCTCGCCGGGTTCCTTTCCGGTGGCAAGCTGGAACTGGGCATGGTCACTCTGGGTACGTTGGGCATGGCCCTCTTCAGCACGATCGGTGCCTTGTGCGTCCTGTGGCATAGTGCTGCTGGCGATATCCTGTTGATACTCAGCCTGATGGCGATTGGCTTCTGTTCGGGATTCTATGTGCTGCCGATGTACACCATGTTGCAGTACCGGGCACCCAAGGGTGGCAAGGGCGCAACCATCGCGGCCAGCAATTTCCTCAATGTGACCGGGGCTATCCTTGCTTCGTTCCTCTTCTGGGCCTTGCAGAATGGCATGCATGCCGCTGGTCTTGCCCCCGAGGTGGCTACCCAGGATGTACCAGGCGCGACCGGGTATCTCAATCGTCTTCTCCCACCGGGCAGCATCGAAGTGGAGGGCTTCGAGCTATCCGACATCGATTTTCTGGACGATCATGGCATTCCATATGAACGAAAAGAACTGATCAAGCACTTAAACTACAGTGTCAACAGCTTTCAAGGGGCACAACAAGGACCACTTTCAGAAGACTTTGAAAAAGACAGGCAGGCAGGCAAACACCACGTCGCCATTATTCAGCGAAACAAGAACGTGGGCACCGGCGATTATGTGCAGGTCAGCACCTATAGCATCAAGAGCAAATCGACCGGCAAGGACATCACGTACTATTACCTGCGACAGGCAAACGCACCGATGCCACACATATACGACAATCAGAACCTGCCTGCGTACCTGTTCCTGGGCGGCACGATCTTGTCCATCATCGTGCTGTTCCTCCTGGTCAAACAACTCCCCGATCTCTTCCAGCGTACCCACTACTGGCTGAATGCCATGAAGAAGTACACCGTGTCCATCGCGAATTCCAAGTACCTGGCTGATTCCGGGCCTGTGATCATGGTGACGAACGCTCACCGGGAGCAGGAACTGGGTGACATTCACACCTGTTGTGACCGGCAGGTTCTGAAAGTGCCCTCTATCTCAGGGCCTCTGCATACGAAGGTACTGGAAACTACGGCGGCTTTGAAGGCGGACGAACTGGTGCTGGCCCCCGTCTCCATGACCGACCTTGCGGAATTGATCAAGCAGATTCAGATACCCGGGCTGAAACTCTTGCCCATACATTATGCGATGGACAGCAAGACCCGGAAGGTACAGGTCATCCTGCATGAACCGGTGGAACCGACTACTTCGGTCGAAGATCTGGAGCAGATGATTCGGCAGACGAGCTAGTCTGCATCGAGGAACAGGACGATGGCATTTTCCTCACCGCTGTTCTGGTGCATTATCCTGTTCCTGGTAGTTTTGGTCTGGTTCGACGGCATCGCTACCGGGCGCAGCCTGAAAGATGAACTGCCAGGCAAACCGAGTCTCTGGCAACGGACAGGGACGTTCTTTCGCCGTTTTGTGAAAAAGCCCACGACCGGTAAGATCGTGGGCTTGTTTCTGCTCGTACTGGTGTTGAGGTTATTGCTGGGATTGTTGCCGCTCCTGATGTTTCTTCTGGCAGCGTGGGCAATGAGATAGTCCATTTCTCGCTATCTGTTTCTCAGACAATTTGAAACGCCAGTTGCATGGCTTCTTCAATGTTCTTGTACTTCTGGCCGCTGGCGACGAGCGCATCGACTCGTCCACGAGCTTCGTACTGAGAATAACCCAGACGTATCAGGCTGTTGATGAGTTCATTCAGAATCGGATCGACGATGACAGTGCTGCCGGGTTCGCCAGTATCGGTCGAGAAGGGCAGGACTTTCTTTTGCAGGGTGGCGACAATTTTCTCAGCAGTGGTGGCGCCGATACCGGGTAGCTTGGAAAGGGATTTGACATCGCCTCGCTGAATGATGCTGGCGATTTCCTGCACCGGGCGGCAAAGTGCCTTGAGGGCCTTGCGGACACCAATCTTGTCAACAGTGCAGAAGAGGTCGAAGAACTCAAGGTCGTGTTCGGACTCGAAACCGATCAGACGGGGATGAATGGCGGACTGCATCGCACCAGCTTCGAGGTAATACCGGGTGTGGAGAGTGATCTCCTGACCAACTTTGGGTTCAAGCCGTTGCCTGGTCGCTTCCGAGACAAGGAGTTCATATTCGAGCGGCCCGACCTGCACACGGATACGGTCGTCAAGCAGGCGATTGAGGTAGCCAAGGATCTTCGTGATCATGGTGCAGCCAATAACAGGGGACAGTGGCAGAATATGCCTGCGTCACCGGCCTGCAAGTGATCAGGATGACTGCTGCAGGCTCGGCACCTCGACAACTGTTTCCAGGGTGGAACGTATCATCTGGCTGAACTGGAAGACGAGGTCAGGATCAAGTTGCCCCTGGGTCTGCGCTTCCAGCACTTCCAGTGCTTCGAGCGGAGTGAGCAGATTGCGACGGTAGGGACGCACATGGGTCAGTGCATCGAACACGTCGGCGACAGCAATGATGCGGGCATGGAGAGGAATCTGCTGACCGATCAGTCGGTCAGGATAACCCTCGCCATCCATCCGTTCATGATGATGACGAATGCCAGCCAGGACATCGGGATGTGGAATCAGAGGATGTATGAGCCGTTCGCCAATTTCTGCGTGCAGGCGAATCGTACTGTACTCATCGTGGGTGAGGGGACTTTGCTTGTGCAGGATAGTATCACTGACTGCCATCTTCCCGATGTCGTGAACAAGTGAAGCAAGACGCAGGCTGTGCATTTCACCGGAACTCATCTTCAACTTGCCTGCCAGATCAAGAGCGTAGTGCTGCACTCGTTCGCAATGAGACCAGGTTTCCGGATCACGCCACTGGAAGGCATCCAGGAGATCAAGCAACGCCTGCCAGCGCCGCGACTGCAATGCACGCCACATGCCATGGCGATGTGCCCCGTTCAGGGGTGACAGGCGAAAAAAATCGTCCAGCGACACGGGTTCGTGCGCACGATCGACGCGGGCCACGTACGACATGGTCTTCTCAAGGGTGCAGAGCAATGGTGATGAGGGAAACAGCCAGGAAGGGCTGATGCATCTACCCTAGCGAAGGTGGGGGCAGGCACTCAAGCGATCATGAAGGAAAAGTGACGAATCTGTACACTAGTGTGGAAGTCTGTGCGTACCAGGTAAACCATGCTCATCAGCGGGGACAGGTTACTTCCACAGTCTGTTCTTCCAATCGATGTGGATTGCTTCTTCCTTGATCTTCAGTTCAGTCAGCGCAGCCTGCATATTCCCCCCGCGAAAGGCCAGTTCATCGAGCAGCTTGAACCAGTCGTCGGCAAATGTGGGGGACTGGGAAAGACATTCCACCAGACTGGCCTGCAAGGCAATGAGACCTCCCGGAGGCAGGTTGGCATTTTCGTCTACCATCACATCCTTGAGCAGACACTGGGAAGCTAACGCTGGCGTCCTGCTCCGTTCAGCGGCAAAATGCTTCGCGTCAAACTTGTGGGCCAGCATACGTCCATAACCTGCAATCAGCCAGCGGGGAAGTGGATCGTGACGACGGGTCAACGTAGCGATTCCGACATTTTCCACAGCCAGTAGTTCCGGATTATGCTTGACTCCTGTGCCGGTAGGCCCCATCAGGAGGTAGCTGTCGGCCTTTTCATGGTGTATCAGGGTCGATTCGCTCGGGTCAGGTTTGGCGTTTTTCAACTTGCTGAACAAATCAGCAAACTCCTGTCGTTCCTTACAGACGATCACAATCAGCTTGCCATCCCAGCGATAGGGTCGGTCGCTCATCTGCTGGTTTTCCCGCTTGATGGGCTCCTTGTCATAACCAACAGACTTCTTCGAGAAGACAACGGCTCGCTCAGCAGCCTTGGCAATCGTGTCGAGCATTTTGCTGTCCGCAGAACCGAAGACGAGTACATTTTCGGTTTCTGAATGACTCAGCTTGGCAGTCTGCTTGCGGACATGTGTCTTCCACAGCCCTTCGGCATGTTTCATACTGGCAAGCGACTTGTCGTCCCAGGCAGGCGAGGCAAGCAGTACCAATGTGAGAAAAACGCTCGTGCAATGCATCGAAATCAGTCCTGATGGAAAGACGACGGCGGGATACGGTTGCCTGCCTGCATTCTACAGAGTAGGCTCAAGCAGTAGGAGACTCGGGAGAGATTAACATGCGCCCAGCACGTTGGCTGATCAGTGGATTATTACTGTGCCCTCTCGCGCTGGTGGCGCAAACAGGCAAAACCGACGATCCCCCCGGAGTCACTCGGCTCTATCGCGGCGATGGCTTTGCTGGCTGGCAGAAGTTCACGCCCCAGGTCAAGAATGATCCTCACTCTGTCATCACTACCAACAGGGATGATCCCAAGATCATCGTCATCAAGGGCAATTCCCCTGGCTACTTCGTCACTGAACAGCAATATGGCAACTACGAACTGAACCTGGAGTATTGCTGGTACATCGACCGGGAAAAAGCACTTGAGAAACCTGAAGCTGCTCCACCCCGCAAATCAGGTGTATTGTTCCACATAGCCAGTGAAGGAGACAGTATCTGGCCCAAGTGCATCAAGGCACAACTCGCCTTCGGCAGAGCAGGCGATCTGCAACTGCTAAGCGGCTACAAGCTCACTGTCAACGAAGAACGGGCCGACCCCAAGGACAAGACAAACTTCCTTCGTAGCCATGATGGCGCAGAAAAGCCAGCTGGCGAATGGAACACCTGCACCATTACCTGTCATGGCAAGTTCGTAAGTATCAAGATCAACGATACACAAGTAATGACGGCTCGAGACTCGCAGTACAGCCGTGGCCGAATCGCCTTGCAATCCGAAGCGGGAGAGATCCATTTCCGCAACATCACGCTGAAAAAGCTCGAAGGCAAGCCCGTGGATCCGGAGAAGGATGGTTAAGACTGCAGCGAATCGAGCAGGATAACACGCAAGTCCATGACGTTGGTATCTGTCAGACCTGTCTTGAACAATGCCTGGCATGCATCCAGGAGAGGGTAGGCATCGTGGCTCTGCAGTGAAGCCAGAGGATTCAGACCTCGTTCCCTGGCTTGCTGAATCAGGGCCTCGTCACCAAAGCCACCCGCAGCATCAGTTGGTCCATCCTCACCATCAGTTCCAGCACAGAGGACCGTAAGGTTTGCCAGTCGTTGCTTGTCGTGCTGAAAGAGCCCCTGGAGTTGGATCAGTATGGCGAGCGTCATCGACTGATTTCGTCCGCCTTTACCATGCTGAGGCGGAAGCTGGACCGTCGTCTCACCACCACTGAGCAGACACCACTTCTGCCCCGCTGGCAGACTGGCTACCTGATCAGCCAGGTAAGCAGCATACGCCAGTGTATCGTGATCTTTCTGATCGACGTACTCAAAAACCTGGTAGCCTAGTTTCTCGGCTGCAGTAGCAGCAGTTTGGATGGCCCTGGTATTGCTGGCGACCAGGTGATTCTGCCATTGCGACGAAGAAGCCGGAACGTGTTTCAGTGTTTCAGGGTGCTGACCTCGAGCACCAGCTTCCAGATAGCCAAGCACGCTGGCTGGTACGGTGGTACGGAGCCCTTTGCGATCCAGCACGGACAGTGCATCAGCAAAGGTAGTCGGATCCATGGCAGTGGGACCGGATGCAATGACGTCGAGCGGATCACCGATGACATCGGAGATGATCAGGCTCAGGAGTTGCCGTTGGCTGGGCTTCTGAAAACAGCGTGCCGCGAGTTGTCCGCCCTTGAACTGGGACAGGTGCTTGCGGACGGTATTGAGTTCACCGATGCTCGCGCCTGCCCTGGAGAGTTGCTGGCTGATGTTCAGCTTGTCTTCCAGCGGTACCTCTGGCACAGGAGCACACAGAATAGCAGAGCCACCGCCACTGATGAGACAGAGGATCAAAGCCTGATCGCTGGCCGCATCAACCAGCTTTAGCATTTCGCGAGTGCCTTCGACAGCTTGTGGTGTGGGAAAGTTGAAACCAGCAGGGCGCGCGGGATGGAGATGGACCCTTGAGGTAACATCTAGCGGTGATCCCTCTGGAACATTGACCCAGCCAGCAAGGCGGTCAGGTGGTATGCCTTGCTGGAGAAGGAAAGTCTCCGCAGCGCGGGCCATGGCGCTCCCTGCCTTGCCACCGCCAATAATCAGGTACTCGCGGGACGGAGACCAGCCACAGACCATGTGGCTGAGCTGAGCCAGTTCTGATGGTATGCATTGAGCTGGCTGCACTGCTGCCACCCCTGCTCGCCAGATGTGTTCCGCCTCTTTTCGCCGTTCGGAATACCTGTTGTGCATGCTGTGCCGCCTGTGCGGGTGGAGAAGTCGCTGGCCCTGCCAGCTTGGACATGACAAGCCCAAACCCTTAGTTTAGAATCATCCCATGCCTTGTCGCCCCGCTGGCTCGCATGCCCGTGGGGAAGGAGTACGCCGTGGCGTTGCCTCGTGTCTTTGTAACCCGCAAGATTCCCGATGCTGGCCTGCAATTATTGGCAGGCAAAGCCGAGGTGGATTTGTGGCCTGAGCAGTTGCCTCCCCCGTATGAAGAGCTGGTCAAACGCAGCAAACCCTGTGTCGGCGTGCTCAGTCTGCTGACAGACAAGATCGATGCTGCCTTCATGGATGCCTGCCCGAATCTGAAAGTCGTCAGCAACTTTGCCGTCGGTTACAACAATATTGATGTCCCCGCCGCAACTCAGCGAAAAATCAAAGTAGGCAACACTCCCGGCGTGCTGACCGATGCCACTGCAGATATCGCCTTCTGCCTGTTGATCGGAGCGGCCCGACGCCTGGTGGAAGGGCATCTTTATTCAGGCTCTGGAGCATGGAAAACCTGGGAGCCGCTGGGACACATTGGCCTCGATCTGGTGGGCAAAACGATTGGCATCGTCGGGATGGGCCGCATCGGCTACGCCATGGCTCAGCGCTGCCATGGTGGCTGGGGCATGAAAGTCCTGTACCACGATAACTACGAGAACAAAGCTGCCGAAGAGAAACTGCAGGCGAGACGAACTTCACTCGATGAACTGTTGGCGCAAAGTGATTTCGTATCGGTACACGTCGACCTGAATCCAACAACAAAGCATCTGTTCAATGCAGCCCGTTTCAAACAGATGAAAAAGTCTGCTGTGTTCATCAATACGGCACGCGGCCCCATTCACGATGAACCGGCCTTGTACCAGGCACTGAAAGATGGCACTATCTTCGCCGCTGGTCTCGATGTCACCGACCCCGAGCCACCAGATCCGAACAACCCGCTTCTGAAGTTGCCCAATGCCATCGTCGCGCCGCATATTGCCAGCGCTACGATTGATACCCGCAACGCCATGGCAACCATAGCGGCTGAGAACTTACTGGCTGGCCTGTCTGGTCAGCCGCTGCGACATTGTGTGAATCCGTAGGGAGATTGATCGTGAAGCGACATACGCTGGTCACCTGGGTTGCCCTCGCCGCCTGCACCCTTGCACTGGCTCAGCCGCCAGGCCTCGTGAAGGAAGGGGAAACCTTCAAGCACGATGCGTCCAAGAGCGCGGTGAAAGTCAGCAAGGATTGGGAACAGATCGACACCAAGGGCACCGTCAGACAATCCCACCTGGCTCTGCGTCGTGCCTTCGGTGGCGTCGACGTTCTCATTACCTGGACCAAGCTTCAAGACAAGATCAAATTTGACGAAGCAGTGGAAATAGAGCTGAACCAGCTGATCCAAAGCTACGGCAAGGACAAGGTGTCTAAAAAAGAACCAATCACAATTGAGAACAAGTCCGTTTCGGTGATAGAACTGGCCGAAGGTCCGGATCGTAACGATAAACAGGTGGGAGTGGTGTATCTTTTTGATGCAGGTCCCGATGCGCAAGACCGCTGGAAGGTGAAAATGCGGGCAATTTTGAACAAGAACACCCAGGCAGAGGGCAACAAAATCGTTTCGGAATTATTGAGACAATTCCAGTGGTAATGATAAACTTTTTCTGTTAGGATAACTATTCGCTCACGGTCGCCCTTAACAAACATCGTTTTCATCTGTCCCCCCGGGTGGATCATGCAGAAGTCACTGGTAGCCATAGGCGGCACAAATCATGGGCGTGTCGTTCCTGTGATCGTAGCCGAGTTCCGAATTGGTCGCGATGCCATGTGCCATCTTCGTCCCGCCAGCACCGATATCAGTCGGTTGCATTGCGCGATCGTGACGCATCCAGATGGCCGCGTTTTCCTGCGCGATTATGGCAGCAATAATGGCACTGCCATCAACCATCGCTTCCTTATTGGTGGTGAATACCAGTTGAAGGACGGCGATGTGATTGAAGTCGGGCCGCTGGTGTTTCGATTCCATCTGCAGGGTGCGGAAGTCACCACACTGTCAGCTTCGGTGAACAGCACGATGTCGATCCCGCAGTCTCGACCTGCCTCTGTACCGGTTCCACCACCGCTGCCTCGTCCTGTACTGCCTGGTCTGACGACCATTTCCTCCGTACCACGCGGGACAATGTTCCGGGAAGAGTCGGCACTGGAAACGACACCCGATCTGCTGACCGATAGCCACATCTTTTCCGTGCACGATGCAGATTTGATGCGAGATGGCGATACCCTGCCCCAGTTGCCAACGTTAAATGCACTGCGACAGAACGACGCTGGCCCTCGTCTGGTCCACGACTAACAACTCCTTCACGAACCAACAGGGCCTAAGTACATACTTAGGCCTTTTTCGTTGGTCACTCATCTCAGCAGGTGTTGAAATGCGCATGCTGCTTCTATCGAGCATCTTTCTTTTCGTCAGCCAGGCAACAGCCCAGACGAAGATACCCACGTTTTTCACCGTAGTTGCTCAGAACTTTGACAAGTGGGACGCCAACAAGGATGGCGTCATCAGCCGGGAAGAAACCGACGACCTGGTGCCCAAGCGATCCATTCAGGGAGTGGCGGCGGCGGCACTTGCATCTCTGCACCTGATGCAGAACAACAAGAAGATCGATTTGCCCCCCGTGACCAGACAGTACTTGCAGGAGCAGGTCGCACGAGATGGCAAGCCGGGCCAGCCTGATTTCCAGCGTCGTTATGTAAATGCCTGGAACAAGATCAAAAGTTCCACACGCAGCTTGATCTCGGGCAACATCACTCTTGAGTCGATGCACCAGGGTCGCATGGGCGACTGCTATCTGATAGCACCACTGGGTGCCATGGTGGCCCGGAATGCCGGGCAGGTGCGGGGAATGTTTGTGGAATCACCAGGCAGTGGCTACGGCGTTCGCTTTGCTGACGGACACCTCGTCAATGTTGCACCACTGTCCGATACCGAACTGGCTATTACCGGCACCACCGAAGGGCACGGCCTCTGGCTTGGCGTACTGGAAAAAGCTATCAGCGCCGCCAAGCGTGAAGAAGTGGACGACATGAAAGAAACCGATTCCGTGGCTGGCGCGATTGGCCGGGGAGGCTCCATCGCTCGATACATTCCTTTGCTGACAGGTCACAAAGGCAAGGTCATCAACTTCCATGAAAAGAATTCACCACCGAGGGCTGCAGAAGCCAAAGTCAAAGTCAACCTCACTGAACTGCGGAACGAGTTACGGCAGGCTATGGAGGACAAGCGGATTGTCTGTTGCAGCACCACCACGGAGAGTGGCGTGCCAGGGCTCTCTTCCCGCCATGCCTATGCACTGTTGAAGTACGATGCGGCCAGCGATGTGGTCCATCTGTGGAATCCGCACGGCAACAAGTTTGTCCCCAAAGGGCCGGCAGGACTGGCAAACGGATACCCTACCGTAGATGGCAAGTTCACCGTACCAGTGTCTCAATTTGTCAAAGCCTTTCGCTCTGTGACACTGGAAACTCCGGTGAAAGCGACTTTTCAAAATACCAGGAAGTAAGCAGCATCATCGGGCAGTCCTGGTATTTCCCATGATTCTGCTTCTCTTCAGAAACCCGCAAGTTAATATCCTGAGCAGAGTAGCGAATGAGATAAAGGCGAACCTGGTTCGCCCAACCCTATTCTGCGATGAAAGGCGACGATATGTCTAACGTGCCCACGCCACCAGCAACCCCTCCCAAACCAACGCCGCCCCCTCCGCCTCCTTCCAACGGCAATCTGCCGCAGGAAGTGATCATTTATGGCCACACTGCACTGTTTTACTGGTGGCCGGTATGGGCCTTTGGCTACCTCTTTGCCATTCTCACCTGGATGGGCGATCATCGGGCTGCCATCATTCCGTCTCAATCGCAATATGATGAAGCCACCAGCACCATTCGTGTGCTTGACAGTAAGGGACCCAGGAAGCTGAACAAGGAAGAATCCGCTATCGGCGAAAACAGCCAGTTCCGCGAACACATGTCGGTCACATCGTCTCTCGGAATTGTCTATGTATTTATCCTGCTGCTGGTGATCCTGATCACAACTGTACCACTGCGAGGCGTCAGTTCGCTCGTGGTGATTGTGACCCTGGCCCTGATCATCGTCAGTATCTCCGCGCTCGGCTGGTGGGACGACATCTTAAGTGCCATCGGACGGCTTCGAATACATATGAACATGGGCTTTTATGTCTTCTTCTCAACAGTGCTCTTCATCATCTGGGCAGTCGTCTTCTTCATCTACGATCGACTGAACTACTGGCGAATCACACCCGGCCAGATTACTCACAAGTTCATCTTTGGAGGCGGCGAACGCAGCTTTGATACGGAAGGAATCGCCTTCACGAAACTGCGTGATGATCTCTTCCGCCACCTGATCCTGGGTCTGGGCTCAGGCGATTTGATGATGGATCCCATGAAAGCGGGTGGAGCGACCAAGGACGATTTGGCCATTCATAACGTACTCTTTATTGGTACCAAGTTGCATCACATCGAGAAGCTTATTTCGAAACAGCAGACGATGAGCAAGTTAAAATCGACTGTGTGACAGTAACCAGACCACTGTCCAGTTATCTTTTCACGAAAGCCTGATGCCTGGCATCAGGCTTGTCTGTTGAGTGAAACTATGTGTGGCATTGCCGGATACTTCAGCCAAGCCTCCCTGCCTCGCGAAGAGCTGCAGGATCGGGTGCAAGCCATGACCCGGGCGATCTACTACCGTGGTCCCGATGGCGATGGATCGCACATCTTCTCCAGTGGCCATCTGGGACTGGGCCACCGGCGGCTGGCATTTCTGGACCTGACATCGACAGGCGACCAGCCGATGCTCGACGTCAGTGGCCGATACGGCATCATCTTTAATGGCGAAATCTATAACTTCCGGGCATTGCGGGAAAAGCTTCTTTCACGGGGAATCAGGCTGCGATCGACTGGCGATTGCGAAGTTGTATTGCAACTGCTCATTCACGATGGCGTCGCTGCACTTCCTCAATTACGCGGCATGTTCTCGCTGGGATTTTGGGACGAACAGGAAAAGACACTGCTCCTGGCACGGGACCGCTTCGGTATCAAACCGATGATATACGCAGAGCGGAATGGTGCATTAGCCTTTGCCTCGGAGATCAAGGCTTTGCGAGCCGTCGGGTTCGATGAAGATGGCATCGATCCATCAGGCTTCGCGTACTACCTGCTATGGGGCTCTATCGCCCCCCCCATCACCTGGCGTCAGCACATACATTCGTTGATGCCCGGCCGCTGGCGGCAATATGCCGTGGGCAAACCTGTAACCTCAGGATGCTTTGCCGACCTGCGCGATATCTATCAGGATGGCGAACGATGCTCTGAGCAGGACCTGCGGGAGCGCGTCGGACCAGCTGTGGAAGAAAGTGTCAAACTGCATCTGGAATCGGATGTGCCAGTCGGAGTGTTCCTCAGCGGAGGTATCGATTCGAGCAGCCTGGTTTCCACAGTACGACAAGTCACAAATTCGACTGTGCAGACCTACACCATCACGTTCGGTGAAGGTGAATTCAACGAGGAAGCCATCGCCCGAAAAGTGGCGGAGCAGTTTGAGACAAAGCATCACGTCTGCCGAATCACCGCCCAGGACTTCCTGAAAGACTGGCCGACGATCTTCCAGCACTATGATCAGCCGACGCTCGACGCCTTCAACAGTTACTATGTTTCGAAGGCAGTAGTAGAGAGTGGATTGAAGGGTGTGCTTTCCGGGACAGGTGGAGATGAGTTTTTTGGAGGTTACCCATCGTTCCGCTGGCTGCCACAGATGGCATCACGGCAAGTATTCCTTCGCTGTATGGGGCCATTGCTTGCTGGTTTACAGAAACCACACCGGCGAGCGAAGTGGAAGCATTTGTGCAAGGTTGCCGGCGATACCCGTGAGAGTTACCGTGCAGTTCGCGGATTGTTCATGCCTCACGAACTGGAAGCGGTGGCAGGGCCTGCCTTGATGGATCAGTGGTCCACTGTAAAGCAACAGGTAGCGCAACTGGAATCTGACTGGCTGGGAACGAAGCATCAGGAAAGCCCTTTAGGCACAGTCTCGCGTCTGGAATCGCGCCAATACCTGGGGGCACAATTGCTGCGTGACATTGATGTGATGTCGATGGCCCATTCGTTGGAGGTGCGGGTGCCTCTGATAGATCATGTGCTGGCAGCTACACTGTGGCCTGCCTTGGGGCAACATCCTCAGCTCATGAAAAACAAACGTCTGCTCTACGAAACACTTCGACAGCCGTTGCCGAGCGATGTGTATGAGCGTCCCAAGCAGGGGTTCACTTTTCCCATGGAATCCTGGGCGAAGCAGGAATTACAGGGCATGATGCGAGAAGGCATGATGACACTGGCCCAGGCTGGCTGGATACAATCTGCTGTAGTGGAACACCTGTTAGCTGGAGTGAAGACCGGGGCCATCCATTGGTCGCGTCCGTGGGCACTGGCAGTCTTCGGACAGTTGATGCTGATGAGGGTGAAATGAACCAGGCACTGGTGAACCTTGCCGTCATCGGGGATGCGAACAGCCCAGTCACATGGAGTGGGATCCCTTATCACTTCCTGCAGGCTGCCCAGGCTTTTCAACTCATAGACCGTGGTTTACCGTTGAGCACAGCTGGAACTATCTGGAAGCAACGCCGATTGTTCTGGAATGCCTGGCGAGTGATGACCCGACAGGGACGAGGGGGATATCAGTACTCTGTCTCCTTTCTGGAGAAGCTCTGGAAACCCTGGTTAGCCCAGCTACTTGATCAGACAATCATCAACTGTTTTCAGCTTTACCCGCCTTCGCTAGTGCAATACCCGCGCTATCACAAGTACTATTACATCGACATGACCCTGCTCCAGCTCTTTGACGAGTATGGCGACAGGGAACGGATCGGACCTGCGATAGCGCGTGATGCCCTGGCCCGTGAAAAAGAAGGATACCAGGCAGCTGAGAAAGTAGTTTGTCATAGTCGGTGGGCAGCCGAAAGTGTTATTAACGACTACGGCGTAGCTCCAGATAAAGTGCATGCCATCATTCCTGGTGCAAATCTCAATCGCAAAACCCTGCTGCACTGGCAGGAGAACTTTCCAGGAAGAACACGCCAGCCCGGCGAACCACTGAAGCTCATCTTCATTGGCAAATACTGGGACCGTAAAGGACTGGATCGCTTGCTTGAGGCCTTGTTGCTGGTGCAGCAACATTCTTCCTCCATCGAACTGAAAGTGCTGGGGTGCGAAAAGCAATCCTTGCCTGCTCACCTCCAGAATGTACCCAATGTCGAATGGCTCGGATTCATTGACAAGCGCAAGGAACTGCCTCGGTTTCTGCAATTACTGGCCGAAGCGGATGTCGGCTGTTTGCTTTCAAGAGCGGAAGCGGGAGGCATGGTATTGCGTGAGTATCATGCTGCAGGTCTGATCGTGATGGGGCCGAGGGTCGGTGGAGCTCCTGAACACCTCTTTTCCGAAGCAGGACAAGCGTTTCCTCCGTCCGCCACACCTCTGGAAGTAGCTGACTGGCTCCTCCGTCTCATGCATGATCAGGACTATTATCATGTTTTGAGAAACGCAGCCTGGGCCTGCCGCCACTTGGCTACCTGGGATGAAACAGTCAGACAATGGCGTACTATCATGCCTGCACGATATATACCATAAATCGATATAGTCTCTTGTGCAGCATCCACGCTACGTCGATTCAAATGTTTGTTTGCTGGTTGATCTCGCCAGGTTTGCGTCAAGGTCGCGACTGACGGAAGCATGAAAGGTAATTGTTTGGAAGTACAGCCTACCTCTCCCAACCGGCAAGCTATCCGGAGCTTCCTCTTTCGAGGCGGCTCCTTTCTGGCATTGGCAACGTTGATTGAACGCGGGTTACTGTTTTTTGCCAACACCTCTGCAGCCCGTATCGCTGGACCAGAAAACTACGGCACCTACGGCTTAGCTCTTCAGACTGCCAGCTTCATGGCTACGCAGGCTGGCATGGGAATAGGATTGGTGGCCACCAGGTTTTCTTCGGAATACCCCATGGGACATGCCCACCATCGGGATTTCATTCAGAAGATTATTCACCTGTCACTGATCCTGGCTGCGGGCTCATCGCTGCTGATGCTGGCACTTGCCTGGCCGATGGCTCACTGGTTCTATCAGAAGCCGATGTTCTTTCGCGTGCTGATTGTCGGCATCATTTCGACACCTGCCTTTGTGCTGCTGGACGCCATCCGCGGCATGATGCTGGGATTATCGTATCATCGTGGCATTGCATTTCTCAGCTTGTTTTTTGGATTGGGAATGCTTGTGTTGATGCCTTGGGCAGCAGGACGCAGCGCTCGCTGGATGATTCTGACCCATGCCATCTGTGCCCTGACGGCGTGCGGGGCGATCTTTCTCATCCTTCGTCAGAAATTCGAATTAACGGTCCTTCGTCGGCCGACCCATCATGTTCCTCTGCGGCCCATGCTCCGCTTTGGCCTGTTCCAGTTGGGCAGCACTACAGCCATGAACCTTTGCATGATGGCGTTGATGGCGATGCTGGTACGGTTTGCCACAAAAGAAGAACTGCTTATCACTTCGCTATTACCCCTCGGCCTGCTGTTTCAGCATGGGGTGGCATGGATGATGAACATGGGACTTTCGGTTTTCCCTCTCTTTGGATTTCACGAAGTCGGATATTACAACGCTGCCAATTCCGTTAGAAATGTAACGTCGATTGTGCCAGGACTGTTGAACCAGACCACTATTGGCCTGATGACTAAACTCAAAGGCGAAGAGTTTGGCGGAGTGAATCGTATTCTGCTCATCAACACCTGGCTGACAGCAATGTTCATGATCCCCACGACAGTGGCATTGCTGCTATTACTTCCCTTCCTGATACCCTTGCTATTTGGCTATGACTTTACAGAGGCGGTTACACCTGCAGGCTTGCTGCTGGCAGTAGCACTGGTGCACATGGTATCTCAGGCTGCGGTGAACCGTCTCACCGTGGTCAGTCCACGTACGGTGATGGTCATCATTCTGATCTGGATTGTGATCACGCTGCTGGGTGGTTGGTTTCTCATTCCCGCATACGGTGCGACAGGTGTGGCTATCGCCTTGGTGATATCACATACTGCCTCAGCCTTGATGGTGCTTGCAGGTCTGTCTCTTCACGAGTGCATGCCGCAGCAATTGCCGCTATTGACATTGTTGTCTATTGCAGTTGCGGGATTGTATCTTGCTATCCTGAACACCTCGATACCCCTCTGGCACTGGCAGCGATGCTTACCACTGTTGCTGGTAGGGTGTCTGCTGGCATACCTGGGTAGCCTGTTTCAGTTGATTCGGAAAGATCAGTGATGATTGACAAGCGTCAGCACTGGCATCTTCTGGATGCACGAGCTATCTGGGTAAAGGAGTTTGCCAACGCGCTGGCAAAGGAAGTATCGCTGCACGCCTGGCAACCAGATATCACATGGTCTGGTCGTCTGCGCCGCAAGGTTTATACGGAAACCCTGCAAAACCCATTATTGTCAATAACGCACTTTCCCCTGCAGCGAGGCTTCGCCCGCTGGCCTGTACGACAGTGGGCCGGGGAAGCAGAACGTATGGTGAAGCGATTGCAATCGACACAATCCAATGCTGTCCTGCTCTGCTCCTCTCCCCACTATGCGGATGTAGCCAGACTGTGGCAGGGTCCAGTCGTTTACTACATGAGTGATCTCTACTATGCATGGGGCGATGATCCTGAATACATCAATGCCTATGATCGATTGATGTGTCAACATGCCACGCTGGTCTGCCCGGTCTCAAGCCGAGGACGTGACTATCTTCTGGAGATGGCAGGTTGCCCGGATAAGAAGATTGTGATCTCACCCATGGCGACTCGTTCAGAGAACCTGTTGCCTGCTGCTCCCGGGCAGCCTGGACCATTACCTGCGGATTTGGCAGACTTGCCTCGCCCGATCATCGGTGTGATTGGCAACCTGGCTCGCAACATGGACTGGATCTTTCTTGCGAACGCAGTGGCCCGATTGCCTTCGTACTCCTGGGCATTTGTCGGACCGACTGACATGCCGGTGGCAGAAGCAGATCATCGCGCCGCGAGGCAAATGTTGCAGCAGACTGGCGACCGTGTCCGCTTCGTGGGCTACAAGCCTTATGGCGACCTGGCAGCTTATGCACGGGCAGTGGATATCTCATTCCTTCCCTATCGCGCGGTGGAGCCAACCTATTCGGGTAGTTCGACGCGTTTCTATGAACACCTGGCAGCCTGCCGTCCCATGTTGGCCACCAAAGGCTTTGCTGAACTACTGGAGAAGCCACCATTAGTACAATTAGTGGAGACTGTGGAAGAGTTTGTGGACGCAATACAACAATTAGAGAAGAATGGTTTCAGTGACGGGTATGAGGCTGTTCGCTGGAAGAACAGCCAGTTGGAGACATGGGAGACACGAGCACAGGCGATGGTCAAGGCCCTGAGTGATCGTGTATAGTCGGACACTATCGCCATTAGGATTTTGAATGCGAATCGCACTCGTGGTATATCGCGATGATCCGAGTGCTGGAGGATCGCTCCGGGTTGGACAGTTGTTAGCGCAGTATCTGCCTCGGTTGGGTGTACAGGCTCAACTCGTCGTGGCATATGGCCCACCAGGTCAGATCGGTGCAACGTTACCAGTCCGCCCTCGATATCTCGATGCTGGTTCAGCGATGGATCGCCGAGCCTGGTTTTCGACAAGACGGTGGTTCACAACCCAGCGATTCGACCTTATTCACTTCATCGATCCCGTGAACTGGATCCACGCTGCAACGCTTGGCCTGCCGTGCAAACGGGTGGAGCACTACCACGGTCGCCCAATCCCGGAGACGATGTCGAAGCGAAATAACCTTCTGGGAATCCTGAAACGATGGACCAGCAACGCAGCCATCGCCATCTCCGAAGGAGCAAAGCAGACAGCGGTGCGGATCGGCTGGATGCCTGCGGATCGCGTGCATGTCGTCTACAACGGCGTGGATGTCACTCATTTTCAAGAACGGCCCACTGCAGCCCAGGCTCGGAAACAATTAGGATTACCTGCCGATGTGTTACTGGGAGGTATGGTTGCCCGGCTGACCGAAGGTAATGGCGTGCTGGAGGTGGTAAAGGTTCTGGAACGTCTGCCACATCATTGGCATCTGGTGCTCGTAGGTGATGGTCCGTTGCGATCTGCAGTAGAGGAACAAACACGAACTGCAAACTTGTCACATCGCCTGCATTTCACAGGTGCGTTGAGTGATGTAAGGCCTGCCTATGCAGCGCTAGATACAGTCTTATTCCTGGCACGGTATCAGCCCTTCTGCCTGATGCTGGCCGAAGCCATGCTGTGCCGGGTTCCGATTGTTGGATTGCAGGGAGCGGGAGAGTATACCGAAGCAGCGTACCCACTCATCACCCGGGAAAATGCTAAACTCATACCACGACAAAATCCCTGGGACTGGAACAGTGTTGAACCAGCAGAGAGCTACGATAAAGTAGCTAGTGCGATGGTCGAGGCAGGCTCACGCTCGCCAGCGGTACTTGCTCAGGTGGATACAGCAGAAAGCTGGGTGGCCACACGATTCACGGCAGAGCAGCAGGCTTTTCATACCATGCAAGCGTACACTTCTATCATGAGAACCGCGTCTCGTTCATGAAAGCAATGATTCTGTACGAGCATTGTTCTCCGCACCAGGTGACAGCGGTGAAAGCTGCCCAAGCGTGCTTTGCCCAGTCTGGCCATACGCTGGTGCCAGCAGAACTCTACTCCGGTTCTCTTGACTATGGCTGGACCTTTGCCGATATGGCACGTCCTTCCGACTGGGTCTGTTTCTTCCCGAAGCATCAGCAGATCAGCAATGTGAAGCGGTTCCGCGAGACACTCAGGCAGATCAAGCATCACCAGGTTGATGTGCTGGTGCTCAATGGCTGGTACAGCCGATTTGTGTGGTGGCTGCGGGCAATGCGGTCGTACTTGCGTAGCAAACTGGTGATCGTCTCCGATTCTGTGGTTTGGGATCATCCACGTTCCACTTTGAAAGAAAAAGTGAAGCGATGGTTTGTGAAAGGTATGCATGCCGGGTTTGTGGCAGGACATCCGCAGCAGGAGTACCTGTATTCTCTAGGCATGCCTATGGAGCGCATGTCACTGGGTAATGATGTGGTCGATAATGCCCTCTATGCTCACATCCCTGAACGACAGTCTCATGAAGGAAGAAAACTGGTTATCGGTACAGCAGCCCGTCTTATTCCCAAGAAAAACCTTCAAGCTGCGATGCAGGCATTCAGTCAAGTCCTGCAAGCACATCCGGATTGGAATGTGGAGTGGAGACTTGCCGGACGAGGGCCACTGGAAACGGAACTGAAGCAACTCGCCGCGGATTTGCGCGCTCCGGTGGTATTCGCCGGATTTGTCGGCTATCATGACATGCCGGGCTTCTACGGGGGACTTGACCTCTATTGGCAGCCCAGCCTCAGCGAGCCTTGGGGCTTAGTGATAAATGAAGCAATGGCTTCGGGCCTTCCCGTACTGGCATCGGATCGCTGTGGCTGTGCTCGCGACCTCGTCATGAGCGAAAATGGCTGGATTCACGGTATAGATATCGCCAGCATGGCTCACAGCCTTGGGCAGGCGATTGAACATCACACGCGTTGGGCAACGATGGGGCAGGCAAGCCGGAACTTGATACAACATTGGGGCCCAGAACGATTCGCACAGGGATTGCTTGAGAGTTGTCAACTGGCCTTGATGGACGCACGCTAATACCATGCACAATCGCTTCGCAACACCAGTGACACTCCACGCTCCTATCAAAACGAAAGGGCGAAATTGGGATATTCTCACTGACATCCCTTACATACGCATCATCTCGGCTATTGTCTTCGGCCTTGTGGTACTCATTTCGCTTGTTCGTTCGCTGACGATTGGCACAACAACCACGTTCTTGTTGCCTTTATTGACCACAGTCATTTCAGGCATTGCGATCCTGGTAATCGATTATCGTGAACAATTCAAAACAACCTACATGCGTATCGGCTTTCATGCCGGCATGCTGATTTTCATCAATGCCTATCCAATTCTTTCACCAGAAACCTTTCGAAGTATCGATGAGAATGCACGCTTCACGGCTGGACTTGCCCTGGTTCTTTGCGTCATTGGCTTCGAAGTAGGCTATTGGGCTATCCGTACTCTCGCTGGCAAACCTCAGGTCAGGACACCCTTTTTACTCAAAGCAAATAACTACGGATGGGTCACCAAACTGATGACGCTTGGGATCATGATGTACGCGCTCTTCCTCGTCTATGTGGTTGCCACCTCCGGTAGATCCATTTTTGCACTTATGTTCATCTTGCGTGGCAGCTTGGCTGTTAATCAGGACGAAGTGATCATGATGGCTGATGAGACTCGAAATCAGATTGCGGTTCTCATCAGCTACGGCCGATTTC
Source organism: Gemmatales bacterium (assembly GCA_046350055.1). Classification (GTDB taxonomy): domain Bacteria; phylum Planctomycetota; class Planctomycetia; order Gemmatales; family HRBIN36; genus JAEUIE01. Next base: position 2,174,676 of record JAXMBC010000001.1, on the reverse strand, counting down.
TTGCTGCAGCGGCAGCAGTTGTACTCATTCTTGCCCCCAATCCGCTGCGATTCAGCGTCAATAAGACATTGGCCTGGAGCGTCCTAATATTCAATGCCTTCATTGGTATGAATATGGGTAGTGGTGGATCGCGTTCTGCGTTCCTTCTCTCCGCAGTTCCCTTGTTGACGACAGCTTGGATCTATGCAGGAACTTACCAGGCAGTGCGTCAGTTTAGGCCTGTTGTAACCGCGTTATTACTTTTCTTTGTGTTCTTCGGCATGCAATATCTCTCTACATCTCGCGATCAAGGTATGTTGCAGGAAGATCAATTGGGCTTTAATGTAAGTGAGGTTGATCTATCAGATACGAACTCCCTTACGGCATTCACCATCTATGCTGACTACGAAAGAGTAGTGAGTGGTTTCCCAGATGTTCAACCATTTCAGAACGGTGCATCGCTTGTTCCGATTGTGCTGGGCTGGGTACCTCGACGTTACTGGCCTGAGAAACCTTACCCCTTTACCCATGTTGCCAATGCAATTGTCGGGTTCGATGTCAAAACAGTCTCGATCGCTTGCGGCTTACCCGCTGAGGGTTACGGCAATTTCGGCCTCTTGGGCGCATTATTTTGGGGTGCACTCATGGGACTTGCCTGCGCCTTTGCTGACTTCCGTTTGAGCAACCTGCGTCCCGGGCATCCCCTGGCCCTACCCATGCGTGGCATGATGGCGGTCTGGGCAGCCATCATCGTTCGAGGCGGCACAGCGGAGATGTTCTATACCGGCCTCTTTCCCATTGGCTTCATGTGGATTTGTCTATACTTCAGTGATCCCCGCGACCCCAGACCGGAGTAACAATGCTCCGGATTCTGCACGTCGTCCCCAATATTGATCCCAAGCAAGGCGGTCCCGCGCGCAGCGTGCTCGCGCTTGTGGACGCGCTGCGGAAACAGGACGGACTTGAGGTGCGACTAGCAGCTGCTGGCGCGCCCGAGCTAGTTGATTTCCCACTCAAGCTACGAACACGCTGGTCATTTCCGGACGAAGATTCCAAATGGAAGTTGACGCAGAAGATCGGTCAAGCCGATATCGTGGAAGTGCATAGTTTCTGGAATGGCGTCGCCAGCCATGTGGCCAAACGCTGCATCAGTATGAGAAAGCCCTACCTCATCACTCCTCGAGGTATGCTCGATCCCTATTGCCTCAAGACCAGGGGCTGGCTGAAGAAACTGTCGGCCCTGTTCGGTGAAGAGAAGAACATTGCGGGTGCAGCCGGCTTCCATGTGCTTTCCGACGAGGAACAGCAAGGCATCCTGTCCATACGTCCCTATCTGGCTGACCGTCATTTCATCGTCGCTCAGAATGGTTTAGGGACTGTGCCGGACACAATTCCCACGGGCATCCTCCAGCAGAAGTTCCCGGAGACCAAAGACCGCAGGACACTCCTTTTCCTTGGTAGGCTCGATGAGATCAAAGGGCTGGAATTGCCATTACAAAGCGTGGCTTTGTTGGATCCTGCCCAGCGGCCCATGCTGTTATTAATCGGCCCTGATTTTGGTGTAGAGCATCGGCTGAAACAACTTGCTTGCAACCTGGGGATCGCTCCCTGGGTCATCTTTGGCGGGCCGGTGTATGGCGATGACCGCTTCAGTCTGCTGAAGGAAGCTGATCTCGTCGGACTGACGTCACATTATGAATGCAATTCCGTCACTGGAACAGAAGCCTTTGCTGTGGGCGGGGCAGTGCTGGCCACAGAAGGTTGCAGTCTGCGACATGCTGCCAATGCCGGGGCAGCCAGGGTAGTACCGCGGTCTCCGGAAGCCTACGCCCAGGCAATCAAAGAACTGCTGAGCGATGAAAGGGCACGACATCAGCTTCGCCAAACAGCTCGCCTCTATGCGGAACGATACCTCGACTGGGATCGGCTGGTACAACCGCTGGTCGAAGCGTATCGATTGATAGCATCAGAGAAGCCTGGTACTGTGAAAGGCCGGTAAAGACAGCCTTCAGGCACTAGGCGTTCCTCTTCACATTCATAATTCAACAGAAGTGATCTACACGCCGACCGGCACTCCGTCGGCGTTCTTTTTGTTGATAGGGCCTGCTGATGCTGGTGCTGGGAATTCATGATGGACACGATGCTGGTGCCTGCCTAATTCAGGACGGCAAACTGCTCCTGCACAGCTCCGAAGAACGCCGCCGCAACAGCAAGAACTACGCTGGCATCCCTGACATTTCACTGAAAGAGATTTTCCGCCGCACCGGTGTCTCGCCTCAGGATGTCGATCTCATCGCCCTCGGAAGTCAGCTTCGTACCACATTTCCCACCAGGGGCCACAAGCCCGTATACAGCGTGCTCAATTTTCTCAGTTGGGCAGGTCGCAGCCAAACAGCTACCCGCTTCGGCCGCTGGTTGCTCTCGCGTCTCCGCAAACGCAAGGAACTCATGGCATGCCTCGAAAGCATGGGTATGGGAAACAAGACTGTTCTTCCTTTCGATCATCACCTGTGTCATGCAGCAACCGCATATTACTTCCGTCCCTGGCAGGGACCAGCGACGGTACTCACGCTCGACGGCGCTGGCGATGGACTCTGTGCGACAGTAAATAAAGCCGACGGTCCAGAGATTCATGTCATTTCGCAAACACCAAAGTACCACAGCCCGGCTGGCTGGATGTACTCCGCCCTGACTGCCCACCTGGGAATGCGGCCCTACGAGCATGAATACAAGCTCATGGGCATGGCACCTTATGGTGACCCCGACTTCATCGGTGATGGACACAAGGAATCGGTAGCAGATATACTTCGCCGATCATTTGGTGTGGAAGGACTGGAATTCCGCAACAAGACGGGACACGTCTCCAGCGGCATCCAGGCCTACTACAAAAAGCGGCTCTATGCTCGCCGGTTTGACAATGTTGCTGCAGCATGTCAACTGGTCTTTGAAGAAATGATGCTGAAGTGGGTGAAGAACGCCATTGCGGCCACGGGGGTGAGAAAGATTGCCACAGCGGGTGGAGCATTCCTCAACGTGAAAGCCAACAAGCTGATTCGAGAATTGCCTGAAGTCGAAGCGATGTACACTTTTCCTGCCAGCGATGATGGTGGTACTCCGATCGGCGCTGCACTCCTGGGCTATGCCAAGCTCTGCAAGGACAAGGGAACGACACCCCGATTCGATCTCCCCAAGGATATGTACCTGGGCCTGGGCTTCACCGATGAGGACTGCGAGAAGGCAGCCAAAGCTTCGGGCATGCCTTTTCGCAAAATGGCCAATGTGGCCGATGAAGCAGCACAACTCCTCACCGAAGGCAAGATCATCGGCCGATTCAGTGGCCGCGAGGAAGTCGGGCCTCGCGCACTGGGAAATCGCAGTCTGTTAGCAGATGCACGTGATCTGCGAGTAATTCGCAAGCTCAACTTCGCTATCAAGCAACGTGACTTCTGGATGCCATTTGCCGCATCAGTGCTGGAAGAAGATGCTCCTCGCTACATCAAGAATTTGACGGGCTGGGCGTACTACATGATCGAAGCCTTTGACACCACTCCAGCGGGCTTCAATGATCTTTGTGCTGGCACACATCCATTTGACCAGACTATCCGTCCGCAACTGGTGAATGAACTCAACCCAGAGTATCGTGACCTGATCAGGGCATTCAAAGCACGTACGGGCGTAGGCGGCTTGCTGAACACCAGTTTCAACCTGCATGGCTCACCCATTGTGGGCACCCCTGAGGTTGCAATCGATACCTTGGCGAGGAGCGAACTTGATGCCGTCGTGCTCGGTTCCTACTTGATCTCCAAGAAGCCAAGGGTAGACTGAGTTGAACTGACATTTTAACCGCGTTTAGAGTTTCCACTTCATTTGTTGCACACGGAACTAGCGATTGCCACTCCAATTGCGTATCTTGTTTATCCATAGTCAGCCGAGGAATACAGTGTGAATAGTGTATTTTTCAACAAAGTGATTCGAGTCCTTCGAAGAAAGACAGATGCACTATTTGGAGCATATTTACACAAACTGGAACCAGTACTGACAAGCATGGCGCGTCGTCCATTTGAGCTACATCTCGAGTTCACCAATCTTTGCAATGCCAAATGTGTCTTCTGTCCTTATCAGTTTCAGGAGCGTGAACACGAATTCATGACGGATCAAGTGTTCAAGAAAGCGGTCGCGGATTATGTTGCCATAAAAGGTGGTTCCGTAGGATTGACACCCATAGTAGGCGATGCCCTCATTGATCCGAAATTTCTGGAGCGCGTCAGATATCTACGTTCACACCCAGAGATTGACCGTATTTTTGTTACCACCAATGCCATATTGTTCGACAAGTTTGGAATTTCTGACGTGCTTCAAAGCGGCTTGACAACGATAAATATAAGCACGTCCGGGTTTGATGAGGCAAATTACAAGAAGATCTATCAGTCGAACTCATATCGACGGATGAAAAACAACGTGACGGCGCTCGTGGAAGAGAACGCACGATTGGGCAACAAAGTGAACATCTCGATTGGCCTTCGAACAGATCGGCCGCTTAGTGAAGTGATGAAAGATCCAGATTTTCAACCCATACTCAAACACAACCCACAAATCGACTTCACATGGTCATTCACTTCAGCGGGTGATCGTGTTACCCGTGATGTGCTACCGCTTGGCATGAAGTTCCGCAAGGTCACAGTTAAAAGGGAATCTTGTGTCAGTTTGTATAATGGCCCGGTGGTGCTCCCCGATGGTAAGGTGTTGGGTTGTGCGTGTGTAGCTGCAATGGATGCGACACAGGATCTCTTTATTGGCAATATCCTCGAAACTTCATTACTGGATATCTACACCGGTTCATTGATGGCAGAACTACGAAATCAGTTCACAACGGCGGACTCACTCAATCACACATGCAAAACTTGTGATATGTACCGAGATTTAGAACTCTATCGTACGCAGGAAGGTCGAGAGCGTGCACAAGTGAATGACCAGCGTGCTTTAGGTATGGTTGTAAAGCGAGAAGATGCTCAAGGCATTTTTGTGGGAGGATAAGCCAGGCACATGTTCAGCATCTTCCAACGACTCTATTCTTCGAAGTTACGAAACTACACTCGAAAGCTGGGACTGAATCATGCATTAGCATACTTACTTGCAATTCCGGAACGCTGGCGGGAAAAACGGGATATCCTGGAGTATCGCAACAAGAAGCCTGATCGGTACTCGAATGAATATGCTGGTCAGCCGTTCAGTATCGCTGTTACTACCGAAGCAGATTACCTTCGCTGCCAATTGTTTCGAATTGACCGTCACCTGATTGACGGACTGTTGTGTTTCGCCGAAGACGGCGATGTCTTCTGGGATGTTGGCGCGAACTTTGGTCTCTACAGCATCTGTGCTGCAAGGAAGATCGGCAAGAATGGTCAAGTAGTGAGTTTTGATCCTGTTACATGGTGCTGTGAACGGATCAGGCGAAACATCGAATTGAATCATTTGGACAATGTTACCGTTTTGGATATTGCTCTATCTGATCGAACGGCGGAGTTTACGATACAAGATAGTGAATCGCCTGTTTCCGGTACCAGTCGTCTGGAACAGAATGTTGAAATGCATACCTCCGCCAATAAAGTACGCGCCATGTCAGGCAGAGAGGTGATCTCAGCTAGCATGGCTCCTCCACCTACCATCATTAAGGTCGATGTAGAAGGACACGAGATCAAGGTGCTTGAAGGGTTAAAAGATGTAATGAAAGCATACCCATGCAAAGCCCTGCTCGTCGAGGTTCATTTTACTCTATTGGAGAGGATGGGCGTCCCAGAGCCAGCTAAGAAAATCAAGTCTTTGCTTGCTGAGGTTGGTCTGAACAAACAGCAGTGGCTCGACGCATCACATCTACTTGCTAGCCGAGCATAAACTGTTGACACTTCCCCTCACCGTCATCCTGGCCGTTAAGAATGAGGCAGTGAACCTGCCCAAGTGCCTGACCGCTCTTCAGCCCGCCCAGCGTGTCGTTGTCATTGATTCAAACAGTTCCGATGCCACCGCGTCAATTGTGGGCCAATTTGGTGCAGAGTTAGTTCAGTTTCAATACGAGGGCGGACACCCCAAAAAACGTCAGTGGGCTCTTGAGAACGTCCAGATTACCACCCCATGGGTACTCCTGCTTGATGCTGATGAAGTAGTGCCAGAGGCACTCTGGCAGGAAATAGAGGCTGCTATCAATCGCCCTGATGCCCCCACTGCCTTTCTCATCACAAAAGGATTTCACTTTCTCGGACGCCGCTTTACCTTCGGAGGATTCTCGTTTCAAGCTGTCCTCCTCTTCAAGACAGGCACAGCCCGCTTCGAACGCATACTTGCAGAAGCAGACAGCGGCTTTGATATGGAAGTGCACGAGCGACTGATGGTCCAAGGAGCAATTGGTCGACTCAAAACGCCCCTGATTCACGAAGACTTCAAAAGTCTGCAGTCGTATCTGGATCGGCACAACCGTTACTCGACCTGGGAAGCCCAGGTGCGCACCCGCTTCCTGCAGACGGGCCAGTGGGGCGAAGAGACAGTAAAACCCAGGCTATTCGGCAACGCCCAGGAACGGCGTCGCTGGCTGAAGTACCTGGCACTACGGATGCCGTTCGAGCCGACATTGTGGTTTCTGTATCACTACTTCTTCAAACTCGGCATTCTGGAAGGTCGGGCAGGCTGGATCGCCAGCAGGATTCGAGCCCAGTACATCTTCCAGGTGCGTGCGAAAATGACAGAACTCATAATGTCTGTTGAACGAGAGAAGCCAACCTGATTGATGTTACTTGTAGCTTCGCACGGTCGGCTTCACTTCCTCATATTTCAGCGGTTCCTGATGCCGAACCGGCTTCTTCTCCCCCTGGTATTCCCACGCTGCCACATGGAGAAACTTCTCGTCATCCCGTTTGGCTTCGCCATCAGGATACTGATACTCTTCGCGGAAGTGGCCACCGCAGCTTTCTTCGCGCTCCAAAGCATCAAGAGCCATCAGTTCGCCAAACTCCAGGAAGTCAGCCACGCGACCAGCATACTCGAGCGATTGATTGAACTGCTCACCCGAACCAGGAACGCTGACTTCGTTCCAGAACGCTTCCCGAAGCGGTGGAATCTCCCGCAGTACCTGCTCCAGAGATGCCTTAGTCCTGGCCATGCCGCAATGATCCCACAAGAGTTGTCCCAGCTTCTTATGGAAGAATGCCGCTGGCTGTTTGCCCTTCACCTGGAGCAGCCGCTGGGTGATGCCCTGGACATTGGCGACTGCTTCACTGAACGCTTCGTGATCTGCAGGAAGCCGCTCTTGCTTCGTTGAGCCGAAGTAGTTGCCCAGCGTGTAGGGCAGGATGAAGTAGCCATCTGCTAATCCCTGCATCAGGGCTGAAGCACCAAGACGGTTCGCGCCGTGATCGCTGAAGTTCGCTTCACCAATCACAAAGAGTCCGGAGATATTCGACATCAGATGGTAATCAACCCACAAGCCACCCATCGTGTAATGCAATGCCGGGTAGATCCGCATCGGTACCTTGTAGGGATCCTCGCCGGTAATCTCGTGGTAAATCTGGAACAGGTTCGAGTACCGCTCACGCACCCCATCGACTCCCAGCCTCCTGGTGGCATCGCGGAAATCGAGGAAAACGCCGCGGCCGCCCGGCCCGATACCACGTCCTTCGTCACACACGCGCTTGGCAGCCCGGCTGGCAATATCACGCGGTGCCAGGTTGCCGTAGCTGGGATACATGCGTTCGAGATAGTAGTCTCGTTCAGACTCTGGAATCTGGTCAGGTTTTCGAGTATCGTTCTGCTTCTTCGGCACCCAGATGCGGCCATCATTGCGAAGCGATTCCGACATGAGTGTCAGCTTCTTCTGATAGTCGCCTGAAACGGGAATACACGTTGGATGTATCTGCGTGTAACACGGATTGGCGAAGTAGGCCCCACGCTTGTATGCACGATACGCCGCCGTGACATTGCACCCTGCAGCATTGGTCGAAAGGTAGAAGACGTTGGAATAACCACCACTGGCAATGACCACCGCATCTGCGCTGTACCGTTCAATGGCTCCAGTGACGAGATTGCGAACGATGATTCCCCGTGCGCGTCCCTGATACACCACGAGGTCGAGCATTTCCGAACGCGTGTGCATCTTGACTTTGCCGAGGCCAATCTGCCTGCTGAGAGCAGAATATGCACCGATCAACAGTTGCTGCCCGGTCTGACCACGACAGTAAAACGTTCGACTCACCTGTGCCCCGCCAAAACTGCGGTTGGCCAGCAGACCACCATACTCGCGAGCAAATGGTACCCCCTGCGCGGCACATTGATCTATGATGTTGACCGAGACTTCAGCCAGTCGATGTACATTGGCTTCACGTGCCCTGAAGTCGCCACCTTTGATGGTGTCGTAGAAGAGCCGATAGATGGAATCGCCATCGTTCTGGTAGTTCTTGGCAGCATTGATCCCTCCCTGAGCCGCAATGCTGTGCGCCCGTCGCGGACTGTCCTGAAAGCAAAAGGCATGAACTTCATAGCCCAACTCGGCGAGCGAAGCGGCTGCCGAGGCTCCTGCCAGACCTGTGCCTACGACAATCACACTATATTTGCGTTTGTTCGCCGGGTTCACCAGTTTCATCTCGGAGCGTTCTTTGCTCCATTTGTTGGCTAGTGGTCCGGAAGGTATTTTGGAGTCGAGCATGGTTTTAGATCGTGTGTGATGGTGATGTCTGCTGTAACTGTCTCTGCTCTGTCATCTCACTTTTCTTTCCTCACCCCACCCAACCCAGTTGTATTGCCAGTGGGATGCTGCAATTACCAGCGCCAATGGCCAACGCTACAAACAGGCCCACCTTGTGGATCACAGCATTGTACTTGTGGTGATAAAACCCCCACGTTTGCAGCATGCTGCTTGCTCCATGATAAAGGTGTGTGGCGAGTACAATCTGGCAAAGTATGTAGAACCCGGCGATCCAGATGTTACGAAAGCCCCCCACCACCATGCGATAGACATCATGTCGTCCCTGACTGTCTTTCAGGTCATAATAGTGGCTGCCTTCCAGTTGGTGTGTAACTCCGAAAGTGTAATGAGCCAGGTGATAAATGACGAAAGCCAGAATGACAATTCCCGACCAGATCATGAATCGGGAAGCTGCACTGGCCACTTGAGTACGCTCAAAAACATATTTCTGCGGTCTAGCCAGCGCACTGCGATTCACCAGCCATATGGTGAGTCCCAGGTGCGTCACGAACAGAAACAAAAGACCTGCCCTGGCTGTCCACAATAGTGGTGTCTGGCTTTTGAGCCAGGCCGCATAAGTGTTCAAGGAATCGGCACTCTTGAAGATGAGCAGATTTCCAGCCATGTGACCGAACAGAAACACGATAAGAAGCAACCCGGTAACCGCCACGATGTACTTGGCACCAATAGTGGACAAGGGGGGCGACTGGCCTGATGCGGTTGTTGAACTGATCGAACCTGTGGTCATGACTCCTCCAACTGGTGTATCATTCGTCTTAGGCTCAGTTTCAGATGATGGCTACCAGGGTGAGAGAAATGCCGGTTTTATCGAAAAAGAAGGCTATCTGATGGCAAAACATCTGTTAGACTGGTGATGATGCATCCCCCTTTCCGATGGTGCGCCGTGAAAGCTATTCTTACCGGTTCCATGGCCGTAGTGTTCCTTGCCTGCACATGCCTGGCAGCAGACGATGATGAAAACAAAGCGAAGAAAGCCAAACTGCCCCCTCTTACCTTTGTAGGCAACTATGATGGTGAGATTGTTAATGTGGATACCCATAGCGATCGGTTAACCTTGAAAATTCGCGGGGTCGTACCGAAATGGGTGCCCAACAACAATGCAGCAGCCCCTCCTGGAGGCAAGCTCAGGACTGTCCAGAACAGGTATAATACAGGCAACGGTGGCACGTATGTCCCTGAAGAACAGGTGAAAGAAGTCGGTATCAATCTGGCTCCAGACCTCAAAGTGAGATTGATGAACGTGCCTCCAGCCAGTGCCAAAAGCAATCCTGAAGATAAGCCTAAAGAAGCTGGCGACAAGAAGGATGAAAGCAAGACAGGCGACGACAAAGATAAGGCTGAGGATAAGAAACCTGCGGATAAAGCTGCCAAACCTGCAGCTAAAAAGCCTGCCCCCACGCGTAAAACCAAAGAACAACTAGCCAAAGAACTGTCAGATAAGGACCCTGACTATCGTCTAGGTGGTCAGCCTGGAAAAAAAACAATGCTGGCCAAAGGGCAAATCGTCCGAGTTGCCATGGGGCGCAATAACGATCAGGTGAATCCACAAATCTATGGCATGGTGGTCTACGTCGTATCTGATAGCAAGTAATCCTTAGAAGGGGTTACCCTTGTAAGAACGGCTTGTTGTAACGGCTATAACAGTCTTATCCTGGCAGGAACATCGGGATGGTCTGTTATGCTCTTGAGCCATGTCCCAGACCGTTTACAATCCTACAAGTTGGTGTGGAAGTTACGCAAAATCAACACCACCTGACAATCGCATGGGAGAGACAATGAAACGCTACTTTTACAGCCTGGCTGTTGCCGGCCTGCTGAGTTCCCCCCTCCTGGCTGATTACCTGGTTATCCGGATCAATCTGGGAGCTGAGGCTGCCAGTGCGGAAGGTATCGCCAATAACAGCGGTCTAGGTGGTCCTGCCAGCGGTGGTCTGGGTGCCGGTGGCGGAATTGGTGGCGGCGTCATGGGCGGCAAGCAAGGCCGTGGTGGTACAGGTGGCCCCCCCGGCGGTGCTGGCGCTGGTGGAGCAGGCGGTACTGGAAGTGATGGGTTTGGTGGCGGGTCCGGTGGCCGCGGACCTGGTGGCGGCATGGGGTTTGGCGGTCCACCCAATCCTGGTGGTTCTGGTGGGCGTGGCCCCGGCCCGGGTCAGGGTCGTGGAGGCCCCCCCAATCCTGGTGGCGGCGGTGGCGGTAGCGGTGGAAGAGGCCCCGGCGGTGGTGGTGGCATTGGCGGAATTGGTGGTATCGGTGGTATCGGTGGTATCGGTGGTCCAGGCGGCGGTGGTGTCAGTGGAGGTGGCATCGGCGGAGCAGGTGGCACTGGAAGCGATGGGTTTGGTGGTGGCGGTGGCATCGGCGGTGTTGGTGGCATCGGCGGCAATCAAGGTCGTGCCGGTGGCAATCAGAACGAGGAACGCCCCAGTGGCCTGATCACCAATAAGGGTGATCTTTTCATCGTGGCTACTGAAGTCAACGTCACAAGACAGCGCAATACCAACAAGGTAATTCTCAATCACAAATGGGGCAGCACCGTACTTGACCCAGCAACCTTTTTGCCTGACCGTGCCATGATGCAGGTCATCCGCATCGAGGGGCTCGATACCCGCTTCGCCAAGAAGCGTACTGAGTTGCTTGAATCGGGCAAAAAGGAATACATGAAGCTGGCTGACTGGATGCTTGAAAACTGGAACATGCCTGTGGAAGGCAAGACGAGCATGCAGTCCCGCTTTGAAGCGTACCTTACCGAGCTGAGTTCGCTGGCCGCCAATTTATCAGCTACCGAACGCTCTCGACTGGAAGCTATGCAGAACGTTCGCAGTCAACTCGGCAAGGCAGTCATTCCTGCCAAGGAGGAACATGAGCTCATCAAGTCCGTTCTTCCCAAGCTGGGCAAAGATTACAAGCTGATGCAGAAGGGACATTTCGCCATTTATCATTCCCCCAAGGATGATCGTGCAGCGGAAGCCAAGCTGGCCCGTCTGGAATCGGCATACAACGGCATCATGTACTGGTTTGCACTGCAGGGACGTCCTCTCAACATTCACAACAAGCAAATGGTCTGTGTGCTCGTTGATAATGTCGACAAGTTCAACGCCTTGCACAAGATGTTCGATGATGTTCCCTTGTATTCCGATGGTTTCTTCTCGCCTCTGGATAACATCACCATCCTGGCACCTAATCGTGTGGACGCTGGCTATGAAAAATTCAAGCTCATGTCGCTGAATGCGGAAAACGCCCTCAAGGCTTACAACCTCGATTTCCGCAAGCTCTTTGCTGATCGTGTCGATCGCCCGATCTTCAATCCCCGTGATGAACAGCAGAAGCAGACCGATGTGGTGACTGGTCAGATCTTTGCGATTGCCAGCAAAGCTGCTGAAGAAGAAGGCGAAGTCAACACCGCGACATACGAAGCTTTCCGCCAGATCACGGCTGCTACTGGCTTCATGCCACGCACCGTTATTGTGCCTCGCTTTGTGAAAAATGGGCTTGCCAGCTTCTTCGCTACACCCAAGAGTTCTGGCGAACACAACCTGCCTGCTCTCTGGTCCGGCATTGGTGGCGAGCACTGGCTGCACTTCCCTGTCTTCCACAAGCTGGCTGAAGCTCGCAAGAAGGGTGAAAATGCTGAAGTCACAGTTGATGAAAATCAGCCCACGAAACGTCGAGTAAAGGTGGGCAAACTGGATGTCATGGCTGTCGTCACCGACCGCGTCTTTGACAAAGCTGATCGGGCCAAGAAGGAAGATCAGCAATACCTGATGCAGAAGGCTGAAGCTGAATCCTGGGCATTGACTTACTACCTCATCAAGAATCGCCTGCCTGAGTTGAGGAAGTATTACGACGAACTTGCTCAGATGCCCCGCGACATGGAACTCTCGCCCGATGTTCTGGAACAGGCTTTCGGCCGTGCGTTCGACCTCTACGACGCCAAGGGAGAAAAGCTCGACAAGAACAAGGTGGAGAAGTTTGAGCGCGACTGGGATCAATACATGGGCTTCATCAGGCTGACCGTGGACAACAGCGAAAAGGCAAAGTAACCCCTGTCCAGCACTGAACACGTTCCTCCGAAGCCTCCTGACTATCAGGAGGCTTCTTCTTTTTTCGCAGCCGGGGGATGATGCTCGACATACCACTCCAGCTGCCGGGCCAGACCGTGCAGCAGCTTGTTTTCCGATTCCGTTGGCTGAGCTCGGTACAGCAAATGACGGAGAGCATGTGCCACGCTCTCCCCTTTTTCGCCCCAAATGAAATGGATGGCACGCAGCGACGCTTCAAGGTGACCGTACATCTGGGCCAGGTCACCTGCACTGGCAAGTGCTGCAGGCTCTTCCCGGCTAGTCGGCTGACTTACCTGATACCACTCATAGAGCGTGATACCCACTGCCTGAGCCAGGTTGAGCACGTTGTAATCCGGTGCAGCAGGGATGTGCAATTGGTAATGACACTGGCTGACTTCTTCGTTCGTCAACCCGTGATCTTCCGGACCAAAGACCAGTGCAATGCGACCCCGGGCACTTGCAGTACTTCCCATGGCCATGCCATCACGCACATTCAGTACATTCTGCTTGCGAAAGAGACCACCGATGCGTGCCGAGGTGCCTGCCACCCAGACCATTTCCTGCACTGCGTCAACCAGGCTGTCGTAGTGCCGGGCCGTTTCCAGGAGGTATTCGCCGTGCGAGGCCAGTGCCCGTGCTTCCAGCGAAAGCGGATCCGCTTGTGGTGAAACCAGCCTCAGGTCTTTGACGCCAAAATTTGCCATGACCCGGGCGACGGCACCCAGGTTGCCTGGATATTTGCAACGCACCAGCACCACACTACACGGTTGGTGTTCGTACTGTGGCACGATAGAGTACCTGAGACAAGAATCAGAGGATGCAGCCCATGAAGCTCATCTTAGCGATCATACAACCTGCACGACTCGAAGCTGTGAAAGAAGCGCTGGCCCGTGTGGCAGTTTTTCGTCTCACTGCCATCGAGGTGCAGGGCTTTGGTAGACAGAAAGGCCAGGGGGAAACCTACCGGGGCCACGCCCTCAGCATGAACCTCTCCCGCAAGATTCAATTGCAGATTGCGGTGAATGAAGACTTCGTCGAGCCGACGGTAAACGCCATCATGGAAGCAGGACGCACCGGGCCCGAAGGACGCATCGGCGATGGCAAGATCTTTATCCTCCCCCTGTCCGACTGCATCCGTGTCAGAACAGGTGAGCGGGGGCCCGAAGCAATATAACATAGTCCTGAGTGCTGAGTCCTGAGTGCTGAGAATTCACTCAGGACTCAGCACTCAGGACTCAGGACTTACATATGCTTGCCTATTTGTTATGCGATGATCTGATGTGGATGAGCCGGGTAATGGCGGAAGCCAAAGACCTCGGCGGCAAGGTCATTCCTGCCCGCACCGTCGAGCAACTCCGGAAAGCTATCACCGCCAATGGACCACATTGCGTGATTATCGATCTCGCGCAGGCCGAAGTGGGAGCTGATCCCACGCCGATCGTCGAGACACTCAAAACTGCAGGCATCCAACGGTTTGTCGCCTATGGGTCACACATCGAGACCGCCCAACTCGCATCAGCCCGCAACGCCGGCTGCCACCCCACGCTGGCCCGCAGCAAGATGGCTGCTGAGTTACGGACATTGTTGCCGGAGTGGATGAGCGATTCGCCCGGATGAATGCGTAGAGGAAACAACCGACTGTTGGCAAACCCTATTTGACAAGATTCAGCGACATGCTTTACAATTACGGCACAGCAACTCCATGTGAGTGAGAGATATGGACCGCATTACAGTCGATCCACAAAAGATGGGTGGTGTTCCCTGCATTCGGGATCTTCGCATTCCTGTCGCCACAGTATTGAATATGGTGGCAAGCAAGATGTCACATGCCGACATACTCCGTTCGTATCCTGATCTGGTAGAAGATGATATCGAGGCATCACTTCGTTTCGCGGCGGCAGCTATGCAGGAACGCACCTATGCCCTGGTAGAAGTCTAGTGAAGTTTCTCATCGACAATGCACTGTCGCCGGACATTGCTATTCAGCTTTCCAGCGCAGGCTACGATGCTCTGCATGTGCGTGATTTGGGCATGGCACGCGCAATCGATGATGATATCTTTGATCTGGCTGCGAAGGATGATCGAATCGTTGTATCTGCTGACACCGACTTTGGTACCTTGCTGGCTCTCCGACAAGAATTGAAACCTTCAATCATTCTGTTCCGTGGGCCGGGTAGTCGGAAAGCTGATTATCTGTCCCAGTTAATTCTGTCGAATCTCAGCCAGTTGGAAGCGGATCTGACACACGGCTCGATTGTGACCTTTGAGCCAGGTCGCATCCGTATTCGTCACCTGCCGATATGATCTGTTAATCTCAAGGGCACACCTTTCGGCACGCATGTCGTTCCGTTATGATGTCAGCATTACTTATCGGATATTCCTATGCCCCGCCTTCTCACCTTAGCTCTCCTCCTCGTCTTCACGACCAACTGTTTCGCCCAGGCTGCCCGCAATCGCCCGGCACCCACCGAGGATGAAAAGCAGCACGCTGACTACATCCTCGCCAACTACACCAAGTATGAGGTGATGGTGCCGATGCGGGATGGGAAGAAGCTGTTCACCTCCATCTACCGCCCCAAGGATGATTCACGGCCCTACCCGTTCATGTTGATGCGCACCCCTTACAGCGTCGGACCCTACGGCATCGACAAGTACCGCAATCGCCTCGGCCCATCCGCCGCCTTCGATAAGGAAGGCTACATCTTCGTCAATCAGGATGTGCGCGGGCGATGGATGTCCGAAGGCGATTTCGTAAACATGACGCCTCACATCGCCAACAAGAAGAGCAAGACCGATGTCGATGAAAGCAGCGATACGTATGACACCATCGAATGGCTGATCAAGAACATCCCTAACCACAACGGCAGAGTCGGCCAGTGGGGCATCAGCTATCCCGGCTTCTACACCGCTGCCGGCATGATTGATGCCCACCCTGCCCTCAAGGCAGTGTCCCCGCAGGCCCCCGTCACTGATTGGTTTATCGGCGACGACTTCCATCACAATGGAGCATTGTTCCTGCCACACTGCTTCAACTTTCTGGCCAACTTCGGCAAACCCCGTCCCGAACCAACTACGAAATACCCGTTCCTGCCCTTCGACCACGGTACCCCCGATGGTTACGACTTCTTCCTGCGCATGGGTACACTCAGTTATGCTGACAAGCTGCATCTCAAAGGCCAGGTCGCCTTCTGGAACGAGATGATGGACCATGGCACCTACGATGACTTCTGGAAAAGCAAGAACATTCGACAGTACATCAACAAGGACGTGAAACCAGCGGTTCTTACTGTAGGCGGCTGGTATGATGCGGAAAATCTGTTCGGGGCGCTGCATGTCGGCAAGCGAGTGGAACCCAAGCCCGGCAACACCCTCGTCATGGGCCCCTGGGTCCACGGCGGCTGGAACCGTGGCGATGGCGACAGCCTCGGCAACGTCAAGTTCAACGCCAAGACCGGCGAGTACTTCCGCGACAAGATTCAGTTCCCGTTCTTCCAGCATCACCTGCACGGCAAGGGTGATTGGAAGTCACCAGGAGCGTGGGTCTTCGAGACAGGGACGAACCAGTGGCGGAGGTTTGAAGTATGGCCGCCGAAGGAATCAAGAATTGAACAGTATCAACTTGGGCCTCAAGGCAATCTCAACGCAGTGGAGGGACGAGTCTTCAAGGTAATAACCCCTTCTTCCGACACCAGCTTCGACGAATACATCAGCGACCCCGCCAAGCCCGTCCCCTACATCGATAAGATCGGCATCGGCATGGATCGGGAGTATATGATCGCTGATCAGCGGTTTGCCAGCCGACGTACTGATGTGCTGACTTATTCCACCGGTGTTCTCAAGAACGATCTCACCATTGCCGGTCCGATCGAAGTGGAACTCGTCATCTCGACCACAGGCACCGATGCGGATTGGATCGTCAAGATCATCGATGTCTATCCCGATGATGCGACTGATCCTGATCCGAACCCGGCTAACGTTCGTATGGGCGGCTATCAACAGTTACTCCGGGGTGATGTGATGCGGGGCAAATTCCGCAACAGCTTCGAAAAGCCCGAAGCCTTCGTGCCTGGCAAGCCGACGCAGGTGAAGTTCACCATGCCCGACATCTTCCACACCATCCGCCCCGGCCACAAGCTGATGGTGCAGGTGCAGAGCAGCTGGTTCCCGCTGGTAGACCGCAACCCGCAGACCTTCTGCGACATCTACAAAGCCACCGAAGCTGACTTCCAGAAGGCCACCCACCGGGTGTACCACTTTGCAGAGAATGGCTCGAAGATTGTGGTACGGGTGTTGAAGTAAGTCTGGTTAAACAGAAAACATCCGTCTCACCTCGGCACTCACCTTCTTGGGCCGCTGGGTCACTGGATCGACTGGACACCAGATAGTCTTGGCAATGGCCAGGGGCTTACGCTCGACGGTGAGTATCTCCGTGTGTCGATCAAAGCGGAGACCTTCAGCTGTACCAATCCATGTCTTCAGAATGATGTCATCGTTCAGCCTGGCAGCGCTCTTGTAATCAATCTCGTGCCGTACTACCATCCAGACCATTTCCATCTGCTGTTCCGGCGTGGCAATGGTCTGCCAGTGGGCAATGGCTACCTCCTGCACCCAGCGGAGATAGACGGTGTTATTGACATGCCCCAGGGCGTCGATGTCCGTGGGCTGGGCGGTGACCTTCAATTCAAAAGGCAAGCGGAAATCGAGTGGATGCATGTTATTCGCCTGCAGGGAGATATACCTTGATTTCGGGAGCACCGTCGAGGAACGGGGCGATGGTAGCAAGCAGTTTCACGGTGTGCGCTGCTTTCAGGTGGGCATCCAGGGCAGCTACACTGGCCCAGCGTTCGTAGTTGACATACTGGTTGCCGTCTTCCGCAGAGCGATTCAGGTCGTAGGCGATACAGCCCTTTTCCTTGCGGGTTTCCTTGATGCACGTGTGGAATGCCGCCTCGAACGCAGCACGGTGTTCGGATTTGATCTTGATCATCACTGCCATGGTGAAGGGCTTGCTCTGATCCATTACCTTGGCCTTGACCGCAGCCAGAATGGGATGATCTTCGTTTGAGACGGCCATGGGACTAACTCCAAAGATGAGGACCAGGGGGACAACCAGGCGAAGCATGGGTGACTCCTCGTTGACACCGTTATGACATAAGTTGTTGCAGCAGGAATGGCTGATCTAGATGTTCCAGCAGCAGATCAGGCTGATGCGATTGCAATTCAGCGCTGGAATGATATCCGGTTGTCACCGCCAGCACCCGGGCACCAATATGACGGGCACAACTGATATCCAGAGGCGTGTCGCCGATCACCCAGCAGCGTTCTGTTGAAAGGGTGGCATGGTATTGCGTGCCAGCGGCATTCCACGCAGCCTGGGCTACTTCATTGCGAGTCAGCACGCCATCGCCAAAGCCACCGAAGGCGAAGTAGTGATCGACGCCATAATGCCCCAGCTTCACCTGGGCACCTCGGCGAATATTCCCGGTCAGAAGTCCAACCAGGACCGGTTGTTCCTGTTGCTTTAACTCCTCGAGCAGTGTGATGACACCCGGCAGCACGGCTCCCTGCCTGGCAACGAGGGCAGCAGGTAATTCCTGCAGATAGGCCTCCTGCAGTTGCGCCAGCCGCGTGTCAGTGGGCTCAATATCGTGCGCATGCAGCAGGTCGCGGCCAATGGCCACGTCAGTCCGGCCGCTGTAGGGCACCTGCTGGCGGATCCGGTCGATTCCAAACTGCTTCTGCAAGGCAGTTTCGAGGGCTAGTTTCCCCGCTCCACCGGAAGAAAGCAGCGTTCCATCGATATCAAACAGAAATACAAAGGGAGTAGTCAAAGCCGAACTTCTCTCGAAATGTACACAGCCTTTTCTTGCGACTCCATTACAATACGGTTACCGTGAATGATGACTATCGGGACAACGATCTAACCCATGCCTTATCGTCTGGTGCTCTGGGATTTTGATGGCACGCTGGCTGATTCGATGGCAATCTCTCTGACCATCATCAATCGCCTGGCGCTGCAATACCGTTTCAAGCCTATTACCGATCCATACAGCGTGCGAAAGATGACCGTGCGCAAGTTCATGAAGGAACATAAGATCGGCTTTCTCAAACTGCCCCGCATCACCAAGGCGTTTCAGCAGGCATTGCGACAGGAAATTGAAAAGGTACCACTCTACCCGGGCCTGATTCGGGTGTTAAAGCAGACTCATGCTGCCGGCGTCCGTCATGCCATCCTCTCGTCCAACTCGCCAGAGAACATCCAGGCTTTCCTCCTCACCCACGGCATTACAGAGTATTTCGAATTCACAGCAGGCTGTTTCAAGCTGCTGGGCAAGGCACGAGGCATCAAGCGGGTGATCAAGCAGCACAAGATTCCCAAGAAGGAAGTGCTCTATGTCGGTGATGAAGTACGTGACGTTGCAGCTGCACATAAGGCCGGCATTGACGTGGCAGCGGTAAGCTGGGGAATCAACGACTGGAACACCCTGGCCGCAGAAGAGCCTACCCACCAGGTTGCTACGCCGGAGGAATTGCTGGTCGTCGCTACCAGCAATAAGACCCCGAGTAACGTGAAGAAATAAGCTGAACGGCTATCAACTGCTCTTCCTGTGTCGGTGGCATTCTTCACTACATCACTCTTGCAGTACTTCTTCGATACTTGCTCTATTCTCAACCTGACCAAGTGCTCTGACCTGCACTTCGATGCCCACAACAAGGACGTACCCATGTCGATCGCCAGCATATCACCCCGTGAACTTGCCCAGCGTCTGGCAGATCAGCCGCAACTGTGCCTGATTGATGTTCGCACGCCGGTGGAGTTTCAGGAAGTGCATGTGGAGCGTGCGGAAAATGTACCACTACAGAATCTTCAGCCTGAACGATGGAAAGGCTCCACGTCGCCAGTGCACGTGCTTTGCCAGTCGGGTGCACGAGCACAGAAAGCCTGCGAGCAGTTAGTGAAGGCGGGGGTGGCCGTTGTGCATATTGAAGGTGGCACCAGGGCCTGTATCGATGCTGGCTTGCCCGTAGTGCGAGGCCGAAAAGCTGTTTCACTGGAACGTCAGGTGCGCATAGTTGCTGGTGCTTTGTTGATGCTTGGCGTAGCGCTGGCCTGGTGGGTCCACCCCGCGTTTGTGTTCCTCTGCGGATTCATCGGAGCCGGCCTTTTCTACGCCGGAGTGACAGATACCTGTTTCATGGGGATGATGCTGGCACGGATGCCCTGGAACAACACCTCGTCCTCATGCAGTGCCTAACCGGAGAGACCTATGAAGATCATCATCGTCGGTGGTGTGGCAGGCGGCGCGTCGGCAGCTACTCGCGCACGGCGACTCGATGAATCAGCTGAGATCATTCTTGTCGAACGGGGCCCTGATGTCTCCTTCGCCAACTGTGGCTTGCCCTACTACCTGGGAGGCGAAATCCAGGAAAGACAGAAACTGCTCGTCGTCACCCCGGAGCGGATGAAAGAGCGGTATCGGCTGGATGTCCGCACCCGCTCCCAGGTGGAATCGATCAATCGCACAGCGAAGACAGTAAGCATCAGGGATCTGGCATCGGGCCGGACGTACGAAGAATCCTACGACCGACTCATCCTCTCACCCGGTGCTTCGCCGCTGAAACCTCCGCTGCCCGGCATAGAGCATCCTGTCGTGCAGACTCTGCGCAACCTGGAAGACACCGATCGCATCAAGAAGTTGCTTCAGCGCGGTATCAAGCGGGCTGTGGTCGTCGGGGCGGGCTTCATCGGCTTGGAGATGGCGGAAGCACTCGTCCATCAAGGCATCGCAACATCACTCGTTGAACTGCAGGATCAGGTGCTGCCACCGCTGGATAAGGAATTGACAACACCCATTGCCAGAACACTGAAGCAGCGAAGCATCCAACTGTACCTGCAACATTCAGTCACGCGCTTCCACACGATCGACGATCACAGTGTGGAAGTCGAACTGCAGAATGGCATGCGTCTCCCTGCAGAGTTGGTGATCCTCAGTATCGGCGTTCGCCCTGAAAATCAGTTAGCCCAGTCAGCAGGACTGGAGATCGGCCCACGAGGCGGCATCCGTGTCAATGCACAACTGCAAACCAGTGATCTCTACATCTATGCCGTGGGCGATGCCATCGAGACTCGTGATGCACTGACCAGCGACCCCACCCAGGTGCCTCTTGCTGGCCCAGCCAATCGTCAGGGGCGACTGGCTGCTGATCATCTCTTTGGCCGAACAGTACGCTTCCGCGGCGTGCAGGGCACATCCATCGTCCGCGTCTTCGACATGACTGCAGCACTGACCGGGGCTACCGAAAAAGTCCTGCTGCGGCGACAACAGCCGTTTTCCAAAATCTATCTGCACCCTGCCCATCATGCGGGCTACTTCCCCGGTGCGGAAGGCATGACACTCAAGGTGCTGTTTGCTCCCGATACCGGCAAACTTCTCGGAGCAGAAGCTGTCGGCGGCGCCGGGGTGGATAAGCGGATTGATATTCTGTCAGTGGCAATGCAAGCAGGCATGACCGTCTTCGATCTGGAAGAAATGGAGTTGGCCTATGCTCCGCCCTATGGCTCGGCAAAGGACCCTATCAATATGGCAGGCTTTATCGGAGCGGGTCTTGTGCGAGGCGATCATCCCCAGGTGCATGTCTCGGACTACCTGGCGCTCCCTGCAGCATCACGCCCCCTGACTGTTGACGTGCGACTGGCCAGCGAGTTTGCCCAGGGAAATCTGCCAGGTGCTCTGCATATCCCTGTCGACGAATTGAGAGGGCGGCTGCAAGAATTGCCCAGGCAGCCAATCGTGGTGTACTGTCAGGTCGGCATGCGAGGCTACCTCGCCACCCGCATTCTCCTGCAAGCCGGCTACGACGTGAAAAACCTCAGTGGCGGCTACAGGACCTGGCAACTCTATCATGATGATCAGGCCAGCAAGTAGTCTACCTGGCCTTCAGAAATGGCTTCTCGAAGATCTGATAGAACCCCCAAGAGGCAAGGATGACCAGAGGGATTGCATCGAGCATCAGCCACGGCAGATGCGTGGTGCCACCAAGCAGCTGTTCCACATGCGAGTTCATCACATGGATGATCCGCAATAACGGCAGATGTAACAGATACAAGCTGTAGGAAAACGCGCCGAGCCACACCAGGCATCGCATCCACCGGGACACCGGTTTCGATCCCTGGTCAGGCAGTACTGCCAGCAGCAGGAAGAATGTTGTACTTGCCACAGCCAGGTCGCGGGCAGGCCACATCAAGGGAACGAAGATACACACAAGGGAATAGCAGCCAAACAGGGCACACGGAATCCAATACTGCCGATACGTGACACCAGCCTGCCGCTTGACCACAATCTCCGCAGCAATCACACCGAGGTACCATTCGAAAAAGCGGCTGAGAAAGAAGTAGTCCCAGAGGCTGGTATGATGCCAGGTTTCCAGCGTACGAGCTTGCGGCAGGAGCCAGAGTTCACAGCCCAGCAGCACTGCCCCCACCACGACCAGTCCGCAACGTCGCATCAGCCATACCAGCAGCGGATAGCAGAAATAAAACTGCAGTTCGTAAATCAGTGTCCAGTAGACGCCATTGAGCGACCGGGCCAATGGGAAGAAGGGGGAAAGGAACAGGGCGTTATACAGTACCCCCATCACACCGAACGCTTCTTCATAGAAACGATCAGGCAGGGGCAAGGGCCAGCCCCGGGCCTGATAATCAGTCAGTTGCATCGCCCCCAGGCACAACGAAGCGACGATCAGGCTGGCGAAGTAGGCAGGATAGAGACGCCAGAAGCGGCGCTGAAAGAACGCCCCCAGCTTCAGTTGATCACTGCCGGTCGCATGGTGCTTGCGAGCCTGCGGCAAATGAATGCAGAACCCGGACACGACGAAGAAGATGGTGACGCCGTAATAGCCGTACTGAAACAGAAAGAACGTGGGATAATAGAGCCAGCCTTGATCGTCACGCAACGTGGTGGCGAAGAGCTGGCTGTTGCATTCGGGGTAGTAGTAGTTCCAGATGTGATAGAAAAAGACCCAGATCGCCGCGAAGCCACGCAGGGCATCGATAGACGCGAGATGCTGGGGAGGAGCAGGAGGACTGGGCATGCAGCAACTATAGCATGTTTTAAGTGCTAAGTGCTTAGTCCTAAGTGCTAAGTCAGATACCCAGGGCAGCGACGCTCAGGTCGCTACCCTGGGCTGTTGGCGTCACAACCATGATGGTCTATGGCGCTACCGCTTTGAAGAGCTTCTCAATCTCCTCATCGCTGATTTCTTCCTTGCCGCTGCTGGGGTCGAAGACCAGTGCGGTACCGTTGGGGGCGATCCAGACCACTGATTTGCTCAGCGACAATACTTCCTTCATGGCCGGCTGTTTCTCCAGCAGTTTGAAGTAAGCGTTGCTCATCGTCTTGATGGCAAAGGTCGGTGTATCCTTCTTGTACTGTTCATCGACCCACACCCCATTGATTTCGATGCAGTTGCGGCGGTTGGCCATGCGCTGGACCTGGCGGCCCTGCTGTTGCTGGTTCTTCATGTCGTTCAACTGGCTGGCCAGGTCAACGCCGAGTTTGCCTTCCTGCGATTTCTTGCCTTGAGAGAAGTAGAAGGATTCCTTGGCCTTGTTGAGCGTTATCTGTGCTTCTGACACATTGGCCTTGCTCCTGGCCTCGATGATGCCATCTTTGTTAGCCATCTTAAGCACTGCGTCAGTCGATTTGTCACCATCGCCTATACCAGAGGTCTTGCCACCGCCACTGCCGGGAGGAGCCGTGGCAGCACCACCTGCCATTTCCTTTCTCGAGTATTGCTCATTCGTTTGTACTTTTCGATCGGTTCCACTATCGTTGATTTTCACTTCATGTCTATTCAAACCCTCCTGTCCACCGATCCCCCCACCAGCTGTACCATTTACCGACAGACGGCGATCTCGAGAGAACTGTGGCACAGGTACATCATCGGGAATGACAAGATAACTGGTGTACGGCGTGGCGATGCCATACTTCTTGGCCAGCAGCGTAACTTCGTCCACCAGTTCCTTCTTCTCACCGCCCAGGCGGATTTGATCCAGCATGTAGCCTACCTTGCGGCGAGCCCACAGGTCTTCCACATAGCTGCGTGGCTCGGTCTTCTCCAGCACTTCCACATCGTAGTTGAATTCCTTGCTGCTGGTGCCTACCTGGCCCGTGAGCCTGACTGTTGTCTTGCCGGTACCCTGGGTGCGGGCCATCACTACCAGTTGTCCGCCATGGAATAAGTCAGGTAGTTGCGGCGGATACACTTCTGTCAGACGCACTCCGCTGCTGGTCGTCAGTTTGAGGTCGGTCAGCACGGGTTGATTGATCTGGGTGAAGAAGTAGGAGACCTTGATTTCCATATCCTCATTGGGCTTTACGTAGCTGCTGGTGCCTTTATGCTTCTCAGCCAGGCGGTCGAGGAAGCCTGCGTCCAGGTCATAGCCCACGCCAAAGGTGAAGATGCGGGTATTGGCAGCAGCAGTCCTATCCACATTACGAAGGATGTTCTCAACATTGGTTTCCCCGACAGTCGGCTTGCCATCGGTGAAGAAGATCACCTGGAACGTACGGTTCTTGTCGCTGGATTGATACTTAAGCGCTTCCAGCATCGCATCGTTGATCGCGGTGCCACCAGTCGGTTCGAGGCCGTCCACCCACTTGCGAGCAGCAGCCAGTTCACTTTGTTCCACCAGTTTGTCGCTGAAGCTGTTCACCGTGGTAGCGAAGTTCAACACCGTGAAGCGGTCACCGGGCTTCAGGGAATCGATGCCATACTTCAGTGCCTTCTTGGCCTGATCGAGTTTGCCATCCTCCCGCATGCTGCCGGAGGTATCAAGCACGAAGACCATATCACGAGGCACCCGCTGATCCTGGGCAATCTCGGCCCGCGGTGCCAGGAGCAGCATGACATAGCCATCCTTGTTTGCTTCAGGGCGATGCTGCAGGAGTGTCAGGCCAATGTCGTCCTTGCCCATCGTGTAGAAGAGCTGCAGATCACGATCAAGGCTGGCCAGGCTGCGGTCAAAGAAGATGGTCGCCTGCCGGTCGTTCTTGCGAGTGAAGCTGATGGGATGAGTCGGGCTGTAGATGCTATGAATGGGCCGGGACGACTTGAGTTCCATTTCGAAGGAGAACTCACCCTGAATGCGCACCATGTTCGACTGGGCCCGCAGGGGGTAGAGATATTCGACAACGGTTTCCTGCTTGCCTACTACGGAGGTGAAGCTCACTTCCACTTCCTGTTCGCCCTGTGCGGGTACCGGGAAGACGGAGAGTTGCAGCAAATCAGTACCGACATATTCGAGAAGTCCTGGGTCCATTGTGCGGCGAACGATTTCAGTATAGATGTGCTTGGCCTTGGCTGCTTCGACGAGTTCGCCCTTCACCTTCTTGCCATTAATGAGCATCGAGAACTCACGTACCGTGGCTCCCTTGGGCACATTGAAGGTGTAGACGGCTTCAAGAGGACGGGGAGCATTGTTGCGGAAGGTCTGCCTGACTGTCGTGATAGCTACCTGGTCTTCCAGCATCACCTTGACCCGGTGATTGACCAATTGCATGGGGGGCAGCGACCGGTCGCGGGGCATCATAAAGCCCTGGCCGAAACTACCACTGATCATCAGGAATGTCGTCACCCAGCTGGCAAACATCAATCGGAACATGGCCCTGCTCCTTTGTTTCCAATGCAACCTATTGTTACGACGTTACTACTATCCTAGCAGATTGGAGGAACGTGAGACGCCTTGCAGATTCCGCTGGAACCCTTCCGGGCTCTCCGGTACGCTATCCAAGCTGGTTTTGAAGGAACGGGATACCGCATGACTGATGCTGCCGCAATGCCTGCTACCAAGCCCTGGTGGCACGAGATGACCCGGTACCACTGGTTTGTTTTTCTCGTGGCAGCGGTCGGCTGGCTCGCAGACTGCATGGATCAGCAGCTCTTTGTGCTGACACGCAACGATGCCCTGGCGGAACTGATGGGCCTGGCAGCGAACGACCCTCTCGTCAGTAAAGCAGGGGGTAATGCTACCACGATCTTCCTCATGGGCTGGGCAGTCGGCGGACTGATCTTTGGTGTCATGGGCGATCGCATCGGCCGCGTCAGGACCATGCTACTTACCATCATTCTCTACTCTGTCTTCACAGGCATCTCCATCTTCGCCACCGGTATCTGGGACTATTCCCTCTATCGCTTTCTCACTGGCCTGGGGGTTGGCGGCGAGTTTGCGGTTGGCGTTGCCCTGGTGGCAGAAGTGATGCCTGACCGGGCAAGGCCCTATACTCTTGGCCTTCTTCAGGCCTTCTCTGCGGTCGGCAACTGTACTGCAGCCCTCGTCTACATGGGCCTGGGCATGCTCGAGATGAACGGCAGCTTGAAAGACATATCGATTCTTGGCATTCCTCTCACCGGCTGGCGGCTGGCGTTTCTCTTTGGCACTATCCCTGCTGCCGTTGCTTTGCTGGTGCGTCGCAAACTCAAGGAACCGCAGCGCTGGGCGGAGACCAGCGCACAAAAGCGTGGCTCCTATCGAGAACTCTTCGGAACGCCTCGCTGGCGCTACAACGCACTGATTGGTCTGGGCATCGGCTTCGCAGCTGTTGTCGGTCTCTGGGGCATTGGGTTTTTCGGCGTGCAACTGGCGATGGGAGTCATCACTGAGAATCTTAAAGCAGAGGGACTGCAAGGCCTCGAATTGAGCGGCAAGGTAAAGATCTGGGGCGGACTCTATTCCTTCTTCCTGAACCTTGGCGCTGCCTTCGGCATGATACTGTTTGGTTACCTGGCCCAACGCCTAAGCCGTCGGATGGCGTTCTTTCTCGCGTTCACGGTGGCCATGATCACTACCGCAGCCACGTTCTGGAGTTATAACCACAGCAGTCAGACCTTCTGGCTGACACCGCTCATGGGTTTCTGCCTGCTCTCGGTCTTTGCGGTACTGGCAATCTATTTCCCGGAACTCTTCCCCACTCGGCTGCGCAGCACGGGCACCAGTTTCTGTTACAACGTCGGTCGCTTCGTCGCAGCCAGCGGTCCCTATGTCTTTGGGATTCTCGTCAGTTCCGTTTTCTCGGAAAGTCATGGTTACACCAGAATAGAAGGCTTGCGTTACGCTGGCGTAGTCATGTGCAGCGTCTTCCTGATTGGCATCGCGATGCTCCCCTTTGCCCCCGAGACCAAGGGGAAGCCTCTTCCGGAATAGTAGACGCGGCGTCCCGCCGCGTATGCAATCCCAACATGTTATTGCATATCCACCCGCCTCTTCTTCTCTCCACTTCTCACCATATTTTCCTCTGCTTCATCGTGGCTTGAGGAAGCCTCCTTTAAACTGCACGCATCATCGCAGCAGGCGTGCCTGTTGTCGCACTCATCTCATCTGGGGATTACCTTCCTGGCCCTGGTTCCGTGCAGCGTGTTGCTGCACTCCGCCATAGCCTCTTCCGAAAGGAGTGTTCGTGTTAGTTGTCTGCTGAACGCATCATTATCATTGGCCGATTCCGTTCGTGTTCATCTCACAGTCACCTTCATCCAGAAAGCACGTTCATGTCTACTTCACATCGCAGATCCTCGTTCCCTGTCCGTCGCCAGGCACACCTCCGCATGGAACTCCTGGAAGACCGCAATCCACCCGCAGGTAACCGACCCATCGATGGCGTCGGCAACAATCTGAAGAACCCCACCTGGGGCAGTACCAATACGGATTTCCTCCGGATTGCCGCTGCTGCCTATGCAGATAGTGTCTCCGCACCGTCTGGTTCCAGCCGGCCCAGTGCCCGAGTGGTCAGCAACACGATCGTGGCCCACCCGAACGAAGCCGTTATCAATAATCGCTTCCTGTCAAATATGGTCTATGCGTGGGGGCAGTTCATCGACCATGACATTGATCTCACCGACACAGCCAGCCCGAAGGAATCGTTCAACATCGCGGTACCCACCGGCGATACCTCGTTCGATCCAGCTGGAACTGGTACGCAGGTCATACCCCTCAGTCGGTCGAACTACGACACCGCCACAGGAACCAGCAGAGCCAACCCCAGACAACAGGTCAACAGCATCACCGCTTACCTTGACGGCTCGATGGTGTATGGCAGCGATGCCACGACAGCCAACTCTCTTCGCACTTTCAGCGGCGGACAACTCAAAACCAGCGGCGACAATCTCCTGCCCGTCGATGCTGCAGGCAACTTCGTAGCTGGTGATGTTCGGGTCAATGAAAATCCCGAACTCACCTCGCTACAGACGCTCTTCATGCGTGAGCACAACCGTCTGGCGGCCCAGTTGGCTCTCACGAACCCTTCCTGGACCGATGAGCAACTCTACCAGCAAGCTCGTCGGCTGGTCATAGGTGAGATCCAGGCCATTACCTTCAACGAGTTTCTGCCCACCCTCCTCGGTCAGAATGCCGTCGGCGCTTACAGGGGATACAACCCGAATGTCAATGTGGGCATCACCAACGAATTTGCCACCGCTGCCTTCCGCTTCGGCCACTCCATGCTGGGCGATGACATCGAGTTCCTCGACAACAACGGCGTAGAGATTCGCGAAGCGGTCGAGCTCAAGGATTCCTTCTTCAACCCGGCGTTGATCAAGGAGACCAACATTGATCCGCTGCTCAAGTATCTGGCCAGCGATCGGGCGGAAGAGATCGATACCAAAGTGGTGGACAGTCTGCGGAACTTCCTCTTCGGCGAACCGGGGCAAGGAGGCCTCGACCTGGCTTCGCTCAACGTCCAGCGTGGTCGCGATCATGGGCTTGCCGATTATAACACTGTCCGAGCAGCGTATGGCTTGCCGAAGGTTACCAGCTTCGCCCAGATCACCTCCGATCCCGTGGTACAGCAGCAACTCCAGACGCTCTATGGCAATGTCAACAACATCGATCTCTGGGTCGGCGGCCTGGCGGAGAAGCACACGGCGGGTGGCAGCCTGGGACAAACCTTTACTACGATCATTATGGAGCAGTTCAATCGGCTGCGGGCCGGCGATCGCTTCTGGTACCAGAACGATTTATCCGGGGCTGACCTCAGGATGGTGAGCCAGACCAGGCTCTCTGATGTCATTCGCCGCAACACCAGCCTGACCAACGTGCAAAGCAATGTCTTTGTCTATCATTCGAGTATCAGTGGTTCGGTCTTCAACGATACCAACCGCGATGGCCTGCGGAATGGCCCGGAGCGTGGCCTGGGTGGCCGAACGATTCAACTGCTCGATCTGGCCGGGGCTGTGCTCGCTACCACGACAACCACTTCTAACGGCAGCTACTTTTTTGACGCTGTGAATGTAGGCACCTATGTGGTGCGTGAAGTAGTACCCGCCGGAATGACTTTGACAACTCCTCCGGAACGGGAAATCGCCATCACTCGTTCCATGGCGGTGACTGACGTGGCATTTGGGGAAGCACCCTCTGGAATTCAACAGCCTCCCCCACGCCCGCCCGGCCACGGCATGCCACGCTTCAACTTATCGAGCGATCTGCTGGCATCACTCCTGGGCTCGATGAATAACTCAGCATCCTAGGCACAGAGTGCCAAGGATCAAGTACATCCATTTCCCTGCAATCCATCAGCCTTCATCTTGGCTTGAGGTGTCCGGGGTAAAATGACAGCGTCGCGATACATTCTCCTTCACAAGGACCATCAACATGAAACGGATCTTACTGGGCCTGCTGGCCCTGGGTGTGCTGGGATACAGCACCATGACTGTCGCCGCACAACCACCGGAAAAAGGTGGACAGCGTGGCGCAGAAAAGGGTGAACGTCGCCGCGGTGGTGACGACAACGAAAAAGGGGGACCTCCCGGTGGTGGGCCAGGCGGTCCGGGTGGTCGTGGCATGCGAGGCGGTATGGGGTTCCAGCTGGGCACCCTCATTCCTCCACCCATGAAACAACAACTGCAGCTCAACGAAGAACAGGAACAGCAGCTTGCTGCCCTGGAAAAAGAAGTGAAGGAGAAACTCAACAAGCTCCTGACCGATGAGCAGCGCAAGCAACTCGAAAGCATGCGGAACCGTGGGCCCGGAGGCCCAGGTGGTCCTGGCGGTCCAGGTGGATTCGGTGGCCCGGGCGGCGGCCCTCCAGGCGGTGGCGAAGGCGGACCACCCAACAAACGTGGCAACAACCGTCCCCCACCACCGGACAAGGACGGCAATAACTAACCTGCAGGAGTGCGAGACTCCTGTCGGCCAGCGAGACAGGGCACTCACCCCGTGCCCTGTCTTTGTCCGTTGACCTGTGTTACTATCCATCCAGAGTTATCCCTTCAGAGATACAGCCATGCGTCTGTTAGTGGTCGAAGATGAGCCACCGCTGCTGATGGTCATCGCCAAAGCACTGCGTGAAGCTAACTATGCAGTCGACGAGGCGACGGACGGTCGCGAAGGACTCTACAAGGCCAGTACCTGGGATTACGACGTGATCGTCCTGGACCTCATGCTTCCCGGTATGTCGGGCTGGGAAGTGCTGAAAGAACTTCGCAGAAACAAGAAGACACCAGTGCTCATCCTTACGGCACGTGACAGCATCCCTGACCGGGTACAGGGCCTCGACATCGGCGCGGACGACTACCTCGTCAAGCCCTTTGACCTCAAAGAACTTCTTGCCCGTATCCGGGCCCTCATCCGCCGATCCATGGGGCAGGCCAACCCGGTCATCAACCTGGGCAACGTCACCGTGCATACGCAGTCACGCAGCGTCACCCAGGACGGCGT
Organism: Gemmatales bacterium; assembly: GCA_046350055.1. GTDB lineage: Bacteria > Planctomycetota > Planctomycetia > Gemmatales > HRBIN36 > JAEUIE01. Next base: position 2,144,180 of record JAXMBC010000001.1, on the reverse strand, counting down.
GCCGGTGAATCTCACTGCCCTCGAATACTCTCTCGTCGAATTACTAGCACTCCATGCCGGCAAACTGGTCACTCGCACCGATATTTACGATCATCTCTTTGATGAGACCGAGGACAGCTTGTCCAACCTTGTTGATGTCCATGTCTCCAACATCCGCAAGAAACTGGGGAAAGACTTCATCATCACACGCCGCGGCATGGGGTACATGATCAATGCTTAAATCGATCCGCAGCAGGCTGCTTCTCTGGACCGCGCTGATGCTGCTCGCCATCGTGGGCGGCTTTGCCAGCTACGTCTACTGGAGTGCGGAGCGCGCAGCCTGGCAGCAGATCGATGTCCGTCTGGAGGGTGGCATCCGCTACCTGGAAGCCGCGATTCGCCCATTCCCCATGCGCGAGTTCCTGCGTGTGACGCCCTTTGCTCCACCGGGCCAGGGGTCGCCTGGTATGCGTGATGGTTTCCGCGACGGACCGATGATGCCGCCGGAAGGACCGGGCGCCCTGGGCCCACCGCCTCGCGACCGCGATCGTGACTTCTTCGAGAAGCGACAGCCCCCGGACAACATTCCCGACAAGCGTGGCGGCGACAAACGGCCACCCATCGAGGGTGAAAAACGGCCTCCCATGGAGGGGGATAAGCGGGGAGAGCGTCGCGGCTTTGATCCCGAACGGCGCCAGGCCATGATGCGAGAAGCGGAACGGATGAAGCGCGATCTGGGCTTTCGCCGGCCTGCAGACAGCGACGATCCCCGTCCCCCTTTGTTCTTCACCATTTACCGATTCGATGGCGGAGTCTTCAAGTCAGTCGATGATCCCATCCCTGATCGTGATCACAACAACCTGGAAATGCGTTTGAATGATTCCACCGAGCCGGTGTTCTTCGATTCAGCCAGCTACCGCCTGGTGCTGCAGCGCGGGCCGGAGCGGAGCCTCATCCTGGTAGGTGTCTCCCTGCAGCCTGACCGCCAGGCCCTGCGTACACTTCTCCTGCAGTTGATTGGCAGTGGGGCCTTGGCCATGTGCCTGGGACTGCTCGGGAGCTGGTTCATTGCCGGCCGCATTGTCAAACCGCTGCAGACTATTTCCACCACTGCATCGAAACTTTCCGCCCAGCATTTGCACGAACGCATCAATACCAGCAAGGTAGAGACGGAACTCGTCGACGTGGCCACCGTGCTGAACGCCACCTTTGATCGACTGGAAGCGGCCTTCGAAAGGCAGTCCCGCTTCACCGCCGACGCAGGGCACGAACTACGCACCCCCCTGGCCGTCCTTCATACCAATCTCGAACTCGCTCTCTCGCGGCCACGCAAGGCTGAGGAGTTTCAGGAGATCATCGAAAATTGTCTGGTCAGCTCCAGCAAGATGCGCTCGCTGATCGACGCGCTGCTCATGCTGGCCCGTGCTGATGCTGGCCAGTTGCAGGCCCATTTCACACAGCTCGATTTACGCTCGGTTATCCAGACCAGTGTCAGCCAGCATCAAGCAAAGGCGAAAGGAACTCGTCTGTATGCCAAACTGCCCAGCGAGCCGGTCATGTTACAAGGCGATGCCACGCTGCTGGGCATGGTATTGAGTAACCTGATCCAGAATGCCTTGCGGCATACTCCCAACGAGGGTGAAGTTTGCGTCGAGCTGGCTGTGGACGGCACCACCGCGACAATGACAGTAGCCGATACAGGCTGTGGCATACCAGAGGATGCTGTACCCCATCTCTTTGAACGGTTCTACCGAGTCGATGCCAGCCGCAACCGCCACACCGGCGGCCACGGCCTGGGACTGGCCATCTGCAAGAGTCTGCTGGATGTGCACCACGGCACCATCCGCTGCGAGTCAACATTCGGCAAGGGCACACGGTTTATCATGACACTGCCCTGTCAGTCTGCAGCGTCCACCTAACGCACCAGCTTCGCGGGTTCACTCCCCGGTGTCAGCACGGTGCACGTCACACCCTTAGGCGTCTGGATCGTGCTCACCTTCATCAGCAAAGTGTTCTTGCCCTTTTTCCATTCCACCGAAGCCGTCTCCACACCGGGACCATCCTTCGCCTCACGGCGAGTCCTGAGCGTGATGCGATCATTGACATACAGCACCACGCCATGGTCGATGCCGAGTTTCACTTCACCGAAGCCGGCAGTGGGAACATCCACCTCGGCATAGAGCCACGTCACACTGGGAGCAGCATCCTTGCCAAAGAGCGCTGCCAGGTCGAGAGCCCCGCTGGCGCTGGTGGTTGCCGGTTTCCACGTCACCATGCCCGATTTGCCCGGATATTGCAACTTCGCGCCGTACCCCGTTTCCGGGCCGTGCTTCTCATCCAGCCCCTTGTCAGCCGCATCATTGGCGAACGGCCCCAGCACCTGCCACCTGTCAATCGATAGCGCCGGCGACCTGAGCGTGGCCAGGTAAGCCACCACATCGACCAGTTCATCCTCGGTCAGGAAGCTGGCGAGGTTATCAGGCATGATCGACTTGGCGGACTTATTGCGGTTCTCAATATCAGCCGTCGCCAGCTTGGTGTCCTTACCGTTGGCATCGCGGAGCACCACATGCTCGGCGGTCTCTTCCACCACGAGGCCTGTCATCACCACGCCAGCTTTCGTTTCGATGGTGTACTGCACGAACTGGTCGGCGATGGCCTTGTCGGGGTTCAGGATCGATTCGAAGAGGTTCTCCCTGCTGGCCTTGATGCCGATCATGGAAAGGTCGGGGCCAATGTGCCCGCCGAAGCCCTGCACGCCGTGGCACTTCGTGCAGGCGAGGTCTTTGTGGGTGAGGACGAGGAGTTTGCCATGCTCCGGGTTGCCGAGCTTCTTTGCAAGTTCGCTAGGGGCGGGCAGCTTGGCCACGTTCATCTTGCTGGCGATGGGGAACGCAAGCAGGGCCTTGTTACGCAGGTCCTGATGTGGACTGCCCCGGAGGATACGCCCCGCCTCGGCCACCAGGTCGGCAGGCAGTGCCTTCTTGCTATGTTGATCGAGCAGCCAGGTGGTGCCGAGCCGACTGCCGGCGAGGGCTTCCAGCGCCATGCGGCGGGCGGTGCCATCGGACTGAGCATTGAGGAAGACGCGCTGCAGCGGTTGCAAGGCGTCCTGCGTGTTCATGCGGCTGAGGGCGTTCATCACTTCCTGCCGGGTGGCAGGTGCTTCGGGGCGGGCGAGAAGTTTGCTCAGCGTCGTGATCGATTCCCTGGTCTTGAGTTTGCCCAGCCCGGCGATGGCAGCATAACGCACGTTGTTGGGATGGCCTTCACTGCCATAGGCCAGGGTATCGAGGAAGCCCTGGAAGTCTTTGCGTTCGCAGACCGCCACGAGTTCCACGACAGCGGGCAGCATCGGGCCATCGGTCATCTGTGATTCGATGGCCTTGCGGACGAGGTGCGAGTTCTTGAGGCTCGCCCACTTGCCCGGCAGGTACTTGAGCAGCGTGGTGATGGCTGCCGCCCGCACCTGGCGATTGAGCTTGGTGCTATCGAGCAGCTTGAGCATCGACTCACCACCATCGGAGCCACTCGCCGCCGCCATGGCTCCGAGGGCCAGCTCGGTTTGCAGCGGCGACATCGGCTCCGTCGCCAGCTTGTGCCCCAGCTTGGCAATCACCTTCGGCGGCCGCAGTTCCCACACCAGCCAAGCCGTCTTGTCATTCCACTCGGGGAAGTGCTTCTCGAAGTCGGCGAGGATGGCGTTCCGTCGCTCCGGCTCGGTACCACAGGCGATGTTGAGAGCGGAGAGGTAGGTGCGATCTTGGCCGTCGAAACGCGCTGCTAATTGGTAATAGGCTTCATTGATCACTTCCAGAGGAAAATAGCGCAGGGATATCACTGCTTCTCTAGCGACGAATATCGACTTAATGGATCGAAACCAATCTAGCTGCTCCTTCATGTTCTTCTGCTGCGCCTTGGCATAGAAGACGGTGCCCATCCGGATAGCCAGGCTAGCCAGGAATGGGTCATCACTCTCGATGTGGTTTTGATCATACCCTAGGTTGAATCTTCGCCTTCCCTGAATCAGCCGTGATAGCGAATTAGGATGATCGGGGTTCTTACCAATGCTATGTTCTGATCGTTCCAGCATGGCTTGGGCATGGTCTCGATGCCCCTGGGTTGTATGTTCAATTACTTGAAATCCCAGTTCACGCGCACTGATATTAGGCGACAAGAGAGCCTCAGCGAGTTGCTTTTCCGGTTCATTATCGTCTGACTGTGCAGCAATACGCTTGAACGAAGGGTTCTGATAGCCCTGATGTCCTTTGGGACTCAGCCGATAGATCCTCCCCCGCGTCGTGTCCCCCATACCATGGCCGCCGACGCCGGGGTCGTACCAGTCGGCGATGAAGACGCTCCCATCGGGGGCGACGCAGACATCGCTGGGGCGGAACCAGTTGTCGCTGCTGGTGACGAGGTTGACCTTGTCGAGTTCGTAGCCCGCCCCCTTGGGCCGCACGCCGAAGAGTCGCAGCTCCCGCGGCCCGGCATCGGTGTGGAGGAGGAAGCCTTCGTAAGGACTGTTCCCCTCTCCCCCTCGGGGAGAGGGGTGAGGGGTGAGGGGTTCCTTCGTGACGTCGTGCTGACGAGCATTAGCATTCTTGGACGGAAGGGCTACGCCGCGAGGTGTTGCCCCCTCACCCCCGGCCCCTCTCCCCGAGGGGGAGAGGGGAGCAAGCAACTTCCCAAACGCCCCGTGCAACATCTTCCCCTCGTACCAGCACATCCCGGTCGGGCTGCCGAATCCCGTTCGCAACGTCTTGTGGACGACGCCCGGCAGGTCTTCGTGCCAGTGGTGGTCACCGCGGTTTCGGGGCCAGTAGCCGTAGTCGCCGCCGTACATTACGTGGCAGATGCGGGTCTGCTGGTTGCCATCGTCGTCGTTATCGCTGACGAACATGGTGCCGAAGCTGTTGACGGCGGGTTCGTACTGGTTGCGGAAGTTGTGGGCGAGCAGTTCGAGGGCTGAGCCATCGGTGTTGCAGCGCCAGATGGTGCCGGCCTGGCAATCGGTCCTGTTGGTATTGAACACCTTGCCCGTCAACGCGCCGAGCTTGCCATCCTTGCCCGCCGGTGCGCGACCTTGCAGGTTCTTCACCCCCTGGTCACCGACGCTGAAGTAGAGCTTGCCATCGGGACCGAAGTGGATGCCGTGAATGCCGTGGTCGTGATCAACGCCGTTGAAACCGGTGAGCAGCACCTGCGGCGGACCATCGGCTTTGCCATCGCCGTCGGCATCTTCGAACAGATACAGATGGGGCGAATGGCAGACATACACCTTGTACCCCGGCCCCGTGGCATTCTTCGCCACCGCAATGCCGAGCGGCGCGAGGAAGTCGGGCGACTGGTAGAACGTAGTGGCCTTGTCGGCTTTGCCATCGCCATCGGTATCGTGGAGGATGACGATGCGGTCGCCCTCGGCCCGGTTCATCTTCTTCTTCATCAGCTTGTAGCGATAGTTCACCGATTCGCAGACCCACACCCTGCCCTTCTCGTCGATATCCATGCACGTGGGGTTAGTGAACAGCGGCTCGCTGGCGAAGAGTTCGAGCTTGAGGCCCGGGGCGACGGTGAAGGTCTTCAGCGCCTCGTCAGGCGAGAGTTGGGCGTGAGTGGGCAGCGTGACGAAGGCGACGAGGCAAAGCACGAGTGAAATGCGCAGCATGGTTGGCATCCGTGGGATCAGCCGAGTATAGCAGAGGCGCTGATGGATGCCACGGTTGTCTGGTTCCCCCTCTCCCGTTTGGGAGAGAGCAGAGGATTATTCCTCGGTAGTCTCGCCTGCTTCTTCCACGACGTCCCCGTCACCATTCTCTAACTCGCCGAGTTTCACGGCGACGACAACCTTGTCGCCTTCCTGAAGATTGACGAGCCGCACACCTTGCGTGTTGCGACCGATGGTACGGAAGTCGCTGACCTGCATGCGGGTGACCATGCCCTGCTGGGTAGTAACGATAATCTCATCACCATCCCGCACAGCCACGGTGCTCACAACAGGTCCGTTGCGATCACTGGTGCGGATGTCTTTCAGACCCTTGCCACCGCGACGCTGGGTGCGGTACCGCATGTTGCTGGGCGAGTTCTCGTCGCCTTCCGCTTCCACAGGCTCAGCAGTCTCCGTAACGACTTCTTCCTCACTACTCACCACAGCTGCAGCCAGTTCACTGGGGCCGAAGGGGGTACGCTTGCCATAGCCGTTGAGACAGACGGTCAGCAACTGGCCATCGGGGTCAGCCACAGCCAGGCCGACGACTTCATCATCGGCGCCCAGGTTAATGCCTTTGACACCCTTGGTATCACGGCCCATGGGGCGGGCATCCGACTCGCTGAAGCGGATGGCCATGCCATTCTTCGTCGCCAGCACTACTTCATCGCCCTGCCCGACGAGGACAGCATTGATCAGCGTGTCCCCTTCTTCCAGATTGATGCCGATGATGCCACCGGCGCGGGGACGGGAGTACTGTTCGAGTGCAGTCTTCTTCACCAGGCCACGCTTGGTGGCAATCAGCAGATAGCGATCAGGCTCAAACCGACGAACAGGAATCACCGCGCTGACTTTCTCATCAGGCTTGAGCGAAATCACATTGGGAAGCGCGCGGCCTGCTGAAGTCCGGCTCATCTGCGGGATGTCGTAGACCTTCAGCCAGTACACCTGGCCGAAGTTGGTGAAGAACAAGAGATACGCATGCGTCGAAGCAGTGAAGAAGTGCTCGATGAAGTCGTCTTCCCGGGTCGCCCCGCCACTGACTCCCCTGCCCCCTCGCTTCTGACTGCGGTACGTATTCACCGGCAGCCGCTTGATGTAGCCATTGTGGCTGATGGTGACGACGTTCATCTCTTCTTCAATGAGATCTTCATGCCGTACCTGGCCAGGGCCTTCATCGATGATGGTGGTACGCCGGTCTTCACCATACTTGGCCGCGATTTCGACGAGATCTTTCCGTACGACCGCCAGGATGTTCTTCTGGTCGCTGAGCAGCGCTTCGTACTCATTGATCTTCGCCCGAAGCCCGGCATATTCCTTGAAGATCTCATCCCGTTCAAGAGCTGCCAGCTGGCCCAACTGCAGACGGACGACTGCCTCTGCCTGTTCTTCCGTCATGGAGAAGCTGGCCTTCGGGCCTACTTCCCTGGTGAGGGCAGCGAAGTGCTCCTGGCCCAGGGCTCGCTCCATGACCGCAGCGGAGACTTCGAGCGCAACCAGGCGATTCTTCGCTTCCGCCCGGCTCGGTGCTGCACGGCAGATGGCAATCACTTCATCGATGCTGGCAATGGCAATCAGCTGGCCTTCCAGGATGTGCGCCCGGTGCTTGGCCTGCTTGAGCAGGAACTCGGTCCGGCGACGAATCACCCGGACCCGGTGGCGGAGATACTCTTCCAGCATCTGCTTCAGGTTCAGCGTGCGCGGGCGACCATCCACCAGTGCCAGCAGGATGACGCTGAAGGTCTCCTGCAGCGGCGTGAACTGGTACAACTGGTTCAGCACCAGGTTCGGATCTGCATCTCGCTTGATATCGCAGATAATGCTGACGGGCTTGCCTTGCCGTTCCGAGGATTCATCGCGGGGAGCACCGCTGATGCCGGTGATCTTTTCGTTCTTGATCGCTTCCCCGATCAGTTCCATGATGCGGTTGCGCGTCTGCTGATAGGGAATATCGGAGATGATGATCTGGGTCTTGGCACTTTCTTCATCGATCTTGGCATGGGCACGAATAACGATCTTGCCGCGACCGGTACGGTATCCATCATAGATGCCCTGCCGACCGCAGATGATACCACCCGTGGGAAAGTCAGGCCCGGGGATTTCCTTGATCAGCTCGTCGATACTGATGTTGGGGTTATCAATGAGCTTGACGACACCGTTGCAGACTTCGCGAAGGTTATGAGGCGGAATGCTGGTAGCCATGCCGACGGCGATACCGCCGGCGCCGTTCACCAGCAGATTGGGGAACCGGCTGGGCAGCACCATCGGCTCTTTGACGCGGCCATCGTAATTGGGCACCATCTCGACAGTATCCTTGTCGAGATCAGCCAGCATCTCCGCGGCGAAGCCACTGAGACGGGCTTCGGTATATCGTTCAGCAGCGGGAGGCAGGCCGGCAATGGAACCAAAGTTGCCCTGCTTGTCGATCAGCACATGCCGCATCACCCAGTCCTGGGCCATGCGAACCAGGGTATCGTAAACGGCCATAGTGCCATGCGGGTGGTAATCGCCAGTCGTCTGACCGGTGATCTTGGCACACTTCATGCGACTGGCGGCTGGACCCAGGTTCAGATCATTCATGGCCACCAGGATACGCCGCTGCGAAGGCTTCAGCCCATCACGTACATCAGGCAGCGCCCGGCTCACGATCACCGACATGGCATAGCTGAGGTAGCTGTCTTTCAGCTCGGATTCGATGTTGAGCAACTGCTCACGCGGATTGTTACCGGGAGCAGGAACGAGTGCGGAACCATCTGTCGGTGGCACGTCCGGCGGCAATGTCTCAGCCATGCAACTTGCATCCTTTTCGAACTTCAAACAAGGCTGATATTCTAGGATTTGAGCGTGCAGGAACCATGCGGAAATGGGGCGATCAAAGGCTATTTTGACACTTGAACGAAAGGTGCATCGTGACGCTGAATAGCACGGAAAACAACACTTATTTGCCCTGGTCCGCCAGCTTCATTTCCTCCAGCTTGGTCCTGACGAAGGGCACTATCTCAGCGGGCAGGAACTTGCTCAGATCGCCACCAAAGGAAACGATCTGCCTGATGAGCGTGCTGCTGAGGTGGGTGTATTGCACGTGGCTGAGGAGGAAAATCGTTTGAATGCTGGGATCGAGTGTCTGATTGGTGAGTGACATGCTGAACTCGTAGTCCATATCGGTCACGGTTCGCAGGCCACGGATCATCACCATGCCCCCTTCCTGCCTCACAAAGCGGACAGCCAGGGTTTCGAAAGGCTTCACCTCGACATTGTCGAGATTGCGTGTGGAAAGTTGCAGCATGTGAACCCGGTCTTCAAGGGTGAAGAAGGGCTTCTTCCCCGGATTCACGCCCACAGCGACGATGAGCTTGGGGAACAGCTCTGATGCACGGCGGATGACATCCAGATGCCCCAGGTGCACCGGGTCGAACATACCGGGGTAGACCGCAATACGTGCCGAAGGCTCTGCCATGGTGCATCCCTCAGACTGGCGACTGTCAAAATGGCGTCGCTGCTCACGCTCTTATCTTATGAAGCACCCATCCAGCTTTCTTGCGAGACGTAACATCTTGATAGAAATAAGGTTACGTCTTGTATTCCTGGATGAACGCCGATATGGTCTATGACTTGCATCCATAAGATCGTGGTACATGCTGTCACTGGGTAATCCCATGAAGCTTTGGATATGGCGGCCAGGAATGGACGGACTGGATGACCTTCAGCGGCAGATGAGCCGACTGATGGACTGGACACTGAACGTGGTCGGTCAGCATTTCAACCAGAGCTGGCAACCACTGCCCAGTTGCAACGTCTATGAAACTGAAACCGACTACCAGTTCCTCATGCCCATGCCCGGCGTTCGCTCACAGGACCTGGATGTGCAGGTTATTGGCAGCCAACTGGTGATCAAAGGCGAGCGCAAGCGGCCTGATACCATTAACGATGAGCAGTACCGCCGCCAGGAACGCTGGGTGGGCCGTTGGTCCCGCAGCATCCAGTTGCCCGACCGGGCTGACGCTGAGAACATTCATGCTCATCTGGATCATGGCATTCTGCTGCTGCAAATCGCCAAGCTGCCCGAGACACAAAAACGACAGGTCTCGGTAGCGGTCAAGTCGAACCATCAGCCTGTGGGTGCCATCCCGCATGTGGAAAGGAGCGGGTCATGAGCGAAGTCATCGAGCCAGTCTCGCCTGCTCCCGAACCAGTTCGCGAACCACGCCGGGTCTATTCCCCTGCACTGGATATCTACGAAACCCAGGAAGGGCTTGTCCTTGAAGCAGACCTTCCGGGAGTGCAGCCACATAACCTCGAGATCAGGGTTCAGGACAATGTGCTGCATCTCTACGGCAAGGTAACCTGGCCCACTCCAGCCAGTGCCAAGGTACTTCATGAGGAAGTGCATGAGGAAGACTTCTACCGCTCGTTCATCCTGAGTGATGAAGTGGATACCGATCAGATCACCGCAGACTTCAGTGATGGGGTACTTACACTCAAACTACCCAAGGCCGCCAAGGCCAAACCGCGGAAGATCGAAGTGCGGACGACTAAGCAGGCCTAGTTCTTTGCTTAGGCCATGTCATATAGAGTGCCCGCGAAAGTGGGTGCTGTTGTCCTGCCCATTGAGCAACCTGATAACGCATGTCTAAGAAGTTCGTCATGAACATGGGTAAATAGAGGTTTAAGTCCTTACCGCCCTTGAAAATGTAATACCTCAGGAACAGGAAGCTGGCACAACGCACGTCGTGTATTTCTTCCCAGCTGACGGTTGAGTAGCCGCCCCGGAAGTTGTATGTCGTAATTCCAGTCGGACGAACAGTAACGGGACAGATGGCTTTTGCAACAGTGACTAGAGCAGCAAGAAGGCTAACAAAAGCAACCAGAAACCCAAAGTACTCCCAAGATGCAAAGAATGGCAACTGAATGATGATCGTAATGAAGAAGACAATAAGAAGGATCAGAGATAGCGTCAGCCAAGGGGCAAGAAACTGAAAGTAGTATTTCTTCTCCATGATTGCCCTTTGATGGGGATGACTGCATCTTGTAGTCTTACATCGTCAAGAGTACCTGCGTCAGCGGATGGTGCTCCCCAGCCCACTCTGCTACCTGATCACGCAAGCCGATGAAGTTGCGCAGGAACTTGGGTAGATACAATTTCCCGCCTGCCTTGCCTCGAAAGGTGCAATACCGCAGCCCCAGAATGTTGACAGCACGTACGTCGTGAAGGTCCTCCCATGCCACGGTGGAGTAGATGCCCCAGAAGTTATAGGTCGACACGCCTGTTGGACGGATGATGACCGGGAAGAGTGGTATCGCCACAACCAGCAGGCCCGCAGTAATGCCTACGGAATAACCGGCAATGATGCCCAGGTCTTCCCATTCAGGCATGCGCTGATGCTGGATAATCTCAATCAGCAAAACCATGACCCATGTGATCACCGAAATGACGATCCAGGTCCACAAAAACTGCGTGTAGAACTTCTTTTCCATGACTCGCTCTGCTAGTGCATCCCCGACGCTCCACTTACTGCCTTGGCCAGTTCAGCGACTACAGCCTTGGCGTCGCCGAAGAGCATCCATGTCTTATCGTTGAAATAGAGTTCATTATCGATGCCAGCGAAGCCAGGATTCTTGCTGCGCTTGATGGCAAAGATGGTGCGGGCCTTCTCCGCCTGAATCACCGGCATGCCATAGATCGGACTGGTCTTGTCATGCTCTGCAGCTGGGTTCACCACATCATTCGCCCCGACGACCAGGCAGATATCCACCTGTGGCATGTCGTGGTTGATTTCTTCCATCTCCACCAGGTCGGTGTAGGGAATCTCCGCTTCGGCAAGCAGCACGTTCATGTGCCCCGGCATGCGGCCAGCCACGGGGTGAATCGCAAATTTCACCGTGATGCCCTTCTTCCGTAATGCATCGTACAACTCTCTGACCTTGTGCTGTGCCTGGGCGACGGCCATGCCATACCCGGGAACGATAACGACATAGTTCGCCTGCCCCAACATGCTGGCTGCATTCTCAGGGGTATCAGCCTTGTACTCTTTCTGTTCTCCCGCAGCCTGCTTCTCCTGCACCTGGCCGAACGCACCGAACAGCACATTGAAGAACGAGCGGTTCATGGCCTTGCACATGATAATGGAGAGAATCAATCCGCTGGAACCATCCAGTGCCCCGGCGGTAATGAGCAGCTTGTTATCCAGCACAAACCCCATCGCCACCGCAGCCAGGCCAGCATACGAATTGAGGATAGCAATCACCGTCGGCATATCTGCCCCGCCGATCGGCATCACCAGCATCCAGCCGAAATTGAGAGCAAGCAGCATGAGCACTACGAACATGAACGGTGCAGCGCCACTCGTGGGGTTCAGGATGAGCAGGAGGCCGAGCAGAAGCGCCAGGCCGAAGGCTCCACCATTCACCAGGTTCTGGTTCTTGTAGACCCACGGTCGCTGCGGGATCCACTTCACTTCCTGCAGCTTGCCGGCCGCAATGAGGCTGCCGGTAAAGGTCAGGTAACCCAGCAGAATTTCGATGACAATGGCCCCGGTCCGAAACGCCGTCAGCATTTCCGGTTCGTTGCTGTACCAGTAGAAGAACTTGGCCGTTCCCACGAGCCCAGCAGCCAGGCCACCGAAGGCATGGGAGATGGCAGTCCGCTGAGGCACTGCGGTCAGAGGCACATTGGCCAGCCACATGCCTGGCCCGATGGCGAGGGCGATAGGGATGAGCACCCAGAGATGCCGCGTGACTTCCGGCCGAGCCCAGGTAGCCAGGATGGCGAGTGCCATGCCAAACGCCCCGGCAGCCACACTCTTCCGGGCCGTCTTCGGATCGCTCATCCAGTGCAACGACAGGATAAAGAGCGCCGTGCCCGCCAGATAGATCAGTTCAATGAGGTAGGGATGCATATTTCAGAAGCCAGTAGTCAGTAGCCAGTAGAAGAGAGAAGTCAGACAGAAGTATCCAGTACCAGTGAAGACTACTTGAACGCGGTCTTCTCCTGGATTCTGGCTACTGGCTCCTGGCTTCTGATTTGAACATCTTCAACATCCGTTCCGTGATCAGGAACCCCGAGACGATGTTGGTCATGGAGGCGAAGAGGGCGATGGCGCCGAGCACTCTCACATAGGTGGGGTACTCTTCACCACCGGCAATGATGATTGCTCCTACCACGGCAATGGCGGAGATGGCATTCGTCAGTGACATCAGCGGCGTGTGGAGGAGGCGTGAGACGCGGCGGATGACCCCGATGCCAATAAACGTGGCGAGCATGAACACGAACAGCATCGAGATGTAATCGATCGAAACTGCAGCTGCCAGTATCATTTGATTAACTCCTTCGTCTTCGCGTGCACCACTTCACCCTGGTGGGTAATCAGACAGCCCTTCAGGATGTCGTCGTTCAGATCCAGAGTGAAGGTCTTGTTCTTCCAGAATGCCAGCAGGAAGCTCGTCAGGTTGCGTGACCAGAGCAGGCTGGCATGAAAGGGCATCGTTGCTGGCAGGTTCAGCGGGGCCAGAATGGTGACGGCATGCTCCGTGGTAGTGCCACCCGGCAGGAGGCCGGGCTTCGAGAGTTCGCAGTTACCCCCGCCATCAGCAGCGAGATCGACAATAATGGAGCCCGGCTTCATGCTTTTCACAATGTCAGCGCCCAGCAGCTTCGGCGCGAACACACCACCGATGAGGGCTGTAGTGATGACGACATCGCTGGCTGCACATTGCTCGGCCAGCATCTGCTTCTGTCGAGCCTTGTCTTCTTCACTCAGTTCCCTGGCGTAGCCACCGCCAGCGGCCGCATCGCTCTTGAGTTCGATGCCGACATATTTGGCCCCGACACTTTCTATCTGTTCTTTCACTTCGGGCCGAACATCGGTGGCGAAGACATGGGAGCCTAATCGCTTGGCCGTTGCAATGGCCTGCAAGCCCGCGACACCAGCTCCGATAACGAAGACCTTCGCGGGCAGCACGGTACCCGCCGCCGTCATGAACATGGGAAAGTAGCGGGGCAGATTGACCGCAGCGAGCAGCACCCCCTTGTAGCCACTGATATTGGCCATCGAGGAGAGGGTATCCATCGCCTGGGCACGGGTGGTACGGGGGATGGCATCGGTGGAGAAGCTGGTAATGCGTTTGGCTGCCAGGGCTTTGACCGTCTCCAGATTGCGTGTAGGGAAGAGGGACGTAAGCAACCGGGCTTCAGCGGGATAATGGTTGATCTCTGTCGTGGCAGGGATACTCACCTTGAGGATCCAGTCTGCTGCAGAGATGGCATTGGCAGCAGTCGTTACGCTGGCCCCTGCTTCGGTATATTGCGTGTCTGCATAACCTGAAGCGACTCCAGCCCCGGCTTCGATCTGCACGGTGAACCCGGCAGCGGTGAGTTTCTTCACCGATTCGGGCACAAGTGCCACACGTGTTTCTCCAGGTTGCGTTTCCCGCAAGACTGCTAGTTTCATCAGAATGTCCAGTTCGAGCAACTGGGAGAGGGTTGTGTCTAGCTTACAAACTCTCGCTAAGGTGTGCAGCAGAAAGAAGGCGGAAGCAAGGAGTAGTGAGGCAGCATAATCCATACCGGGGACCGGGAGCGCTGCGGGGCTATTCTGTGTTCATCATGACTGAGTGTCATCGTGGTGAAAAAGGATAACCACAAAGACACAGATGAACGCAAAGCGCAATGGTTTGTGTGGAAGGACAGTTGGCTGTTCCACAGCTCTTCACCATCACGCGCCCGTTATATGTGCTGCCTGTTGACGCATTGGTTTCAGATACAACAGACTGCAGACTCATGAGGTGGGTGGCATGGACCAGCAGCATCAATGGGCTTATCAGCAGAATCAAACCATGCTCGGCTGCGGACTGATGGGTATCTGCCTGTTCGCATGACGGCTAACTAACACCTTTACCTACTCCCCCTCTCTCACTGGCTGCATCGCTCGCAAGGCGATAACCCGTTCTTTGAACTGTTCAGCGGTGGCGACATAGGTCATGTTCCACCTCATGTTAATAGCCGGGACCGTCGCCCAGTCAGCAGCAGGATGTCCCAGGCTGTCGGGCTTATCTCCTTTGGAGGTTTTCTTGGTCAGTGTAAGCAGAGCACCTTTCTGACCATCCGCTTCGGGAAGGTGCCCGGCTTTGAACAGACTTCGTGTCACGTCAGCCAGCCAGCCGAGCCGAGTGCCGACACGGCCATCTGCCACCTCCCTGGCGTACGCAAGGACCAGACGTGACTTCCACCTGGTAGTCGCCAGCAGATAGGGCATCGATTCGATCAGTTGCTTGGGAACATTGTCGCCACGGATTGCCAGACATATGAGCTGTTCAAGAGGTCGGAAGGCGCCAGGGACCCTGGCCTTTTCAGTGGGCAGGTCAGCCAGACCATAGTAACGAAGTTCAGGCACGAGATCGGCAAGGCCGGACGCAGGCTCAACGGTGCCGGTGATGAACCATTGCAGAGGAGCATCGAGGCTGCGGGCAATCTCGGTGAGTTGAGCCAGCGTGGGTAGTCGTCGTCCACTTTCAAAGGCGGAAATTTCCCCCTGCCGCAGGCCACACTTCTCGGCGAGCCCCTTTTGCAGCAGGCCTCGTTTACGTCGGGCACGACTTATGTACTTGCCCACTTCCTTCCATTCAGGCAGTTTTCCCAGCTCAATCGATGCACTTGGCATATTCGCAACTTTCTGCTTGGCAGAGAGGGGCAGAACTCGGTAAGATGACTACATGCAATCACGGATCGCATGACGCGATGCTTATAGCATTATGCAATGGAAGATCGCAAGATGCAATACTGATTGCTGACGGATTTTCCCGTCAGGCCTGCCCCATGAAAGAGCTGGTGGTGGGATGGATTCTGAAACTATCGGTGGAACCGAGCTGGCAACTTCAGGGAAAGGACTCAAGGGAGAACCGGAGCACCAACCAACTTCGGAATTGTGCCTGTCGTAACGACATGCCTGGAACACGTGCACGGAAATGAGCACACTACCCTTGTCTCTCCGCCCTTCACAACCTGTCTCCCTGGACGCGTTAACCACACTGCTGGCGTACCGCGTAGGCGAGCCCCAATATTCCGTATGGTTCAGCCACAGCCGGATGGTGATGAGTGAAAACACTCTGACCATCTACGTGCCCGCCACCTTTCACAAAGATCGAATCACCAAGAACTTCATGGAACCACTTCGGGAAGCAGCCCTGGAAGCTTTCGGCCAAGTGCCGGAGATCCGGATATCGCTGGACCCGGACGGAGCGATCCTGCCTGCTGCCACGCCAGCCGCGGGGGTCGCCGAAGCTCTCGTCACTCGTGAGTCGGGAACCTCACGAGTTTTCACCAAGGAGGATCGACCGATGAACGCTCGCATGGATGCAGTCTTGCGCGGAGAGCCCCTCTCCGCTTCCCAATCCGGTCGCCCCTCGCGCCAGCCCCGCAAGTGGAAGCAACTGGAAGACTTCGTGGTAGGCCCCTGCAACCGCCTGGCATACCAGGGCGTACTCAACCTGTTGCAGGATATCGAACACGCACCGCGCCTCATCACCCTCTTCGGGCCCAGCGGAGTCGGCAAGACACACCTCCTCGAAGGTCTCTACCAGACACTCAAGAAACAGATCACCAGCGGTACGGTGATCTATCTGCACGCAGAAGACTTTACCAACCGCTTCCTGACCTCACTGGGCAACAGCCAGATGGGACAGTTCCGTCGTCAGTTCCGCGACGCAGCAGCACTCCTTGTCGACGACGTCGGGTTTCTGGCTGGCAAGAAGTCTTCGCAGGAAGAGTTCATTCACACCATCGACACTCTGAGTCGCCATGGCCACCCAGTGGTCCTCACCAGCAGCAAGCATCCCAAGCTCATGGCCGAGACACTGCCCCTGCTGGCCGATCGTCTCATTGGTGGCGGATGCTGGTCGATGGAACTGCCCGACAAACAAACACGGCTCAACATGCTGCAGGCCAAGGGAGAGAAATTTAACCTGCACCTGCCGAAGGATGCCATGAACTTCCTTGCCGAACGGATGCGTGGCAACGTTCGAGAAATCGAAGGAGTGCTCCACACCATCCGTCACTACGCCCAGGTGCATCAGACGGTCGTCGATCTGGCCATGGTGCGGGAAGCCGTGTCAGCCCAATTCCCGGAGCAGGGCAAGGTCACAACCATCGCCCAGTTGGAGCAACTGGTCTGCAAACAGCTCGGAATCGAACCCAAGCGGCTGCACGAGAATAGCCGGGCCCGGGCGGTGAGCTATCCGCGTATGCTGGTGATGTACCTGGCCCGCAAGCTGGCGGGAGCAAGCTACAACGAGATCGGCAGTTTCTATGGGGCCAAGAGTCACACGACCGCCATCGCAGCGGAACGCAAGGTGGCCCAGATGCTGGAAGACGATGCTCCCCTCTTTGCAAATATCGACCGCTGCCCGGTGCGCGACATTATTGAATCTGTCGAACGTGAAGTGTATCGGGTGAATTGAGGCTTACCACTCTATCGTCAGCCTCTCCATCGGTCCGGAGAGGCGCAGTTTCAGCATCGGAATGCCATCGTAGGCCTGCTGCCAGGTTTCGAGACTCACCTTGTTATTGCTCGTTCGCATGGTTGCATGATAATGCAGCGACAGCACCACTTGTCCATTATCCGGCACCAGGTTGTGCAGTGTGAGCCGCCGCGGTTCCACGAAGGCAAGTTCCGCCTGGCCTTGCTTGCAGTAGGTGAAAGGCCGGTCGAGCCGGATGAGGACCCCTCCCAGCGGCAGGCTGGCGACGACCCGGGCTCCCTGCAACTGTTTCCAGCGTGTGATGGACTCATTATGAAACGCAGCAACCCAGCCAATGTTCCAATCGGTGGCAAAGTTCACCAGGTCGCTGTTACGCCATAACTCAATGGGCTTGCCCTGTAGTGCTCCATTTGTCAGACGCACCTGCAGCGGTTCGATCAACACCTGCTCAGCCCGGCCCAGCGTACCCACAAACGAGCGCTGTGCCTGGCAGGCGAGCAGCGGCGACCAGCTGGCGTTCCCTTTGACTTCTTCCCAGAGGATGCGGGCTTCATCGGTAGTGTGTTGATGAAGCTTTTCGATGCTTTCCTGCAGCATCTTGGGAGGATGCAGCGTCAGAGAACTGGTCTCCCCCACCTGCACCACCAGGCGGGCCAGCTCATCCTGAAACAAACCACCCAGTGTACCGAGCAGCACAGTGAAAACCAGCATCGCCCGCTGGTAACTGCCAAGCATGCGGCTGACATGCTCCATGATGTACGCAAGCAGCTTGCCGACGGGTATGGTGGCAAGCCACACGGAACACCACCACCAGCCATGCATCTTGTCGAGGTGCAGCGCTTCGATTTCCTGAGGCAACAGGGCTGCGGTAGCAGTAAGGACGATGGCAAAGCTCCAGACCAGCGCGGAGCGACCGCCAATTCCTTCTCGCATGGTGCGGGTGCCCAGAAACCCGACCACCAGGAGCAGGCCAGGCCACAGCATGAGTTGCAGATTGGCCTTGATGTTGAAGTATTCTTCAATGCCATTGGAAACGAGCAGTTCCCGGTCAGCAAGCATCCACCAGGTATGGTAACACTCACGCATCCAGAAGGCATTGATGGCAATGGCCCCAAATAGGGAAAGGATGAGCCAGATGAAGCGTGCCCAGGGAAGCCGGCCAGCGAGCAGACCCAGAAAGAGAATGAAACAAATGACTAGCAGGATAACGGTAGAGGGCCAGAAATAGAGCGAGACGGCCGAGCTGCCAAACCAGCCGAGCATGGTCCACCAGCGGGGCCGGGCATAGCTGCGCACCATGTGTGCCAGTGCCAGCCCCAGTGCCGCGGTGCCGATGATCACATCGGTTTCCCCCTGCTTGAGCAGTTGTAAGCCCCAGGGACTCCACGCAGAACCGAGGAAGAGCAGCAAGGCACCAATGATAGCGCCACTGCCCAGGTTTCCCACCCGGCACATGAACCAGAGTGACCAGGGCAGGCTCAACCACATGATGAAGAGCAGCACCTTGTAAGTCGCCAGCGGATGGTTCGGTGCGATCATATTGGCCAGCAGGGCCAGTCGGCTTTCAATGGAAGCCCACGGAGAAATAGTGAGTCCGGCTTGCAGGCGATAATCAAATGTAGTGGCCGTGATGCCTTCGAGACGAACGGACTCCGCCACCTGCTTGCCAAAATACTGGAGCCGGGCATGCTGTCCCTCAGCCATCGGCGTTTCTTCGAGAAGATGGCTGAGGTTATTTCCAAAGAGCTGCCAGGTGAGCACGGTATGCAGCACGACAAGGCTCAGCGCAACAGTGCGCAGCAGCCAGTAACAGTATTCGGATAGCTTCCGTGCCATGATGGGCCCATGGTACCCGGAGTGGCTGTTTTGGTGAAGACGAAGTGAATACTCCCCACCTCCCCTTCGAGACGAGTGGAGTCGTGCAACTTACTTCTTTCCCAGGTACCTCATGCGGAAGCTGGGGGTGAGTTGTTCCAGGTCGAGCAACGTCAGGAAATCGATGGTCTTGAATTCGCGGTCGATAGCAGGCTCGCCGCAGATATAGGCGCCTACCATCAGGTACATACGCAGCAGCTTGGGCGCATCGGGCAGTTCTTCAGGCAGAGGATGTTCCAGGGCAGGCAGACGATAAGCGTCAGTCGGAATGGTACGCAGTTCCGGCGGAGCCAGGTGCCGCTGGAGCCGATGATACGTGGCCCAGCCTTCCAGCGGGTCCTGCGAGGTCACCGACGAGCAGCCGATGAGGTATCGTGCTCCCATCTCGTGAGCATAGCGGGAAATACCATGCCAGAGCAGATTGATCACGTCGTAGGTGCGGAAGTCCTTGTGAACGCAGGCGCGGCCCAGTTCAATGACTTCGCCTCGAATGTGCTCGAACGGGGCAAAGTCGAATTCCTGTTCACTGTAGTAGCCCTGGCAAACGCCAGCGGTGATACCTGACTGCATGCGGTAGGTGCCGACCACGCGACCAGTAGCGGTGTGCTCCACCAGCAGGTGTATGCAGACTTCATCGAAGGAATCGGTGTCCTCGCCTGTTTCGTAAGCGGAGTCGAGCCCTTCCTGCAACTCCAGGTTGAAGACTTCGAAGCGAAGGCGATAGGCGGCCCGACGGTCTTCCTCGGTCTGGGCCAGGCGAACGACATAGTCGCGATGCCGTACCAGAATGGAAGGCGCGAAGAGACTGGAATCGTGTGCAAGCAATAATGTCTTCATGACGTCGTGCCATGCCCCTTGATGTGAAACGAAGATGATTCGTTTTCGTCCGTGAAGGGGTTGTCAGTAGCTTCCGTTTCTCCATCGACTTTGTCAAGGCGGGTCAGCATCCCGGCACACTGATTCATCAAAGTGTGACGGACTCCACTTCATCGTTACACAGGAAACTCGCGCAGTGTTCATCAAGTGCCTGAAAGGCAAGTTTTCCCCGCGAACTACCCATCTTCGTCCACCAGCCTAAGATGGTGAGCAGTTTTACGTCTCTTATTCTGTTTCGAAGGAAGAACCATGAAACGTTTTGCGTGGCTGGCATTGGTTACCATGCTGGTCGGTAGTCTCTCGCTGCAGGCTGGCGACTTGGGCATTGGTGCAGCTGCGCCAAAACTCGAGGTCAACGAATTCGTCAAGGGCGAGCCTGTCAAGGAGTTCAAAGCTGGACAGATCTACGTCGTGGAATTCTGGGCAACATGGTGTGGCCCCTGCCGGGCTGTGATGCCTCATCTTTCCAAGCTGCAGAAGCAGTATGGCGACAAGGTGATCATGATCAGCGTGAGCGTCCTCGAACAGGACTTCAGCAAGGTTGCCGCCTTCGTAAAGGAACAGGGCGACAAGATGGCTTACCGTGTCGCCATCGACAAGGTTGCCAAGGATGCAGAGCCTGATACGGGCTTCATGGCCAAAAACTGGCTCACCGCGGCTGATCAGGACGGCATTCCCGCCTCCTTCATCGTCAATCGGGAAGGCAAGATCGCCTGGATTGGTCACCCCGGCCAGATTGATAAGCCTCTCGAAGAAGTCGTGGCTGGTACCTACGATCTGGAAAAGGCTATTGCCAACTACAAGAAGGAGAAGGCAGCCGAGGCCAAGATGAAGCAACTGGGTGAGAGTGTTTCCAAGGCACGCCGGGAAGGCCCCGCCGCTGTCATCAAGGTCCTGGACGAAGCCATCAAGGAAACGCCCGATCTGGAAACCCAGGTTGGCCTTTTCAAGTTCATGACCCTGTCCAACGACAAGGATGCCAAGGAAGACACAGTCCTGAAGTATGGCCAGCGTCTGGTGGATGAAGTGTACAAGGATGACTTCAACCGGCTCAACATGCTTGCCTGGGCCTTCGTCGATCCGACCCGCAGAGGTCCCAAGCCTAACAAAGTCCAACTGACAATCGCCGTAAAAGCTGCGGAGAAGGGTGTGGAAGTTTCCAAGGGCAAGGATCACGGCGTGCTCGATACTCTTGCCTGTGCCTACTTTGCCAGCGGCGACAAGGCCAAGGCCATCGAGACCATACAAAAAGCAATCAAGATTTCTGACGAAGCTGACTACAAGGAACGTCTGGAGATGTTCAAGAAGTAAGCTCTCGGTTTTGTACATGAAACCCCCGGCACTGCCGGGGGTTTTTGCATGGTCTAGACGTCGAGTTCATCCATAGCAGCCATGGCGGCGGAGTTCATGATGAATTCGTAGCGAAGGGATGCGTCCTTCCCCATCAGCGTCACAAACATCTGGTCGGCAGCGAGGGCGTCGTTCACTTCCACGCGCATCAGCGTGCGGCTCTTCGGATTGAGTGTCGTTTCGCCCAGCACCGACGAGTTCATTTCACCCAGTCCCTTGAAGCGGGTAATGGTCGGCCGGGCATTGGCCTTCAGCTTGTTGAGGATTTCCTGCTTGTGCTCATCGTCACGCGCCCACTGCGACTCTTTGCCTACGGTGATGCGGTAGAGTGGCGGCTGAGCCAGGTAAACATGCCCGTTCTTGATCAGCTGTGGCAGATAGCGGAAGAAGAACGTCAGGAGCAGCGTGCTGATGTGGTGGCCATCGTAGTCAGCGTCCATCAGGAGGATGATCTTGCCGTAACGTAGACGGTTGAGGTCGAACTTGTCGCCGATGCCGGTGCCAATGGCTGCAATCAGGTTGCTGATTTCCTGGTTGAGAATCACCTTCGAAAGGGGCAGCCCTTCGGAATTGAGAATCTTGCCTCGCAGGGGCAGGATGGCCTGCGTCTTGCGGTTGCGGCCACCGATGGCCGAGCCACCAGCGGATTCTCCTTCGACGATGAAGAGTTCCGTTTCGCTGAGGTCGGTAGCAGTGCAGTCAGCCAGCTTCCCCGGCAGATTGAGCCGGCGGTCAGTCACAGACTTGCGTTTGATATCAGCTACTGCAGCACGCGAAGCTTCCCTTGCCCGAGCTGCCAGGATGATGCGGCCGACGATACGATCTGCACTGGCTTTGTTGGCATTGAGCCAGGCTTCGAGGGCAGGACGCACCACACCATCGACATGCGACGTCATCTCTTCGTTATTGAGCCGTTCCTTGGTCTGCCCCTGAAACTTGGGCTCACGGACAAAAACAGAAAGCAGGGCAACGACGCCTTCACGGATATCTTCCGCCGTGATAGTCAGCCCCTTGATTTTGACATCATGCGTATCGATGTAATTGCGGATCGCTTTGACGATAGCCGCCTTGAACCCGTTCTCGTGGGTACCACCGCTGACAGTGCGAATACCATTGACGAAGCTGCGGATCGATTCTTCGGTACTCTCGGTCCATTGCAATGCACATTCGACCTTGGCTTCCCGTGCACCGCCGGTGCGGGGCAGATGAAACGCAATCTCGGTGACGGGCGGTTTCTGCGCCTCTTTCACGATGGTACCAAGGAACTCAAGCAACCCACCGGTATGGGTCAGGTCATGAGTGATCCCTGCTGTTTCATCCTTGAACGTGAGCTTGAGCCCACTGTGGATATACGCCATCGCATCAAGGTGTTCCTTGATGGTGTCAGCATTGAACGTGGTAACACGGAAGATTTCCGGGTCGGGCTCGAAGGTGATGGTCGTGCCATGGCCACGGAAGGGGCCGACCTTCTTCACTGGCCCGAGGGCCTTGCCTTTCGAGAAAGACTGTTCCCACTCGAAACCATCACGCTTGATGTTAGCGACAAGCTTTCGCGAAAGGGCGTTGACTACCGACGAGCCGACACCATGCAATCCACCAGAGTGGAAGTAGCTATCCCCCTCGCCAAACTTGGCACCGCTATGCAAGGTGCACAGGATGAGTTCAAGGGCCGACTTCTTATACTTGGGATGGTTATCGACGGGCATGCCTCGGCCATTGTCCTGGATCGAAACCGAGTCGCCTTTCTTGTGCAGCGTCACTTCGACCCATTCGCCATGACCGTTGAGGTACTCATCAACCGAATTATCGACGATTTCCCAGATCAGGTGGTGCAGGCCTTTGACATCGACACCGCCGATGTACATGGAAGGCCGACGACGTACTGGCTCCAGGCCTTCGAGAACCTGAATATCCTTGGCGGAATAGGACATGGAACGGTGCAATCCTCTGCATCAGGCACTGGGGTGGGAGGGCGAGGCTCCTGCCGAGCCGCAGACCATGCGAAGCATACATGTCTTGCGCTGTGGCCAGTCTCCTGACCGTGCCACCCGCCGAACGCGATTCTCCCGCGATGGCCATATGAGGGGATGATATATGAAGAGCAGCCCCCGAAAGGAGGGTGTCTATTCTGTCCAGACAACTTCCGTACGCTTGCCAAGGTTTGCGTTTAACAACGCTGGAGTCTACTTTCAGTGAGCAATCGTCAGCATCACGACCGGTTGCCCCTGATACTCTTCCCACTCAGATGCAAAGTAGCAATACACCCCGGGGTATTCTTCCAGCCATGCCCCGGCAGGATCAGCTACCCGACCTTGTAACTCCGACTTCCAGAACTGGAAGCATTCCGCCTCCGGCACCCAGCGGAGTGGGTCTCCCACATTAGCTACCACGAATTGCACCGGGCCAGCACGCAGTAACTCACGGATGTCTTCAGCATTAAGTTCGCGAACGAGTTTAGATGCTATGGGGCCCATCTCGTTCCACAACTCTGCCAGCGGCAACTGGGTTACGATTCGCTGCATGGTTTCTCCAGCTGAGTCTCTAGTGTTGCACTGGCTTCTCCCACTGTTGCTGCAACTCCGTACCGTGTACCTGGTTCCGATCTAAGCCCCCCTCTTCTATCACCCATTTCCCTCTCGCAGCGGATACGCTCGCAAAGCCTGCTCCCACCCTCACTCTGCGTGCCACGTTTCGGTCTGCACTCGCAGACCTCCCGATGGCAAGTCGCCCAACGTGAAACTCTTGTCGGTGAAAAGCACCCGGTTGGACGGCTGGGCGGTGAACCGGCCGTTGTCGAGGGCGATGAAGATGAACTCCTTCGACTGCTCGGGCTGGAGCGTATAAGAATCCGCTATCGGCACGGCGTTAAACCGGTAGCCACCGGTGAACCACTCTGCATCGCGGCCCACCTGGGCGCGGCAGTCGAGGCCGTCCAAGTATGGGTAGATCAGCGTAGAGAACCGTTCCCCATAACAATCCCACTCTTGCGCTTGGGCCGGCGACCACTGGGCTGTAGCTTCGGGACGGTGCCGCAACTGGTGGAGCGGGACGTTGCGGTACACTGCTCCACATTCCAACATGCAGTGACAGCCCCACATCCGACCGTAGATGGCCTGAAGTCCGAACCAGACAGCGGGCAACGGTGGTTGACCATTTGGCATGTTCAGAACTGCGTCCGGATCCAGCCATACATACTGATGACGTGGTAATCCTCCCGACTGGATGCCCAGTATTGCGTCATAGGGACTCACAAACGCAACCCCTTCGCGTCGACTAGTTGCTACCCAAACCACAGATCATACCCGTCTCGCAGAATCCCGGTCAACCACCAACTGATTCGCCACCCCACCGTGTGATCTATCAGAAAGTACAACTTTCCCCCACTTGTCCACTTGTCACCACCATAGTGTACAAACCTATCATAACAGGGAGAACCAGCCGTTGCGGGACGGAGACGGTCTGCCCGGCATCGACCACGCTCATGCCAGCTTGGTAATGCACTCACATCAAGATAATACGAGCAACCAGCGCGCACACGCGGTGCCGAGGTCGATCATGAAGCAAATGAGTTGCGCATGGAGCATGACACCACCTATCCGGCGCGCACACGCTCTGCTGACGTTGAAGGATTTAATGGCAGCTGCATGACGTAACTCCATGCCACCACAGTATTTACCGTGCGCACGAGGGGATTGCTCGAAAGGAGGTTCCACATGATCGCTAACTGGCGCGCACACGTGCCGCTGGAGTTACCCCTTGGTGCAACTGTAGTGCGTGAAATGAACGTAACCTTTTATACTACATGCACTTGCGCGGAACACATGACCTTAGCCGGCCACTTCAACCAGCCATCTCGATCATCACCGTGTGCGAATGCCACCCTATTCACTTGTGCCCGGTGTGGCTGCCGATTATTATACTTGTAGGTAGTTTCGTGTTCTGGAGACGGCCATCATGCCTCCCCCAGATGGTGTTCCGCAATCGAGCGTGCAATCGGAAGGGCTGCGCGAAGCCCTGGCCCATCGCTGGATCCTGAGCGAACGGGCAGGCCGCGACCTGGGTGAAGATTGCATTCGCCGTTGGGTGCATGACCACTGGAACGGCTTCCTGCGGGCCCGCTGGATGGAACACCTGCAGGGCAAGACTTACTGGATGGAACTCGATCGTACCGATTTTGGTCTGCTGCTGGGAGAGTTTCAGGAAGATGAACAGCTGCTGGATCGCATCCTCGAACGGATGAAGGAAGGCAAGGAGAATCTGGATGTGATTCAGTGGGCCATGGATTGGGGCATACCCGTGGACCGGGTACTCCACATTCTGGAGCGACTGAATGTGAACAGCAGTCGGCTCAGCTGTCAGTTTTGTCAGAACTAGCATTTCAACCGTGCACCTCAACATCATTGAGTAACAACATGTGGTGGATCCTTCTCGGGGTAGTGGTACTGGGAGGCCTCTTCGCCCTGGCCTTGTTTCTCAACAACTGGCAGCGGAAAGCTGAACTTCCGGAGTCAACTGTCAGGCATGCATTGACCGAAGCGAAGAATGTGCTTCTTAACAAAGAGGCGCTTCCCGACATTGTCCGCCGTATGAAGGACAAAACAGAAATCCCTTTTGACGCCGCGGTAGAGAACAAAGCCAAAGCAGAGATTCCTGGAACGTTCGTATTACGCTGGCCCACCATCCATATCACCTACAGCAACAAGGATGGAAGCGAGAAACTCAACATCATCCAGCATGGCAACGACCAGAAGGTCGCCCTCTTTTACAGCGATGGCGTACTCGGGGCGGTGGATGTGAACAAGGAAACGCTCGACCAGGAGAGCTTCGACTTCCGCCATGCCGGTACGCTCTCCGATCAGCTTCGACAGTTTGTTCGATATCACGTTCGCTTCCCAGGTGGATCACTCAAGCTGGAAAAGGCACCGGAGCCGACTTTCAAGCCGGTGAAGGACCTCCGCAAGGGTGGCGAGATTCACCTCAAAGGCCCGCCTCCTCCTGGACGCATGCCTAACTTTGAAGAGTGACATGGCCGCAACTTCGCTTAGCATCGATTTCTTTCACCAGATCTACACCGGTAAACCGGCCTGGGAGATCGATGCGACCCAGCCCGCTATTGTGCAACTGGCTGAAGCGGGCAAGATCATAGGGAACGTGCTCGACATCGGTTGTGGCACCGGGTGCAATGCCATCTACCTGGCTGAACGGGGGCACCCTGTAGTTGCCTTTGACCTCGTGCCTCAGGCCATAGAGCAGGCGAAAGCACGTCTGGGCCATCGTGATTTACCCGTCACGTTCCAGGTGGCCAATGTCCTGAAACTGCCCGACCTGGGGCTGTTTGACACAGCGATCGATGCGGGTGTCTTCCATGTCTTCAATGACAAGGATCGGCCCCGGTACACCGAGAATATCCGACGGCATCTCAAACCGGGGGCCAAACTCTATCTGATCTGCTTCAGCGAGCACCAGCCCGGCACGGAAGGACCACGCCGGGTGACTCAGCAGGAGATACGGGATAGCTTTCGCAATGGCTGGGTGGTGGAGAGTATCGAACCAACTGCCTATCTGACACAAGCCAGTGCATATGGACCTGCAAAGGCATGGCTGGCGACGATTGGGGCAAAGTAACTAGTGGCACAGCAGGTAAGTCTGTGTCACCATCTTACCTCTCACTCTCAACTCTTTCCGCTACAATGAACCTCATCATTGAGGTTATTCCATGTCGCTATCCATCTCTGAGCGTGGCTTGCTGATGCCCGCTTCGCCGATCCGCAAGCTGGCTCCCTATGCAGATGCTGCCAGGAAGAAGGGAGTACATGTTTATCACCTCAACATCGGCCAGCCTGATATTGAAACCCCGGCTGTAATGCGACAGCGGTTGCAGACCCTCAAGGACAAAGTCTACGCCTACTCCCCTTCCGGTGGCACGCCGGAATATGTTGCGTCGCTGCAGGCTTACTACAAGAAACTGGGCATCGATCTCAAGACCAATGAAATCCTGGCTACCACTGGTGGCAGTGAAGCCATCCTCTTTGCCATGTATGCCTGCTGCAACCCGGGCGATGAGGTGCTCGTCGTGGAGCCGTTCTACACCAACTATCGCTCGTTCGCCATGATGGCCGGCGTGGTGCTGAAGCCACTGCTGAGCAAGGGAGAAGATGGATTCCATCTGCCACCTCGCAGTGAATGGGACAAGCATTACACTGCCAGGACGAAGATGGTCATTCTCTGCAACCCCAGCAATCCCACCGGGACGGTCTACACCCGGGAGGAACTGCAGATGGTCGCCCAGTTCTGCAAAGACAAGGGCATCTATCTGCTGGCCGACGAAGTCTATCGTGAGTTCGTCTACGATGGCAACAAGGCTGTCAGCACCCTGACGCTACCCGGCATGGAACAGCATGTCATTGTCGTGGACAGCCTGTCGAAGCGCTACAGTGCGTGTGGTATTCGCCTGGGCTGCCTGGTCACACGCAATCAGGAAGTGTACGGGGCGTGCATGCGAATGGCTCAGGGGAGGTTATCGCCGCCAGGGCTGGCCCAGTATATCGCAGTGGCAGCGACAGAACTGGAGCCGGAGTACACCTTGAATGTGGTGTCCGAGTATCAGAAGCGGCGTGACATTCTGTTCAAGGGGCTTTCAGAAATACCCGGCGTATTTCTGCGTAAACCCGAAGGAGCTTTCTACTTCATCGCCCGACTACCTGTGCGTGATTGCGATGACTTTGCGACCTGGCTCCTGTCCGACTTCTCGTACAACGGGGCAACAGTCATGGTAGCCCCGGCCAATGGCTTCTATGTCACGCCCAGTCTGGGTCTGAATGAAGTACGTATTGCCTATGTGCTGAAAGAAGAAGATCTGCGAGCTTCGGTAAAGATACTCGCTGAAGGACTCAAGGCATACGCTGCCCTGCGCCGGTAAGCGGCCAGGAAGCACTACTTGCTGAACTTCTCGAAGCGTTTGGGATCACGATTGTAGGCGTCGCGCGGGAAAGCGTGCCAGAGCGAGATGCCTGCATCCCACCCGTGTACTGCCATGACTGTTTCGTCCTCGCTGAGCACTACCTTGGGCGACAGGGCGTAATCATTCTCACGTGGCGTACCATGCTGTTTGAGCGTCAGCACCTCGTTGCCGGTGAGTGTATCAAACAACACCACATCACTGTTGTAATTGGTGGAGAAAATACGACGACTGTCTTTGCTGAAGGTGACATGCGTTGATTCCAGGGAATTGAACTGCTGCCACTGCTTCTCACCGTTGCTGGCGTTCCAGAGGCCGATGTTGTTATTGAACGGGTCGAAGTTACTGCAGGTGATCCATTTGCCATCGGGGCTGAACGCAAGGCTGAAGGCTCGATTCATGGCAATGGGTACAGCAAACAGTTCCTTGCCTTGCTGGTTCACCAGGTTGACGCCGAGGTAGAATTTGTTGTCGGCTCGTCGCTGGGTGGACGCCACGGCACTGCCATCGTGATTGAGAGCCCAGCCAAAGTAGTAGGCAGGTACTGTTGCATTGCAGAGCAACTGTTGTGAAGTGGTATCATAAACCTGGAAACCTGCCTTAAAGGGGATGGAGCGATTGGTAGCGCCGGGTTGTGGAAAATGACCGGCAATCAGCAGACGCTGGCCATCGCCGCTGAAATGTGTGTGCAGGATACGACCGCCGAACGACGGGGTTTCCCAGAGTAGTTTGCCAGTGCGCGTTGCGAACACCATTGCCTTATCACCAACGCTGTTCGTCACCGCCAGCTGTTCGCCCGAGGGAGAGAACACGGCATCATAACGTGGAGCACGGAAGAGCTTGGTTACTCCCACCAGTGTATGCATGGCCAGTTGCTCTCTTGTCTTCATATCGATGATGCGGAGAGTACTGTTCTGATGTTCGAAGACGGCAAGCTTGCTGCTTCCATCGAGGAAACGGTATGCGCTGATCCATTCGCCGCCACAGTTGAACCGGGCCTGAATCTGATCCTTTTCGATAGTTGCCCGAGTTTTCCAGACCATGACATTGGCATCCATGCCGCCGCTGATCAGTTGTTGCCCCTGGGGGTCAAAGGCGGCGGAAAGCACGGTGCCCTGATGGCCTATACAGGAATTGAGTAATTGCCCTGCCTTTCCGGGAATGTCACTCGTATCCCAGACACGCGTCGTGCCATCGGCTCCATACGACAGCATCAACTGACCATTCGGATGAAAGGAATAACCGTAGATTCTTCCACGATGCCCGCGCAACACGAGGGGCATTTCATCGATTGCACCCGCAGCATCCCTGCGGTACACATAAACATCCTCGCCAGCATATTGTGCGAGCAACACAGCAAGACGATCGCCCCTGGATGAAAGTTCCAGAGACTTGATTCCCCAGGGAGTACCCTGCTTGAGAACCTTGCCCGTATTGGCATCGAGCCATTGCCAGAGGCCTGTCGAGGTCCATACTGCGAGAGTCACACCGGCATCATCAAGGACCGGTTGCTGCCATTCGCCCTTCATGGCTTGCGTCCAGAGTGTTTTACCAGCGTCGACATCCCAGCATCCCAGTGTGCCATCTTTGAGGGCATAGCCGATGCGTTTGCCATTTGCAGAGATACAGAAACGTACTACTGCCTCGGGCAGGGTGATACTCCTGGCGATACGCTCCTCGCGAATATCGTACAACTCCAGCGTGTTACTGCCGGGCTGCGCGAGCAGAACGAGCGTACTTTGACTTGCAGCCTGCCATTGTTTCAACTGTGCGATGATCGGCACATTTTCGATTGTCTGCGTCTCGCCTACCCGCTGCGTATCAACCAGGACCAGATTCCCTTTGAAGTCGAGGACTACTGCTCTGTTGCCGTGATCCATCAGCGACATGCGCCTTATCGGCACCGGTGCGACATAGACCACTCGACTGACCCATTTATCCGCTGACGAAACATAGCGAAACTGCAGCAACCGCCCACGGAAGTCTTCCTCCTTCTGGTCACCAAAGAACTCTGCGCCCTCGGCCGCGAAGAATGACTCTCCCGATGGATGAAACTGGAGTTGTTGCACGTAATCCTGCGTATCCGTCAGCACATGCTGCATGGGATTGCAGATCTGTCGAAGGTAATACCACTCCCAGCAACGGGAGTCCTTCAACTGATCACTCTTGCGAATGGTATTGAGCAGCATGTTGGATCGAACGATCTGCCCCTGGCGCAGCAGCAGATCGGCTTGGGCGATCTTGCTGAAATAGAGATTCCCCCAGGTCGCTTTTTCCGAATCCCGGGCATCTTTTTCTGCCTGCTTGGCGAGGGTCTCAGCATCACGAGCCGCTTTTTCTGAAGTACGAGCGACGTCCCGTGCTATTTCGGTGTTCCGCGCATTTCGTTCTGCTTCCTCACGCTTTCTCTCTGCTTCGTACCAGAGGTAGCCGATAACGACGAGGGCGATACTTACCACACTGAAAAGCAAACCAACGAGAGTCGCGACCATGGGATGCCGCCGCATCCACTTGGCAACCCGTTGCCACTCGGAGAGGGGCCGGGCGTGTATCGGCTCATGATTCAGAAACCGTGTCAGATCATCAGCAAGTGCAGCTGCCGAGCGATAACGGTCCTCCGGCTTCTTGCTCAGGCATTTCAGACAAATGGTATCCAGGTCTGCCGAGACACGAGGCTGCAGCTTACGCGGTGATGGTGGTTCGATTGTCTGCACTTCCATCAGCATCTTCAGAATATCTTTATCGTCGTAAGGCAGCCTGCCCGTCAGGAGTTCGTAGAAGATGACCCCAAGCGAATAGATATCGACGGAACTGCTCATGGCCTGGGGCGAGGGGTTGGCCTGCTCCGGAGCCATATACTGGGGTGTTCCTACCATCAGTTCCGGACGAGTCAGGTCGCGGCGGCCTTCGCCTTCAAAAACCAGCGCTTTGACCAGGCCGAAGTCGGTGATCTTGGGAGTGAACGGTAAGAGCCTGGTCCGCTCCTGGGTGCTGCTGTCAGTCGAGGCTTCCTGATGCAGCAGGATATTCGCTGGCTTGAGATCGCGATGGATCAGTCCATGGTCATGAGCATGCTGGATCGCGCGGGCCAGAATGATCATCAGCGAGGCAGCTTCATTCTGCGTAAACTGGTGCTGCCGCATGTAGCGGAAGAGATTCGGCCCATCGACAAATTCGAGCACCATAAAGGGATGCGTGGTACCCGCAAGACCTACCACTTCGCCGAGTTCGTACACTTGCACGATGTTAGGATGTTTGAGTTGGGCAACCGCCTCAGCTTCGATCTTGAACCGCAGCCGCTGTTCGGCACTGGCAAACTCGGGATCGAGCAGCATCTTGATCGCGACCAGCCGCTTAAGTTCGGGATCGCGGGCCCGATACACAATACCCATACCACCGCGTCCCAGTTCTTCCTTAAGTTCATAGCCGGGAATGGCAGGCAAGGGCGGCGGAGTGTGCCAGATCGACGCATTTGCAATAGTGTCAGCCGGTCCCGACTCGCCAAAAAGAGCGGATTGCGGAAACGGCAACGTGACGGAAGTATTGGGCGTGACAGGCATTATGTTAGTCGCAGCGCTGCATGAATCTGCATAAGACTACGTCATAAGTGCTGAGCGCACAATCAAATCAGAGTGAACTAGTGATGCACACGGAAAGGGCTACGACCTGTATTCGCCGTACTCTGGAACGCAAATTGCTGGCATCCTGTCGCCATAGATCTTCTGTCGTTCTTCTGCAAAGGTTGCGTATCGATAAAGCAGATACGCGATTGCAACGATGACGAAGGCAATCAGAACCAGGAAATTCAATCGCGAAGTACTCTTCATGTGTCAGTCCTTCACGAATCAGTTGAACGGGGGAGTGCTTACCACCTACTTTTACTTGAAACGTCCACATTTTCATCGTACGACAAGGAGAAGTCAATCTAGCAAATGGAATTAGAAACTGCTGAAGTTCTGTCTTAGCGTGAACTCGCTACGCTTCGGACGATTGATGCACTACATTTACTTGTCAATAATCCGTCAAGTTTTTCGGCGGCCAGGCAACACGTAAGGCATTCAACACGGCGAAGACATCAATCACTTCCTGACAGATTGCACCCATCACCGGGGGCAGGTACCCTGCGGCGGCCACCAGCATACCAATCACACTGAGAGCCATGCCACCAACTGCACTTTGCAGCGCGATGTTCCGCATGCGTTGGCCGATATGAAGCAGTTCATCGACCTTGCCCAGGCTGCTTTCGAGAATGACCGCGTCAGCGGCTTCGGCAGTGATATCGCTGTTTTGCCCGAAGGCGATGCCGACGGTGGCGGCGGTCAGGGCTGGGGCGTCGTTGATGCCATCGCCCAGGAAGACGGTGGGTGCTGCTGCGGTTTCCTTCCGCACCAGGTCGAGCTTCTGTTCCGGTGTCTGCGAGGAGTACGTCTCCTGAATGCCCACCAGCTTGGCGAGGTATTCGACTTCGCTCTCCCGGTCGCCTGAGACGAGCAGGATACGATGGATGCCATGTCGTGGACGCAAGTGATCAATGAAAGGCTTGCCATCGCTGCGGGGCTGATCACGAAAGCGCATCGCTGCGGCATACTTGCTGTCTACGAGAATCACGCATTCCATTCCTTCAGCTACTGGCGGTAATTGGCTTGCCAGCTCAGGTTGTGACTTCAACAACTTCCTTCGATGCGAGACGAGGATCTCCCTGCCTGCGAGCTTGCCGGTGAGTCCCTGCCCGGGCTTCTCACTGACATGCTCCGTAGTCTGCAGCGCCAGGCCTTTGCTCTCTGCCGCGTAAATGATCGCCGAAGCCAGCGGATGCTTCGAATACCGTTCCAGGCTGGCTGTCCAGCGCAGGATGTCGTCAGGCCGGAAACCATTGGCAGGCAGTATCTCAGTAAGTTCAGGCTTCCCGTAGGTCAAAGTACCAGTCTTATCAAAGATGGCGGTACTACAGGTTTCCAATGTCTCGAGGGCAGCCGGATTCTTGATGATGATGCCACGACGTGCGGCCAGCGAGATCGCGCCAATGATGGCGACTGGAATGGAAATGAGCAGCGGGCATGGTGTCGCCACGACCAGTACAGCCAGGAATCGTGTAGCTTCGCCACTGAAAATCCAGGCTGCCACCGCGATGACGACGGCGATGGGCGTGTACCACGCTCCCAGCTGATCTCCCAGTCGGCGAAGTTGCGGACGATGCTGTTCGCTGTCCTTCATCACCTGCATGATCTTGGCATAGCGGGAATCGATAGCCAGCTTGTCGGCCTGGATGACCAGTACCGCTTCACCATTGATGGAACCGGAGAGCACTGCTACGCCGGGGGACTTCGGCAGCAGATAGGGTTCTCCCGTGAGATAGGACTCGTCCATGGTCCCATGCCCTTCGAGCACGGTACCATCGACAGGACAAATTTCATGGGGATAGACGACCAGTGTGTCACCAATCTTCACTTCGTCCAGCTTGATGTCATCCTGCTGGGTGCCATTTCGGCGATGCGCAACCGCGGGCATACGTTTTGCCAGGGCCCTTAGCACCGAGGAAGCATTTTCGACTGCATAGGCTTCGAGAGCCTCGCCCCCGGAGAGCATCAGCACGACAAAGGTGCCTGCCAGGTATTCGCCGAGAATGACCGACGTGACGATGGAGATGCCAGCGAGCAGATCGGAACCAAACTCACGATTGAGCGCCTTGCGGAGTAGATCGAAGACCAGCGGTATGCCACCAAGCGTCAGAGCGATCCACAACGGCAGCTGCACCCACCATGGCAAGGGAGATAGTCCGGCTGCAAAGCCCCACCGTAGTACCAAGTGGGCCACAATGGCCACGATGGCCAGCAATGCTATAGCCAGACGAGTGAGATTATTGGATGTGCTCATAGTGAGACATTGTAGAGGGTGGTGACGTGATATTAGGAACGACAAACTCCAGATGATGCTTTTCGCGGCCCCCTGCCCTGTGTTACACTGCAGTGCCCACTCTCCCTTCATGGAATCTCACCATGACTCCACTTCTATCTGAATGGCTGAAACGACGGGTACACCTGGTCATGCGCAGTGCCAATGTCTCTGCACTGGATGGGACACTGGTACAAGCAGATGCCATTGGTGTCATGATTGAACTGTTGAAAGGCCAGTCGACGCTGCAGAAGTTTATACCGTGGACATCGATCCTGCATCTGGATCTGTTGCCCTAGTGGTTGTTGGAGCGTACACACAGGCCTCGTCCTTTATTTTCGTTGCCACTGCCTGTACTGTACTTACGTACAATTGAGATGATGGTCGAAATACGAACGAAGATGACGCTGCCTGCTTTTTTTCACTGGCATTCGCAGGCAGGCATGGTAGTCTCAGCTACCTGCCAGTTCCAGGTTGACCGTGTTACGCTGCAGTTCTCAGTCTGTGGTTTCAGCCTGGCAATCTCTCACTGAGCTGTACGAGGAGTGTAGTCTTGTCATCGACCAGCCGACGAGGATTCTTACAGACCGCCGCAGTCACAGGCGCGGGCTTTTGGGTAGCGGGTACCGCTGCTGCCAACCTGTCGCCCCGTTCACCCAATGAGAAGCTCCGCATAGCCGGCATTGGTGTCGGTGGCAAAGGACGCAGCGACATCGAGCAGGCGAGCAAGCTCGGCGATGTCGTAGCTATTTGCGATATCGATGACAACAATGTCGATGCCGCCTTCAAGATTTTGAACAAGGACGACAAGCATAATCCCAAGAAGTTCTTCGACTTCCGCAAGATGCTTGAATCTGAAGGCAAGAATATCGATGCTGTCGTGGTCAGCACGCCTGACCATACACATGCCGTGGCTGCCATCATGGCCATGAAGATGGGCAAGCATGTCTATTGCCAGAAGCCATTGACCCACAGCGTGCACGAAGCTCGCAAGATGCGCGAGACTGCCAGCGAGATGAAGGTCACCTCGCAGATGGGCAACCAGGGCACCGCGGAAAACGGCTTGCGTCGGGCCGTGGAACTGATTCAGGGTGGTGTGCTGGGCCAGGTGAAGGAGATTCACGTCTGGACCAATCGCCCGGTGTGGCCTCAGGCTCCGGAGATCACGTCTCGCCCCGCTACACAACCGGTGCCCAGCCATGTGCACTGGGATGAATTCCTCGGGCCAGCCCCATTCCGGGAATATCACAAGAGCCTGCATCCCTTCAGCTGGCGTGGCTTCTGGGATTTTGGCACAGGTGCATTGGGCGATATGGCTTGCCATACAGCCAACATGGCCTTCA
Source organism: Gemmatales bacterium (assembly GCA_046350055.1). Taxonomy (GTDB): domain Bacteria; phylum Planctomycetota; class Planctomycetia; order Gemmatales; family HRBIN36; genus JAEUIE01. The sequence goes on along the minus strand of JAXMBC010000001.1, from coordinate 2,108,728 downwards.
TGGCCTGCAAGCTGGGCTACCCGACTGCAGTCTCCGCTGTGAATGGCCCGCTCAATTCGGAAACTTACCCTGCCTGGGCTTCGGTGTGTTACGAATTCCCCGCCCGTGGCGACATGGGGCCGTGTAAGCTCTACTGGTACGAAGGCCGCGTGCTGCTGCCCGACGGCCGAAAGGCATCACTGGTGCAGCCACCGACTGATCTGCTAGCCAAGTGCCTCAAAGTGGACAAGGCTACCGGCATGATCGAGAAGCTTTCAGACAGTGGCAGCCTGATTGTGGGTGAAAAGGGTATTCTCTTCTCTCCTAATGATTACGGCGCCCAGTATCGCCTCTATCCGGAGAAGGACTTCCCCAAGGAAGAGCAAGTCAAACTGCTTAACGGTCAGGCAGGCCCAGCCATCACCCTGGCCCGCAATAACGGCGGTGACTACGGCATGAAGAAGGAATGGGTCGAAGGCATCCGAGGTGGCGCACGGCCGTTCTCGAACTTCGACTACGCTGCTCTCTTCACCGAAACCATGCTGCTCGGCAACGTAGCGATGAGAGTCGGCAAGCGGCTCGAATGGGACGGTCCCAATATGAAGGTGACCAACGCCTCCGAAGCAGCCCAGTACATCCAGCCTGAGTACCGCAAGGGATGGTCGCTGTAAGCCAATGAGCTGCTTATAATCACTTTCGTCAACCGGTGATGCTTCCATCACCGGTTGTTTGCTAAGAGGATGCGTTATTATTTGAATGATTGAGGAGTTTTCATGTCTACTGATTTGTCCTTTCCTTACCCCGCAGCACCAGCAAATGTCCCGGCGGAAATCACGCGACTGAGTGTTGCCTACAGGCTACGATCAGCAGCAATGCTTTTCAGCTTGTTCCTGTTCCTCGTCTTTTATCTCGCCGTTATCGCCGGGATAGCCTGGCTGGCATACAAGATGAGCCTGATCCCAATTGAAACCAGAGGCACATCAGGCAAAGGAACGTTTCTCGTAATTGTGTTTAAGTTCGGAAGCATTGCCGCCCTGGGATTGATGATCATCTTCCTCATCAAGGGTTTGTTTAAAGGTCAGCGGATTGATCGTGAGCAGTATTTACAGATATTCGAGAAGGATTCGCCCCAACTCTGGAAGTTTATTCACCAGGTATGCCAGGACACCGGGGCGCCTCGACCACGGCGGATTTATCTGAGTGCAGAGGTAAACGCCTGTGTCATTTATAACTCCTCATTGCTGAACCTGATTGTCCCGCCGCGGAAAGACCTGCTCATCGGCCTGGGACTGGTGAACGTGCTGACACTGAACGAATTCAAGGCCGTGCTTGCCCATGAGTTTGGCCATTTCGCCCAGAAGAGTGCCGGTTTGGGTAGTTACCTGATGCTCGCCCGGCGCATTATGGACGACATTGTCTATTCTCGAGATGGCTGGGATCGCTTCGTCGATCAATGGGCCGGGATCGATTTACGGGTTTCTTTTCCTGCATGGGGACTCAAGGGTGCACTCTGGGTTCTGAGGAAAGTGATGGGCGGAGCGCTGCAGGGGCTAGCCCTGCTGCACCTTTCGCTGAGCAGGCAGCTTGAATTCAACGCTGATAATGTCGCAGTGAGCGTTTGTGGTTCCGATGCCATTGTTCATGCATTGTCGCGGCTGGATTTCGCCAGTGAAGCGCTGAGTGATGCGTCCAGCTCACTGGAAGCTGCTGCCGACCATGGGCACCAGACGGATGATGTGTTTTACCATCAGACCCAGGCGGGCATGCGATTGCGTGCCTTGCGGAAGGAGCCTACGCTCGGTGTGCCCCCTGCCTTGCCTCTTGAGCCAGACCAGCAGGTGAAGGTGTTTCAACCAAGCCACGATGGCATTCCTGATCACTTGCGCTCCCATCCTACGAACGTAATGCGCGAAGAGAATGCCAAGCGGATTTATATCCGCAGCATCGAGGATGAACGTTCACCCTGGCTACTTTTTCATGATCGTGCTGCGATTTGCCGGTCTGTCAGCGAGGTATTCTATCTCCAGCAGCTAGGCCGTAAGGAGCCCTACCAGCCGGAACCAGCTGAAGTAGTTCAGCAGTTCATCAATGCAGAGCACGCCGAGACGACCTATGACCCGAAGTATCATGGGTTCTACGATGGACGCTTCATCGACCCCGGTGAGTTGACTGCGGAGCAAGGATACCAACTGACTCGACCCACTCTCCAGACAATGCTCGAAAAATGGCAAGGCTCAGATCAGGAAGCTCGCATGAAGCTCTTCCTCGAACGGCAAAGTGAACGAGAACTACTCCACGGGTTAAAAAGTGGGCAGTTGAGTTTAAAAAAGAAGACATTTCCGTTTCGTTCCACCGACCGCACTATCGATGATGTTGTTACACTGTTGCCCATGGTGGAAGCAGAAATTGAAGAAGAGGTTAAGCACTTCAATGCTCTTGATCGAGAGGTCTTTCAATTGCATCTGGCATTGGCCGATCGATTGGATCAACAGCAACCGCTGGAAACGCCACGCACCAGCGAATTGATCGAGCGTTACCGATTCCAGGGAATTATCCAGCAATTGCTGAAAGGCATGCTTGTTGAGGAAGCCACGTTTCTGAATGTGATGAACTTCCTGCAGACCAATCAACAGATTGATCAGAATGCTGGCCATCAGGTGCTTGACGCATTGCATGGAATTATGCGTACCATCCAGTCAAGCCTGAATGCAGCTAATGAACATCGTCTCCCAGAATTGAGCAATGTGAAAGCGGGCACATCTCTTCGGGAGTTGATCCTGGATCGCGATCAACACCAACTCAGGGAGATCACGCTAGATGAACTGAACGGCGAGTGGATTGGAAAGCTGGCGGGAAAACTGAGTGCCATGCTCACTCGTGTCAAACGCGTACACTTCAAAAACATGGGAGGCCTGCTGCAGTTTCAGGAAAAACTGCTAGCCGAGGGCGAGCGGTATGTGCAGGCTTGATCGCCAATTATCTGCTGCAGGCTAGTCGGCCGGCATTTTCCCGGGATCCAGTAGCCATAGTAGCAGTGACTTCTGGAAGTGCAGCCGGTTGGCAGCCTGGGTGAAGACAATGCTGCGGTCGCCATCGACGGCATCGCTGGCGATTTCTTCGCCTCGGTGGGCAGGCAGGCAGTGCATCACCACGGCATGCTGGGGCGCAGCTTTCAGTAATTGGGCGTTGACCTGGAAACCTGCAAATTCCTTGAGCCGCTTCTGCGTTTCACTCTCCTGCCCCATGCTGGTCCAGACATCGGTGTAGACCACATCGGCATCCTTCATCGCAGCGATGGGGTCGTGCAGTGTTTCACAGGGGAACTTCGGAAACCTCTGGCGATAGGCCTGCACGAACGCATCGTCAAAGGCGTAGCCTTGCGGACAGGCGAGCCGGAACTTCCAGCCAAGGTGGGCACAGGCGACGGCGAGGGAGCGAGCGACATTGTTGCCATCGCCGACAAAAACAACGGTGCGCTGAGCCATGGACTGGTAGTGTTCGCTGATGGTAAAGACATCGGCCATCGCCTGGCAGGGATGGTAGTAATCGGAAAGGCCGTTGATCACCGGACAATGGGCGTAGCGGGCAAAGCCTTCCACCGTGCTGTGCTGGAAGGTGCGAACGACCAGGGCATCGACATAGGACGTCATGACACGAGCGTAGTCGGAGAGTGGTTCACGAGTCCCCAGCCCGGCATCAGCACCGCTGAGGAAAATACTGGTACCGCCCAGTTGGCCGATGGCAGCCTGGAAGCTGACACGAGTCCGCAGCGAAGGCTTTTCAAATACCAGCCCCAGGCAGCGGCCAGCCAGGCTGAGCTGGCTGCCCCGTGGCATGGCCTTGAGCTTCGCCGTAGCACTCAGCAGCTTCTTCACTTCTTCCGTGGTGACATCGAGCAGGTCAAGAAAGTGGCGCATGGTACAATCTTTAGTCAGCCATATGGAAGATTACATCTTCGAGAATGGAACAGCCTTCGTCCAGCAGATTGTCGGGTAAGTTCAGGGCAGGCAGCAGGCGGATGACCTTGCCCTGGGTACAATTGACAAGAAGTTGTCGCTCCATGCAACGCTGGACGACGGGCGTGCCATCGCGATCGAGTTCGATGCCGATCATGGTGCCCATGACCCGAACTTCCTGGACGATAGGACAGCGTTTCTGCAAGGCAGTGAAGCGGTCGTAAAACTTCCTGCCCAGCGACAATGCACGATCAAGAAGCTTTTCTTTCTCCACGGTTTCGATGAAGGCCAGAGCAGCCCGGCTGGCAATCGGGTTCCCGCCAAAGGTGCAGGCATGCATACCGGGCTTAAGCATGGCTGCCACTTCAGGCTTGGCGACGACAGCACCCATCGCGACGCCTCCGGCAAGACTCTTGGCAAGAGTGAAAACATCAGGCTTGATGCCAAAGTTCTGGAAACCGAACCATTTGCCGGTGCGGGCCATGCCAGCCTGCACTTCATCAAAGATCAGCAACAGCTTGTGCTGGTCGGCCAGGGCACGCAAACCGGGGAGATAGTCTTGGGGAGGAATGCGTATGCCGCCTTCACCCTGAATGGGCTCAACCAGGATGGCTGCGGTTTCGCTGTCAATGGCATTGGCAGCAGCTTGCAGATCGCCATAGGGCACATAGGAGAAGCCGGGGAGAAGCGGGTAGAAGCCCTGATGGTATTTAGGCTGAGCAGTGGCGGAGACAGCGCCCATCGACCGGCCATGGAATCCACCTTCCATGGTGATGATCTTGTAGCGTTTGCCCTGTCCGTGCAATCGAGCAAGCTTGATGGCTGTTTCGTTGGCCTCCGCGCCACTGTTGCAGAAAAAACACTGCCCGTTGATGCCGCTGCGATCGGAGAGTGCCTTGGCCAGCAGGCCCTGGGCTTCCATGTACCAGGTGTTGGGTACATGGATGAGTTCTGCAACCTGTTCTTGCACCGCCTTTACGACACCTGCCGGCGAGTGGCCGAGCAGGTTGCAACCCCAGCCAGGGAAGAAATCGATATAGCGTTTGCCTTCGGCGTCCCAGATAAGAGAGCCTTCGCCACGAACCAGGCTCACGGGATAGCGGTTGTAATTAGCAACCACAAACTTCTGAAAAAGGGCAATGGTCTCAGCGGTACTTAAATGGTTAGACATGATAGTGCCAAGGAGATAGAAGTTAGAAGCCAGGAGGTAAAAGAGACTAGCTGGAGCCAGGTTGCCTTTGCAATCTTCCTGCTCTGTGCAGTTTACTCCTTGCTCCTAAAGAACAATTTCCGTTCCCACACCGACGTCGGTGTAGATTTCAAGGAGCAGCGAGTGTTTGAGTCTGCCATCGACGATGTGGGTCTTGTGCACACCGGCACGCAGGGCATCCAGGCAGGCTTCCACCTTGGGTAGCATCCCGGCATCGATCACTTTCGTATTAACGAGATCTTCAATGCCTGCCTTATCCAAATGAGTGATCAGCGTGGAAGGATCATTACGGTCGCGAAGAATACCGGGCGTATCGGTCATCAGAATAAACTTCTCGGCCAGGAGATGGAGTGCTACAGCGGCAGCTGCTGTGTCGGCATTGATGTTTAGCCACTGGCCCGCTTCGTCGTACGCCAGTGAAGGGATGACCGGCACACGATCAGCCTTGCAGATGTTGGAGATAAGATCGCAGTTGACACCAGTGACGGTACCCACACGCCCCAGATCGATGGGATTGCCTGCATCATCGGCCATGGCCAGCTTGCGGCCATGGAGCACTTGCAGGCCGCCAGTGTGAAGAGCGACAGCCTGTCCACCTAGGTCTCGGATCTGCTGGACCAGCCCGGCATTGATTTCATGGAGAAGTGTATCAACGACAATCTTCAGCGTAGCATCGTCGGTATAGCGGCGGCCCGCGACTTTGGTGGGAGTAAGGCCCGCAGCTTTCATGGCCCGGTCAATGGCTTTTCCGCCGCCATGGACAAGTACTGGCCGCATGCCGACGGTCTCCATGAAGACAACGTCCTGCAGGGTGGCAGTCACCGCTTCGGGATCCTCCATGGCAGAGCCGCCAAGTTTAATGACCGTGATCTTGTCGCGAAAGCTACGAATATAGCTCATTGCTTCGATCAGCACACTGGCTTTGCGGATAGCGCTTTCCATCGAATAGTGCAGCCTCTCATCAGGGAAGAACTTGATTATAAGTCGCTAGCGTGGAGAATCTACCAAGCAGAGGAAAAACGTGGCATGTTTATCATGCACTGACACCTCATCTTCGAATTGGTTCACGATGACGACAGTTCACAAACCTGTCCTGCCTCGGCAGGTGCTGGAGCTTCTCGATCCGCAGCCTGGGCAAACGTTGGTGGATGCGACGCTGGGTGGTGCCGGGCACAGCTTGCTGATGGCCGAACGACTGGGACCATCCGGACATCTCATTGGACTGGATCGTGATCCTGCGGCACTCGAGAGAGCAAAGGTCCGACTGGTGGAATTGGCCACGCCGCCTCGAATCAGCATGGTTCACTCGAACTTTGAGTACCTTCGCAAGGTCCTCGATCAACTGCAAATCGACAAGGTCGATGGTGTGCTGGCTGACCTGGGCTTTTCTTCGGATCAGATTGAAACTGCGGAGCGGGGATTGAGCTTTCAGCGTGAAGGCCCTCTCGATATGCGGCTTGACCCGACTGAAGAACAGACTGCAGCGGATATCATCGCCAGCTGGTCGGAAAAGGACCTGGCTGATTTGTTCTTTCACCTGGGGGAAGAGCGGCATAGCCGACGAGTGGCCCGCAAGATCGTGGCTGTACGAGAAGAAACGCCAATTACCACGACGATTCAACTGGCAGACCTGGTGCGCTCCTGCCTGCCCCGTTCGCATACCGGGCTTGACCCCGCAACAAGGGTATTTCAGGCATTGCGCATCGGTGTAAATGATGAGTTAGGTTCACTTCGTCGTTTACTCGAAGCCTTGCCGAAGTGTCTGAAGCCTGGGGGCAAAGCGGCGATTATCAGCTTCCATTCACTGGAAGACCGCATCGTAAAGTGGGCTTTCCGTGAAACGACGCAGTGGGAGATTCTGACCAAGAAACCTGTCGAAGCTGATGCAGAAGAAGAGGCCGCCAATCCACGATCACGGAGTGCAAAGCTGCGGGTGGCACGCTTGGTGTGATAAACAAAATACCCCCATCCAGATGGATGAGGGTTAGACGATTGTAGTCTCACACGTTCTTATGCGGCAGGATACCGCGTCTACATTAGTAGACTTCACCTGCGTTGGTGGCAGCCTTGGCGACAGCCTCTTCGAGGCCGCCGTAGCGGAAGTGCCAGCCTTCGGTGGCGCGGAAGGTTTCGAAGCACTTGGCGGTCAGGCCGTACTTGGCGAACCAGGGCTTGCCCTGGCTCATCACGATTTCCTGAATCTGCTTGACGCGGTTCGCTCCTTCGGTGGTGGCGAACTTCTGGCTCTCTTCCTTCGTGGCGAAGGTGAAGTATTCCTTCCAGAAGGCCCGGCCGCCGAGCACGCCGCTTGCTCCAGCCTTCATCGCCATCTCGACCTGCTTCTTGTAGTCTGGAAAATCGACGCCAGCCGAAAGCAATACCCACGGGGTCTTGCTGGCTTCGTTCAGGGCATGCAGGTTTTCCTGCAACTTGCTGTCTGATTCGTGACCCAGGGTGCCTGGGAATTCCGACTTGAAGACATCGCACAGGCCGCTGAGGATGCGGGCGCCTTCGATGACGGCTCGGGCCTTGCGATCGAGGTAAGTCTTGCTCTTCTTGTCTTCCTTCTGGCCGTTCTGCTTGAACGGGAAGCTGACCGGTTCGAGAAGGAGCAGGATATCGTTGGCCTTACACTCGGCATAAATCTTCTCGACGAAAGCATACTGCTTTTCAGCGCTGTCGAATTCATCTGGTTCGAACGGAGCCAGCAGTTTAACTGCATCAGCACCGAGACGCTTGATCTTGGCTACCGACAGACCGGGTTCGAGTTCGGTAATGGGAGCATCCACACTGTTCTTCGGGCCACCCGACTTTTCGACTCGGACGAGGAGGCCAGAGTTGCGGCCAATGGCACCGGTAGCGATGAAGTTGGCCACGCCATAGTAAGCATCAATCAACACAGCTGAACCTTCAGCACCGAAGCTGCGGCACAGGCTCATCTTGGCATCGACGATTTCGTCGAAGGTCGGTTCTCGATCCTGTCCCTTCTTCTTGAGTGCGTCCTTCATCATGTTGATCATGGAGGAGTTCTGATCGAGGGCCACCATGGTGAGGGTGCCATTGGTGTGGCTGATGCGCTGAAGACCACGAAGTTTGCCTGGTGTCAAACCAACACCAAAGAGACGGGTTATCGACGTAAACGACATGAACTGCTCCAAAAACAACGTTTCAAACTCTCGTGGGCGAGAGCTGCTTATAGATGGGAGAGACTAAATATCTTAGTTGTTTCAGCCTCAGCAGCAATGTAGCCGTGATCACTTCTGTCGCCGGAGTTCGCCAGCCTGCTGACTGACCAACTGGTAGGAATCCACTGAGATACTCTTATTCTTTTCGTGGCTAGTCTGAAGAATGTCCTTCTCCTGGTAAGTGGTCAGATCGTAGTGCATGACATCGCCGCGCAACTCGTGTTTGACGTGGATGAGTGAATTGCTGACCTTGAACAAGCAGAAGAGCTGGTTGCCCAGGAGACGTTCTTTCATGCGGATGCCTGACTTTTCATCCAGTTCGAACAGCCCCGGCTTATCGAGGGCTACCAGTTCATAACGGCGGGTGCTGGCTTTGTCGCCTTCGCCATAGGTGATGTGCCAGGTGACGCGAGCCTTGTCATCCAGCGGCTGGATCACCAGCTTGAAGCGCACTTCATTCTTCTGACCGTTTCCACTCGTGATGTGGAGCGTACCCAGCCAGGTGCCATGCCATTCTGCAAGCAGTGGAGTGATCTTGACGGGAGCCTGGAGCAAACTGAGAAAAAGGAATGTGAGCATGTGCATGTACTGCAAGTGTAAAATGACCTACTCGCTATTCTAGCTGAACGACTCGCACTGCCTGGAAGAAATTCACTCTGAGAATCACCATGCGAATTGCATCGATCACTGCAGGCGCAGGAGGCATGTACTGCGGTTCATGCATGAAGGACAACACGCTGGCCAAAGCGCTCAACAATCTGGGCCACGAATGCCTGCTGATTCCTTGCTACACACCAATGCGGCTTGATGAACCAGCAGCTCAGACGTCGCCAATCTTCCTGGGCGGCTTGACCATGTATCTGCAGCAGCAGTATCGCTGGTTTCGTAACATCCCCACGTTTGTGTCACGCTGGCTGGCGTCCCCGTGGCTCCTAAAAAAAGTGAGTGGCAGTGCGGTTAAAATCGATGCGAAACAACTGGCGCCGATGACCCTCTCGATGCTCCAGGGAATGCATGGCAATCAGCAATCAGAAATCGAGCGCCTGATCGACTGGCTGGCAAACGATTATCGTCCAGATGTGGTACTGATGACCAACGTCCTGCTTTCCGGACTGATACCGGAACTCAGAAAACGCCTGAATGTCCCCATCATCACCACACTGCAAGGCGACGATATCTTTCTGGAGGAACTGCCAGAGAAAGAAAGGGCCCAGTGCATCGAACTGATTCGCAAGAATTGCGAACATGCCAGCGGGCATATCGCTACATGCCAGTATTATGCCGATTTCATGGCAGGGTATCTGGGCCTGGCCCGCGATTCGATTCACGTGGTTTATCCTGGTCTGGAATTGGAACACTTCCCCTACCAGCCACGAGTTCGACAGGATCACGAGCCACTGTGCATCGGATATCTGGCAAGGATTGCCCCGGAGAAGGGATTCCATGTGCTGGTTGAGGCATTGTGCAGATTACAGCAAATGCCTGACGTGCCTGCCTGGCGATTTCGAGCGGCTGGTTACTGTGCGAATTACCGTAAGGACTACTTGCAGGAACAACAGCTGAAGGCGCAGCGTGCTGGCTGGAATGACCGTTTCGAATATGTGGGAGAACCTGATCGTGCAGGCAAGGCAAGCTTTTTGCAATCGCTTGACCTGTTTTCCGTACCAACGACCTATCAGGAGCCCAAAGGCCTGTACGTACTGGAATCGTGGGCCATGGGAGTTCCCGTGGTACAACCCAATCATGGTTCCTTTCCTGAATTGATTGATCGAACTGGTGGTGGAGTGCTTTTCAATGCTAATCAGAGCGAAGCACTAGCCCATGCATTGCGTGAATTGCTTTGCAATGCAGATCAGCGAAGAAAACTGGGTCATTCAGGACGAACTGGAGTGAGTCAGTGGTTCACGAGTGAACGGATGGCAAATGAGACGCTTCACTTCATCAATCTCATGAGAAAACCGTTCTCATAATGGAATCATGAATTAAAAGTAGCTCATGAACCAATTCTCGTTGGCCTTCGAATTACCCTTGCGTGAAAAAAAGCCTCAAAAACAAACGCAAATCAGCGTGTGTTGTCCCCGTCTGATGATAATCCGATGAAAATAATTAACTTTTTCTATTGTAATTGATTTAATACAGCGTTAATATTTACCCTGAGCTTGTGCTCGTACGAGCTCGTTTTCTCATTTTCCTACTTGTAGGGAGGTCTCCATGAATCGTGCTCTGCCTGGAACAGGCAAGCGACAGTCAGCTTTTACGCTGATTGAACTGCTCGTCGTGATCGCCATCATCGCGCTGCTGATGGCTCTTCTGCTGCCGGCCATTCAAAAGGTCCGCGAAGCTGCGAACAAAATGCTGTGCGGTTCGAATCTGCGCCAGATCTCGATTGCTGCTCACAACTATCACAACGATTACAACAAACTGCCTCCAGCCATGAACGGCCCTGACAAGAATGGCGCCAACGGCCTGTTCTCGAACGCCTTCTACTATGGCTCGTGGACCGGTTTGCTGACTTATCTCCTTCCTTACATGGAAGCTGATAACGTCTTCAAGCTGTTTGTGCTGGCCAACACTGGCTCGCTGCAGACACCTGCTCAGCAGAACCAGCTGTGGTTCGATTGGCCCGGTGCTCCTTATGGCTCCACCAATCCTCCTTGCAACTACCGCGCTGCAACTGCCAAGTTGAAGATGTTCCTGTGTCCTTCCGCCTTTGCCTTCACCGCTGCCTACAACGGTACCGGTGGTCAGATCATTGGCGTGCTGCAGTATCAGACCACTGGTGGCGTTGCTACTGGTGCATGGTATGACAATGGCGTCGGCGTCGAACCCTGGTATCCTCTCGGTGCCACCAACTACTCCGGCGTGAACGGCTGCTCCTACTTCAACGGTGCACAGGGCACTCTAGCCGCTCTGATCGGTCTGTTCGAAGGCGTGTTCGTGAATCGCGGTACGCTGACCCTCGGTCAGTTGACTGTTCAGGACGGTACCAGCAATACGCTGTTCTTCGGCGAGCATTGCGGTTCCCGTGGCTGGTGGGAAGCTTCCACTGGTCGCGAACTCACCAACGTTGCCTGGGCTGGTGCCAGCTCCTTCACCACGTTCCCTGGCCTCTTCGTCCAGTGGATCCCGATGGTACCACCGCTGAATTCCGTCGTTTCAGCTCCTTCCATGCTGCTGGCGTTCAGTTCACCAATGCTGACGCAAGCGTGAAGACGATCCGTTTCGGCAACACCCGTAACCTGACCGGCATCACCACTGGTATGACCGGTGCCCAGGCTTACGCTGTTCAGCCTGATTGGACCGCCCTCCAGCAGATGGGTGGCCGTCGCGATGGTCTCAATTTCGACACCGCTTCGATCACGGAATAGTTATCTCCTATAATGTCTCAGGAAGCTAGCTTCCTGAGACATTTTTTTTACATCGTGAGGCATCCCATGCGCCTGTTTGCCTGTGCTGTTGTAGCTGCCTTCCTGTTTGTTGGTTGCAGTGGTGAACCCAAGTATGTTTCACCGACTGGTTCCGGCGTAAAGCCCAACAAGACGGTAACCGGTGACAAGAGCAATCAGAAGACGGTGGAAGACAAGCTCCCTGGCTAGCCTTCATCCCTGTTAGCGATGAAAGACTGAGCAACGCTCAGTCTTTTTGCAATTGAACCACTCCGTTCTGTGTTGCCAGATCATCTATTCTCATCTAATCTGCATTAATGATGGATTTACTCATGAATTACAATCTGATTAGAATTTCGAACTTGGGTTGTAACGGATGAGGATCCCTTTAATAATGGATGAAGGGCTTGTGATTTTCTTCCAAGCTCGTTTTCTCATTTTCCTACTTGTAGGGAGGTCTCCATGAATCGTGCTCTGCCTGGAACAGGCAAGCGACAGTCAGCTTTTACGCTGATTGAACTGCTCGTCGTGATCGCCATCATCGCGCTGCTGATGGCTCTTCTGCTGCCGGCCATTCAAAAGGTCCGCGAAGCTGCGAACAAAATGTTGTGCGGGTCGAATCTGCGCCAGATCTCGATTGCTGCTCACAACTATCACAACGATTACAACAAACTGCCTCCAGCCATGAACGGCCCTGACAAGAATGGCGCCAACGGCCTGTTCTCGAACGCCTTCTACTATGGCTCGTGGACCGGTTTGCTGACTTATCTCCTTCCTTACATGGAAGCTGATAACGTCTTCAAGCTGTTTGTGCTGGCCAACACTGGCTCGCTGCAGACACCTGCTCAGCAGAACCAGCTGTGGTTCGATTGGCCCGGTGCTCCTTATGGCTCCACCAATCCTCCTTGCAACTACCGCGCTGCAACTGCCAAGTTGAAGATGTTCCTGTGTCCTTCCGCCTTTGCCTTCACCGCTGCCTACAACGGTACCGGTGGTCAGATCATTGGCGTGCTGCAGTATCAGACCACTGGTGGCGTTGCTACTGGTGCATGGTATGACAATGGCGTCGGCGTCGAACCCTGGTATCCTCTCGGTGCCACCAACTACTCCGGCGTGAACGGCTGCTCCTACTTCAACGGTGCACAGGGCACTCCTAGCGCTCTGATCGGTCTGTTCGAAGGCGTGTTCGTGAATCGCGGTACGCTGACCCTCGGTCAGTTGACTGTTCAGGACGGTACCAGCAATACGCTGTTCTTCGGCGAGCATTGCGGTTCCCGTGGCTGGTGGGAAGCTTCCACTGGTCGCGAACTCACCAACGTTGCCTGGGCTGGTGCCAGCTCCTTCACCACGTTCCCTGGCCTCTATCGTCCAGTGGATCCCGATGGTACCACCGCTGAATTCCGTCGTTTCAGCTCCTTCCATGCTGCTGGCGTTCAGTTCACCAATGCTGACGCAAGCGTGAAGACGATCCGTTTCGGCAACACCCGTAACCTGACTGGCATCACCACCAACATGACTGGTGCCCAGGCCTACGCTGTTCAGCCTGATTGGACCGCCCTCCAGCAGATGGGTGGCCGTCGCGATGGTCTCAATTTCGACACCGCTTCGATCACTGAATAGTTATCTCCATATAATGTCTCAGGAAGCAAGCTTCCTGAGACATTTTTTTTTACATCGTGAGGTATCCCATGCGCCTGTTTGCCTGTGCTGTAGTAGCTGCCTTCCTGTTTGTTGGTTGCAGTGGTGAACCCAAGTATGTTTCACCGACTGGTTCCGGCGTGAAGCCCAACAAGACGGTGACCGGTGACAAGAGCAATCAAAAGACAGTGGAAGACAAGCTCCCTGGCTAACAATCCTCTGTTAGTAGATGAAAGACTGAGCATTGCTCAGTCTTTTTGCATTTCTACATACACCATTCTGCGTTGTCTCATCGAGACTGAGACATACAGCTCATTGCCATCCAGCGAAAGCTTGCATCGGCAAGCCCACACATCGTAAGAGATAGAGACTTCACAGATCGATGAAACGCAATTCAACAACAGCAACCACCTGCTACCCCATAAGGGGAGTACCTTTGATGACAGTGAGATTAACGATTGATGATTGAAGTACTAACGCAGCTCATGAAGATGCTCTTTCACTTTTATACATAAGACCATCAAATAATATACACATGTATTTACCGTATCTGCAGCAGCCTCAAGAAGAACACGGGCTGATTTGCAGCGGTTTATTCAATGAATACGTCATCAAGCGTTGCGATGGCAACACGCTCCATGATGCTGTCAGTGACACAGGAGTTGCGGAAGGCTCTGTCTTCCTCATCCAATCTGCATTAATGATGAATCGACTAATGAGTTACGATCCTATTAGAATTTCGAACTTGCGTTGTAACGCATGATGATCCCTTTAACATTGGATGCAGAGCTTGTGATTATTTCCAAGCTCGTTTCCTTTTTTTCCTACTTGTAGGGAGGTCTGCATGAATCGTGCTCTGCCTGGAACAGGCAAGCGACAGTCAGCTTTTACGCTGATTGAACTGCTCGTCGTGATCGCCATCATCGCGCTGCTGATGGCTCTTCTGCTGCCGGCCATTCAAAAGGTCCGCGAAGCTGCAAACAAAATGCTGTGCGGGTCGAATCTGCGCCAGATCTCGATTGCCGCACATAATTACCATAACGATTACAACAAGTTGCCTCCGGCAATGAATGGCCCAGACAAGAATGGTGCCAATGGTCTGTTCAATAATGCCTTCAACTATGGCTCGTGGACCGGCTTGCTCGTGTATCTCCTTCCTTACATGGAAGCTGATAACGTCTTCAAGCTCTTCACGCTGGCGAATACCGGTTCGCTGCAGACCCCTGCTCAGCTGAATCAGTTGTGGTTCGATTGGCCCGGTGCTCCTTACGGCAACACCGTAAACTGGAACTATCGTGCAGCAACTGCCAAACTGAAGCCATTCCTCTGCCCCTCGGCTTATCCATTCTCTGCAGCCTACAACGGTACCGGTGGCCAGGTCATCGGCGTGCTGCAGTACCAGACCACTGGTGGCGTTGCTACTGGTGCATGGTATGACAACGGCGTTGGAGCTGAAGCCTACTATCCACTCGGCGTGACCAACTACTCCGGTGTGAATGGTTGCTCCTACTTCAACGGTGCACAGGGTACCCCCAGTGCTCTGATCGGCCTGTTCGAAGGCGTGTTCGTGAATCGCGGTACGCTGACCCTCGGTCAGTTGACTGTTCAGGACGGTACCAGCAATACGCTGTTCTTCGGCGAGCATTGCGGTTCCCGTGGCTGGTGGGAAGGCACGACCGTGCGTGAATCCACCAACGTTGCCTGGGCTGGTGCCAGTTCCTTCACGACGTTCCCTGGCCTCTATCGTCCAGTGGATCCCGATGGTACCACCGCTGAATTCCGACGATTCAGCTCCTTCCATGCTGCTGGCGTTCAGTTCACCAATGCTGACGCAAGCGTGAAGACGATCCGTTTCGGCAACACCCGTAACCTGACTGGTATCACCACTGGTATGACCGGTGCCCAGGCTTACGCTGTTCAGCCTGATTGGACCGCTCTCCAGCAGATGGGTGGCCGTCGCGATGGTCTCAATTTCGACACCGCTTCGATCACGGAATAGTTATCCCCTTACAATGTCTCAGGAAGCTTGCTTCCTGAGACATTTTTTTTATCACGAGGTATCCCATGCGAGTGTTTGCCTGTGCTGTTGTAGCTGCTTTTCTGTTTGTTGGTTGCAGTGGTGAACCCAAGTATGTTTCACCGACTGGTTCCGGCGTGAAGCCCAACAAGACGGTAACCGGTGACAAGAGCAATCAAAAGACAGTGGAAGACAAGCTTCCCGGCTAGCCTTCATCTCTGCTAACGATGAAAGACTGAGCTTCGCTCAGTCTTTTTTATTTCAGTTCGTGACCAATTCCTTCTGGCCCGCTTAAACTCTGAGAACTGTGTTGGCGTAGGAATATGTAGTGACCTTTTTCATTCTTCTGTTATGAGGTTGCACATGCGTCTCTTTCTCTGTGTCGTTTTCCTGGTGTTTGCAGTCGCTGGATGCAGCGACGATCTCAGGTATGCTTCGCCGACAGCTACCGGGGTCAAGCCAGGCGGGTCGGTGACCAAAAACGGGAATAATCACCCTGTCGCAGAAGACACACTGCCTAAACCACAGTGATTCTTGCCCCAGGTAACAAGAGACTGAGCTTTTGGCTCAGTCTCGTTGCGTTTCAGGACTTATGGTCTGGCACAGTCAGCATCCTGATCATCAGTTGCCTGGTGGAACCACCGGTGGAAGCAGGGACATATTGTTGACACTGACCGGCTTGACAGGCTGTTCCGGCTTGGCTGGTTCAACAGATACTGGTGTTCCCGGATTCTCGGGCAGTTCAGGTAGTGACTTGGCCGCTTCGTTTACTTCCTTGATGGAAACCGGTTTGCCAGGCAGGCTTGTTCCCACCATGCCGCCAGTCTTTTCGAACAGCGGACCAGTACCACTTTCGCGGATGATGATGGCTCCCATGCGCTGCTGCAGGTGCTCGCTGGCACGTGCTTCGACACATTCAGGCAGCGGGCCATCCATGATCTTCACATTGTTGTGAGCCATGATGGAACCCTTGACTGCTTCGAAGTTGGCCAGGGCAATGTTGTAATTGGTGATTGCGGTGTGTTCCTGCCGCAACGCATCAGCCAGATCACGCTGGGCTTCAAGCAGGAAGTTGATGGTTTCCTTGCCGGCCTTGTATGCCTGGTATCTCAGTTTTACCACTTCCGAAGCAGCGATGCGCTGGCCACGGTTAATTTCAATAGCGCGGTGATTTTCAATCAGCTGACGGATGATCTGGGTCAGTTCATAGATCACGCGGGTTTCGTTTTCCTGGAGCGAGAGCGTTCGCTGCATCAGCTGGAACTTGGCCCGCTGCACTTCAGCATGTTCATTACGAAAGCCCAGCTGCATGGTGGCTATCATACCCACACTCCAGTTCTGGAACTGGTTGTTCAGAATGGGAGTGAAAGCGTTATTGGGTCCATCGCCATCGAGCTTGCCGCCAAGGCCCTGGAAATCGTAATTGGCAAAGGCACGTACATCAGGCAGCAGGTTATTGGCAGTCCGCAACACATCAAAATGGCTGCGCTGGATTTCGAGCCGTGACTGTTTCAGATCGGGTCGTTCATTGAGAGCTTCCGCGACAGCGGCCTGATAATCGGGCCGGAACGGTGCTTCATTCGGAGTATCCAGGGGAATCAGGCGAAAGCCATCTTCAGGTGGGAGGCCCACCATGTAACGCAGTTTGCGTTCCGCTTCGAGCACTCCGCCCAGAGCCTGCACATACTGATTCTGGAAGTTGCGATACTGGGTTTCCACAGTCTTCAGTTCGAGCAGGGTCGCACTGCCTGCCTTGTACTTGGCATTCGCAATATTCCACGATTCAAGTGCCTGTCGCAGCGCGATTTCACGGCTGTACTTGATCCAGAAGGCTTCATCAAGCCGCCAGTAAGCTTCTTCAACAGCGTAGCACAGGTTGGATACGCGTCGCTCAAACTCGATCTTGGATTCTTCCGTATTCAGGCGGCTGATGAGAATACCCGGTACTCGACCACCTGTAGGCAACGTGTTCCGCACACCACCTGGATGACTATCGAGGAGCTCATTGATGCCGATACCAGCACCTCGCAACAGTGGCTGTTCCACGATCAGCGAGGCAACCGGGCGATAAGCCGGGTTCACTCGGGCATTCAGATTTGAATATTCATAATCCGTATTGAACGAGATACCAGCCAGACCACCAGTGGCCAGAGGCTTCAGCAAGCTGCTCTGAAACGAAGCGGTGTCCTGAGCGATTGCATTGATCTGAGCAAAGGCTCCCTGGAAGGAGTCGAGAGCGGTACCAACCGGCCGATCGATCTTGTTCCAGGTAACGCCAGTACGCATATAGGCATCGAACTTGGCAAGTGATTGCTCTATGTCGATAGCACGAATGGCAGGATCGTATGCGAAGACCCGAATGGCATCTGACTGGGCAGACTGACCATTCTGCGGGCCGGGCTGCAGAGGCAAGCCACCCTGGCTGAAGTTACGGAAATTCTCGCCCGTACGTCCCTTTTCCAAAGCAAGGGCCAGACACTCAGCGAGAGAAATCTCTCGAGTCTTGGCTGCTTCGGGCGACAGAATCGTCCGCAGCTGGCCACTCTCCGGAACACGCGACAAATCTGCCGGGTCCTGACACGCTGGACCGGTAGCGCCGCACAGTGCCAGTGAATTGCAATGTTTGTAATCGGCTTCGGTCATGAAGTGATGCTGAGTACACCCGGAGAGAGCTCCCCAGGCCATCAAGCAAGCCCCTAACCACCGCCACCGATACAAGCGACGCATGTTGTCTCCCCCATCCTGCACCGAAGTAGGAACTTCGGGACAGACCCACCCCCGGGTCAATGCCGGGTCCGCCATACCTTCTATCGGCAATCTTTGCAACCTTCCGTATGAAAATGCGCAAACCTTAACGGATGTGCGGAGAGTAGGTATTCTTGCGAATCTAGCGAATCCGTTAACTGACAAAATGGGCCCTCTACATGTTTTGCATCAAGTTAGAATCTGCATAGACAATCGCTCTTCCCCGCTTGCCCCCATACGTTATCTGCATGACTTCCATTCTGGTCTTTGGCTACTTTCAACGTGCAGATGTGCAGGCCGAAATGGTCCGGCTGCGACCGCTGCTGCGCCAACAATCAGTTGTTGGCGAGTTCGACCTGAGTCAGCCACTCCAGCAACCTCTGCCTGCCGCTGATCTGGCCCTGGTGCTCGGTGGTGATGGCACCATCCTGCGTGCCTCACAGCTCATGGGCTACCAGCAGGTACCGACTCTGGGCATCAATCTCGGGAAACTGGGTTTCCTCGCTGATGTCAATCAGCAGGACGCTGTTACTGTGTTAAGTCAATTGTTCCGCGACGGCATAGTGGTCAGTGAGCATCTGATGCTGGAATGCTCCATCACACTTGGCGGGCAAAACACCCCATTACTGGGGCTCAACGAAATCGCGGTGCATGCCAATCCTCCATTGCATCTCATTCATGTAGATCTGACGGTCGATGGCGAAGCAGTAGCCATGTTCAGTGGCGATGGATTGATTGTCAGCACCCCGATCGGTTCAACAGCACACAGTCTGTCGGCAGGTGGTCCCATCCTGCGACAGGAACTGGCAGCGTTTGTCATCACACCTATCTGTGCCCACGGCCTCACCTACCGTCCCCTGGTAGACAGCGCGGAACGTGTCTTCGGGATCACCCTGCATCCGGGATCACATACCGCTTTGCTGAGCGTGGATGGACAGATTCGTCTGCAAATTACAGATCAGCACCGGATCACCGTAAAGCAGGCACCAGTCAAATTCCGGCGGGTGCGGGTGCCGGACCGAAGTTATTACAGTACGCTGCGGGAGAAGCTCCACTGGGCTGTGCAGCCTCACGAAAAACTCTGATTCCTTATGTATCGAAGCACTCCCCATGGTGAACATGTTCCGGTGCTGCTGGCAGAAGTGCTGGCAGCCCTGGATCCTCAACCGGGCGATATCGTCTTCGACGGTACGCTGGGCTTTGCCGGCCACGCCTGCGAGTTGCTCGAGTCAGTTGGCCCGACGGGGTTGCTGCTGGGTACTGACTTTGACCCGGTCAATCTGGAACAGGCTCGCCTGCGACTCACTCAAGTGGGATTTCCCTTTGCTGTTCATCACGGCAACTTCGCTGGTGTTCAACAGGTAATGGGTGAACATGGTGTCGAGGGGCTTGATGGACTGCTGGTGGATCTGGGCATGTCGAGTATGCAGGTGGATGATCCCGAGCGGGGATTCTCCTATATGCGGGATGGTCCGCTCGATATGAGGATGGATATGACCCGGGGCAAGACCGCTGCGGATCTGCTCAATCAACTACCCGGACATGAACTGGAAGAGGCACTGCGGACGATAGGGGATGAAGAGAATGCCGAGCTGATTGTCAAAGCTATTGTGGCACGACGAGGCGAGCATCCCCTGACGCGTACCACGGAGTTAAGTCAGTTGATAGCGGAAGCAGTAGGCGTGCAGTTAGCCCATCGCAAGCTGCGAACCGGCAAGAATCGCTGGAGTACGCACCCCGCAGCCAGGACATTTCAAACGCTGCGTATCATGGTGAACCGGGAACTGGCGAACCTGGAACATCTGCTACGTGTGCTTCCCCTGGTACTGAAACCTGGTGGACGTGCAGCGATCATCAGTTTCCACAGCGGCGAAGATCGACTGGTGAAACAAGCCTTCAAACAGGGGCTGGCTGCAGGAACATATTCCGATGTTTCGGACGGGCCGATTCGTGCAGCGTTTGATGAGCAGCAGCGAAACCCGCGATCACGATCAGCGAAACTGCGGTGGGCACGACGAAGCGTGGACTCCTGACCCTCAGGGACTTCACTCGCCAAGGATTTTGATCAACACTTTCTTGTTGCGGCTGCCATCGAATTCACCGTAGAAGATCTGCTCCCAGGGGCCGAAGTCGAGTTTGCCTTTGGTGATGGCAACGACGACTTCGCGACCCATGATCTGCCGCTTGAGGTGAGCGTCGGCGTTGTCTTCACCGGTACGGTTGTGGAAGTAGTGGTTGGGATCGGGGTTGAAGGGGGCCAGGTCTTCGAGCCAGACGCCGAAGTCGTGGTGCAGGCCCCGTTCATCATCGTTGATAAAGACACTGCTGGTGATGTGCATGCTGTTGACCAGCACCAGCCCTTCACGGACGCCACTTGCTGCCAGCGCCTTCTCTACCTCGCTGGTGATGTTCATGAACCCCATCTTGGTGGGCAGGTTCAGTGTCAGGTAGTGGGTGTGCGATTTCATAGCTACTCGATGACTGAATCGAAGACACGCACTTTCTTCCAGGTTTCCTTGCACTCGTTGATGAAGTCGTGGTGCCGGGGGTGGTCCTGATATTTATCGTGAGCAGCTCGGTCCTTGAAAACCAGGTGAAGAGCAACGTCCCAGTCGCGATCGTTCACATCGCGTTTGAAGTCCTCGGCCAGACTGCCGGAAGAGAAGTAGACGACGCCGTCGTGCTTATCGAGGTACTTCCGGCAGGCCTCGACCAGCTTTTGGCGGTTGGCCGTGGTGCTGTCCTTCAGGGTAAAGAAGACCATATGTCCGATCATGGGTGCTCCGGTTGTGTTCAAGGTGGCTGCCCGGGTCGTAGCCCAGCAGGTGGCAAGTGCGAATACTGCCAGGGATGTCCACGTTAATATTGCGCGCTTCATGTGATTACCCCACAGTGATATTGTGAGAGAAGGATAACAAGTCGCAGAAGGAGTGCAAACAAGAAACCCACGGAGGGTTATCTCCGTGGGCCTGCAATTGGAAAATATCCTGCCTAGAGTAGTTCAATTTCCTGCGCGAGTGGCACATCGAACCGATGATGAGAATGATAGCTGACGCTCACACTGTCGCAGAATTGAACATCTTTCAGCGGGAACTGCTCCCCTGCCTGATGAATTCGACACGTGGCAGGCACATGCAGAATCAGGTATTCTCCCGCTTCCTTGCCATAGCGAAGCTGCAGGAACCCTTCGTCTGCCACCCGTTCCACATGCCCCTGCACTCGTTCCGGCCGTTCACGGGCCGCCCGACGTGCATGCTGCTGCCAATCCCCCAAGACTCGGGTAGACATGGCTATCCTCCTCGAAAGAAAGAGAAATGAAACCTCTTCCTGACAGGAATGCAAGCAGTGTGCCAAACGTGATGTGATTATGAGCTACAACGTCAATTGACTGATCTGATGATAGGGCAGGTTCTGGTCGAACCGGATGCCGACAGAATACTTCTTGTTATCCAGCATATCAACCCAGACTACCTTACCCTGTGTCTTGATCATCTGATGGAGAGAACTGGAAGTGATCTGAATCTCCAGGTCATCATTCATCTTCAAGGCGACGTTTGACACCAGGCAAAGTCCGGTCTGCGAAACATCCCAGACAACATCGGCAATGCTGGGGCCGAAGCTGCCCCGTTTGCGGCACTCGATCTTGAGCCAGCCACGGGGTCGCTTGCGAATCGAACTGCGTCTATTCTTGTCATCCACACTCATGGGAACATCTGACCTGCAGGAAGCCGGAATGGGCAGGGCAACCGGCCATTGAACTTCATCCTACACCATCTCCAGACAAAAAGAAACCCATGAGCGAGGCCCATGGGTTTCATCGTTAGTCATGCTGCATTACTAGGAACCACTGCCAGGAATCACTGGCAGGGTGCTCTTGGCAACATTCTGCTTCACGAAGATGGGCTGCACCGTCATGCTGACGTTCTTGCCGTCAGCGGTAGAGCGGATGCTGGTCGCCAGTCCAACGCCACCCTGGGCAGGCAGATCGACTTCCGTGTTGCCGAGCAGAGCCAGTTTCTCCATTTCGTTGTTCTTGGCAGCAAAGGCCTTGGCACCCTGGATGGCCTGAACCTTGCCTTCCGCACCCATGACAACCGGCGTAGCCTGGTTATCAATGGTACCGAAGTTGGTCTGGCTGATCCGACGAGCGTTAGCCAGTCGCTGGAACACCGCAGGAGATGCCACGACAGCAGGAGCTTCGCGACGTCCCTGTTTCAGATCGAGAGTGACAGTGGTCTCGTCTTCGAGGGTGACGGTCTGGCGTTCGATCCGCTCCTCGGGAGTCCCCTGGTTCTGGATGATTTCAAGGGTAGCCTTGTTGCCCATCGGTCGGCCCCAGACACGGCGAACCGTGAAGGAGTATTGACCCGCGAAGGCTTCTGCCACGCTGTACTTCTTGGCACGGCTGGCATCGCTGGTCAGAGCACCGCCACCAACCGACTGCTTAGCGAGCGTATTGCAGGTCGAACCCGTGGGGTCCTTCGCTTCCAGTTCCAGCTCGGCTTCGCCCTGGTATGTGAGTTTGACCACCAGATCGCGACGAGCGAGAGTCTCAAAGCCTTGCAGCATCTTAGCAGCTTCAGTGCCACGGCCATCCTGCGAGAGGCTGGTAGCCAGCTTCTCAGCAGCCTGGCGGGCCTGACCATGCAGATCGACTTCGCTGATCGGCCAATCGTTCGAGAGCAGATGCCCAGCAGCCCAACTCATCCCGGCGACATCTTTTGCAGACTCAGCAATGCTGAGGGCTTCAAGATAGGCTTCGGGGCTTTGCGGGTTGAGAGCAGCGCTCTTGCGGCAGAAGTCGAGTGCCTTGGCATTCTTGTTCTGCTTGCTCATGGCACGAGCAGCCTGGAGATAACCATCCGCCTTGCCGGGCTTGAGGTCCGCGGCTGAGAGGAAGGCCTGTTCGATTTCCTCTGGATTGCCGTTGGACATTTCCAGCGACATGGCCAGTGCATCGTACATCCAGGCACGAGGCTGAGTGGTTACACGCAGTGCAGCCTTCAGCAGGGCAGCAGCGTGATCAGCTTTGCCGTTCTGCACCAGGAAATCGACTGCAGCCAGAGTCAGACTGCTATCGGTTCCCTGCTTTTCAATAGCATTGTTCCAGAAGTTCACCGGGTCCAGGGCAGCAGGCTTGGCAGCTGCTACTTCGACACGGTCCTTGGACTTGTTCTCTTCGCCATTGCGAGCGAGCAAATCACGATTGTTGTTGCGATCGTTCATGCCCAGACCGCCACCGCCTGGAGGAGCTGCAGGGGCATTAGCACCACCGGCAGGTTCATCCTTGCGCTTGTAAGGTGAAGGCAAGCGGGTAGTACGCTTGGATGGAGCGCGAATGACCAGTGCAATGGCAGGATCGTAGTAGAAGAGTTGATCCTTGTTGGGGTCACCCTTGATGGGCTGGGCACCACCGCCACCGAAACCACCACCACCTGCACCGCCACCAGGACCACCACCACCGAAACCGCCACCGCCAAATCCACCACCACCGAAGCCACCACCACCCATTCCGCCACCGCCCATACCACCGCCACCCATACCGCCCATACCACCCATGCCACCACCCTGGGCAGCGAGTGTGGCTGCGGTCAGATCCCAGTCTGCGTCAGTGATGACGATGCGAATCAAATTCTGGAGAAGGATGGCCTGTTGAAGTCGAGATTGCTGTGTGGCAAAGATAACGGATGCTGCAAGACCAGCGCCACCCAGTCCACTACCACCGCCACCGAAACCGCCACCACCGCCACCACCCAGGCCGCCGCCACCGACGCCACCGCCACCGAAGCCGCCGCCGCCAAGGCCGCCGCCACCGAGACCGCCACCACCGAAGCCGCCGCCGCCAAGGCCGCCGCCACCGAGGCCGCCACCACCGAAGCCGCCGCCGCCAAGGCCGCCGCCACCGAGACCGCCACCACCGAAGCCGCCACCGCCACCGAGACCGCCGCCACCGAGACCGCCGCCACCGAAGCCACCGCCACCACCACCGAAGCCACCGCTACCACCACCACCACCAAAGGCGATTGTCATGGTATTGGGTGGCATCACCAGGGCGCCAACGTCGGTTACGCGGACGATGCGTTCGCTAAGTGCTCGTTCCTGAGTAGTAATTTCAATGTAATCGCCACGAATGATGTACGTAGCTTGCAGCGGATTCTCACCCTTCTTCAGATCAGCCAGCAGATAAGTCAGAATGGTTGCCAGTGAGACGCCCTTCATGCGGGGGATCGTCACTTTAATATCGCGTATATCTGACTGCTTGATAGTTTGATCGAGATCGCGGAAAGCACTGGTATTGATGACCAGGGTGATATCAAACGCGGTCTTGATGAAATCGATGTACTCGGTCAGTGGGAATTCCTGATCGAAGTACTTCTCAAAGCGGTTGGTCGGCTTGTAGAGTGCATCCTGAATGCGGGACGCTTCCTTGGCTGCAGGCATACCGTAGTAAGGATCGGTCCAGCGCTGGATACGGTAGTTGCCCAGTTCCATCCAATTGCGAGCCTTGCGGCCACGGAAGAAGAAGGAATCAGCAGCAGGATAATACATCTGCGGTTCATCTGGCGTGGGGATGGACGATTCATCGATCGTCAGCATCGTGGCCAGGAAATTGTCGCGTTTGGCGGCAATGATGCGATCCCATTGGCTCTGCTGGTAGGCAGCATTGGCCTGACCACGAGCCAGATCAGTAACCTCGGTAAACCGAGGATGATTCAGGCTGGCTGCATAACGACGAGCTTCATCAGCCTTGATAATGCCTTCTTCGTATCGTGCCTTGGCCATCAGGGCTTCGAATTGGGCCATGCTGGTGCGGAGCCGTTCTTCGGAAGCTTCGCGATTGCGGGCAACCGATTCACGAGCCTTGGCTGCGGCCAGAAGCTTTTCCTTTTCTGCCATTTCAGCATCAAAGCGTTCCACTTTCAGCTGAGCCTGACGAATCTCACCTTCCAGGCGAGCACGCAGCGACTTGCGAAGGTCTTCATTCACGTTCGGATCAGTACGTACTTCCTGTTCCAGAAGACGCAAGCGATTGAGGGCATCAGCAGGATTGCTCGCAAGATCCTTGCGGGACTGCTTGAGTGCCTCTTCTACGTTCAACTTGACACGCTGCGCTTCAACTTCAGCAGCCTGCTGGGTACGTTTGAGGAGATCGTCTTCCTTCTTGCCTGCCTCACCCTGTTGTTTGAGGAGTTGGTTGGCAGGATTCTTGAGCATCGTGGAAACGAGTCGGATGCCTGCCTGGGCATCAGGATCGGTCGGATCGATTCGTGCTGCTTCGTTGAAGAGTTGAGCAGCGAGATCGAGTTGATTACCCTTCACTGCAAAGGCAGCCTGAGTCAACAGGTCTCCCTTGGCGAAGTTGTTATGGCTGCTGGCGAAAACCAGGGCCAGATCGCCCCGCACCAGGGCGGGAGCGTCCTGATCCTGCTTCCACTGGCGAACCATGCTCGGCAGGAAGAAGCAATCAGGAGTGCTGGTGAGAACTGGTTCGGTCTGTGTCACGCTGACAGGCTTGCCTTCGACCGTGCCTTTACAGGTGACGGAGAACTGATTGAGCTTGCCCTTGAATTCGCCAACCACGAGGGTGGGCTGATCACCACGAAGCGGTGGAAGCTTGCCCGGCAGAGCCAGGGTTACTTCGGCAGGCAACTGCACTTCGACATTGCGCAGTACGGGAGCGGTCAAGCTCTTGTGGAAACGGGCTGTCGTAGCTTCAGGTGATTCCTGATTTGCCAGACGCAATACAGCACCACCGGTCATGGAAGCAATGCCACTCATATCGAGGACATCGGGCTTCATACCAACAGGCACAACAAAGAACTGGATTTCCTTGCTCAGCATTGTGCTGGCAAGGTTGTTGCGGTCAGCGGCCTGCATCGGGCTGAGAGCACTCACACCATCGCCGATGTAGACGATGACCTTGCGACGATCGTTGCTGCCATCGAAGAGATTGTTGACACTGGTGAGGGCCGACTTCAGATCAGCACAACCCATCGGGGTGACATCGTTCAGCCCCTTGAGGCCTGCAGTGACCTTGGCATCCTTCGCGGAGACAAATCCGGTGTGCTGTGTCAGTTTGCCAGCGACAGAAGCAATGGCAACGCGATCTTCGCTGCCAAACTTCTCGCTGAGCTGCTTGGTGAGTGCCTTGGCCGTAAGCCAGGGCATGCCGGCCTGGCTGGCAGTGGAATCCACCAGGAAGAGGATGTCCGTCTTGCCAGAGGAAGTTTGCGAAGCCAGATTTGGCTGCAACTTCAAGGCGAAAGTTTGTTCGCCACTGGCGGTAGCGTAGGTGTGCACCCCGGCTTCGAGGAACTTGCCCTCGGCGAACCGCTCAGACAATTTGCTGAGGTTCTGGGGGAAGGCAGCCAGACTGCTGGCGGGTTTTCCGCCCTGGTCGCCGATGATCGCAGTGGTGGCAATGCCTGTGGTAGCCGCAAGGACTGCGCCTAAAAAAAGCTGACGACGGACAGTGTACATGTCCAGACTCCGAAATGTGAAACCGACAGACGTGATGTGGTGGGAGACCCAAAGACGAGGGTGCTCCTAGAGTTGTGCAGTCAGTATAGCAGACCCAGGCTATGGAAGGCTAGAGAAATTTCACCGATTTCGCAGGCCAGACTCTCATCAGTGGAGAAACTGCCCTTGGAACCGATACCAGTCTCTTACCCCGCAGTGGTCGTATTGTTGGTCTCATTCCTATCATAAGGTTGCTAGTCCACCAGTTTTAGAGCTAAAGCTCCTGCCAGCGTGGAAATGCATCCGAGATAGAAAACGAGCCGGATCGGCCCGAGAGATGTGCTTAACCGTTGCCATCGGCTCCAGACCAGCGGTGAGATGAGTAAAAACCCAATCATCGTGCTGGTGAATGCCAGGATTGCCCCGGTCTGCAGTCCAAAATACGCCCCCAGTACCCCTCCCCAACCCAGGTGCAAATATACCCACGGCTCACCCAAGCGAGCCCGGAACGGTACCAGCATCAACACTGAAGTGACGGAACCCGCCAGCGAACATCCCAGTCAACCATACCCACCATCGGGCAGAATTCCCAAGTTATGAAGGAATCCCATTCCCCAGGCAAACACGATCCCCGGAATGCAAAACACCAGCGGCAATTGCTGCCACCTCAAACCGATGCCACTTACAATGACCAGCCACAGGCTGGCCACAATAAGGGTCCACCGTTCCGTGAGCAACTCTGCCACAAACGTCTCCTCACCAGTTTGCCACGTGTCGACCGTGTAGACGATAGAAATGGAGTACAAGTGAGCACAAACGGCCAAAACATGAGCCGGTTGTGCATAACTAGAGGGTTATACGGCGACTTTGCGGGCGTAGATGATGGATCTCACCTGATTCATGGCGAGGGCTGTCCAGAGTAACAGGAGGCCTAACAATTCCAACGGTAATGTTTGTAACGCATAGGATGGCGCGATAAGGAAATGGGCCACGCTCCCAAAAAGAAACAGCCAAACTGTTACCGAGATAACCCGCAGCCAGAGAGGTTGACGAAGCCATTGCAACATCAGCAAGATGATGGGCAACACGGTCAGCAATAGATCGTAGTACATGAAACGATAGATGCACAGACAGCTACTGAGTAACAGGAATGCATCTGCCTGATACTGAAAGCATTGCATTTCTCGCCCACTGAGGCCGATTGCGGTTACTGCGATAATCGCAAGAATCGACCAGCCCGCGTATTTGGTCCATGGTGGTGAATAGACTTGCCCGGAATCAAGCTTCTCCAGATTGATGGCCATAAACTGTGGTGATGCTGTATTGGCATGAATCAGCATGTGTGCCTGTTCGGTGAATTCGTCCGCCTTCCACATGGCCCGTCGCGGTAGACTGGAGACATCCCGGCTCATCCAGATCCAGCGGCGGTCTAGCTCATAGATCACGGAAGCCCTTTGTGCGACGGTCAGCCATCGTTTCCAAGGCTCCAATCCACGTGTGAAGGGGAGCGTAGCCAGACACAATAGACAGGCGGAACAACACATTCCCAGGAACACCCTGCCCTGCAACTTCGCAAGGGGGATCAATACCAGTGCTGCCAGGATTACCGGTTTGTAGATGAAACAGCCCCACAGCAAGCCAGCAAGAAGTAGTCTGCCTCTCTGCCAGCTACACCAGCCCAGCGACAGCAAGAGCAAGGAAAACGGGTGATTCTGTCCCAGCGTCATGCCGGCATAATGATGGGGATAGAAGCAAAGGATGAGCAGCACCTCGCCAGAAGTGATTCTGCCTTGGACGATCAGACTGATAACCCAGGCTGAAAGAACCGTGCAGCCGCATTGCAGAAGGATTGAAAGTTGATGAGCTTGCCGAGGGGAAAAGCACCCCTGCCAGACAAAGGCAAAACTGGCGACAGGCGGATAAAGAGGGCCATCGATGCCGTCGGGCATGGGACGGTGATCGCGACCCTTGCGAAGCAATTTGGTTACCATCTCTGCTGCGAAAGGCACATCGTAGCCTTCCGCCAGCCAGCGTTCTCCCGCCCCAACGGTGTAGAGTTGATCCAATTCACCCTTCACCAGTGCATGCCCCATCATCCATTGCCAGGCAACATCAGCACTCATCCAAAGGCGTTGCCGTTCGTCACTCGAGCGGACAAAGAGCGCACTCATCCAGAGGAAAGCTGCGATCCAGAGCGCCAGGTTCAGCCAGCGCCGCCAGGGAGAATAACTCATGACGACTACTGTAACAGCCTTCTGTCATGAAACAATCACCTGAATGAGCTTCACCAGAAACACATCAGCGAACAGGATGAGCAAGGTGGCATGCACCACACCGCGGGTAGCAGCCTGGCCAACTGCGATGGCACCACCACTGCTCCGCAACCCGGCCCAGCATCCCGCGCACGCAATGAGGTAACCAAAGACAGTGGTCTTGGCAACGGCGAGTACAGCATCCAGTACGTAGAGATTGCGAAGACTAGCGTTGGAGAATTCCAGCCAGTTCATCGTGCCTGCGATTGCCTCGGCGGTGTAACTGGAAACGAGTGCCAGGTAATCGACCAGCACCGTGAGAAGGGGCAGCGCCAGGACACAGCCAAGCACCCGAGGGGCAATGAGACGTGGAATGATGCGGATACCAAGCACTTGGGCGGCATCAAGCTGTTCAGTTTCCTTGAGTGCTGCGAGTTCCGCGGCAAGGCCTGCGCCAAGCCGCCCAGCTGCTACAAAGGCAACTGCAATCGGACCAAACTCCCAGACGACAGTAAGCAACAACACCCGAGGAAGCGCTTCTACACTGCCGTATGGAACAAGCAAGCCACGCAGTTGCAGCCAGGCTACCACACCCATAGCCAGCCCTGCTGCAATGGCGAGAGGCAATACGCCCAGCAAGGCCTGGGCCCAGTGAGGTAGCCAGCGTCTGGGTTGAAGCAAAACCGCCGGCATGGCTACAGCTGTACGCGCGTAAAAGACCAGGGCATGACCAAGGTTGGTGAACATATTGAACTCATCAAGATGTTCGTGCATTATACCGCGTCATTGCGTTGCAACTGTCTCGTGATCAAGTAAGCTGGCATGAACTTAGAGGATCACCCATGGCCCATCCCTGGCACGATGTTTCCCCCGGCGACCAACTACCTCATGAGTTTCGGGGTATCATCGAAATCCCCATGGGTTCGAAGGTGAAATACGAGATCGACAAACCCAGCGGACTGATCAAATTGGATCGCATGCTGTATTCCGCCGTGCATTACCCGGCCAATTATGGGTTTATTCCCCAATCACTCGGCGAAGATGGTGACCCATTGGATATCCTGGTCTTCTGCCAGGAACCAGTAGTGCCACTCACGATCATACAGTCACGCGTGATTGGTCTCATGGATATGGTCGATACTGGCAAACGCGATCACAAAGTACTGGCAGTGGCCGTGAATGATCCTGAATATAACAGCTACCGGGATATCTCGGAGTTGCCCCCGCATCGACTGGAAATGCTGCGGCGGTTCTTCCTGGATTACAAGACACTGGAAAAGAAAACGGTGGAAGTTGATAACTTCCACCGTGCAGAGAGTGCGTATCCTGTGATCACCGAAGCCATCGCACGCTATCGCGAGGCACGGGACAGGAAAGTTATTTAGACCGGCATGACTTGTGAGTGATTTTGTAACGAAGACGTTTCAAGATAACATAGCCACCAGCACCAGCCAGCACTGATCCTGCCAGCACCAGGGTTGCAGGTTCGGGCACTGCAGCAATTGTCAGCCCAAAGGAAATGTCATCAAGGGCAAAATCGTTCCCGGCATAGTCGGTGTTGGTGTTCAGGATTTTGATCGTGACGCTGGAATTGGAACCGGAATTCCAGTTGGCGGAAATATTCTTCCAGGTTGCAATGTCACCATCAATCTCTCCCCCGTAAACGATCGTATCATTAAAGCTGAAGATCAGTTCGGGCAAGTGATTGAGACTGTTATTCCAGTAGGCTGCCCACAAACTGAAGGAATAGTCCCTGTTCAGCTCTACATCAACAGTAGTCGACCAGATCGCATCTCCAAGGTGAATGGAGCCGTTGATGATCATGAATGAACCACTGGCATTACCAAAGGTGTGGTCATAGAAGTTGAGTGCTGATGGATGGAGCAGCACAGGCGTTGTCATATTGGGGGCAATAGTATAGGTGCCTGGATCGAACACCGTGACTGGAGTGGTGGTCAACGGATCTCGATACTGATAATTGGTTGAGAACCCGGTGTTGCCGCTCTGGAAGTCGCCATTAGCGATAACAGAACTGATGATGTTGCTTTGCGCAAAAAGATTGGACGCAGTTACGCTGAGCACCAACAGGGTGAATAACATCCGTGTCCACGACATGGCTGATTCCTTTCTGACCTCGATAGACCGTCGCATTCCATGCGATCCGAGGGTCGTGCTTCAAGTTGTGATAATTAGTCTAACTACGCAGTACGGCAAATGCAAGTGTCGTTAGACGATGAATGCAAAAAACATGTTCATTCACTGCCGGTTCGATTCTCAAGATGTTCGAGCTTGAAAGCAGAAAGGCGGGGTGGATCCTGGGCGAGGTAATAGCCTGGTGGCAGGCTCACCTGGATGATTTCATCGGGATACTGTCCAGGTTTCAAATTTATCCTGCTCGTGAGGTCAATATACGCTTTCACTTCGGGTGCCTTGTTGAGTGGACCGCGTACCTTTAACTGGCTGATGACACCATGTCTTTCGGCAGTAAACACCGGACGATAGGGAAAGTTGGGTGGACACAGGAAGGCAATCGAAACATCGCTGAGTTCATACACACGTAACGCAGGCTTCAGTCTGGCCCGAATCTCTACTTTCTCGGGCGAGGTCTTGACCGCATCCTGCTTGAGCTTGTTCGGAAGACTGATGGTCCCCATCACCTCTTCTTCAGTCATCGTCAGCCCACTGGGTAATCGTGGTTGCCAGGGCTGTTCCAGCACTAGTTGCGTCATCTGTTCGAGAACACTTTTGGGCCCGTAGACTTTCACGGTGGCTGGTTCCAGACGAATGTTATCCACTTCGTACTGTGCGCTGCCGGTCATGACAGTGGCCTGTACGGGTAGAGTACGTTCCATCATCCGGCGCAGGTTGATAGGTATCCGTCCTTCGACAGGGTTGATATCGGCATGCACGCCCAGCGGTAATGTGAGGGAGTTGCTGTCGAATTGAAGCACTTCCTGATATTCGTTGTCCTGTCGCTGATCGACTACCACCGGTACGCGCACAATCTGCCGGATGACCAGGGTTCGGCTTTCAACCAGCTCTTTTACTTCACGCAGGCGGCTCGGTAGTCCATAGAACTTGACTCGCACTGTCTGATTCGTCGGCTTGGATTCGAAACTGTAGCGATCACTTTGCTGAGCATCGATCGAGATTTCCAAAGGAATGGGATACGACTGCACTTCCTGATCGCGACTGCGCAGGTAGACCCAGACCAGGAATGCCAGGCCCAATGCGATGATCGGGGTGATAATGTAACGGTCGAACATCGTTAGCATCCAGATGCCAATGGAGAATCCAGCATTCCATAGTCAGGAGCAGGTAGTAGCTGGCTCCTGCCTTCTGTCATCTGCCCCCTAAGCAGCTACACGCAGTTTCACCGGGCCGTGAAGCAGCGTAGTCAGTCGCCGCAAGACATTGTCGCGGGTGACGGTTTCGAGTTTCCCTGCACAGGCCAATGAGATACGCCCAGTTTCTTCACTGACCACGAGAACCACCGCATCGGTTTCTTCACTGATACCCAGAGCAGCCCGGTGGCGCATACCATAGTCGCTGGCACCTTGCGGAGCTTCCGCCAGCGGCAATTGACAGGCAGCAGCAGCCAGCCGACCATGGGCCAGTATCACAGCACCATCGTGCAATGGACTATTTTTCTGAAACAGAGCGACGAGCAGCCCTTCACGCACTGTGCTGTCGAGTTCATCACCGGTTTGAATGTACTGCTGAAGACTTGCTTCACGTTGAATGACCACCAGAGCGCCGGTACACGTCCGTGAGAGTTGGCTGGCCATTCCTGCCAGTTGATCGAGGTAAGGTTCCTGCGACGTTTCGCTTGGACTGAACAGACGGAAAAGGCGATACCGCCCCAAGGCGAAGAGACCACTCCTAAGTTCAGGCTGAAAGATAACAATGATACCGATGAAGGCTGAAGCCAGGATGTAATCGAGTATCTTGTTGAGTTCGGTCAGATCGAAGCTGGCGATAATGACCTGCACGGCAAAAACCGTGATGGCCACGACGATTCCCAATCCACGCACCATGCCTATGCCACGGGTGGCCCCGATGAACCGAAGCATGAGATAGATGAACGCACCCAGCAGACTGATTTCCACCAAGTCGCGGACACCGAGGGCCTGATATATCTGGAAGAAGCGTTCGATCATCTCTAAAGTGCTAAGTCCTGTGTGCTAAGTGTCAGGTACCGTTGGAAATCAAGCAGACAACTGTGTCCCACTGTACCTAGCACTGAGAACCAAGCATCTTCACTCAGGACTCAGGATTCAGCACTTAAGACTCTGTTGTCCACCGCCTGCCACATGTCCAGGGCAATGCGGAGTGCGTCGACGTTGTGTACGCGGGCCACATGCAGCCAGCCCCGGCTGTGGGCATGCAGCATCAGCCCCATCGTCCCCATGTCACCTGCAAAGGTATTTGGCTCACGCTCCAGCGTACGATGGATGAATCCCTTGCGGGAGACTCCCAGCAGTACCGGGCGGCCTGTCTCGGTCAACCGATCGAGATGGGCCAGCAGAGCCAGATTGTGCTCCGTCCGTTTACCGAAGCCGATTCCCGGATCGAGGACGATCCGCTCGCGGGCTATACCAGCCTTCTCCAGATGAGACAACCTCAGTTTCAAGTAGTCGCTGACCTCGTTGACCACATTGTCATAGTGGGGATTCTGCTGCATCGTTTGTGGTGTGCCCTGCCGATGCATAGCCACGATGGCAGCTCCGCTATCGACTGCCACCTGAACCATGTCAGCATCTGCTTCCAGGGCCGAGATGTCGTTGATAATGCTAGCCCCAGTGGCCACCGCCTCACGGGCGACTCGGGCTTTGGTAGTGTCGATGGAAAGAGGTATCGACGCCTGATGACTCAGCTGAATGATGACAGGAATCACCCGCCTCAACTCTTCATCCTCACTTACCATCATCGCCCCCGGCCGAGTCGATTCGCCGCCGATGTCCAGAATGTCAGCCCCGTCATTGATGAGTTTTAGTCCCTGTGCTACAGGATCATACTTCCCCCCATCCGAAAAACTATCTGGCGTAGCATTGACGATTCCCATGATCAATGGTTTTGGACCGATAGTCAGAACTTGGCGAGGCAGTTTCCAGGTCACCGCGGTCATGTACACTCCTCGTCCTGGTGCAGACTTTCATAAAACAGGAGTCAGGGCTGCCAATTGCAAAGGAAGTGAATCCACTTCAGATATTTGTTGCAATGCGCTCTCCTGGCTTCGGGCTCCAGACTCCTATGTCGATGATACCGCCGAATTTCCTGTATCGCCTCTGTTATCCGTGTCTCTATGTTCCAGGCATCCCCCGGGCAGAGGGGGAGGACCTGCTCGATCTTCCCAATTCATGCACACTCCCCGAGAGTTTCCGCTTAACCGAGAAGCCAGGATTTGCCCAGGTCAAAGTCGGCTGGAACGAAGCTGGCTTTGGACTGGAACTGCTGGTAAGAGGAAAAGAACGTGGCGTGAGAGGCGAAACGGGCAACTATCGCCGCAGCGATGGCATATCTCTCTGGATTGATACCCGCAGCAGCCGGGAAAGCCATCGAGCCTTGCGGTTCTGTCATCACTTTTACTTCCTGGCTGGCGGCGCGGGAGTCGATGGCGACTCACCTTCTGCGGGGCAGACCAGGATTCATCGTGCCCTGGCCGATGCTCCACTCTGCGATCCGAAGAAGCTGCAAGTCCGCAAGCACCCTATCCGGGGAGGCTACAGGCTCGAATGCTTCATCCCGGCCGATTGTCTGGCTGGCTTCGATGTCGATCTCAATCGGGAGTTTGGCTTTTTCTATGCCGTACGTGACAGCGAACTGGGTGAGCAGACATTGAACATCGGAGCAGAGTTTCCGTATGCGGAAGACCCGAGTCTCTGGCAGTTACTGGAGTTATTGCCTGCAGAAAGCAAGCGGAAGAAGTAGTCTACGCATCGTGTCCGCTGACTCGCCGATCTGCTTTGCGGGCACTCTGCTGTTTCTTGGCATGCAGGCGGCGTTCCTTCGAGCCTCGAGTTGGCTTTGTTGCCCGGCGGATGGTGGGGGGTGGAACTGCCGCAACAATCAGTTGCCGTAGCTTCTGCAGACAGTCATCCATGTTGCGTAGCTGAGTCCGGTGACGCTGCGAACTGATTATCAATTCACCGTCGGTAGTGAGATAGCTATGCGCCAGCTTTAGCAGCCTATGAAGCACAGGCAGGGGCAAGGCGGATTGCCGAGGCCACCAGCGGAGTACCGCCTTGGTGGCCAGTTTGTTGACTTTCTGCCCGCCGGGTCCTCCGCTGCGGGCGAACTGCCAGCTGAACTCCGAAGCCCGGATGATGCAAAGCCCCTGACAATGGGCCAGGGGAATTTGCAGATCAAGGCCAAGCTTCGTCGCGGGGATCATATTACTCGGTCTTCTTCCTGGGCCAGGTCACGCCTGGCCATTCATCGGTACGGAATGGGGAAGCGGGAATACCTTCCTTGTTGAAGAAGTTCACTACCGGATAGTCGGTCCAACCGAATCGAACCGCTACTGGCTCCTTCACAGCCTCACAGGTGACGACCACCTTGTCACCGTCGATCTTCGCTTCCGCGTTGTAAAACTTCTTATCTGCTCCTGCGATCGTGAAGCCGGTGAGTTTGTCGCCCTTGCAGACCAGGCCGCCACCAACGGAGGTAAAGCTGAGGACAGCCTTGTCACCAGTGATGGTAAGCCGTTCAAAGAGAGGGCCGGTACCAACGATAGGTTCGCCGTAAACTTTCTGCCGTGCTGCCAGGGCCAGTCGTTCACCCACGGGAGCCTTGTTCTTGGGGTGAATGTCCTTCTGGTCGGTCTTCTCATCGGTAGTATCGGTGATGACAGCCTGGGCCGTATTCGCCAGCTTCAAACTGATCAGCAGCTGAGCTTCACGCAACTCTGCCCAGTCGCTTTCCTTGGGCTGCTCCACTATGTTCTTGAATGGTGCCAATTGCACGAACAGGAACGGGAACTCATAACCCCACGCTGCTCGCCAGGACTGAATCATGGTGGGGAACAGGGTACGGTATTCATAAGCACGGCCGGCATTCGATTCGCCCTGGTACCAGATGGCACCTTTCACTGCATAAGGCACCAGTGGGTTGATCATGGCATTGTAGAGTCGGGCCGAGGTGCCTGGGCTTTGATCGGGATGGTTCGGTTTGCGGGGTGATACCGGCACAGTCTTGTTCTCAGCACGCAACTTGATGGCCTCCTCGTCATATTTCTTCATTTGCTCGTCGTACTTCTTCATGGCCTCGGGGAAGTTGGCAATCTGCTTCTTGACATTCTCCACGTAGTAAGCCAGCTCCGGCGTTTTTTGAAGAAACTCTTCAGAGGTCCATGCCTCGGCAGGCGTGCCACCCCACGAGGTATGAATCATGCCGACGGGAACATTGCGGGCTTTTTGGAGGGACAGGCCAAAGAAGTAACCTACAGCCGAGAAGCCAGGTACCGATTCGGGGGAAGCAACCCGCCACTGCTTCCATGCTGGGTCGAGTGCTGGTTCGCTCAACGGTTGATTGCTGGTCAGCTTCTTCACCTGGAAGAGACGCAGTTGATTATTCGCAGCCTTCTCGATGACTTCTTTCGGATCCTTGCTCTGACGGACTGGCCACTCCATGTTCGACTGGCCAGAGCACAGCCACACTTCGCCAACAAGCACATCTTCAAGCTTAATGGTGTTCTTGCCTTCGACGGTCATCTCAAACGGGCCGCCTGGTTGCAGGCTGCTGAGCTTGACGCTCCACTTGCCCTTGTCATCAGCAGTGGCAGTCTGGGTTTGTCCCTGGAACTTCACCGTCACCTGCTCACCCGGCGCTGCCTGGCCCCACACTGGCACCGTAGTCTTCTGCTGCAGGACCATGTGGCTGGTGAAGAGAGAATGGAGTTTGACATCGGCATAGGACACAGACCACAGCAACAGCAACACTGCAAGTGCGAACAAACCACGGATCATGGGGAACTCCAGGAGAAGCACGGTGGGAATGATCAGCAGGCAGGAGAATGAGCATACACAAGCGGGGGAGGACTGCAAGCAGTTTGTTACCGGACCATGGAGAATACAAATTCGACTCCATCTTCCGGCTTTTTGCCTGTCGGAATCACCTGGCCAAAGACCTGTAAATCGCGCCATTGCAACGGCCCCAGGACGCCGTGGGGAATGATACGGACTGAGTTCCTGGATGATTCGACACGAACCTCAACGAAGCTTTGGAAGAACGGGGCAAGGTTAAAGTTGAACGCACTGGCGATGCCTTCAGCATTGAAAGGCCAGCCACCCAGTTTCTTCACCCACAGCCAGAGCGGCAGCTTCCAGAGAGGTGTTTCCCTGTCGAGCTTGGCAACGATCTCGTCTTTTCGTGGATAGAAGCCACAGTCCGCAACGGGTGGTTGCCTGGGCCAGCCCAGTGGTGTTCCCAGAGCAAGGTAAGCACCACCCCCGCCATTGACGAAATGGTGCATCGTGCTGCTCATCTGGTTGTTCTGGTACGACTCCTTGTAGTACTCGAAATAGTGGGTGTCACCACCCATCGCGATTTGAACACCATGGTCGCGCAGCATTTGATGAATGTCCGCAAACGTCTTCTCTGTCGCACCCTGATACTGTCCACCTGCAAACAGTGGATGGCCCAGGATGGCCATGGTGAAATGCCCCTGAGCACGCTTGAGAGCAGCTTCCAGCCAGCGCAGTTGTTCTGGATCGGAACTGCGCAAAATCCCTGTGTCGACGAGGATGAGCGAAAACTGATCTGTGTGTATCTCAAGAAAGGGTGTCCGCTGATGCCCGGTACTGACGCCATACAGGCCTCGCAAACGGGCAGCTTCTTCAATCAGTTGGTCTATGCGCTTTTCTGTCGTGGTGGTCAGGCCATGGTCCACAGCCCGACGAGCACGCATGGCAGTACGGGCTGCGGTGGGTTCAAAGAAGTTGGCAGTAAATGCTTCCAGGGCATCGTACCAGTCATGGTTGCCCGGTATGGCATAGATGGGCTTACTGAATCCCTTGAACGGCAGATAGAATTTAGGCTCGTAGTCTTTCATGGCACCTGACGGATAGATGACATCCGAGGACAGCACCAGAAACTTGATGTCTGGACGCTGGCCCAGCAGAACAAGTCGGTCGCGGAGTACATGCTGTGAAGCATCTCCTTCGCCCGTATCACCGATCACGATGAAGCTGAAGTCTTTGTCGGCAGGGACATCCTGGAGTTTGATGCGTGCCAAGTCTGCTTCCTTGCCTCCCAGGCTCACATACTCCTTCCTGACTTCCTGCACCATGTGCTCACGCCAATCATCAACACGGTATTCCGTCCATCGTTCCCATGCACCCGTAGCCCAGTTTTCCGTATTGAAATACCAGCTCAATCCCCAGATGGGATTGAGAGCGATCAGCACAGCAGTCAGAGGCAAGCCGATATGCAAGCCCCAGGCAAAAGCAGACGTTGGTGACTTTCGGGCCTGGCTGTACTGCAAGGCAAAACGAAATCGCCTATGCAGCCAGGTGTCGACCAGACTGCGGCGAAGGCTGACTGCTTCATCACCCTGTTGAGCCAGCTTCCGCATCCATGCGCGGCGTTCCAGGCTACTCGTCAACTTGCGCCAGCCAAGTCGCACCGGCAAAACCACTCCCCAGGAGAGGAGCAAGGCATAGAGCACATCGCCAACAACGGCCACTCCCGGTGAGATGAATCCAACGAGGTTCCATTCCGCATCCATGCGGCCTACATGAATGGCAAAGAACACGACAAGAAACACGATCCACCAGTACCGATCAATGCTCCGGCGTGTCAGAATTTCTTTCTCAACTGCTTCACGCAGTCTGGCGAAAGTATCGTGAGCAGGCAGACCCAGTCCGGTATTGGGATGCATCCGATGCAGATCATCTTCTGAAACTGGTGGGGAATCCGATCGACCCAATATCATGGCCCAGCCCGAAGAGATCAGACGAAGTCCCACGGTCAGGCCGAGACTGACGATACCGGAAACGGGCCATTGCATGGAGATGGCCACGCCGAGCAGCGCACTGATAACTCCATCCGTGAAGTGTGAAAGCCAGCCGGGTTTATCCCTGCTGCGCAGAGCAGCAATCACTTGTCCGAAGCCGTCGATGCCAAAGGAAAGGCCAAGCAACACTGCCTGGCCGGTGATGACTAACTTGGAATGAGACAGCAGCAGCAGACCAGCCAGAATAGACATGACGCTGCTCAGGAATGCTGCATTGCTTCTCTCACGATTACTCACACGGTAAGCATGAAAGACTTCGAGCAGCCCTTTGCCCAGCATCAAGAATCCAAGCAGCGAAGCTGCGAGTTTCTCTACAGCGAATGGCGCGGCTAATGCCAGACAGCCCAAAAGCACTACGGTGATGCCAGCAAGTGGTTGCAGTAATCGCTTCATATCACCAGTAGCAGGGTTGTGCTGGTAGGTTATCCATCTGGCCTATGCACCCAGACAATTGCAGGCATTAGCTCACAGTCATGCAGGCATGTCAACTTGAAAAGAACGTCGTCACTACCCCAGCGCGTAGAAGAACATCAGCGCTACGGAGAACAGACACAGGATCGAGAAAACCACAATCTCAATGGCATGCGCCCCAAGCAGGGAACCGACGATGGTCACCAGGGTGGGAACGCCAGCGACGATCAGGAGTATGAGCCAGCCCGGCACACGCCGGGCTTCCGGGGGTTTCATCGATGGTTACTTCTTCACCTTCTCGAATTCGAAGGTGATGTGCTCTTCATCAGTCTTATCAAAGTTTTCAGGACGCTTGTTGGAACCGGCGGGGCCGAAACAGAACTTGACCTTGCCGTCTTTCCATTCATAGATGCCCACCTGTTTCTTTCCCGCATCGTTGCCTTCGGTGATCTCCACATCCACCTGGGCCGGCTTCTTGCCGGGGTTGAAGCTCATCTTGCCTTTCTCGACTTCGCCGGCATTGAACTCGTACTCGTTGCCCTTGAAAGTAAGGGTGACCTCGTCATTCCCCACAAGTTTCCATGAGCCCTGGAACTTCTCCAGTTCCTGCTTGGCATCATCACTGTCTTTGGCCAGCATGAAGGTGATCATAAGTAGCATGGCTAACAATACTTGTGTGAACCGAAACATGATTGCCTCCCAAAGAGGTGAAATGTGACAGGAGCCTGATCATACTCTACCGGCTTGGTGGTGCAAGGGCATGGCTGGCTGCGTGAAGATGTGGTGCAGGTCAGGGTTGCCAGTTACCATCAGCGGTGCCGTCGGGACTGGCCAGGACCACCTTGTAACCATCGAGATCACGTATCCAGATTTCCCAGTGATTGGGGCCGCCATTCCCGTCTGGCGGATTCCGATGGCGAGGAAGGATGACTTCCACTCCCATCTCCGTGGCCCGAGCTACCGCCGCGTCGATGTCATCCACCTCAAACCACAAGAGCAGCCCGTTGCCAGGAGGCAGATTGGTCGGATCGCCAATGGCTCCATGATGATGCTCCTCTTCCCAGCGATGCAACTGCAAGACGAGTTTGCCGGAAACAACAAGCCGTTCGTAATTCGGTCCACCATGCGCACTCTCACAGCCGAGCAACCGCTGGTACCATCGGCTGCTCGCTTCGACATCATTCACGCAGATCAAAGGCTGTGGCCGCACTGGTGTTGGTTCCCAGGAAGTTGTGTGTGCATTCTGTCGAGCATTGTGAAGAAGTGCAATTCCCCTGTTATGTGTTCTTGTAGAATGCAAGGGCCAGGATCGCTTTGTTCCCCTCTGACGACCGCCGCCAATTGACGAAAGCTGCACTTTCGATTAGCGCGGTGTATAGTTCCGGACACCTGATGGCGAATTCGTTCACTCCATCGAGATGTAGGGCCAGAACTTCGCCAACCGGCACGGTGACAGTGGACATCCCCGCCTCCGGATCGTCCAGGTAGCTCATGCAGTCAATCCAAGCATCCATATTCCGGCCATAGAAGCTGGGAAAACCGAATGCTGTGGCGAAGGCCGTGTGAAAAGAATCCCAATCGGTGATCCTACTGCATTCAATTCGCACGATTGTCATGTGTCCTCCTCTCCTCACCTCAGAGTGGGCATGGCATTGCGGCTAACCAACGTTAACTTGGAGGTCAGCTCGCACCTGCTGAACATGGGCCAGGGTGAGTTCCCC
This sequence comes from Gemmatales bacterium, assembly GCA_046350055.1. Taxonomy (GTDB): domain Bacteria; phylum Planctomycetota; class Planctomycetia; order Gemmatales; family HRBIN36; genus JAEUIE01. Next base: position 2,067,753 of record JAXMBC010000001.1, on the reverse strand, counting down.
ATTGATCTCTGGATTGGCTAGAAGGTACAGCGCCTCAACCACCGCCTCTCGCTCCGCATTTGCGTACTCGACATCTTCGGCTATCTCCCACCGCTCGGCCCACGCCTCCAGTCCGGCAGCGTCGAGCTGGCCAGCCAAGTACTGGTCGATTGTAGCCACGATGTCCGCTGACCGTAGAACTCTCATGCCGCAAAGCCCTCCTCCCTCGATCGACCCCACTCAGCAAACTGGCCAGATCACGCGCGGAAGTTGCTGCCGCGCCGCTCGGCCTCTTGCCGGAAGGCCGGGAACAATTCTAGTGGTGCGAAAGACTCACACTCTCGGAAAAATACTGCCACGAACCGTTCCAACCCAGCCCACTGCTCGTCGGACAGATCCGTCAGCGCGATAACTATACGCCGACTGACCGCCGACCCAACACGCAGGAGGTCCCGAAAAAGGTGCTCGCTCTGGATAACCGCCTCCGGCAGTCCGGTACCAGCGAGCAGTTCTCGGTACTGTTTGCAAAACGCTACCCAGGAGTCGTGGCGATTTCCGAGTCGAGCGAACGCCATCGCACACCTCCCCCTTCCGGGCAGACTGAAAAATAGACATTAGCAATTGTGTCTAATCCTTATCCCACTCTACCAACTCCTTCCACCTGCTATCAACCCTCTAACATAGAAGCTCACCGTCTAACCACCCGCCGTCCCGCTGGATAGGTTATACCCCATCACTCCATGGAATGATGTGTGGTCTACCTAATCGATTCCCATTCGCTGCTCTACCAGGTGTTCCATGCGGTGCCGATGATGACGGGGCCCGCGGGGCAGCCGACCAATGCCATCTTCGGCTTTGCCAACGACATGAACCGGCTGCGGAAGCGGAGGCCGGAATATCTCATCTGCGTGTTCGACCCCAAGGGACCGACGTTCCGTGATCATCTGTACGACCAGTACAAGGCCCATCGTTCGCCCATGCCCGATGATCTCTACGGGCAACTGCAAGGCATCCGCACGCTGCTCAAGGCGATGCGCATCCCGGCCGTCGAAGTCGCAGGCTTCGAGGCAGACGATGTGCTCGCGACTCTCGCTGTCGCTTTCGCCAACCGTGGCATGGAAGTCGCGATCTGCACCAGCGACAAGGATTGCAGGCAACTCATCAACGACAGGATTCACCTCTACAACGCCCGCAAGGACATGATTTTCGGCGTCCCGGAACTGCTCGAAGACTGGGGCATTCAGCCGAGCCAGGTGATCGATCTCCTCGCCCTCACTGGCGACAGTGTGGACAACGTCCCCGGCATCCCCGGTATCGGCGTCAAGACCGCTGCCAAGCTCTTGCAGGAGTATCGAACACTCGAAGGCATCCTTGCTGCATTGCCTGAGATGAAAAAGAGCAAGATGAAGGAGAACCTGGAGACGCATCAGAGCGTGCTGGAATTGTCACGCAAACTGGTAAAGCTCGATACCAACGTTGCTCTCGATATCGACTGGGAAGGCTGGAAGCTGCAGGAACCTGATGCGAAGAGCCTGCTGGCCTACTACACCGAATTGGGCTTCAGCCGTCTGGCGACTGAGCTTCGTGCTGAAGTCGGCAAAAAGATGGCCAAGGCCAGGAAGCAGCGGACTCTTTTCGATATGGGCGATGACGATGACGAAGAAGTCATCATCGATCCGCAAGGGCTGTTCCTCGAAGAAGCTGAGTGGCAGGCAAAGTACGAACTGGTCGATACACCCACCAAGCTCACTGAGTTGATGACCACACTCCGGCAGCAGCCTAGATTTGCCATCAAGCTGCTGACCACCACCGACAACCCGCGGCAAGCTGCCCTCGTGGGCATCGCACTCTGCTGGCAGAGTGGCACCGGGTACTATCTCCCCCTTCGTGGACCCGGTACCTCTCCCCCTTACCAAGGGGGAGTTGGAGGGGGTCAGAAACTGCTCGATGAGCCCGATGTGCTCAAGAAACTAAAGCCACTGCTGGAAGATGCCAAGGTTCACAAGTTCGGGCATAATCTCAAGTTCGAGTTAGCTCTGCTGCATCATCGTGGAATCACGGTGCAAGGTGTAACAGGCGATGCCATGATTGCCAGCTATCTGCTGCAGGCGGGTGAGCGTTCTCACAGTCTGGCGGATCTGGCCCGTCGGCATCTCGATCACAGTCCTTTACCCTGGTCCAAACTACTGGGCGAAGGGAAGTTCAGCCGTCCGCTGGAGAGTGTCAACACCACGGAAGTGGCCCCGTACGCAGCGGAAGAGGTAGACATCGCCTTCCGGCTCTGTCAGATGCTGGAAAAGGAATTGGAGCAGAAGCAACTCACCACCATCTACCGGGAGATGGAACTGCCATTGATGGCAGTGCTGATGGCGATGGAGGAGACGGGGGTTTGTCTCGACGTCAAGCTGCTGGAACAGCTCTCTGCTGACTACACCGAACAGCTCAAGACGCTCGAGCAGCAGATTTATGGACTGGCCGGACGGAAGTTCAACATCGACTCGCCAATGCAGTTACGGGAGATTCTCTTCGAAGAGTTGAAACTGCCCAAAGGCAAGAAGACAGCCCAGACAGGCGAAGCGTCTACCAATCAGGATGTGCTGGAGGATTTGGCAACTGAAGGGTATGAATTACCGAAGCTGATCATCAACTACCGCCAGTTGATGAAGCTGAAAGGCACCTACTTGGATGCCTTGCCCAGTCAGGTCGATCATCGCGATCATCGATTGCATGGCCAACTGAATCAGACGGTAGCAGCAACAGGCCGGCTCAGTGGCAGCAACCCGAATCTGCAGAACATCCCCATGCGGACCGACCAGGGCCGGGCAATTCGTAAAGCCTTCGTCGCCAGCCCCGGCTACACGCTGATCACAGCCGACTACTCGCAGATTGAGCTGCGGGTGTTCGCTCATCTGTCGCAGGATACAGCGCTGTTGCAGGCCTTCCGCGAGAACCGCGATATTCACAGTTTCGTTGCAGCCCAGGTGTTTGGAATTGCGGAGAAGGATGTCACCAGCGATCAACGGCGAGTGGCCAAGGTGGTGAACTTTGGTGTGCTCTATGGCCTGAGCCCGTATGGTCTGGCCAATACGCTAGGCATCTCCAAGGACGAAGCTGCAACGTTTATCGATGGCTATTTCGCCAAGTACCCCGGCGTGGTGGCCTTTCAGGACAAGGTGCTCAGCGATGCGCGGCAGCTAGGCTATGTGACGACCATTGCGGGCAGACGTCGCGAGATTACCGGCATCCGGGCCAAGTCGAGCTACAAGATGCGGAATCAGCCGGAACGCGAAGCAGTCAACACCGTGATTCAAGGCTCGGCTGCTGATCTCATGAAGTATGCGATGCTCCACATCCATCATCGCCTGGAGAAGGAGCACCTGCCTGCCCGTATGCTGCTACAGATTCACGATGAACTGGTATTGGAAGCGGAGACACCCATCGTGAAACAGGTTGCGGAGATGGTCAAGTACGAGATGGCACATGCCATGAAGCTCGACGTACCTGTGGATGTTGATGTCAGTTCCGGGCCGAACTGGCTGGAGACCGAGTAAGTGACCATGCAAGACTTACTCGTCCGTGGCTCGGCCTGGCTCAGCTTTGTTTTTTACATTGCAACGTATGTTGTGTGGCTGCGTTGTCAGCAGTTCAGCCGTGTGCGCTGGTGTTGGACCGTGGCCTGGCTGATCTTCGCCGTGCATGTTGGATTGGCTTTTCATCTTGTTCATCACTGGTCACACGCAGCAGCATGGGAGGCGACCGCGCAACAAAGTGGTGTGGGAGAAGGACTCTATTTCAATTATGCCACGCTCCTGATCTGGGGTGCCGATGTCGTTCGCTGCTGGCTGGCACCGCAGACAGCCCTCCGCTGGTACGTAAGGCTATTTCATCTGCTACTGTGCTTCATGTGGTTGAACGCCACAGTGTTCTTTGCTACCGGGAATAGCTGGATTCTGGGAACCATCGGTTTTCTAATACTGGGGGAAGAAATACTACGCTGGAGGCAAAATGGGCAGGCAACTACTGATTCTCCAGGCTCATAGACTTCAACTTCACCCTCATCTCTTCTCCACTTCCCCTAAATACCTTGTTGACATAGGCCATCGCAGGCTTTAAAAGGGATGTATGGTTTTGACGCACTCTCAGCATGATGCTATGGTTCAGTAGAAGTGACCACTGACTGGCAGTGCTGATCTGCGCGAACCTTTCCCTGTCTGCTGGCTAATCGGTCATAAGAGTGGGCGCGAATATGGCGAGGATTAACTTCCAGGTTATCGATGGCGTGGATAAAGGCTTGGAGTTCAAAGAACTTTCCACTCCCATTACCGTGGGACGGGAAGAAGGAAATAGCGTCAGACTGAATGATGAACGCATCAGCCGCTTTCATGCCAAAATCCAACACGATCAGGGTGATATGATCCTGACCGATCTCGACAGTACCAACGGCACCCGTGTCAACGGGCAGTTGGTTCATGTTCATCGGCTGCGTCACGGCGATTGCGTTCACCTGGGCCGTTCCGTGCTGCTGTTCGGTTCACTCGAAGAGATTGCTGCCCGGGAAACACATATGGCCCAAGCAGCGCATCAGGCTGTCTTCTCCGAAAAACTGGATTCCTCAGACGACCTACGGACAGTGCTGAATAATTCCATCAGTCAGACAGAAGAGGGCATGCCCGACTTTACCATCGCGGAAGACAAGCTGGAAGTGAGTTCCCCCGATGCTCTCAAGATCGGTCGTTATAAGTTTCCACCCCTTCCGCAGAAACTGACTCCATCGCAGGCGGCTCGCCTTTCGGAAATGCTCGATTTCCTCCATCGTTCTCTCGCCAACATCATCCCCACCGCACACATGAACGAAGATGGCACCGAGGTCACGCTGGACTTTGCCACGTGGCAAAAGCTGTTGCAGACTGAATTATTGCTGGCACGGTACTGCCGGGCGATTACTGATCCTGATCAATAAGCAAAACAGCATTTCTCAGGAAGGCCATGCTCAGCATGGCCTTTTTGCTTTTCCCCTCTTTTCAACATCAACTGACAGGCCGCCCTTTCCATTGAACCAAAACCATCATCACGGCCCCGGCCAGGAACAACCCCAGGCTGATGGCCTGGGAAATGGTGAAGCTACCGACGTACTCGGGATTATCCAGACGAAGCTGTTCAATGAGATAACGATTGATGGCGTACGTCATCATCAGCATGGCCATGACCGCCCCTTCTCGACGACGCATCGGGTAGAACGTCCAGAGCAACGCAAAGAGAATCACCCCATCGAGGGCCATGTAGAGTTGTGTTGGCAGAAGTGGCAAACTGGGCGGTGGCTCAAACTGGAGTTTCACTGTCTGACCTTTACGCTTCACCGTCATGGCAAGTTGCTGGTAAGGTTTTACGGCCAGGATAGCATCGTAGATAGCCTTGGCGTGAAGAGTGGCCTGGTCATTGATGCTTTCGATGAGGTCGTCCACTTGCAGGCCAGCCTGGGCAGCAGAGGAGCCTTTATCCACTGCTTTGACGACGCATTCCTCCAACGGGCCGGTGCCGAGTTGGAAACCATAGGCCGATTGCCAACCACGCAGCCAGACAACTTCATAATGAGGGTTGCTGTTGGCAGGGAACTGTACTGTCAGGGCAGTTGGAACCATGGCAGGATCGGCGACATCGCCGTAACAGCATCCGTTCAGGAAACAGCCCAGACGACCGAAGGCGATGCCGAGGGCAATCGACGGAGCCAGCCAGTCGGCTAACTGCAGGGTGCGTAGATTGTTAGGTTTCACAATCGTGCGATAAGCAAGCCAGTAGCCCAGTAGTCCGCCGGGGATGGAACCATAGAGTACGAGCCCCCCTTCCCAGATCTTAAAGAACTGCAGGAAACCCTTAGCGAGATCGTCGGGTGGTTTCTGATCGACAAACATGGAAAGGAGCCTGGCTCCAATCACCCCGGCAATGAAGATATACAGCCCGACATCCCACGGAATGGTATGGCTATGTCCCTCTTGCCTGGCCCGACGCCCGGCCAGCCACGCTGCCACCACAAAGGCAATAATCAACAGAAAGCCGAAGCCAAAGACGGGAATTTTGGCGTCGCCAAAGGGCAGCGGTATGGTGAACAGCACTTGTCTCATGAAATCATTGTACCGAAGGAAGGCCACAGGCACTATGCGAAGTAACTGCGAGGAGAACGTAGCTCCGATCAAATTTTCCGTGATGAGTTAATTGCAAAACAGCATGGCAGTACCTTACTCAGGGACATGGTGTCCCATACATCCTCTGTGAGACGTTGTCATGGTTCGTACAGCTTCATTACGTTGGGCGTTCACTCTGATTGAACTGCTCGTAGTTATTGCGATAATCGGCCTCCTGATGGCATTGCTGCTGCCTGCGGTGCAGCGAGTGCGGGAAGCAGCCAATGCCATGATCTGTGCCAGCAACCTGCGGCAGATGGGCATTGCCACCCACAACTTCCACAGCGACTTCAAAAAACTGCCGGCTGGGCTCTATGGCACAGCGACCAATAGCGCCTTCACCGGAACGTGTGTGGGAGTGCATTTTGCACTGCTACCCTATTTGGAACAGGATAATCTGAAACAAGGGTTCCGTGCCACCGACCCGGGGCAATTATCGCAACCCTTGAACGCAAAGCTGAATAACACTTCGCCACGCTGGGCCACGAATGTTGCGAACATCCAGCCCGACACGGCTCAGGCACGCATCGGTCTGTTTGCCTGTCCCAGTGATGAACTTTACCTGCAGGTTTCAAATAGCGATTATGTCTGGCACGTCATCGGAGAATTTAACTCGCCGGGCAATCCCAACTTCTTTCTCTCCGGGTTCGTCTCCACTGCACAATCTCATTTGCTGGGACGTACGAACTACGTTGGCGTGCTAGGCGGACAGTTGGGGGTGCCAGGGACCAGCACACGCCGGACCAACCCCGGTCTGCTCGGTCAGAATAGTGCACTCACGCTGGGCCAGGTGACTGCCAAGGATGGCAGCAGCAACACGCTACTCTTTGGTGAAGTCGTTGCCACAGGTAGTGGCGGTACTCCCCGTCCCTTTGGCTGGATCAGCATCGGTTCCATGCCTACGTATTATGGCCTGTCCAAGGGTGAGACTTTCTTTAACTTTTCGAGTAACCATGCTGCTGGTGTACAGTTCTGTTTTGGCGACGGTTCGGTGCGGACGCTGCGTTATGGCCCTACCTTCTCCGATGGATTTCAGCCTGAAGCTCAGTGGTCTCCGGAGTACAAGTGCCTGCAAGCACTCTCCGGATGGAAAGACGGTCTTCGAATCAACACCGATATTCTTATTGATTGAGGATGCATAACATGCGAACCCTTTTGATAGTCATTGTGGGACTTCTGCTTGGCTGTGGACCTAATCGAAAGGTCTCGCCGGGCGAGGTCAAAGTAACAGCTGTAGAGACGGCCCCGGCTGAGCGCCTCCAACTGGTTCCGGGGCAACCATCGACAGACAATTCCACTAGAAGTAAATAACATTCTTCCAGCTCCATCTCGCAGGGATGGAGCAATTTCATTCTTACTTGTTACCAAAGGCTGTTATGAGATGGAGCCAGTAGAGCACATCAGTGTAGAATAATGTATTCTCGCAACATTACAGGAGTCTCCTGTGGCTCTCGAACTGATTGACCAGCCGCTGCCCAGCCAGAAAACACTCGATCCATCATTCCAGCCCTATCGGTCGCTGTCTGATCTCGAGTTGAGAGCCCGCTGCTGGGCAGCCAGGAAGACTCTCGGTGACAAGTGCCTGATCCTGGGGCACCACTACCAGCAGGATGAAGTCATTGAGTTTGCTGACCTGCGTGGCGACAGCTACAAACTGGCTTCGCTGGCAGCACAGAAGTCGAACTGCCAGTACATCGTCTTCTGTGGTGTCCACTTCATGGCGGAAACTGCGGACATCCTCGCCGCTGAGCATGTTCGAGTGATCCTCCCAGATCTCGCTGCCGGGTGCAGCATGGCTGACATGGCCGATATCGACATGGTGGAAGACTGCTGGGATCAGCTCGGTGATGCAGTCGATACCCGCGAGGTGATGCCTGTTACCTACATCAACTCCGCTGCCAACCTGAAAGCCTTCTGCGGCTCACGAGGAGGCCTTGTCTGCACCAGTTCCAATGCCCGGGCAGCCCTGGAGTGGTCATTCGCCCAGCGGCAGAAAGTACTATTCTTCCCCGATCAGCACCTCGGTCGCAACACCGCTCGCCAGATGGGAGTCCCACTGGAACAGATGATCGTCTGGGACCCCTCCAAGCGGATGGGCGGCAATACGATTGATGCAGTCCGACAGGCCAAAGTACTTCTCTGGAAGGGGCACTGTAGCGTCCATCAGATGTTCAAGCCTCAGCACGTCGATCTTTTCCGCAAGACTCATCCTGGCATCAAAGTGCTGGTTCATCCCGAGTGCATGATGGAAGTGGTGGACAAAGCTGATCTTGTTGGCTCGACCGAGTACATTCTGAAAACTGTGGCAGCAGCGCCGCCCGGTTCACAGTGGGCCATCGGCACCGAACTGCACCTTGTCAATCGACTGAAGCAGGAACACCCGGAACAGCAGATTCATTTCCTCTCGACGATGGTCTGCATGTGTGCCACCATGTACCGGATTGATCTGCCTCACTTATGCTGGGTGCTGGAGAACCTGGTAGCAGGCAAGGTAGTCAATGAGATCGTGGTGCCACCCACCGTGGCACACGATGCCAAGCTGGCACTGGATCGGATGCTGCAGGTGAAATAACCAGACGAATCTGCATTGCAGAGGTAATCTGGCTTTATCCAGCTTGCTATTGCCCGCCTGCCTTCAGTATCCACTTTTCCACGCCATCGAACACGCCAATTGGGTGGAAGCGTTCGTACCGATCCAGGCTGCGGTGCACCGCAATGTGCTTGTCCAGTTGATAGAGAGGCACAAAGATGGCGTTGTCCATCACATGCTTGTGAATGGAGAACATTTGCCGACGGGCGTTTTCCAGCTCTCGGTTATTGAGACCATTGGCCAGATAGCGCATCAGCGCTGGATCCTGTGGCATGGGTGGAATCTGGTAACCCATGAAGTTGGCTCCCTGACCACCCGAGGCGACCACATCCAGGAGTGGGCGCAGATTCAGACTTTCGTTGGTGTAGTCCCAGGTCGTGTAAATCAAGTCAAATTCAGGGACCGGCTTGTACATTTCAACGAAGAGCGAATTGGCAGGCATCGGCACCACCTTGACATTGATGCCTACTTTCTGCAAGTCGCCCTGGATAAGCTTGCATGCTTCCACGCCATGCAGATCCTCTGCCATGACTACCAGGGTCAGAGCAGGCAGGTTTCCAGATGCCCGCAGCTTCGCAGCTGCCTGCACGGAAGCGTAAGGCGACTGATTGAAACTGGCAGTATCGTAGCCCCAACTTCCCAGGGGGAATGGGCCATTCAGAACAGCATGGTTATTCTTGACCTTGCCACGGAACAGTGTTTCGATGATGGCCTCACGATTGATCGCCAGGGAAACGGCTTCGCGAGCTTCTTTACTTCGATTGAAATGCGGCTTTCGGTAATTAAACCCGAGTATGTATAAGCGCGGGTTAGTCAGCCGCGGTGCGGTGGTAGCACTTTCAGGAGCCCGCGCTTCGGTGGGGGTGAAAACAATCGCTTGTGGATTTCCAGTCACCTCGTCCATTTCCTTGCTGGTACCATCGAGCAGCATCTGCCAGCGACCGTCCAGCAGAGCCTGACGGGCAACCTGCCATTCGGTGTAACGAATAAATCGGATTTCCTTAATGGCTGGACCATTGGGTACATGAGCACGCTTGTAGTGTGGGTTCACTTTGAACACCACTTCATCGCCTTCCGTGCCCGAGTACATATAAGGCCCGGTGCCCAGGGGATTCTTGGCAAAGGCCGTTGCAGCCGCATTGCTCGCTTGGTCGCGAGGCAAGCGGCTCGACGGCAGAATGGGGAAATTCAATAGAGACAATGGATCAAGACACGGTGTACGGAACGTTACCGTGAAGCGTGTTTCGTCAATCTGGTTCAGGACATAGAGTCCGTCATTATCCACGCCCGGATCGTACGTAGGAGTACCCGGTTTGCTGACGAACTCAAAGCTGCGCAGAATGTCATCAGATTTCACCGGAGTGCCGTCAGACCACTTGAGACTCGGTGGCAGGACAAACTCGTAACCGCGTGGAATCCGGCGCGGAGTATCGGTGATCAATGAGTTGTAGCCATCGCTTGCACTGGGTGAAGACCGTGCGTTTACTAGTGGTTCGTAAAGCAACCTGCAGGCCATTCTGTCCGCATCTGTCATGGCGGTCAAAGGCGAAAAAACAGTCGGCAACGTGCGAACTCCGACGCGCAGAACGGCATACTCGCCAAGCAGCTTGACTCGAAATTCGCGAAGACCGGGAAGTGTCGGCCAAGCCTGTTCAGCTTCTTCCAGGGAGGAGAGCGCTTCGGTGCGTTTGTTCTCGTCGATGGACTTTTTTGCAGTATCAAACTTCTTGCGGGCTGTATCTTCCAGGCGTTCTATGATGCGTTTCGGCTGAGGCGTGGTCAGTGGATTACGATACTTGTCGCGAAGACTTTCGAGGATGAGCCGAGCCTGGAGAACATTGTTTTCATTGAACTGATCATCGCATTGCTTGATGTACAACTGCTCAATGACTTCAAGCAACACGCGATCACCGGGGGTCGCAAGAAACATTTTCTGGCTGAGAGCTTCCGCAGTGCCAAAATCGCGATCCGCTGTCAGGGAGCGAATTTCGTCAATACGGATGGACTGAAGCTTGTTGACCATTTCCGCTTCCGTACCAGCCCAGGACGCCTTGTCGCGACCACCCTGGCTGATTAATCCCTGATGGTAGCGAATAGCCTCCACGTACACCTTTTCAGCGACGCGAAGTTGCTCGAAGCGGGAAAGAGCAGGCTGAGCTTTATCCAACCGTCGATCCAGGAACTGCTTTGTCTTGTCGATGACTCGCTGTTCATAGTAGGTCACATCCCGAATCTGGTCGGGCTGCAGTACGATGCGAGCCGCTTCCAGGGTGGTAAAGTCTAGCGGCTTACCTTCCTTGGGGTCATATTTTTTCGGGATCGGAGCAGTTCGGTAGAGCTTGCCGGCATTGCTGACCACTTCGTCTGCCGTCAGGGTCAGATCATCGACAAATTTCTTGGCCTCGGGATTGGTAATATTCTTGGATTCCTCAGCAAGGTTAAAAGGGCCCCATTCGAGAGGCTGCACTGGCAAGGGTTGTCTGGTCGACTTCTCCGCCGGTTTGTCCTGTACCTTGGCAGTTGCTGCAGGAGGAGAATTGCTTTCTTCTTCTTCCCTGACTTTGGTCTTTCCGGGTGGCTGGGCCAACAGTGATGCGCTGAGAATTACCATCGTCAGGCAGGCAGGCACCAAGCGATACAGGCGTGCGGTCATGTGTCTGATCTCATACTGATGCGGTTAGAGGATGCAAGGCAGTTGTGGTTAATCGTTGCGTGTGGAAGTGGTGGCGGTCTCAGGCTTGACCAGAATACGCACCGTCCCATCTGAGAGAGGAGCAAAGGCCCTGTTCTTGCCCAGGGCGGTTGCACCGGAAGATGGAGCAAGTCCTTCGGGAAGTTGTTCGGTGTGTATGACTTTTCCAGTCGCTGGCTCGACCCACAAATAACTAGCCAGCATGCCGAGGCCTGCGTCTCTCTTCAACACAGCGACAAGGATGTCATCACCGATCATTGTGGCTTCGCCGATGATGGCAGCGATATCATTGCCTGCAAAAGTCTTGCCTTCCTCGTCATCGCCACTGGTGATCCACCAGAGGCGTTTGCCATCCACAATGCAGCCAACGCCATCGTTGCCCAGTTTGAATGGCCCACGAGTGATGGAACCTTTGACCGACCAGTGTTTTGATGTACCCAGGGCAGCCAGGGCCAGACTGTGCAGGTTACCCGCATCGTCTCCCACAGCGACACGATTTCCAGCCATAGGAATCAACGGTGTCACAATGCGGTTTGTCAGTTCAAGGTCGTTGGGCAGTTTTTTCCACACCCCCTGTGCGTTACGTTCCCAACGCAGGACCTTGTTGTAGCCATTGGTGGCCAGAAACTGATTCGCGCTGGGCATCAGAAGATGTCCCACTGCATTGCTGAAAGCGTTAGGATCTCGCCAGGAGAAGAGCGAATTCGACGTGCCAGCGGCAAAATTAAACTGGTAAATATTGCCATCCTTGCATGGCACCAGCGTAGTGCCATCGTCACGCGCCACTGGAGTGCCGACCGGTGCAAAAGTATGGGGAAACTCTTTCGTCACAGCTTTACCTTTGCCGGCGTTATCCACTTTGCGAATGATCATGCGGCTGCGAGCAGGATCAAACGAGAGACTGACGAGGACGTTTCCACTCTGGGATTTGACGAGTCGATGACTTGCAGCCACCATGGGCAGGGCTGGCCAACTGCCTGCCACCTGCCAACTGGCCTTATCGACTATTTCATCCGCCTTGACGGAGAAGATTGCTCCGCCCCGGTCGAGCATTGCCACGGCATCAGCCATTGCCACTGGGTCTTGTGACGCCTCAGTGCCAAGCTGCGTTTGCCAGGTTATCTTTCCGGTAGTGCGATCCAGTCCACTGGCCAGCATCTGTGCCTGACCTTTGGGCTGAGTCACGACAACAACCATCTGACCATCAGGACTGACTTCAGCCCGATGCAAAGGACTACCCAGCGGCAGGGAACCCATGGGTGAGGGGTATACCACGCCACGAAACGGATCGTAGACGTTGCGCACAAGATGATCGTGTGTGAATACCCACCAATCGTTCATGGAGACGTGAGCAACCTGCACTCGCGGGCGAGGCTGGTCTTTTTTCAGTTCCGCATTAGCCTGGATTTTCATCGGCATGGGCTTGGCAGTCAACGGATAGAATGGGGTGCTGCCTTTGCTCTGTGGAGTACCAAAGCTGCTGGACTTGCCAACACCAAAGAGCCAGAGCAATCCCTGATCAGAGACGATTCCCAGCGTTTCATTCCCATCTACATAAGGTGATGTAGAAGCATGACCGGGCATGTCGTACGTACCAATCATTTCAAAGTTGGGTGTGGGCCCCTTGGCGGAAATATCATACGCGCGAATGCGGGTGGAACCGGAACCGGAACCGCTGGCGATGCACACAACCAGCAGATCATCGATAATCAGCGGAGCGCCTTTAATCTGGCCTGAACCATGATCGGTGTAGATCACGCCTACACATTTGCGTGAAGCAAGATCGAGAACAAAGATGCGACCACGATCAACCGGTACAAACAAGCGATCGCGTGCCTTGTCATGTGCCGGCTGGGAACTCAGGTTGTAACCCGATATGGTGTAGTACCCGGTCATTTTGCCGCTACCTGCCTCAACGATGGCAACCGTTTCCTTCAGGGGCACAGCCAGGCGATTATTGCTGATAAGAACTGGACCGGCAGGGCAGGCACTGGACAGCTTGCGCATCCAGTTGCGTTCACCGGTGACCAGGTTCATCTGGCTCAGGTAATTCTGATTGGCATCTTCTGTGGTAACGACAAAGGCAATGTCAGGCACATCTCCACCAAGCGTAATGCGGGGAGGAAGCTCACGCACGTCCTGCCCAACACGAAGCGCCCAGCGGTCTTTGCCTGTCTTGGCCGACAGACCATACAGCGTGCCACGAGCCATGGCCAGGACGATCCCCGAATCATCCTGAACCCCTTCGGGAGTTTTCAGCGGTGGACAGATGCGGATGCTGGCACCGAAGCTTGGCTTGTTGGGAGTTGCAGCGCTGTTGCTCTGGCTGTATTTGACCCAACCTGGTTCCACTTGTTTCAAATTGATAAGCTTGCCAGAGAGTTCTGCATCTTTACTCAGAGACGGATGTTTCATCACGAGATCCTGGTAATCGTTCTGCAGGGTTTCGATTTGAGCCAGGGTTTCCTTTTCAAGTACATCCTTGAGGCGATTGAGCCAGCTGCTTTTGGCCAGGTTAGCGTCGATTGCCAGACGAGAAGAGGTATGCTTCTGCTGTGCTTCTGCATCCCAGCCCTTGACGGAATCCTTGTCCAAAACAGCGTTTCCTGCTTCTTTAGCCAGATCCAGCACGGGCTTTAGATCGTCGTGAAGCGTAGCGTCAGGGTTGGCTTCCAGGAACTCCGATGACTTGCTGACCAGTGTGTAAGCAGATTCGACGAAGTCCTTACGGTATTTGGGGTAGATCGGATCGCTGCGTTTTGCACGATAGAAATCGAGTACACCAGTAATGGCTTTACGGATGCCATCCATACTGTTGAGCTGACTTGCACGCAGGCTCATTTGCAGTTCGGCCCAGTTCACGCCGAATTCGACTTCTTTGACATCAGTAGAGTCTCTGGCTTCCTTCTGTTTGTCCAGGAAGAGCCGACCAGCTGTAATAGCATCGTCCCAGAGCTTTTTGTCCATGCTGCTGTCATATTTCTTCTTCAATTGCGCAACAGCTTGAATCGTGTTCTGCTTCAGCAGCCAATATCCAAATCCAAGACCGACGATAAGCAGCACCACGAGGCCGATCAGGATAACAAGGAATTTGTTTTTCTTTCGCCCGTAGTTGTAGTCGCCTGGGGAGTAACTACTTCCTTCATCTTCGTCCTCATCTCCACCATTCATGACCTGCCCCATGGGAACAACCTGTGCCATGGGCTGCTGGATCACGCTCGCCATGGGCATTTCCTGCCCCGGGCGTGGTGGAGGAGCAGCGAGCCAATCACCTTCCATCGCTTCCTGCGCAGGTGGGTTCTGCCAGTCATAACTACGGGGCGTTTCAGGACGCCCACCATCCATCGCCACACTGCCATCCGATTGCACTCGGAAGGTTTGCCGGCAATCCGCATTCGCACATCGAAGTTTCTTCCCGTAGAAGTTCGGCTCGATGCTGGCGGGTGTCCCGCATGCAGGACAATTTACAATGATAGCCACACGCAACCCCTGAAACGAAGGGCATCCCAGTTACACACAGTTCACACAGTCTAGTCAAGGAAGCAGAGAGGCTCAATATCCTGCTGAGGCAATTACCCCTGCTCCTTCCATCACTCTCTCATAATCAATGCAGATTGCAAGGATTCTCCCTGTTACGGAGGCTTAAACTACTCAGTACGACGGGTTAAAAAACCTGGTATGCCGATCGGTAGCTGGGAATATAGTCTGACAGATGTATAGACGCCCATCCATCATTATCTGACGCTCGAGATCGAAATACGCTCGAGTTTGCACGCGAATGCATGCAATCTCACTGATTCAAGATCTTCCGGACTGCTTCCTCAATATCCCGTCGGATAAACTCATTGGGTTCCTGCTGGATGAGGAGTTGCAGGTCGCGAACAGCTTCTCGAGCAGGTGGGCCAATTTCTCCCAGAGCTTTCACACAACCCCAGCGGGTAATGCTCCTACTAGCCAGTCCACGTCGCAGAGTGGGGATGGCGGTCTTTCCTATCTTCGCCAGCAAATTGGCATATTTGGTGACCCGTTGTTCGTCGGCTTGAGTAACACGATTTCCTGATATATCCATTAATTTGATCAGCTCACCTACAGCTCCTGATGCAGCTGGCCCTAGATCAACGATCGCATTGGCAGCAGCATCAGCAATATTGGAATCTTCATCCTTCACCAATTCAACTAGCAATACCACTGAGGATTTACTATTGGGGGCAAACTTTTTAAGAGTGTCGATGCAGGCCGGCTTCAGCTCATTTTCCTTCATGCAATCCTTCACGGCAGAGACCATGGCAGGCTGCACATCTTTGCCGAGATTGCCCAGAGCTTGAAGACAAGCCTGCCTGGTGTCCTTATCGCCGTTCTTGACAGCGTCAATGATCAAACTCAGACCCGGCTTGGCATCGTTGTATTCAAGCTGGCCCAGCACTTTGATGACTGCCTTGCGCGTTTCGCCCGTATCTTCCTTGGCCATACTGAGTAAATCATTCAACAGGAGTTTGGCATTCTTGCCAAGCTTGATACTGGCTCTGACTGCATAGACACGAATATCGGTATCCTTATGCTTCAACATGCGCATCATGCCATCCAAATCACCAGCGGCACCATAGATATTTGACAAACCTTCTGCAGCAGCTAGTCGATTGTCCTTATCTGCATCCTTCAGCAAGTCTTCGAGTGGAGCTTTGGCAATTTCTTTCATGTCTCTTCCAAATAAGCCCACTGCCCGAGCTGCCGATTGACGTACTACAGGGTCCATATCGCGAATGGCTGCCACCAATTCGTTCGATACACTCCGGGCATCCGTTCCCATTTTCTCCAGCGTGGTTGCAGCATATCGACGCATGTTCACGTTGGAATCGCTCAGTGCTGCGACCATGATGGGCAGATCCGTTTTCGATGGATTGCCTATTTTGGTCAGTGCTGTCATTGTCGTTCGCTGAACAAACTCGTCCTGATCTGCCAGATGCTTCAGGAGCGAGGGAATTGCATCGCGGGCCTTCTCCCCCATCAAACCAAGTGCTTCTGCAGCCTTAGCTCTCGTCGCCGTGTTTTCCAGAGCCTTGACAAGATCAGGGAGACTGCCGCTCATGCCACTGCCTGTATTTGATGCTGATCCAGCTACAGATAAAGGAGCACGATTGGCGGAGACAAACTCCGTATTGAATCGCTTCTGAGATGCAGATTCAGCGAAGCGCTTGACTTCGGCCAAGTCGATAAAGAGGCTGATGGACGACAGCCCATCTGTTTTACCACCATGGGTCACACCCACGAGTTCACCACGATCATTGACCAGCGGACCACCACTATCGCCGTGGTTCGTAGGCGATTGTGTTTCGATGACGTCCGCAGTGTGAGTGTTGATGGAGCGGTCTTCATTCAAGGTATTCCAGGTGGTGTGGTAGGTCTGCCGGACGACACCTGGAGCGTATACCCACAATGCACCACTGGAAGCCGGATTCCCAATCGAATGAACACGTTGGCCAATACGACAACTCTGTTTGGCAAACGGCAGGGCCTCCACTCCATCGGGCAGCCGCGTCAGCTGCAGAATGCAGAGATCACACGTAGGGTTGGTAGCCATCACAGTGGCTTCAATGACTTTGTTCGACCTATTGCGAAACTGTTCCATGAACATCCGTTTTTCGGCGATCAACTTCCCTTTGGAGTCGTAGTTCGGAAAGAAGACCGCGATCTTACTGGCATCACCGGCAACGTGGTGATTCGTGAGAACCAGCCGATTCTTTACGTCAATTAACGAACCACTCCCTGCTCCAACACTGCGGCCATTCTTTGAGAGAGCGATAATAAAAGTGGAGGATTTCAAAACATAAGGATAAACATCAGCACCACTGCCATCCGAACTGCCGGCAAAGGACGGTGGCTGAACGGTGTCCGTGGTCTTGTCGCCGGGATCGGAGTTGTTAGCGGAAGCAGAGTTAGCTTCGTCCTTATTTCCTGATTGATTGCTGTCATTCCTCTCAGGCTCAATGCTGGCAGGAGCCTTCCTTTCCGGCTTGGATGCTGAGTTGCCCGAGTTGTTATCACGAGCCTTGAGAGTTTCCGAAGGAGTTGAGTTTTCAGTAGATGAATCTTCGTTGAATTTCTTCTTAGTTGATGGTTTGTCTTCTTTGTTCAATGCAATGATCGCAGGCTTTACATCAACCTTATTCAGCGCGTTGATAAGCAATATTCCTGCAACAAGAAGAACTGCAAGTACGACGCCGGCGCCGATAAAGAGGGGAAGGTTATTCTTGCGAGCTTTCTTCTTGCTCCGTGGCCTGGGAGAACGGGGTGCCAAGTCTTCATTGTTTCGAGTAGATGGAGCAGGCTGGTAGTTCGCTGGTGCAACCCCGGGAGCAGAAGCAACCTTAGCTATAATCACAGGGCGCACAACAGGTGCAGGTGAATTCACTTGCTGCAAGTCGATGACATCATCATCATCACTTACCTGTTTAGGCTTCAAGACAGCAGGCCTTGCCATCACGGCCTTGGGGGCGTTGAGCAACATCATATTGCCGCAGTTGGGGCATGCTATCTGATCACCACCGGGTGAGACTGAAGTAACAGCTACGACATTCTGACAATTTCCACACTTGAAGCGAATCATAACGCCACCTCTTCCTATCAGACTCAATATGTATCATGCCTGAAGCATCATAACTTCAGAGAATATCAGGAAGCAAGCAATGTTTTGCCTGATCCTGAATAATCCTTGATCTTAGATTGACTTCCGGACAATAGAATCTCCAAATCACTGAAACGGTAGAATGCAGATTATCAATAGTCTTGGAAGGAATACCCTGGGTTACTAACCACAACAGTAACCACATGATCTTTCATTCGATGAGATGCCATGCCTTTCCAGCTAACCGCTATCCGGTCACAGTTTCCTGCTTTTGAGCGGCTGCATCAGCACCAGCCCGTGATCTTTGCCGATGGCCCTGCGGGCAGTCAGGTGCCTCGGTGCGTTGTTGAGGCGATGAACCAGTACCTCTACCATCACAATGCCAACCATGGTGGCTGTTTTCTGACCAGCCAGGAAAGCGATGCAATTCTCCACCAGGCCCACAAGCATGCCGCTGCATTTTTCGGGGTTTCTGACCCTGACTGCATTGTCTTTGGCAACAACATGACAACGCTGACCTTTGCACTCAGCCGAGCTATCGCTCGCACCTGGCAGGCTGGAGATGAGATTGTTCTCAGTCGATGTGATCACGACGCCAATGTCACACCCTGGGCTCTGGCAGCCCAGGATCGAGGCGTGATCGTTCGCTGGATACAACTGCACCACGACGATTGCACCCTCGATTTAGATAGTCTGAAACATGCACTCAATCCTCGCACGAAGCTTGTTGCGGTTGGAATAGCTTCCAACGCAGTAGGGACTGTGCACCCGGTAAGGAAGATTGCTGATATGGCCCACGAGGTTGGGGCTCTTGTATTTCTCGACGCCGTACATTACGCAGCACATTGTTTGCTCGATGCGCCAGCTACTCATGCCGATTTGATAGCTTGCTCGGCCTACAAATTCTTTGGCCCGCATGTTGGTCTGCTTTGGGGGCATCGACACCTCTTGGAACAGTTCACTCCGTACAAAGTCAGACCAGCGTCAAATGTTGTGCCAGATCGTTGGATGACCGGCACGCAGAATCATGAAGGAATAGCCGGTGTCGCGGCTTGTATTGACTATCTTGCATCCCTTGCAGAATCGGGAACTACCCTGCGTGAGAAGCTTACTAGTGCCTACTCCCGGATTTCCGAACATGAACGCCAACTGGGTCAAGCCTTCCTGGAGGGAGTAAAGTCCCTACCCTGCTATCGCGTACTGGGACTACCCACCATGGAGGGTCGAGTTTCAACCTTCGGATTGCTGCACAGCAAATGGACAGCAGCGCAACTCAGCCAGAGACTTGCCGAGCAAGGCATATTCACCTGGGCGGGCAATTTCTATGCACTGCCTTTGACGGAAGCACTGGGTCTGGAGCCAGAAGGGATGCTCCGGATTGGGTTCCTGCACTACAACACCCTCGATGAAGTGGAGCGCGTCGTTTCCGCCCTGGCGCAGCTTGCCTGATCACTTCCTCAGGGGTGCGATCTTCTTTTCCGCCTGCATTGCCGAGACTCGTACCGATTCAGGGATTGCGACAGTGGCCAACGATTGCAGCCGGTGCCAGGCAGCAGGTTCTTTGAGCCCGGTTGACCATACCGATTCGAGGCTCAGCAACGCTGCTTGCCTCAGGCCGGGTTCAGCACGTGCATCTTCAGCAAGCGAGATTAGAGGAAGAATGCTCTTGCTGGCAGCTGGCCCCATTTTTCGCAATGCCAGCACACTTTGTTCCTGCACGGTAGCATTAGTATCGCTCAAGCCGCGTAGTAATACCGGTAATCCTTCGAGGGCTGCAGGCCCCAGATTGCCGAGCGCCGACATCACTTCGCAGCGGATAGACGACTGATCCGACGTTCCCAGTTTCATCAGTTTGAGCAAAGTCGGTTCTGAGACTTGTCCCAACTGACCGAGTGACCACACCGCTTGCTGTGCCAATGGTCCATCTCTGGATTCCAGCGACTGTGCCAGAAGCGATTCCGCTGCCCTCCCTGCCTCACCCAGTTTTCCCAGTGCAGTAACCAATGCACGCTGGACGGAGACCTCGCGCTCAGTTTTCCACCGTTGCATGATGATGTCCACCACTTCGGAACTCGCCAGCGGTCCGAGTTCTCCCAGACAATTCGCCAGACTGATTCTCACCGATATGGCCGATTCTCTTTCGAGTGCAGCCCGGATCTCTCGCAGGTAAGGCACAGCGTGCTTTCCCATTTTGCTGAGGGCAAAGGCTGCTGCACGTCTCACTTTTTCATCGCTATTTCCCAGGTCGCTGACCCACATGCCAGCGGTTCGTTTCAAATACGTGGCATCATCATCGATTATTGCCACTTGATGAGGGCATGCTGTGCATACAAAAACAAGTGTAAAAAGCAGCCACATCGACCAGGTTCCTACTTCCCTTGGATGGGAATACTGTTAAAGTACCACAAGGTTGCAGCAAAGCGATACCCCATTGAACGTCAGTGGTGTGCTACTCTCCGGGACAAAAGGACTGTCCATGCCCACTGTAAACCGAGGTAAACTGCTGCTTTATGTTGCAGTAGTTCTGCTGGTGCTTGAACGACTGATTATCACGGGACTTGCACTCTCTCAGTCCAGCAAGCCAATCAATTGGACATTTGTCCTGTTGCCTCTTACGCACATCGCCGTCGTATTGTTCCTGCTGTTTACTTCTGATCTGCTGATCTACTGGCTGGTCATTCTGTGGGGTGTTATCACCTCAGGCACCTACTTTTACAAAATCTACCTCATGTACCTGGCGCTGACAGCCGCAGAGCAGGCGGTATTCTTCACGAAAGTACTTCCAGCATGGTGGCAGATGACTGCCCTGGCGCTTTTCCATGCGATTATCACCATCCTCATATTATTTCCCTCTGTCCGCAGCTATTTGGCTCAGCAACGCAGTAAGCTCGATTTTGTGGATATGCCTCCGACCAG
Organism: Gemmatales bacterium; assembly: GCA_046350055.1. Lineage (GTDB taxonomy): Bacteria > Planctomycetota > Planctomycetia > Gemmatales > HRBIN36 > JAEUIE01. The sequence continues at coordinate 2,046,775 of JAXMBC010000001.1, read as the reverse complement.
CCAGCCGCAGAATACAGACGACATTCCTTGAACTAGTTGAACTCGTTATTCGACTGTCTCGACAATCAACGGCCTTAATGTCACATTGTCGTTCCCTACCTGGTAGGCAGCGTGCACCAGTGCAATCGCTTCTTCGAGTCGGTTTTCACTACGGTAATGCAGTTCCACCAGCGAATCGCCAACATTCACTTTATCACCCGGTTTACGGAGCATGATCGCTCCGACGCTATGGTCAATCACATCCTCTACTTTGTCTCGGCCAGCCCCCAGTAACATAGCGGCCCGCCCCAGCAGTTCAGCATGCACTGCAGTAACGAACCCAGCTTGCCTGGCTGGAACCAGCCTGCGATGTGGTGCCTGGGGTAATAGTGCAGGGTCGTCAATAACCCTGCCATCTCCTCCCTGTCGCACAACCATCTCACGCAGTTTGGACAAACCTGCGCCACTGGTGAGTGCGGTACGGACTCGCTGTTCCGCTTCATGCAGTTGCGTGCAATGTCCAGAAAGCACCACCAGCCATGCTGCCAGTCGAACGGAAAGCTGCTCCAGATCACGCGGGCCTTTACTCTGCAGGGTGTGTATGGCTTCGATGACTTCCAGGCTGTTGCCGATTGCGTTTCCGAGTGGATGTTCCATGCCGGTAAGCAAAGCCACAGTACGGACGCCATGATGCTTACCGATACTGACCATGGCACGGGCCAGCAGGCGTGCATCGTCGACAGTCTTCATGAAGGCCCCGTGACCAAACTTCACGTCGAGAACCAATCCATGAATACCTTCAGCCAGTTTCTTGCTCATGATCGAACCTGCGATCAGAGGAATGCTCTCGACGGTGGCTGTCACATCACGAAGGTGATAGAGTTCCTTATCCGCGGGTGCGAGATTGGACGTCTGCCCGACGATCGCACAACCCACATCACGTACCGCTGCCCGAAACTCCTCGGGACTGAGGTTGATACGGTAGCCGGGAATGCTCTCCAGCTTATCGAGCGTGCCGCCAGTGTGCGCAAGGCCACGGCCTGACATTTTGGGGACTTTGCAGCCAGAAGCTGCTGCGAGTGGAACGAGAATAAGCGAGGTTTTGTCGCCCACGCCTCCAGCAGAATGCTTGTCCACCATGGTTCCAGGAATGCCTGACCAGTCGAGCACTGCCCCAGAACGAACCATCAGGGCGGTGAATTCGGCTGTCTCCTCCTCATCCAGCCCCCGCCAGACAATTGCCATGAGCATGGCCGAGATCTGATACTTTTCCCAAGTTTTGTGCGTGACGCCATCGATGAACGCTTTCAATTCCACCGGAGATAACCGATGGCCATCCCGTTTGCGACGTATCACATCCACGGCACGCATGGCTCTACTCCTTCACCTTATCCCCCGGCTTGGTCAGTGGACCACGACCTTTGCGCCAGGCAGCTCTGCTCAGCAAGTAGCGACGCTTGTTTTGTGGCATGTCGTGTTCGTCTTCAATGTCGCCGATGATCTCTTCCAGAATATCTTCCATCGTGATGAGACCTACAACTTCGTCGGCCCCATTCCGCACTATGGCCATATGGCGGTGGGCTTTCTTTAACAGTCGCAGGGCCTCAGCAATGCTCTGCTCAGGCTTGATGTAAATAGCGGGGTAAATGGCATCATCGAGGATGGCCATGCCCTGCAGACTGACGAGATGCAGCAAATCCTTGGTATTGACGATGCCCACGATGTTATCGAGCGTGCCATCGAAGACTGGCAGACGGGTGTGAGCACTTTCCCTTACTTGATCGAGCACTTTGGGCAGCGGTGTCTGTAATTCGACGCAAACCATCTTTTCCCGAGGCAACATGCACTCGCCCACCTTTTTGGCCGAGATGAGGAATACATTGGTCACATACTCCGCCTGCTCGGGTGACAGTAAACCAGCCTCCTCTACTTCCTCCACCAACATGGCCAGTTCTTCCACTGAATGCACCCGTTCCCCTTCCACCATCGGCAGACCGATGAGGCTGGCGACACCGTTAGACATGACGTTCATAGCCTTTACGAACGGTCGCGTCACTTTGGTAAAGTACTCGAGAGGCAGCGCGATCCAGAGTGAAACTGCTTCAGGCCGTTGAAGGGCAATCAACTTGGGAGCCTGCTCTCCAAGCACCACATGTAACACGGTGATGATGAGGATGGCCAGGATACTCGCTGCTGTATGGGCAGCAGCAGCCTGCCAGACACCGGCCAGGAACGAAAACACGGGATAGAAGATCTGCGCCAGTGTGTGCTCACCAAGCCAGCCGAGCATCAGGCTGGCTACGGTAATACCGAGTTGGCACGCCGCAATGGCATCGTCAAGCGATTCCACCTGCCGGTGCAGCGACTTCGCACGCCGGGTGCCCGTCTTCAGCAGCTGTTCCACCTCCGTTCGCCGGATCGCCACCAAGGCAAACTCGGCAGCGACGAAGAAAGCATTCAACAGCACCAGCAATGGCACCACCAACAGCTTCCAGCTATCGGCCCAAGTCAACGAATCGCTCTCAGCAAATATCAAAGGTGCAGCTTCCCTAGACTCTTCACTGTTATCTTACGACTACGCCTCAGCGTGTCATAACATGAAGTCATCTGGTTAAGCTGACGGACATCACCCACGGCAATGTTTGAGGCAAGTCATGCATCCATTTACCCTCAGCCACCCCGAGACTGTCCTCTCCCCCAGCCTGTTGTTCGGTTGGGATGGTATCCGCAGCAACCTCGCCCGTATGCTCGAGATCGCTGGCTCGCCGTCGCGACTTCGGCCCCACATGAAGACGCACAAGACTCGTGAGATTACCCAGCTCTATCTCGAAGCTGGCATTACGAGGCATAAGTGTGCCACACTGAAGGAAGCGGAAGTCCTTGCTGCGTGTGGTGTGACAGATATCCTCATCGCCTACCCCATGGTCGGTCCCAACCAGCAGCGTCTCTGCCAGCTTGCACAGCGTTTTCCCAACAGCCGCTTTGCCTGTCTGGGAGATGATGAGCAGATTCTTCTGCAACTCCACCAGACGACGTCGCAACATAACGTGAAACTGGGGCTGTTTCTCGATTTAAACGTCGGGCAGGACCGTACCGGCATGCTGCAACTGCCCAACTGGCTTCCGAAGCTGCGCGACTGGCCGCAGTTGACTCTCGTCGGCATACACCTTTATGACGGCAACAACACCTCCACCGTCGCTGCTGAACGTCAGGCACTGGCACAGCGTACGATTCAGCGGGCTTGTGAAGTTCGCGATGCATTACAAGGCTATGCCAGCTCACCCCTCGAAATAGTACTCGGTGGTACTCCTGCGTTCATGCTGCTCGCTCACACGATTCGCGATTCTCATGTCACACTGTCCCCCGGCACCTGCATTCTCCATGATGCAGGCTATGGACAGAAGTACCCGGAACTCGGCTTCGTCCCTGCAGCCGCGGTGTTGACCCGCTGCATCAGCCGACCCGCTACCAATCTCCTGACTTTCGACATCGGCACCAAGGCTATCTGTGCCGATCCGCCGTTCGGCCAGCGTGTGCATCTCCTTGGGCTGGAAGAGGCCCCCTGCACCCTGCATAACGAAGAACACTATGTCGTCAAAACGGAGGATGCTGCCCGCTGGTACCCCGGGCAGGTCACCTACGCCATCCCCAAACACATCTGTCCTACTGTCGCGATGTACTCTTACGCCCATATAGTCGAGGATGGTCGTATTACCAGAACGATCGAGATCGCAGCACGAGGCCGGTAACGTCATGTTGCTCACTTCGCGTAAAACAGGCTGTCCACGAGCTCATCGGGCTTCATCGGAATCACATGTCCATCGCAGAATAACACATTGAAGAAGCCCCCATGACGGGTAGGGTGATGTGTCGCAGCTGCTGCATCAGTATAAGGCTACCAGGGCCCTCGCGGTGCAAGAATGGTGGAGTTGGCACACCCGGGTGTGCGGGCATGATCCCAGACGATCATGACATTGGATGTGCCGTTACCATTGGTGATGTACCCCAGCGACTTACCGTTCGGACCGCCGGTAACATACCCCATGGCATAGCACACCTGGTAAGGCAGACCAGTCACCGGATCCTGGTCTTCCGGGCAGCGAAAGATCCTGATGTTCTGCTCGATGTAAGGCCACAATATTCCACGCTGAAAGTTGCCATCGATAACAGTGGTTGGTGTTGAACCAGGCCGGGTGTCATACGGGGCCCACCATGTTTCATTCGGGCCCGTGTAGGTGCTTGGTGATGTAAGCGTTCACCATACGGATCATTGCAGTTCTTCCAGGGGGCAGGGCAGAGACGGTACCGGGGCAGCACACCGTAATCCACATGGTAATGATGCAGAGCAATACCGATCTGCATTAAATTACTGGCACAGATCACCATGTCCTCCGCAGCACGGACCCGCTGAATGGCTGGCAGCAACATGCCCATCAACAACGCAATGATGGCAATTACGACGAGGAATTCAATGAAGGTAAATCCCCTTCTGCCACACATAAGATTCCTCTGCACCATATCATCCATACGCGGCCGTTTCCAAGAATGATACACTAGTCTCCCTTCCCCATCACTCATCCACCTCCACCGGCACATCCACCGAAAGCGGCTTGGCATCTTCCTGGGCCTCCCGCAACTGGCGGTCGTCTTTCCAAAGGTCCCACGCCAGCACCAGGCTCCACACGTTGAACAACATCGGGATCAGGAACATGAGCGAAGTTGACCAGTTGAGCCAGAGCAGGCTCTGATACAACCCCCAGCCCAGGGGTGGCATGGTCATGCCGCGGATGCCCTGGAACACAGAGCTGATGCTTTCATAGAGTGCTGCCCGCTCCGGCTTTTCGGCGAAGTAGAGGTTGCCTGTCGTTGTTGACACCTCGGCAGCGCCAAGTACTACACCTCGCAGCGCTGCACCGATAAACGCCAGCAACAGCCAGTCGACATAGAAGCTCGCGAACAAGGCGAGATACGCGGGGATACCCATCAGGGCAAATGCAATGCGACCTGCAACCGGCGAAGTCTGGTCAATCAGCCAGCCCCAGAAGGGCGACGTCAGTCCGCCGAGAATCACCGGAAAGATCATCACCAGCAGCGTGATCGCAAACTGCGAAAGATGGAAGTGATCACGCAGCAGATAGAGCCAGACCCCACGGCTTAACAGAAACCCAGCCCCGGTGAGAAAGATCGTCGCCTGAAACACCCGGAACGACGGATCCTGGGTGAGCACATGTTGCATACCTTTCCAGCTCGGCGAATCACTTCTCGTTCGTCGCGCCTGTGGATCATCGCTGGCAATCTTTCGCAGGCTGTAGGCAATAATACCCAGCAGACCAAGAACACCGCCTATCGGGTAGGCAAGTTGATAGGCCGTTGGTTCTATGTCGCACCACAGTGACACGCCGATCAGCACCGGCACTGTCACACTGTTCTGGACCAGCTTGAGGAGGCCAATGATCTTGCCCCGATGCTTGTCGGGGTAAGCATACTTGTAGAGTGCCGGGATTCCCAGCGTCGCTGGTCCACCGAGCAGGTAATAGAGCATGACGACGAGAGCGAGTTGCCAGGGGGCATCAATCCAGCCGACGAAGAGCAAGGGCAGGCAGCGCAGTGCTCCGCCGATGAGAACGAGATCGAAGAGTCGATAATGCCGGGCGGCAAAGCCCCACAGCGGCAGCAGCATTGCGAGTGCCGGCTGACAGGCCACCATGACGGTTGCAGCCAGGCTATTGTCCCCCAGGCTGCCAACCGCAACCACCTGGGAGATGAGAATCAGTCCGCTCACTACTCCTGCACCCACGCCGTAGAGCAACTCGAGCAGAAAATTCCTGCGAGTGACGGCATCCAGTTCGCGGTACCATGCGGTCAAAGTGCTAAGTCCTGAAACTATCGCAGGGCATGCTGTGCATGCCTCGCCGAAGTGAGATTCTATGGCAACTGACCGCATGGAGACCTGCGGTCAGGATCGGTGGAATGATCAAGAGATCGGCTAACGCACTACTCACTGTGTTGCAATGGAGTTTTATGATGGTGAGGCACGCATAGCGTGCCCTACGTTAACTGACTCACGACTTATATCCTGACCATATTCGAACACTGGATATACACGATGCCGATTGACTGGTCCATTCTGCAACAGTTCATTCAAACCCCGCAGCGATTCATTCTTTCCACGCACATGCGGCCTGATGGCGATGCCCTCGGCTCCGCGCTGGGCATGGCTTACACCTTGCGGCAGCTTGGCAAAGACTCCCTTGTCGTCATCCCCAGTCCACTGCCACCACGGTATCAGGGCCTGATTTCTCCTGCGGATGTCATCGTCTATGATGCTTCCAATGAAGCTGCCATCGGCAAGGCAGACGCCATCATCATCGTCGATACCGGCACGTGGAACCAACTTGGAAAGTTCAGCGACTGGATGAAGCGGCAGGCGGTTCCCAAGCTGGTGATCGATCACCATCGCACCCAGGATGACCTTGGTGGCCATCGGCTGGTGGACATCGAAGCAGAAGCCTGTGGCAGACTGATTTATGAAGCGTCACAAGCGCTGGGTGTGACGTGTACCACCGAGATCGCAACGATGCTCTTCATGGCTCTTGCGACTGATACCGGCTGGTTTCATCATCGCAATGTATCGGCGGAAACATTCAGCCTGGCTGCCACGCTGACAGCCGCAGGGGCTGATACGAATAAACTCTATCAGCAGATTTACGATAGCAACAGCCTGGGTCGGCAGAAGCTGATGGGGCATGTACTGCAAAGTCTGGATATCGCTCAAGGGGGGCTGGTCTGTCATGCCAGCATTGGCCTGGCTGATTTTCTGAAGACGGGTTCGGTACCGCTCGACAGCGAAGACATGGTGAACCTGACGTTGACTGTCTCTGGCGTCGATATCGGACTACTCTTCATCGAGCAAGCCACGGGAGGCACGAAGGTGAGCTTCCGCAGTCGGGGGTTACTCGATTGCAGCAAACTGGCGGAACACTTCGGCGGCGGTGGCCACAGCGCTGCGTCCGGTGCGATTATCAAAAAACCGCTGACAGACGTGCGGGTCGAGGTGTTGCAGGAAGTGGCGAAGCGGCTGAGTGGGGGTGGTTAGGTAGTACTATTTCATCCAGCATCCTGGACAGCGTTTAGGATGTGCAACCGCTACTACTGCAATGAAGGCTTCCAACTGTTGGTAGTGAATAATGTGGGGAAAGCGTTTGAGTTGGTACATCCGAGTCTTGGTTATGTCATTGCATCGAAATGCATCTGGTGATCGACGTATTCGAAGGAACGCAGACTTGAGAGCAATCTGAAACTCTATTCCAAGCCCTCTCGCTGCTCTTCATAGTATGTCGAGATTTCGTGAATCTCCTCACTGGCGCGGAACTCAACGAAAAGTGGCTTCATCGTGCTGCCTTGGAACGTCGATGAAACAGTTCTTCCTCACTGATCAACTTGGCGCGGCCTTGCGCCAAATCATCGACTCTTTCCTTAATGACTGTCTCCCATGCAGACGCAGCATCCTCGTCTTCCGTTTCATCGAGGCTGACTAACAACTCATGCGCCAGAAGCGCACGCTCTTTCTTGCTGAGTTGCTGCATGGATAGTCGAACTTCGTCGAAGACAACAGACATCTCTCTCTCCTTTGCACTTTGCCATTCTACCATGGAGAATTCAATCGAGAAAGTCAGGATCGACCGGATCGTTGCCCCGCCAGGTAATGAGTTTGCGGAGTTGCGCGTAGTTGTTAACTCGTGATTTGTACAAGTTACGAACCTTGCCATCCAACATGACGATCTTGCATGCACAAGAACTCTCTGGATATGCCATCAAACTGGGCGGCACCAAATCGGGGCTAAAGTCTTCATCATCAGGCTTGGTCCATGGAATAAGGCGGGCGCTTTCACCGAGCATTGCCGTTTCGCCCAGGCCATCTCCGAGGCTCGCTTCGCGAAGTGTCATCTTCGGCTCAGAATAAATCGATCCTGAACCAGTTAACGCTACCAGGTGAGTATGCCCCACCAGATTCCGATGATGGACTGGCAGGTAGCAATCGGGAGCTTGACTGAGCAGTTTGATGTTATGGTCGCTTGACCAGGGTTCATCTAAGCGAAACTGACGATAGAGCTCGTCGTATCCTAGGAAAGGTAGAAGTGTGACGCGCCAACTCAGCAGGGGTAGCCCATTCTTGCTTCTGATGCTGAGCGCTGGGAGTTGATGGTAGTCATTGTGATATTGATGAAAGGCGATCGCTACCTTCCTGATCATTGCGCCTCGCAGCATCTGTTGTTTAGCATCCTGTACGCTCATCATTGCCGGTATCAGAAGTAATAACAAAAGATAGAACAATGTTATCAGCGTATCGAGGAGCTTGGATTGCAGCATCACATGGACAGCGAGATGCGTAATGATCAATAAGCATACGAAGAGACCAATCCCATTGTCGTTCAAATAGAAGTACCACGCCATGCAGATTGCCATGGCAATTAGCAGAAACGACAAGGGGCGCCGCCGAGATGTGGGCATTGTGGACATGTAATCATCTGATCACAACTCAGTTGGACTAGCAAGCCTCTCGTCCGCTTGCCTCCAGCACACCTTTCACCTGCTCTTGCATTCCGCTGGTCTACCGTATAATGCGGGTGTATCGGCATCTTCTTTGTCTGGATGACTCACGATGGTACCTATTATCGGCGATGACTTTGTTCCCAAGAACATCGAACTCCCTCCCAGTATTCAGCGCTACCGCGATTATGCCCGCCAGCGACAGATGTCGCTCGGTGATCTGCTTCTGGAAAACCGCATCATTTTCCTTGCAGGTGTTATCAACGATATCTCCGCCATCGAGATCGTGATGAAGCTCCTGTATCTGCAGTACGAAAACCGCACGCAGGATATCCACTTCTACATCAGCAGTCCGGGTGGCATGGTCACGAGCACGTTTGCCATCTACGACACGATGCAGTTTCTGGAATGCCCGGTTTCCACCTACTGCATCGGCATGGCAGCCAGCGGTGGTGCGATCCTGCTTGCTGGTGGCACCAAAGGCAAGCGTTTCTGCCTGCCTCATTCCAAGGTCATGGTACACCAGCCGCACGGCGGCGTGGGCGGGCAGGTCTCCGATATCGAAATCCAGGCACGCGAGATCGAAGCGGATCGTCACAAGCTCAACGTTCTCCTGGCCAAGCACACTGGTCAGCCCGTTGATGTGATTGCCCGTGAGACGGAACGTGACCGCTATTTCGGTGCCCAGGAAGCCAAGGAATTCGGCCTGGTCGATGATATTCTGACCAAGCCACCAGTGGACCTGCCGAAGCTGGCATGATGGAGAGAAGCCAGTAGTCAGGAGCCAGAAACCACAAGAAAGACAGATTCACGCATCAGGAGAATGTCACACGACAAGAGCTAGAGCTGAATGAACAACGAGTATTCATTCTGGTTCCTGGCTTCTGTCTCTGGCTTCTCCTGAACAACTCAGGACTCAAGCTATGCCATTAGTTCCCATTGTCGTTGAAAAGAGCGGACGTGAAGAACGGGCGATGGATATCTACTCCCGCCTGCTTCGAGATCGCATCATCTTCCTGCAAGGCCAGGTCGATGATCACATGGCCAATATCATTGTGGCCCAGATGCTGTTCCTGCAGTTTGATGACCCCAAGCAGGACATTCACATCTATGTGAACAGTCCTGGCGGATCGGTCACTGCAGGCCTGGCAATTTACGACACGATGCAGTTCGTCAGTTGCCCGGTGGCAACATACTGCATCGGGCAGGCAGCGAGCATGGGAGCTGTGTTGCTGGCTGCGGGTACCAAGGGCAAACGCTTCTGCCTGCCCAGCGCCCGGGTGATGATCCACCAGCCCCTGGCAGGGAGCGAGGGTACAGCCACCGAACTGCTGCTGCATACCAAGGAATTCCTCCGCCTCAAGAAGCGGCTCAACGAAATCCTCTTCAAGCACACCGGCCATCCCCTCGATCAGATCGAGAAGGACACCGATCGCGATAAATTCATGTCGGCTGAGGAAGCTGTTGAGTATGGTCTGGTCGACAAAGTGATGGACCGCATGCCGATGCCTGCGAACCCCAAGAGCACCGCTGAATAGACTCAACATTCAGATAATCAACGAAAGAGGCGGGGCTAGTCCCCGCCTCTTTCGTTGATGGTTTACACCCGCCGGTCTAACATTGGCAACACGATCTGTCCTCATAGTGTAATGGAACTTCCTCCCCCTTCGGTGTAATGCTATGCCAGAGAAAGTCGTCATCATCGGTTCCGGACCAGCGGCATGGACAGCGGCGATCTATTCAGCCCGTGCCAATCTCTCTCCACTGGTGTTTGAAGGTGCCGAGACGGAACAGAACCGGATCAATTCGACGATGCCGATGGGCCAGCTCTACCTTACTACTGAAGTGGAGAACTTTCCGAGTTGGCCATTCGTTGATCCCCATGCGCTAAAGGCTTATGCCGAGTCCGCATTGCCACCTGAGCGGTTGGCAAACATTGCACATCACTACACAGGCAAGGCTGCCCAGCACCGCCGTTCAGCCATGGGACCAGAGATCATGGAGTTCATGCGCCAGCAGGCGGTGAACTTCGAGACACGCATCATCACCGACGACATTGTCAAAGTGGACTTCAGCAAGCGTCCTTTCACGCTCCACAGCAGAGAAGGGAAAACCATCGAAGCCCTGACAGTCATCGTCGCCACCGGGGCGCGGGCGAATTACCTCGGCCTGCCCAGCGAGCAGAAGTTCCTCAATAACGGTGTCTCGGCCTGTGCCACCTGCGACGGAGCCCTGCCACGCTATCGCAATCATCCCATCGTCGTGGTGGGTGGTGGCGATACAGCCCTGGAGGAAGCCCATCACCTTGCCAAGTTTGGCAGCACCGTCTACCTGGTCCACCGTCGCGATAAGTTGAGGGCCAGCAAGATCATGCAGGAACGTCTCTTTGCGAATCCGAAGATTACGGTGAAGTGGAACAGCGCGGTCGCTGAAGTGCTGGGCAACGAAGAGGATGGTGTTACGGCTGTGAAGTTGCAAAGCACCACGGGTGGCCCAGGGGAAACCTTGCAGACGAAGGGCTTGTTCGTTGCCATTGGTCACACGCCTAATACCGATTTCCTTGGCGGTCAGCTCAAGACCAACGAGAGTGGTTACATCGAATGGACCAAACCCCAGCGAGCCTGGACGAGTGTGGAAGGCGTCTTTGCCGCCGGAGATGTAGCAGACAACTATTATCGCCAGGCTGTCACCGCAGCAGGCACGGGCTGTATGGCCGCGCTCGATGCGGAACGCTGGCTGAACGAGCATGGATTGGTGTAGAAGTTATCCGAGGTAGGCTGACATGCAGAAGCTCTTGGTGCCGCTGTGGTTTCTGCTTCGCTACCTTGTGGTGATAGTAGTCTTCGTTGTTGTTGCCGGGCTGGTGCTCTTATTCCATGAGCCAATGCCACTGTGGACACTGCCCATAGACAAGAACTGGAGCCCCATTGTGCTCCAGGATGACAGGCTGCTGTTGATGGGACGGGATGAGACCACGCCGCCCAAACACTTCACGATACGTACTTTGACGCTGGATGGTTCGAGCCGTTCACCCCTCCATCTTTCGTTGGGTAAATGTATGTTTGACATTCACTCCACAGGTATGCTGGCAGCAATCACCATAGACGAAAAGGGAACCCGACTGATACATCGTGATCTGATGAAACAGATCCAGAATCTGGAAGTGCTGTTACCATTAATTACTGTGAATGAACCTCCAATTCTCAAGGACAGTGATGCTCCTCTCAGCAGTCATCCAATTCCTCGCGATGTTACTATGGGCTACATCAACATCCTGATGTCTGCCAATGGCAAATGGTGCAGTCTGCAGGTGGGAGACACACTCGTTTTGCTTAACGAAGGGAAAGCTGCCAAGGTACTGAGACAACCAAGCGTTGCCGATTTGTATGCCATCAGCAACGATGGTCGAAAGCTGCTTTTCGCTACAGGAACGCATTGTTACTTAATAGATGTGGAAACACGTGGGTTGGTAAAGAAACTACCTTTAACCATTGCATGGATGGCCGAATTGACAGTGGACGACAGGCACTTCGTAGTCATGGAATGGAAGAGCGAAGTTGGCTATGAGGTGCAATGGCTCTCAGTGGAGACAGGAGAGATCGAACGGAGTGTTATGTTACCCATCCGCGGAGGGAAAAAGCCGGAGTGGGGCACTCAGCTTAACCTGAAGAATGGTGAGGTCGCCTGCATCACATCATTTAACACAACGCTGATTCCGCTTGCCACCGAGTTTGCGAAGTGGCTGGAACGCAAGCTCGGGATTAAGCTCGATTGGAAGTGGTTAATAGAAACGAAATCTCGAGCAGTTGTGCATCTCATTCACCTGGATGGTTCGCATGAACAGCTATGGCTGGGAAAGTACGTGAATTCTGTCAACCTGTCGCATGATGGAAAGCACCTTTTAGCACATTACGACTCAGAGAATGGGAAACGCTACGCGTTATTTCAACTCCCGCTGCCGTCGCCCTATCCTATTGGGGTGCTCTATGGCTTGCTCGCGGCATTGCCGCTGCTTCTCCTGCAGTTGGTCTGGCGACGAATGCGGAAGAGTCCGCGACCAATCACAGCATCGTGAGGCAAACGTACCAGCAAGGCTCTCAGTTCATGAGAGCCTTGCTGCATTCCAATGACACTACGGGGTGGCTAAAGTGAACCGGCCCGACTCGGTATTTTCCTGTCGAAGCTTGCCTACGACGACGCGTTCGCCTGCTTCCAGACCGTGGCGGACTTCGACGTGTTTACCATCGGTACAGCCAGTGCGGAGTTCTCGTTGTGCGAGACCTTCGTGCGTGATCACGGTGACGTAGCTTTTGCCATCCTTTTCGGTAATGGCGGAAGCCGGTACCTGTAATGCAGCAGGCAATGTTTCGAGGGTGAATTCGACATGTGCCTTTTGCCCCAGCATGCTCCATTCCAGTGGCTGACTGGCAATGACCTTGATGTGCGCAACGTAGTCGCGAGGCTGCTGACTGTCTGATTTAGCCCAGACTGATTCGGCTTGAAACTCGATCTTTTCCAGCATACCGGTGCAGTGTGTTTCCTCGTCACTGTCTATCAGGATGCGGGCCTGCTGATGAAGTTGCAGTTTCCTGGCATCTGTCTCGGTCAAACGAACGCGCAAACAGACGGTAGCCATCTGCGGCATAGTGAAGATCACCTGCTTGGGCTGAATGGTTGCGCCGGCTGTCGGCCGGCTTTTCTGCGCCTCAGCTGGTGGAGCTGCCAGGATACCATCACGCGGCGCCTTCAATTCTGTAAAGGTAAGCTGCTCCTGCAGGCTGCTCAGTTTCTGTTCTTCCGTAGTGAGAGCAGCCTGGGCAGTGGTGATATCTCCCTTGGCCTTGGCCAATGCGGAGCAGTGAGTTTTTTTCAGTTTCTGAATATCACGCCTCAGTTCATCGACCTTGACTTGCAGCGTGCGTTCCTGACGAGGCACCATATAGCGCTCAAAGATCTTCAGGCGTGACTGGCTTTGGGCCAGGTTGAAGCGGGAGCGATCCAGTTCAGCTTCCTTGGCTTTCAGTTGTTCACTACTGATGAAGCCTCGCTTGTGAAAAGTGCGGTAGTACTGAAACTTCTCCTCAGCCTCCTTGAGATCGCGTTCGGCCATGGCAATCTGACCGCGGCGGTCGTTCAGTTCCACCTGCTTCTCTTCATTCTGATATTTGGTGAGATCAACCTGGGCGAACTCGAGCTGTAACTCGGCAGTCGCCAGTTCTGTCTCGTTCTTGGCCTTCAGCGTCTCCAGCGCTTCGTTGGCATCGGTCACCTTCATTCGTGCAGCCAGGATTTTACTCTGCTGGTCTGCAATCGCGGAATGGAGCAGCGTCAAATCCAGCTTGGCAACAACATCACCCTTCCTGACCGTCGTGCCATATGGCGTCATCGTCGTAAGAATCACGGGCGCTGCCAGTACCGGGTTCGTGAGGGAGACAGAATCCTGCGCTTCGAGAACTCCGTGTTCCTGCAATACCGAAGAGAGAGGCGCCTTGGTCGCGCGTACCACTGGCAGGTTTGTTTCATGACTGAGTCCCACGACACTGGGAAGAGGCCTGAAGCAGAGATAGCTTACGCCAACCGCCAGTAGAGCAGTGACAGCCATGGGCAACCAGGCCATGCTTGTTCGCTGAGGCACGCGCTGCAGCGGAAATGCTGAGGCGGGCATCAAATCTGTACTGACGTGCACTACATGCGTGGGCACAACAGGATATGCCACGCTGGGTATCATTTCAGCTGAGACAGGCGGAACAAGCGTCGTCATTTCCTTCGGCATCACATCAGTCTCAAGAACACGGGACGGTTTAGCGGACTCATTCGGGTTTCGGGACGATGGAGAGTGTATCGTCATGATAGATCCCCCTTTCATCCAGTTGGATCAGTTCCATATCAAGGAGAAGCTGCGTGCGCCCGGTTTCGTAGTTCACCCAGTTGGCGATGAGGGTGTTCTTGGCAGCAAGCAGAGAGGAGAGAGCGCTGAGGGTATCCAGAGTACCAGTGGCGGGGTTAAGATCGCCTCCCATCAATAGACGAAGGCGGGTAGCCTCCAGTTGGCGGGCAGCAGCGATCAGGCTCTGGCGGGCAATTTCGAAGTTAAGGCGGTCGGCCTCGAGCTGTCGCAGGTTGCGACGGAGAGACTGCACCACCGAATCTCGTCGAATCAGGTAGGCTCTTCTAGTTCTATGATACTGTATAATTGAGCTTCGGAAAGTATTTCTTTCGACGAGTCGTGTCAGCGGCCCATCTAATTGCACACCTACCCGGTACGAACTGGCCTGAGCGGAAAAGTCAAAGGGATTGAGAGTACCCGGTTCTACGCCAATATTCATGCCGCCGACAATATTCAACCCGCCTTGCAGGGCATTGGCCGAAATGTAGACCCGCCGCCAGCTATCCACCACCCTGGCCTGATCGTTCATGAGATCGAGCCGGTTTTCCAAAGCCATGGTAATGCACTGCTCCTCACTGTACGGGAAGGACTTGAGTTGCACGGCATAGACCCGTACCTGGGTCTGGTAGACGAGCAGATCGCCATGGACCGCGATGAGTTCCCGCGTACGGCGACGCAGACGTTCCCAGTCACGGGCAACTTCCTTGTCCGTCATTTCGCTGATGTTGGAAGCCAGATTGGCATCGAGTTTCTTGAGTTCATCGAGCAACTCTGTTAATCGTTCTGATAGTTGAGTTAAGTCCTGCTGAGCCTGCTGATCATCGGGATCGTTCGACTGCGCAGGCAGTGATTTCAGCCGCTGGGCAAGTTCTTTCTCGACCAACTGAGCTTCCTTCAATGTGCGTTTAACGATGTCGACCAGCTGAGCTCCCTGCGACTTCAGTTCTGCCAGTGGAGGAGGTTGTTCCGGCTGTCGCAGTTTCAGATCGAGTGCATTGAGTTCGCTTTGCAGTGACTCCATGTCGTTGGTCGTCAAGGCAAACTGCTCCAGCAGATTCTTTTCGAGTGTAATCGGCAGGCTGGGCGGTAAACCGATGAGGAACTTGTAGCTATCAAGAGCATTCTCGTAGTTGGTTCGAGTTTGAATCAGGCTGGCCTGAGCCTGCTTGTAACTGAGGAAAATCTGATCGAGCTGCACCTGAGAGATGTCAGCCCGACGACTGATGAGGAACTGGTAGAGCTGGTAGATTTGCTGGAGCCGGCGGACGTTATCTTCCTGATTGCGTATGTTCTGGGCAGCGAGTTGCAGTCCAAGGTAGCCACCGTCACGCATGGAAAGGCTGAACCAGTATTGCTTGCGGAAACGGGCATAATCGCGAATGGAATAGAGCAAATTGCGTTCGCCCTGGGTGAGTGCTTCCATCCGGACATACTTTCCGCCATTCTTGAGTAGTGGCTGGATGAAGGTTGCAGAGATATTGCTGTTTACGGTGGTGGTGCCGCCTGTGTATTCAAAGACAAACGAGTTGGCGAAGTCGACGAGGAGTTGACCACCGGTAGCTAGAGCACGGCTGAATCCAAGATTGCTTGACGTGGTCAGCGAGTTGGTTTCAGTAGGAAAACCACCCGTTCCGAAATGCTGAAAGAATGTGCTGTTGAGGAGGTACCACTGGCATGTGAACTCAAACCGATTGAGAGTGAGCGCAAGAGCGGAAAGGTATAGATTCTCTACTTCTGTGCGGAAAATGATGCTGTGGATTTGCCCGAGAAGCACAGCCCTTTCAGCATCCAACGGCACATTGCCTTGCTTGTCTCGCGGAAGTGATGCCAACCAGTCTGGGTTCTCCCAACCATCGGTTTGATCGAGCTTTCGCCAGAGAGTCGATCCGGGGATGCCATTGGCCATGAGCATGTACTCGTGAGCCATAGGATCATCCGGCGGCTGAGGAGGAGCGACTTCCCTGCCGGGAACAAAGATTCGTGATTGAGGCGGTGGCTCTACCTGGGGTGGTGGAACAGTCCACGGCCCGACATTGCGCTCGGCAATGGCATCATAAACTTCCTTATCAGCCGAGCGGGCGTAGAACTCGCGCGAGCAGCCGGTAAGACTGCAACAGCAGATGAACAAGCTCCACGACCACTGTCGGAGCATGACACATAGGCCGCATGCCTGAGCAGCAGCGGCACTCCCCCTAGGTAGGATTCCCCCGAACGGCCGAGGAGATAGCAGAAACAACCCTAGTGGTCAAGCAGAGTTAATTGCCCAGATTACTTAAACTGCGCATCCTTTGACATTACTGTGTCAGCATCGTTTGATGATCGAGGAATAAATTGCTTTCGTTGCCATGCTGTAGTCATTATGCTGAGTTGATGCGATGCCCCTTGTGTCAATGTGATTTGCCCGCTGAGACAGCCATTGAAGGTAAAGGCTCGCGTCAATGTACAAATTGCGGGGCGACCCTTGACCAATACTTCAATGAAACCGAATCCGTCGCCCTGGAAAAGATCGGCCGCTTCACGCTTTTGAAGGTACTGGGAGAAGGAGGCTTCGGTACGGTATATCATGCTCGCGATTCTCATCTCGAACGTGAAGTGGCTCTGAAGACGATCCGTTTGAGCAAGTTGGGCGCAGTTCATCTCGAAGCCCGGCTCGTTCGTGAAGCCAAGGCAGCCAGTAAGCTCAATCACCCCGGTATTGTCAAGGTGTTTGAACTGGTCGACGTCGCCAGCATGAAAGTGCTAGTTGAAGAATATGTCGAAGGCGACACGCTTGATTCACTCATCAAACGCAAGAAACTCACACAGAAACAGAGTGTAGAGATTGCGATCAAGGTGGCGGAGGCATTAGACTTCGCCCATCAGGAAAAAGTCATTCATCGGGATATCAAGCCGGCCAATATCATCCTTGATGCATACGGCCAACCTCGCATCCTGGATTTCGGACTGGCCAAGCGAGAGGGGCTGGATGAATCGATGACCGAAGAAGGTCAGCTGATCGGTACGATCATCTACATGAGCCCGGAACAGGCCAATGGCCAGATCGAGCTTATCGGCCAGGCCAGCGACCAATACAGTTTGGCCATCTGCCTGTTCCAGATGCTGACGGATGAGTTGCCTTTTCGTGGAGCGGGCAACGTGATTCTGCGGGCCATTGTGCGTGATGACGCCCCCAGTCTGCGTTCTCTCAAGGACAGTATCCCGCGAGATCTGGAAAACATCTGTCTCAAAGCGCTGTCGAAGAAAATCAGTGACCGGTACAGCAGCTGCGGGGCGTTTGCAGCCGACTTGCGACGTTACCTTAAGTCGGAGCCAGTGGAAGCTCGCCCAGTCGGAGTAGTGGGTAAGCTGGAACGCTGGGCTCGTCGCAATCGCACCCTGGCTGTCTCGCTAGCGACGATTGCCATTATCCTGCTATTGGCGACGGGCATATCGAGCTATTTTGCAGTGAAGTCGATGAGCGATCTGCAGGGTCGGATCAGTGCAGAACAGCGGCTTCTGCTGGAAGGTGATGCCTCGGAAATCCGTCCCGTCATTCAATCTTTTCGAACAAACCTGACGCAGCATGAAGTCGATTTGCGCACACGGCGTAGCGAAATCAAGAATGATCCACGCAAGCTGTCACGCGTGCTTCTCACACTGTCTGAAAAAGAACCAGCGATTGAGGCGGAACTTTACCCACTGATGCAAAAGCTGGAGCCGCCAGATGCTTTGCTGGTGCATGAACATTTGCGGCAGGCGCCGAAGGCTGAGTTCGTGCAACAACTCTGGCAGATCTTGGGGAATGACAAACTACATCCTTCCAAACGACTCATTGCTGCAGTCAATCTCAGCAAAGCCGCGCCACAAGATGAACGGTGGGATCATGCTGCCAGGCGGGTGGTGAATGATTTGCTCGATCCACAATCGACCGTGTATCTGCCTCTCTGGCTGCAGCATCTCAAGCCAGTCTATACTCAGCTACATTCCGCCTGGCAGGTGGAATGCTGGAATCAGAAAGATAAGCAACGAGCCACCGTGGCTACCACTTTCTTCCTGCAACTATACGGTGGCGATATCCATGCAGTCGTGCGTTTGCTCACTGCTTTACCGGTGAACAATGTAGTGATGGTCGTAGAGCATTTGAAGAAGATGCAGCCGCAGCAACAGGTGATCGCAGAACTCAAGAAGCTGACAGAGCCAGGAGCGAAGAGGGAACCGCTGATTCTAGTGCCTTCAGGCCTGCCTCCAGTGCCGGAGGCATTGAAGCAACAGATCAAAGCGGCAGGGGGGCTCTTGCAGGAAAGTTATGCTATTTGTGCGGCATTGCCATGGACGGAATTGCATCCCCTGTTGAAGCAGATGACCGGCTTCGGGTATCGCCCGATCCGATGTCGACCATATTCCACTGCATCCGGTTTGAAGGTAGCGGTGATCTGGTATCGGGATCACTTGCAAGCAACGGAACCAAAGTGGACCATTGCTACCGACCTGAGTGCAGCTGATGTGAAAGTGCAAGAGAAGGCAGCACTGTCCAAGGGTTGGATGCCGATCGAACTGTCAGCATATGAAGTGGAACCACAACCTGGCGCGAAGGAAGTGCGGTATGTGTGGATTTCAATTCCAGATGCCGATCGATTACCCTTCCGGTTGGGACTGAGCATTCTGGAAGAGAACTACCTGGAGATGAACAAGGACTGGTTACTTGCCAACAATGCTGTTCTTCATCGCACGGGTATCCTTGATCTTGATAGGAGAATGATCCCGGTTATTTCGACCGTCACAAATTCTGGTGACAAACAACTGGCATTGACTCATTTGATACGCAGTATTCCATCTCAGCGCGGACAAGATTCTTTCGCGGCTTCCTTTGGATACGCACTCTCCAAGGACAAGTTTCGGCTGACCCTGGCTGACTTCAATATCCACCATGATGTGAGTTGGGTTCCGCCTTTACCGAAACAATCCCGTGAAGAATATTTCCGGAAGATGGGCGAGCAAGCTCGTCGTTTGAAGGTAGAAAAAAAGATGGAACTGGGGATCATCTATGCAGATCTTGTTCGCGTGGCCTACGAATTGAGAACAGAACCGTTCATTTCAGTAGATCTTGTCAATCTGGCTAAGAACGTGGGCAACTGGGATCAGTTGGACTGGAACCTGGCACATTACTTTGCCAGCAATGGTGATACCCACTCAACGCAGTTATGCCTGAAACGCTATGTGGAGATGAAGTCGGTAGATTCCCGCAATTCAGCCTACCTGCATGCTGTTACATCCTTGCTTCTCCAAGAGGTTAAGGAGATAGGTGCTTTGTTGAAATCCTTTGAACAAGTGATCGACTCAAAGAAGGATGGGCTAAGTAATCTACTGCATGCCAGGCTTCTCTGTCTGGCTGCAGAACAGATCAAACCGGAAGATCATCATCGCCAGCAGTATCTTCAAAAGGCTTGGGAACTGGCTCAGGCAACTATCTCCGAGGGTGAAGGGCCAGGTTACGAGATCGAAGAATGGTGGAGCAGAGAATTCGCTCCTCTGGCTGACAAGCTCGAGCCTCTCATTCAGCAGAAACGGTCAGCGTTGCGTTATGCCGTCACCTGGTCGCCCGCACGTGGTACCGATGAGCAGCTTTGCCATGGAGAAACCATTGATCTTGCCATGTCCCAGTGGCAGGTTTGGAGTCAAGCAGGATACATGCCACATTTGATCTCAGTAGTGGAGTGGGAAGGAAAGCCCCGTGTGATCAGCGCTTGGCGTAGAGCTCGACCATTGCCTGAAGAAGAAGCAGCTGTCGCCGTTCGGCAAGCTCATATGTTGCTGAGTCTCATCCAATGGGGGAACCTTGATTTAACGTGGCAAGCATTAAGCGATCCATCAATAGAGAATTTGCCAGTGACCCTGGCAAACGAGTTGATCTTTCGTAGCCACGATGTTCGAGTGGATGCACATCTATTTGCAAGGCGGTTACTGGAACCGTGTACGCCATTGCTCAAGTATCGGTTATTACTGGTATTGGGACAATACTCTCTAGCAGAGACTGGTGAGCTTCAATCCAAACTGTTGGCCTTCCTGACTGATTCGTTGTTAAATGATCCAGACCCTGGAGTACATTCCGCCAGCGATTGGCTACTCCGCCAGTGGAAGCAGGAGAAGCTACTGCTTCATGCCTGGAAGAACAAAAATGTTACCCTGGAAGAACGAGGAAACAGACTATGGTATCGTGGAGAGAGAGAAACAGAGTATACGATTTTCGAGAAGCCAGGTGTCTTCTTCATGGGCCTGTCGCCGGACGACATGGAAGTATCCGTTCCTTATAAAGAGCGCCCTCACTGGCGGTACATCGGACATACCTTTGCATTGGCAATGAAAGAAGTAACCAAGCGGGATTTTCTGGAATTTAAGCCGGAACACGACCCAGGCGATAAACGTTTCTCGCCTTCACTCGATGGCCCCATTGGCAATGTGCGCTGGCGCGATGCAGCGCTCTATTGCAATGAACTCAGCCGGCGGGAAGGGTTAAAGGAAGACCAGTGGTGCTACTTTATCGATGCAAACACGAATCAGGTACGAACGGTGCCAGGCTACTTACGGCTGAGAGGGTATCGCTTACCTTTAGAATCTGAGTATGAGTATGCGTGCCGAGGCCGTACCAGGCTGATTCGTTACTTTGGTAACTCACCTCACAATATCAATAAATATGCATGGTTTATCGAGAATGCCAATAGACATTATCATCAGGTGGGGATGCTGGCGCCCAGCCCTTTTGGCCTATTTGATCTCTATGGGAATGCGACCGAGTGGCTCCATGAGGTATCAGGACTATATCCCGCGATTTATGGAACAGACATCATTAATGATGATGCACGACAGCAAGCCGCTGGCGTACTGCCGAATTCCTCCAATGTCATGATCACACGGAGTTTATCATGGGGAGCGGATAGCTACTTCATCAGGACGAGTCAGCGGTCTTCTCGTCCGGCAAATGCCACCTCCGAAGCCATGGATCATGGCTTCCGGGTGGCGCGTACAGTGTTCGAATAATTGAGCATCATTGTCATGCACGCATTGTTTCAAGAGTATATTCCGGTGTGCCAGAAGGGCGGTATTCCCAACAGTCACATGGCAGCGACCATAACTAATGTGTTACACATTAGTCTGTGCTTCAATGGCAGTAGCAATAAAAGCTGGATCGTTAATGGTGACAACCCAGCCTGAATTGGCTGCTCCGGGTGTTCCGTAAAAAACAATACCCTTGGGGCTGAAGATGGGACCCATGTCTGCGATATCAAAGATTTCGCCATTCACATCGTAACCAACGATAGCCGCCCCATTTTTCACGATTACTGAACCTGGAGCAATGGCGCGTGCATTAATTGGCCCCGTTGTGAGTGGCATGCCAGCCATTGGCTGATTTTGATTACCTCCCGTGTTACGATTGAAACCTTCAGCATCCGGGTCTCCCGCAGTACCACCAGTGTTTCCTCCACTACGATCGTCAATGAGTTTAAACAGTGCTGTCAGGCTACAGTCTGATTTAATTAAGAAGTGATCCTTCGATGGATTGCTTTGATGTGCTTTTCCAATGAGCGTTATAACTGCTTCGTCTACTATCGGGTGCTTCAAAATGGCAATGAGCTTACGATTCCGATAACTGAAACTCCCGCTAAACGACTCTAACTGTTTCGCAATTCCTGCATCATAACGAGTCAGATTGCCAGTGATCAGGCCAGAGTTTGTCGACGTTACCCTCAATTCAAAGAACTTGTTGTCTTCCGCATCGATCCGGCTGGTGAAGAGCGATCCGAGACCGATACCTGCACGTCGGAGGGGCATGGGCTTTCCCTTTCAAGATGTGAGTAAAATAGTCGTCCCTGATTAATAAACCGATCCTAGAATGCGATCATCCTTTTTGCAAGAATATTCTGTTCTTGCCTGACTTTTTGTTAGATACACTGTTTGTAGTGAAGCTTGAATCGGTAACGTGTTCGATCTCTGCAAGGAAAGGCTTCAGCAAATGGCATTACCCCTAACTCCTGCCCAGCAAGCCTTTTTCAAAACCCTAGTATTGCTCGAGGAAGGGGCAGTTGCGCAACGGACCAATTACTCTATGGCTCTTATCGTTTTTGCGCCATTGGACGTACTTCCTATTCCCCTCGTTCAATTCGCAGTCACGCGTCCTACTGTCATGGTGTTTGCCAATGATCATCCACTCTTGAACTGGGCTCACCCCTGCCGTTACCTTTTGTTTGACTTGATTACGCACGAACTATACCAGACGATTCACGCTCATTTTCCACCTGATCGTCTGTTGAATCAGCCTTCGATATTTCGATTGTTCCATTCTCCAATACTATTTACACCATCACTTCAGCATCCAGTACCAAGTACTCCACTCATTCGATCCCGTGCGCCAGGTTCTCGGTATGCGTTGCTGTTTTCCGGAAAATCGAACGGCCGCCACGTCAATGACATCCACTTTCTCTACGAAACACTCGTTCGAGAGTTCAAATATGATCCAGGCAACATTAGCGTTTTAACCTACGATAATTCACTCAATTACGATATCGAAGAACCTGCTGGTACGATGTGGAGCGCAGCAAGCATCCCACTGAAGGTAGATGAGGCGGGCACCAAGAATCAATTTATCAAGATCATAGACTGGCTAGTTACCAAGGTCGGGCCCAAAGACAGTCTCCTTATTCACACCAGTAATCATGGCTACAAGCAGGGTAGTGAAGCCTACATCTGCTATTACGATTCATATGAGAACGCGATACTGGTCAGCGAATTTGCAGAGCAGCTCAAACGAATCCCGAAACATCGCGATTTAGTAGTCATGATGGAGCAGTGCTATTCGGGAGGCTTTATCAATTCAATACTGGAAAGCAGTCTGGCAGAAAATGTCAGTGTAGCCACTGCATGTTCAGTCGATCAGGAATCGCAGGGTGGCGACCCGTTTGATCCCTTTGCCGAGAATTGGATTGCTGCATTGGCCGGTCATTATTCGAATGGGACGCCGCTCAAGGTAGGTAGCTATCCCCACACAACCATGAAAGAAGCATTTGACTTTGCCTCCATAGCTGTCAGTTCTTCTCCAGACAATCCTCAGGAGGGCTACAAGGGAGCTGGTGAACATATTGTTCTAGGTAAGACACTCTATCGTTGGCGCAAAACATTGCCCCAGCTGGAACCCATCATTCGCAAACAATGGCCTGATTATAGTGAGGAATTGGATAAAATTCTCCTTGATCATTTTGATAAATTGGTTGAAGTGGAAACACAACTGCAGAAAGAGCAACAGTCGGTGGAACAGCACGTACTCAATGTGCTCATCAATGCCATTCCCGACTTGCCGTTGGCAAAACGTCCACTTACGAATTGTGCCTGATTACTCAGGCACGACATGGTTGCTGGCATGCTATAGGTTCTCTACTCCCCCTTCCCCTTTTTTCCTTCCGGCTTGCCGTTCTTTTCCGGTGGGGCGGGAGGAGCGGCTTTCTCTTCCGCTGCCATACTGGCAATGGCACTCTTCAGTTCAGGCACACGCTTATCGAGAATCTTCCGTGTAATCTCTTCCAGCACCTTGGGATGCTCGCTGAGATACTGCTTGGCGTTTTCACGACCGTTGCCAAGACGGATTTCGCCGTAGTTCAGCCAGGCACCGCTCTTTTCGAGGAAGCCATCTTCAACAGCCAGATCGATGAGGTCCCCGGCCCGGCTGATGCCATGGTCATACATCAGATCGAACTCAGCACTACGAAATGGTGGAGCAATCTTGTTCTTGACCACCTTGGCTCTGATACGCGAGCCGACCGATTCTTCGCCATCCTTAACGGTGCTGATCTTGCGGACATCGAGACGGACTGAAGCATAAAACTTCAATGCCAGGCCGCCTGCGGTGGTTTCGGGGGAACCGAACATCACACCAATCTTCTGGCGGATCTGGTTGATGAAGATGATGCAGGTCTTGGTCTTGGAGATGACCGGATTGAGGATTCGCAGTGCCTGGCTCATGAGACGAGCCTGCAGGCCGACGTGGGAATCGCCAATCTCGCCTTCCACTTCGTTCTTGGGAACCAGAGCAGCAACCGAGTCGATGACGATGATGTCGACTGCGTTGCTCTTCACCAGCATTTCGGCGATCTTGAGCGCCTCTTCACCATTAGAAGGCTGGCTCACAAGCAGGGCTTCAAGATCAACGCCGATGCGTTTGGCCCAGGAAGGGTCGAGGGCATGTTCTGCATCGATGAATGCTGCTACGCCTCCCTGTTTTTGAGCAGCAGCGACAGCATGCAAAGCAATGGTGGTTTTACCGCTTGATTCAGGGCCGAAGATTTCAATGATGCGGCCACGGGGGAACCCTTTGCCACCCAGGGCCAGGTCGAGGGACAAGGCCCCGGTGGATATGCCTGGTATGTCGGAGACGGAATGCTCTCCGAGTTGCATGATGGCACCCCTGCCGAAGGTCTTCTCAATCTGCCCGAGGGCATTCATGAGTTCCTTATCGTCGGCGAGAGCCTTGTGTGAAGCGTTGGGTGCGGGAGGCATAGCAGGTTCCTTGTCTGAATAGGGAAACGATAGTGTACAAACGCAACTTATCCGACACTAATACGGTGGCAAGTGAACAGGTGGAAAATCGTCGGCGAGAAAGAATTCGTGCCAGGTATGGGTAGTGCTGTCTGGCCGATATGGATGCGAGTATACTCCACGAATTACTTCGGCGCTTCCACGGCAATATCCTGATACCAGTCGTCTTTGTGGGGTAAGTACTCCTCGTGGTACCACTTCCGGTACGCTTCCTCCCTGCCGGGGATAGGTTTTATCTGTTGTTTGTTGGTCGTACCTGGCACTGTGTAATAGGAGGTATCGCCCCAGGTGTTGCACTCCATGGTTGTTAGTGGTTGGTAGTGGGGTTGATCGGCGAATTTAAAGGGCAGGTGCAAGCGAGGCAACTCCGCGGGAAGCTTGTCCTGTAACTCGAACATCTTCAGTGGATTTACCGGCATGTGCAGTCGTTGATACCATGATGAGTCACCATCATAATGAAAGAAGCCAAGCGCGACGTCTTGATAAAGCTCTATGGGGAAATCGCAACAGAACACACAGACGTTGTGGTTGTGCATTTTTTCCCAATCAGCTTTCGACAGTTGGTCTAAAGCGACCACAACCGATTCATTAAGAGTTACTAAACGATGTATAGTTCCAGAAAGACCTAGCGTCATAAGTGCATCCCATGAGGAAACTTCGACCACGATATTGTCGTGGGTGATGGTTGAATCCATCGAATCTGAACTGGGTGATTTCTTGATTGGGATGAGCCGTGCTTTAGGTTGATAAAGACCTAATGACAATCTGTTGAAGAACCACGAAATAGGAGATGGTGTAATCACCTCCATCTGTTGCATCAGCGATGGCGCATAAGAACTAAAAAATTGCATGGCATCAATGTGTGATTGTCGGCTTGATTCTTTGACAATGGACAAATCAATAGGCTTACGGCCAGAGAAGACTTCCTCACGAGCTATCTGAAGCACTTGGTACCCCATATCCTGCACGGAGAACTGTGCGGGCACGGGGCCATTCTCACGCGATTCAAAGATGCCGAGGTTCCCCTCCTGATCAATGGCGAACCAAGTGGTGTCCATACTGTGGGCAGCCGGGAAGTCGCAGGTATCACGCATTGCCACAGTACTCCAGGTCGATGAGAGAGAGTGTATCGACGAGATGCTGGTAGCTGAGTTTCTGCAGCGTCATCCGGGAACGAGTGTAGGAACACCATGCCACTTCACCCTGCCAGTTGATCGAGCAGAACCGAGGGCTGCGGTGGCAGTGGGTCAGGCACGTCATCGACTGAAACTGACCACCGGCCAATGCAGCGATCTCGTGGGCGGTGGGCGTGTCCTGATGCCGCATGGGCAGATAGATGATGCGGTCGTTGGTGATGCCCGACGCATGCAGTCTTTGCACGATCTTTGCCACGGCAGTCAACTTCGACTGTTGCACCAATAGATTGATACCACTGCGGATACCTGCTGCCTGTAACTGCTGCACCTGTGCCATCACGCGAGTAACCTCAGCAGCATGATCAGGGAAGTGGATTGATACATGCACCTTGTCAGGCCGGCTTGCCACGACTTCAACCCAATTGTGCTGGAGTAACAGGCCATTGGTGGTGAAGGAGCGGAATAGCTTTCCCTCGAGTGCTGCGAGCACATCGAACAGCCCCGGATATTGCAGTGGTTCACCACCACCGAAAGAAACCGCCCGTACGCCGTGCTCGGCTGCATCCAGAACAAACGCCACCAGATCATCGACTTGCCAGACCGTTTCACCCTGGGAAGAGCTACCGTTATAACAGAAACAGCACCCTTTGTTGCAGAGGCGAGTTAATTCAATGGAGAGGCGTTCGAGAGTGATGGTTCTCTCGGGTTGGGTGAGTCGTTGAGTAGCAAGTTGCAAGGGAATCATTCTGAACTGGATTACAACTTGATCGGATGATCGATGCAATGAAAAAGGTGAATGTTCATGATTCAAGTCGTGTATCAAGCAGCCTTCAATTGTGGAAGCTCTGATTCTCCCGGTAGAGCTTTACTGCACCGTCGTGTCCCCACCATCACCATTCCCATCAATCCCAGCATGGCCATACACTCGAACTTGTAACTGGCCCAGAGGATGCCCCCCTGCCGGCCCAACAGTGAATAGATCGGTACGAGGATCACAACAGTAAGTGTTGCTATGGCCACCAGTCGGGCACGGGTGGGTTGCAGGACCAGTTGCCTCATGGCGAGATAGGCCAGGGGCAAGCCGACAACGAGGTGCTGCTTCCAGCAGAAGGGCGAGCCAAGGGCGCACATCAGGCAGACGATGGCCCATTCATCAGAACGTATCCTGCTCTCCCCCTTGGCAAGGGGGAGTTGGAGGGGGTCTGGATCACGCAAGGACACCGCATGTTGCAACCCCTCCCGACCTCCCCTTCGTAAGGGGAGGAGACGCGTCCCCCTGGGCCAGAAATACCAGGCAAGCCCCAGGCCCAGGACGAGCATGATGGCTCGCACAGTGTAGTAGGCGGGTAAGCCTTCGAGGTTGCCGAACTGCAGGAACAGCGGGCTGGGTTGATAGACAGGATGATCTTCTGGGAAGTGCATCACATAGCGAGCGATCATCGCTTGCAGCGACTGGTTCTGTGGCTTGGGTGCTTCGCGGTCGAGATAGTAGGGGTAAGCTGCTTTGGTCGCTGCCACGAGACGGGAGTTGGTAAAGAACGCCTGGTGGGCTTTCCAAGCTCCATCTACTCCCAGGTACAGAGCAGGCAAAAGGGACAGCAGACCGATGAACACCACTTGAGCCGTGGCAGCTTTCCACTGCCTCTTCCAAAGGAGGAATGGTAGAGTGAGAATCGGGCTGAGTTTATACAACGCCGCAACGGCGAGCCAGAAGCCACCTTGAATCGCTTTGCCTCGATGCAAGCTATAGGCTCCTGCAGTCAGGAAGAACAGCGTAATCAGCTGCAGTCCACACTCATCTAGATCGCGGTAAAGAATCTGAAGAAACATGACCGCAGCACCAAGAGCGGCGAGGTCCTCCAACAGTGGCGACAGGCTGCCTTGATCCTTCGCCATCACTCGCCACCAGCGGTAGCAGAGCAATAGCAATCCGACAGATAGACAGAACACGACAAGGCGAGTGGGGATGGATGGGCCAATGGCAATCAGGGTATTCATCATCATGCGGACGACGGGATAATTCTCGTAGAGTTCCGTCGTGCCTTTCAGGAACCGTGCTCCGCCATTGCGATGCCAGGTGAAGTCGTTCTCACGAAAGCCCACAGCAATGACAGCTTTGATGACGAGCAACACAGCGAGCAGCACGATGAGAGTCTGGCGGATGCGCGGCCAGGTCCAGTAGTCACGGGATAACATCTGCAGCATGGTTCCATCCATACCTGTTCATTACTGAGGTAAATCCTGTGCCACAGAAATACCCCATCCCCCGGAACCTGACAAGCGGAGGTGTGGCCCTATAACAGGGGAATGAACTTACCCAAACTGATGCTGTTCGATTTTGATGGCACCCTGGCTGACGGTTTTCCCGGCATCGCTGCCTCGGTGAATGCTGTGCGGCGGAGCAAAGGCCATGGCCCGCTGGAACTGGAGGCAGTCAAAAAGCATGTCGGCTGGGGGCTCGATCACCTCATCCTGAATGCGGTGCCCGACCCTGATGTCGAAGCGGATATCGTCGAATATCGCCAGCACTATGCCACGCTGATGCTCACCGGCACCGAGTTGCTTCCTGGTGTGGTGCCCTTACTCCAGCAACTCCAACAAGCAGGTGTTAAGCTGGGTGTGTGCAGCAATAAGAAGCGGCCCTACACCGAACAGCTTCTCGTTCACCTTGGCATTCTGCCTCCGATTGAGAAAGTCTTCGGACCGGATGATGTACCTCGTCACAAGCCAGCACCAGATATGTTGCATGCTGCATTGGCTCACTTCGGTACCACGGCAAGCGACACCATTTATGTGGGCGACATGGTGGTAGACATTCAATGTGCCCACGCTGCCGGGGTGCCAGTGTGGGTAGTGCCCACAGGGGCGATGACAGCAGAACAGCTGGCGGCGGAGAAGCCTGCCAAGTTATTGAAGGATATGGACGAGGTGAGACGGGTGTTATTCAGCTAACCACACAGCGTCACAAACGCACCCAGCGCAGCGGCAGGGTAGGTCGCCATCACCATTTGCTTCTCTTCGACAGCACCGTTCTTGCCTGGCACAAACTTGTTGAGCCGGACGTCGAGCGTGCATTGCTCGCTGTGTTGCGGACTGGCGTAGATATAAAGCCGGGTAGGAATGGACGACTCCGGGCTGGCTGCTCCCAACGACTTCACCTCGGCAATCTTGCCGAGTTCGCCATTCTTCAATGCCTCCGCCACCGCATCGAGGCCGAGCTCCTGCGGGACCATGAAGTTATCACCGCAGCGTTCGGTCTTCCATTCATTCGTCAGCGGACAGAACGGCTCCTGGGCAGGCTTGCGGGTCATGGTGAAGACGATACCAGCCACGATAAGCGTTTCCACGAGCCAGTAAATATACGTACCGTAGTAACCCAGGTTCATGCCCTTGTCGTTACCGCCTGCTGCACGCTTGATGCTGACACCTTGTTCAGCTGCAAAGTCGATGTAATCCGCGAAGCTCTTGACCTTGAGCATTTTCTTGGCAAGGGCATTCTCTTCCTTGGGCGCGAAGATGGCGCCCTTGTGCACATTGAATTTGTTTTCCTGAATGAGATTCGCAAACTCTCGATAGTCCAGGTAGTGCGTCGTCGTCATCGCGAGAATGCCAGCCAGGAGTCCTGCTACTCCAGCAAGCCAGGGAGCACGCACTTTGCCAGTCTTAACCAGCACCGAACCAACACCTCCGATGACAAAACCAATGACCATGGGGAAAACCACGATCATATAGAACCACTTGCTCACGTAATGGCATACGACACCCATGATGACACCAGCAACAGCCAGACCCAGAAGTAGAACGATGAGCCCTACTGCACTGAAGCCTCCATCGGGTACATAGGGCGTGACGTCAAAACGAGTGTCCCGAGGCATGGCAGGCACTGGAAGCGTGACTGGTTCGTTCGAATGGGCTGGTGCGGTATCCATGTATCATTCCAGGTCGAGATCATGACTCAATTGCGTCGGACAACTGCCGTTCGCCATGAATAGCCTAACCGATTGTAACGTTATTTTCCACGTTCAATCAGCAGCATGGCACGCTGTACGATGCGAATCCATCCTGGCTCATCGATCGGTTCATCGGTACGGTTCCAGGTGAAGGAGACGGTGTACCATTCGTCTTTGCCACGCAGTTTACCCAGGAGTGTGAGATTGAGCACGCCTACTTCAGCTCCGCCTTTAAAGCCCAGATATTCCCAGGCGTAATCATCAATATCGAATGGCTTTACGATAGATAGTAAGGGTTGCACTCGCGGCCATTCATTCGACACTTTCAATCGCTCCATCATCTGGCACAGATCATCGGTAGTGTAAAACCATTCCACCTGATCAATGGCCACCGGCTTGGTGTATATGCGAGGCTGAGAGAGTGGCGTTTTCTCCAGTTGTTTCAACAGGGTGCGCTTGGCATCCTCGCTGCGCAGTGGATAGTTGGTGCAAACATGCTCCGGGCTGATGAGTTTGATTTTGAATAGCTCGCTCGTACGAAGGAAAGGGCAATTACGTTCCGGGTAGAGCACCTTGCATCTGGCTTGCTGTTGCTCCAGAGATTCTCGTCCCAGTGTCAGCATGAGATGGTCCGCAGCAGTATTGTCGCTGCGGGTAATCATCAAGCCGGCCAGCGTGTGCAAGGTGACTGGACTGCCAACAGGCCAATCCTGGAGGATGCCTGAAGGGAGAGAACGCCCTTCCTGTTGCAGGCTGACGGTGTCTGCCCATTTCCGTGTGCCACTGCTGATCTCGTCAGCCAGTTGGTTGAGGACCAGCAATTTAAAAGAAGAACCGACAGCAAGGGGATCAGTCTGGCGAAAGACGAAGCGTCGGGACTTCTGCGGGGCAATCAGGTGTACCGAAGCAGCTTTCTCGCCGGGGAGACGCATGAGATCAGCACTGAGTTGCGGCCAGGTATCTTGGCCTTCATCCACGTTACTGAAGAGCAGATAGGTGCAACCGTGCGGAGCCTGGGGTTCCATGCGGATGACAGCCCGGAGTCGATTCCCATTGCTGCCCACAAACTCCAGTTCTCCTGACGATGCATCGATCACTTTGCATATGCGGCTGCGTGCCACCGGGCCCAATTGCTGACGAATTCCTTTCAGCGTCTGCAGGAGCTTTTCCTTGGGCACTCCCGAATAGAAGTGCTGGGTAAACCACTGGTCGTGCTCGGGGAGGAACTCCTCCAGCATGTTTTGAATAAGTGTGGCTGCCTTTTTGAGCAATGCTTCCGGATGGTTCCCTGTTGATTGCGCATGAGCTGGCCCAGCGATATTCATCAAAAGCATGACAGCGAAGATTCGCAGATACCGCATTTTGCCTAGTCCCTCAGAAAAGCTTTTCATTTTTTCGATGTCCATGAAGCAGGGTAAGGTTTGCGGACGATACCTGCAATGCAGGTTACTCCGATTGGGTAAGAGAAAGGTCAATCATGCTGGTGCGGGCCGCACGTCGAACCTCGCTCTCCCCAGGTGCTGGCGGCAGAACCCTTGTCGTTTTGCTTTTGGCGCTGCTGGTGCTGACAGGATGCACGAGGCATTTCTTCCGGGAACGCGCTGATGCGGATGTGGATGCGCTTCTGACAAGTAAGAGCAGTGACGAGCGCTGGCCGCTTCTGAATTACTGGATATATCCACATCCTCTTTCCCGCTTTGCAGATCTGGATAACCCCGATACGCCGGCGATGCCGCCCGATGACCCTGCCGCGTGGTTTACTGCCCCCAAATCGCAACGACCCAGCAATGTGAATTACACCGAAGGGACTGGCTACCTCGAAATGCTGGCCCAGTTCGATTCCATCAATCGGGCCAGGGAAAAAGCACAGGAGTCTATTCAGCCCATCACCCCCAGCCCGGTGAGTGAGCCGGCGCGGCAGCCCTACCTGATCAATCTCGATCAGTCTCTCGAACTGGCGCTCATCAATAGTCGCGAGTTCCAGGCTCAGCGTGAAACCTTGTACCTGGCTGCTTTGCCGGTTACTACAGAACAATTCAACTTTCTTCCTCAGTTCCTGGCTACACAGGAAGCATTACGGCAGTGGACGGCATCAGAGTCCGAGTATGGTCCAACCAATAACCTTCAACTCAACAGTCTTGGAGGTGTCAGTCAGCAGTTTGCCACTGGTGCAGCACTACTGCTGCGACTTGCTAATCAGACCGTGGTGGATCTGTCGAGCAACAATCGGCCGACGATCAGCACCTCGAACCTGGTATTCGACATCTCTCAGCCATTATTGCGTGGAGGTGGCCGGGCGGTAGCACTGGAACCGCTGACTCAAGCTGAACGTGATCTGCTTTACGAAGTCCGCCGCTTTGCGCGTTTCAACAAAGAGTTTTTCGTACAGATCGCCAGCGGCCCCGGCAGCGGTGCTCCCGGTGGAGCACCGACCCTGGTGACTGGCGCAGGGACAATCGTCGCGGCGGGCGTAGTGCGTGGCATCGCGCCAACGGTAGGTTTCTATCCAACAGTTCAGCGCAAACTCAACATTGAACTCCAGCAACGCAACGTCGATGACCTGAAAGACTTGCTTGTCTTCTACCGCGAGTTCGCCAAGGGAGGCGGTCTGTCCCCACTCCAGGTTGATCAGGTCGAACAGCAGTTGCTGGATGCTGAAACGGCACTGCTTGCTCAGAAGGTGACGTATCTTGACTCCATCGAACAGTTCAAGCTCCAGCTGGGTGTTCCAACGGATGTGCCACTGGAACCTGATGTGAATGTGCTGAAAGATCTGCGTGAACAGCTCTTTCGCTTCCAGAAGCTCGAACTGGATGCCCGCAAGATGGGCGAAGCCTTCAGCAAACTGCAATTGAAAGAAGATGGAACTGGTTCACTCCGTCGAGCCATGCTTGAACTCGTTAACACGAATCCACTCACCGCTGGTACTCAATTCAATAACAACTTCCCAGTCCGTCTGGCATTTTGGAAAACACGCAATAGTGGTCATACTCCTGCTGCTGCAACGATCAGCAGTGCGCTCAGCGTGCTCGGGCAGGCTCCGCTTCTCAATGGTGCGGCTGCCTTCTCGGCAATCTACCAGGAATCTACTTCTCCCCTCACAAGGCAACAAATGCTTCGTGATCGTCTGATTGATCAGCGTGAAGATCTGATTGATGCAGAATTACCCGTGCCACCTGAGCTGGAAAAACTGATCACGCTGGCTCGTCAGGAATATGAGATCGGGGCCATGGATGCACTGCTTAGCGATTACCAGTCACGGCCCTGGCTGGCTGAGAAAAACGAACGGCTCAGGAAGGCATTGCAAGAAGCAATCTTCCGCCAGATCGAAGCGCGTTTTTCTCTCGTTTTCGATGAAGCACGTGCTGAACGGCAGGCGGCCTTTAACCAGCTCTGGCCACAATTACCTCCTACCAATCTCGAAGGACGCGATCTTTTGCGATTAAATCTTGATGAGGCCCATGACCTGGTGGGCAACGTCGCCATCGCAAACCGGCTGGATTTAATGAATCAACAGGCACAATTGGTAGATAGCTGGCGGAAAGTGGCCGTGTTTGCGAATTCACTCCTAGGAACATTCGATGTACGCTATAATGCAACTATGCTCGCCCCACCTCCCGGTGTGGTGGGACAGGCTTTCAACTTTGATGGCAACAACACCCGCCATCAGTTGATCTTCAACACCGAACTGCCTCTGGTTCGGCGGATTGAACGAAATAACTACCGGGCCAGCCTGATTACCTACCAGCGACAACGGCGTAACCTGCAAGCTGTTCAAGACCTGATCCTCTTGCAAGTGCGATCCCGGGTACGCAGGCTGCAGCAACTGGAGGCCACCTACAAG
The DNA here is from genome assembly GCA_046350055.1 of Gemmatales bacterium. Lineage (GTDB taxonomy): Bacteria > Planctomycetota > Planctomycetia > Gemmatales > HRBIN36 > JAEUIE01. The sequence continues at coordinate 2,012,869 of JAXMBC010000001.1, read as the reverse complement.
ATTCAGCAGCGGGCTCTGCTGCTGATCTACTCGCAGGTGAATCAGTCACGGGAACAACTTCAGGCTCCTGCTGAACCTGGAGTTACCCGCGACACCGCCGCCGCCGCCGGTACCGCCACCCTGCAGCTTCTTCAAGCCCAGCGTGGTGTGCCACAGGCGCAAAACAATTTGTACACCACCTGGATCAACTACCTGATCACCCGGATGGAACTGTACCGCGACCTGGAACTGATGCAGATTGACAGCCGAGGAGTTTGGATTGATGACAACCTCACCCGAGACGCAGAACCCTCCCGCCAGTGAACACACGGTGCATCAGGTTCCCGATGATTTAATGAAACGACTCAGCACTCTGGACGAACCGGTCGGAGTGCCTGCCCGCCCCAAGCGCAGCTGGACTCCCGTGATTTTCGGGACCATTGTGCTGGCCATCATTGGTATTGCCGGTTACTGGGGCTATGGCCAGTTCACCCAACCTGAAGGTCCACCCAAGAACCTTGAGACACAGCCACTCGCCAAAGGCGACGTGCATCTGACGTTTGTGGAAAAGGGCGAACTCGAAGCAGCCCGCAACACCGAAATCATCTGCATGGTACGTGCCAGTGGCCGTGGCTCCACTGCTGCCTCATCTATCAAATGGGTCATTGATGACGGCTCCCGCGTCAAAAAGGGTGACCTCCTGATGCAACTCGAAGATGCCAGCTTGCGGGAACAACTCAACAACCAGCACATCGTTGTTGAAGAAAAGAACGACCTCTATGAGCAGGCCAAGGCCAACCTCAAGATTGTTGAGAATGAGAACAAGTCTGCTGAGCTGACCGCCTTCAGCAACTTTGAAATCGCCAAGATTGACCTTCAGAAGTTCACCAAGGCGGAGAAGCAGCAGAAGCAGTTCGACATCGATTCCCGTATCAAGCTCGCCAACGCTGACCTCATGCAATGGCGTGACAAGCTTGGCTGGTCGAACCGCATGTTCATTCGCGGCTACCTGTCAGCCAATCAGAAGCTCAACGACGAAACCCGTCTCGACAAAGCTGCGGTCGATCTCGACAAGCTTGCCAAGGAATACGATACCCTCAGCTTTGACAACAAGCGTATGGAGATTGATCTGCTCAACAAACTGGAGCAGGCCCAGCTTGCAGTGGAAATCGCCAAATCAAATTCGGAATCCAAGCGTGCTCAGGCTCAAGCCAAGCTCACTTCAGCCGAGTTGATCCTCAAACAGGAAACACAGAAGCGTGATGATCTCGAACAGGACATGCGGAATTGCCGCATCGTTGCTCCGCACGAAGGCATGGTGATTTACTTTATCCCGGAATCGTCGCGTTTTGGCGGCACTTCCCAATCCTCCACCATTGAAGTTGGTGCACCGGTGAAGGAAGGACAGAAGCTGATGCGTATTCCTAACCTCAGCCGCATGATAGCCCGCGTGAAAGTCAATGAAGCTCTCGTGGGTCGCCTCAAGGGAGATGTTACTGCTCCGACCGGGTTCAATTATGCATATGATGCAGGTCACAGCTTCAGTCAGGTTGGTCACATTATTGCTGCCCAGGCAGTTCCCGGGTTCCATGCCGCCCTTCCAAGCATCATTCCATTCATGATTGGACAAAAGGAAATCAAAAACGACCTGGCGCATCTGGACGAAGAAATCGTCGAAGAGGGCATGCCCGCCAGCATCAAAGTCGCTGGCCTGGAAAAACCGCTCTCGGGACACGTGAAGATGATCGCAGCCGTTGCATCGTCCACCGACTGGATGTCGAGCGATGTGAAAGTTTACCAGACGGTTGTCAGCATTGATGAAGTTGTCGAGAATCTGAAGCCCAGCATGTCTGCGGAAGTCACGGTCAAGATCGACGAGCGCAAGAATGTCCTTCGCCTGCCTGTCCAGGCGGTACTCGAATCGGGTGGCAAGAAGTTCTGCTACGTCCGCACCGAGACAGCCATTGAGAAGCGAACGGTCAAGACCGGCTTGAACGACTACAAGTTTGTGGAAATCCTGCCAGCTTCCGAAATCAAGGAAGGCGAGCAGATCGTCCTCAACGCGCGTGCTTATGCCGAGAAGGTGAATGATCTGCAAGGCAACGTCAACATTGATGTCAGTGCCATGATGAAAGACCGAGGGGCCCGCAAAGGTGGCGCAGGCAAGACAGGCGAAAAGTCTGGTGGAAAACCAGGAGCAAATGGCAGAGTAGCCCAAGGCACTTCGCCTTCACAACGTCCACCATCCACCGCTGCAGCCAAGGGGGAAGGCCGTCCTTCAGGCAAGGATCGTGGTGCCGCCAAGGGAGCCGCGAACTAATGGCTGCTATTGCCAGGGTCATCAACCTGAAAAAGACCTACCAGATGGGCTCCGAAACAGTGCACGCCCTGCGTGGTGTCAGCATTGATTTCGAAGAGGGGGACTTTGTCGCCCTCATGGGCCCGTCCGGCTCGGGCAAGTCCACCCTCCTCAATCTCCTGGGCTGTCTCGACCGTCCTTCCGCCGGCAACTATTTCCTTGCCGGCCAGGATGTTTCCCGGATGGCTGACGATCAACTATCCGAAGTACGAAGCAAATACCTCGGTTTCATCTTCCAGGCTTACAACCTTATTGCTCAGTACACGGTGATCGAAAACATCGAAGTCCCACTGCTTTATCAGGGCAAGGTGAACTCGCAGACCAGGGCTCGCTGCATCCGTCTGGCTGAGATGGTCGGTCTCGGCCAGCGACTGGATCACCGTCCACCGCAGCTCTCTGGTGGTCAGCAGCAACGTGTAGCAATTGCCCGCTCGCTCATTAACGATCCGCACATTATCCTGGCAGACGAAGCGACGGGTAACCTTGATACCAAGACCTCCAATGAAATCATGACCATGCTGCTGGGCCTCAATGAAATGGGGAAGACCATCATCATGGTGACACATGAAAACGATATTGCCGAGTGGGCTCGTCGTGTCATTCGCCTTCGCGATGGGCACATTGAAAGCGATGTTCGAAACAAGGCGATACCACCGAAGAAACACCACGCGGCCTGATTCCTGACTTCTGGCTTCTAACTCCCGGCTCCTGATGCTCGACAATCTCGAATACTACCTGGAAGTTGCCCTGAGCTACTGGCCGTATATGCTGGGTGGCTCCGTGCTGGTCGTGCCACTCGTGCTGGCCCTGACCCCGATCGGTGGCCCCAAGCTGCGTCGCAGCTTCATCACCGCTATTCGCAACCTCTGGCTTCACAAACTTCGCTCGTTCCTCTCTGTGCTCGGCATCATCATCGGCACGTCCGCAGTCATCGCCCTGATGGCATTTGGCGAAGGATCCATGCAGGATGCCCTGGATGACATTATGCGTGAAGGTGCCACCAATATCGTGGCAGTCAGTATCAAGCCACCCGATGACGCCTCGAGTGGTCGACGATCGTTTGTTGCCAAATATGGCCTGACCGACTCAGACTATGAACGGTTCCGCAATACCATCCCGAATCTCGTCAGCACGCCGCTTCCGCTGCGCACCTTCAAAGCAGAGGTCATGCCAGTGACGGAAGCCCGATCCCATACGACGCGAGTGGTTTCAACCACACCGCAGTATGCCACCATCTTCGGCATCGGCGACAAAATAGGTTCTGGACGCTTCATCGTCGAAGCCGATGAGCTACCCGTGCCTCGCAACGTCTGTGTGCTCGGATCCGAAACGGCCCGTATCCTTTTCCCTGGCGAAGATCCCATCAACAAGGTCATTCGTTTCTCCTACAAGAATCCAGCCTTTACGGTGGTAGGTGTGATGCGGGATCGGTCCCCGAGCACCAGCGGTGCCGATATCGAAAACTACAACACCGATATCTACATTCCACTGGCAGCCAGCCGGGCCCTGCTTGGGGATACCGCCATCATCCGCAGTAGTGGTATGCGAGGCGCTGAACAAGTGCAGCTCAGCCAGATCATTCTGACGGTCGAACGGATGGACCAGGTGCGTGCAACTGCTGAGATGGTCAGTGCCCAACTCGAAATGTACCACCGTGGTAAAAAGGACTGGAACGTCAACGTACCTCTCGACAAACTGGAGAAAGCAGAGCGTACCCGTGATCGCTATCGAATTCAGATGGCAGCCATTGCCGGTATTTCGCTGCTGGTGGGTGGCATCGGGATTATGAACATCATGCTGGCCACGGTGACGGAGCGTACCCGCGAGATTGGTATCCGCCGGGCTCTTGGGGCCAAACGAGGCGATGTCACCTTCCAGTTCCTCGTGGAAGCACTGGTGCAGACCACGGTGGGTGGCCTTATCGGCGTTGCCGTAGGTTTCGCGATTATCTTCCTGGCACCTCCCGTCGGAAAGTACTTTGGCACACACCTTCCTACCAAGCTACATGAACCGAGCGTCTTTCTGGCGTTCTTTGCTTCGGTCAGCGTGGGAGTACTCTTCGGCTGGTATCCTTCCCGCAGAGCAGCCCGACTCGATCCGATCGAAGCCCTCCGACATGAATAGAGTACTGTGGGTGCTCGGCTATCTCTGGGCCAGCCCCAACACGTTCCTCGGCCTATACCTTGGCCTGATAAATCTGCTCACCGGGGGCAGGGTGCACGTGGTGAGAGGCGTCGTCGAATTCCACGGCGGCTTCATGAAGTGGCTGCTGCATCGCCATCTGTTAGCGGGCAATGTTGCAGCCCTCACGATGGGGCATGTAATCTTCGGGCAAACGCTCAAGGAATTGGAAGTCTCGCGCGATCATGAACACGTGCATGTGAGACAGTACATGCGCTGGGGACCGTTCTTTCTACCGGCATACCTGGGTTGCAGCTTGTGGCTCTGGTACCGAGGCAAGAATCCTTACCTCGACAATCCTTTCGAGCGAGAGGCATATGGGATTCGGTATTAACAAGTAGTGTTACTTCTTACCCGTGCTTTTGAACATTTCCTTTACCGGTTCCACCAGGAACGGGACGGGTTCCACACTGACCTCCACCTTACTCACCGAGCCGGTGACGTGGACTTTCATCAACCCCTTGGCGATAGTCTTCTGCAACGTATCGAGCATGGCGGGCATCAGGGGCAATGTACGGCCGCCACCCATTACCAGGCTCAAGGTGAGATCAAGGTCGCTGCCATCGAGTTTGGTGGTACCGGTGCCTTCGACGCGATACGCATCGCCCAGCAACTGTACCTGATTGGCACGGAAACGGTCGCCCTGCACCACAAAGTCCACCTTGGCTGTCTGAAAGTTTGTTGCCTTGGGGAGCATCTGGCTGAACTGATTGAAGATATCAATGACCAGGGGAAGATTGACGAGGTGCGCACCCTGTTCAACAAGAATAGTTCCTTCGCCAGAAAGCTTGTCCAACTTGCTGCCTTCGCCGTTGAGCCGAATCGCAGCGCGAGTACGACCCTTGAGTTCCTTGGGTTGCTGCAGAAACTCTTCGATACGAAAGTCAGCATCGAGATTCAGGTGATAGCGTGGCCCGCCACCACCGAACATCACTTGAATGAGGCCTTGTACGCCACCACCAGGAATGCTGAGCTTGCATTCAGGTAGTTGCAGCACGTCTTTGGTCATGAGCAGTTTGCTATGGAAGGGGCCAACAACCTGTTTGCCCATGATATTCATACTGCGAACAAAGAGTTGTCCCTGACAATCAAGCTTACCCTGGTCATAGACCCCGTTTTCCATGAGCACGATGCCCGTGGCATCCTTCACGGCTACTCCAACATGCAGATCGCAGTCGTTGATCTCCGCACTGCCATTCCAACTGATTTTGGCTGGCTTGTCTGCACCGGGGTCGTCCACATCGAGGTTCACCCGCAGTTTGAGTGGCTTGCTGGGCTTCAGCGTCGCTACTGCTTCGCGCATCATGGCAGGCAGTGCTTTGAGCAGATCATCATCGACTGGTACCTGGTCGAAGTTGATGCCGTGCATCTGAACCAGAAACCCGGCTTCAGGACGAATGGTGACATGACCACCATCAATGGTGATGGCAGTGCTGCCATGCTCAGCAGTCAGCGGGCCGACTTTTACTTCCTTGTTGGCGAAGTGAAAGTTGCCTTGCAGGTTATGGAGAGCGTAGGGGAAGAAGCCAGGGAGAATGCTGCCACCGCGGGCTGCCACCGTGACTTCGACATTGGGCTTCCCTTTTTCCAGCTTGTCGAAGGTAACCTTGCAATCAACATGGCCTGTCGGTTTGAAATGCTTCCAGACGCTTTGCACTTCTGGTGGTAATGCATCGTGCAGTTCATTGGTGAAGCCAAGTTTCTGGGCAACGAGATCGATATGCAGTACGTCACCTGCTGCAGTGCCCACCATCCAGGCCTGGCCGGTCACTTTTGCGCCCCGGTGTTCACCTTCAAGCTGACTGATGCTCCATTGCTTGTTGGGGAAGATTTCGAGTTTACCCGAAGCCTTCTCAATAGGGCAGGGGAAAGGATCAAAACGAAAGGCCACATCACGCAGGCTGGCACTCACCCAGCGTTTGGTTGCTGGTTTGTCGTCAGCTGTTACGCCAGGCAAACGGTGCAGGCGGAGATCACAGTCCAATTCGCCACTGGCATGAAACTGCTTGATGACTCGATGTGTTTCGGGATAGGGTTCCAGGGCTCGATACAACTGCTCATCCAGACTCAGACTCTCGGCATGAATCTGCAGATCGAGACCAGGACGCAAGCTGTTATCAGGTCGCAACCCATTGCCAAAGAGGAGCCCTTTCAGTTGAAAGGGTCTGGTACCGAATTGCCCGTGAAGATCAACAGTCAGCGTGGGGTGTTCACCCTCTTCGCGATACTGCAGCACACCAGCTATGCTGTTGGCAGGATAAGGAAAATCGTCAGCTTCAAAACTGGCATGATGCGGCTTGAGTGTGTATGCGAGCCCCAGCGTCTGATCGCGGTAATGCAAGTCCAGCGTGCCGTTGAGCAGCCCTTCGGTCTTCATATCCTCACAGAACTTGCGCAGGATCGGCGGCAACGACGGATAGACGCCCTTATGCAGATGGATATTGTCATATTCCACATGCAGCGTGGCGCGGTGTTCCTGATAGTTGCGAATATCGGTGCCGAGTTCCACTTTGCCATTGCCCTGGATCGTGCCTTTCTCCGCTTTGGCAGAGAAATGACTGATGTGCAAGGCGTCAGGATGATACTGCAGATCAGCCTGGATATCTTTGAGTGGCACCGGCAGCTTGGGATGGCGCAATTCCCCTGAATGCAGCCTGACATGGGATTCAATCAGGGGTATGTCCTGATGAGGATACCAGGTCAGTTTGGATTCGATACCAATCTTGCCTCGAACACGCAGTTGCTGTTCTTTCCAGATAGGTATGAGTTTGACGATGATCTCTTCGAGCTTGGGTTGGTAATCGATGTTGGGAATCAAAAAGTTGAGTTCGGTGCTGTCCTTGACCGGGTCGTGAGTGAAGCGGAATTCGATATTACCCAGCAGTGCCGAGTGGCCCTGGCCTTCTCCCATCAGGTTTCCCTGAGGTTGGGGTGTCAGCTTCGCATCCACACCTGTGAGTTCCAGGACAGGAAAATCGAGACGACGGTCATGAAAACGGATTGTACCCTTGTTAAGCACGACAAATGGAATCGAACCGGATGCCTTGGGTTTGGCAGTAAGCAGACTCAAGACATTCCAGCGGCCTGCTTCGTCCCGTTCCAGGTTGAGCATAGGCTGATCGAGCTGCACGCGGAGCAGTTCAAACTTGCCCTGCGCTGCCTGGGCTTTGTCAATTTTGAGTGTGGTCTGGCGGAGGACCGCCGTCGGTTCCTCGCTGGGGTGATCCTTGGGAGTCACTTTAAGATCGGTCAGCAGGATGCCGCCAAACAGTCGCCATTGGGCATGGCCCAGTTGAATGCTGGCATCAGGAAAGTGCTGCTTCAGTTCTGCCAGCACCATCTGGGCGACTGCTTCAGGATTGGTGTATTGGCCATAGACGTAGTAAGCTCCGCCCAGCATCAGCATCAGGACGAGCAGGAAACCACGCACCAGCCACTTACGAAAGGTCATGCCAGAGCATCTGCCAGAGGATGACGAAACCAATACAGGGACATAGACAATATGGGTGTTTCTTGCAACTGCGATCTGCTGAAGTACAGAGTACCTTTAGTACCAGCATTCTCCCTGCCTTGTTTCACTGCTTTCACGTATCTCCAAGGTCTCGTTCATGAAAACTCTTTGGTTCTGCCTGGCTTACCTGACTTTGACTGCCACCTGCATAGGGCAGGATGCCCCTGGCAAGGCACTGGATATAGCAGTGCTCGATAACGGGTCTGCCTTCATTGCCACCATGGACGGTGTCCTCGAGACGCAACTGGCCTGGATCAGGAAGGGCACCACGAGCGACACCAAGAAAGTGAACACGGTTCACGCTCATGTAGTGCGTGCCTGGAAAAACGTCCTTTTCGCTGCCAGCAGGAACGAATACTGGCAGCGTGATCCGAAGGGGGAATATAAGAAGCTCCTGGATCAGGATGCCATCACGAAACTGGTTGGCAGTCCTGCTACCATTCAAACGATTGCTGTCGATTCTTATGGCAACCAGTTCATTGCGATTGAGAATGAAGCTCAGCAGTCTGCCCTCGTGCGTCGCAATGCCACTGGCAAAGTGACCGTCGATCTGAACTTCAATCAACTCCCGGAATTCAACCGGATCACTAGTCTTGTTTCTGCTGGCGAGACATCGCTGCTCGCACACTCCGCTAAAGGAGAGACGACCTACATCCTGTGCCTCCTGCAAAAGAAGATGATTGGCACCGTTCCCATGGGGCCAGTGAAATCACTCGTCTACGATAACGTCGGTCGACTCTATGGCATCAACACCACTGACAGGAGCATTGTCATACTTGATCATCCCAAGGGGCAGATGGAGCGATTTCGGAAAAAGTACCAGCATCCGCCCAAGGGCACTGCTTACTCCCTTGAGGAAAGCCAGACGTTTCAGGTGTTTCCTGCTGATAGCCTGACTTTTCATTCTGCCACTAACCAGCTCACCGGCCTGACTGCACAAGAAGGGAATAATTTTGCTTGCATCCCCTACTCGGTAGGAGGCATTGTTAATCCCGTCAATGAAGCTCCACTTCCCTTCACTGTCGCCCCCGCGTTTCCTTCCATCGAATGGACCGGCTGGGAACCAGTGAATGAGAAGGGTGTGCCCGTACCATTGCGACCCCTGATCCTCACACACGCTAATGATCAAAGTGGTCGAAACTTCGTTGCTACACAGCACGGCGTCATCCACGTCTTCCGCAACAAACCTGACGTCAAGAAGACCGAAGTCTTCCTCGATATTCAGGATCGAGTCACCTACAAGGATAGCCAGAATGAGGAAGGCTTTCTCGGCCTGGCATTCCACCCCAGGTACAAACAGAACGGAGAGTTCTTCGTCTATTACACCAAAAAGCCTGGACTGCTCTCCGTCATCTCACGTTTCAAAGTGAGCAAGGATAACCCGAACCGGGCAGACAAGGCATCGGAAGAAGTGCTGCTCACCATCAAGCAGCCCATGTGGAATCACAACGGTGGCACGCTCGTCTTCGGCCCCGATGGTTACCTCTATATCGGTATGGGGGATGGCGGTGGCGCGAACGATATGTTCAAGAACAGTCGCAAGATGAACACCTTCCACAGCAAGATACTTCGCATTGATGTGGACACCAGGAGCGGTGACAAGCCATACGGTATTCCTCAAGACAATCCCTTCGTCGGCCAGAGCGATGCCTTCCCTGAGATCTTTGCATTCGGCGTGCGCAACGTCTGGAGAATGTCCTTCGATCGGGAGACCGGGCAAGGCTGGTTTGCTGACGTCGGGCAGAATCTGTACGAGGAGATCAACCTTCTGCAGAAGGGTGCTGATTATGGCTGGAATACCAGGGAATCGTTTCACCCCTTCGGTGCTGCATCGCAGGTGGCTAACGATAAAATGTTAGAACCGATCTGGGAATACCACCACAATGTAGGGAAGTCGATTACCGGCGGATTTGTCTATCGAGGCAAGGCTCATCCTGAATTGCGTGGGATGTACCTGTATGCCGATTACGTGTCCAACAAGATCTGGGCCTTGCAGTATGACTTTGAAAAGAAACGCGTGATCGCCAATCGGGAGATTGCCAATCGCAATCAGCCCATCATGTCATTCGGCGAGGATGAGGATGGAGAACTCTACCTGCTCACCTTCTCGGCCAGCGGGCAGGGAATAGATCGACTCGTGAGGAAGTAAGTTACGCCGCAGTCAGCAACTCTTCGGTTGGCAGGCCTTCCAGGCTGCCATCCAGCAGTGTGACCATGATGGGGCTGAAGGCGTCATCCTGTTCAACCCGTACCCGTTGAAGCTTGATCAACTCCAGCAGGGCCAGGAACTGACCAATCAGCCTGGCTCTGGTATGGGGCCTGGCAAAGAGATCTTCAAATCGCACCGGCCCTGCTGCCTGTTGCAAATGTTCCAGCAACTCGGCCATGCGCTGATGCTGGGGCGTATCATCCACTGTGATGGCTTGCTGCTGATGCGACAGCGTCGCCCGCAACAAGCGATCAAACGCACTGACCAGATCCCAAAGCTCGACCTGTTGTAAGGGTTGCTGCTGGGGGTCAGTAGGCAAAATCGGCTTCTCAATGTAGCCGCGTGGCCAGAGGGTCGCCTGCTTGCTGGCGAGTTCCTCCAATTCTTGTGCTGCTTCTCGAAACCGCCGATAGGCTACCAGTTGTCTGACCAACTCGGTTCGAGGATCGACCTTCGCTTCATCTCCAGCCTCTGCCGTCTCACTGATCGACTCCTGTGGGAGCATCATGCGGCTTTTGATCTCCATCAGTGTGCTGGCCATCACCAGGAAGTCACCAGCCATCTCGATGTCAATGAGTTGAAGTACTTCCAGGTAAGCCAGGAACGATTGCGTGACCCTGGCGACAGGGATATCGAGGATATCCACCTCGTGCTTCTTCACGAGATAGAGCAACAGGTCAAGTGGCCCACGGAAGATGGGTAATTCCACCCGGTACTCAGAAGTATTCGTCCGCTCTGTCATTCCTGTCTCAATATGGTACGTTGCTGGAGGCTTGTACCCCTCTCATCGGCCCTTGTCAATTGAGCTTGTATGCCTGCTCCGTTTTGCATCATCTATAACCCTCATGCCGGCCGTGGAGGCTCTGCCATCACGTGGTCCCAGGTGCGGGAATTACTGGGTACCGAGGCGGAATATCGTCCAACCAGCCACGCTGGCCAGGCCACAGAATTAGCCCAGCAAGCTGCTGAAGATGGTTTTGCAACAGTGGTAGCTGCCGGTGGCGATGGCACAGTGCATGAAGTAATTAACGGACTCTTGCAGAGTGAAAGACACGATGTGGCATTTGGTGTTTTGCCTCTTGGTTCCGGGAATGACTATGCACGACTTCTCCATGTGCCTTTCGATGCGATCCACATGGTGGGTCGACTGCGCTCCGAAGAGACCTGGGCCGTCGACGCAGGCAAGGTCACGCTGGAGGGCAAACAGTCTCGCTACTTCTGCAACACCTGCGGTATGGGTATAGGCGGTGCAGTCACCTGGGAAGCCAGCCGCATCCGCTGGCTTCGAGGCATACCCCTCTATGGTTGGGCCTCGTTGAAAGCTATCATCAAGCATTTCCGCTCTGTCACGGCGAAAGTAACCGTCGACGGAGTTACGATGGAGACCGGCTTGCTGTATGCCGTCGCGGCGATCGGGCAGGCAGAAGGCGGAGGTTTTCAGGTTGCCCCTTCCGCTGTGATAGATGATGGATGGTTCAACCTGATGTACGTTACCAGACTCAGTCGCCTGGGCGCGCTCGTCGTGTTACCCCGTCTAGTTGTTCCAGGTTGGCGAGATGGATGTAAAACGATACAGGAAAAGCTGGTACGAGAAGTGATCATCGAAACAAGCCAGCCCGTTCCCCTGCATGCCGATGGTGAAGTGCTCGCTACACCAATGGCCGGTATTCGCCAGGCAGTCATACAGTTAATGCCTGGCAGATTGCTGGTGCGTGGTAAGTAGTGCACGTGTCATCTGCTCAAGATCACCTTGCCGGTACATTCCACTGGGTATAACTTTGGAGAGAGTTGCGCAGTAGTGCGCACGTTGAACAGCAGAAGTTGTCACTGAGCCGAATGCATGACCTGGCTGGCCATTCTCCGGGAAGCTGCCTGTTGGCCGTTCCAGCGTGAACAGCGTCATGTCATCGCATGGGTACTGAGCGTCATTCTCACCATCTACTTGCTGCATACATCCCTGCGGGAGGGGTGCAATGGTCACTCCACCTGTGATTTTGCCGGACAGTGGATGCACGGACGGTTCTTCTATCGAGAAATCACCGATCAGTTGTATCTCGTAAAACCCGGTGAACAACTCCTGGCTGAAGGGTACAGTGACAAGGAATACACCAAGCACGTTGATGACATTCTGAAAAAGGGATATCGGCAGGACTTGTACGATCAGGGGATTGCAGGAGCACTCTATCCACCGACGGCGAGCCTGGCGTTTTCCATGTTTGCCCAATTCACTCCCGCTGTAGGCCATGCTGCTGCAGTATGTGTTTACCTGGCACTCTGTTACATCATTGGCTGGTTCATTCATCAGATCACGCAGGGCCGACTCCAATGGGGCGAAGCGGTGCTGCTCACCCTCTTCTTCCCGAATAATTTCATGGGACTGATGCTGGGCCAGAATCAGGTATTGACGATGTTCATCCTCACGCTGGGGTGGTACTGTCATTCCAGGAGAATGCCATTCGTGGCAGGATTGGTGTGGGGACTATTCAGTTATAAGCCGGTTTTTGCTGTAGCTCTCCTGCTCGTTCCCATTGCACTGCGAAGCCCCCGATGGTTCCTGGGAATGGCACTCAGCGGAATGTTCTGCATCCTTGCCACTCTGCCATTTACCAAAGGCATTGATCCCTGGCGACGCTGGCTGCAGGTAGGCAATCATGCGGAACAGATTTATCAGACTGATCGAAACTGGGTGTGGATGAGTCGTGATCTGGTGGGATTGCCCCGACGCAAGATGTGGGATGCGGAGTCATTCATCCATGTATGGCGTGCAAACGTAGGAGTCTGGCAACCTGGTGCCTGCTGGTCCTACACCGATACGGAATCGGGACGACAGATTGTTCACCCGCAGGCATGGCTCTTCTTCTGTGATGATCACGACATCGATCTGCATCAGTTGACTTACATGCTCAAAGATGGCAAGGATGAACGATCTCCGCCTTTGCAAACACTGATTGGTTACCTGTTGTTAGGTACCGTAGCCGCTGGAACCGTCTTGATGGTTTGGCTTACTTCGCCATCATATAATCGGGCCAGTGATACGATCATTCATGGCCCAGTTGCCATTCTGCTGCTGACTGGCAGCCTGCTGAGTGTCTTTCATTTCATGCATTACGATCTGCTTTCCTTTGCGTTGCCTGTACTAATCGGTCTTGGGTACTGGAATCGATGGCGCTGGGGCCGACGCACGATCTTCCTGGTGTGGTACCTGCTGTGGCTCAGCCGAACCTATTCGTTCTTTTTTGGCAGTGCCATTCTCAATGTGCCCTGGGAAACCTATCTGCTGCTGCTCTTGTGGATGTGGATGCTGTGGATGTGCTGGCGGGACCGCCGGCTAGCGTTTGCTGAATAATGTCAGCTAAGCCGCTTGAGCACGTTCGGAAAAATAGTTCTTGAGCAGATCCAGTGTTCTGGCAGTAGCCCCCTGCTGGCTTGCGACAAATTGTTGAGCACGTTTTCCAAGTTGTTGTCGCTCCACCTCATCGCTCAGCAAACGCTGAGTAACGATCAGCCATTCCTCTTTAGTGTGCACTTCAATTGCAGCCTGGTGGTCTACAAGTGCGTTGACGACGTGCTTGAAATTCCAGGTATTGGGTCCAAAGGTGACAGCAACGCCGTAGGCTGCCGGTTCGATCATATTCTGTCCACCACGATCGTTAAAAGAGCCTCCAACAAATCCAACATCTGCCAGTCCCCAGGTGGACTTCAGTTCGCCAAGAGAATCCATCAGGGTGAGTGCTGCTTGCTGTGGTCCTTGTTTCAAGGCTGAGCGGCGTTGGTAAGGTAGTGCGAACTGCTCTATCAGCCTTGCAACTTCGTCAAATCGCTCCTGATGACGAGGAACGAGAATCAGGTGTAGCATGGGAAATTGCTGAATGAGTTGCTGAAACAGTTCCAGTGCCCAGGCTTCTTCTGGAACTTGTGTACTGCCCACCACCCATACAAGGCTCTTCGTTGGCAGCTGAAGTTCCTGTCGCAATCGCTGGACCTTAGGATCGTGGCGGTCCACTGTCACTCCGTCAAATTTCACGGAGCCAGTGATCACAATGCGACTGGCAGGCATGCCCAGTTGACAAAGACGCGCAGCGTACTCTTCCTGCTGCACGGCAAAGTAATCAATCTTGCGGAGCAGCGGCTGCATGAACCAGCGGGCTTGCTGATAGCCCTTGAAACTGCGTTCACTCATGCGCCCATTGATCACAACAACAGGAATGCCACGCTGTCTGGCGATAGTGATAAAGTTGGGCCAAAGTTCCAGCTCTGCAAGCAGGATCAGGCCAGGGTTCACCTGATCAAATGCTCGATTCACCGCCCAGGTAAAGTCGAAAGGGAACCAGATGACTCGCAATCGTGGATAAGTCTTCTCGGCGACTTCACGACCAGTGACGGTACTGACAGACAGAAATAGTGTGTATCCAGGATAGTCCTGTTCGAGCCTCTGGATGACAGGCTGTAACAGCAGTACTTCGCCAACACTCACAGCATGCAGCCAGATGCTCTTCCTCTGAAGCGCAGCAGCTTGATTTGCTGGTAGCACATTACCGGAAAGTTTGGCGGAAAGTCCGCCGAGCCGCTTGCCCTTTCTCCATCGGCGATAGAGCAACCAGGGAGCAGCAAACGCGATCGCCAACAGATAGAGAACATTCAATAACCAGGGCACCGTCGCGAATCCTTTCGCAGGTCGGGCTTAACCCGCCGAACTGACAACCAGATCTGACGAGCGTGCCACGCTGCTGAGATGTGGCAGCATGGGTAGATTAATATCGTGGGGCATGCGATCCATCGCAGCATTCACGATCAGCTTGAGTAGTTTCGACCAGCTGATTCCAGCCTTCTCCGCCGAGCGGGCCAGGCCCACTCCTTCATCCAGTAACGGGTTACAATTCACATCCAGAACTTTCGGATTTCCTTCCTCATCCAGACGTACATCAACACGACCATAGCCCCAGCCACCGACAGCTCGGAAGGCCCGAGCCGCCACCTGTCCAATTCGCTTGGCAACTTCTGGCTCGATGTTCTGTGCTGGACATACTACAGAAGTCTTCTTGTACTCGACCGTGTTCTCCATGTTCTTGGCAGCGTAGGACATGATCGGCGGAATCTCTTCAGGCAACTGCGAATAGTCCACCTCTGCCAGAGGCATGATGCGGAGTTTGCTGCCGCCTACCAGACCGACATTGAACTCGCGGCCGGGAAGGAATTTCTGGGCGAGAGCAGGCTGATTGAACTCCCGAATGACTTGCCTGACCTTCTCTCTCAGTTGTTTCTTGTTATGCACTACGCTATTGCGATCGAGGCCCAGGCCGCAGTGTTCCTGACTGGCCTGCACGATCAGGGGAAACTGCCAGTCACGCTCATCCACTTGCTTGATGCTGGTGAGCATGGCTGTCTCGCCGGGGATGGGAATCCCCTGCCCAGCAAGAAGACATGCGGTGCTGTATTTCTCGCGGCAGAGCCCCAGAGCCAACGCTGGTGATCCGCTGATCGGGAATCCCATCATGCGGACTACAGCAGCCAGGCGCATCTCATACTTGGCGCCATACACCACATCGTCGTACTGGTTAAAAACGAGATCGGGCATGAGCCTGCGCAGTCGGCGCTGGAAGGCGAGCAGATCATCCGCCATGGCCAGCACGGTAACCTGGAAACCTGCCTTGCGGAGACCACGAGCCTGGCGGCGAATCATCGCGCGCAGGTCTGCCATGCCGCCACGGTCGTTCGGGTTCTCAGGACTGCTGTCCCGGAAGGTGTTGTAAACCAGTGCTATGTGCAATCGTTTGCGTGACATCGGCTCGAATGGTCGGCGACCCAATCCTCGCAAGTGATGCGTCATCGAAATGACGCTGTCGGCTGCATCCAATCGTTCCGACATAATATCCAATTCTCTTCAACATGATAGCTGCAATCCGCCATCCGTGGCATGTTGCAGACTATACAGAATGATCTTCTGCTATGCCATAACCAACCGCAGCTCTTTCGGCAATGGGAACCGGACATGTTCTTCGCGAATAGTTACAGGTTCGACTTGTGCCTGATAGTGACGTTTCAAGTAGTCGAGCAGTTCTTCGACGACAACTTCGGGTGCACTGGCACCAGCAGTGACCAGTACCGTCTTCACTCCCGCGAGCCATGCCGGGTTCAGTTCACTTACACTGTCAATCAGATACGCTGGCTTCTTCATCAGCGTGGCGAGCTCTGCCAAACGCTGACTGTTGGAACTATTCTGACTGCCCAGCACCAGGACCAGATCTGCATCGGGTGCAAGTTCCTTCACTGCTTCCTGGCGGTTCTGGGTCGCGTAGCAGATGTCGTCTTTATTCGGACCAGTGAGTTGAGGGAAGCGTTGTTTCAGGGCGTTGATGATCAGGTTGGCATCATCTACGCTCAACGTCGTCTGCGTGAGGTACGCCAGTTTGGTATCGTGAGTGAAGGGCAGCTTTTCGATATCTGCCACCGATTCGATGAGCGTGATACTCTGTGGTGCTTCACCCATGGTACCGATGACTTCATCGTGTCCCTCGTGGCCGATCAGGAGAATATGGTAACCTTCCCTGGAGAATTTGATGGCTTCAAGATGCACCTTGGTGACAAGGGGGCAGGTAGCATCAATAGTGCGCAGTCGACGAGCTTTGGCTTCCTGACGCAGGGATGGGGAGACGCCGTGTGCGGAGTACAGCAGAGTACCACCTTCAGGCACTTCTGTGATCTCATTGACAAAAATTACTCCTTGCTTCTTGAAACGGTCAACTACATATTTGTTGTGCACAATCTCGTGATAGACATAGATGGGTGTGCCAAACTGGGCGATAGCCTGATCGAGTGCATCGATCGCCATGTTCACTCCGGCACAAAAGCCTCGCGGATTGGCGAGTATGACACGCATAACCATCTCACGAAAGACGACAATTCTCTGTACCCATTCTACGGGGCGAGTATGTAAACTAGAAGCGTGCGTTCTCTCTGCTGCTGACTTCCAGCACCTCACTCTTGATACCGGGAATCCCTCATGAACATTGGCATGAACCTGCTTCTGTGGTCCGGCATGATCACTGAAGAACACTTCCCCGTTTTCGCGGCTCTCAAGCAGACCGGCTACGACGGTGTGGAATTGCCTATCTTCGATGGTGAACTGAGCCATTACCGCAAGCTTGGGGCCGAGCTTCGAAATCACGGTTTGCGATCGACTGCCGTCACTGTGGTAGGGCCGGAGAACAATCCGAGCAGCAGTGATCCGAAGATTCGAGCTGCTGCGGTGGATCGCCTCAAGTGGGTGATTGACCGAATGGAAGCATTCGGGGGCGAGACACTCTGCGGGCCCTATCATTCGCCGCTAGGCGTTTTCAGTGGCACTGGCGCGACTGCAGACGAGAAAAAGTATGCTGCTGAGACACTGCACACTGTGGCAGGCTATGCTGAAAAGGCCAAGGTCCGGTTGGCGATCGAGTATCTGAATCGCTTCGAGTGCTACTTCATTAATACCGCAGTCGATACCGCAGCGTTCGTCAAGCAGGTGAATCATCCCAACTTTGGCTGCATGTACGATACGTTTCATGCCAATATTGAAGAAAAGGACCCCGCTACCGCCATCGCCACCGTGGCTCCGCATCTTTTCCATGTACACATCAGCGAGAATGACCGTGGCACACCCGGGTCGGGCCAGGTACGCTGGAAGGAATCGTTCCAGGCCATCAAGAAAAGTGGCTACGACGGCTGGCTGGTGATTGAAGCGTTCGGCCGGGCTTTGCCGGAACTCGCTGCCGCGACGAGAGTCTGGCGTGACTTCTTCCCCTCACGAGAAGATGTCTACCAGCGAGGCTACAAATTTATCAAGGAACAGTGGAGCGCATAGCATCACTATGCGGTTGCAATAGGAGCCTAAGGGAACCCTTAGGCTCATTGAGTTCTCAATCTGTGCTCACGGTTTGCAAGGGGTTTCAGCCTAATTGATGTCAAGTAATTCTTTGGCAAGGTCCTGACCATTTTCACTGGATCTCCCCATGAAGATACTTCACTAGCTATAATCTTCTGAATGAACCCACCAATTGATTCGGGAAGCCCCAAGCCTCCCGCTCATCCGCATCACCAGAGCTTCTGGCTCTGGGTCATGTGCCTGACAGGTGTCGACTACTTCAGTACGCTGGGTTATCAACCCTCCATCGCCGTAGAGGCAGCTGGTGTCCTTGCACCTATCGCCACCATCATCCTGGTGCTAGTCACCTTATTCGGTGCTCTGCCCGTTTACATCTATGTCGCCAAGCATTCGCCACATGGTCAGGGTTCCATTGGTATGCTGGAAAAACTGGTCTCGGGTTGGTGGGGAAAGACCTTTGTCCTCATCCTCCTGGGATTTGCCGCGACTGATTATGTCATCACCAAGACACTCTCTGCTGCTGATGCTGCTGAGCACATTGTTTCGAATCCAGTACTGTTTCGAGATCCATCGCCGCCGGCCAACCTGAATCCCGTGGAAAAGATCGAGTTTGATGAACAGATCAAACATAGCCACGAAAAGTGGCAGATCATCATCACCATCGGTCTGCTCATCGCCCTTGGTGGCATGTTCCTACGCGGGTTCAAGGAGGTCATCGGCGTCGCGGTTGTCATCGTCGGTGTCTATCTGTTGCTCAGTGCCATTGTCATCGGTTCCGGCGTGGTCTACCTGTTCAACCATCCCGAACTAGTCACTCTCTGGTGGAACCATGTGCAATCGGGCCAGTGGTATCTGCATCATGCCCCGTTCAAGAGTACGGAGATCTGGGGTATTATCGCTGTGGCCATCGTGCTGTTTCCCAAACTGGCCCTCGGTCTGTCCGGGTTTGAGACGGGCGTGGCCGTCATGGGCCACGTCAAGGGCGATGCCAGTGATACCCATCAGCACCCGAAGGGCCGGATTCGGAATACCCGCAAGCTGCTTGTCACTGCTGCCATCATCATGTCAGTCGCCCTCATCGGCTCGTCGTTCGTCGTGGCCATGATCATACCACCGGAAAAGCTGGTCTACGCAGATGCGAATGGCATCATTACCGACCCGTCAGGCAAGGAGTTGACGTCGGTCCAGGCCAAGCTGCAACTTAACAAACCTAAGGCCAAGGACCGTGCTCTCGCGTATCTGGCCCATGGCGAAGATGGCTCGGGCAAGATCAACCCGCTGTTCGGCGATGTCTTCGGTACCATCTACGACATCAGCACCGTGATCATTCTCTGGTTTGCCGGTGCCAGCGCTATGGCTGGGTTGCTCAACCTTGTGCCCCAATACCTGCCCCGGTATGGCATGGCACCCGAGTGGACCCGGGCTGCCCGCTGGCTCGTCATCCTCTTTACCGTCATCAATGTCGTGGTGACGATCCTCTTCAGAGCCAATGTCGATGACCAGGGTGGTGCCTATGCCACCGGCGTACTCGTGCTTATCACCAGCGCCTGCGTGGCAACGGTCATCGGCAAGTACCGACAAGCCACTGGTACCACCTGGCGACAGCGGCTCTCCATTCCATACACGCTGGTGATGCTGGTCTTCGTCTATACCACCATTGCCAACATCATCGAGAAGCCCTCGGGCATCAAGATTGCCTTCTTCTTCATTGTGGCCATCGTGCTCACCTCGCTGCTCTCACGTGTGTTCCGCGCACGCGAATTACGCTTCATGGGCTTCACCTTTGCGGATGAGCAGTCGAAGTTCCTCTGGGAAAGCATCCGTGCCTCGGAATGGCCCATACTCGTGCCGCACCGGCCGGGCCGGCGATCTCTGGCGGAGAAGGAGTCACTTATCCGCAAGGAGCACCGTCTGCCGGAGAACATGCCGATCCTCTTCATCGAAGTGGAACTGCATGATGCCAGCGACTTCTACCAGCAGCCTCATCTGGAGGTCTTAAGCGAAGAAGGGCGTTACCTGCTCAAAATCACCCGTTCGGCGTCGATCGCCCACACCCTGGCAGCAGTGGTGCTGGAACTGGCCAAGGTCGGCAAGCCACCCGAGATCCACTTTGGCTGGACCGAGGAATCACCTGTTGCGGGTATGATCGGCTTTCTGCTCTTCGGCGAAGGCAACGTGCCATGGATGGTGCACGAATTAATTGCTGAGGCTGAACCTGATCCTGCGAAGAGGCCGGTGGTAATGGTAGGTGGGGTGTAGCGGATTGCTACAGGCGCAGACAAATACCCACGGAGAGTCACTCACCGCGGGTATGCCTTGGGAAACCATTCAACTCTTACTTGCGGTGACGAATACGTGCCCGCATGCGTCGCTTCTTGCTGCCAACCTTGCGTCGGCCTTTGCCCCGTCGCCGTGCCATACCACTATCTCCTGGGTCGATTGCCCTATTATTGGGGCAGTTGCCCCGCTGTTTCGAGAAAGAACATGTTAGGAGTTCTATCACAGCGAGCAAGGTCTGATATGGAAAAATGACCAATCCCGATGTCAGCGAGCGATAACCAGCCCATGTCGAAACGGATCTGCATCGTCCAGGATAAGCTGGGCTTTGCCGGTAATGTAGGCGGTACCTGTAATACTCGGGTAGAGTTCGTTGTTTATGAGATCCACGCTGCCTTCAAAGATACTGCCCACAATGCTTTCCTGCTTCCACACCTGACCGGGCTTCAGCTTGCCATCGGCATACAGGCAAGCAAGCTTGGCGCTGGTGCCCGTACCACAGGGAGAGCGGTCGTAGGCCTTGCCGGGGCAGAGAACGAAGTTCCTGCTGTCAGCGTGGGGTGTTGAGCCAAAGAGTTCAATGTGGTCAATCTCACCGCCATCCTTGCCCGTGATGTTCTGTGTAGCCAGAGCCTCCTTGATCATGCACGTCACCTGGGTCAGTCGCTCGACGTTACTCAGTTCAAGTTTCTCCTGATGTTGGTTGACCAGGAAGAACCAGTTGCCACCCCAGGCGATATCGCCAGTGACGGTGCCATAACCTGGAACTTCGACAGTTACAGCCTTGCGGAAACGGTAGCTCGGCACATTCTTCACCGTCACACGATGTTGATCATGTAACGTGGCAACGATCCTGCCCACGGGAGTTTCAATACCATGGTCGCCCGGCTTTACTCGTCCCAGGTGGGCCAGAGTCACCAGCAGGCCGATGGTGCCATGTCCGCACATGTTGAGCATGCCCACGTTATTAAAAAAGATGACCCCAGCAGCATTGGCTGGGTCGCTGGCCGGAAGGAGCAGGGCACCAACCAATACGTCGCTGCCACGAGGCTCATTGACGATGGCAGAGCGGAAGTGATCAAAATGGGCAGCGAAACTCAACCGCTTGTCCGCCAGTGTGTTCCCAGGAAGTTCAGGCATTCCTGCGATAACGACGCGGGTTGGTTCACCACCGGTGTGGGAGTCTATGACATCAATAGTGTGCATGCGGGCATTCTACACATACTTCTCCGTCGTTGCTTCTGCTTTCTGCTTGTGATGTCAACCTGGCTGTGGTACGGGTAAGTTCAATCTCCTGGATGCTATTCATGACCCTTACCATGCCTCCACTGAATTTGCTGGCCATTATTGTCGCCGGCCTGGCTGCCTTCTTGCTCGGAGCCGTCTGGTACATGGCTCTCTTTGGCAAACTGTGGGTGAAGTACAATGGCTACACGCCAGAGCAGGTCGCAGCCATGCAAAAGGCCCGGCCACCGCAGGTTTTCTTCGGCACCATGCTCCTGGCTTACTGGCTGATGGCTACACTGATGGGGTGCCTGGTCTACTGGGCCAAAGCCGAAACCCTGCTGGACGGTGTGATGGTCGGACTCGTGGCCTGGGGCATTGTGCAGGCAATCGCCATGACATCCTATATCTCAGGAGACAAGCGCATTGAGGTGTATTACCTCGATGGTGCGTACCAGTTCTGCTTCCTGGTAATGACAGGGATCATTCTCACGCTGTGGAAGTAGCGTCGCGGCCTGCGACAATTGCGGCTGGATTTATCCCAGACGCGCCGCTTGGTGGCTCATGTACCACAGGATGCCGATCCCCAAGCCCACCTGCAGCACCATGACAATCAGCAATACCAGAAGAAACCTGACGAGGCGATGATCGTTGCCATCACCAACAATGCAACAGACTAGTGCTTCAATCAGCGAGCCTATAATCACTCTCGTACGTGCAAGTTTTTATCGAATCCACGACCAAATCAGGACTCCGATGATCACGATCAAAAAGAACAACATCGCCTGAGTCATCCACTTTTTCTGCACCTCATAGGCCGAATAAGGTGTGAGCGTTCGATGCTGCTCCTCGTCCTTTATCAGTTTCAGTAATTTGAAGAAGGATAACATCATTGGCCCTTCCCCGGACATCTCAACCATCGGTCAGGACTATCAAGCTGGCTACACCCAAGGCGGTACCGGTACTGAAAGATCTCTCCGGTCACTTCTTCACTTGGAACAGTCGTGGGGCGAAATCATAGAGGGCGAACCGCCAGGTCTGCCACTCATGTCCAAGCCCCTTGGCATCGCGGAACACGACATTCTTACTGCCGCCCTTTTGCAGGGTGTCATAGAGCGAGGCAGCGGTTTTATGGATACCTTCGTCCATGCCGACCGTGCCGGAGTGCAGGTAGAGGAGGTTCAACTTCTTGTCAAAGGCCTGCGGGTCGGCGAACACGCCGCCGAAGGCTGTCTTGGTGTCGAGTGGGCGAAGTCCACTGAACGCTCCGATGACGGAGAAGGTGTCCAAGTGGTTCATGCCAATCTGCATCGCCTGGCCTGAACCCATCGAGAGACCGGCGATGGCCCGGTTGTCGCGGTCGGTGAGGGTGCGGTAGGTCGAATCGATCATCGGGATCAGGTCTTTGATCACCACGTCTTCGAAGGCTCCGCCGTCGCCTCGTCCCTGACCCGGCGCGGGTGGCGTGGCATTGGCTCGGGCAGCGTAGCCCTTCTCCATCACCACGATCATCGGCACTGCTTTCTTGTCCGCAATCAGGTTGTCGAGGATGAAGTTCATGTGCCCCTGCTTGCTCCAGCCGGTCTCGTCCTCACCGCCACCGTGTTGCAGGTACAGCACAGGGTACTTCCGGGTGGGGTCGGCATCGTAGCCTGGCGGAGTGTACACCATGATTCTTCGTGGTTTGCCGGTCACGGTTGACTGGTACCAGCGTGAGCGGACCTCGCCGTGGGGCACATTCCTGATGTGGAAGAAGTCCACACCCTTCTCAGGAATTTCGATGCCGCTGGTTGGTTTCCCGGTGCCATAGAAAGTATCGGTGCCGGGGTCGTTCATGAGTACGCCGTCAACCAGAAAAGCGTAGTAGTGGAAGCCGGGGACGATGGCTGTGGGGGAAGTCAGCTTCCAGACCCCATCGTCCCCCTTCTTCATGTCCCAATTTCCTCGAGGTCCCAGGCCGTAGTTGGTGAACACCTGCACCTTCCTGGCGTCGGGTGCTTTCAACTGGAAAGTTGCTCGACCATCCGAGTGAACCCGGGGGTAGGGAGCGTTGCCATTGTTGGTGGTCGCTGGTTTGCCTTCGTCCAGGTCCATCGCTGACGCTGTCTTGTCGGAGGCTGTTTTCGCCGGATCGCGGAAGATCAACTGGGCGAAGTGGTACAGGTCACTCTTCCACACCTTGAAGTCGTGCCCGCCGCCGGGGATGACGCGGTATTCGTGCGGAACCTTCTTCGCGTCGAGCATCTTGTGGACGCCCTCGCTGATGTTCATCAGCCGGTCCTTGTCGCCGCAAGCCACATAGAGGAGTTTCAGTTTCCTGGCAGCTTCAGCATGGTCCTTGATCAGATCATCAGGCCGTCTCGTATTGGGAGCAGACGAGAATCCACCAACCCAGGCGAACGTATCGAGATTCCCCAATCCGAAGTTGAGTGACTGGCCACCTCCCATGCTCAACCCAGCAAGCGCTCGGCTCTCGCGGTTGGCCTGCACGGAGTAGGTCTTCTCGATGAAGGGAATCAGGTCTTTGAGGAGGTCTTGCTCGAAAGCGGCGAACGCCGGCGACTGTTTGGGGATGGGATCCCTGATGGCAACATCCTTGGCTGCCCGGCCGTTGGGCAGGACGACTATCATCGCTTCGATTTTCTTGTCGGCGTAGAGGTTGTCGAGAATCACGTGTGGCGCACCATCTCGTGCCCACTCGTTTTCATCGCCGCCGATGCCATGCAGGAGATAGAAGACTGGGTACTTGCGGTCCTTGGAGTAGCCTGGCGGTGTGTAGATGCGGACTTTGCGTTTGATGCCGACTGTTGTCGAATCGTATTCCACCGTCTCGAGTTTGCCGCGCTCGATGCCGTCGCGTTTCTTGTCGTAGTCTTTGGGCGGGGCGGGGAACTTCGACGCTGTATCGTCCTTCGTCGGGTTGGACGATTGGGCCAAGGTCAGTTTGATCGGGCTTAGCAGTACCACACATGCAACGACAGCCAGGAGACGCTTGCTCATGATAATGTCCATAGTGGTGTGTGAGTACTGCTGTCTTGCCAGGTACGTCTTGAAGTACTGTTTCAGCCCGCATCCTACGGCATCGCGACGTTGTGGTAGATTTCCTGCACATCATCGGACTCGTTGACCATGGCCAGAAACTTCTCGAACGTTGCCTGGTCTTCCGGGCTGAGGGTCTTGGTTTCTTGAGGCAGGAAGACGATTTCCTGCACCTCGAACTCCAGCTTGGGAAATGCTGCGTGCAGGGCATTCTTCGCTTTGAAGAACTCGCCGGGCGGGACGAAGACCGTAATGGTGTTGTCCTTGCGTTCAATTTCTTCCACCACGACATCGGCGGCGAACAGCACTTCCATCACCTGGTCTTCGTTGTCACCCTGGAACTGAATAATCGCCAGGTGATCGAACATCATGGTGACCGAGCCACTGTTTGCCAGCTTGGAATTAGTCTTGGTGAAGCAGGGGCGAAGATCGGAGATAGTTCGACGATTGTTATCGGTGAGGCAATCGATGATGACCAAAGCCCCGCCGGGACACACCCCCTCGTACCGTGCCGACTCGAAGCTCTCCCCGCCCGCCCCGGCAGCCTTCTGAATAGCCTTCTCAATCACATGGGCAGGAACATTGTCTTTCTTGGCTCGATCGACGACGTGACGCAGCAGCGGATTGGCATCCGGGTCAGGCACCCCCTTCTTGGCCGCCATGTACACCTGCTTGCTGTACCTGGAATAGACCTTCGCGTTCTGCAACGCGGTCTTGAAGATGGAGTGCTTGCGCTTTTCAAAGATACGGCCCATAAGAATTCACCTCTCCCATCATTCTACTGAGGCCATGAAGGGGTTTACAAGGTGGCAACTTGATGACGTATGATCGCTGAAGCCGTGGCAGCGGTACCGGTATGAACATTTAGCCCCCGGCTTGAAGAGCCGGGGGCTAAATGTTACACGATGGTTCGAATGTAATCGTCCCAGTTCAGCAGTTCCGGCCAGGGTTGGCGGGGCCAGCCATGCCGTTCATTGTGCCGTTCCACATAATCCACTCGCTGGTGTAACTTCTCCCAGGAGAAGCAGAATCGGCGGTCGAAGTCGATCGTCCACATGGGTTGGCCGGGCTTCAGGAAGAAGCGTACGGTTTCTTTCGTCTCTTTGACGATATCCGAAAGTTGGATCGTGGTAGAAGGCACCACGTAGTGGACATGCCAAGTCTCCACGGTGAGTGCGAGCAGCCTGAGGTTGATGCGTTCGAGGAGTTTCTGACAGATACGCTGGCCGACGCTCCAGAGTTGGTCTGGCTTTAGCAGATAAACAGGATGCTTGAGACGTGCTGCATCTTCGAGTTCGAGCATCGCATCCGCAGGCATGATGATGCCATCTTCGACCCAACCCCGAGCATCACCACGCAGCCAGGTGCCATAGGTGGTGTAGGTGATGAGCGTACCAAGCGTGGGCATGGGTTGTCTCGAATGTAATCGCAGCGGATGCATGATACCCGATACGAAACGAATGTGAACCATTTAGCCCCCGGCTCTTCAAGCCGGGGGCGTGCTCGCGCGGTGGTGTGATGTGGTCAGCGAGACGTTGGGGTTTTGGGTGTTGCAAAGGTACGTTGCCATTCCGCGTGGCCCCGCCCCCGGCTTAAAGAGCCGGGGGCTAAATGTTACACCATGGTTCGGATGTAATCATCCCAGTTCAACAGTTCCGGCCAGGGCTGGCTGGGCCAGCCATGCCGTTCGTTGTGCCGTTCCACATAGTCCACTCGCTGGTGTAACTTCTCCCAGGAGAAACAATATCGACGGTCGAAGTCAGTCGTCCACATGGGTTGGCCGGGTTTCAGGATGAAGCGTACTGTCTCTTTCGTCTGTTTGACAATGTCCGAGAGTGCGATCGTGGTGGCAGGCACGACGTAGTGAACATGCCAAGTCTCCACGGTGAGTGCGAGCAGCCTGAGGTTGATGCGTTCGAGAAGTTTCTGACAGATTCGCTTGCCAACGTTCCAGAGTTGGTCTGGCTTCAACAGGTAGACCGGATGCTTGAGGCGTGATGCGTCGGCAAGTTCGAGCATCGCATCCGCCGGCATGATGACGCCGTCTTCGACCCACCCCCGGGCATCCCCCCGCAGCCAGGTGCCATAAGTGGTGTAGGTGATGAGCGTGCCAACAGTGGGCATTGGTTGTCTCGAATGTGATCACAGCGGATCCATGATACCCGATACGAAACGAATGTGAACCATTTAGCCCCTGGCTCTTCAAGCCGGGGGCGGGGTCGCGCGGTGGCGCGAAGTCATTCAGCGGATTCGTGCGCGGTGTGATGTTGCTGGCGAGACGTTGGGTTTTTCGGTGTTGCAATGGTGCGTTGCCATTCCGCGTGGCCCCGCCCCCGGCTTAAAGAGCCGGGGGCTAAATAGGTCGTGGGGCGTTTGCCTGGGTGCCATCGTTTGTCGGTACTCCGACTAACGATGGCGAGGTGCTTTGAGGTTTCGGCATAGACAGGTCAAATAAGACCAAGCTATGGCACCCGTGCGATTATTCATTCTCCCACAGTCGCCATCTATTCTGGATTGCGTGCGTAGTCACAGCTTTGCGCATAGAAGCATCTTTGAATGTGAATTGTTGCATGCAACAATCTATGAAGGAAACGATCATGACCACGTTGTCAGGCAATGGCTCTTGCTGATCCCAAATGCCGTTTCGCATATGTATCCAATGCAGTGTTTCTTCCGGAAGTGTTTCGGCTTTGATTACGTAAAACGTCGACCACATATGGTCGACACAATCGCCCAACCTACTGAAGAAACCGGGGAAACCAACTCGGCCATAAACCGTATCTTTCACATATAAGTCAATCCAATGGTACAGTCGAATGTCTTCAGGTTTCAGAGAGTGTCCGTGACGCTTGAGATGTATTTTCAATTCATCTAATTGTTCCTTCAAAGGTGCCGCGAGGCTCATCTTCGAACCATCAAGTCTCTCATATCTCTCGAGAATACTCGGGACAGTCTGAAATCCTTCTCCTCCAATCCACCAATAACAGGAATCCAGCATGGGCAATACTGGCTGCAATGCATCCAGTAATGAGGGAGCTTCGATCGTTACAGCATTTTCCATTTACTTCCCACGCCCCGGCTTCACCTGCCGTACCTGGCTACTCCGCCCGGGGCGGTAACCCCGCTTCTCCCCTGGTTTCACCTGGTGGTAGTACTCTCCACTCACCCGCTCGTTGGCTTGTCGCCGCCGCTGGTCCAGCGCCTCCTTCGGAGGTTGCGCGGGAATCAGCCCCTCGCAGCCGCCAATCAAATCACTGCGCCCCGCCTCAATCAAAGCTGCTCGTACCTCGAAGTAATTCTCCGGTTTGAAGAACTGCATCAGCGCCCGTTGCATCTTGCGGTTCTTCATGTCCTTGGCCACCTTCACGGGTTGTTTCGTGAACGGATCCATCCCCGTGTAGTACATGCACGTGGCGATGTCGAACGGGGCGGGGATGAAGTCTTGCACTTGATCGGGTTTGTAGCCGTTCTGTTTCAGGTAGAGGGCGAGGGTGATCATCGCCTTGAGGTCGGAACCGGGGTGGGCCGAGATGAAGTACGGCACCAGGTACTGCTTCGGCTTGCCTCCCTTCACCGAGGCGTTCTTGAAGCTTTCTGCGAACTTGTCAAAGTTGCCGATGTCGGGCTTCTTCTGCGTGGCCAGCACGTCGGGGTCCACATGTTCCGGGGCGACTTTGAGTAAGCCGCCGACGTGGTGCCCGGTCAGTTCGCGCATGTAACTTTTGCTGAGCTGGGCCAGGTCCATCCGTACGCCGCTGGCGACCAGCACCTTCTTGATGCCGGGGATGGTTCGGCTCTCTTTCATCAGCTCGACGAGCGGGCCGTGATCGGTGCCGAGCAGTTTGCAGATGGTGGGATGGACGCACGACAGGCGTTTGCACTTGGCTTCGATCTCGGGCCGGGTGCAGCGCATCTGGTACATGTTGGCGGTCGGCCCGCCGATGTCGCTGACGGTGCCTTTGAACTCGGGGTCGGCGGCAAGCTTGTTGAGTTCCTTCAGCACGCTCTCTTTGGAACGTGACTGCACCACCCGGCCCTGGTGGGCAGTGATCGAACAGAACGTGCAGCCACCGAAGCAGCCACGCATGATGGTGACCGAATCCTTGATCATCTCCTGGGCAGGGATGGGTTCCTTATAGGAAGGATGCGGGCGGCGGGTGTAGGGATAGTCGTAGAGTTCATCCATCGCCTGCTGGCTGAGCGGGAAGGCGGGCGGGTTGATGACGACGGCTTGCTTGTCGTGGTACTGCACCAGGGTGCGGGCGTTGAACGGACTGTTGTTGAGATGGATGAGCCGGGTCGCTTCGGCAAAGGTAGACTTGTCGGCTTTCACCTCCTCGTAGCTGGGCAGCACCAGCACATCGCGGTTGGTGACCGGGCTAGGTCGCTCCGGGGCGGGACGGCCTGCGGCACTCGCTCCATCCGCTGGCGTGGGTTCATCGAGCGGCGGCAGGTCTTCCAACCGTTCCTTGGCACCGAGGGCGAAGGCCATGCCGCGTATGCCGCGGAGTTGTGGTAGCGTCTCGCCGGATTGCAGGCGGCGGGCGAGTTCGACAATCGTCTTCTCGCCCATGCCGTAGGCCACCATGTCGCACTTGGCATCGAGCATGATGGCCCGCTTGACCGTATCGCTCCAGTAATCGTAATGGGCAAGCCGTCGCAGCGAGGCTTCCACGCCGCCGGCAATGACCGGTACGCCGGGGTAGGCTTCGCGACAGCGCTGCGAGTAGGGCAGCGTCGCCCGGTCGGGGCGAAGACCAATGCGGCCGCCGGGCGAGTAGGCATCGTCGTTCCGCACCTTCTTGTTGGCGGTGTAGTGGTTGATCATCGAATCCATGTTCCCCGCCGAGACGGCGAAGAACAACCGAGGCTGCCCGAACTCGCGCCACGGATCGACCGACCGCCAATTGGGCTGGCTCAGGATCGCAACCCGAAACCCGGCTGCTTCCAGCGTGCGACCGAGGATGGCCATAGCGAACGAGGGATGATCGATATAGGCATCGCCGGTGACGAAGACGATATCGACAGCATCCCAGCCCCGCGCGGACATTTCCGCGCGCGACATGGGCAGGTGAGGCGAGGCGTAGCGCTCGTGCCAGAGGGCCAGGGGGAGTTTCTTGGGGGTGGTCATTATTTCTTGGTGTACGGTTTATCCCATTGTAGGGCTGCAATAGCACGATAGTGTTTGACGATGAAGGTGCAGAGAGTCAAGTCACGATTGAGAGCCATCGAGGCTATGAAGGCGTCGATCATCCCAAGGCGATGCGAAAGATGATACTGCGAAAACAAACGTAGTGCGTCGAAGCAGTCTTCCTCTGTGGGCCAAACGATATTCAAGGGAGCTGTCAGTTTCAGCGATTGCTCCAACTCTTTGCGATTCCAAGCGTCCTGGATCAATTCCATTACTACAAACCCGGATACTAGGGGTATTTCTGTCAGCGAAAGCAGCCACTGAATAGCAGGGGGATACTCACGCTGGAAATCAATCAGCACATCGGTATCCAGCATGAGCATTGGTGTTATCGCTTTCTTTTCTCAACCGTTCCTCGCAATTCTCGAGCAAGCTTCTGGCTATTCGTCCTGGCGGGCCTGACACCGATCACTCCCTCTGCTTTCCAATAGGCCAGTACATCGGCTGTAGTTTGGAAGGAATTTGACCGTGGCTGTCTCGCCTGCTGAATCAGGTCAAGTAAATATTCTTCTAGCGGCTGCTCATGCGAGGCAGCTTCCTGATGCAACTGTTTTTCGAGTCGCTTCGGCAGGTTCAGCAAAATACTCATGGCTTCTCCTTACCATTCCATAATAATGCACACCATCGTGAAAGCGAATGCGAAGTTGTGGATAGTAGCGGGATAAGCGATGGACTGGGTATTCTTCAGGCTGCTGTGCTGGGCCTTCCTGCACGAGGAACGGGAGGTGAGGCTAGCGGCATGGGTGTTGCTCGGCTGTCTGCTGCTGAGCGTGGCGGTGGTGGTTGGCATTTGGTGGTTATGATGTCGTCATCCAGCACGAGAGTGGTGATGTGAAGATAATTCGCAACCATTAATAAAAAACCCCCAGTCAAGCGGGCCGGGGGTCGGTTGGTTCAAGTTTGTCTATTGGTTTCCCGACTTCTCGTCCTCATTGCTCAGCCGGACGAAGAGGAACCGTTCCGTCTTCTCCGTGCCGAAGTGCACGAGGACCGGCACCTCGTTCTGAGTCAGGTTGTATATACCTGTCTCAGCGATGAGGTTATCGCGCTCGCCCAGGCGGAAGGCTACTCGCTGGGTTTCCTTGTCGACACGCCCCTGAATAGCGACCGATTGCTCAGTCTCGTAGTTGTAGAGCGTACCGGAGAGGATGCCGTCTTTGGTGATGGCGAGTTGCACCACGCGAGTAGGCTGGGTGTCTTTCTCACCGGTGGACATGGCGAACGTGCCGAGTGGCATCCATTCGACAGCGGCGGCTTCCTCTTCGGTCTTGGGCGGATCGACCGTGGCCAGCACAGCCGCACTCTTGGCGAAGTCAGAGACTGACGAGACTTCCTGACCGCCAATGTAAACCGTGTTGTTCACTGAGTAGACGTTGCCGCCCAGACCATAGTCGTAGTAAATAGGCTGTTGCCAGGCAGCGTTGGCAGCGAGGTTCCACGAGAACCACGCATTGAGGCCGACCCAGGTCGGCACACGCCACCAGTAGTTATAGCTGTAGTAGGGCAGCCAGTAGTGGTAATGCCAGCCACCAAACGGTGGGCAATAGCGGTTCCACCAGGTGGGTCCGAACCAGTTGCGGTGCATATGACCGTACCGCCAGTTGTTGCGGACGCCACCGCCCCAGTTGCCCCAATAGGCCATGCGGTTGGGATGGTTGTTCCAGTAATTGTGCATCGTCGGACGGTTGACGATGGTCTGGTTCCAGTGGTTGTTAATGTTGTTGATGGTGACGTTGTTAATATTGCTCCAACTCGGCCGCGTGTTGATGATCGTATTGGGCCGATTAACGATGTTGATGTTATCGTTGATGATGGGCCGGTTGGTTGGCGGCCGGACAATCGGGCGGTTGTCGGGTCGGTTAACAGGCAGCGTAGGCCGTGTTGTCCCAGGAAGCGTCGTGGGGCGATCCGGCAAGTTAGGTCGCGTCACAGGACGATCCGGCAGATTAGGTCGGGTCACAGGACGATCAGGCAAGTTGGGATTGGTCGGCCGGAAAGGGCCCGAAGGTTTTCCAGTCCCCACGTCCATGCCTCCGCCAGGTCTGCCCGGAAGTGGCTGGATGGGCGTTGTGGGTTTATTGATACTGCCATCACCGGGCCGTGTTACTGGCGGCCGGTTGGGATTGCTGGGCCAGGGGCTGGGTCGTGTAGTACCAGGAAGTGTTGATACTGGCGGTCGGCTGGGAAGAGTAGGTTGCGTGGGACGGAAGACCGGCGGGTTCGTGGGATTGGTCGGTCGGTTTGGTATGGTCGGTCGTGTGACAGCACCGCCACCTGGTGTGATGCCACCACCCGGCCGGGTAACCGGAGGCTGAGTGGGCCTGGTGGGCATTGTCGGCGTGGTGGGGCGAGTCATGCCGCCACCTGGCATGGGCCGTTGTGGCTGGGGCCGCTGTTGCGGGATGGATACCTGGGGCCGCTGTACCTGTGGCCGTTGCATCTGTGGCTGAGGGCGCTGCACCTGCGGTGCAGGACGCTGCATCCCACCGCCAGCGGCAGGTCGTGCCATGCCCCCGGCATGGAAGCCACCACCTCCACCCGTTCTGCCTCGTTGGGCCGACGATGGTGAGGTCAACAGGCACGCAAGCATCAAAACGATGAACTTCTTCATGGATGTACTCCTTGTTGAAATGGATGACTATTTCTTGGGTTCATGAGTAGTTGAAGCAGCAGCAGACTTCTTCACCATCTTCACCGGGTTGGCGGAAGGGGTGATGTCGCCGTCCACTTCCTGTCCGACGATTTGCACCATAGCTGTATTGTCGTCTACTTTCGTAATTACCTGCGTACCAGTGACGAGTTCCCCATCAGTGGTAGTGTGGCTGAATTTCACGCGCCAGCCATCGTCACTGTTACTCCAAACACCTTCTCCAAAAGAGCCATCACTGGAAAACGTCCAGGAGCGAATGGTCTTCGTCCTGCTGTCGAAGCCAATCACCTGTGTGCCTGTCTCAGCTTCTGGTTCATTCTCAAACTGAATGGAAAACTTGCGAAGCAGGAAAGTCTTCTTTTCGTTCCATTGGACACTTGCTTCGACAGCGACGCCGGGAGTTTCATCGTTCCAGGTTCCAACAAGCCATTCGAGATCCTTGAGGCCATCGTAAGGTGTGGCCGGGGTAGGAATGGGTGCTTCCGTTGCATGTTCGATGTTCCACTTGTTCTCGCCCACTTTTACGAGCAGAGCCGTGAAGGTATTATCGCTGGGTTCATCCTTGGAACTGGTCAGAGTACTGGTACCTTCGAGTGTGAGCAGATCGGGCTTCAGGAAACGGAAGTGGGTCACTTTGGCGGTGAGGCGGCAATCGGGCAGGCTTTTGAACATTGTTTCAAAGCCAGCTTTAATAGCATCACGACCAACCAGTCTCGAACCTGTATCAGAGTTGACAGAGACAGCCCTGGGTGCCCAGTATTCGGCCAGGGCAGCGGCATCATGCTTGTTGAAGGTGTCGGTATAGACCTTCAGGATCTCCTGGACTGCGGCTTCTTCTTCAGTGAGGGCTGGAGTTGCTTTGGCCTGCGCCGGTGCTGCAATGCCATCCTGCAGTGAAAGGGCCAGGCTGGTACAGCAGCAAAGGCAGACTATTGGCAACCAGAGTTTCTTCCACATGATGCTTCTCCCAGGGTGAGTATTACGTCAAGCTGCAGGCAGAGGGGTTATCCACAAATGAGCTGCCCGAAGACAGGAATCCCGTCACAGATGGGTATTGTAGCACTTTGTATGTAATCCATCCTGGCTGCTCATGATGTCCTTATTGACCTGTCTTGCCCTGCACTCTAGGCTGAATGCATCATTCTTCTGTAGTACAGGACGTTCATGGCTGCCCCATACACTTCGCAAGCGAAGCCTGCCACCAAGTCTGTGAAACAGTCCGACTCAATGCCGGTCGTGGACGAGCGTGACATGGCCCCACCCTTGAATCCGGAGTTGCTGGCAAGCTATGCCGATTCGCATCATCGGCTTCTGTTATGGCTGGCAATTGTACTGGCGATGGTGTTGTCCCTGTTTCCGATCAGTGACCCTGACATCTTTCTGAGCCTTCAAACGGGAAGACTGATCTCGCAGGGACAATTTCCCTGGGGTTCTGATCCCTATGGATTCGCTCATGGCGAGACTGGTAGCTGGGTTCACAATGGCTGGCTGGGTGACCTGGTGATTTACTGCCTGTACGAAGCAGGAGGCGGACCACTCCTGGTAGTGATTCGCGCCATGCTAGTCGGAATCCTCTTCTGGCTGATTACGCACATGGGGCGGGAGCGTACGCCACGCTTCCTCATGGTCTTGACTGTCTTTTTTGGCGTGCTCACACTCAGTCATCGTCTCTATTTTCGCACCGAGTTATTCAGTTATGTCCTGCTGGCAATGATGCTGGCAGTCCTGGTACAACCTGGAAGCGGCCGATGGTTTGCTCCGCTTCATCGTCTAACTGCAGGGCGGTGGTACTGGGCGTTGCCTGTCATCTTCCTCTTCTGGGCTAATCTGGATGGCTGGTTCTTTCTGGGACTGTTCACACTGATCCTGTGGACGGTGGGCATCATGCTCAAGCCCGACAGCGTCAGCGAATCTGAGCGGAAAGCGCTGCTTTTCACAACCTTGCTGAGTGTGGGTGCCTGCCTGGCAACCCCGTTTCATGTGAAGTCGTTTCTGGAGATTCCTGCCAGACTCTGGCCCGCGACCGCCAACGAGCTTCAGGCTCGATTCCAGGAGCAGAAGCAGGTGAATCCCAAGCAGCGACTCACCGAGCAGTTGCGACTGTATGTGCCACCCTTTGGCAGCGACTTCTTTCAATTGCAACGCAGTGAAATCATCTCCAACTTCACCTCACAGGCACCCTTGCTGGGTCTCTTCTATCCCAGTGGCTTGTCTCTTTCTGAATGGGCCTTCTATCCACTGCTCATTCTCGTGCTCATCTCTCTGGCCTTCGGGAAAAGTCAACCTTCTGCACTGACTGTCGTGATGCTGTTCGTTTTTGTCGTTCTCGCATGCTGGCAGAGTCGTTTCTGTGGTTTCCTCGCAGTAGGTGGAGTGGCCCTGGCGACACTGCTGTATCAAAGCAAACCCCTGCCTCTGCCTTCTCTTTCACGAGGCAGTATCCTGGGCCATCAACTGGTATGCCTGGTACTGGGTCTTGTCATTCAAGTGTGTTGTCTGGTGCATCTGATTCCTACACCCGACGCTACTCCTTCCAGTCTGGGGCATGTACATCCACGTGGCAGCTTCGGGCTTGCATTCCGCACTGACCCCGCACTACGCGATGCTTTCGTGACTATGAATCATTGGAACGCCAGCACTGGGCTTTCTGGTAAAGCGTTCCACTTCGACTGGACTGAGACGCCCGGATACGACGTCTGGTTTCGCCCGGGTAGCAGGCACCTCTTTGACCGTCGGTCCGAAGTGCATGACACCACCACTGCAAAGGATTTTCTGATCGCCTATGACGCACTCATTGCGTCGGTTCTGGAAAACGTATCGACGGAAGCGGATGTCAAGCGGATGTTTGAGCGTCAGGCCCGCTGGCAGGAAGTGTTTACGAAATATGACATCAGCCATCTGCTGGTGAAAAAACGGGGCGTAGGCGATCGTGAACTGGTACGCCGTCTGCTGGTGGAACGGGATCGCGAAAACAACCCGGTCTGGCGCCCCCTGCAATTGCATAATGGACAACTCTATGCCCTGGCATGGATCAAATCCCCGCACTGGAAGAAACTGCAAGCTATGGAAATGAGCGCAGAACGCACTGTATTCATGCGTGATCGGTATGTAGGCGAAGGAGGATTGTCGCAGATCGAAAACCCGAACCTCACACGCTACATTCTGGGCGATCCGTCGCGCCGACCACCATCGCTCGATGAAGCAGCCTGGCACCTGTTTAACATCAATAATAATCCAACGGAGCTGGCAGCAGGCGGATTATCACGCACAGAAGTAATGGCGGTACCCTTCAATCTGCTGCTGAAGATGGCTTCGCCTCTCAACTCTCTGCCATTCTTCCCGCGTATTCTGTCGAATCGGCAAGGGTCAGCAGCATCGATCTACCTCAGCCTGGATGCAGTACGACGCGCAGTTCGCGAAATGTCACCGGACACGCCACCGCTTTTCCGTGCCGAGGTCTGGCTGCAGTATTTGCAGACCGTGACGACATTGAGTGAATATGAACAATCGCTATCTCCACTGGCGTCGCGTTTTCGCGAACCACAGCGCTTGTTTGTGCTGCGGCAGGCAGCACTGGCAACTGCTGAGGCATTGCATCCCTCGACATTCCTGGTGAATATGGAGTTGGCCAAGACATATCAGGCCAATGGTGCAGTCGATGCTGCCTATGCACATACCCTGCTGGCACGTACCTATCTGGAACGCCAGCCTGGGGAGGATGTTGCCCGTGTAATGAAGAACCTGGATGCAACCTGCAAGCAAATGTTCGGGTTTGCTCCAACTGAACTGCAGAATGCAGTGAAGCAGCAGACCGAAAACTGGCAGCAGGTGGTAACGCAATCGGGCTGGCAGGTAGCCGAAGGTGTCGATCCAGCCAGGGAAGCAGTAAATCGGGCACGGGCAGCTTTGCAAAATGGCTTGCCCCAGAAAGCACTGGATGAACTGCTCCAGTCGGGTGTAAAGTCACTGGAATCTGCAGAAATGGCAATGACCATTTACGGCACTCTCGGACAGTTCGATCTGGTCGTGGAAGAGTTCCTGAATCGCGTGCCTGAATTACGGCAGCGCATGGGTGTGCTGAGCTACCACTACAATGCTTCGCTGGGTGAATGGTGCCTGGGACGGCCTGAAAAGGCAGCGATTCATCGCCTGGAGAGCATGCGGGTGATGAACAGCAACAACGTGCAAGCTGCACTCGATGCCAGCTTGCGAACTCTCCTGGGTACCAGTACACAGCCTGTTGGTAACGTACTTCCAGGCACGATGTCGGCTCAGCAATCCGCTTCCGAATCCTTTGGACTGGCGGATCAACTTGTGAGTGCTGGACTATTTTACCTTGAAGCAGGTAAGCCTGCGAAAGCAGCAGAACTCTTCGTTCGCAGCTTGAAGGAGATGGAGCCGGAAAACCAGTGGCGGCTGCTCATCGAACGGTATTATCTGCAAATCACCGGAGAGGTGCTGCGATAGCATTCGCACTATCTGTGTAGCCAATAGATCATGGCTGCACTCACAGCAGCCACAATGGCTGCACCGATCATGCCAACCACCAGTGGCATCCATCCCACCCGGCGCAAGGAGCCCAGGTCTGTATTGAGACCGACACCTGCCATACCAACCAGAATGAGGAATTTGCCTGCGGGTTCCAGGTAGAGTTTGAAGGTTTCTTTACTCACATAGTCCTGCGTGCCGAGCCAGCTGGTGAAGAAATAGGCGAAGAGGAACCACGGAAACGCTTTGGCAAAGTTCAGTTTACTGCCACTACTGCTGCTTTCCTGAGCTGATTGACGAGTGAACCACAGGGCAAGCAGCAGGGCGATCGGTGCCATGAAACAATTGCGCACCAGTTTGACTGCCGTAGCAAGTTTCCCTGCTTCCTGATCGAAACTGAATCCAGCGCCGACAACCTGCGGAGTAGAATGAATGGCTGAGCCAGCAAACAGGCCGAAATCGTGAGAAGATACTCCAAGCCATTGACCGACAAGTGGATACAGAAGAACAGCAGCTACTCCCCATAACGCAATCACCGCCACACTGTAGCTCGTTTCTTCCTCTTTGGCTTTGATGAGCGGAGCAACGAGCGCGATCGCAGTACCTCCACAAATGCACGTACCGACAGAGAGCAGCACACCGAGCTTCTGCGAGAGCTTAAACCATTGACTGAGCAGATAGATGCTGAAGAAACCGATGCTCATCGTGACAATGATGAGCGTCAGGATATCAGTGCTTTCACCAAATACCTTCTGATAGTTGAGGCCAAAACCCATCACAACGATGCCGAGTACCAGGAGTTTCTCGGAAGCCTTGACTCCAGCGACACACTGCGTCGGCAGTTTCCAGGCATTGCGGAGGATAATGCCGAGAACTACGACCAGAGCCGAGGCTTCAAGAGGCTGGCTGACGGTGCCACTTTTTTCAATGACAACAAGATTGGAGATACCCATTGCCAGAAGCGACAGTACGATCATGAGCGCCCAGCCGGGCAGGTAGCTCCGCCACAACTGGATCATATGCTGTATTCCAGCACGCGGCCTTCCGGGCAGAAGGTGTCCTGCGCTTCCTCATCGTACTCGTATATCTGCATATTCAGCGGTGGAGAGTAAATGTGCAGCGTGATGAGGTCGCAGTCATCACTGGGATTAATTACTTCGTGGATGTGCGCTGCCAGCGAGCCACAGACAGTACCCTGGGAAAGAGACCGGGTGTCGATAGGCCTGACCTTGGGCAGTTCACCGCAACGACCCGTCGGGGCGCAAACGATTTCTACCGCATTGCCTTCGATCACCTTAAAGCTGCAACTCGATCCGCGATGGTCATGAATGTAGGATTTCTGCCCTGGTTTCCAGCACAGCACCAGGCATTCATACCATTCACCGAGCTTGACTCGATTTCGACGATATGTGCTCTCGTTGAATTGAACGTAGTCTGCCAGGTCATCACGCGTGATACGCAGCGACTGAAGCAATGCCTGCAGACGCGCGAGATCCACGGGCTCACGACACGAATCGAGATAGTCAAACAGGGACAGTAGTGCAGGAGGAATCATGTTCCGCTTTCCAGAGAGGTAGTGGGATTCTACCTCACGGCTGCTCGCATACAAGGGGAGGATTAGTAGCGGACGGCGAAGCCGGAACCCACAAAGAAGTCATCGGATTGCTTGTTCAGGCCCACTCCGGCCCGAATATCGTACTGGAAATTCGGAGTGAACTTGTAGGAGAAACCACCATTCAGATAGTACACAGGACCGACATCAGGCTCACGGGCACCGCATGGTTCAATGCCATAGACTTCGAGATAGCTGTTAAGCTTTTCCGTGATGGCATAGCCAACGGTAAATGACTGGGCAACTTCGAGATACGTCTGACCACGTTCAGTAGCAGCAACATCGAATTGAAAACTGCCCCCCGCTGTCAGGAGATCGGGAATGACATCCCAGCCAAAGAGATAATTGATGCCGGGGAGAGTCTTGCCAGCAGTCAACCCTGGGGGGCCAGTGGGTACCGTGGTCTGCAGGATCAGAGCCGTCTCGGGGAGAAACTCTTTTTGTTCCGTGAAGCCCAGCTTGAAACCGAGGTAGAGGTCATCCAATCCACTGACGGAACTCGTGGAATACTGCGTGCTCGAGTAATTCTGACCGATACGCAGTTCCAGCCAATCGGCCCACAAGCCAATACGGAAGAGTGCTTCCGGGAAGGAATGCTGGTTCTGAACATCACCCTGACGATTGCGGCTGTAGGTGTAGCCTGATTCTAATTGAATGCGTCCCTTGCCAACTGTTTTGCTGGATTCGGTGAAATCAGGTCGATCCGTCGAGATCACATCAGCCTCATCGGCTTTCTCTTTGGCATTCTCCTTCTTGCCTTCGTCATTGCCCTTCTTGTCGTCTGCGTCATCCTTGTTCTTGTGTTGCCATGCGAACAGGGTCTTGGCACCCCAGATGGTGTCCTTGGCATGCTCCGATTCACAGTATGTCGTCGAACAGCCTGAACAAATACTTAGACTGACGAGACTGAAGAATAGCATGCGCATGACAGTGCTCATCACTCTGATTAGTTAGTGGAGTATCGTCCTCAAACAGCTTGTTAGTTGAGACTAATTGTTAAATTTAGCCTTGGCTACTTTTGTCATTTCATTGCCCGTTCTGCCTTTTTCAGAATGCACAGGGCTAATAATGTCCCCCTTCATCAAAATCCTCAAAGCGCTCATCGAGAGTACTTCACCCTACTCTCATCACGTTATGTTAGGCTATGGCTCAACTATTGGAGTTATCCCATGCATCGTCTGCTGTCGTATAGCGTACTCAGTCTATTTGGGGCTGGGTTGCTTTCCGTTGCCTCTGCTGAGGATTGGCCTGGCTTTCGCGGTCCTGGTAGTGCGGGAATCGCCAGCACCAGCATTCCCCTGGAATGGAGCAAGGACAAAAACGTGGCGTGGAAGGTCACTATCCCTGGCGTAGCCTGGTCATCTCCGATCGTCTGGGGTGACAAGGTCTTTGTGACCACAGCTGTTACCGAGAATCAGCGGAAACCATCCGCTGGTGGTGGCGGTATGGGACGGCCTGGTGGCGGTGGTGTTCCACCTCGCAAGGAAGGTGGAGGTGGCGGACAGCCACCGGGCAAAGGTGGCGCCGGTGGCTATGGCCGCAATCCCCAGCCGCCCAATCAGACCTATCGCTGGGTAGTGCTTTGCCTCGATAAGAACACTGGCAAAGAACTCTGGAAGCAGACCGCACTCGAAGCCAAGCCGCGCATTCCCACACATGGCAGCAATACGTACGCTTCCGAAACACCTGTATGCGATGACGAACGTATTTACGTCTACTTCGGCATGATGGGTGTCTTCTGCTATGACCTTGCAGGCAAGGAACTCTGGAAGAAGGATTTGGGGGTGTTCCCTATGCAGATGGGTTGGGGCACTGCCAGTTCGCCTGTACTCGATGGCGATAAGCTTTATCTTCAGATCGATAACGAAAAGCAATCGTTCCTTGTCGCCCTCGACAAGAAGACAGGAAACGAAGTGTGGAAGGTGGATCGGGAAGAGAAGACCAACTGGGGCTCCCCGATCATCTGGAAGAACAGCCAGCGCAGCGAACTGGTGACACTTGGTGCCAGAAAGGTGCGTTCCTATGACCCAGCCACCGGCAAGGTGCTCTGGGAGATGAACAATGGCAATGGCCGAGTGTGCTTCACCCCCGTGGCGCACGGCGATACGCTCTATGTTGGCTCTTCACCCGGCATGGGTGGAGGCGGTGGTATGCGTGGCGGACCTCCCAAGGAAGGAGCCAAGGATGATGATCAACCACCTGCTGGCGGACGTGGCGGGATGGGCGGTGGAAGTGGCGGCGGACTCTATGCCATCAAGGCTGGTGCTTCCGGCGAGATTTCCGTCAAACCTGGTGAGTCTGGCCCTGGGGTACTCTGGTCTGTTGCTCGTGGCGGATTGGAAATGGCTTCGCCCGTGGTACATGAAGGGTATCTTTACGTCTTTGCCCGCAACGGTGGCGTGGTAACCTGTCTTGATGCCAAGACTGGAAAGCAACAATATCGGGAACGCCTTCCCGGAGCCAAGAGTTTCTGGGCATCGCCTTGGGCCAGTGGCGGCAAAGTCTATGGCTTGGATGACGGTGGTACGACGTTCGTCCTGCAAGCTGGCCCGGAGTTCAAGGTGCTGAGCAAGAACACGCTGGATGAGATGTTCTGGGCTTCCTCTGCGATCTCGGATGGTTCCGTGTTCTTGCGAAGTGTTGATCACTTGTACTGTATCAAGTAACTCATCTTTCCTTTACCCTTGGGAGAGGCGTTGCCCATCTATGGCGCAGTGCTTCGTAACAGAAAAACGATGGGCTGCGCCATATTTTTTGCCCTCACCCCTAACCCCTGTCCCCGGTGAGGAGAGGGGAATCGTTACTTCTTCAGTCCTTCCAGATACGCCAACAGGTGCTGCAATTCTTCAGTGGTCAGGGTCTGATCCATCCCGGCTGGCATTGTCGAAACATGGGAAGCCGTCATTTCTTCAATGTCAGTCCGAAGCACTTTCTGTTCCTGTCTCTGGCTATTGGTCAGCACGAGCGCATCGGCGGATTCACGAGTGAGCACACCGGTGAGCGTTTTGCCATCTCTGGTAGTCACGACCATAGTTTCAAAACCACGGGCTATCGAAGCGTTGGGGTAGAGGATGGATTCAAGCAGGTCAGCCCGCGTACGAATCTTGCCAATGGTGGTGAGATTCGGGCCAATGAGGCCACCATCGTTCCCCACACGGTGGCAAGTCGAGCAGATAGCTTTGGTACCAAAGAAGAGTTCGCGACCTTTCTTGGCATCGCCGCCAGTGAGGATGGGCTTGAGTTGCTCAAGTCGAGTTCGCTGGGCAGCCAGGTCGGGGCGTCCTTTCTGTAGAGCAATGTGCACTTGCGAATGCATTTCTTTAGGCAGCGGAGCAAAGAGTTTTTGCAGGCGATCCAGCGGAATGGAAGCCAGGGCGGGAGCCTTTTCCAGGGCGTTGAGCAATATCAGTCGATCCGCTTCAGGCTGCCGTTCCCAGGGGGTGAGCAGGAGTGGTAACTCCAGTGGCCCCGCAGTGCGAAGCTGCTGACTCAGCTGATCAAACTGCGCTGCATCCAGATGCGCCACGCTGAGTGCACGACTCGCCACCAGGCGCACTGTCGGCTGTTCGCTCGGCTTGATGGCCTGCAACATTCGTGAAAAAAGTGTGTCTCCAACAGGCTTACCATCCTGCAAAGCGACAGCGGCTGCGGCCAGTCGAATGGACAAAGGGCGGTCGCCTTCTTCCGCGACACGCCGCAACCGTACATCGCAGTTGCGTTTTTGCGAGAGGCCTGCCACCAGGATTCCCTGAAGCAGTAGATCATGATCGAGCTTAGGCTCGTTGAGGAATGTCGCCAGCGGGCCTTCCCAGATCGAGGGCCATTTCGCCAGGTCAGCAGCAGCCATGGCTTCAAGCAGCATGTAGCGGGTATTACCAGGCTCTTCAGGGCAGACCAGACGGTCAGCGATGAACTGCTGGACGCGAGGTTGTGCCGCCAGGCCGACGAGGAGGTTCCGGATGCCGACGAGTTTGGCTTCGGGGTGCTGTTTGCGAGTCAGGTCACGGTCCACGTAGTCCACCAGGTCGTTCACCCACTGGGGATATTTCGCGACCACCTCGAGGGTGGACTGTTTGAGTCGGGCTTCGCTCGATTGCAGGAGCGGGGCCACCTGTTCCCAACTGAGAGAAGCCAGTTGATCGAGTACGATCAGGCTGCCTCGCTGCACACGGGGTGATTCATGGAGCAACCCCTGAGCTACCGCAACCGGCTGCTGCAGGCGAATGAGGGCATAGAGGATGGCGTGTTCGAGGAATGGGTCTTCGGCAGTGCTGAGGCATTGCAGCAGCGACGAGACAGCCTCGCTCTTCTTCAGTCGTCCCAGGGTTTGTGCGGCTTCACGCCGTATAGCGAGGTCGCCATGCTCCAGCAGGCGAATGA
Organism: Gemmatales bacterium; assembly: GCA_046350055.1. Classification (GTDB taxonomy): domain Bacteria; phylum Planctomycetota; class Planctomycetia; order Gemmatales; family HRBIN36; genus JAEUIE01. Next base: position 1,969,905 of record JAXMBC010000001.1, on the reverse strand, counting down.
CTGCTTCCACTGCATCCACATCGCCATACTGGCCGATGAAGCGTAGTGCTGTCACCACATTGTCCACAGACTTGTCTTCCAAGGCAGTGCGGAAGGCTGCCTGGATATCAATGTCTGCACCACTCACCAGCAGCCTGCCCAATTGCCAAAGTGCGGTGTATCGTGCTGACGCATCATCACTGGTTACCTGCTGCAGCATCTCCGCTTTCTGTGACATGGTGTCCTTGATCGCATAACTCACCTTCGCAGGCTGGCTCGCACGGCGAATGCGGTAGATGCCTCCCTGCACCTGGGGCTTGGCTACCTGTGAAGTGGGGCAGCCATTGCGGAACCAGCCTCCGGTATCGACGAGAATCAGACTTCCATCGGGTGCTGATACCAGTTGTGTCGGATGAAAATCAGGATGATGACAGGTCAGGAACGGCTCCGCCTTCATGGTGAAGCTGGCTCCCTGGCGAGTGAAGCTGAGCACCCGCACCGAATGGGTGTTAAACTCTGCTTCCAGGTACTTGCCCTGGTACTCTGGCCCCCAGGCAGCAGTGTGCTGTTGCACCAGGCTGGCCGTTGCGACCCAGCCGAGCTCACCCATGATGGGCAGGTATTGCCCGGTCCATTTCAGTTCTTTCACTGCTTTCAAATCGTAGGGGTAGACTGCCCCGTCGATACCGAGCAGGATCCCATCGTGGCGAGGGTTGCTCATGATCAGGTTAGTACAGACGAAAGGTTCGCCGCCTGGGCCAAAGGCAACTTCGACAGGATTGTCCATGCCGCCAGCAAACAGGCGTTCGAAACCGGTGCCATCGGGTTTGCAGCGGTAAAGGCCCGATGCTTTGCCCTGGAGCATCGTGCCATCAGCCTGCTTAACGTCATGGCCATTGCGACCATCGCAGAAGTAGAGCCAGCCATCGGGACCTAATTGCGGGCCATGCATGTCGGCTGCGTTGCCGATGGAACCAAAACTGCTAATCAGGGGGATACGCTGATCAGCGATACCATCGTCGTTGGTATCGACGAGCTTCCAGAGTGAAGGAAAGGAGGTTGTGTAGACTGCTCCACGATGCCATAGGATACCACCAGGAAACGTCATCTTGTCAGCAAAGAGAGTCGCCTGGTCAAAGACTCCATCGCCGTCGGTATCGACGAGGCGTTTGATGCCGTTGGGGAGTTCCTTTTCGAGTTCCTTGCCATTGCGATTAACGCCTGCCATTTCGGTAACATAGGCCCGACCTTTGTCATCGAAAGTAATGTGCAGGGGATGCTTCACCAGCGGCGCGCCGGCTATTTTCTCGATAATAAACCCTTCTGGGAGCTTCACATCCCGCACTGCATGGAAGGGCTTGTCCTGAGGTACAGCCGCACTGTCTACAGCAGACACTACTATCAGTAGCAACAGGGTACAGCAAACCAATCGACCGCGCATGACATCACTCTCCAGAGAGTGATGTCAGCATAGCAGAAGATGGCAGGGAACGATACGAGCAATAGCTATTGATGAAGCGACTGGGTCGCATAGCAGGAGAAAACCCGCAGGCCACCTAGATCAGAAAGGAGATCCAGTATCTTGATCTTCGTTCGCATGTTATCCTGCACGTCCAGTCGATAGATCTCATCGAATGAGAACTCGCCCTGCTCCGAAGTCGAGAAGAACCCGCGATAGACTGGTTTGCCATCACGGTTGATGACTTCCTTGAGTTCACCATCCACCTGGTGAGCCACAATGTTGCCGTTAAGGGATAGCGTGCCGCGGAATCGCATGATTCACCCTCGCTGCTTCTAGGGTAGCGGGTCATCATCAACATGACACCGGTTTCCGTAACTGTACACTAAAGTGTTCGAACTCTGGTGATGTGCTGCATGTCTTCGTCCCCCTTGCCAACGTCTGCTGCCAGCCTGCTGCGGGGCCGGGATATGCTCTGTTTCAGCCACGACTGGAAGAGCGATCCGCTTTCGAAGACTCATCTGATGAGGCAGCTCTCGAAAGACAATCGCATCCTCTGGATCAACAGCATCGGCTACCGGGCACCCACTGCATCGACCAGAGACATCAAACGAGCGTGGGCGAAACTCCAAGCTGCGACCGAGTCTGTCAAAGAAGTCATCCCTAATCTGTATGTTCTCAGCCCGCTGGCTATTCCGGCGTGGGGCAAGCCGTGGATTCAATCGCTCAATCGGCGACTGCTGGTCTGGCAGGTGAAACGGGCAATGCGCCAGCTGCGCTTCACGTCCCCGATCAACTGGGTGTTCAACCCGGCCGCGGCGGTGGTGACGGGCAGGCTCAACGAATCACAGATCATCTACTACTGCGTGGATGAATATACAGCTTTCAGTGGCGTACCCTCAGAAGCACTGATCAAGATGGAACAGCAGCTTCTTCAGCGTGCGGATCTGATCATTGTTTCATCCGAGAGATTGTTGCAATCGAAACAGCAGTTCCCGGAAAAGACCTTCCTGGTGCGTCATGGTGTGGACTATGACCACTTCCGAAAGGCAGTATCGCCGGAGACAGCCATCCCGGAGGATCTGGCGAAGTTACCCAGGCCCGTACTGGGCTACTTTGGGCTGATGTCGGAAGACTGGGTGGACGTGCCCTTGCTCATCAAGGTAGCGGAGAAGTTTCCGCATGCTTCACTGGTGTTGCTGGGAAAGGTGACGATGGACCTCGGCAAGCTGACAACATTGCCCAATGTACATCTTCTGGGAAGGCAGCCATACGGTTCGCTGCCTGCGTATTGCAAGGGTTTTGATGTGGCCCTTATCCCATTCCCGATCAGCGAGGTGACACTGAACGCCAATCCACTGAAGGCACGTGAATACCTGGCAGCGGGGCTGCCCACTGTTTCGACTGCCATCCCCGAAGTGGAAGTGCTGGGCCAATGTGGCATCGGCCATTCGCATGAGGAGTTTATCCACAGAATTGAAGAAGCATTGCTGCAGCCCGGTCCGACAGCACATCGCAGTAAGCGAATGCAAAGTGAATGCTGGGAGTCGCGTCTGGATGATATTCGTGAACATCTCTTTTCGCTGGAGTCGCAGCAAAGGTGAGATAGGATAAGCCCGAAGGAGCGAGCCTATGACCCCGGCCCGGCGAGTTGCCCAACTGCGTGACGAAATTCGAGAGCACGACCGCCTGTATTACCTGGAGGCGGCCCCGGTCATTTCGGACCGGGAGTACGACAAGCTGATGGCCGAACTGCTGACCCTGGAAAAAGAGCACCCGGAACTGGTGACGGTGGACAGCCCTTCCCAGCGAGTCGGGGGCCAGCCACTAGAAGGCTTCACGCAGGTCAAGCATTCCGTCCCGATGCTCTCCATCGAGAACACCTACAGTGCTGACGAGTTGCGCGAGTTTGACGTGCGAGTCCGCAAACTGCTCGGAACAGACGATTTTCACTACCTGGTGGAGCAGAAAGTGGATGGGGTTTCCGCGTCGCTGCTGTATGTCGATGGCGTGCTGACCCAGGCTGCGACCCGAGGTGATGGCGTGACAGGCGACGACATCACCGCTAATGTCCGCACCATACGTGAGATTCCACTGCGGCTGCCTGCCAGTAAGAAGTTGCCGGCCCGCCTCGAGGTGCGGGGCGAAATCTATATGACCAATGCCGAGCTATCGCGTCTCAATCTACTGCAACAGGAGCGGGGCGAGAACATCCTGAAGAACCCACGCAATGTGACAGCAGGCACCCTCAAGCTGCTCGACTCCCGGATTGCCGCTGAGCGCAGGCTGCATTTCTTTGTGTACGGGGAAGGTTCACTCGACGGATTGCCAGTGGAGACGCACAGCGGGTTTCTCGAGTTTGTCAGATCGCTGGGCCTACCGGTAGTGTCCCATAGCCAGCCCATGAAGACGGTGGATGAGGTGCTGGCTTACTGCCAGGCTGATCTGGAGAACAAGCACAGCCTGCTATACGAAACAGATGGCATGGTGATCAAAGTCGATCGCTATGATCAACGCCAGGAACTGGGAGTGACCACCAAGGCACCACGCTGGGTGATCGCTTACAAAGTGGAACTCTGGCAGGCATCCACCACCATAGAAGCCATCACACTGCAGGTAGGCAAGACCGGCGTCATTACTCCGGTGGCTGAGCTCGCGCCAGTGGAGATCGATGGCACCACAGTGAGCCGCGTGAGTCTGCACAACTTTGACGACATTGCCCACAAGGACATACGACTGGGTGATACCGTCGTGGTGGAAAAGGCGGGAAAGATCATCCCCCACGTAGTACGGGTGGAACTCGAGAAGCGGCCTGCAAAGAGTAAGCCGTATGATCCGCCTACGGTATGCCCCGTTTGTGAAGGGGGTGTCGAGAAAGATGACGGAGGCACCTATTTCCGCTGCATCAACACAGGCTGCCCAGCCCAGCTCAAGGAACGGCTGCGCTTCTATGCCACGCGGCAAGCCATGGATATTGAAGGGCTGGGGCCAGCCATTATTGATCAACTCGTTGATGCGGGTCTCGTGAAATCGCTTCCGGATCTCTATGAACTGACGATCGAAAAGTTGCTGACGCTGGAACGGATGGGCAAGAAGTCCGCACAGAACCTGGTGGACTGCATTGCAGCCAGCAGGCAGCAGGGGCTGGCCCGAGTGCTGACGGGGCTGACTATACGGCATGTGGGCGTGAGCAATGCCCGGTTGCTGGCCGCGGAGTTTGGCAGCATGGAAGCCTTGCAGCAGGCGAGTGAGGAACGGCTCAGCCAGATCGAAGGTATCGGCCCGATTGTCGCTGCCAGTGTCAGGCACTTCTTTGAAGACGCGGGGAATCTGCACATCATTCAGCGATTGCAATCCGCTGGTGTCAAGATGACTGAGGAAATGAAGCCTGCCCAGACCGGTGCACGAGGCAGTTCGTTTGCAGGAAAGAGCTTTGTCGTCACCGGTACGCTCGAGAAGTTTGGCCGGGACGAGATTGAACAGCTCATCCGCGACCTGGGAGGCAAGACCTCCTCCAGCGTGAGTAAGAAAACCAGTTATGTAGTTGCGGGTGAAAAGGCAGGCAGCAAGCTGGAGAAGGCTCAGGAACTGGGTATCACTGTCCTGAGCGAGGATGAGTTTCTCAAGATGGCAGGACGGTAATTACTTGCCAGTCTTGACGTCCTTGGGAGCTTCTGTCGCTGGTTTAGCCTCGTCCTTCTTCTTCTCTGGCTTGGCGTCTTCCTTCTTCTCGGTCTTTTTCTCGTCCGACTTCTTCTCATCGTCTCCCACAGCTTTCAGCAGATCCTTCACTAGATCGTCTTCGTCTTCAGAGACCTGCTTCTTGTTGGCCATGGGTTTCTTGTAGCCAAAGCGCTTTTCGAAGAGGGGGGCGAGGAGGTTATCGACTGGAGCATGATCGTCCGTCAGCACGACAGGTTTCCAGGGGACCCGCTTGTTTCCCTTGAGCAGCTTTTCCAGCACACCCGGGTCACGGGTTCGCGAGTTCAGGTACTCGGTGAGTTCCTGAGCACGTACCACATTGGAGTGAGTCTTTTTGCCAGTATCCTTGTCATCGTACTCCTTCTGCAATTCTCCGAGATACTTTTCGAAGTCATCCCAGTTCTGGGGCTTGGCACTTCCTACCACGATCACGGTATCGTGGCCGGAGAAGTAATCGAGATTAGAAGCCTTGAGGTAAGGAGCTTCATCATTGACCTTGTTCTCTTTCAGATAGGCAATCTCGGTTGCATACTTGGTGGCGTCCCAGGAGCCGATCACATCTTCCAGGGTTCGCTTGGTCAGTTCAGGTATGTACTGGTCCAGCTTCTTGCTCTTCAGGTAGTCCACGAGTTCCTGGCGACCATTTGCCTTGGCAATGACGACGAGTGCAACGTTCTCTTCGCCAAAGGCCTGACGCATGGTGGCGAGAAAGCTGGGCAGGAACAGTCCCTTCGCGACATCATCGATCACCAGCGACATGACCAGGCCGTCGGGAGTGAGCAGGTTCTTCAGCTGCTTATCGAATTCGACGGTGGTCAGGTGGAAAGGCACTGACAGATCGTTAAATGCGTCTCCGAAAATGTACTCATAACGGTCATCCGTTTTCTGTTTGTCGAGCACAAAGAGACGGCCATCTTCATTCTTGGTACGCAAGCGGGGGTCATTTTTGGGTGCCCCCATGTAATTCTCTGCGAGGTAAGTCACGTAGGGGTCGATTTCTACGACATCAATCTCGCAGTCCTTGTACAAGCCGTGAAAGTAGCGTTGCATGGTATAGCCACCTCCTCCCACGAAGAGTTCGCGATGCTTGGTCTTGCCAGCCCGCTTGAGCTGCCAGCCAACCAGCTCATCGTAAATGCGGAGGTACTCGTAGGTGAGGTAAAAGGGATCTTTCACATCTGCATGAGAATGGACGAGATTATCGAGGATGAGGTAGTTCATCGCCCGATCCTGCTTGCCATCGTGGTCACTTTCGACGTATTCGGAGATGCGAAGCGTGAAGTAGTTACTCTCCCGCCAGTACAGAGCATCATCGTGACGGAAGTCGAAGAACTTGCTGAGGAAGGTCTTGGCAGTGCCTGGCTGGCGATTTACCAGATTGGTATCCGCTTTGCCAAATCGATCATCGAGCTTGACCGTCATGGGATGACCGATGGTCTTGACAAGACTGTCTCTCGCATCGGCATACCCCTGGGGGAACAGCGTGCCTGCCAGGATAACTGCCAGCGCAAAGCCGGCGAGTGTACCTCCGACATACTTGGTGCCTTTATAAAACAAGCCGCCAGCCAGCGGGGAAATGACGATGAGCAGCGTGCCTACTGCATAGAGCAGCACGCGTGTGCCGAATTCTTCAATCAGGAAGAAGCCCGTGGCAAAGGTGCCCAGAATGGAGCCGATGGTGCTGAGGGCATAGATACGACCTACCAGCGAGCCTGTATTGTTCAGATCACGGATGATCAACTTGATCACCATGGGCGAGATCATCCCAAGGACCATCGTGGAAGGCAGAAAGATCATTGTGGTGTAGATGACGATGCGGAGCATCAGGCTGACTTTGCCCTTCAGCATCTCGCTGTTACACACTTGATCGGTCAGCACGGGAATGGCGAGGGAAAGCAGCCCAGCGATGAAAAGAAACCAGCCCAGGGTGCTGCGGTAAGGGAAGCGATCAGCCAGCCAGCCACCCAGCCAGGCCCCGATGCTGATGCCCGCCAGGCAGACGCCGATGATACTCGTCCAGCTGTACAGGTGCTGGCCAATATAAGGGGCCAGGATTCGGCCCGCCACCAGTTCAATGACCATCATGCAGAAGCTGGCCGTGAAGGTGACGAAGTAAGCGAACAGCGTCCCGGAATTCATGGATCATCCTTATGATGGCGATGGTTCGATGCTATGCTGGCAGACAAGGCGCGTCAAGCAGCGAAACAGGCTGAGCAGCGTACGCTCAGCCTGTCTTCATTATTACGGATTATCAGGCTACTGTGCGTCGTTTGCCGCTTCAGCCACCAGTTTATCGATCATGGCGTCCATTTCCGGGCCGCCGTGCGATTTGTGTCGGATGACACCCTTGTGATCGATCAGATAGATGGTGGGGAAGCCGTTGACTTGCCATTCACTGCAAATCGGACCACGTGTAGTCTTATCATAGAAGGATCTCCAGGTGATCTGATCCTTCTCGCTGCGAGTTTTCACCTTGTCCCGATCGCTATCGGTGTTGACGCCAATGAGAGCGAAAGGTTTGCCTTCCAGCCGTTTCACGAGCGACCGCTCGTGAGGAATCATGGCTACGCAGGGTGGTCACCAGAAGCCCCAGAAATCAAGCATCACCACCTTGCCGCGGTAATCGCTCAACTTGAACTGCTTGCCATCCACATCTTCCCCGCTTATCTCCTTCGCGAGTTCTCCCACTTTGGGACCAGGCTCATCAGGCTGCTGGGCAGATCGTTTGGCTGGCACCTTGGCCGGTGCAACCTTCGCTGCCTGCACGGGTTTGGGTCTACCATCATCGGTGGTAAACAGGTAGAACACGAAGCCGAGAACCCCCAGGCAAAGCAGGGTTACAATCGGCACCACGACTTTCTGCATGGCATCGCCCCCCAAAACGAAAAGTATGAAACACTGGCGTCAACAACCTAGATAACAGGTATCGACCTGAACGCAACAGGGAAAGCAGGGACAAGCGAGAAACTCAGCAAGGCACCGTTTGAGTTGTGCCTGAATTACGGAACAGTGCCGTCGAAATACGCAGCCCAGAGGAATATGGGCCTGTTGCTGAGAAAGCCCTGGCTGCCAAGCGTGCCGAATACTTAGAAGCTGGCACGCTGGTGGTGTGGGATGTCGATCTGGAGGCTGAGACGATTACCAGCTACCGTGCGGACGGATCGTCCCGCGTCTATGTAGCAGGGGATCATGCTGATGCTGAACCAGTACTACAAGGCTGGCGTTGGACGTGGTGGAGGTGTTGGGTTAGCCTTCGATTCGCAACGATTCCAGTTGATAAGTACAGGTTGCGGGAGCGATGCTGTCGAGAAATGCAAGTTAGTTGTATTCTCCGCTATCTGGTAGTTCTGCCATTCTGGCACCAAGTAAACACCGCCTAAGCGCGTTCTCATTCCCTAAATCACTACTCAGCATCACCTTACGCCAATCGCCTTTTCACCCGGCACAAGGTTTGCTCTTAACTGTTACCGTTAGATAATCTGCACCTTTTGCATCTAGGAGCCCCCCGACATGGGAGCCAAGCAACTCTCTTACGCTGATGAAGCTCGCCAGAAACTGCTGGCAGGCGTCTCCAAACTCGCCAAAGCTGTCAAATGTACTCTGGGACCTCGCGGTCGCAATGCTGTGCTCGATAAGGGTTGGGGTGTGCCCAACGTCACCAAGGATGGTGTCTCGGTTGCTGAAGATATCGAACTCAATTGCCCCTATGAAAACATGGGTGCTCAGCTGGTGAAGGAAGCTGCCAGCAAGACCAGCGACGTTGCAGGCGACGGCACCACCACTGCTACCGTGCTCACCGAAGCCATCTACCGCGAAGGTCTCAAGGGCATCGCAGCTGGTGTCGATCCCATGGCTATCAGCCGCGGTATACTCAAGGCCACCGCCAAGGCTACGGAAGAGCTGAAGAAGCTGGCTGAAGAGATCAACGCCAAGGACAAGAAGGAAATCAAGGAAGTAGCCACCATCTCGGCCAACAACAACACTGAGATTGGCGACTTCATTGCACAGGCTATGGAGAAGGTCGGCTCCGATGGTGTCATCACCATCGAAGAAGGCAAGGGCTTCACTACCGAAGTCGATTGGGTCGAAGGCATGCAGTTCGACCGTGGCTACCTGTCGCCACACTTCGTCACCGACCCGGAAAAGGTCATCTGCGAATACGACAAGTGCTACATCCTCATCCACGAAGACAAGATCAGCAACGCCAAGGACCTGGTGCCGCTGCTCGAAACCATCAGCAAGGCGAATCGCCCGCTGCTGATCATTGCTGAAGACATTGATGGCGATGCCCTAGCCACCCTCGTGGTCAACAAGCTCCGCGGCATCGTCCAGGTTGTGGCTGTGAAGGCCCCCGGCTACGGCGACCGCCGCAAGGCCATGCTCGAAGACCTGGCCGTCCTTACCGGTGGCAAGGCGATCTTTAAGGATCTGGGCATCAAGCTCGAAGCTGTCAAGCTGACCGACCTTGGTACCGCTAAGAAAGTTCGCATTGACGCTGAGAACACCACGGTGGTCGAAGGTGCTGGCAAGGCTGACGCCATCCAGGGCCGCTGTGACATGATCCGTCGCGAGATCGAAGCATCCACCAGCGAGTATGACACCGAAAAGTTGCAGGAACGCCTGGCCAAGCTGGCCGGTGGCGTGGCTCAGATCAAGGTGGGTGCCGCGACCGAAACCGAAATGAAGGAACGCAAGGCTCTGTACGAAGATTCGCTCGCTGCCACCCGCGCTGCCCTGGAAGAAGGCATCGTAGCTGGTGGTGGTGTGGCCCTGCTGCACGCCGCCAAGGCTCTGGAGAAGTTCAAGGCCGAAGGCGAAGAGCAGCACGGCGTAGATATCCTTCGCAAGGCTTTGGAAGTGCCTGCCCGCGCGATTGCTGAGAACGCAGGCCTCGATGGAGCTGTCGTTGTCAACAACATCCGCAAGGGCAAAGACAAGAACTACGGCTACGACGCCAACGCCGAGAAGTACACCGATCTCCGCAAGGCTGGCGTGGTTGACCCCGTCAAGGTAACCCGCTCCGCACTGCAGAATGCTGCCAGCGTAGCTGCACTGCTCCTCACCACCGAAACCCTGATCGCTGACAAGCCTGAACCCAAGGGTGCAGGTGGCGACCATCACCATGACCACGACCACGGTGGCGGCATGGGCGGTGGCATGCCAGGTATGGGTGGCATGGGAGGAATGGGCGGCATGGGTGGCATGCCGGGAATGATGTAATTCAAAATAGTCCTAAGTCCTGAGTGCTAAGTCCTAAGTGACGGCACTCAACTTAGGACTAAGGACTTAGCACTTAGGACTCCTGCAATACCAAGGAACACAACACATGAAGCTTCGACCATTGGATGATCGCATTGTTGTCAAGCCACTCGATGCTGAAGAAAAGACCGCTGGCGGTATCGTGCTGCCTGATTCGGCCAAGGAAAAGCCCCAGCGTGGAAAGGTGATCAGCATCGGCCCAGGCAAGCAACTCGATGACGGCAGCCGTGCTGCTGTCGCTGTTGCTGTCAATGACGAAGTCATCTACGGCAAGTACGCCGGCTCCGAAGTCAAGATCGACGGCGTCGAATACAAGATCCTCCGCGAAAACGATATCCTCGCGAAGGTGGTATAGCTCATTTAGCCCCCGGCTCTTCAAGCCGGGGGCGGGTTCTTGCGGATGAAGCACTTCATTTGCAACAACCGCCTGCAACAAACCTACATCCTCTGCACATCACGCCCCAGGCTTAAAGAGCCGGGGGACTAAATACCGGACAACATCCCCATGGCCAAACAACTGCTCTTCACCAACGAAGCCCGCCGCAAGCTCCTTGCCGGCGCAGAAAAACTCGCCAAGGCAGTCGGCGTCACCCTCGGGCCTTCCGGCCGCGTGGTGATCCTCGACAAGTCCTTCGGCGGCCCCACGGTCACCAAGGACGGCGTCACCGTCTCCAAGGAAGTCGATCTCGCTGATCCTTTCGAGAATATGGGTGCCAAGCTGGTCAATGCGGTTGCTACCAAGACCAGCGACATCGCTGGCGATGGTACCACCACCGCTACCGTCCTCGCCCTCAATATCTACAAGGAAGGCCTCAAGAGCACGACTGGCGGGGCCAACCCCATGTCGCTCAAGCGTGGCATCGACCAGGCCGTCGAAGTGGCCATCGAGAAGATCCACAAGATGAGCAAGGAATGCACCAAGAAGGACGAGATTGCCCAGGTCGGCACCATCTCCGCCAACAACGACTCCGCCATCGGCGAGATGCTCGCTGATGCCCTAGAGAAGGTTGGCAAGGATGGCGTTATCCAGGTCGAAGAAGGCAAGACCAGCGACACCGTGGTCGACTTCGTCGAAGGCATGCAGTTCGACAAGGGTTACATCAGCCCTTACTTCGTGACCGATACTGCCAGCATGGCTGCTGAACTCGAAGATGCTTTCATCCTGCTCTACGAGAAGAAGATCAGCAACGTCCGCGATCTGGTACCATTGCTCGAGAAGGTCGCCCAGACTGGCAAACCGCTGCTCATCATTGCTGAAGATGTGGACAGTGAAGCCCTGGCGATGCTCGTCGTCAATCGCCTGCGTGGCATACTCAACGTGGCTGCCGTCAAGGCACCTGGCTTCGGCGACCGCCGCAAGGCCATGATGCAGGACCTCGCTACCGTCACCGGCGGCAAGTTCATCAGCGAAGACCTCGGCACCAAGCTCGAGACCGTCACCCTCGCTGACCTCGGCAAGGCCAAGAACGTCCGCATCGAAAAGGAAAACACCACCATCGTTAACGGTGGCGGCAAGAAGGCCGACATCATGAAGCGAATCGAACAGATTCGTACCCAGATGGACGCCAGTGACAGCGAGTACGACAAGGAGAAGTTCGCCGAGCGTCTCGCCAAGCTGACCGGCGGTGTCGCCCTCATCAAGATCGGTGCAGCCACCGAAGCTGAGATGAAGGAAAAGAAGGCCCGCGTGGAAGACGCCCTGCACGCCACCCGCGCTGCCCGCGAGGAAGGCATCCTGCCCGGCGGCGGCGTGGCTCTGCTGCGTTGCACCGAAGCCGTCCAGAAGTTGGCCAAGAAGCTCGAAGGCGATGAGAAGCTCGGCGCTGAGATCATCTTCCGCGCCCTGAGCGCCCCCATCCGCCAAATCGCTGAAAACAGCGGCGTCGATGGTGCCGTGGTCGCTGACGAAGTGCTCAGCAACGACAAGGAATCCCATGGCTACAATGCCGCCACGGGTGAATATGTCGATATGTTCAAGGCCGGCATCGTCGATCCCACCAAGGTGGTGCGCTCGGCGTTGCAGAATGCTTCGAGCATCGCGGGCCTGATGCTCACCACGGAAGTGATGATCACCAAGATAGATGACGATGAACCCAAGGGCCTGGCGAAGGCCGAAGGCGTGGTACGGTAAATTTGGGACTATAGCCCCGTAGGGGCGTCGGTCAGTAGCCGGGGGCGCAAGCCCCCGGTTTGCGTTGGTAGCGAGTCGAGAGCCCCGGAGGGGCGATGGTGGGAGATACAATTAGGAAGCATCGTAGATAAGAGTTATCATGTACGGCAAGTTAGGAGCGACATCATGCTCTTCGTCTTGGGAATGATATGTGCCGTGTTGTGCCAGCAGGATACTCATCAGTTCGTGCTTTCGTATTCACGCGCCGTCTCAGCAGGAGACTTGCCGAAGTGCATCGAACTGCTGGAGAAGTGTCCTCGCTTGATTCATCAGGTCACTGATCGAGGGTCGAACACCACACTACTCCACGTCGTGGCGGAACATGGTGATCGTCAGTCATTGCTGCAACTCGTCAAGTATCAGCCTGACTTGGGTTTCAAAGACGCTGCGGAGAATACAGCGTTCGACGTGGCAGTGAAGTATGGGAAGCTTGAGAATGCCATGGCCATGGTCGAAGTGTTTCACATCAAGCAAGTGGATGACAGTTGTCTGTACCATTGTTTCACGAAGAACCACGAACTGATCGCGCGATGGCTTTTGGAGAAGAAACTGAATCGGTGTACGGAAAAGTGGTCTTCAAGTGTGCTCCGCGCCTACGCTTATTATTATCGAGGCAACAGCTTAACAACTCTGTTGCGAGATGCAGGTTACGAGACCAGGCATCCAGTAAGTCCGTACAGAGTAAGTCTGGCTCATTATGCAGCGTTAGCAGGAAATACCCGTCTGGTGAAGGAACTGATTGAATCCGGTAGCCCCGAAACTCTCTACACCATGGCGGCGATCACGTCGGATCAAACCATCATCAAGCTTGTTGCCGGCAAGACGGAACTGCTGTCCAGCAAGGAGCCCGTACAGATGATGGGCATCGCGCATATTGCTGTCATGTGCAATAACCTGGCAGTGCTCAAGAACACCGAGATGATCGAGAAGTCGGTGAACCACGCGCCGGGCCATCTTGGCAATCGCACACCTCTCCATCTAGCAGCCTGTACCAACAAGACGGAGGCGATCAAGTGTCTCGTTCGGGCCAAAGCGGACCTCAGTTTGAAAGATTCCCAGGGGATGACGGCGCTGCATCATGCCTGTCGTGAAGGGCACACTGAATCGTGTCACCTTCTGCTCGATTACCAATGCGATGCGAATGTAATCGACGATGTTGGCTTCACTCCCTTGCACTACGCCGCGACCAATGACCACCTGGCCATCGCCGAACTACTCGTCAAGCATGGGGCCAGCGTGTTCCTCAAAAGCAAGAACGGCGATACGCCTATCTCAATCTCTGCGCCATCATCCAAGACACGGAAGTTTCTTGAGCCACTCATGGTGAAGTGACCAACAACACCCGCCCGCGAGGTCTTAGTCCCGGAGGGACGTTGGTCAGTTGCCAGGGGCGCTAGCCCCAGGTAGAGACGCAAGCGATTCGAGAGCCCCAGAGTGAGAAAGCGTAAGTCACATCACCTTGAGAACAACACTCATCACCACCGCCCCTCCGGGGCTATACTTCTCTCACGCATGCTTACCAGGGGCTAGCGCCCCTGGCTACTGACCGACGCCCCTCCGGGGCTAAATCCAATACCATGCCTCAGGAGCTACATCATGCCCTCCACCTACACCAAGCTCTACTATCATATCGTCTTCTCCACAAAGGATCGTCGGCCCCTCATCCAACCCGATTGGGAAGAACGCCTCTATTCCGTGATCGGTGGCATCATCCGTGACCATGGTGGTGTGCTGCTGGCGGCGGGTGGGACTGAAGACCACATCCATCTCCTCGTGAGTGCCAAACCCACCATCGCTCTATCATCGTTGCTGCGCGATCTCAAGAGCAACTCTTCCAACTGGGTGCACGAGAACATCAGCAAGGACTTCGCCTGGCAGGTCGGCTTCAGCGCCTTCACGGTGAGTCATTCAAGTGTGCCTGAGGTGAAGGCATACCTGGCGAATCAGAAGGACCATCATCGCACACGGGATTTCAAGACAGAGCTTCTGACGATGTTACGGCTCAACGAAGTGGAGTATGACGAGCGGTATGTGTTTGAGTAACGAAGAGTTACTGAGGCCACGGGGCGAAAGTGGAAGGAAAGATGTCTCGTTCCAGCTGACCCTGATAGAGGCGTATCGTGAAACTTCCACCCGCGTATCTCGACTATCTCTCACAAGGACGCCCTACAGAGGCGTTCCTGTCAGACGACTTCGTCGGATACATGATGCTCTGGCCGCTTGATGAAGTTGAACAGAATAACAGGGAATACGAAGTCCCAAAGTATGCTCCAGGCTTTATGTGCTTCGGTAGTAACGGCGGTGGTGAACTGCTTGCTTTCGATGAAGAAGGGACCGTGTTCTGTATCCCTTTAATCGGGATCGATCCGAAAGACGCTGTCCATGTCGCTGATTCCTGGAGTGATTTAGAAGGCTTTATCGAGCCAGAAGCGCCTTAGTCCCGGAACGACGTCTAATAACCAGAGGCGCCTGCATCCATGCGCTTCGGTAGATTCCAGGATTTCCCCTATATGACCGCTCGCAGAATGATTAAGATTTACTAACATCTAGGGCGACGTTGGCGGATCCACCTCCATGAACAAAATCAGACTCATCGTGGTAGCCACTCTTCTTGGTTGTATTGGGGTGCTGGGCTGGCTGATTTACCAGGATTCCAAAGAGCTTGCCGCTGCCACGATTCCCGTGCGGAAGACTTCACGGTATGAGCCGCGAATCGCCATTGATAGCAGCGGTTTCGTGCTAGGCAATCAGATAGCGAAAGCCTGGAAGGATCCCACTTCACTGGAAGAGATGCGTGACAGCTTCGCTTCTATTGGCATCGGCCAACTCGCTCTCATGGAGAGCCAGATCGCTTCCAAACAGACACCTGCCGACACACGCCTGGGTGCCTACATGTTCAAGGCCACAATGCTGATGTTCAATGGCAAGGCAGCAGAAGCCTATCAGGTTCTGGAGCAAACGCGTCAGCATTTGAACGCTCATCCTGCACTTGCAACGAAATACTTGCAGACCGTGATCTTCTTTCAGGGTGTGGCCGGGTTGCGACGAGGCGAGAATGAAAACTGCCTGGAATGTCGAGGTGATGGCGCGTGTGTATTTCCCATCAGCAAGACAGCAGTTCATACGAAGCCAACCGGCTCTCGCCTGGCCATTCAACACTTCACGGAGTACCTGAATGAATTTCCTGATGATCTCGGCGTACGCTGGCTGCTGAACCTGGCCTATATGACGCTCGGCGAGTATCCGGGACAGGTGCCCGCACAGTACCTGTTGAAGTTCGACGACTTCGGCGTTGAGTTCAATATTGGCAAGTTCAAGGATGTCTCCCATGTACTCGGTCTGACACGCATGAATGAAGCAGGCGGAGCGATCATGGAGGATTTCGATAATGACGGACTCCTGGACCTGGTGGTCACCAGTTCAGACCCGACTCAGGTGATGGCCTTCTATCGCAATAATGGCGATGGCACATTTGTTGATCGCACGGAAATCGCGGGCCTGGGAAAACAGTATGGCGGACTGAACTGCGTTCAAACAGATTACAACAACGATGGCTTTGCGGATATTTTCGTGGTGCGAGGCGCCTGGCTGAAGCCTCCCTACGTCATGAGACCTTCGTTGCTGCGCAATAATGGCAATGGTACTTTTACCGATGTCACTCGTGATGCAGGGCTGATGGATCCTCTGAATTCCATCAGTGCCACCTGGGCCGATTACGATAACGACGGCTTCCTTGATGTGTACATCTGCAATGAAACCGGCCCGAATCGGCTGTACCGCAATCGAGGCAATGGCACCTTTGAAGAGGTAGCCGCCCGAGCCAATGTGACCGGCAGGCAAAAGCATAGCAAAGGCGCCGCCTGGATCGATTACGACAACGACGGCTACCCCGACTTGTTTGTCAACTCCATGGATTCCACGGCTCAGTTGTTCCACAACAATCGCAACGGCACTTTCACCGATGTCACGGATGCCATGGGGATACAGGGACCAAAGACAGGATTTTCATGCTGGGCGTTTGATTATGACAACGATGGCTGGCTCGATATCTTTGCTACCTGTTTCGATCGCACGCTGGATGATGTGGTGGCAGACATGCTCGGCAAGCCAGCAGTCACGGCCGGCCTCGACCATACCAGACTGTATCGCAACATGAACGGCAGAAAATTTATCGATGTCAGCAAGGAAACAGGCGTAAACAAAGTCTTCTCCACCATGGGGAGCAACTTCGCCGATTTCGACAATGATGGCTATCTCGATTTCTATCTTTCCACCGGAGAACCTCAGTACAGTTCGCTGGTGCCCAACCGGATGTTCAAGAATGTAGCAGGCAAGCGCTTTGCGGAAATCACCACCACCTCTGGTACAGGTCACTTGCAGAAAGGACATGGTGTAGCCTGTGGCGACTGGAATCGGGATGGCCATGTCGATCTGTTTGCTGAGTTGGGTGGAGCAGTACCCGGTGACAGGTACCACAATGTCATGTTCCAGAACCCGGGACAGGGGAACAACTGGCTGGTTGTAAAACTGGTGGGCAAAAAAACCAATCGGCCTGCTCTGGGCGCGCGAATCAAAGCGGTGACTGCAAGTCCCCATTCCTTGACGGTACATCGTCATGTCAGCAGCGGCAGCAGTTTCGGTGCAAATGCCTGGCAGCAACACCTGGGACTTGGAAATGCCAATGCTGTAACCACACTGGAAATAACCTGGCCGACAAGCGGCACAACACAAACGTTCCACAACATCAAAGTCAATCAGGCTATCGAAATCACAGAGTTCAATCAGGAGTATCGACCATTATCCTGGACTCCCATTCAGCTGCCTAAAGAATAAGTCGCTGTTGGTTTTGGGCACGTTATTCACGATGAGTAGTCACCTGTAATTGCACAAACATCAAGAAAATGCTTGCAAATTACACTCATTAGTTAAAAATGAGACACATATGGATTAGGCAAGCAAAGGATATGTTGAGGGTAGCCACGCATTTCGTGAGGAGTGGCGATGGGATCCCGAAGAAAAGCACGCCGTCAACCTCGTGTCACGTTTGACAGACGCACGCTCATCTTGTTTGGTTGCTTGATTGCTTTGGGACTAGGCAGCATCCTTTTTCAATTCTGGAATGTGCTTGTCCCCAGCACGTCATCGGAACTACGTCCTCTGGCGGATATCGGCAATTTGCCTGCAACCATGAACACTTCGTGGAATGAGATTGACAACCCTGCCAAAGATGGATGGGACTCTGAAGTAGTCAGTGCCACGACTGACAAAGTACTGAAGAAATTTGGCGAGATGCTGATCGATCCCGCCAGGTTGTCTGCGAGTGCCTTGAATGAATATGTCAGTCCTCAGTTCCGAGGCGATGAACTGGTTCCCACCCAACGAAAAACCGTATTCCAGGATGGTGTCATTCAGGTCGAACGTGCCGTTTCCCTGAACAACGCCGGTAGTCATCATGGGGTACAGGGTTTAGTGGACGCATTCCGCTCGCTGCATGCCCTGGTGAGCGGGGCACGTGATATCCATCATAAATTCAAGCTCTTCCGCATCTCTCCCGGCACGGATGGAGCCTACACCACCATCCAGTATGTTGCTCTTTCCGGTCATCTGCCGAAAGGGATGGTGGAACAGAATGCCACCTGGGAAATGCGATGGAAGATGGATACCACTTCCAATCATCCGGTGCTGCAGGGAATCACCCTGAAAGAATTTGAAGTGGCTCGCAGCACCGTTGATCAAGGAGGCATCTTTTCCGATTGCACCATGTCTGTCATGGGTAATATGCCGATGTTCCGCGAACAGTTTCATCGAGGCATGAACCACTGGCTCGAGCGAATCCAGGATCGACGCTATTACTACATCCTGAGTCAGCCAGGCATTGCCGTGGGTGATGTGAATGGCGATGGCCTGGACGATATTTATGTCTGTCAGGATGAAGGGTTGCCCAACTGTCTGTTTCTTCAACAGGCAGATGGAAGCGTCAAATCAGTCGCAAAAGAATGGGGCGTGGACTGGATTCACAGTTCTCGCGGTGCCCTGCTGCTTGACTTGGATAATGATGGCAAGCAGGATCTTATCGTAGCAATGGTTGGCTATGTGGTCGTTGCTCAGAACATGGGGAACCGGTTTGAAGTCCGATGCATGTTGCGCACGGACGACGATAACATGTCACTAGCCGCTGCAGATTACAACAATGATGGCAAACTGGACATCTACGTCTGTGCCTACAACCAGAACAATGCAGTCGGGGGAAGAAATGATATTCTTGGTGGCACGACACAGGCTGTTTCGGGTAAGGGGGGAGGTCGGAATGTATTGTTCCGCAATGACATAGTACGGGGAGACTGGCGATTCACGGACGTTACCAGAGAAGTCGGACTGGAAGTGAATAACTGGCGATTCAGTTTCAGTGCTAGCTGGGAAGACTACGACGGTGATGGTTTTGCTGACCTGTATGTATCCAACGACTTTGGTGGTGGCAACAATCTATACCGCAATCAGGCAGGCAGGTTTGTTGATGTAGCGACCAGTACCGGCACAGTGGATCAGGCATTCAGCATGTCTGCTGCCTGGGGCGACTATAACCAGGACGGCCGGATGGACATTCTGGTGGGAAATATGTTCTCCGGCGCGGGCAATCGCATAACATTTGCAGATCAGTTCATGAAGAACCGGCCCGAACGAAAGGCCATGGCGCAACGCTTCGCCCGCGGTAACACGCTCTTCAAAAACATGGGGAATGGCGTTTTCAGCGACACCAGCAACCAGGCAGCCATCACGGTGGGTCGCTGGGCTTGGAGTACGCAGTTCCTGGATATCAATAACGACGGCCTGGATGATATCTTCGTCTCCAACGGTTACATCACGACCGAAGATACGGGCGACTTGTGAAGTTTCTATTGGCGACAGGTCGTGTCGCAGGTGGGATCAGATCGGTCACGTCATAGCGAAGCCATAGAGAACCTTTCCAAGATGATTGAGCAGGGTCGCTCATTCTCCGGTCGTGAGCGAAAGTGCTGTTTCCTCAATACGGGGCCAGACGAGGCGTTTGCCACCATTTCCGCACTGAGTGGTGCAGATTATCCTGATGATGCCCGAGCTCTGGCAGTGGTCGATTGGGATCAGGATGGCTACCCCGATTTGCTGATGACTTGCCGCACAGCTCCGCGCTTGCGACTGCTGCACAACAGACATCCCCATGTCAATCATTTCGTTGCGATACAGTTGCAGGGCAATGGCGTCACGACGAATCGTGATGCCATTGGAGCACGTGTTGAAGTGGTGCTGAAAGGGCAGTCCGGCAAACGGCTGGTGAAGTCGCTCCGGGCTGGTGAAGGATTCCTGTCGCAATCGAGCAAGTGTTTGAATTTCGGACTGGGGAAACACGATACCATCGCGAAAATCCTGGTGCACTGGCCGGCTGGCGCGGTGGAAGAATTCACCAGGGTGGAGGTGGACAAGAAATACGTACTCATTCAGGGTTCAGGAAGTGCACAACAAGTGCCTTCACGTTCAGCTATTGCCTTGAAACCCACAGAGCAGCAGGCATTGCCAGCACCAGCATGTATCTCAGTGCCTCTGGTCTCCCCGTTGCCCATGCCCAGGGAACTGTTCTATCTCGATTTCCAGGACAACAAACAACGCTTCCCGTACGCCTCGGGCAGGCAGACCTTGATCGTTTTGTGGGCTAGCTGGTGCAAACCGTGTCAGAGTGAGCTCATCGTGTTGGCATCCCGATACAGCGAAATCAAGGCATCCGGAATTGAGATTGTCGCACTGGCTCTCGATGGGCTGAATGATGATGGTTCCTCCCCTGACGCAGCCAAAGCCTTTTGTGCTCAACGCCAGTTACCCTTTCCAACGGGCAAAGCCTCGCTCGCACTGACAGAAACGGTGATGTGGTATCACCACACCATGGTCGTCATGAATAAGCAGCTTCCCATTCCCGTCAGTGTGCTGGTGAACGGGCAAGGGCAGATGACGGACATCTATAAGGGGAAAGTGTCGGTGGAAGACCTGCTACGTGATGGCAAGCGTCAGCCCGTTACCTTACTGGATCGATGGAAATACGCCGCCTGCCTGCCTGGTACCATGATGGATCATGCCGGGTTGATGAGTACGCTGATACGCCGGGAAGCCAACATTTACTACACGATGGGTGAAGCGTACGCTAAAGAACAACTCCATGATATGGCAGCAGACTATTTCCGAGCTGCCTTGCAATCAGAACCGACCTACACTCAGGCACATCAACAACTGGCCTTGTCGCTTAGCCAGCTCGGGCGTGATAGTGAAGCTGTCATGCAGCTTACTATAGCCATCAAACTTCAACCGGATCTCGCAGATTTGCATTTTACCCTCGGCGAGATTCATGCACAGCGGAAGAGAACGGACGAGGCTTCTGCTTGTTATCGAGAAGTACTGCGACTGGATCCACAGCATGTAGAAGCCAGACAACGCCTGGCACGAATTGCACCCGCACTACGCTGATGTGAGATGCCATGGCCAGAACAGGCGCGTTTACACGATGCGTCAGCCTCATACTCTAATGACGACGATTGATGACAACAGTCCTGCGTGTAAAGGACCATAATGCCCGCGAATTTGACTCCGCAATATAGTGCAGCAGAAGAAGCCTACAAGAAGGCCAAAACCAGCGAGGAAAAGCTGGCCTGTCTCAAGACGATGTTCCAGTTGCTTCCCAAGCACAAGCACACCGAGAAGATGCAGGCTGATCTCAAAACGAAGATGGCCCAGACGCGGGAGGAGATCGAGAAGAAGAAGGCTACGCCAGTCAAGACAACAGGTGTTGCAAAGATCCCCAGACAGGGTGCAGGACAAATCGTTATCCTGGGTGCACCCAATGTCGGCAAAAGCAGCATCATCACCAAGGTGACCAAAGCCAGTTCCACGGTTGCTCCGTATCCATTCACCACCCGTGATCCCATTCCCGGCATGATGGAGACGGACGAAGTCCGCATTCAGCTGATAGATTTGCCCCCTATTACCAGAGACCATCTGGAAAGCTGGCAGGCGAACATGATCCGCAATGCTGACGCTGCCTTGCTGGTGATCGATCTGGGGGATGATGATGGCCTGACTGCTACGCAGGAAGTACTGGACCGCCTGGCGGAAGCGAAGATCAAACTGAGCTTCGATGAAACGACCGATGCAGATCCGGAGTACGATTGGACCCGCTGCCTGGTAGTGGGCAACAAAGCAGACTTGCCGGACGCAGAGTTTCGCCGGGAACTCTACGCTGACCTGGTAGGCCCAAACACCAAATGGGCGTGCCTGTCGTGCTCAACCGATCAAGGGGTGGGAGAATTCAAAACTGCGGTGTTTGAACTGCTCGGCCTCGTTCGCATCTACAGCAAACAGCCCGGCAAACCGCTCGTCAGGAAAGACCCTTTCACCGTTCCCAACGGTAGCACCGTCATCGATCTGGCTGAAAGCATCCACCAGGACCTGGCCAAAACGTTCAAACACGCCCGCATCTGGGGTACGGGAGTGATCGACGGTCAGACCGTGAGTCGCGATCATGAACTTCATGATCTGGATGTCGTGGAGATCCATGCTTGAGCCTGAGGCGGACCAGCGTCAGGCTTTCCCCTGTTTCACAGGGTTGACATAGCCCAAGAATCTCCGATGAAACACTGCTTTTATGCTTGGACATTGCCGGAGCATGCCGTACTATCACTGTGACATAACCCGTGAACCCGATGCCTGTTACGCCGTCTCTTCCTCACCCCCTCCAGGAAGACTGGTGGAGGCATCCACATCTACCCTGAGTACGCGGCATGACGACTCCCGATGCGCTGAATACGGACACCCCCGCAGCGCCCGTTCCTTTTTCCGAATCGCCTGACGCCCCAGCGACTGCACCGGAATCTGCGCCCACAGCTGACGCCCCTCCGTCTGCAGTAACTGAAACCGCGCCAGTCGCAGCGCCTGCAGCACCCGCTACTCCAACCGTTCCCGAGGTTGTCGTTCATTTCGACCTGGGACGCATTGCTCAGGATCTGCAGATCCGCAAGGTGCAGGTGGAAGCTGTGGTCCACCTTCTTGACGAAGGCAACACCATCCCCTTCATCACCCGCTACCGTAAGGAACGTACTGGCGGATTGAACGAAGACGCTCTTCGACAAATTCAGAAACGTGTGCAACAGCAGCGCACGCTGGCTGAACGCAAGCAGACCATTCTGCGAAACCTGACGATCCAGGGCAAGCTGACGGATGAACTGAAGGAAGCAATCCTTCACTGTGAACATCCCAAGCGACTGGAAGATTTGTACCTGCCGTTCAAGCCCAAGAAGAAGTCTCTCGCCGCTGCTGCCAGAGAGAAGGGGCTGGGCGAACTGGCCGACTCCATCTGGAACCGTGATCCGGTTGTCAACAACCTCGCTGAACTGCTGCCTACGATGGTCAACCCCGAAAAGGGGCTGAATACTGCCGATGAAATTCTGGCTGGCGTGGGACACATCCTCGCGGAGAAGATCGCTGAGCTTCCGGAGGTCCGCGATCTGGGTCGCCGCTTCCTCTGGGACACCGCACGCCTGGTTGTCAGCAAGAAGGATAGCGTCGCTGAGGGACAGGGCGCCGAGTTCAAGGACTACTTCACCTACAACGAAGCGGCCCGGCAGGTTCCACCGCACCGTGTGCTCGCCATCAATCGTGGTGAACGGGAGAACGTGCTCACAGTCAAGTTTGAAGCTGATCTACCACGACTTCTCGGCTACACTCTCGAACGATTGCCTCTCCACGAACATCCCCACTCCGGCTTGATCGCAGGGTTTGCGGAGGATGCGGTCAATCGCCTCCTCGCTCCAAGCATCGAACGGGAAATCCGTCGCGATCTCACCGAGCGTGCTGAGGATCATGCAATCGTCGTCTTCGCACGCAATCTCCGTCGTCTGCTGCTGCAGCCACCTGTAGAAGGCAAACGGGTCCTTGCCATCGATCCTGCTTACCGTACCGGGTGCAAGCTCGCAGCCCTGGATGAGCATGGCAACCTTCTCGATACCACGACCATCTATCCCTTTGGTGGCTCCAGCCAGCCCAAGTGGCAAAAGAAGAAAAAGGACAAAGAGAAAGATAAGGACAAGGAGAAAGAGACCCCTGCTGCAGAACCTGCAGTGGCTGCGGAGGCAAACACGCCTGCTCCCGCCGAAGCTGCTCCGGAAAGTGAAGCTGCTGCCGCTGCAACCACGCAGGAAACACCTGCGACTGAAACACCTGCTGCCGATGCACCAGTTGAAGAAAACAAGCTGGATGTTTCGCCCGATGTCGCAGCCAGCCGCAAGCAGGAAGCACGCACCAAGCTCATCGAGTTTGCCAAGTTGCACAACAGCAATGTAATTGCCATCGGCAATGGTACAGCGAGTCGTGAAACCGAAGAAATGGTCGCCAGCGCCATTTCCGAAGCACTTCCCGGCGTTGCCTACATCATTGTCAATGAAGCCGGCGCCAGTCATTATTCTGCCAGCCCGACTGCCCGCGACGAATTCCCGAACCACGACGCCACCGCCCGAGGGACCATCTCCATCGGTCGTCGGCTGCAGGATCCGCTCAGTGAACTGGTCAAGATCGATCCGCAGAATCTGGGGGTTGGACTGTATCAGCACGATATCGCCGAGAAACGACTCAAGGAATCGCTTGAAGGCGTAGTGGAATCCTGTGTCAATTATGTAGGCGTGAACCTCAACACCGCCAGCGCACCGCTCTTGCGTTATGTGGCAGGCTTGAATCAGCTTCGGGCTCATGCCATCGTTGATTACCGCAAGGAAAAAGGCGCATTCAAGAATCGCGAGGAACTGCGCAATGTTCCCGGCATCGGTGAAGTGACATACACCCAGGCCGCAGGGTTCCTCCGCATCCCGCAAGCAGAAAATCCCTTCGATAATTCTGCTATTCACCCCGAAAGCTATGGTGCTGCCGCCAAGCTGCTGGAAAAGGTCAGCGCTACTCCCGCCGTACTCAGTGACGGCGCAGCACTCCTGGAACTCAAGCCCAAGCTGGAAGCCTTGCCTGTCGAAGAGACAGCAACCGAACTGGGCATCGGGCTGCCAACCTATCATGATCTGATCGAAGCATTGCTCAAACCAGGTCGCGACCCACGTGAGGAACTACCCAAGCCAATCTTCAAGGAAGGCATCCTGAAGATTGAAGACCTGAAGCCGGGCAGCGAGTTGAAGGGTACCGTTCAAAACGTGGTCGACTTCGGGGCA
The DNA here is from genome assembly GCA_046350055.1 of Gemmatales bacterium. Classification (GTDB taxonomy): domain Bacteria; phylum Planctomycetota; class Planctomycetia; order Gemmatales; family HRBIN36; genus JAEUIE01. The sequence continues at coordinate 1,945,112 of JAXMBC010000001.1, read as the reverse complement.
TTTGTCGATGTAGGCCTGAAAGACTCCGGCCTCGTTCACATCAGCCAGTTAGCCAACAAGTTCATCAAGAGCCCGTACGACATTGTCTCGGTGGGTGATATTGTGACCGTTTGGGTCATGACTGTCGATATGGAGCGTAAGCGTGTATCGCTGACGATGATTCCGCCAGGCACCGAACGCCGACAACAGGAACGCCGGCCTCACGGTCAGCAGGATAGCGGGCACGAAGGTGGCCGTCCTCCATTCCGTCGCGAAGGTCGCGGCGACCGTCCGCCACATGGCGATCGCCGCCCGCAGGGACCTCGAGCAGAAGGTCAGCCGCCCCGTGAAGGTGGTGAACGCCGGTTTGATCAGCGAGGTGGTCAAGGTGGCCAGGGTCGCCCACCGGGTCGATTCGGCGGTGGCCAGGGCGGTGGTCGGTTTGGCGGTGGTGGTCAGCGTCGTCCTTTCCCACCGCGACAGAACGAAGGTGGTCATCAGGAAGCCTCCACGCCTCCTCCACCTCCCCGCCCACCCGTCAAGCGGAAGGAAAAACCCAAGCCCAAGCTCACCGAAGCGGCTTTGGCAGGCAAGGCTCCGCTGCGTACCTTTGGCGAACTGAAGGCGCTGTTTGAAACGAAGCAGACAGATGAACAGCCACCTGCCGCAGTTCCTGCGGTACCACCTGCAGAAGCCTCCACTACGCCGCCAGAAGCCCAGTAACACATGCCTGGCTGGCGGAGCACTCTCCGCTAGCCATTCTCCATGACCCAGCGCACCGCTTCGGGCATGCCTTCGGCGAATTTCACCCGTGGAACATAGCCCAGTTGCTGCTTGATCTTCTCGCAACTGTACCCCAGGTTGAGTCCAAGAAACTTGATGCGGGCCCGGGTGATCAGCGGTGCCTGCCTGGCACCACGCATCCGGGCCACACTTTCCATGATCGTCGCCAGCACCTTGGCCACCGCCAGCGGAACATGCCTGGTCGGCTTGGGTAGCCCGGCAGTCTCAGCGACAGTTTCCATGAACCGTTTCTTGGTGACTATCTCATCATCCGTCAAATTGTAGACCTGCCCCACAGCATTCGGCTTCTCGATGGCCAGGAACACCGCATCGACGATGTTCTTCACATGGATGGTGTTCATCTGCTGTTCACCTGACCCCAGGTAGCGGACTTTGCCCAGCTTCAGGTTCTCGATCAGTTTGGGCAGCACGGTGCGATCACGTGTGCCATAGACGAAGCCCGGACGGAGAATGACCACGGGTAACTGGTGGGTTTTGTGATACCCCATGACCACCGCCTCCGCTTCCATTTTGGTCTGGGTGTAGCCGTCCATGTGTTGTGCCGGGGGCGGGGTGGATTCATCGGTGTTGTGATGATCGCGTGCTTCATACACTCCCAGCGTACTGATGTGGACAAACCGATTCACCTGGCGTTGCCTGGCTTCTTCCAGAAGCAGCGTGGTTGCCTGGACATTGGTCTGGCGATAATCCTCGACTGGCCCCCAGTCTCCTACCTTGGCTGCGGAATGAATGACAGCATCAACCCCGTCCATGGCCTGACGAATCGAAGCAGGGTCATTCAAATCACCCTGGACCACCTGGCAGCCGAACTGCTGCGGCCAGCGCAGATCGCTGGAAGAACGGGCAATCGTCACGGTGGGGATGCCACGCTGCTGACAGGCTTCCGCGAGGTGACTGCCGACAAAGCCGGTTACGCCGGTGATGAGATACTTGGCCATGGTGATCCTGAAGGTCCGTAGGGTACGCTGTGCGTACTTCCCCATTGAGTGTATTGGTACAACGGAAACAAAGGAGACTCGTATGGAGTCGCCCCCCTGGATGCAGCTTCACGATGATGCAGGGAATGCCTGATCAGGGCAGGTCGAGTTGATAGATGACGCCATGCGCAGACCCCGCATAGGCGTTGGAATTGCTGGGGGAGAAGATGACGTCATTCATGGCAGTCTTGAACTTCCAGCTACGCAGTTCCCTGCCTTCACTGTCCCAAAGCACTACCTCGCCGGTTTCGAATGCAGCCAGGATGCGGTTGCCGGTCGGATGGAGGGCAATCGCCTGCAACCGGGCCGGACGGGTGGCCCAGTTCTTCAAGAGTTTCTTGTCATCCATGTTCCATAACTTGAACTCGTTTTCCTGATTGGCGGTCAGCAACCGTTTGCCATCGCTGCTGATGGCCAGTTCCAGCACTGCCACGTTATAGGCCCGCAGTTGACTGTCCGTTTCATACTTGAAGTCGCTGAGTTTCCAGAACTTCACCATGCCATCCGTGCCACCCATCGCAATACGATCCTGGGCAAAGCTGACTGCATTGCAATGGCGTTCGTAACCCAGAAAGCTGAGAGCCGGCTCAGTCTTGATGAGTTTGTCTTCAAAACTCCAGGCCAGCATGTTGGAGGAACCGACCGATGCCAGGATACCCCGATCACGCGGCAGGAAGCCAACGCGATTGATACTGTCCGCCTTGGGTTGGAACGATTGCAGTTCGCGCGAACCAGCAACATCCCAGAGTTTCAGATACTGATCCTTGTCCGCGGAAAGGAGTTGCTTGCCATCGCTGGAAAAACCCAGTCCTTTGATGCTGAAGACATGGCTGGTCAGTGTTGTCATGGGATTCCCGGTGGCGGTATCCCAGACAATGATCTTGCCTTCTTCACTCCCGCTGGCAAGTCGATCCCCTGGAGGTGACATAGCCAGGTATCTGATGGGATGTTCGTGTCCAAAGACTAGTGGCTCAAAGGCTTTACTCTCCTGCCAGATCTTGACACTCCCATCGACCGAGGCACTGACCAGCGTATCACCATCGCTCAGATATGTCAGACTGGTAATCCAGTCGGTGTGACCTTGCAGCGCCCTGGCCTCGCTGCCATTGGTGAGATTCCAGATGCGGATAGTTTCATCGGCACCCGCCGTCGCGAGGAAGCGATTGTTCGGGCTGAAGGCTACAGCCATCAACTGCCCCGTATGGCCTGCCAGCGTTCGTATCGCATCGCCACGGGTAGCCGGGTCCCACAATTTGGTAACGCCGTCCGCGCCGACGCTTGCCAGCAGGGTGCCTCCCGGGCTGAACGCCAGACCGGTGATCGCCCCCGTGTGACCGATCAGGGTTCGCAGTTCGCTGGCATCATGCGTACGCCAGACTCGAATGAGGTTATCTGCTCCCCCCGTGGCCAGCAGCGATCCCTGCATGTTCACCGCCAGCGAAGTCACGACACTGCGGTGTTGGGGCAGTGTGTGCAGCGTCTTCTTCTCTCCCACGTCCCAGATGCGTATGGTCTTATCGGCGCTGGCGGAGTAGAGTCTCCTGCCATCAGGACTGTAGGCCAGGGCGGTAATTACTCCTGTGTGGCCGGGCAGAGTGACAGTTGCTTTGCCTGTGGATGGGTCCCAAAGCCGAATCACAAAGTCGCCACCACCCGTGGCCACCTCGGCTCCATCAGGCCGGAAACAGCCAGCAGTGACAGGAGACTGATGCTCCGTAAACCCGTGCAGCTCTTTGCTGGCTTCCATATCCCATAGGTGAGCCGTCTGGTCCGCCCCTGCGGCGAGCAGCAACTTGCCATGGCTGGCCAGCGCCCAGACAGGGGATTTACCTTGAAAGAGTAATGCAGCAGGTTTCACCTGCGACGTTTGCCAGAGTCGAATACTGCCATCAAGACTGACTGTGACAATCGACTGACCCGTATTCGTCATGGCAAGGTCCAGCACATCATTGCTGTGCCCCTGGTACTGGCTGACCGCTGTCTTCTGGTTGATGTCCCAGACTTTCACAGCAGCTTCGGGCTTGGCACTGGCACTCACCAGCAGCTTGCCTTCCCGGACGAAGGAAAGACTGGTAACCGATGCTTGGTGGCCCAGCAGCGTCTGCACCAGCTTCCAGTCTTTCGTCGAGTAGATCTTGATGGCCAGACCACTACCTTCTTCCACTACATCGCCAGCCAGGGCAAGTTGCGATTGATCGGGATTGAGTGCCATCGCATAGATTGTCCCCTTCTCACGAGGCATCGCCAGCACCTGCAGCCCTGACTTGCTATCGAAGACTGCAAGCGTCTTGTCCGATGTGGAACAGAACAGCTTGCTGCTATCATTCGACCAGGCAATATTCAGGATGGCATGAATGACCTTAATCCCACGCTCGAACTTGCCTGTTTCTACATTCCACACGCGGATGGGATCGCTTTTCCCTGTTTGTGAGCCACTGACCAGCAGTTTGCTGTCGCTGCTGAAGGAAAGACAATGAATAGCAGCCTTGGTACCGGTCAGCTTCCATTTGATGGTGCCGCTGGCGATATCGATCACGTGGATGGCATAATCGTCCTGAATGGGCAGGGTGGAGACATCCAGGTTAGGTGTAAGGCGATATCCTTCAGCTACCGCGAGCAGTTTGCCATCGGGACTGAACACCAGGTGGCCCAGCGGGTTGTGCAGGTCCCAGGTTTTCAGCGTTCGTCCGTTCTGCAGGTTCCATTGACGCAGTGTGCCATCGCGACTGCTGGTGAAAACAGATTCACCATTGGTGGCATAGACCACGGATACGGGGTATTGATCATGCTTGAATTTGAGGTTGCCCATCACACGTGAGACATGCTCAGGCAGTGTCGGAGTTTCAGGGAGCAGCCAGCGGGCTTGCTGGCGAAAGTACTCGGACTGGGCTGGCTGCCTGGCGTCCCTGGCCTGCTTTTCAAGACTGTCGAGCTTGCCAAACAGAGCAGGCGGATAGAGTTTCCCTGCCATTGCCTGCGATTTCTGCTGCTTATATTGGCTGGCACTATCCTGCGCCATCAGCAGTGAACTGCTGCCAAAGATTGTCAACAAGCTGATCAGAGAAATGCAAGAACAGAGTTGCTCCAATTTCCTCCATACGACTTTCAGACTGGATTCCATTGCTGAAGCCATGATGCTTGTCCCGTAAGCGTTCGAAGTCGCATGCTAACAGCCATTATAAGTGAGACAGGCCCTCAATACGACGGGTAACCTGCCACTACAACTGTTACAGCTTGAAGGCGAAGGGAAGTGGTGGCTGCAGTATGAGGTAACTTGAATGGAATTCGTGAAAATAGTTGATCTCGTTGAGAATCTGTAACGGAGTGTTCACCTTCGCCATGCACGCTGGAAAAGCGCGATGAAACAGGGGCGAAAGGAAAAGTCGACCTGATTCATGTACTCGTTCTGTTGCGTGTAGAGTCTCGTCGCGCATGATTGGCTTGAACACGTTGGAGGTTCCGCCAGGCTGAAGTCAGGCCAGGCCAGGGTCCCCCAGTCCGACGATTTTGTCTCCACAAAGGAGTGCCGAGAGATGCGCCTCAAGTTCCTAGCCTCTGCCGTAGCAGCGATTCTCGCTGTGTTCGGCGCCACTGCCACAGCCAAGGCTGATGGCTGCGGCGGCTGTGGCGCTTCTGCCGTCGTGGCTTGTGCCCCGGCTGCAGATGCCTGTCACGCCCCCCGCGTCCGTTACAAACACGAATGGCAAACGGTGACCGAGCAGAAGACTCGCACCTGCTACAAGAACGTCACCGAAACGGTGATGAAGGAATGCCGCGAGATCGTCTGCAAGCCGATCCACGAAACCAAAGTGGTCGAATGCAAGAAGATCGTGTGCGAAACCGTTTGGGAAGAGAAGGAAGTCAAGGTTTGCAAGGGTGAATGGGTATGCGAACAGCGCCAGGAACCCTGCAAGACTGTTTGCAAACGCGTTCGCGTCTGCAAGCCTGACTGCGATCCCTGCGCTAACGCCTGCAACGATCCTTGTGCCTGCAAGAGCTTCGGCAGCCGTCTGCGTGGCCTGTTCCCTGAATACACCACGATTCAGGAAACTGTCCCTGGCCGTACCTACACCGCCAAGGTGTGGAAGTCCAAGGAAGTTGTAGAGAAGGTCAAGGTTGCCAAGCAGGTAGCCAAGGAAGTGATCGAGAAGAAGGAAGTCAAGACCGTTCGCTACGAGAAGCAGGAAGTGGTCAAGCACGTTCCTGTGACCGTCTGCAAGAAGGTCCCCTACTGCGAAACCTACACTGTGTGCAAGAAGGTTCGCGTGTGCGTCCCCGTGTGCGACACGGGTTGCCACAAGAGCGGCTTCCGTGGTCTCTTCAGCCGTAACTGCGGTTGCGACCATGCTCCAGCATGCAGCTCCTGCGGTAGCGCTCCTGCTACCCTGACTCCTGCTGCTCCCGCTGCTGCCATGCCAGCTGCCAAGTAAGTAGTGGTTCTGTTCAACCCAAACCTCACCCTTGCAGGGTGAGGTTTTTTTGTGTTACAATGACGGCATGAACCATTCCATTAAACTTCCCAGAGAACTGCACTCCTGGGTCAGCCAGCAAGCGAAGCAACAAGGCTTGCCAGACGCGACCAGTTATATGCGTCGCTTGATCGTGGAAGAAAAAAGACGACAGGCTGTTCAAAAGCTGTCGGCTATCTTTGCAGAAGCAGATCAAAGTGGTCCTGCTATCGAAGTCAATGAGGACTCTTGGAAGGCACATGGCAAAAAACTCTTTGCGAAGCTGAAGGCCAGGGCGAAGAAGCTGACGCATGCCAAGAATTGAAGTAAAACCAAGTGCCATTGCTGATTTGGATGACATTGTCGAGAAGCTTTACAGCTTACGACCAAGAACCGCGCTGAAGTTTTATCAGTCAGTCTGGCTAACTTACCAATGGCTGAGTCGGGTACCGCTTGGTGGCTCTCTATTTCCTCAGTTCGAAGATACATCGTATGCGACTATGCGATTCTGTAAGGTCAAGTCATTTAAGAACTACATCATCTTTTATATGCCTCAGGAGAACGGAATTACTGTCTATCATGTTGTTGATGGTCGCAGGGATTACATGAAAGAGTTGTTTGCCATAGCCTAACCTCTACGCAGGATCCTAAATTCTTCCTCATGAGAAAAGTTTAACCGCTTGTCGTCGTTGATCCTTGCGCCGCAACACGTTACCTTTAATTATGAGAAGGGTTAGATACCCTGGAAGTGCGTAGCAGCGGTGACCTGGATGTGTCATAATCTGGTAGCCACTCTCGCAGGATACACATTATGCGTTTTGCTGAACGGTTACATCAGTTAGGCAAGATCGACCTGAGTGGCTTACAGCGGCTGCAGGAGGCGCAGTCTTCGTTCCCTGATAAGCCCGAATACCAGATCCTCCTCGAACGTGGCCTCGCCAAGGAAAGCGATGTCCTGGCATTGCTGTCAGATGACTTTGGCATGCCCGTCGTCGAACTCGAAAACGCTCACGTCGAGAAAGACGCCATCGAATCGATGCCGAGCCGCCTGGTACACAAGCGGAACCTGATGCCGCTCAAGCGGGAGAATGGCTCGCTTACCGTCGCCACGGGCGACCCGCAGGATGTCTACTCGCTGGATGAGCTGCAAATGCTCACCGGCTTGCGCATCCGCCCGGTGCTCGCCAGCCCCCAGGCCATTGCCCGGCTCATTAAGACACATTTCGGCGTGGGCGGCGAAACCGTCAACGCCCTGGTTGCTGAACGTAAAGAGGATCTCGAACTCCTCGAAGAACTCGAGACCGATGACAGCGAACTGGCCAAGATGGCCCAGGAAGCTTCGGTCGTGAAGCTGGTGAATGAAATCCTGATCGAAGCCATCAGCGAAATGGCAAGCGACGTTCACATTGAGCCTTCCGAAAACACGCTGCGTATCCGCTACCGTATCGATGGTCGTCTGCAGACACAGATGCTTCCTCCCGAAATCGCCCGCTTCTCTCTGGCGATCGTCAGCCGCATCAAGATCATGTCTCGTCTGAACATTGCTGAAAAGCGTCTGCCTCAGGATGGTCGCATCAAGATGCGTGTCCAGGGCCGCGAGATCGATGTGCGTGTTTCGATCATCCCGATGAGCCATGGTGAAGGCATCGTCATGCGTATCCTCGACAAGGGACGCATGGTCTTCAACCTCGCGAACGTCGGTATGATGCCTGACACCTACAAGCTGTTCAAGGAGCTGATCGACAAGCCCCACGGCATCGTGCTGGTCACCGGCCCTACGGGCTCCGGCAAGTCGACCACCCTCTACTCCGCGCTCAACGAGATCAAGGACGAAACTCTCAAGATCATCACCGTCGAAGATCCAGTCGAATACCAGATGGAAGGCATCAGCCAGATTCAGGTGCATCACAAGATTGGATTATCCTTCGCAGCAGCCCTGCGAAGCATCCTGCGACATGACCCGGATGTGGTGCTGATCGGTGAAATGCGCGATATGGAAACAGCGGAGTCAGCCATCCAGGCATCGCTGACCGGACACCTTGTCTTTAGCACGTTGCACACGAATGATGCTCCTGGAGCCTTCACCCGTATGATCGATATGGGTGTGGAGCCTTACCTCGTCGGCTCGACGGTGGAAGGCGTGATGGCCCAGCGACTGGTACGCACCATCTGCAAGGAATGCAAGGTGGAGGATGTGCATGCCGAAGAACACGTCCTCCCCAGCGATTTCCCCAAGCCCAAGGGTGGCGGCAAGCCCACGCTCTTCAAAGGCGCCGGCTGCAAGGCCTGCCGCGGTACCGGGTACAAAGGACGAGTCGGTATCTACGAACTGATGGTAACAGACGATGAACTGCGCGATATGTGTTCGCAGCGAATCAGTTCCACCATCATCCGCCGTAAGGCCCTCGACAAGGGCATGATCACCCTCCGCCAGGATGGCTATCGCAAGGTCCTCAGCGGAATCACCACGGTGGATGAAGTGGTTACTGCGACCATTGGAGACTTTTCTTAAGTCCTGTGTGCCGAATGCTGAGCCCTGAGAAAACAGGATCAGCAACATGGTACAGGACCTGCTCAACGAGCCCGGAGAATAGAATACCAGAGGAAACCGCATTACTTAGGACTCTGCACTTAGGACTGAAGAACCATGCCCGATTTCACCTACACAGCTCGAATGCCCAATGGCCAGGCAGCCAATGGCACGCTCACAGCGACGAGCGAACGTGAAGTCATGGTCATGCTCGATCAGAAGGGCCTCTTTCCTATCACCATAGCGCCGGCCAAGAAGAAAATGACGGCGGCGTTCTCCGGGGGCAAAATCAAGCCTCGTTTGCTCTGCACGGTCTACTCCCAGCTTTCGGATCTACTCCACTCCGGCGTGCCCCTGCTGCGCAGCCTCGAAATTATCGAACGTCAGGCAACTGTACCGGCTCTTTCTGCCGTGCTGCAGGATGTCCGGGCTCAGATCAGCGATGGTACCAGCCTGGCCGATGCCATGGCCAAACACCCGAAAGCCTTCAACGAACTGACCATCTCGATGGTACGAGCAGGCCAGGAAGGTGGCTTCCTGGAAGATGTGCTCGCCCGGGTTGCTGAATTCACGGAACACCAGGAAGAACTCCGATCAAAAGTAGTAGGTGCGCTGGCCTACCCCGTCTTCCTCAGCATCATCGGTACCCTGATTGTGCTGGGCCTGGTTATCTTCCTGGTGCCACGCTTTGAAACCATGTTCGGCAACAAGAAGGAAGAATTGCCGACACTCACGGTGGGGCTGCTCAGTCTCAGCCACTTCCTGCAGCACTATTGGCTGTGGATCGGCCTGGGGCTGGGAGTGCTCTATTATCTCTATCGCGGGTGGAAGAACAGCGAACAGGGCCGCCGGCAGTTCGACGGTTTCATGTTGAAACTCCCGGTGGCAGGCAACGTGATTCGCAACCTGGCCATCTCCCGTTTCTGCCGCATCCTGGGCACGATGCTGAAGAACGGTATTCCGCTGCTGACCGCCTTGCGTATCGCCAAGGATTCGACAGGTAACAAGATCCTCACTGACTCAATTGACAAGGCTGCGGAACACGTGACAGGCGGTAAGAGCCTGGCTGGTCCCCTGGCCGCCAGCAAACAGTTTCCCCGCGACGTCATCGAAATGATCAGCGTCGGCGAAGAATCCAACACTCTGGAAAAGGTGCTGGTGAATGTAGCTGACAGCACCGAACGCCGCACGACCCGTCAGCTGGACCTGCTGGTACGCTTGCTGGAACCTGTCATGCTGCTGCTGATGGCCGGTCTCACACTGCTGGTGGTGCTGGCCCTGCTCATGCCATTCATGCAGGCTAACAGCCTCATTGGATAATTCAACTTAAGAACGCCAGGAGATGAACCATGTTACTTCGCAGACTACCAACCCGGACCGCAGTGCACACGGTACGTGCGGGCTTTACCCTCGCCGAACTGCTTGCTGTTGTCGCAATCCTCGCCATCCTCGCAGGTGTGGCAGTTCCGATGTACATCAAGCTCATTGGCGACAACAAGATCAAACTCGCGCATTCCGAAACCAAGAGGTTTGCGAACATGATCTCGACTTTTGCCGCCAACCATCAGGACGAATACCCATCCACCGATGGCTATCCTGCTGCCAGTGGCGGACTGGATTTCCTCGTGCTGGACGGCATGCTGCAAACGCTCCCGCTTGATCCCTGGGGAGGCCAATATTTCTTCGAGTTGATACCTGGTCCTACTGGAGTCAACATGCCTGTTGTTCACTGCACAGGTCCTAACAATATGCAGATTCGCTCCGATGCGCAGAAGCCATAGGTCCGGATTCACCCTGGTAGAACTCTTAGCCGTGGTGGCACTCATCGCCATCACGGCTGGCGTTGCTTTACCTATGGCTGCTGGCTGGTGGAAAGCCCAGAAACTGCAGGAAGCGATCGACGACTTGCGAACCGACTGGATTAAGGCCCGCACCCTGGCGATGGATGATGGCCGACCCTATCGCTTTGCCATTGAGAACAGTGGCCGTTCGTATCGCATTGCCCCCAACGAGTTGGACTACTGGACGAATTCCTCCAGCAGCGTCAACGCTCCGCCGACAGGCGACCCGGAGGAACCGCAAGGCACCGTTATCGAGAAGCAACTACCGGATGGCATCCTCTTCCAAAGTGCAGGCGATCTGGTGAACCTCTCGCCAGAAAACACTGAATCAACCTGGCTGTTCCTGCCTGATGGCCGGGCCAGGCTGCTGGATGCCGATGGTCGCGAACATCAGCAGTCGAATGTCATCCTGATGGAGCAGCAGGGTACCCGACGACGACAATTGACTATGCGGGCACTGACCGCGCAGTCCCAACAGACTCCCTTGCAGCAGAACTAGCATGCATCTGAAGAGGCGACAACCTGGTGAACGGCGAAGCGGCATGTCGCTGCTGGAGGTGCTCGCTGCGCTCGCTATCTTCATCTTCACCGCCTATGCTCTCACGCAAATGGTGGACAACGCCTCCCGGGCCGCCACCCGGGCCCGCCGACTGGCCAAAGCCCAACTACTGGCGGAAACCAAGATGGACGAAGTGGTTGCCGGAGCACTGCCATTGAGCAGTGGCGGCGGCACCATTCCTGAAGAAGTCGAAGGCTGGAGCTACAACGTCAGCGTCAGCCCGGAATCGTGGAGCAGCGTGCAGGATAGCAGCACAGGTACAACCATCACCGGTCTGAACTCTGTTGTGGTCACTATCAACTTCAGCGTTCCCGGGGCAGAGCCTATCGAGTACTCACTGTCTCGCATCATCCTTGATCCGCAGTTGCGTCAACCAGCGCCGCCACCCACCACGTCTACCACGACGGGAGGTGGATAATGATGCAGCGTACACAACGTGGACATCGGTCCGGCTTTACCCTGGTTGAAGTGATCGCTGCTCTGGCGCTCGGCACTATTCTGCTCGCTGCCGTCTATTCGACCCTGGAGATCATGATGCGGTCGATCCGGGTGGGCAAGGAAGCGGTGCAGTCGCTCCAGGTGATCCGGGGCACTGCTATCCGTCTGCAGACCGATATTCGCCAGAATATTTCTCTGCTGTCCTCCGCACCGAGTGTGCAGCCAGCGTCAACCACACCGCAAGCTGAAGGCACTGTCGAACCTGCCCAGTACAACTTCTGTGTTCAGGGGGATGAACTCTCTCTGACACTGTATGTCAGCCAGACACCTCACTACAGCCGCATGGATGCGGAGACGCCCAATAGCGTCTATTCCGATCAGCGCATCATAACCTACACCTGTCAATCTGGGGTAGGACTGACACGAAGCGAATCATTGAATGTGCTGGGTGGCGGCTCCGACCCGAATCAGCAGCAGGAAGTGCTCGCCTCCGAAGTGCAGAGCATGCAGTTCCGTTATTACGACCCGGCTAACCAGACCTGGCAGTCTACTTGGGATGGCACCAGCCAGGGGCCACCCTCCGCGATCGAAGTAACGATCGTCCTTCAGATGCCACAAGTACCCGGCGCTCCCCAGAGTCAGCCCATCAATCACCGCCTCGTGATTGCCATCCCGGCTTTCGGTTCACCCGTGGCTCCTTCCACCACTACCACTGGAACCATGCCATGATCCAGCGACCTGAACAGCCACGACGCGGTGCAGTGCTGATTACGGTCATGATCGTGATCGTGGTGCTGCTCCTCATTGGCTACCAGTATCTGAACCTGATGCTGGCGGAAAACAACGCCTCCATCGTCAGTGGCCGGCTGGCCCAGTCACGTCACCTGGCGGATTCGGGGGTGCACTACGCCGCCTTTGCCCTCGCCTTCCCGCAAACGCTGAGCCTCAGCGACTCACCCGATTCCTTTCGCCCCTGGCTCGGGTCCATCTACGACAATGCGGACTCCTTCCATTTTCGACCGATCAATGGACCCAACGGCGTCAAAGGCTACTTCACCATCGTCAGTCCCCGTGACCCCACCGATACCAGCAATACGACCGGTTTTCGTTTCGGTGTGGAAGATGAGAACGGCAAGATCAACCTCAATGCCATGCGGCAACTCATCAAGAAGGATCCCAGCAATAAGACCAAGTTTGAAACCATCATCAAGGCGATCCCTGCCATCAGCGAAGAGCAGGCACTGGCCGTCATCAACTGGACCGAGGATGGCGGCACCACCGATTCTTCCGAATCCAGTTACTATTCCGACCTCGGCTATCAGTCCAAGGGCGGCCCCTACGATTCGACCGATGAACTGCTGCTGGTCAAAGGCTGGACACCCAAACAGCTCTATGGCAACGACAAAAACCGCAACGGCAAACTCGATGCAGATGAAGACGATGGCACAGGTCAGGTAGACCTGGGCATGCAGCAGTACTTCACGGTCTATAGCCGCGAACTGAATGTGGATTCCACCGGGCAGCAGCGCATCAACATCAACAACACTGACCTGGCCACCCTGAAGACTCAACTTGACGCTGCGGTGGGTGAGGAAATCTCCGGTTATATTATCTATTCCAGAGTCAGCACCATAGAGCAACTCCCTAATACTAATCCGTTAACGGTCGCACAGGCTTTGAGCCAGGCGCGCTACATAGATGGCGTCAGTTACAGTGAGGGTAAGTTTACTTTCGACTTCAACAAGGTGAAGAGCGCCAGGACGTTTCAAACATCAGGTGCCGCAACGCAAATCAGAAGTCTTGCCAGTTTTGTGAACATGGTAATTGGTTTTCGTCCAGCTGCAACGCCGAACGCGCCTCGCATCCAGATCAACAGCCCCTTCCAGACCAGCAACAAAGAGAAACTGCGAACCAACCTGACCACCTTCTTCGATAAATGCACACTCGATGCAGAGTACGAGATCCCAGCACGTATCAACATCAACACCTGCCCTGCCGGCGTACTCACTTCCCTGGGTATTACGGAGACCATCCAGGAGAAGATCCTGCAAAGCAGGCCGACGCCAGACATGGATAGCTCCCTCATCCCCTATTACAAAACACCAGCCTGGCTGATCACTGAAGCGGAAATGGATGCGACGATCTTCACCCAGTTCGCCAATTACATCACCACCTATTCCCAGGTCTACCGCTTTCAGGTGGTGGGCTACTATGAAATGCGCGGCCCCCAGGTTCGCCTCGAAGTGGTCGTGGATACCAACAATGGCAGGCCACGCATCCTCCACTGGCGAGACCTGACGGACCTCGGCAAAGGCTACCACTTCTCCCAGGCACGAGGTGGCCAGTAACCATACCAACCCGGAGCGTCAGCGAGGGTCAGGCGCATTGCAGCGATTGCGAAGATAATTCACTGCCAGGCATCAAGGGATGATGCTCACTGCCACTTCTGAATGGATTCTCACCCCGGCACGGTTCGATGTACGACATGGGCCAGTGTATACTGACCATGACAACAGGAGCGCCCCTTGACTGGAATATTAGGTCTTGATCTTGATGCAGCAGAACTGCACCTGGTGGAACTGAATCCCCATGCCGCGGGGTATCAGCTCCATGCCGCCATGTCGTTGCCACTCGGCACGGCTGATGCAGCTACCCTGGGAGCACAGCTCAAAGTCCGTCTCAAGGAAGTAGGCTTCAAAGCCAGTTCCGTGGTGATCTCACTGGCTCACGATGCCTTGACCTGCCGCGAAGTGCGTCACCCCGACATTCCCATTGGCGAGTTGCCTGCTATCGTGCAGTTTCAGGTTCTGAAAGAAAGTGCCATCGCTGCGGACGAAGCAGTGGTGGATTTTGTCCCACTGAGCCACTCGTTTTCCAGCGGTGAAAAACGTTCACTCACCTACGTGGTTCGTAAGGGACGCATCAAGTTCTGCAAAGACCTCTGTGAAGCAGCCGGTCTGAAGTTGCTGGCCATTGTGCCACGAGCCGTCGCCCTGATGGCCACGATGGCCCGATACAAGACAGAAGGACAGCATGCTCTGGGCATCGCCTGCAGCAACAGTTTCCTGGTGACGCACGGCGGGGTTCTGATTTTCAACCGCAGCATGGGCACACCCTACGACGCCGAAGACATGATGAATGAACTGCGTCGCAGCATTGCCGGGTACGAGAATCAGGCCAATGTACCACCGCTGGGCCAGGTGCTGCTGGCTGGTCACACACTGCCCGAACATGTCGAAGAATTGCTCGAGGGATTCCGGACTCCCGTGCAATTGTACGATCCCTACCTGGGCATCGCCGGGGCGGAACGCCTGCAGGGCCAGGGCGACTATGCCGTCGCCTGCGGAGCCGCCCAGGTCAGCAAGACCTTCAAGAAGGCTCCCGTCGATTTCCTCGAGCCGAAGAAGGTCTTCGTCAAACCGAATCGCACCCGCAGCTATGCCCTCGTGGGTGGCATCGCCGCGGTGGCTGCCGGCCTGCTCATCTACGGACTGTACTGGTTCATCACTTCGTCAGTCGCCCAGGACATCGCCGAGATTCAAGATCGCATCGCCCTGCAGAAAGAAAAGGAAAAGAATTACGGCGATGTCGAGAAGCGGTCTGATGCCATTAAGAACTGGAAAGACCATGAGCTGTTCATCCTGGAAGAAATCTACGACCTGCACGAATCCTTTCCCGATATTGCCGGCGTACAGATCGTGAAAGCCGAGTGGAAGGTGAATGCACCAGCCCCGAACTCTCCGGGAGCCGCTACAGCCGCCAAGAATGCCGCTTCTACTGCCCCGGCTGCCAAGACGCAGGTCATGCCCATCGCTCGGCTTACCATCAAGGCCACAGCAGAGCAGGATGATCAGCTGAAAGTACTGGAAACTGCATTGAAGAACAGCAAGCACTGGCGCTGGATTCGTTCCGACCTCGTCACCAATGAACGGAATACCCGCAGTTTCGAACTCGATGTCCTGCCCCTGAAACCTGAAGATTATCGCAGTGTCATCACTATTGGCAGCAACGTGACAGCCACGGAAGGTTCTGCCACAACCAATCGCAACCGTCGCTTCCGGCCAGCCGGGGGAGGCCGCCCATGAGTTCCAACATGACCCGTTTGCTGATGATTGCCGGTGGCATCTTTGCCGTATGCTTTGCCCTCTTCATTGTCGGCTCGCGCATGTACGACGGCTACAACGAGCAGCAGCAACTCAAGTCCAATCTTGAGATGGAAGAGCTGAACCTGACAGCCAAGCTGGCAAGGCTCGAAAAAGCGAAGAAGGAAGTGGATCGCTGGAAGGCTATCAGTCTGCCCGGCAATCTTTCCACCTCGGCCATGATGTACAAGAACTTCCTGCAGGAAATGCTCCTGCGGCACAAGTTTGTCATTCGTTCCATGTCGGAACCGGCCCGTGCCAGCCAGGGCAATACCCGCCAGGCAGCCCCGGTGACCAGCAACATCAGTTACGATGTGGTTTTCGAAGCATCGCTGGCCCAGCTAGCAGGCTTCCTGAAAGAGTTTTACACCGTCAACGTGCCTCATGTGATCAAGAGCATCATTGTCGAACCCATGGGCAAGGGAAGCGAAGCCAAGCTGAATGTCACCATGAAAGTGGATGCCATGGCCATGAACAACACACCGATACGACACTCTGTCGTGGCCAGCCCCGCTTCTTCGGTCATTCTGCTGGAATCCATTGCCGCCTGGAAACAGGTTCCCACGGGCCTCCTGATCGGGCTGAATCAGCTCACCGGCACCGGCTACCTGGGCCTGAACAAGCTGGCCAGTAAGACCATGCCGGAGCGTGATTATGATGTCATGCAGAAGAAAAACGTCTTTGCCGGCCTTGCTCCTCTCAGTTCCATCAAGGCAGATAGTACACCAACCGTCGCGCCTGACCGGGACATCCTGAAATTTACACAGCTTACATACATCACGGCAAACAACATCACCGAAGAAGGGATGCTGCGAATCCGCAAGACAGAGAAGTATGTCAAACTGCGGGCTGAGGGGGGAGTCAATGAATTCGAAATTCGGGACGCAAACGGCCAATTGGTCTTGAAAGGAAAGGTACTTGCGATTAAACCCCGCGACCTCGTCTTTGAGACGAGTGGGAAAGCCTATGCGCTGCACATCGGGCAGACGCTGGACGATGCCATGAAGAAAGAACTCACTGCGGAAGAACTCAAGAAGTTCGACGCAGAACTGACAGCGGCGGAAGGTAGGTAAAGAAGTCAGGAGCCAGAAACCAGCAACCAGAAGCGAGAATACTTCTGAATCTGTCTTATGGAACTCCTGATAACTACCAATTTTCTGGCTTCTAGCTTCTGTCTTCTGGATGCTGTGCGAGGAAAGAATGATGAACGCATGCAAATATGAGTAAGACTTTAGGCAAAATGAGGCGATAATACCAGATAGCCGGGAATCTGAAGCGGTTGTAGCGGGTGGGGACTTGCTACGCTGCTGGTGAGGAAACCTGGTGCGTGTCGTAAGACACAGGGGGAGTGAACATGCAGCGGTCATCTAGCTGGATCCAGCGCTACACTGCCGCGACGTTGGTCGCTTTCTGCAGCATCGCGCTCATCACACTCACTGCCTCGGGCCAGGAAGGCCCTGCCAAGGCGCCAGCCAGGGATGGTCTCAAGCCTCTCGCTTTCGAGTTCCGCGATACCCCGTGGGACAAGGTCCTCGACTGGCTCGCCGATAACTCCGGCGGCATGCCCATTGTCAGCAACATCAAACCGCCTGGCACGTTCAACTTTGTCAGCCCCGGCGGCAAAAAGTACACGCTGCCGCAGATCATTGACATTCTCAATCGTTCGCTGATCAAGGACAAGATCCTGATCATTCGTGGCAGTACCAACTTCACTGTCATTTCGCAGGAAGACGCCCTGACGATTGATACCACTATTCTGCCCAACATTACCATCGACGAACTGGATATCGGCAAGCCTGCCGACCAGCAGAAGTATGGCTCATCGGAACTGGTGCAGATCACATTCACTCTGAACAACCTGTCGGTGGAAGAGGGTGAGGCGAATCTGACCAGCCGCAAAGGGCCGTTTGGCCGCTTCATGAAGATCCCCAAGGCCAACATGCTGCTCGTCACAGATACCGTTGGCAATCTGCGTTACATGAAGCAACTGCTTGACGTCATCGATCCCTCGACGACCAATGTCGGCTTCGAAGTGTTTCAGCTGCGTCCCAGTGCAAGCGGGACAAGCGTCGAAACAACGATTAAGACCATCTATGGTGGCAATCCGGGGCAGGCACCTGTCCCCAATGCACCCAAGATATCGCTGGATGAATCAACCAACCGCTTGATGGTCAATGGCGACAAGAGCCAGCTCAAAACCATCCGCGACATGCTCACCAAGATGAATGTTCTCAAGGCTGCACCCGTGCAGACTCCCGTGGAACCGGGCACCAAACCCCAGACCCCCACGCAGAATCAGGGTGGCCTGGGACCCGTCGAAGATTCCATTCGCACTATCATCATCAAGCAGGATAATGCTTCGCAGTATGTGGACAACCTGAAATACATGCTGGAAACCCTGCGTGCCAATCCTGTCTATCTGACACTGGAACCGGTGATGCAGCAGGACCTGGAAAATGCCCGCAAAGGCATCAAACCCAAGGTCGATCCGAAGAAACAGCAACTGGTAGACGAGAAGGAACCTACTGTTGTCCTGGACAATCGCCCCGGCGATCCCAAGCGACCGATCTTCGTTGCGTCGCTCAGCCGTTCCAACGGTGTCATGCTGGGCTCCGACGATCCCGAAGCCATTGATTTTGCGGAACAGGTACTCGCTTACCTGGTGAAGGATGGCGACACCAATTACGAAATCATCCCGCTGAAGAACTCCAACGCTCAGATCGTTCGCGATACACTCGACGAACTCATCAACGGTAAGCGCCAACAGGGCAATCCCATGGCGATGATGATGCCATTCGGTGGCGGTGGTGGCGGTATGCGGGAAGCGGTCACGGGCCCCGTGGTCCGCCTGGCTGCTGACAAACGCACTAACTCGCTCCTCGTGCGGGCACCGCGTCAGATCGCAGTGACCATCCGTCGCTTTGTCGAAACCGAACTCGATGTCAACAACATTGAACAGAAGCTTCAGCCGATTCCTCGCATCATTCAACTCGTGAACGCCGATGCCACTACCGTGGTAGATATCCTCAAAGAGATCTACAAGGAATACGTGCAGGCCAGCCCTGCTGGTGGCATGCAACCGGGTATGCCTTTCAATCCCTTCATGCAGGCCCAACAGGCACAGCAGCCAGAGCGCAGCATCAAACTGAGCGTCGCGGCGAACACCATTGATAACAGCCTGATTTTGAACTGCCCGGAAGTCATCTGGCCCGAGGTCGAAAAGCTTGTCAAGGAAATGGACAAGAACGATGCTGACAACACCAAGCAGGTGAAGGTCATCAACGTTGGCAAA
This sequence comes from Gemmatales bacterium, assembly GCA_046350055.1. GTDB lineage: Bacteria > Planctomycetota > Planctomycetia > Gemmatales > HRBIN36 > JAEUIE01. The sequence continues at coordinate 1,926,102 of JAXMBC010000001.1, read as the reverse complement.
GCTGATCCAGTCATGCTGCAGCGGGCAGTGGATGCTGTGACGGGCAAGAAGAATGCCCAGGGCCAGCAGGACCCTCAAGCAGCCATGCGAAATGCTCTCATGAACCGTTTTGGCGGCATGGGTGGCATGGGCTTCCCCATGATGGGGGGCGGTGGTAACCGCATGGGTGGTGGTGGTGGTGGCGGCGGGCGAGGTGCTGGTGGTGGCGGCGGGCGTGGCAACGCCGGCGGCGGTGGACGCGGAGGTCGTGGAGGTGGCCAGCGCAGCGACGATCCACCGGCGATCCTTCAGCCGAGTAGTATGAACCCCGGAGGAGGGACGGATTTTTTTGCAGGTAGGGTCAAGGAAGACCCGAGGACGCAAGTGACCTTCGATTCCGAATCTAACAACAACCAGATAGTACAAGCCCAGGCACAAACACCAGCAGGTGGACAACCAGCTGCACAGGGTAATCGACCAGTTCAGCAGCCCAACCAGCTGGTGAAGCCCGATGAGAAGGGCTTCGTGAAAGCCCCCCGTGGCGATGTGACCGTCGAAGTGCTTCCTGATGGCCAGATCATTCTGATGGGCACCAAGGAAGACATTGAAGAGTTCGAAAAGATCCTTCGCAGCGTGGCAGAGTCTAATCCCAGTTCGAGCACCGAACTGCGACTCTTTGGCCTCGATCATCTGGATGCATCGAGCGCGACCAATCTCCTTTCCAAGATCTTCAACAAGTACAACCCGGTCGTGAAAGTCATCAGTGGCGGGGGAACAGGTAGTACTCCAGCTGGTGGCGGCTTTGGCGGCGGAGCTCGTCCCGGTGGCTTCGGCCAGGGCGGCTTCGGTCAAAGTGGTTTTGGTCAGGGAGCTCAGGGCGGCCTGGGACAGCAGGGCATTGCTGCACAACCGGCAGCACAGCCAGGCAACCTACTCATCCTCACCATCTCCCGCCAGAACTCCATCCTCATTGGCGCTCCCAAGACTGCCATGGAGGAGATCGAAAAGACCATCAAGCTGATCGATAAACCTATCGATCCTGAATCAGCTCCCAAGATCATCAAACTGCGCAAGGCCAATGCCCAGTCGCTGGCTGCGACCTTGCAGCAGTTCTATCAGCAACGCTACCCTGATGAACCTCAGGGGCAGAACGAAATCCGTATCCAGTTCGATGTGAAGACCAACTCGCTCATCATCCACGCTGGCCCAGCGGATCTCAAAGAGATCATGAGCATCGTCGAGGTCTTCGAGAAGGGCGACACCAAGGTCGTTAACGAAGTTCGCATCAAGCAACTGAAGAATGCCAGCGCCACGGAACTGGCAACCATTCTGCAGCAGGCCCTCTCACAGGCCCTGCTCCAGGGAGGCCAGGGAACAGGCACTGGCACCACTCCCTTTGGCCAGCAGGGTTTGAATCCCTTCGGCCAGCAGGGTGGGCAGTTAGGCCAGCAGAACCGTCTAGGCCAGGCCGGCGGCTTGGGTACCACAGGGCAAACCCAGGATCGCAAGGGTGTCAGCCTCAGCTTCACACAGCCTGGTCAGGGACGTATTGAAACCGGCTTGCTCGATGACGTCGGCATCTATGCCGATGCCCGCAGCAACCGCATCATCATCTCAGCTCCACCCGAATCCATCGCCATGCTGGAAAAGCTCATCGATGAACTCGATGTGGTTCCCTCGGTGATGGCTGATGTCAAAGTCTTCCGTCTGAAGAACACCGATGCCCAGCAGGCATTGACCACTCTGCAAGGCATCTTCCTGGGCACCAATCAGCAGCGGGCTGGCCAGGGTGGTGTCGGTCAGGGTGGCTTCTTCGGTGGTGGCAACTTCGGCAATCAGCAGAATCAGCAGCAACTCAACTTCTCCGCCACGGCAGGACAGGGGCCACAACCTCTCATCCCGCGCATGTCGGTCGATCTCCGCACCAACTCGCTCATCGTAGCAGCGGGCCGTGGCGACATGATCCTGATCGAAGTGTTGCTCAACAATCTCGACAGTACTGCCATTCGTGACCGTTTTGTCCAGGTGGTTCGACTGAAGAACAACCAGGCCGGTAACGTCGCTCAGAACCTCACCACTTTCTTCAGCAACGAAATCCGCATTCTGCAACTCAACGATCTGACTAATTTCACCACGACAGATCGGGAAGTGACCGTCATCGCCGATGCATCCAACAACTCGCTGCTGGTAGCTGCTTCGCAACGATACTTCACCGAAGTGATGCGGATGATCGAGCAGCTCGATATCGAGCTGGCCCAGGTAGCGATCCAGGTGCTCATCGCAGCAGTTGATCTCGAGAACTCCGATGAATTCGGCGTAGAAGTGGGCTTGCAGTCACCTATCCTCTTTGAACGCAGCCTGTTCAATCCTCAACCAGTGAACAATGCTACCAACGGTACGCCCGCCATCGGCAATCCAGGTTACAACTGGAACAACGTCTCCACGGCCGGCACGAACAACTTCACCAATGCCGGGCCTGGCGTAGTCGGTATGCAGGGCCTGACCAACTATGGAACTGGTCGTGCCAATTCGACCAACGGCTTCGGTGGCTTTGTCTTCTCAGCAGCTTCCAACAGCGTCAATGTCCTGGTGCGGGCACTCCGTACCCAGGGCCGCATTGAAGTGCTCAGCCGACCCCAGATCGTGACCCGCGACAACCAGCAGGCTCTCATCTCGGTGGGCCAGCAGGTTCCGATCATCACCGGCTCGCAGGTCACCGCCCAGGGTATTATTACCAACACAGTGGAACAGCAGCAGGTCGGTATCATTCTGAAAGTGCTGCCCCAGATCAGCCCGGATGGCCGCGTCGTGATGCGTGTGGAACCACAGGTCTCCCGTGTTTCCAACAGCACCGTGGATATCGGAAATGGTGTTCGTGGCACGATCCTGGATCAGACGATTGCCTCCACCACGATTGATGCCTACGACGGGCAGACCGTCGTGATTGGTGGTCTCATTCAGAAACGGGATGAGAAACAGCAGCGCGGCATTCCCTGGCTGGGCGATCTGCCTTACCTGGGCGCACTGTTCCGTTATCGCAGCCAGGACAAGAAGAAGAGCGAACTGCTCATCATCATGACCCCGCACATTATCCGCAACCCCATGGATGCGCAGCGCGTCTTCATGGAAGAAGGCCGGAAGATGTCGTGGTCGCTGGATGATGTGCAGGCCATTCACGGGACGCTGCCTGGTGGTTCCTTCCTGCAGAAGAACTGTCCGGACGATCCGCTCCCCGGCTCGATGATCAATCCATTTGATCAGAAGTACTTCGCACCGAACACGACAGTGCCTGGACCAGTGGATGAGACATTGAGCAGCCCGCAGGGTGGCAAACTCAAGCCTCAGGCACCTCAGCAGCAACCGCAGCAGCAGATGCCTGTTCCCAATCCACCAGTACCCCAGCAGCAGCCACAGGTGAACCCTGGCTATCTGCAGCCTTACAATCCAACCGCTCCGATGTTCCAGACGCCGCAGGCGCCAGGAGCCATGCCGCCGGGACAGACTCTGCAGCAGCAGAACTGGCAACTACCCAGTAGCCCCGTGAATAACACCGTGACCGGTTTACCTCCGCAGGGTACTGCCATGTCACCCCAGCGAATGCCCATGAACAATAACCAGCAGGGCTCCCCTCCACCGGGTGCATTGCCACCGGAGGGCCTCATGACCTACGGGCAAGCCATGCAGCTGCAACAGCAGCAGCAACTGCAACAACAGATGATGAATAGCCAGCCTCAGCAGCAGATCAATGGCAACTACAAGACTGTAGTGACCTATGGTCCTGTGAATGGCAACACGGCAAATGCCAATGCTCAGAATCAGCAGATCAACCAGGGTTACCCGGGTGGTCAACAGCCCTAACCAGAGATCTTCCCATGACACGGATGTTATGGCTGCTTGTTATCACTTCCTGCCTTCTGGGCTCTGGCTGTCAGACGCTCAGCGAGACCAGCTTCTTCGGCTTTGGTGAGGAGAAAGCTCCCACCGGCAAGCCCACGGAAGTGGTCGCCTTCTGGCAGGAAGGGGTGGATGTTCAGCTGGACCCCCGCCAGGGTGGTGTCCCCATTCCCGGCTTCTCGGGGCGTGTCCTGTTCCACCATCAAAAGCCTGGCAAACCTGCAGAAACGGTTGCCGTCACCGGCACACTGCTGATCTCGCTCTATGACGACAGGCCTCATCAAGGTCCAGCTCAGCCGCTGGAAACCTGGAAGATTCTGCCGGAACACATGCCGCAGCTCATGCGGAAAGACCTCTCCGGCTGGGGCTACGCACTCTGGCTTCCATGGAACACGTACAACCCCAACATGCGGAGCTGCCGCCTGACCGTCGAGTTTACCACGGCGGATGGCAACGTACTGCGTAGCGAGCCTACACCCATTCTCATTCAGGATGCCAGACGCGGTGGCATGCCCAAACCGCAACTGGAGATGCAGCAGGTCAAGAAGCAAACCTGGCAATAGTTACAGAATGTAAGACCCATGTAGAATAAGATCGTGCTCTAGCGAGAGTACGATCTCTTTCTCTTTTGACCCATGCTTCTTGCCAGCTTCAATTATGGCAACCCGGTCATCGGGTTTTTGCTGCTGCCATTCTTCCTGGCACTGCCCTGGGCCATGCTGTTCGTGGAAGTTCGCTCCCTCCTTCGCGGCGAAGCCCTGTCTCGCACCCTGTTTGTGCTGCTGTTGCTCATGGAAGGGCTTGCCCTCTACCTGGCTTGGATCGGTGTCTTTCATGGACTGAGTATGGTCTTCGGCTTCTGGAAGACCTGGGCACTCGCCCTCCTGCTGGCTACCTCCGCTGCACCGTTCATACTGGCCTATGAGGCATACAAGAATGGCTGGCTTGATCGATTGATTCACCCACCCAGGAAGAAAAAGAAACGCAAGCACAAGAAGAAGTACGAGCAACTGGACTAAGCAAGTCTTTGCTGTTTTGAATCAATACGCAGTAACCTCAAGCATCACTAAGTGATGCCAGTTTTTCATTGATCGTCGTGGTAAGCTTTTGCTTGGCTTTCAATCAATTTCTGTTAGGCTGCTCTCTCTCCCCCTCACAAGGCAAACGGATGATTTCCCCTGCAACAGGTCGCTGGCTGGCATTGATCGCTGCCTATCTGGGCTGGCTCTTTGATGGCTTTGAGATGGGCATCTTTGGTGTCGTAGGCCGCTCAGCTCTTCGATCACTCTTGCCAGATGGTCAGCAAGGGGATGTGGACCTGTGGTTTGGCATCATCACAGCCATGTTCCTGATCGGGGCTGCAGCAGGTGGTGTACTGTTCGGCTGGCTGGGCGACCGCATTGGCCGTGTACGGGCCATGGCTCTCTCGGTACTGACCTATGCGGTGCTCACAGGTGGCTGCGGACTGGCTCAATCGCCCTTGCAGTTGGCCCTGCTGCGGTTCTTTGCTGCGCTGGGAATGGGTGGCGAATGGGCGCTGGGGGTGGCTCTGGTCATGGAAGTCTGGAACCACGGAGCAGCGTCCAGGTTGCCCGGTGTTTCCGTACGGGCCTGGCTGGCGGGGATTATCGGCTCCGCGTCCAACCTCGGCTTCGCACTGGTCGCCTTGCTCAATATTGGACTGACGACCGTGCTGGCAGATCTCCGTTCAGTTCTGGAAGCGCTGCGCGTCCCCGAATGGCTGGTAGAGACCCTGCTTGCTAACAATGGCTGGCGGTTGCTCATGCTCCTGGGTATCACCCCCGCGATCCTGACCTTCTTAATTCGTCTCTTTGTTCCGGAGTCGGAAAAGTGGACGCAGGAAAAAGCAGCAGGGCGCACGAATCACTGGGCTACCCGCGATCTGCTGGGCGTGCTCCTGGGTACTGCTTCCGCGGTCGCTATTGCCTTTCTCTGGATGAAGCATCTGCAGGTGCCACGTACCTGGCAAATCATCGGCACGGCCGTGGGCTTGCTCATCACCGGCATTGCCTATCTCTATCCCGTGCACAGCTACCTGCAGCGGGTAGGCGTCGCACGCGAGCAGAAGGCATTCCTGATTAAACGCATGCTGCTTGCTGCCGTCCTTTCCGGTGTGGCACTGATCGGTACCTGGGCCTCCATTCAATGGGGTGTGATGTGGGTGAGCAGCGCCTCGCTCAATCCGCTTATTACCTCACCATCAGGTCAGAAAGCACTCACCTTTCCCACCGCAGTCGGCTGGACGCAATTCTGGTCAGCGTTTGGTTCGGTATTTGGCTGCATCCTCGCAGCATGGACGGGTGACTGGATCGGCCGACGTCCCGCCTACTTCCTCATCTGCGTGTTGGCCCTCGCTTCGACGCTGGGGTTTTATCAGCTGAACACCGAGTACAACAACACCTTCCTGGTCTGGGCGTTCCTCTGCGGCTTCTTCGCTGCATCGTTCTATGGCTGGATACCCCTCTACTTCCCGGAACTCTTCCCCACCGCAGTGCGGGCAATAGGGCAGGGGTTTGGGTTCAACTTCGGTCGTATCCTGGCAGCCATCGGGGCACTGCAGACAGGCGTCCTCATCACCGAAGTATTTCAAGGCAGTGTGCCGAAAGCAGCATCCGTCATGGCCTGCGTCTTCATCGTGGGTATGATTGTTATCTGGTTCGCTCCTGAAACGAAAGGCAAGGGGTTGCCCGATTAGCATCACTGTGCAGACTACTTCAGCAAGTCGCCCATCTTCAGCCTGGTCAGGTAGTCACCCAGCCAGGTGGGCATCATCCGACTGAGCAGAAGCAGGGAGTAATTGGTCAAGGGAAAGGCAAAGTAAGGTTTCTGCTTTTCAATGGCGGGCATCATGCGTTGCACTGCCTCTTCCGCGGTAAGTATGCCGGGAGTTGGAACCCCAAGCGATGCGTTCATACCAGAGCGGATGTAGCTGGGACAAATAGTGGTGCAGCGGATGCCGTGCTGACGCAGTTCCACCCGCAGACTGTCAAGAAACGCGCTCACACCAGCCTTGCTCGCGCAATAGCCAGCCATGTGAGGCAATCCCCGATACGAGGCAAGACTGCTGAGTGCGACAATATGCCCACGCTGCCTGGCAATCATCCCGGGAAGCAGCGGCTCCAGCGTATGAGCCATCCCCGTCAGATTGATCTCCACTTGCCTGGCAAACACGCCAGCATCAAAGGATTTGATCGGATTATTGAGGGCAACACCAGCATTGGCAATCACCACATCAGCAGGTCCCAGCTCGTGTTCCAGTTGCAGAATAGCCTCACGCGATGTCTCGCGGTTGACCAGATCGCAAGCCCTCCAGGCGATCTTTCCCGGATGCTTCATCTTCATCAGAGTTTGAAATTGCTGCTCCAGGTTCTCTGCGTGGATATCAAGCAGTCCAAGATGAGCGCCGCGATGCAGAAACTGTTGCGCGAATTGCTGCCCCAATGCCCCGGCAGAACCGGTAATCAGAACGACCTGACCGTCGTATCGCCGCATGGCGCCTCCTGCAATCGATAAACTAGCCAAGACGACTCTACGCCCTGGAAAGCAGCGATGAAAGCGGAAATCATCAGCATTGGTTCAGAACTCACCAGCGGTCGCAACCTCGATACCAATAGTCAATGGTTAAGCAGGCAATTGCAGGCGCTGGGCTTCCCGGTGCGTTTTCACACCACGCTGGCAGATGATCTGGAAGAGAATATTGCCGCGTTGCGTGTTGCGGTAGATCGTGCCGATCTCATTCTCTGCACAGGTGGCCTGGGACCAACTCAGGATGATCTGACTCGAGAAGCACTGGCCTCCGTGGCGGGTGTTGAGCTGGTTTTTGATCAGGGCAGCTACGACGCCATCTCACACATCTTCCAGCGTATTGGCAGACAGATGACCGAGCGAAACAGGGTACAAGCCTACTTTCCCCGGGGTGCCTGTATCATCCCCAACCCGGTGGGGACCGCTCCCGGCATCTGGCTTGCAGTTCCGCGTGCCGGGCGAAGCGATGCCGTGATAGTTGCACTTCCCGGAGTGCCTCGTGAAATGCATCACCTGTTTGAAAAGCAGGTATCGCCCAAACTCCTTGATCACTTTCCACAGCGGGCTGGTGTGATCCTGGAACGCAAGCTGAATACCTTCGGCCTGGGCGAAGCTGCCGTCGAGGAGAAGCTCCTCGATCTGACCAGGCGTGGCCATGTACCAGAAGTGGGGATCACCGCCAGCGACGCCACCATCTCGCTGCGTATCTTTGGCCAGGGTGCGGACCTTGGTGCGGCTGAGGCACAGATCACCCCGGTGGAAGCGATCATTCGCGAACGGCTTGGCTCACTGGTCTTTGGCACAGACGACGATGAACTGCAGCATGCTGTTGCCAGATTGCTGGCCGAGAAGCAAAAGACAGTAGCGGTGGCAGAGAGCCTGACAGGCGGCCTGGTCATGAACCGACTCTGTCAGATTCCCGGTATCAGTGCCCATTTCCTGGGTGGCTGTGTAGCCTATGCCAACGAAGCCAAAGTGTCGCAACTGGATGTACCGGAGAAGTTGCTATCTCAGCATGGTGCCGTAAGTGCTGCGGTGGCCGAAGCCATGGCAAAAGGAGCACGAGCACGATTTGCGACCGATCTGGCAATCAGCACCACTGGTATTGCCGGGCCCGGGGGAGCGACAGAGACCAAACCGGTTGGCCTGGCCTATGTAGGAATTGCCGGGCCCGACGGGGTGACCAGTCATCAGGTCAATGCCATCATGCCACATCGACTGGACATCATGAACCGTGTAGCCAAGGTAGCCTTGAACGTGCTGCGACTTCAATTGCTGAAGATGAAATAAAAAACGGAGCACCCAGGATGCTCCGTACTGACCATGGTCAGGTGCAATTAATTCGGTTTGCCAGGTGGTCCTTTGGAAGGACCGCCAGAAGGACCACCAGGACCGCCCGGGCCACTACCTGTGTTGCCTTTATTGGCTTCAGCCTTGGAGGTTCCGCCCTGATAAGGTGGCTGGTTGATAGCTGTTTCGATCACGGTGATCTTGTTGGTGGCTTCAACAACTTTATTGCCGCCGCCGCCGCAGCCGAGCGACGATACGCAGAGGAAGCCGACTGCCATCCAGACAAAAGTGTGTTTACGCATGGTGCTCTCGATAAGTCATGGTGTCGTGATATGCAAATCCCTCTCCCGAAGGAGAGGGATCAAAGGTTTTCTCGTCCCCTGAACTAGTCAACGATCAGGTTGAAGTCAGGTGAAGTGCCATCGTTATACCCGGCCAGTTGCTGGAGGGTTACCCATTCGCGGGTCATGTTGAACATCAGGTTCTGAATTTCACTGACGCTGTACCAGGGATAGCCCATACCGGACCATTCTGGATAAACGTAACCCTGACGACCGGTAGTGTTGTTGCGACGCAGTGAGCGAACCGAACCATCACCAAAGCAGAACTGCACACCAACAGTGTGCTTGCTGCTGAAGGACCAGTGTCCCGAACCACCCAGGCGGTAGGGAGCATTGAGTTCACGCAAGCCACGCCAGGTCTGGAGTGCACCAGCACCGATCCAGGCCCACATGCTGTCCTTGGAGGGAGAATCCCACTGAACACCACCGATGGTCTCACCGAACATCAGCGTGTTCGAGGTGCCGTCAGCAGCAGTGATCCAGCCCAGGGTCGTATCAGTACGATTTTCGAAGATACCGAGGTAACCACGATTCCAGTTGTTACGACCAGCCATACCCTGGACACCCATGTAATTGGTACGGCCCAGCAGGTTGGAGATATTCTGAGTCAGCGGAGCAGCATACATGTGGTCATAAGGATTTTGAACAGTGGCACCACCAGGAACGGGCCAATCGGAGTTGAAGGTGGCCACGAGCACGTTAGGTACACGTTCTGTGCCGCTGTCAGTGGGGCACAGGTAGGACTTGATCACAGCCTGAGCCACATTGATATTCACGAGACCGCCGCTGCCCGTCCACCAGGCAGGCTGGAAGGTCTTCAGATCGTAGCTCAAATTCACGATCGCACCACCACCACCAGAAACCAGCTGCTTGGCGATGTTGTCGCCTTCCATGTAGGGGAGCAGACAGGTGAGAACGCCGATCAACTGTGCCTGCTGAGGATTGGGCCACTGATCGAGTGCATCCAACCCACCGACGCGACCATACCAACCAGGTGGCAGACGCTTGTAATCATTATGGTAATTATGAGCTGCAATGCCGATTTGACGGAGATTGCTGGCACACAACATTTTGTTGGCCGCCTCACGAACCTTCTGGATCGCGGGCAAGAGCAATGCCATGAGCAATGCGATAATCGCAATGACCACGAGCAGTTCGATCAGCGTGAATGCTGATCTTCTAGGCCGTGTTGACATTATCTAGCATAAGTTGGGGCAGAGCGGTAAACCAGTGAAGTCCAAGGAAGGATTTTCTGGAGAAAGATCATGCGACATTGAGCTCACGGATGAGCAGTGGGAAAGATCAAGCACCTGCTGCCAGTTCAAAGAAGGCGATTCAGGACGCGGTCAAGGACAATCGACTCTTTATTGATGCTGTGTTGTGGACGGCCGCACCGGTGCTCAGTGGCGTGATTTGCCTGCTCGCTTTGGTAACTGGAACGGCGATGACTTGTTGGGCTTTGAGCGGAGATTCCATCGATCAAGGCTGACGCCTGCGTGACATCATGCACTTCGCCACCAGTTAGCAGGCCGATCTGGAATGGCTGCTGATCAATTCGACGATTGTCAGGTCCCACCGAGATGCACGCAGGAGCCCTGAAAAAGGGCTCCAAGCGTTGGGCGATCTCGGGGAGGACTGGGAACCAAGGTCCACATTGCCTGCGAAGGATCTTGCATTCGCTCAGTTCGCTTCCTGCCAACTGGTGGCCCCGCATGATGTCACGCAGCGATTCAGCCTTGATCGATGGAATCTCCAAAGCGAGCAACAAGTCATCGCCGACTGGGCTACCGATGCGATGCAGTCGTTGAGAAGATTGAGGAGCAAGGCGGTAAAGGCGATTATTCCTTGGCCAAGAGCAACCTGAATCGCCTCGTCTTTGCGCTATCAGAACGGAATGATTGAGCGTTTGATCAATCATCCGTGAAACAATCGTCGCCGGATCTTTCTCGCTACGACAAAACCAGTCCAACTTCACTGGTTTACCGCTCTGCCACCAACTCTGGCTGGCGTCAATGTCAACACGGCCTAGTACGACGCATGAGAAACACTCCGATAGGAAAGGAGGAAAGAGAGGCAGAGTTGTTCTTACGTAAGAATTGAGTTAACGTAAGTTGTCCATTCGTATCATGAATCTCATCGGGCAGCAAGAGAGTGTTTATTAAAATGTCATAATTTCTTCCCTGGATTCACTTGCATAATTATTCGGAGAGTATTTCAGGGTACTTCGCACACAATCCGGTTGAGATTCACCATGCAGCAGAGTTTCGTCAGTTTTCTGGAAAGTGCCCTGGATGGCACCCGTTTCGAGCCGGGACAGATCCTCGGCATGCATGCCGACAGGCCCATCTGGGTGCGATATCACCTGGCACAAGTTCAAGAGAGTTTACGTCCCGGCCACCTGGAAAAGCGAACTCCCAGCTTGTGGCGGTACAGGGAACTCCTGCCCCTTCCTTTCAACGAAGAGCCTGTCACCCTAGGCGAAGGGATGACCCCACTGATTCCATGCCCACGACTGGGAGCAGCCCTCGGGCTCAAGCAGCTGCTCATCAAAGATGAATCGCAACTCCCCACGGGTTCCTTCAAAAGCCGAGGCATGACCACGGCCATCAGCATGGCCAAGTCATTGGGTATCCAACGCGTCGCGCTGCCCACAGCCGGCAATGCTGGTGGTGCAGCGGCTGCATATGGCGCTCGTGCCGGAATCGAAGTGTATATCTTCATGCCGGAAGATACACCCATCGTTAACCAGTTGGAAGCTGTACAGTTTGGTGCCAAAGTATTTCTGGTCAACGGATTGATCAATGACTGCGGAAAACTTGTCAAGCAAGGCAAAGAGTCAATGGGATGGTTTGATCTATCCACATTGAAAGAGCCTTACCGTCTGGAAGGCAAGAAAACGATGGGATTGGAACTTGCCGAACAGATGAACTGGACGCTACCAGCTGCCATCTTTTACCCGACAGGAGGAGGCACCGGCCTGATTGGCATGTGGAAGGCATTTGATGAACTCAAGCAACTCGGCTGGTTGCAGTCTACCGCCATGCCCAGGCTGTATAGTTGCCAGAGTGAAGGCTGTGCGCCCATTGCCACCGCCTTTGCCCGAGGCGAGCGCTTTGCACCAGCCTTCCCCAACGCTCATACGGTCGCCAGTGGCTTGCGTGTCCCCGTGGCTGTCGGCGATTTCATGATGCTCGATGCCATCCGAGTCAGTGGCGGCCGGGCTCTGACAGGACGAGAGTCTCGAATTATTTACTGGATGAAGGAAGCTGGACGACTGGAAGGAATCAGCCTCTGTCCCGAAACTGCAATCTGTCTGGATGTTCTGGAGCGACTATCTTCAGATCAGCAGCTTGACAAAGAAGCCCCGATCGTGGTTTTCAATACCGGTGCTTCGCAGAAATACCTGGAAGTGATGCCTCTGGATCTGCCTCGGGTGGACAAGGACGCACCCGTGGAAGAATCGCTGAAGAAGCTGAAATAGCGGCGAGTGGATTTGAACCACTGACACGCGGCTTATGAAGCCGCTGCTCTAACCCCTGAGCTACGCCGCCTCAAGTTGTACTAGCGACTATCCTCTAGCGACTAGCTACTTGAAAGAGGCCCCTCCCGGATTCGAACCGGGGGTGACGGTTTTGCAAACCGTTGCCTTAGCCACTTGGCGAAGGGGCCATCTACCGGATAGTTGAGATAGTTATTTCCCGGTACTCTGTCAATTGCTGCCTGTGAACTCGGTCAGCTTTTCCGTTGTGGTTTGACACCCGAGCCCGGGAACTTGTTCGCCTTCCTATAGCATGGACCCGATGGCTGCAGCGGATTCAAGAGGTGGGGTATCGCCCATTGACAGGCAACACGTGGCTCTCCAGTCGCTAAACGCGGTCCGTGACTTCAAGCTGCCGATCCGATCAAACCAGAATTATTCCAGCGCCTCGGACTGACCAAAGGAGCCAAGGATCACGATCTGTTTGCTGTGCTTTTCCAGCATGTCGAGCGTCTTCTTGATCTTGGCGTCGTCCACGTGACCTTCGAAGTCAACAAAGAACACGTACTCTCCCTTGCCTGTACGGGCAGGAAAGCTCTCGATCATGCTCAGGTTGATCTTGTTGTTCTTGAAGACCATCAGGGCATCGAGCAGGCTGCCCGGCTGATTCGAGGTCTGGAACATGATCGCTGTCTTGTCCTTCCCCGAGCGCTCAGCAATGCTCTTACCGATCACTGCAAAGCGGGTTTCATTCTGTGGATTGTCTTCAATATGCTCGAAGAGCATCTTGATGCCAAAACGCACGGAAGCCTGGCGGCTGGCAACCGCGGCAGCACCCGGTTCACGCAGTGCCAACTCAGCAGCAGCAGATGTGCTGTTCACTGGAATCAGCTGAGCCTGGGGCACATTCTTGCTGAGCCAGTTGCGGGTCTGCGAAAGAGCCTGTTCCTTGCTGTAGACCCGGCGGATTTCCTGTTGATGACAGTTGGCAAGCAGATTGTGGTGAATGCGAAGCCTGACCTCGGCACAGATGCGAATCTGCGGCAGGCTGAGGAACTGGTCGAGTGTATCAACGATGCGACCGTCTGTGGAGTTTTCCAGAGGCACCACACCGTAGTCCGCATGACCCCGGTTGACTTCGTCGAAGACGGCGGGAATGCTGCCAACGCCGACGAATTCCACGCCATGACCGAAGCGTTCGATGGAGGCGATGTGACTGTAGCTGTATTCCGGTCCGAGGAAAGCAACCTTGAGAAGTTTCTGTAGCGCCCGGGCACCGCTCATCAGTTCGCGGTACACCGCCCGGATGGTGACAGGGTGCAGCGGCCCCTTGTTGTTACTGAGGAGGTTCTGGATGACTTCCTCTTCCCGGGCCGGGTTGAACACTTCAGCCTGGGAATCCGCTTTCAGTTGGCCGATCTCGACGGCACACTCAGCCCGTTCGTTAATCAGTTTGAGCAGCTGCAAGTCGATCTTGTCGATCTGAGATCGCAAAGATTTCAATTGCTGGGCAGCCTTGGCGGGGTTCAGTTCCGGTTTCTTCGACATGGAGTTGCTCAAGGGCAAACGGTGTAGGGGCTGAACATTTGTCATTTTCTAAGGCGTGAGCATCGGCTGTCAACAAAGACCTGCATGAAATATGGAAATTGCTTGGTAATTTACGATGATTCTGATGAAGGATGCCATTCTGGCAACGACAGGGAAGAGAGCTTCACAGCGGCAGGTGTCAATATGGCACTTAACTGATGGAGTCAATGCTGGTCGCCTTCCGCAATATGTATATTTAACTCTATACCAGTTAAGGCTTTACGGTCCGCACGACACCCTTGAGACCAGCATTGGAATGGTTGTTGCAATAGTAGATGAGGCATCTTGCCTCGTTTGCAGTTACTGGTGGCTTTGCAACTCCATGCAACTAAGTTGCACCACTACAATGAACTGCATACGCGGCAGGATACCGCGTCTACTATCAACTCGCACACTCCGACATAAGGAACTGGCCCCATGGCTGAAGAGAAAATTATCGGTATCGACTTGGGTACCACCAACTCCGTGGTGGCCGTCATGGAAGGTAACGAACCCAAGGTCATCGCCAATCAGGAAGGCAACCGCATTACTCCCAGCGTTGTCGCCTTCACCGACAAGGGTGACATCCTCGTGGGCGACCCGGCCAAGCGCCAGGCCGTGACCAACCCCAAACGCACTATCTACTCCATCAAACGCTTCATGGGTCGTCGCCACAATGAAGTCGAATCGGAAGAGAAGCTGGTGCCTTACCAGATCACTGGCGGGGCGAACGACCTCGTCAAAGTGCAGGTAGGCGACAAGCAGCAGACACCTCCCGAAATCTCGGCCCTCGTGCTCCGCAAGCTGAAAGAAGCTGCTGAAGCCTACCTGGGCCATAAGGTCCGCAAGGCGGTCATCACCGTCCCCGCTTACTTCAACGACGCCCAGCGCCAGGCAACCATTGACGCCGCCATCATCGCCGGCTTCGATGGTGAATGGGAAATCGAAGGCAAGGACGGCAAGATCGTCAAGCAGAAGATGCGTATTATCAACGAGCCGACCGCAGCGTCGCTCGCCTACGGCCTCGACAAGAAGAAGAACGAGAAAATCGCTGTCTTCGATCTCGGCGGCGGTACGTTTGATATCTCCATCCTCGATGTGGGCGATGGCATCTTTGAAGTGAAGTCGGTCAACGGTGATACCCACCTGGGTGGCGACGACTGGGATGATGTCCTCATCAACTGGTGTGCTGACGAGTTCAAGAAGCAGCAGGGCATTGACCTCCGCAAGGATGCAATGGCCATGCAGCGTCTGAAGGAAGCTGCCGAGCGGGCCAAGAAGGACCTCTCGCAGCAGGCTAACACCGAAATCAACCTCCCCTTCATCACAGCTGATGCCAGCGGCCCCAAGCACCTGCAATTGAGCCTCAGCCAGTCGCAGTTCGAGAAGATGACGGAGCACCTCATCGAACGCTGTAAGGCACCAGTGCTGAAGGCACTCAAGGATTCGGGCCTCAAGGCCAGCGAGATCGACGAAGTCGTCCTCGTCGGCGGTATGAGCCGCGTCCCCAGCGTGCAGCGGGTAGTGAAGGACATCTTCGGCAAGGACGCGCACCGTGGTGTGAACCCTGATGAAGTGGTGGCCGTCGGTGCCGCCATCCAGGGTGCCCAGCTGCTGCTCGGTGCCAAGTCGGAAGTGCTGCTCCTCGACGTGACGCCACTGTCGTTCGGTATCGAAACGCTGGGCGGCGTGATGACCCGCATGATCGAACGCAACACCACCATCCCGGCCCAGAAGAAGAACACCTTCTCCACCGCTGACGACAATCAGCCTTCGGTGACGGTGAAGGTCTTCCAGGGCGAGCGTGAGATGGCCAACGACAACAAGCTGCTCGGCATCTTCAACCTCGATGGCATTCCTCCCGCTCCCCGTGGCGTGCCGCAGATCGAAGTCGCCTTCGACATCGATCACAACGGCATCCTCAATGTCAGTGCCAAGGACCTGGGCACGGGCAAGGAGCAGAAGATCCGCATCGAAGCTTCGTCGGGCCTCAGTGCCGCCGACATTGACAAGATGCGCAAGGATGCGGAACTGCACGCCGGCGAGGACAAGAAGAAGCGCGAGCTGGCGGAAACCCGCAACCAGGCGGAGCAGATGGCCTATCAGACTGAAAAGCTGATCAAGGACATGGGCGACAAGCTCGCCGAGAACGACAAGGCTCCGCTGACCAGCGCCATCGAGCGGGTCCGTACCGCCGCCAAGGGTGAAGACGTGGCTGCGATGAAGGCGGCGATGGAATCGCTGCAGCAGGCCAGCCACGCCATGAGCCAGCAGATGTACAAGGCTGCCCAGCCCGGTGCAGGCGCTGAACCCGCTGGGGCCGGTCCCGGTGCCGCCGACAAGGGCAAGGACGACGTCATCGACGCGGAGTACGAGGTGAAGAAATAAGCCTGAATGAACTCTGCAAGAGCCTCAGTCACATGACTGAGGCTCTTCTGCTGAATGCACATGATAAGTTGATGACATCGCTGTTTTCACGTGTAGT
The DNA here is from genome assembly GCA_046350055.1 of Gemmatales bacterium. Lineage (GTDB taxonomy): Bacteria > Planctomycetota > Planctomycetia > Gemmatales > HRBIN36 > JAEUIE01. The sequence goes on along the minus strand of JAXMBC010000001.1, from coordinate 1,909,523 downwards.
TTCCCATATCTTTAATGTAGGCTGTGCAGGCCTTTCCCATCCAGGAGTCCTTCGATGTTTCGCACGTGGTGTTGTTACACTCTGGCCCTTGCCGCGTTGGCCCTGCATGCAGGCAGTACGGTCGCTCAGGAACTTCGCTACAAGTTCTCCGCTGGCACCAAGAACTCCTATGTCATGGAGCAGAATCAGACCATGAAGATGTCTGCCATGGGGCAGGAGTTTGAAATCAAAATCAACATGAGCATGGAATTGTCCCAGGCCATTGACAGGGTGGATACCGCCACCGGCAATGCTGTCATGAAACAGAAAATCGAACGTGTGAAGATGAAGATGGAAGGCGGCCCGATTGGCTCGATGGAATACGACTCCAAGAGTGACAAAGAGCCCGAAGGCGCGCTGGCAGCCATGGCAGGTATCATGAAGGCCATGACCGAGAGCGAAATCAGCATGACCATGTCACCCCTGGGTGAGGTCAGCAACATCAAAATGCCCGAAAAGCTGATGGAAGAAATGAAGAATCTCGGCGGAGGCGCTGGCGGCCTGGGTGGCAACATGTTTAGCGAAGACCAGTTCAAGAATATGTTGAATCAGTCAGTCATGATCCTGCCCAAGAATGCACCTGTTGCTGGAAGCACCAAGTGGGATCGCAGCTTCGACATGAAGATGGGCCCGATCGGCTCCATGAAGACCACCACCAAATACACCTATGCAGGCAAGTCGGGCAGCTTCGACAAGATCGATATGTCCATCGACATGAAGATGGAACCAGACCCCAACGCTCCCATTCAGATGAAGATGACCACCAAGGAAGCAAACGGCAATACCTTGTTTGACAATGCCAAAGGCCGCGTCCAGGAAGTCAACATGAAGACTATCAGCGAAATGGATATGGGTGGCATTGGCACTGCACAGATGACCCAGATCATGACTCTCAAGCTCCGATAGTCCTGCAACCTGGATGGGTTCATATGATGACCTGAAGCGGTTTCCGCTTCAGGTTTTTTCTTTTCTCGCATTCTCTCCCACCATGAACATTCGCTACGACTACTCCGGCAAGGTGGTCCTTGTCACTGGCAGTTCCAGAGGCATCGGCGCCAGCATTCTGGAAGGATTTGCCCAAGCCCACGCAACGTGCATCGTGAATTACTTCGCTGATGCCGAAGGCCAGAACGCCAGAGATGCGGCCGCGACTGCCGAGAAGCTCAAGACGCTGGGCGCAGCTGCAGTACACATTATCGCTGCGGATGTCAGCAACTTCGATTCCGTAGCCGCCTTGATGCAGGAGGTTCAAACCAAAGCCGGTGGACTGGATATTCTCGTCAATAATGCTGGCATCCTCCGCGATCGAACGATCAAGAAAATGACCAGCGACGACTGGCAGGCGGTCATCAACACCAACCTGACGGGTGTATTTCACACTAGCAAGCTGGGATCAGACATCCTTCGCGATGGCGGACGGGTGGTGAATATCTCCTCGGTAGCTGGGATCATTGGTATTCATGGCCAGGTGAACTACTCAGCAGCCAAGGCGGGCGTCATTGCCATGACCAAGGTGCTGGCGAAGGAACTGGCCCGGCGGAAGATCACCGTGAACGCAGTGGCTCCCGGCGTAGTGCAGACCACCATGATCTCAGGCATCAAGCCGGAAATGCTTGCAGAGTACGAGAAACAGATCCCGGTAGGCCGACTGGGGCAGCCGAGCGACATCGCGAACACCGTACTGTTCCTGGCTGCGGAGGAAAGCAGTTACATCACCGGGCAAGTGATCCCGGTAACAGGCGGCTGGCTGGTGTAATGGTGCGTCAGGCTACTTGCTGCATGGCCGGGGCAGTTCGCACCACAGGCTGTCGACGCGTACCAAACAGTCGCTGCCACATAGAGCGTTGATACAACTCCGGCTCACGCACATAGTGAATGAGAACAGCAGCAACATGGGGACAGATGCCATACTTGCCCAGCGGGCAGGTACAGTGGGCTTCACCTATGCGGATGCCAAGCATGCGAGCCCAGACATAGTAGGAACCAGGCTGATTATCGCGTGGCAGGCACCAGCCGCGGATCAGTTTGCCGCGAGCGCTGCCCGGTTGTATGAGCCCTTCACTGACGTAACGCATGCCACGATTGAACTGGGCTTCCCCCACCCAATTGTGAACATTGTTCTCAGTAAGCAGAATCGTTCGAGGCATCCGTGTCTCCAGCCACTCACGAAACATCCTGTTTCGTATCAGACCTGCAAAATAATAACGGGAAGACCAGGTAGCGCGAAGACGAACTTACGGTGAGGGCCGGGTGAATCGATCAGCATGCAAGTCATGCTGTTTTACCTGTTTTCACAGCGAAACCCGATGCCAGCTGGTGCTTGGAGCCTCTGCATTGGTTTGGAAATAATGTTTACTCATGAAAAGACTGGCAATGTGCAGTATTTGCATGCTAGAGTGGTTGGTAAGCCTGTACGATAGGTTTGCGGGAAACGTATGGAAACATCCCACTTCGACTCGTTGTAATAATTCAGCGGAATTGCCCAATCATGCTGGAAACCAGGCGACTGGCCATTTGCGATCCGAACAACGCCACCCGCGATCCCTTGCGGAATCTCCTCCTTGGCGTTGAGTCCATCTATCTCGAAGCGGAATCGAATCGCTATGAATTCTTCCGTGATGTAGTCGAGCAGTATCGACCGGAAATCGCCATTATCACACTGGATAGCGACCCCAACCGCGGGTTGCATCTTGTGCAGCAACTGGCGATGGAATACCCGAATACGAACATCCTGGCGGTGAGCAGTCGTACCGATGGCCCCTTTATCCTGCAGACGCTGCGCTCCGGGGCCAAGGAATTTCTACCGCTGCCCCTGCAACTGGAAGACTTGCTGACGGTGCTTGAACGCATCAAGGCACCAGCCAATGATCCAAGCTCACCTCAGCAACAAGGGAATACGGGCGTTGGTGGAATCATCATCGCCATGGCTGGTTCACGAGGCGGCATCGGCTGTACCTCGCTGGCAGTCAACCTGGGGTGCTGCCTGTCCACACTTCCTGAAAACAAGGTGGTCCTCGTCGATCTGGACCTGGCCCTGGGTGATACGAACATCCTGCTCGATTTCCGGCCAACCTACACGCTTTCGGATCTGGCTTCCAACATCAACGAAGTGGATCAGAAGTTTCTCAAAGGTGTGCTCTATCAGCACTCCAGCGGCATGATGGTGCTGCCTCACCCGGAAAATCTGGACGATCTGGGGCTGATCCATGAGGAGCATATCCTCCGCTTGCTCAGCCTGCTGCGCTCCACATTTACCCACGTCATCGTTGACTTGTCCAAGAGCTTTCGACCGACGGATGTCGCCGCGATGAGAGTGGCGGACATCATCACGCTGGTGGGGCAGCTCGAACTCTCGAGCATTCACAACATTGCCAGGCTACTTCCTACCTTTAAATCGGTGGAAGGCCTCTATGAGAAGGTCCGCATCCTCCTCAATCGAGTGGGTTCAGAAGACCAGATGATCAGCAAGACCAAGGCCGAAGAATTCATGGGGATGAGTGTCTTCTGGCAAGTGCAGAACGACAGCAAAGCAATGCTGGGAGCACGAAATGAGGGCAAGCCCCTGATTCAATTTGCCCCCAAGTCAAAGCCATGCCAAGATTTATCGGAACTGGCACGTGTGCTGACCAGCGGAGTAAGCGCCCCATCTGCTCCTGCGGAGAACAAGAAAAAGTCTGCTTTCAGCTTCTTTGGAACACGCAAATGATCCCAGGAAGCTGAGCTGAAGGAGATCGCCCAATGTCTCGTGTTCCTCCACCTCGCGGTCTGCCCGGACTGAATCCGGCAGGTGCGCCTTCGCTTCCCGGCCTGATTCGCCCCTCCGTTCCCGGCATGGGACCCGGTGGTGGCAACCTGCCCGGGTTGCAACGTCAAGCGCCCTCGTTTGCCGGGGTGCAATCGTTACCCCCCAACTCCGCATTGCCCAACTCTTCCATTGGTGCGGATGGCCGCTCGGGAAAGAGCTTCGACGAACTCAAGCGAGTCATTCACTCCAAGCTCGTCGAAAAACTCGATCTCTCCCGCGTCAGCGAACTCAAGGATGATGTCCTCCGTCGCGAAATCCGTCTCGTTGTCGAACGCTTGTGCGATACGGAAAACCCGCTGCTCAACCGCATGGAGCGTGAACGACTCGTCGACGAAGTGCTCGACGAAACCTTTGGCTTCGGCCCGCTGGAAATCCTGCTGAAAGACCCCACGATCTCGGACATCATGATCAATGGTCCGCAGAAGATTTACGTGGAACGCCGCGGCAAGATGGAAAAGACCGACGTTCGCTTCCGCGATAATCCACACCTGATGCAGATCATCGACCGCATCGTGTCGAAGGTGGGCCGACGTGTGGATGAAACATCGCCGCTTTGCGATGCCCGTCTGCCCGATGGCTCCCGTGTCAACGTCATCATCCCGCCGCTGGCACTGGATGGCCCGACAGTCTCCATTCGCCGGTTCGGTTCCAATCCCCTGAAGCTGGACGATCTGCTCAACTTCAACGCGTTCACCAAGGAAATGGCCATCTTGATGGAAGCAGCCATCAAGGCCCGTCTCAATGTGGTTATCTCCGGCGGTACGGGTTGCGGTAAGACGACACTGCTCAATACGCTCTCGAGCTTCATTCCCGGCCACGAACGCGTGATCACGATTGAAGATGCTGCGGAATTGCAGCTGCAGCAGGATCACGTGGTGCGACTGGAAACCCGCCCACCCAACATTGAAGGCAAGGGCCAGATCAACGCTCGCGACCTGGTGCGAAATGCCTTGCGTATGCGTCCTGAACGCATCATCATCGGTGAGTGTCGTGGTGGTGAAGCCCTGGACATGTTACAGGCCATGAACACCGGTCACAACGGGTCCATGACCACGCTGCACGCCAATACACCACGCGACGGACTGGCTCGTCTGGAAACCATGGTGATGATGTCGGGCTTCGAACTGCCTATCAAGGCCATGCGACAGCAGATTGCCTCGTCGGTGGACATCATCATTCAGGCAAACCGTTTACAGGGCGGACCGCGTAAAGTGACCAGCATCACTGAAATCGTGGGCATGGAGCAGGACATTATTGTCATGCAGGAAGTGTTCCGCTTCCGGCAACTCGGTATCGATCAGAATGGCCGTGCTTTTGGCCAGTTTGAATGTACCGGCGTGCGACCCACATTTGTTCCCAAGCTGGAAGCTGCGGGAATCAAACTGCCTTCCAATCTGTTCCAGGAACGTGTGCTGCTGCGGGATTAACCGAACTCTCCCCCTGAACTCAGGTGGTTATTTGCCAAAGAAGGGCGACAGTTTGCCCTCCCGGATTAATCGAGCTATGGTTGTTCAGCGTTAGCCTGTCTAGCCCAGGGCGATTTCGCCTCAGGTTTATGCTCTGCGAGAATTGCGATGGATAACATCTGGACGTTGCTGGTACCGATCCTGGCCTTCCTGGCCGTGGGTGGTTTGTTCGTGGGAGTCGGAAGTCTACTCTCCTCGCGCCGCACGGTGCAGGAGCAGCGACTCGAACTCTTCACCCGGGAAGGCAGTCAGACCGGTACGGGTCGAAGCATGCAGGCTTCGATCGAAATCTGGAAAGACGCCGCCTTGGAAACCGACAAGGAATCCCTGATGGAGCAGTTGCTCCCCCGGATTCCGTCGATGGACAAGTACTTCCAGCAGGCCGAAATGAACATTCGGCCCAATGCATTTGTTTCCTTGTCGCTGCTGCTCATCCTGCTGGGATCGGGTGCCAGTTTTGCCATGCAGGTCCCTTTCCCGTTGTTCGTCATCCCCGGCCTCATCATGGGAGCTATCCCCTGGTATGTCGTGATGCAGAAGCGCAAGAAACGACTCAAGAAGTTCACTGCCCAGATGCCAGATGCACTGGAACTGCTGGCGCGTGCACTGCGTGCCGGGCAGAGCTTCATTGCAGGCTTGCAGATCATCGCGGAAGAAATGCCTCCGCCCATCTCCACCGAGTTTGGCCGCGTCTATGAAGAGCAAAACCTGGGTGTCACGGTGGACGATGCACTTCGGTCACTCGCGGAACGGGTGCCTATTCTCGACTTGAACTTCTTCGTGACCAGTGTGATCATCCAGCGTCAGACGGGTGGTGACCTGGCGGAAATCCTTGACAAGATCAGCTATGTGATCCGCGAACGATTCCGCATCTGGGGCCAGGTTCAGGCATTGACCGGTGAAGGTCGTCTTTCTGGAACAGTGCTGATAGCGTTGCCCTTTGTCATGCTCCTGATGATCATTCACTTGAATTATGAATACGCCGAAATCCTGTGGAAGAATGAAACCGGACGCCGGTGGAGCCTCTATGCCTTGTTCATGCAAGTGCTGGGAGCCATCGTCATCCGCAAGATTGTCAACATCAAGGTGTAAGTCTGTTTGAGTCGTTGACTAGCCCAGAGTCCAACGAGGAGTTTCCACCGTGCTTGCCCTGATTGAAATGAAAGATGTGCTGCCATTCCTGGCCTTTGGTGCCATGTTCGCGGGCATCTGGCTGTTGCTGACACTGCTTTCCTCCCGCAATACGCGAGCGGAAGAGCGGCTTTCCAAGCTCGGTCGCACCACTTCCATGATGGACCTGGAGCTTGCAGCGGCCAAAGGAAGCAGTGGATCGGTAGATCGCAAGATGCAAAGCATCATCGACAAGGCAATGGCCTTCGCCAAGCCCATGATGCCTAAAACCGAAATCGAGCAGTCGAAGCTCCGACAGGAACTGGCCATGGCCGGATTCCGTTCAGAAAAGGCCCCAAAGATCTTCGTGGGATTCCGCACCATCACGCTGATCATTGCAGCATGCGTGCTGATCTTTGTCGTTTTGCCCATGAATACGCCCGAAGGTGACCCCTTTAATATCCTGGCAGCAATTCAGAATGCACCTGGCACGGTGATCATCCTCCTGCTGTTTGGGCTGTTTGGGCCGAGTTACGTCCTGATGTACCTCAAGAAAAAACGACAGGAGAGCATTTTTCTTACTTTGCCGGATGTGCTTGATCTGATGGTAGTTTGCGTCGAATCGGGACTAGGGTTAGACGCGGCAATGCGGAAAGTTTGCGAAGAAATGAGGGAGCATGCGCCGATTATAACTGAGGAGTTCAACATAGCGAACTTCCAGCTGCAGATGGGCCGTACTCGCCGAGACGTTTTGCACGATCTGGGCGTACGTACTGGCGTGGATGACATGAAAAGTCTGGCAGCCATCCTGGTACAAGCCGATCGGTTTGGCTCCAGCGTGGGACAGGCCTTGCGTGTCCAGTCTGATTCCATGCGGGTACGCCGGCGACAGATTGCAGAGGAAAAGGCGGCCAAGACCGCGGTGAAGCTGATCTTCCCGCTGGTGTTGTTCATCTTCCCGGGAATCTTTGTCGTTCTGGCGGGGCCTGCTGCGATTCAGCTGCAGAACTTGAAACCATAACCCTTCGCGGGAGCCTGGTGGGGTCACGCGAAGGTTCGGGATGAATACCATCCAGCCTCAACACGCAGCAAGGGACGGCTGCTCGAGTCTGGAACAGGTCAAGGAGGGACTGACCACCATGCTTCGATGCGTACTGACTAAAACGGTTTGGGCAGCTGCTCTCTTGGGCGTGCTCTCGACCACTGGATGCTATGGCACTTTCCATGAAATCGTGGATCCATGCTATCCGGAACGATATAACTGCAAGGCTCGGGAAGCTGTTCATAACCTGAGCGCTGCCCAGGTACAAAACGGGCTGATGTACGAACAGACCATGTTTGTTCATCACTTCAACCCGGCAGAATCGAGCTTGAACGCCGGTGGTGTGGCACACCTCCAACGGTTGGCCAATCGCCGTCCCGCTCCAGAATCAACCATCTACCTCCAGACCGCACAGAACTCGTACGATCTGGACTACAAGAAACCTGAGGAATACGCAAACAAACGCAAAGAACTTGATGAGAAACGCAAGGTTGCCATCGAAGCCTATCTGAAATCAGAACGCCCCGATGTAACCTTCACTGTGGTTCTCAGCAATCCAGCCAAGGTTGGCCTGAGTGGTGCGGAAGGCAATGCTTCGATTCGTAATGTTCGTGGCACCTCCCGTGGCTACTTTATGATTCCTGGCTTCCAGGATAGCGGCGGTGGCGGTAACTAAGTTGTTTCAACAGCAACTACCTCCCTCACAGCGGCTTTCCTCTAGCCTCTGTGAGGGATTTTTTTTGTACGCATCACATCGAATCGTGTTGTTGCTCCTTGGGCTGAGTCTGGCACTCTTTGCTGGTGCATTCGTACCTGCCACGCCTGCTGCCAGCCTACCCCTGTCCTCTGACCTCTTCGCGGCAGCACCCCGCTGGTGGGATGAAACGGTCCAATGGATTCGCAGTCTCGGATGGGACCGCGGCCGGCTGGTTCAACTCTGGCTGCTCTTTGTCCTGATTGGCCTCTACATCATCCTTCGCATTAAACCTCGAGCCTGATCTTCGCCCCGTATCAACTCGATCATCCCCAGGACGTGTGATATGAAATCGACCCAGACCTCATCTCCCAGTCTCAGCCGCAGCTCGCTCTCGGCCCTGGCTTCCCGCACCAGCGGCATGCTCGACTGGGACATGTCCAGCATGCCCGAGGCACCTTCCTCCCCGGAGAATATCAAAGAAGCAGGCATCAATATGGCCCTGCTCAACGATATGATCCTGCGCATGCTCCTCACGCGGGGTACGATGCTCGGCCTGGATCTCGCCCGTGCCCTCTGCCTGCCATTCAAAGTGCTGGAAGACTCCATCAACTTCCTCAAGCAGCAGCATTGCATCGAAGTGGCGGGAGGCGATCTCATCGGCCAGGTCTCCTATCGTTTCAATCTGACTGACCAGGGTCGTGATCGGGCCAGGACAGCGTTCAATACCTGCTCCTATGTCGGTCCCTGTCCTGTTCCTCTCGAAGACTATGTCGAGCAGACATATCGACAGGCAGTCACCGGTATTCATTGTGTGCCCGAAACACTCAAAGCCTGCTTCTCGCACCTGGTCATTCCCGATGAGTTGTTTCTGGCCATCGGCCCAGCCGTCGTTTCGGGCCGCTCCATCTTCATCTACGGCCCTCCAGGAAATGGGAAAACCGCAGTCGCCAACAGCATCGGCGACTTCATGAACCGATGCGGTGGAGAAATCTATGTGCCCTACGCCTTTCAGAGCGATGGCCACGTGGTAACCGTGTTCGACCCAACGGTGCATCAGATTGTCGAAGACCGGGGTGATGAACGTCTGGACGACAACGAAGCCACCATTCGTCGGCTGCTGAATACCAATGCGGTGGATTCCCGGTGGGTGCGCGTCAGGCGGCCCGTGATTGTCACCGGCGGTGAACTCAATCTGGCCATGCTCGATCTGAAGTACAGTAGCGAGGCCAATTTCTACCAGGCTCCCCTGCACTTGAAGTCCAATGGCGGTGTGTTCCTGATCGACGATTTCGGGCGGCAACTGGTCAGCCCGCGTGAACTGCTCAATCGCTGGATCGTGCCACTGGAAAATCGACATGACTATCTGACCCTGGCTTCAGGCAAGAAGCTGGAAATCCCCTTCGAACAGCTCATTATCTTTTCCACCAATCTTGATCCCAAGGACTTGGTGGACGATGCCTTCCTCCGTCGTATCCGGCACAAAGTAGGCATCAACGCCCCCACACGGGAGACATACGAAAAGATCTTCGTAGCCAACTGCAAACGGCTCGGCATGAACACCTGCCCGGAAGCCATTGAGTACATGTATGATCGCTATTACAGCAAGGGCCGTAATCCGCGTGCCAGCGATTGCCGGGATTTACTGGAGATCGTGCAGTCGATTTGCCGATTTAGACGACAACCCGTCAAGCTGACTACACAGATGATCGCTGAGGCTGCCCTCACCTTCATCGCCGAGTTCTAGCCAGCACTCCCTTCCGGGAGTACGACGGCGAGCAGTCATGGGGATGACTGCTTCACATCAGGATGGGAGTCCTGATTCAAGGGGATGCACGGATGCGCACGCTCATCATCGTCTGGGCCATATTGGGCTTCAGTGTCTCGGGTTGCATGAAGACCGAGCAAATGACTGCAGAAGAGATGATGAAGTACCCCCGTCCCACCACGGTCCCGGAACAGAAGCTGGACCCCAAGGATCTACGACAGCCTCGTCCGGAAACGTGCCTGGAAGCAGGCAAGATGTATGAGTCGCTGGTGCAATCCACCGAAGACACCATGCAGAAACGTAACTTCGGCTGGCGGGCCAAGCAGGCTTACGAGCAGGCATTGCGCTTGCGCCCAGGCTGGTCACAGGCACAAGCCGGTCTGGCCCGGGTCGATGAATTGGAAGGGAACATCCAGCAGGCTGCGTCACACTTCCAGCTGGCACTGCAGAATATCTCCGGCAAGGATGATGCCGGCGTCTGTCATCAGGCGGGTTTGTTCTACGCACGCCATCAGCAGTATGACAACAGCATTGCCTGCATGCAGCGGGCGATTCAACTGGATCCCAGCAACCGCACGCACATGATGAACTACGGCTACACCCTGGCTCGTGCTGGTCGATTCGATGAAAGCTATCAGCACTTCAGCAAGATCATGAACCCCAGCGAAGCAAGCTTTCAGCTGGCCCAGATGGCACGACACATGGGTGATGCGGAACGCAGCAAGCAGTACGCCAGCTATGCACTGCAGCAGAATCCCAAGCACACGCAGGCCCAGCAGTTGCTGACGCAATTGCAACAGCCAGCCATCCAGCAGGCCGAGGCTGTCAGCCAGCAGTAAAAAAACCAATGACAGTATCCCGACCCGGTGAGCCCTGTGCAAACCGGGTCGCTTCGTTTCCGGAGCCGGAGGGATCACCTAACCGTCACAATCCCCCAATGCCTATAGGGAGAATACACCGAGAATGCTCCAGCAAATGCTTGACGGCTACTTCGCCAGCAGTTAGCCTGAATAGCACATCATGTGCTGCACATTCCCCGCAGCGAATTGAGGATTCGTCCGTGTTCAAACGTCTACTTCCCATCGCCTCGTTGACTGTACTCGCTGGCTGGTGTGTGATTGCAAGCGCGCAGCCGCCCGCCAAGCCCAATGCTCCTCCGCTGACGCGTGATCGTGAAGAAGTAGCTGATAAGGATGTCCCTCGCTCCAATGATCTCATGCAAGTTAACAGGTTTGCAAGGGCTAGTGAGGTAGACCATGTCATTAAGACCGACGCGGATCGGGCAGTCGTTGACAAGGTTCTGAAATACAACTTGTTTCGCTTAACCTGGGAAGAGGTTCAGCATGATCGCGGTGATCGCGATTCAAACAATAAAGACAAGACTCTCATCAATATCATCATGACTGATTTGATAGGTAGCCCTCCGGAATCACAGCCTAGATTCCTCCCCTCCTATTTTCAGGGACCGCCTGCCGAACAGGACATGGCAGCCATGCGGACGAGGCAGTTGAACAATGTCATTCAAATGACACCCATCTTTATCAAGTACTGCAGGGTATTGCTGCAGAATCGAAATCCCATTGCTCGTGTCAATGCTGCACGCGTGCTCTGTCGCCTGGCTGAATGGGGGCAGGAAGCGGTCGTCGACGAGTTCATCAACATCATCCAGCATCCTCAGGAAAGTGATGCAGTGAGACTATGGGCCTTTCATGGACTCGAAGCAATCTTCCTCATGCAGGGATCAACCGACATCAAGGCCAAGGGACTGTTTCAAAGCAAGCCCGGACAAGCCCGCCTCGTCGCAGCACTGGAAGCCACCTACGAATGGCTGCAGGCTAATACCAAGCTGCCTGAGCAGAAGATACGCTACATGAAAGCGGATGAACAAGCCGGCCTGCGATACGTGCGACGTGCAGCTGTCAAGGCACTCGGTGCTAGTCACAAGGCTCTCATTGTCGATGATCGTGCTGGCAATAAACAGTCCGGCTCCATCGCTCAGTTGATTGGCAATATTCTCTCGGCGGAAGCAGGCATCGTTCCCGCACCCGATATCCGTGAAAGATTTGCTGCAGCCCTTGCGCTGTGTCAGATTCGGGGCGAAGCAGGCTCCAGCTACAATGCTGACTTTGCCGCATTCCAGTTAGGGTCCTTCCTGACAGTGCTGGGAACGGAAATCAACGAGTTCAAAAAAGGGGAAGCTGCAGTGAACGGCTTGCCGTATGTAGCTCAGCAATTACGCACAGCCCTCGATGCCTTCAAGAGCCAGCGTCTCACCGGCCCCGCTGCCAGCTATACCAAAGGCATGTATGACAAGGCGCTCCCCTTGCTGGAGTACATCGATGATTTCAGCAAAAACACTTCCGCTATCAAGGACCTGAATGACTGGTTGCGTGAGAACCCCCCAGTCAACAAGGAATACATCAAGCCGCTGGGTGCGAAGTGAGTTTGTCCCCGAATCAGCAACCCCAGGTAGATCTGGGGTTTGCACGCCTCGATCTGGATCGTCAGAAACGGTGTGGCTTTCCCGAAGTGATCTATGGTGAAGGGAAGACCGTCGAGGGCTTGATCCAGATTGTCCACGCTCTCGCCTCAGCACATCAGCATTGCCTGGTGACACGGGTCACAGAGAAACAGGCAGAACTGCTGTCTTCGACTTTTCCCCAGGCAGAACACAACCGCACAGCTCGCACGTTCTGGTTGCCTTATGGTGAACCACCCCGACACTCTGGCCGTATTGCCATCGTGACTGCGGGCACAGCGGATGTTCCTGTCGCTGAAGAGGCTGCTGCCACCACCCGGGCTTTCGGCTTCGAGACCGATCTGATCGTGGATGTAGGCGTGGCTGGCTTGCACCGGCTCATCGCCCAACTGGACCGCATTCGCCAGGCGGATATCCTGATCGTTGTCGCAGGCATGGAAGCTGCCCTGCCCAGTGTTGTCGGCGGACTGGTAGCGGTCCCGGTCATCGCGGTGCCCACCAGCGTTGGATATGGTTCACATTTCCAGGGGCTCACAGCGTTGCTGGGCATGCTCAACAGTTGTGCTGCGAATGTATGCGTGGTGAATATCGACGCAGGCTTCAAGGCAGGTTATGTTGCTGCACTGATGCTTGATTCCGCGCAGCGAAAGGCGAGTGCATGATGCCCATCAAGCTCGCCGTGCTCATCAGTGGCAGCGGCACCACGTTGCAGAATCTGATCGACAAAATTGACTCCGGGAAACTGGAGGGAACCATCGAGCTGGTTATTTCCAGTCGGGCTGGCGTCGTGGGCCTCGATCGTGCCAGACGTGCTGGTATCCCCGCAGTGGAAGTGATCAGGAAAGGTCTGACCACGCAAGAATTCGGCCAGCGCATTTTCAACAAGCTGCGTTCCATCGAAGTGGACCTGGTCTGCCTGGCGGGGTTCCTGGAGTTCCTGCCCATCCCTGACGACTTTGCCATGCGAGTGATTAACATCCACCCGTCGCTCATACCGGCCTTCAGTGGCAAAGGGTATTACGGTCGCCATGTGCATGAAGCTGCACTGAAAGCTGGAGTCAAGGTCTCAGGCTGCACAGTACATTTTGCAGATAATGAGTTTGATCATGGCCCCATTATTCTGCAGCGAGTGGTACCCGTTCATGAACACGATACGCCAGAAACCCTGGCAGCCCGGGTTTTCGAAGCTGAATGCACTGCCTTACCGGAAGCAATTCAGTTAATAGCCAGCAAAATGCATAAGTAATCCAATTGCAAATGAATCTATATGAAAACACAACAGAATACTAATCGTATTTGCTCTTCTCCCGGTTCAAAGTTAAACTGTGTGTAGCTAACACCCATGTGGAGATGCAGCCCATGCCGGTTGCGACCTCAAATCAATTTCTTGAAACACTGCGTCGCAGCGGGCTGATTGAGGAATCGGTACTGGACGAAGCCCTCAGCAGCTACACCGGCACCACGGAAGAACCTGCCAGGATTGCAGAATATCTCATTCAGCGCAAGCTGATCACTTCCTTTCAAGCCAAGTCACTGATCGCGGGCCGTACCAAAGGGCTCATCATCGGGGCATATCGCATTCTGGATAAAATTGGTTCGGGCGGAATGGGAGTTGTCTACCTGGCGGAACACGACAAGTTGATGAGACGTGTTGCCATCAAGATACTTCCAGAAGATAAGACTCGAGACAAATTGGCATTGGAGCGGTTCTACCGCGAAGCCCGGGCAGCTGCCGCTCTGGATCACCCCAACATCGTCAAAGCATATGATGTCAGCGATTTTCAGGGGCTTCACTACCTGGTGATGGAGTACATCGACGGCGCCAATCTGCAGAAGTACCTCGATACCAAAGGACCACTGCCCTGGAAGACTGCTGTGAACATTGTCCTGCAATGCTGCAAGGGATTGCAGCATGCCCATGAACGCAACATGGTGCACCGGGACATCAAGCCTGCAAACATCCTGGTGGACAAGGCGGGGCAGGTCAAGATTCTCGATCTGGGCCTGGCACGTTCGTTCCAGATGAATCAGGACAACCTGACGCAGGAATTGTCAGATGGCAAAGATGTCATGGGATCCATCGACTATATTGCTCCCGAGCAGGCGATTGCCAACAACGCGGTGGATATTCGGGCGGATATCTACAGCCTGGGCGCAACAGTCTATTGCCTGATCACCGGCAAGCCGCCCGTGGAAGGAACCACCGCACAAAAGCTTCTGCAGCACCAGATGCAGATGCCGCCCATGATTCATACGATCCGGCCCGAGGTGCCTGAGGCGATCTCCCATGTCGTCGCGAAGATGCTGGCCAAGCGGCCGGAGCATCGTTATCAGACACCACTGGAACTGGCTAACAGTCTGAGCGCCATAGCCAGCATCAACTCGCAACAGCTACCCTCGTTCTCAGGGCCGACATCAGGAGGCCCCATCTCTGGCGGTCCGATCTCCGGCCCGATTGCACATCCCTCGACGGGTAACCTCTATCGTCAGACCGCGTCATTTGATCCGACAGCACCGATTCTTGGCAACTCCCAGTCGCTTGCATCGGCCAGCACCAAGATTGAGGCCAAGAACAGCTCCACCACCCGACTCAAGAAAAAGACAGAACGCATCACCCTGAAAAGCAAGCTGTCCAGGAAGACCGTGCTCGCCTTGTGCGCTGCCTTGGCAGTGTTGATACCTGCGATCACTTTCATTTTCATTTACCTGAGCGATGATCGCAAAGCTGCCGCTGACACAAAACCCATGATGACATGGCTGACAGGAACAAAATACAAACTGAATTTCCGCAGCCGCTTTCCTGACCTCGTTCTCAAGGATATTGAGGACAAGGAAGTCAAGATAACGGATATGCGTGGCAAAGTCATTCTTGTCCAGTTCTGGGGCTACTGGTGCGCGCCATGTCTCAAGATGTTACCCAAGCAGCGAGAGCTTTACGAAAAGTACAAGAATCGACCTTTTGCCTTGCTGGGCGTGAACACCGACCGCCCGGATGAGTTGGCAGACATGATTGTCAAAACACCCGTCCCCTGGCGCAATGTCCGTAATGTCCAGCCAGGCGGCAAACTGACAACAGAGATGGGCGTCAAGGTTTCACCCACGCTCGTACTCATTGATAATCAGCAGAATATCTTTCGCATCTGGGAGGGAACACCTCCTCCGGGTGAACTGGAAGAGGTCATCGAATCCCTGGTCAAACGCACAGAAGAGCCACCTCCTACTGATGTCCTGAAGAAATAGACAGAGCCCATTTTCGTGGATGTAACATCACACATGGATGTTGGATTGTCCCCGTGGACCTTCGTTCAATTCGACTGTTAAATCCTCAGCAAGCCTACCAAGAGTCCATCTAGGCACGATTTCCTGCATCTGTTAAGAATGTAGCTGGATTATCACTGAACCTGCCCTCGTACCACCTTTGCCTACTCAATCTGCCTGGTCAGCGTATAATCAACTAACTACAGGCATGTGTGACGCCATCTGTCGCCATGCAATTGAGGGGATCATCTGACATGTACGAACGCTTTACCGACCGTGCCCGCAAGGTCATGCAGTTAGCGAATCAGGAAGCCCAACGATTCAATCATGAATATATCGGCACCGAACACATTCTGCTGGGCCTCGTCAAAGAAGGCTCCGGCGTTGCTGCCAACGTGCTGAAGAACCTCGACGTTGACCTCCGCAAGATTCGGCTCGAAGTCGAGAAGCTCGTTCAAAGCGGCCCCGATATGGTGACGATGGGCAAGTTGCCCCAGACTCCCCGGGCTAAGAAAGTCATCGAATACGCCATCGAAGAGGCACGCAACCTCAGCCACAACTACGTTGGTACCGAGCACCTGCTGCTGGGCCTGCTGCGCGAAGACGAAGGTGTCGCTGCCCAGGTGCTGCGTAACCTTGGCCTCAAACTGGAAGATGTCCGCGAAGAAGTGCTCAACCTGCTCGGCCACAATCTGGAAGCCAATGGTGATTCAGGAGAACCGGCCGGCGCTGGCGTCGGCTCGGGCGGTGGCTCCGGCGGTGGCTCCGGCAAGGGCAAGCAGAACCGCTCCAAGACACCGGCACTCGACAGCTTCGGCCGTGATCTCACCGAACTGGCTCGTCAGAGCAAGCTCGACCCTGTCATCGGCCGTTCCAACGAAATCGAACGCGTCGTCCAGGTGCTCAGCCGCCGTACCAAGAACAACCCGGTCCTCCTCGGCGAAGCAGGCGTCGGCAAGACTGCCATCGTCGAAGGCCTCGCCCAGATGATCATCGAAGGCAATGTGCCCGAACTGCTGCGTGATCGCCGGATCGTCGTGCTCGATCTCGCCATGATGGTCGCTGGCACCAAGTACCGTGGCCAGTTCGAAGAACGCATCAAGGCGGTGATGAACGAAGTGCGTCGTGCCAAGAACACGATCCTCTTCATCGATGAGCTTCATACCCTGGTGGGTGCAGGTGGCGCAGAAGGTGCCATCGATGCCAGCAACGTGCTCAAGCCTGCCCTGGCTCGTGGCGAAATCCAGTGCATCGGTGCCACCACGCTGGATGAGTTCCGCAAGTACATCGAAAAGGATGGCGCTCTGGAACGCCGCTTCCAGCAGATCATCGTCAATCCGCCCAGTAAGAAGGAAGCTGTCGAAATCCTCAAGGGGCTTCGCGACCGCTACGAATCACACCACCGGGTGCAGATCACCGACAAGGGCCTCGAAGCTGCCGTCGAACTGTCCGATCGTTACATCACCGGTCGCTGCCTGCCTGACAAGGCCATCGATGTGATCGACGAAGCTGGTGCACGCATTCGCCTGAAGGCCACCACGCGTCCACCCGATCTCAAGGAAATCGACGCAGACATCGAACGGCTCAACGCCGAGAAGGAAGCAGCTGTCGCCGAGCAGGACTTCGAGAAAGCTGCCCAGCTTCGTGACCAGGCCGACAAGGTCAAGAAGAAAAAGGAACAGATTACCAAGGAATGGCGTGAGAAGGCCAAGGAAGTGGACGGCGTGGTCGATGAGGAAGTCATCGCCGAGGTCGTCAGCAAGATGACTGGTGTGCCTCTCAAGCGCCTCAGCGACGAAGAGACCAGCCGTCTGCTCAAGATGGAAGACGAGATTCGCAAGCGGGTTATCTCGCAGGGCGAAGCCATCGAACGCATCAGCCGGGCTATCCGTCGCAGCCGTTCGGGTATCAAGGATCCCAAGCGACCCATCGGCACCTTCATCTTCGCCGGCCCCACTGGCGTGGGCAAGACGCTGCTCGCCAAGCGTATCGCCGAGTTCATGTTCGGCAACGAGGAAGCCCTCGTTACCATCGACATGTCGGAATACATGGAGAAGCACAACGTCAGCCGACTGATCGGTGCTCCACCAGGCTTCGTGGGTTACGAAGAGGGTGGTCAGCTCACCGAGAAAATTCGCCGTCGGCCCTACAGCGTGGTGCTGCTCGATGAAATCGAGAAGGCCCACCCCGATGTCTGGAACATGCTGCTTCAGATCATGGAAGAAGGCCGGCTGACCGACAGCTTCGGCCGCGTGGTCGACTTCCGCAACACCATCCTGATCATGACGACCAATGCCGGTGCTGAGGAAGTGACGAACAAGTCCGTATTCGGACTCCATAAGAAAGACGCAAATACCAACTACGAGAAGATGAAGGAAACGCTGAAGTCCGCGCTCGACCGCTACTTCCGCCCCGAATTCCTCAATCGTCTCGATGACATCATCGTCTTCCGCCAGCTCAACCGCGAAGATCTCCAGAAGATCGTCGACATCGAACTGGAGAAGGTCTACAAGCGGCTGCAGGAAATGGGACTCACCCTGAGCCTCACTCCCGAAGCCCGCGAGTACCTCATCGAGAAGGGTTACAACGTCGAATTCGGTGCGCGTCCCCTTCGCCGGGCCATCGAACAACTGCTCGAAGACCCGGTCGCCGAAGACATCCTTCGCGGCACCTTCCATGGCTACGACATCATCAAAGCCGAGCTGGTTTCCGTCGAAGGGAGCACGACCGAGAAGCGTATCACCTTCGTACCTTCCAAGAAAGAACAGGCCGCGGAAGTGGTGCCTGCTGTCAAGGAAGACAAGAAGGAAGAGAACCTGGCTGGGAGCGGCGTGAACTAGCCCTGTCTCTGGAAACTCATTCAAAGGAAGCAGGTGCTACACCTGCTTCCTTTTTTTTCTGTCTGCATGCTGCCGTAACGCAGTTACCACATTCAGGCAATATGCATAATTCCGCGCAAACCTCTTGACCTCGTGCGTATAATGCCCGACGTAGTGCATGCCGTGGGGAACGACGGCTCCAGCTACCACCGAGCTTCACTCGGCATTTTCTCTGAGGGCATTCCCCTCCTTCTGGTTTGGTTCCCACCCAACTATAGTCGCCGCGCGAACCAACATCATCAGTCCTAAGTCCTAAGTGCCTAGTCCTCAGTGGGAACTATGTGTCTCATCGGATTGGTACTTAGCACTCGGTACGTAGACACAGGACCCCGGAAAGATGGAAAACCTCGACTTCAGCAAGATCATGGCAGGCGGTGCCATTGGCGGTATCGTCATCGGCTTGATTGCCGGCTTCTGGACCAGGATCAAGGCCGTACTCTGGCGCGCCGTCAGCGTGCTCGTCCAGCAGATCGAAATCCCCAGTGAATCGGCACACAATGCTGTGGTGGCTTACCTCGTCAAGCACGTCAAGCGTTCCCGCTTCTACGACCGCATGTACGGTGCCATGTACGAACACACCCGCGATGGCAACTTCGGCCTGGTGCCTTACGAGTTCTTCGGCGCTCGCTCGATGATCTTCTGGAAAGGCTGGGTACCCTTCTTCTTCAACAACGAAGTCGAACGTAAGAGCAGGCAGAGCAAGGGCGACAACAACAGTTCGTCCAGCAGCGATGCAACCAAGGTCTATTCCACCATCACCTTCCTGCGTGGCACGCTCGATGTCGAAGCCATCATCCGCGAAGCCTGCTCTGACATGAACAATATCACCTGGAACAACAACACCGAGCAGGAGAAGGCCAAGAACCGCTTCGTCATTCACTTCGTACCCAAACGTGGCAGCGACGACGATGACTACGGCTCTGATTCCAACGGCTTGCCCTGGTATCAGACCAATAGCTACCGCCTGCTCGCACACGGCCCTGATCAACTAGGCAAAGGCGGGCATCACAATGGCCGTGCGCTCGAGAACCTGATCTTCCCCAGCCGGGTGAAGGACCTCTTGCGTGAAATTGAGATGTGGCGGAGCAGCAAGGAGTGGTACCGCCAGCGCAGCATTCCGTGGAAACGCGGCTGGCTGCTCTATGGCCCTCCCGGCACCGGCAAGACAGCCCTCGCCCGCGCCTTTGCCGAAGACCTGAACATGCCCATCTACGTCTTCAACCTGGCAGAGATGAGCAACCAGGACCTCATCAAGTCATGGAACGACATGCTGGTCAACGTGCCCTGCATCGCGCTCATCGAAGATATCGACAACGTCTTCCATGGCCGCGAGAACGTGTCACGCAAGAACCAGGGCATGCAGATCATGATGCCGAGCCAGCAGAAGAACGATCACGAAGGTAGCGATCGGCCACGGCCCATGACCCCGCTGACGTTCGACTGCCTGCTCAATTGCATCGATGGCGTGGAGCGGAGCGATGGTATCTTCACCATCGTCACGACCAACGACATCGCCAAGGTCGACCCCGCGATGGGTCAACCTCGGCAACTGCCCGACGGCACCACCGAGTTCATCTCCACTCGCCCCGGCCGTATCGACAAGGCAGTCGAGCTGACCTACATGGAGCCGGCCAATAAGAAGGCCATGGCGAAGCGTATTCTGTGCGAGTACCCCGACAAGCTGGCCGAGATGCTGGCCTTCGTGGACAAGTTCCCCGAACTCCAGGAGACCCCGGCCCAGTTCCAGGAACGCTGTGCCCAGATCGCCCTGGCCTGCTTCTGGAAGGAAAAGGAAGCACTGGCCCGAGCGAAGAAACTGCTGGCTGACCCAGACAACGCATCCACGACGGAAACGAAAATGGACCTCGCCCCGGTCATGCAAGGCAAGCCTATTTCGAAGGCGAAGCTCATGGAGTGGGTAAAGTTCTAGGGGAAGACCTGCTTAACAACATGGATGATCCTGAAAGGATCACCTGCTATAGCCCCGGATATTAATCCGGGGTTATAGTGTTTACACGAACCCTGATCCCGAAGGGATTACCTATTGCTGCAAGGATCTGGTGACCATCATTCACGTATTGCAACAGTCACCGCGATTAAGGACAATCGTTCAACTCGCTGAAATTGTTAGCACAATCCAGAAGGCAACGACATGAACTACAAAGTGGAGAATTGTCGCGGAATAGTCGGCCGAGCCACTCGAGTCATTCCACCCAAATCGGACTATCTGATAGCGTGGATTGATCAAAGCTTGGATCAATTGCATCCTGAGATCTGTATTTATGGCAACCCCGAAGGGCTACGGCGACTGGCTGCCCGTTTGATCGAAGTGGCTGAACTAGATCAAACGACGATCATTCCCGGCGACGACAGTTATCATTGCCATATCAGCACTGGAGCCAATGCGGAGGTCACTGATCTTCTTCCTGGAGTTACAACTGGTAGGGTTGACGATAAGAATGATGTAAATCTGGTAAGAGAACCTTTCCCGGCGGTAGTGCCGAAATTCGGAAAGCGATCCATTCGATAGTTGCGATCTTCTACTTCGTCACGATCTTGATCGTCTTCACACTCTCCAGCACACGGGGCTTGACCTTTTGATGTGCACTGGCAGGCATCGAAAACGTCACAATATACATTACATTGCCCTTCGTGGGAATCATGTACGACGCAGCATGGATTCTCATGTTCGCCCCGGCAATCAGTCGTTCCTGCGAGGAAAAGAGCACATACGACGCTCTGCCATCCACTTTCAAATCTTCTTCGCCTTCCACAACGAAGCTGGGCGTGTTGGCCTTTTGCTGCGCTGCGATGGCTTGAGCGAGTTCACGAAGACTCGGAAAGTTCTCCTTGCTTGAAATACGCTGGACGTTGAAGTTACTGAACACTTCAGTTGCATCCGCAGTGCGAGCGAGGATCATGTTCTTGCCCGTAGTCTGGGCCACCTTATCCCAGCCCGCTGGCGGGATGATCGAGAAAAGACGCTGTGCATCATAGACGCGACGCTTCTCGTCCTTCCCTGCGTCCTGACTCCACAGACTGGAGCAGCAGAGGACCATTAGTGACAATGCAATCAGCTTGCGGCTGGAAAGTGCATACATGAGAGTGGTCCAGGTATTGCAGTCAATGGCATAGGAGTTTGATACGGTTAGGAGTTGTGATACTGGTGGCATTGTGTTGATCAAGTTATTCTTCCCCTCTCCCCACCGGGGAGAGGGGTTAGGGGTGAGGGGACATAACTCGTAAGAGCACACCCGGCCCGGGATGACTCCACTGCCTGCCCTCCTACCCTAATCGCATGCCTCACAGACAACTCCTGCGTTTGCAAATCCTCGTCGCAGCCCTGGCGATGATCATGACCATTCCCGGCCGCACCCAGGGGCTGGGACTCATTACCGAGAAGATTCTCGAAGACCCTACACTCCAGATGGATCGCACCCAGTTCGCCTGGCTGAACCTGATGGCTACGCTGGCTGGAGCACTGACTGCAATTCCTGTCGGCTGGCTGATGGATCGCCTGGGGACCCGCCTGGTGCTGCTGGGCTTGCTCACGTTACTCGGAGCCAGCACTTACTACTTCGCAGGCATCACCACGACAGCAGGGTTCTTCCTCGGCCTGTTCCTGATGCGTGCCCTGGGGCAGAGTGCCCTCTCCGCTGCCAGTCTGACTCACATGGGCAAGTGGTTCCCGAACCGCGTCAGCGTAGCCATGGCCATCTTCGGCATCGTTTCGACCATCGGCTTCATGGTGCTCTTCGGCGGGCTGGATCCGCTCATCCAGGCTGTCGGCTGGCGCGATACCTGGCGCTACCTCGGCTTCACAGCAGTAGGCCTGGCTATACTCTTCGCTTTCATCTGTTACCCAGCGCCACCACAGGAAACACCTGCGACCGCTGCCATCAACACCGCCAGCAGGCACTACACCTGGTGGGAAGCCATGCGATCCCCCACCTTCTGGCTTTTCGCCCTGTCTTGCTCGTTATTCAACTGGGTCTCCTCCGGCATCGGCCTCTTCAATGAAGATGTGCTGGCCGAGACAGGCTTCTCACGTGATCTCTACATCGCCGCCCTGGCCACTGCTACCTTCGTGACGCTCTTCAGCAATGGTCTGGGCGGCTGGCTTTCCACGAAGTGGCCTCTCTCCCGCTTAATGGCCATCGGCATGCTGATGCTGGCAGGTTGCCTGGGCTCACTCCCCTATCTCCATGCTCCCTGGCAGGTCTATGCCAATGCGGTCATGCTCGGCATCTCAGCCGGGCTCGTCATCGTGGTCTTCTTCGCCATCTGGGGTAGTACGTTTGGGACACTGCACCTGGGTAAGATTCAGGGCACCGCTCAGGCACTGACTGTGCTCTCCAGTGCACTGGGCCCTGTCTCGCTGGCCATGAGCAAGGAGTACATTGGCAGCTACCGCCCGCTGTTCCTGGTGCTGGCAGGGTTATCGCTGCTCTCTGCCGTGCTCTGCTGGTTGCGACAAAAATAGTTCAATACGCATTGCGATGGAAGAACCCCCGAAACACTGTCAGCACCATGATCCGCAGATCGAACCACGGGTTCCAATGCGTGATGTAGTAGAGATCATGGCGGATGCGCTGGCGTAGCGAAGTGTTACCTCGCCAGCCTTGCACCTGGGCCCAGCCCGTCATGCCGGCTTTCACCATGTGACGAGACATGTAGTTGGGCACCGTCTGGCGGAAGCGTTCAATGAACACCGGTCGCTCCGGGCGTGGCCCCACCAGGCTCATCTCGCCCCGCAGCACATTAAACAACTGAGGCAACTCATCCAGGCTCAGCCGTCGCATCCATGCACCTAGTCTGGTCGTGCGGGTATCGCCAGCGGTCGCCCAGACCGGGCCAGTCACTTGCTCGGCGTCCAGCCGCATGGTGCGAAACTTGATCATCTGGAACCGCACGCCATTGAGGCCACACCGCTCCTGGCGATAGAGCACCGGCCCCCGGCTGCTCAGTTTCACCAGCAGGGCCAGCAGCAACAGCACTGGCGAGAGTAGCACTAACGCCAGCGAAGCGATGGCGAGATCCATCGCCCGCTTCACCGCCCGGTTCAATCCAAGATGAGGATTATCCCGCAACCCCACCACCGTCAGCCCATCGATCTTGGTGGTCGAAAGAGACAGCGGCGTCAGTGGAGCTGCATCCAGGATCAGACGTATCTCCACGATGCTCTGGCTCAGCACTTCGTATACCCGGCGGGCTTCGTGATACCGCTGCATGGGCAGTGCCAGGAACACCTGGCTGATACCCTGTTCCAGCACCAGCCGAGGCAGATCAGCAACCTTGCCAATCACCGGCAAGTCGCTGGTCCAGCGCGATGGCTCATCTTCAATAAACCCGACCACATGCATACCTGTCCAGCCAGCATGGTTGATCGCCCGGGCAGTACGGCGGGCAACCCGGCCAGTGCCAACGATCACGACAGGAGTAGGATTGAAACCCTGGGCCCGCAGGCTGCCAATGATGTGCCACCAGAGTCGACGGCTTACAAAGAGGCTGAGTGTGGTGACACCCACGAACAGCAGGGTTTGATAGCGACTGATACCGGCGATCGGCTCAATGATGAGCAGCAGCAACAGCCACAGCACCATGGCCTGCAGCAGGCTGACCAGTTCCTCGCGTCCCCTGCGAAGACGATGTAACGCATAGAGCTGACGTACAGCCAGCGAGAGTGCAGCCAGCGTGACGACACCCGTCAGCCGAGGCTGAGCTTCGGGGCCGAACAGGAGCAATGTCAGGCCTGCGACGAGACTGAGGTCCCAGATGAGGAACCACAGCACCAGCAAATGACGATGTGAGACCAGCACGCCGGACCTCCTTGTCCGAGGCGAACTTCGAGCCGAGGGGCTGACAGAAAGAGGCGGCATCTTACCGTGGAGGGTGACAACTGGTCAATGGGGCTTGCAGGCACCCGACCACACTTCGCCTCTTGGCGAATGCCTCTCGGTATGGTGTAATGCTGGGAACACACCCACTTCAACGGTACGCACCATGAGCCAATCCTCTCCTGCCACCTCCTGGGGCCTGGCCCGGCAGATGGGCATCTATGTCGCAGGCCTCTCCGGCAAGCTTCCCAGCATCCCCCTTTCCTTCGAAGAACTGGAGCGACAGGCACAGGAAAAACTCTCTCCCCAGGCCTTCGGCTATATTGCTGGCAGCGCTGGTAGCGAAGATACCACGCTGGCCAACCGTTCTGCGTTTCAGCGTTGGCGGATTGTACCCCGCTTTCTCCGCAACGTGCTGCAGCGCGATCTCAGCATCGAACTCCTCGGCACCCGGCATCCCTCGCCGCTGCTGCTCGGCCCGATAGGTGTGCTGGGTATTGTGCATGAGCAGGCCGAACTGGCAGTGGCCCAGGCAGCCTCGACGCTGCAAATGCCTTTCGTGCTCAGTACGGTTTCCTCGAAGTCGATGGAAGAGGTCGCCACCAGGGGTGGCAAGGGAACACGCTGGTTCCAGCTCTACTGGCCCGGCAAGCAGGAACTGGCCGCCAGCTTCGTCCATCGGGCGGAAAAGGCTGGTTACTCAGCCATCGTGATCACCCTGGATACCTACCTGCTGGCCTGGCGTGAGCGGGATCTGCAGAACGCGTACCTGCCCTTCCTGCAAGGCCTGGGGCTGGCCAACTATTTCACTGACCCGGTGTTTCAGCAACTCGTCGGCGAAGATCCGCGACACAACCCCCGCAAAGCCATCGAGACCTTCGGGGCCATCTTCTCCAACCCCGGCCTCACGTGGGATGATCTCCACTGGCTGCGCGGCCAGACGAAGCTGCCGATACTGCTGAAAGGCATTCTCCATCCGGAAGATGCCAAGCTGGCCCAGTCGCTCGGCATGGATGGCATCATTGTCTCCAATCACGGTGGCAGGCAACTCGATGGAGCCATTGCTGCTCTCGATGCGCTGCCCGGTGTGGTGGACGCTGTGCAGGGCAAGCTGCCGGTGCTGTTCGATAGTGGCATCCGTCGGGGCAGTGATGTGCTGAAAGCGATGGCCCTGGGTGCGAAAGCAGTATTGGTCGCCCGCCCCTATGCCTATGGCTTGGCCATGCACGGCAGCGCCGGCGTGGAAGATGTCATGTGCAACCTCCTGGCTGATCTCGATCTCTCACTGGGCCTGATGGGCTGCAAGAACCTCAGTGAAGTAACGCGGGAAATGCTGGTGAAGGTGTAAGAAGTAATGCGAGACGTGCGCCACCAGCACACCCTCCGCTGCCAAATGACCCGATTCGCCTGCTGCGGCAACAGGTGAGACTTTGAACCCAGATTTCACTTGATGCCGCTGCGGTCAGGTGCAAAGGCTGGTTAGGCGACTCTTCAAAGCCGACACCGACGCCAGTAGGTCCTTCTCCTGTCCCACGACCAGGACGAGCACCCGTTCATGAACCCCGAAGCACAACGCCGCGACATCGGCCATCTCGTCAACCGCCCTGGCATCCTCATGCCAGGAAGTCATCGGCGAGCCATCACCGACAGCCCTTTGACGGCCCACAGTAACGCTGGCACGATCGACGGTGTCATGCAGTTCCTCAGCACCGCTACCAGCCACCTGAACCCAGTCTACGTTAGTTCTAGCTAACTCGCAGCTCAACTCCACGCGTGCTACCTGCGCTTGGGCGTGATCACAAAGGATTACCACGCAATCGAAAGGCTGCCCGCCCCAAGTCAGTGCGGCTAAACAGCCTGAGCGATAGAGAGCCGCGAAGTAGCATCGGCCCACATCATCCACAACTACTTCGGTAAACATCGCCGAACTCGCCGAACTAGTATTCGACAAAGCCATTTCTGCCCATTCCCGGTCCCATGGCATTACTAAGCCGCGCGACATTGTCGCTAGGCTAAACGATCACACTCTACGTTACAACAGAGAAATAAAGCCAGGTACGTTGGTGCTCCAAAGCCCCGCAAGGGGCGACCGGGAAGTAGCTGGCAGCGTTAGCTGCCAGTTGAGGTCATGTTGAATAAGAGCCCCGGATGGGGCGAGGGGAATGAGCGTCCTGTCCCAATTGCCCCTGCCGGGGCTCTGATGCTACTACGCTTTTCCACTGGCAGCTTCGCAGCCAGCTACTGCCCGATCGCCCTCTTCGAGGGCTGCGCTGCTGACCTCATACAGCACCACTTCACTGAATGCATGAAATGACCTCTTTGCTGCACTTGTACACTAGCCACCCTCACATATCCCCACGTAGCATGTATACACATAACAATCAGGGCATCCCTTTGCCTTAAGTCACCTTGCCTCTGGAGACAAGCCATGCCTGTCACGATGCGGCCGCTCACCCCTGCTGTTCCCCCTGCTCACCCCTGGATTGTCGAGAACCTCCTGCCTGCCGCCGAGGTCGTCTTCCTCGATGGCGTCTCGGGTGTCGGCAAGTCCATCTTCTGTGCCCACCTGGCCAGTTCGTTCTCCGGAGTCGAAGGCCGCGACTCCCTGCATCGTATCCTCTACATCTCCTCCAAAAGGCAGGCTGAAGAACGTGATGACCACCTCCGCAAGCAACGTGGCAACCTCGGAATCATGGTCGAAGCCCCGTTCATTACCGAGAAATCCTCGTTCGGCATGCCTGAGCCCATGGTGCCTCTGCGCCTGCTCGATCACATCCGCGATCAGTTGAACGCCCAGCTTGTCCTGTTCGTCATCATCGACGATCTCGAAGAACTCCTTGCCCCTGCCGGGCCGATCGAATTGGCGATGTACGAAAACTTCTGGAGCGAACTGCAGGAGATGGCCCGCTCCTTCCACACCACCTTCATCATCCCCCGGCGGCGAGGCTTGCACGAACATCGCAACTATGGTCTGTACACCCGTACCGGTAACGATGCAGCTCGCTTGATCCTCGCCATGCAGTATCATCCGCACGATCCGAACCAGCGTGTCGTCACCGTAGCAAAGAACCTGCGTGGCCCGGCAGCTATCCAGTGGCTCTTGCAGTTCGACGCTGGCGGCAGGCTCTTTGCCCGGAAAGCGGAGGCACACCAGGTGGTGAACCCGTCCAATACGCTCCGCACCTGGACGCCTGACATCAGCGAAGCCCGGGATGACATCAGCTTCATGACCATGCTGGTGGAAAAGACCAACGGCCAGCCTGCCACCAAAGAGACGCTGCTGGAACATGCCAGGGAAGCAGGCTACTCGGAGAACCGCTTCCGCCACGCCATGTCACGCCTCAAGCTGCGGCAGACCCGCCAGGGCAACACGCATCTCTATCACCCCAATTGTGAGATGCTCAACATTCTGCGAGCGATACAGCGACAGCCACAGGAGGACCAGGCGAGCAACACCGCGCGCACCCCGCCCCCACATGATGTTTCGCGGCCTGCTCACACCCGAGCAACCAGTGCTGCGGCGTAGCAAACAGTTTGGTCAGTGAATACTACTGGACGGGCGAGCCGCCGAAACCGAAGCCCTTGGGAACGAAGCCCGAGAAGCCACCACCGGTGATGCCCATGGCTGGCCCCTGGCCGGCTTTGAAGCCTTGTGCGCCACCACCGCCTCCGAAGATACCACCGAGAATGGTGCCACCACCATTCTGGCCGATCTGGTTACCGGAGTTTCCCTGGAACCCCATGCTGCCT
This sequence comes from Gemmatales bacterium, assembly GCA_046350055.1. Classification (GTDB taxonomy): domain Bacteria; phylum Planctomycetota; class Planctomycetia; order Gemmatales; family HRBIN36; genus JAEUIE01. The sequence goes on along the minus strand of JAXMBC010000001.1, from coordinate 1,881,396 downwards.
GCAGCCTGCACGCCAGTCACGCCGTTGTTGCCTGCAGCTCCCGCTGCTGCTGCATTACCTGCTGCCGCTGCGCCACCAGCCTGGGCTGCTCCGGATTCAACGGCATCTCCCAGCACCTTGGGGTAGCCGTTCTTGGGATAGAAGTCGGTCGATTCCATGCCTACCTGGCTGGCTGCGGGCCGGCGACGGCTATTCAGAGGCGGTTGTGGCACAGTTTGCCCGAGAAAGGCACGTACACCCGGCAGTTGCCGGGATGGTTGAGCATACGCTTCGACCGCGAACGATAAACATAACCCCAATGCCAGCAAGCACATCCAGCCAGTACGTCGCATGGTGCACCTCAGTCGTGAGTTACCGCAGAATCCAAGGATAGCTCTTAGACGGCACAACCGCTACGAATTGCGCAGGTGGACAACACTTTTAATAACTTGGCCTTCATTCTCATGATCACACGTTAGTACCGCCCGCGCACCAGCGGCTTGATCTCCCTGTCGTACAACTCCCGAAGTGCCCGATGTGTCGCAGGGGAAAGTGCTGGCACCTGCGAAGCCTGGGCATTCGTCTTGGCCTGATGTGGTTTCGTCGCTCCGGGGATTACGGTGGTCACTGCAGGATGATCGAGCACCCAGCGCAACGCTAGTGTTGCCATCGATACCTGCTCACCAGGCTGGAGCAGTGTTTTGATCTTCTCCGCCAGTTGGATACCCTGCTCGAAAGGGACGCCAGCAAACGTCTCGCCGACATTGAACTTCTCACCATTGGCATTGAAGTGGCGATGATCGGTGGGGGCGAAGTTCTGTCCAACATGGAAGTTGCCACTGAGCAGCCCGCTGGCCAGCGGCACCCGGGCAAGGATAGCGACCCCCTTCGCTGCAGCCTGGGGAAGCAGTTCGTCGGTCAGCTTCTGCCGAAAGATGTTGTAGATCACTTGAAGGGCAGCACACCCTTCCTGCTGCAGACAGTAGAGGCCCTCTTCCACAGTCTCGACACTCACGCCCCAGTAGCGGATCAACCCCTCGCGCTGCAGGGTGCGCATGTTCTCGAAGACAGTACCTTGCTTCATCACTTCAAAAGGGATGCAGTGAAACTGCTGGAGAAACAGTTGCTCGATACCCAGTCGTTGCAGTGATTCCTGGGTATGCCGTCGCATGGCGTCGAGGGTAAAGTTGCCAGGCCAGCCGTTGGGAGCATCGAAGCGGCGACCCAGCTTGCTGGCAATACGAATGGTACTTCGAGCAGCTCCCAGCCGTTGCAGAAACAGTCCTATGAGCGTTTCACTGCGTCCGCCACCGTAGATATCTGCTGTGTCAAAGAAGGTAGTCCCTGCATCATATGCAGCCTGCAATACGCCGAGGGCCTGCTCATCCGTGACATTGCCCCACTCGGTGCCACCGAGTTGCCAGGTGCCTAACCCGACTTCGCTGATCGTGTCAGTCTGCTTGCCAAAGGAACGGGAATGCATGAGGCACCTCTCTGGCAATGTGACGTTGAGAATGTTGCAGGACCACTAGGACGATACTGACTTTTCATACCTCTTATAGAGCTTATAGGAGGTCACGAGATACTGCAGCCCGCTGAAGAGCGTCGCGAGTACCATGCCATAGATCAGCAGATCGCGCGTCAGTTCCAGTTGAGTGGTATAGTCCCCAAGGACTTTCATCTGCTTGAACAGCAGGCAGAACAGGACAGCAGCCAGGGCCAGACATTGCAGGACCATCTTCAGCTTGCCCCATTTGTCTGCCCCAAACTCAATGCCGAGACTTTCGATGTAGCCTCGCAGGCTGGTCACCAGCAATTCCCGAGTCACCACGGTAACTACCATCCAGGGCATGATACCTGTCCGTCGTTCCTCAAAAGGCAGCAGGCAGATATAAGCGCCACATATCAGCATCTTGTCAACGAGCGGATCGAAGCTGCGGCCAAAACTGCTGACGATTCCAAGCCTGCGGGCAGCCAGTCCATCGAGCCAGTCGGTAACAGAGGCCAGAAAGAAGGCGACGCCCGTAAGCAGCCACTCTTCCCGGGCAATCAGGATGAACATCACGATGGCAAGCAGGAACCGCGTAGCGGTCAGGAAGTTCGGCAGATTGAAAGGGGACGGCTCTTTCCGTCGTTTCGGCGGAGCAGACGATGTCTCAGGAGTCGTCAACGTGGTAGTCATATCGTTCAGGCAATCAGGTCCGTGTATCAAATGTGGTCGGCAGGATTATCTTATGAAGCTGCCTGCGGATGCGTCGTGGCCTTGGGCCCGTGGCTCAAACTGCTGTCAGCGGAGTGGATGTTATGAACTGACAGTTGCTCTCTGAAAGCGTGCTCGCCAGATAGGTCGCCCTTCAACACGTGCCTTCTTCTCGAAGTTGGTCGCAGGCTGGCTGACATCTTCCGCGCGTTCCTCGCGACCGACATGCAGCGGCAGGAACTCAGGCCGCTGTGCCATCAGGGTCATCATGACCTGGAAATACTCTGCTACATCAGTTGCAATGTGAAACAGACCACCGGGTTTCACCAGCCGGGCAGCTTGCACCGCGAAGGCTTCATTAAACACCCGGCGCTTGCGGTGCTTCTTCTTCCACCAGGGATCGGGGAAATAGATATGCAAGGCGTCCAGCACACCATCACCCAGGTGCTGCGCCATCAACCTTCCCGCATCGCCGTGAGCCACCTTCACATGAAGCAGTTTCCGCTTCGCCAGTCGGTTGGCAACATAGAGCTGCAGGCCCTTGTCGATTTCAATGCCGAGGTAGTTGATCTCAGGGTGCTGTGGAGCAGTCTCGACGAGGAAGGCGCCTTTGCCAAAGCCCACTTCCAGTTCCACCGGGTGATCGTTACCGAAAAGTGCAGCTACATCGAGCAGTTGGCCTGCTTCGGGAAGTCTGAAAAGATAGGGTGTCAGCTCCTCGACAGGGAGCTTCGACCGGCTGCGCATGCTCACGAGGCACCTTCCGCCGCAGTTGCCCCGGGCGTGGTGAAGGGCATGCCAATCAGGGAGCCTTCGAAGACCATCTTGCCGTTCACAAAACCCTGTACATCGGAAATGACTTGCCGTCGATTGACCTTGGTCGTCTTGCCAACCAGCCACAGACGGTCGCCGGGTTTCACCTGCCCCCGGAAGCGAACACCATCCATGCCGCCAAAGACAATGAAGCTGCCAACCGGAACGAGGTGCTTCTTGGAAAAGAAGCCAATCAGCTGTGCTGCTGCCTCGCACATGATGACGCCAGGCATCAGTGGAAATTCGGGCATGTGCCCCCTTACCCAGAACTCGTTCTCCGTCACATCCTTATAGCCGACACACAACTTGTTCTCGACATCGATGTGCACAATCGCTGTGAGTTGCTGCATCTCAAACCGTTGAGGATTCACTTCATTGATCTGGTCGATGTTGTACAACACCCGTCCGTCATCCACGGTGCTGACATCGAACATCACTTCTGGGGGCATGAGGCAACCTTCGTCGCAGACTGGTAAGTGAGGAGGCAGGAGAGAATACAGCACATAGATGCTATCCCTCACGATATTCGAGGGCAGCCGCTTGACCAGACATGTTACGGGGACACCAGGCTGGAAACAGGTAGAATGAACGCTTATTCATGCCTGGACCCTCTTATGCGACCTCTCGTCTTGCTCTGTTCTGTGGTTTTCTGCTCGTCGAGCCTCTATGGACAAGTCACTACGCCCACACTTTACACCGGCAAGGATGTCTGGGTCGTGGTCAACTCCAACATGGTATCGTCTGTAGCACTGGGCGAGTTTTACTGTCAGCAACGGCAGGTTCCTGCGGAACAACTCATCAAACTGGCACTTCCTGAAGGCGAGGAAATGTCACGTGAAGACTATGAGAACAAACTGCTCAAACCATTGCAGGAGAAACTGAAGCCATTGCAAAAGACCGACTTCATTTTGCTTACCACGTACGGCGTTCCCATCCGGGTCGGTGGAGCTTCGCCCAAGCCTGATGAGGTGGCCAGGCTCGAAGTCATTCGAAAGGAAATCAAACGCCTGGGAGATGAGCTCAGCGTCTTGCAGGAATCATTCAAACGCATGAACGAAGCAGGCGACTCAGCAAAAGCCAAGACCCTGCAGCCCGACATCGCTCGGCTCACGCAGTTGAAGCTCACACTCGAATCTCAGGAATCACAGCTGAGTTACAAGGAAAGCTATGCCGCGGTGGACAGCGAACTGGCGATGATGTGGTTCCCCCGCTACCCGCTGACCCGCTGGCAGCTCAACTTCCGCTTTTTCACGATCACCGAGCGGGCTCGTGCCAATCTTCCACGCATCGTCATGACCTGTCGTATTGATGGCCCCACGCCCCAGGTGGCCAAGCGGATCGTTGAAGATGCTATCAAGGCCGAAGCAGCGGGTGGGCCCGATGGCTATGCCTACGTCGACGCCCGTGGTATCGAGTGGAAAGAGAAGGGCAGCGATATCATCGCCGGCAGCTACGGTGGCTTCGATGAATCATTGCGTGAGTTCGCCAAACTGCTTGAAGAGAAGAAATTCAAGACGACGCTCAACAACGAGGAAGCCATCTTTCTACCCGGGACCTGTCCCCGCACCGCTCTCTACTGTGGCTGGTATGCATTGCAGAATTACACACCTGCTTTTGACCTGGTCACAGGCTCGATTGCGATTCATGTTGCCAGCTTTGAAGCCATCTCACTGCGGGAAGGAAACAATCGCCGCTGGGTGCCGAACCTCTTGCGGGATGGTGCCTGTGTGACATTGGGCCCGGTACAGGAGCCCTATTTGATTGCCTTCCCCAAGCCCAATCACCTGTTCGGATTCCTCCTGGCTGGGCACACGGTGGTGGAAAGTTACTGGCTAAGTTGCCCGTTCACCAGTTGGCAGATCATGATCATTGGCGATCCGCTCTATCGTCCGTTTGGCAAAGAACCACGCATGAAATCATCAGAGGTAATACTCTCGCCGGCGGGCTCGCAATATCCGCCTCGCATGCCCAAATAGTTACACAGTGGTACCCACACTGACTTCGTACCAGGCTTGAATCCGTCCTGCCAGGAACGGGATCAGGGTGCCATCAGCCCAGCGCCGCACCGCCTTGGCAGCAAGCACTGCCGCATGGCGAGGCAGATGCTGCCACGCATGCTCCTGCCTCCAGAATAGACGTTCCTCGTTGCGTGCCAGTTGTTGTGTCAGCCGTCGGCGTGGTGATTTCCCATGCGACGCACTGCCATGGTGCAATGCACGCGATGCCGGCTCATATAGGCAGCAGAAACCTGCCTGCTGCAAACGCCGACCTACTTCCAGATCATCAAAGTAGGCCACGAACTCTTCGGGAAAACCACCGACTTGCTGAAGCGCAGCCCGCCGGTAAAAGCCGGCACTCGCCGGTGTGCTGTAGACCAGCCTGGGTTGCAGCCAGGCTTCACTTACCTGTTGGCCTTTGCCATGGGAGTACGCATACCCGCCAGGATCGTAGCCATCGCCAGCGGAATCGATGAGTTGCTGATTCTGCCACTGAAGTACTAGCGGTGCCAGTGAACCAAGCCGGGAATTCTGCTGAAACCGCTGGAGCGCCGGGGCATACCAGCCAGGCAACACCTCAGCATCGTCGTTGAGCACCTGCACAATCGGAGCAGTCGCCTGATGAAGGCCTGCATTGACAGCGGCACAAAACCCGAGCCGTTTCCCCTGGCGAATGACCGTTACTTCCGCAAACGACTGAGCAACCCGGGAGACAGCATGCTGAGCCGAAGCATCATCCACCACGATGACCTGCAGTTCATCACCTGGCACGCGATTCTGCCGGATGGACTGTAAACAGGCTTGCAGCAGATCGACACGCTGATAACTGGGAATGATGATGGAAAGTTGAGGCATGGTACACTCAAGCTGCGAGCGACTGCACATGCTTGGGACGTGACATGCCTGCCAGACGCAGGACATGCTCGAGCGATTGCCGAGCCAGGGCTTCTTCGCCTTGCGCAAGAAACTCTGTCATTTCGAGCAGCAGCGACATCATTTCTGCCGGCTGGGTCCGGCCACGCCAGCGATGAACCTGGCGACGCAGCCTGGCTTCCAGCTTGATGATCTGCACCAGGCCACGGAACTGCCACGAGCTCAGGTGCTTGTAGAAATAGGTCAGGGCTGCATGCCGTGTAATGACCCGAAGTGGCTCGGTGAGTTCCCGATTCTGCAGGGGCTCCATGTGACGAGCTATGACATTCGGTTCGTAACAGACGGCCCAGCCAGCGTCAATTGCCCGCCGGCAAAGATCAACATCCTCATAGTAGAGGAAGTAACTGGAGTCAAAACCACGAAGATCGTTCAGACATTCACGGCGAATAAGCAGGCAGCTACCTGTCACCCAGGGAACGCTTTGACGTGTACCCGGTACAGGTTCAAAGTACTTGCGGGTACGACGAGGCTTGAAAAGGCCCAACAGCAAGCCAGGCAGCGTTGGAAATCGCCCGGTGGAGAGTTGCCAGCTGCCATCGCGATTCTGGAGATGGAAACCGACTACGCCAATAGGGGCACGCATGCTTGCATCATCACGCAAGTCGCGGGCAGCACCGCAAAGTAGATCGACAAAGCCAGGGCAGACCACCACATCCGGGTTGAGTACCAGCACCCATTCCCCGCGACTGGCCAGGTATCCCGCATTGACGCCTGCACTAAAGCCCACATTGCGAGGCAAACGGATGACTTTTACTTCGCGTCGTGTCGCTAACTCCGCTTCAAGCGGATCGGGCTGTGAATCGTTATCGACCACGATGACTTCGAGGTCAAAGCGGTGAATATGGCGAGGCTGGAGAAGCTGGTCAACCAGGGCTGCGGTTTCGTCCCAGCGGCGATAGTTGACGATGACCACGGAAATGAGCGGGGTGCGTATCGCAGGCGGGGCCGCAGCGGGTCGTTGCGTGACTCGCTGTACAGCCGGTTGCATCATCTGCGTGGGCACACCCTCGTTCATACTGGGGCCAATCCTCCATGACGGCCAGAGATCCCCGAATCGGACGCAGCATAGCCAGTTTGACTCTTGATGCAACCCCAAGTAGCCGACACCCTTATCGCTTCCTGCTTGTAAGCGACCACGGGCTCCGGTAATGTTGTAACCCAGACTTGAAATAAAGGATGATTCCATGCCGGGCGAACTGCCTCCACGCATTCCGTTACCACTGGTGCCGCTTCACGATCTGCTGGTGGGACAAACGGCGGAGACATTCGCCCTCCTCACGGATCGCACTCCAGGCCGGACAAAAGAAGGCAAGCCGTACTTCAGCTGCAAGTTCAAGGACCGCTACCGCCAGGTAAGCTGTATGATCTGGGCAGAGAGCCCCTGGATCCTCGACTGCGAGAAAGCCTGGGTGTTCGGGCAAGCCTACAGGATGACGGTCACCTATAGCCACCACGACCGCTACGGACCACAGATTGAAATTCACAAATGGCGTAACATCCTGGCTGATGACCGCAACGCAGGCTTCGATCTTGCCAACCTGGTGGACAGCAGCCGGTTCAATATTCCCCAGATGTGGGCCGAGTTGCTGGAACTCATCGAGAAGGAGATTCAGCAACCGGCTCTGAAGAAGCTGATTGTGACGATCTATGAACAGCATGCCGAGGTGCTGCAGTCGCTGCCAGCCACCGAAGGGAAGTTCTACCCGTTCCGTGGCGGCTGGCTGGAGCATGTGCTCTCGCTCAGCAAGAGTTGCCTGCTGCTTTGCGACCATTATCTGAAACACTACATGGGAGTAACGCCTGCGTTAGATCGGGATCTCGTTCTGGCCGGTGCACTGCTCCACGACATTGGTCGCGTGAAGGAGTTCAGCACTGATCCGCTGGGCATCCTGCTGCAACCCACCGTTCCGGGCAAGCTCTTTGGCCATATCAACCTGGGACGTGATATGGTGCGAGAGACTGCACTCGCACAGGGCGAGTTGCCTTTACCCTACCTGGAGCGGCTGGAACATGTCATCCTCAGCCACCTGGTGCATCCCGAATGGGGCTCTCCCCGACTGCCGATGATTCCCGAAGTGCTGATTCTGCATCACGCAGATGATCTGGATGCCAAGCTGGAGATGTATCTGCGATGCCTGAGCCGGGATCAATCCACGGGACCGTTCACGGCACGCGATCCGGTGCTGGGTCGGCCACTACTGAAACCGATGCCTAACCAAACACCTTCGGCACAATGATCTGCAGTCCCACGTATAGAAACAGGAACACGCCACCCAGGAAGGTGATGATGTAGATGATGCCCCGCCAGGCATGCTGCAAGATGTGAGTCCAGTCGTCGTAGCGGCAGGCGCTGAAAACAAGGTTGGCGAAGATGATCATGATGGGAAAATGGAGGAACACTTCCCAGGAAGCGGGGCCTGCGTTCATTTCTGCCCCTCCTTGCCAGGCTTCTTCTTCGCCAGGCGGAACCGCACCGGGCCGGCATATGCATCATAGATGACCATGATGTTCAGCGCCCCAGCGATGACAGTGTAGATCCAGTAGACATCCCAGAGCCGGCCCATGCCGGGTTCCTTCTGAATGGTATTGTCCTCATCTTCGTACTTTTGCCAATGAATCTGTCGTAACGAGTTAACATTGTTGGGATTCGCCAGAGCATCAGCAGCCAGGACACTGCCGGGCGATTCCTGAAACTTGCCGAAGATAGGTTGATCCGGATTGAAGTAATTCCACATGGCAGGCCAGGCAGGCACCCCTACCCAGAACTGCATAATGTACTGCGGCCGGTTCCAGAGATTGCCGGGAAATGGTGGTAATGCTCTTCCAAGGATGTTGGCGCTCTTACCGAGTCGCCCTCTACCCTGATCTTCTGCCAGATAGACTTCCTGCACGTGAGGCAGATAGACATTGCGATAGTGGCTCTTCACAAAGCCAAAGAAGAACATTCCCCAGATGATAATGAGGAACAGACATCCTTTCACCAGTCGCACGAAGTTGCTGCCCAGGTAGCCTTGGACGATTTGCCCAAGGCCGGGCACAGCGAAACTGAGTAGCGCCGCCAGAGCCGGGATCGGTAAGGGACCGGGGGCAGGTGGCGGCTTGCTCGTGATGACAGGTGCTGCAGACATAGAAGTTACTTGTTAGAGGCTTAGTAGTAGTCGGGGCGTTCGGGAGGCTGGCCATAGCCACCACCGGTATCGTACCCACCGCCTTGCTGACCGCCACGATCACCACCGCGGTCGCCTCGGTAGCCACCGCCGCCACCACCTCGCTGGCCGCCACGATCACCACCGCGATCGCCCCGGTAGCCGCCGCCGCCACCACCTCGGTGACCGCCACGGTCGCCACCGCGGTCGCCCCGGTAGCCACCACCGCCACCACCTCGGTGACCGCCACGGTCGCCACCACGATCACCACCGCCACGATATTCGCCGCCACGGGATTGATACTCACGTGGAGGAGGAGGGGGCTGATAATTGCCCGGTTCTGGACCACCCTCGGTCTCCTCAGCGTTTTCAAAGCGAGGAATCGGAGGTTGAGCAGGCACGCCTGCTTCTGCGGGAGGTGCGGCACCACCTGCTGCTTCCTGCATCAGAATCTTGCGACTGAGTTTCACCCGGTCCTGGTTATCGATGGCGATCACCTTGACCTTCACGATGTCGCCAATCTTGACAACATCTTCCACGCGGCTGACGAAGCCATCTGCCAGTTCGCTGATGTGGCAGAGACCATCGCGTCCTGGGGCAATCTCGATGAACGCACCGAAGTCCTTGATCGAGCTGACCTTGCCTTCATACACTCGACCGACTTTGACTTCTTCCAGCATCGCTTCGACCTTGTTGCGGGCTGCTTCTGCACCGTCGCCGGTGGCCGAGGCAATGAAGACCGTGCCGTCTTCCGCAATGTCGATCTTGGTCTTGGTCGATTCCTGGATCGCCTTGATGTTCTTGCCACCTGGCCCGATCAGCAGGCCAATCTTTTCAGGGTTGATCTTGATGGTAATAAGACGTGGTGCGTGTTTATTGATCTCCGCACGGGGAGCACGCAGGGTGCCAAGCATCGTCCGAAGAATCTCCAGTCGAGCTTCGCGAGCCTGCTGGAGTGATTTGCGGATGATTTCTTCGTTGATGGCGGTGACTTTCAGATCGAGCTGAATGCCCGTCACACCACGGCCGGTGCCTGCCACCTTGAAATCCATGTCGCCATAATGATCTTCGTCGCCCATGATGTCGGTGAGGAGGACATAACGATCTTCCTCTTTGACTAGACCGATGGAGATACCTGCAACCGGATCGCTGATGGGAACACCAGCATCCATGAGTGCCAGGGTTGAACCGCACACAGTTGCCATGCTGCTGGAACCGTTCGATTCGGTGATGTCGCTGACGATCCGGATGGTGTACGGGAACTTGTCGGTTCCCGGCAGCACTCCACGAACGCTTCGTTCCGCCAGGGCACCGTGACCCATTTCCCGACGCCCGGGTGTGCGGATGGGCTTGCATTCACCCACGCTGTATGGCGGGAAGTTGTAATCCAGCATGAACTTCTTGCTGAATTCGCCGATGAGACCTTCCATCTTCTGCTCGTCACTGGTTGTACCGAGGGTGACGGTCATCAGGGCCTGCGTTTCTCCTCGCTGGAAGAGGGCAGAGCCATGGGTACGAGGCAGCAGTCCTACTTCACAATAGAGGGGACGAATCTGCTTGTGGCTGCGGCCATCAGCACGGGTGCCTTCCAGTGCCAGGTCACGCACCACGGTCTCTTCCAGCTTGCTGAGAGCTGCGCTGACCTGGGCTGCGGTGTAGGGAGAGGCTTCGGATACCGGGAAATCAGCCTTGATCTTTTCCTTCAGTGCGGTGATCGCTTTCGCCCGTTCTTGCTTCCCGGGAGTTTGCTTCTGTTTCTTGAACTCGTCGTAGTATTCCTTACGGAATTCCTTGGTGAGCGGGTTGGGATGCGTGTCTTCAAAGACCGTCTTGGGCTTGGCGGTCTTGGCGGCAAGTTCGCGAATCATCTCCGCAACCTGCAGACAAACACTGTGGCCAAACATAATGGCATCGCCCATCGCTGCTTCAGGCAGTTCCTTGCCAAAGCCTTCGATCATAGCCACGCCATCTTCCTTACCAGCAACGACGAGATCGAGATCGCTCTTGTCAGTTTCCTGGTAGGTGGGGAAGGCAACGAACTGACCATCAACACGACCGACGCGCACACTCCCTGTGGGCCCCATAAAGGGCATCTGGGAAAGGGCGAGGGCAGCGCTGGCACCAATCATGGCCAGCACATCGGGATCGTTCACATCGTCTGCAGAAATGACCGAAGCCATTACCTGCACTTCGTTGATGTAATGTTCGGGGAACAGCGGACGCAGCGGGCGGTCGATGAGGCGTGAAGTGAGTGTTTCCTTCAGTGAGGGTCGGCCTTCACGCTTGATGTAGCCACCGGGGAATTTGCCCGCGGAGTAGACTTTCTCCCGATACTCGACAGTGAGGGGGAAGAAGTCGCGGCCGGGGATGACATTGCCTTCCACCGCAGTGACGAGCACCATGGTTTCACCCATGGTAACGATAACAGCCCCGTGGGCCTGCTTGGCGATCTTGCCAGTTTCCAGACTGATGGTTTTTCCACCGAACTGACGTTCGACGCGGTGGACTTGCATAGGAGTTCTCTTTGGACTGTGTCCGTTAAGGAGACTGAAAGCTACGCAGCAACGCGGGGGCAGGGGATACGCCCCTGCCGACGACAAAGTACCCCTCCAACTCCCCTATCACAAAGGAGAGAGAAATGGTCCGGGGATGATGCGGTGCAGCGTGCCATAAAATGAGACAAGGCGGCCCGTTGCCGCCCTGATTCCGAGTTACTTTCGCAGCCCCAGTTTGCTAATCAGGGCTTGATAACGATTGCGATCCTTATTCCGCAGGTAGGTCAACAGACTATTACGACGACTCACCATCATGAGCAAGCCTCGGCGGCTGGCATAGTCCTTATCATGGGTTCGGAGGTGTTCCGTCAATTCGCCGATGCGACTGGTGAGGATGGCGACCTGCACTTCAGGCGAGCCCGTATCCTGCTCTTTTCGACGATGGGTTCCGATGATTTCCTGCTTCTTCTCTTTCGAAATCGACATCTCTGAGGCCTCGTTCAGCCAGTCACTCCGTCAACGAGACGCAAGGACGAGCCGTAACCTGTTTTAGCTGATCTTCTACAGAAATCATAGGAGACAAGCAGGCAGCGACAAGTCTGATTCCATGTTGTACTGGCCACCTGAATGCAATTGGCTGGCAGAACAGTTATTGCCACAAAGAATATTTCTCATTCATGCCCAATAGTACATCTCGTATTGCATGGGTGTACTTGTTTGTGCCATTGCTTCAAATCCTTACGAATCTCGCTTACCATAAATCAGCGACATCAACTCCATACGGGTCGAATGGTTGGCCTTGAAGCCACCTCGCATGGCACTTGTTACCGTACGGCTGCCGGGCTTGCGGATACCTCGCATGCACATACAGAAGTGCTCCGCTTCCAGAACCACCGCTACCCCTTTGGGTTGGAGTTCCTGTTCGATGAGATCAGCCACGGTTTCGGTGATGCGCTCCTGCACCTGTGGACGGCGGGAAACGACTTCGATGACACGGGCCAGTTTGGAGAGCCCCACAATTTTACCGTTAGGCAGGTAGGCTACATGCGCCATTCCGATGAAGGGCAGCAGGTGATGTTCACACATGCTTTCGAAGGTGATGTCCTTCACCAGCACCATTTCGTCGTACTTCTGAGTAAAGGTCTTGCGAAGATGATGGGCCGCATCGTCCTTGAGGCCGGAGAAGACCTCGGCATACATGCGAGCGACCCGGGCAGGTGTTTCCCGAAGTCCCTCACGATCGGGATCTTCCCCTACCGCCAGGAGAATTTCCCGCACTGCTCGTTGAATCCGATCGCTGTCCACTGAAATCATAGCAGGCATAGGTCACTCACAAGCTGGTAGCTGGCCAGAGAGCTAGCAGGAAACAGGTAACGTTAGTTTAAGCAGAGTCTGTCAGGGATGGTGAGAAAAACGAGGGAGTGCCAGCTAATCCATGAGGAAATCCCGCTGCATCTCGTTATAACTATTAGCATCAGCACCCTTGTGTTTACGCTGCGCTGGCATCTCTGGATTCCCCCATGAAAGTGATTCTGCTTACGCTCCACGGCGCCCGGCTCGATGCATTCGGCGCCTACGGCGGGGCCTTGGCAGCGACTCCTCACCTCGACCGCCTTGCAGCGGAATCGACAGTCTTCGATCAGCATTATGTCAGCGAACTGCATGCCACCAGCGATGAGGACGAGATCAGCAACCCCATGCTGGACGTGCTCGATGAACTGACAGCACACCTTACCACCAGCGGCGGCAGCTGCGCTTTCTTCGCCGATGAGCGGGTGAGCCAGTCACTCTCCTATTCAGCCAGCTGGAAGCATGTTTCGCTGGTGACTGACAATGATCTTGCCATGCTGGAGCAGCCTACCCTCTGTGATGCAGTACTGCAGCAAAGCATTGATTGGTTGCAGGATTACGGTCAGCATTACCAAAACTGGTTGCTCAGCATCGAGCTCGGCTCCCTGCTCCCCGATTGGCGCGAAGAGGAATTCAAGCCCGGCGAAGCCACTGCAGGCGAAGAACCCAGAGAACCTCTCTTCGAATATGACCCTTCTACTACTACCCCGGATCCGAATCGGTTTGGCTGGCGGGCTGCCTACGGTGGGGTGATGCATTATGTGGATGAACTGATAGGCCAGTTCACGACGCTGCTGAATGAACTGCAGCTGACGGACCAGTGCCTGCTCATTGTTCAGAGTCAGGGCGGTCAGCCACTGGGCGAGTATGGCCCCATACCACACCGAGAACATGGTATCTTCGAGGAACGGGCCCATGTACCGCTGATCATGCGGTTTCCCCGCGGAGCCGGGGCAGGCAAGCGGGTGCACCACTACACACATCCCGAAGACGTGCTCTTGACCATTTACCAGATGATCACGGGGGAAGCTCCGAACGATCTGCAGGCTGATCATCTGGTGCGATACACACAGGGACAGGCGGGTCGTTATCGCGACTATGCAGTGACACTGCAGCACGCCAGTGATGGTCAAATCGACTATGCCACGCTGCGATCCAAAAACTGGAGTATCACGGTGCCCTGGCATCACGAAGCGGACCAGCCCCTGCAACTCTATCGCAAACCGGAAGACCGCTGGGAAATGAACAACGTGGCCAAGGAACATACCGAGGTAGCAGAGCACCTGGAGCTGACCTTGCGACGGTACGTGGCCTGGAAGGAGCAGGGCTGCCTCGGCAATGCCCCGGAGTTGCGTGAAGAAGTTCTGCAGGTACTGGCTCAATAACAAAGGGGCTGCGGTTGACCAGCAAGCGATTGCTGTTTGTTCTCTATGAACTGGCGTTTGGCGGAGTCGAACGGCAGGCTCAGCTATTGGCCGAAGCTGCTCATGCGCTCGGACACCGGGTTTCCCTGCTCGTTTTAGGCACCGATGGACCAGCGTTCGCACGTTTCGCTGCATGTTGTGACCGAATCACCATCCTGAATGCACCTATCAGCAATGATTTCGCCCTGCATCGCGCGATCCGTCTGGGAATTGCAAATCATCAGTACGATGCTGCGATTCTGTTCAGCACAGCCAAGCTGCCAGTGATCTCGCATGCCCTCAAGGAACGTGTTCCGGTGCAACTGGTACATGTAGGCAACCCGGCAGAACGCATTTTGACCGAGCAGCTGAAACACCAACTGCGAAGCATCTTTTTTCCACCCTCCGCCCAGCTGCAACTGGTCGCCAATTCGCAGTACACCCTGAATACACTCCTGGAGCATCCCTTCTACCGGCAGTTCCCGGCAGCCATGTCGTGGAACAGTACGCATCTTCCTGAACATCCCGTAGAGATCCGGGAAATCTGCGAACCATTGCGCATCGGCATGGTGGCTCGACTTGACCGGATCAAAGACCAGTCCACACTGATCAAAGCGGTTGCTGAGGCCAGGAAACTTGCGCCCGGCACGAATGTCGTCTGTGAACTCGTCGGTGGTGGCGAGCTGGAATCCAGCCTCAAGACTGAAGCTGAGCAGCTCAAGCTCGACTCGTCTGTCATCTTTGCTGGCTGGGTGGACAACGTGCCAGAGCGGCTGCGGAGCTGGGATCTTTTCGTATTTTCTACAACTGCCCGTGAAGGCTTTGGCAATGCAGCTGCTGAAGCGATGGGCATGGGGTTACCTTGCATCTTCACAGATGTGGGACCATGCCGCGAAGTTGGAGCCGATGCAGTGGAGTATGTTCCGCCAGTAAATGCCCTCGCCCTGGCCCAGGCCATTCTGGGAATGGCTGAAGCAGGAAAACGGCGCTCCTTCGCTGCCAGGTCTCGAGCACGAGCCATGGAATGGTTCCGCCCGGAACGCAATTTCCTGGATTACTTTCGCCTTCTTTCTACCGGATCGCCTGATCAATGAAGCCTTATTCTGCAACATTAGGAACAGCACATCTGCTTCACTGGTTGCATGCTGAAGGCTCGCCTCGACTTGCCCTATCACTGGTCAAGGAGGAATTGCTTCGAACTGGCAAGCGACCCATAGTGTTTGCACTTGTAGAAGATGTACCTCATTCCATCGAGCCTGCATTTCGGGAACTTGGGATAGACGTGATCTACCTGGGATGGAACCGGGATTTCGGTAAGCTGATCTTTCGGGTGAATACTGCGTTGAAGCAATGGAAGCCATCTGGGATGATTTGCTATTCGCTAGGTACACATGTCTCCGCAGGAATCGCCTGCAAGTGGCATGGTGTGCCCATGCTGGTACATGTGGGAAACGCACCTTCGGAAGATGTCTCAGCACGCCGAAAGCTGAAATTGCAACTGCAGGTCGGACGGCCATTCGTGCGCAAGCACATTGCGTGTTCCCACTTTGTCCGCGACATTACAATCAAAGCCTATGGCCTACCAGAGTCATCCATCGTTGCGGTTCCCAACGGAATCGACCTTGATCGTTTCCAGGCCCTGCGAAAGGAGCGACTGCAGAAACCAGCCTGGAATCCACAAAGCAATCGCCCACTAATAATTGGCATGGTAGCCAGCTTCGAAGGCCACAAGGATCAGGAATCACTCCTGAGAACTTTGACGGAGCTGAAACAACTGCGAATACCTGCGAAGCTACATCTCATTGGTGCAGGCAGCAAAGAATCTTCATTGAAGCAACTGGCTCTGAAATTGGGAGTTATCGAAGACGTCGTATGGGTAGGTAACGTTCCTGATGTGCGTCCAGAACTACTCAAGATGGATGTCTTCGCCTATTGCGTCACTCCCCAAGAAGGACTTGGCATCGCTCTCATCGAAGCGATGGCCAGTGGATTGCCTGCGGTAGGAGCCGACGTAGGTGCCTGCCAGGAAGTTCTCGATTGGGGCAGACATGGCCCACTTATTGGAAACACTGATGCAAAAGCCTGGGCGAAAGCACTTATCGAAATGTCTTTGAAGCCTGCAGTGCCAAGCGAGACATTGAGTATCTATAGCATCAAAACGTGTGCTGATTCGTATTTCAACCAATTGTATGGTTCGACCCTGAGGGTATGATCTGCTAGAGCGCATCACAAATCCTTCTAGCGCGATCTGGGGCCTACTTTCAGGATTTGCGTGAACGGGTGCTGTCTGACTACGATGCCAAGCTGGGCACATGGCAATTACATGATTTCCATTGCAAAAAAGGGCTATCTAGAGTAGCTGTACTAGCCGAGCATCAAAAAATGCTGTGTATGAATCCAGGACTTCGTGTACAGTCAGCATATTTTCAGAGACCTCTTCCATGTCAAGTACTGGCTACTCGGGGACACCCCTGATCAAAAAATTGGGGCTGACCGAGGGTATGAGAGTTCTCTTCCTGTACGCCCCGCAACATTATGAATCGCTACTGGGCGGGTTGCCTGAAGGCATCCGCCGTGTCAAACAGCTACGAGGCATCCTCGATTTCGTGCATCTCTTTGTAAGCAGACGCCAGGTACTGGAAGAAGAGATTCATCGCTGCCTGGCTCATCTTGCTCCTGATGGTATGATCTGGATCTCGTGGCCCAAGAAGGCCAGCAAAGTGGAAACCGACATCACAGAGGACGTAATCCGCGAAGTCATTCTGCCGCTGGGGCTGGTGGATGTGAAAGTCTGTGCCGTGGATGAGGTCTGGTCGGGCCTCAAGCTGGTGATACGCAAGGAACTGCGAAAGTAGCCACATCTTAGGCAGGTAGAGTCGGTGTGGGTGTATGGTTGAGCTGTTTCACCGGTTTGGGCAGGAACTTGCGAAGAGACAGAACACAATCCATCAAGTACTTGCGAGTGGATTGATGTTCTTCCAGCAGCGGCGGGTCTATGACAATCGGCTCCCCCAGCACGACGGTAATACGTCGATTCCAGTCGAAACGCTTGCCCACCGCGGGTGGTGATCCGTTAGCATAGGATGCAAAGCTGCCCCAGCCGCCCTCGATCCAGATCGGTACGATCGGGGTTTGTGGGCGATCCTTCAGAATGTACCACGCACCCTGCCCAAAATGCTTGAGCAGTTCATCCTCGCTGCGGCGCATGCGGCCTTCCGGAAACAGCAGCACACACTCCCCCTGTTTCAGACGTTCCACCGCTTCAGCCAGTTCAGGTGGAGTTTCTTTCCGTCGAGAGACATCAGCAACGCGAATACTACGGAAGATTTCCTTCACCAGGAACTTGAGGCCAGGCTTATCGAAGAAGGTACTGGTCATCATCGGGGTGATTTGACGAGGTATCACTTTCCCGATCCAGACAGGATCAAACCAGGAAGCGTGATTGGCCACCACCAGCACCGGACCATGCACCGGAAACTGACCAATGCCCGGCCCGACCAGTTTGAATCGATAGATGGGTAGAAACACCATTTCAAAGAATGACTCAAACATCTCCCGGCGATAGACATACACCCAGAACAACAGCACCACGGTGGCAATGACGAAGAGAATCCAGCCTCGTGTCTGCACGCCATCCCAGAGCGCGTGATACGATTGTGCACTCATGACAGGGAAAGGATTCTCGGGAGTGGACCGCCGGACCAGTTCATTGATCTTCAGGTTGTAATCCGACCAGCTGTAGAGCAGGAGACACAGGCCTCCCATGAATGCGGCTGCCGCCCAATCGAGAGGCTTGCGGGAACCCTCCATGATGGAGACCGTTGATAATCGTCGCAGAGCCGTGGCAAAGGGAACATACCAGATAACCCCTGCCATGATCGCAAAGAGTGGTCGGCCGAATCCCGGGGAATAGTCAACCACCAGCCCGATGATCATCAGGATGTACAGAAACAGCCCACCCCAGGGTAACAGTCCCAATGCTCTCCAGGGATGCGGTTGCACCAAAAAAGCAATAGTGAACCCGATGAGCATGTAGCCGAGTATAACTGCAGTCATCGGCCGAGTACGCAGCAGTTCTTCGCGAGGGGGTGGCCCGTTCAGCGGGGTTAGAAAGTGCCAGACATAGTTGATATCAATCCACAGCCACGTAAAAAGCAGCAGGGCAATGATACCCACAAAGAAGGGGAGTGGGCTGACTGTACGATCATCATGCCAGGTGGTTGGGCTGGTGCTCGACATGCCTGCCTCAGATGATGATGGTTGCGTGGTATACCCGCTCTATGGTACAGTCTTCGTCGAATCCTGTCATCGACGAAATCATCATGCAATCATCCACGCCCAGCTTTTTGCAAGCACATCCGGAAACCCGCTGGGGCCTGAATTTCCTGGCACTGTTCGGGGTCATCATAGCCCTGGCGCTGGGTAAACCGCTCATCATGCCACTGATCGTAGCCCTCATGCTCGCCGCAGTCTTCTATCCACTTGTGGAACTCCTGCGAGTGCGCTGGTGGCTGCCACGTGGTGTTGCTGCCATTGTCGTGATGATCGGCCTGATCCTGGCCATGACGCTGGGTATCGTCTGGATCGTGGTATCCGTCCAGACTGGTTTTCAGGAGTTGAGTACGACCGATGGTCGACTGGCCTACTACAAGAAGCTGCACAACCGTGTTGCAGAGGATATTTCGTACCCGCTGGCAGAACAACTCTTCCCGATGAATCCACCCAGGAAGGTGGATGATGAGAATAGACCTGATGACACCGAGGGTAAACTGGGCTTTATTGGCCCCCTGCATGACAAGGCAGAGACTGCTGCCAGGACGACGGATAAGGAAAAGCAGCCAGCCAGGCCTCAGGAATCTGAGGCAGACAAGCCCCACGTGATCGACCCCAATCAGTCGATCATCTTCGGCTGGCTCAACAAGCAACTGAGCATGGAAGGCACCCTGTTGCCTACGCTGATCTTCTCGACTTTCGAAGTCTCGATGATCACGCTGATTGTGCTGTTTCTCATGCTCTTCCTGTGGATGGATGGCGAGATGCTGGCAAGCCGACTTGCGGAAGTGTTTGGCCCGCGTACCGGCCCCTATTTCTCCGCCACGTATCGTGCACTCGAGGAGATGTCGAAACAGGTCCGTAATTACATCGTCTGGCGAACAGCGATCAATCTGGCGATCAGCATCATCCTCGGAATCGTTTACAGCGGGATGGGGCTCAAACAACCCTGGACCAGTGCCATCTTCGCAGGGGTGATGGGATACATACCCTACATCGGCCACGTGGTTGGCTGTATCCCCGCTATCCTGGATGGCTTTGTAAATGTCAACCTGGTCGTTGTACTCTGGATAGTCATCGTCTACGGCGTACTGCTGCTTATCGAGGGTTATGTGATCTTCCCGCTGGTCGTCGGCCGTCACATGGAGATGAATGCCACTACGGTGATCCTCGCCTGTCTCTTCTGGCAACTGGTATGGGGCAATATTGGCCTGTTCCTTGCAATGCCGCTGACAGCAGGTATCAAGGCCATCTGCGCCAATGTGACAATGCTGCGGCCGTGGGCCAATCTCATGGGGCAACACGAAATTATGCCGCTGGATGATGGTGCGTCTACCGAGGTCTGGCCCGACCCGCACAGCCCAGTACAAACGCCACTCATTCAATAGCCTGGGTCGTTCAGACCGCGCCGACCTTCTTCGCAAACATGTTCATGATGTCGGGGAAAAAGTACCAGATCGCAATGCCGATAGCGACGAGTATGGCAAGACCGATCAGGAAAAAGACCCAACCACCAACACTGTGCAAGAAACGGCTCCACCATTTCCTGCGCTCGTAACTTTCCACTTCAGCCGCTATTTCCGCAAACTTGTCGGCCATCTTCTCGGTTTTCTTTTCCAGTTTTCTCTGAGCTACCTGCGAGCGGAACAACTGTTCGAACTCCTTGAAGGTGGCCAGTGCCCGATAGCCACTGCCTGCCTGACGGCTGGCTTCTGCCGTGGAGTCAAGCTGCTTTGCTTTAATGAGGTCTTTCATCTGCGCCTGGGTGAGTTTGCGAACCTTCTTCTTACCGTCTGCGGTGGTGCCGGCAGCGAGATACCAGATGTCACCCGATCCAGGATCACTCTCTCGTGGCGGGATACGTGATGTAGAAGCAGAGGCAGGCGGGTTGATGTTCACATTGCCGCTGCTGCGTGAGCTGGTATATCCGCTTCGTGAGCCACCCGCAGTTGCTCCTGCCGGCGGGCCATCGGGAAACATGACACTCAGGTAGTCACCAGCCAGGCCAAGCCCTTCCAGATCACGCATTACTTCCGCACAGGTTTGATACCGGGCGGTCAGGCTCTTGGTCATCATCTTTTCGATCATGAGATCGAGCTTGTCTGGTACTTTCGGATTAAGCTTGCGAGCAGGTTCCAGGCGTCCCTTTTCCTTCTGCTCTAACAGCCTGACAAGGGTTTCGCCATCAAAGGGCTTCTTGCCTGTCAGCATGACATACATCATCGCGCCCAGAGCATAAATGTCGGCACGGCCATCGACATCCTTGGCCGAGCGCATCTGCTCTGGAGCCATGTAGTGGGGCGTGCCCGCTCCTACTCCCGATGCAGTCATGGAGAGGTCGTCGTTGACAGGTTTGGCTAGACCAAGGTCAGCCACCTTCACGACGCCCTTTTTGCTGATGAGCACATTGTCCGGCTTGATGTCGCGGTGCACCATGTTGAGTTCATGGGCATACTGTAAGGCATCTGCAACACGCAGCGCAACGTACAGGGCATCTGCTACCGAGAGCTTACCGTTCTTATCGATGAGGTCCTGCAGGCTGCAGCCATCAACGTACTCCATCGCAAGGTAGTGCAGGCCCAATTCCTTGCCAATGTGATAGCAGCGAATGATGTTGCCATGATCGAGCTTGGCCATCACCCGGGCTTCCCGCTCGAAGCGGGAAACAAACTTTTCATCATCAGCCAGGTGGCGGGCCAGCACTTTGAGAGCCACCTCGCGGTCAAGACTCAGCTGCTTGGCTTTGAAGACAGCCCCCATGCCTCCCTGGCCCAGCTTCTTCATCACCGTAAAGTCACCAATCGTGACGGGCTGTGTACCATTCCGAAGCAGGTTGTAGGCATCCATGCTGTTGGTTGGTTTGTGAGATTCAGGCTTGGGTGCCTCCGGTGTTGCAGTATCTTTCCCGGCATTTTCGAACATCGCGGTACTTTTAGCATCATTGGACCGCAAGGTGTCGTGATCTGTATGAGGATCCGCCTTATCATCATCAGGTTTGTTGACACGAGTAGGGGGGGAAGACACGGTGCTGCTCCTTCACAATCGAAAATATGAACAAATAAAATCCCAGCGTCATCCCTGACTCCTTGAAGGAAAATGTGGAGCTTGGAGATGGTATGAAGAATACCAAGGCACATCCGCTTACAAGTGCCTCAATTATGGACAATTCCAGAACAGGTCGCAAGGATGAAAAGGAAATGATCGAAGCCGGAGAAGCATACTGAATCGCAGCTACAGTTACTTTGTCCGTTTGAGTTCTCGGGCATAGAGGTGCAAGGCTTCTTCCTGTTCTTCAGTCTCGATTGAACCTGGCCGGAGCTTGCGGACGTGTGTTATTGCTTCGCTGGCACTCATTCCTTCTGCGACAAACCAGCCCGCGAGAATCGTTCCCGTTCGGCCCATTCCGGCTGCACAATGCACCGCGGCACCCAGCCCTGATTCCTTGGCTTTACGGATGGCATCTACAGCCGTCTGGAAATCTTCCTGGCTGGGTGCGGTGAAATCATAGATGGGAACATGCACCATCAGCAACCCTGCCTGATTGATCGCATGACGTGGCGGCGGTTCTTCTGTCAGCGTGACAAGGATATCAATACCCTGCTCCCGCAGCCAGCGCAACTCCTCTTCCGTACGCGGCTTGGCCATCGCGGCAAGGTACGGCTTGGCTACCCAGCTAAAGAAGTGTGGTTCCACTACCGCTCCTTTCAACTGGTTGCAGTATACGGTGTAGCCAGGAGTTCTGCATCAAAAATGTCTTGTTCCTGGCAGTAACGGATCAGCTACTCCCCCTTCTCCACACTCGGCGCGAACCCGTGCCGCATCGTGTTTTCGGTGATGCAGCGCGGGTTGACGAACTGCAGCAGGTAATCCGGCCCGCCGGCTTTGCTGCCAATGCCGCTCATCTTGAAACCGCCGAAGGGCTGGCGATCGACTATCGCTCCCGTGATCTTGCGGTTGATGTAAAGGTTGCCCACCCGGAACTCTCTCCGAATACGGGCGATGTTGGCCGGGCTCCGGCTGAAGAGCCCGCCGGTCAGAGCGTACTCGGTGCCGTTGGCGATCTTCAGTGCCTCGTCCATGTTCTTCGCCTTGATGATGGCGAGCACCGGGCCGAAGATTTCCTCCTGGGCGATCTTCGCCGTCGGGGCGACGTCGGCAAAGATGTGTGGCCCCACGAAGTAACCCTGCTGGGCCAGGTCGCCAATCTCGGTGGCATGCACCAGGCGGGCTTCCTTCTTGCCTACTTCGATGTAGCTGAGCACGCGGTTCCGGCTGTCTTCATCAATCACCGGCCCCACGAAGCTGCCAGGCTCCTCGCTCGGAATCACCCGGATAGCCTTCGCCGCTTCAACCAGTCGATTGAGGAAGATGTCGTACGCCGCCTCGAGCACGATCACCCGCGAGGCTGCCGAGCACTTCTGCCCCTGGTAGCCAAACGCAGCCGCGAGCGTGCCTGCGACCGCTTGATCGAGATCGGCATCATCATCGACGATGATGGCGTTCTTGCCACCCATCTCGGTGATCACCTTTTTGACGAACGGCTGACCCGCCGGCGTCTCGGCTGCCTGCTTGTTGATCATCAAGCCAACCGCACGGGAACCCGTGAAGACGATCAGCGCCACCTCGGGGTGACTGACCAGCACCGGGCCTACTTCCTCGCCGATGCCGGGCAGGAAGTGCAACACATCCTTCGGCACCCCGGCTTCATGCAGAATGTTGACCATGTGGGCGGCGATGACCGAGGTCTGCTCCGCCGGCTTGTAGATGACCGGGTTACCGGTGACGAGGGCAGCCACGGTCATGCCGCAGGGGATGGCCAGTGGGAAGTTCCACGGGCCGATGACGGTGGTGACGCCACGCGGCTCGTAGAAGTATTCGTTCTCCTCACCCATGAGATCGCGCCGTTGCGGCTTGGCGAGCTTACGCATCTCGGCGGCGTAATACCGGCAGAAGTCGATCGCTTCGCACAGTTCGCCGTCGGCTTCACGCCACTGCTTGCCCGCTTCGAGGATCATCCACGCACAAAGTTCAAACCGGCGTTCGCGCATGATCTCGGCTGCACGGTCGAGAATCGCACAGCGCTCTTCGACGCTGCGATCGCGCCAGGCATCGAAGGCCTTGCTGGCGGCAGCCACCGCTTGCCGGGCCTGCTCCGCCGAGGCCTTGCTCACCTTGCCAACGATCTGCTTCGTGTTGGCGGGGTTGAGCGAGGTGATGCTGTCCTTGGTTTCGATGGCCTTGCCGGCGATGAGGAGCGGGTAGGTCTTGCCCAGTTGCGTCTTCACCTTGGCGAGAGCCTCGCGCTGCTGAGCACGGCCGGCTTCCTGGCTGAAATCAATCGGCGCTTCGTTCTTGAACATGGGGGCTTCGGGGTGAGAGGATTCGTGCTGGCTCCTCCCCTTGGCAAGGGGAGGCTGGGAGGGGTCATGACTCGGCGTGGTCCCGCCCCCCTCCGACTCCCCCTTGTCAAGGGGGAGAGAGTTCGTCGCTGGGTTGGCCAGCAACTCCGCCTCCGAGACATGCTCGATGAAGCTGGCGCGGAGGAAGGACTGGTTGGCTGTGTTCTCGAGCAACCGGCGGACGAGGTACGCCATGCCGGGGAGGAGTTGGCCGTACGGCGTGTAGACCCGCACGCGGTGGCCCATTTCCACGAGGGCGTCCTTGATCTGGTCCGCCATGCCGTAGAGCAACTGGAACTCGATGCAGTTCTTCGGTAGGCCCAGCGTCTCGGCCAAGGCGAGGGCATGGCTGATGCTGCGGATGTTGTGACTGCCGAACGCCGGGCGGAGGAGTTGATAGTTCTCCAGCAGGAAGCGGGTCTGCTTCTCGTAGTTGACGTCGCTTTCCCACTTGTTCAGGAAGACCGGTGGCTCCCAATCGTTCTGATCGGCGATGGCGGTCTCGTAATCCCAGTAGGCCCCCTTCACTAGCCGCACCCACACCGGCGTGCCGCGTTTCTGGGCGAAAGCCTTGAGCCGGGCGAGGTCATCGCCACATGATTTCAGATACGCCTGGATGGCGATGCCGACGTGGGGCCAGTTCCGGAACTCGGGCGAGTTGAACACATCCTCGAAGATGCGAAGCGTCGTCTCCTTGTACGAGAACTGCTCCATGTCGATATTGACGAACGCCCCGCGGTCGCGAATCATCCGCAGGATCGGAAGCAATCGCACTTTCACTGCTGCTGCCGAGGCATCGGGATCGATGGGGTCAAACTGACTGTAGAGGCTCGACAGCTTGATCGAGATGTTGACCTTCGGCATCGGCCCGAGGTGATCGCAATCCATCTGCGGATCGGTGTTCCACTGAGCTGCCGTGGTCAGTCCATCCACCAATTCGAGGTACTGTTGCTGATAATGATCTGCCTCGGCTTCCGTGAGCACCGCTTCGCCTAGCAGATCGATGGTGAAGGCACAGTGCTTCTGCCGAAGTTCTTCAATCGCCTGGAGTGCTTCACGAACGTTGCTTCCAGCGATGAAACGCTTGGCCAATCGTATGGCATTGCTCTTGGCTGTCGAAGCTACGAGGCTAGCCAGTGGCCCACGCTGTGGCAGGATGCCCAAGCCCCAGCGCATCAGCAGGGGCAGTCGATGCTTCGCGAGGCCGAAGTACTCTTTCACATGGCGAACGATGTTGGCCTTGGAGCCGAGCAGAGCGGGAAGCACGTCGATGAAGCGGAAGAGCTGCACCTTCACCAGTTCATCTTCCATGCTCCAGGCCATGAGCTGGTCATCGAGCCACTTGGCGGAGAAGAGGGTGGGCTTGCCCCCTTCGAGACGGGCGAAAAGATCGGCCCCAATCCTGCGAGTCAGGCTTTCGACGGTACTGGTCTCGGGACGCTGCCCGGTAAGCCGGGCGACCCCGGCATGAAGGAGAGGCATTGCGGGTCCTGGGTGAAATTCGTGTTGATCTGCGAAATTGCCGCCTCACTTGAATCCAACGTTTGTTATAATCTCTCTGCCTCTCATCCGCCATTGGCTCAACAGGATTCTCTTGATGTCCGAGAAAATTGGGCCGTTCCAAGTGCTAGCCAATCTGGGCGAGGGGGCACACAGCAGCATTCTGCACATTCGCCGAAACAGCGATGGCAGACAATATGCGCTGAAAATTGTGAAGATCGAGGACGACGACGACATCAAATTCCTCGAACAGGCTGTGCACGAGTATGAGATTGCCCAGAAACTCGATCACCCCAATCTCATCAAGATCTACTGCCTGGAAAAGGCCAAGGCCTTCGGTATCTTCGGCGGCAGAGTGAAGGAAGCCCGTCAACTCATCGAGTTCGTCAACGGCAAGACCCTCGACCAGTTCAACAGTATCCCCATTGGTATCCTCCTTCAGGTCTTTCGTGACGTCTCAGCTGGCCTCGTTTTGATGCACCGCCGGGGCATTTGTCATGGCGATTTGAAACCCAACAACATCATGCTCAGCAAAAGTGGATTGGTGAAGGTCATCGATTATGGCCTGGCGTGGATCAAAGGACAGGACAAGCACCGCATCCAGGGCACCCCGGAATATATGGCACCCGAGCAAGTGAAGAAGGTGGTGAACGAGAAGACCGACATCTTCAACTTCGGCGCCACCATGTACCGATTACTCACCAATCACCACATTCCCCCGGTACTGCTACAGGGGCAAAACTCGGTGCCACTCGATGAAGAGAGCTGGAAGCGGAACTTCAAACCGGTTTGTGAGCGAAACCCAAAGTGTCCCAAAACGCTTGCACAACTCGTGGAGCACTGCGTCTCGTTCCGCAGCATCCATCGCCCGGAATCAATGAGTGCTGTGCACGACGAGCTTGAACTGCTCGTCACCAAATATGTGAAAGCGGAGGATGATCAACTGTCAACCTGGGAGTGGGTGGCGTAAAACATGCGGCTGCTATGAGATGGGAGGGCGAGGCTCCTGCAGAGCCGCAGACCACGCGAAACGCTAGACATGCACTCGGGGTATTCATGCTTTCATGATGCTCGTTTAGCTTTGGCCATGAGCAGAGATTCAAATGGCAATTGCCTTTGGCTCAAATGAAGATGGGCGATCGCGCATCGTTCTCACCGATGAGCCTGACTACATCAAACCACTTATCATTGGCCCTTCTGACCTTGAGCATGAGATTAAGCAAGGGAATTGGCTAGTCATTGCCATGTCAATTTGGAGTGTCTTTGATATTCGAGAAGGGCATAGGGCAATTCGGTTCACAAAACGCTACGCAGGTCGATTTGGCTTGGGTCTGAGACCCTACGATTATCTGGCTGAGTTCGCCACTTGGCTACCTAGCGTAAAGTTTGAAGAGCAAACAAGTATCTCAGTTCACAATGAGAGCCGCGTTCGACATGTCTTGATGGAAGGAAATAGAAAAGATACCCCAGTGTGGGCAGTGTTTAAGGAAGGTCAATTGAAAACTATCGAACTGGGTTGTCTAACGGATGATGCATTAGAACAACTTGTAACACCACTCATTGCAGCTGCGTAGTCAGGGTCATGCGGAGTACCGCATAATCCTGCCACGGCTTTAACTACTTCTTCCCCTTCGCCGTTGCCAGCTGCTTGCTTCCACTCTTCTTGAGCACAGCTGAGGGGCACACCTCGTTCATCGGGCAAGGCGTGCACTTGGGCGTGGCTTCGAAGCAGTAGTCCTGCGAGATCGTTGTCAGTGCTTCTGCGACAGCGATACCCTTGGTCTTGGGCACCAGGTTTTCCAGTGCCGCCTGGGCTGCTTCGACATCCGTCAGATCTTCCACAATTCCCAACCGCTTGAGGCAGCGCAGGCTGTCTTCATCCACCGGCATGGCATGGCCATCCATGCTGTGCCGGATGACATAGGCAACCAGGAATGGCGACGAACCACGGTAACGTTCGAGCATCTTCTGGGCCTGCTTCAGGCCTTTTTTATGCAACCCCTCGAGGTCGAACGAAAACGTGGTCTCGTAGACTTCCTGCAAAATGGAAATGATGCGTTCCGCACGATTCATGTTGTCAGGCAGGCTCTGCAGAGCACGTGCTACTTCGCGGGCAGCACTGACTCGTACTTCATTGAGATCAAAGAAGGACTTGTTGAGTGATTCAAAAGCCTGGTCCGCTTCCTCGCGGCTGGTACCTTCCCGGCACACGGCATACACCATGCGATTGAGCACATCAAGCGGTGCAGGCTCGTCGATCTTTTTGACGAGTGACCCCAGCTTGGCCAGGACTTTCTGCTTATTGGCGGATGACATTTTCTGGCTCCTCGACCTCATCCGACGGAGTGTCGGGCGGGGTGGTTGCGGGTCCTTCCTCAGAGTCAGACAAGAGCTGCTCGGGCGCGAGCCCTTCCTGCTGCAGTAACCGTGTCACGGTCTGGCTGTTCTTCAGCCCCACATCCTCGTGAAACGAGAGTGCTGGAGTATACCGTAGCTTCAAACGATCTGCCAGATGTCGCTGGATATATCCAGCGGAACTTTTCAGGCCGATCAGGCATTGCTGCACTTCGGCTTTCGTGCCCATGATCGAAACGTAAATCTTGGCAGTCTGCAAGTCGCTGGGAACCTCCACCCGGGTGACAGTGACGCCACGCACACGCGGATCGGACATCTTGAACAGAATGGTCTCAGCGGCCACCTCGCGGATGACCTCCGCGACCCGAGCCGGACGGTAACTCTTCATACTGGCAGTTTATGGGGGAGGAGGGGCGGATGCAAGCAAAGGGTGGACCGTGCCAGGCACGATCCACCCTTCATGAAGTTCAGACTGTAAATCAAGATGGACTAGTCGAGCAACAGATTGGGTTCCCAGCCGACGCGCTCGGCGGAGCCACGGAGCTTTTCGAGTGCCCGGTTCTGAATCTGGCGAACCCGTTCCTTGCTGATACGGAGCAGATGGCCGATTTGCCGCAGACTGTGGGCACCGGCACCAGTCAGACCGAAGCGGAGGTCAAGCACCTTGCGCTCCCTGGGCCGCAGGTTATCCATCAGGTAGTTGAGGGCTTCCTGCCGTTCGTTGTTATCGCGAAGGATGTTCGTATTGTTGTCAGGCATCGCTTCCGTGAGCTTGAAGTCGCTGTCGTCATCGAGGACGGCATTGAGGCTCACCGGAGTGCGGGTGGCGGTTTGCAGGTGTGTCAGGTGTTCCAGGCTGGAGCCGGTTCGCTTGGCGAGTTCCTGCGAGCTGGGCAGGTGCTTCCCGCCGTGAGCGAGGGCCTCCGATTCCTGCTGCAAAAGGCCAAGCTCCTGCAAGTGGTGTGGAGACAGACTGACGAGGTGACTCTGACGAGCGACGGCAATTTGCAGTGTCTGGCGAATCCACCAGGTGGCATAGGTTGCCAGACGGGTGCCGTGGCTGACATCGAAGCGGTCAATGGCCTGCATCAGACCGCAGACAGCTTCCTGAAGGAGATCGGTATAGGCCAGGGCATGGTGACGGAATCGCTTGGCCACGTGTGCCGCCAGACGGATATTTGCCGAGGCCAGGCGGTGCTTGAAGGTGACATACTTCTCGAAGACATTTCGTATGGCAGGATGCCGACGTACTTCGTAAGTAGTGTGCTCGCGGATGAACTGGGCCATGGGCCAGGGTTCCATCGGCGGACGGTGCTGCTTCAGCTGCTTGGTGTAATTCTTCAGCAGCTGTCGCACGAGTTCCTTCTTGTTCTCCCAGAAGTTGGTGAGCAGTTGTCTCTCTTCATCGGGAGTGAGCAGATCCGAGGAGTAGATATTGGGGAGATAGAACTCAGGCATCTCGGGCTGAGTCTGGACTTTGATGGTAGTGAGCTTGGTCTTGGCTTTGGTTTTGACTGCAGCAGCGCTCTTCTTGACAGCGACAGGGGCCGGAGCTGGCTTGGTCTTTTTCTTTTTCTTGATGGGCTTCGCCGTTTTCATCGGTCATCCTCTGCTGGCCTTGCGGTGACTCTTTGTGAAGAGCCGTTTCGACAAGGGTCGATCTGGACAACGAAAGCTTCGTCGGTCCTACATCCGTGGATGACCAACCTGCGGGGGAGAGCCCGGGGGTTCGTTGCGAGTCGGACTGGGGAAGAGCTCATCTCTTCCCGGGGGCCTGGCCACTCTCTGAACAACGATGCCACACATCCTGTGAAGCACTGTAGCAGGCTTTAGCCAAGGCATTTTCTTCGTTCGTGGACAATGGATTTTAAGCAGTGAAACCCCCATATGCAAGACTAGAGTCACAAAGAAGAAAAAATAACGGTGTGTCAAGCGAAGGGGGTGAGTACGCAGGCAAACTGCGCAAATCGCGCCACCATTGGGAGGCGCCAAACGCAACGGTTATGACGGTGAAGTGCTTTTTGACACTCTAATTGAGACAAGGCGTGAAAGATGGGACAATAGCGAATCGTTGACCGGTTCTAGCGATTGCGCAGCGTCTCATCCCTTCTTTCACAGCTTGCTGTCATACCACGTCGTGCGAAACGTGGTCTAATCATCCGCTTTGTCGCCATCCTTGATGACAAAGCGGGCCTTCAGGGTTGCTACGGTCGTTGCCAGGTCGGCTTCCTCCACTGACTTCAGCACTTCCTTGAAGTCCTTGTACGCAGCAGGAGCTTCATCAATCGGGTACTGGCGGCAGTTGCTCAGGATGTCGTGGGCATCCAGTTCGGTGTCCACGGTCTTTTGATCGAGCCGACGTGCTGCATCCTTGCGGCCCATCGCCCGGCCTGCACCGTGGTTGACGCTGTAGCAACTCTTCTCGGCACCGGCGTTCGCCACCATGACCACCGACCCATCCTTCGGGTTGCCTGGCAGCAGGATGGGGTGGCCGGTAGTTTCGAACTTCGTTCCCTTCAGGGCGTGGTGGCCCGCGGGGAAGGCACGGGTCGCTCCCTTGCGGTGTACCCACGACTTCACATTGTTCACCACTTCCTGCCGGGCGATGTTGTGGCTGATGAAGTAGACCAGATCACCCTGCGTACCCGGCAACACTTCCTGGAACGCTTCCAGCACCAGAGCATTGATCAGCAGGTGATTGATGGTCGCATAGTTGGCCCCCAACGACATGTCGTCGATATAGAGGTCAGCTTCCTTCGTTCCCAACGGCGCGTAGACCAGCTCCCGATCCTCGCCAGGCAGCGGGATGTCCCAGGTGGCAAACTTCTGCTGTAGCGAACGGAACTGACCGGTGGCCAGGTCGTGGCCGAAGCCTCGCGAACCACAGTGCGACAGGAACGCCACCTTGCCATGCTTGAGCCCGAAGGTTTCCGCCGTCTTCTGCGCACGTTCATTGTCTGCGATGTGAACGACTTCGCATTCGCCGAAGTGGTTGCCTCCGCCATAGGAACCCAACTGGCTGATCTTGGTCTCGAAGCGATTCCGGGTGTCAGCCTGCAGCAGCGTTTGCAGACGCTCTTCCAGCGAAGCAGGACTGTTATCGTGGCCCACGTGAAAGGCATCCTCGCAGTGTTCCGCCCAGTGAACAGGGATGCCTAGCTGCTGACAGACCGAAGGGGAAGCCCCTTCGACCACCAGTTGCTTGCCTTGAGTGACATTCACATGTCGCGACTTCTTCACCGACCGCTGCCCCTTCCCGGTACCGGTAGGAAGCCGTTCCAGAATGGCATTGATGAGCGCACGGCGAACGGTGCGGTCAGCAATCTGCTCCGCATCAACGTTCATCTGCAGCAGGCTCATCGAACACTTGATATCCACCCCGACGGGTCCAGGGTACACATGCGTAGGCGATACCAGCACGCAACCCACTGGTGCCCCATAGCCACCATGTGCATCGGGGTTCAGCACTAGATCTGTCACACCGGGAGCAGAACGAGCATTGAGCGCCTGCTTGATACACAGCGGATCAAACCCATTCCGGATCGGCTCCGTTCCAATGACGGTGATAGGCTTCCCCTGGTTGTTCCGCGCAGGCAGAATGGCAGTAGCAGTTCCGGTAGAAATGATCTCGGACATGGGTATCTCACGAGGGAATCAGTAGTTGACTCGCTCGGAGTAGTATAGGTTCAGAGGCGTAAGCCTTCTGTCTGTTAGGCCATCACTTCCTTCACCACATTCCCATACACATCGGTCAGCCGGAAGTCGCGGCCCGCGTGGCGGAAGGTGAGCTTCTCGTGGTCGAGCCCCAACAGCGCGAGTACCGTGGCGTGCAGATCGTGGATGGGTACCGGCTTCTCGACGGCTTCGTAGCCGTAGTCGCCCGAGTTGCCATAGGTCAGGCCGCCCTTCACGCCGCCACCGGCCATCCATAGCGAGAAGGCCTTGTTGTTATGATCGCGGCCATCGGTGCCCTGGGCATGGGGCGTGCGGCCGAACTCGCCAGTCCAGATCACCAGCGTGTCTTTCAGCAACCCTCGGCTTTGCAGATCGGCCAGTAGCCCGGCGATGGGCTTGTCAATGGCGGTGCAGTTGTTGCCCATCGCGTTCTCCAGGTTGAAGTGCTGATCCCAGTTGCCATGGCTGATCTCGATGAAGCGGACGCCCGCCTCGGCGAGCTTGCGCGCCATCAGGCACTTGCGGCCCATGTCTTCGGTGGCCCGGTTACCGATGCCATACATCTTCTTCGTCGCTTCGCTCTCCTTGCTCAGGTCGATCACCGCCGGCATCTCGCTCTGCATGCGGAAGGCGAGTTCATACGATTCGATCACGCCATCCACGTCGGCGTTCTCGCCCAACTGCTTCTGCTTCATGCGGTTGAGCGACTGGATGAGATCCAGCTCAGCTCGCTGGGCGGCACTGCTCTGCTTCGGTTTGAGGTTGGGAATCTCGGCCCCGACGACGGAGCGACCATCGGCACCGAGCTTGGTGCCTTGGTAGATGGCGGGCAGGAAGCCGGAGCCATAGTTCTGGGCCCCGCCGAAGCCACTGGGTGGCGTGATGCTGACGAAGCCGGGCAGGTTCTGGTTCTGCGTGCCCAGACCGTAGAGCGACCAGGCCCCGAGCGAGGGGCGGATGAACTGCGAGTTGCCGGTGTGCAGCTTGAGGAAGGCCTGCGGGTGGGCGGGCAAGTCGGTCTGCATCGAGTTGATGATGCAGAGCTTATCCGCATGGCGAGCGACTTCGGGGAAGAGTTCGGAGATGCGCTGCCCCGACTGGCCATGCTGCTTGAACTTCCACTTGGAGGCGAGAAGCTTAGTGCCCGGTCGTCGCCCCGGCTGCCCGGCATCCTTCTCGAGCTTCGGCTTGTAGTCAAACGTATCGACATGCGACGGCCCGCCTCGCATGGTGAGGAAGATGACCCGCTTCGCCTTGGCCGGGAAGTGCGTCGGCTTTGGGGAGAGTGGCGAAGCTTCCTTCTCACGGGTGTTAGCCGCCGCGAGGCCGCTGAAGGCGAGCCAACCGAAGCCGCAGCCCATCGTCTGCAGAATCGAGCGACGGGTGAAGAGTGGCGTGATGGTCGAACAGGTATCGAAGGGGCTGGTCATGGGTATCTCCATTGTAGCCATCACGCTCCGTCGTGATGAAAGGCAGTAAGTCGTGCGGAGGAAGCGAGAGTCATTTCACCGAGGCCCGTGTTTTGAAACGATGGGCTTCACCGCAAGAGAATCCCCTCACCCCCGGCCCCTCTCCCCGGTGGGGAGAGGGGAGAATACATCGCTACCGATCTGTCTTGGCATGTGTTGTGTCGTCTTTGCACGTGGCCATCACGCGGAGCGTGATGCCTACAATTACTCCAGCAATCGGAACTCGGCGGCGGCGAAGAGGCTGCGGCAGAGGCTCACCCACGCTTTCTGCCCCTCGGTCCGGCTGCGGTTGGCACCGAGCTTCACCAGGTAGTTGCGGGCCAGATCGCTCTCCGCTTTCGTGGGCAGCCGGTTGTAGACGAGCTTGATTGCCAGGGTGAAGCGTTCCGTGAACTTGTCCAACCCATTGCCGGGGTACTGGGTCACGAGCCGCTCCACCAGCTTCTCGGATTGCGACTTGAGTAGATCGCTATTCAGCATGAAGAGGGCCTGGCCGGGCACATTGGTGCTCTCGCGAGCACCCTGCACCATGTCGCCATCGGGCTTGTCAAACGTAGAGAGCATCACCGGGGCGACATTGCGAGCCGAGGGCAGATAGATCGAGCGGTGCTCATTCTCGGCGTTCAGCAGTTGGGCTTCACTCATGCCCTGGAAACGCGGGCCGCCGATAGGGCCATCACCGGCTTTGCCGATGAGTGAACCGACGGGAGGTATCGTCTGGAGGATGCCGCTGGCTTGCAGCATGGCATCGCGAATCTGCTCGGCATCGAGGCGGCGGGGGCTGTGCCGCCAGAGGTACTTGTTGTCGGGATCGACCTCGAACGCCTTCTTGTCCATCGTGCTGGCTAGTTGATAGGTGTGACTGAGCACGATCGTGCGGAGGAGTTTCTTGAGCGACCAGCCCTCGTTTTTGAAGGTGTTGGCAAGGTACTCGAGCAGTTCCGGGTGGCTGGGCGTTTCGCCACTCATGCCGAAGTTATCGACGCTGGGGACGAGACCTTTGCCGAAGAGCCAGTGCCAACTGCGGTTGGCCATCACCCGGGCGGTCAGAGGCTGCTCCACCATCCAGTCGGACAGTTGCCGACGGCCACTCTCAGTTTTGCTAATCACCAGCGGCTGTTCGCTAAAGAACGACAGTGTGCCGCGTGGCACCTTGGTGGTGGGCTTAGTCACTTCGCCGCGGGCGAAGAGGGGACTGTCGCCGATGGTGCTGAACTGCTGAAAGCGACGGCCTCCGAGTGGACCGGCTTTGCCGGGGAGCGGGCCACCCTTGCCTTGCAGCAGCGGACGGCCACCGGGGCCGGTGCTGGCGATGGGCTTGTCTGCCACGCCCATGGCCAGGGCTTTGGGGCTACCATCTTCGTTGGTAATGTTGATCTCGTTCTGAAGCCGGGCTACCTGGGCGCTGAGGCGGACAACATTGATGCCGCCATCGTTGCGGGCCCGATCGGCAATGGCCTGTCGCAGCTCCTCGCGAAGCTTCTCGACTTCCTTCTCTTTCTTCTGTCGTTCCTCGCGGGTCATACCCTTGGCCACGATGGGGGCTTCGGCCTTCTTCGGCAGCTCGATCAGCGGGCCAGAGTTGCGTGACTGCACACCGCCAGCGGTGCCATGCTTCATCTCAGTCGAGAGGAAGATGCCTGCCCAGGCGGTGTAATCCTTCTGTGAGATGGGGTCGAACTTATGATCGTGGCAGCGGGCACAGGCGACGGTCACACCCATGATCGCCTGCGAGGCGGAATCAATCATCTCGTCAGCGGCATCGACCGCAAACTGCATCGGGTTCTGCTCGTTGATCGACTTGGCACCGAGAGCGAGGAAGCCGGTGGCGATGAGTCGCTCGGCCCGTTCCTTGTCGTCCCTGGCGGGCATCAGGTCGCCGGCGAGCTGCTCTTTCAAGAACTGGTCGTACGGCTTGTCGCGATTGAGCGAATCAATGACGTAGTCGCGATAGCGCCAGGCATGGGGGTAGGCGATGTTGACATCTTTGCCGGTGGACTCGGCGAAGCGGGCGACATCGAGCCAGTGCCGGCCCCAGTGTTCGCCGAAGCGGGGGGAAGCCAGCAATTCATCGACGACCTTGGTGTAGGCTGCCTGGCGGTTGCTGGGGGTCTTGCAGGCAGCGAGGAACTGGTCCTGGGCTTCCGGAGTGGGAGGCAGGCCGGTGAGGTCGAACGATACCCGGCGGAGCAGTGTCAGCGGATCGGCATCGCCCACGGGTTTGAGGTTCTTCGACTGGAGCGTGGCGAGGACGAAGCGATCGATCTCGTTATATGTCCACTGGCTCCCCTCTCCCCCTCGGGGAGAGGGGCTGGGGGTGAGGGGTTGGAACGCCCACCACTTCTTCGCCTCAGCGTAGATGTCCTTCTTCACCGTCTTGCTGGGCTTGCCGGCACGGGGGTCGGGAGCGCCCATCTTCACCCACTCTTCAAAATCCTTGATCACGTTCTCAGGCAGCTTGCCCCCCGAGTTCTTCGGCGGCATCGCGTAGTCGGGCTTGGTGTAACGGATGGCCTGGATGAGCGGGCTGCTATCGGGGTCACCGGGAACGATGGAGGGCCCGTTGTCGCCACCGTTTAGCAAGCCAGCTTTGGTATCAAGAAGCAACCCGCCCCGCACCTTTTCCGACTTGGCGGAGTGGCACTGGTAGCACTTCTCGACCAGTACCGGGCGGATCTTCTTCTCAAAAAACTCGGTCTCGGCTGGAGTGAGCTTGGGCGTTTCTTCGCTGGCAGTATCGTCAGCAAACGTCGATTGGGCGTGATATATGATGAAAAAACTGGCCAAAAATAGCATGGCCAGACAGATACGACGAAACATGATTCACTCCAATGCAGACTACGTCACTGAACACCGCATTGGGCGCTGAGTTTCGCAATTACCACTGGAGTGATTCCTATCAGCCTGGCGCAGCAGCATCAAACACTACTTCGCTGAACTGGTTCGTTTCTTCACTGTGCCACTGCCTTGAATGCTCCTGGTCACTTCAGGGTCACCGATATATTCGATGGAGCCCGCCCCGGTGATGGATGCAGACAGTTTGTCACTGGCATGAACAGTCACCGAGCCGGAACCAGCAATCGAAACACTGGCATTTTCTGCCCGAAGGGAGGAAGCCTGCACGGTGCCTGCACCAGGCATTCTAATGGTCAAATTGCTGGCAGTGCCTTCAAGGGTCACAGTCCCGGCACCTTGCAGGGTCAGATCCAGTTTTTCGTTCTTCAACCCCTGCACGGTGATAGTACCTGCCCCCTGCAAAGTGAGCTTGCTGAGCGTCTTGACTTCAACGACGTAGGTCATGTCGTTCTTCGTCTGGATATTCACTGGTTTGGTATTCTTCAGCACCAGCGTACCGTTGACTACTTCGGTGGAAAGCAGTGGCAGTAGATTGTCATCGGCCGTGACAGTCAGCTTCTCCCTGCCAGTCTGCCGAATAGTGATTTTACCTGCATTGAGAAGTTGAAGCCCCGTTACACCACTGATGGAGCGTGTTTCTGTTGCGAGTTTGCCGGACCCGGTGATGGTCTCCACATTCCTGGTCCGTCGATCATCATCGACATTCTGTCCTGTGGATGTTGCAGTGCTTTCCACATCTCCACTGACAGCGACCTGTCCTCTAGACGCAGTGGCACTCGTGCGGCTCTGCTGACCGTTCGTTGTACTGACCACATTTGCTGAGGTTGAGTTCTGCTGTCCGCTGCTGGTATTCGCCTTGCTGGATGGCGGATTCTGTTGACTGGTGGTATTCACCGAACCAGCCTGTTCGAGAGGGTCATCGCTGGCTGTTGTGGAGACTGTGTTGTCATCCTGGACTGGCCGAACAACTGACAGAGCTGGAGTCTTTGCAGATTCTGCAGCCCCGACATCGCCAGCGAGCCAGCAACCATACCCGAGACAGCCGACACTGGCAGTGACCAGTGCCAGGGTTTTGCATTGATTGATAAACATGGATTGCATCGCTCCGTGGGAAGCAGCAGCGACTTGCGGCGGAACCGTCATCGTTGCTGAGTGCTCGAGCAGGTTCATGCCAAAACCAACGGTGGAACGCACCAGGGTCTCTGGCAGAGCAGCGGAAGCCGAGCTTTCCCAGACTGCCCAGGAGCTGAGTGCTGCAACACTGAGTAATCCACGCTTGCCCAGCCGTGCCGCGAGCTTCTTTCGTGCCGAGGCCAGCCGGCTGGACAGGGTACCTTCCGAGATACCCAGCAGACTGGCTGCAGCAGACCGGCTGCGGCCTTCCAGTTCACACAGCACCACGGGTCGACGGTAGATCTCGGGCAGCTTCTGGATTTCCTGATCAAGGAATGGGAGCCAATCGCGATATTCGACAGGGCTCTCGTTCACGATCTGGGTCTCCTCGAAAGGCAACTCCCGCGACTGTCGTCGTCCACGCTGCTGCTTGATTGACAAGGCACAACGGTACGCTACACCGTGAAGCCAGGGGCCGAGCATTTCCGGCGGGTGTATAGTCCCCGCACGACGGGCCAGCACCAGGAAGGTGGCCTGAAAAGCATCATCCGCATCGTGGGAATGACCGAGCATCCGTTGGCACGTACGCCACACCATCGGCCCATGTCGTCGCACCATCTGCGTAAATGCTGCCTCCTGGCGATGAGCCAGAAAGTGGCGGAGCAATGGGCCATCGGACATGGAGGCAAACGGCGAGGCTTCGTACTGGCCCAGCATTGCTGCCAGACTGACGGAACTCTGCCGAGACGGTGGTGCATCAATCAGTGTCACATTCAGACTCCTACCCCGTATTGCCGGGTAGAGGGCAGGCGCGTCGCGCTTTTTCGTGAATCAATGTGTTTTACCGAAGAAGAACTGTGACAATCTCTGCCAGATGGACGATTGCTCTTCCCGGAGATGATCGATTCGATCATGCAGGCGGTGGGCAGCAGGGCGGGGTGCTTCGAAAGTCAGCAATTCTTCTATTTTGGGATGCCTCTGTTCATTCGTATCCGGTTCGTAACTATTGTGAACGTCATCGATTTGTTCGTCCTGGTATGGCTCAGTTTCGACCGGGTCCTTGTTCAACAATTCTGTATCGGGATCATTCCACTCTGCCCAAGATTCTGATTGGTCCTCTGCGGGTGTGCCAGTTTCCACAGGATTCGGCAGGCTTTCAAACAGATCGCCTACCTTCTTCGGCATTCGAAACACGGAGGTGTCCGATTCCTGCAGCAGCGAAGTGGCAGAACGAAAGGACCCGCTGTTCTCCAGTTTGTCGAGGTGTATATCATCACTCGTTACAAGTTGCTGGCTGGCTTCCTGCTGCGATTCAGTCGGCACGACATTCGACCCGGCAGAATGCACAGCATCTTCCAATTGTTGAATAATCTCCATTTCGTCCTGCAGGCTGTTGAGACGATCCAGTTCCCGTTTTACTTGTTCCCGCTGTTCCGCACCCAGAGTCTCGTAGGTTTCAATCATTCTGGTGATGATGTTCTGGTGCTGCGTGAACATCGGCCCCTTCATATCCTGGAGCTTGTCGATCAGTTCCTCGAGGACATCGGCATGCTCCGCATCGTTGGGCCAGGGGGTGTGATACATCCTGATCTGATGATGTGAACCTGGTTCCACAGCCGGTGGAATCTGGAAGTCACTGGCTGGTGTCAGAGGCCGAAAGGCTTTTTCCTCGTCGGGAATGCGGAAAGCAACAGGTATTTCCTGCAACCGAATGCGGTATGGTCCCAAACGCAGTTCATCTTCCAGGCCGAGTTGCCCGAAGCGAACAGGTTGTTCGTTGATGACAATTCCACCACGACCGAGTAAATCCACCACCCACAGCCCTGTTGTTGTCAGCACCAGGCTGCAATGGACATTCGAGATCGCATCGTCCATCAGTTGCAGGGCACAACGAGACGTTCGCCCTACCAGAGTCAGGAGTCGATCTACCAGCCAGAGTTTCGGCGTACGACTGACAAGCTCATTGGTAATTTCAAGGGTAATGCGTGGCCCGAAGATCTCCCATGCAGATCCGATTGCCAGCGGATCCAGGATGGCAGATCCCGGTACAGTGACAGTTTCCTCGTCCTGAATTAATCGCAGGGAACGGTGACCGAAGTGAACGCTATCGCCCGGCTTCAGCCAGCAGAAGGTCTCCACCTCTGCTTCACTTGTCTGTATTGTCCCTGTTTGCGAGACATTGACACAGGCGATCCTTCCTTCAATGGCCTGGAAATAGATATGCCGGGGGCGAATGCCATCGGAATCGAGATAAACATCGGCTGCAGGATGCCTGCCTACAATGGCAAAAGGCTGCCGCAGACTGTAGCGAACGGCACGCACCTTACTGGTCGCTTCCACTTCCAGTTCCAGACCGGGGTGCACCCCACAGGCATGCAAAAAAGCAGCCATCATGGATGGATCGTCATTCTGAAAAGGCTGATCAACTCCCTCACGGTATACGGTAACGCAGTGATGCACAAGAGGCCGAACTGATTTTCAAAATGAACGTCCAGTCAATCAACAGGAACGGAACGGCTGGCACGGAATTAACAACTCACTGACCACTCGATCTTTCAGTTCGCCCCTTGTTTCATTGACACTCACTGATGTTCTTAAGCTATGCTAAACACATGACACCTCACATCGTCGATCTTGCCTTTCTATTCGTCATGGTACTCCTGCTCTCAGCAGGGCTGCTGCTGTGGCTGAAGAGTCTCAAGAAGAGACCTCACTTCCTTTCGCAAGTGGCCCTGATCGTGGGACTGATCGCATTGCTCATTGGCGGATTGAAACTCTCTGGTACGTCGCTTGGCTTTCTGACCCCTGCTGTGGCAGGGAGTGGTAAGGCTAATGCCTACCGCGAAGCGCTGGAACTTTTGAATCAGCCCTATCCCAGCTACACAACACCTAACAATGTTGCCGGCGCCAGTCGCGAAGATCTGGTGCAGCGATTTCTGAAAATGGAGCAATTCGACATTGGTGAAGTCAAGCAACACGTCAACGCGCTGCGAACGATGATTGAAAACGCCCCTGCCAGCGGGCAACAAGGCATCTATAACATGTGTATCACCAGCGATATTCAGGCCCGTTGGGATGAACTGCGCCGCGAGTTGAAAAAGCGAGCAGAATAATTCCGGCCTGGCGAGGTTGCCGTGGCCCACGTGCGTGCCCTGATTCTGCGAGCCCCCGGCGCCAATTGTGATCTGGAAGCGGCGTTTGCCCTGGAACAGGCTGGAGCACTTCCAGAACGGGTCCATATCAACCGTCTACGCGAACGACCCTCCCTCCTGCACGACTTTCAACTTCTTCTCATCCCCGGTGGTTTCACCTACGGCGATGATGTAGCAGCAGGTAAAATTCTGGCTGTTCAACTCCAGACATTCCTTGCTGATACGCTGAATCAATTCCGCGATGCGGGCAAACTCATTCTTGGCATCTGTAATGGTTTCCAGGTGCTCTTGAAAGCAGGCCTCATCGTACCACGTGATCAGGATGGCCAGGTCCCTGCCACACTGGCCAACAATACGCCGCCAGGTTTCCAGGATCGCTGGCTCACCCTGAGCGTAGCGTCCGAACACCAGTGCCCGTTTCTTGAAGGCTATGTAAACATGGAAGTACCCATCGCCCATGGCGAGGGTCGTTTCATCACCCGCGATGCCCGTGTACTTCAGCAGTTGGAGCAGAACAAGCAACTGGTCTTGCGTTACGTCCCTGGCCCGGGGCAACGTGCCGATACTCCATTCAATCCTAACGGTTCGCAACTGGATGTTGCCGGTGCGTGCGATATCACGGGACGTGTGCTGGGACTCATGCCACATCCGGAACGGCATGTCCTGCCTACTCATCATCCACGCTGGACTCGTCGCGGGTTGGCCCCGCAAGGTGATGGACTGCTCATGTTTCAGAACGCAGTGCGCTACCTGAGCAAGTAATCACACTTCACCGTCGCAATTCTTCAAAGAACATCTGTCGCAAGGCTACAACCTCAACGAAACGATCGATCAATTGATCGAGAGCCTTGGCAGTCCAGCTCTGCGCTCCTGTTCGTGCAGTATCCCAGGGCTTGAGTGCTTCTGCAAAGGCGGTCCGTGGAATTGCCTTGCAGGCAATTTCAAGAGTCTTGGCCCATTCAAATGCTTTATCGATCATGCCATACTTCACTTCCTTCCTGGCAAGCTGAAGGTAATTGGAAGCAAACCAGGGTGACCATGGGCGCGGAAGCACATCAACCATCAACAGTAGCGCATCGCTGTGCAATCGACCCGGCACCAGGAATGGCACAACATTCTGCTCCGCTGTCTGTGGGGGTAACAGTTTGAGCACCGCCACCATGCAATTCAGGGTCTCCTGGCTTTTCTTCTTGTCGTGCTGCCATCGGCTGAGCCAATGCCCCCACAAGGCATGAGTCCACTGCAGCATTTCCGCAGTAGTATCAGGGTAAACCTGTAAGGCTCTTGTCCATCCCTGCACCAGTTCCTGAGCAAACTCATCGCCTGCCACTGCTGCAAGAAGTTTTTCAGGGGTGGTTTGAAAGTGTTTGCTCCAGTGTGTGACAGGAACGACGCTGAACACCTTTTCGACCCAGATAGCCTTCTTGCCCTTGCCCGCTTGCACCCTGGCGGGAATACCATCTGCTTGCCAATCAAGCGGCAGCTCTTCAGGAGGTGTGCAGGAAACCTTGGCTCCGATCACCGTCTTTCTGAACTGCAACATGCCCTCAGCACGCTGTTTCATTCGTTCAGATAGCCTGGACGCAGGGAGTTGCTGAAGTAACTCTGCTGCAAGTTGCCTGACTCCTTCACTACGGTCGAGCAGCAGTTTCTCGAGCAATGGCTCGTCATCAAGTGACAGACCATGATGCAGGCATTCAAGGAATTGTGCCCGTGCATCTGCTTTTTCCTGAGGGATGGTCTCCTCCAGCCAGCGTCTCCCTTCGGCGGCATCGGTTTGTCGCATGACTGTCAGTGCCAGGCTCCGCTGGGCGAGCTTACCCTCCTCCCAGGCTCGTCGCAAGGCAACACGATCATCTGAAGTGATCGCAACTACTCCCTCGTTCACCCAATGCCAGCGTGGGTTGAACATGCTGAGCCAGCGACCCCGTTCTCCCAGCAGTGGCTGCAGCAGTTGTCGTATTTCACGATCCGTTGTCTCCATAGCCAGGGGCAAAACCTCGTAAGGAAGCTCAATGTGCTCCTGTTGCATGGTGTGAAGGAATTCGCGAAGCAGTTCCCGCTGGTCGGTCTTCATCACCTGTTGCAAGAGTTGCGTGAGCCGGACCGAACGAAGAGCTTTGGTCGAAGGTGGCCCCGGTGGTGGTGAACTCACCCCGGATGATGGCAACCAGCCTGCCTGCTCATAAACGGCATGGCTGCCTGCCCAGAGCAGGAGTTGCTCCGCACTGTCCTGCTCCTGATTCGCTGTCAGCAGCGCATCCAGTTCGTTCGCCGGATCGATAGGCAACTTCGGGTGCTTTCCCGTACCGAACAATGCTATGTTGAGCAATGCTTTCATGAAATAACGCGATATCCACCTTCCCAGATATAGCCCAAGGGACGAAGCCGTTGCCCGGCCCATTCCCCTGCAAGATCGACTGGCTGTCCACCTGTGTGGGCAAAATACTGCCAGAGATCAGCTTGCTTGACAGGCAAGACCCGACCATGGCGATCGTGTAACTGCCAGTGGTCGTCCTGCCGGCACAGGGATACCTCTTGCAGAATAGCCGGAAAGGTGTTCAACCAGGGCTGGGCCCCCAGTTGTTGAGCAACGTGTTGAAGGAAGCTGGAAAAGTCGGCATAGCCTGACGCAAGGGTAGCGAGAGGCTGTGGCGCATCCTGCGAACGGACAAAGTGAGCCCGTTGCGGTACAGCACCGGGATAAAACAACATGCAGCCCTTCTGTTGAGTGCCCGGTGTAAATGCCTGGGCAAACCCGGTACTGCCTACTGCAAACTGCAACACCAGGGCAACTCGCTGGCTCTCTTTTCCCCGGCACCAGGTGCGTTGGACACGCAGCCGATCTTCCTCTTCGGTCCATTGGCCGAGTATCTGCCATTCATCATCTACTTTATCCCCGTGCTGCGTGAGTTCCTCGACCG
Organism: Gemmatales bacterium; assembly: GCA_046350055.1. Classification (GTDB taxonomy): domain Bacteria; phylum Planctomycetota; class Planctomycetia; order Gemmatales; family HRBIN36; genus JAEUIE01. The sequence continues at coordinate 1,838,365 of JAXMBC010000001.1, read as the reverse complement.
GTACGGACCAACCGATGGCTTGTCGAACATCGGCGACCAGTGGAGAAGGTAACTGTTCCAGGCGATCGAATGCGCGAAGCAGAAGCTTCAACTTGCCCAGTTCGTAAAGAAGCAAGAGCGGCCAATCTGGGGTGCTGCCTGGTATTTCGCTTAGCTTGCGCAGCCGGGTTGCCAGCCCGGAAGCCTGGGCATCCACGAGCCGGCGAGCCTGTTCTTCCCAGGGTGCAACTCCCCTGGCTTCGAGCCCAGCCAGACCAGTACGCATAAGATCACACAGCCAGCGGTCCAATTGCTGAAGACCTTCACGGACACGCTTTTCCCGTAGGGCTGCTCGCCTGGCTTGTGCCTGCTCGTCTACCGGCTTGTCAGGCTGCGCCGCTTTGGCCTCCTTGCGGGCAGCTGCGGCCTGCCGTTTTCCGAGCCATTCAGACACCCAGGATGGTTGATCGCGAACAGGTACAGCAGCTTCTTCCTGAGCAACAACCAGCAGTAACCCCAGCACGTGTTTACAGGGAAACTTGCGACTGGGACAATTGCAATGGTAGCCTCCATTGCTGCGTTCCACCTTGACCTGATAGAGCGTACTTCCCTGGCACTCACCCCACCAGGCGTTCTCGCTGCAACCCAGGGAATACCAGTGTCTGGCAGATTGCAATTTCCGAGCTGCTGCCACACTGGCTTCGTCTGGCGCGAGTTTCAGCACTTGTTCGGTGGAAAGGCTCATGGCAGAAATGTATAAGACGATCAGGGAAAGTCATGATGCCGTGGTTTTCTCCAACTCGGGCTAAATCCATCGGCATGGACAGCGAACATCTGATAGCCTGAAGGTATGGTTCCCTCCGCAGTGGGTTGTGATTCCACCCAGGCGTCGCAGGGCCTTTCGCTCATGGATACGCTGACTCAACCCATGCTGAAGTCGTGGCTTACATACCGGCACATCAGCTCCGCCCTGAAAGAAGGCCGGTTGGATGAAGCGTGGCAGTTGCTCCAGGATCCCGTCATTCGTCGGAATGAGCAATCACGCGAATATATGCTTCGCTGTGGCATCGCCTTCCTGGCCCGTGCTAGAGAACGGGGGCCTGCCAATACTACTGGCGCTCTCAAAGATCTGAAGAATGCTCAGGAAGCCGGGGTTGATCCGCAAAATGTGGAAATAGTTCGAGCCAGTCTGCTCCAGCAGAATATGGCTGGTGTGCAGACAGTCCTGGAACAAGGCCAGCCTGCTCAGGCTCTCACTCTCATCGATACCCTGCGTCAACAGAAAATCCCTGCGGCCAATCTCGATACCACCGAAGCCCTGGCGCGTGCCTGGCTGGTGGCACGGGAGCAGGCCCAGCGTGGCGAATTCAGCCAGGCACTGCAGACCATTGAACGGCATCGCTATCAGTCTGTACAAGCTCTGGTGCAACAGCGTGGCGAGTGGAAGCGTCACCACGAACGATTTCCCGCTCTCTGCGACGAACTGCACCAGGCTGCTGAGCAACAGCAGTGGCGGCAAGTGGTCAAGCTCGCCGATGAAGCGCTGGCACTGGCTCCGGAACATGCCGAGGTACGCAAAGCCCGAGCCAAAGCCTGGCGAATGCTGGAGCCACCAACCCTGATTCACCCAGGCACCAGTGCAAACGAACCGGAGAAACTTCCTGCTCCCGTCCCGAGTATAGAAGAAACCCCGCGCCGTCTCCTTTGCTGGATTGATGGTGTCGGGGGGTATCTACTTTGCCTGTCAGCACGAGTGAGTCTGGGGCGCGCAACTGGCGATGCGACCGTTGATATCCCCCTATTTGCCGATGTTTCCCGGCTGCATGCCTATTTGAGCCGAGACAGCGAAGGTGGATACGTTCTTGAAGCGGTCCGACCTGTGCAACTCAACGGCAAGCAGGTCGAAAAGGCATTTCTCAAGGATGGTGATGAATTGACCCTCGGAACTGCCTGCAAACTGCGATTTCGCCAGCCTCTGGCTGTGAGCGGCACCGCTCGTCTCGAATTAATCAGCAGACACCGTCTGCCTCTGAGCATTGACGGCGTAATATTGATGGCAGACGCCTGTCTCATGGGTGATAATAGCAATACCCATGTTACCGTGCCCGGTCTGACACGTCCGCTGGCGCTGGTACGCCAGGGAGAACACCTGGCAGTGCAGTGTGCCGGACAGTTCGAGATAGACGGCAAGGCCTGTAAAGGCCGTGCTTCTGTCTCGGCCAGGTCTGCGATCATGGCTGATGAAGTGCGGGTCAAGCTGGAGCCGGTGGGCCCACGCTTCCTGGGGAAATAGCTGGAGACTGAAGCGTCTGCCTCGGGCAGCCGTTTCAGTACAGATTCCTGCCAATTTCCCATGCTATGCAACGAATAAGGTCTACTATGGCAAAGTTCACCTACTCTTCTGGCGACCGACCGCTCACTGGCTTTGTCCTTAAACGAGGCATCGGACAGGGTGGGTTTGGTGAGGTCTACTACGCTGTCTCCGAAGCGGGCAAGGAAGTAGCGCTCAAACTGGTGCGGGGCAATGCCGAAGTGGAACTTCGAGGTATGCAGCAATGCATCAACCTCAAACATCAGAACCTCGTTTCCATCTACGACATCAAGAACGATGATCATGGCGATAGCTGGGTCATCATGGAATATGTGGCAGGCGAGAGTCTGAACCAGGTGCTCAATCGCCACCCGCAGGGGCTGCCGGTCGAACAGGCACAAAGCATCTTCACCGAACTCTGCCAGGCCATGCAGGCCTTGCATGATTCAGGTATCGTTCACCGCGACCTCAAACCAGCCAACGTGTTTGTCGAAAACAACATGGTGAAGGTAGGTGACTATGGTCTCTGCAAATTCATCAGCGGAACGCAGAAAAGCCCACAGACCCAGTCGATCGGTACCGTACACTACATGGCCCCGGAAATCAGCACGGGCAACTATGGCAAACAGGTCGACATCTATGCCGCCGGCGTCATGCTCTATGAAATGATGACGGGCAAGCTGCCGTTCGACGGCGAAACGGTGGGCGAGATTCTGATGAAGCATCTCACTTCACAGCCTGACCTGAGCCTGGTGCCCAAGGAATATGCCGCGGTCATCGCCATGTCGCTGGCGAAAAGCCCAGCTGAGCGTTACAAGAGCTTCACGGAGTTTCAGGAAGCAGTGGCCAAAGTGGCAGGAGTTCCAGTAGCCAAGAGCATGCCCAAGGTGATGCCGAGCATGCAGCCACTGGCCTCCCCCGTAGCGGCAACCACACCCTATCCGACTCCGCCGACACAGCCGGCTTCTTCCCATGTGGTCGGCCCCTTGAGCCGGGATAAGTTCACCGAACTCTGCTGGTCCATGGTACAGGCGACACTCTTTTCCCTCATGGGTGTCATGGTCTACGCCGCCATCATGGGACCCACTAAAGGTGAGTTCCATTTCCGCGACTACCTGGGCATGCTGAATACCGTCATACTCACTTCCTGGGCAGTGCTTATCACTGGCAAGATCTGGGACGGTAAGGTAGGTGACCCCTGGCCTCGTCGTTCGATTCTCCTCGCCTGCGGGCTGGCCATCGGGGTGTTTGCTGGATTCTTCGCTCCATACAACCTTGACGCCCGAACATCCACAGGGCCACAAATTGATCAGCACCTGATCTGGTCGATGTTGCACCATGCCTTTTTCTTCGGCGTAGGCTTGTTTGCCCTCAAGTGGTGGGAACTGACTGCCCGCTACCGCACCAGTCGATTCAGCTTCGGTTCAGTTGTTTTGGCAGGTGTTGTTGGTTATGGCGTCACCTACCTCATGATGATGGGGAATGAACCTGCAGTAAAAGTAAGCATGCGGTCCAACAACGACTTTCCCCCTGCTATTCTGATGCTGTGCATGGCGAATGTCGTGGTGCAGCTTGCCAGCCCCTGGTCAGCACCGGTCAAGCAAGCTGTACGACAGTTGCGCTGGAAGACAGCGTAAATGAACAGCCGCGATTGTCGAATGATCTATACTGAACAACACGGTTGACCCATGAACGATTTCCCTGTCATCAAGTTCACGCCGATGCTCAGCTTCATCATTGTAGCTGGGCTCGTTGTGCTCGGAATGTTGCTGGGTGGCAAGAACAAGCATCGGGCTGGCATGAACTGGTGGATTGGCCTGGCTGTACTGTTGCTGATCACCAGCGGCTTCGTCGGCATGTACTCCTATCGACAGAGTGGAATGACTGAAGAACGACAGAGTGTCCGTCGTTTCGTTAGCGATTTCAAGGATGACATTCGTTCAGGCATCGATAGTGCCAAGGAAGCACTTCAGGAGGGAATGCAGGAATTGCAACAGGCTACGGACAGTGCCAAGGGGGCATTCGCTTCGACGCGAAACACCAGGAAAAACAGCGGCAAGACCATCAAAGTAACCACGAACGCACCCAGTGTTCCCAAGGCCCCACGAACACCCTTCGACATTACCGTGAGCTTGACAGAGAAAGAGCGAAGTACCAAGCAGGAAATCGTCGATGCCAAGCTCAAATCCAAGGCCATCGACTACATCCAACGCTGGATTGATGAGCGTATGCCCTGCCGTAACTACATCGCGATCAGACTCGATTCGCAGATGCTGGAGAAGGAGGGGGCTTTTGCGGAGAAGATCGACTACGAGAAAGAGCCTATTACCAACCCAACTACGGGTGAAACCGAGCAACTCCTCGGGGGAGTGCTCAAAGTCAATCTTTCGCCTGCGCTGCAGGAAACGCTTCTGGATATGGGGTATGAATCCCTGCAATCTCAACTGCAGAGTGATCAACTGCTCAAGCAGTTCATCGTATTTGCAACCATTATGGGGATTACGCTGCTGATGGGCTTACTGGGATCTGCCCGTTGGCTGTTCTTTCGTGCAGGATAAACACTACCCTGCAAGCTAACTCTTCACTTTGACTGGCACTGCAGCCTGCTTCGTCTTCAGTGCAAATGCATTTGCTTCGTCGATCGTCGCCAGTTCCACAGGCAGTTTAACACCACCAGTATGCTCAGGCATTACGACTTCATGTGGTTGCCCACGTGTGAAGCTGTGCATCCTGGCAATCTTGTCCTGCACCCGCATCAGGCCTTCCAGTAACGCTTCCGGACGAGGCGGGCAGCCGGGGACATAGACATCCACCGGAACCACCAGGTCCACCCCTTTCACCACGTTGTACCCATACTTGTAATACGGCCCGCCTGAACACGTGCATGCACCCATCGCTATCACAAACTTCGGATCGGGCATCTGGTTGTAGAGTCGGCGCACCCGGCTGGCCATCTTCAGATTCACGGTACCAGCAACTATCATCAAATCCGCCTGACGCGGTGTAGCTCGAAAGGCCCCGGCACCAAACCGGTCTATGTCATACTTCGACGCACCAGTCGCCATCATCTCCATGGCACAACAGGCCAGTCCAAAAGTCATGGGCCACAGACTGTTCTTGCGAGCCCAATTGATGGCAAACTCCAGCGTGGTCGTGACCACACCCTCTGCCAACGCGCCTTCCAGCATGCCCATGGTCAGATCCCCAATACATCGGCCATGGTGTACCAGCCTGGCTTCTTGCTGACCAGGAAGGCAGCCGCTTCCAGCGCGCCTTTAACGAAACAGTCGCGATTGCTGGCGGTGTGCTGCAGTGACAGAGTCTCTCCCAGGGTGCTGAAAAGCACGGCATGGTCACCCACATGATCACCCGCCCGCACCGCATGCATGCCTATTTCCTTCTTACTCCGTTCCCCGACCATGCCTTCCCGACCATGCTTCATGGGGTATTCCCCCACGCTTTCCTGAATGATCTGTGCCAGCCGCAACGCGGTGCCACTCGGCGAGTCTTTCTTGAAGCGGTGGTGTTTCTCGATGATCTCAATATCAAAGTCCTGCGATTTCAATGAGGCAGCAGCTTGGCCAACCAGCTTCATCAGCAGGTTCATTCCCAGACTGAGGTTGGCAGCCACCAGAATCGGCATTTCATGGGCTGCTGCCTTCAACGCTTTCATGTGCTCGACACTGTGCCCTGTAGTAGCCACCACCAGCGGGATATGATCCGTCTGGCACTTGGTGAGCAGTGATGCCGTGCCCTCAGGCGACGAAACATCAATGGCAACATCCACACGTGTATCCAGCGGCCAGTTACTCGAAATGGTATGCCCTTCGAGTGCCACGATGCCCATGACTTTGCCAAGGTCCAGGCCCAGTTTGGGGTGCTGCGTGCCTTCCAGCCCTGCAACAACTTCAAAACGGCTGTCTTCGTGAGCCAGATGGACAATACGAGTGCCCATTCGCCCGCAAACACCATTTACCAGCAATCCTAGTGGCTGTGCCATGACACTCTCTTGAATGATGATGATATAGTATGCAGCAGAACTGCATTGGGTGAAAGCAAGTCGTTCATCACACCCATCGTCTGACGAATATCGATAGAATATTCATCGTTGAATGCATGAATAGTATCTTCCTCGGAGCAACTCATGCCGGTGCCTCCCACAACGCCGCTGGTCGGAATTATCATGGGATCTTCCTCGGATTGGGAGACCATGCAGCACGCGGCACAAATGCTGCAACGGTTTGAGGTACCATTTGAAAACAAGGTGGTCTCAGCCCATCGCACGCCTGATCTGTTGTTTGAGTATGCCAGCACAGCTGCACAACGGGGGCTGGAGATTATTATTGCCGGGGCCGGCGGAGCTGCTCATCTCCCCGGTATGACTGCGTCCAAAACTACTCTGCCTGTGTTAGGGGTACCGGTTGAATCGAAGGTACTGCGTGGCGTTGATTCATTACTCTCCATCGTGCAGATGCCTGTGGGCATTCCGGTAGGCACGATGGCTATTGGCACCGCGGGTGCCGGAAACGCTGCCCTCCTGGCTGTAGCCATCCTGGGCAATAAATATCCCCAGTACCGGACAGCACTGGAGGAATATCGTCGCTGGCAGACAGAAACCGTGCTCAGCCAGTCGCTGCCGAGTGTCAGTTAGTGGTAAAATGCCAGCACCTCTGCTGCGAATCATATTGAGAACTCTTGAAGGTGAGCGTTGTGCGTTCCGTCCCTTTTACCATCGGATCCCTGTATGCAGGATTGGGGCAATGCCATGGCATGCTCTACGATGAAGGCGATCACTTTCACTTTGAGTTTCAGGTAAAAGACACGATCAGCGGCATGCTGAAAAGCAACGTCAAACACCTGCGGGTTCCTGTCACTCAGATCGTGGATGCGCAACTGGTTCGAGGCTGGTTTGGCTCCACACATCACGGCGTCAAAATTGTTCTGCAGTCTGCTCACTTCGATACGTTCAAAGACATCCCCGGCATGATGCAAGGCAAGATTGAGCTGCAGATCGGCAAAACCAATGTCGCCCTGGCTGAAGCGTTTGTTGAAGGCTTATATCGGTAGGCTAATCGACATAGAGAAAACGATTGGTGCTCAGTAATACCTGACAGTAGATTGCCCAGGCCCTGTTCATTGCCGCCTCAGGTTGTTTCTTCAGATTCTCTTTCCACTTCTCATCGCCATGCCCAGCGTGCCACTGGGTTTGCTGTTCAATGAAATTCGTTCCCTGCTTCAGTTCCAAATCTCCCGGTACAGCACTGAAGAGTTGCGCGTATGCAAGTTTGATGCGTTCAGCATCAGTCTTGTGCCGGGCGATCAGCGCAGCTGCCCATTGCTCGGCATACTGGCGAATAGTTTCATCGTTGAGGAAGAAGAGCGCTTGTGGCGGGACGGTGGAACAGCGCCGTGCATCACAGTTGGGCGACATGACAGGGAAATCGAAGGTCTCCAGCATACTGTAGGGCAATCGCCGTCGGGCCTGAAGATAGATACTGCGTCGCCTGGCCTGGTCCCCTACCGATTTCAGAGCGCCGGTGAAGAGTCCGCTCGGATCGATCATTCGTTCACCCAGCACCGTTTTGCCATCGGCGTTTTCTGTCACGCTCACCGAAGGGCCATAGACATCCGTGTTGGCCTGCCCACTGATGGCAAGTAGCGCATCGCGCACTTCTTCGGCTTCCAGTCGGCGAATGCTCATGCGGGCCAGGAGTCGGTTATCAGGGTCTACCCGATCCAGCAACGGAGAGTGCTTCGATTGTTGCCGATAGGTGGTCGAAAGCACGATCATCTCGTGCAGTCTTTTCAGTTTCCAGTCGTTCTCCACGAAATCACAGGCAAGCCAATCGAGGAGATCAGGATGGCTGGGCTTCTCGCCGAGTACACCAAAGTCGCCAGGGGTGTTGACGAGCCCTTTTCCGAAATGATGCAGCCAGACACGGTTCACAATGACCCGCGCAACGAGTGGGTGTGTGCCATCCGTGATCTGCTTTGCCCAGGCCAGACGTCGTCCGGAGCTGGGAAGTGAGGGGTTCTTGACTGGAATGTCACTCGTTGGCCGATGGAGTGACAGGATGGAAAGATCACCTGGCGTTACTTCCGCCTTGAGCTGCGCGTGATCGCCACGGTGCATGATCTGAGATTTAGGCTGATGGCCTTTCGGTTCCATCAGGCAATGGAGTCCATCACGGGGTGGCTTGGTTGCACGAAACTTAGCCACCTCCGCTTCACGTTCCTGAAACTTCTTGTGCGACTTGGGATCGTATTCGACGAAGAACCCCTTGATGAAACTGAGTTCTTTTACATTCGGGTATTTCTTGAGAAGTGCCTGCTGGTCAGCACTACGTTTGTCGACTGCAGTTTCAATCGCAGCCTTGGCTGCAGGTCGATCCGCTTCGGGAAGCTTCTTCAGCTCTCGGTCGAAAATCTCCTGGGCCAGCTTGACCTTGTCATCGTCGATGACCTTATCCCGTTTCTTCGCTTCTGCTTCTATCTCAGCTGCCTTTACTTTGGCTTGTTCATCAGTTACATCCAGTTGCCTTGCCTGTGGCTGCTTCCATTGACGCCAATCGAGTGCCGGGTCAAAGATAGCGCGAAAGCGATAATAGTCGCGGATGGGGATGGGATCGTAGCGGTGATCATGACACTGGGCGCACCCGACCGTCAGTCCAAGCATGGATGTACTGACGACTTTAATGGTTTCAGCTACGGCCAGGTTGCGTTCTTCTGCCGTATTTTCACGCTGCGTGCCATCTGGAGCCATACGCAGGAAGCCGGTGGCAATGAGCTTCTCCTGAGTTCTGGGATCATTAGGCTGCAAGGGCTGAGGCGCCATCTCGTCGCCTGCGAGTTGTTCCTGAATGAACTGGTTCCAGGGTTTGTCATCGTTGAAGCTCTTGATGACATAGTCACGGTACTTCCAGGCGAACGGACGTACCCCTTCATCCCCGGTCGTACCTTCTGTCTCGCTGTACCCGGCCACATCCAGCCAGTGCCTGCCCCAGCGTTCACCATAGTGAGGCGAAGCCAGCAGCCGATCCACCAGTTTCTTGTAAGCGTCGGGCGATTTGTCCTGAACAAATTGCTCCACTTCATCTGGTGTGGGAGGCAGGCCGAGCAGATCATAACTCACTCGGCGAATGTATATCCGGCGATCCGCCTCTGGCGAGAAGGGCAAGGAAGCAGTCTGCAGCCGCGCGGCGATGAAGGCATCGATATGTGTACGCACCTGATAGCGGGCGGGGACCATGGGTACTGCTGGCCGTTTGACAGGCTGAAAGGCCCAGTGCTGGCGATCTTCCTCGGTGATCTGCAATGCCAGTGGATCCTTCGGCTCCGGCCTGAGTGTCCGAGCCCCAGTGTTAATCCAGTCCCTGATGATCTGCTTTTCTTTCAGGGAAAGTTTCTTGGGACCCTCGGGCATTTCGTCAGCTACGATGCGTTGCCAGAGGAGCGACTTTTCTGCCTGCCCGGGTACCAGGGCAGGGCCTGATATTCCTCCCTTGATGAGATACGACGGCATGCGTGCGTCGAGTTTTGCCTTCGGCTTATCCTCCTCACCATGGCAGAGGAAGCAGTGGGCTTTCAGAATCGGCCGTACGTGCTGTTCATACGTGAGATCCTGCGCGCAAATGCCTTCGACACCCGACACGCAGGTAAAGGCAAGCACCATCCAGCAGAGTAGTAACGAACGCATGGAGAAAATCGTGGGAGAGTATCTCACTTCACAGTATCGGCCGTAGGAATTGGCCCAGGCTACCGGGAAGATTCAGATGCAGTGTAATCTCCCAGGAACCGCTCTGCAAGTAGTGAGTGGAACGATCCTGCGGTCAGGAACCTGAACCTTACGATGCTGGCAACTGTCCGAGAGGCAGGTGGTGTGTTAGAATATGCGAGCCGGAGGGGTGGCAGAGCGGTTGAATGCACCGGTCTTGAAAACCGGAGACGCGCGAGCGTTCATGGGTTCGAATCCCATCCCCTCCGCTACCAAAGAGCCTGCAGCCGCAGGCTCTTGCTGTTGTTGGAGACTTCTGAAAGTAGATGTGTCGTGGTCTACCCGGCTATAATGGAAGCTAACGCTTATCGTCTCGGAGCACCTTGTGCGAATTGCCATTATCGGTTCGGGCATCTCAGGTCTGGTTTGTGCGTATTTCCTCAGCAAACACCATGAAGTCACCATTTACGAAGCTTCCGACAGAGTGGGTGGCCACACTCATACCGTGCAGACTCCTTCAGGACATGCAGTAGATACCGGTTTCATCGTCTTCAATTACGAGAATTACCCCAACTTTACCGGACTGCTCCGAGAGCTGGGAGTGACAGCCCAGCCTACCTCGATGAGCTTCAGCATCACGTGCGAGTCATCAGGACTGGAATACAGTACTGCATCCCTGAATCATCTCTTTGCACAGCGACGTAACCTGTTTTCTCCCGTTTTCTATTCCATGCTTCAGGGTATTCTGCGCTTCAACAGCGAAGTAACTCAGCTGCTAACCAGCATCAGTGAGAGCGTAACAGTTGCTGAGTTTCTGAAGCAGCATCGATATTCTGAATCATTTATCAAGAACTTCCTCTACCCGATCAGCACTGCACTCTGGTCGTGCCCGCAATCAAGCATTGAATCCTTTCCCATGCGTTTCATTCTGGAATTCTATCAGCATCATGGCATGCACAAGATTTTGAACCAGCCCGGATGGCACGTCATACAGGGTGGATCATATCGGTATGTCGAAAAGATGATCGTATCCTTCCGCGACAGGATTCGCCTCCAATCGCCAGTCACCAGGTTGACCCGTACCGACGGCATCGTTCAACTGCACTCCCAGCATGGCCAGGAAGAGTACGATGAAGTGATCCTCGCCTGCCATAGCAATCAGGCACTGAATATCCTGGGAGATGATGCGAGCCAACTGGAGCGTGAGTTGCTTTCCGCTTTCCCTTACTCCCGGAATGCGGTGACTTTGCATACTGACACAGCCGTCCTGCCGAGGAACCGGCGGGCGTGGGCTTCCTGGAATTCGCGAGTGGAACGTGTGCCGGCCACGCAGGCCAAAGTGACTTACAACATGAATATGCTGCAGTCGTTACAGGCAAGTGAAACATTTTGTGTTTCGCTGAATCAGAATGATGCCATTTCAGCGAAGAATGTCATCAAGTACCTGGAGTATGAACATCCGCTGTATGACACCAGGCGAGCTGAAGCCCAGAAGCGACATGGTGAAGTGATTCGCCAGGCAAGAACATCGTTCTGCGGAGCGTACTGGGGCAATGGCTTCCACGAAGCCGGCGTGGCCAGTGCGATGCGAGTATGTCAGGCATACCATGCCTTGCCCTCGTGGGCTCAGGTAACAAACAAACCGACTGCAGAGTCCAGATGCTGATGCTGGTTCCCACTCATGGTATCAAGACGATGCAGAGCTGCATCTATCAGGGACATGTCGAACATACACGGTTGCAACCGCATCGGCACCAGTTCCAGTACCAGGTCTTCATGACCTATCTGGATCTGGCTGAACTGGATCAGGTCTTTGCAGGTCGCTGGTTGTGGTCAACACACGGGCCAACGCTAGCCTGGTTTCGTCGACGTGATCATCTGGGTGATCCGCATCAGCCTTTGAGTGAAAGTGTTCGAGTTCTCGTTGAGCAGCAGGCGGGATTTCGTCCAGCTGGGCCGATTCGCCTGCTGACGAATCTGCGTTACTTCGGTTACGTCATGAACCCTGTGAGCTTCTATTACTGTTACGATCCGACAGGAAACTCTCTGCAAGCCATCGTCGTTGAAATTCACAATACCCCCTGGGGAGAACGACATTGTTATGTCATCACACCCCCCGGGGAAGGAGTATCAGACTCACAGCACCTTCGCTTCGAGCATGGCAAAGATTTCCATGTTTCTCCGTTTATGCCCATGGACCTGCGATATCACTGGCAATTCAACAATCCAGGCAATGAACTGTCTGTGAGTATCTCCCTCTCCCGAAACAACGAACATGTTTTCCATGCCAGTCTTACCATGCATCGGCAACCGATCACAGGCTTGAACCTGATGTCGACTCTGGTGCGGTTCCCCTTCATCACGGCCAAGGTTATCACTGCTATCTATTGGCAGGCCTTCAAATTGTGGTTAAAGAAAACACCTTACTTTGCACATCCAAAAGCAGGCTGACGACGAAGGTATTATCTGGTCAACACATTCGCTTTTTCCTTTGGTTCTGTCGTTGGAAATGCAAACTACACCCCTCCATAGTAACTCGATTCATTCACACCAGCATGAAGCGCAGCGCCACACTGAAAAGCCATTCAAGCCGGTAAGCCGATATGATCGCTGGTTGCGACAGCGAAGCGAGGCTCTGTTTCGAAAACTACCCAGTCATCTGGCACTGAAGGTACATGATGCAGATGGCATCATTCAACTGGGCCAGCCGGACCAGGCTTCACTCTCGGCTGAGATGATCATCCACGACCCTGCCTTGTACCGCATGTTAGCCTGGCAGGGCAGTCTGGGAGCCTGCGAGGCATACTTGCAGGGACTCTGGACGACGCCCGACCTGGTTCAGACTCTTCGCTTCTTCTCGCAGATTTTTGATACGGTTATCGCCCTCGATCAAGGTACAGCGTGGTTCAAGACAGCGATTGCCAGACTGACGTCGCGGTTCCGACACAATTCCCGCACAGGCAGCAAGCGCAACATTGCTGAGCATTACGATCTCAGCAACGAGTTCTTTGCCCTGTTCCTTGATCCGTCCATGATGTATTCGTCAGCATGCTACGATGGACCAGATTTATCACTGGAGGAAGCATCGCAGCATAAACTACGGATGCTCTGCCGCAAGCTGCAACTCGAATCAAGTGATCATCTACTCGAAATTGGCACGGGCTGGGGAGGTCTTGCGCTACATGCAGCCAGGCATCATGGTTGCAAGGTGACAACTACCACTATTTCGAATCAGCAGCATGCCTATGCGTCAAAGGTATTTCAAGCATCGGCCCTCAAGGATCGCATTACGTTGTTGAAGCAGGACTATCGCGACCTTCGCGGCGAGTTCGACAAAATCGTGTCTGTAGAAATGATCGAAGCCGTCGGCAAGGAATACCTCCCAGAGTACTTCCGCTGCTGCGATCGACTACTGAAACCAGGCGGAAGACTGGTGATTCAAGCAATCGTCATTCCTGAACAGCGTTTTGACATCTATGCACGATCGGTCGATTTCATTCAGACCTACATCTTCCCTGGGAGCTTTCTGCCTTCCATCGCATCGATGCAACTCGCAGTAGGGCAAGGCACCAGGTTAAGACTGGTCGGCCTGCAGGATTACACGACGAGTTACGTGCTGACGCTGCGGGAATGGCGCAAGCGATTTCATCAGAAGCTGGAAGCTGTCCGTCAACTGGGCTTTGATGAACGATTCATCCGCATGTGGGATTTCTATCTGGCCAGCTGTGAAGCGGTTTTCCATGAGAAGGCTGCTGGTCTGGTCCAACTGGAATGGGTCAAAGTCTAGCGGATCCGTTGAAACGATTGGACGACCAGCTGCGATGGCAACACTCTTCCTCTTCATTAATCCGCAAGCCTGAAGCATGATCCAACTCTTCCTGATCAATGCTGCTGTGATCCTGAGTTGGATGCTGCTCTTCTGGTTGCTCAGCATTGGCTTGCGTAACGTCGCTATTGTGGATATCGCCTGGGGTCTCGGCTTCGTGCTGGTAGCCATCACCTCGGAACTATGCTCTGCGAGCGATGGTCTCAATCACTGGTTATTACCTGTGCTGGTTGGACTCTGGGGCTGCCGTTTGGGTCTGTACCTGGCCTGGCGTAATCTTGGCAAGCCGGAAGACAAGCGATATCGAGTGATGCGCGACCTTCGCGGGCCTGCATTTGTCTATTCCAGCCTATGGGTTGTATTCCTGCCACAAGGTGCATTGATTCTGCTGATTTCGTTACCGATTCAGGCGGGCATCCAGGAGGCTAATACTACCTGGCATCCTCTGCATATCCCTGGCATCACACTCTGGACCACTGGTCTACTTTTTGAAGCAGTAAGCGACTATCAGCTCGCAAGATTCCTGGCAGATCCCGGATCGAAGGGGCAAGTCATGAACCGTGGCTTGTGGTATTACACACGACATCCTAACTACTTTGGCGATTTCCTTGTTTGGTGGGGATTGTACTGTGTAGCCTTGGCAGGAACGACAGAGCACATCTGGTGGACTATCGTCGGTCCGCTCGTGATGTCCTTTCTGTTAATGCAAGTGTCGGGCGTACCTTTGTTGGAACAGACACTCAAAACGACCAGGCCAGGATATGCTGACTACATCCTCCGAACAAATAGCTTCTTTCCATGGTGGCCCAAAGCCAGATAAAAGACAAGTCTGCCGCAGGCATGACATCACTGCGCACTACGCCAGCCATTTTCCGGCATAGAAGCTGATCGAACTGACAACCACACTCAGCACGATACCCCAGATCAGGTCAATCACCGTAACCATCAGTGGCCAGTCTTTGACGGTTGCATGATTGGTCAGGTCGTAGGTGGCATAGGTAACCAGTCCGAAGAGAGCAGCTCGCCACAACGTAGAGATAATGGAGTTCTCCTTGAGCCCTGGTTCAACAACAAAGACCAGCAATCCCACAATAAAGAGTAAGTAGAAACAGAACGCAGCATACCAGTTGATCGCAGGGGCCATCAGGTAGCCAAGATAACGCTGATAAAAACTGCGGGCGATAAACCCGAGCCAGGCTATATCGATGGCAAGAAACGCCACGAGTGTGATGCCGTACAGTTTCAGGTAGTTAAGCATGGATTACGTTTCCACAAAGTGTCATAACATATTCTTCGTGCTAATCACCTTTAGTGATTCGTAAATACTGCATGCAGCACATCAGGACGTGAACTCTTAAACAGCTTTCTCTCCAAATGCTTATTGTGGGCGTGTTCGAATTATACTTTCTCCAAGTCGTCAGTTGTCAATGCAGAACGGCCGAACAGCACGTAGATTGGAGGCAGCAAGAATAAGTTCAATATAGTTGAGGTGATTAACCCTCCGAGAATCACAAGAGCCAGCGGGAACTCGATTTCCTGTCCTGGCTTGTTCCCTGTGATGGCTAGTGGTAAAAGTGCCAGTCCAGTGGCCAAAGCGGTCATAAGGATTGGGGAAAGTCGTTCACTTGCAGCTCGCTGCACGAGGTCACGCCCGTAAGGCATCCCCTCCTCCCTTTCCAGATGACGAATGTGACTGACCATCATGATTCCGTTGCGGGCAGCGATGCCGAGCACTGTCACGAAGCCAACCATGGAGCCGAGCGAAACGATCCCACCTGAGAATTCAACCGCAATCACGCTGCCAATAAGTGCAAATGGCACCGTAAGTGCTACCAGAAGTGTTGGACGCCATGCCTGGAAATCAACATAAAGCAAAAGCACAATACCCACCAGCGCCAATGCTGCGAGAGCATAGAGCTTGCGGGTCGATTCCTGCCGGGCAGCGTACTCCCCCAGGAATTCCGGATGATACTCTCTGTCGAAGGTCAACTGTCTCACCTTGGATTCGATCTCTCGTGCAACGGCACCAAGATCTCGATCCTTGACGTTGCAGGTGATATCAAGCCGGCGTGAGCCATTCTCACGCTTGATCTCGTTGGCGGCAGGCACCATCACGACTTCAGCAACATCGCCGAGTCGTACCTGGGTGCCTGAGGGCGTATCGATGGGCAGAGCATGCACTGCAGCCAGGTCGCTGCGTATCGAAGCCACTCCCCAGACAACAACGGCGAACTTCTTCTGACCTTCGTACACTTCACCCACTTTCAAGCCTTTGAGAAGCGTGGTCGAGGCTCGTCGTATGTGCCCTGCGGTTAAGCCGTAGCGTTGAACCGCTTCGGGCCGCAGCCGTACTTCAATTTGAGGTATGATGACCTGTGGCTCGATCTTCAGATTGACGACACCTTCGGTCGTCTTCATGACAGCTTCCACTTCCCGTGCTTTTGCTCGTATCACCGCCTGATCAGGGCCAAAGAGCCTGACCACAATGGTGGCACTGGAACCAGTCAGCACTTCCTTGATTCGTTCTCGCAGGAACGTGAGAAGATCGCGGTAGAGGCCCGGGAAGCCGTATACCACTTGCTCGATCTTCTTGATGGTGGACGCGTAATCAACATGGGGATCGATGCTGATCCAGAGTTCGGTGAAATTGGGGCCGACGGGTTCATCTGCCACTTCCGCTCGACCGATGTGCGAGCCGAAGTTCCGCACTCCGTCAATCTTCTTAAGTGCTTTGCTGGCTTCAATAGTTACGCGCTGCATGGCTTCGATGGAGGTGCCAGGCTTCTCTACAAAGTGCATCAGGAAATCAGTCTCTTGAAAATGAGGCAGAAACTCCTGCCCCAGACGACTGGCTACAAGAGCGGTGAGCGCGAAGGCTACAAGAATAGCTACCAGGGCAGTGGATGGACGATTCAGGAATATGGGCAAGATCTTGTCATACATACTCCTGAGCCAGCGTGTCAGTGCCGGCTCATGGGCTCGCTGCTCTCGTCCTGTCAGCAACATATACGACAAGGCCGGTGTGACAGTAAGCGCTACGAAGAGAGAAGCCAGGATCGCTGCAACATAAGCGAAAGCAAGTGGTCGGAAGAACGACCCTGCCAGACCATCAAGAAAAAAAATGGGTAAAAACACCATCACTACAATCAGGCTGGCATAAACCACCGCTGAGCGGACTTCCAGCGAAGCATCAATAACTATTCGGAAAGATGACTTGGGAGTTGCTGAAGATCGGTTCAACATCAGCCTGCGCGAAATGTTCTCTACATCAATAATTGCATCGTCCACCACTTCGCCCAAAGCGATAACCAGTCCCGCAAGCACCATGGTGTTGATAGTCGCACCCGTCATCGTGAAGACGAGTAGCGCTGCAGCCAGGGAAAGTGGTATGGCAATCAGGCTGATGACTGCTGTGCGCCAGTCGAAAAGAAACAGCAACAAGATGACAACTACCAGGGCACAACCTATGCCCAGTGCATGAGTGAGGTTATCTAGAGCTCGTTCGATGAATGTCGCAGGGCGAAAGATAGTGGGATCGATATGAACATCTTTGAGGCCGGGCATCAAGGTAGTGATGGCTTCATCAATTTTGCGGGTCAACTCCAGCGTGTTAGCCTGTGGTTGCTTTTCGACAATGAGCAGGATACCGGGCTGACTATTAATGACAGCATCACCGATGGGCGGGGGTGAACCGATGACAACATCCGCAATGTTACCAAGCCGTACCGGTGCGCCAGCCTTGAAATCGACAACTGTCTGTGACAGATCATCGGCATCATGGAGTGTGGATAGCTGCCGGATGGCGAGACGCTGGTTCGGAGTATCAACAAATCCGCCTGCCTCCAGTGAAACAGCATCGCCAGCCGCACGCTGGACAGCATCGAGGGTAATGTTATTCAGCCGCAACCGATCAGGATCAACCAGCACTTGAAACTGCTTATCCCGCTGTCCCCAGATCGCGACATTGGCAACGCCACTCACGCTCATGAGCTTGGGGCGAATCGTCCACAGTACCAGTTCTGTGAGGTCACGCTGACTGAGCGTGTCCGACCAGATGCCAATCTTCATGACACGGCTGGTGGAGGATAGCATCTGCAGAATCACCGGGGGCCTGGCTACTGTGGGGAGCAGACGAGCCTCGGCTGTGACTCGTTCCTGTACCATCTGACGAACACGCAGGGGGTCAGCCCCGGTTTCCAGTACTAGCACGACCTGCGAAAGGCCCAGCACGGACTTGGAACGAACCGTCTGCACGCTGGGGATGCCATTGAGAGCAATTTCGAGAGGCACCGTAACAAGGCTTTCCACTTCTTCCGTGGACATGCCGGGAGCTTCTGTTTGTATTTCGATGATGGGGGGAGCAAATTCCGGGAAGACATCTAGTGGGGCATGCTGAACAGCCCGGGTGCCGACGATGAGAAGGATGACACTTAGAGCCAGGACCACCACTCGCAGGCGAACCGACGACTCGATCAGGCGAGAGAGCATCGATCACCTCGTTATTTGCTGAAGCCAGTCTCAGTACCGAAGAGTTCCGCTGCCCCAGCGGTGACGACTTGCGAACCAGCCGCTGGGCCCTGGATCAATGCAGCAAGGTTATCTTTGACGAACCGCACGATGACCCGATGACGTACAAAGGTATGCTCTGCTGTTTTGATATAAACCCACGATCCACCATAGACATCGTGCACTACCGCAGCCCAGGGAACTGCTAGTGACTCGGCATCGTCATTCAGATCGATTGTTACCCCCACACGATGCGCTGGACTGTATTGCACACCGATATTGTCCAGCTTGTAAAAGAGATCAACAGTTCCTGCCACTGCATTGGCAGAAGGAGGTGCAGCGACAGGCGTTGCAGTCAATCCACCTGAGCCGGGTTTCATTTCAAGAGTGCCAACTGTCACCGCGGCACGAGTATCGAGTTCCTTCAGATCACCCACATACACTGGCACTCGGACCCACATGCGGCTGGGATCGAATAGCTCAAAGAGCGGTGCACCAGTGGGAACTGACTGCCCCGGGCGGGCAGAGATGTTTCGGATCATCCCCCTTGCCGGTGCTCTGATCACGATGGCAGCAGCGGTACCTCGATCAAATTCACCCATGACTTTACTGAGAAGATCACGCCGCGCCTTAGCTGCTTCGAGCACCTTCCTTGCCAGGTCTACCTGGGCCTGGGCTTCATCCACTTGCCTGACGCTGCCAGCGCCATTCTGCAGCAATTGTTTGGCTCGGTTCAAGACGATGATAACCGCTTCCAACTGAGTTTCAGCATTCTTGAGTTGACCATCGGTATCCACTTTGGCGGTAGCCAGGTTGGCTCGGCCTTCCGGCGTGAGCAGGGGCAGCAATTCAAATAACACGTCATCCTGTTGTACCATCTTTCCGGGAACAGGCATTGCGTTGGATGCCGCTTGCAGTACACCACTAAACGGGGCGGACACAATGATCGTGTCCCCCACAGGAATCATGACTTCCCCACCGTAAACACGATGGCGACGGAGTTTCTTCTTCTCGACTGGGGCAGTCTGCAAAGCGAGAAGCTTCTCCGCTTCGGCGGTCAGCGTCACGCTATTTAATTGATCTTCTTTGAGCACTTTCGAAATGGTGGCCGGGATCGGAGGTGGTGCACTCTTCTTGATATCAATCGTTTTGTTGTTCCACAGCCACCAGGCAGCAACAACGCCTCCCCCCAGTAGCATGGCGAGGAGCAATCCGGTCAGGATCCCGCTGCGATAACTCATGGATGCACTCAAGGTGTCTTCCCGGTCACTACAGGGATGGGTTCCCGCGACAACCGACGGCCAACACTTCGTTCCAGATCAGCCCAGGCCCGCTGACGCTCGGCAACCAGTTGTACTTCACGATTGTATGTGTCGAAGAGTTGGCGGGTAGTTTCCAGCACAACCAGATACGGTGCATTCCCTGCCAGCACGGCTTGCTCCGAACGCTTGATTGCTGCCTGCACTTCCGGCAGCACTTTGTTGAGAAGACTTATCAGTTCAGTTTGCGATTGAGAATATCTCGCTGCTGCCTGCCGCACATCAGTGATGATCTGATTAAGAATGGCATTGCGTCGATAGTCCAGCTGTTCCAACTCTGCCTCAGCACGCGAAATAGCACCTTGATTCAGATTGAAAAGAGGTATGGTTATCCGAAAAGCGGGTCCAGGCTCATGACCATTTTTACCACTGGTTGCATCGAAAATACCCAGGAAGCGAAACCAGCTGGTGCGAGCAAGACGCAACCGCTCCTCTGCTGCTTGCAACGCAACCTCCGCAGCACGCAGATCAGGACGGGTTTCACCAGCCTCTTTGACTAGTGCTTCAACCTGAATTGCTTCAGGATAGGCAACTGTTGGTTTGGCAATGACTAATGGAGATGTCATGATCGACAGCCCCATCAGATTTTTCAGGCGTTCTTCTGCCAGTGTGATGTCCACTTGCAGTCGTATGACATCCTGTTTCGCCTGCAATCCATCAATCCTGGCAAGTGCAGCATCCTGCTGGCTGATATCACCCGCTTTCAATCGCGTTTCTGCAAACTCAGCAATACGTCCACGTAGTTTCACTGCATCCTCTGCGATACGCACACGCTCACGGGCCAGTTGGAGATCCGCAAAAGCTTGCCTGGTATCGCGAATGAGATCGAGCGCCAGTTGCGTGAGTCGTTCCTGCGCGCGAATATTTTCGGCGCTTGCTACTTTCATACGAATGGGACGAAGCCAGAGTGATTCGATTGGGAAGTCGACGAGGTACTTGAGTGGCTTGTCCGTAACGTTGAAGTAATAGACAACTTCTGGATTAGGCAATAATCCAGCCTGTATGAGATCAGCTCTGGTCAGCTTAAGATCGACCAGTGCGTCCTGAAATGCTGGGTTATTCCAGAGAGCCAGCAACACGGCGTGATCTTCCAGCAGCGGTTTCTCTGCATTGAACTCCTGAGGAACAATCTGCTCTACGCTGTTTAACCCTTCCAGATGAAACCGAGTGTCAACACAATGAAGCACTGAGTCTGAGGAGCAGCATGTTGTTTCGGAATAACACCCTGCCATGAGCAGAATTACAAGCAGCACAATGAGACGATGCATTCGTACGATCCCCCGTATCGATTATCGGCCATTTGACTGTTAGACTGGTGAGTAATTGTGAATTGTTACTTTTCTCTTGCGATATATTCATTCCTGAGTTCCACTACAAACCACAGGAGTACCCCACATGAATCGTCGCACCTTTCTCTCCACAGCTGCCGCCTTATCCTTGACGTCGCGTCTCTCCGCTTCTCACAAAGCAGAACAAATCGTTCGGCACGATCCCCGATTCAATACGCTGGTGCCTGCATCAGCAACACTGGAAAAACTGGCGGGCGGGTTTGACTGGGCCGAGGGACCGATCTGGCAGCCGAAGGAGAACAGACTGCTCTTTTCAGATATCCCCAAGAACATGATCTGGCAGTGGTCGAAGACCAAGGGCCTGCAGCCGTTCCTGCATCACAGTGGCTACACCGGAACCGCCAAGCGAGGTGGCGAATCGGGCTGCAATGGCCTGACGCTCAACGCTGATGGGCAACTAGTGCTCTGTCAGCATGGCGACCGCCGCATTGCTCTGCTCAACAGTGATGGCAAGACCTTCACCACCCTGGCTGATAGGTACGAAGGCAAACGCTTCAACAGCCCCAACGATCTCGCCTTCAAACGGAATGGCGACCTGTATTTCACCGATCCACCTTATGGCCTGGAAAAAGGTGCCGATGATCCAGCCCGGGAGTTGTCCTATTGCGGTGTCTATCGCCTGAGCAAGGATGGCAAGGTTACCCTGCTGACCAAGGAACTCAGTCGCCCCAATGGTATTGCCTTCTCACCCGACGAGAAGACACTCTATGTCGCCAATTCCGACCCAGTCAAATCCATCTGGATGGCATATCCCGTCAAGGATGATGGCACGCTGGGTAGCGGCAAAGTCTTCTACGACGTCACTAAAGAAGTACCCCGGATGAAAGGACTGCCTGACGGCTTAAAGGTAGATGTGAAAGGCAATCTCTTCGCCACCGGTCCGGGTGGCGTCTGGGTCTTCACTCCCCAGGCGGAATATCTGGGTCGCATCGACCCCGGTTGCGCCACTGCCAACTGTGGCTTCGGCGAGGATGGCAGCACCCTCTTCCTTACAGCCGACAAGTCGCTGTATCGAGTCACTACCACCACCAGGGGTTGGTAACTGCCTTGAACGTCACCTTACCAGATCGTCGCTGGCTCCTCTGGCAAGGAGGAGCTTTTTTCGTGATTCTGTTGCTTGTGGCCCTGCCAGTGATCATGCCGGTGATGGAACTGCTGCAAACGCCAGCCGCCTGGCATATCTGGAGTGAAGGGAATCGGCTGGCTGACCTGGCTCAACAGACAATAACTATTGCCTTGACCAGCAGCCTGCTGGCAGTCATCACAGGATTCATCACAGCGGTCTTGCTGGTGCGCACTCAGCTGAAGTGGCGCCGCGGCTGGTCGATCCTGATTGCACTGGCTCTGGTTGTGCCGCTACCCATGTTATTGAGTGGTTGGTATCTGGTGTTGCAGACGCTGGGTGCACCGCTCCCTGCGCTATGGCCCATCGAAACACGCTGGGCTGGCACGGTCCTCCTGCATGCCTTGTTCGGATTGCCCTGGGTGATTGTCATTTTGTCGCTGGGCCTGGCCTGGGTCGAACCAGCTCTGGAAGAGGAAATGCTGCTCTATGCACCGATGCGGCGAGTACTGATGCATGTCGTCTTGCCCCGTTGCTGGCCATTCATCGGTATGGCACTGCTCGTCGCAAGTTGGCCCACCTGGCATGAGATCAGTGTAACCGACTACTTCAAGATAAGTACCTTGGCCGAAGAGGTATATCTCCAGCTTACCGCAGGAGGCATGGACGAGACCAGCCGTGCATTAGCAGCGATCTTTCCCTGGTGCATCGTCATGGTGCTGATAACGATGGCCTGGATGCATCGCTGGCAACAGATCATTCCACATCAATGGCCCAGTCTCAGCAGGCAACACAGGCTGCCTCTCCACGGCTGGCAAATAGCGGCTCAAGTATGGATGTTGCTCATACTGGTACTGCTGCTGGGAGTGCCCTTGTGGGGACTGGTACAGCGGGTGGGCATGGTCTATAGCGATACTCCCCACTGGTCATGGATCGCGGGTTGGAATCGCCTCTGGCATATCCTGACCGTGCAACATGCACTGGTAAGCCACAGCCTGGCAGTCGCCCTGGGAACCGGGCTGCTGACGACGCTAAGTGCCATGCTGTTACTCTGGCTCACACGCAGTTCCATGATATTTCACCGCGGAGTATGGTGGCTGATGGCCATACTCTGGGCCATGCCGGGGCCCTTGCTCGGCCTGGGCCTGCTCAGTCTGATTCAATTACTTATCCAGTTGCCCGGCGGTAGCTGGCTGTCTCCCTGGCTCTATAGCGCGCCATCGCCCGTGCCCAACATCTGGGTCTGCACCCTGCGCTTTCTTCCACTCGCCTGGCTGGCCTTGTGGCCGATCGCCAGGCAGATTCCCCAGTACCTGGAAGAAGCTGCCTGGCTGGAAGGAGCTTCTCCCTGGCAGCGATTTCAATTGCATTTCTGGCCACGGTTATGGAAGCCGGGGCTGGCTATCATGCTCGGAACTGCACTGCTTGCTCTGGGTGAGATCAGTGCGAGCAAACTGGTGACAACTCCAGGCTATTTGCCTCTCTCGCATCATGTGTTTCAACAACTGCATGCCGGAGCTGACACCGAAGTTGCAGCCCTTTCCCTGGTGCTGCTGATGCCTGGCTTCGCAGTACTCGCCGGGTTGCTTCTCCTGTGGAAGTCACCAGGACGGTAAAGGTACCAGATCAGGTTCCAGCCAGGCTGCTCGCGCTTCGGCACTGAACAGCCTCTCGCGTGAGTAGTATTTCAAGACTGCGGAAAGCTGGCGATCAAACAGGTCAGGCGCATGTAACTTGACATCACTCAGCGAGTGTGCCGCTGGCAGCCTGCGCCGAGCACTTTCAATGAGCCTGGCAAATGCTACTGTGATTGTCTCGTGATAAGCCAGGTCCTTCTTCAGCACCCTGGCATTGAGATTCTGAATACCTGCGCGAATCAAGGCCAGGGCTGAATCATAGGGCTTGTGCGTCAAGTAGAGCCATGCCATACGCACGTGGGCTTCATGCGTCCAATCTGCCGGGGTCAGGGTACACTTTTCAAAGGCACGGAGGAATTCAACATCGTTCATGGGAAGCCTCGCCGTGGGATACCACCAGGACGATCGAGCAGGGCAGGATGTTCACGGCAAACGAACAAGCGGCATGAGGTAACTCACGCCGCTTGAAGTTTCGATGAACTGCAATTACTTCTTCTTGGCATCACCCTTGGGTGCTGCAGCGCCCGCGGCCGGTGTAGCTGCTGCGCCTTCTTCACCCTCAGCTGCCTTGGCTTTCTTGGGCTTCTTCAGCATCACCTTGACCACGCGGGTCTTGGGAATGCCATAGGGGCTCGTACCTTCAATCCACTTGTCCTCTTCCTTCATCTTGGTGATGCGTTCCACCCGTGTAAGGACATTGCGGACCTGGACGATACCACTCTTGCGTTTCAGACTCTTGTCGATGGACATAGTACGTTCCGAATCAGATGCTTTCAGGCTAGTTACCATAAGACTTGCCCCCCCGCCGGGCAAGGGAGAACAGCAAGAAGACCTGTTTTCCTGCAGATTCGCCGTAGAATGCTCCCAGGAATGAGGGATGGTGCATGAAGCGTTACCGCGTCTATTTCGCCCTGGCAGCATGTGTCGCCATCGCCTGGACAGCCTGGCTGATTTACATGGTCAAGGTGGCTGCTGACCCCGTAGTAGTCTCCGCACCGCAGCTCTACTCCGCCAGCCTGGTGGTAGCCGGCACGGTCACGGTGGACCAGGGAAAAGCCACGGTGACCATCGTCAAAACACTGAAAGACAGCCTGCAACCCCTTCGGCCCACACCTCTGCCATCCCGACTCGTCGTGAACGAATGGCAGTCAACGTTTCCTGCAGATGGCGTAGTGCTGCTAGCCTTGATCAAGTCCATCCAGGGTGATGCATACGAGGTCGCGCCGGTTCCATTGCCGTTACAGTACCTACCTCCTCGCGTTTACCGGTACAGCGACAGTGTTCGCATTCAAGCTGAACGCATACTGGCTCCTTGAGCCGAACCTCCTGCTGGCGATGCATGTCAATACGATTCCCGTCAGCCCCGTCGTCAGCCTGACTATACTATCCGTATGCACACATCCTGGCTCGATCGCCTGCTCGACCACATCACCAAGCCTGGCTACAAGCCTCAGACCGCCAAAGCACTCGCCAAGCGGTTGCAGGTTCCGCCAAGTCAGAAGAACGCCTTCCGCGATGCCATTCGGCAACTCGTCAGGGAAGGGCAGGCCAGCTTCGGCAAGAACCACGAAGTTCGCTCGACACAGAAGCCTGAGTTGATCAAAGGCACAATTCGATTGGCTACAGGCGGCATCGGCTTCGTGCGTCCATTGGATAAGGCCGCAGGCGAAGATATTTACATCCCGGCATTTTCCGTTGGCGACGCCATGTCGGGCGATACAGTCCTGGTCGAAGTCGCCAAGGGGAAGTCCCGCCTCGGACCCCGGGGCATGCTGGCTGGTGTCGTGGAGCGAGGTACCAAACAGTTTGTAGGCACCTACAGCGAAAAAGGGGGACAAGGGTATGTCATCGTCGATGGCGGCATTGTTACCGAGCCTGTCCATGTCGGCGATCCGGGAGTCAAGGGAGCTAAGCCTGGCGACAAGGTAGTGATTGAACTCATCCGCTTTCCCACGGTGGAGCGGAGCGGGCAAGGCGTCATTACCGAAGTGCTTGGCCCCGCAAACAGTGCTACCGTGGAAACGCTGAGCGTTATCCGTGCTTTCAACATTCCCGAGCACTTCTCTCCCGAAGCACTGGAGGAGGCACGGGTTCAGGCCAGCCGTTTTAACGAAGAAGATCTCCAGGGTCGGCGTGACTTCACCCGCGAACCCATCTTCACCATCGACCCGGCTGACGCCAAGGATTTCGACGACGCGGTTCATATCCGTTTCGATCCATCACGCAAGCACTGGTACGTGGACGTGCACATTGCTGATGTCGCCCACTTCGTGCCTTATGGGGGTCCGCTCGATAAGGATGCACGTGAGAGGGGCACGAGTGTGTATCTGCCTCAGAAGGTGATCCCCATGTTGCCGGAGATCATCTCGAATCACCTGGCCAGCCTGCAGGAAGGGCAGGTACGGTATGTACAGAGCGTACTGATGGAGTTTGATGCTACAGGTGAGCCGATACATACCGAGTTCGTTCGCGGCGCAATCAAGGTCGCCAGGCGGTTCAGCTACGAACAAGTCTCAGAGTTTTATGCGGAGCATGCAAAGGCTCAGGGGGCTAACGCTCCCGGCTCGCAGGATGCCATCGAACAACAACTGCTCCTCCTTCGCCAGTTCACCCTCCTTCGCAAGAAGCGACGCTACAAACAGGGCCTCCTGGAACTCAGCATGCCCGAAGTGGAACTCGACTATACTCCCGAGGGTAAAGTCGATGGTGCGCACCTGGCTTCACAGGACATCTCGCACCAGGTCATTGAAGAATGCATGCTCAGCGCGAATGAAGCGGTGGCTACCAAACTGGATGATCTCAATGTCCCCTTCCTTCGCCGTATCCATCCCGCCCCGGAACCGGTGAAGCTGGAAGACTTCCTCGTCTTCGTGCAGGCTCTTGGATACGAAGTCAACCGAAAGACACCGACTGATCGTTTTCAGTTACAGCGACTATTGAAGGCAGCCAGCAAACGGCCTGATCGTCACGCGGTACACTATGCCATGCTGCGAAGTCTGAAGCAGGCAGTTTATTCACCAAATAATGAAGCTCACTATGCACTGGCCAGCGATAACTACTGCCATTTCACGTCACCGATCCGCCGTTACCCTGATCTCACCGTTCATCGGCTTCTGGCTCGCTGGCAATCCACCGGCAAGGTGAGTGCAGATCTGCGTGAACTCCTCCCCCTAGGGGAGCATTGTTCCAATATGGAACGTCGTGCAGCCAAGGCTGAGCAGGAACTGATCAAGATACGCCTGCTTGACTACCTCAGCGACAAACTTGGCAGCGTCTGGAAGGCCATCATCACCGGCGTCGAGAGCTTTGGCTTCTTCTGCACACCGGTGCAGATACCTGTTGATGGACTGGTGCGAATCGCAGCACTGGCCGACGATTACTACCATTATGACGAAGCGACACACAGCCTGGTGGGTGGTCGTAAGCGTAGACGATTTCGACTCGGCGATACCGTGTGGGTGGAAGTCGCAAGAGTGGATGTCTATCGCCGACGGCTCGACTTCCGAGTCGTGGAAGATCCTACTGCAGGCACAGCGTTGGCAGGTGCCAGGCCAAGCATGGCGGAAGAGGACGCAGTCGAAGAAGCCCTTCGCCGCCCGCCTCGTACCAAGACCAGGCAGCGACCCGCTAAACCGAAACAGAGCAAGACCAAGCGAAAACGCAAGTAAGGGTTACGCTGCCCGCGTACGCCACAGCAGCGGTCCAAGCAGTAATCCCATGAGCACCGCCAGGCCGAGCAGATACAGCCCGGAATGCGTTTGCGGCGTCAGTAAGCCATGTGTGGCGTATCCCGCTTGCAGGGTACTGATGCTCCCCAGACTGATCTCAATGCCACGGGCAGTACCATCGTGCCTGGCTCGCCGGCTGGTGAATTTAATACTGTGCGTATTTTCCACGGTTGCTGCCAGTTGAGCAAAAGCTGCCTGAAGCTTATCAATCTCACGTACATGATGGTACATGCCCGAAGTGCTGGCTGCCAGTTTCTGAAGTGCCTGCTCATCAATGCCATCATCATGCAATGCGATGGAGAGTTCCTCAAACACCTCGGTCAGTCGGTCAGGGGATTCGACATGGAAAAACTGTCCCCCAGTCTCTTCAGCAAGTCCCTGAAGTACACGAGGATCGATTTCACGCCCCGTGCCCAGGCCGAGAGTATAGATGCGGACATCATCCTGTCTGGCTCTCTCCACAATCTCCAGCGGCTGGTGTCTGCTGCGGTTATCCAATCCATCAGTAAGAAGGATGAGCGCCTGACGTGGCAGAGGACCAGGACTGGCGGCACGGGCAGCATTCATCGTCTCCAGGGCTTCCCACAAAGCATCGTAGATGGCGGTATCGCCGCTCGGACGTATCGCCTGCACTTTCTCCTTCAGACGTGACTTCTGGGCGGTGAACTCCTCCGCATTCGACACCACAGAACTGAATGTAATGAGTGACGTCTCCGCACCTTTCTCAGGTAAGAGATCGATGTAACGAAGTGCTGCCTTTTTCAAGCTGTTCATCTTCCCCCGGTCCGACATACTGCCACTCTTATCAAGCACCAGCATCGTTCGCACCGGTTGTTGCTTTCCTGCCTCTCCCAGTCCTATCGTGTGTACCGGGGTCTTACGTGCCTTGGCCAGCTGAATGATCTCGTCGAGCCTGGCAGAGCTATTCACATCCCGGCCATCGGTCATGACCACGAGGGCCTGCCGTTGATCCAAAGGCAGTTTGCCCAGCATGTTCAGTGCTGTCTGGATGGCATCAAAGCAAGCGGTGCCACCGGCTGGCTGGCACTCGTTAATGGCCTGTAACAATGGAGCACGATCAGTACGTGGCTGATAACGGCCGTAGGGTTCATGATGAAACAGGACGAGTCCACATCCCGTGTCCGGATCGAGCCGTTCCAGAAAGAGTCTGGATGCCCGTTGCGCCTCGGCCAGCTTTTCCTGTCGGGCCATGCTCCCTGAGGTATCAAGCACCAGCATGGCATTTGAGGGCACCTCTCGCAGCACCTTGGGCTTGATACGGTGCACTTCCTGGCCGTCTTCGAGGATGACAATGTCGGCCTGAGGCAACTCCTTCGCCGGCTCGCCCTTCCTGTCCAGGATGCGAAAGCGGACCGATACTTCAGGGAATTGGCTTGCATCCACAAAGCCGAGCAACTCGATGCGATAGTCCTCGTCGGCGGCAAAGCTTGCGGACGAACCAAGTGTCAAGGACGTCACAACCAGCACCAGAAGCAGTCGGGCCATGAGGGGTCTCACGAGCGGTGAGGTGCATTATATACGAGACGTGTCAGAATATCGCATGGGAATGGAGCGCTGCCGTCATCTGGACGCTACATCCTGCGCAACAGGCGCAAGAATGACAGGGGGCTGACACTATTTGCCGAGCCGCGATTGGCATTGATTGTCAGCGGAGCGTATACTTCAAAGTGCCCAAGACGTAAAGCTTGAGCATCTTATCAGAGCCTGCTGCTGAACGTATCGGTAGTAGGGGTTTTTCGGCAGCACTCTGGGTGAGGAGCAGCCATGCCGCAGGATCGAAAGCCAGGGAGGCAACTCTCGGCGCAGGATGCCGCCGCCTTACAGCGCGGGCCATCGCATGCGCGTGGCAAGCGTCTTGCGCTCACGCAGGCTATCCGCCCGGCGCACAAGCCTCGCTTTCCCCTCCGCGAAGGCTACCGCATCGAAATCTATAAAGATCCGGAACTCGGCTTGCGAATGCCGGTGCTGACTGCTGCACTTTCCCGGCATCATTTGCTGCCCATCCTCATGGAACTCTTCACTCCACTGGGGGAAGTGGTCGATTTCATCCTGGAATCGAGCCATGAGATGGAACCCGCCAGCGATGGCTCACCCATTGCCGCCACCTGGGAGCGCACTGATATTGACCTGCCTGTGCTTACCAGCATCCTTTGCGGCTTTGAAGACCTGCTGCTCAACGATGGCTGTACCGGCATTGCTGTCCTGAATGCGGAACGTGATTACGAAGTGCACTTCGACGAACACAAGCTCCTGTATCTTTACGGCCCTCAGCTCCATCTCTTTGAAGCCATTCTGCAACGGCATGGCGTCTTGCGTGAAGATGATCTCCTCATCATCACCGAAGAGGAACATATCCACAGCACCAGCGACGAGTACTTCGAGCAGATGAACGATCTGCGGCAGCTCATCGGCGTGGAAGACGAAGTGGAAAGCGCTTCGTGGTAATGGGACGACAGCTTCCCATCCATCCCTACAGTAGTTAGCAGGCGATCAGCCGATGGGGATGTCCATTGGAATCCTATGATCTGTTATTGTGCCTGCTCTTTGCAGCGATGGCTCTACTTTACGCCTCCGTAGGCCACGCGGGCTCCTCGGGCTATCAGGCATCCATGGCGATCATGGGACTGTCCGCAGCAGTGATGAAGCCGACAGCGCTGTGTCTGAATCTGGTCGTGGCCAGTATCGCTACCCTCCAGTTTGCCCGAAGTGGTTATATTCAGTGGAAGGTCTGGCTCTGGCTGGTGATCGCCTCTGTACCAGCTGCGTACCTGGGAGGCTACTTTGTCTTGCCTCAAGGATGGTACTATGTCCTGGTTGCCCTGGTACTTTGGACTGCTGCTCTCAAACTCTGGTTCTCAGCATCGACCTCTCCCTCTCATCTGATCTCAGAATATCAGTCGATGTCACCTTACCTTGCAGTCTTCGTAGGCGCAGGGCTCGGCTTTCTTTCTGGACTCACTGGCACTGGTGGTGGCATCTTTCTGACCCCACTCCTGGTCCTGGGCCATTGGGCCAACCCTCGGCAGGCTGCAGGGCTTTCGGCTGCGTTTATACTCGCGAATTCTCCAGCCGCCCTGCTGGGTTGGTGGCAACAGCAAGGCACCCGTGTGGAGTTACCTGCACTGCTGCCGCTCTGGATGGTTCTCGTCGCCGTCTTCGGCTGGCTCGGAGCCTGGTACGGTAGTCGTCGTGGCAGTCCGCTGTTGCTTCGTCGCTTATTGGCTCTCGTTCTCGTCATTGCCGGTGCTAAGATGGTATTGTCGGTGTTAAAATAAAACACCACAGGAGACTGACAGATGATGACGTTGATCCTGCTGACCGTTCTCAGCCAGCCACCCGGCAAATCTGTTACTACCAGGAATGAACAGCCTCCTGCCAAGCCTTCCATCAGCAGACTCCTTCCCAAGCTCAAGGATCTGAAGCCGGATCAACAGGCTGAACTCAAAAAGCTCAACGATGAATATGCAGCCATGATCGCGGAGTTGGAAGCTGAGCGTGACAGCAAGCTCTCGGCCGTTTTGAATAAAGAACAAAGGGATGCGCTTGCCAGGCTGCTGGCTGATGAAGTGGATCGTTATCGCGTGGTGCTGAGGGCCAAGTTCAATCGTCCTGCAGCACTCTTCAAGCCCATGAAAGATGTCCTGGGTCTGGATCCGCAGGCGGCCAAATTGCGGGTGGACAAGACACCTGATCAGCCTCTGGCCGAGAAACTACCTCGTGACAAGGCTGAAGCGCTCGTCAAAGCTCTTACCGCAGCCGGCGCCAAGGCCACTCTCGAACGCGAATAGCTCTTGCCAGGATCGATCCAGACGCCACTTGCGTATCCTGTGCATGCCAGTTAGCTTGGAAGTAACACTATCCAGTATTGGCCCGCAGGAGGTACGAATGAAATCCCGTCGCGGCTTTACTCTCGTTGAGATACTGGTTGTCATTGCCATCATCACGCTTCTGGTAGCATTGTTGTTACCTGCTATTCAGAAAGTACGCGCGGCTGCGGATCGTCTGATGTGTGCCAACAACCTCAAACAGATTGGCGTAGCTCTTCATCACTACTACCACGACTATGGCAGCCTGCCGCCACAAGGCAACTTCACTGTTGGAAGTACTTTCTCCGGCTACTCCATCCATGCCAGGCTGCTCCCCTACATCGAGCAGGATAACCTCCACAAAAATATCAACTACTCCGTAGGCTTCGCTGCCCAGCCCGACATCTGTCGCCAGAAGATCAAGCTCTATCGCTGTCCCAGCGATAGCGAAGATCGTACTCGACCTGATGGAGGGGTTGAATTCTACCCCACCAATTATGGATTCTGCATCGGTACCTGGATGGCGATTGATCAGCAGACCGGCAAAGCGGGCGACGGCGCCTTCGGCATGAATCAGAAATTCACGTTCTCCGCTATCCGTGACGGCCTCAGCTTTACGCTCGCAGCAGCAGACGTGAAATCATTCGTTCCCGCACTCCTGGATGGTGGGCAACCACCCGGCCCCGATGCGCCGCCTCCCTCCGTTCCCGGTCAGATTGCACTGTTTGGGGGCAACTTTGATCCTGACTATTGCCATACACAATGGGTAAGTGGCCGCACGCTGCAAAGCGGCATGACGACTACATTTCCTCCGAATACTCTGGTACCCTATGTACGGAATGGCGTCACCCATGATGTCGACTTCACTTCGGCACGCTTCGGTCCGAACACGCCCCGACAGAGTTATCGTGTGGTGACCAGCCGTGGGTATCATCCCAGTGGTGTGAATGCACTCATGGTGGGTGGAAATGTTCAATTCGTGACGAATGATATTCCCCAGGCACTCTGGCGGGCTCTCGGAACACGCGCTGAAGGCGAACCTGTCACCGAGTTTTAGTGCCTCCGTACACTGCCTGGCAATTCAGTAAAAATGCGTAAACTCTACGCCCCAGGTAGCAAATCTCCACTCTCAATTGCTGTTTTTAGGCGCAAGAACATATCTTCATTCCGTCTAAAGGTTACAATGCAGATACAGCAGGGGTTCATCTCATGAGTCGTCATCATTGTTTTTCAATGTTTGCATCAGGACTGATTCTGACTGCTCTCGCAGCGCAGGACGTGCCCAAACCTCCAGCAACCAACCCACCCGATACCGGTGAAAAAGGGCAATCTGGCATTCAGGTAGAGAACCGTGGCCCGGTTCATGAAGCCTTTGCCAACCCCGGTGCAGCAGTCCGTGGCGACAAGGAAGGCTTTACCGCTCCCAAAGCACCACCACCTCCAGTTCCGGAACTGCCTCCGGATGAAAAACCTTCCGGCAACGACGTCCAGTGGATTCCCGGCTACTGGCAATTCGACCAGGAGAAAAAGGACTTCATCTGGGTCTCAGGCTTCTGGCGCAACACGCCTCCAGGACGAGCCTGGTCACCCGGTGAATGGCGGGTGGAAAATGGTACACACCGTTACATTCCCGGCTACTGGAAGCCTTCCAATGAAAACAGCTGGCGCATCGATTTGCCCAAGCCTCCTGAATCGGTCGAGGCTGGACCGAACATCCCCGCGCCACACAAAGATGCCCACTGGATTCCAGGCCACTGGGTACATCGCGATGATAACTATGTCTGGCGACCAGGTTACTGGGGCGAGATTGAAGACGGCATGATCTGGACTCCCAGCCAGTACCTCTACACCGGTAGCGGCTACCGTTTCGTACCTGGCTACTGGGATTACTGTTTTGAAGACCGTGGTCTGCTCTATGCTCCTGTCTATTTCACCTCGCCATTGTGGCTCAATCCGGGTTGGCGTTTCTGTCCTACTTTCGGCATTAGCATTGGCTTTGGCGGTGGCTGGGGTTGGGGCTACGGCGGGTTCTATGACAACCTCTACATCGGTCCGGGCTTCGGCTGCTACTGGTTCGGCAACTTCGGCGGCCCTTGGTTCTGGGGGGCTGGCTACCGACCCTGGTGCTGGACGGGTGGACGCGGTTTCTGCAATCCGAACTACCACAACTACTGCTGGCTGAACCGTCAAAATCAAAACTGGCACCACAACACCCAGCAACACCATGCTGCTCGTACGGCCGGTGTCATCCCGGGGCCAGGTCGAAATGTGGCTCGCAATAATCCGCAAGGCCGCGGCAACAACATCAACCCCGCTGCGTTGAACAATGCCACCAATCTAGTCAGCAAGATTGGTGGCGAGCAGGCTGGGCGGAATCTGGCTGATCGTGTCAACAAGGGCCAGATGATCCAGGATGCCAACCGCGCCTTGAAGCAGGCTGGCTCCAACAACATCGTGCAACCTGCCAGGGAAGTGCTCCGCAACCAGACTGTTGCCCGCAATCTACCAGCGCCGAGTACGACCAGTACAGCCAGGACCAGCGATCTCAACACCAGCATCCGCAATGCGACTCTGAGCTCCAGCGGCAAAACAAGTCTGGATTCGATGCGCACCAGCAGCACGGCTTCGCGGACGATGAATACCCGTCCCTCCTATGCCGGAAACGAAGCTGCACTACGCAACCAGATCAACAATGCAGTGAGGTCTGCACCCACAGGTACCATCACCCGTTCCGAAGCAACCCGCAATCTGCCGAGCAGTTCCAACAACCTGGCTAGTCGAAACATGAATAGCCTGAATAGCATGCGAGGCAGCAGCCGTGGTATGGAAAACGTCATGCGTGGAAGTGACTTCTCCAGTTCGGCTGGCAGAGGCTTCGCCAACCCCTCCACCATGGGACGCAGCTTCTCGCAGCCCAACATGGGAAGCAGCGCTGGCCGCTCGTTCTCCAACCCGTCCATGGGTGGCTATGCAGGAGGCAGTCGAAGCTTTGGCGGCGCTGCTGGTGGCATGGGGGGAGCCCGCGGCATGGGCGGCGGTGGCATGGGAGGTGGCAGCCGTGGAGGTGGCGGTGGTGGCGGCGGCAAACGGTAACCGATCACATAACGAACACAGGCCAGTCATCTGACTGGCCTGTGTTCGTTTTCTTGTTGGTGACTACGCTGCCAGGCTTTCCAGCAGATACTTCAGCTTCCGCACTTCTGTCTCCATCGGGAACGGATTATCGGGCTTGTCCATGATCTCGACTGTCAGCACCCGATCGTAGTGATGCTTTTCCAGCAACGTGATGATTCGGCTGTATTCAATCTCACCCTGCCCCACCCGGACCTGCATCTTGTCCGGACTGAGACCGGTATCACGCAAGTGCACATGCCGCACATAAGGATACACCTGGTCGTACGTCTTGTTCTGGTTGGGCCCGCAGATGTAGTGACTGGGATCCAGCGTCAGCCCCAGGCCCGGTACCTTTTCACATAGCTTGACCGCCGTGTCAGGCATCTCGGTCAGAGTGCCAATACGGGTCTCCACGGTCAGAACGAGGCCATAAGGCGCTACCAGGTTGACCAGTTCCGTCAGCCGGGCGACTTCTGCCTCAAACTTGCTGTTCGCCGGAGCAGCCGGCATCGTCAGCGTGGCAACACCCAGATTGCGGGCCAGTTTGCAGATAGCTTCGAACTGTGTCAGAAACGTCTCGTGGTCCAGGTTTGGTTCAAATTCCACGTTGAGTGCTGCCGGGGCAACGGAGGACGTGTACCGCAGCAACCGGGCACACCGGGCCGGATCAGCAGCAACATCAGCAGGCGTCATGTGTGGACTGTTGGGCGATATGGTCGCATCGACCTTGCTGAACGCCAGCTCTTCCATGGTCTTGAGGGCGCGATCGAGTGGCAGACGGTTGAAACAGAGTGTGGAACAGGCAACATTCACAGCGACTTCCCCCCTGTGGAAACACGTGGCAGCAAGCTGCCGCCATCCCCCGATGGCACACGGGCTGTTGCCTTCAAAGACGAAGGCACAGCATCCCACTTCGAGCGGGGGTGATAACCGGAATTGCTTTTTTGTCAAGGCCAACTCCGGCCCACCCTCTGGCTGGAATTCACCGGGCAGCATCATAATCTGGAAGAACCTGCACGAGTTCATCATGGCCAAGCCCACCCACCGCACCGTACTTTTCCTCTGCACCGGCAACTACTACCGCAGCCGGTTGGCGGAAGTGCTCTTTAATGCCGTCGCCAGCAAGATGGGGCTCGGTTGGTTAGCCACCTCCCGTGGACTTGCACTGGAACGGGGTGTGAACAACGTCGGCTCCATCGCCACCATCGCCCTGGAAGCGTTGAAGGCACGCGGCATCAGCACTGGCGACGCACTCACTCGCCTGCCTGCCAGCGTCACTGCTTCAGAGTTGGAACAGGCTCATCGCATCGTTGCCCTGCAGGATGCAGAGCATCGGCCGCTTCTTCTCGAACGCCACCCCACCGTACTGGAGCAAGTCGAATTCTGGGATGTTCCCGATCAGCCTGGCGTCGTCGAACTGATTGATGCCGAGGTGAAAGGACTCGTAGCCAGGCTGCTGACAGGTGGGGTTCGCCAGGGGCCACCGGTGCTCACTATGCCGGAATCACCGCCCACGCCTGCAGCCAGCAGGAAGCCCATCACCCTGAAAGTCGGTCGCGAAGTCGCAGGCCGCAAGGGCAAACCCGTCACCACCATCTTCGATACGCCCCTCGACGATGCTGCCCTGCACTCTCTTGCTACCCAGCTCAAGCAGAAGTGTGGCACCGGTGGCACCGTCAAAGACCGCCGCATTGAAATCCAGGGCGACCAGCGTGACCGCATTATCACCGAACTGCAAAAGCTAGGCTACCAGGTCAAACGTGTCGGTGGATGATCCACACTTTTCCCTTGCCACATGCCCCGGCTTCCATCAAGATGTTTCTAGCTGTCAGCTATCAGTAAGATGAAAGTCGTCTTTCTCAGCACTCAGGACTCAGCACTCAGGACTAAAGACCATGGCGAATGCAGCAGACGTGAAGCAAATCCTCGAAGCCGGCGAAGGCATCGTTCGCCTCGCCCCCACCTGGGTCCCCCGTTCCTTCCTCACCCCCGGCCGCCGACTAAAGCTTCACCCCGCTGACATCTACGCCCTCGGCGCCCACCGCGGTGGCATCGACGAACGCTGGTTCTCCTCCACAACGCCAGCTGCCAACGAAGGGGCCCCACCCGATGAAGGCCTCAGCTACATTGTGCAAGACGGCAAACGCCTCTTCACCTTGAAGGAAGCCATCGCCCTCGAAGGCAAACGCTTCATCGGCGAAGCGATGTGGAACAAGTACCAGCGCTGGCCCGTCTACAGTAAGTTCTTCGATAACATGGGCCCCATCCCCCACCACATGCACCAGAACGACGAGCAAGCCGCACTCGTCGGCCAGCAGGGCAAGCCCGAATCGTACTACTTCCCCCCGCAGATGAACTCCATCGGCAACAACTTTCCCTACACCTTCATGGGCCTCGAGCCCGGCACCACCAAGGAAGACATCCGCCGCTGCCTGGAGAACTGGAACCAAGGCGACAACGGCATCCTCAACTTCAGCAAAGCCTACCGCCTGCAACCCGGCACCGGCTGGCTCATCCCTCCCTGCGTCCTCCACGCCCCAGGCTCCCTCGTCACCTATGAACCCCAGTGGGGCTCCGACGTCTTCGGCATGTACCAAAGCATGGTCGAAGGCCGCGTCGTCCCTTGGAGCCTGCTGGTGAAGGATGTTCCGCCTGCCAAGCACAAGGACCTGGACTACCTCGTCAACCAGCTCGACTGGGAAAAGAACGTCGATCCGAACTTCAAGAAGAACAACTACCTGGAACCCATCCCCGACGGCGACACCGCCAGCGCAGGCTACGTCGATAAGTGGATCGTGTATGGCAAAGTGAATGGCAAAGAGTTGTTCAGCGCGAAGGAGCTGACGATCAACCCCGGCGTCCGCGTCACCATTAAAGACAACGGCTGCTACGGCCTCGTCGCTGTCCAGGGTTCCGGCCTCATCGGCAACCTGCCCCTGCAAACCCCCGCCATGATCCGCTTCGGCGAACTCACCGAAGACGAAGTCTTCGTGACAGCAGACCGCGCGAAGGCAGGCGTCACCTATTTCAACAACGGAAGCGAACCGCTGGTGACACTACGCTACTACGGCCCGGATGTAAACCCGGGGATGCCATCGTTGATATGACAAGTACAATTCGCAATTTACTCCGGTGACACATGAAGTATAAAGTAACATTTTTCGAGGAAGGAGTATTCTTCAATCTACACTACCGTGCTAATTCCTATCAGCAATTAAGAAATATGCTAAAACTAATCAAACGCAAACCGTTTGAGATACTCTTAGTAGAGGGCAAGCCAATGACTAATAATAAGACAGCACAAGAGAAACGCAGCAGAGAGATTGTACAATACATATCTCGTAACCAGAAGCTTCGCGAATGCAAAAAAAAAACTAAGCCTTCACAACCTTGTTATAGATGTGGTGAGTGTTTATGGGATACTGTTTCTGCAAGTCCAAGTTACAAATCTATGACTTGGGAATGCAGATACTGCAAAAAGCAAGTGACTATACGCGTCGTCGAAAATACAAGCAGTAGATCGCGCTCTCTCTCTGATAATGTAAGACTTACTGTTTGGCGAAGAGACAATGGCGCATGTGTCATTTGCAAATCCCAGGAAAATCTTGAATATGACCATGTAATCCCATTTAGCAAAGGCGGAAGTAATACTGCCCGCAATATTAGACTATTGTGTG
Organism: Gemmatales bacterium; assembly: GCA_046350055.1. Classification (GTDB taxonomy): domain Bacteria; phylum Planctomycetota; class Planctomycetia; order Gemmatales; family HRBIN36; genus JAEUIE01. Next base: position 1,800,315 of record JAXMBC010000001.1, on the reverse strand, counting down.
AAAAGTGTAATCGCGCTAAGAAAGATAGAATCTAAATACTCCCCAAGGTAGCGAAAGCGTGGGGATTGGCTGGGTGGCCCTGCTATAAAGAGAAAGACTTGCGTGGCACTGCTTCGCGTACTCGCTAAGCAGTGCTGGATCACGCGAAACTGTTGCACACCTGCACTGCTTGCGGAGTACCGAAAGCAGTGCCACAGCAGCATCACTACAGCATCACTGTTTCTTGATTGCATTCGTTGCTATCCGTAGTTAGCTTCACCTCATGTCAACCCATCGCAAGACCATCAACCATTACAATATCCCAGGCCACGCCCATTATCTGACCTTTTCCACTTACCGTCGCATTCCTCTCCTAAACAAAGATCGCACCCGTCTCTGGCTGATTGAATCCATCGAACGTGCCCGGAAGCTGCACGACTTCGATCTGTGGAAAAGTGGTGTACAAGATTTCCGTGGCACGTCTCTCTTGGATGATGTACGTTGACGTCCGCATGCCAAACCGAAACTGGAGCATATTGTGACCGAATATATAGGAATCGGGCTCGTCCTCTTTGCTGTGGGGTGGTTCTGTATCACCAAATTATGGTTTGTTGTTGTGCTGCCATTCTCAACGAGCATTGGCTGGGGCCTGGCATGCCTCTTCATTCCCTTCGCCTATCCCATCTATCTCCGTACATTTGGGAAATCGTCATTGATTTACCTGCTTCCCTACTTTGCCGCTGTACCTCTGGTGATCGGCCTGGCAGTGTGGGCCGAGTTTGGCGGCGAGTCCTATCGTGAAAAAATGAAAGCGCCGAACAACTGGAAAGTCAAGCAAGGTGATCCGATCAAGAATGACAATCAGTAGCCAGACCTCACCCGGCTGTGTGGCACTGCTCTAAAGAGAAAGACTTGCGTGGCACTGCTTCATGTACTCATTAAGCAGTGCTGGATCACGCGAAACTGTTGCACACCTGCACTGCTTGCGGAGTACCGAAAGCAGTGCCACAGCAGCATCACTACAGCATCACTGTTTCTTGATTGCATTCGTTGCTATCCGTAGTTAGCTTCACCTCATGTCAACCCATCGCAAGACCATCAAGCATTACAATATCCCGGGGCATGCCCACTACCTCACCTTCTCCACCTACCGTCGTATCCCCCTTCTCAACAAAGATCGCACCCGTCTCTGGCTGATCGAAGCCATCGAGCGTGCCCGGAAGCTGCACGACTTCGATCTCTGGGGTTGGGTCATCATGCCCGATCATGCGCATTTGCTCATCTGTCCCCGTCATCCTGTCTATCGCATGGATGACATCCTTCAATCCATCAAGCAGCCGGTCAGCAAGAAAGCCATCCGCTACTTGTCGATCCATGCACCCGTGTTCCTCAAGAAGTTGACTGTCGTCAATGCCCGTCGTACCTATCGCCATTTCTGGCAAGTGGGGCCGGGGTACGATGCTAACCAGATCGAACCTGCAGCTACGCATCAGACGGTTGACTATATGCATCTGAACCCCGTGCGAGCCAACTTGGTTGCACTCGCCACTGACTGGAAATGGTCCAGCGCTCGCGATTGGGCCGGTCTCGACGATATCATCATGCGCGTAGATCGGAACCTGCCAAGCTGGTTGCCCTGATTCACAGTCAATGACTCACTGCACAGCAAGTCCTGCACTGCTTAACGAGTACTCTCGATCAAGCGAGACCTCCGCATGACTTGCACTTCCTGCGGACAAGCTGAGTCACAACTTCGTCACTGGTTGATCCTCTTCCAGCAATATGGCACGCTGACGACCCAGGGCAATGGAAGTTTGCGGATCCTGCTCATTGGGATCATATCGAGATGATAGATACAGCTTTACCACAATGAAGCCGACACCAAGAAGGGCCACAGCAACAATCGCCAGCCAGAAATAATCTGTTGGAATGACGGGTTCTCGACGACCGATATCTGTGTTCATGAAATTGCCAATCACGCCGACAGGTACCATCCCCAATGTCAGACAGGCACCCACATTCACCATCCATCGGAGGTAACTTCTCCGAGCTGTCATCACCATGTCGTGTTGATACCAGCCACAATGCGGACAAGGCACCACGTCCACTGTGATTTCTAACTGACGCAACAAGTCCTGCGTTGCTTCCGATTGAGCGTGTTGAGCGGCGCCTGCATTATCCAGAAACAAGAAGCTCGTGCCAGAACCCGTTCCTGTTCTAGCCATCTGATACAGGTAATGTTGATAACAACTCTCGCAACGCACTTTCTTGAGGGTGGAACCACTCACTTGGGACGAATAACTCATACCAGTGGGGATGGGAATCAACATAGAGTTACCTCCATTTTGTCATTGGCATGTTGATGAACCAAGTGATCGCTGTCAATGATAATCGGCTTGATCACTTACCCTGCATTCGGACTAGACTAAACTGGCAACCGAATGCAGTACCACCCCCATCATGCATTCTTACTTCTGTTGCAAAGGCATCCAGTATCCCTGCTCAGTGCGCAGGTGGTAGTTGCCCCAACGATCGAGATGAAACACACGACCGGTGCTGTCCTGGTAATATCCCGGGCGGGTGAACGGGAGGACATAATTCCTGCCATCCGCATCAGTGTAATGCCTGTTACCTGCAATCATGTCTCCCATTTCCTTATGGCATTGATAGGCCCGATCCATGCCAGACTGCATATTGCGGCGGGCCTCATCATTCGCATCGTTCAGTTCCTGTACACGTTGCCGTTGCTGGGCAACCTGTTGCCGTTCGCGTTCGATATAGCGGCGCACACCTTGTGGCGTAAAGCCCGCGGTGCGTGCAAACCAGGTGACGTACGCATGATAATTCAGCGTGCCACCTGCCTGGCGGAATTCCTGGTATCGCTGTTGCACTTCGGGCATCCGCATCAACTGCTGAACCGACTGCTCAGCACGAGCGTCTGCCTCCGCCACAATACGCTGCAACGGTACCAGGTAGGCGTCGTTGTCGAAGGAGAGGTATCCGCCATAGCCAAATTGTGCGTCGGCTCGGGAATTGCTGCATGCCAGGGTGACCAGAGTGAGAATCGCGGTTCGAGCGAGCATGATTGCTCTCCTGATGTGTGGACTGAAGGAAGCACCATCCTGTACAGTGACACATCAAGGCTGTGACAGCGAAAAGATGCAAATCCAACCGTGAACCGAACAGCATCATAGTCCGGGCAATGACCCTTGCACCGCTTACATGTCGTCCTTCACGGTTTCGTAGGGGGGAGGCGCAGCCCCAGGTGAATACCGCGAATTCAGGAGTTCAACAATAGCCCCGATGATGAAAAACGCGACCAGGGAGAGAACCACCACCCAGAGTAGCGAATGCCTGGCTGGATGCTCCGAAACGGATTGCTTGTGTAGTGGAATGACTCTCAGGATGACTGAAATCAGCAGCAGAATCGGAGAAGCTGTTAGTCCAATGGCAAAACATGCATAGCTGAAGAACACACTTCCACCGAGACCGAGTGCAAGTCCAAGATAGAGCAGCAGCATCCCGCACGGAATCGCAACAAGCCCAGCGATCAGGAAACGGGACGACAACTGCCTGTTGACTCTTTCTGCGCAAGACGTTGACTTGCCTGCTAGAAGTGATGCGTTCGGTTTCATGGTGCGTTTCGGCTCCTGTCAAACCTCACAACATCGAAGCGAATTCGTACAGCATTTATCACGAGAATTTTTGACGCGGATCGTTCTCACACTCAACGTTGTATTGCAAGAGCGGCGCGACGTAAGTCCGCCGTTGTGTAGCCAGACCCACCAGTGACTGAACTGTACACTTGTCGACATACTATAATAGCTACACACAAGCAGCCTTCCGTTCTGTGGCAACTCGTTGTTAAGAAACGCAAGTCATGGTGGTGCGCGCACACGCGGCGCCGAGATGACAACACTGCAGAAGAGTTGGTATGTCTGCAGATCGAGCGATGTGCGCACACACGGTGCAAGGATGGATGTCGTTTCAGGCGATGCCTGAATACGCATCGAAGCGACAGACGTAACTCATTGCAGCCAATGTATTTACGGCGCGCACAGGAGTATCCAAGCGATGGAAGCGAGACTTCCCCGATGAAGTCCATGCCTCGCGCACACGGAGCGCGAAGTTGAACTGACAAAATGAGCAAAGGCGCAGGAAATGGTCATAAGTCGTTATTCAGTATAGGGATGCGCGGAACACGAGGGGTAGCAAGAACAGCGATACCCGCGCTTCCCTGAAAGATTCTGACCGCTGCGGGATACCTGCTGTTGTGAGGAACTGATACTCAGTTCCGACGTTGCCTTAACTCAGGAGTTACCCATGAACCTGCTTACTTCGTTCCGCCTGATGCTCGCCAGCCTGGTTTTCCTCTCGCTGACCTCACTGGCCACTGCCGATGGTCCCCGCAAGCACTAGGCCCCCCGTAAGTCAACCACGACCCGGTCAGTCGCAGGCCGCACGGAAACCGTCAATAAAAATGAAAGCGTGACTCTCCGAAAACGACAGGATAAGGCCACACCCGTCAAACAACCAGCACCTCAAGGGACAACTTCTCCCTCCAACCTGAAGCCTCCCACCACCACCAAGCCAACTTCAGGCATCATTGCGATTCTGATTGGGCTGTAACAGGCGTGATTCAATTCATCTGCCAGATGGTGTAATTCAAGCCGCCTGCGAAGAGTACCCAGGCGAGGTAAGGGATCATCAGGCAGGCAGCCAGACGTGAGATGGGCCAGAAGAGAACTGCTGTGATCAGGATGGACAGCCAGAGGATGCAGAGTTCTCCAAAGGCCATCTCCGGGCATTGCAGGGTAAAGAAGGCGTAGGACCAGCCGAGATTCAGCAGCAACTGCACGACGAAGGCGATGACAGCCCAGTGGAACCAGCCCACCCGTCGCCATACGAGCCAGATAGCGACTGCCATCATCACAAAGAGTACATTCCACACCATACCGATGACGTAGCCGGGTGGCGTCCAGTAGGGTTTCCTCAGCAGTTCGTAATATCCAGTCAGCCCCAGACTGGTGAGGTAGCCGCCCAGCCCGGCGATGCTGAAACAAATCAGCAACCAGAGCAGGAGCCCTGCCCAGGATTTCCATTGAGCGTTGGTGGTTTGCAGGCTGGTAGTGCTTATGATCATGAGTGGATATTCGGCAGCGGGCTGATGGACGATTCAGCCAGGTTCACCCATGGAGCAAGCCACATGAAAGCCTATACCCATATTCTCGATCTGGCTCAGGAAGTGAAACCTCCTGTCGATGGCATCTTGAGCAAGGCGATCTATCAGGATGAGCAACTGAAAGCAGTGGCATTCGGGTTTGGGCAGGGGCAGGAGTTATCGGAACATACTGCGTCCAAGCCAGCCATGCTCTTCTTCGTACAGGGCGAGGCACAAGTAGGTCTTGGTGAGGAGGTACAGCAGGCCCATTCCGGAACCTGGGTACACATGGCTGCCCATCTCAAGCATTCCATCAAGGCCATCACCCCGGTGGTGATGTTGCTGATTATCCTGAAGTGATTCCCGAGCAGCCCTACTTCGGCTTCAACTCCAGCTTGTTTACATCCACCACTACGTGGCGAATCTTCTTGCGGTTCCAGGTGTAGGTGATATGCACCAGGCCATCGCTGGTCTGAATGACTGCGGGGTAGCTGAACTCGCCACCTTTTTCATCTTCCAGCACCAGCGCTGCCTCCCAGACTTTGCCATCCCTGGAGATGGCTACATTCAGGGGCGACCGGGCATGCGTCGCAACGCCTGCCTTATCGACATGATTGTAAACCAGCAGATGGCGACCATCTTTCAAGGTCACCCCATCAATACCGGAACCAGGGTGGGGTAGCGTAGTGGGAGCGAGCTTGGACCAGGTACGACCATCGTCGCTGGACCAGGTTTCGTAAATCTTCCCTTTGCCACTGGTGCGGACGAGAGATTGCAGCCGACCATCCTGATGAATGAAAATCGTAGGCTGAATGGCCCGCACTTCCTTGCCATCGTGCAGAGAGCCGGTGCTGGTCCAGGTTTTGCCATTATCGCTGCTGCGTTCAAAGTGGATCTTCCAGCCGGCATGCTCGGTACTGCTGCCACTCAGGATGGTTCCATCTTTCAGGGTGATGGGCTTGTTCTTGATCGGGCCGACGATGTGCTTGGGAAGTTTCTCTGCTGGCGACCAGGTTTTGCCATGGTCATTCGAGCGTTTGACTTCGCCCCACCAGGTTGAGGGACTGGGACCGACCTTGTAAAAGAGGAGCAGCGGACCGTCCTTGATCTGATGCAGTACCGGATTCCAGGTGGGATAGCGTCGAGTAGCATCAATTACGCCATTGGCAACTTCCACGCTGGTGGTCCATTTACCATTCACTAGGCGCGAGACCCAGATTCCAACATCCCGGTGCTTTTCCTCTGTACCGCCGAACCAGGCAGTTACGAGCCCTTCCGGCGTCTCGACAATGGTGGATGCATGACATTCCGGGTACGGAGCCTTTTCGTAGATGAACTCTCGCTTGACGATGCCGGGCTGTTTGTCGAGATCAACGTGCTGTGTGACAAGGAGAGAGAGAAGCAGGGGGAGCATGGGGATCCTTCCAGGGTTACTTCCTACTATAGAACCCCGATTGGGCGATGGCTGGCTCCAGTTCGGTGCCCTTGTACCACTGGCCAATGAACGGGGTGGTCATGATGGTAGTGATGATAGCCATCAGCACCAGGATCGTGAAAAGAGTCTGATTAAGGATACCTTGTTCGAAGCCAACATTGATCACAATGAGGGCTACCAGGGCACGCGTATTCATCATCGCTCCAATGATGGAAGCTTCACGCCAGGCGAAGCCATTCCAACGGGCGATGAGGGTACATCCTGCAAACTTACCAAACACTGCAACTGCAATGACCAGCACAGTCAAGCCGACCTGAAGCCAGGAATTCAGGCCCCCGATATTGGTATTCAGCCCGGTGTAGGTAAAGAAGATGGGCAGAAAGAAGGCAGTAATGAAGTTTCGGAACGAATCACCCAGCGCATGATGCAGCCTAGCATGACCTGAAAGGCAGGCCCCCAGTACAAAGGCGCCAAACTCCGGGAAGATGCCTATCTTCAGCGTGGTCAGACCACACAGGAAAAGCAGGATCAACAGGCCCGCCAGACTCCAGGTGTCGAGATGCTGCCTGGTATGACGCAGGTGCCAATCGATAAGCTTGTGTAGCAGCGGACGGACGACAAAGATCATCACACCCAGGAAGAGCAGTGTCAGGCCCGACATCCGCAGCATCAAGAGCGGATCAAATGCAGAGTGAATGGCAGCAATAATAGTAGCAAGCAGAATCCATGCAACAGCATCGTCGACAGCAGCTGCAGAGATAGTGACAGTGCCAAGCCGGGTTTTGGTGATTCCCAATTCCATCATGATTCTGCCCAGCACGGGCAGTGCGGTGATGGAGAGTGCTGTGCCAAGAAACAGGGCCAGTCCCCAGAATGGAGTAGTCAATTCGAGTTGTGAATGGAGGATCGGAGCAAGCCCCAAACCGAGCACAAAGGGAAGGGCAATACCCACCACAGAGATGGAGACCGCAGCCCGTCCCAGATGTTTAAGATGAGAAAACTCAAATTCCATCCCAACAAGGAAGAGAAGGAGCATCAGCCCCAATTCCTTCATGGCCTGAAAGGCAGGCTTGGTGACTGGATGAAAAAGGTAAGCACTGAGCTCGGGAAAGAGAGGCTGGAAGAGAGACGGTCCCAGTATGATGCCGCCGAGAATTTCCCCTACCACAACAGGCTGACGTACAAAGCGGGCAAGCCGACCACACAGGCGGGCAGCAGCGAGGATGACAATCAGCTGCATCAGAATAATTGCGAAGAGAGCCTGACCGGTGGGAGTTGGCTCAGCAGTGCCAAACAAAGGCATCGCTCCGAGGTAGGAATCACACGTTTATTCAATCCCCCTTGTTTTATAGTTGCATCAGGGATCAAGATAGTGCGGATTACCATTTACATCTTTCAAACGAGAGAAACTGGGTAAAGGAGGCGCTTTACCGGGCGACTTCTGGAACACTACATGTAGGTGAATCGCTCCCTTCCGCAAAACCCTTAAAGTTCACCAGCAGTCACCGACGATGAAACCACTGCTGTACACCGTAAGCGTTGGTGCTACGCCCAGGGGGGGCGTCGCCAAGGCCCAGGCGGAGGAGGGGGAACATGTTAAGCACGCGGGCACTCGGCGGAGCCATCCTCGGCACTGTCCTGGCTGTTTCACTCAGTGGTTGCTGGGCAGGAATGACGTTTGTGCCTCAGCCTGCATGGGTCACCGAACGGATGAATGAGAAGTACGACAAACGCCTTTACCAGCGTGCTGCCGTGCTGCCTCCGATTCTGCCAGGCCAGCCCATTCCCACTTGCGAAGATCCACCTTCCGAAGAAGAGATCGTTCGCGCACTGCCTCGCGTGAAGCGTGGCATCCCCTTCATCACTGAAGAGTTCCGCGACGATTTCGAGTTCGATATCCAGAAGGTTGTCGACTCCATCGACCCTTGCACCTACTTCCCACTGGTTGGACCCGCTCAACTCCACCACTGTCACTACGTAGTGACAGTTCGCTGGAAGGAACGCGTCAAGTCAGACCAGCCCTGGGCATACTGGGTCGAGAACGAACGCACCGAAGTGCTGCAGATGGATAAGGATCACCTGCACCTGTGTGTAGGTAACGATCCCCGTTATCAGCAGTCCATGTTCAACTGGACGAGCGGCAGCAACTTCCGCTAATCCAAGAGGGAACCCCTCCGCAAGGATGTGGAGGGTACACCCCGATGCTGCCAGGGAAGGCTAGGCATCGGGGCGATTGAAGCCAGCTACGTGGCCGCCACCCTCCTCGGGACAGCAAGGTCACTGGCTGGCTTTCTTTCATTCATGCTCATTGCTGTGTGGCTGGTTTCGGCAGACTGCCTTTCCACTACACCTGATAGCCCGACGATCTCCCGTTTGGAGAAATTTGATGTCGAAGAAACTCTCCTTTGCCCTAACCGGACTGCTGGCTTCGACGCTAACACTTCAAGCTGACACACCGTTCAAAGGTGGCCCCTCTGCATTCGGATCCAATTCAACCAGTCCAGCAGCCTCCAGCAAGGTGGCAGTTGCTCCATCAAGCGTCAAAGTAGTGACTCCACCACCAGCAACAGTTACCACTCCGCCTGCCAGTGATATTTCACAAAGGCCCACCAGCATAGTGTCCGGGTCTCCGGTGAACACTGACATTAAGGCAGCCAGTATCGAAGTCGCCTGGTTGCAGGATAGCAGTACCTATCCCCTGCGCCTTCGAGCTGAAACCGCACCCGGTAGTGATGCCATTATCCTTACAGGATACCTGCCTCACGAACGACTCCGCGAGAAAGCAGTAGCGATTGCCCATCGCAACGCCGGCACCGCTGTGGTGATCGATCAACTGGTCGTGCATAATGCAATGGCGTTGCCAGCACTGGTGGCTACGGATGCAGAACAGCGTTTGCTCATCCAGGTGGCTCTTGAAGCCACTTCTCCAGGACTGAGCAACAACTTACAGATCACTGTCGATGCGAATGGTATTGCGACCGTCACTGGACTGGTTGAAGAGTTCACCGACAGGCGAAAAATAATCCGCGGGCTTCAGGCCATCCCAGGCTGCCAGGCGATACGGTATGACCTTAAGGTCAGTGCCCCGGCTACTGTGCAGACAGCCAGTGCGAGTGCGCCACTCCCAGCTATCGATACGAATGTCGTCCTCGAAAGCAGGCAACTAGTCAAAGATTCCTCCTCAGGGGTGTCCAGTAGTGCGTTATCGTCGGTGACGCCGCAGCCCGCCAAGGTCTCTGCAAAATCCAGCACTATCGAACCAGCTCAACCTGTGCCACTGGAACCCGTTTATCCGCAGTTACCTTCGGTGAACAATTTGCCCAGGAAGAATAAGGTTCCCGACCTCATCGTTCCCTCGGGAAGCAAGCCGAAAGCGATGGCTCCAGCATCAAAGCCCGCACGGAATATGATTACGACCAGTTCACTCAGTGGCCTCTTTCCTCCCGGTGCAACGGATGTGGAGGAGCATGAGGCAACTCATGCCTTGTTAGGCCAGCCGATCGTACGGGTACAACACACGATCAATCTCGATGTAATGGAACCTGTCATACCAGCGAAGCGAGTAGTGACTCGTCCCATCGTATTGGACGAATCAGTCACACGTTCTGCCTCCATTGTTCCCGCTAGTGCTGTGGTGCCTGTTGAAGAGGACCAAGTACCCGCCCTCATTCCTGTCATGCCGCGGCTCTACCCAGGTAAGTAGCCTTCTTCTGGCTCCTGACTTCTGGCAGCCGGCTCCTTAATATGACCCCACACTTCCAAGGAATGGGGCATGACCTTCTCTCCCAAATCCAAGCCCGTCATCACCGTACAGCAGCACATACTCCAGGAACAAATGCGTTTTCCTGGAGCCTCTGGCGAATTCTCCTGGCTGCTTTCAGGCATCACTCTCGCTACTAAACTCATCCAAGCCCGTATTCGCCGGGCGGGTCTGTCCGATATCCTGGGCGAACAAGGCGACACCAACGTCCAGGGAGAGATGCAGCAGAAGCTTGATGTATACGCTGATGAAGCGCTTCTTCATAGCCTGGGTACCCGAGGAAGCGTCGGCGTCCTGGCCTCCGAGGAAAATGAACATCCTGTCATCCTGCAGCAGCACATCAGCGAGGAAGCCAAGTATGCTGTTATCTTTGATCCACTCGATGGCTCGTCCAATATCGATGTGAATGTCAGTGTGGGAACGACCTTTTCCATCTTCCGTCGACCTGAGGATGTGAGACGTGATGATCCTACCTCGTGGTTCCTGCAACGCGGCACCAAACAGGTTGCAGCGGGGTACGTCGTGTACGGTTCCTCCACCATCCTTGTCTACACTGCGGGCAAGGGAGTGCATGGCTTCACGCTCGATCCAGCCATCGGAGCGTATGTACTGAGCCACGAGAATATCAAAATGCCCAGGCAAGGCAGCTATTACTCAGTGAATGAAGCCAACCGCGAGGGCTTCCCTCAGCCGTATCGTCAATTCCTCGAGAATCTCCGACAAGGCAAGCTCAACAAAAACTACTCTACGCGCTACATCGGCTCCATGGTACCCGACTTTCACCGTACTCTGCTCAAAGGTGGCGTGTTCCTCTATCCGCCCACTAAGAAGCACCCAGAAGGCAAACTGCGTTTACTGTATGAAGCCAATCCGGTTGCCTTCATTGCTGAACAAGCCGGTGGCATGGCTACTGATGGCAGCCAGCGAATTCTGGATATTGAGCCGACCAGTATTCACCAGCGCACGAGCCTGGCAGTAGGCAGCGTGGTGGAGATGGAAGAGTTGCAGCGCTGTATTCAACAGTGTTAATTCCGCTCCGCCAGATCCCTCAAGCTCACCAGTCGCAGCTTGCCGAAGGGATTGTGCATCACGCTCCCCGGTCGCTCCGGGATGCTTGATTCCGCCACAGCTTTGAAACGCGGACCGTCGAGGTCGGCAATGAGATGTCCATCGTCCATGGGCCTCTCGCTCGCACACATGTAGCGAATGACCTCGATGATATCGTAACCATCCACTTCCATATCGCTGCGTTTCATGACCAGATCGCGAAGACCCAGAACGTGCATGCCCATGGTGTACACATCGAGATTACCACGAACGATTCTGACATAGAGTTTTGAACCTGCATGTGACCAACATTCGGGAGTGTGATGCATCACTTACTTTCTCTTTTGACGTTGCTTATTATATCGCATGGCCTCTCGCATTGTGACCTCGATTAACTCTGCCATGGCCCAAAGTCTAGTAGGAAGCACATCGCCTCCATCGCAGCTGATCTTCTTGTGGCCGCCCGTGTGCTTCACCCACACATCGAGGGAAGATACGTCATCAAAATCGCTGTGGTAGTTGTCTTCTAACTCCAACACGAGAAGTTCCAGACAGACTGCGGCCAGCCTGTCAAATAGGAACTCGTAGAACTGCCCATTCTGTACACCCAATGGCTCGATATAGCGTTTACCATTAAAGCTGTAGGTTCCATCTCGCCTGGCAATAAATTCAAATACCGGACATTCGCCCAGGCACGGCCCTCGATAGAGAGTGAACTCCAAAATATCGCTGGCCTGCACGTTCACTCCCTGCGTCTGATGTAACGAATGCGATGTTGCTGGTACTGTACCCACTATAACTTGCGACACAGCTGTATCATCAAGCGACTGCCGTGAGATGTCAAGCAAGTTAACGCAACCGCTGTTCCTTGGCAAATCGTGTGAAGCTTTCAAGCGACTATCCCACGGAGTGTGATGCCTACCCTGGCGCACAAGCGAACCTAAACTGCTACATTGTCTCTACTGTGTATTCCAAGGAGTGCCGCGTGGCGGAAGCAACATTAACCCTGCTTGATCAAGATGAAGTGCTTCGCGTTCTCGGCCCGCGTGATGTGCATCTACGCATGCTGCGCGAAGCGCTCGGTATCCGCATCGTACCGCGCGACACAGTACTGCAACTGGAAGGACCTGATCATCAGGTACACCTTGCAGAGCGCATCATTGCTCAGCTTCGCTCCATCGCCAAGCAGGGGCCCATTGTTCCCAGCGACGTGCAACTGACCATTGAAACGCTACAGCGATCCGGGCAGGTCGATAGCCCGGAAAAACTCACCGTCGAAACCGTCGGCAAAGGTGTCCGTCCCAAAACGGATGGCCAAAGTCGATATGTACGCATGATGCGCGAGAAGGATATCACGGTATGTATCGGCCCTGCTGGTACCGGTAAGACCTTCCTCGCGACAGCCACCGCTGCTGCAGCCCTCAAGGCCGGGCAGGTCAAGAAACTGGTCCTGTGTCGGCCCGCTGTGGAAGCTGGTGAACGTCTGGGTTTTCTGCCTGGCGACATCGAGGACAAAGTGAACCCCTACCTGCGTCCTCTCATCGATGCTCTCGAAGATCTGCTCCCCGTCGAAACGGTTCGCCGCTATCTCGAAACCAATGTTATCGAGCTGACGCCACTCGCCTTCATGCGTGGTCGCACACTCAATCAGTCGTTCATTATTCTCGATGAAGGTCAGAACACCACGATCACGCAGATGAAAATGTTCCTGACACGACTGGGAACAGGCTCGAAGATGGTGATTACAGGAGATGTGACACAGGTTGATTTACCTCGCACCATTCCCAGCGGCCTGATCGATGCGGCACATCGACTGCGTAACCTGGAACGGATAGGCATTATCGCCCTGGAGAATGCTGACATCGTCCGTCACCCGCTGGTGCAGCAGATTGTCGAAGCCTATGAAGGGGATAAGCACCGTCGGAGTACGATCGGCTAGATCACATCGCCGTTTCGCGCTGTTCGGCCCATTCGCGTGCAGGGATGGGGCCTGGAAGGAGTTCTTTCTCCGGCTTCGTGGCACTGTGATGCACCAAAGCCTGGCCCAGTACCTGTTTCACGCCCGGCAGCGGCCGGCAGACTGCCAGGAACGAGAATGCCCAGAAGCTGGGCCAGATGCGAGCGAAGCCATCGCTGATCTGTTCCAGAAACCAGCCGAAGTTATTCCCAAACACCGCGTGGTAGGGAATGCCGACAGGAATGAGCTTTTCAATCTGGAAGCCTGAATCACGCAGACAGCGTTTAAAAGTACGCTTGGTAAAGAGCCGCTTGTGACCCAGTGCAAGGATGCCTCGTTCGCTATAGGTAAAGCGGCCGAAGAGAAGATTGAGACGCATGGCCCAGTGGCCTATGTTTGGTGTGCTGACGAGCACCGCAGGCGACTTCCAGCCCTGACTGGTATCCACTTCACTGCGATTGCGGAGTGCTGTCAGGAAGCCTTCAGGCTCTTTGAGTTCCTCCAGTACATCGAGCATCAGGATGGCATCATACTTGAAAGGATCCACCGGCAGTGGCTGTGTATCGAGATCGCTCTGATGAAACTGGTCTACACTGCCCGGCAAGGGTACGCGGATATCGATGCCAGTAGTGTGAGTTCCCAGATTCGCGAGCTGGCCGGGTACTTCCGCAGCACCGCAGCCGAGATCAAGCACTTTGGCGGGCTGTTTGTCTTTGAGATAGTTGAATGCCTTCTGCTGCAATAGATATGGTGGACCTTGATGAGGTCTGGGAGTGGGATCAAGGTCACGATACTTGAGCGAGCACATGATGCCGAGCTTGTGCAGCCGATAAGCGATGGTCGACTTCACCACATCCCAGGCGTACTCCATGCCGTTCACATGGCAGACTTCATCGCCATAGTGGGTAGGGATGGGAAACTCCACGAACTTGGCTTTCACATGCAAGGCTTGCAGAAGAATTTCAGTATCGAAGTGAAACACATTGGTATTGGCTTCGAAGGGCACACGTGCCAGAAACGCACGACTGTAGCCTCGGTAACCGGTGTGATATTCTGTCAGGCCGAGGCCGGTGAGTCGGTTCTGAAACCAGGTAAGTACGCGATTGCCCACTGCTTTATAGAGTGGCATGCCACCAGCCCGAGCCGACTTCCAGGATTGCATGCGTGAGCCAAGTACCACATCGGCTTGGGTAGTCTGCCATGTTTTAATGAACTCGCCGAGCAATTCGGGAGCGTACTGTCCATCCCCATGAAGCAGGATGCTGAAATCGAACCCGAGGTCAACAGCCAGCCGGTAGCCAAGTTTCTGGTTTCCGCCATATCCCTGGTTGACAGGGTTCTTGAGAACGACGATGTTGTCAGCCTGATTTCGAACTGCCCAGTCACTAGCCCGTTCGCTGGTAGCATCGCTGCTGGCGTCATCGATACACAGGATGCGGACACGGGGATTCCGCAATACATCTTTAGGAATGCGGTCGAGCACCGATTCAATGTGCTTCTCTGCCCGGTAGGCCACAATGAAGATTAAGAACGCTGGTTCGGGGCCAGCCGGTCGCGTTAATGGTGACATAAGCAATTCTGGTAAACGAGGAACGAATACATTGTACCTCGAAGACAGATGAAAGGACGGGATAAAGTCTATATCAATACCATGTGACGTTTTAATCGCTACCTTCGTTATTCCCCCTAGCTTTCCTGCCTCCCTGGATGGGTCTGCCCGGATTGGGCTTGCAGCAGATGTACCCTAGGTTAGCATCGCCATAACCGCTCCCGTTGTCTATTGACCGAAGTGAGGTCAACATGTTCAGCGTCATACTCTGGTCGATCGTTGTTCTTTGCCTGGCAGGCCTCATTGCCTACCTCCTGCTTCGCACCACCACCAGCACGCTGGAACCACCGCCATCGTCACGCGAACTGATGCAGCTTACCCGCAAATACTTGAAGGACAAAGAAGACCGTCCCAAGATTTATCGCTGTTGCCCGATTACCAAGAATGAAGACCTGGTGCCAAGTACCGAATTCAAGAAGATGCTGCATGATGTAGAAGGTATTTACCGTTTCCGTTGGACGGAACTGGATTTGAAGTATGTCGTTCGGGAGAAAACCGAAGAAGTGCGTCTCAAGCGAGGCAACAGCGACGACAAACTTGTGCTGTTTTATGTCGATGGTGTTTTCAGCAGCATGTCCTTCAATCACGAAACATATGCCGGGGAACAGTTTGAGCTGCGTCACTCCGGAAACCTCGCCAATCAACTTCGCAAGTGCCTGCGTCATCATCTGAAGATGCGAGGTGGTTCGCTGGAAACGGTCAAATATGATGAACCGACCTTTACCCCCAAGCTTGATGTGAATGCAACCGGAGAGATCAGGCTCAAGGAAGTTCCGGTTTCATGGAATCCACCGAAGACGGAGCCTGAAAACCATCAGTAGAAAGTGTCAGATCACTCAACGCGAGTTGCAAGAAGGCGATACGGACCTTAGCAATACACCCGATACTTCGTAACCCATAGCCTTCCCCCTCTCCCTCGAAGCGAGGAAGAGGGGCACCATTCATCGCGAGATCTACTTCGTTTCCATACTCACTTTCCACTCGGCATTCTGAATCCAGAATACTGCCGCGGCTACAGCAGCACCAAGGAAGGGGCCAACAATGTAGTAGCCGATGTGATCGAGTGTGCCACCCCCCATCCAATACTTGAAACAGATGGGTCCGAAGCCGACAGCTGGATTGAAAGCTCCACCAGAGAGTTTGCCAGCCACTACAGCACCAACAAAGACGGTAAAGCCAATGGCCAATCCATAGAAGGAGTTGCCTTCCGTTCCCTTGGCGGTAGCTACGTTCAACACCACCAGAGCCAGTGCAAAGGTGAAGATGCCCTCGAGCAGGATAGCTACGAACGGCGTTACCTCCGCACTCGGAGCAGGAGCAAAAGTCTTGTTAGTGATGAAATGCACCACGTAGCAGGCCAGCAGCGATCCTGCCAGTTGGCATATCACATAGATGAAGAAGTCAATGGGGGATAACTTGCCCCGCAACATGACAGCCAGGCTCACCGCAGGGTTGTAATTCGCCCCGGAGACGTGTCCACCCATGTATACCATCACCATGAGCACGCTGGCGATAGCCATCTCGCCAAATGCCACGGCTGGCTGACTGGTCACTACCAGGCCGATGGTGAAAACGAGGAAAAATGTACCGATGAGTTCTGTCAAATATCGCTTCATGCTCAGCATCCTTACCGAGGGTGATGGGACGCTGGAAGTCTAAGCAATCAGGAGAAATAGTGCCAGATGAATTGACCGTGCAGGCCAGCTTGGCACGTGTTAAGATGCCAGAACAACTCTGGTGTGAGTAGCTGATATGCGGCCACGTGTTCCCTGGTATCGTCGTTCGTGGCTGATTGTAGGCCTGATCTTCCTCCTGGCTGTCGCCGGGCTGATCGGCTGGAAAGCCTACCGCAACTGGCAGCAGGAGCAGACACTTCAACAGGCTATTGCCGTCTTGACTGCCCGTGAACCGTACTGGCAACTGGAATCGTGGCCTAAGACTTTTCCGCCAGTTCCCGATCATGAGAACCTGGCGGAAGTGGTGTTTCAGTGGAAATCGAAGTGGGTGCCGGATGCGGATCTGTTTGGCCTCGCACTGGCAAACATGGAAAGTACTCCTGCGAATCTACTGAACATGATGCAACTGGACCTGGTCAAGCAGTCGATGAGCCAGGCCACGAAGTTACGTGAAGAGATGGAGACGCTGCTCAAGCTGCACACAGGGTACTTTCCGATCATCGATCTGCAATCGGAAACATTCCGCGTGATGAGGCGTTCGGTGATGCAGCAACAATTATTCCGCAACGCTGCGCAGTTACTGAAGTACCAGATTGAGCTGTGGCTCAACAATCGCCAGACAGATCAGGCTGTGAGGGGTTGCCTGGCCATGCTGAAGTTGCCCAGCAGCTTCCGCTATGAATCTTCGATCATCAGTTTGCTGCTGGCCCTGGGGAATGAAACGCAAGCTTGTGCAGCAGTCGAACGAACCTTGGCACTTTCCGAACCGTCGCCGGAGCAACTGCAGACACTGCAAGCCAAGTTGCTGGAAATGGCGAGTCAGCGATTCTTCATTCAAGGACTGCGGGGCGAGCGGGCCACGCTGGATCGGTTTCTGCGTGAAGTACAAGATGGACGTTACTCCAGAGGCGAATTGACAAGCCTGCTGGGATTACCGCGTGATCGACAGGGACTGTCGGGCTGGCTTGACTCGCTCTTTGACAAGATTCGCGAGCGAGCTCAGGGCTCACCGTATGGCAACATCACCGAAGAACGCATCAAACAGCTGACCTTTTTCCAGACGCTGCTCGATCGCATGGAACACGCCCCGGAGCCCATGCCGGGCGAGATGCAGCAGTTAATCGAAGAGCAGACCAGGCTATCGACCACCGTGGCCATCTTTGCCCCTGGGCTCAGCAAGTTTTACGAAGCTGACCTGAAAAGCAGGGCAATGCTGCAGATGGCTGCTGCACTTGTGGCGAGTGAACGATACCGCTTGAGTACCGGCAAAATGCCCACCGGTTGGATCGATCTCGTACCGAGTTTCTATCCAACAGTGCCAGTTGACCCATATGATGGAAAGCCGCTGCGCTGGAAGGAAACCGCAACAGGCTTTTTGCTCTATTCGATCTGGATGAACCAGAAGGATGATGGTGGAAATATCCGAACAGGCGACCTGCAACCCACGGATTTCGGAGTGGAATATTTTGCGGTCGCCCATCGACGTCAGCCACCTGTCATCAAGAGTTGGCCGCGTAACCTGCCCCGGCCACTGGATGACAAAGAGGCCTTCTTCGCCGCAGCACGATCGGGAGATGTCAGCCGACTGACGATGCTGCTGGACCGCGGCTACGATGTAAACACCACTACTGATTACGGAGCGACCGCCCTTTGTTATGCAGCCGAGAACGGTCATCTGGACGCAATGAAGTTGCTGATCGAGCGGAAGATCGACATTCATAAGAAAGACACCTTCTACTCGGCTGATGCGCTCACATGGGCACTCATGAAGGAAAAGGACGAAGCAGTCATGCTGCTGCTGAAGGCCGGTGCCAAGGGAGAAGCCAGTGTCCTTTCCAACGGCATTAGCAATAACAAACCGAAACTAGTGGCTGCAGCATTAGCCACTGGACGGATCAAGCAGGAACTACTGGATAGCAGCCTGGCAAAGCTGAACGAGAAGCATACCGAGATCAGCAAGATGCTACTGGCAGCCGGCGCTAAGGTACTGCCGAAAACAAAAACAGACGAGAAGAAGACAGAGGTCGCCAAGTCACCTCCACCGAAGACTGTTGAAGAGAACACGGTACCCACCGAGCCAGTGGTAGAACTCACGGACAAGCCCAGGGAAGCCCATCCCTGGCTCGGTTTCCGGGGACAATTCAATGCTGGCGTAGCCGAAGGCCAGTTCCCTCCCACCGCATGGGATGCCACCACGGGCAAAAACCTTGCATGGAAGACGCCTCTACCGGGACTGGGATTGTCGTGCCCTGTCATCTGGGGAAACAAGGTATTCCTGACGACAGCTATCAATCAGGACAGCCCCAAACCCTCGCTGAGAATCGGTCAGTATGGCGATGTCGATTCTGTTCAGGAGAAGTCGGTGCATGTCTGGAAGGTGTACTGCCTGGCTCTCGATACCGGTAAGGTGCTGTGGGAGCGCACTGCCTACACCGGGGTCCCCAAGACCAAGCGGCACATGAAGTCAAGCCATGCCAATGCGACGGTGGCAACCGAAGGGAATGTCGTGGTAGTCAACTTCGGTTCAGAAGGGCTGTATTGCTACGGCATGGATGGCACACTCAACTGGCGGCGTGACCTTGGCAAGCTGGGCTCCAGCTGGTTTTTCAATCCCGACTATGAATGGGGCTTCGGTAGTTCGCCTGTCATCTTCAACGACATGGTCATCATTCAGTGCGACATCGGCAAGAACTCGTTTCTGTCTGCCCATCACCTCATCACCGGGGATCAATTGTGGCTCACACCACGTGATGAGATACCTTCCTGGTGTTCGCCTACGCTGGTTCCCCTGGAAAACGGCAAGATGGAACTCGTCACCGTCGCCAGCAAGTATGCCCGAGGCTACGATCCGGAAACGGGCAAAGAACGCTGGCGATTGGGCAAGTTTTCAGAGATCGCTGTTCCTACGCCCTTCTATGCGAACGGACTGATCTACCTGACGACAGGGTACAGGCCGATTCAACCGATCTTCGCCATTAAACCCGGAGCTATGGGTGACATCTCTCTGCCCAAGGATAAGGAAGCGAGCGACTGGGTGCTATGGAGCAAGTCCCGAGGTGGCCCCTATCTGCCAACACCAGTGGCGTATGGCGAGCATCTTTACGTCTGCACCAATAATGGTGTGCTCAGCTGCTATGAGGCCAAGACCGGCAAGCTTGTCTACCAGCAACGGCTTGGTGGCAAGAGTGGCTACACCGCCTCTCTGGTTGCCGCCGATGGACGTCTCTATTGCACAGATGAGGACGGACTGGTACGTGTTGTGAAAACAGGCCCGACCTTTCAACTGCTGGCCGTCAACAAACTAGGTGAAGAATGCCTGTCGCACCCGGCCATCAGCAATGGAAAGATCGTCTTCCGGTGCCGTGACCATGTCATGGCGTTTGAAGTGAAGAAGTAAATGATGATGGGGTACAGTGAATTTTGTCACCATCCGTAAACTGGTGAGCATCGTATGTCATCAGGCTCGACGGTAATACTCCCTATAATAAGCGTCGTTTACTCTCCTGGTTGCTCAACCATGAATGCTCCGCTGGAACCGCGTACCGCTGTGACTGATACTGTGGACCCAGCAGTCATTGAGAAACTGCGAGCCCGACAACAGGAATGGGCTGCGACGCCACTGCGAGAACGACTGCAAGTAATCAGGCGGCTGCGTACCAGCCTGCCTGACATGCAGGATGCCTTTGCAACAGCGCTACAGGCAGATATCCGCAAGCCGTTGGGCGAAACGATTGCAGCAGAACTGCTGCCCGTAGCAGGGGCCTGTCAATTCCTGGAGAGACGGGCAGCAGGCATCCTCCGACCGCGCAAGGTGTCCTTCTTTGATACCCCTAACTGGCTCTTCGGCGAGAAGGACATCATTACCCGCAAGCCACGTGGCATCGTCGGCATCATTGGCACGTGGAATTACCCGATGTTCCTCAATGGTGTGCAACTAGTGCATGCCCTGGCTGCGGGCAATGCTGTTCTGTGGAAACCCAGCGAGATTGCCCCACAGACCGCGGTAGTCATGACCACCTGGTTGCGGCAGGCCGGGGTGGGAGACGACCTGGTCTACGTACTTCCCGCTGAGCGGGAATGGGGGGCGAAGCTGGCCGAAGCGGACATCGACTATGTCGTCTTCACCGGGCACGATGCCACCGGACAAAAACTGGCGGCACGGCTGGGCGAACGACTCATTCCCAGTACGCTGGAACTCTCCGGCCACGATGCCTGCCTGGTGCTTCCCGATGCCGACCTCGACCTGACTGCACGAGGCATCTACTTCGGTACGACGGTCAACTCCGGTCAGACGTGTGTCTCTTCACGACGGTTGTTCGTTCCCCGGTCGCTGCAGATCGCATTGCAGGAGAAGGTCACAGCACTCTTTGCGAAGTACCCGATGCAGCGCACGCTGGCGATGACCAGCCAACAGGCGAATATCGAGAAACTGGTGCAGGCTGCCTGCCATGAAGGAGCAAAGGTACTGATCCCCATCAATGGCGACTATGCCGGGAAAGATGGTGCACCGATTATCCTGACTGAAGTGAAACCGAGCATGACCGTTGCGAAGGAAGCACTCTTCGCCCCGGTTTCGATGATCCTGCCTTACACCGATGTGAGTGAAGCCCTGACGGGCATCCGATCCAGTGACTACGGTCTGGCACTGTCGGTCTTCACCAGCAACCGACAGTACGCGATGAAGCTGATAGCTGAATTGCCCTGCGGATTGGCGACTATCAATGATGTGGTAGCACCAGTAGGGCATCCCGCGACACCGTTTGGCGGCGTAGGCCGCAGTGGCTGGGGAATCACCCAGGGAGCGGAAGGACTCCTGGAGATGACCACGCCACAAGTGATCAGCTACCGAACCGGTTCCTTCCGGCCTCACTTCGACCCGATGGGAACGACTCCCGCGACAAATGATGAGGTACTGGCCCAGATGTTGCGGTGGGAACACAGCCCGACATTCTGGGAACGAACGAAGGGTTTCTTCGGGATTCTGGGAGCTGCGCGACGAGCGTTTTGGAAGAAGTAGCAAGTTACTTGAGTTAAGTTGCAGTGCAGGGCACGGTTAGAGTGTATTCACTCTAACTGTGACACCCGAATTACACAGCGCTGCACGTACTTATGCCATATCCTTCTTCATGTGGCACTGCTTGTACTTCTTGCCAGAACCACAGGGACATGGGTCATTACGGCCAACGCGCGGTTCCTTGTTGCGAGCAGGCTGAGGCTTGCCAGCGGCCTGCTGGCTATTGGCGATAGCCTCTTCCTGCTGGGAACGAATGCTATTCTCCGGCGGCACTGGTCGGGTGGCAGCATCGTGCCTCAGTTGGGCCTGCGCCAGCACGGAATCAGAGTTGTCCTCGACAGCTTCTTCCATGCGGAAGATCAGATCGGTAATCTTGTCCTGAATGCTCTCCCGTTCGGAGCCCGTAGCTTTGCCATCCCCTTCCCACATTTCATCAAAGGCTTTCATACCTTCGCTCTTGTAGACCGTCTTGGGGTCCTGCTGGGCATAGCCTTGGAACGCAATGGCGGAACGCAGATAATCCATCGTGTAAAGGTGATCCTTCCAGGATGAATCGACCACGTTCAGAATCAGTGACCGCTCCATCGACTGGATTTCCGGACGATAGACATTGTCGAACGCACTGAACATCACCTGGCGGACATGATCTTCGGCAAAGCCTTCCAGTTCACTGGCTTCCACCTTCAACTGAAGGGCATCTCTACCCCAGGTGGCCAGTTCGCGGGCTCCTTCGGGACTGAGCTTCTGATTGCGGCCAAAGTGCTTGTCGAGTTCCGCTTCGATACGGTCTGCACCATCGGCGGGGAAGAACTTTCGACTTGCCTCCAGCAGCAAGGGCTCGATTCTATCCTTGGAGGAGATGACGAATTCCTGCTCGTTGATGTGGCTGGTCGCGCCGGCAAAGCGTTCCTTGGCGAGGTTGAGCAGGCCAAACGGGTCGAACCGCTGCTGGCCAAACTGGTCCCGACCCAGGAAGTGATGCAGCAGCACCTTCACCGGGAACTCTGTTTCCTTCTCGGAATACAGCGACGCCACCTTTTCATTGAGCAACTGCTTGATCGCCGTGCCTGACTTATCGCGAAGCTCATCTACATTGACATTGAGGTTGAACTTGAGACGGAACCAGTCGGCGATGGAATGCAGGCCGAAGTCTTCGGCAAGCATGGGAGCGCCTTCCTTGAGGTCAGTCTCATGTACCTTCTCTTCCACACGAGGCAGGAGCGTTTCCAGAATGGAGTCGCGTCCCATCTGCTTTAATTCTTTGGCCGAGACCTTCACGCCAAACTTGGTCTCCATGAACTTGCCGTAGGCTTCCCAGTTCCACTCGGCCTGTTCCACATCGGGGTTCAGGTTCTCTTCGATGGCATCCTGCATGGCGTTGACCGCCCGATTGCAGGCCTTTTCTTTGGCAAACTTCTCTGCTTCCTCAAAGGGCATGCGGACGAATTCCGTGGCTTCGTACTCGCAATTGAGACGGTTTGCAACGAACTCTGCAAAGGCTTCGGTACCGTAGCGGTCTGCCAGACAGCGATCCACATTCTTGGAAACGGTGTTCTGCAGCATGTCAATGATGATGAGCTTACAGTTGGCCCCGTCAAGAATTCGCTGGCGGAAGCCGTAGGTGCGCTTCCGCTGATAATCCATCACCTCGTCATACTCGAGGAGGTTTTTGCGGACATCGAAGTTACGCTCTTCCACCTTCTTTTGAGCAGCTTCAATGCGACGGGTGACCATCTTGCTTTCGATGCTTTCGCCGTCCTTCATGCCGAGGCGGGTCAGCACATTGGCAACCCATTCGCCGGCGAAGATACGCATCAGGTCGTCCTGCAGCGACACATAAAAACGGCTCGAACCGGGATCGCCCTGACGGCCTGAGCGGCCTCGGAGCTGATTGTCGATACGTCGTGATTCATGCCGTTCGGTGCCGATGACGTGCAGACCACCGAGTTCTGCAACCTTGCGGCCTTCTTCCTTCGTCTTTTCGCGGGCTTCGATCTCATCGACCTTGGCTTTCCAGACATCGGGGGGCACATCAAGACGTGTCTGGTACTCGTGGCGAAGCTCATTCCACGCCATGTATTCGGCATTACCACCGAGGATGATATCTGTACCGCGACCTGCCATGTTGGTAGCGATGGTCACCGCTCCACGCCGTCCCGCCTGAGCGACGATTTCCGATTCCTTGGCAACAAACTCGGGCTTGGCATTGAGCAGTTCATGCTTGATGCCGCGGAGTTTGAGCAATCGGGCGAGGTCTTCCGATTTTTTAACATCGGTGGTGCCGACGAGAATGGGCTGGCCTTTTGCGTGAACCTCGGTGATTTCTTCAAGAATGGCCGCCCACTTTTCCTTTTCGGTACGGTAGACCACATCGGGGTAATTCTTGCGACGCATGTACCGATTGGTGGGAACAGCCAGCACATCAAGCTTGTAGATCTTCCAGAACTCATTGGCCTCCGTCATGGCTGTACCGGTCATGCCAGAGAGCTTCGTGTACAGCTTGAAGAAGTTCTGCAGGGTGACGGTAGCAAGCGTCTGGGTTTCTTCCTTGATGGGCACGTTCTCTTTGGCTTCGACAGCCTGGTGCAGCCCATCAGACCACTGGCGGCCAAACATGGCACGACCGGTAAATTCATCGATGATGACGATAATGGGTCGACCCCGTTCATGCGGCTCCTGGCTCGGTGCCACCATGTATTCCTTATCACGGTGGTACAGATGGTGAGCTTTAAGGGCCTGGTCGAGCAGGTGGGGCCAGTGCATGTTGCCTGCAGTGTAGAAGCTTTCTACGCCTGCGAGCTTTTCGGCGAAGTGGACACCTTCTTCGGTGAGATGGCAGGTCCGTTCCTTCTCCTTCACTTCGAAATGAACGTCCTTCTTGAGCTGGCGGGCCACCTTGTCAGCTTTACGGAAGCGTTCTACATCACCGTGGGCTGAGCCGCTGATGATGAGTGGTGTACGGGCTTCATCGATGAGGATATTGTCCACTTCGTCGATGATGGCGTAGTTCAGCGCCTTCTGGCACTGTTGGGCTCCTTTGTGAAACCGGGTATCACCCCAGCGAGCGGGCTTCATATTATCGCGGAGATAATCGAAGCCAAATTCACTATTTGTACCGTAGGTTATGTCGCAATCGTAAGCATTCCTACGGCCATCGGGATCAATATCCGTCTGAATGAATCCCGCAGTCACACCCAGGCCCTGATAGATGGGTGTCATCCATTCGCAATCGCGACGGGCGAGATAATCATTCACGGTGATAACATGCACGCCTTTGCCGGTAAGAGCATTGAGATAGGCCGGTGCAGTAGCGACCAGGGTTTTTCCCTCGCCAGTCATCATTTCAGCAATCTTGCCCTGGTGCAAGGCAATGCCACCAAGCATCTGCACATCGAAGTGTCGCATATTCTTGAAGCGACGGCCTGCTTCGCGACAGGCGGCGAATGCTTCAGGGAGAATGTCATCCAGCGTAGCCCCCTGAGCGAGCCGTTCGCGGAAAGCTGGAGTCAGTCCACGCAGTTGTTCATCGGACAAAGCCCGCATCTTCTCTTCCAGCTCATTGATTTGAGCGAGAACCGAGCCGGGCGCAATACGGTAGGGAGGATCCTGATCCCTGGTTCGGATGAAGCCAAAGGCACGAACAGCTCGCTCATTGCTGGAGCCGAACATCTTGGTAAGGAAGCCGGAGACACCTTCGGAGAGGGCGCCGAAGCCATCGCCAATTTTCTCCCAGAGATTACTGTCGTCTTTGGGAGCGTTCACGGTATTGGGAACGGAGGCCATCTTTGGGTCTTTCAGAGCAGTGGACATCGTCAGTGTGCCTACCTGGCAAGTCGGTATACCATCCTGGTAAGTGACGATCCATTCGTCACCGGGGAGCATCCTGCGTGGTGAACGCAAGTCGTTCCGTCTCAACAGGTTGATGAGTTAGTATATGAATCCGAAGAAGTGTACGCAGATGGCGAAAGGGGGTCAATATGAGGAAGATGAAGGCGGCCACATAAATGCACGGAAGCCGTGGCGATCTTTGACGCCACGGCTTCCGTCATGTCGACCCCGCAATACTACGCGGTGATGGTGATTCGCACTGTGCCTACAGCAGAAACCAGTCCCAGGTTATCCTTGATGGTGTAGGTAAATACGTCGGCAGTCGTTGCACTGTCGTTGTGCTGGTAGGTCACCGTTCCATCGTTGTTCACTGTCACACTGCCATTCAAAGGCGAATCGACGATAACAATGCTTGCAAGGTCGATGGTACCGTCCGCATCAGTGTCGTTCTGGGCGAGGTTGATGTTGACGCTGCCACCCTTGGCTACAGTGCCGGCATCTTCATTGGCTACCGGGGCGTCATTCAACAGATTGATGGTGATCGTCACCGTGGCCTGGTTGGAGATCTTGCCTTCATTGTCGCGGATGGTGTAGGTGTAGGTATCGGTTGTCGCAGTTTCAGAGCCATCGTGCTGATAAGTGATCTGGCCGTTGGCATCGATGGTCAGGCTGCCGTGGCTGGGCTGCTGCACAATGGTAACAGTGTTCAGAGCCAGGGAGCCATCGGGATCGGAATCGTTGTTGGGAACGTTGATGGTGACGCTACCCCCTTCGTCCACCGTGCCGGAATCATCCACCGCAATGGGCGCCTGGTTCAGCGGAGTGACTGTAATGGTGACAGTAGCAGCATTGGAAGTAGCAGCATTGTTGTCCTTAATGGTGTAGGCAAAGGTATCAGTAGCAGTGCCGGTACCGCTATGCAGATAGGTGACCGTTCCATCGGCATTCACAGTCAGGGTGCCATGAGTGGGCTGAGTGGTGATCACGATACTCGTCAGATCGATGGTACCATCCGCGTCGGTATCGTTGGTGGAAACGGGGATGATGACTGAAGAACCTTGTTCAACGGTAGCTGTATCATTGACAGCAACCGGGGCATCATTCACCGGGGTAATCGTGATATTCACCGTAGCTGCTTCTGAGGCGAACCCGCTGTTATCCTTGATGGTGTATTTGAAGGTATCGGTGGTGGTTTCGGTACCATTGTGAACGTAGGTTACGGTGCCGTTGCTGTTCACCGTCGCGGTGCCGTGGGCCGGTAGTTGGGTGATCAGAATGGAAGCCAGATTGAGAGTACCATCGGGGTCACTATCGTTGGCAGCGACCGGGATGGAGACCGTGCCACCCTCAGCAACAGTGGCAGTGTCATTCACAGCAATGGGTAGATCATTCACAGGGGTGATGGTGAGAGTGACCGCGGCTTCACTGGAGGTATGGCCATTGCTATCCTTGATGGTGTACTTGAAGGTATCGCTGGTAGTTTCCGAGCCATTATGCGTGTAGGTCACCGTACCATCGTTATTGACGACGAGGGTACCACGTGTAGGCTGGGAGGTGATGGTGATGGACGTGAGGTCAAGCGTACCGGTGAGGGCAGAATCATTCGCAGCGACATCGATGTCAGCTTCAGCGCCTTCATTGAGAGTCTGAGCGTCGTTGAAAGCGAGGGGATTGGTCGAGCTGGTCTTGGACTGGAAGAGGTCCAGCTTGCTGCGGGCCCCCCAGGTGTTTTGCGCACCGATGAAATCATCGCTGCCGCTGCCACCGTTGATGTTACTCTTTTTTCCCAGCTTGGTATTGATAATGCTGACTGTGTCATCGCCAGCCTGGCCAAAGAGGTCGAGCTTTTTCGAGAAGACGCTATCTAGAATGGTAATCTGATCGTCACCGTTACCACCGATGATGGTGGAATGCAGTTTGGCATGAATGTCCTGGAGTTTCAGTACATCATCGCCATCACCCAGTGAGACTGCAATTTCACGGCTGAGACTGATGCCCGTTATTTCCAGATGGTCGTCGCCGCCGAAGAGCTTGACAGTGATGCCGCGGGTGACGTTGCTGAAATTGACAGGCCCTTCCTGGCCATTGATGGTGGTAGCATCCTGGCCCGAAGTCACAGTAATGCCAGTATTGCCGTTGCGGACAATGCTGAGGTGATTAGCTTCGTCATCGCCATAGAGATAGAGAGTGCCGCCGATGACGGAGCCCTGCACATTACCCGCCGGCACGGTGCGATCTTCGAGACGATCAAAACAGGGAACGAACAAGCGACGCTGCTTCTTCATGATGTCAACTCGAAGGTGGAGCACGAAAGGATAGTTCTGGTATCGCCTGCCAAGGCACTGCTGCTTTGACGGTCCAGGAAGAGATTTGTTTCTTTATTCCTGCAAAGAAACAGTCAGAACAATCAAGCAACTCAGTGGAATAGTACCATGCTTGCGGGTTAGCCGAATGGTATGCATTGCTACAGATAGTCAGCTACAGTTTAGTTAAACTTGGTGGGAGTACCACTTCAGGAAACATTCATGAAAGGTGTAGTCAGGCACTTCGTAGCAGACGTCGTTACACAAGTCGTTGGCCATACTGTTTTTCGTAGTAATGGCGGTATTCGCCGCTGCGGATATGGTCTACCCAAAGCTTGTTCTTGAGGTACCAGGCGACTGTCTGTTCCAAGCCGTTTTCGAACAGCCAGGTGGGGGACCAGTTGAGTTCTCGCTTGGCTTTACTGCAATCGATAGCATAGCGGCGGTCGTGCCCCGGGCGATCTTTGACATACTTGATCAGGGAATCGGGCTTATTCAGGATGCGGAGCAGTTCTCGGGTGAGTTGCATGTTGGTGCGTTCAGCCTTGCCACCGAAGTTGTAGACTTCACCTGCCTTTCCTAGTTCACAGGCAGCAATGATACCTCGGCAATGGTCTTCCACATGAATCCAGTCGCGTACTTGCTGACCGTCCCCATAAACGGGAACTTGTTGATCACTGGCGAGATTGGAAACAAACAGGGGGATGAGCTTCTCGGGAAACTGGTAGGGACCATAGTTATTGGAGCAGCGGGTGGTGACGACATTCATACCGTAGGTGTGGAAATAACTTCGTACCAGCAGATCGGCTGCGGCTTTACTGGCCGAGTAGGGGCTGTTGGGCTGTAACGGTGTCTCTTCCGTGAACAGCCCGGTGGCTCCCAGGGTACCGTAGACTTCATCGGTGGACACCTGGATGTAGCGTTTCACGCCAGCGGCCTTGCAGACATCGAGCAACACCTGGGTGCCGAGGACATTGGTCGTAATGAACGGGCTGGCGTCCTGTATGCTGCGATCGACGTGGCTTTCAGCAGCAAGGTGGAATACGTAGTCGATGCCGGGCTCAATAACTGTTTGTACGATCGCACGGTCAGTAATGTCGCCTTGGACAAACTTGTAACGATTGGTAGCGATGCCGGCGAGGTTCTCGAGATTACCCGCGTAGGTGAGTTTGTCGAGATTGGTGATGTGCCAATCGGGCCGGTGAGCGAGGATCCAGCGAATGAGATTGCTGCCGATGAAGCCGCAACCACCGGTGATGAGGATGTGTTTCATAGATGTAGTTCTGTAATACAAGCGGCGGGGAATGTCCCCGCCGACAGTGTCATTATTCTATATTGCAAGGTCAGCTCGCAGCAACTACCCCTATGCCGCTTCCCGTAAATCGATGCTGCGGGAGGGGTGGAGCATGATTTCGAGCGCAGTAACCAGGCGATCAGGACCACGTCCATCAATCAGTGCTCTTCCCGATCGGGCCATCTGGCGGCGCTCTGCAGGGTCTTTCATCAGGTTCTCCGCCGCCATGCGGACAGTGTTCTCCTTGATGGCTTCGTGCCAGCCGAGCAGATTCGCAGCGCCTTCTTCTTCAAGCCGCTGGGCCGTAGGCCAATAGAGTTCGTTCTGCACCATGATGAGCATGGGCACACCGACACACGCCAGTTCGAGCGAGCCGGTATCCGCTTCGGTGATGGCGAAGTGACATCGAGAAATGCGACGGGACTGATCCATCGTTTCGATGGAGACAGTCACACGGCCCTTGTTCGCTTCCGCGAGATCTTCCCACTGCTTGAGCTTGGGATGCCCCATTCGAGCGAGGATGTCGATGCGGCTCAGGTTCTTGAGAGGCAGTAGCCCCTTGACCGCACGTGCCGTCCAGTTGTTGGGGTCGTCACCCAGAGAGATGACGCAACGCAGAGGTTCGGGTGGTTCCTGTCCACGAATCTGGCGAATGCGGCGGATGCCGGGGCGAACCATCGCATAACGGGGACCAGTGAGCACCTGCGAGCCGGGACAGACGTCGTAATCGCCCATGGCCTTGCTGAGCATAGGGTGAACGACTAGCTGGCTCGCATGGCGGAAGTTCGCTTCGTTATCCATGCAAAAGACCATGGGCCCTAGGGCGAGGATTTCAGCCACGTATTCAGGGCTGCAGTTTGGGTCGTCGATGACGACAGCTGCAGGACGAAGACGGCGAATCTCGCGGGTGATTTCTTCGAGGTCTTCGGGGGTGCCTACTGGTGCCTCGGCAGCGAGCCACTGATTGTCGCCCTTCTTGACCAGGCTGCCCAGGAAGCTGGGTTCGAGCCGGCTGAGGAAGTGAGCGGAACGGCGGCGGCGCTGGAGCGCATAGCCAAAGGTCAGGCAGCGGGAGAAAGACTCCCAGCCCTGGATCTTGTTGCCATCCACACGAAACAGTACTGCATTGCGAACCATGCCACCAACTCCCTTCGGAGGCAGAATCGTGGAACCCCGGTGGTTCGCCAGGCATCGCATCCTTGCTCAGCCTGGCGTCACTTGTCATTGATGCACATCCATGTTCATCAGTGACAGTGGGGTGTCACTCTGATGAAGGCGGACAGCATCCACCAGAGCGGGGCGAATCCTACACCAAGAAACTTGAATGAAAAAGGTCAATCTCGACGTTTTTATCAATTGTTTATTTGTACACGTTAGACTGGGAAAGCAGCATACTTTGCAGGCATTTGTACGTCCGGGCGAACTGCTTATGCTGCCACGAGTGTTACGTTCTCTTAGCAGTCTGTTTACAGTGTCTGCCTGACACGCAGTTGCGTGACTCGCTGCATCTCGTTCTCGAGTTGATCACTGTAACGGACTGGATAGCCCGGCTTCTGCACTGCCAGTTCCAGGAGTTCTGCAGGCAAACGGATACGCTGCATCAGGCAATAATCACGGGCTTCTTCGAGGCTAGCCAGTCGGTTGCAGCGCGTTCCGTGCTGCATCATCTTCAGCAGTTGCGGTTCTCCATCCTGGGCTTCTGTTTCCATCGATACGACATCGTGTGCGAAGGTGCCATCATCTTGATGGAAGCGAACGAGTTGCTTGGCATGAGGATAATGCCGTTTGCCAAGTGCGAGTTGTGCAATGGGCACCCACGTCCCATCGGGTTCCCTGCTTGCTACTAATTTGTACACGCTGTTGAGTTGGCCGGTACTTAAACAGGATCCAACTGCAAAGCCATCTACGGGAACACGCTGCTTCACCAGTCGGGCGATGTTCTCTTCGTTCAGGTTGCCGCTGGCGATGATTTTGACATGTCTCCGGTTGGCCTGATCAAGAAGCTTGCGCGCTTCAATACTGAGTGCGGCATGATCACCACAATCGAGACGCACCGCCTGAAGAGGTGAGCCGGAGGCAATGGCATGACGAATCCCCTGGAGAGAATCGAAGGAGTCGCACACTGGAATGCTCATGGTGCTGAAGATGGCACCGAAGCGATGGAATGCTTCGACTTCATCACCCAGGAGCATCGGCCAGTCGTGAGGCATCAGCAGATGGGTTGGCAAGCCGAGCAGCCTGGCAGCTTCTGCATTGGTGGTGGTTAGCATGCCGGCGAGGTAGGCTGCACGTGTCTGGAGTAAAGCTTCGATGGCACTGGAACAATGCCTGCTTCCCATTTCGATGAGCTGCCTGCCCTCCGCAGCAGACATCAGTCTGCCAACTTTGCTGGCCACACGAATAGCTGAAGTAAGGATGCCCAGGATCTCGGTCGTGAGAATGACTGCCTGGTCAAAAGGTGCAGTAACACGCAATACCGGTGAAGTTGCCCAGAAGTGTGTGCCCTCACGCAACGACCAGATGTCACCGGTAAACCGAAGCGTCGACAGATACTCAAGCCATGACAGAGGCACTGATGCAAATGCGGGATGATATCGAAGATACTCGATCAACTCCGCAGACAACGACCAGCTTTCCAGCAGATCGAGTAACGGAGCCAGCCCGGCGAAAATGAGGTAGTTGTTATTCTGTGGCGGAGTACAGATGCTGAATTCGCAGGTCACCTGTTGCTGGCTGCGTCGATGTGACCATGCTATGGCAGCCTGTGCAAGATCACCCAGTTCGGGATGAAAGGCGCTGATGGGTGGGCCGGTGACCTTCCACATGGTGACTTATCACGGAGTAGTGACAAAGAACAGTCATAATCCGCAACGTGATTCGACGCTACTCTTCGTCCATGGTGTTACTTAGCTTTGCTGATGATCGAAGTCCTCAAACACCGGTTGAGCCGGTTGTATTAAGGTTTCGGACAGGTCTGTCTTGGAGATGGGTTCGGCAACCGGGCGATGGAGGATTTCCGTCTTCTCATTGATTACCGGACTGGCACGATCGCTAGGACTGGGCTTAGCGGGTGGAGGAATTGCAGGCAATGTTTCCGGGTTAAGATACTCCTGCATGCGCTTGGCCTTCGTGTTGGGATGAGTTCCTCGCTGCTTGATGGAAGCAACGATAGTGCCAGCAGCTGCAGCCAAGCCACAAGAGAGTCCACCTACCATGGCCCCGACCTGGATGAGACCAACGCCGAAATCAATTTGTTTGGAGCCAGCAGCAAAAACGTAGATCACTCCAGGCAAGCCGCCAACGACAGCGCCTACGAGAGACTGAATCAGTACGATGCGATAGCTCTTGCTGTCGAGCTCAGTCTTCAGGGCCAATGCAATTTCTCAGTAAATATGACAGTGTTAGGGTATAGAGCGAGAGCAGGAATGACTTCGGGGCTGGCTCACCGAATGAATCATGGCCGGGAGTGCGGCGATGATAGCCACGCAAACTGCTACTCGTTTCTAGAAGCCTGTAGAGGCATGGGCAATATGCTCAACGTGCTCAAGGTGTTCGCCAGGGGTAGACATGGTGTTTCACGT
The DNA here is from genome assembly GCA_046350055.1 of Gemmatales bacterium. Classification (GTDB taxonomy): domain Bacteria; phylum Planctomycetota; class Planctomycetia; order Gemmatales; family HRBIN36; genus JAEUIE01. The sequence continues at coordinate 1,767,671 of JAXMBC010000001.1, read as the reverse complement.
GGAACGAGGATTCGATTTGACATCGGCCGCTTAATGCTAAACAGGGGGAAATAGGTTGTTTTGTGAGTGTTTCATGTGAAACACTCTCGACTGAGAATGTCTATCCATTGACCCCGTATCGCTGGGTGGTGTATACCATGCAGTATCCATTTAGGACCCGGTCATGTGCATTAGATTTTCTGTCGTGGCAATTTGCCTGCTAGCCATCAATCAACTGGCAGCGCAGGATAAAACACTCAAAGCACTGGAACTGGACGGGGGGATTGCCTGGCTGAATACGGCTGGTCCCCTGAAGCTGGCAGATCTGAGAGGCAAGGTCGTCATTCTTGATTTCTGGACCTTCTGCTGCATCAACTGCATTCACATTCTGCCTGACCTGGAGAAACTGGAAAAGAAGTATCCCAATGAATTAGTGGTCATCGGGGTCCACTCAGCCAAGTTCAATGCAGAGAAGGAAACGAAGAATATCAGGGAGGCAATACTCCGGTATCACATTGAGCACCCAGTGGTGAACGATGCAAACCACAAGATCTGGAATGCCTACGGGGTACGGTCGTGGCCAACGTTCTGGGTCATCGATCCTGAAGGAAACCTTGTGGGCCAAACTGCCGGCGAAGGCAAGCTGGACTTGCTTGATGCAGTAGTTGCCAAGCAGATTGAAAAGCACCGTCAAAAGAAGACGCTTAATACTACACCGCTGCGTATGGCCCTGGAGCGGGACAAGGTACGGGGAGTAGCCAGCGAATCGCCTCTGAACTACCCTGGCAAGATTTTTGCCGACCGACAACGGCTCTTCATCGCGGATAGTTCCAATCACCGCATCGTCATTACTGATCTGCAGGGAAAGAAGCTCGATGTGGCAGGAACTGGCGTGGCAGGCAATGCAGAGGGCAGCTTCGAGAAGGCTCAATTCAACGACCCCCAGGGTATGGCACTCAAGGGAGACCTTCTTTATGTAGCAGACCGCAAGAATCACCAGATCAAGGCACTGGACCTAAAAAAAAGAACGGTGACAAGCGTAGCCGGGGTGGGCATGCAAGGACGAAGCAATGGCGGTCCCGCCAGGCTAACGCCCTTGAACAGCCCATGGGATCTCTGTCTCGTTCGCGATCAACTCTATATCGCCATGGCAGGGCACCATCAGCTTTGGCGGCTTGATCTAACCCATGACCTTATTGGTCCCTTTGCTGGGAACGGTGCAGAGGATCTTGTAGATGGGACTCATATGTCCTGCTCCTTCGCGCAGCCCAGCGGACTGGCGACGGATGGCAACTGGCTATTCGTCGCTGATTCCGAGGTGAGCGCCATCCGGGCTGCCTCGCTAGGAAACAGTAACCAGGTGCAGACCCTGCTGGGCAAAGGCCTGTTTGACTTTGGCGACAAGGACGGGGCTGGACCCGTGGTTCGCCTTCAGCATTGCCTGGGTGTATCCATGTGGAATAGCAACATCGTCATCGCAGACACTTACAACAATAAGCTGAAAGTGCTCGAACCAATCTCCCGGCAGGTTTTGACACTGGTGGGCGATGGAAAGCCTGGGAATAGTGATCAGCCTCCACGGTTCAATGAGCCTGCAGGTATCCACGTGGTAGGAGATACCGCCTACGTTGCAGATACCAATAACCACCTGATCCGAGTTGTGGACCTAAAGAAACGGACAGTACAGACACTCAAGATTACAGGTCTCAAGTCACCGACGGTGGATATGGCCCAAAAGCCCAGCTTCCGCAATGTAGTCAATGTCGCATGGGAAAATACCAAACTGCCCGCCGCAGGAAATGTAACCCTGGAGTTCCAGGTGATGGTACCTGCAGGTTCTAAAGTCGATCCTGCTTCGCCTCTGGTGTACCTGGTCGAAGCATTCGATGGTGACAAGAAGACAGTACATGAAGTATACGGTGAACTCTTCAGCTCCAGGCAGGTGGCGATTCCGATCGAGAAGATCAGCAAGGCGAAAAAGTTGAAAGTGAGCCTGGAGTATTACCCATGCACGGAAGGCAAAGGGATTTGCCAGGTGAAAAGTCAAACATGGGAGATGCCTGTAACTTTTGCAGCCGATGGCGCATCCAAGGTGAAGCTGGAGACTCGGTAACGACTCATTCTGCCTTCATGCCGGGTTCGTATACTACTAGACACTTCCACTTCTGCAAGGCTTCCTCCATGTCTCGTATTGGCATCACGCTCGTGCTGGCTTTACTATTACCGGTGCTGGTATGGGGCCAGGAAGAACGGATGAAGTTGATCGCTACACTGGCTCCAAAGGAAGCTGCGCCGGGAGAACTCATTACCCTGAAATTACTGCTTGATGTCCAGATGGGATTTCACACCTATCCAACACAGCAAGCCGATCCCCAGGCAGGCAGCTTTACGACGAACATTCGGGTTAAGGAAGGTCCACTTGAATCTGGTGGACCGGTAAAAGAGCCGAAGGCCAAAGAGAAGTTTGACCAGGATATCAAGGCGACCATCGGCATCTACGAAGACCCGACCGAGATCGAACTGCCATTCAAAGTGAAAGCAGGGACAACTCCAGGGAAGTACAAAGCAGCGTTCAAAGTGCAGACTCAGGTCTGCAACGAAATGAATTGCCTTCCGTTTAATGAGACCGTCGAGTTTGAACTGACGGTGTCAGACAAGAAGGCCGCTACCGATACTGCCCCTCCTGCCAAAGCGGTCACAAATCCCCCGGCCCCTGTAACTCCACAAACGGAGAAAGTGGACGGGAAGCAGGCTCCTGCTGCTGGGGCAACCACGACTGCTACGATGAAGTCGACAAGCACTGCAGCAGACAAGTCCAAGGACGCAGCCACGTTGACAGGTTTTCTGGGGCAAGCTGTCTTCTGGGGCTTCGTTTCCCTGCTGACGCCGTGCGTCTTTCCGATGATTCCCATTACCGTGAGTTATTTCCTGAAACAGAAAGAGCAGGGATTTAATTCATTGACGCACGCCCTGGTCTACACCGTGACCATTGTCGTAGCCATGACGATCTTCACTCTCTTCTTTGTTGGTGTTGCCCAGAAGCTCATTTACCACTGGGGTACCAATTTCTTCATCGGAGCGCTGCTGATCTTCTTCGCGCTCAGCCTGCTAGGCATGTTTGAAATCGTGCTGCCAGCATTCCTTACCAGAATGACATCGTCAGGTGAGGCAAAGGGCGGCTACCTTGGCACGCTCTTCATGGCACTCACTTTCATTATTATCAGTTTCTCGTGTGTTGCTCCATTTGTAGGAGGCTTTGCTGGAGTGAGTGCACAGGAACGACCTTTCCTGTGGAACCTGCTGGGGGCGTTTACTTTTGCTCTCTGTTTTGCTGCTCCGTTCTTCCTACTCGCGCTCTTCCCATCGATGCTGAAAAAACTGCCCAAGAGTGGCGGGTGGATGAACAGTTTAAAGGTCGTGATGGGTATTCTGGAAATCGCTGCCGGACTCAAATTTCTACGACAGGCCGAGCTAAACTTCCGAGGTAACAACCCGGAGCTCTTCACCTACGATGTAGTCATGGCATGTTACATTGCCCTGAGCTTTATTGCCAGCATGTACCTGCTTCGCATGTTCCGTTTGCCCCATGATCATGATGATGACAATAAACAGGTAGGAGTGGGCAGGTTCCTGTGGGCGTTCGCATTTCTCTCTATGGGTGTTTACCTATTTCCCAGTCTGTTTCGAGGTCCGGACGGTTTCAAACTGCGACCTAGTGGTGAAGTCTTTAACTGGATCGACTCGTTCCTCCTTCAGGGAGACGATACCAAACCGATCAAACTCAGTTTTAGCAGCGGACATTCGAATCACGTTGAGAAATGGTTCGGCTTCCTTCCTGAAGCAATTGCCGATGCAAAGAAAAACAAACGCCGTATCTTCATCGACTTCACCGGCATCAACTGCACGAATTGCACCAAGAACGAGCGGGCGATCTTCAGCCAGGACGATGTCAAAGCTGCATTTAGTAACTACACACTGTGCAAACTCTATACCGACACGGTGCCCTTGGAGTATTACCCCTCTGACAAACTTGATGCTGCAACCGTAGATGTCCAGGAGAAAGATGGCGAAGCACATCGGCTCATGGAAAAGCAGCGTTTTGACACCACCGAGTTGCCTTTCTATGTCGTGATCGAACCAGTAGGCGATGACTTCAAGGAGGTTGGCCGGTATTCAGTGGGCCTGATCCGCAGCAAGGAAGAATTCCTGCAGTTCCTCAAACAGAACACAGGCAAAAAGTAGGGCTGCTCCATCTTCCCGCTTCAGGTTGACCAATGAGGCAGTGATCAATTATCCTATGCGCATCACTTCTGCCACCGGCCGTAGAACCTTGAGGCAGCCATGTCAGCCGAAGCTGAGCTGTATTACATTCATCAACCGACAGCGGAGCGCCCCGTGGCGCATCCAGTCACATTCCTCAGCGTACAAGCATTCCTGACCGATGAGCCAGCCTGTCGGGCACTATGGGATTTTATCGCCAGCCAGTTCCGCACCCGGCAGAAGTTCCTCACCATCTGGCCCGCGGTTCGATTCGTTGCCATGATTCAGGATCCGCAAACAGCGCTCATCAAGGGCATGCTGCTCGTCAGCGCCCCGGTCAACTGGCAGATCGATTACGTGGTGGTTCATCCCGATGCCCGCCGACAAGGCATTGCCGCTGCACTGGTCAAACGCACGTTGAATGAAGCGTATCGACGCGGTGTTCCCTATGTGATGCTGACAAGCCGGGAAAGCCTGCGGCCACTGTACGAAGGAGAGTGTGGCTTTTCGGTAGTGGGCCGTAAGGAGCCGGCTCCATCCACCAGGTCAACAACCGTGCAGCGATCTTTTCAGAAGCCTCATCCCGGGGGCATTCCATTGACCACTACTTCATCTTAAGCTGATTGCTGACAGCGAAAGGCTGGCAGCCTGGAAACGAGGAATCCATGTGCGGCATTGTAGGATACACCGGTTTTCGTGAATCAGAGACGTTGCTCGTCGAAGGGCTCCGCCGTCTAGAATACCGCGGCTACGACTCTGCAGGCATCGTGACGCAGACGGGTTCGAGCTTGCACATTCGCAAGAAGGCAGGACGTATCGCCAATCTGGCGGCACTGCTCAGCGATTCACCCGCTCCAGGCACGGTCGGTCTGAGCCACACACGCTGGGCTACTCATGGCGGCGTGACCGATGGAAACGCCCATCCCCACCTGGGCGGACATGACGGCATGGTTGCCGTCATCCACAACGGCGTCATTGACAACTATATGTCACTAAAAGCCCAGCTTAAGGAATTAGGGTATACGTTCAAAAGCGAAACGGATTCTGAGGTGGTTGCCCACCTGATTGCACATCATTATGAAGGGGACTTGTCTGCCTCAGTACGGAAGGTGCTCACACTGCTAAAAGGCACATACGGCCTGGCAGTCGTTTGCAAGCGTGATCCGGGGCTGATTGTCGGCGCTCGCCTGGGCAGCCCGATGGTACTGGGTATTGGTGAAGGGGAAGTCTTTCTCGCTTCCGACCCCAGCGCCATGCTGGGATACACCAGTCGAGTTGTCTATATGAACGACGGACAACTCTGTGCGTTGACGCCTGAAAGTTACCGCATCTTCGACCGGGACGAACTACCGGTGGAAGTGAACATTGAAGAGATCGACTGGAAGCCTGAGGATTCGGAAAAAGGCGCTTTCCCGCATTACATGCTGAAGGAGATTTACGAACAACCGGAGACCTTGCAGGCAGCAATGCGAGGAAGACTCGATTTTGAAGCGATGACTGCTCACTTTGGTGGACTCAATCTCGATCCCCAGAAGTTGCGCCAGGTGGAGCGTGTCATTCTGACGGCCTGCGGCACCAGCTATCACGCAGGCCTCGTGGGTGAGTATCTCTTCGAGGAATTCGCCCGACTGCCAGTGGAAGTGGAATACGCCAGTGAGTTTCGCTACCGTAATTCGCCCGTTGATCGTAACACGATCATCCTGGCTATCACCCAATCCGGCGAGACGGCAGATACCCTGGCAGCCATGCGGGAAAGCAAACGCATGGGTCACCCGACTCTGGCAATTTGCAACGTAGTCGGCAGCACCATCGCCCGGGAAGCGGATGGAGGTGTCTACCTGCATGCAGGCCCCGAAATCGGCGTTGCCAGTACCAAAGCCTTCACTTCCCAGGTTGCCGTACTTACCATGCTGGCCATCCTGTTTGGCCGCATGCGCCATATGTCGTATCCTGCAGGCGAACGGGTCATCAGCGAACTGCGTGCTTTGCCAGACCAGGTGCGACGGGCGCTCCAGTGTCATGACCACGTCAAGAAGGTCGCTGCCAAGTATGCTCATGTCCGCAACATGCTTTATCTTGGACGGCAGTACTTGTACCCTGTTGCATTGGAAGGGGCATTAAAGCTCAAGGAAATCAGTTACATTCATGCTGAGGGGTATCCTGCAGCTGAGATGAAACACGGCCCGATCGCTCTCGTTGATGAAGAAACGCCTTCTGTGTTTCTGATGCCGCGGGGCAGTGTGTTTGACAAGGTAATGAGCAATCTGGAAGAGATCAAGGCACGTCGCGGCCCGATCATCGCCATCGCCAGTGAGAATGACGATGATGTAGCACATCGGGCGGATGATGTGATTTACATTCCCGATGTTCCGGAGTGTCTGCAACCAATAGTCGCCGCAATCCCGATGCAACTGCTGGCTTACGAAATCGCCCTCCTGCGCGGCTGCGACGTGGATCGCCCGCGTAATCTGGCAAAGAGTGTAACTGTCGAGTAAGGAGCGAATTGCGCATTTACCAAGAAGTGAGCGTTGGCTCGTCAACAGCCATGTCCTTACACTGCGATTTAACCGAATCGATTCGACGCAGGACTTAGCACATAGGGCTCAATCAAGTGGCACGCTGTGATCAAGGCTACCTGTGCGATGTATGCGGGGAGGAAGTCGAAGTCATCACTGACTCTGATCTTTATCTTCGATACATCCTTGGAGAAGTAAAACCAGAGCTGCTGACGCAAAGCCCGGAGCGGCACTTGCGCTGCAATCCCGCACTGGCACAATTTGTCGTCGATGAGAGGTTTCCTGCGGTGTTATGTCCAGGGCCATTCGATAAGCGCGAACTGGACGCTGCCTTTGTTCGACAGGAAGAAACACGCGTGACAACAGGGTATGCACGACTGCAAGCGTTACCGACGCTGGGTTTGCCTGTGACGGAGTATCCCCTTCCGGAAGTACGTCACTGGGAAACCACTTCTTGAAACACATAGCGCATAGTCTGCCGTCTTGCTTGCAGTTCACTCAGAAATCGTGCAATGGCATCATCTGGCAACATATCACGATACCCCATGCGTCGGACCAGCTTCAGTAAGTCATCCTGGCTGACAGGCAGACTGTCAAGCGTCTGATTCTGCACGATACGTTGCCTGCTCTCCAGCGTGCGAAGGAATTCGTAGTGCTCGGTTACCCTGTCTGCGACATCCGCAGCTAGCAAACCAGATTGTTTAAGAGCAGCCAGGGCATCCCACAGGTTAGACTGACAAATGCCCGGTTGCTGATGACCATGTTTAAGCAGCAGCATTTGCACAAGAAATTCCACGTCAACAATACCGCCAATCCCACGTTTCAAGTCATCCTCACCGCGGCTCAGTTCCAGCTTCTTGCGCATCGTGACGATTTCTTCTGCCATTGCAGGTGTCCAGGAGGGACCATACGCTGCATCATGAATGGCGGAAAGGACATCCCGACCAAACGCATCATCACCAGCGACGATACGGGCCCGCGTAAGGGCCTGGCGTTCCCAGAGTTGTCCCTGACCTTCTGCATGGTATTTGCGAAAACCAGCAAGAGGTACCACCAGACTTCCCGATTTCCCGGTTGGGCGCAGCCTCATATCGGCCTGGTAGAGTCGGCCAAGCGGTCCGTGCTGACTGACAGCTTTGATCACCCGCTGGGCAAGCTCGCTGAAGAAATGAACATTATCCGTTCCATCGCCGTGCGCTGGTTGGGTCCGGCCATCAGCTTCATAAAGCAGCACCAGATCGAGATCACTCTGATAACTCATCTCTCGGCCACCCAGTTTGCCGAGCCCCAATAGTGCGAAACGACAAGTATGATCCTGCCCCAGTCCATTGCTACCAGACTGCTTAAATGTCGGAAGGCCCCAGCGCAGACAGAGAGTATTCCATTCCTGTTGAACAATGAACCGTAACAGCGTTTGGGCAAGGTCTGAAAGACTTGCCAGCGTCTCGCGAAGCGGACGTTTGCCGAGAATGTCCTGTACGCCGATCCGGAGCAGTTCCTTATTCTGGAAGCTGTGGAGAATTCGATCAATGAGCAGCGGGTCAGCACCACGGCACAGTTCTGCCAACTCAGCTTCCAGGTCTTGCAAGGATTTCGGCTGATCGAGCACCAGCGAATCGAGCAGTTCATCGATCATGCCGGGATGGCTCATCAGAATCTGCGAGAGAAACTGGCTGGAGGAGCAAAGATCGACATAGAGTTTAAGACTCGGTTCGTTGAAGCTGAACAGTTCCCACAGTACCCCTTTGGCACCCAAAGAGGCGGAGACCTTTTCCAGATTGGTGAGGGCCAGGTCAGGGTCAGGCGTTTCGGCGAGAGCCTGCAGCAGCTTGGGAGCGATACTGGCCAGAAAGTGCCTGCAGCGTCGAGTAGGCAGGAAAGGTACAGGCTCTTCTCCAAGCAGTTGCAGGTTGCGAAGGGCGGTCTGTGTTTGTTGAAACCCATACCGGCTCAGGATCGATTCCGCCTTGTCGTTCTCATCGATCGGCAGGAGGATCAGATCAGCTTCGGGGGTTTCTACCTGTGTCGGCTCAGGGAACGCGTCGTGCAACAGATGGTTAAGCACCTTGCGATGGAAGACGGTGGCGGTTCGGAAGTCCTGCAGGAACGCTTCACGGGCAGGCTTTTCAGGCTGATCGTGGTATCCCAGTCGAAGGGCAAGGCGACACAGCTCTTCTGGTCTATCAGGGAGGTGATGGGTCTGCATATCGCTCAGCAGTTGCAGGCGGTGTTCCGTGCGGCGGAGGAAACGATAGCCTTTCTCCAGAATCTCGCCTTCGGTTGGAGTCAAACAGTCGGCCCGCAGTAGAGCAGTGATGGCGTGGAGCGTGTTGTTGCTCCGTACTGATGTCAGTTCGCCGCCATTGAGCAGTTGGAGAAACTGGATGACAAATTCGACATCGCGGATACCACCATAGCCGGTTTTGACTTCGCGGGTATCATCACCCTGTTTGATGGCCCGGGCTTCGATCTTGCGCTTGATGGCTTTGATCTCACCGATTTCAGCCATACTGAGATATTTGCGATATACGAAGGGTTCGATGAGTCCTTGGAACTGCTGGCCGAGTTCCTGGTTGCCTGCAATGGGACGGACTTTAATGAGGGCCTGCCGTTCCCAGGTGCGACCCAGCGTATCGTAGTATGAGAGAGTGCTGGCCAATGAACGTACCAGGGGACCACGCATGCCTTCGGGACGCAGTCGGAAGTCGACCCGATACGCAGCGGGGGATGCAGTCAGGAGCCGAAGCATTTCGGTGGTGACGCGGCTGTAGTACTCTTCGAGCGAGACTGTCAGTTTGCCGGTGGTCTGGCCTTCCTCGTCAAAGACCACCATCAGGTCGATATCACTGGAATAGTTGAGCTCCTGTCCTCCCAGCTTACCGAAAGCCAGCACCACCATGCGTCCGGGTTGTCCATCAAAGGTTCGCGGCTGACCGAAACGCTTCTGCACCGTACGTTCAGCCAGCGTGAGAGTCACCTGCACAGCTGCTTCCGCAACAATGGCAATGTCGGCTGTCAACTCTTCGAGTGGTCGATCGCGAATGATGTCATTGATTCCGATGCGAAGCAGATGCCTGGCACGATATTGGCGGATGGCCCGAAGCACGGTAGAGTCTTCAAAAGCGGCGTCCAGTTCGGTTTGCAGTTCCTGGATCAGTTCCGATCGGGTAGGCGAACGCTCCAGTGGCAGGCCCAGCATGCTAATCGCAGTTGGCTGCGTCACCAGGGTATCGCTGAGGAACTGACTGGAGCCAAAAAGATTGATGAGGGTGTCGATGGCATCCGGATGTTCAGCCTGCAGTGTTTCGAAGAGAGGCAGTCCACCTTCTGCCGCAAAGAATCGCTCCAGGTTGTTGAGTGCCATGTCGGCATCAGCACTGCGTGCCAGCAGACTTCGCCACAAAGGCAGCCAGCGATCGAGCCGTTCAAGGCCCAGCTGGGTTTCGAGAGAAGTCAGGTTTCGTTCCGCCCGGTCGGGATAACGGAATGGACAGAGAGTCAGGAACTGCATCTGCGCAAGCGAAGGCATGCGGTTAGTGTACTAGCCTTGCAGCTAGGCTACATCCTTCGCCCAGGGAGCGGGGAAGTTCCATTCCAGTGTACGCTGCTCAGTAGTTGGCATGACGTGGCTCAAACCAAGATCATCGAGTAACAGCCGGGATGTAATGCGGGCCGATTCGAAAATGACGGGCAACCCACTTCCGGGGTGGGTACCGCCGCCGACGAGGTACATACCGTCGACATCCTCATAGCGGTTGCGGGGACGGAGGTGCAACATCTGATCCAGCGAATGTGCCAGGTTGAAGGTTGCTCCGCGGAAGATGTTGAGATCCTCGGCCCAGCCATCTGGTGTCAGGATCTTCTCAACCCTGATCCGGCTCTCCAGGTCAGCCAGTCCGTGTTGGGTCAGTTTTTGCAGCACACGTTGACGGAACTCCAGCTTGAGAGCATCGGTCCACTCTACATTGGCATGTTGATGAGTAACCGGGGCAAGAATGTAGAGCGTACTCATCCCGTGAGGAGCCAGAGATGCATCGCTTATACAGGCGTTCTGCACATAGATAGAGGGGTCGGCGGATAGAACATGCTCACTATCGATCTCGCGGATGTTCTTCAGGTAGTCATCTGCCAGATAAATGCTGTGATGTGGCAGATGGTCATACCGGCCTTCTATTCCGAGGTAGAGCATGAAGGTCGAGCAGGAGTACTTTTTCTTTTCAATCTGCTTGTCGCTCCATCGCTTGCGGAGCGAATCGGGAACCAGTTGGCGGATAGTCTGTGCAAAATCAGCATTGAGTACAATAGCATCCGCTTCATAGACACCCTTGTGTGTAACGACGGCCTGAGCCTTCCTGCCGTCAAAGACGATACGTTCGGCTGGCTCATGCAAGTGAATCCTGGCGCCCAACTCGCGAGCTATGCGGGCCATGTTCTGCATGATGGCCCCACAGCCACCGAGCGGGTGAAAAACGCCGAACTCATATTCAAGGAACGAAAGAATGGAGAATAGACCGGGGCACTTGAAGGGTGACATCCCTAGATACTTCGACTGGAAAGAGAAGGCCAGGCGGATGCGGGGGTCGGTGAAATAGCGCTGCAGTTCCTGATCGAGCGCAAGCCAGGGACGAAGATGTGGAGTAGCTTTCATCACGTTCCAGCGGAGCAGGCTCATCCAGTCAAGGAAGGGTTGCTCGAGGATGGGACGAAACTTTTCAAGCTTGCGGCGATTCTCGCCAAGGAACCGAGCGATGTTCGGGGAATCAGCAGGACAGAGCTTGGCCACTGCGTCCTGAAGCTTCTCGAGGTGGGGGGAGCACTCGAGTTCGCCACCATCCGAACCGAAGATGAGCTTGTATTGAGGATCGAGCCGGACCATGGGTACTTCCTGCAGCAGACTTCTGCCGCAGGCAGCGTAGATCTCGTCCAGGATACGGGGGTAGAGGAAAAAGGTGGGACCGATATCAAACGTGTAACCATCAATCTTCCAGTGACCCGTTCGGCCACCGACCTGGGGCATGCGTTCAAGGAGCGTTACCTCCAGGCCAGCCTTAGCCAGCAACATGGCTGTCCCCAGTCCTCCGGGGCCCGCTCCAATAATCACCACCCGCTTCGCCATTCCGACGTACCTTGATCAAAAGACAGTGAGACAGTTCGATCTGCTCCCGGAGATGGATGCACTACTTCACCACCTCCAGCGGAGCCTTCTCGGCGATAAAGGTCTTCTCGCCGCTTCCGAACTTGATTTTCACTCGCTTGCCTGATCCGAGACCGCTTACTTCCTGGATGCGACCCAGGCCATAGACATTGTGCTTCACCGTGGCACCCACAGTGAAAGCATTCAGGTCTTTCGGACCTGTGGGAGCAGTAGCAAGCCCTGCGAGTTCTGCACCTGTTTTCAGGCTGGCAAAGGTGGGTCGTGAGACAGCAGGACGAGGGGCTGCCGCAGACTGACGAAAACTTGGCTTATCATACCGATAGTTTTCTTCCCGGCGGGGATCAAAGCGATCGAGATCGGAGGCGATGCGTCGCTTTTCGAGTTGTTCCTCCGGTAATTCGTCCAGGAATGGACTGGGGATAGCCGACATCTGTGCCCCCCGGAACTCGCGATAGTCGGCATGGCTGATGAAGAGCTGCTTTTCCGCTCTGGTGATGCCGACAAAGGCGAGTCGTCTTTCCTCTTCAAGCTCCTCGTTGTTGTTGGCCGAGCGATCATGAGGCAGAATCCCCATTTCCATCGCCGGCATGAAAACGACTGGGAACTCCAGCCCCTTGGCGGCATGCAGCGTCATGATGGATACCTGGTCGGCTACACCATCGTGGGCATCCTGATCGCTGCGCAGTGTGATGTGTTCGAGGAAAGCAGCCAGGTTGCTGGTAGCCCCTAGAGCCTTGCCAATTTCGCCTTCGGTGAGCTTGGCTTGTTCAGTGTCGAATTCATCTGCAGCAGTGATGAGTTCTTCGATGTTCTCAAGCCGTTCAATATCTTCGCCAGTGCCAGCGGCGAGCATGGAGCGGTAGCCACTGCGGTTGATGACTTCACGCAATGCTTCACCGGCAGAAGTTTCAAGCAGGGGCCGGAGCCCTTCCATCAGCGAGGCAAAGTCAGCCAGCCCTTTGGCAGCCTTGCCTTTGATCTCGGGAATCATGCCGATGTTACTGGCCGCCTGTAGTAAACTGATCTCGCGAGGCTCTGCATAGTCTTCAAGCCTGGCAAGCGAGGTATCGCCCACTCCTCTGGCAGGTACGTTCACCGCTCGACGAAAACTGATCGTGTCCATCGGATTGACTAGAAGTCGCAGGTAGGCGAGGACATCCTTGTTTTCCTTGCGGTCGAAGAACGCCAGGCCGCGAACAATCTGGTAAGGCACGCGCGACTTGATGAAGGCGGTTTCCAGTACTCGGCTGAGAGCGTTCATGCGCAGGAAGATGGCACAGTGCTTATACTTGTAGCCTTCCTTTTCGACCATCTCCCGGATCATCCGCGCGATACCGTAGGCTTCATCCAGACCACTGGCGAACTCCAGAATCTTCACCTTCTCGCCAGTACTGTTCTGGGTGACGAGCTTTTTCGGCTTGCGGGAACGGTTGTGAGCAATCAGGCTGTCAGCCGTTGCCAGGATGGCCTTGGTACTGCGGTAATTCTGGTCAAGGGTGATCGTACGGGCCTGGGGGAAGTCCCGCTCGAAGTCGAGGATATTGCGAATATCCGAACCACGGAATTTGTAGATGGACTGATCCGGGTCACCGACGACACACAGATTGGGATGGTCGATGGAGAGTTGCTTGGCAATAACGTATTGGGCGTAATTGGTATCCTGGTATTCGTCGATCATCACATACTTGAAACGGGCATCCAGTTCTGCACGGGCTTCAGGATGTTTGCGGAGCAGATAGGCGAGCCAGTAAAGCAGGTCATCGAAGTCGAGCCCATTGGCTGCTCGCAGCTTTTTCTCATAGATCGGATAGACCCTGGCCACAGTATCGTCAAAGAAATCGCGCGATGCGGCTGCAAACGCATCTGGCCCTTTCAGTTCATTCTTCGCCCGACTGATGGCAGCTTGAATGCGATCAGGCTTGGTACTGTTGTTGTCAGGGTCGACATTAGCCTGCTTCATTGCTTCTTTGATTAGAGCATTGCGATCAGCCATATCGTAAATAGTGAAGCTAGGTTCCATACCCAGAGTGCTGGCATATTGCTTCAGCAGGCGAACACCCAGGCTGTGGAACGTGCTCAGTTGCACCCGGCTCTTCGGGAGCAGATCATCCACGCGCTTGCGCATTTCCCCGGCAGCCTTATTGGTAAACGTAATCGCGAGAATGTTCCAGGGCTTGATGCCACTGCGGAGCATGTGCACGATGCGGCGTGTGATGACGCGGGTTTTCCCTGAGCCAGGACCGGCGAGCACCAGCAGTGGGCCATCGATATGTTGCACGGCATCGCGTTGAGCCGGAGTCAGGTCGTGGAGCAAATCCATTGCAGTCTCAGAGATGAACGATGCTGCTATTCTACCAGAACAGCGATGTAAAACAGGTGAACAGACGTGACGAGTGCAGTCACGTTCGACCATGAGGACACTACTTTGTTTCTTGTATTTCACTCATAATCATGTGACAATGCTACATCCATTGAGCTAGTATTAAGTGACTTCCAATACTTCGTTGTTGAAAGGACGTTGCCCCATGCGTCATATGCTGCTTATTCTCAGTGTCGTGGTGTGTCTTGTCAGTCTGGGTTGTGGTGACAAACCACAAGGCACAAAGCCAACCGGAGTGGATGGATCCAAAGCAACTAGCGCGGCAAAGTAAGTACCATACACGAGCTACCATGGCTTCGGAAAGTACTATTACTGAACGCACCTCGGATTCTCTTGCCGTGACGGCACGACCCTGCCAGTCGCTCCCCGGGCTGGAACTCGTTTCTTCGTACGAAACTATCGCTCCTGTTGGTTTCGAGTTGTATGAGGAAATCGGTCGCGGCGGCATGGGTGTTGTCTATCGAGCACATGATCTGTCCTTTGATCGCGAAGTGGCGCTCAAAGTACTTCTGCCGAAATACCTGCATGATACAACGAATGCGTCACGCTTTCTGGAAGAGGCACGCATCACCGGGCAATTGCAACACCCCGGCATCCCAGCGGTGCATCAAACCGGCAAGCTTGCCGACGGTTGTCCTTATCTGGTAATGAAGCTCATCAAAGGCTTCACACTCAGCGACTTGATCTGGAAAAGGAAACCAGGCAGCAGGGACCATGACCTGTCCCAGCCTCATACGTTACTGCCTAATTATCTCAGTATCTTTGAAGCCATTTGCCAGGCAATGGGTTATGCCCATGCCCACCACGTCATTCACAGGGATTTGAAACCTCACAACATCATGGTCGGTGCTTACGGAGAAGTGCAGGTAATGGACTGGGGACTGGCCAAGGTTCTTGCTCCAGAGCGGGTCGACCCGAATGATACCACACAACTCTCCAATGAACTGACACAGTTGATGGGCAAAACGGATTCGTTGAGCACACATGCCAGTGGTTTGACAACAGCAGGATGTGTGCTGGGTACTCCAGCATACATGGCTCCCGAGCAGGCGATGGGCGACAATGCTGAAGTAGGCCCCAGGGCCGATGTCTTTGGACTCGGAGCATTGCTTTGCTGTATGCTGACTGGCAAGCCGCCCATCATGGGAGAGACTCCCGATGCGGAACGCATGCTCTCGGCACTCGGCTTATTGCAGGAAACCTATGATCGTCTCGATGCTTGTGGAGCAGAACCTGATCTCATTGCTCTGGCCAAACGGTGCCTGGCAGTCGATCCCCGTCAACGCCCAGCGGATGGGCAGGCTGTCGCCCGGGAAGTGGCACAACTACGGGTAGCTACGGAGGCCCGAGCCAGGCTGGCAGAAGCTGAACGCACCAAAGCCCTTGTTCATGCAGAAGAGTTGCAGCATCGCCGTCGCCTGCTTTGGGTAGTGATAGCGGTACTGCTGATGGGTATGGCAGGCACGACCTGGGGACTGATTCATGCTTCAGCCAAGGAGAAGGAAGCACGGGAGAAGGCTGACGAAACAAGTACTGTACTGAACTTCATGAGCGATGAAATATTAGCGTCCATCAGGCCGTCGAACTTGGAAAAGGGCCTGGGACGCAATGTAACGATGCGTGAAGTGCTGGAAAATGCCCGTCTTTCCCTGGCTACCAAGTTCAAGGATAAACCACTGGTGGAAGCGCGGCTCCGCATGTCGATCGGCCGTTCGTTTGAGTTTCTCGGCGACTATGACATTGCCCTGGAGGATCTGCAACGTGCGCTGGATCTGCGGCGCTCTGTTCTGGGAAACGAACATCAGGACACGCTCATGGCCTTGCTGGGTGTAGCCAATGTTCAGGAGTTGCTGGAGCATGCACAACAAGCGATGGAAGCCCGGCTCGAAGCTTACCAGATATCAAAGAAGTTGTACGGTTTAAAAGAGCACATCACTCAGATGGCGATGAATAACCTCGCTAACTGCTATGAAAAGCTGGGCAAACTTCATGATGCGGCCAAATTGCGGGAAGACGTATTGGCATTAACCCGCAAGTATCGTGGTGAAACCGACCCATTTACGATGCTTTCTATGAACAACCTTGGGGCGGCCTACACCTTTATTGGTAAGCAGGAGCAAGCTCTGGTACTACTGGATGAAGCGCTCGCTCTGCAAACCAAGTACCTGGCCCCCAATCATTCCCAAACTCTGGAAACGATGTGCACTAAAGCCGAGTGCCTGGTGGAAATGAAACGGGCAAAGGAAGCAGTGCGTCTGTATGAGCATGTGCTTTACCATCGCAAGGAGATCTCGGGCCCCGATCATCCGGACACATTGACAACCATGCTCGACTTTGCCGTGTGTCTGACACAACTAGGCCGTCATAAAGAGGCATTACAATTTGCATTGGACGCCAGGCCTCTTTGCGAAAGGCGCCTGGGCCCGGCACACACGAAAACAATGCTCTGCCTCTCAATGATCATTGGTAGATTGTGTGATCTGAAACGAGGCGACGAGGCGATGGATCCCATTCAGGACTTCTATACCCGCTGCAACGACAAGAATGCCAAGCCTGCACTCATTGCCTCTGTTTATGCACAGCATTGCGATCAACTGCTGACCCGCAAGAAGTACACTGAGGCAGCGCAGGTGATGTATTCCTGGTATCAGCGGAACTGGCCTGATGCAGAACTCCAGGTACAACAGGCGCGATCCTGGGCCAAGCTGGCACGACTTCAACTCGACATGAAGAAGGATTCCCAACAGTCCATGAAGACCGCGGTAAACTTACTGGAGCAGGCTACCAAATCGGGGTGGAATAAACCAGAAATTCTGCAGCACAACGACTTCACTGTGTTACAGCAGATGAATGCTTTTGAACAATTGTCGCAAAAGAAGTAACTACGACACGATAGAACGGCGACGCTGCAGATAGTCCCAGACGACGTAGCGGTCGAGGTCTTTGCCTGCGACAAAGAAGACACGCCCCTTCGTGCTTTCTGCCAGGCGGTAGGCGAACTTCACATCCTCTTCCGACTGATTCCAACTGCTGAGCAGGAAGATGTTGATAGTGATGCCTTCCCGCTCGCAGAGCTTGGCTTCACGGAGGGTAGCTTCCTCAGTGCGGCGATCGGGCGGATAAAGCAGGTAGAGATAATTGCCTTCCATGTGGGCGGTGGGCAGGCCATCGGTGATGAGAATGATCTGACGATTGGGGGTATCGCGGCCGGCGAGGAACATGCGGGCCTGCTGCAGGGCATGCTGGATATTGGTGAAGTGGGGTGGCAGATCGAGTTCGCTGATGTTGGGGTTGCTCAGGTCGGCACGCAGGCGCACGACCGGCTGGAATATGGTTACGGGCTTAGGGAGCAGTGAAGCGATTTCCGACTGATGGCGAGGCTTGGCCAGGCTGTACATCTCGATGAACTGGAGGTAATCGCCAGGGAACTCCTTGCGGATGAGGCCATCGAGTGCGAGGGCCATGCGTTTGACGTTCACATAGAGCCCGCCGTAGCGCATGGAACCTGACATATCGAGCAGCATGCAGGTGGCAGCCTTGGGGTTGTTTTTGGTCTTATGGACGACGATGTCGTCGGGACGGAGGCGGAGTGGACGTTCGTTGCCCTGACGGAGCATGCTGTTGATGAGCGTTTGTGGAATGTCCATCTGGGCGACGCTGTCTCCGAACTCGTAGGGCTTGGTGGCCTGCAGTTCGACCGCCCCTTCGCCAATGATGGGACCCTGGTGACGACCACTGCGGCCGGCAACCAGTTGGCTGAAGATGGTGGAGAGTACCCGGCTCTGGAAGAGCTTGATGGCCTTGGGAGTGACGTTGTAGCCACCCCGTTCGTTCTTCTCCAATCCCTGCTGCTCGGCCAGGTCCTTGAGGTATTCGTTGACAGCCCGGGTCATGTTGCGAAGCTGTTCAAGATCTTCCATCTCGGCATAGCGTTCGAGAGCTTCCATGTTAATGGAGACGAGCCGGGCGTTCTTGCGGGCTTCCTCGAGTTGCTTGAGCAATTCATCGATCTCGAGAAGTTCCTGGCGGACCTCGAGAGCCTGGGGGATGGTGAGCTTCTGGCTGCCTGTGAAGGTGTAGCGACTGGCAAGGTCATCGACCTGGTACTTCTGGCCGAGGAGATCGGAGAGCTTGACCAGACCCTTGGCGAAGTCCTTATCCTGCTTGCTCGCGGGGAAGTAGAGTTCATCGAGGGCAGCGAGCTGTTCTTCATTCACTGCGTCGCGGTACTCGCTGGCGAACTTGCCGGGAGGCTTGAGCTTGCGGCTTTCGTCCTGGAACTGTTGCCGGGCGAGGCGTTGTACATGATCGGTTTCGTAGGTGGCGAGGATCTTGGCTTTACGTTCACGTAGCCTTTTCTGGATGTTATCGATGCCGAAGAGAAAGCCTTTGATCTGTGAGGGATCGATCTCGATGGCATTGGCGAGTTCTTCCTCGGTGAATTCGTGCATGTCCCCATATTCCAGCATGTGCTCCATGGCTGCGGAGGCGATATCGGGCGGCTCGGCTGTGGGGCTGGGAAACTGGACGGGATCATACTTCTGATATGTATGAATAACACCGCCGGGGACGCGCTTGGCCATGATGTGAATCCTTCTCTGGACAATGCTGACATGCTGTAACAGGCATCGAGACACGTATGCTTGTCACGGGGGTTGTTATTCGACCTCGTACACCATGCGGCCGTGCTTGGTGCTGCGGCTGATGCGGTCGCTGGCGTAGAGTCCGGCGAGAACGAACTCCATGCAACTGGCGCGGACAGCTTCATTTTCGCTGGCGTTCACCTCGAAGGCCTTTTCCCAGGCCTTGGGGACACGCTTGAGGCGGTCGGCGTAGGCCTTCGAGGGGAGCATATCACCCACTTCGATTTTCACACCCTTGGCGAAGACGTCGACGATTTCATTGAGGCCGTGCTGATCAACGAACTCCTCGAAGACGGTACGAATGGCCTCGGCCTGGATGGCTTCGATCACCTGCTTCTCGTTCATCTGGTGGCTGCCCATCAGATCGAGTTCGAGCTTGCCCATGGAGCTGGAGAGGCAGTGAGCAAGATCGCTGATGCGGGGAACGGCGGGTTTTTCCCCCAAGCGGATGGAGCGGTGGCGGGCGCTGGCGATCATCGTCTTGTAGTTGGCAATGCTGAAGCGTGCCGAGACACCACTGGCGTGATCGACGTACTTGCTCTTGCGGGCTGCCATCGACATCTGTTCGCAGATAGCTTTCATGAAGGGCGGCACGAGGACGGGGAACTCGCCACCGAGGTCAATCGCTGCTTCCTGCTCCATGATCTCGATGCCGAGCGACCGTTCGAGCGGGTAGTGGGTCTGAATGATGGTGCCGATGCGGTCTTTGAGCTGGGGGATGACCTTGCCCGAGCGGTTGTAGGTGGAAGGGTTGGCGGAGAAGAGAACGAGCACATCAATATCGAACGAGACAGGGTAGCCTCGAATCTGCACGTCCCGTTCTTCGAGGATGTTGAAGAGGCCAACCTGGACGAGTTCATCGAGTTCGGGCACTTCGTTCATGGCGAAGATGCCCCGGTGCATACGGGGGATGAGGCCGAAGTGGAGAGCTTCCTCGTCAGCCATGCTGGTGCCGCCGGCGAGTTTGGCCGGGTCGATTTCACCGATGAGGTCAGCGAACTTGGTGCCGGGGGCGAGCCGCTCGGCGTAACGCTGGCTGCGGTGCCACCAGGCGATAGGTACCTGGTTCGCGGGCTTCTCCGCAACCAGTTTCCTGCCAGCCTTGCTGATGGGGGCGTAGGGATCGTCGTGGAAGGGGATGGCAGGATCGTTCAGGTAGGGAATCCACTCGTCGAGGAATCGAACGAGGGAGCGCATGATGCGGCTCTTGGCCTGGCCCTTTTCGCCGAGGAAGAGCATGTCGTGCCCGGCGAGGAGAGCGATGTTAATTTCGGGAAGGACGGTATATTCGTAGCCGACGATGCCGGGGAAGAGTTCTTCACCGGCGGCGAGCTTATGGAGGAAGTTCTTCCTGATTTCGGCTTTGACGGTCTGAGATTGCCAGCCACTCTCGCGCAGAGCGGCCAAGGTCTTGATGTCAGGAGCGGGCTGCTGAACCGGATGCTTCATCGATGAACTCAAAGTAGTGTGGGACAGTGTCCCATTCTACGCTGAGGGTGAAGCGGATTCGTAGTGGCTCGAGGAATTATTTATGGTTTAACTGTCAGTTCGTTTTGCACTTCGTAAACGCCTGGTTCCAGACGCAGCATGGCAGCGGCGAGTTGTTTAGCATGGTCTGTCTTCACAGTACCACGGAGAATAGCTGTTTCACCTCGCATCATGACCTGCAGGTTTGACGCACCCTGCATTCCTGGAGCAGCAATGAGCCGTTGCTGGACTTCAACATTCGTGGTTGGTTGAGCTGTCGCAGTTGCAGTAGAAGCTTTCATGCCATCAAAGTTAACTGAGTACCCCATGGTAATGGCGTTTTGCTGATTGTTCATACCACCACCGAGGAAACTCGTACCACCCAGGAGACCACCGCCCAGCATACCCATGGCATTGCGATTGCCTCCCAGGTTAGTACCTCCCATCGCATTACGATTCCCGCCGAGAGCTGTGGTGTTTCCTCCCAGATTTCCTCCCAGGGTATTGCGATTACCCAGGGCGTTCGTTCCGGTATTCGTACGATTGCCAGTCGTTCCAGTGCCACCAGCAAAGGCGTTGCCTCCACCAGTGCCCGAGAAAGAGTTGCCGAGCGACGAACCAGACCCGGAGACGGTACCACTTGGCCGATAGGCTGAGAAAGGATCGGCATTGGTATTAGCGAGATTCGCACTCGAGCCGAAAACGCTGTTAAAGTTGAGATTCACCGTGGAACCCAGCAGAGTGGTATTCACTTGCCCGGCCAATCCACCGGTACTACTGCCTGTGCCCATGTTGGAGCCGGTGCCGAGAGCACCCGTGTTGCCAGTGTTTTGTGCTTGAAGCGAAGTGCTAGCCAGAACACTCAAAGCTACCCCAAAGTACCAGCGTAACATGGCTACATCCCCAACAGAGTTCACCACTACTTATAGTCGCCCGTTCGAGCTGATAAAACAAGAGAATCTGGCGATCTTTAGCTATTTCTCATGGATCGTGAGAATAGCGCGGTAAGTCTGGTAAACTCGTGGGGACGGGCGATTTTACTCCGTATGAAGGTGCAATATGCTGGCATTGATCCTCTTGCTGATTCAACCTCCCTCAGAGTTTGTCCTTCAGGGGACTATTAGTTTTCTGCACCTGCGTCGCATGCCTGATGGAAGCTACAGCAGCGACATTGGCAATCGATTCCCGAACCTTGCCAACACTTCTGCAGCACTGCGAAGCTTCAAGAATCTGGGAGCCAAGCCGGATGAAGTGAGCAAGACCAAAGCCTACATCTGGTCGTGTTTCGATACTGCTTCCGGTCAATTTCGAGACTCACCTGCCGGTACGCCCAGTTACCGCACGACGGCCATCGGCATCATGGCTGTTGCTGCTCTCGGAGAACGGTTCACCCCGGCTGATCTCTCGAGATTGCAGGTCACCCTGCTCAAAAGCGACAAGCCTGAAGAGATTCGCCTCGGAGCCGCTGCTATCGAAACGCTGGTGCTCGATGGTCAATTAAGCAAGGTGCCTGGTGAATGGCAGGCGAAACTCACCCGGGTTTTCAAACCAGATCTGCTGCCCGATGGTTCGTATGGCACAGGCCTAGGCAAGGCCCGTACTACGGGAGGCTACTACGCAGCATTCCTGCGCTTGGGTTACCCGATCGCCAACAAGGAAGCCATTCTGGCATTGCTGATCGCTCAGCAGCATACCTCCGGTGGCTGGACTAACGAAAAGGGCGAACCTGATCTGGAAGCAACTTACCGTGTGATGCGCTGCCTGCACCTGTTACAGTGCAAGGACAAGGATGTATATGAACGATGTCAGCGCTTTTGTAAGGGGTACGAAGTAGGGACAGGCGCTGGTTTTGCTCTTCCAGCGAGGATCGGACCGCAGACGGCTCAGATTTACTACATCAGCTCTATTTTACAGTGGATTGGGAAGCAGTAGCCTTCGCCGCATCAAGCGTGTTGGAAAGCAGCATGGCAATTGTCATCGGCCCCACGCCGCCCGGTACCGGGGTGATAGCCGAGGCTATTTCACTCACTGCTGCGTAGTCCACATCGCCTGCCAGTTTTCCCGATGGCAGGCGATTGATGCCTACATCAATCACCACTGCTCCTGGCTTAACCATATCTTGTGTGACAAATCCAGCTTTGCCGATGGCTGCCACGACAATGTCAGCTGTACGGCACAATTCCTTCGTCTGTCTGGAATGACTGTGACACACTGTCACAGTAGCATTCGCGTGTTCATGCTTCTGCACCAGGATCAGTGAGAGAGGTTTGCCCACGGTGCCACTGCGACCGAGGATGACCACGTGCTGGCCTGCTGCCGAAATCTTTTCGCGGATAAGCAACTGCCAGATACCCAGCGGAGTGCAGGAGATGTGACTGGGACGACCCAGGGCAAGCAAACCACTGTTTACCGGACCGAAACCATCGACATCCTTGTGAGGCACGACTGCACTCAGGATAGCGAATTCATCGATCTGCCTGGGCAATGGCAACTGCACCAGGATGCCATCGACCAGCGGATCAGTGTTCAATTGATGTACCAGATCGAGGAGCTGCTGCGTGGTGGTTTCAGCTGGTAGTTGATGCAGCCAACTGGCGAGGCCCGCCTCGGCACAAGCTTTGCGCTTACTGGAAACATACACATGACTGGCCGGGTCATCGCCAACGAGCACTGCTGCGAGACCTGGAGGTCTGCCGAGTTTGGGCAACAAGGCTGTGACTTGCGCTGCCACTTCGGTACGAACAGTCTGGGCGATACGCTTACCATCAATGATGCGGGCGGCCATACCTTACCCCGTTTCCGCAGATGTCGGTAGCCGCGCAGGCTACCCAAAGCGTGGTAGTTCCCCGGCTGCAACCTCAATTCCTGCTTAGTGTTACGTCTTATGTGAAGGGCTAAAGTGTGGCCAGCGGGCGGTACGATGATGCTTAGGCATCGTGCGATACCGTGGCCCTTCGTCGAGAGGCAGACGCATGGAGTTGGCATACTGGGGGCTGCGGGAACAACCCTATCGCATCACGCTATCGCCTCACCGGCTCAGCTTGCTGCCTCATCAGACCATTGCTGCCCGCCGTATTCAATCCGCCTTTGCACAAGGCGAACGCATCGCATTACTTCTGGGCGACCATGGCTTGGGCAAGACGTTGCTGGCCCAGCATCTCGTCGGGTTGGCAGAAGCACGAGGCGTGCAAAGTGCCTGGGCTGCCTGTGTCCCTGAAGTGAGCGGCTCCGCACTGTATCAGATGTTCCTCGCTGACCTCGGCCAGCCCTTTTCGCTCAAAAGCAGTGTCGAGCTGCGTATTCAACTGGTGGATCATCTCTTGCCCATTGTCAGCGAGAGCAAAAGCGTGTTGCTGGTGGTGGATGAAGCTCAACATGTACCCACAGCCACACTCGAAGAACTGCGACCTCTGATCGAGATGGTCTCACCAAATGGCACACCAGGCGTACAACTGCTTCTCGTTGGTACCGAGCAACTGCTGACCCAATTGCATGGTTCCCTGCAACTGGGCCTGCGTACCTGGGTTGGTTGCCAGGCGGAACTCAAGGCCCTCGATCTGGCTGCTGCGGAACGCTACCTGGTGCAACAGTGGAAACTCGCCGGAGGTCAGCCTCAGAAGCATGCCACGGAAGAAGCCTGGAGCATGCTGGCAGAGCTGAGCAACGGAGTACCCCTGGTGCTGCATCGCCTGACCCAGCGTGCCTTCACACTGACGGAAGAACTCGAACAAAAGTCGCTGGATGCGGAGATAGTCTGGGAGGCTGCCCAGGAACTGGGACTGATCAAGGAAGAGGCTGAAACGGACACTCCGGCTCTGCCACTGCCAGTGCGAGGACATCTGAAAGATAGTGCCTGATCAAATGCAGAATGATTGCGACGGAATGTTATGCACGCAAGGGAGTCAGGAACACATGGGCAAGCTTTTCGACAGCATGAAACAACGGGGCACTTCCGTGCCGCCTGCTGCAAGCGTTGCCTCGACGCCACGATTACAAGTCCTTGCCACCGAGACTGAACTGCTTCCTGTTGATGACCACGTGGTAATGCCATTTTTTGAAGTAGGCGGCGAGAGTGTACAGAAACACGTCCCTGAAACGCTGACCAAGACGGAACCCATCATCGTCGTCAAGCCGACACTCACTGTCGCACAACCACCCACTACGGCGTCTCGCATCTCGTTCACACCAGCTGAATCAAAGCACCATCACGATCTTCGGCATATTGCTGATGAGGTGGTGGTGATCCATCAGCCTCACTCCAATGAGGCACATGATTACCGCTTGATGGCGGAACAGTTGATTCATGAACTTCAGGCATTGCAGGCTTCGTCTGTTACATTGCTTCCGGTACAAACCTCCTCGGCGGGCATGCTGGTAGCCAATCTGGGGACCGCCTGGGCCGATGTCACCAGGCTGCCTGTGGTGATGATCGACGCAGCACGCAGCAAACCAGGGGATGACCTGGCGTGTTACTTCGGCCTGACACCTGCCCCCGGTTGGGAAGAATTGATGACAGGGGCAATGCTTGGCGAATCGATCCAGCAAACTGGCCGTGCCTGGCTCGATCTCATTGGATCGGGCAGACGACTGGCGTGGTCCAACACGCAGGCATGGGCCAGCAAGGCTCAGCAAGTCATGCATGAACTGCAGAAGCACTACCGACACATTCTGCTGATGGGGCCAGCATTCCCCCACTCACCACTGGGACTGGTACTGGCTGAGACCACCGGAACGACCTGCCTGCTGGTGACAGCGGAAGGCAAGCAGACTGAACAGGTCGACGCCGTCACGCAGACACTGACCCAACTGGGCAAGCCGTTGTTGGGCAGCATTGTAGTATGAGCAGCAAATCTGCTATTTCAAATCTGCTGGCTTCACACCCTGCTTATGCCCGTTGAATTTGAACGGTCTGGCCTTGTATTCGCCAACCAGGGTAACGTCGTTTTTAGCGGGGATCTGGTCTTCCAGACCCACGGCCCAATAGCAGGCATTGACGATAAGTCGGCGGGTACCTTCATATTGCAAATCCTGCGAGGCACCGAGAGTCGTTGTAAATACTAGCGCTTCCTTACCTGATTCGCTCTTGTACATCCTCGTCCACGCGACCGGCATCATCGGGTCATTCTTCTTGCCTTCCAGTCGTTTCGAGTCGGATTCAAGTGTTTCTGTAACCTCGCCCAGCACCAGTGCCGTCGAACCTGGTTTCAGTGGCAGGTTGACTGTGTACACATCGGTAGGGCCAAAGATATCGCCATCAGCAATGCCCTTGAGAATCGGATGGTTCCTGCCCTCTGAAGTTAGAATACCTCGGGTACCCTGCTTACCATGGTGCCCATGGTGATTCACCCAGGTTTCGCCTAGTACTTCACGGCCAAAGCCACCCTTCCAGATGTTGCCCGTGCTTGAGAACTGGAGATAGCTCCGTTTCTTCTTTGCGTCCATGTTGAAGGCATGCGTTGCTGTACGCAGCCCGATAACAGGTTTGCCGGCGTTCACATAGTCGGCGATAGGTTTCATCTGCTCATCGGGCAGATCGCGATAACGCGTAGAGATAACCATCAGATCCGCGGAAGCAAGCGCCTCGGTGCCGGGAATGTTATCCCTGATGTTAGGGTTGATGGTGCCATCCTTGGGATCGATGGCAAAGAGCACGGTGCAGCGGAAGCCATGTTTTGCCAGGATCCTGGCCAACTGTGGCAGAGCCTCTTCCGAGCGATACTCTTCATCGCCACTGATCAGTACGACGTGTTTACCAGAACCAGGCCCGCTTCCCGCCGGGGGGATAGTCAGCCAGGGGTCATCGGCATGAAGATAGGAAGGGAACAAGAACAGGCAAAGTACCCAGCGCATCGGTCACTCTCATGGAGGGAAGGATGAGCGGAGTATACACAGTTGCCAGGCGACAGGCTATCACCGAATGCAGTAGGGTTCCTGTTTCATCAAACTGAGCATGATATCAACCGGCTCCTCCACCGAAGCTGGTGGAATGTAGTCGGACATCCCTTCTGACGCAGCAAGTTGGATTGCTGCTTCCGGACGACCCCGGTAACACCAGAGCGAGACAAATTGCCGCAGTACTTTGGCCCGTCGATAACACAATTGCCAGGCTGCGACCTGATCCTCGGGCTGCAACTCGGTTTCGGGAATCGTCTCAGCTTTGTGGACGAGCCATTCAACGAGTACCCGGGCTTCCGGATCGGCTATGCCGTGGGTGATGCGTTCATCGCGCATCACTTGATGGATGCAATTCTCCGCCAGCATCAGGCTCCCCCTTGTGCTGTTGTGGCCAATCTCCCCCGAGGAACCACAACACAGGCTGGGCTATAGCAGCTTTCACGAGTCGGGCAAGGTGAGTCTGGCAGGCAGCAGACTGCGTATCTTCGCCATTTCCTCTCTTGCATGAGATCATGGGAACGAACAGAATAGAGACTTCGCAAGAGGGTATGGTGATGACTCCGGTGCGGCTGCAGTGTCCTGCCTGTTCCAAGGTAGTGAAGATCAGCGAAGAAGTTGCCAGCCAATATCCCGTAGTCCGCTGCGCCCAATGTCAGGGACTGGTCACCGTTGCCAGCAGCCGCTTGCCAGACAACGTGCCAGCGCAGGCTGACAAGGAATTCCGAAGCGAGAAGCCTCGTCGCAAGCGCAAGAATACATCAGCAGTCCCGGTCAAGCTGATTGTCGGCGTCGTTGTCGGGTTATTGGTGATGGCTGGGGTGGGCACGGGCGTCTATTTCCTCATCACCAGCATGACCGCTCCTACCCCGGAGAAGTTTGTTAAGAAGAAAATCTCCGTGCTGGAGCGAATGGTAGCAGCAGTGGAAGGTATGAAGACTGCCGATGATGTGCCTGGTGGTATCAAGAAACTGGTGCAATGTCGCGATGAGCTGGTGGAATATGCCAAAACCGTGCCCAAGGAGCCACCGACACCGGAAGACACGAAGCTGATGTCGGAATACTTGCCTCGCATGGTAGAGCTGCAAGACAAGCTGCGAAGTGCCTTACTCAATCTGAATCACAATCAGGAAGTTGCCCGTGCACTCGCAGAGGAAAACAAGAAATACCCAGGTGGATTGCAGGCGCTACTTGCAAATACAAGCAGCAGCTACGATGGAACATCAACCTCGAATCGGCCTGATATCAATCCCTTGAATGGCATGTCGATTCCACATTTTCCCAACATGATGCCTCCAACTGGAACCAGTGGCAGCACTGCTTCCAACGTGAAACTCTCGCCTGAGGAAATCAAGCAACAGGACTTCGAACATCTGATTCTCACCAAACGTGGTCAGGTGCAGATGATTCCTGATGTGCTCAACAATGTCAGGGACGCCAGTGATGGTAACCATGCCCTCTTTGTCGTGGAGAACATGATCAAGTCGCTCAAGGAAAATGAAGCGAAACTCCAGCCATTTACTGAGCAGAACTTCAAAGCCAAGTCCAGATTCGCCATAGAGGCAGAGCGTGACATCGAAAAAGCTGTTCGCGAGATCAGTGTTCAGGTTGCACGAATTGAGAGACTGGAGAACATTGGCACACTGCCAAAGAACCTGACCAAGCAGTTGGAAAGCGTCGGACTCTATCAGCCCGGCACTATCACTGCCGATGCTTCCGTCGCCAGCAACAACACTCCACCGAAGGAGCAACCAAAGGAAGAGAGCAACCCCTTCCAGCCGAGCGCCCCAGCCAAAGGAACCACACCGAGCACCTCCGCACCGGCAGGTGAGAACCCCTTTGAGCCAGTCAAAGGCGGCAGCATGGCGAGCAAGCCCGCCACCAGGCCCAGCGTACCCAGCGAAAGCAACCCCGCCATCGATGGTATCCTCAGCAAACTCACCAGTTCAGAGTTCTTCCGCAAACAGGAAGGTATCCGCGAAGCCAACGCAGCCAGGGTTGACGAAGCTCGCCGAAAGGAAGTGCTCGATGCCCTCTTTACCCTCTTTGAAGACACCGAGCTACATACTCGGGTCGATTTACTGAAGGCGTACAAGAAATGGGCTGGTTCACAGGAAGACCGGGAACGACTAGGGCAGGTCGCGGAATCACTCCTGAAAGAAACCTGGACGAAGAAGGATGCCTTGCGTTACTTTGGCGAAGGCAAGATCATTACCGCCAGCAAGGAAGTGGCCCGGCTGCTCCGGGATCAGTTCGATCGCAAGGAAGCAGCGGAGTCGCTCATTGGCATGGGTAGTGAAGCAGAAAAGGCGGTGATGCCATATGTGACCGATCTCGAAGCCCAGGTCAGACACATGGCCATCGAAGTTCTTGCCCGGATCGGCACCAGGGAGTGCCTGCCCGAGCTGAAGAAAGTACAGAATGATCGCCAGGTGGGACTGGCGGCGCGGCAGGCCATTGCCCTGATCAACAAACGCGGGCAATAGTCGCATTCAGGTCAACATGTCTCGCTTGACTGCCTGTGCCATCTCGGCATACATTATCCGCAGCCTCCTCTCTGACCTGAAACACATCTCCAGGTGCTGCGATGAAAGAGACATTGACTGAGTATGGCGTAACCATTGACGCCAACATGATGATTGAGCCTCCTGATCCCGAAGTGCTTGAACTGGAACCCAATCATCCCGGCGAGCACGATCAGGAATACATCAAACGACGGCAGTATCTGTTTCAACTGTGTCGCAAGCATAGGCTGCAGAAACTCGGGCCACCAATCATCGAATACACGCCTGAAGAGATTCGCATCTGGCGGGAAGTCAGTCCGCTGCTGGACCAACTCCATGTCAAGCACGCCTCGTCAATTTATCTGAAAGCCAAGAGACAGCTTGGTATCAGTGAAAAGGAAATCCCGCAACTGCGGCTCCTCAGTGATCAGGTGAAGAAGGTCACCAATATGCACCTGGTGCCCGCTGAGGGACCTATCGCCTATCGCACCTTCTACAGCTACATCGCGGAAAGAGGATTCCCGGTCACGCAGTTCATTCGCCATGGCTCACACCCGGAGTTCACACCCGAACCCGACATGATCCACGACTGCCTGGGACATGTACCGCCTCTGATGAATCAGGACTATGCGGAACTGCTCACGCTGATCGGGAAAGCTGCCCATACCACCAAGAGCCCACATCATGTGCTGATGCTGAAGCGATTCAGCTGGTTCAGCATCGAGTTCGGTCTGATGGAAGAAGAGGGTGAGGTCAAAGTCTTCGGTGCCGGCATCCTTTCCTCCACGGGGGAGATACCCAACTCGCTCTTCAGCAAGGATGTGAAGCGGGAGCCCTTCGTGACGGATGTCGTAATTGAAACTGACTACGATCCCAGCCGGATGCAGGATCACCTGTTCATCGCCCCGTCGTTCGTGTTCCTGCGCCGGGAGATTGAGAACCTCATTCGCAAGCTCGGCATTCCGGTGCTGTAGCACACAGATGGACGCTATGGCTGGTCATCTGACCTGCCACCGCACCTACTTGCAGTTGCACCAATACACACCATCGTAAGGTACGCATCGTGTGCCTTACGATAGCCCAGTCCTAGAGCATCTCAATGACAGTGCGTTCATCGACAGCGATGCTGCTCAGTTCCTTGTTATCTTTCATGAAGTGAACGGTCGCTACAGTAATGATGTCGTCGGAATTGCGCTGGGTGGCCAGGCCAGTCACCAGGGTCTGCACATCACGAACCACGCCTTCCACGCTGTGTGGCCAGACTTTGCTGCCAACTTTCACGGTCTGGGTAATCTTCACCCGTTGGCCCGGCTTCAAATCAAGGTGGGAGACTGGCATGGCTCTTCCTAGTGCTTTTCTAAGTGCTAGCTACTTAGAACTAAGATAGTCACTGGAGGCTGTACGCTCAATAGTTTTTGCTGCTTCCCTTCTGACTGGTGGTCCCTTTCTTCTCAGCTTCTAGCTCCTATCTCCTGTACTTCTCACGTTGCTGCCCCTACAAGCGCCATAATAGTCCCACTCGGTACACCAGACTTCCCAAGCTTCGTGGTCTACCTGATTGACAGAAGCTCCGGAACGGTCATACTGGATGGAGTAGTTCCCGATCATGAGTTCGGGACGGGGGAAGCGGATACCCTGGAGCAACGGCCAGATAGTTCACTGGGCCGGAGGGTGATCCACTCTGTTTGCTCCTTGGAGGACGTCAGCATGGCTCGGAAAGCGACACGGTCTCGGGCAGATCAGCCTCAGTCCAATACCGCCCTGATCGTCTTCCTCGTGTTTTCCATTCTCCTCAACCTGGCACTGGGCGTGTTCCTCTATCTCGCGCAGGAAAAGATCGAAACTGCCGTCAAAGAGAAGGGGGATGCGGTTGCTGCGCAGAAGAAGCAGGAAGACGCCCGCAATGCCGCCACGAATGTATGGATGCCTCTGCTGCGTGCAATGATTGGTGATACCACTCTCACCACCGAACAGATCAATGCCATGAAAGATGGCATTGCCAAGGCGCAGTCTGATCTGCCTACAGAACACCATTCCTGGTATGGTGGCAAGGTCTGGACCGAACTCACCGGACGTGGTGACAAGGAACCTGGCATCACTGGCTGGACTCCCACCACCGGCAAGCCAGTTATCAGCCTGATCGACAAGGTTCGTCAGTTGAACGAACAGCTCACCAAGAATACCGAAAAGCTCAAACTCACCGAAGCCAGCCTGGCCAAGGTCACCAAGGAATTTGGCGACTACAAGAAGGAATGGAATGATCTTGTCTTCACCCAGCGTCTGAAGGCTGCCCAGGATTCGATGGAAGCTGACAAGCAGAACAAGCTGAAGCAGAAAGACGAAGTGATCGCTGCCACGAATAAGAGCCTTTCAGATGTCAGCAATGAAGTGGAAAAATCCAATCAGGACATGAAGAAGAATTACGAGACGCAGATCAAAGCCAACCAGGCCTGGCATGCTGACGAAGTAAATAAGGAAGCAGCCAAGTTCAAGGAAAAACTCGCCCGCTTCGAACAGGACCGCCTGACCAGCACGAACGTACCCAAGGCTCGCGTGGTCAGCTATGAACCAGGCACCGACATGGCCATCATCGATCTGGGTTCTAGCGTCAAGCTGCCCATCGGGCTGACCTTCTCCGTTCACGATCATGATGTCAATGGCCAGGCCAGCCCCCGCAAGAAGGCTGAAGTTGTTGTCGTCAAGCTGCTTGGTGAGCAACTGGCTCAAGTACGAATCACTCGTATGGCCCGTCCTGATGCAGAACGCATTCCGCTGCCTCGACCTGACTTCACCCAGGAAGAAGAACGCCGTTACTGGGACAGCTACTTTACCAGTGATCCGCGTGACTTCATTCGCACCACTAAGCCTCTGTACAAGGGCGATCTGCTGTTCAACGTAGTGTGGGATCCCCTCAAGCAGACAAACATCGCACTCGTTGGCGAATTTGATCTCGATGGCGATGGCACCGATGACATCCAGTCTCTCATTGCTCTGCTTCGCGCCCAGGGTGGAAACGTTGTCCTGTACCAGGACAAGGCCAATGGTTACAAGCCTAAGGGCAAGATTGATCACTACACCGATCTGGTGGTGCTCGGTGAAATCCCCGATATCTCCATCAAGGGTGCAGGCAAACAGCAGGTGGCAGTCAACCGTGCTACCGAAATGCTACGTGAAGGCATCGAACTGGAGAAGCAGGCGATCGAAAAGGGCATCCGCCTGGTGCAGGTCAGTCGCTTCCTGAGCGAGATGGGAATCAGCATTCCTCTGGTGCTCAGCAACAAGGCACAACTGCAAGTCAAGGACGCTCCTGCTGCTGCTCCAGCGGGCGATGCACCTGCTGCTCCTGCTGCTCAGCCACCAGGCTCCGAGAATAAATAACCTCAATAGTCCTGTTGACAGGTACAATACAAGCCTTGCGATACTCTCGCAGGGCTTGTTCATTTCACATGACTGAAGAGTGGCTCATCCTTCAGCACGAAGGGTTTAAGAAGTGTCTCGTCATCCCATTCTCCAAACGATGCGGCAGTGGGGAATTGCTGCGGTCCGCTCGGGCATCGAACATTCGCCCTGGCGGAATCGTATCCTCTTTCGCTTGCCTGCCTCGGCGGAGAAACGGATTGCGCTGACATTCGATGATGGCCCGGACCTTGACTGCACGCCTTTTCTCCTTGATGAGCTTGCTCACTATCAGTGGCATGCCACGTTTTTTCTGGTGGGTCAACGTGCGGAGGCTCATCCAGCGCTGGTGCAACGGATCCTGCGAGAAGGACACTCGATCGGCAATCATACCTATTCTCATGTTAATCCTGCGAAGCTGAGCCTGTCAGCCTTTCAGGAGGAACTGCAGCGGACTGACGATGTGTTTTGTGCTGCCATTCCGGAGTACACCGCCCGCTGGTTTCGTCCACCGTGGGGGCAGCTGACCCGTGACCAGCGTATCCAGGCACTTCACGCAGGCCGACGGATTGTATACTGGAGTTTCACGACACATGACTATGCCGTCAGTCCCGAAACGATACTGGCCTCCGCGATAGCAGTGAAGCCACGAGACATCTTCCTGCTGCACGATCGCAACGCCAGTACTCGCACATCTGTGCCGAAGCTGTTTGAACAATTGCAAGAAGCTGGTTTCAAGAGTGTTTCGTTGGATGAAATAGGGCATTGGTAGTAACAGAAGTCACTTGCTCATCACATCCTCATTTATTAATATCTACTCATTATCTCTTCTGATCGGTAGTACTGTATGGGATCCCGTCGCAAGCGGACCAGACTGTCGCACCAGACTGCGCCTGTAGTTCGAAGCTCATCTCGTTGGTCCTGGTGGTATCTGCTTCCAGTCTGCCTGTTGGCGATCGCTGCTTACCTGGGCTGGCAACATCTAAACAACATCCCCGTTGCAAAAACCGACACCGGCCAGTTACCTGCCAGCATGGGAAAATCGTGGAAGGAACTGGACGATCCTGCCAGAGATGGCTGGGATACAGAAGTCGTTAGCAGCCAGGTTGACAAGGTTCTGACGCAACTCAGCATAGTGCTGTCCAGTGGTAAACCTATTGAAGCAGTTCAACTGGAAGGATTGATTGCACCTGCATTCTCATGTGTCTCTTTGTTGCCCAGTCAGCGCAAAACCTGTTTCAAGGACGCCACTTTCCACATCGAGCGTACCAGTGCAGAAGCGCTCGTCGATTCACCTGGTACCCACTATGGTGCGAATGGATTTACTCAAGCACTGCAACATCTTGCCAGTCTGGTAGCAGGGGCAAGAGAGGTACATGCAAAGATCAAACTCTTTCGCATCATCCCAGGCGTAGCCGACAGATTCACGACCGTTCAGTATGTTGCACTCTCCGGCCATCTGGAATCAGGGATGGTCGAACAGAATGCAACATGGGAAATGGTCTGGTTTCAACCAAAGCACGAGGATGCCCCTCGCATCCTGGGAATCCAGGTCACCAACTTTGAATTGGTTCACACACAGAAAACTGTGAAGGATGGCCTTTTTACCGACAACACGCTGAGCGTGGCGGGGAAGACCCCTCAGTTCCGCGAGCAGTTCCACCGAGGCATGAACCACTGGTACGAGATCAGCCAGGATCGCCGTTATTATTACCTGATGAGCATGCCCGGCCTGGCCGTGGGCGATGTCAATGGCGATGGACTGGAAGACCTTTACGTTGGTCAGGACGAAGGACTACCCAACCGGCTCTATTTACAGCAACATGATGGCACTGCCATCGAGGTGGCTGAGTTGTGGGGAGTCAACTGGCTCCACCGCACCCGAGGCGTCCTCTTTGTCGATCTTGATCACGATGGCAAACAAGACCTGGTAGTGGCCACAGTGGGGCATCTTCTCGTCTGTCAGAACACGGGTAGCAAGTTTGAGATTCGCAACATCATCCCCACCGACGACGACAACACCTCGCTGAGTGCCGTCGATTACAACAACGATGGCAAACTCGATCTCTACGTATGTGCATATCACAAGAAGGGCATCTTCGGCAAACGCCCGGAACTGCTGGGCGGTGGCCCGAACCTGCTTGATGCCAATCGGGGTGGACGGAATCGACTTTTTCGCAACGACATGACACCGGGACAATGGACTTTCACCGATGTCACGAAAGATGTAGGCCTGGAGTACAACCGTTATGGCTTCTCTGCCTCCTGGGAAGATTTCGACGGCGATGGCTGGGTTGATGTCTACCTCGCCAACGACTTCGGCTGGAGCCAGTTATTCAAGAACAATGGAGGCAAGTTCACCGAGATCAGTGCCCAGGCAGGCACCGTGGACAAGGGATTCAGCATGTCGGCGAGTTGGGCTGACTACGACCAGGATGGGTTGATGGATGTCTACGTGGGCAACATGTTTTCAGGAGCCGGAGGACGCATCACCTACCAGAACAAGTACCTGAAGGACAAACCGGAGCTTCGGTCCCTGACCCAGCGCCTCACCCGAGGCAACACGCTTTTCAAAAATATGGGCAACGGCAAGTTTACCGATGTCAGTGAACAGGCCAATGTGACGATGGGCCGCTGGTCCTGGGGATCGCTTTTCGTGGACATCAACTCTGATGGACTCGAAGACATGGTGGTAGCCAATGGCTACATCACCACCGAAGATACAGGCGACTTGTGAAGTTTCTATTGGCGGCAGGTCGTGTCGCAAATCGATAACTCGCAGCCCATGAATTCGGATACCCAACTCAACCTCCTCACCCGCATGATGGAACAAGGCCGATCGTTTTCGGGCCGCGAGCGGAACTGCTGTTTCCTCAACACAACACCTGGTGGCCGTTTTGCCACCATCTCTGCCGTGAGTGGGCTGGACTATCCGGATGATGGCCGGGCCGTCGCACTGGTCGACTGGGATCAGGATGGCTACCCGGACATGTGGATCACCAATCGCAATGCTCCACGTCTTCGCTTCATGCGCAACAACCATCCCCAGACCAACCACTACCTGGCCCTGCAATTGCAAGGCAACGGTACCACCACCAATCGCGATGCCATCGGTTCTACCGTTGAAGTGGTCAGCAGAGCACTGAACGGCAAACGGCTTGTCAAGTCGTTGCGGGCGGGTGAAGGGTTTCTGTCGCAGTCGAGCAAGGTCATGCACTTTGGCCTCGGACAGCTCAGTATGATTGACAAAGTCATCGTCCACTGGTCGGCCGGCAAGGCGGAAGAGTTCACCGGCATCGACATCAATCAGCGTTATCAACTGGTACAGGGCAGTGGCACAGCAAGGAAGACCACCCCCGCTCCCCGACAGCTTGTCCTTGAAGCAGCGGAGCAGATACCACTGCCTGCCAGCACGGGCATTCGGGTACCGCTGGTGATGCGGCTAGCCATGCCCGAGCAGGTGGGCTACAAGTCCTTCGAGGAGAAGCCTCAAACCTTAGGGTTTCCCCGTAACAAGCCGACATTGCTGGTGATGTGGGCCAGCTGGTGTGCGCCCTGCCAGGCGGAGCTACTCGATCTGGCGAAGCGGGATGCGGAATTGAAGGCCGCAGGTATTGAGGTCATCACGCTCTGTGTCGATGGGCTGGGAGAGGATGGTTCCAACCCGGAGGACGGCCCGAACTTCCTCCGAAAGAAGGGCATCCCGTTCACGCATGGCCGATGCCTGCCAGAGTTTGCTCAACTCATGACAGGATACCATCACATGCTGACAGTGATCACCAGGCCGCTGCCTGTGCCAGTGAGCTTCCTAGTCGATCGTGAGGGTAACCTGGCTTACATCTACAAGGGCCGGCTGGCAGTAGACGATGTGCTTCGCGATGCGAGCATACCCGCAGGTACACTACGGGATCGCTGGCTGGAAGCAGCCTGCCTGCCTGGCGCGATGCTGGACCATGAGGGCATGCTACTCTCGCTGAAGCAGTTGGAAGTGGGTACCCGGTATGAACTGGGCTACACCTACTCGGCCAGCGAGCAGCATGAGAACGCGCTGCGGCACTACCAGGCGGTGATTGCAACCGATCCGACGTTTGGCGAAGCGTATCTCGGCCTGGGGAATGTCTACACCAACACGAACCAACTGGACAAGGCTCTGGAGTCGTATCAAAAGGCACTGAAACTGTCGTCAGAGACGTCGATTTGTCACTATTGCCTGGGCGTGGTGTACGGCAAGATGGGCCGCGTAGACAGGGCCCAGTCACACTACCAGGAAGCCTTGCGGGCTGACCCGAAGAACACGATGGCCCAGCAGGCGCTGGCGCGATTGCAGAAACGCCAGCGTTAACACAACGCTACTCCCCACGGAGCGCTGGGATGAGTGGCGTTCGCAAGGCCAGTGAGACACCAGCCAGGCTGGCGAGCATGGCCACGACAGGCACCAGAAGCAATACCAGACCAAGCCACAGGAACAGTTGCCCGACAGAACCGGTAGCCATCAGGGGACCGATTACGCAAAGTGCTGCGATACTGCCAATCGCAATACCGAAGAGGACGATCCATACCACTTCACTGAGAATGGTTCTGGCTAGCTGCTGCCGGGTAAAGCCGATGGCTTGCAGCAACGCGAGTTCACTTTGGCGTTCCTGCACATTACGCAGGATGACGAGGGCCAGGCCTGCAGTTCCCAGCAGCAGTCCCAGGCCGCCGAGAGCCTGGAAAGTACCTATGTAGGTGTTCTCAACCGCATGGAACGCAGCCAGCTTGCTGGCTGTTGACTGCACGAAGAGCCCGTGACTCTCGCCGAGAAGCAGTTCCAGTGAAGAACGAACGCCTGCGAGCTTGTCCGCAGGAACATCTATGAGGAAATATCGGTAGCCTGCCTCGCTAGGGTAGAGATTTCGGAAGTTGGCTTCGCTGAGGAGCAACTCGCTCTGGAAGATCGAGCCATTGATCATGGCAGCAAACAAGGCTTCGCGAGGCTGATCCAGTTCATCGGTCAGGGTAACCTTATCACCAGGCTGCTTCTGCATGACCCATTGGGCGGTGTGATCGTCTAGATACAGGTTGAGTTCACGCGACGACGCCAGGAACTTCCAGGGGTTTGCTTCTGAACTTCGAGTTGCCAGCGTAACATCAAAGCCACCTCGGTCGGTGAAGGCTGACGAGGCTCCCAGTACCCGGGGCTTGGTGGGTTGATAGAGATTCAGGCAGCTTACATCATCGCCACTGCGAAGTCGCAGGCCGACCCAGTTAAGATCACGTACACCAGCCAGGTGAGACTTCACATCCTCGTACCGGTCTCCCAGCACTGCTTTCCACTCCGCATCGCTCCTGGGCACGACACGCAGCGGAACATCACTTTCAGCCAGCAGCGAATAGCCACCGGTGCCGGAAGTCTTGCTGGCGACATCCACAGCCCCTTTGCGGAACGCCCCGACGGCAACCACCAGGAAGCAGCCGGAAGCCAGCAAGGCAATCGTGGCCAGGCTGCGGCTGGGCGACCGGCTGACATTGAGCTTGCCCAAATCCCAGAGCGTCGAGTGAGCTGTCAGACTGCGACCGGTGCGGTTCCTCAGGTACTGTCGTACAAGGAGTATGCCAGCAAAGAGGATGAGGAACCCGGCACCAAAGAAACTGCCGGGCTGTTGGGCAAGTGGCAAGGTCATCCCGAACCCCAGCAAAACCAGGGCCAGCATGATGAAGACCACAGGTAGCCAGCGAATCCACAGGCGACTTCTGCTGCCAAACGCCAGAGTGGGCTCGGTGCGGCCTGCGAGCAACTGCGGAGCAGGCAACTTCACCAGGCTTCGAAGCGACAGGAACATGCTTAACAGAGCAATCATCACGCTGATCGTCGCCCCCACCGCCAGGGTGACTGGTGTGTAATGCAACGACAGGGAATTGCTGGCAAGCAAACCACCCCAACCACTTCGCAAGCCTGCAATCATCAACCAGGCATAACCCAGTGCCAGCGGAATACCGAACAATGCGCCAAGGATGGCAAGGAACATCCCTTCGGTGAGCAGAGTGCGTCGGAGCAACGGCACCGACCAGCCAGTCGCTAGAAGTAACCCTATCTCCTTCGCACGCTTCTCTAACCGCAAGCGGAAGAGCAGGGCGACCAACAACGCCGCGGCGACGATCAGGAACAAGCTGAACCCTGCAAACAGGCCACCGAACATGTTAGTGGTGCCGCCTTGCACAGCTGACTTAAGTCCCTGCTCACGGAGATTCTGCCAGACGAGGCCAAAGTCGCTCGGACCCATCACTTTCATTACTTTCGATTCGAGTTCCTTCTGCTCCGGTGCAGTCAGTGGAGTGCCATCTTTCTTCTGAATGCGGATCGAGGTTGCATCGCCGTAGCGACTGGCAAACAGCTTTTTTGCGGTGTTCGGATGCACGAACAGCTTCGGTGTTGCACCCAGCTGCTTGTAATAGTCTTCGTCCCGCTTGCGGATCCATTCACGATGCCATTGTTCTCGGGGAAACGGCGGATCCCATTCGGCCAGAGTAGCTTTCATGCCAGGGAAGTCTGGCGTCCAGGTGCGGTCAGTCGTCTCGTCACTCTGAATGCCCCAGCGATTCACCTTGAGATCGTACTGCTTCTCGACGAGGCGATGTCCTTCGGTTTCCACGAAGTACTCGATGCGGATGTTCTTGAGGTTCCGTTCGAATTCGTCAGCGACAAATTCGTTGACGACTGCTTCGTCCTCTGCAATCGGTTTCTGGTTCAGCATCATGGTGCCGACAATGGTGGAGTAGGGGATGAACTTCTGCGAGGGCTGACCGTTTTCCAGTTTGAAAATACGGTTTGCCAGGTAGGTGAGCGTCGGTGTTGCTACATAGTTGGAGCTGGCCAGGCTCTTCTGCACTGCCTCCACCACGCGGGGTTCGAGGATTAGCCGCTGGCAGGTGAGAGAGAGGACATTCTTCTTTTCGTTGATCCGGGTGCGGTAGCCGATGTCAGTGAGGTTGAACAGCCTGTTCGTGACCTGCTGCCAGTCGTCTGATGTGGAGGAGAGCAACACATTGACATGTGCCTGCTGACCTTCGGGCATGCGGCGCCATAGCGTTTGCAGCTTCACATACAGAATCAGTGGTTCGCTCTGCATCGGCTGCAATGTGAACCGCCCCGGACCGACGTTAGGCAGGATGTTCACGACGTTGGCGGATTCGAGAACCATTGCCTGCTCACTGCGCTGGCCGAGGACCGAATCACTGGGAATGCTGTCTGGCTTCTCCATCCGTACTTCGAGCGTTTCACCTGACTTAAACTCCAGGGCATCGGCCAGGGCCTGGTTGATGATGTAACCATCCTGCCAGTTGCTGTATTCGCAGTCGAAAAGGGGCCAGAACCGGGAATCAACTCCAACTATCTGCACCCGCCCGGCCCGATTGAGAAGCTGGCTGCCATCGGCCGAGCGACGGAGGACGGTACCCCGCATAACAATCACCGGAGCATTCTTGCCATTGCTCTGCTCAGCCAGACCAACGCTGAAGAACCGATCGGCAATAAGGGCAGACTCGATATGTCCCAGACGATCGAGAGTGAGTTGCTTCAGACTACCTTTGAGTGAATCACCAAGGAGTAATGCTCCAGTCAGCACAGCGGTACCAATAGCGACTCCCACGATCAGGAGCACATTGGCGGTGAAGAAATAGGACAGGTTGCGAATGGGGAAGGTTAGACGCGTCATCATGCGGTTATGATATGTCTTTCCTTACCGGTGAAGGAAGCCGCTAGAACTGAGGAGACGATGTCGCTGGACGCTTCATTAATAATCGAATCACATAAATCACTGCTACCGCAGCACACTCTGTCAACAGCATCGTCAGTCGCATCAGCAGAGCAATGAGTACGGCATAATCACTACCAACCTGGTCCTTAAGAAGCACCATGATGGCCCACTCGCGCGTACCCAGGCCAGCCGGGGTGGGGATAACGAAGCCCAGCACGGTGGCAGCAGCCATCTTGGCCACGAGTTCAGGGAGCATGGGCCAGGGATTGACATCAGGCCGTACCGCCAGGATGACCAAGCCCAGGCTCACCCCAATCATGATGCTGCAACAAGTTTGCAGCAGCACACCCAGGCCCAATATTTTCATCCCTAGACGGGGAAATGGGGCATGCGTGCCATCGGGAAGCTTGCGTAGCGGAAAAGTGAGCCGCTGCATGATGGCATTAAAGAGCGGGGGAATCATCAACGGCACTGCCCCCGCGAGCAGCATGGCAATGTGCACGTAGTTGAGGTGTTCGCCCATCGGTCCCCGGATCAGCACGACACCAGTGGCTAATAAGGCCCCAACCGCCATGAATACTACAGTCTCATAGATGACAGTGGTCGCTGCGACTTCGAGCCGGCAGAACGGCCCCTTGATAAGCACTGTTCGGAGCAACACCACCAGGGCCTTGCCGGGCACATACTTTGCGAGGTGACCAATTAAATAAGCCCAGGCAACCTGAAGCGGAGCAGGCTGCTGCTCCAGACTCCGCAGCGACAGCCACCAGAAGCCCAGCGAAAAGGAAAGCCCGACAAGATAGGCCACGCCGGCTGCAACGAGATATTCCTCGCGCCAGTCGACATCATGCTCCCAGAGTTCCTGGAGCGGCTTCCAAAACGCGATCGCAACAAACACCACCACGAGCAACGTGACGGCCAGTTGCAGCAGCAGCTTCCAGCGAGGAGTCAGAGACATGAGACTATTGTATAGCGGAAGTCTGCGTTACTAGCAGCATCTAAAGGAGAGCAGTTTAATCCCAACTGAATCCAGCATTTCATTCAATGAACCAGTCATAGAAACAATGATCCCCGGTCATTAGACCGGGGATCATTGAGGTATCACTATCGCCGACCAGTCACGCGTGTTTTACTGAGTGCCTTGCGACGGCGCCACCACCACCGGCCTGCAACACCGGTCAGGCCTACTGAGATCAATGCGACGCTGGTAGGTTCAGGCACTGCGGCCAGGCCTCCGAAGGTAATACGGAAGTCGCTGCCTCCGAGCATCAGGCCATCGCCGTCGACAGGGTTGCCATTATGGAAACCCCACTGCAGCACATTGGTTGGAGGGTCTTCGAAAGTGGTATCCCGAATACCCACTGCAGCCAGGCCACCCTGGTCAGCCTCGGTACCAAAGATCGTACTCTCGTAGTTGAAGACGATCATTCCATTTTTTTCGAAGAGCTTGATCTGGAAGCTCACCGGGCTCGTTGGTTGATTATTGTTGAAGTGCTGCATGGATGACCATTCGATCGTCATGGTCTGTTCACCGGGGATGCCAGCGACTTGAACATAGAGCCCGGGACCGCCCATCTGCATGCCGCGGGCAACCAGATCGTTGAACAGCGGCGAGATGGCAGGCTGGTTGCCAAATGACGCGGGGTCCTTGGAAAGATTGGTTGGCACCACAGTAGTGCTGCTGGTACCAAAGACAACGAACCCATTCGCCGAGGCAAACAGGGGATTGCCTGCAGTGATGGTGTTGCCAAAGAACCGGAAGTTGAATGGCAACGAAAGGCTGGCGTAGCCATCATCCTCGGGCTGGCCAATGCCACCACCAAATGGGTAGTAGAGTGTTTCAGGCTTACCAGCAATAGAACGGAATACTTCCCGACTTCCCGTCGCGGTATAGCCATAGGCAGGCCCCACGCTGGCGGTGTAAGGGTCGACGACTGATTGACCGTATAGTGGGGAGGCCAGAGCGGCCAGGAAAACGAAGGTGGCTGCTTGCCAAAGTTGTCTCATCTCGAGACTCCCTCCATGGAGAACAATCGAGTGCTGTGGGGCACAAGGGCAAAGTGTACCAGTGCACCAGTCTGCTGCCTAGCTCAGTTCTGCTCCCGGCACCAAATCTCATGCTGGGCAACACAGGGGGACTGGCGAAAATGCTGTGCCATGTTCACTACTGTACATACC
Organism: Gemmatales bacterium; assembly: GCA_046350055.1. Classification (GTDB taxonomy): domain Bacteria; phylum Planctomycetota; class Planctomycetia; order Gemmatales; family HRBIN36; genus JAEUIE01. The sequence continues at coordinate 1,725,565 of JAXMBC010000001.1, read as the reverse complement.
TGGCAGTTAGTCTGGTGCTACGATTCCTGATGAGGAGGTAGCAGCATGACTCACACCAGACTCAAACCAACCGTTCGAGCAGCGATGCAGATCGCACTGAAAACCGGTGTCCTTACCCGCTGCCCTCATCACTGGGTCTACCTGCGTAACACGGACGATGCAGCGCTGGAGCATGCGTTTCGCCTGGGCAACTTCCTGATCAGCCACTTCGCCAAATCAGTGGCATGTTTCAAGGGCGATCGCCGTAAGCTGGCTGATGCCATCCTGCGCTGTCGCGAGGACGCAGATACGACATGTCCCCTTTGTGGATAAAAGCTTGTCACAAGACCAGATGATGGCAAGATCATACACTGTGTATGTTATCTACTGTTTTGCTCGTCCATGCGTGAACTCGCCACTTTACCCAACCAACAGGACGCTCAGGTACTAGTGGATTATCTGCTGACGCAGAAGATCCCCGCAGAAGTGCGCCAAGACGATGGCCAACCAGTCGTCTGGGTGCGTGAGGAAGACCACCTCGAACGGGCGAAGATAATCTGGGCCGAATTCGCCGGGCAGCCTGGTGATCCGAAATACCGGGCCGCTTCCAAGCCAGCTCAGGAATTGCGGAAGCTCCAGCAGAAGCTGGAGAAGAAGACAGCCTCCCAATTAATCGATGCAGCCGACTTCTGGGATAATCCTGATCCACGTCGGCTGCCAGTGACCATGACCTTCATTGTGCTCTGCATCGTGTTCTCGGTTTATACCGAACTGGGGCACAATCGCAATCGTCTCAATCAGTTCATGTTCTTTGACCACAACGCTACCTATTTACCCGCTGGCACCAAAGCATCTCCGGAAGAGATCGCGGCCAAGCGCGAAGTGCAGCTGCAGCCACTGCAGCGTGGCGAGCTGTGGCGTCTGATTACTCCTATCTTCATTCACCTCAGCCTGCTGCATTTGTTCCTGGACTTGTCCTCACTTTACTTTCTTGCAGGCATCATTGAACGGCGACGCCCCGCCTGGTGGGTGGTCGGTTTCATTTTGCTCTCAGGCATGCTCAGCAACATCGCACAGTTCTATGCACCTCGTCTTTTTGATTTCTTTCCGCTGAAGGATGCTACCCTGGGTACAGCCCAGTGGGGTGGCATGTCGGGCGTGGGGTTTGCCCTCTTTGGCTTTCTCCTGAGCAAGACGCTCTACGCACCGGAGCCAGGCCTGACATTACCCCACTTTATCAATCTCTTCATGCTGATCTTCATGGTGGCTTGCATGACTGGTCTACTCGGCAACGTCGCCAATACGGCCCATGTCTCCGGGTTAGTTGTCGGCATGCTCATCGGAGTCGCCCCCAAGCTGCTGAAACTCGTACGGACCTAGTGCTGCCCTTGGACACCGTACCTTCCGCTTCATAACTCAACCACACGGATTTTCTTCACAGGAACACACCATGCATAAGCGTGCGAATGCTTTCAAGATGATGGGTCACTCCCTGACCCTGGTCGGACCGGAACTCAAGAAGGGGGACAAGGCTCCCGACTTCACTGTCCACAAGTTTGAAAAGGGCAAGGGCCTCGTGCCAGTGACCCTGGCTGATGCTCACCAGGGCAAGGTCACGCTCTTCAGCGTTGTCCCCTCGCTCGATACCCCGGTCTGCTCAGTGCAGACGCAGAAGTTCAACAAGGAACTGGCAGCCTTTTCCGGGAAGGTCAACAGTTACACGGTGAGCCTTGATCTGCCTTTCGCGATGAATCGCTACTGCACAGACACTGCCCACACCATCGACCAACTCCACAATCTTTCCGACTACATAGATCGCTCGTTTGGCACTGCTACCGGCACGCTGCTCGATGAAGTGAAACTGCTCTCCCGCGCGGTGTTCATCGTCGACAAGGCAGGCAAGATTGCCTATGCCGAGTATGTAGGAGAAGCTGCGGTTGAACCCAACTATGAGGCTGCTCTCGCTGCACTCAAGTCTGTGGTTTAACTTGCAATAGCATGGTTAGCGTGTACTCATGCTGGCCATGCCTGCAACCTGGATGAGATGCAACACACCATCCTGACATACACTTCACTCTTCCTCCAACTTCCGAAAGACATCATGTCCACCGCATTACCCCGCTGCTTTCTCGACATTACTGCCAATGGAAAATCTCTCGGCCGCATTGTCGTCGAACTGCGGAGCGACATCGTTCCCAAGACAGCGGAGAATTTCCGCGCCCTGTGTACTGGCGAAAAGGGCTTTGGCTACGCAGGCTCCGGGTTCCATCGCATCATCCCCAACTTCATGTGCCAGGGAGGTGACTTTACCGACCACAATGGCCGGGGCGGCAAGTCGATCTACGGCAACAAGTTTGCTGACGAGAACTTCACCCTGAAGCACACCGGCCCGGGTATCCTCAGTATGGCTAATGCTGGCCCGGGCACCAATGGCTCACAATTCTTCCTCTGTACCGTGAAGACCGAGTGGCTCGACGGCAAGCACGTCGTCTTCGGTTCAGTGGTGGAAGGTATGGACGTAGTCAAGAAAATGGAAGCGCTCGGCAGCCAGAATGGCACACCCAGTGCAAAAGTGATCATCGACAAGTGCGGACAGCTATAACTCTGTTATGCTGTAACGATGGAGCCAGCATCGCAACTCTCTGGCAGCATCTCAGGCCCCTCCACATTGCCACCTTCCCAGATCGAACTGGAACGTGGCAGTTGGCTGGGGCCTCTCTTCTTTTGGGAGATCATCCGCGAGGCACGCAAGGGCAGAGGCTACATCCCTCGTTTACTTTACACCGCTGGGCTGCTGCTCATACTCTACATGCTGGTAGGTGGCGGCACTATCACGCTCAGATCCGCCTCACGCTTCGGTGAGTACGCCTTTTACTATTACCTGATGTTTCAATACCTGGCGGTGTTCATTCTCACGCCGCTTTATGTTGCAGGCACCATCATCGAAGAACGCCAGCAAGGCACCCTGGCACTCCTGCTCACCACCAACCTGACGCCCTGGGAACTGATCGTCGGCAAGATGATGGGCCGCCTGGTGCCGATCCTGGGGGTATTGCTGGCCGGGGTGCCGATCCTGGCCATTCTGCAGCTCTTTGGTGGCATCAGTATCAGTCGGCTGGCGTTGCACAGCATTCTTGCTTTGGCGATGGTACTCGTGGCGGGCATGCACTCAATCCGTGCATCCACACTTTATCCCACGCCCGGCACAGCCATCATGATGACCTACCTGGGGATGATCGGCAGCTTGTTTCTGGGGTACCTTCTTGCGATACCTCTCGCTCTCATCTTCATGAATAATTGGAATGAGTATGGGGTACTGGTGAGTACCTTGCTCTTCCTGTTCCTTCAACTCTGGATCGGCCGCAACTGCGTGCGGAACGCTGTGGCTTCGCTCAGTTATCGCCGTCGAGGCGAGGATCGCAGTTTGCCCGAACGAGCAGCAGAAAATATCAGGCAAACAGTGATCACCACGCGGCTGGAACCTGCCCATACCGAGGAGGATAATCCGCAACCCATCACTGTGCCAGCGCGTGATTACGATACTCCCGAAATACTGCAACTGAAGGAATCGCTAGCCTCCCATCGCAATAGTCCTATTCAGTGGCAGATACCCCCGGTCTTCCAGAACTGGCCCATCATCTGGAAGCAGCTTCACTTCCCCAACCGCCACAACATTAATGTGGTGTCTATCATTCTGGGGTTGTTCACGTTTCTGTTCCTCTTCATCACCGCTAATGAACATCATCGAGAGCACTCCGGGGCTCGCCATGCTTATCACGGATTGATGCGAGTGAATCTGATTCTGATGCTCTACATCAGCACGCTCTTTGCTGCGACCAGCCTGGTATTGGAACGGCAACAACAGACCTTCTTCAGTCTCCTGGCTGCGCCGCTGAGCGTAGGACGCATTATCTTCGAATATGTCTGGGGCAGCATCTGGCGGTACAGATACATCCTTCTCATGAATCTGCTGCTGATGGCTGGGTGTATCTTCATGCAGCAGCCTTCGTGTCTGGTCTGGTATCCGCTGGTCTTTGCGTTTCAACTGGCGTTCTTCTCGGTGCTGGCTCTATTGCTCTCGATGCTGGTACGAACAACACTGCAAGCCAGGCTGCTGGTGAGCCTCGGATTCTTTGTGATGGTGATGGTACTACCCTGGGCGCTGCCTACGAACACCTGGCTGGTGAAGGTATTTGTGATGCCCTATGCCTCGTGGGAGACATTGGAGCGCCTCATTGAGCTGCAACCCTGGCCAGACTGGAACCGGCTGTGGGAAATATGCTGTTCACTGGCGGCTGTAACCGCGGTGCTGGGCATGTTGCTCTATGTGCTGATCCATCGCTACTTACGGCGATATGGGTAGTGCTACCCCACTTTACCTCCCTTTCGAAAGGGGAGGAGCACTCGTTACGCCGGGACACTGAGAAACTCCGTCTTCCGCTGGATCCGTTTCATCAGTCCGCCCAGTACGCGACCCGGTCCAATTTCGTAGTACGTGCCAACGCCATCAGCAAGCATGTTGCGCATCGTCTCTTCCCAGCGTACCGGACTAAGTACCTGCTTCACAAGTAACTGTCGAATCTCAGCAGGGTCGCTGTGAGGTCTGGCATCAACATTGGACCACACTGGTACACGCGGCGTCTTCAATTCCACTTCCGCCAGGGCAGCGGCCAGTTGTTCATCAGCGGGTTTCATCAATTCGGTATGAAAGGCACCGGCGACGCTGAGGCGAACGATCTTGGCACCGGCGACTTCCGCAAGTTTGACTGCTTCGTCAACAGCAGCGATGTCGCCCGATATGACGGTGTTGCCGGGACAGAGAAGGTTGGCAACCTTGACCAGACCTTTGCTGCTGGCCTGTTCGCACACAGCTTCAACTTGCGGAACATCAATCAGCAGAATACTGGCCATGGAACTCGGGGTGGCTACGGCCGCAGCCTGCATGGCCTGGCCCCGCTTCTGTACCACGCGCAGACCGTCTTCAAAAGAAAACGCGCCAGCAAAAGTCAGGGCAGTGTACTCACCCAGACTGAGTCCTGCTGTATGGGTAACGGTGTCAATAACATGCGGAGATTCAACTTTAAGCTTTTCCAGTGCCGCCAGGCTGGCAACGAAGATGGCTGGCTGGCTGATGTCAGTCGCTGTAAGCTTCTCCTCCGGACCAAAGGCACACAGACTGAAGAGATCATAACCGAGCACTCCTGCAGCTCGATCAAAGAGCTTGCGTGCTTCGGGGTACTGGGTGCAGATGTCTTTGGCCATGCCCACTGCTTGGGCACCCTGACCGGGGAATAGGAAGGCGAGCGGCATCACAACTCCGAACAGCTAGCCCCCGGCCATAGATGCCGGGGGCGGAATTTACAGAAAACAGAAGCACTGCGCTAGAGTCATCCTATAAGACTTGCACGAAACGAAGAGTAACCGCGCGAGCCCACCCCCGGCCTGAAGGGCCGGGGGTTAAATGACACTTACCCCGCGTAACTCTTCTGTGCTGCGGTGATGGCGGAGCCCAGTGTGACCGGATAGCCCATCTCCTTCAACACCATCTCCAGGCCGGAGAGGGCAGCGAGGACGTCGAAGAAGTCGCAGTAGCCCATGTGAGCCAGGCGGAAGATCTTGCCTGCAAGCTGATCCTGTCCACCGGCAATCTTGAGGCCATATTGCTTCTCGGCCTTGCTCAGCAGTGCTTTACCATCAATGCCTTCGGGCACCTTCACCGCAGTAAGTCCATCCGCCGGCGGGTTAGCATAGGGTTCCAGACCTAACGCTGTGATGCCTGCACGTGTAGCTGCTGCAAGCTTAGCATGGCGTTTCCAGACGTTCTCAATGCCTTCCGCTTTCAGCTTCTGCAAGCTGACCCGCAAGGCACGGATGAGGGTGTGGGCGGGCGTAAAAGGCGTGTCAGGATCCTTCAGCTTGCCCAGGTACTTCTTCAGATCGAGATAGAAGCCACTGATGCTCTTGTTTGCTTCGATCTTCGCTTTGCCCTTGGCACTCACAGCGACGAACGCCAGGCCAGGAGGCAGCATGAGTGCCTTCTGCGAACCGGTACACATGAGGTCGATGCCCCAGGCGTCCATCTCGCAAGGCATCGTCACTGCACCACTGATCGAATCGACAATCAGCACCGCATTGGTCTTGGCCACCACTGCACCGATGGCTTGCAGATCGTGTTTCACACCTGTGCTGGTTTCCGAGTGGACCACACAGACAGCCTGGGCATCGGGATGGTCCTTCAAAGCCTGCTCGATCTGGGCAGCAGTCACAGCCTGGCCATAAGGTGCGGTGACAGCGATAGACTCAATACCATGGGCCTTCCAGACATTGTGCCAGCGTTCACCAAATCGACCGGCGTACGCGGCAATGGCCTTGCCACCTCGAGGCACCGCTGAGACTTGTGCAGCTTCAACACTTGCTGTACCGGAACTGGTGAGAACACAGACGTCACCCGTCGTACGGAAGCAATACTTGAGGCCATCGAGTACTTCCGTAAGGATGGCTTTGGCTTCGGGGGTGCGATGGTAGAGAACCGGCTTAGCCAGTTCGAGAAGAGTCTCTTCCGGCACGGGGGATGGGCCGGGGGTCAGCAGTCGAAACTTGAACATGCACGCTCCAGATGATGTGTCTTGGCTATACTGTAGAGAGGTGTAATGGAGAGTTTATGGCTGGCCCGGCGTTGTTCCAGAGTGAGGTGCAAGGCTTCCCACGACGACAAGGGAAGGTACGGGACGTGTACGATCTGGGCGACCGACTGGTGATCATCGCCAGCGATCGTCTCTCAGCTTTTGACTGGGTCATGCCCACACCGATTCCCGACAAAGGCCGCATCCTCACGCAGTTGTCGCTCTTCTGGTTTGACTTCCTGAAGGTGCCTCACCATGTGCTGAGCACGAACCTGGAAGATATGGGCCCAGCCTTCGTGGCCCAGCGCGAGTTGCTCGAAGGCCGAGCGATGCTGGTAAAGAAGACGCAGGTGGTACCCATCGAATGCGTTGCCCGTGGCTACCTCGCTGGCTCGGGTTGGAAGGAATATCAGAAGTCTCAAACCGTTTGCAGCATCCCATTACCTGCAGGCATGCAACAAGCGAGTAAGTTACCACAACCGATCTTCACCCCTGCCACCAAGGCTGAAACCGGGCATGATGAAAACATCAGCTTCGAGGAAATGGCACGAGCGGTGGGCAAGCCATTGGCAGAAACACTTCAGCAGAAGACACTCGACATCTACACTCGCGCCGCGACCTTTGCCAGCACCAGAGGTATTATCCTCGCCGACACCAAGTTTGAGTTCGGCAAACTTCAGAGCGGCGAAATCATCCTCATTGATGAAGTGCTGACACCAGACAGTTCCCGTTACTGGCCCCTCGCCAGCTACCAGGTCGGTAGCAGCCCGCCGAGCTATGACAAGCAGTTCGTACGTGACTGGCTGGAGACAACGACATGGGACAAGAACAGCCCTCCGCCGGCCCTGCCTGCGGAGATAGTGGCGAAGACGAGGGCGAAGTATATCGAGGCGTATGAGAAGCTGACGGGGAAGCAGTATCACTAACACAACAACGTTCCCCATACCAGCGCGCGCCATTGCAGGCTAGCATGCACTATGGAGGATGAAGTCATCTTCCCGGAGGCTGGAGCCTATGGTCGGCTGGGGACAGGTGCTACGGCGTCTGTCGAACAATGAGCCGTTGATATCACTCAACGACAGCGAATTGCTGCGTCTCTATTTGACCGAGAAGAGTGCCGATGCATTTGCCTGCCTGGTACGTCGGCACGGCAACCTGGTGCTGCGTCTGTGTCAGCGAGAGTTACACCAGACCAGCGACGCAGAGGACGCGTTTCAGGCCACCTTCCTGACTCTGGCCCAGAAGGCCCATTCCATTCGCATGACCGAGAATCTTGCTCCCTGGCTCGCAGGTGTTGCCCGTCGGCTGTCTCGCCGACTGGGCCAGCAACTCCGTCGCCGACAGCAACGTTTGGCCGAAGTGGCGAAGGCCATGCCTCCTCGCCAGAGTGCTAGTGTCGAACCCTTGTGGTGGGAAGAGGAGCGACGGCACTTGCCTGAAGAGTATCATACCGTGATCGACCTCTGTCTCATTCAGGGATACAGCCGTGAAGAGGCTGCACGTCTGCTGAACCTCTCGCCTGCTGCGGTCCATGGGCTACTCTACCGGGCCAGGCTCAAGCTGAAAAAACAATTACTGCAGCGGGGTGCTGTCGCAGGTGCCAGCCTGGTTGCGACACAGGCAACGGCTGCCACTGTCGATCGTCTGGCTCCGGTAGTTGCAGCCTCTGCAGTCCGCATGCTCGATCGCGGTCTGGCGGCCATCAGTTCGCCCACGGTAGCCATGCTCGTCAGCCAGCGTAGCCAGTGGTTCTGGCTGGTGCCCAGCATCGCGCTGACCTGCGGATTGGCGGGCGGAATGATGTGGTGGAACGGAGGAAAAACACCAACTTCACCTACGATAATGTCTGTCAACATTGTACCCTCACTGCCTGAAGTTCCATTGCCAGAGCACCCAGTGAATCAGATTGCACCATCGGGGCAAGCGGGACAGGGTGCTAACGCTCCTGCGCCCCAGCAATTCGTTCCGCAACAGACGCAGACCTTGCAACAGTCCGAACAGCAAATTGTAAATGATTCTTTGCCGCAACGCCAAGCCAGTCAGGCTCCCCAGCCACCAAGATTCCCCGTGCCACCTGCTGACCGTGTGCCTAACGATGCCGAGCGGAGCATGCTGGCTAAGACGCTACCCTCCATGCCGGGCATGATGCCTGCGATGATGTTCACGAAACTGCCTCACTCGAGCAAACAGTTTTGGCATGGGAGGAACCTGCACATCGGTATGATCACGAGCGAAGCGGAGTATCGTGCCTTCACCGCCAATGTACCCAATCGCAAAACACCGAAGCAAATCCCGTCCATCGAGAAGCCACCGTGGCTGGACGAGGACCCGATCGTGGATTGGGCGCAGGAACTGCTGGTGATTGTGGTACTGGAGGAGAATGTCCAGTCAGGCACACTTCGCAGTCTGGAGGACAACTGGATTGCCCCTGACGAGAAGGGCGTTGCCCATCTGATGCTGCGCTACTTCGCTCCAGAAGCTGCTGTTCAAAAAGACCCGAAGCTGGACTATTCTTTCTTGCTGGTAAAGGTGCCGCGTTACAAGCTGAAGCAGGTAGCCGTTAGTATCTGGCGGCCTGGCATCCAGCCCGATGCGGTGGGCCAGGTGCCAGGCAAGGCGGAGCGCTAAGAGCGGACCTGCCCCTGGCGGTTCCAGTATTGGATCAGATCGATCCTGGTAACGATGTCCACCACTTTGCCGCCGCTCGTGGCCAGTACACCGGTGTTGCCAGCCTGCAGCAGGCGGAAAACTTCATCCAAGTGGGTACTGACATCGAGCGTGGGAAGCGGTCTGGCCATCACGTCTTTTACCAGAGACTTGGCCGGATCGTGTCCTTCGTGCAGGAATCGGGCGATGGTGATCTCCTGAATCGCCCCCAGGGCAACGCCATCCTGCACCACCGGCATCTGCGAAATGCCCTTCTTCTGCAACAGATCAATGGCATCGGCTGCGGTAGCATCGGGTGAAATGCTGATCAGAGCGCGAGGCCCGCGATGCTTGATAAGTTCTGCTATGCCATCGAGGTTGGGGGCATCCTTCAGGAGCCCGAATTCACGCATCCAGTTGTCATCGTAAAACTTGCTGAGGTAGTTGCGACCTGTGTCGCAGCCAATCACCACCACAAGGTCATTGGGCCCCAGTCGGCGTGCATACTGAATAGCAGCGGCGACATTGGTGCCTGCGGAACCGCCCAGCAACAATCCTTCCTTGCGAGCCATTGCCCGAGCCGCGTAAAAGCTGTCTGCATCCTTCACGCAAACCCACTCATCCACCAGTTGACTATCAAGCGTGCGGGGAACAAAGTCTTCACCGATGCCTTCCACCTTCCAGCTCTTGGGCATGGAACCGCTGAGGATCGATCCATCGGGATCAGCACCGATGAGTTTAACATCGGGGTTCTGTTGCTTGAGATACTTGCCTGCCCCGGAAAGAGTGCCACCGGTACCCACACCTGCCACGAGCACGGTGACCTTACCATCGGTCTGCTGCCAGATTTCCGGCCCAGTGGTGCGATAGTGAATCTCGGGGTTGCTCAGGTTCGCAAACTGGTTAGGCCGCCAGGCGCCGGGAATTTCGCGAGTGAGACGGTCCGCAACGCCAGCGTAGCTTTCCGGCGAGTTCGGCGGCACATTGGTCGGCGTGATAACAATCTCAGCACCATAGGCCTTCAGCAGGCTGATTTTCTCCTGGGCCATTTTGTCGGGCAGGACAAAGATGCAGCGGTAGCCTTTCACGGCCGCCGCCATCGCCAGACCAACACCCGTATTTCCCGCCGTCGCTTCAATGATGGTACCGCCCGGCTTGAGCAGCCCTTTGCGTTCTGCATCGGTGATCATGGCCAGGCCGACACGGTCCTTCACCGATCCGCCCGGGTTCATCGCTTCCATCTTGACATAGATGGAGCAACGCAAGCCTTCGGTAATCTTGTTTAATCGAATGAGAGGAGTGCGACCAATCGCATGCAACACGCTGTCGAGCATCATCCTAAGCTCCACGGGAGAGATGGAGCTATTGTGGTGGATTCGACGAAGGTACGCAAGAGTAGAGTGGAGTTGTCAGCGGTTCGTCTACTTGCCCGGCGTCTTCGCCTTGTCCGTTTCATCGCTTGGATCGTTGGGCATTGTTGAGTAGCTCTTGGTCTGCAGTGGCACCGCCTTCTCCGAGGAAGCGATCAGGTACCAGACAAAGGCGATGGCTCCGATCAGAATCGCGGCGGCACCACCGATAAGGTACCAGCGGTATGTCAACAGGAACGAAGGTTCTTCCTCCACTTCCTCACGATCCATCAGACGATCAGGTTCATCCTCATCCTCTACGACTTCCGGGATGGTAGCGATAACACCAGAAGATCGGGGAGCCATCTGAACTCCCGACTGTGGCGTCACACGCATCGAGGGATCTATCCCGGAACGTGGTCCCATCCGACCTGAGGCTGGACCAAGAGCCTGGTGTGCCATACCAGTCATGGCCAGTCGGCCGGAAAGACGGGCGGAGCTCTTGGGACCAGCAGGCTTCGCCTGTGCACCCAGTGCCAGCGAACGGGGAGGCATCTCCTCCTCTTCTGGAGGCACCTGTACAGTCGCGTACGGAAGCAGTCTTTCCACGACTTCAGCAGGTGTCTGGACGCGGTCGGCAGGCTTCTTCGCCATCATGTCCTTGACCAACTGAGCAATGTCTGCCGGCACCGACTCAGGAAGTGGTGGCGGATCCTTGATCTGGTGGAAGAGAAGCTTCTGGGTAACCGATGCTCCTTCGAATGGAGCTTCACCTTTCAGCATGAAGTAGAAAGTGGCACCCAGGCTGTAAATGTCGGCACGGATGTCAACATCACTCCCCTTGATGCCTTGCTCTGGAGCGATGTAGTCAGCGGTGCCGAGCACGCGACCGTCGTCGAACTCCTGGGTCAGGTTATCCTGTCGCTCGATATCGCTGAAGCGGGCGAGGCCGAGATCGAGCAACTTCACGACGCCGCTGCGATCGAGGAGCAGATTGCCCGGCTTAATATCACGATGGACGAGTTCCGCTTCCTGAATGTGTTGCAGACCAGCAGCAGCCTGGGCAATGTAGTTGGCTGCCCGTTCGGGAGCCATCGCGCCGTTCTTCTTGATGAAGTCCTGCAGGTTGCACCCATCGACATATTCGGTTACGAGGTAGTGCAGGTTGCCTTCGTGATCGAGATCAAACGCGCGAACGACATTCGGGTGATTGAGGGCAGCAATGGCCTGGGCTTCCCGTTTGAAGCGACCAAGCAGGCTGGGGTCTTTGAGTTTTTCGATGGGGAGGATTTTGACCGCCACCTTGTGCTTCATGGAGGTGTGTTCACAGAGATACACATCCGCCATGCCGCCCGAACCAATGGGCTCAAGGACTTTGTACTTGCCGAGGAAGAACCCTCGGTAGCGGCCCCGGAGCATTTGCCGAGCCTGGAAGACGGTAACGATGCCATCCTTAACGAGACGGGACGCGAGCTTGGTGGCGTCTTCGTCGATGGGGCCTTCCGCTTCAAGAGCGGTGACATAACTTTCCAGCCGTGGAGCTTCCATCAGCCCGCTCTTGCGAACGAGGTCGAGCAGTTCCATCCCTTTCGTGGGGGCAGGCATGAAGGCTTCTCTTGCTGTAAATCAATCAGATGGAGGCATGCGTTCCGTCTCACGGTTCATGATGGCCATTTCCGGGCGACGAAGCAACGGCATTGCACAGGTAGTTTAGCATATGATCTGGCACCCTCCCCCGCCAAAACCTGATAAATCGTTACAGAATGCGGTTATGCCTCCTTGTTGAGGAAGTTGTACACGCCGGGCCAGTACTTCCTCAGGTAATAGAGGCAGTAGCCTGATGAGGTGAAAACGCAATCAGCCGGACGGTTTACCCCGTCCGGCTGATCGTAGATCAGATGAAATGCGATGCTATTGCAACCCGCCGTGAATACGTTCGGGAGTCAGGTGGCTGGGCTGATCCACCATCCAGAATCGACGCCATTCAAGGCGGGCCTGGCGGAGATCTTCGGACTGGTTCAGCAGTTCCTGCATGCGGAGCTGCGGGTCCGATGAATACATATTGAGTGGGATACAGCCGGTAGTGTTGAAAACTAGGCACCCGAGCATGGCTGCGATGATGAGCCGACGCATGTCCTGAATCCCCCTCGACGTAGCTCGATGGTGTGACAAAGGCCACAACCATGTACACGGGGTTGTATCGGATGTAACGGTTACAGGACTTGAGTCGGACTGTAGCGATCAGGCAAGAATTTGTGGCTGCAACGGGACTAAACGGGGCTGTTGCCAGCCGGTTTGGCGGGGATCGGAGCAGGTTTGGCTTTACTCTCGTCCTCATCATCATCCACGCCGGGGCGGAGCGGCGGGGCATCCGTAATCTTGCTGACCAGCTCTTCCATGCGCTTACCGGGCTTAAAGGTCACTACATTCTTGGGAGGAACGTCGACCGGATCGCCAGTGCGCGGGTTGCGCGCCCGACGGGCAGCACGCTGTTTTACCTCAAAAACACCGAAATTCCGCAGTTCAATGCGGTGATCGCTATTGGCTACCAGCGTATCGATGATGGCATCAAAAGTCAGTTGGACAATTTCTTTGGTCTTGAGCTGGGTCAGGCCAAGAATGTCAGCAATGTCTTTGACAATCTCTTTTTTGGTCACTGGCCCCTCCTTACTTGTCAACACAACTGTCATTCGTGCATTTGCAACGAATCGCTGAAAGTCTAATAATATCAAGCACTAATGTCAAGAACATAGAGCACAAGTTATGAGACTTACGTCAAGTCACCCGGACATCGGCATGATAAATATACCGCCAGCCTAGAAGCTTGCGTGTAGCACCGATCTCTTGATGGTCGTGTACCAAGCTAAGCAATCGAATGAGTAAGAAGGTAACAAGTGTGGACTGAAGTCATCACTGGACGAGGTAGGTATCCGTCTGTTTCGTACTATAAACATGCTCACTCTTATGCATTACTTGCACCATGATTGACAAATCCCAGGTCGCCAGGATACTCGACGACTGTGGCACCTTGCTGGCCCTCAAGGGGGAGAATGACTTCCGTTGCCGGGCCTACCACAATGCCTGCCGGGCGATTGAGCAGTACGAAGGCGACTTCGTCGGCAAAGCCCAACGTGGCGAACTCGAGCACATCCCAGGCATCGGCGATACGCTCAAGACTAAGATCCACGAGATAGTGACCACAGGTAAACTGGAGTTTCTAGAGAAGCTGAAGAAGGAGATACCCGCCGGGCTGGTGGAGATGCTCAAGATCGCTGGGCTGGGACCAAAGAAAATTGCGGTGTTGCATCAGGACTTGAACATCACCACAGTTGCTGAATTGCAAAAGGCCTGCGAGGCTGGGACCATCGCCAGCCTGAAAGGCTTCGGTGAAAAGACCCAGGCCAAGATTCTTGAAGGCATTGCCTTCCTCGACAAGGTAGGCCATCGCTTTCTCATTGATGCAGCGGAGAGGGTAGGAGTCCAGTTGCTCGAACTCGTCCGTGGAGTATCGGGAGTTCAGCGATCGGAACTGTGTGGGAGCCTCCGTCGCCGCAAGGAAACCGTAGCTGATCTCGATGTACTGGTGAGTGCCAGGAATCCCGCAGCGGTAATGACCGCTTTCGTCAAAGCTCCTGATGTCATTCAGGTGCTAGTCCACGGCGACACCAAGTCCAGCGTCATCCTGCAGGGAGGTATCCAGGCGGATCTGCGTGTGGTGGCGGATGAGTCGTTCGCCTTTGCACTTCACTACTTCACCGGCAGTAAAGAGCACAACATCGCCATGAGACAACGGGCCATCGATCAGGGCTTGCGTCTCAATGAATATGCTCTCGAAGGCAGCAAGAAGAAACTGAAAGCTCACACAGAAGAGGATCTATTCGCTCACCTGGGCTTGGAGTACATCCCACCTGAGTTGCGGGAGAACACCGGTGAGATCGCCGCAGCTGAGGCGAAGAAGCTGCCTGAGTTGATCGAGTATGATGACCTCGTCGGTACGCTGCATTGCCACACCATCGCCAGCGATGGTGCCCACACCCTGGAAGAGATGGCCCTGGCCGCCAGGGCGCTCGGTCTCAAGTACCTCGGCATTGGCGATCATTCACAGTCGTTTAAGCTGGCTAATGGTTTGTCGCCCGAGCGCATCAGACAGCAGTGGAAACAAATCGACACCCTCAACGCCAAGTTCCAGGGTTTCCAATTGCTCAAAGGCACCGAGTGCGACATCCTGCCCGACGGCACCCTGGACTACCCTGATAAGATGCTTGCCGCGTTCGACTACGTGGTAGCCAGCGTACACACCCATTTCACGCTCAGCCGGGAGCAGCAGACTGAGAGGATCATCAGGGCGATGCGGCATCCCTCTGTCGACATCCTTGGTCATGCCACGGGACGTTTGCTGCTACGCCGGGAAGGCTATCCCCTGGATCTAGATACCGTAATGAAGGTAGCTGCAGAGACTGGCACTGTGATCGAAATCAATGCCCACCCGGCTCGACTCGATCTTGACTGGCTGCATGTGAAGCAGGCGAAGGCACTGGGAGTAAAGTTTGCCATTAATCCCGATGCTCATGCCATTGATGAGATAGCGTTGCTGAAATATGGAATCGACGTCGCTCGCCGTGGATGGCTGACGAAAGATGATGTGATAAATACCCGAGATTGGAATAAAGCCAGAGCGCTGCTGAAGCGGAGTCGCTGAGTACTACTTCGCCTCCAGCACAAACACCTTCATTCGTCCTGCGAAGCCACGCCGGACGCTGCTGATCTCATCAGGACTGAGAACACCGGACAAGCTCACCCCATCAATGCGCAAATACGCCGCCGCCACCGAATCAATCACGCCCGTAGGATCAAAGGTCTGCCAGCGCTGATTGACGTACGCTTCGCTCCAAAGATGGCCCGCGAAGCCTGGATTGTCGGGATCATAGACCAGACCAAAACAGACGCGAGTCGGAACGCCCACTGCCCGTCCCATTGCTGCCGCCAGCACACCCATTTCCGTGCAGTCTCCTTCGAGAGTCCGGGCTACCTCATCCGCAGTCGCGAATCCCACTTCATAACCGCCCTTGACTTTGTTCTTTACCCAGCGGGTTATTCTCTCCATCTTGAGCTTTGCATCGCTGGCATCACGGATCGCTTCCTTTGCCAGCTTTTTCACCAACGCATCGTCGCTGCGAATGTAGAAGTTGCTGGCAAGGAATTCTGCTGCTGGGGCGGGTTCTGGAGCATCTCTCCAGTCGTCGAGCTGTTTACTGGCGAGGAGAAATTCTCCACGATTGCCGGCCTTCTTCAGAAACTTCTGTCGCTTGTTGTCGTGGAAGACTGCTTCGGGGCTATCATCTTCTGTCATTTCAATGGCGATGCGTATTCTTCCGGGCAAGCCGCCTAGTAGCCCGAGTGTAAACGGCTTATCGATGGTGACTGGCGAATCTTTGTCCTTCACCGTACCTGGAAATGCTGCCAGTGCAGCGTCACGATCACATCGCTCGTGACTGACCATGTCGAACAGACTGTTGTCTTCGGTACTGAGCAGCGTCTGCCCGGTAGCGGGGTCGAGGTAATGCCTGGTCTTTTCGAGGTAACATTCCTTCGGATAACTTTGTTCGACCTCTATGGCCTCCACCTTTTTGCCAGCCACGGTTATCTGCTTGCGTCCCAGAACGGTATATGTGGTGGGAGCAACATCATTAAGCACCGTGAGGAAGCCATGCACGGTGTAGCTCTTTCCAACAGACAGGTCCTTGCCTTCGAGCAGTTTGTCCTGAAAGAGAATGCCCCTGGCTCGTGTATCCCAGGGTTTTACTTGCTGATAGACCACTGATTTACCCGTGTGGTCCAACACCTCCAGTACAATCTGTTTCCCTGACGGTCGCCCACGGATGACCAGATCCTGGTTTTTGCCCAGCGGCGAGCGGTAGCCAACTTCGACCACAGTGCCGTCGACTGTTTCTACCGAATACTGTTCGGTATCCTCGGAATAGGGATCACCGCTGCGCAAGTAACGGAGGTGATCACGAATCACGGTTCTGATGAGGGGCTGGCCTTCGACTGTCACTTCGAAGCTGAGAGTCTGCATCCAGCCGAGACGACCTTGCTCGGTATAGCGCTTGACCCAGACTTCCCGGACGAGCTTACCCGCAGCCACAGCGGGACCGTTCAGTATCTTGGCCTGCCTGGGAGGTTCAGCCACAGCAAAAGGAACAAGAAGCAGCCAGGCGATCATTGTCATTACCTTCATGGCTGCTCCTGTACTCTCAGGCCAAATGACTCAGCACTCAGGACTTCACTATCCCCTGCTTGATCAACTCCTGGGCGATTTGCACAGCGTTGGTTGCAGCACCCTTGCGGAGGTTATCCGCAACCACCCAAAGCTGCAAGCCATGTGGTACAGTCGGGTCCTGGCGAAGGCGACCAACGAAGACCTCATCCTTGTCCTCTGCTGACAGGGGTGTGGGCACCTGCCCGGGAGCGTAGCCATCGAGCAGTACGACACCGGGAGCCTTGGACAGGGCTGCACGAGCCTGCTCCAAACTGATGGGCGAGTGGAACTCGAGATTGATGGCTTCGCTATGGCCGGTGCGCACTGGAACACGAACTGTAGTGGGTGCGACCAGGATGGATTCATCTCCCATGATCTTTTTGGTTTCGCGGATCATCTTGATCTCTTCTTCGCTGTAGCCACCATCGCCCAGCTTCCAGTCGTGAGCAATAACGTTGCCTGCCAGTCGCTCCATGTGAGCGGTAGGCGCGGGGACAGGTTTGCCCTGACCCAGTGCCTGGATCTGCGCATCCAGGTCGAAAAGACCCGTGGCCCCTTTGCCAGAAGACGCCTGGTAGGTTGCAACCACCACACGCTTGATCTTTGCGATATCGTGGAGAGGCTTGAGAGCCACTACCATCTGAATCGTAGAGCAATTGGGATTGGCAATGATTCGCTTGGGAATTCTCTTCAAGTGATGTGCATTCACTTCTGGCACCACCAGCGGCACGTCCGGGTCCATGCGCCAGGCAGACGAATTATCAATAACGTAGGCACCAGCCTTGGCTGCAATCGGACTCCATTCTTTGCTGACGGAGGCAGGCGTACTGGAAAGCACAATATCGACGCCCTGGAAGGCTTCGGGTTTCAATACTTCGACCTGATAGGTTTTGCCCGCAAACTCGAGCGACTGCCCGGCACTGCGAGCAGAGGCGAGGAATTTGATCGACTCCACGGGCAACTGACGTTCCTGTAATACACGGCGAAGCAGCGCCCCGACGGCACCTGTCGCTCCCACGATTGCAAAATGCGGCATGACGGTTCCAACACAAAAAGGCAGGAGAGGCTCCGTTAGTGTAGGCCTCTTGAAACGAACTGACAGATGAGATTCACTTATGACACGCGTATGAATATCGAGCTGCAGCTCGCAGCACCAGTCCTCCCACATCGGCACTGATGCAACAAGCCAGAGCTCACAGGGAAGACATCTCAGTGAGACGCGTAGTGCCTGCATGCGAAGTGACACACCATCGTCAATTGTTGTAACTCTTACAACTTCACAGCATTCCATTGTTTGCGAACGATGTAGCAAGCGACCTTGCCGTATGTGACGGTTAGGTAAATGGCTGACTCTGGGGAAATGGTGTACCCGCATTTGTGGCTGACCCGGACATCAGGCAAAGTTGAACATGCGAACTGCACGGAGCAGTGCGTTATGTTTCCAGATTGGAACATCTCACGAGGAGTTGCTGCCATGTTGTCCACGCTCTGTCGTTGGGCCGTTGCTGTTGTCAGTCTGGTTGCGTTCATCGCACCCAGCTCGGCAAACGCCTGCGGTGGCTGCGGGGCGTCGGCCTACCGAAGCTGTGCCCCTGTGGTCGCCTGCTACCCGAAAATCCGCTACCGTACTTGCTATGAGACGGTCACCGAGACCATCCAGCGCACCGCCTACAAGGCCTGCTACAGCACTAACTACGTTCAGCAGCAGTACACCGTCTGCAAGCCGGTGTATGAAACCCACATGGTAAAGCAGCAGTACACGGTCTGCCGACCGGTGGTGGAATGCTACGATGTCGTGCAGAACTACACCGTGTGCAAGCCGGTGTATGAGACGAAGATGATCGAACAGCGTCACGTCGTCTGCAAGCCGGTCTACGAGCAGTTCCAGGTGCCTTACTGCTACACCACCTGCCGCCCGGTGTATGAGACCCATACCCGCGACATCGTGGAATGCCATTACAAGACCGTGACCGACACCTGCTACCGCACGGTGCCTCAGTACACCTGCAAGCCTGTCACCACCATGGTGACTGTGGCCAAGATGGTGTACGACACCAAGCAGGTGCCTTACACGGTACCCGGAGAATGCTTCACCCGCGTTGAACAGATTCCCGGCGAATGCTTCACCGATCCCCAGACCGGGGCAAAGTGCACCAAGTCGCCCGCCTGCCGCACAGTGACCTGCCAGATGCCTCCCCGCACCTGCTACCGCACGGTGTGTGTGCATCGTCAGGTATGTGAACAGGTCCCGGTCACCCGCATGGTGCGTGAATGCCACATGATCCAGGTACCCTACCAGGTGTGCCGTCAGGTGCCGGTCCACACCACCCGCAAGGTGAACTACACCACGTGCCGGATGGTGCGTGAACAGCACACCCGCATGATCACCCAGACCCGCTGCCGGATGGTGCCCGAGACTATCTGCCGTCAAGTGCCGGTGACGACTTGCCGGATGGTGAGCGAACCCCGCCAGCAGGTGATCAAGTGCCAGCGAACGAAGATGGTACCCGAAGTGTGCGAACGCCAGGTACCCGTCACCACCTGCAAGATGGTAAGTGAAGTCTGCACTCGCACGGTGCCTGTGACGACCTGCCAGATGGTGCCCTACACCTGGTGCGAAACCCGCTGCCGCCGGGTGCCCGTTCAGGTCGCAGAGTGCTGCAACTAGCACAGCCAGTTCGAACATCGCCCAGAGCCGTGGTGAGTCATCACCACGGCTTTTCTCGTACATTCATGCTGAAATAGACAGAACCTCATAACACTTCTTCCGTTAGCGCGAATTATCTCCCAGCAAGCGTACGTGCCATATCTGGCTATGCCATAACTCCATGCATGCAATAGAGATACGGCACCCCCTTGCTTCGTTAAACGATGCTTGCAAATAGTTTATCGCGTTGTTCCATCTGCAATCCTCACTAGACTGGAGCCGTTAAATGGGCTTACTACCACTCGTGTGGTATGCTAATTTCGGGGAACTTCTCTGAATGTCGTTCGTCTACCAATGGTATGGATCAGTGCGCCGCTGGTGTGGCGGCACCCCCCTAAGCTGGGAAAGCTGGTCAAAACGGACACGTCCTAACGGAGTTACCTGGAAACGTGTCCGTGTGGAGCAGGTCGATTGGCGCGAGTGCAAATCTCGCATAATCTGGGAATGCAGGGTATCTTCGGGCCACACCCTACATGCATTCGTGATATGTTCTATCATCCGTCATTTTAGGCCTTGGATAGGAGTGGGTTGAATGTTTCTCCCCTGGTCGCTCATTACCGGTCGTTCAAAGAAGCAGGAAGCAACTCGACGAGACACCAAACTCAACAAACTCCGCCGCTCCAAGGTGAAAGTCGAGCAACTGGAAGACAGGTTGGTACCTGCCAACTACTTCGTAGATGCCAGCTTTGCCGGCGCCTCGACAGGTAGCCTGGTCGCTCCTTTCAAGACCATTCAGGACGCCCTGGTGGCAGCCAATGCCAATGCCGGCCCTGACAATGTGTTTGTCTACGGTAACAATGCCGACCCCTCGACCAATCCTGGTATTGCGTCGTATGTGTGGGAACGCGATGGCGACGCCAACTTCGATGGCATCCTCGACGGCAACATGGATATCGGCACCGATGCTACCAATACGGTGGCCATGTATTTCCGGGCCAATATCCGCAACACCGCTTCCGCTGATGGCAGTGGTGGCGCAGCTGCTAACCTGATTGTCAAGATGCGGGACAACATCGTGGATGTCCACGATGGCAGTCAGCTTCGCCTCGAAGGTGCCGGCGCTAACAATCGGGTGATCTTCACTTCAATCTTTGACGACTCGGCTGGTGGCGATACCAACGGCGACGGCTTTATCAACTCCCCACAACGCAATAACTGGGGTGGCATCCGCTATCGTGCTGAAGCTGTGGATCAAGGCCCGACCATCGCTACTGGCTCGTTAGTCAACTTTGCTGACATTCGCTACACCGGTCAGACGGTCTTTGATGAAGTGGTAGGTTTCCCCAGTGAATTCGGCTCCATCCGCATGGAAGCCAATGCG
Source organism: Gemmatales bacterium (assembly GCA_046350055.1). Taxonomy (GTDB): domain Bacteria; phylum Planctomycetota; class Planctomycetia; order Gemmatales; family HRBIN36; genus JAEUIE01. The sequence goes on along the minus strand of JAXMBC010000001.1, from coordinate 1,704,681 downwards.
ACCAATCCCGGCAACGTTCGCAGTGCACAGGTTCGCGTCTGGAATACGGTTTTCCGTTCCGGCGGTCGTGCTCTTGATATCAACATCAATGCTCTGGGTGATGGCGGCAAGGCCAGCAGCGTTACCACCGGCCCAGACTTGGGCTCCGCTTCCGCACAGGGTTTGACGTTTGAGAACAATACGATCAACGGTGCGTTCATCTTCGTCCCCGCTGACTTCTTCACCGGGTTCCTGCAGCAGCTTTACGTCAACACGATTCTTGATGATGTCGGCGTTCCATATGTGCTGACACAGCGATTCGTCATTGGCGGTCCACTCACTACTCCGGGCCTTCCTGGTCAAGTGACACTGACCTTCGACCCGGGCACCATCCTCAAGCTGCAGAACACCAGCCTCGATGGTATCGATTTCGGTGAACCAAACGACCGCACCTTTGGCACCATTCGCGTCAATGGCACCGTCAATCGACCAGTGCTCTTTACCTCGCTGACCGACGACAACGTTGTTGCCAACACTGATCTGGCCGCCCTGTACAACAACGGCTCACTCGATACCAACAATGACGGTGCAGCATCTACTCCTGTGCCAGGTGACTGGGCTGGCATTCGTATCGCCCAGGGCAATATCGATCATGCTGTCGTTCGATTTGGTGGTGGTGTTGCACAGGTCAACGGTACGTTCGTCAATTCGCCCGCCATCCGTGTGTTCGCACGAGATTTGACCCCAGCTGGCGGTGCAATTCAACAAGTCCGTATTGCCAATACGGAAGTGACTCAGACATTCAGCATCAATGATCCCAGTGATCCTCTTGGTCTGATTGATTCACCAGCCATTGATCTCTTCAGCCGTGACGATGGCGATACCCGATTCGCTGGTCCCTTTTCACCTATAGTTCGCACCGGCGATGTGCAGGTCATGGATAACAACATCCATGATAATCAGGGCAAAGCTGTCAAAGCTCACCCGCTCTACTTCCATGATCGTCGCAACTCGCTTGGCGGTTACGGCGTCTACATGGCCCGCAACATCATTGAAAACAATGCCAGCAATGGTGTCTTCGTTCAGTTCATTCTGGATCAGAACCGCGCCATCGATCAGAACCTGCCTTCCGCTGGCGGCGTCTTCGACGATAGCGATATCGTCCACGTCATCGATGGCCAGATGCTGATCGTCCATCCTGACCAGTTCTTCCAGATCATGAGTCAGCGTGGTGTGGTGCCCGATCAGTCGAGCGGTGGCTACCTGCAGAAGTTCACTGATCTCAATACCTTCCTCTCAAACCTGAAGCTTCGCCTGCCCGGCAACCTTCCTACCGATGTCACCAAGCCTCTGGAACTTCCCCTCCAGCAAGGTCCGCTTTCCGTTAACCCCAACCTGGTGGATAGCGGTCTGTTCTACTACCTGACTAATTTCGACACGACGTCACGCAATGCTGCCAATGCCATCGGCACCACACTGCGTGGCGAGGAATGGCGAGACTGGGGTGTCAACTTCGTCTACAACGGCGAAACCAGCAACCTGGTGGACACGCTCGGCCTCTTCCCGTTCCAGGTGACCGCCGATCCTAACAACCCCACGGGTCGCATCTTCACCACGAACACCAACAATGCGGATGGTTCGTTCGAGATGGTCTTCCCCGACCAGGTCTCTGCCGTCGGCTTCTACATCAACAACAATCAGGTCACCAGCCCGAATGAGAAGATTGAACTCTTCGACGCCACCGGTCGCCTGATTGATTCAGCTCCGCTGCCCACCACGGGTGTCAATGGCCGCACTTACTTTGCCCGCATCAGCAAGACGCCCATTTACCGTGTCCGCATCACTGAAGATGCCGGCGACAATTCCGCCGCCAGCAGCGTGTTCACCAACAACACTACTACCGCGATTCCAGATAATGGCGCTGCAGTGGAAATCCCCATCACCGTGGGCGCAAACTTCAATATTGCCGACCTCAACGTGGGTGTGAACATTGTTCATGCTCGTGCTGCAGATCTGCAAATCGACCTGGTTGCCCCTGATGGCACGATTGTGCCGCTGGCTAAGTTCGGCAGTGCGACTGCTACCGGTGCCAACTACACCAATACCTACTTCGATGACAGTGCTGTCATCAATGCTGATGTTGGAATTGCTCCCTTCTCCGGTGCCTATCAGCCTACTTCGTTCAATGCATTCTCTGCTACCCCCACTGGGCTTGGCGTTTTGAATGGTCTGGGCTCTGCCGGCACATGGAAACTGCGGGTCCGCGATGGCAAAGCTGGCAACGCTGGCTCCGTCACCAACTTCACCCTCAACTTCAAGAGCAACAGCCTGGCCTTCGACAAGGTAGGTATCAGTGGCCTGGCATGGGTACAGGCTCCTGCCTCCATGGTGGTCAAAGCCAACACCGTCAACACTGAAATCACTGCCGGTGGTGTGCTCAATGGCTACGCAGGCATCACCCAGAATGCTGCTGGTGTAATTACCAACGGCTTCGTGCCGCAGATGGCTACCAACACCACGGGTGTCGGTGCCAGTGGCATGTTTACCTTCGGCCAGAGCACCACCTCGACCTTTACCCGAACAGGTCCAGTCACCCTGTCCAATGGTGGTTCCACGTTGATCGACCTCAACGTGACGAACGATCTGATCCCGTACGATCTGACGCTGAATCTCAACATGATTTACAGCGGCAACAACAGCGAACTTCGCGTTCGTCTGCGTGCTCCAGATGGAACGGAGATCAACCTGGTCAATACCGGTTCCGCACAGGGTGCAGGTGGCTTTACCAACACCACATTTGACGACCAGACCCAGCTGAGTCAGACTGAAATTGCCAACCTCAATGGGCAAACAGTCCAGTCCGCCAGCTTCTCTCAGACACGAGCCACCAATCCCTCGCAGCAGACGCCTTTCGGCATGACCTTCTACCGTGGCAAGAATGTCCGCGGTACCTGGGTGCTCGTCATCGACAAGCAGGATGGCCAGACAGGCACCTTCACCAATGCCACCATCAGCTTCCGTGGAATGACTGGCGGCTGGGGCAGCACCCTTCGCATTCTCGGCCAGGGCAATGCTCCTGTTATCCTGACGGGTATTCAGGACGATTCCGCTGGTGCCGGCCCCGTCGGACATGTTCAGTTTGATAATGGTAGTGACGGCCCCACGACAGCAGCACCCGGCCAATGGGGTGGTGTTAAGATTCTGGCAGGCGTCAACAGCAATCTTTCCGAAGTGATCAGCCAGAACCCCAACGGTACGCTCAATCGCCGGTATGCTGATCTCAATCCTTACACCCGTGGTGACGAAGGCCTGGTCTATCCGGGAATCAATAATCCCAATGGTGCACTGCTCTCCACCCAGGATGAGTTCCATACCGCTCTTTCCGCGACGAACGGCGGCACTACTGCAACTACGCGTGCACCTTTCGATGTGGCCAACAGAGCCAACGTTCAGGACGGCACCCTGATTGAATATGCCGATATCCGCTTTGCCCAAACCGGCATCGATCAGCGTGCGTATCCACGCAACAAGATGACAATCGACGGTAACGAATGGGAGCCCAGCAGCAGCATTCCAGAAGATGTGGAATCCAATCCCAACACAGCGTTGATCCAACCGCTGCCTACGTTTGGCACCAACGAACGGAACCAGATTCGTTTCCGCACCATCGACGGCACCTATAAAGTGGCAGGTCGAGCAGGTGGTACCGGCGAATCCCAAGTCACGACCGATGTCGATTGGTTCCAGTTGGATAACCCGGGTCAGGGTATTTCCCTCTACATTGATCTGGAAACCGGCAACCGGACCGTCGGTCAGGATGAACCTGCCGGACGTGACTTCGATATTGCTGTCTACGATTCTGTGTTCCACCTGATTTACTGGACTGGTCACAACGGTGGTTACTTCAATAATCCCAATGCTGCCAACGCTGGCAATACACTGGGACCGATCAATGTGCTTCCAGGAGATGGGACCTTTGACGCCGCGGGTGGCTTTACACGTGACGCCAAGTATATTGCTGTGATGCCTGTGGGACGTGTACCTCGTTCCTTTATCGATAGTAGCGTTCCAGATGGTCTGGGGAATTCTACCTGGACCTACGGTTTTAACCCATTCACTGCCAGCCCCGCCGGAGCGGATGGCGGTTCTGTCACCTGGACGGATACCAACGGTGGCATCGTCAATCCCACGAATGATTGGCCCTGGGATCCACCAGGTTTCAGTGGTGTAGCAGTTCGCGGTGGTTACGAAATGACCCTGCGGATGACCGGCACCGAACGTCATCTGGACACCCCTCGCCAAGCTGATGGGCAAATCCTGATTCGCAGCAACACCATTTCAAATTCCGCTGGGAATGGTATTAGCCTCAGCGACCTCCGCATGCCTGTGACAGTAACGACGCTGGGTGCCGACATGCCGCTGCAGGCTGCACGGTTCCCGTTCAATGCAACCAACCAGGCTTCCAACAGCACAGGCAACGTCTACCGCAACGAAGACATCAACACGGTGAATCCTTCGTTCAGTGCACCTGCCAACTTTGTGCCCGGGCCGACTATTGTCAATAACCTCATCATCCGCAATGGTGGTGATGGTATCCGCCTCTCGGAAAACCGTGCTACTAATAACGTGGTGGCTGGCCCGACAGGTCTGAATCGGGCTAATCCGGTTCCCTACTCCTCGAACACCGTTACACCCACGGCGTTCACCCAGATTTCCAACAACACGATTGACGCCAACAGCGGCGTGGGTATCAACCTGATCACCCGCGGTGGTCCGACCGTCAATAACAACATCGTGTCCAATAATGGCACGGGACTGTCCATCGTGGATGGTTACGACATCCTCACCAACACCCCTGCGGTGGTCCCGGTGGTGTCGTACAACATCTTCTATAACAACGCTGTGTCGGGTACCTTCACTGGTGCCAACAACATTACGGGTAGCGGTCCACTCCAGGATCCACAGTACATTGATCCACCGATCAATGACTACCGTGTGCGCCTCACCTCGCCCGCTGTTGATTCAGCAATCAGTGACCTGCAGGATCGTCTCCGCTCGACTCGGTTCCCCCAGGTACCGACTCGTGCTCCCAATCTCGATCTTCGTGGCCGTCCCCGTATCGACAACTCCAATCGTCCCAACGTCGGCTCAGGTGCCTTCCCGTTCTATGATCGTGGTGCCCTGGAAACCAACGAACTCGCCTTGCGGGTCATCGGCCTCTCGGTCTTGTCCGACAATGGCATTCTCGGTGCACCTGTCACCGCGATCACCATTACTTTCTCAGGCCGCGTGGATGCCTCGACCTTCAACACTGCGTCGGTGCAGATCCGTCGCAAGACCACCACTGGCGCGATTGTGACTTACCTGCCGCAGTTGACCAGCAACACGTATGACATCAACACTGATACTCACACCTGGACGCTGAACTTCGGTACGCCGCTTCTGGACGACACCTACTGGCTGATCCTGGATGGCACAACTACCAGTGGTATCAAGGACATTGCCGGTCAGTTGCTGGATGGTGAATTCAACTCGCCATACAAGCTGCCCTCCGGTAACGGTTCACCTGGCGGCACGCTGCAGTATCCATTCACCATCCGCACTGGAGTCATCTCCGGTACGATCTGGCGAAATGACAATGGCAATGGCACCATCGATTCGGGTGAACCCGGTATCAATGGAGTCGATGTCATCCTCACAGGTGCCGGCCCGGACAATATCCTCTTCACCGGGGACGATGTCATCGTCGATACGGTTACCACCAGCAGTTCCGGAGCTTACACCTTCGTAAATCTGGGCACTGGTCGCTACTATGTATCGGTGGACGAGAGCACACTGCCTGCCAACTATCGTCTCAACACACCTCCTGCCAACAAGCCCGTCAATCTGCCTCTGGGTGGTGTGCAGGCCAACCTCAACTTCGGCTACTGGCTCGATAACGGCAACGCTGTTGTCAATGGCTATCTGTTCAACGACCTGAACGGAAACGGTGTACGTAATGCACCTGCAGAAGGTGGGGTAGGTGTGCTCCTGCCCATCACGCTGACCAGCGGTGGTGCTGATTTCGATCTCTCGACCACAGCCGACAACGTGGTGTACACCGGTTTTGCGAACATTGTCACAGGTTTCTATCAGTTCGTGGGCACTTCCGCGAATCCGATCTACGGCAACGTGTATCAGATCGATGTTGATGAAACGAACCTGCCTGCCAGCTTCGTTCGCACTTCACCTGTCCTGGTACCTGTCACGAACATCAACATCCTGCCCGGTGGCACGTTCAGCCAGAACTACGGCTACCAGGAGAAGCAGGCGACCGTCACCGGCCGCATCTTCAATGATGCCGATGGCAGTGGCACTCTCAATGGCGCCGAAGTGGGTATTGCCAACGTCAATGTGACGCTGCTGGGTGCGGGTATCGATGGTGTCTTTGATACTGCCGACGATCTGCCCCTGCTTACTGTCGCAACTGATGCCAATGGCAACTACAACTTCTTCCCGCTGACAGCAGGCAACTACCGCGTCTCGGTAGATACGACCTCTGCAGCACTCAACAACTTCTACCTGACGACCAACAACGCGACCCAGATCCTGACGCTGACCGATGGCAATGGCACCTTCAGCGCTGCTGACATCGGCTACCGTCTCGATCCACTGTCGGGCCAGATTGCAGGCTTCGTCTTCAATGATGTCAACGGCAACGGCATCTATGAAGCGGAACCAGGCATCAGCCCCGTGAACGTACGGGCACGCTGGGCCGGCCGCAACGGCATCGTGGGCGACAGCGACGATCAGGTTTACAACGCAACCACTGTGGCTTCGGGTCTGTACAACTTCGTCGGTCTGCCTGTGGGTGACTTCTATCTGGAGCCCACCTCTGGCATCCCCGCCGGCTTTGGCCTCACGACACCAGCCACGCTGCCACTCAAGATCACTCTCGGTTATGCTGGTGTGAATACTTCGGCTGGCTTCTTCGGTTACCAGGTCGCCAATGCAACCATCAGCGGCACGATCTTCAATGATGTGAACGGCAACGGTGTCCTCGGTGGCACGGAAACTGGTCGCTTCGCCGGGGTGCGGGTCTTCATCGACTCCAACAGCAACGGTGTGTTCGACATTGGTGAACGCAATGCCTTCTCGGCCGCAGTCACTGGTGACTACACCATCACTGATCTGCCAGCTGGCACCTATAACGTGAAGATTGACGCTGCAACACTGCCTGCCAGCGTACCCGCCGGGTTTGTTGAATCGACTGGCACGATCAGCGTGACAGTGCCCACCAGCGGCAACTCGATCGGCAATAACCTGGGTCTGCAGCAACGCAATGCACAGGCCATTGGTCGGGTCTTCATCGATCTGAACAATAACGGCACCTTCGATGCCAACGAAGTAGGCTCACCTGGCCAGACGGTCACCCTGACCTTCCAGCCCAACGCCAGCTTCCCGCTGCCTGCCAACTTCAATAACCCGCAACTGGTGGTGACAGCTGCAGATGGCACGTTCTCCTTCACAGGCCTGCCTGCCGGTTCCTACACGGTTCAGACTACAGTGCCTAATGGTGGAACCGTCCCCGCTACCCCGGGCAATCCTCAATCCTTCTCCCTGACCGCTGGGGCCAGCACTTCACGGGTCTTCCCAGTGCAGTTCGGCAGCTCGCAGTCGGCTGGTGTATGGTACATGACATTTGCCGGGGCCAGCACCACGCTGACTAACAGCGACGGCAGCCTGACGGTGGTATCTGACACCGATATCGTCCGACTGGTGGCTCCTGCCGCTGGTGTCTGGCAGTACGAGGTGTACTTCCAGGGCTCACAGCACGGCCTGAACCAGGGTGGCACCGAAGCGATTGATGCCTTCACCTTCACCAGAACGGGTGAAATCATCATCTCGACCAAGGGCACCTTCACGGTTTCCACGAACTACTCTGGTGGGTTTGGTACTGGCACTGCCATCACGGGCTTCGGCGAAGACTTGCTCAAGTTCACCCCCTCCGCCATCAATACTGGTGGTGGTTTGTCGGGTGGCACCTGGTCAGTCTTCTTCGACGGTAGTGATGTCGGCCTCTCGGGAGCTTCCGAGAATGTGGATGCGGTCTCGCTGGTTTACAGCGGCACCACGATCTCCCGCGTGCTGCTCTCCACCACGGGTGTGGCAACGGTCAGTGGCCTGTCGGCAAATCCACAGGATGTCTTTGCCTTTAAACCAACCTTGCTGGGTACTACCACCTCCGGTACCTACAACTCGTTCTTCAAGGGAACGACCTTCGGGCTGAGCAATCCCACTCAGCACAATGTCGATGCCCTGTTCTACATGAACGGTGCCGTCAGCACCAAGCCGAGTCTGTTCATCTCCACCGCTGGCAACTTCAGCGTGCCAGTAGCCGGAGCGGGCACCTCGTCTGACATCCTGCGGTTCAATGCAACGGGTGGTGGCCCGGTTGGCCTCCTGACCGGCGGGTTCAACTCCGTCGCCCTGCGTGGCACCGACTTCGGTCACGGCGGCATCAATGTGACGGGCTTCTGGCTCGGCACTACCGCCTACGATCCCAATCCTTTCGGTGGCATCGTCATCGATAACCTTGGTGGCGTCAGCATCGGCTCTGGCAGTGGCTCGGCAAGCGGTGCTCAGTTGGCTGGTCTGCTGGCTCCCAACGCCGGCTCCTCCAGCCTGATGGCAGGTAGCTCCAGCACCAAGGCCAGCCTGATCAGCACTGCAGCTGCCAAGTCCGTGGTGAGCAGCAATGCTACCACCCAAAGCGCTACTCAGGCTGCTGATCAGCTCTTCACCACCAGCAAACGCACTCGCAGCTCAGCTGTCGCTTCGCTGGCCAAGAGCCTGCTCAGCCGCTTTGCTTAACCAGCCAGCTGAATAACTCCTACTCAGGCCCCTGACGACTCCGTCAGGGGCCTTTTTCGTAACTTCCCGCCGCACGTCGCCCTCCATACTTTAGCCTTGTAGCGGTATTCACCAACGAGAAGGATGAACATCCATGAGTCAGGCGATACGAGTGGCAGTGACAGGTGCGGCAGGCCAGGTTGCTTATGCCATGCTGGCACGGTTGGCATGTGGCGATGTCTTCGGCAAGGACAAAAAGGTGATCCTGCATCTGCTGGAAATACCCCAGACGATGCAGGCTCTCGAAGGTGTGGTGATGGAACTGGAAGACCTCGGCTCACCCAACCTCGAAGGCATAGTCTTTACCGATGACGCCAACAAGGCATTCGCAGGCGTGAACTGGGCACTGCTCGTCGGCGCCTTCCCCCGCAAGCAGGGTATGGAACGCAAGGACCTGCTCTCCATGAATGGGAAGATCTTTGTCGGTCAGGGTCAGGCCATCGCCAAGAACGCCGCCAAGGATGTACGCGTTGTAGTCGTTGGCAATCCCTGCAACACTAACTGTCTGGTAGCACAGCGGAATGGTAAAGATGTGCCAGCCGAGCGCTGGACCGCGCTGACCCGGCTCGATCACAACCGCGCCGTGGCAGCCCTGGCAAAAAAAGCTGGTGTGGGCAACGCTGACATAACCAATGTCACTATCTGGGGCAATCACTCGAACACCCAGTACCCCGATTTCCAGCATGCCAAGATCAAGGGTAAGCCGGCAGGCGAAATCATTACCGATCGTGCGTGGCTCGAAGGCACCTTCATTCCCCAGGTGCAGAACCGTGGTGCAGCTATCATCAAAGCTCGTGGAGTCAGCTCCGCCATGTCTGCCGCCAATGCAACGCTGGATCATGTCAAGAGTCTGCTCGTGCCCACACCGGCGGGCGACTGGACCAGTGCTGCCATTGTGTCCAATGGAGAGTATGGCGTACAGCACGGCTTGGTGTTTGGGTATCCCTGCCGTAACGAACAGGGACAATATAAGCCGGTCAATGGCCTGCAACTCGATGCCTTCGGCAAGAGCAAGTTTGATCTGACTCACAAGGAACTGAAGGAAGAGTATGAAGCAGTGAAAGACCTGCTGCCAGCATAGTCCGGTAGGGCACACTCTGCGTGCCTCACCAGGGAGTGTATTGCTGCAACCTTCTGTGATGTTAAACAATAAGGTCGGCCCCAGGGCCGACCTTTTTCGGTGTACTACCGGAGTGTACCATCCGGTCGTAACCGCAGTAGATACTGTTTATAACGTTCTTCAGCATCAGCAAGCGTAAGACCGGTCAGTTGTTCAAAGGCCTTGATGGGATCGCCACCTGGCTTAGCTGCGACGTAACTAGCCAAAGCAGGCTTGCTGAGCACTTTGAGTTCAAACGTCAGGAAGTGGGCCAGCGCCCAACTGGCCTGGTAAAACCGGTCTGCCTCGAAGCTATCAGTGGTGTGGCGAACGAGAAATTGCTGTGCCGGTGATTGCAACAGCTCACGTATAGTCATGAACCTGCCTTTGCGTACCGCGTCCTGGACTGTCGACAGTCTTTTTTCTTCAATCTGTCCAACCCGTAGTTCACCAATCTCCACAAGTGCGGTCTCGAAAAGCTGGGCCAACCCTTCATTCAACCAGCGAGGCACCTGATACTGCTCACTGGGGAAGACCCTCTGATCGAGATACGCGTGGAATGATTCATGGTAGAGCAAGGCAAAGAAGCTGGCCTGCAGCCTGGCCAGCGTGGATTCATTGTCCGCATCAGTCGCCAGCAGTTGTTGTTGCAGTTGCTGCATCTGCTTACGGAGGAGATCAGGGATCCTGCCACCATAATGCAGGGCTATCTTCTTGCGCTGATCGAGAAGTTCCTTCAATTGCTCGGCATGTTTGCTTCGCAACTGGTCATATTGCTCCTGCTGAGCTGGTAACTCGCAGCCTATCAGGATGTGTGGTCCACGGGCATCATAGATGGCAGGATTGAGCAGAGGGATACCTTTCAGCTGCAGGTATTTCTTGTACTCAACCATGCTGGGGAACATGAAGATAGTTACCGGTCTGACAGGCTGTACCCGTTGGCCCAGTGTTCCGATGTACCCGCCAAACATAGCCTCGAGTCGGACAGCTACCAGACGGACGAGAGGCAGTGGTGCTGGTGACAGGAGTTCGAAGTAAGGCCCCTGATAACGATGAGCGTTCCCTTCCCCCGTGATCCAGGGAGCACTGCTCAGCTTGAGCGATTCGAGTTTGTCCGTTTCAAGCTTCTTGCTCGATACCAGCGCAGACAGCCATTGCCTGGCCAGATCCCGGCCGGGTTGTGGTGCCTTGATCACCTTGCTGACTTCACCGCGTTCATACACTGTCTCAAAAACCAGTGTCCGCACGCCCGGCCGGCGCAGCATGAACTGGAAACGTATCTGCTGTGGGGTTTCTTCGAGTACCAGTCCTTCAACCGTTGTACCACTGGTCAGCACCAGTTGATCAAATGCGAGACTCTCAGGTTGCAAATGGGGATGCAGCAGCAGCCAGCTGCACAGCAAGGCGCTCATGGCTGCGCCCTCAAGGCATGAAGATACTGTTCTCCACGAATGATCAACAATCCATCAGCCACGGCGGGAGTGGAAAGTACGGTATCAGCCAGCTTCAGCCGAAACAGCGGCTGATACTTGTCAGGCTGGGCGGCAAAGAGAAAAAGCTCGCCCGCTTCATTCACAGCAATCACTACACCATCAACCAGCACTGGCGAAGCAGTGAAATTCCCCGACAGTCGCTGGGACCATACTTCCTTGCCGGTGGTAAGTTCGTAGCAGGCGGCAACTCCCTTGTCCGCCACAGCATAGAGATGTGCTCCCTGTTGGAGGAGACAAGTAACATAAGGGACATCGCGGCGAAGCTGCCAGAGTAACCGTGGCTGGTACTGTTCTCCTCGTCCTTCAGGCAACTTGATAGCAACAGTATCCCGGTCGCCTCCACCATCACCCGCTGCGGCGAGGAGGATCTTCTGCCCGCAAAGCAACGGCGAACTGACGCTGCGGAGCGGCTTACTGGCGAAGGGCCAGTCCCAGTGCCAGCGTTTGTTGCCGGAATCGAGTTCGTAGCCTGTTATACCTGCTGTGCTGCTGACAATCAGTTCATCCACGCTCTGGTTATCGAAGATCAACGGTGTGCCATAGCTGGCACGGTAGTGTTGCCGTTTCTGCGACCAGAGTTTCCTGCCGCTGGCTGCATCAACACAGAAGACTTCCGCTTGATGATCGTTGTCATATGCCACATAGACCTTGCCCTGATGCAGTATGGGTGAATACCCAGCTCCATGCTGACTCTGGTGGGCTCCGAGTGACAGCGACCAGCGTGGAGTGCCATCTGCACAATCGTACGCAGCCAGGATTACATTCTTGCCATCCCAGTGGCAGAAGCAGACCAGCTTGCCATCAGTTGCAGCGGAGCCAGAAGCGAGTGAGTTCTTGGCATGGGTATGGGCCTTGCTGCCGGGGATCGTTTTCCTCCATAGTTCTGTCCCATCCTTCATGCTCAGACACAGCACGATGCGCTCACGACCATCAGTACTGGCTGATTGCAGGTAAATATGACCAGCATGTATGATGGGCGAGCTGTAGCCCTTGCCCGGAAGTTCCACCTTCCACTGTGTTGTCAGTTCATGCTTGCCTGCTGACTTCGCCCATAGTCCGCTGGCCTGCCCTGAACCGTTGGGGCCACGAAACCGCGACCAGCTGTTTTCCCCTGTACCATCGCAACCTGGTATTGTGAAAAGCAGTAGCACAGAGAGGACGGATGCCATGGTGTTGCCACAAAAGGTGAGAGGAAAGCTATGCGAGCCAGGGAATATGCACGTCGATGCAGGCTACTTCAGCTCAACAAATCGCTGATAGTGCCTGGCTACTTCTCCCTTTTCGACGTTGCCTGAATGAATCAGCACACCGTAACGGAAAGTCAGGTGCTCGCCCTGTTTCAGCTTGACCACATCACCTTTGGCATCAGGAAAATTCGAGTGCTTCCTGCCGAAGGGATTAGCTGTCAAGAGTCCATAATCACGAGCATGCCAGCAGGCTGGAATGCTGTTGCGGGGATGATCCATCACCGTCAATCCCGCTTCGACTCCATCCACTTTGCCACTGTAATCGACCCAGGCAGACCGCAGACCCCAGCAACCCTGGCGATCCTTGTTATTATTCGCTCCCATATGCTGCTTCCCTTCAGCATTGGTCATGATGCCGTCCTTCTTACTCTTCTCTGCCATGACATCAGCTACGCGAATAGCCATGAAGCCATCTTTCTCGTCACCAAAGGTGATATCCCCCTGGCTGGCGTGGAAGTCGATGTCGAAAACGATGAGTTGTGCTGTGCCCAGGTTCACCAGGTGCAACGTCCGCTTCTCATCCATCATCTTGATGCCACCAGCTGTCTGCCAGCTGTTGTGCATGACCACGGACGATGAGCCACTACCGTTCTGCACATCTTCCACCCTGGTGCAGATCTGCTTGCCAAGCTGCTGCTGGACGGGGTTGACCGCCTCGGCCCAGAAGTTGGCATTGATCTGTTTCTCCCCCGGCTTCTCAAGAATCACGATCTGGTGACCCACCCAGCACCCCCGGTGATGCACATGATCCTTAGTCTCACCAGGTACATCTTTTTTCATCGGATACTGTCGAGTCAGCAGCTTGCCTTCCGGAGTGTACAACGGGTGGAAGTGCGGCCGGGGCTGGCTCGGATCGAAGAGGTATCGCCCGACGGCAGCATCACCAATCTTGAGTTCCAGCATGTTGCCGATCTTCTTGATCGTACAACCACCTGGTTGTTGTGGGGACAAGAGCATAACCAGGAAAAGCGCCAACACAAACATGGCAGACCTTCAGGCAGGAGGGAGTGAGGACTTGCCCATTGTAAAGCAGGGCAGCGTGTGGTTAAAGGAGAATTCGCAGAGAGACGCCGCGTCTACTTGGCCAGCGTGGTTTGCGTTACCATTCCTCTAGAAGGAGTACCCATGCAATCCACCTGGCTGCCCATCGCTCAGGAAGCCGATCTCAACCCACAGTCTCGCCAGCAGACCAACTCGCGTGAAGCAGATCTGCTCGACGCTTATTCGCAAGCTGTCGTCCAGGTTGTTCGACAAGTTGGCCCCGCCGTTCTCACGGTAACAGGACAGGAAAGGCGGGGTTCCGGCTCCGGGTTCCTGATCACACCCGACGGTTTTGCCCTCACCAATAGTCATGTCATTCAAGGCCAGCGTCAACTGAAAGTGACAACAGAAGAAGGTGATACACTCTCCGCTGACATCATTGGCGATGATCCCTCTACGGACCTGGCGTTACTCCGAGTGGCGTCGAAGGATTTGCCTCACACAGAACTGGGAGACTCCGAATCGCTCGTCGCCGGACAACTGGTGATTGCCGTCGGCAACCCGTTTGGTTTCCGTTCGACCGTTTCAACTGGCGTCGTCAGTGCCCTTGGTCGTGCGATGCGAAGCCAGGAAGGCCGTCTCATCGAAAACATCATTCAGCACACCGCGCCGCTGAACCCTGGCAACTCTGGTGGACCACTCGTCGATTCTCGCGGAAGAGTTGTCGGCGTCAATACAGCCATCATTGCCATGGCCCAGGGGCTGGGGTTTGCCGTGCCCGGCAATACGGCACGCTGGGTAGTTAGCGAATTGCTGACGCATCGCCGAGTGCGTCGGCTAGCTCTAGGTATTCGTGTGAAAGGAGCTGACATTCCTCGCTGGCTTTCGCGAGATCTCGATCTGCTCAACGATCATGCTGTTGAAGTAGTGGAAGTGATGACTGGCAGTGCATCACAGCAGGCGGGGCTCCAGGTGGGCGATCTCATCGTCTCCGCAGCAGGACGTGTAATTACTGGCATGGATGATTTGCATCGCATACTGGCCAGCATCCCCGCAGGCTCGAATACCAATGCAGTCGGCCTGGAGGTCATCCGTGAGCATCAACTGATAGAGTTGCAGGTCTTGCCACGGTGGGATTAGTCAAACCTTCCCAACTCTTCCAGCGGCGTTGGCATGCCTGCTTCGCCGACCTGTACCCGGAGGCAGGTGTAGGAAGCCTCCGCCACCTGAGTAGGTTTCATCTTCCATATCTCCGGGTTCATCAGTTCCACCGTGATGTACCCGGTGTATTCAATCTGCTTGAGGTACTGCAGTATCGGGGCCAGATGAAAGTCGCCTTCACCGGGAAAGATGCGGTCGGCATCACCAGCCACTTCCCGAGCCACGCCAGAGAGATCGCAAAGCTGCACAGCGAACAGATTATCCTTGTTCAAATATCCTAGATCTTCGAGTTTGCTCGGGCCGGTGTAGTAGTGAAACAGATCGAGGCACAGCCCCAGGTGTGGTGAGCCTACCGAGGCGACCAGTGCTGCAGCGGTGGGAATGCTGGCGCACCAGCGGGTAGAACCACGGAACTCGAGTGCCAGCTTCACATCAAACGCCGAAGCAAGCTCCGCAATCTGGGCCAGGGTTGCTTGCACACGGGAAATGTCATCCCCTTCCAGCCTGTCTGCCACGTCAGGCACCACGAGCAAGGTACCGATGCCAAACTCCTGGCAGAGAGCAAGTCGCTTCTGAAACTGATCGAACGAAGTCCGACGTGCCTCGCCTTGAGAAAGGAGAAGACCGCCCTGGTATGCTGCCCCGATGAAGCTGACCTTTTTGTCCGCCAGGAGTTGCTTGACAGCGTTCGGGGTCGCCCATGCACCATTCCCCTGGAGGTAGGTTTCCAGTTTGGTCAGCCAGACCTCCAGATGGCTGCACCCTGCATCAGCACAGGCAGCAATGTCATCAGCGAGGGTGCCAGGCAGGGTGGTGACGCTACTCAGGCAGAGTTTCATGGGAACTTTCCAATTACATGACGTGGCTGCTCTCCAAGCGGGTCATTACTCCCTCCAGATACTTGAAGAAATCCACCTGGTTATCATAGCAAGGCGGTTTCAACACTTCCTGCACGCAGGCAAGGAAGAAACATGAATGAAACTGAAATACAGCAGGCAGGAATCGAGAGTAAACGATCACATGCGCCCCTACAACCCTCACTGTAGTACTCTTCTGCATTCTCGGTGTCTTGCTCCTGACCTGCTTCCTGCTCATGTCAAGCACGCATGGAACGAAATCTGACGCGATGTCGTGTTGACGCGGTAAGCTGGGGCGATGGGCGATAGTGATTGAGACGATATGAGCCTTGCCTAGAGTTTCGGGCCGATCCAGGACACCCGGAAACGTTCACCGGCACCAGCCAGTCGCGGTTGCGGCACGAACCGCGATGCCTGGCAGCAATGATGCAGGATCGGCTCTACACCAGGAGTGCAAGGAGGCTCCCCTCATGTTCAAGCGCTTCATAGCGCCTCTGCTGTCTGCCGTCGTGGCGTGTAGCGTGGCTAACGTAGCCATCGCTGGCGACTGCGGCGCCTGTGGTTCGAGCAATGTCACCGCCAGCAACGGTGGTTCGGGCCTGTTCAGCGGACTCGCCAACTTCCGGCTCGGCAACCGGGCCAAGTACGAGACGGTCTATGACACCGTCATTGAAAAACGCCAGCACACGACCTACCAGACGGTCGAAGAAGTGCAGATGAAGCAGGTGACCCGCACTGCCTATCGCGATGAGCAGCGCACCAGCACCCGCACGGTGAACGAAGTGGAATACCGCCAGGTCGAGCAGACCTGCAACAAGGTCGTTCACGAAACGCACTACAAGGACTGCACCAAGACTGTCTGCAAGCCCGTGTATGAAACGGTCATGAAGACAATCACGGAATGCAAGCCTGTCTGCGAAACAACCTACAAGGAATGCACCAAGGTTGTGTGCAAGCCTGTTCAGGAACAGAAGACCCGCGAAGTCAAATTCCAGGTCTGCCGTCCCATCAATGAAGTGAAGGAATGCACCAAGACCGTCTGCAAGCCGGTCTGCGAGACTCACTTCAAGGAATGCAACGTCACCACCTGCAAGCAGGTGGAAGAAGTTGTGATGAAGACGGTTTGCGAAAAGGTCTGCAAGCCTGTTTGCGAAACTAAGACCATCTGCAAGAAGGTCTGCGAACCCGTGTGCGAACAGGTATGCGTACCTGGCAAGTCCACGGTCAAGCTAGTTCGCGAAGAAGCAACCTGCTTCACCGATCCTTGCACTGGCGCTACCTGCAAGAAGAGCGGTGCTCTGAAGCTGCAGGTGTGCAAGGAACCTGATCGCATGGAAACCCGCACGGTCAACAAGACCCGCACCGTGCAGGAACAGGTTCAGGTGACCCGCAACGTTGTGGAAAACGTGACCAAGCAGGTTCCAACCCGCGTGGTGAAGAATGTTCCTATGACTGAAACCCGCAAGGTTCCTTACACTGTCACCCGCATGGTCCCCACGACTGTGGTCGAACATGTGAACGTGACACGTAACTCTCTGGGCGCCTGGGTGGACAGCAAGGGTCGTACCTACGATCACGATGCTTCCGGCAAGTCGCTCGACGCCAAGGGCAACCTGATTGATAACAAGGGTGGCGCTGGTGCTGGTGGCAACACTGGTGGCAGCGGTGCCAACAGCGGTGGCGAAGCCATCGGCGAGACCAAGTGGCAGGAAGGCGCCTGGGTCAACCGTACTGAAACCTATACCGAAACCCGCATGGTTGCTGAAACCGTTGTGGAACGGGTTCCAGTTCAGACCCGCCGCATGGAACAGGTGACTCGTCAGGTTCCCGTGACTGTGACCCGCATGGTTCAGGAACAAGTGACTGTCCGCGTTCCTTACACGGTCTGCAAGACTGTTCCTGTGACTGTGACCAAGACTGTTCCTGTGTGCGTGAAGAAGGAAGTCGCCTGCACCCACACCGTCAAGGTTCCTTACTGCGTGACCGAATGTGTGCCTGTAAAGGTCTGCAAACGCGTTCCAGTAACGACCTGCGTCGATGTGTGCAAGAAGGTGGCTCGCCGTGTGGAAGTGTGCCAGCCAGCTTGTGCTGACCCCTGCAAGGCTGCTGCTCCTGCTTGCAGCACCCCCTGCAATCACTCCTGCAATGACGCCTGCAAGGATCCTTGCAAGCCCAGCTTCAGCGAACGCTTGAGCGGTCTCTTCAGCCGCCGCGGCCACTGCGGTTGTGCCAACGAATGCAGCAACTGCACCAGTAGTGCTGCCCCCGTTGCCGCCCAGCCTGCCGCTGCTGCTCCTGCTCAACTGCCTGCTGGCAAATAAGTACCTCCTGTAGCTGACCTCAGGTGAGGTCAGCTCTCCTAGCACGGGGTGGTTGATGAAAATCAACCACCCCGTGTGGCATTTCTGTCATTCCTCCATTGACACCGCCACCCACCCACGCTATCTCCTCGCTCCATGATGGGGGGAAAGTGCGTGCTCTATCGAACACGTTCCGCGATGATGGTCTGCCTGCTGGGATGGCTCGTCCTGCAGAACGGCTGCGCCTGGCCTGACATGATTGATAACCTCGGCTGGAAGCAGCAGTTTCGGCAACCCTTCTCCACTCTCAATCCTGAAGATGACAACGTTGCCCAGGTCGATATTGCCAGCGTTACCTGGCGGCGAGACCAGCCTATCCTGCAGGAAGGCATCTGGTCCGAGCTCGACGAGCAGTTTCTACCATTGGAAACCAGACGACAACTGGCCCAGCATGGCTTGCGTGTCGGTTTGATGCGGGCCGTGGCCGGTTCTCGTCTGCAGGCTGCGATCAGCAATCCAGAGTACGCCCGTGAAGCCCAGACCGGCGCTAGTGACATTATTCAGGATCCCGTGCTGCAGGATAACCAGCGTATCATTGCAGCGCCGAAGAAAGCCCCTATCTGCATTGTCGAAGCGCGACGTCTTGTGAACCGGAATGATCAGGAAGTAGTCTGGCCCGTAGGACAGCGCATTCCTACTGCCAAATTACTGGTACCTGATGCAGAAAAGGACTATGCCGTCAGAGATGTGACTCAGTTGGAACTGCAGTTTGCCATCCAGTTACAGAAGGAATCCGATGGCCTGACCAGGCTCAGGATGGTGCCAACCGTCAAGTGTGCCTTGAACAGCAATCAGACATCAAACGTGTTTCTCGAATCGCTGAAACTCAAGAACGCCATCAACAAGCTGGAACAACGTTACGAGAAGCTGGCTGTGGAAACGGTGCTGGGACAGGATCAATACCTGGTGGTCACAGCAACTCCTGTAGAAAAACCTGTTGACAATCAGACGGAAACGTGGGGCGATCTGGCCTTTATGAGCTATCCGACCGACCAGCAAACCGTTCTGGTGTTTCGCGGGGCATCTGTCCTGAGTACCCGCAGTCCCGTCGCGCCCAAAAAGGGAAACGCCTGGCCACTCGCCTGGCAAACCAGCGAGGTCCAGACGATCGCCAGCCCAGGCCGTGTCTGCAAGTAGCCGCTGACCAGTTGATCTGGACAGAATCTTCATTGTTTCAATAATCAGTACGCAAGCAGAATTGTCGTGTAGTTCATGTGGAAAACAAGGATGTTCACCGCACTGAAGAAGAACAAGCCGTTGTTCCGGCGTTTGCGATTGGCACTCATCTCATGCAGTATTCTGCTGATTCTGTCCGCGCTCTACTACGGCTGGAGCCACTTTCTACAGGAACAGACTGTAGTCCTGCGAGCTAGTGCAGGCAGAACCGTTACCCGTCGCCATCAGTTGGCTGTAGAACTTCGCGATGCTGCCAGTTCTGCCGGAATCAACCTGAATCTGGTCTCCACGGCGGGGTCTGAAGAAGCCCTGCAACTCCTGGATGCGGGGAAACTCGATGTAGCCATCGTATCCTCGGGCATTCTTTCCTCAGGCAAAGAGAATATTCGTGAGCTGGCCACATTCCATGTTGAGCCGGCGCATATCCTCATTCGCAAAGAGCTGGCAGAACAAGGTGGCTTGCTGCGCGACATGGTTCGAGGCAAGCGGATCAACCTGGGCGAGCCCGGAAGCAGTGCTCATGCCCTGGCCCTTGAGATACTCGCCTTTGCCCGAATGAAGCCCGGTACTGCTACTGAAAACGGCGATTTCCAGGCCAACACCTGGGGCTCGGAGGAACTGATCCAGCGAGCTGATGCAATTCTCCAGGCAACTGGTCCCGAACGCGTCAAGTTGACAAATGAGCTCCCTGATGCACTGCTTCTGGTCGCTTCCATGCCATCCCTGGTCGTTCAAAAACTACTGGAAACGGCTGACTATCAACTGGTGATGTTGCCATTCTCCAGGGCGTTCACTCTGAACACAACACACGATGCCGGCTCTCTCAATTCATTGATTGACCACAGCTACATGGAACAAGTGGTCATTCCTGCGGGGACCTACCTGGGCAACAGGCCACTTCCCGAGAAAGACTGCACTACCATTGGCCTCCGTTTATTGCTGGTCGCACACAAGGACGTACCGGCCAGCGTTGTCTTTCGTCTGATGGGCTCAGTTATGGAAGGGGAATTCGCCAGGCGCCATCAACCTGTTGGTCCCAGCGAGAAAGCATCACCCTATAAAGTGCATCTGGGAGCACTGGCCTACGAGAACCGCAATAAACCCTACATTTTCAACGAAGTGATCGAAGCTGGCAAAAAGGCCATGAGTGTCTTTGGCTTGTTCAGTGCCGGAGCATTGAGCCTGTTTGCCCTCATGCGATCCAAGGTCAACAAATCAGCCAGTGAGTATCTGAATGAAATCCGACAGATCGAACTGATTGCCCGTGGCATGGTGGACGATACCCAGGCCCCCCGGGAAACTGCTGCCCTGGCCAGCTACCTGGATCAACGGCTGGCCAAGCTCAAATCCGAGCTGATCCATGCCTGCTGCAAGAAACAGTTCAAGAATGAGATGATGCTGCTCAATATTCTGACGATCCTGGTGGATACCCGACAACAAGTCGCTCAACTGCTCACAAGAGGTGAGGAAGTTGCCAGCCACGACAATCCAGAACAGTCTCACATGATTCTGCCAGGCAACTGGCGAAAGGCCAGTGCATAATCAGCGAGAAACACTGGGTGTAAAGAATCGCACCGAGTCGCGAAAGCTGCAGGCAGTCGCATTGTCTAATAAATGTTGTTCAGGTACTTGAACGATCACGTAATACAGTTTGCCATGACGGAAGGCGATCCAGTATTGGGTAAAGCCGGACTTGCTGTGTAACAGAATGCTGTACCCGCTGGGTGTAGTGGTATTAAGTTGGATCCGTTTCCGCTCCAGTACATTGGTCTGATCATCGGACTGGAAACGGGCAAGGATTACAGGCAACCAGTCGTCCAGCTCAGGATACTTGAACGTAGCCCCTTCCTCTTTCACGGAACCAACGGCGTAGATACAGCCCTCGTGCCTGGATCGAATCAACTCCGTCGAGTGGACTGTCGTCGGCTCTCCACCAAGATCATCGTAAGGTGCAGGAAACTCAGCGGTCCAGAGCAGCGTATCGTAGTGATACGTACCCGGGAGCATCAGTACGCCAACGATGGCAACTATCAGGAATAGAATCGTAATGCGGGTATACATGGCTGTGCCCGGCAGTGGTGACATCACCCATACCGGCAGGCTCAAAGATTGTGACAATTAAGGTCGCACTTTTGCCGTACCTTTGAAATAGGCTTCGTAACGAGGCCAACTCCAGGTAGCCAATTCCCGGCCGACTTTCAAACCGACGTCGTTATCGATGGAGATGTGGTATCCACCGAGCGCCCGGGACTGAGCTGCCATCTCTGCGGTCGCGCTGAACGTGGGAAGATCCAGTTCCATGATCTCTCCTGCTTTCATTTCCGTCAGTTCGCAATGCGGCCGGCGTTCAGCAAAACCATATTTATCGCTGCCTGTGAAGAGTTCCAGCGCTTTGGCACAAGCACCGCTGACTGTAGCATGTCCACTGGTATAGCCTGGAAAAGGTGGCGTGATGAACGAGTAGGGCGAATAAGGATGCCACGACTCTGCTGGCATTTCCTTGACCCCACCCTGAGGACCTGACCATCCCAATACCTGTTGTCCGCGATAATAGTGTCGCACCAGGGTCCAGGGTCGTGAACTATCGTAGAAGCGTTTTGTCTCCCAGCAGGAAATAAAGGCATCAAACGCCACATTGGCCACAACGAAGTACAGTTTCACATCTTGATCAAGCGTGTGCTTGTCGCGACGGGATACATCCTGGGCAAACCGAAGCCAATGGCCGCTCTGCCCCGTCGAACGTGGACCATCACGCATGAACTCAACCACTGCTTTCTGATGATTGCTCAGCCGGCTATTGAATTTCAAGACTTCATCTGTTTGCTGACGAAGCAGCTTGTCATCGGTCGTTGTTTTTGGTGGGGGGCCGGGACGAAACTGTTCACTGCGTTCCAGCATCATTGGCTTGACCCGATACCAGTGTGGCGTCAGAAACCCTGGCGTTACTTTCCTGCCATCAGGCATGGTGAATGTAATTGGTTGCCAACGATCTGGATCCAGGATTTTGTCAGGAGGATTCACAGGCTGATAATAGGTATAGTCAGAATAAGGCCCGCCTCGACTTCCTGTTTCATCACCGAGTTGATTCGCACCATCCCGTTCACGATAACGTATGACTGCCTGCGCCGCGAGATACCCGACGCCCTCTGGCCTGGTTTTATCCATGCTGATCAACTGTGGGTCATATCCCAGAGCTTTCATCTGACCTGCAAGCCAGTCTTTCGATTCAGGATAAACGAAGAGTAAAGCATGATACGATGCATAACTGATGGCAGTTTTTTTGTTCTCCAGAGTATGTTCGCTGATGGGACGTCGCAGGTCACCGGCTAGACGCGTACCCATGGCGATCGGATCGTATGCGGCCCAGGCATCGTACATCGCAGTGGCCCAGATGGCCAAGGTACGTGAAAGCACTGTCGGCCGGGCTGCAAAGGCATCCACATTCCGCGCCGTGGCTTCTTCAGCAATATCGAGCCAGCGATAGGCTAGCGAGAGTTGCGAGTAATCGTTCGTTGACGAGAATCGATGCAGAGGTTTGTCTTGTGCCAGGCTGGCAGGAACTAGGGTGGTGACAAGAAGCAGGAGAAGTGATGTGCGCACAAATCACCTACGATCATGAGAGAGCTCTCATAATCGTAATCGCAATAGTCTTTCCTGTCAAAAACAATGCTGCCAATTTGTTCAACAGCGGCTAGTACCGCCAACCCGCTTCCAGCATGAGCTTGATCTGGCTCGCACCATCATTGTTGTCCACCAGGCGGCCAAAGTACTCCTGCTGCCATTCAAAGCGGGAGCCAATGATGAAGTCGTGGGTGCGGCGGGGAAAGATGATGTTAAAGTTCGTTCCTACGAAATAGCCTTTAGCAACCTGGGAACTATGGCCATCTTTAGCATTGTAAGCAATGACATCGCCTGCCTGGGAGCCGGTGATATTCCGGTCATTCACAACCGTCTTGATCGTGGCCTCTCCCCAGGTACCACCTACATCTGCACCAAGGCTGTAGCATACGCCATCCAGCCAGGGCAACTGGAAGTAATACTCACGCCCCAGGGCAAAACGGGCATTCACTCGATGAAGTGCAACCACTCCCAGCGATGTCACTGCATCAAGCTGAATGGTGGAACCTAAACGTGAGACCGTTACCGGTCCGTCCCGGACGATAATGTTCTGGCTCGAATCGTGGCTATTGTTGTACTGGTAGCCAATACCCACATCGCCATACCAGGCAGCGGACTTTTCCTCGTTGTATAAGAGGCTGCGAACGCCAAAATCTGCACCAATGCCAGGGTCAAGCACATCCGAGAGTTGACCACGCCCTGTATTGAAGCCAACGAAAGGCCGGGCGTAGAATTCAAACGGGCTGAACAACGAGTAAGGAGGCCCACCCGGCGGGAAATTGGTCGATGGATCAAGGTGCATTGTCTTGGGGCCGCTGTTCAGCGTTTGACTGGCTTCCGGAAGAAAAGTCTTCGGGGTATCGCTTCCTGCTGGAGTTTCCGGTGTGTCAGCACACACTGCCCCCTGCGACATCAGCACCAGGCACAGTGAGAGACTGAGAAGCTTCTGATAGTGCACGGCCACTCCCCCGAAACGCCCACGATTACGCCTGTCTCGGCGCATCTACTTTAGTATCGGCACCACTGGTACCGGTAATGAGCTTTTTGACGATTAGTGAAGATGGCGAAGATGACCAGCAATAAGCTGCGCATCTTTGTGAAGATGGGGAATCACCAATCTATCCAGCACGACTCGCAGTTACAACCTATACTGAATGTTGCCCACATCACTACGGTGAGGATCTTCGTGACGCCCGCCCCCGTCAGTCGTATTTCTCGTTTGGATGCCATTACCACCCACTGGTCCAAGGTGGATGACCTTTCGTACTTTGCACTCCGCTATGAAGTTGCTATCCGCAAGTATCTCTCTGCCCTCTTGAAGCATCCCGAGACAGTTCAGGAAGTGACCCATGATGTGATGGTGGGCATCCTGAAACGTGGACTGGGGGAAATCCGTGAGAATGCCGGTCGCTTTCGCGACTATTTGAGAACGTCGCTGCGTCATGCTGTCTTTCAATACTGGAAGAAACAGGCACGGCAGAATGTGCTGGTAGGAGATGCTGAACTCGATCAACTGGTAGCCGACCAGCCTGGTCCGGAAGCCGAAATAGACCGCATCTGGGTCGCAGAGTGGCGTGCCTGTCTCCTGGAACGCACCTGGCGGTCCATGATGCACTTGCAGCAAAAAGGCAAGCTCAACGCTGCCTATTACACCATTCTGAAACTGGCCGTTGATAACCCCGGCATGACTTCCACTGCACTGGCGGCTAAAGCGGAAGCAGAATTGAATCGGACCATTCGTCCTGATGCCTATCGGCAACTGCTGCGTCGTGCACGACGCCACTTTGCTGAACTGCTGCATGACGAAGTCGCCAGCACGCTCGATGATCCCACCCCCGAAGCACTGGTCGACGAGTTCATTGACCTCGGCATCCTCGACTACATGCGCGACTACATCAATCCCAAGCTGCGTTACAAGCTGCACCGCTAGTCGCATGAGAAATCCATGACTTCAGCCCAGCTTCAGGTGCCCGGGACTATCATTGCCTTCACCATTCGAGTAGACTGCACACATCACTTCTCTCAGGAATCGGTGGCATGACCCTTTCAAATCGTCGGCACTTTCTCAGTGGCTTAGGCCTTGCTGCCCTGGCGTTCTACACCCCCGGCGTGATGGCAGAGGAACTGGTCAAGACTCCCAAAATGACCGAAGGGCCCTTCTATCCCGACAAGCTGCCTCTGGATACCGACAACGATCTCATCGTGCTCAACGACAGCCTCACCCCCGCGGTCGGGCAAATCACCCACCTCAGCGGCAAGATTCTCTCCTCCGCCGGCAGCCCCATCCGCAACGCCGTCGTCGAAATCTGGCAAGTGGATAACAACGGCGCTTACTTGCACTCCGGCACAGGGAACAAAGACAAACGCGACAAGAACTTCCAGGGCTTCGGCCGGTTCGTCACCAGCTCCACGGGCGAATACTACTTCCGCACCATCAAGCCGGTGCCCTACCCCGGCCGTACGCCGCACATCCACATGATGGTAAAGATCAAAGGGCAACCCAAGTTCTGCACCCAGTGCTTCATCAAGGGCGAGCCGCAGAATGAGAAGGACGGCGTCCTCCGCGCCATCAAAGATGTGAAGGCCCGCGACTCGGTCATCGTCGATTTCAAACCGGTGAGCAACTCCAAACTCGCCGAAGTAGCTGCGCAGTTCAATGTGGTGATGGGATTCACCCCGCCAGAACAAGATCATTAAGAACAGTGACAGCACCTCCTCTGAATGAGGAGGTGCAACCCATCCTTATACGACCTGTGGAATTCCCTGCTCCATCGCCCGCCTTTGCAAGGCACGGCGTCGGAATGCCCAACAACCACCACCCACCACGGCAACGCCTACGAGTGCCATGGTCATGGGTTCAGGTACTGCCCTGACTCCCAGGGCACCAACCAGTTGCTGAACGTGAAATACACTCGCGCCACCCGCTTCAGCATTGAAACCGCTATAGGCAAACTCCCGCTCGAAGATGCGATCCTGGTTGGGCAGGTCGATTGCACCAGTACCCATGATTGGTGGTAACCCGCTCGGTGTCACCGATCCAGCTTTGTTGATATGCGATAACGACAACGTGTGGCCGATCTCATGAGCCAGTGTCCCGGCAATGGCATAGGTGGTGAACGTAAGGTTGCCCGAAGTCAGGGCATTGGAAGGTGTCAGGCTGCCGAGGTTGCGAATATTGTTACTGAAAACCGAAGCCACCACGGCACCCAGCGGTACGGATCCAGGATGACCGCCACTGCTGTTTCGCACTGCACTCACCTGCGCCACACCCAGGGCGCTGATGTTACCTCCTGATACTCCCGTACCAACTTGAGCATAGTAGTATTCCGTCGCACCATTGGATGGCGGCACACCGATGGTCCCCTGCACGAAGTCGATTTTCAGCTGCGTGTTTGCAGGTATCGCGCTACGCGAATCGATGTTGTTGGTAGGGATACCGTAATAGATATTCCGTACCTCGTTGGTGATGGACGCTGTCACGGTGGCGAAGGTCGCTGCGTCTGTCGCAAAGCCAAACGCACCAATGTTGAACGTACTCACCGTGTCACCAGTGATGGCTGTGGTGTTGGGGCTGCCTGCAGGCTTGAAATCAAGAACAACCGTGACATCTGCTGCAAGCGCACACAGAGTCAAGGACAGAAATGCTAACGAGGCAACAACCGTTGCGCGACGTGATGTAGTCACAATTCACCCGAATGATCAGCGCCCACCGATCCTTCGGTAATGACTCCATCCTGCGGTAACAGCTTAACGATGTTATTGCGGAATGCAAGGAACTTACGTCGTGTACTCCGCATTCAACTTCACATAGTCGAATGTCAGATCGCAGGTCCAGAACTGGCAACGGGCATTGCCATGGTTGAGCGTCAGCCGGGCTGTAAGGTGGCGGTTGTCCTTCATGTACTTCGACACCGTCGCCTCATCGAAAGGCACAGGCGTGCCCTTGTCATACAAGAGAAATGGCCCCAGATGCAGTGACAGGTCCTTCTCCTCGAACACTACACCACTATAGCCCGCAGCCGAAACGATACGGCCCCAGTTGGGATCCGCACCAAACAATGCGGTCTTGACCAGGGGACTCTCTGCCACCGTTTTGGCAATCTGCCGGGCTTCCGCTTCGGTGCTGGTGCCTTCCACCAGCAGCTCCACAATGTGTGTCGCTCCCTCAGCGTCTTCCGCGATAGCGCGGGCCAGTTGACTGCACACGCGGGTCAAATCCGTTTCAAACTGCTGATAGTGCATCCCATGCCCGGTAATAGCCGGTACGCCCGACATGCCATTGGCCAGGGCGAACACCGTATCGTTGGTGCTCATGTGCCCTTCCACGCTGATGCAGTTGAAGGTGCGATTCACGGCCTTGGCGAGGGCTTCCTGCAGCAGGCTGGGTGCAATGCTGGCATCAGTCAGGATAAACCCGAGCATAGTGGCCATGTTCGGACCGATCATGGCCGCCCCTTTGGCTATCCCAGTAAAGCGCACCGGCGTACCATGCAGATTGACTTCCAGTGTCGCCACCTTGATGACGGTATCGGTCGTAAGTATGGAGTGGGCGAAGTCGGATAGGGCTTCAGGCGTTTCCTGCACCGCCTTGGCTGCTTTCACCACCCCCGCCCCCACAATGGACATGGGTAGCGGACGGCCAATGATACCTGTAGAAGCCACCAGGATTTCGTCGCCATGCACCCCATGCTGACAGGCCAGAGCCACAGCCATCAGTTCCGCGTCGGCTCGGCCTTGCGATCCGGTGCAGGCATTGGCGTTGCCGGAACAGCAGACAATACCTTTGATGTTAGAAGAGGGGACCCGGCTGCGGGAAACCTGCACCGGGGCAGCTGCTACTCGATTCAGCGTGAACACCCCTGCAGCGGAACAATGCACTTCGCTGAGGATCACCCCGATATCGCGTCGATTCGGTTCCGAACGCAGGCCACTGACGATTCCGGAATAGCTGAACCCTTTGGCCAGTACCCAGGTCGAAGGATCAGTGGTAGTGGAACATACCGAGGTGGCATGGTCTGTCATGGCGGTACCCTCTCGACAATTGATGATGGCGCGTTATGATGCTGGAGTCAACGGAAAACGGAAGTCAGGGGCCAGAATCCAGCTACCAGAAGTGGGGGAGACGGGATACTGGCTCAAAAGGTTCACGCGGGATTGGTATATCGGTTGTGCCCAGCCTTCCCAAGGCTGTGAGACGGGTTCGACTCCCGTATCCCGCTCTGCATCGGCTTGCTGACGTTGCCCTGCTGTCGCTCTTCTACACTCGTTCAAAAATGGTCGCAATCCCCTGACCCATGCCGATGCACATCGTCGCCAGGCCCACGTTCGCTCCACGATCAATCATGTTGTGAATCAGCGTCGTGCTGATGCGGGCACCACTGGCACCGAGCGGATGACCGATGGCAATCGAGCCACCCCGAACGTTGACCTTACCTTCATCCATCTTGAGCATCCGCATGCATGCCAGCGACTGAGACGCAAATGCTTCGTTCAGTTCCACGACATCGATATTGTCGAGCGTCATGCCGGCCCGCTTGAGTGCCTTCTGCGTTGCCGGGACCGGGCCTGTGCCCATGACACAAGGCTCCACGCCGATGGCTGCCGTGGCCACTACTCTCACCAACGGCTTCAGTCCCAGGCTCTTTGCCTTCTCTTCGCTCATGATAAGTAGCGCAGCAGCGCCATCATTCAGAGGCGAGCTATTGCCCGCAGTCACGGTGCCTTTCCCGGGCATGAACGCCGGTTGCAGTGCTGCCATCGATTCTGCTGAAGCATCGGGACGCACGCATTGATCCACTTCACACAGCACCCGGTTACCTGAGTCATCGTGACCGTACAGGGGGATAATCTCCTTCTTGAATTCGCCAGCCGCATGGGCCTTCGCCGCCTTCTGATGGCTGCGGAGAGCGAAGTCGTCCTGATCCTTCCGCGAAATGCCATGGGCCTGAGCGAGGAACTCAGCTGTGATACCCATCATCATTGCTGCTTTACTCGTCTGCTGGAACAGCTTGGGATTGATCTCGCCGATGGTGTCCATGGGGATGTGGTGCATGTGCTCCAGCCCGCCGACGATCTGGGCATCCTCAGCATTGGCCATGATGGAGTGGGCCGCCTGGTTAAGAGCCTGCAGCGAGGAGCCACACCAGCGGTTGACCGTCGCCCCGCTGACAGTGAAGGGCAGGCCTGCCATCAGGCTCACTGCCCGACCCACGTTCAGCCCCTGCTCCTTCTCCGGGAAGGCACAGCCCAGCACAAGGTCATCGATCTCCTTCGGATCGATGCCAGAGCGTTCGACGACCGCTTTCACCACGCTGGTAGCGAGATCATCACTGCGGACGTTGCGGAACCAGCCCTTGTCCTTGTGAGCACGACCGATGGGAGTACGGGCACAGGCAACGATGACGGGACGTTTCATGGGAGGAGGCCTTATTTGTAGTCATCATCGCTCCGCGTGATGACAGGTCTGCAATGGTCAGTGGTTCTATGGAAGGTATCGCGTGCTCCAGTCATCACGACGGAGCGTGATGACTACAATCACATGTCGTAAAACTTCCTGCCACTCGCTGCGAGGTCGAGAAGCAGCGGCGTGGGCTTGTAGCGTTCGCCGAGGTGTTCATAGGGCTTCAGCATTTCCACGATCTGTTTGGCACCGACGGTGTCAGCCCAGAACATCAGGCCACCCTTGAAAGGGGGGAATCCTATACCGTTGATCACGCCGAGGTCTACATCAGAGGCGTTCCGCACCTTCTTCTCCATCAGGATGCGGGTGGCTTCCAGCAGCATCGGCAGGAAGAGTCGCTCGGTCGCCTGCTTCTCCGTCGGCGGGGTGCCCGTGCGACGCAGCGGAGCGAGCAGCGTTTCCACTGTCGGATCATCCTGAGCCTTATCCTTCTTGCCCCCGCCGCCATACTTGAAGAACCCGGAGCCGCTCTTCTGTCCAAGTCGGCCTGCCTGCACCAGGGCATTCAGTACCGGCGTCTTCACCACGCGATCCGGGAAGGCCCGCTGCATCACACCGCCTGCCAGCAGTGCTGTGTCCATGCCCACGACATCAGAGAGTGTAATCGGCCCCATCGGCATGCCAAACGCCTTGGCAGCACTATCGACGCCACGCAGCGACACACCATCCATGATGAGTTCGAGGGCTTCGTTCATGTAGGGGAACAACACGCGATTGACGAGGAAACCGGGACCATCCTGCACCACTACAGTGACCTTGCCGAGAGCCTTGGCAAAGGCGACAGCACTCACCACCGTCTCGTCACTCGTCTTCGGCCCTTTGATGATTTCCACCAGCGGCATCTGTCTGACGGGATTGAAGAAATGGATGCCGACGAAGCGGTCGGGGTTCTTCAGCCCCTCCGCGAGCAGGCCAATGGAGATGGCGGAGGTATTGCTGGCCAGTATCGCCCCTGGCTTCATCTGCGGTTCGATCCGCTGGTACAGTGCCTTTTTCACTTCGGGGTTTTCGACTACCACTTCCAGCACCAGGTCGCACTGGCTGTAGTCAACATCAGTCATCGTAGCCCTGACCAGTGGCACCATCTTGGTCAGCTTGCCGGCATCGGGGCCTTTGATGGCCTTGTCGAAGCTCGCCTCTTCGAGGGCTTTCTTGGTTCCTGCCTCCAGCGCTTCAGGCTTGGCATCGGAGAGGGTCACATGGATTCCCTTCTTGATGCAGGCTGCGGTGATACCGGAACCCATGATACCCGCCCCGAACAACCCCGCTGTCTTGATTGGCTTGGGCTCAACCTTGGTGGCGATGCCCATGTCCTTCTTGTTCTTATCGTGCAACAGGAACAGGTTGACCAGCGCCCGGTTCACTGGTGTACCGAACAGGTCAGCAAATCC
This sequence comes from Gemmatales bacterium, assembly GCA_046350055.1. GTDB lineage: Bacteria > Planctomycetota > Planctomycetia > Gemmatales > HRBIN36 > JAEUIE01. The sequence goes on along the minus strand of JAXMBC010000001.1, from coordinate 1,673,967 downwards.
TTTGGCCTCAGCCTCATAAGCGGCCGCAGCGGGCAGGCTCGCTGACTTCAACATCAATCCCAGCGCTGCCAACGGAGCTGGATATTGTCCCTTGGTCTGCTGCTGAATGTAAGCCGAAGCGGTAGCCGCCAGGAATGCCATTTCGGTTGGATTCGTGGCGATCGGCTCGCTCCACTTCTTGCGATCTTTCAGGTATTGCCCACTCTTCTTCTCATCGCGAATGAGCTTGATGGCTGCAGGAATGAGACTGGCCGAGGGCACCACATCGGACGCCAAACCCATCATCACTGCGGTACGGCCATCAATCGATTCACCGCCGGTGCATAACTCGATGGCATTGCTCAGACCGATCATGCGCGGCGTGCGAACGGTGCCACCCCACCCGGGGAACAGACCCAGTTTCACTTCGGGGAAGCCAAACTGTGCCTTAGGATTGTTGCCGAACAGCCGCCGGTCGCACTGAATCGCCAATTCACCGCCACCACCCAGGCACAACCCATCGATGCAGGCCACCGAGACGAAGCTAGCCTGGGTCAGGTTTTCAAAGAGTGATCGGCCACTCATGCTGAAGTCAACGATCTCGCTCTTGGGCGACTCGAAGTTCTTGACGAATTCGGTGATGTCAGCCCCCGCGACGAAGACGCCGGGCTTCGCCGACGCGATGATCAGCCCGGCAAGATCGTTTCGCTTGCCCAGGGCGGTGAAGTGCTCCCGCAGTTCTGCAATGAACGACCTGCTCAGCACGTTGGCCCCTTTGTTAGGCAGGTCCATCGTGAGCAGGGCAATATCGGGTTCAGGGCAAGTCAGATGTATCGCAGGCATGGGGAGGGTCCTTCTGTGTCAATCCTGGAAGGTCAGTTTACTAGCCCATGGCCTTGTTTGCACGTCTCTTTTCAGGCAGGCTCATTGTCGAAAAGAAGCCCCTGCCGCAGCCCCGGTCGTCTGAACGCTTCGCTAGACAGCTTTGGCGCTCGCTCATATCCCAGCCGCTGATGATGCAGGCGGAACTGCTGTTTGAACAGATCAGCCCAGATGCCCTCACCTCGCATCCGGCTGCCGAACTGGGCATCGTTGAGCTTGCCATCCCGCAGGTCGCGAACGCGATTGAGCACCTTCTCCTTCCGCTGTGGGAAGTGCTGCTCCAGCCAGTCGCTGAACAACTCCTTGATGGCGTAAGGCAATCGCAGCACCACATAATTCGCAAACGTCGCCCCGGCTTCTCGGGCGGCCGCCAGAATCTCAGGCACCTCATGGTCATTCAGCCCGGGAATGATCGGTGCGACCATGACACCCACAGGAATACCCGCCTCCGCCAGTTCCCGCACTGCCGTCAGGCGACCCGCGGGCCGAGTCGCACGAGGCTCCAATGCCGCTGCCAGCGATTCATCCAGACTGGTGATGGACAGAAATGCCTCCGCTGCCCGATGCCGGGCCAGTTCACTCAGCAGATCACGATCCCGCGCGATGAGATGGTTCTTGGTGATGAGACTCACCGGCTGGCGGAACTCCACCATCACTTCCAGGCACTGCCGGGTCAGTTGAAGCTTGCGTTCAATGGGCTGGTAACAATCGGTATTGCCACTGAGCATGATTGGCTCACCCTGCCAGCTCGGTTTCATCAGCGCCGTCCGCAAGAGCTTCGCTGCGTCGTCCTTCACCATGATCTGGGTTTCAAAGTCGAACCCCGACGACAGGCCGTAGTACTCATGCGTGGGCCGGGCGTAGCAGTAGATACAGCCATGCTCGCAGCCACGGTAGGGATTGAGCGACCAGGTAAAAGGCAGATCGGGGCTGTCATTCCGAGCGAGTATCGAGCGGGCCTGATCGTGGAAGAAGCGGGTGCGTGGCGCAGGCTGCTCTTCCTCGCTGGTATCAATGTCCCGTGTGTAGTGCAGCGGCACGAAGCGGTTCACCGGATTCGCTGCCGCTCCTCGGCCCTTGATTGTCAATTGCGGTTGTAGTGTGTCCATGCAAAGACTCCCTCAGGATGAGGGTATGCCATTGCGAGCAGGGCAGACAAGTGAACACCAGGAGAATGCCGTCTGGTCAGCAGCTTGCCACAGCCGCCTCAAGCATGAGGCAGAATAGCCAGTTCACGAGACTGATCCAGAGTGGAACAATTATTACGCTGGGCCAGGTAATGCGAACATGATTTAGCTTCGCAATGTATAACCCAAGCCAAGTGAATACAGGTAAAACCAGAATAATGAAGACCGAGTATTCCAAGAGCCAATGAGGCGGAGGGAATGTTAGAAACAGCCAAGCAAGAAGAAGCACCGGATACACAATGCTGAAGGAGATCAGCAAGAAGGTGTAATCAATCTTCATTTCACCTGCATACGCAAGTACCGCGTCGAGATCAGCTTCCTCAAGGTACGGATATGCTTGCAGAATGCGTTCTCGCGTTTCACCAGAGGTTAGCAGTGCTTGAATAGTGCTCACAGTTACTCGAAGTCCACGGATACATGGCTTACCATTCATCACCGCAGGGTCATGAGTAATCCGTGGGTGTAACATTGCTTGACCTCGTTACCTATCCAATCATCTATTGTATCTTCCGCTCCTGCATCCGCTGGGCAATAATCAGTCGCAGCCAGTTGGGGCTGAGGCGGTTCATGAACGCCAGGAAGTTGTTCATCCTGCCGTTGACGATGGTGCGCCTGCCTTGCTTCATGGCGATGTACCCCTGCCGGGCCACCGTCGCAGAGTCCATGACCCACATGGTGTTGAACAGGCGGGATTCATTCATCTGCGCCGCCTGCTGAAACTCCGTGCGCGTCGCCCCGGGGCAGACGCAGGTCACCGTCACTCCCGTGCCCCGGTTCTCATGGTGCAGTGCTTCGGAAAACGAAAGCACAAACGCCTTGGTGGCATAATAGACAGCCATCAGCGGCCCGGGCTGATACGCTGCGGTGGAAGCAACATTCATGATCCGTCCCGACTTCCGCTCCAGCATCCCAGGCAGCACCAGTCCCGTGAGTTCCATCAGGGCCCTCACGTTCACCTGCAGCATGTCCAGTTGCGTCTGCAGATCCTGTTCATGAAATTTGCCCGCCCCACCGAAGCCGGCGTTATTGATGAGCACTGCAGGCTGCAACTGTTTCTCCACAATGTAATCCCACACCTGCCGGGCTGCATGTGGTTGATTCAAATCGACGGCTACCGGATGTGCTGTGATGCCATGCTGTTGTTCCAGCTCGCTAGCCAGGGCCTGCAGGCGATCGAGCCGTCGGGCCACCAGCACCACATCGTGGCCGTCCGCTGCACACAGTTTCGCAAAATCAACCCCGAGACCTGCTGATGCTCCAGTCACTATGGCGAGAGGACGTGGCATGGGAATTCCATTTCAGAATCAAGACGACACGAGCCAGAAGCCGGGAGAAGAGTGAATCTTATCCTGAGTTAGAATAATGACATGCAACGATGTCGCGAAGATGGTACCATGAATGATTCTCGGATTCTGGCTCCTGACTTCTGGCTCCTGGAAACATGATCTCTATCCGCCATTTACGCAAGGAATACGACAACCTGATTGCCCTCGATAACCTCTCGCTGGAGGTTCCCAAGGGAGAATGCTTCGGCCTCATTGGCCCCAATGGTGCAGGCAAAACCACCCTTCTCCGCATCCTTGCCACCCTGCTCGAACCTACCTATGGCTCCGTCACCATCAAAGGGATCGACATCCTTAAAGAACCTCTCAAGGTTCACAAGTACCTGGGCTACCTCTCCGATGTCTTTGCTGTCTACGAAGACATGCTGGTGAAGGAATATCTCGACCACTTCGCTCGCTGCTATGGGATCGACTCCATGACCCAGCGGGACAAGCTCATCGACGAAGTGCTCGAACTGGTGAGCCTGCGTGAACGGAAGGATGCAGAGATCAAAGGCCTCTCCCGTGGCATGCGTCAGCGACTTTGTCTGGCCAAGACCCTCATCCACCAGCCCGAAGTCCTCTTGCTCGATGAACCGGCCAGCGGCATGGACCCCGCCGGCCGCATCGAGTTTCGTGAGATGCTCAAGCAACTTATCGCACTGGGTCGCACGATCCTGATCAGCAGTCACATCCTCACGGAAATGGCCGACTTCTGCACTTCAGTCGCCATCATCGAACGAGGTGAACTGCTCGCCAGCGGTCGGGTTGTGGACATTCTCAAACAACTGCAACCTGCGCTGCGGCTTGAGATTGAAGTCCTCGGCCCACCGGAAACGCTGCTCAACCTGCTCAAGTCGCATCCCGCTGTGCAGAATGTGGATATCAACCAGGAACGTATCATCGGCCGCTGGCACGGCGAGCGAGAAGACCTGCCCGCCTTACACCAGGCCATTGTCCGCGAAGGGGTTCCGCTCATCTCCCTGGCGGTACGAAACGACAATCTCGAAGACATCTACATGAAGATTTCAGGACACCGGACAAGTTAGCGTCTGGTTCCTCCCCTTGTTTAATGGAAAGAACTAGACCCTCCCCGCCGCCTCGCGGATCGTGTTGTACTGTATCTCCACAATGTCTTGAACGTCGGGAGCATAGCCACCAGCCATAGCGATGGCCACGGGCAGCCGTGCGGCCTGGCAGTGGTCGAACACCATACGGTCACGGGCCAGCAGCCCGGACTTCGTCAGACGCAATCGTCCCAGCCGGTCACCTTCGTAGGGATCGGCCCCAGCCAGATAGATCGCCAGGTCCGCCTTTGCGTCAGGGATCGCCTGGGTTAATCCTCGTTGCAGCGCAGCAAGATACTCCACATCACCTGTACCATCAGCCAGCCCCACATCGAGCCGTCCCGGTATCTTTCTCAGCGGGAAATTGTGTTCACCGTGAATGGAGAAGGTGAAAACGCTGCTGTCATGCTGGAAAATATGGGCGGTGCCATTACCCTGATGCACATCAGCATCGATGATGAGCACACGCTGCACCACCCCCTCTGCCTGCAAGGCCCGAGTCGCCACCGCAGCATCGTTGAACAGGCAGAAGCCTTCCGCGAAGTCGTACCCGGCATGGTGGGTGCCTCCCGCCAGGTTGGCTGCAAAGCCATCTTGCAGCGCTGCACGACAGGCAGCAAGGGTGCCTCCCGATGACCGCCTGCTTCGTTCCACCAGTGCAAGCGACCAGGGGAAGCCAAGTCGGCGTATCTCTGCCTCTGTCATACGGCCATGCAAAACTCGCTGTACATAACGTGGTTCATGAGCCTGTTGCAACTGCTGATCGGAAACCGCCTGTGGCTCGGCCAGTTCCACGGGTACGTTTTCTGCGAGCAGCTTTTCCCGCAGCAGACGATACTTCAGCATGGGGAACCGGTGACCTTCGGGTAAAGGCAGAACGAAGTGATCACAGTAGTAGGCTTTCATGGGCCTGTCTTCACTTCATCGCGAATGGTGCGGGCGGTGCGTTCCGCCAGAGCAGCAAGATCATGCAGCGAAATTCCATGCAAGGCATTGCCACCCACATGCAAGCCGGGATGGGCACGAGCCAGATTCTCTACTTGTTGAATACGGTTCTGGTGCCCCAGTGTGTACTGTGGCATAGCCCTGGGCATACGTCTGATGTGACAGAATTTGGGTGGCTTCACGATTCGCAAGAGTGCCCGTAGTTCGCGGCGTACTGTCACTATCAAGGCGTCCTCATCCCAGGCCATCAGTTCGGGGCGATGGAACCCACCCATGGTGATCTGCAACAGCACATGATTGTCCGGGGCACGATGGGGGAATAACGATGAGGGAAACTCAATCCGCAACAACTCCCGCTTGTATCGCTGAGGCAGCACGATCTGCTGCGATTCCACCACGTCAGGCACCAGGGAACGAGGATAGCCCAGGGCCATGGTGATGATACCGGCATGTGGAATCGCCAGCATCGCATCGGCAAGAGCTGTATCCGTGTCAGCCAGGAGCGCCGCCTGCTTCCAGAGTGCACACGTCAGGATAACATGATCCGCCTGTCTCACCTGCCCATCGCTGGTATGTACCAGCCAGCGGCAACCCATGCCATCTGCAGCAGGTCGCAGCGTCTGGGCGCCAATTCCCAGCTCAATCTTCGCCTGCAGCTTGTCTACTAATCGCTGTGCCAGCGTCTTCAGCCCATCGGCAAAGCTGTAATGCTGCGTGACATCGCTGGTAAGGGTAATGCCCGCCTTGGCTGCAGCCAGACGTTCTGCTTCCTTGAGTCGGGGCCAGCCAGCGAGCACGCTGCCATACTCGCGTTCCGCCCGGGCCAGTTGCGGAAACCCCGCCCGGACGCTGATCGCTTTGCCTTCACCGCAGAAGTACTCAGTTGCGAGAGTATCGGCCACAATACTGCCGAGTTCCGGACCCACGCGACGCTCGGCGAACTGGGCTACAGTCTCATCAGCCTTGCTCTTGCCACCACTATTGGATCGGAACCGTTCTGTCGCCAGTTTGAAGGCGCTGCCGAAGCCCAGCAATGGTGAAGTGAGCGCTGCACCCAGTTTCTGGGGTACTGCCTGGAGTTGCCCTTCATGCAGAATATACTTGCGGCTCATGGCGGAACTGGGAGCCAGCAGGTCTTTGGTCAGTTCCAGCTTGTGGCAGAGCTTCATCAGCCCCAGACGATGTCCAGGGAAACTGATGGGGCCATATTCCACCAGGTAACCATCCCGGCGATACCCCTGCAAGGTTCCGCCAGGCTCCGGAGCCACCTCCAGCAGCGTGATCTGTGCTTCGGGAAGCCGCGATTGCAACTCCCACGCCGTCGACAGGCCGGAGAACCCGGCACCGACAATCACAATGCGTGGAGAGGGGGGCATGAGAATAGTAGCTAGTAGTTAGGAGCTAGTAGACAGAGGTTGGAAGCCAAGTGCCAAAAACAGGAGTCAGTCTTCAAGCTCTAGCTTTTGACTTATCACGCCCTGAGTGTAGCTCCCAGCAGCTTTTCTACCCGGCCGACGATCTTCTGCCTGACTTTGACGATCTCCTTGTCGGTCAAACTGCGATCATCCGCCTGATATGTAAGAGCATAGGCCAAACTTTTCTTCCCTGCTGGCAAATTAGTTCCGCGATAGACATCAAAAAGGCGGACATGCTTCAGCAATTCGCCTCCACCTGCCCGAATCTCAGCCTCCAGCTTGGCCGCAGGCAGTGTTTCATCCACCACCAGGGCGATGTCCTCTAACACCGGCGGGAACGTGATGATACTCTCAATACGGTGCAAGGCAGGGGTCACCGACAGAATTGCGTCCAGGTCCAGATCCGCCACGAAAACCGCACGTTTGCCAAGCTGATACTGAGGCAGCAGCGTGGGATGGAGCTGCCCGATCTTTCCAAGCAGGGTTTTCCCAGCTTTCACCTCAGCAGCCTGCCCGGGATGCAATTCTGTAGTCTGTACCGGCTCCAGCGTCACTTTGCCCAGATGCAGCCGTGCGAAAAGTGTCTCGACGATCCCCTTCAAATCGAAGAAGTCCATCGTACCGCCGGTAGCTGCGGTATCCCAGTGTTCGGTCTGACGCTGCCCGGTGAGAACCACGACCAGGCGGCGGGTTTCACGCGGAAGGGTTTGACCCGCTTCGGGTGTATAGGTCTGCCCCACTTCAAACAAACGTACTGTGTTGCGATGCTTCAGATTGCTGGCAGCAACCTCCAGCACGCTGGCCAGCAGACTACGCCGAAGGATACCTCGCTCGCTGTGTATCGGGTTGGCCAGGGTGACCGCTTCCCCGGCAATACCCAGGGGTGTTTCCTTCTCTGCCGAAGTGAGAGCGTAAGTCATCACTTCCTGAAGACCTAGACCTGCCAGGATGTCGCGCACCCGTTCTTCGCCCATCAGGTCCTTGTTGTCGAACTGCACCGGTAGTGCATCGGCCAGCGTGGACGTTGGCAGCTTGTCGTACCCATACACACGGGCAATGTCCTCCACCACATCGGCAGCACCGTGCTGAATATCAACCCGATGCGACGGCGGAATGATGGAGAGCTGCCCTGCTTCATTCGGGCCATCGACACGGTATTCCAGGGCACGCAGAATGCGCAACATATCTCCCACCGGAATCGTCATGCCCAGCAAACGTTCTACCTGCGAGAGTGGCATGGTGATGGGTGCCGCTGTCAGCGGTGCAGGGTAGCAGTCAATCACTCCCTGGCACACGATACCACCACCCAGTTGCCTGAGATACTCGGCAGTACGTTCTGCGGTGATGAGAGCCAACTCCGGGTGGAGACCTTTGCTGAAACGCATGCTCGCTTCGCTGAAGAGGTTCAGCTCGCGGGCCGTCTTACGTACCACGGGTGCATGGAAATGCGCTGATTCCAGTAATACCCGAGTCGTGGCCTGAGTTACTTCGGTTTCCAGCCCACCCATCACTCCTGCGAGCGCCACGACACCCCTGGCATCTGCAATCACCAGGTGATGCGGTTCCAGCTTGCGTTCCACATTATCCAGAGTCGTCAGCTTCTCGCCAGCCTTGGCCAGCCGCACGGTAATCGCTGGAGCTTTTCCACCAGAACGAGCTACAAGCTTGTCATAGTCAAAAGCATGCAGCGGCTGGCCCAACTCCAGCATCATGTAGTTGGTGATGTCGACCAGATTGTTAATGGGCCGCATGCCGCACAGCGCCAGCCGGCGCTGCATCCAGTGCGGCGAAGGCTGCACCGTCATGCCTTCAATCAGCATGGCTGTGTAACGACGAGCCAGCTCCGCATTCTCGATCGCTACCGTCACTTTGCCTTCAATGCTCGGTCCCTGTTGCGAAACTGCAGCAGAGGGAGCTTTGAGCCGCTGCCCGGTGAGGGCAGCAATTTCCCGGGCCAGTCCAACGATGGAATTGCAACGAGCCATGTTAGGCAGCACGTCGATTTCCAGAACAATGTCACCCAGCAGATCCACTAGCGGCACACCTACTGGCGTTTCCGGAGGCAGCAACACGATGCCTTCGTGATCATCCGAGATGCCCAGTTCACGGACGGAACAGACCATGGAATCACTGGGGAAGCCTCGGATGGGCTTGGGCTTGAGTTCTTTCAGTTCCTTCTTCTCAGAGTAGCCGTCGATAAGCACCGCCCCGGCATAGGCCAGCACCACGACCTGCCCCTTTTCGCCCGGAGCAATATTCCCCGCACCAGTGATTACCGTCTTCGGTTCACCACCCTTGCCCAGGTCCAGCTTCACGAACTTGAGTTTGTCGGTTTCGGGAACTTTGGTGATCTCGAGCACCTTGGCTGTGACGATCTTGTCCTTCGCCCAGACGGGACCGGGGTCTTCAATTTTGCACCGCAGCCCGTCCGGCACCGGCACACCCACCAGTTTGACATGGATCACTTCCAGCCCGGCGAGCGTGAGCTTGTCTACCAGTTCCGGCACGGAGATGGTGAGCTCGACATATTCCTTCAACCACGAAACGGGTAACTTCATCACGAACCTCGGCGAAAAGTACCACGCTAGTATATGGGACTGAGCGCGCTGAGGTATGACACTGCAGGATGTGATGTGGTGCTCGAGGTTCGTGATAAGTCAATCAGAATGGGTACTTACTTTCCTACCTCTTCACTCGCTCCGTAATCCAGTCCCCCATGATCTGCAACACGGCAGGGTTAAACGTCTCCTCGATTGTGCCATACTCCGAGGGTGCCCCGGTCCTGGCAGTCTGGAACAGGTGATTCAGCTGCGGGAACGACTTGATCGTGTAGTCCTTGTTCCCGCCAGCTTTGAGCGCAGCTTCGATGGCACTGAGATTCTCTTTGTAAGGCACCTGTAGATCAAGCTCGCCATTGAGGGCCAGCACCGGACATTTCACCTGCTTCAGCACCGGCACCGGGTCGTGGGTGATGAACGTCTTGAACCAGGGTACCGTAAAGGTGAGCAGCGAAGCCTCAGCCTGGGCGATGCCACCAGCCTTGTCCATCTCCTTCTTCTGCTCGGGTGTCAGCTTGGCTACCTCCGCTTTCAGCAGCTCCTTGAGCTTCTTGACCAGTTCCGGGCCAGGCTTCTCAGCCTTGATGGCACCGAAAAGCACTCGCTGAATAGTGGCACTTGCTTCTAGGTCAGCTTCCTTCGCACCGCCCGCCTTGGCGATCAGTCTGCCCTGCAGGTAGATGATCTCATCCCCTGGCAGCCCGGTGCCGGCCAGCAGCACAATGAATGCAATGTCAGACGTCTTGCTGGCCACCAGCGGCGCGATGATGCCACCCTCACTATGACCGATCAGGCCAATACGCTGTTTGTCAATCTCTGGGCGGCTGGCCAGATAGCGTACCCCCGCCTGCACATCGCTGGCAAAGTCGAAGGTGGTCGCGGTGGCAAACGAACCAGTGGACTTCCCGATACCCCGATCATCCACACGCAGCACAGCTATGCCACGCCGCGTGAGATAGTCGGCGATAATCAGGAATGGCTTATGTCCCAGAATGGCTTCGTCCCGATCTTGCGGACCGGAACCTGTGATCAGAAGCACCGCGGGAAAATGGCCATTGCCTGCGGGCAGTGTTAGCGTACCAGCGAGCTTTACTTTGGCATCTGTATTCTCGTAAGTCACGTCCTCACTGCGATAGGGGAATGGTGGCTTGGGTTCCTGAGGGCGATTCAGCTTGGTCAAGCCCGGCACCTTTTTCAACGTCAGCGGCAGTTTGCCAAGTCCCTGCAGCCAATGCCCGGTTAACGTATCACCGGCGTCATTCAAGGTGCCGATATAACTGATTCCCTGCCTGGTCATCTGCAGTCTGACTTCACGTCCCTTGATAACTGTCTTATCGAGCGTGATGGCGACGTTACCCTGATCGATACTGAACATGGTTCCGGTGAGTTCTTTCTTGTCATTCTCCTTGAGCACGAAGCCGATTCGAAGCTTCATCGCCCCAGCATCCAATGCTCCTTCCCAAGAACCCACCAGCATACCGCTGGTGACCTCCTGGGCAGCCAGTGGGAACGCCAAGAATAATGCTGCCAGCACCGAGATGATTCTGGACATGAGAGACCTCATTATTTAGATAATGATCTAAATACAAGATGCTACTCAACTGGCAAGCCTCTACGTCGGTTCACTATCGTTTGAGCCAGTGGCCAAACTGAACAGGCAGAATATTCTGTGGCAGGTTGATGCCGATTTTCCGGGCGGCATGGTAGGGCCAGTGGGGGTCACCCAGCAAGGCCCGGGCAAGCATGATAATATCAGCCTGCTCACTCTGAACGGCCTGCTCGGCTTGCTCCGGCTCGGTAATCATCCAGCCCGCTGCTGCGGGGACACCTGTTTCCCGACGGATACGTCCCGTTGTGGGCAGCATGAAACCCGGGCCCCAGGGAATCATGGAGATATCAGGGATCACAAACCCCTGGCTGACATCGATCAAGTCCAGACCCAGCTGCCTGAGCTGTTTGATCAGTTCGATGGATTCCTCCACCGTGACACCACCCTCCACCCAGTCCGTCACTGAAAGGCGTGCCGTCAGAGGCAGCCGCTCCGGCCACACTTCCCTGACAGCCTTAAAGGTTTCCAGGTGAAAGCGGATGCGATTGGCAAAGGAGCCGCCATACTCATCTGTTCGACGATTGGCGAGAGGTGAGTAGAAGCTGTGGGCCAGATAGCCATGAGCAAAGTGCAGTTCGAGCCATTCGAATCCCGCTGCCAGGGCACGTTTGGCGCCTGCCACGAAGGCCTGAGTGATCTGGCGAATCTCATCGACTGTCAACTCCTTGGGGACACGCGGCAAATGCGCTCCAAATGGAACAGCCGAGGGACCGACAATCTCCCAGCCTCCACTATTTACCGCCAGGTGATCATCCCCTTCCCAGGGACGATTCGCACTCGCTTTCCTTCCAGCGTGTGCCAATTGAATACCCGGCACGCTGCCTTGCTGCTTCACGAACCGGGCGATGCGTGCATACGAAGCCACATGATCGTCCGACCAGATGCCCGTATCAGCAGGACTGATGCGTCCCTCGGGGACGACTGCGGTCGCTTCGACAATGACCAGTCCCGCACCACCCATGGCCTTGCTGCCCAGGTGAACCAGGTGCCAGTCGTTCGGATGACCATCGTGGGCCGAGTACTGACACATGGGCGACACTGCGATGCGATTGCGCAGCGTCACGTCTTTCAGCTTGAATGTGTCGAAGAGAGCAGCCATGCATAAACTCCTGTTGATGTGCAAGGAGTTGTTATAGCTGCTGCGAACCAGAGTAAATGACGCTACACCCCGGAAGCCGAAGTGTCAGGAGCATGTCAATAAAAAACGCCCCGGCAGACTGCCAGGGCGTGCAATACGCGGAGGAGAATTACAGGTCAGTGGCGGGAGCAAGCGGAGCCTTGCCGTTCGTCGCCCCGTTGCCATGGATGGCATCGTGTACTTCCTGACGATGCACGGGAATTTCCTTGGGAGCCACGATCCCCAGGCGCACCTTGTCGCCGCGGATCTCGACTACCGTGACCGTGATGTCGTCATTGATGACGATGCTCTCATTCTTTTTTCTGGACAGTACGAGCATTGCTGCCTATCCTCTTCCTAAGATGTACGTCGCGATCCATAGGTTGCGCGGCAGTAACTGGTGGTCCGTCGGGAATGCCCAAAGTCGCAGTCTCGTGAGTCAGGTTCGTTGGGGGCATGAAGACATGGACCCAGCGGCGGGGTACAGAAAACTGTAGAACCCTAACCCATCTCTACTTAAATTTAAGCGTTGACGAAGGCTACGTCAAGTTGTACGCAGCCGATTTTGCCGCATTTTGGCACGCGAGTTGGACAATCCTGTACAATCGTTAACACGTGATACAGGTGGTAAATTCCACCATGAAACTGTACGGATTGTAATGCCTTCGTTTCCACGGTTACTGCTGCAAATAATACCGAGCAATCTGTTGGACACTCGGGTCACGGTCTCTCTCAACCAGCCTTTTCATCATGACGTCTAATCTTTCATCCTTGGCCTGAGCTATTGCCCTCGCTGCCGCTGCACGGACGGCCGGCTCGGGATCACTACTCAATAGTTCCAGGGCATGGTACATCTCCTGTTCCTGTGCCTGCAGTGCCAGAGCTGGTGCCTCGGCTCGCACTTGGGGATTGACGTCGCGCAGCACCCTGGCCAGGTGTATCTGCTGCTCGTTCCAGCCCCGAACTTTCAGTACTCTCTCAGCAACCCGGCGTACCTGACTGTCAGAATCGTGCAGGTAATGGCAACACATATCCACAGTCAGCAATCGCTCCTGTCCTCCCAGTGCGAGCAATACCAATTGCCGGACCTCCGGAGAAGAATCTGGATGATTCACGGCTACCAGGGCTGCAAGACTTTCGTGCAATTGCAAAGCAGGCGTAACGGCGAGTTTAACAGCTGCCAGTCGCACGCCAGGAAGACTGTCGTTCAAGGCCGTGCGTACCCGTGCTCTCATCAAGGTGATCAAACCTTCGTTCTGATTCGATTCCTGTTCCAGCAACTGGCTCATCCACTCCAGTTGCAATTGGCGACCCTCGCTGCTGGCCGGAGTATGCTGTAGCCATTGCGCCATGACAGCCTTCACCCCGGGGGACATTGCCCCTCCCTGAGTGAGTTCCCGCAGCAACTGCATGGCTTGAAGAGTCCCAACCGGGGAGAATAGGTACGATCGCTGCCCCAGCGCCGTCAGTGTCGCCAGATAGCGTGGATCTCGCTCGCCCCATACCAACAGAATCTTCGTCAGCACCTCGCCACTGTTGAGACAGCAGGTCTCTTTGCTACTTTCGAGATTGGCAAGCAGAGCCTGAGTGCCGGTGATTCCCAGTGCTTCCAGTTTCACGACATAACCTGGCAGATGAGCCTGGTCAGCGGAACTGAGCCGCCAGCAATGGTACCGGGCCAGGAGTTGCTTCTGGTAGTAACATGCACCAAGCGCTGCAGCACAGCCCAGTACCAAGGCCAACAGCAACCCTTTGTTCCTTGTCATCACGCCACCTCGTCAATGGACATCATTCTTTAACCAAAATGATCACTTTTCACAACAACAGCTCGCAACTCTACCCAAGACTCCCTTTTTGACGATTCCCTCCAGTCTTACCCCATTGATGTTCGATGATGATCTTGGAGCTATCTTGCCCAAGCCAGCACACACTGGTTTGGCTGCGCTATCTCCTCAACTTGACCACTCGATCTCTTTCCCGCAGAGATCTTATGCGCATGACGTACCGATTCACCAGCTTGACAAGCCTCCTTGTCTTCACAGGGTTGCTGTTTGTCAACACCTCGGCAGCCCCTGCTCTCTCCGAAGCGGAGATTGACCAGGTTGCCAAGCAATCATGCATTGCCCTCATTCCGTTAGAACAACTCGCCGACCCACTACGCGCTAAAGTGACTCATTGCATCAGCAAGGCCCAGCTTTTCGACCGCAGCAAATCCGAATCATTCCCTTGCCATCCTGACGTCTATCGCTGGCTGCTCGAAAGCCCCGATGCCAGTCTCTACGCTTGGCAACGACTGGGCGCCACGAAAGCCAGTATCGCCAAGCTACCGGATGGCAGCTTCCTGGGGACCGATGGTCAGGGAGGGGAACTCCGCTGGCGTCTTATTGCTGCCGGGCAGAACAACCGCATCTGGTTTGCCGAAGGTGCAGGCCGCATCGGGCCGCTTCTCCCCACTATGACCATCCGGGCCCTGGTGTTCCTCCATTTCCAGGATGTCAAAGGCACCGATGGCCGCACCGGCATCAAGCACCGCATCGAAATCCTCGTCCATTACGATTCCAACGCTCTTATCAACAAGCTCACCAATCTCTCTGCTGTCAGCACCGGTAAGAAAGCGGTCCAGCAAATGGAACTCTTCTTCTCCGGCATGGCCTGGTACGTCACCGAGCATGGCAACTGGACTAAAAAGACGCTGACCCAGTGGGCCCAGACCGAAGAACACAAAGCCCGCCTCCGCCCTCTGCTCTCGGCGCTGGAATCCACTGATGTGCCGGTATCCAAGTAGACGCGGCGTCCCGCCGCGTATGCAGTTCCTCGTGGCATGCCCCTAATGCATCGGATTGAGCTAAGCTGCGGCAGGATACCGCGTCTAAGCTACAGCTTCAACTCCCTCTCCTGCGACTGCACAAACCGGCTCGTTTCCGGATGAAACGTGTACTGCTTCACCGTCATCGACTCGCCATCCAGTAGATACTCGCCATACGACCAGTGGTTGTGCATCGTCCCGCTCCCCACACAGAGAGCAGTGATCGGCAACTCCGCCGTGGCTTCCATCGCATAAGCGTGATGCCGGTGGCCATGCAGCCAGAGTTTCACCCCATACTGGTGAGCTACCTTCAGCAGATCGTGGAGATCCCGCAGGTGGCGATGGCGGCGTTCCGGTTTGCCATTGGCCAGTTTCACCGGGTAGTGAGTCACCAGGATCTTCAGCCGCTCCTGAGCCGCCTCGCTGGCGAGCAACCGCTCAAGGCGGAGCATCTGATCAACCCCGACTCGCCCTGTCGAATCCCACGACCAGCGATTCCACTGGCACGAGTTCACCCCCACCACAAAGAGTGGCCCGACAATCTTCGCAAAGGGATAGACTTGTTCATCTACGCGCTCCCCCTGCTGCCAGGGAGCAAAGTGCCTTTCGAAGAACCCCTTTCGCACGCTCTGCGAAACGTAGTAGTCATGATTCCCCGGCACCGCGAGCGCCGGCGGGGTGGCTGACTCATGCACCCGCAGGAGTTCTGCCGCCTGGCTGAATTCTTCTTCCACACCCAGCGTGGTGGCGTCGCCGGAAAAGATCACCAGATCAGGCTGCCGGGCATAGGCATCTTCCACCAGTCGGTGCAATACCTGCGAAGCCTGCTTGAACCCGTGGCCGCGTGCGAGGTATTTGTTGTTCATGTACCCCGTCAGACGCTTGCTCAGATAGTCCCGCGCCCGCCAGATCGCTTTGGCCTGGAAGAGATGGATATCGCTGAAATGCACGAGTCGGATCATGCATTTTATTTTACTGGCCAGGCGGAATACCGGGCAGTCATGTCCAGTTTCTTCTTGCTTTCACAAACGGGTGTCATCACACTGTCAAACAAGGAGGACTCTCCCATGCCTCGCATTCGTCCCGAAGAACCTGCCGATCATGCTGCCATCCACGACGTCCTGATGGCCGCCTTTCCCACCGATGAAGAAGCCCGTCTCGTGGCCCAGTTACGGGAATCAGGCCACCTCAAGATCAGCCTCGTGGCCGAAGACGACAATCAGGTCGTCGGTTACATCGGCTTCAGCCCGGTCAGTGCTGGTGAGAATGATCAAGGTCTGGGGCTGGCACCCATTGCTGTCGTACCGGATCGTCAGAACGAAGGCATAGGCGGAGAACTCGTGGAAGCAGGTATCGCTGCCTGCAGGGACTACGATGCGCATTATGTCGTGGTGCTGGGACACTCCCACTACTATCCGCGATTTGGTTTTCAGATGGCGTCCGCACTCGGCTATGGCAACGAATATGGGGCTAGCGAATCGTTCATGATCCTGCCGCTGAAGCCCGATCGCATGCCACCCCCCTGTACCATTCAATATGGCTGCGAGTTCAACGCCTGGACCTAGCCGTTGCCTGGTGCTGCACTTCGCATCCGACTCGTGTTGTGCGATTTTTGCATCCGTGCTAGAGTTCTCCCTGAATCAACCAAGGGATAAGCAAGGAGGCGAATCCCATGCACGAGAAACGCCGCTTAGGTCGCGGCCTGGATGCTCTTCTGGGTGGCAGCACAGCCACTGCTGTTGCAGATGCTCCCGCGGGAACGCAGGCGCTGCCTCTCGAACGCATCCATGTGAACCCGAACCAGCCCCGTAAGGATTTCGACGACGACGAGATTGCCTCGCTCCGCGAAAGTCTGCGCACTCACGGTCTGCTGCAACCGATTCTCGTGCGTCCCAAGGACGAAGGCTACGAGATCATTGCCGGCGAGCGTCGCTATCGGGCCGCCCGGGAAGCAGGCTGGGCTGAGATTCCCGTTCACGTTGTCGACTTCAACGATCAGAAAGTCTTTGAAGCTGCACTCGTCGAGAACCTGCAGCGCAGCGACCTGAACCCCATCGAAAAAGCAATGGGCTTCCAGGACTACCTGCAGCGTTACCAGGTTACCCAGGATGAACTGGCCAAGGTAGTCGGCCTGGATCGCTCGACAGTAGCCAACCTCATTCGCCTGCTGGAACTTGCCCCTGCTGTGCAGGATGCAGTACGTCATGGCCAGATCAGTGCCGGCCATGCCCGTGCGTTACTTCCCGTCGAAGATCCGGTTCGACAAAACGTGCTCATGCAGGAGATCATCGCTAAGGGGCTCTCGGTCCGACAAGTGGAAGCGATGATCAAGACGGCGGAACCAGCCAGCGAGACAACGGAAAAATCAACCGACTCCGCCCCGGTCAAGACTGCTCATGTTCAGCAGATTGAGGAAGAACTCAAACAGCGCCTCGCCACCAGGGTAGCCATCAAGCTCAAGTCAGCAGACAAGGGTCAGATTGTCATTCAATTCGACAGCAACGACGATTTCGAGCGGGTTCTTGCTGCACTTCGCAGCGACTCGCACCGCCAGGCTGCGTGAACCTTGGTGATTGCTGGATGTTCTGTAGAATGCACGTTACGACGGGGTGTAGCTCAGCCTGGCTAGAGCACCTGGTTTGGGACCAGGACGTCGCAGGTTCGAATCCTGTCACCCCGACTTACATTTCCTAACGACCCCCCCTCCTGACCATTTGTGTCTTTGTTTTGTTGTGTTTTGCCAGCATCTGTCGATGCTGTCAATTGATGTTCCTTCTTACTTGTGCGGCCTTGGTAAAGTGTGATTGGCGGCACAGCATTCCCAAAAGTAACCTGTCCGCCAGCGATCTCGTTGATTCTTCTATTGTTCTTCTGTATCCCTTTGAATCGGAAAAAGAGCCTTGTATTTGTTTCTTGCAACGTGCGTCCAATCGCATCATTCGAGAGGTCTTCTTGCGAATTACTCACAAGATTGCGAAGATAATCCAAACCAGCCTGGATCTGTTCATCATTAAGCTGCCTCTGACTATGAGAAGACTGCCTGAGTCTTTTCTCCAATGAATTGCACTTTGATAAGCACAAAACAAATTGCTTGTTGATGATCTGGTGCTGTTCTGGACCATCAGCCATCGCCAGGTTCTTGCCGATTAGCTCGAGTTCTGCTCGTTTTTATGCAAGCTGAATAGTAAGCTCAGAAACGTGATGTAGGTCATTCTCAGCTTGGGTGTGTTGCTTTGCAATCTCCTCGAGACGAGATTGAAATTTTGCAACCAATGAAGGGGTAAAAAGCATCTGTCGAATGCAAGCTTTGGCAAAGCGTACCGCCAGCAAGCCGTCAACACGGTTATGGTCGCATTGTTTTCCGTTACTTTGTTGATAATAGCCACACACATAACGAAAGGACCCGGCATAAGCCTGTCGGTAAAGTGGCCACCCACAGTTCATATCAAAGATCCGTGCTCCGAGTGGATTAAATGCTCTACCCTTGGACCTGGGTTTGCCACGCTGTGAACCTGCTCTTTTATCAAGAATCCGTTTTAACTCCTCGTGGCTGTCCAAATTAACAACAGGCCTGAAATGACTATGAGCTTTAACCAGAGCGTCTTCTGGATTGATAACTACTTTTTTCGTTTTCTCGTTTATCCAATCTGCATCCTCTAAAGGCCGAGGGCCATCTGGAGTTGCACGCAATTGATCTCCCATACTGCGCCGATTGTAGGTTTTTAACGCCGTGTAGAGTTCGCTTCTTCCAATATCAATTACCGTCGATTGATGCCAGGTAGTCGAGACTTGGTGTTTAACACCATTGTCAGTTCTCGTTCTTCCTTTATCTGGAGTTTCGATTCCCTCCGACGTCAGTATGTCACAAACTTGAGTCGCTGGCATCACCTTCAGCATTTGACGGATTCTTAAAGCGATTTCGAGGCGTTTGGCATCTGTAGGAAGCCAGATCGTATGATGCCCAGCCATCCTTACTCGCTCTCCATCAAGGAGTGGATGTTCTCTTACCCTCTTTCCTTCTTCATTAACTAGCCATCGTTGGAACCCATACGGAGGCCTCCCGCCCGTCGAGAAACCTCTTTTAGCAAGGCTGATTTGAGCAAAGATAATCTTCTCAGCCAACTCAGTGCGTTCGCGCCCTCCGTTATCATAGTCCATTGTCATCGTAATTAATTCACCGGTCTCAGGCCTCTGCCCTCTACGCAATGGACCAACAATTTTATAGGCGGTGATGCGACCCAGAACGTACTTTGGCGGTTGAAGAACGGGCAACTGGATGGCTATGGATAGTCTCCATCTATCAGGACAACCATGGCGTCCTGTGGCTAGGCACCAACGACACAGGGGCATACAAGTTCAACGACAGGACGTTTGAGAAGTTCAGACCGTAATTACCCCTATGTGCCCGCAAGGTAGCTATGCCACGGCTATGGTGTAGTCAGCTTTTCCTTATGCGAAAAACAGCGATTGTAAGTTAATACAGAGGTATTGACTGAGTTACAACGACCATAGTTCGTAGCTTCGCTCATGGTCGGTAATTCTTTTTTGGATGAGGTTCACTTGATATCACATGAGAAGGTTTTGAAGCTCTTCAATGCCACGTCCACCATCTGCATGCAACATCCGGTGACAATTGCCGCAAACGGGCGCGAGATCGGATTCTTGTGAATACCGGATTGCTCCATTTTCTAACTCGTTCAACGGCGTCCTGTGATGTGCTTCCACGAAGCCTGCACCAATAGGACCGTACCGCTTGACAAAGCTGAACCCACAAACTTCGCAAGCCAAATCGGGGTCATGCTCAAGCCAACGGCGCTTTGCAAGTTTCACTACGACCTGATTGCGCTCAAGCCTCATGTGACGTTTAAGTACTCGAGCTCCCTCTGCATAGCCAGTGTCATCGGGGGCTGGAACATCTTCAATTAGCTTGTTTATAAGCCGATTCTCTCGTCCTAAATAAAGTCTACACCCGTAGTAGTAGTAAAAGGGGGGTCCGGGGGGATATTGACATGTCAACAACTTCCCTCGGTGCCACACCTGCTTGGGGTTGTTAGGGAAGCCTGGGCATACATCTCCTGCGGAGTTCGCAGGCCCAGGCTCCAATGCGTCCGTATCGTGTTGTACACCTCCACGGCTTGGTCGACCGCTGTTCGTAGCTGGTTGATATCCATGAAGTCCGCGTCCAGGTTGAACTCGTCCTTGAGGATGCCGTTGATCCGCTCGGCGATGGCGTTTTGGTAACAGTGATCGGCATCGGTCATGCTCGACTCCATCCCGTACGACCGCAACGCCGCCAGGAACTCGTGACAGCAGTACTGGCAGCCGCGATCAGAGTGATGAATCACGCCCTGCCCCGACACGCCCTGGGTCTCCCGCAGCCAGCTTGCCGCCTTCGACAGTGCGATCACTGCCGAGTGGTGCGACAAGTCCCGGCTCACGTGATGCCCCACGATCCGTCGTGTGTACGCATCGCTCACCAGAAACAGGTAGGCGAACTGCCGACCACGCAGCCGGATGTATGTGCAGTCGCAGACCAGCACCTGGTTCGGCTTCGTGATCTTCCGCCCCTTGATCCGGTTCGGTGCCACGGCGTAACCATGACGCGAATAGGTCGTCTTTTCAAAGCGTTTCTTCACCTTCACCAGGCGACCCGCGTTACGAAGCAAGTCAAACAGACGGTCGCGACCTACCTTCGTGGCGTGGTGCTTGTGAAGCCGGTCCACCAGCTTCCGCGTGCCCACGCGAGGTTCCTTCGCACGAATCGTCTCGACCGTCTTCAAGATCACTGCCTCCTCGTCGCTGTCATCTCTGCTACGCTGGTGATGCTTGTAGTACGCATCCCGGCTTCGCCCTACCGCCCGGCAGAGTTGCCCGAGCCCGGCTTCGGTCTCACCTCGGCACTGCTCGACGGCGGCGACCCAAAAGCTTTTTTTAAGTCCACCTTGTACTTCTTCCCTGCCAGCTCGATGATCTTCTCGTGCACCAGCAGCTTCAGGTGGGCTTCCGCCAACGCCTTCTCCAGGGCGGCGATCTTCTCTTCTTCACTCTTCATCACGACCTCGACGATGTCACGCTTGGGTTGATACTTGCCGTACTCCTTCAGCCACAGTTGTACGCGACTCACCGTCGAATGCCCACGAGCCGCCGCTTCTCGCAGCGAGAGCTGACCACTCTCCAGCTCCTCTACGATCGCCCGTTTTACCTCCGGGCTCACCACCATTCGCGCTCGTTCCATCCCTACACTCCTTGTTCATAACTCACGGGGAGTGTAGACTCCGGCTAGGACGGGACAATTTTAAGGAAATCCTCGAACGTCGCCGCGCCAAGCAAATCACCGTATTCGGTCCAAGCTTCCCCAAGTGATGTAGTGTGGTTTCGAACGAATGTTGCCATTCCTGCTATCTCATGTGGATTTACTCCCGCCACCAGGAATACTAAAAGTTCACCACCGCGAAACCTCGCCAAAGAGCCGTTGGGACCACGCATAAATGCCACGCGACCACCCGTGTTATGTTTCGTGTGGTGAGCGAGCCAACTTGGATTCGTGTGCAGAACATACCCGTCTTCCATGGAAGTCCTCCATTTCTACCGGTTTCATCGAGGTTGTATTTATCACTTAGTTGTTCACCATTCCACAACACATCTTCTCCCCTTAAAGCTAGCTATCTTGCATTAGCAGCTGGCGAAATACTCTGTATCAATACGTAGTCCCCTTAGATAGATGTCGCGGTATCGTACTTCCTTTTGCTTGGATTCGCCAGCGGGATGAGACGCAGATAGGCGCTGCGAAAAAATAGTACTTCACGTACTTAGTGATGCAATAATATTGACGAACCAGCCTTGAACCGCATCAAGCAAAGCGATGCAGACATATCAGCTTCCCGCTCTTCCCACATTTTCCTTGCACCTCGGGGCCACATCGGCGATGGTACTGCTCTCCCTCCTGTGAGCTTCCTGCCATGCGTCCTGCCTTACTCCTCTGCCTGTTGTCCATCACTGTCTGCCAGGCTGACGATCAACCCTGGCAAGTGTACTCCCCTGCCAGGCTGCCTAGCGATGGTCGGCTCAAGCCGTTTCATCTAGATCGACCTGCTTCCTTCACCGCAGATTACACGACCAAGGAAGACTGGGAGAAGCGTGCTGAAAAACTGCGTACCCAGTTGCGCGTGTCGCTGGGCCTCTACCCCATGCCGGAGAAGACACCGTTAAACGCAGTCGTCCATGGCAAGATCGACCAGGGCGATTACACCATCGAGAAAGTCTACTTCGCCAGCATGCCGGGCCACTATGTCTGTGGCAACCTCTATCGTCCCAAGAACATTCAGGGCAAAGTACCCGTCGTCCTGAACCCGCATGGCCACTTCGCCGAAGGCCGCTTCACCCGCGAGCCTGACAACGTCGTTAAGCGTGATCTCGAATCCAAGGGCGAAGCACGCGAAGAAGGTGCCCGCTACCCGTTACAGGCCGCTGCGGTGGGCATCTGTCGCCTGGGCTGCATTGTCTTTCACTACGACATGGTAGGCTACGCCGACACCACGAAGCCTATTCCTCACATGGTCGGCTTCAATGCACTCCAGGCTGAGCTAAGGCTGCAAAGCTTCCTCGGCATCCAGACCTGGAACAGTATCCGCGCTCTCGACTTCGTCTGCGACCTGCCTGATGTCGATACCACGCGCATCGGTGTCACTGGTGCCAGCGGTGGTGGAACGCAGACATTTCTCCTCTGTGCCCTCGACCCTCGCCCCACGGTCAGCTTCCCCGCTGTCATGGTCTCGGCCAACATGCAGGGTGGCTGCATCTGCGAAAATGCATCACTGTTACGCGTCGGTACCAACAATGTCGAAATCGCTGCCCTCTTCGCCCCCAAGCCTCAGGCCATGACCGGGGCCAACGACTGGACCCGCGACATCGAAACACGTGGCTTACCAGAACTGAAGAAGATCTATGCCCTGTACGGCGCAGCGGATAACGTCCATGCCAAGCACTATCCCTTCCCGCACAACTACAACCAGGTTGCCCGTGAGATGATCTATGGCTGGTTCAATACTCATCTCAAGCTCGGCCACACCGGCAAGCTGGAAGAGAAGCCCTTCACTCCCGTTGATCCAAAGCTATTGAGCGTCTTCGATGAGAAGCATCCACGGCCCAGCGACTGGCTTCCCGCAGAGACACTTCGGCAGACCATGACTGATGCCAGTGACAAGCAACTGTCACAAATGCAACAAAGTGATCCAGCTGGCTTTGCCAGGCTGCAACAGTCTGCGTTGGAAGCCATTTGCCAGACCAGCTTTCCCGCTCCGGGCACCACGCAGGCCAAACAGTTGAGCTTTGAGCAAAAGACCGGCTATTCAGTCTGGAAAGGCACGCAAACCCGCAAAGGCACGGATGACGAAGTACCCATTATCGCCATCGTGCCTCCCAAAGAAAAGCAATCGGGCGTCGCAGTGGTGTGGGCCGATGGACGTGGCAAAGCCGCCCTCTTCGGCAAAGACGGCCAGCTCGCTCCCGACGTGCAGAAACTGGTTGATAGTGGTGCAGCAGTGCTGGGAGTCGATGTCTTCCTCACTGGAGAATGGCACGGTGCTGACAAACCTACACCTATTCCCATGGTACCCCAGAAGTACCACAAGCAGGTGCCCTTCCTGGGCTACTGGCTGGGTTACAACCGCAGCGTCCCTGCCCAGCGGGCCCACGATCTATTGTCGGTCATCGGCCACCTGAAACAGCGCAAGGATGTAAAGGAAGTCTGGCTTGTGGCTGGTGAGAATTGTACCCCCTGGGTCAACATTGCCGCCAGGCTGGCTGCTCCAGAGCTATCCCATGTGAAAGGAAATGGTGCTGTTCCCGACTTCACCAAAGTCGATACGCCGGAGAACCCCCTGCTGCTTCCCGGCGCGCTCAAGTACTTCCGCGATGCCAGTTTCTGGAACGTCGAGAAGTAACGTGAGGGACGTTACGCTTTCATGATCTTTTCCCGACCGTTCGATACGCCTTTGCAGGCATTGCGGGTATCGACCACCAGCGGGCTATGCTGGACAATCATATTCCAGTCGTACGCCGTGTGATCGGTCACGATCAGCACAGCATCCTGACTGCGCAGCAGCTCAGGTGACAGCGGGCTGCTTTCCATCTTCAGACCGGGGTAATGCCTCATGCTGGGAAGCACCGGTATGTGCGGATCGTTATACTTCACCGCAGCACCTTTCTGCAGCAGTAGTTCCATCAGTTCAAAGCCAGGCGATTCCCGCGGGTCGTCGATATCCTTCTTGTAAGCCATGCCGAGCATCAGAATCCTGCTGCCCCGGATCGGCTTGCTGCGATCATTCAATGCATCTCCCAGACGGGTGACAACATAATGAGGCATGCCGGTGTTGATCTCGCCCGCCAGTTCGATGAAGCGGGTCGATTGACCATACTGGCGAGCCACCCAGGTGAGGTAGAAAGGATCAATGGGAATGCAGTGACCACCCAGGCCTGGACCGGGGTAGAACGCCTGAAAACCGAAGGGCTTGGTCTTGGCAGCTTCGATCACTTCCCAGACATCGATGCCCATCTTGTCGTAGAGCATCTTGAGTTCGTTCACCAGGGCGATGTTTACCGCCCGGTAAGTGTTTTCCAGAATCTTGCAGGCTTCCGCCACCTCTGCTGAGTTTACCGGCACCGTTTTCTTCACTACCTTGCTGTAAAGCAGGTTGGCGAGATGCCCACTGACGGGATCAATGCCACCGACCACCTTGGGGATCGTGGGGGCGGAGAAGCTCTGGTTGCCTGGATCTTCCCGTTCGGGACTGAAAGCGAGGAAGAAGTCCTTGCCCGAGACGAGCCCAGCCTTCTCGAGGATGGGTTTCACGATCCGCCGAGTCGTCCCCGGGAAGGTGGTGCTTTCCAGCACGATCAGTTGCCCGGGTCGCAGGGTCCTGGCGATAGCCTCCGTTGATTTCTCGACATAGGTCAGGTCCGGTTCACGGGCTGCTGTCAGCGGCGTGGGTACACAGATCAGTATCGCGTCAGCTTCCTTCAACCGGTTGAAGTCCGCTGTAGCCGAGAAGCCTTGCTTCTTCATGGTGGCAATGATGGCGCTGCTGATATGACCTATGTAGCTCTCCCCCTGGTCGAGCTTTTCCACCTTCCGGGCATCGATGTCAAACCCGAGCACCCGGTATCCGCCAGCCGTAAAGGCCTGTGCCAGGGGCAGCCCGACGTAACCCAGGCCAATGATGCCCACCAGTGTCTGCTGGCGGTTGATTTGTTGTTCGAATTGATTCGCAAGGTCAGCCATGGATGTTCTGCATGGAATGGAAGGGAGTGCAGTATCGGTTTAGATGTTGAACCGGAGAGAGTCCAGCAGCAATACGCATGAAGCCCGATCTAATGCTGAGGATCGAGCGGAAAACGCCGTCCGTACCTGATTTCCGCTTTCCTCGTCGCCGCTTCTAAGGCATGATAGAAGCAAATCTGATGGTTCATGTCATGTCACAAGCAATATGTCCTCACTGTTCCCGCAAGGTCTTGATCCCCGAAGGTCTTGCCCCGGGCACGGTTATGCAGTGTGCCAGTTGCCAGTCGCAATTCCTTCCCCCGGTGGTGCAGGCGGCAGAGGGCGTAGCGCTGGAACTCAAACGCAAGAAAAAGAAACGCAAACGTGAAAAGCCAGCAGGCATGCAGAGCAACACCAAGGTGGTGATCGGTATCTTTGTGGCCATCGGCCTCCTGCTCTGCGGTGTCGCCCTCTACTTCCTCGTTCAGCCAGGGCACCAGGCCTTTAACGATGCCATTTCTCAGTCGTATGGCAAATTCCAGACGATCCTGCAGGGAAGTGTTCAGGCGGCTCGTCCCCCCAATCCCATGGCACCTTTCCTCAAGCAGTTTCAGACGCTCGATGAAAAACTCCTGCCTCTGATTGAGGAAGTCAAGAAGCTCAAAGGCCCGGAGGACACGAAGAACATTCAGGCCAATTTTGTCTCGATGCTGGAAGCTTTCAGGCTGTTCAGCAAGCAAACGAACGGCGCCTTGATGGAGAAACTCAAGAAGAACCCCAACGACAAGGAAGTCCTTCAGGAGATCGTCGTCTCGCTCGTCAGCATCGGCGATCTACATCAGTCCTTTCTTTCCTCGCAGAATTCCATGGCCAACAGACACCGTCTCTTTGCCATCCAGCCTTCGCCGAATCAGCCGTTCTTCATGTCACCAGCCAGTGGCTACGGCTCCCCTATCGACCAACTCCGCTAAGCCATGCAAACCCTGGGTCTCATCGAACCCGTCATGCTGATTGTCGCAGGGTTCAGTCGACACCTGGAGCTCCTTGCTGAGAGCGAGCAGACGCTCCAGCAGAGCTTTGGCCCCCTGGTGTTGACAGGCCCCACGCTCGATTTTCGCTTTACGGACTATTACGAAGCGAGCATGGGTGCCGGGCTGTTCAAGCGATTCTGGGCGTTTGACAGGTTGCAAGCCCCGGATCAACTGGCTGCAGTCAAGCGGCGAACCATCGAGATGGA
The DNA here is from genome assembly GCA_046350055.1 of Gemmatales bacterium. Lineage (GTDB taxonomy): Bacteria > Planctomycetota > Planctomycetia > Gemmatales > HRBIN36 > JAEUIE01. The sequence continues at coordinate 1,647,585 of JAXMBC010000001.1, read as the reverse complement.
ACACGCCGTCATCCTCGAAAAACGCTACCCCGAAGCGAGGCCACTCAACCTCGACCCAGGCTTCCTGGGACTGGGCAAATTCGTCCTGGCCACCACCAAGGACCAGTCTCATCGCATCTACCTGCATGGCGGCATCTTTGCCGAAGTCACGTTGCGATACCATGACGGTGTCTTTGAACCCAGACCCTGGACGTACATTGACTGGCAGCAACAGCAAGTGCTGGACTTTCTGCAGGCAGCCCGTCGTCTTTTCACGGCCCGACGAAGCAGCTCACGACTGACCGAACTACCACCTTTGCTGATGCCCCCCTTGCAGAAGACATGAGACCCTCATGCGGATCTCGCAAGTTGCCTCGCAGGCAAACTCAGAATGGTAGCCGGCTCTGTCCGAGACAGCTCGGCTTCCACCAGTAACTGCACCAGTTGATTGAACGAGATGGTGGTCCGCCAACCCAAATGTGTCTGCGCCTTGCGGGGATCAGCACACAAGGGGACGGCTGGCTCCTGCCGGACCAGTTCGGGCTCCATCACCACCCAGTCCTGCCAATCCAGATCCACCACAGCAAACGCTACAGCTACCAGTTCCTCGACACGATGTAGTTCACCGCTGCCCAGCACGAAGTCTTCTGCAACATCCTGCTGCAGCATGCACCACATCGCTTTGACGGTATCTGCTGCAAAGCTCCAGTCACGCATCGCTTGCAGATTGCCCAACTTCAATTCCCGGGTCTCGCCGCGCACAATGCGGGCCACCCCTTCGCAGACTCGTCGTGTAACAAAGGCAGACTGCCGTCGAGGCGATTCGTGATTGTACAGGATACCACAGGAGGCATAGTGCTGATATTGTTCGCGCGCCTGGACGACAGCCTGATGTGCCAGCAGCTTGCTGGTGCCATAGAGATTACGAGGCTGAAACGGTGTTTCCTCGTTCTGGGGGGATGTCGCAGGATTGCCAAACAGCTCGCTGCTGGACGCGAAAAAGAAACGTGACTTCGGCACTGCCTGGCGGATGGCTTCCAGCAACCGCATTGTACCGAGTGCATTGACCTCGGTCGTAAGCTGCGGTTGCACCTGGCTGTGTACGACATGGCTCATCGCTGCCAGGTGATAGATTTCGCGTGGACGTATCTGGTAGAGCAGTTGTGTCAGGCGGGCCTGGTCGAGCAGGTCGCCCGGCCAGAGATGCAGCGGGCCCTGCAGATGTGCCAGGTTAGCAGGAAAGCCCCTGCTGGGCTTACGGACCAGGCCATGCACAGTATAGCCGAGGGTCAGCAACAGTTCAGCCAGGTAGGATCCATCCTGGCCGGCGATGCCGGTAATGAATGCAACGGGGCGGGCGTCCATGCCACTCCTTTCAATCGTCAGGGCGAACATACCCGATGAGAGACATGGAAGGCAAGACGGATTGGCGAGGTACCCCATTGAGTACAAACGGATTGTCAGCTAAGATATCAACATGAAATCCAAGCTTGCCATCGAACTCAATGATAATCTGCGACATTGGCTGGAAACACAAACCAGTGTGTCGGGGTTTAGTTCAGCCAGCGAATATGTGGAACATCTGCTGATGGAAAAACGTCGGGCTTCCATGCACGAGCTCATCGAACAACGACTGCTGCAGGCACTGGAAAGTAACGATAGCTTTGAATTGACCGAGGAGCACTTTGCTGAACTGGATCGCAAGCTACAGAGCGTAGCCAAACCGGGCCGCAAGAAGAAACATGTTGTTAAGCGTTAGAATCTGTTCGCAGGCATGGAAGTCTGTAGATGCTATCTCTACATATCTTACCCAGCGTGCCTCATTGTCCACTGCAAGACGGTTTGTAAAAGCATTTCAAAAAGCAATATCGGCACTGCAACGTATTCCACAACTTGGTTGTAACTGGCCGACAGATAACGCCAAGCTACTTGGTGTTCGATACTGGACACTTTCCAAGCCATTTCAGAGGTATATCATTTTTTACCGCCTTACCGGACTGGAAGGTATAGAGATCATTGATGTCATACACGGTTCACAGGATATAGGACCACGATTGTCAACGTGAGGTACTCCCATGCTTACCCTTCTCCTTGCCTCTGTTCTTACCTGTGCCGAACCCCCTCCGCTCTTCGCTCAGGACAATCTCGTTGCCTGGTGCGTCGTACCCTTCGATGCCAGACAGCGTGGACCAGCCGACCGCGTAGCCATGCTCAAGGAATTGAAGCTGACCCGCTATGCCTACGACTGGCGTGACAAGCATCTCCCTACCTTCGAAGAGGAAGTGCAACTGCTGCGCCCGGCGGGCATCACACTGCATGCTGTCTGGTTCCCCACGACGCTCAATCGCGATGCACAGCACATTCTCAAGATCCTCAAGAAGCATGACCTGCATCCCGAACTGTGGGTGTCGCTTGATGAACCCCCTGGCGCAACGACTGCAGACAAAGTGACCGCAGCGGTTAAAGTGCTCCAGCCCTTACAGCAAGCTGCACAGACACATGGGTGCTTGCTCTGTCTCTATAACCATGGCGGCTGGATGGGAGAACCGGCACATCAACTGGCTATTCTCCAGCAACTGGCACCTGCCAGAATCGGGCTCATCTATAACCTGCATCATGCCCATTCCCAGTTGAACCAGCTGGATGCAGTCTGGCATCAACTCCTGCCTCATCTCCAGTGCGTCACTCTCAACGGCATGGACATCGATGGCGACAAGCACGGCCGCAAGATTCTGCCCCTGGGTGTGGGTACGCAGGATGTCACAGTGCTCAAGCAACTCCAGGCATCAGGCTACAAGGGCCGTGTCGCTATCCTGGGTCACATGCATGAGTATGACGTGGCTGATCGACTCCGGGACAATCTCGATGGCCTGCGCTGGCTGGTACCCCAGCTCGACGGCAAGCCCGCAACGGAACGCCCAGCCTATCGCACCTATCGATGAGCAACGGTAACTATCTCTGCGATGGTTGCGGGGCATGTTGTCGCACTTTTCCCATTTATGTGATGGAAGAAGATGCGCTGCTCGAGCCACGCATCGCCCGGGAAGCCCTGCGAAATACCAACAGTGTCCGCTATCCTCTCACCCTGTTTCCCTTGCCCTTTCACACTGGATGCTGCTTTCTGCGTGACGATCAGCAATGCGACATCTATGCCACACGTCCGGTCATCTGTCGCGAACTCGCTGCGGGCAGTGAACAGTGTCAGGAGGCGAGGATGAGGCAGGGACTCCAGCGACTGAAGCCCTCGGATTGAATTACGCTACGTCGATACTGCTTTGCATCGTCAGGCCTATCTCTGCCAGTTTCTCTCGCAGCCTGGCGACCTGGCTGGGCAACACTCGAAACACGCAAGGCCCCAGTCGTTCTTCCAGCAGACTGCGCGTTTCCGTCCACTGCCACAGGCCATCTCCCTGCTCGTCACTGGCTACACGCAGCATCAGTATCGATTCCAGTGGTGTCACTGATGTTGGCCGTTCCGACCAGAGCATCTTCACAGCAGCAGTGATGGGCATGCCGGTCCGCTGCACATACCAGTCACCGAGAAAACGCAGGCTCAGCCCCTGGCTGCGTGCCTGGTCCAGTGAAGTGTAGGTCACCTTGAACTGCCTGGATTCATGCACCACGTTGTGGGGAACACTGAAACGAAGCAGCTCTGTCTCCAGCAGCAGATCAGCCCGGGTGGGATCAACAAGCAGCGTCACCCCATCGTCTGCCACGGTCACACACTGCGTGGGGGGCAGGGTGTAATCTCTGGTGCCCAGCGTGCGGAAGTGGCGATACTCCAGATCATCTTCCTTCTCGATCAGCAGATAGCGATCTGCGAGCACCAGGCCCTTCAAACCGCGACTGACAGCCTCGTCGAGATCAGCCTTGGTGAGAAACTCCAGCAGATTGACTCCCTGGTACACAGCCAGCCGATCGCGCTTGGCGGCCCAGGTGCGAAGTGCTTCGAGTACATTCCCTGGCGGTGGATGGACACAGTGCTGTTCAAGCAGCGAGTTGATGGAATCGAATGTCGCCCCCGCTTCCAACCCCCGATGCACACTGTGCTGATCAATGGTCAGCAGGCAGGCTGCCCCCAGTGCTTTCCATGATGCGGTCTGGCTCAGCAACTGGACCAGCCGGGGCGTCAAGCCCTGTCGGTAGGCCACCATTTCCATGTTAGGCTGCACGAGCAGGGTCTTCGGAAAATCGGGGAACGTCTGCGTCCCCTTCTCGCTCAGCAATTGCCGTCCGAAGTTGGTCAATCGAATGTATGACTGCGTATCTTCACTGCTGACCTGCACCAGCTTGAGTGGAAGCAAGAGACCGAGTAGAAGTCGTTCCAGTTCCTTCGTCAGATCGGGCAGATGCTCCCGAGGCGACCAGAAACAATGATGCCGGGCCAGCCAGTTGGCAAGCTCTGTCGGAGTCGTCCACTGGTTCGCCTCCAGACGAAGAAGCAGGCTCAGCGACAGAACAGTACACGAAGGCCACGGATTCGCCCCGGCTGCAAGACCACACCAGCCGTCACTGACTGACCACGTATGCAGATCACCCAGCACACTGATGAGCTGCGTGAGAGCAGGCTTCCAGCCTTCAGACCAGCTTTCAGGAAAAGTGCCGCTCACCACCTGTGGCTCTTCATGACGCATCAAACCCAGTGCCAGTCCCAGGGCCATGACCAGGTGGCCGAACTGGGGCATCTCGACTGGAAACTCAGGCAGGGGCTGATTGAGGAGTGTATCTTCCGTCAGTCGATCATGGTCGCGTTTGAAGAACGCCCCTTGCTGTGTCAACCGGGCCGGGGCATCATGAATCATCTGCCAGCCGACTGCCAGCCGAAGGAACCATTCCAGTCCATCCGCTTCGCGAGGTGTCCCGCTGGGGGTATGCTTCACAGCCTTGAGTTCAGGCAACGCATCCCATTGACCAGCAGCCCGGGACAGGATCTCTGGCGCAACCCAGACACGATACTGCTGCGGTTGACCCACGCTCAGCCATTCAGCAAAACTGCTGACTTTGGGACGATCCGCATTGGCGATGGGGATCAGCATCCCGTGCAGCACCAGCTCTTCGACAACTTTGAGTCCATCCGTGGTCAGCGTGTCAGGTGTCAGCCCTCGAAAGGTACTGACCATCTCCAGCAACGTGCCTAACCGCCATTGCGTACGTTTGCCCACATGCATGACAGCCAGGAGCGTACGGGCCTCAGCAGATACTTCCCGCAGTCGTCGATCAACTTGTGGTGGATTGGTATGCCACGTATGGAGTTTCTGCCGCAGTTCCGCGACCGGCTGCTTCTGTCGGGTCTTCAGAGCGCGACCAGCCACTTCTCGCAAAAACGATTCAGTGTAGCCTTCCCAGGCGGCTGCAACAGCACTGCTTTCCCATTCATCCGATGACGACGCTGCCAACAAGCCGCTCCCGCTTCACGCAAATTGAAAGTATTCAGGTAATATACGGCTGCAGGGAGTCGGTGGAATGGCGACGAGCAATCCAATGTCAGAAACGATCGGATTCCTTCATCCAGCTGCCTGCTACCGGTGAATACGAGTAGTTCATCAAGCCACTCGAGACTGGTGCTTTCTGTCCCACACCGCAAATGCCCCCAGCCCCACCAGCATGCTCAATAATCCATAGGCAATGGCAGACCAGCTGGCAGTGATGAACACCAGCGACCAGCCGACAAAGGCGATGATCGCCGGCAAAGGAAACAGCGGCATGCGGAAACGCATTCTACTCGCCAATTCAGGTTTGCGACGCATGTAAAAGACTGTCATGATCTGCCCCAGAAACTGGATGAGAATCCGGCTTGTCAACAGGGCTGTTATGACGTCTTCGAGATTACGCAAACAGGCCAGCGCTCCTATGACACCAAGAAAGATCAGCGAGTAATGTGGGAAGCTCAGGCGGGAATGCAACTGTCCGAACAGACTGAAGAAATGGCCGGTACGGGCAGCCGCATACGGCACGCGGCTGTACCCCAGCATGGCGGAGTAGGTGGCAGCCAGGGCTGTCCACAGGATCAGTCCGGTCATGAGCTTACCAGCCCATCCACCATACAGCTTCTCGAACGCATCGCTGGCGATATGCGTGCTCTCCGCTACATCCTGCCAGGGCATCACCGCGTACAGGCTGAGGTTCATGCAGAAATAGAGTGAAGCAATCAGCAACACCGAAATCAGGATCGAACGAGGCAGCGTGCGTTCCGGATGCTTGACTTCATCACCCATGTAACAGACCTGGTAGTAACCCAGGAAATCGTACATGGCAATGGCCAGAGCTGCACCTGCTCCCAGCCACATGGTGACATCGCCCCGTGTGGCGGCTCGTAGTGCGTCACCTGCCTGTTCCGTGGCCCTGGCGATCAACCCGCTATCGGCATGCACGGCACAGCCGAGAATCATCATGCCAACGGTGACCAGCATCCCCAGCCAGAGGACTACCATCAGTTTGCCTGCTTCCCTGACATTCCGCCAGGCGAGCGCCACGATGCAGACCATCACCCCCATCGCCACCAGGTTCATCACCTGGATCTCCCACGGCCAGGTGAAAAGCACGGTCTTGGTTTCGGGCCACAGGTAGCCTAGATACAGGGCAAACCCGAGTGCACCGGAGGCTAGCTCCAGCGGGGCACTAAAAAGGAACTGCCAGACGAACAGGAACTTGAACAGCCTGCCCTTCAGGGTGTTGCCATAGGCATGATCGTAGAAATGAAGTGTGCCCCCCGCCCCGGGGAACGCACCAGCCAGTTCCGCCCAGACCATTCCATCGCAGATCGCTACCAGGGCGCCAATGAGCCAGATCACCAGCGAATGGGGCCCACCCATCTCTTTGACAAACGAGGGCATGGTGATGAAGGGGCCTACCCCCACCATCATGGCCATGTTGATGCTGACGGCTTGCAGGAGCCCTAACTGTCGACGTGTCTCAGGCGGAGTATCCATGACGTACCAGAGCAGCAGGCAACGCGACTATAGTTATCAGTTAGAACGACCATTGCAACCGAATCATGGGACCATGGCTGGTCAGTTGACCAGTGCCGCCACCTGTCATGAACCCCAGGCTTTCTCCCGCCCATACTTCATAGCGGTAGCCCAGAGTCAGTTGCAGCACACCTTCAAACCCCGGGATGTAGCTGGAGAGTCCCGCCTCAAGATCATAATTCCAGACTGTGTCCCAGCTCCTGTTGTTGAAGTTGGTGCTGAGCGGTGACTGGGGATCATACTTGGCGTTCTCACGGAACTGCCCCCACAGGTAACTGAAGTTACCCTGCCCATAGAGGGTCATCTGCCAGGCTGAGTGATCGAACATCCAAAAGAGTCGAGCGCCGAGTCGTCCACCCATGGCGTAGAAGTTCAAGTCACGCTCCACCCCTTGTGGCCCGGCAATTGTCTGATTCTCCATTTGATCCTTGAAGTACGCCCAGGAGAAACGGGTACCCATATCGACACTCAGTCCAAAGGGCATTCCTTCGCCACCCAGGCTCTCCCGGTACATCAGGTCAAGCATGTTGATTCGCACATGTCGGCTGGCATGCGATTCCAGATCGGGCACGCCCACGTTCCAGTCTTCGCTGGCATCAGCATGGAGAAACCGATACTGACCCCAGACTATCTGCTCTGGTTTGATAGCCCATCCCAATGCCACTCGAGGCAGAAAGGTCTTGTCAAACTCGGTAGGCTGCGTGGTGCCGTTCAGCTTCGTCGAGGCCCATTCCGCATCACCTTCCACGAAAAACCGGGCGGAAGCCATCGGTGGCGGCGAAACCAGGGGTAGGCCAGGTGCCTGGGCCATGGCGAAGGCAGGCACAAGACAACACAATAAGGCAAACACGCTCTTCATACGAAGACTCCAGAGCGTGTGGGGCTATAGCAGCTTAGGCAGTAGCACGCAAGACGAAGCTTGTAGACTAATTTCATGCCCGGCCGCATTTACCTCGACCATAACAGCACCACGCCACTGCACCCCCAGGTGGCCGAGGCAATGCTGCGCTACTCAGCTGAACACACTGGCAACCCGGCCAGCGCCCACCGGGCCGGTGCCAGGGCACGGACCACACTGGAAAGTGCCCGGCAAACCGTCGCTGAACTCCTTGGCGCGTTGCCACAGGAAGTGGTCTTCACCAGTGGAGCAACCGAGGCCAACAACCTGGCGATTCTGGGTGGTGATGCACAACATCTGTACGTGAGTGAGATCGAACATCCCTCAGTGCTCGAACCTGCTCGACTTCTCGCCTCCCGTGGCGTTGTTCTTCATTCCCTGCGCGTTCATGCCAGTGGCATGATCGATCATGCATCGCTTCCACAGGAACAGGATGCACATACTTCAATCTTGATTCAGCTGGCTAATCATGAAACGGGGGTAGTGCAGGATATCCCTGCACTGCGGCAACTGGTCCCAGAGGCGAAGTTCCATTGCGACGCAACCCAGGCTATCGGGAAGATACCTGTTCACTTTCATGAGTTGGGGGTCAACACACTTGCAGGCTCGGCCCACAAGTTCAATGGGCCGCCAGGCATCGGCTTTCTGCTTGTCAACCGATGCACTCGTATCAAGCCTCAGCTCTTTGGCGGGCATCAGCAGGGCAGCGTGCGGCCTGGTACGGAACCGGTGATGCTCGCGGTGGGCCTGGCGGAAGCCCTCAAGCTGGCCGCATCGGAAATGGCAGCGCGACGAGTTCACTGTGAACGGTTGCGGGACGTGTTCCTCCAGACGCTCCATGCAGTGGCGGGTGATAATGTCAACTTCCAGGTCAATGCCGCACCGGAACAAAGTCTGCCACACACGCTGAACCTGTCGTTCCCAGGCTGCCCGAGGGATCTGCTTTTCATTCGGCTCGATCTGGCGGGTATTGATTGCTCAACAGGTTCCGCCTGTACTTCCGGATCGCTTTTACCCTCCCCCGTTCTACGGGCCATGGGAATGGCAGATGAATTGCTCCACTCCGCCATGCGCTTCAGTTTGTCACACGTGCTGAGCGAAGCAGAAGTCGTAGAGGCAGCGAGACGCATCTCGTTGGAAGTGAATAGACTTCGTTTCTCCCCCTTACGAAGGGGGAGCTAGAGGGGGTTGCATCACACGGATGCAGGCGGTCTGGCGATTGCCAATTCCGATGATCGCAAGAGCGCATCCCCTTGCAGAGTGCTACCCCACCCAACCTCCCCTTTGAAAGGGGAGGAGTTGCCATGGCAGATCTTTTATTGGCTCGATGGGTGCGCTATCAATGCACGTAACGCAGAATCCCACTGGGTCATGATGGCCTGGCGGGAGAAGTGTTCCAGATACACCCGGTGACAGCGTACCTGCATCTCAGCCAAAGTGCCAGGCTCCTGGGCGAGCTGTTTCAGTGAATCTGCGGTGGAGTCGAGGTTGCTTTCTCGCAGTTCCCAGCCGATGTGGTATTCACGAATCCAGTGGGCCAGACCCGAGTCGGGCTCACCAGCGAAGAGCACCGGGCGGCCAGCCGCCAGGGAGCCAAAGAACTTCGAGGGGACCACGACACCATTCCAGTTGGAGCGCAGGCTGGCCAGGTGGATGTCGGCGGAGGCGAGCCGTTTGGCGAGGTCTGCTTCGGAGGCAAAGCCGGCGAAACTGATGTTGGTGTCGTCCGCTGTCACAGCTTGTTTCAATTCCTCGGCCCGGTTGCCTCGTACGGCAAAGCAGAAGCGGATGCCGGTGTTGCGGAGAAGGCGAGCCAGAGACAAGATCGTGTCATAGCTATGGGCCCGGCCAAAGTTGCCGGAGTAGAGCAGCCCCAGGCGGGCATCCCCGAAGAGTTCCTGTCGCACGCGGGTATCGGGCTTTTCCGGTTCAGCAGGTTCAGAAAGAGCCCAGGGGACCAGGGTCATGCTCGGCTTATTGTGATCGTATTGGTCGAGCAGCTTACGCATGCACGGGCCGAGGTCGACGATCAGGTCGCAGGCCCGATATGCCTTCTTCAGGCGTGCCTTGAGCCAGCGGGTGAATCGGCTGTTCTCCTGCATCATGCCTTCAGCGATGGGAGCTTCGGGGTAGAGATCATAGGCCCAGTGGGCCAGTTTCACCTGTGGATTAAACCGTTTGATGATGGGAGCGACGAGAACGCTGAGCACCGGGTCGGTGCCGATCACGACAATGTCGGGTCGCTTGGCTCCACGGCGAAAGGCGAGGCGTGCCCAGGCAGCGATCATCCACAGGGCGTTGAGGATACGCCCCTTGGCGGAAGCCTGCTTGATGTTAGGCCGCCAGATGCGGTGGATGTGGATGCCGTTCCACTCTTCGCTCTTGGGATAAGTCAACGATTCGTCCCGGCAGCCCCGGTTGCAGGGTAGGACTTCGACGTCCCAGCCACGGGTGGCAAGGTCGCTGGCAAAGTCGCTGAAGTGGCGAGCAGAAACGACGTCGTCCGGGTGGAAGTAGTGGTAAAGCACTGCCACGCGGGGACGACGCTGGAGCGTGGATGCCATGCTAATACACCGGGCACGGCCGGTTGTTGACGATCTGGTCGTAGATCCAGGCGTAGGTTTTCTCCAGGCCGTCGCGGAGGCGGATGCTGGGAGCCCAGCCGAGGTATTTCTTGATCAGCGTGTTGTCGCTGTTGCGGCCATTCACACCCTTGGGGGCATCAAGCTTGTAGTTGCGTTTGAGCTTGATGCCAGCGATACCTTCGACAAGGTCGACCAGGCCATTGATGGTGACCAGTTCATCACTGCCCAGGTTGATGGGTTCCAGGATGTCGCTGTTCATGATGGCCTGGGTACCTTGCAGGCAATCGTCGATGTACATGAAGCTGCGGGTCTGGTCGCCGGTGCCCCAGATTTCGATTTCATGCTTGCCGCTGAGCTTGGCCTGGATGACCTTGCGGCAGATGGCAGCGGGGGCTTTCTCCCGGCCACCGGTCCAGGTGCCATTGGGCCCGTAGACATTGTGGAAGCGGGCGACGCGGGTGGTGATGCCATAGTCATCGCGGAAGTGGCGGCACATGCGTTCGCTGAAGAGCTTTTCCCAGCCGTAGCCATCTTCAGGCATCGCGGGGTAAGCGTCCGATTCCTTGAGTGGGGTGACAGCAGCAGAGGTCTGCTTGTCCGCGGCATAGACGCAGGCACTGGATGAATAGAAGTAACGCTGGGCTCCAGCTTCCTTGGCGGCCAGCAGTACATGGGTGCTGACGAGTACTGAGAGCATGCATTCAGCTTTGTGCGTTTCAATGAAGCCCATGCCACCCATGTCGGCGGCCAGGTTGTAGACGTGGTTCACGCCCTTGCAGGCTTTGTGGCAGTTTTCAAGGTAGCGCAGGTCGAGCTGCAGGCTTTCCGCCTCAGGGTGCAGTTGCCACCACTGATCTTTGGCTTTCTGATCGACTGCACGGACGGCGTGCCCCTTGGCCAGAAGTGCTTTGACCAGGTGTCCGCCAATGAAGCCACCCGCACCGGTTACCAGAGTCAGCGTCGAAGCCATGCGTGCAATTCCACAAAGATGCCGAACAGGGCTGTTATCATAGGGCGATGCTGCAGGTGGAACAGTGAGGAATGAAGGAAGATGGCTGCCTCCCTCACGCTGTGCCCACTATTTCCCAGACGAAGCAGCATTGACCTGTCAGTACCGAACTGTTTAAACTGGATAAGATGTACCGGTTATGCCGATAGTACCAGGGATACCCTCATCGTGAGAAGCATGATGTATCGATACGCCGCCATTTGCCTGAGCTTCCTGGCAACCCAATCTCTCTGGGCCGGCGATATTCGTGATGACGTCCCCGACATTCAGTACACCAATCTGGCATTACAGCCTCAGTTCAGCGGCGTTCCGGTCAGCTATTATCAAAGTGGCAATCCCCTCGGTGAGCCCGTAGGCAGTGCCCTCATCGGTCGAAACTGGCTACTGGGCGCAGCGCATTTCCCCCCTGGTGCCGGTGCCGGTGAACATCGTGTCGTGTTCAACTACGGTTTGCCCAACGAACGCAGCTACAACGTAGTTCAGACCGTGATCCATCCCAAGTATACCGGCAATGATGTGGGCCAGGGTTACGACTTCAGTCTCGTCCGCATTAATGGCGACCCTATCGCGGATGGTGTAGCGACGCAGGTCTACAAGATGTATCAGGGTAACATCCTCGATCAGGTCGTGACCAATGTCGGCTACGGTCAGACTGGCACAGGACTGACCGGGGCACAGGCCAATACCCAGGGCACGAAGCGTGCAGGCAACATGCAGATCCGTGCCTACCTGAAGGAAGATCCCCTGAATGCAACCAACGGTACGGTGTTCGAAAGCAATATCAATCGCACGGCACCCTCCAGCATCATGATGTCCGACTTCATCAATCCAGCCAATCCTCAATCAACACTCCTCACCGTCATCAATGGCACCAGCACCAATGCCACGCCACAAGCGCTGGAATACCAGATTGCCCCGTGGGACAGTGGCAGCCCTGCACTCATCTTCGCCGACGGCCAATGGCAAATTGCCGGGGTAAGCAGTTTCATCACTGGTAACGGGTCCTATGGCGACATCTCCGGCTTCTCCCGCATCGACCAGGACGTATTCAACTGGGTCTCCAGCGTAGCTGCGGTGCCTGAACCCAGCACGATTCTGCTGGGCTCCGCCGTTGTCGTGGGCGGCCTGGCTGCTGCCTGGTATCATCGCCGCAAGCGTCTCCTGGCTGACAAGGCTATATTGGAAACATGAGTCACGACTGGGTCTCGCTCGTCTTCGCCTGCCTCGTTTCGATATTGGCGGGGGCGATGAATTCGATCGCAGGAGGGGGAACGCTATTGACGTTCCCCTTGCTCATTTGGATGGGGCTCGACGGCAAGACCGCCAACGCCACCAGCACCATTGGCCTCTGGGCCGGCTCCCTCGGCGGAGCCTGGGGCTATCGGCAGGAGGTTGTCTCCAGTGGCACCCTCTTCTGGCCCTTCTTCCTCAGCAGCCTGACCGGCGGCATCGTTGGCAGCTTCATCTTCCTCTACACCGAAAAGGGCATCTTCAACCACATCGTGCCCTGGCTCATTCTCGTCGCCACCCTCCTCTTTGCTTCCCAGTCGCTCATCAAGAAATTCGTTGGGAAGAAAGGGGAAACTCACTTCACTCCCGCCCGCTGGCCCCTCGTGGCTGTCATCCAGTTCTTCGTTGGCATCTACGGCGGCTACTTCGGCGCAGGCATGGGCATCCTCATGCTCGCCATCCTCGCCTTCCTCGGTCTGACCAACATCCACAAAATGAATGGCATCAAGAACATCGCCGCCACCATCATCAATGGCGTGACGATCATCATCTTCGTGGCGTTCAGCTACTTCGCTCCCGAAAGAGTACACATCGATTGGCCCGTCGCGGTGGCTATGGTGATCGGTGCCTGCATCGGTGGCTATGGCTGCAGTGGCCTGGCCCGCAAGTTACCTGTGGCAGTGGTGCGGGCGATTGTTATCATCATTGGTCTCCTCGGCGCTGTTGTCACCGCTTACAAGACCTGGTTCGCTGCATGAGTACGTCCCCCACAGGCCGCTTGACCTACCTCGATCAATTCCGAGGCTACACCATCCTCGGCATGATCCTGGTCAACTACCTGGGTGACATTCCCAAACACATCCATCCCGTTCTTCGGCATCACAGCACCTATTGCAGCTATGCCGATACGATCATGCCCCAGTTCTTCTTCGCTGTCGGCTTCGCCCTGCGGTTCACCATGGTGAAGCGGCTGAGGACTGAAGGCTGGTGGCCTGCCCATGGGCGAGTGGTCAAACGGGTGCTCGCCCTGCTGATGATCGCTGCCATCGTGCATGGCTTTGACAATGTGAAAATGTCCTGGGATATCCTGTGCGAGCAGGGAATATGGCAGTGGATGAAGCAATGTTGTTCCCGCAGCTTCTTCCAGACGCTAACGCATATTGCAGTGACAACTCTCTGGGTCTTGCCTGTGATTGGTGCCCGCTGGCCCGTCCGACTCATCTGGCTCATCGCCTCCGCCTGGCTGCATATTGTCCTGTCACAGGAGTTCTACCTGAAGTTTGTCTTCACCGGTGAAGTGATTGATGGCGGCCCATTGGGCTTTCTGACCTGGACGATTCCTGTGCTCGTTGGCAGTTTTGCATCGGACTTCATGACGCAGCCGGTCGTCAAGCGTCCCATCAGCACGCTCCTGCTGGCTGGCGGCCTGGTCATGGCTGTGGGCTATGCTTTCTCCTGTCTTCAGTCACCACCAGCTGAAGCAGGCCACATCCTGCCCACCTGGCACTGGGCTGTACCACCCTTCATGCCTCCCTTTGATCCTGATCGTCCCGGAGCAACGTATGCAGAACGACACAACATCAAGCGTGAGAAGGTAATCACCCTCTGGTCGATGAGCCAGAAGTCAGGCAGCGTCTCCTACCTCACCTTCGGGGCAGGCTTCTCGCTGGCGGTGCTGGCGCTGTGCGTGTTCCTCTTCCGCGATGGCCGCGAATTCGGCCTCTTCCGCACTCTCGGCTCCAATGCCCTCGTCGCCTACATCATCCATGGCATGACCATCGATGCAGTCGTGAAAGTGCTTCCCAAAGACAGCCCGCTTGTCGTGGTGCTCGCCGGTCTGGCGATAGTGGTCGGCGTCACCTGGCTCATCTGCCGCTGGCTGGAAAAGCAAGGCTGGTACGTTCGGGTGTAGTTCGCTTGCAACCGCGGAAATGACATGCGACGATAAGCCCATGCTCCGATGGCTCACATACCGCTGGCTGGGTGTTGCAGGCTGGGTCTATCTCCTGGGCCTGGTATTGGCCGTCACGTTGTATGCCCTGCTGCCACTCTCCAGCATCATCCATTCGTGGAAGTTCGACAACTACATCGTCTTTCAAGGGTTCACCAAGGATCAGCGTCGGTTAGTATTCACTGAATGGACTAATGGGCCAGCCCGATTTCATCATCTGCACATCGATACCGGTGCAATCACGACCTACGCAGCTAAGGATCATCCGGATGAAGAGTTGGACTTTCAGTTGATCATGAAAAAGCCGTTTCAACTGACGTACGCTTCCATGATAAAGGAACCATCGAAAGCACCATACACCCTGATACGTCCCGATGGCAGTCGTCGCGAATTACCATTCACTCCTACGGCGAAAATGGAAACAATACTCGTTAAAGGCTCACCGGTCGTCATATGGAAGTCTGTTGGGTCTCAGGAATTTGCCATTACTGAAGATGAACACTGGCTTATCGTCAATCATCGCGAGCAGGAACTCTGGCTTCAAGCACTGCCTTGGCTGAAGAAGCACTTCTCGTGGGACTTGTCAGACATTACCGATGGCTGGCGTTACTCCGCTCGCATCTTCGACCTCACTACGAATCAGGAATATCGATGCCATCTGCGGACGCTGGCGCAGCCTCAGTTCCAGGTACATCCCCTGGGCGACGGATTCGCCGCGTTTGATATTCGTGAGAAGGGTACGCCTACTGTCTACACTAGTGTCATCAACTGGTACCACCTGCCGCCAGGGCGTGGGTATCATTCTGCCCGGCAATGGGGACTGATCACAGGTGTATTGCTGCTGCCCCCACTACTGACGCTGATAGGGCGGGGCGTGTTTCGCTGGCGACGCACGACACATTCGCCAACGGGAAATTAATCGGGGTACAATCCCTAGTTGCGTTCCGCCAGTTGCGCCGCGGTCATCTGGACTTCCTGGTCCAGCGGCGGCCATTGACGGGCGATTCCTTCATCTTCAATCTTCCGCAAGGCATATTCGGTCACGTGAAATCGCTTCGAGACATGCTGCCTCGATTCGGTCACGCTTTGCCCGGTATCCTGGGCACGTACCAGTGCAGAAAATATGCTCCGCCGTTCCGTGACGGTAATACGTTTCGACATAGAGTGATCCTCCGGTTGATCAGCCCCCTCGCGACGGACAAGCGCGACAGGACGAAAGATTATATGCCAACCCAAGTGGCTTGCTGGAGAGAGGATTTGATGGAGTCGCGCCCTGGAGAAGCGGAGGACAGGGGCGAAAAGGACGGCAAAAGATGGGGCTAGCCGTCTATCTAAATACTACGCCGCATCTGCTGAATTGGATTGAGAAAATCATGATGAATCTGCCACGTCATGCAAAACGGGAGGCGTGTGCCTCCCGCTGTATGGTTCATTCGTCATATCGATTATTAAACACGGGCAAATCGATTCGACATCAACTTGCGACGACGCTGATACCACACACCGGTGGTGCACAGGCCGGTCAAGCCGATCAGGGCATACGTGGTGGGTTCAGGAACAGCAGCAATCTCCACGCCTCGGAAGAACGTATTGTTCGGTGAGGTAGCCAGGACGACATCGGAACCAAAAGTTCCACCAGTGCTGGTGAGTGTGTCCGTCAGTGTGAACAGATCATTACGTGTGGCAGAAGCAGCCCCAACGCTGGTCGCCCATAATTGCACAACAGGATTCTGTGGATCGGTCGTATCCAGCGTAGCCACCAGGCCACGGGCACCATTCTGGTTGGCATTCTGCGTGTAATTAAATGTACCAGTCAGCGTCCAGGTGGCAGCCAGGTCATCAAACACCCAGCGCTGAATACCACCAGAGGTGTTGGTGCGATCATCAGCGATATACAGCGTGTCGAACCCGGTGCCAGCATAGTTGGACGAGTTCAGCGGATTATTGAAGAAGACAAAGGAGTAAGCACTGGGAGTGCCGGTGCCCGAGGTACCCAGACCTGGAAGTTGCGTGGCAGCAGTTGCCGTACTGGGAAGTACGCCTGCGGTACCAACCATGAAAATACCATTGTTGGCAGGCGTGCCACTACTCGAGGAGAAGAATAGAGTGTTCGCTTGAATCCTCACATTGCGTGTGTTGTTGCCAACAATCTGCGTCGTAGTGGTTACCGAACCGGGAGTACTCTGGTAGCGGATGCCGGCATTGGTAGAGGCATAGAACGCTGAGCCATCCACGGTCGCCACAGAACGGAAGTTACCGCTGGGGCCATCGGTGAAGCCGGTCGAGGAATTCAAGCTGCCACCACCACTATAACTGATGGCGCCAGTCAGAGTTCCGACGGTGCGGGTAATCGTAGCAGGATTAGAGTTTGCTACGCTGGCAGTACCGACTGTCGCATTGTAACCCGAGATGGCGTAGCCAGTGCCATCGGCGAAACGGGTGAAATACCCATTGCTTGTCGCACTACCGCTATCGGTCATGATCAGGTTGGAACCCGAAGGAGCCGTCGGCAGGGAATAGCTGGTTCCAGGCAGCGTCTGGGTAGCCGTGCTCGGCAGGAACGTATCAAGGAACAGCGCTGTTGCAGCATTGGATGCAGCTGTGCCGCTCCCGCCGAAGCTGGCATCACCACCAACTCGCTCAACTATCACATAATTAGGCAGTGACTGTGCAGCAGCAGGAGCTTGGCTCAGCCCCCACACCGCTGCAATGCACGCCAGCTTGGAAACAGATTCCCATCGCATGAGGCTGATCTCCGAATGTGTCAGGAGTAACAAGAGCCCGCTTGGCTACCCATGCCCTTCCATGACGCTGGCTATACTAACAACGTGTTCCATAGTGTCGAACGAAGATACTGCGAAGGTTCTGTGAAGAGAAGAACCGTGGACGTACCGATGTCACTGGAGTAAGCACCTTGAATCATGTCCTCGTCACCGGCGCCACTGGCTTCCTGGGCAAGCGACTGGTTCGCTCGCTACTACAGGATGGCCACCGGGTACGCTGCCTGGTACGTGCCACCAGTAATGTTGCAGGCCTGCAGCAGTTTGTCGGCGATACCACCCATCTTGAAATAATGCACGGCGACCTCACCGAGATGGTGACTGTACAGCAAGCGCTCGAAGGCATCGATGTGCTCTACCACGCTGCAGCTGCCATGACCGGCTCCTTTGAAACCATTCAGCGTCATACCGTCGAGCCCACGCGAACCGTACTCCAGGCTGCTGTAGCATGCAAGACGCCCCGAGTAGTGCATATCAGTTCGCTCGGCGTCTATGACACCAGCAGCCTGCCTCGTGGCAGCACACTCGACGAACGCTGCCCGTTGGAACAGTATCCACAGCGACGTGACAACTATACCCGTGGCAAACTTCTCCAGGAGGAACTCGTCTGGCAGGCCCATCAGGAGCATAACCTCCCTGTCGTCGTCACGCGGCCTGGCGTCATCATCGGGCCGGGTCGGGGTGCCCTCAGCAACCGCCTGGGCCTGAAGCTCGGTTCACTCCAGTTGTGCCTGGGCAACCGAACTCTGCCCTACACCTATGTTGACAACGCTGCGGACGCCATCAGGCTCGCTGGTCTGGAAAAAGACATCGCAGGCCAGGCGTTCAATATCGTGGACGCCGACCTGCCCACCTGCCATGACCTCCTTGCTGCCTATCAGCAGCATGGCAGGAAAGTAAAAGCACTCCGCCTTGGAGAGTGGGCAATCAAGCCACTCACCTGGACCGGGCGCATTTCCCGGCATACTGCCGAATCCATGTGGAAGCCTCTCGCCTATTCCCACACGAAGGCGCAGGCAGCTCTGCACTGGCAGCCACTCGTCCCCATGAAGGAAGCACTGCGTCGCTCAATTGTGGATTCCCTGTAGCAGGCATATAACACCTTCATACTTCAAGCATAAGGTTAGCATGGTTTACCTTTCTCGCATCTACACAAGGACCGGCGACGATGGCACCACGGGCCTGGGCGATACCACCCGTGTTCCCAAAGACGACATCCGCGTCGCATCCTACGGAACCGTGGATGAACTCAACTCCGTGCTCGGCCTGTTGCTCGCCCATCATCCCGGCATCCGTGAATGGAGCTTCCTGCGCCTGGTGCAGAATGATCTTTTCGATGTTGGTGCCGATCTGTGCACTCCTTTGAAGGAGGGTGAGCAGCCTGGTGAGAAACTGCGCGTAACAACCGTACAGGTGGAACGGCTGGAGCAAGCCATCGATCGGTTGAATGCGCACCTGAAACCCCTGACCAGCTTTGTGCTGCCCGGGGGAACCAGCTCTGCAGGCTGGGCACACCTGGCCCGTACCACCTGCCGCCGAGCGGAACGGGAGGTAGTCACGCTGGGTAGACGGGACAT
This sequence comes from Gemmatales bacterium, assembly GCA_046350055.1. Lineage (GTDB taxonomy): Bacteria > Planctomycetota > Planctomycetia > Gemmatales > HRBIN36 > JAEUIE01. Next base: position 1,628,608 of record JAXMBC010000001.1, on the reverse strand, counting down.
CCTGAATCCCCAGGTGCTCATCTACCTGAACCGTCTTTCCGACTATCTCTTCGTACTGGCCCGCACGCTGAATCACGATGCCCAGGGTGATGTCCTCTGGAAACCGGGGGCCGGCCAGACATGATCGATCCTCCTCTCCCTCCCGATGATGCCTACTCCGAGCTGGCTCAACTGACCGGCAGACTGATTCACGACATCAAGAATCACATCAGTACCCTGGGCCTGAATCTCCAGTTGCTGGAAGAAGATCTGCACGACCCTGAAACACCCCGCGAACGCCGTTCCCATCAGCGGGTGCTCAAGCTCCAGCACGAAACCCAGAGACTGACCGAACTCTCCAACGACTTCCTGCGGTTCATTCAGCAACGCGAACTTCATCTGGAGCCGACACGCATCAACGACCTGCTGGACGACCTGGTCGATTTCTTCGGCCCCAGTGCTCGCCAGGCTAAGGTGGAAATCCGAACCTTTCTCCCCGGCGACCTCCCACCAATCGCTCTGGATGCCGAGCCATTCAAACAGGGCCTGCTCAATCTGATGCTGAACGCAGTGCAGGCCATGCCCCAGGGAGGCACCCTCTCCATCCAGGGTGAGCTCGATACCACGGTATCTCCACCCGTCCTGGTACTCGACTTTATCGATACCGGCATCGGTATGAACCAGGAAGTGCAACAGCAGATCTTCAAACCCTTCTTCAGCCTCCGCCCCGGCGGCACCGGCCTGGGCCTGCCCACCCTGAAGAAACTCGTCGAAGCCCATCATGGCACGATCGCCGTGCAAAGCGAACCGGGCAAAGGAACCAAGTTTACGATCCGGTTGCCCGTGATTCGAAGTCAGTAGGGCTGAGTGCGGAAGCAACAATCCTGTTAGTGACAAGTAGTTTCAGGCACACGGGAACCTCGCCAATTGCGAGGTTCCTCCACTATAAAGCTTCATACCAGCGGATCGCTACTTCTAGTGAGTGCCACCCTTGGGAGCCACGAGGGCAGCCATCTGCTTGCCTTCCATGCGGGGCGGGCTTTCCACTTTGCCGACATCAGCCAATTTCTCGATCATCGTTTCGAGAATCTTGCGGCCTTCCTCGATATGCTGCAACTGCCGACCGCGGAACCGGACGCAGATGCGCACCTTGTCGTGGTGCTCGAGGAACTTGTGAGCCTGGTTGAGCTTCACGTCAATGTCGTGCTGCCCGGTCACCGGGCTGACGCGTATTTCCTTTTGTTTCTGCTGATGCGACTTGGCTGATTTGGCTGCTTTCTTGGATTGCTCAAAACGAAACTTGCCATAATCCATAATGCGGCAGACGGGCGGACGCTCGGTGGGAGCTACTTCCACCAGGTCCAGCCCCAACTCGCGGGCTTTTTCCAGCGCCTGGGTAGTGGGGATAATGCCAAGCTGTTCTCCTTCTGCGCCTACTACACGAATCGGACTCAGGCGAATCTGTTCGTTGATGCGAGGGCCTCGATCTTGCATCGGGGCACGGGGTGGTTCTCGGAAAATCCGTGGCTCCTTTCAAAGGAAATACTGTGCATTGATCGGACTTCGATCAAAATGCTCACCTGTAATAAGTACTGCAGGAGAGGCGCTCTGTCAATTGGTGCTTGACGGATCATGAAATGAAGCAGCCATCGACATCTCGCCGATGGCTGCCTGACGGTTCAGCTTATTCGACGTCGGAAAAATCAAAGTTGAGGCCATCCTGCCGGTGCCCCAGACTGTTGAAGATATTCAGGTTGATATTGTACCGGACATTTCGCAGCGATCCGTCGGCAAAGATCACGTTAATCCCGGCAGGATGAGCAGAGCCAAACTGGTAGCCATCCCAGCCATACGGGCTGCCATTGGAATCTCGCAACGGTGGTATAGCAGTGTAGCGAATAATGTCGGGGTCCCATCCATCGCTCCAGCCTGAATCATCGTGCCAGTCACCCCAGGAATAGCTATCCGGGCGAAGCCACTTCTCGCTTAATACCATGGTGTTGCTCGTGCCATCGGGAATTCCGCCTGTGGTCAATTGAACACGATCAAACTTGTCCTGGCGAATGATGATGCCATAGTACTTGGCACCCGGAGGCGGATTCTGCCAGTCCCATACCCAGGTGGTGCCGTACCAGAACTGATCCCAGCTCCAGGGTGCGTTGCCCGGCGTGGAGGCAGCGTAATCCATACCGACACGCCCCGACCCCCGCAGCACACGATTCACGCGACGTGAAGGGCAGGCATAAAAGGGAATGGTGGAGTTGAAGATGTTGTAGTCGTCCAGCTTGAGCACATTGTCCATCTCGAGATAGGGCAGAATCTGCACCGCCCAGCCAGCGCCCTGGTTAGGCGGCTGGTTGACCATGCCCAGTGGACCGCCCGTGCGCCAGATGCCCGACCAGGGAACATTCCCCCCCTGGGGAAACTGCTTGTAGTCATTGTGGAAATTGTGCATGGCAATGATCATTTGCCGCAATTGGCTGCCACACAACATGCGGTTGGCAGACTCGCGCACTTTCTGGATGGCCGGGAGCAGCATGGCCATAAGCAGAGCAATGATGGCGATCACCACCAGCAGCTCTATCAGCGTGAACCCCTTTCTTCGTACTGACATGAGACACCACCTGTATGAGAGAGAATAGAGAGGACGTGGTTATTTCAGCAACGGAAGGATTTCTCCTTCATCCATCTGTCGAATCTCGCCTGTGACAAAAAGAACGTAACGCCTGGCTCCAGAGGATTCCGTCGCCATCAAAGGCATGTCGGGGCGTGCAGCGGAAGTAGTGGGGCCGCCACCCTTACCGGGTCCCACTTTGCCATAACTTCCCGAATTGGCACCACCACTCATCACGCTGAAATTGGGCTTCAGGCCATACTTGATGATGAAGGGCTTGTTGTCGCCGGGTGAAATGAACAAATCGTCAATATTCTTGAGATCCATGCCCGATCGTTCCTGCTCGGGGATGGTCTTCACAAACTCCCGCAGGGCTTTTTCATCCTTGGGCATGTCGCCCTTATGTGCTGCAGCATGACGCAGCATCATCTGCGATAAGATTCGCAGTCGCTTCGCCGTTTCATTGATTGGTTGCTCAGGCTTGGATTCACAACCGACGTTGGCAATCAGCAGGAGAACTGCCAGGAATGTCTGCACGACAAGAAAGGGAAGTCTGTACATAATGCCTCAGCTGTTTGGCTGAGCAGACCGTACTCCTCCTGCTACCAGAGTGCAAGAGCATTTCTCACAGAAATCTCACAGGATCTTCTCTAATAGTCGCCTTGTAACATGAATCGTGTCGTATTGCTCTCAGCGTTGGAGGAAGGCAATGCGTTTCCCCTGGTAATCAAACACCAGCTTGAATGGCTTCAGAAGTTCACCGCCAATGTTGCCGAGCGTATCGGATGTGTTGAAGGCTCCCTGATTCACCGTAGCAAAGGTAGCCTCCACATTCTCGGTGCGGTGTCCACCCAGTTCGAAGTAGCTCAGTTTGCCCGACTTGGCCTTGATCATACCTCCCACACCGCCCGACATGCTGTCCTTCAAATCACGATTCTCGAGCAACTTGAACTTCTCCACGATAGGGGCATGGATGGCCACCGTGCTGTTGGCTGCACCCGTATCCAGCTTGAAGATGCCTTTGTGCCCCTCGAACTCAGCTTCGACACAGGCAACCCGGGCAGTCTGGTACAGCTTCTGCCACCGCTCCTTCAGCTTGCCGTCGTCGAAGTGTTCCGGATCATAGAGGGCGATCTGACTATCACGCATGTCTACTTCGACGATGCAGCGATGGAATACACCATAGCCCAGCACCCCAGCTATATGCACCCCCATGGGAGCATCGAGAAACGCCAGGTCCAGACCGATGGCCATGGGACGTTCAAAAGTCGCCCGGCCTAACTGGATCGTCTCCGGCTGGCAGAACGATGTCTTCACAGCGCCACCGATCCCAATGGCAGGTAACTCGCCGAATGTGTCCAGCCCGAGTTCTTTGATCGTCTTGTTGTCCAGACAGTTGGCCCCAGCCCCACTGTCGAAGATGAACCAGCCGACATCCTTACCGTTGATGAGCGGCTTCACCAGCAGGTGCCCCGTGGGTGCACGTTTCACCACGAGCGCCGCTGGCCTGGTATTATCAAATTTCACATCCTTCGCCCGCAGGATGATGGGAGCAAACGGATTGCGGACGAACGTCGGTGCAGGCTGGATGCTTTCGTAGCTGAAGGTTTCCACGCTATCCCTGCCGGAGGTGGTCACCGTTTCCTTCGGCCACTTCATGCCAGCGTATTCGAGTGTTTCCTTCCAGCGCACAGTAAAGGGACGTGCTTCACGCACCAGATGACATTCCCGTGGCAATCCAGTCTTGCTGTCGAACTGAATCGTACCTTTGGTTTCTGTCGGGGAGTGTTCAAATTGCAGCGTATACACACCATTCTGATGAACACCGTCAGGCAATTGGTATTTCATTCCTGATGAGGGATCGAGCCACAGCCCGCTTAACACCAACCCCATGAAGATAGTGTTGCGCCGGTCAGCTAACTCCTGAATGCGCTCTTCGCCTCCCAGGTCCTTGATCCACGCATGGTTGCCATCGAACCCGGAACCGGTCGAGAGGCGAGCAAGGGTGCGCTGCACATAGTGCCCGGAACGATTGAAGAGCAGTGTGAACCGGGCAGGCATTCCCGCGAAGGTGCCCTTCCCCTGAAACTGCAGACCCGTTGCAGGTATCTTTGTCTTGTCGTAGCCCATAGCCTGCCGTGCTTTTTCCACGATGGCTTCCGCCGTGAGGGGCTGACCCTGGGGCAGAAACAACAGACACACTGTGAAGATGAAACTCATGTCGACCTCCGCTTGGTGCTGGCGTTCTTGCGGTCGCGAACAGTAGCAGGCGTCAGCACCCAGCCCATCGAAAAGACTCGCTTGTCGGGCCCGGGTCCTTCCCTGTTCATCAACTGATGTATCGCTTCGAGATGACGGTTGACTTCCTGCAGGCTCGTTTCACTGAGCCAGCCTTTCACCCGACCTCCCCAGAGTGCCCGTCCCGGTCCCTGGGTCACTTCGTCCGGCACCAGGATGGCACGCTGAAACTCTCTCACACTCAGGCGCACCGCACCAGCGACCACTTTGCGAATGGATCGCAGCACCGCCGGCCGGTACACCAGTCGAGCTGTTCGCCCCGGCACCGCGTAGATGGCAAACTCATGTCGCCCGACTTTCTTCTGCTCGACCACCACCACCAGCTTCACTTTCACTAGCTTGCGAATATGGAAGTAAAGAGAATCCGCATTGCGACCCAGGTGGGTCGCCAGATCGCTGATGGAACTGGGCCCCAGCGTGGTGAGGGCATCGACCAGTTCCTGCCGCATCGGTGATTCAAGCGCCCGAATCTGGGCAGCGTCTTCGATCCAGAGAGTGTGAGGAATAGCTGACATATCGACGATTGAATTATTAATGACAAATTCAATTGTACCACAATGACGATTCCTGGCAAGACAGAAACTGGTATTGGTGGCTCAATACACCTGATGGACGCTGCCTGGCTACCCCAAACCACGGTGTCCCTGTCAAGAACAAAGCCTCACATGAGACTAATTCGTGTCAAATCGGCAGATTAGACCTCCTCCAGACTGTCCATCCCGTAAGTTGGGCAAGATACTCGGTGTCACTTCGGCAGAGTGACAGTTCACCCGCGAAATCATCAAGCCAACCCCTCGGTTGCGACGTATGATAGTCAATAGAAGGCAACCTGCGGGCCACTTGAACACGCAGCGGGCTTGTTAAACAGAGAGGCCCGACCATGAGCATGCCCACTGGCAAGAAACCGACCAAAGCCGCCAAGAGCAAGAAGGCTGCTGCCCATCTCTTCCTGCTCTCGCAAGCTGATACCATGCTTCCCCTGGTGACTCACATCGCGGAAGACATCCAGTCCCGCTGGCAACGGCTGGTGGAACTGGAAAAAGAACAGATCGATCTCGAACGTCGCCGCCGCGATCTCACCTGGCCGGAACGTTCCCGCCGTTATGCGGTCAATGACGAAATCAACGCTGAGCAAGCCAAGCTCCGCGATTCGGTACTCGAACTCGAAGACCTCAACGTCATCCTGGTCGACCCTGTCGTGGGCGAAGCTGCTTTCCCCACCATGGTGCAAGGCCGCAAGGCGTATTTTGTCTGGCGTGTCGGTGCCGAAAACGTCAAATGGTGGTGCTTCGCCAACGAACCCCAGCGCCGCGTGATACCGGACAGCTGGCGGAAGTCGACGGAAAAGATGGAAGCGATCAGCCAGTAAACACAACCTGAACTCCAGTTAACGCCCGCCGTTCATCGCTGCGGGCGTTTTCATTTCATGATGTCGCAATTGTTGTGAAAGAAAACTGCACCTGCTGGATACCTGCCTTTGTGCAGGTACTTTCCTCAGGTGAACCATGAAGTCCCGCCCCTCGACCCGTCACGGCTTTACCCTCATCGAACTCCTGGTGGTAATCGCCATCATCGGGCTGCTGATGGCCTTGCTTCTGCCCGCCGTGCAGCGGGTCCGGGAAACCGCTAATGCCATGATCTGTGCCAACAACCTCCGGCAGCTGGGCATTGCGGCCCACAATTACCACAGCGAATACAAGAAGCTGCCCCCGGGCTCATACGGCACATCACTTCCCACATTCACAGCCGGCCCCCGGGTTGGCGTGCTGACCACACTGCTTCCCTTTCTGGAGCAAGACAACCTGCGGCAAGGGTTACGCTCCGCCGTGACGGGACAGTTTAGCCAGCCATTGAACCTGAGCTTGCAACCAGTTACATCTGCATACTGGTATGCCAACACCGCAAACGTCCAGCCCGATACGGGACAGATGCGGATCAGTCTGTTTCAGTGCCCCTCCGACGAGTTGTACGAAAAGGCGGTTACCCTCTACACGGACTGGGTGTGCAATCAGCATCTCGTGAATGACGTGGTGACACCTGCGCAGATTTACAACGAAGGCATTGGTCTCTCGATTGATCAGCAGAATCTCTGTGGCCGCACAAATTACCTGGGCGTCTCCGGAGGCTATGTGGCAAGCAATGGTGGCCAGGCTACCACGACTCCCGGGTTGTTGCGCGACTACTCCGCTATCACGTTGGGGCAGGTGAGCGTGAAGGATGGCACGAGCAACACGCTGCTGTTCGGTGAAACGGTGGCCCGGCTAGGCCCCGACAATCTGATGGCATTCGCCTGGGTCGGTGCCAACGGCATGGGGACTCACCTGGGCATGAAGCGCGGCGTCGGTGGTTGGAGCTTTTCCAGCAATCACACAGCAGGAGCGCAATTCTGCTTCGCCGACGGCTCGGTGCGAACCGTGCGCTACGAAGACACCTATGGGCAATCCTACAGCTCGCCTGCAACGTGGACACCGACCTACCGCACGCTCCAAGCCCTGGCAGGCTGGAAAGATGGTGCCCGTCTCAATCTGGCACTGCTCATGGACTAGGAGGAGACCTGCGATGCGCTGGATGTTTATCGTCTGCCTGGTGCTGGGATGTGGAAACACTCGTCGTGCGGAGCGGGGCCAGGTCGTCGTCACCGCCGTCGAGACAATTCCACTCAAGTACCCCGGCAAGAAAGAGTAGTTCTGAACGATGAAGTCGAAATGGACTTGAGCACTCGTAGAGGACTGAGCACTCGTCTCCCCGTATACTTCCAGCACCTGACTCTGAGCACTGAGAACCGAGCACTTCCCTACTCAGCACTCAGGACTCAGCACTCAGGACTGGAACATGGGACGGATTCGCCAACTCGATGCCACGCTGGTCAACCAGATTGCCGCTGGTGAGGTCATCGAACGTCCGGGCAGTGCCCTGAAGGAAATGCTCGAGAATGCGGTCGATGCCGGTGCTACGCAGATCGCTGTCGATGTCGAACAAGGCGGCATTGAACTCATCCGTGTCGTCGACGATGGCTGCGGCATGCAACCCGACGACCTGCCCCTGGCCCTGAGCAGCCACGCCACCAGCAAGGTCAGCACCGCCAGCGACCTCGAACACATACAAACCCTGGGCTTCCGTGGCGAAGCTCTTGCCTCCATCGGCTCGGTCGCCCAGGTGCTGGTGCAGAGTCGCAGCCGCGAACTCGAACAAGGTGCACAGCTGCGCTGCGATGGCGGCCAGTTCAGCCCCATCGAAGTCTGGAATGGCCGGCCCGGCACCCGTATTGAAGTCCGCCACCTCTTCTACAACCTCCCCGCCCGCCGCAAGTTCCTCAAGACCATCCCCACTGAGATGGGCCACCTCAGCGAAGCTGTCATCCGCCTCGCCCTCGGCTTCCCACACCTGGGCATCTCCCTCCGGCACAACGACAAGGATGTGTACGACGTACCGGTCAGCAGCCCGCTCACGGAACGCATCACCCGGTTCTTCGGCGAAGAGGTCGGCACCAAGCTGCTCGAAGTGGAAGCGGAACAGGGGCCTGTCAAACTGCGAGGTTACATCGCCGAGCCGAGCGTCAGCCGGGGCAACAACCGCCTGCAGTACTTCTTCGTCAATGGCCGCTGCATTCGCGACCGCACCCTGGGCCATGCCCTGCAGGAAGGCATGCACGGCTTGCTGATGGTGGGGCGCTATGGTGTAGGATTCCTCTACCTGGAGATGCCTCCCGACCTGGTGGACGTGAATGTGCATCCTTCCAAGGCGGAGGTGCGCTTTCGCGACAGCCAGGTGTTGCATCATCTGGTTCGGAGTGCTGTTCGCAAGGCACTGCACGGCCTGCCGATGCAGAACGCTATGCAGCTGCCGTCCGCTTCGCCGGGCGGCTCGTCAGGCAACTGGCGTCTGCAGGCTGCACCGCCTCCCACGCCGACGCTGTTTCCACCGCTATCACCACGAACCTTCGAGCGTCCTGCACTGCCCGAGTTGCCGCCACCACCCCGGTCAAGCGACCAGCCAGCTGCTATTGTCACCCCACTGTCACCAGCTCCTTCGCTGGAAGAACAAGCTCACGCGATTACCCCCGAACCACCCCGCTACGATGGCCCGCGGGCGCTGCAGTTCCACAACAGTTACCTGGTCGTGCTCGAAGCTGAAGGCATGCTGGTGATCGATCAGCATGCACTGCACGAACGCATCCTCTACGAACAGCTCAAGGAGCGGCTGCGCTGTGGTCAACTCGAAGTACAACGCCTGCTGGTACCCGAACCGGTTGATCTGACTGCAGAGCAACACGCCCTGGCCCTCGCCCATCAGGATCAGTTCCAGCAGATGGGTCTCGAACTGCAACCATTCGGTGGCACCACGCTGCTGGTCAGCAGCTACCCTGCCATTTTGAAGCGGGCCAAGCCAGCACAACTCTTGCGGGCCGCAGTGGAGCATCTCACTTCAGTAGGAGAAACTCCTTCGGTCGAACTGCTCCTGGATCGCCTGCTCTGCACCATGGCCTGCCATGCTGCCATCAAGGCAGGAGATAAGCTGACGCCCGCCGAGATGGACGCCCTGCTGGCCCAGCGCCACCTCTGTGCCGACTCCCACCACTGCCCCCACGGCCGCCCCACATCGCTTTACTTCAGCAAGAGCGAACTGGACAAACAGTTTGAACGAACCTGAGTGGTCAATGACCGCATCCATAAGACACACGCTAAGATTCAATTTGTCCGTTCAGGAACTACTTCTTCAACCGCGAACTGTGCAACCTTCGTAAGCACTTTTTTGAGTCAGGCGTATCTATGGCCTCGAGCAACTCCGCCAGGCGATCCTTGAGGACTTTCTCATCATTCGTTTCAGCTTGCAACGATTGGCGTTCCTCTAATTGCCGGTCGATCCATTCCAGAGCCTGAGTGGGGAACTGCACCAGGCGTTGCACAGCACTCCATGACTTCTTCGCATCGGAGCCTGACAACTCCACAAACAACTCCTCTCGTTGCTTGTGATCCAGTGGCAACTCCGACTGCCCACGTCGGGCATGGTACTGATGCCAATCCCACACCAGCACGGTGGCATCCTTGCTGGCTGAGGCAAAGGAATGGCCATCCGGGGCGAAGCGAATATCTTCGATGGGCCCCAGATGGTGACGGAGTTGAGCACGTTCCACTCCAGTATGAACATCAAACACAAATATAGTGGGCCAGTGTTGTCCACCCCACAGCAGCGAGCGTCCATCCGTTGAAAAGGTAAGGGCATCCAGCGGCCCGCCCCGGTTTTCAATCACCACCTGATCCTTGAAGGTAGCCAGGTTCATGATGTGAATGGTGTTGTCACCCGCACTCCACGCCAGTAGTTTGCTGTCGGGCGAGAAAGCTACCGAACCACCCTGCCCACCAGGGATAAGCTGTTGATGCACCTTCGCACCAGTCGCAGTATCGCAGAGAGTGAGTACATTGCTGTACTCGTTGGCAGCAAGGAGTTTACCATCAGGCGAGCAGGCCAGGCGTATCGGTACCGCTTGAAACACATCATAACTCTTCACTTGCTTGCCGGTACCGATGTCCCACGCGCTCACCTTCGGGCGAGCACTTGCTGCGACCAGCACCTGCTTACCACCGGGCATCAGCACTAGTTCGCGAATTCCCTTCTCCGGTTTCAAAATAGCATCACCAAATACCGTGTGTTTCTCAGCAAGACCCAGATTCCACGTTGCCAGCCCTCCCACGTTCCAGCCAGCGGTCACCACCTGTTCACGGTTCAGGAATCGTGCTTTGCCTCTCACGTTCAATTGGTCGACCAGTTTGCCGCTAGCGATGTCCCACACCATCGTCACATCGTACACACCACCGGTGACGAGCTGTTTGCTATCAGGGGAGTAGTCCAACGAAAACAGTCCGTGAGTGATGGGTGACAAGGCAGCAGGGGCCACAGGTTTCAAAGTGGTGAAATCGATGAAAGATACATCACCATAGGCTCCAGCAGCGGCCATCACTTTGCTATCGTGACTGAATGCCAGTGAATAATTCATGAGCCGCCTGGGAATTGTCTGTTGAAGAGCGCCTGTATGCGGGTTGAAGAATTGAATCTCACGATCGGATGCAAGGATGACTCGTGCACTTTCACCTCGGCCTGCCAGTGCCAGCATCCCATTGCCTTGCACCGCATTGATTGTCTGCGACCATTGCAACTCGCCGGTCTTGGCATCCCACCGTCTCAATGTCTTGTTGGAATCCAGGCTTAGCCAGGCACTGCCATCTTCACTCCACACCACTGCCACCACAGGCTTTGGATGTTGTGCCAGGCGGCGTTCCACTTGTTGCGTCTTCAGATTATAGACCACCAGGAGATTCTTCACATCCGCCAGCACAACACGGGCCTGATTACGATCCACAGCGAAATGGATGTTACGCGTGGTAGCTGCTTCATCGTAGCAGTCGCTCAGCTCTTTTTTGCTGATCGTTTCACCCGTGGCCAGGTCGTACTCCCGCATCGATGTGGCCTGCGTGGTTGTCATGGCAAATAACGACTTGCCATCACTTGAGAAAGCCAGCCAACTGGAGCGGTCGCGGTCGTTCCCCAGTCGCTTGAGTTCCTTGCCGGTATGGGCATCGTACACCACCGTGGTATCGTTCATGGCAGAAACGGCGAGCAACGTATCGTCTGCAGAAACAGCTAAGGCCACCACTGCCTCAAATCCATTCTTGGCCACGTTCGGCATCGTCACCGACCACAGCACTTGGCCTGAAGGATAAGACGAGCAGCGGAGCGTACCGTCGTTGCTTCCCGTATAGAGCCGCTGATCATTCTTCGAGAACGCCATCGCATACACGGCTGAGCCATGACGAAAGCGGATGCTTCCCAGTCGGGCAAGGACGCCATCGGGCAGTGGGTCGCCTTGGGAATCCACCCGCTGCCGGGCAACTTGTACACTCACAGGTCTACCTGGCGTCGCTGGCAAGATGGGGCTGCTCACCGGATTCGTCGCGAGGAAGAGGAACGCGGTAATGCCAGTCAGCAGAATCATGCTCATCATCGAGGGCACCAGCGTGGGCATGGAGGAAGCCAGCAACGATTGGACGGACGAAGTTAGTGGCTGGCCCGCTTGCCATACTGCCCACTGCGAAAGTGTGGCATTTAATAGCTGCGGAGGGGGAAGTGCCAGGAGCCCACTGGATGCCGTCAATACAGCGACGAGTGTTAGCTGTTTCAGTCCCCGCGCAGCCAGCCTTTCACGCAGCAGGACCCGCCCCGCGTCGAGATCACGCCGCAGGGTACGCAGCGAAATACCCAGTTGTTCTGCCGCCTCGCTTCCTTTCAGACCTTCCAGGTAGCATAGTACCAAGGGACTGCGAAGCCGCAGTGGCAGCCTCGCAAGTTCATCATCCAGGAGCTGCCTTACCTCCTGCCAACTCGCTTCGGCCAGAGGATCGCTCGAGGCTGATGATGTGGCTGGAGGCAGTGAACGATATTGCTGCTTCTGCCACTGCAGTGTGAGGCGGCGTGCAGTACCATGCAGCCATGCTGCCAGCGCCTCAGGCTGCTGGATGCGATTAGCAGATCGAGCCAGTTGTAAAAATGTGGCCTGGAACAGATCATCCGCATCGGCTTCAGAGCGGACTCCGCGCCGACAAACAGCCAGCACCATTCCGCCATGCTGTTCGACAATCGCACGAAATGCTTCCGCATCCCGCTGGCGGAGATACCTGTCCAGCAATTCGCTGTCGCGCACAGTCGCAGACTGTACTCGCCGTAGCAAACTCAATATGGGAGTGGCGTGTGACATCACCTACTAGTGTGACGAACTGGCTGGCGAGTGCCAACAAAATGTGATCGATCAACCGGTACTGCCCGGCTTTCAGCTCACCCTTGCCACCTTGTTCAGAAGTTGATTCCCTTGCAGGCTGGGTTGTGGTACACCAGTACCCATGAAACTCCTTTCCACCCACGATGTCCGTGACTGGTACCTCCAGTCGCAGAACCTCGCTGACTTCACCCAGTCCATCGGCTTCGCTGAGACCGAGAATGATGCAGCCTGGTCGCTCAACCTTCCCATCCATCTGCAGTTCGCCATCGAGCAACTGGCGAAAGCCTCACCAGCACCTGTCAGTCCGCAGGCCTTTGACTCCATCCCCTTCTACAGCCTCTGCAACGGATTGTTCCTGCCCCTCTCCGGCATGTCGCCCGATCGCATCGCCCAGTTCTTCGGCATCAGCTACACACCCACTGGTGAACCGCTCCCGGAGCTCATCAAACGATTCCTCCTGAAAGAGACAGGCCTCAGTACCCTGCAGAAGATTGCCTGCCTGCTCGGCGACCCTTTTCTGGGCAAACGCAGTACCATTCGCCGCGATTCTCTCCTCCGCCTGCTCCGCTCCATCAAGCTGATACCACGGAACCAGCTGCTCGATCGCCTCACCGTCGTCGGCGATATTGCAGCCCTCTTCGCCGAACAGATCGACCCCCTCCGCAGCGACCCGCCACTGACTACGCTCGAAGTGCTCCAGACCCTCCGCTTCCTCCCCAGACAAGGGCAGAACAAGAAATTCCTCCTCCTCCGCTCGCTCATGACACGCTGTGGCAAGCTCGAAGCCTACTTCCTGGCCAAGCTGCTTCAGCGTAACGCCGGCTTCGGCTTCGAGTACCAGGGCCCGCTCCTCAGCAAACTCCTTGCCCAGCAGTTCGGTGCCGAGGCGGATCACATCGAACATGCCATGGCTCTCACCAGCCCGCTGCAGGTCGCCAAGGTGCTGAGCGAGGAAGGCACCACGGGCCTGCAGAAGATTCAGCTTCGCCCCCTGTCTCCGGTGCGGCCTGCACTGGCCAGCGTGGGGGCGGGCGAGATTGCCAGCTACCCCATCTGGGTCGAACGCAAATACGATGGCGTCCGCCTGCTGCTGCACAAGTCAACCGACGCCCGTGGATCGGTCCTGTGCGGTGCCTACACCCGCAACCGCAGCGACTGGCTCGAAATCATCCCCGGCATGTCGGCGTGCATCCCCCACATCCCCGCCCACACTGCCATCGTCGATGGCGAACTCTTTGGCACCGTAGTCAATATTGATGGTGCCCGCCCCGCCTCGGTCTACGAAGTCTACTGCACCATCCAGGGCGAACCCGTGCGACCCGTGAATCTGAAGTACGCAGCGTTCGATCTGCTCTATCTCAATGGGCAGGATGTGACCGGGCTGCCCCTGGGCAAACGGCGGGCCATGCTGCAGCAGTTGCTCACCCCCGTCACCATGATGCCCCTGGCCATTCCCTTTTCCATCAGCGAAGGGCAGATGGCCGAGAGCAAGGACGATGTCAATCGCCTGTTCCACCACTTCCGCGCCCAGGGCTATGAAGGCATCATCGCCAAGGACTGGCATGGCCCCTACAAGCTGGCGACTCGCGACCCGAGTTGGATCAAACGCAAGCCCGAAATCACCCTCGACCTCGCCATCCTCGGTGGCGTGCTGGCCGTCACGAGCAAAGAGAAAGCTGGCATGTTCGGCTCCTACGTCGTCGGGGCGAAGAACGCTGATGGCGGGTTCGATATCGTCGGCGATGTCGCAGGCGTCGATCGCGTCCGCGACCAGCACATCCAGTCCGAGGTCATGCGGCTCGGCCTCCTCACCGGCAAACGCATCGAGCGACCCAGCGCCAGTGGCGTCCGCCCCGGCCTGGAGTTCCGCCCCTCCCTTGTCGTGACAGTCAAGTTCGAAGGCATCACCAGGCACGAAACCGATGGCCGCCTGAGTCTGCGTGATCCTAAGGTGGCGGTACTCCGTTCTGACAAGACGGCCAGCGAAGCGGATGATGTACGGATGCTGGAAGAGTTGTACCTGGATCAGCGGCTGTCGTGATGTGTCGTCGTAGATGGCATGCGACCGAGCATGCCGTCCGCATGTCGACACAGCCAGCGGTAGAGCCAGATGGAATACAGCCCCTGGACAAGGCAGGTGTAGCACGCGGCGTGAAGCCACTCGCTTCGCAGAATTGTTCCCAGACGTCGATGCTCACCAAAAATCAGCTCCACGAACAATAGACCTGGTCGAGGATTATACATGAGCTCGGCAGGCACATCGTCCCAGTGAATACGAGTGAGCAGCGAGATCACCAGCAATCCTCCAAGATACACGGCTCCCAAATAGAAGGGGACCGTGAAGTTGTTCTTCTTCAGGTTCACCAGAACCCAAGCCAGTGGCATGGCGCCGCCGAAGAGCAACAACAAGCTGGAGAGATCACCCGTGGTAACCATAGTCAGCAATGGCAACACACACCAAAGAACAATAGGCAGCCCGAAAGCACAAACGGCCCCGGAAATGATGGAGCGAGCTGCCAACGAACATGCCACCGCTTGTAACGTATACACCAAAAGTGATGTTGTCCCCATTCCTATCATGAGGATAGCTTCCCACATCTGATAATAACCCAGAACGACGAACACCAACAACGTAGCCGCAATGTACCAGGCAATCAGGTAGAATGCCTGACAACACACCAGATGTACACCTACGATAATCTCAGACGGCGGGATCGGAGTTGCCAGGAAAGAATCCAACGTTCTCTTGCTGCGGTAACCAGTCATACCGCTGCACGCCATGGAGATGAATAGCCAGACCAGAACTACCCATAACAGCAGAGTGATGCCATGGGCGTAGACCGGGGGTTTAGACGAACCCCATGCGAATACACAGAGCAGCAGGATCGCGATGATTAAGCCAATGCCAAGCAGTATCTGAACGTGAATGATCAGTCGAGGCAAATCGTGGCGCATGCTTTTTCGGATGCTCTGCCAAAGGACATTGTTGATCTCGAAGCCTAACCAGCGGTCGTCTGGTATTTCCACGAGCAAGCTGACCGTCTTTTGCTGAATCGGTAGAAGCCAGAGCCAGTCCCACCAGGTAGTGATCCTGCTATGAGGTACTTGCTTCTTTTGAGTTTCACCAGTCCGAATCTCCAAGGCTAATCGTACATGCCGCAGCTGATACATACTGAATCGCATGAGAACCAACGACCAGGCAAGCGGTGCGATCATCATCCAAAAGTAGTAGTAAGGCCCCAACCATACCGTCATCTTGCGTCCCAGTTCAGGCATCATGCTCGCTCCGAAGGTCGCCACGGGACTGAGAAGGCAGATGAGCACATCCGCGCGGTCATGTAACAGCTTGCTGGATGCATAGTCATTGGGCGAGACAGTGAAGTACTCCAACAACACCGACACGAGCTTGATGACACTCGGGATGCTTATCAACATGCCGAGTGTAACAAAGGACATCGTCAGCGCTGACGCCGTCTCCTTCGCCACCGTAGACCAGAACATCGACCAGGCGCTGATCCACACCAGAGCTACAAGTGTGCCCAGCATTCCATGCATCAACATCTGTGGATCGATGCCGCCAAATAGCAGCGTACAGGCGACCACAGGGATGCCGCTGAGCATCAACATGAGAAGGGCCGCCAGTCGGCTGCCCAGCTTGCCGAAGTAGATGTCACGATTGCGAAGATGTGTGGTGAAAAGCAGGTCAAGCGTCTTCCGCTCGCGCTCGCCCGCGATAGCTCCCGCCAGCATTAAGGGTGTCAGCAGCAGTACAGCAAGGAACTGCACCCACATGTACGAGTGGAAAAACTGCTCCGCCACAGATGCCAGCGGCAGGATGGCACCAGGCTGGCGGGGAGCATACCGCTGTCCTTCGGCGAAGACGATCCACAGCGCCGTCAGGGCAGCAGCAGCCAGCAGACAACGGTAAAGATAATGCCGCCAGTGGCGGACCATCTCCGCCAGATCCTTGGCAAAGATGGGACCGAAGACATGAGCAATGATGGCGGACATGCAGTTTCACTGTATCAGCGTTGGAATAGTGAGATCAAGCAGATTCAACTATCGTAAACTTGTTCACTTGCCACATACTATACATTAGTACAATGATGATACACGACATGCTCTTTGGCAATTTGAACTGGAACAGACACTATGCTTGGGCATGAATTCGTTTCTCGGCAGAATCAACCCATGCCGCGCACACTAGGCGCAATGGTTGATTCACCGCAACCCCTGCAGAAACCAATCGCTGCGCGAATATGACACAAGTGCTTATTTGTCTAAGTGATACGGCGCGCACGAGGGGTGTTCAATGCTCTGGAGCCTGGCTGGTAACCCTGTGCGCACACGGGGTGCTGCAGATGATCACCTGCCTCCAGAACTGCTGCGCAGATTTAACGCAAGTGCTTATCTATCTAGGCGATACGGCTCGCACGAGGGGTGTTTCGAACAGTCTGTCCGCGCACACGAGCTGCTGGGGACGACTTGTTGCTATGCTCTGGCTCGCTGCTTTCGAAGCTTCAACGTAATGTCGGTCTGCAACCCGCCATCAGCTTGCTCAGGCTTGTTGCAACCACCACACCCTGAGGAACAACTGGCAGCTTTGCCAGTGAAACGCTGGTAAGCCGTCATGCACAGAAACACCACCGCCAGGAAGATCATCAGGAGCGTAGCAAGGAGTTGGCCATCCATCAGTTGGCCCCTCCGCACCATGCAGCCATCTGATATGTTCCCCAGGCTGCGATGTACGCCAGAACAGTCATGTAGGCGAAGGCAAAAAGGGGCCAGCGCCAGCTGTTGCTTTCCCGGGCAATAACTGCCAGCGTAGAAGCACACTGGCAGCAGAGTGCAAAGAAGACCATCACTGATAATGCGGAAGCGAGAGTGAAAAGCTTCTTCTCAGGCTGGTCGGTCCAGGTAGCCTCCTGCAAGCGTTCTCGCAAGGTGGTGTCGTCCTCGTTGTCTTCCCCGACATCAAACAGGATACCGAGTGTCCCCACCATCACTTCACGGGCAGGGAATGCAGCGAGGGCTGCCGT
This sequence comes from Gemmatales bacterium, assembly GCA_046350055.1. Classification (GTDB taxonomy): domain Bacteria; phylum Planctomycetota; class Planctomycetia; order Gemmatales; family HRBIN36; genus JAEUIE01. Next base: position 1,610,907 of record JAXMBC010000001.1, on the reverse strand, counting down.
TCCGATGCGCCAATCCCAGCCGAGTGGCTTGAAGGCAGGTTCCAGGAACTGCCCTGCACGCCCCAGCAGCGAATGCCTTTTCCATGCACCCAGCGTATGCTTCATCTCGTCATCGAGTTTGCCCGCTTCCTCTTTCCTGCCCGCCTTGCTGGCTTCCTCTTTGCGCGTTTCGAGTGCCTCCAGCTTGTCGGGATAGAGTTGTCCCTGCTCATCTGCTCTGGGGAAATAGAGCAGAGCCCAGACAACGATCATACTGGCCAGGATGAACGTACCTGCCCGGCGAATGAACGCCCAGGCACGCTCCACCATGCGGAACAACACCGATTGCCACGAGGGCCAGCGATAGGGAGGTAACTCCAGCACAAACAACGGCGTCTCGCCACGCAGCATGGTGCGTTTCAGACCCCAGGCTACGAGCGGCGCTACCACGATGCCAATCAGGTAAAGTCCGAACAGCACCAGCCCGGGCAGCCAGCCGCCTAGCATGGTATTTGTTGGAACAAAGGCACCAATCAACAGGGCATACACTGGCAACCGGGCGGAGCAGCTCATCAGCGGTGCTACCAGCATCGTCGCCAGGCGATCGCGCCGATCTTCGATCACACGGGTCGCCATCACGCCAGGAATCGCACAGGCAAACGACGACAGCAGGGGAATGAAGGACTTCCCACTCAATCCGCAGCGCGACATGATCTTGTCCATCAGGAACGCAGCACGGGCCATGTAGCCACAGTCTTCCAAAACGCACAAGAACGCGAACAGGATCAGGATCTGTGGCAGGAAGGTGATCACTCCTCCCACACCGGCAAAGACGCCATCCTGAATCAGGCTCTTGAGCGGGCCGCTGGACAGCCAGTTGGTGCACCATGTACCAAGCGTCTTGATACCAGCATCAAGCAGTTGCTTGGCGGGTTCCGCCCCGACAAAGATGGATTGAAAAATGACAAACAGAATTGCCAGAAAGAGGAGCAATCCCCACACCCGGTGGGTAACGATGCGATCAATCCACGAATCCCGCTTTTGCGTGGTCTTGCCCGTGTGCTGCACGGCGGATGCCAGCGATTCTCGCAGCATGCCGTAACGGGTGCGTGCTTCGATCTGTGGCACCGCACAGCGAGCCTCATCGAGACGCTTTCTGCTCTCAACCAGTGTGGCTGACAGCCCAGGATGCTTTTCGAGATACCGTTGCTCGATAGCACCTTGCCGGTCGATGAGTAGTCGCTTGACCAGCGCTGGGTGCGTTTCCGCAGGAGTGGCCTGTATGGTTTGCAATGCTTGCTGGACCGCAGTCACCTCTGCTTCAAAGGCAGACGGGAAGGATAAAGGTGTGGGCACGCGCAAGGCAACCTGGCAAAGTGCTTCCCTGAGCGGTTCCAATCCGACTGCTCGATGTGCCTCGATGGGGAACAGCGGCAGCCCCATGGTCTGTTCATACTTCCGGGCATCGAGCTTCACGCCCTGTGCTTCAGCCATGTCCATCATGTTGGCTGCGACGAGGATGGGAATACCCAGGTCCGTAAGCTGCGACGTCAGGAAGGAGTGCCGTTCCAGATTGCTGGCATCGACAATGTTCAGAATGACATCAGGCCTGGGTTCCCCTGGCTGCTGGCCGAGGAGCAGATCGACCGTGACCAGTTCATCAGGACTGCGCGCAGCGAGGCTGTAGGTACCGGGCAGGTCGATGAGGTGAATGATCGTCTGATTCACCTTGAAGGTGCCGACCTTCTTCTCGACCGTGACGCCGGGATAGTTTCCGACTTTCTGATGCATGCCGGAGAGGGCATTGAAGAGGGTCGTCTTGCCAGTATTGGGATTGCCCACCAGGGCGACGGTGATGGTGCGAAGCGAGGCGGCAGGAGGCGCGGTCATGCCTGCACCTCCACCAGGATCCGGGCAGCTTCCGACTTACGCAGGCTCAGGACGCCATGACGCACCTGGATTTCGAGCGGATCACCTAACGGAGCAACACCAATGATCTCGATGGGATCACCTTCGATCAGGCCGAGTTCATACAGGCGTTGGGTAAGATGATCCGAGCCGGTGATGCTCACGATAATGGCAGGCTTCGCCAGGCCAATCTCAGGAAGCGGTGTCACAAGCAGTCTCTTGGAGAGGACGAACGTAGATGCAGTTCTTGGGGTCGGTACGGAGGCAGAGCTGACACTGACCCAGCTGAAACAGGCAGGGGGAACCGGGTGCTACCATGCGAAGTTGCGCCCCATGCTGCACACCGAGGTCAGCCATACGGGCCACCCACGAAGGATCGCCCACCACTTCGGCTACTTCAGCGTGCTCATTGGATTGCAGGCACTCAAGGGGCAGCATGGAGGCAGGCACCGTTATTGAGACTGAATCTCATTTCGATATCTATAGTGTAGACTGCCCTGAAATGACGTCAAGTAATGATCTACCTTTTTGTCAGGATTGGCAAGTTCGGCCACGGCGACGAGAGATTACTTGCCCAGACTTTTCATGGGTTCCATGATTTCCTGCATGTCTTGCTGTGTCAGCTTACCTGAGGTTGATGCCTTCATCATGGAGCCCATCATCCGTTTCATGGCTGTTTCCATTTGCGGTTTGTACTTATCCATGACTCGTTTGTTTTCAGCTTCGGTGACTTTCTTGTCCTTGTGTTTCTTCATCAAGTTGCTGAATTTCGTCGACGCTGCCTGTATTTTCGTTTTGTCAGCGGTATCGAGGGCATCAGATAGTTCGTTGATGGCACCTATCATTTCCTCCGCGATGACATCATTGCTTTTGCCACAGCCTGCGAGTGAAAGCAACCCAAACACCAGTGCAACCTGACACAGCGAACGCAGCATGTTCTATCCTTCCCGGGAAATTAAGGTGGTGTGATGATAAACCATCAATTGCACAGCACAAGTGCCTGCGGGAGGATTTCCAGCTCATTGGCATTCCGCAAAAAGACTGGTGTTGCGTAGAATGAGTACTCTACATTACCCGTTTCTGGATTGAAGCAACATGGGCCAGATATTCAACGCAGTAGTCGATTTCCTGACTGACGACGGCTGGAAGTACACCATCCTCGAAGAAGACCAGGACTTGCTGGCCCTGACATTGTCATTCAAAGGTCGTAGTGGCTCCTGGCAGTGCTTCTCTATCGTGGATGAAGAAAAGCACTGGCTGCGTTTCTACTCCATCCTGCCCGTGCATATCCCTGAAGATAAGCGAGCCGACATCATTGAATTCATGACCCGGGCCAATTATGGACTGATGCTGGGCAACTATGAAATGGATATGAACGATGGCGAAGTCCGCTTCAAAACCAGTATCGATGCCGAAGGTGGTGAACTGACGAAGCCCATGATTGATAATCTCCTGCGTTCCAACCTGATCTCCATGGATCGCTATTTTCCTGGTTTGATGGCAGTCCTCTACAGCGACAGGTCGCCTGCAGATATCTACGAGGACATCGCCTCCGAAGCAGATCGACCCACCTTGGAAGAAGATGACTGAGTCGTCACATAGCCGTACCTCGCGCTTGTGTCACCCCGCTCCTATGCTACGATAGGCACAGTCGACCACCGAACTGAGGACTTCTTCGATGAATAACGACCGTGGTGCTGCTGTACTGGATGAACCGAAAGCCTCGTTCGCCGAAACGGCACTCAAGCTGGGTGGCAAATCCGAGGATGAAGCCCGTCGCACCGGGGCCATCGATCGTGCCGACGACCAGGTCGAGCAGCTCTTTGCTGCTAAGTTCCAGACCACTGCCAGCCCTGCGCACCGGGCAGTGTGGGATCAGGGTGTGCCGGTGGAACTCTTCACCAGTTCCGACCCCATCGTTCCCGGCGATGCCAAAAAGGTGATGGATCGCTCGGTGGACATCATCCGGACCCATCGCGATAAGAAGACCCTGCTGGACAAAGAGAACAAGGTCTCTGCCTCGGTGCTCGAAGAACTCGGTGGTGCTGGCTACTGGGGCTTGCTTGTTGACAAGCAATACGGCGGCTCAGGCGTGCCCTTTGCATCCTTTGCCCCGTTCCTGACCCGTATGGCCATGTACGATGCCACGGTTTCGGGCCTCGCCAGTGTACATGGCTGCATCGGTGCCGTCGATCCGCTCCGCACCTTCGGCACTCCCGAACAAAAGCAACGCTTCCTACCCGACCTTGCCACCGGCAAGCGTCTCTCCGCCTTTGCCCTGACCGAACCCGGGGCTGGCAGCGACCTGACCGCTCTCAAGACCACAGCCCGCCTCGAAGGCGATCACTACCTGGTGACAGGCGAAAAGCTCTTCATCACCAATGTGGTTCCTGGCCGCACCATTGGCCTGGTGTGCCTCATCGACAAGAAGCCTGCGGTGCTCATCGTCGATCTCCCCAAACAGGAGAACGAAAGCTTCCAGATCAGGAAGTATGGCCTGCATGCCCTGAAGCATACGCATAACCAGGGCATGATCTTCAAAGACATGAAGGTACCTGCAGAGAACCTTCTCAAGCCCACCAAGGGTGATGGGTTGACCATTGCCTACCACGGTCTGAACCTGGGCCGCGTCGCCTTGTGTGCCGGGGCAGCAGGCAACATGCGATCGATGATGGCGGGCATGCTTCCCTGGTCACGCTATCGCATCACCTACGGCCAACCGATCGCCAGCCGGGAATTGCTTCAGAGACGCGTAGGACGCCTTGCCGGCATGATCGTCGCCAGCGATGCACTGGTCGCCTGGTGTGCCGGGCTGATTGACCAGGGCTATCGTGGCGAGATGGAATGCATCATTGCCAAGATCTTCGGCAGCGAAACACAGAAGGAAGCAGCTATCGAACTCTGCATGAAGTCGCATGGCGGCCGCTCCTTCCTGCATGGCCATCACTTCGGCGACAACGTCCACGAGTTCCTCGCCCCCTGCATCTACGAAGGTGAAGGCGAAATGCTTGGCATGGCGTTCTTCAAGTCGCTGGTCAAAGCCCATGGCACCCAGTTCTTCGAACCCATCGGCCAGACGCTGGCCAAGCTCGGCGTCCGCAAGCCCAGTTTCGCCAACCCTGCCCACCTGTGGGCACTCAAAGGCCCGCTTTGGGAATACAGCAAGTGGATGATGGCGCAAAAGATGAGCGGCAAGACCAAAGCTCCGCTACCCACCATGAACGAAGCTCTCCGTGGCCATGCTGAGTACGCCGTCAACTGGCTGAACAAAGCCGGGGTCGATATCAGTGCTGCCATGCGGACGCATCAGCTGGCCCTGGCTGATCGCCAGTGCCGGATGTCCGAGCTATCGCAAAGGGTGCAGGATGCCATCACCATACTCTGTACGGCGTTGTATGGTGGACGCCAGACCGATGTGGTGTTGCAAACCGCAGCTGACATCGGCTGCCAGGACCTCACCCGCCGCCTGACAGGTGCCCGTCCCAGCGACCGTTATTTCAAGAATGTCACCAAGCTCGGCAAAGAGATCATCTACGGCGGCTGGAAGTCGTTCATCGATGCGGAGATGGAAGAGATTCTGATGCCGTACGAGTCAAAGTGACATAGCTACTGGTAATCATTGTGATGACCCGTTGAGGAGTGCAGGCTTATGTCAGTTGGCTTCTTCATGGGCATCCACGCCTCTTACACCGAGGAATCGCAAGCCTCGGCCGCAAATTACATCAAGTCCATCAATCAGGCCCTGAAGCAGTCCAAACTGCCCCAGTACGTCGAGCCAGCCGAATCGCCTGATGTGTACAACGATGGCCTCTTTGGCCGCTCGGCACTTGATCATCATGGCGCGGGGGGTTTGATGGAACTGGCGGAAAAGGCCAGCGAGCGAATGAATGCGCCTCATCTGGAACTGCTCACGAAAAACCCTTACCGGGTGGCGTACCTTCCTTTGGACTTTGTAACACCACTTCTCACAGATCACACGGAGAGAATTTTCAATAAGGTTGTCGACCTGTGGGTTGGTTCTGCCCCACGACTGCTCGTGGAGTTGATCGAGCTAGCTCCACTTCTGGGAATACCACTACGCTCGGGCGAGCTATCGGATGAGACAACCGAGCAGATCAACGACGTTGCTCCGCTGGAGGAAGGAGACAATAGCAGGAATGCAGAAGACGAGCGTTCAGCCTGGCTGCTCCTGTTTGAAAGTGCCAGGCTGGCCGTTCAACATCGGGTGGCTTTAAGTCTCGCGGGATAACGAGACAGCCCGATGTCAGCCTACTTAAACGCCTCAAAGTCCTTTCCAAGCAGCGAACTAGCAATCTTCAGTTTGATGATCTCATCGGTACCTTCGTAGATGCGACAGACGCGGACATCATTGATGTGCCGACCCGGACGATAAAGGGTGGACCAGCCACGCCCGCCGAAGACCTGCACAGCACGGTCAGCTGCTTCCCAGGCTGCGTTTGAAGCCTGGTACTTGGCCTGGGCCGCAAGCATATCGGCTTTACTGCGCAGGGACTGGTCACCGGGGTTGGCATCACAGGCGTCCTTGGCCTGAGCTGCCAGCATCACAACTGCGTCCGTTGTCAGCCGGCACATTTCAATGCGGGCAATATGATCCTGTACCAGTTGGTGCTTGCCGATGGGCTTGCCATGCTGATGCCTTTCACGGGCATAGTGCAGTACCTCCGCCAGGCAGTCTTCGATGACACCCAGGCAACCTGCAGCAACGCTTAAGCGACCGGTCACCAGCGACCACATGGCAATGCGGAAGCCATTGCCTTCCTCACCCAGCAGATTTTCAGCAGGCACATGCAGGTTGTCCATCTGGAACATGGCTGTGTTGGATGCATACATCCCACACTTGGCAACCAGATCTTCGGCCTGAAAGCCGGGCTGACGTGTATCAATGATGAATGCGCTGATTCGCCCCTTGGGCTGATCCGCTGGATAGGCAAATGTGACAATTGCATCAGCAATCCCGCCATTGCTGATCAGATACTTCACGCCATTGAGCTTGAAGTTCCTGCCATCGCGGGTGTAGGTGCTGGTCATTTCCAGTGGATTGGAACCTGCATCGGGCTCAGTGAGGCCAAAGGCCAGAATTCTCTCGCCTCGACACGAAGCAGGAAGGTACCGTTTCTTCTGGTCATCATTGCCCCAGGCCAGAATGGGAGCCTGGCCAATGCTGGTCTGCCCCGAGAAGAAAGTGCGAACGCCTGTGCCTTCGCGGCCAATCCGAGCCAGCGCACGCAGATACGAAACAGCACTTGCGCCACGCCCGCCAAGTGCCTTGGGCACCGGCATACCCAGAATGTTGTACTTCTTCGCCAGGGGCAATACCTGATCGTTGAACTTGTGTTCGAGATAACAGATCTCCTCATGGGGACGTATCTCTTCGCAGAAAGCGTTCACATCCTTCATCAACTGATCGTGTTCGTGGCTATCCATAGATCACCGTGGGAGAAGTGGTGGGGTTATAGTAGACGTGGTATCCCCTTACGTCATGTGGGAAGCGAAACTGGCATACCGTGTTCTTCGTAGATTGAGCATGACAAGATGTTGAACACGCATAGGTGTTTATGCCCACATTCCCTTCAGCTGTGCTCACCAGTGGTGGCCTGGACAGTGCTATCCTGGTCGCACATCAAGCTCGTCTGGGTGGAGAGGTATCACCGATCTACATTCGTTCCGGGCTGGCATGGGAAAGTGTCGAGCTGGAGCATTTGCACCGTTACCTGCATGCGATTCATCCGCACTTCCCGAATCTGCAACCGCTGGTAGTGCTGGATCAGCCTACCCGGGATCTATACGGCGTACACTGGAGCACGACAGGAGAGAAAGTACCCGATGCCAGTACACCCGATGAGGCTGTCTATCTTCCTGGCCGCAACCTGCTGCTCACGCTCAAGGGTTTGCTCTGGTGTCATCTCCATGGCGTCAAACAACTGGCATTAGGCGTATTGAGTTCCAATCCTTTCCCTGATGCCTCTCCCGCTTTCTTCCAGCACTTTGCTGCTGCCATAGGTGAGGGCGTGAATGATCCACAGCTTCGTATCCTCACCCCGTTCGGCCAACTGCACAAGGTCGAGGTGATGCAGCATGGTCAGGGCTTGCCACTGGAGCTTTCCTTCTCCTGTATTCAGCCTGTCGATGGGCTTCATTGTGGCCGCTGTAACAAGTGTGCCGAACGCATCAAAGCGTTTCACGATACGGGGATGAAGGATGGAACGGAGTACCGGAGACAGAATCCAGAAGTCAGCAACCAGTAGAATAATTGCATATGACTCCAAGCTAACTTAATCTGGCTCCTGTCATCTGAAACTGGACACCCCATGCACCGCGTCACTCGTGAAATTCACTTCTGCTACGGCCATCGCCTGCTCAATTATGCTGGCAAGTGTCGTCATCTGCATGGTCACAACGGTACCGCCGTCATCACCATTGAAAGCGATAAGCTCGATGCGCTGGGGATGGTCGTGGACTTCAGCGAGATCAAGCGGGTGATGCAGACCTGGATCGATAGTAATCTCGATCACAAAATGATATTGCACCGCAATGACCCGATTTTACCCGAATTCAAGAAGCAGAACGAACCTTACTTCCTGGTGGATGAAAACCCCACTGCAGAAGTGATTGCCAAGCTGATCTACCTGGAAGCCAAGAAGCATGGCTTCCCCGTAGTGGAGGTGAGCCTGTGGGAGACGGAAAACAGTTATGCGACTTTCCGTGAATGAGGTTACTCTGCCCCGAATCGATCTCCCACCTGCAGCCGATACCCTCGAATAAAATCAGCTATCGACTGTGCCTTCTTCCCGCTGGGTTGAACACTCACCAGTCGAATGACTGTGCCTTGATCACAGGCAATGCTGCATAAGTCTGCAGAGAGTCCAATAACCTGCCCCGGCAGCTGGTCCGTCGTCTGTGCTGGATCCGGTTCAGCCCGTAACACTATCAGACGAAGCGGTCCACCATTTTGACGATGACAGTAGGTATACGGCGTCGGCCACGGCTGCATGGCCCTTACCTGGCAATCCACCTGATGTGCGGTACGCTTGAAATCGACCAGGCCCATCTCCTTGGTCAACTTCGGCGCCTTGGTCACCAGCTTCAGATCCTGAGGTACTCCTTGCTCCGTACCCGCCTCTATCTGCTCCAGCACCTGCAGAGCAAGAGCTGCACCGGCAGCAGCCAATCGCGCTTCCAGAGTTCCAGCCGTATCATGACGGTGGATCGGCTCCTTCACCTGGCCCAGCATTTCCCCTGCGTCCATCCGCGGCGTCATCCGGATAATTGTCACCCCTGTTTCTGTCTCACCTTCGAGTATGGCCCTGGCAATCGGAGCCGCTCCACGAAACCTGGGCAACAGGGAGGAATGCACATTGATCCCGCCACGAGGCGGTACGCTCAACACCTCATTGGAAAGAATCTGTCCATACGCAGCAACAACGTAAATGTCAGGATGAAAAACTGTCTTGAGGTGCTCGATGGACTCAGGCGTGTTGATACTCAGCGGTTGAAACGTCAACACACCGGCATCGACCGCAATCTTCTTGATCCCACGCTCCATGTCGCGTTCTTTACCACTGGGCCGGTCAGGATTGGTAACCAGGCCCACGACCCGATGTCGGCTGCGGAGCAATGCTTGAAAAGTTGGTTCGGCAAAGGTGCCGGTACCCATCATGAGGATGTTCATGAAGAGCATTCTACTCAGCCGATCACAGGAAGTTACCAGGAACATCCCTAACCAGATCAGACACCATCACCTACAACAAATGCCAAGGTGTTGATATCCTCGGAGAACCCGCCAGTCATGGCCGCAGTAGGTTCGCTGGAAGCAGCCCTGGCCCGCGGTCTATTGCCCAATGGCGACCTCATTCGTGAGATTGCCCAATTGGGCGACTATAAGGTGCGCTCTGCCTCCAGTGCACACGCTATTTGCCTGGCACTCACTCGACTGATTGAGCTGCCTCCAGAAACACCTGATCTTCCCGTCACCCCCCGCACCTCACTCGACTGGCTTGTGGGACTCTTTCAACAAGTGGAAACCCGGGAAGCCTTTGATGTTCTCAAGGTGTATGGTCTCCCTCCGTTGATTCAGTTGTTCGACGAACGCTCCAATCGACTGGATCTGCTCTATCTGCTCAAGCTCTTTGCCTTGTTTCAAGATAATGCCGGGGCGGAACGCATCATTCTTGCAGCCAAGGAAGGTCTGCATCAGGAAGGCAGGCTCTGGTCTGTCATTTTCCGCCAGCTGGAGATGGGCCATCCTCATGCGGAGCGCATCCTGATCGCCCTCAGTCATCCCCTGCCTGCGGGTTTCATCGGTGTGGCCTACCTTGACTGGGTGAACACGTTCAGTCTGGCCGAAAAACTGGATGCGCATCCATTCGATACGGAGGCTGGCTATGAGCTGCTGCGACAATATCTGACCATGCAGGATCCTCAATTTCACAGCTATGCACAGAGTGCTGCAGCCAGTCTGCCATTCATTCATGGTGGCCAACGCGCAGAATTGCTGGCGCTCTCCCTGGATCACACCAGTCCCATGGTTCAGATGGAAGGTGCCTGGGCCTCTGCCAAGCTGGGTAGCGCAGCAGGTATTAACATGCTGGCCCGGCTCTGTCGGGTTCCAGAGCATAGCAAGCAGGCTTGTCTTTACCTGCGCGAACTGGAATTGGAGGAAGCAATCCCACGTGAAGTGCTGGAGCCTGTCTTTCAGGCACAGGCTGAGTTGGTTGCCTGGCTCGCCCATCCTGATGAGTTTGGCCGCGCTCCTGATGAGATACATCTTCTCGACACACGGGAGCTCTACTGGCCACCAACACGCGATCGTCGTCCGGTCTGGCTTTTTGCTTATCATTATGAAGTGGATGAGGAGTCATCCGAGTTGGAACACAACCACTATCAGAATGGCGTGGGCATGGTAGGCTCCATCACCTTTTCCCTGCTTGGTGAAACCCATCCGCAGATGAGTCCTGAAGATATCTATGCTCTTCATTGTTGCTGGGAACTGGAATATCGGGGAAGCCCATTGGCCCCACAAGCTCGTGATATCCAGGCGGGGAAGGCATTGCTAGCCGCGCATCAACCCGGCTTTTCTTCCACTCGGTAATAACAACCATGCGTTACTGGGCGATTGGCGACGTGCACGGCTGCCTGACCGCACTCGATACCCTCTTGTCAGCTCTGGAATTAAAGCCCGACGACCATCTCATCTTTCTGGGCGACCTGATAGACCGTGGACCTGACAGCTGCAAGGTCATCGACAGAATCATTTCACTGCGCAAACTGCGACCTGTCAGTGTCATTAAGGGCAATCATGAAGAGATGCTGCTGATTGCCCGTGACCTGCCTGGTTACGCACAAGTCTGGCAGCACTATGGCGGAAAGGAGACGCTGCAATCCTACGGCAATACGACCGGCATTGCTCCCGGCTGGCCTGACTCCATTCCGCCTGAGCACTGGCACTTCATCCGGGAAGACATGGTCGATGCCGTCGAAGAAGCTGGGCATCTCTGTGTACACGGTGGCACTGATCCATCACTTCCGCTCGAACAGCAGCCTTGGGATCAACTACGCTGGCTAAAGTGGAACAATCCCCAGCCACATCCCTCAGGATTGATTGTCGTCTGCGGTCACACCCATCAACCCAGCGGTTTGCCACTGTCAGCAGGTCATCATCTCTGCATCGATACCTGGGTCTACGGTCCAGACGGCTGGCTTACTGCACTCGATCTCACGTCTCACGACTATATTCAAGCAAACCAGCGCGGTGACGTACGTCGGGGTACTGTCACTGATACAAAATAAAGTCACGTTCATGCCATCAGAAATCACACCGCTGGAGCTGGCTTCCATGCTCAACAAAGGCCAGGCAGTACATCTTCTGGATGTACGGTTGCCTGTGGAGCACGCGCACGTTGCATTGCCACAGAGCCAGCTGCTGCCCTTGCAGGAATTGCCAGCACGCTGGCAGGAAGTCCAGCCGGGCCATGCTCTGCTGGTCGTCTACTGTCATCATGGTGTGCGGAGCTGGCACGCTGCATGTTTTCTGGAACAGCAGGGACTGTCCGGTGTCATGTCATTGCAAGGTGGGATCGACGCCTGGTCTCTGCAGGTCGATCCCAGCATGGTTCGTTACTGATAAGCTGCCAGCTTCTGTTGCAGCCAATCAAATACGGTAGGTATCATTTTCTGGGCAGTGCCAATGTCGTGCGTACCACGGGGCATTTCATACGTATCCACCTGCAAGCCACGGTGACGGGCGAGATGTACGAAACTGTGTGCCTGGGCGTTGAGGTTAAAATTATCCCTCCCTGCAATCGTAATCAGCATCTGAAACTGCCCCTGCTTCACGTGGTGTCGATCGATCTGCTCAATCGGGTTATTCTCGCTGGCAAGCTGAATGGCAGAGTTGCCTCGTCCAAAGGCGGGAATCAGGATATCCTTCATGTGAATCTTGAGTGGCCCGAACTTGCCAATGACCTCGCGTGGGTTATCGACACGGTTTCGCCAGCCCCAGTTGTTAGCATCAAAGGGTGCCAGGTAGTTTTCGTACCGGTCCATCCATCGAAGGTTAAGTGCAGGCATTAAGCCGACAAGCAAGCCAAAGCGTTCCGGGTGACGCAAACCGATACAGAACGCTCCCACGCCACCCATGGAAGCTCCTGCCATCACGTGAGCTTCCGGTTCAGGCCGAAGGGAGAAGTTCGAAAGCAGGAAGTGCCACAAGTCGTCTTCGATCCACGACTGGAAGTTGCCTCGTGGACCATTGACATAAAAACTGCCTGAATCCCACGGATCGGGATTTCCCGTAAAGCTGCCATCAGGCGCAGCAACTATCATTGGAGGCAACTTCCCCGCGACAATAGCATCATCCAAAGGCTTCACCACCCAGTCAAGAAAGGCACGTTCATCCTGCAGTATGCCATGGAGCACGATCATCACCGGGTACTGCTTTTCTGCACAATAGCCGGGTGGTAAATAAAGATACAGATCTCGTTTGTCCCCCAGACTGGGGGAGTAGATACGACGGTCCCGGCCATGGTTCTGTGTGAAATCCAGCACCTTGCCCTGGATCCGCAGGCACTTCACCACGTCAAGGCAGGCTGGCAGCGTCGTATGGCAACAGGCATAGCATGACGCAGGCTGTACTGCCTGGTCATCGGCCTTGATGAAACTGGTGGAGAGAACCAGGCAAATGAAGGCAATACTCAGAAAGAGCGGCCAAAGCCGGGAAGCCTGGGTTCGACAAACCATGATCGCATCCTAGCGAAGAAGGGACGGGGCGCCATGCCCTGTCTAACGACATCGTCAAAGTGCGACTGGTGCATCAATGGGAAGTAGTTGAGAACCGGAGTGATATTCAGCACGAACATCCTGCCGTAGGGCTTACGCCTAATTCAGCGAAGCGGAAAGTCCTGCACGTTGTGCGATGAGTGCTGGTATAGACGGCTTGGGGGGCGTGTGCTGCAGTTCTTCCCGAACGATGTGCACGCTGGATGGCGCATCGATACCGAGGCGAACCTGGCCATTTTTCATGGACACCACGCTGACAACAATGTTGTCATCGATGACAATTCTCTGACCGGGGCGACGAGTGAGAACAAGCATGAGAGTACATCCTTGCACAGGGTGGGGGTAGGTTGATGCCAAACTATATGGCAAGAAGGATGCCAAAGTCTCCGTCCTTGAGCATTTTCTTCTGTTTTTCTAGAAAACCGTAGTCCAGAGGCTAGGTTCCGCTGCTTCAGGTACACCACTTTGTAATAGGTTTATTTTGTACACTACTGTACATTCTGAAACTATTACAAGACTGTTGCACCATACTACAAACAAGTGTAGCAATTAAAGTCACTACCTTGCTGCAGCCGATATAAGTTAATTCGCCGCTCGAGGGCAATTTGTTTCATGCTGGTGAAGAACTGGCCCTTTTCACTTCTTTTTCATGCTGACTTTCGACATGTGTGATGAGCCGCTGTACTTCCAGGCAGTAGGCAAAAAGTTGTTCCTCGTTGAGAATATCTTTGCCAAACCGACAGGCATCCAGGCTGGTGAACCATAGATATCGTCCTAATGCCAGGTCAGCATCTTCAGGAAACAGGGCCTTCCACAGGGGCTGCGTGGCATTACTGGTCGTGGTCAGCCATGCTGGATCATGTCGCCACGCAAGGTATTCCCGAAGCAAGTGGTCTGCCCGCAGAAATCGATCAGGAACTGGTTTTGTCTTATCCAGAATAGCCTCTAGCTGTTCCAGGGGCGTAAATACACGTCCAGGTCTCTGACGCGTCCACCAGAATGCCAGAATACTGATCAACACCAGAGGGATAGCCCAGATCCAAGTTGTGTAATCCGGCATCGTAACCGGATCTGGACCAGGTATGGGACGAAGACCAAGGGTGTTAGTGGGGGTGGGTTGCATCACCCGATCACGAGAAGATAACAATTCCATTTTATGCCCCTCTTCCCTTGCTGGAAGAGGGGCTACTTTTCACTTCTATTGTTGCTGCATCGATGCACTCAGAATTTCATTGTCATTCCGTGCATAGATGTGTTTGTTGGCGCACGCAGGATGAGACCATACCACTGTTCGACCGCGGGCATCATGAGTCGGTTCGATCAGCTTGAAGCGACCCAGCTCTTCATACTTTTCAGACGTTAGCCTGGCTTTGATCACATACCCTGTGTCATTGAAGAGCAGGAAATGTTCGCTGCCTTCACCCAGTTGCACCAGGAATGCATTGCCACAGTCGATTTCCCGAATCTTACGCTTGGAAGCACGGGCCTTGTCGTCGATGATCGGATCAAACGTCTCCCACTTCACTTTGCCATCATTGGCATCGCAGCACATTAGCCGGCCTTTCATATCCACACCATAGAGATGGCCCTTCAGATATACTGGCGTCGCCATTAATGCGGTCAAACCTTCAGGTAGCTTGGCCATATTCCCTGCCACTTGCCAGACTACACTGGCTGCGGGCGTATCCTGGTGTAGTTTGACCATCAGAGGCCCATGGTACACGGTTGTGATAAAGAGTTGATCTTTGTCAACCTGACGAGGCATGGCAATGGAGACCGCTGGGCGATCCACCTTGCCATCGCTGGGATACTTGTGCGTCCACAGCACTTTGCCTGTTTTGGGATCGAGTCCATTAAGTGTTTCGCTGAGCCAGATGATGAGCTGATCCTGTCCTGCAGCATTCATCAGGATTGGAGGGGCGTAGCCTACTTCCTGAGCATTGAGCGCCTTCCACTTTTCTTCACCTGTCTTTTTGTCGAAAGCAACGACTGCGGAATCCTTGCCACCAACAAGGGTGTAGATCAGATCGCCAACAATGAGTGGATGTGCAGAAAAGCCCCAGACAGGCGGCTCGGTGCTATATGTCTTCGTCAGATTCTTCGACCAAACTTCCTTACCCGTCCTGGCATCGACACAGAAGAAATGCCCCATGGCACCAATACCATAGACGCGATCATTTTCAATCACCGGAGTGACGCGTGGTCCATTCGGGTACGAAAGTTTGTACTTGGCTTCATATGTATATTCCCACGCAATCTTGCCCGTTGTCTCGTCGAGGCAAAGTAGTCGTTCATTACCAGGGATACCTTCCTTGGTGGGCTTGATATTGTTGCCATCCTTATCCTTCAGACGATTCCAATCCATCACAAACACATGACCATTCGCTACGGCTGGCCCGGCATAGCCTTTGCCCAACGGCGTGCGCCAGCGAATGTTGAGCCCTTTCTCAGGGAACTTCTCCAGAAGACCGGATTCCCGCCAGACGCCATCCCGTTTCGGACCGAGCCATTGTGGCCAATCGGTCGCTTGCAGGCAGGTGGTGATGAGAGAGAAAACAGCCAACCCCAGAAGCAGCCGGCGCATGACATCATCCTCGAAGAATTGAGCGAAAGACAGGTGTCGTCAGCTTATGGTGGCCTAACTCTTTCGGCGTGGGTCACTCAGAAGGAATTAACCGGGGATGAGGGGGTGCTGAGAGGCTATACTTTCTCGTATATCCTCATGACTTGCGAAAGCACAAGATCGTCGTTCAGTTCGCCTGTGTTGAGAGCAACCAAGTCTTGGCCGAGTTGCAGTTGCGAGACTAGTGCGGCCTGGATCAAACTTGTTTTCGGCCCCAGTACCTTGCCAGCAATCACCAGACTGTCGAGGGTCGATGCCTCGGTGGTAAGGCGGACATCGTCTTCGGTGCCGATGAGGCCATCAACACCTGCGGCATACCCCACGATGAGCTGGCTGTTCTGCCAGTTCTTGCCCACGGTGATGGTGCCCACCTTGGCCAGCAAGACATCATCCGAAGGTGTGGTTCCAAAGAGTAGCAATGTATTGGTGACGCTGCCTTGTACGGTGAGCGAGTTGAGCAGATAAGGTTGCCCAGGCGTAGAGTAGCCTGTGGTTGCACCGTGGGCGATGATATACGTGGCAGAGTCATCGCTTGCCAGAATGCTGCCTCTCACCGTGATGTTCCCGATGGCCCCGGTGCTGATGACGGCACTGTTACGGATACTGCCGCCAACCCAAAGCGAACCGAGGTAGCCCTGGCCGAGGTATTGGCCGACCTGGATGTAGCCGTAGAACCCAGCGATGTCTCCTCCGACTCGCGCGGTGTTGATGAAGTTGGCAATGTTGACACCGCCTGCCAGCACACCATCCTTAGCACCCAAGATAGATCCATTGACCTGCAGCGAGTCAATCGAATCAAGCTGAATGACTGCTGACTGGTTTCCCATACCACCAGCGATGTTTCCTCCTACTTGGACTGATTTCACGGTGCTCTGAATGGACGAGACCCCACCGCTCTGTTCTCCGGTGCCACCGATCAGGTTCTTGCGAAGCTGAACCGAATCGAGGGATGCAAAGAACAGGTCGATTCCGCCCGAACGGAAGCCGGAGCCACCTTTCAGGTTGCCACCCACTACGAGTTGTTTGACGGTAGTGCCGATGCCGAGCGATCCGGAAACGACACCGGCGTTGCCTGCGAGGTCACCCTGAATCGTAACCAGATCCATGGGTGAACCCAGACTGGCTGACCCACTCTGTGTGCCTTTACCACCCACCATCGAGCCACGTACCGAGAAAGTGCTGCCACTCGAGGGGGGTGTATCCATGAAATTGAACCGTACGAACCCACTTTGGCTTCCGGTGGAACCCACCACAGAGCCATTCACGCGAAGCTGAAAACTTCCAGTCAGGTCGGCGACACCAGCGAATTGTCCACTGCCTCCTTTGATC
Organism: Gemmatales bacterium; assembly: GCA_046350055.1. Taxonomy (GTDB): domain Bacteria; phylum Planctomycetota; class Planctomycetia; order Gemmatales; family HRBIN36; genus JAEUIE01. The sequence continues at coordinate 1,593,773 of JAXMBC010000001.1, read as the reverse complement.
GACCTTTGCACAAAGACATAGTGCATGGCCTGATCTGGATCGAAGTCGGCAGCACTGAACACGCCGCTGCCATCGCCACTGCTGCCAACAATCTCTTGCAGAATGGCTTCCATCACTCCTGAATCGAAGCTGATGGTGCCTGACCTGAGTCCAGCACCGCCACGCAACGATCCGGCGACACGGAACTGTTGAACTGGATTCACAAAGTGAGCTTGCCCCGATTCTTCGCCTGCACCGCCCACCACGCTTCCGCCGATGGTCACGCTTTCAGTAGTCTTCGTGAAGGGTACATCAAAGGTCTGGTTGCTCAGCAGCCCGGAGCGAGCCCCTTTGCCACCGAGAATAGAGCCTTTGACGAGAATAGTGGGTGTTTCACCGGGCTGTACCCAGCCCGAGAATTCACCGTCTCCGCCGATGATGCATCCATTGATGGTCAAACTCTCAGCGCCTCCCAGGATGGCCACATTTCCACTGAAGATGGAATCACCTCGGACGCTCCCGCCTATGTACACCGTGCCTACCTCACCCAGACCAGGAATGAAGGCCAGTTGCCCGGAACTACCCGTGGTGCCGCCGAGTACGGATCCTTTCAAGGTGAAATGGCTGACAGCTCCACAGTAAAACGCACCCCGATAGAAGACGCCTGAGGATGGGGAAAATGCGGTCCCATCAATATTGCCATTGATCGTGATCTCTTCAATTGCATGCTCGGTTTGGAACTTACCCTTAATATTCCCACCTACAATCATCTTGTTGATCGTGATGTGAGTAGTGTCGAAGTCATTCAGCCCTGTCAACACTGAGCCGGATAAATCCTGCCGCACCTGGAACGTACCGATAGTGCCAATAAGTGAAGAGAAGCTAATTTGTGGTTCGAATCGTCCTATCGAATTGACATCTAGCTTCTGAGCCAGCAATTGGTCACCATTGTAGCTATACATGTTAAACCGGCGCACATCGCCAGCGAAGCGAAGTTGACCATAGCCATATCCGTACGAAAAGACTTCCCCCACATGCACTTCGCCATCGCCCCGTGGGGCTTTCTTGGTTACACGAACCGTAATATCGCCACCTTCGAGTTCGAATGAACCCTGAAACACCAAGTTCAGTTGCTGCAGACTTTGCCGAGTGGAATTGTTCCCGTTCACGGAGGAAGTATTGAAGACCAGGGCCTCGTTCACATTACCCGCGTTCAGCACCGGCTTCGAGAATACCACCTCTGCCAGATCGCCATCGATATCCTGAAACGTCACCCGGTTCGGGCTGACCAGCGTGGCGGGCACGGTGCGGTCTTCGAGAGCTTCCAGAATGAGCCGTGTAAACTTCTGCTGCAGAGCCATGTTGAACCTCAAGAAAATGATCTCAATGCCCAACAGATTACTTGATGGACGCATCTGTACCTAACGATTTCTCCCAGCTAACCCAGCTGGCGCTGTAACAATGTTCCGCCTTTGCGGGGTACCATCTGGTTGCATCCACATCAGTCATTCCGACGAAGTATGTCGGTGTAGAAGGAAAAGCTGAAGAAGAGCGTTCACACCTCTTGTACTTCGTGCTGCTCCCGCTAAGAACCTCCTTGATAGGAAGCGTGTACTGTGTCAACAGGCATACTTCTTCGTCGCCCAATGCCCGGCTTCCGTGCCGTTCAGCAGAGTGTGCCGTTGAAGGCACAAAGTCGGTCTCGGGCGGTAACACGTACAACCAACTGCGGAACCCGTACTGTGGCGAATAGTCTCCTACAACGGATCGCCCGGGGTGAGAAAGCTGCCGTACAAGAGTGTCTGACTCGATATGGCGGCCTGGTCTGGTCCCTGGCGAGACGGTTCCTCGGCAATGCCACCGAAGCCGAAGATGCGGTGCAGGAAATCTTCGTCGAGTTGTGGAAGAATGCCGACCGATATAACCCCAGTCTTTCGAGCGAGCCTACGTATATCACCATGATTGCCCGCCGCCGATTGATTGACCGACGACGGAAGATTGTGCGTCGTCCTGAGCTGGTGCAACTACCCGAAGGAGTACCCAGCAAGCAATCTCCGGACACCAATCGTGTCGATCTCGTAGATGAAGCTTCCAAGGCTGCAGCAGCTCTCCAGGAACTGCGACCAGAACAGCAACGCGTGCTGACACTGGCTGTCTACCATGGTCTCACTCACGAGGAAATCTCGCAGAACACCGGTCTGCCACTGGGCACGGTCAAAACCCATGCCCGGCGTGGACTAATCAAGCTGCGCGAAGTCCTTGGCCTCGCTACCCCGGTGATTACTCCCCAAACTGCCATTCCGGGGGGACTCTAACATGAATCGAGAAAACTTCCCTCTGGAACACGTTTACTCTCTTCTCGCTGATCGGGCCTTGCAGGGAGCTGATGCAGCTGAGGAAGCAGGTCTGCGCTGCTTACTCAGTCATTATCCTGAAATGAATGCCGAGACCTTCGACTATGCAGCTGCTGCTCTTGATCTGGCATTCCAGAAAGAAGAGCAGGAATCGCTGCCAGTTCATCTGCTGACCCGTCTCCAGGTGCAAGCTGCTGCTTTCACACCTGAGAAACATGTTCCAGCACCGGCCAAGGTTGAGCCTGTCCCAGCACCATCTCCTCGCCCGAACCCCCGAGCGAACAGCACCCTTACCTGGGTTGGCTGGCTTGTTGCTGCGACACTCCTCTTTGCTGTGGTTGTCCCCTCCAAGCCACCTCAGCTTTCCTACAGCAAGCTGAAGGATCGGGGGGCACTGGTCGTAGCTGGTTCAGTTGGTCCACACGGCAATGACAAGCTGCAGGGTGAGTTTGTCTGGGATAGCAACACCCAGCAAGGCTTCATGAAGCTGACAGGTTTCGAAGTCAACGACCCTGCCGTCAAGCAGTATCAACTCTGGATTATCGACGACAAGCCCTTCACTGTGAAAGAACCCATAGATGGTGGTGTCTTCAATGTCACCAGCAACAAGGAAGTGCTGATCCCCATCAAACCCAATCTTAAAGTGGGTAAGGCGGCTCTCTTCGCAATCACGGTAGAGAAGCCAGGCGGGGTCATGGTCTCCAAACGAGATCCGATGATCTTCGTTGGTGCGGTACCTGCCCCGAACCGAAAATCGTAGAGCGAGTCCATAGAATGATCCTCCAAGCCGGTGTCAGGCACACCGGCTTTCTTCATTTTCCGGATTACTATGAGCCAGGCGAAATCCACTCCGCCACCGATGTCGTCATCGCAATGGTTTGTCCTGCTCTTGCTGGCGATGGTACAGTTCACGAACGTCCTTGATTTCGTGATCATGATGCCCCTGGCTCCCCAGTTTCATGATGAATGGAATCTGACTGCCCGTGAGTTTGGCTTCCTCGTGAGTGCCTATGCCTATGCCGCCGCACTTTCAGGCATCATCTCCAGTTGGTTCATTGACAAGATTGATCGCAAAGTCGCATTGCTTGGGATCTACCTCGTGTTTGCCATTGCCAATTTCCTATGTGCAGAGGCACCATCGTATGGATTTATGCTGGGGGCACGGGCCGTGGCTGGCCTCTCGGGTGGCATCCTCGGCGGTGTGGTGATGGCCATCGTTGGCGATATCGTCCCCTTCGCACGGCGTGGTATGGCGACGGGCATCATCATGTCATCCTTTGCAGTTGCCTCCATTGTTGGCATACCTTTCGGCCTCGTCATGGCTGAACAGTACAGCTGGCGAATCACCTTCTTTGGCCTCGCCGCTCTCAGCTTGATCCTGCTGGCCTTTGCCTGGTGGCGATTGCCAGCAGTCCGCAGCCACATCGTTCAGAAACCCCGCCAGGCTCCCTGGAAAACGACATGGGACATTCTCAGCGATCCCAATCATATCCGCGCCTACACCCTGATGGCGTTCCTGATCATGACGACGTTCATTATCGTCCCTTACATGCCCAGCTTCTTCGTCGCCAACGTAGGGTTACGCAAGGAAGATATCAAATGGATCTACCTGTGTGGTGGACTGGGGACTTTATTAACCATGACACCGATCGGCAGGCTGGCAGATCGCTACGGCAAATTGCGAGTTTTCCAGGTGCTGGCATTCCTGGCAATGTTTCCACTGCTAGGAGTAACCCACTTGCCTCCAGTTCCACTCTACGTGGTACTGATCGTGACCACATCAATGATGATCTTCACCGCAGGGCGCGGCGTGCCAGCGATGGCCATGGTTACAGCCTGTACCACGAGCGAACGCAGGGGCGGTTTCATGAGTGTGCTAGGAGCAGTCCAGCAATTAGCGATGGGCCTGGCAACTACCGTGGGTGGAATCATACTGGGCGTCCAGGCACTACCGGAACAACCCGACATGACGAAGGAAGCCATCGGCAAGCTCGGTCCCATCGAACAGATTCATGGGTTTCCTATTGTTGGCTGGATTGCTGCAGTCTTGTGCCTGATGTCTGTCTATCTGGGCAGCAGACTTCGCAGTGTCGAAATGCACACCGTGCCAAAGGAGGAGATCGCTCCAGATGAAGCTATTCTCGCCGTTGAAATAACCTAAGCACCTTACTTCACTTCTTCTGAGAGAGCCTTCAGGAACTCGACGAGATCCTTCTGTTCCCGCTGAGTAAGGTTCAGCACCTCAAGTGCACCGTCTTTGTATGGGTTGCTGTTACCACCCTTGGAATAGAACGCAACCACGTCTTCCAGGGTGGTGATGCTACCATCGTGCATGTACGGTGAGGTCCTGGCTACGCCTCGAAGTGTTGGCGTCTTGAACCTGCCCTTATCAGCTTCCTGTTTAGTGACCTCATATCGCCCCAGATCGAGAGGCTGCATTCCCCAACTGACACCGGTGTTGTGAAATTTTTCATCACTATAGTTCTTGCCTGCATGGCATTTCCAGCAACCTGCCCGACTTTCAAAAAGCCAGAGGCCCTGTTTGGCCGATTCACTGAGCCTGGCAGTGTCACCATCCATGAAAGCATCAACTGGACTATTACCCAGGAGCAGCGTGCGCTGAAACGCTGCGAGTGCCGTGGCCAATCGATCCTTCGTTACCCCGGGGCTACCGAAGGCCTTGCTGAATCGTTCACCATAGTCTGGATGCTTCTGGAGTGAAACAAGCAACTTCTCCAGCGAATGCCCCATTTCCAAGGGGTCTTCCAGTGGCAACAGCGCTTGCTCTTCCAGTGTCTTGACCCGTCCATCCCAGAATTGTGATTTTCCATAGATGCGGTTCACCAGTGTTGGCGCATTGCGACGTCCTGTTTGTTTCCTGATTCCGACTGCTTTAGCATCTGCTGTTGTGAAATGCCGTGCCGCGTCATGACAGGATGCACATGAAACTGATCCATCCGAGGAGAGCAGGGGTTCGTTAAACAGTAACTTGCCGAGAGCTACGACTGACTCTGTATCGTTATGCTTAGGTGGTTCAGGGAGACCTCGTGGCGTACGTGGTAGTTCGACAGAAGCGAATAAGATGCATGCTGTCCATATTGAGCAAAAAAGCTTCATTCTTCAGCTCGCAAGTTAGTCCGGTAAAGGTGAACAACTCCAATAGACTTACTGTCTCTCTTCAAACCGTCTCTTATCATACTCTATCTGCAAGCCAATCCGATACAGCAAAGAAAGTACCATGAGCGCGATACGCCGAACGCATACCTGTGGTGAACTCCGGGCCAGCCATGTAGGCCAGACTGTGAAACTCAACGGCTGGGTCAATACCACCCGTGTGTACAATGACCAGGTTTTCATCGATCTTCGTGATCGCTATGGGATCACCCAGGTGGTGCTGGAAGCAGGCCGCCAGGAACTGGCAACCGCCAAGGAAATCGGTCGAGAATGGTGCTTGCTGATCGAAGGCAAAGTCCGCTCCCGGCTCGAAGGCAAAACTAATACCAAGCTGGCCACTGGTGCGGTGGAAGTGGAAGCCATCAGTTTCCAGATCCTGAATCGCTGCCCACAAATGCCATTTGAAGTGATGTCGGTACCCCAGGAAAACCAGACCCTGGCCGATGCGGAACTGGCCAACGAAGACCTTCGTCTCGAACACCGTTATCTCGATCTCCGCCGCCCCACCCTGCAGCGCACCCTGGCCGTCCGCCATCGTCTGAACAAGACCATCCGCGACTTTCTCGATAACGAAGGCTTTCTCGAGCTGGAGACCCCCCTCCTCGGACGCAGCACCCCAGAAGGCGCTCGGGACTACCTCGTCCCCAGCCGCGTCTCTCCCGGCGAGTGGTATGCCTTGCCTCAGTCACCCCAGATCTACAAGCAACTCCTCATGGTCTCGGGCTATGACAAGTATTTCCAGATTGCACGATGTCTGCGGGATGAAGACCTGCGAGCTGACCGTCAGCCTGAATTTACCCAGCTCGATTTCGAGATGTCCTACGTCGATATGGACGATGTGTTCGATGTCATCGAACGCCTAATCGTAGCTATCTTTCAGCAGACGATCGGCGTTACGATTCAACTGCCCATCCAGCGATTGCAGTATGCCGATGCTATGCTCCGTTACGGCAGCGATAAACCTGATTTGCGCTACGGCATGGAGATTGTTGAACTAACAGATTGGGCCTCAACCACACAGTTCAAGGTCTTCCAGGAGACAGTCGCAGCAGGTGGCAAGGTACGTGCCATCTGCGCCAAGGGAGCTGCGGAGGTTTACTCGCGAAAGAAGCTTGATGAAGCTACTGAGTTCGTGAAGACCTTTGGGGCGAAAGGGCTTGCATGGATTAAAGTCGAAGCGGACAAGTTCAACTCGCCGATCGAGAAATTCCTGCCCACCGACGCCCAGGCGCGCCTGCGGGAAAAGATGGGAGCTGCCGCTGGCGATCTCATTCTGTTCGTGGCAGATAAGGAGGATTGCGTTTGCCAGTCTCTGGGGCAACTACGCACCCGACTGGCAGTGGAACTCAAACTTTACGATAACACCAAGCCCGAGTTCAAGATTGCCTGGGTTCTCGACTTCCCCAGCTTCATCTGGGACGACGAGGAAAAACGCTGGGCAGCCAATCACCATCCCTTCACAGCACCCATGGACGAGGATTTGCACTTGCTCGAAAGCAATCCGGGGGCGGTTAAGGCTAAAGCCTACGATCTTGTCATCAATGGTTATGAATGCGGCGGGGGCAGCATTCGTATCCACAGCCCCGAAGTACAAGCCCGCCTCTTTGCCGTACTGGGCATGACCAAGGAGCAAAGTCAGCACAAATTTGGCTTCCTCCTCAATGCGCTCAGCTATGGTGCCCCGCCACATGGTGGCATCGCCCTCGGTCTCGACCGCCTGGCTATGATGCTTGCAGGCACTTCTAACATTCGTGATGTGATTGCCTTCCCCAAGAACCAGCGCGCCCGTGACTTGATGACCGGTGCCCCAGCAAGCGTGGATGACAAACAGCTCAAGGAGCTGGGGATCAAGAAGTAAGCAACCATGCTCAAAGGCAACGAAGGTAACCTCGCCTAGTATTCGGATTGTTGCCTGCTCATCAACGTGACGGGAATGCCCAGAACTGTGATGAATGCCTCATGCGGTTCGTTGTACCAAGTGACAAACGCCACGCGCTGACTGCGTGGCGTGGCGAAAATTACCATCAAGAAAATGTAGGCATTTATGCTTTTGATTTGCACCCTGGCCCTTCCAGCGGGGCCTTCTTCTGGGTGATATTATTCTGCTTGTCAGCTTTCAGCTGTGCGGCACGCTCGACATTGAGTTGTACAAAGCTGGTCCACTGACCGGGCACATTCGCTTCAGCATAGATTGCTTCTACCGGACATTCAGGCACACAGGCTTCGCAGTCAATGCAGTCAAGAGGATCGATGTAGAGCATCTTGTCGTCCTGCCAGAAGCATTCCACCGGGCAAACGACAACACAATCGGTGTATTTGCAGTCATGACAGTTAGCGGTGACGACGTGAGCCATGGGTTCCTCGAAAATATATCAGCGTGCTTCAGCCTTATCGACCATGTCGGGCAGAAGTCCAGTCTAATGAATCTCTAGGGACAGTCACTCATGATGTCTACTTGAGTTACAGGGGTATGCAGACTTTTCTGTGACTTCGGGCAGGATCCTTGAGCCGTTCTTCGCGCCGTCTCGGCATCTTGGTAGAGTGTGAGTCACAGGAAATGGCTGGTGACGCTACGGAAGGCATCCATGCAACGATTGCTGCAGACCCTGAATCACAACATAGTGATGATGACCTGTATGGTCTGCCTCACGCTCGTTCCCGTTTTTCTCTACCTCAATCACGCACCACTCTGGCACACCGACGTCTGGGCACATGTCCGTTATGGACAATGGATGCGTGAAAAGATGACGATACCCCAGGTAGAACCTCTTCATCCCTGGACTACCCAGGATCACTACATAGCTTCCGCCTGGCTCAGTCAACTGATTCTGTCTTATGTGTATGATCTTGGAACATTGATACCCTACCGCTGGTCCTGGTATGATACCGCACAGCCTGGTGGAGTTGATCTGCTGCGGGTACTCCATGCTTCACTGGAGACTCTGAAACTGTTGTTCCTGTTCCTGGCGTTTCAGAGAATTACTCAGTCCATGCTGGTCAGCTATGCAGGCATGCTGTTGGCGCTAGTGCTGAGTCTCAGTTTTATTGAAGTACTTCGACCACAGGTGTTTGGCGAACTTTGTCTGGCAGTCATGCTTTTTTTAGCATGTCGACAGCCTCCATCGCGGCTTGCCTGCTGGGGTGTGCCTTTGCTTATGGCCTGCTGGAGCAATCTGCATGGTTCGTATTTGAATGGTCTACTCATCCTCCTTGGAATACTGTTCGGTAGATTCCTGTTGGGATTCAGACAGGCTGCACGGGGCGAAACTGCAGAGCCGCTCTACCGTCCCACCCTGCGACGCACATTTCGTATGTTCTACTGGAGCATTCTTGCTGTTGGCTTTTTCAATCCCATGTTGAGCTTTCAGTGGTACGCCGACGCATTCGTCTTTGCCCGGAATGCCAACGTACGGCAAATGGATGAATGGCAACGGTTGGATTGGAATAGCCTGGCTGGGCGATTATTTCTCGGTTCACTGGTGCTCGTCTGTCTCACCCATGCGCTGGCCAAGAGCAGGCGCCTTGCTGGAATAGGCATCGGACATGGCATGTTACTGTTGTGCTTTGGCCTGCAGGTGGTCTTCATGCAGCGGATGATGCCCTGGTGGGCCATTGTCTGTCCGCTGGTTTGTGTGGGGCCATGGGCAAGAATGCTGGGAACAACCTTCTCGTTTCGTTCCGATACCAAACAACTGGTGATGGCTACCGTAGTTGTCCTGACATCACTCTGGGTGACATTCAACTGGTCATCCCTGGGTCGAATTCTGGGTGAAGCCGAAGTGCCTCGGTCGGAACAGATGCTACATCCAGCAACGCCATGCATGATGGATCGCGCTACGCATCGGAGTTTGAACAGTGACGTTCCGCCGCAGTTATTTCAGGCAGTACATCGTCCCAGAGCCAGCATCTTCGCCAGCGAATCGCTCGGCGACTATCTCTTCTTTGCCCAACGAACACCAGTTGTGATTTTCACTCATGTTCACCTCTTTTCACTTGAACACTGGCGACGATGTATGGTAGTCAAGGAAGGAATAGCGACGTGGCAGAAGTATCTCGACGAATGGAATGCTCAGGCTATCTGTGTTGAGGCGGAACTACACCCTCATCTGTGTGAACAGGTGAAGCGATCACCGCTCTGGGAAGTGGTGCTGGACGAAACCGGCTCCACTCGTAAACCGAACCCCAAGAGCCGATTGTTTATAGCCATCCGGAAAGAGCATCCATGAGCGTCCCGTTACCGTGGTTCCAATCCCTTTTTGCCGAACGTATTGGTGGAGCAAAGTACGGGCAGGGAACTGCCATCTACAAGTTTGAAAAAATCAAGCGGGCCAAACGCGATGCACTCGCACAGTTTCCACATCGGACTCTGCTCGATTTTGGTATTGGTGAGAACGATGACATGGCCCCTGAAGCCGTGCGTCAGGTGCTGGCGCAGCAGGCCAACAAAGTCGAGAACCGGGGCTACGCTGATAATGGTATCGCTGCTTACAAGGAAGCTGCGGCCCGCTTCATGCAGCGTGAGTTTGGCGTGAAGCTTGATCCCGTGACCGAAATCAACCATTGCATTGGTTCCAAACCTGCCTATGCGATGCTTCCTGCTGCCTTCATCAATCCTGGAGATGTCACGTTAATGACCGTGCCGGGCTATCCCGTCGCTGGTACACATACGAAATATTATGGCGGCGAAGTCTATCCATTACCTTTGCGGCCTGAGAACAATTTCTTCCCTGACTTGAAGAACATCCCTGCTGACATTTGCAAACGGGCCAAGTTGCTGGTCATAAACTATCCGAATAGCCCGACCGGGCAGGTTGCCACGAAACAATTTTATCAGGAAGTTATCGAATTCGCACACCGGCATCAGGTCGTGATCGTCCAGGATGCAGCTCACATTCTGCTCAGTTATGCCAGTAAGCCCTTCAGCTTCCTGGAGATGGATGGAGCAAAGGAGGTAGGTGTTGAGGTCCATTCCATGTCGAAGGGCTTTAACATGATTGGCTGGCGTATGGGCTTTGTTGCCGGACATGAGCGAATTGTCCGTGCCTTTGCTGATGTAAAAGACAATAGTGACTCCGGCCAGTTCATGGCAGTGCAGCATGCTGCAGCATTTGCCTTGGATCAACCTGCCATTCCTGTGGCTATACGTGAAAAGTATCGCCGACGGTTAGAGAAACTTGTTGCAACATTGAACAGCGTCGGTTTCCAGGCCAAGATGCCTGGTGGGACCTATTTTCTCTATGTGAAGGCTCCAAAAGGCTGCAACCATCGGGCCTTTACGGATGCTGAAGATGTTTCACAGTTTCTCATTACCAATCTGTCGCTCTGTTGCGTCCCCTGGGATGATGCGGGGCCCCATTTGCGCTTTTCTGTGACTTACACAGCGAAGGATGAAGCTGCTGAAGACGCCCTGATGCAGGAAACAGCAAAACGGCTACGCCTCCTGGAGCTGGAGTTCTAAGATTGTCATTCGCATCGATGGCAATTACATGTTATGGTAGTATGCCCTCGACGAGCCGTGTCGACAGACACGGCTTCCTCGTCTGATTCGCCACCTGAAGCCGCCCTTCATGCAAGATACGCTTTTTCTGGGTAGGTATCGCATCCTTCGCTTGCTCGGCGAAGGCGGAATGGGGCGCGTCTGGTTAGCCCGGCAAATCGATCTGAATCGCGATGTAGTCATAAAGGTGATGCATGAGCACATCGCCGCCGATCCTCGCTTTCAGGAACGGTTCCAGCAGGAAATGCTGGCCATGGCCCAGTTTCAGCACCCCTTTGCTGTCACTCTGTATGATGCACACCTCGAAACCGAGGAAGGTCCCTGCATCATCATGGAATTCGTGAAAGGGAAGACGCTCGATATTGTCCTTAAGGAGAATAAGCGATTCACGCCTCAACGTGCCAGCCGAGTGCTGGGGCAGTTGTGTGAAGTGCTCTCCACCGCTCACCAGCAGGGTATCATCCATCGCGATTTGAAGCCTGCTAATCTCATCATCACCGATCCCGATACGCAGTTTGAAAAGATCAAAGTCATGGACTTCGGTCTGGCAAAGCTCGCTCGCCTGGCCAACTTCGATACCAAATCTTCACATAACAGCAGCAGCGATAACATCCTGGGCACCCCTGCTTATGTCTCACCCGAGCAAGCGCGCGGCGAGCACATCACTCATCGCAGTGATATTTACAGCATAGGAGTCATCCTTTACGAGATGCTCACGAGCCGGCTGCCATTCCAGGGGCTTTCCACCATGGATACACTCCTGGCTCATGCCATTGAGCAGCCACCCCCGATGAGCGATGAGGAAGTCTATATTCCTGCAGCCATCGAGGAAGTGGTCTTCAAGTGCATGGCGAAGCTGCCTGAAGATCGCTACGGCACCACGCGCGAAATGGTGGAAGACTACATGCGGGCGCTCGCCACGCCGGACCCTCGCAAGTACCAGGAGAAGCTGATCAACGAGGAGCCGAGTGATCTGCCACCGATCCCGGACAACCTTGATCCTGCCGTGATGATCTACCGCATCCAGGCGTGGATGCCTCGGACTATCGCGTCGGTCAAACTAGCTGGTTTCATCCAGGATGCCCGAGGCGAGTTGATCGAAAACACATCTGGTCGGGTGCGAGTTGTGCTGGGAGCCAAGAATACAGCGTATCGCCCCAGTAAGGTGGGCTGGTTCGCCACCGGCCGCAGCGACATCGAGATGGAGTTGCAAATCTTCGAAAGCACCAATCCACTCCGACGCAATCAGGTCTGGGTGACGGTGATACTCCGCTACCTGGGAAAGCATCTCACCGAAGACTTTCATCAGCGTGGCGACCGCATCTTCCGAGATCTTCGCGGCTATCTGATCGGTTCGACGCCGGGTATTTAGTACATGTCTTTCCGGTAGTAACCCTATCTATCCGCGATTGCAGGGTTGTCGTCTGTGTGCTTGCTATCATAATCTAAAGTGGACAATGTCACTTTATACCCTGGTTTGGTCCGACTACTCGTTTCCGACCTGCGCGCCAAGGCACGCTGGCTCTATGAACGAGACAGCAGCCTCATGCTCTTCAAGGTGCTGTTGACCGATGGCACCATGGCTATGGTGTGGTACCGCTTGATGCAATGGTCGAGGCGGTATCGCTTAACTCCTCTCGAGATGTTGTTTAACAAGATCAACACCATGTTCTGCAACTGCATCATCGGTCGTGGCGCCGAGTTTGGTCCGGGGCTGGTGTTCATTCACGCCACCGGTATTGTCATCAACGGCGCCGTTCGAGGTGGTAGCAACATCCATCTCGAACATCAGGTGACCATCGGGGCGGAGCGACGTCAGGCACCGGTACTAGGGAATGACATATTTGTCGGTGCCGGAGCCAGGATCCTGGGAAGTATCACTGTGGGAGATGGCGCGAAGGTCGGAGCCAATGCAGTGGTGGTAAAAGATGTACCTGCCCACAGTACGGTGGTAGGGATTCCAGCCCAGGTGGTCAGGCAGCGGGAAACGCCTATCACCGGAGCCACGGTATGACCATAATGGAAATGGTGTGTGCCTGGGTTTGGTGGCTTAGTGTCGGGCTGGTCGTCTATGCCTATGTCATCTACCCGGTACTGATCTGGCTGCTCTCTCGTCTGTTTGGTCGTGTTCCCCAGCCTCCGGACCACCCCGAAGAGTGGCCTGCTGTTACTCTGCTCATCGCAGCTTACAACGAAGAAAAGCACATCCAACGGCGAATCGAAAATGCATTGGCCATGGATTATCCGCGTGATCGGCTGGAAATCGTTATTGCCAGTGATGGCAGCGATGATCAAACCTCATTGATCGTTCAGGAGTACGCAGCACAAGGTGTCACCCTGCTTAAGTATCCGCAGCGAATTGGCAAACCAGCAGTTCTCAACCGCTTAGTTCCAATGGTAAATGGTGAGTTTATTGTCTTCTCTGACGCCAATTCCTTTACCGAACCAGCCGCATTGAAGAACCTGATTCGCTGGTTTGCTGACCCCGTCGTTGGTGCAGTGTGTGGCAAACTGGTGTTAATTGATTCTGCTACCGGCCAGAATGTTGACAGCATGTACTGGAAGTACGAAACCTTCCTGAAGAAGTGTGAGAACAGGCTCCACGGATTGCTTGGAGCGAATGGCGCTATCTATGCCCTGCGCCGGAAGTGGTATCCCACTATACCGGACAATACCATTGTGGACGACTTTGTCATTCCGTTGCGTGCCAAGATCGTTCACGATTGCACGATCGTCTACGATGCAGAAGCAGTAGCACATGAAGAAACACCCGCTGCCCTGGGTGCTGAGTTTCAGAGAAGGACACGAATAGGAGCAGGAGGATTCCAGGCAATTGGGCTGCTCTGGCAGCTTCTTGCACCTGGCCACGGTTGGACAGCGTTCACCTTTCTGAATCACAAGATACTTCGCTGGATATGTCCTTTTCTGCTCGTTCTTGCCTTTGGCATAAATCTGACACTCCTGGAGATTCCCTTCTACCGTTGGATGCTGGGAGCACAGATCAGTTTTTACCTACTCGCAGTGCTTGGATACGTAATGCCAAGCCAGCCCACTGCTTTCAGGGTAATGCGGTTGGCAACGATGTTCACCACCATGAATGCAGCGCTCTTAGTTGGCTTTTTCCGCTGGTTGTTCGGTACCCAACGGGCTACGTGGCACCGAACCGAACGCCTTGCTGAAACTGCAGAGGCTCGTTCATGATTGAATGGCTTCTCGGCAGCGCAGTGGCAACAACGATAGCTGGCGGCTATTACACTTGGTGTAGCGTCAAACAGCGGGGACTTGATCAATGGATTCCTGAGTATTGGGCAACGCAAAAGAGGCGACGTGATCCACAGCCCGGCCAGCCAGTTCACCTCCTGCTCTGCATCGGCGATCATTTTGAGCCCAAGCTTGGAGGCGCTTCGCCACAGCAAGCACAGCAAAGGGTCAGCCGCTGGTGTGATGAATACCCGATACTCTTCGATTCGTTTCGCGATAGTGATGGTGTACCGCCACAACATACGTTTTTCTATCCGGCGGAAGAGTATGAACCGCATTACCTGGACCAACTAGCTGCGCTTTGCCAGCAGGGGTTTGGGGAAGTAGAGGTGCATCTGCACCACGATAACGATTCCAGTGATAACCTCCGCCAGACGTTGTTGCAGTTTAAGGAAACTCTGCATCATCGACACGGCCTGCTCAGCAAACGCCACGATACAGGTGATGTCGGCTACGCGTTCATTCATGGCAACTGGGCTCTGGATAACAGCCGGCCTGACGGTAGATGGTGTGGAGTTAACAATGAACTTGACATACTTCGTGAGACAGGCTGCTTCGTCGATATGACACTTCCTTCCGCTCCGAGTCCCACACAAACGTCTACCATCAATTCCATCTACTATGCTGTAGATGACCCAGTTCATCCCAAATCCCACCAGCGTGGCACATTGGTCGGCACTGCCCCGCGTCCTGACAAGAGTTTACTTCTGGTTCAAGGTCCGCTGCTGTTCGATTGGTCTCGCCGCAAGCTCGGTATCCTCCCTCGCATCGAGAATGGCTGCCTGCAAGGCAACCAGGCTCCAAGTGCCAATCGAATGAAACTCTGGCTTCGTGCTGCGGTACAAGTGCCTACACGGCCTGACTGGTACTTTGTGAAATTGCATACCCATGGCGCCAACGAACAGAATATGCCGGTACTCCTGGGGCCAGCCATGGTAGCGTTTCATGAACAACTGAACGCACGGGCTGTCAGCGATCCGATGTTCCACTTTCACTATGTCACAGCCCGCGAGATGTGCAATCTGGTTCATGCTGCGGAGGCACGATGGAGCGGAACTGTTGCTCAAGCTCGAAACTATTTATGGAACAAACCAGCAATACTGAAATGACGGTGCTTCAGGTTGTACTCATACAGTAGCCGGTTATTGCAAGACTTCGCGAATTACTCGACCGCTGACATCGGTCAGCCTCATGTTGCGACCGTTGTGCAGATAGGTCAGCTTGGTGTGATCAAGGCCCAGTAAATGCAGGATGGTTGCGTGGAAGTCTGGCACGGTCGTCTTGCCTTCCACTGCCTGGTGACCCAGGTCATCGGTACGACCATAGGTGATTCCGGGTTTCACACCACCACCACAAAGCCAAGTCAGGAATCCATGCGGATTGTGATCACGGCCGTTGCCATCCTGTGACATGGGCATGCGGCCAAACTCCGCACCCCAGATCACCAGTGTGCTATCGAGCAAACCTCGTGTCTTCAAATCTGACAACAGGCCTGCAATGGGAAAGTCAATCTCTTCGCACAACTGCCGGTGGTTCTTCTCCAGGTCCTGATGAGCATCCCAGTTGAGCCGAGTGCCGCCGGAGTAGATTTGAATAAAGCGGACACCTTGCTCGACCAGACGTCGGGCGATGAGAAGCTGGGTGCCAAACGGTTTGGTCTTCTCATTGTCCAGACCGTAGAGCGTCCTGGTCGCTGCGGTTTCCTTGCTGACATCCACGACCTGCGGTGCTTCCATCTGCATGCTGTATGCCAGCTCATAGCTCTTGATGCGAGCTTCCAGCTCACTCACGCTGTTGCTGTCCAGCCCTGCCAGTTGCTGATGATTCAGATCACGCAGAAGATCGAGTTGTGCGCGCTGTCTTTCAGCGGAAAGGTCACTTGGACGCCTGGAATAGAGCAATGGCGCATCGCTGGGACGGAACGTCACGCCCTGATACTGCCCCGGCAAGAAGCCACTGCCCCAATTCGGTGGGCCTGCCACGGGCACGCTGCGATGATCATACATCACGATGTAACCGGGCAGATTCTGATTCATGCTGCCCAGACCATACGTGACCCAGGCACCGGCACTGGGATGGCCCACACGGGTAACCCCCGTATTCATCTGCAGGCAGGCAGGGGCATGATTATTCGAATCCGCTGTGCAGCCGTTCAGAAACGTTAGTAGATCAACTTGCTTAGCCAGGTGGGGAAACAGTTCTGAAACCCAGCGTCCTGACTGACCATACTGCTTGAATGCAAAGGGAGAACGCATGAGCGGACCGGGATTGCCGAAGAGCACATCGGGTGGCTTGGGCAATCGCTGACCGTCGCGTTTCTGAAGTTCGGGTTTGTAATCGAAGGTATCCATCCCGCTGGGGGCACCATACATGTAGAGCCAGATGATGCTCCTGGCCTTGGGAGTATGATGAGGCTGCGGAAGCGATTTGCCACTTTGGGCTTGGGCAAGGAGATCGGCCAGTCCCAGCATACCCAGTCCGCCACCAGCCCGGGCGAGAAAGTCGCGACGTGAGTGTGGCTGATGCATGACTAATCCAGGTAAAGGAACTCGTTGGTCATCATGAGCACGTGACAGAAATCCTGCAGGTTTCTGTTCAGATCACTGTCTTGCAGAAGAAACTGCAAACCTCGATGCGTCTCTACTGTAGATGGTTCACGATGCAGAATATGGAAATAGGCATTGCGAAGCATTTGTTCGGGTGTGACACCTGCACTCTGAGCAAGCTTCTCGGCAAGCATTCTAGCTTGCAACCTGACAAAAGGGTTGTTAAGCAGTGCCAGTGCCTGGGTAGGGGAAGTGGTCTGAACACGACAGCCACAGCTTCCAGCTGCGTCTGGCGCATCAAACAGCTGCAGAAAGGGTACGGGATTAGATCTCTTGCGATAGATGTACAGACTGCGTCGCCAGTTGACTGGTTCCTCGGGTGCGCCAGGTGGCCAAACCTCCCCGTGCTTCGGAGCAGTCTGAAAGATGGCTTCCGTGGGGATCGCTGGCTTGATGCTCGGCCCGCCCAGTTTGTCATTCAAATTGCCGCTGGCCACCAGAATGCTGTCTCGGACTTCTTCCGCTGAAAGACGGACACGATTCTGGCGACCATACAGCCTGTTATCCGGATCAGCCTGGTTGAGTGCCGGTGAAGGCATGGTGCTCAGTTGATAGGTTCTGCTTTGTACTATCAGCCGGTGGATGTGTTTGAGTCTCCATCCGTTCGTGATGAGTTCCTGTGCCAGCCAGTCAAGCAATTCAGGATGGCTCGGCTTCTCACCACTGATACCGAAGTCGTTGGAGGTCCTGACAAGCCCGATGCCGAAATGGTGTTGCCAGAGTCGATTGACAATCACACGGGCAACCAGGTGACCGGCCCCGGAATCGATATCAGTCAGCCAGGTGGCCAGCGCAGCACGTGGCGTTTGTCCCCATGCTTTCCAGGTGTCTTTCTGCCAGACGGGCTGTCCTGCTGTAACTGCAGTCAGAAAGGCGGGAGGCACCAGTCCCCTCTCACGCTCCACATCGCCACGATCCAGGAAGGGACCAAAGACGATCTGGCTGCCACGGTAAATCAGGCCCCTCTCCGGTGCCAAGGGTAATTCCTGTTCAAGCTGCTTGATTTTTTCTGTCAGCGTATCCCAGTGTTCACCATCACTTTGGTTGCAAGCCGCACGAGCATCGTCCATCGTCACTTCTAGTTCAGCTTCGTACCGACGCAGCAACCCTGCCTGAACTGCATTTTTGGCATCATACGGCTGCTTGAGTGCTGCTTTTTCATCAAACGAAATGGGAAAGCCATCAATGCGCTGATGCTTTACTTTCTGGCGATAGGGCTCAGCCAGCGTTTGGAGTTCCTTGATCAGCAGCTCGACAGGTTCACGCCGCTGCTGATGCAGTTTCCCCTTGGCGAGATCGAGATAGTCTTCCGTTCTTTCGCTGCCATGGAACACACTGATCAGGCGATAGTAGTCATACTGTGAGATGGGATCCTGTTTATGATCATGACAGCGTGCGCAGCCAACGGTCAGCCCCATAAAAGCTACCCCCGTGGTAGACACAATATCATCCAGTTCATCAAAGCGGTCTTTCTTCCTGGGGGAAAAAGTCTGAAACGGGCCAGCAGCCAGGTAACCGGTGGCTGCCACTGCTTGTGGATTCTGCGGTGCCAGCTCATCGCCGGCAATCTGCCAACGCAGAAACTGATCAAATGGCATATCGTCATTGAATGCGTTCATTACGAAATCGCGATAGGGAAATGCGTTTGGACGGTTCCTGTCGTTTTCATAGCCATCGCTTTCCGCAAAACGAACGACATCGAGCCAGTGCCTCGCCTGCTGTTCACCAAAGTGTGGACTGTTGAGAAGTCGTTCAATCTGTGCAGCTTTCGATTCTGCGGTCCCGGTAACTGCATTCGGCAGGCCGGTGAGGGTGTAGCTCAGTCGTCGCGAGAAAGAATGAGATGAGGCAGAGGGTACGGGAGCGAGTTGCTTCTCTTCCAGTTTCGCAAGGATAAAGGCGTCAACATTATTCTGGACCCAGTTCTTATTTTTGACAGAGGGCACGATCACTGGCTTGATGGGTTGATAGGCCCAGTGGCCGGCAATCAGGGCCTTGGTATCGCGTGTGGGAGCATGATGCTTCCTTAATGCATATGGAGGCGGAAAGTCTGCTCCTTGTGCCAGCCAGCTGGCCAGGATCATACGTTCATAAGTTTCAAGTGCCCTGCCTTTGGGAGGCATCTTCTCTTCACCGGGAGCATCGAGGCGACGAAGGAGTTCGCTCTTGTCGATATGCGTCTGATTGAAAAGGGGGCCGTGTTCTCCACCACTGTAGAAGCTGGCTTTACTGGTGAGATCAAGCCCGCCTTTCACGCTTTCTCCACCATGGCATTTCCAGCAATGGGTTTTGAGGATGGTGGTTGCTGCTGCGGTAACCCCGCGGCGTGGGAGCACTCCTTCCCGTACCATGTCCGGACTGGCGACAGGCTCAAGTTCGAGCGAGGCAAGCTCATCTTCCATTACGACCTGCACGCTCAGAATGGCCAGCCGACATCCAGGCTGATTCGTGCCTTCCACTTTACCCACATCCACCAGGCGATCGACCACCTCCATGCCAGCTTCCACCTCGCCGAAGATCGTGTATTTGCCATCAAGATGGGGGGCATTACCGAGCAGGATCGAGTAGCTGGTTTCAGCACTGTCGGGCTGGCCATCCTCACGACCCATGGAGATCACGCCCCGTCGATGCTTGAGGGTCTTGCTAAACTCGCCCGGCAGCTTACGGAGCAACTGCTTTTGTTCAGGTGTGAAACTGGCCAGACGATCCATTGCCAGCGAGGTTTGAAGGACGAAGCCAGGCTCAACCCGACTGAAATGGGTGCCATCAAAAACACCCAGACGAGCCCATTGAATAAACTGCTTGACGGTTTCAGGTGCCACATCAGCATAGAGTGCGAGCAGTATGTCACCAGCTACGGTATGCACCAGTAAACGTGAAGAGGCAAGCTTGAGGGCAGAGGCAGAGGGCTTTCTTGGCAATTTGACTGCTGCCTGAGTCACAGGCACAGTTTCTGTTGCAACGGGTGGTGACACAAACCCGTCTTCCGTTTCACGATAAGGCAGCAGGCCTTGCGTCGCATCGGCAGGAGGCTGGTACGCTGCCTGAGGCTGATCCAGTTTGGCGTTGAAGAAATCAAACAGCAGCCGCATACCCAGCCAGGCAGGGACAACTAAGACCAGAACGAGGAGCCACTGTTTCCAGGCACTCGTTTTCTTGGGTAAATCTGCGGACATGGCAACTCGAATGAGCGATACCCACAGTTTAGCTCAATTTCGAGGGTGAGTCAGGCACACTCACTCCATTGCATGGACAATTTCACACAGACGTCCCAGGTCGCGACCAGCCTGCTGAGTACCATCCTCGCCAACCAGCACATTGTTCACGAAGAAGGCGAAGAGGACAGGTCGACCCCTGGCGGTTACACCGTAGCCTGCCAGCGCTTTGCTGGTCATGACAGAATTGTCGGTAAGACCGTTGGTCCAGCTGAGGGTACCTGTCTTGGCCTGGAACTTGCCCCGTGCTGCACTTTCTTTGCCTACAGCTGTAGCGGGAGTACCATCAACTCCCACAATGGGGAGTGCTTTTCGGTAGACCTCGCCTTCAGGGCGGCTGGCCATCTGTTTTAACAGCATCACTGCAGCGTAAGGGCTGGCATGATCGGCCCGTGCTCCTCCAGCGCCACCTCCAAAGCTGATCCCTTCCATGGGAACTCCTAATCGCTTCAGCGCCTCTGCTTCCTGATGGAGGCCTTGTGACAGATTTCTCTGTTGATTTCTGGCTGCCAGGAGTAAGGGCAGCGTACTGGCATGCAGATTGTGACTGACCTTCAGAATGAGCCTGGCATGTTCACTGAATGGAGGGGAAACAAACTCAGCTACAGTAGTCAGTTGCTTGACTTCTTCACTTCTTGCCAGTTTCTCAGCCGGATTGCCAGCAAAGGAAGAGGCTTTGACCGCGACACCTGCTCGCTTGAGGGCATCGATGAACAAGCTGCGAGCATGGCTGGCCGGGTCGTCAACTTCCTTCACTCGCAGGAGTGGTTTGTGCCGGGCTGGGATGCTACCTCGAACGACATACCGTCCTGGACTTGGGGCTGAGATGGTAATCGTGGACCGCGAAGCTTCGTTGCCAGTTTCTACCTGGGCATCGACGAAGATGGCGCTGCCTTCCGGGCGATGTTTGACACTAGCGGGTTTCCCCGATTCCTCACCGGGGATAATGGTGAAGTCGATGAGGTTATCGTTGATGAGCATGGGTGTTATTCTGCCAGGCCCGCTGCCGGTACTTTCAGCCTTTTCAAACAGGCGATCGTCGATAATGACATCGCCAGTGATCTTCTTCACCTTCTTTGCCACCTGGCTGGCAAGCTCCTGTAAGCCGGTAAGGGGGTCAGGCTCTGTGAGCAGTCCCGACGTGCTGCCGTTGGCGTAGGTATGATCGGTGTTCTGAAATGCGATAGTACCATCGGGCAGGGTGCGGCCACCGAGCGTCAAGTCGCCGCTGGCTATCAGGATGAGGTCGCCTTGCAGTGCTTTGGCTTCCTCATCCAGTTTGCCGGTGTGGACCACTCGCGTGTGGAAACGGTGATCGGGTCCGAGCGATTCGAGAGCTGCAGCTACACTGAAGAGCTTGGTGCACGACGCAGGAGCAAAGAGTTTCCTCGATTGATGTTCGAGCAGCACTTCGCCCGTTTTGGCATCCACCACGTATAGGCCCCAGTGAGCGGTCTGATAACGAGGGAGGTTGAGTACCTCTTTCACAGCTTCCGCCAAAGGTAGCTTGGCGGGTTCCTGGGCACATGTTGACGTAGCAAATACCAGCAAGGCGATGAAGCGTAGCATGAAGCCTCAGCAATCCAGGGCCAATTTCAACAAGGGTAAAGCAGCAATTAGCAAAGCTGACTTTCCAAAAGAGCTGAATGCAACTGACGTCTGCGATACATGCCAAAAGCTGCAAGGGCGATGCCTGCACCAATCATCGCATAGGTGGAAGGCTCAGGAACTGCTACACCAAGTGGAGACAGATTGAGTTGAGAGAACTGACTGATCTCGGCGTTGGCGATAATGTCAGCTTCCGAGGTTAAACGTCGAATACCACTGGAAATGCTTGGGAACATGAGAGCAGTGGAAAGATTCAGATGTGCACCTGAGATTGTGGGAATCTGCGCACCGTTGTAAGGCCGCGGCGACGTCACATCCACATCCAGATCGCCATTGCCAGCAGTAAAGCTGGAATTGCCACTGCTCAATCCCAAAGCATGGCCAATTTCATGAAGAGCCACAGAGAACAGATCGATCCGTCCTGCAGCTAAACCGGTAGCCCCAGTGTACACTCGACCGACATTCATCGTGCCACCACCAAGATTGGCCTGTGTAACGGTATATGTCGTCCATTCTGTATGAGAATGGGGGGTATCATCCAGGTAAAACTGACTCGTACCATCACTGTCAAAGCGTATGAATCCGCCAGTTTCTCGATTGGGCGAACCACCTTGTGAGAGAAGACTGTGTACGCCCAGAGTGCCTGAACTTAATGCTTGCCAACCAAAGCTCAACGTGACTGTATGGTTATCCTGCAAGGCAGATTCCCAGACATCCGCTGCAGCATTAAAGACTGAGGTCAGAGTCCCTGCACCAACCGCATTGCCTGGAGCTCCCGATGCAACTCCCCCTCCCCCGGGAAACGAACTGCCTGAGGGGATAAAGTTGCGGATGATGGTGATAGCCTGGGTGGCAGGAGCAAGGAATAGTACAGCAGCACCTGCCACCAACCAACTATTGATCTTTGGCAACGCAAGAACCTCCTGGCTGAGCATCCTTGCATCAGAACTGTATGACGAATGAATATGAAGTTAACAGTTGCATTGCCTGGTAGCTAACAAATTCAGCATGAATATATAGATGCATCGCAGCAAGAGAGCCTTCTTGCATTTCTGCGAGGCTCGAGGTCTAATGAGCAGGTCGCACCCGACCGCTCGAAAGTCCATCATGTCGACAACTTCCAGTCGGTCCCGTCTCTCCAACTACAGTCGCTTTCTTCTGGCCCTGGTCCTGGGCATCGCAGCCTGGCTGGGCGTTGGCTGGCTGCTTGAACCCAGACCACTCTGGTCGCTGCCATTCCCTACTTCTCACGAAGCCAGTGTTCCCGTCGCACTCGATCAGGTCAACCAACGCCTGGCGATACAGCAACTGAGACTGGGACGCTTGCCAGAGATGGCCATTACCGGCTTAGCTATCCTGGATCCCCGCAGCGGAAAGACCATCAAGCAGAATCACATGCAAGTGGAAGAGATGTCCACAGGGCATTTCTTTTTCCTGCGATTTGCCATGCCAAAGCTGGTAGGGGACATTCTCTGGCGTCTCCGCGCGGTGAATGAGTCCGATGCAACACGGTACGAACTGCGCGCCTGGCCCTTTACGACCGATCAGCCCGAGCAGGTGATCAAGACCTGGAAAGGCCCGAAGGGCATGCACTTCCAGGTTGCCTTCACCTCCGACACGCAGCCATATCTCATCACACAAACGACGATGCCCTGGGAACTGCTGCTACCCGCCATCGGTGCTGATGCCTGGACAACTACACTGGCAGCCACCGCTTTCTCTCGTCAATCTTCAACTCCTGATGATGAGCAGATCATCATCATGAACACTTTCAGCGGACAATTCTTCAAGAAAGGCTTGCTGCTTCCCCAGGTTCAAACCTGGGAGTTGCCTGCGAAATTGAGTGATCCACTGAAACTACTGGCAAGCTGGAGTCTGCCGCCGCTGCGCACATCCTGGCCACCTGCGTGCGCCAGCGACTTGAGCTGGGTAGCCTTTGGAGATGAACTGACTTCACAGGAATGGAATGTCGGAAAGGGGCAAGTCAGCCTGCCGAGAGGGACACAGCTCTATGATGGAAGACGCGGTGTGCTGCTGCCGATCAAAAGGCAGACTGTAACAGACGCCTATCACATCGATGGGTTAGATGATGTCCTGCTCATGACACCTCTTTCTTTGGTGACTGTACCTTTGAATCCTGAAACTCAGCAGGAAAAGGGAGCGACGGGGCAGCAGTTACTCGATGCGAAGACTGCACTACCACTGGCGTGGCCCTGGGGCCGGGATGACACCGTCACCATTTCCAAGATGCTCCGGTTCCCGAACCACGCCCATCGCTACCTGGCACTTGAAGGCATCGCTGGTGATAGTTGGTCGCCTAATCTTTTTGGTCACACTAGTAAGAGTACCTTGCATCATCTGGAAAGGACTGCTGCAGGCTTTACGATAATGAAGAGTGTCAAGTTGGTTGTTCAGAAACATCAACAGTTTATTTCGCTTCATCATCTGACGGATCGCGAGATCGGCATCCATGCGATCATCGACCCGGTTCCTACCTTCCTTCGCGAACAAGCTGAAAAGTGGCCCTGGCTGCACAACTTGCTGGAAAAGACCTGGCCACGCGCGGTCAATCCCTCCTTGCTGCTGTTCGATGTGGAAACAGGTCAATTACTCCGTGAAATGAAGCAGAACTTCATGTCGGGTATTTTTGAGCAAAGCAATGGCCTGGCATTCTCGATCCGTTCCGTAGGTGAGCATGATGGCCAGAATCAGCCTCGTTACCTGGGGCTGGATGCCTGGGAACTACCTCTGATGAGTCACGGCTGGTCGCCGTGGTGGAGCCGGGGGCTGGGGCTCGCTCTGTTTGTGCTGCTGATGGCCTGGCGGCGGCGACGCTAACCTCGTCGTTGCTTCACCGCATCACTCAGTTGTTCCAGCAGTTGCACGGAATCGTCCCAGCCGAGGCAGGCGTCGGTGATGCTCTGGCCGTAAGCCAGTTGTCGGGGGTCGTCCTGGCCGGCATTGTACTTCTGTGTGCCTGCCACCAGGTGGCTTTCGACCATGACGCCCATGATGTTTGTATTGCCGCTGGCGAGTTGTTGGCCGATGTCGCGGGCCACATCCAGCTGTTTCTGATGCTGCTTGCTGGAATTGGCGTGGCTGCAGTCGATCATGAGCTTCGGATTCAGCTTGGCAGCGGACATCGCTTGCACGGCCTGGGCTACGCTGTTTGCATCATAGTTGGGCTGTTGGCCACCACGGAGGATGATATGGCAATCGGGATTACCCTTGGTATGAACGGTAGCTACCTGGCCATTCTTATGCACACCGAGGAAGTGGTGAGGCCGTTGCGCAGCGAGGATGGCATCGATAGCGATCCGCAAGCCACCATCGGTGCCGTTCTTGAAACCGATAGGGGCGGAGAGGCCGGAGGCGAGCTCGCGGTGCACCTGGCTTTCGGTGGTGCGGGCCCCGATGGCTCCCCAGCTGATCATGTCGCTGATGTACTGCGGGCTGATGGTATCGAGGAATTCGATGGCGGCGGGCATGCCGAGCTGATTGATATCGAGCAGCAGGTGCCGGGCGATGCGGAGCCCTTCGTGGATGCGGTAACTTTCGTCGAGGTAGGGATCGTTGATCAGGCCCTTCCATCCGACGGTAGTACGAGGCTTTTCGAAATAGACCCTCATGACGATTTCGAGGGTATCGGCCAGACGATGACGCTGGTCGAGGAGGCGACGGGCATAGTCCAGCGCTGCCCGGGGATCGTGAATGGAGCAGGGCCCGATGACGACGAGCAACCGATCATCCTGGCCATGGAGAATCCTGCGGACTGCGGCACGAGTGCAGGCCACGAGCTGTTCGACTGGCGTGCCGGCAATGGGGAAGAAGCGAATGAGGTGCTCAGGCGGCGGCAACGGCACTACACTCTCGACCCGCTGATCGTCGGTCTGACTGGTGCGTTCGGTGAAGTCGGGCCAAGTTTCGGGCTGGCGAAGGGACATCGAAGATCTCAAACGAAGGTAACGCGACGAGAGGCTATTGATTCACATTAGGAATCCACTGGCAAGGAGCACCAACTGATGCTTCATTGCTTCATCATCGCCTCCGCGACGACTCCGAACGTATGGCGGCAGTCTGATTCCGGGAAGCGACAGGCTGTGTGCGCACCGTATCGCTTAGACAGATAAGCACTTGCGTCGAATTCTTGCAGGGGGTACAGGACGCGAGAAACGACCTCGGCGCTGCATGCGCGCGGGGCAAGTGGCTTGTCAGGCCAGGCAGGAAGCGAGACGCGAAAGAAGACCTTGCGCGCTCCGTATCGCCTGTAACAACAAGGACTTGCGGCAATTTCGCGCAGGGCTGAATGGCCAGCATGATCAACCTCAGCAGTACGTGTGCGCGCTAGCATGCGGTGTCGTGGCAGGGGGCAGCGGCAAGCTGTTGCCGCACGAGCGCATGTTCTTGCAGTCCGCTGACCCTTGCCACGGCTTTCGCTAACTCCTTTGTTATTATATGCATGTACACTATCGTAGTGGCAAGTGAACATGTTCTGAGATACAAGCCTCCTTCCCTATCTCGCATAGATTCCATTGGCATCCCCCGTCTCGCTGCATTACCTTGTGCTCTCCATCAATGAAGGCCTCCATCATGCGTCATTGTCTCCTCGCCATGCTACTCATCGCTACCCCGATCTACGCCCAGGCCCAGCGGCCGCCGTACAAAGTAGACGACGCCATGGCCCGGGCTACCACCAGCCCCATGGCCCCGTATATCGAGTGGTTCCAGGCTGACCGGGGCAACCTCGAACGCTTCTACAACATCCCCCTCTCGCCTACCCGGCACGCCCAGTTTCGTGCCCTCTACCGTGAATGGCTTGATCTTCTGACGAAGCTGCCCTTCGACACCTACACGCAAGATGCCAGGATCGACTACCTGCTGCTCAAGAACTACCTCATCCGTGAGCAACGGCAGCTTGAGGTGCGCATCAAGGAGCAGGCCGAGTTCATGCCGTTGATTGGATTTGCTGACACGATCATCAAGCTCGAAGAGAGTCGCAAGAAGCTGGAGAAGCTCGACGGTGCCAAGACGGCGGAGCTGCTCAATCAATTGAAGAAGGACATCGACGACCAGCGGCAGAAGCTCAGCCAGCGGACCAAGCCGACGCGCTTCATCGCCAACCGGGCCAGTCTGGCGGTCAGCTCGCTGCGCAACCATCTCGCACGCTGGCATAACTTCCACCAGGGCTACGACCCGCTCTACAGTTGGTGGTGCGAGGAGCCCTACAAGAAGGTGGACACCGCCCTCGGCGACTATGCTTCGTTTCTACGCAACACCATCGCCGGCATCCGTGGCGGGGATGAGATCGTCGGAGACCCCATCGGCAAGGAGATGCTGCTCAACGAGCTTGAGTTCGAGATGATCCCCTACTCCCCCGAGCAACTCGTCACCATCGCCAACGAAGAGTTCGCCTGGTGCGAAGCTGAGATGAAGAAGGCTTCCAACGAGATGGGCTTCGGCGACGACTGGAAGAAGGCGCTCGAGAAGGTGAAGACGCTACACGTGGAGCCGGGCCAG
Source organism: Gemmatales bacterium (assembly GCA_046350055.1). GTDB lineage: Bacteria > Planctomycetota > Planctomycetia > Gemmatales > HRBIN36 > JAEUIE01. The sequence continues at coordinate 1,566,562 of JAXMBC010000001.1, read as the reverse complement.
CAGCCTGCGATGATTCGCGACCTGGCGTACGAGGCGATTGACTACGTGACCAAGAACGACCTCGTCACCGTGCCCGAACTGTGCAAGACCACCTGGCGGATGGAGATGATGTCGCCGGAACGGCAACTCGTCAGCCCGTTCTTCCTGGGCGGCGAGGTGATTCAAGTGTCATACCCCACCAGCAGCATGACGCACGAAGCCAAGCTCATGAGCATGCGTGGCAACAACCGTTATTTCAGCCGGGCGACGGTGCATCATGAACTCATCCCCGGGCATCACCTGCAGCTCTTCAGCAACGCCCGCAACCGCCAGCATCGACAACTCTTCAACACCCCGTTCTGGGTGGAAGGCTGGGCGTTGTACTGGGAGATGTTCCTCTACTCGCAAGGCTTCGCGAAGACGCCGGAGGAACGGGTGGGCATGCTCTTCTGGCGGATGCACCGCTGCGCCCGCATCATCTTCTCGCTGAGCTTCCACCTCGGCACCATGACGCCACAGCAGTGTATCGACTTCCTGGTGGATCGCGTCGGCCACGAGCGCGACAACGCCACCGCAGAAGTGCGCCGCAGCTTCGCCGGTATGTATGGCCCGCTCTACCAGGCCGCCTACATGCTCGGCGGCTTACAGATCCGGGCGATGCGGAAGGAGCTGGTCGATAGCGGCAAAATGACCAATAAGCAGTTCCACGATGGCATCCTGCAGCAGAACAGCATTCCGATTGAGTTGGTGCGAGCCTCACTTTCCAACACGCCGCTGACGAGGGACTGGAAGCCAGGCTGGAAGTTTTATGGAGAAGTGAAGGGAGCGGAGAAGAAGTGACGGTATTTGGAAGCATCAGTGAAAGTGTTGTAGTAGCTGCAGTGGAACGTTAAAATAATATTGTCATTTGAGGAAACATCGATGAGTCAAGAAGGCAAAGAGCTGATGTCGCAATTGCTCAGGCTGCCAGCAGTGGAACGACATGCGATTGCAGACCAGCTCTTGTCTACATTGACGGAAGAAGAGCAGGATGATGCTCTCGAAGCTGAACTGAATCGTCGTTCGCAGGAGGTCAGATCAGGCAAAGTGAAGGCACTGCCACTGTCTGCACTCAAGGCGAAGAAAACTCGTTCATGATCAATCTTAAACTGCATCCGCTCGCTGTGCGAGAATTTAAGTGGTTATTCAATGCTGTTTCTCACCAACATCGAAGACCAGGGTATTGGATACGTCGAAGTTGATTGTCGAGTCGAACCTGCCGACAGTTCATCCTCAATAGGAGTCTCGCAGCCGCGACTCAGGTGGAGGTGGGGGATATTACCCTCATCTGCCGCTCCACGTACCACCATTGCAGGGCCAGAGCACTGGCACCCACCACGGCCACGATCTGGTAAAACGTCAGCCCCTGCCAGACGATGGGTTCGGGACGGAGGTACTCGGTGACGAAGCGAAAGAGCGCGTAGCAGATAAGGTAGAACTTCAGCCGTTGATTGACGAGCCAGCCCCGCTGCATGATGACGAGCAGGATCGCTGCCATGGTGGCGTGGAACAGGCTTTCGTACAGCTGGATGGGATGCCTGAGGATGCCATCGCCGAAGTTGACACCCCAGCCGAGCGTGCACTCGGTGCCATAACAGCAGCCATGGAAGAAGCAGCCCCAGCGGCCAACAGCCAGGGCACAGGCGAGCGGCAGGGCGAAGCTGTCTCCGGTCTTTGCTTGAATGCCCCAGAGCAGCTTGGCCAATTCGACGCCGAGGTACGCACCGAGCAGGCCGGTGGTGATGGTCTTGCCATCGCTGGCCCAGGCCCAGAAACTGGTCGGGTCTTCCTGCTGCATGATGATAAAAGGCAGCTTGGCCCCGAGGATGCCTCCGACAAACGCCGCCATGCCCAGGGCCCACTGCACCTGCCAGGGAAGCCTGGCAACGCTGGGTGACTTCGGCATCCGCCAGCGCACCACCAGGAACGTGACGAGCGACAGGAACATGAACAGGGCGTAGGCGTTACGGTTCATGATCAGCCGTCATCGCCAGGGACAGGGTTCGAGCTTTGGCCTTCGGCAGGACGACTGCATGATCCGCCAGGGGTGGCAGGGGGACATGCCCATCACGGTAGAGTGTGTTGTACGCACAGAAGGGAATGACGTGGCCACTGGGGAGGATGTGGGCCAGGCAGCATTTCATCACCCGCCGCACATCGAAGTTGTAAGCATCGAGGAATGCTGTCAGAGTGACACGGAAGGTTTCCTTGCCACTCAGCTTATCCGAGAGAGCCTGCACCATGAACTGGTCGAGCGTCGGGTCGGCAGGACCACAGCCACCCGGCCCGCAGCCACAGCCCCCGGCACTTTCGAGATACTTGGCCACCAGTTGCCGAGCCCGCTGCGGAGTATAGATGATGCTGTTGGCTACCAGGTTGAGATGGGGGCGAATGTCGATCATGCGGTTGATCGGCACCGGCTTCTCGCCACCCCGGTAGAGATAGGTCATCAGATGACAGTTGGGATGAGCACAGGGAAGTGGCAGGAAGTCGCTCTCCATCAGCATGCCATTGGTTTGGGCAACGAGAGCCTTGGCAACATCAGGCATGGTGGCCCGCTGCTCCAGGTCGCCCGGGGGCATGTGCCTGCCACAGTAGCTGGCGAGCTGGTAACTCACGCCACGTACTTCAGGCCGGGCCAGGCCAAACTCCAGCACCGCACCCACTTCGTGCAGATTGGTATTGTGCTCGACGGTGCAGACAAGCGTGCAGCGGATGTCGTGCCTGGCCAGGTTCTCGAGTGCCTGGCGTTTGATATCGGCCAGACGTTCGCCGCGTAGCTTTACGTGGGTGTCGTCTTCCAGACCATCGAACTGCAGGTAGACTTCGAACCGTTCCTTGAACTCGGTGAGTTGGGCTACCAGTTCGGGGTCCTTGGCCAGACGGATGCCATTGGTGTTGATCATCACAGCCTGGATGGGCTTCGAGCAGGCATAGCGGATCATCGGGATCAGGTCGGGATGCAGGGTCGGCTCGCCGCCGGAGAGTTGGAGAATGTCGGCGACGCCCTCGATCTCGACATAGCGATCGACCATCTTGCAGTAGGTGTCAAAGTCGAGGGCCTTGCCCCCGGGGCCAGACTCGGCGAAGCACAAGGGGCACTGCAGGTTGCAGCCTGAGGTGATCTCGATCAGGCCGATGCAGACATGCTGTTCATGATCGGTGCAGGGACCGCAATCGAGGGGGCAACCTTCTTTAACTTCCGTGGCGTACTTGCGAGGCAGCCGGGCGGGCTGGTCGAGGTCGTGATGGTCGAAGTAGCTGACATCTGAGCAGATGAAGTCTTCCCGTTCGCCATGCTCGGGGCAACGCTTGCGGAAGTAGACCCGCTCACCCCGGACGATGATCTTGGCATCCACCACGCGACGACATTGTGGGCACAGGCTCTTGGTGGTGCCCCGGAAGACATAGTCGCGGATACTGGGGTTGGCTTGCATGGTGTAGACCAGTTAGGTACAGACGGTAAAGAAAAAATGGCCGAGCAGGACAACTGTTACAACGATGGCTGACGCCACGAGAAAACTACTGAAGGCGGAATTCTGTTGCTTTACAGGACGCAAGCTCCCGTTGAGCAGACCCACGATCGCGAGAAACAACACTCCGGATAGGGCGAAGAAACTCCAGTGATTCGGGGTATCTGCATGCTCAGGGGTTATCTTGTATCCCGGAATGATGAAATGAGCGCCATCAAGCGTGATGTGAAAGTAGAGGGTCGCCAACCAGATGAACAAACCCAGCCAGGCGAGAATGAATGGGAACCAGAGTGTGGGGCGATTGTGTTGCATGCTCACAAACTCAGGAACAGACGGTCAGCATCATGTGCAAGACGAGCAAGGATACGATGAGAATTCCAGCAACGGCCAGGATGACTGATCGAGATTGTGGGTGACTTTGTGTCGCTGGTGCTTTACTGCTCCAATACCAGAGAGCCAGCAGACATAGGGTGAATGTGACTGAGAGTATGACATAGAGTGGTGTATGGTTGGCCTTGTTTTCCTCAGTGATATACATCATCCAGCTAAAGGCTTGAATGAAGAAGCCCACGATGACAATGAAGGCAATGAACCCGTTTTTGCTCGACTGTCACCCATGCGTTAGTGGAACCCCCCGCGGCTATCCAGCAGACACACGGCAAACATGAAGGCGAAGATGGCCAGTCCCACGACGGCAATCAGCGAGATCACCATGCCGGCACGGGAGAGCGTCAAGTAGACTGCCCGTTTGGGCGATGTACCCACCACCAATGAAATGCCCATAACGATTGCCAGCAGAGGCAGCATGATGAACCACGCACCGAACGACCCGATGACACCCATGATGGCGAAGAAGATGCCCGCACCAGTCACCCCGTAGGCATCGCGCTTGATATCTTGCCTGGTATCGAGTGGCAGCGGGTTGTCAGGCATGGGAGCCTCCGGCACGGAGGAGACGGCGGGATTGTCGCACCACCTGCCCTGCCAGGAGGCCTGCTCCACCCAGGCACAGCAGCATGATTGCCTGTTGAGGCCTTGGGACTCGGCGGACATTCTCCGGGGCGTAATAACGAACAGCACCGAGCTGAGTGTAGTTGGTGCCTACCAGCAGCACGAAAGTGAGCATGGCCCCCAGGGTAGCGACGTAGACCAGCCGCAGGGAAAACCGCACCGGTGCTGCTGCCACCACCAGGAAGAGGAGCAGCGTCATCGGCCCGCGGGCACCTTCCGGGTGCAGGCTGACGAGTGAGAAGATGAAGAGCAGGTCCATGATGGTGACGACATACTTGATCCAGGGCTTGTCGCGCCAGTTTGCCCAGGGGCCTGCCTCCCGAATCGTCAGCAGATGCAGGAGTGCCACCATGCCACCCCACGCCATCATGACAGCGGTGACAGCTTGGTGATACTCGCTGGTACGCCAGGTATCATCTTTCAGGAAGTGATATTGCAGCAGATGATGGGAATAGAAAACGACAAGGCCGAGCAGCCGAATGAGGTTGACCCGCACTTCACCGGCCCAGGCTTCGAGAGAGACACCCGCACTGGAGGTGTTTGAGGACATGCGGAGATTATGACAGGCGAGGAGCAGGGGTGCAAGCAGGAAGTCTGATGTGCTACTTTTCTACCTTGAATGCCGACACCCGATATTCCAAACCCTCCAGCGTCACATCAAATGACAACGTGATGTTCCTTGTAGTATCATCCTCGTGGTATTCGTACGAACGTGTGGATGCATCTTTATTTTCACGTTGCGACCAGCCTGCTGCCCCTGCACCACTCAGAAACGGATGTGCTTTCATCATGTCAATGAATGCTTCTTTACTGATTTGCTTCTGATAGCCCGGTGAGGTTCGAGCGTAGGCTTCAGCAAAACGGCTTGCTTTCAGATCTGCATAAAAGGCGTTGGCGACCATGTTGAAGGGACCATCGATACCGTGCTCAGCACCGAATGGTGTTTTCGATGGCGGCGCCCCCCAGCGACAGCCACCGCAAAGGCAAAGGAACATCAGCACAGTGCCATAAGCCGGTTGACAATACATGGTGTGCCTTCGTGTAGCGGTGCACACGGGCATTGTACATTCCCGACTACCACTAATTGAAGAGGAAGTGACAGATATCGCCATCCTGCATCACGTAACTCTTCCCTTCGGTGCGAAGCTTGCCGGCGGCGCGGATGTCGCTTTCGCTCTGGTACTTCTCCAGGTCAGCCAGGCAGTAGATTTCGGCGCGGATGAAGCCTTTCTCGAAATCGGTGTGGATCACGCCAGCTGCCTGGGGAGCGGTGGCCCCGACGGGGACGGTCCAGGCACGCACTTCCTTTTCCCCCGCGGTGAAGTAGGTCTGCAGGCCCAGAACGGCGTACGCCGTGCGGGCCAGCACAGCAAGGGCTGGCTCCTTCACACCCAGCGAGGTAAGCATCTCGGCACGGTCAGCTTCACTGAGCTCCGCAATCTCGGCTTCCAGCTTGGCACATACGGGCACCACGCTGGCACCAATCGAGGTGGCATAGTTGCGGAGCATGGTGACCAGCGGGCCTTGTCCAGCCAGATCGTTTTCATCGACATTGGCGACGTAGAGAATGGGCTTGGCGGTCAGCAGGCCGAAGCTGGAGAGGGACTTCTTCTCGTCATCGGTCAGGGAGAGCTTGCGAAGAGGCTCATTCGTGGCGAGGTGGGCCTGACATTTCTTGATGGCTTCCACGCGGGCCAGCGCTTCCTTGTCGCCACTCTTGGCGGTCCGTTCGGCCTTGGGCAGGGCAGTATCCAGCGACTGGATATCGGACAGCATCAGCTCGATCTCGATGGTCTCCACATCGGAGAGGGGATTCACTTCACCCGCGACATGCACCACGTTGCTGTCTTCAAAGCAGCGGACGACCTGCAGGATGGCATCGACTTCGCGGATGTGGCTGAGGAACTTGTTGCCAAGGCCCTGCCCTTCGCTGGCCCCTTTAACGATGCCAGCGATATCGACCAGTCGCATGGCAGTGGGGACTATTTTCTTCGGCGGAATGTACTTGCAGATGCGAGCCAGGCGGTCGTCGGGAATACTGACGACGCCTTCATTGGGCTCGATGGTGCAGAACGGATAATTCGCAGCCTGGGCTTGTTTACTGGAGGTGAGAGCGTTGAACAGCGTACTCTTCCCGACGTTTGGCAACCCGACGATCCCTGCGCGCATCAACACACCTCTACAGAAGACAAGAACCGCCTGTTTCGTCGCGGTTCCCTGGGTCATTTCGATGGAACAGAATAGTATCCGACCTGAGGAGGGATTAGGCCAGTCGGCAATCGATTGATATGCTGATGATTCTAATAGGGAGATTGCCATGCCACAGCGGCACATGACGCAACAGGGGTGGAACGCCCTGACAGAGCGGACCAGCCTGACGGATGATCAGCACATCAAAGGGGTGACACCTCTCCCGCCCCCGGAACACCTGATCCGCTTCTTTCCCATCGCAGGTACGCCCACCGAAAAGCTGGTGGGACACACCCGGACTGATATTCACCACATTGTGCAAGGGAAGGATCATCGGTTGCTGGTCGTCGTGGGCCCCTGTTCCATCCATGATCCGAAGGCAGCCCTGGAATATGCCAACCGCCTGCGGGAGGAACGGCAGCGCTATGCTGATTCGCTTAACATCATCATGCGGGTCTACTTCGAGAAGCCTCGCACAACGGTTGGCTGGAAGGGGCTGATCAACGATCCCTACCTCGACGAAAGTTACCGCATCGATGAAGGACTGCGGATCGCCCGGCAACTGCTGCTGGATATCAACCAGCTGGGCATGCCGGCAGGCAATGAGTTCCTCGATACCATCAGCCCGCAATACCTGGGCGACCTGATCAGTTGGGGAGCCATCGGTGCCCGAACCACCGAAAGCCAGGTGCACCGGGAACTCGCTTCCGGTCTCTCGGCTCCCATCGGTTTCAAGAACGGTACCGATGGCGGGATCAAGATCGCCATCGATGCTATCCTCGCCGCCCAGCGACCTCACCATTTCCTCTCCGTTCATAAGAACGGCTCCGTGGCCATCGTGGAAACCCGAGGCAACAAGTATTGTCATGTGATTCTGCGGGGCGGCGAAACGCCGAATTACGATGCGGCCAGCGTGGCAGCAGCGGTGCAGGAACTGAAGGCGGCTAAGTTGGAGACGCGGCTGATGATTGATTGCAGTCATGCCAACTCAGGCAAGCAACATCTCAAACAACTCCAGGTAGCGGAGGACATTGCCCGGCAAATGACCGAGGGCAACCGGCATATCATGGGTGTCATGCTGGAAAGCCATCTGCACGAAGGCGCTCAGAAATTCACCCCTGGCAAGGACGACCCCCGCAAGCTGGAGTATGGCAAGAGCATCACCGATGCGTGCCTGGGTTGGGACGATACGCTGACGGCACTCAAGGTGCTCAGCCAGGCGGTGAAGAAGCGGAAATAAGACACTCGTGCGCACCGTATCCCTTGGTTTACCAAGATGTTACGTCGTTTACTTGCCAACTCCTGAGCCGTGGTGTTCAGTGGTGTACAACACGTCAACTTGTCATCTCATCATGTACCCAGGGCAGATTTGTACGAGTTGAATCAGTGCGTCCTTCCAAATAACCGTTGCTCTCTGTAGTATTGTACATTTGTATATGTACTGGGGATTACTGTGCAAAGCCATGAGTCGGCAAGTAAACAGAGATCACAGTTTGTGATATCCAATTTTGGACATGCTAAAGCTAAGTATGTCCGGCATCTCAACTACGCAGTGAGCTGGCACGGTTAGCGTGAGTACAAGCAAACCGTGGCACACGACTCGCAGCCCTTATCCCGTCTTGCATTCCCGATTGCTCTCACGCGACCGCCGCCCTACCATACTCCTACCTACTTACGTCACTGCGTTCGGTATTTCTCATGGCTGACTACACCGATCGCGAACACTATATCCCTCTGCGTCGGCAGGAACTTCTCGACCTTCTCTGCCAGCTGGAGGGCATCACCGCTGAACAGCAGACCCAGTGGCGAGTGATCTCCAAGCTCCTGGCTTCCCTCTTCCACTTTGAATTCCTCCGCACTATTGAAGACCTCGCGGAAGATTATGCACCGTTCGATCCGGACCGGGAAACGACCACACTCCGCAAAGCCACACCCGTCCGACGGGCAGAGCTGCTGGATCACCTCTTTGGTACGTTCGGCGGACTGCTCAAACGGGCCAACTTCCACCACGTCACGGAAGCCGAGCTGCAAGCTGCCCTGGAAGGCCGCAGCCGGTGGGGCCTCAGCATGGATGTGGACTTCAGCATTTTCGACCGGCTTGCTGTCTTTGTCCGGGGTAAAACCACCGGCAAACGGAGCTTCCGCAACTGGAAGCGGATGTGGAAGCTGGAAGAAGTCGAGATCCCCGTCTTCCGCCGCCTGGTGGTGATGCTCAAGCTCCGCGAGGATTCCAAGCTCCGCATCGGCCCTGAGGTCAACAGCAACACGGTCTACCTGAAGGCCTTCAAGGATATCCCCCAGGAGGATATCGAGATGCTCCTCCCTGGCGCCAAGCTGAAGCTGAACAATATCGACAAGACCAAACTGACCTTTCCGCTGCTGACGTTTGTGATCCTCACCGCCTGGAACGTGGTGGTGATGCCACTGCTGAAGCTGGTGGGCCTGGCATTTATCAAAGGCCCGGTGGGGGCTGGTGCGGTGGGCCTGTGGGGTCTGGCTGCAGCGTCGGGCACCTACGGCTACCGCAGCTACTACTCCTACAACTTCACCAAGAATCAGTACAGCTTGCAGCTCACTCGCAGTTTGTACTACCAGAACCTCGATAACAATGCCGGGGTGCTCTACAACCTGCTCAACGAAGCGGAGCACCAGGAATGGCGTGAAGCAATGCTGGGCTACTTCTGCCTGTGGAAGTACGCTCCGCCGGCAGGCTGGACCGCCAGGCAGCTCGATGACTTTGTGGAAGAGTTTCTGCAGAAGCACACCGGGCAGAAGGTCGACTTCGAAATCCATGACGCACTCGCCAAGCTTATCCGTTTCGGTCTGATCACCCAGGACGGGGATACGCTGCGCAGCATCCCCATTGAACAAGCCATCGACCGTCTCCACGAAGCATGGGAACGCGAATTCAAGCGGACGATTCATGGAAAGTAGGGCAACACTGACCACGATTGTCCTGTGACCTATTGCACCCGTCCATGCCATACCGTAACTTTGCACTATCGGACACTATCCTGTGCCTTGAGGCTCACCATGATCTTCTCCACGACTCGAACCCCCATGGCCTGCCTGGCCCTGTGGCTGCTCACTTCCACTACACTGCTTGCTCAAGAACAGAAGCAACCCTCGCCACCCCGCGTCAATCATGATGCACCCTACAAGCTGGGGCCTGACGCCAAGAAGCAGGATGGAGTGCCCGCCGGCACGTTGAGCGAAAAGCGGGTCATGAAGAGCAAGGTCTACAACAACACCGAGCGTGACTACTGGGTCTATCTGCCTGCGGGGCTGGACAAGAGCAAGCCAGCCAAGCTCATGGTGTTCATGGATGGAGCCAACTACGCCAACCCCAAGGGTCCCTGCCCCGTGCCCAACATGTTTGATAACCTGATGCATCGCAAGGAACTGCCGCACATCGTGGGCGTCTTTATACAGCCCGGAGTGCCTCTGGATAACGATGGGAACCGGGTGACCACACGGCACAACCAGCGCAGCATCGAATACGATACGCTGTCCCCCAAGTATGCCGAGTTCCTCGAGAAGGAAATGCTGCCCAGGGTGGAGAAGGACTTCGAGATCAAGTTCAGTACGAATCCTGATGATCGCGCTGTCTGTGGCATCAGCTCGGGTGGCATCTGTGCCTTCACGCTCGCCTGGGAACGCCCGGACCTCTTTCGCAAGGTGCTCAGCCATGTAGGCAGCTTCACCAACATTCGAGGCGGGCATGTCTACCACGACCTGGTACGCAAGAGTGCTTCATCGCCGAAGCCTCTCCGCGTGTTTCTGCAGGATGGCAGCAACGATCTGGACAACGGTGCAGGCAACTGGCCCCTGGCCAACCAGCAGATGGCTGCCTCACTGAAGTTCGCCAAGTATGACTACCGCTTCGAGTATGGCACCGGGGCCCACAGCCTGGCCCACGGTGCATCCATCATGCCCGAATCGCTGAAGTGGTTGTGGCGTGAAGAGAAGAAGTAGCGAGAAGATAGCCCCCGGCGACGCAAGCCGGGGGCGGGACGTTGCAACACCATGCCATCCATTCACGTCAATCTGGGACACCGTTCCTACAAGATCCTTCTGCATCATGCCGCCGCAGCACAGTTTCCTGCCTGGCTGGACAGCCTCACGAAAAGCAAGTCCGTCTGCCTGATCTATGACCGGCATGTCAAGATGCATGCGACCGCCTTGTCCATCGAGCTGCAGAAGACTGGAATTACAGCACATCAGGTCCAGGTACCATCGGGTGAGAACCAGAAGTCGCTGGAGGGTCTGAGTAAACTCTACGACGAACTGGCGGCACTGAAGGCAGACCGTTCCACGCCCATCCTCGCCCTGGGGGGCGGCGTGATAGGCGACCTGGCGGGGTTCGCCGCTGCTACGTTCAACCGTGGTCTGCCAGTGATCATGATCCCCACTACGCTGCTGGCCATGGTGGATAGCAGCGTCGGCGGCAAGGTGGGCATCAATCACCAGGCAGGCAAGAACCTCATAGGTGCATTTCATCAACCACGTGGTGTGTGGATAGATACGCAATATCTGAGCACTTTACCTCCGCGGGAATACTGCAGCGGCATGGCCGAGGTCATCAAGTACGGGATGATCCTTGATGCAGCGTTCTTCCAGTGGCTGGAAGAGCATGTGGAAGCAATACTGCAACTGGAGCCAGCCGCTCTCGATCATCTCATTACCCGATCATGCGAATTAAAGGCACAGGTAGTGGAGCAGGACGAATACGAAACGACGGGCTTGCGGGCTTTGCTCAACTTCGGCCATACCTGCGGTCATGCCTTTGAGAAGGTGGCAGGGTATGGCAGGCTGCTGCATGGTGAAGCGGTGGCTATTGGCATGGTCTGCGAATGCAGGCTGGCGGAAAAGCTGGGGATGATTGACGATGCCCTGACGCAGCGACTGATCAAGCTTCTGTCACGGTTCCAGTTGCCGACGGCTGTGAGCAGGCGATGGTCGGTGGATGCGATGGTGGAAGCGATGCGGCACGACAAGAAGAACGTGGGCGGCAAGATGCGTTTCGTCTTGCCTACGAGGCTGGGAGAAGTGCAGGCGGGGTATGAAGTGGAGGCAGAGATCGTCCAACAACTTCTGCGACGGGACAAGTGATGGACGCTGAAACCCTGGCCCGTCTGAAGTTGCACCTGCTTCCCGGTCTGGGGCCCAAGACCCTGGCTGCCTTGCTCGAACGCTTCGAGACGGCGGAGCGGATACTGCGAACACCTGCCAGCGAGCTGATGACCATCCCGAACATTGGCCAGAAGACTGCGGAGCAACTGACCGACGCCATCCCCAAACTGAACGTAGACGCAGAACTGGCACTGGTGGAGAAGCACCAGGCCACCATGCTTCACATGAATCATGCTGACTACCCGGCTGCACTCCGTGCCATCCCAACGGCGCCTTTCTTCCTCTTTCATCGCGGCACCTTTGTGCCAGCCGACAGCAAGTCAGTAGCCATTGTGGGTTCCCGGCATTGCACCGCTTATGGACGTCGCATCGCGACGCGCCTGGCTGCGGGACTTGCAGCAGCGGGCTGGACGGTGGTCAGTGGCCTGGCACGTGGCATTGATGGGGTGGCACACACGGCTGCCCTGGATGCAGGTGGCCGGACGATAGCGGTGCTGGCAGGCGGGCTGGGCAAGCTGTATCCGCCGGAGCACAAGGAGCTGGCGGAGCGGGTGGTGCAGCAAGGAGTGCTGCTCAGCGAGATGCCGATGGCCATGGCCCCCATGCCTGATCTGTTTCCCCGGCGGAATCGCATCATCAGCGGGTTGAGCCGGGCGACGATCATTGTGGAGGCAGCACTCAAGAGCGGGGCGCTCATTACTGCTAGACTGGCGGGGGAGCAGGGTCGGGAAGTGCTAGCGGTACCGGGGCCGGTGGATAGCGAAGCCAGCGAAGGTCCCCATCTGCTGATTCGGAATGGTGCGACTCTGGTGCGGTCGGTCGAGGATGTGCTGGAAGCACTCGATGCACTGCCGGTGATTGAGAAGACTGATGAGGGTGTCATCATCAGGAAGGAACCGGTGCGGGCAGAGAATCGGGTGAAGGAGCCCCCAGCAACACTCTCACCGGCGCAGTTGCAGTTGTGGCAGGCGATAGGCAGTGAAAGTGCCTCGGTGGATGATCTGATCGCCAGCACGGGCTTGGGCATTTCGGAAACGAACAGTGGCCTGCTGATGATGGAACTGGCAGGCCATGTTCGCCGCCAGCCGGGCAATCGGTTCGCGAGGAAGTAGCCATGTCAATCACCTACCGGGCGGATTGGGTGTTTACGGGCGAAGGCGAGCCGATGCGCGATGGGGTGGTGGAGGTTCACAAAGGTGTCGTGGCAAGTGTGAAGCCCTGGCAGAGTGGAATGCGGGTGGATGTCGAGCTGGGTTCATCACTGGTAACGCCGGGGCTTGTTAACGCTCATACTCATCTGGATTTGGGAGCACTGCGAGGCAAGTTGTCACCGCCGAAGCAGTTCACCGATTGGCTGAGGCAGGTGATTGATTACCGTCGGCAAGGAAACGTGTCAGAATGGGATAGGGCAATTGAAGCAGGGATTGCTGAGTCGCTGAGGCAGGGAACAACCTGGCTGAGCGACATCAGCGTGGGTGGTCGAAGTGAACCGTTGCTTGCCCAGTCGCCACTTGATTCGGAAGTGTGCCTCGAACTCATCGGCATGAGCGATTCCCGTATTGCTACTGCGATACAGGACGCCACGGCGTGGCTGCATGGCGCAAGCAATGGCCCGTATCGTACCGTCAGCCCGCATGCCCCGTACACCGTGGCGTATCAGCTTCTGGTCGGTCTGCGCCAGATGCATCAGCACGCCAACCCTGTAATGCACGTGGCAGAGACAAAGGAAGAGTTAGAGTTACTCGAGAATGAAGGGGGGCCATTCGTTCCGTTCCTCCAGGAACTCGGAGCCTGGAATCCGGACAACCTGGCAGGTTCCATGGACGAGTTGCTTGAACTCCTGGACAAGTTTGACGAAGTTACCCTGATCCACTGCAACTACCTCACCCGTGAACAATGGCAGCGACTGTCGGATGATACTACCATCGTCTACTGTCCGCGCACCCATGCCTACTTCGGGCACGAGCCTCATCCGTATCTTCAGATGCTGCAGGATGGCGTCCGGGTCGCATTGGGTACCGATAGCCTGGCATCGAACCCGGACCTGAGCATTCTGAATGAATGTCGGTTTCTGTGGCAACGGGATCGATCGCAACTCACGGGGCTGTTGCTATTACAACTGGGTACGCAACATGCTCGATTGCAGGCGAATCAGGCAGCGAGCTTCGTCGTCATCCCCCACGATGGCAGTGCTGCTGACCCGTGGGACCTGCTTTGGCGTGGCACTTCCCCACCTTCCGCGGTTTACCTGAACGGTTCAGCTGTCCAGATGTAGGGCATCTCGATGCCTATTCACCGTGTAATTGCAGAGCCGCTTACTTCGTGCGCGGCTCTAACTTCTTGCATGATGCCAACTTAACCCGTCCTCGCCCATATAATGGGGTAACCCGTCGGATGCTGCCGTTTGCGATTGGACAAGCCTCACTTCGTGATCTAGTCTAAAGCAAGTAGTGATAAGAAGATAGGATGCACATCCCTACGGCTCCCTGCATGTATCGCCCAAGGTACCCGTATGGCGCTCGTCAAAGAACCGAATGCTGAGCCCATCCCAGGCTACCGCTTGCTGGAGCCGTTGGGGAGCGGCGGCTTTGGTGAAGTGTGGAAATGCGATGTGCCTGGTGGCATCTTCAAGGCCATCAAGTTTGTCTTCGGCAATTTGCAAGGCTCCGAGAACGAAGCTATCCGCGCAGAGCAGGAACTCAACGCGCTCGAACGCGTCAAGAACATCCGTCACCCGTTTCTCGTCAATGTCGAACGCGTCGAACAGATCGATGGCGAACTTGTCATCGTCATGGAGCTGGCAGACAAGGACCTGCGCGATCATCTCAACGAATACCGCGCCCAGGGGCAGGTAGGCATTCCCCGTCAGGAGTTGCTCTCGTACCTGCGTGATGCCGCAGAAGCGCTCGACCTCATTCACAACCAGTACAACCTGCAGCATCTTGATATCAAGCCGAGCAACCTGTTCCTGGTGAGCAATCGGGTCAAGGTAGCTGACTTCGGCCTCGTCAAGGCGCTCGAGGGACGCAGCAACACGACCAACAGCGGCCTGCTCGGTGGCATCACCCCGGCCTATGCTTCGCCTGAAACATTCCAGGGCGAACTGAGCAAGAACAGCGATCAGTATTCACTGGCCATCGTGTTTCAGGAACTGCTCACCGGCAGTCTGCCTTTCACTGGCAAGAGTGCCCGGCAACTGATGCAGCAGCACTGCATGCAGGAACCAGACCTGAAGGCGCTGCCTCCCAGCGACCGGGCCGTGATTGCTCGAGCACTCAGCAAAGATCCTGCCCAGCGCTTTCCGAGTTGTCTCGATTTCATCGGAGCCCTGGTCCGAGCTACGCCGGGGGCCCGTACCTGGGCCACCATGGAAGACTTGTTCATTGAGAACAATGAAGAAGATCCTTCCAGTCCCAATCGCGTGCAGCGGGTCAGCAAACCCACGCCGGGTGCACGTCCATCACGTCCCGGTCCACTGCGTCCCACGTATCTCATTGGCCTGGGTGAATTCGGGCGCGAAGCACTGCAGGCTGTTCGCTATCGCATCATCGATCGCTTTGGTGGGCTCGATCGCATCCCGTGCTGGAAGTATATCTACATCGACTCCGATCCGAAGTCGATCAACGATGCCCTCACCGGGCCACCGGAACAGGCCTTCCAGCCGCAGGAAATGTTCCACGCTCCGCTGAATGGCGTAGCTGTCTATCGGAAGCATCGTCAGTCGCTGGAAATTGTCTCGGAATGGCTGCCTTCGGAACGGCTCTACAGCATTCCCCGCAACCTCGCGGTCGGCGGTGTGCGCTCGCTGGGTCGCCTGGCCCTGGCAGAGAATCACCTGCGTATCGCCTCCAAGATGAAGCGCGACATTCAGGGCTTGCTCGATATCGACGGGCTGGAACAGTCCGCCACGATGACCGGGCTGGAACCGGGCTTTGAAACACCGCAAGTGCTTGTCTTCGCTGCAGCAGGCGGCGGTACCGGCAGCGGCATGTTGATCGACATTGCCTACACCTGCCGACGACTCTTGCAGGAACAGGGCATCACCGAGCAGGAGATGTTTGCCTACCTGTTCTGCGGGGCTCCCACCGACACCACCACGCCCCCCATCGAAAAGGGCAATATCTACGCCACCCTGACAGAACTGAATCACTACTGCAACCCGGACGCCAACTTCAGTGCGCGTTATCGTCCCGGCATGCAGCCCCTGGAAGACAATGGGGCACCGTTCCAAAGCGTCTACCTGGCACGGGTCGGTCGTCGCAGCCACGGTACGATGCGGGAAGTAGCATCCCGGGTCGCCAGCTATGTCTTCAATGATCTGGCCACGCCCCTGGGCCGGATGCTGATGCCCAGCCGCCTGCAGCAGTACAGCAAGGTGGGCACCCCGTTTCGCAGCTTTGGGACGTACAACGTCTGGTATCCCCGCGGGCTCATGCTCCGCATTGCTTCACGCCAGGCGGCACAGCGGCTCATCAAACAATGGCTCCGGGAAGAACCCACCCAGCGACTCCAGGAAGTGGAAGCAGAAACGCAGGGCATGCTCCAGGAACCCAACTGGCAACCCGATGCCATTGCCACCCGGGTGGAACAGGTAGCCATGGAAGCGACGGGGGATGGCACTCCCATGCAAATGGTGGAAGCCTTCCTGACCCAGATGGCCCAGCAGTGTGAATCGGCCTTCGCCCGCAACGAGCCGAGCAACTGGTGTCGTGACGCTCTGCAGCGCATGCGTGAATGGGCAGGCGGTGCAGGGACCGCAGCGCCTGGTAATGAATGGCAGCGCAGCAAGCTGGACCGGTTGTACCTCGACAGCGCCGAGAAGGTAGCTAACGAGTACGCAGCCAATCTCAATCGCCCGGCTCGCCGCCTGTTCAACTCGCCCGGCGACCGCATGTCGATGGCGGAAGCAGCCTATGAATCCCTGGCACTCAAACTGCAAGCCATCGTGGAGAACTACCAGGCCGAGGTAGTCAAGCAGCAGAACGTGAGTGCGAACAGCCATCAGAAAGTGAGTGTCGCACTGGAAGAGACGCTGGCAGGCGTTCGCAGCTTCAGCTTCTTCCCTGCCAAGCGGATGCAGAAGCTGCTGGAACGGTTCACCGAAGCAGTAACGAAGTTCTGCCGCGACCGCCTGGCTGAATACACGATTCGGGCGGTGGAGCTGGTCTACCGCACGCTGCTGGGCCGCATCAGTGAACTGCAGCGCGACTTGAAGTTCTGCTCACAGCGGCTCAAGCATCTGGAACACTCGCTGATGACAGCTGGCTCGGAACAGGACCTGACGAGCGCCAGCCTGGAGACACTGGGAGCCAAGCCGAGCGGCTTCTCCTCGTCGCAGATGTCCAGCAGCCAGGTGCTGCGTGATGCTGCCATGGTGCTGGCGTCCCGCATTGTGCTGCCTGATGGGCAAAGTGATCTGGAGCAGGCAGCCACCAAGTTTCTCGCGTCCGTGCCCCATGCCGCCTGGGCCGAGCTGGATGCGTACCTGCACGAAAATGTCATGAAGCCGATGGGTGGCCTCTTCACTTTGTGCATGAATAACAGTGATCTGCCACGGGCTTTAAACGGCCCGCTGCTGCAAGGCACCGCGACCTATCTGAACAAGCACCTGGAAGTCACCGATGTCTGCCAGGCCGAGCTATCCACTGCCCTGGCTCTCAAGGTGGATCTGGGTGCCCAGACCAAAGTGTTCCATCACCTGGCGACCCCCAGCATCGCCTCCAAAAGCAATCAGGAACCGGAAAGCGACTTCCTGCTGGTGCCCAATACCGATGCAGGCAAGGAATTCACCAACCTCGCTGTCAAGGAATTAAACAAGCTAAAGGTGATACAGATCAGCGTAGTGACGGACATCTTCATCTGCCGCGAGCAAGCCAACCTGACCCTGGCGGATATTCAACAAGTGGTACAGCATTGCCGCGATGAGTACGAGCAGAACAAGTCGTCGCTGGTCAATTCGCCCCATGCCCGCATGGATACACAGGACTGGCTGCCGCTCGAATAGATGTCAGGAGCCAGAAGTCAGAAGCTAGAAGAATAAAGAATTTGTAAGCGGTAGCTGAGCTGTAGTGATCGATTTGCCTCGAGAATCAACGCAACCAGGGTGCTGGCTCCTGGCTTCTGTCTACTGACTCCTGAAAAACGACACACGAGGACTTGCCTTGCGGCTCATCCTCGTGCGCGTCGGACCAGGGTGGTGTACGACTAGAAGTTAAAGGAGACGCCGAGCGTAAACCCATCCAGACTCCAGAAGCTGTTGCGAGTGGTGGGATTGAGGCGACCCAGATCATAATCAATCGGATCGGTCATACGCACGGCATTCAGAATACCGAGGAACTCATACCCGGCCCGGAAGGTGATGCCTTCGTGAGCATACCACCAGAGGTAGGCTCCACCCTGGAACATCGGGGCGATGGTGAATGAGTTGTAAGTTCGCTTGAGCAGACCCAGGTCAGAATCCAGCCGGTTGACAGTTACCGAGGAACGGCTCTGTTCGGCCAGCAAACCAATCTTGCCGTCCAGGCTGATGGCAAAGCCATTGGTCAGGTAGGCTTCGCCACCGACACCGGTCTGCAGACCGTAGAAGATATTCTTCTGCTTGGCCGTGTAACGCATCGACCATTCGTTACGCACTTCATTGTCGGTGATCGTACCGTTACCGTTAGCCGTAGCTGCGATATCGGGGAAGCCATGATCTTCAATCACCATGCGGAAGCGTTCCGTCGTGGAGATGTAGCGAAGACCGCCGGTCCAGTATGTGCGTGTGCCTTCAAACTGGGCAACAGGCACCCGCAGGTTCAGTTCCGAGGTATGCATCGCGAGCAGTTCGGTGATGGTCACCAGTTCGAAACCATTCGTGATACCATAAGCGGAAGTCGCATATGCACCGAAAGTACGCAAATCCAGTGGCACCGGGGCAATCCCAACAGCTCCGCCGGCAGAGCCGGGAGGAAGTGTGCTGAGGAACACATTGGAAAGGATTTCCCGCTGCGGACCAGCGTAGTATGGCGAGAAGTTGTAGAAGTCGCTGTAGAGGTAGGAACTGTCGTTATCCTGCCCGGTGCCGCCATTCTGCGGAACAATACCAGCAGTAGCTGCACTGCGGAATTTGGTGATACCCATGTAGCTGGCTTCAATCGTCCAGCCATTCCTCATGCGATAACCAAGGCTGATACGGGTACCAGGCTGGAAGGCATCGCGATGGAGTTCATCCGTATCGAGAGCGACTTCCTGGGAACCATACACCGCGCCGGCAGGGCCACGTTCCACAAACAAAGTGGCGAAATAGTTTGGCGGGTTGGCAGTATCGAAAACATCAACTGTGCCACCCAGCGGATTACCTCGAATGGTGCCATCCAGATCGCGGAAGCCGCGTTTGGCGACAACCTGGCCGCGGAGCGCGTTGTTAATGCGCATCACCGCTGCTTCGGCACTGAAGTAGAAGCCTTCGTCTCGATCACCCCAGGAGAGGGGGATAGGAGCTTCCCATTGTGGGGGAGCATTGTAGTTAGCAGTGCTCCCGTATTGTGCTGCGGCCGGGCTGGCGCCCAGCAATGCTGCGGCTGCAGCGAAGATCCATAGCTTGGTCCGACGGCTCATGGAAACGCGTCCTCCCTGTCGAAGGTGCTGGGCCTCGTGCCGCTCCGCGGTTGCGTGTGACGGGCTTGATGCAGTCCCGTGTGTTGTGGCAGTTGCTATGGGCCAGCGTTCCATCGCAAAATCCCCCTGATTGCCTCACCAGGTTCCACCCTGAACACCTGGCCTACAGGCAATCTTGAAGCGTTATCGTCCCGGATAATCGACAAACTTGAATCTCTCGGCAAAGTTTGCCCCTATTTCGCAACTGTCATCCTCGTCACTGTTTAACACCCAGTTCCACTATTCCTTCCAGTTTGATTCAAGTCAGCAAAGCTTGGCAAAGTAGTGAACGGATCCACGAACTAGCAAAGTACAAGTAGCGAGACGGGCGAAATCGGGTAAGCTGGTACCAACTTCCAGAATCGGGGAATGTTGCACCTTCAAGCTACCCGGCGTGAGCATCTGCATGGGCGAGAGCATCCGCAAGACTGTACCAGTTCTCGGCATCGTCGGCGGTATTGGCAGTGGCAAGAGTTACATCTCCGGCCTGTTTGCCCAGCGAGGTGCTCATGTGATTGATGCCGACCAGCTGGGCCATCAAGCATTACTTGACCCTGCGATCAAGCGACAGATACATCTCCGCTGGGGGGAGGATGTCTTTACCCCTTCTGGTGAAGTGGATCGTAAAAAGCTGGGCCATGTGGTTTTTCGTGACCCACGGGAGAAGGTGGCTCTCGAATCGCTTGTTTTTCCCTTCATTCGGAAGGGTATGGAAGGCCAGATCCACGAGGCATCCCAGGACCCACGGGTCAAGCTCGTCATCCTGGATGCGGCAATCCTGCTGGAAACCGGCTGGAAGGATGTCTGCCAGGCTGTCATTTTTGTCGAGGCGGATGAGCAGGTTCGGCTGCAGCGGGTAGCCAGCAGAGGGTGGGATGCGGCGGAACTGCATCGGCGGGAAGACTCGCAATGGCCGCTGGCCAGCAAGCGGGCGCATTGTCAGCACATTATCCCAAATAATGGCGATGAAGTTTCGACGGCCCATCTGGTAAATGAACTGTATAGTCGCTATGCTCGTCTATGAGGCTTTTTGAGCCTGACTCATGGCTGCTTGCCATGGGTCTGCACCCGAATCGCTGATGTTTCCACGTTTCATTTCCAATAACGGGTAGACGTTCGCTCTCCCAACGTGGTCGCTCCGCTGACTCTGGTTTCCCCCTGCTCGCTCGGCCGAAGGGTACTTCGCCAGGGCAGGTGCCATAGAGATCATGCTGGAACGTTCCCTCGATCAGCCAGGGTTGCCAAGGAAGCATTGCACATGCCAGAAACGCGTACGACCAAACGGTCCCCCGGCCGCCCCAAGGGCAGCAAAAACCGCCCGAAGACCACCCTGCCCGAACCTGAGCTGAATCTGCCTGAGCCAGATCTGGATGATGACATTGAGACGCTGGTCTCCCGTGAGGATGACCTTAGCGATGTCACATTCCGTCGCGATGAGCCGATCCTGACGCCTTCCACCGAGATGAAGCCAGAGCCAGCTGCGGTTCCGGAGCCGGTGGTCGAGCAGCGGCCGACGCCACCGCGTCCTGCACCTCCCCTGGATCCAGTCGGTCTGGCGCTTAATCCGCCGCCGATGATTATCCGCAAACCGTTCCCACCTCAGCAACAGCAGATCAATCCCACCGGGGCACCTGCCGAAGGTGAGGAAGAGGCCATCTACGATCCTGAAACCCAGGCCCGCTACGAAGAGGTGAAACGCGGGGCGATGTACATCACCGAGCTGCAGCAGATGAGCATGCAGCAGCTGATCAAGATCGCCAAAGACGAGGGCATCAACGAATACACCGGGATGAAGAAGCAGGATCTGATCTTCAAGATCCTGAAAGAACGGGTCAAGCAGAACGGCCTGATGTACGGCGAGGGCACGCTTGAAATCCTGCCCGATGGCTTCGGTTTCCTCCGCAGCCCTGATTACAACTACCTGCCCTGTCCTGATGACATCTACATCTCGCCCAGCCAGATCCGTCGCTTCGGCCTGCGCAACGGCTGTATTGTCCATGGCCAGATTCGCCCACCCAAGGAGAACGAGCGCTACTTCGCCCTGCTCCGCGTGGAAGCGATCAACTACGAACACCCTGAACTGCTGCCCCAGAAGGTGGCCTTCGACGACCTGACCCCGCTGCACCCTGACAAACGGATGCGGCTGGAACTCGGTGGAGACGAGATCAGCATGCGTGTGGTCGACCTGGCCATGCCCATCGGCAAGGGCCAGCGTGGCCTGATCGTCGCTCCACCACGCACCGGCAAGACGGTGCTCATGCAGAAGATGGCCAACAGCATCCTGGCCAACCATCCGGAATGCTATGTGATCGTGTTGCTCATTGACGAGCGGCCTGAAGAAGTGACCGACATGGAACGCAAGGTGAAAGGCCCCCGCTGCGAAGTGGTGAGTAGTACCTTCGATGAGCCGGCCAGCCGGCACGTGCAGATTTGCGATATTGTCATCGAAAAGTCCCGCCGACTGGTCGAGTATGGCAACGACGTGGTGATCTTCGTCGATTCCATCACCCGCATGGCTCGTGCCTACAACACCGAAGCTCCCGGGTCGGGCAAGCTCCTCTCCGGCGGTATCGATGCGAATGCGCTGCATAAGCCCAAGCGATTCTTCGGGGCCGCCCGCAACATCGAAGAGGGTGGCAGCCTGACGATCATCGCTACGGCGCTGGTGGACACCAACTCGCGCATGGACGAGGTGATCTTCGAAGAGTTCAAGGGTACCGGCAACGCGGAACTGCACCTCGACCGCCGCCTGGTCGATAAGCGTATCTGGCCGGCCATTGATGTGAATGCCAGCGGTACCCGTCGTGAAGAGCTGCTCTTTTCGCCGGATGAGCTCAAGTTCGTGGGTATCCTCCGCAAGGTCCTTTCGGACATGAACCCGGTGGAAGCGATGGAGTTGCTGACGAGCCGCATGGGCCGCACGAAGTCGAATGCGGAGCTGATGACGGCGATGAACCTGGTCTAATCTGGATTAACAACAGTAAAGGCACTGAGCGGAGTCCGCCCAGTGCCTCTTTCTTTTACTCCACCGCTCCCGGAGGGGAGGGAACGGCGGGCAGTTTCTGCGGCTGGTGTAATCCCATGCGCCAGAGCAGTTTGCTCGCGAAGCCCATGTTCTGAAGCCATGCATCGTAGCTCGCCCACAGGCGTTCTGCTTCGGGGTGGCTCTCGCGAGGTGTTTCCATCAGGAAGTTG
Organism: Gemmatales bacterium; assembly: GCA_046350055.1. Taxonomy (GTDB): domain Bacteria; phylum Planctomycetota; class Planctomycetia; order Gemmatales; family HRBIN36; genus JAEUIE01. The sequence goes on along the minus strand of JAXMBC010000001.1, from coordinate 1,543,904 downwards.
AGGAATCCTTCCAGGTTACCATCGCCCAACAGCGCCGAGGCGAAGTTGAGTTTGAAATAAACAGGAAAGTCCTGCGTCGCCACCACGCTGCCACTGGAGTAAATGAGGCCGCGGAAGAGGGCAACAGCTTCCCTGAAACGCCCTGAACGCATCAGGGCGACCCCCAACATGTTGGATTCCTCAGGTGAGCGATTGCTCAGTCCTGCCAGCAGTCGTCGTGCTGCTTCGGGTTCGTGTTGTGTCAGCAGCCGCTTCGCGGCGCCGAGTGAATCAGTTCGTTCGATAATCGGTGAGGCCGTCGTCATGAATCGTTTCCAAAACGGGGTTACCCTCGCTGCTCGCTTGATGGAGCAGGAGGCTGATAGGTGTGAGATTGGAATTGCTGAGCCAAACGTGCTCAGCCACGATTCAAGCGACTATAGCTGCCAACTGCAGTGAAGAACCTGGCAGGCTGGCGTGATCTCGCACTTTGACGAGACTTCGCTCGGAGTACGCATTGGCACTGTCAGCCATGCGATATATGCAGTAGACGACGAGAGGAGCAGATTCACTTCACTGCAAAGTCTGCGTGCCAACGACCCGTGACTGATGCTGCGGCAGCGTTCCCATTGTACATGGGTCGATGTTCCGCAGTCTTTCAGGCAGGCAGGTATTTCGTCGTCTGATACCTGCGAGGCTGATGCACCTGCCGTGTTGAGCATAGGCGCTACGGTGCCTGTTACAGCAACGCATGCCATCAGCAGAACAGACAGTATCATGGTTTGCCAAGCGGACATGAGTGTATTCTACCGCTCACCATGTGCAGCAGCCATCTCAGTTGCACCACCCGTCCTGGTGATTGGCATATCGAGAATCCGCATGACATCTGCCAGCGTTGCGGCCTGGAGCAGTTCCTCGCGGTGCGCAGCCTCACGGCACAGGCTGGCAACCTGCCCCAGCAGGGAAAGCTGCATCTCCGGCTTCTCGAGGGGTGTTAACAGCAGGAAGATCAAGTGCACCGGCTCCGCCGTTTCAACACCAAACATGATACCCTCCGTCGATCGCCCCAGGACGATGACGGGAGAATTCCATTGCGGGCAGCGGGCATGGGGCAACGCCACTCCGTTCCCCAGATCGGTGGAGAACTCTGATTCACGCTTGAGTGCCAGGTTCAGCACAGCCTCATGATTCAACCCTGTCGGCATCACACGTTCCGGAAGCACCTTGACTAACTCACGAATGGCTTCCACTCCACTGCGGGCGGCGAGTTCCAGGATTACGCCTCCCTGGGCCACTGCATGAGAAAGCGAGACTTGTGTTTCGTGGGGATACTCATCCTCCATCTGCCCTACCACCTGCTCCAGGATATCTTCCTGAGTGATGAGCCCGACCAGCCGTTCCCCATCCTTCACGGCAAAGAGGCTGGCTGCTTCCGTCTGCATGCGGTTCAGGGCCATCTCAATCGTGTCTTCCGGATGAATGGTCCGCAGTGGTCGAACCAGCGTGGTCCACTCTTCTGCGGTGGAATGAGCGATCAGATCCTTGGTTAAGAGGTAGCCTGTAGCCTGGCCTGTGACGGGGTCCATCACGGGCCAGCGGGAGAATCGCTCCTGTGCCACCTGAGCCAGCACAGTGCTGCGGGGGCTGCTGGCCGAAAGCCAGCGCACCCGGGACCATGGCACCATGATGCTGCGTACCCGCTGGGTGCGAATGTGAGTCAGGTTTTCGGTAATGAGCTGCATGCGCAAGTCCTTGATCTTGCGATCCGCAGCGTCACGATGCAGCCCGGTATCTGCCAGTACCAGCCGGGCGAGGGCAATGGCTGCTTCCACTTCCTCGAACACCGCTGCTGTCGCTCCCGACTGTTCCAGTTCCTCCCGTTCCCGCAGATACCGGGCACGCACCAGGATACGCGCTGTCGGATTGAGTCGTCGAGCCATGGCAACAATGGCCAGACGATCGACCGAGTGAGGCAGGGTCAACACCAGGTGCGAGGCCCGTTGTATGCCACTCTGGATCAGGATCGATTCATGCGAAGCATCGCCATAGATAGCCAGTTGATTGGATAGAGTAAGGGCAGTGATGGTGTCCATATTCATGTCGATGACCACCGTGGTCAGGCCTGCTTCCTGAAGCAGCCGATGCACCGAGCGACCGACGGGACCAAAGCCGACGACGATTGCCAGCCGTTTGTTGTCTTCCCTGGTGTGAGACAGCTCCTGGATGGCTGCCCGATTGGATTCCGTTATGCGCTTCTCGGCACGACTGTTCAGCAGCTTCCAGAGTGTTGGACGAGCCTTGAGCCACGCTTCAATCGCCGGAAGTGATCGGAAGAGTAACGGGTTGATCGTGATGGACACGATAGCAGCAGCGACAAGCAGGTTGCTGCCTGTCGCAGTCATGATGCCATGCGTTCTGGCCAGATCGGAGATGATAAACGAGAACTCGCCAATCTGAGCCAGCCCGATGGCGACCGTCAACGCGGTGCGTGCCGAATGCCCCAGCAACGCTACGATCGCCAGGGCAGTCAGCGGCTTGATCAGCAGGATAATTACCAGTGCTGCCAGCAGCATCAGTGGATGCTCCAGGATGAACCTGGGATCAAAGAGCATGCCCACCGAGACGAAGAAGAGCACGGCAAAGGCATCGCGCATGGGCAAGGCATCCGCTGCGGCCTGATGACTGACAGGCGACTGTGCTACCACCATGCCTGCCAGGAATGCTCCGAGTGCCATGGAAGCACCAAAGAGGAAGTAGGATGCAGCCGCAATGGCAATGGAGAACACCAGAATGGTAAGAGTGAAGAGTTCGCGCGACCGCAGCCGGGCGACCTGGACCAGTACCCAGGGAACCACCCGCGCTCCACCCACCAGGATAATGGCGACCATTGCCCCGAGTTTAAGGAACGCTACCAGGACCACCCACCAGATGGGTGAGGTATTCGGTGCTGCGATCATGCCCGGGAGCAGGGGTAAACCTGTCGCGACGGAGACAACGGTCTCCAGTTTGGCATCCGTACCGCTACCCTGCCCCATGATGGGGATGAGCACCAGTAGTACCACGGTGAGGATGTCTTCCACGATCAGCCAGCCGACAGCAATGTGCCCCTGCGTGGTCTGCAGGACATCGGCATCGAGCAAAACCCTCATCAGGACGACGGTACTGGCGACCGACATCGCCATGCCAATCACAGTACCCGTCTTCCATGAAATACCAAACGCATGGAACACCACAACAGCGGCCAGGGTAGCCACCAGGCTCTGCCCCAGCGCGCCGGGAATAGCCACGCTCTTCACCGCCAGCAGCTCTTTCAGGTGAAAGTGCAACCCGACACCGAACATCAGCAGGATGACTCCGACTTCAGCAAGCTGCTGGGCAACGTGGATATCGCCCTGGTAGCCCGGAGTGTAGGGACCGATGAAGATGCCTGCTGCAATGTAGCCGACGATCGGCGAGAGCCCCAGACGCTGAGTCACCAGCCCCAGGCCCCAGGCACCGGTGAACCCGGCGGCAACAGTATAGATCAGTGATGGATCTTGCATGCTGCATCCTTGATGCAAGAAAGTTGTATGGTCAGTGGTCTGTCATAACGAGAATCGCGTTTGGTTCAACCAAGGTGTATGATAACTTGACAGAGACCAGCAACTGGAGTAAGCCGTTATGCGTCTGACCCGTCGCCGCCTGCTCGCTGCTTCCGCGAGTTCCTTGCTGGCTGCGGGGCTTTGGCCCGGAGTGCTTAGTGCCCGGGATCGCCACGCTGCCAACTTCCGCTTCGTCGTCGTGAATGACCTGCACTTCCTGGACGCCATGTGTGAACCCTGGTTCACCAGAATGATTGCTTCCATGAAGGCAACCGCAGGTGGCATCGAGATGGTGCTGATCGCTGGCGACCTGGTGGAACACGGAAACCGCCAGCAACATGGTGCGATTCGCGAGATTCTCGAGACGCTCAAGTTGCCTTACTACACGGTGGTTGGCAATCACGACTACCAAGCGCAAACGGACCGCCAGGCTTACGAAGCACTTCATCCCAGCCGCATCAACTACCATTTCGACCACAACGGCTGGCAGTTTGTCTGCCTCGATACCAGTGAAGGCCAGAAAGGTCAGGGCGTGACTGCAACGAAGGAGACTTTTATCTGGCTCGATGCCACCCTGCCCAAGCTGGATAAACAGAAGCCCCTGGTAGTGCTGACTCACTTTCCACTGCTGTTCATGTCTCCGATGATTCTGAAAAATGGCAAAGAGGTTCTGGAGCGCTTCAAGGAGTATAACCTGCAAGCCGTCTACTCCGGCCATTACCATGGCTACACGCAACTCAAGTCAGGCTCGACAGTGCTGACTACCAACAAGTGCTGCTCGTTCCACCGGGGCAATCACGACAAGACCCCGCAGAAGGGCTATTTCCTCTGCGAGGTCACGGATGGTCAACTCAAGCGTGAGTTTGTGCAGTTGAACTAGCTTTTAGCTGCCTGAGCCTTGAGCAGGTCGCGAATCTCCATAAGCAGTTCCTGATCCTTGGTCGGAGGTGGTGGGGTATCGGCCTTAGCTTTGATGATAGCCCCCAGGATCTTCTTGAAGAAGAGGAACAGGGCGAAGGCCGTGATCACAAAGCTGATCAATTCGCCGATGAACAGACCAACCGGAATCGAGCTGCCTCCCAGCAAGGGAATAGACCACGATTCATAGCCACCTTTGCCCAGGGGCAGCATTCCGATGATCGGCATCAGCAGATGTTTTACCACGGCATCGATCAGCTTGGCAAACGCGGCACCCAGCACGATGCCGATGGCCATATCAATGAGGTTGCCTTTGAAGGCAAAGGCCTTGAACTCCTCGAACATGGAGAAGGCTTTGCCAGCTCCACCTGCACCCAGTGCCTTGACTTTATCCAACATGAGAAGCTCCACACAGAGAAATGAACTGTGTGGACTCTACACTCTTGGCTGTGACAGTCCAAGGTCAATTCAAGGATAGACTGGTGCCGGGAAGTGGTGTCCCATTTCCTGTACTTGCTTGTGGATGTTCTTGAGAAGTGCCGCATCGTTGGGGTTGGAGAGCACGGCGGCGATCCAGTCGGCTACCCGTTCCATTTCATGCTCTTTCATGCCACGGGTCGTCAGGGCCGGGGTGCCGATGCGGATGCCGGAGGGATCCATGGGCGGACGGGGGTCGAAGGGGATGAGGTTCTTATTGACCGTGATGCCCGCATGATCCAGCGTCGTCTCGGCGATCTTACCGGTCATGCCGCCGTAGGTGGTCACATCTACGAGCATGAGGTGATTGTCGGTGCCGCCGGAGATGATCTTGAACCCATGGCTTTGCAGCTTGGCAGCCATGGCCTGGGCATTGGCGATGACCTGTCTGGCGTAGATGGCGAAGTCAGGCTGCAACGCTTCGTGATAGGCTACAGCCTTGGCAGCGATGACATGCATCAGCGGGCCACCCTGGACACCAGGGAAGACGGCACTGTTGATCTTCTTTTCCCACTCGGGGGTGGTGAGGATCATGCCACCGCGCGGGCCCCGCAGCGTCTTGTGCGTAGTCGTCGTAGTGAAGTCTGCATAGGGCACGGGATCGGGATGGACCTTGGCCGCCACGAGGCCGGCAATGTGAGCCATGTCCACCATGAACAGAGCACCGTTTTCCCTGGCGATAGTCTTGAAGGTGGGGAAGTCGAAGTGTCTTGAGTATGCGCTGGCGCCGGCGATGATGAGCTTGGGTTTGTTTTCCTTTGCCAGCCGGGCGACTTCGTCCATGTTGATGCGGTGAGTCTGTGGATCGACGCCGTAATGTACGACCTTGAAGTATTTACCGGAGAAGTTGAGCTTCATGCCGTGGGTCAGGTGGCCACCGTGGGCGAGATCCAGCCCCATGATGGTATCGCCTGGGTTGAGAGCAGCGAGGTAGACAGCCATGTTGGCCTGGGCGCCGGAGTGAGGCTGCACATTGGCACACGGGGCACCGAAGAGCTGCTTGGCCCGATCGATGGCCAGTTGTTCGACCTTGTCCACATGCTCGCAGCCACCATAGTAGCGGCGGCCGGGATAGCCCTCGGCATATTTGTTTGTCAGCACGGTCCCTTGTGCAGCCATGACTGCGGAGGACGTATAGTTTTCCGAGGCGATAAGTTCGAGCCCCTCCTGTTGCCGGCGCTGTTCCCCGGCAATGGCCTGCCACACTGCGGGATCATGATCGAGGATAGGGTTCATGGGGAAGCTCTTTGAGTTGAGGGACTGTTGATTACAATAGCAGAGTAAGTGCTCAGTGCTAAGACCTAAGTGCTACGATGGAGAGTCGTTATGAGCTGGCAAGGTATGGTGAAGACGATCCATATCGGGGATTCCGGGGTCGAACTGCGTTCGGTGCAGGAGGCCCAGGCACAAGCAGGTCTCGGGCTTGTCGGTGACCGCTATCACGCCGGCACCGGTTCCTTCTCCAAGAAGAAGGGGCCGGATCGGGAGATCACCCTCATCGAACAGGAAGCTCTCGAAGGATTCGAACGGGAGTATGGCATCAGCCTGGCGAGTGGCGAATCGCGGCGTAATGTGACGACGGTCGGGGTGCCGCTCAATCACCTGGTAGGCAAACGCTTCAAGGTAGGCAGCGTGGTGCTGCAAGGCATCCGCCTGTGTGAACCGTGCGGACACCTTAAGAAGCTCACCGGCAAGGATGTCGATGGACTGAAGCACCGCGGTGGTCTGCGGGCACAGATCCTCGAAGGCGGCACGATCCGCTGCGGGGATGTGGTGCGGGGGGAATAGCGTTGCACCATCAACCTATTATTCGCGGTAATTACTCATCATCTTGACCGAATCAACGGGATCGATCTGACCGCTGACTGGTTCATACTTGCCATCCGCGCGCTTCTTGAGAAACAGCATGTAGAACTCGGGACCACTATTGCCCACAATGGTTATGGTCAACTCGCCTTCCTTTTCCTTCGGTTTGGGACGTATCTTGAACCGAACCAGGCTTGGTGGGCTATGGGCGAGCCTTTGACCATTTATTGCGAATTTGAAATGCACCAACTCAATCGTCTTACGTGGTTCATTGCCTTTCACTACCTGCATGATTTCAAATGTCGTGATTACCCCAGCGAGATACTTTTCTACATCCTGGGGTGGTTTCATTTCACCTGGTTTCGCATCACGATGCGCGTTGGCAAATGCAATTACAACTACATCGGCTTGCTTGAAGGCCTGATCGATGAGCATCTCCTCACCAATTCTAGTCTTGCTTCCAGCACTATGACCTACCATCAACAATGCGGTTACCATCAGCATGAATGTGTGCATCATGGCCTCCAGGTAAGTTGCTATCGCTGATAGATCGGCAGGTAGCTCAGCGGGGTCGAGAGAATGATCACGGCGATGCTCGTCTGATAGACTGGCCCTGGCGGGTTGCCTTCGAGGTCCTGCGATTCCCAGGCGCCGTTCTCGGATTGTCGAGGCAACAGGATACCACTGATGTCGTTGTACCATGTCTTCCAGGCTTCTCCGCCGACGATGTGCATGGCGTGGGCGGCATAGTAGTGGCCGTACCAGAAGTATTCCCGGGCCCGAAAGCGTTTCTCCTTGTTGGTATCCTTCTGCAGATACTCGATGGCCTTCGTCACGTGTTCGTGATCGTACTTGCCACAGAGCTGCAGGATGCAGGCACCGGCGGCAGTGCGGGCAAAGCCGGGGTGCTTCTGCCCGGGTTGATAGTTGTAGCCTCCGCTGGCCGGGTCGCGGCAGGCATCCACGTACTGCAGAGCCCGGGTCATCACCACGTCAGGCACGTTCAGCCCGCCGTTCTTGGCGGCCCGCAGTGCCATCACCTGCATGATCGTCGCAGAGATGTCCGCATCGTGTGGATTGGGGTCATACCGCCAGCCACCCTGCGGGCTTTGACAGCGGATGATGAGGTCGAGTGCCTTGTCGAGAGTTGCTTTCAGTTCATCATCATGAGTCATGCCATAGAGTTCAGCGAGAGCGAGGGTCGCCATGCCATGGCAGTACATGTTTCCGCCGCGACCGACGAGGTAGCCATCACCCTCGGCCCGCTGGGAGCTGGTCAGGAACTTGGCTCCTTTCGCCACGATGGGGCCGTACTCTCCCTGCCCCGGCACATGACCTTGCGACATGAAGGCGAGCAGAGCGAAGGCAGTGATGGCGGTGTTATGGGGATAGCGTGATTCGCTCCACGAGCCATCGGGGTTCTGCTGAGAGGCAAGCCAGACGAGGGCCTTCTTGCAGGCAAGCTTGCCCGCCGGGGTAAGCTTGACACCAGCATCCTTCTCGCCTTGCATAGCGAGAGCGGGGAGGGAGGCGAACAAGAACGTTAGGAGAATGCGTAGGTATGTCATGCGTTGTCTCGTATGGTTCTCCCCCTTACGAAGGGGGAGAACCAGACCACTACTTCTTTTTCTCCCCCGCTGCCTTTCCCGCAGCGATGCTTTCGTAGTAGCGCTGGATCTGGGCGGCGTGTTCCGGAGGGAGATTGTCGCCGAGGGCTTGCTTGATCAGTTCACGCTGACGGGCGGGGAGGTTGACGAAGGTGCTCTTCCCGTTGACATCAGCCTTCTCGGCTTTGGCGTTGCCATCGCGTTCGCCGTTCTGGGAAGGGTCGCCAGCCTGCTTGTCTTTGCTGTCGCCCTGGGCGGACTTGTCGCTCTTGCCGTCGGCGTTCTGCTGTTGCTGTTTGCCTTGCTGCTTGCCCTGCTCGCCTTCCTTGCCCTGCTGGGGCTTGCCTTCCTGGTTCTGCTCGTTGCCTTGCATCTTCTCCATGGCTTGCATGGTCTGCTGCAGGCTCTGGAGCGACTTCTGCAGTTCCTTGGCAGCCTGCTCCTGCTTCTGCTGGGCAGCTTTGGGTGCTTGTTGATTGAGCTTTTGCTGCGCGTCTTTCAGGTCCTGTCGCGATTGGGCGAGAGGCTTTTGTATGTTCGATGGCGACATGGCTTTGGCCTGATCGACCGCAGCCTGGGCCGACTTGGTAGCGTCTTCGGATTGCTTCATGGCCTGCTGCGATTTGCCCGGGTCCTTGTCGGCCTGGGCAGCCTGCTTGGCGGCTTCCTGTGCTTCCATGAGTGCTTTGGCGACATGGATAGCTGCTTCGGCGGGGTTCACCTTGTCAGGGTTCTGCATGGCCTCGGCAGCTGCTTCTTCGGCCTGTTTCTCAGCCAGTGCATTGTTGGCCTTCTCCTTCGCCTGCTCGAGCAGGTCCAGTGCAGCCTTGGCAGCGATCACAGCTTCGCCATGCTTCTCGCTCTGTAGCGATTGTTGGACTGCGGTCATCTTCTCGGCCGCACCAGTCAGCGCCTTGGCTGCATCGGCTGAAGGCTTCTGCAGTTCCTTCGCCAGTGTTGATGTGGCTTCTTTGGTCTTGCCCTGCTGCGTGGAGAGTTGCGTGCTGGCCTGGGTACGTGCAGCCGATTTGTCATCCTTGCTGAGCTTCTGGGCAGTCTCGTGGATGGTGGTTTCCTGCTGGATGAGCTCGTCGATTTGCTGGAGAGCCTTCTCGAGGGCAGCGATCTCCTCCCGGCGTTTCTCCATCGCTTTCGCCTCAGCTTCAAGAGCAGCCTTGGCCATGGCCAGGTCTTGCAGGGCTTTGGACTGCTGGCCCAGCGCTACTTCCCCCTTTTCCACGTGCAACTGTTCCGAAGCAGCGTGCATGCCTTCGGCTGCCTGCTGAATCAGGGCCTTGGTTTCGTTCCTGGCGGCCAGGGGCTTGGCCACGACACCTTCAGTCTTCTCGGCCAGGTACTGCTGCTTCGTCGCCATCGGCTTCAGCTGCTCGGTCTTCTTCGTGACCGTTGCTTCCTGGGTGCGGTTCTTGAGTTGCTGTTGATCAGCAATGATCTTGTCGAGCTGATCGATGGCCCGCTTCAGTCCTTCCAGGGGATCGCGCTGGAGTTTTTCTTCGGCAGCCACCAGTTCATCCAGTTGCTGCTGGGCCTTCGTGAGCTTTTCGATGGCGCTGGTCTGCGGTGTCTTGGCCTTGCTGGCCCGGTTCTCACGCAGGTTATCCTTCGCCTCCTGCATGTGACCCAGCGATTGCTGCAAGGTGTCGGCAGCAGGTTTGCCCACCTCGGTGAGCAGTTCCCTGACATCTTTGGTCTGAACCATCACCTCAGCCTGTTTAGCAGATTGCCGGGCCGCGAGATGTTCCCGTTCCTGGTTCTTCTCCTTGAGGGCGTCTTTCTGTCGCGGGTCCAGACTGGCGACCACTTCATCACGAGCCTGGGTCTGCTGCTGCACCAGCGTGGCGACGCGGTCGCGGGCTTCCTGCAGCATGCCGAGCTTGTCAGATGGCATCCGCAGGGTGCGGGCCACCCGTTCCAGATCATTCTGTGCCTGGATCAGGCCGTCTTCTGCTTCACGCTGGTTGCGGTAACGCAAGTGATTGGCAGACTGGGTCATCGTCTCGAGCATCTTGCGTTCGCTGACGATGGAGGAGACCTTGTCGAGACGGGGCTTCAGTTCATCCGGCAGTTCATGCTTGAGTTCGTCCAGTTTCTGCAGAATGGCTTTGCTCTCGCGGGCGATGTCTTCCTGCTTGAGGGCCAACTGCTGAGGTGACTCGGGACGCATCCCCCGTTTCTGGTTGGCCTGCTGCCGGCGAAGCTGATCGGCCTGCACCATCCGTTCCCGGAGCGATCGCTCTTCGAAGGCGAGCTTGTCCACCCGCATGGCAGCCTGGTCGAGGTTCCGCATCATTTCGAAGCGTGCGAGCAGCGTGCGAAGCTGATCGAGTACCACCCGGTGCTTGTCCTGAGCCTGGTCGAGCTGCTTGTCCATCTCGGCCAGGGTCCTGGACTGGGATGCCGTGTCGAAGTTCTTGAGGATCTCGGTCATCTGCTGGTTGGTCAGCCCCTTGAGGGTGCCCACCGCTTCGTTCATGATCTTCTGCACAGCATGGTCATCGAGCTGGTGGTAGGCGAGCACGCGGAGCATGGCATCGAGCCGGGCGGCAGTGCGCTTGGCTTCCGCTTGTGCCTGCTTCTGCTGCAGCATCTGCTGGGCCACGACGAGGCCACTGGGCGTATCGGGAGCTTGTGCGGCACGAGGCGGGTCGTCAGCCCGGAGGGGCAGCGTGAGTAGCAATAGAAGGAGGCAGCAACGCATGAGCATACTCTGCAGAGGGTATGCTTTACTCTACCCCGTTTCCAAGGCCGGGTGAAGGGTAGACTGGGGGTGTGAGGGATTTATCAGAAGTAGACGATGCAGCCCCGGAGGGGCGACCGGTCAGTAGCCTGGGGCGCCGCGAACGAAGTGAGCAAGCCCCAGGTTAGTCAGAAAACGATATTTCCAGCCCCGGTAGGGGCGATGGTAATAACAGACATCATCTTCTACGAGTCAGCAGTGGATCGCCATCTACTTATGATTGTCGAGGTATTCCTCAGCATCATGCTTCACGTCTTGAGAAGCGTTTGGATGTCGAATGACCTGACGCAAGATGGCCTTCCACTTCCTGGTATCTCGCGATTCACCATTCAATATGCGACTGACCATCCAAACCGTCAGATACATGGGTTGCCGTTGTAAGGATGCGATGAGTTCGCCTTCGTATTGCCCGACCCAATGTTCAAGTGTGTGAACGAGCGGACCAGGTTGGCCTAGGTCGAGTTCGCGAAGGCGTTCCATGGTTTTGAACAACAGCGGGATCAGCTCTGGGCCATCCGCTCGCCTTTCCAAAGCTTCGCACACGCGACTGAGCTTCTGCATGCCTTGACCATCATCAAAGTCTGAAGCAGATAACGATTCCAGTTCGGCGGCTATGGAGCTGATCGTGTGTGGCATTAAAACATCTACTCCTCCCCCACCTTCTTCTGCAAATCCAGATAGATCCGCGCGTTCCCGTTGCGGGCCAGGTCGCTCATCGCCGCCAGTTCCTCCAGCCGCAAGAGCGCGGGGAACTCCTGATACGCATTCGCCGTCTTGGTGCGTTCCGCCAGCGCCACCTGTTCCGCCTTCACCTTCATCTGGATGGCATCGGCCTCTGCCTGAGCCTTGGCACGAATACTCGCAGCATCGATCTCGGTTTGCAGCCGGGCGGCGTGGGCCTTCGTCTCTGCTTCAATCCGCTGCACTTCCGCGCGCGTGCGGGCCTCCACGAGCTGGGCCTGGCTGGTCCGCTCCGCAGCCAGCACCTTGTTCATGATCTCCTGCAGGTTACCAGGGAAGGTCAGGTCTTTCACATCGGCCCGGGCAATGCTCACGCCGTATCCTGCAGCGGCTTCCTTCACGTCACGCAGAATATCTTCGCTGAGCTTGTATCGATTGGTCAGAATCTCTTCCAGCGACATGGACGCCAGCGACCGCCGTGCTGCCAGTTGCACATCGGAGTAGAGACGGTCTTCGTAGTTCTCCACGGCATGGAGCGCGGTCTTCGGATCGAGCACGGCAAACTGCACCAGGATGCTCACCCGGATGGCCACCTTGTCCGCCGTCAGAATCTCCTGCCCCTTGATCGTGGTATCGCGGCTGCGCATTTCCACCAGCTTGACTTCCACCTGGGGCTTGCGAATGAGCCAGCCTTCACGTGGAAGCTCATACCGGCCAGCGGTGAGCACCTTGGTCAATACGCCGTCTTCGTACCACAGACCGCGATGCGATTCCTTGATGATGATGTCACTCGCGGCCATGACCCTGCTTCCTGAAGTGAATTGAGAAAGAGGCCGCCAATACTGCCGATGTGAGCGATGAGCAATCTGATCTGGCAGATCGGAATCGACGTAAGGAAACCGCGTCGATGTCCCCATTAGGTTGCGGGTGCCCAGACAGTATGCGACCTCTTCGAGGGGTATGATACGAATTGGGGGAATCGGGTTCGCGTTTATTAGCACGGGCGTAATGATCTTAGGTTATTTGTGCGAGTGAGCGGCTCTCGCCTGCTCCAGGCGTTCGATGATCTGTGGCAGCCACGCCAGATGCTCTGGTTTCATCAGGCAGGAACGGAGGCAGGTCACGTGGCTGGTATCCCACTCACCGATGGCACCGCAGGGTTCCACCATGGCCTGGGGGAAGCTGGCGAGGGCGAGGTGGATATCGTGCTGGGCAGCCCGGTCGAAGAAGTCTTTGGCTTTCTGGCTGGCTTCACTGGCGGTGGCTGAGCGTACTGTCCAGACGACGATGTCGAGTTCCGGGGTGAAGAGGGGGACGAAGTCGGGTGTGCTTCCAAGCCAGGCAGTGAAGTCAAGTGCTGCCTGTCGGCATTGTTCGATGCCCTGAGCCATCGCGCCGCCGGGCTTGAGTGGCAGCAGCTTCAGCGTGGCCCACAATGCCACGGCGGATGCGCCAGGCCGGGAGCATTCGAGCGAGATCTCGCCCAGGTGCATCTCGCTGGAGGTGAAGTAGGTGTAGGGTGAATCATGTCGGTAGAACCGGCCGACGCTGGGATCACGGAAGAGAACACAGCCACAGCCATAGGGTTGTAAACCGTGCTTGTGGGGATCGATGACGATGGAGTCAACCTGGGGTAGTGCATCGTAGGCGGCACGACCGTAAGGCGTGAGATTGCCCGCGAGCATGTAGTAGCCGCCATAGGCAGCATCGACATGGATGCGGAAGGGGTAGCGTGCCTGCAGTTCCAGAATAGCAGGGAGCGGATCAATTGCACCTGCCGCGGTGGTGCCGAGGGTGACGACGACGGTGCCGATGTCGCCCTGTTGCAGTTCCTTCTCCAAGGCGACGACATCCATACGGCCCTGGGCATCGGCAGGGATGGAGCGGTACGGAATACTCAACACAGCTGAGATGCGGGAGTGGGTGTAGTGAGCCTGGCACGACGCGACGACATACTTGCCCGGATGCAGTTCGCGACTGACCCACAATGCTTCGAGATTGGCAAAGGTACCGCCGCTGGTGAGGTGTCCCAGATGGCTGGTCCAGCGGAACATGGCGGCGATCTGGGCGACTGCCTCCTTTTCCATCTGCGAACTGGCCCTGCCCCCATCGAGTGCATGGTTGTTGGGGTTCAACTGCATGGCCAACGAATAGGCGAGACGGGCCAGAGGGTGCGGGGGCTTCAGCATCTGCCCCAGGTAGAAGGGATGATGATACGGGTAGTTCTCGTGGAGTCGCTCAGCCGTTTCATCCAGAATACGCTGCATCGCTGCTAGATCCGTGGTTGCTTCCACGGCAGGCAGCGGAAAGCCCTGCTGCAGGAGTTGCTGGGCGGACGAGAGGAGCGACTCGGCGTTCATTCCCTGACTTTCTGTGGTTGCGCTTGTGGCTGTGGACGAGGGATTTCGAAAACCAGGTCATCGTTCGTAGGGTCATACTCTATGCCGACCGCATGATCATCCCCCTGATCGCGACCGACACTGTAGAGCAGATAACCCTTGTCAGTGAGACGATAGAGCACCGGCAGATCCGAAAACACATCGGTCAGCACTGTGGCATCGAGAGGCGGTGCCAGCTCGGTGAGTGACTTGGGATAGGATCCCCTGGTACGCTGATGCAGGGCCAGTCGGACTGCGATCAAGCCGAGCCGGCGATATTGCTCCGCTTTGTCGGCGCTCAGTTGCACCTTCTGCAACGCGGGCGTCAGGGTAGCAATCACCGTATCAGCCAATAGATCCACTTCTTCATCACTGGAGCGAAAGAACGATCCCCACGACTCCCGGGTCTCGCGGAGACGCTGTCTCATCTGGATCATTTCCACCTGCATGGTCATACCCAGGGTGTTCTGTTCGCGACGGGATTTGGCACGGGCATAGTTAGCGAGTCGATCAAACCAGGAGTTGACTCGTTTGAGCGGTGCATCCCAGTTGGCCTGACGCAGGCGATTGATGGCACGCTTGCTCGAAGGCTGAAACTCGCCGTTGCCTGAAAGGGAGTCGAGGAAGGTGGCTCCATAGCGGTTGATCATCAGGAATACATCCAGAGCCATGCAGCGTTCGCTGTTCGACAGCTTATCAGCCAGCGAGGGCATAGCCGGGAGTGCCTGCAGGTCCTGTTGAACCTGTTGGATCAGCGCCAGGGGTACATCCGTGGCTTCCAGCAAGGCTGGCAGTCGTTCCATCACATGCACATACATTGCATTGGCCACCATGGTCTCGATCATGGTGGGCCCCTGGGCGATCATGCTGGCAAGTCGCAGGACTGCATGAAAGTCCTCCCACGCCGCCTGGTACTCTTTTCGAGCCATAGCATGCATGCTGCGGACGATCAGCATCTGTGCACTTTCCCTGGTCTTCTGGGTGTAGGGCAACAACACTGCCAGGAGCGTCTTCTGTGTCGCTGGCAGATTGGGGGAGAAGACGAGCGGGGCATAATAGCGTTGTCGCTGGGCAGCTTCGCGGATGAGTCGAAGCGGTTCCTGATTGCGCTCCAGCCACTCTGCAAGACGCGGAAACTCCTCCTTCGTCCACGGACGCTGGGTAGCGTCCTTCATCCAGTCATCCACGACCTCGGGGCTGGCAACATCGCTCCACTGCTGCTTACGCGAATAGTCATTGATCGTGACCAGGTAGTTACCTTCTTCTGGAAGTCGGGGGATGCCCAGCCTTTGATAGAACTCATCGGCGAGAGAAGCTGACCCTTCCGGATGAGGGCCGATGGCTTTCACCAGCAGCACCATGGCATTGTTCTCGGGCGTAACACCCTGACTGAGCTTTTCGTTGAACGCCTGCTGATAGTTGACATAGCCCTCTTCATCCAAAGGCTGGGTGAAGAAGGTCGTCTCCTTGCTCAGGGTGAACTTGGGTGGTACCAGAGCCACCGGCCAGAGGTACCAGAGACAGGCCGCCCCGACGAGCACAAGTACAACATAGAGCAGCCGCCGGAAGAGGCTCAGACGTTTGCGAGGAGGCGAGGTGGACATGGGTGATCACAGAATGTTGTGACGTCTTGTCAGGACTCCTCCCCATGCGAGGGGAGGTTGGGAGGGGTAGCACTCTGCAATGATAAGTGCTCATGCGATGCACTCATTCATTGTCATTCGCACGATGCACTGAATCCGCTTGATGCGACCCCCTCTAACTCCCCCTCGGTAAGGGGGAGAATCAGACTCAGGTGATGTATTGCCGATGTTTGACATCATCGGGTTTGAAATCAGCAGTGCGCCTGGTGCGGAGCAGTTCCAGCGTGGCTGCATGTTGCACACCGTTGGAAGCAAGAATATCCGGGCGGAAGATAGTGCGATTGCCATCCCAGTCGGTAAACTGGCCCCCGGCTTCTTCGACGATGGGAGCGAGAGCAGCGACATCCCAGGGACTGACGCCATACTCGATCATCAGTTCCCCGGAACCCTGGGCGACCAGCATGAAGCCATAGAAATCGCCGAAGCCTCGCTGCCGTTGAGAGCGCTGCGTGATTTCCAGAAACGCTTCCTTCACGCCGCTGGCCATGAACCACGCCAGACTGGAATAAAAGACCTGGCTCTCTTCGAGCGATTTGACCTCAGAGACATGGATACGAGTCTGGTCGCGAAATGCTCCGTTGCCTTGCATGGCATGGAAGGTTTGCCCTTCTTTGCCGAATGCCGGCAAACGGCACACACCCACGACAGGCTTGCCATCGTATTCGAGACCGATCAGGGTGCCCCAGAGGGGGATGCCTCGGACAAAGCTGCGGGTGCCATCAATGGGATCGATGATCCAGCGGAAGCCGGAGGAACCCTTCACCGAGCCTGATTCCTCACCCAGGAAGCCATCGTGAGGAAAGAGACCCAGCAGCCGGGAACGGAGAAGCTCTTCCGCTTTGCGATCCGCGACTGTCACCGGGGTGTCGTTCTCTTTCCATTCGACCGCGACATTGTTATCGAAATAGCCGAGCGCCAGCTTGCCAGCGTCGCTGGCTGCATCAATGGCACGGAGGTAGCGTTCACGAACGGTAGGGTTCATATCGTCAGTTGCTTGAAAGTGACAGGGAGTTGTTGATCATCTTAGCTGAAGTACTGCTATTGTGTCGCCCGAATCCACATGGGCTGGGAAATGGCTTCTGCGCCATTCTCCTGTATCACTTTGACGGTGTAACTGTGCCAGTTGCGGTCGACCGTTTCGTTGACGAACTCGAGCAAGGCTGCCTGCCCGGGCGGAGTTTCGCTCTTGACCACTTTGTTGTCCTGCAGGATCTCGACGCTCTTGATTTTGCCGGTGCCCTGGGCAATGACACTGATCGTCGGTTTGAAGGCAGTCTGAAAGATATCGCCTGGCAGACGACGGTCGCATCGGACGATGAGGTAGATGTCATCGGTCGCCACGTAGAAGTTCCGTTCTTTCAGGGCATCCTGCAGATGGTCGTTGGATTTGCCCTTGGCGTAGGCGACGACCCGCATACCCAGCGGCGGTGTTGTGCCTGGCATGGCTTCCGGGTGCCAGAGTGCCATCACGCTACGCTCGATGGAATCGCTGCTGACATTAGTACCTGGCTGATTCAAGGTGGGAATGAGCTTCCAGGTATCAGTCAACAGGAAAGCCATACGCTGCCGTTGCATCAGGAACTGGGAGATCATGGCGCGATCGGTGGTCTCACTCAAGTTGATGCGGGTATTCTTCTCGTTGGGTCGACGATAGTCCTCCAGCTGGTCCAGCGGGGGAAGGGGCTGTTCATCCTTCCGGGTATCCACATGGAGCAGTGGCTCCCGCATGCCCATGAGATTTCGGTAGTATCCGACCAGAAAGTTGCGATCCGACAGGATATTCATGGCATCGTAACGCTGACAGTTTTGCCAGAGCTGGCTGAGCGGAGCACGCTGATCCTGGGGAATTATCACCCAATCGAACAGGCCCTGTTCCAGGGCAAAGGCACTGAAGCAGGCTGGATCATTGCCCAGTTGTGCCACTCCCTCGGGTATCAGTACCAGTCCTCGCAGCAGATACCGTTTATTGAGGACGAGGTCATCTGATCGCTTGCGAAAGAGTCGAGCCACTTCGGAAAAAGGTTTCCAGGTAGTGGAGGCTTCGGCAGGGGCCGGGGCGGGTTGTTTTTTGGTGATGCCTGCCACGGTAGATTCCGGGGCAAAGGCAAACTGTAACCGAATGCGCTGGCGATGATCGACTGTTTCGTGTACACCCAGCATGCATCCTTCCTGATACATGGCGGCTGGATGATTCATCATCCCCGGCTGCCAGCTGCTCAACAACTTCGGTGCAGTAAAAGCACTCTCCTTCCAGGCGTTGCGAAAGAGTTCCGTGCCTGACTGGAAGACCACACAAGGCACGCCTTCACTGCTGAGAAACAGCCTGGGCTGCGTATTGCGTTCCTTTTTTCCCGCTGGCATAGCCAGAGGCCACTCAAAGAGCTTGCCATCAGCAGCCAGGCAGCGGACGCTGATCGTGCCTGGTCGAACCTGGGCGTCACCGAACTGTTTCACCGGTGCGCTCTCTTCATACGCCAGCCAGAGGTTATTCTCCCGGTCACACACCAGGCTGGGACGCAGAGCATCATTGGCAGAGCTCACCACCACCTGAGGCAGGTCTCTCTTCATGTTGTCGAAGAGCTTCATGACCTCGAGCTCAAACCGTCCCTGGCGAAAAGCGGACCAAGCCACAAACACATTACCCTGCTTGTCAGCGGCGATGGCAGGGAACCAACGCCCTTCCTGATCGCGTGGATGCTCTGCGACGAGGCCAGGCGTGCGGTACAGGTGTTTGTCATCATTGATGACCATGGCCATGATGTCGTAGTGATCCTCCAGCCAGGTCTGCCAGGCAAGCCATACGCGGCCCTTGGAATCGGAGGTGGCGACCAGGTGATGATAACTGCCCGACTTGGTGTTCAACTTCGTGGGCTTGTTCCAGCTCATGGATGGATCTTTAAAGGCATAGAACAGATCCCAGCCTTCGAGATTTTTCTGCAGCCAGGCGACGTAGATGCGGCCGTTGGCATCAACCGCAAGCACCGGATCCAGGCATGAATCCAGCTTGGGAGTGGCTGCTTCGGAGTATTGCCAGGTGCGTTCGAGGAAACGACTGACACGCAGCGTCACACCGTTCATAGGGGTTTCGAGTGATTCAAAGCTACCCTGCAGGACGGCACCCACATCGATACCTTTGCTGCGTTCGGCATTGAGATACAGCAAGTAGTCGTTGCCTTTGTCATCCCGATAGAGTGACGGCAGCATGTCGTCGGTATTGGCGTCGTTCTCCATGATCTGGCTGGGCAGGGTAGCTTGCAGCCTGGCCCGTTCACCGAACAGCACGCGGGGCTGGCCCTTGGTCAACTCGCTGAGAGGGATGGTGTCACTGTCTTTGCCGAGCGTGATGACAAGAGAATCGTCGGGACCGGCTTCGTACACGGCACGCAGAATCACCGGTTGTCTGCTGACTTCACTGGCGTTGCATTTGCAATCGAAGCGTGAGCCATTGAAGCTGGAACTGGGGTGGGCCTGAACGGCATACAACTGCAGGAGCTTGCCTTTGGTGAGCTTGATCTCCCCTTTCCATTCGTCCTGGCTGCGATCTTTTACATCCAGCACCAGTTCGCAGGCCCCCAGATTCGGGGCGACTTTGACCATATTGATGCGCGAACCGGCATAACTGATCTGCCCCATGTCGTCGCTGGGCTCGTAGAAGAATGCATAGACACCCAGCGCCACCAGCAGAAATGCCACCGCCCAGAAGATGCGTGGCCCCCAGTTGCTAGGCATTGGGCAGACTCCTTCCCCGGCAATATCAGAAAAGTCCGAAGTGAATTCCGGTATTGTACTTGAACAACAGGCGAATCTCGACGAAATACCGCATATAATCTCTCTCATCTGCACACGGGGTGCAGTCCGCACTCCCACGAGTGGCTCATGTTCTGGGCAGCCACCAGTCTTGAAGGAATTGTGTTACCCAACGCCACCACCTGGACCGCCATGGTGCTGGTGCTGTTGGTGATGATCTACGTACGATTCAGCAAGCCGCTGCAATGGCGACATTGGGATTTGCTGTTACTTTTCCTGCTTTCGATACCCATGCTCTTTCTGCGTGCCAGCCAGGAGCAACGGGGATTCGCGAAGGATATCTATACTGCTAAGGAGTTCCCCTTTCTGCAACGAGCTATCTGGTCTGCGGGTCTTGCTGCAGCTCCGTTGCAAACCATGACCCCAGCCCACATTTTTACCTATTGGGGTCAGGACGATTGCCGCACAGGAGAAGGCTGGGAGAAACTCCATCGCTTTGATCACCCGGGCATCTGGCGCAGTTACTTCTGGCTGCTGGTTGTCTCAGCACTCATTCTCCTCCGCTCCATCTTCGATCTCGGCCTGGAGCAGCGAAGTGAGTTTCGCAGCAACGTGACGCTGGGTGGCATGTTATGGCTTCTGGGTGTGATGCTGGTCGTCATGATTCTGAAAACGTACTTTCCTGACTGGCGTGGTGTGCCTGCGCCGAAGAACCCCAGCATCGTGATCGATTTCATCACCAGTGCAGTTTCCACGGATGGAATTCGCCATCTGTTGGCGATCGTGTGTCACGTTACCATCGTGGTGCACCTGTTTCTGATCGGCTGGCTGCGATTCAGGAATATGACCATCGGGGCTGCGGCTGGTCTGCTCTATCTGCTCATGCCTTATACAGCCATTCTCCTTCTGAATCCCTCACAGGTACTGGCTACGGTCTTTGTCATCATGGCAGTGTTCTGGTATCGCTACCCGATGCTGACCGGGCTGCTACTGGGACTGGGAACCAGTGTAGGAATCTTTCCCGCCATCCTGGTACCGCTCTGGTTCGGGTTCTACTATCGTCGTGGGCACTGGCGGTTTCTCACCAGCTATCTGATCGTCATCGGAGCGATGTTCATTGTGCTTTCGGCGTTCGTCGGCCTGGGAGCAGTGTGGAATCAGGTCTGGTCGCTGGCGGAATGGCAGGCCTGGAAATTCGCCAGCCGACCGACTGCCGACGGATTGTGGAACACTGTCTCGCTGCATGTGGCGTATCGCATTCCACTACTGATTGCCTTCGTTGCCCTGGTGATCACCTCGGCATTCTGGCCTCATCCCAAACACCTGGGCCAGCTCATCTCGTGGTCAGCGGTGCTGATCCTGGGCATCCAGTTCTGGTACGCTGATGCCGGCGGCAGTTATATTCTCTGGTATCTGCCTTTGCTCATCCTGCAGACGGTGCGGCCGAGCCTGACCGATGTTCGTCCTGCCCGCATCAATCAGGAGACCGATCGGCTGCTCAAGCTCTGGAGAAGGCTGAGTCGCAAGGCGGCATAGGCTCACCCCTTGGGTAGCCTCCAGAACTGGACCGCAGCGACGACGAAGTAGAGAAGTGAAACGAGCAGCACTGCAGAGAGCTCAAAGATCAATTCTGGCCGCACCGGTACACCATCCTGCACGACCGCGCCATGATTCCAGGCATGAAAGAACTCCCTGGCGAGTGGCAGTGAGACAACCACCACGATCATGCTCCAAAGCAGCGCCAGGAAGTGAAACATTCTGCGCTGGGACGGCTTCGACCGTAGACCCTCTGCCATCGTGAGATAGAAGAGACCGAACACAACGGGTAGCAACGCCTGCCACTGTGTCAGCGGCACGAGGTAGCGACAGCCAATGCCGATGGCGAAGAGCGTCAGCCCGGTAATTAAGGTGAGCCAGACCATACCCACAGGATATGAGAACAGCTATCCACGGTCACTTCAACAAGGCATCAAGGGTACTGGTGGTAATGGAATGGTAGCGTGGCCGGGCTTTCTGATAGATGGCCAAGGCACGCGCTTTACCCTCCGGCGTCAGCAGCATCGCCTCGTACAGCGGTTTCACGTAGATGCGTCGTCCCTGACCCAGCAGGAACGATTCCACGCGTGGATACGCTGCTTCGTATTGTGCCTTGATGGCCAGTTCCAGCCACTGGCAAAGCACCTCACTATTGCCTGTCTGCGTCAGGTGATGTGCTTTATCGAGTGCCTGCAATTTCTCGCGACTGATCTTCTCCGGCAGGGAGCGCAGGAAGTAGAGCCACTCCTGGGTGCTCCATCCCTGCACTTTCAACTCGGTTGCTGCAACCTTCCCCGCAGCATAGTCTCTGGCCAGCAACTCCGCTCTGCTCAGTGCCGGGGAAACGATAGTGGGGATGCCTGCGGGCAAGCCGGGCTTGCTGATCCACTCGTCCAGCGGGAAGGCATTGGCAAGCTCAGCATCCGTGTCCAGCAACTCCTTTTTAAGATAAGCCACGAACACTGGTGTCGTCACGCTCTGAAAGGCATGCTTGCTGAACCAGCCCTTGAGAAAGGCATCGAACCGCTCCCGACCTGCCAGCTTCTCCAGATGCAGCAAGAACAGAAAGCCCTTCTCGTAGGGAATGTCGGTCACATTGTCATCAGGGTCCTGGCCGGTCAGGTCGATGTGAAGAACCTGTTCCCGTGGCTTCATCGTCTTCAGTGACTTCTCGAGCAGATTGCGGCCGATTTGCGTTTCCATCTCAGCCCGGGCTTTGCCATAGACCTTCTCCAGGATGCGGCGTTCGAGGTAGACCGTGAAGCCTTCGTTGAGCCAGAAGTCGCGCCAGGTGGCATTGGTCACCAGGTTGCCTGACCAGGAGTGTGCCATCTCGTGAGCGATGAGCGAGACCAGGCTCTTGTCACCGGCGAGGACCGTGGGCGTGGCAAAGGTCATCCGCGGGTTTTCCATCCCGCCGAAGGGGAAGCTCGGGGGCAGCATCAGGACGTCGTAACGTTCCCAGCGGTAGGGGCCGTAGAGCGATTCGACGGCTTCGAGCATCAGCTCCATGTCTTCGAATTCCTTCGCTGCCTTGGTGACAACACTCGGCTCGGCCCAGATGCCGGTGCGTTTGCCGATAGGCTGGAAGTGCAGGTCGCCGACGGCGAGGGCGAGGAGGTAGGCGGGGATGGGTTGCTCCATCCTGAAAGTAAAAGCACGGGCCTTAGCCTCGTGACGTGTAGCGCTCATGACGGGTTGCAGCGGAGACGGTGCATCGATGCTGGCGGTGTAGGTGAAGCGGACGCTAGGTGAATCCTGCACCGGCACCCAACTGCGGGCGTGGATGGCTTGCGACTGGCTGAAGAGGAACGGGTGCTTCTTCTCCGCCGTCTGGGCCGGGGTGAGCCACTGCAAACCCGTTGCCTGCGGTGTGGTGCGATACTTGATGCGAACGTGGGTGGTAGTTGGCTCGATGGGAATGAGCAGAGCGGAACCGAGAATCTTATCCTCGGGCTGCAGCGTATGCTGGACCGGCTTGAATGACCTGGTGATGCCGCCACTGAGGGTGAAATCTTCCTTACTGCTGCCGATGCTGCACTGCTCGATGACGAGGCCACGGGTATCGACGACGAAGACCGAAGGCTGCTTGCCCGGCATTCGCTTCAGTCGATGAATGACATCGCCTGCGAGTTCCTTCTTCTCGAAGGAGACAGTCAGTCGAAGCGTGACCTGATCGGTGGATACCTCGTGACTATTGGCAAAGGAGTGGGGATCCGGGCGATCTTCAGCAACGGCGGGAAGGAAGCTCAAGAGGAGCCAGCAGAAGAGTGTCATACGAAGCACCAGTAGAAGTCATCACTTTCTTCATACGAAAAAACCGGTAGTCGAAAGGCTCGACTACCGGTTGCTACAGGTTTCGGACGGGCATGGTTAGCGTGCAAACCATGGCACATCCAGTATCAATCGCTTACTTATCGCCCTTGGGCTTCACCTGCTGCTCTTCGTAGGTGGCAGGGCCTTCAGGCAGGGGGGCGTAAGGCAGGAACCAGGGGAAGAACTCGGGTGCCTTCGGCTTGCTCTGCAAACCTGCTGGACCATCAAAGAACCAGCCTGGTTCCACGTTCGTCTCAAACTGGGCAGGCACGAGCACACTCTTCTGTACGTTCATCGGCACTGGGATCAAGCGACCTTCTGGCGTCATGGGGATCATGCCGAGTATGTCTTCCACACAGCGATTCGGCTCGATGGTAATGACCCGAGGCAGTTGTTCTGTTTCACGAGGAGAGACAGGCACCAGTTCCAGTTCCGAGGCAGGCTGCAGACCAGGCACTCGACTGATGACCGGACTTTTTCCCTGCTTCTGCACCTGGCTGCGTAGCTGGGTGAGCAGGTCTTCCACCTGAGACTGAACCGCGCTGCGATGCCTTACCACCAGGCACTTGCCCAGCGGGAAGTACTCGATGGTTGAATCCTTGGTGTTCCAGCTTTCGGGAGCCACCATGGTGGTGATGAGGCGGGTCAGGTCTTCGTGACTCTGGCCGGCCATCGAGGTGAATTCGGCGACAGAGTAGGTGCGGACGATAACTTCATCCTGGCAGCAACTCGGTTTGGTGCTGTCGTGCATGCTAACAGCCGCGTTATTGACTGTCGGGACTGATGGCGTTTCAGCCTGGCAGCCCGTCCACTGACCGACAACTTTGGTGACAGGCTTACCATCTTTGCCGATTGTCGTTTCGTATACGACAGGAGGATACGACCCTGGTTCAACTGGCTTAAGCACAGGTTCCTTCTTCACCTGGGGCTGGCATGCAACAGAAGCGAAGTTTGTCGCCTTCGACACCTTCTTGTCCGAGACAGGCAACGCTATCAGATAGGTCGTGGGGTTCATGGCAGCGACCAGTTCCGCCACGGTGTTCATCGTGTCCTGGACCGGATTCTCCCATCCAGTACTGGCTGGCATAGCTGCATGCAGGCCAGGCATGATCTGCGGTCCACGCTGCACTTCAATCTGCAACGGTGATTTGGCATTGAGGGAAGCTGCGGTCTGATTGCGTGCCGATACTCCGGGAATCATCGGCAGCTTGGCGACTTCCTTGATGATGCTGGCCGGAGGCAACACTACTGGGGCTGCTGGCTGAATGGGTACATAGAGCGGTGCCAGCGGTTTATCCGAATAGGTGAACTCATCCACGACCGGTTCTTTTTTGCGCTCCACAACACTGGCAGGAGGCAGCGTGGGAACTTCAGTCTGCATGCTGACCAGGTTCTTCAAGGCAGCTTCCCGAAGTTGCTGATGTTCGGGGATACTGTTGAGATCCACGGCTGTCTGCGAAGGAATCGGGGGCAGCGTAGGCTCGCTGATGGTGACAGGAGCACTGGGAATAGTGATCTGAGATGCAGGGGCTGGATCCTCTTTCGAGCAGGATACCGGACACGCAGCGACAGGTTGAGTGATGGTCGAGGAACTGCTCGACCACAAGGCGCTGATGCCTTGCGGATGACGACGGCTGTAATCTGCAATAGCCACGGTGCAAACCGCAGCGGCTACCAGGGTAACGGCGGTCAGCCAGTAGAGACTCCGCATGACAAATTCCTCCCAGCAATCCTGCTGAACCGATGAAGGAGCCCGGGCATCCTTGCCCGGTGTCGGCCATCCCTGGCCTGCTCCTCCAAGGCGGGGCAAACTATACCGCCCCCTCAAATATGCTGCTAGCCCAGTTGAGGCCGGTCCGCATGTTGCTCTTGACACAAAAGGAAGAAGCCTGCGGCTAAGCCGCAGGCTTCTTGCATGGGAGTTTCGCCGGGAAGCGATAGTCCAGACAGATACTTTTTACTTCTTCGTCAGCTTTGCACCGTGCAGGTAGAAGTTGCGATCATACTCGCCTTCCTTGTATACATCGTTGGTGTATTCCACCTTCAGCTTGTTTTCGCCTTCCTTGAACTTGGCAGTGAACGTGTAGTCCTTCTGATCTTCGGTCGTCAGGGTGAAGTCCCTGGCTACCTGCTTGTCGCCCACAAAGATGTTGATCTTGGCGTTCTCCTTCAGGGCAGCAGTACAGGCGGCACTCAGGGTGATGGTGTATTCCCCTTCGGCGGGGACTTTGGCAGTCAGCGTGACCGAGCCATTGATGTAGAAGAAGGCGCGTTCATCGCCTTCGTTGTAGCCGATCAGTTCGCTGCCATCGGGATTGAACTTGGCAGCCTTCAGATCGAGCTTGATATCCTCAACAGCGGGGCAGACAATCAACGAAGCCAGCACTAGCAACAACGACATGGCATACTCCTGAAGTGGAGGGTGAAAGATGTGTGCCATCATATTATGGGATTGCCAACCGTTGCCATGTCCTTCGCAGTAACTTCATGACTTGGCGTAGAGAGGCTGATACAGCTGAATTGTTAGACCGCCAGGAGCCTGGAACAAGGTCACCAGACCGTACCCGTGGTTTTCCACTTCCTGAACGAATACAACGCCTTTGGCTTTCAGTTCAGCTACCGTGGCCACGATGTCATCACAATAAAACGAAAGGCTGGGAGTACCTGCTGGTGCGCCGTGAGAGTGGTCCGCCGGATGGAAGCCCAGATCCGCTTCAGGCAGGTCGAAGATCAGCCAGCCCTCGCCGACATCGTGAGCCGGGAATGACAGGACATCCCGAAAGAAGGCACGAGTGGCATCTGCATCGGACGAGTAGAACATGCCATGCATGCCACGGATCACGGTATTTCTCCCTATTGATGTTGCTCGAAGGTGACAGCGGCTTTTTTCTTGCGTTTCTTCCTGCGCGGCCTGGGTAACTGGCCCGTGAAGCCGAGGTAGCCATCTCGCAACCCGACGGTGATGATGTTTCCAGGCTAGAGCATGAACTTCAAAAACATCAGGAACCAGTTGAGATCATCTGAATAGCGAAAGGGATTATCCATGATGCCACCAAACCAGCCGAGGTTGTCATAGTCAGGCTGCGGCGTGAGATAGTGGGCTGCGATGAGGTACACCACCAGAAACACTAACCAGAAAGTAAGCCAGAACCACTCGCCCCACGTACCCAGGCAGATACCCACCAGGGCACATGTCAGCAGGAAGCCAGCCAGGATGAAATGAAGCAGCACCACGGTGCTCGAGCGACGCTGTACTTCGGGAGCGCCGCATTCGATACCACCGACATCGCCGGGGTCGAGCGATTCACCAATGAGTTCAAAGAGGCCAAACATAGCGATAGACCTGTAAGACAGCCTACCCGATGATTCGGTCCCGCACCTACAGTATTTATCGTGAATCAGCCGGAAACTAACGTACCAGCCCACGCTGGCGTAACTGGCTTAACACCAGCTTGTCGAACGGCTCCGTCGTAGCAGAGGTAAGGAATTGGATACCCCGCTGCCGACTGAAGTTGCTGAGGGCAGACTGATAGGCAGCAAGATTCTTCTTGTAGCGTTTGATCAACGCAGGGGTCACGGTGATTTCCGCGAGGTCGTCGTCCTCGATATCCAGCAGTTTGAGGTCGCCTTGCACCGTGGGGTCGATCTCTTCCGGAGCAAGTACCTGGATGGCATAGACTTCCATCCTGCGGGCGAGCAGCATCCGCAACGGTTCCTCGAACCCGCCTTTGTCGAGGAAGTCGGAGAGGAGCACGACAATGCCCCTGCTGCCGGCCTGTATGCAAAATGACTTGATCGCCTGGGTCAGATTGCCTGCTTCCGTGGGCTGCAGGTCGTCGAGGAATTCCAGCACACGCGGCATCGTCTTCTTGCCACGCAGAGTACGCGGGCCAGCCTGGTAGCTGTTACCCAGTCCGCCGAGGTTGACTCGATCCATGTTGACGAGGCCGATGTAGGCGAGGGCAGCAGCAATCTGCTTGGCGTGAAGCAGCTTGCTGGGGTTGCCGAAGTCCATCGACTTGCTGACATCGACCAGCACGTTGAGCTGCAGGTCTTCCTCTTCCTGGTACAGGCGGATGAAGAGCTTGTCGAGCCGGGCAAAGAGGCTCCAGTCGAGAAAGCGGAAATCGTCTCCTACCACGTAGTGCCGATGGTCAGCAAACTCGACGCTGGTTCCCTTGCGCTTGCTCAGCCGATCTCCCTTAAACCGCCCCATGAGCAAGCGCCGCGCGACCAGTTCGAGCTGCTCGAGCTTGGTGAGGAAGTCGGGAGTGAGTAGGGAGGCCATAGGAATTAGAAGCTAGGAGCTAGAAGTTAGGAGTCAGAAGCCTGAAGTCAGGAGCCAGGAGTTCCAATCACATTCTGGATTCTGACTCCTGTCTGCTGCCTCCTTACGAAATATGGAACACCGAACTCTTCATCTTCCCGCCGACCATTTCGCACTTGCGCCAGGAACTGTTGTCGTTCATGGGCAGCCAGCGGCGGTCCTGCTCGCGGAAGAACATGTCCTTGTCCTGTTGATAGTAGAGTTGCAGTCCCTCCACTTCGATGATGTTGAGGATCTCGTTGGTGTGGTATTTGGACTGATCGTAATCCGTGAAGGCTCGCTGGCCCATCTCCGAGTAGTATTCGTTGAGCATCAGCAGCTTGTGCTGCAGCTCCGGTTCGAGCTCCGTGGCATGCAGACCAATGTCCTTGGCATTCTTGAGGACAATGGGGTAGCTGTGGCTGGGGTAGCCTGAGTTCAGTTTCTGGGCGATGTTCGCTATCTTCTTCGCGTCCTTCAGATGGTAGCGGAGAATCTCTTCACAGAGCATGATGGAAAGCGACTCAGCCCGGTCGACAGCTCCAATGACCAGGGGATGTACATACTGGTAGAGGTACTGATAGGGGTTGCCTGCTTCCTTGTTAGTCTGCTCTTTCCAGGACCGGATGACACGGGTCAATTCATCCAGGCTGACGCTGACGAGACTATTATCCCGATCAATCGGGGAAAGGGCATGTGTCAGGGAGGTATCCACGGCGGTGAGGTACGCCATCGGCCCCATGCGAATCTCATCGGCCCCGATGGCGAGCATGGTAGCTGCAGAGGCACATTCCAGCGGCACGAGAGCAATGATCTTCTTGCAGTACTGCCTCAGCATGTTGATGATGCGGAGCGAAGACTTGCCATTACCACCATCAGACTTGATGAAGAGATAGAGGGTATCGGTCTTCTTGACCTTTTGCAGCATCTCGTAGATGGCAATGACATCGTTACCACAGATGGAGCCGTTGTTGCCGTTCCAGTAGCTGACGAAGACGCCGTCCACCATCCTGTTGATCTGCTTGACGACCTCCTGGGTCTTGGGCATCAGGACAGGCGGCTGCTTGAGAGTGATGGCTGGTGACTTGGTGGGGCGCATGGAGTTTGCTCGGTTCCTGGTGCTGAATCGCTAGGCATCATGAAACATGATACTCTGTCGCAGAGCGTAGAGCACTAAGAACTTGACACTTCCTCAGCACACCAGGCAGACGCTTACGAGCTAATCCGCACCCCTCGGTCGCCGACGAGCATCTTGATGTCGTCCATGGGCAATCGCTCGAGATCCACTTTGTATTCTCCGCCCAGCTGGAAGACAGCCCGTTTGCCAAGGGCGTTCGTAATCTCGATAGTCACCGGTGTGGCACCGCGGCTCCGTTTGAGGAGTGTACCCAGTTGTGGGACGAGTCGTTCATCATGCTGATCCTGATCCAGCAGGATACGGAGCATGCCGCCGTTGCGGGAGTGGAGCCGGCCCTTATCAAGCGGGATGATCTTGTTAACGATGAAGCCCGGCTTCTCCCGGCTGCGGTCAATGCTGGCCTTCACGAAGCAGACTTTGTCGTTGACCACTTCGTCCTTGTGGTTACCGAAGGCTTCGGGGAACATGACGCATTCGATGGAACCAGTCAGGTCTTCAAAGTAGAAGCGGGCCATACGGGTATCACCGGTGCGGCTGCGCTTGGCATTGGTGTAGCGGACCTGGGTGAGCATGCCACCCACCATCACTTCGGCACCGGAAGCGAGTTTTTCGATATCTGCGATGCGGTGACTGGCGTACGTGAGTTCCGCTTCATGCTGGGCCAGCGGGTGGCTGGAGAAGTAGAAGCCGAGCACATCTTTCTCGTAGGCCAGTTTCTCCGCAGCAGACCAGGGATCGACGGTAGGCAACGCGCGAGGAGTGGTCTCTTTGGTGGTTTCCTTTCCCGTAGGAGCATCGCCCAGGATGTCGAAAATGCTGCCCTGGCCATGTTTGCGATCCTCCTGCAGAGAGGAGGCTTCCTGCACAGCACCGGGCAAGGCTATCATCAATGCTGCACGATTGGCATCAGGGGCCAGCTTATCCAAGGCTCCCGCTTTGATGAGTGATTCAATGGCGGACCGAGGCACCAACCGAGCATCCACCCGCTGGCAGAGATCAAACAAATCCTGATAGGGTCCATGTGCCTGACGTTCATCGACAAGGGCCTGTGCAGCTTTGCGCCCCAGTCCACGAATGGCAACCAGGCCGAAGCTGATGCTCTTCTCGCTCGCAACACCAAAGTCAGCATCGCTTGTATTGATGTCGGGCAGGAGTGCTTCCAGCCCCATTTCCTTGGTATTGCGGACATGCTCTGCTACCTTCTCGGTGTCACCGAGTTCACTGGTGAGCACCGCAGCCATGAACTCGGCTGGATAGTGAGCCTTGAGGTAGGCCGTCTGGTAGCTGATGAGAGCATAGGCAGCCGAATGGCTCTTGTTGAAGCCGTAGCCTCCGAAGACCACAATCTGCTCAAAGACCTTATCAGCAATCTCTTTCTTGACACCCCGTTCCACCGCTCCCTGGATGAACTCCGCACGGCGCTGGTCGATGATGTCCATCTTCTTCTTGCTGATCGCCTTGATACAGGCATAGGCGGAGCTGAGTTCGATGCCACCCAGACGGTTGAGAATCCGCATCACCTGTTCCTGGTAGACCATCACGCCATAGGTCTCTTCCAGCACCTCCTTCATAATGGGATGTTCATATACAGGCTCTTCGCGCTTGTGCTTGCGATTGACATAAGTATCGACCATGCCACCCTGAAGCGGACCGGGCCGGTAGAGCGCGGTCGAAGCGATGATGTCGCGGATGTTGTCGGGCTTCATCGAGCGGAGCAACCCGCGGATGCCTTCCGATTCAAACTGGAACACACCCTGCGTTTTGCCCGAGGCCAGCAACTGGTAAGTGGGCTCGTCATCGAGTGGCAGCCTGGTGATATCGATCGTGACGTTGCGATGCTGCTTGATGAGCTTAATCGCTTTGTCGAGGAGCGTCAGGGTGCGCAGACCGAGGAAATCCATCTTCAGCATGCCGACCTTTTCGAGGTCGTTCATGGTCCACTGGGTAGTGACCTGGTACTGCTTCTCCCCTTCCTCATCCCCCTTGTCACCCTTCATCAGAACACGCTGCACCGGCACATAATCAGTGATCGGCCCGTTGGCAATCACCACGCCCGCAGCATGGGTGCCCACGTTGCGATTGGTGCCTTCCAGCTTGATGGCAATATCGAGCAGTTCCTTAATCTGCACATCCTGCTTGTATTCCTTCTTCAGGTCCGCCACCTTATCCATCGATTCTTCGATGGTGATGCCGAGCGGGGCTTTCGGGATCAGGTTGCTCAGCATGTTGACGCGGTCGAGAGGCACCCCCAGCACCCTGCCCACATCCTTGATAGCGGCGCGGGCAGCCATCGTGCCGAAGGTGGCGATCTGGGCCACGCTCTGTTCGCCATACTTCTGCTTTACGTACTGAATCACCTCTTCGCGGCGGTCCTGGCAGAAGTCGATATCGATATCAGGCGCCTCGGCACGGTTGGGATCGAGGAATCGTTCAAAGAGCAGATCATACGTCATGGGATCGACCTGACTGATCTTCAGCACATAGCTGAGCAGCGAGCCGCACGCGGAGCCACGGGCACCAGCGGGAATACCCTTCTCGTTGGCGAAACGTACGAAGTCCCACACGATGAGGAAGTAACTGGCAAAGCCGAGGCGATTGACAACGCCGAGTTCGTGTTCGAGCCGTTCCTTCACCTTCTTGTCAGGCTTCTTGCCATAGCGTTCCAGAAGGCCTGCTTCGGCCAGTTCACGCAAGTGATCTTCGGGCCTGGTACCCTTGGGCAAGTGGAAGACGGGGAAGTGCCGCTGCTTGAAGTTGAAGTTGATTTCGCAGGAGTTGGCAATCTCCTGGGTGCGTGAGACCGCTTCTTCATAGCCGGAGAAGAGACCATACATCTCCTGGGGGCTACGGACGAAGAACTGGTCGGAGCCGTAGCGCATGCGGTTTTCGTCCGCTCGCTGGCGACCGGTGTTGATACAGAGCAGCACATCGTGCGAGACATCATCGCCAGCTTTCAGATAGTGGGCATCGCAGGTGGCGACGAGGGGCAGGCCCATCTTATCAGCCAGTTCAATAGCCCGGATATTGAGTTCGGCCTGAGCCTCGATGCCGTTGTTCTGAATCTCGACGAAGAAGCGGCCTGGGAAGGTCTTGCTGAACCACTCCGCGAGCTTTTTCGCTTCCTTCATCTTCTCGGCCAGCAGCAGGCTGCTGAACTCGCTCGACATGCAGCCCGAAAGGACGGTGATACCTTCGCTATGGGCTTCGAGGATTTCCTTGTCGATGCGTGGCTTGTAGTAGAAGCCCTCCAGGTAAGCCATGGAGGCGAGCTTGATGAGGTTTTTGAAGCCCTTCAGGTTGTGCGCCAGCATGGTCAGGTGGAAGCTGTACTCGCCACCGCTGCCCTTGTTGTCCTTCTCGGAGCGTTTGCCGGGAGCAACATACGCTTCGTAGCCGACGATGGGGCGAATGCCGGCAGCCTCTGCTTCGCGCAGCAGTTCGATAGCCCCGTAGAGATTACCGTGGTCGGTCACCGCGACAGCATTCATGCCGAGCGACTTCACATGACTGCAGAGTTCGGGAATACGGTTCGCCCCGTCGAGCAGGCTGAAGTGCGTATGGCAATGCAGATGGACGAAGGGCTTGGCGACAGTTGGAACGACAGGTTCGCTGGGTATCTTGGGAGGCCGGGCAGTCATGGAGGATCATCCTGAAGATGTAGGGATGATACCACGGGGCAGGGTGCAAGACGAGCGGGAAGGACGTACAGTCGCTGCAATGCCTATTCTTTCCTTACGTTGCTGGCATGGTGCTTCCGAATCTGGTAAAACGTATCGGGCGCGGCCTATTTCTCTCCTCCTGGTGCTTAGCGATATGTCAGCTTCGGATGAACGGCTGGTAGGCTGGCTCGCCAGCGCCCGGGCGGGTGAAGCTCAGGCGCTGGGTGAGGCCCTGGAAGCCTGCCGGGCGTATCTGCTGCATGTGGCGGAACATGAGCTGGATGCGGGGCTGCGGGCCAAGGGGGGGGCGTCGGATATTGTTCAGCAGACCTTCCTCGAAGCGCAGCAGGATTTCTCCCGCTTCTCCGGCACCTCTGAGACAGAACTCCTTGCCTGGCTGCGGCGGATGCTGCTCAACAATATCTCCAACTTCCGTCGCTACCACGTGCAGACTGCCAAGCGTTCAGCGAAGCGGGAAGTGCCCATTCATCCTGCTGATTCCAATGCCCAGGAACGCTCCTGGCTGGCTGACGGGATGGCAACTCCCAGCCGGGAGATGATGGCGAGCGAGCAGGAAGATGCCCTCTATGCCGCGCTCGACCGATTGCCCGAGGACTATGCCCAGGTGCTCCGGCTTCGATATGTGGAAGGACTGCCTTTCGAAGAAGTGGCGTCTCGCATGAATCGTACAGCCAATGCAGTCCGCAAGCTTTGGGCTCGTGCCATCGAGAAACTGCAAGAGGAAATGGAACCGCCAGCATGAAACGTGAGCTTCCCCTGGATGACGTCTTTGAGAAGCAACTCGCCGAATGGGAAGAGCGGCTGGAGCAAGGGGAAGACGTAGCAGCATCGCAGCTCACGCCGGAAAGCGATATCCGCTTGAACCGGGGGCTGGCTTGCCTGAAGCAACTCAACAACCTGCGTCGTCGCAGAAATGAAACGCCCACGAGTCCCTTGACGAAGGTTGCGGACGTCGACTTCACACCCATGAAGTACAAGCTTCCCACCCGCTTTGGGAAGTTTGATCTGCAACGTGAACTGGGGCGTGGCGGGTTCGGTGTCGTATTCCTGGCTCTGGATCGAGTGCTTCAGTGCCAGGTGGCACTCAAGGTGCCACACAGTCATGTTCTGGTAAATGATAAGCTGCGGGAACGATTCCAGCGGGAAGCCCGGGTTGCTGCTGGCTTGCAGCATCCCCACATTGTGGCAGTACATGAAGCGGGTGCCTTGGGCCCGGTGCACTATATCGTCTATTCGTACTGCCCCGGGATCACGCTGGCGGAATGGATGCGTACCCAGAAGGAACAAGTCAGTGCTCAGCAGGCAGCAGAATGGGTCGCCTCCCTGGCGGAAGCGGTAGCATACGCTCACAGCAAAGGCGTGCTGCATCGCGACCTGAAGCCTGCGAACATCCTGCTACACGACCCGCAGGACGATGGCTCAACCATCGAATCGGGTCGACCACGCCAGGGCAGGTTCACTCCCAAAATCACCGATTTTGGCTTGGCCAAGGTGGAGCGAGAGCAGCAGGATACCATCACGGGCACCATCCTTGGCACCCCGCAATACATGGCACCAGAGCAGGCCTCCAGCAAAGTCACTGCGAGTGCCGCGGTTGACATTCATGCACTGGGCGTCCTGCTGTATGAACTCCTGGCGGGACATCCACCGTATCGGGGCGAAAGCGACTACGAAACCCTGCAACTGGTCTGCAAGCAGGAACCACTGCCACTCCGCAAGCTCCGACCTCGTCTCTCCCGCGACCTGGAAACCATCTGTCTCAAGTGTCTGCAGAAAGACCCCGCGCTTCGCTATGGCAGCGCCACGGAATTAGCACAGGATCTGCGGCGTTACCTGAGTGGTGAACCCATTCAGGCACGTCCTGTCTCGTGGATCGAACGCAGCTGGCGTCTGTGCCGTCGGCACCCGCTCGTCTCCCTGCTGGTGCTCGCGCTTCTGACCACCATGGTCGCTGGTGCTGCCGGCATCCTGTACCAGAACCACCATCGTGGCCTGCAGGCCGAGGCGACCAAGGCCTGGCTGACCAAGTATCTGGCCTTCCTGCGCAAGAATGTGCAGGATGCCCAGGATATGCTCAAGGATGTCCGGACCGAGAAAGCAGGTCGGGCCAAGCTGATCAACATGCTGCCGTACTACGAGGCATTGCTGGCTGACCAGCAAACCGAACCCATGCTGCAGCTGGAAGCAGCCCGGCTGGCTAATCAGGTAGGGCAGATTCACTACATACTGGGCGAGTACGCCAAGGCAGTTGATCGATATCAGCAATCGAACCAACTGTTTGAGCAGGTTCGAAAAACGCAGCGAAGTTACCCGCTGACTCTGGAACAGGCGAATGTGATGACTCGGCTGGCCTCCAGCTGGCGTCTTCTCCGCAAGAATGCAGAATCGGAGAAACAGTATCAACAAGCCATCCTGCTGATGAAGGAAGAATTGACCAAGCGCCCCGACGAGACCTCGGCATTGTCCTTTCTTGCGAATGCACTCGTCTACAACAGCGACAACTTGAATTCCCTCAAACGTGCACCCATTGATATTGAACAAGACTTACTTCAAGCCAAAGACTACATCGAAAAAGCCATTGGAATCATGCCCGATGATGACATGCTGCTGATGACCAAGGCCAGCGTGATCGATGAAATGGGATTGCACTGCATGCGGCTGAGGCGGCTGGATGAATCGGGGCAATATCTCACACAAGCGCTGCATCTACGCCAACAGGTCATGGAGCGATCGCCAAAGCTGGAAGGCATTGGTGTTGCTGTGGCCCGGAGCCACTGGCGGCTAGGCAACCTGTCGAAACTCAATCAGAACATCCCGGAAGCCCGGAAGCAGTACAACCTGTCCATCGACCTGAACGATCGTCTCTGGAAGGAGAATCCCGAAGCGCCAACGTTTGCACACAATGCCGCCTGGGATCGGATCATCCTGTGCAACATGCTTGAAGAAATCAAAAACATCTCAGAAATGGAGAAACCCCTACGGGAAGCCATTGCCATTCGCAAGCAATGCAAGGAGTTGCATCCCCAGCATGAAGCCAACCAGTATGAACTGGTAACCAACATGTTTCGGCTGGCCAAGCTGCTCCGTGATCAGAAGCGCTCGGCGGAATCAGAAGCGCTGTATCAGGAAGCAACGGAACTCAATGAACGCTTAACCACGGATTTCCCACACGAAATCAAATGGCAGGAGCAATACATTGCCCGCCTGCAGATTATGCTCACACGTGCCGAAGCAGAAAAGAAAACCGCCCTGATCAAGTCCCTCCGACAGCGATTATTGAAGGCACGGGAAAAACTGGCCCTGGCTCAACCAGAGGTCCTGGTGCATCAGCGTGATCTGGACTCCAGTTACGTCATTGTCGCCAGTGAGTATCGAGCGGAGAAAAACTGGAAGAAGGCCGCTGAGCTGATGGGGCAACTCGTCGAAGTACGCAAACAGATCGCAGCCAGCTCGGAAGCACAGCCCCGCGATACCCTGGTACTGGCCCAACGCTACATGGGGTGGGCACGCGATCTGCTTGAAGTACCAGATCGTAAGGAAGCGATGGAGAAGCTGCAGGAAGCGATTCGTTTATTTCAACTGCTGCAGAAGCAGGGGTATCCCATGAAGGAGATTCATGTCGACTTTGGCAATGCATTGATGCAATTGGGGTATGAATACGTGGCCATGGGACAATTGAACACGGCACATCAGCAATTCTTCGAAGCGCTGCCACTGCGTGAAATGCGATACCTTACACAAAAGACAGCAGGTAATGCCAACGCTCTCGCCAAGTGCCATTACATGCTGTTTCAGACCTATTGCTACCAGAAACGAGACTATCTCTCCGCTGCATGGCACTATGGTTTCAGCTCGGTAATCGATCCGGCATACACCAAGCCACCGATCAACGTGAAATGGCTCATTCAGATGATGCACTTAATTGTCATGCCCGCTAAAAAGAGTTGATCGCGAACATTTTGCTGTATCTTTTAGTTGCTGGCACCGCATCATGTAATATGCTTGCGCGGAGAATTCGCTGGGAGTACTGTCATGTACTATCGCATGGGATGCCCACGCTGTAATCGCCGCATTGAGTATACAGACATTCAGGTTGGCCATATCGCCTACTGCAAGAAGTGCAATCAGGAAGTGGTGCTTCGGGGAAATCCCGTTCGCGTCAGCTTGTCGATCATCCTGGTCATTGGCGTAGCTATCGCATCCTATGCTGGCATGAAATACTACAAGTGGGCTGAAAAACAGGGGCGTTATTCGCAAGCCATTCCTGCAGCCATGCAGGTGAAGCAGACCGCCTAGCCAGGTTTGTCAATTGACTGTCACTTCTCTCCACTGTCAGCCGGAAAGTTGAACCGTATCCTGAGGGTATGTGTTCCTGACCGCCGAGAGAAGCCATGGCCAAGCCGCGCATTCAGACGTTTGCTGTATCACCATCGCTGCCGCCGCGCCTGCGGGCACTGGGCAAGATCGCCTACAACTTGTGGTGGTGCTGGAACCCGGAAGCCATCTCCCTGTTTTCCCGGATCGACCCGGAACTGTGGGATAAGGTCGATCACAGCCCGGTGCGTCTTGGCGGTGTGGTCTCGCAGGCTCGTCTCAACGAACTGTGCGAAGACGATGGCTTTCTCGCCCATCTGGATCGTGTCGAAGCCCAGCTGAACGACTACCTCAGCAAGCCGGGCTGGTTCAACCAGAATTTCAAGCAAACCGATATCAAGGTTGCCTACTTTTCCGCCGAGTTCGGCATCCACGAGAGCATCCCCATCTACTCGGGTGGACTCGGGCTGCTCGCAGGTGATCATCTCAAATCAGCGAGCGATCTGGGTCTTCCACTGGTTGGCGTCAGCCTGATGTACCGCCAGGGTTACTTCCGGCAGTACATGAACAACGAAGGCTGGCAGCAGGAAACCTACCCGGAAAACGACTTCTATAACCTGCCACTGATCGCTGAGAAGGATCAGACGGGCAAGCCGTTGCTGGTGAGCGTGCCCTTCCCGAATCGAGAAGTGTATGCCAAGGTCTGGCGGATTCAGGTCGGTCGCATACCCCTGTACCTGCTCGATTGCAATGTGCCTCAGAACAAAGAGGAAGATCGCGAGATCACGGCGCAACTCTACGGTGGTGACCTGGAGAACCGTATCAAGCAGGAACTGGTTCTGGGCGTGGGTGGCTATCGGGCGATTCGTGCGCTCAACTTCCGCCCGACAGTGTGCCACATGAACGAAGGGCACTCCGCCTTCCTGGCCCTGGAACGCATCCGCTATGCCATCGATGCCTACGGGTTGACCATGCAGGAAGCACGCGAAATGGTGGCAGCGGGCAACGTCTTTACCACGCATACCCCGGTGCCGGCCGGCAATGATCGCTTTCCCCCGGCATACATCGATACCTACCTGCAGTATTACCTGCAGAAACTGAACATCACCAAAAATGAACTGATGGCTCTCGGTCGTGAAGTCGTGACCGATGTCAATGAATACTTCTGCATGACCGTGCTGGCGCTCAAGCTCTCCAACGCCAGCAATGGTGTCAGCAGGCTGCACGGCTCCGTCTCCCGCAAGATGTGGAAGCGCATCTGGCCTGATGTGCCCGAAACCGAACTGCCCATCAGCCACATCACCAATGGCATTCACACCGGCTTCTGGGTTGCACCAGAACTCGCGCTCCTCTTCAAGCGGTACATGGGCTGCAACCCCATTGATAAGCCCTGTGATCACACCTTCTGGAACAGGATCGACAAGGTGCCTGATGGCGAACTCTGGCGGACCATAGAACGCAATCGTCAGCAACTCATTGTCTTCGCTCGCAACCGGCTCAAGATCCAACTGGAACGCCGAGGTGCGGTACCCAGTGAGATCGCACAGGCTTCGGACGTACTCGACCCCGAAGCGCTCACCATTGCTTTTGCCCGTCGATCCGCGACTTACAAGCGCGGTACGCTGATCTTCCGTGATCTGGATCGGCTGGCCCGGATCGTCAACAACAAGCAGCACCCGGTACAGTTCCTGTTCTCCGGAAAAGCACACCCGCATGACAAGGCGGGCAAGGAACTGCTCAAGGAGATGATCCGTATCGCCAAGAGGCCGGAGTTCCGTCATCACATCGTCTTCCTGGAAGACTACGACATCAATGTTGCCCGTCATCTGGTGCAGGGTGTTGACATCTGGCTCAACAATCCCCGTCGTCCCCTGGAAGCCAGCGGTACCAGTGGCATGAAGTGCGTTGCCAATGGCGGACTCCACCTCTCCATCCTGGATGGCTGGTGGGACGAAGGGTACGCCAGAAACAATGGTTTCGCCATCGGTAACGGTGAGGAATATGCCGACGTCAGTTCCTCGGATGCTGAACGGCTGGAGTATCAGGATGCAGTAGAAAGCCACGCGCTGTACCACATCCTCGAACAGGAGATTATTCCCATCTACTATCGCCGAGGCGAGGATGGACTGCCGCATGAGTGGCTGAAGATTGTGAAGAATTCGCTGCGGACACTGTGCCCGTTCTTCAACACCAATCGCATGGTGGAAGACTATATCCGCCAGGCGTACGTCCCCTCACATGATCGGCATGAAGCCCTGTTTGCTAACAATCAGCAGGGATCACGTGATCTGGCTCATTGGCGAGCACGTGTCGAAAAAGGCTGGCCCAAGGTCAGCATCACGCAGATCGAGACCAGTGGCACCCAGGAAATGCTCGTCGGCAAGCAGCTGGAAGTACGGGTAGCACTGGTGCTGGGCGAACTGACCCCGGCTGATGTCGAAGTACAGCTGGTGCACGGCATCGTCAATTCACTGGGCGAGTTTGTGAAGTTTCATGTTGTGCCCATGACGGATGGCGAGCGGACACCACTCGGTGCACACTGGTACCGGGGCTCCTTCACGTGCCAGCATGCCGGGCAATATGGGTACGCCGTGCGAGTGCTACCCAGACATGTCCACCTGGCAGCTCCACTCACAACGGGACTGCTGGTGTGGAACAGCTAACAGCACTTACGCAGCAACAGTGATACAGCTACAGCAGACGTCGTGCCTCCTCAGGAGTTCCCATGTCCTACTCACTTGCACAGCCCGGTAAGACCCGTATCGGTTGGATTGGCACCGGCGTCATGGGTCGCTGGATGTGCCAGCATGTGATGAATGCCGGCTATACCACCACGGTCTACAACCGCTCGGCTGACAAGGCCCAGCCGCTTCTCCAAGCCGGGGCGAACCTGGCACTCACACCGCGACAGGTGGCCGAACAATCGGACATCGTCTTTGCCATTGTCGGGTATCCCCGGGATGTTCGCGATGTCTTCCTGGGTGAGAACGGGGCACTGTCCGGTGCGAAACCCGGCACCATCCTGGTTGACATGACCACCAGCGATCCGACGCTGGCCCGGGAGATTGAAGCAGCAGCGGGACGCCAGGGTGTGGGTGCCCTCGATGCCCCGGTCAGCGGGGGCGACATCGGAGCCAAAGAGGCACGACTCTCCATCATGGTGGGAGGCGAGGAACCAGTCTTTGAGGCAGTCAAGCCACTGTTTGAAGCCATGGGCAAGACCATTGTTCGTCAGGGTGGTCCCGGGGCAGGCCAGCACACGAAAATGGTGAACCAGATTCTCATCGCCAACAACATGATGGGCGTGTGCGAAGCGCTGCTCTATGCGTACCGGGCCGGACTGGACCCCACAACGGTACTGACCTCTGTGGGTAGCGGAGCCGCTGCCAGTGCTGCACTCAATGTCCTCTGGCCTCGGATGATCAAGAAGGACTTTGAGCCGGGGTTCTATGTCGAGCACTTCATCAAGGACATGGGGATTGCCCTGGCCGAGGCCGAACGCATGCAACTGGCACTGCCGGGCCTGGCACTGGCGAAACAGCTTTACCAGGCAGTGATGGCACAGGGACGCGGTCGCAAGGGTACACAAGCGCTCTTGCTTGCGCTCGCGGGGTTGAGTGGAGTCGAATTTAATTGAGAATTGAGGATTGAGAATTGAGAACTCATGAAGGTCGATAGAAATAGATGGATAGGAGTACCAGGGTTTCATTTGTCTATCCAGCAATCCTAAGGCTGAGGGGTTGGACATGGAGAAGAAGGGAAGCGATATACAAGAGCGTGTATTCCGATTCGCATGTCGTGTGGTCAAGCTGCACAGTCACATGTGTAAGGAGAAAGCGAGCTATAGGAGTCTCTCGCAACAATTACTCCGTGCTGCAACAAGCATTGGTGCTAATCTGGAAGAAGCAGATGCCGGGCAAAGTCGGGCTGATTTCCTTTCAAAGATTCGCATAGCTCTCAAGGAAGCTCGCGAAACTCACTATTGGCTCAGATTGCTGGTCGCTTGTGAAATCATCCCTTCTGATCGCCTCGGCAATCTACTCGAAGAGGCAAATCAACTGGTCGCTATACTAACTGCCATCGCTAGGAAAACCCAAAATGCGCGTGCTATCGACACATTGGAGCCCGGTTGATGTAGACGACCCAATTCCCTAATCGACATCGTTCATTCTCAATTCTCAATCCTCAATTCTCAATTCCACATTAACAATGCGTCGTCTCTATCTCGGCTTAGACATCGGTACCCAAAGCGTTCGTGCTGTCCTCTTCGATCAGCAGGGGCAGCGGCAGGGAACGGGGACTGCCCCCCTGCTCACCACCTATCCCCAGCCCGGTTGGGCCGAACAGGCACCGCTTGACTGGTGGAAGGGGCTGTGTTCTGCGGTACCCACTGCACTCCAGGATGCCCAGGCATCCGCAGCCGATATTGCTGCCATCGGGCTGGATTCGACTGCCTGTACCGTTCTGGCGGTGGACGAGATGGGAATGCCTGTCCGGCCCGCCCTCCTGTGGATGGATCAGCGCAGTCACCTGCAGGCTCAGCTGCTGATGCAGACGAACGATGCCTCGCTCCGCTGGGTTTCGAACGTCGTCTCACCGGAATGGATGCTACCCAAGGCACTCTGGCTGAAGCAGAATGAACGAATGAGCTACGACGCAGCCAGGCATCTCGTCGAATGTACCGACTGGCTGATGTACCAGCTCACCGGCGAGTGGACGCTTTCACTCAATCACGTGGCGGTGAAGTGGAACTATGTCGCACCCGAAGGAGGCTGGAGTCGGCCGATGCTGGATGCCGTCGGCCTGACCGACCTGGTCGACAAGTGGCCTCATGACGTGGTGCCGTATGGTGGCGGGCAAGGCAAACTTTCCGCCAGTGCAGCGGCAGCGCTGGGATTGGCAGCGGGCACTCCGGTAGCACAGGGTGGCATCGATGCCTATGCGGGCATGATCGGGCTGGGGGCCATCGCACCCGGCAAGCTGGCCATGATCATGGGAAGCAGCACCTGCCACCTCGTTAATGCATCAGAGCCGCTGCTGGGCACGGGAATGCTGGGCTGTTATGCCAACGCGATTCGACCCGGCCTGTACACGCTCGAAGGCGGTCAGACTGCCACCGGTTCCATCGTCAACTGGTATCGGGAACACTTTACGGGGCATGAAGAGAAGGAAGCCGCGCGCCGAGGCGTGACAATCTTCGAAGTGCTGGATGACAAGGCTGCCCGGACACCTGCTGGTTGCGAGGGGCTGGTTTGCCTCGATCACTGGCAAGGTGCCCGTACCCCTCTGAAGGATCCACTCAGCCGGGGGACATGGTGGGGATTGACCCTTTCACATGGTCCCGGTCACCTGCTTCGCAGTATCTACGAAGGCACCTC
This sequence comes from Gemmatales bacterium, assembly GCA_046350055.1. Lineage (GTDB taxonomy): Bacteria > Planctomycetota > Planctomycetia > Gemmatales > HRBIN36 > JAEUIE01. The sequence goes on along the minus strand of JAXMBC010000001.1, from coordinate 1,501,661 downwards.
CTATGGTACCCGTCATATTCTCAATGATCTCGCCAGTCATGGTCTGGTCATCAGTGAACTGATTGCAGGGGGCGGTGGCGTCAAAAGCAAACTCTGGTTGCAGATCCATGCTGATGTCTGCCAGGTGCCTGTCGTCGTGCCTGCCGAGACCGAAGCCTGTGCCCTGGGCTCGGCGATGGTGGCAGCGGTGCATGTGGGAGACTATCCGACGCTGGAAGCTGCAGCCACTGCTATGGTAAAGCTGACCGGCACTATCGATCCACAATCCGGCGCGCGCGACACCTATGCAGAGGGTTACGAGAAGTACTTGAAGCTCTATCGGGCACTGGCTGCGATACGCTGAAGTCCGTTAGATAACAACACTCATCCCGAACCGTTGCAGCGCCGCTTCGCCCACCTTGACTCCCGCTACCAATCCTTCAGTGGAATCGAAGCGGAAGTGGATACCGCCATACACTCGACTTTCCCCTGCTTCAGCCGCGGCAGCGCGGAAGCTGGTCCAGCTGCGCGTCACGCCGGGGAGACTATCCGAAACACCACTGAACGCAGTGTTTGCACCAAAGTAGGCCGACAGCACTTCTGCTGCTGCGGCACTGAAGGTGCTGTGGCCCGAAGTATACGTGGGGAATGGCGGTGTCACCAGCAATGGTGTCCACGTAGCATCCTGTTCGGTCGCTGCGTTCCCGTCAGCATCCGCCTGGCGGATCGCTGTCACAGGCCGCCACATGTCGAAGACGTACTTCGCATCCCAGCAGGCAATGCCTGCATCGGCCATGGCCACGTTCAATGTGGCAAAGAGCCTGGCTGTCTGTGTGGTAGATAATCCTGCACTGCGTGCCTGCTGTTGCGCAAAGACATTCCACATGCCTGGAGGGGTGACCGTACCGGCACCAGCCGACCAGAAGCGGGCAATCTCGGTCTGATCAGCGGTACGGGTCGCACTCGTCGCTGAGCCGAGAGACTTCACCTCGTTGAGATCATCGGCATACTGCTGACTGGTCAGACCTGGTGGTACCGGTGGGCGGAACTGCGAGCCGCTGCTCAAGGCAAACGGCGTGACTCCCGGCCACTGTGGTAGGGTGGGAGTCGCAATGTAGGCGGGTGGCGTGGGCTGCCAGCGACCAACGAGCCCTGAAGAGGTGTAGGCTACGCTGTTGGTGGAACCATCCGCAGCGCGAGCATTCAGTATCTTGTTGGCTGCAGCGTAGCCAAGCACCTGGCCGTACATCTTCCCGGCGGGGCTCTTGACCTGCGACATCGTTAACTGCAGTTCCGCCTTGAAGAGTGCCTTCTGACCAGGGAACAGCACGCTCAGCACGCGAAACGCTGCGGTGCCCACAGCCACATCGATGTTCGCCAGGCGATAGCTGGTTTTGCCCAGCAGGTAGTTCGTGCCTACGGGCTTCACCGTGTTGGCAGCGTCGTACATGGCGATGCTGAGGATGGCGAGTTGCCGGGCCGCCAGGGGTGGCGCGGTACGGTTGGTGACGATGGCTTGCAGAGCCAGGTTGTTCCAGCGGAGGATCTGCTCCGCACCTAACGTGGAAACGCTGGCTAATCCGGCACTGGCAACCAGAGCCGTGCTGGATCCAGTCGGCTTCAGAATCGAGGAATCAAGTACAAGGCGATCTTCGAGTGATTCCAGTTCGAGGCGAAACGAAGACTTCACCATGGCGGGCTCCAGCTACACAATGGTATTTCTTCGGCAAGTGTTGCTTATTTTGTCGATGGAAACAACTGTGAGGTCCATGACTTTCTGGTAAATGCGGGGAATAATGCGGATGGTACCGATTACCCCTGCAGCCATAGCTTGCGGTCGAGGATGCGATAGTTCAGCGCTTCGGTGACATGGTGCGGGGCGATGTTGAACTGGCCATCCAGATCAGCGATCGTGCGGGCGACTCGCAGGATGCGATCATGGGCACGAGCGGAGAGGCCCAGGCTTTCGACCGCGGTCTTCAGGATGTCCTGACATCCTGCATCCAGGGTGCAGTGCTGGCGAATCTGTCGGCTACTCATGCGGCCATTGAGTCGCAGGCTGTCACGCCCGAAACGCTGTGACTGTACCACCCTGGCCCGCTGGACTTCTTCACGCAACTGCACGCTCCCCACTCCCTCCTTCGTCACTGGTGCGTTGAGATCAGCGAAGGGTACCGCAGGCACTTCCACATGCAGATCGATACGGTCGAGCAGCGGGCCGCTGATCTTGCCGACATAGCGTTCGATGGCAGGCGGAGCACACTTGCACTGTCGCCGCGTGTCGCCCAGGTATCCACACGGACAGGGGTTCATGGCCGCGACAAGAATGAAGTGTGCCGGAAACGTCGAGGCACGCAGCGCACGCGAGATGGTGACCCGCCCTTCCTCCAGCGGCTGACGCAGCACTTCCAGTGTGGTGCGGTTAAACTCGGGCAGTTCATCCAGAAACAGCACGCCATGATGCGCCAGACTGATCTCGCCGGGAGTAGGCGTCGAGCCGCCCCCCACCAGCCCGGCATTGCTCACCGTGTGGTGAGGCGAACGGAAGGGCCGTTCGGTGAGCAGTGCCTTGCCCGGCTGCAACAGCCCCATGGCCGAGTAGATGCGCGTCGTCTCCAGACTTTCATGGGGCGTAAGAGGCGGCAGGATCGTTGGCAGTCGGCGAGCCAGCATCGTTTTGCCACTGCCCGGCGGCCCACTGAGCAGTACATTGTGCCCTCCTGCGGCAGCAATCACCAGCGCACGCTTGGCGTAGTCCTGTCCCCGGACATCGGCAAAATCCACATCGTAACGGTTGAAGTGGGTAGTGAGATCGCCGATGCCCGACGGCATCGGTTCGATCTCCAGTTGGCCGGAGAGGAAGCTCATCGCCTCGGCCAGCCCATTGACACCATAGACTTCCACCTCTTCCACCACGGACGCTTCGCGAGCATTGGCAGCGGAGATGAGCATTCGCTTGATGCCCTGCTGTTTGCAGGCGAGGGCCATGGCCAGCGCCCCTTTGACCGGGCGGGTGATACCTTCGAGTGCCAATTCACCGACGATGGCAAAGCTGTTCAGATCATCGGGCATGAGTTGCCCGGTGCCGACGAGCATGCCGATAGCGATGGGTAAATCGAAGGAGCTGGCATCCTTCTTGAGGTCAGCCGGAGCCAGGTTGATGACACAGCGACCCGTGGGGCGCTGAAAGCCGAGGTTGGCCAAGGCACGTTCGATGCGGTGGGTGCTTTCCTTGACTGCTGCTTCGGGCAGGCCGACGAGGATGGTCTTGGGCAGCCCCGCTGCCACGTCCACTTCCACTTCCACAGGCAGCGCATCGATACCAACGAGGGCAAACGTCTTGAGCTTGGCCAGCATGGAAACTCTTTCTGCAACTATTTCAGGGGAGCACGGGGGATGAGCTTTTCCACTGGTGGGTCTTCCACTTTATCATTGCTCTTCTTGCCTGCCACCTGTTTGAAGGTGATCTCGCCATCAACGCGGGGTACCAGCAGGGTATCGCTACTGGGAGCAGCGTTGAGCTTCATGAACTCGTCGTTTTTCCAGTAGACGGTGGCCCCCCGTTCGTGCACTTCGATCTTGGTGATCTCCATTTTGCGGTTGCTCATACGGGTCTGGTTGGTCGGGCCGATGTGGACCACCATCTGGGTTTTCCAGTCGATGGCTTTGATGCCGAATAAGCCGCACAACCGCATGACCGCTTCACGTTCAGCATCGGGGCCTTGCCCCTGGCCTGTAACCTGCGCAACCTCTTTGGCACTGCGTAGGACCAATGTTCCCAGTGCCTGACCTCGAAGCCCAGAGTATGTTTGCAGTTTTTCGGTGCGGGCGATCGACCTCAACTCGGTAAACACATTCATCGGTGCAGTGCCAAGAATAGAGATCTTCCCTACCCAGATGGTGGTCTGTTTCTGATCTCCTTCTCCCTTGCTGAGGAATTTGCCTTCGACATTGACCCGCTGGCCGACATTAGCTGCCAGCACAGCTTCCAGCCCCGGACAGTGCAGAGCATACTGCTCGATCTTGCCGGTCTCCTCGACCTTGCGAATGAACCGGAATGGCGAATAGCTTGCAGGGATACCAATCCGGCCGGTTGTGGATTGATAGTCCAGAATGCCTTCCATCGTCTGTGGGGCAGTCTTTTCCTGTTCGTACCAGGGCTGACCACTACCCAGCATCAGCGGTTCATCCCCCACCAGGGACGACATCAGCAGGCAAAGCAGAATCATGCCACCATCTCGTGAGAATCGTGCTCCGAGAGTATTGTGTCGCTGAGCCAGCCCGGTTGCAATGGCGAAGCCGATGAAAATAGCTGTGAACCTGAAAGGTGAAGCTGGACTCTATCCAGAAACATCAGCGATTGTGCGGGGGAACAGGGGTAAAAACGGGCATTCGCCGTATCTCCGACACTTGCCCTTTTCTACGGGGCGCTTATACTTTCTTTCCAACATTGGGGATGTAGCTCAATTGGTTAGAGCACCGGCTTGTCACGCCGGAGGTTGCGGGTTCGAGCCCCGTCATCCTCGCTGTTATTCAGCACGTTATCAGTCCATCTCCACGCCTTGCAGACGTGCTACTTCAAAGCAGTCCTTATCTCCACGACCACTAAAGCAGACCACAATCGATGCCTCTTTCGGCATCGTCGCGGCCAGTTTCATCGCTTCCACGATGCCGTGTGAAGTTTCCAGGGCAGGGATAATACCCTCCATGCGACTGCAGAGCTGGAAACCCTCCAGAGCAGCATCATCTTCCGCAAAGGTATAGCTCACCCGGCCGGCATCTTTCCAGTAGCTATGCTCCGGCCCCACGCCCGGATAATCCAACCCGGCAGAGACGGAATGCACATCGGCTGTCTGCCCATCATCATCCTGCAGCACATAACTGTAGGTGCCATGCAGGACACCGGGCTTCCCATAACTCAGCGTACTGGCGTGATCGCCTCGCTTACCGCCACGTCCGCCAGCCTCCACGCCGACGATCTTGACCGAAGCATCATCAATGAACGGGTAGAACATGCCCGCAGCATTCGAGCCGCCACCGACGCAGGCGACCACGACATCGGGTAACTTGCCCAACTGATCGAGACATTGCTGACGGGTCTCCCGACCGATGACACTCTGGAAATCGCGTACGATCAGCGGGAACGGATGCGGGCCGACGACGGAACCCAGGATATAGTGGGTAGTCTCCACCGATCCCATCCAGTCCCTCATCGCTTCATTGATGGCATCCCGCAAGGTGCGGCTGCCTGTATCGACAGAGAACACTTCCGCCCCTAATGCCCGCATCTTGAAGACATTCAACTTCTGCCGCCGGATATCTTCAGCACCCATGTAGACCCGGCAAGGCAAGCCGAAGAGGGCACACGCCGTGGCCGTAGCGACGCCATGCTGCCCGGCACCAGTCTCGGCGATGACGCGGGGCTTACCCATGCGCAGCGTCAGCAGTGCCTGGCCAATGGTATTGTTAATCTTGTGGGCACCGGTGTGGAGCAAGTCTTCCCGCTTCAGGTAGATGCGTGCACCACCAGCCTTTTGCGTCAGGCGTTCAGCGAAGGTAAGAGGCGTGGGTCGGCCCACATAATTGTTCAGGTAGTAGGTAAGCTTCTGCTGGAAGACGGGATCGCGACGTGCCTCTTCATAGGCAGCCGTCAGTTGCTCGAGGGCATGCATCAGGGTTTCAGGCACATAGCGTCCGCCAAAGTCGCCAAAGCGGCCACGGGCATCGGGAACCTGCGAAAGCCTGCCGGATAATGGTGCAGTCATGGAAGCCATCAAACGCGAATGGTTAATAGGGCTATTGTAGGGAATTCGTCATTCCGTCTCCGCGGGACTCAGGATCAGCTGAGGATGACAGAAGAAGCGGAACATCCTACCTTACCAGCATCCCTCTGCATGAGAAGAGCCATGCCCGTCAAGAAGAAGCCTGTTCGCAAGACCCCTGTCACGAAGAAGGCTGTCAAGCCGCTGAGCCTGGCCGCACTGAGAAAGGCGCTCGTTACCCAGACCGATGCTTATTGCAAGGCGTTCCTGAACAAGGAGTATCGGGACGTGTGCCGCGTGATGGTGAAGGGTCTCTGCATTGAAGGCTCACCTGCCCTTCAGGGCACTCCCAAGAGCTGGGCAGCTGCAGTGGTTGGCGCTGTTGGCTATGTGAATGGGTTGCATGATGCCAAGCTCAAGATGAAGCCTCTGATGACAAAGGCGGAGCTGCAGAAGAAGCTGGGAGTCGCTTCCAAGGATTACGATGTGAAACTGCGGTTACTGGTGAAGGGATTCGGGCTGATCCGGTTTGATCCTGACTTCCTCGTACCCAGTTTATTGCCGATCAGTCCATTGATGGCAATGGCTGCCTCGCCAACACTGCTGAACGAAGGCTGCTGTGGCGGAGGCACGTGTTGCGCGGAAGAAGGGTGCTGCAGTGTCGGCGAATGCACCCGTCAAGACTGCTGTCAGACGAAGTAACCCACCCTCCCCGTTACAACCCCTCCAGGTTGCCCTTTCCCCGTTATGCGGTATGTCCGCTCTTTTCCGCATTTCACGCACCATTTTCCGCTGAGTTGCATTGACTTTCACGGCGCGGAACAGGTATAAAAGTGTTGTCAAGCAAGAAGCTGGGGAAAAGTTATTACCTGCTTGACAAGCCACCCCGCAGCATAACTCCTTCAGGATGAAGTGGTTACGCTCACCAAGCGATCCACCCACCGGTACATTTTCTATGACCAAGAAACGCGTTCCCCAGCGAGCCAAAGCACCAGCCTCCGCTGCCAGCTCCACTCGCCGCGTCGCACCCAAGAAGCCCAGCCGCGTCAAGGTTGAAGCCAAGGCTGCTTCCAAACCCACTGCCAAACAGGCTAACAAACCTGGCAAGCCGCTCAGCAAATCGGCTCCCAAGCCGGTCGTGCGTCAAAAGTCAGCCCGTCGTGACACTACCCTGGAAGACATTGCTGTCGGCAATGTCGGCTCCAGCAAGTTCCTGATCGATGGTCCCAAGCAGGTTGCCACCCGGTTGCCCGAGTTGCCTCGCAATTATGGCCGCGACCGCATCGTCGTGATGGTGCGTGACCCTTACTGGCTGCACGCCTACTGGGAAATCACTGAGCAATCAATACGTCGGGCCGAAGCTGCGCTAGAGCAGGAATGGCACGGGGCCAAGGTGATCCTTCGCATCGTGGACATCACCAGCGACGAAGCCACTAGTGTCACCGAAACCATCGTCCGTGATATCGATATCCACGACGGCTGTAACAACTGGTATATCGACGTCAACAAGCCGCACCGTACCTACCGCATCGACATCGGCTATGTCACCAAGAGTGGCCGGTTCTACATGATGTGCCGGTCGAACGTGATCAATACTCCCAAGCCCAACATCAGCGATCAGATCGATGAGAACTGGGTCGATGTACAACAGAAGCTCGACAAGATCTACGCCCTCTCCGGCGGCTACGACAAGAACACCAGCAGCTACGAACTTCGCAAGCTGTTCGAAGAACGGCTGCGTCGCCCGATGAGTTCGCAGGTGGTCACCAGCCTGGGCAGTGGCGCCTTCGGCAGCAAGGCCCGCAAGTTCTTCTTCAAGCTGGATGCGGAGCTGATCGTCTACGGTGCCACCGAACCGACCGCCAAGGTGATGATCCAGGGCGAACCTGTCCAACTTCGCCCCGATGGCACTTTCACCATGCGATACAGTCTGCCCGATGGCCGCCAGATTCTGCCTGCTGTCGCTTACTCGGCTGATGGTGTGGAAGAACGCACCATTGTGCTGGCTGTGGAACGCAACACCAAGTCGCTCGAGCCGCTGATTCACGAGGCCAGCGAGTAGTTTGCGACCGTGGGTTACGATTTTAGCGTGACCACTATAGTACCCGCATGCACCGTCGCGCTTTTCTTGATCCCCGCAAGCTGGCTGAACAAGCTGGCCAGGTGATAGGCTTCGCGCACGAACTCACCACGTCGCCAAAAGAACACTCCGAAGCAGAGCAGACGCTGGTCCGCTACGCTCGCCCTGCCATGGGCACCGTCTTTGAAATTGTCCTCCCCTTCGGACATTCCCTTCCCACCAGCTTCATTCATGATGCCTTTGATCTCATTGACGAGATCGAATCGTGGATGTCCATCTACCGCACTGATAGTGAAGTCAGTGAAGTGAATCGCCGGGCAGGTCGGGAACCAGTGGCGATCAGTGAGGAACTGTATCAAATACTTCGTTACTCGCTGCTCATCTGCCAGTGGACTGAGGGTGCGTTTGACGTTGCCAGCGGTGCAATCGTCGATGCCTGGGGGTTTGTGCGTGGCCCGCGGCGAGTGCCTGCTGACGCAGAACGGCAGCAGGCGCTGAACCATTCGGGCTACCAGCATGTGGAATTGGGCGAACGCACCGTGCGTTTCCTTTGCCCCGGCTTGCAACTCAACTTTGGCAGTATCGGCAAGGGCTACGCCCTGGATGCTGTTGCAGCTTACTTCGACAAGCACGCCCCCTGTCAGCCCGTGCTGTTGCACGGCGGCAAGAGCAGCATCCTGGCCCTCGGCTCCCCGCCCGGTCATTCACATGGCTGGTCAGTGCGAATCGAACACCCCTGGAATCCGCAAGGACATCTCGCCACGCTTTACTTGCAGAACGAAGCCATCGCTACGTCAGCTGCCACCTTCAAGCACCTGGTGCATGAAGGCAGGAAGCTTGGCCACATCCTCGACCCCCGCACGGGCTGGCCCGCCAACGGCATCGCCTCCGCCACGGCCCGCACGAGCACAGCTGCCCTCGCCGATGCCCTCTCAACGGCTTTCTTCGTGATGGGTGTGGAGGAGACCCTGCGGTTCTGCAAGGGGCGTGAGTTAGCGACGGCGATGCTGTTGCCCGAGGGGATGCAGGAAATGATCCGCATCAAATAATGCTGGACATAACTCACAGCTTCAAACCCAATATGCCTCGCACCTCTATTCGCAGAGCCTCTGCCCAACGCAGAGCTGACTTGGCTTGACGCTTGGTAGCATGCTCACCTGGGTAACGAAAAGCAACAGCAAATCGTGTGAGGAAACGCATACCGCGCTGATACTTGCTCAGCACTGTATGATGTATTGCTGCTTGAACTACCAGGGTGTGAAGGATATGTGTGCGGGGTATCGGATCGCCTGCTTCGACGAGAATTGCCTTCAAGTACTTCTCTGCTGACTGTTGGCAATGAAAGGCTATCTGGTCCGTAAACCAATCATCGCTAGCCATCAGAAGCTGAGCGACTTCGTAGTCAGCTTCTGCTTTCTTGATCCATTCCCGAGTATCACGCTTCATGGAGAACTTTCCCCTTCTCCATGATTTCCGTGTGAAAAGCCTCTCCTTCTCCTAAATACCTGGCAAGAATATCGGGCTTACGTACGATCAGATCGAGTGGAAAATTGACATCCACCTGCGTGTCAATCTTACAAGCCATGTCCAACTGATTACGACAGGGCATCACCACCAGCATGTCTACATCGCTATTTTCATGAGGCGTACCGTAGGCGTACGAGCCGAACAACACGATCTTCTCAGGGTGAAACTTGACAGCCACGTCTCGAGCGAATTGCCGAATGACTCGCATGGGCACTTTCGCGCCTTGATACCAGATCTGTTTTGGAAGTGTGGTACTCATGCTGATATCTTACGCCTCGCGATAAGTCCTAAGGGATGAATAACTGCTCTCATCCGCATCATGATCTCGAGCCCTCTCCCAAACGGGAGAGGGGAGCATGCTAGAACAGTTCCTTGATCGCCTCGGCACCGTAGTCCACAATCGGAATCGGCCTGCCTTGTGGCCCCGGCAATTCCTGGTGATAGTCGATGCCCAGTGCCTTGTAGAGCGTCGCAGCTACCTCGGCACACGTCACCGGTCTGGTTTTCGGGGAATGTCCTAACTCATCCGATTCGCCAACAACTCGACCGCACTGGATCGGCCCGCCGCCCATTAGCATCGTCCAAACGCCGGGGTGATGGTCGCGGCCGCCGGCGGGGTTGATCTTCGGCGTGCGGCCAAACTCGCCCGTGGCCACCACCACTGTCTTTTTCAGCAAGCCCCGCTGGCTCAGGTCCTCCAGCAGCGCGGAGTAGGCCTGGTCGAAGTTAGGGATGACCTTGGTGCTCATCTCCTGGATGTCGGTGAACGGCCGCGAGCCATGGATGTCCCAGGTGATCTCGTCGAAGACCGTCTCGAACATATTGACGGTGACGAACCGCACCCCGGCTTCGATCAGTCGCCGGGCCATCAGGCAGCTTTGCCCGAAGCGCGTCCGGCCATAGCGGTCGCGCATACTGTCTGATTCCTTAGACAGATCGAAGGCATCACGGGCAGCAGGGCTGGACATGAGCCGGTAGGCCATCTGAAAGCTTTCATCGAGTTGCTTGGCCTGGGCGTTCTTCTCAAACAGATGCATGGCCCCATCGACGGAATCCCGCAACTTCTGCCGACGTTCCGCACGCATCGCGGTGATGTAGTCGGGAGGCAGCAGATCGGGCACCTTGAACTTCGGCTCGTTCGGGTCGGCATTAAGGATGAACGGATCGTACGACTTGCCAAGGAACCCTGCGGTGTGGCCATGCGGCAGGTTACCCCCGGTGCGGCCGATGGGCTTGGGGACGACCACATGGGCAGGCAGTTCGCCACGCCCGCCCTTGAGGTAGCCCAGCGTGCAGCCGATGTGGGGGTATTCGAGGCCCGCCGAGAAGAGTCGGCCCGTCTGCATCATCTGGTGCCCGGTGTCGTGCACCGCAGTGGCAGTGTGGAAGCACGAACGGATGAGCGAGAATTTGTCGGCATGCTGTGCCATCTTGGGGAAGACATCGGTGATGCTGATGCCTTCGACGTTAGTCCGGCGGGGCTTGAACGGCCCGCGTATCTCCGCCGGGGCGTTGGGCTTGGGATCCCAGGTATCAATCTGGCTCGGGCCGCCGACGAGGAAGAGCATAATGCAATTGACGTCGTTATCGGGCGCAGCCGAGGCGGCCTGCAAACGGTTGAACTGTGGCAACGTGAGGCCAAGCAGGCTCAGCGCCCCGGCATGGAGGAAGTCCCGCCGGGAGAAGCCATCGCAGAAGGAAGCAGCAGCCGGGGCATCAAGACGGAGCATATGGAGGGCTTGTGCGGTGGAGAGGTACACTACTATGATGCCACGGAAGCGTGGGAATTTCTAGTTCTTTCGGGAAAGAGCATACGGTGAAGACAAATGACCCCAAAGGGATCGCAGCTATTAGCCGGTGGTTGAGCGCAGCGATACCTCCGGTAATGTAATCTCATTCGAATGGCATCCTGAAGGGATACCAGAAGCCATTTCGGGTGTCTTCTCGATAGTAGTGTGCTTGCGGTAGATCTATTGCATACACCACGATGAATTGCATACGCGGCAGGATGCCGCGTCTACTTTCCCCGCATCACCCGCACCCGGTAGCCCAGCTTCTGGCTCAGGGCCACCATCTCTCCGAAGATGTCGCCATACGCCACGGCGATGTGGTTTGACAAATAGTGGGCCATGACCGTCTGCATCGAGCAGTGCAGGTCAGCCGCCATGAAGGGCCACTGCCGCGTGGTGCCGCGCCACCAGCTTTCGCGCACCTTCTCGGGTAGCTCCACGCTCTCGCCGGTGCCAATGTCCATCCAAGGCTCCTCGCCACGGAGATACGCCCGGGCCCAGGTGATGTTCCCCGCCAGGCTCGCCCCAGCGAAGGTGCCGCCGGGGAACGGGAAGTAGCCGGCAGGCTGGCGGTAGCTGTGAACGCCTTCCAGCGAGTCGGGGTCGTGGTTGAACGCATACGCCCCGCAACTGCCCGAGTTCAACAGCACCCACAGGAACCGCCCGGCATGCTCTGCCCCCCAGCGGACATCGTGGAACATGACTGCATCGTGCAACCCCTTGGCGTTCAGCAACCGCTTCATCATCTCCATCGGCAGCAGATTCCCCTGGTCCGCCTCGGTGCTCGTGATCAGCGGATGCCCATCCGACTCTGGCCGACACGCACTGTTGAAGAGCCCTTCGCAGAAGTCGCTCGGTGGCAACGAGTAGAGCAGCCCCAACTGATATTGCCAGCCGAGACAGTCGGCTTCGAACTCGTTCACCAGATCGAGCACTGCCAGGTACATGCGAAGCTGTTCCTTGGTCGATTCCTCGGTGAAGTCCTCCGCGTCCTTCTCGCGCCAGTGGAACTGCACACCCTTGTTGACGACGAACTGGAACGCCTTCTCGACCCGCTCCGATTTTACCGCCTTCATGCGGACATTGATCCATGACTGATCGACCTTGTGTTCCGCAAAGCCGAGCTTAGCCAGCACGCGCGGGCCGAAGTAGCCGTTGATCATGCCCATGGAGGTGTCGCCGAGCATGAGGGCGAGCGCCCGCTTTTTCTGAAAGCCCTGATACACCTTCTCGGCCAGTGCGTCCGCCTTCTCGCTCAGAGGGGCGGTGTGGTGCAGCTCTTCGGTCGGGTAGTGGATGGCGCCGGTGCTGCACCACTCGTCGAGCCGTTCCATGAAGGCTTTGTCTTTGGTCCAGTCCTTGTTGGTGGTCCAGATGCGGCTAAAGCGGCGGTTGAGACTTTCGAGGCAGGCACCGGTGTTGAGCAGTGCCACCAGCCCGGGCCAGGTGCCGGAGAAGTTACTGGCGAGCAGCAGCGGGTTGGTCTTACCGACGACACCATCACAGGTGTGCGGGCCATACGTCCAGTGAACGAAGACGCCGATCATCGGGTCATCAATGGGACCCAGCTTGGCGATCGATTCGGAAGGTTTGGTAAGGAATCCCTTCACCAGGTAAGGCTTGCGGCCCAACTTCTTGAGCGCGGCGGAAAGCTGTTCAGTGGCAGTGGTGATCTGAGGCAAGGCCCACTGGTTGGGAGTGTTTCGATAATCGCCCGGCCAGAAGAGAGCAACACGACGCATGGAATGTCCATCATGGGGGTTAAACGGGAAGGCGATACTGTAGCATTTTGCGTCTGGGATGCATCCGTTTTCCGGTCGTGCTGTCCAGCTTCAGCAAACGGCTGCTACCACCCAAGCAGCGCTTATTGATTCTGACCTGTGTCGTCGACGTGAAGTTTCTCTCACACCTTCAGAAGAGTCTTGCAATCCTCCCGTAGATGTGCGATTGTACTCTTTGAAGATATGGTGAAGCATTCCCTCTTCATCTGGACAGCCATTGCGCCAGGGAGCGACGCTACACATGAAGTTCAGTTTACTCGTGGTCTCGAGCACGTCTCCGGCGAAGGAAATCCCTATTCGCCTCCCCGAATTCATCATCGGTCGCGACCCCGAATGTCACCTCCGTCCCGCCAGCCCCATGATCAGCAAGAAACACTGTGCCTTCGTCACGCAAGGCGAACAAGTGTTGTTCCGTGACTTTGGCAGCACCAATGGCTCCTATGTCAACGATGTGAAGGTGGAAGGCGAAGTCTATCTCAAAGACGGCGATGTGGTAAAGTTCGGGCCGCTGGTCTTCAAGGCGAAGATGCAGGCGACTGCCAGCATGCCTACCATTTCGACGGTGGTGACCGCACCAGAAAAGACAGTGATTGAAAAGGCCGCACCGGTCTCCATGGAAAAGACTGTGGCCCAGAAAGCACTGCCACGCACCATGACCAGCACCGCTCAATCGGGACGTAAGGCTGGGGCGGTGGAAGATGACATCGCCGCGATGCTCTTCAACTTTGCCGACGCCCCGAGTGGCTCCATTCCTTCGGACGAAATTCCGCTGGGCAGCACGATTGCCGGCGTAGCTGTCGATCCTACCCCCGTGGAAGAGATGCCTGCCCTGACGGAAGAGCAGCGTCGTGCCGAAGACCGCAAGAAAGCGGCAGAAGCCAAGAAGGCCTCGAATAGTGCATCCACCTCGAGTGCTGCAGAGGCCATTCTGCAGAAGTACATGCGCCGACCGCGCGTCTAGTTCCTCGATCTGGTTCTCACCAATAGTCATCAGCAAGAAGTTACTCCGCTGGTATTCGCAAACCCGCCGGGATCTCCCCTGGCGGGTTTCGCGCGACCCCTACGCCATCTGGGTCAGCGAAGTGATGCTGCAGCAGACCCAGGTGACTGCAGTCATTCCTTTCTTCATTCGTTTTCTGAAACGGTTTCCCACCGTCGCCAGCCTCGCTGCCGCCAGCGAACAGGAGGTACTGCGCTACTGGGAAGGACTGGGTTACTATCGCCGGGCCAGACACCTGCATCAGGCTGCACAATTGGTTGTACAGGAACACGCTGGCGAACTCCCCCGCAAAGCAGATGCACTGGCTACTCTACCAGGCCTGGGTCGCTACACCGTGGGTGCCATTCTGAGTCAGGCACATGATGCCCGACTGCCCATCGTCGATGCGAATGTGGCCCGCATCCTGACCCGTCTATTTGCCTGGCAACAGGAGCTTGAATCCAAAACTACCCAGAACTGGCTGTGGCAAACGGCAGAGGAACTACTGCCTCGCCAGCAGGTGGGCGACTATAACCAGGCCCTCATGGAACTGGGACAAACGATCTGCACCACCGGCGAACCCAGTTGCCTGCTCTGCCCGCTGCGGGAAGAGTGTCGTGGCAAGGCACAAGGGCTCGCTGCATCACTGCCCCGGCGACGGGCCAGGCAGGCAAACACCGTTGTGAAGGAACGAAGCATCTTGCTCTTCAAGGGCAAGCAGATTCTGCTTTGTCAGCGAGCTGCCACGGCCAGCCGCTGGGCCAACATGTGGGAGTTCCCCACACAATCACTCCCGACAGAGATCGATGCCAGCAGTCAACTCGGGGAGCTTACAGGCTACACGCTCAAACAACTCAAGCCTCTAGGCTCTCTGAACTATGGCATTACCCGTTACACTGTAGAACTGCAGGTGTTGGAAGCTCGCCACGCAGGCGGCAGGCAGCATCACAAGCACTACCAGGCCCTGCGCTGGATACATCCGAAGCAACTGCACGAGTACCCACTCAGTGTGCCACAGCGCCGGGTTGCCTCGCGCTGGCTGAGTAAGGATGCCACTGTCCGCGAATAAAGCTTCGGGTATGACGGACAATACCCTGCTCGTCGGTTCGCAGCACCACCACGTCGGAAGACTGTCCCTCAGCGAGGGTGGGAATCGGATAGCCCAAAAGAGCCCGGGGTTGATCCGACACCAGTCGATGCACCGCAGCATAGGAGAGACCACGGGCCTGGGCATACTTTTCCACGCAACTGGCGGTAAAGTCCCATGACCCGGCCAGCACCCCTTGCTCTCGCAGGATGATTTTTCCCTCCGGCAGCACCTCCATGGTGCTGTCCCATGCCGGATATTTCCCTGCAGGCAACCCAGCCAGTGGACTACAGTCGCAGGTGATAATTATCCGGTCCAGCGTCTTGCACCGCTCGACACATTGCACAAAATGCCACGGCAGATGATGGCCGTCAGGAATGATGCTGGCCCACAGATCATCGCAGGCCAATTGTTCCCAGAGGAGATTCTCGTGGCGAGGTAGCTGCCGGGCACAGCCGTTCCCCAGGTGCGTACTCAACCGTGCTCCTGCACGTACAGCATCGCGGATGGTGGCTGGGCTGGCAGCACTGTGGCCAATCGATACGACTATTCCCTGCTTCACCAATAGTTCGATGAAGGGGATGGCTCCGGGGAGTTCCGGCGCCAGGGTGACGAGGCGGATCAATCCATCTGCCGCTTCCTGCCATCGATGGAATTTCGCAGCGTCGACCGTCTGGACAAACTCCCGTGGATGAGCACCGCGCGGTCCATCCTCCGCACTGATGAACGGCCCTTCCAGGTGAATGCCCGGCAACGCCTGCTCGAGAACCGGAGATGCACACCGCGCTTGCACCAGTGATCGGCAGGCGGCGGTGATCGTTGCGCTGCTGGATGTAATCACGGTTGGATAGAAAGTGGCTACCCCGCTGGCTGCCAGTCGTTCCACCACCGTGTTGATCTGCTCCAGTGTGAGCTGATCCGAAGTGAAGTTGATACCCAGTCCGCCATTGATCTGGAGATCGAAGTAGGCTGGCGCGATGATCTCTTCGCATTCTGCCGAACTCGTTGCCATGGAGGCAATGTGACCCTGTTCCAGAACGTAGTCGTGAACGATGCCAGTCTGATAGTGTCGAGCCCGTAGTTTCGTCATGCTGTTGTTTCGCCCTGATCTCTAGTGCATCATAGACTGAGGAAGTGCCACAGTCAGGAGAGAACCATGCTTCGTCAGAACTTTGCCAGCGGCACCCCCTGGGAGCCTGTGGTTGGTTACAGTCGCACTGTACGAGTTGGCCAACTGGTGTATGTCAGCGGCACCACAGCTACCGGGCCTGACGGGCAACTGGTAGGGACGGGCGATGCCTATGCCCAGACTCGTCAAGTTCTGCTGAACATCGAGAAGGCCCTGGCCATGGCAGGGGCACGACTGGAGCATGTCGTGCGGACGCGGATGTTTGTCACCGATATCAAGCAGTGGGAAGCCATCGGCCGGGCTCACGGCGAGGCATTCCAGCACATCCGGCCGGTGACGAGCATGATAGAAGTAAGCCGCCTGATCGATCCGCATATGCTGGTTGAGATGGAAGCAGATGCGGTAATTCCCGGCTAGGACTACCCCCGACGATTGCGATAGAGAGCTTATTCCTTGAATAAGGGAGAATCCCATGTCGATCAAAGACTACGGCATTGATAAGCTCAGTGCGGCGGATCGATTGCAGCTAGCCCAGGAAATCTGGGACAGCATTGGACTCGAGGCGTTACCAACCATGCCTGATTGGCAGTTGCAGGAATTGGAACGGCGGATGGCAGCGTACGATGCCCATCCGCAGACTGAGGGGCGAAGTTGGGAGGAAGTGAAGGCACGCATCAGGGCGACGCCATGAATCATGTGTTGATTATCGATCAGGCAGCTGATCATGACATGAAAGTGGTTTGTGATTACTCATCCTTCCAGATAACCTTGAACAAGTCGTCCGGGGGGATGACGATCTTCACGTCATGCTTCCGGGCCGCGTCGCTCCAGACCTTCGGCACCTTGTCAAACTGAGCGGGCGTTCGGCCCCAGAGTTTCATGTTAAGCATGGCTGCCACGGGGGGCTTCAGGAGATCGCAGGCTTCCACCGTCGCCACTTCTTTCTCAAGCCGTCGCAATAGCGCTTCGGGGATGTCGCCGTCCACCGCTTCACACCAGATTTTCACCTGCTTGTTCGCCTTGATGCCGATGACCACCGCCAGGCCCTTGGCTTTCACGTCAGACTCCTTGACGGTCAGCATCACTTCATCCACTTTCCTGAAGACGAGCTTGAGGTAGTCGGTAAATGGCTCCACGGGTCCGATCCTGGTTCTGATGTCCGTCGTTGGAATCAGCAACACGAGATGATCGGTGTCGGCCACTTTCGGCTCATACTTCTCCTCTTTCGGCGCTGGTTTCTCTTCGAGCGTGGTCAGCTGTCTTAAGTGGAGTTCTTCTTTTCCATTGAGCTTCTTGAGCGTCGTGTCGATGGGGTCGCCCTGAGCAAGGGCCTTCAGGCTCTTCTCCAAGAATGGATAGTCTTCCGGGGCATAGCCGGCGCGACGGGCCACGATGACCAGCCGGGCCGCCAGGGCCAGGTCGTGTGCCTGGCCGATCTGCAAGGCGTCAGCCAGGTCGACCAGGGCACTGCTGGCGACGGCCTTTCGGTTGTTGAGTGCTTCCTGCAGTTTCACCCACGCCTTGTCCCCTTTCCCGGCGAGTGCCATGTACCCGGCGATGACCTTCTGATCGCTACCCTGATAGGCCTTCACCTGGAACGGATCGTGGCGACGGGCCAGGGCGTACATCGCGTCCACTTCCGGGGAGTTGTCCGGCAGCTTGTCCTGGTTCTTCTCAGCGGTCTTCTCGTCGAAGCCTGCTGCCTTCCAGGCCTTGGAACGAAGCGAGTAGGCACGTTCGTAGTAGACCAGGCCGAAGCGCGGGTAGGCTTTCAACACCTTGTCGTAGTGCTTGACCGCGCCATCGAAGTCGCCTTTATCGTGTAAGGGGTAACCCTCCTTGGTCATGCGAGTCGCGTCGTGAACCATGGCGTTGTTGGCCTGCACCATGGCGAGAATGATCTTTCGTAGATTATCTGGCAGTCCGGGCGACTGCGAAGCAATCACCAACATGACATTGGAGCGGTCAGCTGCTCCGCTCATCTGCAACAACCCGGCATGGAGGATGAGCAGGGTCGGGTCAGCCGGGGCGATCTCGAAATGGGCCTGCCAGTAGCGCGGGTTATGGGTGACCAGCTTGTCGCTGTCGAGCACGGGCCATTCGCTGGTGGGCTTTGTGGTATCGATGCCTGCGGTCGCCTGCCGCAGTTCCTTGAACCAGGCGGCATTGCCCGGATAGTCTTTCGCCTGATAGGTTTTCTCGTCTCCCACCCCGTTGAGGATCGTCTGGCAGATGGTCCACCCCAGCTTCTTCGCCTTGGCGGAGGGGCTGTCGCTGGGTGGCTGACTCGCGACTGGCGCGACGAGGGTCACAACCGTCAACATCACGATGGAGCGCATGGTGTTCCGCCTGGGGGGTGAGCTGGTTCCATCATAATCGCTGGGAAGGAGGGCAGCAAGCGGATGCCGCGCGCCGAGCACGCGATGAGCAAGACGCCCCCGGCCAGTGGCCGGGGGCGGGTACGCGCGGAAAAGATATCCACCCCCGCGACAGGCGAGATACGATGGCGTGTCGTGTTGCTTGGTTCCAAATCAGGCACACCACCGCGCGAGCACGCCCCCGGCCTGAATGGCCGGGGGCTGGGGCGTGTTGGCGTTGCAACGCGGTTGCAGGGGACGTACAGCGCGTACCCTTCACCCCTAACCCCTCTCCCAATCGGGAGAGGAGGACCAGACTATCCCCGCCGGATCCGGTACAGCGTGCCCTTCACGCGCCTCGCCGTTTGTCCCGGGGCGGCGGGTTGGCCGGCATGTAACGTCTCTGTGTCGTACACGAAGCCCTGGTCTTTCAGTGACTTTCGCCAGAGAGTCGAAGGTGAACGATCCTGATCGGTCACCCAGGCAACACCTTGCGGGGCCAGCATGCTCTGTAGCAAGGCAATCACCGGTGCGACGCTGCGCATCTCGTAGAGCAGGTCAGCGGCGAAGATGAAGGAGAACTGTCGCTTCGGCGGGTTCGACCAGTCAAAGGGGAGCAGTTCAAACTGGCGATAGCCATGTTCGAGGGCATTGGCAGCGGCAAATCGCAGAGCTGTGGCATCGTAGTCGCTGAACACTACCTGCAAACCTTTGGCCAGGGCAGCTACCCCGGCCATTCCGAGTCCACAGCCCACTTCCAGAGCCTCGGTGCCTGGCTGCCAGTCGCTGGCGAGAATCGCCTTGGCCAGCATGCGGGAAACGGGCCAGAGATCACACCAGTAGGGCATGTACTCATCGTGGCTGAAGGCTTCCAGGGTGGACGGATGCTCGAGGAGACGATCAGGCTCCGCCGGCCGCCACATGCGGAAAGTGCGGGGCGTGGTTTCGCCGTGCAGATGGAGGTCCACCTGCTCCTGGAGCAGCGGGCCGAGGGCGGAAAGCGGCGTTGCCCGCGTCCATGCAGCCAGGCTGGCTTCATGTTCCGCGGGCAACTGTAAGACCGATGCATCCATGATTACTTGGGAACGACTAGTACCACGCCATCCTGAACAATGTAAGTCGCCTGGACCTGGTCGAGCAACTGTTTCAAGACGACATCGTAGCTCTTGTCAGTAAAAGCCGGCACTTTGATCTGTTTCTGCATCGTGTTCCTGGGAAGATCACGCTCGCGAGCAAAGACGCGGAAGTTGCCACGATCGTTGTCACTGAAGAAATGCAATGCACCGAGCAGGTCGCTGGGCGGAATCTGCAGGCGATTCGTCTCTTCCAGGTTCAGCTTGTCGTCATACTTGGGTTTGGTCTTTTTGAGCATCTGACCAAGCTCACAGGTACGACTTTCATCACACATGCTGGCCTTGCCAGGCACAATCCACACCGTGCCATTTTCCACCTGGTAAGTCAATGGGGTGGGGTAATTGTCGAGATAGAGCTGCAGTGCCAGACCTCGAGGAATCACTTTGTCGCGTGCCTCAATTCGCTTGAGGGGCATGTTCAGAAGCACGTGTCGTTTGTCGTGACCAAAGGCACTGTACTGAATGGCGATTTCGATGTTGTACTGTTTCTTGTAGACCAGCATGATGTCATTGAGCGTGACTGCGCGACTGGGGTTGCGCCACAGGTAGAGTTCAAGAGCTTCTTCATTGGGTCGCTTGAGGAACTGTTTGATCTTTTCGTCGCGAGGGTCGGAGATGCCAGCCTGAGGAATCAGGCAGAGGAGACATAACAATTGCAGCATGACGGGTCCTGAAAGACGGTTGACGTGAAAGGGACGAAGGGGAGATGATAATGTCGTGAGAATCGCAAATCAACGGAATTGTGAGCTTTTTAGGAAGAAGAAAGGATATCAGTCGAGGTGTGAAAATTATTGCAAATCATGCTGTCAAAGGCCTGATCACACTGGTCCGATTAGTAGTTGAATTGCAGCTGAACACGAAGCAGTTGACCTTCGAACTGTTGATAAGATTGAACTCCAGCATCAGTGTATGCCGTGGTATTGGTGCGGTCGGTCAGGGTGTACATCGTGACAAGTTCAACTTGCGGATTGATCTGCCATTCGAGGCCTGCTTCCCATTCATCTACTCTCGCATACGGGGCATTGCGTTCTGATTTATAGCCACCTCTGTAGTACTGCCAGCGTATGAACGGAAACAGGATACCATGGTTGCAGGTATCGTACTTGTACATCGCCTGGACGTATCCACCGTTCACCGGTCTGTTCTCAATCGCAGTCTGTGTCTCGTTCAGTGCAGGGCCTTCCCCAGCCATCCATTCTGCCTGTATACCAATGGGCTGCGGGTACCAGACAAACGTACCTGCAATGCGTTGATCGAGCCAGCCCTGGCGATTACCTGTTTCGAGAGTGCCTGCAGGGCGAATCAGGGGACCAGCCCCATTGGCACGAATCTGAGCGGAGTACACCGTATAGAATCCGGAATACGCCTGCACACTGGCTTCAACATACTGACCGTTGGAGAGTTGATGTGGCAAGGTCAGGCGAATGACAGAATGAAGATTGTCATTGGTCTCCGCCAGTGAACCACCCTGGCCGTTGTAGACGCCGAGAGCGAACACACCGTAGTTGCCGGAACCCTTGAGCCCCTGCTCGATCACGTCGATAAAGAATTTCTGCGCATACTCAGGGGTCCAGTAGAAGAAAATACCAAGGTCACGTTCGTTCTTGACTGAGCTGTTGATGGGATCCGAACGATCCAGGGCAAGTCGATTGGAACTCGACTGCATGTTTTCCCAGCCGTAGGGCACTTTGGATTGTCCCAGACGGAAACGGAAGACCTTCTCCTTGTCGAGATACCAGTCACCGTACCAATCGCGGATCTGTGCGAATTGAATATTATCGACGCTGCCATTGGGTGTTGAGGCGAAATCTGGTTGCAGGTACAGCCCCAGATGTTCAGACACATCACCGAAGATGATCAAACGTGCCCGGCGAAGAAGGAAACTCTTGTTATCGCCAACAGAGCTGTCTGCAGTGTATTGTGCCGGGGCGGAGCCATCCCGCTCATCGATGGTGAAGTTATACCGAAGCTGGGCATAGCCCCGTATTCCTAGCTTCTCGTACCAGGCTTTCTTCTTGGGGGCAGTCTCGGGCTTTTCTCCCTTGGCTGTTGGGCCTGCCTGCCAGTAGGCAATGGGAATTTCCGGATCGCAGCATTCAGCCCATCGATCCATGATGACATCAACCAGGTGAGACCGTGGTTCTTTTTCAAAGAGAACGGCATTCTCGATCATGCCAGGAGGTACTGCCGTCGTATCAGGCGTTGTCTTCTGTCCCGAAGCCTGGAAAGGATCAACAGGCATGAAGCTGCCTTGCTGTGCAGATGCGATGCATGACCCAAGGATGATAAAAAGAATCGAAACAAGATAGCGAAACTGCATGAGTGACTTGTCCTGCACCAGTATTCTCATCTTTTGCGGCATGGAATCATCGTCAAATCTGTTACAGCTTCATGATAAACGCTTGCCGGAAGATGCCAATCTTCACAATTCACTCAAGCTGTGTGCTTCCACTATAACATGGGAACCTGATTCACCATGGCGTTCATGGCTACCTCGTTTGCCTCGTTTACCGAATGCCCCCAACTCCTCCGGCATAGCCCCGGAATGGCAGCAGTGCTTGCTGCGCTTCAGCGAGGCGAATCCGCTACCATCGACGGTGCCTGGGGTTCCTCCGCAGCGCTGGCAGCAGCGACTATTGCACAATCGTATTCCACACTGGTGGTGCTGCCCCATCCCGGTGACCTCGATACCTGGGCCGATGATCTGGAAACATTCCTGGGCTACCGTCCCACGCAGGTGCCTGATCGAGATGAGCCGGGGCAACGGCTGCGGGTGCTTAAGCAGTTAATAGCTGTCAGCACTGTTGCAACAAACACAGAGCCCTTGCCTTCACTCAGCGCTCAGGACTCAGCACTCAGGACTCAGCACTCAGGACTGTTTCTGACATCGATGGTCTCCATGATGCAGCCGGTACCTAGCCCGGCAGCCTTGGCGGCCCAGTCGCGCGAGTTGATCAAGGATGACGAAGTGCGGCTGGATGCCCTCATCACCTGGCTTGTGGAAGGTGGGTACACACGTACCGAGGTAGTGGAACTTCCGGGAGAGTTCAGCCGACGGGGAGGCATTCTGGATGTGTATCCTGCGGACGCAGACAGTCCGTTTCGCCTCGAGTTCTTTGGCGATGTGATCGACAGCATCCGCCGGTTTGCCCCCGAGACCCAGCGGTCGCAGGAGCCCATCGACCGCATCAACGTCACCGTGTTCACCCAACAGGGATTGAACGACACGGTGCCCTTCACCCAGTTCCTGCCGACAGGCACCGTCGTAGTACTGGTCGAGCCAGCCGACCTGCGGGAGCAAGCCAAGCTGTTTCTCGAACGGGTCGATGACCCACGAGGCTTGTTTGGCATTGATGCCACGTTCAGGCATTTGCTGTCGAAGCCCAGTGTCTATTTGACGACCTTGCCTGCCATGTCTTCAGAAGCGACATGCCACCTGCAAGTGGAATCAGTGGAGCGCTTCAGTGGCGAAGCGGCCAGGGTAGCGGAGGAGTTGCGATCACTCACAGGTCAAGTAGTGATTGCCTGCCCGAGTAAGGGTGAGCAACAACGACTGAGTGAACTATTGGCAGCGCCATCAAGCACTGAGTCCGTGCCGCAAGATGTTACAGTCAGCCCGAAGCGCAAGCGAGGGGGGAAAGCGAAGGGTGAGAGTTCCAAAGCAGATGCTCCAGTAGCCGCCCGATCGGCGGCTCGCCCTCCCACTGTTTCACCTCAGGACTCAGCACTCAGGACTATTCTGCTCCCCGGGCATGTGAAAGCAGGCTTCCGGCTGGTAGCGCTCGAGTTGACCATCATCGGGGCGCAGGAACTCTTTCGCCGCGAGGCAACACCAACGTCCCGGCGGCTGTCCATCCGCAAGTATGAAACCCGAGCCATTGAGAGCTTTCTCGATCTTGCCGAAGGCGATCTGGTCGTCCACGTCAACCATGGCATCGCCCGCTTCCTCGGCTTGCAGGTGCTTGACACCAAGGGTCAACTCAGCGAGCACATGCTGCTGGAGTTCGCTGCAGGCACACGCCTCTACGTTCCCACCGACAAGATTGACCTTGTTCAGAAGTATGTGGGCGGGGGCAAGATCGCCCCGGAGCTCTCCAAGCTAGGCACCAGCAGTTGGGCTAAACGGAAAGAGAAGGTCCGTGAAGCGGTCCTTGATCTGGCAGCGGAGATGGTAGACTTGCAAGCCCAGCGGGCCACGTTGCCGGGCTTCTCCTATCCGCCAGATTCGGTGTGGATGCAGGAGTTCGAGACTGCCTTCCCTTATGAGGAGACGCCTGACCAGGCTAGCGCCATCACCGAAGTGAAGAAAGACCTGGAACATCCGCACCCCATGGATCGCCTGCTCTGTGGCGATGTGGGCTATGGCAAAACCGAAGTTGCGCTGCGGGCGGCTTTCAAGGCAGTCGATGGTGGCAAACAGGTAGCTATCCTGGTGCCCACCACCGTTCTGGCAGAACAGCACTACCGTACATTCGCCAGCCGCCTGGCAGCGTTTCCATTCAAGGTGGCGTGCCTCAGTCGATTTCGTCGTCCTTCGGAGGCGAAAGAAATCGTCAGACAACTCAACGAAGGCACGCTCGATATTGCAGTGGGCACGCATCGCCTGCTGAGTAACGATGTGAAGTTCAGCGACCTGGGCCTTGTCATCATTGACGAAGAGCAACGCTTTGGGGTCGAGCACAAGGAAAAGCTGAAGAAGCTTCGTTCGCAGGTGCATGTGCTGACCATGACTGCTACGCCGATCCCGCGCACCCTGCACATGTCGCTGCTGGGTATACGCGATATCTCCAACCTGGAGACGCCTCCGCAGGGCCGCATGCCGATTGAGACCCGCATCTGCCGGTTCGATCCGGAACTGGTGCGTCACGCCATTCGCCGTGAACTGGCCCGTGAAGGGCAGATCTACTTCGTCCACAACCGGGTGCACGACATCGAAGGAGTCGCCCATCGCCTGCAGCAGATCGTGCCTGAGGCTCGTATCCTGGTGGGCCACGGGCAAATGCACGGCCATGATCTCGAAGATGTGATGATCCGCTTCGTGAAGCATGAAGCGGACATCCTGCTGGCGACTACCATCATCGAGAGTGGCTTGGATATCCCGAACACCAATACCATCTTCATCGATGAAGCAGAGAACTACGGCCTGGCTGATCTGCATCAACTGCGTGGCCGTGTGGGGCGATACAAGCACCGGGCGTATTGCTATCTTCTGCTGGATCCGAACAAGAAGCTCAGCGATGTAGCTGCCAAGCGGCTCAAGGCGATTGAAGAGTTCCGTGAACTGGGGGCGGGGTTCAAAATTGCCCTGCGTGATCTGGAAATCCGTGGTGCGGGCAACATCCTCGGTGCTGAGCAGTCGGGGCACATCGCCACTGTTGGCTATGAACTGTACTGTCAGTTGCTGGAGGAAGCGGTGCGGCGGGCGAAGAAGCAGCCCGTTCGGCAGGCCATCGATGTGTCCATCGAGATGCCCTGGCCCGCTTTCCTGCCCGCGAGCTACGTGGAAGGACAGAAAGCCAAGATCGAAGTCTACCGCCGCCTGGGACGGGTCAAGACACTGGATCGCTTAAGCGACTTTGCAGCAGAGCTGGCAGACCGGTATGGCGCACTGCCTGAAGCAGTTGAGAACCTGATCAAAATGCAGGAACTGCGTTTGCTTGCCAGCAAGTGGGGCATCTCCCTCATACGACTGGAGCACCGCGACCTGGTGCTGGAGTATCGCCAGCGGAACAAGATCGACAAGCTGGCAGCAGGTAGTGGCCCAGTTCCTCCCATCCCCAACATGTCACCCATTGCAGGCAACCGGTTACGGGTAGTCGATGATCGCACGGCATATTATCGGTTGCATCTGGAAGAGGAACGCACTGTTGATGGAATGTACTCTTGTCTGAAGAAGCTGCTCGAGGGATAGAAAGCAACAAGCCGAGCATTGCTCGGCTTGTTGAGGGGGACAGACGTACGCTTAGCCATTCTTGCCGGGACGACGGCCAGCCATGGCAGGAGCAGGGAACTTGCCCTTGAACTCTTCACCCTGGAGTTCCTTCAGCTTCTTGTTCTGTTCTTCAGTCAGCATCTTGGCCACTTTCTTATCCATGCTGGCGCGGAATTCCTGCATCTTCTTGGCCATTTCTTCGCGGTCACCACCGCCGCCACCCTGGAACATTTCCCGCATGGTGTTCTGCATGTCTTCGCGGAAGCCCTGCAGTTGTTCCTTCTGCTCTTCGTTGAAGTTCATGGCCTTGGTGACATCAGGATTGCCAAGTGCCATCATCAGACCACCATTCTTGACGGTGGACTGGAGTTGCAGTTGCTTGAGACGCTTCAGCTGATCAGCATTGACGATTTCGCTGAGACCCTTGTCGGTTTCCTTTGCGATTTCCTGCATGGCTTCGCGCATGGCTTCGCGATCACCCTGTGCATTCTGCATGGCTTCGCGACGCTTGTCGCCCATTTTCTTTTCCAGGTCTTCGAGCTTCTTGACCTGCTCATCGCTGAGCTTCACATCAGCGACCACATCCTTGGACTTCACCAGGCCGGTGAGTCCGCCGCCCATACCACCCATGCCACGGCCGCCGCCGGGGGGCTGAGCAAACGCCACGCTGGCCAGCAAGCCAGCACACAACAGGGAACACAAGGCACAACGCAGTTTCATGATGTACTCCACGGAGAGTGTGAAAGATGTGTACACCACCAGTAAACGCCAATTGAGGTTCTTCGTCACGTCGTTTTGATGAGAAATAAAGGAGAAAGCTCAAAATAGGCCATTTCCAGCTTCATCTAAGCTTAAGGTTGTATTCCACCCAAACTGAGTAAATCTGTTAGCATGTCAGGATGATCTGCACGTGTATAGTGCTGTTGCTGCTGTTTCAACCTGCTAAGCCGGATACATCGTTACGGGTAAAATCCGCCCAGTCCCGGCCTGATCTCGATCAACTCTTCCAGCAAACCAGCGGCTGGACAGGTGGCGATGGTGTCTACTCGGTTCAGCTCAGCAACAAGAAGCTGCTCTGGCTTTTCAGCGATACATGGGTAGGCGACATTCAGAAGTACAAACACGTCAACGCCACCATCGTGAACAACACGGTAGCACTTCAGGATGACCCGAAAGCCAGACCGGTCTTTTTCATCCGTCGCAATGCACAAGGTCAACCACAGGCCATCGTTACACCCGTCGATGGACGAGGCTGGTACTGGCTCTTTGCCGGAGCACAGGTCCAGGACAAGTTGCTGCTCTTTCTTCCGCAACTGGAAAAGACCGATGACAAGAGCGTGTTCGGTTTCCGTGGCATTGGCATGTGGCTGGGCCTGGTTGAAAATCCCCATGACGATCCTCTCACCTGGAGAGTGACTCAGACCAGGCTGCCACACGCACTGTACTCCAGCAAGCGCGAGCGCACCTTTGGTGCGGCACTGCTGACTTCAGGCGAGTACCTCTACATTTATGGGACTGAGGACACACCGGTTGCCGTGGGGACGAAACGACATCTCATCCTGGCTCGAGCGAGGCTGGCGACAGCAACCGATCCCGGTACCTGGGAATTCTACGGTCAGGGCAACTGGCATCGCCAGCCAGAACGCTGTGAAGCACTGGCCGATGAAATGGCGAGCGAGGCGTCCGTCGTGTGGCTGCCTGCACGCAAACAATACGTGCTGGTTTATACACGAGGTGGCATGTCGAACGAGATTCGCGGGCGGGTCGCCAGCCAGCCGTGGGGGCCCTGGTCTGAGCCTGTGACGTTGTTTCGCTGTCCTGAAACCGGATGGGATCGCCGCGTGTTCTGTTATGCTGCCAAAGCCCATCAGGCACTGAGTCAAGGTAACACTCTCATCATCAGTTATGTCGCCAATGCAACGGACTTCTGGTACATGGCCGGTGATGCCCGTCTGTACTGGCCGCGCTTTGTCGAAGTGGAATTAGTAAGTAACCAGAAATAGCTGTGTCTCTCCTGCTTCCCCAAAGTCACATGTTCTAAGTGCTTACCCTTCAGCAAGATACGTCGCAACTTGACCCATCTTGACAGGAAGAATGTGTCAAGCTGCGTCAAGAATACCGGCTTTACCTGCTTTTCCATGCAGGAAAGGTTCAAGGTTGCTGCAGGCACTGACGATAAAGTGGATTGAAACCATAGTGGCGTTGGTATCGACGCGACAGTTGCCGCTGGGGGAGTTGGCCCGGGGAAGGCCGCAGGCGGCAGACCGCACCATTAGGGGATTACGGCTCGCACTGATGCGCTGGAGACTGGCAACAGACTCTTGCCCGGAGGCGGCCCAAGGAGACGACGGCAATGGCTCGATGGAAAACGCTCTTGCTTGCCGGGGCGCTAGGCTGCTGGCCGGCCCTTGGCTTCGCCCAAGGCACCTTACCGGTTCCTCCAGCAGCTCCTGGTGGGGATCAAGGCGTGCCTGCCTTGCCTCCCGGCGCGCTCACCAGTGCACCGGTCTCTGTGACTGGCGGCAGCACTGTTAACAAACCAGCTCGCGTGTCACTTTCTGACATGGGTGGCAGCCGCGGTATGGTCGGCTCTGGTGTGCCTGATCTCAGTGGCATGCCCAAGCCCGAAGGTAGCATGATGTACACTGGCATGGCACCGATGGGTGACCAGGCCCAGGCTCAGGGCAGCTACCTCTCTCCCACAGCTCAGAACTTCGTGGCAGGATGCCCTGTAGGCGTCGAGCCCTGTGGCACCACGATTCATGCCAAGGGACCATGTGGCGTCCTGTTTGATACTGGTATGAACTGGTACCGCGCTCGCCGCAGCGATCCCAGCGTGCTCACTCGCACCTTTGTGGATAATGGCGGCTTCGGTGACGTCACCACCGGTGTTCAGGAAGACTATGACCGCACCACCGGCATTGGCTGGTACATTGGTGGCGGTTACCTGACTGCCGATGGCTGGTTCGGCATGATCACCTACCGGAAGTACACCGACACGGTGAACAATAATCGCATCGTCAACGATGGCAACGACCCCAACTTCTCGATCGAATATATCGGGCCAGGGCCTCTGGGTAGCGGTGCTGGTGGTGGCGATGTTCCTGCTTTCGGGTTCCTCGACCGCTACTTTGATATCAACTGGACCAACCTGGATGTGATGGGTGGTGCAGTCATCAGCCCTGCCCCATGTCTAGACCTGATCTTCTCTGCTGGTCTCCGCATCAGCAAGCTCGAACAGAACTACAACACCTTCATCGACCGTGGTGATGGCAGCACCAATTCTCAGGCTCTCTACTCCCGTCTCCAGGGTGCTGGCCCTCGCGTGGGTATCGAGTCGCGAGTCTATCCGCTCAACCCCGTCACCTTCTACGCCAAGGCATACACCACGATCCTCTTTGCGGATCGTCTGGAACAGGCTACCACCGCCTTTAACGCAGCGGACGGCAGCTTCTCCAGTAACGTTGCCAGCTACAGCCGCGAAGAAATCATGCCTGTGCTCGAACTCGGCATCGGTATGGATGTCAGCCTCTTCGGTGGCCGCGTGATGCTCGGTGGCGGCTATGACTTCAATTACCTCTTCGAAGCTGGTTCGACCTATACCGAACAGACGACCAATCCCCGGTCTGCCCGGCACGTCAACCTGGCCATCGATGGAGCCAACCTGCACGTTACCTTCCTCTGGTAAGCCGTACAGGTCGAGTTGATCCAACGCCCTACCCCGCCATCGCAAGGTTGCGGGGTAGTTTCGTTGAGAGGTCTCATCCTTTCTCCATGGCAGCTGTCTATAATCACCTCACTGTTTTCATGTCATGTGAGGTTCTCTCATGCTTCGTTTGAGTCTCCTCCTGCTGGCCCTGTCTGTCGCAGGCGTTCTCCATGCCGAAGACTGGCCCCAGTGGATGGGCAAAAACCGCGATGGTCGCTGGAACGAGACAGGCACCATCGACCAGTTTCCAGCCGACGGTGCGAAAGTACTCTGGCGGAAACCGCTTCAGGGTGGCTACGCCGGGCCGGCCGTGGCGAATGGCAAAGTCTTCGTGTTTGATTACCAGCGCGGTGAAGGCAAGCTGAATAACAACCCTGGCACCCGTCCCAAGTTCAATGGCAAGGAACGCCTGCTCTGTCTCGATGCCAAAACCGGAGATAAGCTCTGGGAGTACCAGTACGCAGCTCCCTATGAGATCTCGTATGGTTCCGGGCCACGCTGTACGCCCACTGTTCACGAAGGTCACGTCTATATCCTCGGCGCGGAGGGTCATCTCGCCTGCATCGACACTGAGACAGGTTCACGCCTCTGGGCCAAGGAACTCAAGACGGAATACAAGACGAATTCGCCGATGTGGGGCTTCTGCAGCCACCCGTTGATCGATGGTGACAAAGTCATCTGTGGTGTGGGTGGCGAAGGCAGCATCCTGGTTGCATTCAATCGCAAGACGGGCCAGGAACTCTGGAAAGCTGTCTCAGCCAAGGAACAAGGTTACTGTCCACCGGTGATCCACACCATCGGTGGAACACGACAGCTCATCCACTGGAATGCAGAGAAACTCACCAGCCTCGACCCGGAAACAGGCAAGGTCTACTGGTCGGAACCCCTCGCACCACAGTATGCCATGTCGATCATGAGCCCGCGTGTTGCTGGCAATCATCTCTTCGCCGGTGGCATCGGGTTTGTCTCTGCCTGCCTGGAAGTCACTGGTTCCACGCCTTCCGCCAAGGTACTCTGGAAGGGTGATCGATCCATGTCCGTCTGTCCGGTCAACAGCACGCCCATCATAGAAGATGAACATATCTATGGGGTCGATCAGCAGGGACAACTTCGCTGCGTGGAACTCAAGACAGGCAAGCGTGTGTGGGAAACAATGCTTCCTGTCACTGGCAAGAAGGAAGGCGCCCGGCCTCAAAACTCTGGCACGGCGTTCCTTGTCAAGAATGGTGACAAGTTCTTCCTCTTCAGCGAGACCGGTCATCTGATTATTGCCAGGATCTCCGTTGCTGGCTACGAAGAGCTGAGTCGGACAAAAATTCTGGAGCCTACCAACGAATGCTTCGGGCGAGATGTGGTCTGGAGTCATCCTGCCTTCGCCGACAAATGCTGCTTCGCCCGCAATGACAAGGAAATCGTCTGTGTCAGTCTGGCAAAGTAACTGCCTTGCTACGGTATAACGATTCCTGAGATTCATCCCTCTCGTACGTTTGTACGAGAGGGCTTTTCATTGTTTAGAGTGCTAGCCCGTTCAATCCCCTCGACATCCAACCGAACTCAAGGTATCATTAACTGTCTCTCCAGCCCTCCTGTTTGTCATCATTTATTCATAATCAGGATCTTTCATGCGCACTGTGGTCTCCACCACTGTCGAGCTTGGAATCACTATCGCTTGCTTCTTGTTGCTCGTCACTTCCACGACAACGGGCGATGCAGCGGAACCTCGTGTCCTTCCTGATGAATTCACCCAGCAGATCACTCCGATCCTCAACAAGTACTGCATCAGTTGCCATGGTGGCAAGAAACCCAAGGGTGATCTCGATCTCAGCCAATACACCAGCACGGAACTGTTGACGAAGAAAGTCCCGGTGATGGAGGCGCTCCTCACCAATGTTCGCAATGGCGACATGCCACCCGACGGCAAACCCAAACCGACTCGTGCAGAACTCGATCTGCTGACGGGCTGGCTGGACGGGCAGATTGTCAAAGCCCATCTGAACGGCAAGCGTGACCCCGGTCGTGTGACCATGCGTCGGCTGAACCGGGCCGAGTACAACAACACCGTTCGCGATTTGCTTGGCGTCGATTTCAAGCCGGCTGACGACTTTCCGGCCGACGATGTTGGTTATGGATTCGACAACATTGGCGATGTGCTGACCATTCCGCCACTGTTGCTGGAGAAATATCTCAATGCTGCCCAGCGTATCGCTGATCAGGCAGTGCTGCCCAGGAACAATAGTGCTGCCACTACGGTGCGCCGGTTTCAGGGGCGTGAGATGCAGCCTCGCAATGTCGGGTCGCCGTATGGCAAGAACAACCAGTCGCGTCTCCTGGCCAGCAATGGTGAAATTTTTGTCAACTTTGAATTCCCCAAGCCGGGGAAGTATGCCCTCCGCTTCCGTGCCTTCGGCCAGCAGGCTGGCAGCGAAGCACCCAAACTGGATCTGAAACTCGATGGCAAAGTGCTGAAGACTTTCAGCATCGTCCCCGTTGAATCCGACAACGATGGTCGCAAGAGCTTTGAATTCATGGCTCAGGTGCCCGGTGGCCAGCACAAGATCTCCCTGGCTTACACGAATGACTTTTACGAAGCATCCACCAAGAGTGATCGGAACGTGGTGATCGTCGGCCTGGGTATTGAAGGCCCGCTCGATGCTCCCAAAGTCGTGGAGAAGCATCCGGTTCTGGTAGTGCAGCCGGAAAAGAACATCACAGCGCAAGCCGCAGCACGACAGAATCTCGCACGCCTGGCTGAGCGGGCGTATCGCCGCCCTGTCCAGACCAGCGAAATCGACAAGCTCATGAAACTCTTCGAGATCGGCAACAAACGAGGCGACAGTTTCAGCGATGCTCTCAAACTGCCTTTGCAGGCCATCCTGGTGTCCCCTCACTTCCTCTTCCGTGTAGAGATGGATGGCACGTCGGACTCGGTTCGATCGCTCAATGATTTTGAACTCGCCAGCCGCCTGTCGTACTTTCTCTGGAGCACCATGCCGGACGAGCAACTGTACGAGGCAGCCAAACAGGGCAAATTGAAAGACCCGGAAGTGCTCGCGATGCATACCCGCCGCTTGGTCCGCGACCCCCGTGCTGTAGCGTTGATCGAGAACTTCGCTGGCCAATGGCTGCAGCTTCGCAATCTGAAGAACTCCACTCCTGACCCCAAACGTTTTCCCACCTTTGATGAACCACTGCGACAGGCCATGCAAAAGGAGACAGAACTCTTCTTCCTGGAAGTCATGAAGAACGATTTGAAGCTCACCGAGTTCCTGGATGCAGACTTCACCTTCGTCAATGAACGACTGGCCAAGCACTATGCCATCAAGGATGTCAAGGGAGCCGACTTCCGCAAGGTAAGTCTGAAAGGGACTCCCCGTCGAGGCATCCTGACCCAGGCCAGCATTCTCACGTTGACCTCGAATCCGACCCGCACTTCACCGGTGAAGCGAGGAAAGTGGGTACTGGAGACCATTCTGGGCACACCACCACCTCCGCCTCCTCCTGATGTACCTGAACTGGAAGCCACCAGCGAGTTGAAGGGCACGCTACGGCAGCGAATGGAACAGCACCGGGCCAACCCGAATTGTGCCACCTGCCATAACCGCATGGACCCTATCGGCTTCGGCTTTGAAAACTTCGACGCGATTGGTGCCTGGCGGACGAAGGACGGCCAGCATCCCGTTGAACCGGGTGGTACCTTGCCCTCCGGGCAATCGTTCCAGACGCCTCTTGAACTCGTAGCCATACTGAAGCAGCGCGACGAGGATTTCCGTCGCTGTCTGACGGAAAAGATGATAACCTTTGCTTTAGGCCGAGGTCTGGAATCAAGCGACCGTCAGTATGTGGTCGAAATAGCAAAAGCGACACAATCCAGGGGCGATACTATGACCGCCCTCATCCAAGCCATTGTGACCAGCGAACCGTTCTGTAAGCGACGAACCGCCAAAGGTGGATCATGACCAGTGAACCCATGCTGAATCGCCGAGCCATGCTGAAGGGCGCTACCGCTGCCATTGCCCTTCCCTTCCTCGATGCCATGCTGCCACGCGGTGTGTTCGCTGCTCCTGCAGCTAAAGCACCGGTTCGCATGGCGTTTGTCTATGTGCCTAACGGTCTGCACATGGAAGACTGGACTCCTGCTGAAGTAGGAACTGACTACAAGATCACTCCGCTGCTCAGCAAGCTGGCCGACTTCAAGAACGACTTCAGTGTCCTCACCGGCCTCACCTGCGATAAAGCCCGAGCCAATGGCGATGGCCCCGGCGACCACGCCCGTGCCATGTCGGCCTTCCTGACCTGCAGCCAGCCCAAGAAGACTGCCGGCGCGGATATCCGCATCGGCATGTCGGTCGATCAGCTGGCCGCTTCACAACTGGGTCACCACACCAAGCTCTCCTCGCTCGAAATCGGCTGCGACAAGGGCATGAACGCCGGCAATTGCGATTCAGGCTACTCCTGTGCCTATTCGAATAACCTCTCCTGGCGCTCGGAACAAACCCCGATGCCCAAGGAAGTGGATCCCAAGCAGGTCTTTGATCGCCTCTACGGTAAACCCAAGAATAACGATGATCGCTTGAGCGTGCTCGATGCCGTGATGGACGATGCCAGGAGTCTGGAAAGCAAGCTCGGCGGTGCAGACAAACGCAAGCTCGATGAGTACCTCACCTCCATTCGTGAAATGGAGAACTCCCTCCAGCGGAACAAGAAAGAGAACGTCGAAATCAAGCCACCAATCGAAAAGCCAACGGGCATCCCCAAGGAATACTCAGAGCACATGAAAGCCCTGGCTGATCTGCAAGTGCTCGCCTTCCAGGCCGACCTCACTCGCTTCAGCACCTTTGTCTTTGCTAACGAAGGTTCCAACCGCAGCTACAAGTTCATCGGCGTTCCCGAAGGTCACCACGATCTTTCCCACCATGGTGGCGACAAGGAAAAGCATCAGAAGATCAGCCGTATCAACCAGTTCCACCTCGATCACCTGGCTTACCTGATTGGCAAGCTCAAGGCAGTAAAGGAAGGCAACGGCACCCTGCTCGACAATATGATGCTCGTGTACGGCTCCGGCATCGGCGATGGCAACCGCCACAATCACGACCAGTTGCCCATCCTGCTCTTCGGTAAGGGTGGCGGGACGCTTAATCCCGGTCGTCACATCAAATACGCCTTCAACACCCCCATCGCCAATCTGTATGTTGCCATGCTCAACAAACTGGGCATCCAGCAGAAACGCTTCGGCGACAGCAACGGTGTGCTGACCGACCTCTAAACTACCAGTGGGATGAGGCGTCCATTACGAATGAACCGGTGAACGAAGGGGCAATATCCATTGCCCCTGTTTCGTTTTCTGGATGTGCAGGAAGCTGTGACACTACGCCACGCGGCTGAAGTGTGTCTCGGTAAGCAACTGATACAGCAGCCGATGTGCTGAAGCGTGAGATTCAATAATCGATGCTCCGCCCGAGGACGCGAGCACCACCTGCGGCCGTTGCGACAGCCTGACGACTTGTTGCTGCACACTCGACCAGTCGACATCGCCATGCCCCAGGGGCAGGCTGCGGAAGATTTCATGTCGACGGCGGTCTCGCAGTCGCAACTGACCCAGGCTGTCACTTAGAATATCGAGTTCAATCGCAGGATCACGGCCCAGTGCTACGCAATTTCCCACATCAAAGCTTACCTGGAACACAGTCGGGTCGAACTGGGTCAGACGACGGGCTACATCAGCAGGCCAGTAGGTTTCCAGACACACCACGATATGCCGTTCGTGGGCTTTCTCGAAGATGGGGTGGAAGTGCTCCATGATCTTCCTGCAATCGCTCACTTCCCGGGGAGGAGGCGATTCCAGGCAAGGCAGATGCACCATCCGGGCACCAACATAGGCTGCTGAATTCACCAGGTCCGCCACTGCGTCGATGATTGTCGTGTCTGGCCGGCCTTGTCGATCCAGAGGCGACCATTCGTATGCAAAGGAAGCGGACAGCGACTCGATGGCGATGCCCATGGAGAGTGCAGCCGAGTACCAGCGGGTGGTGCCATCGGGCTGGCCCAGCCAGCGATGTTCAGGCAGGAGGGTACTACGGGTTATCTCGAGTGCAGCAATGCCCAGCGCTTTAGCCTGGGTGCACAACCGGGCGTCGTTGGTTCGCAGATGGTAATCGATGGCAGCCAGTCGCATGATGCTGTTCCCCCAGCAGTCGACAAGTATGGAAGCTGGGTGGGCAGGGTCAAAGACAAACCCTGTAGCATCGGCGATGCGTATGGAGGAACTGTTGTTATCTTCGATTCATTTCAACAAGGGGCAAGAAAGCTGGGTAAGCCCTGCGGGTGGTAGGCATTATCAGAGTAATCCGCTTATGCCGGTGCCCAATCCAACACCATTGAGTTTACCTTACCGCGCTGGTATCATTGGCGAAAGATTGGAATTCGCATGACACTACCTGATTATCTCATGACTGACGAGTTCGGAGCGATCCGACTGACAGGTACGCGCATCGGCCTCAGTCAATTGCTGTGGTATTACCTTGAAGGCCAATCGGTCGAGTCACTGCAGCAGCAATTCCCAACCTTGGGCTTTGCCCTTATCCACAAAGTGCTCGCATTTTACTGGGAGAATAAGGCTGAAGTAGATGAGTATTTGCAGCAGGCGGAAGCAAGCATGGCGAAGAATGCCTTGCAAGGTGCCGCAGTGGATATGGAGTCGCTGCGTTTGAAACTGCAGCGGCGCAAAGTGGGTTAAGCATGTCGTTGCAGCTGCTGTTGGATGAGAATGTGCGCGGACCACTATGGCAAGCCATTCGTCGTCACAATGTTGTTGACCCAGTGTATGCTCTAGACATCCATCCATTCTGCAATGGTGTGAGTTCCGTCAGCGTATTCTGGTGACGCACGATCTGGAAAGCATGCCCGCACATGTGCAGAAACATTTGCAGGCTGGACGTACTCTGCCTGGTGTGTTTCTCGTTCGCAAAGGCCACTCGATTCGGCAGATCGTTGAGCAACTGGTATTATTGTGCCATGGGTGTGGTGCAGATGACTTCCGGGATCAACTCGTCTACATTCCGCAATGATACGGAGACAGCGTGCTTCCTTATTATAGACGTGCATCGTACGACATGAGTTGCCAGATCGTCTACCTCTTGCCCGCCTAAATGCGGGAATCCAACACCGACTCTATCAAAGCTGCCGCCCCGCGTTCCACTTCGTCGTTCGTGGTGAAGCGGCCAACCGAGAGTCGGATCGCTCCTTTGGCGATGGTGAGCGGTACACCCATGGCGGTGTGCACGTGCGAGACTTCCACCTTACCTGCATGGCAGGCTGCCCCGGTAGATCCAGCGATCCCCGGACAAGCTTCAAGCAGTTCTTCGCCGATCCAGCCTCGCACGCTGAAGTTGAGCGTATTGGGTAACCTCTCAGTCGGATGGCCATGCAGCGTGACCCGTTCGCTGAGACCTGTTTCGATGAGTTGCCAGAGGCGATCGCGCCTGGTGCGAAGTTGCTGTTCTGATTCATGTGCAGTATGCTGGACGATTTCCGCCGCCTGGCCGAGGCCGACAATGTAAGGGACGTTTTCGGTTCCTGCCCGTCGGCCCCGTTCATGCCCGGCTCCCAGCACAAACGATGGCAACCGAGTGCCCGTGCGAATGTAGAGTGCGCCGATGCCTTTCGGGGCATACAATTTGTGCCCCGCTACCGTCAGCAGATCGACACCAAGGGTATCCACATCGATGGACACCTTGCCCAGCGACTGAGCGACATCGGTGTGCATCCAAGCACCCTGAGCCTTCGCCATCTGCGCGATCTCGGTGATGGGCTGCAGTGTTCCTATCTCATTGTTGGAATGCATGATGGTGACCAGCAGCGTTGGTCGCTTCAATGCTTCTTGGAGAGCCTGCACGTCCACTACACCATAGCGATCCACAGGCAGGAAGGTGACTGGAAACCCCGCTTCCCGCAACTTCAGGCATGGCTCCATCGTTGCTGGATGCTCAATTGCACTGGTGATGATCTGCCAGCGGTGCCGCTCGTCCCAACGAGTTTGGGCCATGCCACGAATGGCATGATTACTGGCCTCGGTACCGTTGCCTGTGAAAACGATTTCCTCGCTCGAAGCGCCCAGCAGTTCGGCGAGTTGCAGTCTTCCTCGCTGCACCAGGTGTTGAGCATAACGGCCATAGGCATGGCTGCTGGAGGGGTTGCCAAAGTGTGTTTGCAGTGCTGGCAGCATTGCTTCCACCACCGCCGGATCGAGCGGGGTGGTAGCATTGTAGTCCAGGTAGATCGGCTGCTGGGGCATCAGGGTTTTGCGAAGAGGATCTCATCCACTTTATCGAGAAACTTCAGTTCCTCGAAGCTCAGTTCCATCGACTTGTTGCCATCATTGTAGATCACCCAGCGCATGGGGAAGGGGATGCCCTGCACTGTTTTATACTGGGTGTAGAGTGTTTCCTGATCACGCTCCACCAGAGCATTGGGATCGATGACCCGGGATTTGCTCAGCAACAGCTCACCCGTTTCCTTATCAAAAAAGAGCGAGATATCGGGTTGATCTTTCTGTTTCACAACAAAGCCCTGCGTCATCACCCCTTCCTTCCGCTGCTCAGGCAGTGGCTCCAGGGTGTAAGCCTTGTCTTTCAAAGGTAACAAGGTGAGAACCTGATTGGCATAGAGCAGGTCTTTCAGTGACTTGATGGCAGCAGGGTCAGAATTGATCTCCTTGACCTTGCCATTGATGGCAAGCCAGCCCTTCTCTTTGTTAAACACCTGCACAAACCGGGTGCCATCCTGGTAGTCCTGTTCATCGCGGATGCGGTCGGGCAGGGCACTTGTTGTGCGGAAGACGAACGGAGAAATGACGCCTCCCGGAGCAGAGATGCCTTTGCCGCGGTAGGAAACAGCGGACAGCTTTTTGAGCGCGGCTTCGCCGCCCCGGGCAGCGATGGCCTTTTCCAGTACTTCCAGTGGCTTGCTCATCACTGCCGCAGGCCCCTTGATGGTTGGCAGCGGGGCAGTCGTCACCTTGCTGGGGGAAGGATGATACGGCATACAACCCGTCATCACAAGCAGCACAACTAGAGTCAATCGCTTCATGAAATCATTTCCTCACAACCTGATATGTTTGTCGCATTTTGAGGTATCTGGTGCAAGACGAGTTCGTTCCCTGCAAACTCGGGATGCCTTTCCTACGTCCTATTCACAGTGATTCCTTGTGACACGCCTCGCGTTGCTCCGAGGAATAGCGTACAATATCAGCAATATTCAGGTGGAGTATATTCATGGTCCCTGCTCTCGCCTCGCTGATGAAAGACCTCCATGGCAAGGTGCAGCAAACCCGGCGACGGCAAGGCCTGCAGCTTTTACTCGCACAAATCCCCTGGTGTCTGGCAAGCAGCCTGCTTCTTGGCATCGTCGCAGCTCTCGTACTTCCACTCGCCGGTTGGACCTTCGTCGGCTGGGAAGCTGTCGTTGTTACTGGCTCGATACTGCTCGGTGTCGCCGTAGCCAGCGTGATTGCTCTCTCCAGGCAACCAGAGCAGGCTCAGTCAGCACTCGACCTCGACCAGGCATTCCGCCTCGATGAACGCATTCTGACTTTGACCACACTCCAACCGGAGCAGCAGGCAAGCGAGGCAGCCCAACTGCTGGCGGAGCAGATGCAGGCCCGCCTCAAGGAAGTACATGTCCCGGAACGTTTCCCGCTCACCACGCAGGGTCGTTCCTGGTATGCACCCCTGGCTGCTGGGGTCACCCTCGCGCTCGCCCTGATCTTTCCCGCAGCTGGGCTCCTGTCCCTCACGGCCAAGGAAGCGGAGAAGAAGGAAACCAGGGAAGCAAAGGAGACAGAGAAAAAGCCCATCGACCTGAATGCGTTCAAACAGGCAAACGAAGAACGGAAAAAGCGGCTCAAGGACATTGGTTCCGCTGACCTCAACGACATTCAGAAGGAGATCGATCAACTCCTGCAGAAACTGGAGAAGACCCAGGAAGGCACTCCCGAAGCCAGAATGTCGCTCGAAGATGTGACCAAGCTCACCGAGAAAGTGCGGCAGCAGGAAGCCCACAAGGAAAAGATCGAAGACATCAAGAAGCAGCTCAAGCTGGAACTGGGAGAAAAGGTGGCTGGCGAAAAAGGGCCAGCTGAGGAGTTTACCAAGGCACTCAGTAAGGCTGACTTCGACAAGGCCAAGAAGGAAATGAGCAAGCTGGCCGAGAAGATGAAGAACGGCGAGATGAGCAAGGAGGAAATGAAGGAACTGGCCAAGCAGATGGGCAGTCTCAAGCAGAAGCTCGAAGAGATCGCCCAGCAGAAAGAGAAGCTCGAACAACTGGAGAAGTCGAACCTCGACCCGGAAACCAAGGCCCGCGAAAAGGAAAAGATCGAGAAGGAGCTGGAGAAGCTGAAAGATATTGCAGATCTGGCCCAGCAGATGAAGGATGCCGC
This sequence comes from Gemmatales bacterium, assembly GCA_046350055.1. GTDB lineage: Bacteria > Planctomycetota > Planctomycetia > Gemmatales > HRBIN36 > JAEUIE01. The sequence goes on along the minus strand of JAXMBC010000001.1, from coordinate 1,461,981 downwards.
TGAGCAATTGGAAAAGGGCGACAAGGATGGTGCCCGCGAAGCCCTCGAGAAGATGGCGGAAGAGCTAGGCAAAATGGAACAGAACGAAGATGAGCTTGGCGAACTCAAGCTCACGGAAGGAGATTTGCAGGATCTGAAAAACGCCATCGCTGGCATGAAGGGTAAGGGAGGCGGTAAAGGTGGCGGAAAGAAGGATCCGTGGGGACAGGGCGACGGCAGCGACGATGGTGATGGGAAGGGTGGCCAAGGTGGTAAGCAGGGCCGGGGTGGCAAAGTCGATGAAGAAATCGAAGGTGGTGCCCGTGATGAAAAGCTCGATGACACCAAGTCCGAAGACACCAACACCAAAACCAAATCCACCAACAACGGCAAGCTCACTGTCGTCGGCGAAGGTCCCAAGCAAGGCAAGCCCGGCAAAGATCAAGTGAAGGAACGGGTCACCATCAGTTCTGCAGAACTCGATCAGGCCAAGCAACAGGCCAGCGAAGCCATCAAACAGCAGAAAATCTCACAGACCCAGAAAAACGTGGTGACCGACTTTTACAAAAACCTGGCACCAGGGAAGTAGCACGTAAACGACAATCAACGTAAACCATTGCATACATTGGGTTTACGGGTGCGTATGGCACATCATCAGGCCTTCGCTGGGCTCGTTCTTCACCCTGTCGCTGGACATTTCCCTGGTTCCCTGTATCATTTCTCTCCCACTCATCAGCGCATTGAGGCAGTGTCATGGCACATAAAAAGGGTCAAGGTTCTACCCGCAACGGTCGCGATTCCAATCCACAGTATCGTGGTGTTAAAGTCTACGGCGGTGCAGCTGTGAAAGCTGGCGGTATCATCATTCGCCAGCGCGGTACACAGTACCACCCAGGTCGCAACGTTGGCTGTGGTAGTGACTACACCCTCTTCGCTCTTGCCGCTGGCACGGTCTACTTCGATCAGGAAGGTCGCCGTGTTAACGTCAAGACAGGCGATGTTGCTGTTGCTGCAAAATAGCAGCTACCAACGTGAAGCAGGATTGCATCCAGACAGGATGTGAATCCACTTCTTCAGTCAGGATTGGAATCCTGACCCACAACCGAGTAGTGTCATGGGTGGCCTGGGCCACCCTTTTTTATTGAGTATCTCATGTTCGTTGATCGAGTGATTCTCTTCGTGAAGGGTGGTCATGGCGGCCGGGGGAAGGTCAGCTTCTACCGGGCGAAATATGTTATGAAAGGGCCGCCGGAAGGGGGCGATGGCGGCAATGGGGGCAATGTCATCATCCGGGCCATCCCGGGCACCGACAGTCTTGCTGCCGTTTCACACATCAAACACTGGCGAGCCGAGAACGGCGGTGATGGTGGAGTCAATAATCGCCATGGGCACATGGGGGAAGACCGCATCATCATTGTTCCGCCTGGAACGGTGATTCGCGACCGCGACCGTGGACACATCCTCAAGGATCTGACCGAACCAAACGATGAAGTCATCGTGGCCAAGGGTGGCCGAGGCGGCCGAGGCAACCGCCACTTTGCCACCTCCATCAACCGCTCGCCTCGCGAAGCTGAACCCGGTGAAGATGGTGAAGAGCGCTGGATCGTCCTGGAACTGAAGCTGATCGCCGATGTCGGCCTGGTGGGATTGCCGAACGCAGGCAAGTCGACCATGCTCAGCCGTTTGACACGCGCTCAGCCTGAAATTGCAGACTATCCCTTCACCACGAAGTTCCCGAACCTGGGGGTGGTGCAGTTTGGTCATGAACATGGCTTTGTTCTGGCCGATTTGCCGGGGTTGATCGAAGGCGCACATACTGGTGTCGGGCTGGGGCTGGAATTTCTACGGCATGTCGAACGCACACGGGTGCTGATCCATCTTGTTGAACCATTCCCCACCGATGGTTCTGATCCCATTGCCAACTACCGCTCGATTCGCAACGAACTCAACCTGTACAGCAAGGAACTGACAAACAAGCCCGAAGTGCTGGCCATCAGCAAATCGGAACTCACGGAGAGCGAATCCGTACGTCAGCGCCTGGAGCAGGAGCTGGGCAAGCCCGTCCTGGGAGTGTCGGCAGCGACTGGACAGGGTCTGTCGCAACTCGTTAACCAGGTGATGGACATTGTGAAAACCACCCGGCTGGAACAGGCACCCAGCCAGCCGACGCAGAGGCCCTTTCCCGATATGCCTGCAGCGCAGGTGGAACCCTCGGTGGAATCCGCATCGCCATGAAGCAGATCGATCACATTGTGGTGGATGTGGGGAACAGCCAGTGCAAGCTGGGCACCGTGCAGGCCGGGCAGATTCTTGAAGTCAGCACCTATGCACTGGAAGACTGCGCGTATCAGCCCTGGCGGCATAAACCGGTGAGCAGCCTGCTCAGCCTGCGGGTACCCTGGACCCTCTCCGGCTCCAATCCACCCATCATCAACAAGTTTGCCGACTGGCTTGCGCAACATCAGCAGAACTACCGCGTAGTGGATGCCAGCACGCCACTGCCTCTTGTCATCCATGTCGATGAACCGGAACGGGTGGGCCGTGACCGGCTGCTGAATGCTCTGGCTGTTCCCAGTAAACCTGCCATCATCATTTCGGCAGGTTCTGCCGTGACGGTGGATGCCGTCGATGCGGATGGCGCGTTTCTGGGTGGTGCGATTTTCCCCGGTCTGCGCCTGATGGCCAAAAGCCTGCACGAGTACACGGCCAAGCTGCCCATGATAGATGCAGCACCACCCGCACCGCGGCTGCCCGGAAAGAACACCGAAGACGCCATGCATGCCGGCGTGGTGCAGGCTGTTGTCGGTGGCATTATTGGCTGTGTGAACAGCATGCAGCCATTGCTGCACAGTCCCACCATTTATCTGACAGGTGGCGACGGACCAGCCTTGCAGCCACTGCTTCCGTGGAAGACCGTACAGGAGCCATGGCTGGCATTGCAGGGAATACTACGTATCGCGTAGGGTATGCAAGTCGTACTGAGCCGCTGCGTCTGCTCAACGCAACTGATGCAAGGAACACTGCAGTGCATCAACTGCCGACTGCTTCAACTGCTGCAGAAACAACCATCCGTGAGGAACGTTCCCCCCATCGTGTGGCCTGCCTTCTCACACCTCCCGGTGCCGGGGCGCTGGCTGTCATTGCGCTGCGTGGCCCGGATGTCTGGCCGCTGCTGGCACCCTACTTCCAGGCTCGGCGGCACACTCCTGTAGCTGGCACCAGGCCCACGTTGACTTTCGGCACTCTCACAGCGGACGGGCAGGGGGATGAAATTATTCTGCTGCTGCAGGGTGATGCCAGCGAGCAATATGTCGAACTGCAACTCCACGGCGGGCCGGGTGTCGTCGCCTGGTGCCTGCGCTTTCTGGAACAACTGGGTTGCCAGTTGGTGCCATGGAACGAATGGTTGCCAGATGAGACGGAACGGTTGCTGCCTCATGCATTAACGAAGACGACCGCCAGTCATCTGCTCGATCAGTGTGGCAGGGCGTTGCCTCAGCGACTCCATGCTCTGAAGCAATTGCCTGATCGCCAGGCTGCTTTGCAACAAGTGAACGAGCTGCTGCGTTGGGCCTCACTGGGGCTGCACCTGGTCACCCCCTGGAAAGTGTTACTGGCGGGCCCTCCTAATGTGGGTAAGAGCAGCCTGCTCAATGCCCTGGTCGGCTATCAGCGGGCCATTACTTCCAGCATCCCCGGCACCACCCGCGATGTGATCTCCGGCATCGTGGTTTGTGATGGTTACCCCATTGAGTTCCTGGATAGTGCCGGGCTCAGGCATTCTGAAGATCCTCTCGAGCAAGCGGGGATGGCTCACACCCGTCTGGCGGGCAACGATGCTGATGTCGTTCTCTGGCTGGAAGATCTACATGAGCCCAGCACCTCTGCCCCTGTGCTGAAGCCTGCGCTAACTATTGGCACGAAGGCCGATTTGCCACGTCGCAACACCGTACCAGTCGATCATGTCGTTTCCGCTCAATCTGGAGAAGGTGTAGGGCAATTGCTGCAGAACGTCCTCCACATCTGCATGCCTGTCAAACCGCAGCCTGGCCAGCTGATGCCCATTTCCCTTGCCCAGATAGCAGAGCTTCACCAGCTTCGGGACGAGTTGACCCCCTTCTCAGCCTAGCTGGTGTCCGCCCTTGCTCTCGCAAGAAGTGGCAGGGTAGAATAGGGTGTAGTTACTTGAGGTTGATATGCATATGCGTGCTTGCCTGTGCCTGCTGTTGTTTCCTCTCGCTCTTCACGCTGACGACTGGCAGCATGGCACCGTACAGTTTGCTCCAATAGGCGATCAACAGAACGTCCCTCGAGAGTATCAACTCGACCCGTTTGCCTTCAAGTACGAAATGAAGCTCAAGCACGACTACAGCAAGGAAGGCTACCAGGTCTTTGAACTGAAGTTCCCTTCCTCCGTCGTTACCAAGTATGAAGAAAACAATACGGTGCATTGCCTCTGGTATCGCCCGGTAGGCAACGGGCCATTTCCTGCCACCGTGGTGCTTGACATCCTGGGAGGCGACCAGAAACTTTCCAAGATCCAGTCGAGCTTTCTCGCCCGCAAGGGCATCGCCTGCCTGTTCGTGCAGATGGCTTATTACGGCCCCCGCCGGCCAGCCAATTCCAAAGTGCGTCTGCTGATGCCCAATGTCGAACACACACTGGCCGCGGTGCGGCAAACCGTACTCGACATCCGCCTCGCCGGTGCCTGGCTCGCTTCGCGTGCTGAAGTTGATGCCGCCCGGCTCGGTGTGGTCGGCACCTCGCTCGGCTCCTTCATGGGCACTCTCACGGCTGAGATGGACCCCCGTTTCAAGAAGGTAGCCATCGTGCTCGGCGGTGGCGGACTCGTCGATGCCTTCTACGATCATCCCCAGGGTGCCCCGCTGCGACTCCTCTATCACGCCACCGGTGGTAGCAGGGAGAAACTGGAAAAGATCGTCTCCATCGCCGACCCATTGACCCGGGCAGCAAATCTGAAGGATCGCCAGGTACTGATGATCGCCGCCAGCAAGGACGAGGTGGTGCCTCCCTCAGCCTGCAAGAAGATGTGGGAAGCACTGGGCCAGCCGAAGATCGTCTGGTATGACGCTGGGCACTACACTGCTGCATTCTTTATCTACGATGCATTGCAGCATGTGATTGAGCATATGAAGAAGTAACTACTTCTTCCTCACCCGTTCCATCACGGTCTTCCTGCTCGTATCAAAGGCAAAGACCGAGAGTGTTTGATGGAAGTTTTCCGGGTCGGTCACGAACCCGTGCAGATAGACCGCGGCGCGGATGCGGTCGTTGTCGAAGCTGAAGAGTTTGAGGATCGTGGTCGCCTGCTCACAATTGATAAACCGGCCAGGCATGAAGTTCTCCAGGAAGCTGTATTTATCCTTGTCGAACGACTGACCACGGATGCTATTGAGGAAACGGTTGAAATCATCCAGTGACATGGGACGAGGTTTCTCACCCGTGGCCAGTCGGGGAGCAAGTTGCTTCAGTTGCAGTTCCATGCGGGTCAGGAGCAGCTCCATCTTGTCGCGATTGGCTGTGGCAGGGAAGCGTTTGAGCAGATCGCGTGCTTCCATCAGGTCACGGTTGAGAGCGGTGAGTGCATCGTTGCCAGCTGCTGCAGGAGCACCTGTATTGCGTTCGCTGGCAAACTGAGCCTGGGACGACTGTAGATGGACCACGAGCAGGAAGGCACTGATGACGTATCGCATGACGCGACTCCCCGGGAGCTGGTAATGGGATTAGCTTAGCATACCTGTAAAATACCGTATACCGCTACTGCACAGGGAGCCAAACCATGCCCACGCAACGCTTCTCCACGAATCTCCGCTGTGCAGGCTGCATCGCCACCATCCAGCCGCTTCTCGACGCAACCCCGGCGATTACCACCTGGTCAATAGAAACAGAATCTCCACAGAAGGTGCTGTCCGTGGAAAGTCGCGAGCCACTCAGCCTGGGGCAAGTGAACGCCATCCTGCAGGCTACCGAGTACCGTGTGCTGACGGAACTCAACGAAACAGCTGCGAGCAACCCCGCGCAGCCCACGGCAAGCTACTTCCCGCTGCTCCTTATTCTTCTTTATCTTCTGGGCATCACTGCCACCATCGAACTGGCTGCAGGCAGCTTCCATCTTGAGCGGGCCATGCGTCACTTCATGGCTGGCTTCTTCCTTGTCTTTTCCTTCTTCAAGCTGCTCAACCTGCAGAAGTTTGCTGACGCTTACCGCACCTACGATGTCGTGGCCCGGCGCTCCCGGCTATACGGCCTGGCTTACCCCTTCATCGAATTGGGCCTGGGCATCGCCTATATCCTTCACTGGCAACCGGTCATCGTCAATGTAATTACTCTCGTCGTGATGGGGGTCAGCACCATCGGAGTAGTGCAGAGCCTGCTGGCCCGCAAGACGATTCAATGTGCCTGCCTGGGCACTGTCTTTAACCTCCCCATGTCGAGCATCACCCTGGTGGAGGATTTGCTGATGGTCTCCATGTCGGCCTTGATGCTCTTCATGTAGGCCAGGACTACTCGCCTGAAGCAACAAGGGCGTTGCAATCGCTTGCAACGCCCTGGAAGATGTTCACAGCAATCCACTACTGTTTAGTGTCCGCCATCGGTCTTGATCCGCATGCCGTAGAAGCTGCGATAGACGAAGAACATCGAGATGGCGATGAAGGCTGCAGCCAGGCCCCAGCAGAGCATCGGGTTGGCATGAGCACCATGCTTCATCGAGACAGCCAGCTCCACAGCCAGCAGGCCGAAGAGGGTGGTGAACTTGATGATGGGGTTGAGGGCCACCGAAGAGGTATCCTTGAAAGGATCACCTACGGTATCGCCCACCACCGTAGCATCATGCAACGGTGTACCCTTGGCCTTCAACTCGGTCTCCACGATCTTCTTGGCGTTATCCCAGGCACCACCGGCGTTAGCCATGAAGATAGCCTGGTACAACCCGAACAGGGCGATGGAGACGAGGTAGCCGATGAAGAAAAACTCGTCGAGGAAGGCGAAGCCGAGCGCGGAGAAGAACACCGTCAGGAAGATGTTGAACATACCCGCCTGGGCGTACTGGGTGCAGATTTCCACCACCTTCTTGCTGTCTTCGGTACTCGCTTTCGTGACCAAATCATCAAGTTTAATGTTCTTCTTGATGAATTCCACGGCCCGATAGGCACCCGTGGTGACGGCCTGCATCGAAGCACCGGTGAACCAGTAGATCACAGCACCGCCTGCAATCAGGCCCAGCAGGAACGGGGCATGCAGCAGGCTGAGGAACTCGAGATTCACTGTCAGTGGAACACCCTTATTGGCACCAGCTTCCGGGGTGGTCAACGCAACGATGATCGAGAAGATCATGGTCGTGGCACCCACCACCGCGGTGCCGATCAACACCGGCTTGGCGGTTGCCTTGAAGGTGTTACCCGCACCATCGTTCTTTTCCAGATTGTGCTTGGCAGCTTCAAAGTCCGCATCGAAGCTGAAGTTCTTCTTGATGTCGTCCCTGATGTTGGGCAGCGTTTCAATGTTCGAGAGTTCATAGACCGACTGGGCATTGTCGGTCACCGGGCCATAGCTGTCGACAGCGATGGTCACGGGACCCATGCCCAAGAAGCCGAACGCCACGAGGCCAAAGGCAAAGACTGCCGGGGCATACATGAGGTTGCCGAAGCCCGACGTGCTCACGAAGAAAGCTATGCCCATCAGGCCCACGATAATCATACCCAGCCAGTAGGCGCTGAAGTTGCCTGCCACGAGACCGGATAGGATGTTGAGCGATGGACCGCCCTCCTTGGAGGAGGTGACGACTTCCTTGACGTGGCCCGATTCCGTGGAGGTGAAAATCTTGACCAGCTCTGGAATGATCGCCCCGGCCAGGGTACCGCAGGAAATGATGGCAGACAGCTTCCACCACATCGTGCCATCCCCCAGATCCTTGATGAGAAGCCAGGAAAGAGCAAACGTGAGGGCGACTGATACGAGTGAAGTCAGCCAGACGAGGAATGTCAGCGGAGCTTCGTAATTGAAGTCCTTTGCTTCGCCATACTTGCCCTTGGCGATCGATTCGTTCACATAGTAGGAGCCCAGCGAGGCTACCACCATCATGACACGCATCATGAAGATCCAGACGAGCAGTTGCACCTGGACTTCAGGCTGCTTGACTGCCAGAAGAATGAAACTGATGAGGGCGACGCCTGTCACACCGTAGGTTTCGAAGCCGTCGGCACTCGGTCCAACCGAGTCGCCTGCGTTGTCGCCGGTGCAGTCTGCAATCACTCCAGGGTTACGGGCATCGTCTTCCTTGATCTTGAAGACGATCTTCATGAGATCCGCACCGATATCCGCAATCTTGGTGAAGATACCACCAGCCACGCGTAGAGCAGCAGCACCGAGCGATTCACCGATGGCAAAGCCGATGAAGCAAGGGCCTGCGTAATCGCCTGGTACAAACATCAGGATGATGAGCATGAGCAGCAGTTCAACGGAGATGAGCAGCATGCCGATGCTGATACCCGCTTTCAGGGGGATGGCATAGCAGGGATACGCCTTGCCAGTGAGGGCGGCAAAGCTGGTTCGCGAGTTAGCAAAGGTGTTGACCCGGATGCCAAACCATGCGACCAGGTAGCTGCCCAGGATGCCGATGACGCTGAAGGCCAGGATGATACCAACGATGTTGGTGGGGTAGCCTGTCTGTTCCTTCTTGGTGATCGGGTCGGTGTAGTGAGCCAGTGAACTGAAGTAATAGCCAATGACCACGGCGATGAAAACCCAGAGGATCGCCAGGAACTTGCCCTGTGTCATGAGGTACGTCTTGCAAGTCTCGTAGATCAGCTCCGAGACTTCCCGCATGGACTGGTGCACGGGCATGTTCTTGAGCTGGGAGTAGATCCACAAACCAAAGCCCAGGCCTACGACAGAGACGACAAGACCCACATACAGCAGGTTCTTCCCGCCGATTCCTCCCAGGAATGTAGCGGAATTGAGATCAGGCAATACCAGCCCCGCTTCACTGGCGAAGCTCGGGGCAGCACAGGCAAACATAACAACTAGCGCAAGTAACAATCTCAACGGGTTCATCAAGCGCACCCAGCCTGGTACGCGTTCAGGTTGTTCAATCATGTCGAGCGTTTCCTAACGAATGGTAACTGGAGAGGTAACAGGCCGTGGCCCGTGGAGTATTCTCAGATAGCCTTCATCGCTACAGAGAAAAGATAGGAGCCTGACGGTAGCTGTCCACCCGCAAAAGCAGGGAGTGACAACCGGTTGACGTGCAATGGTAGGGGATATGCTGGACGGCAAGTCGTTTCTTTGTAGCAGATGAATGATGTCTTTCGGCAGTAGAACTCTTCCGTTTCACCTTGAATCATGTACCCCCGGTCACTGACACCTTCAGTCGTTACGGCTAGATTTACTGGACGGGTGGGTACTTGCCAGCGGCGTGGGCTTCGGACGTGGCCAGGTAGTGCTGATTGAGCTGGCGGATACGGGCAACCTCTTCATCTGTCACCTGCCGGACCACTTTACCGGGCATGCCCATCACCAGCGAGCGGTCGGGGATAACGACGCCTTCGGGAATGAGCGCTCTGGCAGCTATGATGCATTCCTTGCCAATAATGCTGCGGCCCAGCAGGCAGGCTCCCATGCCGATGAGCGTATCGCGACCGATTTTGCTGCCATGGATAATGGCGGAGTGACCGACGACAACGCCCTCTTCCAACTCGTTGGGGAAGCCGGGGTCGCAATGGATCATGGTGAGATCCTGGATGTTGACGTTCTTGCCGAGCGTGATGCGATCCACATCGCCACGGATGACGCAGCCGTACCAGATATTGACGCCGGTACTGAGATGGACATTGCCCACGACAGTAGCATTGGCGGCCTGGTAGTAGTCACGGATACGCAGCATGGTCGACTCCCAGGGCGTTTGGCGTTAGAGTTCGGAAAAGGCCTTGAGCAGTTGCAGCCCCGCAGCCTGGCTCTTTTCCGGGTGAAACTGGGTAGCCATCAGGCGGCCCCGCTGAACGGCGGCACAGAAACGGACGACATAGTCGGTCTCGAAGGCAATGATCGAGGGATCTGCGGGCACACAGTAATAGGAATGCACAAAGTAGAACCAGCTTCCCGGCGGCACTGCCCGACCTAAGGAATGTTCCCCGACAGCCTGCACCTGGTTCCAACCCATGTGCGGCACCTTGAAGCCCGGCTCGCTGGGAAATCGCACCACTTCGCCGGGGAAGATGCCCAGGCCGGCATGAGTGCCGTTCTCGTAACCAGTGGTGAATAGCATCTGCATTCCGACACAGATGCCGAGGAAGGGTTTCTCTTGGCGAAGGTGATCTGTCACCACGGGATGAAAGCCTGCTGCTGTGTACTTGGCCATGCAGTCGGCAAAAGCACCGACGCCGGGGAGCACGACCCGATCCGCCTCAGCGACTTTTTGCGGATCATCGGTAATCAGTGCAGGTGTACCGATGGCTTCGAAGGCTTTCTGCACGCTCCGCAGATTGCCGATGCCATAATCAAGTATGACGAGAGACATGCCGGGATTCTATGAGGCTCGCGACTGAAGTGACGTGCCCCCACCCTTGCTACGCCTTCATTTTTCGCTTATTTTGTGAGTAGTGGGAGCATCTCGCGCGCCGCTGGCGATGTATCCTTGTCAAGGTGTCGAGGATGATGCCCTCAGGCATGGACTGCCTGGGTATTGATCAGCAGGATGCAATGACGATGCAACCCCTTTCACACGAATGGCTTACGTGGCTCCGCCACTGGTGGAAGACTACAACTCCAGGCTCTGCAGGCCCCATGTCTCGCCGCTTGATTGTGGAACCCCTGGAAGACCGAACAGGCCTCTCGGCAGCGCCTGCCGCTCCTTTTCCGCCTCCGCCGCTCCATCACGAGCAGACGGCGCTAGTGCTGTTGCAGCCTGTTTCCGAACTCCGACTGACCAGCCATGCTACAGTCATCGAAAACGATATCAGTGACGGGCACAACGACCCCGTTCAAGGCGACGGTTCCTACAACTGGTTCGACGATTCCAGCTTCCCGAACACACTGGGCGACTATGGCCAGCCCGATGGCTACACGCAGAACAGCCACAAGAATCAGCCTGCAGAACCGCTTAACAATCCTCACAGCGACATCATTGGCACGCCGCAGCGACCACTGCTTCTGGCTCGCACTGCCTACGATGCGATGGTACACGAGACCAGTTCACGCGAAGCACCGCTCCAGCAATCTCCAGTGACGGATCGGTACTTCCAGATCCAGCGGACTCCGGTCACGCAGCAGACTCTGGAAGTGCAATACGAGGTAAAAGCCTACACCAGCACCGGTGCACTCGCTCGCCAGCAGTCAGCGGTCTTTGCCGCGGGCTCCGGGCTGATCGAAGTAACTGAGCTGCCTCAACCCCTGCGGCAAGGCAACATCGAGATCATCACGCTGACCCTGCAGGCTCAGCAGCAGTACCAGGTGGGTCAGCATCCTGCAACACTTTTCCTCGCACGCAGCGGGCAGCCTTGCAGCGAATCGACACTCCTTCGAGTGTGTAAGGAAACCTCATCACCCGAAGCACTCTCAGCCCTGGTTGAAATGCATCGGCCCAAGGTGTTACAGACGTGTTACAGCGTATTGGGCAACCTCGCCGATGCTGAGGATGCCAGCCAGATCGTCTTCATGATGTTCGCTCAGCAGCACTTCAAACTGCATGAAACCGTAGGCCGCTGGCTGCACGCCGTGGCTCGCAATGTCGCCATCAGTTTCCTGCGTGCCCGTTCGCGTCGCAAACGACATGAACTCAAGGCAATGAAAGCCGAGATTGCTCCCCTCTCTGCAACTGCTGAACTGCGCGAGGAGCTGGACCAGGCGCTGCTGCAACTGCCCGCCCCGCTGCGACAGGCAGTGAAGCTTCGCTACCTGGATGGCTGGTCACAGGAAGAGACTGCGGCCATGCTCGGCTGCCCGCGTGGTACGGTGGCCCAGCGTGCCGCCCGGGGTTTGGCAGCCTTGCGACGGCTCATGTCACCTGCCGAAACAGAACTTGTGAGCTAATCACAGCAGTTACGCAAACCAGCCAATCATCGTCTTCGCTGCCCCGGCGCCCAGGGTGTCCATAGCCAGTGTGTTCTTGACGATGTTCGCCACCTTGGCTTCGCCATATTTGGCGAGAGCACAGGCGCGAAACTTCTTTTCCACCTGGGCATCGGTCATTTTGTTGAAAGCATGACCGGGGGGATAAACCACTTCGAGCTGATGCTGCTTGCCATCTTTCATGATCACGGTGAGCTTGTTGGGGATGCCCTTGGGATAGCGGGCATTGGCACTGGCATCGCGGTGCAGCTTCACTTTGTTCGTCAGCTCGATCAGCGGAGCATTCTTGAGATGAGCATCGTCGAAGCTGTCGAGCCCCACATCTCCTTCCATCAGGGCAACAGCCACGCAGTAGGGCATCGAGTGGTCGGCAGTCTCGCGCGTGGTGGGGCGATACTTCTCCGGGTCCTTGCCGATGATATCGACCGCTGCATCGAACGTGTGAATATCGATCTTCTCCACCAGCTTCCAGTCACCAATCTGCGGACGGAGCTGCAGAATCGCGTCGACCGCGGACTGGGCATGGTACTCGACCGGCCAGTACTTGATGTAGGTGTGGCTGATCATGAAATCGTCGTCGTTCTTCGATGGTCCCTTCTCGGCACCCATCGGAGCTACTTCGAAACTCTCGCGGGTAAGCAGCTTCATGATGCCCAGCTCGCCTTCGAAGATGGGTGCAGGACCGGTCAGCCCTTCGCTGGCCAGCAGTGCTGCGAACACACCCTGCTTGGCTGCGTTGGCAAAAGCACAACCTTTCCACTCGCTCATTTCACCGGCACGGGTTTGCCGCAGAGCCGCGTTGCACACACCAGCAATGCCTACAGCATGCGTTGTCTGCGTTTCATTGAGCTTGAGTAGTTTGCACGCTGCCAGGCACGACGAGATAGCACCGTAGGTGACGTGATCGATGCCATTCTTCCTCAGGCTGCTCGCATCGCACAGCCGGCACTGAATCTCATAGGCTAGCACCGCGGCGACGAGCATTTCCTTGCCAGTGGCATTCACCATCTCACCGACGCTCAGCACCGCTGCGAGGTTATCGCTGGGGTGAGCAGGTTCCTTGCTGAGATAGGTGTCATTGAAATCGAGGTAACGAATCAGCAGACCGTTGACGAAGGTGGCCCATTCAATGCTGCTGGTGCCTCCACCAAGCAGACTGGCCGCCGGCGTGCTGGTCATGCGACCTGCTACTTTCTTGGCAATGTGATACGCTTCAGCTGGCATGGCACCCACTGCGGTGGCGAAACTATCGAGGAAGCGACGCTTGGCTTCATGCAACACGCCAGCAGGGATGTGATCATACTGCAGGTTGCAGGCATACTGGGCAAAACGACGAGCTAACGGGAGAGCCATGAACGAATCCTATGCGGAGAAGTGGTTCCTCTGAAAGGATACGGATGACGGGGGGAAGGAGAAGTCATCGTCGTCTCTGTAAGTTTTCGACGGGTTTCTGTGACAATTTCCCCTTCCTGACGAATCACTACCTGGTACTTCAGGGAAATGCATGTCGATGGGATCGCCTGCTTCGGATCATGACCTGTTCCTTTCGCTTCTGGCCACGCATCAGCGGCAGTTGCTCAAGGTCTGCTGGGTCTATGGTGCCAGCGGTCATGATCGGGATGACCTGTTGCAGGAGATCACCCGGCAGCTCTGGGCATCCTTTCCCCGCTATGATCGATCACGCTCCTTTTCCACCTGGATGTACCGGGTGGCCCTCAATGTCGCCATCGATCAGCGACGACGTTCCCGTCGAGCCGCTGCGACCGTGTCGCTGGTCGAGACTGATGCGATGGAGGACGACGACCACGAACGCCGCGAGCAACTCGCTGAACTGCGCGAGCTTCTCTTACAGCAGAGCGAAGCCGACCGGGCTCTCCTGCTCCTGCACCTGGAAGGACACACCCATCGCGAGATCAGCGATATTCTCGGTATCACCGAAACCAACGTCGGCACCAGGCTGAACCGACTCAAGCAGTCGCTCCGCCAGTCCGCACAGAAAGGTACATGACATGCAACTGGAACAACTGGAACATCACTGGCAATCGCTCAACCAGAAACTGGACCAGACCCTGACCCTGCAGACGGAAATGCTCCGGCACACCGTTCTGCAACCTGCCCGTCGCCGGGTCAATCGTCTGGTGATCTGGCCTGCAATCGATATCGTCTTCTGCCTGGGGCTTCTGTTCCTGGGAGGCATCTATGTACACGATCACTGGCAAGAGACACTGCAACTGTTTCCTGCTGTGACAGTGATGCTCGGCGCGCTGGCGTTGCTGCTCGGTACCATCTGGCAACTGCAGCGCATCTCAGAACTCGATTGGGCCGGCCCGGTCGTCACGCTGCAGCGCACCCTCGATCAACTGCGGGTGGCCCGTATCAGGCAGTTCAAGTGGATCATGCTACTCGCGCCCCTGATGGGTTTCTGTGGATTCACCGTCGGCATTCACTGGCTGCTCGAATGGCAATCCAAAGGACGTGTCCAGCTCCAGTTTCACGCTGCCTGGGTGTTGGCCAACTACATTTTCGGGGTCCTCTTTGTACCAGTTGGCTACTTCGCTGCCCGTTGGTTGGCTCGCCGCTGTGATCAACACCCCTGGTGGCAGAATGTACTCGATGGCATCTCGGGCACGAGCCTGCATTCTGCCCGGCAGGATGTCGCCCGCTGGGCCAGCCTCCAGAACGAGTAGCACACTCTTTACAGCTTCCTGACTATTGTGCAGTGCCTGTACTGCCTGTTACTTCCGGCGGAACAGGCATCCACCTTTCACTTCGCCATCTTTTTCTTCCTTCACTTCACCGATCAAGACCCACTTATCAGGCACGCTCTTGAGGTACTCGGTAAACCGACTCTTGGGATGAGTCAGGGCCAGGTTGATACCGTACCGCTCATGCCAGACATTGAACCACTTCTCGATACGCGTGTAATCGTCCTCCTTCTTCATGGCGTCCATGAAGTCGAGCAGGAACGGTTCGCCATAGAGTTCGCAGCGGTCGTCGAGGAAGACCTTCAGCTCCGGTACGTAGCGAATAACCATACCTGCCAGACGGTCTTCGTTGAACAGCTTCGTGCCGGGCTTCTTCGCTTCCTCTTTCATCAGCGGCACCAGGTCCATCGGCCACCACTTGGTATCGAGCTCGACAAAGCGGATGCCAGCCAGCAGCGGACCGAAGAGGATCACCAGCGGAAAGAGCCGGGCGATGAGGACACCCCAGAGGGGTTCCCTGGGATCGTCGGGCTTCAGTGTCACATACAGGTCACTCCGCTTTGCCAGCCACTGTGTCCACCGGCAGTAAGGCAGCATGTCCAGTATGGCAATGATCGAGACCAGTGAAAACAGCGGAGCATGACGAACACGGGAGCAGCCGAGGACAAACCAGACAATGGGCAACAGCCAAACGACACGCGGACGATGCTGGGGCAGGGTGCCCACGAGGATGAAGGTGTAGAGCACCGCTTCACCCAGTACCATGATGCCGACAGCACTGGTGAACTTGAGCGGGGCGTGCTCGTTGATGATCTTCGGCAGGTCCGACTTCAGGATGATCTGCCACATCTGCATGTATTCCCAGCCGTAGGGATTAATCAGAAACACAGCGGTGGCGGCGACACAGAGCAGCAGCATCCAACCCACCGTTTTCCAGGAATCGATGGGCGACTTCCAGCCGAGCAGCCAGTAGACACCCCAGCCGGCGAAGACGATGCCAAGCGTGCCCCAGCCGCCGAGCACACCGCCGTGCACATTCGCCCAGAGGCAGAAGATGGGGACAATCCACCAGAGATTCCGTCGCCTCAGTTTGCCACTTTCCACATCGGTAAGAAGGGCCATCAGGATGCAGATACCAGCCATGGTGGCAAGGTGGGGCCGGGCGTGGAAGTGGTGACAGCACTCGAAGAAAGCGAGCGAGCCAACGAGGATGGCGAGAATCGGATGGCAGCCCATCCGCACTGCACGGCCAATGATCCAGCCGAACATGCTGGCGAACAGTGCCACGGTCGCCCAGAACAGGCCATCGTACTGCGCCCACTGGTAGAGCTTGGCCATGGTCACTTCAGCGAGCCACTGGAAGGGAATCCAGAATTGACCTTCAAACGTATGACTGAAAGGATCAGTGCGAATCCAGCCATCGCTCAGGATGCGCTCGCCAACAACAGGATGCCACAGGCAACCAGAGTCGCGAAACAGCCCACCACTTTCAGTAACGGTGAGGATGACAACGACGAGCAGAGCTCCGACGATTTCCGCCAGCCAGGCATAGTGAGCCAGACCATGGGCAGGGGGAACAAACGGGGGCTTGGGTGGTTTCGGGGCGGACGACACTGAGGCTCCCGGGCAGAGTAGTGGATATCCTCGCAACTATAGCTCCGAATCCTAAACTATTACTGAGATTCTCTCACCCCAGGCCTACCGTTGAGCACTGCACCCGTCGATCGCCCGCAAACTTTCGCCAGAACCCTTGGTCAAACCTGGGGCCTGGTCGGCCTTGCTGTTCTCTTCGGCATGGGTGCCTGGAGGTTGCTACGCAAAGCTTACCTCCTGAACTACGTCGATTCCGCTGGCATTCCCATTACCTGGTACGACTGGGCCTTGCTCGGCCTCATGATTCTGCTTGGCATCGGCAAAGCCTACATGATCTTCTACAAGAAGCTGGTGCCACGCACCCTGGCCCGCTGCCGTTCAGCCCTGGGTGAAACCGGGTCCAGCCTCGATTATCTCCTCGCCCCATTCTGCATGCTGAGCCTGTACCGGCCCTGGAAGGTGAAGCACGCCATATTAAGCTGGCTGGTGTTGCCAGTGATGGTGTTACTGGCAGTAAGTTTTATCCTCTGGGTGCCTGATTCACCCTTCAAAGCCGCAGTCGACTGGGCCGTCGGAGGAGCACTGGGATTCGCATCCTTGCTTTACGTATTCGCAGTGCTACGCTTTCTCGGCTGGCTGATCACCGGGTCGAAGCCGGAAAAGCACCCGTTTCCCGCAACCGCTGACTAGGCACATGCAACAAGCCTTCGTTCTGGAACGAAGGCTTGTCGGCATACATGCGGGATGATGATGATCTGCTAGATCACATCAGGAATCACGGTCACCTTCTTGGCATTGAGCACCTGGACGATGGCGCTGGCCTGCACGAGGTCATCCAGAGGACCAGCGTAGAGGGTTCCTTTTGCCCCTGCGGTATTATCACCTGCCAGAAGCAACTGGTAATAGAGGTTGTCACGGTTCAGGCCACCGGAAATGGCGCCCCTGAAACTACCCGTGCCACTGTTCTCTACCCACATGATGGCTGTGACGTTATCCTTGCCCGATTCGCCGTAGGCATTGATCTTTGCAGTACCGGTGTTGAGGAAGTTGTAAGTCAGGCCGGTCGTGGACAGGTCGCCGACATCAGCCAGGATGTTGTCATCGCCGGAACCACCATAGATGTTGACGTTCAGCAGCCCGGAGTTGGTCACCTGGCTGGAGAAGGCAGGGCCGGTACCGAGGAAGTAATTGATTTCATCATCGCCATGCTGGCCGTCGAGCTTCAGATCAATGGTACCGGCATTATCGATGCCTTCCGAAGGGGCGAATTCATCGTCGCTGCTGCGACCGAGCCAGGAATTGAGCACATCTTTTCCCGTACCACCTTCCACCTTGATCTTGATGGTACCGGTGTTGGTAGAGGCTGGTCCAGTACTGCGGCCGAGGATGGCTGCCAGGTTATCGTTTCCTGATTCGCCATCGATCCTGACCAGCACTTCACCGTCATTACTGCCCGCGAAAGAGGTCAGGATGTTGTCAGCGCCGGAGCCTCCCTTGAAGTTACCCTGGAAGCTCACACCTGTGGGTAGCAACCCTTCAGCGGCCAGCGTGATGTTATCGTTGCCGGAACCGCCATCAACATCGATGCGGTGTACGTTGTCAGCTGGCAGACGTCGAGGTGACGCGTTAAACGCTGTGACCATATCTTCGGGCAGTAGCGTCACAGAACCGGTGAACGTATCGTTGCCTGCCCCGAGACGTACATCCAGCCAGAGCTTGACAGACGGGGAAAGTACCGAATAAGTCACATTGTCGTTTCCAGCCCGACCATTGACATTGATGCGATTGATGTTGCTGTAGAGCGATTCGACAGCATCTTGCGTGATACGAATAGTGTTCGACCCGAGGTCTTCAATAAGTACAGCGTTGGGATTATTACTGCCGTTAAGGGTCAGCACTGCTCCCGATTGCACAATCGAGAACGCAGGGACATCACGGGCTTCGAGAATTTCGAGGCAAGGCTGATAGTGACGACGCTTCAGCATGCTGTAGCTCCAGAAGTTGAGAAACATGTGGTGCGAATAGCTCGCCTATCCTAGACAAGCCTGCTGGAGAGGTCAAGCAGTCCATGAGCGTCAGTGCATAAGATTGTCGCAGTGGTGTCAATTCAGTTGTGACAGAAAATGCTGCAAATAGATACCCTGCCGCAACAGATCACTACTCATGTCGCAAGGCTTCGATGGGATCCATCAGCGCTGCCCGGCGGGCGGGGTAGATACCAAACATCAGTCCCACCATCACAGATACGCCAAAGGCCACGATGGCCGACCAGGGTGTTATGATCGTCGGTAATTCAAAGAACCGGGTGACCATGAGAGAGCCACCAACACCCAGACCCACGCCCAGCAAACCACCCAGGCTGGTCAGCACCACGCTCTCGGCCAGGAATTGCGAGGTGATATCCCCCCGCTTGGCACCCAGCGCCCGTCGGATGCCAATCTCGCGTGTTCGCTCGGTCACCGTCGCCAGCATGATGTTCATGATCCCGATGCCACCCACTACCAGCGAAATGGACGCGATGGCACCCAGTACCAGCGAGAAGATCCGCTGCGTCCGCTCTGCTTTCTCCAGCAGATCGAGCGGCACCGTGATCGCATAATCCTTCTGCGGGTGATACTGCTCCAGCAGGCAGTTGATCACTTCCGCGGTGCTTTTGACATTCTCCAGCCGATCAACACTGACAGTAATCTGACTGAGTTCCAGTTTCTCCGCCTGGAAACTGCCTGCCTTCATCGTCATGATGATACTGCCATTGCGTACCTTGTCGGTGGTAAAGGGGATATAAACTTCCTTGTCGTAGTCACGAATCTCGCCAGTACCGGGCTTGCTGGCACCACGCTGTTCCGTGACGCCGACGATACGATAGAAATGATTGCCATCGATCCGCACCGCCTTGTTCATCGGGTCTTCGTAGGGAAAGAGTTTCTCCGCCACTTCGAAGCCGATGATGCAGATGTTGGCTTTGCCAGCTTCGTCGACGTCGGATAGAAACCGCCCACTCGCCATCCTGAGGTTAGCCTGCTCCTGCTGTTCGGGAGAGGCTGCGACGATGCGGGCATCGATCCTGCGATCCAGATACCGCACTTCCTTGACAAACTCGCGGGTAGCAGTCACATCGGTCACGCAGGGAATGGTCTCCTGAATGCGGTAGAAATCTGCCATCTTCAGGCCATAGTCGAGAATGAACTGCTGCTGTCGTTCTTTCTTCTCCTCGCCCGTCGGCTTGGCCGAGCGAATGATGACGTTGGTCGCACCCAACTGCCGAATCTGCTCAATGGCTTCAAACCGAGCCGCTTCACCCACCGCCAGCATGATAATGACCGACGCCACACCCAGCACAATGCCCAGCACCGTCAGGAGGGAGCGCAACCGCTGGGCCATCAGGTTCCGCAGCGCAAGCTTCAGGATGTGAGTGAGACGGGTCAAATGCATGTCCTGATTCGGGAGGCCTCATCCCCGGAGGAGATGGCAACCTCACTTCCATTAACTTCGATTCCCTTCTCATTTTCAAGGGGCTTCTAGCATTCTGCCCGTGGATTCGACTAAGATAGTCCTGACAGTTGATACGCGATAACAGTTGCAACCCCCGGATGGCTATGAGCGGTGAGCAAATACAAGTACTGGTAGTCGACGATCAGGAAGTCCACGCCCAGGCCGTGGCTGAAAGCCTGTCACGCATCGGCTACGACTGCACCATCGCCACCAGCGGCCAGGAAGGCCTCCAGAAGATCGAGAACGAAGACTTCGACGTGGTCATCACCGACCTTCGCATGGAAGGCGTCGATGGCCTGGCCATCCTCCGCAAAGCCAAGATGGAATTGCCCGATGCCGAGGTGGTACTGGTCACCGGACATGGGGACATCAAGACTGCTGTCGCCGCCATGCAGGGTGGAGCTGCGACTTACCTCACCAAGCCCGTCGACATCAACGAACTCCGGGCCGTGGTGGACAAGTACACCCAGCGGCATCGCCTCTCGCAAACCAACAAGGAACTCCAGAGGCAACTCGACGAACGCTTCGGCTTCGAAGGCGTCATCGGCTCCAGCCCGTTGATGCATGCCGTGCTGGATCGTCTCAAGCAACTCGCCCCGACTGATAGCCGTGTGCTCATCCAGGGTGAAACCGGCACCGGCAAGGAACTGGCGGCCAAAGCGCTCCACTTCAACAGCCCGCGCAAGAACAAGCCCTTCGTGCCGCTGAACTGTACCGCCCTCAACGAAAACCTGCTCGAGGATGAACTCTTCGGCCACGAAGCCGGGGCCTACACCGGTGCCGACCGGCAGCGCAAGGGCAAATTCGAGTACGCCAATGGCGGTACCCTTTTCCTCGATGAACTGGGCGACATGCCATTGCCCCTGCAACAGAAGTTGTTGCGGGTGCTGGAAGATGGGCAGGTGTATCGCGTCGGCGGAAACGAACCGATCAAAGTGAATGTACGAGTCATCTCCGCCACCCACCGCGACCTCGAGCAAGCCGTTGCCAAGGGTACCTTCCGACAAGACCTGTACTATCGCCTGAAAGTGGTGACTATCAAGCTGCCTCCGCTCCGCGAACGCCGCGAGGATTTGACACTGCTGGCCAGCCACTTCATGAAGGAGTTTGCCACCCGCTATGGCCGCGATGTAAAGACCATTGCAGCGGAAGTCCGCCGCATGTTCGCCAGCTACGACTGGCCCGGCAACGTCCGCGAACTCCGCCATGTCATCGAAAGCATGGTGGCAGTGGACCGCGATGGCATCCTCGGCATCGACGACCTGCCCGAGAACGATGGCCTGGGCAAAGCTCAGGATGCAGTCGCCATCCCGATGGGGGACAGCTCACTGGTCGGTAAACCCCTGGCTGATGTGGAACGCTACTACATCATGCAGGCCCTGGACCTGACGAACGGCAACCGTGAAGAAGCCGCCCAGATGCTCGCCATCGGCGAACGTACGCTCTATCGCAAGATCAAAGAGTACGAAGACGCTGGTTACATGCCCAAGCGGAAGTAATTACCGCATCCCACCCGAAATGTAAAGCGTCTCGCCGGTAACCCAGGCGGAATCGCTTCAAAGGAATCAGGGAATGTTACTACTGAAGGAACGGTATCAACAAGCATCAAGGATGGCGATTTGCCAGCCGGAACCAATGCCAGCACGCTGGCCCGGTATGTTGCAGTAGTGATGCATGGCCTGCGGTACATGCAGTCAGCGGTGCCAGTAGAAAAGAATTGCAACAAGTGGCTGACCTGGTGATGAGTCACTGGCCGGGAATTGAAAAGTATGACAAGCACCATCGTAAATGAAATTTGGCGTCCTTAGGACAACACAATGGCCATATACAAAATTGTCTTGACTGAAATTGAATTATCAATTTCGGAAGCTGAGTCGAAATCACTTCCACCATATTGCTTCTTATGCGGTGAACCAACACAAACATATGAAAGCATCCGCTTTTCACAAAAACCCTGGTATGTTTCTGCATTTGATACATCTGCCATGGATTTGGCAATCATTCTTCTGCCATTACTTCTATTCCTTGTCTTTCTATATTGGTTGATTCAACCTCTGTTGTTCAAGAAGACAGTCATAACAGCAGTACTCCCTTGCTGCGCCCGCCACTCTCACCAAAAGCATAGCCAGAATGCCATTAAGGTTAAGCCACCATCCATTACGATCTTATGTTCATATCGTTTTTCTGACGAAGTGATGAAAATGCGGCAAGCAATGCTCAAGTCATCTGGGAACCTGCGAGGTTATTGAACAAACAGAAACTCTTTGGTGTTCACCAGTGCCCAGAGCAGGTTCTCGTAACCCTGCTTGCGGCTGGTCTGCTTCTTCAGGTGATCCAGCGAGGTAGCTAACTGCTTTTCGGTTGGCAGTCGGCCATAGCACCAGAGGAACAGATCCTTCACCTTGGCGGTATCATCGCGGGTCTTGTCCTGGGCAAGCTGATCTGCCCGGGCCCCGGCTCGACTCAGCTTCTGCTGCACTTCATCACTATTGAGCAAGTGCAGCGCCTGAGCCAGATTGGCATCATTGGTGCGTTCACATTCGCAAGATGATGTACGTGCAGGCTTGCCGAACACTTCCAGGAAGTAGCTGCCGTGGTTCTCGTCTGGCAGCATCATGGCCCGGCGGGGACCATGGGTATCGGTAGGCAACCCGGCGAAAGCACTGGGGCTGCTCGTCACCTGGCTCACTGCATCGAGCAGCACTTCGGCCCCCAGGCGGCGCGGGTAGAAGCGGGTGAAGTTCTGCTTGTCCCCCTTGTTGAATTCGTTGGGCACAGCACTGAGCTGGTAGGTTCGGCTCATCACGATCGTCCGTACCAGCCGTTTCAGGCTCATGCCATTCTTGACGAAATCGTCGGCCAGCGCATTCAGCAGTGCGGGATTGCTCGGCGGGTTAGTCACACGCATGTCATCCAGCGGATCGACAATGCCACGACCGAAGAAGTGGGCCCAGTATCGGTTGACGATCGCCTTGGCGACAAAAGGATTGTTCTTATCGACCATCCAGTCGACGAGGTGATTGCGGGGATCATCGCCATTGTCGATCTTCTCTTCCGGAGCATCCAGGGCCTTGATCGCAGCAGGCTTGTTGGTGCGTTTGTTGGTCGCTGTGCCGGTGGTGCGAACCCACAGTCGCAACAACTGGTCGCCACGGGTATTGGGGGCGCCGGGGATGGGAATGTTCTTTCGTGCCACTCGGCCATAGAAGCTGGCCATTCCCCAGTAGTCGTCCTGGCTCCACTTCTCAAAAGGATGGTGATGGCAATTGGCACAGGCCAGGCGCTGACCAAGGAATACCTGTGCAGTGTCGTCCACCAGCGCAGCAAGATCACGTTCTTCCTTGTACCACACGACGGGAGGATGAATGGTCTCGTCACCCGTCGCAGCGATGATCGCCCGGACAAACTGGTCGTAGGGCAGGTCTGCTGCGATGGACTGCATCAGCCAACCATGAAACGCATGGGTACCGGGAGCCCGTTTGGGATCGCCGTTGCGTTTTACCTTGAGGATGTCTGCCCACTTATTGGCGAAGAGATAGGCATACTCAGGCTTCTCCAGCAGGGAATCGATCAGTTTGGCCCGTTTGTCAGCTGACTTGTCTGCCACGAACTTCTGCACATCATCTGGCGTGGGCAGGGTGCCGTTCAGATCGATCGATACCCGGCGCAGAAACACTGCATCACTCGACAGCTCCGAAGGCACGAGGCCCAGTTGCTGATATTTGGCATGGATGTGAGTATCGATGTAGTTGGCATGCGGGAAGTCGTAGCTGGGAATCCTGGCACCCAGCGGCACCGTGGCCCGGAAGACTGTCACGTTGCCCTGGTAGCGAACCATAATGCCCGCTTCCCCACTGCTGTTGCCTACATTGACAAGGCCATTGGTATCGACGGTGGCAATGTCCGTTTCATTGCTCTCGTACTGAGCCCGGCGGGTAACATCTTCGATGCTGCCATTGGAGTAGTGAGCAAGCACCGCAAGTTGCTGGCGGCCATTGCGTTGCACGGTCCGCTGTTCCGGGTAGACGGTCACTCTGGTCACGGTCGGGTCGGTGGTTTCGCCCCACGGCATGCCGGCAGCGATCCAGCGGCGCAGGGTCTTGTATTCGTCGCTCTCCTTTTCCAGCTTCTTGCCGCCACCGTGAGGCATCGAGCCAATGCCTTTCTTGAGCAGCAGACTTTCATCAGGGGCAGCCGGAAACAGGCGTCGGCCACGGCCTTCCTTGACCAGCGTCTGGTAATCGAGATCAGGCTCGAAGCCAAGCAGGGACAGACGAAACCCGTTCTGTCCACTCGCTTTGCCATGACAGCCGCCAGCATTGCAACCCAGCTTGGTGAAGAGAGGGACAATCTGATTGGGGAAGTTAATGGGCAGGTTATCACCGACATGCTGAATGTCTAATGGGATAGTCACCTTCTGCCCGGCATGTTCGAGTGTGAGCGTGGTTTTGCCATTAGCCAGCGGGATAACCCGCCCGCCGGGCAGCACCTTGGCCAGCCTGGGATCCGCCACGGTGACCCTGGCATCGGCAGTCACGTCGAGGGCACTTGTCGCCTGCTGAGCGGTGACAACGAGTTGTCGGGCGTCATCGCTGCCGTTCAAGGCAATGCGTTCAGGGAAGGCCTGCAGCGTGACAGCAGACGGCTCATTCGCAGGAGAATGAAGCGCAGCGGCAACGAGGAGCGACAGGGCAAAACTGGAGAGCAACCATTTCATGGCAGCTTACCTGACGGAAGGTGGGCTGACGAGGCAGGGGACAGTGGCATGCGGAACGGCCGGCAGCGAGGTAGGTAGACGCAGCAGCCGACGACGTTTCCTGAGCCAATAGCAAGTGTACCCGATAGCGACGGGAATGCAAGAGAAGAGGCCCGTTCCAGGGTAGCTGGAACGGGCCTCCGGGTCTTGCTGGACACCCTTTTCAAGCTGCTTACGGCTTCTTGAAATCAAACTTCGCACCCTGCAACTCCTCCCACTTGGCCTTCTGTTCCGGGGTGAGCACAATGGCCAGGTCCGCTTCGGTCTGCTCACGTTGCTTCTTCATGAAGTCGCCGACCTTGGTGCGGTCAATATTGCCCGGACCACCGTTCTGGAACATCTCCTGGAAAAACTCCTGTGTCTTCTTCCGCTGGTCGTCGAGGATGTGTTTCACCATTTCTTTCTGCTCTGTTTCCAGTTGCACCTCCCTGGCCACCTCATCCGTAGCCAGGGCAGTCAGTCCTTGACGTTGCAGGGCCAACTGTTTGAGGCGATCCCGCTGGGGTTGCTCCAGCAGCTTGTTCACTTCTTCATCGATCTTCTTGAAATCAGGCATACCAGCAAAGTTGCCGCCCAGGGCAATCGGTGGAGATGCCGCTCCACCACCATCGGCACTCTTGAAGCTGAAGCTCATTGTCACTTTCGGGCCATCCCCAGCTGCACCATCCTTGCCAGGCTGCGGCATGACAAAACCGCCTTCCGGAGTCAGTTCCTTGATCTTGGCCTGAATCTTTTTGTCCTGCTCCGTGGTGATCTTCAACTCGTCTTTGACAGCCTTGGAATACAGCATCATGTATTTGGGCATCGCCGGCGCAGCGCCTCCAGCCGGTCCGCCAAACTGGAAGACCTGCGCACACGCAGGGCTGGGCAGGAAAAAGACTGCGCAGAGAGCCAGACGAACGAGCAGTGTCATAAAAGAGCTCCAGTGTAATAACCTAATGTTTTAGGTATAATTCGTTCACCGGGGGTATGTCAACAGCTACTTGGCAGACTCATCAAAGAATCATGTGCGAAGTGCCGGCCTTTCCGGGCTTTAATCTATCCGCTACATTCCATTAGCAATTTATCCTGTTGAAGATATAGTACTTGCATCTCGCCTCCTGTTGTCTGTGACACATGATCCTTGCCCAAACTGCGTCGCCCTTCTGGGAGGACGGCCGGTTCATTCTCATCAGCCTGGCTTTCATTGCCCTGATCATCATGATTTGGGCCACATACCTGCGCATTGCACTGACTCGACAGCTCAAAGAGAATAAAGAGCAGGCAATACACGATGAAGAACACGCCAAGCTCTACGCCGAACTGATCGAGCATGCCAGCGACGTCGTCTTCCGGCTGGATCGCAACGGCAATATCCTGGCCATCAACAATGCCGGTGTGGAACTGCTCGGCTTTCCCCGGGAAAAACTGTTAGGCACCAACCTCACCCAATACATGCAGCGCGCTGACGGAGATTCTGTCTTCTTTGAAGGCAGCAAGGAGCGTGCTCTCAGTGATCTGGTGCTACTCAGCAAGGACAAGCAACCTGTCGTTCTCGAAATGAACCTGCGTCGGGAACGAACGGAAGCGGGCAAGACCAAAAGTGTGGAAGTAATCGCCCGTAATGTGACAGAACGGCGAAGGCTCGAAGCACAACTCCGCCAAAGCGAACGCATGCAGGCGATGGGGCTGCTCGCCGGTGGCATCGCCCACGACTTCAACAATCACCTGACGGTTGTGCTGAACTTCGCCGACCTTGCTCTCGAAGCCAAGCCGAGCGAAGAAGTAGCGAGCATGCTGAAGGAAATCCGCAAAGCTGCCATCGTGGCGTCGGAAATGTCGCGTCAGATGCTCGACTTCAGCCGCAGGCAGGTCACCATACCAGTCAAAGTCCACCTCAACACCATTATCAGCGATTGCCAGCGCATGCTGAAAAGTGCCCTGGGCACCGGCATCGATCTGAAGCTGAACCTGGCAACCGGGCTTCCCCGCATACTGGCGGACCTGGGTTCCGTGGAACAGGTCCTGCTCAATCTCATCCTCAACGCTCGCGATGCGATTACCGATGCAGGCCGCGTGACGATCCGCACGCTGCCCAGCGAAGTTGACGACAAGAAAGTGCTACTGGAAATCACCGACACCGGTGCAGGCATGGATGAAGCAACGCAGGCTCAGCTTTTTCAGCCCTTCTTTACCACCAAGGAGACCGGCAAAGGCACCGGACTGGGGCTGGCTTCCGTGCAGCGTATTGTTCACAAAATGGGTGGCACCATTACCGTGAAGAGCAAGGTGGGGCAGGGTACCACGTTTCAACTGGCCTTCCCGGTAGCCAACTGACCCTGTTGGCCCCGGTACCACTCGACTGCCAGCCGAACACCTTCCGGATACCTCACCATCGGGGACCAGCCGAGTTCGCGTTCAGCTTTGCCCGTCACATAGTATGTGGGCCGGCCGAGCAGCCAGGCAGCATAGCGGGTGATAAGCGGTGGTTTCTTCGCTCCCACCGCGCGGTAACACGCCTCCATCACCAGGCCGGCATGAAACGCCAGCTTGTATGGCACATGCACCGTAGGCTTGGGTAAGCCGAACTCCTCGGCCCACAGGTCAAACCAGCCTTGCTGGGTGATGATGCCATCGTTGGTCGCATTGTACGCCTGCCCGAGGGCTTTCTCGCTGGCAGCAGCGAGCAGACAGCAGCGGGCCACGCTCCCGGCATAGATCGTGTTCATGCGGTTAGTGCCCGGCCCTATGATGCGCACCTTTTTCTGTGACAGAATGCCATGCATGCGATGAATGGACAACCGGTCACGCGGACCGTAGAGCCAGCTGGGGCGAACGACGGTTAGTGGCAGCTTTTGCTTCTCATACATGGCCCAGAGGAGCCGTTCCGCTTCGACTTTGGCTCTGGTGTAGTAGTCCCAGATCCAGAATCGTTCACCCAGCGGGTGGGTTTCATCTACGGTTTCAACACTGTCGGAAGGATGACCGTAAGCACTGGTGGAACTGACATGAACCAGCCGACGCACCCCGGCCGCCAGGCAGGCTTCCGCCACGTTGCGCGTGCCTTCGACAGTGTCACGCTGGAATTCAGAGGGGCGTCCCCAGTCGCCTACCTTAGCCGCACTGTGATAGACAGTATCTGCACCATTCATGGCCTGCCGCAAACTCGCGGCATCGCCTAAATCGCCGGCCAGGCACTCAACCCCGATACTCTGCAAATATTCAGTGTCACTAGTCGGGCGAACCAGGGCTCTTACTCGATGCCCCGCCAGAGTCAACTGCTCTGCCAGGTGGGAGCCCAGCAGACCTGTTGCACCCGTTACCACTTGACATAACGACATGGGAGAATTCTATGAGAATGGCAGTCTAATCTTGTTATGATGGTGTTAGATGCCATACCCTTCTACTACAGAAGATCGGCAGTAACACCAACCCGAGGAGAGTTCGATGAAAGCGTGGAAGATGGTTCTGGCAGTCGCACTGGCATTGCTTTTCTGTGCCCCCGGCATGGCCCAGGACGAAAAGAAGAAGGAACGGGGCAAGGGCAACCGCGCCACCCCTGAAGAAACCTTCAAGAAGATGGATGCTGACGGTAACGGCAAGGTCACCAAGGAAGAGTACACCAAGTTCCTCAAGGCTGACGAACGTCTGGCCAAGCGCCTCGAAGAAGACGCTGAGTTCGCCAACAAGCAGTTCGACCGCATGGACGGCAACAAGGACGGCAACGTGACTCTCGAAGAGTACAAGAAGTACCGCGAAGAGATGAGCAAGAACCGCAAGAAGAAGGACGGCAACTAAGTTACCCGATTCACTACGAATCGATCACCGCATGGTCGCCCCATGCGGTGTTTTCGTTTAGTGGAGCACGCCAAGCAGCTTCGCTCCCATCTCCCGCAACTGATACTTCTGCACCTTCCCCGTTACAGTCATCGGGAAGTGCTCGACGAACTGCCAGTGCCGGGGAATCTTGAAGCTGCTCAGCCGGGGCTTGCAGTACTCGATGAGCGTCGCTGCCTCCAATGTTGCTCCGGGTCGCAGCCGTATCCACGCCATGACTTCTTCGCCATACCTGGCACTCGGCACACCGACAATATGTGCTTCGCTCACATCGGGATGGGTGTGCAGCACCGCTTCAATCTCCGCGGGGTAGATATTCTCACCGCCACGGATGATCATGTCCTTGAGCCGTCCAACGATGCTGAGGTAACCATCGTCGTCCATGATGGCGAGGTCGCCTGTCTTCATCCAGCCCGCAGCATCCAGGCTCGCCGCCGTCGCTTCCGGGTTGTTCCAGTAACCTTGCATGACGCTGTAGCCCCGGGTGCGGAGTTCCCCCGGTGTACCACGTGGCACCAGTTGATTGCTGGCTGGATCACAGATACAGACCTCTACATGAGGATGCACCTTGCCCACAGTGCTCACCCGTCGTTCCAGGGAATCATCCCGCAGCGACATCGTGGAGATGGGCGACGTCTCGGTCATGCCATAGCCAATGGCTACCTCGGGCATGTGCAGTCGGTCGATTACTTCGCGCATGAGTTCGATGGGGCAGGGCGCTCCCGCCATCACACCGGTGCGGAGCGAGGTCACATCAAACGATGCAAAGTCAGACTCTTCGAGGATGCAGCGAAACATGGTGGGTACACCATACAGCGAGGTGCAGCGCTCCGCCGCAACTGCTTCGAGAGTGGGCCGGGCTGCGAAGGCTTCTCCGGGTGCCACCACGCACCCGCCACGTGCCAGTGTCGCCAGGTTGCCCAGCACCATGCCAAAGCAGTGGTAGAACGGCACCGGTACACACACACGATCCACCTCTGAATAGCCCAGCACCTCACCCACGAAGTATGCATTGTTCAGGATGTTGTGATGGGTGAGCGTTGCTCCCTTGGGATGCCCCGTCGTGCCCGAGGTGTACTGGATGTTGACGGGATCATCAAAGTGCAGAGTAGCTTCGCGTTCTTCCAGCTGCTGCGCAGAAACCCCTTGCCCGGCTGCCAGCAGCTGCTGCCAATCGGTGTCCAGGAAGATGGTCTTCTGGAGCTGTTCGCACCGGGGCCGAACGGTGTCGATCATGTCCAGGTAGTTGCTCTGTTTGAAACCTGCCGCATGCAGCAGAACGCTGATGCCTGCCTGCTGTAATACATACTCCAGTTCCGGGGCCTGGTAGGCTGGATTCACATTGACGAGGATGGCACCTACGCGAGCAGTGGCATATTGCACCACTACCCATTCATACCGGTTCGGCGACCAGATCCCTACCCGATCGCCCATCTTCACGCCCAGGGCAAGCAACCCGCGGGCACAAGCGTCGATGGATTGCCACAGCTCGGAATACGTTGCCCGGTACCGCTGAGAACTCACAACCAGTGCTTCACGCTGCGGGAAACGCTCCACCACCCGGCGAAGCTGCATTCCGATCGTCTCGCCAAGCAACGGAACCGGCGACGCGCCATGGGAGTAGGAGAGTTGCATAGTGTGTCTGAACAGGAGAGAGACGACTGGATACCTGTGACCATGCTACACAGGTCTGTCGTGATGCAAAGCTCATTTCTTCCAGCGGAAGACGCTCAACCCCTGCAGATCACGCACATAGACTTCATCACCCACCACAGCCAGGTGGGCCCAGGCTTCACTGGTACTCACTTTCTTCCGGTCGAGCAGGTCGAACTTCTCCGGCGTCGCGTGGATCAGCAACAGTTCGCCGTTCTCATCGAGAGCGAGAATCTTGTCCTTCTGTGCGACCATGCTCCAGTATTTGCCAAAGGTCTTGGGCGTGGTCCACTTTGATGTGCCCGTCTTCACCTCGACACAACAGAATCGCTGGTTTTTCAGGTGCAGGTAGGCATGGCCATCAATGATGATGGGCGACGACATGTAGCCATCGAATCGCTGCTTCCAGGTCTGCTGCACTCCGGCATTGCCTTCTTTGACTCCGTACAGGAAAGTACCGCCCGAATGGCTGCTGGTGAAGATGGCATCGCCAACGATGGTAGGGGTGAGGATGTTCATGCCCCGGAAGGCGGGGACTTCTTCCTGCCAGAGGACTTTGCCGTCCGCGGGATCGACACCGGCAAGCTTGGTGCGGGTCTGCACAATGAGGATATCCTTACCGTGCAGCCTAGTGAAGACAGGTGATGAGAAGGCAGAGCCATTCATTCCACCGCCATCGTCGAGGGTTTTCCAGACGATCTTACCGGTGGTCTTGTCGACTTTAGCAAAGCCGCCGCCCGCCTGCACGTAAACATGCTCGCCAACGACGAGGGGGGAGCAGACGAAACCGAAGTCAGGGATCTTGGTTCCAGTTTCCTTGACGAAGTCGATACGCCAGCGTTCGCTGCCGGTGTTGGTATCCAGACAAACGAGCACATCGCGCATACCAGCGACGTAGAGGGATTGACCATCATAGGCCGGGGTACTGCGAATCCAGTCGCCATTCGCCTTGGCAAAGAAGGGAACGGTCATGGCTCCTTCCCATTCACGGGTCCATAGGAGCTTGCCTGTCTTGCGGTCGAGGGCTTTGACCGTCTCGGTCTTTTTGTTCAAGGTTTCGGTGACGAAAACCTTGTCTGCAGTGACAATCGGGCCGGAGTAGCTCGGGCCGAGATCAATCCGCCAGAGCTGGGTAAGGGCTTCACCCTGGAGCTTATCGGGCCACGTTACTGTGCTGGTCACCAGGCCATCTCGCGTCGGCCCGCGCCACTGAGGCCAGGTCTCGGTGTCTACAGTCAGGCACAGGGCGAGAATACAGGTAAGCATGCAAGAACTCCGGGAATCACGTGTCCTTCGCCGGAGATGTCCCTTTGGATGCAGCTACCCCACCCGTATCCGGATTTCCTTGACCTGAGGCCCCAGTTTCTCCTGGATCGCCTTGAGCAGCCGGCCTTTGCTCATCACCAGTTGCTGGTGCATGGCTGCGTCACGAACATGTACTTCCAGGACGCCCCGCTTGATGGCGAGTGCCTGGGTGAATGGCTTCCAGTCGGGACCTACAACGTCGTGCCACGCCCCTTCGAGCCGCGCCTGGGCACTGACCTTGCCCCACCCTCGCGCAATCATCACCCGTGAAAGTACTTCTTTCAGTGGCTCGATGCCACGCTCTTCAGGGAAGGGAACGAAGGTGGACATGAATGAAGAGCGGGTATGCGGAAGTTGGAATCTGACGAGAGGATGCTACTTCCCCTCGCTCCGGGTCAGGGGGACCACGATGTAACTGTAATCACCCGGGGCGGTAAAGAGTGCAACGGTATTGTTCTCTACCAGCTCCAGCGTGATCTCGGTATCCGCTTCCAGCACACGAAGCATGTCGAGAACGAGCTTGGGATCGAATGTCGTGGTCATCGGCTTGCCATCGTAGGCCACAGGCAGCTGAATTTTGGCTCGCCCTTTCTCCGCCACCTTGGCATTCAGTGTCAGTGTACCCTTGGCAAAGTTGAAATCGACGCCCCGGGTATCTTCATCGGTCAGGATCGCTGCCTGGCGGATCACGGATGACAGGGGGCCCACCATAAGGGGAATTTTGACTGCCGTCTTCTTGGGAAATACCTCGCGATAGGTGGGGTAGCGGCCCTCGACAAGACGACCGTAGATCTCTGCTTTGCCCACCTTGAACAAGGCATCATTCGTGCTGATCTTTACCAGAACCGGGTCATCTCCCTCCACCAGGTTCTTGTCAAGCAACTGCATCACCTTGGTGGGAACCACGGGGGTGTGGCTGCCCGTGGTGTGGCCACCGTGGGCTTGACCCTTGCCGTCCACCACTGCCATGCGTTTACCATCGGTGGCGACCAGCCGGACCTTATCCTCACTCAGTTCCCACATCACTCCTGTCAGAGCGTAGCGTGCTGATTCCGTCGCTGCAGCAAACCCGGTCCGCTTGATCATCTCCTTGAGTTGACCGCTGGGAATGCTGTGATATTTCTCACCTTCGAAACCCGTGACGGTGGGATACTGATCCGGATCTTCGCCCGGGAGTTCAAACTCGCTGAACTGGCCACGGATGGTGGTACCATCCTCGTTGCCCTCGATTTTAAGCTCCTGGTCGCTGCACTCACGCAGGATGCTGTTGGTACGGCCGGTGGGAAGGAGCAGATCACCGGGCTCCTCCACCTGCACTCCCCGGACTTCCATGCTGATTCCAACGGATTCAAGATCAGTCGCTTTCAGCACAGCCTGCTTCTTGGTCACACTGAGCTTCACGTTCTGCAGGATGACCTTGGGCGTACGGGCCGGCACCACACTGCTAGTCAGTTGGAATGCGGCGGCCAGCGCTTCCCGGTCAAACACTGCTTTCATGCTGCTCACTCTCGATGGTTCTGTTAGGAATCTAGCAGGTTCACTCCGTCAGTCTACAAGGAATTTCCTGTTTTGGGTCGTACCCGGACATGGGCTGGTGACCTACTCTTGTATTCTCTTTTTAAGAATAAATAAAGAACAGCAGAAGAGATAGTAGTGGCGGGTCAGGGTGTGCATAAGTGCGTGATGCACGTCAGAAGCACAGGGATGGGAACACTTTGCGACATCAGGTCATGTGTTCACACCATGTCGGTAAGTAGTCGATGAGACGTAGGAAGATGTGTAATGGAAGTAGAAGTAATGAACATCGAGAAAGTCGTTCAATCGATGAACAATCCATGAACACAGTTATGAACAGGTTTATGCACAGGCCACTGACGTCAGGGCGACGCAGTTGTTGACGAGTGATTGTCAGCCTCGTTGGGAAATATTTTGCTGATGCTCCAAGGTGAGTTGAGGTAGACTCAGCTATCGGCTGGAGCCACTTCTTCGCCTGGAACTGACGCATGCATCATACACTCGGTCGCCGTGGTTTTCTAGCAGGCAGCGCAGCAATACTGGGAGCTGCGGGTTTGTCATCAGCTGAATCACCCCCTTCAACGGTGGAAGCAAAGTTCAAGCTGGGCATCGTCACCTATAACATTGCAGCCGAGTGGGACATGCCAACGATCTTGAAAGTCTGCAGGGAAGCAGGACTGGCTGCTGTTGAGCTTCGTACCACTCATAAGCATGGCGTGGAGCCGACTCTCTCCAGGGAAAAGCGCGCTGAGGTGAAGCAGCGCTTTGCTGATGCGGGTGTTGTGATCTGGGGTCTGGGAAGCACTTGTGAGTTCCACAGTTCTGACAACAGTGTAGTGCAGAAGAATATCGAAACATGCAAGCAGTTCCTTGAACTGGCTCACGATCTGGGTGCCCGGGGCGTGAAGGTACGGCCCAATGGCTTGCCGAAGAACGTGCCGGAAGAGAAAACCCTGGAGCAGATTGGGAATGCGCTCGTACCCTGTGGCAAAACAGCTGCTGACCTTGGCTGTGAAGTCTGGGTTGAAGTGCATGGCGGTGGTACCAGTCATCCCCCACGTATGAAAACGATCATGGAGATCTGCAACCTGCCGAATGTGGGTGTGACCTGGAACTCGAACAAGGAGGACATCAAGGATGGTTCCGTGAAGCCATACTTTGAGTTGCTGAAGCCCTGGATCAAATCATGTCACATCAATGCTCTCTATGGCAGCTACCCGTACCGTGAACTGTTCCAGTGCCTGAAGTCGATGCAGTACGACCGGGTCACGCTGGTGGAGATTCCCGAGAAGGTGGACCCAATCAATGGAGCGCTGCTGTTGAAGTATTACAAAGCGCTGTGGCGTGAACTCGTGGGATGAATAGCACCATGTCCTTTGCTGATGCCACAACTCGATTCAGCACCAAGGCCGAAGTCTATGCGAAGGCCCGGCCCCGTTACCCTGCCAGCATCGTAACCTGGCTCCAACAGCAAGGCATCCTCCATGCCGGCATGACTCTCGTCGACATCGGCAGTGGAACGGGTCTCTCGGCTGAACCGTTTCTGCAGGCAGGGTACAGCGTGCTCGGGGTAGAGCCAAATTCGCCGATGCGCCAGGAAGGCGATAAGTACCTACAGACGTATCCACGATATCGTTCCGTCCATGGCACGGCGGAAGCGACCTCGCTACCAGATCGTTCAGCAGACTTTGCCTTTGCCGCCCAGGCGTTTCACTGGTTCGATCTCGACCGAACACGCAGGGAAATGCAACGTATCCTGCGTCCGCCCGGCTACTTCCTGGCCATGTGGAATCACCGTAACCACGATGCCAGCCCGCTCCATCGTGAATACGAAGATGTACTGCTGGCCCACTGCCCGGAATATCCGCGGCTGACCACACTCTATCGCAGTCCAGCACGTTCTGCCGCCTTCTTTCCAGACGGTTACCAGAATACCACGTTACCGAATTCCCAGCGTCTCACCTGGGAACTGTTTGAAGCCCGTGTGCTTTCATCGTCGTATATCCCTGCACCGGAATCAGCAGCCTTTGCTCCGTTCATGCATCGCATGCGTCTGTTATTCGACAAGTATGCACAGGCCGGCGTCGTCAACTTCGATCTCGAAATCTGGCTGCATGTGGGACGGCTGCTTTGACTCTCCTCCCGCAGGCCATATCGTATCGGCGTAGCGCGCAACCCAACCAATGTCACCTTTCCGGGAGTATGCAGCATGTCCATGTACATCGGCGAAGCACTGTGTGGTGAAGGCAATGAAATTGCCCACATCGATCTGCTGCTGGGTTCAAAGGATGGTCCTGTCGGTGTTGCCTTTGCCAACGCATTGGCCAATCAGTCCGCCGGGCATAACAACCTGCTGGCCGTTCTCACACCTAATCTTATCTGCAAACCAGCCACGGTGATGATCACCAAGGTCACCATCAAAGGCATGAGCCAGGCTGCCCAGATGTTTGGTCCTGCTCAAAAAGCCGTTGCCAAGGCCATGACCGACGCTGTTGCGGAAGGTGTGCTGCCCAAGGGCACAGCGGATGAACTTGTTTGCGTCTGTGGTGTGTTCATTCACCCGCAGGCCAGCGATAACAAGAAGATTTACCAGTACAACTACGATGCCACCAAGCTGGCTATCAAGCGGGCTGTGAACGTAGAACCCAAGATCGACGACATCCTCGCCCAGAAGGATAAGGTCAAGCACCCGATCTGGGAGAGCTAACACACGCTCAAGCTATGCGAATAGAGTGGCACAGATGGCTATGCCTGTCTGTGCCATTCCTGTTTACGCTGCCTGTTTCAATAGTACCGTCGCAGTCGCTGTTGTTCGTGGGGAACGCTGCAGTACCAGACGCACTGCCTGGTTGACCAGTGTCCACAGGCTGCCCATGAACAAATACGGATCAAACAAAGCATCCCACAAGTTGCGGGTCGGCAGAAGCCCCATGGCGAAGAGCGATACCCCGCAAAGCCAACCCACTGCCAGTGCTCGATTATAGTGCCAGGCCCACAGCATCAGGACGAAAAGTCCCGGCAACATCCACTGCCGCTGGAAGCCCCAGCTGTACAGATCGTAGTGGATGTAGCCCAGCGTACAGGCATAGAGCGTGCCCAGGAGACTGGCGAGTATCAGCCCCTGCGACCAGTGGGCTGGTTCACGATCATCCCTGACCAGTATCCGGTAGTACAGTCCCACAATCAGGATGACTGAAGCGATGCTGAGGTCGCCTGCTACACCACGCAGGAAGTAGACCACTGGCATTTCACCCAGCCAGGGTAGCAGCGCCAGCGCCACTCCCAGCGTGAAAAGCCAGGCGAGTTCCCGCTGTTTGCAGCGCAGCCAAAGCCCTGCTTGAACGAATGCACCGGCGAGCATCAGTGTCAGGCCGAAAAATCCCAGCACCCAGGTCGCACTAATCATGTGCCTGCTCCTTTACCCAGTCGCTGGTGAAGCGACAGTGTCGGAGCCCGACACGATGGTACGAATAGGTCAAATCAATGACATTGCCATGACGGATCATGGTCGGATACGAGAACTCGACTATACCGGTTGGCGTCTCAGCCTGCAGACTGATTTTGTCCAGAGTGTAGATGGTCTTCCAGGGTTTGCCCTCCCGCTTGATGGCGAGATACAGGTCCTCCCGTTCCCCGGTGGTGTTGAAGGCCATGATCATACTGCCGTCTTCCAGTTGGACAGCAGCGACACATGCATCGTAGTTGGGTATCTCGTGGACTGATTCCGTGGGAGTCCAGGTGGCGCCGCCGTCGGCAGTCGTCTGCATGTTCAGCTTGTTGTAATCCTCCAGCCGGTTCCGCATGAAGGCATGAGCGGTCCAAGTCGTGTTCGGGACGATGCAGGGCTGAAGCGAACCATGCTGGCTGGTCATGCGAATCTTGCGGACAAACTCGCCAGCGGCATTGTACTGCAGCGCTTCCGGGAACTTGTTCGTCACTTCGAAGTAGATGGGTAGCAGAAAGCCACCATCCTGCAGCGGTACGGCCGGGCCTCGTACCAGGGCACTCACATTGAAGAACGGCGTGGTCAGCACCCGTTGAGGAAGAGACCACGTATGCCCTTCGTCCAGCGACACCATGTGATTGATACTGGTACACGACCAGCCGAAATAGCCGACCGTGACGAAGAAGAGATGCAGCTTGCCGGCGTTGTCCCGATACAGGGAGCTGTTCCCCACCCGGCGGGTGTAACGCAGGGTCGAGGTCCCGACATCGGTAGGTGTCATGAAGAGCTTTGCGGGCTCCCACTGCCCCTTGGTGTAACGAGCCATGTAAAGTCGGACATCGAGTGCCGATTCGGTGGTGCCGCCATAGAAGACGGTAAGCAGTTCATCGTGGGGCAGGGCGACCAGTGACGAGCCATGCACTTCCTTGACGCCGGGTGGACGCCAGATCATGCTCGTGGTCATGGGAGCAGTGGCCACGGTGTGAATGCCAGGTCGTGGCGACAGATCAAACCCCGGCATCGCTTGCGTCGGCCGCCAGCATGCTGCAATGGCAACCAGGCTCAGCACGGTAAAAATCAGCGTGGAACGAGATGGTGAGATGATGCGCCTCCATACCAGAAGTCAGGAGCCAGAATCCAGAAGCCAGTACTCAGGCGATGACAGATCGCCTTGCATGCTGGCTTCTGGATTCTGACTACTGGCTCCTGTGTATCATGGAACCGCTATTTGGCTCAAGATGTCTTGGAGCAGCCGGTCGCTGGTGATGTCTTCCGCCTCGGCTTCGTAACTGAGCATGAGACGGTGACGCAGGACATCGTGAGCCACCGATTTCACATCATCGGGCGTCACAAAGGGTTTTCCCGCAAGGAAAGCATGGGCTTTGGCAGCCAGTACCAGGGAGATGCTGCCTCGGGGACTGGCTCCATACTGCAGATAATGACCCAGGCTCAGACCATGTTCCTGAGGCTTGCGAGTCGCCTGTACGATCTCAACAATGTACTTCTCGACTTTCTCATTGATGAAAATACGGTCAATCGCGTTCGAGAATGCATGAAGTTTGGTGGCATCCAGCACAGCACTCGAGTGGGGCGGCGCGGAGATACGTGCCATGCGTTGCAGAATGGCCTGCTCCTCGGCGGCGCTGGGATAATCCAGTTTCAGCTTCATCAGGAATCGGTCAGTCTGGGCTTCCGCCAGGGGGTACGTACCTTCCTGTTCAATGGGGTTCTGCGTGGCCAGCACCAGGAAGGGCTTGGGGAGAAGATGTGTCGTTTCCCCGATGGTGACTTGTCCTTCCTGCATGGCTTCCAGCAAGGCGCTCTGTACTTTGGCCGGGGCACGGTTGATCTCATCCGCCAGGACGATGTTGGCGAAGATCGGGCCGTGCTTGACGGTGAACTCGCCCGTACGGGGGTTGTAGATCTGTGTGCCGATGATGTCAGCTGGCAAGAGATCAGGCGTGAACTGAATCCGGTGGAAACTGAGTTGCAGGCACTCGGCCAGTGTTTTGGCAGCCAGGGTCTTGGCCAGGCCAGGCACCCCTTCGAGCAGAATGTGCCCGCCGACGAGCAGCCCGATCACCATGCGTTCCAGTACCGTACGCTGGCCCACCATCACCTTGTTCAGTTCGCTGTAAAGCGGATCCAGCTGAGCACGCAGCGACTGTACTTCTGCTTCGGTGATCGGAGTGGACATGATGGGGACGAAGGCTCCCAAGTGAGCGTTGCGTGTTCCTTACATCGTATGGGGAACGAGGGTCTTGGGGCTGTGTTCCGAGACTGTGCCACCTGATGCCACAACACGCTGTCTGGTATCACGAGCCAGAGGAGTAGTGGAACCGCAATCGCAGATCATTGATGGGTTTCTCGATCAGCGTCCACGAACACCACGCTGCCCCGATGCTGGAGATGGTGACGAGCAGCCATTTCTGCACTCCGAAGCTGCCCACGAACGGCTGATGGGCCAGAATACCATGCCAGACGTAGATCCCGTAGCTTAGCGTACCGACAAACTGGAATGGCCTGGTGCGTAGCAGCGCAATCCACTGGATGTGTCGTGGGTTCATGCTGTAGTCGACCAGCGCAGCGTGGAACATTGCCTCGGTTACGCACTCAAAGGCTGGCAGAGGAATTGCTTTCATCATTAGCGTCAGCACCAGCAGCTTGAGGAGTACCCCCAAATCACTTCGCATGGGTAGCTGACGGTGATGCAGGTATGCCAGCAGCGCACCCATACCCAGTGAATCAAACTGGGCCGGTGTCTGGAACCATACCGAGTGCCACTGCAGCCAGGTGTTGAACGCCCTTACTAGCACCGCCAGGTAGACTGCTCCCAGGATGACCTTGAGCGTATGCCGGTGTGGCACGGCCAGCATGAGCATGGGCCAGATCAGATAGAACTGCTCCTCGACAGCCAGGCTCCAGAAGTGACTGAGGGCTCCCTGCCGGATGTCCGGATCGACGAGCAACTGGATGTTCGAGGTGTAGGTGATCATCCACGGCCAGGTGCGCTGCAAGGCTGGCCAGGCCACGAAGCAACAGACAAGGAGAGCCAGGTAGTACAGGGGGAAAATGCGAAGCGACCGGCGGATGTAAAACGTCTGCAGCGTCGGCCCCAGCGGTTGGCCTTGTTGTTCGAAGAGAATACGGGTGATCAAGTAACCGGAGAGGACGAAGAAGAGACGAACGCCTGTCTGACCCAGGGCATAGAGTGCAGATTCATGCAGGGTGTGAGAAACTAGCACCAGCATCACCGCTATGGCACGCAGACCATCGAGTTGGGCAATGCGGGGCATGCGTCCTCGGAAACAGGATTAGCTGGCTACATCGAGACATCACATTCATGCAGCCGCTATACTATGCCTTGCAACCTCTACCTTGTCGAGTTGATCATGATGCGATTGTTCCTCTTCAGTCTGCTGTTTCTGCTGCCTCTAGAAGCGCTGGCACAAGGTCGCATCGAGGTACGGATTGATCCGAAACTGGTAACAACTCCTGCCGAGACAGGTCGGGTGCTGGTTATTCTGCAAAAGGAAGGGGCACCAACGGGTCGCCGTCGGGGCGGTAGTGAACCGCGCTTCGCCATTGGTGCCAATGGGATGAATGCGTCCCCCTATTTCGGCGTGGACATGGACAACTTCACCACAGACAAAGTCGCGGTGATTGATGACTCAGCTACGCCGTTCCCTGTGGCCAGGCTCAGTGATGTGCCTGCCGGGAATTACACAGCCCAGGCAGTCTTCCATACCAACCGTGACATCTGTCTGCCGAACGCGCACCTGAACCTGATCAGCAAGCCCCAGCCAGTAAAGTGGGACCCTGCCAGCAGCGAGCCGATCCAGCTCACCCTCACCGAACGGCTGCCCGACGAGGTAGTGCCTAAGGACACTGCCACCGTGAAGTATCTCAAGTTTCATTCGAAGCTGCTGAGCGACTTCCATCGCCGCCCGTTCTACTATCGCCTGGCTGTGATCCTGCCCAGGAACTTCGACAATGAAGGTGACAAGAACTATCTCCTTTGCGTCCACATCGGCGGCTTCGGCACCCGTTACACCTTTGCTGGCGGTATCCCCTCTGACCCGCGCTTTGTGCAGATCCTGCTCGATGGTGCCGGGCCCTATGGCGATCCATATCAGGTGAACTCTGCCAATAACGGCCCCTACGGCGATGCTCTCACTCAGGAAGTGATTCCCCATGTAGAGAAGGCGTTCCGCTGCGGAGGCCTCAATCGCCGCTTCACCACGGGTGGTTCCACCGGTGGCTGGGTCTCGCTGGCGTTACAACTCTACTACCCCGACTTCTTCAATGGCTGCTGGTCGAGCTGTCCTGATCCGGTCGACTTCCGGGACTACGAACTCATCAACATCTACAGCGACAAGAATGCCTATGTCAACGGGTTTCAGTTTGAACGCCCCTCGCAGCGCACCATCAATGGCGAAACTGTGATGACACTTCGTCACGAATGCCAGGCGGAGAATGTGATTGGCCGGGGTGGCAAGTTCAACACTGGCGGCAAGGACTGGTCGTCGTGGAATGCCACCTTCGGGCCACGCGGTGCGGACGGATTGCCAAGTCTGCTCTGGGATCCGAAGACGGGTGTGATCGACCGTTCGGTCACCGAAGCGTGGAAACAGCATGACCTGCGTCACGTGCTGGAAAGCCGCTGGCCCCAGATGGGCTCCAAACTGAATGAGAAAGTCCATGTCTGGGTGGGTGATGCGGATGATTACTTCCTGAACAATGCCGTGCATAGGTTCAAAGCAGCCGCAGACAAGCTGGAAAACCCTAAATTCAATGGCGAAATCATCATTGCCCCGCGAAAAGGCCACACCAGTGGCTGGAGCAGCAAGCAGGTGCTCGACCTGATGGCCCAACGGGCTGAAGCCACGAAATAGGCCCTATCCCATAGCCCAGTGTCCATTTCCCGGTCGAGTTTCTACATTAACTGGCCCGCCAAGCTGTGCCTTTTGCGTAACGGTCGAGGCCTTGTACCGGCCACCGTGGCTTGACGGAACTATCTGCCCAACCGTTGGGCCTGGAGGATCGTGTGGCTCTGATTGATGTGAAAGAACTCGTCGATGCTGGTGTACATTTCGGACACCGTTCCAGCCGCTGGAACCCCAAGATGCGGCCCTATATTTACGGCAAACGCAATCTCATCCACATCATTGATCTTCGCGAAACCCTCCGTGGGTTGCTCCGTGCCTACAAGTATGTGACCAGGATCGTCAGCCAGGGCAAACTGGTGATGTTCGTCGGCACCAAGCGCCAAGCCAAGGAAATCGTCGTTCGGGAAGCCCAGCGCTGCGGCATGCCTTGCGTGAGTGAACGCTGGCTGGGTGGCACACTGACCAACTTCCGCACCATCCGCAGTCGGCTCCAGCGGTTGTCTCACCTCGAATCGCTCGAATCGACTGGCCAGATTCACACATACTCCAAGAAGATGATCAGCTCGATCAGCCGCGAACGCAAGAAGATTGACCGCAATCTCTCCGGTATCCGCGACATGAATCGCATTCCGGAAGCGCTGATCGTCATCGATCCGCACAAGGAACACATCGCCGTCAAGGAAGCCCGCAAGATGGGCGTGACCGTGGTGGCCCTCATCGATACCGACAGTGATCCCGATACCGTCGATCTCGCCATTCCCGGCAACGACGACAGCATCCGCTCCATCGAGCTGATTCTCTCGAAGCTGGCTCAGGCGGTCATCGAAGGCAAAGCTGCCATTCCTCCCGAACTGCTCAAGCAGATGGAGCAGATGAAGGAAGAGCGTCCCGAACGAGGCGAGCGGGGCCGTGGTAAGGGTGATCGTCGTGGCGGTGGCCGCGATGGCGGTCGCGGTGGTGACCGTGGTGGTCGCGGTGGTGATCGTGGCCGGGGCGGTGATCGTGGTGGCCGCGGTCGCGACCAGCGCGACGACTCCGGCAGCGACAAGCCCGAAGTGCCGGCAGCACCTGCCCCCGCGGAAGCTGCAGCGGCAGAATAGCGGAAAAGCCAGAATTCAGATGCCAGACGCCAGAATCTGATGTTCCCATGAACATCAGGGCTGGCGGAAGGCTCTATTGTCATAACCCCCTATAACAGCTGAGTCGGAACGATCCACAAGCCTGTGGCAGGGTGACGGAACCCTGCATGATTGGGCTACTGGCTCCTTACTTCTGGCTCCTTCACAAGGACTGATCCATGAGCGCCATTAACGCCGCTGACGTGATG
Organism: Gemmatales bacterium; assembly: GCA_046350055.1. GTDB lineage: Bacteria > Planctomycetota > Planctomycetia > Gemmatales > HRBIN36 > JAEUIE01. The sequence continues at coordinate 1,419,419 of JAXMBC010000001.1, read as the reverse complement.
AAACTGCGGAACATGACCGACCGCCCCATGATGGAATGCAAAAAAGTGCTGACCGAAGTGGGCGGCGATTTCCAGAAGGCGATGGACGAACTTCGCAAGCGAAACAGCAACATCGCAGCCGGTAAAGCCGACCGCGAGGCTGCTGAAGGGCGAATCTTCGTGCACATCACTCCTGACCACAGCAAGGCAGCAATTGTCGAGTTGCGCTGCGAAAGTGCCCCGGTCGCCAAGGCCGATGGCTTCCTGAAGCTGGGCAACGACATTGCCACCTACCTGGTGAATGCTTCCAAGGTGCCTGCCAACGTCGATGAACTCAATGCTGCCTCCTTCGATGGCAAGATCACCATCAAGGACCGCATCGAAGAACTGATTGGCCTCATCCGCGAGAACATGAAGGTGGCTCGTTTCACCGTGTTGAGTGGTGGCCCGTTCGGCAGCTACATTCACCATGACGGTACCGTCGGCGTGGTACTCCAGCTTCAGGGCGACAAGGCCAACGCCAACGAGGATGTGCTCAAGGATGTCAGCATGCACATCACCGCCTGCCAGACCAAATACGCACTCCGCAGCGATATTCCTGCAGAGGTGCTCGCCAAGGAACGGGAGATTGCCGAGGCTCAGGCCAAGGCCACCGGCAAGCCCGAGAAGGTTGTCAACATGATCGTCGAAAGCAAGCTCAAGACCTGGACGAGCGAAAACGTTCTGCTGGAACAGAAGTTCGTCAAGGACGACAGCAAGACCATCGCCGACGTGCTGGCACCATCCAAGCTGAACGTGGTGGGCTTCAAGCGCTATAAGGTCGGTGAACTAAGCTAAGTGCAGCTAAACAATTCTCAACAGGCTCGGGTATATTGCTCGAGCCTGTTTTTCTTTGTTTCAGCGTGCTCCGTAAGAACAATGTGCACAAGCACTTGCGATTATCTGTATAAAAAAGTATAAGATCGCTGGCCATCATGTACTAAAAAGTCTAATTTATCCAAGACTTGATGAGACAGTGTCTCAGTAAGAGTTGCGATGAACCAGATGAAGCCACCCGTGAATTCCGATGTTGATCAGCAAGCCACGCGTCCGCTGACGGCGTCTGTCATGGTGGTGCAGTCGGCAACCCTCTTCCACGGTCAACGGGAAGTATGGATTGAGCATGAGGGTGAACGCTACCGCCTGCGGATCACGCGGCGTGGCAAGCTCATCCTTCAGAAGTAATCGCAGCTCACAAGTTCTGTACTGCTGCTAGCTATCGCCGCGTTTGTCGCTTCCGTTTCGCCATGCAGCCTGATGTGCTTCCAATCTCCGCCAGATCACCCTGGCCCTCTCGACCCGTAACGGCGGCGAACTGGTGGACTGGAGTGAGTAACCTGATCCGAGGCACAGACATTCCTGTCTGTGCCGTCATTTGATTTCTACCCTTTCAAACTGGAGATGCCTGATGTTCGTCACTTTGCTCTGCACCCTACTCGTTCCCATGGTGGCCGAGGCGAAACAGCCCGAGAACCCCGCTGCCAGCAAGCTGCTGGCCGAGGCTCGCCTTGCCCGTGCCACGCTACCTCAGTTCCCCGGTTTCACCGCCGAACTATATGTGACCTATCAGAACAAGCAGCACAAGGGTGTGGTGCAGGTGGACAGTAAGGGCAAAGTGGTGGTTGGCGAAATGGAAGGGCCGATGGCGGGCTGGGCCAAGCGCATGCTCGCCTCCGCGATTTCGCATCGGTTGCAGAACCCGCAGGCCATGAATACGCCTTGTGCATTTGCAGATGAGGACACCACCCATCCACTCGGCCGGCTGGTCAATGTGCTCAACGATGAACTGCACTCCAGCTATCGCATTCGCGATAACCAGATCATGATGGTGAACCGGTTGCAGGATGGTGTGAAGTTCAGCATCACGGTGCAGGAGAACCGCAAGAACGAGGAAGGCAAGTACCTTCCCGCTGCCTATGCCGTACATTACTGGGCCAAGGATGGCAGTCTCGAGAAGACAGAAGCCCATACCCAGGGCTGGCAGCGCGTGCAGGGCATGGATCTGCCTGCCATGATCCGCGTGGTCACCGTGACCAGAGAGGTGGAAGTCCGCGAAGTCGAGCTGCGGAACATCAAACTGAACAGTGTAAAGTAATGTTGCTGAGATGAACGAAACGAACCCGGGCATGATGTCATCATCATGCCCGGGTTCGTGTTGTGGCTGCCTGTCTAGACGGTCGGGAATTTGTAAGGTGCCCGATATTCGTACTTGAGATGAGCATTGGCTTCCTTGCTGCCGTTGCCGACAAACTGTTCCGTCTTGCTGTCCCACTGCAGCATGGCTTTCTGCTTGAGTGCGATGTTGCCCAGCAGTGCTGGAATGGTCGAGTGGTGTCCCACTTCGATGGGGCAGTTTGGTGCCTTTTTCGTCAGGATGGAGGCAATGAAGTTCTTCGTATGCCAGACGGTATCAGCATTGCCCTTCACCTGACGTGGATTGGCGTTGGGCTTGCTGGAACCTCTGTACTTGGTCAACAATGAGCGATCTAAGGGACTGAGTGCTGGGTAAGGAACGGCATAGTTGGCTTCGGGCAGTACCACATAACTCTTGCCGAGCAGGTAGAGGGTACCCTTGGTACCCCGGAACTCGACATCGGCTCCACTGACGGACGTGCCAGCCGCTCCATTGCCGTTCGTTTGTGTGAAGGTGACGATGGTCTTGGGATACTGGTAGATGACCTCCAGCGTATCGGGAATCTCCCGGTTATCGCGCACCACCAGTTTGCCACCCATGGCTGCGACCGAAGTGGGAGCATCCACGCCGAGCGCCCAGTGGATCATGTCAAAGTAATGGGAACCCATGTTCGTCAGCTGACCGCCGGAGTAGTCGTAAAACCAGCGGAAGCGGTACAGTGCCCGATTCTCGTTGTAGGGTCGCTTTGGCGCCGGTCCGGTCCAGGCATCCCAGTCAAATACTTTCTTGTCGGGTTCCTTGTCATCGCTGGGTTGTCCGATGCCATAGGGAAACTCATTCTGCGTATGAAACGCACGGACCATGGTGATCTCACCAATGTCACCACGCTGAATCAGTTGGACAGCTTCCTGGCAGAAATTGGAGGAACGACGGTGAAAGCCTACCTGCACGATTAACTTGTCAGCCGCCTTCTTGGCTGTCTCCACCATGGCACGTCCCTCGGCTACCGTCAATGAGACGGGTTTTTCGAGATACACATGCTTGCCGGCTTGAATGGCATCAATGGTCTGGAGGGCATGCCAGTGATCAGGAGTGGCGATGACCACTGCCTGAATCTCCTTGTTGTTCAGAATGCTGCGATAATCGGTTTCACGATTGATCATGCCAGACATTTTGGACTGCGCATGCTTCAGATACGCTTCGTTGACATCACAGACTGCTGCAGCTATCGCATTAGGCGTTGCTTCGAAGGCATCCAGCAACTGATCACCGCGATTCCCTACACCGATGAATCCGATGCGAACGGTATCGTTCGCTCCGTAGATTCGACTGTAGGAAAGGGCAGACATCGTGGTGGCAGCGGCGGCGGCAGTCGCATGAAACGCGCGCCGGTTCATCGGACTCTTCATGATTTCTCCTTGCTGGGCGTGAGAGCAGGATTGATAATCACTCGTGGGTGACTACTCACAGCCACCCGCTCCCCAAGTCAAGACTAGCATAGCATGGAAATTCCCGATGCACCGAGCAGAAGCCTGGAGTTTAGTGCAAGAATTTACCACCAACCCGGGGCTCCAGAAGCACATGCGTGCTGTGGAGCTGGCTATGCGTGCCTACGCCCGCCAATTGGGGGAGGACGAGGAAACCTGGGGAATTGTGGGGCTTCTGCACGACTTTGACTACGAACGCTGGCCCACCCCACCAGATCATCCCCTGCAAGGTTCTCGCATCCTGGCGGAACGAGGCTACCCGGAGGAGGTCATCTATGCCATAAAATCGCATGCCGATTACCTGCCTGATTGCCCACGCATCCGCCCGATCGAAAAGGCTCTCTATGCCTGTGATGAACTGTGTGGCTTTCTGGTGGCTTGTGCACTCATCCGCCCCGAAGGGTTTGCTGGCATGAGCGTCAGCAGCGTGAAGAAGAAACTGAAGAACCTGGCGTTTGCTGCCAAGGTGAACCGGGAGGATATTACCCGCGGGGCTGCCGATTTTGGAGTGGACCTCGATCAGCACATTCAGTTTGTCATTGACGCCCTCGCCCCCCACGCCGCCGAACTCCTGAACAAGGAATCCTGAGAGGTACCAGACTCGACTTGCAATCATATCGTCCACTCGCGAAGATACGGACACTTCATGGAGGAGAAGATGACACGTCTGCTGACCCGTGTGTCGCGCCTGCTGCGTACCCGGAAAGATACTCCGCCCGCTCCCGCGCTGCTCAATCGCGATTTTATCTCGTCCTATTTCCTGGGTGGCATGGGCCTGGAAATCGGCGCGCTGCACAATCCGCTGCCCGTTTCACCGAGTGTCACCGTGCGCTATGTTGACCGGCTTTCCGTAGAAGAATTGCGCACCCACTATCCTGAACTCGCAGAACTGCCACTGGTGCCCCTGGATATTGTCGACAACGGTGAAACCCTGAAGTCTGTTGCAGATGCATCGCAGGACTTCGTAATTGCCAACCACTTCCTCGAACATTGTGAAGACCCCATAGGTGCAGTGGAGACGTTCCACCGGGTGCTTCGACCTAACGGCGTGCTCTATCTGGCCATTCCTGAGAAGACGCAGACCTTTGATCGTGATCGTCCCGTGACCTCACTGGCGCACCTGGTGCAAGACCATGAGCAAGGTCCTGCTCAGTCTCGCATGGCACATTTTCGTGAGTGGGCCACCCTGGTCGACAAGCGAACAGACGATGCGGAGCAACACGTGACAAGCCTGTTGCAGCGCAACTACAGTATCCACTTCCACGTCTGGGATCAGCCTCGCTGGCTGGAATTTGTGGCTTATCTTCAACAGCTCATGCACTGGCGGCTGGAACTGGTCTGCCAGCATGGCATCGAGTTGATCACGGTGCTACGCAAGAAGGGTGCATAATTATTATTGTGCAGCAGGCGGTATCACCCGAACCTTGACGTTGCGGAACGCCACGGGACCATGGTCACCCTGCAACAGAATCGGTCCCTCGGGCACTTCCTTGCTCTTGCGCCATGCCGAACCGGTCGGGAAACGCAGCACGATGTTCTCGTGGATGACTTCGCCATTCATGACCACCTTCACAAACCGGGCATGCTCGATCTTCTTGCCCTTTTCGTCGAAGCGCGGGGCACGAAACGTAATCTGCAGGCTCTGCCATTCACCTGGTGGCTTGCTGACGTTCCTGCGTGGTGGAGTGCCTCGATCGATCACATGATATCGTGGCTCAGACTCTCCCCGTGGGTAGACACCACCCCCATCGGATCCGGTCAGGTCCGCATCTTTCTTGCCGAAGCTGTCGAAGAGCTGAATCTCATAGTGCCCGATGAACTTGACGCCTGCATTTGACTTCTCACCCATCATGAACTCGCAGGAGAATTCCACATCACGGAAGTTCTGTTTGGTGACAAGGTTGACACTCCTGCCCGTGGGGCCGTTGAGCAGAATAGGCCCGCCCGTGTTCTTGCCTTCCAGCAGCTTCCTGTTACCTGGTTTGAGCGTCACTTCCTGCGTGCGGAACCACGTGCCCGACGCCCGCCAGGCAGAAAAACCTTCGGTGCCGGTCAGGTCAATCCATGGCTCATCGGTGCACAGAAAGCAAAGAAGCAGCAGAGTTGCCATGACAGGGGGGTTCCTCTCTTCGTGACTTAGCTATACTGTGTGTAGCGTACCCGGATTTTCCTTTCCATGCCAGCGGTTCATCCCATGATTCGGTATCTCCTGTTTGTGCTGGTGTCGCTCCTCCTGATGGGGTGTGAACATTCCATCAAGTCGCAGAAGACCGGCCCGCAGCCCACCCGCAGCAAAGCCACTGAACCCGATCACAAATAATCGTGTGAACCTTGGGCCAGGAAACGGGTCAGTTACACACTCTGACCCATGAGACTTCTCTCCATGCCTACCAGTCCGTTTGATGACGGCGCGCTCTACGACCTCCTTTTCCACGACCTCGACTACTGTGTTGACTTCTATGTCAACGAAGCCCGGGCTAGCCAGGGCCCGGTGCTCGATATCGCCTGTGGGACAGGCCGTGTCACACTGCCCTGCCTGGCAGCAGGGGCGGATGTCGACGGGCTCGATCTTTTTGCTCCCATGCTTGAGCAACTCCGGCAGAAAGCAGCAGCACAGGGCTTCTCGCCCCAACTGCATCAGGGCGACATGGCCCGGTTCCAGTTGCCTCGCCGCTATGCTTTGATCATGGTGACCTTCAATGCCTTCATTCACAACCTGACACAGGAAGATCAGCTCAGTTGCCTGCGCTCCTGCAGGGAGCACCTGTTGCCCGGCGGCAAACTGGTGTTCGACACCTTTTTCCCTGGCTTGCATATAGTGGGAGCCCCACAAAACACCCGTGTGCTGGAAATGGAGAAACCTCACCCGCAAACGGGCAAGTTGCTCCGCATCTACGATACCCGCAGCTTCGACCGGGTGAAACAGACGCAGCATTCGATCAATGAAGTGGAAGAGATACAGGACGATGGCAGCGTGAAGGTCCTGCAACACTCCGCGTTCACCATCCGCTACATCTACCCGGAGGAAATGAAACTCCTCCTCCGCCTGGCTGGCTTCACCCGCTGGAACATCGCCGGTGACTTTGCCGGCAAGCCACTGACTGACGAAACCGATGGCATGATCGTCGAAGCATGGAACGACTAGCAGCCTACGGCTTCAACAAGCGATCCAGCACCGCGGGCAGTTCTTTGGGTTGAAATCCGAAAGGCCCCGGCTTGCCGACGTAGGCCAGCTTCCCGCTGGCATCAATGACATAGAGACGATCAGGCCAGCCTGCATACGCCTTTTCCGTCTTGTCGTCGATCGTGTCGAGCAGCACCGGCAACTTGAGCTTAAACTGTCTGGCGAAATCGCGTGCTACTTCTTCGCGCTCTGCATCGTTCGTGGGGTCCTTCAACTCGAAGCCATCTTTTTATTTTGCGGCACCTGCCAGCCATCGCTGGGATGGGCTTCGCGGATGTAGATCACGTAGAGATGAATCCTGCCCTGGTAGGTAGTGGCGAGCTGTTCGATCGAACTGATCGACTTGCGAAAGGGCGGTCAGGTGCAACTGCCAAAGACCAGCACCACGGGTTTGTCGCGCAGCGAGTCCAGCTTCACCGTCTGTGTCGTGCCCAGTTGCCTGAGTGCAAAACCCGGAGCAACTTCGCCGACCTTGAGAGTACCCTGTACAGGACGGCGTTTGTCGGGTTCCTGCGGCGACAGTACACTCGTGCACAACAGAGTCAGCCATAGTAGATGCATGGGTTTCTCCTGTGTATAGGTCCATCATGAATCGCAGGTTGGAGCTTGTCCAGAAAGAAACGCTACGACTACAGTAATTCAAGAAACACAACAGGTACTATGTGTACCAGCCACACACCGTTGGCCGAGCGATAGAATTGGTATCCTGCTGTGGACATCGCCATGGCGTTCACCCGCAGCACGACGGGCTTGCCATGCCTGCTGCCTACTTTCATGGCCGTTGCTTCGTCTGCTGAAAGATGCACATGCTGTCTACTCCCGGGCAACAGGCCCTGGGCGAAGATGGATTCCAGAAAACGTGTAGCAGTACCGTGAAACAGCACCTCAGGTGGTATAACTGGTTCCAGCTGCAGGTCTACTTCCAGCGAATGGCCCTGATTCGCACGAATCCGCAGCCCATCGGCACTGAAGCTGAATCGTTTCTTGTCGTTCTCTGCCACCACACGCTGGAGCAATTCCTGCGTGAGGCCACGATCTTCTGTCTTGCTGAGTAGCTCTGCCACCGAAGCCCATCCTTGTTCATCAAGCTGCAGCCCGATGACCTCCGGATGATGACGAAGCACCAGGGAGAGGAACTTGCTATGGTGCTTCATCGCGTCGTTCATGCTCAATCTTCTGCTGGTGAGAGAGATCTTTGCGATTACCCCACGGTCCCACTACAGCTGCCACGATCAAGAACATCATGAGCAGACCATGGCACACGATCCAGATCCCACGCCATCGTTTATCGATGGCACAAAGATGCACCATAGCCACGCCGAGCGGCACTATGTAGTACAGCGGCATCATCGTGCTCGTCAACGCAAGGTTGAAAGAGCCTGCCCAGCATAGCACGCAGACTAGGTGCATCACCAGGGGCCAACGTGATGTACGAGGTGCACTTGTCTGTTTTGTTGTGCTCACCTATGCGCATCCCCTGACGTACGATCACCACATCCAGCATACCGTCAACGCCTGTACTACACCACAGTTGCACTCCCCTACGCTAGCCATATCCTGAATGCCATGTCCTTGCTCACCGCTACCGATCTCGCCAAGACTTACCGTGTCTATCAGAAGAAACCCGGACTGGTGGGTGCGCTGAAAGGGCTGTTTCACCGGGAGCACAAAGAAGTCAAAGCCGTCGCCGGGGTCAGCTTCTCCATCGAACCCGGTGAGATCGTTGCCTTCCTGGGCCCCAACGGTGCAGGCAAAACCACTACGCTCAAGATGCTCGCCGGGTTGATCTATCCCACCTCCGGCACGGCCAGCGTCATGGGCTTTACGCCGTGGGACCGGGTCGATGCCTTCCGCCGCCAGTTCTCCCTGGTCATGGGCCAGAAGAACCAACTCTGGTGGGACCTGCCCGCTGCCGACAGCTTCCAGCTCCATCGCGAAATCTACTCGCTCGACAAGACCGACTGCGACAAGACCATCGCTGAACTGACCGACCTCTTCGGTGTGAAGGAACTGACCAAGCAGCCTGTCCGTGAACTCTCGCTGGGCGAGCGGATGAAGATGGAGCTCATCGCAGCCTTGTTGCATAAGCCCAGGCTGCTGCTGCTGGATGAACCCACCATTGGCCTCGATGTCGTCGCCCAGGTGAAGATTCAGGACTGTTTGAAGGAGTACAATCGCAGCCGGGGCGTGACGATGCTTCTCACCAGTCACTACATGCGCGATGTGGAGGCACTGTGCAAACGGGTGCTCATCATCAACCATGGCATGCTCGTCTACGATGGCGATCTCGATGGCATCGTCGAACGCTTTGGCCAGGAGAAACTGCTCAAGCTTCAGTTCAAGGAGACCCCCCCCGCCAACCTTGCCAGCTTTGGCACCATCACCAGCACCACCGGCCCTACGGTCGAAATCAAAGTCGCCCGCACCCAGGTCGCCCAGATGTTGAACAGTGTGCTGGATCAGAATGAAGTGGTGGATGTCAGCGTCACCGACCCGCCCCTGGAAGAAATGATCGCGCAGGTGTTCGCGGAGGGGGCGGGGAAGGAATCGTAGCTCACTTAATTGAAGCGCATTTACTCGTCATCAACCAGATCCTGCCAGCGACGTGCCCCATGTAACACTCGAATCACTTCAACGTACTCGGCAGTCACGCGATAGACGATGACATATACCTCGAATCCTTTCACCAACCATGTGCGTAACTCGCCCAATCGTTTGTTGTTGGGTTGATAGGGCGCCCCCAGTGTGGGCATTTCCGAAATCTTCTTGAAACTTGACTCGGCTGCGCTCAGAAACCGCAGGGCCAGGGCTTCGTTCTGCTGTTCCAGCAAATACCAGGCAGCTTCTTGTAGATCGGAGACCGCTTGAGGTCGCTTGCGAAGTTGCATCGCACGGCTCCTCAAATGCTAGCGCTTTCGGGTCGCACGTTTCTGTACCCGTTCTCGCAGTTGTGCCCAGTCATCGGAAGTCAATGGAGTAGCCGGGCCACTTTGGATTCCCTCAATCACCAAGGCTTCAAACTCCTCACGGGCACGCTGCTTCTGTTCTGCGCGAATCAGATCACGTACATACTCACTGGTGTTGCCGTAGCCTCCGGTTTTTACCCGTTCCTGGACATAGTCCTTCATGATCTTGGGCATGGAGATGTTGATCGTATCCATGATGAACTCCGCAGATGAACGCTTGCAGTATCATGCCCTTCCATCGACATGTCAATAGATGCCATTACTTTTCATGAATCGACGAATGCCAAATCGGCAGCTCCCGTGGGTCTGCATAGCCATCCTGCCCTGTACCGCCACAGAATTTTTACCACAACTCCTTGTCCTGCAATCACTAACAAACACCAACCACAGCCCCGGCACATCGTTTGCTCATTACTCTCCCCGTTACACAATCCGTATAGCTGACGGCAGATAGCCTGTAAGCTGATAGCTCGACTCAGGAGTGACACACAATGAATTTGAAGCCCCTCGGCGACCGCATCGTCGTTCAGCGCCAGGAAGCTGGCGAGAAGACCAAGGGTGGCATTATCCTCCCCGATTCCGCCAAGGAAAAGCCCCAGATGGGCACCATCCTCGCCGTCGGTGATGGCAAGGTTCTCAAGGATGGCAAGCGCCAGGCCCTCCAGCTCAAGAAGGGCGACAGCGTCCTCTTCACCAGCTACGCCGGCGACGAGTTCAAGCTCGACGGCGAGAAGTATCTGCTCATGCGCGAAGAAGATGTGCTCGCAGTGGTAGAGTAGCCAGAATCCAGAACACAGGAGCCAGAAGGAAGACTTGGCTCCTGTCATCATTTCAAATCAACTGCTGGTCGCCAACATTCTGGCTTCTGGCTCCTGTCTTCTGACTTCTAACATCGACATCAATACACCGGAGAAGAACCGAAATGTCAGCCAAAATGATCGCCTTCGACCAGGAAGCTCGTGAAGCCCTTCGCCGGGGCGTGACCAAGCTTGCCCGGGCCGTCAAAGTTACCCTCGGACCCAAAGGCCGCAACGTCATCCTTCAGAAATCCTTCGGCTCCCCCACCGTCACTAAGGACGGCGTGACCGTTGCCAAGGAAATCGAACTCGACGACAAGTACGAGAACATGGGCGCTCGCATGGTGCGCGAAGTTGCCAGCAAGACCAACGACGTCGCGGGTGACGGCACCACCACCGCCACCGTCCTCGCCGAAGCCATCTTCAACGAAGGCATCAAGTCGGTCGTGGCTGGTGTCAACCCCATGCTCATGAAGCGTGGTATCGAGAAGGCTGTCGAAGACATCACTGCCAAGCTGAAGAGCATGAGCATTGCTGTCAATGTCAACGCCAAGAAGGACGTCGCCAACGTCGCCAGCGTGGCCTCTAACCACGACAGCGAGATCGGCAACAAGATCGCTGAAGCCATGGCCAAGGTCGGCAAAGATGGCGTCATCACCGTCGAAGAAGGCAAGACCCTCACCACCGAACTCGAGTTCGTCGAAGGCATGCAGTTCGACCGTGGTTACGCTTCGCCCTACTTCGTGACCGACGCCCAGCGGATGGAAACCGTCCTCGAAGACGCCTACATCCTCATCCACGAAAAGAAGATCAGCAACATCAAGGACATGATCCCCGTCCTCGAGAAGATCGCCCAGAGCGGTCGCCCGCTGCTCATCATCGCTGAGGAAGTCGAAGGCGAAGCTCTCGCTACTCTGGTGGTCAACAAGCTGCGTGGCACCTTCAAGTGTGCTGCTGTCAAGGCCCCTGGCTACGGCGACCGCCGCAAGGCCATGCTCGAAGACATCGCCATCCTCACCGGTGGCAAGGCCCTCTTCGAAGACCTCGGCATCCAGCTCGAATCGGTCACTCTCAAGGACCTCGGCCAGGCCAAGCGCATCGTTATCGATAAGGACAACACCACCATCATCGAAGGCGCTGGCAAGAAAGCTGAGATCACCGGCCGCATCGAACAGATCCGCAACGAACTCGACCGCAGCACCAGCGACTACGACAAGGAGAAGCTCTCCGAACGTATCGCCAAGCTGTCGGGCGGCGTCGCCAAGATCCAGGTCGGTGCTGCGACCGAGAGCGAGATGAAGGAAAAGAAGATGCGCGTGGAAGATGCGATGCATGCCACCCGCGCCGCTGTCGAAGAAGGCTACCTCCCCGGTGGCGGTGTCGCTCTGCTTCGCGCCAGTGCAGGCCTGAAAGCCAAGGGTCTGTCTGCTGACGAAGAAGTGGGTTACAACATCATCGTCCGCGCCTGCCAGGCTCCGCTGCGTCAGATCAGCGAGAACGCTGGCGAAGACGGCGCTGTCGTCCAGAGCAAGGTGCTGGCTGAAAGCAATGCCCACTTCGGCTACGACGCCCGCAACGATGAATACGTCGACATGGTCAAGTCCGGCATCATCGACCCCACCAAGGTGGTACGCAGCGGTCTGCAGAACGCCGCCTCCGTCGCCACGCTGCTTCTCACCTCGGACGCTTTGATTGCCGAAGCCCCGAAGGAAGAGAAGAAGCCAGCCGGTGGCCCCGGCGGGTATGATGATATGTATTAAGAGCAACTAACCAGTTGACATGAACCCCACGGCGAAAGCTGTGGGGTTTGTATTTTGAATCTTGACAAAATATCCATAAGCAATCAGGTTTGTAAATACAGGTATAGATGACCTAACGGCGTCGACAACTTCTTCATGACAGGTGTCCCGTGTGGCCTACTTAATCGCATCCGTACATTCTTCCATTAAACCATGTTGTATATTGAATTCGTACAGCAAGAGTCGCACATGAGTGATTCATGGTTCCGCCGGCTTGGCTGGTATTAATCGTGCTGATGTGGATCATCGCTGGAATTCTGGCGATGATAGGGATCATCTTTGTCAGTGCACAAGCTCTATCAAAAAATACCAGTGCCTCAGCTCTCATTGCTTTCTGTTTCATTGGTGCCGCAATACTTGGCATATTATCCGGTGTAGTGTACTTGATTTATAATTAGTCCTAATCTCACATCACGGTAGCCAGCCGGGTGCCCGGCTCATTCAAGATAAACGAAAGCTGTGGCAGGGCCGGGTGGCACTGCTCTGTAAAATGAAGCCAGGTGCCCGGGAAGTTGATGAAATCGTGTGCCACGGAGGTGATGTACTCATCTCCTCCGTGTTAGGCGTGCAACCAAAGTTAGTCCCGCACGGAAAAGCCGAGTACGGCATTTCCGTGGCACGGTTACAACCGCGAGCGGGGGTCTAAGCCTCCTGAGCTTCACGCAAACAATGCTACCGCACAGCCGGGTGCCCGGCTCATTCAAGATAAACGAATGCTGTGGAGTTACAATCACTTCACGCCACCGCATGCAGGGTCGAAACGGAGTACCGTTACGACCCTGCCACGCTGCGCTGGAGCCCATTAGACTGAAAAGAGGGCGTGCCACGGTGGTGAATGTACTCGCGAGCGGGGGCGTGAGCCCCCTGAGCCTTCGCGTCAACGATGTCTACCGCGCTAGCGTGCAGACTCAGGGGCCTCACGGCTCCCTGTCGCTGCCATCCGGTAGCCGAACGTTCTAGCGCATCCGCGTGCCCAGGCCCACGCTCGTCTTCTTATTGGTGTCTACTTGAATCTCGATGTCAAGTTCGATGGCGTTCTGGGTAAACTTCACCGAGTACTCGTTGCTTGACGCTTCCTTCCAACCCAGTTTAACCAGTTCCTTGCGGTAGAAGGCGAAGGCTTCCGCGACGGTAAGCGTGGTGTCCAGATTCACATGTTCCATGCGCATAGGCAGCAGCTTGGCTCCGGGTGGAGCGGGGAGTTTGACCGGATCAACGTTGCCGTAGTTGATCAGGCTCACGCTCGTCTTCCCTTCTTTCTTCTCATGGCTGACATTCAACCCGAGCAGGAAGCCTGCCTTTTCAAAGTACAGGATGGCATTCGTGTCACTCTCCATGATGGCGGGTAGTTCGGTGCAACCCTGGTCCTTGAGCAGTTGGCGATAGAACTTCACCACCTCGCCAGCTGCGTCGGGAACTTCGTAAGACGTGCCGATGGGCAGCGCCAGGAGCTTCTCGTCCCGCTGGCGCTTGGCAGCCTTCTCCATCCGCGGGAGCTTGGAAATGTCGATCACCTGGCGGGCTTCAGCCAGCGTAGCTGGCTTGGCTTGCGCCTGGCCCATCACTTCCCGGGCATCTTCGGCGGAGAGTTCGGATTGCACGTAGGAGACATAGCTCACCAGGTAGCCGCCGTCCTTCTCTTTGGCAGCCACGAGGGTCGCCTTGATCGCATTCTGGTTAAACGACAACACGTGCCGCCCTTCCTTGGCCCAGGTTTCCGCGCCGTCCTCTTTCTGCTCGGTCCAGCCCTGCTCCTTCATGAACTTCCTGCAGAAGGCGGTGAACTCCTCGGGTGACTTCTTCGTGAGATAGACCACGCCGGTCTTGTAACTGGTTTTGACCTGGGCATCGTCCAGCCGGGGCCACTGGCGGGCATCGACGTTACCGCCTATGCTCAGAGTGATAGTCATCGGGTCGTCGGGCTTGCTGCGATACCCGCTGACGCCCAGCCGCATGCCGTTCTTTTCGAAGTTGACGCTCAGGTACTCTTTCTGGCCTTCATCGGGGATGGACGTATCCTCCATCCATCCGAGCTTGGGCAGTTGCTCGCGGTAGAACTGGGCCGCCTGGGCGAACGTCCCGGGTGCCACATAGCTATGCTGAGAAAAGTACGAATTGACTTTCGTAGCGCCCGTCAGGTTTGGCAGCTTGGACCAGTCGATGGCATCCTTGATCTGCTTCACTGTCGCGGGCTTCGGGGCATCCTGGAGTGTCACGCTGGCCGAGAAGCAGAGCACAAGCAACATGGCGTTCATGGTAGGTCCTGCCTGCGAGTTACCGCTAGGGTACGGGAAACTATCGATGGATCAACTGCGTCATCCGTCACCGAAATGGAGCGTTAGCGGTGGAGCAAATCCCCGGCTGAGTGGCCCTGCTTTACGAATCTGAGGTACTGCTTGGTGTACTCATTTCCGTCGCACCCCATAGTCCATCACCACAAAGAGGATTACGACAACGTCCGCCGCTTCAGTATGTCTTTGCCCGTGCAGAGCATGATAAGTCCGACGATCCCCAGCAGGCCATACAGGGCCACGAAGAGATAGCCCATGGATTGCAGCGTGTCCAGTGGGGCATCGTTGCTATGACTGGGCCGTATGCAGTTGATGTCGGGATGATCCACCCGATACACCACGTCGATCTCGTGACCTACTTGATAGTAACGATTCGAGCGGACGAAGAACTCACCAGTATGGCGGTCCTCTCCCAGTACAAACTGATAGTGGAAGTAGTAGCCGGGGTAGGACCGAAACGATCCCTTCGACTGGCCGGGCGTTACACCCGTGATGACCGCTTTGGTTCGCTGGAGGGCATGCCCCCGGAAGGGGTCTTCGCGCAGCATCACTCTGAGGTGGGCGAAGACAAAAGTGAGTGCGAAGAATGCAATGATCAGCCCGGTCACGCGGACAGCCAGGCTGGGTCTTCGACCCGATTCAACGGGGCCTTGAGCAGGGTAGAGGAATGCCATGACTTTCCTTGCAGCAACAGCGCATGTGCCGGAATGCACCGCAGTACTATTCCCTCAGCACAGATTCGCTGCCTGGAAGGCCGCCTGCTCAGCAATTATTCTTCACGGCACAGTGGCTTAGAGTTGCCCATACGGTTGCTGGCACTGCTGCAGGCAGCCTCTACCAGTAGAGTTACCATGACTACTTGGCTTTCCCCTTCTCCAGCTTTTTCGTGAGTTCCTCGATGAGCTTCTCCACGGCATCGTGGTTTTCCGTCAGTTCCCTTTCGAGCATCCCGAAAGTATCCTGTCCAGATGCTGCAATTTCTTTGATCTGTTGTTCCAGAAGATCATGCTTCTTCTGTAATTGAGCGAGTTCCTGCTCTACGCGAACCTTGTCTTCACCCTTCAGCCCCTCCGATTTTTTCGTCAGATCGGCTATCTTCGCTTTCATGGCCTTGGCCTTCTCGCCGAGGGTCTTGCCCAGGGCATCCCGGTCTTGCTTGAATTTCACCGGATCAACATGAACGTTCAGCTTACCCTCCTGCGTGACGGCGAACCATCCTCGCCATAAGCCGATGCCACCAGCGAGCAGGACCAGTACGACGACCGCGATCAGCAACTTCTTCATGGCTTCCATCCTTCTTCCTGGTGACTTACCTTTTGCAGTTTCAACTGCCTGAGAGCAGCGGAGATAAGGCACACCACTGGATATTATAGCCAATCACTCCAGTCGTAGTTATCGAAAGCTCGATGCATTTACCCTGATGTGATGCAATGGATCCATGTACATTATCTGAAGATTACTTTCATCGTGCCTCAGAGTTCCCAGCTATGTCTACACAGCCTGCAGCCAACCCTTCTCGGTACCATGCGAAGAAAGTTGCAACGGTCGTGCTGGTAGCGATCCTGATCTGGGCCGTGGTAGCCTACCTGGTGGCGCCTGTCTTCTGGAAAACCTACGTCCATCGTCACCCGGCCCTGGAGGATGTACCCGGGATTACGCACACCGGCACCGGCATTCCCGGGGATCCCCTCAACATAGCGCTGATCGGTACCAAAACCGACCTGATGAAGATCATGGTCGCGGCCAAATGGTATCCTGCAGACCCACTCAGCTTGAAGAGCTGCCTGGAGATTGCCGAAGCGACGGTCCTCAAGCATCCGTATGACCAGGCCCCGGTCAGCAATCTGTTTTTGTTTGGCCGCCGGGAGGACCTGGCCTTCGAACAGCCGGTGGGCAACAATCCACGCGAACGGCACCACGTCCGATTCTGGCTGTGTGAGAAGCGGGACGAACAGAATCGACCACTGTGGATTGGCTCAGCTGTCTTTGATCAGCACGTTGGCTTAAGCAGAACCACCGGGCAGATCACCCATGTCACCGCAGCGGATGTCGATACGGAACGCGATTACCTGATGCAGTGCTTAAAGAAGACAGGTAACTTCAGCGAAGACTACTTCATCGATGGTTTCCACAAGACTCTCACGGGCAAGAACGGTGGAGGCGACCCGTGGAAGACAGATGGCCGCTTGGCGGTAGGTGTGATCAAGGCACAATAGATACAGGTAAGTGCCGGATGCCATCGCAGTATGTTGGTGAGGTTGCATGCAGGGCGCAACAATAAATTCGTCTAGGTCGTTAGCCTGTCCGCCCCATCCGCTAACGACCCAGACGAATTGTATTGGAGATGCCGAGGGGTTAGCTCGGCATCCTCAGGCATGTCTCCCACTGGGCATGAGAGCATTACCCAAGAATTGGTGCTGAGGTTGCCTCAGCGTTGTACGAAGAAGGAAAGAATGGCTTGACTATTTGCTATGCCGCCCACACTCGAAACAGAGAAGTTGATAGTCAAGCCATCCCTCCATCTACACCCCTAGAGCATCACGAGCCGAACATGTGACACGGAAAAAGAACAAAATACAGCGTGATGCTGTAAATGCTTATGGTGCATGGAGTTAGGACGATCAACAAATCGCAGAATTTCCAGAATCAGTAGCCAGGCGCTGCAAAACCGGCTTCGGTCTTCCTGTTGCTGACTTCGGACTGCCTGTTCCTTGCTACTTGTTTCCGAATGACCAGCTTGGGCTGTCTCCCCGCAGGCCACGTCCAGACGGTGTCCGCTTCTTCGCTCGTGAGATGTGCCTTCTTCCAATCGCGTAGCCGATTGAGGTCATTGTCTTTCGGATCAATAATCCCCAGCGTGCAGCAGGGTTCAACCTGCACCACTGGTGGCTTGAACGCCACTCCAGCATAGAAACTGGCCCAGGTGTAGGGATCGACGATCGCATCCGTGCCGAGATGTGCATGTTCCGCCAGCCACAAACCCGCCTGGCGATGTGCTTCCTGGCTGTGATGCAACGGCTGCAGAGCCTTGGGCAGGCTGATCGCCAGGACGCCCACGAGCATCAGGGCACTCACCAATGGTGCCAGCCCACGCCGTGCATGCAGATGCTGCTTCAGCCATTGTTTGATCCCGATGAACCCCACTGCTGCAGTCTGGGCGACGATGGCGATGACAAGCAGCGTGTGACGCTCTGAGGCGTAACCTGCCGTCAGTGCCAACCGTACCAGCATGACAGTGTGCAGCACCACGAGAATAGCAAGTAGCAGGTACCCCGCATCGTGTCGCTGGGTACGCCAGAACATGTAGCAGCCCAGGGCAGCCAGCGGCCACAGAATATAGTTACCGGCACGAAAATGAGTCATGATGACGAGGGTGACGGCATCGCTCCAGCGCACCCGATCGATATGCATGCCATTCACACCATGCTGCAAACGCTGCGAGGCTAACAGTTGAGTGTTGTCCATCAGAGACAGGACCGGCGTGCTGGCGATAGTCTGTACCGCAGGCCGGTTGCTCAACTTGCCGATGGTCACCATGTAGGGCAGGGCAGGCAGCACGAAACAGCAGCCGAGGATGGCCATGTTCCGCAAGCTGGCACCGTTGGGTAGCAACTGCTGGAACTGCCAGCGGCGTACGAACATCCAGAGCACACTGGTCGCTGGCACAATGAGCGCTTCCACACGCACCAGGTAACCCGCGCCGGCAAGCAGCCCTGCCACCACAAACCAGCTGGATCGCTGGCTGCGCACTCCATGCACCAGCGCCCAGAGCGAGGAGAGCACAAAGAGCAGATACCAGCTTTCCGTGAGCGTATCGCAGGTGGTTTGCACCGCGGTAGGCAGGATGAGAAAGAAGCCAGCCGCCAGCCACGAGGTACGAATGGAGAAGAAGCAGCGGGAGAGGCCATAGAGTGGCAGGACCAGCAGCACTCCCGCCAGCGCAGACGAGAGATGTCCGCACCATTGCCATTCACTGGGCGTCAGCGGGCCGGGGTCGCACCACTCAAAGATCATGGAAGCAACGAGAATGGTGTAGGCGTAGCCTGGGTGAAACGGGTGCTCCCGCACCGTAGTGGCCCAGGGCTGTTCGGAAAGATCGTAAGCGAAATGCAGATGGTGGATTCCATCTCGGGCCAGGATGGGATGTTGCAGCAGCACAATCAGCTTGAGCAGTATCGCCAGTGCGATCAGCGAAAGCACCGCTACGCGATCTGAACGCCAGCGGCAGACGGGAAACCAGGATGTTGACGACGTGTGCAACATGCCCGGCACGATACTTCCTGACGGAAATTCGCACAAGGCGAGTCGCCACCGCAAAGGCATTCCATAGCCTGCGATCATCAGCTGTTTCGAAGCGAGTGCACCATGTCCGCCCAGGATTTAGCCCACATGGCCAGGCAACAGGCTGCCAGCCTGGCTGCCGGTGGCATCGAATGGATCCCCGCCAACCTCCCTATTGAAATTGCCCCCGGCACGGAAATCGAAGTGGAAATGCCTGCTCCCCCAGCCTCTGCCAGCACAGGTACGAGTGCACCCCTGCCTGCCGTTCTCGGCAGCGATGCTAAACGCCAGCAACTGCAGCTCATCGATCAGAAGGAAGTGCAGCCTTGCGTGAAGTGCACCGATCTGGTCCGCAATCGGACGCGGACCGTCTTCGGCGTGGGCAATGTCGATACGGAACTGCTTTTCGTCGGCGAAGCGCCGGGAGCCGATGAGGACAAGGCTGGCGAACCGTTTGTCGGGGCAGCGGGCCAGCTGCTGAACAAGATCATCGTGGCCTGCAAGCTGACGCGGGAAGAAATCTACATTGCCAATGTGCTCAAGTGCCGGCCACCGGGCAACCGTCAGCCCCTGGCGGATGAAGTGATCAACTGCAAGGGTTTCCTGCAGCGACAGATCGAGATCATCCAACCCCGGTTCATTTGCTGCCTGGGATTGGTCGCTGCCCAGACCGTGCTGAACAGCACCATCAGCATCGGCAAGCTACGCAAGCAGATTCATGACTATGGCAACACGGGCATTAAGGTGGTAGCCACGTACCACCCCGCCTATCTGCTGCGGAATCCCAACGCCAAGAAGGACGTCTGGGACGACATGAAGATGCTGATGGAAGCCATGGGTCGGCCGGTGGCGTAGTTTCATGAGCCGATCTTTCAGTAAGTTTCTTGCATTCCGCAATCGCTTGCGACAAGATATGTGCCTTCGCATGAACATTGCAAAGGGCCAGAAATATCATGGATCAAGTAGTCAATATACAGTGTCCAAATGGCCATCTCGTTGCAATTGACGTGCAGTATCTCGGACGCAAAGTGCGTTGCCCTCACTGTCAGGTGGTGATGGTTGCCCCGCGGCTGGCCACTGCTGCTCCCGTCATGGCGCCCACCGTGGTGGAGGACGAAGAAGACGAGGAACTGGAAGAAGAGGCGGCCCCGCGAAAACGCAAGAAGAAGGGTAGTGCCTATCGCAAGGGCATGAAGCATGTCTGCCAGGCATTTCATTTCTACTACGTGCGTCTCTACGTGATTGTTGTTGCCATCTTGCTGACCTTCGTGATCTCTCTCATTGGAGTCAGCATGGGGCGTCCTGAGACCTATGGTCAACGCTCCACAGCCGCACCGGCACTCGATCCATCGATGCGAATCGCCATGCGTATCGTCATGAGCCTGACGATGCTGACTGCTGCTGTCCTGGAAATCATTGCGCTGGTCCATGCTGCTTCCACTCCCGAAAGTACCAAAGCTCGAGGCAACTACTGGACCTACCTGGCTCTCACTATCTGCACATATGTCTTCGCGTTTGTGAATGCGTTGTTGCCTGAAAATGCGGGCCCTTGGGGGACGATCCTGACCTCACTTATGTCGTTCGCTGCATTCGTGGTATTCATCTTGTACACCAAGAAGATCGCCATTTACATCGATGAAAAACCTCTGGCAACGAAGGCTCACGGTCTCATGGGTCTCGCCACGCTCGGTATTCTCATGATTGGCTTGGGCAATTCCGGCTTGGAAGCATGTCGTCAGTACGAGAACAACGACTTTTCCGGCGTGCTTGTTTTCATGGGTACGATCTTGATCTTCGTCGCGGGAATCTGGAGTATCCTGCGATACGTCCGTTTGCTGACACAGATGCGGCTGGCGCTCCAGAAAGCAACTAAGTCCTGACGCATATTCTGCAAGATAACAAGCCATACCATCGGCAATATCAGTCCAGCAGCATCCTCGCACAGGCAAATGCCCGGCGAAGCGTTCATCATCCGCCTGGTCGTGGTCGATACCCGAAGTGGGGCAACCCCTCTTCGTGAGTATCATCCATGCGTTTCGCCTTCTGCCTGGTCTTTCTCTGCAGCACGATTCCGATCCATGCCCAGCAGGCAGCCCCCGCTTGCTGCCAGCCTGCCTGGGCAGGTATTTACCCCACCGTGCTCACTCCCTGGTCATGTGGCTGTGAAGGCGTCGATACCGCAGCCCTCACCTGCGAGATTCAACACCAACTCGCCGGTGGCGTACATGGTTTGCTTGTTCTCGGCACCCTGGGTGAAGGAATGTACGCCAGCGACAGCGAACGGGCCCAGGTCATCAGCACCGCGGTGGCCTGCACGCAAGGTAAGGTGCCCGTCATCGTGGGCATCCACGCTTCCGACTACTCCTGTGCGCTCCAGCAACTGAAGCAAGCTAAACAACTGGGTGCCAAAGCTGTCCTCGTCAAGTTCACCGGTCCCGCTCGCACTCCCTTCTGCGAAGTGCTTGGCTTCTTCCATGCTCTCGCCGATGCGGGTGAACTTCCCCTCTTCTACTACCACATCCCCGGCAGCGTGGATCGCAAGCTCTCCCGCACGGAAGTGGTGCAGGTGCTGTCGCATCCCAACATCATCGGCGTGAAGGAATCCATTCTCGATCTGTGTGAAGTGCAGGCCCACATCCAGGGCGTCTGTGGTCAGGGGAAAGTGTTCCTCTCCGGTACCGCTCTCAACCTGACCCAGTTCCGCGCGATCGGTGGCCACGGTGCGATGTGCCCCGAAGCAGCCATCCTGCCTGGGGATACTGTCGCAGCCTATTCCAGTGCATATGAAGTGGGCGATCGTCGCGGGGCACGTCAGCAGCAGAAGGACTTGTTCGTGCTGGCCCCCATCCTCAAAGGTGGCCTGATTACTTCAGGTGCTGCGCGTGCCTACACCATGACCAGTCAGGATCTGAAGCTCCCCCAGCAACTCGGCAAGGATCAGTCACAGGCCCGCCTCAAAGCGCTACTCAACGAACGAGGCATTGCCATGAATGCCACTGTCAAATCACCACTGCCCCAACTCAGCTCCTGGGATCGGCTTCTGGTCCGGACGACGGCGCGGAAGCTCGACTAGGCTTGCGCGGTATCTTGTTCTCCGTCCCTTGCAGCAACCTGACGATGTTCGTGCGATGGCGGAAGATCACCAGTGCTGCCCCGATGATGCACAACCAGGTCACCGGTGCAGCTTCCCCCTGAAATGCCTCGGCACGATGCAGTCCCAGTTGGGTTGCCACCAGAGCCACTGCCGCCAGGATGGAACCGAGCGACACGTAGCGGGTCACGAGGAAGGTAATCAGGAACACACCGAGAGCCACCAGCAGCGGGATCGGTGCCAGTGGCAGCATCACCCCGGTGCCGGTCGCAGCCCCCTTGCCGCCACGAAACTGCAGGTAGACGGGGAACATGTTGCCAATCAGAATCGCCAGCCCGGCGAGGGCCGCCACCGCGCTCTGTAACCAGCCATCGGGAATCAGCCCGGGCAGGTAGCCATACGCCAGCAGGCTCACAGGGATGGCTGCTTTCAGAAAGTCGAGCACGAAGACCACAAAGAACCACTTCAGCCCCATCACCCGACCGACATTGGTCGCGCCAATGTTCTTGCTGCCATGCTCCCGAATATCGATCCCCCGCACCGCCTTGGCCACGAGATAGCCAAACGGGATGCTGCCGAGGAGATAGCTGACGATGACGACAAGGAGCACAAGCACAGCACACCTGCAAGATACATGGTATGTTCATGATACGATGTGTGCTCCACGGGGAAGGCATAGAATGTCCCCGTGCAACTTGGGATTCAAATAATGGCTTACCGTTCACTCACCTGGCAGGGCGCGACCAACGGCACCTTGCAACTGCTCGATCAAACCCGGTTGCCTGGCGAGTTGCTCTACCGTGATTGCGAAACCATTGACCAGGTCTGGCAGGCCATCAAGCAGCTCTGTGTTCGCGGGGCTCCAGCCATCGGTGTGACTGCTGCTTATGGAGTACTACTGGGCGTTCGCACGCAGGCCCAGCCTACACTCGAACATGTCAAGAAGGCGACCGACTACCTTCGCACCAGTCGCCCCACCGCGGTCAACCTGTTCTGGGCGCTCGACCGCATGGACGCTACCGCTGACCGCTACTTCGCCCAGCAGCCGGGTAGCCCACTTCTGGATCACCTGCTCGCCGAAGCGCAGGCCATCGAAGAGGAAGATATCGAAACCTCGCGCCGCATCGGCACCCATGGCGCAACGCTGATCCCCGATGGCGGCGGCGTGCTGACTCACTGTAACACCGGCGCACTGGCCACGGCTGACTACGGCACTGCACTGGCAGCCATCATCCTCGCCTGGGAGCAGGGCAAACGCTTTACCGTCTTTGCCGACGAGACCCGGCCTCTGCTCCAGGGTGCTCGCCTCACCGCGTGGGAGCTCCAGCAGCGCGGCATCCCCTGCACCCTCATCTGCGACAACATGGCAGCTCAGGTCATGCGGGAAGGCAAGGTCCAACTCGCTATCGTCGGAGCAGATCGCATCGCTGCCAACGGCGACACTGCTAACAAGATCGGCACCTATGGCGTGGCTATCCTGGCGAAGTATCACCAGGTGCCGTTCTATGTCGCTGCCCCGCAAAGCACGTTTGACCTCTCCCTGCCCGATGGCTCCTCCATCCCCATCGAACAGCGTGCCAGCGAAGAGATCACCAATGGCTTCGGCAAACGCACCGCCCCGGCGGGCATCACCGTCTACAACCCCGCCTTCGACGTCACCCCCGCCTCGCTGATCACTGGCATCGTGACCGAGCATGGCATCATCCAGCCCGTGACGCCGGCCGGCATCCAGGCGATGTTGAAGCGGAACTAGCGCTGCAGTTCCCACATGAGACAGGTGCCATCGTCGCTGGCGGAGAGCAGCTTCTCGCCATAGAAGCGCAGGCAGGAGATACCCCCTCGATGCCCACGAAGCACCTGCCGAGGTTTGGCGGCGTTGCGGTCGTAGACCGCAATCGTGCCATCTGAAAAAGCAGTAGCCAGGGTTTGGCCATCTTCGTTCCAACGGATTGCGCTGGGTGCCCAACTGGCTTTGGTGGGTGGAATATAGACTTGCACCACTTTGCCCGTTTCGGCTTCGAGCAGCGCCATGCTGGCATCCGAATCCAGGGCGAGTGTTTGATCTGCAGGCGTCTCCGGGACAAATGCTTTCCCCAGTGTGATGCCATAGACGAGGAGATGTTTGCCATCGGCGGTATAGCTCACATGCTTCAGATCGTGTGCCGGTGTCAGCCAGTGTTTCAGCAACTTTCCTGTCTTCGCCTCGTGCAGAGAGAGTGCCCCGCAGCGGTACTTCGCATCATCCTTGCCAGACCACAAGCCAGAGGAGACGACAGCAAGTCTTGATTGATCTGGTGAGAACTGGGCGTACTGAGGAGTAGACTGCAGAGTCGGAATCTGGATGGAATATGTCTGCAGCAGCGACTTCGTCGATGCATTCCAATAGTTCAGCTTCCGTAGTGAATCCAGATAGAAAACGCCACTCCCAGTAGTGGCAAGAAAGCGTTGGTACTCACCTTCCTTGACAGCAGCGGTGCAAGGCACGATGCTATTCGTTGTGAGATCGAGGTAACCTAGTCGAAATAACTCGGGTACATTGCCAAAGATGCCCTTCATGTCACGGGTAAAGGAGAGCATGCCAGTATAACCGCCGCTCATCCGCATCTCCTGACGGCTCAATTGCTTGCCTGTCTTCAAATCCCAGGTGATCATGTCACGATGAAAGCTGAGGGTCTTCATCCTGTCGCCCGGCAACAGTGCCATGTCGGAAACATAACTGGTATGCCCTTCCGATGAGTTCTGTCTCTCACCGGTCTTCGTGTCAAGTAAAACGATCTGAGCCGTAACCGCGGCGTTGGCAGCAGCGAGTTGCTGGCCATCCTGGGTGATCGCCAGATGGCTGCACTGATCGAAATCGATTTGATAGTTGCGTACGTGCTGCTCATTTTCAGTGTTCAAACTGCGGATGATTCCTTGTTCGCCTGCAGCGAATAGGAGTTTTCCATCGGGTGAGAGGTATACACAGGAGACCAGTTTGCGATCATTGAAGCGCTTGTTTGCAGGTAGCTCGAGATTCCAGATGAAGGCATCCCTTCCGGTTGCAGTTTCGTAACAGTGCACCGATCCCTGCTCATCGCCCAGATATACCATCGAGCCATCGTGGTTGACGGCTATGCGATGGGGTGAAGGAAAGCTATCGACATAAGGAGTGGGCGGCTTCACTTTAAATGTTCTGAGTTGCTTGCGGCTCTCTACATCAAACACCAGCATAGTCGCCTGCTCCTCCCAGGCTCCTTCCATCAACTGGCCGACGGGTTGCCCAACCACGCGCTGACCTTGCATTTGAATGTAGCCGCCTTGCTTGCGACATAGGGCTACGGCCTTCTTGCCATCGCCGCTGAACTGCACAAACATGCCATGTCCGCTGTAGTTGCCCAGCGTGATTGGATTGGAAAGCGTAGTATTGGACGTGGCAGGCCAGAGCTCAATGGGCTGAGTGTTACTGTCATGCGACCGCTTGCCGGTAATGATCCACTTTCCGTCGGGTGAGATATCGGCACAGCGAATGTCTCCCATCCCGCTGGTGTTCAAGCTATTGCCATCCTCATCTGGGAAACTGGTCTCCTTCCCTGGCTCGAAGGCACACAGGTGGTAATAACGATGGGCAAAGCGCGTCAGGGCCAGGAGCTTGCCATCAGGCAGCCATCGCATCGTCAGCAGATTGTTGCGAGGAATCTCCAGCGAGAGTGCTTCCTTACCGGTGGCTCGATCCCAGTAGACCAGCCGATCCATTCCCTGTGGCATCAGGTAGCCTTTCAGCCAGCCGACGACGTACTTCTGATTCGTGGAGTAGGAGAGGGCGACCATCATCTGTCCCGGGCGCCAGCGTACCGTGCCGAAGCGGCGGATGGCCCCGGCAGGTAGCGGATCGCCAAACGTATCCACCGGGTCCGCCGGTTCGTGGCGCGGCGTAATCACCGGTATTGCCATACCACGCACTTCGGTTGCTTCCGCTGCTGGCAACGCATACCAGCAGGAAACACCGACGAGCCCGATGCCCAGCAGCACCACCGCTGCGTACATCCACCCCAACAGCAAACTACCCGGCACTAGCATCGCTACGGCTGTACGGGGTGCTTGCAACATGACAGCCTGCATTACCGCCTGGAGCGATGCTGCTTCCAGTTGCGTTTGCGCCAGCATCAGCCCGAGGCTGGCAGTCGAGAGAGTAATGCCTCGTTGCGTGAGCCGATCACGCAGCAGATGTCGGCCCTGTTCCAGCCGGCGTTTCAGAGTCGCCAGGCTGAGGCCCAGCAGTTCCGCTGCTTCATCGCGCGTCTTGCCTTCGAGGTAGCAGAGAATGAGAGCAGCCCGGGTGCTTTCCCCCAGTTGCATCAGTTCCGAATCCAGAGCCTGGCAGGTCTCTGCCCATTGCAGCCTATCATCGGGCGCGGCAGCCAGCGGTTTGCTGCGGCAGTCAAGCTTCATACGCCGCTGACGTGCCTTGCAGGCCAGACGGTAGGCAGTGGCGTAGAGCCAGGGTGCGATGGTCTGTTTCCACGGGACACTGCGTGCCTTGCGGGCGAGCACCAGGAACGTCGCCTGCAGCACATCTTCCGCGGTTTGATGATGCCCCACGATCCGCCGGGCGGTGCCTTGGACGAGCCCACCGTAGCGTTTGACCAGTTCCTCGAAGGCAGCCTCGTCCCGCTGTCGGGCAAACCGTCGCATCAGTTCCTGATCGCTGACCTGCCCGCCTTTGCTGGCAGTAGGCTTCTTCGGCTTCATCAGCTGGTTAACGTTCGTCGTCATGTGCGCCATCCTGTGCGTATCGTCACCTGACCATGCCCTATTGTCCAGCGGGCGGCTCATTTTTCTGTGCTATCGCCCGGTTCGGTCAGTCGATATACTGGATGCACCTGCCGGGAATGTGTGACATTCCCATCTCTCTGCAAGAGCGTCGCTATGTTCCTCTGCTCCAGCCGCCGTCACTTTCTGCAGTCGTCGAGCTTTGGCCTCGGCTCGCTGGCATTGGCTTATCTCCTGAACCAGGATCGTGCCTTCGCGGATGCCCCGAAGAAGCCCGAACTGGCACCGAAGAACTATACGCTGCTACCCAAGGAGCCTCACTTCGCCCCGAAGGCCAAGGCGATGATCTCGCTGTTCCTCATCGGCGGCCCGAGCCAGATGGATCTCTTCGATCCAAAACCCAAGCTCACCGAATACGACGGCAAGCAGTTCCCCGGCGAAGTGAAGTACGATAACCCCGCCCAGGCCAGCAGCAAGGTGCTCGGCTCGCCGTGGAAGTTTCAGAAGCACGGCCAGTGTGGCATGGAGCTTTCCGAGCTCCTCCCCCACCTTGCCAAGATCGTGGACGACATCACCCTCATCCGCTCGATGCAGACCAATGTCAATAACCATGTCCAGTCGATGTACGCCCTCAACACCGGCAGGCAGCTCGCCGGACGGCCAACCCTGGGCAGTTGGCTCACCTATGGCCTCGGCTCCGCCTCGCAGGAACTCCCTGCCTATGTCGCCCTCACCGATCCCCGTGGCTTGCCTCTCATCGGCGGCGAGAATTGGACCAACGGCTGGCTGCCTTCCCTCTATCAGGGCACGGTGGTCCGGCCGAAGACGCCTCGCATCCTGAACCTCGATCCCCCGCCTCATATTCAGGGCGAGGTGCAGGCGAAACAGTTGGAACTGCTTCGGCAGTTGAACGAGGCCCATCTCAAGGAACGGCCTGGCGAACAGGACCTCGCTGCCCGCATCGCCAACTACGAACTCGCTGCCCGTATGCAGCTGGCTGCCAAGGAGGCTTTCGACCTCACTAAGGAATCGAAAGCGACGCACCAGCTCTACGGAACTGATAATGCGGTGACCAAGGACTACGCTGAGCGCTGTCTGATCGCCCGCCGGCTCGTCGAACGGGGTGTGCGCTTCGTCCAGCTCTGGAACAACGGCCAAAGCTGGGATCATCACTCTGCCATCTATGGCGAACTGCCGAAACGCTGCCGGGAAGTGGATCAGCCCGTTGCTGCCCTCGTCACTGATCTCAAGGCTCGTGGCTTACTCGATTCCACCGTCGTTCACTTCGGCGGCGAGATGGGCCGGCTGCCGGTGATGCAGAACGACCTGGGCAAGGACAAAGTCGGCCGCGACCACAACACTTACGGCTTCAGCCACTGGATGGCTGGCGGGGGCTTCAAACGAGGTTACATCCACGGCGAAACCGACGAGTTCGGCCACAAGGCCATCAAGGACATCGTCCACCATTACGACTGGCACGCCACCCTGCTACACCTCTTCGGCCTCGACCACGACAAGCTCACGTACAAACGCAACGGCACCGACCTGAAACTCACCGACAACCAGGGCGGCCAGGTCATCCGCGAGTTGCTGGCGTAGGGTGCAAACGAAGGGTAGAACGAAGGGTAGTAGGTAAGGTGGGTCGAGCGCTACCATTGCGAAACGTTAGTGAACTTGCGGAATCAAGCTCGCCCCACCGCACGTTGGCGACTCACGTTTCGATATCTCGCGGGGCATGCTTAACAGACATTACAACACAGCCTGCCTATGGTGGGGCGAGCTTGAACACGCTCGTTCACCAGTGACAGAAACTTTAGCGCTCGACCCAACCTACTTCTACTCATGCTCACATCATCTTGAGTAAACGACACTGACCAGCTCGGGTCGCTTGTCTTTGACGAACACATTGATCCTGGTTGTAGCATTCTCCTTCTCGACACGTGACTCCAGCTTCCAGTGAGGAAGCCATGTGAAAAGACAGCGTCGAACAGCGCGGATGGAATTGCTTTCCCATGGCAGGTTACGCTCGTTTGCAAAATGAGTTGCAATCGTAGTTGCTTCTTCCAGTGTCATTGATGTGTTGCCTTGCCTACAGAATCCTGTATCACCCCAGCTTCACCGTTCGCCCCGTTCTCGCTGCCTCGTAAATCCCCAGGATGATCTCCACCGCCTTGCGGCCTTCCCGGCCATCGACGACAGGGGCGCGCTTTTCCTGGATAGCTGCGATGAAGTCCGCCAATTGCCGGCGATGATACTCGTGCGAGATGGCAGCGGGGTTGCTCGAGCCGCCGCTGGCCCCCACCTTCTGGGCAAATCGAATGCGCACCTCCGCATCGCTGGGCAACTCCTTCGCGAACTCCCAGCGGAGCAGGTCTTCCTGCTCCACCACAGCAGAGCCGGCGCTGCCATGAATGCCGATGGTCTTGGGCAACCCGGGCCACACACTCGTCGTTGCCTGAATCACCCCCAAGGCTCCGCTGTGAAACTGCAGGCACGCCACTGCTGTATCTTCCACTTCGATGCGTTCGTGGGCCAGCATCGCTGTCATCGCACTGATCCGCTGCACCGGGCCCATAATCCATTGCAGAAGGTCCACCTGGTGGATGGCCTGGTTCATGAGTGCCCCGCCGCCATCCAGGGCTTGCGTCCCCTTCCAGCCGCCTTCATCGTAATACTGCTGCGTCCGCCACCACTTCACTGTCGTCTCGCCCAGCGTCAGTCGACCGAATCGCCCCGATTCCACCGCCTGCTTGAGCACCACGTTGGCATCGGCAAACCGCGACGGGAAGATGGTGCAAAGCTGCACCCCCGCCTTCGCACAGCCCGCGATCAGGGCATCGCACCGCTCCAGTGTAATCTCCAGAGGCTTCTCCACCACGACATGTTTGCCCGCCCGGGCAGCCAGCAGCGCTGGCTCCAGGTGGTTGCCACTGGGCGTGCAGATGATGACCAGATCCAGCCCCGGATGGCGTAGCAACTCCTCCACCGTGCGATAGCAGGTGGCTGAGGAGCCGACCGCGTCCCGCACCTTAGTCGCATTCTCCTCCCGTCGACTCTGGAGCGCGACGAGTTGCACCCCCGGAATCTCCGCCAGGGCCGCTGCATGGAAGCGGGCAATCATGCCACAGCCGATAATACCGACGCCGATCATGGTCTTCCTTCCGACAGTTCCTCATGGGGACATATTACATGAAACGACCCGCGAGAGCTTGCTCGCGGGTCTGGCTGGTTCGGCCTACCAATTACGGATCCAATTCCGACAGGTTCACTCTGCCACCATCCGAGCGATGACACAATCGCCCGAACAGCGTCAGGTACATGGAATTTGGCGGGTTCGGCGGCGAGGGCAGCGCGGGAATGTTGAACACATTCGCCAGCATGGAGTTATGTACCTGCAGAATCTGCGGCGAATCGGAGATGGCATAGCTGATGCTACGCACCGAACCATCGGCAAAGAGGGCGTTCATCCCATACGGGTGGGCTGAGCCGAATCTATCAGTGGCACTATCTGGTGTGTCTGTTTCAAAGTCGATGGCAGGGTTGAGCTTGCCCGTGCGGAGAGTGGATGCTCCGAAGCCGAGCCAAAACCCATAGTCACCAAACTGGGGACTACCATAAAACCCCATGTTCATGCGTTTCTCCGCCACCATGAGCGTGTTGGCAAGCCCATCAGAAACCTCACGTACATGTACGGTACCATCAACTGTGCTGCTGGCACTGGCACCCGATTTGAGATTGACCGATTTCACAAAGATGCCATTTCGAAACGGTGAAAAGCTGCCTCCCGCGGCATTCGTGCAGGGTTCATGGAAGATTTTACCTTCAGTGACGAAAGAGAACGCCCCCATGTTGCCAGCGTAGTCGTTGGTACCGCATACACCATATTCTGGCGAATTGATCTTCTGCGGTCGTCGGCGTGTGGGACAGAAATAGGTATCGATCACGGTGCTTCGCACTTCCTTATCACCAACAACGTCAAGAGCTGGGGTGTAGGGATTACCACTGGGAACCACCACGTTGCGAGTCAATTTCCATGCCACGTCATGTTCGAGATAAGGAAGAATCTGGTACATCCAGCCATACGTTTGCAAGGCGCCGGTCGTTGGCACGCCTGCTACGGTAAGTACGCGTGGAGGACTCGGAGAAGTATCACCACCACCCGAAGGAAAGCGATTGCCACTCGCCTTCAGATAGAGGTGGATTGCCTGGCCAATTGTACGCAGATTATTGGCACAGGTCACACGGTTGGCCGATTCCCGCACACGCTGAACGGCGGGAATGATCATAGCCAGCAACAGAATGATAATCGCAACGACGACAAGCAATTCGACGAGCGTGAAGCCGAACCGCCGGGGTTGATAGAAGACCATAACACTCCTTTAGCTGAATGGGCGATACTGTTGAATCAAAGCACTACTTTTCGAGCAGTTTCATCGTAACACTGTGCAGGCACAATGCAAGTGACGGATGGTCAATAGAATGTAACACAGACTCCGGGAGGCTGTTGACACCCTCTTGTCAACTGACAGGATGAAACTACTATCTCTGGAAGCAGCGAACTATGGATAGTAGGGCTGATGCCCGCGCTACTCATAACACCATCGGAGTTGGCGAGACACCTAATGAGTAGCAAAAGCAAGGGAACAACCATCTCCCAGGCATCTGTCAGCCTGGAACGTGCCACCCGGCTCTACCGCCTGGTGGAACTGCTAGGCGACGGCCCGCGCACCCGGGCTCAGATTCTGTCCAAACTCAAGATCGATATCCGCACCTTCTACCGCGACCTGGAACTGCTCCGCGATTGCCACATCGATGTCGCCCTCGATTCGCGCAAGTATGCCCTGGTGCCAAACGTGAAGGATGCCCTGCTGGTGCTGCCCTTCCCCGATCCCTGTCTAACGCTCGGCGACGCTCAGGTCCTCGCCAAGGGCCGCAGCAAGATCCACCAGAAGCTGCGCGATGTGCTGAAGCAGATTGTGAAGTAATGCGGGCGGGAAGGGCGAGGCTCCTGCCGAGCCGCAGATCGCGCGAGGACAGAGCGTCACACACCCTCCTAGTGCTTGAAATGCCTCATTCCCGTGAACACCATGGCAATGCCATGCTTGTTGCACGCTGAAATGCTGTCCGCATCCTTCACGGAACCGCCCGGCTGGGCGATCGCTGTCACACCTGCAGCAGCTGCAGCTTCGACATTATCCGGGAACGGGAAAAACGCATCAGAAGCCAGCACTGAGCCCTTGCTCCGGTCGCCTGCCTTGCGGATGGCAATCTGTACGGAATCGATCCGGCTCATCTGCCCGGCTCCCACGCCAATCACCATCTGATCTTTCGCCAGCACGATGGCGTTGCTCTTCACGGCCTTCACCACCGTCCAGCCGACGGCCAGATCAGCCAGCTCTGTTGCGCTGGGCTTGCGCTCCGTCACCACCTTGACGGCGTTCCAATCCACCAGAGCAGTATCCAGCCCCTGCACCAGCAGGCCACCTTCAATCTTGCGGAAGTCAAACCCGTACGCATTCCCCTCCAGCGGTCCGGTGGCGAGCAGCCTGACACTGTCCTTCCACTTGGGCCGGGTACGGAGAATGCTCATCGCTTCGGTACTGAAGCCGGGGGCAATGATCGCTTCGAAGAATCGGCCCGGCTCCGTCATCAGTTGTGCCGTTGCTGCGTCCACTTCGCGGTTGAGCCCGACGATGCCACCAAAGGCACTGATCGGGTCGCCTTCGTTGGCCCGCCGGTATGCTTCGCTTAATGCTCCAGCCACCGCAGCCCCGCACGGGTTGTTGTGCTTGATCACCACTGCTGCAGGCTCGGTGAAACTCCGCACCAGCGTCAGGGCGCTATCGAGATCAAACAGGTTGTTGAACGACAGTTCCTTGCCACCGAGCGACTCTGCCGTGGAGATACATGCTCGGCTGGGTTTCGCCTCGACATAGAAAGCTGCCTGCTGGTGGGGATTCTCCCCGTAACGCAGCGTCGCCTTTCGCTTCCAGCTCTGTCGCAGCGTCGTGGGAAAGGTCTCCTTGGTCGTCTGCTCGGTGAAGTAGCGAGCAATGGCCAGGTCGTAGTCTGCAATGATCGAGAATGCCTCTGCCGCCAGCTTCTGCCGCGTCATCAGCGAGGTCTTGCCGCCGTTGGAACGCAGTTCTTCCAGGAACGGTGCATACTGTGCTG
This sequence comes from Gemmatales bacterium, assembly GCA_046350055.1. Taxonomy (GTDB): domain Bacteria; phylum Planctomycetota; class Planctomycetia; order Gemmatales; family HRBIN36; genus JAEUIE01. The sequence goes on along the minus strand of JAXMBC010000001.1, from coordinate 1,386,448 downwards.
CTGCAGTCAGCACTGCGACGCCAGCGTGATTCTTGGCCGCTGCCCGGATCATCGTCGGCCCGCCGATATCAATATTGTCAATCGCCTGAGCCATCGTGCACCCCGGCCTGGCGACTGTTTCCTCGAAGGCGTACAGGTTGCACACGATCAGATCAAACATCGGCAACTGATGCTGTTCGAGAGTCTTCAGGTGTTCCGCCTTGTCGCGCTTGGCGAGGATGCCGGCATGGACCGCGGGGTGAAGCGTCTTCACTCGCCCATCGAGCATCTCGGGGAACTGGGTAACCTCGCTGATGTCCTTCACCGGAATCTTTGCATCTGCAATGGTCTGCCGGGTTCCGCCGGTCGAGATAAGCTCAACCCCCAGCCCGTGCAACCCCTGGGCAAGTTCCACTAGCCCGGTCTTATCAGTCACACTCAGAAGAGCACGCTTGAGGAGGATGTCAGTCATGGTGTCTCGCAATAGTAGCCAGAAGTCAGGAGCCAGAAGCCAGTAGTGAGCAATGGATAGTATGGAGCCTGACTGAGCAGTTGGCTACTTAATCGTCGAGCCGACTCTTAACTTCTGGCTCCTGGCTTCTGGCTACTTGCTTCTGATGCCCTGCTATCCTTTATTGTCCTAATCGACTCACTCACACCCTACGTGACACTTCATGCGTTTCGCTCTATTTTGTGGTGCCCGGCCTGGTCGCGATCCACGCTATGTCAAACTGGCGAGCGAGGTGACTCGTGCTCTCGTTCAGCAAGGCCACAGCATCGTCTATGGTGGTGGCAATATTGGCCTGATGGGGGCTATCGCTGAAGCAGCGATAGCAGCCAAGGGCGACATCGTCGGGATCATCCCCGGCTCCATGGTCGAAGCCGAGCTCGCGCACCATGGCATCACCCGACTCGAGATCGTGCAAACGATGCACCAGCGGAAGGCCCGCATCGAACAACTCGCCGACGCCTTCATCGCCCTCCCCGGCGGCTACGGCACCATGGACGAACTGTTCGAGATCATCACCTGGAAGCAACTGAAGCTGCACGACAAACCCATCGGCCTGCTCAATGCCTTCGGCTTCTACGATGAACTGGTCAACTGGATCGAGAAAGCGGTGAGTGAGGGGTTCATCCCGGAGAAGCGCGGTCGCCTGTACGAATCAGATACTACTCTACCCAAGCTCCTGCAGCGGATGAAAATCCCCACGCCCAGTGCGAAGCAACTCCAGGCAGCCCGCGTCCACCAGGCTCTCGCTGAACTTTATCCTGATGCCCACTGCGCTTTACTGCATCAATCCCCATTCCAGCTGCTGATTGCCACCATCCTCTCGGCCCAGTGTACCGACAAGATGGTCAACAAGGTGACGCCTGCACTCTTCGCCCGCTACCCCGATCCCGCTGCCTTCGCCAACGCTCGGCTTGAAGAGGTTGAGAAGCTCATCCAGGCCACCGGCTTCTACCACAACAAGGCGAAGAACATCATCGCCTGTGCCAGGGCACTGCTCGAACGCCACGGTGGCGTGGTGCCCGAGACGCTGTTTGAACTCCATGCCCTTCCCGGCGTCGGCCGCAAGACCGCCAACGTGGTACTGGGCGACGCCTTCGGCGTACCCGGCATGGTCGTCGATACCCATGTGCACCGCCTCAGCCGCCGCCTGGGCCTGACGAAGAACAACACGCCGGAGAAGATCGAGCAGGACCTGATGAAGCTCTTCCCGAAGGAAGCCTGGACCAAACTAGGCCACCGCCTCATCTACCACGGCCGCCAGGTCTGCGATGCGAAGAAGCCCAGGTGCAATGAGTGCACGCTGCGGGAGTTCTGTCCACGGGTGGGGGTAAAAGGGTGAGAATCTACCCTCACTTATGGTGACGGGGAGCCAATGGGCCAAGCCAATGTCTTGCAATGGACTTCAAAGTGTTTTGGATTGACTGTAACCACGGTAGCATCGAGTTCAAGCGTCTGGGAGATCACCAACACATCTGCATCGAGTGAAGCCAACTCGGATGTTGGAATTCCTTGATTTCTCATAGACGCCCAAAGCTCTGCAGCTTGCTGCCAGTTCGAATGTGTAAGCAAGGTTAGAGGACAGAAGCTTTGAAGCGCATCGAGTCGTGTCAGCCGTGATGCAGGTAACTGTTGTTTCTGAATGAGTCTGATCAATTCGCGTCGCACTTCATAGTCAGCCACTTCGGAGATCAAGACAGTGTTCCCGTCTTGAAGTTGCTGATAAACCCAGCTCTGAATCGGAAGACGTGCAGTTGAGCGACTATGTGCTAATAGACCTAGCGGTCCTGCATCCAGCAGATATGTCATCTGCGTCATCGAAGTAGATCAGCCAGTTGACCATCTTGCAACTGCAAGCCACGATTCTCCTGCAAACCTGTTTGAAGCGCTTGCTGAACCTCAGGTGCTAATGAATCGTCCTCAGCGTTCCATTGATTCATGAGCAACTGAAATCCCACAGCTAGATCGCTCCGAGAAGGCGGTGTCACTACGGTTTGTTGTACCTCGAAAGAGACAGGCGTGCCCTCCACAAACGGCAATGGCCCGTCGGGAACGATCATTCCCTGACGAATGAAGCCACGATAAGTTTGAAGTGCACTCATAACACCATTATACCGCTGCACGAGATGCATACCAGTCTGAAGTGTTTGCGCGAAATGCTCCTCGCTGGGAGAGGGATTGGGGGTCAGGGGGCTCGCTCTCGCGGCGCCGCATGGAACAAGAGCCGAAGGGTTTACCCCTTAGGCCTCTGTCATACTTCACCTCGCCCACTGCAAAATCCCATATGTTACCGGCACGCTGAACAAGATGCTGTCGAACACGTCCAGCAAGCCGCCGAAGCCGGGCAGCACCGCGGAGGCATCCTTCAAATGCAGATCACGCTTGATCAGTGATTCCATCAGGTCGCCCAGCATCCCCATCACACCGATGGCCATGCCCATCAGGATGGTTGCCAGCCAACTGGGCAGGCCGAGTACCGTGGCCTTGCGGAAGGGGAACGCATTCTCCGGGTCCAAGTTAAACCAGGTCCCGAAGCCATACACAATAAGCAAGGTGATGAGGGCAGAGAGCAGGATACCCCCCGCTGCACCTTCCCACGTCTTCTTGGGGCTGAGCAAGGGTGTCATCTTGTGTTTGCCAAACAGTCGCCCAGCCGCATAGGCCCCGATGTCGCAACACTTGGGCACGAAGATGGCCAGGATCAACGCGATGGTGCTCAGCCCGGTGCCGTTGTACCCCGGCGGCTCGTACCAGCGCAGTTGAATCAGAAACGACCCCAGGAAACCGATGTACGCCACAATGAAGAATGTCAGGGCCAGCCGCTTGGTTACCTGGCCTGGTTCATGGTAATGCCAGGCTTCCAGCAGAAACGTAAAAAGCAGGCTGGTCAGCAACCCGCCGGTGATCCAGGCCAGCGGCTCTCCGGGCCAGCCCAGCGCACTCGCCCAGTTGAAACAGACAAGCAGCACCATCGACCCAAAGACGGGTAAGGACCGTGGCCGACATTGCTGGGGCAAGAGTTGTTGCAGTTCATACCCGAGGGAACAGGTCACCGCCAGCCCGAAGGTGAACGAGATGGGGAACCATGGGGCGAAGTATCGGTCGAGGAAGAGGACGCCGAAGCCCCAGATCGCCAGCAGCGTACCGACGATGAGGCGGGCGCGAAGCATGCATGGTCTCGATGCAAAGGAACAGCAACATGGTTAGCGGGAATACCGCCAAACCATGACACACCAACTCAGGAGGGTATGGTGCGGGACAGGCCGGTGTCCGTGGGGCCTAGAGCCAAGATATAATCCGCAGCCCCATAGCTCCAGTGGTTCGCATCGGGATAATGGCCAGCCGACTCCTGAAAACACTGGCGAAGCATCTCCGTATCGATGATGCCGGGGTTAAGGGGAACCGCAGCCAGCCCTTCGGGCAGGTCATCGGCCAGCGCCTTGGTCAGCCCTTCGATGGCATATTTGCTGGCACAATAGGGGGCCACCTCTGCTGACGTGGATCGGCCCCACCCGGAACTCAGATTCACAATGATGCCGCTGCCACGCTTCACCATTGCTGGCACGAAGTGGCGCAAGACGTTCGCGACACCCGAGACATTGACCTGCATCAGGGTATCAAACTCGTCCGCTCCTATTTCCCACAGCGGAGCCATGCGGTTCATGACAGCAGCATTATTGATGAGCAGGTCGGGCGGGCCGTAGCGCTTCAGTAAGCGCTCCGCCCAGCGGGCCACCTCGATATCACTGGCAACATCCACCGTTTCAAAATCGTGCGGTGCAGGGAACTGCTGCTGAAGCTGAGTGATGACCGATGCAGACCGGCCACAGCCCCAGACCGTATGGCCCTTCTCGTGAAAACGGTCGAGCAGCGCACGACCAAGACCCTTGGTGACGCCGGTGAGGAGGATGGTACGAGGCATGAGGGGTCCCCATCTGCAAATGAGTGATGCGTTATTCCTGCTGCTGCAAGGCGAGTCGACCTGTGGCAGTCAGACGGTAGCGTTGTAAGCGGCTTTTAGGCTTGTGAGGTATGGTCAATTCGATCAGCCCAGCTGCCATCGCTGGATCTATGTAATGTTCCCGCACATGTGTTCGATCTTTGAGTTTCAATAGCTGTCTGATGTTGGCACTGCCTAGTTCACCATGGGTTAGTAATAATTCGATGAGCACTCTGACTGGTGGGGTGACTGGTGGGGTAACTGGTGGGGTAACTGGTGGGGTGACTTCTGCATTTCCCAGTAGCACCGTCACTGCGAACATCTCACCATCCTCGAAGATGGGCTTGCCCGCACCCGGCGAATAGTGGGGCAGATACTGGTTCACCCGCCTCACCCCGGACCCGAGTTCGTCATAGCGGCCCATCTGCAGCATGAACTTGCAGATGGTTGGGTTCTTGGGGTAGGGCGTGAAGCGATTAGGATCAATTCTGCCAAAGTAGTGAGGCACATTGGGGTTCTTGAACTCCACCCGGTCAGCATAGATGATCATCGTCGCCGGGGCGGCACTGGTGTACTCGCGGTGAGCAATGATGTTGGCTACCAGTTCACGGAAGATGATAGTCCGCAGGCTCAGGCTGGTTACGCCCTCCTGGTAGAACGGGTCGTTCATGTGCTTCTCGATGAATCCCATGAGCAGATCGAATGCATCAATCAAATTGGTGCGAACGATGAGGCGGTCATCGTATCGCTCCGTATCCCGCCGTCTGAGCAGGGCATCGAACTTGTAACCTGGGACCAGCTCCTGAATCGTGTTGTCGTACCCGAACATTAAACCCGCAGCCAGGTTGTACGCAGGCTTGCCAGTCTCCACATCCTTCCGAACAAACCCCGCCACCTTCAGCAATTCCTCGAAAGAGAGATCAGCCCAGGGATGCTTCGGCTGGCGACTTAACATCAACCTGCGCGCTTTCTCAAACAACGCAGGATCGAGATCGGCCATACCCAGATGAGGGAACACTTTTTGCTCGGTGTAGATACCCAGCTTGCGGTTCAGCAAACCCGCCAGACGGTTCACACCTCGCACCCGGTAATCACCATCGTCGCCACGAAGATACACGGCACCACCGGTTTCATGTACCTGCGAACTGGCAGGCACCTGCACCTTGATCACCCACTTGCCATCAATCTCTTCCTCGGTGGGAAACAGCAGATAAGGAGGATCGAGCTTCTGCGGGTTGTTGGACAGGTTGATCAAATCTGCCTTGATACGAGACACCGCGAGTGCATCAACTCCTGAAACGGTGCCATCATCCTCAACACCCAGGAGGATCATGCCGCCGTCCATATTCAGAAACGCACAAACTGTTTCAAAAACGTTGGCAGGCAAACGGTCTGTCGCCCGCTTAAACTCCAGGGCAGGACCTTCCGATGACCCAAAGGGGCGATGTGCTGGAACGGCTTTCGGCATGCATTTACTCTATTTCCAGGACAGACAATTGTTTGACCCGGTTATTTCACCTCACTCGTCTTGAAGTGGGGATTCTCGATAATCCCAAGCACATTCCCAAATGGATCAAGCACGCTGGCAACCTTGATATCGCCACCCACATCTTTGACATCCTCATGCAGCCTGGCTCCCATGGCCAGCAGCCGTTTCAATTCCGCTGCAGCATCAGGCACGCCCCAAAACACCTGGGCCCCATGCTGGCCGGGCTCCGCATCTGGCACCAGACCCAGCTCAAACCCGCCTACGTTGAACCCGACATAGTATGGCTCATCGAAGTAAGGCTCCTGATTCAGCATCTGGCTGTACCAGGCCTTGCCTTGTTCGATGTCTGGTGTGGGATAAAGCGCAGTACGCAGACCGAGCAGCATGGGAGAGTCTCCAGAAGCCAGGAGCTAGTAACCAATCGGCCATAGCATATCGTTTATTCTATGATCTCATATCGCTCGACTTGTTGCTTGAGATCGCGGTCTTCTGACTACCTGCTACTTGCTTCTGGCTCCTGACTTCTGGCTCCTGACTCTCGTATCATACCCAGCAGCATCCCTATCCCTCAGGTCTCATCCATGTCATCCACCCTGCTGCAAGTCGCCGAGCACGCTGCCCGGGCAGGGGGAGACCAGCTCCGCTCCTGGCGTCGTCAGTTCAAGGTCTCCGAAAAAGGTCGTTTCGATCTCGTCACCGATGCCGACCATGCATCCCAGGCTGCCATCCGCGACATCATCCTGAAGCACTTTGCCGACCACCACTTCCTCGGTGAAGAAACACCAAAAGCAGAACGGGATGCACTCCTTGCCACCGATCGGCCTCTCTGGGTCGTCGATCCCCTCGATGGCACCACCAACTATGTGCATGATCTGCCCTGTTTCGCAGTCTCCATCGGCCTGGTACTCGAAGGGCAGGTACACATCGGCGTGATCTACGACCCGGTGCGCGATGAACTCTTCACTGCAACGCGAGGTGGCGGCGCCTATGTCAACGGCGAAAAGCTCCGCTGCTCCCCGGCTACCAGCTTGACCGATGCACTCATCGCCGTCGGCTTCCCCGCCAACCTGCGAGGCCAGGATCATGTCCTCGATGCCTGGAAATGGTTTGGCTGTGAATCGCAGGGCATGCGCCGCACCGGTTCCTCAGCCATCAACCTGGCTTATCTCGCTGCCGGCCGGCTCGATGGCTTCTTTGCCTTCCAGATTTCGCCTTGGGACATTGCCGGGGGAATCGTGCTGGTCGAAGAAGCAGGTGGCACGATCAGCCAAGCTGATGGTTCGCCCTACCCAACACTGGGCGAAGCTGTCTTCGTCGCCAGCAATGGCCCGCTCCATTCCACGATCCTTCAAGGCCTCGCCAGCAGTAGGGGGCCGGCATGAGTAAGCCCATCGGCTTCCTCGCGGAACGGCGCCTCATGTGGCAAGCCTTCCGCAAGGACTTCTTTCACACCGGCTCGGTCATCCCCAGCAGCCGTTACCTCGGCCGCGAACTGGCAGCCAGTCTGCGAGGCAACCGCCGCCCGGCCCGTATTCTCGAAATCGGTGCCGGCACCGGGCCCGTTACTGCACAGATCCTGCCTTATCTGATCGAAGGCGACCACCTGGATGTCGTCGAGATCAATAGCGACTTCATCCCCGTGCTGCAGAAGCGATTTTCACAAGCCATCTCTCCCCCGAACCATGGAGGAGATGGAAGAGGGTCCGGGGTTGAGGCGACTCTACCGCAAGCGCCTCAGCAGCCCATCCAACCCTGGACGATGCGTCTCCTCCACGCCCCCGTTCAACAGGTGCCCGGCGAAGGTGTCTACCAGCACCTCATCAGCGGATTGCCTTTCAACAACTTCCCCATCAAACTGGTGCGGGAGATCTGGGACAGCATCCACCGCCTGGCTGCTCCCGGGGCCACCTTCAGCTTCTTCGAATACGTTGCCGTCCGTGAGTTGAAGATGCCCTTTACCAAGGGATCGGAGCGCAAACGACTCCACCTCGTCGGCCGCCACCTCGCCCGCGAAATCAAACGCTACCAGACTCACGCCCGCAAGGTCTTTCTCAACGTACCCCCGGCCGTGGTCCATCATTTGCAGTTGGAGCCTGGGGCCAAAGGCAATTAGAAGACTTGCGAAGTACCAGGCACCATGGTTAGAATGTCTTCAGGTGACACCATGACCACAGTTACAGAGCCGACGATTGATTCACTTGGACTGCGTGACATGAGTCCAGAAGTGAAGCGACGCTTGGCCATAGAGCTGATCGATAGCATTCCTGAGCCCATTTCCGATGAACTACAGGCTATGTTGGAGTACCGTCTGACGGAACATTACGCGGATCCCACAACTTCCATTCCCTGGGAAACCGTGAAAGAGCGATTGGCCGCAAATCGTGTGAAGTCACAAAATGGCTAGCATCGTCATTCGTCCTGACGTATTCCATGAACTGGATGAAATTGAAATTTGGTATGAACAACAGCAGGCAGGCTTGGCTAATCAGTTTCGTGATGCTTTCTCAAAGACTTTAGACAGAATACAGCATCAACCAAACACATTTCCAATAACCTCGCCGGGCATTCATCGCATTGAAATGAAAGGGTTCCCTTATGCTGTGTTCTACCATCCTCACGATAACGAGGTAGTGGTTCTACATGTCATGCATAAGCGTCGCAATCCTCAACGCTGGCCGATCATCAAGACCAGTGACACTTAAGGCACAAGTTGCTAAGTTCTCGCTTCCGCCGACATGTCAATGAATCCCTCGCACGTGACAAGCAACGGCTTGTCGTAGATCAGCCGATCCGACAAGGGGATTTTCGCGAGCTTATCCAGTGCCTTCCAGCCATCGGGCGACACCGGCTTGGGCATCACCGCCAGTGTGTCGCGATCTGGAATCACGATAGCCACCGCCTGGCCTGGCTGAAGAAACTGGGGTATCATCAACGCTCGTGCGGCATCGTAACTATCGTTGGCAAAGACTCGCACCAGCGTGTCCTTGAGTGCGCCGTCAAACATCGACCGATCACATCGCTGGCTCAGATTCTCCATGGCGATCTCGTGCAACTGATCGGCATTGAGATGCAATTCATCCATTTGATGCTGCATGATGTACTGCATGCTGTGTGGGAAATCGATGACGTAAGCAATGATGAGTGGCGTATCGTCGAGCGAACGCGAGTAGCACTTTGCCTCTGTCGGCATGGCACTGAGAAAGTCGCGATGCTGGATACGCGGGAAGATTAACGCGCGATGTTTCTCCAGGCTCAACTCTTCCTGCCCTATTTGGTTGGTTTCCGTCAGTGTGTGGGAATAGTTCTCGTAGATAGGTAAACGCTGTTCATAGGTATTGAGCCTGGCGTTCGAAATGTCGCGAGCCATGTTGTAAACGTTGAACCGCATCTCCAGTTCGCCACATTTCAGGAAGATGCATTCGCCCTGTACTCCCCGGATCTGCACATCAGGCTGATGTTCGTTGAGATAGCGAATAAACTCATCCCGATAGCGTCGCTTGCTCGCATTCCAGATACTGATTGCTACCCAGAAGAAGAGGACAACCATCGACAATGCAATCAAAACGTAGCCCCACCAAGGCATAGCGCACCTCGATACGAAATCAACAGATCAATTCTGACTTAATACCAAAGACTAAGCACTATAATCATGGATTCTTCGCCGGTCCCAGCACGCTCGTCACCGGCTGTTTGCTCAATCGCCCCGCTGCCTCTTCGCATTCCTTCATCACCCGCAGGGCGTTGCCCCCCAGCACCTTGTGAATGTCTTCCTTCTTGTACCCCCGGTTGAGCAGTTCCTGGGTGATGTAGGGGTAGCACGAAACATCTTCGAGCTGCCTGGGCGTGGTGCCGATGCCGTCGTAGTCGGAACCCAGCCCTACGTGATCGATGCCTGCCACCTTGATGATGTGTTCGATGTGATCAACGACGGTGTGGACGCTTCCTCGCGGAATGGGGTTCTCCTTCCGCCAGGTGTCGAAGGCGATGCGGAAGCCTTCGTCATCTCCCTGATACTTCTCCCGCAACACGCGAAGCTGATCAAACATACCCTGGAGTGCCCGGGCCCCTTCGGGAACCACGAAGCCGGAGAAGAAGTTGACCATGATCACGCCACGGTTCTTCGCTACCAGCTTCAGCACATCATCTGGCACATTCCGGGGATGTTGGGCAATAGCGTAAGCGGAGGAGTGAGAAGCAATGACCGGAGCCCGCGTCACTCGCAACACATGCCTCATGGTGTCTGCTGAGACGTGGGAGATATCCACCATCATGCCCAGCCGGTTCATCTCCAGCACCACCAGTTCGCCAAAGGGGGACAGGCCGTTGCTCTTCGGCTTATCCGTGGAAGCATCGGCCCAGTCGAGCGTTTCCGAATGAGTCAGCGTCATGTAGCGGACGCCCAGGTGATGATACACCCGCAATACGCCCAGCGAATTATCGATGCTGTGGCCACCTTCGACACCGATGAGCGAAGCGATCTTGCCTGCCTTGCGGATACGCAGGACATCGTCGTAGGTGAACGCCTGTTCGAACGTTTCGGGGTACTGCTTGATGATCCGCTGGATGATGTCGATCTGTTCCAGCGTCGCCCGCACCGCTGTCAGATCCTTCGCCCGGTTCGCATCGACATACGCCGACCAGAACTGCACCCCCAGGTTCCCCGCCCGCAGCCGGGGGATGTCGGTGTGAAAATCCGGCACTCCTTTGGTGAGGTTGTACCGCTCCAGTCCCCGGTCCTTCTTCTCGCGGAAGCGGTAAGGCAGATCGTTGTGGCCATCCACCACGATGGCTTCCTGATGAATGCGTTTACCTTCCTCCGTCAGCTTCACCTCGCCGCGGGCAGGCTGATCCTGGGCAGCTGCGATCCAGGTGAGGGTAAGTACGACAGCAAGGCAAAGCAAACGAAGCATGCGTGGCTCCCAAAGGTGGGGCTATTGTAGGAGGACGAACGTTGCTGCTAGTACCGGGTGATCGTCTCGTGCAGATTAAACAGCACTCGCATGGTGTTGGTCCACGCAGCATGTTCCACCATGTCCACGCCCGGGGGAAGCGGCGCGATCCCGACCTTGAGCAACGTCGTTGCTTCTTCGGCGTGGCTGCGATAGTACTCACGCTGCTTGCCGAGCAGCGTAACAAGCCCCGCCAGTTCCTTCGCCCTGGGCTCACGTTGCAACACACGCTGTATCGCCTGTGTCATCTTGGCCTCATCACTTTCCTTGCCCGTCATCACCGAAGCCGCCAGCACCCGGGCTGCTTCCACAAACGTCGGATCGTTCAGCAGCGTCAGCGCCTGCTGCGGTGTGTTTGCCACCACCCGGCAGGCGGTACATTCTTCCCGTGACGGTGCATCGAAGTTCGCCAGCATCGGCTGGGGAAACATCCGCTGCCAGTGGGTGTATACCCCGCGCCGATATTGCCGTTCATCCAGCTGGGCCTTGTAGTCCCGATCGGGGAACTGCAGCAGCGAGTAGTAATTGGCAGGCTGATAGGGGAAGCTGCTCGGCCCGCCTATCTCGTAATTCAGCAAGCCTGCCACGGCCAAGGCCTGATCCCTGACGAACTCGGCATCGAGCCGACGGGGATTCTGTGCCGCCAGCAGCCGGTTGTTCGGGTCGACCTCTTTCAACTCCAGCCGCGTCGCAGCGGATTGCCGATACGTGTTGGACATCACCATGAGCTTGAGAATGTGCTTGATGTTCCAGCCTGACTCACGGAACTCCACCGCCAGCCAGTCGAGCAGCTCCGGATGCGTAGGCCATTCTCCCTGGGCTCCCAGATCATCGACTACATTGGACAGGCCGTTGCCAAAGAGCATCTTCCAGAAGCGGTTGACCACCACCCGTGCCGTCAAGGGGTTCTCCTTCGACACCAGCCATTCCGCCAGGTCAAGACGGCTGCTCCCTGTCTTCGGGTTCAGAAACGCTGGAGGCGTCGGCTGCACCACCGGGCCTGTCTCATCCAGGAAATTGCCCCGAGGCAACACCCGCGTCACCATCGGCTTGGCCAGCGCCTCGGTCACCATGGTATAGGTCTTGCCCTGCCGGCACTCGTGATACTCCCGCTCCAGTCGTTTGAGTTCCGTGTAGCGTGCCGCATCGGAAGCGGTGCTGCGGAGCATGGCTGCGGGTGTGAACTCAGGCTGGGCGTTGGCTGCGAAGTCGAGCGGAGCATAAGGCGAAACCGAGAGCTTGATGTGTCGAAGCTGATTGGTGGGAATAGTGACGATGAGTTCGTCTTCGGCACTAGCCGTGAAGGGCTGATCCAGCCACCACAAGCTGGTGTGCTTCTCGTGACGTTGCTTGAGTGCGAGCTTCCAGTTCTCACGGATGCCGATGAGATCATGGCCGTTGCGATAGATCGGCTCCTTACGGTCAGCGTCGGCGTGTCGTATTGCCAGCGGCGTAGTCTTCTCAGCACCAGCCTTGCGCAGTTCGAAGCTGGGCTTGAACGTGAGCGAGTTGGAGTTGCTGCGGAGTATGCTCGCTTCCTTGCTGCCAAGCAGTTCCAGTTTCACCAGGGCGATGGGCCCGGCAGGCAGCTTGAGGCTGATCTTCGGGGCGTTCTCCAGCGGCCCACTGAAGACGATGCTTCCATCGGCCTGCACCTCAGCCTTTTCCTGGGGCTTGGGCTTCTCGTCTTGCACATCGCCCCCCCGGCTTGAAGAGCCGGGGGCTAATTGCTCCTTCTTTGGCGCGGTCTTGGCAGCAGGCTTCTTCTTCGGTGCCGGCATGGCGCCGAAGCTTACCTCCGCTGCGGGCGTCACCCACCAGCCCCCGTGGGTCTTGTTCCAGGTAGCAAGCTGAGTCTTCCACTTCGTTATCGCTTCGCCAGCGGGACCGGCAGCTTTCTCCATTTGCTGCTTTAGTGTCGCCATCCGCTCCTGCAGGTATTTGCTCTCCACCTCGATCTCGGGTGGGAACGGATGATCGTTGCTCCATCCCCTCAGGTCAGGGTTCGGCGTGTAGCTGTAGTCGTTGTAAACGCCCCACTGCTTGATATCGCCGAAGTAAGCTGCTAGAGAGTAGAAGTCTTTGCTCGTGAATGGATCGTACTTGTGATCGTGGCACTCGGCACAGCCCACGGTGGAGCCGAGCCACGTACCTGCCACCGTCCGCACTCGGTCTGCGGCGTACTTTGCCAGATACTCGCCAGGCTGGGCACCGCCTTCCCGGGTCATCATGTTCAGCCGGTTGAACCCGGTTGCAATCTTCTGTTGCACCGTCGAGCCAGGTAGCAGATCGCCTGCCAGTTGCTCGCGGGTGAACTGGTCGAAGGGCATGTTCTTGTTGAAAGCATCGATGACGTAATCGCGGTACGGGAAGATCCGCTGGTTCTGGTCGCCATGGTAACCCACGGTATCGGCGAAGCGGACGAGATCGAGCCAGTGGACCGCCAGCCGCTCGCCATACTGAGGAGATGCAAGCAGCCGATCAACTGCCTGCTCGTACCACTTGTCATCCTGTGGCACAGACTTTCCAGTCTGTGCCTGCACGTTATCCCAAGTCGGTGGCAAACCAGTTAGGTCCAGACTCACCCGCCGCATCAGTGTAGCCCGGTCGGCTTCGGGGGAAGGTACGATCCCCTTCGCTTCAAGCGTGGCAAGGATGAACGCATCGATGGGGTTCTTCACCCACCCTGTATTCTTGACAGTAGGCACCACAGGCCGGGTGGGCACGATGTACGCCCAGTGAGGCTGATACTCCGCCCCCTGCGTGATCCACTCCGTCAGCAGCTTCTTCTGCGCTGCCGAGAGAGGCTTGTGCATCTCTGGCGGCGGCATCACTTCCGTCTCATCACTCGACTGGATCCGCGCGACCAGCTTGCTCTCGCCCGGCTTCCCCGGAACAATCGCCTGCCGACCCAGTGCCACTTCACGCTCATCCAGACGCAGCTTACCCTTGCGCTTGTTCTTATCCGGCCCATGACAGGCAAAGCAATGCTCGCTCAGAATCGGGCGAATATCGCGGTTGAACTGTATCCGTGCCGACGACTGCGTCGCTTGTGGAACCGGTGCTGCAGCAAGAGCCGTCAGGCTCAGCAAACTGAGGAGAGGAATGAAATAGTGCATGCAGGTATGTTACACCATGCAGCATCGATCATGCAACAAGTGCGGCTGGGTTTATCTCAGCCATCTCCCCTCTCCCCACCGGGGAGAAGGGATGGGGGTGAGGGGGCTCCTCCCGTGGCGAAGCCTATCCTCTCCATAGAATACCCCTCCTCTCCGTCCTCGTTCTGAGTGACGATCCACTATGAGCACACATCTGCACCCCGGCCCTGGCGATGAACCGCCTGTTCGTCTCCATGACCTCTTCGACTACTTCCACGCTGGCAGCAAGCCCCGCCAGGACTGGCGCATCGGCGTCGAGTTCGAAAAGAAGGTCATGCGCTACGCCCAGGGCCAGCCCGTTGGCTTCGATGATGCCGATGGTATCGAAGTCATCCTCAGCAACCTCGCCGAGCGCTTCCACTGGGAACGCCACTTCGAAAACGGCAGGCTCACGACGCTCACCCGCCAGGGCATGACCATCTCCCTCGAACCGGGCGGCCAACTCGAGTTCGCCACATCGCCAGTCACTCACCTGGGCGAAGTGCAGCACGAACTCGATGAACATATGCGGGAGTTGCACGAGGTCGTCGACCGCAGCAAAATCACCTTCCTCTCAGTAGGCGTCTCACCCCTTGCCAACATCGATGATGTACCACTCAACCCCCGACCGCGTCATCGCCTGATGGCTGAGGTGTTGCCCACGCTGTCGACCTATGGCCTGCACATGATGAAGTGTACGTGCAGTACCCAGGTCTGTCTCGACTACGCGAATGTCGACGATGCCATGCGGAAGTTCCGGGTCGCCCTGCTGCTCAGTCCCGTCATTAACGCCGCCTTCAACAACGCCCCCTGGTATGGCAACCGCCCCACCGGCTACCACTCCTACCGCAACCAGATCTGGCAGCACATGGACCCCCAACGCAGCGGCTGGCTGCTCCCCCTCCTCCAGCAAGGTTTCTCGCTCGAACGCTGGGTGAACTACGCCCTCGATGTCCCGCTTCTCTTTTTCTCAGTGGGAACCGAGCTGCGGAAAGCCCCCGCCATCACCTTCCGCCAGTTCATGGAGCAGGGCATCGACGACCAGTACCCGACCCTCTCCGACTGGAAGCTGCACCTCTCCACGATCTTCACCGAAGTTCGGATGAAGCAGTTCCTGGAAGTGCGTGGCGCCGACGCAGTGCCCCGGCCCTATGTACTGGCCGTTCCCGCATTCTGGAAAGGCATCCTCTACGACGCAGAAAGTCTGCAGGCGGCGGAGGACATGGTACGCCGCTGGCCCGTGGAACAACTCCCCGAACTCGCCGACGTCGTCAGCCACCAGAGCCTGCAGACCCCCTGGCAAGGCCACCCGCTCCACCACTGGTGGAACCAGTGCTACGACCTCGCCACCCAAGGCCTCCGCCGACAGGCTCAAAGTATGGGGCACCCGGATGAATCGAAGTACCTGCACCCACTACGCAGCGACACCTTCCACGACTGGCGACACACCATCGAACGCTGGAGCACGCAGTACGACGTCAGCTGGGAAGCGATGCGGCAGGTTTGGGGGAGTTGAGGTTTGCGATGCAACAACCGTGGCAGGTGTCAGCGGCTGCAATACCTCCGCACACCCGTGCCACACCTACCTTGCCGCTTCCCCCTCCGGGTTTACAACACCGCTCCACACCTCGCCACCTGCCACAATGCCGCTTTCTGGAACTTGTTCACTTGCCAACCCCATAGTGTACACGTGTATGATAACAGGTGGGACACCCTGTCATCGCTCTTTGACAACACTCCACTCCATCGCGCGCACACGCGGTGCGCGAGTTGGCGCGCTACTTGGCGAAGAGAGGAAATATCTGCTGATACCGCAAGTGAGCCTGCTCAAAGTGGGCGACAAGGATGTCCTGCAGCATAGCTTGCATGTGCTCATGCTAGCTCTGTGCGTCTGCAAGGAATCGGCGTAAGTCCTTGTGTACCTATGCGATACGCTGCGCACAAGGCCTGTATGAGACGCACAGACAGGTTCGTCTGTGCTACAGACATCCTTTGAGTGGGGCCAGTTCACCCCGCGCACACGGGGTGCGCGACATGGCGAGGCACCTCAAAGATTGTTTGCATTTTCCCGTCCCGCTGTGTCCAATGCGGGCTGCCTGGTTCGTCATCCTGCAGAACACCCGGCACAGGGCTGGGACGACTAGACCTCTCGCACACAGGAGCGCCATCATGGCCAAGCAGTTTCTCTTTGTTTATCGCGACACCGTTGGCTCCAAGTCAGCTGCTATGCCCTCACCCGAACAGATGCAGGAACTCTTGGCCCGCTGGGGCGCCTGGATCGAAAAGTTCATGAAGACCGGCCAGATGGTGAGCCCGGGCGATGCCTTGCATCCCACTGGCAAAGTCCTCAAGTCCACCGGCGTCGTTACCGATGGCCCCTTCATGGAAGCCAAGGAACTCCTCGGTGGTTACTCCATCGTCAAAGCCGATTCCTACGAACAGGCCCTGGCTATCGCCAGGGAATGCCCCGCCCATCACGATGGCAGCTCCATCGAGGTGCGGGAACTAGCAGGCCTCGCGGGTTAGTTGAGCTTGCCATGACCAGTGCCGCCCAGCTCACCGAACACACCTTTCGCCATGAGTATGGGCGGCTGGTCGCTATCCTCACCAAGCGATTTGGCATCGCCCATCTGGAGGACATCGAAGATGTCGTTCAGTCTGCGTTGCTCAAAGCCATGCACACCTGGCCCCGGCAAGGCGTGCCCGACCAGCCCTCTGCCTGGCTCCATCGTACTGCCCGGCATGAACTCCTCGACCGGCTCAGGCGGGCCAACCGCTGGCAGAAGATTGCACAGCACCTCCAGCACCAGGGTGCTGAGGTGGAAGACGAACCTGGGATCGACGAAGGTCTGGACGATGCCCAGCTTCGTATGCTCTTCGTCACCTGTCATCCGGAACTGGGTACGGAAGCACAG
Source organism: Gemmatales bacterium (assembly GCA_046350055.1). Taxonomy (GTDB): domain Bacteria; phylum Planctomycetota; class Planctomycetia; order Gemmatales; family HRBIN36; genus JAEUIE01. The sequence continues at coordinate 1,369,531 of JAXMBC010000001.1, read as the reverse complement.
GTTACCTTTGCTCTCAAGACCCTCTGCGGCTTCAGCGTCCATGAAATCGCCCATGCCCTGCTGACCAGCGAAGCGTCCATTCACAAGAGACTGACCCGAGCCCGGGATACCTTGCGACAACAGTCGCTCAATCCCAGTGAACTTAACGTGACCGAGATACCCGCGCGACTCGATGCGGTGCATACCATTCTCTATCTGCTCTTCAACGAAGGGTATAACTCCCATCATCCCGATCATTTCATCCGCATGGAACTCTGCCAGGAAGCAGTCCGCCTGACGCAGTTCTTGATCGATCATCCGCAGACGAATACACCCACCAGCCAGGCACTGCTGGCCCTGATGCTGCTGCATGCGGGGCGTCTACAGGCCCGGCAGGACGACTCGGGGGCACTGGTACTGCTCGATGAGCAGGATCGCAGCCAATGGGATTGGTCACTGATCCGGGCCGGCTGCCACTGGCTGGAGCAAGCCGCTGCAGGGGAGGTACTCTCGAAGTATCATCTGGAAGCTGCCATAGTTGCGGAACACTGCCAGGCACGCAGCTTTGCGGAAACGAAGTGGGATCTGATTGATCGGTATTATGAGCTGCTCTTCCGCCTGGAGCCGACTGCCATCCATGCCCTGAACCGGGCGATAGCGCTGGCCTATGTGCAAGGCCCCCGGGCCGGGCTGGCCTGGCTGCAACAGCATGGTGGCGATGCTCCGGCTGGCTATCACCACTGGCCCGCCGCTGTCGGCGAACTTCACCGCCGACTGGGAGACCTACCTACCGCCCGCCGCTACTTCGAAGAAGCCCTGGCCATGCAACCCCCCGCCACAGTGCGGGCCTTTCTGGAAAAGCGACTAGCTGAGGTGCAATCCGTTGGTTGAGTTTCGACTTAGCACTCAGCACTTAAGAATTAAATCATTCCCTGCTTCACATGCTTCGGCATGATCTTCGTATCAGGCGCACTGTTGGTGATGGGTTCTTCCAATGTTTCCAGCGAATCACGCACGCCACACTCCGCCACCACCCGGTTGCGACCCAGGTACTTGGCCCGGTACAGGTTGCGATCAGCAATACGCAACAGCTTTTGCGACGTGTCCAGTTCCGGCGAGAGTGTCGCGACGCCGAAGCTCGATGTCATGGTCACCGACTGATCGCCTAATTGCAGTGGATGCTTTTCGACGTGGTCCCGCAGGCGATGGCAGAATGCTTCCGCTCCGCTGAGATCCGTATGAGGCAGAATCAGCAGGAACTCTTCGCCGCCAAACCGGCCGATGAGATCGCTCTCCCGCAGCTTGGAACGGAACAGGTCAGCAATGGTCTGCAGGGCCCGGTCACCTGCCAGGTGGCCAAAGGTGTCATTGATACGTTTGAAGTGATCGATATCAGCCAGCACCACGGAGAGGGCCATCTCGTACCGCAGGCTGCGGGAGATTTCCTCTTCCATGCGCGAGACGATGTGCCGGCGGTTGAAGTAGCCTGTGAGTTCATCGGTGTGGCTGAGCTTCCAGAGCTGCTGATTGAGCATCTCCAGTTCCGAGTTGCGCTGGCGAAGGAGTTCGACGGTGCGGGCGAACTCCCGCTCCAGCTGTTTCCGCTGGACGGCGTTCTTGATCGAGCGATACAGGCAGACAGGGTCGTGCTGTACCTGATCGAACAGCAGGTAATCGGAAGCACCCTCCTGCAGCGCATACACCGCAGCCGCCTGGTCTTCTTCCCGGGCGAGAATGATGAAGGCCTGCTCGGTCTGGAAGCGGAGCAGATGCCTCATGCTCATGACAGCTTCCTGACGGACATGGCCGTAGGGCAGGATGCTTTCGAGGATGATAACATCGGGCCGGCAGCGCTTGGTCAGTTCGCTGGCCGATTCCAGGTCGTTGGCTTCGTACACCTGGCAGCGGAATAAGTTGGAGTGCTGCAGTATATTGGTCAGCATTGCCCGTTCGGAGCTGTGCTCATTGACCAGGACAATACTGACATCATCAATTGGCGCGTTACGCACGCTGGCTGGCTGAGCAGCAGGCATCGTCCGGGGAAGCGACGAGGCACCTGCAGCAGTATCCATGTGGGCGAATGGTATAAAGCTGGAGCTGGCCAATTGGATCATCTCATCTAGCCTTCTGCTAGCCCTGCCACCATCAGAAATGTGCAGGGTGACATCCTGTGTCAACTTTCGTAGTGCAAGGCTAGGTCATAATGCAACGGAAGGGAAATGCAGGGAAGTAAAAAAGTGAGGATTGCGTCAAGTTTTCGTCGGTATAACGTATCATTCTGATACACCGATGGATTACGCTAATTGGTCAATAATGCTGTCAGACAAATATCACCCTTGTTTGCTGGGGTAATGGCGTCTGCCCCACTGCTCAAACCACGTGCGAAAGTGACCAGCTGCCAGCGGGCAGGCCAAGGCCCCTGCCACCAGTCCCAATACCAGGCCATCCCATTGCTTGCGGATCAGCCACACCGTCATGGCTGTCAGGCTGAAGGCAAAGAACCCGAGGGGCCCCAGTATCATGGAGAGATAGAAGAGCGCAGCCAGCCGACGTACCCACCAGGGGTAGTGGGTGGCTGGCTCAGGTTGTGGTTGTTGCTGTTCCTGGGGTTCCATGAATCCCTGAGCCACATCCGGTGGAAAATGGGCCGGTGTGGTCTCCTTTTCCTCACCGCTCCTCATCCGTCGCCCTATAACAATCTCGTCCTCGATTAGTCTCTCTCCCTGGAGTTTCTCTGTGTCAACACGTCTCAAACGCTGGGCGAAACGGCTCGCCCTGACCGGACTCTTTGCCATGACCAGCACCACGCTGCTGCATTCCGATGAAGGTATGTGGCTCTACAACAATCCGCCTCTGAAGGTTCTTAAGGAACGCTACAACTTCGAACCGACCCAGGAATGGATGGATCACCTGCGCATGTCCTCCGTCCGCTTCAATAGCGGCGGCTCGGGAAGCTTTGTTTCCGCCAACGGCCTGGTGCTCACCAATCACCATGTCGGAGCCGACACGCTGCAGAAGATCAGCACCAAGGAAAAGGACTTCATCAAGACCGGCTTCTATGCCAAAAGCCAGGCTGACGAAGTGCCTGCCAAGGATCTGGAACTCAATGTACTCCTCTCCATCACGGATGTGACGGAAAAGGTCAATGGGGCGACCAAGCCCGAGATGTCCTCGGCCGAAGCGGGCCTGGCCCGCCGCAAGATCATGGCGGAAATCGAATCCAAGGCTCTCGAAGGCAAGGATCAGAAGAAGTTCCGGGCCGATATCGTTACCCTCTACAACGGTGGTGCATACCATCTCTACCAGTTCAAGAAGTACACCGATGTCCGCCTCGTCTTCGCTCCGGAGAAGGATATCGCCTTCTTCGGTGGCGATCCGGACAATTTCGAGTTCCCCCGGTACGATCTCGATGTCTGTTTCTTCCGCGCCTATGAAGATGGCAAGCCCGTCCAGCCAGAGCACTACCTCAAGTGGAGCGAAGAGGGTACCAGGGAAGGCGACCTGACCTTCGTCAGCGGTCACCCCGGCCGCACCAGCCGTGGCCTCACCATGGCTCACCTGGAGTACATTCGCGACAAGCTGGCTCCCTATCAACTCAACTATCTGCGCCGTATCGAAGTGTTGCTCAAGACCTACAGCGACCGCAGCCTGGAGAACAAACAGGAAGCCCAGGAAGACCTGTTCAGCATCCAGAACAGCCGCAAGGCTCGTCTGGGCGGGCTCGGCGGCCTGCAAGACCCCGTATTGATGGGCAAAAAGGCGAAGGACGAAGCGGACCTCCGCGAAGCCATCGCCAAAGATCCCAAGCTGAAGGACTACGAAGGAGCCTTCGCTGAAGTGGAATCTACCCTGAAATATGCTCGCGAACACTTCGTCGAATACAACCTGTTTGAACGAGGCCAGGCTTTCCACAGTGATCTCTTTGGCAAGGCCCGCACCCTCGTGCGTGCAGCCGATGAGCGAGCCAAGAAGGATGGCGACCGGCTTCGTGAATATCGCGAATCAGGCCTCAAGTCGCTGGAGATGGCACTCTTCTCGGAAGCGCCGATTCACGACAACCTCGAAATCGCTCAGCTGGCCGATTCGCTTGGCATGATGATCGAAATGGCTGGTGTTGATCACCCGCTCGTTAAGAAAATCATGGAAGGCAAGTCGCCTGCCCAGCGAGCTGCGGAACTGGTGCGAGGCACCAAGCTGCGACAAAGCTCCGAACGCAAGAAGCTTTATGAAGGTGGCAAGGATGCAGTCGCTGCCTCCAGCGATCCCATGATCGCCCTCGCCAAGATGGTGGACGATGAAGCCCGTAAGGTCCGCAAGGTCATGGAAGAAAAGGTCGAGGAACCCCAGCGACAGGCCTACGGCAAAATCGCCAAGGCCCGCTTCGCGGTGCAGGGCACCGGTGTCTATCCCGATGCCACCTTCACGCTCCGTCTCTCCTTCGGCCCCGTGAAAGGCTACGAAGAGAATGGCCAGAAGGTCCCTGCCTTCACCAACCTTGGCGGCGCGTTTGAACGCAGCAAAGCCCAGGGCAATGTCGATCCCTTCATGCTTCCCGACAGCTGGCACAAGGCCAAGGACAAGATGAAGCTCGACACGCCGTTCAACTTCGTCAGCACGGCGGACATCATCGGAGGCAACTCCGGCTCCCCCGTCGTCGACCGCAAGGGCGAATTCGTTGGCATCATCTTCGATGGCAACATCCAGTCGCTGGTACTCGACTACGCCTACAGCGACACCGTCGCCCGCGCCGTCTCCGTCGATTGCCGAGGCATTCTGGAGTCGCTGAAGAGCGTCTACGGGACGACCGATCTGGTGAATGAGCTGCTGAAGAAGTAGCCAGAAGTCAGGAGCCAGAATCTACAAAAAGACGAGGTGGTCGCGGAAGCGGCCACCTCATTGTATTTGCCGCTAGGGTTTCAAGTGATTAGACAGTGGTTGAGAGCTGTGATACCACGGATGACTTTTAGAGATGGCCTAGCGTTTTTTTCCATACTGCCTGGACCAGCGAATGCTCGGAACTTCAATCACCAATGAGAACAACCACGCAGTCACCAACGCAATAGCCATAGCAGTAATGAATGAAACGAGTGCCCACCCGAGATGATGATCAATATCGACAAACCGAGCAAACAGCTTTTGAACGCGATTCATCAAGGGAAAGTGAATGAGGTAGAGACTGTAGGAAAACGAACCAACGAAGATAAGAAGCCTCATGACTTTCAGCTTAGCCAGTGCGGAATCGTAATTACACAGAACTATCAGCGCGAGTGCTGTCACCATGCTGGTGAGCAGTCCGTACCTGTCCGATTTTTCATGCAAGGCAGCCAGACGCCAGGTCTCTTGAAATTCAAAGCAGGGAATGACCGCGACGGCAAGCATGATGGCAACTGTCAGCCAACGTGAGTATTGACCGGATAGCCAGATGCACACCGCACATCCCAAGGCAAATTCGGGAAAGTGATACAGGAACATGGGCGATACCGATCGTACCGCTGGAACTGCTCTGACCAGGACAGATAAAACAGTCAGTAAGAACAGGTACCACGACCACAGCCGACGTGGCATGTAGAGCATGACACCCAGGGCGATGTAGAATTGCAACTCGTAGCAGAGTGTCCAGCTGACGCCGTTATATGGATCGCCAATCCCGAGGTTGGTATGAGTAAGCGTGAGGATATGCAGCCATTGCGAAGCGGAAGGAAAGGTATCCAGCCAGGGAATCTGTCGCTGTCCTGTCATGACGGTCAGCAACATGAGAGCGACGGAGAAAGCGATCGAAGCCCAGAATGGTGGAAATATCCGCAGGCATCGTCGGATAAAGTATGTGGGAAAGGACTGCTGTGGCGAGGATTCGATGGCTGCAAGTATGCAGTAACCGCTCACGGTAAAGAAGATGAACAGCCCATGGTCACCATGTAATTTCCAGCGCCAGGCGTGATCCAGTAATGTCTGCGAGTGCCCAAAACCGTGGCAGAACATGACCATCAATGCTGCAAGGCCCCTGACTCCATCTAGCGACTGATAGCGAAGATCGGCTTGCTTTTGCATGATGATGAGAGATCTCAACCGTGATTAAAGAAGTTAGTGTGTATTCCTTACCCCACCTCCACCAGTTTCCCTTCCAGCAGTTCCATCCGTTTGGGAAACCGGCTCGCGAGATCGCTGCTGTGAGTCACACATACCAGGACCACGTTCTCTTCCTTGCACAGATTCAGCAGCAAGTCGCCTACGCTCTCGGCAGCATGGCGGTCCAGACTGCCTGTTGGTTCATCAGCCAGCACGATGGCAGGCTGTTGAATCAAGGCTCGACACACTGCGGTGCGTTGTCGTTCTCCGCCAGAGAGTTCAGCAGGCTTGTGATCCAGCCTGCCGCCCAGCCCCACTTTTTCAAGCAACTGGCGTGCTCGCTCTTCGAACCCACTTCGGGCTGAATGAGGCCGGGCGAGTGTTGGAATCAGCACATTCTCCAATGCCGAGCACTGTGGTAGCAGATGATGATCCTGGAAGATGAACCCAATCGTCTCACTACGGAATGACGCCAGCTCTGATTCCGAGAGAGTGCCGGGATTCTTGCCAGCCAGGGTGATAGTTCCCTTGCTGGGTTTGGTCAGGGTGCCGAAAAGATGCAGCAGGGTACTTTTGCCCGAACCACTGGGGCCCAGGATGGCGAGGGCATCCCCTTTTTCCATGCTCAGGTGAATGCCCTGCAGCACCGCTAGTGTTCCGCTGCGGGTGGAGTACTCCTGGTATACGTCCTGAGCTACGAGGATGGGCATGGTCATGTTGTCTCTTGTGTCATCAGGCTGGCCAGCTTGGCCCGGAACGAATCGGGAATGGGGATGCCTTCCATCTTCCGCTCCGCATTCTTGCGACAGCAGCAGGCCACCAGATTCCCGCGGGCGACGGTCTTGCCTGCCTTCATGAAGTGAAACAGGTAGCTGATCGACTTGGTGCCAATCTTCTCGATCTCGATTTCAATGTCCATCACATCTTCGAAGGTGACGGTGGAAACATAATCGCATCTGGCACTGACGCGAGGAAAGCCCATCGGCACGCCTTCGTACACCATGGACACGGACAGGCCGAGCGAACGGAGGAATTCCTGCTCAACGTGCTCCATCCACAGGAAGAAGCGGGCAAAGTGGACGATGCCCGCCATATCCGTGTCAGAAAATTCCACCCGGCGCTGGGTACGGTAGACCACTGCCATGAATAGACCTCGCTCCAGTATTCATGAAACAAGGTGCAGGCGTATTTGCCAAGGGAAGGACGTGTCGTTTACTTCTTCTGTAGCTCCCGCCGAAAGAATGCCAGAACATCCTCCATGATCGCCGGCGTCACCGTGTGTGCCACCTGCGGGTAAAGCTTCAGCGTTGCCTTCGGCAGATGTTCGCGGTACAGGCGCTCGGCATGAGGCCAGCGGGCAACCGGGGTGGTCCCGAAGAGGGGGGTGATCAACTTCTCATCTTCTGCATCGTAGCTGTCACGCATCGGAACAGAATCATTGGTGTCGTTGTCGCCCAGAAAAACGAATAGAGACACCTCAGCCAGGGCTTTCAAATTGAGGGGTTGGCCGGTCACCTTGCACCCCCAGCGAGCGGGGGGCGTGAGCCCCCTGAGTCAACACGCTATCGAAAGAGTCATCGCCATCTCAAAGAGGCTGCGGCGGAACACCATCACATAACACGACTACCTCGTTAGTCGCTGCCAGACCGAGGCTACTCCCATCCACACTCCGCCTGCCAGGGCACCCACCGTACCACTGAGCGCGACCTGCCCCCACCACGGTGTCATGAATTTAGGCCACCGGCCACGGGAATCCTCAACGTAACACCACCAATCCGTACTCCACCAGAAGAGAAAACCAGCTATTGCGGACACGATGATGAATTGCCAGGGAGTTCGTCTTTCAACCATGTGTCAGCCTCCCGAGTCCGCACGTATTCGTTGTAGTTTTCGCCATCGCGAAGGCTCAGGGGGCTCACGCCCCCCGCTCGCCAGCCCACACCATCGCTCGCATATTCGCTACCACCGTTACAACTTTATGAGAAGATCATGGCAGACAGGGTAACTTGCGAGACTTTTGCCGCCTCGCACGTTACTATCGGCCTCTACGTACACCAATTGTCGGAGCCTCACCCGTGAAACGTCAGCCGTGGATCGCCGCCTTGGCCGCAGTGGCTACCTCCTGCCTCATCATCGCTCAGGACCCTTCTCCCCAGGCTCAGCCTCCCAAGAAGGACGAAGTGGCTGAGATGGAGAAGCAGATTGCTGAGATGCAGAAGAAGCTCGCTGAGATGAAGGCAGCTTCTACTGCCAAGCCTGCAACCATGCAGGAGACCGCACTCACTCTTCCTCTCGATTACACCAAACAATTCAAATGGCGCAGCATCGGTCCCGCCAATATGTCGGGCCGTATCACTGCCATCAGCGTCTTTAATGCCGACCCCAATCTCTACTGGGTCGCCACTGCTTCGGGTGGCCTCATCAAAACTACCAACAACGGCAACACCTTCGAACACCAGTTCGATAAGGAAGCCACCGTCTCCATCGGCGATGTCTGCGTCGCTCAGTCCAACAAAGATATCATCTGGGTCGGTACCGGCGAAGCCAACCCCCGCAACTCCGTCAGCTACGGCGATGGCGTTTACAAAAGCACTGATGGCGGCAAGACCTGGACCAACATGGGGCTGAAGGAGACCTACCAGATCGGCAAGGTCATCGTGCACCCCAAGAACCCCGATGTAGTCTACGTCGGCGCTCTCGGTCGCTGCTATGGTCCCAACCCCGAACGGGGAGTCTACAAGACCACCGATGGCGGCAAGACCTGGAACAAGGTCTTCTACCTCGACGATAAGACCGGCGTCATCGACATGGTGATGGACCCCGCCAACCCTGACAACATCATCGTCGCCATGTGGGAACGCAAGCGCGATGAGTTCGATTCCACTCTCGGTGGCGGCATCGCCGATGGCTACGACGGCTACGACCCTATCATGAAATGGGGCGAGAAGGCGGGCATCTACAAGACTACCGATGGCTTCAAGACCGCCCCGAAGAAGCTGACCAAAGGCCTGCCCAGCAGCAAGTATGGCCGCGTCGGGCTCGACTACTTCCGCAAGGATTCCAAGGTCATCTACGCCATCATCGATTGCGAGAAGATTGGTATGGGCAAGCCGCCCGAACCAGGCGTGGGCAACGCTGACTTCGGTGCGTTCGGTGAACCAGGCGAAGGTGGTGTCAAGATTCGTGCGGTGCGGGATGACCGTGCTGCCGCCAAAGCGGGCCTGCAAGCTGACGACATCATCACCGAGTTCGCCGGCAAAGCCGTCACCGAGATGGATGACATTACTAACGCTGTCCTCGACAAGAAGCCCAATGACAAGGTGAAGGTGAAGTACAAGCGAGGCAACGAGACCAAGGAAGTGGAAGTCACTCTGCTCGAACGCCAGGGCCGCGGTCCCGGTGGTGGAGCAGGTGGTGGTGGTGGAGCAGGTGGTGCTGCTGCAACAACTGCACAGCCTCCGGCTACCGCAGGTGTCTACCTCGGCATCCAGGGGGTCAATGCTACCGGCGATGATACCGGTGCCAAAATCACCGAGGTTTCCAAGGACAGTCCCGCCGAGAAGGCCGGGCTGAAGGCTGACGATCTCATCATCGCCCTCGATGGTCGCGAGCTCATTGGCTACCAGGCTCTCGTCATCCGCCTTCGCGACAAGAAAGTCGGCGACAAGGTGAAGATCAAATACAAGCGAGGCAGTGAGACTAAGGAAGTCGAAGTTACTCTCGTTGCTCGCCCTGCCGGTGCTCAAGCCATGTCCACGGGCACGACCGGTGGCAGCGGTGAGTTTGGCGGCGGCCCCGGTGGCCCGACTCGCACCCGCCCCTACTCGGCATACTACGGCGGTCAGCGAGAGAACATTCAGGACCGCCAGGGTGAAGGCGGCCATGAGTTCGGCGGCATCTACCGCAGCGACGATGGTGGCGAAAGCTGGAAACGTGTGAACAGTCTCAACCCCCGTCCCATGTACTTCAGTCTCATTCGTGTCGATCCGACCGATGACAAGATCATCTATGTCGGCGGCGTTTCCATGCACTGGTCACAGGATGGCGGTAAGACCTTTCGCAGCAACCTCGGCCGTCAGGTGCATGCCGATCACCATGCCCTCTGGCTTGATCCACGCGACAGCCGCCACGGTATCATCGGCTGCGATGGTGGTATCTATGCCACCCACGATCGTTTCCAGAATGTCGATCACATCAATACCATGGCCCTGGGCCAGTTCTACCATGTCGCCACCGATACCCAGGTGCCTTACTACGTGTATGGCGGGTTGCAGGATAATGGCTCGTGGGGCGGCCCCAGTTCGGTCACCCGGCCCGGCGGCTCGGTCAACGAAGACTGGATGAGCATTCAGGGAGGCGATGGTTTCGTCTGTCGCGTCGATCAGGACGACCCCAACTGGGTCTATGCGGAGAGCCAGAACGGTGCTATGTCACGGCGCAACATCAAGACCGGGGAACGTGGCTCCGCTCGCCCCCGTGCCCAGGGCGGTGTGACCACGTTCCGCTTCAACTGGAACACTCCCTACATCCTCTCGCACAAGAACCAGAAAGTCTTCTACTGTGCCGGGCAGTTTGTCTTCCGTTCCAACAATCGTGGTGATGATCTCAAGATCATCTCCCCCGAAATCACCAAGAGCAAGCGAGGCTCCGCTACTGCCCTCAGCGAATCGCCCCGCAATGGCGATATCCTCTGGGCCGGCACCGATGATGGCTATGTCTGGGTCACCAAAGACGGTGGCAAGGAATGGACCAATGTCACCAAGAACATCGGTCTGCCCGGCGACCGCTGGGTGGCGACCATCGAAGCCAGCCGGTTTGTCGATGGCAGAGCCTATGTCTGCTTCGATGCTCATCGCAGCAACGACGACAAGCCCTATGTCTACGTGACTGAAGACTTCGGTGCTACCTGGAAACCGATCACGGCCAACCTGCCGACCTTCGGTTCCACCCGCTGCCTGCGGGAAGATGTGGTGAACCAGGATCTGCTTTACTGCGGCACCGAGTTCGCCCTCTTTGCCAGCATTGACAGAGGCCTGTCATGGACGAAGATCAACAACAATCTGCCCACGGTGGCCATCCACGAAGTGGCAGTGCATCCGACGGCGGGCGAGATCGTCGTCGCCACTCACGGTCGCAGCCTGTGGGTACTCGATGTCGGCGGCCTGCGGCAGATGAATGCCAAGACCGTGAAGGCTGATGCCCACTTGTATCAACCTCACACGGTCATTCGCTATCGCAGTGAACCGAGCCGTGGTGGTACTACCCGTCGCTACACCGGCGAGAGTGCTCCGTTTGGCGCGAACATCTACTACAATCTGAACAAGCCTGCGACCGAGATCAGCGTCAAGATCGTCGATGCCAAGGGCGAAACGGTCAGCGAACTGGCGCGTGTATCCAAGGAAGTCGGCCTGCATAAGCTCAGTTGGGCGCTGAACCGTACCGGTGCCAATCCACTGGGCGGGTTGCTCGGCGGTCTTGGTGGTGGCCAGGGCGGTGGCGGTGGTCGCCGTGGTCAGGCTGGTGCAGGTGGCGGTGAAGCTGCTACCGGCACCGGAGCAGCAACAGGCGGTGGCACTGCCACCGCAGGTCAGGGACAAGGCCAGGGTCGCCGACAAGGTGGCGGCACCGGTGGTGGTGCTGGTACTGGCGGCGGCGGTGGCCGACGTGCTCAAGGTGGAACAGGTGGTGCCGCAGCTGGTACTGCAAGTGGTGGTACTGCAACCCAGGCTGGTGGCGGTGGTGCTACCCAGGCCCAGGGTACCGGCGGTGGACCCGTCGGCATGGGTGGTGGCGGCGGCCCCGGCGGGTTCGGTGGCTTCGGCCGCGTCGTCCCCCCCGGCACTTACGGCGTCATCCTCACCGTGGATGGCAAGGAGTATAAGCAGATCATCACCGTGCAAGGCGATCCCACCCTGCCCGATTCCATCCGCCTCACAGACGAGGAGGAAGAAGAATGGGAGCAGGATCAGAAGACCTACCGGCGCATGTTTGAGAAGAAGAACTAACTCCGAAGCACTTTAACAAGTAGCTTGCGAGCTGGAAGTATTGCACTTCCGGCTCGTTCTCGTTACGCCATCACCTCCGTCAGCAACTCTCCATGCACATCGGTCAGGCGCATGTCGCGGCCGCCGAAGCGGACGGTCAGCTTCTTGTGGTCGATGCCCAACAGATGCAGCATCGTCGCGTGCAGATCGTAGATTTCCACCTTGTTTTCGATGGCGTGGTAGCCATACTCGTCGGTCTGGCCGTAGATGGTGCCGGGCTTGATGCCGCCGCCGGCGAGCCAGATGCTGAAGCCGAAGGGATTGTGATCGCGGCCGTTGCTGCCTTGGGCCATCGGTGTCCGGCCAAACTCGCCAGCCCACAGCACCAGCGTTCGCTTCAGCAGCCCGCGGCTCTTCAGGTCTGTCAATAGCGCTGCAATCGGCTGATCGACTGCCCGGGCATTGTCCGCATGGCCTTCCTTCAGATTCGCATGCTGATCCCAGCGGTCGTGCTTGTTGCCGGGACAGGTGAGTTCCACGAAGCGGACGCCTCGTTCCACCAGTCGCCGGGCATACAGGCACGAGCGGGCAAACGCCTGGGTCGGCCCATACTCGGCATCCAGTCCGTAGAGCTGCTTCGTCGCTTCGCTCTCGCCCGTCAGATCGAGCACACCCGGCACCGTCGTCTGCATCCGGAAGGCCAGCTCATGGTTGGCGATGGCTGCTTCAAAGTCAGGCTGATGCCCCAGCTTGGCCAGCACGCCTTTGTCCATCTTCTGGATCAGGTCGAGCTTGGCCCGCTGCTGTTCAAAGGTCGGCTCTCTGCGCTGCAGGTTGGCCATCGGCACCGGGCCGGGATGGAAGAGGGTTCCCTGGTATGTCGCCGAAAGAAACCCATTGCCGAAGTTGTCGATGCCGCCCGGCGGGATCAGGCCGCTGTTGAGAACAACGAAGCTGGGCAAATCCTTGTTGAGCTGCCCCAGCCCATAGCTGAACCACGAGCCCATGCTCGGCCGGCCTTGCTGCCCATGCCCGGTATGGAAGAAGTAGTTGGCGTTGGTGTGTTCCGAGAAGTTCGACGTCATCGACCGGATGATGCACAGGTCATCCACATGCCTGGCGACGTTCGGGAAGAGATCACTGACGGGGATGCCCGACTGGCCATACTGCTTGAACTTCCAGGGCGACTGCAGCACCTTACCCACGTCGTTGAACTGCGTCGGCGCGACTTTGGTCTTGATCGGCTGCCCATGTTCCTTGGCCAGCCGCGGCTTTGGATCGAAGGTATCCATCTGCGACGGGCCACCATCCATGTAGAGGAAGATGACATGATCCGCCTTCGCCGGGTGATGGAGTTCGCCCCGGGATTGCTGATGCAGAAGGTCAACGAGAGCAAGAGCACCGATACCATTGGCGGTACGACGCAGCCAGTCGCGGCGGGTGATGGAATGCATACCACTATCCTAGCACAGCCGCTGGTGCATGGCTCCTCCCCTTTCAAAGGGGAGGTTGGGAGGGGTAGCACTGTGCAAGGTGATGCGCTCGAGCGAACACCTATTTTGGTATTCGCATGACGTACTGTAATCGCAAGACGAATACCCCCTCCAACTCCCCCTTGGTAAGGGGGAGAGTCAGATTATCTACTTCACCAGCATCGCTTTCACATACGGCGTCAGGCCGCTGAAGAAGAGCTCCACGGCAATAGCCATCACGATGAGACCCATCAACCGGAGCAGCACCTTATTCCCCGAATCACCCAGGAAGCGGAGGATCTGCTTGGCGGCGATGAGCATGAAGAACGTGATGCCGAGTGTTACGATAATGGTCAGCAGCAGGAGGCCTTGCTTGATGGAATCGTCCGCCTCGGTCATCCGCAGGATCACCGTGGTGATGGCTCCCGGGCCGCAGATCATTGGGATGCCGAGCGGTGTGATGGCAATATCGTTGGCGTAGGTGTGGTCGGTGGGGCCGTTGTCGTGCAGCGAACGGGTGAGCCGGGCCTGAAGCATTTCGTAGCCGGTGACGAAGAAGATGATGCCTCCGACGATCTGCAGGCTGCTGGCGGAAATGTGGAACAGGTTGAAGATCGCCTGCCCGGCAAACTGGAAGAGCACCAGGATGACGATGGCCGTGAGCACTGCCCGGAACGCTACCCGGCGGACATGCTGCGGGCTGAGGCCTTCGGTCAGGGCGATGAAGACCGGCACATTGCCGACGGGGTCGATCATGGTGAAGAGGGACACGAAACTGACGACGACAAAAGTCCACAAGTCCGCCATGTTCCGCGCCTTCGTTACAAACGATACAGTTCTTGGCAATGTATGAGCTGAGCTGTGTGCTTTCTGCCGCAGAAACTGCAGGACCGGGTAGAATTGGAATTGTTGGCATACCTCTTCGTCAGGATGACACCATGCGCACGCTTGCTGGTTTTGCTCTGCTGCTCGCCCTTCCCCTCGCCAGCCATGCCCAGGGCAGTGGTGCCGACGAGGTAACCCGCCAGGTATTGCCCGGCAACGTGGGCCCTTACATGGGCGCCTCCCCCTTTGAACGCTACCACTACGGCAACATTCAACCGCTGTACCTGGGTGGCTGGAACTCGCGACAGTTCTATGATGCCGAGTATCTCGATCGGCTCGACCGCCAGGAAAAGTTCGGCCATCGCTGGCCCAGCGCTAAGTATGGTTCCGAGTTCCAGGTGAACCGCATCAACAACGAGTACATGCAGCGGACAGAACAGGTCGAGAACCCACGGGTGCGCGTCGGCATCGGCGGTTTCTTCGGCCGCAGCCGCTGGCGATAGAAATCTCCGTCCGAGACCAGTCTGACTCCTCCCCATGGATAAGGGGAGGAGCCAGACCGGCTTCGGTGAATAACTGTACTATGCCGCGAGTTCCATCAACATCTATCACACCCGAATCCGCTGTACGTAGAACACCCACTCGATCAGTAGTGCCAGTAGCGCCAGCCCGGCAAACCAGGGCCACAGTTCCCGCCGCGTCTTCACCTGGGCCTGTTCAGCTTTCACTGTTTCGTAGCCGATGCGGACACTATCTCGGGTAGCGACGTTGCTTTCATCCTGATCAAAGAGATTCACGCTGAAACGGAACGGCTGTCGCTCTCCCCAGTTAGCCTCGTATAAGCCCACCTGATCAGTTTCGCCGAACACGACGTCCTGACCTTGTTTGCGGGTGATGCGGTTGAAGTTCGCGCTCGTTGGTTCCACCCTCTTCACTATCACCTCCGCTTTGCTGCTGCCCGGGCTGAGCAGTTTATTGACGCCCGGCTTGATGGGGTTTTCAATCTCCTGATAGCGGCCCAGTTGCAGCACCACATTATCCAGGAAGAGGGGCAGGGTGCCAGCAGGCTGGCGCGGCCAGTTGGTGTTCCAGATATTGCCACCGGGCCCTTGCACGAGAGGGAACATCATCACCAGATCGGTGTATCGGTCGCGGCCAAAGTTCCAGAGCAAGGGCTCACGCTGCGATTCGACGAGAGCCGAGGCCCGCTTGGGACGTGCTTCGAGCGGAATGGCCCGGGCTTCATCCACGGTCATGCCTTGCAGTGTCTCGATGCCGCTGAACAACGGATGGCCGGTTCGGTAATCCTTTACGAACAGCTTGCGCAGCGTGGGCAGGTCGTTCCAGGTGCCGCCGGGGAAGGGCGGACACTGCCCGATGAAGAAGGTATTGGCCTGAGGCATTAGCTCTGTGGTGGCTGGGGCGACCCGGTCGAAGATCACCAGATCGAACGCTTCGGTCTGGATGGCCTGCTTGTAGGTCTCGTTCTTGTCGGTGAGGTCGCTGCCATCGATGGTGGTGATGACGGCACGTTCCCTGGAGCCTGCTGCAGTGAAGTAGGCGTCGAGGATCTCATTGGCTGGGCCGACGCGCAGGATGCGGGCCTTCCGCACCGGGGTAATCGCCAGCCACACGGTGTTGTCACTGGGCAACGTATCGTTCCAGAGGGCTCCCTTATCCGCATCCATCAGGGTGATTTTCAGGTATCCCTGACCCGGGTCTTTCACCGTGAAAGTGATGAGCGGTTCAGGCTCCGTAGCACCGGCCAGATCGAAGATCTGCTTGTACTTCACTCCTTCGCTGGTGGAAGCGTCCCGTTCCTGTCGGGTGCGTGCGCCGAGTTGCAGTCGCTTGAGTTGCACATCCACCCGGTCGCCATAGGCAAAGGTCTCAAGCTGCAGCGAGATACCCTGCTTGATCGGCTCCTTGCCGAAGTTCTGCACCCGCACGGTGACTTCAAACTGGTCCGGTCGATTCTCTTCCCGCTTGAGGTTGGCCCAGGTGATGCCGACGTTGTTGGACTCCGCACCAATGGTGACGAGCGCGGGTCGCAGCTTGCCGAGCGAAAAGTTGTTAACATCGGGGAACTGGCCATCGCTGAAGATGATGACATCGGTGGGAACACCTTCGGGGGAACCGAGCGAGCGGGCCATGTTGACGCTGGGGTCTTCAATCACGCCTTCCTCGGCGGAGCGACGCGGGTTAGCCTGACCTTCCGCGAGTTCCAATGCAGCCTGCAGCCTCGTGGTACGCTGGGTCTGCGGAATGCGGTCGATGGCTGCTTTCAGGTCTGACTTGCGATTGGTGTACGACTGCAGAATCTGGGCCTCTTCATTGAACAGGATCACCATCGCCTGATCGCTGGTGTCCATGGCATCGACCCGTTCTTTCACCTTCTTCTTGGCCTCGTCAAGCCGGGTCGGAGCGACATCGCTGGACGCCATGCTGGCGCTGTTGTCCACGAGAAAAATGAAGTGCCTGCCCCGGGCATCGCTGTAGGTGGTGGGAGCAGCCAGTGAGTAAGCAATCCCTGCGAGGCCCAGCAGTTGCAGCAGCAGGAGAAAGTTCTTCTTGAGCCACTGGAACAGGCTGTTGACGTGCAGGTCTTCAATGCTCTTCTTCCAGAGGAAGGTACTGGAGACAGTAAGCCGTTGGCGACGCAGTTTGAGGAAATAGAGCAGCAACAGGGTAATGCCGAGGCCGAGCATCCCCCACCAGTAGGCGACAGGGAGTGGTGTGGGGAAGGTGATGCCCCAGGTGGTCTCGAGCCATTCCTTCAAGCTGGTCAGCGCGAGGGCGAGTGCCAGACCCGAAAGGAGCAACAGTGACAGCCCGGCCCAGAAGCCAATCCAGGCCAGCAGACTGCTCGATTCGGGACGTTCCTTCACAGGGGCCATGCGCTGCAACTCGTCGGTGAGGTGATGAGTTCCAGAATACCGGAAGGGGCAGCGAGGGGATAGGAAAAAGCGTGGAGGCGACGTCGCGGGATTCCGATATGGCTGGAACCGGCTCCAACAGCACCCGCGGGCACCGTGCCTTTTGTAACATCAGGTTGTGATCTCGGCATCTCACGTAATCCAACGCAATCACTTCAACGTGGTATTGGCGTGAAGCTCGTAAGATGAAGCTAGACAGTTGGTTCCGAGCCCTTTTCATGATTCGAGCGATTTCTGGCCATGTAATGGAAGCAAGACCCGATAAGTCCGCACAATACAGCCCACTCTATCCACAACAGCGGCCAGAAGATTCGGTATTCCGTCACATCAAACAGTTGCCCTGATGCTCTGATTGCGGGTTTAATCACTTGCTGTTTGGCTACTGAGTTGATGTGGTCATATCCCACAAACTGGGTCTCGTGGTCCTTTACCCATTTAGACCAGTAGAGTACTTGTTGGTACTGGCTCTTGGCTTTGATCCAGGGCGGATACTGGTAAAGCAGCCACCATACAATGATGCCAACAACGATACTGACTACCCCCACTCCCACCACACCAAAACAGCCCTGTGAAGAAGAAGTCGGCTTTGGTACTGCTCGGACCAGTTGTTCCACTTGGTCTCGTAATTGACGATTTTCTTGCTCTAAGCGAGCTAGTGCTTCCTTTTCTGGCGAAGGGTTTTCCATTGTGGCTCCTTCACTCACTGTTCGTCCACATACCCTAAGCGAATTTATTCGACATACATAATAGCAATTCTGCGTGAATTTCGACATCAGCCAACGGACTTGTAGAGTGTAAGGCTCGTCTTAGCGAGATCGTTCGTAAGCACCACACATTACTCACCTCTCCGCCATCCTCACCCCATTATCCCCCGCCGAAGGGGCAAACGCGGGGTTGCGATCGTAGCCCAGCTTGGAATGATCGATCTTGCCCTTGAGTTCATCGTAGACGTGATTGATGTTTTCCTTGTTCTCCTTCGCTGCTTTGCCGGTCCAGTCCTGATACCAGGCCATCTCGACGGAACTGGTGATATCATCGAGCATCTGGAGTTTGTCGATACCGCTTCGGACATGTTGTCTGAGGTCTACAAAGTATCGTTTCTGTTTATCGAGCACTTCTTTGCCTGTCACCGCCCCGTGGCCGGGCACTACCAGTTTGGGGTCGAACGCCTGCATCTTCTCCAGCACCTTGATCCAGGAAGCGGTGTGGGCGTGGCCGGTGTAGTTGAACGCTCCATTCACGCAGGCATCGCCGGTGCAGAGGATCTTGTGCCTGGGTAGCCAGGCCACCGCATCGCCCGGCGTGTGGGCGTGGCCGAGGTAGTGGAACTCCACCCGCTGCGTGTCGTCTTCCAGCACATACTTTTCATCAAAGGTGATATCGACCTGCTTCAGTGTGCTTTCCTTCACATCAGGCCGCAACTTGGCTGCATCCTCCCACTGGGTCGGGCCGCTGGTCTGCAGCAGCCGGGAACAACTGACGTGGCCTACAATCTTCGCCCCCTCCTTCGCCCACACCGCGTTGCCATAGGCATGGTCGCCATGATGGTGGGTATCGAGCACGTAGCGGATAGGCTTGCTGGTCGTCTTCTTGATAGCTGCAATCACATCGCCTGCTTCCTTCGGAAAGTTGGCATCGATGACAACGACGTAATCCTTGAACACCACCCAGGCATGGTTGCTCCCTCCGAAAGGCACCTTGGGATCAGTCGCACTGATCGAGGAATACCGGAAGAAGACCCCCGGAGCGAGTTCCTTCACGTCGTTGAACTTCATCTCGGAGATAGACTTATCTTGCGCCGCCTGCACGACGACGAGAACCAGAGCCAGCGAGAATAGGAAGAGGATCACACGCAACGAAGCCTTCATGCCTGCCGCCTTGACTGATGGTGAAGTACGCGTTGAGTGTAAGCTGACGGCGGGGGGAGTGCAATGGGTGGATGGGGATCAAGTATTTGTGGGTGTATAGCTTGTTAGAAACGACATCGGAATGATAGATTGACTAAGCACTGGAATAAGAGCTATTAATTAGCACACATATGCCCCGCGAAGCGCTCATCACTGGCAACACCCCCGCAGCTCCGGAAGAGAAGCATCGGGATGATGCTCTCCGTCCCAAACGGCTCACCGAGGTCATCGGCCAGAAGCAAACCGTCGAACGGCTTCGTATCGCCATCAATGCCTGCAAGAAGCTCAAGGAACCGCTTGGGCACATCCTCTTCGATGGCCCGCCGGGGCTTGGCAAGACGACCTTCGCCACCGTGCTGCCTAACGAACTCGATACCAGCATCCAGATCACCTCCGGCCCGGCTCTCACTCGCCCTGCTGATCTGCTCCCCTACCTCACCAATGCCAAGGAAGGTTCCATCGTCTTCATCGACGAAATACACCGCACGCCTCGCGTCGTCGAGGAGTACCTTTACTCCGCCATGGAAGACTTCCGGCTGGGCATCCCCATCGGCGAAGGGATGAACGCTCGCACTGTTTACATGAAGCTTAACCGCTTCACCCTCATCGGAGCCACCACCCGCAGCGGCATGCTCACCGGGCCGATGCGTGACCGCTTCAAGCACCACGAACATCTCGACTTCTACACCAACGACGAACTCGCCCGCATCGTCACCATCAACGCAGGCAAACTGAAAACGCCGATTCTGCCCGAAGCAGCGATGGAGATCGCCGGCCGCAGTCGTGGCACGCCCCGTATCGCCAACAGCCGACTCTGGTGGGTTCGCAACTACGCCACCAGCGAAGGCGATGGCAGCATCAATATGAAGCTGTGCCAGGCTGCGCTACAGATGGCCGAAGTCGATAAGGAAGGGCTGGACAAGCAGGACCGCCGCTATCTCGACGTGCTCACCGGCGTCTTCGGTGGCGGCCCGGTCGGTGTCGAAGCGATGGCTGCCACTCTTAGTCTCGCGTCGGATACCCTCTCGGATGAAGTGGAACCCTTCCTCCTCCGTGCCGAGTTCGTCATCCGTTCCCCTCGAGGCCGCATGGCCACCGCGAAGGCGTATCAACATCTTGGCAAGGCGATGCCCGAGGAGAAGTCTGAGAAGGGGCAGGGATCGTTGTTCAGCTAATTCAACACACCATGAGCCACATCATGATTCGCAACTGCATGTTCTCTTTGTTGATCCTCATTCCTACCCTTGCCCGTGCCGACACTTTCGACCGCTACACCAACCCCATCCTGGGCAGCGCCGCCGAATCGCCAAACGTGAAGCCAGTCACCAAACTACTTCCCGCCATGGTAGCGCAGCACAACGATCTGTTTCAGGAAACCGGCGGCGTGCTCCTCATCATCAAAACCAACCAGGGTACTAACGCGAAAGTACTCGCCCAGTTCGCCCGGCAGCGCAGCGGCGACAAGCAGGTACCCATGGTACTGCTTGAACGCGCTACCTGTTACAAGCCAGGCCAGGAACGTGCGCTACAGGCAACAGCTGCGGTGGTGCACCTCTACGATGGTTTTCAATTTCAGTTCGATCTCGGCCAGGTGGTGCCCACTGCCATTGGTGGTGATATCCGCTTCGTCGATTCTCCCGAAGGCGGCGCACTCGAAGCCGTCGGCAACGCCAAGCTCTTCCTGGTAACGAAACACCTCCCCGGCACCGAAGCTAAAAAGCCTACGGGCCGGACGGTACTCGGTGAGGCCTTTGACCCGGCTGTCCTCAATGGCACGTATCAGCTCTTCGACGATGGTCGCCGAACTGCAACACTGGAACTCAAGCTTGAAGCTGAGGGTGCCATCTCCGGCAGCTACACGTCGGAACAGTCGGGCCGCAAATATGAGGTGACGGGGAAGCTGACGCCGACAATCAAGCATCAGCTCATCTTTACGGTGAAGTTCCCCAACAGCACCCAGGAGTTCACCGGCTATCTGTTCACCAAAGATGCTCGAGCCATGGCGGGCGTCACAAAACTGCAAGGCCAGGAGTTCGGCTTCTATGCCCTGCGGGATGCAAAGTAGACGCGGTGTCCCGTCGCGTTATCCAAAGCTGGTAGTAGTGCAACTCGACTGTAATTGAGAGTAATCAGAGCATTTCGCCTCGTCTTCGCCTGCTATTTCGTTGCAATCGGCGTCGTCCAGCGTTCTACTGTGCAGGACCGTGTGAGTGTTCTTGAGTAAGCCCATGTCCGTGCCGATTCGTGTTGTTGATGTGCAACTGGGGGAAGAGTCGTTCCGCTACAGGACGCCGATCAAATTCGGCGGCGTAGCCCTGGATCGAGCGACGATCCTGAATGCCCATGTCGTCATCGAAGACAAGCAGGGCCGCCAGCAGATCGGCTTTGGCTCCATGCCACTTGGCAACGTCTGGGCGTTTCCTTCCAAGGCGTTGACCTACGATCAGACCCTGCAACTCATGCAGGAAGTCGCGGAAGAAGCGGCACACCTCACGCTGGATCATCGAGGCTGGGGGCACCCGATCGAGTTGCATCATGAACTGCTGCCGGTGTATCACCAGGCAGCGCAGGTACGTTCCGCTTCACTCGTGGAAGTGATTCCACCGCTGGCATCGCTGGTAGCCATCAGTCCGATTGATGCTGCCATCCACGATGCCTATGGCAAGCTGCATGGCCTGAGTTCGTATGCCTGTTACGGCCCCGAGTTCCTGTCTGAAGACGTTGGTCACTTTCTGGGCAAGGAGTATCGCGGCATTGCCCTGGCTGATCATATTCGCACCACTCCGGTGGAGCGGCTGCCTTTGTATCACTTAGTTGGCGCACTCGATGCACTGACCGCTGATGATGTGGTTACCAATGGCAAGCCCGATCCCTATCCGCAACACCTGATGGAATGGATCCGCCGGGATCGTCTGACGCACCTCAAGATCAAGCTCAATGGCGACGATCTGGCCTGGGACGTTAACCGAGTGCTTCGCATCGAATCAGCTGCCCAGATCGCACAAGCGGAACGAGGCTGTAATGTCTGGCACTACTCGCTCGACTTCAATGAGAAGTGTCAGCACGTCGCCTATCTGGAGGAGTTCATGCAACAGGTTTCTGCCAGAGCGCCATCGGCGTGGTCTCGGGTGCAGTACATCGAGCAACCCACGTCCCGTCATCTCAAACAGAATACACATCAGCGATTGCAATCAGTCTCGCAGCGCATCCCGGTAGTAATGGACGAGGCGCTGCTCGATATCGAAAGCATGCACCTGGCCATGGAACTGGGCTATACCGGCGTGGCTCTCAAAGCCTGCAAAGGGCAAAGCAGTTCACTGCTGCTGGCCTGTGCCGCCCGTCATCGCGGGATGTTCCTTTGCGTGCAGGATTTGACCTGCCCTGGTCCCTCACTGATCCATTCCGCTGGTTTGGCTGCCCATGTCATGGGCGTGCAAGCCATCGAAGCCAATGCCAGGCAGTATCTCCCCGCCGCCAATGAACGCTGGAAAGCAGGCTACCCCGGCTTGTTCGAACCTATCGATGGTCAACTGCAGACCGGCCAACTCACCGGCCTGGGACTGAGTGTACGATAGTACGGTAGGGCACGCGGTGCGTGCCTCACCAATGCCTGTATTGGTGCAACCTCATACTACACCAACCCATACTCTCCCAGCGACTTCTTGATCTTCGCTTCACCCGCGGCATCGAGCGGAGTCATCGGCAGGCGGAACTCACCGCGGTCGCGGCCTAGCAACTTCATGGCCGTCTTCACCGGGATGGGGTTGGTAGCAATCCCCAAGAGATCGCGGCACAGCGGGAAGAGCTTGCGGTGCCATTGCAAGGCTGTGGCGTGATCGCCCTTGAGATAAGCCCGAACCATTGCCTGCATATCACGAGGAACGATGTTTCCCACCACCGAAACCACACCGCGACCACCGATGCTCATCAGCGGCAACGTTAAGCTGTCATCGCCACTGAGAATGGTGAGATTCGAACCGACAGCGATCTGAGATGCCTGGTCGAGCGAGCCGGTCGCTTCTTTGACCGCGACGATGCTCTTGAGTTCTCCCAGTTTGCAGATCGTCTCAGGCAGAATGTTGGAAGCAGTGCGGCCGGGGATATTGTAAAGCACCACGGGCAGGTCGCTGGCTTCCGTCACGGCCTTGAAGTGCTGATAGTAGCCATCCTGGGTGGGCTTGTTGTAATAGGGGCCGACCATGAGAGCGCCATCAGCACCTTCCTTCTGGGCGAATTTGGTCAGCCGGATCGCTTCCCGGGTGCTGTTTGAACCGGTGCCTGCCATCACCTTGATGCGCTTATTGGCATGCTGGATGACAGTGGTGATCACTTTCTCGTGTTCGTCGTGGCTGAGAGTCGGAGCTTCGCCGGTGGTCCCGACTGGAACGATGCAGTCCGTACCCTGTTCGATGTGCCAATCGACGAGTTTTTTGAGGGCAGGGTAATCCACGTCGCCATTCAGGAAAGGCGTCACGATCGCAACGCTGACACCAGCAAACATCTCACCTTTGGTAGCCATGATGGTTCCACACCTGGAATTTGTTGTGTAGCAATGCTATGCGAATGAAGCGGGAATGGCAGCGTGCGAGTTCAGTTCGGCAGAATGTCGCCCCGCAGCTTGTTCACCCCCGTGGCGGCAAACTGCTGCAGCACTTCCAGCGGGACAATTTCCAGCATCGATTCGTGAGTCGCTTCCAGCACGACGAAGGGTGCCTTGCCGGCGTCGTAGGCTTCCTTCCAGCGCAGGGCACAGAGACACCAGCGGTCACCAGGCTGCAAGCCGGGAAACCGATACTCAGGCATCGGCGTACTCAGGTCATTGCCTCGCGCCTTGGAGAAGGCCAGAAACTCCGCCGTGGTCAGGACGCAGACGCAATGCTTGCCGTGGTCGTCGGGGCCGGTTTCGCATTTGCCGGTGCGGTAGAAACCGGTGGTAGGTGCCACGGAACACATTTGCAGTGGTCCGCCCAGTACATTGCGCTGTTCTGCCATGGTTATCTGGCCTCTAGGAAGGCGAAGGCTCGAGGAACTCGACTTTTCCCGTCTGGAGATTGTACATGGCTCCCACGATTTTGATCTGTCCCTTCGCCAACAAGCTGGAAAGATTCGAACTTTGCTCAGCCAGCATCCGGACGGTGCGTATCACATGGCGACGGGCCACATCATTGATATAGCTCTTGCGTTCTTCCGGAGACCACTGGCTGGCTCGTGCCACGACATCCTGATCCACCGAATGTCCAATCTCGCCTAGTAGCAGTTCCAGATGGTCGCAACTGGTGAAATCCCTGGCCGACTTGCCGGAAAGCATCAGATCAACCGCAGCGGTCACAGCACCGCACCCGGTATGTCCCATGACGACGATCAGCTTCGAACCAGCAATCTGGCAGGCATACTCCAGGCTGCCCAGCACCTTTTCTCGGGCTACATTGCCAGCAATGCGAATGATAAACAGATCACCCAGCCCCACATCGAAGACGAGTTCCGTCGGAGCGCGGGAATCCATGCAACTCAGCACGGCTGCCATCGGAAACTGGTTGGTCGAAGTCTGGGCAATCTGACGATGGAGATCGCGACTCAAACGCTTGCCGTTGAGGAAACGCTCGTTGCCTTCCTTCAGGATCTGCAATACCAGGTCGGGTGTCAGTTGTTCACGCAACTCCTGACTGGTGTAGTCGATGAACTGTATTTCATCCTGGAGGTTGTACTTGTCCTGGAAGCCAAGCAGACTGATCTGGATATTGTTGGCTGGCCCTACATCGTTTTTCAAACTGTGAATCAGTTCCAAAATATCAGGATCAATAAAGTCCGTATCACGTGCATCGATCAGAATGTGCCGGATGTCCGGAAGATCGTCGATGAGGTGAGACAGCACAGCCTTGTTCAGAAAACTGACCTGGTTGGCCAGGCGAATATGCAGCACTTCGCCGCTGGCATGTTTCTCCATCACCTTGGTCAATGGTCGGCGGAGATTACTGCGAAGAATAAACCCGATACTGACAACCAGACCAATCAGGATTCCAACCAGCAGATCGGTGAAGACAATAGCCACTACCGTGACGATGAAGGGCAGGAATTGGAACCAGCCCTGCTTCCACATGGAAATAAAGTTCTTCGGATGGGCCAGCTTGAACCCGGTCATGATCAGGATGGCTGCCAGGCACGACAGCGGGATCATGTTGAGCAGGGTTGGGAAGAACAGCACGAACACCAGCATGTGGATACCGTGCAGGATCGCGGAGAGCTTGGTGCGGGCTCCCGCATTGATATTCACCGTGCTTCGGACGATCACCGAGGTGACAGGGATTGCGCCAAGCAGGCCAGCCAGAAAGTTCCCCACTCCCTGAGCATTCAGTTCCCGGCTGCCGGGAGAGTTACGCTGCAGCGGGTCAATTTTGTCCACCGCTTCCACATTCAGCAGTGTTTCCAGGGAAGCCACAATGGCCAGGGTAAACGCGCCTTTGAGTACCAGTCCCCATTTGCTGACATCGGCCAGGACACTGAAATTGGGAAACTGTAAGAGCGATTGGAACGATTCGTTCCAGTCTTTGGGGATAGGAATCTGTACGAGGTGCGAGGGCTCAATAATCCAGGGGTTGCCGAATTGCTTCAGCAAATGATACAAGGCCACCCCGATCACGACGATCACCAGGGCAGACGGGATAATGAGCTTCTTGAGAAAAGCGATCTTGTCCCAGAAGATCAGTCCCAGCAGCGAGATAAAACCTACCAGCGTGGCTCCGGGCTGAAGATCGGTGATGGTATCGATGATTTCCGTAAAGGTGTTACGCTGATCAGGCTGGAAGAAACTCATCTCACCATCCGGGTCGGGGTCGTGACCGACAAGGTGGGGAACCTGCTTGAGAATGAGGATAATGCCAATGGCGGTCAGTAGTCCCTTGATCACGGAACTGGGGAAGAATTCCGCGATGAATCCTGCCTTCAAAAGCCCGAGCACGATCTGGATGATACCCGCGATTAACAGAGCAACCAGGAAGACATCGAACGAGCCAAACGCGGCCATCTGTGCACTGACTACGGCAGTTAACCCGGCAGCGGGACCACTCACGCTGGTGTGTGACCCACTCAGCAGGCCAACCACAATGCCGCCTATGATACCAGCCAGCACCCCCGCCATAAGCGGTACCTGCAATCCGGGGACGTCCTTTCCCTGTGATGCAAGCGAGATACCCAGGCACAACGGCAACGCCACCAGGAAAACAGCAATACTGGCAGTGAAATCCCGACCCAGGTGAGCCAGCAGGGATGTGGGTGGACGCATGGAGTCTTTCCTTGTCTCAGCGAATTGTTGGTAATGCGTTGTCGAGCAGGGATTGTTAGCGGATTCGTTTTGCGTTGAGACAAAGTATCAAGGCATCAACTGAGATGATTCGGCCGGGATCGGGACTTCGCACGGAATGATCCAAGAGCCATTCTAACAGCGCATCACGAACAGATGACTTTCACAGGAGAGGATAGCATCTGTCAGTTGGCGATGACGCTGCGTTGTCTGCTTGTGCCGTGGCATGACACCTGGTGAATTAACCCGCATGTAACGGGCATGCAGCGAACGAAACACCGACGGCTGGACCAGGGCTTCTTTCTCAGTCGTCTCGCTGGAACTCGTACTGGATTGTTCTTCGGTGGTAAGCCATGTGCAGCCGAGCGCTACCTGGTTCAACAGCAGGCTGATCAGGAGAACAAGCATTAAATATCGCGATTGCATTGTTCCAGCCGGCGAGAATCAGCCTGATTGCTTCGTACGTCGTTGTACTTGATCTCAGGGTTCTGTCCAGTTTCACCCAGGCAAGTCAGTGCCAGTAGACGAAACGCGTGTCTCCGTGGCTTGACAGCCAGTCGTCATAAACCGCTTGTTCCTTGCTTTCACTCTGTATCGAGTGTTAGTATGATGACGAATACGCGTCAGGGTGGGGGTGGATGTATGATCTGCCGCTGCTCTGCATTCAGTGAAGACTGGAGAGGCTGGCCATAGTCAGCCTGTTGTAACGGTTAGACACACTCTGTGCATGAAACCTGCCTTAGCAGGCAACAGGGTTGTAGCCGCTACGCCGCTCCTGACACCGTCCATCTTCCCCAGTCTCTCACTTGACAGCAAGGACGTTCCAGAACCGTTGCCCAGCGGGTCGATAGCGTTAGTGCCCAGACCATAGCAACGCAACTGTTTTGGAAGCGCGGTGGGGACAGGACACCAGGCCGCCAGGCCTGTAGGCCCCCGCTTCCGGACATCATGATCGACAACCGGGAGTATGGCCTACCATGGCACTGCTGAAAACGCGCCGTAGCACCTTGAGGACTGATTCCGCTATGAATCGACCACGTCGCATCAGAAGCGAATCAGCCCAGTCTCCTCTCGAAACCTACCTTCGTGAGATCAACGAAACGGCGTTGCTCACCGCCAGGGAAGAGAAGGAACTCGCCTACCAGATCATCGCTGGCAGCGGGGCAGCCCGTGAGCGGATGGTCCGGGCCAACCTTCGCCTCGTCGTCAACATTGCCCGCAGCTACACCGGCAAAGGTCTCGCCTTGCAAGACCTCATCGAGGAAGGAAACCTCGGCCTGCTGCGTGCTGTGGAAGGCTTCGACCCGGGCATGAACACCCGCTTCAGCACTTACGCCAGCTACTGGATCAAGCAGTCCATCAAGCGGGCACTGGTCAATTCGGCCAAGACCATCCGTATTCCTGCTTACATGGTCGAGCTGCTCTCCAAGTGGCGTCGGGCCACCGCCCAGCTCAACGATGCCCTGGGTCGCCCACCCACACAGGACGAAGTAGCCAAGGCCCTCGAGCTTCCCAAGAAGAAGCTCAACATCATCAAAAAGGCCATCAAGATCTACAACGCCACGCCGCAGACCGATCAGCCTGACCAGGGCTGGACGCTGGGCGAGATGCTGACTGATGAACGTACCCGCACGCCCGATGCCGAGATGGTCATGAGCGATGACCTGGTGCAAGTGCTGCAACTGCTCGAGAAGATGGACAAGCGCGAGGCGACCATCCTCAAGATGCGCTTCGGCCTGGATGCCGAGGAGCCGAAGACGCTCAAGGAGATCGGCGAAGCCCTGGGCCTGACCCGTGAACGCGTCCGGCAGATTGAAAGCGAAGCCCTCGCCCGCCTGGCTGAGAGCTTGAACGCAGAGTAATCGCTGCACAAGGAATCCAAAGATGGCACAGATGTTCCAGGACATCTGTGCCATCTTCTTTTTGCAAGGGATTGCTACTTCTTCCCCGCCCGCTCCTTGAGCGTTGCCTGTCGCCGCTCGTTCACTCGTGCAGCCTGGCGCTTACTTGCTGCCAGGTCCTCCTCAGTACGTTTCTTCAGTGTCCCATCTTTGGACGACATGAGTTGCTCTACCGCCAACGCCTGAGCTTTCTCGAGAGCCTGGTCCGCAGAGACAGCTACATCAGGCTTCACACCAGTGCCTTCCCAGTTCGTCCCGGTGACAGGATTGATTGCCCGGCCCGTGGGGATAAAGATGGCAAAGTGGTCAGCCACGGAGAACATGCCACCAGGGTGAGCTCCACCACCGGTGGTTTCTCCAACAATGATACCCCGCTTCTGGGTCTGGAAGTTGTAGGCACATTCCTCCGCACCAGAGAAGGTGAACGCACTCGTCAGCAGATAGACCGGCTTGTTCAGATAGCGTGGGCCATCGACCTTTTCATGAGTCCAGAACTCCTCCCGGCGATTGCCTTCGCGGAAGTACATACTGTTCAGATGCACTTTCTCCTCGTTGAAGAAATAGCTGCACAGATCCTGAATCATCAGCGGCGTGCCGCCGCCGTTGTAGCGCAGATCGATGATCAGCGCTTCGGTGTTCTTGAGAAAGGTCATGGCAGCCTGGAGAGGTTCCTTGCCAGCGGAGGGATCGACAAAGCCATCGAGTCGGAGATAACCGATGTTGCCGGGCAGTCGTTCTACTTTGACGAACCCGCCGTTGTACGCCCGCATCTGTTCACGCATCCGTTTCATGTCTTCCGAGGAGGGAGGGCGACGTCCCATATTGGCGTTCATCTTCTCCGCGGAACACCGTACACGGACGTGCTTGTCCTTGCACACTGCCAGCAGGTCTGTTGTCATGGCCTCGGCCAGTTCCTGCCCCGTGGCACATGCGTCATAGCCTTTTTCTTCCAGCTTCTTCTCCAGTGCTGTACGTGCTTGCGAAGCAATATCGGGGAAGACATAACGCTGATCGAACTCTGTGGCGATGCCTTTCACCGCTGCAGTACGTAATTCTGGAGTGAGGGGCAGGGGAGCCTCGGCTGCGACAGCATTCTTGACAGGTGGCTGAGCCTGCATGGATCCAGCCCACCAGGGCTGGAGCAGAAAGAAGAGAGCGAGAGACATGGGGATGTGCTCCTGATGGGAATTACTGAAGTGTCACATGCGATCACATGCATGGTTGCGAAGGCTGCTCCTCCCCTTTACAAGGGGAGGTTGGGTGGGGTAGCACTATGCAAATGCAAGTGTTCTTGAATAACCCAGCACACGCCAGCTTCAATTACCATTCTGGAGCACAACTACTGCCCGGTCTTGAACGCAGGCAAGGTTCTGGAACGCCGTAAAGCTTGCTGGCGAAATTGCAGGGGCGTCACACCTGTACTGGCCTTGAACAGACGATGGAAATGACTCTGATCCGCGAAGCCGGCCTGATGAGCAATCTCGGCCAGGGAATACTGATCCCGTCCCAATTGTTCTGCTGCCCAGTCGATGCGTAACCGTCGCTGATACTCTGCCGGGGTGCAGCCTTCATGCTGGCGAAACGCCTGGGCGAGATAAACCGGGTGAACCCCCGCTTCATCTGCCAGCATCTGACAGTCGAGCTTTTCCTGAAATGCCTCGTGCAGGACAGCCAGTACTCGCCCCAGCCAGGCTGGCCTGCGTCGCGTCACCCGGGCGCCACGTACCAGCTCCGCCAGCATCTGCAATGTCAGCCCTTCCACCGCCAGCGGGGAGGCTGAATCCTGCTGTTGAAACTCCACGTGAAGCCGTCGCATGAGCAGCTTGATCCCGGGCTGCGACAATTCTCCCGGCTCCTGAGGCAACGCCACCCCTGCAAGTGCCCGGCTCCACCAGGCCGACTCAATTTCCACATTGAAGGAACATGAGGTAGTGCTTTCGATGCGTTCGGAGTGCACTTCTTCTGGTGGATGGAAAAGCAGCATCCGCGGCTGACAGAGCCGCTGTTCCTGCCCGAAGCGTTCACGGAATTGCCCGCTCAGCACCGAACAGAAATAGGCGTTGCGATGGGAATGGACCGGCAGCCAGTCACTCTGCTGATGGCGCGTCAGGGTCAGGTGTATCCCCGCCGTCGCCCGGCGCGAGAGCACCTTGCCCAGAAAACAGCCACTTTGGAGGGTCACCGGCATGGGATGCACCGTACTGACTGTTCCATCTTATTCGGTGTAATGGTGCAGGGATTGAATACCTAGGAAATCTCCTGCACCTTCATTTCCCCATCGGGCACGGCCTTGCTCTGCGGGTCGAACCAGGCTTTGTCAAACACAATCCGCTGCTGGCTGCGCATCGCCTTGTTGGCAGTGAGAGCCACAATGGCGTCAGCCATCGCCACCACACCTTCGCAGCGGGGGTGGGGACGCTCTTCCGGCTTCACGTTCTTGTCTTCCCACAGCTTCACGCAGTAGGCAAAGTGTTCCATCTCTTCACGGTAGCCTCGGGAGACCGGGCCATCGCCGCCGAGTGCGGACTTGCCCTTGGCTGTGGCTGCTTCCCAGGTGGAAGCTGCTGCCGTCGCGGGAGCACCCGGGCCGGTAGTGCTGGTGGTCATGGCGGCACCCTTGCCCCCACTGCCGTAGAGCATCACCGTTTCTTCCTTCTCCACGATCATGGTGCCCTTGGTACCCATGACACATTCACCCCAGGGCTCGTAGCTGTTGGTATTGATGGAGCTGTAGGTGACGATGACCTTGTCATCCTTGTCAGCTACCTCGCCCCGGGCGTAGTCCTTCCAGTAGCCCTTACCCGGGAACTCGAACGTACAGTAGACGTGATCCTCAGCATCACGATCATCACGGTAGAAGTATTTGCCACCCACAGCTGAGACGGCCAGGGGCTTGACCTTGCCCAGGAAGATGCTGCAGGCATCCAGTTGATGGCTGCCGAGCTCTGCCATCAGGCCGCCACCGGTGCGGTCGTAGAGTCGCCAGCGACACAACTCCTCCATGCTCTGATAGCCGAGCTTGCGAATCTGTTTCTCCAGTTCAGCGCGATCCTCAGCGGGAATCTCAGGCCGCCAGCCATCCCGCCAGGCTGGAATCATCTTGCCCGTCGGCTGGCCTGTTCGATGATCGACCAGCTCTTCCATCAATTGCACCCCAGCTTTGTCCAGCTTCGGCTGGGCGTTGTTGCGATGCCAGAAGGCGCGGATGTGGCGGATATCACCAATCTCTCCGGCATTCAGCACTTCAACTGCGTGAGCATAGAGCATACTGTAATGCCGCTGGTGGCCAATCGACAGGCAGCGATCATTCTTCGCTGCTGCCGCAATCATCTCCTTGCACTGGGTGATGTTCCACGCCATCAGCTTTTCGCAGAGCACGTGCTTGCCCTTGTTCAGAGCTTCAATGGCTACCGGTGCATGCAGGTGCAGGGGCAGGGCAATCACGACGATCTTGATTTCGGGATTATCGAGCAGCTCTTTGTAATTGTTGTAGACCTTGATGTTGCCGGCCTTGGCGCCGTAGATGCGATTGAAGCCTTTGCGGGGCCCGCGAGTTTCACCATCGAAGATGCGGCGACGGTTGTAGGGGCGAATGTCAGCTACACCAATGAACTCAAGGAAGTCGGGGTTGTGCTCGCCGACGAGGACGCCCCCTTCATCGCCGCCGCCGATCAGGCCCGCTTTCACCGCGCCGCCATCAAGCTTCTTGTAGCCGTAGTAGGCTGCTGCCCCGACAGGTACCGCACCGCCTGCAGCCACCAGCCCCTTCATGAACTGTCGACGGTTTTGCTGGGTGTTGCCTTCGTAAAGCGTACCGACGACACCGTGGAAGTTCTTCTTGCCAGTCTCCCGTTCAGCGGGAGTAAGATCGATAGCCATGGTCAAACCTGCGGATGAATGAAGCAGCTATTATCTTAGCCTGCCTGCCTTCAGGTCGGTAGCTCGATTCAACAGGAATGTCATGGGTCAGCTTGTCGCAGGCATTTCGATCAGCCATCCATATCTTGACTGAGGACGACGGACTTTAACTGAACCCCTATGCCCCTGCTTTCCCTCCAGCACATCACGCATCGCTATGGTGCGGCGACGATCCTGAACGATGTGTCACTGGAACTGGAACCAGGGGCCATTGGCCTGCTGGGGCCCAACGGGGCAGGCAAGAGCACGCTGCTTAAGATCCTGATGGGCCTCGTCACACCCACTAGTGGCACAGGCACCCTGCTGGACAAAAACCTGCGTGGCCCGGCTTTTCCGCGTCGTCGTCTCATTGGTTACATGTCCGAAGCGGATGCCCTGGTGCCAGGGCTCAAAGGGGCCGAGTATGTCGCCCTGGCCGGGGAACTCTGTGGCATGCCCAAGCGGGATGCCAGCCGACGGGCGCATGAACTACTGACGTACCTCGGCCTGGACGATGCCCGTTATCGCAAGCTCGAAGAATACTCCACCGGCATGAAGCAGCGGATCAAGCTGGCCCAGGCGCTCGTGCACGATCCACCACTCTTACTGCTGGACGAACCCACCAGTGGTCTCGATCCGGCGGGCAGGGAGGCCATGCTGCAACTGCTGGGCACCCTGGCCACGAACCATGGCAAGTCGTTCCTGCTCTGCACCCATGTGCTGGGCGATGTGGAACGTACGTGCGAAACCACCGTCATCCTGCATCAGGGGAGGGTGCTCTGCCAGGAACGTACCGATACCCTCTGCAGCCAGCGCCACAACAACTATCGCCTGCGGGTGGAAGGTCCTCGAGACGGGCTTCGTACTGCATTACTGGAAGCGAAGATTGACATCACCGAACAGCAGCCCGGTATCTGGATCGTTGCCTTGCCTGAAGGAATGCAAACCGATCATCTCTTCCGTCTGGCTGCCCGGACGGGTGCGCTCCTGACCGAACTTCAACCCGATGACGACGATCTCGAGAAAGTCTTCCATCGATTGCTGCAGGGAGCAAACGCACCACCCTTCCCGTTAAAGCTGCATGTATCCGAGGAGGTGGCCCTTGGCTCTTAGCCTCCTTGGCTATCGCCGCTGGCAGGGGACGCTCGGTTCCTCGCTGCGCTCCATCTGGCCGATCAGCCGGGTGTCGCTGATGCTGGTCTTTCGCCAGAAGCTCTACTGGGTGCTGTATCTTCTCGCCCTCATGACCTTCTTTGCCTACTTCTTCGGCATCTATCTGTTCAGTCAGATTGATACCGAAGCTCTGGCTCCCACGCGGCCAGGCGTACCGGCACAAGCGACATCCCGTTTCTTCCTCGACATCAAGAATGCCATCCAGAAAGACCTCAAGCTCACCGGCGACGTTGAAACCTTCCGCAACTTCTATGTGCTGCAGGGCTATTACGTCATGGTCGTGCTTGCTCTCGCGGGCAGCCTCATCATCGGCAACGACTACCGCTTTGGCAGCCTGGCATTTTACCTCAGCAAGCCACTGGGGCATTGGCATTACCTGGCGGGGAAGATTCTGACGGTCGCCATCTTCTCGATGCTGATGACCTGGGTTCCTGCCTTTGCCCTCTACCTGGAATGCAGCGCCCTCAAAGAGGAAGGCTACTTCACCCAGAACCTGGGCTTGCTGCGAGGCATTACCCTCTATGGCATCGCCATTGCCCTGGTGCTTGGTGTGCTGGTAGTCGCCCTGGCCAGCGCGGTTCGTCGCACTGCTCCGCTGGTGATGATCTGGATTGCCTTGCTTGCCATCTGCCCGGTGATGGGCAACCTCTTCGTTGATCGCCTGGGCTACTCGGCCAACTGGCGGCTCATCGATCTGTGGAACGATCTCTACGTCTTCGGCTCGTGGTGCTTGAACATCTCGCCGATTCCGCCGACCGGACAGCGCGGCTTCATTCGCCGCCAGCCGGACCTCCTGCCCACCATGATCGTACTGGGCACCGTTATGCTCGTCTGTGTGATCTACCTGCATCGCAAGATACGGGCGGTGGAGGTGGTGAAGTGAGTGCTCCCATCCTCAGCCTGGTCAACGTGAGCAAGTGGTACGGCCCGGTGCTGGGGTTGAGCGACGTCACCCTGAATGTAGAGCCCGGCATCACTGGTCTCGTTGGGCCCAATGGGGCTGGCAAGAGCACCCTAATGAAGCTTGCCACCGGGCAACTGAGACCCGAGATCGGCACCGTGAAGGTTTGTCAGCACCACGCCTGGTCTGCTGCAGCCAAACGACACCTGGGATACTGTCCCGATAACGACGTCTTCTACGAAGAAATGACCGGCAGACAGTTCGTCCGTGCCATGGCCCAACTGTGTGGTTACCCCCGGAGAGAAGCGCTGCGACGTGCTGATGCTGCCATCGACCGGGTAGCTATGGCCGACAGGGCCGACAAGACTGTGCGCGGTTTCTCCAAAGGCATGCGGCAGCGGGTGAAGCTCGCCCAGGCCCTGGTCCACGATCCGGCCCTTCTCATTCTCGATGAGCCGATGAACGGTGTGGATCCCGTGGGCCGCGTAGAGCTCTATGCCTTGTTTGAGCAACTCGCTCAGGCAGGCAAGGCCCTGCTCATCTCCAGCCATCAACTGGAGGAACTGGAGAAACTGACGGACAAGCTGGTAATCATCGCCCGAGGCATGCTGGTAGCCTCAGGCACGTTGGGAGAGATTCGCGAGAAGCTTGCCGACATTCCCCTCTCGATTCGTCTCGATTGCCAGCAGCCTCGCAAGCTCGCAGCAGACCTGCTCCAGCTCCCCGATGTGCTCGGCGTGGAACTGAGCGATGTGCATTCCGTGATCGTACGGGTGCACCACAGCCGGCGCTTCTTCGGTACCCTGGCAGAGTATCTGGCCAGGGAGCAACTCCCGCTGGACCGCATGGAGAGCCTTGATGCCTCTACCCAGGCGGTGCTGGAATATGTGCTGGCCAAGTAAGTGTGTCACGCCGTTTCCTGCGGCAACCCCAGCACCGGGCAATGGTCATCCTCGCGCCAGTGGCGATCATCGCGCTGGATGAGGCTGGCTGCATCTGTCGGCCCCCAGCTGCCTGCTGGATAGAGTTGCAGACTTGCTGCATCCTGTTGCCATGCCTGCTGCAGCGGAGCGACAATCTGCCAGCCCAACTCCACCATGTCGGCTCGCTGAAACAGCGTCTGGTCGCCCTGCAGGCATTCATAGATCAGCCGCTCGTAGCCAGTCTGAGGCTTCTTCCCAAAGGCCTCGGCATAGTCGAAGTCGAGATCGACTGACCCCACACGCAACACCGGCCCGGGCAACTTGGCGGATAGCCGTATCGATACTTGTTCATCCGGCTGCAGGCTCAGGATCAGTTGATTCGCCATGCATCTGGCAATTCCGACACCATGGAACAGGAGATGCGGCGCAGCCTTGAACTGAACGACGATCTCGGAATGCCGCGTGGCCAACCGCTTGCCGGTACGCAGGTAGAAAGGCACGCCGGCCCAGCGCCAGTTATCCACATGCAGCCGCAGCCCCACGTAGGTCTCTGTGTTGGAGAGAGGAGATACGTTCCTCTCTTCACGGTAAGCCTTGATCCGCCTGTCACCCGTTCCGCTGGTGGTGTACTGCCCACGCACCGCGTCCCGTCGGGGATCGACCTGCCGCACCGCACGCAGCAGTTTCACCTGCTCATCCCGCAGGGCATTCGCTTCCAGCATGGCTGGCGGTTCCATGCCCACCAGCGAGAGCAGTTGAAAAAGGTGGTTCGGCACCATGTCGCACAGTGCCCCGGCGGCATTGTAGTAGTTCCCCCGTTCCTCCACACCCACTGATTCCGCGACGGTGATCTGCACATGATCGATGTACTTCTGGTTCCACAGCGGCTCAAACAAGCCGTTGGCAAAGCGGAAGACGAGCAGATTCTGCACCGTCTCCTTGCCCAGGTAATGATCGATGCGATAGAGCTGGTCTTCCCGCAGAGTCTGCCTCAACTCCTGATTGAGCTGCTGGGCGGAAGCCAGATCGTGACCAAAGGGCTTCTCGACAATAACCCGTTGCCAGCTGCCATCGTTGGCGGAAAGCAGCCCGGCTTGGCCGAGCTGTTTGACGATGGGGCCAAAGAGTTGCGGGGAAGTGGAGAGATAGAACAGGTAGTTCCCGTGGGTGCTGTGCTCGCGGTCACTCTGGGCCAGTCGGTGGATGAGCTGCTGGTACAGTTCCGGATCGCTGGCATCGCCAGCAAGATAATGAATGCGGGGGGCAAGCCACTGCCAGGCCGCTGGGTCCAGGTTCGTCGTGCCCTCGCTGACATGCTGCCGGAATTCCTCATCACTCATGGGTCGGCGCGACGTGCCGATGACAGAGAAGCCCTCAGAAAGCAGCTGGTCCTGGGCCAGGTTGGCAAAGGCAGGGATAAGCTTCCGCTGGGTCAGGTCGCCGGAGGCCCCGAAGATCACAATCGCCACCGGCCCCGCCGGCTTGCCAGACGGGTTGTTCGCTTTTCCATTCATCCAGTTGATGTATGCTCGGTGAACACGCTGGGGAGTGGAGGGACCTGATTTGCTGGTCATCGTGAACATCGGTCTTCATATGCTAATCACGAGTCTGCTTATACCAGCGACTTGCTACACTTCTGGCTTCTGGCTCCTTACTCCTGGCTCCTCGCATTATGCTCGCTCAACGCGTCAGCTACTTCACCGAATCGGTCATCCGCGAAACCTCCCGCCTGGCAGCGCGGTTCAACGCTATCAACCTGGGGCAGGGCATGCCCGACTTTGATCCGCCGCAGGAGATCAAGGACGCTGCCTGCAAAGCCATTCAGGATGGCTACAACCAGTACGCAGTCACTTGGGGCATCGCACCCTTGCGGCAAGCCATCGCCTCCAAGATGCAGCGGTTCAACCACCTGCCCTGGGTCGATGCGGATGAGCATATCACTGTCTGTTGCGGTGCAACCGAATGCATGATGGCTACCATGCTGGCCCTGATCAACCCCGGCGATGAAGTGGTGCTCTTCCAGCCCTTTTACGAAAACTACGGGCCCGATGCGCTGCTCTCTGGCGCCGTGACGAAGTGGGTCGACTTGAAGCCTCCCCACTGGTCATTCGATCCCGACGAATTGAAGGCTGCCTTCAGCTATAAGACCAAGGCCATCATCATCAACACGCCCAACAATCCCACGGGCAAGGTCTTCACCCGCGAGGAGTTGCAGCTCATTGCCGACCTGTGCATCAAGCACAATGCCTTCGCCTTCTCCGATGAGATTTACGAGTACATCCAGTACACCGATCGGCCTCACATCAGCATCGCCAGCCTGCCCGGCATGGCGGAGCGTACCGTCACCATCAGCGGCCTGTCGAAGACGTACAGCGTCACCGGCTGGCGGCTCGGCTATTGCGTCTCGCCCAGCAGCGTGACGACTGCTATTCGCAAGGTGCATGACTTCCTGACCGTGGGAGCCCCTCATCCGCTTCAGGTCGCCGGCGCGGTCGCGCTGAACATGAGCGATGCCTATTACACCAAGATTCGCAACGACTATCTGCGCCGGCGGGAGTTGTTCCTGCCCTACCTGCGCGATGCGGGGTTCACCTTCGATACCCCCGAAGGCGCCTACTATGTCATGACCGATATCAGCAAGCTGGGTGGCACCAACGATGTCGAGTTCGTGCGGCAGATGATCGAAACCGTCGGCGTAGCCGGGGTGCCGGGCAGCAGCTTCTACAGTCCGAAGCAGCTGGGGCAAACCAAGGTACGCTTCATGTTTGCCAAGAAAGACGAGACCCTGCACGCTGCCGGTGAGCGCTTGCTGAAACTGAAGAAGTAAGTGGGCAGACTCATCTGGAAGATTTTTCCAAAAGGGGGATTCCCAGCCGATTCTGTCTTGTTACACTTTCGCTGGAATCGAAGTTGGGTCGTGGTGTCAACCCGGTAACCCCCCCGAAGGAGTGGACCGTCATGCACATCGAAGTCACGAAGGATGAATTTGAAGAGATACTCAACGCGATGAAAGTCATCCGCAATATGCTGCACAAGGAAAAAGTGCCTTCCACCGAGATCGAACACATTATCGCCAAGCTGGATGATCTGAAGGAGCGGAACTAGCCGAGTAGGTTGAACGTTTCGTGTGCCATGGTTTGCGTGCGTGTACTCACGCTAACCATGGCAATACACCGCTGAGTTACTCAGGCGGAATGCCGAATCTAGGATGTTGAGCCAGACTCCCAGCGAGCTGGCTCAATCATGAAAACCCCACCAGCCCCTTGACAAACCGAACGATTTCGGCCATGACCCCTCCCGTTCGATAGGGGGACACTGGCGGAGATTCTCTGCGCTGCGCAGAGGCCCTATCTCGCCAGTCTTGGCAGGGGGACGACGTTGCGCTGGCTTGGCCTGGCCATCGTGGGGCTTCTGGTTCTCGGCTGTTCGCGGGCATTTTACCGTGAATCGGCCGATACCGAGGCGTACGCTGCCATCCAGGAACGCAACAATGCGAGCTGGGTGGTGCCCAGCGTTGATATTCTGCCGCCATCCGCCAGCCGTCTGTATGATCCGTACAACCCTGACCGGCCGCCGATGCCGCCTGATGATCTCGCTGCCAGCGAATACATGCACTGGGCTGATGGCCATCATGGCTGGAAACACTGGTGGGACAACGGCACCGTCGATTCCGTGGAACTGAGCGACTGGCGATCCTCGCTGCCTTTAACCTACGGCAAACTATTGCTCGGGCCCGATCTGATCATGCAGCAGGCCCAGCTGCACAGCCGCGAATATCGTACACAGCTCGAAAACCTCTACCTCAGTTCGCTCAACCTGACGCTCAATCGCTTCGAGTTTGCCACTCAGTGGTTTGCCGTCAACGCCACCGACTACACTCACTTCGGCGCTAACGGTTTCCCTACCGAGACCAATACTCTCAGTACCAACAGCGGCGTCGGCTTCACGAAGACCTTTGCCGCCGGCGGGCAACTGCTGGTGAATTTCGCCAACAGCTTCGTCTGGGAATTCACCGGCAAGAACTATACACCGAGTTCCAACATTTCTCTGACCTTCCTG
Organism: Gemmatales bacterium; assembly: GCA_046350055.1. Lineage (GTDB taxonomy): Bacteria > Planctomycetota > Planctomycetia > Gemmatales > HRBIN36 > JAEUIE01. The sequence continues at coordinate 1,330,211 of JAXMBC010000001.1, read as the reverse complement.
CAGCCCCTGATTCGCGACTTCGGTCGCCAGGTGCGCATGGAAGCCCTGACGCAGGGTGAGCGCAGTCTGCTTTACCAGATGCGTATCTTTGCCCGCTTCCGCAAGGAGTTCTACGTCGATCTGGCGGTCAACCAGTATCTGACGCTGCTGCAGCAGGCGCAGATCCTCCGGAATCAGGAGTCCAATCTCCTGCGTCAGGAGCAGAATTACACCCGGCAACAGGCCCAGCGGCTGGCGAACAAGATCACCTCGGTGGCCGAAGACCAGGCATTAAACTCGTTGCTGGGTGCCCGGGTCAACTTCCTCCAGCAGCAAACCGATCTAGAAAACCAGTTGGATCGCTTCAAGGTCCAGCTCGGCCTGCCACCCACGATACCGGCTGAAATCAACCTGGAACCTTTGCAGGCCTTCCAGTTCAGCGATCCCAGGCTGGACCAGTTGCAACTCGAGTTCGATCAACTCCAACTCGAATTCCGCAAGCAGTATGAGAAGCTGACCCTGACCCAGTTGGAGGAATGGGTCCCCCGACTGAACGACTTCTACACGCGCACCCAGGGGTTCCTGGCACAGATCAGCCAGGAAGCGGATCGCTGGCAGAAGACACCTCTCACCAGCAGCGATGCCGTGGAAGCTGCCCGCATGCAGCAGTTTCGTGAAGGTCTGAGCAATCAGCTCCAGCAGGTGAAGAAGGATCTGGCAACCTTCCCGCAGGCGATGGAGCAGTACAGGCAGCAGAAGCCAGGTACCACGATCGCCGATCGCAAACGCCAGTTTGAACTCCGCCTGCAGGACATGGAACTCGCCGTCGGACAGCTCTTTGTCATTCAGAATCAGGTGCGGGTCTACTCGCTCAACCTCCCAGAGTTCAAGCTCAAGGAAGAAGATGCCATCCAGCAGGCTATCGAGAACCGGCTCGATCTCATGAATGCCCGTGCAGCGGTAGTCGATTCCTGGCGACAGGTGGCTATCCAGGCCAACAAGCTCGGCGCGGTCTTTAATCTGCTTGCCAACATGGACCTCGGCACCGACCCGGCCAGCCAGCGTACCTTTGATTTCTCCGCTATAGCCAGTCGCTACCGCGTCGGATTCCAGTTTGAAGGGCCGCTCAATCGCCAGATTGAGCGCAACAATTATCGGCAGAGTCTGATACAATATCATCGCGCTCGCCGGGAGTACATGCTTCGCCAGGATCAGGTGATTCTCGAACTCCGGGTCGCGCTCCGTCAGTTGGAGACGAATCGTCAGAATTTTGAAATTACCCGACGAGCCTTCGTGGCAGCTACCCGGCAGGTGGAAAATGTACCGCTACAGTTGCGGTTGAACCGCCTGATCGATCCGCTGGCCCAGCTCAATACGCTCTCGCAGTTACTCGACGCCAAGAACGCCCTGATCTCCAACTGGTTCAGCTACGAACGAGGCCGCATCCAGCTCCTGCTTGCAACCGAGCAACTCCAGGTGGATGCCGACGGGATGTACCGCGATGTCAACAGAGCAGGCAGCAACCCCACCACCGAGCCTCGCCCCGTCTCCAGCGGAGACACCCCCCGACCACCCGACCTTTTCCCAGCAGGAATGGGCCGCAATCAATGAGCCTCAGCAGGCGCTGACCATCACGCCGGTGCGTGGCGGCGGTGGCTGGCGCTGGTTCCTCTTCTTCCTCCTCCTCGCCGGCATCGTCGGCGGCCCGCTGGCCTACTGGTTCTGGCCCAGCTCCATCGAAGTCGCCACCGATCTCACCGGCACCGTCACCCGGGGCGACCTGCAGGTCATCGTCACTGAACGTGGCGAACTCGAATCGTCCAAAACCGTCGATGCCCGCTGCGAAGTAGAAGGCAGGCAGATCAAGATCATTGAAATTGCCCCCGAAGGCAAAGCCGTCAAGAAGGATGAGGTTGTCGTCAAGTTCGATACCGAAGAACTCACCAAAGCCTTTCAGGATCAGGAAGTGAAGTGGAAGCAGGCTGATGGCAAAGCCAACGCCAGCCGGGAAGAGTTGAAGGTCCAGGAGAACAAAAAGGAAAGCGAGATCGACAAAGCCAAGCTGGCACTCATCACGGCCGAGCTCGAACTGGAAAAGTACTTCCATCCCAAGGGCGAGTACCAGAAGCTGGTGGATACCAGCAAGTCCGGCATCGCCAAGGCGGAACGAGAACTCGAAATCGCCAAAGAGGAGCTGAAGAACTTCCAGATCGTCGTCAATCGTGGCTTCGAGACCCCGGAGACGCTGCGCCGGGCCGAGACCAAGGTGCAGGAAAACGAACTGATGCTCTCGACCGCCAAGAAGGACCTGTACATCCTGGAGTTCTTCACGAAGAAGATTCAGGAAGCCAAGCTGCAATCAGCAGCCCGCGATGCCAAGAACGAACTGGAACGCACCAGGAGCAGCACCCAGGCTGCGGTGCTCAAGGCCAAGTCCGAACTGGAAGCTGCCGAGGATACCGCCAAGATCGAGAAACGGGCCCTGGACCGCCTCAAGAAGCAACTCGGCGCCTGCGAAATCAAGGCCCCTTCGGATGGCATCATGGTCTACGCCAATGACCGCTACTGGGACGAGCAAAGCCGCGTCCGCCCCGGTGGCATGGTCTACTATCAGCAGACCATCTTCCGCCTCCCCGACCTCACCAACATGCGGGTGAAGGTGAAAGTCCACGAATCGCAAGTCAAGAAAGTGAAGAAGGATCAACCCGTTGACATCCTCATCGATGCCCTGCCGAACAAGATTCTCCATGGCAAGGTGCTTACCGTGGCTACCCTCGCGGACAACCGGGGCCCCTGGGATGAACGAGGTGTCAAGGAATATGTCACCGAAGTGGGCATCGACGATCTGCCCCCGGAAGCTGGCATCAAACCCGGCATGACCGCGGAAGTGCGCATCATGGCTCAGGAGTTCAAGAATGTGCTGATGGTGCCGGTGCAGGCGATTTGTGAACGAGATGGCAAGCACTACGCCTACCAGATGAACGGCTCGGTAGCGAGTAGGAAGACCGTGAGCGTGGGGGATAACAACGAGAAGTTCATTATCATCACGGACGGTGTGAAAGAAGGAGACAAGCTTGCCCTGAATGCCCGTCGCCGCCTGAGCAGTGAAATGCGAGCGAGCAATCAGGAGCTGGATAAGGCAGGCAAGACCGTCGCCACCAACCCCGCCCCAGCCCCCGCCGCCCCCGTCGCAACAAAGTAGACGCGGCATCCCGGCCGCGCATGCACATAGTAGACGCGGCATCCTGCCGCGTATGCAACACAATGTGGCCTTGCAACCATCCTCCATAAAGCAAGACATCAAAGAAAAATCCACTTCCCCACGGAAGGATTCCCCTGTCTACTGGCAGTAGGTAGTAGAGCAGCGAGGAACCATGCAACGACGGACTCTGCCCTGGGCTGACTGGGTCGCCGCGAGTGGACTGGCACAGGCCAGCGACACGCAGTTGCTCTACCGCTACGCCCGGCTCGGCGAACAGGCGGCCTTTACCGTGCTCGTCAAACGGCATGGCAGCCTCGTCTATGGCGTGTGTCGTCGGCTGCTTCGCTCCGAACAGGATGCCGAAGATGCCCTGCAGGCGACTTTCCTGGTACTGGCCCGGAAGGCAGCATCGCTCCATCAGCCCGCAGCCCTCGTGAACTGGCTCTATGGAGTGGCCTACCGCACCGCCCGGCAACTGCGAAGCCGGCGACGTGTAGGCCAGCCACTGGAAACCGTAGCGGAGCCGACGACTCACCCGGTGGACGAGCTGGCCTGGCAGGAATGCGGCGCTGCGATTGACGAAGCGATTCTGCAATTGCCTGCCAAGCTCCGGACGGTGTTCCTTCTCTGCGAAGTGGAGGAATTGACCACGCTCTCCGCCTCCCGGCGGCTCGGCATCCCCGAAGGCACCGTCGTCTCACGGCTGCATCGGGCTCGCCAGCAACTCCAGCGGCTGCTCAGCCATCGAGGCATCACCTCGACGGCGGGGTCTCTCGCAGCTCTCGGTGCAGTGTCGCTGCCGGAAGCGCTGGCTCATTCCACGGTACATTCCATATCGACGGCTTGCACGACTGCGGTGGTGACAGGCCTCGCTCAGGGAGTTCTTTCCATCATGCTTTGGACCAAGATAGCAACAGCAACAGTGGTAACGGTCACACTCGGGCTCGTAGGCGTTGGCTCCGCGTCGCTCCTGGGCGCGGCACCGGGCCCCAAGGCCCAGGCCTTCGTGGCCACGCTGCCGATGGATGACAAGGATCAGCAGATTGAACAGTTGCGCAAGCAACTGGCAGAAGCCCGCGACCGCGAGATGGCTATCCTGCAAAAAGTGGAACAACTCATCAAGCAGCAGGAAGCCACCCAGCGATTCCTGCAACAGTCTATGACGGGTGATATCGAAGCCAAGAATAAAGCTAATGCGCAGCAAAGCGAAGCGATGAAGGCGAAGATGCAGGTCGAGCAAGCAATACAAGCTGAGATGCAGGCTCGTGAAGATAAAGAGCGGGCTTTACAAAATGAGAAAGTCACCAAAGAGAAACAAATGCAGGAGGAAGAGTATCGGATGCGACTTAAGGCCGAGAGACGTCAACTCTTCGAGGTGGCAAAAGCGAAACTGAGTACCGAAATAACAAACATTCAGGGTCAGATAGAAGATTTGGAACAACAAACGATGATTCAGAAACATGTTGAAGTTCAACTAAGGGAGCAAATTGCAGCATTACAAACGATGGAAACAAAACGCATAGAAATGGAAACAAAACGGATTGAAGCAGGGACAATAGGATTTGAGAAGAAGGAGGATGCTGCTATGAACCAGATAATGAGGGCGATCGAGAAACAGCAACAGGTCGTGAAAGAGTTTGTGAGTCAATTACACAAGTATCGAACACTTACGACGACCGTTACACGATACAAAGCCCAGCTTGCTCTCCGGGAAAAACTCCTCCTCGAAGTCGAAGAGAAACTCCTTCGCCAGCAGTTCCGCCTGGACGACTAACCAGTAGCATCACGCCTGCCCTCATGCTAAACTGTGGCATCTGCGAGGTCCTCTCCATGCCACAGTTGCTTCGTCGTGATTTCCTTCTCACCAGTGCCGCCTCTCTCGCTGCTGCGCCGTTGCTGCTTTCCCAGGACAAGAAGCCCGACCCCTACGCCGATGCGGTGTTACTGGATGGCGAGCCGCCGTTGCCTGATACCGGGTCCTTCACCGTCGTGCTCCTGCCCGATACCCAGAACTACAGCGAGAAGTATCCTGCCACATACCTCGCACAGACACGCTGGATCGTCGAGCAGAAAGCCCGGCGGAACATCGCGGCGGTGCTGCACCTGGGCGACATCACTAACCACAGCACGGAAGCTGAGTGGAAGAACGCCCAGCAGGCCATGAAGCAGCTCGATGGCCACGTCCCCTACTTCGTGTGCCCCGGCAACCATGATTACAGTGCCGGTGGCAGTTGCAAGGATCGCACCACACTCCTGAACGACTACTTCCCCCACAGCGACTACAGCACCCGACCCCACTTCGGCGGCGTCTACGACAAAGAGCCAACCCGTATGGAGAACAACTACCACACATTCTCCGCCGGTGGCCGCGACTTCCTCGTGCTGGCACTGGAGTTTGGCCCACGCAAGGACGTGGTCCGCTGGGCGAACGGGGTAGTGGGCAAACATCCCAGGCATGAAGTGATCCTGATCACCCATGCCTTCATCTATTCCGACGACACCCGTTACAGTTGGAAAACCTACGGCGAGAAGCAGAAGTGGAATCCCCATGCTTACCCCGTGGCCAAGAACACGGGCGACGATGTGACCGATGGTGAAGAACTCTGGGACCTGCTCATCAGCAAACACGAGAACTTCATCCTGACCTTCAACGGCCACGTGCTGCATGACGGCCTGGGGCAGTTCCGCTCCACGACGCCGGGTGGCCGCGTGGTGCCCCAGGTACTGGTCAACTACCAGATGCGACCTCAGGGTGGCGACGGCTGGCTAAGACTTCTCGAATTCAAACCCGACCGCAAGACGATTGAAGTGTACGACTACTCGCCAACCCGCAAGCAGCGGAACGAAGGGAAAGAGAACCGCTTCGCGATGGTGACAGCAGCGGTCAGCCATCGCGGGAAGTGAGCACTCCCAATAGAAATGTTAAATAGCGAAGCGAGATATCGTGTGCCATAGCTTGCGTGTACTCACGCTAGCTATGCCTTGGAGTTGCAACAGTAGTAGGCAGGTCGTTCATTACCACAACTGCCACTGCCCATACGCCAGAATGTAGTACCCCAGCACCGCATTACTGGCCGCATGAGCAACCACGCAGGCCCACAAGCTCTTCGTCTTGACATACAGCCAATGCATGCCGACCACCCACACCAATGCAGCGGTCCATTCGGTATGTACCAGTACGAACGCTGCGGTGAGGATGACAAAACTCATCGCAGTCATCCTGCCCCACGGCACCGATTGCCAGTTCTCATCAACAATAATGCGGTTGAGGAAGCCTCGCCAGAAGAGTTCCTCCAGCAGAGGGACGAGGAGGACGAGGCCGATGAGACGGATGCCGACGAACAGGTACGCTTGCAGCATGCTGAGCTTAGCAAACGGCTCGTAACCCAGACGGCTACCGGGCTTGAGCCACTCCTTTATGCTGGGCAGGTTCAGGGCATCCCCCAGCTTGTCAAAGAGTGGCGGAAGCACATCCTTCTCGAGGTTCCAGGTGCAGAGCACGATCCAGAGGATGCCACCGACCAGGCCGTAGAGCAGGCCCCAGCCTAATCCTTGGGAAGTGATCGGAGGGTGGTACCGCATACCCCAGACGAGGGCAGCACCGATGGCCAAAACCTTGGCAGCATAAAGCCACGGATACCACGCCGCGAGCGACTCCATCGACTCCACCGTTGTCAACACGGCAAAGAGGACGAACGGCAGCACGTAGGCCAGGAAGGGTTTCCAGCCCGACACTCCGCCCCTTTCCAAGGGGCGGTCGGGTGGGGTCTGTGTCTCTCCAGCATCTGACGCCACAGCTACACCTCCAGCGTCAGGCGATGCTTCGAGAGCAGCTCATACCCCGTCTCGGTGATGAGGTAATTGCGTTCAAAGCGCATGCCGCCGATGCCTTTGCGATAGAGGCCCGGCTCGAGGGTCAGCACATCACCCGCCAGCAGGGTATCGCTGCTCTCCGGCACCAGGAACGGCGGCTCAGGATGCCCCAGGCCAATGCCGTGGCCCACGTGGTGGGGGAAGAACTCATTCAGATGCTTGCGTTCAAAGACTTCACGTACCGCCCGGTCCACATCTTTCGCCAGCACACCGGCTTTCAGCTTCTTCTCGCCAGCTTCGATGGCTTCCATGCAGGCGAGGTACATATCGCGCTGCTGGGGCGTCGGCTTACCGGCACAGACATGGGTATTGGCAAAGTCAGCCCGGTACTGGCCGATGATGGTGGAGAAATCGAGCAGCACCAGTTCCCCCGCTGCCACCTTGCGGTCCGACGGCGGGCCACCGACGTTTTCAGTGCGTGACCCGGTGACGAAGTCGCCATAGACCACTGCCTGGCCGTTGCTGGCGTGCATGGCTGCACCCTGCACTAGAAGATAAATGTCGAGTTCGCTCATCCCCGGCTGAATCTTCTCGAGCCCTGCAGCCATGCCCGCTTCCCCCGCCTTCATGGATAGCTTGAGTGCTGCAATCTCGTCGGCATCCTTTCGCCGTTTCAGCCCCGGCATCACGTCATCAATGTTCGACAGAGCCACGCCACTGAGTCCAGCCATCACGCCGGCGGAGACCTGGGAGTATTCGAGGCCGATGCTCTTCGCCCCCGTCTTCTTGACCCGCTCCAGCACGCTCTTCACCAGCAGCACTTCCCGGTGCGGGGCGGAGTGTTTGCCATCGTACCACGTAGGGGCGACGACCTCGTCCATGAACGATGCTTCGCAGAACCCTCGTGACATGCTGTCCGCAATGATGATCGCCTTGCCGTCGGCTGTCAGGAGCAGCACCGCCCCGGCATCGTTGCTGCGGAAGACGAACGGCGACTGGGTGTAACCACAGAAGTAATAGAGATGCTGCGGATCAGCTATCAGCAATGCATCAGGCTTGGTGGGCAGCGCTTTCCACAGACGTTCGCGGCGACTTCGGCAGCCTTCCAGGGTGAGCATCGATGAACCGGCCTTCGCAAAAAGGGATACTTGAGGTAGGCTCTGGCGGAGATGGCCATGGTCGTGTGCAAGGATTTAACCTTGGTCGTGTGCCATCGTTTGCCGGTACTCCGGCTAACGATGCCTTGCAACACGAATGAGCAGGCCTCATCCTAACTGAGTGACGAGCTGATGTCGATTGCTTTTGAACATCTGACACCAGGGAAGACCGTGAGAGCTGCGCACGAAGTAAGCGGCTGCAATAACTTCGAGATGTTGCAACCGCGTACTTCGTGTGGTGTTCCAGTGTCGGCGCTCACTTCGCCCCATCTCCATGTCCCACTCCTTTTGCTTTTGTCCTTGTTCCTCTTCCTCTACGGCATCCATCAGGGCGACCTCTACCGCACCGAAGGGTTACGCGCCATCATCGGCAAAGAGATGTATCAATCGGGTGACTGGCTGGTACCTCGTCTCTATGGCGAGCCGATCCTGACCAAGCCGCCGATGTTCTACTGGGCCATCGCGGGAGTTGGATCCATCCTGGGCGAAGTGTCGGTCTGGTCCGCGCGCCTTCCTGCTGCCATCGCTGGCTGCTTCGCGGTACTGATCGTCTACTTCACCCTGCGGCGGTATGTACGCAATGAAGTGGCTCTACTCGCCGCCTGTGTGTTACCGATGAGCATGCTCTGGCTCGAGAAGGCATCCAGTTCTGAAATCGACACCATGCTCGTGATGTGGGTGCTGGCCGCATGGTCGTGCTTTCTGCGGGTGATGGAGTCAGCCGATACGAAAATGGAATGGCGCTGGTGGCTGGTGACACTGCTCTGCGTAGCCGGTGGTGTACTGACCAAGTGGACGAGCTTCCTCTTCTTCTATGCCATGGCTGTGCCGACACTCCTCTGGCATCGGTCATTCTGGCGACTCTTCGCCTGGCCTCATCTGCTGGCAGCGACTCTCGGCGTGGCGGTGGTCCTGGCCTGGCTTCTTCCGGTGACACTGGAACTGGGGCTCTCGAACGTGACAGCCATGTTGTGGAAGGAAGGTGCACCACGGGTGCTGCACAGCCAGAACGCCAGCGGACATCTGGTCCTGGAAACGCTGGCCCATCCGTTCAAGGTGCTGGGGATTGCTTTCCCGTGGTCGCTGTTGGCGATCTACTTAGCCGTAGCTCGTCCCCGGTCTCTGACCGGGGACGAGCGAGAATGTCTGGGCCACAAGCATGTATTCCACACACTCTGGTCGTGGGCCATTGTCGGTACCCTGATGATGACGGTGTTCCCGGATCACAACATCCGGCAGAGCTTCTCACTCGTACCAGCATGGACGCTGCTGGGCGTCCTTCTCCTTGTCCGGCACTATGCCGCGAACCAGCTTCCCGCATGGATCATGCAATATCCAGGTCGCAGCATCCTGACAGTACTATGCCTGTGGGCAATGGTCAAAATCATCCATGTCGAAGTGCTGATCCCGGCCCGCTTTGCCAAGCGGCCTGATCTCGATGCCCAGGCTCAGGTCATGCAGGCATTCGTGCCGGCACAGACCACGCTCTATCTCTCGCGCGTGAAGGATGAGTGCCTGATGTTTCACAACGGGCAAACCGTCCGCCGTGTGCCAGCCTGGTCAGCATTGCCACTGACGGCTTCGTTCTGCCTGTTGACTATGGAAGAACGAACAGCCTGGCCCGAGCCCGGCCGTATTGTGGCCGAGCAGCCGTTACGAGATGCCCAGGGCGATCCGCTGGTGCTGGTACAACTGAAGTAGACGTGCACTTCGCTGTCTGACGACAGACAAGCTTACAGCTTGAAATCATCATCGACTGCCAGCGGCTCATCTTCGCCGCCAGCCTTCTTCTTTTCCTTTTTGGCAGGTACTGGCGGCAGCCGCTTGCTGGCGTCTTCGCTCAGGGCCTGTTCCAGTGCTGCCAGCTCTGCCATGGAGTCACTGCTTGCTACCTCGCCTGCATCACTCAACACTTCAATGCTCTGGTCGTCGTCGTCGGCAGAGCCGATGACTTCCACGCTCTGATCTTCATTGAACGCGGAGTTCCGGTCCGTCAAATCCATCGCTTCATTGAGCTCTCCCATCAGGGCTTCGTCGCCCAGTTGAGCAGAGAGTGCCCCAGTGCTTCCCGCCAGTAATGCAGCCGTCTTTGGATCCACCTTCAGGTAGGTTTCTTCGGTGCGTGCCTTGCTGACCGGGGCGGGGTTGAACCATTCGTCTACCGCATCGTTCATCAACCCGAAGATCAGGGTCAGACCAAAGATAAAGGGAAGAATGATGATGAGCGTCCAGAGAACACCAGCGAGTACGCCGCTGGGACCAAAGAAACTCGGCTCATTGGGCCTCGAACTGGCAAAGGCAACGCTGTAGAGGAAGAAGCCAACGCCTGCGACACCAACGCCGAGACCAATCAGCGTCACCAGCCGCATGACCCGGGCCGACCAGGCTTGTGCATGAACAAAGCCGATGGTGCACCAGATACCTATGGCTACGAGCACTGCTGAGATAATCGTGATCAGGTAGCTGGCGGTGGTACCCATGCCGCTGCTGCTATCGGGGAAGATGCTGGGCCACATGGTTGCCAGCAGTACGATCGTGGTCACGATGGCCAGCCACCAGAAGGTAAGCACATTGCTGGCTTCCGTCGTCAGGGGGCGGGCCGGTGCGGGGGCAGGCAGGGCGCGGGCGATGCTGCTCATGGACATGACCTTCTGCAAAGGCAATCAGAACTTCCACTGTTCTCCAGTTTACCCGATGTTCCCGCCCCAGCGGAAGGGATTTTCCCGCACCGCCCCGAACCATACAGAGAGCGTAGCGAGCCTGCCGAATGTAGGGGTGCTACCGGCAAGTGTCGTTCCGATGCAAGACTTTTCCCCGCTCCACCTTCATGCTGGAATACTGCAGGCTGCCCATCACTGCGGCTTCCGGAAGTTGCCCGCACCGAATGGCATGGGAAACAGGTCGCTCCACTTCATGCGGGCTGTTTCCACCTGGAGGTTGCCCAGCACCACATCAATATCGCCAGCATACTCCCAGACCAGTTGCCGGCACGGGCCACACGGCGGAGTGGGGATATCTGCTGCAGTCACGATGGCAATACGAGTGAAGGAGGTAACCCCTTCGGAAAGGGCCTTGACCAGTGCAACGCGCTCAGCACACAGCGTCAGCCCGTAGCTGGCATTTTCGATGTTACAGCCCGTAAATACCTGCCCGCTGGCAGCTTCCAGCGCCGCACCCACGGCAAACCCTGAGTACGCACACTGGGCAAAGGTGCGGGCCTGGCGGGCAGCATCGAGCAAGTTGTCTGATTTCATGGCATGTTCCCTGCTTGGAGTGTACGGCATGCTTGTGTGAAGATCACTGGATTATCTGCCAGCATTTGCTTGTACCCGCGTTTCCGTCCATTATCATGCCTTTATCACCATGTGAGATGCACCATGCAAGTCTACTTCCTGCGTCATGCCGATGCCCTGCCGGAAAATGGAGAGAGCATTCCCTGCGATGAAGAACGTCCTCTTTCCGAAGAGGGCAGGAAGCAGGTGACCGATGTGGCCAGTGCCACCAAGAAACAGGGCATCACCTTCGACCTGGTGCTCACCAGCCCGCTCAAGCGCTGCCGGGAAACCGCCGAAGGCATCCTCATCCAGCAGGGTCGCACCGCTGCTGAAGCGAATGACCTCGATCTGCTCGCGCCTGGTGGTTCGACCAAGAAGCTCATGAAGTACCTGCGGACACTGGAAGTGGAAAGTGTGCTGCTGGTCGGCCACAGCCCGGATCTGGGCGAGCATCTGTCTTACCTGATCGGCGACAAGGACGCGCAGGTAAAGATGGCCAAGGGTGCGCTGGCCTGCGTGAACTGCGAAGCGTCGCCACGCAAAGCCGAGGGTGAACTGCTCTATCTCATTCCCCCGGAGTGGCTGAAGTAGCCAACTGGTGATAGGCAGACCGGGCCTGGTTCATGAACTGATAGACCAGCGTTGCATCCTTTCGCGCTTTGGTTCCTTCGACGCCGCTGGCTACATCCACACCGGCTGGCTGTACCTGTTGAATCGCTTCGCGGACATTGTTGGGCCGCAAGCCTCCCGCCAGAATCAGCGGCACATTCCAGTATGTCTGCTGCAGCAGCGACCAGGGCGCACGCTCTCCGGTTCCGCCATGCTGCCCCGCCACCTTGGCATCGACCAGTGCTGCGGTCACTGCCAGGTTCATCGCCTTGCAGACTTTGAGCTGTAGCTTCAGTTGCTGAATATCATCCGTGGAAGCGATACCGTGGGCCAGCCAGAGTGGCACCGTCGGTGGCTGAAACTGCCGCCAGTACTCAAGATCTGTTCCGTGCAGTTGCACCACATCTAGTTGAACCCGTTCCACAGCTTCATGAACCAGAGCCGAATCAGGCTTCACAAAGACACCAACGACGACGATGGGCCGAGGCAACCGGGCCCGCAGCGCTTCTGCCTGCTCCAGCGTGACACACCGGGGCGAACCGGGGTAAAAGTTCAAACCGACTGTTTCCACCCCGGCCGCCAGGCAGGCATCGACGCAGGCGTCTGTCGTTAAGCCACAGATTTTGATGATGGGTTTCAAACGGTGTACCAGGGAGTGAGCGAGCCGATCAGTCGTGTCACCGACTGTATCCATCGTACCTGAACTGAAAATCCCTGCCAAGCTCCTCCTTCCTGTGGAAAATAAGCTAAACTGCAACTAACTCCCTCGTTCCCCAGATGTCAGATGGAGTTTCGATGGTTCTTCTGCTGCGCTGGGTAGTCTTTGTACTGCCTTCCGTGTTGCTGCTGATTCAGGTGCTCCAGGCGCCTGACCACGGCCAATTCCTGCCTCTGGTCGGCTTCGGTGTCAGTGCTGGCGTGGGACTCCTCGCGCTGTCCTTCTTTCGTGAACTTCCCTCGTTCCGCTTTTCAGCCCTCTTCCTCTCTGCTTTCGCACTGCCGTTCTTTTACTATCTGCCCACGACGAACAACTATTTCCTGATCGCCCTGTCGCAAGCCCTCCTCTGGTTTTTTGCCCTGGTGGGATTCGTCTCCTTCTGGCTGCAGCGTTCCGGGTCGCTGATGTACCGCAAGGCCCGCCGGCTGAGCGAAGAGATCGGCCGCAAGACGGACTGGCCTCCCGAACTCGCCCGCTGCAAGGACGTACCCGAAGTGCGTGCGTTCCGTGAAGCTATCCGCTACGATGCTGGCCCTGCTCTCAACCTGCTCGATCATACCCATCCCGGCGTCCGGATTGCTGCTCTCGCTGCTCTCGAGTATCGCGCCCACTGGCAGATCGGCCAGCCGAATGAAGTGCTGCGTCTTCTGGAAACCGATCGTGTTCCCGAAGTGCGGACCCAGGCCATTCGCGCCCTGGGTGCGCTGCGAGATCGTCGCATCACCGAATTGATGGCTAATGCCTTGTCCGATCAGGATGAGAACGTCCGTGATGCTGCTGCGGAGATGCTCTTCAACAAATCAGAGCGACGCAGCCGCGACCGTCGCTGGCAATGGATGCGCAACGGCGTGCGTCTGGCACTCTCGTCCAACTTCCTAACAGATCAAGGCCCCATCCTCCAGGATGGCCAGATACTCTCTGGTGAGGCGGTGGCCGACTTCGTCGCCTGGTCTGGTGACCGCGGGCCGCTCGGCATCCGTGCCGCGGAAACGCTCGGCGTCCACTACAGCCGGCTGATGCGAGAAGAGCCGGATGAGACCGGTCGCGAGATCATCGGCATCGTCGAAAACGCTCAGACTCCTGCCTTGCTTCGCGTGCAGCTGGCCCGGCTGACCTCCAGCCAGTTCAAAGGCGACATCCGGCTGATGGAAAAGCTGCTCGGTGCAGGCAACCCCGTCCCCCTGCGGCAGATGGCTGCTGAAACACTGCTCACCCGCACCGGCCGCCACCCGGAAGCCCTCGCGACTCTCCGCGAAATCGCCAAGCTAGGCAACCGGGAACTCGCTCTCGATACCGCCCGTATCGTACAGCACTGCCTGAACGTTGATCTCGGCATCGCGATTGGTCAGCCGATGCCTCACCCCGCTAGCCCTCGCGCCGCGGACATCACCCGCAAGCTTCTCCAGTGGGCCATGCAGAGCGAACCTAGCCAGAACGCCATCGACCTGGGCGGCGGCCGCTCTACCTTCTAAATCCCATTATCAGCTTTTAGCACTTAGTGTAGGACTAAGCACTAAGCACTTTGGGATTCTGATAGATCCCTGAGAACGCCCTCGTTCGTGCTGGACTCCATCTCGGCATTCGCCTAAACTTATCGGTGTGACTGCCCAAGGGTGGCTGTCACAACACATCTTGCAGAGAATTCACTTCGTTCTGCATCTTTTTCCGGAGGACGTACGTCATGAAGCGCACACTGATTCTTGCCTGGGCCGTTCTGGCCGCACTAGTGCTGCCCGCGTGGGCAGCCGACGACAAAGTCGCCGACGAAGACAAGAAATTTGAAGGCACCTGGGTCGTCGTAGCCATGGAAGTCGGTGGCCGCAAGATGCAGGAAGAAGCCTTCGCCGAAATGACCTTCACCTTCAAGGGCAAGAACTACGAACAGAAGATTGGCGACATGCTGGTCGAAGCCGGCAAGCAGGACCTCGATCCTTCCAAGAAGCCGATGAACATGGACATCACCGTGACGGACGGCGAGACCAAGGGCAAGAAGCAATTGGCCATTTACGAATGGGACGGCGCTGACAAGGTCAAGATCTGTGCCGCCGACCATGACGACACCAATCGCCCTGCCAAGTTCGAGACCAAGGAAGGCAGCAAGGAAATGATCTTCATTCTGAAGAAGAAGAAATAAGCAGGACGGTATGAAACACTAACAGCCCATGGTTCTCACCATGGGCTGTTGCATTATTCTGGTTTTGCCACACTACTTCGGAAGCAGTTTCTTCACTTGCTCTTCCAGACCTTTGAGGCCTTCATCGTTGGTCGATTCTTCAGCCTTCTTCTTCAGGGCTTCTGCCTTTTCCAGCTTGGCCTTGAGGTCAGCGATTTCCTTGTCAAGATTCGCCTTCTCTTCCGGCTTGGCTGTCTTGGAATCGGCTTCCTTCTTCGTGAACTTCTCCTTGATGGACGCATAGGTTTCGGACGTAGCCTTCACCATGGCGTCCTTGTCCTTCTTGAACTTGTCCGTATGGATGTTGAGTTCCCGCTTGCCCGTTTCGGGATTCTTGTTGAAATCAAACCAGCCCTGGAAGTAGCCCACGACCAACACGACAAAGGCCAGCATGAACAGATAGCCGAACAGGCCTAGGCCCTGTTTCGGGGGAGGTGGTGGGGGCATGGGTTGTGCCATGTAAATGTCCTCTATGGTAAGGGAGTGAGTGAGACTGGCTGCTGAGTTATTCTGCAAAAGTTCTTCATGATTGGAATAGTACCTCGTTTTTTGTGGGATCGCGCAAACCTGTGGGAGAATTATGACGTGACGCGCTGGCAGGCCTGTAAATCCGCCTGCTGCGCTCCCTCCCACGCGGGGATATTGCCAATGGGCAGCCAGAATCGGGCTGGCACCACCTGTACACTACCCTGCGTTGCCAGTTGTGATACGTAATCAGTAATCTCGTACTCGCCCCGCGGCGAGAGTTGCAGTTCCAGTTCCTTGACCAGTTTCGGAAACAGGTAGACCCCTACGTTGGCCAGTTGCGTGCCATCCAGATCAGGTTTCTCCACGAGTTTTTCCAAAGTACCATCGGGGCGTCGGAAGGCGATGCCAAAGTGCCTGGGTGTCTCCACCGGATGCACCAGTAACCCAGCCTCGTATTGGCAGAGGATCTCCAGGTCAGCTGCGGCGAAGAGGTCGTCTGCATTCATCACGAGATACTTGTCTCCGTGAAGATGGGCAAAACACGATCGGAAGGCATCGCCGGTGCCCCGTGGCACCGCCTGGCGTACCGTCGTGTAGTCCCGGATATGGGTCTGCTGCCGGAGATAGTCTTCAATCTGCTCAGCCAGGTAGTTGACCACTACCACCAGCCGGTTCACCTGGGGCGGCAAAGCTGCGATAATCCAGTCGAGGATGGGTCGTCCCTGCACCACGAGGAGTGGCTTAGGGGTGGTTTCCGTGTAAGGCCGCAGCCGGGTACCCAGTCCCGCTGCCATGATCACTGCTTCCATACGCTGGCTTACCCTGGTGGTAGAATCGTTACACTTTAACATCATAGAAGGTGCGCACGGTGGAACCGATACGCTTTAACAGGGGTGTTGCCGGGTTTGCCGGTCTTGAGGCGAAGGATAACCGCCCGGTGTGACGATGCCTACAGTGCACCTTGGGCGTTGAGGGGGGATGATGGATCATCCACCTGCCGGGTCTGGCGGAGCCAGGCTGGGCAGCCACCGGGTGCAGGCCTTAGGTAGGATGCCGATCCATGCGTACGCTGATGTCGTTGGTTGCAGTTGCTGTGATGAGCGCTCTGATGGGTTGCTGTCATGACACCTGCGATACCTGCCGCGAAGTGTGTAACAGCTGTGGTAACAACAGCGCTGGCCACATTCACGCTGCTCCCGCTACTCAGAGCATGCCCGCTCCCGCGAAATAACGTCGCTGGACGCGTTGGAACAACGAAGGCTACCCGATGGGTAGCCTTTGTTGTTTTCAGGACTGTGTTGCATCGAAGCAGTTAGGTAGATGTTGCAAGTGTCAACGGTCCGCAATACAAGGCGTTCACGCGATAGTCTTTCTGCCGTTGCCCCACGCAATTGGCCAAGACGTCCGTTGACCCGAATCACATTTTGCATTTCACCATTAAAACACTACCCTTGCCGATCTGTCAAAATCCGTTCGCTGTTGCAGTGGACGAAGATCGGCTGTCCATGATCGTGCACTCGACCACTTCCAATCCCCTGCTGCGTGACAACTCCATCTTGTCACGAGTTCATTTCGTATCGGCATCGAAGTGCAGAACGGAGGCGCTGCGCAGCGAGAGATCCCCTCATCCCCGGCACCTCTTCCCGATAGGAAGAACGAATCATACCGCAACTTCAGGAGCCAACAACTTTCACACTCGCCTTCAAGAGGCAATCGCAAAATGCTCTATTTTTCCGGCCTTTTTTCATGATTATCATTGACGACCTGCCGCTGGAGGCCTAAAAGTGTTGTACGTCTAACGGATTTTCTGACTCTACCATTAGAGAGGATGAACACGATGGCAGCCAAACCCACCACGAAGTCTCAGATCATCAAGAACCTGTCTGAGAGCACCAACTTGAGCAAGAAGGATGTTGTGGCCCTCCTCGACGCCCTCGTCGCCCACATCCATGCCGATCTCGGCAAGAAGGGTGTCGGCGTCTTCACCCTGCCCGGTCTCTGCAAGTTCAAGCTGGACATCAAGAAGGCTGTTCCCGCTGGTGAACGCAAGGATCCATTCTCGGGCCAGATGAAGTTCTACCCTGCCAAGCCCGCCAAGAAGGTGGTCAAGGCACGCCCTGTCAAGGCCCTCAAGGACTTCGCCGCTTCGGTGAAGTAGTCTTGTAGAAGCCAGAATCACAGAAGCCAGGAGTCAGATTATCATGACTCCTGGCTTTTAGTTTCTCCGGGACGTGTTCAAGGCACTCCTGCTGTTTCTGGCAGCTGACTCCTGACTTCATTGATTCTGGAAGGTGTATTGTGCGCAAAGTGCTTGTTACCGGCGGGGCTGGCTTCATCGGCTCGCATCTCACCGAAGGCCTCCTGGCTGCCGGGAATCAGGTCGTGGTGCTCGATGATCTCAGCACCGGACGCAAAGTCAACCTGGCTGCTGTGGCAAACCGCATTACCTGGTACGAAGGAAGTATCACCGATCCTGCAGCTGTTGCGCAGGCAGTCGCAGGTTGCGAAGTCGTGTTCCACCTGGCAGCACTCCCTTCAGTGCAGCGCAGCATCGAAGCACCACTTCTCTCGCATGCAGCCTGTGCCACGGGCACCTTGAATGTACTCGAAGCGGCCCGTCACGCCAAAGTCCGCCGGGTGGTTTATGCTGCCAGCAGCAGCGCCTACGGCGATACTCCAGGTGCCTTGCGACATGAGAGCGATGCCATTGCTCCGCTGAGCCCTTACGCTGCAGCCAAGCTCGCTGGTGAACATTACTGCAAAGCCTTTACCGCCAGCTATGGCCTCGAGACAACCCGCCTCCGCTTCTTCAACATCTTCGGTCCGCGGCAGGATCCGAAGAATCCCTACACCGGTGTCATTGCCCTGTTCATCGATGCGATGGTCAAAGGCCAGCAACCGGTGGTCTTTGGCGATGGTCTGCAATCGCGAGACTTCACCTATGTTCTCAATGCCACTCAGGCTGTGATGAAAGCAGCCGACGCTCCAAATTCCGTCGGCAAGGTTTATAACATCGGTGTCGGTGGCAACACCAGCCTGCTCGATCTCATCAACGGGTTGAATGAACTGCTGGGCACCAAGCTGCAGCCGGTGTTCAAGGATGCTCGAGCCGGGGATGTACGACATTCGCAAGCTGACATCACCGCCGCCCGCACTGACTTAGGCTACGACCCACAGTACACGTTTATGCAGGGCCTGAAGGCCACGCTGGATGCACATCTGGCGGAGCGGCGTGTATAATCCACTGAGGCTCATGCGCCCCTCTCCCCGGTAGGGAGAGGGGGACTGGCTTCTGCAAGTCCATTTGTTACCGCACATGACTTCAAGGGATTGAACACCACCCGCATGCCCGATGTCTTCGTTCCGACAGGTCGTCTTCTGCACCATGCCAGTTTCCGCTCCGGGCACCTGGAGAACGACCGCCAGGTGACGGTCTACCTGCCTGCTGAGTACGAAGAGCAGCCGAGCCGCCGCTACCCGGTAGTGTATCTGCACGATGGTCAGAACGTTTTCGAAGCACACACCTCCGCGTTTGGCATCGCCTGGGATGCAGCGACCACCGCCGACCGGTTGATCCATCAGGGCCGCATGCAGCCGATCATTCAGGTGGCCATCCACAACACGCCCGAGCGCCTGTTCGAATATGCACCTTTTCCCGATCCCAATGTCAATGTGAACGAAGGCCGCAATCACCTCTATGGCCAGTTCCTCTTCGATGAAGTGAAGCCCTTTGTGGATCGGCTCTATCGCACGCAATCAGGCCGTGAGTCGACTGCCATTGTTGGCTCCTCGATGGGTGGTTTGTCGACCCTGAGCCTCGCCTGGAAGCGGCACAAACTCTTCAGCATGGCAGGCATCTTGTCGCCGTCGCTCTGGTGGGCGCGGAACCGCATTCTTCGTGAACTGGAGAATGCAGAGTCCATCGAGTGGATGCGCTCCATGCGATTCTGGCTCGACATGGGTAATAAAGAAGGGGGCGCCCGGGCCGTCGTACCCCCAGCTCTACAGCGTACGCGTCGACTGGTCGAAATCTTCGACCAGACCGGGTTGCTCCCCGGCTCCGACTACTACTACTGGGAAGTCGCCGGCGGTGAGCACAATGAAGCTCACTGGGCCGCCCGTTACGACAAGGTGCTGTTGTTCTTCTTTGGGAAGCACCACTACTAGTAGCAATGTTTCTGCTACCTGCTCTGGTTCAACAGTTCGACGATTCCTGTGTGTCCCTCAGCCTCCGCCAGTTCCCTTGCGCAGGGGGCAACGTCATCCCGAAGTGACGGATCACGCTCGAGTTGCCGTTGCACCAAGTCACGCAGGCCCCACTGGGCCGAGATGCACAGGCCAAATTCGCGAGGTGTGCAGCCGAGTGCAGGATCGCGTTCCTGCGGATCGAGCCCCGCAGCGAGCAGTTGATTGACGACATCCATGGAATTGCCGAAGCAGGCCCAGTGCAAGAGGCCTGCGCCGAGGTATCCCTTGAACTGCAGATCAGGCTGCTGAGTGAGCAGGAAGCGCACCACCTCGGCATGCCCATTGCGACACGCCATGTAGAGGGCGTCCGCGACTTGCTCCGGTGCTGTGACGGGCGGGCAAGGCAAACGCGAACCATCGGCAGTAAATCGGCTGCTCCCCGTCTTCAGCCGATGCGTCTCCGGCAATCCAGGAGCAACAAAGCAACGTTGCACCGCAGCCAGGTCGCCCATTCCCGCAGCCGTGAACAGATCAGGCTCCACCCCCACCTTCGACAGCGTTGCAGCGAACGCCAGGCCATTCGTCGTCACCGCCCACGACAGTGGCGTGTGGGCCGACTGGCCATACGTTGCCTCTGCATCTGCCCCGAAAGCCAGCATCACGATGCCAAGTGTTGGATCGTTGCACTCTGCAGCCAGGTGCAGGGGCGTCATCCCCGAAGCATCACGAGCATGAACCAGTTGCGGACGGCGACGCAGCAGCGTTTCCACCTCAGCCCGGTTCCCGGATCGCACCGCGGCAAAGAGTTGAACCACATCCACATCGTCAGGCTTCAGGCTAGCCGGATCTTCCTGTACACCAGCGGCAGTCAGCGCCTGTAACTGTGCCGTACTCTGGTTGACATGCTCCACCAGGGCACGCCAACTGGCGAAGCCATACTCGCGGGCCAGCTGAAACTGGGCATCACTGAGCTGGGCCTCGGGCTGCTGCTGTCGCAGGGTAACCAGTTGCTGCTTGGCTGTTTTCTTCAGCCAGCCGAGATGGGCGCGGAGGGGGAGCGTACGTGCCATGAGATACCTTCTCTCCGAAGGCCCTGTGTCCGCAAGCGAGGGCAGAAAGAAGGTTCTGTGCGAATCAGAGCAGGCGGGTTCCACCCTTCACGCGGACCGTAGGCAGCCTGCAGCAGCCTGCAGCCATCCTAGCCCCATCGAAAGGGAAGGCAAGTAGCGCTGGCCATTGCCAATTGCCCAAAGTGGTATCCAGGCTCCCATTGACACCGCAGTGGACAGTGTCGACAATGCAGTATCGAAGGAGCCTGCCATGCCAGCATTTCACTGGGATGACTACATTGAAGAACGCAAAGAAGTGATGTTGGGGAAGCCTGTCTTCAAAGGCACGCGTCTGACAGTGGAGCTTGTACTGAAAGCACTGGGAGCCGGCTCTACCACCGATGAACTGTTGAAAGAATATCCGTCGCTCAAGCCAGAGCATGTTCGGGCGGCACTGCTTTATGCAGCCGATGTCATTACTCTCGATGCATAAGAGATGAGTGCATGAGGCTCTTCGCTGATGAAAACCTACCTGCCGGTATTCTCAACTGGTTGCGAACATCGGGGCATGATGTAATCTCCGCATCAGAAATGCAGTGTGGTGAAGCGGATGAACGTTGGCTTCAGCTGGCAAATGCCGACCAACGTTTGATTGTCACTGCTGATAAAGACTTTGGCGAGTTGATCTACCGTGAGGGTCTTTCTTCGTACGGTGTCATCCTCTTACGGATGGATGATGCGCCGGTACGGGACTGGATCGTTCGTCTGCAGGAAGCCTGGTCCATTGTGGAAGCGAATCCAAATAACAAGTTCATTGTCATTTCCACCAAACGCGTGCGGGTACGCAAGCTGCCGTGAGAACGGCGGCGCTGAAACGGGCAGGTGACTGCTAACAAGGTTCGAATGCTCCACAACTTACATCAGGTCCAACTCACCGAGGATGTCGCCAAGGTCAGCAAATGCTTCGATCTGCTCCATCACTTTCTCGTCGCAGATGCCGGCCCGGATGTAGCCGATGTGCGGGTCGTGGTCGTGACTGAGTGCCCAGTCGACGCCATGGTCGCGGCTGAGTTGACAGAGCACTTCAAGCATGTCGCGAGTGGTGCCATCCAACTGCCCCGATCGGGCCGCAGAGGCTGCGTCTTCGGGGTCTGGCTGAAAGTTCGGCTTGCTGCCACCGCGCAGGTGCCCTTCACTTGTGCTGGTGAAGAAGACCACCGGCTCGCATGAAAGCCAAGTCCGCCCGGCATTGGTGATGGTGGCGGCCTGTCGAATTGCTTCGGCCTTGGCCGGGGCGACCGGCTGTGTCGTTCGGTAGTAGACCGTGAACCCCATTTGCCCCTCGCGTTCCTTCTGGCCATCGTCTGATGGTAACTTCTCGCCCCCCTACTCCCCCACACAGTAGAGGTACTGGTTGGACCGTAGGAGCAACTGGTTGCCCATGACGGCCGGGGAGGCGTTGAAGTCGCTGTCGTCATCAGCAAAACGGTTGGTGGCCAGCAGTTTGTACTCCGGCTGGGCAGCGAGCACGAACACGCCACCGGTACGAGTGGTCACATAGATCTTGTCCTTCGCGAGTAGAGGCGAGGCATAGATCGCGGAGCCACCACGCCCTTCAGACTTGAGTGGCAGACGCTGATCATACACCGCTTCGCCCGTCTTGGGGTTGAGGCAGCGGGCGATTCCCGTGTGGTTGGCGACATAGAGATGCCCCTGGTGATAGACCGGCGAGGACACGTATGAAGAACTCTTGCTCTTCCAGAGCACCTCGTGTTTCTTGTCGTTCAGCGAGATGGCAGAGGCCAGGATGTTGGGAAAGCCACCATTGACATAGAGCACACCGTCGTTGGTAATCAGGCTGGGCGAGACATTCCCGGTGATTTCCGTCTTGGTCTTCCAGCGGGTGGTACCATCCTGCGGGTTCAAACTCCAGACGCTTCCGGAGAGGGAGAGGATCGCTTCATCACCTTCCAGCCCTTTTACAATAAGTGGCGTCATATAGCAGAGTTCCAGCTTCGGGTCTTCTGCCTTCCAGACAATGGAGCCGGTCTTTTTATCCAGGCCATAAATGGTCCTGCTCTCTTCAGCTGCATTGATGATGACCAGGTTACCATAGAGCACAGGGCTGGCAGCTGAACCCCAGCGGCGACTGGACGACTTGGTCCCGACGCTGGCCTTCCAGAGTTGCTTGCCGCTGTAGTCGAAGGCGAAGACGCCACTCTTGCCGAAGAAGACCCAGACAGTTTCCCCATCGGTGACCGGGGTGCTGCTGGCGTAGCCATGATCGCGGATGAAACCCTGGTAGTTATCTTCCGGCTGGCTGGCTTCGATGGTGGCAGTCCAAAGGAGTTTGCCATCGTCACGATTCAGACAGAGCAGATGGCGCTTGAGCTCATCCATCTTGCCAACGTCGCCCTGCTTGCGTTCGCCGTAGCCGGTGTAACAGGTGACGAAGATCCGATCCTTCCAGACGATGGGACTGGAGGAGCCAGGCCCAGGCAGCTTGGCTTTCCACTTCAGGTTCTTGCTGTCGGACCATTCAGTAGGCAGGCTGGCATCGCTGGTTCCCTGGGCCGTTGGCCCACGAAACTGGGGCCAGTCGCTCGCTGCCAGGGTGGACAGCGATGCAAAGAACAGGAAGCTGGTAATGAACTTTCTCATTGAATGACCCTTGGTGATTTCATGATCGCTACGTTCTGTCGCACTAGTTTATTTGCCGTGTGCCTCGGCCCACGGTGACTTGTTTTCCGTCCAGTCCGACGAGCCTCCAGAAGGATCGACGAAGCGTTGCCAGAGTCGACCAGTTTTGGTGTCGAGCACGAAGACATTGACCCCATTGCTGCGTTCAAATTGATACCGGCCTACTTCATTCGAGCCGCCTGTCAATCGCGGGGCCATCGCGATGATAGCTGCTGCCATCATGACGCATACTCCCAGGATCAAACCACCATAATTGTTCATGCTCAGACTCCGTAAAGTGGAAACGAGTCCTGATCAAGATGGCTGGATGGTAGCATGCACTCCTGCTGATCACAACACAGTACAGTCACGAATGAAGCAAGACCCTACACGAGTGCGGCTACCTTGCCCGAAGGGCATATGGATAACAGACCAAGGTTGCCGTGTACCGTGTACGCATGGCTACCCTGGGAACGAATCACACCCCGAGTCGGTCGCCTGAAGGGCGACGGGAAGCTGGGCACAAGCCCTGATACTGAGTTGGAGATATACATTTCATGCCTTATGATGTGAGTAGTTGTTCGAGCTTAGCTTCATGCATCATCGCGATGACACCATCATGGTCTGGAGTTTGCTGGGGGTCTATGCATCTCTGGCCGCACTGATGGTGTCAGCTGTGTGCCTGATTGGTCTGGAGAGCAAGGTTGTTCACTGGATGCCAGGCACCATCTGTTTTACAGGTGAGGCACCACCACCAGAGCTGTTGCACGTTCTGCGCGAACGCGATGAAGGGCAGGTTAACTTCTTTGGCAAAGTGATTCTCACCTATGATGGGGCAAGTCAGGCAGGACTTGGTGCCAACCTCCCGTTCGTTTGTGTGATCATCATACTCGTCTCGTCGTGCTTATTAATCATGTTTATACGCATTTACCGTCGAGCCTATCAGTTACAGTTCATCAAGGTGGTACCGCTACTAGCAGAGCAAGTGAATCAGGATAATGATCCTTGATGCATGCTATAATCTACTTGATGCATGCTATAATCTAATTGTTCTCTAGTGAGCTATCTCATGACTGCGACAATGCCCACACACACACGTGAATATGCCATCCTCCGACGGGCGATGAGGCCGCGCGGGAAAACGATGACGGTGTCGGCGGCAAAGGCGTTACTGCAGGTGAAGCTGGATGAAAGCGACCATGCCAGATTGCATGAACTCTCTCAAAAGAACCAGCAGGCAGAGCTGACGACCGACGAGGAAGCGGAACTGCAAAGTTATCTTCACATCGGAATGCTCATAGACCTGATGCAGGCACAAGCCCGGCTCTCCCTTAAGAAATCCTCTGCTGGTCAGTAGTCATGGATGATCAGCTGAAGGAGATGGTACGGGATCGGGCACACTCAAGGTGTGAATACTGCCTGATGCCGGAAGCTTACTCCGTACTGCCCTATGAACTGGAGCACATCATTGCCAGAAAGCATGGGGGCCGGACCGAGGCGAATAACCTGGCTTACTCTTGCTTCTACGATAACAGTTTCAAAGGGCCGAACATTGCAGGACTGGATCCGAAAACGGGGAAGATTACCGGGCTATTTCATCCTCGCCGCCATCGGTGGAACGCCCATTTTCGTTGGAAGGGTGCTGAACTGATTGGGCGCACAGCGATTGGCCGTACGACTATCGCGGTACTTTCCATTAACCATCCACTACGAGTGGATCAACGTCGGCTGTTAATGGAGGTAGGGTTGTTTCCGAAGACTGGTGAATAGGTCCTAGGTTGCTCGCGTTCCTGCATACTCCCCCACTAATCATTCCCCCCTCACCCCCGCTTCTCCTCCAGCTCCGCCCACCGTGCATACAACCGGTCCACTTCCTGCTGCGCCGCTTCCATCGCCTCGCAGGCTTCGTGTAGCGCCACGTGTCCCGCTGTCGAAGCACCTTCTACCGCAGCCTGCTTTTCATGCAGCAGCGTCTCAGCTTTCGCAATCGCTGCCTCCATGCCATCCCATTCTTGCTGTTCCTTGAAACTCAGCTTCTTCGGCTTCGCCACTGGTGCCGTTCGTACTGCTACGGCCGCCTGTTTCTTCACCTTCTCGATTGGTTTATCGAGACTCGCCAGCCACTGGTTCACACTGGCAAAGGAGCCGGCATTGCCTGAGCCATCCAGGCCGATTACCTCGGTACACAGACGGTCCAGCAGTTCACGATCGTGGCTGACAATCACCACCGCTCCGGGAAACTCTTCCAGACTATCCTCCAACACTTCCAGCGCGGGGATGTCGAGATCGTTCGTCGGCTCATCGAGCAGCAGCACATCGGCAGGCTGTAGCATGAGCTGGGCGATGCGGACGCGGGCCTGTTCACCACCCGACAGCTTGCCCACCACCAGTTCCAGTTGCTCTGCCGGGAAGAGAAATTGTTTCGCCCATGAAACAACATGGATAGGCCTGTCACGGTAGATCACCATATCGTTGCCGCCGCCGAGGGCGTGTCGCAGCGTCTCGTCCGGGTTCAGCTTGGCCCGGCCTTGCTCGAACATGACCACTCGCAACTTATCGGCCCGCTGAATCGTTCCCTGGT
Organism: Gemmatales bacterium; assembly: GCA_046350055.1. GTDB lineage: Bacteria > Planctomycetota > Planctomycetia > Gemmatales > HRBIN36 > JAEUIE01. Next base: position 1,304,320 of record JAXMBC010000001.1, on the reverse strand, counting down.
CGGGAGTGATGGCTCCCGTGAGCACCTTGAGCAGGGTGCTTTTGCCACTGCCATTGACGCCGAGCAGCCCGAGCTTGGTTCCCGGCCCGAGCAGCAGATCGACGTTGGTGAAGAGTTGTTTGCCACCCAGACTATGGGTGATACCCGTGGCGGCCAGCAGCTTGCGGGTCTGTCGACCAGTGTCGACAAAGTCAATACCAGCGGTCTGGCTCTGGGCCGTGCGGTAGTTCAACTCCGCCAGTTGCTCACGGCGTGCATAAGCATCTTCGATGCGGGAGGCAGCCTTGCGGGTGCGAGCCGCTGCTTTACGCCCCAGCCACTCGGTCTCGCGGCGCACCTGGTTGGCCACCGACTGCTGCATCCGCGCCTGGGCTTCAAGGAACTCCTCCCGGCGGGTGAGGAAGTCATCATACCCAGCGGCAAAGCGGAACGTACCCCCCGGATAGACCCGGTTCACTTCGATGATCTCATCCGCAATCGCCCGCAGGAACGCTCGATCATGTGTCGCGACCAGGTAGCCAAACGGCGCGCCGCGCAGCAGCTTTTCCAGCCAGACGATACTCTGCAGATCGAGGTGATTCGTCGGCTCATCGAGCAGCATGAAGTCAGGTTTCTGGACCAGTTGCCGGGCGAGGGCGAGCCGCTTCCGCCAGCCGCCCGAGAGGGTGCTGGCCTCTTTGCTGAAGTCGTCAAAGCCTGTCTGCGTCAGGGTTATGGCTGCCTGGGTGTGCCGTTCGTGATCATCGAGCGGTTCATTCTGCAGGGCTTCAATGAGCACATCCTGCACCGTCTGCCCGGGGGAGAAGACATCGTCTTGGGCCAGGTAGCCCAGACGCACGCCGCGTCGCAGCGACCGGGTGCCTTCGTCGTGTGGTTCGCTGCCGAGGAGCACCTTTAACAGGGACGATTTGCCCGACCCGTTCGGCCCGATCAACCCTAGCCGATCCCCCTCCTTCAGTTCCAGCGAGACATCAGTAAAGAGAGGGCGCAAGCCGTAGCTCTTGCTGATTTTCTGGACGGACAGGAGGAGACTCATACGCCAGCGCTTCCGAAGGACATAGGGAAAAGGAAGTGTATGGGAAGCGCGAGGGAGGGCGATACAGGAGCGCGTCGCGAGTGACATTGTCACCACCGCGCGCACTCGCCCCCGGCTTGAAGAGCCGGGGGCTAAATGGTTTACTTCTTGGGGGCAGGGGGTGGGGCCAGTTGCAGCACCTGGTTGCGCAGGTCGTTCGCAGCGGCAGGGATGGTGGGGACCTGGGCGTTCAGGATCACTTCAATCGGTGGTGGTGGCACGCCGTAGAACGCAGCGATGCCGTTGCCATCGATCTTCACCTTCGAGCCATCCAGGGCAACGCCCGCGAAGAGACCCCGGCTGCGTGACCATGACAGAATCTCGGTGCGGAAGCTGGTGTCGGTACTGGCTGCAACATTGCGACCTACCGGACCGGCGGAAACGCTCGCATCGGCACCGAGCGTCAGTTGGTGGCCCTGGAGAATGCTATCCACACCACGCTTGCTCTTGAACATCAGGACGAGGTCGGTCGCCTGCACGCCGATCTGTGCACCAAAGTTGCCACCTGTGATGGAGAGCAGCACAGGCAGCCCCCACACGCCGTTGGCATCGCGTGTCAGGACGACGCCCCGCCCGTGCCTTCCGCCAACGATAAAGCCAGCCTTCACCACGTTGGGGAAGATCATGATAGCCTGGGCTTCATTGAGCAGCGACTTGGGGATGCCTTTCTCCGGCACCTGCATGATTTCGGAAAGCACTAATCCTGCATCCTTGACCAGCGATTGTTCCTTCATCTGGGCATAGGTGAACGATGTGGATGCCAGGCAGACGAGCAGGGTGATGCTCAGGTTCTTCATTGTCAACCCTCCATGTAGTTGAAGAAAGCTACAGTCAGTGTAGCAGGTGCCAGCTGTCAGGGGGATGCCAAGTAGACCGGTCCGCGTGCTTGCTCAGCAACAATTTAACACACCAAATGAGAAGCCCCTGGCGATCTGGGGGAAAGATGCGCCAGGGGCAGCGGGGGGAGACCGACTTCTTATGAGGGGGAGCCTCACTCCCGTACGGGGGGACGTCGCGGGAGTGAGGCGGAGGGGGCTCGTTAGTTCAGCGATGGCCAGGTGGCTCGCTGACGCAGTTCCTGTAAGCGAAGCTCGCGATCATTCTGGCGGCGGGCTTCTTCGATGTCGCCCAGCATCCGCTCGGTCAGATAGATCACGAAGGGAGCATCATCAGACAGGTCCATGTCCTGATACTTTTCGAGAATCATGTCGAGCTTGCTGCGAAGGCGGTTGGTTTCGATCTGGCGCGGGGTTGTAACTTGCATGTGCGCTCCTCCCTGAAGGGTTGGGGGTGATTGTCACTTGTCTGAGCGGTTGGTTGTCAGACGAGAGATGTATATGCACCACCCGTGCCACTCGCACGGAATTATTTCCTGCATTCCATAAGTCGTTGACAGAAAGCACCTTACAGCGTCTAGCTCAACAGGTGGTACAAATAGCCATCTCCGTGCACTTTGTAGCTCTTTCAAAAAGAACGCCCCTTGAGCGATTCTTTACAATATGACATGCTTATCCTTGTAGTAACGCTTACACAGGCAGGGCTGCGGAGTGAAAGGCTTCCACTGGCGGAAGGAAAATCGACGACCTCGTCCCACCATGTTCACCAAGATGCGGAAGGTGGCTATCCTGCCCACCTTGTGTACCTTGGCTAACGGTATGTGTGGCGTCACTGCCATCATGTTCATCACCAACATCGGCCCCGCCACCAGCATGGAACCGGTGCTGGCCCGCGCCATCGCCGGCTGGCTGCTCTTCCTGGCCATGTTGTTTGATGTGCTCGATGGCTACCTCGCCCGACGGGCCAACCAGGCCAGCCAGTTCGGTGCGGAACTCGACAGTCTCTGCGATGCCGTCAGTTTCGGGGCTGCCCCGGCTGTGTTCCTTGTGCAGCTCGGTTCTATTGTTGCGTTCCAACCTCTGAAGAACCTGATCTATGTGATTGCTTTGCTCTACGTCAGTTGTGCCATCCTTCGCCTGGCTCGATTCAATGTGACCACCACGCTCGACGACAAGAGCCACCGCTACTTCCAGGGCCTGCCTTCACCCGCCGCGGCAGGGTGCATCGCGTCGCTGGTGGTGCTGCGGTACAACCTCACCGATCTCAAGTGGGTCAGCATCGAAACGGCGGACCTCATCATGGCCATCGCTTCGCCCCTGGCCGGACTCGCAGTCGCCTTGCTCATGGTCTCGCGGATTCAATACGTTCACATGGCCAATCGCGTGCTGCTCCGCCGGAAGAACTTTGGCAAGGTGGTGCAGGCGGTCATCGTGGTCATGCTGGTGATCGCCTTCCGCGAACTGGCCCTGGGACTCTGTTTCTGGGGCTACGCCCTCTACGGCCCAGTCCGCTACCTCTGGTCCCGCTGGAACCGCACCCAACCACCACCGAGCAGCGTGGTAGCCGAAGTGGAACCCTCGGTGAACTGATTCATTCGTTATTGCCATGCATCGGCCAGAATCTCGCTGTGCGATTCCATCTGCCGCATGACCATGCCATGGTAGATGCCTTTGGCATGCATCAGCGTGTCGTGGTTGCCCTGCTCCACGATCTTGCCGTTCTCCATGAGCAGGATGATGTCCGCCTGTCGCACCGTGGACAGGCGGTGGGCGATGATGAACGTCGTGCGGCCTGCCAATAGCGTGGCCATCGATTGTTGAATGAGTTGTTCACTCTCGGTATCGAGGTTGCTCGTCGCTTCATCCAGGATCAGAATCTGCGGCTTGGCCAGGATGGCCCGGGCGATGGCGAGCCGTTGTTGCTGTCCACCGGAAAGCTTCACCCCTCGCTCGCCGACGAAGGTCTTGTACTGGTCGGGCAGCTTCTCAATGAACTCATGAGCATTCGCCCGCCGGGCTGCATCTTCCACCTCAGCTTCTGTCGCATCGTGCTTACCATAGGCGATGTTGTCACGTACCGAGCCATCGAAGAGGAAGACATCCTGTTGCACGATGGCGAGGAGATGGCGATAGCTGCGGAGGCGGAAGTCGCGAATGTCGCGACCATTGACGAGGATGCGGCCCGAGGTCGGATCGTGGAAGCGGGCGACGAGATCGGTCACAGTGGTCTTGCCGGCCCCGCTGCGACCGACGAGCGCGACCACCGAACCGCCCGGCACCACGACCTCAAAGTCGCGGATGACCGGAATGCCGGGGTTGTACTCGAAGCCCACATTCTCGAAGTGGATCTCGTTCACCACCGGCGGGGCTTCGATGGCATCAGCCTTGTCGGGCTTGTCCCCCTCCATGCCCAGCACTTCAAAGACCCGCTCCATGGCCGCGAGCGATCGCTGCATCTCGCTGAACGAGTTGACGATGTTCCACACCGGGTTCAGCAGCAGGAAGGTGTACCACTGGAACGCCATGATGTCACCAATGGACGCCTGGCCCTGGATGTTGAGATAGCCGCCGTACCAGACGATGACGACGTTGACGGCACCGAGCAAGAGGCCCCACGAGGTCCAGAGGACTAACTCGCGGCGATGGGCGAAGAGTTCCTTGCGAAGCACGGTGTGGCGGCCGAGCATGAAGTCGAGCAGTTCCCGCATCTCTCGACGGAAGGCCCGGACGACGCGGATGCCGGAGAAGGTTTCGCCCACATGGCCGTCGATGGTTTCGACATCCTTACGGACCGCCCGGTAGATGGGACGGATGCGGCGAGCGAATGTGAAGCTCATGAGCATCACGCCGGGGATGATGGCGAGGGCGGTGAGGGCCAACCGCCAGTTGAGCATCATGAGCACGATGATGGCGATGAGCAGGCGGAGGATGGAGAGGGACGGTGAGACGATGGCCATCTGCAACAGGCCGGTGGTGGTGTCCACATCCCCGGTGATGCGGGAGAGGATGCCGCCCGTCTTCATGTCCCAGAGTTTGGCCAGGGGCAGGTGGAGCAGACGACTGAAGAGGGCCTTGCGCAGGGCGAGCATGACCCGGATGTTGAGCAACTTCTGGCGATAGTCCTTGAGTACATTGAGCAGCTTGGAGCCGATGATGACCGCAAGGAAGATGGCCCCGATGAGGTTGATCTGCACCAGTCGCGAGGAAGTATCGAGGCCGGTGTTGAGGAGCACGCCGTCGATGATGATCTTCATGAAGAGCGGTTCGATCATTTCCAGCCCAGCCACGAACAGGGCCAGGACGAACACGCCCCCGACGGCGAAGCGGTGCGGCCAGAGCCAGCGGAAGTACTCCTTCAGGTACTCACGGCGCTTCGCCTGCTTCTTCTGTTTCGCTTCGGCTTTGTCGTCGGGCTTTGGTTCGCTCTTCTTGTCGCCTTCGGTCACTTCATCGAGCCGCTGGGCACGGTAGTGTTTGACGAAGAGGGCAAACCGCTGGCGGGACGAACGGGGATGGGCGTCGGTGGGGGGAAGATCAGCCATTCGAAGTTGCTCAGAGATGCAGGGCCATAAGCATCAGTGTAACGGCATCCCACGAGGGAAGCGTGAATTTCGGGGTGATAGGTGAGCGTCGTGACGAGAATTGGCGAGCGTCGTGCCGTCAGGCCGACGTTGAAACTTGCAATGTCGTAACATCGTCTGCAACTATGTCAGGCTAGTGCCTCAACTCACCCTCTCCCCACACCCACATAGATCTTACCCTCGTCGATCAGCGCATACTCCGGCTCAAGCATCGGGCCGGGCATATCACTCTCTGGGATCAGCTTTACTGCACCGCGATCGCGCAGCAGCAGGATGCCATGCTGATAGTCGGGAATGGTCAGGCTGCGGAAGCCCCGCTGTTCCAGATGGTGGTAGATCTCCGCCAGGCCCATCCAGGGAGTTGCTGCATCCACGGCAACGAGTGCTTCCACCTGCCAGGGTTCCAGCGTGGCATTCAGGGCAGGCAACTGACCGGCTTGCAGGCGTCGTAGTGCCGCTTCGGTTCGCTCGATCAGTTTGTTCAGCTCCGCCCCCTGCTGCTCCAGGAAGTTCAGCGAGCGCAACCGGAACGCCGCGAACTGGGCATCGATCTCCGCCAGCCAGCGTGGCATCGTGCCTTGATGGGTACGCAGTTGCGTCAGCAATTCTTCCAGCGTCGGCTTGGGATCGAGGTGCTCGCGCAGGAATGCCGCCCCCCGCTCGGTGAGGCGGACCGTTTCCGCTTTGCCTTCGGTGCGCAGCAATTCAAGGTAGCCCGATTGCAGAGCATACTGGGCCGTATCGCCCGGGATACCGGTTTTGGCCGTGAAGAGGCCCGGGTTCTTGCCCACTTTATAAAGAGCAATCCCTTCGGGGTGCTGTGCCGCTTCCTTGCACCCGGCAATGAGGAGTTCTGTCGAGATTTCCATGTCCCCATCATGCCGAGTGCACACTTCCCGTCAAGGGGAGTCCCACGTAGCTGCTGCACCCGAAAGTCGCGTACTGCTACTTGTTGTCATTCAGCGGTTCGTCGGCAAAGTAGGTGCCTTCGAAGCTGTTGCAGTTCTTGAAAGGCCTGACCACGGGCAGTGGTGTTTCATCAAAGCCAGTTTGAGCAAAGCCTGCTGCCGGTGCAGCCAAAACCTGGGCCACGCTTTCCGCCTGTGAAAGCAGCTGATTCAGCCCCTGGCGCAACTGATCAATGTTCCGCTTGGTCTGGCTCCGCTCTATCTGCAGGCTGGCCACCGTCTGCTGGAGCTGATTGCGATCCTGCGACAGGCTGGAAAGCTCGCGACGCAGCTTGTCCCGCTCTGCTTTCAGGACCCGCAGTTCCTGGCTGGTGCGTTGCAGTTCCTGATCCAGCGAACGGGCATAGGCATCTACTGTGCCCAGCAGTTCCAGCGATTCCTGGTGATCTGCCTGAACCTGGTCTCTATCCGCGGTGACAGTTTTCAATTCCTGGCGTAACAGTGTTGATACCCTGGTATCGGAAGAAGATTGATCATGACTACTGGCGGCAAACAGGATTCCGATCGCGGCGATAAAGGCTAACCACCCCCAGCGTGCCCCTTGCATACCCCACCTCCCTCATGGATGCGTATCAGTTAAGCTGCCGTCTCTGGTGCGTAGTGACATCTTTATGTCACAATGACGTCAGGCTGTCACTAATACCATCGTCGGCCCGGCATTCATACTTGTGAGACATGAGAGGCTGAAGGAGATTATTCATCTTTGCCGATGACAGGTGGAATTTCTGTAGCGATTACGCGCATTGTTCCTCCTCTGTGCGACAGGAGTGACATAGCTATGACACGGGACGTGCCAGTGGACTGCGGGGAAGAAGCGGCGGCCGCCGCTGAAAACGGGTTGCACGGGCGGCATTTTCCTGCCACTAGTCCACCCGGGCCGCCTGGACGCCCAGCTCGCTCAGGTAATGTGCCTCACGCTCACGCATCTTCCGGCGTTCTTTTTCAGTCTGATCATCATAGCCACACAGGTGCAGCATCCCGTGTATCACATACAGTAGCAGTTCATCGCCTACGCCATGCCCCCGTTCCCGGGCTGCGGTTGCCGCAGTATCGACACTGATGGCCAGATCCCCCTGGAGCGGCTTGTCGCTGTAGGGAAAGGTGATGACATCCGTCGGCTCATCGTGATTCAGAAACCGCTTATTGAGGACGTGAATGGCAGCATCGGTCATGAAGGCGCAGGTCACCTTGCCCTGGGTGACGCCTTCACCCGCCAGCACTGCCTTGCCCACTTCCCGGATGCGGGCAAAGTCCAGTTCCAGGGCTTCCTGCTGGTTGGCGATGGATACACTGATCATGGACACCACCCTGGCTCGAACTTTCTGAGAAATAGGGATGCTCAGTCTATCAATTTCAGGTAGAGTTTAGCATGCTAATAGTGGCTGAAGCTGACTTCTCGGGACAGGCCTTCGGTAGCAGGGGTCCAGCCTTGCTCGTGCGCCGTTGCGAGGGAAGCTGCTGCTTCACCCTGACAGACGAGATTTGAAGGATTGCACGATGGCCATATTGTCTGGTACCAATGAACTGCAGGCACTTCGTGGCTGGAAGCTGCCAGCCCGGGTGGTGCGGGTTCTGGGCGATCCTCGCTTCCGCGTGGAAGGCAATCTGCTGGCGCTGAAGACCACCAGCGATGGCACTGCCTGGACCGTCGAAGAGCCTGGCATCCTGCGCCACTGGAACATCCGTGACGGGCATGAAATCCTTCATCAGGACTTGAGCGATCTGGAAATGCTCTGGGCGCTGGGGGGCGATCAACCCTGCCTGGCTTCCGCAGCAGACGACCTCACCTTCTGGAATGCCGTTACAGCCACAGCGATCAAGAATGTCAAGCAGCCTGCCTGGGTGACTGCCATCGCTTTTCGTCCCGATGGTGCCATGCTCGCGACGGGGCACGATGATGGCCGCGTACGATTGTGGGATGCTGCCTCGCAGACGATGATCCGTGAATGGCAGCAGGATGCCAGCCCGGTCAGCACGCTCAGCTTCAGCGGCGACGGCAAGAAGCTGGCAGTAGGACGGGAAGATCGCACGCTGGATCTTTTCGATGTCGTGCATGGCGTGGGCATGGGCAAATTCACAGGACATACCGATCGCATCACGGGGATCACCTGGCATCCCAGTACCCGTTTCTTCGCTACCAGCAGTTGGGATACCACCGCTCGTCTCTGGGAAGTGCAGAAGGGCGAACCTATTTTCATCCTCAACGGGCAGGCTGATCAGGTTCACACCGTCTGCTTCTCACCAGATGGCAATCTCCTTGCCAGCAGCGATAGCAACGCTGTCATCTGGCTCTGGGATCCCTTCAATGGTAAAGTCCATCGACAGTTGAAGGGGCATGTTGGCGAAGTCACGCAACTGAGCTTCACACCGGGTGGCGAGCAACTGCTCAGTGGCGGCTCTGATGGCAGGCTCATGCTCTGGGATGTCGCCACTGGCGAGAATGTGCTCAAGACCTCTGCAGATGCAACGCACTCTTCACGCATCTCCCTGTCTCCCAAGGAAGACCGCGTCGCAGCAATCCTGGGCGGACATCGCATACATGTCTGGGATGCACCGCAGGGCAACCCCCTGAAGACCATTGATGCATTGCCCTGCCTCGCCACCGCGCTGACCTTTCAGCAGGGCGAAGCGCATCTGGCCAGCGGCCACGATGATGGACGTGTCTACTTCTGGGACAGTCTCACCGGCAAGCAGCAGGGCATTGCCCACGACCATAACACCCGTGTCACCACCATGGCGAGCAGCACTGATGGCAAGCGGCTGGCCACAGGGGGCAGCACCGATGGGTATGTCTTCATTCTCGATGTGCCCAGCAACGACATTGTGCTGCTGATCCCCGGCGCTACCGATGGCTGCACCGTGGAAGCTCTTGTGTTTGTTCCCCAGACCACGCTGCTGGCGGTGGGTGGCATCGACTGGAAAAGCTCCGGTCAGGAAGGCTGCCTGTGTCTCTGGGATATCGCCAAGCCCGCGAAAGTGGGCAAGGTTCCTGTGGGAACTACCGCCCTGGCCGCTCATCCCGAAGGCAAGCAACTCGCCGTCGCCACGCTGGCAGAAACGATCTGCCTCTACTCCCTGCCCGATCTCACGCTGCAGAAAGAACTGCAAGGCCATACCGGCCTGGTCACGGGTCTGGCTTTCGTAGCTGATGGCGAGCAACTGCTCACGTCGGGCGAAGATGGCACGGTCCGGGTGTGGGATGTCGCCAGCGGCAAGGAATTGCAGGTCTGCGAGACCGATGTCTCTATTCGCGACTTGTCCATCTCCCGCGATGGCCGCTATGTCTACACAGCCAATGCCAACGCCACTGCCTATGTGATCGATTTGAAACGATAATGCATGAACATCTTAGCCATCCCGTTTCATGAGCATCTGGGATTGGAGCTTGCCAACGCCCCGGGGCTGCTGCAACTGGCGCCACGGCCTGAGCATTTGAATCACCTGGGCACGGTCCACGCTTCAGTACTGATCGCCCTGGCCGAAGCCTCCAGCGGACTGCTGCTCCAGCAAGAGTTATCCGACGGCACCGAGCAAATGGGCGTCACCGTATTGCCCGTCATCCGCCGCATCGAGGCAAAGTTTCACCAGGCAGCGAACGGTATACTCACGACATTCCACACCATGAATCTGGCCGAGCTGGATTCGGTGAAGATTAGCCTGGCAAGCAAGGGCCGAGCCAAGGTGCTGGTGCCCATCCAGGTGAGAAACGTCGCCGAGGAAACGCTGCTGAGCGTGGGTTTCGAGTGGTTCATTCGGCGGCAGGAATGATATTTGAACGTGATGGTCCTTTGGGGATAGGCCTCATTGCACATCCGTGACGAATAAAGCAATACAGCAACTGCAGAATGGCGAGCGTGATAAAGACTCCAGCCGACCATGAAAGTATGAGTAGCCAGGGTTTTCGGAAAGGGTAATGGTACTCGTGAATCAAGACGCAATCCTTTTGTTGAGCAGCCAGATACAAAGTGTGTAGTTGGGCGTTGAAGTACGAGGCTACTTGTCTCTCGCTGGGAAATGAGAAGCGAGCCATTTGGGTTCCAGAAATTGCATCAATACACGTTATGCGAATGTGATTATCGATAAGTGGCAAAATCCAGTTGGCATATTGCTGACGCCATTGTTCGAGTTGAAGCTGCCAGTGTGGAGGCTCGTTATGGCGTTTCAACAAGAGTGCGGGACCAGGTAGAATATCGACAAGGTTATGATGCAGAGTAAGTTTGTCTGTATGAATGAGATTGCCGGTATCCATATCGCGAACTGCATAGTAATAACCCGGGTATGAGTCTGGGATTCCAGATCCACCCATACTTTTCCCTCTCTTGGTATGCCACCAACAGTAAACCAGTTTTCCATCGAGAGCAGCGACAGGGCGATCAAACTCAGGCACTGCTTGTGCGATATGATCTCCAAACACATTCTGGTCAAACGGTAATTCAACAGCGTCGGCGACAGTCTCCTTCATCATCAAAAGGCGATAACCCGTATTGAAGGAAAACTGCTGGAGGTAACAGTGGGTGTCCTTCGTTTTGATGCTCACGGCACCGCGGTCATGGAAGAAGCTGAATCTGCCTAGTGAAATCTCGAAAGGCAATTTCCAGATCGAAAGGCGACGTCCTTTCTGAGTGTCAAACAATTCCAAACACCGCTGATAATCAAACCTTTCGTCTCGGTGAATCTCGCTTTCAGCGAGCAATGTCTTGCAGTCGGGTGCGAACGCTATACTCAAATACGGAGTGGTTGGCTTAAGCAGATTGATGGCAGACATATTCAACTGACTACGGATTTTCCCTGTTTTCGCGTCGATCAGGTCGAAACTGAATGTATCGTGGCTGCGATTGGGTATCAGCCAGGTTCTGGCATCAGACGATAGAATCAAGTTCATGGGGTGATGATTGTCGAAAGTTACCAATCCACTGAACATCTCTGATGAGCTGTTGGCCGAATGACGCAGCCCTTTTGGAAACGACTCGCGTGATCCCAACTGTTGCGGCATCGATTGGCCTGGCTGCCAGCGCCACCATTCAACGATGTCGTCTATTGCCTTCCCCTGGGTACCATAAGAAGCGAAAACCAGTCCATCATCAGCATCAAAGCGGCAAACATAATCATTGATGATATCGCTTTTGAAAATAAGACGGGCCGTCGTCAAATGATACAACTCGAAGGCCTGGTCAAACTTGGTAAATAACAAAGCGAATTGGCCTGACGGTGAAACGAGGAAGTGGTTGAAAAAGCCAAAGGACGTAACTCCTTTTGAGGGAAACCGATGCTCAGCTGTTGGTCTAGGTTGAAGGATGTAGATCAGCGCGAAAACAGTGAGCAATGCGGCCGAGGTGGGCCATCGGAAGTAACACAGGAATCGCCAGAGAAGGCGGAGCATGATTTGCCAGCCAGATGTGATGGTTTTAGTGTAGCAGAGGCAGGCGTGTCGATGAAACAAAATAGTCCCAGCGAGACTGTAGGCATCTCGCTCCGCAAGATAACCGCTTGCTATGGACCGCGTTAGCGGTCCAACGTGAATAGCTGTGGGCGATAGCCCACGGATGGCGGTGTACGATGAACAAAACCGTGTAGCGGTGTAATGTGTCGCCGCTCCGCGGCTGAGACTGCGTTTGGTTGTTCACCGTGGGCTAGCGCCCACGGCTATTCATATTACGCCGCTCCGCGGCTGTAGCACATCACAACGGTTTATCACAACGGGGATGATGGTGGCTCGTGTGGTCGCTTGTGTCGCCACGGCTTGAACCGTGAAAGCAATGCGTCCCCGGTCAGAGACCGGGGACGAGCATGCGATAACAAAGAAAACCAGCGGGATAAACCCGCCGGCTCTTTGTGATCTCATTTGTCAGGATGGAATCCTGACCCACCCATTACATCTCGCCCACGCCCTCTTCGGCCAGGGTCTTGAGCTTCAGCAGGCCGCGGGCTTCGATCTGGCGGACGCGTTCCTTGGTGATACCTTCCTTCTGGCCCACCTGTTCCAGCGTCAGGCCGCGGTCGCCGTTGATGCCGTAGCGAAGCTGCATGATGCGGCGTTCGCGGTCATCCAGGCGATCGAGAAGGTCATGCACCTGCTGCTTCTTCCGCTCGGCGGTGATCAGCTCGCGCTGTTCGTCCGTGCGGCTGTCCGCCACGCCGTCGAAGATTTCGTCGGTGCCGGTGAGGAACCGGTCCCGCTTGGTCTTCTCGTCGGGCAGGCTGCGGGCGTAGTTCTTCATGATCGCCCATGAAGCATACGTGCTGAACTTGTTGCCTCGGCTGTAGTCGAACTTCTCGACAGCCTTGATCAGCGACAGGTTACCATCGCTGAGAAGCTCGAAGAAGTTGTCCGTGGGCCGGGCATGCTTCTTGGCGATGGACGCCACCAGACGCATGTTGGCGTTGATGAGCTGGTCCTTCACCTTCTGCGACTGCTTCAGCAGTTCTTCCAGACGGTCCATGTCGCCGGCACGGGCCTTGTCCGGGTCGATGCTCTGCTGGAGCTGTCGTGCCTGGTGCTTAAGGAAGTTCATCTTGCGGAACAGGTGCTGTTCCTGCTCCTTGGTCAGCAGCGGGGTGGCGTAGAGTGGAAGGAGTTCCACCGGCACGCCTGCGTGGTTCTGGGCCATGAGCTTGGCACGGGCGAGGTTGTAGTCTTCCTGGCCAGGCATCTCGCCGAGGAACTGGGCAGCCTTCCTGGCATCAGCTTCTTCGATTTCTGCTGAGCTGATGTAGGCTACGGGTTCCTTGAGCAGGCGATGGGCCCGCACTTCATTGACTATGCGGAGTACCGCGGTACGGGTCCGCTGGAATTTGCTGGCCAGCGCTTCGACCGAGTAGCCCCGCCGGAAGGAACTGTAGATCGCAGAGCGATCGTCATCCTTGATACTGGCCCGCTGCTGCGGGAATACCGGGTTTGCCTGGGACTGGTCGTGCCGCTTGATGGTATAGCGGACAGCTTCGACCGACCGGCCAAACTTCTTCGCCACGCGGCGGCAGATATCCATGAACCGGTCGGGGTTGGCCTTGGCCAGACGACGGGCCCGTTCGATGATGGAAGTGCGTTCCTCGTCAGTCATCTGCGAGAACTTTGCGCCCTTCTCCACATCGTCCTTGTGCTGTTCCAGGAACCGGCTCAGGAGCGAGGCCCGGACAGCCACCTTGCGGCGACCGTTCCAGATCACCTTGCGGGTCACCAGACCTTTGTCGCGCCAGCGACTGACGGTCTTAGTGGAGACCTTCAGGTTCTTGCTGACCTGGTCCAGCGTAAGCATCGGCTCGGAGAGCTTGTCAGCAGGTACAGGGGGGACGGTCTCATTCAGATCCTGAATGAAGAGCTGCAGATCGTGTTCCAGTTCCTTGCCTTCGATGAGCAGGTTCGGATTGGCATCAGTGCGGAAATCGGTGATGCGGAAGCAGATGTACTGGTAAGGGTACTTCTTGCTTGGCGAGATTTCGGTCAGCAGCTTCTCGATACGGTCCAGCTGACCGAGTCGCTTGTCCACGGGGGCAAAGCGGACCTGTTGTTCCTTGAGCTGGCGGAGAGCAGGGTGTCGGTAGTCTTTCAACATGGCTTGGTTCCTATCTATGTAGACGGCTGGCAGTCGCCGCAGGATGTTCAGACAAAGGAGTTACAGACCAGATTGATGTGAGCAGCCGATGGAGAGTGTGCAAGGCTGCTAATATGTATTCGCTTGAGAAGCGACTTCTTGTTGCATTCTCATCAAGTTTTCGGTTTAAATAGCCGACAGCGATGAGCCACTACAACAAAGACACTGAAGTGTCAGAGAGGTTCTGCGAAGGGTCAGCATGATCCAACTCCTTTCCAGCCTGGCTGTTAAGCCCGCTGCCATGAGCCAGCTAATGATGGGACTGACTCATGTTGAGAGATAGTGCAGTCTTTGTGCCAAACCCTTGAAAAGCACTTTGGACTGGGTTAGCACATCGCGCAGCACGCAAGGTTTACCACGCTTATGACTGAGATGTGCCACAGTAGCCACAAATTCGTCATCACCACCCCGGACAGGCACACTACTGTGTATACTGGTGTGGACGCTTTTACATTGCTTGGACATATTTGCAAAGCGATGCCCACACTCAAGTTACAACGCGCCTTTGTCCGATATTGCATCATTTGTCTTGCACTATTGCACGGTACCCTTTGCAACGCAGTCGCTCAGCAGAAAGTGACGCTGAAAGAAGTACATCGTACCGGCGAAACCTGGCAGGTGGAAACGAGCACCGAACAGAGTGGCAGCCTGGATACCGTTTCTGACCCGAAGCAGCCTCAACTGCCAAAACGGCTTGCCAAGTCGGGCAAGGCTCGCAGTCAATATGTCGAACGAATCTTACAACTTGATGAGCAACAGCTGGGCGTCAAAACACTTCGCCGCTACACGCTGCTGGAAGCAGAGCAGCGGATTGGTAACGAGACGACCCAGGCCCGCTTGCGGAATCAGGTGTCCCATCTGGTGCTGGACCGACAGGCCAGCCAGGCTGTGACCTTTTCGCCCGATGGTCCGCTGCAGTTGGGTGAACTGGAACAAGTCCGTACCGATATCTTTGTACCTCGTCTTGTGGGATTACTTCCCACGCAAGCGGTCGAACGGGGTACCACCTGGAAGGCAACGACACCAGCGGTACTGGAGTTGACCGACCTGCAGTCATTACAATCGGGATCGCTCGAATGCACGCTCAGTGAAGTGAATGGCGACCTCGCGGTGGTCAAATTCGCAGGTCAAGTGCAGGGAACCACTCCCAACGGCAGCAATCAGCAGACTCTGCAAGGCAACTACCGGTTTGACCTGAAGGCCCAGAGAATGGTCAATCTGCAGTTCGAAGTGACCAGCCTGCTGCGTGATCGGCAGAGCAAGAATGTGGGTGATATCACCGCTCGTTTTCAACTGTCTCGCAAGCTGACAGGGGTGGCAGAGCTGAGCACCAGCGGTTTGACGCTGGACGCCAACGAAGAGAATACCCTGCTGCTGGTACAGGAACCCCGGCTGGGTCTGGAACTCCTGCATAGCCGGCGCTGGGTTCCCTCCCCAGTGAACGATCAGTCATGGCGGGTGGATGGGCCATCAGGATCGGGGCTGACGCTGCAGTTTGAGCCCGCCAACAACATCCCTCCGGCTGACGGCATTCGAAAGCAAATTGAAGCGACACTCAGCAAGACGGCGCAGCAACTGCGCCCGCAACCCGACCCCGCCGGTTGGGAGGGTACACAGCGACTTGCCTGGACTGGCACTCAGAATGGCAAGGACTTTGTGTTTGAGTACTTCCTGTGGAAGCAGGGGAGTCATGGTGCCATCGTGGCGGGACGCTACTATGCCCCGGAAGCTGCGATGGCCCGGAAAGATGCGGAGCGAATGATGAAAAGCCTGCGACTGGGTCGTTAACGCCGCAGCGGTCTACCGCTTCTTCTTTTTCTTCTTCCGCTCCTCGGCCCGTTCCTTGGCGGTCTTGCGGTGGCCGGTGCCGATCTTCTGCTTCTGGGTCATCAGGCCGCCCGGATCAAACGCACCGGCTTTGCCCATGCCCGTCAGCATTTTGATCTTCTGAAACATACTCATAGAGTTCATCTGGCGGGCGACCGTGCGTGCCACGTTGAACTGTTCGAGAAACTTCTTGATCTCGTGGGCCTGCACGCCTGCCCCAGTAGCTATGCGTCGGCGGCGACTCAGGTCAATCAGATCGGGGTTCTTCTTTTCTGCCGGGGTCATGGAATCAATCATGCCCTGGAACTTGGTCATGACCTTGTCTGGATCTTCATCCACGCCCTGCATCATGTCTGACATGCCCGGCATCATGTTCATCATGTTCTTCATGCCAAGCTGATGCACCATGGCAAACTGCTTGCGGAAATCGTCGAGGGTGAAGTCGCCCTTGGCCAGCTTCTCCTGCTGCTTGATGCGTTCTTCTTCGCCAATGTTCTGCTGGATCTGGTGGACTTTTTCGACCAGGCTCATCAGATCGCCCTGGCCGAGGATGCGCTGGGCCATGCGCTCCGGGTGGAACTCTTCCAGCTTGTCGAGCTTTTCGCCGATACCGATGAACTTGATCGGGACGCCAGTGACTTCCTTGATGGAAAGGGCTGCACCGCCACGGGAATCGCCATCGAGCTTGGTGAGAATGATGCCATTGAGATCGAGGGCATCATTGAAAGCCTTGGCCGACTTGACCGCGTCCTGACCGGTCATCGCATCGCAGACGAAGAAGACTTCGTCGGGCTTGGCCTGCTTATCGATGGATTTCAGCTCATCCATCGGCATCTCAGCCACGTGCAAGCGGCCAGCGGTATCGAGGATGACTACATCGTATCCCTTGGTGCGAGCTTCCTTGATACCGTTCAGGCAGACCATGAGCGGATTGGGGCCGCTGCGGCTGTGCACGGGGATTTGCAACTGTTCACCCAGCACGTGCAGCTGGTCGATAGCAGCAGGACGCTGCATGTCAGCCGCGACCATCATGGGCTTCTTGCCTTTGCTTTGCAGCATCCTGGCAAGCTTACCGCAGGTCGTGGTTTTACCGGACCCCTGCAAGCCGCAGAGCATGATGACCGTGGGGCGGTCTTTGGCGAAGTGAATGGTGTGATCGACAGGCCCCATCAAGGCGCAAAGTTCATCGTAGACGATCTTGATGATCTGTTCTTCAGGCCGCACGCTATCGATGACTGCCTGGCCTACGGCCCGTTCACTCACCCGGTCGATAAAGGCATTCGTGACATTGAAATTGACGTCAGCATCGAGCAGCGCCTGCCGGACGGTGACCAGGCCTTCCTTGATATTGGCTGCGGAGAGCTTGCCCCGCCCTGTCAGCGTTTTGAATGCACTGGACAGGCTTTTCTGCAGACCATCAAACATGAGAAGAACCACGCTGATAAAGAACTGGAGTCCCGCCATTATATGGGAGGACTATGAGGAAATGGAATGGCACTCGTCAGGAACTCGTGGATGGGCGAGAATCACACCATGAATATCCGGCTTTCCCTGCAGGCTTTTCAGGGCACGCTGCTGGAGTACAAGCATGACGCCTACATGGTTTCCGCATACACCGCTGACTGACCATCGCTTTCCTCCACCTCTACCGCGAGTCGGGTGGGAGTGAACTGGTGCTCGCGCTGCAACGTGTCCTTCAGGCGGCCGGCGATGTATCGGGCCAGCAGTTCTGCGGTGGTGTTCTCGATGGGCAGCAGCACGCAGTCTTCCTTCGGGAAGCTCCAGTGCTTCTTCTTTTTGAATCGCACTTCCACCTGGTCACCATGGGTTTCCACATGGATGAACGGGTTGTGCAAGGGCAGCATCATGCGATGATCGAGCTCATCGCTGATGCCCATGGTGATCTTTTTCAGGGCAATGAAATCAAAGACGTAGTAGTTGTCATCCAGCGGGCCATCGACCTCGACGGCCACCCGGTAATTGTGGCCATGCAGCCGCTCGCACTGGCTGCCTTCGTAGGTGATGAAGTGGCCGGAGCAGAAAGTCAGGTGGTCTTTGGTGACGTGAACACGAAAGGTGGCAGGCATGAAGCAGTCTCGCTGGTGGCCGGTATTCTAGGGGAAGCAGGCCAGTAGAGTACCGCGGACCAAGGCAAGAAACAGGGTGGCACAGAGGAGGTCCGCCGTGGTGCCAGGATTGCGGCGATGGCCATCGGCACGCAACCAGGCATCCAGTTCCTCCATCGTCTGCTGCCCGGCTAATACTGCCTGTGCCCGTACTTGTGCTTCACCTGCCATTGCTGGCCCACACTTGCGGGCGATGAGCGAATCCCCCAGGGTGGCCAGGCTGACGAGGAAGGTGTGCTGAATGGCATCATGTATTCCCCACTCCCTTGGAGAAGAGGGTGATACCGGGTGCCATGGATTGTGTGTACTTACACTAACCAGGCCCTGCAACGCCTTCTCCAGTGTTGGTAACAACACCTCCCAGATATCCCGATACCCCGTCACATATTGCTTGGCAATGAGATCACGCTCCGCGGCCAACCCCATTGCTTCCAGCAACGTGATGGTCGGCTCATCACTCACATCCTGAGATGTGACCTTCCCCATGCCGCCGGGCTGAGTGAGGCGGATGGCCTGGTAGACCAACTTCGCATCGTTCACGGTCAGATCATGTAGCAAGGCTTCGAGTGAACTGGCCCCCCTCTCCCCACCGGGGAGAGGGGCTGGGGGTGAGGGGGCTTCTATCGCGGCGAAGCCCGTCGTGTTGGGTGATGAACCTTCGCGCGAATCCGCCCCGGGCTTGAATGGTCGGGGGCTAAATGCCTTTACCAAAGGCGCAAGGAGTAACACAATTCCCAGATTGGTGTTCTTCCCCACCGCCTGCTGGGTTGCCTGCACACTTTCCAGCACCAGTTGCCCGACGCTCTTCCCCGCCGGATTACCTAATACTGGAGTAATCGCCTGGGCGCTGCGAACGAAGTCGTCATAGCACATGTCCACAAAGGAAGCACCGGGATGCACGTTGCCCGGCTTGGGCACCGTCGCTTCCCACACGCACGCCAGTTCTACCATCGATGCAAGGTTCACCCCTTCAGCTTATCCACTATACTTCCCCCATGACCACCACACCCACCCGTAAACGCATCCTCTCCGGCGTTCAGCCCTCCGGCAAACTCCACCTCGGCAACTACTTCGGGGCCATTCGGCAGCACATTGCCTTGCAGGATCAGGGCGAATGTTTCTACTTCATCGCCGACTACCACGCCATGACCTCGCTGCAGGATGCCAATGTGCTACGCGAGAATGTGCGTGATGTTGCTCTCGACTACCTTGCTCTGGGCCTCGACCCAGCGAAGGCCAGCTTCTTCCGCCAGTCGGATGTACCCGAAGTAACGGAACTCACCTGGTTCCTCTCTACGGTAGCTGGCATGGGGCTGCTCGAACGGGCTCACTCGTATAAGGACAAGGTCGCCCGTGGCATCTCCCCCAGCGTCGGCCTCTTCACCTACCCCATATTAATGGCGGCGGACATCCTCGCTTACCGTTCCAATGTTGTGCCGGTCGGGCAGGATCAGACCCAGCATCTCGAGATGACCCGCGACATGGCAGGCTCCTTCAACAGCACTTATAAGACTGACCTGTTTCCGCTACCCGAAGCACGTCATGATGAAGTGGCTATCGTCCCCGGCATTGATGGCAAGAAGATGAGTAAGAGCTATGGCAACACCATCGAGATCTTTGCCGAGGGCAAACCACTCAAGAAGGTGGTGATGAGCATCGTCACCGACAGCACACCACTCGAAGCTCCAAAAGACCCGGCGACCTGCAATGTCTTTGCACTCTACTCCCTTTTCGCCACCGAAGCAGAGAAGGCCGAGCTGGCAGCCAAGTACCGTGCCGGCGGCATGGGCTATGGCAGTGCCAAGACGCTGCTGCTGGAGAAGATCGAAACCTACTTCGCCGAGGCCCGAGCCAAGCGGAAGGAACTGCTGAACAACCCGGGCCAGGTGGAAGCTATCCTGCAAGCCGGTGCTGCCAAGGCACGTGCCGAGGCACAGAAGACCATGGAACTGGCCCGGAAGGCTGTAGGCCTGCGGTAATGTAATACCATGCCGACGGAACTGTATCTGCAATATCACAACATCGAAGCCCAGGGAACGTTACCACACCCCTGGACGACTCAGCCATTGCGGGTGCAGATCTACACCAAGGTGGCAGCAGCGAAGTCGGCGAAAGGACAGGTACTCCTCCTCGCCGGTCTCGGCCAGCCGCGGCGTTATTACTTGTGGAGCACCTTTACGATCGACCGCTGTCATTATGCTAGCGGCGCGTATCATCTCGAAGGTCCCGGCTGGCAACTGGCACCACCCATGCCCCTTGCAGGCAAGGCATTCCTCCAGTTCAAAGCTGCGTGTGCCAACTTCATTGGCTTTCGCAACATCACCGCCATGCCGTTTGCCAGGCAACTGGTCCAGCTTGCGGAAGAACATCAGCCACCGGGGAATCCCAGTGCACGGTCGGCGGCTTTGCACGACATGCACAAGATCGTGCAGGACAAGCACGCCCGTCATCTCCTGGCTGCACAATTGGCTCAACGTGAAAACCCACCTCCCGTAGAACTGACCGAGCCCACGGTGGCTCTCAGCGTTCGCCAGCCTCATGCTGAGGCAATCCTGCGAGGCATCAAGACGATTGAGTATCGCTCCGGCCCCACCAGCCGGCGCGGCAGGGTGCTCCTCTATGCCAGCCGTATTCCTGTCGATGATGTACCCCACTGGATGAAGAAGTATGGCATCACCGATGTGAAGTATGACGATCTGCCTCGCGGCGTGCTGGTGGGCAGTGTGGAGGTGTACGGGTGCGATGGCGGGGAGTGGTACCTGCGGTATCCGCAGCGGGCCACGAAACTGCTGGTGCCGAAGAATAGGCCGCAGCCGATCTGGTTCACACCGTTTTAGCATGAGAGTATGCCGGGTAATGACATTTTGCTGGAGCAACAAGTCATGGTGAAGTACGATCAAGCAATAATGTTGGAAGGCATCCCTTGTTAAAGCGCTATTACTACAGCACAACCGTTGATTCATTCCTGGTTGCTAACAGTGACGAAATCCTCGGTGTGCTCACGAAGAGCCATGAATACGCATTGGAACAAACTCAACGGGATGCCTGGCTCGAACAGATCACGATTTTGCAATCTGCCTTGCAAGGCCTTCAAGGTTCTATTTACTTTGAATACTCCATTCCACGAATGGGCAAACGCATTGATGTCGTTCTGCTGATCGGACCGATCGTCTTTGTTCTTGAATTCAAGATCGGTGAAAGCGAGTTTGCATCTCATTCCATTGATCAGGTCTTTGACTACGCATTGGATCTGAAGAACTTTCACGAAGCCAGCCATGATAAGTACATCGCTCCCATCCTCATTGCCACAAACGCTCGATGCAAATTGGCCACTGTTGCAGCGACCCTACAACATGACAAACTATTTATCCCGATCAAATGCAACGTTGAACTTCTGAGATCAACGCTGAATGAGGTCTTGCAATTCGTCGAGGGCCCTACCATAGATCGAGAAGCATGGGAGCAGGGACGTTACTGTCCTACTCCCACGATCATTGAAGCTGCTATCGCACTTTATGCTGGGCACTCAGTCAGCGACATATCACGACGTGATGCGGAAGATATTAATTTAGGCCAAACTTCTGACACGCTATTCGACATCATTCGTAATTCAAAAGAACAATCAAAGAAATCGATTTGCTTTGTGACAGGAGTACCGGGTGCGGGCAAAACGCTGGTCGGACTTAACATAGCTACCAAGCACTTTGACAAGGCTAATGCACTCTACAGCGTATTCCTTTCAGGTAATGGGCCTTTGGTAGCCATATTGCGTGAAGCCTTGGCTCGCGACAGAATTCGCCAGGAGAAAGAACGCGGGAAGAAGATCAAAAAAGGCGAGGCCATGAGTGAGGTGAAAGCGTTCATACAAAACGTTCACCATTTCCGTGATGATTGCCTCGTCGATACCAAGAAGCCACCGGTAGAACATGTTGCACTGTTCGATGAAGCCCAACGTGCCTGGAACCTGCAGCAGACATCCAACTTCATGCTTCGCAAGAAGAACAAACCTGATTTCAATCAGTCCGAACCAGAATTCCTCATCTCCTGCCTGGATCGACATACAGATTGGGCAGTGGTGGTTTGCCTTGTCGGCGGCGGACAGGAAATCAATACCGGTGAGGCTGGTATCACAGAGTGGATCGAATCGCTGAATCGTTCTTTTCCCCATTGGGATATTTATGTCTCGCCGAAGCTTACAGACAGTGAGTATGGTGCAGGGCAGGTACTTCAGGACTTGGCAGGGCGCTCCAACGTTACATACCAGAACGAACTTCACCTTTCCGTTTCGATGCGTTCCTTCCGAACAGAGCATGTTTCCTTTCTGGTGAAACAACTGCTTGATCTCAACAGAGATGAAGCACGATATGCGCTTCAACAAGTCAGAGAAAAGTATCCCATCGTTGTCACACGTGATCTGGCGAAAGCGAAACAATGGTTAAGACACCAAGCACGAGGTAGTGAACGATACGGCATTGTGGTTTCCTCACAAGCAGAACGCTTAAAGCCACATGCCATCGACGTGAAGTCGCCCATGGACCCAGTGCACTGGTTTCTCGACGGCAAGCAGGATGTTCGGTCGTCTTACTACCTGGAAGACGTAGCCACGGAGTTTCATGTACAGGGCTTAGAGCTTGACTGGGCGTGTGTGACCTGGGATGCCGATTTTCGCTTCACCAACGAAGGATGGGATCATTATTCCTTTGTTGGGGATCGGTGGAACCGCATCAAGAAAGTGGAACGGAGAAGCTATCAGAAGAATGCCTATCGAGTGCTACTGACACGTGCCAGACAAGGAATGGTGATTGTTGTTCCACCGGGCGATTCCGATGATGCGACGAGAAAACCTAGCTACTACGATCCGACTTTTTCTTACTTGAGCGAGGTCGGTTTCGAGGTGATTTAGCATTATCTGTACTGTTATTCTGTGCTGAGGTTTCAGGACTCAAACTATCCTTATTCTCCCAGACGAATTTGGCAATCGCATCAATCATTCGGGTATGTTCCACAGTTCCCTCTGCTGGCCAAATTACCTGCATCGGGACATTTCGCCCTTCGTACTCCCAGATCGTTTCGGTAACTTCATATCCCTCTTTCTCGTAATAGGCTCTCCATTTCTCGAAATCGTCGGCGATATCCTTATCTGTCGTCATAAACAGTGCTCCTCAACTGTTTCAACATCGCAGAGTGTTTACACTCTTCGCGCGAACCCGCCCCCGGCTTGAAGAGCCGGGGGCTAAGTATTACTCGGCGAACTTGGCGCCCTTGTCGCTGAAGTCGACCGAGGCAGAACTGGTCGAGCGGATGCTCTTGCGTTTCACTTCGGCTTCAAACAGCGCCAGCACTTCATCGATCGGCTTGGGGCCGAGTTCGCCATCGACACGGTCTCTTACCGCGATGGTGCCGCTGGCGACTTCTTTCTCGCCCACCACCAGCATGTAGGGGATCTTCTCGAGCTGGGCTTCGCGGATCTTGTAGCCCACCTTCTCCGGGCGGAAGTCGCCGGTCACCCTAAACCCGGCATCGTTGAACTTCTTCACGATGTCCTGGGCATACAGCGCCGACTTCTCACTCACCGGCAACACCCGGCCCTGCTCCGGAGCCATCCACAGGGGGAACGCGCCGGCGAAGTGTTCGATGAGGATGCCGAGGAACCGTTCCATCGAGCCGAACGGGGCGCGGTGCACCATCACCGGACGGTGCGGCTGATTGTCCGGCCCGGTGTACTCGAGCTGGAACCGCTCCGGCAGGTTGTAGTCGAGCTGCACGGTGCCGAGTTGCCATTCACGACCGATACAGTCGCGAACGATGAAGTCCACCTTCGGTCCATAGAACGCCGCTTCGCCGAGGGCGACTTCGATGTTCTTGAGGTCGGGGATGCTGCGGGCCACTTCCTCGATGACGCGCTCAGCCTTGTTCCACGACTCAGCCTTGCCGACGTACTTGTCGCTGCGCGGATCGCGGAAGCTGAGCCGCACGCGGTAGTCGTTCAGGCCCATGGTGCGGAGGACCATCTGGGTCATCTCGATGCAGCCCTTGAACTCCTCGCCGACCTGATCTTCGGTGCAGAAGAGGTGGGCATCGTCCTGGGTGAAACCGCGGACGCGAGTCATGCCGGAGAGTTCGCCGGTCTGCTCGAAGCGGTAGACGGTGCCGAACTCGGCGAGTCGCACCGGCAAGTCGCGGTAGCTGTGCGGCGTGGCTTTGTATATCTGGATGTGGTGCGGGCAGTTCATCGGCTTGACGAGGTAGCCTTCCTGCGCCTCGACCCACTTCTTCAATACCTCGATGCGGACGCTGGGGTCAGCATCCACGTCGTAGTCCTTGATCTCGAGTTGATGGGTCTTCGCCAACTCCAGGAACGCCTCTTCCTGATCGGGTCGTAGCGCGTTGGCCTGTAACTGAGTGAGCCAGGTATCCATGCACTGGCCGAGTGGATGCAGGAACAGTGGCGGGTACTGGGCATCGCGGTAGTAGGGGAAGTGGCCGCTGGTGCGGTAGAGTTCCAGACGGCCGATGTTGGGGGTGTAGACCGGTGAGTAGCCTCGCTTGATGAGTTCATCCTTGATGAAGCTCTCCAGAATGCCCCGCACCGTGGCGCCCTTCGGCATCCACAGGATGAGGCCGGAGCCAACCGACTGGCTGATAGTGAAGAGCTTGAGCTGCTTGCCAAGCAGCCGGTGGTCGCGCTTCTTCGCCTCCTCCACCTGAGTGAGGTAGGCGTCCATCTCCTTCTTGCTGAAGAAGGCGGTGCCATAGAGGCGCTGCAACTGAGGCCGGGTGGCATCGTTCTTCCAGTAGGCCCCGGCGATGCTCAGCAACTTGAACGCGGCGATCTTCCCGGCATGAGGGATGTGCGGCCCGCGACAGAGATCGATGAATTCGCCCTGCCGATAGAAGCTGAGTGAATCGTAGCCTTTGAGACCATCCTTGATGTGCTCGACCTTGTAGCCCTGGTCGAGGTGCTCCATCAGCTCCTTCGATTCGGACGGGTTGCGTTCGAAGCGTTCAAAAGGCTCCGCTTCCTTGACGATCTTCGCCATTTCTTCTTCGATCTTGGGGAAGTCGTCTTCCTTGAGCGGGGGATCGCAGTCGATGTCGTAGTAGTAGCCGTTCTCGGTGGTGGGGCCGAAGGCAAGCTTGACGTTGGGATAGAGCCGCATGACGGCCCGGGCCATCACGTGGGCACAGGAGTGGCGCAGTACATCGAGGGCGTCACGGTCTTTCTCGGTGAGGAGCTGAAACTCGTGAGGGGTGGGGGATTCGGGGAGTTCGCGATCCAGATCAACAATGACGCCATCCACTCTGGCAGCGATGGCAGCATCGGCGAGACGCTTGCCGATGGCCAGGGCGATGTCCTTGGGGCGAGTATGAGGGGGATACTCCTTGATGCTGCTGTCAGGGAGACGAATCATCACCATCGCAAACTCCTTCGTAAGGCGTCGCCGGTACGAAGGGCGAGCGCAGGTTTTCCCTCCGGCACAAAGGGAGGGGTGGGGTAGATGATAGAGTGTGGTGAAGAGCATGGGTAGGCGAAGGAGGTTCGCTGTTTCGCAGGCCTGCAGGACGCATAGAAACGCCTATGACCGAGGTTACAGCATATTCCCCTTGCATTTCCGCCAGGTTCTGTTAACTCTGCATTGCAGAGCCAAACTGCCCTCATAGAATAATCGAATATCTGTCTGCCTGCATCAGCCGTCCCGCTAGAGGTCTTCATGAGCCACCTGCTCTCGAAAATAGAGTCCCCCGCTGATCTCCATCGGCTTAATGAGCCGCAACTGGAACAGCTCACGCATGAGATTCGTGACGAACTGATCAAGGTGCTCACCACCCGCCCCGCCCACTTCTCCAGCAACCTGGGTGTCGTCGAACTCTGCCTGGCTCTGCATCTCACCTACGACTTCCGCTTTGACCGGCTCGTCTGGGATACCGGGCATCAGATCTATCCGCACAAGCTCATCACCGGCCGCTACAAGCAGTTCCACACTATCCGCACCAAGGGTGGCCTAATGGGCTACCCCAACCCGGCGGAGTCGCCCTACGATCTCTTCGTCACCGGGCATGCCGCCTGCAGCATCTCCAGCGGCATCGGCCTCAAGGTGGGCGACGATCTCATGGGCCAGAGCGAACGCCACTCCGTCGTCGTCATTGGCGATGGCTCGCTGCCTTCGGGCATTGCCTACGAAGCGCTCAACAATGCGGGCGAACTGGGCAAGAAGTTCCTCGTCATCCTCAATGACAACAAGATGTCCATCTGCCCGCGTACCGGGTCTGTTGCCCGAGCGCTGGATCGTGCCCGCGTCAGCAACTTCTACCGCGATTCCAAAGCCATGCTGCAGGACATGCTCAGCAAGGTTCCCGTCGTCGGCAGCATGGCCAACCAGGCACTCGAGAAGATGCGGGAAGGTCTCAAAGCCACCCTCACCGGCGGCATGCTCTTTGAAGAACTCGGCTTCCGCTACTTCGGCCCCATCGATGGCCACAACCTGACGCAGCTTCGCAAAGCCCTGCGGGACATGAAGCAGCTCGATGGCCCGGTGCTGCTGCATGTGCTTACCAACAAAGGCCACGGTGTCCCTGAAGCCAGCGAAGACCCGGTGAAGTATCACACACCACCCGTCTTTGAGAAGATGGGCCCGGAACGGCGGATCCTCAGCCTCAAGGCTGGTGGCAGCAAGGCTTACACCGATGCGGTCTCCAGCAGCATCCATTCGCTGATGCAGGAAGACAAGAAGGTCGCTGTCATCACCGCAGCCATGTGCCAGGGGAACAAGCTCGAGAAGGTGCGGGAGGACTACCCCGACCGATTCTTCGATGTGGGCATCTGCGAATCGCACGCGGTCGCCTTCGCCGCCGGCATGGCCAAGGCGGGCATGAAGCCGATCGTCACGATCTACTCGACGTTCCTCCAGCGGTCGTACGATCAGATCTTCCAGGAAGTGTCGCTGCAGAATCTGCACGTCATCTTCTGCCTGGACCGTGGCGGGCTCACCGGCCCCGATGGCCCGACCCACCACGGCACCTACGACAATTCGTACATGCGCATCTTCCCCAACTTCGTCGTGATGGCTCCCGGCGATGAGCGGGACGTCGCCCCGATGATGCAGTTCATGCTGGACCACAACGGCCCGATCGCGATGCGCTATCCCAAGGCCAACCTCGAGAACGTCGAACGGGCGGTGGCTCCGGTGCAACTGGGCCAGGCGGAGGTGATCGACTGGGGCATGGACGGGGCCATCGTGGCCTATGGCACGCTGCTGCCGATGTGCGTGCGGGCGGCGGAGCAGTTGCGGAAGGAACGGGGGCTGGACATTGGCGTGATCAATGCCCGGTTCATCAAGCCGCTCGATACCGAGACGATCCTGCGGGCGGTGCGCGAGTTGCCTTTCGTCATCACGATTGAGGAAGGCACGGTCGTGGGTGGCTTCGGCTCCGCAGTGCTCGAAGCAGCCAGCGAGGCGGGCATCGATACCAGCAGCATCACCCGCCTGGGCCTGCCCGACCGCTTCGTGGAACATGCCGAGCGGCACGAACTGCTCCACGACCTGGGGCTGGACGAAGCAGGGGTGATGCAGACCGTGATCCGCCTGACGGAGCGGGCGAAGACCCTGAAGCCTAAGGCGTGGACGAAAGAGCTGACGGCGTAGTGCTGATCAGCTGATTGAGCCTTACGTGGTGTGGAGGGTGAAGATGATTTCTCATTCCCATTCTCCACGCGCAGGCGGACTGACATTCAGCCGATTCCTGATAGCTTGCCTGTTAGCTGGGGTTGTTGGGACAGGCTTGCATTTTGTACTGACTCCACGTCCGTTGTGGAGCATCTCCTTCAAAAGCCTCCAGCACCAATACAGCGTCATAGAGGAACATGCCACACAGCCCTGGCTGCTGGTCCTGGAAAGGATCAATCTACAATACACTTCCATCCTCATTCTGAACACAGCCACGGGACGCTTGTTGCATCGCCTGGAAACACCAGTGGACATGAACGACTTCTGGGGCCTGCAAACCCATGGCCACTACCCGAGGATGATCGGCGAAACCGTCTGGCGGTTTGTTCGCGTGGTGACAGAGGATGGAGTCTCGTATCAGCTGCGACGCTGGGATTTCACTTCCGCCACCACGGAGCAGGTCGTTAAGACCTGGAACACCAGCCCTGACACACCTTTTGAAGTGACTTTCGCTCCTGACAATGCACCGTACTTTCTTGTGCAAACCACCTTCCCCTGGGAGCCGGCACTGGTCCTGCAAAGTGTGGATGGCTGGTCGGCCCTGACTCACCTTCTGGCCAAGCCGACCATTGCCAAGGATCCGAGAAACTCTACAGGTCGCTTGAGCGGGATCAGTTTGACTGAACCTGAAGGAACCTGGCTGCCCTGGTTGCAATCCTATGCGTTGCCTACGACGGCCCAACCCTCACTCACGCCACTGGCAAACTGGACACTTCCTCTTTTCCGGTGGACCTGGCCTCTTCAAGTAGGCCCGAATCTTTCGTGGATAGCATGTGGCGACAGCCTGCTCCCAGTAAAGTGGGAGTCGTCCATGAAGCGAAGAGGATATCCTAATCGTGACCATGTACTGCCTGCGGGAGTATTACTCTACCAGGGACACACGGGTCAACCGATGACTATTCCTTTCCAACCATACTCGAAGCCCGTGGCAGTTCGAACTGATTCGCTGGGCGATGTCCTTAGGATTTCCCAGGAAGGTGGCAGCAAGGGTTTTGTTGAATTAGGGTATCAGTACGCCCATGTGAGTACAGGCAAGTTGCTCCACTGGCCCAAAGAGTTAACTCATCCTCACATGCTCAGCTTTGACCTGGATGCGGTGCACCATCCAAGCCAGCCCGAACGCTGGTACTTCCATCAGAATTCCGAGAAGCCACAAAGCGGTGGCATGCTCATACTCGACAGTATCACGCAAGTACAACTCCGGGATGGCCAGTTTCAACTGGTGGATCAAACACAATTGGTGCCCGATGGTGGCGAGAATCCCTTTCTCCCCACCGGATGGTCGTATATCACGGACGATACCATTATCTGCGATGCTCAGAGTGCCAAGCACTCCTTCCATCTATTGCGCAGTGTAGTAACAGCTCCAGCCTGGTACGAGAAGTATCTCCACTACGTTTTTCCACCTGTTCGCAGCGAAGTACGCTTTTATGATCGCCGCACCGGACTAGTAGTAGGATCATTGCCAAATCGCTATGCTCAACCGACTAACTTACAAAAGGCAAGCAGGACACTGATTACCTGCCAGTATGCCACGACAACTGATGGCTTCCCCAAGTACACGAAAACTCTCGAAGGCTGGAAGCTGCCTATTCGATTTTATCATCGCGGGTGGAGAATCGCGGCTGGCTTAGTGGTGTTCCTGCTCATGCTATGGTTTCTTGGCCGTCGCCGACCGAAGCATGAAGAGTGAGAGCAAGCTCACGCGGCGACCTCGGCATCGCGTGTGCAAGGGGTAGAGTCTTCGGATTTACCAGGGCTTTGTGTTTCAGGTAGTGCCTGGGGAACCACCCCGGCAGCACGTGTGCGCGCTGCGGCGACTTCCTTATGGATGGCCTCGGTTCGCATGAAGTCGGTGGGCAGGTACCACCACTGCTGGCCTTGCCGGACGAGTCGCAGCCCCATGCGTGCGGTGGCCTGTCTGACGGTGCGTTCGGAGTAGTTCTTCTTCTTCATGTGCTCCTTGAGGGCGGTGGTGACCGTCCCTTCGCCGTGCATGAACTCGCGGATCTCCTCGACAGCCAGACTCATTTCCTGGACCATGCCGGGGTCGCTGACCCAGGTTTGCGGGCACTTGGATGGGCGTACATGTTCATGGCGTTCCACGAACTGCAACTGCGGCTTGCCCCCGTCGAGGTTCAGGTGCCACTGGTTGCCGAGCTCGCCGTAGCGGTTCTTGGCGATGGAGATGACCCGCTTGTTGGGGTCGTAGGGATGCCAGTGCATGGTGAGGATGAAGTCGCAGAACTCGGTGCCGGCCCGGTTGAAGGTGCCGTAGTGGCGGGCGGCGTTCATGCCGTTTCTGCGGGTGACGATGATGGTGATGCGGTGCTTGATAGCCATCTCGCCGAGGATGGCCCACCAGCGGCCCTGTGAGTCCTTCGAAATGTGCTGATTCAGACTGCCGATCATCTCCTCGATGTCGTCGATGACGAGAACGAGGGGCTTCTCTTCGGAGATGAGGGTATCGAGGTAGGCGCGGAAACAGGCCTGGAAATCCTCGCCACACTCTTTGCTGAAGTTGAACATGTCGAGGAAGTTTCCCTGGCCGACGAAGCGGGTGTCGCATTTCAGGTGGGCGAGGTGACGGTTGCGGCTGATCTCCTGCTCCATGGCGGAGACGAAGAGGGTCGCGGCCCGTTTCTCTTCCTGGAAGTGGTGGGAGAACTGGGTGGCCAGGTGGGCACAGAGCATGGATTTGCCCACGCCGGTGGCGCCATCGAGCAGGATGACGCACGACTGGGGTAGCAGTTGCGGATAGAACCACTTCTGGTCGAAGTGAATCGGCTGGATGGGTTGTACGAGGGACATGCGGGTACTCCAGGGAATGGCCGTTTCCCCTGGGTGAGTGTCGCATGGATGTCGCGCGGTGAATGTCGTAAGTGCAGGGCTGGCAGGGAGTTGGCGAAAGGGAGTGTCGCATCTGGTGTTGCAGGGACTGTGTCAACGACAAGCCTTGATCGTTCTATGGGGTGAGTCGCAGTGCCAGCACGGAGGAGAGGAGTACCTCACCTCCGTGGCACAGCAACCTCATGATCCTACCGGGCACCTGGCCGGGTTCCCGAGTGGTAGAATGAAGCGGTGGTCTTGCAGGGTCATCCGGAGTACTGGACAATCCTGTTACAGCGTGGGAAGCGGGGAGTGTTCGGGGCAACTAGCTTGCTCTTAGTTAGTAATACTTCGATTTGCAAATTGCTCGATCGTCTCGATAAGCACTGTCATTTCGGAAGGTACTTCATCAACACGCATTGCTTCGATAATAGCTGTGGGCGTGATGCTTACTCCATAATCTTTCTGTAATTGCTGGTTGACTGCGCTCAAAGCCTCTTTTCCAGGTACAAGAAGCATTTGAGAATCGAAAGATTGCCATGCACGTCCACACTCCTTCAATACAGATTCACTCAAAGTTGCATCGTGAGAGCCTGTGCTTCGCGCTCTTTCGAATGCTCGTCTACCTGAAAGATACTGGGCAATTACAGCCTCTTTTTTTTCAGCAGCAAACTGTTCTAGTACTTTCTGCGCACATGCATTATATTCCACCTTCTTACCTGATCGGGCTGCTTGATCTGAGACACGACGCTGTGCAGCTCGATCAATGGCGCTAGGAACTAGCAAAAAGTTCTCAATCTCTTTGCGTTTATGGATCGATACGATATCGCAAAACAACGCAGTTTCTTTTTCAATAGAACTGCATTCTTCATTGGATCGATAGTCTTTATCAAGTATTGCTGCTCCAAGAATCTTGCCACCTAAAGTCGTCTCCATCCCGTGTTTTAAGCTCTTGATCTTTTGTGGGTTAAATCCTTCTACTGGGATCACTGCAAATCCTCCACGTACACTGGTTTTTGATTTCTTCAGCTTTTGCGCAAATCGCCCAAGTATCTGGAAGTCTTTTCCCTCCACAAATACAGCCTTACGAGTTCTGGCAAGTTGCGTTAGTATTGGATTCAGATTCGATCCCAATAGATGAAATACCTCGAATAATTCTGCAGGGTTCTTAAGCCGCCGTGCGCTTTTGCGTTCCTTATTAATAAGCACAATATCATCTGGCTCGGACTCGGTAATGATTTCTGTAGAATGAGTAGCGATAAGGATATCAGGGCCGAGATTG
The DNA here is from genome assembly GCA_046350055.1 of Gemmatales bacterium. GTDB lineage: Bacteria > Planctomycetota > Planctomycetia > Gemmatales > HRBIN36 > JAEUIE01. Next base: position 1,272,482 of record JAXMBC010000001.1, on the reverse strand, counting down.
CGAAGTAATACAAGTAGTTGACGTTGTAGTTCTGCATGCAAATAGATGTCAGGCTCATCAATTAGAAACAATGACGCTTCTTTAGATTGAATAATATGAGTCAACATTTGACACCAAACTTGAAACCCAAACCCAGACCAGCAGATTTCGCGAGGGATTCTCTGCTCTGGGCAAAACATAACGAGCCGAGGCCTCGCTAACGAACGCTCAATCTCAGGTGGCTTAACATCCATGCCTGGCCAAGTTCGATTAAGTGTTTCACGGAAAATTGAAAATTGCTCCGGATAATGATACCAGATATTTCTGAAGTTCCTTGCTGCATGGTAGTTGAATAGTGCCTGACGTGCTGCTTCCTTCTCGTAGAGTGGTTCGAAATGTTCGACGGGCCCCAAAACAGGCACAAAGCCAATTGAACAACTATACTGTTTCTTAAAGGCCGTAGGATTGTCACAACGATCACTACTTTCGCATATTAAATTACATCTTCTTGTTTCTGCTGGAAAATAGAGTACCAGCCTTCTGCCATTCGATAGTGAAAATCTGACGGATGCCGGTTCAGTGTCATCATAATTAAAAAAGATGTTCTCCTCACTTACGGATATGGCACCTATGTCAACGTGATAACCTAATGTTTCACCCTTTGGGCCCATGACTACTTCAGGCCTTCGGACAACTGCCTTTCTCATTGCCGCCGCCAAGATACGGAAGGCTGTTAAGATGGTAGACTTCCCAGCGTTATTTGGGCCCACAAGTATGTTGAAATGACGCAGGTGTATACTGAATTTCTCGAAAGCCTTGAATCGTTCGAAATCGATACGAGTAAATCGGTGTAATGTGTTCATTGTTTGTCCTAGCCCTGCGAATCGCCTTATTAATGAAAGATGTAGAAGAAGTTACCAAGGTTCATCATAGCTTGCCACGTCAAATCACACGGCATGCTCAGGCTTGGTGGCACTGCTTTGAAATTCGATTGTATGCTGTGGCACTGTTTTGTGTACTCAACAAGCAGTGCTGAGATCACGTGATACCTTCGCGTGGCTTCACTGCACTTGGAGTACCAAGTACCGTGCCACGGCTCCGTTCGCGAAGTCTCTTCCCCCTCCTCATGCTCACGGCATCGTGCCGTGAGCATGGCACCCGCTTACCCTCGGATGTTGCAGCCGGGGTGCCCGGGGAGCTGGGGTGCCATGGAGGTGACTGTACTCCGTCTCCTCCGTGCCTGGACGTACCACAACAGCAACTCTCACACGGAAAAGCGGACATACCGCGTTTCCGTGCCACCGCATTCCGTGCGCTGACGTGAGTGGCCGGTTGCATCCAGACCACTTCTGTGAGGTATGCCCCGCGTACCCTACATAATGCGCCATCATTCCGTAAATCATGCCATAGTCCCACCTCCCCGTACGGACTGCAGATTAGCACTCAGGACTCAGCACCCAGGACTTGAGACACGATGCCGAAACGTACCGATCTGAAGAAGATCCTGATCATTGGCTCTGGCCCCATCATCATTGGCCAGGCTTGCGAATTTGATTACTCCGGCACCCAGGCCTGCAAAGCCCTTCTCGAAGAAGGGTACGAAGTCATCCTCGTCAACAGCAACCCCGCCACGATCATGACCGATCCGGAGATGGCGGATCGTACGTACATCGAACCGATCACCTGGGAATATGTTGCGGAGATCATCCGGGTCGAGCGGCCTGATGCGCTGCTGCCGACGCTGGGCGGGCAGACTGGTCTGAACACGGCCATGACGCTGCACCAGAAGGGTATTTTGAAGCAGTACAACGTCGAGATGATCGGGGCCAAGCCCGAAGCGATTCACAAGGCGGAAGACCGCCTGGCCTTCAAGCAGGCGATGGAGAAGATCGGCCTCGACCTGCCCAAGAGCAAGCAGATCCACAACCTGGATGAAGCGCGGGATGTGCTCGATCTTGTCGGCCTGCCGTGCATCCTGCGTCCCAGCTTTACCCTGGGTGGTACGGGTGGTGGCATCGCCTACAACCGCACCGAGTTCTTCGAGATGATCGCCCGCGGGCTCGATCTCAGCCCGGTACGCAGCGTGCTGGTCGAAGAATCGTGCCTGGGCTGGAAGGAATACGAACTGGAAGTGATGCGTGACCATGCGGATAACGTGGTCATCATCTGCTCCATTGAAAATCTCGACCCGATGGGCATCCACACCGGCGACAGCATCACCGTCGCCCCGGCCCAGACGCTGACGGACAAGGAATACCAGCGGATGCGCGATGCAGCCATCCGGGTCATTCGCGAGATCGGCGTCGAAACCGGTGGTTCCAATATCCAGTTCTCGATCAACCCGGCCAACGGGCGGATGATCGTGATCGAGATGAACCCGCGTGTGAGCCGGAGTTCCGCGCTGGCCTCGAAGGCCACGGGCTTTCCTATTGCCAAGATTGCAGCCAAGCTGGCGGTGGGCTACCGGCTCGATGAACTCCGGAACGACATCACCCGCGAGACGCCAGCGTGTTTCGAACCGACCATTGACTATGTGGTGACGAAGATTCCCCGCTGGGCGTTTGAGAAGTTCCCCGATGCGGATGCGACGCTGACGACGCAGATGAAGTCGGTCGGTGAGACGATGGCGATTGGCCGCACGTTCAAGGAATCGCTGCAGAAGGCGCTGCGGGGGCTGGAGACGGGCCACTTCGGGCTGGGGTGTGACCGGCTCGACCGCTGGGGCACCAGCAAGCATCCGACGCGGGAAGAGATTGAACAGAAGCTGGCCACGCCGAATTCCGACCGTATCTGGTTCCTCCGCTATGCGCTGAAGTCGGGTCTCTCGGAAGCGGATATCCACAAGCGTACCAATATCGATCCCTGGTTCCTGCATCACATTGCCGAGATCGTGCGGTATGAAGAGGAACTGCGCAGCTACACCAGTCTCGACCAGGTCAGCGACCTGGTGATGCGGCAGGCGAAGCAGTATGGCTTTTCCGACCGTCAACTCTGCAACATCTGGAATGTGAGCGAGAGCGAAGTCCGCCAGCGGCGCAAGGACTTCGGTATTCATCCGGTCTACAAGCTGGTGGATACCTGCGCTGCGGAGTTCGAAGCGTACACGCCCTACTACTACTCCACGTACGATGCTCCGCCGGTGCAACTGGGTGCGGAGAAGATGAACGAGAACGAGGTGAAGCCCCGCGGCCAGAAGAAACGGATCATGATCCTGGGCGGCGGGCCCAACCGCATCGGCCAGGGCATCGAGTTTGACTACTGCTGCTGCCAGGCGTCGTTTGCCTTGAAGGCGGCAGGGTACGAGACCATCATGGTCAACTCGAACCCGGAGACCGTTTCGACCGATTACGATACCAGCGACATGCTCTTCTTCGAGCCGCTGACGGCCGAAGACGTGCTGCACATCATCGAGGAAGTGAAGCCTGACGGCATCATCGTGCAGTTCGGCGGGCAGACGCCGCTCAATCTCGCGAAGGCTCTGGAAGCAGCGCATGCACCCATCATCGGCACGAGTGTGGACAGCATCGACATTGCCGAGGACCGCGAACGCTTCTCGGCCCTGATCGATGAGCTGGGTCTGAAGCAGCCACCCAGTGGCATCGCCTTTGATGTGCCCAATGCCATCCGCACGGCGCAGCGGATTGGTTTCCCCGTGCTTGTTCGCCCCAGCTATGTGCTGGGTGGCCGGGCGATGGAAATCGTGGGCGATGAAGCTGACCTGGAACGCTATGTGACCAAGGCTGTCGATGTGTCGCCGGGCAAGCCGATCCTGATTGACCGCTTCCTCGATAACGCCGTCGAGGTGGATGTCGATGCACTGTGTGATGGCAAGAATGTGATTGTCGGCGGGGTGATGCAGCACATCGAAGAGGCAGGTATCCACTCGGGTGACTCCGCCTGCGTCTTGCCACCGTACAGCCTGACTCCAGCGATCGTCGAGGAGATCAAGCAGCAGACCCGCAAGCTGGCCCTTGCCCTCAAGGTGAAGGGGCTGATGAACATCCAGTTTGCTGTGGCCAATTTCAAAGCCTTTGGCAACAACGACAACGCCCGCGAGAAGCCGGTGGTGTACGTGCTGGAAGTGAACCCGCGTGCCAGCCGGACTGCTCCGTTTGTCAGCAAGGCTATCGGCGTGCCCATGCCGAAGATCGCTTCGCTGGTGATGGTCGGCAAGACGCTGCCGGAACTGGGCGTCACGAAAGAGATCACGCCCAGCTATTACTCGGTGAAGGAATCAGTCTTCCCGTTCAACAAGTTCCCCGGCGTCGATATCATTCTCGGCCCCGAAATGAAGTCCACCGGCGAAGTCATGGGCATCGACGAAGACTTCCCGATGGCTTTTGCGAAGGCCCAGATCGCTTCGAACAATGCGCTGCCCAAGAGTGGGCTGGTGTTTCTCTCGGTGGCGGATCGCGATAAGGAACACATCGCTCCCATCGCTCAGACCTTCGCCAAGCTGGGCTACGACCTGGTGGCAACCGCAGGCACGCTGAAAGTCCTGCAGGCAGCCGGGGTGAAGTGCCGGGAGATCAACAAGATCAGCACCGGCCGCCCGAACCTCCTCGATCTGCTGCAGAACGGCGAAGTGGCGCTCATCATCAATACGCCGAGTGGCCGGGTGAGCCGGTCGGATGAGCGGAAGATCCGCTCCGCGGCGGTGGGGCGTGGGGTGACGTGCATCACGACGATGTCGGCAGCGCATGCTGCGGTGGCTGCGTGTTCAGCACTGCAGGGGAGCACGGTACGGGTGAAGCCGATTCAGGAGCGGTTGGCGAAGTAGAAGTAACCGTTAATATGCATATGTTTTTTTGCATTACTTCATTTTTGCAAATATACTATGGAATGTTCACTAAAAGGATTGATAACATGACGACAGATTTCGATTCCGAACTTGTTATTGGCTTGGTTAGTGCAGTTGGTACTGAAACTACTTTGATTACTGAATTGCTGAAGGAGCGATTGAACCTAGCGGGCTACAATGTCATTTCAATGAAAGTATCCGAAGAGGTTATTCCGACTTTGTGTACTGTACCTGACCATGGTTCATGTCAGTTTATGCGCATTAGTAACCTCATGGATGCGGGTAATCGTGCAAGGGAGGCAAGTGGCAAATGTGAAATATTAGCACTAGGTGCTGCATCGATGATTTTTGCAAAGCGAGACAAGGAGAATGACCAATCCAAACCATCCCCAAAAACAGCCTACATTATTAATTCGCTGAAACGGCCAGAAGAGGTTGCGCAATTACGCCGGATTTATCCACATGGGTTCGTATTGATTGGGGTTCATGCGGATGAGTCTCGGCGGCTCGTTCACCTTCAGACTGATCGAGGAATGAGCGAAGATCAAGCAAGAAGCCTGATTGCTCGTGATAGCGATGAAACAAATGTCGTTCATGGCCAACGTGTGAACAAAACATTTCATTTAGCAGACTTTTTTGTCAGGATATCATCTAGGCCGTGTTGACAATTACGCCAGCCAGAGCATGGTGCCCGCTAAGTAGAGGAATGCCAGGAAGTTGCGACTGGTTTTGTCGTAGCGAGTCGCGATCCGGCGACATTGTTTCAGACGATTGATCAAACGCTCAATCCGATTCCGTTCCTGATAGGTCGCGCGGTCATGGGGACGAGGCATTTTGCGGTTGCTCTTGGAAGGAATAATGGCCGTACCGCCTTGCTCCTCAATCTTCTCAACGACTGCATCGCTATCGTAGCCCTTGTCGGCGATGACTTGTTCCGCGGAGATTCCATCGATCAAGGCTGACGCCTGCGTGACATCATGCACTTCGCCACCAGTTAGCAGGAAGCGAACTGGCAACCCAAGCCCTTCGCAGGCAATGTGGACCTTGGTTCCCAGTCCTCCCCGAGATCGTCCCAACGCTTGGTCTCCCCTTTTTTCAGGGCTCCTGCTGCATGCTGGTGGGCCCTGACAATCGTCGAATCGATCAGCAGCCATTCCAGATCAGGATCTTGCATTCGCTCAAAGATTTCCTGCCAACGCCCCGCCTTGGCCCAGCGATTGAACCGCTGATAGATGCTGTTCCAGTTACCAAAGCGAGCAGGCAAATCACGCCACTGAGCACCGGTGCGGGCCGTCCACAACACAGCATCAATAAAGAGTCGATTGTCCTTGGCCGTACGTCCTGAATCGCCTTCTTTGCCTGGCAGCAGGTGCTTGATCTTCTCCCACTGCTCATCCGTGAGCTCGAATCGTCGCATGATCTTTCTCCAGAAAATCCTTCCTTGGACTTCACTGGTTTACCGCTCTGCCCCAACTTATGCTAGATCAATGTCAACACGGCCTAATCGCGATCAACTTAGACATGATATTACAAGAATAGTATCGCTATGGTTTGGTGATCCTTATGTCACGCCAACCTTCGATGAACATGCAATGTTTATGGCATTTGCTTCTGCGTTAAGATCAGCTGATATGTCGAGGCAGGTAGGAGCAGTAGTTACAATAGATTCTCAGATATTGTCAACAGGTGCAAATGACTGCCCAAAGGCTCAGGGTGGCCTTTATTGGCCCAATAGAGATCTGACTACTAGAAGAATATGTGACACGCCGAATGGAAGAGACTATATGCGAAAGGCCGGTGATTCAAATAGAGCTGAACAGCTTGAGATTATCGATCGCATCGTAGAAAGATTGAAGATTGCGATTCCTGCTGCAGATGAAGCAAAAGTGAGGAGCTTGCTGGATGAAAGTCCTCTTCGTGACTTGACTGAGTACGGCAGAGTAGTCCATGCCGAGATGGAGGCACTTCTTTGTTGTTCACGAAACGGTTTGTCAACCATAGGTACAACATTGTACTGCACGACCTTTCCATGCCACAACTGTGCTAAGCATATTATTGCAGCAGGGGTTAAGCGGGTTGTTTATGTCGAGCCATATCCAAAAAGCAAAGCCCTTGACTTCCATGAAGACGCAATCTGCCCACCTGGATTAGCGGAAGAATCGTCAAGGGTTAAATTCGACGCATTTGTTGGAATTGGTCCTCGAAGGTTCTTCGACTTATTCTCAATGAACCTTGGAGCGAGTTACGATATTGTTAGGAAGAACTCAGATGGCACTAAAGTTGATTGGACTATCGAGAAATCACGACTGAGGATACAAATGAAGCCCACCTCATATCTGGAAGATGAGGCAAATGCTTGTAGACTCTTTGGTAAGCTCCAATCCGAAATGCTTGGAGTACAGGAGGCATGATGATGAGCAGGGACGAATTTAAGAGACAACAGGAGATTGCACAGAGAGTCGTGCAAACTTGGCCTGAGTGGAAGCAGAACCTATTGGAAAACTCAGCAAAGCCCACTGTAAACGTTGCACGAACTCCAGTAGTTAGTTCGCAATTGAAGGTTACTCAGCAAGAATCTAGCCAGCAATCTAAATAAACGCTCTAAACTTTAAATGTGATGGCCTCATCAAATCGTTGGTGAGGCTCTAAATAATGACGTTACAACCTTAGAACCGAATGATGAAATCCAACATCACCCGGTACTTTTCCAGCATATCGGTGCCGACGACAGGCATCTCGTAGATGATACCGGCCTGGAGCGATTCGCTGAACTTGAAGCGGAAGCCACCGGCCAGTGTGACGAGGCTTCTGCCTGCCACGCCACTGGCGCCGATATTCTTGAGATCGCCACCTTCAAAGTCGACTGGCTGGCGGTCGCCGTTGCCGGTGTAGTAGTACCAGTTCATTTCGACGAGCGGATAGAACCGCTTGAAGAAGCCATAATCGAGGTGGCCACTGAGGAAGAGGAAGTCGCTGCTGCCGCTGGAGATGCCGAAGCGGTAACCGCCTGCAGCAAGCAGGTGCCAGTTATCCATGAAGCCCTGGCCGTAGCTCAGGTAGGGGGTGATGCCGGTGCCACTGCCCGAGAGGACATTGCTGCTGCCGATGGGCAGCTCAAAGCTCACGCCCGCAGCGAGCAGGCTTTCGCTGCGGGTATCACGCAGGAAGGTGTACTTGACGCCCATTTGCAGATCGTTAAACCCGGTGCCGCCGGAGTAGCCACCGAGAGCAGCACTGCCGGGTTTGACGTTGGAGAAGCCCAGCCGCTGCAACGTCAGCGACCAGTTGTCATTGATGCTGATGCGTCCCTGGAAGTTGAAGTCGAGGATCTGACCGCCATCCATCAGGATGTTGTCGTCAGGCGATTTCTGGTAGGTGCCAATGAAGCGGAACTCGGTGAGCGAACGGGGGTCTTCGAAGTAGGTCGGGTTGCTGACGGGCGAAATGAAGTCCTTGAAGCCCTGATCGCTGCGGGCATCCCAGGTGCCAGGTATGCCGTTATTGGAACTGCCGCCACCGAAGATGCGGTTCCAGCAGTCTTTGACGGGCTGATACCAGGGTGTAGTGCTGGAAGCCGGGGCGCCCGGTGGAGGAGCCCCTGGCTGGCCGTAGTACGGTGCAGGGGCACCCGGAGCAGCACCGGGGGGAGGAGCAGTCTGACCGTAGTATGGAGCAGGTGCTCCAGCAGGGGGTGCTGCTCCGCCGCCTGAGCCGGGAACCTGGCCGCAGTTGAATGCTTCTTCGGCAGCACTGCCCGGCCCCTGGTAGCGGGTTTGCAGCAGGTTGAGTGGCTGGCCGCCAAAGACTGGTTCGGGCACGCTGGCCAGATCGTTGTACCGAGTGGATTGATACTTGATGGATTCCCGAGGCAGTGGCTGGGCTACCAGTTCGGGAGTTTCGCTGCGAGTCAGCCGTGGCTTGCCCAGTTTGATGACAGGGGCAGTCGGCTCCGCCGGTATTTGCGAGACAGGACGCCATTCCTGAGCCCATAACGGCCCAGCGATGAGGAGTAACAGGCATCCTTGCCAGCGGTGCATGAGGAAGTCCGAGGAGACAGTCTCAGTAGGGGCATCGACCAACACAGACGTATAACTTGTGAAGAAATTACCATGGCCGGGTGGCGGATATGCCGGAGTCGAGCGCAATCGGCAGAGGTTACCTAATGTGATACTTCAGGCCAAGTAATCTCATGTAGTTGTTAAACAGGTTGACCAACTTCAACCAGTAGCCATCACCTTGAGACCCAGCGGCAGCTCATCCCCGAACATCTGTTGCTCTTCCTCCCTTTCCAGGGTGCTCAACTCGGCTACCAGATGCAAATAGCGCTCCGGGGCGTGATACTGCTTGAGCGTGGCTAACACTGTTGTCCGCAATCCTTCGTCAATGTCCAAACCACGTACGCCGATGCGCCGGCTCATGGTTGTCAGCGTCCATTGCCAGCTTCTGCGGTCCGATTCATGAACTGGCTGATAGGGCAACAGCTGTTCAATCCACGGGCTGACCATCTCAGCACTCACTACATGGTTGATGGGTGCATAGAGCATGGCCCGTGAACCCAGACGGGCCAGCGCCCAGGGGGCATAGTGGGCCACTGGCGGTCGGCGGTATTGCTTCAACAGTGGCTCTGCCAGCAGACCCTTTACTTTGGGTTCGAGGCGTTCCAGACTTGCAGCGGCCCGCCACATCTCTGCCAGCTCGTTGTTGTTGGGCTTGATGGCGCTCTTGCCCGCGAGCAGCACCGGACGCAGGCGGTCGAGCAGGGTCATCTGCCAGTTCGGTGTCAGGCCGCCACTCAGGCGTCGCCAGAGGATCCAGAAGTCGGCGCCGCCTTCGCTGGTCTTGCCCGGCGCACAGAGCAGCTTCCAGAGTTGCTCAACGCGGAAGCGGTCGCGACTATCCCCATAGCCAGGCCGGAGGCAGTAGCCCGTGAGGTTGTACCACCGGGACAGATGCGGCAGCGACCGGCGACGCTGCTCGGCGATCTCGATCAGCCCATCGGCCAGGCGGCGACAGAGGGATGAGGGCCAATCGCGGCGGCTGGCCTCGAGCCGTTGTTCCCACTCTTTGGTGAGTTGCCGGGCCGCGTCTTCGTTTGCATGAGAGTAGACTTCCCGCATGACGCTGAGGGCCGACTCGATGCGGTCTTCGGGGAAGGACTGTTCCGGTGGTTGATCTAGGTGACTGACAGTTTCCGTCTCGTCGCTGGCCGGTTCCGCAGCACTGCCTGCCACCGCGCGGGTGTTGAACTCGAGCCGCCAGCGCTGCGGGCTGTTTTGCGCCACCAGCGAGAGTTCCAGCGTGCCCACCGGTGTCAGTGTGCTCGTTAGCATCACCGGGACCCCCTTCACGCCGGCTCGTTTGCCGCCTCGGAGTACCGTCTGCAATGGAGCGAGCTTGAGCAGGTGCTTGTCCGGGATCGACAGCAGCTTGCCTGCCTTGTCCTTGCCTCGCACCGTGGAAGTGTAGAGGGGAAACTGCACCGGCTGCCCCAGCGACAGCTCCAGCACCGGCTTCTCCAGATCAATGGTGCTTCCTTCCTCCATGTGCTGCGGCACCACGCAGAGCATCTGGTGTGACGTAGCCGTGTCACCAGCATCGGCAATGGCGATGTAGTACGACCGGGCCAGACCGCCGGCGATGGCCCGCCCGCCGTATTCGCGCTGCCTGCCGAAGTAAGCCGCCCCGATGGCTACCGCCAGATCGAGCGATGGCGTGTTGAGCACCAGGGGCTCCCACTCGGAGCCAAACCACTGCTTCATCACGGCGAGGAAGCGTTCACGCAGGATGGTGGGAGTGAAAACGCCACCGTTGAAGAGGATGGCTGCCGGGGGCTTCTCGGGCGTCACCTCGTGCTGGCGGAGGAAGCTGGCGAGGTGCCTGGTGATGGCGGCATCGCTCACGAAGGGCAGGCCCATCTCGTGGATGCCGGCGCTCTTGGCCCGCTGCGGCTCGCTGTCGCTGGGCACCAGGGGGAAGAAGCCATCGAGGATGTGCTCCTCCACCTCGCGGCGAGTGAGCGTGGTCGTCAGCGCAGCTCCCACCACCGACCGGCCCCGACCCACGACCGTGACCGGGCACTCGCTGGGACCACCTTCGCTCAGCAGCGTTTCTTTTGCTGCCCGACAGGCCTGCACCAGCTGGGCGAACCGCCCGGCATCAAGTTGCCCGGTGCCCAGCTTCTCTTCCATGCGATGGGCGAGGGCGAGATCCATGTTGTCGCCACCGAGCAGCAGATGATCGCCTACGGCCCGGCGCACAAAGCCGAGACTGCCATCCTCGGCGACACAGTCGATCAGGCTGAAATCGGTGGTGCCACCGCCGACATCGGCGACAAGACAGGTCATGCCTTCTTCGAGCGGTTGCTTGCGCCGGCGATCGCGCTCGGCCTGGGCGATCCAGGCATAGAACGCCGCCTGCGGTTCCTCGAGCAGGGTGACATGGAGGAAGCCTGCGCGACGGGCTGCCTCGGCAGTCAGTTGCCGGGCGACGTCGTCGAACGAGGCTGGCACGGTGAGGGTGATCTGCTGCTCTTCGAAACGGGCCGGGGTCTTCTCGTTCCGCTGGCTGTGGTTCCATGCCTGCGCGAGGTGCTGCAGATAACGGGTGGAGGCATCGACGGCGGATACCTTGGGCACGTCTGCCGGGCCGCCCCATGGCAGGATGGCAGCCTGGCGATCGACACCATCGTGACAGAGCCAGCTCTTGGCGGAAGTGACGAGCCGCCCGGCAACCTTGGCCCCCCAGTTCCGAGCCGCTTCGCCCACCAGATACTTCCGCTCGGCATCCCAGGGCAACACCATCGCCCCGGCAGGCAGTTCATGGTCGCTGGGCAGGTAGAGGAAGGAGGGCAACAGCGGTCTCGTTGCCACCTCTCCTGGTGCAACGAGTTGTTCGATGGGCACCGGCAGCACATCATGCTTGCGCTTGACCATCTCCACTGCAGCCAGGGCGCAGTTGGTGGTGCCGAGATCGATGCCGATGGAGTAACGTGCCATAGGAGGTAGGATAGTTACCGTGGCAAAGAAATCGAACCCTTGCAGGACCCCGGCAGATTGCACCTGTACAACTGGGATATCGGTTGCGGAGCATCCTCATGCCTGTTCACATTCAGCAAGTGATGCCAAACACTCCGGCTGCAGTGGAGCTCATCAACGAGCTGGAAGCACATCTCGAATCGTTCGGCTACCCGGCCCAGAGTCGACATGGTTTCAGCGTAGAGAAGCTCGTAGCACAACAGGTCGACTTCTTCGTGATGAACGCGGGTGACATTCCGGTAGGCTGTGGCGGCATCAAGCTCTTCAGCGACTACGGCGAAGTCAAACGCATGTTCGTTCGTCCGGAGCATCAGGGACGGGGATACGGCCAGGCGATGCTCCGTCACCTGGGCACGTTCGCTCAACAACATGGTATCGGTATTTTGCGGCTGGAGACAGGCATTCACCAGCACCCGGCGATCAAGCTGTATGAACGCTTCGGCTTTCAGCGCCGAGACCCGTTCGGCGAATACCGTCTCGATCCCAATAGCATCTACTACGAAATGCAACTACAGTAGAAGAGTGACCCCCTCCGCCTCCCCCTGAGTACAGGGGGAGAGGGTGACCCTCTTCGGATGGATGGCTGCATGCTGCTGTTGATCCTCACACTCCTCTGCCAACCTCCCGCGAAGAGTATCGACTGGCTGAGCCTGCTGCAGGAAACCAGCGATCTCTCCACGCTGCTGGAAACGCCTGCCATCCCGTTCACGACGCATCAGGTCAGCAGTTACGACCGGGCCAGTGTCTCGCCTCAGCAGCCTGAAACCTGGTTCGCCAATCATGATCGGGGACACGCGTTATACGAAGGTGTGGTGAACGCTGAGACTGCCTATTATGCCCAGCCTCCGCAACGAGGCAGCAAACCGACAGGCAAGCTTCCCGCAGGTACCAAGGTCGGTATCGCACGGCACCGGAGGAATGTCCCTGGTGCCTTGTATGTCTATTCCTACGATGGTGAAGGTCAGGCTGCGTCGCATCAGGGTTACATCGATGCTGCAGCCTTCACGCCTCACCCATCCGGTCCGGTGCTGGCCGATATCGCAGGCCCCGGTTGCCTGACCCGTTTCTGGTCCTCCAACCCCGGTGAAGCAGGACGGGTGAAGATCTACCTCGACGATCAACCTGGCCCCGTCATTGATTCCAAGCTGCTGGAACTGCTGAGTGGACAGTGGCAATTCAATGATGGGGGAAAGCTGATGAAGCCCATCCCCAGCCCCTGGGCGTCGGTGAAGGCACGCGGTTATGAGATGCTCTACCCCCTTCCTTTTCAATCGCGGTGCCTCGTCGTGGTTGAGCGCCCCACGCTGCAATACCAGATCAGCTACCGTCGCTATCCGGAAGGCACTGCGGTCAAATCGTGGAATGTGGCAGACGTGGTTGAACACGAGAAGCAACTGAATGCACTTGGTGAAGCATTGACAGCGCAGCAGACGCCGAGCGCTGGTGAATGGGCAACGAAACTCGGAGGCGTGAAGCCTGGTGATACGGACGCCGTCAAACGTGCTGTCATGGAAGCTGGCAGCCTGGACCCGGGCCAGGAACGAACCCTGGATCTGCTTGAACCCCCGGGGCAGGCCACGAATCGAGCCATCGTTCAAATCGAAGCGCAGGTACAGGCAGAACGACTGACTGAAGCGCTGCGACAGGTGGTACTCACGATCAACTTCGATGGTGCCAAGTCGCCACAAGTACTCGCACCGCTGGGCGACTTCTTCGGCACCGGACCGGGGTGCAATCCACTCTCCACGTTGCCTTTGCGTGTTACTGCTTCCGGCAAGCTGACCTGCCACTGGATCATGCCCTATGCCCGCAATGCCCGACTCACGCTCAAGAACCTGGGAGGGCAAAATGTCAACGTGCAAGTCTCCCTGACGCATGTACCTTACCGGTGGAACGAGCGGAGCCTGCATTTTCACACCAGCTGGCAGTCGGCCAGCTTTCAAAGCAGACCGTTTCAGGACTGGCACCTGCTGCAGTTACAGGGTCAAGGCCATCACGTTGGTACGTTGCTGAGTGTCTTCAACCCGCTGAAAGACTGGTGGGGCGAGGGAGACAGCAAGGTCTGGATCGACGGAGGCACGTTTCCCAGTCATTGGGGCACTGGCACCGATGACGATTTCGGTCTCGGGTGGGCAGACAAGACACTGTTCAGCCTGCCCTGGCGTGCTCAGCCCCGGCATGACGGCTCCGTGCAGGGGCATGAAGGTCACACCAGCCTCTTCCGTGCCAGGCTGCTCGACCGCATCGCCTTCCAGTCTGCTCTGCGACACGAGCTGGAAGTGCGAGCCGATGCCCCGAACACCAACCTGCACTACTGCGCGACCTCGTTCTGGTACGCCAAACCGGGCGGGAACGCCGAGCGGCAGGTGTTGACGCAGGAAGTGTTACAGCGATCGCTGGGTGGGCCGTAACTACATAGGTTCGGGAACTCACGACTGATGAGGGCTGATCATGGGGGCTTGGGGTGCCGGTCTGTTTCAAGAAGATATCGCGTGTGATATACGCGAAGCCTATCGTGAAGCACTCGAACAAGGTCTATCCGGTTCGCAGGCAACCAGACAAGTACTGCGCGACTTTCGGGAGGAAGTGAAGGACTACGACGACGGACCTTCCTGTTGGCTGGCACTCGCTGCAACGCAATGGGACCTGGGCCGTGTGGAAGAGCGTGTTAAGCAGCGCGCAATCAAACTCATCGACAATGGCACTGCTCTGAAACGCTGGGCGCAACGCGATATGAGTGGTACCACTCCCCGTCGCAAGGCAGCCTTGGGAAAGCTCCGAGACAGGCTGCTTTCGACACCACCGGCAGCAAAGACCATCCGAGTTCCGAAGAAGACCTGGAATGATTCCTTTGAATGGCCAGTGGGCAGGATCTTCCCGTACACGTTACGTTCCGGGAACAAGGTGTTGATGTACGTCATTGACCGACAGGGAGACAAACAAGTCGGCTATTGTCCGATTGTTGTCTTCCTTGATTGGATCGGCAAACGTCTGCCACCGGCAAGTAAGGTGATGCAATGTAAGCTCAAAGAAGTAGTGGAACGGCACCATGTACAGGGTTATTGGAGAGTATATCGCCGCGTACTCGTGCTGAGTATTCACCGAGATCAGATAGAAGAGTACCCTGCAGAAGAGATAGCATGGCTTCCTGTACAGAGGTTGCCTCAAGAAGATCCGCAACTACGAGATTTGGGTTGGCGTGATGGTCAGTATTGTGGCATGCATGGATTCGCATGTTGGAAGCGTCAGAAGAAGGATAGTTGGCGTCCACTGAATGACTGGCTTCGTAAGGAATTCGGCTGGCGCTGAGTGCGATGACGATCCGCGCAGGGTGGGGCGCGCGAAACCGTCGTGGACATATGATCGAGCGGAATCAAACTCGACCCACCCTGCGATTGCCGCTAGGAAGACAGCATGACCTCAGCCTGGCCTCTTGCCTGGTGGTTCCTCCCGTTCGTCTTCCTAGTCGCCCCGCTGTGGTGGTGGCGGGAGAAGCACCGGCCTGCATTACGACACCCGGACCTGCGCTTCCTGCCTGCTGGCGATCAAAGTCCGCGTATTGCCTGGGCACGATGGTGGCCGCTGACAGGCCGACTGCTGACGGCACTGTGCCTGTGGCTGGCACTGCTGGGGCCACGCTGGCCACTGCCAGGCAGCGCTATACCCAGCGAAGGTATCGCACTGATGTTTGTCCTGGATGTCAGTGGCAGCATGGGAGAAACCGATGTGCTGCTGGAAGGTCGTCCGGTGACGAGATTGCAAGCTGCGGTCACAGTCATCAAGCAGTTTCTTGACAGTACGGACGACCGGACTGCAAGAGGCAACGATGCGATCGGTTTAGTCACCTTCGCTGCCCGGCCGATTGATATCTGCCCACCGACGCTTACGCACAGTTCGGTCAGGTACTTTCTCGATCAGGCCAAGCCCATCGGCACGGTGCCTGATAGCAGCACGAACATTGGCGATGCACTGGGGGTGGCGGTTGATCTGCTGCAGCGCTCGCAACCAGCCAGTCGCGCCATCATCCTGATCAGCGATGGCGAACACACCGTACCTGCCGAACTCGACAAGGACGCCCTCAAACCCCGGCAGGCAGCGCAGCTTGCTGCTGCACTGGGCATCCGGGTGCATACGATCTTTCTCACTGGATCTGCTGGCAACGACCCGGATCGTCTGGCAGAGCAACAGCGAGCGGAAGCGATACTGAAAAGTGTTTCACAGATGACTCAGGGTGCTGCCAGCCTGGCTAGCGATGGGACCAGTCTGGCGCAGATCAGTCGAGAACTGGATTCCATGGAGAAGTCACGCATCACCAGTTTTGTGTATGCTGAGCACATGGAGACCCGTCCCTGGTTTCTGCTCGCTGCGCTGGTGTTGCTGGTACTGACGGTAGTGCTGGAAGAGACGTGGCTGCGGATCAGCCCGTGACTACACCTCCGCCTGGGCGAGCAACTGCATGGCTTCCCGCAACCCTTCGTTGTGCTTGAAGAAGTGCTCTGCCACCTTCTCGACGGTCTGCAGGAAGCCGAGCAATTCATCGACCCGGGCCACATGATGACCGGGGGTCTCTTTCTTGCCCTTCTCCAGACTGTCGAGATCCGTCCGGCACTGTTTCAGCGTTTTCACGATGGGGTCAATTTCCCGTCGTTTCCGCTGGGCTGCCAGCACGGTGAACATTTCCCAGACATCGGTCAGCGATTCGTAGTAGTCACGCCGGTCGCCACGCTTGCGTACCCGGCGAACCAGGCCCCACTCCACCAGCGTGCGGATGTTCATGCTGACGTTGCCACGCGAGATACCCAGGCTGTTCTGGATATCTTCGGCCGAGTGAGGGGTGCCGGTGATAAACAGCAGACCGTGGATCTCGGCCATGGTACGGCTGACGCCCCACCAGGAACTCATGTCGCCCCAGAGTTCGACAAACCGCTGCTCCACGAGGCTGTAGACAGCCTGCGCATCGTTCACTGTCTTCCTGGGCTTCATGGGATAGCGTACCCTTCAGATGTGATTAGATGTTTCAATTCTATCTGAACGATACAACAAACCAAGGCACTGCGAAAGAGAACGGCCATGCATGAAGACTAACTTGAGAAATGAAGGTGATGACAGTCATGGAATGAACTGATTCGTGGAAAACTATAGACTATCGTGGTGCAGGAGAGGCGTATGTTTCCCGACGAAACACCCGAAGTGCTAAGCCAGCGTCTACTTGAGGGCATCAGGTTGTGTGATCTCAATCTGCAACTCGCGCGGGCGGGTGTGGTTGCCGATTTTCCCGAAGCCACACCTGTGGAAGTGAACAATATCCTGTGGGAACGGCTGGAGCGCTACCGCCTGGAGAAATGGAAGGCCTATGGACTCCTCAAACCTGAAGCATTCGGATTTGATCGAATCGCTCAAAGTAGCAAGTAGTTTTCTCTCAAGTCATCAAGTGCCTTTCGCTCTAATCGGTGGGATGGCGCTGGCAGTCTATGGTCAGCCGCGCAGCACCTCGGATGTCGATTTCATTGTCGCCATGGATCGGACCGTTCTGCAGGAAGCACTGGTCAAGGATGGCAGGGCATTCTTTGTGTTTGAACCCGAGCAATTGCCATTTCCGCACATGTACATCCTCCGCTCACATATCAAGGTAGAACAACGACTTGTCACTATTGACATGATCGCAGTCGATGGTGACTGGGCTGAATCGATCATGCAGCGAGCCAGGTATATTCAACTGAATGGCCTCAGCATTCGTGTTGCCAGTGCGGAAGATATCATCTTGCTGAAGCTCTTCTCGGAACGCGCCAAGGATGCGGAAGATATTCGAGGGCTAATCCTGCAGCGCGGCAGCATGCTTGATCGTGGCTATGTTGAACAATGGAGCGGTACGCTGGGGACATCGGCGCGCTGGCAGAGTTACAAAGTACATCCGTAATCGTTGTTAGCGGTGAATTGGCACGGTTATCGTGCGTACACGAAAACCGTGGCACCCGAGTCGCATGCTTTGTTAAGCACAATACAGAGACTTACCCGCCAATCGCATGCATCGTCCGGCCGGGCTTCACGAACTGGGCACTGTTGATCTCGTGCCCTTCCCACTTGCTGGCTACATTGCCTTGTATCAGTGATGCCAGGGCTGCCTCATCAAACGTCGTGGCCCGCAATAGCGGTTTGACATCGTCCTCTTCCAGGGCAAAGAGGCAGTGCCTCAGTTTGCCGTCTGCCGTGAGTCGCAGACGATTGCACTGCTTGCAGAACGGACGGGAGACACTGGCGATGATCCCGATGCGCCCGCCACCATCGGCATACTCGAATTCCATTGCAGGGTGGCGCGGATCATAGTCGTGGGCAGGCAGCAGCGGACCGAAAGCTTCCTCCAGCTGTTCCATGATCTCGTGAGCGAAGTAGCATTTGCTTCGTTCCCACGACTCGGCACCAATCGGCATGTATTCGATGTAGCGCATCTGGACGCCTTGTTCGCGGCCATAACGAGCAAGGGGTACTACATCCATGTCATTGATGCCACGGATGATGACCGCATTCACCTTGATGTTGGCGAACCCGACCGACTGGGCTTTCTCAATCCCTCGCAGAACCAGGTCGAGTCCGTCCCGCCGGGCCAGTTCGCGGAACCGGTTCGGATCGAGGGTATCGAGACTCAGATTGAGGCGATGCACCCCTGCATCAAACAGTGCCTGGGCCTGCTGGGCCAGGAGAAGTCCATTCGTGGTCAGCCCCAGATCGTTAATGCCGGGGATGCGACTGAGCATGGCAGCGAGGGTTGCGAGATCTTTCCGCAGCAGCGGTTCACCGCCAGTCAGGCGCAGCTTGTTCACGCCCAGCGAGGCCGCCACGCTGACGAAACGAGTCATCTCTTCAAAAGAAAGAAGGTCGCCTTTATCGAGGAAGACCACCTCTTCGGGCATGCAGTAAATGCATCGGAGATTACATCGGTCCGTCACACTGATGCGCAAGTTGTTGTGCACACGACCATAACTGTCGATGAGTCGCTGATTCGGCGGTAATTCTGCTAGCGACATAAACCCTTACAGGGCAACATCTTGCGATATCTGCCCATGAATTTCCCCAGCCACAATGGCCAGTATTTCGCTCACTGCTATACTGACTAACCGGTATCGAACGGTGAGCCGGGATGTTCGGAGCGAGCACATGGCCAAAGATAAGAATGTCCGCGGGATCATCAAGCTGCAAAGCAGCGAAAGCAAGCATTGCTATTATACCGAAAAGAATCGGCGCAATGTGGCGGACAAGCTCGAACTGAAGAAGTATGATCCGACCCTGCGCAAGCACGTGCTGTACAAAGAAGGCAAGATGTAACCAGCTGCCTGCCAGCAGCTCATTATCAGACCACCAGGTGTGACCATGCGAGACAAGATTCATCCCGACTATCGTGAAGTCGTCTTTAAAGATACCGCCGCTGACTTTGCGTTCCTCTGCCGTTCCACGGTGAAGACCAAGGACACGATTCAGTGGAGCGATGGCAAGACCTATCCACTGGTGAAGCTTGACATCTCCTCCGCCAGCCATCCCTTCTTCACGGGCAAGATGAAGCTGCTCGATTCCGCCGGTCAGATCGATCGCTTCAACAAGCGCTTCGCCAACTACGGCAAGAAGAAGGAAGAAGCAGCAGCCAAGTAGCTGCGATAAAGTAGCTAGTAGCAAGAAGCTAGTAGCTGGAAGAATACCAACCTTGCGGGCCTTTCGAGGTCTGCTGTTACGAAACAACATCACGAATCTACTAGCTACTAGCTTCCTGCTAATAGCTACTGCGGAGCGAAGCGAAGCATGGGCAGCATTAAACGATACGGTGGCGTTCGCCCGGAAACACGGGCCATGAAGCGTCGGAAGATTGCCAAGCGACTGGAACGAGCCGCCCTGCGGAAGTGCCCCACCAAGATGGGCATTCCTCCCAAGGCGAACCTGCTTCGCAAACAGATTCGCGAAGCCCTGGCGATGGTTGGCAGCGAGTAAGCTGCTCACCCCTGAGTACACCAAGCCGTCTGAGGATTACCTTAGACGGCTTGCTTCATTTCCACACTCGAACCTGTCTCGACCAGAGGTTGTCTCTTCCGCATGACCTCTTCAGCCACTCACTCCAGTGTCCAGATCTTGCGCGAAGTGCTGCGCCTCGCCTGGCCGCTCATGCTCAGCAATCTGTTTTTCAGCATTCAGATTGTCATCGACCGCACTTTCCTCAGCCAGTATGACCCTGATGCCTCCGCTGCAGCGCTGGCTTCGTCGATGTTGCTGTGGATTCCGGTGATCTTTGTGCAGAACACGGGCAGCTTTGCTACCACGTTTGTTGCCCAGTACTTCGGGGCCAGGCAGTTTGAGAAGATCGGGCCTATCGTCTGGCAAGCAATCTACTGGTGTATCCTGGGCGGGTTGGCTATGATTTGCCTGGCCCCTGTTGCTACGCCGCTGATGGCGCTGGCTGGGCATTCCCCCAAGCTCGTCGCTCTCGAAGCGGACTACTTCTTCTGCTTGTGCTTCTGCGGCCTGCCTGTCTCCGTCACTGCAGCGGTATGTTCGTTTTTTTCGGGGCGTGGGGATACCCGCACTGTTATCTGGATCAATGCCATCGGTTGCGTGGTGAATGGGCTGCTTGATTACTGTCTGATCTTTGGCAAGCTCGGCTTTCCGGAAGAGGGGATCGTCGGGGCAGGCTGGGCTACAGTCGCAGGGTGTACTGCCTCAGCACTCTGCGGGCTCTACCTCTTCATGCGACACCAGTACGATGAGCAATTTGCCACCGTGCGGGGCCGAGGATGGAATACGCCTTTATTCTTCAAACTCGTCAAGTACGGCATGCCCAATGGCTTCCAGTCAACTTTCGACCTGATTGCCTGGACCCTCTTCACGACGATGGTGGGATGGTTCGGCAAGGCGGAGCTGGCTGCGACCAGTAACGTCTTTGTGATCAATGCCCTCTTCTTCATTCCCATGCTTGGGCTGGGGCAGGCGTCTGGTGTGTATGTGGGCCAGCGTCTGGGAGAAGAACGCCCTGACCTGGCGGAGCGCGGCATCTGGATCGGCATCGTAGTCACGGTGATCTTCATGACGAGCATGGGTTTGTTGACTGCTCTTACCCCCGGTCCGATTCTGAGTCTCTTCGCCAGTGACAAGGAGCCGGAAATCTGGGCGGAAGTCTCGGCCCTGATACCGGGGCTACTTTGGTATGTAGCCGCCTACGCTGCCTTTGATGGAGTCAATGTTCTGCTGGCATTCAGCCTGCGTGGGGCAGGTGACACTGCCTTTATTTCCTGGCTGTATCTGGGCTGCGGGCTGTTCACCCTGGGCTTGCCGGTCTACCTGAGTTACGTCCTGGGCTGGGGCTTTTTCTGGGCGTGGAACTTTGCTGTGATCTACCTGATCGTGCTGATGCTCTTTATCTTCGGTCGGTTTCTGTGGGGTCCGTGGCGCAGGATGCGGGTGATTGAACCAGCCGTCATTGAAACTGAGTAGGGTTACCCATCTTACCTAATCGGTATCAGAGTTAAGTTGTGCACATTGAAGCCCCCTACCCTGTGCATCCTCCGCATCTTCGTTCCCTTCCCCTCATGCGGTTAAACTTTCCAAGACGATACACAGGGCAACACTGTTAGAAGCCGCGCGCATCGTCTCGGTGAGCAAACCCGCACAGGTTCACTGAGAGGTCTCCCCGCAGAGACTGCGCGCTCAGAATAAGCAAGGAGAGCCAGGCCATGTGTCGTGTTGCCCCCGCGTTGCTCGTCTGTCTGCTGGCCTGCACCAGTGCAGCCCAGGCTGATGATGCATTCCCCGCCCTGGACCAGCGCCTGGGCAAAACTATCACAGTGGTGGAAAAGAACTTCCCCACGGAGAAGGCTGTCATTACCCAGGTATGGCGTCTCGCTGACGGCACGCCCGTGATGCAAGCCACAACCAACACCAGCAAGACGGAACTGACCCTGGTGGAAAACACCAAGGCCAAGAGCGCTGCTGAGCGCATCAAGCTCTATCGCTGGGTCAACGGCGTTCGCCCGACGGGTTGCCCGGTGGCTCCTGCAGCTGATGCTGCAGTCAAGCAAGTCGGTCATCAGGTGCCTGTGGATGGCGACAAGGTACAGTCTGTGGACGGCGGCTTGATTCCGCTGCTTCCCAGGAACGAAGTAGCCAAGCCTGTTGTCAGCGCTCCTGTGGCTTCGCAGCCAATCAAGTCTGAAGTTGCACCCGTCCGCAAGGAAGTGGCTGCACCAGCGACGATCAAGAATACGGTTTCGGTGCCAGTGGTTCCGACACAGGTTCCTGTCTCTGTCCAGGCTGCACCTGTGCAAACGGCTCCTGCCCCCGCTGCTGCTACCACACGTGAACTGGTAGGTGGCTGCGAAGTGATCACCATCACGGAAAACGGCAAGGCCCGCAAGTACAAGATTCTGGGCACTGCTCGTGATGCTCACGGCGTGATGACCCATCGCTGCCAGGCACTGGATAACAACGAAGTAGTGACCTTGAACTGCGATAGCTGTGGTACTGCCTGTGCACCTAAGACTGCCTGTGCACCAGTTGCCTGTGCACCTGCTCCGGTGAAATGTGAGCCTTGCAAGCCTGCTTGCCCGCCAGTTGTAGCCAAGACTGAATGCAAGCCCTGCGAGCCAGCCAAGGTGGCCTGCGATCCTTGCAAGACGGTTGCTGCACCGGCCAAGGTGTGTGACCCCTACAAGACAGTTGCTGCACCAGTCAAGGCGTGTGACCCGTGTGCCACCAAGGCATGCGATCCCTGTGCCACTACCACCAAGGCTTGCGATCCCTGTGCTACTGCCACCAAGGCTTGCGATCCCTGTGCTACTGCCAAGGCCTGCGATAGCCAGTGTGCTGCTTCGAAGTGTGCCACATGTGGCGGCCCTGAAGGCAGCTGCGACGCCTGCAGCAAGCATGGAGTGGGGCATGGCCGCAGCCATCGTGGTCATCGCGTTCGCGAGGACGAAATCAATGTGCCAGTTCCCGGCGTGCACCTGACAGCAGTCAATGGCACACCCGGTGGCCCACCTCCTCAACCCATGGTTCCCGCGTTCTGCACCATGAACAGCAGTTCTATCCGGTGCTACATGAACTCCCCCAACGTGGTTCCTTACTACTGCCTGAATCAGCCCTTCGGCGACGGCATGAACGATCGAATCATGGCTGGCATTCACCAGATGAATCCTGGTAATGGCGACGCTGTGGCCAACACCATGCAGCTGATCAATGTGCTGGCCCAGTCCAAGGAATGGGAAAACCGCCAGTGGGCTGCCCAGCGGCTGGAACAGGCCACGCTGCCAACGGTTCGTCCCTACGTGGAAGACGCGCTGCTGACTGCGGCACAGAATGACCGTGCACCACTGGTGAAGGTTGCCGCCATCCGCACGCTGGCTTCGATGAAGTCTACCCGTCCTGAAGTGCTGAACATGCTGGCCCACGCTTCGGTGGATATGGATCCCCGCGTGAAGGAAGCTGCCAACGATGTGATCAGCTCGATGATGAAGGCGGGCATGGTTCAGCAGGCTGGCTACTCGAAGTAACCAGTCAAGCACGACAGCAGCTCTCCGAAGCCCACGGGAACTTCCCGTGGGCTTTATTTGTTGTCAGAGGGTACGGGCAGGGCACCAACAGGATAGATCAGTACCTTGCCTGATTTGCAGGCGACTGCGAGGTACTTGTCGTCCGGGGAAAGAGCCATCATATACACCATCTCCTGAGTGGTGTTAAGCATGCCCAGTTCATGCCTGGTCCGCACGTTCCAGAACCGGATGGGAGCCGACTCTCCCGCAGAAATCATGTACTCACCATTGCGGCTGACCACCAGGGCAGAGTGATTGTTGAAAGTATCAGTGAAGTCCGCGATTTTGTGCTTCGCCAGCCGATCGAAGACACTCAGGTGGGCAGCAGCTCCGGCAGTGTAGAGTTGCGATCCCCGCTCCACCACACACCACGATTGCTGTTGATCATTGAGTTCATATTGTTGCTGACCGGTCGCCGGGTCGAGGCACTTGATGGTGAAATCCTCGCCACCGGTGTAGAGTCGTGATTCGTCCGCAGAGAGGTGGAAGCCCTTGATATTATTCTCATGCAGTCGCCGCCAGAGGCACTTGTTGGGCTGCCCTTCCTCCCACGTGATCAGGAAGCCTTCGCGGCAGCCGGCAAAGAGACGACGATGCTTCGGGGAATACGCTATGGAGCGAATCGGCATATGGGGACCGACATAGGTCTGGACCAGCGCGCCGGTGGCCACGTTCCATTGCTTGATATCACCATCGTAACTGCTGGAGAAAAGCGATTGCCCATCAGGCGTGAAGCAGAGGCTCATGACCACGACATCATGTGCCTTGTCGATGGAACGGATCAACTTCCGCGTCTGGGGATCCCAGAGGTGGACATCGCCATTATCAGCACCAGTGGCCAGGAGACGGGAATCGTCGGAGAACGCGATGCCATGCACTTCACTGCGTTCGCGGTGCCAGAGTGTTTCCGGCTGCTGATACGTGAGGTTCCACCTGGCAATGCGACCATCGTTACCCGCAACAAGCAAGGCTCGTTCCGAAGGGAAATACTGCAGCCAGTTCAGGAAGTCTCCCACTTTGGCATCACGCAGGATGTCTGGTATCTTCCATGTCTGTGTGATAGTCCGGGAACGAAGATCATAGGCGAAGAGCATGGCCTCATCGAGGATGAACAGTTCGCCCGGTGCTCCGTGCAGTACTGCCTGCACTTCGCTGGCATGTTGGACCAGGGTGGTGACCTGCCCGCTAGCCAGGTCCACGGCAATAACTTCGCCATAATTGTTTCCGGTATAGAGTATGTTGCTGTTGTTTCGATCCAGACAGCACATCCGGTTCTCGGGATTCGGTCCCAGATTGTAACTGCATCGTCCCAATTCCGGGCAGGTTGCTACGGTCACCAGATGAGGCTTGCGACGAAAGTGGGCGCGATAATGGGGATACACCCAGGCGTAGAGTTCATCACTTTGCTCCTGAAAGGAGATCGCCTGAATGGGTAGATTTTGTGGCCCATCGAGTGGAGCCATCAAGCAGAGTGGCACGAGCTTCTCGGGCTCGTCCCGGTGCCAGGATAGATAGCCTTTCCCGACTTGATCAATAATGAGCCAGTTGCCAGTGGGGCTGCACCACAACGTGGAAGCAGTGCGAGTGGAATGAGGTTCGAGCCCTTTTGGCCATGGCACCAGCAAGGTCTGTTGTTGCCGAACATCATACCAGATTAAGCCGATTTCAGGCTGCGTGGCGAAGATCTGGGTGCGATCCGCAGAGCAGGCGATGCTGGCGTACCTGGTATTGGTCAAGGGCGTCAGGGTATGGCGATGGAGTCGCCGTTCATCCTGTGCATGCCAGACACAGGCCTGACCGAACTGATTGATAAAAATTGAACGATGCCCCGTATGGCCAAGCATCAGCAATTCGCCTGGCTCCGCCAGCGATCGCCTGGTACCAGTCACCAGATCCGTCAGCAGCACATTCTCGTCGTGACTGCGGGTAATGATGTACCGTTCATTCGTGGATATCGCCATGTGATCGACGCGGGAAAAATGCCCCGGATAGTAAACGACCTGTCGATTCATGAGCTGATACCGCAGCAGCCCCTCGACCAGGGGCATGGTGCCTTGCACTTCCGGCTGGTTGAGTCGATCCAGTGCCAGGTCGGTTCGACCATCGTTGTAAAAGGAGAAGGCCTCCCTCATGAGGGACGCCCCGATCGTATGAACTCGTTCCTGCTCCTTCTCCTGCAGCCGCTTGTTGTTTTCCTGCAGCTCTTTCACATTCGCGAGGGAAGTGAGCTGGTATTTGACGATGCCGATGCCCAGAATCGCCAGGAGCACCGCAATGATGCCGGCTGCCAATGCTCCAATCGGATGACGCCAGCCCCAGCGAAGCCCATGCCCCAGCCAGGTGAGCGGGCGTGTACGGGTGGGCTTGCCATCGCGTACCTTCTCCAGCTCTTCCAGCAACTCACTGGCACTCTGGAAGCGATCTTCCGGCTTCTTCTCCAGGCATTTCTCGATCACCGCCCGCAGATCAGGCGGCACGCGCCGCTTCATCGTGGTCGGATACTGCGGTGCGAGGTTGATGACCTTGAACAGTGTATTGGTGCGGTCGTGTCCGCCGTAGGGTGAGACGCCATAGACCAGCTCGTGCAGAATGGTTCCCAGACCATGCACATCGGTCGCTACGCCGATGTTATTGACATCGCCAGCCAGTTGTTCCGGGGACATGTACTCTGGCGTGCCGAGGATGTCTCCCTGCTTGGTGAGCGACGACCCCTTATCCTCGCTGGTCAATGCCTTGGCCAGCCCGAAGTCGGTCAGGCGAGGCACCCAGTCGTAAGGATTGGTGGAGCCTGTTGACTGATCGAGCATGATATTGGAAGGCTTCAGGTCGCGATGGAGTACACCGCGCTTGTGTGCGTAGTCCACCGCTTTGGTGATCTGGATGACCCAGTGCAGAACCAGTTCGGTGGGAAGGGCCCTGTCATCCTGATTCCGCCTGGCGAGCCAGTTACCCAGGTCGGTGCCTTCGCAGAGAGGCATCACCAGATACGGGACGTGATTATCGGTACCGGCCTGCAGGACGGTCAGGATGTTCGGGTGATCCAGCGAGCCTGAATGCATCTCGCGGACAAAGCGGTCGATCAGTATCTGGTTGGGTATCAACTGGGCACGCGGCACCTTGACCGCCACCTCTTTTCCCAGTCCTTCGTCGTACGCGGCGTAAACGATGCCGAAGCCACCCCGCCCGACGCAGCGACGGATCAGCAGGTTGCCGATCCGTTCAGGCATCGCCTCTTCTGACGCTGGATGCATATCGACGGTATCGAACAAGCTCTGCGGCGTCTGCTTTTGCCACAAGCGAGCCCCGGAGCTTGTCGGCTGGCTAGTACTCATGTCCTGATCCAGATGCCTTCTATTACTTAGCGTAAAAGGCAGCGTCCAGTATCACACAATTCTGGAGGAAGTCCAGCAGGCAGACTTATTCCGCCTCCCGGTTCGACCGGTCGAACCGTTTGCGGTCAGCTTCCTTGAGCATCATCTTCCGTAGCCGGATGAAGTTTGGTGTGATCTCCACCAGTTCATCGTCTTCGATGTACTCGAGAGCCATTTCCAGCGTCATCTGCCGGGGAGCCTTGAGCACCACCGTCTTTTCGGCGTTGGCGTTCCGCATGTTGGTCAGCTTTTTCTCACGGGCGATATTCACAGGCAGGTCATTGTCGCGGCAATGCTCGGCCACGATCTGTCCTTCATAACACTGATCCTGCGGCGAGACGAACATGACGCCCCGGTCCTGCAAGCCTTCAATGGCATAGAACGTGGCGGGGCCAGTTTCGGTGGCGATCATCACGCCGTTGGTCCGTGACGGGATGGTTCCACGGCTGGGCTGATAGTCGTAGAACGTGTGGTGCATGATGGCCTGACCGCTGGTGGCAGTGAGCAGCCGGGTCTTGAGGCCGATGAGACCTCGGGCGGGGATGGTGAACTCCAGGTGGGTCAGTTCGCCTCGGGCATCCATCTTCAGGCATTCTGCCCGGCGATTGCCGACGAGTTCCATGACGGAACCGACGGACCCTTGCGGACACTCGATCACAAGGTATTCCACCGGCTCCAGCTTCATGCCCCCTTCTTCCTTCATGATGACACGGGGCTTGCCGACGCTGAGCTCATAGCCTTCGCGGCGCATGGTCTCGAGCAGAATGCCCAGGTGCAGAAGACCTCGGCCTGAGACCATGAACTCGTCGGACTTGGCTGCCGGCACGACCCGCAGGGCCACGTTGCGTTCCAGTTCCTTGAACAGACGGTCGCGCAACTGCCGGCTGGTGACGTACTCACCATCACGCCCGGAGAAGGGCGAATCGTTGATGCGGAAGAGCATCGTCAGTGTTGGTTCATCGACCTTCAGTGCTGGAAGGGGATTGGGATGATCGACATCTGCTACCGTGTCGCCCATTTCCACATCGGTCAGGCCGACGATGGCACAGATGTCGCCAGCGGTCACTTCCTCCACCTCGTTGCGACCGAGACGGTCGAAGGTCAGCAATTGCTTGATGTTGTAATCGGTCCGCTTGTTGTCGCGGGAGAGCACCGCCACGCGCTGGTTCTTCTTGAGCTTGCCAGCGTAGACCTTGCCCACGGCAATGCGGCCGACGAATTCGCTGTGGTCGAGGTTGTTCACCTGGAACTGGGCTGGTGCATCCAGGTTCACATCAGGCGGCGGCACGTGCTTCATGATGGTTTCGACGAGGGGACGCAAGTCCTTGCTCTCGTCATCCATGCTGAGCTTGGCCCAGCCATTGCGGCCCGAGGCATACACCACGGGGAAGTCGCAGGTCGCATCATCGGCATCGAGATCGACGAAGAGATCGAAGATGCCATTGAGCACTTCCTGCACCCGGGCATCGGGACGATCGATCTTGTTGATCACCACAATGGGCTTGAGGCCACACTCGAACGCCTTGCGGAGCACGAAGCGGGTCTGAGGCAACGGGCCTTCGGCGGCATCGACCAGCAGTGCGGCACCGTCCGCCATGCGAAGGACGCGTTCCACTTCGCCACCGAAGTCGGCGTGGCCGGGGGTATCGATGATGTTGATCTTGGTATCGCCCCACTTGATGGCACAGTTCTTGGCGAGGATGGTGATGCCCCGCTCCCGTTCCAGTTCGTTGGAATCCATGATGAGGCCGTGCTGGCCTCCTTCGAGCTTCTCGAGTTCGCCGGCGCGGAAGAGGCCTGACTGCCTGAGCATTTCATCGACGAGCGTGGTTTTGCCATGATCGACGTGGGCGATGATGGCGACATTGCGAATATCGTTCCGTTTCATGTGCTTTCCTGGCCCGACTCCTTAGCGGAAGAGTGAAGGAGCGGGGCGAATGGTTGGGTGACTTGGCAACTGTTTAGTATAGGGATGGCAGCGAGGGTTGGCGTGAAGGTGAGGTGTGGATTCAGGGCGACATCCACCGTATGCGGGAGGCTTTGGGTCGCAGAGTCGGGGGCAGTGCAGTCTCAGTTCATCTGGCAAACCACTCGTGCGCAGCGCATCGTTAATGATGTCAATGACTTACGTCAGAATTCTGTGCACCGTCGATTCATGCAGCAGCAAACTATTCGCGCCCGCGCCATCTGAAGGCTCGCGTGCACGCGAAGTGGTTCATCCCCAGCACCGCATGTGCGCAAAGTAGACGCGGCATCCTGCCGCGTCTGCAGCACCTCGTGGCGATGCAACCAACCGTGCGATTGTGTGCGCGGCGGAGTTCATCGTGCCACGGTTACTGCACTCTATAGACAGACCGTCTCCACGACCTTCGCAGGCCTGCCTCCCTGTTATGATAGGCTTGTACACCAGGGTGGTGGCTAGTGGACGGTTTGGAGAAAGTTGGAGATAGTAAACTTGAAGGTCGAGACAGAGTATTGTCAGTAGTCGAGGAGTTTCATCAGAGTTTAGGTCAGGGAAGTGGACCTTCCGAGGCTAATCGCTTGACCAGGCTGGAGACAAGCAGGTATTATCTGACCTGTGTGGTTTACTCTCTGACCTATAGGTCAGAGAAACAACTGTTCGCTGCTTTAGGAGTCGACCGTGGCACTGCCAACCTTCAAGTACCACCCTGACCCCTTGGCGACCGGAATGGTCATCAAGTCCGATACCGAATGCGCCTGCTGTGGGAAGGCGTGCGGCTTCATCTACACCGGCCCCGTTTACGCCGTGGAGGAATACGACCAATGCATATGCCCCTGGTGCATCGCAGACGGGTCCGCTAATGAAAAACTGGAAGCGAGCTTCACCGACGATGCCGGCATTGGCGGCGGCGGGATGTGGGATGAAGTGCCGGAAGAGGTGATCGAGGAGGTGGCCCATCGCACTCCCGGATTCTCGGGCTGGCAACAAGAGCAATGGTGGACCCATTGTGGCGATGCAGCTGAGTTCATCGGGCGCGCTGGGAAGAAGGAGTTGAAGGCTCTCGGTCCACAAGCAATAGCTGCGATTCAAGATTCCGCGGGCCTTTCAGATGGCCCCGAGTGGGAGGAGTTTCTCGCCGCACTCGACAAGGAAGGATCACCGACTGCGTACATGTTTCGGTGCAGAAAATGTGGTCAGTTGGGTGGCTACCAAGACTGCGACTGAGGGGCCGCAGCGAACCAGCCGTTGCACCTGACGCGGCGGCATCACGGTTTTTCAGGGTTCAACGTCTCACCGGCCGCCTCGCAGGTGAACGGTGTCGTTCGGCGGCTTGGTGACTGACATGAGTAAGTCCTCAAAATACCTGGGACAACCGCACGATCGCCTGCTCGCAATTGTCGCCCGGCTCGATCCGATCCTGAATCCGCACGGATTCGTCTTTGAGGCCGAACACAATGCTGTCAGTTCTGGCGGCCCTTTTTCAAACGGATTTTACATTAGGCCTCCGGTAAAGATCGGACTGATTGTTCGGTACGACGAGTTAGGATTACCGAACTATGATTACGGGAAGTTCCTTTGTGGTCACGACGACTTGATCAAACGGCTTGGCCGGGCTAGCGAAAGCGCAGTCCGGTTTAACGAAAAGCAGTGGGCCGTCGAAACGACGGATGGGCGCGACATCGTTGATGCGGTCGTCGATGACATCGAGAAAATCATTCTGCCCACATTGCTCAATGACCCTGCTGCGTATGAAAATGCAGTCACGGCCGCTCATAAGGAACGACTAGCGGGCTGGGGTATTAAAGAGTGAGGGCGCCGCCGAACCAGTCGCTGCACGGGTGCCCGGGTGCCCTAGTCTGATCGTACTTGACCTGACTATGCCGGAACCTTGGAGTATCTCGGCATAGCCAGGGTGAGTACACACAGGCTATGGCACCCGGACTTGTACACCAGAGTGGTGGCTAGTGAACGGTTTGGAGAAAGTTGCAGATAGTAAACTGAAAGGTCGAGACAGAGTTTGTCAGTAGTCGAGGAGCTTCATCAGAGTTTAGGTCAGGGAATTGGACCATCCGAGGCTAATCGCTTGACCAGGCTGGAGTCGAGCCGGTATTATCTGACCTGTGTAGTTTACTCTCTGACCTATAGGTCAGAGAAACAACTGTTCGGCGGCGGAGGGCAAGCGGATGAGCTTGGGCATCTACCCAGTGTTCCAGCCCAAGCTGACGGGCACCAAGTTCGTCGCCCTCGGCGAGGTCTTGGCGGCGAACTTCGAGGTACTCGACAAGATCGCACGGGCGGCCAAGCTCACGCCGTTCACGGCGTTCGCGGACAACCGCCCGATCCCCGAGGATTTCGACGGCGATCCGGACGACCTTGCGGAGGTCATGGGCGAGTGGACTGAGTGGTTCGATCCGGCCGAGGGCCGGGCCGCGATGCAAGCCCTCGCCGACCACATCAAGGCCAGCCCGAAGGCGGCGAAGCGGCTCGACGAGTCCGCCGGAGTGGTCGAGGAGTTGGAGGAGATGGCGCGGGTCCTTGGGGTTGCAGCGTCAGAGGGCATTGGGTTCCGGCTCCAGATGAGCTAAAGGCACGCCGAACGAGGCACTGCAGCAGACGGCGGGGCATGACGCTGTTCTGGGAGTCCAAGCTCGCCGGTGCCCCGCCGCTGCTGAGCGGGGTCGTTCGGCGAGGAGGCAGGGCGATGGGTCTCGACGACATTGCTGACCGGGTTGACGCCGCAATCTGAGACGGCGTGTACGATGGCTACGGCCCGCGGCCTATACCTCATCCGCTTGATGAGTCCGTCGAGGCACTCCTGCGGACTGCCCGTGACGCTGGCCCGTCTGCCGCCGAATTTCTCGGCTGCATGGACGGCGGGCTAGCATCCGTCCTGCTGTGCTACGCGGAGCGATCCGCTGCACTGGCGGTGCGCCGGGCGTCCCTAGAGACGCTCGAGTTGGCCCTCCTCGCTCTGGGTCTGGCGGACCCCGACGACGACCGGGAGAAGCTTTTGGTCATGCCGCTCCCGTGGCGCTCGGCCGAGTTGCTCGGTCACGACCCGCGGTGCACCTTTGAGCGGGTCGCCGCGGAACTCACGAACGCCGGCCGCGAGGACTTGCTCGGGTTCACGCGGCGGCGGGCGGCTGAACAGACATTGTCAGCGATGGGATACATCGAGGGCACGGATCACGATGGGTTCCGCTATCATCGGACTTGGTAGCTGGCTCGCACGGGTGCCAAAGCCTGGTCGTACTCGACCTGACTGTGCCGGAAGCTTGGAGTACCTCGGCATAGCCAGCGTGAGTACACGCAGGCTATGGCACCCGCCGCTTCCTGACAAACAGGAATGGCTTGCTGTATCAACGTGGCGAGCGACGTGCCGTCCTTGGCACTAAGCAATGCCTGATCTCCTGATGTGTTGCGTTGGCGTTGGCAAACAACAACGTAACCTCAAGAGATCAGGCAGTTTAGATCAACTCAATTACCGGACGGCCTCTGGTCGTACTCGACCTGACTATGCCCGAACCTCGGAGTACCTCGGCATAGCCAGCGTGAGTACACGCAGGCTATGGCACCCGGGCGCGCGGCGGAGTTCATCGTGCCACGGTTACTGCACTCTATAGACAGACCGTCTCCACGACCTTCGCAGGCCTGCCTCCCTGTTATGATAGGCTTGTACACCAGGGTGGTGGCTAGTGGACGGCTTGGAGAAAGTGGGAGATCAGGAAAGCCGACGTTTCGATGTAATCGCTTGACCAGGCTGGAGACAAGCCGGTATTATCTGACCTGTGTAGTTTACTCTCTGACCTATAGGTCAGAGAAGCATCTGTTCGGCGGCGGAGGGCGCAACGGGTGGATGTCGCCATCTGGAACGTGCTGCACGACGGCGAGGTGTCGGCAGCCGAGGGCTCAGTCCCCGGCGACCTCCGGCTGTCAGTCGGCATCTCGTACCTGTGCGGCCACCTGCCCACCCGCGCCGAGCATGTGCTGGTCACGCTCACCGGGTGCGAGCGGTTCGAGTACCACCCCTACGAGGGGCCGCCGGTGTCCGACCCGGTCGCCATCGCCGCGATCGGCCTGGAGGTGCTGTCGGCGGAGGTGGCCGAGGGGGCCATCCGCGTCGAGTGCTCGGACCGTGGGGGCGGCGGCTACCTGCTGACGCGGTACTCGTCAACACACGCAGCCACCGCCGAGGGCCAGCCGCTGTCGCAGGCGGAGTTGGAGGCGGCGGCCGAGCGGTATTGGTCCCTGTGGGCTGCAGAAGCAGAGGCACGCCGAACCCCTCTATAGCAAGGGGGCCCTAGTCTGGTCGTACTCGACCTGACTATGCCGGAACCTTGGGGTACCTCGGCATAGCCAGCGTGAGTACACGCAGGCTATGGCACCCGGGCTTCTTGCGTGCAGGTCGACGCCACAGTAGTATGGGTGAGTCTGGGTGTAGTAACGCATCGTAGTCTCTCCTGGAGTGAAGTTCGCCGACTTCACTGTAACCGAAGGGCTATGATTAGTATCCAGGCGCTGCAGCAGACCGGCGGGGGCATGTAGCGTTTCTGCGACTCACAGCTCACCGAGCCCCCGCGGCCGCTGAGCGGGGTCGTTCGGCGGCGGAGGGCTTGCGGCAGTGGAAGCCCGGTTCCTGCGAGACGCGCATGGCTACCCGCGGTGCGAGGTGGCTCCGCCACACGAGGCCGTCGGCTGGTTCTTGGAACAGGATGTCCAATCCAGCCCGAACGGGGCTGCCGAGTTGGTGGAGATGGCAGAGGCGGTCGCCGCAGGTTGTCAGTCGGGGTTCAGCGGCACCGGCAATGCGTTCCTGCTTACCCTGTCGGCTGCCGGGGCCGAGATCAAGTGCCTGTGGGACGAGTCCATGCCGGTGTGCCGTGTCGGGCTGGACGAGTTCCGTCAGGCGTTGCTCGGATGGCAGCAACTGATCGGTGGGTGAGCCGCTGACGCCGAACCAGTGCACCGGACCTACGTTATGCCCCTTCAGGTTGCCTGGCGTCTGATGTTTCGTGTGAACGACGCTGCGGGCGCCGACCGGTGTCTTGCGCGAACCCGCGAAGTCCTTCCGTCCGAAGTCGTCGAGGCTCCGAAGCCGTATTGGAAGGTGCCCGAGCTGTGGGAGGTCGCACTTCGCAGCCCGTTTTCATCCCCGGCGGCAACGGGCGTGTTCGAATTACTCCTCGTTGCTAACCGTATTGCGAGCGACTGGCTCGTGTCTGGGCCGTTGATCGCGAATGACAATGTGAGCGTTCTGGAAGGCGTATTTGACGCCAAGTCGGGGCGACCGCACGTCGCTGGGCTGTCATGGGCCTCTTTCAGCGTCGGTGACTTCCCGCCAGCGGGCGGGGTATAACCAGCCAATGCAACAGCCTAACATTCGGTGGCGGAGGCTTGCGGGTGTGGCAGGCTGATTATTCCCCGATATGATGTGGCCAGCGATTACGATATTCTCCCCGAAGACAATGTTTGCGAAGTCTACACCGTAACGATCAGGCGACTTGTATGTTTCCGCGCTTCCATCGCCGATAGCAACAGCCTGCGCCCAGCACCGCTACCGTCATCATCATCCAGCTGGCTGGTTCTGGCACGCTGGCGAGGAGGGTCACGCGGCCGAGGGTGACATCGGCGCTGGCACTGGTGGTATCGTCCCCCAGAAAGAGGAAGCTGGTGTAGGTGTAGGGTGGAAATCCGAACGAGGAATAGTTGCGCAGCGCACCATTGAGAATCGGAGAACCGTCCGCTACCAGTTGATAGCTGTTGCCGACGAGGCTGAGGAGGTAGCTGGTAGCAGAGGTGGTGTTGCGTACTACGCCTTCGCCGTGAGTGAAGAGGGGGGTGTCGTTCTGGGCCCATATTTCGTTGGCCCAGAAGCCCAGTTCAATGCCCATGCCATCGCTGGCGAGGGCGATGACGCTGAAGCCTGCACGATTGTTGTTGAGATGGGCTTCCGCGGTCACGGTGAGATCAAAGCGAACCGCAAAGCCCGGGTTACGCTGGAGGACGGGAAAGGCGGGGTTGACCAGAGTGCCGGTGAAGAGATTGCGATTGAAGTAGCCTGCCTGGGTAGCGTTATCGGTGACCAGTTGCACGCCCTGGTTGGTCAGGTACGTCTGAGTGGCGGAGCCCTGGACGATGTAGGTGAGCCAGCCCTGGGCAGCGGGAAGTGTGCCAGCGGTTTCATCAAACAGCACGGTTTGGGCGTACGCTGTCTGAGCGATGAAGAGGCAGGCGATGGCCAGGCAACGCATGATCATGGAACTTCCTTTGAATACCATCCGCGGATGCTGTGACAGTATAGTGACCGGGCGGACGAATCCTGCGCGAGTGGTGTCATCCAAAGGGTGGTTCTCCACGAAGAATGGTCTGTAAACTCTACCGGTAGCGATAGCCATGACCGAATACACCCTTCGCCGTGAACAGTTCATTCCCACCGGGATCGACGAGGTCTTCGCCTTTTTTGCCGATGCCGTCAACCTCGATTTCCTGACGCCTCCCTGGCTGCATTTCCGGATCAAAACGAAGCTGCCCATCGTGATGAAGACCGGGACGCTGATCGACTATACCATCCGCTGGCGGCTTATTCCGGTTGCCTGGCGGACGGAGATCCTGGACTGGTCGCCTCCCTACCGTTTCGTTGATCAGCAGATCAAGGGACCGTATAGCCTCTGGCACCATACTCACACGTTTGAATCGAAGGCAGGGGGCACGCTGATGCACGACATCGTCCGCTATCGCCTGCCGCTGGGACCGCTCGGCACCTTGTCGCATGCACTCATCGTTCAGCGTGATCTGAACGCCATATTTGATTATCGATTTCAGCGTATCGCTGAACGCTTCGGCTCTGTAAGATGGCCCTCATCACTCGCATCCACCAGTGAAGGGCCGATCCATGTCTCTGGGCAAAACGTTTGACAGCATCACGCACACCATTGGCAACACTCCCATGGTTCGCCTCCGCCGGGTCATCCCTGCGGAGCACGCTACGGTTTTCGCCAAGTGTGAGTTCTTCAATCCGCTCAAGAGTGTGAAAGACCGCATCGGTCTGGCCATGATCGAGGATGCGGAGCGCCGGGGCATCCTGACCAGTGAAACGCACATCATCGAGCCGACCAGTGGCAACACGGGTATTGCCCTGGCGTTTGTCTGTGCGGCCAAGGGCTACAAGCTGACGCTGACGATGCCGGAGTCGATGTCGCTGGAACGGCGGGCGTTGCTGCGGGCGATGGGAGCCAACCTGGTGCTGACTCCTGCCGCAGAGGGCATGCGTGGGGCACTCAACAAGGCGAGCGAGCTGGTGCAGAACGGGGGCAAGAATGCCTGGATGCCTCAGCAGTTCGAGAACCCGGCGAACCCTGCCATCCACGAACGCACCACCGGCCCCGAGATCTGGGAAGACAGTGGCAAGAACATCGATGCCATCGTGTGTGGTGTGGGTACGGGTGGGTCGATCACCGGTGTGGCACGGTACATCCGTCAGTTCAACCCGAACTTCAAGGTGATTGTGGTGGAGCCAAGCCTGTCGCCGGTGATCACGCAGACCCGGGCCGGGGAGCCACTCAAGCCGGGCTCGCACAAGATTCAGGGCATCGGTGCCAACTTCGTGCCGAAGAACCTGGACCTGAGCCTGGTGGACGAGACGCTGCAGGTGAGCAACGAGCAAGCCATGGAGTGGTCGCGGCGGATGATGAAGGATGAAGGCATCATGGCCGGCATCAGCAGCGGTGCCAATGTATGGGGAGCAGCCCAGGTAGCGGCACGACCGGAATTCAAAGGCAAGCGGATCGTCACGTTCCTGCCAAGCCTGGGGGAACGGTATCTCTCCACGGCGCTGTTCGATGGGCTGAAGGATTGATGGGAATCGTGCTCATGGAGAACGTGGCAGCGGTCCACTGGCGGCGATTCATTGTGCTCGCGCTATAGTTATCTGCCATCACCGTGGAGCGTGCTGCCTACCAGTCACTCCGCGGCGAGCATCTGCACGATCTGTGTAAGCTGCGTGACCATGACCGTCGGGCGGTTGTTCGGGTCAGCAACTTCCTCTGGTTTGGCGCGGAGCGACTGACTGTCGCCCGTGAACAGACATGTCAGGAAGCCGTGTTTCTTCGCGGGCAGCAGATCGTTGCTGAGGTCATTGGAAACGTGGAGAGTTTCCTGGGGCGAGATGCCGAACTCCTTCAGTCGGCGGATCATTTCCTTGTAAAGCTTGTCGGAAGGCTTCCTGCTCTTGAGCGCGTGTGAGAGTACGCGATGGGATGAGGGAATGCAGAACTCCGCCAGCACGGAAGGGTTCTGCTGCTGCAGGCTGCGCTGCAGATGCAGCCCGGTGTAGGCCTGTCCGTCGGCCAGCAGACCCTGCCAGAGATTGCTGTCCTTGATCCATTGCACGGTGTCGGCAGCATCGGCCTGGGCGCCGACTCCCTGCAGACAGCGATTGTAGAAGTAGGCTACCTTGAGCGACATCTCTTCCAGCGAGCCGTACTTGCCGGTGTCCACCGTGTATTCATTCTGCATCAGCTTGCGGATGATGCCTTCCCAGATTTTCTCGTGCAGGGTTTCGGGATGGGTTTCCCCCTTTTCGACGAGGAAGAGCATGGCATCAAGGACATTTCCGATCATGACCCGCATATACTCAGCAGGGTGGCCGGGCTTGCGCGACATGGCCTTCCACATTTTGAATTCCTGGATGGTCTTGTCCAGGGCCAGGTCGGTGATGAACTTCTGGGGATGCTCGCGGAGAAGTTCGCCCCCTGAGATGGCGAGCAAGGTGCCGTAGACATTCCAGGTCACGGCCCGGACCTGAGGCAGCGGCTTCAGGTGGGGTTTCGATTTCGTGCGATGCACTTCGGGCGGAGCAGGCCAGGTCAGCTCCGGACGAAGATCGAGCTGCTCAGCAAATTGGGCGAGAGTAGCCATGAGATAGGTAGTAGCAATTGCCTTGGAAAAACAGGTACGATAGCTGCTCCAGGAAAGTACGACCTGAGAGAGGTGGGCCGTACTTATCTGTGATGCAATAATTATCCTACCATACAAATGGACTGTGTGGCAGGTGGCTGGCTGCTTTTGATGGGGACTGCGAGGATTGTAGCCGGTTTCTACGCAGGAGGTAGCCGGCCTCACGACCGTGCTGCTGGAGTTGCAACTCCTGGATGACCTGCAGTTGTCGGTGCTGGCACGGTCAAGAGTTCGACCAGGGCGATCTCAATCCTGCTGGGTCAGCATGCGCACGATGTACTTTTCCATCCAGCACCAGCCACCGTTGCGGGGGGTGCTGAGGAAGCCGAGATGGCCGCCGTGGGGTGTGAGGTGGATGCTGACAGCGGGGGAACGGAAGGCTTCGCGGATGGGGACGGGGTCGATCATCGGGTCGTCCTCCGCGGAGAGGATATGGGTGGGGATTTCCACCTGGGTGAGGAGTGGCAGGCTGCTGGCGCGGGCGTAGTAGTCAGCCACATCGCGGTAGCCGACGCGTGGAGCCGTGTAGAGATCGTCAAAGTCGCGGAGTTTCATCTCTTTGGGAAACGCCGGAAGCGATTCGCCATGCAGCCTGGCCCGCTGTTCGGCGAGTGCTTTGAGTTCAGCGACGAAGCGTTTTTCGTACATGGCATTGCGTGGCTCCGCGAGCATGCTGGCGCAGCGCTCCAGATGGGCAGGTGGGGAGACGGCAACGATGTGGCGGAGAGGCAGGCAATCATCCTGAGGTGTTTCGCCGGCGAGCTTCAGGGCGATGTTGCCTCCCAGGGAGAAGCCGACGAGGTACAACGGGGAACCGGGATGGCGATGGACAAGCCAGCGCAGTACATACTGAATATCCGTGGAGCAGCCAGCGTGATAGGGGAGCCGGTTGTCCGCCAAGCTTTCGCCGCTGCCACGTAAATTGATGCGGAGGACAGCCAGACCGGCGCGCATACATTCCCAGCCCAGGCGGGTGACGCTGCCTGAGGTATGGGAGCCCCCCAGCCCATGGATGATGAGGACGATAGGATCTTCGGGCTTCCAGCCATCGGGGAAAGATTCATAGACGTGGAGTGCATCACCATCGGGCAGGGAGACTTTGTGGAGAGTGCCCGGCAAGGCCCGCTGCCATTGGCGCACATAGTAACCGACAATGGTCTGATAGTGACCAGAGCGGAGGAGCGGCATGGGCTGGAAGGTATCGGGCATGGGTTTGTTCTATGGCTGCGTGGTGTAATAACGACCTAGGCGAGCCTCAGTGGGCTGTGTTGGACCCTCGCGTGAACCCGCCCCCGTCTTAAAGAGCCGGGGGCTAAATGCCTCAGCGCCAGAAGAGTTGCACGCGTCGGGGGGCGATGGCGATGGTGGCCCGCATGCCGTTGTCGAACTTCAGGTAATCGCTTTCCATGCCGTCGCTGAAGAGGATGCCTCGCTGGGGCATGCGGGAGATGATCTCCAGCTGCTGGCCTGCTTCGAGGCGGCCATAGACCAGTTCAGCTCCCGAGGTCTGGCTGATGAACGGCTCCCGCACGCTGAACCGCAGCTCGCGGGCATCAATGTCGAAACGGTAGTTGGCTTTCATCTCGGCAAGGGTCTTGTTCTTCATGATGGTGGACGATACGCCGAAGGCACCGGTGATGATGGAGCGGTACCAGCCGGTGGAGCCTGCCCCGGTGGAGATGATGACACCGCTGGAGGATTGCTCCTCGGCCTGGTTGTCAAACTCGAGACGGTAGCGGGCGGAGGCGTGGCCCTGGATGCCGACGAAGAGATCGTTGACCGCATCAAGCGTCTGGCCGTCGTCGAGGGTGGCCCGGGCCATCGTCACTTCCTTGCGGTCGAGCACTTCGTTGAGGGCAGCGTCGATGGCGTCCTTCGCGTCCTCCATCTTGAACGGCACCAGCACGCCATCGATGCGGCTGGGGTCGGGATTGAAAGCGATGATCGGCTGCTCGCTGAGGTACTTGGCGGTGTTGACGACGAGGCCATCCTGACCGAGGGTGAGGATGAGGTCACTCGGGCCGAAGAGGAAGTTGGGCAGGAAGCTTCGTTCGATGAGTTGCAGCCGGATAGAGGAGGGGACTGAGGCTTTCAACTGGGCGAGGCCTGTGGTGTAGCGGTGGTGGGCGTCGGCGATGTCGTCGATGGACTGGCCGCGCTGCTGGAGAAGGAAGGCCGCCTGCTCGCGCGTGCCGTGCCGCTCCACCAGCTCCTCGAGCTGGGTCTTGCGGGTGACGAGGATGATCTTCTGGAAGGGCATCGTTGGAAGTTGCTGTTACTTTCCCTGCAACAGGCTCGCGAGCATTTCGGTAGTGATGGTGAGGTTGCCGATGTTGCCCTGGCCCAGTTCCTTGATGGCGTAGGCGAGGAGCTTGCGGTGGTCGACATCCTTGTAGACCACGAAGTTCATCTCAGCGGCTTTGGCCTCGGCTTCCGCAGCTACTTCGCGAGCTTCGGCTGCGTTCTTCGCTTCGGTCAGGGCGTTGGCACCTTGCAGAGCGA
Source organism: Gemmatales bacterium (assembly GCA_046350055.1). Classification (GTDB taxonomy): domain Bacteria; phylum Planctomycetota; class Planctomycetia; order Gemmatales; family HRBIN36; genus JAEUIE01. The sequence continues at coordinate 1,232,316 of JAXMBC010000001.1, read as the reverse complement.
TGAGCTCCTTGCGCTGGTCTTCGAGAGCCTTGTCGGACGCGAGTTCCTTCTCCTTGATACGCCGTTCTTCATCAACGGCTGCGACCCGGCGGGCATAGATGGCTTCATCAGCCTTGCGGAGCAAGGCTTCGCGCAGCTCGGCTTCAAGGGCTTTGCCGACTTCGGGCGTGGGTCGCACCGAGAGGAAATCGGCACTCAGCAGTTCCACGCCGAGGCTCGAGAGCAACGTGCCGACGCGGAGTCGCTCGGCGACGGCGGAGCTGAGCTGCGAAGCATCGCGCAGGGTTTCCTGCAGGGTGCGCTGTGAGACCTCGGCCCGGGTTTCGATCTGCACCAGGTTGGTCAGGCGTTTGCCGAGCTTGTCGTGGTCTTCGCCGAGGTAGGCGTAGGTCACAGGGTCGATCGTGAAGTTGAAGAGGCCGGCAGTGAGCTTGGCATCCTTGATGCGGAAGGTGATCTGGCCTTGCAGAGTCACTTCCTGAAAGTCGCGGGTGAGTTCGTTGAAGACGAAGCTGGCATCCTGGCTTTGCGTGGGAACGGCGACGACCTGGGTATTGTAGCGCCAGTAGAAGAACGCCTGGCCCAGCCCGCTGCTGCGCAAACTGCCGCCGGTGTAGCGGAAGATGAAGTCGGTCGGCTGACCTTTGAAGTAGGGAAACACGCTGCCGGACTCCGTAGAAGTGGAGCTTCGAGTATACCGGAGAGTGAGAGGGAAGAGTGCAAGAAAACTGGGAACGGGGGCTGCACCAACGAAAAAGTATCGAACCAGCGGGTGCCGATTCGATACTTGAGTGTGTTGAACGATTACCTATTTCTTGCGGTTGTAGTTCTGTTTGATGGCGCGACGTTTCTTCCAGCCAATGGCACTGGCACCCAGGACTGCTGTTCCGATGAGTGCCCACGTGGTGGGTTCGGGCACAGCGGCAAAGCCTGCCAAGCCGGAAAACTGGGAGATCCCGGTGTTGAAGAGCAGTGTCTTATCACCAGTCGTCGGGTCGATGGTGTAGAGCTCACCACTGGGGGAGGAAGCGTAGAGTGTGCCCGTTGGCGAAAACCAGATGTCGGAGATGATATTGGTAGAGCCGCCGATGGCTGTCAAAATACCAGTGTTAGGATCGATGGTCACGAGATCTTCGGCATGCCCCGACGAGTTGCCGCGGGAACCGAACAGGGTGCCTGCGGAGTTAAAGGCGATGCCAGGGGCAAACGCATTGCCAGATCCGGAGAGTACTGTGCTGGTCAAGAGGGTAGCATTAGTCGGGTCGATAGTGATCAGCGTGCCAACACCGTTCCAGCCAGCGCCATACAGGGTTCCGTTCGCAGCAAAGCGTAAGCCATCCACGCCTTGAATGCCGTTCACAACTCCGATGGAGGTGGCAGCAGCATTCGTCGTATTCAGGGTGAAGAGTTCAGAAGGCCCGCCACTTCCGCCGCTGACGCCGTAGAGAACGCCATTAGCATCAAAGGCAATGCCACCCAGCTTGCCGATGCCGGAGTTGCCAATCAGTGTTACTGTCTGGGTCACAGGGTTGATCGAGTAAAGCAGGCCGGCACTGCCGGTCGAGCCGTACAGCAGATCGTCAGCATGAACCGAGGTCGTGGGGCAAACCCACATGCAAGCCACGACAAGAGCAGCACTAAATGTGAAGCGAAGATAGGACAGCATACGCAATTCCTCATGTTGCAGTATCGAGTGTTAGGCACAAGCTACCTTGTGACAGTGTGGAGTCAACAAAATTGATACTAAATGAGAAAACTGGATGCTGGAATCCATATCAGTACTGATCCGGTTACCCTTCGATCAGTTCACCGAATGTGATGGTACCAGTGGTGACGTCGTACATGGCACCGACAATGGCAAGCTTCTGCATGCTGACGAGTTGGGCCAGCAGCGGGCAATCATTCAGCAGTGCCTGCGTTACACGGCGGACGTTCTTGTGGCTGATGGCATCGACCACGGTGTGCAGGGTGTCGGCACTGTAGCCTGCGCAGTCGTCCTTCGAAATTGACTGACGGATATCGTCCACGATCAGGCCGAAATTGCTGGAGAGTGTGTTGATCGTGGAGGTGGCAGGTGCACAAACCGATTCAACTGCAGCATTCATGACGCCGCAGCGGGTGTGGCCCATCACCACGATCAGCTTGGCTCCGGCAATGCTGCAGCCATATTCAATGCTGCCGAGCACCTTGCGGCTGAGGACGGTGCCGGCGATACGCACACTGTAGATGTCGCCCACGCCCAGATCGAAGATCAGCTCGGTGGGCGTGCGGGAATCGACACAACTGAGGACAACAGCCAGGGGATGTTCCGACCGGGCGGTGGCGGTGACCTGCCTGCCGAAGTCGCGGGTGAGTTGCTGGCCGGTGCGGAAACGCTCATGCCCCTGCTTGAGGATGTCGAGAACCTGTGCCGGGGTGATGGCGTCCTGCAGTTCACGGGTGGAGTAGTCGACATACTGAATCTGATCGCGCAACCGATACCTGGGGCGGAAGCCGACCAGACTGACTTCCACGTCGCGGGCCGGGGCCACTTCGTTCTTGAAGTCGCGGATCAGGTCGAGGATGTCGGGGTCGATGTAGTTGGTGTGAGTTGCATCGAAGAGAACGTGGCTGCCCGGTTCAATGGAATGGAGGGCATGGTCAAGGGCAGCGCGATTGAGGAAGCTTACCTGATTGGCCAGATCGATCTTGATGACATCGCCTCCCAGATGCTTTTCGATGATGGTATGCACCGGGCGGCGCATGTTGCTCCAGAGGATGAAGCTGAGTGCCACACCCAGACCGATGAGGACGCCAACAAGCAGATCGGAGATTACGATGGCGACCACGGTGACGACAAAGGGAATGAACTGGTAGGTGCCTCCAGCCCACATCTGCTTGACGAGGGTGGGGCTGGCCAGCTTGATACCGGTCACAATGAGAATGGCAGCCAGGCAGGAGAGGGGGATCAGGTTCAGCGTCTCGGCCAGGAAGAGGATACAGATAAAGAGCAACAGACCATGAAACACAGCAGCGAGCTTGGTGCGGCCGCCGGCATTGATGTTGACCGAGCTGCGGACAATGACGGAGGTGATCGGTAAGCCGCCGGTGAGACCGGCGAGCAGGTTGCCCGCGCCCTGAGCCCAGAGTTCACGACTGGGTGGTGAACTGCGCTGATACGGATCGATCTTGTCCACAGCCTGCAGGTTGAGGAGCGTTTCCAGCGAGGCGACGATGGCTATGGTCGCCGCTGCGGAGTAGATCCTGGGATTGCTCCACTGGGTGAAGTCGGGCAGAGTCAGGAACGACAGGAAATGATTCATGGACTCGGCAACAGGGACCTGCACAAGCTGATGGGTACCGATAGCCCAGCCATCGCCGAAGCGGCGGAAGAGCAGGCCGAGGCCCACGCCGAGCAGCACCACCAGCAGCGGTGCGGGCACGGGTGACTTCTTCAACGACATGTTGCGATCCCAGAACATGAGGAAGGCAATAGAGAGAACGCCAATGATGCTGGCTCCCAGATGCAGATGCTGAAACATCTCCTGGAGCATGGTCAAGCAGTTGAGACCCTTCGCCTTGCAGGCGAGGCTGAAAGCATCGGCATCGAAACCCAGGACGTGGGGAAACTGCTTGAGAATGAGAATGACGCCAATGGCGGCAAGAAGCCCCTTGATAACACTGGAGGGGAAGAAGGCAGCCAGCCCACCGGCCTTGGCGATTCCCATGCCGATCTGCATCAGCCCGGCAACGAAGACGGCAAAAAGAAAGGCCGGGAAGGAACCGAAGGCAACGATCTGGGCAGCGACGACGGCAGTCAGGCCGGCAGCGGGGCCACTGACACTGGTCTGGGAGCCGCTGAGTATGCCGACTACGACACCGCCGATGATGCCGGAGACCAGCCCGGAGATGAGCGGCGCGTTGGAGGCGAGGGCAACTCCCAGGCACAAGGGAAGGGCCACGAGGAATACGACGAGCCCCGACATCAGATCACGAGGAAGAGTGACGGCGAGCGAGGGCTTGGTGGACTTCACTGGCGAATCCGAAAGAAGCAAAGGAGAACTGCTGATGGGCAGCTGGTAGTAGATGTTGTACAGGCTGGAAAGGGCGGTGCACTCATTCCATCCCGGTGACATCCTTACAGATTGGCAGCGCGGCGAAGTATGTTATGCTGGTCGGGATGAAGATCTCGGCACACTACGTCACGCCGCCCCACCGATGCAGCTATCTGCCTGCCCAGACAGCGATGCTGGAGTATATCGACTGCGAAACGCTGTCGGTGGATGAGTACGACGTCATGCTGGTGAATGGCTGGCGTCGCTTTGGCAGGTCGCTGTTTCGACCGCGCTGCCCGTTCTGTACCTCATGCTGGTCGCTGCGGGTACTGACGGAGCGGTTTGAGATGAACCGGTCGCAGAAGCGGAACGTCCGCGAGAATGCAAGCCGGGTGCGGCTGGAGATCGGCGAGCCGAGCGTGTCGGACCGCAAGCTGGCCCTGCACGATGCCTTCCACACCCATCAGTCGGAAGAGATCGGCTGGCCTCGCTATCCCCCGAAGGACTTCAGCTCTTACGTTGCAAGCTTCGTCAATAACCCCATCCCGACCGAGGAATGGTGCTACTACGATGGCGACAAGCTTATTGGCGTGGGTTATGTGGATGTGGTGCCGACAGGGCTCTCGGCCATCTACTTTTTCCACGATCCGCAGTATCGGGAATGGGGCCTGGGCACCTGGAATGTACTGCAGGTGATCAAAGAAGCCGGGGAACGAAATCGCCCTTTTGTCTATTTAGGGTATTACGTCGCAGGCTGCCGGTCGTTAGAGTACAAAGCACGCTTCGGCCCGCATGAAGTACATGATTCCAGTACGGGCCGTTGGCAGCTTCCGGTGGTGTGAGGTTGAACACTATGAGCCGAAGCGTGAGCGAAGGGCGGTCTGGCTCTCCCCTTTACGCCGGTCTGGCTTTCCCCCTTACGAAGGGGGAGCTGGAAGGGGTTTCACCTCGCGAGTTCAGACCGTCGGGCGAAAGCTGAGGTAGACCAACGCGAGAGCGCTTGCTCTGGCGTGGTGCTACCCCACCCACCACCCCTTCGAAAGGGGAGGAGCAATGCCTGGAGACCGGCAGCATCTTGCAGGAGGGTTGCACAGGGATTGTGCCCCGTTTGACAAGATGCTGCCACTCCTGAGTATGTGTGAGATGATTGTAGTTGGGCAGGTGGGTCGAACTTCGGTGAGTACCCCGGCACAGTAACTGAATTGTTGATTGCTGTCTTCAGGTATTGCTTGACAGACAAGCAGCTGCGAAGATAATCGTGAGTACGAATCCCTTGATTTGGCATTGCATGTGCCAACCGCTATGAACTGTCCTCGTCTGTCGCGTGGCGAATATTGGTTGCTGAATCTCGTCGTTCACCATAGCTATCCGATCCATTGGCTGGACGCCACCAATCCTGGTGTGCTGTTCAATCGTGATGGACATGGGATGTCTCGACTAGAGTTGCTTGAGACTTTGGAGTCGATGTTTAGCAAGAAGTGGATCGAAGCGCACGTTCCTTTTGTGGATCGCCAGGGATCAGAGCCTGTTGATCGTGCATTGTTAGAAGAGATCTTGGAAGGGCGAGGGCCAACATTCCAGCATGAGAGAAGCTTGTATTATCGCTTGTCCGTGCTTGGCGGTTCAGTCTGGGAAGCATTTGCTCAACCACGCTGGAATGATTACATAGATTCTGGTTATGTTGTGGACGCTGGCGAAATTGGCGAAATAACCGGTGCATCTGAGTCCAGGGTTCGGACATATTTTTCGCTCATGCATCTGCAGGGAATGACAGCTGTATCGGACTCTGCGACATGGGATACTGTGAGTCCCTGGCATTGCACGTATTGGAAGACCTTACCGCAAGGCCATCGAGTTCGTTTTGAGTGTCAGGAGCGAATTATCCAAGACCCGTCTCCACGCACCGAGAGGGAATTATTTGAATGGTTGCAGAAGTGGTACGAGTGGGATTAGCCGCCAACGCTAAGCCAGCCATTCGCCTTGTTAGATCTGTTTTGGATGTTGTTTAGAGTGCATCGCATCAAAAGGTTTGGGGGCATTGCCACCGCATCAGCACGATGGAACGCTACGGTGAACGATGTTACTCTGTAGTAGTAGTTACTGCTTCCTGTGATACCCCTGCAGGCTGACGAACTGAAGCCATTGTTCGGTGCCTTCCTTGTTTTTCCATGAGACTGTGGTCACTCGGCTGATGCGATGGGTTTCGACATTGTTTTCCCGGGTGACCACTTTGACCAGCACGTGCTCTCCTTTGGCATTGGCGGGAAAGCCCAGCGCGCCCAGTTCCTGCGAGGCGGCGGGGCTGACGTAGGTCCAGGTCGTGTCGTTCAACTTCACCATCTTCTGCACCTGGCCACGACTTTCGATGAAGTATGATCCCAGGCTCTTATCCTTGTTCAGGAAGTAGCCTTCCTTGCCTTCCCACTTGCGCTTGGTGGTCGAGCCTTCGATGGCCATCTCACTGACGGTCGTGACGAAGACTTTATCGTCGCTGGTCTGCGGGTTGGCACAGGTGATGGTGTCGGTCCAGGCCATGCGCTGGACGACATCCCCCTTGTCATTGATGCCGAACAAGGTCCACTTGCCCTGGAAGGTGCCTACCAGTTTCTGGAGATCAGAAGGGATGTCGTCAGGGCGAGAGTTGCCTGTGCTGACAAGGGCCAGACTGAAGAGGATGGTACCGAGCATATTGGGTTCCAGCTTTGGGATAGGACGAGTGGATGATACTGCATGTGAATAGTGCAGTATTGTAGTTTTCGGACATGTCCATAACTGCTGTCGAATACGTCAGGATTCCAGCTGTTTTCTGGAAAAGCATGAGAAGAGGGTAGGTGCATGACAGACTGGAAATTATGAGATATGTGAAATTTTTGGAATATTCTGTTGTTTTGCCTGTTATGGCGAAGTATCTTGAGCGTGCACCCAGATTCACACCAGAGAGGTAATTATGCGTCTATTGTATTCAATTGTTGTCGCACTCGGTTTGGCAGTCCCAGCGTCGGCCCAAGTGTGGTCTCAGCCGTTTCTGCAGACAGGCAATAATTTTAGCATAACAACCTTCGTCGTTGCCAACGACTTTACGCTTACCAGTTCCACGACCCTGTCGAGTATGCGAGTCTGGCTGGCAGACCGTGCACAATCAGGCGTGCTGGATGGGGTGGCAAACAATTTCTCCGGCACGCTGGGATGGGCGCTCTATGCCAACAGTGGTGGCATCCCCAGCACTATTTTGTTCAGCGGGAATGATGTGGCTGCCAGCGTGACAACGACCGGGCTGCTTTCTGGTACGGGACGGGAAATCTTTCAAGTAGACGCTGTCTTTTCCGGTGCTCCTGTACTGACAGCAGGCACCTATTGGCTGGCGCTGCGAGACGGTACCTGGGGCAGTGCCTCGGATGGAACCGTCATGGGTTGGCAGGAAGCAATTTCCACCGTAGGATTCGACCATGCTGAGACTGCCAATGTCACGAATCCCGGACCTTGGGCGAGTGTAGCGCCTGATGTCGCGTTTGAGCTCTATGCAGTGTCTGTACCCGAACCGACCACCATCGCCATGATCGCGGGCTTGACCCTCTGCGGCATCGGTGGCTATTACTATCGTCGCCGTCAGGTGATCGACGCCAATCTGACAATCAGCCGATAGTGCACGGCATGAACACCCAGGTTAATGAAAAGGCCACAGCATTTGCTGTGGCCTTTTCATCGAATCAACAAGCTACGTTATGACGCACCACACAATGCGGAATCAGCTAAAGCTACAGTTTAGATGTGTAACGCCTTCCCCAGCCACGCCGCCCGTGCTGCTTCGCCCATACCTTCTGCGAGCGTCGGGTGGCCGTGTACGATGCGGGCCATGTCTTCGGCACTACCCTTGAATGCCATGGTCGTCACGGCCTCGGCAATCATGTCGGAAGCCCGTGGGCCGAAGATGTGCACACCGAGCAAGCGATCGGTCGTGGCATCTGCCAGTACCTTGACCGTGCCTTCGGTTTCGTCCAGCGCCTTGGCCCGGCCGTTGGCGATGAATGGGAACTTGCCCACACGATACTGCACGCCCGCAGTCTTGAGTTCTTCCTCGGTCTTGCCCACTGCAGCCACTTCCGGCCAGATATAGATCACACTCGGAATGATGTCGTAATCCATATGTATCGGCTTGCCTGACAGGTGCTCCGCAATGGCAACGCCTTCCTCCATCGCCTTATGGGCCAGCATCGGGCCGGCGATCAGATCGCCAATCGCATAGATATTGGGGATATTCGTCTGGAAGTGATGATTAACGGGTATCTTCCCCGTCTTCGGATCGACCTGTACGCCCACCGTTTCCAACCCGGTATCCCTGGTAATCGGCCGACGGCCCGTGGAGACCAGCACCTTGTCGCCTGTCACCGTAATCGGCCCGCTCTTGCTCTCCGCCGTCACGGTCACCTGATTGCCATCGCTTTTGGCTCCGGTCACCTTGGTATCCAGGTGGAACACCATACCCTGCTTCACCAGCGACTTGTGCACCATGCCGGCAATCTCGGCATCATTGAGGGGCAGCAGCTTGGGCAGAAACTCAATCACCGTCACCTTCGCCCCCAGCCGCAGCCAGACCGAACTCATTTCGAGACCGATGTAGCCACCGCCAATGACGATGAGATGCTCCGGCACCTTGTCGAAGTTCAGGGCTTCGGTGCTGGTGACAATGTTCTTGCCATCGACGTTCAGGAACGGCAACCCACTCGGCTCGCTTCCCATGGCCAGCAGGATGTTGTCCGCTTCGAGCACGCTCTTCGTGCCATCCTTCGCCGTCACTTCCACCTGGTTCCTGCTCAGCAGTTTGCCAGTGCCGAAGATGCCCTTCACGCCATACTTCTTGAAGAGGAAGGCAATGCCATCGACAAGGCCTTTGACAATGCCATCCTTGCGTTTGATCATGGTGGGGACATCCATCTTGACGTCACCCACGGAGATGCCATGCCGACTGAAGCTGTGTTTGGCCTGGTGGTAGTGTTCGCTGGAATCGAGAAGGGCCTTGCTGGGGATGCAGCCGATGTTGAGACAGGTGCCACCGAAGGTGCCGCGCTTGTCGATGCAGGCGACCTTCTTGCCGAGCTGTGCAGCCTGAATCGCTGCGACATAGCCACCGGGGCCTGCACCAATCACCACCAGATCGTAACGCTCCGCCATGACTGCTCCAGCTAGGGTTCGCACGCAGGTATTCTATGGAGGGGAGTACGACGCTGCAGGAGTGAAAAATTCATGGCGAACTTCGCAAATGGCCTGCCTCACACCCCCATCGGGGGCTCCTCGCCTGCTGGCTCCTCTGCCACCTCGCCCATCTCCGGCACCATGCTCAGCTCCGGTGACCAGCGGTACCAGTAACGACTGACGATCACCGCGGTGATGATCCCCACAATCGCCAGGTGCACCGGCAGCATCTGCCACAGATCATCTTGCGTTGGATCGGGCAGGGTCAGCAACTGCTCTATGCCCTGCCGGGGAACTGCCCCTGGTGGTTTGATCAGCATGTACCCGAAGTAACCATATACCACGGTCAGCACCAGGCTGCATGCCATGCCAATCCCCAGTTTGAGGGACTTCGAACCACGAGACAGCTTGCCCAGCCCCAGCCCAGTCAGCCCCGCCAGTACACCCGCTGTGATCGTCCAGGGCAACAGCACCATGGCTGACTTGATGAACACCACCATCAGGAGCATGGCCATTCCACCGAAGATCATCAGGAGACACATAGGAGACACCTCATAGGCAACGCCTTAGTTTGATCGATCATATCTTGCCATCATCCCGCAGTCATGCACCAATTCATGGGCATTGGCTGCTCCTCCCCTTTCGAAGGGGAGGTTGGGAGGGGTAGCACCTTGCAAGGGCGTGTGCTTACGCGAAATACACCAACGGTTTGGCATTCGCAAGACTGTATCCACCCGCACGGTGAAACCCCCTCTAGCTCCCCCTTCGTAAGGGGGAGAACCTGATCATTACCTCCAGCCCAGCACCTGAAAGATGCCCTGCCGCTGCTTCACCTGCTGTGGCAAAGCCAGCAGCCTGTCGCGGAAGATGCTCAGACCCAGGCCAATCAGGAACAGTCCGGCACCGCCACCAGCCAGCACCAGGGCTGCTGTTCCCAGCTGACCCCACGGCACGAACAGCAGCAGGCCTGCCAGATACAGCAGCGTCAACGCTGCCCCCGCCATCGCGGGGATGCGGAGCTGACACAGGCAACCGAGGCCCAGCATCACCAGTCCCACGATGAACATCGAGGCTTCGTCCAGGACCATGAACTGCCCGCTGCTGCGGTACCCCATGACTACCAGGACCATGGGCACACCCACCAGCAACGAACCGAGCAGGAACATGGGCGAGACCGAAGGCTGCTGATGACGCTCCTGCACCTCCTGCAACCAGGCCCGGAAGCCGAGCACGGTCATGAACAGACCCAGCCCCACGCTTGCCACTTCCAGCTTCCGCCACATCGGCAGTTCCAGCATCGTCGTCAGGAGAACGACCGCCAGGCTGGCGTTGGTTACAGCCGTAGCGAAGAAGAGGTTCGCTGACACATCCTTCTTGTTCATCAGGTAGAACACTGCAGCCAGGATGCCTTCCAGCAGCAGACTGAAGAACACCGGCCAGATGACCGCATGTGAGGTGTAAGCCACGAGTGTCTGCACGCCCAGCAGAATGGTTGCCAGGGTCGAGACAAAGAAGATCACCGACCCCATCTTCGTCAATACGCGGGCACTGGCTGCCAGGGACGCAGAACGAGCAGTTGCCTTGCCCGCAACCAGCAGGCTCGCACCCAGGACTGCACCCGCTGCCATCTTGTATGCCAGCACCAGTTGCAGCCAGGCAAACACGTGCAGCACAATCAGCACCAGACTGAGCAGCGCCAGGGCGAACGCCCCACGCTGCTTGAGCAGCACGGTGCACAGTGCATAGAACAACAGAGCCAGAGACAGCACACCTACGATGAGCCAGATGTCGCTGCTGCCCAGAGCCAGCAGCTTAGGCATACCCACCAGCAGCCAGAAGGCAGCGAAGAGATGGGCGAACTGACCGATCTCCCGCAACTGTCGCAGCTGCCAGGACACCACGACAGCCACACACACCATCCCCAGAACCAGGGCACACTGGACATACCAGTTCGCCACTGCATAGCAACCAATCGCGAGTGTACCGACGAGCAGCACCGCCAGCCCGAACCCGCTGTGATACAGCTTCGCTTTCCTGTCAGTCGAAGTGAACGACCCGCCAGCCAGGGCAACAGCAGCCACCGCCATCGATAACAGCAATGTTGGCAGGGATTGAATCGTGTGAAGCGATAGTTCACTGGATACGTAATGCACATTCTCCGTGAAGTAGCAGAACAGCCCGACGATTGTGGCACCGATGCTCAGCAGGCTTGCCAGGAACGGCAGCACCGGCATCTGCCCCGGCAGCCGATGCCCCACCAGGCGGTGCAGCAGTTGAATCAGCAAGCCGGTACCGGCCAGCAGTCCCAGGAGCGATTCGATGCTCAACGAGATGTTCAGCAGATCAATGACGATGAACTCGACCCACACCAGCAGCAGAGCTGCAATCTGCAGGCAGTACCCCTTGCGACGAACCACCATATCGGAATAGAGATGGGCATACACTCCCACGAGTACCAGGAATAGTGCCAGACCTTTGCCCGACTGTGTCGTCACCAGCTCCGTGCGTGTGAAGCTCCATTGATCGTAGATCGATTTGGTGTAATGAGCATACAACGGTCCGCCGGCCAGTTGTGCGACCAGCACCATCAGGAGGCCCAGTCCCAGCAAGGCATGTCCGCTCCAGAAGAAGGCCAGCCCGAATCGTTCCCGTCGGAACGGGCTGGCGGCATCCTGCGTGAAGAGCCGTTCGACGTGGATCGCCACCAGCCCCATGCCCACCAGGGCGATGGCTGGAGCCGTCACCTGCCAGAACTGTCCCAGATCTGCGAGGATCAACAGCGTGGTCATCGCGATCCCACCCAGGAAAATAGGCACGAACCAGAGGTTCTGCAGCACCCGGGCCGTCAGGGCATAGAGCAACGAAATCACCAGCGCAGCTGCCCAGAGATGGTTGTCAAAGGTGAGCAGGTGCTGGGCGTGATAGAACCACAAATGCAAGGGCATCACCAGGCACGCCAGCAGCGTCAGTGCCAGTCCTGCGAGTTGATATCGGGACCGCAGCACCAGGGCAAAGCCGGCAAACAGCAACGCCAGGTTCACCCCACCCAGACAGGCAGCAAGCACCAGCGGATGATCAAATACTCCCAGCGTCGCCAGCCAGGTGATGAGGCCGCCGACGAACAACGCTCCACCCGTGCCCAGCAGTGCCTGGATACCCTGCGGAGAGAGGAGTCTTTCGAGGAATGAAGGAGGTGGCGGTGACGACTGGATTTCTGGTGCAGTGGACATGGGTTGCCTCACGGTTCCTGTGCGGGATCACAGCATAGAGGCGTGAGCAGAACGGAAATGTAACGCCTATGCCCCCGTCATTGAGCTGGGATAGGGAGAAGGATGTCAGGCAAAGTCACAAACGCAAGAAACCCCGTGAAAACGGGGCTTCTTGCGAAAAACGGCTTGTTATCAGTTACCGTGGAATCTGAAGGAAATTACCCCGTCTGGATTCGAACCAGAAATGAGAGTACCAAAAACTCTAGTGTTACCAGTTACACCACGGGGTAGTGGTTGATGTTGTCATAGCGTCATGACGGGGAACGGGCAAGGCCGGTTCACGAGACCTTCTTCAGCACCTGCTCTTCGTTCTTGTCTTCGTCCTTGATGGTGACTTCCTTGGCGCTGAGTTTGACGATCGTCATCTTCTGGGAGCGTTCCTGGCCGTCGGGGTTTTTCATGGTCATTTCCAGTTTGTTGCCATCGATCTTGTACTTGCCTTCGAGCTTCTGCGACTTGCCATTGAAGTCGACTTCGACAACGACCTTGTCATCTTTCTGGAAGTCGATGACAGCCTTGAGTCCCGGGGGGACCTTGTCGCCGGTGGGTTCCCATTTGCCGAGGAGGAGTTTGCCATCGATCTTGTCGTCAGCCAAGGAAGGAGTGACGACGATGAGCGCGAGGGCGAAGAGGGACAGGATGCGAACCATGGCAGTCTCCGAGAAAGGGTTGTCAGACTATTCTGGTCAATATCGGTGACATTGATGAGGAGGCAAGGAAAGTTGGGGGAATCCAGCGATTTTATGCTGGGGCAGTTGAGCGAGTGACGATCGAGCGACGATAGCCTAGCCCTTTCTTGTGGAAGCCGTTGCTGCATGGTACTATGGGATAACCTTCTGAGTGCTTCCTATGCGCGCCGCAGCGACGATCCTCCTGTTCCTAATTGCATGCCACTCCATTCACGCGCAGGGAACCAAGGCGGGTGAGACCGTCTTCGACAAGACACTCCGCAGCACTGTCTTTGTCTTGTCCCCCCTGGGTGATGGGAGTCGCCGGGCAGCGACGGGTTCCGGATCATTCATCGGGCTGTCTCCCCGCACCAATTTGCCCCTGATCATCACCAATTATCATGTCGTGGCTCCGTGTGTGAAGAGCGATGGCAACCATGCGGAAGTGCGGGTGATGTTCCCGGTCAAGAACAGCCGGGGGGAAGTGGAGCAGGATCGCAGCAAGTACATGCAAAGCAGCGGCGATCCGATCTATACCTTCCGGGGCAAGATTGTGACGTACCTGAAGAACAAAGACCTGGCCCTGGTCGAAGTGCAATTCGATGCAGGCCAGAAACTGCCCAAGGGAGTAACGACGCTGCCACTGGCCCAGAATAGTCCACGGCCCAGTTCGCGAGTACATACTATTGGCAACACCGGGGCGGGTGGCATGTGGAGCTATACCGATGGCAGTGTTCGCAGCATCTACGACAAGAAGTTTGTGGTGCAGATCGGGCAGGGGGAATCGCTGACCATCGAAGCCCGCATGATTGAAAGCTCCAATCCAACCAACAAAGGTGATTCAGGCGGCCCGCTGGTGAATGATGAAGGAGAGCTGGTAGGTGTTACCCAGGGTGGCATCACCTCGGCCAACCAGTTATCTACCTTCATCGATCTGAGCGAAGTGAAGACACTGCTGAAGGACAAGAAGGTGATTATTCCTCGCCGTACGACAACGGTGGCACAAGCCAGCCCGGACAAGACAGCACCGGAGAGCAGCAAGGAAGTGACGAAGGCTGAGAAGGAGAAGCCTGCGGAGGAGAAACTCGATCCGCGCGAGAAGGCAGCACTCTCGAAACTGAACTTCGCCAAGCGGGCAATGAAGGTGAAGGATTACAGTATTGCCGAGGACTTCCTGAAGCAGATCATCAGCGATTACGATGATACGAAGCAGGTGGTAGAAGCCCGGAGCTTACTGGAAGAGGTGAAGAAGAAGAAGTAGGGCGTCGAGGCGTAGAACACCCAATGCGAGGATGTTGATCAATGTTTAAGCATTGTTCACTGACATTCAAGGCTGGCCCCAGGCGGGTCAGCCATTTGCGTCTTCTGGCGGAAGTCACGATTCCCTTCTCGGCAGTGGCGGTGATGTACCTCGCAGCTTATTTGATGCCGCGAGATCAGTTTCATCCGCTCATTGCTCTTGGTATCATCTACACTTCTGCGGGTATTTACATCGTCCTGACAAAGTATGTTCTTCGCCGCTTTCGCTTCAGAATGACTTCATCCATCGCACTTACCCCATTCCAGGCATGCTGGGTGACGGCCTACGTGTTTGGATGGTTCTTACTGATCTCTCGTTTAATTCGCTAGCATATGGGACCTCTCTAATGACCTCTGAAGAGATGTTTCCGCAGAAGCGTAGTTGTTTGCTGGGTCTGCTAATCATGACGTGTTACACGGCCGTCGTCTACTACTTCTCCAAGAGCGTTTCTGAAGTGCTTCAATGGTGTATCTTACCCATGATCTTCCTGTACTTCATGGGGATGCTGGAGCGCAAGCCGCCCCCGCGACTGCATGACTCTGCACCTGATAATGAGTGAAACTAGCGAATGATGTGTTACCGCAGTGCCGTAAAGCGCCAGTGGGGCACGTGGGGTGGCAGGTTGCCATTTTCGTAGTCAGCTTCGCCGAGCATGTCCTGCAGCTTTTTTAGTGCCTGGCGGCGGATGTGGACGTAGTAGTATTCGCAGCGGGCATCGCGCACGGCATCCCACACCTGGTAGAGTAGTTCCACTTCCTCACGAGCCGCACGCAGATCCGCTGAATGTGGATACAGGGGTGTGCAGTTTTCCAGATACTGACGATAGGCACGATTCATCAGAAGCAACTCGTTCACGATCACCCGTTCGGGGAAACGTACGGAATCGCTCAGGAAGGGTGCTTGCTGGAGGTCGTGGGCGCGACGCTGGAGCATGCGGAGGTCGCTGACAAATTCGTCAGGCTTGACAAGGACATAACGAACTTCACGCTGGTCGAGAATCTCGCAGGCGAGGGCGAGTTGTACGAGAGGCTTGCTGACCAGGGCATGCCAGCCGGGTATGGTCCTGGCGTCTTGAAACGTGGAGACGTCTGCTCCCTGAAGCAGCAAGACTGCCAGAACAAAGTCAATGCCGTACATAGCGTCCTCCCTCCACATGACAACATGTGGTTAGGCCACGTTGGAGTGGCTTGGCATGGAAAGACCAAGGTTGGCGTTGGAGAGGTGCGACCGTCCGCAGGTGCGGCTGAAGGTGCGACATTCCCGAAGTCAGCCCGGGAACAGGGGTACCCACAGGGGCAGATAACGGTACGGCCGGACGATTCGCCTGCCCTGGATAGGCTGCTCGAAAGTGTCCATCCGTTCTCGTTCAAACAGGTGGTTGGGCAAACTGGGCAGGAACTCGACTGGCGTGTCCTACCCAATGTCGTCTTATCGGCTATAATTGTCTGGAACTTGAATCAAAGCATACTGCACTGGAGTGTCCCCCATGGCCGTTCAGCCTAAACGCCTGCTCGAAGTGCAGGTCATTGACAACGTGGCGGTTGTCAGCATCCTGGCAGGACGCATTCTGGATGATCAGGTCATTCAACAGTTTGGCGATCAGCTCAAGAGCCTGGTCGAGCAAGCGGGGCATCACCACATCCTGCTGAATTTCTCCAAAGTGGAGTACCTCTCCAGTGCTGCTCTGGGCAAACTGGTGGTACTACGCAAGCAGGTGGAGGCAGCAAAAGGCAAGCTGGCTCTCTCGAATATTGACTCCAGCATCTTTGAAGCATTCAAGATCACCGGCTTTGATCGCATCTTCAAGATCTTTGATGATGAGCAAGAGGCCTTGCAGTTCCTGCAGAACTAGGGTACGACTCGCTCCTCATCGGCCTGCCAGGGATGGGCATTCACTCTCCGTCTGGAATGCTGGGTATGTCTGTTCGACCTTCTCCACACTATCTCACACTGCCGGAATGCTATGTCATTCCGAGTGATACGCAGGAAGCGTACCGAATCCGCGATCACATTACGGAGCGGTTGCGGGAATCGGGCTACGATGAAGAGGATGTCATAGATGTCCGTCAGGCCCTGGAAGAAGCGCTGGTGAATGCCATCAAGCATGGCAATAACTGCGATTGTGCCAAGCAACTGCACATCTCGTTCTGTGTGGATAACGACTGCTTCCAGATCTGCATTGAAGATGAAGGCCCGGGGTTTAATCCCCAGTCTGTAGCAGATCCGCTGTCGATCGAACACCTCGAATCGCCATGTGGTCGCGGCCTGCTGATGATGAAGCACTATATGTCCGAAGTCAGTTACTTGGAACCAGGCAACGCCGTGATGATGGTGAAGAAGCGGTGTGGATGCCGGGAAGACTAGACGTACCCCCCAGGCATCATGGTCAAAGACAAAGCGAATAACTCGAAACAGTCTACCCGCCAGCGTTTGCTGCGCTGGGTGATCCTGCTTGTCATCCTCGTTGTGATCGGCATCCTGGCGTACTTCAAGGGCCGGGATTTCTGGAACACCCTGCAACAACAGTGGGCCCAGGCGAACCTCAACTTCGTGGATTTCGGCTACAGCTGGTTCATCGTCGGGCTGGTGGTGTTTCTGCTGAGCGTGCTATCCACCTTCCTCCGCTGGCACATTCTGCTGCATGCCCTGCATATCAAATGCAGCCGATGGGATGCCATTCGTCTGGGGTTCGTGGGTTATGTGGTAGGCATGTTTATGCCTGGCTCCACCATGGGAGATGTATTCAAGGCCGGGTTCATCATGAAGGAGAACCCGGGTAACCGGGTCGGGGCACTTGCGAGCATTGTGGTGGATCGCTTCGTGGGGCTGTACAGCCTCTTTCTTCTCTCGGCCCTCATCGGGCTGATATACCTGAACACCATCCTCTCGTTCCAGGGCGAGCGTGCTCATGAGCTGCAGATTGCTTTCATGGTGATTTGTGGAGTAGCGGTTGGTGGAATCGTCTTCTATGCACTCTTTGCACTGTTGCCTTTCAATGGGGAACGGTTGCTGGTGTGGCTGCACCGTATTCGCTGGGTGGGCCCGATCCTGAGTAAAATCTTCGGAGCGTTCCTGCAATTCCGCCGTTATCCGCTGGCGATGGTGCAATCTGTAGCACTGGGCATGCTGGGACACGTCGGGTTCGTGCTCAGCTATTACTTCGCCTCGATGGCCCTGCCTGGCCCCGGCGAAACACCCGACTGGCAGATGCATTTCGTGGTCATCCCGTTTTTCATGGTCTTCCAGGCTGTGCCCCTGACTCCAGGCGGCAACCTCGGTGTAGGTGACCTGATCCTGGGCCAGCTCTATACCATCGTGGGAGGCTTGCAACTCAAGGGGATCCTTGCGTCGCTCATCCAGCGGTTGATAACATGGATCGTGGCGCTGATCGGGTTGATCTGGTATCTGCCTTTGCAACGTCGCTTCCAGCAGCAGGCTGCTGCTGCAACTCCTATCGAGCCTGCCCCAGCACCGAGCGTACTACCGGCATCGTCGCCTTGAACTGCACATCATTGATGAGGCAGGGGCGCTTGTACTGTTCCGTCGAACCACCTGTTTTGGCGACCCGTGCAGCATCCCACTGTGACCAGGTGTTCCTGGGCATGACACACACTTCCAGCATGTTGAGACGCTGGCTTTCACGCTTGGTGTCATACTCCATGTTCTGTTCACGCAGGCACTGATCAAATTCCATTGCCAGCTTCTCCGCCGGCACATGGTTGATGTCCTGCTCTTCCAGATAAAGACTGTATCCCGGCAACCGTTCGTCGAAGTAGGGAGCGATGGTATAGGCGCTGGGCAGGTATCCCCATCGTACGGAGGCCTGCTTCATGGCCGCCACGACCTGAAACTCTGAGAGCTTTTCACCAGTGAGATTGGAGAACAGTGAGCCCTTGCTCAGGAACTCCACCATCGGCGTCTGATGGCATTTCCCGACCATGCGGACGACATCATAAATGTTGTAACGGTAGAGGCCATACGCGGTGGTGGGGAGCAGGTAGTAGTTCCGGCCTTCTTCCAGCTCTGCAGCGGTGAGCACGACAGGCTGGGGCGACTGGATCTCGCCTTCGGGGATGAACTCGTAGAAATGGCTGCTGATATCCAGCACCCCGGCAGAAGTGCCTTCTTCCAGGGGAATCGTGAACCGGCCTTCACTCGCCAGCAAGCCGAGGTCGCGGATCGGTGTGTTGCCGAAGTAATGGGGAAACTGCTTCAGGTAAAGACCGACGCTGCCCCCGGTCCAGCAGGCGATGGTATGGATTTTCCAGGCATCCATGGGCAAGAGCTTGCCAGCCTTGCTGCGGATCGTTTCCAGCTGACGAGCGCGCTCCGGGAGCTTTTTCAGATCATGCTGCAGTGCTGCTCGGACATCGTCAGGTATCTTCTGTGTGCCAGACAGTGTTCCATCGCGCAGGTCGCGAATGAGGTCTTCCGAGTAGCTCTCCAGCATCTGGGCCATCTTGATGAAGGTGCTGGGGTTGGCGGAACCGAGGACACCCAGTTCTGAAGAGATCAGTCCCATCCGCAAGGCAAGATACAGTCGTGAAGTGGCGTCCTTCACTTTGCCGGTAATGGCAGACAGGGAATAGTATTTTCGCACGGACTTGCGCTGCATGTGGGCTGTCAGTCCGCTGATACTGCCGCAGGGCACGTCAGACTCAGTGCGGAATTCGTCCCAATCGCTCACCAGCTGCAGAATATTCTTCAGGAACGCATTCGGGTATTTTTCAAAAATACCTCGTGCCCAGATATTGGTACCACGACGATAGTCTTTCAGATAGCGTCTGGTAACGGGGATGAACTTGCGGCTGGCCGTGGTACCACTGGTGAGTGCAAACATATGAAGTCGGCCATCGGCCAGGAGAGCACTGGTATCACCCTGTCGCACCCGAAGCATATAGTGGTCGAGGTCTTCATAGCGGTGGATCGGGACGTGCCGGCGGTAGTCCTGCAGGGTGCGAATGCGGGAAAAGGAGTGATCGCGGCCGAAAGCGGTGTGACGGTGCTGATGGAGGATATGCTGTAGAAGTCGCTGCTGGATGCGCTCGGCATGCCTGGTGTGATAGAGAAATCGCGCCCGCCATCGCCCAGCCTGGGCGAGCGCCAATCCTGCCAGCGTTCGCACTACCATGGATGACAGCATTGCCCTGCACCCACCTGTCAGACGCAACAACCGCAGGCAGAAGGCCCTGCGGTTGCTCCAGTTTATCCAATCTACCCTACAGGCTGGCTGGCGAGAAACGAGAATCGCTGCGGGCCTTGTTCTTTTCCAGTTCGATGGTCGGCAAAGACTGCGGAACCGGTTCTGTGATGAGATGTTCACAGAAGAATTCGACCGTGTTCATGCGATATTCTTCTTCTGCAACATCCACAGCCTGGTTGTGCTTGGCACCTTCCACCATCCAGAGCTGACACAGCTTGCGTGGAGCAGCCTTGTACAAATCGCTGGCGATTTCCGGACGGATGTAGCTGTCAGCACCGCCGTGAATCATCAGGAGCTGCTGCTTTCTGACACTCAGACGGCGCAGCGCGTTGCGGACGGATGGGAAGGAAAGCTGTCGGCGACGATTCACTTCGCTGAGTGCAGCCAGCCCGAGCAGACCATAGTACCACTTGGGAACTAACTTGAGCAACTTCGGGCGGCTGGTGATGTAAATCGAAGCCCATTTGCCCATGAAGCGAATCATGGTGGCGACAGTGCCAAAAGCACCATCGGTTACCAGGCACTTGACGAAGGGATCGCCGGAACAGGCGACGATTCCCGACCCGGCGCCACGGCTCACGCCAAAGAAACCAATTCCCTCCGCAGGGCAGAAGGGTGCGTTTTTCAGGAAGTTCAGCACTGCCTTGACATCAGCTACTTCATGCTGGGTGACCCACTGCAATGGCTGGTAGCCTGGCATCGAGTCACTGTCACCATGATTGCGAAAGTCGAAAGTGAACAGATCATAGCCTGCATCGAGGAGATGGCCGGCGTAGAGCATACAGGTCCACTTGGTGCCGCCGTATTCGGGGGCAAAAAGGATTAGTCCTTTTTTCTCAGGAGCATGGCTGCGGATCAGGCTGGCAGACAGGTTCAGACCGTCAGTTGTTGGTATCGTGAATTCTTCGGCGTCGGCGATGACATCGGCGGTGTGTACCTTGAAGAAAGGCTTTTCTTCGAAGATGCGAACGACGGTAGGCAGATACAACTTCCGCGACATGTATGCCAACCCTGCTGCCACGATGATGCTCGTCAGCATCAGCGAGCCCAGGATGATCAAACTCCAGTACAACCAGTCCACTGTTCTTCTCCAGCCGATAACGAAAACAGCATCCTGCGTCGGTCGGTCACGACCAACTGTTGCCTATACCGGCAATCCATGCCGTTGTGACAGCCAGATTCCCCACTGGTGGTACTGACATTCCTGCCAGTACGCACAGACCGCATGTCTGTGCCACGGAACCAGGCCCTAGATCTTGCTCACAATCAGGGCAACATTCTGGCCACCGAAGCCAAAACTGTTGCTCATCACGTGAGTGACCTTCTTTTCCCGAGCGACATTCGGGACATAGTCCAGATCGCAATCCGGATCCGGAACTTCATAATTGATCGTGGGTGGCAGGACGCCATGCTGAAGCGTCTTGACACAAATGATCGCTTCCACCGCACCTGCAGCAGCGATGAGGTGTCCCATCATGCTCTTGCTGCTGGAAACGGGGATCTTTTTGGCGTTTGCGCCAAATAGTGTTTTGATGGCTGCCGTCTCGCCCTTGTCGTTGACCACTGTGCTGGTGCCATGGGCATTGATGTAGCCGATGTCGTCCGCAGTGAGGCCGGCATCCTTGAGCGCTTCTTTCATGCTGGCAACAGCTCCCCGGCCGTCCGGGCAACTGTCGGTAACACGGTAGGCATCGGCGGTGGTGCCATAGCCAGCGAGTTCGGCATAGATCGTGGCGCCGCGTTTTTTAGCGTGTTCGTACTCTTCCAGTACCAGAATGCCCGCACCTTCTCCCATGACAAAGCCGCCACGTCGGAAGTCAAACGGGCATGAAGCCTTGGTGGGATCGCCTTCGTTGGTACACAGAGCAGTGAGTAGATTAAAACCAGTCACGCCAAAGGGATGAATCATGGTGTGCGAGCCACCTGCCACCATGATGTCAGCATCGCCCCGGCGAATAATATCTGCAGCTTCACCAATGGCCTGACTGCCGGCTGCACAAGCGGTAAGGCAAGCGTAATTAGGCCCGCCCAGCTTGAAATGCCTTGCGACATTCCCGCTGACGGTGTGCATCTCCTGCTCGCGTTCCAGGCCAGCATTGAACCGTTGCTTGCTGGCAACGCCAAACTTCCTGGCATCGATTGTTAAACTGGCTGGGTCACTGGTCTGAGCGATGGTGGGAATCAGGCTTTCAAAATCCTGACGGCCTTCACCGGCACCCAGATAAACGCCAATGCCACTTCGATCCATGGCAGGGTCAAGCAATTTGGCGTCTTCCAGAGCTGCTTGTGTGGCTGCCAGCGCGAACTGGGTATTCATCCCAGCATCAGCATACTGTTCCGCATGGTCGATGTGTTTGCTGAGCTGGAAATCACGACATTCAGCAGCGATCTTGGTAGGCAGGCTGGAAGCATCAAAGCGGGTTATCCAGCCGACAGCCGATTTGCCTGCAATCTGGGCCTGGTAGACAGCATCAACGCTCTCTCCCTGAGGTGAGATCACCCCCATCCCTGTGATGACGACCCGTCGTCGGCTCATATACATCCCAGCATAGTCGATCAGATAACGATGATGTAGATCACATCATATAACTATACAATTTGTATATAGATTGCACGACTTCAGACGAGCCGAAAAGAGGTGTGACAGACTTTTTTCGGTATTACCAAGTCTTATGATCCCGTCCACCGTTTCAGCACGATTGTCGAGCATTGTCCCATGTCGGAAAAGTTGATTTTCAGCGAGTAATCCTTGCTTCTTGGCTTCTTTTGGGTCACAAGAGGCAGTTGAAGTGCCTTATCCTGCTGCTGACAGTTGATAGAAGCAGGGACCTCACCCTGGTGAAGTGCCAGGGCGCTGAGGGCGGTTTCGATGCTGCCGGAAGCCGCTCCCGTGTTGCCGATGATACCCTTCACAGCCACCACTGGTGGACACTTTTCGCCGAAAGCGAGCCGGAGGCCCTTGGCTTCCATCGCATCCAGTTTGCGATCGCCAAAACCTTGTGCGACCACGTGGTCGAGGTCTTCGCCAGTTATTCCGGCTGCCCGCAAGGCTGCCTGAATGGAACGGGCAATACCTGTGCCATCGAGATCATAGTCACAGGCATCGCCAGTTCCCACGATCTCGGCGTAGATGGTGGCTCCGCGTTTCTGGGCATGGCTCAATTCTTCCACCACCACAATTCCGGCACCTTCCCCAAGTACGATGCCGGTTGCCTGTGTATCGAATGGTCGGCAGGCTGCTTCTGGGTTCGATGTGTCTCTGCACAGAGGATAGAAAAGCTGCAAACGAGCCACGCTCAACAAACCGACCCGGCTATCGCTACCGCCGGTGAGCATGATATCGGCCTGCCCCCGCTGAATAATGCGACGGCCTTCAGCAATCGACAAATTACCAGCCACATCCTGCATGGTGATCGAGTTGCTCGGTCCCTGGGCATTGTTCAGGATGGAAACGTGGGCAGCGGCAAAATTGGGCAGATACTTCAACAGCCACAGGGGCGGCATCATGGGCATGCCTTCGGTGCCCCAGGTTTTCATATTCACTACGGAAAAGTCGGAAACGACGGTTTTCAGCGCAGCGGCGACGAGTTCATCGAGTTCGGAGGTGATGGTGCTGGCGCCAAAGCTGATTCCCAGACGGGCGGGGTCAAAGCTGCCTGGGGTTATGTTGGCATCTTTCAGGGCCAAAGTGCCTGCAACGAATCCTATCTGGATGGCTTTACCCATCGTACGGAGTTGCTTGCGGTCCTTTTTGTCAACAAGCGTCTTGGCATCGAAGCCGGGAATTTCTGCAGCGATTTGTACGTCGAGCCCGCTGGCATCGAAGGTTTCGATCTTGCGAACCGCGCTTTTGCCCGCGAGGATACCTTGCCAGGCGGCATCACGCCCCATGCCCACGGGGGTGACAAGACCAAAGCCGGTAATGACGGTGCGAAGAGGAGAATTAGCCATGAACAATACTATAGGAATCAGGAGGTGGGTGGCGGAGCGTTTTTCACCCGTGACATGCCCAATAAGTTGCCCAGGTCCCCGGCAAAGACGAAATTCCTGTCACCAAAGATCGCCCCGGAGCGGGCTTTATCGAGGTGCATGAACATGATCTCGGCGGTTCCGAGCGTTTCGGTGCCGATCTTGACGGTGCCTTGAATCGTGGCCCCTTCGGGACGCAGATCAATAATCACAGTTTCGTAGCTGAGTGTTTCCCCTGCCAGGGCTTCCCGATGGAACTTGGCGTTGCTGATCTTGGCCAGCACGACCTTTTCCTGGAAGTTGTTGGCTTCACCGACCAGGATGCCACCTGTCTGGGCTAGTCCTTCGAGCATCAGGCTGACGGGCATCACCGGATAGCCGGGGAAGTGCTGGGCGTAGTGATCTTCGGCCAGGCTCAAGTTCTTGATCGACTTGGCGGATTTCTTCGATTCGAATTCGGTGAAGCGGTCGACCCAGATCCAGCGCATGGTGAGCTTTCAGCGATCAGCTGTCAGCCTTCGCCAAACAGCTGTGATTCCGTTTGTTCAGAGTTCCGTCTTCTGAATGACACATGGTGAGCCGAATGACTCACCATGAAGATGTTGTGCTTCGAAGCTGACGGCTATTAGCAGTTAGCTGTTCTTCATCTTGTGTTCGATGTACTTGCAGATCATGTCGACGGTAAACAGGTCGCCGATGTTCTTGACCTGCGGGTTCTGCGCGAACTTGTCCACGTTGGCGAAAGGCAAGCGTGTTTTCAGTTCCTTCAGCCCATCAGCAGTGATGACCCCGTCTTTCACAAACTTGGGATCCTGCTGGAAGATGGCTTCGGGGAAGAGCTCATCACGTGGAATCTTGGTGTTGAAGCCCCGTTCCAGGCGGAACACGATGTCGAGGAAATCAATCGATTCAGCACCCAGGTCGCCTGCGAGGGTCGCTTCCGGGGTGATGTCTTCCGCATCGGCGTTCAGCGAATCGGCCAGGGTCGCTTTCACTTTCTCGAAGATCTGTTCGTTAGTCATGGACATATCGTGCTCCTGGAGTTCGCTCCACTTTCATGTACCGGTGAGACAGTGTATCGACTCAAGTCGTGACAGGCAAACGAATTAGCCCGCCATTGCGCCTAATCCCAGTCCACCGTCTACCGTCAGTACCTGTCCTGTCATGTACGCGCTTTCATCGCTGGCGAGGAAGACAGCCACCTTGGCGATATCTTCGGGTTTGCCGTAGCGTTTCATCGGGATAGCGTTCTTGATCGTATCTCCCGCCAGATTGCGCACTGTTTCGCTCATGTCGGTTTCGATGAAGCCCGGGGCGATGGCATTGACATTCACTCCCCGGCTGGCAATTTCCACGGCGAGTGCCTTGGTGAACGCGTTGATTGCACCCTTGCTGGCAGAGTAATTGCACTGCCCTTTGTTAAAGCGATCAGCCGCGACACTGGAGATGTTGATGATGCGGCCTTTACGAGCCCGGAACATGGATTCGACGATGGGCTTGGTGAAATTGTAGGTGCCGCCCAGGTTGGTGTTCACCACCAGGTCCCAGTGTTCCGGCTCCATACGCAGAAACAGACCATCCTTGATCACGCCGGCATTATTGACCAGGATGTCAATCTGGTTCATCTCCTTCAGAATGGTTTCCACGCAGGCATTGACAGCTGTTCGGTCGGCAGCATCGCACTGATAGGCCTTAGCGGTGCCGCCCTTGCTGGTAATTTCTGCAACCAAGGCATCTGCAGCATCTTTACTGCCACGGTAGACGATTGCGACCTTGGCTCCTTCCGCGGCATAGGCTTGTGCGATGGCTTTGCCGATACCCCGTGCGCCACCTGTGACGACAGCTACTTTATCCTGAAGACGCATGATGTGATTCCTGAGGTGTCAGACGGGAACAAAGTGTAACGATCTGGAATGGATCAGCTTTGCCCGGGCCAAAGCCGGGCAAACTCGGCACGATAACCCTGGAGTAGTTGCAGGTCAGTTGCCGCAAATGCGGGGTTCCTGCTGACCAGATTGTAACGAGCCAGGACGATGCGGCCATTGACCACACTGGTGCCTTCCCGTTCAGCCTGGCATTTGAAAGTGATTTGCTCTGCAGCGGGATCGATGCCCGTGGTTTCAGCAGTCATTTTCATCTGCTGGCCTGGTTCCAGGAACGAACCATATTTAATGCCCTTGGCTTCACGCAGGACAATGATGCTGTGAGCAAAGTCGGAACTGGCCCGTACCAGCCAAGCTGCTGATTGTACCAGTGCTTCCAGCATCAGGACGCCAGGCAACACCGGGAACGACGGGAAATGATCCGCCAGGTATTCTTCGCCGAGGGTGAGGTTTTTGACCGTTACAATCCGTGTACCAGGGGTCAGTTCGAGAATCTTATCGACCAGATGAAATCGCATAGAGAGGCTTCACAGAACTTTCTCGGCGGTTGATTGGAACAGTTACGATACCGGAGAACAGGCTGTTGGCAATGAGACTGGGAGGTGAAACCTATGTTTTTAAGCGAGATTCTGCTGATAAATGGACTTGAGGTAGAGGATTCAGCATAGAAAGTACCGTGTCTTATTCGTTGTCGGGTTGCATCATGCGTCGATCAGTCGGCATTGTGTTCAGTCTCGCCCTTCTTGCAGTGTTAACCTCAACCAGTTCTGCCTGGTGGGTCAAGGCACACGGCTCCATTGCTGAGGCTGCCTGCAAGGCATTGCCCGATGATATGCCAGCATTCTTCCGCGCCGGTGGCAAGCATCTCAACCATCTTGCTGGGGAGCCTGACCGCTTTAAAAACAAGGCTTCCGAGTTTCTTCGCATCACCGAAGCGCCCGAACACTACATCGATCTCGAAGAGTTTGGTGGAGAAACACTCCCTCGCGACCGGTTCAAGGCACTTGATCTCTCGAAGAAGAGGGGGGTTACTCCCGAAAAGGCAGGCTACCTGCCCTATGCCCTCATGGAGCATTACGACCGGCTGGCTTGTGCCTTCTACGATTATCGCAAAGATCCAGACAACGAAGCAGTCCGTATGAAGTGCCTGGTCTATGCCGGCATTCTCTCGCACTACACAGGCGACGCCTGCATGCCCTTGCATTCCACGCGGGACTACGATGGCCGCATGGGTATCAATGGCAAGATGCAGCAAAAGGGCATCCATGCCAAGATCGATGGATTCCCTGAGAACTTCAACTTCACCGCTGAGGAGCTGGCACGCAACATTACTGTCACCAAGCTCGATGATCCCTGGGTCCATTTGCTGGAAGTGATTCAGGAATCACATCATCACGTCGAGCGCTGTTACGAGATCGACCTGACGGGCGGCTTCGACCGTCCAACGGAAGAGAGTCATGCTTTTATCATGAAGCACTGCCGACGTTCTGCGGAGTTCACCGCCCGGATGTGGTACAGTGCCTGGCTCAAAAGTGCCACCATGCCGGCGCCGTACTAGGCTGCCAGCCGTTCCCGAGCCGGCAGTACAGCCATTCCGGATGACATCGGCTGCATCTGGCGCAGTCCCGCGCTCAGCGTCAGGAAACTCATGATAAGTGTACTGAGGGCCGCCCCGCTCAGATATTTCCAGGTCTCACGATGACCGAACGGTGTCAGGAGATCTGCCCCGATGGACCCTATCACTCCCACGACTAATGCTGACAGTGCCAAGCTTTTGATAGTGCGGGAACGTCCACATAGCAACAAACCCGCCGCTGTCAGAACTACAGGCAACAGCAGGAAGTAATGCCGCATCTGTGCCTGCGGGCTGAAAAGTACCATGACGACCAGCATGCAAAGGTATTCGAGCATCACCCAGCTGCGTACCGGGTAGCTGACTTCCATCGAGCCACCGCGTTGAACAAACAACCGGGCGTCATGCTGTCGATAGAGCATCCAGGCGACAACTGCGACAAGGACGCCTGTCACGATTGTCATACCTGCGACAAACATCATCGGTTGGCCCAGGGTTTCAGCTATACGAGCCCACATGCTGGGGATGGTGATGCTGCGGTCATAAGTCAGTGGGAACACGGCACCTGCTCCACCTTCGATCTGGATGCCTACCAACTTGCCCAGACCTGCCAGCCCCTGGCCGAGGTAGAGGAGGTTCTTGTCCCAGCCGTAGACCAGTGCAGGCAGCAGGCCCCAAACGACGGTGCCCACCACTGACCAGGCGACGTGCTTCCAGCGGCCTCGTAATGCCAGGTACACAACGATGGCTAACGGCAAGTACTTGATGTTAATGGCGAAGCCGAGAGCCAGTCCGACGAGTGCGGGTGAGCGATCGAGAAAGTAGAGAGCTACGCAGAGCCCAGTGAGCATCAGCCAGTCGGTCTGTCCTTGCTCAAACTGCCAGCGGCACTGGGTCTGCCAGATCAGGAGTGTGACACCAATCGCCAGAATGCCTTCGCGCCAGTTTGTCTGCCACTGCAGGCGATCTCGCAGCGTGGCCCAGACCAGCGCGAGGCAGGTGAGCATCGCAGCAACAGTCAGCCCAAACCAGATCCACGAAGCCTGGGTGATAGTCAGCTTCGAGAGTGGTGCCATCCAGGCCGCCAGCATGGGCAGGTAGATATACATTTCGGTCCCAGCCCGATACGGATCCTGGCCGGTACGGGCAGCATCTGCGGCCAGATAGAAGGCTTGGAAGTCGATGTAAGGCTCGACAGCCAGGCGACGGGCCATGCGGTAGCCGGACCAAAATAAGAGAGCTAGTGTCAGTGCCAGCCCGAGGATCAACTTCTGCCTGGGCGTGAATTCCGTGGGCCAGCGCATGCTCTTCCTCCCTGAAGGCCGCTGATTATCCACAATGGGGCTATTTGGGCAAGTCGTCTTCCGGTGGCGAGAATACATGCATTCTCGTTGCACATGGTCAAGTCATCAGCTAGTGTTACGTTGACGCTTTCTTGCCCGGAGAGCCGCTGCTTCGTCTTTACAATTAGGCTGTCGCCCAATGCCTGCACCAGCTCATTTGCTTGATAAGAACGATCTCTTCGCCCAGTATCAGATTCTGGAAGACCTGGGCGATTTTCCGAGCTACAGCCTCTTCAAGGTCAAAGCCCCCAACGGCGTCATCAAGCTCT
Source organism: Gemmatales bacterium (assembly GCA_046350055.1). Classification (GTDB taxonomy): domain Bacteria; phylum Planctomycetota; class Planctomycetia; order Gemmatales; family HRBIN36; genus JAEUIE01. The sequence goes on along the minus strand of JAXMBC010000001.1, from coordinate 1,203,615 downwards.
GGAAAAAAGTCGATCTGCAGTTCAATTCAGCCAGCATCGAAACACGACTGCTCCCTGTCATTGAGAAAGTCCAGCATCCCAACCTGAATGCCGTCAGCACCAGTTTCCTGTTCCAGGACAAGGGCCTGCTGTTTGTCGAATCTGAATTCCCGGTCAAGACGCTGCGCCATCGGCTTGATGAGATCAAATCCAACAGTGCAGGTTCAGGCAATGTCGGTATTCCGGTGGGAGAGCTATTCAGTTACATCGCCCAGGCAGCGGATGCGATCGACTTCCTCAACTCGGCGCAACATCCCTATCAGGGTAAGAAGATCGCCATTTACCATAGAGCGCTATCCCCCGATTCGCTTCACCTCTTTGAAGAGAAGAACAAGATTATCTGCAAGGTAGGTGACTTTGGTCTGGCCAAGCCGATTATCGACAACAATGAAGCGGCCCGGCACTCGCTGGGTCTGACCAACTATGACTATGCACCGCCTGAATTTGACGAAGGCTTGACCACCAATACCAGCGATCAGTATTCATTGGCGACGACCTATGTTGAGCTGCGGACTGGTCGCCTGCCCTTTACCGGTTCGCTCTTGCAGAAACTGCAGGCACAACTTTCGGGCAATCCCGATCTGAGTCTGCTCGAACCCAGCGAGCGTCCAGTGGTTGCCCGGGCGCTCAGCCGTGAACCCCAGGCACGATTCCCCAACTGTCGTGAATTTGTGCGACAATTGCAGCAGGCCCTGGGTGGCGTAGCGACGTTGCCTGTGATGGCGCCGACGACCCGCGGAAACACATCCAGTCAGGTAACGGTCAGCGAGCCTGTCGCTGCCTCGGCTGGAGGCGGAGGTGCTCTCTTCGGCAGTGGCAACAGCGGTTGGGCACTCTCTGCCAAGCCGGTGGGACGGAGCGGTGGTTCGCTCTTCAACATTCAAGGCAAAGGCCCGGTCAACACTCCTGCCAAGCCTGAAGGCTTCAGCTTGACGACTCCGAGTGCCCAGGCTTCTGCTGCACCTGTAGCAGCACCCAAGGCACCAGTCGTTCCTGCAGCCAGGCAGGAAGTGAAAGCACCACCCGCGAAGCCGGAGCCCAAGGTTCCTCCACTGAAAGCGGAAAAGGCTCCTGCTGTTGCGGTACCTACGCCTCGTCAGGGGGAAGGCTGGAGCCTGGAGACGCCAGCGGAGAAACCTGAAAAGCCTGCGGAGCCTGCGATCTCCAGTAACTGGACTCCCGGGAAGGTGACTGCTGTCAGCAAAGGCAGCAGCGCCGGATTTTCCAATCCCGACATTTCGATCACACCTCCCCCGGCTGCAGCAGCTACTCCGCCGCCTTCCGTGGTACCGACACCACCTCCAACTGCTCCAGCCAAAGAGTCCATGAGTACCAAGGCGAAAGAGACGCTGGAGTTGATCAAGCGCAAACAGGCAGGTCCTGCTGCTCCGCCACCACCCGTCGTGGAAAAGTCGGTTACCGGATCCAAATTCCTGAACATCAGTGGTTCGACTGCGCTTCCTCCTCTTCCTGCTGCTCCGGTGAAACCCCCGCCACGAGGCAGCCGCCCCGCAGGTGCCCTGGGAGAGACACCAGCCCCACCACGCCCGCAGAATGTACCCACGCCACGCCGTGCTTCGACCCCCAACATGGGTATGCCATTACCATCGCGGAATCAGCCCAGCATTACTGCCCGGCAAGCGATGAAGTCGCCTGTCCCTTTGCCTCGAAGTAACTCCAGCACTGCTGGCACTGCAACGGCGGATCCTCAACAGTCCCTGCGAGAGAAGGCTGCTCCAGGCTCAGGGATGACATCGCTGATAACGCTGATCATGGTCTCGATTGCGGCCTTCTGCATCGGCATGATGCTGCTGTTTTACTTCACGAAGAAGTAAGTTTCCGGGGCATGGTCTGTCTTGCAGTCTGTACTGGTGCAGGCCCTTCTAACCTTCATGCAGCAAGCCATTCAGTCGAGCCTGCAATTCGTCCTGCGTCACGCCGGTTAGAAGAAATGTCTTCTGCCCGCTTGTTTCACCTTGCATCAGCTGTATCTGCTGCCGGCGCAGCCCCAGTTCTTCTGCCAGAACGTCGATCAGGGCAGCGTTGGCCTTGCCCTTTTCAGGTGCGGCATGGACAGCAACCTTGAGCCGCCCATCGTGTACGCCGGTAATGCCTTCCCGGCGTGAACCGGGCTGGGCCTTCACGTGCAATAGTACACCCTGAGAGTGTGCAGTCAGCATACGCCCTTCCTGCTGGTGAGTGGGAAACCCACTCACCGCCTGTCAGAGGAAGTGTATACTAGCCCCATGCCACCATCACCTCCCTGGCCCGGGTTCTTTCTGTCGCTTGATGGCGTCGATGGCGCGGGTAAGAGCACCCAGATGAAACTCCTGGCCGACTGGCTGCGGTCCCAGGGACATACTGTCACCACCTGTCGCGACCCGGGAGGCACCCACGCAGGGGACCGCATCCGTCAGGTGCTGTTGGACCGGGCAACCGGAGCCTTGTCACCCCTGACGGAAACGTTTCTCTACATGGCCAGCCGCTGTCAACTGGTGGAAGAGATCATTCGCCCGGCCCTTGAACGGGGAGATGTCGTCATCTCCGACCGCTACATTCTTTCCACGGTAGTCTACCAGGGCTATGCCGGGCAGCTGGACGCGGCGATGTGCTGGGAACTGGGACGCATAGCTACACGTCACACGTTGCCGCAACTGACGCTGGTCTTCGATATGCCCGTTGCGTCGGCTCTGGCGCGCAAGTCGGGCCCGGACGACCGCATGGAAGACAAGGGAACAGCGTTTCTCGAGAAGGTGCGAGCCGGATTCGTGACCGAAGCACAACGTGATCCTGAGCATCATCGTTTAATCAAGGCTGATTGTGCTATTGATGAAGTACAACACCAACTGCGAACGGAGGTAGCCCATGCCCTGGCTCGGCATCGTCGGTCATGATGCACAGCGGGATGCACTCTGGCGGGCATATCAGACGAACCGCCTGGGGCACAGCTACCTGTTTGTGGGGCCGGAAGGCATCGGCAAGCGTCACTTTGCCCAGGCACTGGCACAAGCCATCTCCTGTGAAACACTCTCCAGGCAGATCGAGGCAGGCAAGAACCCTGCACCTGAACCGTGTGACACCTGTCCCACCTGCGTACAGATCAAGGCAGGCACCTATCAGGATCTCCATCAACTTGCTTTGCCTGAAGACAAGCAGGAATTTCCCATCGCCCTGATGCAGGAGTTTATTCAGACCCTGGCAGTGAAGCCCGCACGGGCAGGCAGCCGACGCGTGGCAATCGTTGATGATGCGGATGTCTTCAGCGATGAAGCAGCCAACTGTTTCCTGAAGTCGCTCGAAGAGCCACCGCCGGATTCGTTACTCATCCTCATCGGGACAGCTGCGGAACGGCAACTTCCCACGATTCGCTCCCGCTGTCAGGTAGTCACGTTTCAGCCTTTGAACCAGTCCGATTTCGTGCAAGCCGCCCTGGCAGCAGGCATCGTGACCGATGACAAGGAAGCAGCCAACCTCTTCGCCACAGCCAAGGGGTCACTATCGAAGGCGGAGTTGCTGAAGGATCAGGAGCTTCTCAAAGTCACTGCCGAGATCGCGAAGGCATTTCAGTCGCCCAAGTTCGCCAGTGTTGGATTCGGCATGCTGCTGACCAAGTTTGTCGATGGGGTGAAAGAAGGCGCAGCCAAGAGACAGCGAGCGCGATTTGCAGTGGAGTTCATCGTGCAATTACTGCAGGCTGCCCTGCTGCAGGCCGAGACAGGCGTTGCAGGCAATGGTCCGCATCAGGCTGCCATCCAGCGGCTCGCTTCGCTGAACAATATTGAAGCAGTGCCTCAACTCATCGAACACGCCCTGGAAGCAGAGTACCACATCGATCGTCGCTTCCAACTGGCACTACTGCTGGAAGCTTTCGCAGACCGACTCGGGCGTGAGATGTAAGCACCCTGAACAAGGAGCATCCCGTGGCTGCGCTACCCGTCACCAGTTACACCACGCAGTTTCAGGTCGAGATAGCTGCCAAGCAGAAGGCGGTATGGAAAGCCATGACCAGGGATATCAGGAAGTGGTGGCCCACGCATTTCCACTCCAGCGAAAAGACCCGGGCCTTCGTCATGGAGACCGAGGTGGGTGGCCGGGTTTATGAAGACTACGGCAGCGGCGAAGGAGCAGAGTGGGGCAGGCTGATTGTCTTTCAGCCCCATGACAAGCTGGTCTGGACCGGCAGCCACTTCGGCGGTAACGGCAAGAACTGGGGACAGTTCTATGTCACCATCCTGCTCGAAGAACAAGGCAAAGTCACGGTGCTGAAGTTTGAAGATTCGGGCTTCGGTATGCTGGACGAGGGTTTGCCTTCCAGCCTCGAGGCTGGCTGGAAGGAACTGTACGGCACTCACCTCAAGAACTACCTGGAAGAGTAGTCCGTCAGATTACCATGCCATCGGGAATGATGGCATCCTTGGGGATGACGACGATGCCATCACGGATGCAGTAGCAGGAACCGTCAGCTTCCTGCACCTTCTTTTCGTTGATGATGCGGACGTTCTTGCCAATGCGGGCATTCTTGTCGACGATGGCCCGCTCGACATGGGCACCATCGCCGATGCCGATACCGGGGTGGGCCGGAGTATTGCGGGTCCGCTCATCATCGGTCTCATAGCGATCGGCACCGATGATGATACAGTCCTTCACCAGGCTACCTTTGCCGATCAGGCTGCGGACACCGATGATCGAGTGTTCGACCGTGGCATCATCCTGAATCAGACAGCCATCGCTCAATAATGCTCGCTTGATGCGGGCCGACATCACCTTGGACGCTGGCAGGAAGCGTCGGCGTGTGAAGATCGGGCCATCTTCGCTCTGGAAGTAGAATGGCGGCTTGTCCTCGGTCAGCAGCAGGCTGGCCTCGAAGTACGCAGCGATGGTACCCACATCTTCCCAATAACCGTCGAAGAGGAACCCCTGGACCTTGCGTTCCTTGATGCTGTTGGGAATGACGTGCTTGCCAAAATCGGTATGGAGGGGATCGCGCAGGCTTTCGCAGAGCACTTCCTTCTTGAAGAGGTAGATGCCCATGCTGGCCAGGTATTCACGGCCCTTGGCGGGGATGCCGTTCTTCTCGATGGCTGCTGCACCGGTGCGATGGGCATCGAGTAGCTCCTCGGTCTTGGGCTTCTCGACAAACGCGGTCACCCTGCCTTCGTCATTGAGCTTCATGATGCCCAGGGCTGAAGCGGCTGCACGATGCACCGGGATCACGGCGATGGTGATATCGGCGTTGTTTCTGCGATGCGTTTCGATGAGCTTCTCGTATTCCATGCGGTAAAGCTGGTCACCGGAGAGAATGAGCGCCTCGCGGGTGTGATCCTTGTCGATGTACTGCAGGTTACGGCGGATAGCGTCGGCGGTGCCTTCGTACCAGCGGGTGCTATCCATCGTCTGCTGGGCAGCCAGGATTTCGACAAAGCCGCCGCCAAAGACATCGAAGTTGTAGCTGCGGGTGATGTGCTGATGCAGGCTCGCGGAAAGGAACTGGGTCAGCACGTAGATGCGATTCAGCCCGGAGTTGAGGCAATTGCTGATGGGGATATCGATGAGCCGGTACTTGCCGCCGATGGGCACAGCAGGCTTGCTGCGGTATTTGGTAAGCGGGTAAAGCCGAGTCCCCTGACCTCCACCGAGGATCAGGCTGACAACATCTTTCATGGAGAGAGTCCTTATCGCCAGAGGGCAGTCGCCCATCACTATTCGAGACTGTAGTTGACTCAGAGACGACGGGTTTGTCAAACCGAATCGGGGAGACTTGCAATGAGAATCAAAAGTGGACATGATACCGTCACCACTTTGGAGTTCGTACATGCCCCGTGTGATTGGCTGTGCTGCCTGTCGTCAAACCCTGACATTGCCTGATGGTGTGCAGGCTGGTCAGCAGGTCAAGTGCCCGGCGTGCAGCGCGCTGATGGTAGTACCCGGTGCAGCGCCCACAACCACCAAGCCAGTGCCAATACCCAGGCGTTCTGGCTCAGCCGACTCCACCTTGCAGTCGAAACCGGTGCGTACCGATGCCATGGCCAAACCCCTGGTCACACCGACACCAGCACGTCCGGGACGAGTTGGTTCCGCTCCGCCTGTCAGCAAGCCGGAAGTCGTGGAGGATGACGTTCCAGTAGTGAAGAAGGGGAAGAAGAAAAAGAAGAAAGAGAAGGAACTGAGCAACTCTCAGCTGAAGTGGATCCTGGGGGGATCGATTGCCTTTGCCCTGCTCCTGATCACCTGTCTGGTACTGTTCGTCCCCTGGGGTCGGATGTTCAGTCCCAGCGTGCCTGAAGCAGAACTGGTGGATGTGTATACTGCTGTCAATTCCATGGGATACAACAACGTCGGCTTACGCGTGATGAACTCCGACACGGCGGCCCTGTGCATTCCCGGCCCGCGGCAGATCATGATTACCCGGCCGAACAGGACTGGCAAGTATGTTCTGCTTCGCTTGAAGGTACCCTATGAAGACGTAACTCGTGCCTATGCCGGCTCGCGCACGCAAATCGTGCTCACCAAGGGTGCTGTGCAGTTGGAGTACAATGGGGTGACCAAGGATGCTGTCTTTGTTCAGGAAGGCAACGCGGAATTCGGACATTTCCAGCTCAGTTATCAGCCACCGATGCAGGAAGGATTGCAAGTCAGCCTGCGGGATTATCTCGGACCAAAGAAAGACCTGGGGGGTGACAGCCCGCGCACCTGGGCTCACGAAGGCTCCACCAAGGAATACGCCGAGCAGATTTCCTTTGAAAACAGCAACGGCATGCAGGTGATGATCTCCAGTGGTGCGGAGCGGCAGGATGGTGGCGGAGGCAACATCCTTGAACACGCCACCGGCAAGAAAATCCTCGGGAACTACCAGGCGTTCACCGGGCCGGTCGCGGGCTATGTCTACGTTGACTGGAACATGGGATGTGGCGGCTTCATTGTCAGTGGTGAACTGGAACAGCCCAATGAAATCGGTCTCAATTGGGCAATGAAGTGTATCGTGGAACTGCCACCCGGGGCCACCAGCGAGGTCAACCTGAAGATCCTGGGGAAGAGTCGCAAGGTGAAGCTGAAGTAAGCCATCTCTTATCCCCGGTCTCTGACCGGGGACGAGATACTATTACTTGATCACCGAGATCTGCTCGATGTCGCGGATCGGTTCCTTGCCGGTCATATCACTGTCGAGTTCGATGAAGAGCCGACCATCGCCCGGGGCGACGCCTTCAATTTCCATCTGGTAGTTGAAGGTGTTGGTGGGCAGCAGGTCGTTCACCACCGAGAACACAATGGTATCGCCCTGAATCTGTCCCGCAGCGCCATCCGGCCCGATGGCCTTGAGAATGCGGAGTTCAGGAGATGCCTTCACTTTCACAATCAGCTTGCCGACTTTCTGCGATCCGGTGTTGTTGACCGTGATGGCGTAGGAAGTGGTGTCGCCAACATTGATGGTGCCTTTGCGATCGGTTTGATCGGCCTGCATCAGCAGAGCAGGGATGCCACGCAGCTCAATATCGGCTTCGGAGCGTTCGGTGAGATTGGGGCCAAAGGTGGCAACGACCTTGTTACTGGTCTTGCGACTGACCTGCTTGGCTTCCACTTCGACCCGCAGTCGACGTCGGCCGTTGCGTTCCAGGGTGCCCAGGTTCCAGACGATCTCGTTGCCGTTCTGGGTGCCATTGTCGTACACACGGACAAGGCCAACTTCAGGTGGCAGAGTATCGCGAATCACGACATTCTCTACCGACTGATCACTGTTATTCTCAACCAGGATTTCCCAGAAGAACCGGCCACTGACGTAGCGAGCCTGTGGACCCTTCTGCTGAATGTTGAGCGCCAGGCGGATGACATTCACACCCGCGGTGGATTCATCGAGAAGTCCGCCGTCACCAGTAACAACAGCTTTGGCGTTCAGGTTGCCGACCTTGCCCGCCTTCAGGTTCAGCGTGAAATCACGTGCTTCGCGAGGCTGCAGGTTGAACTTGTCCATGGCCACGCTGCGGTCGGGAATGGGCTTGCCCTGATAGAAGAAGACCAGGCCATCATCGAAGGTACTGTTGACGATGACATTGCTGGCCGGGGCATCGCCGGTGTTTTCAACACGGATGGTGAATGGCACGTCGCCATTGAGGTATCCTGTTGGTGGCCCGGTGAGGCGTACCTTGAGCGAAGGGCTGGTCGCAGTCGTCTGGAAGAACGACTCAGCAGCCTTGGTGCGATCCTGATCGATGACGCGGGCGGTGTTGTTGAACTGCCCGGCACGGGTAGCCTTCACCTTGAGGTTGATGACCTTGGCCTGGCCTGGTGGCAAGGGTAGCAGCGTCCAGATCAGTCGGCTGCCTTCCTGACCCACGGGCATCGGATCGGCACTGACGAACTGTAGACCGGCTGGCAGGTCATCTTCCACCGTCAGTGCATCCGAGGGACTGCGGCTGGTGTTGGTTACTGTCAGTTGATAATCGAAGTCAGCATTGATGGCGATCGCAGAGGGGCCAAACTTGTTAAGCGTGAGGCCGGAGCCGACCCATTCCACGGTGGTTTCGCCGCGCAGCACCACGATACCTGCCCCGGTAACAGAGCGCAGATCAGGCGGACGAATGAGTTCCACGCCGATTCTGGTGATGCCCATTTGCGGCACGGGTTGCCGCAACTGCACGATGGCATTGCCCAGCGAATCCGAGGTGGCATCAGCTTCCGGACCATTGGTGTTGGCAAAGATTGCCGGGGCGCCATCGAGCACCCGGTAGCGTACCCGATAGCCTTGCAGAGGCTGGCTGTCGGAGACTTTGAAGACTTTGGTAGTCAGTGTCGCTACTTTGCGTGCCTGTTGTGGTTCGGGTATCTTCCACTGGGCATCGAGCCAGTACATGGTGACCGTAGTACGGTTCTTGTCCATGTCGTGAATGGCGGGGACATAAGCGGTGACACGGGTTTCCCCTTCCACGGGGCAGGTCACGATGCAGAAGGTCTGTCCTGGATTGACGACGAAGTCATCCTTGGGATCGGAATTGCCACGGTCGAACTTGTGTTCCAGGTAGCCAGTGTAGCTGACTGCGTACTTCTCGTTCTTCTTGTACCCACGGTCGGGGTAAATACCCCCTTCATCGACTTCGAGAATCTGTCCCGGGCCTTCCAGCGTCCATTCGACGCGGCGTCCACGGCGGGCAGCGCCCTGCTGATCGTACACGGTAGCCATGAAGACCTGTAAGCCACCCACCTGGGTGCTATTGGTCTTGGGCCGCACTTCCACGCGGCAGGCATAAGGATCGAAATTGGCGTAGTAGCCTTTACCAGCGGGCTTGGCATGGGTTTCGTAGATGCCACCGGCCGGGGCAAGGCCCCAGTAGAGTTGTGCGGGATTCTGGCTGGGGCTGAGGACGTAGCATCCACTGGATGCTGCCAGCAGCAGCACGAGTGCAAGACTACACCATGTCGCTAGTCGCGTCTGGAGCGACATGCGGATCCTCCCCCAAACCGATACCTGCGAAATCCCCCTCATGCAGGCAGGCGGTGCCATAAGCGATGTGAAGAATAATGCAAGGCCAGTTTAGAAGTCAGAAGGCAGGAGACAGAATGCAGGAGTCAGAAACCGGTCACAATATTGCCTATCTTTACTTCGGTCTTCCTGCTCCCTGGCAACGGACTTCTCGTATCCTGACTCGAACCCTCTTATGGAGACTCACCATGCGGTTCGTCCTTATTGCAGGTCTTTTGGCGCTGGTCGGTTGCGAGAAGAAAGTGGAAATCAACGTTCCCGGAGCGAAAGTGAAGGTCGCAGACGGCAACGTCAATGTCGATGCGGGCAAGGTCAAAGTGGAAGCTGGCTCAGGCGGAGTGAAAGTGGATACTGAGAAGAAATAGGCTACGCAGGACACGCAGGTATCCCAGTTTGTGATGGAATAGTGTGCCTGGCTCGCTGTTCCGCTTGACCGTCCTGGACGGCGCGGGTAGAGAGCAGCATATGCGTTATTCCGTTCTGATACTACTGGCATTGGCAGGTTGCACGAGCACGAACCCACAGCAACCTCGCGGGGTGGCTCCACCCATCCCCGCGCCAGCGCCGTATGAGCCGGGACAGATGCCGCCGCCATCCAGTGCGGTGCAGCCTGGCATCGCTCCGCCACCTGGTGTGAATCCGTCGATCCCTGTGCCGCCTGGCAATGCCTCGATACCAATGAATGCTGTGCCGAGCGGGCCGGAGTATGCTCGAGTACAAGCTACTGCATCTCGACTGTATCAGGCAAATCCCTGGCTGGCCGCCAAGCCGCGCTGGTATGTGGCAGAGGGTGAAGGCCCGGGTATTACCTCGCAGAATGATCAAACAGTCATTATCAACGCCAACCTCGTTCGTGCTGCCAATGATGGCCAGCTCGCTGCTGTCATGTGCATGCAGCTAGGCGATATGATGGCGATGCAACAGCAGCGAACTCAGTCTGCAGCACGTCAGCGGCGGGAAACGTCTGCACCGCCTGATTATTATCAGCAACGGGATGGCATGAGTTCCACCCAGGCTGCTTTGGAGCTGGGGGAAGTTGCATCCTATCGCGATGACCCACGTGATCCACGTCGACATGAACGAGCGGGCCAGGCCACGCCGCCACCAGCCTATGACAGTCCTACCTGTGCCCGGCAGGCACTGGTGACAGCCGGGTATTCCGAACAAGAGTTACAATCCGCCATGCCTCTGATACAGCGGTACCCCATCATTCGCGCAACGCGATAACGTGATGAATCGGAATGATCACGTAGCATGCCAAAGTATCGGAACCTTGCAGGAACGCGGCCCCTGCGTGGTCGATTAACAGTAATCAACTGAATAAACAGGAAAACTGCACCCTGATGCAGGTTGGGTGGTTTGCAACGACTTTGATGGCCCGCTACAACATGTAAAACAGCTACGTTTTAACCAATTGACATAATAGTGACATGACAGGGCTACGTCACTTAGTTAGTCTATGAAAACAGCCTAGAGTACCATTGACACCCCTGTGTCTACGATGTAGGTTAGCTCTCTACCTACATTTGCCAGCTTGCCCAGTTGAGTGAGAAATCGTGTAGGAACAAGCATGATCACTTGGCTGGGATGACGTCTATCGCTGGGTGGCCACCTTTTTAAGGAGCGTTTGCATGTACAGTATGGTGATGGTGATGGCAATGAGTGGCACCGCTGCTCTGCCAACCAGTTGTCACGGTCGGTCCTGCCATGGTAGCAGCTGCACCGGATCGTATGTTGTTTCTTGTAGCTGCTCCGGCAGCTGCAGCGGCAGCCGTTGCCACGGCGGTCTCTTCAGCCGTTGCTCCGGCAGCCGCTGCCACGGTAGCCATTGCACTGGTTCCTGCACAGGTTCCTGCACTGGCCACACCGCTCACTACAGCTGCTCCTGCAGCGGTAGCTGCAATGGTCACGCTCGCTGCTCCGGCAGCTGCAGCGGCAGCCGTTGCTTCGGTGGCCTGTTCCGCCGTTCTTCCTGCCACGGCTCCTGCCATGGCAGCTGTACTGGCTGCACAGGTAGCGCTTGCACCGGTTCCTGCACAGGCACCGCTGCTCCTGCCAAGCCAGCTGCTCCAGCCGAACCCAAGAAGGCTGAAACCAAGCCACCAGCCGCCTAAGGGTGACTGGATAGTCAGCTTCCGTTGCTGGCAACCTGCTTGACAACTTGACTGACGCAACGGCCTCTGTAACCAGAGGTCGTTTTGCTTTTATGGGATTGTTACAGTACACTTCAGTCTTGGAAGATTTGCCTTCTTCGTACGCGCCCCTCCGAATGCACCATGATTTGCAACGAATGACTGTATGGAGGGATGCTCCATGAACAACGAGCCCGTGCCGCAGGATTCGCCGCTCGTCTCGACTGGTACCGCACTCGTTCCTCCACTGGTACCGGTGGAGTTGCTGGAAGATCGTGTTCAGCGTCTGGAAGAGATGGTCGCCAGCCTGGTAGAGAAAGAGCATTGGGACGAAACAGTACAGAAGCCATTACCGCGGCTGGAAACGACAACGAACGATAACATTCCCCGGGCTATTCCCATCAACGCTGCTCCGACAGCGTCTCTGGCAGAATTTGCCCTGCCCCCGCTGGCAGAGCCTTCCCGCCCTTCCACACTGGGAGCTATTTTCCGACCAGTCCAGGCAGCCTTGCCGGTGGCAAGCTCGGTGATGAATCGCGTTCTGCCTGCCTCTTCCCTGTGGCGTGATCTCTGGTGGGACCTGCGTACCGGCTGGCGGATGATTCGCGATCCCTATTATCCCATGTCTACCGCGTGCAAGGTCTTCCCGCTCTTTGCGATCTTCTACGTCACGATCTGGCCCTGGCTGAGTGCCTGGAGTGGCATCATCGGCACGATCATGAACTACTTCGTCAATGCGATCGTGATCTACATCGCCTTCAAGATCATTCAGCGTGAATTGAGGCGGTATTATGCATTTGTGGAAAAGTACCGCGGACCTGCAGCACATTCGTAACGTGATGCAGACGACTGTTATCCCATCAGTTTCACAAACTCGTTGAACAGGTACATACTGTCGTGTGGACCGGCGGCAGCTTCGGGGTGATACTGCACGCAGAAGATGGGCTTGCTTTTGTGCCGCAGCCCTTCCAGCGTCTGATCGTTCAGATTGATGTGCGTAGCTTCCACATCCTTGGGTAGCGAGCTGGCATCGACAGCGAAGCCATGGTTCTGCGTAGTGATTTCGACCTGATTGGTCAGCTTGTTGAGTACCGGCTGGTTAGCCCCCCGGTGGCCGAACTTGAGCTTGAAGGTCTTGCCACCCAGGCCGTGGCCGAGCAGTTGATGACCCAGGCAGATGCCGAAGATAGGCTTGCCGGTGTGGCAGAGCTTGTTGATGTTTTCAATAATGGGCCCCAGGGCTGCAGGGTCGCCGGGGCCGTTGCTGAGGAAGATGCCTTCGGGCTCGTACTTCATCACTTCTGCAGCAGAGGCTGTCCCGGGCACAACGGTGACCTCGCAGCCGACGTGAGTCAGGCAGCGGAGGATGTTCCACTTCATACCGAAGTCCATGGCGACCACGCGATGCTTCTTCGAACCAGCAGGCATGATCTCTCTGGTCAGCTGATGGTCGAGTCCGCCCTTGTTCCAGACGAATGCCTTATCAGGCACGACTTCCTTCACCAGATCACGGCCGAGCATGCCGGGCGAGGCCTGTGCCTCCTTCACCAGAGCTGCATCATCGAGATTAGTGGTGGAAAGCACGCCGCGCAGGGCGCCACGCACACGCAGACGGCGGACCAGTGAGCGGGTATCGATGCCTTCGATACCCAGTACGTTGTTCTCTGCCAGGTATTGTTGCAGGCTGTTTTCACTGCGATAGTTGCTTGGGCGACGATCCGCGTGACGAACGATGAACCCTTGCACCTGGGGGCGAGGCGATTCCCTGTCTTCGAGGTTGATGCCGGTGTTGCCGATGTGGGGGTAGGTCATGGTGACGATCTGGCCACGATAGCTGGGATCAGTCAGCACTTCCTGGTAGCCGGAAAGGCTGGTGTTGAAAACGACTTCGCCAGTGGTTTCACCAACGGCACCGAAACTGTGGCCGGTGTAAACGCTTCCATCTTCGAGAGCAAGCTTGGCAACGTGAGGCATGGAGGTACCAGGGTGGGATGGGTCTAATCATGATTTATGGATTGATGGCGAGATGGCACATCCGCTTGACACCGTTTCCCGGAGCAGGTATAGCCCGGCGTGAGTCTTGAGGATTTGCCGTGTATCGCTGGCTGGTCTGCACAATCCTGATCCTGGTGACCGTGGGCTGTCGCTCCACCAATGGCGATCGTTTACCTGCGACCGCAGTGGACAACCCCGACCCCATCTTCGGCGGCACTGCCAAGCTGAAAAATCAGGACAAAGAGAAGGACGCAGTCGTAGCAGCTGTTCCAACCGGAAGCGGACAGAAGGCTCCCGCAGCTGACCGAATTGGCCCTTTGACGATCCAGCCCAAACAGACGAACACCAGTACGGAATCCTCTCCAGTACCCGGTACTCCTGGAACCGCTTCACTGACCAATCAGGTGAAAGAGGTCAAGCCTGCACCGGTTCAGGAAACCCAGGTACAGCCAGTTCAAGCCCAGTTGACTGCCAGTAATCCCCAGGTGGTACAGGACTATCGCCAGCGCATGGCTACCTATGGCGTGGCTGGATTACGCACAAAGAATCTGGGAAACGGCACGTGGGAAGCAGTGGGTCATTTCCCCACGCCGGAACAGCCTGACCAGCTAAGGCGCATCGAAGCGCAAGGTACGTCTGAAACGGATGCGCTGCAGGCAATCATTGAGCAGCTGGAAAAGAAGAAGTAGCGCGCGAATCTCTTCAGAAAGATGCAGAAACCATCCCGGTGGATGCCGACGAGTGATGTGGCACCATCTGTGATGAGCAACTTCTGTGTCCAGTTTCGGGATTACCAGCAAGGGCCTGTTGCGCCACCATCCCCCACCAGCACTTGCTGGCAGCATGGGTCTGGTGATAGCGGTTGTATTAGTTGGTGCGGCATGCGCAGGTATCTGGCAGGCAGCCAGTACGGATCAGGTTCCCTTCCAATTGCGTGAGCCCCTGACAGCGGCATGGTCAGTACGCAGCGGGCAGACCATGGTGTATGACGGTCCGCCCGTCGTGGCAGTCGTGCTGAGCCCGTTAGCCCAGGGGCCGGGTTCATCCTGCATGCCAGCCGGATTGGCAACGCTGGTGTGGTGCTGTTTGAACGGATGGCTGCTGATCTCATCGTATCGTCGCTTTCACTGGAGACGACAATCGTCAGAGAAGCTGCAGCCGCTGTTGCACCCTTGGCACATTCTCGTCGCAGCAACCTGTGGGTTTGCCCTCTTTCAAGGCACCTTCGACCTGGTAGTGCTGTATGTGTTCCTGCGGATGAATGAATCCATCGACGAGGGGCATGCATTTCCAGCGGGCCTGTGGTTTGCGGCGATGCTGATACTGCAGCCAGTGGGGATCCTGTTGCTCCTGGCGATGCAGCCTTGCAAGACGATGCAGCTGGGTACGTTCGTGGGACTGTTCCTGGGATTCATCGTCGTGCCGGGGCTGGCCCTTGGGCTCGACCAGACGAGTCAATTGAATCGACACTATCTCGAGCTGGTGCAGCAGCGCTTGTGCTCCTGGATGATGCTGGGGGCAACAATGCTGGCGGTGTTCAGCGTAGTATTTACCAATGAGGTGAAGCTGGTACGGTTTCGAGTGATGACGTTGTGCCTGGGAACACTCTCTGGTGTGTGGGGGCAGGTTGCGATGTCTCTGGTCGTCTGGCTGATCACCTGGTGGCGAACGGCGCCCGGTGCAGCGAACCAGGAAGCAGACCTGCTGTCTGCCGATGAGGTCGAGCACTATTCCCGAGCTGCGTAGTTGCAGCGTTACTTTTCCTGTTCCCTGTGCTATGCTTCGCATTCGATGAGCCGCGTCGGCGTGAGTTCCTTTGTGGCTTGGCCATACTTATAAGCCTTTCACATGGTCAGTCTCCCTTCTCCACCATCACCTCTTGTACCGGTTGCGGTGTCGGTGGGGCTTGGCGTGTGGCTCGAGCGTGCGATATCGCTGCCCTGGGAAATGCTGCTAGGCCTTACGGGTATCTGCCTGACCAGTTGGTTGCTGTTGCTTCGTCGACCGTCGTCGTATTCACCAGTGCTGTTGTGGATCTCAGCGGGTCTGCTGGCCTGCATGGGGCATCGGCTGCAAACCACCTGGCCTGCCAACGCCATCGGCCATGTTGCTACCCAGGATCGTACTCTGGTGCGGTTGCGTGCTACCGTCGCAGAAGATGTGAATTATCATCTGCCTCGCCGGCCTGAACTACTTTCGGGGCAGGGCACGCTGGGCTACAGTGTCTTCCTCGTGGATACGCAGGAACTCCACTCGGCAGGTCGCTGGCAGCAGGTCACAGGCAAGCTGCGAGTGACCGTCGAAGGTGAAGTGACTTTCCTGCAGATAGGCGATGGAGTGGAACTGCTGGGAGGACTGCATGCGCTTTCTCCACCGGTGAATCCAGGCGGCATCGACTTCCGGCAGAACTGGCTCGATCAGGATATTCAAGCCACCCTGGCGATCAAAAGTCTGGAAGGGGTGATTCGGCATGCGGAGTCGGATCGCTGGTCGGTCGCAGCGTCGATGGCCCAGGGACGTGCGTGGGTCAGAAAGACGCTGGCCGCCTGGCTGCCGGCGCGACAGGCTGGCATTGCCCAGGCGCTCTTGTGTGGTGAGCAGGCAGCCCTGGCGCCGGACCAGTTTGAAAGCTACCTGCAGACGGGTGTCTACCATGTGCTGGCTGTTTCCGGGCAGCATCTCGTCGTCCTGTGTGCTGTGGTCGGATTTCTGCTTCGCTTTGCTGGTGGTGACCTCAGGCAACGGGCCATCTGGATGGCAGTGTTTGTCATCGGGTTCACCTTGCTCACGGGGGCTCGGCCGCCGGTGGTGCGGGCTGCCGCGATTGTTCTTGCCTGGTGTTTAGCGCTCTGGCTCCGCCGTCGGGTGAATCCACTGAACGCCCTGGCACTCGCCTGGATTGTCGTCTGCCTGTTGCATCCCAGCGACCTGGCCAACACCGGCTGCCAGCTTTCCTTTCTCGCGGTGTTTGTGCTGATGCAGATCATCGCCCCCTGGTATCGCTGGAAACAGGATCATGTTGATCCACTCGATCGGCTCGAGGCTGAGCTGAGGCCGCCGGGCAAGCAGCTGCTCTACTGGTGCCTGCATGGGTTATGGTGGATGCTGCTTGTCTCGGCCGTGGTGTGGCTGGCGACGGTGCCACTGGTGCTGCAGCGGTTCCATATCATCTCGCCGGTTGCAGTGCTGCTGGGACCACTGCTGGCTATTCCCATCTCGGTGGCCCTGGTAGCGGGGATGCTGCTGGTCTTGCTCCACTTCATTCCGGTGGTGGGGACGCTGCTGGCGTGGGTGACTGGGCTGTGTCTTTTCACGAGCGATATGCTGGTGAACTGGGGCAGGGCATTACCCGGGAGCTTTGGTTTCTGGCCCGATGTGCCCGACTGGTGGGTGACGGGATTCTATGTGTTGTTCATCTCCGTCTTGCTGATACCTGCAGTGTGGCGATGGTGGAAGTGGTGGCTGACACTGGGCCTGTGCTGGTTGCTGCTCGTCATTCCATTGAGCCAGCCGCAGATACCGGCAAGGTTACGGATGACGGTACTTTCGGTGGGTCACGGCACTGCGGTGGTGATCGAAACTCCTGCCGGCAAGTGCCTGGTCTATGATGCTGGTTCTCTTGCGGGGCCGGATGTTGCTCATCGGCATCTTGCCAGCTACCTGTGGAGTCGCGGGCGAACGAAGATCGATGAGGTCTTCCTCTCGCATGCAGACCTGGATCATTTCAACAGCCTGCCTGATTTAGTGGAACGGTTCCGCGTCGGCACGGTGCGTCTGACGCCCAGTTTTGCCCAGAGACCTGACAGCGGCACACAATCAACCCTGCAGGCATTGGAGCGAAAGGCAATTCCACTGGTGCCCATCACGAAAGGAGTGATCCTGGAGGATGGTGAACTGCGGATCGAAGCACTGCATCCACCTGCGCTCGGCCCGGCAGGCACCGAGAACGCCCGCAGCCTGCTGCTGCTGTTGTGCTATCAGGGCAAGCGTATCCTGCTCACCGGCGATCTGGAGCAGCCTGGGCTGAGCATGGTGATGGAGCAGGCCATGGAACCGATCGATGTGCTGGTCTCGCCCCACCACGGCTCTCGCATGAGCAACACGGAACGGTTCGCAGCATGGTGTTTGCCCAAGCTGGTGATCAGTTCCGAGACGTTCCCGCGAGGCCCCAAGCCCGACCCCTATTCGCCTAAGGGAGCAACGCTCTGGCGAACGTGGATTCACGGTGGCGTGGTGGTGGAGATGGATGCCAGCAGGATACGAGCAGAGACGGTGCTTACGGGGGTGAAGTGGCAACGGTGATGGAGTTGCTCTAGTGTAGACAGTAGCATCAGGTATGATGGAGCAGTTGGCGTCGGAGAATGAGTGTCATGCCGGTCAATTGGAAAGAGCGCATCACCCTGAACCCCCAGGTTCTGGCAGGTAAGCCCACTATTCGTGGGCTGCGTATCAGTGTCGAACAGGTGCTTCGTGCTCTGGGTAGTGGTCAGACCGAAGCGGAACTGCTGCGTGAGTATCCCGACTTGCAAGCATCTGATCTGGCTGCATGTCAGGCGTATGCTGCGGATCTGGTTGCTCTCGACCGCGTCTATCCCCTGCATGTGAGCCATTAAATGAAAGTGCTGATCGACGTCAGTGCAGGGTATAGTGTCGGCCAGGCATTCATCGATCGCGGACATGATGTGCTCTATGTGCGAGATGTTGACCCACGGATGCCTGACAAAGAAATCCTGACCTGGGCATTGTGTGAAGAACGTATGGTCGTCACGCAGGACAAGGACTTTGGCGAGTTGGTCTATCAACTACAGCAACCACATCATGGAGTGCTGCTACTACGTTTAGATGATGCCAATGCAGATAAGAAGCGGGACATCGTCCTCGAAATCCTTGATCAATTCGGAGATCAGATCCCGGGACGATTCGTCGTCTTTCAGGACAATCGACTGCGAATACGCTGATAGTTCCTTCTGCCTACTTCCTGCTCCGCTTTGAAACCATCTCCTTCAGATAGGCTTCGATGAACATATCGATGTCGCCGTCGAGTACCTTCTGCACCTGGGCTGTCTCGGCCCCGGTGCGGGTGTCTTTCACCAGCGTGTACGGCTGCATCACGTAGTTGCGGATCTGGTTGCCCCAGGCCACTTCGCCCTTGTCGTCGTACTGCTTTTCCACCTCGGCCCGCCGGCGGTTCTCCTCCATCTTGAAGAGCTTGGCGTAGAGCATCTTCCAGCAGTTGTCCTTGTTCTTGTGCTGGCTTCGCTCCGACCGACTCTCCGCGACCAACCCCGTCGGATGGTGAATGAGCCGGACACCTGACTGGGTCTTGTTCACATGCTGGCCGCCGGGGCCGCCGCAGGAGAAGGTCTGCGTCTCGACATCGTCGGGCTTGATCTCGATGGTGGGCTGCACGATTTCAGGCAGCACATCGACAGCGACGAAGCTGGTCTGCCGCTTGTCGCCGGAGCCAAACGGGCTGATGCGGACGAGGCGATGGACGCCTACTTCCGATTGCAGCCGACCGTAGGCATACTCGCCCTTGATATGGATGGTGGCATTGCGCAGGCCGGCTTCTTCGTTGGCCAGCTCGTCGGTCAGTTCCACTGTGAAGCCATGGTCCTCGGCCCAGCGGGTGTACATGCGAAGCAGCATGGCGGCAAAGTCGCAGGCATCGGTGCCACCGGTGCCGGCCTGCAGGCGGAGGAAGGCATTGCTGGCATCTTCCGGGCCGGAGAGGGTCGCCTGCATTTCAAAGGTGTTATAACGATCCTCGAAACGGTTTAATTCCCGGTCGAGCTCCTGCTCCATGGCCGGATCTTCACTGGCGAACTCAGCCATCACCGCCATGTCTTCGGTGGTTTTGGTCAGCTCTTCAAAGGGCTTGAGGATGTTGTTGAGTGGCTTAAGCTGGGCGATGGTCTGCTGGGCCTTCTCCGGATTGTCCCAGAAGTTGGTTTCGCCCATGCGTGCTTCGATGGCAGCCCGCGCCGCCAGTTTCCCGGGCAGGTCAAAGAGAGTCCCGCAGATTGGTCAGGCGGTGTACGACATCATCCAGACGACGACGCAACTCGGGATTCAGCACGGGAACTCCTTCAGGAGCTAGGAGATAGAAGCTAGGAGAAGGCATTCTAAGCTTACACATCTGCGAGACAATGAAATATGGGAGCGGCAGTGCGGCGATGACGCGTGCGCGCCGTAAAGCTTGTGCTAACTGAGGGTTATGGATTGTGTTGGCAAACGCTGGGGCTGGCATTCATACCTGGCCTGAATTGCAGCTATATCGTCAATGTGAGTGGGCGGTGCAAAGGGGTTGCATGTTCCGCGCATCGCCAACGGGGATAACGAGTTATGGCAAATCCCCGCAGCATGGCATCATCTCGGCGCCGCGTGTGCGCCGCAGCGTGCGATGCTCAAGCGGACGAGTTGGTGGTTGTCAAAGAACATGGAGCCTGAGGTAAGGGTATTATAGGGTATCGACAAGTGTACAGTGGCTAAGGCGAGGGTTGCAACTCGCAGTTGCAAGATGAGGCGTGCCACGGAAAGGTGGTGCTCCGGTCGGCCTTCGGCCTCCCTCTGTGTCCGTTCCGGACAGTACTTCGCAAGCAGTGCAAGTGTGCAATAGTTTCGCGTGGTCCAGCACTGCTTAATGAGTACATGAAGCAGTGGCACGCAAGTCGTTCACTTTAAAGCAGGGCCACCCAGCCAACCGGCTAATTGATGCTGGTATCATCGTTTTAGGTGGTTATGATCGTTCAATGGAACCGAGTCTTGAACGTGCATGGCAACTGTACCGCTTCCACCGCTATTCCATGGCACTGGAGGAGACGGTCAAGTATCTGGGGCAGTGTCCGGAGAGTGCCGAGGGACATTGTCTTTTGGCGCTACTTCACGGTAAGCAAAAAGATCAAGCAAAAGCGAACCTCGCAGCCGAGGCGGCGATTCGTTTATCGCCTAATTCGAGCTATGCTCACTATGCACATGCACTTGTGAATACCTGGTTTAATAATCAGCATCAAGCTCTGCGTTCGATACACGTAGCGATTAAACTAGAGCCTGACTCTGCAGATTACTACGATCTCCTGGCTGGCATCCAGTTTGACCAAGGCCAATTGTTCGATGCCTTAGATACTGCTGAAGAGGGACTTGAACATGATCCTAATCATGTTGGATGCCATTATCGTCGAGGGTTGGTTTTCTTTAGCGTTGGAAAGAAAGATCAGGCCGAGAAGATATTTAAGAGAGTTCTAACAGTTGATCCCGAACATGCCGCCGCGCAGGGATTTGTTGGATGCATTGAAGTAGAAAGAGGCAACTTCCAGGAAGCAATACCTTTATTGCGGTCAGCCTTACAGGAGAATTCTGATTGGATTCATGTCAGGAAAGCGTGGAGAGAATCGATTCGGCGAAGTTATCCCTTTTACGGCAAGATCGCAGGCCTTCAGCAGCTGGTTTTTGAGAAATACGATTGGCACGTAGCCGCCATAACATTTGCAACAGTCTGGTTGGTATTGTTCTTTCTCAGGACACCTAATGAACCCATAGCAGAATGGTTGACAATGGGTGCAATCTACAGTGTTATTATCGGCGCGAGTGTCCTGTTTGTGTGTTTGCTGCTGGTGAACGGGTATCTAACCCTGATCAGTAGTTTGCTGCTCTACACAAATCGTGAGTTAAGTCGAACGTTTAATTGGAAGGAGTCATTTCGGCACCATCGAAAGAGTTGTATTGTTTCGCTACTGATCCTGATTTTGTTCATCCAATATGTGATCAGGAAAATGGCGGAATAGCTTATCATGCAACCACTATCAACGCACGGGTGCCATATTTTGGTCGTACTCGACCTAACTATGCTGGAACCTTGAAGGGCCACGGCATCGTTAGCCGGAGTACCGGCAAACGATGGCACCCGACTCCCGTTCTTCTAGCTCCCCCTACTCCAAATTCACATCCACACTCGACAGCGACTTTGTCAGCGTATTGGCGGCGGCGCTGAGGACGTGGCGCATGGCTTTTTCCAACTGATCCGGCGTGACGGGCTTGCGGAGGAAGACGCGGCCTTCGCCGAGGAGATTCTCGGTGTAGCCTGACATGAAGACGAGCTTGAGGGTGGGGCGGACCTTCTTGGCCTGGTCGGCGAGTTGGCGGCCGTTCATGCCGGGGAGGATCATGTCGGTGAGCAGTACATCGATATTGACGCTCGACTGCAGGCATTGGAACAGTGCCTCGTTGCCATCCTTGGCGGGGATTACCTCATAGCCAAGATGCTGGAGGGCAATGACGAGGTAGTTGCGGACGAGTTCCTCGTCGTCCACCACCAGGACAGTCTGTTTGTTGGTGGCAGCCACGGTATGCGGAGCGCTGACTTCTGTCTTGGCCAGGGGCAGATCGATGGCGATCTCGGTGCCCTGGGCGTTGCTCTTGATGTTGATCTTGCCTTGCGACTGACGGATGATGCCGTGCGCCAGGGCCAGGCCCAGGTCAGCGGTATCCGGATCGATGTTGTTAAACGGGTTGAAGAGCTTCTGCAGTTCTTCGTCCTTGAGAGCAGGGCCATCGTCTTTCAGGGAGAGTCGAACGTAGTTGGTATGATTGCTGGTGACGACGGTCAGGGTGCCGACGCCTACCCGGGTATGCACCCACTTGAGCAGGCGGATGACGGCGGCTTCCACCTGGGGGGCATCGACCATCACCAGGGCATCGTTGGCATCCAGCTGGATGTCGATGCGGAAGTCGCCCCGGGCCAGGCTGTTGCCAAAGAGGATGGTGAACTTCTCCGCCATCTGGCGGACGATGTTGTTGAGGCTGACCAGCTCCGTTTCCGGGGGGAGGCGGCAGCTATAGGTGATGAGTTGCTGAACGAGTTGCGAGGCGGCACCGGCAGCGGATTTGATCTGCTCGATCCACGGACGCGAACGGTCGCCGGGCGGATGCAGGCCGAGCAGATAATTGCTCTCGCCGAGCACCGTCATCAGATATTTACCCAGGCGCAAGCCAATTTCGCCTGCGAAGTGGTTCAGCGCCTCATTGGGATCAGGAGGCGGTACAGCGTCATTCATAATCTCATCTTGGCACAGAGGTGCAGGCGATGCAAGTAGCTGAAGCTGCTTCCTGGTCAGAAGTCTACCCGGAGTAACCGGCAGAACCGAGACAGAAAACACGCCTGCAGGCTGAATTCATGGATGAATACCACGGTCGCTGTGCTATGCTAAAGGTTCCATCGGAGTCCCCCCGAGAGATGAGACGGCGGAGCAGCGTATGATCTGTGTCAGCATTGGACGCACGCGGCACAAGATGATGATGCTCGAATGCGATCTGGCCGCGCAAGCCGGCGCCGAGATGATTGAACTGCGCCTGGATTTCCTGTCGCGAGCCATCGACCTGAAGCGGCTGATGGCCAACAAGAAGTGCCCCCTGGTTGCCACCATTCGCCGCCGCGAGGATGGCGGACGCTGGTCCAAGACCGAAGACGAACGGCAGATGCTGATGCGGCTGGCCATCGTGGGCGGCTTCGACTGGGTAGACATCGAGACCGATATCGCTGACAAGATCAAACGCTATGGCCAGGTGAAGCGCATCGTCAGCTACCACAATCCGAAGGAGCTTCCCAAGAATCTCGAAGAGATCTTCGAGAAGATGCACCACCAGGACGCCGATGTGCTCAAGGTGGCAGTGAAGATCGACAAGCCCCAGGATGTCTGGCGGGTGATGCGGCTGATGAAGCATGGCAAGAAGCCCACGGTGGCCATCGCCATGGGGGACTATGGTGTGCCGAGCCGGTTGCTGGGCGCGAAGTTTGGTGCCCCGTTTACATATGCAGCGTTCAATAAGGAACGGGGCATTGCACCGGGGATGCTGTCGTTCGACGAAGTGCGCGACCAGTATGACTACAACCGCATCAACAAGGACACGAAGATCTATGCCGTGGTGGGTGATCCGATTCTGCACAGCATGAGTCCGATCGCTCACAATGCCGCGTTCCGTCACCTGGGTATGAACTGCGTGTACATCCCCATGCAGGTGCCCAAGAACGACTTCATCGACACGCTCCAGGCCATGGGGAAAATCCCCATTCAAGGCTACAGCGTCACCATGCCACACAAGGAAGCAGTCAACGAACTGGCTACGGAGAAAGACGAGCTGGTCACGCTGTGTCATGCAGGCAATACGCTCATCCCGGTACCCGGGGGATTCAGGGGGTACAACACCGATTTCCCAGCAGCACACGCGGCGCTGCGGCATGCGATGGCAGACATGGAATCGGGCGATTCCGTGCAGGGCCGCCTGGTGCTGATCCTGGGAGCGGGGGGTACGGCCCGTACCCTGGCACATGGCCTGCACCGGGAAGGGGCCCTGGTGGTCATTGCCAATCGCAGCATGGAAAAGGGGCTGGGACTGGCGGACCAGATTGGTTGCAGGGCCGTGGACTGGAATGCCCGCAACTCGCAGCACTGCGAGATCATCATCAACTGCACGCCGGTGGGGCAGCATCCGGAAGTGGATGAAAGCCCGCTGCATCCCAGTGTGTTCCGCCCTGGCCTGGTGGTGATGGACTGCGTGTACAATCCCGAAACGACCATGATGATCCGCGAGGCGAAGGACCGAGGCTGCCGCGTGGTGACTGGAGTCGAAATGTTCATCCGGCAGGCGGCGGAGCAGTTCAGGCTCTTCACCGACCAGCCTGCACCCATTGATGTGATGACCGCGGCAGTACGCCGGCAGATCTCTCCCGTCTCGCCGAACCCGGCGCTGCCCATGAAGCCTCCCGAGCCGGAACTGCCGGAAATGAGTCACGAACCGTTCTACTTCGATGAAGTGTAACATCTACCTGATTGGCTACCGGGGTGTCGGCAAAAGCACGATTGCTCCACTGCTGGCTGCGGCCCTGGGCTGGCAGGCAGTCGAGCTGGATCAACTCATCGTGCAGCAGGAAGGCCACACCATTGCGGAACTGTTTGCCGAGTATGGTGAGCCCTACTTCCGCCGCTGTGAAGGAGATGTGCTGCACCAGGTGGCGCTGCGGGAGCAGCAGGTGGTTTCAACCGGGGGCGGCATCGTACTGGCTGCCAGCCACCGGGAGATGATGCGGAGCACGGGGGTGGTGATCTGGCTGCAAGCCCCGGTGGATGTCTTAGTCAGTCGGCTGCAGTATGATGATGGCACCAGGCCCACACTCACCGGCAGGAAACTGGACGAGGAAGTAGCCCTGCTCGTCAAGCAGCGGGAGCCGCTTTATGCCGCTGCTGCCCATTTCACGGTAGACACTGGCGAACGAAACCCGCAGGATAGCGTAACAGCCATATTGGATTCATTGAGGCAAGAGGCATGGACTGGAATAGTGCGATGAACGCGTTCATGTTTCGCCCGCTGGAGTATCCGCTGGTCTGGATGCCGATCATCTTCATCTTCGGGGCCATGGTAGGCAGCTTTCTGAATGTCTGCATCTACCGCATGCCGCTGGAGAAGAGTCTGTGGTGGCCGGGATCACGCTGTGGCAACTGTTACCAGCCCGTCCGCAAGATGGACAACCTGCCGCTGCTGAGCTACCTGTTTCTCAAGGGCAAGTGCCGAACCTGTGATGCGACCTTTTCCAGTCGCTACTTCTGGATTGAACTGTTCACGGCCTGTCTCTTTGCGGGTTCCTTTTACTACTACCTGACGCTGCGGAACCCGGCTCCGGGTGTGGATTCACCATGGGCCAGCGTACCAGCTGTCAGTCTGTTCTGGATGTGGCTCTATCACATCACCTTCCTTTGCTTCCTGATTGTCGCCACGTTCACGGATTTTGATCATCGTGAAATCCCCCTGCGGCTGACGATCCCCGGCACAATCATCGGCATCCTGGGAGGCAGCATGGTCGGCTGGCCCTGGCCCCTGGATCCGACTCACCCAGTCGTTCAGCAAAGCTATATGGGGGGCCTGCATTACTGGCCGGTGTGGGCACCGTTGACTGACATTGCGCTGCCTTTCCTGAGTGGCCCGGTGCAGCCCAATGCCTGGTACCTGGGTTGCATTACTTCGGTGGTAGGTGCCCTGGCAGGGACCGGACTGATCCGCCTCATTCGCAGCCTGTTTTCCTGGGCGTACGAGCGGGAAGCGATGGGTTTGGGTGATGCCGATCTGCTCATGCTGATCGGGGCATTCCTCGGCTGGCAGGCACTGATCCTGGTCATGGGATTTGCCGTTGTACTGGGGCTGCTGTATGTGCTGATCACGTTTCTGTTCAAGGGAGGCACCGATCTGCCTTTTGGTCCTCCGCTGGCAGGAGGTGCGGTGCTGGTGCTGTTTGATCCGATCGGGATCCACAACATCTTCAAGAACTACTTTTTCAATTCGCTGTATGTGGCCGGAGCGGTGTTTTTCTTCGTCTTCCTGTGCTTCAATGCCTGCATGATCATCCGCTTTCTGCGGGTAGGCACGAGACGTATTGCCAGGAAGACAGCCTGAGAGAGTCGGACTCCCGCTTGACACATTTTTCCACTTCGGCTAAAGCCCGCGTGTCAGAGTGCATTAGAGTGCCCCTTTCACCTTGAAAGAGGCGTCCGCACACGCGGGAGCATTGCATGCCGGGCAACACGGTTCGAACCATCAGCTTGTTTCAACCACGCCGCTTACCCATCTTGTTGGGGACCCTGGCGCTGGGGGCAAGTGTCTTCAGTGCTCCCCAGGCATGGTCGCAAGTGCCCAATGATCCTCCCAAGCCTGTGACAGGCTTGCAGACCCTGCTGCCTCAGCAAGCCAAGGATCTCAACGCATTTGTCAATCCGCAGATGCCGCCGACACCGACGCAGGTGATTCCCAATTCCAGCGGTACCGAGACGCTGGGACTCGCCCCTGTCAGCAACCAGATCATCACCAAGATCTACTTCAAGGGCAACCGGCGGATGGTGGAGGAACAGCTCAAGAACATGATCAGTTGCCGGGAAGGGCAGCCTTTCTCGGCGGAAAAGCTGCGTAACGATGTACGCATGCTGGATGCTTCCGGACGCTATCTCGGTGGCGTGCGGGTGGAAGAATACAACACCAACGAAGGCAAGGTGCTTACGTTCCACGTGTTTGAACGCGCGCTCATCGAGGATGTGGTGTATGAGGGCGCACGGCACATGGGTCGCGATGACCTGGAACTCAATACCGGCATCAAGAAGGGCATGCCCATGAACCCGGCCATCAACCGGGTGGCCGCGCAGCGGCTCGAACAGGCCTACCACAACAAAGGCCGCTGGTATGCTCAGGTGTATCTGGCCGAAGGTGGTCGCCCCGAGGATACCCGTGTTGTCTTCCAGATCACTGAAGGCCCGGCGGTCCGCGTGGCCAAGGTCGATATCGTCGGTGCGAACTTCGTCAGTGCTGCCCGATTGCCCTATGGCACCAAGATGGATACCGGGGCAGGCTTCCTCGGCATGTTTGGCTCGGACTACAATCCGCTCCAGCTCGAACAGGATATGGGCAAGATCCTCGAGTATTATCGTTCCTGGGGATTCATGGACGTGAAGGTTCGCAAGAGCGTCCGTCCCGGCGAAGATCCTTCCAGTGTGATCATCACCGTAGTCATCGACGAAGGCCCTCGTTACCTGGTCCAGAATGTGGAAGTGCAGGGCAACCGGAAGATCGAACCGGAAATCCTCCTCGCGCACAATGTGCTCAAGCAGGGCGATGTCTACACCACGAAAGACATGCAGGCCAGCCTGGTCCGCATGCAGGATGAATACAACAAGCGTGGTTTCATCAACACCCGCATCGCCCCGGAGTTCAAGCACACCACCCAGCCCGGCATTGTCACCGTCGTTTACAAGGTGGATGAAGGTCAGGGCACCACGTATGCCGGCGAGATCAAGGTGGTTGGCAACAGCGTGACCCGCGATGATGTCATCCGCAACCAGTTGCGTATCTACCCCGGGCAAATCCTGGATGGCACCAAGATTCGCGAAAGTGAACGCAACCTGGCCCGGCTTGGCATCTTCAACATGATGAACGGCGGCCCGCGCATCTTCCTCGAAGATGCAGACGGCCCTTCGCCTTACAAAAACGTGATCGTGCAGGTCGAAGAAGACCGCACCGGCTCACTCAACGTCGGTGCGGCGGTGGGTTCCGATGCTGGCGTCAATGCACAGATCTCACTGACGGAACGAAACTTCGACATTCTCCGCATTCCCACCAGTTGGGAAGACTTCAGCAGCGGGCGGGCTTTCCGTGGCGGTGGCCAGTCCTTCAGTATCCGCGCTCAGCCGGGTAACCAGTTCAGCAACTATAGCGTAAGCTGGACGGATCCCTCGATCTTCAATTCCGACTACAGCCTGACGCTGGGCGGATACTACTTCAACCGCTTCTTTACGGAGTACCACGAGCAGCGTCTTGGTGGTCGCATTGGTGTCGGCAAGCGACTCGATGATGCATGGTTCTTCAATGTCGGATTCCGGGCGGAAAGCATCACGGCGGATAACATCCCCGTGGGTGCGCCGATTGACTATCAGCAGGTGAAGGGGGACAACAGCCTGTTCGCACCGCGTATCAGCTTTGTCCGCGATACCCGTGATTCCTTCCTGCGTGCCACCGAAGGCAACAAGTTCGAAATTGGCTTTGAGCAGGCCTTTGGCTCGTACAACTTCCCGATCTTCACTGTCGAGGATTCGCAGTATTTCACGGTGTATCAGCGGCCTGATGGCAGCGGTCGGCATGTGCTGGTGCTGCATGGTGTCTTTGGGGCCAGTACCGATGAGATGCCCGTGTATGAACGCTGGTTCCTGGGTGGTGCGCGTAATATCCGAGGCTTTGCGTTCCGTGGAGCCGGCCCTGATGTGAACGGCTACAAGGTGGGTGGCCGCTTGAACATGGTGGGCAATGTCGAATACCAGGTGCCATTGACGGCCAACGATCAACTGATGGCAGTAGCTTTCTGCGACTTCGGTACGGTGGAGAGCGACCTGAGCATTCGTGACTTTCGGGTGAGCGTGGGTGCCGGGTTACGCATCAATGTGCCGATGCTGAGCCCCGCACCGATCGCACTCGATTTCGGTTTCCCGCTGGTGAGCAAGGAAACGGATCTGCGACAGGTGTTCCAGTTCACCGTGGCAGTGTCATATTAGTTTGATTCTCCCCGTTACGAAGGGGGAGCTAGAGGGGGTTGCACGACATGAGACGATCAACACTCCTTCTATGGTGTGGTTTGACGCTGACGGGCTGCAGCACCTCGCCGTGTGCCGACTTTCTCGATCACTTCTTTCCGATGAAGCCACCTGCCAGCGCAGCGGGTGCCTATGGTGGCGTGTGTAATCCGGTCCCAGCTGCACCGGGTGCGGCTGGTGGCCCCGTTGCTCCGCCAGGTCTCACGACGCCACCAGCGGGGAATGTCATCACCGGGCCACCTGTGGTGCCCGCGCCGGCTGGTACCAATCCTGCACCGCCACCAGGCACCGGGGCTCCATTCATTCCAGGGCAATCGGCCCCGCCACCTCTCAGCAGTTTGCCTGCGCCTGACCTCAACGGCACACCGACGAGCAATCCCGGTGGTGCGGGAAATGAAGCCAGACCACTGCCACCGGCGCCGGTCACCAGTGCGCCACCGTTCTAGAGTATGTACTTACGCAGCATGCGATTCGTGTGCCACACGAATGCTGAAGCGGAGGGCCATACTACTCATCCGCCACGAGTCGCTGGAGGCACTGAACGAAGTTCGCAGTGTAGGGTTCAAAGGCAAACGTTTCGTGATTGAGTTGTAGCACCGCGAACTCAGGCTGGTCGGGCTTCGCATCGAAGCAGAGCAGATCACCAAAGTCAGTTTCGGCAAACACCAGTGCACGGATGTCCGGGTGGTTCTCCTCCACCATGTCGTCCTCCAATACATACACCTTGTCGGCTGGCAACAACGTCACAGTGTATCCTTCTTCGGCTTCGAACGAGGCGGGGCCGACCTGTTTCATGTGTTTGACGAACGAGGGAGGCAGCTTGACGCCCAACTCCTTCTCAATTGACTTGATGTTAAACTGCTCGGGTGTCGCCTGTCGTTGCTTCTTAAGGTAGCTGTTGAACCACCGGGTCTCCTCTTTCGAGTTGGTGCCGGGCGGCTGGAGGGGGATGCCGGCTGCAGCGAGGCGAGACTTCATCTCAGCTATCCAGGCTTGATCCTCCTTTGTCGGCATCAACATGGGTTCTTTGATATATGGCGGTTGACCCGGGCCAGCGCTAGGATTCGGTCGCCATTGTTCTGACTGCTCAACCCTGTCGACTCGAATCGCCTGAAGCAGCAACTGAAGGCGAAGCGAGCAGTAGGTCATCCTTGAGATTTCGGGATAAGCAGGTGGTCCTGACGTCCACCAGGTGGAAGTCTTAAGTATGTCGTATTCCGATTCGTTCGTATAGCGATCGCTCTTGTGGCCATGCCATAGTACGCCGAAGTGAATCTCCTTGTAGTGTGTGCCCGGGTGCACATAAGTGCATCGGCCACATGCCTTGCACGGAAAGATGTCCACGACCGTGGCCGTTTCCACCTGATGCAGGGGCACGGCCAGATACCATGGGGTTGGGTCATTGGTTTTGTGAAAGACCGTGGGATAGAACCGGCACTGTCCCGGGGCGACCAGTTCCAGCACCTGCTTGATCCGCTCGCGCACCAGCAGGTTACCCGCGTGGGCCTGTTCCACTTCGTTTGGCACTTTGGCCTTCGAATTCATCAAGAAATAGGGCTGCGGAACGTGATCCAACTCGGCGAACTGGCAGGTCTTGCAGAGGAGAGGCAACGGGTTCAGGATGTCGCAATCCTGGTTGCGACAATCGAGTCGTTCATCGTGCCCAGCACAAAGGAGGATGTGTTGCATGATGCTGTCTGCTTAAAGAGCCCTAGGGTTACCCCTTGGACGGAGGCAAGACGTCGGGCGAGAGAGTGGTATATTGCAACCGTTGTGACTTCCAAGCCACCACAAGATCGCCTGTCGCCACCTAAGGATATACCCTTGGGCTCTTTATCGTCTTACCCCACCTTCAGCACCGGATAGTCCACAGGCTGGGCCGGGTGGGGGATCATGACGCCGGTGCCTTGTTCCCGCTCGACGCGGATGGGGTAGGGCAGCGTGGGTGTGGTCACGCTCTTGATGGCGCTGACGACATCGATCTTATCGCGATACTTGCCGCCCCAGAACTCGGCGATCTCTTTCGAGCCGAGCGACATCTCTTCGATGAGGAACACGGCATCGGCGGTGTGCATGAGGGCTTCGCCGCCGACGGGTTGGCCGGTGTCGCGGATCTGGCCGATGCACAGGCAGGTGATGCCCTTCTCGTGGTTGTAGGTCTTGAGGGCGGAGAGGTTGTCGGCGGTGCGGTTCTTGCTCGGGTCGAGCATGTTGAGCGAATCGATCACCACGAACTTGATCTGCTCCTTTTCCACCAGGTAGCGGTACTTGGTGACGAAGTCGTCCCAACTGTGCCCCTTGTGGTACTGCGACTGGAGCACGAACAGGCGGTCGAGCACTTGCTTGGTGAAGTCGGCTTCGCTGAGCTTGGTGACGGCCATGCCGATCTTGATGAGGCGGGAGCAGAGGTCATCGCGGCCTGAGTCTTCCTCGTTGTGGAAGCCTTCCTCAGCAATGACGAAGCCGACGGGTTGGCCCTGCATGGCGACGCGGGCCAGGCCGGAGAGGGCGGTGCGGGTCTTGCCCTTTCCCGGCGGCCCGGCGAGGGCCATGGTGCAACCCATGGGTATGCCGCCTAGGGCGAACTGCCTGCTTTCGGTCAGACACAAGTAATCAAGTACTGAACCCAGGGCGATGCCTTTCTGCGTACGGATACGGTTAGTGAGGAAGGCAGGGCGAATGATATCGGCATCGAGACCCTTGTCGGTATCAGGCTGCGGGGCGGAACCGGCGAAGGGGACGGCGGCTGGATCGACCATGCTCGGAGCCATGCCCGACTGCATCATCATCTGCATCATCTGCATCATGGCGACCATCGGGTTGCCCTGGATGGCCGGCTGCGGCATGCCGTACTGGGGCATCATGCCGGGCATCCCCGCGGGTGGGGCTGCGTACTGCGTGGTCGGCATGATGGCAGGCGGCGGCACAGCCGCGGGGGCAGCAGCAGCGGGAGGTGTGGCGTCGTCAGTCTTCTTCTTGGCCATGGGGTTGCACCGGGGTGGAGGAACCTACGCAGCATAGGCGATGCCGGGGATGGGTGCAATCGGGAAGAAGTTGCAATTCCGTGTTATATTGTGCAGCCCCTTCTCGCTTCATGGGTAGAACCCAAGGAGCCTGTGATGAACCTCGCGAAACCAACCAGCAATCCCGTTGTGGTAATCAAAAGTGCTGTGATCTACGGTATCACGGCGATGACGGCTGCCGGGTTGTTCTGCTTCTTCATGATCCGTCCTGATGAACTGAAAAACCTGGAAGTTATTCTGGCAGTGGGTCTTGGATTGATCGGGCCATTACTGGCCATGACAGGTGGCTTGCTGGCACTTCGTCGGCCTACGTGGGGAGGCTGGGTTTACCTGGCAGGCGGGTTGACCACGCTGGGCATGGGACTGTGGGTGATTCAAACTTCTCCTCTGGCAGCACTACTGGGTCTCGCCATTCTGGTGCTGTTTGCACTTCCGATGTTGCTCATCGCCGTGCTGCTGCTGACGAAGAGCCGCTCGGCAACGGTGATGGTGATCAGTTAATGGATCGGGATTACTTTCGAGTCTCGCGGCGGTTGAAGGGTGCGTTGGAAGGACGAGCCGCAGCACTGGTGACGGTGACATCTCCCAGGGCCTTGACTTCGCCCGGTTTCAGCGTGATCGCATTCAGGCTCAGTGAAGTGGACCAACGGGATTCACCGGAAGACAGAACCCGAAGAGTCATCGGCAAGTCGGGCAGCAACTTGTCCAAGCGAAGGTGGCCTTGCTCGTTCGAGGTGGCGATCGGGAAGAAGTCTTGCAGTCGATCCTGCTTCCAGGTCTCAAATTCCATTCGCTGTTGCAGATCATCTCCGTGAAATCGCACTTGTACTCGCAGGCCGCTCTTGGGTTGACGTGTATCATCCTGAAGCCGAGCCTCGAGAGTGGCCAGCGGTTGCAGCTTCATCGTAAGCGGGGTTCCACTCTCGGCTGCCACATTGGTGTATGCACCCCAGCGGTGGGCTTCATCCATCACGAGTAGCAGGCGGGCTGGTCCTTCACGCGACAGTCCGACGATGTTCGCGCTGCCACCTTTCACCGCAATAGGATACATGTGGCGATCCAGGCCGGCGACGATGGCGGAGGTGACGGGTCTACCTTCGGGATCGAGCAATTGCAGCGGGCGTTCGAGGCCACGAGTGAGTGTGAGTTCGGTGGAGGTCTCCGTGTCGCTGGGCAGTTCAAGAAGCTGATAGGCGTAGCCCAGGTCATAGGTCTTGCCCTGGCCATGAAAGGTCACCCGCGAAGGAGTGGGGTTCAATCGATTGGACTGCAGCAGCGAACTATGGGTCGGCAGGATCTGAGCAGGGACGTAGGGTGACGGCTTACCTTCCGAGATTGCATACGGCGAAGCCACTACCAGGACATCGCCTGGATGAGCCACGAGTTGAAAGTTCCCCGCGTCATCCGTCGTGGCTGTGACCAGTTGTTCCACATCGGGTTTGTTGATGATGGGGTTAGACGGAGTCGGCCTGACTTGCACATGGGATTTCACGCCCTGGCCTGTCCTGGCATCGATGACTTTGCCTTTGAGGATCGACCCTCGTCGCAACCGCAGATCGAGACGAATGGGGCCGACGTCTCGGTGTACTGCCGAGGCGATGCCGGGGAGGTAGCAGTCAAACCCTGCTGTTCTGATCATGTAAGTGGAGGCTTTAGCGACTCCACTTATGGAGTATTTCCCATCAGCTCCAGTGCGAGTATAGAGGTGGTTGCCACCCGCGAGCGACACTCTGACACCAGAGAGAGGCTTACCCTCGCTGTCGGTCGCCGTGCCGGCGAGCACGGCACCGGGCCGCAGAGTAAGTGCGAGGAAGGGGCCTGAGTAAAGGGGGATTATTTCAGCGCCGTACTCTACCGAGTGGTTGGGATGTGCTTTGTAGAAAGCTTGGTTCATTCCTGTAGCCGTGAGCTTGTGGCGTGCCGTGCCGCTGTCACTGAACCCCGGCAGCAGATAGAGTTCGCGGGAGCTGGAGGCATATTGTGGATGGTTGTACTGCAGATGTACCTTGGCACCCTGAGGCAAGCCACGTATCACGAACTTGCCATCGGCATCGCTTTTGACCGAGAATGGCGAGTTGATCCATTCCGGAAAGGTAAATGAGGCTGCAAAGTCTTGAGGGGTGTTCCATTCTCCCTGGCGGGCCTTTTCCAGTTGATCTTCAAGCGCATTGTTTTCACGCAAACTGATCATGGCCACGCTGACATTAACATTCGCCAATGGCTGACCGGCTTCGTTCTTGAACACACCCTGCACCAGTTGCTCGGCCTTCATCTGTAGCGTGAGAGGCTGGCTGGCGTTTTCCCTTGGCAGTTCCACCAGACCCATGCCGCGGCCGGGCTGGTACGCCCATAGGACAGTGTGCGTGGCTTTGACCTTACACTCGAACTCACCCTTGCTTCGCGTAACAGCCAGTTCATGGACAGCCGTGGAGGAAGTTAAGGGTACATCCAACTTGCCGGAGGCAAAAAGCTTCGCCCCCTCCACCGGCTGGCCTTGATGATCGACGACGATGCCGGTGTAGCGCATCTCATCCGCTTCGAGTGGCGCAATCGCCAGCGTGGAGGCTTCCGTCAAGGGTATTGGTTGCTCAGCGTGCGGAAGCCAGGCGATACCCAGACCCAGCATGACGAGCAGACAGGCCACCAGGGCATAAGGCAAGATCGAATGTGACAAATGAAACCCACCCTGCATCACCAAACTATGAACTCGAGGGGACGCATTGCCTTGAAGGAGCGCCAGCAGTTTGCTCGCGCCCAACAATGAACCAGCTTCACCACTCCCCGGCTGCGCCAGCATCGTCAGCAGCCCTGCGCTCAGCGTGATACCACGCCGTTCCAGTCGGGTTTTCAGTGACTGGCGGCCTCGTTCGAGGTGGGCTTTCACCGAGCCAACGCTGCAGCCGAGGAACTGGGCTGCCTCATCGCGGCTGTAGCCTTGCAGATAACACAGTAACAGCGGCAGGCGCTGCGCTTCACAGAGTTGATCCAATTCTTCGTGCAACGCTGCGCAGGCTTCGCGCCAGGAGACTTCACCATCAGGCGGGTTGTTCTCACTGAGGAGGGCGTCGGTGCTACTCGAGGTTTTTGCCCGCTGTTGCTTCTGGGCCAGCCGCACGGCCAGACGGTGGGCGACGGCGATCAGCCAGCCACGCAGGTTTGGCTGCCAGCGCACCTCCCTGGCCCGGCGGAGCAGCACCAGGAACGTCGCCTGAAACACATCATCCACATCTACCGCACTGCGCAGCACCTGTCGGCACGCACGCTGCACGGGCTTTTCATGTCGTCGCACCAACTCGGCAAAGGCTTCCTCACTGCGTGTAGTCAGGTAACGCCGCAGCAATTCCCGATCATTGGGTTGATTTACGACGGCAGACGCAGCGACGGGGAAGACTCGGTTCATGCCAGTTGCCTCAGTCTCTGGATTGTCTCTCACCCTTCTAATGCTGACAAGAGGCCGAGAGGCACAATATTCTGAGTATTTCATCGCTGCTGACGCGATTGCGATGTGTCCTGAGGAGTAGCCGTTGGCGAGGCAGGGAAGAAGCCAGCAGTGCCGGGTCGGCACTGTCATCAGGAACATACTCCGCTTGTCCCCCGTCGTCCTTTCATGGTACAACGCTGCATACCATGGAAGGGATCAGTATGCGCGTCTTTATCAGTGCGGGGGAGCCGAGCGGCGACCTGCATGGCAGCAATTTCGCGAAGGCGCTGCGGGCAGCGATGCCTTCGGCCAGCATCAGCGGATTCGGCGGGCCTCGACTCGTCCATGCCGGGCAGGAGCAGTTGTTCCCTCTGGCGGACCATGCGGTGATGGGGCTGTGGCGCGTGCTGGCGGCGCTGCCGCAGTTTTACTCCTACTTCAAGATGGCAACAGCGGAACTCGATGCCAGACGCCCCGATGCTGTGGTACTGGTCGATTACCCCGGCTTTCACTGGCATCTGGCGAAAGCAGCTCATCAGCGGGGCATTCCGGTGTACTGGTTCGTGCCGCCACAGATCTGGGCCTGGGCCACGCACCGTGTGAAGCGGATGCGGAAGTGGGTGGACCATGTCTTCTGCAATCTGCCCTTCGAGACCGAGTGGTACCGGAGCAGAGGGGTCAACTGCAGCTTCATCGGTCATCCCTATTTCGATGCCCTGGCGGAACAGCGTCTCGATGACGGTTTCATGGAGGCGCAACGCAAGCGACCGGGCCGCATCGTGGCACTGCTACCCGGCTCTCGCACTCATGAAGTGCACGATAACTTCCCGATGATGCTGCGCACGGCGCAGTGCATGGTCCAAGACTACCCTGGCATTCGATTCCTCGTGGCGGGGTTCAAGGAGAAGCAGTCCGTCTGGATGCAGAATTATCTGCGGTTGCATCATCCACAACTGCCGGTGGAAATACACCTGGGTCGTACACCGGAGATCATCCACCTGGGAGAGGTGTGCCTGGCGGTTTCCGGATCGGTGAGCCTGGAACTGTTGCACGCGACCATACCCACCGTCACACTCTACAAGCTGGGGCCGGTGCTTTATCCCCTGGTAATGAAGTTCAAGCATGCCCGGTACATCAGCCTGATCAACCTGTTGGCAGAGCGGGAAATCAGCCCGGAGTTTCTTACCAAGCAAGAGGACTCGGTGCCGATGGCTCGGCAACTGCTCCACTGGCTGCGGGATGAGCCGGCTCGACTGGATGTGAAAGCAGCTATGGAACGGGTCAAAGCAGGGGTGGCCCGTACCGGAGCCTGTGCCCGGGCGGTGGAGCATCTGCTTGCCAGTGTGAAGCCGGTGAAAAGAGCGGCGTAGTGCTTGGCAGCAGGTGGCGTCTGCATTACATTCGTAGTGATTCTATCTTCTGGTGAGTGATATGCGCCAAGCTTGTACCATCTTATGCCTGCTGATTGTCGTCACTCTGCTGCAGGCCGACGACAAGAAACCTGCCGAGGTAAAGAACCCGGCCCTTCGCACCGAACTGTTGCAACGGGTGAAGGAGGATCAAGCTGCTCGTCATGCCATGATACAGCAGAGCCAGCAGGAGAAGGTGGATCAGGCCGCTTCGCAGAAGATCCTGGAAAAGCTCTTGAAGCTCGATGCCGACAACACCGCGTGGCTGAAGAAGCATGTCAATCAGCACGGCTTTCCCACCATCAGCGAAGTAGGCAAAGATGGAGCCAACGGTGCCTGGCTGCTCGTTCAACATGCCGATGCCCAGCCGGCGTTCCAGCGTCAGTGCCTCGACCTGATGACCAAGTTGCCCAGGCATGAACGGGATGGCAAGAACCTGGCCTATCTGACCGACCGGGTGCTGCTCGCCGAGGGCAAGAAGCAACTCTATGGTACCCAATTCATCAAAGACGCAGAGGGCTGGAAACCCAAACCTATCGAAGACGAAGCCAACGTGGATCAGCGCCGGGCAGACGTGGGCCTCTCGACACTGGCGGAGTATGCCAAGCAATTATCAGCCATGTATGACAAGAAGAAGTAAAGGAAGGCTCACGTGCCTCGCATCACCTGCCTGCATGGCCACGAGATCGAGATTGAGCCAGAACAGTATGGCCAGCGGCTGGCATGCCCCGCGTGTCAGCTCATGATGGTCGTTTCGCCGCCACGACCCGGCGAGCCGAGTATCCCCAAGTATGAAGTGAAGTGTGACAATGGGCATGTGTTGCGGGTGAAGGCCAAGTACCTGGGTACCCAGATTCGCTGTCCGCAATGTCAGGGACTGGCCTGGGTCACCACGGATCGATTGCTATGCCACACACCCCTGGCACCGACACCCACGGTGGCTCCGGTACCCATGCCACGTCGGCAACTGCCACTCCCACCGGTCGTCAAGGCACCAGTCGTGACAGAGGCGTCACCCGTCGTGACACCGGTTGTGGCTACGTTGCAGGATATTCCCATTGCGGAGGTGGATGAAACGGCGGATCTCCCGGTGGCGATGGCGGATGACGACGACGATGAGGCAAATGATGGCAAGTTGACCAAGGCCGAGCGACGGAGCATGAATTTCGTCGATTTGGGCTTGTCCATATTCACAGGTAGCGTCATCTGTTTTTATTGCTTGCGGATGGTGTCGCTCGTATTCATCATGATCCTCGTCCTGTTGGCGCAGGCCACTTCGGGTGGACGAGCCATGGCAACCTTCTTCGAAGTGGTCATGTGGATCATTATCATTGCCTTCCTGATCAATTACGTAGTCTATCTGTTCAGTAACATCCTGCTCCTATTTACCCCACTTAAGACGGGAGCCACGCTTTGGTTTATTCTTGGTCTGCTGACCATTGTGGCCTTACTTTCCTGGAGCATCTATTCAGCCTTTCAGACCGGCTGGCGACCTCGTTTTACCATGCATACAGACATCACAGGGTTGACTGCAATGTTGATCTACATTGGCAATCTGTTGGCTGTGTATGTGGCATGGCTCTGTATCATGATCGGACTCTGGCAGCTTGGCAAGTTTGCACGCAAACCAATGACGAGGCAAAGAGTCATCATGTTATGCTTATTCACATTAGTGAGTGAGATCGTATTAGGTGGCTTTCCACTACTCCTTGGCATAACTGCTGGCTCCATGGTGAGTTTCTGGGTGATCATCATCATCTACACCTTACTCACCGTTGCTGCAGGAGCATTTCTGAGTCTTCAACACATGATTGTTGTCGGCGAAGTACGTGCAGTGATGGTTCGCAGGAAGTAAAGACCAGCCACGCTGCCTGCCTTCGCAACCACTCCTACAATAATCAGCACCAACTCTCCCATGGTGCTTTATGCCACTCGTGCAGAAGCCTGCGGACTTTCCAGCCGTCGAAGTCGTGGAAGTCTCCGGGCACATTATCGATTCGCTGCTGCTTCCCAAGATCATGGATGAAATCCTGAGCCGGGGCGGCCTTTACGAACTGGAACAGATCGATGTCGGCCTCAAACCCACCGACCCCAGTTATGCCCGGGTGAAGGTGCTGGCGAAGACCGCTGCTGACCTCGAAGCCATCCTCGAAGTGATTCACGATCATGGGGCGACCGCCGTCTCGCCCGACAACGCCGCCATCGAGCCAGCGGACATGGACGGTGCCTTCCCCGAAGCGTTCTACAGCACCACCAACCACCACACCCAGCTTCGTCATGACGACAAGTGGATCGACGTGGACGATCAGGAAATGGACTGTGGCATCACCATCGATACCAGGACAGGCAAAGCGCGCTGCATTCCCATGCTGGATGTGAAGAAGGGTATGCCCATCGTCGTCGGCCACCGTGGCATCCGCGTGCTGGCCGGGGAAGTGAGCCAGCGGCGGGGCATGTTCGAGTTCATGTCCAGCCCGGTCAGCAGTGAGAAGCCCAAGGGCGTCACCGTGCGTGAAGTCGCCGCCGCCATGCGGCAGACCAGGGCAGCGAAGCAGAAGATCCTCGCTGTGCTCGGCCCCGCCGTTGTACACACTGGTGGCGTGGAGCATCTCACCGCTCTCATCCAGATGGGCTACGTCCAGGTCATCTTCGCCGGTAACGCATTAGCTACCCACGACATCGAACAGTCCTTCTTCGGCACCTCCCTGGGCATTTCGATGGACAAGGGAGTGCCTACAGAGGAAGGGCATGAGCATCACCTGCGGGCGATCAACAAGATTCGCCGTGCTGGCGGTATCCAGCCTGCGGTCGAGAAAGGCATCCTGAAATCAGGCATCATGTATGAGTGTGTCAAGCACCACGTGGACTATGTGCTGGCGGGCAGCGTGCGTGATGATGGCCCGCTCACCGATGTCGTGACCGATGCTGTCGTGGCCCAGGGCCTCATGCGGCAACACGTTCGCAATGGCGTCGGCTTCTGCCTGATGGTCGCTACCGCGTTGCACTCCATCGCTACGGGCAATCTCCTGCCTGCCTGGGTGAAGGTGGCCTGTATCGACATCAACCCCGCCACCGTCACCAAGCTGATGGACCGGGGCAGTCATCAGACGGTAGGCATCGTGACTGATGTCGAGCCGTTCCTGCGTGAACTGGTGAACGAACTGCGGAAAGGAAGTGGGGCATGAGCCGGCCGCAGCCACACATCCTCATGTGCCCGCCCGACCACTACGGCATCGAGTACGAGATCAACGAGTGGATGAACCGCTCGCGCCCTGCTGACCAGGGCAAGGCGAAGGCGCAGTGGAGGCAACTCTATGAAACGCTGCTGTCGCTTTCGGTAAAGGTCAGCTTGATCGAAGCACAGAAGGGCTTGCCCGACCTCGTCTTCACCGCCAATGCTGGGCTGATGTTCCACCGCCGGTTCATCAGCAGTCGCTTCAAGCATGGTGAACGGGCCGGGGAGACGCCGTTCTTCGATGCGTTCTTTGAACAGCTGGGCGGCTACACTGTCGAGCATCTGCCCGAGGACTTGTACTTCGAGGGTGCTGGTGATGCTCTGTTCTGCGGGCAGATCCTTTTTGCCGGGTATCGCTTCCGCAGCGATGCTCTCGCTCATCAGGAAGTAGGACGGATGATCAACCGTCGGGTGCTGCCGCTGGAGTTGGTCAACCCGCGCTTCTATCACCTCGATACCTGCTTCTGTCCGCTCTCGCCCGGCGAAGCTATTTATTTTCCCGACGCTTTCGATGCCTATGGACGCAAGGTACTGGAGCAGCATGTGCCCAAGCTGTATGCGGTTCCCGAGGCCGATGCGTTCCGCTTTGGCTGCAATGCTGTGGTGGTGGGCAAGAGTGTTGTGACCAACACCGGCTGCCCGGGGTTGCACGACATCCTGAAGAAGGCGGGCTACACCCCCATCGGCGTGGAACTCGACGAGTTCCTCAAAGCCGGCGGCTCGGCGAAGTGTTTGACGCTGCGAGT
This sequence comes from Gemmatales bacterium, assembly GCA_046350055.1. GTDB lineage: Bacteria > Planctomycetota > Planctomycetia > Gemmatales > HRBIN36 > JAEUIE01. The sequence continues at coordinate 1,163,027 of JAXMBC010000001.1, read as the reverse complement.
GGATGGCGAGGAAGCGGCGGTGTGGGATTGATAGTTGAGCCGCGCACGAAGTAAGCAGCGAAGGCTTGGGGCCGTTGCCGCTTACTTTGTGCGAGGCTCTTATTACCCTACTTCGACGTAGCGGGGGCGGGGCCAGAGGTACTTGAACGGTGGGAAGAGGCTCAGCAGGGCATCCAGCCCCAGCCAGCGGCCGGAGGCGGTGGTGGCCAGCGTCAGCAGGGCTAGCGCTTCGATGAGGTTCTTGTTCACGAAGAGGTACTTGCCCTCAGCCATCGGGTTATCGGGCAAGCCGGGCAGAGGTGGTAGTGCGAGGAAGAAGAGTAACAACAGGCATGCTCCACCCAGGGCACTGAGGCGAGTGAAGAGGCCAAGGATGAGACCAGCACCACAGAGGGTCAGGCCCCAGGCGACGACTTTGTCAGCCAGTTCAAGCTGACGGGTGTCTTCGACGCGATAGGGTGGAGCAAACTCACGCTTGCCTAGGCGGTTCATGGCTTGCCGGAAGCTGGCATTCTTGAAAGTTGTTTCCTGAACAAAGTCACTTGGGTATTCTTCAAACCTGTGCATGTCGGTAGGCATGCAGTTACTTTCCCGCGCGGACGCCAGAATGTCAGTCAACACTTGTCGATACCTGGCATAGCCGAGCTTTCGCTCGCCTCCGATCACGCTGGTCGTCACTGAATTCCCATTCACATCCTGCTGCTTCTCCGTTAACAACTTGTCCAACTCTACTTCGAGTACCTTCTGCCGGGCATCCAGATCTGACTGCAACTCTGTCCGCAACTTGGCCACCTCGCCTCGCAGTGCAGTCACGCGGGCCTTACTGACATCCTTGTCAAAGCGCAGATTCCAGCCGTCGAGCCTCTCACGGAGTTCGTTCAGTTTCTGCTTGTACTCAGCGATACGAACTGGGGTGGTAAGAGTCGGCGTGGTGGATGCAAACGAATACTCTCTCGCCAGTTCCCGGGTTCCTGTCTTGAACCATTCCCGTAGTTGTTCCAGTTGTTGTTTCAGTACGTCCAGGGCCTTGGCCTGCTGGTCGGCACTTAGTTCGTAGTGGGTACTGTATCGTGTCACATAGTCGCGCCACTGGGCTTCCAGCAGTTCCGGCTTCTCGAGCATCTGCAGCGTGTAGGCGTCGGGGTCGCCGGCGAGGTTTCGGAAATAGGGAGCAAGAGGCCCTTGCGACTGCAGCAGGTAGCCTTTGCTGGAGAAGGGCTTGCTCGTGCCGGTGGGGCCGGTGAAGAAGGTGTCGAGCTTGCTGGAGCCTTCGACGAAGAGATGCCAGCCGATGGCCAGCCGCAGGAGGACGAGGAACACCCGCGTGAGCAACGGGGTCGGTGAATAGGGAACGAGCTTCTTCATGGACAATCAGCCTGCACAGGAACTTCTATTGCTAGAGTACCAGTGAGGCTGGGCGATGGGTAGCGATTGCGATCCGATTCAGTTACTGCATGGGTACTTCGTGACTGATGGCCAGGGTCTTGTTGGTGTGGGCCAGGCCACGCACCAGGTGGGTATCGAGCTGAAAGTCGCCACTGAGCAGATAGACTTTCCAGCCTTCATTGATCTTGCCGCTCGACTTCAACCAGGCCAGCGCCTCTTCGGGCTGCTTGAATGCCAGGCTGCCAGCGTAGAAGGCGGACCCAGGCAAGGGACCGAAGCTGACGGCCTGCTTCCCTTCGCTGATCGCCACGGCGTAGTCTGGCCCGGCGACAGTATAGATAGGTTCTTCCACCATGTTTCTCACAGTGGGAATCTGATACTGTTCAAACCAGAAGTACATCCCCACGCCGCCCCCGGCGATCACGCAGAGCACCACTACTGCCTTCAGAGCTGTTTTCATGAGACTATCCCCCTATCACGGGATGGGAGATACCCGCTCGGCGCAGGGGGTCAAGAGCAAACAGCATCCTTCTACAGTATCATGAAGAGAAGTTTCTGGTGCTGATGAGGCCAAACCCATGTTTCTGCTTCTTGGACTGTTGCTGACCTACCCCAACCAGAATGCAGACTGGAAGTGCGAACTGGTGGCAAACCAGTTGGCAGGACCTTTCGCTGTCGCCTTCGATGCAAACGGGACAGCGCACTTTGTCGAATACGAAGGGCATCGCCTGGGAAAGATCGTGGATGGCAAGCCCGTTTATCTGGTCGGCACCGGGAAGAAGGGGAATTCTGATGAAGGCGATACCAAGAGTGGTGAAAAGCTCATCGGGCAGTTCAACTCGCCCCATAATCTGGTCATCGCCCCCGATGGTGTGATTTACATTGCTGATACGTTCAATCACACGATACGGGTTTATGATCCAACCACGAAGCAGCTCAGTACCTTCGCTGGTACAGGTAAGCCGGGCTTCTCTGGCGATCTTGGTCCAGTCCATCAAGCCAGCTTCAACGAGACCTACCATGTGGCTCTCGATCCGACGGGGAAGCATCTCTACGTCGTCGATCTCAAAAACCAGCGGGTCCGACGGATCGACATGGCCAGGCGACTGGTAGCCACGGTGGCGGGCAATGGCAAGAAAGGCCAGCCCACGGAAGGCATGATCGCGACCGAGTCACCCCTCAATGATCCGCGTGCAGTCATCGTCGATGACAAAGGCCAGCTCTATATCCTGCAGCGGGGAGGCAACGACTTGTGGAAAGTGGATGTGAGCGGCAAACTCAGCCGTCTCGCAGGTACCGGCAAGAAAGGCTACCGCGGTGACGGTGGCCCGGCTCGAAGTGCTGAGCTCAATGGTCCGAAGCATCTGTGCTTTGATGAAGCAGGCAACATCCTGATCGCGGACACCGAGAACCACTGCATCCGCAAGCTGGCTGTGAAGACAGGGCAGATCGATCTGGTGGCAGGTCGCGGGAGAGTAACGGACTTGCGGCAACCTCACGGTGTGACTGTGAAGCCGGGTACGAGCGAGATCTACATCGCAGACAGCAGCAACAACCGCATTGTGCGGCTGGTTCAAACTAAATAGTTGCAGGCACGGTTAGCATGAATACATGCAAACCCTGTCACACAGGCTGCTACGTTAGTACTTCCGCCAGTCGACTTTCTTGCCGTGGCCCCAGAGATCTTCCAGGCGGTAGAAGTCGCGGCTGAAGGTGTCGAAGAGGTGAACGACGATGTCGCCGTAGTCCTCGATGATCCACTTGCACGACTCATAGCCTTCGATGCCGAGCCGGGCTTCTTCTTCCGCTTGCATATGGGCATCAATTTCCTCGGCCATGGCGTGCAATTGCCGGCGGCTGTTGCCGGTGGCCAGGACCAGGTAATCGAACTCCGTGGTAATCGAACGGGTGTCGAGAACGATGACGTCCTTGCCCTTATTCTCTTCACAGAGACGGGCACAGGCAGCAGCACGTTCCAGAGCAACACGTTGACGACGGGGAGAGGTAGCCGAGATAGGAACATCCAAGGCGGCAGGAGCCGCTGTAGCCAGTGCAGTCAAGCGATCATCCTCCTCTACTCCATAAGGCAGGTACCCCATCGAGACAGGAGGAGGACTGAAGTAGACTAGCGATGTGGATCGTGGCCCAACCTCCTGTGACGAGTGAGAACAACTCACCCGCTGCCTGGTTCCTGGTGGAACGGGACAGTGTACCTGAACCAGGGGGACCAGTAGTGCCCCACCCGGCTGCGGGATCATACCCGCGATCTTCAATCTCTACAAGATATCATCGGCTGTTCCAGGGGGTTGTCAAGCAAAGCTTCCCGGGAAATTCATCAGTAAAGACATGACCCGACGGTAAGGTTGGAGGTTCGGGGGAGAATTTCGTGCTGCTATTAACACATCAGGGTATGTAACTACATTGATTGCGATAGTCTTCCGGGATGCCAACATGCGAGATCATTTCGATGATTTGAACGACCTCAGAAATGGGGTGTTCAGGTCGAATGAGCAGTATCCCAGGCATCGTTAAACCAGCCTGGAGATGCCTCATCAGATGACCTGGCATGGTAACGTAATCAACTGACAGCAGTATGCGTTCTTCACGCTCACACCAAAGCAGTATTTCATCATCTTTGGTGGAAAGGGGTAATTCCGGCAGATCCCCCACTCGAACAACATCGATTGGTAATCCTTGTGCCCGGGCGTTGTGTCGAACCAACGCAGACCAAAGAGGTCCGCGCAGATTTTCATCCAATAGGAACTTGAGGGGCATCCTTATCCTGCTCGCAGTACATTAGCTGGAGAGGCTTGTAGCTGACGAAATCGATCTGCCAGCGCGTCTTTGTCTACTTTCGCACCGGTTGCTCGTTGCTGTTCAAGGAGTGCAGTCTCAGCTGCCAGGTGAACATCCATTTCCTGTTGGTTTTCCAGGTAAAAGCCAATCGTTTTGTGTATCAAAGCAAGTGAAAGAGTCGGAAATTGCCCAAGCAGCATTTCTGCAGTGTAGCCCTGGTTGTAGTGGTACAGAAAATGATGCAGCCCAATCCGATGGCCTGTAAGGCGAATGCCTCCCATCTCATCACGTTGTAGAAAGTCTGGCAGGGTCAACATCATTACCTCTGTACCAATTTTAACCAGGCACCCATAGAAAGATAGTCCCTTTCTCCAGTGAACTTTCGGTATGCCCGTCAAGCAACGTACTCTTTTTGACGAACCGCTGCAGGTCAGCCAGATTACGGCGGAGATACGTGATCTGCTCTCCACCGCATTCCAGAAGATTGCTGTCGTCGGGGAAGTCACCAATCTGACGGTACATGCGTCGGGGCATCATTATTTTTCGCTGAAGGATTCCGCAGCAGTACTCAAGTGCATTCTCTGGGCCAGCAAGGCGGAGCGGCTGAAGTTCAAGCTGAAGAATGGCTTGACCCTCATCGTTCGAGGCAGGCTCGATGTCTACCCCCAGCATGGGGCCTACTCGCTGCATGCAGAAGAAATCACTCCCCAGGGTATGGGCCAGCTCGAACTCGCCTTTCGCCAGCTCTATGAGAAGATCGAAGCACGGGGCTGGTTCAGCGAGGCTCACAAAAAGCAACTGCCCACTTTCCCCAAGCGGCTGGGGCTCGTGACCAGTTTGAGCGGGGCAGCACTCCGGGACATGCTCAAGATACTTTCGGAACGCTGGCCCCTGACGGAAGTCTGGGTCGTTCCCGTGCCGGTGCAGGGAGATCAGGCCTGCGATCACATCGCTGAGACGCTCCACTGGCTCAATAAGCTGAAGCCTGGTCCTGATCTGCTCATCCTCAGTCGAGGTGGTGGCAGCATGGAAGACCTGTGGGCCTTCAACGAGGAAGTGGTGGCCCACGCCATCTTCCATTCCCGCATTCCCATCATCACCGGCATCGGTCACGAGACGGATACCACTATTGCTGACCTGATTGCGGATTACCGGGCGCCGACTCCGACTGCAGCAGCAACACGGGCTGTACCGGATCGCCAGGAGTGGATGGAACGTTTGCGTGGTGCTTATCTCCGCCTCAAACAACTTACCATCGATCATGTGCAGTGGGAGTGGGACCGGTTGGAACGACTGAAGCGTCATCGTCTTTTTGCTAACCCCACGCAGCTCATCGATGACAGTCGGCAGGAAGTGGACGACCTGGGTGAGCGGCTGCTCGGTGCCACGCAGCGACGCTTGCTGCAGGCACAACGTGAACTGGCCCGGCAGGCAGCGGTACTGGCAGCACTCTCCCCCCTTCAAGTGCTGGGGCGAGGCTACAGTGTCACTCGGCAATTGAAAAATGGACAGCCACTGCTCCACAGCAGTGATGCAGTTATCGGTGATGAACTCGAAACCATCCTGCACGAGGGCCGCATCCGCAGCAGGGTGGAGTCCGTATCATAGGGCTATGGAATTGACCAAGAAGACCACGTTTGAAGACGCCATCGGCCAGCTTGAATCGCTGGTCAAACAGATGGAACAGGGGCAGCTGCCACTGGCTGAATCACTGGCTGCCTACGAAGAGGGCATCCACCTCATCAAGCATTGCCATGGCCTGCTCAAGGAAGGCGAAGCCAAGATCATCAAGCTCACCGGCAGCGATGAAACGGGGCGACCTCGCCTGGAACCCTTCCTGATCGATGCCAACGAGGGCAAGTAGCACGCCATGCCCCAGCTTCCGCCTCGCTACGAACCGCTTCGCTGCATGGTGGAGAACCACCTCGAAACCGTGCTGGTACAGATCGAACAGCGTGGCATTGTACCTATGCGACTGATGGAAGCGATTCGGTATTCGCTCCTGGCCCCGGGCAAGCGGGTGCGGCCCATTCTGACACTGCTGGCTTATGAAGCTTGCCTTGCGACCAGCTCACTCACACTCTCTGCTGCGCTGCCCGCTGCTGCAGCTGTGGAGATGATCCACACCTATTCGCTGATCCATGACGATTTGCCGGCGATGGATGATGATGATCTTCGCCGGGGTCGCCCCACGTGTCACAAGGCCTTCGACGAAGCGACGGCGATCCTCGCTGGAGACGCATTGCTGACGCTGGCGTTTCAGGTGCTTGCTGAACAGGGGCAACATGCTGCCTCGTGCATTGCTGACCTTGCATCTGCAGCAGGGCTGCTCGGTATGGTGGGCGGGCAGATGGATGATATCCTGCACGAAGGCCAGACCACCGGTACGCTGGACTTGCTGCGCTCCATCCATGCCCGCAAGACTGGGGCGCTTCTCAAGGCAGCTGTGACGATGGGGGCACGCATCGGGTTGCAAGGCAACACCAGTGATCCCCGTTTTGCCGCCTTGTGCACGTATGCCGATGCATTGGGACTGGCGTTTCAGATTGCGGACGACCTGCTCGATATCCATAGCGATGCAGTGACGATGGGGAAAGCCACGCAGAAGGATGCCGGGCAGGGCAAGCTGACCTATCCGGGGTTGCTGGGATTGGAAGGCGCTCAACGTGAATTGCAGCAGGCACATTTAACTGGGCTGCAGGCCCTGGCATCACTCGGTGACGCAGGGCGAGACTTGTCCGCACTACTGACCTATGTGGTGGAACGCGATCGCTAGTTGTCAGCGAGCATAGCCCTTGGGATGACTGCGGTGCCAGCGCCAGGCTGTCTCGACAATTTCTTCCAGGTGCGTGTACTTCGGTTTCCAGTTAAGAACGATTTCCGCTTCGGCTGCAGAGGCCACCAGGGCAGGTGGATCACCAGGCCGGCGGGGACATTCCATGGCATTTACCGGGCAGCCTGCCACCGTGGAGCAGACATCGATCACTTCGCGAACACTGTAGCCTCGTCCGGTGCCGAGGTTAAGCTTGAGTTCCTGGCCGGGTTGCAGCTGTTCCAGAGCAGCGAGGTGGGCCGTAGCCAGGTCATCAACATGAATGTAGTCGCGAATGCAGGTGCCATCGGGCGTCGGGTAATCGGTGCCGAAGATATGGATGTTCTCTCGCTGCCCCATAATGGTTTGCAGGATCAAGGGGATGAGGTGTGATTCAGGCTGATGATCCTCTCCGATCTCGCCACTTTGATGCGCCCCAGCAGCATTGAAGTAACGCAAGGCGGCATAGCTGAGACCATACGCCCGGCAACAGTCAGCCAGGGCCTGCTCGATCATGAGCTTCGTGCGGCCATAGGGATTGATGGGCTGCTGTGGCGTCGCTTCGGTGATCGGGGTCACATCGGGAATGCCATAGGTGGCACAGGTGCTGGAGAAGACCAGCTTCTGCACATCAGTCGCCCGCATGGCTTCGAGCAGCCCCAGCGTATTGACGACATTGTTGCGGTAGTATTTGAGTGGCTGTTCGACCGACTCGCCCACATAGGCATAGGCTGCGAAGTGGACGACGGCTTCGATCTTCTTCTCACGCAGCGTGGCTGCCAGTCGCTCGCGCTCGGCCAGGTCAGCCACGATCAGCCGATCTTCAGGCACCGCCGCGGCATGGCCAAAGGTGAGATTGTCGTAGACCCAGACATCATGCCCCTGACTCAGAAAGAGCCTGACAGCATGACTGCCGATATAACCTGCTCCGCCCGTGACAAGAATCCGCATGGGAGCACTCGAGATAGGTGTGTTGGAGTGTAGCTTATGGAAATGGTAGCAGAGTGTGGGTCAGTATTGTTAGCATAACGCTGAGGCATGGAATGGGATGAGCCAGCAAGAGATACTTCTGATCGGTCCCAGCACGCGGGCGATGGCAGCCTCGGCGATGCGAGCCGGGCTGGTGCCGCACTGCATCGATCTTTTTGGCGATGTCGATCTGCGAGTGATGGCAGCGGTCGAAGTGCTGCCAGTGGAACAGTATCCGCAGGGACTAGTGGAACGGGCATCCCGCTACCCAGCCAGCTGGCCGGTGATGTACACGGGTGGGCTGGAGAACCATCCGGAAGTCTACCTGGCACTCGCCGAGCAGCGGCCGGTGTGGGGCTACCTGCATCCTGATCCGTTGCATGGCCCATCAGTGCGTCGTCCGGAGTTTCTGGATGACATTGCCAGGCAGTGTGGTTTTCGGCGACCTCAGCATCAGCGAAGTTCTCGCGACTCTGGCCCATGGTTGCTGAAGCCACGGGCTGGGGCAGGGGGGCGAGGCATCCGGCTGTGGGATGGCCAGCCAGTTGCTGCTTCACACTTTCTGGAAGAGGTGCTTCAAGGCATCTGTCTGTCGGCTGCCTGTGTCCATGTGCAGGGCGAAGTCAAGCTTCTGGGGATCACCCGGCAGCTTGTCGGTGAGCCGTGGCTGCATGCACCGAGCAGTTACAGTTACTGCGGGAATGTCGGGCCGTGGCTGGTGAGTGCAGAACTGCAAGAACAAGTGAGGGCGATGGGCCAAGTGCTGGCTGCGAGTGATCCATTCTTACTGGGGTTATTCGGGATGGACTTGCTGCTGACCGAGCAGGGGCTGGTGCTGCTCGAAGTGAATCCCCGATACACCGCTTCGCTGGAAGTGCTGGAACAGGCGACGGGTGAGGCGTTTGTTGTCGATCACGTTGCTGCCTTCCAATTGCAGACTTACTCAGTCCTCAAGTCGCAGCCCTCAGGACGGATTTATGGCAAGGCGATCTATTATGCAGCATTGCCGGGGGTGTTTCCTGCGGAAGTGCCATGGCAAGAGTGTGCTGATATTCCAGCGGCAGGCACGATACTGGAGGCGGGGCAGCCGGTGCTGACGCTGTTGGCGGAAGGTAATTCGGAGACTGATGTGATACAGAAGTTGCAGGCACGAGCTTGCGAGATGGATATGCTGCTGAACCCGTGAAATGTGTAATACCGTTGCAGACGCGGCGGGACGCCGCGTCTACTTTACTCGGCTGATACCACAGGCATCAACTCCGATGCATCAACAATGCTGTAACTATATCCCTGCTCGGTGAGGAAGAGTTGCCGATGGTGGGCGAAGTCGATTTCGCGGGTGTCGCGGGTGACGAGGGTATAGAAGTGGGCGGATTCGCCGTCGACCTTGGGCCGGAGGATACGGCCCAGCCGCTGGGCTTCTTCCTGACGTGACCCGAACGCGCCGCTGATCTGGATCAGCACGTTGGCATCGGGCAAATCGATGGCGAAGTTGCCTACCTTGCTCAGGATCAGTTGCTTGACATCGCCGGTGCGGAACTGGTTGTAGAGCAACTCCCGTTCATCCTGCGGGGTGCTGCCCATAATCAGGGGGATGTTGAAGCGGTCGCGCAAGTCACGCAGCTGCTTCAGGTATTGCCCGATGATCAGCACCTTGGCATCGGGATACCTTTTCAGCAGCGCATCAACGACATCGAGCTTGGCCGGGTTCTCGCTGGCCACGCGGAACTTGTTGCGCAGCTCCGCGACGGCGTATTCCATCCTCAGTTCCTGCGGCAACCCCAGGCGTATCTCGGTGCAGTTGGCTTCTGCGATCCAGCCGCGTCCTTCCAGCTCACGCCAGGGTACGTCATACTTCTTGGGGCCGATCAGGCTGAACACATCCGCTTCGCGGCCATCTTCGCGGATGAGGGTAGCGGTGAGGCCGAGTCGGCGGCGAGCCTGGATCTGAGCAGTGATGCGGAACACCGGGGCGGGCAGGAGATGCACTTCGTCATAGATGATCAGGCCCCAGTCACGCTGATCGAAGAGTTTGAAGTGGGGGAACTCATCGGTCTTGCTGTCGCGATAGGTGAGGATCTGGTAGGTTGCGAGCGTGACGGGGGCGATGGTCTTGGTCTCACCGGTGTATTCGCCCACTTCTTCTTCGGTGAGGGAAGTCTTGTCGAGGATTTCCCGGTGCCATTGCTTGACCGCGGTGGTGCCGGTGGTGAGCACGAGGGTGGACTTCTGCATGGAAGCCATGGTGTTGATGCCAACGATGGTCTTACCTGCACCGCAGGGCAGGACGATGACGCCGGAGCCACCACGGACATCTCCACCGGCATAGAAGACGTCGGCAGCATCCTTCTGATAGTCACGAATGGTGAAGGCCAGCCCGGTGCGGGTGGTTTCCCGCAGGGCGATAGCCAGATCCGCACCCGGCGTGTAGCCGGCGAGGTCTTCCGCCGGGTAGCCGACGCCGACGAGGGCCTGCTTGAGCACACCCCGGAAGGCAGTATCGACCGAAAAGGAATCAGGCCCGATGCGCTCGCCCAGGTAGAGGGCAACCTTCTTCTGCCGGAGCAGTTCTGCCAGCAGCGGCTTGTCCGGGCAGACCAGCTTCAGCTGTTCACCGTTGCGTTCCAGCCGGATCCGCCCATAGCGGTTGACAACTTCTTCAATATCGGGAGCGACATTGTGCGGGATGGGGAACTTGGTGTAAGTCTCCAGTACTTTCACCATCTGCTTCGCCGTGAGGCCGGCGGCTGCAGCATTCCACAGGGAGAGGTTCGTCAGCCGGTAGGTATGGATGTGCTCCGGGCTTTTCTCCAGCTCCGCAAAAGGAGCGAGTGCATCGCGGGCTGCGGCGTACTTGGGATTATTGACTTCCACCAGGATGGAGCGATCACCCTGGATAATGAGCGGATTCGTCGGATCGTATTGCATCTGGCTATGATACAGAGTTGGTTATGGGAAGAGTAAGGAAGGGCTGCACCGCGAGAGATGCCCCCTCACCCCCAGCCCCTCTCCCCGGTGGGGAGAGGGGAGACTTAGTTGCATCATACACTCATGCTTCGAGTATCTCCTTACTCCCCGAGGATGGCGGCTTCGACGTGGGATTCATGCCGGCCCAGCTCGGCGACGGGGTGAGAACGCAGGGCGTCGAGGATCTTCTGCAAGGCTGCCTGCAGGTGGCCCATCTCGTTGCTGACCATGGCAATGCCCAGCACTGCCTGCTGCCGATCGTCGAGCAGATCGACCTCCGCGATGGAGATGTTGAATGACTGCTGCAGCTTCTCCTTGATGCTGCTGACGACTTGCCGCTTGTCTTTGAGTGAGCGGCTCTGGCGCAGGATCAGGTAGACTTTCATTGTGCCGATGTACATGGCGATATTATATCCTGAAGGCAAGTGAAGGACCTGTCATGCCTCCGTATCTGCGAACGCTTCGGAATACCCAGGTGATTGCGATCGCCCTCATCCTGGGGCTGCTGATCCTGGTGGCGATCCTGTTCTTCATGTTGGTGCAGGTGAAGCCGGGCGGATTCATCGGTGGGCAGGGGCCGCAGTGGAATAACCTGCCCTTGCTGACGGTGTTCCTGGCGGGGCTGGGTGTCGTCCTGCTGGGTTGCTCCCTGATACTGCCTCCAGTGGTGACGGCCATGAATTTGAAACGCTGGCAGGCGGAAGCGACCCCGCTGGCAGGAACTCTGGCCGAGTGGGAACAGGCGGAGCCTGCCTGGCTGGAGAAGGTACCTGCCGACACGCTGGACAAGCTGCTGCAGGTGTTCCAGTCGGACCGGCTGCTGAAGCTGGTGCTGCCGGAAGGGGCAGGTATCCTTGGTGCCATGGCCTATCTGCTGGAAGGCCACTGGCTGGCGATTGTGGTGTTGTTCCTGGCCATCGCGACGATGGTGCTGCGGATCCCCACGAGTGCTTCGCTACTGCAGTGGCTGGCGGTGCAGATGGGGAAGGTATCTGTTCATTCGGGAGAACGTTCACAGCAGTGATCTCCCGGGTTGCCACTCTGTAAGGAAGGAGGCAAATGTCATGCAGCCTGTCTCCACTCAACGACGACTCAGTGTTTGGCGTTTCCTGTTAGCATGCGCCATGGGGCTGGTGGCTTCGCTGGTGATTCATTGGCTGCTCGCCCCCAAGCCCGCCTGGATGATTCATGTCACCAGCAACGAGATGCGGTATCATCCCATCTGTGAAGACGCCAGTGGTCGATGGCTCCTGGTGTCTGAAGAGCGCAATCAACAAGGTCGGTACCAGGAATCTGCGATTCTCATCCTGAATGCAGCGACGGGTGATATCCTCTACCGGCTTGACGAAGAGGCGCAATGCTTGAACCTTAACATGCTCGAGCCGCACGAACGCTATCCCCGGTTGATCGGAGAGGCGCTCTTTCGATTCAAGAGGATAGCCACGGATTCTGGCATTCGACATGAACTGCGTCGATGGAACTTCACTCAATCCAGACAGGAAGAGTTGATCCAAGCCTGGACCGTGCCACCACGAGTGCCCTTTGAAGTCACCTTTGCTCCTGATGACAGTCCCTATTTCCTGATTCAAACAATCTGTCCGTGGCAGATGGGAATCGTCACCTTGGGGGTAGATACCTGGACGGCACTGACTAATTCCATGACCTGGGCACATTACCTGAAGGATCCATATGGCACCCCAATTGCAATATCTCCAAACGGTCTGCAGGAACCTCGCGCTGGCTGGAATCCCTGGATCGAGACCTTTGCCTTGCCCACTGGAGAGGCGCCTGTGCTTAAGAAGCTCGCCAGTTGGACCCTGCCGCCGTTGCGCTGGACCTGGCCGCCTTCGGTAGGGCCTCGACTGGATTGGGTTACTTTCGGAGACAGCGCTTTGCCGGTAGGATGGAAGTCCAGCAAGCGATGGATTCATCCCGATCGTGGAGGCGTCATGCCTCAAGGGGTTCTCTTGTTTGACGGCCATACTGGTCAGCAGCGAGCAGTTGAAGTGTTGCCCGAATACCAGAACCAGTTGTTCACGACAAGCAGCATGGGAGACCATTTCTGGATCCATCATTTGGTGAGACGTCCCACATTGATCGATGCAGAGTATCAATGTCTCAGTGGCGCGACGGGGCGACTTATTCAAACCCCACAGAATCTTCTGCACGTGTTTCGCTTCGCCTGCCTGGATAAGAAGACTCCAGGTCTTCTGGTATTCGGCAGGTTGAAGAACAAGCCACAATCTCCAGATCTATACCTTGATTCACTTCAGCTTGTCGAAGTGAGTCCATCCGAAATGCACCTCAGGAAAGAGGTTTCGCTGGAGTTGCATGCGAATGCCTTGCCTAATGGGATTGTCAGCCTGGTTCATGGCAATCAACTCGCTTGCTCCTTTATCCAAGACGGTGTGCCAGACCCGAATGCGCCCTGGTACCTCCGAATCTGGAATGCTATGACTCAGCCAGAAGGCAATCGTGTTTACCTCTTTGACATAGGCACCGGTCACCGCGAAGGATTCTTAAAAGGACGATCTTCCCTGCGTCTCCGGACTCAAGGGAATTCTGAACGCCTTTACACTTTCGTGGATAAGGACTTGAATGGTACCTCGCTGTTTCGCAAGAACCTCGAAGCGTGGAACATGCCAATTCGGTTTTATTCTCCCTGGTGGAGCCGCCTGGCTGGGATGGTGATATTCCTCCTTTCACTACGATGGCTGGTTGTCCGACGGCGTGGTTTGACACCGCTAACGCAGGATTAATCTGAATGCACACAGGTTCGGAAAACCATCCTGCATCACCTTTCCTTAGCTCCCCCTCAACCCTCTTCCTCAAATCACTCCAACCAATTCTCAACACGCAAACCAGGCACTTGCTTGAAGTCACTAAGGTTGGCAGAGAGAAGCAAGGCTTTATTCGCTATCGTAATGGAAGCGATTTTCAGATCCATCGTGCCGATTCGTAACTTCCTGGCCTTATTCTCTTCAAACACATCCACCGCAGCTTCATTGAATTCCAAGATGAGATATTCGTCGAAGAAATTAAAAAGAGCAGCCAGTTCCTTGTACGGTTTCACTTGCCTGCGGACATCACGTTCCTTGGCAATGGTTGCAAGCCAGCCGCGCATCTGCTCTTCGACGGAGATGATCGAGATAGCAACATTCTCAGATGCTGGAAGCGATTTCAGCTTGTCCACCAGGATACTTGCGCGATCACTGCGAATGAACTTCAGTTGTGACAGATGATCGGTGTCGAGCAAGATCATCATTGATCCCCGGTTTGCCGTGCAGCCTCCCGGTCAGCTTCTCTTATCTTTCGTCCTTCTTCGTCCACCTGTCGCATGAACTCGCTGTCCGCGAACATACCAACGGTGCGTCGCCAGTCTTTGGGTCGGCCTTGCTTCTGCTTGAGCAATGCCGCTTCCAGGAGAGTGACTCGCTGTGCCAGTGAATCGAGTGTAACTGGTTCAGACATGATAGTTCCTCGCGTATTATCTTACCCTGTTCCACAGAATGAGCCAAGAGGTTCAACTGGCTTGGTCGACTATTGCTGTCACCTTCCTCAGCACTCAGGACTTAGCACTTAGCACTTAGAAAGGAATCCCGTTGCATCATCCATGCCATCCGGTAAGATGGGCCTTAGTGTTGTTTTCTCATCACCCTTCAGCTCAGGCTGAAGCGTGGTGTTTCAGATAGCCGATGACCTTGACGCTCTGGTGGCAGGATGACCTGCCTTTTTGACTCGCTGCTGGCAGAAACACAACGTATCTGGTGCTCATGACCTACTCGTCTGGACTCCTTTATCGTACCACTCATGCCCGGCTGCCCGATTGGGTGGCAGGGACGTACCGTTGCTGGCTGCCCCCTGAAGAACGTGCTGTACCAACGTCTGGTCCATCGGCTGCCCCTGCTGCCGTAAAGGACAATTCCCCCCATGATCGAAGTAGCCATCGCAGGTATCGCCCTGCTGCTGGGCCTGGCAGGCGGTTACGCGCTGCGCCAGTGGGCTGACAGTCTCCGCAAGGCCGGTGTCCAGAAGGACATCGATGCCATGCTCGACCAGGCCAAGCGCGACGCGGAAGCCCTGGTGAACCAGGGCAAGATCAAAGCCAAGGACATCGAACAGGAAGCCAAGGACGGGCTGTTCAAGAAACGCGAAGAGTTCAACAAGGAACTGCAAGGCGAACGCAATGAACTGAAGGACCAGGAACGCCGGATCGAGAAGCGTGAAGAGGCACTCGATCAGCAGCAGCAGGCGCTGCTCAAGAAAGAGAAGATCGTCGACAAGATCAAGAAGGAAGCGACCGAGCGCCGCGAGCAGTATGAACGCCGGCTGAAGGAAGTGGAAGAGGCCCAGAAGGAGCAGACGAACAAGCTCCTCGAAATCAGCGGGATGTCGCGCGAGGAAGCCGGCGCCCTGGTGCTGGGACGGATCGAGCAGGAACTCGCCCACGAGATCGGCAAGCGGGTTCAGAAGAACGAAGACGCCATCAAGGCCAGGAGCGAAGGCCGGGCTCGCGAGATCATCGCCACCGCGGTGCAGCGCTACGCCTCGGCCCACACGGCTGACACCACGGTCAGCACGGTCGATATCCCCAGCGATGAAATGAAGGGCCGCATTATCGGCCGCGAAGGGCGCAACATCCGCACCTTCGAGAAAGCGACCGGCGTCGATGTCATCGTGGATGATACGCCCGGCGTGGTGGTGGTGTCGTCGTTTGACAATGTCCGCCGCGAGACGGCCCGCCTGGCGATGCAGAAGCTGATTGCCGACGGCCGCATCCATCCCACCCGCATTGAAGAGATTGTCAACGAGACCAAGACCGAGATGGACAAAACCATCATGGAGATTGGCCATCGGGCAGTGCAGGAAGCCAATGTCGGCCCGGTGCATGACAAGCTGGTGGAACTGCTGGGACGTCTCAAGTTCCGGACCAGCTACAGCCAGAACGTACTGCTGCACAGCATGGAAGTGACCCACATTGCCGGCCTGATTGCCGAGGAGCTGGGCTATGATGGCAAGCTGGCCCGCCGCTGCGGGCTGCTGCACGACATCGGCAAGGCAGCGGACCACGAGATGGAAGGTGGCCACCCGCAGATCGGCGAAGAGCTGGCGAGGCGGTTCGGCGAGACCAATCCCCACGTGCTGCATGCCATTATCGGGCACCATGATGATATCCGCATTGATCATGTGTACACTGTCATCGTGGCAGCGGCAGATGCGATCAGTGCCAGCCGGCCCGGCGCCCGCCGCGATACGCTGGAGAAGTATGTCAAGCGGCTGGAAGAGCTCGAATCGATTGCCTGCGGGTTCCATGGCATCGACCAGGCGTTTGCCATCCAGGCTGGCCGGGAAGTGCGGGTGATCGCCAACTCGGAGAAGATCACCGACCAGGAAGCCCAGAAGACCTGCCGCGATATCGCCAAGGCCATCGAAGAAAAGATGAACTACCCCGGCGAGATCAAGATCTCGGTGGTGCGGGAGACGCGGTTCGTGGAGTATGCGAAGTAACATTCTTTAGTCCTGAGTCCTGAGTCCTGAGTCCTAAGTGCTAAGTGTTGTGGCACAGACATTCCTGTCTGTGCGCGCGGAATCGCGCACCCCCGAGTGGCATTTTGGGCCGCTCGGGGTGGTGGTGGGGTCAGCCGGAGTTGTGGAAGAGGCTGGAAAACAGGGAAAAAACCGGGGGCGAGCCTTCGGGCGGCGAGCGGAGGTTCTCCGTCGGTGAGTGTGGTGCGTCCATCGGTGAGATGGGGGCGTGTAGCGAGCGGGGGCGACAGTGGGCGAGCGGGGGCGTGAGCCCCCTGAGCTTCGGCGGGGTCGGGTGCCTTGGAGGCGTCGTCTGAAGTTGAGAGGTCGGTGTTCGTCTCGCTGTCGTGGAGTGTGGTCAGGGGTTGGAACGGCACCTGGCTCAGGGGGCTGACGCCCCCGCTCGCATGATGGATGGCAGGTGGTGGATACCCACGGTGAGGGCGAACATGGTCCAGCAGAGGGTGAAGGCGAGGAGCAGGGCGGTGGTGATGGTGGTGACGGTTTGCAGAAGCGTTGACGGTGGGGTGTCATTAGTTCGCTGACCCCGTGAGCCAGGGTTGCTTGTGGAGTCTTCGCACGAGCCTGCCCCTGGCCTGACGGGGTCATTCCCCGGAGGTGTTGGTGCAGCATCCCAGGGCATCTTCGGTAATGTCGTATCCACCTGTTCATCGGGGTGGTAGCCTGTCCTGGTCACGTCGATGTTGAACTGCGGATGGGCCAGCAACTCGTCGGGGATGTAACCATGCCGGGCGAGGGCTTCCTTCTGGGCAGCCTCCTTCTTCTCGTAGAACTCCCTCGCGACACGCTCGACTTCGTGCAGCGGCAGCATGTCGGCATTGAGATCGAGGACAGGCTTGGGCATCGGGTGAGGCAGATTCACCTTGCGTGGTTTGACTTCACCCCGCCGAAACGCCTGCACACTCGCCTTCAGGTCTGCGATGGCTTCAGTGTCGCCAGCGAGGGCACGCTTGATCGGTTCGGGGATGCCAACGCTGTCGTGGAGCACATGCAGCTTGATGCCGAAGAGGTCCATGACGCCGGTGATGTGCTTCTCCGCAGCACACCAGGTATCGTTGTAATGCTTGAGACGTTCGAGCCAGATCTTGCGGGCCATGTGGTAGAGCGGCTCATTGTTGCGGGAGTACTTACACCCGTGAAAATCGGAGAATTCGTAGGGATTGAGGGTGCCAATGTCGGTGGGCCGCTTGGTGTCATCGACCTTGTCGGGGTCGAAGTGGTCGCGGGGTTCCACGATGGTATCGAGGAACTCGGCGAGGATGGCATCTTCGCGAGGGCTCTTGGGCAGGATGCGCATGCGGGCAGCATCACGCTCGGCGATGAGGTTTGGATTCAGTTCGAAGGAGTTGCGGGTGACGCCAACCTCGGCATCGTAGTAGCGGCCGGTGCAGCTCGGAGTCCATGCTGGTGAAGTGGACATGCTTGTAGCGGTCGAGTTCCTTCTCGCGGTCAGCGGTGCGTTCCTTGTCCTTGAAGGCGTTGCGATCCTCGGCGTCGCGGAAGTGGGCGATGTCCTTGAGGATGGAGATACGCTGGAGGATGAGATGCCGCATGGCATTGTGGAAGGAGGCGTTCTTCTTGGACTCGTCCTTCTCCATAGCCATGACGTGGATGCGGTGGCAGGTGACCTCGTAGCTGATCATCAGTTCCGCGATGATGTCCAGATGACACGCACGGCGGGCGTAACGGTGTTTGGCCCTGCGGAGGTCCCGTTCGAACATGCGGGGCGGCATGTGCCAGGTATCGAGGGCGGTCTTGCGGATGACTACCTCGCTGGCCGCCTGGGCGAGGAGTTGTTCGATCTGCAGCACGCGGTTCATGGAGTTGGTCCTCAGTGCGAAGTGGTGCCACGGTGGGAAGGCCGGGCCATTCCCTGGAGCATGATGGCTTGTACAGGTAGATAGTGTCAACAGCCGTAGCGCGGGGTGGGGGATCGTGAGGATGGGCTTCGCCGCGAGAGGGGCCCCCTCACCTCCAGAAGAAGTCCCCTCACCCCCAGAAGAATCCCCCTCACCCCTGGCCCCTCTCCCCGGTGGGGAGAGGGGGAATGTTCGTTGCCTCGCTTCGCATCGGGTTGCATGCGTGGGGCTGGTGGCGAGAGGTGCGGAGTGAGGGCGAGGTCTGGCCCTTGCTAGCCTAGCGCGACGGGCTGTGAGGGCGCTCAGGGTTGCAGGGGGGTGGGAACGTGCACTTGGGAGTATAGCATTCCAAGGGGTGGGGAGGGGGGTGGGGTTCTGTTCTTATAGCTGAGAATGGCGGGGAAATGTGGGGTAGTGCGGGTATGGAAAACGGGCTGGATTTCCTGTTTGTTCAATGCCCTCTTGCTCTTGGCATCAAACCTGCTAACTTCCCAATGACTGCAGGCTGTCGTGGCCTGCTGCATTCATCTTGATAGGTGGCATTATGACGGAGACTTCCGCCGCTCCTGTAGCGGAGAAGCCGTTGTTCTTCTTTCCGAAGTGGTTCAACAAGGCGTGGTGGGTGATCCTGCCGGTCGCATTGACGGGCCCACCCGTGTTTCTGACCATCGCCTGGTTTGCCCTGAATCATCAGGCGACGCACCGTGGGTATGCCCCCAAGCAGCCAGTGAATTACAGTCACAAGATTCACGCGGGCGACCTGGGGATCGACTGCCGGTACTGCCACACGGATGTGGAGAAGTCGGCTCATGCGAACATTCCACCGACGGAAACGTGCATGGCGTGCCACTCGATGGTGGGTACGCAGCGAGGCAGCCTGGAGTTGATCCGGGACAGCTGGAATACGAAGAAGCCGATGGAATGGGTGAAGGTGCACAAGCTGCCTGACTTTGTCTATTTCAATCACTCGGCCCACGTGAACCGGGGGGTAGGGTGCGTGAGCTGCCACGGTCGTGTGGATGAGATGGAAGTGGTGGTGCACGAGAAGCCCTTGAGCATGGCATGGTGCCTGGAATGCCACCGGAATCCGGAGCCATATCTGCGTCCGGTGAAGGAAATCACCAACATGGCGTGGAAGGCGAGCGACGCGGGGAACGAGACGCCGGAGTCGCTTGGGAAGACGCTGCGGAAACAGTACAACCTGAACCCCTCGACGGATTGTTCTACATGTCATCGATAAGTGAAAGCAAGCTCGGGGGCCCGGCAACCCCACCCAGCCTCCCCTTATCCGGGGGAGGAGCGTCGGCGCATGCACCGGCAGTGGGGTACTGGCGATCGCTGGAACAGTTGCACGGCGTGCAGGATCCGAACATAGGTGCGGAGTTTCTGCCGGAGCAGCTGGAGCCGATGGACGGTACGTCCCGTCGGCGGTTCCTGCAGATCATGGGTGCCTCGGTAGCCATGGCGAGTGCGGTGGGCTGTTCGCGGCAGCATCGCTACGTGGTGCCTGCAGCCAAGGGCATCGAAGGCCGGACGATCGGCCAGACGCAGCCCTTCGCGACGGCGATGGAAGTGGCAGGCGTGGCAGTGGGTCTGCTGGCCCAGTGTTACGAAGGCCGGCCGATCCGGCTGGATGGCAACCCGCTGCACCCCATGAACAAGGGAGCGGTGAATACCTGGGCGGCAGCCAGCATCCTGGGGCTGTACGATCCGGACCGCAGCAAGGCGATCCGCTTCCGGGCCAACACCAAGACCGCGGTGGTCGAGAAGAAGTGGGACGATGCGTCCAAGACACTGCGAACGCTGAAAGCGGAACTGGCTGGCAAGCAGGGTGAAGGCTTCCGGGTGCTTTCGGAAGTGACATCGTCTGCAACGATGGCGAGCCTGAAAGCCAAGCTGCTGGCCGAGTTCCCCAAGGCACAGTGGATTGAATATGAACCGGTGCAGCGTGACAACGAACGGCTGGGCACCAAGCTGCTGTTCGGTCAGCCGTTGCGGGTGGACTATGATCTGAGCAAGGCTGCGGTGATCTGCGATCTGGATGCGGATCTGCTGGGCAGCCATCCGGCGGCGCTGCAGTATACCCGCGACTTTGCGAGCAACCGCAATCCGGAAGCGACGCTCAAGCAGAAGGCACCGTACAACCGCCTCTACTGCGTCGAAAGCAACCTCAGCAATACCGGTGGCACGGCGGATCATCGCCTGGCCTACAAGTCGACTGACATCAAGAAGCTGCTGGATGCCCTGACGGTTCAGGTGAAGGCGGCCCTCAAGGGTGTGGCAGGCCCCGAGTATCCGCTGAAGAACGCCAGACATGACAAGTTCGTCACGATCATGGCGAAAGACCTGGTGGCGAACAAGGGCAAGGGCGTGATCGCGGTCGGGTTCCGCCAGCCCCCGGAAGTGCATGCACTGGCCCATGACCTGAACGTGCTGCTGGGCAACAGTGGCGTGACGGTGAAGTATTACGCCGCACCCGAAGGGGATGCCCCGGTAGGCAGCCTGGCCCTGGTCGGGCTGGCCAAGGAGATGGCCGAAGAGAAGGTCAGTGCCCTGCTGATTCTCAACAGCAACCCGGTCTACTCGGCACCCTATGATGTGCGGTTTGCCGATGCCCTGGGCAAGGTGCCTTACTCGATCCACGTCGGCTGTTATGTGGATGAGACGGCAGAGCAGTGCATGTGGCATCTGCCGATGTCGCACTACCTGGAATCGTGGAACGATGTCCGGAGCTGGGACGGCACGCAGAGCATCGTGCAGCCGATGATCGAGCCGCTGTACAAGACCAAGTCCGCGATTGAATATGTCTCAGCATTCCTGGGTGGCTCTACCAAGGGCTACGAGCTGGTGCAGGGTATGTTCAAGGCAGCTGGCGGTACCGACGCGAGCTGGACCGAGTCGCTGCGGGATGGCGTGGTGAAGGGCAGTGCCTGGAAACCTGTGAATGCCAAGCCGACCACGACGAAGGCACAGCTGGAAGAGCTGGCGGTGGGCCTGACGACGCTGACGATGGACGTGCGGGCGTGGACCGATGCAGCTTCGACTACAGGCACGGGCGGTCTGGAAGTGGTATTCATCCCGGATGCCCGCCTGTATGACGGCCGGTACAGCAACAACGCCTGGCTGCAGGAACTGCCTGACTTCATCACGAAGCTGACCTGGGACAATGCGATCCTGATGTCAGACAACACGGCCAAGCGGTACCGGGTGAAGCATTCGCAGTTTGTGAAGCTGACGCTGCACAACCAGACGGTGAAGGCGCCGGTGTATGTGCAGCCTGGCCATGCGGATGGCACGATCTCGCTGCTGCTGGGCTACGGCCGCCGGGCCGCCGGTGTGGTGGGTGGCACCGCGGTGGGCAAGGTGAGTGCGGTGGGTTTTGATTTCAACGGCATCCGCACCTCTGCGGCCATGAACATGGCCCTGGGTGTGGAAGTGCAGCCGCTGAACGAGTATCACCAGTTTGCCTGCACGCAGGAGCACTCGCAGATTGATACTGCGGGTGTGCGGGAGCGGGACAAGCGGGCGGACATCCTGATCCGCAGCGACCGGCTCGATCAGTACCTGAAGCACCCCGATGCAGCCAAGCACAAGGTGCACGAGCTTCCGCTGATCAAGCTGTTCGACAATCCGCTCGATGCCCAGAAGGCGGACTACAAGTGGGGCATGACGATTGACCTGGCCAAGTGCACCGGGTGCAATGCCTGCGTGATCGCCTGCCAGTCGGAAAACAACATCCCGGTGGTGGGCAAGCAGGAAGTGATCAACCAGCGGGAGATGCACTGGCTTCGCATTGACCGTTACTTCAGTGGCGATTCACACAGTCTGGAAGATGTCACGGTGGTGCATCAACCGATGATGTGCGTCCACTGCGAGAACGCCCCGTGCGAGCAGGTGTGCCCGGTGGCTGCCACGGTGCACAGTGCGGAAGGCACCAACGACATGGTGTACAACCGCTGCATCGGCACGCGGTACTGTGCCAACAACTGCCCGTTCAAGGTGCGTCGCTTCAACTTCCTGAACTGGCACAAGCAGCTTGATGACGAGAAGAACAACGTCATCCGCCTGAGCTTCAACCCGGAAGTGACGGTACGCAGCCGCGGCGTGATGGAGAAGTGCACCTACTGTATCCAGCGGATCAAGGCAGCGAAGATCCGGGTGAAGAACCAGGGTGTCAAGGAACTGGAAGCCAACCGGCCTGAGACGAAGCTGAAGGATGGTGACGTGGTGACGGCGTGCCAGCAGGCGTGCCCGGCCTCGGCGATCACCTTCGGCGACTTGAACAACCAGGCCAGCAAGGTGGCACAGCTGCAGGCGAGCGAACGAGGGTACAAGATGCTGGGTGACCTGAACATACGGCCTCGCACGGCGTACCTGGCGCGGATCCGCAATCCGCACCCGGACCTGGAGCCGGTGCTGCAAGAAAAGGAGGCCGGCCATGGCCACGGTTAATCATCAGCATGCCGATGGTGTGGCACCGCCTCTCACGCTGGCAGGCGTGACGGAGGCAGTCTGCCGCATCGTGGAATCGCCTACGCCGAAGAACTGGTGGCCTGCGTTTGGTGCCGCGAGCACCGGGCTGCTGATTCTGCTGGCGATGGTGGGCTACCTCATCCTGACGGGTGTGGGTGTGTGGGGTCTCAATAACCGCATCGGCTGGTGCTGGGACATCACGAACTTCGTGTTCTGGGTCGGTATCGGCCACGCCGGTACGCTGATCTCGGCCATCTTGTTCCTGTTCCGGCAGAACTGGCGTACGAGCATCAATCGTGCCGCCGAGGCGATGACGATCTTCGCGGTTATCTGTGCGTTGCTCTTCCCGACGATTCACGTGGGCCGCGTATGGGTGATCTACTGGGCATTGCCTTATCCCAATGCGATGTCGATGTGGCCGAACTTCCGCAGCCCGCTGCTGTGGGACGTGTTCGCGGTGAGCACCTACTTCACGATTTCGCTGCTGTTCTGGTTCATGGGCCTGATCCCTGACCTGGCAACGATTCGCGACCGGGCGACCACGCCGATCCGCCGGATGGTCTATGGCATCCTGTCGCTCGGTTGGCGCGGGTCAGCACGCAACTGGCATACCTATGAACGGACCTACCTGCTGCTGGCAGCGCTTTCCACGCCGCTGGTGCTTTCGGTGCACTCGGTGGTGTCCTTCGACTTCGCGGTCTCGATCCTGCCTGGCTGGCATACGACGATCTTCCCGCCCTACTTCGTGGCAGGGGCGATCTTCTCCGGCTTCGCGATGGTGAACACGCTGCTCATCCCCTGCCGGGCGATGTTCGGCCTGAAGCACATCATCACGATGGACCACATCGACAACATGAACAAGATCATCCTGGCAACGGGCATGATGGTGGGCTATGCCTACGGCATCGAGTTCTTCATTGCCTGGTACTCAGGCAACACGACCGAATTGTTCGTGTTCTTCAACCGCGCCTTCGGTCCCTACTGGTGGGCTTACTGGTCGATGATCTCCTGCAACGTCATCGTTCCGCAGCTCTTCTGGTCCGCGAAGCTCCGCCGGCACATTCCGACGATCATGGTGGCGAGCATCCTGGTGAACGTGGGCATGTGGTTCGAGCGATTTGTGATCATCTGCACGGGTCTGCACCGTACGCAATTGCCTTCGGCGTGGGGTATGTTCTACCCGACGATCGTGGACATCCTGACATTCGTGGGCAGCTTCGGGCTGTTCTTCACCCTGTTCCTCTTGTTCATCCGCTTTGTGCCGATGGTGGCTGCCGCTGAAGTGAAGGCCGTCTCGGTGCATCACCACGATGAAGAGCATGGTCACAGCCACGAGGCGCCGGCGGCGCCTGCGGTGGGTCTGGCCAGCCCGGCGAAGGAGTAACGATGTCGCACGACGAACACAAAGTGGAAGAGCATCGTCCTCCCCAGTTGCATGCGGTGGTGGCGGAATTCACGTCGCCCGATGCGCTGGTGGAAGCTGCCCGTCAGGTGCAGGACGCTGGCTACAAGAACTATGAATGCTATTCGCCGCACCCGGTGCACGGCATTGATACGGCGATGAAGACGCCCTATTCGCCCATTCCCTGGCTGGTGCTGGGGGGCGGGCTGACGGGTATGGCTGGCGCCATCCTGATGCAGTGCTGGATGAACGGCATCGACTACCCGTACCTGATTTCGGGCAAGCCGTTTTTCAGCATCCCGGCCCAGATGCCGGTGGCCTTTGAACTGACGATTCTGCTGGCAGGCATCACGGCGTTCGTGGGCATGATCGGGCTGAACAAGCTCTTCGTGTACTACAGCCCGCTCAACAAGAGCAAGGTGATGACCCGGGTGACCAACGACAAGTACGCCCTGGTGGTGGAAGCGAGCGATGCGAACTTCCGTCTGGATGCCACCAGCGCGATGCTGACCGCAGCCGGGGCGAAGCAGGTGGAAGTGTGCTACGAGGAATACCAGAAGGAAGATCCACCGACGCTGTTCTGGCAGATCATTGTGCTGCTGGTGGCGTTCGGCATGATTCCCATGGCCCTGGTGTTCAAGTCGAGCTTTGCCGTCAGTGACGCAGAGCCGCTCCGCATCGATCATGGCATGGCGTATCAGCAGAAGCAGAAGGCTCAGAACCCTGCCCCGGCGAACACGCTGCCGATGGGCGTGGGCAACATCCCCAATGTCGAAGGCACTGTTGCCTTTGGCAGTACCGAGGATGAGCACTTCAACAAGGGCAAGGTTAACGGTCAGTTTGTCAACGGTTTCCCGGCGAAGCTGAAGGACAAGCTGGATGACGCGATGATGGCCCGGGGCCAGCGGCAGTTCACCATCTATTGTTCGGTCTGCCACGGCACAGCCGGGTATGGCGACGGCATGGTGCATCGGCGTGCTACGGAACTGGCTTCCAGCCCCGATCCTACGAACCTGTCACTGTGGGTGCCTCCCAAGAGCTTCCACGATCCGCTGATTGCCAGCAAGCCTGACGGTGAACTGTTTGACACGATCACCTGGGGCAAGAACAAGATGATGGGGTATGGCTACCGGCTGACCCCGGAAGACCGCTGGGCGATTGTGCTGTATGTACGCGCCCTGCAGAAGAGCCAGACCGGCAAGGTGCAGGCGGGGGAGACTCCGGCAGCACCGGTGACCAAGACAACTGCGAGCCGCTAGGCCAGCTGAGGCAGACGAGCGGCACGCAGAGCATGGTTGTGATGGATTACCCTCACAACCATGGCACGGCAGCTCGAGAAGCACGCACGGCAGCTTGAGAAGAACACACGGCAGCTCGAACGAGATCAGAAGGAGAGAGACCCATGGCTCACGCTGAGCCGATTGACATTCAGAGTGAGAATCGCCGGATTGGCGATCTGGGCCATGCCCTCTCCAGTGTGTCCTACTTCGTGGGGCTGGTGGCGCTGGTCGGCGCGATCGTGCTCGGCTACTTCTCCGGACCGTATGGGGAAGGGCCCCAGGGTACCGGGCTGGTGCGGTTGCAGCATGCCTACCTGCACGGGTTCATGTACTTCCTGACGATCACGCTGGGTGGCCTGTTCTTCACGATGGCGCTGTACATCACCGGGGCCAAGTGGGGCATCGTCATTCGCCGGGTGCCGGAACTGGTCGCCCGCAACGCCCCGATCATGGCTGTGCTGTCGCTGCCGATCATCATCCCGCTGCTGTGGGGCAGTCATGCCCTGTATGAATGGGCCGATCATGAAGCGGTAGCCAAGGATCACCTGCTGCAGCACAAGCAGTCGTGGCTGAACCCGAAGGCCTTTGCCCTGCGGATGGTGATCTACTTTACCGTGTGGAGCGTGCTGGGCATTGTCTACTACTGGCGTTCGGTGAAGTGTGACAGCACCGGCGACCCTGCACAGTACAAGAAGGCCAAGTGGCTGAGCCCGATCGGGATCATCCTGTTTGCCCTGGCGACGACTTTTGCCTCGTTTGACCTGCTGATGTCGCTGACGCCGACGTGGTACAGCACCATCTTTGGTGTGTACATCTTTGCCGGGTGCAACCTGAGCATCTTTGCCTTCAGCATCCTGGCGTACCGGTACCTGCAGCATCATGGGGTGCTGACCCGGGCGGTGACGACAGAGCATTACCACGATCTGGGCAAGCTGCTGTTTGCCTTCGTGTTCTTCTGGGGCTACATCGCCTTCAGCCAGTACATGCTGATCTGGTATGCGAACATTCCGGAAGAGACGGCGTTCTACAAGCCACGTGAATCGAGCGGGGCGTGGATCACGGTCTCGGTCATCCTGCTGCTGGTGCACCTGCTGATTCCGTTCCCCGGGCTCCTGTCGCGGTGGATCAAGCGGAGCAAGCCGGCCCTGATCTTCTGGGCCTGCTGGATGCTGGTGGCTCACTGGATTGATCTCTTTTACATCATTCATCCGACATGGGCAGGCCGCGTGAGTGGTGATCTGCTCAAGCCGATTGATCCACAGATCCCGCTGCTCGAGATTCTCTGCACCGTGGGTGTGGGGGGTATCTGGCTGGGGGCGTTGGCGAAACGGGCGGCAGGCATCTCGATGGTGCCGGAGAAGGATCCGCTGCTGCCTGCCTCGCTGACGTTTGAGAATTTCTAGTGAGATACCAACCCGAAGCGTGAGCGAGGGTGGATCGAGCTATCGCGAGACGTGCCTCGCTGACGCTTCGGATTAGTATGACGAAGGACAACTGACATGGCTGCTGAAGCTGACAATCCAAAAACCGGGATCATTGCATGGGTGACCACGCTGTCGCTGATCCTGATCTTCGTCGTTTTCGTGGTGCTGCAGGGGCTGTTCCAGATCTGGGAAGTCCGGCACGACAAGCGCACGGGTACAGGGAATCTGGATTCGCCGCTGGTGGCGTACAAGAAAGAACAGGAGCTGAAGCTGGTCAGCCTGGAAGCTGCCAAGAAGACGACGCTGGAAGACGCCAAGGCAGGCAAGGTGCTGGCGGCTCCGCCTCCCCCGGCTGCTCCGGTGAAAGCCCCACCTGCCAAGTAGGGCACGCTGTGCGTGCCTCACCGAGGTGAGCTTCCACTGCAGGGAATTGACAATTGAGAATGAAGAATGAACGAAGGTCGAGGAGGATAGGTCGAGACGGGTTTGAGCAAGGGAGAGGCACGCAGAGCGTGCCCTACGACAGAGACACACGAGACTTATGAACCAGACGAAGACGGCATCCCTGAAGCACTTGATCATCGCCCTGGTGGTGTTGATGCCGCTCGGGTTGTTGCCTTTGTTCTTCATGGATAACAAGCCCAAGGTCGATCCCATCGCCAAGGCCGAGGAGCTCTCCGTTCTGCTGGACCAGTTCACGCCTGAGGCGAAGAAGCAGATACTGAAGCGGGTGAATGTACGTGATGATCGGCTGGCGCTCCTGCCACCGGAGGTGCTCGAGCAACTGGTGACGACGCTGACCGGTCAGCCGGAGAAGCTGGCTGCACTGGACAAGAGCAAACGGTCTGACGCCCTGGAGAAGTTGCTGGAAGTGCTGGACCGTCGCGAGGCGATCCCGATCGAACTGCAGGGCGTGGGCATCGAGGAAAAGCTGGGGGCGAAGCTGCCTCTGGATCTCGTGTTCAAGGATGAGTCGGGGCAGAAGCGGCCGCTGGGCTTCTTCTTCCAGTCGGGCAAGCCGGTCATCCTGACGCTGAACTATTCGGACTGTCCGCAGCTGTGCCACGTGCAGCTCAACAACTTTGTCGAGGTGATGGAGACGAACAGGATCCTGCCCGGCAAGGACTTCGAGATCGTGACGGTCAGCATCAATCCGAACGAAGGGCCGACGAAGGCCCGGCTCGCCAAGAAGAACTACCTGAAGGAACTGAACGCCCCGGCCGACAGCTGGCACTTCCTGACGACGGAGCAGGATGAGAGCATCCGGAAGCTGGCGGGCATCGTCGGGTTCAAGTACAAGTACGATCCGGTGAAGCGGGATTATGCACACAGTTCGACGCTGATCCTGTGTTCGCCCGGTGGTGTGGTGACCCAGTACTACCAGGGCATCAGCTACGATCCGAAGGTGCTGACACAGAAGATCAACGAAGCGCGGCAGGGAATCCAGATCGCCTCGAACAGCGACGAGGAGAACCTGGCCAACTGCAAAGTCATTGACGAAAGCAAACCATTCGCAGCGATGTCGATGCGGGTGATGAAGATTACGGCGAGCATCATGGCGGTGGGGCTGCTGCTCACGCTGATGATCCTGTGGATGCTGCCGAACCGTCATCCGGTGGTGTTGCCGCCGCTGCAAGGAGTGAACCAGATATGAACCTGACCCTGTTCGCCGACCTGGCGGGGAAGAGCTACTGGCTGCCGGCGCAAGGCTCCCAGGCAGCAGCTGAGACGGATGTGCACTTTCAGTTCATCCTGTGGCTCAACTACTTCTTCTTCGTCAGTATCACGGGGCTGCTGGCGTATTTCTGCGTCAAGTACCGTCGGAGGACGATGGATCAGAAGCCATTGCCTGCCCCCTCGCACAATACGGTGCTGGAACTGGTGTGGTCGATCATCCCCACGCTGGTGTGCATCGGTCTGTTCTACGTCGGCTTCATTGTCTACCAGGACCTGATGGAGCCACCGAAGGAGACGTTCAAGATCAACGTGCTGGGCGGTAAGTGGAACTGGGAGTTCACCTATCCCAAGACGGGCCTCCTGGGCACGGGCGAAGGCGATCTGCCGGAGCTGCATGTGCCGGCCAACACGCCGATTGAACTGGTCATGACCAGCAAGGACGTGATCCACAGCCTGTATATCCCGGTGCTTCGGGCGAAGCGGGACGTGGTGCCGGGCCGGTATTCGAAGATGTGGTTCAATTACCAGATGCCCACGACAGCGACGGAGCCAGTCGTACACAACATCTACTGTGCCGAGTACTGCGGCACCAGCCATTCGGAGATGTTCGCCAAGCTGGTGGTGCATCCGACCATGGAAGCGTTCAACGCCTGGCAGAAGAAGAAGGAAGTGGAGATCGACAACAAGAAGCCTGTGGAACTGGGCGAGTATGTCTGGAAGACCAAGGGCTGCCGGGGCTGTCACAGCATTGACGGGACCGTGGGTACCGGGCCGAGCTTCAAGGGACTGTGGGGTATGCCCGAAGCGGAGCACAAGACCTGGAAGACCACGGGCCAGCTGACCCCGACGAAGGTGGATGAGAACTACATCCGCATGTCGATCAACGAACCCAACGACGAAGTGCGGGAGAACTTCTCGCGACCCTCAGCCATGCCCAGCTACAAGGGCCGGCTGACGGATAAGCAGATCAACGGTGTGATCGACTATCTGAAGTCCATCGGTCGCCCCGCACCAACGAAACAATAAACGCGTCAGGATTCGCTCCTGACGGGCAGCACCTTTACGAGACACGAGCAGACCAGCAGCGCTGGATGAGATAGGAGACAAGCACATGTCGCATGAGACCAAGGCTTACGCGCCCGGCGACAACTACCTGAATCGCACCAAGGGTTTCCTGTCGTGGATCACCACGCTCGATCACAAGCGGATCGGGATGATGTACCTGGCCTCGGTGCTCACGTTCTTCCTGGTGGGCGGCACGTTTGCCATCCTGCTGCGGACGGAACTGCTGACCCCCAAGGACAGCGTGCAGATGCCGCAGACAGTGAACGCCAAGGGTGAGCCTGCCACGTACCCCAAGGAATTCCTCTTCACCAAGGACCAGTACAACAAGCTGTTCACCCTGCACGGGGCGATCATGGTGTTCCTGGTGATCATCCCCAGTATCCCGGCGTCGCTGGGCAACTTTGTACTGCCCATCATGCTCGGGGCGAAGGATGTGGCGTTTCCGAAGCTCAATCTCTGGAGTTACTACCTCTACATCATTGGCACCATCTGCTTCCTGATAACGCTGGCGGTGGGGCAACTCGATACCGGGTGGACGTTCTACACGCCGTACAGCTCCAGCGGCACCAACAGCAATACCAACGTGGTGATGGCGACCCTGGGTGCGTTCATCCTCGGGTTCAGCTCGATCTTCACCGGTATCAACTTCCTGGTAACGATCCACACGATGCGTCCGGCAGGCATGACCTGGTTCCGGATGCCGCTGCTGCTCTGGGCCCTCTATGCCACGTCGATCATCCAGGTGCTGGCGACTCCCGTGCTCGGCATCACGCTGCTGATGCTGATGGTGGAACGCCTGCTGCAGATCGGTATCTTTGACCCGGCCCTGGGTGGCGATCCGGTGCTGTTCCAGCACTTCTTCTGGTTCTACAGTCACCCTGCGGTGTACATCATGATTGTGCCGGGCATGGGTGTGGCGAGCGAACTGCTGACGACCTTCAGCCGGAAGACGATCTTCGGGTACCGCCAGATTGCTCTCTCCAGCGTGGGCCTGGCCCTGATCGGGTTCCTCGTGTGGGGGCATCACCTCTTCACCAGCACCCAGTCGAACCTGGCGAATATGATCTTCAGCTTCCTGACGTTCTTCGTGGCGATCCCGTCAGCCATCAAGGTGTTCAACTGGCTGGCGACGCTCTACCGCGGGTCGATCAGCTTCCAGACGCCGATGCTGTATGGCCTGTCGTTTATCGTGCTGTTCACGATCGGCGGCCTGACCGGTATCTTCCATGCGACGCTGTCGACGAGTATTCACCTGCACGATACCTACTTCGTGGTGGCACACTTCCACTACGTGATGATGGGGTCGGCCCTGATCGCGTTCATCGGAGGCATCTTCTACTGGTGGCCCAAGATGACGGGCAAGATGTACAACGACATGCTGGGCCGGATTGCGGCGGTGATCATCTTCATCGGGTTCAATGCGACCTTCTTCCCGCAGTTTGTGATGGGTGCCAAGGGCATGCCCCGCCGGTACTACAACTACTACGCGGAGTATCAGCCGTATCACCGGGCCTCGACGTTTGGCAGCTACTTCATGGCTTGCGGCTTCGTGCTGGCCGGCTTCACGCTGGTGCAGTCGATGGTGCGGGGCAAGAAGGCTCCACCGAACCCCTGGGGCGGTGCCACGCTGGAATGGCAGACCACCAGTCCGCCTCCGACCGAAAACTTCTACCATACGCCGGTGATTGACGATCAGCCGTACAACTACGAACGGCAGACGTACCTCGGGCCGGAACTGGGATGGAAGGATGAACACTTTGCCCACGAGTGGGACGATATCGTGGAGCATCAGGGGAAGTAACAAGAAGTCAGGAGCCGAAGGGGAGAAGTCAGGAGCCAGAAGCCAGGAGCCAGAAGAATGGCAACGGCTTTGAACCCCTGACGAATCACTTGAAGTTTCTGGCTTCTGAATGGACTCCTGGCTTCTAGCATCTGACTACTAACTTCTGGCTTCTGACTCCTGACTATCGAGACTCTCATGTCAGACACTCACACCGCCGATCACGCTCACGCTGAGGGCCATGCACATGGCCACAGCAAGCATCTGGCCCACCACTTTGATTCGCTCGAGCAGCAGTTCGAAGCGGGGAAGCTGGGGATGTGGTCGTTCATCGCCCAGGAAATCCTCTTCTTCAGCGGGCTCTTCTGTGCGTATGCCGTCTACCGGTATAACCACCCGGAAGTGTTCATCTATGCGTCGCACTTCCTGGATACCACGTGGGGAGCGATCAACACCTGCGTGCTGCTCTTCAGCAGCCTGACGATGGCGTGGGGCGTGCGCTGTGCCCAGCTGGGCAATCGCAACGGCCTGATGCTGTGCCTGGCACTGACTATCGCCTGCGGCTTCGGCTTCATGGCGATCAAGTATGTGGAATACAGCCACAAGTACCACGAAGGCGTGCTCTGGGGCAAGTATTACCAGCCCAGCGAAGAAGCCAAGCAGCATGTGATGGAGCACAGCAAGGGCAAGATCAAGGTGGAGCCGGCGAATGTGCGAACGTTCTTCGGTGTCTACTTCTGCCTGACCGGGCTGCACGGTATCCACGTGATCGTAGGCATCGGGTTGCTCTTCTGGCTGCTGCTGCGGGCCTACCGGGGCGACTTCTCGCCGGAGAATTTCACCGCGGTCGACTTCGTGGGCCTCTACTGGCACGTGGTCGATCTCATCTGGATCTTCCTGTTCCCGCTGCTGTACCTGATTCACTAGGACGGAGAGTAGCTAGTAGCAAGAAGCTAGTAGCTAGGAGAGAAGAGGGGCCTGACGATTAACGAGAAAAGCCATTCCCACGGAATGGCTGATAGCTGAAAGCTGATAGCTGACAGCTTTTGCTGACAGCTTCGGAGAGACGAATATGAGTTCCGTAACAGATCCGACACCACTGCATGCGACCGAGAAGGCTGCTGACGCCCATGCGGGTCACGGTCATGGCGAGCACTGGGTGCACATTTCCGACTGGCAGACGCTGGTGAAGGTGTGGGTCGCCCTGATGGTGCTGACCTTCCTCACCGTGGCAGCAACCTGGGTGAACCTGGGCACCGCGAACATCTGGATCGCGATGGGCGTAGCGGTGGCCAAGGCTACGCTGGTGGTGCTCTACTTCATGCACATGAAGTACAACAAGCCCTTCCTGGCGTATGTGTTCACCTTCTCGCTGGCCTTCGTGGCCTTCTTCCTGGCGATGGTGATGCTGGACAGCAAGCACTACCAGGATGCGGTGGATCAGCGTCGGCTGGACGATCCGGACCAGACGGTGGTGAAGCCGATGCCCCCCATGCCGCCGAACAACCCGGGGCCTGGGACGCCTGCCCCGGCTCCGACGAAGTAGTAATGCGATGAACCCCCAGCGAAGGCTGGGGTTTTTTTCGTGCGCGGTGGGTACTGAAGCTCTCTGAGCCATCAGTCCAGAAGGTGAGGCAAGTTCATTGTTGACCTAGGAATGGGAGCAGTTGTATTATGTGATCTGTGGATTGAGATAAACAATTGTTCGCCGACAAACGAGGAGTTACCATGAATCTTGCGGGCATGAGCACACCGGGACTACTGAAGATGCACAACGCTGTCCGTGAAGCGCTTGAAATCGACGATACGCTCCACCTTTCCGGGCTTCCGAAAACCTACGGTGTTCGCGACTTCGCGGACTGGCGACCTTGGACCGATGCGCTGGAGGCAGAACTCGACAACCGGAAGGTCAAGTACGCGAAAGTGGCCTGGTAATCAACGGCTGGAAACAGGTAGGACCTCAAAAATGGCAAAAGACAAGAAAACAAGTTTGTCCAAAGGTAGTGCGAAGTACCCACGGCAATCACTTGAAAAAGCACTGCGCATTCCGAAGGCGATTCTGGACCAGAATGCGGGGAAGGACTGCACCGATGAAGTATCGGCGCCCTTTCTCGGAATGAAATACAATACGGGTCCATATGCGACCGAGCTTAGCTCATCCATCAAGTACGGCTTGCTCGAAAGGCCCGAAGCTGGACGAGTGGCCATCACTCCCATCGCAAAAAAAATACTGCGCCCCCAAAACGAGCAGGAAGAACTTCAGGGTCTTCGTGAAGCGGCAATGACGGCACCGGACATTTCCACGGTTTACAGCCATTATCGCGGGGAGAATCTACCCGATGATCAGTTTCTGGACAATGCCCTCGTTGATAAATTCGGTATTCCGAAAGACAAGGTATCGGAGTTCAAGACCGTATTCTTTGAAACCCTCAACAAAGCAAAGTTGTTGGAAGACCACGATGGTCGCAAGCGGGTCCTCGATGTTACAGGTGAAGGTGGCGTGGATGGAGCCGCATCCCAAAATCTCCAGATGCTGGGAAAGACTGTCACTGTAAGTGCTACGGATAGCTGTTTTGTCATGATGCCATTTGCCCCACCACTTGGGAACTACTACGAAAAGATATACAAGCCTGCAATCGAGAAAACTGGTCTGAAACCCGTGCGGGCAGATTCTGAGATATTTGGTGCCGGCAAGATCATGGATCAGATCTGGGCCGGGATCAACGCCGCAAAGGTCCTCGTCGCCGAGTTAACCTCCCGAAATCCGAACGTTTTTTATGAGCTTGGGCTTGCCCATGCGCTCAAGAAACCGGTGGTCCTGGTTTCTTCAAACGAGGCAGATGTTCCCTTCGATCTGAAACACATCAGGGTGATCATTTATGACACCAGTGATCCGTTTTGGGGAAACAAACTGCTAGAGAAAGTCGCTGAGAACGTTCTTTCCGCGATAAGGAACCCGGAAGAGGCAATCTTAAAGGGGGTTGAAAAGTAACGAGGGCGGACCAACGAACTAAGACTGGTGTCCGGGAGTTTTGTTAGATTTGCTCGGGTGCCATAGCCTGGTGTCGGGGAGTTCGTTCTATTTGCACGGGTGCCATAGCTTGGGTGTACTCACCCTAGCTATGCCGATGTGCTCCAAGGTTCCAGCATAGTCAGGTCGAGTACGACCAGACTATGGCACCCGGGCTTGGGTTTTTCATGGCTCGAACTGGCGAAGACTGGCGACCCGATTTCGAGCAGGCGATGGGCGAAACCTTTGGCGAGGCCGTCAGTCCGCCTGTCAGCTTTGGGGATGCATCGGCGCACGAGTGCTGCGAGGTGATCTGGGCTATTCTGGGCTACAAGGTGACGCCAAGAATTCTGGGCCTGGTCACGGAGGAACAGGTCGTCGCGTTGAGCCGCAAGTTTGGCGAGTATTTCGACTGTGAATCGCCGCCGGCGGAGAAAATCAGGGAAGCGATTACTCGAACTTTGGTTCGCTGGCCTGTTGGTTCCCTTGATGAATAGCGTGCGATTTCGTCTGCCTGTAGAAGTCGCCCGCGAACCAACCGTTGCACCTGACGCGGCGGCACTACGGTTTTTTAGGTTCACCGTCTCGCCAGCTGCCGCGCAGGTGAACGGTGTCGTTCGGCGGTGGAGGGCCCAGCGGATGGGCGAGCGTTGCCTGAGTTGTGGTACGGCGGTCGGCCAACTCCACGAGCCGTTCTGCAACCGGGAGCTGTGCCCGTTCTGCGGGGACTTTATTACCACCTGCGAGTGCATCTTCGTGGTTCTGGGGCTGTCCGACAGCGAGCGGGTGGTGGTCGAGGAGTACATCGACGATTCAGTCGAGCCATTGCGGGGCATCAACGCCCGTTGGAAGCTGGCGGTTGAGGCCAAAGGCCGGGTGCCGTTCTAGGGCAGAGCCTGGTGCCCGGGAGTTCGTTCTATTTGCTGTGCCACGGAGGTGAATGTACTCATTCTCCTCCGTGTTGGACGACGATAGTTGAATGCATCTGAGTGGATAGTTACACGTGTCAGTGGTGATTGCAGATCCAGCACGGATGAGATGACTACATCACATCCGTGGCACGGTGTATTTATCAATTGCCCAGGCACCCGGCGAGTTCATTGTTGACGCAGGAAAAGCATGTGACGTATGATGTGAGCTGTGGGTTGGGGTAAACCATGGTTCGCCCGCTAAGACCGACAGGGATCCTGCGTGCCATCGATTGAATCGATCTTGATTGCTGTCGGAGTCGTTCTCGTCCTGAGCGGCTTGTTGTGGGCCTACGATCGCTGGATTCGGCCCCGGATGATGCGTCGATGGATTGACAAGACACTGGGGAAGATTCGGGCCGGCGATTACGTGTCGCCTCCCGAGCAGTCAGACTGTGCCTTGTCATTTGATGCTGCTGGAATCACGGTGACTCGAAAGCGTCCGGCGTCCGAGCCTGCTTATTTCGTAGCTTGGAGCAACATTGTTCGAGTTGTGGCATTCAAGCGCGATTTATTCACCGTGGATTGCATCTGCCTCGCATTTGCAATGGCGGACGGGATGACGACAGAGGTAAATGAAGAGATGGAGGGCTGGGAGGCGTTAGCTGAGGCGCTTCCCGAGTACCTGCCCGGCAGTAAAATCTGGAGCGAGTGCTTCTCCCAGGTAGCGTTTCCAGCATTTGCGACCAACGAAACGGTCATGTTCGAAAGGGCTTCTTCGACAATGATGTCGAAGTGCGGTTCAGAATAGACGGCGCTTTTTCGTCGTCCGGGAGGGCTGCGGGCGAAACAACTCTTCGGCGTAGGGCGAGTCACGCGGTGTGCAAGAAAAGGCGATTAGTTCTGGTGTTCGGCGTACTCCTACTGTTGTTGTATATCGGGTCGTATGTCGTCCTGTCCCGACGGGGCTACGCCGATGCCGAGCAATATAACATGAAGGGTTTCTACTATTTCTTTCCGGCGGACTCGGACGCTTGGAGATCGATAAACTACGGCTGCGTGTGCCTTTTCTGGCCTATTAACGTCGTTGATCGGTGGATAGGGACGGGGCGGTATCCGGCGTCTGAGCCGCTTTGGCGTCTGGGCAGGTAGCCCGGGTACCCGGCGAGTTCATTGTTGACGCAGGAAAAGCATGTGACGTATTATGTGAGCTGTGGGATGTGGTAAACAACTAATAGCTGCAACTCATATGCACAGTCGATATTTCCCACCGTGTCCAATTGATGGGCCGATTGATCCGCCCGTTACATTCGGCCACATGGGTTCGCGCGGCGCTGTTCCGGCAAAGTGCGGACAATGTCGCCACCTGTTTGAGGGTGAATGCACACGGTACATCGAAGACGTTGGGCATTACTTGCATCTAGATCATGGTCCGTGTGGAATCAATGGCCCGACTGATCCCGTGATCTACGAAGACGAATTCATCAAGGGCAAAGTCGAAGTTCCGCGCAAATGCTCACGCTGTAGTTTTTTGGCAGTTGATCCGATCTTCGGATTCCATTGCACCAAGGACGCAGAAAAATGGGGAGACTTTCACCGTGGACTTGACTGGGGCACGTGGCAACCAGACTTCATCTACTTGCAACTGCCACTACCCAAGGTTACCACCAAGGCACTATCGCAATTTGCGTTCGTCAACGATTTGCTTGCATTCGTGAAGGAGCATCGACGTATCAATCCCGGTCTGTCGCATGAGGATGCAAAGGCGGATTTCCAACATTTCAGAACGATAATCGAGAGAAGAGGCTAACAAGCCTGGTGCCCGGGAGTTCGTTTTATTTGCTGTGCCACGGAGGTGAATGTACTCATTCTCCACCGTGTTGGAACACGAAAGTCGAATGCATCGAAGTGGATAGTTACACGTGTCAGTGGTGATTGCAGATCCAGCACGGATGAGATGACTACATCACATTCGTGGCACGGTGTATTCATGAATCGCCCAGGCACCCGGCTTTGGCTGCATCAGGCCCAACGGGCCGGGAGAAGATAGCCCAGGGCAACGCCCTGGGTTCGAGACGAGATGGCATGGCAAGCCCCAACGGGGCGAGAGAGGGCCTTGGAATTGCAGGGTTATCTCGCCCCTTTGGGGCTAGGGATGCGGTTGGTCGCATGACCCAGGGCGTTGCCCTGGGCTATCCTATCCCGCCCCTTCAGGGCTGGCTGCAGGATGTCTGGAACCCCTGCTGGCGCTGCGGGTTGCGGTTGCATGGTGCTCTCACCGTGGTGAGGCACGCACAGCGTGCCCTACGAAGGATGTGTAGGGGAGGCGAGCTACACGTCGCGAGAGCAAGAGGGCCCGAAGCCTTAGCGCTCGACCCAGCTGGCCTGACTATTCCTGTACCAAACCACATTGGAATTCCCCAAGGGCTGATACTGGTATAAAATAAGCGTATCAGATTGAGCAAGGTGCCAATTCATGTCATCAGTAACACTTCAAGAAGCACAAACGCATCTTCCCGATTTGCTGGATCGCCTGCAGCCCGGCGAGGAATGTACTATCACTCAAGCGGGCGTGCCCTTGGCCCAGATCAAGAAGGCTGAACCGACATCGTGGCGCTGCCAGGCTGGGAGTGCCAAAGGGAAGATTCGCATTGCCCCTGACTTTGATGAGCCGCTCGAGGAGTTGAAGGAGTACATGGAGTGATTCTCCTCCTGGATACTCACACGCTGCTATGGTTTCTGAATGATGATCCACAGCTCAGCAGGGCTGCTAAAGCATGGATTGAAGACCCCTTGAATCGCAAATATGTAAGCATGGTTGTCTGCTGGGAAATAGCCATCAAGGCGGGACTGAAGAAACTCGACTTGAGTGAGCAGGCTTCCACGTTTCTGCCCAAACACTTAGCCATCAATCACTTTGGTCTACTGGGCATTGAACTGGCTCATGTTACCCATGTGGAGCAGTTACCTCTGCACCATCGAGATCCCTTTGACAGATTGCTGGCAGCGCAGGCACTATTGGAAGGGTTTGCCCTCGTCAGCAAAGATGCCATTTTCGATGCCTATGGTCTGCAGAGACTCTGGTAGTCTCGCACGGTTACCAAAGTCTGGTCGTACTCGACCTGACGATGCTGGAGCTTGGTGCACCTCGGCATTGGCTGAGTGAGTACACCCAGGCTATGGTACCCGGGCGAACTGCTCACTGAAGATTGATCCGGTGAGGCGTTTTGTCATGCGTGTTATTCAACAGTCGTACCCTTGCCTGCAAGAATGACGATGCAACAACCTCGTGAATTCGACTGGTCTGACGTTCCTCCGGATTGGCCCTTTGATCAGGCTCCCCACGTTGCGGCGATTACCACCGTTCGTGTGATCGACGAGGGCTACCCGATTCTGAGCGTTGTTCATTACGCCGACGATGATTCCTGGGCGTTTCTCTGCGGTACTACGAATGAAACCAGCGATGGACGCGTTATCTTGATGAAGACCGCGTTGAAGATGGATCCGTCGCTTCGGTGGATTGCGGATTTACCACCTGGTTGCCGAGCGACGAGAGTGAGTGTGGGTGCTGCTTGGGTTCGTGAGAGATCAAACCCGTCGCAAAGCTAGTGCTCTCACCGTGGTGAGGCACGCACAGCGTGCCCTACGCATGACACCATCTTTATCGACTTCATTCATTCTCAATTCCTGCCGGGGCGGAGGAGGTAGCGGAGGGGCCAGGGGAGGATGAGGAGCCAGGAGAGGTACATGAGCCAGCGGAGGGTGGGTTCGCGGAGGTGGTGGGGGATGTCGTACATCCAGAGCGAGTGCTGGATGGACCCGGTGGGGGTTTCGGTGGTCTGGAGGCCAGCGAGGTAGTGGCCGGTGGGACTGACCGAAACGGGGGCGTAGGTAAACCCGGTGACGCGGAGTTGTCTGAGGAGTTGGCCGTCGGTGAGGTCGGCGACGCGGCATTCGAGAGTCGGGCGGGTTCTGACCAGGCTCAGGCCGTAACGAAGCAAATAGTTGTGGATGGTCAGCAGCGGTTCGGTGAGGGGGCGGGTGTTGTGGTGCAACTGCTGGTCAATGAAAACGGTAGAGAAGGCAAGGCTCATTGAACTATAGCTGGAGCAGGGGTGGACTTCGATCTCGCCGTCTTGTTCGAGGGTGTGGGTCTGGCGGTGGAGGCGGAAGCGCAGGGTGGTTAGTTGCCAGTCAATTACGGGTCGCTGCATGTAGCGGATGACGAGATGATCGGAGTGCGTGACTGCGATCTGTGAGGCGCGGATTGGCTGGAGAGGCAGGGTGATGCGCTGCAGGTGATCCCAGGTGCCTGGACGATAGATGTCCAGCACATCGGGAACGGTCTTCCGATCAATCCCGGAGACACCCCAGACGATGAACAGGTATTGCCCATCCGGGCTGAGCAGGGTGGCTTGCACGTTTCGATTCGGCTCGCTGGGGATGGTGTGAATGGTGGTGCAAGTGGAGAGGTCCTGGATGTGCAATGGTTCATTTGGTTCACGGGACCGTAAGTAACAGCCCCAGTGGTGGCCATCGATGGGATTCTGCTCCAGGTACCAGAAATCAGAGTAAATGAGCAGTGGGTTGTAGCGATTGATACATTCGCCGGTCAAGAGGTTGTAGTAGCGGTGGAGAGGAGCAAATCCATCTATTTGATGCACAGTGTACATCACATCAAATTCGGGTACCTTGGCAGTACCGAGAGACTGATCTTTTTTGATCGTCCTCCCGAGTTTGATCCGGGCGATATCCTCCGCGGTCATTTGTAGGGAATACTTAGCCTGGAGTTCGCCGGTCAGCGTGTTCCAGCGCTGGATCATGGGTTGGGGGAGACGGTTGCCGACGATGGTACAATCCTTGATCGTGAAGAACGACTGGCCGTCGGTGGAGAAGCCCAGGGTGCTGGCGCTCATGTTGATCGTCGGATCGGTCGGGATGCGGGCGATCCAGCGAGGGGCGGGGGTGTGATACCAGTAACAGCAGACGAACAGGGTCAGCCCGAGGAAGCAGGCGACATCGACATGCCAGCGGCGGAGACGGGGTCTGGCCATGGCTCCACTATAGCGGAAATGCGAAGGGGCACAACAGGATGGGCTTCGCCGAGAGAGGTGCCCCCTCACCCCCGGCCCCTCTCCCCGGTGGGGAGAGGGGAGGTGTGCAGGCATCAGACGATCAGTAGCGATTGCAGACTTAGCACTCAACTCCGGCGAGACTAATTAACAATGATTGCTCGCTTGCGATGGAAATAGACATAGCAAACCAGATAACACACCAGTGCAACAGCTACAGCATTGGGCCATTGCGGGTTGGTGCGATAGGCGATGAGTGTGCGTTCCTTGGATGGATAGCGTGCACCCTGGAAACGGATGCCTGTGCTGGCTCTAAAAGGGATATTCAGCCCAGAGATCACTTCCTGACGCGTAACCTCGCGAAGATCCTCGCCTAAGGTAATCTGTGTCAGCAAGGTCTCCTTCGGGATATACTTGCTGACATTCCATTGTCTATTCTCCAGCCAGGCGAGCAAAGAGCGAAACGCCGCTGGCCATGCTTCCATAGCAAAGACCGAAATTACCAGTTGACCTTGGCGATTCCATTCGACGCCACGGCCACCAACTCTTGATTGTCTTTCGGTACTCTGCGGCTGAAGCTGAACGGTATCATCGAGATGAAGTTGATCCGTACCATTCCAGCGCCAGCGTTCCAGCTCGAGGTGGAGCTGGGGAGTATCGACATAGCTTCCCAATAGGAACTCGTCGGGTTTGACAACAAATAGACGAGACACGGTGTGTTGCCTCGGCTTCTCCCGTCTGTCGTGAGCCACTGTCTTGCCAGTTTTCCATTCGACCACCATGACTTGCCAGTCATCGCAAACCACGAAGTGCTTCCCGCCTGGCAGAAACTGAACCAGGGCGTAGCCTTCTGTCTTGATCGAACGGTGTTGTTGGTCGGCTTTATCCAGTAACCTCACTGATCCATGAATGGGCACTATCACTTTGTCATGGAGGTGGGCTGCACTTCGCAACATGTCTACTTCCATCGGCTCATCGCTTAACAGGTTGCCGGTTTCAACATCAACAATTACTACCCCGGTACCGGTAAACGTTTTACTGTTGCTCTGGTACCTCAAGTAGACAGCCGCTAACTGCAAGCTCGTTGAATGCGTACTATCGAACGGGAAGTATACATCTCGCGAATCAGCCGGGATGTTGAGCTTCACAGACTTCAGGCAATGTCCATTCGTCGTATCCAGCGTGTCGAAATACCATTCGGACGACTTCTTCAATAGCACCAGGAGTTGCCCGTTAGAGCGATCTATTGAAGCTGGCTGAAGGAATTCCATGGGGCCGATGGTCCAGAGCGGTGCCACAGCCCAGAGGTAGTAGACGAATCCCGCGAGACAACTGAATAGAAAGGCCAGCAGCCGCATGGATAAACTCACGTAGACAGCAGCATATGAATACGAATGAAGTCGTTTTTCCAGTGCTTACTCCATCAAGCCCGAGAGCCAGTGCATCAGGTTGAGGACGAATTGCCGGTTGTCGGTGCCGGGGAAGTCTAGCCTACTAGCTCCCATCATCTCCTGTTATCTGGTTCGGCGCCCCCTGCTCACCTGCTCGATTCGCGTGCCTGGTCCGGCGGACGCGTACTTCAACTGCATCAGCCGGCCTGGCTTGCTTCAACTCATCACAGATGGCTTCGAACCGATCAAAGTACTGCTTCTCCAGCTTCTTCCTGGATAAGGCAAAGGCTGCCATCGTTATTGGCAACTTCAATTCGGTGGCCAATTGCAGACCCTCTGACTGAAACGCCTTGTACACGTCCGCAGCAGTTGCAAGATCACCTGCGTTGTTCATTCCGTAATCAGCGCACCACATGCAGTAGATCAATCTCTCCCACGGCAGCAACGCAGCTCCCTCGCTGGCCTTTTTGCGAATGACAGCGTCGCCGATTTCAACCAACCACGTTTCGTTATCGGTTACAATCGCCATGTTCAACTACTCCATCAAGCCTGAGAGCCAGTGCATCAGATTCAGGACAAATTGCCGGTTGTCGGTGCCGGGGAAGTTCATGCCGTGGGGGTTGTAGGGTTCCTTGCCCTGTTCGCGGATGACCTGGGCTGAGAGCATGGCAGCTTCGCCCATGACCACCACGCGACCCTTGCCGCACCGCAGTGCAACGCCCTGGGCCCGGCCTTTCGCGGAGACTGCCTTCTTCATGTCGGGCGGCAGGCGGTCGATGGCGGAGTCGCTCAGCTTCAGCAGGGCCACGCTGCCCGCTGGTCCTTGGAGCGATTGCCCGGTGAAGCTGACGATGCGTTTCAGTTTCTCCGCATCGCTGCGGCCATTGGTGATGGGGTGGTCGCCGAGGAGCTGGTTGTCGCGGGAGAAGACGAGCCAGCCCTTGTTGCCTCCCGGGGCGTAGTTGGCTTCGTCGCTGGTGTAGCCCTTGCTCATGTCCACGCCGAAGCGGTTGGAGAGCCGTTCCGCTGTGGTGCCGAAGGGAGCATGGTCGGCGATGAGCAGGAGCGACCCGCCTGCCTGGACCCACTCGTACACCGCGTCGCATTCGTCTCTGGTGAAGGCAGATTCGATGTTGCCTGCCCGCATGTTGGCGGAGCCGGCGTTGGCAATGACGAGGATGTCGTAGCCTTGCAGGGTCTTGCTTGTGAACGTGTCCTTGTTGGGCGTCACCTGGTAGCCATCGTTGGTGATGAGTGTAGCGAAGGGTTTGTAGCGGCCGGCGGTGGTGTGGATGTTGCGGTGGGCCTCGTCGAAGAGCACCTTCGGGTGTTTATCGGTGTAGGTGGGCTTGGCGACGGAGGCATCGAACTTGGGGTCGTTGACCTGTTGCTGAGCATGAGCGGCGGTGGCAAGGAGCAGGGCGAGAGCAGGGAGGAGGGGACGCATCATGGGGCTCCTGCGAGGTAGTCATGAGCATACCAAAAGCGAGCGGGGGGCGTAAGCCCCCTGAGCCTTCGCATAAACGACAACTACCACGCCAACGTGCGGACTCAGGGGGCTCACGCCCCCGCTCGCTGAACGCCCCCCGCTAACGATTCTCCGGCTTCGAGTTGAAGCTCTCGCCGTAGGCAGCGGGTTCGTAGTGGTTGCCGGAGGCACGCAGGAACGCGGGATAGACTTCGTTCTTGCGAAGCAGCGGGACAGGGCGGGGACCGGGAAAGGGTACCGTGGAATACGCATACTTCACTGTGATGGTATCGCCCTTGTCCAGCCCGGAGAGTGTCCGGCCTACGCGAACGATGCGGGCCTGGACGGTGACCTCCCGTTCGGTACCGTTTGGTCTGACGGAGACGTTGAGGACATGCATGACCACCACCTCGTCCGCTTCCTTCCGCAGCTTGTCCTACGACCCCGGAGGCAACTCCGCCCGAGCCGACGAGAGGAACAAGCAACAGCAGCACAGTGAAAGAATGCGAGGTGACATGAGAGTAATCCCGTGAGGCAAGAGTTGCTCACCGGGTGACCCTTCACCCAGGAGGCTCTGGCGATACAGCCTGTACCGGTGAGGATGATGGTTGTGACAGGGAAAAAGAGCCCATGGGTTCATCCCTTGGGAAGAGGTGAAATGTCGGGTGGAAGGAGGGGCAACACCCTGCTCCGAAGGAGCATCCGCTTTTAGCCAGGCCTGGCAGGGCCTGGGACCAATGATGTCAACTCCACAATCCGATCCGCCAGCCCATATTCCACGGCACCCTGTGGATTAAAGTAGGTTCCTTCCTCCAAGTCTTGAAGAACAGTCTCGATGTCCTGGTCACAGTGTCCGGCAAGGATGCTGGCCAGACGATGCGTCGCTTTGTCCCGATGAACCGGGTCCAACTGCGACCCTTCCGTCGTCACGGGCAACAGCGAGAGTTCGGCCCCCTGCATGATGACCCGATGTCCTGACTCGCCACAGGCCAGGATGACCGCAGCCAGGCCGTGTGCTTGCTTCGCACAGGACGTATGGACGGGTGGTTCAAGAGCCCGAATGGTATCGATGATCGCCAAACCGGTGGTAAACACGCCACCTGGTGAATCGATCCACAACTGGATCGGCTCCTGACGATTCTCATACTGCAGGAAGAGAAGCCTGGCAATGAGGTCAGTTCCCACCTCATCGGTCAAGGTTCCCCGCAGCAACACGGTTCGCTGACGCAGGAGCAACTTATACTCATCAACAGGATCGGTAGATGGTGTTCCAGGACCAGATGATGGTGTTCTCGGTGCTTGCTTCGCGGACTTGCGAGCGTTGAACAGCCACATGCATCACCTGTTTCTTCGTGTCAGATCTCGTAGGTGGTGAACATTACCGTACGACTTGCCGTTTGCCATCGTAACAGATGGCGAGT
Organism: Gemmatales bacterium; assembly: GCA_046350055.1. GTDB lineage: Bacteria > Planctomycetota > Planctomycetia > Gemmatales > HRBIN36 > JAEUIE01. The sequence goes on along the minus strand of JAXMBC010000001.1, from coordinate 1,118,320 downwards.
TGTCTCTCAGCCACAAAACTCCAATCGAGCCGGTGTGGTGGCTCTAGCAGGTGGCGGTAAGCGACAGCCATCTGTCTGGCAGCTTCTTCGAACGCCACCCCACCGAACCCCGTACCCATGGCCGGCATCGCGACAACTTCGATACGCTGAGACGAGGATCGGTTGTGGGCGACAATGGCAAGGAACGCGGCCCATGTTGCCGTATAGACTTTGTCGGTTCCCTCGATATTGCCCGGCACACGCATGGTTGGAGCGTGGCACAGGAATGGCAGCGTCGGATCGCCGGTAGGAATGACAAACGCTGTACCGACCGGTTGCTCGCCCAAGTACTCATCCATGATTCGGTGCTGAACTTGCTGCATGAGCGTATCGCCAAACCGACCAATGACGGCGGCATCAATTCCAGCGGTCATGTGACCGAAGGCATTTCCAGCTGTAACGAAACAATCGTGTGGCTCCAATTCCTCGAATCGGCACTGTACCACTGTTACCTTTGGTAGCCCGGCGAATCGTTTGCGAAATGCTGCGCACATTGCTTCATCAGGATGCACCAACCACAGACTTTCGATCATCTTGTTGCTTCTCCACTATACATACAAGCTGATCGTACTCAGCACTTCCATTCCTGTCGAGCAGCAACTTTATACGCTTGCAATCAGCCCCGGAGGGGCGCTGGGAAGTAGCCAGGGGCGCTAGCCCCTGGATAACGTGGTGGAATATTTTGAGCCCCGGCAGGGGCGATGGTGGAGGGACGCTCATAACCATCGCCCCTGCCGGGGCTCTGACTTGCTTTCCATCTTTTCCGGTGGCTTGCGCCACCGGCTACTGACCAACGCCCCTCCGGGGCTATCGGACACCGGTCCAATCACCGCACTCACAAAAAGCAGGATGTAGTCGCCCCGCTTCCGCTTGCAGCACGCCCCTACTTCCCCCGCCCCAACGCCAGCTCCACAAACGCCTTCCCCAGCGCCTCTCCTGCGGCGGCGGTGTCGGCGCACAGCTTCTTCCAGTCGGCAGGTTGTGTGCCGGGGGCCATCGGCTCGGTGCTGGCTTCGATGTACGCCTTGGCTTTGGGCTCGGTGCCACTGGGGCGCAGGGCCACCTTGGCGCCGCCTTCCACATGGAACACCAGCAGATTGCGGCTTGCGCGATCGGTGCCACCCTTGATCGGCCCGAAGCGGCTCTCTTCGTTCCAGTAGTCGACCACCTTGGTGACCTTGCGGCCACCGATCTCAGCGGGCGGGTTGTTGCGCAGCGAGGTGAGCATGCTGAGCATCTGCTGCTTGCCGAGGATGCCGGTCATGACGATGTTCTGCAAGCCGTTCCAGAAGTAGCCGTAGGTACGGTTGAGGTAGTCGAGATAATCGACGACGCTGCGGCCTTTGCGTTTCTGGGTCAGGGCCAGCTCGGCGAGCAGCAGACACGGCGCAGCCGAATCCTTGTCGCGTATCTCCGAGGTCGCCATCGCCCCGTGGCTTTCTTCGGTTGCCATCACCAGGTCGTCCGGGCGGCCGGTGATGTCAGCATACCTGCCATGCAGTTCGAGTTGGTTCAGCACATCGGCATGGTACTTGAAGCCGACGAGCAGATCGTCGACGAGTTGTACGCCGAACTTGCGGGCGATGCGGCCGATCTGCCCTGTCGTCACGGTGGTGGTGATGACGAGGGGCGAAGCAGTCAGTCGCCCCTGTACCTGGAACTGCTCCAGGCGGAAGTGGGTGAGGAGTGCTGCGATCTCGTTGCCGGTGAGGAACCGCCAGCCACCGGCATGGGCGACGATGCCTCCGATGCGATCGGCATCGGGGTCGCTCGAGAGCACCAGGTCAGCATGCTCGGCTTCCGCCAACTTCTGTCCCTCTTCCATCGAAGCAGGCACTTCGGGGTTGGCTGACTTGACGTTGGGGAACTGGCCATCGGGAGTCGACTGGCTGGCCACGGGAATGACGGTGAAGCCCTGCTTGACGAGGGCTTCCTGCACGGTCATGCCGCCGACGCCATGGAGTGGCGTGAAGACGATCTTGAGTTCATCCTGCTGCGGGGCGTTGACCAGGCTCTGTTTGCAGATGAGGTCGATGTAGCCTCGGTGGAGCGTGTCGTCGAGGAACTGGATGAGGCCCTGCTTGACCGCATCGTTCCAGGTCATCATGTGGATGGCATCGACCTGATCGACGAGGTCCGCCATGATCTGGTCATCGGGCGGCACCGGCTGGGCGCCGAACTCGTCGTAGAATTTGCCGCCGTTGTCGTCGGGCGGGTTGTGCGAGGCGGAGAGATTCAGCCCGCCCTGGGCCTTCAGTTGGCGGATGACGTAGCTGAGTTCCGGCGTGGCCAGGTAGCGGGTCGATTCCGCAGGGAGCACCCAGCAGCGGATGCCATTGGCGGCGTAGACCCGGGCGGCCAGGTGGCACAGGTCCTTGCTGGAGAGGTTCATCACCGGGTTGGGCAGGTCCGGGCAGTACTGCTTGCGGGCATCCTTGAAGTGGCGGACATCGTAGGCGACCGCGACCTGCAACTGCTGGGCGGTGGGGAACTTCTCCTTGAGGTAGTCGCTGTGGCCCTGCACGGAAGCGGTGAGGGTCCAGGCGTTCATGCGGTTGGGCCCGATGCCCACGGGCCCACGGCGGCCACCGGTGCCGAAGGGGAGAATCTGGTAGAAGCGGTCGAGCAGCCCGGCCCATTGCTGCTGCTGTATGAGCCATTCGATCTGTGGCCGGTACGGTGCGAAGGCCTCGCCGGTAAGCCACTGCTGGAGATAGACCAGTGCCTGTTCCTTGACACTGGTGTCCACGTTGATGGAAGCAAACCCCGCCCGACACGCTGCCAGTAAATCCATGATGCATAACCCATGAAGACGATGCCGCTAGTGTACGGCGAGACGCGGAGGGATGCTACGGGGAAACGGAAGTGGCTGTGGACACAAGGATGCCGGAGAGGCGACGGGTCAGTTGGCTGGGGGTAAGGCGAACGAAGAGAACAGGCGGCTGGATAGCTTTACTTAACAAACCACTTCTTCCCAAGTTTCAGGCACGGCCTCTCCACAAGGTAGTAGAGCATGAAACCAGCAGCGATACCCGCTCCGATCAAGATCAGATATGAGAATACGGTCCAACTACTGCTATCTGGGAACAGTTTGACTACAGTGTTTCTGGTTTGGTTGATGATCGGGTAGTGGATCAGATACAAAGAGTACGAGAACATCCCGAAAAATCCGAAGAACCGAGTGATGCGCGATTTCATCAGGGTAGCGTCGACCGGGTGGAGAGCAATCAACAGAATTGCGAAAGTAATACTGAAGCCAAGGTCATAGTTGCTGGTCATAATGGCAGTCAGTGTGCTCATGGCAAAAATCAGCACTGACCAGGTTTTGCCCAAGCCTCTGTCTGGAACTCGCCACGCAAGCACAGCTGCGCCAACCATGAACTCCAACAAGAATTCCAACAGGAAGCCCTCAACACGCCAATGGTTCCAGGGGGAGCGATGGTAGCAACTTACCAACGTTAGTATTAAGAGCAGCTTCCCCCGCCACGATGACTTGAAGAGTAGCATTAATCCCATCAGCAGGTAGAACTGGATTTCAAGCCCCAGCGACCAGTACACGACGTTCACCACGCCTGGACTGACAAACCCCTGAGTCAAGGTGAGCAAACTAGCCCACTGCCACCACTCCATCCCTAGCCTGGAAAGAGGTGTCTTGTTAAACGGCATTGCTGCAAAGATTGCTATGTAGATTAAGGCGATGCTGCCCCAGTAGGCGGGATAGATTCGCCAGGCGCGGCGGAGCAGAAAAGACCCAGTGGATTGCTTATCATTGACAATCAGCGCATTAAGAATGCAGTAGCCGCTGATGGGAAAGAAGATGTAGACGCCAAGATAGCCAAACTTAAACAGTGAATCAGATGTGACTACTCCACAATGGAACAGCAAAACCGACAGTGCTGCGATGCCTCGCCATGCGTCAAGTGATCGATAAGGTGGCAGGGTTGGTAGAGAAGGAATCGGCATAGACTTCCATTCTACTATCCAGCCGCCCAGTGCCCGGAGAGTTTATGAGAATGCTGTGCTACGGAGGGTAGGAACGCCGTTCCTTTGTGCTGGCCCAGTGGCACGCTCCTGGCTGCCCCGGAGAGGCGACCGGTCAGTTGCCAGGGGCGCTGAGAACGAAGTGAGCAATCCCCTGGCCGCGGTGAACCCCCCATTCTCTGTGACATTCGACTATTCGTGTGCTACTATCGCCATCATCCCGCCTGATTGCTTTGGGAAGAGATGAGTCACGCCATGCGATACACCATTTTTCTTGTATTACTCCCCTGTTTCCTGGTTCCTTCGCAGGCGTCTGGGCAGAGCACGCCCGACGGGGCACCAAAGTCCCGGTTCTCCGCAGAACTGAAGGAACTGCTCCTGGCGACGTCGAGCGGCTATGAAATCGATGGCAAAGCTATCACCCCGGCCATGGGGACTGCTAGCATCGCGAAGGCGACACAGTCGAACGATCCCCGCATTCAGGAACTGGGACGTCTCTATGCGGAACTCTTCAGTCTTTACACCATCCTGAGACAGCAGAAACTCGATCCCACACTTGAGCAACTGTCGCGGAAGACCCTGGATGCGCTGGAGGACGAATGCTTGAAAGTCATCCAGGCTCGTGTCCCACCCACAGAACAAAAAGACTTCGAGCTGCGCAAGCAATTCATCAAGCAGATCGTCGATCAAGGAAGGAAAGAGGGTTACTTCGCTCCCGAAACCAAACCCAACCTCCCCCAGGTGCTTGAAAAGTTCGATGTGAACAAGCAACTGGAGAAAACGATGGAAAGCTCACTTCTCTCCACCGTTGTGTTGTTGATCGGTCAGGCAAAGGGGCTGGAAGCCAAGGACAAGATCCAGCGGATGGTGGGGCAGCCGGTGGGCGCGCCGCCCTCGGCTCCGGAGCCTCTCAAGGTTAAACTGGAAACCAACAAAGACAAGCAGGTGGTGATGGCGGTGACCAATCAATCGCAGGTGGCCCTGCATGATTGCCTGTTCCTTGCCCGGGCCATGGCTGATCCGAAACTCGTAGACAGGAAAACCCGCATGCAACTAGCAACGCTGGGCCTGATGGGTGGTGCCTTCGGTGCGGAAGAAAAACAGCAGTTCGGTATGAGTGATAAATTCAAGGACAAAAGGATCACCTACATCTTCCTGCAGTCCATTCTTTACAACATGGATCGTGGTGGACTGGTCTTCGTTCCCGTACTCCCGGCAGGCAGCACCGTCCGCATCGGTCTGATTGCCCTCGACGATATGCCTTTCCTGCAACGCTCTGAAGTCTCCCTCTGGTGCAACGAACTCACACTCGAAGGCCTCCATAGTGGCACCAAGCCGGGTTTACCTCCGGTGCTACTCGGCACACCGCTGACACTTAATGCCCGCGGTACCCTGGTTCACAAGAGTGAACTGTCGAAGAAGGATGTCCGCGATCCGCAATCCACCCCGGGGACCACCAAGGTCTGCAAGGTGTTCTCCGTGCCACTGGACGCAGGCAGAACGTATGCGATTGAAGCCACTGCTGACCAGGTGGGTGTTCGTGTGTTCGATCCGCCCACGGTGCGGGTGGAAAATGAACTGGGAGATGTGTTGCCGACCACCCGGGAGAAGTCACCGGCGAACAGCTACCGCATTCTGTTTGTTCCCCCGGAAAAGGCCAGCTATCGCATCTTCTGTACCGAGGGCTTCCATGGCATCGTTCAGGGATCAGGAAAATTCACCTTGAGCATTATGACCCGCGGGGCAGTGCCGCCGGGAAGCGGTACCCCCGGCAAAGAGAAAGCTGGCACCAGTTCACTGATCACGATCGTGGACGATATGGAATACACCTACCTTGGTACGACGCGCAGCGGCAAGGAACTGTTCGTTACCATCGCTGCCAAAAGCAAGCGGGGAACCCAGCAGGTTTCCCTTGGGCAGATGATTCTCGTGGACCCGGAGGGGAAACAGTACACCGCAGCACCCCGCAGCGGCATGGGAGCCACCTTCACAACCCAGGAAGGCAAGGCTGTCAACCTAGTCTGGCGGTTTGGCCCCAATATTCTCACGGGCCAGGGTTCAGCACCGTCGGAGAAGCTGCAGCGGTTTGCCAGTGTGCAGGTCGAACTGATGCGACCCCCTGGAAATTTCACGCTGCACGACGTGCCTACGGTCATCAGGGGGAACAGGAAGTAGGGGGGCAATACTCTGAGCACCCGGGGCAGGCATGCACGCAGGAAAATGGAAGAGAAGGACACTCTTATCCGCCATGCCCACCTGAGGGTGGGCTTGGCCCCTTGGCGACTGCAATTTGGTCGGTTACACTTGCGATTGCGACTTATTTCAAGGGTATGGTTACTTCGCATTTCTTTTCTCCATGCGCAATGAATCCATAGGAGACAGCGGTTTCTAATCGATTTAAGGTAATTGATAGCGCAATATCGGTTTTCGGTATATGCTTGAGCAGTTCCATGTTGGCATACTTCTTGCAAGCCTGTGAACTCAGTGTGTCATCATATGTCCATCCTGCCTTGCTAAACAACTCGTCCCTCGTTATGCCTTTTGTATCATTACGTATCATCGTAGCAATATCTAAAGGCACTACTTCAGCTTTATTATCATCCAGGCCGTACAGTATTATTCCTTGGTCAGGATCAGAGAAATTAGCACTACATACAGCATACATCCGTTCTCGATGAATTGTCAACGATATCATCTTATTATTGTTTCCGTCCGGTGAATCACGTTCTTGACAGGTTTGCTAACCTCGATCTCTTTCTTTGGAGTCGAGGGTGTTATGGCGAACCGGATGCGGAGTGAGGCGAAGGAGCGGTTGTGGCGGGAGCAGGTGTCGTCGTGGCAACGGAGTGGGTTGTCGATCCGGCAGTACTGCCAGCAGCATCAGTTGAACGAACCCAACTTCTACGCATGGCGTCGTGAACTGGCACGGCGAGACGAAGCCGGTGGCATTCCTGCCCACCCGGTTCCGCGCGCCATGCCGTCATCCGTGACATGGATGCCGGTTACGGTCGATTCATCAACGACGCCGGTGGTGGAAGTGCAACTCCCCAATGGGACGGTGCTGCGCGTTCCAGCCGGTGTGGAGCGTGTAACGCTGGAACGCATCCTGACGGCACTGCACCAAGCTACTCAGGAAGCACAGTCATGATCACGCTGCGACTGCCGGCCCGGGTGTTTTTGTGTCTTGCTCCCACTGATATGCGGAAGAGCTTCGATGGCCTGGCATCGGTGGTGTCCAGCACGATGGCTGCCGATCCTCTGGCGGGTGATCTGTTCGTCTTCCGCGGCAAGCGTGGCGACCGGATCAAGCTGCTCTATTTCGATGGCGATGGCTACGCGCTGTGGTACAAGCGACTGGAAGAAGGCACGTTTGTCTTTCCCGCTACCGGGAGCACTCAAGGCGAGTCGGGGCTGTCGATCCGTGCTGCGGACCTGGTGATGCTGCTGGATGGCGTCGATCTGAGCAGCGTCAAGCGGCAGAAACGCTACCAGCGTCCGTTGCCCCAGGTTGCTCAGGCTGCCTCGGCGTAGCCTTGTGACTCGGCATCGTCACTGAATCAGAGAGATTTTCCAGAATCGGAATCGAGCTGCGAAACTTCTTCCGCAGTAGAGCGTACTACTAGGCATGAGCAAGGATGTTCTCCCTCCTGATCCCCTGTCGCTGCCCGAAGATGTCGCGCTGCTCAAGGCGATGATTGTGGAACTGCAGCAAGCCCAGCAGCGTAGTCAACGCACCATTGATGGTCTGCAACAACGACTGGAACAACTGCTCAAGCGTCTGTATGGTCCGCGTGGCGAGAAGTTCGACCCTCAGGCGTATGCCCTGTTTCCGGAACTGAAGGCGCTGCTGGATCAGCCTGCTCCACCCTTAGCACAGCCTGTACAAGAAGCTGGGGCCACACCGAAGAAGTCATCCACGGGTCGTCGCCAGCTTCCCTCATCCCTTCGCCGTGAACAGCATCGCTACGAACTGCCCGAAGATCAGCGGCAATGCCCGAACTGCCACGTCACCTGCGAACCGTTCAGCGAAGAGGTGACTGAGCAGCTCGATTACATCCCCGCCAATCTCTTCGTGCACGAGCACATCCGCTGCAAGTATGCCTGCCCCCAGTGCAAAAGCCATGTCGTGACCGCTCCCAAGCCGGCCCAACCCATCGACAAAGGGCTGCCTGCGGCCGGCCTCATCGCTCATGTCGCCGTGTGCAAGTACAGCGATCATGTACCGCTCCATCGCCAGGAGCAGATCTTTGCCCGGCATGGCCTGGAACTCCCTCGATCCACGACCTGTGATTGGATGGCGTCAGCTGCAGAACTGCTCAAGCCGCTCTACGACGAGATGATCAAAGAGATCCTGCAGTCGCGCCTGCTGCACACGGACGACACGCGGGTGTCGATGCAGGACAAGGCGACACCAGGAAAAACGACCTCGACCCGCTTCTGGACCTATGTCGGGGATGATGAGCATCCCCTGACAGTCTTCGACTTTACACTCTCACGGCAACGTGATGGCCCCGCCTCCTTCCTGAAGGGTTATTCGGGAGCGATTCAGGCCGATGGGTACTCGGCCTACGATGGCATCGCGCTCAGCGGTAACAACCCACGCGGTGGGTGCTGGGCCCATGCGCGCCGTCACTTCCATGACACCGAGAAGACGGCACCACCGATGTATTATGCCGAGGTCATGGCCCGCATCGGTCGGCTGTTTGCCATCGAACGGGACATCAAGGAGCGGCTGGAGTCGATGACAGAGCAACAAGGCCATCCCGTCGTGGGGACGGCTGCCGATGCGGTGCGCCTGGAGGTACGACAGTTACGCACGATACCGGAGCTTGAGACGCTACGCCACTTCCTCGACGAGCAGAAGAAGGACGCGTTGCCCAAGAGTCCCTGGGGACAGGCGGTGAACTACGCCCTCAACCAGTGGGACGACTTGTGTCTCTTCACCACGCTCGGCTGTTTGGCGATAGACAACAACATCGCCGAGCGGTCACTGCGTGGCATCGCCCTGGGACGACGCAACTGGCTCTTCGTCGGAAGCCCCCAGGGAGGCCAAACCGCTGCCATCCTCTTCAGCGTGCTCGCCAGCTGCAAACGCCATGAAGTCGAACCCTGGGCCTATCTCCGCGACGTGTTGCAACGACTGGCACTGCCAGCCACTCCTGAAGAGCTACGCCAACTGTTTCCCCATCGCTGGAAGCCAAACCCCGGCACGAAGTGACGGGATTCGTCGGACGCATACTTATTATTTATATCCAAAGTGTTGGTCAGCCATCTACTATCAGTCGCATTATAGTGCATAAGAAATGTACTATACTCCACCTGTGGTTCAGTCTTGCTTACGCTAGCTGTAGTATCCCATAATATGATATCGGTGAATAGCGTAAGTAGGCTTTTGCGATAATTGCATTTCCAAGATTGAACGACAAGCACTATCTGCTTATCGTTAGATGCTAAGAATGAACAGTCATAGAAGACGGTCGAAGTGATCATCATAAAGTTGGCGCCGGCAACTGCGCATGCAAATAACACGACGATAATCACATGTATTCGCTTAATGCTCGCTTTAGCCATTTGATTCCCTCCAGTTGACTTTACTTTTGAATGATGGGATTTGTGCGGCATCCCATCTGCCTGCCCTATTATCAAAACCTGGAACGATATCGCCGGTGTGCCATGCCCAGCCTTCAAGAGGACATGATCAGTGTGATTTGCGACCGTGCATTCTCTGACGCTAAACCGTTGAAGTTATCAGCATGGCTCGGTTCGTAGTATCGCTCGCGTTTGTTGACGGTGCAATGTGGCTTTATGGTAATTCCGATCGGGCAGGAATGCACGCAGGAAACTGGAAGAGTAAGGACTCTCTGTTTCGCCAAGCCCATCTGGGGGTGAGGCATGGCACCCCATCACCCCCGCAGGTTACGATTGTCCCGCTCGTGCCTTGCTGGTATCCTGCTTCCATGCAAACAACGTCTGACACCGCTGTGTCACCTCCTGCTTCCGCTGGTGCGGGGCTGACTCTTTTTGCCCAGCAGTTGCTCGTGGTGGTGCTGGGGCTGGTGTTTCTCGTCCTGGTCATTTACCTGTTGCGGGAATTTGCCACCGTCCTCAAGCCGCTCTGCGTGGCCGGGTTCATTGCCTACCTGGTCATTCCCACGCATCACTGGCTGATGGAACGAGGCATCAATCGTCCGCTGGCAGCCATCGCCCTGCTGGCCCTGGTGATCGGTCTGCTGGCGAGCCTGGGCATGCTCCTGTATTCCAATGCGGAAACGCTGGTGGACAAGTGGCCTGAGTATCAGCTGCGCTGGCAGCAGAGAACGACATCGGTGCTGGAGCTGCTGCCCGGCACGCTGCGGGACCAGCTCAAGCAGCATCAGGTGGATGCCAAGCTGGCCGGGGCGGAGGTGCGGAGCATCCTGGGGTCGTTCGTCAGCTTCCTGTCGGTGGCCCTGATCGTGATCATCTACCTGGCGTTTCTGCTGGCGGAGCGGGCGAGCCTGCCGCGCCGGCTGGAGACGGCGTATGGGGTGGAGAAGGCGCAGCGGATCCTGCATGTGCTGTCGAGCATCAGCCGGGCCATCACCGAGTACATCAGCGTGAAGACGTTCATCAGCGTGCTGGGGGGCGTGGGCACGACGCTCATCCTGCTGGCTTTCGGTGTGGACTTTGCGTTTACGTGGGGGGCGCTGGCCTTTCTGCTGAACTTCATTCCCTACCTGGGCAGCCTGCTGGCGACGGTGTTGCCGGTGCTGCTGGCGCTGGTGCAGCTCGATTCCACGTGGCAGGCGCTGCTGATCGGCGGCTTGCTGGTAGCCATGCAGCAATCGCTGGGTGTGCTGGTGGAGCCACGCATGGCGGGGGCGAAGCTGGGCGTCAGTCCGTTGCTGATCATTCTCTCGCTGGCGTTCTGGGGAGTCATCTGGGGGATCGTCGGGATGCTGCTGGCGGTGCCGCTGCTGATGGTGGTCAAGATCGTGCTGGAGAACATCCCGGCGACGAAGCCGGTGGCGCTGCTGATGGGGAGGTAGAGGTGGTCAGGTTCTCCCCCTTACCAAGGGGGAGTTAGAGGGGGTTTCATCGTGCGGAGTAGGCACGTCTGGCGATCACCAAAGTGAGTGTCATGCGAGAGCGCACCTTCCTGCATAGTGCTACCCCTCCCAACCTCCCCTTGGAAAGGGGAGGAGCTGTTGCAGGCTACTTCTTCTCTTTCTCCTTGCCTGCTTCTGTGAGGGCGTAGACGCAGAGTTCCATGAAATCGACTTTGTTCTGGGAGGCGATCTCATTCAGCTTGCGAAAGCTGGCGTGAACCTCCGGGGCAATGTCGCCACCGCGTATTTCCTTGACCCAGCGGAACTGGTCCTGCAATTCTGCGTAGCCTCGCGGTCCCGTCATGACATAGACATGGAACGGATAGCTTTTGCCACTGAAGAACGTGGGCACGGTGAACCGCTTGATGCCACTCTTGGATTTATCGGAGCCTGGAGCGAAGGAGTCGAAGAACTCCTTGTCTTCCTTCGTGGCATTGGCAGGTGACTTGCCTTTCAATGGCAACTCTGCATAGCGGGACATGATGGCTTCCCTGCCGAACTGTCGGCTACGTACCTGCCAGGCCCGTTTGAGCAGGGGCTGGGCCTCGGCACTTTCGCCCATCTCCACCAGGAGTTCAGCTGCATCAAAACAGACACCACTGTAGGCGTCCTTGGTGTACCAGTCCCAGGGGCGCTCCTTCAGGATCCAGTCGCACAGCTCCAGGGTGCTGGCCAGCAGCTCCGAGGCTTCCTTCCGCTTGCCGGTCTTGAACAGCGAACGGAGCGAGAAATTGGCGAGGCGTATTACCGAGTTGCTTTCGTTCTTGGTCTTGAAGCTCGACATCGGAATGTCCTTGAAGCAGTTTTCCCAGAACACGACGATCTCGTCGAACTTGCTCTCCTTGAACCGCTTCTCCGTCAGGTTCTCCATCATGGTGGCGAAGATTTCATAGTCAAAGATCTTCTCGGTGGTTGTGCTGCGTTCGTAGCGCTTGATGAAATGACTCAGCATGTCCTGATTCATCTGATAGACCGGATCATCCGTCTTGAGCTGATTCAGATCATCCGTCACTGTCCGCCAGTCGGCTCCACAGAAGGCACTGACACCACTGAGGTCCAGTTGAAGGAATTCGTCATAGTGTTTTCTGAGCGCTGGCACGAGGTCTGACTTGCCAGAGGTGCTGGCGATGTACTGCTTGACGAGGGGTGCCATTTTCCGGGCCAGCTGCGTTCCAGCCGTGAAGGGGTCGCCCGCTTTGGCGGACTTGTCCATCCAGCGTTCTGCTTCCTTTGCATCTTTGGCTATGCCTTTGCCTGACTCATAGGCCTGGGCCAGCCAGCGCATGGCGACGGGATCACCGAGGTCTGCTGCCTTGCGGTAATAACTGACAGCTTTCTCCACTTGGGGGCCCTGTTTATCGATGCCTCGAGAATAGAGGCCACCCACGGAACGCATGGAGGCGGTGTTGCCCTTGTGGGCAGCCATCTGATACCAGCGCAGCGATTCGGAGAGGTTGGCTTCCACGCCCTGTCCCCGGTCATAGGCCAGGCCGAGGGTGTGCATGGCGTAGTCATTGCCTGCTGACGCGGATTTGTTCAGCCACTCGATGGCAGCCTTTTCGTCCTGCTTGACGACCAGTCCTTCCTGCATGCACCGGGCGACGAAGAGCTGGGCAATGGGGTCGCCTGCCTTGGCGGCATCCATCCAGTGGGCGTACCGTTCCGTGGCAGCTTCCTTCAGGAAGACAATCGAGCCGCGGCCACTGATCAAGCCCTTCTTGTACTTCTCGAACTCCGCCTGGATGGCTGGCGCGCTGGCAACACTGTGTGGCGTCGTGGTGGTATCCTTGCCCCGGAAGAGGAGCGAGCCCAGGAGGACTATCACCACCAGCGAGAAGACTGTCAGGTAGGACCAGGGAGACCGAGCCATCCGCTGGACCGAGACAGCCTCGCTGAACGGACGTCCCGGGGTGCGGCGAGTGTCCTGTTCTTCCACAGGGGGAGGTGGCTGCAAGGCAGCCTGCACGACCTGCTTGAGCCGTTCGATATGTGGTTCCAGGGGCGTCGTGTACGCATCCAGCCAGTGGGGCGTGCTCAGGAAGAACTCCAGCGACTTCGTCGGCTTCACATCCTCGACGCGGAAGGGAATGACCTGGATGCCTTTGCTGACCGCCCGCTCCACTTCCCTCAGCACATGGGGTGACCTGTTGGACGCATTGGACAGCACTACCACCATCACCTTGCTCACGGTGATGCCATCGATGATGGATTCGCCATAGCTCAGGCCCGGCAGCACATCCCGCGGTGCGATCCAGCAGCGGATCTTCGCCTGCTCCAGCGTGGCACAGATGGCATCGCCAATCGGTTTGTCTTTCGACGAGTAGGAGATGAAGACATCGTGGGTGGCACGGGGATTACCGGCCGGCTGCGCGGTGGCTGGTGCCAGCTGCGCCACTGGTGATGTCGCCAGTTGAGCCAGCGGTGCTGGGCGGGGAGCAGTAGTTGCAGCTGGGCTGGCCGGCGTGGCGGCGGGCTTCGGGATGGGTGCAGGTTTGGGTTGTTCCCGGGGCTTGCGGGGTTCCAGGACAACGGGCTTGTGCTGGGTAGACGATTCCCGGGGCTTGGCTGGTGGTGCCGCAGGCTGGGAGGAGCGAGAGGGGGAATCAAACAGACCGTCGACCCGGCTGGCGATCTGGCGTTCCGTATCTCCCTGCCGCCACACGCGATGATGCTTCTGCAGATGTCCGGAGGTCACCCATTCCCGCAACTGCTGGAACGGTACGGGACCATAGGCAATGCCATCCATGATGCAGTGCCAGGAATGATCGGAGGCGGCCATGGGGAGAATCCAAGTCTACTGAGGAAGCTATTTACTGTAAGGCAGGCGACGACCAGTCTACCAAGGAGCTGGGGGAGGTTGAAGCAAAAAGTGGGTGATGCTGCCGTGTTCATGGCTTCAAGTGTGGCTTCACCAGCAGTGGGCCATGCTTTTTGAGGAGAGCATCGAAGATGGCCCGATTGTCCAGGCCCTGATCGATCATGGTGCCCAACTGTTTTCGCATGTCGTTGGGCATGCCGCAGCCGTTGGGGTTGCAGCACGAGAGGGTGTAGACATGGCCTGTGCAGGTGTCCTTGTCCACGCCGCAGGTGCAATAAATGCTGGCGAGGAACCACTCGATCCGCTCGTCCCGGGTGGCCCGAGGCTGATCGATATCGCTGGGGTAGGGTGAGTCATCGACGCTGGCAGGTGGCACAGGCATCTTGAGGTGCAGGCGGTCGCCGATGTTCAGATCGGCCTGGTCCTTGCCGTTGACAACGAGGCGGGCGAGGGTTCGCTCCCGCTGAGGCTGCACAAACTTGACGATGCCCTGGATGGGTGGCTGCGGTGTGCCTGTCTGAGGGGGCAGCAGTTGGATGGAGGTGCCGGGTTGCAGCGACCGTGCCCAGCGCATGGCCTCATGATCGAGCACCACATCGAGTTCGCCGTTGAAGACATGAGTGAAGGTGACGGTGCCGGGCAAGCCGTGCGAGGACCACTGGTTGCGCAGCCATTGTTTCTGACGAGTCTTCAACGTATCGAACGCTTCTTGATCATAGAGATAGGAATCATGCCGAGTGGAAAGATAGAGCTTGTCATTCTTCCGAATATCGGAATGCAGTTGGAACTGTGGTCCACGCATGAGTTGTATGTTCGCAGCTACCACCATCTTTGATTTCAAGCCTTCGAGCGTGATCCGATCATTCTCCTTTGAAGTGACAGTCAATCCGCCCCCCTGCATTTCCTGCCTGCTCAATTCGTCCATCATCATCGAAATGGCGACCCTGTTACCGTGACGGTCTGTCTTGTACCAGACCCACACTTTCTCGTTCGGTTCGAACTGTTCGGGTCGTGCCCACCAACCGTGCCGTTTCACTTCGGCATCCGGGGTGAGCCTGGCATTGGCAGCCGATGACAAAGTCAAGGATGTTGCATGGCCTGCATCAGCTTGAACAGGAAAGAAACTGACTGTTCGTGAACTGGCATGGTAACTATTGAAGATAACTTCCACCTTCGGCACGCTCTTGAGGAACTCTGCAGTCCCGGCGATGGCTTTCACCTTGTCGTTCAGCGGGGCAGCTGGGGCCTCGGCGGTCTTGCCTTCCTTACCGTAGATCTGCGTGGTCGGGTATTCCATCGACCAGGCGAACCACTTCACCTGTACGCTGTCGATCCACGCCAGGGTCCAGCTCTTGTATTTACCATCAACGGCTCTACCGGTGACATCCCAATGCGAATTCGTATCAGCATCTACATAAGGTGCATTCGGAAACTCGTTAGATGGCTGATAGCGGAGTGTCACCGGTCTGTCATTCGGCAACCCCTTTTGCTCTGGCTGGGCAGGCGAGATGCCATCGGCATTGGGCTTGGGAGCGACAAACTTGCGGGGTGGCGAAGCATAGGGCACATATGCTGCTGCCGTCTTGGTACTCGGCTGCCAGAGAATCACAATCGTCGTGCCGGCAAGCGTATCGGTCAAGAACTTCCTGCTGCTGATCTCACTTTCCAGGTACGCCTTGTTCATGTCGCCGATAGTGACACCCAGCACCCGCGTGTTCTCCGGCAAACGCTCATCCACCTTGCCTCGACTGGCCTTTGCCTGGGCTTCGTCAATGGGCAGCGCTTCGACAGGCTGATACTTCGGATACAGGTGATACGCCACCGCGTTCGGATACTGCTCAAGCCACTCGCTCCACTGGCTCACCACGCTGGGAATCGGAGCCAGCTTCGTCCCCTTCTTCGGCCCGTCAATCGCTTTGCCGGAGAGGGCCGAGTAGATGGTGCCATCTTTGGTATCCTTGATCAGCATCACCCCGCCATGCCAGCCGTGAAAACGGTAGTGGTACCATGGGCCATAGGCACGGGCAAAGCCGGCGTAGGGATCGGAGACAAAGCTGCCGTAGCTGTCGCTGATCACCGGGTAGGCATTCAGGAAGAAGCGGTAGGGAATGGCGCCGCCTTCGGAGTAGCCGCGAATCCAGCAGAGGACGTTGTCGCTGGGCGTCAGTTCACTGCCCCGCCGCCTGGCTTCGTCCACGCAGTGGGAACAGTTCGGGTTCACCAGTGTCGGAAATCGCTCCGCTGCGACGATTGTCTTGGGGCAGCAGGGCTCGTCAGCATACGCAGTGAGGGGCAGTAGTGCAACGAGCAGCGCAAGGCGAACGTACATGGGATGCACTCGAAGGGATGCCCTCAGTATAGCTGTGGATCAGAGCGATTACGATAGAATGACGGGATGCTGCATTCGACTCGGTTCACCAGCCTGTGGCATCATCTCACCCGCCAGTGCCCCTATCCCCGTGCCGGGGGTTCGTACCACTTCGGCAGCGGGATCGTCTTCATCTGGGCGATGAGAATCAGCACGCCGATGAGGATGACGAAGAGGGGAATCTCCACGTCGGTACTCAAGTGGCCTGTCTGTCGAAAGATGGACATGATGCTGCTGGCGAGGAAGCAGGGGCCGATGACGACGCTGAGTTTATCGACGCCGCCACTGACGACGAAGGTGAGGATGCCCGCGACGCCGAGGGTGAGGGTCCAGATCCAATTGATGCCGTTGCCCAGCCCCTGGGCGGTGAGCAGCCAGCCGACGCCGACGGTGATGATGAGGATCGCCAGCACCAGCGGACGATTGTAAGGCTGCGGGGCAGGGGCACTCATGGACAGGTTCCTTGGGTTGGGGTGTAGTGTGAGCGCCGGGAGTGGGGACGTCAAGAGCCGTCGGCAGCAATTCGATTGGCGAAAGAGAGGGAGATGCGCTGTAGCCCCCCAAGGGGCTGCGTTTCTGCAACAAGACTCACCGCTGCCTGACATGTGCCGTCAGCTGGTATTTCTCCAGCAGGTCATCCAGTTCTGGCCGCACTGCTTGCAGTTGAGCGAGCGGGATGCGCAGGGTGATCTCGCAGACCTCCTCGCTGGCTGGTTCGGTCTCTGCGTCGGGGTCGGGGGTCAGTTGTGCCTGCAGTGTCTGGAGATGATGTGCATCGAAGCCTGTCGCGGCATACTCCGCTGTCCCTACGCTGGCTAATTCCTCCAGGGCCATCGTCAGGCGTTCCAGATTCCAGTCGCCCTGGGCTTCCCTGTTATTGAGCAGGATGTTGAGTGCCTTCTCCTGGGGCACAGGCAACTCCACCACCGAGACCTCGACAGCTTCGTAGCCTAGCTCGCGGAGGATGCGCACCCGCTGATGCCCGCCGACCAGGTGCCCTGTGGTCTGGTTCCACACCAGTGGTTCCACCAGCCCGAACTGCTCCAGGCTGCGTTTCAGCTTGCGATAGCGCCGGTCGCCCGGCTCCAGGTCCACCCGCGGGTTGTAGGGTGCCGGGGTGAGTTCGCTGAGCGGCTTGACGATGAGTTGCATGCGATGGCTCCGAGATATTGCTCCTCCCCTTTCCAAGGGGAGGTTGGGTGGGGTAGCAGCATGCAAAGGCACGCGCTCTTGCGAGCTTGGTATTCGCAAGACGTACTGGCGTTGCAAGATGCAACCCCCTCTAGCTCCCCCTTGGTAAGAGGGAGAACAGTACGGGGGGAGAACCAGGCACTGCCCTAGTCCTCATCACTCCAGTCATGGGGATGGAAGAGTGCCCAGCCTCGGGCGTGGCGATAGGCCATTTCGCGCACCTTGGCTTCACTCCCCGGCGGGGCGCTGGTGGCCCACGGTGCCAGCCGGCGATCCCGCCGACTCGTCTTCGGCTTGTTGGTTGTCTTCGGTGCGTACAGCTGACGGATCGTCCGACACCGGAAACAACCCAGACACAGCTGCCTCGGCCGCGTGATCCGCCGGTGATGACAATGTTGACACAGGGGTGACATAGAAACTCCAATGAGCCCCCGGCTCTTCCAGCCGGCGGCGGGCCTGTGTGATGACTTCCAGCGCCTCTCGGCTGTTACCCCCGGGCCACTGTCGCAACGCCCTGTTACCGAGAAAGCCACCATTCGACGCAACGAACGCACGTGCCATCACTTGCGTGAGACGCTGTGAGACAGGCTGTCGCACTGGGTGGATGACGTCGTGCAGGCGCGCGAGCCCGCCCCCGGCTTGAAGAGCCGGGGGCTAAATGTCCTCTGGCCAACTACAATGCATGGATGCCTTCACCACTTGTGTTGATCAACGCTGTCGGGCTGACGTCGCGCATGTTGCCTCATGCGCCGCGGTTGCAGTCGCTGGCTCAGCGGGGCTGGGTGCGACCGATGCGGGAGGTGTTGCCTGCCGTCACCTGCACGGCCCAGGCTACGCTGCTTACCGGGCAGCAGCCGAGCGGGCATGGCATCGTGGCCAATGGCTGGCTCTTCCGCGAGACGCAGGAAGTGCGTTTCTGGCAGCAGTCGAACAGCCTGATCCAGGCCGAGCCGCTGTACGTGACAGCGAAGCGTGAAGCAGAACAGGCCGGTCGCCGCTTCCGCTGTGCCAAGCTCTTCTGGTGGTTCAACCAGGGTGCTGCGGTGGATATCAGCATCACCCCCAAGCCCCACTACGGTGCTGATGGCAACAAGGCCTTCGGCATCTCGTCCACGCCGGAGAAGCTGGGTGATGCCATCGAGCAACGGATCGGCAAGTTTCCCTTCCCGCAGTTCTGGGGGCCGAACTCCGGGCTGCAGAGCACGGCGTGGATTGCCCAGTGTGCGGCGGAGGTGGTGAAGCAGGAGACGCCGGAGCTGACGCTGGTCTACCTGCCGCATCTCGATTACGAACCGCAGCGGCGCGGGCCGAATGGATGCGACATGGCCAAACATGTCAAAGAACTCGACGATGCCTGTGCCCCGCTGCTTGATGCCGCGGAAAAGGCAGGGGCCCGGGTCTGGGTCGTCAGCGAGTATGGCCACTGCGATGTGACGATGCCGGTGTATCTGAACCGGGTGTTGCGGGAGGCGGGCTGGCTGCAAGTGAGGCACGGGCCGTTTGGCGAACAACTGGAGACCTTCGCCAGTGAGGCGTTTGCCGTGTGCGATCATCAACTGGCCCATGTGTATGTGAAGCGGGCTGACCTGATGCAGCCGGTGGCGGAGCGGCTGCGGGCGGTGCCAGGTGTGGCGGGTGTGTACTGTGGTGAAGCCCGGGCGGAGCTGGGGCTGGTGCATCCCCGGTCGGGGGAGATCATCGTGCTGGCGGAGCCAACAGCGTGGTTTGCCTACCCGTTCTGGCTCGACGACCGCCTCGCACCCGACTATGCCCGCTGCATCGATATCCACCGCAAGCCGGGGTTTGACCCGTGCGAGCTGTTCTTCGATCCGAAGCTGCTCTGGCCGATGGGGCGCGCCATCCGCCGATTGGCTCAGAAGAAGCTGGGCTTCCGCACGCTGTTCGACGTCATCCCGCTGGATGCCAGCCTGGTACGCGGCAGCCACGGGTTGTGGGCCGGTGATGTGCAAGACCGCCCGGTGCTGATCGGCGACGGCACTGCGCCGCCCGAGGGGCTGGCGATGACCGACGTGCGCGATGTAGTTCTACAAGTACTCTCATCACCGGTTGGTAGAATTGAGAATTGAGAATGCAGAATTGAGAATGAATGATGTCGAGAATGATGTTGGTAGTAGCCTCGGCTAGTGTGCGTGATGAGTGTCACTATGCTGTCACCTTAAGCTGTTGCAATGGTTACCACCACCATCCTGAATCGACATCGATCATTCTCAATTCTCCATTCTCAATTCCCTGCCGAAGTGATAACGCAACTTCGAGGTAGTAACACCATGTCCCGCATCCTCACTCTCCTCCTTTGCTGCCTCCCAACCGCCGCGTCGGCCGAGAGTCCGCCGCTGTGGGGGTCGCTCCAGCCGGGGAAGTACCGCGTGGGCTTTCAGTCGCACTGGGAGTTCGATTACGCTCGCACCTACCAGATGACTTTTGCAGACAAGACCACCTATGCCGCTGGCAAGGCGCCGCGGCCTATCCTGTTCAACATCTGGTACCCGGCGGAGCCGGTGGAGGAGATGCAGCCGATGAAGCACCGGCAGTATCTCGACATCACCACCGACGATCCGCGGCTCAAGACGCTGGCAACGGAACTGGTGAAGTACAACCGCCAGGTGCTCATCAAGGAGATGCTGGGCCAGGCGGAGGAGAAGATCACCCCTGCTGAGCTGAAGCTGTTCGATGAGGTGATGAACTCTCCCACTGCATCACTTCGCGAGGCACCGCCGGCTGCAGGGCAGTTTCCGCTGGTCCTTTACCACAGTGGTTATGGCTCATCGTTTGAAGATAATGCGGTGCTGTGTGAATATCTCGCCAGCCATGGCTTCGTCGTTGTCGGCAGCGCCTTTCAGGAACCCTCGGGCAAGACCTTCAACATCGATGGCAAAGACACTTCCGGCATCGACATGGCGTTTCTGATTCACACCGCCCGTCAACTCCCCTTCGTCGACTGGAAACACGTCGGCATCATCGGCCACAGTGGCGGGGCTCATGCGTCGCTCGTGTACCGGGCCCGAATCAACTCGCCCGTCGATGCGGTGGTCAGCCTCGATACCACGCAGGATTACTACAGCCTGGCCGACACGCGCTGGGACCTCATGACCAGGCCGGTGCTGGCCCACCGCGAGCACTTCTCCGGCCCGGTGCTCGTCGCGGCCAACCCGCATGCCCACTTTCCCCTGTTCGATGCCCTCACGCGCAGCGACCGCTACTACCTCACCCTGCGCGACCTGGGTCACAACGACTTCATCTCGCAGGGAGTGATGGAGCACCTGGTCCAGAGCAGGCACAAGCCGGGCCCGGAGAGCCAGAAGAAGTACGACGCGGTGCGGCACAGCTACGACCAGCTTTGCGTCAGCATCCGCAGCTTCCTGCAGGCGGAACTGCGTGGCGACCGAGGCAGCTGGGAGAAGCTGCAGGCAGAGTATGGCGCGACGCCCCTGGGAACTGCTGCACCGCACTTGGATATGGCGAAGGTGGGCACCGGGGCTGCGAGCCTGCCGCCACTGGAGCAGCTGGAAGCACAGGTCTTGCTTACCCCGCGTCTGGTTCGCCCGTGCCTGAAGAAGTACGAGATCGAGAAGACGCTCAGTCTGCTGACAGCACTGCATCAGAAGAACCCGGAGAGCCCCTGCTTCCAGCACTCCTTTGCCTATGCCCTGGTGTTTGAGCTGCTGGAGGATCGGAACCAGTTGGGGGAAGCCCGGGCGATCCACACCTTTTACAGGCAGCACGTCCCCGAGTACAAGGACTACTTCTACAGCATGGCCAAGTTCTTTGCCGAGAGGGGCCGCCGGGATGATGCCCTGATCAACCTGCGCAAAGCCCTGCAACTGCAACCTGACCACGCGGAGGCACTGGCCAAGCTGAGGGAGTTGGAGAAGAAGTAGGGCACGCTGTGCGTGCCTACCCGGGGTGAGATTCCAATGCAATAGTAGCTGTGAGATAGGTTGCACCACTACATGCCTCGGGGAGGCACGCCCAGCGTGCCCTACGTGGGACCTGTATGTGGTGGGCTGTGAGGCGTTTGCGACGTTCGCAACGAAGGGCTGCGCCGCGGGCGTAGCCCCCTCACCCCCGGCCCCTCTCCCCGGTGGGGAGAGGGGAGTAACGTCATGTCGCGATGGAGGGTTTTAACAAGGACGATTCCGGTTGCACCATTACATGCCTCGGGGAGGCACGCCCAGCGTGCCCTACGCGGGACACCGCCCTGTCACTCCACTATCCTCATCGACCTCGTTCATTCTCAATTCTCCATTCTTCATTCTCCATTCCACTGCAACCCCCCTCATTACATTCACAGGGGAGTCGAGAAGAAAAGAATCCCCTTGCCTTCGCCCCTGTTTCCACACAAGATCACTCCATCCTTTCTGTTCATTTCTTGAGACGACATCATGCAACCCACCTTTGATGATTTGAAAGCACTGGCGGCCCAGTTGCGGGTCGATTCCATACGCAGCACCACCACTGCTGGCTCCGGGCATCCGACGTCGTCCATCTCGGCTGCTGACCTGATGGCTGTGCTGCATGCCAAGTACCTCCGCTTCGACTGGAACAATCCCAAGCGGCTCAATAACGATCGGCTGATCTTCAGCAAAGGCCACGCCTGCCCGCTGCTTTACAGCATGTTTAAGGCAGCTGGGGCGATTGATGAGCATGAACTGCTGCTGCTTCGCAAGAACCGCAGCCGCATGCAGGGGCACCCGAATCCCCGCGTGCTGCCCCTGGTCGATGTCGCCACCGGTTCGCTGGGCATGGGCCTGGCCATTGGTGTCGGGATGGCTCTCTCCGGCAAGTATCTCGACCGAGTCGATAACCGTGTCTGGGTGCTCCTGGGCGATAGCGAAATGGCTGAAGGTTCCGTCTGGGAAGCCTTCGACAAAGGCTGGACCTACAAGCTCAATAACCTGATTGCCATCATCGATATGAACCGGCTCGGTCAGCGTGGGCCGACCAACCTGCAGTGGGACAGTGCTACCTACGCCAACCGGGCCCGGGCCTTCGGCTGGCATGCCCTGGAAATCGACGGCCACGATCTGGGCGCGATCGACCGTGCCTACGAGTATGCCTGCAAGCAGACTGACCGACCGACGTGCATCATCGCCAAGACCAAGAAGGGTGCAGGCGTTGACGAGGTGGCGGACAAGGACAACTGGCATGGCAAAGCACTTCCTCCCGAGATGGCGGAGCGGGCTATCGCGGCACTGGGCGGTGTGAAGAACCGCATCTTCCCCACGGCTTCGCCGACTGCGGTGCTGCCTCCCAAGACCATGCCCCTCTCGCCTCCCAAGCTGCCGACGTATGCTGTGGGTACCAAGGAAGCGACCCGCAAGGCGTATGGCGATGCTCTCGCTGCCCTGGGCACCAGCCACTACAACCTGGTGGCGGTGGATGGCGAAGTGAGCAACAGCACCTATGCCGACATATTCGCCAAGGCTCATCCCGAACGCTTCTTCGAGATGTTCATTGCCGAGCAGTGCATGGTGAGCGTGGCGAACGGCCTGGCTGTGCTCGACAAGCGAGTCTTCGCTTCGTCGTTTGCGGCGTTCCTCACCCGGGCTTACGATCAGATCCGCATGGCTGCCATTGCCGGGGCCAACCTCAGCCTGAGTGGTTCGCATGCTGGCGTGAGCATTGGTGAAGATGGCCCTTCGCAGATGGCCCTGGAAGACCTGGCCATGATGCGGGCCATCTTCGGCTCGACGGTGCTCTACCCCAGCGACCCGAACCAGGCCGCCCAACTCATCCAGCAGATGTGCGACCTGGAAGGTATCAGCTACATCCGCACCACGCGCGAAAAGCTGCCGGTGATTTATCAGCCGACCGAGACGTTTACCGTCGGCGGGAGCAAGACGCTCAAGAGCAGCGCAGCTGACAAGCTGGCGATTGTCGCTGCGGGCATCACGGTGCACGAGGCCCTTGCTGCGGCGGAGTTGCTGGCGAAAGAAGGCATTGCGGTACGAGTCATCGATGCGTACTCCATCAAGCCCATCGACAAGATGACGATGCGCCAGGCAGCCAAAGACTGTGGCAAGATCATCACGGTGGAAGACCACTGGCCACAGGGGGGCCTGGGGGATGCGGTTCTCGAAGCGCTCTCGGGCAAGAATGCCATCAGCGTGACGCTGCTGAAGATGGCCCCGAAGAGCATGCCCGGCTCCGCCTCGCCCGCTGAAATGCTCGACGCCGCCGGCATCAACGCCAGCGCCATCGTGAAGGCAGTGAAGGGTTTGGTCTAGTCCATTGAGCCCCCGGCTCTTCAAGCCGGGGGGTGGGCTCGCGCGAAAGTGCAACGCTCTCTGCAATGTGGGGTGCCACGGTTGTGGTACGCCGTCACCATGTTCGATAGCGTTGCTCGTCGGGTAGCATGATCGACTGATATTCGTTGACTGCGATACAGTACGACAAGTATGATCTGAATGGAATTTGTGCTTATCGCCACGATGGTCATTGGGATAAACAGCTGTTCGGCGGGAGGTACGCGAAGTGATCCCTGAGCCGACGGTGACAATGACTGCGAGTCCGGATGGTAGCGTTATTGTGGCTGCAACACCTGAAGGGTGTTCTTTTCGTCCTGCACACCGATGGGTAGTTCAGCAAGTCGTGGCGATGCTTGCTTTCGGCATTCTCACACCCCTCGTCGTGATCATCGTCGCGGCGCACTATGGGGCAGAACCTGACGGCCCACCCTGGTGGTTCGTAGTGACTTGTGCAACGATCACCGGGTTTGCTGGCTTCGCCGCCGCCGCGTATTTCTGGTGGCACAAGGCGACGCCGCTCATCGTTCAACGAAGCGGTCGCATCGCCTACGGTTCCCGCGTCCTTCTTGAACCGGGTGCGACGCGGCGGTTGTACATCGAGCGGCACAGTGACTCCGAGGGAACCGACAGCTTCACAGTTGTGTCCGAGAACCGCTGGGGATCGGTGGTGAGGATCGAGACACCGTACCTCGATGCGTATGATACGCATACGTCAGCGTATTGGTTTGCTACCCAGCTCGGCAGCATCATCGGGGTAGAGGTTGTACCTGCCGAACCGAATGCACGGGTGCCCTAGTTTGGTCGTACTCGACCTAACTAGGGCGGGAGCTTGAATGGCCACGGCATCGTTAGCCGGAGTACCGGCAAACGATGGCACCCGTGCGTGCCAAATCGTTTGACTGTGGTGAGGTCAATGCCGTAGTATCTGATTTGATTCATGTACTCCTTGATCTGTGGGTCAGGGAAATAACTGTTTGGCAGCAGAGGTGCATATGATCGAGTCGCCGACCCGAGAGCGATCCGACCGTCTGCGCCCGGTGTCGGTCTGGCACCTGTGGCTCAACCCGTTCACCGCCCCGCTCATGCTCGCGATGGTGGTGTGGATGGCCGTTGTGCTGGTGGCGATCAAACTTGGCGAGCTCTGGCGGCCTGGTAGTGACACGGCATATGACTTGGACCCGTCTGTCGATACTAAGTGCCCGGCGTGCCAAGCTTGTCTGACGCTCGGCACCGTGGACAAGAGAGGCCGCGCCGTCAAAACTGACACGGGGCTTGAGTTTGTCATGCCGGACCAGACCGCCGAGTGCCCGGCGTGCCGGCGGACGTTCGGCCGACTCTCGCTCGGCAAGGTGTGGACGCCGTGGCAGGAGCGTCCAGACGCCAAACAAGGCGCTGCTGAGGCTGGTCGTTCGCCGACGGAGTTGTGGAGGAGCGATGTCCATTGAAGACCCATTCCCGGCGGAGCTCATTCCGGACGTTGGCTTCGGGTCGATGATCTCGCACCTGTGCAGTCATCCGGAGATGTACGTGGGTCGTGCAGACTTTTCCGCGGTTGTTGCCTACATCGATGGCTTCAATGTCGCGCGCGGCAATGCCCCGTTACTGGGTTTTCGAGAATGGCTTGTGGTGAAGGCCAATACGGGGAATGACCTTCACTGGGCCGGACTCGTCAAACTAGTTGTGCCGCTTCCTGATAACGAGAGCGACGAGGGTTTTTGGATCGAGCCTACCGGCAAGCTGAT
The DNA here is from genome assembly GCA_046350055.1 of Gemmatales bacterium. Classification (GTDB taxonomy): domain Bacteria; phylum Planctomycetota; class Planctomycetia; order Gemmatales; family HRBIN36; genus JAEUIE01. The sequence goes on along the minus strand of JAXMBC010000001.1, from coordinate 1,092,824 downwards.
TGCGGAATACCTTGCCTACAGGAATGCGAACGGCATCACGAAGGTCTATTACAAGTACGCCCGCTGGCTTCTGCGAAAGAAGTGGTATCGCGGGCCACTTCGCAACCGAGAGTGAGTTGCACGGGTGCCGGGGTTTGGTCGTACTCGACCTAACTAGGGCGGGAGCTAGAAGTGCCACGGCTTCGTTAGCCGGGGTACGGCCAACGATGGTACCCGTGCTTGGAATTGCATGACCTCAGAGGACGATCAGTCGTGTGTTACGTTCCACCCAGCTAGGATATTATCCATGGACAGCCTGTTTCCAAACAATCATAAGGCCGGATTACTTGTTGATTGCTGTTACCACACCGCATCAAAGTTCATGGCAAACTGGCTTACTTCCTTACAACCAAACACAGATGTTGCATGCACGCTTCATAGAGATTCCCTTGATCATTATTTTGGACTCCTCGACAACACCAGAACATTTACACCTGACACTATAGTGGTGGTTAAGTATAGCGATACGAAGTGACTGTACTTCGATAACCATCTTCACCAATACGAGCCTCAATCTGACAACTCCAAACTAAGCCATGCATTGGGGGTAAATACTTGTTATCTCTATTTTGACCACATACCTACTTCTCGATTCTTTCAATCTGCCATCTTTTCTCGCTACTGGCACGATGGCACAGAAGTTCGTCATCGTTATGTCTCATGCATCAAGGACTCGTCCTGGGTCTTTCGTCAATCAGGTTCGCCGTTACCATTCGAGCAAATTGACAGATATGCACAACGAAGGATCAAAGACCGCATGACCTGTAGTACGTTGCTCGACTACGCACTTCAAGTTGGCTATGACCTTACCGACCTAAACGACCTGAATAGCTATTATCTGATTCGTCATCATCCATAACATCAATCAGTCGATGCAACAGCATAAATCCCCCTCCCTTCACCAGCGAATAGGGTATCATGAGCGTCTGGGGAGGGAGCATGTCGCAGCCGCTGTTGCAGTACCGGGAGCAGGCGCCGCCAGCGGACCTGGCTGGCTGGGTGGAAGCTTTCTGGTTCATCGAGACACTCGCTCCGACCGGGGAGCAGGCGCAGCACTGGGTGTTGCCTGAGGCGAGTCTGAATCTCGTCTTCTGGGTGCCGCGTGGCTGGCAATACGCCACGCAGATGGTGCCGCCCATCCTCAGCGGCCCGACGATGAAATCGTTTCGCAAGGCTGCGGTGCCGGGCGAAGCGTACATCGGCGTGCGGTTCCGGGCCGGAGCAGGGCCTGCCTTTGTCGGCTGCCCGGGCGGCAAACTCACCTCGCTGATTCAGCCACTACATCTGCTGCTGCCTGACTGGTCACAGCGCCTGGCTGGTCGGCTTCGTGCCGTGCACAGCGAAGCCGACGCCCTCACAGTGATCACCGAAGAACTCCGCGGGCGAGCCACCGAGCTTCCCCCCGCCGATGCCCTGATGCTGGACGCTGCAGCCTGGCTCCGTCGGCAGAAGGACCCTGTCACCCTGCAGCAGTGGAGCAGCGAGTGTGGACTGAGCGAACGGCAGTTCCGCCGCCGGTTTCTCGATGCGGTGGGTCTCTCCCCCAAGGCGTACATGCGCATCGAGCGGCTGCAGGCGTTTGTCCGCGAGCATCTGCTGAAGGAGGATATCCACTGGGGCATGATCTCGTACCAGGCAGGCTTTGCTGACCAGGCTCACCTGGTGAATGACTTCCGGTCGCTCAGTGGCGATCGGCCTACCCGCTTTCATCGCCACCTTCAGAACATCGATCACACTGAGCTGCTGGAGGATTCCCCCACGGATGGCCGAAAAGTCCAATACCCACCCGGGCAGGCAAGGTAAGATGGCACCAGTTCCTCTGGCTGCCTTAACTGGAGACTCCCATGCTTGCACTGGTGCTTTGTGTGTTGCCCACCTTCGCCGATGATACCGCAGTAGTAACTCCCACTGCGGAGATGAAACCTATCGCTTACCTGGCCGGCAACTGGCATGGCTCGGGATGGGTGCAGATGCGGGAAGGCCGGCAAACGTTCACCGTGAAGGAGAAGGTGGAACCCAAGCTGAACGGCGGCGTGTTCCTGGTCGAAGGCATCGGCAAGGCACCGGATGGCCGGGTGGTCCATCATGCCCTGGCCTTCTTCCACTACGACAGCAAGGCTGGGGAGTTTCGCATCAAGGCCTTCCGCAGGGATGGCGGCTACGTCGATGCCAAGGGCGAAATGAAAGACGGCAAGTTTGTCTGGGGCTTCGACCAACCCCAGGCCGGCAAGGTCCGCTTTACCATCCACCAGAACGACAAAGGTCAGTGGCACGAGATGGGCGAGTTCAGCCAGGACGGCAAACAGTGGCGCCAGTTTCTGGAGATGACGCTCGACCGGGTGAAGTAGTGGGTGGGCTTGGGCAAGTCTTGTGACCGTACCAGTTCCGTCAATTGCGATCCGGATGGTACACTAGCTGCCAGACCTGGACCAGCCGTTGACTCGCGGCTATGGAGTAGATGAGACTGATGGGGCCGATGTTTACCACTCTGGTCATGTCACCGGGTTGTAAAGGGAGTGGTGTAGCCTGATAGGAGTCATAGGGTCTGCCTAAGTGTTTGGGCAACTTAGCCAGTAGCGCATCCAATTGGTCAATGGCACGTTGGACATACCGTTCTTCCAGGGCCATGGCATGATGAGCAATGGAGCCCTGAACGTTGCTTTTAAGATACGCCATTAACCGTTGCAGCCGTTGCTCTGCTGCAGCGTGGTATTCCACGGTGTAAGCCATGATTCCCTACGAAACAGACAGGGTAGCAAATTGATCTATGGTACACTGGGTCAAGGATGTATCAGCTATGGTTTCGGGAACGAATACCCCCAGTTCTTCTTCAGCTTCATTGACAAATAATGTTGCTTCCTTGAGTCCGCCGAGTTGGGTAATCTGTGCATCGCTGAGGAGCACATCCTGCTCAGCCACATCTTCGCGGGTATCGTCATAGAAGCGTACAGGCACAAAGAACCCTAGGGGTAATGCGGTGGCTACGGGTCTGAGCCGCAATCGGTGTGAGGCGTGTTGCCATTCGTCAGCCATCTTGCCGATCAGTCTTTGTTTCTGCATGCTTCACCTCCGAGTCCAGTCTAACACAGGATGTTCGGTATTGCTATGTTGCCTGTCGTGCTCGGGCTGATTGTAGCAAGTTTCCGTCGCCCTTCAGGCGACCGACTTGTGGTGTGTGTCTTTCCCCAGGGTAGCCGTGGGTACACGGCAACCCTGGGCTATTATCCGTATGCCCTTCGGGCAAAAGTGCCGCCATACCACAAGTGGCAACTGGTCCTCGCTACTGTGGCGTAGTTGAAAACCCGCTGGGGCAGCGGCAACGATGGTCATGCACAGTGCGCGGAGGGGTTGCAGCCGCGGTCTCCTGCCACAACCGCTCTACCTTCACCCCATCTTGTTCCCATAGAAGCGGCTCAGGTTTCGCATCCGCTCGATCTGGTACACCATTACCATGCCCAGTACCGCCAGCATCACCATCACCAGCAGCGGGTGATGGGGATTGTCGCGCAGATACTTCCACCCGTGCCAGTAAGGCAACAGGAACAACACGCCCAGCTCCGTCGTGATGGTCGCAAACCAGATCACCCTGGACGAAAACCACAGCCCGGAAATCGCGATCAGCACCGGGTAGCCGATGATCAGCGGCCCCGTCTCCGCTCCGCGTACCATCAGCACCAGCGAGAAGATCAGCACATCGGTGGCGATCCACGCACACGCCACCCACGTCGGCTGCATCTGCCTTCGCAGCATGGCCTGGTACAGCACCGAGAGGGCGCCCCACAGGCCCAGCAGAATCAGGACGTAGCAGTGCATCGGCAACTCCACGTTGCCACTCACATGGTAGTTGACCTGGATGATGCCAGCGAAAGCAGCCAGCGCCCCGACGTGCGACGCCAAAGCTGGCTCCCGTCGCGTCCAGTGGACAAAGCTCCGCCACCACGACAACGGCTGCGCTGCCACCGGCTCGCCCGCCAGGAAATGCTGCAGATCGGCCACCAGATCCGCCGCGCTGGCATAGCGCTGGGCCGGGTCCTTCTCCAGGCACTTGAGGATGATGGATTCGAGTGGACGGGGGACCTCCGGGCGCAGTTGCCGGGGCGGGGCAGGCTCCCGTTCCAGCACCATCACTATGGTGTCGAGCGTGGTCGGCCCCTTGAACGGCGGCTGGCCCGTCAGCAGTTCATACAGGATCGCCCCCAGGGCATACACATCCACCGCCGGCGTGAGCGACTTCTCGCTCGCTGCCTGCTCCGGAGCCATGTAGCTCGGCGTACCGATGATCATGCCGCTGGAGGTGCAGTTCGCATCATCGCTGAGGAGCGACTTGGCCAGCCCGAAGTCGGCCAGCTTCGGATGCCAGGAAATCAGTGCTGAGTCCTGAGTCCTGAGTCCTGAGTGAGCATTGGTGAGAAGAACATTCCCCGGCTTGATATCCCTATGCAGGATGCCTTGCTGATGCAGGAAGTGGACCGCCTGGGCGAGGGGGACGACGAAGCGGACAGCTTCATCGACCGGCACGGATTGCTGCTGTGCTTTGTGCTGGCTGAGCAGCCGTTCGAGGCTGGTGCCTTCGAGCAGTTCCATGGCCAGATAATGTTGCCCGGCATGTTCGCCCACATCATACACCTGCACGATGTGGGGATGCTGCAGGTTGGCGACGGCCCGGGCTTCCTGCAGAAACCGCCCGACCTCCGCCGCTGAAGCGAGCGGCCCGTGCAGGATCATCTTCAGCGCCACCTGTCGCTGCAGATCGACCTGCCTGGCCCGGAAGACGATGCCCATGCCACCCCGGCCCAGTTCCGCTTCCAGCACGTACTTGCCGAACTGGCTGCCCAGCAACTGGCTGTGATGCGACGACGGTGTGGCCCGTGAGGCGGGCGGAGGCAGCGTGGTGGGACTCGCTGCCAGTTCCTGCAGATGATCGAGACAGCCCGCGTACTGTCGCAGCGTTTCGTGGGATGCCAGCAGCGCGGCACAGCGCGAATGCTCCCCCGCCTGCAAGGCGGAAAGATACTCGTCGAGGATCGCGGCGTCCTTCTCCTCAGCCTGGTTCATAACGAACTGCTCTGCGTGGACGGATGATTCTGCTGCATGGCAGCCTCCAGGCTCTTGATCGCCCGCATCCAGAGCATCTGCACCGCCGGGCGAGTCCGGTTCATCCGGGCCGCCACCTCGTCAAACGGCAATTGCTCCAGGTTCCGCAGGCGAATCACCTCCTGATGATCCGGCGCCAGTTGCTGCAAGGCTTCGAGCAGATGCTGCGACCGCTCTTCACGGATCGCCTGCACGCTGGGCGTTTCGCCGGGGGCAGCCAACTGCGGTCCGCCCAGACTACTGGCGTCAGGCGAGGCAGGATATAACGCGACTTCCTTGTCCGACTGCCGCTTCGCCGTGCCGTAGTGGCGGGCCGCATCGGTGGCATTCCGCTCCAGGATGCGGCGGAGGAAGGCCACCCACTGGGGAAAGTCGTTTCCCTCGAATTTGACAAACGCCTGATGGGCTTCGAGCATCGAGACCTGCACGAGGTCGGACGCATCATGCTTGGCCCGCAGCCAGGGAGCGATTTCATGCTCCGCCAGTTGCGACAGATACGGCCGACTGAGGGTAAACAACTCCTCCCGTGCTGTGGAGTCGCCACCCCGCGCCGCCGCGAGCAGCATCTGAAACCGAGCAGGTTCAAGAGAAGGGATAGCCACGGCAGTCACCTGGGAGATGGGTGCTATGGTACCGCTGACCCGGGGGGCGACTCAACAAAAATCACAGTGCACTCCCCTCTCCCCACCGGGGAGAGGGGCCGGGGGTGAGGGGGATCCTCCAGCAGCGAAGCCATCACTCGTATGCTTTGGACATCGAGGGCAACCAGTAAGTTGCGAAGGGCAGGTCGAGTGCTAAAGCTTCGTGGAATTGGTGGCCTCGCCTCCTCCAGCTCGCCCCACCAATATCTCGCCAGACGCCGGTGGGGCGAGCTTACCGTGGCACGACCACGAGTGCTTCGCGATTCTCGCGCCCGTCCCACCCTGCACACCTTCCCGCAGCCCTCTGCAGTAGACGCACACCAACGCGCGACGTCCAGCCCCGCATCACGACGGAGCATGATGACTACACTGCTCCCCTCTCCCCACCGGGGAATGCGGGTAGGTATTGAGTGGTAACGTGGCATGGATGTGAACGGCGAAACTCGTGGATCACACTTTGAGTATGTGTCTCTAGCGAGGAATACACATGGCTTGCTTACTGATGGTGCTGGCACTTCATTCGATCACTGCCGACATCCGGGAATACACCAGGATACTGAATGCGCTCGAAGGCACATGGACCATTGAATACGCAGAACACCGTGGCGTGGAATTAGTGTCCATCACGGAGAGCCAGCACAAACTCAAAGGACTACAGATCAAGATTGATCGACTCAGATTCTCCTTCCGGTTCAACAATGAGTGGCTTCCTAAAGCACCACTGGCCCCTTATGAGATTTATGTTTCAAAGAGCAAATCGAAAGGCATAATCGACTTCACTCTCTCGATACCGTTCATTTGCAGCATGGGAATCTATCGTATAGCAAACGATGAACTAACCGTGTGTTTTGCAGCTTTCGGACTCCATGACGACAAGGACCTCCCGAAGCAGTTTGCCACGAGCAAAGAAGACCATTTCTACTTGCTTAAGCTAAGAAAGATAAAATAGCTGGGCACAGTGGGTCTCGCACCAACCCCTACTTACACGGGCCTGTCTCCAGGCTCAACGAGAAGGTGCCCTCGACAGGTTGATTGTTGCTCCCGGGTCCGGTGAAGGTTCCTGTCAGTTGCCTGCCTTTGACCGTACCGGTGTATTTCAAGTCAGTCGTTTCGCCACGAATCACGAGGTTCCAGGAAACATTCTGCCCTTCGATGGTGCCCTGTGCACCGCTGGCCCCGCGCCGGTTAAAACTGACACGCCCCTTGAACTGGTTGCCATCACGCTGCATGATGGTGAGTTCCAGTTGCTGGGCGGGGCCGCTTCCCGCCTTCAAGGTGCCACGCCAAACGGAGTTGACAGCCAGCCCATCGCTCGGCGGCTTGGCGGAGGTCGTACCTTTGTTGGCTATTTTGGAACCAGCCTTGGAAGGGGTGCCGCTTTTGCCAGGAGCACTGGTCCCGGCGCGGGGAGCTACCATCGTCTCGATCTTCTGCTGCATCTCCTTGAGACCTTCGATGTCCTGCTCTGTCGTTTTCAGTTGATCACTGACCAGCGAGAACTTGGCCCGATGGCAGCGACGAACAGCGCCCAGATCGTAGGGGATTTTCACCGTATCGTTCGGCTTCAGGACCGGGATATAGATGATGTTGTGCGAGCCGAGGCTGGTCGCGAAGTCCTGCAATTCACGATCCCGGAAGCGGGTCTGTACTGCCTTGCGGAAACCCATGTCGCGGGCGAAGCGCAGCGATTCTAACTCCTCTTTACTGATGCCTGGAGGCGGGTCGACGTCGAGCGAGTACCAGACCAGGGCGTTTTCCAGCGTCATGCCGCTCTTATTCACGAGAGTCATCTCGGCGGGTAGTTTGCCAGGCTCCAGTACCACTTTCATGGAGAGTGCATCCGCATTCTCAGCTACACCCGGGTAGCGTTCTTCGAGCAGTGGTGGAATGCTTCCCTGCAGCATCTTCTGCACCTGGCTGAGCAGCTGGATTGCAGCGACAGCACGGGTATTACTCGGCACCGAGAGCTGCAGATCGGTCATGATGTCGTCGGCGAAGTTGCGTCGGTTTTCCCGCGTCCTGGCTCGTGGGATTTCATCAATCATGCGGTCGATGATGTTCTTGCGTAACTCCTGCGGGTCCATCGCTGCCTTACGCCAGTAGGCGGTGGCGCCTTTCAGCTTCACACGCAGGTAGATGAGGTCTTGCAGGTCTTCTGCCAGTGCCACCACTCGGGGATTGTCCGAGACGAAGAAGATCGAACAGGCGTCGCCATCCTTGGGGAAGCTGACAGCTCGGCCGTTATGGCGGTAATCGTCGGAGAGGAACTGAAAAAGAATCGCGTACTTTCCTTCTGACGACGACGCAGGCATGGATGCGACGAGGATGGCACTCAGACCAAGGACAGCACCAAGTGTGAGCCCCACCAGCCGCCCGTTCCTGGCACACATACCCCACCCCGCGATTTTTCGTGAAGAGCTGACCAGTATGACAAATCGCCAGGCGTAATGCCAACATTACTCCCCGCGGGGCGAGGGGCCGGGGGTGAGGGGGATCCTCCCGCGGCGAAGTGCATCCTGCTCGCCCTTGTACCAGCCACCCGCTTGCGGTACGCTCGCAGTATGAAACGACGCTTCTCCTTCTGGCGTATCACTCTGGCCCTCCTGTTGCTGGGGTCCGCCTGGCTGACCCACCGCGCCTGGCCACAGAAGCAATGGCATATTGAAGCACCTCTCAGCAGTGGGAAGTGGACGATACGATCATTACTTGATGAAACTCTCCTCGGCTTCGATATTCCTGCCAAGCTCGTCTACACCGTTGCTCGCGAAGGACAACGTTATGATCTGAAGGGCTATGATCTGTATCGAGGGACTTGCGTCAAGCGATTGCCACTGCATCCGGTCACTGCTGAGTTCAAAGAGCCTGATAAACTGCGTGTTGGTGAAACAGCGGAGGCATGGAAGGTACGTGTCTCTGAACAATGGAAGTGGGGCTTATCGAGCAATAAACGGGAGTTGCTGGCATTTAATGAAGATCAAGCGCACTTTCAGTTGCTCGACATCGAAACGGGGCAATGCCTGAAGAGGTTCGAATACGCAAACAACTTCTCATCGTTTCCCATGCAGCTCTGTTTCAGTCCTGATGGCAGGTACGTTGGCATTGTCGACCGGGGTGGGCTGGACAAGTGAACACAGAGTTCACCATCCCGCGGTATCTCTTCAATACACAACATCGACTCATCATTGCTTCGGACGGCGATCTCAAAGACTACGGCAGCAACAAAACACTTATACCTCCATTGAGCAACCCCTGCCTTATGGACGACGGGCAGCACATCCTCTTCACACCGTGGGAACTCTCTATCAAAGAACAACCTGCCTGGTACCATCGGCAGCCCGATGGTTGTTGGGTGCCCAGCGACATCAAGCTGTCTCCGGCCTGCACCAATGCGCTTTTCCTGGCGTACACAGATCAGCATCTGGTCACGGATCATATGGAAAAGCTGTCGTATCTGCCTCCTGACTGGGTCAAGGCTTCCTGGTGGCATGCGGTAGTCGACTTCTTGTCGCTCAAGGGAGTCCGGCATCACTTGCAGTTCTGGAACAAGCACACCGGCCAGCTAGCACGTACATTCTGCCTGCCCGAGTCTGGATCCATCGATCCGCAGGCATTTTTCTTTGCGCTACGTGAGCGCGTTCAACTCTCCGAAGACGGCAACTGGCTGCTCCATACGATGCACGACACCCTGACCCTCTGGGATGTCAGCGGCTCCCGCTCCTGGTGGTGCTGGAGCGCCATCGCCACACTCTTCGCCCTGGCCACCTGGTCCGCCTGGCCTCGGAAAAGTCTGCAACCTTCGTAGGCATCTCGCTCCGCGAGATGGCCACTGCAACCCAGATGCATCATCGCTAGATGAGAACGATAGCGGAGACTCCGATGACATGATGTCGCGCAGCCACTGTTATTGTTGGGCCACAGCAGAGCATGCCGATCATTTGCAAGCGGCCATCACGACGGAGCGTGATGCCTACATTTCGAAGACTGCCCCTTACTGCAGGATCGGCTCGGCGGGTTTGGCTTGCGTCATGACCTTCTGGAACTCCTGCTCGAACCGTTTCGCTACGGCAGGACTGTGGATGATCAGCAGGTTTTCGTCGTTGGATTCATCGGCGCTCTTGCTGAAGTTGAACGAGCCACAGATGACGATCTCGCCATCGATGACGATCACCTTGTGGTGCATATTACGCGAGTTGCCATCCTGGTAGACCTTCAGCCCGGCTTGCTTCATGCGGTTGTATTCGGTGTGGCTGTTGGTGCTTTGTGATTTCTCGAACACGCCCTGCACCTCGACGCCGAGCTTCACCTTGTCGAGCATGGCCTGGCCGATGCCATCGTGGGTGAAGCTGAAGGCGAGGAAGTGGATCGACTTCTTGGCTTTGCTGAGCGTGCGGATGACCTGCTGGGCCGGTTCGTCATGGGTGGCGAAGTAGTTTTCCACCTGGGTGCCGTCGGCCAGGGTGATGGTCGGATGGGGAATCTTGTCGGTCTTGCTCGGAGCGCCGCCGAACTTGTGCAGCTCGAACATCCAGCGGAACTTGGTGTAGTAGTTCTCCGCCAGCTGTTCGTTGTCGATGAAGACGCCATGGTTATTGTTCTTGTAGGCACAGTTCTCGGTGAAGTTCATCGAGCCGGTCCAGACCCGCTTGCGATCGAAGACGATGAACTTGTTGTGCATGAGCGAGCCGTTCCGCTTGTCGTCGATGATGGGCACGTTGAGCTGCTTCATCGCGGTGATGCCTGATTCTTCGAGGTAGTCGGTCTCGGTGACGATGCGGACCTGCACGCCTCGCTTCACTGCCCGTTCGAGAGCAGCGACGATGATCTTGTTATCGAGTTCGAAGCAGCAGACTTCCATCGTTGACGTAGCCTGGTCAATGTACTCGGCCAGCTTCTCCGCCGGGTTGCCATGGGCCTGGGCATTGTCGCCTGGATCGGTGAAGTAGACGGCGACACTGCCCGACAGCGGGGCATCATCGTGTCCATCGCGCTGCTGGAACCGTTTCACCAGTTCCATCACCTGTTCGCGATGTTTCCAGAGGAACTTCAGCACCGGCGTGCCGTAGTATCCGCCGGAGAACCCGCCCGCGATAAAGAGGACCAGCCAGACGAGGTTGGAGATCAGCGAACCACCGACCCGCTTCTTCGAGAGATGGTAGACACCCTTGGCCACGTACTTGATGGCAGCAATGTTGAACATGGGAGGCATGACTAGGTTCCTTCCCTGATGGCCAGGAGTTGCTCGAGCAACTGGCTCGCGGTCGCAGGCGGCTTTGAAGGCCAGGGCAGCTTGGCTTGCAGAGCCCGCTGCTGGGCCTTCTCGGGACCATCGTCCCGATAGGTCGCTACTATGCTGGCAATCTGCCTGCCTCGCTGGCGCAGGGCTTTGATGCGTGTCCAGCCTTCGTCGTCCGAGTGGGCCTGCTGGACGATGACTTTGGCCTGAGCCAGGAGGGCGTTGGTCAGACGGGTAGCCTCGGCTTCATCCAGGTCGCTGGTGAGGCCTTCGTCTTCCAGGATTTGGCTGAGGACCTGCTCTTCGTTCAAGGCACGAACCCGGCAGAGTAATGCACATCCGGGCTATAGCAGGCTTCCGGGCTTACGCAATCGCAAGTTGGGTGAAAGGGAAGCCGCGCCCAATCTCGAACCAACACAGAATACTGTTGTACTTCCCCAAATCGATTGCCAGAATGGTGGACAGGAACATGTCTCTGTGTGATGCCGATATCCAAGGCGGCATGCATGGATTCTTTCGGCGAGGGAGGGCTCCGGGGCGGTGCGAGTGTATGAGCAACTGCTGGCGATTGTTTGGCCGCCCGTGTTCGTAATCGAGTACACGTGCGGCGGCCGGGAGCGGCTGCTGCGCGGCGGCGGGGTGTCGATCACGCCGCCGGCCGACGACCCGGAGGGCGTGGGCGGCCTGTCCGCGGACCTGCCGCAGAAGCACCCCCACAACCGGCCCATCGGGCGGTACGTCCGGTTCAGCGAACTGCGTGCGGTGCTGTCGCTCGACGGTCGCCGACTGTGGCCCGACGCCGAACCTCTATAGCCCTGGTTGTCAAGCCCTCGGTCCTTCCGTGCAGCCAGATTCCGCCAAGTAGTGGAACCGTTTCAGCTGGATGCAGTGGCCTGCGGGGTGACATTGGCATGTCACGCCGAAGCTGTGGCAGGGGTAAGCGACCGCCACGCAGAGACATCGCGCAATCACTCCATGAAGCTTACCCCTGATCCTCGCGCGGCAACAGGGGTATGCTACTCACGCACCAGAACGACACCTGCCTCAGCGGGCGCATACCCCTGCGACGGCTTCCGCAGGCTTTTCACATCAGGGTGCAAAGGGACATGCGTGGGGATCAACGCACGGGTGCTGTAGTCTCCGCAAAGATAGCGTGAATATACGCAAGCTTTGGCCCCCGAGCGTTGAGGAGGTCATGTAGTTTCACGATGCCCCATTGCGATAAACGGGATCGGCATGCCGCCAGGCGTAAGAACTAGCTGAGAATCGTTGACAGTGCGAGAGGCTGGTCGGTATTATCTGAAGGGAATCAGGGTTTATCGCAATGCGGTTATTGGGATAAACACGTGTTCGGCGGCGGAGGGCGTGCTGCGGATGAACGTCATCCGATTTGAATTGCAGCCTACCGTCGCCCACCCGCACGATGTGGGCGTCGCCATCTGGATCGATGGGGAGAGCCTCATCGACATCGTCCGACGCGTGGAAGCCCCGTGGTGGTCGGTCATCGACGCGCCGCAGCCAGAAGGGCAGTATGTTTGGGTGCCAGCCCGTGTTGCACTACCGCCGTCCCGGCACATGCTGGGTGAGCCCGCTGATGGATGGTGCGGAGAGTACAGCGCGGTCGTGGTGTGCAACTGCGGAGAGTACGCCTGCCGAGCCTACGCCACCCGGATCGAGGTGTCCGTCGGTCAGGTGTTGTGGTCAGCGTGGGCCGAGTTCCCGCCGGAGGAGGCGCGGCTGGGTGGGCAGCTCCCGCGCTTCGCCTTCGATTATGTTCAATACACGGAAGCGTTGCAGCGGGTCGCCAGGCAAAGGCACGCCGAACAAGGTGCTGCAGCAGACGGCGGGAGCGTTTAGGCTTTTCGGGGTTCATAGCTCACTCGGGCCCGCCGCTGCTGAGCTGTTCCGTTCGGCATCAGGCGAAAGTTATGACTGACGATGCTCGTCATTTTGATCCTGTTCAGACGCTAACCGCCTATGCCGACCAACTGAACGCCATTTGTTCGCCGGGTTGGTGGCCAAAGGTTTCGTACGAGATAATGTCGGGAGCATTGATCTGGTCAGACGAGACACACAGTGAATTGCCCGTCGAGGTAATCTGGGCGCTGCGGTGTATCGTTGCGTATCGAACTAGTTTGATGCTCAACAAGCCCCGGGAAGAACTCAAACCGATGTGGGATCTTGCACTCTCGCTCTTTCCAAAATGGGTTGGCTTTCAGCCTGAGCGGAGGCAGCCATCCGCCAAGCTTATGCAGGTTTATCGGCGAGGAAACGTGAGTCTCAAGAAGTGTTTGCGTGACATGGTGCGAGAGATGGACAAGGGGGATGCCAAACAAGAAGTGTAGGGTCGAGCGATACAATAGAGACGCAAGAGCAAGATTGCCACGAAGCTTTTGCGCTCGACCCACCCTGCCTGGCTTCGTTGTCTCCCTAATGATGAGTTCACGATCACGCGGAGTCGATGTCGCCCACATGCTGCCGAGTCTGAAGCCAGCTACTTATGAACCTCAGCTTTGGGGTCGCTGCTTGCTTCTGGCTGGACTGCTGGGGGCGGGTTGATGGACTGTTGTATGTGTGACCAGGCATGGAACGGCAGCAGGACAGTGTCGCAGGCAAAGGATAACGGGAAGTCCAGGGTTCGGAATGCGACGGAAACGATGCGGGCTTTGAGCGTTTCTTCCAGCATGATTTTCGCATCGAGTCGGATGCCTGAATAGTAGAGCAACGCAGGGTCGCTCTGCGGGGTGATCTCCTGCAAGCTGGCCATCGTTCCGCAGGCACATAGACAGAAGGAAGCCAGGGCCAGCAAGAGCAAACTCAACTGCCCGGTCCGCCAGACGAGTTGTAGGGTGAGCATAACGTCCCTCCGCACGATGGCGACTGATAGCAGGCAGGACGAGATACCGCAATCGCAATCTCAGGTGCAGTGGTGCCCGGGCTGGGCTGTACGCGTAGCGGCAAATGATAGGACGGTGCTGGCAGGTCGAAAGGTATTCACCCTTCTGTTGCACGCTGGTGCCTGTTCATTCCGGGGGCTGGTTCTGCTTGTTCTTCAGTCCCCACAGGATACCTTTGCCTGCAGTAACCAGACCCGGAGCGGTGTAGAATAGAAATGCGACTACGAACAGTTCCATCCATCGTTGCGTGCGATACCCTCGGCGATCGATGTCGGCTTGTTCCACGATCCGGGCCTCCATGTTCTTTGTGATTTCCGCGGCTCGGTCGGCCCGCTGCTTGGGGTCGGGCACGGTTCTGGTTAATTCGCGGAGGGCGAGGCCCTGCTCCCTCAGTATTTGCGCCTGCTTCGTGGCACTCGTGGTCCTCACCCGGTACCCGAAGAGCAACGATTCATCCGGACCGAACGCGATCATCCATATTCGCCAGCAACCAAAGGCGATGAACGCAACTCCGAGGATGACCTTGCTGAGAGTCCATAGTTCCCTTGACAGGGAGGGTCGTGAGGGCGGTCCCGGTTGCTCGGGGGGTACGTCAGGAACATGTGACGACATTGGAACCTCGCATCCCGCAGCGGCAATCTTCCAGGCAATTGCAATATACCTCGTGGGAGTCGGTATTGCACGCAAATCATGCCTTCCCAATCTCGTCGTGCTACAAATTATGACCTGGATGTCCAGTTGTCAGTTTCTACAGGCTCGTTCGCCCTCCACATTTCCTTCCGGCGGCCCTGGCAAACTGAATAGACTGACAGTGTGACACGTAGCTGTCATGGTGACAGCAGGGTGTCACAGGCTGGTCGGGCATGTTGTGCCGACTGGCAGAAGTGGTTTGTCAACCTGGAGTACACCATGCGAGTCAATCTTCGTGCTGCTGGCAGGAACCGTTTTCAGCCACGCCTGGAAGCCCTGGAAGACCGTCAGGTGCCGGCGTTCAGCGTCTGGCAGCAGGGTGCTACCCTGTTTCTCAAAGGTTCCTCCGGTCCGGATTATGTCGACATTCAGGATGCGGGGAACGGCAATTATAACGTCCAGGCCGATGGCAACTTCGGTGTCAACTATTCGGGCATCAGCCGCATCCGCATCAACGCCTATGGTGGCGACGATGGCGTAACGTTTTATGTCGATAACAAGTCGATGGGCTCTCCCACGCTCCGTATGGACGTGGACCTGGGCTCCGGCAATGACAAGTTCGATGCTGATATCTATGGCAGCGGTGTCATGATGGGACCAGCCATTCCCATGGCTCCCTGCCACTACGAATTCAACGTCGATGGCGGTTCTGGCAACGACGACATCTACATGGGGTTCTTTGCTGATCTCCATTCCGGTGACCGCCTGCGTGTCAGGCTGAATGGCCAATCGGGCAACGACTATGTCGGCTTCCGCTATGGTGGAAGCAACTACGGTGGAGCCATCCACACTGATGTCTTTGGCGGTTCAGGCAGCGACACTGTCAATGCGTTCCTTGGCAGTACCAGCAGTGAAGGCTACAACGCGGGCACCATTCAGCTCGATGTGGGTGGTGAGTCGGGCAACGACAATCTCTTCTTTGGCTTTGAAACCTACACCAACGGTAATGGTGAATTATTACCGCTGAATGGCTACACGTATGAGAATACAGGCGAGCTGAAGGTGCGCATGCGTGGTGGCTCCGGCGACGATACTCTCGGTGTCGGCCTCGGTGATAATGCTGCCTTCAATAACTCCGGAGATGTCAAGTTCGCCATTGATGGTGGTGCTGGGAAAGACAATATCAACGTCGGCACCCTTACCATGATGAACCCTGTTACGACGGGTAGCGCCGTCGTGGAAACGAGCATCATGACTCCGCTGATCAATACCGGGTCTATCGACCTGAGCGTGGAAGGTGGTAGCAATAAGGACGACATCCACATCGCTACGATTCTCGCTGCGGATGCTACCGATGCCTACTTCCGCGTGCGCGTCAAGGGTGAAGGCAATGCCGACAACATCCACCTGGCGGCTTACCCGAACTACATGACGCTGGGCAAGGTCGTGGCCCAGGTGAAAGCCGGCCCGCTTGATTACCTGTGGGTGACGCCCAATGTGCAGGTGCAGGGTGCCCGCAGCAGCCGGATCACCTACCTGCCTCTGTAAGCTGGATGGTTGGCCTGGTTGGGCTGTGCGTAGCCTGACCAGGCCGATTGTGTGACGTAGCAGGGTATCGGGAAGCGAGCTTCCGAATATCTCACCCGGATCGGTACGATTACTTCCAACTGGCGAAGTGGACGAAGTAGTACGGTAGCATCCACGATCACCGAACCCTGATCGCGGAGGTACCGTGCATTGACACTACTATGTCGCTGCCGTGCGGTGGGGCGAGCTTGACGTCGCGAAATCGCGAACACCACGATGACTTAACGTTCGACCCACCCTGCCCAAACTAACCCTGCATATCTGATGACGAATCAAGGACATCAGACTGTACGGCTCGTGGTGAATGTGATTTGAGCCACTTCCAAACAGGAGTGGAACATCCCACCATGAAAACCAAGATCACGATTGCCCATGTCATATTCACGACAGTCGGACCGAAGAGAAGTAATAGCAATGCAAACAGCATGAAAAGTCCTGTATACCCGTCTTCATGCAACCAAAGCAGTCTGCTCCACTGTTGTACTGCCAAGGCACTTGCTATCGCCAGACTCATGAGCATCAGCCCTAATGCGATACTACTCACTCCCCGGTGAAGACAACTTCGTTCAGGATGATCGTTTGCATAGTAAACCGGGACGATGGTCCCCGGCTGATAGTGGATTTCCGTTATCAGACTGGCAAGAAATGACTCTCGCTCTCGTTGAGGCCAGAACCAACTTGCTCCGTACTTCACTCCAAAGTATCTGATGCCTTGAACAGTGTACTCGATGCTCACGAACCTGAGTGAAGTTTCATTAGTCGCAACTTTCTCTCTGAAATCATTCGTCATGACCACGCCATCAACGACCTCTGACATTTTCCAGCTTGCATAGAGTTCATCAACGAGCAGCGCTGGACCAAAGAGAGCGCAGAGCACGGTACCGAGAACGAGGAGAGACCAGCCAAGGGCAGTGCGCGCAGGCCGACTTGTTAGCTGAGAATCGCCCATGAAGCAACTCTAGCTGATGGGACGCTCCGTGCACAGTGGGAATTGCTGCAACTGTCTGGTGATGGATGGGGGAAGCAGCAGTCAGGCAGGGTGGGTCGAACGCCACAGTCGCGAGACACTTGTGCTCGCGAGGCATCAAGCTCGCCCCAGCATGCGATGCTTCCGCGCTACCCCTCCATCACACTCCGCATCGTCGCCCGTATTTCCTGCAGAGTCAGGAACAGTGTCATCGCATCATGGGGCGACTCGATAAATCCTGCTTGCCGATAGAACGCCCTGGCATCCTCGGAAATGGCATGCACCATCACGGCACGAATACCGGCCAGGTCTGCTGCCTGTGCGGTTCGCAGTAAAGCATCTTTCAGCAATGCCTGCCCCAGCCCCTTGCCCTGACTACTTCGACGTTTCCCAAGGAGAAGCCGCTGCAAGCACCTTGCGAAGCTTGGCATTGACCCTGGGCCTGGCATCGAGAGCCGCATGAAACCGCTTCCACTGTTCCGCTGTCATCGGGAACACCCGTTGATCCGCTAGCGTTTCCTGGGCAGCACGGGTGGCTGCCTCAAGCAGAAACTCACTACGGTTCTTGCCGACGGCAGAAGCAGCCTGGTCGATCAATTGCCGCTGCGGCAACTTCATCCGAAGATTGATCACTACGCTCGTCTTGGTATTTGCTGTCAACAGAGTACTCCTTGTCCGTATCCCGCAAAGACGGTCAATATACACTGTCAATACACCCCTACACCATCTCCTCGATGCTGTACATCAGCCGGTCGATGTGTGATTCATCGGTCCGGGGGTTGAAGAAGACGGCTTTCCAGGCGGGCAAGGCGATGCCGTGCGGGTAGTAGCCCATGCTGGTGGTAAAGCTGAGGCGGGCATCTTTCGTCGGGTCGATCACCTTGTCCCGCTTGTCATACATGCGGCGAATCTCGGCGAAGTAGCGCTCCACCTTGTCTGCTGGCAACTGCCCGGCCATCAGCCGATCCAGGATCTCCCGGGCGTTTCTGCCCTTGGGCAGCACCCAGAAACAGACACTGGGACCGACAGTGCCGGCGTTCAGCACCTGGCAATACTCGAGCTTGCTCAGCCGCTCTTTCAGGATGTTGGCCAGCTCCAGGGCCCGGACTACCAGCAGTTGCCAGCCTTCCAGACCCATGCCGTTCAGCGAGGCCATCACGGTGTAGGGCCCGAGGCCGGGGCGGGAGCATTCGAGTGTGAAGAGGGCAGGATCACGGCGCGAGTCGGCTTCCGAAAAGTAAGGCGTTTGCTCCACTGTGCGTGATAGATACTTCAGGTCGCTGCGATGATTCACGATGAACGCGCTGCTGGGGTAGTGGCCCCAGCCCATCTTGTGGAAATCGACCGCGATGGAATCGGCTGACCGCAGCCCCTGGTTGAGCCGTTTCACTGTCTGGATCAGCGGGATCATCGTCGGTGAAAAGCGATGCGGGTTCTTCTCGGTATCGTAGTCGCTGAGGAAGCTCGTCACCCATCCCACCGCAGCATCGACGTGCAACTGCGGTGCAGGCTGGCTGTGCTTCTTCGCCTGCTCATGGAGGATCGTGCGGATGGTGTCGATGTCGTCGATACCGAAGCCATCCGTGGTGCCGAAGGTGGCGACCACGTAGGCCACCTTGATCTGCTGGGAGTAGAGTTCCTCGAGCTTCTCGGTGAGCAGATCGAGCCGCATGGAGAGGTTGGCATCGGTGGGGATGGCGTGCAGGTGCTCGGTGCCCAGGCCGAGCCAGCCAGCGATGGTCTGGTTGCAGTAGTGGGATGCCTGCGAGACGATGCCGGCGAGTTTCTCGCCTCCCAGTCCCCGGTGCATTGCCCCGGGGAGCACCTTCTCGATGCCGATGCGGGCACCATACATATTGGAGATGGTGCCTCCCATGGTGAACACACCCCACGGGTCGTTGGTGTGGTAGAAGAGCAGATTGGCGAGAGCGGTGATGGCTTTCACTTCCAGCTCGTTCGACCGCTGGCTGTAAGTATCGGTGCAGAGGTTGGGGTTCTTCAACAGGCAGGCCAGCGCCCCGATAAGCGATGCGTTGTTGGCCGGGCCACGCACGTTTTCCAGGTGGAGTGGAGAGGACCATCCATCGGTGCCCCAGAAGAAGGGGAAGATGGCGTCGCGGGCATCCTTCAGGTTGCCCGGCAACACATGGATCTCAGGGTTAACCTGGGCCGTGTCGTAGTTCTGCGACATGAGATGCCCCGGAGGAAGGGATTCCTCCGCTGCCGCTGCCCGCAGCAACTCCTGAAAGATGCTGGAGATGCTTGCCGTATCGCAGGTGAAGAAGGTCTTCACCAGGTGGTCGTACTTCTGGCGATCCATGTGGTGGTGTTCTTGGAAGAGAGGGCTAGCCGAGGGTTATTGTAGCTGGTGGGCAGGCATGCCAATGACAATATGGCAGCGTGGCTATCTCTTGCGGCGAAGTTCATCATGAACTTAGTCTCGTAGTCTCCCAACAGGCCAGTGGGGCATGCTACGTGCCACGACTGTTGGCCCAATCGCTACCCTCACTCTTGGCCTGCAAAGTCTGACTGGCCAAGGCCTTGACCGTCGAGTTAAACCACCAGATACATCCAATGATTGCTCCGATGATCAGGAATATGAACTGGATTTTCAGGAATGGTGCCATTCCTCCAGTAACACAGTCCTTGGTGTCAGGCGGCAGGCGGGTATGCAAGGTCTGCGAGTAGATGTAACAACATATCAATCCAGCTACAAACGACACTAACAAAGATGCCCCAACATGGAGCGCGAGCACCGTTAGAGTGACAAGCAGATTAATGAGCGATACGATTGATTTAGAAAACATGATAGCAAGCTGCGTGTATTCACGCTTACGATGCAAGCCTGTTCGAATTATTCCCGACGGCGTTATCAAATAAATCAATTACCTCTGAAGTGGATTGCGCGATGAGTATTGTCTCGATAATCGGATTGCGTTCTGTACCGTTGACTGCGGGTACGGTTAACGATGCAGCAGTTAACGTTTCTTCGCTGCGATTCTGGGAGCAGATCTTACTTCTACCCAGGATGTCCACGAACCAATACCCGGTGCGGGTCGAGTAGTTTGGAATGCGGGTTTGATGCACCATTCGACTCCCGCCCCGACCCATCCCTTTGCCTGGCCCGTGTGGCCACCGCGAGGGGCCGACGGCTGCACCTTAGCAGCATGTACGCCAGACGCGTCCTTTTCACCTGCTTCAGCAAATGCACCCAGGCACAAGGCCAGTCCGATGGCTGCCAGATAGCGAATGGATGACATGTTTTCTCCTCGTAGATGTTTTATTGTCGCGTCTTTCCTGCCAACCATTTCGTCGTGTGCCATAGCTTGCGTGTACCCACGCTAGCTATGGCTGGACCAAGGGGAAACCTCCACTGACCATGCTGCGACCAGGGTTGGAGCGAACTGCTCACGACGATAGACAAGTACCTGCAACAACTGTTCGTTAACCCGCCCAGCAAACAACAGAGCGGAGCACCCGAGGGGGTGGTCCGCTCTGAAGAGTGAGACTGGAATTACTTGCCGGTGCTGTCGCCGGTGCCACCGCTCGATCCGTTGCCGCCCGAGCCATTGCCATTGTTGTTGTTGTTGTTTCCGTTGTTGTTGCCGTTGCTGTTGCCTTCATCATTGAGCTTGGGGCCGTTGTCGGAGGGATCGCCGTTGCTACCTGTCTTGACCTTAGCCCATCCCTTGGAGGTCTGCTCCAACCCTTCATGAGTGTTCCCCTTCGGAGAGAGCACCTTGCCCATACCCTTGACCATGTCAATCATGCCTTCGAGTGCCAGGCTGGTCCCATTCCGTGTGCCGGCATCATTCTGAGCCGACACTCCGCCTCCGCTATTCAATTGCTTAGTAGGTTTTCTCTTGATCTGCTCGTTCGTGACGAGTGCCTGCATACTGAACTGCTGAGGTTGCCTGGTCCGACCAGTTGCTTGCCTGCTGGCTACATCTCGAGGAGATGTGATAGCCGGTGTGTGTGTCTTTTGCACAACAGCAGGGGCATTCGCCTTGGCTGGCTTGCTGGGCTTCTTGTCGGCGGCAAGGGCAACAGTTGCGCCGAGGCTCACGGACAAGACGGCGAGAGTCAGGCGGGTAGAAGTACGAAGCGTAATCATGATCATCTCCTGTGGTTGGTGTCAGGTGGAGAAGTACCACCTCACAAGAGCAGGTAGACGGTCTGCGTCGAAATCTTTCAGAGAATTGCGAAATCGTCACCGAGTTCGGTCGAGACACCACGAGCCACTTGTGGTACGTACAGTACTCGTAGGCACGCTGTACGTGCCTCCCCGCTATGAGAGCACGATGCCGCAGCCACTTTTATTCATGATCGTGTCGCGCACGAAGCCATGTGTTGAAATACAGGCACCATGAATAGACAGAATACAGCATGTAACTCACAAGAATACCGACAAACACACCGTAGATGAAAGGGAAACTGTACCTGACAGAAACTATCACGCCTGTCATAATGAAGGCCATGAATATGCAGAAGAACAGTGCTGCTTTTACCCCAATCATCTTGATTCCCATTTATCTGAGTGTCTTCAGTCCCGCCTTGATGGCAATCTCCCAATACAAACCATGCTGACATATTTGCTGTTCAAGGGATCTTGATCAATTCGTGACCAAACCGCTATCACCACGCGAGCAGCCGAGAGAATATGTACTTCACCTTCTCAGCAAAGGTCATCTCTCCACTCTGAAAATAACTGGCACGCTTGTGCGTGAAGGATACGGTGTTTCCGCTGGTGAAGTAGATCTCCAGTTTGCAACTGTCATTCACCCAATAGCGTACCTTTGTTGCAGATGGAACCACAATTCCTTCGTCAGATTGACCAAAAGTTGTTGGCCAGGGGCGACCGTAATTGCCGGATGGACCTCCCAGGAGTGCCTCTACATCACTCAACAGCATGCCTGGTGTGATCTTGTTGAAGTTCTCCGTGTGCAACACGCCTCCGTACCATTTCATCCTGAGTAACATGATGATGGGAATCAGTACGACGAGCAGAAATACCAGGATGATCAATCGTTTTGTCCATTTCATGATCAGTCTCTCGTAAGGGGTGCACTCCATTGTCATTTCAAGTGAAGCATGACAGCAGTAGCGATTCCATTCTCATTAGTTCCACCTTCGAAGTCAATTGAACACTGACGTACCAGCTGTCTGGCCAGCGGTGAGGGGGTATCTCCGTCGGCGAAGCACTTCCTGAGTTCAGCTGTGACTTAATGGTGTCGTCGGGAATTCGTTTCCTAATGCGGTCCTGATTTTGGCCGAATGTGGGGGTGACGCGGATATCCCTGGTGGACACTACAGGGAGAATCAACGTGCCCGAGACGCTCAGTAAGGAAGAACAGCAGGCGCTGGATCAGATGAAAAAGACCTGCGATAAGCATGGCCCGAAGCCATTGCGGGTGGTGCAGTCGTGTGCCTTGTTGAAGAAGCAGCTTGTCCTGGAAGAGCAGCAGAAGCAGGCGGAACTGCAGAGCATTGCCCGGAACAAGCTGACCAACCGGCGGATTGAAGCGCTGGCTTACGTCACCAGCAGGGTGCATGCCATACAGAACGAAGGGACGCTGCTGCTGGGGGCATTGATGAAAGCCAGCGGCGAGTACGACCAGATTCTGGCGGCCCGGGCATCGAAGCCGGTGATCGTGGACATCCTCGCGGGTGTCGCCCTGGCGGCGCTGCCTCACCTGGGCCTGGTGCAGGCCGCTGTCGGGCGCACGCTGCGAACTTACGGCGACCCCTCGCTGAAGCAGTTGGCCAAGGCGGCGCAGCGTTCGACAGCAACAGGCTGGGAAGGGCTGATCACGGACCTGGAACAGGAGGTGCAGAAGCGGGCCAGCTTCGTAGCCAGTCAGGGGCAGACGCTTCAGAAGTTTTCCCAGAGCCTGGATGCCGCGTCGAAGGACCTCATCGAAGCGGTGAAGAATCCGCTGGCGGCCCGGGCCGATGTGGATGCCGCCACTGCCGAGAGGCTGCAGGCCTTCCAGGCGAAGAACCAGATACTGACCCAGGTGATCGGCAAGATCCAGAAGGCGCTGATTGCGACGAGCCGGGTGGAAGCAGTGCTGCACCGGTTCATCGTCTGGTATGAAGCTGATCCGGTTCCTTTACTGGAAAGCAAGTTCAAGGCGGCGGGACTGGATGCCAATATCGCCTACCAGGCCAGCGAATTCGACAAGTTCGCCGACCTGATCCTGTATGACATGCTGCGGGCCTACATGAAGATGCACGTGACTTTTACGATCAAGTATTCGACCTATGGTGGCAAAGGCCCGCCTAAGGAGTTGCCGGACGATCTGGATGGTGCCGACGTGTCGGGACTGGACAAGGCCCAGCGGCAGATGATCATGAACAAGTTCTATTTCATGCAGTTCCTGTGGAACGGTGCCGACACCTCGCGCCCGCCCCTGTACGGCTACAACGACTTCATCGAGAAGTGGGGGGCGACGGTGAAGTGGATCCCCATGATGCAGCGGGTAGCGTGATGCATGCGGACGAGGGTGGTACCGGCTGATTCCGGGATACAATGAGGTGTGCCGCATTTGTATTCACTCAGGGGGCTGACGCCTCCCACTCGCTTTTCGGGGTTTCTCCATGTCCCGCTTGCAGCTTGCTGTCGATCAACTGAGACTCTCGCGAGGCTACCTGTTACACCTGCTCAGTAATGTGAGCGACGACGACTGGTTCCGCATGCCAGTCGGGCTGGCGACGCACCTTGGCTGGCAGGTGGGGCATGTGGCTATCGCTCATTACAATCTGCTGCTGGATCGCCTCCGGGGCTATCGTCCGGAGGATGACGCCCTTTTCCCACGGACGCAGTATGTTGAGCAGTTTGGCAGGCTTTCGCAACCTGCCGAGCAGACGGGACAATACCCTACGCCGGCGGAGATACGGCAGACCCTGGCTACGCTACACACCCAGGCACTGTCCGAAGTGGGCTTGTTGCGTGAGGAGGAACTTGATGAGATGAATGTCTCGCCGAAGCCCCACCCGATTGTGACGACGAAGCTGAGTTCGATTCTATGGTGTGCCCAGCATGAGATGCTGCATGCCGGGCAAATCGGGCTAGTCAAACGGTTGCTGGGTGCTGCTCCGATGTGGTGATTGAACTTCAACCCCGGGTGCTGGCGTAGTACATGCATGGCACATCGAAACCAGTACTACACATGGGTCTGGGTTTTTCTGTTTCTGCTTTTCCTCGGCATGTCGTGGAAGATCGGGCTTTTTGATAGTGCTGTGCCTTATCCGCGCTGCAGCGTCCTCTCTACCCGGCTGTCGGTCTCGTTGGCAGACAGGTCCGTCACCACGATACTGGAGGACGCACTACTTCAGCAGTTGCTACTGACTCCCCTGGAGCATGGCGTTGTCACGCAAGACTCGTTTGATGTGCAGGGCTCCCGCTATTCCATTGTACTCAAGCCCGCGTCTCAGGTCCTGCGTCAGTTTCGGATCAACGCCAACTGGAACATGATCTATGATCTCGAACGGGATCAATTCATGCGGGTATCGCTTCAGCCTCTGAAGGAATATCTCTTGCAGCGACATGACCTCACACCGGACCATCCTACAATATCGACCGTTAACCCGTAGATGGTACCCCTCATGCCTGTATCTCTTCGCAATGAACCCTGGCGTGCTTCGCTCAGTGCGTTGCGTGCTGCCTTGTTGCATCTTCACAAGCAACTGCTCGATGCCGAGCGGCTTCGTTATGAAACCGAGCATGGCCCGATCAAGAGCAATGGCGACTATCTGCAACTGCTCATCCACAACCCCCGCTTCACCTGGCTGCAGCCCTTCACCACGCTGATTGTCGCCATCGATGAGACGGAGGATTCCAAGGAACAGGTGAGCGACGCCACGGTGGCTGGCCATTGGGAGCAGACACGGGAGTTGCTGAAGGAGGAACTGGGCGACTCGCCGCTGGCCCGGTTGATTGCGGAGGTGCCAGCGGTGCAGGTGGCGTATCAGGAAGTACGGGTACAATTGCAACGATCGTAGGGCACGCTGTGCGTGCCTCCCCACAATGAGATTCCCCTGCAATCTGGGGCGCTGTTATACGTTCCCATTACCTGTCTAGTATCTGTTGCACTTAGTACAAGCTTTGGTGAGGCACGCACAGCGTGCCCTACATTGGAGAAAGGCACGCTCCGCGAGCCCTGCAGCAAAGAGTTGCAACCCGCGGACGAATATGGTGAAGTAGCGAAACTAAGCGAGAATACTGCCATGCGTCATCTGCTACTTAGCCTGCTTGTCTGCTGCATCCCCCTGCCACTCACAGCGCAGGATGCACCGAAGCAGAAGCCTCCGGCTGCCAGCGTCACTGACGCTGCGGATGTCGAGGCGTTCTTCGACGGAGCGATCCGCACCATCATGGAGCAGAAGCACATCGCGGGCGGCGTGGTGACCGTGGTGGCGGACGGCAGGATGGTGCTCTGCAAGGGCTATGGCTATGCAGATGTGGCGGCCCGGCAGCCTGTCGATCCGGACAAGACCCTCTTCAGCATTGCCTCCATCAGCAAGCCGTTCACCTGGACGGCGGTGATGCAGCAGGTGGAAGCAGGGAAGATCAACCTGCAGGAGGATATCAGCAAGTATGTGAAGGACGTGCGCATCCAGGCCACGTACGACAAGCCGATCACGATGCAGCATCTGCTCACGCACACATCGGGGTTTGAGGATCACGTCCTCGGGTTGTTCCGCAAGGAGCCTGACTCCCGTACGCTGCGGGAGGTGTTGCAGGGGGAGTTGCCGGCACGGGTGCGTCCGCCGGGGACGCTGGCATCGTATTCCAACCATGGCACGGCTCTCGCTGCTTATGCGGTGGAGTGCGTGTCAGGCATGCCCTGGGAAAGTTACATCGAGCAGAAGATCTTTCAGCCGCTGGGCATGACGCAGTCGCTGGTGCGACAGCCGGCGAAGGACAAGCTGCCGGCGGGCATGTCGAAGGGGTATGAATGGAAAGGTGGCCAGTTTGTGGACAAGGGGTTCGAGTACATCCCGGCTGGCCCGGCAGGCTGTGTTCGGAGCACCGGCAAGGACATGGCCCAGTTCATGCTCGCTCATTTGAACGATGGCCAGCTCGGCACGGCCCGCATCCTCAGTGCGGAGTCGGCCCAGCGGATGAGGCAGCCTCTCTTTCAGCACGACAAGCGGGTCAGTGCCATGTGCTTCGGCTTCTTCGAAGAGCAGCACCATGGCCTGCGGCTGGTGGGGCACGGCGGCGATACCATCTACTTCCACTCGCTGCTGCAGCTTATTCCCGACAAGAAAGTAGGCTACTTCTTTTCGTTCAACACCGAGACCAGCGGTGGGGTGCGCGAGCACATTCAGGAAGCGTTCCTGCAGCGGTACTTCCCGGTGACGCTGCCGGCACGGGTGAAGGCTGATCCGAGTTTCACCAGCCGGGCCAGCGAGATCGCGGGGGAGTATCGCAATACCCGTCACTCGTATACGACGTTTCTGCGGCTGGGTTCGATCATGGGCAGTTCCACGGTGAAGGTGAACAGCGACCAGACCATCAGCATTACCCGGGGCGACAGCACGCGACGCTATGTCGAGGTGGAGCCTTACCGCTTCCGGGAAGAGGATGGCATGAACGAGGTGTTGTTCCAGGCCAATGAGCAGGGGCAGGTGGTGCATCTTTTTGGTAAGAACAGCCCGCCCAGTTCCTCGGTGAAGGTGCAATGGTATGAATCGAGCATGGTGGTGCTGGGGCTGGGCATCGGCTGCCTGGTGCTGCTGCTGACCGGGCTGGTGCACTGGCCGGTGGTGGGGTGGATGCTGCGTGGCACGACGCATCCGACAGTGCGACGTTCTACGATGTCGGGCTTCCTCAGCGTGCTTGGCTGGCTGCTCTGCCTGGTGAGCGTTGCGTTTTTTGTCAGCCTGACCCTGATGCTGCTCGAACCGGATGACATCGTCTTTGGCAATACCGGCACCATCATGAAGCTGCTGCTGGTACCCCAGGTCATTGCCGGGCTGGCGGGGCTGGCGCTGCTGGGAACGCTGATCGCGTGGTTCGCAGGGTACTGGAAGTTCACCGGCCGGCTGCACTACACGCTGGTTTCGCTGGCCGGCCTGGGGTTTGTCTGGCTGCTGTGGCAGTGGAACCTGCTGAGCTGGGGGATGAGGGTGAATTGAGAATGGAGAATTGAGAATTATGGAGGTCGATGAGGACGGCTTCTCCCCTCGCCCCACCGGTGTTCTGACCGGCGAGAGGGGGACCATGCAGGTGCCTCGCGTCTCGTGAAAATATGTTGGATTAGCGTGGACCCGCCCCCGGCTTAAAGAGCCGGGGGCTAAATGGCTCAATTGCGCGCTACGGCTGTTGACAGGGTTTTGCCGGTTGTCCTATGGTGTTCCCCTTGACTGTACACCTGTTTCGGTGGAGGGGGGATCATGCAACTGTCGATACGGTATCCGCTGGCGGCGAAGCAGCGGTCGCTGGGGACGAGCCTGGTGATGGATGCCTTTGGCGTGACGCTGGACGCGGCGGATCATGTGGTGTGCGAGGACTTGCTGCTGGAGGTGGAGCCGGGGCAGGTGGTGCTCTTCACGGGGCCGAGCGGGTCGGGGAAGAGCAGCATCCTGCGGGCGGTTTCGGCCCATTTACAAGGGGCTGGGCATACCGTGCTCGATATCCACCACCTGGAGTTGCCGGAGAAGCCTCTGGTGGATGCGTTGCCTTTGGAGGTGAAGGCGAGCCTCGATCTATTGGCGGCGTGTGGCCTCAGCGAGGCACAGTTGTTGTTGAGGTTGCCTGGGGAGTTGAGTGAAGGGCAGCGGTATCGGTTTCGGTTGGCGCTGGGGATGGCGATACTGAAACGGCGTATACACCCATTGAGTGCAAGGGGAGAGCAGAACCCCCTCCGGCTCCCCCTGAGTACAGGGGGAGAGCAGAACCCCCTCCAACTCCCCCTGGGTACAGGGGGAGAGAAGCTGTGGTTATTGGCGGATGAGTTCACTGCGACGCTGGATCGCACGCTGGCGAAGGTGGTGGCGTTTAATCTCAGCAAGCTTGCCCGGCGGCAGGGGATTGGGTGCCTGCTGGCGACCACGCATGACGACATTGCCAGTGATCTGGCAGCGGATGTGCAGGTGCAGCCTGACCTGGATGGGCACCTTCGCGTGGAGAGGGCGACACCGACGGGCTCGCGGCGTATCTCGTTTTTTCCCAGTGTCGGCACGGGGCGGGCACCCGTGCGGACTGGCCCTACTTCGCCCGTTGGCACTATCGCAGCCACTCCCTTGGCATCGTCCGGCAGGTGAGCCTGCTCTGGCATGACACCCGGCCTATCGGCATCTGCGTGTTCGCTGCACCGGCCCGGAGCTTGCGGTTGCGGAACCGCTACTTCGGCTTGCGTGGTACCCCGAGCAGCCTGGCGCTGAAGCGGCTGAATCAGCAGTTGTGGGTGCTGGCCCGGGTGGTGTTGCATCCGACGTATCGCGGTGCGGGGCTGGCGAGCGACTTCGTGCGGGCGGCGTGTGCGAGTTGTCCGGTGTCGTGGATTGAAACGCTCTCGGTAATGGGGCATCTCAACCCGTTCTTCGAAAAGGCAGGGTTCACCCGTGTCGGTGTCGTTCGCAAGGACGAACGGCTCTCGGCCCAGCGGTACGCGCAGCTCTATGGCGGCGGGACGCTGACGGCAGAGACAGTACGCCTGAGCCAGCACGGCGAGCCGGTGTATTACGTGTGGCGGAATGGGGGGTGAGGTTGGACGTTTACGTTGCAACGATGAGCGCACTCAGGAGGACATCGTCAGCAACTCATCGTCGAAGGCTAATCTTTCTCCCCTCTCCCCATCGGGGAGAGGGGCCGGGGGTGAGGGGGAACCTCTCATGGCGCAGCCCATCTGTCTGATTGAACAACAACGATGGGCTTCGCCGTTAGAGAACCCCTCACCCCTAACCCCTCTCCCCGAGGGGGAGAGGGGAACCAGACGTCTGCTGTGCCCGGTCTCCACCTGCAGCGCTGTGCCCGGTCTCCACCTGCAGCGCTTGCCCGGTCTCCACCTGCAGCGCTTGCCCGGTCTCCACCTGCAGCGCTTGCCCGGTCTCCTGAACGTGGCACCCCGACCGACCGAAGGTCTCCCAACACCGCTTAGCACTTAGCACTTAGCACTCAGCACTTAGGACTGGAACCATGACGACAAGCGACAAGAACACCATCTCCCGGTATGCCCAGCGGGTGGGGGTGAATCCCGATAGTGGCGAGCCCTATTCGCTGGAGGGGTACGAGTATCTGCAGGGGCCGATGGATTGCCTGGCGGAGCGGGTGGTGATCATGAAGGCGGCGCAGGTCGGGGCGACGGTGATGGCCATGCTTCGCACCATGTGGTACCTCGAAAACCAGAAGCGGTCGGCGATGTACCTCTTCCCGACGCATCGGACGGCGGAGCGGTTTCGCCGGGGCCGGTTCAGCGTGATGGTGGCCCGCAGCCCGTTCTTTCACGATGTGGTGAAGGCGACCGGCGCACCGGGGCATCTTCGCGTGGGAACTGCCCAGTTCTATTGCCACGGGGCCCGGAGCCGGGCGGAGCTGATGTCGGTGCCGATTGCTTACCTGACGCTGGATGAGCGGGATGAACTCTATCGCATGGCCGGGCTCGAAGGTACGGCCTGGTCGGCGGTCGATCTGGCCCGGCAACGTCTGGCGGGGCAGCCCCGTTCCTGGGAGTTGAGCCTGTCTACGCCGACGATTCCGGGGCATGGCATCGCCGCGGAGTACGACAAGTGTGTGCAGAGCACCTTCCTTGTGGTCTGTCCGTTGTGTCGGCAGCGAGTGGGGCTGAGCTGGCCGGCCAGCATCCAGGGGCTGGACGGGCATCCGGATCGGGCCCGGTATTGCTGTTCCCGATGCCGCCGACCCTGGTCCCAGGAGGTCAGGCGGCAGGCGATGCGCAGCGGTGCCTGGTTCGGTGCCGAGGGGGAAGAGAAGCTGGTGGGTTTTCACCTGAACCAGTTGATGTCGCCGGTGGCAGAGGCGTCGCGCCTCGTCCGGCAGTGGCAGGAGGCCCAGGGCGACCCGGCGGCGCTGCAGGTGTTTCACAATGCGGTGCTCGGGCAGCCTTATCTGGCAGAGGGGGCGCGGCTCGAGATGGCTGTGATCGAAGCAGCCCTGGCCCGCAGTCAGGGAGCGACCATGGCAGTGCGGGCCGATCGCACGGCAGCGGGGATTGACGTGGGGCCGCACCATCTGCATGTGGTGATCACCCAGGTGGTGGAGCAACTGTGCAGGGTGGTGTGGGCTGGAGTGGTGTTGCAGTGGGACGAGCTGAAGGCGCTGCTCGTACAGTATGGTGTGCAGTCGTTCGTGATCGATGCCCAGCCGGAGACGCACCAGGCCCGGCAACTGGTCAGGCAGCACCCCGGTGGCTGGATGTGTTATTACCGGAGCGAGCCGGGAGCGCAGCCGCTGTATGATGGTGCACAGCGGATCGTGCGGGTGCCTCGCAGCGAGTCGCTGGACCGGCTGTATCAGGCGTGGAACCAGGGGCAGGTGGTGGCACCGGTGAATCTGCCGGGCGAGTTTGCGGGGCAGTTGCGGTCGCCGGTGCGCGTCGTGCGGCAGGACCGCCGAGGCAACCCGCGGGTGGACTACCTGCAAGCCGGCGGCGCGGATCACTATGCCCACGCGATGAACTACAGCCTGCTGGCACTGGGCCTGCTGGGGCCAGCGATGGCGTGGCGGGTGGGGTGAGGGTTTGCGGTGTAAACTACGACGATGAACCGATGACACGAAGCGATAGAGTGGTTGGTGTCCGATGTTGTCACGCCGAGGCTGTTCCACTGTTAGGCGGAATCTGGTTGTGCAGAAGGAACGGGGGATTGACAAGACGGACTAGAGAGGGGGTTCGGTGTCCGGACAGCTGACTTGCTCGCGGTGCCCGTAGAACACGCGGGGCACTTCATACGGTAACTGCAACTCCGAAGGCCATGGCGATTCGGACAACTCCAGTGTCCATCCGAAGCGATACGGCAGGCCGACGACGTTCTCCACACCCGACACCTCGCCGGCGGTCAGGATGAAGC
This sequence comes from Gemmatales bacterium, assembly GCA_046350055.1. Lineage (GTDB taxonomy): Bacteria > Planctomycetota > Planctomycetia > Gemmatales > HRBIN36 > JAEUIE01. The sequence continues at coordinate 1,061,699 of JAXMBC010000001.1, read as the reverse complement.
CTAGCTCCCGGACGCGATTGTCGTCAGGCGGGGTGTACCCCCGGGACAGTTGGTACGCCGCCGACTCCAGGTACGTCAGCCGGAGACGCCCGGACAACATTACCTCCCACCGGCAGTTGACCCGCGCGTAAATGGTCTGCCCGTACCCGTAGATCAGCTCGCCGGTGCCGTCCGGTTGCAGCCAGAGCGAGCGGGAGCTGGAGTAGTTCCAAGGCGTCGCGCACCATACGCCGCGACCGCCTGCGAGAACCGCTGTGTCGGACGCCACATCGCCCATCCGTCGCACCCCTCCGGCCGCCGAACGAAAAGCTCACCCGCGGCGGCCGCTAGTGAGAGATTGAACCCTGAAGAACCGTAATGCGGCCGCCGTCGGGTGCAGCGATTGGTTAGCGTCTGCCTCACGCTATGGCTTTGAAGCCGTAGATCGCAAACGCTTCGCCAAGCGGTTTGAAGCCATCTTGGAGCCAGTATGTCGAGTCCTCTTTGTGATCCAACAACCGCCGCAACAAATCGCTGAATGAACTGGCAATGACATTGACGTATCCAGGCATCGCGAACGTCTCATGGAAAGCATCGTAGCATAATCCAGCACGCTCCGGATTCAGATCGATTGCGACGTAATTACCATCCATGACGTCGGCGATTGCGAACCACCACTCGAACGGCCCGGTAGCAAATTCGTCGCCCATTATTGCCAGGTCAATCCTTTGCACTTCGTTCGGACCAACAATCCGAATTCGACCCGGGCACACGCGCTCCGAGAAAAGGACCGCCCCGCCCGCAAGCTCGTAGAACTCGCGGAGATCGGATGGCAGTGCCAATCCATCAGACAATGATGGCAAACCGCGCGGAGGACTGACCTCGCAGGTTGGCGTGCGACGAATTTCGTCAAGTATTGAGCGGATATCACTCATCGCATCTTTGCCGCTAACAGTTGTTTCTCTCACCTATAGATCAGAGAGTAAGTCTTATAGGTCAGATACTAACTGCTTGAGTTCATCGTAGTCAAGCGATTCGCCTCTCATTGCCTGCTTCCCTGACCTGAACTTTGATCAAGCACCACGACCAACGCACCGCATTCTGCCGCACGATGAACTTCGCTCGGGTGCCAGAGCGTGGGTGTGCCTACTCAAGCAATGCCGAGGTGCACTCGAGCGGGGCATCGGTGAGCTGTGGTCAGGAAAACCGAATCATGCCCCGCCGTCTGCTGCAACGCGTGGTTCGGCGCTCTGGCTGATTGACTGTTCGGTGAGCGCGACCAACTGGCCGAGCGGCACCGTGAACACCCCCGCCTCGCCCTTGTCGAATGCCTCCCGCCACACCGCGTACCCGCCGCTGAGGGGTGGCTCAGGAAGCGTTTCGACCAACTCCGTGACAGACTTGTCGATGGCATCCTCGGCGAATGGCAGGTGGCTCATCTCGCGGATGTGGCCGTTCGGGGCGTGCGGTGCCCTGATGGCCAACCCACTGACCGCGATGTGGACGATGTTGCCGTACCCCGGCTCGGTGTCGATGCACAGGATAGTCAGCCGCGACCCGTCCTCGCTGGGGCGGTGGTGGTACTTCCAAACCTGCCCAGCCGCGTAATGCATCGGACACATCTCCGTCGCCGAACAGTTCTTTTCCCGCTCTACAGATCATATGCTACAGTGAATTTCTCAGTTGATTCAAGCAATAACCTGCATCTCTGCTTACTATTACGTTGGTTGATCATGATGTCATCCAACGCCTATCGCCTTAGCGATTCTCAGGATGTTGTTGGACCGGAGACTTGGCGAGAGGGGTTCGGCGTCTGGGGTAACACTACCGACCAGACCGACTGCACATGTGGGTGTGGCTCGGATGACACCTCGGTGGGAGGCAGCGCCTGCAGTTCGCTCCACGAGATGCCGTGTAGGGCCGTAGACCCGAGCCAGGCGGACGCGACCGCGGAGAGGGACTCTGCTGGCACCACCTCGCACTCGAAAGGCAACCGGCTGTGCGTGGCCGACACCAGGCTGAACCGCAGTTGACCTGCCTGGACGTCGTGCCACCAGTACAGCACCATTGTCCCGAACCCACGGGCCGCCAGCCACGACCGCCGTGATTCTGCCACGCCGGCCGCGAATGTCTCCACGTCAGCGACCGAGACGGCAGCGGCCTGCTCCGGCGCCAGCGTGAACGACCACAGGTTGCCGCGGGCTTCAGTGGTAATGTTGTCGGGGTGAACGACGACCGTGTCCGCCGCGACCTCGGCCAGCCACTCCGGGAACGGGTTCGCAGCCACCGTCGGAATTCCTCCGCTGCAGAACAGCAGCTTCCCTGACTTACGCATTCGGGGAAACGCCTGACGGATCAGATGATACAGCCGTGGCTTGTGCAGAGTCAAGCGATTGCTGTGCGTCGCGGGTTTCGCTGATGGAGTGGCAATTGGTGGGGAGAGCGCTGGAGTAGTGGTGCAGTTGCACGATGCTAGCCTGCGATGGTGTTGATGTCGCTGGCGTTTGCTACCCCATAGAGCAGAGTGCCCTCGCGCGGGTGTCCATGCAGGTGGTTACGAGCGACGTTGCATTCGCTTGAGCATCCATACCGTGGCTGTCATCCAGACCAGGGCGATAAGGAACGCTACCCCTATTCTCACGGCGAGCGATTGGCCGGACAGGAGTTCCTCATTGATGATGCTGATGAGGCCAGCCACCAGGACCCCGCTTACCGCGGTGTAATGGACTGTGTAATCTTGCTTGTTGGGTGTACCACTCATGGCAAGCTCCTTCACGGGCCCCACGGATGCCAGGATCATCGCACTTTACGGGGACCAAGTTGCCTGATTCTCAACCCATCCGAGATAGTTGTCAATCGTCTATTCCATTATCAGTCGGCGTACCGGCACTCACGGGCACAGTGGGGCAGGGCCCACCAGTTCACGAATGTGTTCGTTGAGCCTCTTTGTTAACGCGGTAGTTGTCGTGTACGTGCTGGCTCAGGGGGCTGACGCCCCCCCCCGCTCGCATTTCGCTCCGCACGCAATGCATTACTTCCGGTCGCTGGCTTTCTGGAGCTTGGGCTTGGGGGCGTTCTGCCAGGCGGCGACATCCTTGCTCAGTACCTCCACGGCTTTCATCAACTGGTCGTCCTTGCCGGCGGGCAGGTCGCCGGGGGCGGGCCAGAGTTCATGGTCGGGCTTGCAGCCATTGAGCTCCATGTCCTGACCGTCGCCGACGAGGTACCAGCCGCGGAAGGGGAGACGCACCTGGCCGACGTCCATGACAGCGGCAGCGCCGGTGCTGATGACGCCGCCGGCGGTGGTGACGCCGACGATCTGGCCGCGTTTCAGGGTCTTGATCGCGTGGCTGAAGATTTCGGCGTTGCTGAAGCTGTTCTGGTTGCACATGACGACGATGGGCTTGTTCCACGAGGCGTAAATCTTGCGGTCGATGGGGTAGCCCACTTGTGAACCGCCACGGGGTACTGTCAGAGCATGGACGGGCTGGGTGAGAGCGGTGAGGAGGTGATCCGCGGTGGAGCCGCCACCGTTTTCACGCACATCGATGATGAGGCCATCCTTGCCATGGCCGGCACTGAAGAGTTCTTCCTGGAACTTCCAGAAGGTGGGCATGCTCATGCCGCTGATGTGGAGGTAGCCGAGCTTGCCATTGGAGGCTTTGTCGACAGCGGCCCGGTTATCCTGCAGCCACTTTTCGTAGAGCAGCGGACGGGCAGCCATGATGCTGATGGGGCGGAGCTTGACATCCCGCTCTTCGCCCTTGGCGTTCTTTACTTTCAGGGTGACGTCGGTATTGGGAGGCAGCGTCAGCACGCTGGCGAGGTCCGTCTTCGGATCGACGCTGGTGCCATTGATGCTGGTGATGATCTCACCCGCTTCGAGCTTACTCTTCTTCAGTGCAGCGGGGCCCTTGGGCAGGACATCACGAATCTTGAGGCCGGGGCCGGCGTAGTCGTTGACGAAGCGCACGCCCAGGTGCATGGTCTGTTCGCGCCAGCCACCTGCGGGTTCGGTGGGGTCAGTCGGTGGAGTGCCGGGGGCAGGCATCGCGCCACCGCGGCTGGGCGTGAAGCCCAGGTGGGAGCCGTTGAGCTCGCCGAGCATCAGGTTGACGACGGTGGCCAGGGTTTCGATGTCGATGGCTTCGCCGGCCATGCCGATGTACTTCTGGCGGATGGCGTTCCAATCGTTGTTGCCGAGCCTGCTGTCGTAGAAGTTGTCACGCATGATCCGCCAGGCGAGGTCGAAGGCGGCAGCGTGCTTCTTCGGCAGGTCGACTGTCTGCAGCGCGGTGAAGCGGAAGTTGGTGGGGACAGCGGTGGGGCCTGCGATGGCGACGCTGCTGGGCACGCCATTGATGCTGCCCACGATCTGGCCGCTGCGGATCCACTTGGGCTGGCTGATGGCAGGCAGGCCCAGCGACTTGGGCGTCAGGCTGTCGGGGAACTCGACGGTGTGGATGCCGGTGGTGCCGCCGATGGTGGCATTGAAGGCGAGCTTCTTGCCATCGGGCGACCAGAAGAGGTTGCTTTCGTTGGAGCCGGGGATGCTGATGCGCTGGAGACGTTCATTGAGGCCATCGAAGTCGATCTCGACCTTGGCAATGCGGAGCGGGCGGATGGGGGAATCGTCAGCGACGGGAGCAGCGGTGCTCTGGCCGGTAGTCGCGGCGGGGTCAGCTCCACCGGGAGGGCCACCGCCACCGGGACGCCGGCGCCCGGGAGGCTGCTCGCCTGCGGTCTCATCGCTCTTTTTCGCTGGTTCGGTCTTGCCCGGGTCTTTGCTCGGCTCTTTGGCCGGTTCCTTGCCCGGGTCGGTCTTGCCGGGAGTGAAGGTATTGGGACGGCGGGCCCGGTTCAGTCGTTCGAGCGACTTCTCCAGCGCTCGTTCGCGGGTGCCTGTCTCTGCGGCGTCCTTGGTCAGGGTCACGTAGTAGATGTCGGTTTCTTCAATGTTGCGTCGGCTGGTGAAGGCGATGATCTTGCCATCGGGCGACCAGGTGGGGTTGCGATCATCGAAAGGGTGACGGCTGATGTTAAACGCTGGGCGGGAGCCATCGAGCGGGGCGATGAAGACATCGCTGTTGAAATCATTGTCCTCGGTGGTGTAGACGAGCCACTTGCTGTCAGGGGACCATTCGTACTGTGGAGCACTGAAGCCTTTGACCATGACCTTGGAGTTCTTGCCATCCAGGTCGCTGACGACGAGGTCGCCGCGGCCTTTGGTGTAGGCGATCTTGGTGCCATCCGGGCTGAGCTTGAGGTTCGATTCGGTCTCCGGATCGTTGGTGAGACGGGTGAACTTGAAGTCCTTGTTCTGGAACCAGAACTTGGTCTTGTCGGCCCGTTCGATCTGCCAGATGTCGTTCTGCCCACCCTGGTCGCTGACGACGAGAATCTTGTCGTTATCAGCCACGAAGATCGGGCTGGACTCTTCCTCCGGGGTCTTGGTGATCTGCACTGGTTCGCGAAGTTCGGTGTCCATCACCCAGAGGTCGCCACCTGCGGTGAAGGCGACTTCCAGGCCGTCGCTGCTGTATGCGACGGAGGAGGCGGTGGTCAGGCTGCGACGCTGGGTGCGTTCGATGGGCCGGTCGCCATCGTAGATGAGAGTGATCTTTTCAGGAGTTTTGTCGCTGCCGGGAGTGTAGCGGTAGAGGTCGAACAGGTGACGGAAGACGATGGTTTTGCCATCGCGGCTGATGGCGGGGTAGACGATGGAGTCCTGCTCGAACTTGGTGAGTTGCTGTTTCTTGCCGTCGGCAGCCATTTCCCAGAGATTGGGAGCCCGGCCTGTGCCGGCTTTGCCATCGGGCACGCCGACGTAGTAGAAGCCATTGCCGTCGGCTTTCCAGAGGGGCCAGCGGGCATCCCATTCGCTGACGATGACAGCCTGGAAGGTCTTCTTCTCCAGATCATACATCCACACCTGGCTGGCCTGGGTGCCGTGGTAGCCCTTGCGCCACCACTGGTGTCCTTCGCGGTTGAAGAGGAGCTTCTTGCCATCGGGGGAGAGGCTGGCATTGGAGCCGTAGTCATCGAAGAGGAGTTGATCGGCTTCGCGCTTCTGGGTGTTGACGAGGAAGAAGCGTTCGGTGGCGCGGCCATACCAGGCATGATCGCGGGAGGCGGAGGCGATGAGGTGCTTGCCATCGGGGTGCCAGCCGAGGAGGTTGTAGCCGGCGGTGTTGAAGGTGATCTGCTTGGGGGTGCCGCCGGTGACGGGCATGGTGAAGATCTGGTTGCCTGTCTCCCGGTCGCTGATGAAGGCAAGGGTTTTGCCATCGGGGGAGAACTTGGGATCGCGGTCGCGGGCGGGGTGAGTGGTGAGCTGCCTGACGCTGCCGCCGGTGATGGGGGCGAGCCAGATGTCGCCGTTCCAGTCGAAGGCGAGCAGTTGGCCGTCGGGTGAGAGGGCGGGGCTGTTGACCAGTCGCAGGTTCATCCCCGGTTCCGCTGCATGGGGAGGGGTAAGTGACAGACCCGTGACAACGCAAAGGGCGAGCAGCATGAGGCGTAACATGGACAACAATCCCCGGATAGAAGGCTGATGAAGATTGTGTGCAGATTGCCCCGGAAGTGCAAGAGGCTGGGTGGTGAGACTTTGATGAGGAGGGGGTAGGGCGCCTGCTCTGGCCGGTCTGGTTCTCCCCTTACCAAGGGGGAGCTAGAGGGGGTTTCATCGGGCGAAGGCAATACGCCTGGCGATTGCCAACGATGGAGTGTTCGCAAGAGTGCATGCGATTGCAGGGTGCTACCCCACCCAACCTCCCCTACGAAAGGGGAGGAGTGGCCCCACACATCGCTGCATCACGTGTCATTTTGTGGCAAATAGTTGCTGTCTCACGCTGAGACTTCCAGAGTCGTGGTGAGACAACCTGAGACAGAACGGTGGCTGTGCATGAGACACCTGCGTGCAGGCGGCGCGGCAGGGTTGCGCTCCCGCTGTTTACGTCGAGGGGACGCATCCGGTAAATCGTTGTCGTGTGACAGCCACCTGTCACGCAGTACACACGACGACGAGGTGTCTTATGCGATGGTGGGAACCGCTGGCGGCGTACTGGAGCCGCAAGAAGCTGGAACGGTTGCAGTATGAATCGGCGTGTCGGCTGCTGGAAGCTAGCCCGGCTTGCACGCTGGAAGATGCCGATGCGGCACGCTGGAAGTTGATCGGCTCGTCCAAGATGGGAGTGGAGACAGAGACGCTGCGGGATCAGGCCCGGCACCTGGTGGAAACGCATCCCTTTGCCCGCAATGCCATGACGCTGTACCGCAACTATGTGGTGGGAGCGGGGATGCAGTATGAAGTGGTGCCCTGCACGCCGACGCTGGATGAACCGGGGTTGAGCGAAGGGCTTCGCCACGAGAGTGTTCCCCCTCACAGTCAGAAGAATCCCCCTCACCCTCGGCCCCTCTCCCCGGTGGGGAGAGGGGAGCACGCGGAGCTAAAGCTCCTCGTTGAAGAGGCGCCTTCAACTGTTGCACTGGCAGGTCGGTTGTGGCGAACGTTTCTGGATCAGAACCAGTGGGAGACGGGGAATCGGCGGGATTGGGAGTTTTGTCTACGGACGTGGCGGGATGGGGAGTGCTTCGTGCGGTTGTTTCGTCAGGCTGCGTGGCCGCCGCGGATGCACTTTGTGGATCCGGAACGGTTGACGGGTGATCCGGCGACGGGGTTGCCAGGCGAAGGGATCGCGACGGAGGCAGACAACGTGGAAGTGCCCCGGAGTTATCGGGTGCAACTGGATGCTGAGCGAGCGGAGATGGTGGCAGCGGAGCGGATGCTGCATTGCAAGATCGGTGTAGATGCCAATGTGAAGCGGGGACAGACGCTGCTGGCCCCGGTGATTGATGCCTTGAAGAAGTACCAGAGCTGGCTGGAGGTGGAGCTGATTCATCGCCAGGTGGCGAGTTCGATCGTGCTAGTTCGCAAACATGCCGGGAGTCATCCCGCGGGCATCACCCAGTTTGCGGACTGGAATGCCCAGGCGAGTCAGCCCCTGGGGCCGGTCAGCCCGCAGGAGCGGAAGGCGCTCCTGAAGCCGGGCACGCTGATCGATGCCCAGGGGTACGACCTGCAGTATCTGTCGCCTGATTCTCACTTCGATGATGCGACCATTCTCGGTCGTCGGCTGCTGCTGGCGGTGGCAGCGGGGACCGGGTTGCCTGAGTTCATGCTGACTGCGGATGCGGCCAATGCCAACTACAGCAGCACGCTGGTTTCCGAAGGCCCGGCGGTGCGGCTCTTCACCAGCTGGCAGGCGTTCTTTATCGGCCAGTGGCAGACGCTGTTTCAGATGGTGATGCGGGAAGCAGTGCGGATGGGGCTGCTGACGCTGGCACAACTGCAGATGGTGCGGCTGCGGATCGTGCCGCCAGCGGTGGCGGTGCGGAATCGCAAGGAAGAGGCGGAAGCCGATGCGATGTACTTCGACCGCGGAGCGCTGTCGCGCCGTGAGTTGGCCCGGCGGGATCATGTGGATCCGGCAGTCATGGAACGGGAGCGGGGGAATGAATTGAGAATGGAGAATTGAGAATTGAGAATGATCGAGGTCATTGAGGATGTGGTTGGTCAACGTTGCACATGGCACCAGTGCTTGAAGCAGACGAGCAACAACGCACGCATGGCGATGGTTACCATCCACATCCAGAATCGACTTCTGTCATTCTCCATTCTGCAAGCAAGGGAGTTAATCATGAAAGCAGTGCAGAGAAAGGTGCGGCGGGTGGTCCGGCTGCCTCGGGTGTTCAGCTTGAGTGACGTGGAAGTCGGGCCGGCGCGGACCATGAAACTTCGCCACGAAGCTGGAGCAGGCATTCACTATGTCCCGTGTGGCGGAGGGTATCGGCTGCTGCGACGCAGTGGCGATCAGGCTCGTCACACTTACTCGGATTGAAAGGAGCTGTCATGAGTGTTGCAACACTGCCTCGGCTGGAGACGTTGCGGCAGGAATCGTATGAGGTGCTGGCGGAAGCGACGGCGGAGCGGAGCCAGCGGCTGGTGCGGAACGTGGTGCTGCTGGGGAGCACGAGCCGGAATGGCTATCGCTACAGCCCGGCGGCGATGAAGGCGGCGCTGCCGCTGTACGAAAACCGGCCCATCTTTCTCGATCATGCCGATGAGCTGACCAGTCCGACCCGGCGGAAGTTGCGGGACTTCGCCGGTCAGGTGCTGACGCCTCGGTACGAAGGCGAGAAGCTGCGGGGTGATCTGCGGCTACTGGGGCCTCATGCGGACTGGCTCTTTGATCTGATCGAAGCGGCACCGCAGGACATCGGCATGAGCCACGTAGTGCTGGGAAGGCGGGGAGCACAAAGCGAACTGGTCGAGCACATCGAGCGGGTGGTCTCGGTAGACATCGTCGCGTTCCCGGCCACGACGCGATCTTTCCAGGAGAGCACCGGGGAAGACGGGGTGGCACAGTTGCTGGCCGGGTCGTCGCTGCCGGCGCTGTGGCGGAACGAGGGGCTGCAGCAACTGTTGCGGGTGCACCCGGAGCCTGGGGAGCTGCTTCGCTGGCTGGAGGAGTGGAGCGGGCGGCTGCAGCAGGAAGCTCCTGTTTCGATGGGGAGGGTAGCGGAGGTGGAGCCATCGGTGAAGCAGTCGCTGGTGGCAGCGATACGAGGCGTGTAACACGATGGGCTTCGCCGTGGGAGGATCCCCTCACCCCTAGCCCCTCTCCCCGGTGGGGAGAGGGGAACAGACCAGCACCTTGTCGTTTAGCAATGGTGGCAGGGTCGTGCGGTACTCCGCTCGACCCTGGGAAGCTGCAAGTCAGTTGCAGAATAGCAGGGTCAAACATGAGTACATGCATGACCATGCCACGTCTTTCGATCACTTTTCACTTACTGGAGATAAGACATGATTCGTTACGATTTGCGTCAACTGCGTCAGAGCATGGGACCTCGGCGTTTTTATGAGTGCGTACAGAACCTGCTCGATACGCGGGAACTGGCTCCCGAAGACTTCAGCATCAGGCAATTGTGGGAGGCGTGTGTCGGGCCGACTTCGCAGACCTTGCCCACGCTGGCGGCCCGGCAGCGGGTCTATGTGACCGATGCGGAGCAACTCTCCAGCACGCTGAGTGAAGCGGACCTGGGCATCAATCTGTTTCAGACCGTGACCGGTGCCGTCATCGCCCGCCGGGTGATGGATGCCTACGATCAGGCGGCGGGGATTGGCGATCAACTGGTCACGGTCGAACGGTCGTCGGTGCGGAACGAACGCATCCCCGGCTTCACCGCGCTGCAGGGGCCGCGTGAAGTGAAGGAGGGCATGCCTTACGAAGAGGCGAGCATCGGCGACAAGTATGTCAGCACGGTCGAAAGCAAGAAGGGCAGGCTGCTCTCCATCACGGAAGAAGCGGTGCACTTCGACCAGACCAATGAACTCCTGCGTCGAGCCGCCCGGCTGGGGGAAGCCACCAGACAAGAGCGGGAGAAGACCATCGTCCGCGGCGCGGTCGATGCTGATTACAACGCAACGACGGGCACCGGCGTCTATCGCCCCAGTGGCACGCTGACGAGTCTCTATCAGGATGATGCGGACAACCTGAATGTGATCGGGCCGGACAATCCGTATAGCGGGTTTGATGCAGCGTTGCCCCTGGCGGACTGGACATCGCTGGCGGCGCCACTGAAGTTTCATGCGGTGTATGTGAAGGATGACCGCCACGCACCGGAGGATGGTGAGCCGATTGCCTGGCAGCCTCGCATTCTGCTGGTGCCCAAGTCGCTGGAGATCAAGGCGCTGCAGATCGTGAATGCGACGCTGGTGCCGGCGACGTCGGGTGGTTCTGCTTTTGGTGGCAATCCGCTGCGTGGGGCGTTTACGGTGCTATCGTCGCCGCACCTGGATCAGATCAGCACGACCAACTGGTACCTGGGCGACTTCCCCCGGCAGTTCATCTGGAAGGAAATCTGGCCGGTGCAGGTGTTCCGCCAGGCAGCGAGCGAAGGGGACAACTTCGATCGCGACGTCGTGGCCCGGTTCAAGGTCCGCTACTTCGGCGGCATCAATGCCCTCGATCATCGCTTCGTCCTCAAGATGATCGGCAGCTAGGAGAACATCATGCCAGTTGACTTGGAAACGCTGAGTGCTTCGCCGCGGACAGCAGCCCAGTTGCACGGTTTGATCAAGAAGATCGATCTGCTGGTCCTGGGTGTGCTGAGCGACGAGAACCCCGATGCCGGGGCGACCTTCCGCGCGGGTGACCGCACGGTGCAGCGGACGGAGTACCTCCGCTGGCTGCTGAGCTGCCGGTACCAGTATGTGCAGGAGCTGGCCCGGCTGCCGGTGTGGGAGGAGACGGTGCTGCAGCCGACGGGAGGTGATGCATGAGCAGTCCGTGGAAGGTGCTCGAAGCACCGCTGGCGGCGGAGCGGTTCGCGATCCACTTCGGCAGCCCGGGCGAGACGCTGCCGCTGGAAGGCACCGTCCAGCGGGCGGAGGTGATCGAGACCTTCGGCACCGGGCCGGTGGTACCGGCGGACGGCGCCCGTTTTGGTGAGGCTCTCCTCGCGGATGGCATCACTGTCTGGATCGACGGGTTCTTTCCGCTGGGCAGTTCAGGGGAGCCGGTAGTGGAGGATCGCGATGCAACCCTGACGACGTGGGAGGTTCTTCGCACTGCACTCAGCGAGGCTGACTACGAACTGTTCCTGCACTATGCCCCCGGCACGCCGGGGCTCTATCGGAAGTTCCGGGAGGTGAACACGCTGTTCTTCCGGAGTTACTGGGCTGATGCCCTCGGTCTGCGTTATCAATTCGCTGCAGTGACGAGCAATCGTGCGCTGTACGCGCTGGCTCCTGGCGAGATGCCTTGAGGAAGGAGATAGGAGATAGAAGTCAGAAGACAGGAGCCAGAAACCAGAAGACATGAGTCAGGAGATGGAAGAGAGAAGGCAGAATGAATAGGCTCTACCTTTCTTCTGTCTTCTGTCTGCTGGCTCCTGACTTCTCTTTGAAACTTTCGACAACAACAGGAGACAAGAAATGAGCATGCGACACCGATATGGTCAGCAGATGATTGTGCGGGTGGCGGTGGATTCCGCGACGGAGATCGAGATGGGCGACCTGCTCTTTCTCGATACCGATGATGCCAAGCCGGCAGGAAGTGAGACGTGGAACACCGATCTCGCCACCACGCTGGGTAATTTCAACAACCACTTCCTGGGTATCGCCCAGGCGGATCATCCGGCGGGCAGCGGGGCGAGCCTCGATTTCCCCGTGGATATTTCGCCCCTGGCGGTCTACGAGATGGACTGTGAGGACGAAGTGCACGAGATCGGCGACATGCTGACGCTGGTGAAGGCCAGCGGCAACGCACTACTGGATGCCCGGCTGAAGAAGACCTCGACCGCGGCGAGTGCCTGTGGTCGCTGTGTCCGCCGTGATCCGGTGTCGAAGACCCGGGTGATGGTACGGTTCCAGTCGGCCTACTGGGGTGTGAATGCGGCGGGGCAGCAGTAGAACCAACGAAAACGCCTCCCCACCGGGGAGGCGTTTTCGTGCGTAGGCATTGTGGGTTACTTGGTGGGAGCGGTCGGGGCGCGGTTGCCGCTGAGCTGCTCCAGGTCGATAGTGGCTTCCTTGCGGAACATGAAGCGGCCGGGCTGGGAGACTGCGAGCTTGAGAGCCTCGGCAGCTTCGGTCAGCTTGCCACGGTAGCGGTTCACCAAGGCGAAGTAGTAGAGCGTGTCGGCAGTGTACTGCCCGCTCTGGAAGGACATCTGCAGGGCCTTCTCGGCATCGTCCAGGCGGTTGTTCTTGAACATGACGTAGGCATAGGTGGCACTGGCTTCGGGCACACGGCCACCGAACTTCTGGGCGTTTTCCGTGGCCAGTTGCACGGCACGCTGCATCTTGGCCGGGTTGCCCTTCTGTTCGACTAGCGCCAGGACGAGCTGATTCTGGGAATAGAAGTCTTCCTGCTTTTCACGCCAGGCACTCTCGAACTCCGCTTCAGCGCCTTCGTAGTTGCCCTGCCAGCGGTACATCATGCCACGGAGAATCTTGTTGTCGTAGGCCTTGGGATCGAGCTTGATGGCTTCCTTGAGTTCCTCTTCCGCGAGGGGGAAGTAGGCCTTGTCGAGATAGCACATGTCGAAGAGCCAGACGGCATACGAGATGTGTGCCTTGTAGCTCTTGGGGTCGGTCTTCAGGGCGTATTCGAACCACTCCTTGGATTTGGCGACAAGTTCACGCTGCTTGGCTTTGTCCTTTTCCTGCATGGCCTTGGCGGTGTACATCTTGGCCATCAGAACGCCAGGCGGTTCGAGTTCAGGAGCATCGACGTAGGCAGCCTGCAGTTCCTTGAGGGCCTCTTCGCGCTTATCGAGCTGGAAGAGCACGCGGCCGAGGGAGGCGCGGAAGCCAGCGAGGTCCTTCTTGGGGAAGTCGAGCTTCAGCACTTCTTCGAAGTGCTTCTTGGCGACATCGTACTGGAGACGGGATTCAGCAGTCTGAGCGAGACCGGAATGGCAGGCGAGGGCTATGCTCTTGCGCTGCTGGTCGCTCCACTTCTTGGGGCCTTCGAGGGTCTGCAAGCCCCGCTGGAACTGTAGCCAGGCATCGGTATACCGGGCCTGGGAGAGGGCCAGCATGGCGAAGGTGATATAGGTATCGGGGTGATCGGGATTCTCGACAGCGTTCTGCTCGATGGCCCGGCGGGCATCGGCAGCCCGATTCTTGCTCATGTACATACGGTAGAGCATGAGGCGGGCAGGAGGCAGCTTGTCGTTCTTGCTGACCGCTTCCAGCAGTTTCTTGTAGGCATCCTCGTCCTTGCCTTCGTTGAAGAGCTTTGCAGCTTCATCGACGATGGGGTCTTTGTCAGCGGGGTCCTTGCCCTGCGTGGAAGGGGTAGTTGGTGTGCCGGTTTTGGGAGGCTGCGCGGCGGAGGACCCGGTATCGGACGCGGGAGGCTGCTGTTTACCGGGGAGGGGCGGGTTGCTGCCGATGGGCTGAGCGAGGCTGGGCGAGGTTGCCAGGGCGCCGCACAGACCGGCCAGGGCCGCGTACGTCCAGAAGCTGCGCATGGGGAGGTTCCTTAGAAGCTGGGAGCTAGAAGTTAGGAGCCAGGAGCTAGAATTCAGAAGCCAGTAGCCAGAAGCCAATAGATGAAGGCATCCAGTACGGACTCTTATCCTACATCAACTTGGGGCGAAAATCTCGCCGTTTCATGCTATTTTTGCACAAAGGGCAGGGTCAGGCCAGGCTGGTCCTGATACTTGCCTGACTTGTCGGCGTAGCTACGCTTGCACACTTCATCGGCACGCAGGAAGAGGATCTGGGCGATGCCTTCGTTGGCATAGATGCGGGCGGGCAGGGGGGTGGTGTTGCTGATTTCGATGGTAATCTTGCCCCGCCATTCGGGTTCGAGCGGCGTGACGTTGACAATGATGCCACAGCGGGCATAGGTGCTTTTGCCCAGGCAGATGGCGAGGATGTCGCGGGGGATTTCGAAGTATTCGACTGTTTCCGCCAGGGCGAAGCTGTTGGGCGGAATCACGCAGCAATCAGCATCGACGTCGACAAACGCCCGGGAGCTGAACTGCTTGGGATCGACGATCTCGCCGTAGACGTTGGTAAAGACCTTGAAGTGGCGCCCGACCCGGACATCGTAGCCGTAGCTGGAGACGCCGTAGGAGACGACGCCCTTGGCGACCTGGTCCTTGGCGAAGGGGACAATCTTGATTTCCTTTTCAATCTGCCAGTCGGCGAGGATACCCATGTGAACCTTAGTAGCAAGAATCCAGTAGCCAGTAGCCAGTAGAGTGGCTGTTGTGTTTGTACCGATGGCGATGCTGGGGGCAAGGAAGAATGGAATGGAGAAATACACGAAGGGCTGCGCCGCATCAAGAAGCCCCTCACCCCTGCCCCCTCTCCCCGGTGGGGAGAGGGGAACGATGTGCCCCGTTAACAAAAGGTAGTGTTGGCGAGGGCTGCAATTCTTATTGCACCCATGTGCCTCATGAACTCAGTGCCAAAGAATACGGGCGTCCAGAATGCAGACGCCACGGCAACCGCTAGACTATCCGTGGCCCTGTCGGGAGGTGGTGCATGGATACGATCCTGATCGTGGAGGACGAAGTCTCCGTCCGTACGACGTTGAGCGAGTGGCTGGCTGGCAGCAAGTTGCCTGTCGAGGTGCTGGTCGCGGGTGATGCGGCGGCGGCGCTGCAACTGGCTGGCCGGCAAGCTATCGACCTGGCCATCCTCGACTGGAACCTGGGGGCGGGGCTGAATGGTTTGCAACTGCTCGAGGACTTGCACGAGTTTCAGCGGGAGCTGATTGCTATTCTGGTGACGGGTTATGCCCACAAGGCGACACCACTGGATGCGCTGCGGTTGGGGGTGCGGGACTATCTCGACAAGAACCACGACCTCACCCGTGAGAAGTTCCTGACATCGGTGAAGAAGCAGCTCGAACGCATCCAGCCACTGAAGCGGGAGAGGCTGATTCATCAGCAACTCGATCGGTTCCGGGCCGTGGTGGCCGAGGCGCTGCCTCGCCTGGAGACGGCCAGCGTGCTGCAGCAGGAGGGTGTACATCTGGAGCAGATTGTCGGGCAGTTCATGCAGTTTGCTTTGCAACTGACCGGGGCGTCGTCGGGGCTGCTGGTGGTCAGGCAGTTTGTCGCCCAGCATGCGGAGCCAGAGCAACTGCTGGTCTATGATCACACCGGCCAGCGGATGACGACTCAGCCGGTGGCGTACTCCCAGTCGCTCGCGGCAGCGATAGCCAGCCTGGCCCCCGCACCGCTGGCCACCTCGCTGGCAGCGACACGA
Source organism: Gemmatales bacterium (assembly GCA_046350055.1). Classification (GTDB taxonomy): domain Bacteria; phylum Planctomycetota; class Planctomycetia; order Gemmatales; family HRBIN36; genus JAEUIE01. Next base: position 1,045,924 of record JAXMBC010000001.1, on the reverse strand, counting down.
CAACTGAGCAATGTGGCGTTATCGCCCCAGGAAGCGAAGCATCAACAACTGTTAGGCATGGCCTTGCATGTCAGCCCGTCGCTCACAGTGGTACTGGAACTCTTCGACCGGCAGTCGTCAGGCTTGTTCCAGAAAGAGGACAGCGAGCGGCTGACCGCCTGGCAGCCACTGGCGAGTGTGCTGCTGAAGCTGCTGCTGGGCGAGCGGGCTTCGCAGAAGATGCTCTACGATACGCTGCAGGCTGCACTGCAGGAGAGCGAGCAGTTTGTGGGCAATCTGAAAGCCAGTGGCACGGCTCGGGTGGCGGCGAGCCAGGTGTTCACCAGCCAGGTGAAGAGTGCGGGGCAGGTATCTGGCGGGCAGGTGGATCAGTGGGCGGAGCTGCTGCAGCGGCTGACGCAACAGTATGGCCCCGCTGCGGTCGAGCGGGTGATGAAGATGCTGCAGCAGGTGGAAGGCCTGCTGCACGATGTTACCCAGGTCCCAGCGAACTGAGGCGGCAATGGAGTGGCCGAGCAGTAGCGTGGAACTCATGCAGCACCCCCAGGCTTACGGCCAGGGTGTGCGGGTGGGCATTATTGATACCGGCATCGATCAGGCTACGCTGCAGCGGCAGGGGTACGGGCGGCCCATCTCGGGTTCGCTTTTCAGTGCAGGTGGCGTGCAGCCTTACGCTGGTCAGCAGAGTTCGCCTCATGGGACAGCGGTGGCGGGGATAGTGATCAAGCATGCCCCGCAGGTGGAATTGATCAGTGCTGATGTCTTCGGCCCGAGCGGGCAGTGTGATGTGGAGACACTGCTGGCGGCCGTTGCGTGGTGCCTGGAGACGGCCCGCTGCCAGGTGCTGAATCTCTCGCTGGGCATCACGGAAGATCGCCTGCTGCCGGTGCAGCGGCGCTGGCAACTGCAGCGACTAATCGAGGAGTGTTACCACCGCGATGTGGTGGTGGTGGCAGCGGCACATAATGAACATCCTCACTATCGGAGCTTCCCCGCGCTGCTGGGTGCTCCGCTGATTGGTGTGACCCGGGGGCCCTGGCACGAGGACATGCGGTTGCGGTATCACCCGCTGGAGCGGGTGGAGTTCCAGGCGACCGCGAGCTGTGCCGGCAGTTTCCTGACGCAGTCGCCGGCGAGCAGCTGGGCCGCCCCGCATGTGACGGCACTGGTGGCCCGACTATTGTCGCAACATCCGGGGCTGAAGCCGTTCGAAGTAAAGGCGGCACTGAAGCGGATGGGGTCATAGGTTAAAGACGTTAGCACTTTCCTGAGGTATGTCATGCATCGGATGTTCCTGTCGTTCTGCCTGCTGGGGCTTGGTGTTCTTTCCATCGTGGCGGACGATGTGCCTTCTGCCCGGATTGATGGTACGGGGCTGGGGTGGGTGACGCTGGGTGAGAAGGACTTCACCAACGCCAACTGTGATGCGGATACCTGGACCTGGAAGCCGGATGGCTCGCTGTACTGCAAGGGCACACCGGTGGGCGTGCTGCGGTCGGTGAAGCAGTACACCAACTTCGAACTGGTCGTGCAGTGGAAGCACCTGAGGAGTGGAGGCAACTCCGGGATGTTTGTGTGGGCACCGGAGAAGCAGTTGTTCGCCCTGAAGCGGAACCAGTTGCCTCATGGCATTGAAGTGCAGGTGCTCGATCACGGATACACCGAGCAGTACGAGAAGAGCAGCGGCAAGAAGGCGACCTGGTTCACGACCAATGGCGATGTGTTCCCTGTCGGGTCGAGCAAGATGAAGCCCTTTGCCCCGATCTCGCCCGATGGCAGCCGGAGCTTTCCGCGGAAGAATCTGAGCAAGGGCATCAACGAGTGGAACCACTACTACGTACGGGCGATCAACGGCGAGATTCGCCTGTGGGTGAACGGCGAGGAAGTCTCCGGCGGGAACCAGACCGAGCCACGGAGCGGGTACCTGTGCCTGGAATCGGAAGGCTCGCCGATTGAGTTCCGGGGCTTGCGGATCAGGGAGTTGCCGTAGGGACTGTTGTTCACGATGGGCTGCGCCACGGAAGATGCCCCCTCGCCCCCAACCCCTCTCCCCGGTGGGGAGAGGGGAGTAACTCGGTGCAGTCGTCTGACCTGAGTTCTTCGGAGATGATGACCCCAGCCACGATCCTGGATCCAACACGATCCTGGATCCAGCTTGGTGGGCATCAACTCTGGTCATTTTCTGGACTTTACCCTGATCCCCTCTTTCACACGATCGCTGGGGTGTAAGACGACACTGTCCTCGGCACGCAGGCCCTCAAGGATTTCCGCCTCCTGACCATTCTGCTTCCCGAGTTTCAGCCTGGTCAAGGTAGCCCGGCCGTTTACGATCTGAAACACGGCCCACTCGCCTTCGGCACGAAAGAGGGCGCCTGTGGGAACTTTGAGAACATGGTCCCCTTCCCAGATCACGATGCGGGCGTCCACACGGAAGGCATCGCCCAGTGTGGATCGCTTGCTGGGCGGTTCCATCAAATCAACGATGACATTGACTCGCTGCTCCTCCACACCCAGCGCAGAGAGTTTCAGAAATCCGGAAGGCTCCACCAGCCGCACACGCCCCTGCAAGGCTTCCTGGCCACCCCAATGCTCCAGAAACACTCTGGCTCCCGGTCGGATCTTCGCTGCATCACTGGACAAGACATCGATTTCCACTTCGAGATCAGCCGGGTCTCCCACCTCCAGGAGCTTGGTACCCGGCATGACAGGGCCGGCACTCTCCTGCATGACTCGAAGCACGCGTCCAGCGATAGGGGAGCGCATCACGAAGGATTCCAGCTTCTGCTGTGCGGACTGGGTCACCTGGCTGCGGCTGAGCGCAGCCCTGGCTTGTTCCAGTTCATATTGAGCGACGTTGACACTGAACTGGGCAGCCCGCAGTTCCTCGGCTGCCATCCGCTCCAGATGCTCTGCCTGATCATAGCCTTCTCTTGCCATGGCCTGCGTTTCCAGCAGGGACTTTGCCCGTTCGTAGTTGTGCTTGGCCAGTTCATAGGCTTCCTTCATGCGGAGCCGGGTTGCCTCCGCCTGGCGCGAGCCAGCCTGCGCAGCCCGCAACCGGGCTTCCGCTTCCGCCAGGGCACGTGCATCCAGCAGCGCAGGGTCGTTTGGCAGGATGGTGGCCAGAATAGTCTTGCCCGGGATGACCTCATCACCAGGATGTAATTCCACGCGCTGGATATGCCCCGCCAGGGGAGCGGTGATGACATAGCGTTCCTTGATGCGTGTCCGACCGTCATCATCAATGGTGATGCGCATGGGTCCCTGCACCACCCTGGCTACATCGACGGCGACCGGACCCGGCATGAAGGCGTAGATCAGTCCAGCCAGGGCTGCCAGGGCAAACGTCAGGTAGAGCAGGTTCCTGGTGTACTTTCCCATGCACTACTCCCTTGCCTTGAGGACAGCGACGAGATCCAGCCGATCGAGCCGACGACGCACCAGCAGCCCGGAAACACACGTCGCAGCCAGGGTTATGGTCACGGCCATGGCATACGTCGCAGTGTGGATAATCAGGGGAAACCGTTGCGTTTCAGTGTTGAGCGCCAGCATCATCAGCCAGGCCAGGCCGTAGCCCAGTATCAGTCCCAGGGGTATGGCCAGGATGGTAATGATAGCCAGCTCGCCCAGAAACATGGCGGAGATTTCTCCCCTGGTGAATCCCATGACCCGTAGCGTGGCCAGCTCACGACTCCTCTCGGAAAGGGAGATGCGTGCACTGTTATATACCACCCCAAAGGCGATGACGCTGGCAAAGAAGACGTTGAAGAAGATCATGCGATACAGGTTTTCGTCCATGAGCTGCTGAAACGTATCGATCATCATGCGCTTCATGTTAATGCTGGCGATTCGCGGGATGTGCTTCAAGTCGCGATACAGGCGATCCTGCTGTTCCGCATCGACCCGCAGGAACGCGCCCGATTGCGATGGCCCTTCCCGCAGCAGTCGATGGACAGCTGATTTGCGCATGTAGGCTGCCGGCTCGGTGAAGTCATCGATCAGGCCGACCAGCGGTACATGGCGTGTGGGACGTTCGCCTTCCAGGATTTCAACCTCGATCCAATCGCCGACGCGGCAGGCGAAGATCTCGGCCAGCTTCGCGGAGATCACCAGACCATCTTCGGGCAGATCGATCTCGTGCGCCTGCTGATTCAGCAGGCGAAACAGGCGGCGCTCGTCAGGCAGCCCGAGAATGGCCAGGCGGCGCGAATGATGTTCAAACCGCAGGCGTGCGGGAACGGCCCGGAAGGGTTCCACCTGCAGAACGCCGGGCAGGTGCTCCAGATCGTGCAGCACGCGGCTGGTGGTGGGCTCCACGAAGGATATCGTGATATCCTGCCTCTGGGCGGTCTGGAAGGACAGATCGATCATCTCGTTGACGGCATCCCGTGCACAGTGTCCCATCACGACAATGGCGATTGACAGGGCAATGCCCAGGCTGCTCATCGCTGTTTTCGCGGGCTGGCGTTCCAGGTTTCGGAGCACAATTCGCAGGGCAGGAGTAAACAGTCGCTGCAGGCCGAGCCGTTCCAGCCAGGTAGCACGGAAGGTCATGGGCGATTCGGGTCGCATCGCTTCTGCCACCGGTACCCTGACTGCACGCCAGACAGCCAGGGCGGTACCGATACCCGCTGCCAGCAGACTGACGCCGAACCCCGACAGCGAAACCCAGAGTGGAAGGTAGAAGTAGAACTCAGGAAACCGGAAGAAGCGTGTGTAGACCTGTGTCAGCGAATATCCGAGCCACGCCCCCATGGCGACGCCTAGCAGCGTGCCGAGGATCACCAGCAGGAGCACGAGCTTGAAGAAATGCCAGCCCACTTCCCACGAGGAATAGCCAAAGGCCTTAAGGGTGGCAATCTGCTCACGCTGTATGCCTATCAGCCGCGACAGCACCACGTGCAGCAGAAAGGCGGTGACCGTCAGGAAGATGAACGGAGGCAGTGATGCCATCGTCTGCAACTGTGTCATCTCGTTGGAAATGAAGCGGTAGGATGGCTGGTCAGCCCGGCCATACGCCCCGGTTCCGCCGTAGTTGCTGGTGAGACGATCCAGCTGCCTGATCACATCCGCTTCGATGGCCCCGGGCAGTAGCGAACAGGCAACATCATTGAACGCTCCCTGCATATCGAACGCTGCAGCCAGCTGGGTATACCCCATCCAGAAGACGCCATACCGCTTGTTATCGGGGATGAACTCACCGGCACGCACGGGATAGACGTATTCAGGCGACAAGACGATGCCGACGATAGTCAGCTCCTGTTTCTTGCCATTGATAATCGCTGACAGGGTATTTCCGGGAATCAGCCTGTGTGCTTCAGCGAAGCCTTCATGGACAAGCACCTCGCCCGGTCGATCCGGTTCGATGTAGCGCCCACGCCGGAGATAGAGTTTGTTGAGAAGAGGCTCCTGGCGCTCGGGAACGGAGTTCAGCCTGCCCACGGCCGGGTCTGCCAGCCCCGGTACATCGAGTATCACTTCAACGACAATCCTGGCTTCCAGTTGAGCAATGCCCGGCACGTCCCGTAACTGTGCAAGCAAAGCCTGCGGGGCACGCTTGAGATGAACGAACACGTCCGCAAAACGGTAGCGTTCAAAGAAGGCATCTTCGGTCAGATGAAGCGAGTTGATGGTGCAGAACGACATGACATACGTGGCTACCCCACACGCCAGGACCAGGCAGATGGCCAGCGCCTGTCCACGCATGTGGTACAAGTCTCGAAACAACTTGATGTTCAAGGCTGTCATGTGGTTACCAGGACAACTCCTGTGCTGTGATCTTCCTGGAGTTGGGTACGATGCTGGAGATTCTGCCATCCGAGAGCGAGACGACCCGGTCCGCCATGCCTGCAATCACGGCATTGTGGGTGATGACCGCTGTGGTGGTTCCGAGTTCCCGATTGACTTTCTCGATGACCGCCAGCACCAGGATGCCAGTCTTCACGTCGAGCGCACCGGTGGGTTCGTCGCACAGCAGCACGTCGGGTCGCTTGGCCACAGCCCGGGCAATGGCCACACGCTGCTGTTCACCACCTGAAAGCTGCGAGGGAAAATGATCCATGCGGTTTTCCAGGCCCACGAGCTTCAGCGCTTCTTCCGGAGACATCGGGTGTTCCGCGATCTCGGTAATGAGTGCGACGTTCTCCCGTGCTGTCAGGCTGGGGATCAGGTTGTAAAACTGGAAGACGAAGCCTACATGCTCCCGGCGGTAGCGGGTCAGGGCAGTGTCATCTCCCTTCATCAGATCATGGTCGCGGTAGTGGACCTTGCCGAACGTGGGGACATCGAGTCCTCCCAGAATGTTGAGCAGTGTCGATTTTCCACTGCCTGATGGGCCCAGCAGAACGACGAACTCGCCCTGGTACAGATCCAGATCAACACCCCGCAAGGCGTGTACTTCCACCTCTCCCAGGTGATACACCTTGATGAGCTGACGAGCCTGGAATACAGCTTCGGGTGGAGAGGCCATGCGGCAAATAATGGAGTAGCAGAAGCAATCAGTTGGCGTGACAACAATTGTTTTAGCGATTCCACCGGAGCTGGTGCTGCACGACTCATGATGGGCTTCGCCGCGAAGGTGCCCCCTCACCCCCAACCCCTCTCCCCGGTGGGGAGAGGGGAGCAACTTGGCGCTCGCATTCCAGTTCAAAGCTAAGCATTCTGTTCGTGGATTATTCCCATACTTGTACAGTGCCAAGTGAATCGATTCCTTGCTAGAATCACTCTCTTCCGTCTCCTGGCTTCTAGCTACTTGCTACTAGCTACTATCCTCACTCAAGCTCCTCACCTATGTCGCTTACCCCCATGATGCAGCAGTACCAGGATGCTAAGGAGAAGCATCCGGGTACGGTGTTGCTCTTTCGCATGGGGGACTTCTATGAACTTTTCGGCGACGATGCGGTTGCGATCTCCAAGCAACTGCAACTCACGCTGACCAGTCGCGACAAGCAGCTGCCGATGGCGGGGTTTCCGCATCATGCGCTGGAGACGCATCTTCGCAAGCTCATCGACCTCGGTCACCGGGTGGCCATCTGCGAGCAGATGGAAGACCCGGCCCAGGCCAAGGGCATCGTCAAGCGGGAAGTGGTGCGGGTGGTCACGCCCGGTACGCTGCTCGAAGAGAACATGCTCGACCCGAAGCGGGCCAATCACCTGGCAGCGGTGTTGCCGGGGCGGGATACGGTGGGGCTGGCGTGGATCGAACTGAGCAGCGGACTGTTTCGCGCTCGAGACATTGCTCCCGAGCAGTTGCTCGAAGAGATGACGCGGCTGGAAGTGGCGGAGTGCATCTGGCCGGGCGACCAGCCTGCCATCGCACTCAACCCGCTTCGCCAGCCTGATTCCAACTTCACGCTGACCCTGCGGCCTCACTGGCAGTTTGATGGCCACACTGCCATCAAGGCGCTGCATGATCATTTCAAGATCACCACGCTGGAAGGGTTTGGGTTTGAAGATCGCCAGCCATGTCTGCGGGCAGCGGGGGCGCTGCTGCTCTACGCACAGGACATGCTGAAGAGTTCGGTCGCCCATCTCACCAAGCTGGAGCCGTACCAGGCCAGCAGTACGCTGGTGATGGACCATGTCACCCGCCGCAGTCTGGAGTTGGTGCGGACGCTGCGGGAAGGTCGGCGGGAAGGGTCGCTGCTCGATGCCATCGATCGGACGTGTACTTCGATGGGAGCCCGGACGCTGCACGAATGGTTGCTGTCTCCTCTCACCAATGTCGCGCACATCAACACCCGGTTGAATGCCGTGGCGGAACTCCGGCAGCAGCATGCACTCCGCCGCAGCCTGCGGGAGCATCTGAAGCAGTTCCCCGATCTGCCCCGCCTGACGACGAAGGCCAGCACCGGGCGAGCGACGCCGCGCGACCTGGCTTCCATCGGCTACACCCTGGCGGCGCTGCCACCGATTCAGGAAGCGCTGAGCCGGAGTGAAGCATCGCTGCTGGCGGTGTTGCGGGAGCGCATCGATCCCTGCCGCGAGTTGCAACAGCAGTTGCAACAGGCTCTCAGCGAATCGCCGCCGCTGGCTTCGAAGGAAGGGGGCTTCATCCGCCCCGGCTACCATGCTCGGCTCGATCACCTCCGTGAACTGACCAAGGGGGGCAAGGAGTGGATTGCCAGCTACCAGGCCCAGGAGATCGCCCGCACCGGCATCAACAGCCTCAAGGTCGGCTTCAACAGCGTCTTCGGCTACTACCTCGAAATCACCAACACCCACGCTGCCAAGATCCCGCCTGACTACCAGCGAAAGCAGACGCTCAAGAACTGCGAACGCTACATCACCCCGGAACTGAAGACCCACGAAGAGCAGGTGCTGAAAGCCGAGGACGAGAGCAAGACGCTCGAATATGAGCTGTTCGTGCAACTGCGGAACCACACCGCAGCTGAGGCGCCCAAACTGCTGGCGACGTCGGAAGCGATAGCGACGCTGGATGTGCTGCTCTCGCTGGCCGAGATCGCTGATGGCAACGAATGGGCGATGCCGGAGCTGGTGGACGAGCCGGTATGTGAAGTGACACAGGGACGTCACCCGGTGCTGGAGAAGACGCTGCCGGTGGGCACCTTTGTGCCGAACGATACCCGCCTGTCGGAACGAGGCGGTTCACTCTGGCTCATCACCGGGCCGAACATGGCGGGCAAGAGCACCTACATCCGCCAGGTGGCACTGCTGCAGATTCTCGCCCAGATGGGCAGCTTCGTGCCCGCGCACGCCGCCCGGCTTGGCATTGCCGACCGCCTGTTCGCCCGGGTCGGGGCGGGTGATGATCTTTCCCGAGGCCAGAGCACCTTCATGGTGGAGATGGCTGAGACGGCGAACATCCTGAACAATGCATCCTCCCAGAGCCTGGTCATCCTCGATGAGATTGGCCGAGGGACGAGCACCTACGATGGCCTGTCGCTGGCGTGGGCGATTGTGGAACATCTGCACAACACCATCGGTTGCCGTACGCTGTTCGCCACCCATTATCATGAGCTGACGAAGCTGGCGGAATTGCTGCCGGGGGTACGGAACTGGAACGCCGCGGTGCATGAAGAGATGGGCAAGATTACGTTTATCCACCGCATCGCCCCAGGCCCGGCGGAACGGAGCTTCGGCATCCACGTCGCTCAGCTTGCCGGATTGCCGAGCAAGGTACTCGACCGGGCGAAACAGGTGCTGGATGAGTTGGAGAACACGCCGACGTCGGTGCCTGCCCAGGCGATGGAGACGGTGAAGCGCAAGCGGAAGAAGGTGGTGGACGCCCAGCCGGGGTTGTTTGGTGGGGAGTAGTGAGAAGAGAATCCTCGCTAAGTCCTGCAGCTTGTATCCATCGATCCGACCTGGGGCGAATCATAGTTGGGGATGCGTATCATGCCCCCGCGGGGTTGTCGTCGACGAGCATGGTGCGGCGTTGGCCGGCGGCGTCGCTGGCGGGGAGGGGCAGGCGCAGGACAAACTTGGCCCCGTGGCCCGGTTCGCTGTGCAGGATCACGTCGCCACCATGTTCGCGGAGAATCTTGCGGCAGACGGCCAGGCCCAGGCCGGTGCCCTTGCTGCCCTTGGTGGAGACGAACGGCTTGAAGATGTTCTGCTGAATTTCGCTGGGGATGCCGGGGCCATTGTCCTGCACGACCATCTGGGCCCAGCGGCCATTGGTTTCAAGGGCGGTAGAGAGAGTGACCCTGGCGTCGGGGGTTTCCTGCAGGGCATCGAGCGCGTTGCTGACAATGTTGAGCAGGGCCTTGTGCAGTCCTTCGGGGTCGGCCTGCATCGGCTTCAGTTGCGGGTCGAACTTCATCTCGATGGCGACGTTGAGGTCCTTCGCCCGGCCTTCGAGCAGTTCCACCACGTCCTTGATGACCATGCTGAGGTCGGTCTCTTCGAGGGAAGGCTCGCGCTCCTTGGAATAGCTGAGCATGTCCATGACCAGGTCGTAGATGCGGACCTGGTTCTTTTCGAGCGTCTTCCAGCCCTGGAGCAGCAGCGGGCGGTTGTCTTCGTTGATGCCAAGCTTGAGCAGATCGGTGCCGCTCTTGAGGCCTTGGAGGATGTTCTTGATATGGTGGCTGATGGCGGCGATGGTTTGCCCGACAGCAGCGAGCCGTTCCGACTGCATCATCGCCCGGTAGTAGCGGGTGTCTTCCAGGGCCAGGGCGGCCTGGTGGGCGATGGCGGCGGCAAGCATCAGGTGATCTTCGGTGAGCCGGGTGGTGCCGCCGCCTTGCTGGGCGAGATCAGCCTTGTTGGCCTTCACGTCGAGATAGAGCACGCCGATGGTTTCATGGCGTCCCTTCATGGGCACGCAGAGGGCTTCGCGGATGCCTTGCTCCTGCACGCTGGGCCCGGCGCGGAAACGCTGATCGTGGGCAGCATCGGACGTCAGCACGCCTTGCCCCTTCTTCAGCACATGCTCCATGATGGTTTTGCTGATGCTGATCTTCTCGCGCTGCTCCTTGCCGGCCCGGAAGCGGACCGACTTGGCTTCGTACTGCTCGCCTTCGTGGCGGAGCATGAAGCAGCCCCGGTCGGCCTGGATGGTCTCGAAGATCAGGTCCATGATGCGGTCGAGGAGCTGATCGTTATCGACGATATGGCTGACGGCCTGCGTGGTCTGGTACATCACGCTGAGGTTGGCGAGGGCGTTGCGCAGCCAGGGGTTGGCGGCAGCTTCGCTGGGTTTGGCGAGCAGGCGGGCCCCGGCCGTGTCGCTCACGGTGCGGACGATGGCGCTCGGTACATCGTCGGCAGGCTTGGCCACCAGGTCGACTTCGGCATTCCGGGGCTTGGCCTGGGGCTGCTCCACCGAGACGGTTTCTTCATTGCCACTGAGGGCCAGGTAGACCAGCGTGGTCTGGCCGATGCGGATCTCATCGCCCGGCTTTACCACTGCGTCCTTGATCATTTTGCCGTTGACGAAGGTGCCATTGCTGCTGCCCAGATCGAGAAGCTGATGGGTGCCGTTAGGCAGGAGGCGCAGTTCGGCGTGACGGCGTGACGCTTCGGTATCGTGCAGGCGGACAGCATTGTTGGCTTCGCGCCCCAGCCCGACCACAGCAGTAGTCATTTCGAAGCGTTTGCCTTCGTCGGAACCGGAGATGACGTACAGGGATGCCACGCGGGGGACCTGGGGGAAACTGAAGTAGTGCGAGGTGCAAAGGCTGCTCCTCCCCTTACTAAAGGGGAGGTTGGGTGGGGTAGCACCCTGCAACAGCAAGTGCTTTTTCACCACACCCCTTCATCTCCCCCTCATCCAAGGGGGAGAGTCAGACCGGCCATCGCTGTTCACGAGGAACACGCGACTGTGTCTCATTACATACTATAGAGGAGACAGATTCAAGAGCGATGAGATGTGTGATGAGTACCCTGGATAGCACACTGATTCAGTTAACGCAGAAACTGCTGGATTCCATCGCCAGCAAGGACTGGGCGACCTATCAGCAACTGACCGACCCGACGCTGACGTGTTTTGAGCCGGAAGCGTGTGGCAACCTGGTGCAGGGGATGCCATTCCATCAGTTCTACTTTCAACTGGGTGGTGGTTCGCGGCCCGGGCATACCAGCATCGTGCAGCCTCATGTGCGGGTGATCGGTGAAGTGGCAGTGGTGTGCTATGTTCGCCTGATTCAGAGTGTCGGCGATGCAGGCCCGCAGACGGTGGCGTTCGAGGAGACCCGCGTCTGGCAGCAGCAGAACGGGCAATGGAAGTGCGTGCACTTCCATCGCAGTGCGTGCGGGAAGGCGTAGTCAGCAACGTTGCAACAGGGGCCCAGCATTCCTGTCAGTTGACACAGACAGGAATCTCTGTGCCACCGCTCCCTGTTTCTCTTAAATCAAGAAGACCAGCCAGCGAAGAGTCTGGTGGTCGGCTGAAGGGGTGCTATGTCCGCAACGACATTACCGATGGATCGCACTATTCCGCTGGGAGCGTTGTGGACGTCGTATACGCTCACGCTGCGGGGGCTGCTGCTCTGGAAGCGGCTGCTTGGCCTGGCGTTTCTCACGCTCATTCCGCTGGTGGTGATAGGGTTCTTCCGGGCCTTGGGTGCCCCCAGCCTTGCTGCCCAGGCACCCCAGCACCTGGCACGTGAATTCCTGCGCATCGAGTTCTACAGCGTGCTGCTCTACTTTTCCTCGGTGGTGATTCCCATTACCACGCTGCTGCTGGCTTCGGGCATGATCCGGGACGAGCAGGAAAACCAGACACTGACCTATTTGCTGCTCACCCCGGTGCCCCGGTGGGCACTGTACCTGAGCAAGCTGCTGGCAGCGATGCTGGTGGCCTTCCTGCTGGTGACCCTGGGCACGGGTATTGTCATGCTGTGTCTGTGGGTGGGTAGCGGCGTGGTGACGCCGCAGGCATGGTATTCCCGGTGGCTGGCGATGGTGCCCTGCAATGCCCTGCTCATTCTGGCCAATGCTGGCATCTTCGCCCTGATCAGCGTGCTGCTGCGGCCATCGCTCATCATCGGGGTGATCTACATTGCGGTGTTCGAGGTCTTCCTGGCCAACTTCCCGTTTGCCCTCCGCAAGTTCACCAGTGTGCATTACTACCAGTGCATCGTCTGCAACTGGATCGGCGATCAGTACCAGTACCTGGACCTGCTGAAGAAGCAATCGGTGATGGAATGGCCCTGGTCGCTGTCGCTGGAGATACGCCCTGAGACACAGGAGTGCGTGATCACACTGCTGAGCATCTTCGTGGTGAGCACGCTGCTGGCGATGTACTTCTTCACGAAGAAAGAGTACCGGCTCAAGACGCCAGAGGGAAGCTAGGAATCAGAAGCCAGTAGCCAGTAGCCAGAATGCGATGGCTGGCTGGTGGTCAAGTTCGCATCACTGCAGCTTTCTGACTCCTTACTCCTGGCTTCGGTCTCCTGACTTCTGGCTACTGGATTCTGTCTCCTGGCTTCTGAATGTAACCTATCCTTCCAATACCAGTGGCCCTTCGTAGCTTAAGAACAGTGGAACAGCCGGTTGCCCGGTGTTACTCGCTCCCGCGCCCCGGAGACGGAGTTCATGTCCCAGTCGCACGAAATAACACCCTATGTGCCAGCCGCTGCGACGCCGCCCGTCAGCCCCGCGCCACCGTACCTCAAGAAAGTGCCTGCCTTGGTGAGTGAACCTGCGTTTGATTTCAATGAACTCCTGCGAGCCTGTCGGCGGCGCTGGCTGCTCTGCCTGCTGACAGGAATCCTGCTGGCGGTGGTGGGGACAGCAGCGGCCTGGTATTTCATGCCGATCACCACCAAGTACACCGCCCGGACGCTGCTGCAGGTCTCGTCCCGCGCTCCCAAGATTGCGTTCGAAGCGGAATCGCAGCCTGACTTCGGCAGCTATCAGAGGACCACCATCGCCCTGATCAAAAGCCGGCTGGTGCTGCAGGCTGCCCTCAAGCAGCCGGGCATTCTGCAGTTGCCCACGATGCAGACGCTGAGCGATCCGATCACGTGGCTGGAGAAAAACCTGCTCGTCGATTTCTCCATCGGGCCGGAAATCCTCCGCATCGCCCTCAACGGAGAGAATCAGGAAGAGATCACACGGGTCGTGGAAGCAGTCAAGGACGCCTATCTTTCCGAAGTGGTGGACAAGGAGAAGAACCGGCGGCGTGAACGGCTGACCGATATGGAGAACCACTGGAAGCGCTACGACGACACCCTGCGCGGCAAACGGGCCAGGCTGCGGGAACTGGCCGAGACGGTCGGCTCGGGGGAAGCCAAGGTCATTGCCATCAAGCAGCAGACCGCACTCGAAACCCTGGCGTCACTCGAGAAGGAATACTTCAGCATCGGGGCGGACAAACGCCGGCAGCGTGTCGAACTCTCGTCCCTGGAAGCCAAGCTGAAGGCCAGCAACGAGCAACAGGTCAGCGATGCTGTGATCGAAGACAGCATGAAGAAAGACATTGTCCATCAGCAACTCTTTGCCAAGCTGCTGCAGGCCCGGCAGGTGTTGCAGGAGGCGGAGAGCCGGCTGGGGAAGAATGCCAATGCTGATGTGCTCAAGCGTTACCAGTCAGATGTGCAGCAGTCGGAAACCGAACTGGATAACCGCCGCAAGGAACTGCGACCGCAGATCATCAAGCAGCAGCAGGATGTAGCCAGGCAGGAGCTGCTGGCCAACCTCTCCCAGGTGAAGGAGCGGATCAGCAAGCTCGATGAACTGGAAAAACAGGTGGCAGGCGACGTCAGTCGTATGCGGGATGATGCACAGAACCTCAACAAGAAGGCACTCGATCTCGAATCGGAGAAGAAGGAAATTGAATCGATGGAAGCGATTCAAACGGAGCTGTCGCGGCGGAAGGACGTGCTGAAGCTGGAACTGGAGGCGCCCAGCCGGGTGAATCAACTGGAGGATGTCATCCTGCAGCAGAACTTCTCGCGGAAGGGCCCGATCCTGATTGCCGCGACGGGTTTTGGTGCGGGCATCCTGGGTCTGCTGGCAGTGGGCTACTGGGAGTATTCCCGCCGCCGTGTCTATTCACCGGAGCAGGTGGTGAGCACAGCGAACCTGCAGCTCATTGGGACACTGCCGATTCTGCCGGAGCGGGTCAGGCTCTCGATGAATCAGGGCAACCTGCCGACCTTTGCCACCGGGCAGAAGAAGGACTACCTCGCCAATATTTACAAGGAGTCGATCGATACGGCTCGGTCGTTCCTGCTGCATGGTACCCGCACGGGCGAAGCCAATGTCATCATGATAACCAGCGCCCTGAGTGGCGAAGGGAAGACGACCCTGGCGAGCAGCCTGGCCAGCAGCATGGCCCGCAGCGGCAAATCCACACTGCTGATGGAATGCGATCTGCGCCGGCCGATGGCCCATGTGCTGCTGAATATTCCGGGGCATCCCGGCATCTGCGAAGTGCTTCGCAAAGAGGTGAAGCTCAGCCAGGTGGTGCAGCGGTGCGAGCAGCCACATCTGTTCTTCCTGCCTGCGGGGCAGCTCAATGAAGGAGCGATGGCGATGCTGTCGATGGATGGCATGCGCCGGCTGTTCCGGGTATTGCGGAAGCGGTTTGAGATCATCATCGTGGATACCGCACCGGTCTTGCCCGTGGCGGACACCTTGCTGATAGCGAAACATGTGGACGCAGCTATCCTGTCGGTCTTGAAGGATGTCAGCCGCATGCCCAAGGTGGTGGCAGCGCAGGAACGGTTGAACTCGCTGGGCGTTCGCATTCTCGGGGCGGTGGTGAGCTGTAACGAGCAGGCCAGCTACCGGAGTTCGTACCACTACTACGGGACGTATCAGCCGAAGAAGGTGGCAGCGGAGCGAGATGAAGGTGTATGACGTTGGGTCTCAGGCTGATGAGGGTTCCGAGGTGTCCGCAGTTTACCATGATTTGACAGGAATTTTGCTCAGCATGGCGTCGAGGACATCCTTCACCTGGGAGTCCGTTTCCCGTTCAGCCAGGCGGACGATGCGGCCTCGGTAGTCGCGCTGCAGCGTGTCGGGCAATTCAGCAAGGATAGCGGGCAGGTACTCTTTCAGAATACCTGCCAGGCGAACACGTGTGGCAGGCTGCGAATATACCTTGTCGCCCATGGAAACGAGCAGGCCGACGACAACCTGTCCCATGCCGCTGCGCATTTTGTCGAAGCCTTGCTGCCTGGTACGGTAGGTGGGGTCGGACGGGTCGAGCGATTTCTGGAAGAGGTTCGCTTCGCGGATGACATGGACCACGAGAAACAGCATCGGTTCCGCGAGTTCCACCTGCTCGACAGCGAGGCTGCGGCGTGGCCAGGCTGCCATAGCGTAAATCTGCAATGCACCGGCGATCGGTTGCAGGTAGCCATTGATTTCGACGATCTGCTCCGGGGGCGATTGGCCGTTTTCCATGACGAGTTTGGCCGCCTCGCGATCCAGCAGCTTGGCGAAGACTTCCCCCGACTGCGGGCTCTGGAAGCGAGGCAGCTTTTCGGGGGTAGGCTTGAGTTTCGTCAGCACCGCGACTGCTTTCTGCAGGTCTTCTCTGGACCAGCGTCGTTCCACCGGGGGCATGCCGAGCCGGTAATACTCTTCCGTGGTCAGTGACTTATCTTCAAGCGGATCAACCGGCTTGCCTACGACCGTTTTGCTTTGTGCGATGGCAGCGGCATGGGTGCAGGCGAGAAGGAAGAAAAGAGCGATGAGGCCATAGTGTTTCATGGGAATATCCATCGAAGCGATGGGGTATTCCACCATATTGGAAATGGTGATGCAACAGTCTATCAACGACATAAGCCGCTCGAAGGAGCGGCTTGTGTCGTTGCCTGGGTGGAGTGCGTGTTAGCCGCGGGCGACTGCCAGTTCGAGCCGTTTGAGCTGGGCCATGCGTTGCTTGCTGCGGAAGCTGCCGAAGGCATTGGCCAGGCCGAGCAGAGCACCGCCACCGGCACCGACGAAGACGAGATAGCGATCCGTATTGGTGGGCATGCCGATCATCACACCCAGGGCAGCCCCCAGGATGGTGCCCGCGATGACTTCGGAGGCCAGGGTCCAGCCGCCACCGATGATGGAGCCAGCGAGCCAGAAGACGCCGCCGATGGCTTTGCCGATGAAGCTGAACAACCCGCCGGAGACCTTGCGGCTGCCCTGGTAGGCAGCCTGGGCCACCTGCTTGGCAGGTTCCACGATGTGTGCCTGGACCTGGGGTTTTTCACCCGAGCGATAGTATCGCCAGGCGGCATAGACGCCATAGCCAACGAGGAACGGCAGTGCCAGACCCATCACTACGCCACTGGCACTCAGGCAGACGACGCCGAGCAGGCTGAGGCCAACGAATCGGGTGATGAGGACGAACAAGGATGGTTTGGGTTGCATGTGGATGACTCCTCCCAGGCTGGCAATAAGAGCTATTCGCCGGGGAAGGAGGGGGATTTACGGGGTGGGGCAGAATGTTGGGAAAAGCTCAAGGTGTGGGGGGAAAGACACCTTCGATGCGTAGAGCCTCTCGATGCAGGAGACGATGCCGCAAGTTTATTTCCAGGACTTGAATAGTTGCGCGTCCGATGGCTGTGAGGCCTTCCAGATAGGCACCACGCCATTGAAAGTGTTCATTCCAGGTATCTACACGGGGATGAAACAGGCGTACGACATGACCTGTGATGGGATCGATTCCAGCAATGTTGGGGCCTTTATGATTATTGCAGGCGAAGCACGCCAAGGCCAAGTTATCCAACGTCGTCATGCCTCGGTGTTTTTCAGCAATGATGTGATCTATTTCGTGACTCGCATCCGTGTAAGCCTGAGGGATTTGACAGTATTCACAGCAAGCGTTTGCACGGGACCAGACTTGTTCTCGCAGTGGCCGATCCATGATGGTCTAGTTGCTGGACACCTGTTGCAGGGATCGACGTGCCTTGGACTTCACCAATCCTAACAAGCTGCTGACTTGTTCGTACTCATCAATTTCGACTTGCTCCTCCGCCGTCAGGGTGCCGGCACGCGCCTTGGCGGCGAGTTCAGCCATGCGATGCTGATCCTCAGCAGTGAACCCCCATTGCAGGAGTTCCTTTGCCACTGAGGGCGACATGGTAGTTTCCCGGGTAATGACACGGGACAGGATCGTTGACTCAGAGATGTTGCTGGCAATGGAAGGCATCATCGGATACTACCACGTTGCCATTGCAGATTGAAGAGGAGTTATTGCATTTGTGCAGAGTGCAGGTGACCGGAGTTGCAGTCTGTTCAACACGTAAAAAGTAATCCTGCTGCCGGGAAATGCAGGCTTTCAGCTTCACACAATCCACACGATACCTTTGCAGACTATTCTCGGTGTTATTGCCACGTCACTTCTAGAATTTCACCCGTGCTATGTGTCAACACTGGTTGACTGTTAGCGTTCCAATTCGACTGGTCACCGCTGCCGATATGGTTTGGCACGGTTCCCGTTCAGAGCTCCCCGGAGACTGACCATGATATCAGGTCCTTCCTCGTTTCGTCGATCAGGTTTCACCCTGATCGAATTGCTGGTGGTCATCGCGATCATTGCCCTGCTGATGGCCTTGTTGCTGCCTGCTATTCAAAAAGTGCGTGAAGCAGCAAACAAGATGCTTTGCCAGAGTAACCTCAGACAATTTGTCATAGCGATGCACAATTACGCTGGCGACTACAACAACCAGTTGCCTCCAGCTCGAGGTTTTGCTCCCTCGGGGCCGAAGGTGGACGACAAATTCCGTTGTTGGACGCACCTGGTTCTGCCTTACATTGAGCAGGATAACGTCGCCAAGCAGTATGATCCCAACAAGCGTTGGAGCGACGCCACCCCCAATCTAGGCGGTCTGTCCAACCTGGATGTGGCCAAGAACAGATTCAAACTGTTCGTCTGTCCCAGCGCTCCTTCAGAAAGAATCGCGAATACCGCTTTCACAACTAACTTCAGCCCCGGGCCTGGCTCGGCATCGATTCCGAGTGATATTTTTGGCCCCGGCGACTATGCAGCTATCCGCCAGGTGCGGTATCGCTTCTACCGGGCCAACGGTCTGACTGTCGCCGATTCTGCTGGCAGCCCGATCATCATGCACCCGGGTGTCACCGCAGATAACGAAGCTGTTCTGGGAGGCATCATGAGGCAAACCGTCAACTCGCCTATTACTTCGGTCTATGACGGCTTGTCGAACTCGATCATGTTTATCGAGAATTCTGGAAGACCAAACTGGTGGCGTAGGACTACAACTTCGCCGCGGGTTGACCAGGCACCAGCCCTCACCGATCAACTCGGCTGGGCCAGCCCGGATGGTGGTGTCATGAGCGTGGACGGCTGCAATAGTGTGACTGGCAACGTGAATGGCGGCAGCGCACCACGCACAACGAACAACGCCATCATCAATTGCAACAACGATAGCGAACCATACAGCTTCCATCCCGGTGGCGTCTGCGCCGTCATGGGTGATGGCTCGGTTCGCTACATCAAGGAAACGATCTCCGCCCAGGCCTTTGCAGCTTTGTGCACGGCTCGCGGCGGTGAGGTCAACTCCGACGAAGACTAGACAGAAGCGTTCCAGCCGGACGCCTTTTGTCATTACCATTGTTGATGCAAGCCGGCCCGCTACAGTGCGGGCCGGTCTCTTTTACCAGCAAGGTGTCCCGATGATACGATGGTTCTCGTTTCTGCTGGCGGCCGGGCTCTGCACGGTGGCGCTGCTTGCTTCACACGTTCCGAATCGCGCCGCCGATGACCTCGGCGTGATGCTTCGCCCCGAACCCCGGCTGGAAACCGAGCCGTCACGTACCAGCGAAGATAGTTACGATGATCCCGCCGTGTGGATCCACCCCCAGGACCCGGCACTGAGCCTCATCCTCGGCACCAATAAAAAGGGCGGGCTGCACCTCTTCCAGATCGATGGTCGCCAGCTCGGCGTGGTCAGTCCCAAAGCCAACCCGAACAATGTTGACGTGATCTACGGCTTTCCTCTCCAGCAGAAGCCCACCGATCTAGCCTTAAGCGTCTGCCGCGACAAGCTGTGTCCCTGCGTTCGGGTCTGGAAGATTGACCCGGCCACGCGGACACTGGTGGACATTTCCGGGCCAGATGGAATCAAGGTGCTGGACGGGGAAGCTGGCTATGGCTCCTGCACCTATTGCAGCCGGAAAACCGGTAAGCACTACTTCTTCGTGAACCACAAGAGTGGAAGATATGAACAATACGTGCTCGACGATGCTGGTGATGGCAAAGTACGAGGTCGCAAGGTCCGCAGTTTCCAGGTGTCGTCGCAGGCTGAAGGCTGCGTCGCTGATCAGGAAACGGGTGCTCTCTACGTGTCTGAAGAAGCAGTCGGTCTGTGGCGTTTCTCCGCGGAGGAGGATGGCGGAGATCAAGGCCGTCTCGTCGCCAGGGTGGGTGAGCATGGGCTTACCGCCGACTGCGAGGGCGTTACCATCTATTATGCGGCAGGGGGCAAAGGGTACGTGATCCTCTCCAGCCAGGGAAACAACACCTTCAAGGTGTACGACCGCGGTGCGGAGAATGCGTTCATCGGAACCATTGACCCTGCAGCGGGTAAGCTCGGCAAAGTCTCGGGCACCGATGGGCTCGATGTCACCAACCGACCACTCGGCCCCATGTTTCCCCAGGGTGCTCTGGTGGTGCAGGATGGCACCCCGCGGCCCGGCGGTCAGCGATTCAAGTTCTACGCCTGGGAAGACGTGGCAGGCAAGCAGCTGATCGTCGACAGCGAATATCGCCCACGCTAGGCTGGGTGGCCTTGGTTTCCTCGGCGTGGTCGACGACGTGCGGAGCGACACTGAGGTGCCACGGTTGCGGATGTTAGATCAGTGCCACCTTGTCATGCAAACAACCTGAAGGTTGACCTGTGAGCGTCGAGCGGGGTATGATGTGTGGATATGGTAAACAACTGTTCGGTGGCTGAAGCGAAATGAAAAAGTCACTGCCTCTCTTATCGAACCTCCAAATTCCGAAACCATGTAGGGTATCATGGGCTCGAATGCAGGGTAATGACCAGACCCGGTATTGCAACACCTGTCATCAAACCGTGCACAATCTGTCGGCCATGTCGGAGATGGAAGCGAACGTCTTTCTGGCTACTCACGGAGAAAGTGCTTGTGTACGCTACAATTGCGGGCCTGATGGCAGAGTGCTCACCAATGATTGCCAGCCAGCCGCACCAGTCCGTGAGGTGAGTTGGCTTCGGTACATCCTGTTCGGGTTGATCTCCTGGTTCGGAATGGGGCTGGCAACGGGCTGCTCTACCCAGGGCAAACCGGTAGTGAAAGGTGGAATGCAGCTAGAAAGTCAAAGCGAAGGAAAGGCAGACAACGCCCCGAACGGTGCAGTTGAGGAGCAAGGCATCAAATAGTTAGTTCCTGACTGAGAAGTGGATGGGTGCCTTCGCTGGTGTATCCCCCTCACTCACCCCGGAGTTCCGCATGCAGTTCCTTCTCGCCGTGGTGGGCTTCCTATTCCTCAGCATCGTCGCCCAGGCGCAGCAGCCTGACATGGACAAGTTGCTCGAGCGGCTCACCTTCACCAGGGAGAAGGGGACACTGCCGTACCGGTTGATGAAGCCGGCCGGGTACGACCCCAGCGGCAAGGAGCGCTATCCGCTGGTGGTGTGGCTGCATCCCCTCTTCGGGCGGGGCACCGACAACACGAAGCAACTGCGGAGCGGTGTCGAGGAATTCATGCGGGACGCGGTCCGCCAGAAACACCCGTGCTTCCTGGTGGTCCCACAGTGTCCGCCTGACCAGATGTGGGTGAAGATTAGCCCCGTCGAGGCGAAGAACAATCTCCCGCTCGCCCCGAAGCCTACCGAGCCGACGAGGCTCGTCCTCGACTTGATCGACTCCCTGGTTCACGAGCACCGCATCGACAAGGACCGCATTTATGTGACCGGCTGGTCGATGGGCGGCTACGGCACGTGGGACCTGATCTCACGCCGGCCCGACCTCTTCGCGGCTGCGATGCCCCTGAGCGGCGGCGGTGACCCCGCCCAGGCGGAGAAGTTCGCCAAGCTGCCCCTCTGGGTCTTCCATGGGGCATTGGATCCGCTCGCGCCAGTGGCCCGCTCCCGCGACATGATCGCCGCCATCAAGAAGGCGGGTGGTGAGCCGAAGTACACCGAGTACCCCGGCGTGGGGCACGACACGTGGACTCCGACGTATCGGAATAGTGAAGTGATGGACTGGCTGTTTGGGCAGCGGCGGGGGAGGTGAGGGGGTTCGGGAGCCATCGATTGCCGGTACTCCGGCTAACGATGCCGAGGAGCCCGAAAGCTCCGGCATAGTGAAGCCGAGCACGACCAAACAGTGGCACCCGTGCAAGTGACGGTGTGCCACGGAAATGTGGTACTCCACTTTTCCGTGAAGCTTGCAATGGTTGCACATCTAGCACGGTGGAGAATGAGTACATTCACCACCGTGGCACGCATTCTCATCAATCTCCCGGGCACTTGGCCGAGGAACCCGAAAGCTCCGGCATTGTTAGGCCGAGCACGGCCAAACTATTGCACCCATGCGGTAGGCGCTTCTGGCTTGCTATCGAGGTGCAATTGATGACAATGCGTGCATGGCCACGCCTACCTCGAAACCATCTGGAACGGGACGAAGCATCACCCTGAGCCGATGCCTGCTGGCTTTGTTGTCAGGCTTGTGCAGTTGGTGGGCGGTGAACTGGTGGCTGGAGCCCAGACCGGCTTGGCAATTCTTGATGTCCGACCAATCGTCCTATTCCCCTCTCAGCGAAGACTCTACTGGCAAGTGGCTGGCTGCAGAGGAAGTGACCCTTGGTCAAGAAATACAAGAGGACCATGTCTAGAACTTCGTCATTATCAACGCCCAAACTGGTAAACTGGCTTATCGATTTAATATGACGGTTGGACGAAGCAACTTTGTAGTGACTGGAAACGAACCAGTAAGAATTGTAGGCGATGTTCTTTGGCTGACCAGGAAAGTAGATGCAGGAGACTATTGGCGCTATGAACTGCTGGCGCGACAATTCACCAAGGATGAAACCGATAAGCTAGTCACGTTTTGGATGATCCCGAAGCTCTGCCCCTTTGAAATTGCATGCACACACGGGTCGGAGCCAACGCTGGTGGTGCGCACTGCCTTCTCGTGGCACCCAGCCCTGGCTACGCTCAACCTCAATGTTTGGTCCGGCTTATCCACGTTGCTAACGCTGCAGAATGGCTGCGACTACCAAACGGTCTTCTTCCCCTGGTTTCAAACATATCGGCTCACGAATGAACCGCAGCCAACCGCCAAACCGTTGGCTTCCTGGACTGTGCCAACGAACTATTGGAACAGGTCGTACATTGTCGGCCCAGATGCAAAGTGGGTGGTGCTGTCCGACCCACCGTATCGTTCACGATGGAATGCAGTGCCAGGACTAGAGCAAGAGACCTCCAGTGAAATGTTGTTCGATACCGCTACCGGTGCGCTACGGCCGCTTATCGACAGACAACCTGGCCAGAAGTCGCCTGTTCGGATTGAAAGTTGGGGCCATCTGCTAGCGGTGGGCGGGTTTTTGAAAGAGACTAACCCACGGGTGTATGATGCTCGAACAGGTCAGCCAGCCACGTGGCCTGAATCCATCCCGAGGCAAACGACTACTCGTCATGATATTCAGGATCAGTCAGCTGCATCGAAGTCTATATGTGCTACTGGAAGTGGGTATTATCACGTCTCCTGGGAAGGTGACGGTGTGAAAGTGGTTCGCGTGAATGAACCGCAGGTACCAGAAAACATCCAACTTTATGGCATCCAATGGCTCATGGGTGATCAAGTTGCTCAACATGGCTCATCGATGAATCGCCCACAAGCTTTGGCTTGGTTGGCCAAGCACTGGGCATGGTTGGATAACTGGTTGAACGTCCATTGGCCCGAGCCACGCGTCGGCGTTCAATTCGCTGACTACGCTACTGGGCAACAGGTGTGGTATCTTCGAACTGGTCGAGTTGAACCATTGGAGTATGCGACTAAACACGTCTATATCTGGGATGAATCCAATCGCGACGCCTTGGGAAAGGTCAGTGATTTCAAACTGCAAGCCTGGGCGCTCCCCTTCAACATCTATTCCCATTGGTGGGGCCGGTGCGTGGGGTTGGGTGTGGCTCTGATGGTATTGCTAAGTCGCCTGCTGGGCCGCAAGCGAGTGCCTGCGAAATCTCTCACTGAGCAGGAGGCATGAACCAGTAAGCCTTACCCGGACAACACTATGGTCCAGGACGAAAGAGAACGAGAAGCCCCATCGGGGCGAGACAGGGTTGGAGTTGGCAGGGTGATCTCGCCCCGTTGGGGCTCTGTTCAGCTAGCTCCACTCATCCGTGTATCCTGCTCTACCATGTTCCTGCAACTTCATTTGTTGCACGTCCGCCCTCGCTTCGCATCGGGTTGCAAGCTCGAGGTTTGCCGTCGAGGAATGGTGGTGTTGCAGATCCCGCCCTTGCTCGCGCCGCGGGCTGTGAGTGCGCTCATGCTTGCAGAGTGGGTGCAATGGCGCTCATCGCTGTGCATGCTGAAGCATGAACTCCAACATCGACATCAGCCTCCACAACTGCCCTACTTCACCTCCCGAAACACCGCTACGCTGCGGCTTTCCAGGGGGTAGATGCTCAGCGGGGCGTGTCTGGGTCTCGGTTCGACAAGTCTCGGGTAGCGGGTGTCGAGGACCAGCTCCCATTCCCCGCCTTCGTTGTGCCGGGGGAGATGGAAGGGCAGGTCGCTCTCGACGGCACTGAAGAGGATCAGCATCGAATCATCGCGTAGCGGATGGCCCTTTTCATCGACCTCGTGGTAGCATTCGCCATCCATGAGCAAGCCGAAGCACTTGGTCCAGGGGTTGCGCCAGTCGTCTTCCAGGAGATCGACACCATCCCAGCGGAGCCAGCGCAGACCCGCCCGGCCGACATGGATTTCGCACTTCTGGTAGAACTGCTGCCGACGCAGCGAGGGATGCGCGAAGTAGAAATGAATGAGGCCCCGGAGGAACCCATGCAGTTCCTTGCCGGAATCGCTCCATTGCCAGTTGATCCAGGAGATGGCATTGTCCTGGCAGTAGGCATTGTTGTTGCCCTGCTGGGTGCGGCTCATTTCATCGCCGGCACAGAGCATAGGCACGCCCTGCGAGAGCATCAGGGTGACCAGGTAGTTGCGTTTCATCTTCTCGCGCAGCCCCTGCACTTCGGGTGGGGCGAGCAGGCCTTCGACGCCGCAGTTCCAGTTCATGTTGTAGTTGTTGCCATCGCGGTTCTGTTCGCCGTTGGCTTCGTTGTGTTTATCGTTGAACGAGACGAGGTCGTGGAGGGTGAAGCCATCGTGGCAGGTGACGAAGTTGATGCTGGCATAGGGTCGTTTGCCATGGGCTTCGTAGAGGTCGCTGGAGCCGGTAATGCGGAGGGCTAACTCGGGCACCTGACCCGGTTCGCCGCGCCAGAAGCGGCGAACGGTGTCGCGGTACTTGCCGTTCCACTCGGCCCAGAGGTGGGGGAAGCCGCCGACCTGGTAGCCATCGATGCCCAGATCCCAGGGTTCGGCGATGAGCTTGGCCTGGGAGATGATGGGGTCCTGCAAGACAATGTCGAAAAAGGCGCTGAGGCGGTTGCCGCCGTTGGCCCCGCGGGCGAGAGCCGGGGCGAGGTCGAAGCGGAAGCCATCGACATGCATCTCGGTGAGCCAGTAGCGCAGGCTGTCCATGACCAGTTGCATGGTACGGGGGTGGACGAGGTTGGGCGTGTTGCCACAACCGGAGTAGTCGAGGTAGCGGCGGGGGTCGTCGGGCTGGAGGCGGTAGTAGCTTTTGTTATCGATGCCACGGAAGCTGAGCGTCGGGCCGTCGGGGCCGCTCTCAGCCGTGTGGTTGTAGACGACATCGAGGATGACTTCGATGCCAGCCTTGTGGAGTTCCTTGACCATGGTCTTGAACTCGCGGACCTGTTCGCCGTGGCGTCCGCCGCCATGCTGGGCATAGCGGGCCATGGGGGCGAAGAAGCCAATGGAGTTGTAGCCCCAGTAGTTGGTCAGGCCCCGTTCGATGAGGGCGGGTTCATCGATGAAGTGATGGATGGGGAGCAGTTCGAGGGCGGTGACGCCAAGCGACCAGAGGTGCTTGATGATAGCGGGGTGGGCCAGGGCAGCGTAGGTGCCACGGAGTTCGGGAGGAATGTCGGGATGTTGCCAGGTGAGCCCCTTGACGTGGGCTTCGTAAATGATGGTCTGGTGCCAGGGTGTTCGAGGGTGGCGGTCCTGTGCCCAGTCG
This sequence comes from Gemmatales bacterium, assembly GCA_046350055.1. Taxonomy (GTDB): domain Bacteria; phylum Planctomycetota; class Planctomycetia; order Gemmatales; family HRBIN36; genus JAEUIE01. The sequence goes on along the minus strand of JAXMBC010000001.1, from coordinate 1,020,246 downwards.
AACGCAGGATCGATGACCAGGCTTTTGGGCACAGCCCCGGCACTGTCTTCCAGGCTGCAGGAAAGATCGGCGTCGGGATGCCCTTTGACGTAGCCGTAGATGGATGTCTTGTACTGAAGCGGGCCGATGATGGCCCGTGCATAGGGATCCAGGAGCAGCTTCTGCGGGTTGCAGCGGTACCCGGAGGCGGGCTCGTACTTGCCGATCACCCGGTAGCCATAGAGCTGGCCGGGCTTGATGCCGGGGAGGTAGACATGCCAGACATGGTGCGTGTGCTGGAGGATGGGGATGCGATGGGTTTCGGTGGCATCGCCCGGTTCGTTAAAGAGGCAGAGGTCCACACTGCTGGCCGCTTCGGAGAAGAGCGCGAAATTGGTGCCCCAGCCATCGAAGGTGGCACCGAGAGGCGAAGGATGTCCGGGCCAGTGTTGCATGTGGATGGGGTTTGAGAAGGATTAGGAAATGATAGGGAAAGTGGAGAAGGTGCAAATTCGGTTGCCCGTGCATCGTCAATGCCGATGATGTAGTTGACAGGCTGGAGAGAGGTGCTACAAAAGATGCATATGAAATGCAACTTTACTCCGCGAGGTGTCGGATGAGCTCTCTCTACGAACAACTGGGTGGGCAGCCTGCTGTCGAAGCAGCGGTCGATCTCTTCTATCGCAAGGTGCTGAGCGATGATCGCATCAGCCGCTTCTTTGAAGGGATCGACATGGACAAGCAGATTGGCAAGCAGAAGGCCTTTCTGACCATGGCGTTTGGCGGGCCGCACAACTACACCGGGCTGGATATGCGGAAAGGGCATGCTCACCTGGTAGCGGCAGGGCTGAATGACAGCCATTTCAATGCTGTGGCGGAGCACCTGGGCAGCACGCTGAAGGACCTGGGCGTTGCCCAGCCGCTCATTGATCAGGTGCTTGCCATTGCTGAGTCGACCCGCAACGACGTTCTGGGACGGTAGGCGATGCCGGTTATTACCTACGCAGGCAAGACCTATGAACTGGCTCCGGGAGAGACGGTGCTGGATGCACTGTTACGCCAGGGGAACAGTGTTTCACATTCCTGCCGTACCGGGGCATGTCAGACCTGCATGCTCCGGGCCAAAGGTGGAACCGTTCCCACTTCGGCCCAGCAAGGTTTGAAGCCTGCCCTGGTGGAGCAGGGGTACTTTCTTTCCTGTGTGTGCCGACCGGAGCAGGATCTGCAACTGGAATCGGCTGCGGGGCTGGATGTCGAAGCGACGCTGCATTCGCTGGAGTTGCTCACGCCGACAGTGTTGAAAGTAGCGTTGCGGCCGGCGATGCCGTTCGCCTATCGCGCTGGACAGTACGTGACGTTGCGACGGGGGGATGGGCTGGCCCGCAGTTATTCACTGGCCAGTCTGCCGGGGGAGGAACTGCTGGAGTTGCATGTTCGTCGAGTGCCCCGGGGGCGGATGAGTGGCTGGTTGTTTGACGAGGCGCGTGCAGGCGATGTAGTGACGATACGAGGCCCCGCGGGGGATTGCTTCTACACAGCAGGCAAGCCCGATCAGCCTCTGCTGCTGGCCGGTACGGGGACAGGTCTTGCCCCGCTGCTGGGCATCTGCTGGGATGCGGTGCAGCAGGGCCATCGGGGGCCCATTCACTTGTATCATGGGGCGCTTAACCCAGGCGGGCTCTATGGGACGGATGTCCTGCAGACGCTTACTGCCAGGCATCCACACGTGCAGTATCGGCCTGTGGTGCTGGAGGGGGAAGCCGGGACTGGTGTTGCGGTGGGTGAACTCGACAAGGTCATCCTGGCGGCTCATCCCAAGCTGAGTGGCTGGCGCGGGTTTGTGTGTGGCGATCCGGGTATCGTACAGTTGCTCAAGAAGAAGCTGTTCCTGGCGGGCATGGCGAGTCGCGATATTTCCGCCGATGCCTTTGTCGAGTCTGCCGTGGTATAATCAACACCATGCAACTGACGATGCACACGGATTATGCTCTGCGTGTTCTGCTCTATCTGGCTCATTTCCCGGAGAAGCGGATCAGTACGGAGGAGATCAGCCAGGCGTATGGCATCTCGAAGAACCACCTGGTACGCGTGGTGAAGACGCTGGAGGAGGGGCGGTTTATCAAGATCGTCTTGGGCCGCAGTGGTGGTGTGGAGTTAGCGAAACAGCCAGAGGAGATTCGGGTGGGTGAGGTGGTGCGTGCGACGGAAGGTTCGTTTCGCCTGGTGGAATGCCACGACAAGGAAAAGAATACCTGCCCGATTGTGCCGGTGTGTGGTCTGCAGGGTGTGCTATCACATGCCCTGCGACTGTTTCTGAGTGAACTGGATCGTCATACGCTGGCTGATCTGGTGAAGACACGCAGCCGGAATGAGTTTTTGCAGTTGGTGGTGAAGCGGTAGGATTACAGCTATTAGTGAGGCAGCCGTATCTCCACTCCATAGCGTGGTGCAGCAGCCAGCAGCTTGTCTATCTCGGCTTTGGTTGGTGGTGAGGCAGTGGTTGTTCCAGTGGCAACGGGCTGGCCGACTTCCAGGAACATCTGCTCCAGACCTGCCGGGGCGACGGAGATGAGCATCCGGGCGGGTTGGTCACTGGCATTCCGGAAGGAGTGAAGTGAGCCGATGGGCATGTTGGCGAACATCCCGGGCCTTGCGACGAGTTGCTGATCACCGATCTGGAAGGTGATTTCGCCTTCGAGGACATAGAAGCCTTCTTCCTCGCGGCTGTGGATGTGGGGAGGCGGTCCGCCACCCGGCGGTATGATGGCGTCCCACAGGGCGTAGGTGCCGTTGGTGTCAGCACCGGTGGCGAGGAAGCGGTAGACATCGCCCACGACAGAAACGGTACGGCCTTCCGTGGGCTGGGTGATAGTGGGTGGATGGGTCATTGGCATGGTCTGACTCCAGAGTGACCATGTCATCGTATTGTCCAAATGGGTGCACAGAGGCGGCATCTCTAGGATTTGGCGTCTTAGCGTGGTAAAGTAATGTTGCCTACCTAACTGACCTGCCATTGATCTTCCATCATGCATACCCTCACCAGCGCCCTGCATCACTCCCGTCGTTCGTTTCTTGCCTCCACTGGCATGGGGATGGGGGCGACGGCGTTGCTGGAGTTGTTAGGGGCGAAGGGGTTCGCGGACGATCAGCCTTCGTCACTCAGGGGGCTGACGCCCCCCGCTCGCCAGGGACTGCCCCCCACGGTTCGTGGCATCCTTGACAAGCCTCATCATCCGCCAAAGGCGAAGCGGATCATCTACCTCTTTATGAGTGGCGGGCCGTCGCAGCTGGATCTCTTTGACTACAAGCCGCTGCTCAATCAGAAGAATGGCGAAGACCTGCCCGACAGTGTGCGGCAAGGGCAGCGGCTCACGGGTATGTCGGCCCACCAGGCGAGACTGCCGTTGGCTGGCTCTGTCTTCAAGTTCAAGCAACATGGCAAATCGGGGGCGTGGATCAGTGATCTGCTGCCTCACACAGCCAAGCTGGCGGATGAACTGTGCTTCCTGAAGTCGCTGCATACTGAAGCTATCAACCACGACCCGGCCATTACTTTCTTCCAGACGGGATCGCAACTGGCGGGGCGGCCATCGATGGGGGCGTGGCTGAGCTATGGTTTGGGAAGTTTGAATGCCAACCTGCCCAACTTCGTGGTGCTCATCTCCAAGGATCGCATTGATCAGCCACTGTACGCCCGGCTGTGGGGGAATGGATTCCTGGCCAGCACTCATCAGGGCGTGCAGTTTCGAAGTGGCAAGGATCCGGTGTTGTTTCTGGCCAACCCGGAGGGAATCAGTGCCGAGGGACGTCGCAAGATGCTGGACCGCCTGGCGGAGCTGCATCAGGTCCAGATGGAGCGTACCGGCGATGCGGAGATTGCCCAGCGGATGGCCCAGTATGAGATGGCGTACCGCATGCAGACCAGTGTGCCGGAGGTGATGGAACTGGCGAAGGAACCTGAAAGTGTTTGGCAGCTGTATGGGCCGGAGGCCAGGAAGCCCGGCACGTTTGCGGCTAACTGTCTGCTGGCCCGGCGGCTGGCAGAGCGAAACGTGCGTTTCATTCAGCTCTACCATCCCGGGTGGGATCACCATGGCGGACTGCCCGGTGGCATACGTCGGCAATGTGCGGATATCGATCAGGCGACATTTGGCCTGCTGACCGATCTGAAACAGCGAGGCATGCTCGATGATACGCTCGTAGTATGGGGAGGCGAGTTTGGCCGGACGAACTACAGTCAGGGCAAACTGACCGCGACTGACTATGGCCGCGATCATCACCCCCGATGCTTTACGATGTGGATGGCTGGTGCCGGCGTGAAGCCGGGCATGAGCTTTGGGAGCACCGATGAGTTTGGTTACTCCGTTGCGGAGAACGGCGTGCACGTGCATGACATGCAGGCGACGATCCTGCATTTGCTGGGTATCGATCACGAGAAGTTGACGTATCAACACCAGGGCCGCTACTACCGGCTGACCGATGTGCATGGCAAAGTGGTGAAAGAGGTGCTGGGGTAGGCGAGTCGGCCTGACGGCTCGACGCTCGCCCTTAATACGGGGCCAGGCCGCCGGCGTAGTTGGTGAAGCGCATGTGTTGCTTAATATGCGCCAGCGTCAGTTTGCCCACGGGGCCGTTACGCTGTTTGGCGATGATGATTTCCAGCACACCGTCGGCATCCAGGCCTGTCTGCGGATCCTTGGGCCGGTGCAGCAGCATCACCGTATCAGCATCCTGTTCGATGGAGCCCGATTCACGCAAGTCTGACAGGCGAGGCTCTGCTTCGGTGCGATTCTCGACACCTCGGTTGAGCTGGGCACAGGCGATCACCGGTATCTTCAGTTCCTTCGCGAGGAACTTCAGACGGCGGGAGATGGCAGCGACCTGTTCCTGGCGGCTATCCTTGCGGTTATCAGGTTCGATGAGCTGCAGATAGTCCACCACGATGAGCTTGATATCATGCTTGAGCTTGAGGCGGCGGGCGTTGGCCGCGATGCGGATCATGTTCTGCCCGGGGGAATCGTCGATGAAGATCTTCGACTGGCTCAGCCGCGAGCCTGCATCGACAATGTCGCGGTGTTCGTCGGTGCTGAGAATGTTCTTTCGCAGCTTCTGGCTGTCCACCTTGGCTTCGCAGCAGAGCAGACGTTCTGCCAGTTCAATGCGTGACTGTTCGAGCGAGGCATAGAAGACCGGCATGTCGTAGTCGACAGCTACGTTGCGCATGATGTTCAGCGTGATGGCTGTTTTACCGACGGAGGGGCGGGCTGCGATGATGATGAGTTCGGAATCCTGCAGGCCAGCGGTGATGTTATCGAGATCGACGTAGCCGGAAGGCAGGCCGCTGACGTCGCCGCCGCCTTCGCGTTTGGCGCGGGCATCCATGCGGTCGAAGGCTTCGCTGACCGCCTTGCTCATACTGATGGTTTCGCCTGCCACGCCCCACTCGGCAATGCTCATGATCTTGCGTTCCGCAGCTTCGAGCAGTTCGGTGGCAGGGGCAATCTGGTCGGCAGCATTGCGGGCAATATCGGTGCCGGTGTAGATCAGGTAGCGGATGATAGCCTTGTCGCGGACGATCTGGGCATAGTAGGTGGCATTGGCAGCAGTCGGGGTCTCGTCGTAGACCTGGGCGAGGTACTGGTAGCCGCCGACATCCTGAATTTCGCCGGTAGCATGGAGTTCGTTGCTCAGGACCACCAGGTCAACGCTGTGGGTCTTGGCCTGCAAGTGGTTGATGGCGCGATAAATGCGGCGATGGGCGTCGCTGTAGAAATTCTCGTCGGTATGCTCCGGGCGAAGAACCAGTTGAACATCAGGGATGATGCGGGCATCGCGGAGCATACTGCCCAGCACGCAACGTTCCGCTTCGAGGGAATGAGGAGGAACCCGGGTAGCCATCAGGGCGTTGGGGTCGGACATGGTTCCCTCCGTGTAGAGACGAGAAGTGTGCGGGAATGTGTTCTAGGCAGAGGAGGGCAGCCTGCCAAGTGGCAAAGATGCCACAGGTCATTCCGATCGCTTCCAGGGTGAGTCTGGTGAAGAAGCTGATGGAATGGCGTGATCCTGGAGCAATTTCCGGGTGTGGAATGCTCCAGGGTGGTTATTGTCGTTCCGGTGCAGTGGCGTCGGTGCGGGAATTGCGTTTGAGCAGTTCCTGTACAATCTTCTGGTGCGTCGCTTCCATGGTGGTCATACCCAGAATGCGATAGACCTCGACCAGTTGTTTCTGCAGTGCCAGGTCGTTCTCGGCACCGCGGCGCTGGGCAGCCCGGACCAGGTCGTCCCGCGCATCCTGGTAGCGTCCCATCTTCATGTAGATGGTGCCACGGGTGCCATAGAACCAGGGTTTGTTGGCATCATCTGGAGCGGTGCGCTTGATTACTTCCGTGATGATACGTTCGGCGCGAATCAGGTCAGGGGCCACAGGCACCTGGGTTTGACTACCCTGGGTCAGGATCCAGGCAAAGTTATTGGCGATAATGGCGCTATCAGGGTTCAGCTTGAACGCGAGGTCCCATTCCTTCATGGCCTCTTCGGTCTTTCCTTCCTCATTGAGCTTATCGCCAAGGTATAAGTGCAGATAGGCGTTGTTGCCTCGCAGGGCCAGGAGAATCTGAAAGGCCCGACGGCGTTCTTCGGAATCGGGGCCGGAGTTGTTCATCATCAGCACGAAGAACTTCAGCGCAGTCAGATTGGTACTATCCCATTCCATGGCAGCAATCAGTTTCATCAGGCGCTCCCGTTCCCGTTCCGGAGTGGAAGGCAGCTTGCTGAGCTTGACGAACCAGTCGACATAGCAGTTCGACAGGGTCACACGGAAGAATTCCGACTTCTTGATCGCATAGGCATTTTCCAGTACCTTGATCGCCTGTTCAAATTCGTCCAGTTGCAAGTGGGCACTGGCCAGCAGAACACGGAAGCGGATATCATCAATCTCGCCCTGGGCATTGTTCCGCAGGTATTCGATGAGCGGTTCGATGTAGAGATTGGCCTGGGCCTGGTTGCCCTGCATCTTGTAGATTTTCGCCAGGGTGAGTCGGGAATCGACATCGGTAGGATCACTCTTCACAAGACAGGCGATGGCTTCCTCCATGCGTCCGCGATAAAAGAGCACCTGCCCGAGGACGCCATTGGCCCTCTTGTGGTCCGGCACTTTCTTGAGTGCGCGACGCAGGTGCTTTTCAATCAGATCGAGATCATCCTTGGACTTGTTCTGCTTCTGCATCAGGGATGCGGCTTTTTCCAGATGGGCCTCGGCAAAGCCATCGTCGTTATCGGGATTAGCCAGTTCGGTGAGCAGTGCTTTGGAGCGCTCTCTCTGTCCCAGATCAAAGGCCAGCCGTCCCAGGTGGAACTGGGTTTCCAGCCGGCGCGGATCGCCGTGATACTGCAGTTGCATCAGCCGTTCGTAGCAGAGGCGAGCTCGCGAGCGGTCGGCCCGCAGCCGGGCCTCCGTCGCCTGGCGGATGTAGAGTTCCTGCAGACCATCGTCGGAACGCAGCCAGGTGTAGGCCGAAATCACGATGATGAAGATGATGCCAATGAGTGCAGGCAGTCCCTGAATCAGGTAGCGGAAGTTACGGATCTGCCACCACGCCACCATCACCGACCAGGCCTGCTGCAGGAGCCAGCTGATGACATGGAACGGGTAAAGCACTGCTGCCCAGGCCCGTGCAAAGAAGTTGCTCAGCCGCGAAGTGACCCAGCGGAAATCGAACAGCCTGGCGAAGAACTGTCTGATATGCCACCACTGCATACCAACCCAATCCCACAGATTGAGCAGGGGGGCAGTCCAACCACGACGATGACGACGACGAGGGGGTAACATGGTTATTTCCCTCCTTGTGAGGCAGCGAGGTAGTTCTGGGTCAGTCGGTTTCTGCAATTCATGTAGAGCTGCAGGAGGTGTTCCTGATCGTTACTGTTGATCGGGTTGTAAGCAGCAGCGAACAACTGTGTCTGATAGCGGAGGTCCGAGGCCTTCCGCGAGACCATCTCCTTAAGACGCCTGATGCGATTCTGCAGCGAGCCTTCCGTGGAGGAGTAGCGAGGCTGCTGGGGCCGACCCTGTTCATCCAGCAGGCTGAAGAACAACACACCGAACTGACCATCGGGCTTGCGGAACGTGGCGTACACATACATTTCCTTGTCGCCATTGGGCAAGTCGACGCTCATCAGCTTGTCGTCCACCTTGGTCCAGCCAGCGGCGGCATAGCAGATGGTCAGATCGTGTCCCGACATGAAGGGGTAATCACAGGAGAAGGTGACGGGCAAGTCCATGTTCTCCGCTTTGTACTGCCAGTACCGGGTGAACCGGCCGTTCTTGTCATCGCGAGGACGTTCCTCTTCCACCTTGAAGCCGAAGCGTACCCAGGACAAGGCACTCGTGCCGGCACGGGTATCGATGCGGGGTGGCATGATGCCCTCTTCCATCTTGTTCAGGCTGGCGATCAGGTTGCCATCCGAAGGAGCTGCGACTTCAATCACTCCCAGAAATGCCAGTGCATAATTGGTGACGCAGAGCAGCAATGCCACTGCCATGATCGGCTTGGCATATACCCAGGTGGCGGAGAGACCCGGCCAACGGGTCGTCCCCAGATCGATCTTTTTCTTCTGCGACTCCATCATCTTGCTCAGGACCATGCGTCCCTTGCGGAACAATGCCATGAAGGAGTAGGTCGATTCAAACACAAAGCACAGGAGTCGATCCAGACTGAGAGTGAGCAGCACCAGGAAAAGAAAGATCACGAAGCCGAGGATGTCGTGGCGCAGGCCGTGAGCGAGATCAATGTTAAACCGCACCTGGGCGACAGCAATCAGCACCACGCGGGCACAATTCGCAGCCAGCACCCAGCCAATGGAGCCGAGAATGAGCAGGATGGCATGCAGCACCGGCCTGCCGAACCAGAACACGAAGAACATGGCACAGGTGATGATGGCAAAGAACGAGTGGATGCCTGAGCAGGCTTCTTCCACCGCCAGCTGGCTATAGGGAGGCACAATCACGACGTTGCCTTCCATCACATGCACGATGCCAAAGACATCGAGAACGTGCCCGGTCCAGCGGGCCGTGATGAACTTGAGCCAGACAATGAAGTCGTTATCCCAGTTAAAGGGAGGAGGCATCATCAGCCAGAGGAAGAGCCAGGCAGGCATCCATTTCCAGATCAGTTGCTTGCCGCCCCATGAGTAAATGAAAGCCAGGCTGCCGACGAGAAAACTCCCGAAGGCAATGAGGGACGATTGCAGGAAAGCACCGGCTCCCAGCCCCAGCAGTGAAAGGAAGCCAAAGAACATCGCTACGGTCTGATATCGCCCGGGGTGCAATCGCCCCAGACGCTGGCAGCCAAAGTAACCCAATACAGCGGAGCCAGCAATCACGAGTGGGAAGAACTGATAATGTGGCTTAGCCCACAGGGTGACGCCATGCATGACGAGCATGGGAATAAACGCAGCCACAACGATTAACAGTGGAATCCACTGGGTCCACGTGGAGATGCGCTTCTCTGCTACTTTGACCTGTTTCACAGGCGGCGAAGGCAGGGGAGTGACCTCCGCTACCAACTCTGCCGGAGCGGCAGGCATTTCTATCGACATAGCGACGTTCCACGAGCAAACGGATAAATGAACAGACGGCCCCGATTTTTCAGAGGCAAATGATACGCTGCCCTATTATCCTACTACAGCAGCGGTCTGCTATTCTATGGCTTTTGAGTCAAAAACATGCCTCCAGTGCAGAATATCCTCGCTCTCGATTTAGGTGCCGAAAGTGGCCGAGGCATCCTCGGACGCTTTGACGGTGAACGCGTGCAACTGGACGTGCTGCATCGTTTCCCGAATGGTCCTGTCAGGATAGGCCAACGCCTCTACTGGGATCCGTTGCGGTTGTTCTCCGAAATGAAGGCTGCACTCGGGCAGGCCGTGAAGCACGGCAAGGTGGCCAGCCTGGGTGTAGCTACCTGGGGAGTTGACTTTGGATTCCTCGGTAAAAGTGATGAACTGCTGGGCAACCCGCGACATTATCGCGATCCACACACTGAGCAGGTGATGAGTCAGACCCTGGCAGCAACTCCGGACGAAGCACAGTTCATCTTTGCCGAAACGGGCATCCAGTTCCTCCGCTTCAATACGCTGTTTCAACTGATTGCCCTGAAACAGGCCCAGGCGGCTCCGTTTGTTGCAGCACGCAAACTGCTTTTCATGCCCGACCTCTTTCATCACTGGTTCGGAGCCGAGGCGGTCAATGAAACCACCATTGCCAGTACCAGCCAGTTGTTCAATCCCCAGACCGGCGCTTGGTCCTGGTCGTTGATCGATCACTATGGGCTGCCCCGGTATCTCTTCAAAAAGATAGTCGCTGCCGGCTCTCACATCGGAACCTTGCACCCGGCCATCAGGCAGGAACTGGAGATCGACTACGACATCGCCATCCATGCACCAGCTTCCCACGACACAGCCGCTGCGGTGGCAGCGGTGCCTGCCCAGGGATCCGAGTGGTGCTATCTCAGTTCAGGCACCTGGTCGCTGATGGGAGTTGAATTGCCTCGCCCAGTGATCAACGAGGAGGTGCGTGCTGCTAACTTCACCAACGAAGCAGGCGTGCAAGGCACGACCCGGTTTCTCAAGAACATCATGGGCATGTGGCTGGTGCAGGAATGTCGACGTTCGCTGGCCCGACATGGCCAGGAGTACAGTTACGAGGAACTGGTCAGACTGGCGGAAGCCTGTCCGCCCTGGCAGTCGCTAGTGAATCCCGATGATCCACGCTTTCTGCTGCCTGATGATATGCCACGGGCTATTGCCAGTTTCTGTCAGGAAACGGGGCAGAAAGTACCACAAACCCCCGGCGAATTCGTGCGTTGCTGCCTGGAAAGCCTGGCCTTGCGGTATCGCTGGACCAAGGAAAAACTCACTGCACTGACAGGCAAGCAGATCAAGGTGATCCACATCGTCGGTGGTGGTTGTCAGAATCGGTTGCTGAACCAATTTACAGCAGATGCTACCGGGTGCGAAGTGCTGGCGGGGCCTGTCGAGGCGACTGCACTGGGTAACGTTCTGACCCAGGCGATGGGACTGGGGCTGGTCAGCTCGCTCGAGCAGTTGCGGAGTGTGGTGAAGGCTTCCTCGACGGTGGAACGATGGCAACCCCGCGACGCTGCTGCCTGGAACGCACCGTATCAGCGTGCGTTGCAATGGCTTCAGTAACATCGGTCTGCACGCGCTCAGGAAACCCGTGAAGTCGCCGTTCCCTGTTCCATTGCGTACCAGCGGGGCATTGCGATTCGATCCAGCAACGCAGTTCCCGGGCATTCCACAACACGCGTCGGCCTATTTTTACCGGCAGTGGTACACGTAAGCCGGATAGCATGCGGTACCAGGTTGCCCGTGAGACACCGCAGAAAGAAGCAGCTTCGGAGACATTCAGCAACTCCCTGTGTTGATTGTGGATGATCCTGCGTGGTCGACGGAGTCGCTTGCCTGCCGAGGCTATGACCAGTTCATGGCGTGCATAACGTAATGCCAATTCGCCGAGGATGACGGCTTTCCGGGTCGTGGACCGGCCCACTGCTGCAAAGTTGTTATGGGCCAGTGCAGCCATCTCTTCCTGTCCTGTCATCACATCGTTGTGGTTCAGCTGATTCAGCCTGGCGAGGGTCAGGAGTTGTGGTTTTTCGACAAAGTGGGCCCCATATTCCAGAGTCAGCGTCGCATGCAGATCGATCAGCCGATCCTCAGCGATAGGCAGCGCGCGCTTGAGCAGTAACTGGCTTCGATGGTCAAGCAGTGGCCATCCGAAGGCCACATCGCGCATAGCCCAGTGCATCCAGTAGCTCCCGGGGTACTTGCTCAGCATACGATCGAGAAAACAGTGCCATTCATCCAGCAGTTCCTTTTCCAGGAGTGGAGCATGAGCAGGCATCTCTGCACTGCTGATTCCTAACCGCTCTGCCATCAGCAACTGAGAAAACAGCCTGGTTTGCTGCGTTCCGAGCATGTGAACAGCCAGTACTGCCACCGTCGCACTGCTGGCAGTGGCAGGCTGATGAGAGGCATAATGAACACAAAACAGCGGCGATTTACCCGTTTCGGCTGCTCGAATAACAGCAGAAATCCACGATTGCATGGCGATTTACCTCGAAACAGATGTGTGACTGGATGCTTGATGGAAACGCGTTGCCTTTATCTGAGCCTGAATGTCGCGCAGGATGTCGCCTTCTGGCGTCCGGGCAGCATTTTCTTTTCAATTCATCGCGTGACGTAAGATGTTTATTGGCATAGAGATAGGATCACTGGCCGGTGCGGATACACAAATAATTGCGCGTCTCACTTGTCGCAGCATTGGGGGTGCATAGAGTAGTTGTCCCACCGCAATGCGGTCGGTTTAGTTCTTTGACAAATTAGGTGATGCTAGGGCGATGCGATAGACATCGACTCAGAGACGTTCGGTGACGAGCGGTGGGCGTAAGCTCACTGAGCGAAATCGGGCGGCAACTGGGTAGAGTAGTAGATCGACATCAGAAGAATGCGAGCAGCTTGAGAAAGGCGAAACTGATTCGTTGAGCGAAGCGAGCGGTGGGCGTAAGCCCACTGAGAGCGGAGGCAAGGCGAAGACAGTTGTGAAACTCTGAACGAGAAAAGAGTGAGGCACACGTTACGTTGTCAAGTGCTGAGTGCTGAGTCCTGAGTGCTGAGTGATTAGCATGTGGGGCAAGGTGTGAAGCAGGAGACAAACGATAGCAGTGTTGGCTAACTCTCTTGCAGAGGGAGAAAGTGAAGAGCGAGAGGTGAGGGCTGGTTTCTACTGGCTACTGACTTCTGGCTACTGGCTTCTCTCGCGAAGCGAGGGCGTGGTCAATGCGGTCAAGCTATCAAGGGCGTAGGGGGGATGTCTAGGCACCAAGCGGCAGAAGGGCGTGGCAAACTGCGAAAAGCCTGGGGGAGTGGTTAAACACACGTTGATCCCGGGATACCCGACGCGAACCCAGCGAACTGAAACATCTTAGTAGCTGGAGGAAGAGAAAGAAAAATCGACTCCGTCAGTAGCGGCGAGCGAAAGCGGACAAGCCCAAACCAGGAAGACTTGTCTTTCTGGGGTTGTAGGACTCCATTTAGGAATCACGAAGCTAGTTGAAGAGCTCTGGAAAGAGCCGCCATAGAGGGTGATAGCCCCGTAAACGAAGGTGGAGTGGTCCGAGGAGTATCCTGAGTAGTACCCGTCACGCGAAAGCGGGTGTGAATCTGCGGGGCCCATCCCGTAAGGCTAAGTACGACTTGGTGACCGATAGTGAACAGTAGCGCGAGCGAAAGATGAAAAGAACCCCGACAAGGGGAGGGAAAGAACCTGAAACCCTATGCCTACCAGCGGTCGGAGGGCTATGTCCCGCAAGGGAAAAGCCTGACGGCGTGCCTTTTGCATAATGATCCGGCGAGTTACTAGCACCAGCAAGGTTAAGTGCTTATGGCACGTAGCCGAAGGGAAACCGAGCCTGAAGAGGGCGTTTAAGTTGGGGTTAGTAGACGCGAATCCACGTGAACTACCCATGGGCAGGCTGAAGTGGGGGTAAAACCTCATGGAGGGCCGAACACACGAGTGTTGAAAAACTTGGTGATGACCTGTGGGGAGGACTAAAAGTGTCATCAAACGTGGGGATAGCTCGTTCTCTCCGAAATGACTTTAGGGCCAGCGTCAGCGTTTAAGTTCCAGGGGTAGAGCGACTGAATCGGAATGGGGGCCTACCCGGCTACCCATCCGAACCAAACTCCGAATACTGGGATGTACATGCTGGCAGTGAGACGTGCGGGGATAAGCTTGTACGTCAAGAGGGGAAGAACCCAGACCACCTGTTAAGGCCCCCAAACACCTGCTCAGTGCGAAAGGAAGTGAGATTCCAGAGACAGCCGGGATGTTGGCTTAGAAGCAGCCACCATTTCAAAAGTGCGTAATAGCTTACCGGTCGAGGAGTCTTGCGCCGATAATGAACGGGACTAAGCAGGTTGCCGAAACAGTGGACATATTTGTGGTAGGAGAGCGTGGCACCGTAGAGCGAAGCGAGACGGACAACGACTCGTGGACGAAGTGCCAGTGAAGATGCCGGAACGAGTAACGATCAAACAGGTGAGAATCCTGTTCGCCGAATACCTAAGGTTTCCTGGGGAAGGTAAATCCGCCCAGGGTCAGTCGGACCCTAACACGAGGCTGAAAAGCGTAGTGGATGGAAGACAGGTTAATATTCCTGTACTGCTCTTGTGGACAACCCTTGTGACGCAGGCTGGAAGGTGTACCGCGTGTTAGATCGCGGAACCGCAAGGTCGAGGACATTGATGATTCCGAAGTCATCGGAAGGACTGCCGAGAAAAACCAGGGGAAGGACGAAGCAAGACACCCGTACTAAAACCGACACAGGTTGGTGAGATGAATATTCTCAGGCGCTCGAGAGAACGCTCGTGAAGGAACTCTGCAAGCTAGCCCCGTAACTTCGGGAGAAGGGGCGCCCCCACAGGTTTAGAGCTAGAGGGGGCCACAGTGCATTGGCTCTTGCGACTGTTTACTAAAAACACAGGGCTCTGCTAACTCGCAAGAGGAAGTATAGAGTCTGACGCGTGCCCGGTGCTGGCAAGTCAAGGGAGGGGGTGAGCCGCAAGGCGAAGCTCGCGACCGAAGCTCCAGTAAACGGCGGCCGTAACTATGACGGTCCTAAGGTAGCGAAGTTCCTTGTCGGGTAAGTTCCGACCTGCATGAATCGCGTAACGACAGGAGCACTGTCTCCACGAGCGACTCGGTGAAACTGTAGTCGATGTGAAGATGCATCGTTCCCGCAGCTAGACGGAAAGACCCCGTGAACCTTTACTGTAGCCTCATATTGGGTTTAGGCCCGGTATGCGTAGGGTAGCTGGGAGACTATAAACCCGCGGTTTTGGCCGTGGGGAAGTCGACGATGAAACACCAGCCTTATTGTGCTTGAATTCTAACCGGTATTCGTGAAGCCGAAGCCGGGACCGTGTGAGGTGGGCAGTTTGACTGGGGCGGTCTCCTCCCAAAGAGTAACGGAGGAGTCCCAAGGCATACTCAACCCGGTTGGCCATCGGGTGTTGAGCGCAAATGCAGAAGTATGCTTGACTGCGAGACCGATAGGTCGAGCAGGGACGAAAGTCGGGATTAGTGATCCGGCGGTGCCGGATGGAAGGGCCGTCGCTCAACAGATAAAAGGTACTCCGGGGATAACAGGCTTATCTCCTCTGAGCGTTCATAGCGGCGAGGAGGTTTGGCACCTCGATGTCGGCTCATCGCATCCTGGGGGTGGAGAAGCTCCCAAGGGTTTGGCTGTTCGCCAATGAAAGCGGTACGTGAGCTGGGTTTAGACCGTCGTGAGACAGGTCGGTCCCTATCTGCTGTGGGCGTAGGAAGTTTGAGTGGCCCTCTCTCTAGTACGAGAGGATTGAGAGGGACGTACCTCTGGTGTTCCTGTTGTCGCGCTAGCGGCATTAGCAGGGTAGCCACGTACGGCCGGGATAAACGCTGAAAGCATCTAAGCGTGAAACCCTCCACAAGACGAGACTTCCCTTCGCAAGATGAAGGCTCCGTGTAGACTACACGGTCGATAGGCTGGCAGTGTAAAGGCAGCAATGTCTGTAGCTAACCAGTACTAATCGCCAACCGCTTGTCCGCATTGACCACACTCTTGTATCCAAGAAAAGTGCTGAGTCCTGAGTGCTGAGTCCTGAGTAAAATCAGAATCAGCCGCCAGGATGAAGCACCAGCCCTGAATGTGAAAGTCCCGCTGTGCTGTTCTCAGCACTCAGGACTCAGCACTCAGGACTAAAACGTCTTGATCAAGTTGTTCGCACTCCGCTCTAGTATCACCTTTTTCATACAAGCCCGCTTCGGGAGCCTTGTGCCTCCGTCCTGAAATTCTCAGGACTCAGCACTCAGGACTCAGCACTTGAAAACAAGTGCTCTCGCCGAAGCTGTGGCCACCGTACTCCCGGTGAACATAGTCTGTCGGTACCACCCGTTCCCATCTCGAACACGGCCGTGAAACGACTGACGCCGATGATAGTGGCTTCCGCCGCGAAAGTAGGTCATTGCCGGGATCCATACAACCTGTCTGCTGCGTGCTCTGCACGCCAGGCAGGAAGTCGGTTCTCTGGAAAAGAGAATCTGTTCTTTGACAATTTGGTGAGAGAGGAGCCAAGGGGAGGCTGTGATTGCCGGGCGACTGGTAGTTCAGCTGAACCTTATCCCTGTGTGTACTTGCACACAGGAACCTTAATTAGTTCAACGTGAGTTATCAGTTGAGTCGGCGAAATGTATGTAATGCAAGATCGAGCTTTCACAAGCTGATGAACGCTGGCGGTTCTGCTTCGGCAGGGACGTCAGTGCTTCAATAAAACACTTGTAGGGTTTGATCCTGGCTCAGAATGAACGTTGGCGGCGTGGATTAGGCATGCAAGTCGAGCGAGGAAAGTTGTAGCAATACGGCTTATTCGAGCGGCGTAAGGGGCAGTAATACCTGGGAACGTACCCTGAGGTCGGGGATAGCTGCTGGAAACGGCGAGTAATACCCGATGATCTCGAGAGAGCAAAGGCTTGCCGCCTTCGGAGCGGCCCAGGCGATATTAGCTAGTTGGTGGGGTAACGGCCTACCAAGGCGTAGATGTCTAGCGGGTGTGAGAGCACGACCCGCGCCACTGGCACTGAGACACTGGCCAGACACCTACGGGTGGCTGCAGTCGAGAATCTTCGGCAATGAGCGCAAGCTTGACCGAGCGACGCCGCGTGCGGGATGAAGGCCTTCGGGTTGTAAACCGCTTTGGTCCGAGAGAAAGGGCAACTTGATCGATCGGAGAAACAAGGACGGGCTAAGTTCGTGCCAGCAGCCGCGGTAAGACGAACCGTCCAAACGTTATTCGGAATCACTGGGCTTAAAGGGCGCGTAGGCGGCCGAGCGGGTCGTGGGTGAAATCCCCCAGCTTAACTGGGGAACTGCCCTTGATACCACTGCGGCTCGAGGAAGGAAGGGGCAATCGGAACTGTCGGTGGAGCGGTGAAATGCGTTGATATCGACAGGAACGCCGGTGGCGAAAGCGGATTGCTGGTCCTTTTCTGACGCTGAGGCGCGAAAGCCAGGGGAGCAAACGGGATTAGATACCCCGGTAGTCCTGGCCTTAAACGATGAGAACTAGGTAGTGGGTCCGACCTGGGCACACTGCCGAAGCGAAAGTCTTAAGTTCTCCGCCTGGGGAGTATGGTCGCAAGGCTGAAACTCAAAGGAATTGACGGGGGCTCACACAAGCGGTGGAGCATGTGGCTTAATTCGAGGCTACGCGAAGAACCTTACCCAGGCTTGACATGTGCGAAAGCGCCAAGTGTACCTGGGGGAAACCTCAGGGAACCTCGCAAGAGGGGACTTGGTACAGGTGCTGCATGGCTGTCGTCAGCTCGTGTCGTGAGATGTCGGGTTAAGTCCCATAACGAGCGAAACCCTTGCCCTTAGTTGCTACGCAAGAGCACTCTAGGGGGACTGCCGGTGTCAAACCGGAGGAAGGCGGGGATGACGTCAAGTCCTCATGGCCCTTACGCCTGGGGCTGCACACGTGCTACAATGCGGCAGACAAAGGGACGCCAACTGGCAACAGTGCGCTAATCCCAAAAAATGTCGCTCAGTTCAGATTGTGGGCTGCAACTCGCCCGCATGAAGCTGGAATCGCTAGTAATCGCGGATCAGCGACGCCGCGGTGAATGTGTTCCTGAGCCTTGTACACACCGCCCGTCAAGCCACGAAAGGAAGGGGCGCCCAAAGCCGCGTCAGCGTCAAAGGCGAAACTTCTGATTGGGACTAAGTCGTAACAAGGTAACCGTAGGGGAACCTGCGGTTGGATCACCTCCTTTCTAAGGAATCCTTATTCCACTCTTCGGAGTGGGAAAGATCCCACAGGTACCACAGTACCTCTTGTTCTCCTCTCTTCACCTTATTGATAAAACCAACAGCCCCTCGTTACGAAAGTAACGAGGGGTTGTTGCGTTTATCAAACACAGCCAGACTAGAAACTTCGCGAGATCCACACTGCTCTGAGTACAGAGCAATGCCACGGTTACGGGTGACTTGAAAGCAGTGCCAGCCTGCCACATTAATGGTGCCTTCTCCCAATCGCCAAGTTATAGTTAGCCATTGAATTTGTTGGAGTGATCCCGTGCAGCGTACAGTACTCTCGCTTGCTGTCTTGCTGGTAGTGTTCTGCTCCTCGCTTGTTGGCGATGAGCCGCTCGGCAAGCCGTTGGTTTATAACTGGGCGCAGCCGTTGGCGTATGATGTCCGGTTTGAACTGACGGAGGGCAGTGAACAAAACATGCTTGACTTGCAGTTCTACCTGGAAGGCAGGCCCGAGAGGAAACGGCTGAGCACCCTTCAACCCGATGGTTCGGGCACCGCTTTCGCCATCACTGCCGATGGATACTGGATCACCTGTGCTCACGTGGTGGGCCTGCTCGACGAAGTGGATCTGCAAACGCACAACAATAAGAAGCTGAGTGCCAAGGTCATTGCCAGGGATGAGATCCTCGATCTCGCCCTGCTGAAAGTGAAGGAAGCCACACCACAGTTCCTGCCGCTGGCTGATTCCGATGCTGTGGAAGTCGGCGAGGATGTGCGAGCCTTCGGTTATCCCATGTCTGATGAATTGGGCGAATCGCTCAAAGTCACGCGTGGCACAATTGCAGGCAAGTTCACCCGACAGAGCCAGAAGTATCAGCAATTGGATATCAGCCTGAATCCAGGCAATAGCGGCGGGCCCCTGGTGACCGAATATGGTTCTCTGGTGGGGGTCAATAATGCCCTCTTGCGAGTGCCGGATGGCAACAAAATCGGCATGTCCATCCCGTCCACGGTGGTGAGCGGCTTTCTGAAGCGTTATCAGGTGAAGCCGATGGTGGCAGAAACGAGCAAGCCGTTGAAAGGCACGGAACTGGTGAAGCAAGTCGGCCCCTCGGTGGCAATGGTGAAAGCCCTCACTGGTGACCGCACCATCAATCTTAATGCTCTCAACATCCGTCTGCGCCTGCAGATGAACACCAGGACCAGCAAGAGTACGACGACCCGCAGCGATTTCGCCTCGGTGAATGAGCGTGGCACGTTCTTCCCTTCCGAGAACGACATGATGCCGATCATTTCGCATGTCTTCGATGAGTTCCCGGCCTCGCTCGAGAAGGAATGGGTGCAACAACAAGTGCGGATCATTCTCAGTCGCGACGAGGAAATGCAGGACCGTGGGTTTCCTCTCATCCCCCATGATCCTTTCGGTGGCATGCACCGTTTCCCGGGTGGCAACCCCTTTCCCTTTCGTCCTGGCCAACCCGGCTTCACACCTTTTCGCCCCGGTCAGCCCGGCTTCCCACCCATACCCCGATCCCCATTTGAACCTCGCCCGCGTGAACGCCTTAGCACCACCACCATTGGTTTCAAAACCGACTATGCACTGGAGAAGGTGGATGGCGACATCGTAAACCTGAACAAGAAGATCACGATTGAACCGGTGGAAAAAGAGGCTTTCCAACTGACCGGCAGCGGCAAGGTAGCTTTCAATCGCAAGCTCGGCATGCTGCTTTCCACCACGCTGACGGGAACCCTCAAGGTCAAGGCAAACAATGAATCGGTAGGCTGGAAGCTTGAGGTGAAGTCGCATGATCCCGAAGAGATGAAGAAGACGCTGAACGTTGCTCCCGCCCAAACGCGAACCGAATCGCGGAGCACACGACCGTTGCCTGGAAACACGCCGTTTACCGAGGCCGAACTTCCGGATGCGGTCAGGGTGTTGCAAGGTAACAGAGTGCATGAGATCGTTATGACCCTGCGCCGTATTTCCGACACGCCGGCCGTGGAAAAGCACAAGGCTGATGTGGCCAAGGAACTGCTGCGGCATTACGAGAACCAGCAATTTCCCGATCGCCCCAGTGCTGTGGCTGCGATGGGCTACTGGGGTGGCCAGGAACACCGTGCGATCTTTCGTCGCGAGCTTGCCACAGCGACGGATGTCTGGATGCGTCGGGGCGCCCTCCTGGCTGCGGGTAAGAGCAAGGACAAAGAATGCTTCGAACCGGCGCTCAAGCTCCTGACCGATTCCTTCCAGCGCCGCGACGTGGTGAAGATACTGCTGGATATTGATAAGGAACGTGCCGTGCAGGAATGCCGCATGTATCTGGAGCAACCCAACCCGGATACGTTGGTGGCCGTCGAGATAATCCGCCAACTCCAGGAGAATGGCTCGCCGGAGATATTGAAGCTGCTGCGCGATCTGGAAAAGCATCCAAAGGCATCAATACGAATGCGAGCGAAGACGGCTGCCAATGCGCTGGAACGGAAGTAACCGGTGCACCTCAGCATCAATCATAAGCTAGACTTTACGGGAACTTCAGTGCATCAAAGTCGAGCCCATGAACGAAACCACTCCGCTGCCGACTTTCACTACCTCGCTCGTCTCCAGGGCGCCGACTTTTTCTGATCGCATGGGGCGTTTGAAAACGTGCGGACTTCTATCGGGAATCCTGCTGTTTTTTATCGTGCCCACCTATCGCTTTTTCGCCATGGGGATAACCGAGGTCAACTTGCCGATGCTGTTGGGGCAGATCCTGTTTCCCACGCTGTTCGTGGCCTACGTGTTGGCGATATCGACGAGTCAGCTCTTTTCGTACCGGCTGGGGACGGCAGTGTTGTTTGTTATCATTGGCTGTGTATGTTTATTGGCTAGCTAGTCGATGCCGGTACCCGGATGATCCATGAAGCCAGCGCTACCTATTCTTTATCGAGAAGAACAGCCGGGTGCCCGGATCATTTCCAAATATGATAGCCGTGCCACGGATGTGATGTACTCATCTCATCCGTGCTGGACGTGCAATCCAGTCGCCCCGAAAACCCAAGTACGGCCGATGCCCCCAGTCACTTCTGCTCTCCAGGTTTTTCCTCAATCGTCCACACGTCAACCTGGAATCCCGGTGGTTCGAGTATCAGCAGGCTGTCCGGACCCCGGCGAATCTGCAGCGTGATGGTGATCAGTTTGCCGTCCCGGTAACGATACTGGCGACGGAACTCCATGTATTGATGGTCTAAGCCGCTGGGATCGCCTGATGGCGGTCCCGATTGTCCTTCACTCTCGCCCTGGTGCTGTCCGTCCGGTTGCTGATGCAGTTCGATATGGCGTTTCGCCATTTCAACAAATCGGACCTTACTCACCTCTTGTCGAAATCGCTGCGATGTCAACGCATAGGCCTGGTCATGCTCGCCGGCCTCAACATGAGCAAGGAACCTGTCACGCAAGGTCATGTACGGTGTCGCGTTTTCGCCGTGCCGCCACGCTGCAATCCGAGCCTGCTGCCAGGCGTAGTAATAACCCCCGCATGCCGCCAGCATCGTCAGCATCAGCAGCCCCATCACCAGTTTCAATCGTTTACTGGTGCGTTCATGGGTTGCTTCTGCTGCAGTCAGGTCCATGTTGTCCATCAACCGGCTCCGTAAATCGTCTTCCTGAATCGTGCCGTTCCCCTGGTTGCAAGTCATTTGTTCCTCCCTCGCATAAGGGGGATGGGCTGGGGGGGCAGCCATGAATCTACTCGCTCTAGTCTAACTACCTTCAAGCAAGGGTGAGAGTTCCAATATGACCCGTATCGGATTTGATAAAACCAATAACCACGACCCCGCAAGTTGTCGGAGGTTGTTGCGTTTCCATGCCTTTCTCGTTTACTATTGGCTGCAATCGACAAGAGTATGCGTAGTCAACATCGGAGCCTGCCCGTGATGATTCTATCCTTGCGTTACTTCTTGTTTCTTATCTCCGTCACACTGGCATCGGTACTAGTTGCACGTGACGATGATGACGAGAAGATTGCCTACGATCCGGCACCGGGCAAGACTGCTTACCCTGAGACGTTGCCTTACCGCGAATTGAGCGGGGTGCATCCCACGCTGGTTCTGTATGGCCCCGGGGCGTCGTCGTTTCTGATGACCAGCTACAAGCAGAACAATAACGATGTTCGCGATAACACCATGGTCCTCGATCTGCTGACAGGCAAGCCGGTTGGCATCCTTCGCAATCTGGCTATGTCGAACAGTCCGACGTTTATCACCGACCGCCTGGCCCTGCGTGCTGATGGTCAACTGCTGGCGCAACACCATGCGACCAGCCAGGGCATCCGCATCATCGACGTGAAGGCGGCTAAGGTGCAGCGGTTGCTTCCCGTACAGGCATCCAGCCTGGTTCTGTACTTTACGCAGCCTGACCGACTGCTGGCTGTATGCACCGATACGGGCAGGGAGCAGGCGACGGTGTGGGAAGTTTCCACCGGCAAGGAATTGCGACGTTTCAAGTTGCCGGAGAATCTGGAAACCAGTGCCGGCCAGTTGAGCGTCAGGCCCGGTGGCAGGCTGCTCGCTATTCCGGAAGGAGACACTCAGGCTATCGGGCCGAATCATCTCGGGCTGTATGATCTGACAGCAGGCAGGAAGCTGCGCGACCTCTGGGCCAGCAACCGTCCGACACCGCCCGGGGTGAGGTTCCAGGCGGTGAACTTCTCGCCGGACGGCAAGGAACTGGCAGCGATAGTGCAGTTGCCGGACAGGGTGAATGCCGGAAGTACCAACGCGACTCTCGTGGTATGGGATTTCACCACCGGGAAGCGGGTGACGCAGGTAGCGATGGAACGAGGGAACCGCGGAGGGCTGCTTCTCTCCGGCACCGAGCCGCTGCAGTGGTTTCCAGATCAGCAGGCATTTCTGGTGAACCAGCAGTTTGTGGTGAATCGTGCGGATGGCAAGGTGATCGACATGATCAAGTCAGAAAGCCAGCATGGCGTCAAGGTGCTAGACGACCGCCGCGTGTTCGTGAGCCTGCCGTTCAACAAGCTGGGGGTGCGGGTGGTGAAGCGATAGGAGAGTTGAGATGCAACCGCGGAGTTGTGCAGGTGTCATCGGCTAAGAAGTACTCTGTCGTTGCGCGGTAGTGGCATGAGCCGATGCCCCCTACAGACAGATGATCAAATTGCAAACCCAGCAGGGGGCAGCGGCAACGAGGGTGTTGCATGTTGCGTGAAGGTATTGCGGTCGCTGACCCTTGCCACGGGTTATCGTGAGTGAGGAGGTGTGTCCTCAGATCACCTGCCCAATCGGTTCTGCGCCTTCGACCCCCACGAACTTCTGGTCCAGGCCGCCGTAGAAGTAGCTCAGTTTGTTCGGATCAAGCTACACCCCCTCTAACTCTCCATGAATTCGCTTACGCCAGGTTTTCGTATCACTGCGCAGTACCTGCAGGAGGCGTAGCGTTGGGCCGGCTTTGACACCGGTTTTTTGCTCCCATTGCCTGACGGTACCTGGACTGGCAGCCAGCCAGCGGGCGAATGCAGCTTGACTGAGGGCGAGGTCATCACGCAACTGTTTCACTTCTTTGCCAGACATGGGCGAGATGTGCTCCGATGACTGGCTTCTGCCAAAGAATTCGCTGGCAGGCATGCGTTGCTTTCGAATGACCAGTCGGCCATCTTCCTTGGAAACACGGTGAACCACGATCGGTTCCCCCTGTTCCATCTTTCGTTTCAAACTGCGCAAATCACGAAGAACCTCTCTATAGACTGAAGGCTTCCGGGCTTTGGTCATTGATGCAGCCATGTGTCAGGTTCCTAGCCATCCAGTTCGCGTAATGCCTGTCGCAGAGTGTCCAGTTCGTCCTGGCTCAAATCCTCACGCTCCGATTTGGAATAGACGGCAGCAAGCAGGATTCGAGTTCGCCGCCTGTATAAGGCATAGATAACACGGCCTCCACCTCGCTTTCCTCTGCCGGGTAACTTGATCCGAAGTTTGCGAAGTCCATCACTACCAGGGATGACATCTCCTGCTTCAGCATCGTCTGTCAAGTCAGTCAGCAGGAGTTCAAATGCAGGTTTCCCTATCTTCAGTTTACGCCAGGCTTTGGTGAAGCCTGGAAGCATGACGAACTCATACATCCACTGCTCCACTCATGATTGTTAATAGTATACCGTATTATGGTATACCATTCAATATTAATGCTTGCCCTGGACTCTAAATCACCTGCCCTATCGGCTCAGCCCCTTCCACCCCCACCAGCTTCTGGTCCAGGCCGCCGTAGAAGTAGCTCAGCTTGTTGGGATCGAGGCCCATCTGGTGGAGCACCGTCGCATGAAGGTGCTTGACGTGGAAGCGGTCGCGGACGGCGTTGGAGCCTAGCTCATCGGTCTCGCCGACGCTGACGCCACCCTTGATGCCGCCGCCAGCCATCCACATGGTGAAGCCGTAGGAGTTGTGATCGCGGCCGGTGCCCTGGGCGTATTCGGCGGTGGGCTGGCGGCCGAACTCGCCACCCCAGACGATGAGTGTGCTATCGAGCAAGCCGCGACGTTTCAGGTCAGCCAACAGGCCGGCGATGGGTTTATCGGTGTCGCCACAGTGCTTGGTGTGGTTCTTGACGATGTCGGTGTGGGCGTCCCAGTTGTCGTCGTTGTGGGCGCCGCCGGAGTAGATCTGGATAAAACGGACGCCCCGTTCGACGAGACGGCGGGCAAGCAGACACTTGCGGCCGAAATCTTCGGTGCGGGTGCCATCGATGCCGTAGAGGGCTTTGGTCTCGTCGGTTTCCTTGCTGAAGTCCACCGCTTCGGGAGCGTGCTGCTGCATGTTGTAGGCGAGTTCATAGCTGGCGATGCGGGCAGCGAGTTCGCTGTTCTGCTCGCGGCCGAGCTGGTGCTGCTGGTTCTTTTCACGCAGGCGGTCGAGCAGATCACGCTGGGCGGTACGAGTCATGCCAGGGGGCATGTCGAGGTTGAAGATGGGCGTCTTGCTGGCGCGAAGGATGGTGCCCTGGTAGCTGGCGGGCATGTAGCCGGAGGCCCAGTTGCGTGGGCCGGAGATGGGGCCGCCTTTGTTATCAAGCATGACGACGAAGCCGGGCAGGTTTTCGTTCATACTACCCAGGCCGTAATTGACCCAGGAGCCGAGAGAAGGGTGCCCGGAAAGCAGGCGGCCTGAGTTCATCATCAGCAGGGCGGAGCCGTGGATGGGCGACTCGGCATACATCGAGTGGATAAAGGCGATGTCGTCTACATGCTGGCCGAGATGGGGGAAGAGGTCGCTGACGTACTTGCCACACTGGCCGTACTGCTTGAACTTCCACTTGGGGCCGACGACGCGGCCTTCATTCTTGTGCCCGCCACGGCCGAAGGTCTTGACGGGGATGGTCTTGCCGTCGAGCGGATAGAGCTTGGGTTTGTAGTCGAAGGTATCTACTTGGCTCGGTCCGCCATACATGAAGAGGAAGATGACCGCCTTGGCCTTGGCAGGCATCATGGGAGCCTTGGGGGCAAGGGGGTTGATGAACTGACCAGGCGGCTGCTTGGTCTGGTCGCTGGCGTGGAGCTTGTTGAAGAAGCCATCGCCGGAGAGGAGGCTGGTGAGGGCGACAGCGCCGAAGCCACAGCCCGATTCCCAGAGAGCTTCACGACGAGTACGGCGGCAGAATTGGGACATGGGATGATTCCCTATGAGTGCAAAGGCATTATACGGTTAGTCGAGATACACCATCTCGTTCGCATTCAGCAGCATCAGCATCACCTGCTTCAGGGCCTGATCGGGTTTCATGTTGTGCTTGCTCTGGAAGCGTTCGTAGAGGTCGTAGTCTTTCTGCACCTCGGCGTCGCTGGGAATGCGGCCGGTAGTGAGGCGGATGGCCCTTGCGATCTGGGCCTTTACGTCGCGGGGCTTGTCCTTTTCGACACGCTGGGCGAGCTTGTTCGCCATGTCATTAGTGAAGTCACTGTTGAGCATGCCCAGTGCCTGGGTGGGCACGGTGGTGGTGTAGCGTACCGGGCAAGTGCTGTCGGGATCAGCCTGGTCGTGGCTGACGAGAATGGGCACCTGCAATGAACGCTTCACGTAGACGTAGATGCTTCGCCGGGCGGCATCTTCGGGGCTCGACTTGCCCCAGCCATCGCCGGGAACCGATTGGCCTGCGAGTACTTCCCTGGGGATGACGGGGTAGACACTGGGGCCGCCGGCTTGGAGGTTGAGCGAACCATTGACGTAGAGAATGGTGTCGCGGACTTCCTCGGCGGTGAGGCGGCGGGGGTTGGCTCGCCAGTACAGGTTGTTTTCAGGGTCAATCGTGGTCGCTGACGCTCCACCAGAAGAACCCCTCACCCCCGACCCCTCTCCCCGGGGGGGAGAGGGGAGAATGCTGGCTTGCTGATAAACATTGGACATCATGATGAGCTTGTGCAGGCGCTTCATCTTCCAGCCGTTGTTCATGAAGTCGGTAGCGAGCCAGTCGAGCAGTTCGGGGTGGGTTGGCAGGGAGCCGAACTTGCCGAAGTCGTTGGAGCTGGCGACGATGCCTTTGCCGAGGTGGTGTTGCCAGAGGCGGTTGACGATGACACGGGCAGTGAGGGGGTTCTCCCTGGAAGCGATCCAGTTAGCGAGGACGGTGCGTCGTCCGCTGCTCCTGGCATCCTTGTCAGGAGCCTTCAGTTCGGGTGCCTTGTCGGTAAGCACGCTGGGGAAGGCAGGGCTGACCTTGGCACCCGGGGAATGCGGTGAACCACGCAGCATGACATAGGTCTGTGGCGGATTCACCTTGCACTTGTTGACCGAGAGGGCGAGATCACGCTGTGGTTCGGGCTTGCGTTTGAGCTTCTCGTACTCCTTCTTCAGTTCGGTGTACTTCTGCTGCTCCTCTTCCTTCCAGAACTTGTTGATCTTGGCAACGACTTGAGGACGGTCCAGCCCTTCGCTGGCACGTTGTTCCTCCGCCGGCATGCGCTTGATGATCTGATCCTCCAGCTTCACCATGTCGGCCTGGAGTTCGTTCATCTTCTGCTGACGCTGATTAAACTCCGCTTCGTAGACCTTGCGTTTTTCGGGCGAGGAAATGTCGGTGAGGTTGTACGGTGAACGGACGTTGCGGTCGAGGCTGAAGCGTTCGATGTCGGCAAAGAAGGCGAGCATCTTGTAGTAGTCAGCCTGGGGGATCGGATCAATCTTGTGTTCGTGGCAGCGGGCACAGTTCATGGTCATGCCCAGGAACGCCTGGGAAGTGGTGGCGACGATGTCGTCCATCTCGTCGAAGCGGGCCTGCTTGGGATCAGCGGGTTCATCGTCCCACAGCCCCAGGCGATAGAAGCCAGTGGCAATGATGGCGTCAGCACCAGCGCCGGGAATCTCATCGCCGGCGAGTTGTTCGCGGACAAACTGGTCGTAGGGCTTGTCATCATTGAAGCTCTTGATGACGTAGTCGCGGAATCGCCAGGCATAGGGCTTGGGACCATCCCGTTCATAGCCATTGGTCTCGGCAAAGCGGACGACATCGAGCCAGTGGCGGGCCCATTTCTCGCCAAAGTGGGGCGAAGCAAGCAATTGGTCGATCAGCTTTTCGTAGGCAGCGGGGTCGCTGTCCTTTTCGAATGCGTCGATCTCCTCGGGGGTGGGAGGCAGGCCGATGAGATCGTAGTAGGCCCGGCGAATGAGATGCAGCTTACTGGCAACAGGACTGGGCGAGAGGTTCTTCGCTTCCAGTCGAGCCAGGATGAAGGCATCAATGGGTGTCTTCACCCAGCCTGCATTCTTCACGGCAGGCACTGGTGGATTGCTTACCGGCTTGTAGGCCCAGTAATTCTTCGACTCCGCCGTTACCTTACCACCTTCGGTATGGTGTTCCTTCACTTCAATTTTGATGTGGCTGGGCCAGGGGATGCCTGCCTTGACCCATTCAGTAATGGTGGCGATCTTGGCGGGAGTGAGTTTGCCGGTAGGTGGCATCTGCAGGCCGTCGTGGTTGATGGCCTTCAGAAGCAGGCTCTTGGCCGGATCCTTCAGGTTGACCGCGGGTTCGGTGTCGCCCCCTTCGAGAATGCCTTCGCGGGTGATGAGAGAGAGGCCAGCCTTGGGCTTGCCTTCGCCGCCGTGGCACTTGAAGCAACTGGCTTTCAGGATCGGGAGCACCTGCTGCTCGAAGTGATCGAACTGGGCCTTGGTCGGCTTCGGTGGTTCCTGCGCGAGCAGGGAGAGGACGACGAGGCAAATCGTGATGCACGATGCAAGGCTACGCATGGGAACTACCAGGGGACTGACTGACTAACATGGAGCTGACAAAAGAGCACCACGTTGCTGGTGGGAGTGTAATAAAATCTTATCACAGCCAGGGAGGAAAACATAGGGCGTAGACACAAATGCACGGGACTTGATCCAGACAGTAATAGTTAGAGAACGAACTTCTCCCCGTGGTGTCCCAGTATGATGTTCTGTCCTCAGGATGAAGACCATGCTACATCTCAGCCAGGCCGCCGCTCTGCTGCGGCATGCTCAGAAGGTTACCGTGTTCACCGGGGCTGGCATCTCGGCGGAGAGTGGCATTCCCACCTTCCGCGACGATACAGGCCTGTGGCGGGAGTTTCCACCGGAGAAGTATGCCCACTGGAAAGGGCTGATGGCGGAGATGTGGAAGAACCCCGGCAACGTCGCACGGTTTATCCTCGCTGTCGTGGAGCCGATCGCCCGGGCCACTCCCAACGCAGCACATCGGGCCATCGCCCAGCTCACCGACCACAAGATGGTCACCGTCATCACGCAGAACATCGATAACCTGCATCAGGAAGCAGGGAACATCCGCGTGCGGGAAGTGCATGGCTCACTGTTCAAGATCATCGATCGGCACGGCAAGTTTGTCCGCCGCCTGTCCAAGCCGGAACTGCTTGCCATGGTGGACGACCTGCATCAGCAGCTGGCGGGCAAAGTCTCGATCATCAGCTTGCTGCGGAGCATACGCAGACTGCTGGGGCTCAGCTGGCGCGGCATGGTGCGGCCCAGTATTGTCCTGTTCCACGAAAACATGGCTGAGCCTGACTGGAAACAGGCCAATGAGGATGTGGAATGGTGTGATCTGATGATCGTCGTGGGCACATCGGCGGAGGTCTATCCCGCCTGCAGTCTGCCTCTGCTGGCCCGGCGGCGTCAGGTGCCCATCATTGAAGTCAACCCGGTGCATGCCGAGTTTCAGGGGCTGTGGCTGCAGGGAACAGCAGTCGAGGTGATGCCACAACTGGTGAACGAAGCAATACAGTAACTCCATGACCATTCTCTTCCAGCATGCACGTCTGGTGGAACACCGCACCGGTGCGGGCCATCCCGAATGCCCGGCACGGTACCAGGCGATACAGCAGCATCCCGGGTTTCAGCAATTGGCTGCCCAGTGCGAGCAGCCCGTTGTGGAACCGCTCAGTGCGGAGTCCCTTGCCAGTGTGCATGCCCCCGAAGTAGCGGCCTATGTGCAAGCAGCTTGCCAGGCAGGCGGTGGCCGCATCGAAGCGGATACCGTGGTCAGCCCGGCATCGTGGGAAGTAGGGTTGCTGGCGGCTGGTGCCTGTTGCCAGGCGGTGGAGGCGGTGATGGCGGGGCAGGACCGCACGGCTATGTGTGTGGTCAGACCACCGGGACACCATGCGACGCCATCCCAGAGTATGGGTTTCTGTCTGTTCAATAACATCGCCCTGGCAGCCCGGCACGCCTTGCAACGGGGAGCCGAGCGAGTGCTGATTGTCGATTGGGATGTGCACCATGGCAATGGCACGCAGGACGCGTTTTATGACGATGAGCAGGTGACGTTTCTCAGCCTGCATCGTTACCCGTTCTACCCCGGAACCGGGTTAGCTACCGAAACAGGTACTGGTGCCGGGCTGGGGCACACGATCAACATCCCGCTACGGTTTGGTATTTCGCCAAGTGAGTATCTCGCCGCGTTTGATGCGGCGCTCGAGAAGGCTGTTGCCGTCGCCAGGCCTGATATCATCCTGGTGAGTGCCGGGTTCGATGCCCATGCGGAAGACCCGATAGGCTCGCTGGGACTGGGGGCTGAGGATTTTGTCACGATGACGCAGCAGGTGAAGAAAGCGGCAGCAGTACACAGTCAAGGACGGGTAGTGAGTTGCCTGGAAGGCGGGTATTCGCTGCAGCGGATGCCGGAGTGTGTGGCGGCGCATTTGGGGGAGTTGCTGCGGGAGTAGCAGGGCTTGCGTTGTATGGAACGTCTGCCTACGGTTTCGTCGTGCCAAACCGTTTCAGGAACGCCTTGTAATCGTCCCGTTCCCGCAGGGGGGCGAGGTCGGCATCGATGAGCATGTTGACGATGCGGCTGGGTGTGAAGTACTTCTTGTCGAAGAGTTCATTGAGCAGGACGATGGCCCGCTTGGCGTACCATTCCTTGACATCTGTCTGGGCATGCACCGAGGCTTGTGAGTAGCCACAGGCGACATTGTAGATGACATCGGGGTTGTCCCGGGCCTGTCGGCTGCGGAGCAGTTCTTCGGCGGAACGGTCGTAGCCTTTGATAGACCCTTCCTTGGCACGCAGGATCAGCAGTTCAGACCGCTGCTGGTTGCCCGCGCCGCGGAGGAAGGCCAGGTGGGGCATGTCCTTGAACATCTGGTCCTGGAGCTTGAACGTGCGCTCCATGGTCTTGCGGGCATCGTCGAGTTTCTGCTGACGATCCTGCACTTCGCCCAGCGTCTGCAGTGCATTCATCTGCAGCATGCGGACAGGGAAGTGCTTGGGCCGCTGCGTGAGCATGGTGTCGAGCATGGCGACACCCTTACGTAGCTCCGCTTCGCCGGTTTCGTTGTTGCCGCTGCGCACCATGGAGTAACCATGGATGATGGTGTAGCGTGCGTACAGGCTTTCGAACTGATCGCGATCCTGTACCGAGGGTGCCTGGCCTTTCTCCAGGCTGACAAGCAGGGGCTGGATCTGCTCGAGCAGTTTTTTCACTTCGACTGGCTTGTTCTGGTTGAGGTTGAGCTGGGCCTGCTCGATGAGCAAAGTCAGGTAGGTCAGTTGATTGAGGTATGGCTTGGGGTCGGCATCGTAGATTTTCCTGCTGATGTCGCTGGCTTTCGTGAGATAAGCCAGTGCCAGGGTCATGTTGGTGTGGGAGTTGAACTGGTACAGCGAGAGGTAGGTGCGTACCAGGGTGATCTTGAACTCGATGTTATCCGGAAAGGCCTGCACCAGTGCCTCGGCATTCTTGGCTGCCCGCTCATACATGTTCTTGCTGTTCGCATACTGCCCCTGCATGACCTCGGCATTGCCCAGGAAGTTGACCGTCTTAACCAGGTCGTGGCGGTATTCGGTGTTCTCAGGGAACTGTTCGCAGAGCGATTCCTGCAGTTCCCTGGTCTTCTGCAATGTCTGCTGCGCGTTCTTGGAATCGCCCAGCAGCAGATAGACGCCCGCCATGCGGTAGTAGACGCGGGCTGCTTCACGGCGAAGCAGGGGGTCGTCGCTTTCCTGTTCCAGGAATGCCTGATAGAAGGTGACCGCTTCCTCCAGGAGCTTCTTGCGTTCATCCTGGAGTTCAGGGCGGCGGGCCCAATTCTCGCTGGCGGTGCGGGTCAGCAGTTTCTCCACTGCTTCGACAGCCTTCTCCAACCGTTTCTGGGCCTTCTGCTGCTCTGCCTCCGCTTTCTTCATGGCGACCATCGCCTTGTCGCGGGCCTCTTCCGCAGCGATGCGCTCGTCCCGCAGTTTGGCGTTGCCGATGGAGATAAGGGCGATGATGATCCCCACCGCCACGATAGCAGTGACGATCAGGCCAGCCAGTGTGGGCCGGCGTTTGGCTGCTTTCCAGGTACGCTCCCACCAGGCGATAGGCCGGGCCTGGATCGGCTCATCCTTCAGAAACCGCTGTACATCCGCATCGAGTTCAGCGACCGTGGCATAGCGCTTCTTGGGATCCTTGGCCAGGCACTTGAGACAGATGGTTTCAATGTCTCTCGGCAGGCGAGGCATCAGTCGGGTGGGTGGCACTGGTTCATCGTTCAGCACCTGCACGATGGTGTCCCACGAGGTGCTGGCACGGAAAGGCGGCCGGCCGGTGAGCAGTTCGTAGAGCAACGCTCCCAGGGCATAGACATCGACAGTGGGGCCGACTGCAGCGGTGTCGCCTGCGGCCTGCTCCGGAGCCATGTAGCTGGGCGAGCCCATGACGGTGCCTGCCTGCGTTCTGGTGCCTGCCAGGGTACGGCCATCGTCGAGCTGCTTGGCCAGTCCGAAGTCGGTGACTTTGAGAGTGACCGGAGCCTGCGTCCCGGAGCCTGCAGGCGCCGCGATGCTCTCGAGCACCACGGTGTTGCCCTTGCTGGGGACATTGCGAGTGGGCTTCTGAGTACTGTCAACGGTGCTGGACTGGGTTTCGACATCCTGTACGAGAATGTTGGCTGGCTTGAGGTCGCGATGCAGCACCCCGCGGGCATGAGCATGAGCGACCGCTTCAGCAATCATGCTGGTAATGCGTGCTGCTTCGCGGGCGGGCAGTGGTCGGCCCTGCAGTCGCTTCTCCAGGCTGCCACCCGAGACATACTCCATCGAGAACCAGGGTGTGCCCTGATGTTCTCCTGTTTCGATGACTTGGACAATGTGAGGATGCTGTAACTGGGCAACAGCTTCTGCTTCGGTCTTGAAGCGGGCCAGATCGGAACTGCTGGCATGCTGGCCAGCCAGCACCATCTTGAGGGCGACCTGGCGATTGAGGCTCTGCTGCCTGGCGAGGTAGACAACGCCCATGCCACCCCGGCCCAGTTCTTTCACCATGTCGTAGCCGGGAATGATCTGCGGCGTGGTAACGGTGCTACTGGACCCCGGCGAAATGACGGTCTGCTCGGCATCGTCGGTCGAATGACCGGGACGATAGGCCGTCGTCGGAAAAGCAGAAACATCGTTGGGGTTCATGAGGCTCATGATAAAGGAGCAGGCGGTGGGTAGCTAGATTCTAACGACTTACCACTGAAGTATTCGTGAAGAGCAGGGGGGAGATTGCGATCCTCATCGTTTTCTCCCCTCTTCCAAACAGGAGAGGGAACTGGCATCGTGTTGCCAGCTTGTGTAATCTAACCCTATGCTCAAGCGCAAGTATCTCCTGAAAGATCCCAAAGTTATTGAACTGAATTACCAGGCCAGCCGGAAGCTGGGGGTCAACGTCTATCTGCTGGATGGCGGTACAGAGTTTGCCCTGATGGATGTGGGCTACCTCGACACGGTGCCCGATATCATCGATCTGCTGCGTGATCTCGATTTCAAACTTTCCCAATGCAAGTACCTGATTGCCACCCATGCCGATGCTGACCATGTGCAGGGGCTGGCCAGGGCGAAGGAACTTTTGCCGAGCGCCCGGGTGGTGGCCCATCCCCAGGCAGCCCCGTTGATGGAAAAGGGGGACGTGATAGAAACGTTCGCCCGCATCAGTGCGCAGGACATCGATCTGGAGATGCCACCTTGCAAGGTGGACATCATTGTCAATGAGGGAGACATCCTGGAGATTGGCGACATCCAGCTCGCTGTCTGGCATACGCCGGGCCACACTGAAGGGCAGCTCGCATTCAAAGTGGGGGATGTGCTCTTCTCGGGTGACAACCTCTACAAGGATGGCGGCGTGGGAGTGATCGATGCTCATCATGGATCGCATCTGCCTCACTTCATCAACAGTTTGAAGCGCATTCGCGATGACGATGCCCGCGTGTTATTGCCTAGCCACGGCCCGGCATTCCTCAAGGACAAGGCCCTGGTGCAAAAGACCATCGACCGCTTGACTGGCTATCAGACCCTGCCCGACTTCGGAACCTGTGCTGTCAGCTGGCCACTACTGGAACAGTGGGAACGGGATGTCGCCGCGGGCAAGCTGCCGAAGCTGTAGTACAGTAGACGCGGCATCCTGCCGCGTCTGCAATAACTTGTGCTGGTGCTACTACGTCTGAAGTTGCAATGTCACAAGCCATGGCATACGCGGCGAGACGCCGCGTCTACTATCTGTGCTAGTTACCGTACCGCCGCCCCCGCCAGCTTGCCTTCACCCCCAAGAGCTTGCGCACCAGCGCGTACCACTGGATGAACACGACGTACAACACCCCCAGCGGATGCAGCACTGCTCCCAGCAGTGATTGCTTGAAGCGTCCCACTCCCACGAGCCGCGGTGTGTAGGCCAGCAGGCAGGCTGCGATAGTGAGCGATAGTGGCCAGGTCTGGACATCTGGCAAGAGCAGCAGTTGCCAGACCAGCAGCACCAAGGGTAACACCTGTCCGCCGAGCAGGAGGATTGTGGCTGGCACTATCATCACAGGGGTGGCTAATCCTTCGGTGGCATTCTTTGCCAGTCCCGACCAGACCTCGCTGCTTCGCTGATACATGCGACACTGTGCCAGATCGGTAGCGTCGCAGAGATCGGTCTTCAGCCCTGCTGCCCGATAGGCGCGAGGCAACTTGATGCCATCGTGCAGGCTGTTCTTGATCATCGCATGGCCGCCCATCTTTTCGTAGCTCTCCCTGGTCGTGAAGAAGAGTTGTCCACAGCCGGCCGCATAGGGCCGCTCGGTGGGGAACTGTCGCATGCGGCTCATGGGTAGGAAGCCAAGCAGCAGGAAGTGAATGAGGGGAATCGCCAGCTTCTCAAAGAAGGTGCCCGTGAGCTGTTGGGGAAAGCCGGAGACCAGCTCAGCCTGGCTATCCACTTGAAAAGCAAGCAGACGGGGCAAGGCGTCCGCGGCAATACGCACATCAGCATCCAGAAAAAGCAGATAGTCATAGCGGGCCAGCTTCGCCAGGCTGGCGCAAGCGTGTTGCTTGCCACACCAGCCATCGGGCAAGGGCTGAGCACTTTCGAGCCTCACCCGTGGATCACGCTGCTGGAGTTCGCGCACGATGCGGGCGGTGTCATCGGTAGAATGATCGTCCAGCACGATGACTTCGAGTGGATGATGATTGGCAAGCACTGCTTCCAGAGCAGCACGGATCGACTGCTCTTCATCGCGCGCCGGGATGAGTACGGAGATGGGACGCTGCTTCAGCTCATCGGGCAGATGCTCTGCCTGCGGTGGCGGTACGTAAAGCTTGATATTGGCAACGATGAGTAGTGCTGGCAGCGCAGCCAGACACGCAGCGATGATGGCGAGAGTGAGAAGCATGGAGATGTTGTATGGCTCAGCAGGAAGGGCTACGCTGCGAAAGAAACCCCTCAGCGCCAATCTGGGCAGTGGCCGGGAATACATTGCGCCTCTTTCTGCATCTGTGATATGCACATTCATCTGTGATCGATGTGTATCTAGGTGCGAATAAACTTAAGAAGTTAGATTCCTCTAGTGCATCTGGAGGACTTTAATCGTGCATTTTGGATTTGTCTTGTAAATCAGTCTTTCAAACCAGTTTCTTGTTGTTTTTAATAGTTCGTTCAGCTAGGTTCAGCAATCAATCATGAATACTGTTTAATGGAGCCGTAGGATGAAGTCCTTATTACGCCGTTCTCGATTGACGTTGGAATCCTTGCATGACCGCATCGTTCCCGCGGTATTATTTAGCTTGTCAGGTACGGAAGCCACTTTCCTTGCCGACGCAGAAGATGGTTTTATAAATCTTAGTGTCAATCCTGACGGTTACGTTCAGCACAACATCTCGGATTCGTTGCTGAATAGCTTCATTGATCTCGATTCCAGCACACCAGGTGATCAAACGCTGCTTGCGTCATCGGCTTCTGCATTCAACGTAGATCTGTCTGCCAGCGCAGGAACCGTATGGCTCAATAACGTCTTCCCACCTCTGGTCAATTTCAGTGGCGGCCAGTTCACGCTCTATACCGGTGCAATTGCCAGCGACACCAACACGACATTTAACACGCATGGATTTACCTTTGCTACCAGTGAAGTTTCCATATCGGTAAACTTTGGCTCGGTGCAAGGCATCGTTTTTAATTTGGGCGACGGGAATGACACGATTGATGCAAGGCCATTTACGCAAATTGGCATCAGTGCATTCACAAGACAAGGAAACGATGTTCTATATGGAACCAGTTTTGATGATGTGCTTATCGGTGGGGATGGCAGTGATTATCTACAGGGCGGGGCTGGCAATGACTATCTGAGTGGAGACGATTCCTATTCGGAAGGTTGGAATGATACTTTGATCGGTGGTGATGGCGATGATTATTTGACCGGTGGATTAGGTCAGGATGTGTATAGAGCAGGCGCTGGCATTGATACGATAGAAGAGTATCTGTCTTTCAATGGCACCTTCATTGCCAGGCTCAACACACTGAATGTTGATGGCTTTGTGCAAAACAACTATCAAGCGGAAGTCTTCACGATCATTGGTTCGGAAGGTGACGACCTAGTCGATTGTCGTCCTTTTTCTTATGGATGTGCAGCATACGGCGGAGGCGGCAATGATAAAATCTATGGTACATCAGGAGATGATTTCCTGGATGGGGGAGATGGAATCGATTTACTTGATGGACGAGAAGGCAATGACCAGCTTAATGGTGGTCCAGGCGACAATACGCTTCTCGGTGGTGCAGGAGATGACTTGATCTTTGGTGGCAATGGTAATGACGATATCAATGGCCAATCTGGTGCGGATAACATTTATGGGTTTGATGGGAATGATGTACTGCGTGGGGGACTTGGTAATGATTGGATACGAGGTGGCTCAGGCAATGATGAAGTATATGGAAACAGCGGGAACGATGATCTTAACGGCGAAGAAGACTCAGATATTGTTCACGGTGGCACAGATGACGACATTCTGAACGAATTTGCCGAATCTGGAATCACAGTCGACGATCAACTTTACGGTGATGCGGGTGATGATTTTGTCTATTCAGCAGGGGATAATAGTCTGGTTTCTGGTGGCTCAGGCAATGACCATTTATTCGGTGGCAATGGGTGCAGTGTTCAGGGGGGTGCTGGGAATGATTCCTTAACTGTCACACTCGAAGCTGTATGGAACGGGGGCAATGGTAACGATACGCTGTCATTTACACAATATTTCACGCAGGCTCGCATCACCAATTCAGGCATCGTTCTCGATGGGGTGACCTACTTGCGGAATGCCTGTGAAAATTTCATCCTTAATGCAGAGAATGCTTGCATCTTCGATGCTTCAGGATACACAGCTGGATACGTAAACTTTTCCGGTAGTGCATACAACGATATATTGCGCGGTTCCGAGAATGGTGACAATCTGGCAGGTGGACCGGGTATTGATGAACTCTATGGTAACGCAGGTAACGACGTAATCAGAGTAGATGGCTTCGATACTCAAGCCTATGACATGATTGCCATCGGTGGAGACGGTTCTGATATCTTCGAGTTCTACAATACTGGCTTGGCTATCGATGCGACACGAGAACAACTTCTGGATTACCTTTCGAATGCAGGAGTATTTCACGATCTAGTTTCTCTGGACTCGTTTGTCATCATCAATGACTGATGCAATTGACTTCAACGTGGAACTGTACGCATAGTCGGGTTAGAAACAGAGCCACTTTCCGGTGCGTCTGCTAGAGGACATCCTGTACTCGCGCGGTCGGTGGTTCGGTGGGAATCTCGCCCATCCTCTTCTCACCGGTCATTTTCCGCCTGAGCGTCAACAGAGCACGCGGCTGCGGTGACGCAGCCAGTGGTCCACCAGCACCAGGGCGACCATGGCTTCGCCCATCGGCACGAAGCGCGGTAGCAGGCATGGATCGTGTCGCCCCTTTACCCGCACCGTAGCGGGTTCACCGCTCTGTGTCACAGTGGGCTGTTCCTGTGGGATGCTACTGGTAGGCTTCACTGCCACCCGCAGGATGATCGGCTCGCCGCTGCTGATGCCACCGAGCATGCCGCCGTGGCGGTTAGTCAGGGTGCCGATGCGATCGGATTTCCTGGTGAAATGATCGTTATTCTCGGAGCCACGGGCGGTAACGACGCCGAAGCCTGCACCATACTCAAAGGCAGTTACGGCAGGCAGCGAGAGCAGCGCCTTGGCGAGGTCCGCTTTCAGCTTGTCAAATACCGGTTCACCCCAGCCAGCGGGCACACCGGTGGCCACGATGGTGGCGGCCCCGCCGATGCTGTCCTGTTCCTTGCGGACGGTTTCGATCAGGGTGGTCATCACTGCCGCTGCAACTCGATCGGGACAGCGGACCGGGGTGGCTTCCACCTGTTCCAGGGTGACCGCAGTAGGGTCTGGGATGTGCGCCACCGCATCACCCACTTGAGAGACGTAGCCCAGTACATTCACGCCTTGTGTAGCCAGCAGCTTTTTGGCAATAGCCCCGGCGGCTACCCGGCACATTGTCTCCCGGGCGCTGCTTCGGCCACCACCCCGATGGTCGCGGAAGCCAAACTTGGCATCAAAGGTGAAGTCAGCATGACCGGGACGGTAGAGCGTCTTGAGGTTGTCGTAATCGGTGCTGTGCTGATCCTGGTTGCGGAAGAGGATGCCAATGGGGGTGCCATCGGTCCTGCCTTCAAAGATGCCGGAGAGAATTTCGGGAGTGTCGTCTTCCTTCCGCTGTGTGACGAGTTTCGACTGGCCTGGCTTGCGCCGCAGGAGATCGGGGAGCAGGTCATCCACGGAAAGAGGCAAACCAGCCGGGCAGCCATCAACGATGCAGAGATACCCCGGCCCATGGCTGACGCCGGCGGTTGTAACACGGAAGAGTTCGCCGAAAGTGTTGGCGGGCATGGGTCTAGCCAGAAACCAGTGAACTAGTCTGTTCACTAGTTTATGCGGTTCCATGGCGATGCGTCATGCCAACTCCATTTATGGGAGTTTGCCACTGAACTTCAGGTCCACTTCCCAGGTTTTACCGAAGGCTTTCTGCTGTCCATTCGTAGTGAGGCGGCCGGAGAGTTTGCCGTCGGCTTTCTTCATGTCCTTGAGTTCGATTTCGCCGATGGACTGGAAGCCGCCTTCGCCAACGGCACTGTGGGCAACCAGGCAGTTGGTGATGGTGCCGTCAGGTTTCATGGTGATCACGAGGGCGTTACCAAGCCTGCCGAACATGGCATCCATGTCGGATTCCTTGCCGGTGAGCTTCTTGTCAGAGAAGATCAGAAAGAGACGGCCTTTCCGGTCGTCCTTGCCTTCCTTGATGAGCAGGCTGATGAGCTTGGCTTCCTTGCCATCTGCTTTGTAGGTGCCAGTGATGGTGGCATCCTGGGCAGAAACAGTAAGCGGTAGGAGAGCGAGCAGGCACAGTGCGAACAGCGGCTTGAACATGGAAAGCTCCTTCAATGGAGGGACTGCTGGTCTGGAGAATGGCCGGGGTACAGCGTCGCTATTCAGCGAGCGGGCCCGAGAGTGGCGTTCATCTTCCATTAACTTACTGCGCGTATCGCGGATGGCGGACTACTTCTCCTGATACATCACATTGTCTCACGGCGTCTCACGTAACTCCCTTTGAGAACATCAGTTACGTCACTCAGCATGCAAAGCTATGGTACACAGGCTGCGACATTCCCGCTCCGGTAAGTGATCCGGAGTCGTCTCATGATGCAGCAGCAATTCCTTGTGACCTTTGTCGTCGTGCTCCTCTCTCTCGTAAGTGCAGGGGTAACCAGTCAACTCGAAGAGCAGTCCAGGCTGCTCATCATAGCCCAGGCCATCCTGAATCAGGAACGGCCTACCATCTTGCGGGACCATTTGAACTTTCTCTGGGTTGCCGGTGGTGCCATCCTCGGCGGCTATGTTGCAGTTGCCCTGCGACAGGTAACGGGCCTGTTCCACATCGTTCGCTGTTTTGCTGTTGCAGTAGCCACGGCGCTCGCCGTCACTCCCTATCTGCTCGTCACCTACTTTGGCCCCGCCATCGCTCCTGAATCGTGCTTCCTGCTCGGCTTTCTGATTGCGGTTGGTGCCTGGCTAGCCTGGGAAGTGGTCAGCATCCTCGCACTGCGGCTCAAGAAGGCTGCCCGTGAACGGGGCTGGTTAGGAGTCAAAGAGGAAGTCATGGGTGACAGACGATCCCACCCGCCACGTTGAAAACGGCGCAATCTGTCTGGCACCTTCCACACCACTTACCCCAGGAGATGACATGCGATTGTTTACCATATTCCTTGTGCTGGTTAGTCCTGCATGGGCTTACCCGCAAATCATTGTTGGCGACGCTATTCCACTCGAAGAGTTGGCACAAGCCCGAGCCAAGCTGGAACGGGCAGCCCCCAGATCGCTCACTCTCGAGCCCGGCGAGTTCGAGGTGCTTGAGCCAGCAAAGACACTCACCGGGCCGTTGCTCTGGTTCATGCCCAACGAAGCAGTGTTGCAGCGGATCGAAGTCGCGGCCCAGCAGCCACTGGGTCTCTGGATGAAGCGACGGGGCGAGCCGATGGCCAGGCTGCATCAATTCCCGGCCAGGCCACAGGGGTGGGTCATCTTGATGGGCGGGCAGCCTGGCACGTCGCAGGTAGTGGTGATTCGCAATGGTACCGACAAGGGGCCACCCGTGGTGGTCGATACGTTGGTGGTGAGCGTGGGAGGCCCGGCGCCGGGCCCTCCCACGCCACCGGTAGAGGATGACCTCACCAAGGCACTGCGCACTGCATGGCAGAAAGATGCTGCTGCCAACCTAGCCGACAGGAAATGGCTCGGACCACTGGCAGGCATCTACGACGCAGCTTCCCGTGATTCGCTCGACATGGTGAAGACTGCGGGCGATCTTGACACTCTTCTCCACGCCGCTCGTCAAGCCGCAGGCATTCCCGAACCGGATGCTGCCCTCCCCAGTGTCAGGCAACGCATCCGCCAGGAACTTCTGACGCAACTCAAGGTGCCGGAGAACGGTGCCAGTCAGCCGTTCACCGCCGACGACAGACGTCGTGCGCAACAAGTCCTGTCTCGCATCGCTCATGCCCTGGAGGTACTCAGTCGATGAACACGTTCACCCCGCAGTTTGGCCGCTGGAGTGACCCAGCCCATACCGAAGCATTCTTCGCCAGTCAGCTTCACCCCACGGTACGTCAGGCTGCTCCCCAGCTGTTTGAGCAGGATGACGATGCTGATGTGGACCTGTGCCTGCTGTACGAGAAGGTTGCCGGGCAACGCTGGAACAGCCTGAACCAGAACCCGCGCGGCTTCTGTGTCGGCTTTGGCAACGCCAAGATGGCGACGCTGGCCCTGGCCATGATGGCGCAAGCCCGCGAAATCGACTGGCCCGGTGCTGATGTGGCCATCGAGCCGATCTACGGAGGCTCTCGCTTCGAGATCGGCAGGCTGAAGCATGGCTCCACGCTGCACCAGGGCGATGATGGCTCTGTTGGATCCTGGGCCGCGGAGTGGCTCCTCGACTACGGCATCCTGCTGAAGAAGCGATACGACCGCGTTGACCTGTCCCGGTACAGCCTGGAACGCTGTGCACTGTATGGGCAAACCGGCGTCGACGACAGCATCGAAGACGATGCCCGGCTTCATCCCATTCAGCAGATGTCTCTCTGTCAACGTGGTGAGGATGTCTGGCGACTCATCGGGCAACTTCATCCCGTCGTGCACTGTTCCAACCAGGGCTTCGCGATGCAGCGACAGCGGGAGGGCACCTGTTCCGCCGTCGGCAGTTGGGCCCACTGTGCCGGCTGGTCCGGGCGATTCACGCTGAAGAACGGTACACAGGTGGTGCGCTACGACAACTCCTGGGAAGGCGATACCGACGGCTCAGGTTACCTAGGCAACCCGATCACCGTCGAAGGCAGAAATGGCCCGATCGCACTCAATGGCAATCAGTTCCTCGTTCCCGTGGAGATTGTTGATCGCATGTGCCGGTCCGGACGGGAAACATATGCGATGACCGGACCACTGGGGTTCACGCAGCGCCGGCCGTTGTTCCTGATCTGAGAAACCATCACATTCACGAAAGGAGGGCTACCATGCCCCTGGGTTTCGGTTCGCTTGTACAGTTTGATGCCAGCAAGATCGACAAGACCCGCTTGAGGCAATGGTTGGTAGAAGGAGCGATGCTCCTGGAACCAGCGATTATCACGCCGAGCAACCTCGATAAGCTGCTTTTCGATCAACTGGATACGTTGTTCCAGCGGATCATCGAGAGCATCACCCGTGAGGAAGGCGCACTGGTGGTCGGCCAGTCGGGCGAAATGCTCTTTGCCGGGGAACGGCCGCCTACGATGGCCGAAGTGAGTCAGTATCTCGCGAACTTCCCCGGTGCCAGCGAGGCTGCTCGCGAGATGATCCGCGAGAGCCCGGCTCTTTTGCGGCGTCTGCAGCGGTTCACTCGTTCAGATCAGGAACTGATCATGAGCAGCCCGCTGTTGCTGATGGCGCTTCAGATGCTGCTGCCCATGCTGTTTCAACTGCTACTCAACCGCTTCCGTACCTGAAGTAGATGCGGCGTCTCGCCGCATTAAGCTGGAGAAACGCATGAGACATTTGATCGCTATCGCTGGGTGCCTGATCGCCTTGCCCTTGCATGCGGATGATCCGCTGCAACGAGGCAGGGCCGCCTGGGCGATCGCTGTTGCCAAGCTGCAACTCAGCAAGACGCAGCCCATGGTCCATGCGACTTGCCCGTGTTCCAGGCAATGTGTCTGTGGCTGTCAGACCGGGCAAGGGTGCCGGTGTGGCAACACCAGCAGCTCTACTGGCTCCGGCTGCACCATCGTCCATGGCGTGATGGTCTGCCCGGGAAGGTAATGATGATAATGCCCTTTTCGCTGGAAGAGGGCATCACTCTCCCATGTACGGCGTTGATGGATATTGCATGACAGCTTGGTAGCCTGCTAGAATAAATCCATGCCAACATCATTTCATAGTTCCTTTGTGTCGCAGTTGCTGGAGCCCGTCTCCGCAGCACTTAACCCCGAAGCGG
The DNA here is from genome assembly GCA_046350055.1 of Gemmatales bacterium. Lineage (GTDB taxonomy): Bacteria > Planctomycetota > Planctomycetia > Gemmatales > HRBIN36 > JAEUIE01. Next base: position 977,613 of record JAXMBC010000001.1, on the reverse strand, counting down.
CCCGTAAGCTGTTACGTATCCGATATGATCGCAAGACCAGGCAGCGTGTGGCCCAGCTGGCTCGAAAGTGCAATGAAGGCGAGTTGTCTGATGAAGAACGACTGGAGTATGAGTCCTTTGTGATTGCAGGTGAAATTGTGGCGTTACTTCAGGCACAATCGAGAACGGTTCTGGCTGAAGCTCCCGTGTAATGAATAAACGCATCAGGCTTCTGGTCAGAAACCGAGCGAACCATCGCTGTGAGTATTGTCTGCTGCATGAGACGCACTTACCGCTCTTTCCATTTCATCTTGAGCACATCATCCCCAGCAAACATGGTGGCACAACGCGGTTATCGAACCTCTGCTGGTCCTGCTTGTATTGTAACTTGGCAAAGGGAAGCAACCTGAGTGGGATTGATCCCTATACCGGTCAGATCACGCCTTTATTTCATCCGAGAAAGAAACAGTGGAGGCGACACTTTCAACTGCATGGTGCGACACTTGTTGGACGCACCGCCACAGGCAGAGCGACTGTGGCGGTGATGCGAATGAATGTGCCGCATCGCGTGGCACTGCGGGCGCGACTGATTCAGCTGGGGCTATATCCCTAACTTCTGTGCCCAGGTCACCAGGTTGGTCAGCAGTTGAGCGATGAACTTCTTTGTCGGCTCATCTGTCAGGTTGCCCGCCTGGTCGAATTTCTGCGACGCATTGGCAATCATCACTTCCGGCTGATTGAGCGGGAACATGTTGAGGTTGACCATGATCTGCCTGAGGTGATACTGGGCCCGGGCCGAGCCAAACATGCCGATGGACGCACCCATGATGGCAGCAGGCTTACCCGACCAGGCATTGTCGCCATACGGACGGGTGCCCCAGTCGATCGCATTCTTCAGCACGCCCGGCACCGAGTAGTTGTACTCTGGCGTCACGAAGAGAATCGCATCCGCAGCACGGATCTTCGCTTTGAACTCCGCGACGACGGGAGGCAATGGCTTTTCCAGGTCTTCGCTGAAGAGGGGCAGGTTGCCGATCTCTGCCGTATCGAGCGATGCCCCGGCAGGCACCAGCGACACTGCAGTCCGCAACGCGGCCCGGTTATACGACGCCTGACGCAAGCTCCCGGCGATGCCTAATATCTTGATGGTCTTGCCCATTGCATACTCCTTGCCTTGGTAGGGTACGCTGTGCGTACCTCACCGTGATGAGATTCCACTGCAACTTTGAAAGCGTGCTTGCACCAATACATGCATTGGTGAGGCACGCCCAGCGTGCCCTACCAGAGGCGTCCCCAGACTGCCTTCAGATAGCGGCCTTCCCGCACGTGTCCCAGCCAGGGATGGTCCGGGCCCGCACCGCTGAGGTGAAACACCTGCAGCGTACGGCCGGCCTGCCAGGCGGCCCGGCGTACACAGTCGATGAACAGATCCTCGTTGATCAGGCCCGTGCACGAACAGGTCAGATAGATGCCACCCGGGGCTACGACCTGCATGGCCAGGCGATTCATGTCGAGGTACTTTTTCAGGGCTTCGTCGATGCCTTCCCGTTCGCGGGTTTGCTTGGCCGGGTCAAGGATCACGACATCAAACAGCTGCTGGCGGGCAATGGAATCCCGCAACCAGGGGAACAGATCGGTCTGCACGAACTTCACGCGGCACTGGTTGAGGTTGGCGTTCTCCTTGGCTGTTTCCAGACACTCTTCATCCAGATCGATACCGATGCTCTCCTCCGCCTGTCCCTTGGCCTTGGCATAGACCGCGAAGCCGCCACTGTTGCAGCAGATATCAAGCACCCGTTTACCGGGGGTGAACTGGGTGAGGTAGTTGCGATTATCACGCTGATCGACGAAGAATCCTGTCTTGTGCCGGGAGCCAGGTTGCACACGGAACCGCATGCCATGCTCGGTGATGGTGCCGGGGCTCGGCGCTTCGGGAGGCCAGCAGTCGAACGATTCCTGCTTCTGCACATGCTCCTCGGCGAACCAGTAGAAGCGTGAGCCGGGGTAGTGTACGCTCAGCACTTCCTTGATCGTCTCGCGCCATTTCCACATGCCCGCCGAGAAGAATTCCAGCACGAGGATGTCGGCAAAGCGATCCACTACTAGACCGCTGAGGCCATCGCCTTCGGAATGAACCAGGCGATAGGCATTGGTGACCTTGTCGAGCTGGTGGATGTCTCGGCGCAGGGCCACCGCGGCTTCAAGCTTGCGGCGGAAGAAACCTGCATCAATCACTTCGTCGCGGTTGCTGGTCAGGATGCGCAGCGAGATGCGGGAGTGGCCGTTGTACAACCCGCGCCCGACCCAGGCGCCGGTCAGGTCTTCGACATCGACGACCGTCCCCGGCGGCGGCTTCTGCATCGGCTTCTCCACCATCTTCTGGAAGATCCACGGATGCGAGGAACGACGTTCAATCTTGAGGCGGATTACAGGCAGGTTATCCATGCAGGGATTCTATGGTAGGCATCACGCTCCGTCGTGATGACCGCTTGCAAGAACATAACTATTTTGCAGACGTTCTGCGATTGAAGCAGGTTCTACCGACCTGGATCTCGCGACATTTCGATAGTGTTGCACGGGGTCATCACGGTGGAACGTGATGCCTACATACACGCTTGCAAAGTGCATCATGCAATTGCAATATAAATACATGCTTCAACCCCGGGGTTAAACGATGAACGATTGTGCCCGCGAGACGCCAGCACAAGTTCCTGATGCTGAGCAAGATGATTGTGTTGATGCTGAACTAATGAAGCAGGCATTGACACATAAGCCGACTCCAGAAAAGCTAATGAAGTTGCAGCGAACCAAACCCGCGCCAGCGAGTTGGTTTGATGAAGACTTAAATCGCCCTACTTCGTAACAGTCCTGCCTGCTAAAACCTGAGCATTCGAGACTCTCGGCCTGCACAACCCCCACAAGGCGAGCAGCAACACGATCAGCCCCGCGCTGCGTGCCCACCAGACAGACCAGGCTCTGATGGGTAATGCGTACACCTCCACCCGCATGGTTTGCAGGTTTTCGCTCCAGCAGACCAGCCAGCGGTCGGAGAAACGGTATTGCAAGAATGAAGAATCGATATCGCGAAGCTTGAGCAGCACTCGCTGGCTGGTGTAGTCAACCACCTCAAGCTGCGTGTACGTGCGAAACCACTTCTCGAAGAGGGGCGACTGCCTCAGCCACTCTTCCCAACTGGCTGGTAAAGGAATGGCACTCAGGGGTTTGTACTCTCGACGCCTGATATAGTGTGGCACACCGGGAAGCAAGAATGGTTCATCGCCGATGATTGTGCCTACTGCACTTACCACGCCTTGCAGATCGATGGCATATGCGGTCGAATGATTGTTTCTTCTCTCGCCACTGGCATGAAGTTGGCCCTGCGAAAGCGGAGAGGCAAAATATACAGGCTTGTCCAGCCAGCGTTGACTGGGTGCGTGGATTACTTGATCTTTCCGCTCTTGCCTGGCAGTGGACCCCAGGGGAAGGAACAACAGTGTCTGCTCATCGCCCAGTGCCACGAAACGCAAGTACAGATCAGGCTCATGGCGTTCGGCCAATAGTGATCCATCCCGGGTTCGATAGATGCTAACGCCGTGCGGCACGGTGGTGTAGGTCACGATCTCACGAAGTGACGATTCTGGCCTCTGCTCCCCGGTCGTTATTTTCAGAGGGCTGGTAAAACAAAAAGGCAGCACGACATCATCGAATATTAGGTACTCGCCTCGTGGTGACAGTTCACCTCGTCCCTGGCGATAGATCCACGGCTTGATCAGGGTGCAGCGCAGCTCCATCGCTGGCAGCGAATAGACACGATGCAGGGCCAGGTCTTCCAAATGCAGGCTCGCCACTGCTTGACCAGCCAGCACGTTCGTCAAGCTGGGTGGCAACAACTGCGATGGACTGAGCATAGGCCGTCGTTCCACTTCCAACAGCGTGGTGCCATCTTGGGATAGGCTGAGCGTGGTGTTTATCGGATATTCTCGAATCAGCCGCGTGGCACCTGTGTGCACATTCCATTCCCAGAGTGAATACTGAAATGGCCTGTCATCTGCTCCTCTACCTTCAGCTTCTCTGGAATCTGCTGCACTTTTGTTAGTGACGATGAAGACTTGATTGATGTTAGATTGTTGTTGGACTATTCCCAAATGAAATTGATCCACAATGGGCGAATCTTTGATCGTATGCTCCGCGACGAGTTGCCCAGTGAGTAAATCCAGAACGCGGTAGTTAAGCTCATTAGATGACTGCTTCAGCAACAGATAACGACCTGCCTGATCGATGAGCAATGCGTCTCTTTGTGTGTTCAATCGTTTACCAATCCACTCAACGTTCTCTTTCTCTGTTGCTGTATCTCCCGGCTTGGTACCTGATGAGTTCCACGCCGCCAGATCAATCTCTGTCGTAAACCACGGCCTCGGCGTCAGATACCAGCTGACGAACCACCACGCGCTGCCACCCAGAATCAGCGTCAGCAGTATCCGCCACCAGGTGTATCGGCGTTGCTTCATTACCGCACGCTCACCTTACCCAGCGTCAGCCAGCCTGGTGCGTGCTGATCCTGCGTGGCATTGGCGAAGCGGAGCGGGTGGCCGTTCTTCAGCGGGTTAGGCACGCGAAGGGCTACCTGATACTCCCCAGCCGGCACTTTGCCGAGGGCCAGTGCTTCCTTCCACAGGTGCGGTTCGCCCGGCAGCAGCCCGGTGAGATGGCTGGTTGCCTTGCTACTGGTCACTGCCTTGCCATCCTGCAGCAGGCCCAGTTCGATGGGCCAGTCGCAATAGAACGGCGCCACGCCCCGGTTCACCACTTCCATCTCCAGAGTCAAATACCTGTCCTTGACCGGATGCATCGTCACTGCTTTCACATGGAACTCGTAGCCCATGCGGCCGACCTTCTTCTTCGCTCGCTCCACGCGGTCAGCAGGCTGCTTCTTCCGGAACATGCCGCTGTCCATCAGCCAGGTGACATGGGTCGCTTCCACACACTGGACAAAGTCCTGCACTTCCTTGATGGTGGTGCTGTCATCGAAGACATGTCCCCAGGCTTCTGGCCGGATCTCGCCGCCGATGGGTTGCGTTTTCCACTTGTTGACAGCAGCAGGCCCCGCTTCCCGCAGTGCTGTCTCGTAGAACCACTCATCTCCTTTCCTGCCCGTGTGCAGTGTTGCCCAGGCGAAGGAATCGTCGTGATACCCGAAGGGCCGCTGAGCATTGTCGGCCTTCTGCCTGGTCTTCGGCCCCGCAGGGTAGCGAAGCAGCACGGGCGTGATCTTGAATGCTGCGGTGTAGGCATCCATCACTTCCGCCTGCACAGCCTTGCTCGCAAAAAGTTCACTCCGGGGATAGGTATGCCATTCACCCCAGGTGCCGAGCAGGCCCGCGGTGATGAAGCCGAGCCGCGGGTCACCGTCGTACTTCTTGCCCATGGCATGGATGAAGCGGGTCATCGCCTGCCGCAGTTTCGGATCGGCATAGTCGGGCGTTTCAATCTTTGCCGGTGGCAATGGCTGGGTGTTGGTGTTCACATACTGGTGCACCTTGAGTCCGCCATCGAGGAGGTACTTCGGTATCACCCCGGTCTTGCCCGGGTACTCCAGGAACACCCGGAAGACGGCCTGATGTCCCCGGCTGGCAATGTCGTTCAGCATCTTTTCCAGCGGCTGCCAGTCATACTGATTCTCGCCGATGACCAGCGCGGAGAAGGGCAGGTAGTTGAACTCCAGCGAATGGGGAAACAGGCTGCGCCTGTCCCCCTGATACGGCACCAGGCCTCGCAGCGGATTATCCACCGGGCTGGGGGCGTAGACGAGTTCCTGACGGGCAGACACTTCATCTGCTGCGAGAAACAGCATAGGCACGCAACAGATGAGGAGAGTCACCCACTTCATAGCCGGGTCTTCCACGTTTTGGCATCCACCACTTCGCTGAGCAGCATCTGCTGAGCACAGAGAATGGCACGATGCAGTTCCTCAGCGGTCACACTGCCGGCACTGTTGGTGAGGGGCAGGGTGCCGGTAGCATCACGCAGGAACTCGACCTGGAAGCCTCGGTGCACCGCTTCGCGGGCAGTGGTGTCGCAGCACATGTGAGTCATGTAGCCCGCAATGGTGACTGTGGTAATGCCTTTTTCCCGCAGCCAGGCTTCCAGCGGCGTATTGGTGAAGCTGCCAGGCAGCGTCTTCTCGACCAGCAAATCGCGAGGCCGCTTGGCCACTTCGGGATGCTGTTCCCAGCCCTTGGTCCCCTTTTGAAACATGGGCAGCTTCGGATCGGTGAAGTGATGCTGGATCACCACTGTCGGTATCTTCTTCGCTGCAGCGTCCATCACCCCGAGGATCTGCTCCAGGTGTCCCATCGGGTGGGTGATAGGCAACGCTCCGGTGAAGTATTCGTTCTGCACATCGATCACGAGAAGAGCACGCGACATGAGTGGCACTCAAGGGGAAAGGGTGTTAATGATTACCATAACGAATGGGCTGTGAGATGGGAATGATCAAGCAGAAAGGCCAGCATCTTCTGATGCTGGCCTTTTGTAATGGAGTGGGGCTGCAGTGGGCATGGTGAGCCTGCGTACAGGCTAACCATGGCACCCGAATCGCGAGACTGAAAGTGTGGACTATGCAATCAGGCTGCTGATCGCCTTGCCTGCCTTTTCGCCGGAGATCTTGCGGGGGCGGCCCAGGGGGTCGCGGATTTCGGTATCGGGGTTGATGCCCAGGGCGGTGTAGAGCGTGGCGAAGAGGTCACCGACAGTGCAGGGGTTGTCCTTCACGCTGGTGCCGTCCTTATCGGTGGAGCCATGGACGACGCCACCCTTGAGGCCACCACCACCGACGACCACCGACCAGCAGCGGGCCCAGTGATCGCGTCCGCCATTCTGGTTGATCTTGGGTGTGCGGCCAAACTCGCCCATCCACACGACAACCGTGTTCTTCCACATGCCTCGTTCGACGAGATCCTGCACCAGGGCTCCCATGCCCTTATCGAGGCGATCCAGCAGGCCACCACGATTGTTCATGGCATTGCCGTTGGCGTTGCCGCTGTTGTGCAGGGCAGCGAAGATGTTGTTGTGATTGTCCCAGCCGCCCAGGTCCACTTCGACACAGCTGACGCCAGCTTCCACCAGCTTGCGGGCGAGCAGACAGCCTCGGCCGAAACTGTCGTTGCCATACATCTCTTCGTACTTCTTGTCCATCGGCTTGTTGCCATCGACCTTGAGATCGAAGACATTCTTGAGCTGGCTGTACGTCAGGTCGAAGGCCTTCTTGTAGACGTCGGTATGGGCGCTGGCAGCGACACCACGGTTCTGGCTGGCGAAGCCATTCTCGACGCTGCGGAGGAACGTGCGGCGGAAGTCAGCCCGGACGGCGCTGGTCTTTTCATCGCCCAGGTCGCGGGGCAGGCTGATGTTCTGTGGTGGTGAGCCGGGGTTCTGTACGGCAAAGGGAGCATAGGACATGCCGAGGAAGCCGGGGCCTTCGGAGGTGCCACTGACGCTGATGAAGCTGGGGATGGCCAGTTCCTTCGGAGCGATCTGCTGCGAGGTAACGGCACCGATGCTGGGGAAGGTGATGGCCGGGTTGGCAGCGTAGGCCGTGTGCATCAGGGTGCGGCCTCGTTCGTGACTGCCTTCGTTGGTCACGAGGGAGCGAACGATGCTGAGGTGTTTCATCTGCTTGGCGACCGTGGGCAGGTGCTCGCTGATCATCACCCCGTCGGCACTGGTCTTGATGGGCTTGAACTCGCCGCCAGTCGATTCGCCGGGCTTCATGTCCCAGGTATCCATGTGGCTGGGACCGCCCGACATCCAGAGGATGATGAGGCTCTTATTGTCTTTCTTGAGCTTGTCCTGCATGGCATGCAGGCCCTGCACGAAGCTGAAGCTGGGGGCAGCCATCAGCGAGAAGCCTGCCATGTGTTTGAGGAAGTGACGACGACCGATGCCACCGGTAGACATGCCTGGAATCCACATGGCGAAAGCCCTTGTACGGTAATATGACTGAAAACTCGGTCAGCAGACCGGCTGGATGAAGCTGGGGAAGGTACTTCAGTTAAACTTAATCTACTCCATAAAGTTCCGCGCGAGCAAGCGATTTCTCATGGATTTCTGTGCAGGGGGCCCGGGTTGGGCTAGGCGAGGGGTGCGGAGTGGGTATAAGGCGGGGCGAACATCTCTGGAGGGCTAGCCATGTTTGCCAGCCTGTTGTTGATGATGACGACCACGCCTGCGGTGGATAACAGCGAGTTGGTCCAACGAGCAGGCAGTACGAAATCCGTTCCTTTTGCGATGCTACCTTCGTTTGCAGTTGGAAGAGTGGCGTCTACTGAGGGTGTGGAACCGACGGCCAGTAATCTGGAGCAGTGGCGGCAATCGATGCAACCGCCACGGGCGAAGATGTTACCGACGCGGGTGGTGTATCATTACGGATTCCATGATGAGGCCATTTATGGTTCTCGTGAATGGGATGGCGTTATGTTTCGAGAACATCATCCATGGCATATGATCTTTCAGTACTTCTTCGAGGCTTTCGATTTAGTGCGGAAGGATACCTCGCTCAAGTGTGATCTACTTCAAGTCGCAAGCCTCCACAACCCTGAGTATGTCGGCTGTGTAACATGCGTGCCCTCGATTGAATGCCGGGCGAAGACGCTGGAGGAACTCGAGAAGCAGTTGCTGACGGAGTATGGAAAGCATCTGGACAAGCTGGCACACCAGTCTGTGCGAAATCACAGGTGGATTGATTCCAACCATCAGTCTCAATGGATAGCTGCGCTGCCTGCTGTGAACTGGGGGTATGAAGAAACCTGGGACCTCATGGCGAACCGCAGGTTCGCAGACTCACCCTGGGTGCAGTTTGGGTATTGAACATCTCATTAGCCCCTTCCGGGGCAAATACAGGCCTGTCAAACCCTGCCGCCCTTATCGCCTGTACCTCCTCTGCAACCCGTTCGGCACCTCTTTCCCCTTCTCCTGACTGCACTGCTCAACTCCTCCTGGTCGATGAATAGACTTGGCCAGTTCCGTGGCTGTCATCAAGGAGGATGCACCATGCGGAGTTTCTTCACGTTCCTGATTGCGCTCGCTTGTGCTCTGCCCCTCTCGGCAGGCGATAAGGATAAGAGCAAACCTCAGAAGCCCACTGTCACCCCTTCGGAACGCATCGAACAGTTGCTGCAAACTCTCAAGTCGGATCGCAAGGAAGACAAGCGTAGCAAGGCTGCGGAAGAACTGGGCACGCTGGCAACTTCCGAGTATCCCGAAATCGTTTCCGGCCTCATCGATGCCCTGGTGCGGGATGAATCGCCGACAGTCCGCAAGGCAGTGATCCGCAGCCTTGCAGCAATCGAGCCGGAAACCCATGAAGTGAAGGATGCTCTCGACCAGGCGGTCAAGAGTGACAAAAGCTGGCCGGTACGGCAGGTGGCCCGCATGGCAGTGTGGCGGTATAAGCCCAAGGATCAGCCGCAGCAGGTCCCCGGCCCCCAGCTGCGCAATACGTCCAAGCCCACCAACAGCGGAAAGACTGCTGCCAAAACTGCACCGGTGAAACCCGTTCCGGTCGATCCGCTCAAGAGCATGCCGCTGCCCGCACCCATAGAACCCAAGGTTCCCGTGGTGCCTGCTCCGGAGATGGCCCCGGCACCCGGGCTGAACCTGAAACTCGACATTGTCCCCACAAAACCAACGGGCGAACCGGCACGTTTAACTGCTCCCAAGCCTGGTGGCCAATAGCATGCTAGAATGGCTGTGACACCTCGGCGTCGCTTTGCCGGGGGTCGCCCTCCTATTGGTTAGAGACGCCCCGTGCCGGACCCGGTCAAGATTATCGCCACGATCAAACAGGCCACGCAGATTCAACTGCAGCAGCGTGGCCGTACCGGCAAGTTTGTCGAGCTCGATGAACCAGATGAGATCATGGTCATCGGCGATATGCATGGTCACCTGGGCAACTTCAAGCAACTGCTGCAGCTCGCCAAGTTGCATGAGCGCCCCACCCGCCATGTGATCGTGCAGGAACTGATCCACGGCCCGTTCCGCTATCCCGAGATGGGTGGCGATCTTTCCCATCGCCTGGTCGACATTATCTGTGCCTACATCTGCCAGTACCCGGGGCGGGTCCATTATCTGCTGGGCAACCACGAACTGGCCCAGTGGACGAAACGGGAAATCGCCAAGAACAACGAGAGCCTGAATCTGCTGTATGCCATGGGGGTGCATACCTCGTATGGCGAACATATGGACGCGGTGCTGGCAGCATACGATGAGCTGTTCATCGCCCTGCCCGTCGCGTTCCGTCTTCCCAATGGCATCTTCCTCAGCCACAGCATGCCCAATGCCAGCCGGCTGGAGAACTGGTCGCTCGATCAACTCAAGAAGAGCGAATATCCGGACGAGGATTACAAGCTGGGTGGCTGCGTGCACAGCGTGGTCTGGGGTCGCGATACCAGCCAGAGCAATGTCGAAAACTATCTGCAGAAAGTGCAAGGCAACCTGCTCATCAGCGGCCACATCCCCAGCGACAAGGGCTACGATGTGCCGAACAGCAAGCAGATCATTCTCGATGGCAAAGACGAGAACGCCCACGTACTCCACTTCTCCACCCGCTACCAGTACACGCAGGAAGCACTGCTGGAGCACCTGATCCGGTTGAATCCGGAATTGGGAACGTAACTCATTCAAGCACAGTGATGTCGGCGGTGTAGTCGTCGGAGACGGTCTGACTCCTCCTTTGACTTGCCCCGGCGTTGCGTTACCATGGCGAGGGTAAGATCCTCTGGGTGTGAACATGGCATCGCATCGGCAACTCAGTGACGCGGACTGGCAGGAACTGGACCGGCGCACCGATGCGTTTGCCCAGGCTGTCTCCCGCGGGCCCATTGGCAACTGGGAGGACTACCTGGATGGCCTGGATGGTCCGCTTCGCATTGCTGTGCTGGTGGAAATGATCCGCACTGACATGGATATCCGCTGGTCACAGGGCCGGCGGGTCTTCGTGGAAGACTACGTCCGCAAGCATCCGGAACTGACCCCTGCGGTGATGCCCATCGATCTCATCCTCGAGGAATGGCGGCAGCGTTCCAAGCGAGGCGACACGCCTGACAAGGGAACCTACCTGAAGCGCTTTCCCCGCCACGCGGTGGAGCTGGGCAAGCTACTCATTCAGGAAAGCAAGCCGGCGATCCTGGCTGCACCCGACCCGGCACTCGACAGTCAGCAGGATCGTTCCTCGAATTACATTTTCCTGGAAACGATCGGTCGTGGTCAGACCGGTGAAGTCTGGCGGGCCCGCAAGCTCGATGGCCAGGAGCTGGCGATCAAAGTCATCTTTGCTGCCTCCAATCAGCAGGATGCCCGGCGTGAACTGGAATCACTGCAACTGGTGATGGGCCTGCGACATGAACATCTCCTCTCGACCCTGAGCTACTGGATCGAGAACCAGCGCCTCTACATCGTCATGGATCTGGCGGAAGGCAGCCTGGGCAGTATCTTTCAGCGCTATCGGCACATGCAGTTGCCTGGCATTCCCCGTGTGGAGTTGACGCAGTACTTTCGTGATGCTGCCCTGGGGCTGGATTATCTCCATCAAAAGGGCATCTGCCACCGGGATGTGAAGCCCGATAATATGCTCATTCGCAACGGCAAGATCCAGGTGGCGGACTTCGGTCTGGCCCGGGTGGAACCGTTGCCGCTCAGTTCCAGCAGCATGGTGGGCACCCCGGCGTACATGGCTCCCGAAGCCTGGCGCGGGCAGTACTGCATCGCCAGCGATCAGTACAGCCTGGCAGCGGCTTACGTGGAACTCCGCACCGGCCAGCGGGCGATCGAGGGGAGCAAGTTTGTCGATGTGATGATGGGGCACCTGCAGAAATTGCCCCGGGTCGAAGGGATCGCGACGGAAGAACAGCAGGCGGTCACACGGGCAATGGCCAAGAACCAGGACGAGCGATTTCCCTCCTGCCGCGCATTCGTGGATGCGCTGGCAGGTCAATAATGCAGTTCCAGACCAAACGTAAATCCCTGGGTCCACAGGTCCGACTGTCGCCAGTTGAAGGCGGGAGTGGTGCTGGTCGCCCCTGCGACATAGGCAGGATCAGAAGGCACTGTCGTGCGATCCAGTCGGCGATCCACCAGGTCACCCGGTCGTACCACATTGCTCCAGTAGAGCAGCGTATACCCGATGCGGGCAGTCCAGTTGGGAGTGAGGGCATATTCGAAGGCAAACTCGCCTTCGGAGGCCCAGGAAAATTCTGATTGGAAGTAACGGCCACTATTGGAAGGTTGAGCGTAGAGACCGCCGTTGGTCCGACGCACATTCTGATTCGCATCAGTCGGGTCGGGCGTGAGCTGCGTGTACCCACTTATTTCTGCGAGTTGCTGATTGACACCCAGTGCCAGGCTGCCCCGGGCGACGAAGCTCAGGCAATCGCTCCATGAGTATCGGGTGATCGTGCCCACCTGGCCGCCATAGAAACGGTTCGAGGTGCGAAAGCTGTCATTGATGTCCACCACACCATCGCGGAAGATCGGCTGTCCCAGGTAGAAGATAGCCACTTCCGGCAAGGCCCCTGCCAGGGAGCGTATGTGGTCATGGAATTCCAGGTTCTCGTTGAGTCCCAGGAAGCGATGCCCGACGAACGCAGACAGTTCCGTCTTGTCCCAGCATGCCAGTCGCACGGTGGCATTGGCTTCGTAACCGAAGAACGTTACCTGATCCGAAACGCGGGTGGACCCTGTCGAAAAGGTCGGCACAGAGACGAAGTAGGCATTTTCCCGCTGGGCCACGACATCGTAAAAGGTGCGTGCCAGGAACGGGAAGCCGCCATCGGTGCTGAAGGCGTTGGAAGGCTGATCCGCTGCGATGTAGTCGCCGGCGCTGCGGCGTTCGAGCAGGAATCCGCCCAGTTCCAGGCCCACGAGCGGGCCATTGGCGGTAGCGCGCAACTTGAGTCCGGAAAAGGTGCCGAAGTTCATGCTGTTCTGATCGACCACGGATTGCGTACCAGGGTCGCCCAGGGCACCGGTGAATTCATTGGGGATGCCTTCGCCGAGTTCCTGCGTCGTCGTGACATAGGGTGCGGGCAAAGGCGCACGTTTCATCCACCACCAGAGGTAGTCTCCCGTCAGGCTGAACCGATCGAGGTAGGTGTAATGCGTGGCTGGTTCAGCAAGGAATGAAGCTTCAGGGGTGGTAGCCACGGGTGCAGGCTGCCGTGCTGTTTCGGGTACCGCCAGTTCCCGTGGCTGAGCCTGCCCCAGGGCGCTCGAGGTCAGCAGCGTGCCCACCAGCAGTGCTGAGCTTCTTCTCCATGCCATGGCGACAGACTCCCTGCGAGGCGGTCTATCCTCGGGATAGACCATCGGTTCTCTTCCTTCATCATCGGCGGGGAACTGCAACTTCTTTGGCAAAAGCGATACAGTCGCTGCGGAAGGACGAGCGGGAAGCAGGAAAACGAAAAAACCGGGAAGAATCATTCAAGTTCTTCCCGGTCGTCTGCTTTACATTCCCTGCCTGCTCTCTCGCGGCGAAGCTGATCACCAGCGGCGGCCGATCGTACTCCGGGTCACGGTGAAGATCGAGGCACTGTTGGTAAACTCCATGTTGCTCACGTTCGCGAAGTTGTTCGAGAACGATGTGATATTCAACCGCGTGGTGAAGACACCAGTAGGCAGGAGCAGGCTCTGCGGGCTGGTGGGGTTGCGGTTGCCGATGGTGTTGTTGAAGAGAGCCGAGCTGGTGAAGGCGATCACCCGTTCGCTCTTGTTGGTGCTGGAGCGAGGCGGAGCGGACACCTGGAGGGTGGGCGTGGTGAAGCCCACGGTTCCATCAGGCTGAATGAACTGCATCACGCCGCTGCCCGTGGGGATCAGTTCCACCGCCGTTCCATTGAAGAGCTTGCCTGCGGTGAGCGTGACTTCGGGCCTGAGCGTCACGGAGATCACCAGCGACCGGCCGTAGGCGTAGACCCGGCGCGAATCGGCTGAGCCGGTCTTGGGCACCACGCTGAGCACCGGGTTGGCTACCAGGTTGAGCGGTCTGACGCTGATGTTCTGGGTACTCAGGCTGGCGTTGAAGTTCGGCACCGGGCTGGTGTCCATGTAGCGTACCCGGAACGGCTGATCGTTGCCGGTGGGCAGACGGATGGGGCAGGGCTTGCCATTCAGCGAGATGCTGGAAAGGGTCGCTTCGCCGTTGGCATTGACCGTGACCGGGGCTCCCAGTGGCACTTCGGTAGCACCATTGAAGTAGAAGAACTGCACCTTGCCTGGAGGTATACCCGCACGCTGTGCAGAGGCAGGATCCAGGCCGCTCGTCGTCACGTTGGCTATCAGGATCACAGTATCACTGTAACGGAAGTCGGTGATGGCGTTATCCGAGGTCCGCTTCATGGTGAAGGTGACGGCCGTGTTGGCACGCAATATGGTCTGGAGCAGCGGGTTGTTGATGTTGCTGCTGGGGGCAAATCGGTTCTGCACATCATCGCCCTGATAGGTGGCGATGACCTGCAGCGGGGCTCCCCCTTCCGTGGCGGGCAGGACTTGCGTGAATGAGTGGTCCGCCACCCCGGCTGCGTTCAGAGGAATGGCAGGCGAGACGATATCAGGCTGGCCATCGGGGCGGATGATGCGGAACACCACTGTGCCGGTGGGAATGCCAGCTGCGGGGTTGCCCGACTGTACCGTGGCCCGGAAGGACAACTGTTCGCCATAGGTGCTGGTGGAACCAGGCAATGGCTGCAGTGTCACGCCGGTGGAAGTACTGGCCGAGGTAATGGTGTGCAGCGTTGTCTGATTGCCCGTCAGATTATAGTTGGCATCGCCCAGGTAGCGGGCTACCACCTGGTACTGACCTACCCCCAGCAGGGCAGGAGCGGTGAAGCTGGCCACGCCGTTCGTCACGGTGCCCGTGCCAGTGCCGACCAGGTTTCCATTGGAAACGTTGTACATGTCGAACTGGACGAAACCGGTAACAGCCACACCGCTAGGCAACAGCGAGGAAACGACGTTGGCAGTGAAGGTGACCGTGTCAGCAAACTGCGACTGCGGATTCGGATTCAGTGTCAGCACAGCATCGGTCTTCGACACGGTGATGGTGGCATTGTTGGAGACCGACGTGTTGAACTGCCCGGTGCTGTCGAGGTACTGACTGCTGACGGTGTAGCTTCCCGCCAGGAGGTCATTCCGCTGCAGTGTGGCCTGGTAGACGCCACCTGCATTCACAACAGGCACATCCACTTGCAGGTTGCTCGGCCCGGTCAGGATAAAGCGAATCACGCCTCCCGGCACACCGGCACCCGGTGCAACGATGCCCAGTGTAGCAGTCGTGGAGATGGGCTGCCCGGTGCTGCCACTGGCGTCGGCCAGGCTGAGCGTGGTGTCTGCCCGGTTGACGGTCAGGGCATCAGCAAAGTTGACAGTGGTATTGAGGAACTGCGCCGACCCGAGATAGTTGGCACGAAGGATGTAGGTGCCTACCGAAGGAGCATTGGCGAACCGGGCCTGGGTCAGATCTGCTACACCATTGACCAGGGCAACGGGGCTGGAGACGAATGTCGTGCCACCGTTGATCAGGGTGAAGACGACATTGCCCGTGGGCGTGGGTGCCCCGGCATTCACCGGGGATACGGTGGCTGAATATGCAAAACCCTGGCCATATACCGTGGTATTCGTCAACGGAGCGAGGCTGATGTTGACTGCGATCGCATTGACATTCTGACTGAGTTGCGTGTTGCTGGCCGCAAAGTTACCGGGGGGATCGGTGGGCAGGTAGGCAGCACGTACTACCTGTCCATTGCCGGCAGGCAGCTGGGTGACGAGTTGCGCGGAGTTGCCTGCGAGAGGCACAGTAAAGATGCTGTCCGGGTTGCCCATGCCATCGGGCACGCCGACCAGGGTAAAGCGGATCGAACCGGTTGGCACGGCAGTGATGGCACCGTTGGCCGGGTTCACCGTAGCGGTGAAGGTGATGTCCTGGTTGAAGTTCCACGTGGCAGGGTTGCTCGACAGTGTCGTCGTGGTCGCAGCAGCGGTCACTTGTTGTGTGCGGAGGCCGGAATCAGCCAGCACACCATTGTTGAAGTTGGTGTCGGTGCTGGTGAACAGGCCCCGGATCTGGTAGCTGCCGACGTTCATAGCGGCGACCGCAGCGGCAGGCAGGGTGGCCTGGCCCAGAGCATTGATCGTGGCGGAGCCATAGGTCACCGAGCCATCGTTATTGACGAAGGTGACAGTTCCACCGGCAGGGATCAGGCTGTTATTGCCTGCACCGCGAACCGTCGCGGTGATGACGGCCTGGGTGAAGACCGCTGAGTTGCTGGAGGGTGTGAAGGTTACTGCCACATTCCGAGAATTGACAGTGTGGTCGAGAGTATCGCTGGAAGCAGTGAACAACCCGGTAGGTACATAGGTCGCGGTCACGGTGTACGCGGCGGCATTGAGTGCCGACGTGGTGTAAGTAGCCGTGTTGCCATTGAAGTCCACCAGTTGCGAGAAAACAGGTGGGTTCGCCCCGATGCTGATGTCAAATCGCACCTGGCCGGTTGGCGCACCGGCATCGGTATTCACCGTGGCCACGAAGTCCACCGAATCGCCGAAACTGGTGTTATTGTTCGGCGAGCGTGTCAGATCCGTCGTGGTGGCAGTGCTGATCTGCTTGATCTTCACCTTGTCGTTATCGGAGTAGTCCAACTGGAACAGCATGCCGTTCTGCTGAATGATCGCGGAGTTGGTGAAGGTGCCAGAGCGGCTGGCGTTGCCAGTGCCCTGCACATCCAGAATGGTGAAGGTGGTATTGGGCGCGGAACTGTAGTTGGTGAGATCGAGTTGCAGCGTGGTATTGGTCAGATTGATATTCTGGCCATTGCCTTTGGCTATCAGTTGATCCGAAACATTGACACCACCAGCGTTACTCAAGCGGATACGAAGGGTGGTGTTGGTCAGGGAGACATCATTCGAATTTCCACTCAGGTCGGCATTCAACGCACCGATCGTGGCCGCGGTGCCAGGTTCAAGAACTGCACTGTTGTTAGCCGTGATACTGCCGACGGTACCGTTTCCTGTGAGCTTGCCGCCGCTCAGGTTAACCCGGGCTGTGGACAGGGTAGAGGTGACATTCACGGTGCCACCGTTGACGTTGTACGGGCCTGTGAAGGTGTGACTGGCGGTAGTGAAGTTGACCGTGCCGCTGCCCCACTGAGTCACTGCGGTGGAACCATTGAGCACGCCGGCAAACGTCACAGCGCTGCCGCCATTGGTGGTAATATGCCATGCATTGGTATAGCTCACCGGCACATTGAAGTTCACCGTGGCGTTGCCGCTGAAGGTGGTGATGTCGAGGCCTGCGGAAGGACTTCCGGAGCCAGGGGTTGCAAAGCTGAAGCGGCCCGCGCCTGCCGTATTGAACGTCAGTGACTGATTGGTGTCAATCTGCATCGCACCAATGCTTGTGGGGTTACTGGTCAGGTCGATGGTTTTGGCACTGGTGAGTTGGGAGAAGACAGCGATATCGCCATTGGCCCGGGGAAAGCGATTGGCTGCGGTGCCATCGACGGTGCCACTGGTCTGCGTCCAGTTGTCGGGATTGTTCCAGCTGGTGTCGGCCCCTGCATCCTTCCACAGAAACACCGGCGTGGTGACTGCCACGGGCTGGGTGTAGAGCATGTTGTCAATGACCACCAGATCCTCGGTGGCGGTTTCATTGACGTTAGTCCCCAGCGAGGTATTGCCGCTGACCAGCGTCACCTTGCTGATGCGCTCGCCGGCCGTGGTGATGACACCGATGAACGAGAAACCGTTGTTGAGAGGAATCACCTCGATCGGGTCTGCCCCGGTGAGCGAGTTGCCATCCTTGTCGAAGGCCTGGAACGTGGTTGACCCGAGGAGATCCACATCACTGAAGATGACACCGTATCCGCGCACTGTCGCAGCAGTAGCGGTGCTCTGTGGAACGGTGAAGGTCACTTCGGTGGTGCGGCTGTCGATGGGAGTGAAGAGCCGTTCGCCGGAGAATGCCTTGAACAAGCTGGGGTAGGTCGGATTGATGTTGCCGAACCGTACCTCATTGGCAGGGCTGGTCTTGCTCACCTGAAAGCCGGTGCCATCGGTAGTGAGCTTGAGCCCACGCGGCTGTGTAATGCTGTAGAAGTTGCCGTTGAACGCACCGCCCGTCGCATCATCGAAGGTGATATTGCGATACCCGGTCGACCCGGCATCAGCATTCGACGTATGCTCGAAGCCGCCGAGGTTGAGCTTGAACTGGTCGATTGCGCTGGTGAGATCAGCAATGTTCAGCCCCTGACTCTGGATGATCTGCACGGCTGGCACCGTGCGATCTTCGAGGGCTTCCATGGCTGGACGAAAACGGCGTGGATTTCCTTGCGCACGACGTTGCTGACGGTTGGGGCGGAAGAGGGATTCGACGAAAGAACGAAAGCCCGCAGACATGGTGCTGTCTCCCGGTGTGGGGCGAAGGTGCAAGTCAACTTCTACGTAACCCACAAATCTTCTAAAGAATGCCTAACTTTTGCAAGCACTTTTGCAGGCTCGAGCACCAGAATACAGAGGAAAGTCTGGAAAAGTCTGTGCAATCACTTCGGGCGGTAGACAAAGAACGCCAAGGCTGCGATAGCGACCCAGACTATGAGAAGAAATCCATAACCATACCACGTCCAGGCCTTGTAGTCGTCATCCTCGTCAAAGGCAGCCTGGCTCCAGGAGACGTAGTTCTGCGCCGCTTCCAGCTTGCTGAAGAGGTCCTGCGTGAACCAGGGCTGTCCGCCGGACTGGGCGACCACATAACAGCCACCGAAATGGGGCAGGCTATCTTCGTCGGCCTGCACAGCCTTGGCGATCAGCTTGCCTACGATGGTCGAGCGATTCTGCACCTCAGCCAGGAAGCGGAAGAGTTCGCCGTTCATCTGCACGGCTTCGTCGTGCGATTCGACATTGGGCGTGGCCAGCCGGAAGAAGCGGAAGCACCAGAAAGGCAACAGCTTGGCAAAGATCCACTCCACTTCCTTCTCGACCCGCTGCGGGTATTGCTCTGTCGTAAGATCAGGGGCGAGTGGGAAGCCGCGACCCAGTCGATTCTTGCGACGCTCTTCGGGGAACCGGGAGAGGAAGGCAGACGCGCCGTTCATCTTCTCCAGATCAGCCAGCAGGACAAAGACAGGAAAGTGCAGCTTCAGTGTGTCCTGCAGCACCTTCAGATCCTTCTGGGCACCGAGGGCAATTTTCTGCGCAGTTCCTTCGTTCTCGGAAGCATCCATGGACACCAGCAGGGCAGCACCATTGAGCGGAGTGAACGGCTTGCGGGCTTTCATCAGCAGCTTGCAGAAGTGCTGCATGCGTGCTTCCTGTTGCCCGACGAACTCCGCGTTCTGCACCACATTGGGTCGCAGCTGCGAAGGGCCGCTGCCATCGTCGTTGAGCGAGAGATTACGGATGACAGCACGTTCATCCTCGCTCACCAGCCGCCCTTCCTTCTGGACGTTGCGCATGATGCGGGCCACTTCTTCTGCATCCGCACCGACACTTTTGGAGAGATCAAACTCGACGCCGATCGTCTTGGTGCCAAACGCTTCGCCACCTCCTGCGCCACTGCCTGCAGCGGGGAGATCTGCCCCGCCGCCATGACCCTGGGCCTTGCTCACCAGCGACACGCCGGGGCATGCCAGATATAACGCATCGCGCCCGCCAAAGAGTCGCAGCGGTGCTGTGCTGGCAGTCACACCAGTCAACGCACATTCACGAGGCAGCCCCTTGAACAGCCTTTCCAGAGACAGCGAGGCATGCCCCACCACCAGGAACAGCGGGGCATCATCCAGGCGTATGCCATTGTCACGCAGGGCCTGTTCTATCTGCTTCCAGGCTTCATCGATATCGGGGAACTCACCCGTTACGGTGTCATCTTCCAGCCAGATCTTCCACAGCCAGACAGCCAGCCAGGCGAAGACATAGATCAGGACGGCCAGGATCAGCAGGAAGTTTTCCCGCAGGAAGGCCGTCTCGACATTGGGCATCCATTCTTCGAGCTTCTTGTCCTTGTCGTAATAGTGCTGCAGGTAGAACAAGCCGCCGAAGACCAGTGCGAGTACCAGGATGTGCAGGAACCAGAAGAGTCCCGCCGGGATGCGTGGGCGGGCAAAGATGGGCAGCAGCAGCCCAGCTATCCACTTGATCGGTGCTAACACTAATCCTAGTACGGTTTGCATGATTAACGAATAAGGCTCGTAAGAAGGATGCCAAGAATGGGCAGGGAGGCCAGCACACCCACGATGACGATCTTGCACATACGTTCGTAGCCAGCCTTGCTGTCGAGCGGCGGGACATTTTCGACTGGTACCGTCTCCGCGATGGGAGGCGGTTCCTGGCTCAGTGTCTTGGTAATGCGACTGCGTACCGTGCTGACCCAGTCGCGCAGCCTCTCCGGTTCACGGGCCTTTTCGCCGCGGAAGCCGAGCAGGGTGCAGAGCAGGAAGGTTTCCAGAGCATCGGTGCCGCCTTCGGGCAGCGAGTCGGCATGTTCCGCCTGACGCCAGAACAGGGAGTCGCGGAGCTGGGTGGTGAAGAGGGCCAGCTCGAGCTTGTTTTCGTTCCAGCCACCCTGGTTCATGGAATCGAAGGTGCCCAGCTCACAGAAGATTTCATCCAGCCAGGTGGCGAGTGGATAGCGCATCCCGAGGAAGAGATCCATGGGATTGCTCTGGGTGCGGGTCATGTCCGTGCCGCTGCCCCAGGGGGGAACGCCTTCGCTGCCGAGGAGGCGTTTGAATTCCGTCTGCGTCGCGAGGAGCTTGGGTCGTTCGCCGCGCAGCACCCGATCCTTGAGTGCGAGTCCCTTCAGAAGAACCGGGTAGACGCGCTGGGCGAACTCATTGCGCATGAGAGAATACGCCTCGGGGAGTGGGTACCCACAAAATATACAGGCATTTCGGGGGAGTTCCAACAGAAACAACGCACGGAAACAGATTGGAACAGCGGCGCTGGTTCAAAATGCCTTAAGCTTTGGGCTGATAGATCGTATCGTTGATGGGTGGCTTGACTAGAACCCAAACCAGCCAGACTACACAGGGCATCAGGAGCAGAAGGACTGCCACCAGAGCGCCAATGGGTCCAAGCAGATTCCAAATGCCAATGATGATGGCACCGATGAAGTTGGTTCGCACAGTCTTGGAACCGGAACTCTTGTCGTGTCCCAGCGCTGTCATCAGGATGCAGAAAGCAATGAAACCAAATAGGAGTGTGCAGCCTAGCGGCAACAAGGCGGCTTTCCAGCGAGGCTCTTCGATCACTTCCCGTTTCCAACTCTCACCCAGTGTCTGATGCAAGACTTGCAGAATCTGCTGCTTGGTCTCTTCATCCTTGCAATAGACCGACTTGAGTTCGTTCTCTTTGCCGTTGTGCAGATGAAGCCAGATGTTATTGCCAGTGATGTGCTTCTCAATCTTCTCGACCCGGTCTAATGGAATAACAGTGGCGTCTTTCAGCAATGTTGCGAGCGAATTGCCTTGTTGAAACTGTTCGAGTAGTGCCTCATGGCTAGCAATTGGCGAACCGTTGTAGAGAGTGCTATTCTCCAACCCTGTTGCCATGTTGTCTTCGGTAATCCACAGATGCCGGTTGTTGTCTGTGACGGAACGATAGAGAGTAGACATGAACAGCTTTCATGGGGAGATGAAGTTGCTGCATGCTATCATAGCGGTACAGTGGCTGCAAGAAGTTGGCAAACGAAAAGGATGAGCGTCGGAGTAGAACGGGCCTGTTCTACTCCAGTAGCATGGAAGTTGGTGGCACCCTGCCCAACTGGAACCTTCTTCCCCTGCGAAAGTGTCAACCACTCAGAAACTCGTTGTATGTCCCGCCGCAGTGGGTAAGCTAGTGGGGAGACGTCTCTCTCCCCACTTCGCAAGGGAAATCGATGAATCGTCCCGCTGTGCACTGGCATGAAGGCATGTTCCTTCGGCCGCACCAATTCCAGGCCGCCGACCACCATGCCGATCAGCTTACCTTTCGCCATGCCCGCTGCGATCAGCCCTATTACTGGGGCCTGCGGAAGCTGCAGATTGATAACGATGCCCTGAGTGCGCACCGGTTTGTGATCCGTCAGCTCGAAATCCGCTTCCGCGATGGCACGATTGTCACGCTGCCTGACGATGCTTCCGAACTGGCCCTGGACCTGCGGGAAGCCTTTGCCGATGGCCGGGTGGCGGACATCTACCTGGCGATTCCCCAGTATCGGCCACGTCAGCCGAATCTGGAAACGGCCACCACCGGCCAGGCCCGCTACCGCAGTTACACGCTCGATCTGGAAGACGAGAACACCGGCACCAATCCGCAGCCCATCGCCTTCCGCCGGCTCAATGTCCAGCTCAAGCATGGGGGCGAGGAACTCTCCGGCTTCGAAGTCTTGCAACTGGCACGGCTCGAGAAGTCGGATCGGGCGGAAGCATTGCCCATCCTCACCACCAGTTACTTCCCGCCGGTGCTCGCCTGTGACGCCTGCGATGCCCTGCAGGATAATGTCCTGCAGCAGGCCTTCTACCGGGTGGACAAGAAGCTGAACATGCTCTCGCAGCAGGTGATTACCCGGGGCATCAGTTTCGAAAGCCTGGCTCCCGGCGATATCCGCCGTCTGTATCAGTTGCGGGCGCTCAACGAAGCCTTCGCGGTGCTGCGACACATTGCCTTCACCCCTGGCATCCACCCCGAAGGAGCCTACCGGGAACTCTGTCGGCTCGTGGGGCAGTTTGCTTTCTTCGGGCAGGAGCGGCGCTGCCCGGAACTGCCTGCCTATGATCACGATGACCTGGCCAACTGCTTCTGGAAGGCCCGGCAACAGCTCGACATGCTGATGGACTTCATCGAAGAGCCTTCGTTCCAGGAACGGCCCTTTGTGGGCATGGGCTTGCGGATGCAGATCAGCATCGAGCCCTCCTGGTTGGAAGCTTCCGCCTGGCAACTGTTCCTGGGCGTCCGCAGCTCCCTCTCCCAGGAAGAGTGCGTCCGGATTCTGACGAGGCCGGAGCGGCTGGGCATGAAGATCGGCAGCGCAGACCGGGTGGAGACGATCTTCACCCGTGGTCAGGAGGGGTTGCGGTTCACACACGCTCCCAACCCGCCGCGTGATCTGCCGCCGGGGAAGGCACTCACGTTCTTCGAGATTGACCGCATGGCGACGCTGCCCGAATGGCAAGCGGTGCAAAGTTCGCTGACGCTGGCGATTCGCCTGCGGGAAGGCGACATCATGGGCAGCATCGATGGCCAGCGGGAACTCAGCATCCGCACGGCGGGCCAGACCCATACCCTGCAGTTCACGCTCTACCTGGTGCCCCGGAGTAATAAGTAACGACAAAAAGAGCGGTGGGGATCAACCCCACCGCTCCTGCCATGTGCTTGAGCCTTCAGTTCCTTCGGCTACGGATTCCCACGTCGCAACGTAATCGTCACTTCGGTGGTGGCATTGACTTCCACCTTGCCGAGGGCGATGCCCTTGCTGCCTGCACCCGAATCGGGCTTGTCTGCGGCGACGCCGTAGCTGCCGGGAGGCAACTGGTTGAACCTGGCAATGCCCTTGGCATCGGTCACAGCGACACTCTTTTCCTTACCCTCGGCATCCTTCAGCTTGACGGTGATGCCTTCCTGGGGGCGGCTGCCTCGCAGCACTTTGACGTGCAGGTTACCGGCGGGAGGCGGGGCATCGACGAGCTTGATGTTCTTGGTCTCGGTCACTTCCAGACCCACATCATTGGTCGCAACAAGGCCAACCTGCATCAGCCCCTTGGCATCGGCGGGCAGAGGCAGCTCCGCAGTCCAGACATTAGCCTGCTTGACCAGCGTGCCTTCCACCTTGATCGGTTCACTGGCACGCTTGCCATCGGGACCGGGCGGTGGCCCGATGAAGAAGACGACTCGCTTGATGCCCGTTTCCTTGTCCTGCACGCTGGCGGAGACCTTGAAAGGCTGACCTTTCACCTGGGTATCGGGCAGGTCGAGAATCTTGATCAGATGAGGGACAGTATCGTCCAGTACCAGCAGGGCGGTATGCGTCACGGTCTTCTGATTGCGATCTTCCATCTCAGCTGTGAGCTTGTGTGCGCCCCGCATCTGGAACGTATCGAGAGGCACCACCCAGTCAGTCAGGGTGTTGGTGAAAATCATCTGGCCATCATCGCCGGCGGTTTCCATCCAGATGCGGCTGTCGCGGGGGCCGGGCAGGAATTCCACTTCATCCTTGCCGGGTGTGCCGGAATTGCCGTTGGCCTGGCCGCCACGGTCAAAGCCAAACTTGACAGGCTTGGCGTTGTCGGCGTTGTCGAACTCCAGACGAACCGGGTAGCGTTCTTCCGCCTTGGCGACCGGGCGGGTGGTGAAGCGATCGTTGGCCTTGGCTGGTTTCAGGGTGTTGCCAGGGTAGATGCGTGCTGCCCCTTCGGTACTGAGGATGAGCTGACTATTGCTGCTGGCAGCCTGGGTGAAGTCGGTGAGAGTGGGTTCAAACACAAAGGCACGCTGATAGCCATCCACATCCACACAGAAGCGAATGGTAGCGTTCTCGCCTTTGCGGGCGATGATGGGCAGTTCCCTGGATTCCAGCACAGCGGAATCAGTCAGACTGGCGATGGTACGACGATACGAGCCCGCTCCGAGTGCCTGCACATTCAGGGAATCCTGTGGTGGCAGGGTCAGGGTGACGACGGATGGGGTCCCATCACGAAAGACCAGCGAGCTCTCTTGCGGTTTCACGGTGAGCCTGATGCCATCCGCCGTGGCGACTGCATTCACATCGAGATAGCGTTCGGGGGTCAGCACATTGATGGCGATGTTCTGCTTCTTCACCAGCGTGGATTGCACTTTGCCATCCCTGGTAGTGTCCTTGTAGAGGACCAGATCAAACGCGAAGCCATACTGTTCGCTATTTGCCTTGCTATCTACCTTGCTGGCGGGCAGAGACTTGCCTGGAGGAGGTGGCGGAGTCGCTGCTTTGGGAGCGGCGGCATCACCGGTCGGCGCTGCCGGGGCGGGAGTGGCAGGTTTGGCAGCTTCGGGTTTCTGGAACTCGACCAGCTTGATTTCACCCTTGGCTTCAAACTTCAACGTGCCGGATCGGGCCCAGACTTTGCCATCAGGCCCCTGGAGTTCCACATGCCCGGCAATCATCTCCTCGGGCGCAACCACGAAGAGGTACTGGCTCGTGCCATGGTTGGGCCGGAGGGTGACGTCGCTGGTCCAGGCGGAAGGGTCATGCTTCTTCGAATGGTAGAAGTAGCAGAACTTGTCCTGGGCCGTCAGGGGCAGTGTCAGAAACGCAAAGATAATCGAGGTGAGTACGCATCGAGCCCATTCAGGGCGAGCAAGAGAACGGGTCATGTCAAGCACTCCAGCTTACGGGGTAGCTCTTCGGACTTTTTCAGCAAGATCACGCAGGTTTCGCGCGACATCCTGGTTGGTCTTTTCCAGCGTCACGGCCCAGCCTTCCACACGGGTCGAGGCCAGCCAGCTCAGTTTCTGCTGCCAGGCTTCCTGGGCATCCTGGAAGACCGGGTCTTTCTCGGCATCTTCGCCGAAGGCAGGAACATACCACAGGCGTTGATTGGCTACTAGCTGAGTTGTCGTGGTCGTCCAGGCCTGGCCGATCGACTGGCGGACTTTCATCGCGATTTGCGGGTCGTAACGGGTGGAGAGCTCCGTCAGGGCCGTCGACAGGGTAGGTGCCGCCGAGTGCCCGGCCAGTTCCAGCAGATCCCTGGCCCGGCGAAGCAGGTGGTATTGCTGTGCGGAAATGCGAGGCGGTTCCAGGGGATTGGACTCGATGAACCGCGTCGCACTGTTTTTGATGGGGACGAGGCCAGCCTGCAGCTTCTCGCTGCTGGCACTGCTCGCTGCTGCCAGCCGGGCCAGGCGTTCTCCCGGAGACCAGCGGGAGACGGGCAGGGTATTCAGCGTGACATGCCACAGGCTTGTTCGGGGCAGTTCCTGCCGCACGCCCGCCAGGTACAGGCGTCGATCCCGTACCCGTTCACTGATGCCCCGCAGTTCACCGGCCCAGGTCAGCGTCAGTGTTTCGGGTGGCGAGAGCTTCTGCAGCAACTGTTTGACCAGGGGAATAAGCTGGTCCCACTGCGTCTGCAGCGCAGTAGCCTGCATGGGATCGCCGGCATCATGTTCCGCCAGGCCAGGCAGTTCCGCCTGGCAGGCATCCCGTTCCCGCAGTGCCAGTTCCAGCGACTGGCCCATCTCGATCAAGGCACTGTACTGCTGCTTGATCTCCTGCAGCGCATCTGCACGCTGCTTGCGTTCCGTGCTGATCAGGTTGGTATCAGCCAGGTCTGCCAGTGTCGTCTGGAATCGCTTATCGAGATCAATGAGTTGCTTGCTGAGATACCGCCAGGCTCGCGGGTCTTCCGGTGCAGCCTGTTCGGCCAGTTTCCAGAGGTCAAACACCAGGCGAAACTGCGATTGCCAGCGAATCAGATAGTCATCAGGAATGCCATCAAGGAACCGCAGCAACTGGAACTCGACATAGCTGGGCTTGATGAGGGCAGCCAGCCCGGCGAGGCGATGGAGCTGCACCAGGCTGCATTCACTTGCCCCATAGAGTGCTGCAGTGATTTTCGCGGCAGCCACCTCAGGATGGTTGGTGATCACTTCCTTCAGGGGCTTGGCCAGACCGTCCCACTCTTCGGGCTTGAGGCCCGGTTGCTGTGCCCACTTCAGCAGTGCATCGTCGAGCGGCTGCACCAATTTGAGCTGCTCATTGGTCAGCGTCGGCGGGGTGATTCTGAACACGCTGATCGCCGGTATTTTGCCGATACCGCTGACCAGCTTCTGAAAGCGATCCTGCTCCGGCTTGAAGTCGGCCAGTAGTTGCTTGACATCGTCGGCGGAACCAGCGCTGGTTCTCCATCGCAATTCGGTGCGGAGCAGGGCAGTTTCCAGGCGTCGATGAGCGAGCGGGGCCCGGTCGTAGTGACTCGTTCGCAGCCGTTCTTCCCAGGCCTTCCAGGCTTGAGTGAGTTCGGCGGGGTATGCTGTCACGTCGTGCATGGCCCCGGTTTCCCCGAGCCGGGATGCGGAAGCCGACCGCAGGACGAAGTCCTTGTGTGCATGATAGCGTGGCGTTTCCGGCTCGATCCCGGCTTGCAGGCACCAGGCTGTGACTCGTTCCTTGGTGTAGTAAGCCACTTCCTCACAGGTGACGTTGACATCGGTTTTCCGGCCGGGGTTCCAGCCATTGGCAAAACCATTGAGAGCTTCCTGCACAGCCAGGGCATAGATGCCGCCGTTCCACTCGGCATTCAACTGGGGTGTCTGCCCGGCATAGCAGTAGCAGAGCGTGGCCAGTTTGCCCTTATCGAACTGCTTGTAATAGTTCTCCAGGAAGGCATAGGTTTCGTGGGCATCCAGTGACCCCATACCTGTCAACCAGGGTTGTGTCGTGGTACGCAGGTCCAGGACGAGGAAACACTCGCGGTCGAGCTTGCGCATCCGGTCGAGCACTTCCACCAGAGGCAGGGTGCGTCGATCGGAATCGAGCGACTGGGCATCGCTGGTGACCAGGTGGGGACCATCGCTCTGGATGATCACCTGGGCCATCAGGTAAATGAGCACCGGTCGTTCTTTGGCGTTGAGGCTGGCTTCCCCCAGCTTGACCAGAATGCTGCTGCGACTTTGCTCCTGCAACGGCTTGACCGCCTCGGCACCGGTGGGCATCAGGCGTTCGCCATCCTGTCGCGCCCAGGCAGGTACCGGCCAGTGGGGGTCCTTGAGTTCGTTGAGAACGATGCTGATGCCGTAGACTTCCGCGGCGCCGCTGGTCTTGAGCAGGAAGCCGACAATCACGCCAATGACGACAAGCAGCAGTCCCAGAATGGGGAGGAGCACCTTTTTCCCGCGCTGCTTGTCGGGTCGGGGAGTGCTGCCAGGACGGGGAGCGGGCGCCTTGCCTCTCCAGTTGTCGCCGCGACTTCTCTCCGCCATGAACAGCTCCCTGTGACTAATCGCGGTTCCAGCTTCGACTCTTGAGACGGATGACCTGCGCTCCGGAATCGTTCGTTTCGTAGATCAGTTTGAACGTCTTCGGCTCGCCCTGCTCCAGCATTTCATTCAGCGAATAGATGTCCAGGGTCAGTTCCTTCTCCTGTCCCAGGCTGGCCAGATCGAACCATGCTGAAACGGACTGGGCCGCGCTGAAAAAGCGATGCTCCTCCGCTACACGCCGCAGCGTGGTATCCGGGAGGCTTTCCGACGGCCGAAGCTGGATGAGCAATGGCTTGTCGGCGGCATGCGTGCAGCGCACATAGAGCCAGTCGCCACTCCTGCCGGGACGCTGGCGGATCATGAGGTCCTGCAATTTGCCATCGCCTGGCAGGCTGACTGAGCCAATCGCGCTGATTTCTGTCATGCCCGGAGTGAGACTCGGCAGTTTGATACCTGCTGCGGGGTTGACATTCTCTTTCACCCAGTACGAATCGAGCCGATAACCAGCGGGCGTATTCAGCGAATTGCCTCCCGGTGTCCTGGCTGGCCAGGGGCTGGACTGCAGCGTCCAGACCGAGGCGAGTTCTTGTACATGTTCATTCACCGTCAGGTGCAACTGACTGGCCTGCGACCGGGCGTCTCCCAGTGGTTCCAGGTGGAACCAGGCGAAACGGGGGCGTTGCCTGGACAGTGCCACCTCGCGGCTGACCCGGGTGACGGGCTGCTCCATGAGTACCTGCAGCTGCAGCCCATTTCCGCCGCCCGGAAGATTCTGCATCTGCTGACCCAGCAGGGCGAATTGCACTTCTTTATTGGGGCTTGTCTGCCGGTGAGCATCAGGCACGGCCTGGTGGAAGTCAGCCAGGTTGGGTATGACGAGTTGCGTATTCAGGCTCTGTCGTTCGATCCTGATGGCCATCCGATCGCCCGGCGCGAGTTTGAACTTCTGCATGAGCCCGGCAGTAAACAAATCATAAGTGTTGGCACCCAGGGAGACCTTATTCCATTTAGCCTCGTTGGGCAGGGTTACCCGCTGATTGATGGCGTCCTTCACCGCTTCGTTGTTCTGAAACACGGTAAACTGTGGACGCAGGGCATCCTGCAGCTTGGCTACCAGCGCTTCCACGCTGTTGATATCAGGCCACAGCTGGGGTGGTGTCCGTTGCTTCGAATAGAACGATCGGCGATACGGTTCTGAGTTGATCTCCAGCATCTCCCTGAACCGCTTCTCTTCCTCCGGGCTCTCCTTCAGCGCGGCAGGATCCACCGAGAAGAGCAGGATATGCAGGTTGAGCTGCTTCAGGGTGCAGTTGAGCATGTCTTCCCGGATGCTTTCTGCCACGTTCACGCTATTGCCTGCCTCGTTTTCGACGCCATCGGTCAGCATCAACAGGGTAAACGGCTTGTTCTTGTCGATGGGAAAGAGCGGTTGCTGAGAGTCCTGGAAGAGCGTCTCATTGATGCCACGGGTGATGGGGGTGATGGTGCGAACCGGGGCATCCTTATCGTTGAACTCCTTTTCCATGACCGCATAGGTGGGCAGGGAGTTGATGATCTGCTTGACATACTTCGATGGCTCGTCCCAGCGGGTTGGTGGGAAGATCAGCTTCGTGGACGGGATGAGCTTCTGATCCCTGATGCCCCGGAACGTAGAAATGCTCAGCGTGACGTTGCGTGGCAGATTATAGAGCACTTCTTCCAGTGCCTTGCGTGCCGCATCTATCTTCGAGATGGACAAGCCTTTGACCGGTTCGGTCATGCTGTGCGTGGTATCAAACAGGATGTGAATATGACCATCGTGCAGTCGATCATCCCCGAAGACGACCAGTCCCTGCCGGTTATCCGGAGCTTCGCGCACCCAGCGAACTCGTGGCTGGCCGAGCATGGCTACCTGGATGCTGGCATCATCGTACACATGGCCCCGGAAGAGCAGCATGGCCCGCAAAGGCAACATTTCATTCGATGTCGCCAGATCGAGCTTGGCCTGGCTGTTGATCCACTTCAGCTCTTCATCCATCGGAATGTTGGTGGAGGAGAGTGCCCGGCTGAAGTGACTCGGTGAATTGTTCACCATCTTGTCGTTCAGTGTGAAGCTGACAGCGGTGCTGGAACTCGCTGGTGGTGACCAGAGACGCATGACCGGGAAACCCGGGACGGGCACACCAGTGGGCTTCATGCCGACGGTAAACTTGACATACGGTTCATCCGTCACGGGCAATTGCCTGGGAATAGCGCCTGCATTAATCGTAAGGTTCAGTCTGCCCGAAGGACTATTGATGCGTCCCCTGGTCTGCACGATATAGGCATGCCAGCCCTTGTCCTTCGCTTCGACCGACATCTCCTTCGCGAGCGTGACCAGCAGTTCCTGGGCAGCGTCGAAATGAAGCTTCGCCACCGTGTTGCTGTAATCGGCATCGGTGGCTTTCAGGTCTGCCCAGTTCTCCTCCAGTGACCGCACTGCCTGGGCCAGCAGGAACCGATGCGTCTGGAACCAGCGTTCCATCGGTATGGCTGCCAACTGGTTGTGCTTGTTCACCGGCTCTGCGACGCCGGGGTCCAGCAGCCGATGCAGGTTGGATGCCAGGCCGAGCCAGCGTTCAGCTTCGGGCAGGGATTCAACGGTGCCCGTCGCCTGCAGCAATTCGATGGCTTTCTTGGCAGCAACGCACTGTTGCATCGCCGCAGGCAGGACGGACCAGTAGATGCCGAGCTTATTGCTGACTTGCAGCAGATTCGCGACCTGTTCCTGAGGGGCTGTTCGTCGATCCACGCTCCAGTTCAGCACCACCGGCGTCACATTGGCCTCACGGATGAGGGGAATCACCTCATCCCCGAGCCGGGCGTGGCTCAGCCGTAGCCGGGCATCCGCATAGTCATCTGGCCGATAGAGTGGCAGACTGTCTGCAATCCGCGACGCCTGCTGCGACTGGGTGAAGAGCCGGTACGAAGCGTCCTTCAACTTCCGCAAGAGGATGCCGCGATCTTCCCGTGCTGCCTTCGCGCGCTCCGCCAGGTTAGGGCCTTCATAGCACTCCAGAAACAGTGGCATGCTGACGAGTCGTGTGAGGTCGTGAAATGCCCGGGCAGTCGAAACGGTAGCGGAGCGAACCTCTTCACGTACCTGCTTCTGCACCTGCCCCTGCAGTTCGGTCATGATCTTGCGCAGGGTGGCAGTCTGGCCCTGCACGATGTTCTTGTCCGGTGGCTGGTCGGTTTGCAGCATCCGTGCCAGGATATGGGTCTGCCCCCAGGCCTGGATGACCTGCTCCAGCAGCGGTCCCGGAGTGGAGGAAACCCATTCTCCGTAGTAGGGCAACTGATAACAGGCCTGATCGCGCAACTGGCAGGCAGAGACGTAGGTCTGCGCCTTGCTGGTCGCCTCGGCATACTGTTGATCAGCCTGGGCGAACAACCCGGCTGCCTTCTCCCACTGGCTGGCATGGGCATCGAACAGCAGGTCTTCCCCCGACCGGCGAAGCTCGTCGGCATTTTTGAGTACCGGCATGATCCACCGGCTCACCTGCACCCAATGGGAAGCGATGCCGGAGGCAATCGATTCATTCCCCAGCCAGGCGATCCGCTCAGCGCGGGCACGCAACTGCATCGCGGTGCGCAGGAGTTCCTTCTTCGTGCGCACCTCAGCCCAGGGCTGTTCCTGCGTGTCACGGACAAGCATGCGAAGGAAGTGCACATCGGCAGGGCGATGGCTGGTACGCAGTTCCTCTTCAATCAGGGATAACACCCGTTCCGCTGCCACCACGTCCGGTTCTGCAGCCATCTTCTCCATCACCCAGCGCCAACCGTGCAACAGCAGCTGTTTCCGCAGCCCGGGATTCTCCTTGGTATTGGCAACCAGCTTTTTCCAGTTCTGCACGTCCGCGGGCAGGGCGGCCGGGCCTTCCGCCTTCCAGAATGCACTGAACAACTGGCTGGCACTGGCCAGCGTGGTGTCCTTCTCGCGTGTTTTGGCATCCGGGCTGTAAATGTCCTGCAGCAGAATGCTGTTCGACCACGAAGGCGAGCGACTCAGTTCGCCGATCGTTGTCGCCAGCGAATCCAGCCTGCGCCTGACTTTCTGCACGTCACTCGTCTCGGCACCACCAAAGAGCATATTCTCCAGCCGCAGCAGCAGCGTCGTATAGCTCTTCCAGAGATAGGGGGCTACAACATCCGGCCCCGGTGTGAGCTGTGCCAGTTGATAGTACTTCTCCCAGTCCTGCCTGATCTCGACGAGTTGATCACGCTGCTGGGCTTCTCCTTCCTTGGGTATCACTTTGGGAACACGGGCCATGTCTACTTCATCTGCTTTGTCCAGCTTTGCTGCTGGCAGGAACATCGGCTTCTGCACCGCAGAGCGGTTTGCCTGCGACCACTTCTCCACTTCGGTGCTCAGATACTGACTGATGTTTTTCACGCTGATCTTCGGTCGGTTGCCGGTCGATTTGGCCAGGCCCTGCAGACCCTGCAGCAGATAATGATGGAAGATGCTCATTCCCAGTTCGGGACTGGTCCACGAGAGTTGATTCTCATCGCTGGCTGCAATGACGTAACACTCGCTCAGAGCGGCAATAGTGCTTTCCAGCCCCTTGAGGCCGCGGGCAAAATCGGTTGTCACCATGCCGTGGATCAGGCTGTGATCCACCTGGGTGCAGTCGAAGAGCAGCACCTTCTTCTGCTTCTTGTCGAGTTCCCCCAGTCTGCTGAACAGGTCTTTCAGATAGAGCCGATGACTGATTTCCGGGTGAGTCGCATCGCCGGGAATCATCAGCAGGTAGGGCCCACCGTCCGGGTCAGCGTGGCCGGGCATGCCGAAGTGGTAAACCACAATTTCGCCCGACTCCTTGCCCTGAGTGATGAGCCAGTCGAGCCAGTCCCTGGCGGTCTGTTCCTTTTTCTGCCATTGGGCCTCCGGGGGGAGGATGAGCTTCCGCTCCTGCGGTACATCCTGTGCCCATTTCTTTAGAGCATCAGCACCTTGGGCGTTGTAAAAGTTTGCAGGGGTATTCAGACTGGTGGCATCGTGATGGGACACGACGATAAGCGTCAGAGGTTTGGTGCTGCCTACATTCGAAAAGACCCAGGCAATCAGGCCGGCGACCCCGGCCAGCAGAATCACCGCCAACACGCGGACAAGGAACCGGTACGAGCCTTTCTTGACGACAGGTGCTGCCTTGTCGCTTCCATGCTGCCACGAGCGTTTGCCCGCAGCATCGGGTTTTGCCGAGTCAGCTGACTTCTTCCACGATCGCTTCGGCCCCGAGGGATTGCCCATAATATGCTTCCTTCCACGAAGCTACACTTTATCTGCTTTATTCATCCGCTGCAACAATTCACTGGTGCCAGCTATTCTATTACCACGCAGCGTCATACTTGCGGCAATCAGCGGTGAAGCCTTCGCTGCGCAGCCGGAGTTGACGGCTGGCTGTCCATTCCACGGGGATCGTCTCTGTCTTACCCGGAGTCTTGATCAGCAGGTTGTTGCCCTGGAGCTGATACCTTCCTGCAATCTTGCCACCACCGGGAATGATAAATGAGCAAAGGCCATCTTTGGTGAATTCGATGCCGATCTCGGCACGAGCATTTGGCATCACTCCGATCCAGCGTCCGGCCAGCGTGTAGGGTTTGCCGAGGTCCCGAGATTGCCCCTGCTCAAGAACCCGTTGCAACTCGCGGAAGGACACCACGACATTGTTTACTTCCCGGCGATCAATCAGCCCGGAGCCCATCACCACCCACCCCACCACGTTGCCCTGGGCATTTACTACCGCACCACCACTGGAGCCTTTGTCCACCGAGGGCGAGCGGAAGCAGATGACCTCGCCTCGCACCTGCACTGCGGGTTGACCATCCACTGGTACATCAACCGCAGCAAATCCTGTGAACTCCACGGTTCCCTGATCAAAGCGGAACACCTGCCCGGTCTTCACGGGATGTCCAACGGTAAACAGCTTGTCTCCTGGTCGGGGAAGCTTCTCGGCCAGAGGCAGGGCACTCGCACCGTCGGGTATCTCCGCGACTCGCAGTATTGCCAGATCAAGTGAACGAACCATGCTGGCCACTTCAGCCGCGACCGGGGTCGCCTTCGCTTGCAGTGCCTCGGGATTCCGCACCCAGCCATGGGTGGTTCGACGTGGGAAGAGGATTTGCAGACGCTCTGCCCTTTCCACCACATGGGCCGCCGTCACCAGCAGGCGGTTCCCGGCATGCAGGACCCACCCGGTGCCCATGCAGGTGGTGCCATCGGCACGTGTGCTATGCACCAGTACGGTGGATGCGGTGAGCTTGTCCATCAGTCGTGATTCGCCCGGTTGAGCGTAAGTCATAGTGATGGAGCCGAACAGCAGCAGGATCGCGAGGCAGCAGGAATGACGCATGAGTAGAACCTTGTGAGAGAGGTGTGCACTCTCCCTTACAACTGAAATGGCAGGCTGTGACACGGAGATAGCAAATGAACTGCAAGCTGGTCACGCGTATCATGACTGCATGAAGAAGTTCTTGTATTGCGTGCTGGCAGCGTTCCTGGTGCAGATCATCCTCACGGTGCTGTCGTTTCAGCATCTCACCTGGTGGCAGGCGCTGCTGGCCAGTTTCCTCCTCTTCGTGACACAGTTCCGTGTGCTGGCCTGGATCGCCAAGTTCCTCTTCGTCGGTTTCCTCCGACGTGCCGAGGAAGAGGTGAAGCAATTGGCCAATCCTCAACTGCTGGACAATGCCCAGATCATTCTGCATGCGATTGAGCCATCCCCTCTTCCCAGGCAACTGGCCTATGCACTGGAGAATCCGATTCTCACGGAGCAACAGCGTGCCGAACAGGCTGCGGACTATGCCGGGCTGGGCTGGCACGCCATCGATGTCACCGTGGTGCCACACTCTCCCACCGACCAGGCCGCCAGCCGGAGCTGGCAACCGTTTGCCCTGTCGCTTATTCCCATCGATAGCACCCCTTCCCAGCGGTCGCTGGTGCAAATGGTGAGTGGCAGGGAAGGTGAAACGAGGCAGGAAGACTGTGCCGAAGGATATGATCTGCATGAATTACGGCTGCAGTACGGCAAGGAGTTCCTGCCGCTCCATGAGTTGCCCGACGGGTATGCATGCGAAGGACCCCAACGATTGCAATTCATCGTCGGGGTCCCGAAGGAGCAGGCTGTGTTGAAGTTTGCCTATCACGGCGTCACCTTTGGCAGGCTGGAACTGTATGTTCCTGCCAGCCGAAGTTTACTGGCTGAGTAACAGCGACTCAGGCTTTGACGAGCACTGGCTTCTTGGTGTTGAAGAAGTTCTGCTGGGGGAAGAGCATGAACTTCATGGTAACGGCATAGGCAATCAGCAGCAGATTCAGGAAGAGACAGATGCCCACCATCGTCGGGTCTTCCTTGATGGCTTTAAGGAGCTGCATGCTGCCCGTTGCGGTCAGGCAGCAGACGCCCACATAGGCACTCGCCATATTCCTGCTGATGCCATACCAGCAGGCGAAAGCAATCAGCACGCCGACGCCAGCCAGGCCGAAGAAGAAGGGCTGACCTTGCGAATACCCTAACCAGGCCAGGCTGCCTACGGCCAGGGTATTGAGGGCAAGCAGGTAGAGTTGAAAGCCCAGGATACCCAGGCGGTGCGTCTTGACCAGCGGTGCATCTGCGATGTTGGCCAGGTATTTTTCCAGCTTCTCCGGGCTGACATCCTGGGGACTGACTACCTTGCGGATAGCATCGTGGGGTAGGCCCTGGGCGAGAAGTTCGTTGACGAGTTTCATGGCAATCTCCGGTTTGAGTGTGCTGTCGGGTGGACACACCTGATACCGGCCAGCTGACTGGATGTGACAGGAAAAACACAGAAAGTCATCATCGGCTTCAGACAAGCCCCCATTGAATAGTTGCATGTTGGGCAAGCTGGCTTTACAGTAGGCACCATCCAGACCTGTCCCATGTGAAGCCCACCCATGAAAATGCAACCCAGGTGCCTGACACTGTTGATCCTTCTGCTCGGACTGTCACCCGTTTCGGGGCAGTTCAGCATCGTGCAGGTGAATACCAATGCGCTGGGTCAGGACATTCTCGGTGATGCCGGGAATGAACCATCGCTGGCTGTCGATCCCACCAATCCACTGCGGATGGCTGTGGGGTGGCGGCAGTTTGACACCATCACCAACAACTTCCGCCAGGCCGGCGTCGCCTATACCACCAATGGTGGACAGACCTGGACCCCCAGTGTGCTGACGCCCGGCAACTTTCGCAGCGATCCCGTCCTCCGGGCCGATGCGGATGGCAACTTCTACTATTCCAGCCTGAGTTCCACCACCAGCGCGGAAGTCTTCAAATCGACCAATGGCGGGGCCACCTGGGGCTCGCCTGTCCCCGCCTTCGGTGGCGATAAGCAATGGATTGCTATCGATACCACCAATGGCCCCGGACGAGGCAACATTTATCAGCACTGGAACGTGCAGTTCAGTTCGGTGGCCAACACCAGCTTCACCCGCTCCACCAACGGCGGTGCTTCGTATGAGAACCCCGTCACCGGGCCGTCACCTTTCATGAAGTGGGGCACCCTGGCGGTTGGTGCGAATGGCAATCTCTATGCCGCTGGCTCCAACCTGGGGCAAACCGGGCATCTCTTCTCCTTTTCGACCAACGCTCAACAAGCCGCACAAACACCCACTTTCACAACCACGTCAATCAATCTGGGAGGCGTCACCGCCACCGGCACCACGGCAGTGAATCCGGCCGGGTTGCTGGGGCAGGTCAGCGTTGCCACCGCCAGCAATGGCAACATCTATGTGCTCGGATCGGTCAATCCGGCTGGTTCTGATCCTCTCGATGTCATGTTCATCCGCAGCACCGATGGCGGAGCTTCCTGGAGCAGTCCGCTGCGCGTCAACAACAACCCGGTCGGGGAGAACTCGTACCAGTGGTTTGGCACCATGTCGGTTGCTCCCAATGGCCGCATCGACGCTATCTGGAACGATACCGGCATTGATGCCAGCAACAACTTTTCCGTCATGAAATATGCCTGGTCGTTTGATGCAGGCGTCACCTGGCTGGGTCACCTGACCGTCACGCCTTCGTTCAACCACACGCTAGGCTACCCGTCGCAGGACAAGATCGGCGATTACTACGACATGACCTCCGATGACCTGGGGGCCAACCTGGTCTTCTCGGCTACCTTCAACGGCGGACAGGATGTCTACTTCATGCGGATCACGGCAGTACCCGAACCCGCTACCGTCGCGATGGTCACGACCGGTCTCGGGGCAGCCTGGCTCTATCGACGCCAGCGGCTGAATCGCCTGCAGAAAATGAACAACGCCGAGCTTTAGACGGCTCGGCGTTGCAGGAAGTTGTGCAGTTCTTGGTTTACTCTTGTTCCACCAGTTGCTCAGCATCACGCTTCCAGGCGCGACGTCGTCGCCAGGCCCAATACCCCATCCCACCTGCACCAGCCAGTGCCAGGGCAATGGTGGTGGGTTCGGGCACGGAGACAGCCGTCAAAGATAAGTTGTCAAAGAAGACCAGATTGTTCGCCTGACCTAAGCCGAAGAGTGCACCGTTGGTGGCAATCAGATCGCTCTCTGCCAGCCCCACGGAAAGTGCCGGTGCCAGGGCTGGATTATAGTTGGCAAAGGGAAGCTCCGATAAATAGGGATTCCCATTGACCAGGACATCCAGCAATTGCGTGTTGTAATCCAACCTGGCAGTGATATTGACCCAGGTATTGCGCAAGCCAGGAATCACTGGACCCATTGTGTAGGACGCTCCGTCAAAGACGCCAACACTGTCAGTGAAGTCAGCCACCACCTGGGTAGTGATCTGTGTCTGACCATCTGCCCGATACCCTTCGATGTGAATGCCGTTATTGGGCATATTGGTGGTATCATTCGTGTTGCCCGTAATGAACTGTCTCCAGTCAACAATGACGATGGGTTGCCCGGCCTGGACAGGCTTGAAGGATGCTGCCAGATTGGGTGCTAACGTTTTTACCCAGTACGAGGTGCCCGATAGACCAAACCCATTCACTGATAGGGTAGGCCCGTTGATTCGAACGGCTTGAGTACCAGCGAAAACAGTTGCACCACTGACTGTGCCGGATCCCTGGGCAGGCAGAGCAGTCCACGTCTGCTGACCACTCAGATTGCCAAGGGTATAGGGTGATTCAAAGCCAGTACTGAAGATAGTAGTCTGTGCCAGGAGCAGTCCCGGACAGCACATCATCACGGTGAGTCCGATGAAGCTTGACCATCGACTGAACTGGCGACCAACTCTGTTTGAAGTAACCATCTCGCCACTTCCTTCCATGAAGCCGACGTTTCGACGGATGTACCTGCTCGCCATTCCTTGGCGAAAGGCAGAACGAGGGAGCCCCAGCCTGCTGGATGCTTCGCCCCTATGCTAATCTTCCGCTACGACTATAAACAAGGTGAAACATCTTGACTAGGTGAGTTTGCTCGCTCAGCCATTTTGCATAGATGGCCCAGTTCGCGTAGCCTCATCAGATTACGCTCTGCTCTTAGCACTATCACTGACTGTTCATTACCATCAGCAGCTAGCCATTATCCGGTAGTGCAGTCCACCACACGTCGCAGGTAAGACAGGCTGCGCTGGATGCCGTCGACCGTATCGTCCAGCGGTTCGTATTCGATCAGATACACACCAGTGTAGCCGGGGATGGGCAGGAGTGCGCGGTAGTCGAGGTCATCGTCGCCGGGGGCACAGGCGAGCCAGCCTGGCCCGGACCGTTTCCAGTCCTTCATGTGGCAGTAGTTGATGCGGCCAGTCAGCAGGTCGAACGCATAGCGGCGGTCGGTGGGGTCTGCTGCTTTGAGATTCCCCGGATCATAGTTGAAGGCAATCGCTACCGGCATGTCACGCAGCAGACGAGTGAGACCATCGCGGTGCGTACTCACCGTGTGATGATGGATGGCTATGCCGCCGGGTAAATGGTCAATGGCTCCGTGGGTTTCGATGGCAATGGACATACCCCGGGCGGAGGCAGCTTGCTCGCACACTTCCAGCGCCTGAAGCAGCCGACCCCAGATGGCTTCGGTCATCTTGTCGTAGTGGGTGAACCCGGCAAAGAGGCGCACCAACTGAGCACCACAGTCCGCCGCGGCTGGCAGTTGGGCCAGCACCCGGCCAAGCTGCGCAGCATGTTCATCGGCATCAGGTTTGGTGAAATCGTTCTCGAGACAGCAGTATCGTGTGGTGACATGATGCCGTTCCGCCAGTTGTCGGAAGGCAGCGACATCAGCGGCTGTGGGTGCGTCAGGAAGTCGACCGGGCCAGCCGCCCCCGATGCCGAATTCGAGGTGACGGAACCCCAGTGAAGCAGCCAGGGGAATCCAGTCAGCCAGGGGCCGATTGCGAAAGCCCCATTCCCCGCAGCCGAGTGTGATCGTGGTGGACATGGGAGCAGTTTATAGAAATGGTGGCGGAGCTGGAGATTCTGGAGTAAAACAGGAACAGGGTCGCCACGGAGTTCCGTGACGACCCTGAGTGTTGGAAGTACTTGTTGGTTTAGCCTACTGCTTCGACCTTGCTGGCAATCATGGAAGTGCTATCGAAGCGGGCTTCGCCACGATCACCCACCTGGAACGCACTCAGCAAGACATGCAGATCATTCCGTTCGATCTTCGTGTTGCTGTCCACCAGCACGGTGACGATGGTTCCATTCTGTTGACGGATCGAGATGCTGTTTGCCGTGACTTCGGTGATGAGTCCTTCCACCTGACTGGAACCGTTCTGGTTGCCACCGCCGTTGTCGTTGCCATCTTCACCCGCTTCCAGCTTGAAGGCATTGCGAGTGACTGCATCGAACTTGGCTTCAGCTCGTTCGCCCAGTGTGAAGGCACTCAGGTCAACATGCACGCCATTCTTTTCCAGTACGGTGGTTGCTGTGATGGCAAACTGCACATCGACACCTTTACTGGTACGGATGGTTGCAGAGGTATCACTGAGCGCTGTCAGCGTCCCTTCCACCTTCACGAGGCCATCGGTTTGCTGCATGCCTTCGTCACGGTCGCTGTCGTTGAAGCTGTCGCTGCTGTCACGGATGGAGGTATCGACGCCACGTCCACCGGAGACCCGGTCAGTACCAAGATCGCCGGTAAGGCGGTCATCCCCGTCCTCACCGAAGAGTGAATCGTTACCGGAGCCACCATTGAGATCGTCCCTGCCGGAGCCACCTTTGAGCGAATCATTGCCCGAGTTACCGGACAGTCGATCGTCGCCGAGTTCGCCATTCAGCGAGTCTTTACCATCGTTACCGGTGAGTTGATCGTTGCCATTGCCACCGAAGAACGTATCGGTTGCAGAACCACCGACGAGGGTGTCATTCCCGTTGCCGCCGAAAGCCTGGGAGGGAATGCCGGAGTTGTTGATGAATGTGTCATCGCCATTCAAGCCCTTGAAGACCAGTCCACGCACTTTGCTGAGGGAGAAGCTGGTGGAGGTATTGTTCAGGGAGATGGTGACGTCAGAACCGGATACCGAGATGTTGGACTGATCGTTGCCTGCGGTGCCTTCGATGGTAACGATGCCCAGGGAATTCCGCAGGATGCCCGTCGCAGGCACGATGCGGTCGCTCAGTGATTCCACGGAGAGTTGAGGACGTCGGCGGGAAGCTGGCTGGCTGGGGGTAGTACGGGTGAAGAAACGCTTCATGGGATGCTCCGAGGTAGAGGATTACTCTTGCACACGGAGAGGAGTAGATTCACCCCGGCTCATCCGCCAGAAATAATCGGTATGGTCCGCCGAGTCGCAAGGTGTGTTGGAGAATTAGGCCACTTCGCTGACGAACTGCGCTGCAATTGTGAGGCGGAAGTCAGCAGTGATGGGTTGCTCCGAGACAATTTCAAGATCGCCAGGCTGATACCCGGTGCCGGCGAGGATGTTCTGGCAGGCTTGTTGTTCCATGTGCCTGTACGTGGTGTAGTTTTCGCCACCGTAACCGTAGCTGACGGATTCGAGGCGACCCAGCGGATGGCCTGCCGTGGCAGCAAGCAGTTCCAGCTTGCGCAGTGCTACGGCAAAGGCTTCCTGGTAAGCCAGACTCGCCTGTTCTGCCGTCAGCCTGGTGATGAACAGAAAGTGGGCCTGCCGGGGTTCTGCTTTGGGTTTCATCATTTCCTCGATCATCGCCTTGACCTGTTGCGGGTCGGTAAAGCGTTCGGGATCAGGCGTGGCTTTGGCTTCTTCTGTCGAGGGAGTATCGGAAGCAGCTTCGAACAGCAGCCTGTCGAGCAGGACGAGACGTTCTTCTGCCGTCTTGCCGGTGATGTCCCAGAAAGCAGTGAGAAACTGGGCCACCGTTTTGGTGCGGACGGGATCCAGGCTGGTGGGCTTGGGCTGGCCCAGCGCGCGGGCAGTCATCTCCCGAGCCTGCTTCATCGGGTCCTGGCTTGCGGTGTCTGCAAAGTGGGGATCACCCAGCGAGATGGAATGGGCACCCAGGCTCTGCAGCCAGCGTTCCGCCGCCGCTGCCTGCTTGCGAAGGGCAGCAAGCCCGAGTTCCAGAGTCGTGCCACTGACCTGCAGGGGCAGCTTCATGAGCAGTTGCGTCGGCGCCTGCCGCACTGTCACGGTGCCCTGGGCATTGAAACGGACAGTTCGCGATGTATCAGACATGGCCATTTTCCCGGGGAGAGCAACATGAGCAACACATACTACACAAACTCGCTGCCTGTTGCAGCCGCCATCCCAAACTGGCATAGCAGTACAACCGCAGAAATATTACCTTACGGTCTCTTTCTCACCCGGAGGCAAGGAATGCTCTATCTCGTCACGCTGCTCAGTTGTTTCGTTTCGTTGGCCCAGCCCACGGATGACACCAAGGCAATACAAGGCCGCTGGAAGATTGTCACCATCATGGAGAATGGCAAAGCTCTCACCGAGCAGGAAATTGCCACCCACATGGTCGCTGATGGCTGCTTTACCGTGGATGGACTGGTGATTAAGCTGTTACCTCCCGGCCAGTTCACCCCGAAGCAAATTCCCTTCGCTCTCAACAACGCTGTCGAACCCAAAACAATTGATCTGATGGGTACCACCAAGATTGGATCCAAGGGCATCTACCTTCTTTCAGGTGATAACCTGATGCTGTCGCTGCCGGGGCTTCAGGAAACAACCCGGCCTGCCGACTTTGGAAATGCTCCTGGTTCCGGACGGATCCTGGTAGTGCTCAAGAGAGTGGCAGCGACCAGCACGCCCGCTGCCACGACGACGACGGCTGCAGCAGCCAAACCGGTGATTACCCCCGCATGGACGCCGGTGCCTGTTATTCCATCGACCGTGCCAGCTGTAAGCAGCACCATGGACGACATGCGGAGAAAACTGATTGGCACGTGGGGACATCAGACGGAGGATGCTGTCAGTTACTACACGCTGAATGCGGATGGTACCATGAGCTCGGTGCTTGATTACAAGGAAGGTCTGCGTAACGCCTTCAAGGAAGACGTGCGGTCGAGTGGCACCTGGTCGCTGAACAATGGTGTTATCATTGCTACCGTCACTACTTCAACCGACAAGCATCTGCGCGGGCAGGTCTACTCCTGGCGGATAACCAACCTGGGCGACCGTGACCTGATTGCTGTCGATAACCAGGGCAAACTGCGCCACGAGTGGAAGGTGCGGTAAGCCCTCTCCTCTAACATGCGCATACCCCGTCACAGGTAACGTCTTGGTGCGTTACCTGTGTTTCGTTGACAGGTCTTGCATTCTCTCGACTGAGAACTCCGGGCGGAGTATCCCTGCCAGGTTGCGTCTTCCCGGCTACTATGTTGGTATCGACCTCATCCACCGAAGGCCTCACCATGCGTCTTGCCACCCTCCAGACTCCCCAGGGCCCCCGTGCAGTTGTCCGCCAGGGGGAAAGTTACATCGACATCAATGCCACCGATTCGTCACTGCCTAACTCGGTACGGGAATGGCTTGCCCAGAACCTGCTGAGCCAGGTGGCGGCCGTGGCTGTCAAGACGGGGGCGAAGAGCTTTCCAGTGCGTGGGGCACAGTTTCATGCTCCCATCCCTGATCCGCAGAAAGTCATCTGCATCGGCCTGAACTACAGCGACCATGCAGCGGAGCAGAAT
Organism: Gemmatales bacterium; assembly: GCA_046350055.1. Classification (GTDB taxonomy): domain Bacteria; phylum Planctomycetota; class Planctomycetia; order Gemmatales; family HRBIN36; genus JAEUIE01. The sequence goes on along the minus strand of JAXMBC010000001.1, from coordinate 934,586 downwards.
TTGCAACCACCGAAGGAACCGGTGGTGTTCAGCAAGTTTGTCACGGCACTCACCGGCCATGAGAAGCCGGTGGAACTGCCGAGCGTCAGCACGAAGGTGGATTATGAAGCGGAACTGGTCGTGGTGATCGGCAAAGGCGGTCGCATGATTGCCGAGGCGGATGGCATGAAGCACGTGGCAGGCTACATGGTCGGCCACGATGTCTCGGCCCGCGACTGGCAGAAGGAAAAGGATGGCAAGCAGTGGCTTTGCGGCAAGACCTTCGATACCTTCGCTCCCTGCGGGCCCGAGTTCATCACCGCTGATGAGGTCAACGATCCCCACGCCCTGCCGATCAGGCTCCGCCTCAACGGCACGGTGATGCAGGATTCCAATACCAACAAACTGATCTTCTCCATCCCCAGGCTCATCTCCTACATCTCACAGGTCTTCACCCTCACGCCCGGCGACCTCATCTTCACCGGTACTCCGCCTGGTGTGGGCGATGCCCGCAAGCCTCCTGTCTACATGAAGCCCGGCGACATCGCCGAGGTGGAGATCGAAGGCCTGGGGTTGCTGCGCAACACCATGGTCGAAGGCCGCTGAGATATTCTGCTTGTTCTGGGAACAGGCAGTGGTACGCTGAGACTCTCTCCATCCTGCAGGAACATCATCATGTTGACACGTCGTCAGGTATTGCACACCGGAGCAGTTGTAGCGGCAGCCAGCCTGGTCCCCTCGCTCGCAGCCCGGCCCGCCAAAGTTCGTCTGAAGAAGGCAGTCAAGTTCGCCATGATCAAGGCTCCCTCGATCATGGAGCAGTTTGAACTGGCTAAGAAGTGTGGCTTCGTCGGTGTCGAAGCAGATTCCCCCAGCCCGCTGAACAAGGAAGAAATGGTACGGGCGAGAGACAAGACCGGCGTGGTCATTCACGGGGTCATCGATTCGGTACACTGGAACAAGCGACTATCGGATCCCAGTGAAAAGGTACGAGAGGAAGGCCGCCTCGCCTTTGAAGGGGCACTGCGTGACGCTAAGTTCTTCGGCGCCGATACCTGCCTGCTGGTGCCGGGCAGAGTGGCAAACAAGCAGACCGAGAACTTTGAGCAATGCTGGGAACGCTCGACAGCGGAAGTCCGGAAGGTCATCCCGCTTGCTGAGGAACTCGGGGTCAAGATTGCCATCGAGGTGGTGTGGAATGACTTCCTGACGACGCCGGAACTGCTCATCAAGTATGTGGACCAGTTCAAGTCGCCGTGGGTGGGTGCCTACTTCGATGCCTCCAACATGATCAAGTATGGTGTGCCCTCAGCAGAGTGGATTCGCCGTCTCGGCAAACGCATGCTCAAGATGGATTTCAAAGGCTACCACTACGATAAGAAGGCATGGGTCGGCATCGGCGAAGGTACTGAGAACTGGCCTGAGATTCTGAAGGCCTGTGAGGAAGTAGGCTACAACACCTGGGCCACAGCTGAGGTCAGTGGAGGCGGCGAGGATAAGCTCCTCGACATCAGCAAGCGGATGGACCGGATCCTGGAACTCAACTAATTCTGCTTGAGCCAGGCCAGCACGATCGACGCCCCGACCAGCAGGATGATGATCACCAGCATCACGTTGCGTACCATGCCCGCTTCGGGCGTGTCCAGCGGATTGTAGGGTGCATCGGTGGACATCAACGCTTTCAGATCAGCATCCTTGCGGAACGGCGTGAGCATTTCCAGCAATTGCGTCGTGGAGCTCACCCGTTTTTCGCGGTTCAGTTCGAGCATGCGGATGAGCAGCCGCCGCAAGGCACTCTTGGTATCGCCCCGGATATTGGTCAGGGTGATATCAGGCCGCTGCAGCCACTGGTAGGCCACGGTGTTGCCCGTACGCCAGTCTCGTGGTGCTTTGCCGGTAAGCAGCGTAAAGAGCGTGCCTCCCAGGCTGTAGATGTCTGCGCGGGCATCGACACTCCGGCTGTCGTCCAGTTGTTCCGGAGCGATGTAATCGGGTGTACCCACTGCCTGGTGAGCCACAGTGATGTAAATGTCCTGTTGCGAATGAACGCCTTCCCAGATGCGGGCCAGGCCCCAGTCCAGCAACTTCACCTGTCCCGTTGTGGTGACGATGATATTCGATGGTTTGATGTCACGATGGATCACGTTCTGTTCATGAGCGTGCTGCAGACCTTCCGCCACCTGGGCGATGATCTCGCAGGCATCGGGCACGCGGAGAATGCCTTTGCGGGTGAGCAGCCTGTCGAGACTGACTCCTTCGACACATTCCATGACCAGGTAAGGCGTCTCACCGGCCAGGTTGGCATCGTGCATAGCCACCAGGTTGGGGTGATTCAGCCGGGTGAGCAATTCCATCTCGCGCTTGAAGCGCATGAAGCTCTGCGGATCAACAGCCTGCAGTACTTTGATGGCGACGAACTGGCCCGTCGACTTATCCATCGCCCGGTAGACCGTACCCATGGCCCCCGTGCCAAGCAGGCTCATGATGTTAAACCGGGGATGGTTGGCCAGCACCAGTGGCAGATCAGCCAGGGCTGCACCGTCATCCATGGCAAGCAACGGCTTGGTATTGGCTGCTGTGTTATCGATGACAGCGTTGAACGTGTCAGCCACAGGATTGCCGTCGGCATTCATCCGTTGCAATAAACTTTGGCAATCTTGACAAATACGAAGATGGTTCCGGATCAATGCCATCTCGGCTTGATCCAGTCGGTTCGTCACAAAGCAACGAAGCTGGTCGGCATTAGGGTGTGTAAGATCAGCAAACATTGCTTGCATGAGAGAGAAGCATCCTTACCACTACCCCTAGTGTAGATCAGGATGTTCTGCTTGTAGCGGAAACTCGGAAAAACATGGTTGCCGAATATGGATTAATTCCAATTCATGTGTCACAGGAAATGGGCCCGATGCTGCCAGTCCTCGTTGCCCGGTCGCGACCCGCTTGATAAGCCAGTATCCATGCTCCCTCTTTTCCTGTTGTGTCTGCTTCCGTCTGACGATGTGCTCCAATCCTGGAAACACTGGCTGCAAGCCAGCAGTCCTCGGCCCGCTCTGGAGGTACAAGCCTGGAGTCGGGTGCCGTTGAGCAGGCACCAGGCTCAGGCGGCACAGGTTCTGCTCGTCGATCAGCAACAAGCCCGACTGCGAGAGGAACGGGCGGAGGAGTGGAAGCAGAAGCAGATCGATCTGAATCAACTCACTATGCGGTTTGCCGTGCACGTGTATGGCGAGAAGCCAGCCCAGGGCCGGTCGCTTTACATCTCCCTGCATGGCGGAGGCAATTCGGGTCAGCGGGTGAACAATCAGCAGTGGGAAAATCAGAAAAAGCTCTATCAGCCTGCGGAAGGGGTCTACATTGCTCCCCGGGCCCCGAACGATGCCTGGGACATGTGGTTTCAGTCTCACATGGATGCGTTCTTTGCACGGCTCATCGAAGACGCTGTGTTGTTTGCTGATGTGGATGTCAACCGTGTCTACCTGATGGGCTATTCCGCCGGGGGAGATGGAGTCTTTCGTCTGGCTACGCGCCTGGCGGATCGCTGGGCAGCTGCAGCGATGATGGCTGGTCATCCCGGTGATGTCCGCCCCGACAATCTCCGCAACCTTCCCTTTGCTCTCTATATGGGAGGCAAGGACTCGGCTTATGAACGCAATAAGCGGGCTGAAGAATGGAAGAGCAAGCTGGCCACGCTGCAGCAAGGCGACCCGTCAGGTTACCCGCATCAGGTGGTCATCTTTCCCGAGTATGGCCACTGGATGCAGCGCAAGGATGCTGCCGCGGTGCCCTGGATGGCGAAGCAGCAGCGCCAGACTGTTCCACCGGTCGTGGTCTGGCAGAGTCCGCAGCCAGGCAGTTTCTACTGGCTTGCTGACGTCGCAGTGGAAGAGGGAAAGCAGAAGCAGGCCAGGATAGAGGCTCGGGTCAAGGGCCAGGTCATTCAGTTACACAGCGAGCATGTGAATCAACTCACACTCCGACTTCGGGATGACCTGGTAAATCTGGATCAGCCCGTGACCGTCGAGTGGGATGGCAAAGAAGTCTTCAGCGGCAAGGTGCCCCGCACGCTGCAAGGGATTCACTCGACGTGGACGGTCCGTCTGGATGCAGGGTTGATTTATCCTGCAGGCATCACAGTTAACAAGCCGTGAGATGATCGCGATGAGTTCTATCACTATTGCCTGTCTGACCTTTGCCTGCATCTTTGGTGGTGTACTGGCGGGACTGCTCTTGCGTCGATTACTCCCCAATCACCATGTGGAAGGAGATTCTCGCGACATCATCAAACTGGGTGCGGGCTTTGTCGCGACGATGGCAGCACTCGTCCTGGGGCTGCTTGTCAGTTCCGCCAAGAACTCCTTCGATTCACTTAACGAAGGTTTCAAGCAGGCCAGTGTAAAACTGCTGTTGCTGGATCGCACATTGAAACAGTTTGGGCCGGAGACCAAGCCGCTGCGTGATCTGCTTCACCGACAGGCTACCCATGCGTTTCATCTCATCTGGCCTGCTCAAGGCAGTGCACTGGACAACGCCAATGCCATTGAAAACAATCAGGAACTGGAAAAGTTGCAGGTCCTGATCAGGCTGTTGCCCGCCACGACGGATACCCAGCGTGCCCTGCAGGCTCAGGCGTTGAGCATCTCCACCGACATGCTGCAATCACGCTGGTTGATGATCGAACAGACACAGAACAGCCTGCCTCCGGTGTTCTTTATCGTGGTGGTCTTCTGGCTGACGATGCTGCACATCAGCTTTGGTCTGATGGCGCCAAAAAACCCGACGGTGCTGGTGGTGCTGTTGATCAGCTCGTTTTCCATCGCATCAGCATTGTTCCTGATCAATGAGATGAACAATCCCCTGGATGGCGTGATACGGCTGACCCCGGCGCCGATGCAGAAAGCCTTGGAGCACTTGGGGAAGTAGCATTCGCTCCGGGATTAGTGTGATACCCACGGCAGCTTGTTCAGATCGACGTTACCACCAGTCAGGATGATGCCAACCCGCTGACCTTGCAGACTCAGGCTACCCGTCCGCAGTGCCGCCAGGGGTGGGCAGCACGACGGCTCGACGATGATCTTCACGTAACTCCAGATCAATTGCATGGCTGACACCACAGCCGCATCATCAGCGACGCCGATGCCGTCAACATACTGGCGGATGATGGCAAACGTTCGGTCTGCGAGAGTGGTACGCAGGCCATCGCACACGGTTTCCGGTGTCTGCTCGCGCACCAGTGTACCCGTGGTGTAGGAACGGTAGGCATCGTCCGCTCCCTGAGGCTCAGCCCCATACACTTTCACCCCCGGTTGACTGAGCTTCACAGCCAGGGCTGTGCCGGAGAGCAGGCCGCCACCGCCGGTCGGAGCGATGACTGTCTGCAGATCTGGTTGCTGTTCGAGCAGTTCCAGGGCAGCGGTGCTCTGGCCGGCAATCACTCGATCATCATCGAACGGATGAATGAGTTCGTAACCATGACGGCCGATGAGTTCCGCCACGGTGCCTTCGCGGGATGCGACGGTGGGTTCACACATGACAATCGTCGCACCGTAACCCGCGATGGCCTTCAGCTTGGGCGCCGGGGCATTGCGGGGCACCACGACCGTGGCAGGGATGCCTCGCAGCCGGGCGGCCCAGGCGAGCGCTGCCCCGTGGTTACCGGAAGAATGGGTAACGACTCCACGTTTCGCCGCTTCATCGCTGAGCGACAGCACTGCATTGCACGCCCCCCGCGCCTTGAACGCCCCGACCTTCTGGAAGTTCTCGCACTTGAAGTACACCTCCGCACCCACCTCCTCGTTCAGCTTGGTGGAGGAAAGCACGGGCGTGCGATGAATGTATGGCTTGATGCGTTCGTGAGCCTGGCGGAGAGTATCGAGAGTGAGGGGAGTCATGATGAACTGCTTTCGCTGCGACGGGGCTGTCTGCTACCTCGCCGTGCCGGCACTTTCAGCAAATGCTCAGAGACTATGACGATAGCTATGCCGTTATTCTATCAAGCAGCCTGGCTAGTCTGCAGACTGGAGAACAACTGGTCCAGAATCTTGTTACTCACGCCCCAGTCATACAGTTGTCCGCTGATCTTGGTAACCGCTTCTACCTGCGTGCCGGCTGGCAGGCGGGTGATGGTGATCAGCATCTGGCCTTCCATCGTCCACATGGACGAAGGAATGGTGACATGCAGAATGCAACCATCTTCACCCTGGCTCACGTTCTTGATCTTCTGTGCTTTCGTCGTCAGTGAGCAAAGTACACGGAACAGGACAACCCCTGGCGGCAGGGGGAATACTGCTTGCCGCTGTTTACCCGTCTTGATGCCCCAACTGCCATACATCGACTGCAGCACCGGGGCGATCTTGGTCATGCTGATCGGTCCCATCGGCTTGAAGGCCGAGTCGCACAGGCTAAGGAAATCGTTCGCTGAAATACCAGGTTCCGCCTCCATCGCCAGACGGGCCAGCGTGGTACGCACATGAGGTACCTTGAGCAGTGCTTCATAACGTACTTCCTGTTCCCAGGGTACCGTGGTAGCCACTAGTGCAACTGGTGGTGGCTGATAGAGGGCAGCTATAGGTTGAGTCACGACGGGCGCATTCTCCACCGTCGCCAGCCGTGCCCCGCAGGCATGACAGAACTTCCCACTCGCCTTCACGCCACACTCGGAACAAAACATGTCACGCATCCTGCACGATGGAAGAACGCGGCGGATACTACCCGAAGTGGCAGCACGGGGCTAGAGGGAGTGTCATTCTCAATGTGAGAAAGCGGCACTAATGTTCTGGGGCTGCCGGGAGTTCGCGGAGGGATGGCGGAGCGAGAAAAAAAATGAAGGGAGCAGGCTTTCGCAACTAATCAATGGCGGTGCTGATTAGCTGCATTCCTTCGCCCCTGGCCCAGTCGTGGGAGGGAGCGGGGTGGCGGTGAACTGGACGAGTCCAAATGATAGCCTTGCAGTGTCGAATTACCTGCTGCATCATATAGACAGTTGCAATTCGCCAGAGAATCTGAATGGCAGAGCTTATTGAAGTTGTCTTGGGACTGCTTGCAAAGATTGCTCCATCCGACAAAGATAAGGATGTCGGCTGGCGATGGATTTGGTTTGTGGTCATTCTGCTGCTTGCAGTGTTTGGCTTAGCATTTGGCTGGCTGCTTTGGCGACAATGAGTTGCAAGAGTTACACCCCCGGCCCAGTCACGGAAAGGAGCGCGGTGAGCTGCTTCATGAACTGAGTACTACTGGTAATTGTTGGGGAAGATAAAGCTCAGATCGTTCTTATCCTTCTTCTCGGTACTGTTGAGCCACAAGGAACCCACAATCACAGCTGCTCCAGCCACAACTACGCCTGTACCAACTACTACATCACGGGTCTTATCGAGAGGGAGTCCGTTGTGTCGATTCCAGGTATCTAGTCTATCCAACCGCCGTTCCCACCAACTTGGTCGGCGAATCAAGCCTGACTGCTGGGTCTGGCAACCTGTAAGCAGCAGAGTGACACAAAATAATAACGTAATTGCCTGCTTCATGCACGTGCCTATCCACAGAATGCAGCGTTATGTCAAGACTTCTACCGGTAAAATCCCTTGGCCCAGTCACGGGATGGAGCGGGGCTGCGGTGGAGAGTTTACTGTCTACTAAGAACGGCGTTGGTGACCGGAGAGTTTGCACCTATTTCTTTTTCGATTTCTCGATCTTGTCTTGGACCTCTTTCTGAATTTGGCGGGTTACAAAGTCATCAATTGACTTCCGTGCCTTTTCTTGGTGAAAGCAACGACTTCTGCCAATCGGACTATTACTGAAATACCCGGAATACCTCTCGTCCCTAAGCAAGAAGTGTTGCTGATACTGAATAACGTTGAGCTGGGTGATAGGCCTATCCTCCAATAGACCTTCGGCCTTCTGCGCATTGAGAACTATTCCATTGGGCTGAATCTTCCATGTTCCAGATGATGATCCATAGTCCCCAATACAGCCTGTCCATTTGCATGTGAACTGGCCACTAGCCAAAAGGGAAAGGTAGAGATTCATACCCAAGCCATTTCCAACGTAGTAACTGCCCTCGAAATGGGCACGGTGCACAATAACTTGCATTTCCTTTGTGATTCCGTCTTCCGAAACAACTGTAACTTTGACTCTGTTAAGCGGTGGAAAGGCGTCTACGGTTCGGATTTTTACGAGGAAGCAAGTTGCAAACGTGAGTATGACTACAGTCATGCTAAGGTGCATATGACACTCCTGATACAAACTTCAGCATTCAATTCTCCGATTGAATAAATGCAGTGTCAACTACAACCGGCATTGAAGTCAACAGTAGCAGGGCAAACAACCAGCGCCAGCGATGCCACAAGGGATTTCGCATGGAGTCACGATACCACGAGGTGATGGGGGCGGGCAATCATGTTTCCCAGCTGGCTCACAAGTCGTTCACTGGCCCAGTCACTGGATGGAGCGGGGTGGAGGAACTGCTTTCGCTGCGACGGGACTGGCTGCTACCTCGCCGAGCCGGCACTTTCAGCAGATGCTCAGAGACTGTGACGATGGCTATGCCGCTATTCTATCAAGCAGACAGTAGGCAGACGCCATGGTGCGACAGCGGTTTGTGCCAGGTCCACGGCCGATACATCTTGCTTCTGAATGGGCATCCGTTTACGATGCATGCAGATGCAGGTATACCATGCCCATTGCAAAACGCCGTTACAGCAAAACTGATTTTGCCGCTCGTGGCGATGCATTCTACGAGCAGAAGGTCGTCCCCTGCTTGCAACCAGCGGATCAGGGCAAGTTCGTTGCCATAGATATTGAAACAGGCGAGTTTGAAATCGATCAGGATCAGATGCAGGCCTGTGATCGGCTGTATGGTCGGGTGCCTGCTGCACAAGTCTGGATGGCCCGAGTGGGCTCGCGTTATTTGCATCGATTTGGCGGCGCAGCCAGGCGGATCATTTCATGATTCAGGGTATCGTCACCGGAGATGAAGCAAGAATCAATCTCACGGTCTTTGGCAGTCATGCACTCGCATTGGACGCGGTGATCGACACCGGCTACACTGCCATGCTTTCCCTGCCTCCCGTGTTGATTGCTGATCTGGAATTGCCCTGGAGAACCATCGGCAGATGTCTCCTGGCTGATGGCAGTGAGTCCATCTTTGATGTCTACACTGCTGAAATTGAATGGGATGGAGTTCGACGTACCGTGTTGATTGATGAAGCAGATACGAGCCCCGTCGTGGGCATGACACTGCTGAAAGGGTTTCAACTCTCGATAGAAGTAACAGAACGAGGAGTCGTTGAGATCGTCCGATTATGATAGGTTGCTCAACGAATGGTCAGCAACATGCCCTGGGCACACCTCTCCGCCGGCTTACCAAACCTTCGGCCCATCAAACAGCATCAGCAGAAACATCGGTGGCAGGTAGAGCAGCGAGGCCCACAGGGTCTGCCGGGCAGTCAGGCGGCAGGGGCTTTGCAGGAAGCAGAAGGCGGCCCAGCAGAAGATGCCGCCGAAGAACATGCTGCCAGCCAGGTACCAGTAGCCCATCCAGCCGGCATAGAACGGCACCAGGCTGAAGGCGACCAGGATGACAGCGGTAGCCAGCGTCAGGTCACCGGTGAATTTGCCTGCCCGGCGGTCGATGGTCGAGACCATCACCAGCCCTCCCTGGGCATAGTCGTCACGGTACATCCAGGCGATGGCAAAGAAGTGGGGGAACTGCCAGAGGAAGAGCAGGGCAGCCATGATCCACGCTTCCAGCGGCAAGGCATTGGCCGCAGCAGCGTACCCCAGCAGCGGAGGCATCGCACCGGGAATAGCACCGATAAAGGTATTCCACGCGGTGACCCGTTTCAGTGGTGTGTAGACACAGACATAGAGAACGACGGTAAGGAAGCCGAGCATCGCCGTCAGGGTGTTGACAGCCAGCAACAGCCACAGGGTACCGAGCAGACAGAAGCTGATGCCAATGGCATAGCCCAGCGAGGGGCTGAGGCGACCGGTGGAAATGGGGCGCTTCTGGGTCCGCCGCATCAGGGCATCGGTCTCCCGTTCCCAGGCCTGGTTGAGAATACCGGACGAGGCAGCAACCAGTCCGACGCCGCAGAGGGCATGGACCATCAGCAGCCACTGCGAGGTGCCAGCCGGGGCAAAAAGAAACCCGACAGCTACAGTCATCATCACCATCACAGTGATGCGTGGCTTGCCAAGCAGCATGGCATCCTGCCAGACGGAATGGCTGGTCTGTGCCAGTTGTTCCGCTGTCTGGGAGGCGATGGCCGGGCTGGACGTGAGTGTCTGCATGGGTGTTATCTTACCACCTCAGGGGAAATGGCCAGCGGAATCAGGTGACGTTTGGCCCGGAGGGAGATGACGAGGCTCGTTGCCAGCGTTAAAGCCCCTAGCCATTGGTGCAGCGTAGCCAGGGTCACGCGGTGGAGATTGGGGTCGAGGTCGCTGAGAGCCCCATAGCCGCCGCCAAACCACCAGGCCGAGGTGCCGAGGAGAATCATCAGGATGACGGCGATGCCGAGCAGGTAGATGGGCTGCTTCACCAGCGAGCCGGGCAGTTTCATTGCCTGGAATGTAGCAGTCAAGACCATGACCAGAATGACACCAGCCACCGAGGCATGGGCGATGATGAGCAATCCACCACCATAGTGCCGGACCAGGACAGCTAGAAGCAGTTGAACGAGGAACATGATGAAGAGCAGCTTGCTGAGCCGCTGGAACGGTTCAGCCTGCTGACTGGTCTCTGTCTGACGATTCACCCAACTGCGGGAGAAGGCAAGCGTGCAACCAACCAGGAACGCAAAAGTCAACTGGCCGAAGTAGCCATGCACCATGGCGAAGTCACGCCCCAGATTCGGGTCGATAACGCCTTTCTTGGGGTTGAGCAGGATACGGGCAGCGCCCAGTGCTCCCTGGATACACACGGCTAGAAGCACAGCAGACCCCAGCCAACGACGGGGGCCACGTTCAGCGTAATAGCAAAGCGCTGCTAGAGCGAGAGCGCACATGCCCACGATGTAGCCCAACTGACGATGCGAATGCTCTATGAACATGCCCAGGTTGTTGATGACCTGTTCCATGCCGCGGACGGTGAAGAGGTTGAATGGCGAGAAGGTCCACCCTTCATCCACCATGCCCACCCCCGTGGAGGTCACGGTGCCACCGCTGCCAATGAGGATAAACGCCAGCACTGCCGTGGCGACAGCCAGCCAGAACAACCAGGCGTGATACTTGGGTGCCTCGGTCATGGCTTCTTCTCTCCCAGGCTGCGGATGAAGCCTACCAGGTTCCAGACGTCGGCATCGCTGAACTTGACAGGGTCGATCGCCTGCATGCGGGAAGGCTTGATGCCCAGGCGAATACGGTAGAACAAGTCGATGGGCCTGTCTCCGCCGCGGAAGCTTTCCGAGACGAAGCTGCGTGGCTTGATCGGTGCGCCCCAGTCATCCTTCATGGCTGCAATGTTCTTGAGCTCTTCCGGATTGGCCATGCCATCCTTGCCATGGCAATCGATGCAGCCTGCCTTGGTGAGGAACAACTCCTTGCCCTTGGCCCAGCCCGTAGCATTGCCTTCGCGTTCCACTTCTTCCCAGGGGATCGAGGGCGTGTAGCTTCGCTTGGCATCACTGGCCCACTGCTTGACGATGTCCTTGACCTCCTTGGCCACATCCTTCTCGCCAGGCTTTTCATCCTCTTCCAGCCAGAACCGGGTCAACCGGTATTCCACCTGACCACGGATCGAGAGGTGAATCACATAGCTCACAATGGCATTCAGTTGTTCGTCGGGTTGATCGAATTTGGACATGCCCGCACCGGGGAGTCCCATCTTGATGGTGCGATGCACATCGAGCCGGGCAGGGTAGCTGGCCCGCCCGGTATCGGGCTTGCCATCATCATCGCTGCGGACAGTCGAGACATACTTGAACTTGCCCGTACGAAAATCGCGAGGCTTGGGGTTGAGTGTAAGGGCTGACTTGCCGTTGCCATTGCCTTCCTTGCCATGGCAGTGGGAACATTGCACGAGGAAGAGCTTGCTGCCCTTGGCCATCAGTTCCGGGGTCAGGCCCAGTTCGGTCAGTTCTGCTTCCATGCCGGGTGCCTGCACCAGGGGCTTCTTCGGTGTGCCGAAGACAGGGAGCAGCAGCTCATCCATCTGTTCGGGGCGATCTTCGGCCAGGGTGTAGGTTTTGACCGTATCCGTGCCCTCAAGCATCGTGTACGGCTGGAAATGATACCGTGCACTATCGGGGTAGCTGGCATCGCCACAACCGGGCAGGACAATCAGAAGCAGGAGCAGAAGGTAGCGGAACATCACAGTAATCTACGCAAGAAGGATGCCAGAGAGATGCTGGCTGTGGGACTATTATGTTATGGGTGCTGGAAAGGCCTTACAGGGCCTATTGAGGCCATTTTCGCTCTTGAAACTGGGAATAGCCTGGCATTCCGTTCTATGCGATGAGAAGCGGTTTGGCATTATCTTTTCCAATGCCTGGCGGATGAGCGTACCCGTTTCGGCTACCAGTTGCATGGGCGATTGTTGTAATCGCTTACTCATCCGAAAGGTTTGGTCATGTTGAAGCGTTACGCGGTGGTGTTGGGCTTGTTGGCGGTGGCCATGGGCCTCGTGGAATTGCAGGCCTCCGGTGGTGGTGGCGGCGGTGGTGCCAATAAGAATACGTTCCGTATCACCGGCTACGTGACTGCCATCGATACTTCCGCGGGCACGATCACCTTTGGTACCAGTTATTACACCACGGGCACGGTCAAAGTGACTTCTGCTACCAAGGTCGTACGCAACACGGTCAACAGCACTGCCGCAGATATTCGTCTGGGTGACTACGGGCAGGCTGATGTCACCTACCCGGGCTACGAAGCGAAGAAGATCGAAGTCACAGGCACACCCTGATGCTAGGGAGTCGGCGCTCCGCCCATGCGGCGGACGCCGACTTCCACCTTTTCCAGTTGCTGATTGGCTCGTTCAAGTTGCTTGTTAGTCTCGACCAGTTGAGCGTTCACCTGCTGCAGTTGTGCATTAACCTGGGTCAACTGGCCGTTGACGTTATCGAGGCGGTCAGTCAGCGGCGACAGACAGCCAGCGTTGCCCAGAAAGATGAGGATGAGCAGTCCGTACTTCATGGATGGAATCCTTCCTATCGATACCATCGGCTGGGCAGTGTGAGCGACTTGACAGGATGTGCAGCACAAGTTGGCCCGAGAATGCTCGCCACGCTCCTTCCCATCTATATGAATGACACCACTTCCTTCCTTGAGTGGTGCCATGCCTGCCAAGATCACCGTAAGTGCCTTTGCCGACGAGATCGGGCCTGAGCCCGTGGAGCAGTTTGACCTGCTCCTCAAGCATGGCGTACGCCATGTCGAACTGCGCTCCGCCTGGAAGACCAACGTCCTCGACCTCTCCGAATCGCAGCTCAGCACCATCGAGACGCTGCTGAAGGAACGGGGCATGGGCCTCTCCGCCATCGGATCCCCCATCGGCAAGATCAAGATCAGCGATCCGTGGGAGCCTCACCTCCAACGCTTCCAGCACGCCATCGAACTGGCGCAGCGGTTCAAGACGCCGAACATCCGCATCTTCAGTTACTACCCAGCCGACGATGGCAAACCGTGGGCCGACCATCGCCCCGAAGTGCTCCGCCGTCTGCGGATCAAGACCGAGCTGGCCGAGAAGGCTGGCGTCAGACTCGTCCATGAAAACGAAGCCCGCATCTATGGTGAAGACCCCATCCGCGTGCTCGACCTCTTCCGCAGCATCGAAAGCCCCGCCTTCAAGGCTGCCTACGACCCGGCCAACTTTGTGCACGGCGGATACGATCCGCTCAACGGCTGGCACATGACCAAAGACTACACCGTGCATCTGCATATCAAGGACTGGATTCACGGCCAGGAGAAGGGCGTGCTCACAGGCGAAGGCCAGGGCCGCATCGAAGAAGTGCTAGCCGACGCGAAGGCCCGAGGCTACACCGGCTTCGCTACGCTTGAACCCCATCTCCTCGGCGGCGGCCCCACCGGCGGCATCACCGGCCCGGAACTTTTTCCGAAGGCGATTGCCGCGCTGGTGAGGGTGTTGGATCGCATCGGATATGAGCATGATTGATTGGTTCTCCCCCTTACCAAGGGGGAGTTAGAGGGGGTTGCACCTAGCGACTGTGTGCGCTCGTGCGAAAGCCATCAACAGCGAGACCACATATCGTTGCAGTGTGCTACCCCTCCCCACCTCCCCTTATTCAAGGGGAGGAGCAGCTTCAGCAACTTTGAAAGCCCCCATGAAGTTCGCCATCACCTACACCCTGAAAGACACCACCCTCGATACCAGCAAGCTGCCCGACGACTGGCAGGAAGAGCTGGACAACATGGTGACCATCGATGGCATCGCGGGCGTGCTGCACAAGCTTGGCCACACCGTCGTCAAGCTCGGCGATGGGCCGGAACTGCTGGCCAAGCTGCAAGCCGAGAAGCCTGACATCGTCTTCAACCTGGCTGAAGGGCGGGGTGTCTCCCGGTCGCGCGAGGCATGGGTGCCTTCGCTGCTGGAGATGCTCAGCATCCCCTACACCGCCAGCGATCCACTGACCTGCGCCCTCACGTTGGAGAAGGACTACGCCAAGCGGCTGGTGGCCAGTGCCGGGGTGCCCGTGCCGCCGGGCTTGGTGGTGCAGCCGGGCGAACCGCTGCCCGACCCGGCAACAGTGAAGCTGCAATATCCACTGCTGGTGAAGCCGGCGTGGGAAGGTTCCAGCAAGGGCATCCGCCTGCGCTGTCTGGTGCATCGGCCCGAGGAACTGCTCCCCATCGTCAAGGAAGTGCGAGGCGACTACGCCCAGCCGGTGCTCATCGAGGAATACATCCAGGGCGAGGAAGTGACCGTCGGCCTCGTGGGCAACGGGGCGACCCTCGAATGCATCGGACAGTTGCGCGTGCTGCCACTGAAGCCGACCGAGCATTTCGTCTACAGCCTGGAAGTGAAGCGCGATTGGGAAAACCAGGTGCGCTACGAAGCCCCACCGGCATTACCCGCTGCGGTGCTGGAACGCACGGCAGAGATGGCCAAGCAGGCGTTCCATGCCCTCGGTTGCCGCGACTTGGCCCGGGCCGACTTCCGCATTCGTGATGGCATTCCCTACTTCCTCGAGATCAACCCGCTTCCCGGCCTGAACCCCGACTACAGCGACCTCGTCATCCTCGCCCGGCTCATGAAGATGAGCTACGAGACGCTGATCACCAAGGTGGTGACTGCCGCACTGACGCGGTTAGGTCTGACTTCTCCTCCCCTTTAAAAGGGGAGGTTGGGAGGGGTAGCACTCTGCAACAGCAGGTGTTCAAGCGAAGGACTGCCATCGCAAGCGCGCACACCATCGCGAGGTGCAACCCCCTCTAACTCCCCCTTCGTAAGGGGGAGAACCAGAACGGCCTTCGCCACTCAATCTCACATCACGAGACACCCATGCTCCCCGTCCCCCTCCTCCAGTTTCCCGAACACGCCGACCTGCCCCTGCCTGCCTACCAGACTGCCCACGCAGCAGCGATGGACTTGCCCGCTGCGGTGCGTGAACCGGTTACCGTCGCCCCCGGGGCGATCGTGCTCATTCCCTGTGGCTTCAGCCTGGCGGTACCCGTGGGCTACGAAGCCCAGGTGCGGCCTCGCTCGGGGCTGGCCATCAAACAGGGGCTGACGGTCGTCAATGCCCCCGGCACCATTGATGCCGACTATCGGGGCGAAGTGAAAGTGGGCCTCATCAATCTGGGCCGCGAGCCGGTAGTGGTGGAACGAGGCATGCGGATCGCTCAACTGCTCATCGCCCCAGTTGCCCACATCACCTGGCAGAAGGTAGACACCTTGCCGGAGACCGAACGAGGCAGCGGGGGCTTCGGACACACAGGGAAGTGAGCAAAGATGTGGGCTACCCTCGGAGGCAAAACAACAGTCCGAGGCTGCTCCTCCCCTTTCCAAGGGGAGGTTGGGTGGGGTAGCACGATGCAATGATCTGTGCTCGTGCGACTTCCCGTCCTGGCATCAGTCTGACTCCCCTCTCCCCACCGGGGAGAGGGGTGGGGGGTGAGGGGGATATCTTCGCGGCGCAGCCCATCGTCTTAGACACTACCTCGTCCGCATGAACAACCACAATACCACCGCCAGTGCCAGCAGGATCGGCACCGCAATCAGCAACGCCAGCTTCCACTGCTGGCGCGGACTGGTTGCCGGACGCGATTGAATCTCCCGGCTGGCCTGCGAGAGGGAGAAGTTCGCTGCTTCCTGCAACTGGCCCAGGCCATCCAGGTCGCTCGAAGCCCTCGGTCGGATCGTGGTCGGCGGTTCCGGCGCGGCCATCTCTTCCGTTGCCTGTCCTGGCGATGTCACCAGGGTGGATACCGCTTCGCCCGATGCCGTGGACCCGTTCTCCTGCGAATGCACCCTGGGGATAGCAAAGACACCGGTCGTGGGTGCGAACCATTCATCATCGGGCAGGGGCAGGGGGACAGCGGTCCAGGGCTGCAGTGCCTCCACTACTTCCTGAGGCGTCTGGTAACGATCTTCGCGTCGCTTCTGGATCATCCGGGTGATGATGGCATCGAGTTCCGGGCTGATATCAGGCCGGCGGGCCAGCAAGGCCTTGGGCATCTTCGTCTGATGCGACATCAGCTTGCCTGCCACCGTCGCCGCCTTGAATGGAAACTTGCCGGTGAGCAGGAAGTAGAAAGTCATGCCGAGCGAGTAGATATCAGCCCGGATATCGACATCATGCGAGTGCAACGCCTGTTCCGGTGAGATGAAGTCAGCCGTGCCCAGCACCCGCTCTTCATCGAACTGACGCGTGAGATCGTCGCTGCGCTGATCGAGAAACCGGGCCAGCCCCAGGTCTACCACCTTGATCGAATTGTCGCGGGCGAGGACGAGGTTGCCCGGCTTCAGATCGCGGTGCACCAGGTCATTCTCCATGATGGCCTGCAGGCCCGTCGCAGCCTGGGCGATATAGTGTGCAGCCCGCACTTCCGACAGGGCACCATGCCGGGTGATCAGCTTGTGCAGGTTCACCCCGTCGACAAACTCCATGACCAGGCAATGCCAGGCACCCTCCTGCCCTACGTCAAAAGCCTGCACGATATTGGGATGCTTGACCGCAGCAGCGGCCCGGGCTTCCCGGTAGAAGCGGGTGACGGCGGAGGTGTCGTCGTTGAGTTCCTTGGGCAGCAGCTTGAGCGCCACATGATGATGCATGTAGATGTGCTCGCAGTGCAGCACCAGCCCCATGCCGCCGGTGGCGAGAGGCTCGAGCACCTTGTACTTGCCGATGAAGAAGCCCTTGTTGCGGCCGATGTACAGCTCGCGCCCCTGGTACTCGGTAATCAGCCCGGCTTTCAGCAGATGGCTGAGAATGACATTGGGATCTTCGGAATGGCACTGGGCGAGAGCCTTGTTCAACTGCTTGGGCGTGAGCAGGCCACTCTCACGAATGAGAGCAAGTAGCGAAGCGCGCGTAGGAGCCTGGGCTGACATGCCGGAGAAGCCCGCCATCACCGGGCCTTCCCCATGAAGACACGGTCTGCTGGAGTGTGGCACATTTCGGCAGCGGATTCAACACGAAGTGTGGTAGAACAAGAATGGCGGCACTGAACTCAGTACTCCGAGATCAGCAGAGACGTGTAGATGTATGGTCGAAGCCGTAGCAGGGTCGCAACGGTACTCCGTTGGCGGGATTCTGTGGCACTGCTTTCGGTACTCCGCAAGCAGTGGTGGGTGCAATGTCTTCCCGTGATCCACCACTGCTTAACGAGTACGTGAAGCAGTGCCACGACAACATTATTTGTAAAGCAGGGCCACCCAGCCACAGCTTTCGCTGTTGTGGGATGATCCGGGCACCCGGCTGGTAACACTCGAAAGGTTGTGGTACTGTACTCGGTTCTCCGAGTACAGTGGAGACATGCAGGGTATGATTGTTGCCGCGGTAGTGTTATGCTTGTACTCAAGCATAACACAGTCACAGTATGGAAGGGTGAATGAACCGGCTGGCTGATACCCAGCCGCCATCACTTCTTCAACGCGATCCACACAAAAGGACGAGCCCTGATGTTACTCATCTTTGCTTTAGTCATGACGTACCCATTCGAACTGAATAAGCAAGGTTCGCTCAGTTTGCAGTCAACACATGACATCTCACAAGGTGTTGTAGGTTCGATATTATCACTAGATAAATCTCAACTGATTATTGGAACATCAAAATCGGAAATGATTATATTCAATATCGATCAAGGCAAGAAAACTAAATAGCTACCTACCCAACCGAAAGTGCCCTGAGTTTACGAGGCACGACAGCGTAGAGTGTGGGTTCAATCAGACAGTATTGATTCTGGTATAGCCATCGGTCAACAAGATTGAGGAGCGAATCGAGGTTGGGGCAGGTGTGGTTCCTGGTAATCTCGTCGTGCAGGTGCCACCAGACTCGTTCGATGGGGTTGGTCTCTGGAGCATACTTGGGTAAGTAGTGGATCATTACTCTCGGATGGTTCTTCAAATACTTTTGCACAGCCCGACTAGTGTGGAAGCGGGCATTGTCACAAATGACATGGATACGTCGATAACAGCGAAAGACATGACGGAGGTGATCGAGGTGTTCCAGGAAGGCTGCACTGTCTCGGCGCTTCGCCCAGGTCGTCACCAGGCGGCAGGTGTCCCACGCCAGCGATCCGAAGAGATGCTGCTTCTCATTGGTGCCGGGTGTTTCGACGGTAGCCTGTTGACCTCGAGGCATCCACATCGAACCGATCTTGGGGTTGGTGCAGATCTCGGCTTCGTCCTGGAAGAGAGCGATCTCGTCGTCCGGCAGCGTGTTCACCAAACGCTTGATTTTCAGGACTTTGGCGTCGTAGTCGGGGTCTTTCGGTCGGAGGATGGGACGAGGTCGTCGCCAAACCACCTCGCTTTGATGCAGGTAGCGACGCACGGTTTCGCGACTGACGTTCACCTGATATTCGCGGGCCAGCAGGAGCACCAGCGTAGAGCAGGTCCATCGACTGCGGAGATAGCCAAAGTGAGTGGGAGTGTAGGATTGAATCCAGGTGATGATGCGAGCCACCCACCAATAGAGAATGACGGTGGTGGCTATCGGAGCGATGCCGTCCCTGCCTTGCTCCTGGTAGCGTCGTTTCCATCGAGCGATGGTGGCGGAACTGCAATAGAGAACCGTGGCAATGTGGTTCCAAGTGTGCCCATCCGAGAGCAGCAGAAGAATATTCCAGCGCAGACGCTCGGTGGCGGAGGGCGCGTGGCGAAGAGAGTGAAGAAGTCTCTTGCGTTCGGCAGTGGAAATGCGAAGATAGCCGTCCATGGCTTGCTCGCTTGTGTTGGTGTGGGTCGCACCTACCAACACAACGACAAGCCAGTTTTCTTGCAAGACCGCTTCGACTTCACTTTTGGATAGATGGGGAGCTATTTAGTATAAATGTGTCAATTCAGAGTTTCGGGGGTGATGGATACGGCATCGTTAAATTCGCCAGGACTGTGAAGTTCCTATATGTGCTATGCGCGAATGGCAAAGTGTTCCGCGTAGAAGTTGCCAAGCAGTCTGATAGTTCTATGCACATACAGCTCGTAACGGAATTAGCTATGTTAAAACGTAAGGTAAATGAGATATGGGCAGTCGATAAAACGGTCTATTTTGGAGTAAATTACAATGTATTCATTCTGGCAAATGATGCCACTCCCGACGCGACTAAGGCTATCGATGCAAACAGCATTTTAGGTGAAATGATTGACAAGAACACCGATGCATTTGATAAGCGTCAGTTGTGTGTTGATATTCAAAATACTGCCGGAAAGCCATATGCAGTATTTGCTTCCAGCAATTGCATGTTAGTTGCTACATTGCCAGAGCTAAAAGAAATTAAAAGGTATAGCTACAATGACATTGGATCGCCACCAAGATCAGTAGATTACCACGATGATAATGCAATGGCAGTTAATATGAAAATGCTAATTGAGCTTGCCACTAATATGCCACCGGTTATTCATGATCTTGGAGGATACTATAATCGCATTGTCTATTCGCGAATGCTTGGTCGGCATCTTCTTTATAAAGACGACAGATTGTTGCTATATGGCACGAACAACACATCTGAGAAGTACACTACACCTGTAAAAATTACATGTTTGCATGAGCACAATGATAGTATTTATATCGGGTTAAGTTCTCACGATTTCCAAGATCGTTTCGTTGGAAGCAGACTGCTTGTATATAGGATGCGAAAGTAGGCGCAAGGTGCAATAGTGCCCAAAACGCCAGTCCTGGACACGGAGCCACGAAGTCCCACTCACGAGTGACCATGATCGCGAATCTGAAGTATAGATCAAGCTTCAACGACCCGGCGACGGCCTCGTTAGCCGGAGTACCGGCAAACGATGGCACCCGAACGCCGTCTCACCCTAGTGATTCAGCATAAACTCATTGCTGTTGAACAGCGCCCAGAGTACATCGCGGTAGAGCTTGTTTCGCTCCGCGGGCTTCATATAGACCTGGGCGTATCCGTTGGACGGATGTGTCGCGAGGGCGAAGGTCTCCCGTTCCTTGGCAGTCGGCGGACGGTTGAGCACCGCCAGGTACAGCAAATCCAGCGGGCGGGAGGAATCCATCGCCATCTTGGCGATCTGGCTGATGTTCACTGCTTCGTTCATCTTCTGCCCGTTCATGAGCAGCAGGGCCTGGACCACGGTGCCATTGAAACTGGCCTCGTTGCCTTCGTCGTCGCCAAAGTTCACCGTGAAGTCGCGGAGCCACTCGGCAGTAGTGTCCCGGCGTTTCTGGGCGAAGTTGTCCGACGAAGCGGGGTGCTTGATCTGCAGGAAGTTGGTCGCGGTAAAGATCGATTCCACCAGCACCTCGGGAGCCATCGTCTTGAGCTGCATGCGGGCGAAGTAGGGCTCAGCGTCGGGCTTGTTATTGGTAGCATTCGCCACGCTGGTGAGCTGGTACGGCTTGCTGGAGACGATCCAGGTGATCAGGCGATGCACATCATAACCGCTGGTGACGAAGTCCTGGGCCAGGCGGTTGAGCAGATCCGGATGCGAGACGGGGTTATGTTCGCCAAAGTCATCCACCGGGTTGGTGAAGCCACGGCCCATGTAGTGAGCCCAGATGCGGTTGACGAAGGACTTGGCGAAGTATTCATCGTTGATCAGGTAGCGGGCCAGTTCACTGCGACGGGGCGTGTTGCTGGAGAGACTGGGGCGTGACTTGTCGAGCCAGACAGCACTGGAGCGCTTCAGCAGACCGTTGCGCTGTTCGTAGAAGATGCCTGCTTCGGGGTTGGCATTGGTATTGTCGCGGAGCTTGTAGTGCTGCAGCGACTGCATGCGGGCGTTCTGCACGTTGATCGTGGCAGGTTCCCGTTCCATCTGGCGGAGGAAAACGTTGACACCCCAGAACTGGCCCTGCTTGCGATCATCGATAAACGGATGATCGTGGCACTGGGTGCACTGGGTCTGGATGCCCAGGAACACGCGGGTGACGCGTGAGGTCGCGGGGATCATTTCAAACTGGCCATCACGCATGCGGCGTTCAGGCGGCACGATTTCGCCAAAATGGCTCAGGAGGAAATTGGCCGGGGCTGCGGTCTTATCGACCTTGCTGGCACAGCCATCCTTGTCGGTAGCGGTGGCGGTGAGCAGTTCCTGGACGATTTCATCGTAGCGGCGGTTCTCGCCGAGCTGTCGTTCCAGCCAGGTCTGCAGGTTAGGTCGGTTGATGCCCGGCTGGGTGGTGCGGGTGATGAGCCAGATGGTCCAGATATTGGCCCAGTTCCTGGCGTAGTCTTCGTGGTTCAGCAGATATCTGACTACTTCGGTACGCCGCCGGGAAGCAGGGAGTTCCAGGAAGTGGTTTAACTCCCCCTTGGCACCGATAGGGTCATCCTTGGGATTGACCCGGGCCGGAATGACCGAGGGAATACGCCCGATGGTATCGATGAAGATACGGCGAATCCACTCGTAGTCGTTCGCCAGGGCAGAGGGCTGAATCTTGTTCTCTTTCCAGGCAGCTTCGATCTGTTCGTTGATGAAGGCGATGGTGCGGGCATCATTCAGGCCGCTGACGCTGGCCTTGTCGTCGTCTTTCTTATCGTCCGCCTTCTTGTCGGTGTTCTTTTTAGCAGGGTCGTCCTGCGGGGCTGCCTTCTCCGCCTTGGCTTTGGCTGGTGGCGCCTTGGTGTCATCGCCCCAGGCCGAGACGAAACTGAGCGCAAAGATGCCACTGCACAGGAAAAACCAGGTCAGGGAGGATCGTTTCATGAGCTACGCCAGAATAGGTGGGAATACTATAGTTATACGCTACGGCAGGGGGGGCTGTCAAAAGGCTATTGAGCGTATACAGGTTCCAACCCCGATTAGCGGGAAAAGTAGTGGGAAAAAGGGCTTCATTTGCTGGGAGCACGTTCCGAGAGACGAGACACCTGCCAAACCTGATAGCCTTCTTTAGCAAGACCATTCATCACAGGCAGAAGGACCAGAAGATCGATCCGGATCGGGTTGCGAACCGTCCGTTCCCACTGCTTCATCCGCAATTCGTAGATGCCAAAGGCGTTCAGCATCGCACCGATCATGATCAACCGCAGCATGACGCGTACATGCTTCCAGCTACGATGCCACCAGAGTTCAAATGCCAAAGCTACCATGCTCAAGCCGGTACCGATAGCCAGCAAGGGTGATTCGTAGAAGGTGGTATCCATCTGACAACCAGCAGGAGTTGACAGAAGATGTACACGAACTTCATGGTTGGAGTTTCATAGACCGCTTCACGATGGCAACAGCCACTTCATCCTCGACCTCGTTCATTCTCCATTCTCCATTCTACATTCTCAATTCTCAATACCCCCTCACCACGCCCTCACGCCGCGGATCAGCCCCGCCTTCCAGGGTGCCATCGGGCAGCAGCCGGATGCCATGGGCTCCGCCCCAGACTGCTTCGCCGGGCTTGAGGTCCGCGATCTTCCAGCCCTTCGCTACGAGTTGTTTGACCAGCTCCGGCCGGTTCCGGTGCATGCCTTCCACATTCAGGCTCGCATTACGGCACGAACTGCGGGCAGCATTGATCGCCTGCTGCATATCCATCTGCCCATCCAGCACGTTGAGCATCGTCTGGCCGACGATGCTGATGATGACCGGCCCACCGGGAGAACCGACGCTCATGATGGGTTGATCGTCCTTGAAGACGATGAGAGGAGCCATGCTGCTGCGTGGCCGTTTGCCGGCGGAGCGACCGTCGATGGTACGCCTGCTGGCATCGATAGCATTCGGACCGGTGGCTTCGCTCAGGTCAAAGTCGGTCAGTTCATTGTTGAGCAGGAAGCCCGCCCCGGGTACCACGACCCCGCAGCCCATGCCGTGTTCAATGGTGGTGGTGCAACTGACGATGTTCCGCCCACTATCGACGATGCTGAAATGGGTGGTGTTCTCCCCTTCGGTTGGGTTGTTGCTGCGCGGCGATGGCTGCAGGTTGAACAGTTCCCCCGGCGTAGCTTTAGTGCCGGATGCCAGCTTGTCAAACGCCTGCCGACGCTGATCCAGCCGCGATGGAGCGAGCAGGTAGTTCATCTGGTAGTCCTTCGTCCAGCCCTGGTCGCCCAGGTAGGCGTTGCGGTCAGCAAAGCCAATGGACTCGGCCCGTGCCCAGGCATCGATGCCTGCTGTAGTATGGAGTGGCCGCTGTTCTGGGGAGATACCAGCCAGGCAGTGCAGAATGATGCCCAGGGTGATGGTGCCAGAGGAGGGGGCGGGCATGCCGACGATGCGATAGTCGCGGTAGAGGAAGCTGACTGGATCACGTTCGATGGGCCGGTAGTTCTTGAGATCATCGAGAGAGATGCTGCCACGAGCAATGGGACAGCTCTTCACCGCATCCACGATGCGCTCAGCCGTCTCCCCTTGATAGAAACCAGCAGGGCCCTGCTCAGCAATCAGGCGTAGGGTGCGGGCCAGGTCGGGGAAGCGGAGAACGGTGCCGATCTCCGGCACCGTGCCGCTGGGGCCTTCGAGGTACTGCGCCTTGCTGGAGGGAATACGCAGGAAGCGTGCACGGTTGGCCGTGATGGCATCCCGCAGCCGTGGCGTCACGCCGATGCCGCCCTCAGCAAGTTGGATGGCGGGCTGCAGCACCTGCTTCCACGCCAGTTTGCCCCACTTCTGATGAGCCAGGTACATGCCCGCAACTGTCCCGGGTACGCCGGCTGCCCGGCAACCGGTGATGGCATCCTTCACCACCCTGCCATTGCTGGTCAGGAACGCTTCCCGACTGGCACCAGTAGGCGTCTCTTCCCGGCCATCGATGCAGTGTGTCTTCTTGGTCTTCGCATCGTAGTAGACAAGGAAACACCCGCCACCAATGCCGGACGACTGTGGCTCAACGACGGTCAGAGCCATCTGCACCGCCACCGTGGCGTCAATGGCGTTGCCCCCGGCTTGCAGAATGTCGGAGCCGATCTTCGCCGCCAACGGATGGGCGGCTGCCACCATCGCGGTCTTGTGCCGGACTGCGGTAGGCAGTGAGCCCGGCACTTCGCTGGGCTCGGGATATGTCTCAGTATCAGGCGGTTGGGCGTGGAGCATGACGGGAAGAATACAGATGAGCAGTAACGTCGTGAAGCGTGGCATCTCTACCTGTTCCTCACTTCCCATGAGTGACTGAAGCTGGGGGCTGGCTGCAACGCTGCGTCCTCACCCTGGCTGGCCATTCTCGCTTGCTAGCTCCTGGGCGTGCTCCTGTATCGCCTGGGCATGAATGCGCTCCAGCACCCGGCGTATCTTGCGGTCATAGGTGCCCAGCTTCTCAGCTATCTCTTCCGACGTGTGTCCCTGCAGTCGCAGCTCGATGATCTGCTGTTCCTGGTTGGAGAACTTGCCAAGGAACGTCTTCAGGTGGTCCGCAAACTCAACCACCGTTTCGGGGTCAGGCTCAGTGTCCATCAGTTGCATCAGGGCATCGTCTTCGGTGCGTGAGGCGGGTTGTTCCCGCTCGGGAGAACGGCGTGACGCCCGATGGTACGCTACCTGCCGCAGCGTCTTGTGCAGCGTGATGCGGGCCAGGAGCTTGAAGAGATCATCCGCTTCATCGAAGGTGAAGCTGTCGTTCTTGACCCGGAAGAAGAAGGTGCGGAAGACCGATTGCACCACGTCGTCAGGGTCGATGCGGGTACGCAGCCGATCACTGATATGCCAGCGGGCCAGGAGGAGCAGCCGGTTGACGTAGTTATCGAACAACTGCTGAGCCGCCGTCTGGCTGCCCGACTGCCAGCGTTCAACGAGTTTCAGAGGATCCGCCACAGGCTCGGCCATATTGTGCCAAGGGTAACCGCTCTACGGGCAGAAGTACAGAAGAAAGCCATTAGACTGCAATCACTTTCGTTGATAAGTCATCAAGGGAACTGTCTCAGGATCATAATCTGGTGCCTTTCCCCCTTCTATCTGATAGCCAAACAGAGCATGCAATGCAGCTTCTCCCAATTCCAGTGGATGAAAGGGAAACGGGTAAGGATCGTCCTCATCATCATCTTCGGGATCGATCGCAGGATGTTCCCCAGCCCAGTAAGGTTCTTCAAACGGCAATTTCGCTCCAATGTCTTCTAAGATCCCACTATCAGGACTGAGGCTAAGGGATCGCTGGAGTTTGCCCTTCTGCCAAATGGCAAAAGCAAACCAATCGACCACACTGTGCATGGCATGTAAATAGACAACTCCAACGCCACCTGCTTTCAGGAAGTGCGCAGGGAGTGTAGATGGATAATCGATTCCCAATTCAGCGGCAGCCACTATCGTGATTCCAGGAAAGCAACCGATCAGGAGTTCATCCTCTGGAGGGCTGGTATTGAAGAGGCTCCCGTCTTGCGCGAGCTGGAGTTTTTCCCTGGGAAAGAGTTGTGAAGCCATTCGTGCCGTGGCTTCCCGGTCTAACACTGGTTTCTGGGCCAGTAGTTCACGAGGATTACCCACGGCATATACCAGCATCCATGTCTTGGCTCCCATACCATCTCCTCTTCAGAATACATTCATTTCTCGATGAATGTTAGCATTTGCTTGGCACAGCAGTAGGCAAACCCCGAAGGGCGAAGTGACCGAATCGTACCAGATTGCAACCTATTCACAACAGTCGCGTGACCTCCATAACCCGATATTTTCCCAATTTTTCTCCGTCTCAGTTTGAGACACCCTGACACCCTCTGAGACTCCCTGAGACGTTCTGAGACTCTCACACAGCGCCATCCCATCACCACTCCGCAATGTGTACACTAGATAACTCTATAACCACTTCCGTACACTGCTGCCATACGTCCTCTTTCCGGGAGTCTGGCTATGCCTCTTGTCCACGAACTGCAGCCCCTCACACTCGGGCAGTACTGGCTCTACCCGAACCTCTTCCCCAAGGGCACCGTCGTCCTGCTCGATGGTGCCAGCGGCGTGGGCAAGTCGATGTTCTGTGCCCACCTCGCCAGCAAGTTCTCCAACACCTTCCAGGGGCCCAAGCAGCCCCTGACCCTCTACGTCTCCTCCGGCGATCAGATGATTGCCCGCGACCGCCACCTCAGCAGCCAGCATTGCAACCCCGATTACATCGGCCAGGCCCACTACAGTGAAGCCTTCCTCAACGACCCGACCGACAAGCACCCCATCTCGAAATTCAGGGACTTCCTGATCGATGCAGCCAAGGAGTCAAACTGCATGGTCATCGTTCTGGACGACTTCGAAGCCATGGCCAACCTCATCAACAAGGCCTTGCCCAAAGAAGAGCATGGCAACTGGTGGCAAGCTCTGGAAGCGGTCGCGTACATCACCCGCTGTACCATCATCGTTCCTCGCCGCCACGGCCTCAACCTCGCCCGCCACTACGGCACCTTCAACCGCGTCGGCACCGAAGAGGCCCAGTTCATCCTCACCATGCACTGGCATCCCCACGACCCCAACAAGCGTGTCCTCTCCATCGCCAAGAACATGCATGGCCCCATGGGCTTCCAGTGGCACCTCCATTTCGACGAGGAAGGCAAGACCTCGCTCCACGAGATGCAGCGCCATCAGCATGTACGTCCGTCCAAGTGTCCCCAGACCTGGCAAGCTGACCCCGGACTCGTCCAGTGCCTCAACCGCATCGTCGACGACATCACCACTTATATGGATGGCAACGAGAAACCCATCCAGGAAGTGAAAGCCCACCTTAAGGAATGTGGCCACTCCGAACGGGCGGCAACCAAAGCCATCGGCCAGATGGGTATCCAGCACAGCAAGGTCGGCAGCACCTGGGTCTACCTGCCTACCGAGAGAATGTGGCTCGACGCCCGCCGGCGCACACGCCGCGCCGAGGATGATGCCACCAGCACGAAGCCCACTGTCACCACCGACACCGCCCCCACGCCCAGCACCCAAAACCCCGAGATCTTACCCTACCTTGCCCCGCGCACACACGGCGCCGAGGAGAATGGCAAGCAAAAACCCGTACCGCAAGCTTCTTAAGCATCAGTCTCTGTGTCCCTCTGTGCCTCCGTGGTCAAATCTGAACCACAAAGACACCAAGAACCAAAGTCCCCCCTCTCCCCATCGGGGAGAGGGGCCGGGGGTGAGGGGGATTCCCCAGCGGCGCAGCCCATCGTGCTCACCGCTGCGCAGATGGTGCACTGACTTCTGGCTACTGACTCCTGACTTCTGGCTACTGACTTCTCGCTTCCGCCTTCAACCGATCCCACACCTTCTGCAAATCCGGGGGAAACGGCATGCTGAACATCAGGTTTACATCGGTCACCGGATGCACGAAGCCGAGTTCCATGGCATGCAATGCAATACGGGGAGCACCACTTTCATCAGGAATCTCATCCTTGAACAAGGCCCGATTGTACACCTTCTCGCCGCAGAGGATGTGGCCATTCTCCGCCAGGTGAATGCGGATCTGGTGCGTCCGGCCTGTCTCCAGCCTGCACTCCACCAGCGAATAGCGATCCAGCACTTCAACCGGGCGAACGTGGGTAACAGCATGCTTGCCCAGGGTGTCCACAGCACTGGAACCCCGCCGGCCATCCCCCCGGTCACGCACCAGGTTGCTGCGAAAGGTCATCTGCTGCGTCACCCGGCCATGAACAATGGCCCGGTAGATGCGATGCACCGTATGCTTCTTGAACTGTGCCCCCAGATGACGTTCCGCTTCCACGGTGCGGGCAAAGACCATCAGTCCACTCGTATCGCGATCCAGGCGATGCACCGCTCGCACCGGGGGCAGGCTGCCTCGCTGTCCCTGACGCAATCCTTGCTGCGAAAAGCGCTCTTCACGGGCGATCACTTTCGGCAGGAGTTCATCCAGCGTGGGCTGGATCTGCTTACGGCGATCCTTCCAGTCGTCCTCTTCGGGATGACGCACGGTGGTGAGGCCTGCCGGCTTTTCTACAACAACAATATGGGCATCGAGGTGCCGCAGCTTGACCTGCTCCTGATCGGGTGGCTTCTTCTGCGGGTGTGCTGTGATCTTCACCACTTCCTTCTGCTTCAGTCGCCGGGCCGGGTCGAGGCAGAGGTTACCATCGATCATCACTCGCCGGCGTTCGACGACGCCCCGGGCTTCGTTCCAGGAGAGTTCCGGCGACCAGCGACGGACCAGGGCTGCCAGGGTCTGGCCGGCTTCCTCAGCAGTAACGTGATGAATGGCGTCGGGCATGAAATGTGGCAGCAAGAGTATGGGGCGACTATGTTCATGGTATGTGGTCACATTAGTTGGGTAAGGCATGAACGATGTTGTTGGCAAAGGACGCTCACCCGGGGCAGGCACGAACAGCGTGACCTGCATCGTGGTTGCGCTCCTGCTGGCAGCGGGCCTGTGGCGCTGGCACGGGATCACGCAATGGCCGATGGCCTGGCATCCCATGCTTCAGTACGAGAATGCACTCAACACACGCTCGCTCTGGTATCGCCTGCAAGGGGAATCCACTACACCAGAAGCAAAACACTGGCTGGCAGGATACGAGAGTCGCTGGAAGGGGCTGCCTATCGGCGAGGCAGTGACGGCTGGCAGCTACCTGCTCGCAGGCAGAGAGGAGCCGTGGATTGCAGGCGTCGTCACCACAGGAATCTGGCTGCTGGCCTGCTGGCTCTTCTACCATCTCGCCCGTCGGGAACTGAACTCTCCCATCGCAGGCGTGGCAGCCATGAGCTTCCTGCTCTTTCACTCCCTGGCTCTGGTGCTCAGCCGCAGCTTTCAGCATGAAGCCTCCGCCTTGCTGGGTTTGCTGGTCGCCTGGTGGGCCGTGCAGCAATGGGATGCGACTTCATCGTGGAAGGCTTGTCTACTGGTCGCCATCATGGCTGGCCTGGCCCTGGTCACCAAGCCCGGAGTGATGTTCCTGCCCTGGTGTGGCGTCTACCTGGCGAGTTGTGTCGAGCGACACGGGTGGAAGGACACCTTCAACAGAATGCGATTCTACCTGACACCCGTGATGGTGCTCTTGCCCAGCCTGGCATGGCTTGGGTTGATGCTGCCTGCCGGGGAGACTCATCAGTGGAAGCTGTCGATGCTTCTGACTGTGCAGTGGTACGAGCAGACCAGCTTGCAGATTCTCACCGTCATTGGCTGGGTGCCCATCGGGATACTTCTTGTCGTCACCCTCTGGGAAGTGGCCCAGGGTCGTTGGCGGTTTCTCTTGTGGCTGGCAGGCTGCCTCGGTTTCCTGCTGCTCTTCTGTTACGCCGCCATGACGCATGAGTATTATCTCTTAGCCCTTCTGCCGATCACGGCCCTGGCAGTGGGACGGGCGATACAACTGCTGGGAAGCTGCCTCCCCGCGAGGTTGTGGCTCGGCCCCATCAGTATCCCGTTGATGCTAGCGGCGGGTTTATCGGCAGGCATCGCCAACCTCGGCTGGTTCGTTCCCACAGCGGGCACGACCTATCTGCCCATTCTCGAGAGTGGGCCCTATCGTCCCCTGGAAACAGAATACCAGGTACTGGGCAGGCAACTGGGGGTCGGCACCTCCGTCATCGCCCTGACCAACGACTATGCCATGCCACTGCGTTACTTCAGCGGCTTGCATGCCCAGTGGTGGCCGACACAACTGGATCTGTGGTACGAGAGCATCGGGGACAGGCAGCCTGTCAGCGCTGCAGATCGCCTCAGGCAACTGGTCAGCCTGCATCAGGCCCGCTACTTCGTCAGCACACTGCCCGGCGAACTGAGCCAGCAACCGGAACTCATGGAACTGCTGAAATCGTGGCAGGAAATACCCTGTGCTATTCCCGGCTGGCGCGTGTTTGAATTGCTCTCTCACCACTAGAAACGGGGTGGAACAGTTGCCATTAGCTTGCATCTACTGTTGTCAGTTGTCAGAAGTTACGATGCGTGACGCTCGCCGAACAACCATAACAGCTCACTGTTGCCCAGCCGCGGAGCGGCGACAGATGAATAGCCGTGGGTGTAGCGCAGCGAAACCCACGGGGTCGATAACATCGGAATCCCGAGCCGCGTTAGCGGCGAAACTGTTTCGCCGCTAACGCGGCTCCGGTTCCGCTGGATTTGTTGACCGTGGGTTCGCGTTGCTCACCCACGGCTATTCACATAACGCCACTAGCGTGGCTAGGCTATTTACTCGGCTCTATCGCTACCGTCATGGTCACCGTCTCCACAGCCTTGCCCTGCTGATTGTGGCGTGGGACCCGGGTGCTGTAGGTGCCCCAGACAGCATCCAGTGCATCGCTAGTCTTGCTGTATCGCAATACCAGATCAAGCGGTCCCTGGTAGCTGATGCGAGTGGTGTTATCGAGATACAACTGGACCGTGCCCCGCAGGATGGCATATCGATGGGTAGCTGATTCACCAGCGGTTTGGTACTCCAGCGTGCCAGCGACCTTATCGAGGTTACCATGACCATCCATGACCGCGGGAGGATACATGGGAGCCAGCCAGCGCTGGATGACTTTGGCATCGATGGATTGCTTGCCAGTCTGATAGCGAAGCGCTTGCTTCTCAGCATCCTGAAACGCCACCGCTTCCACCACCGGCACGGCAAAGTGTTGCAGCCGATTCTCTCCCAGTGAGACAAAGAGGCGAATCCCCGGCTCAGCTGTCGTGGGCAGATGAGCAGTAGCAGTACGCTGTCGTTGTTGATCTGGGATACCCAGTTGCTTGCCTGCATCTGCGAGTTGTTCGAGGAAGTAGCTGGGCATGCGTTTCTTGATGTCACCAATGTTCCCCGGATGACGGTCGGTCATGCCATCAAAGGAATGGACATAGTTGCCCTGGTTATCCAGCACAAAGACAAGGATGTTACTTTGCTGGTGTCTCCCACGCTGGCGAAGCAGTTGCTGCACGTCCTCCGGAGCATCTTCTGGCTCCCGGCCATTCCAGAGGGTGACGATGTAAGGGTTCAATGCCTGCTGCACTGTCTTGTTGCCGAGACAACTGCCTCGGAAGTGGTCGGCACTGGCTCAGGTATGGCCGGTGAAGAAATCGCAACCGGCGGAGATGTTGGTGACCCACACCATCACAATGGGGCGCTTCTCCGCAGCAGCCCGGGCCTTGGCCTGTGCCAGGTTGCTGGCCCAGTCGAGATCATAGAACCGCAGCTTCTCAGCCGAGGGACGAGCCGCCAGGGCTTTCTCGTAAATGCTTCGGGCGGTGGCATCCTGCCCATAGGTCATCAGGCTGGTAGCCAGCAGCAAGGCAAGGGAGAGGGTTCGCATGACAGATCTCAGATGACAGGCGAAGGAGATGCAGCCCAGTATAGAGGCACTGTCTCAAGTTAACATGAAGTGTCATTTCCCTGGACAATATCTTTCCCGCTGGTCATGATGCACCTGCCTGCAACTCCGGGGGATGTCACTGCGTGGAACCGATGCTCTATTTCGTGGGCTTTATCGTGCTCCTCATTGTGGGGATCATCGGATCCATCTGGAAGCAGAAGCAGCGGTTCCTGTTCTGGAATAACCTCGCCAGCGCCTGGGGCTACCGCTATCGCATGGACGATGCCTATGGCTACCTGAACCGGGAGGACTATCCCCTGTTTCAGAGTGGCCATAGCAAACGGATCGATCATCTCATCGAAGGAGACATTGCCGGTAAGCAGCTTTGCCTGTTCGATTTCACCTACAAGACCGGTTCAGGAAAGAATGAGTCAACGCATTATGTCTCGGGACTGATGCTCGAGACGCCACTTGTTGGCTACGGTCTGAGGGTGCGGCCGGAGAACTTCTTCGACCGCATTGCTGGCTTCCTCGGGTTTGAGGATATCAACTTCGAGTTCGAGGAGTTCAACCGGGCCTTTCAGGTGCGGTGTCAGAACAAGAAGTTCGCCTACGATGTCTTCCATACTGGGATGATGGAATACATGATGAACTACCGGGACATGGTGCTGGAGTGGGGCGTTGCCGGCCTGCTATGCTACTTTGCCTCTGAACGGCAATTCACTCGCGAGGATGCTGCCCGTATCAAGCAGTTTGCCCTCGGCTTCGTGAATCGCCTGCCGGCGTATCTGAAGGAGATGCAGCACGATGGATAGTTTCGACAAGATACTCATTGCCATCGGTGTCGTGGTAGTGATCGTCGTTGTTTACCTCGTTGCCACGTACAACCGCCTGGTGAATCTGCGGGCTTTGATCGAGAATGCCTGGAGCAATATCGATACGGAGCTCAAACGCCGCTACGACCTCATTCCGAACCTGGTGGCTACGGTCAAAGGCTATGCAAGCCATGAGCAGGCAGTGCTGGAGAAAGTAATCTCCGCCCGGCAGCAGGCCATGGTCACCCATACCGACAGGCAGCGACAAGCCCGTGATGAAAACCAGTTAGCCCGTGCCCTTCGTAGCGTCATCGCGATTGCGGAGAGTTACCCGCAGTTGAAAGCCAGCGAGCAGTTTCTTGCCTTGCAGAACGAGCTGCGGAACACCGAAGACCGCATCCAGGCTGCACGTCGTTTCTACAACGGCAATGTGAAAGACTCCAATTCGCTGGTCCAGCAGTTCCCCAGCAACCTCCTCGCTGGCCTCTTTGGCTTCCAGACAGCTAGCTTCTTTGAGATTGAATCAGCGATGGAACGGCAGCCTGTTCAGGTGGCGTTTGAATAGTGGCTTGAATCACACCAGGCACGGATGATGCCAGACATATGGCATCATGCCCGGTATCTCCGGAAGCTTGACCAATCGTCCAACCCGGTCTGCTTCCGCAAGCCAGGTTGATTCGTGGATCGATTCCAGTGCCGGGAAATCAAGCCGCTCCCCAGTAGTGCCGGGCTCCAGGAAGCCGGTGTGAAACTCATGCTGGGCCAGGATGCTGGCGGGGTCGAGCAACTGCACTTCGAGCGTATGCAATGCGTTGGCCTGCCCTGCCAGCCAGGGTTGCACTTTCAGCGGTGGCGTGGTGGCTCTGATCGCACCAATGGGCTTGCCCAGTTCCTGGTAGTGCACTTCCTGATGATCGAGCAGCACCACCACGCTGAGGTTACGCTCAGGTTGACCCGTAACCTGGGCGCTCAATTGCAGCGATGGATGTCCAGCCTGCCAGACCGTGGTGCCAGTCAACTGCTGTAAATGTACCGTGCGGCGGACTTCCAGGTAGACATGCTCCACCCGCTTGAACTCCTCGGTCGGTGCCAGTGGTGCCAGGCATGCGATCTCCAGCAGGTTCTGATTACGCAGCACACTGGTGATATTGAGTTCCAGCGGCAGACGAGCCGTCGGCTGAATGCCGAGTTGCTGTTCATTGACAATCACGCTGAAAGGAGCATACACGGTGCCGACGACAAGCCAGACTTCTTCATGCGGCAGCAGTTCCGCAGGCCAGCGGAATACCCGGGCGAAGGTGTGAGGGTCATCGGGCCGGGTCTGCCAGGGTTCCCGCAGATTGATGCGATGGGGGTACATGCCAGCATTATAGATAGCTGAGCCAGGGCGACTTGTGACGAGCCTTCACCCCGGCAAACCACTGGCACAGTGGATAGAGCAGCAGCGTCACGCCAATCCACACCAGATAGCTGAACCACAGCGGGAAGCCGAAGGCATCGGGCATATCGCCCAACGGCGGATTGGTGAAGAGCCAGTGGGGGAACTCTTTCAGTTGCCACCAGGCTGCCAGCACACAGAGACCGTGAATCAGCGGCAGATGCAGCAGGTAGAAAAAGAGAGGCACTTTACCGAAAGTGATGAACGGCTGTGCCCAGCGACCTGCTCTACGATCAAACACTGCCAGGAATAGCAACACCGGCCCCAGCGTCATGAGCAGATAACACAGCGATGGAGGCTGCTTGGTACAGTTCAGAAATGACAACACGGTAAACAGTATCGTCGGCTGTTCCGCCCAGGGCTGGGTTTCCCCATAGCGATTGATGGCGCGAATCACGATAAAACCCAGTAGACAACAACAACCAGCCAGTACGAGAAACCGTTGACGGCGGTTTGCTTCCCAGCGGTAGACCTGGCCCAGCCCGAAGCCGAGAGCCATCACGCCAATCCAGGGAATCAGTGGGTAGCCTGCGGAGAGGATGATCCCTCTGTTGTCGTTGACCTGGTCCCTCTTCACCAGGCCTTGCTGCGGGTGCACCACCACTTCGCAGGAATCATGCAGGAAATACCAGGGCACGCCCAGGAACCCCAATTGTTCTCCCTTGACATCATCGCCCAGGTGATGGCCAGCGATGAGCGTCATACTAAAGCACAGAGATACCCAGACTGGAAGACGGACAAGGCCGGCAAGCACAATCATCGACCAGCCGAGCGTCCAGATCACCCAGCAAGGCAGGTAGGTGAAATCGAAGTTCCACGCCCACCCCAGGGTGCGAACCACGCACCACTCCAGGAAGATAAGCCACAGTCCACGAGTGAGCAGAAAGCGGCTGAGAGCGCTACCAGTCTTGCCCCGCATCTGCATGAGAGCAATGCCAACGCCGGCGAGCAGCAGAAACGTCGGAGCACAGAAATGGGTGATCCAGCGGGTGAAGAACAGCCCCGGCGTAGTCTGCTGCAGGTTGACCGGGTCGATGGTGTGGGTGAAAAAGAAGTCGCGGACATGATCAAGGGCCATGATCACCATGATCAGTCCACGCAGCAGATCAATCGAGACCAGACGATTCAAGGGGCACTCACCTGAGGAAAGCAGGTTCACATCCTACTCAGGGAAGTGAGATCCTACAAATGGAAAGCAAGCAATGGTTCCAGTGTTACTTCGGTTCAAACACCTTGCGCTGTTGCCGTTCCACTTGCCGCAGTCTCGTTTCCTGCTGTACGGTGTGAACCAGCCAATCGACAAACTGGCTTTCGGTGACCACCGTCTTGCGGCGAACGACTGACTTGGCTGTCAGGCGATTGGCATCATCGTGGCGGTCACGGGCTTCGATGTAGTACTCAAGAACATCACCGAGTTTGATGTCAGGCAATCCACGAGTCTGAAAATCGAAGCGTCCGCCTCCCAGTGATCGGCCCAGTTGCCGGTTCGCATCATCCGGAGGCACCGCGAAAAAGGCGACCTGCTCTTTGGGAGTGCTGGTGGTAAAGGCACCGGTCCGTGGATCGAACACGCCATTCCTGGGTGGCGAAGTCAGCTCGGTAAGTGGAAGCTGATGCCAGGAACCCTCATTCAAGCGGTAACGCAGCCAGACTTGGGCCAGAGCCAGATCATCTCGCACAATGTAGGCAATACGGATGGGTCGATTGAGCGGAATGGGCATGCCATCCAGATCGAGATCATCGCTGAGATTCGGACCCTCGGTAAACCGTTCTGGCAGCAACGTGATCTGAGGCAGCTCATCGGCGTGGAAGGTAATAGCTCGGCGAGGCACCGGGCGGTTGCTCAGACCATAGCGATCGGTCACGAGAATGCGGTAGGCACTGGTACGTAGCGGTGGACTGATAAGGCCCGATGCGGACAGTCCATCTGCTTCCACTTTCAGTGGCACGCGCTCCATCACGAAGAGCGGGCCGGCTGCACTCGGCGTCCAGCCTATTGCACGCTGCGCATCCAGCAGATATGCCGGAGTGACGAAGCTCTGTAACGGAGCCAGTCGTGCAGCCATATCAGGTACGATGGGGCCCAGCAGTTCAGCTACCGCTTCGACAATCGGAGTGGGTGTGGTCACCTGCAGCCGCATGGCTGAGGCTGGTACCGGTTTCACATCCCCCTTCGGCTGGGGCAGTTCATACGGCTGCTGATCGGGTCGCAGGCCCACGTAGCGTGGTAATACCAGGGCTGCTTCCCACGAACTGAGCACGGGACGGGGGACAAATGTCACTTCACCGGACTCCTGCGTGCGACCATCGCCCAGCCAGGCCCGGTAGGTGAATGGCGTAGACGAGGGCGGAATGGTCGCGACGTAGCGGGTGATGGGGGAGCCAGCTGCTTCGCGATAGACGAGTGGGTACTTCTCAGCCGACTGTCCTTCGGGACGTATCTCGATCACACCTTCGACACTGGTGTCCGTCAGTCCGGTAACATGGAACTCGAGTTCCACGGGTTCACCGCGTGGCCAGAGGGTCGATGCCTGGGAGGTGATCTGTACGCTGCGTGGGATGCGGGTATGGCTGCCAAACAGCCTTTCTGCCAGAGCGCTGGCAGTAGGGCCAGCCAACAGAAAACAGCTGGCCACCAGCAGGACTGGCGGCAACAGTAGAAGTAACCCGTTCTTTACCCGGCTGTTATCAAGCAGTGGCAGGAACGACGTCCGTTCTGCTTCTTGCTCCACCTCGGCAGTCAAGGCATCTATCAACTCTTGTGACATGCCCCCACGATTGGCTTCGGGGGCATTGAGTTGAAATGCGGAGATAAGCCGATGGTTGTACTGTCCCTGATTGCGTTCAAGCCAGAAAAGCATGTCCTGGTCGTTCAGCTGTTGTGGCTTCACCAGCCAATGGTAGCCTAGCCAGCCGGCAACGCTGACGATGCTGAGCCGCATCAGCCAGCGGAGCACGCTCGGAGTATCGTACCAGCGATCAATGATCCAGTCGACCAGACAACACAAGACGATGACAAGCAGCACCGCAGCCAGCCAGCGAGCCAGACCCCAGACGAACCGGAGCCACTTCTCCCGGCGGGAGAGTTCCTGCAAGCGTTTCAGCAGGTGTACTGGCTGGGGCATGGGTTAACTCAGGTTCGTCCACTTACGGATGATCCACTCAACACTCAACAGCGCTGCGATAAAGAGCAGGGCCAGAGGATTCCAGAGTACCACATCCCGTCGATACTCGTAGACACCCTGTTGTGGTTTGACCTGCTCCGGCAGCTTGTGCAGATCTTCTTCCCGGGCGAAGATGCCACCCGATGCAAGGCTCAGCGCTTTGAGGCGTTCCTGGGCCATGGGGGCGGGAATACGCTCATCATTCGGGGCGTAGTCGACATGGAATGGCAACTGGCTCGGCTCGGGTGCGTCCAGCATCAGCAGAAACCGTCCCGGCTTCTCGTTGCTCAACAGTGCCCGGTAGTCGCCCGGCTGGCCGGGGATTGCCTCCATCGTCAGTGGCTGAATCGGCTCGCCGCTCGGCTTGCCGGTGCGATCGAGCGGTATCAGCTTGGCTTGCAGTCGGGTATCCGCCAGCGGTTGATATTCCTGATCGTAGGCCCGGGCGTAAAGGAAGCTCGGCTGACCCACGTAATGATCAGTGCGGTCAAAGGAGAGTTGCACCCGGCGTGCGCCACCCAGCAGTCGGGGCAGCCCCAACTGGTACACAGCCTGTCCCCAGAACCGGGCAAAGTACTTCTCCCCCACATTAGCCCTCCATCGCCAGGTTTCATCGGTGGCGAGGTAGAGTACCTGACCTCTGCCGTACCGTTGCAAGGCCATGATGGGCAGGGGCTTGTCACCAGCTTTGAGCGTAGGATGGACCAGCAGGGCCTGGGCGGCAGGGCGAAGCTTGTTTGCCTGGAAGGCCCCGTAGAAGCCGGGCAGTTCTTTCCAGATCGTGCGGTTTTCCTCTGCCTCATCGGCCAGGGCCAGCATCTCGTGCCGCTGGCCCAGAGGTGTCAGGGTGGGAATGTACGCTTCACTTCGCTTGGTGAAGTCAAAGAGGGGCATGGTATCAACAGCTTCGATGGGAATGACATCAGCCAGCGGTGTTTTCAAATATGCTGCTGGAGTGTACCGTCGGCCGGAGAGGATCACGAGTCCTGCCCCATCACGAATAAGGTCACGCAGCCAGGTGAGCTTGTCGCCTCCCCATTGCTCCGGGTTGACATCGCCGAGAATGATGAGATCAAACTGGAACAGGTCGGCCCGGGTAAGGGGCAGGTTCGGTTCGAAGGGGGACTTCAGCATGCCCGCTGGATCGTTGCCGGTGAAGTGAACGTGGGCTTCCACCCGGCGGTCCCGCAGGAAGGCCGACATGAGGAACTTGGTCTCGAAACGGGGTGCCTGATCGATAAGCAGCACCCGCACCTGGCGATCAATGACCCGCACCCGCTGATTCCAGTCGACTTGGGGAATCGGTGCCTCTTCCAGAGCCGGTCCGCTCATGACCACGCGCAATTCAATCGGGCCATCATGCGAAAGGGTCTTGGGCACTACGAAAGGGATGTTCTCCACCAGCGGCTCGCCATTCTTGCCAGCAATCTCCTTCCTGGCTACTACCGCCTCACCCAGCGTCAGCGTGATCTGAAGTGGAGCAGCTTTTAATCCCTGGGCTCGCCAGGTGAGTTGGGCGGTGACGGTGTCTTCCAGGAACATGGCATCCGGCACCAGCAGTGATTTGATCTGCACATGAGCCCAGTCAGAGGAACCGATGCCGATGCAATGGACGGGGACATGGAGCTGTCTGGCTCGCTGCACCGCCTGTTCTGGAGCAAGCAAACTACCCTGATCCAGACCGTCACTCATCACGATAATGGCTGCAGGTAGATCGGCTTCCACTTCTGTCGTCAGCAGGGTCTGCAGGGCATCGCCGAGCGTGCTCTTACCTTCGTTGGCTGCGTAGCCTTCGAGCGTGACCTGCCCATGGACTGTCTTGATCTGTGGAGCACCCGAAAGGCCTTGCCCGAAGAGCTTGAGTTCGACCGGTCCATGCTGTTGCAGCTTTTCGATGAGCTTGAGCTGGGGATGTGCCAGCAGCAGGCGAACGAGATCAGCCCGGCTCAAATTCTCCGGGGTGTTCTCGGGAACCTGGCTGAGCGAGGTACTCGGGTTGATCTCCTGGGTGGGAGGCACCAGTTGCGACGCGAGTGCTACACGTAACTTATCCGCTGCCTGTGAACGGGGATCGATCAGTGCCATGCTCAGACTGTTATCGAGTAGCACGACAATGCTTCGCGGCCTGGTCGATTGCAGCCTGGTTTCCAGGGTCGGTCGACATATCAGGACAATGATTGTACCGAAAAGGGCCACGCGGCAGCCAACCAGTGCCCAGCGGGCGAGGCTGCTCAGCTTTTCACGGCGATAGAACCAGATGCTGACGAAACACAATAGCGCAGCGAGGGGGATCAGCACCCACCACGACGGAACAGCCCGGAAACTCCAGGCGCTTT
Organism: Gemmatales bacterium; assembly: GCA_046350055.1. Classification (GTDB taxonomy): domain Bacteria; phylum Planctomycetota; class Planctomycetia; order Gemmatales; family HRBIN36; genus JAEUIE01. Next base: position 895,158 of record JAXMBC010000001.1, on the reverse strand, counting down.
CCACCATCTGCGAGCCAGTCGGCCAGCGATCGCTCAGGAGTAGATGGTAGAGCCAATCCATGCAGGGAAAGCCTGATGTGCAAAGCGGAAGGAGAGGATACCATAGTCTTAGGGGACTAGGTGAGAGTTTCCATCAGCTCTTCAGCAACTTCTCATCCACGGAATTCGTGACAATCGTCCATGTCATCCATCAGGCTAGTCCCATTCCGGCGACAGATGATAGAATGATGCGGTACCACACGAGGAAGCGACATGCAGGGGGCCATGATCTGGTCCGTGCCGTTCACACGCATCGCGGGCATTCTTGTCCGCGTGCATCTCATGTTTATCCTCTTCATGGTGGCGGAAGTCGGCAGCGCTGCCAACAAGTTTGGCGGCCAGATTGCCCTCGAAGTATTTATCTACTGCGTCATGCTTTTCTTTATCGTGCTCATGCATGAACTCGGGCATTGCTTTGCAGCCCGCGCAGTGGGTGGCACTGCTGATGAAATCCTGATGTGGCCACTTGGTGGCCTGGCCATGACCATGCCACCTCACACGGCTCGTGCCCATTTCATCACCACTGCCTGCGGCCCTGCTGTCAATCTGGTCCTTTACCTCGTTGCTGGAATCATCATGCTGATCATGGGCTACTGGCCGCCCATTAACCCGATCTGGTCACCCTGGAGTGCTGTTACCACCACAGAAGGACAGACACTCTTCATGGGCAGCCTGCCCTGGTATTCTGCCTGGCTGATTCGGTTCTTTCACCTTAACTGGTTCCTTTTCTGGTTCAATGTGCTCTGCGTCGGCTTCCCCCTCGACGGTGGCCGCCTGCTCCAGTGTATTCTCTGGCCGCGCCTGGGCTACGTGCCAGCCACCCGCATTGCCTGCTACTGCGGCTACGGCGTTGCGATTTTACTCGGACTGTGGGCCATCATTTTCCTGAACAAGGATCATTACTACACGGTCATTACCACGTTCATGATGTCTATGTTCATCTTCATGACCTGCCAGTCGATGCTGCAGCAACTGGACATGCATGGCGGCCTGATGGAGGATCAGACCTACGGCGACTTCTCGCAAGGCTATACCAGCCTGGAACGCGGCCAGCGCAGACAGCAACAGCCCGGCTTCTTCCAGAAATGGATGACCGAACGGGCGGAACGCAAGAAACAGCGCGAAGCCGAGCAGCAGGCTGCCGAGGATGAGCGTGTGGACGAGTTGCTCGCCAAGATCAATGAGCAGGGAGGCATCCAGGCACTCACTCCCGAAGAGCAACGTTTCATGAAGAAAGCCTCAGCGAAGCTGAAGCAGAAGCGGAAGAAAGGGTAATGAAGACAAGTTAACAGCCTGACATTCCACATAGCACTTAGGACTTAGCACTCAGGACTTCAGAGAATGATCGAACCCCGGACACTGGCAGGCTTTCGCGACTACCTTCCCAGCCTGATGATCCCGCGTGAACGCCTCATGGAACAGGCCCGGCAGGTCTACCGGTCCTACGGCTTCGTGCCCATCGACACCCCCGCACTGGAATACACCGAAGTGCTACTCGGCAAAGGGGGCGAGGAGACGGATAAACAGCTATATCGTTTTAAGGATCATGGCGACCGGGACGTTGGATTGCGATTCGATCTCACCGTTCCCCTTGCCCGCTTTGTCGCCCAGCACATTGGCACTCTGGGCACACCGTTCAAACGCTATCATCTAGCACCGGTCTGGCGAGGTGAACGGGCCCAGCGTGGCAGGTATCGTGAATTCGTGCAGTGTGACTTCGACACCATCGGCACTACCAGTAACGCTGCTGACATCGAAGTAGCTTTGGTCATTCATGATCTGCTCGTGGCCCTCGGCTTCAGCCGGTTTTGCATCCACATCAACAACCGCATGATCCTGAACGGTCTGCTGGAAGAACTGCAACTTGCTGACAAAACAGCTCCGCTGCTGCGCAGCCTCGACAAGCTCGCCAAGATCGGTCGTGACGAAGTCTCTGCCGAGATGCAAACCAAGGCTGGAGTGACGGCAGAACAGGCTGACCGCGTACTGACCTTGTCCAGTATCAGCGGCGACAACGTCAGCATCCTCGATCAAATGCAGCAGCAGTTCGGTACTAACCCTAAGTGTGCCGAGGGTATCGCCCGCTTGCGTGAGCTCATCACCGTGGTAGACCAGGCTGGTGTTCCTGGCGACCGAATTCAGATCGACCTCGGCATCGCCCGTGGCCTCGACTATTACACTGGCACCGTCTACGAGACGCTGCTCACCGATCTGCCCACCATCGGCAGCATCTGCTCCGGCGGCCGGTACGATAATCTGGCCAGCCTGTACACGAAGCAGATTCTGCCCGGCGTTGGCGCATCGCTGGGCCTCGACCGACTGCTCGCCGCTATGGAAGAACTGAAGCTGCTGCCTACTGCCTCGACTGCCGCTTCGGTGTTACTGGTGCAGTTCAGTGCCGAGCACCTGGGGCACTATCAGGCCACCGCCCGGTTACTGCGTCAGGCAGGCATCGGTGTCGAAGTCTATCCCGAAGCGAAGAAGCTGGGCCAGCAGCTCAGCTATGCCGAGAAGAAAGGCTTCCCGCTCGCTCTCATCGCTGGCCCGGATGAAGTGTCACAGGGACGGTGGCAGGTGAAACACCTCTCGAAACGCAGCAGCGTCACTGTGACAAACAGCGACCTGGTAAGCGAAATCAGAAAGCAACTTGCTGAATGATCTGTCGCAGCACTACAGACAGGAAATGACTGATTCCCCTCTCGCCCCGGAGAGGGGAATGTGTTTGTTCTTCCGAATTGGGCAAACTACTCAAAATGGTAGCTAAATGCACCGGCATCATCGATGTCGATCTTGACGTGCTTCACCGGGTGGCCTTCGCCGATGCGGGTCAGTACTTCACGTGAGACCCGTGGCAGCAGTGTGCCAGTGATGATGTGATCGACGTTGCGGGCCCCGCTTTCCACTTCCTTGCAGCGGCTGGCGATGGTGTCCACCACCTTTGGGGTATATTCGAACTTGGCCTTGTGGTTGATCCGCAGCCGGTCGCTGATCTTCCGCAGGTTCAGTTCAATGATCTGCTTGAGGATCGGTTCGCTGAGGGGGAAGTAGGGTACTACGGTCATGCGGCCCAGCAACGCAGGCTTGAACGACTTGAGCAGGTCAGGCCGCATGATCTGGGCCAGCCCTTCGTGGTTGGGGATTGTCTCCGGGTCGGCACACGCCTTCATGATAGTGTCGGTGCCCACGTTCGAGGTCAGCAGGATGATGGTGTTCTTGAAGTTGATCTCTTCGCCATCATCATTCTGCAGACTGCCCTTGTCGAACACCTGGTAGAAGATTTCCTGGACTGATTCATCCGCCTTCTCGATTTCGTCGAGCAGCACGACGCTGTACGGCCGGCGTTTGACAGCATTAGTCAGCACGCCACCTTCGCCATAGCCGACGTAGCCCTTGGCGGTGCCGGTGAGCCGGCTGATCTTGGCCGATTCCTTGTACTCCGACATGTTGATGATGACCATGTTACGGTCGCCACCATAGAGCAGGTCAGCCAGGGCCATGGCCGTTTCGGTCTTGCCCACGCCCGATGGACCGACGAGCAGGAAGACGCCGATGGGCCGCTTGGGATCGACGAGGTCGGCCCGGGCGGTGCGGATGCGCTCGGCAATGGCATGCAGGGCGTGATCCTGACCCACGACACGCTCCGAGAGCTTGGTGTGCAGGTTCAGCAGTGTGTCGATCTCGTTCCGCACCATCTTGCCGAGCGGAATGCCAGTGAGGCCGGCCACCACTTCCGCCACAGCAGCGCCATCCACGGTGGGGTAGATGAGCGGCGTTTCGCCCTGCAGTTTGGTGAGTTGTTCACGCAATTCAGCCAACTCGGTCTTGGCCTTTTCGAGAACCTCGGGCTTGGTGTCTTTGGGCGGGGCTTCAAGCAGCTTGCGACGCTCGGACATCTCCTTCACCAGCTTCTGCTCTTCCTCGTGTTGCTTTGTGAGCTTGGCGAGGTTCTCGCGGCAGATGGTGAGCCGTTCGCCAATCTCCTGCAAGCGCTCGGCGTTGCCGTGGCCGATGGTCGTTTCCCGTTCCTGGTACTTCTGCTCGGCTTCGAGGTGTTCGATCTCGCGCTTCACATCTTCCAGTGACGGAGGCGTGGCGGACTGGCTGAGATTCACACGGGCACAGACGGTATCAAGGAGTGACACAGCCTTGTCAGGAAGCTGGCGCTCGGGGATGTAGCGGGTGGAAAGACGGACGACATCAGTGAGGGCTGATTCGAGGATGCGGACGCCGTGGTGCTTTTCGAGCATCGGCGTCAGGCCGCGGAGCATGCGGACGGCCTTCACTTCGTCCGGCTCATCCACCTTTACCGCTTGGAAGCGGCGTTTGAGGGCAGCATCAGTCTCGAAGTACTTCTTGTACTCGGCATAGGTCGTGGCGGCGATGGTACGCAACTCGCCACGAGCGAGTGCAGGCTTGAGAAGGTTGGCAGCATCGCCCTGGCCCGCTTGCCCACCGGCACCGATGAGCGTGTGGGCCTCATCCACAAACAGGATGATCGGCTGCGGCGAGGCTTTCACCTCAGCAATCACGCCCTTGAGGCGGTTCTCGAACTCGCCCTTCATCCCGGCACCCGCTTGCAGCAGGCCCAGATCGAGGATGCGGAGGATGACATTCTTGAGCGGCCCCGGTACATCACCGGCAGCAATCCGCAGGGCAAGACCCTCAACGACAGCGGTCTTGCCGACGCCTGCTTCGCCGATGAGGATAGGGTTGTTCTGCCGGCGACGGGTGAGGATGTCGATGACCTGGCGAATCTCGTTGTCGCGACCGACAACGGGATCGAGCTTGCCCGTCTTGGCGTTCTCGGTGAGGTTGATGGTGAACTGGTCGAGCGAGGGAGTCTTGGAACTGCCTGCGGGTTTCTTGGCGGGGTCACCGGGTTGAGCGGGAGCACCGGCTTCGGTCACTACTCCATCACCACTAGCGAGGTCCTGGCTCTCCTCGCTCATCGGCGCGTTCTGCAGCAGGGTGTGCACTTCCTTCTGCAGCTTGTCTGCCGGGATGCGGGCGAGTTCGGGTACGCTGGCCCGCATCCGCAAACCGAGAGTACGATCGTTGAGCAAGGCTGAGAGCAGGTAGCCACTGCGGATGCTCTGGGCACCGTATTCCAGCGAGGCGAACACCCAAGCTTCGCGAATGAGGTCGAGAACCTCGAACGAAAGTTCCGGCGGGCGGCCATTGCCGGTCTTGAAGCGACCCAGGGCTGCTTCCATCTCGCGCTTGGCGACGATGAGGTTGGCTTCGTATTGCTTGAAGATGACAGGCAGATCGGTGTTGGGCAACTCGAAAAGCTTCACCATCCAGTGTTCGATTTCGACGTTGAAATGGGTCTTGGAGAGGCACAGCCCGGCTGCCGACATGAGGGCATTGCGGCAGGTGGTGTTAAGCTTGTCGATGAGGTTGCGAGGGCTGATACCCGCCATAACGATCACTCCGAAGGTGGACGTCCACTGATGAATAGCTCGCTAGACTATGGTCGATTACGAGGGTAACTGCAACAACTTTCCGTGGGGAATTGCAGGCATCAGCCTGTGGCGAAGACATCCTTATCCGTGCACACCGGGTACGCTGGGACCTGGTGGCAAATTGGAACCACAGAGACACTGAGTGGCATGGTGTGTTCGCAAGAGCGCAATCAGTTGCAAAATGCTACTCCTACCAATCTCCCCTTCGAAAGGGGAGGAGCAACCCGAGATGCCTACTCTAACACATGCACTTCTTCGCCCTGGAAGACGGCGTCGCCGAGGTCGTGCAGGGGAGTTTCCTGGACGATCCAGGAGTTCCAGCCCAGCCGGAGACCGAAGCTACTGCTGGAATCGAGCTTGGCGGCGGGAACGGTGTGACGATCGAGAAGTAACTGCACTTCAAAGTCGAACTCGACACCGACGTAGAAGCGGACGAGTTGCATCAGGAGGAACAGGCTCTTGCGCTCGGGAATGGGAGCGCGGTCGGGCAGAAAGTCGAGGAAGCGGTCCCAGGGCAGGGGGCCGATGACCAGGCGAAACTTGCTCTGGATGTTCCAGACCTGGGAACCGGCAACTGCATTGAGCCCGAGTGTGCCCATGCTGCCGAGTTGCGTGACGCCCGCGCACGGAATGCTGAGCCATTGGCCACAGAGTTGTTGCACACGTACGGCTAGTTCAAAGTAGTCCTGAATGATGGCACCCAGTCCCCAGGCATTGCGTGGGCGGCGTGAGGAAAGAAGACCGGTGTAATGCAACAGGGCGACATCTTCGATACCGGCCAGCCGGTTGGTCGGCGTGACTTCCTGATCATCCTGCATCAGTGCGGGCTTCTTCGGATAGATGCTGAACCGATGACGCAACGCCGGCTGGCCGATGCCCGTGAAACTGAGGAGCATGGAGGTGAATGCATCAGGCGAGCGATCAAAGGCAGCTCCCCGTTCAAAGGGGATGGCAATCCGGTACTTCTCCCAGGCCCGATAGAAGAGCGATGCCAGACGATGATTGAAGATATCGAACCATTCGCGAAGCGCCCGGCGTTCAGGGCCACGCACATCCCGTTCAAGATCAAGTATCATCTGCGTGTAGTGGTTGGGCAGCGCTCCACCTGCACCATAAAGACCAAAACACGCTACCGTCAATAATGATTGCGACCGCTCGAACGTAGGCTGCTGCAGCTCCACCAGCTCACTGGGTGGGAATGCCAGGGTAGGCATGGCCCGCAGCCTGACTACTTCCTGGCTGGTAGACCAGCTGTAGCCCAGGCGACTGCTCTCCGGGTGGAACTGCTGAAGCAGTCGAACGGCCTGGAAGAACTCGAAGCGATACGGTTCGGTCTGCAGTTCCTGGAACAGCGTTTTCTTTTTCATAGGAGCTGCTGCTCCCCCGCCCGAGGCGGCCAGCGTTTCAGCTCCCCTTCCCGTTGCCTGATCTTCACGACCATCTGGCTGTACGAATTAATGCTGACGTAGAGCCCCAGAAAGCGTTCGAGGACAGCGGAGAGGAGCAGCATGCTGCTGCCCGTGAAGTTCTGCTCATCGAAGGTAATGGTAGCTTCCACACCCCGGCAGAAGGTGCCGTCGAGCCACGTGGCTGTGCGTTTGCACTGAAAATCAACAATGCCTTCAATAGCAAGGCTGGCTGTGGCAGCCAGCTGTGGATCTACATCGGGATCGGTGAAGTCGTACAGACGAAGAATCTCCTGCAAGGCTGCCTTGCCTTCCGTATCGGAGGAGAGCGACAGGTAATTGAGATTGAGCTGCGAGATGAGCCGCCAGAAGACGCCTTTTCGCAACGGAATGCGCTGCGAAGAAGTGGGGCTGACCAGGCACCGGAGGCGAATCCCCGGGGCAGCAAACTCGGTATCGAAGGCGATCTCTTCGCCCTGCCGGGGCAGGCGGGCAGGCAGATCACGGTTACTGCACGTGGTGCTGACCAGGATCACACCATCGGCTGGCTTGTTCGACTCCAATTTGAGATCAACCAGATGCAGGAATACATCGGTGCCCCGGTCGAGGGGCCTCATGGCTGGCCGACGAGTGAGATACCAGAAGAGGCGGCGGTTCTCCCGGTTCCCTCCGTGACGATAGCCATACAACGGATCGACCTTGACCGTGGTGCCGTCGGGATAGGCGACCGAGACTTCATTGATGCTGTTGACCTCGAAGGCATCGGGCCGGCTGATATCGGGCTCGATGCGATACTCCGCCTTGCGATGATGCCAGAGCATCGGCTCGGCGGGAGGCGGGCTGAACAGATTCACAATCGGTGTGCAACCCAGACGGAAGACGCTGGGTTCGATCTTCTGCTCCAGCCGGGGCAGTGTGCGATTCAGGAAGAAGATCACCTCGACTTGTCGGCAGAGATCCTTGAAGCGCAGCTTCTCCCATCCCAGCAGATCGAAGAAGAGGAACTTCTGGGGGAAGGCAAAGAACTCGCTGAGAAGCCGATAACCGGGGAACGAGATGTCGGGGTAGGGGAGCAGACCCTGATCGTTCTCGAAGCCGACAGCACGAATGGCCTGCTGCGGGGTGAGGACAATCGGCGGAATGCCTTTCACATCGGTCGGGCGAATGACGACCTGCAGTACATGGTTGAAAAGCAATTCGTAAAGAGGCATTGTCAGCGAAGGATCAGCATGGAGATAGAGCCGAAGGTGATCCATGGTGATGGTGTTGAAAGCGAGGTCACCACCCAGAAGGTTGAATTTGAAACGAAGGCAGGCAATGCTCTTGTCCGGGGCGATGAGGCCGGCGGGAAACGGTGGGGGCTGGAGACGGGCTTCCTTGAGTTCGATAGGCCAGAGGGTGAGGGGGTAGGTGGTGCTGAAGCGGCATTTGGGGTCGCCGGGCCGCTGGGTATTCACCAGGTTGCCTGGTGCGATTTTCACTCCTTCGGGATTGCCTCGGTCAGCGGGCAGGTCGAACTGCAGGATCGAGCATGACGGGAAGGGTGTGACCAGGTGGGGATAGAGCACATGGAGTAGTGCATCGGTCAGTTCAGAGAAGTCATCATTGAGTTTGAGCTGCACCCGTGCGGTAAGCAGGGCGAATGCTTCGATCAGGCGCTCGACGTGGGGATCAGCACTGCGGTTTTCTTCAAGCTGCAGACGTGCAGCCACGGCAGGGTAACGCTGCCGGAACTCCTGCGCGAGTTTGCGGATGAAGAAAAGCTCTTCCCGGTAATGATCGTGCAGGGCCTCGCTCATTGTGGTTCGGTCTCCGTGACCTGGTAGTGGCCGGAAGCCATTTCCAGAATGGTGTCAAACGTGACATCAGGGCTGGGGTTCACATTGAGGCGGGCCGCGACACGGAAGCGAAGCCGCTGCTTGAGTACCTCATCGTCATTGGGGAGCAGGGTCACCTTGACCTCTTTCAAACGGGGCTCGAACCTTTCCACCACCTGGCGGATGGCGTTGCCGATTTCGACCCGCTGCATATTGGAGAGCGACTCCGCAGAGACAAAGTCAGGCAGACCATAGGTCAGGATCGATTGAGAGAGCTCAGGGTCCGCCATGAGGGTGGGTTCACGAATCTGCCTGGTGTTGAGAAGAGCTTCCAGATCGCGCAGCACTGCCTGGTACATCTGCTCGGCATTGTACCCGGTGAGGATCGACGTACCGGAGGAGTCGGGATCGATGAGCCGATCAAGCAAGGAAGGCTGCAAGCCTTGTTGAGGAGTGACACGGGACAATGTGGTTCACCAGGGCGATGGATTAAGAAGCAGCGGCGGTCGCGACGACCTCGCGGATGTGGAGCAGAGGCTTGGTTTGATCCTCGAGAAACAGCGTTTTGCCGCCGACGCCACGCAAAGGAGCCTCATCGCCTCCGAGCCAGTCGGTGGCCCGGCCCAGCCGAATATCCTCATCGACCTGCAGATAGCTGTCGGCATAAATGCCCGGCACCAGCACATCGCCTTCCGTGCTGCCACGCATGGTGAGGTGGGCTGGAATGTAAAGAACATCGCGGGGTGTTTTAGATTCCGCCAGTTGCAGTTTCTCTACCTGCTCCCAGGGTACCCAGCAGTATCGGCCACGGGCATACACTTCCAGCACGCCAGCCAGCAGGTCATCAGAATCACGCAGGCTCAAAACGCGTTGCCCATCAACAGTGAAAGCGGTAGCGGGCATGCAGTTATTGGCTTGATCCACGAGTGCATTCCCTTCAGCCGTGTGCCCCTGGCTGTACTGTTCCAGCGCCTGCAGACGCAGGCTGATGTGCTCAGGGGAATCGATCAGGCCAAAGGGCTGGGACTTTCCAGCGAGCACCTGACGCCGTTCCACCTCAGCATCCCAGGCCCGGCGATAGAGTTCCAGCCCCGACTGGGCTTCGGGAGAATCGTAATTCAGCAGATCGAGGTGTTTCTTGGCGCGATCGAGGTCGCCCTGGAACAGGAGTAACTCGACGAGGAACAGCCGGGCAGCCTTATCGGCAGGCTGGTTCTTGATCTTCTGGATCTGGGCATCGACAGCCTCTTTGAGTCGGCCTGCATGGAAGAGTTCGTGGGTGGTCATCGTGCCTGTATCCTGGAAAAACAAAACAAACAACCGGACAGCACTATGCTGCCCGGTTGCAGGCGAATACGCAAGAGGATTCTGCTACTTGACGTTTTCCTTGAGGTTCCAGCTGCCCTTGATGGCGGTATCGAGCGAACCATCGGGCTTCTGGGGCGAGTAGGAGTACTCAATCTTGGTGAAATTGAGGGAGAACGATTCAGAAGGTGGGCCGCCGCTGCCATCGGAACCGGAGTGCTGGAAGCTGGAGACCAGAATGTCACTCAACGTGATGACATAGTAATCATGCTGCTCCGAGCCTTGCTTGCGAACGAAGAGCTTGGCACTCTTGATGTGCTGACCGGTAGCACAGGCCAGCATGAGGAGGGGGCTCTGGGAAGCCGTGGTACTCATGAAGGAGAGGTCAGAGAAGCTGGCTTTGCCTGCTCCACCACCACTACCCGAAGCCATGGAACCAGCATTGCTGACGCCCCAACTGAATGAATGTATTTCGATGGTGCCGGGGTGCTTCTTGTCCTTGGACTCACCCTTGATGCCTTCGATTTCCAGAAGATAGTCGCTAGCCATCACTCAACTCCTCAGTGTTGTTACTGTTGTTCAGGGCGTTGTTTGTTGTGCCCTACACAGAACTAATGCGAAGGGAGGGTTGATTGCGGACACGGTCTGGGGGAAAAAGTGGAAAATCTGTGTGTAGTCGCAGACTAATGGGTGAAGAAATGCAAACCCCCTGGAAGGATCCAGGGGGTAAAGTGAGTTTGCAGGCCGATTAGCCCTGCGATAGCTGCTTGGCCACCATACGCAGCGAGATGTCGAGCCCTTCCAGCTGGAAGTGGGGCCTGAGGTGAGCCACGGCACGGTACATGCCAGGCTGGCCAGGAATCTCCTGCACCTTGATCTCGGCGGACTGTAGCGGATAACGAGCCTTGTCGTCGTCGCTGAGGCCATCGGGATTGGCGACGCAGTAGTTCTTGATCCAGCGGTTCAGCCAGCGTTCCATGTCGTCTCGCTCCATGAACGAGCCGATGCGATTACGCACCATGACTTTCAGGAAGTGAGCAAAGCGGGAAACGCACATGAGCAGGTTGAACTTGGCCGAAAGCTCCGCATTGGCTGAAGCACCGGGACGGTCGTACTTCATGGGCTTCTGGCATGATTGAGCACCCATGAAGGCGGCGAAATCGCGGTTCTTGCAGTGGACCAGCGGCAGGAAGCCGAGGTTGGAGAGTTCGTTCTCGCGACGTTCGGTGATGGCCACTTCCGTGGGGCACTTCATGGCCACGTCGCCTTCATCCGTGCGGAAGGTATGCACGGGCAGGCCTTCGACCTTACCGCCACCTTCGACACCGCGGGAGCGGGCCATCCAGCCATACTTCGAATAGGCATCGGTAATGCGGCTGGCATACGCCCACGATGAGTTCATCCACAGGTACTTGTCGTGGTTAGTGCCATCGACATCTTCTTCGAAGTTGAACTCAGCCACGGGATTGAACTTCTGGCCATAAGGCAGACGGGACAAGACGCGGGGAAGCGTCAATGCAACGTAACGGGAATCTTCTGATTCACGGAACGACTGCCAGGGAGCGAACTCGACGCTCTGGAAGATCTTTGCCAGATCGCGGTGCTTGTGCAGATCGGCAAAAGAGTCGAGATTGAAGGCATCCGGGCTGCCTGCAGAGACAAACGGTGCGTGGGCAGCGGCTGCAATACCAGCCAGGCCTTGCAGGATATTGACATCCACAGAGCGTTTGCAGTTGAACTCGTAATCACCCATCAGCATGCCGAAGGGGTGACCGCCCAGGGTGCCATATTCTTCTTCATAGATCTTCTTGAAGAGTTCGCTCATGTCGAACTCGACAGCAGTCTCGAGATCTTTCTTGATTTCGTCCTTGGTGACGTTCATCACCCTGATCTTGAGGGCGTCGCCAGTCTCAGACTGGTTGACGAGATAATGCAATCCGCGCCAGGTACCTTCAAGCTTCTGGAGCGCTTCGTGATGCATGATCTCATTGAGCTGAGTGGAGAGTTTCTGGTCAATGGCATTGATCCAGAACTTGATATTGGTCTCCACGTCCTTCTGCAGAACCTGTCCGGGCTGCATGGCGTTCTGAATAAACTGCTGGATGGCGTCGAGGCCACGCTGCCGGGCCTGGTCATCGTGGTTGACGCGCATCTTTTTCGTGGCTTCTGTCAGCCATTGGCCGCCATCAAATGCCTCTGCTGCTGCTCCGGCGGCGGCTTGCTGCTGTCCTGCGCTCATGGTTGTATCTCCTGGCTGTGTATTGGCTCGTGGCTGTTAGTTAGCTCTTGGGTTCTTCTTTTTTGCTGAGCAGATCGGCGAGCGCCTGCCGTTTTTCGGTGCTCTGCATGACGTCGGATAGAAGTTTTTCCAGAGCGTCGTTGCCTTCCATTTTGCTGAGCAGTTCAGTGAGCTTCTTGCGCATCTGGAGCAGTTCATTGAGGATGGGCACCTGCTCGGCAACGCGGGCAGGTTCAAAATCCTGCATGCTGCGGAAATTCAGTTCGACATTCAGCTTTTCATTGCCATCGCCAGTCAACTTGTTGTCGACCTTGAAGGCGAGGCGTGGCTGCTGCTGAGCCATCACTCGATTGAAACTGTCGCGATCAATTTCGATGAACTTGCGCTGCTTCATCGGTTTCTTCACGCCTTCGTTAGGCATGCCGGAGAGATCAGCGAGCACACCGACAATAAAGGGAAGCTCGGTGATAGGCTCAGCGCCTTCGGTTTCCACTTTGTAATCGATTTTGACACGAGGGGGACGAACACGTTTCAGGCGGTCTTGATAGCTGTCTGCCATGGGAGTCTTCCTGGTTCAGGCTGGTATTCCACACACATGGTAGTCAAAGCAAAAGAGCTTCGCAAATATTCTTTTCATTGTTCAACGAAAAACTCGGCTTGCCCCTGAGGAACAAGCCGAGATGCGGGAGAATGTGGCTGTTTATTTCTCGCTGCCTACTTCTGATCCACCGATGTGGTGCCGACCTTGGAGAGATCGGGCAGAACTGGCTTGGCAGGAGTGTAGACAAATACCGGGCGAGTAGTCGATTCCTGAGGCTTGGGAGTCGAATTAGCGATAGCCTGGGCTGGTGTTGGTGACATGGTTTGCACAGGCATCACGACGGGTTGAATCGGCATCGGCTGAACCTGCACAGCCAGGGGCTGGGTATTCTGGGCATTCACGATGACCGGAGCAGGATCGTTGTTCATTGCAGACTTGATCACCCCGAAGAGGCTGCGTGGCTCACGCTTGGTAGCGGTAGTCGTAGCTGCAACAGGCGTGGTGGTCACAGGTACGGGCTTCACAGGGGTCTGCGGCATGGGGACCAGTACAGGCTGCTTGGCTGCTGCAGGTTGTGTCTCGCTGCTCGGAACAGGCGAGAGCTTTACAGCTTCATCAGCAACCACGCTGATCTGCTTAGAGGAATCGAGACCGTAGCGATCATGCAGCTTCTTGATAGCTGCCCTGGCTGCGACAATGGTCTGACGATCCGGAGCACGGGACGACTTCTGTTCGCCTTCCACCTTGTCCTTGTTCTCGGTGGGCTTGCCACCCTTTTCCGTTGGCTTTTCGTTCTTGGGCTCTTCCACTGGTTCTGTGTAACAGGCCAGGCACCGTTCCAGAGCCAGGCAGGCGGCAAAGCGTACGCGTTCGGAGCGCTCAGCAGGATTGCCATCCTTTTCGGAGCAGGAGACAGCATGAGTCAACGCTTCAATAATCTTCTTGCTGCAGCAACAACCTTTGCCGAGCACCATGGCTGCTTCCCAGCGTACGCATTCCACACCATCGGTTCGCAGGGCAGCGATCAAGGCACCTTCCGCTTCAGGATAGTAGCGGCAATCGAGTGTACCGAGATAACGTACCGAGGCGCGACGTGCCTTGGCTTCCGCTGCATCTTTCTTGGCCTGGGCTGAGGCGCCTTCGACACCTGGCTTGGCCAGTTCTTCAGCACTGGGCTTTTCGGGGCAGAAGCCTGGGATGATGCCACCCGACATCAAGCTCAGCGGCTTGGTCATGTTGTTCAGCATGGCACCAAGTGGAGTGGCACAAAGGCGACGTTTGCACTCCTCGCATTCCTGCAGACACTTGGCGCAGAAACCCATTTGAGGAGCACCTACATTATTGGCTGCAGCCCCGGCAACTGTGGAGGCAGCTGCGGCGCTACCGGGCGGCACCGCGCCAGGAATCTGAGCATGAAGGGTCACGCTGAAGCAAGCGAAAGATGCGATTGCAACGAGCCACGAAAACGTGCGCATGTCCATTCTCCTTCCGAATAGACGCCATCCCTTGTCCCATTCAACTTCGGTTATCGAGTTTACCGACCTTGAGGGTTTCGCCGATTTTCGCAGTTCTGCCTATTGTCCGGAAATGGTGAAGTTGTGCTATCCTCTATAGAGGCACATACTTGACACAACCCTGAGAACCTCCCCGTTCATGCAATCTACTATTCCTGCTCAAGTTCCTCCATCTTACTATTCGATACTCTCTCCTGTGCAGGAACAGATGTTTCTGGCGTGCCTCGTTGAGGTGAATCATGCGTTCCGTCCAATCTTTCCGTATTTGGTCATGTCTGACGCTAGTCATTATCGCCTGTAGTGCGAGAAATGCCCTGGCACAGGAACCAGCTTCGTTCCTAGAAGCAGTGGTACAGGCCAAGACTGAGAAACCTCAGCAGGAAATACTGATCCAGGCATCCTGTGATTCGTGTGGCGGGGGCACCCTCTACAACAAGGGTGGCAGTTTCTCGTCGTCAGGCTGTGGTTCCTGTGGCTTAAGTGATTGTGGCGGCTGCGGGGCACCCTGTTTCCCCGGCCAGACATGTACCAGTTGCGTGGGCAGCAATGCCTTCGAAAACTTCTTCTGCAGAATGCATAATGCGGTCTGCTGCCCCGATCCCTGCTATGAACCGACGTGGATTGCTGCTGCGAATGCTGCCTTCTTCCAGGATTCGGCCCGGCCGGTGAACATGACCCGCATCCGCTGGGACCATGGCAACAACCTGCTTACTCCTGATCGCAATAACTACTTCTTCGCTCCTACCAACAACCTCGCCCGGCTTCGCGGCATCAGCTACGATGAACTGCGCATGTCCACCGAAGTAGGCACTGAGAAGTTTTCAGTAACGATGGACACGCCCTACCGCTACTGGACCGGTGACGGGGACAGCAAGGCGGGCTTCACCGACATTGCGATCGCTACCAAGAGCCTGCTGCTCGATTCGGACTTCTTCCAGATGTCCTTCCAGATGCGGACAGGCATTCCCACCGCTGACTCGACCGCTGGCCTGGGCCTTCGACTGGTTACGCTTGAACCTTCGCTGCTCTTCACGATGCGTCTCTGGAATGACACATTCTTCCAGGCACAGATAGCGGAATGGGTTCCACTGGGCGTCTCTGATACTGCCGGGTCGCTGTTACGCTACAACTTCGCTGTGAATCAGTTGCTCTGGAAGTCTCCTACCTGCTGCGACATGCAACTCGTTGGCACGTTTGAAGTGAACTGTATGTCTTTCCAGGCAGGCCGATACTCCGACATCCAGAATATCATGGGTGTGGATACCGTAGTGCAGCGAGATTCTTTCGGCGGAACTTATGTCAGCGTCGGGCCAGGCGTTCGTTATCAGCTTTGCGAAAAGCTCGACATCGGCTTCAGCGCCAGCTTCAACGTGAGCGAACAGCACTATGCCGAACAGGTGTACCGGACGGAGTTCCGGTGGAGATTCTAAAGAGCAACTGGGAGAAACACAGTAGCCAGGTCCTCAGGGTCTGGCTTACTGCATTTTCATTGATACTTAGTTCCTGCCTGTGAAGTCCATGATCGGTACGGCTGGATGCCGGATAGCCAGTTCTAATGCGGCGTAGCCTCGTTGGCGCTGGTAGCCTTCAGCAACGATCTTGTTGCACTGAATTTCGCTGAGTGGTTCGCCGACGAGGTGGCGGGTGCCGGTGGGGAAGCGAGTGCGGTGTTTCGCCCACCAGGTTTGTACCTTCTCTACGATGGGCCAGGGAAGGTTGTCATCGGGGTCCATGTTGACACGCTCATCGAGTGGATCTTCGTTCGGTAGCGGTTCATGATCCTTGGGGATCGAGCCGTCCATGTTCTCCGCAGTGAGGTTGAGGCCGGTGATGAAGGAGAAGGCTTCAGCAGCGATGCGGGCCACAGGGGTTTGCTTCATATAGTCGAAAAGATACGGCACATCAGCCGGGTCGCCGTGAACGCCCATAGCAAAGCAGACGAAGCGCTCGGCTCCGGGAATCTTGCTGAGCATGCCGATAAGCTTGCGAGCCGCGTTCACATCCAATCGCCGAATGAGCATATGCAGGGCAGGAATGCGTAATTTCGATTCGGCCAGGACGATGGTCTGCAATTCGCTCAGGGCGGCAGGATCACCGTTAAGCCGTGCCAGGGACCAGGCAGCGGCGAAGCGACAGTGAGCATCGGGCGACCGCAGCTCCTGCTTGAGCTGCTTGGCCCAGACGGCGTAGCCCATCTCGCCGACCATGCGTAGGGCCCTGGCACGCAGAGCCAGGTCGTGGTCGTGCAGGGCCTTCTCGAGCGCGAGGCCCGGGTTGGCCCGCAAGGCGACGGCGGCTCCGAGCCCCAGACTGCGAGCGCCGGGCATGGTGCCATAGAGTAGCGCGGGTAACTGTTTGGCAGAGAGGGAGGCGGGCAGCCAGGCAAGGGCCGAGATCACCCCCTGGTGCAGGGCAGGCACCGGGGCGGCGAGTGACAACACCTTGTCAATGCGGTCTTGCTGGCCCGTCTCGCAGGCGAGGTAGAGTGCGACGAAGACTTCGCCGGGGCCGGTGTTGGCTTCCAGTAGGGTGGCCACGATCTCCCAGCCCGCCTCGCCGGCGATGCGCAGGCCATCGAGATGGGCTTCGAGACGGTCGTTGAGGTGGGCCAAGTCCTTCGGCAGGTAGTTCGGCGCGTAGGCAGCCGAGTGCCGTTGCTGCCAGAGGATGGCAGCTTCGGTGGCATGCTGGGTGACGACGACAGGGATGATGCTGGTCATAGAGATGGTTAGTCGACCCTCGTCCACGTGGTGCCATCGAAAGAGAAGACATCGTCGGTGCCGATGGAGTAGAGGACCTTTTCGGCGGAGGTGAGGCGGTAGCAGGTGGCGGGTTTGTCGGGGCCGAAGTCAACGGGAACGAGGCCATCGGCGGCGGTCCAGGTGAAGAGGCCGGTCATGCTGGCGAGGTAGAGTTTGTCGCCGTACCAATGGGCATCCCAGAGGTCCTGGATGAAGGGATCGAGGTCGATGATTTCCCAGAGATCGTGCCTGCCGTGGAGGAGGGTGGCCCGCTGGCCGCAGATGTAGACTTCGCCGTTGCCGGCACAGGTGAGGCCGGTGAGGATGAGGTTGGTGGGGCTGCCGCGGTGAAGCCACTGGCTGCCGTCGTGCTCCCAGATTTCACCGTTCCAGCCGACGGCGTAGATCTCCTTGGCGGAGTAGCCGGCGATGGCCTCGAACCCGGCGGTTTGATCGTCGGCAGGGGGCGGGGCATTCATCGTGACCCAGCCATTCTCACCGGAGCGACGGTAGACCTGCCGTTTCATACCGCAGGCGTAGGCAAACCCGTCGACAACGCCGATGTTGCGCAGGCAGATAGGTTTTGGCTCTATCTTCTCGTCGGTGTGTTTGCCGCCGACGTAGGTGAAGACCTGGCCGTCTTCGCCGATGGCGACCATGCGTTCGGAGGGAAGTTTGACGACACAGAGAGCGACGCCACGCCAGTTGCGATCGCCGTTGTGACCGAAGTTGCCCCGGTCAAAGCCGATGAAGCGGGCGTGTTCAATGTCATCTTCGACGAGTTTCCGATCACGACCGATGAGGTAGACGAGATCAGAGAATCGAGCAGCTCCGCTGATGTAGAGCGTGCTTTTCGAAATAGGCTTCTCCATCCGTGTGACTCCTGCCTGGTTTAGCGAGTGGGAGGCGCGCCATAGGCCGTGGCCCTGGAAGTGATGTCCTCATTACTAATGGTACTACCTGAGGGCTGGTGTTTGACATCCCCACTGCCCATATCCTTGTGGCCGTTCTCCAGTTGCCCCTTGATGCATGCAGCGGAACAGCCAGAAGACTTAAAGACTTCTTCCGCTCCCTTGGCGGCCAGGGTGGATTGATCATCGAACGACTGCATGGTGCCTTCGGCAGGCCCATTCATTTTATGGTGCGAGTGACGCAGACCGTGGCTGCCGACGGTGTTGCTGCCACCCTCGGCACACATCACCGGTGCTGCGCGGGGGTTGTACTTATCCCACGAGGTAAACTTCTTCCCATCATCGCAGGAGACCTCATAGAAGGAACTCTTGGGAATGATGTGATCGCCTGTCTGAGCCCCACAGCATTTCTCAGGCTTCTCCTTGCTCGGTTTGTAACGCACCATCATGCAGCGTCGCGAACTGATGCAGGCGTGGGCAGCCGCCTTCTTGCTGATGTCATCGGCCCAGGCGGAAGGCGTTTGGATATTAGCGTTACCGAGGGCTTGGACTGCAGCCTCGGACTGAAGAACCTTGCCATCAAGTCCCGCCTCAGTGCAGGCATCCTTCGCGCCCTTGGGCTTATAGTCCTTGCAGGCCTTCTCTTCTTCCGCCTTCTCCTTGGCACAGGGGTCACTCCCGGCGGCCATCGAATCCATGAACGGCCACGGCGGCGTGGCACCGGGGTCGGAGGCGTGGTTATGCGTCATCATATCCAGATGTCGCACCACGTTCTTGCCTTCGATCTTCACATCCATGGACCAGGCTTTGAAGTAGCACTTGCCCTTAATCTTGCTGGTGATGACATTCTTCTTCGGGGCGCTGCCGGCTTCGTCGCCGGTGCTGGTGGAGAAGAAGGAGCTGTTCTTCAGCATCACTTCCTTACCGCTGATCTGCACGGTCTTGCTGCCGCTGGAGGTGTCGGTGGTCATGCCCGTATTGGGGTACGGGATGGGGACGCCGGGCGGGGTAGCCGGGGTGAGGGGCGGGGTGAAGCAGACATCGGGGAAGGCGCAGATCGACTTGCCTGCCCCCGACTTGCAGGAGATTTCATTGCCGTTGGCATAGACCTGGTTACTCATCGCACACCTGCCTTGTCGCCATAGCGAAGAATCATGGCTGCCCGTTCGCCATCATCGTTACTGAGATGGCAGAGCAGGCCGTTACCCGGGGCGTAGTTCTTGCGTGCCGCCGTCAGGGCTAGCCCTAGGATGCACGGCCCCACGGCAGCGCCGATCTCGCCGACACTGTCCGCCGGGTGCAGATGATCGAAGAACGGCTTCACCTTCCGCACCACCCGGCTGATGGCGAGTGTATCCTCCTTGAAGCCATACTGTTCGCCGTTGCAACTGGTGTAGCGGTACTCGGCATCATCGAGCGTGACGCCGCCATCCTCTTTCAGAGCACGGAAGGCAGCAACGAGCCCATCGGCCCGCAGTGGTTCTTCGGAATCAACGGTGGCCTTCTCCTGGCCGAAGCCGAGAGCGAGACAGCGCATCTCGGTGGCACCCTGTTTGGGCAAGCCGAGCATGACAGCGCAGGCCGCCTCGCCGGGGATGAAGCCGTTGGAGTTGAGGCTGGTCAGCAACCGGCTGCGTGATTCGTACGACGAGAGGGTGTGGGCGACGAGCATGCTGTCCACACCGGCCACGATGCAATGGGGAACGCCTTCGTCGTAGATGAGCTTCCGCGCCATTTCCAGTGCGACCGCGCCGCCAACCTTGCCCCGGGCCACGGTGCACGACTTGGCATGGAACTTGATGCCGAGAAGCTTTTCCACTTCGGGCAGCAGCCGGGTATCAAGGCCATCGACGCGCCCGGGGCGATCCTTCTCGGCGATGCACAGCAGCACGGGCACCGCTTCGGGTTTCAGTCCCGGCACGGTGGCCAGGCACTCGCTGATTGCCGAGGCAGCCATGCGGCTGAGCTTGGCCATTCCCAGCCACGGCTTCTCCAGCGGTACCTGTGAACCGAAGAACCAGTCGCCGGTGGTGCTCATGAAGCGGGTTTCAGCGAACGAACTGATGTTGGCCCGCATGGCGGCACAGGTGGCGGGGGAAGTCAGCCCCACACCAGTCATCATGCCGGAACCGAGGATGGCGAGGGGTTTCATGCCGCGACCTCCTGGGCGGCCTGCACCATGTCGCGCAGGTTGTGGAAGTACTTCTTGCCGTTGGCGCGGGCGCGGTAGAAGCCGGGCGGCATGCGGCCGGCGACGATGCCAAGCACTTCAAAGATGTTGCGCTTCAGCGGCAGCCGGGTCCGCCAGACGCAGGTGAACCGGTTGGCATCGGGCTCGATGACAATAGTGTCCATCACCGCAGGCAACTCAGTGCGGCTGCCATCACGCCGGGTGAACTCGATGGGCATGTCGATCTTTGGCAGCTTGAATCGGGTGCTGCCTGACGGCGTGAGGTTGGTCAGCTCCACCACTTCGCCGCCTTGGGGGTAGTCCATCTGCTGGTCAGCCGGGGCAGCCTGGAAGTACTCTTCCTTGAAGTCGGCGGGGAGGAACGGGGAGACGTTGTCGAGCCAGTGTTGATCATACGTCCCGGCGTACTTCACCCGGTCGGGATGGACCCGCAGAATGGGGCCAAGAGCCATCGGCTTGTAGCTGCCGCGCGGACTGGTGATCGGCTTGCCCGTTTCTTCGGTGCTCGGCATCGGCTGGCCGACGATGGCGGTGACATTCATGTTGTCGTGGTAACCGACGCCGACATGGTTGGGGACATAGCTCTTCTGCTTGTCGGGGTCGGCGACAGTCTTGTCGATGCCACCAAAGGCGGTGTTGTAGGAGAAGGGCATGACGGTGAACGGCGTGATGGCACTGGAGCCGAGCCCGAGCAGCGTGCTGGCCCAGGTGCGCTGGCCGACGACATCGAACGACTTGGCAATGGGGCCGACGGCGAGACGGACTGTCACCCGTTCCACCGGTCTGCCATTTGGGGCATAGGCACTGCCGTTGAAGAGCACATCGCAGCGTTTCTTGATGGGGGCGTATTCGGTTTCATAGAGAACAGCGGAGAAGCCAGGCTCGCCGGTGTGCTCATCGGCAGTGACGAGCGGCACCTGTTTGGCGGCAAGCACCGGTTCCTTGTTCACATCGGTGGGAATCTGGAAGGTGCCCTTCACCGCGACGATGAGCGACTCGCGGGCATCCTTATCCAGGCCGAGCGTGGCCCCGGCAACCATTCTGGTGGCGTGTGTGATATTCATGTCAGTTGATCTGCACCGAGCCGCCCTTGACGTGGTTGGTGCCGCGCGAGCGGCTGAGCACATACTCGCCGTCGATGAAGACCTTGCCTGCTTTGGTCAGGGTGATGCTCGACTTGCCGCAGCGAAGCGTGACCTCTTCCTGGGCGGAGAGGACGAGGCGTTTGCCATCGGCAAGCACTTCCAGACCGAGTGCCGGGGCGGTGTGGGTGGCGGGGAGCGGGGTAGGTTGTTGAATAAGGCCCATGATCATGGGTTCCGGTCCGTTCGCCATGGTGACGAAGGAGAGGACGACCGAGCGGCCCACATCGCGGATGCCGAGGGGCACGATGGAACTTGCGGGGTGGGAGGTGCCGTCGCGAAGCCCGGGCCAGGTGACGATGGCCTGGCCATCCTCATTGAAGGCGATGAGGTTGCCGACGACCATCTCCTCCCGCCGCGATTTGGGGGCGAGGAGTTCGATGGGCCGAGGGGTGGGCTCGAGCACCATCTCGTTCATCAGGAGTGTCGAGGTCTTTGCGGTGGCGTTCATGAGTAGTTCTCAGTGCTTGGTGCTTAGTGCTTAGTAGCGAGGGGGAGGCGTGCCGAATGAATTGAGAATGAAGAATTGAGAATTGAGAATTGTCGAGGTCGATCAAGGATGTGGTTGGACAGGGTTGCATGGACCACGAGCCTCTGGACAATCTGCAATACCTACCATCCTCATCCTCATTGACCTCCAGAATTCTTCATTCTCAATTCTCAATGCTCAATTCATTTTGGTCCTCGCCATCCACATCGGCCTTACGGCTCGACGCTCGCCATCTCCTAATTCTGCAGTATCTTCTGCCCCTTCATGGTGATGTTCTTGGAGGCGGTGACGTTGATCTTGCCGGAGCCGTCGACGGTGATGTCTTTGCCCTTGATGGTGATAGTGCCGTCCTTCTTCATGGTGATGCTGGCATCACCAGTGATGAGGGTAATAGAATCGGCGGCGGACATCTTGAGGTTCTTGCCGACGTCAATGGTGTCGTCCTTGGCTACTTTGGCCACGCGGTTGCCTGCTACCTGTGATGACTGATCCTTGCCAACGGTTTCGGAGCGGTTACCGCCGATAATCGAGGCATCGTCGGAACCCACGGTGGTCATCTGGGCGGCACCGATCGTGATCGCCTGTCCCGCACCGACAGTGACCGCACGTGCCCCACCCACGGTAATAGCCTGAGCTGCACCAATGGTCACGGTTTCCGCGACGGCAACATTCCGAGTGCGATTAGCACCGATGGTGATCGACTCATTCGCCCCCACCGTTTCGGTTCGATTCGCTCCGACGTGGATGGTCTGGTTGATATCGATGGTGATGGCTTCATTCTTGTGCACCGTTTCGGTGCGGTTGCCATCGATGGTGATGGTCTCGTTGTTGTTGACCGTTTCGGTGCGGTCGTGCTTCACCACGGTGGTCTCGTCGTGGTCGATGGTCTTCTTGCGATCATGCCCGACCCAGTGGGTCTCGTCGTTCTCGACTTCGATGTCCTGGTTCTTCTCGGCATGGATATGAAGCTGCTCGGAGCCCTTCTTGTCCTCGAAGCGGATCTGGTTGTGATTGGCTGCACCCCCGCCGAGTGAACTGCGAGTCTGGATACCACTTTGTGTCTTATTCGCTGGCAAGGCCCAGGGAGGCATCTGATCGGCATTGTAAACGCTGCCGACGATGATGGGCTGATCGGGATCACCCTCGAGGAAATCGACGACCACTTCCTGGCCGATGCGGGGGATGTGGATGACACCCCATTGCCTGCCGGCCCAGACAGTGGCTACGCGAATCCAGCACGAACTGTCAGCGTCGTTCTTGCCATGCCGATCCCAGTGGAACTGGACTTTGACTCGGCCATACTTGTCAGTGAAGATCTCCTCACCCTTGGGACCGACAACAACCGCAGTCTGGGTACCTGCCACGGTAGGTCGTTCGGTCTGACGCAGTGGACGGTAGGGCAGATCGAACGGCATGCAATGGAACTGGTTCGAGTAGTGGTACTCGGAGCCATCGCTGCGGAAGCTCAGGCCCAGTTGGGCTGAATGTTGCACACGGGTAATCAGGTACTTGCCGTTGGCATTGAAGTGATTGTCGAGGGTGAAATGGTGCCCAGCGGTCACTTGGGGCGCATTGCTGCCAGCCACAATGCTCAATGCCTGGGCAGCTTCTTCCTGCATGCGCAGGTTGACTGTGCGGATATTGTCATTGAAGATCTTCTGTATGTCTGCAGCTCGATCGCCACCGCCTGGCGCGATACCGTCGAAACGCTGAGCATATTCACCAGGGAAGTCGTAGAGCTCAAGCTTTTCCGCGACAGGCAGCTTCAGCTTGTGTGCCACCGTTCCAACAGTTGAAGTATCCTGAATGACTTTTTCCGCATCGAGATGTTTGTGAGGCAGCTCGAAGCAATGATCCCAGAGCACGGTCTTGACGGAGCGAATCTCCTGGGTTTTCTCCCAAGTCTGAATTCGCATGTCAGGCCGGTTACCTCCCTCGATGTCTTCGTAACGGAGCGTGGGCTGGAAGGGGACAGCAACGTGGGATTGCGGCGTGTTGGCCACGACCATGTCGTGGCCGCTTTTGGTGTGCTTGAAGTAATAGTAAATGCCTTCTTCTTCCATCAGTCGGCTGGCGAAGTCGAAGTCACTTTCCCGGTACTGTACGCAGTAATCTCGTGGCTCGAAAGTACCTTGAATCTCCCAGGTGACAGGCAGGCCGGTGAGCACCTTCTTCAGAATGTCGGGCACGGTCATGTGCTGGAAGATTCGGCTTTGGGTGATGCGGGTCAGCAACCAGAACATGGGCCGCAGTTCAGCCGAATAATAAGTGAAATTCTGATCCCGCTTACCCTGGCTGAACCGGCTGACAATGCCGTGAAAGAAACGCGTGCCTGTCTGGCCGCCCATGACATCCGCTTCCACGCAGACTGGTTTACCAAGGATTTCGTCAAACTTAATGACCGTATCAAGCTCAGCAGCCAGATGTAACTGGTAATGAAACAGCCGGGAGAGCTCTTCCTGGCCGGAGAATTCGGCAATCAGGAGCTTGTTCTCACCGAGCGGAGTATTCACACGCAGAGGTCGATTTGCTTGTGTGAACTCAGGCATGAATGCACCCTGGTGTCGTGATCTCGTGAGGCCTGCGGATGCCGATTATGGCACAGGCAAACTGGTTGTCCAAGAGAATATGTGATTTCGCAGCCTGATGCGGACAGGAAGGGAGGAAATAGTGGACACGGCATCCTGCCGCGACTGCAACAACACGTGGTACGTCCTCCCCGCAGCGGCCTGATCGCGTGGCTGCGGGTTGCTGTACTTCTATGAACTGCATTCGCGGCAGGACGCCGCGCCCACGTTAGAACCGCATTTCGACGACGGCGTAGAAGTTGCGGCCAGGCTGGTACACACCGGCGCCGGTGATGATGTCGAGGTGTTCCCGGTAGAATCGGTCGAAGACGTTTTCGATACCGCCACTGATGGCCCAGGTATCGTTGATGCGCCAGTTGCCGCGTACGTTGTAAACGGTGAAACCTGGTGTCGGGATTTCTCCCAGCGAAGTGGCCACGCGGTTCTGACTCACCACGATGCGGGCGCCCAGGTCGACCGTCCAGCGTGGTTGATCGCTGGTTTCGTGAATCCGGATACCCACACGGTTATCAAGCGGCACAATGCCGGGAAGCGGTTCATTGTCCGGCACACTGGGGAACAATCCGCCAGCAATCTGCTCAGGGGTAACGCGGTCGCCTCGTGTCAGGTCGGTACCTTGTACATAGCTCGAGAGGGCATAGCCGGTCAACCAGGGCAGCACGTTGATTTCCGTGTAGGCTTCAAAGCCGGTGAGGAATGCGAGGTTGGTATTCACAAAGGTGAATCCCATGCTGTCACGGATAGTGCCAGGCGCAGGAGGCGGGTCCTGCCCGGTGAGTTGATACACTTCCGGAGGCAGGCTGTTATAATCGGGCTGCACAGTAATATAGTTGCGCACCCAGGATACATAGCCTGTAACACCGGCGCGGAACCATTCGCCATCGGTGCGAAAGCCGGCATCAGCCTGGAAGAGCTGTTCCGGGGCCAGTCCCGGGTTGCCTCGGAAAAAGTGGAGTGATCGCTGGAACTGGGCAGAGTAGGGGCTGATGCCATACAGTTCAGTGAGTGTGCCGGGACGCTGTCCGGTACCCAACCCGCTCAGTACGGAGAGTTCTTTGGAGAGCTTGTACTCGGAACTGATGTACCCATTCCACAGTACGAACTCGCGATTGAACGCCTGGTTATCGAGCGCCTGGCGAATCTGGTTTTCTGTCAGCCCCTGATCGAAGGAATCGATGTCGGTATTGACGACATCAAGTCGACCGCCCATCTTCACGACGAAGCGATCGGAGACGTTCATCGTCGTATCGCTGAAGATGCCCCGAGCCAGATTATGCGAACGGGGGACCGGGTAGTTGGTAAAGCCCAGTCCACCTGCTCCGGTGTTAGCTGTGAAGAAGTCATACTCATCATTGCGCTGCGAGAGATAGCGTAGATCCCAACCGACCATGAACTCAATGTCCTTGGTGTTGCCCCAACTCATCATCTGGCGGACACCGGTCGTCATGGTCTGGCCGCTGACAGCAATGGCCAGGCCGGGGAAGAACCCTTCGTCACCGAACTCACGGGTAGTGAGAGGGTTGTACGTCCAGCCACGTTTGCTGTAACCGGGGAGAGGAATGATCGGACTGCCGCCTCCCTCTGAACCCGGGCCGGGATTGTAATTGGGATTGGCCTGAATGCCGTTGTCGCCGGTGAACTGGGTATAGTTGTACCAGGCATCGGTAGTCAGTTTGTCAAACCAGGTCTGGTTACGCAGTTCGTGTCTGACGGTGAAATTGTCACTCTGCAGACGGCGGAAGTCGAACGGGAATCCGGGCAGTTCGACATTGCGCTGCACGAGATTCATGCCATAGAGCGACAGGGTGCTGTTCTCGGAGAGGTCGAAGCCGAAGGCGTAGTCGATGCTTTGCGAGTTATAGCTGGCGGGGACGAGATTGCCGAAGTTGGTATTGAATGGAGGAGGTCCGATGATGTCCTGCGGTACGGTATAGTCGTTGCCGACACCCAGGGTATAACCCAGTCGATATCCGAAATCAGAGTTGCCACCAAAGAAATCGCCTCGTTCGCGCAGCTGTTGGCCATTCGATTTGAACCCGGAAATGATCTGCCCATGATTCTCAAAAGCACAGTCATAGCGAGGCGGTGCATTCGTAGCGATATCGAGGAAGCTGAAACCGGAGCCGTAACGTACCGAATAAGGGCCTTTGATCACGACGACATCGCGAATGTTCGCAGAGTCAATCTTGCTGACAATGGTATCCAGATCGATACGGGCGGGATAAGCCCAGCCACCGTCGAGATAGGTGGTGATCTGGCCAGCCCGGTACCCACGGATACTGGGATCACTGATGATGGGTGAACGACGCTGTACTTCAAATCCAAGAGCTTCTTCAGACTTGGCCAGAAAGTCGCCGACATCCGTGCTGGCCTTGTTGCTTCCCGATTCGCTGCTACCCGAGACCGCATTGGTACCGGGGCTGGCGGTTTGTGCTTCCTGGGCACGTCGACTGCCGAAGCCGCTCAACAGATCGGGTGCGCCACCACCAACATTCGATTCCGAAGGCGAGGGGGTAGGCTGTTCATTGCCAGCGCCGAAGGGCTGGGGCGGCTGGGTGGCCCCCTGCTTCTTCAACAACGAAGCGGGTTTGGCGGGTGGCAGGAACGAGGCGGGCACCACCTCCTGGCCCACGACGACCGGAACGAGGGACAGGCTCAGCGTGCTAGTCAAAGCGAGGCGCCAGCGGGTACGCGAGGTTGTGCGGTTCATCACCATGGCCCAGCCCTGCCACGAGAGCGGAAAAGACGAAATATATCGTCATCATCGGCAGGCCGGGTTGTACAGGTTGAATAGAAGCTGCGATTGTTACAACTCGCACGAATTGCCTAGCTTCGCCAATTTGCTGAGAGGCTGGCAAGCGAGCCCGGAGGTTACCGAGCGGGAAGCATAACTCCTGCAGTGGCGGGCAATACGGTGCATTAAAGGAAAATGGGCGTTTTTGACGCGGGGGCTTTCTCGACTGGTCGCTTTGCACGCTACCGCTTCTCCATCGCTTTCTCTACGATGGTCACCAGGTTTTTCTTGTCGTTGCTGCTCATTTCCGTCTCGGGGATGCTCTTGATCAGTTCAATACTTTTGCGGTAGAGGCTCTTGCTCAGCTCGGCATCGTCCTCCAGGTCTCCCAGGGCCGCCGCCCATTGCCAGGCCTCGGCATGCTGTCCCTGGTCCTTCAGCAGTTTCTGCAGGATGCGAACAGCATCGGTACGATAGCGATCGAGTGTGACCTTTTCGACTTTCAGCAAGTTCCAGGACTTCCACCGCAACAGTCCTGCCAGGCCGGTGAGAGGTACGCGCTGGGGATGATTCTCTGGCAGGAGCCTGCTGATGCGTTCCACGAGGGCAAAATTGTTCTCCAGTTGGGTGCTCAAAATCGGGGCGAGGCGTAACAGCGCTTCATAGCGGGCTGAGACCATGGCGAGAAAAGCGGGTAACTGCAATTGCCGCTGGTTGCGCGACATGCGTTCCAGGGAGCCTACCAGTTTCTCGAAATCGCCATTGATCTCGAAGGCCTGCCAGGCGTCCTGATACTTTCCCTGCAGGAGCAGCCATTTGCCCCGGTGTTTGGCGGCGTGCCAGCGGGCGATGGGGTCGGACAGGTTCTCCAGCTTGTTCAACTGTTCCAGGAACGGCGTACGGTAATTGTTCAGCTCTTCCTTCGTCTTCATCAACTCGTAGCAGTAGTTGGCGATGGCATTCATCGATTCCATCTGCAGGAAGCGGGCACGGGTCTGAATTTGCGGATCGAGTTCAGTCACCTTGGGCTGCATTCGACTGATCTCCTGAATGCGTTCCTTCACTTCCGTGAGCGACGACTTGTTGACTGGTGTGTAGAGCACCAGTTCCAGAAGCGAGCACCTGGCCTCGTCACGGAAGGAGGGGGAAACAGCAGTGGAGATCGCCAGCCCCAGTTGACGTCGGGCTTCGTCAATATTGTTCTTCTTTCGCTGCACACGTGCTTCCAGGAAGTGAATCTCCGAAGCAATATCTCCTTCAGGCATGGCCTGCTGGGCACGAGTCAGATCCGATTCAATCTGCTTATCGTAAGCAGTGTTCTCGGAACGGATCATCGCCCGGGCTCGATTCATCAGGGCACGAGGATACTGCTTATCATTCTTCCAGGCTTCGACAGCCACATCAAAGCACGCTACTGCTTCGGCATGTCGTCCTTCTCCCAGGAGTAGTCCGAAATCTTCCAGTGCGTTGCCCAGAGCCATGTTGGCTTCTGGTTTGAGTAGCCCGGCTTGCTCGTCTGTCGTTACGTCACGTGCATATTTCTCAGCCAACTCAAGCTGGGTCCGGCAATCCTTACGGACATCCTCTCGATCGGAAATTTCCAGGTAGTTGGCATTCTCCAGATAAGCCTGACTGGCACCTAACCGACCCTGGTTGACCCAGTAACGTATTTCCGGGCGGGACACATAGTCATCCACGAGTTTCCTGAAACTTGTCTGGGCATTCTTCACGGACTTGAGCCGGTCGGCTTGCGAACGTGCCTGTGTACCTTGTTGCAAATGGGACCAGCCTTGCAGCAACAGGAGCATCGGTTGGGCATGACCAGGTGTGTTGGACAGATTGACCGTGCGTATGGCAGGGGCCCAGTCACGTTGTTTCAACTCACGTTTGACCCAGGCCTGATAAACCAGAAAACCATTGCGTTCACTATCCAGCTTCTGCTTGCTGCAGTTGACCGCGATATCGAAGTCAGAGAGAGCCGTCTTGAGGCGGTTATCCTTCTTCACCCAATTTGCCAGGCTGTTCTCTACTATCAGTCTGCCCCGGGCTGCAAAAAGCTGTGCGACTTGCGACTTGGTATTGAGCGGAAGATCTTCTTTTTGCCCCAGGCTTCCAAGCGATGCCAGCATGGTATCCAGCAATTCCACGGCCTCTTCGGCTTTGAGCTGAAGAGTCGGCTGCTGCTGTACCGTGTTGTAGAGTTGCAATGCGACTGGCAGCATCTCTTCAGGTGCGACTTTGGCAACTTGCTGTACCTGAAACTGGCGATAGAGCATCGCCTGCTGGAGCGGTGGAGCAAGGTCGCTCACCTTCCATCTGGCGAGCAGCGCCCTGGCATCGACTTCGCTGAGCGTACCTTCGCTCTCAGCCAGCAAGTTGAGAGGCAGATCTTCTGCAGAAGGTGGTTTGTCCGTCCAGGTTGCCAGTTTCCTGCTGATGCTGGCGAACTGAACTGCATCTTCAGAGGAAACAATGGGGTTCCGCCAGCGGTTGAGTTGAAAAGCCTTCAGCTTGTGCTCAGCCAGGCTGGTTTTCAATGCGTCAACCACGCGACTTTGTCGCGCAGCGGACCATGTTATGCCGGGGGTAGCCTTATCAATACTGGAGAAGACTTTGACTGCTTTGGCAGCATCCTTCAGCTGCCAGGCGATGGCCCCCTGCAGATACTGACCATAGACACCCAGATCGGTGAGTTGCGTACTGGAGAGCATGCTGAGTCGCTTCTGCAGCATCGCATCGTCAGCAGGACTCAGGCTGGATAGGTGCAGTAACTTTTCGATGTGGAACACCTGCACCCAGGGATTGGTCTCGGGAATCAACTCCACGAGTTTACTTGTTCCTGTCCAACTGATCTCACTGCTGTCTGCCTTGAGCAGTGTACTCTGACTTTCAAACTGCTTGCTGGCGTACGTGGTGAAGGCGGCACGCAGTTCATTGCGTTTGGGTTGCGACTCATCAAGCAGCGCATAACACTCAACAGCAAAACTGAGGGCTGTGGGGTCAAAAGGTGTTTCGCCTGTCTGGTAGCGTTTACTCAGTTCGAGCAGGGCTTCAGCGGCCTGAACAGGTAGTTTTTCCTGTAATGCCTTGTTCGCCTGGCCTAGTAATACCGCTGCGCTAACCCTCTCAGGCTCTACAGATGGAGTCTTCTTCGGAGGTGTGGTATTTTTCGCAGTCCCTGTCGGTTGAGCCTTCGGAGGAGTGTTGTTGTCTGCGTTCTTAGGCTTTTCCTGCTCTTTTTCTTGGTTCTTCTCTTTCCCCGGGTCTTTCTCCCTGATCGGGTCTGTCTGTGTGAGTTCCGTTGGCTTAGGCCCTTGCTTGCTGAGGTAGAAGAACCCGCCAACAATGCCTCCCACAAGTGTCAACAGCATCAGCGAGACCACCACCTGAGCCACACGGGAACGACGGCGACGCGCAGGCGAGCGCAATGTGGTAACGGTACCGCTGCTGGTTCCTTTCTTTGTGCTTTTCTGCGCCTTGGCGACGGCTTCACGCTCCGTGTCAGTCAGCTTGTTGACAGTATCAGTCGCCTTCAACGCAGGCTGCACTTCCACAGCCAGGTGAGTTGGGCGATTTAAGGTGCCCTGATCCCAACCCATCGAGGATAGAGCAGGCATCTCTTCCATGGATTCCACAGAAGAGAATGAGGAGGTTTTGACATCCCTGGGCAGCTCGCTCTGCGAGAAGCTGGCCATCAGAGCCTTGATAAAACTGGCACAGTTGGGGAAACGATCCTGTGACTTGAGCGCCGTCGCTTTTCGCAGCACCTGTGCTTCGACTGGCAAGGCTGCGCTGAAATCGAGCTTGTTATTCAGATGGGCCCGGATGAGTTCCGACAAATCACCCACATCACCTGTGGCAAGCCGGCCCGACCGCAGATGATAGTATGTGAGGGCCAGGCTGTACTGGTCGGTCGCTTTTTCAATGCGGCCGCTGCACAATTCCGGTGCTGCATACGCCGGGGTCATGCCGATGCTTTTGGTATGCACCATGGTGGAGCTGCCTTCGAGAGCCTTGGCGAGACCGAAATCGGCCAGCTTGGCGATGCCTCCTACGAGCAGGATGTTTTCGGGTTTTACATCCCGGTGGATAATGTCATGATCTTCGTTCAGTCGATCCAGGGCTACAGCCACATGTCTCATGTAGCTGAGTAATTCCTTGGGTGGCAGTCCCTGGCCTGTTTCGGCCAGACAGTCCTGGAGGCGTTTGCCAAGGTGACTGTCAGCCAGTTCACTGACGATGACAAGCGTCTCTGCCTTGGGGGCATCCTTCTCATCACGTGATTCGTCGGCGATCATGTCGCCCTGCTTGTCGAGCAGGAAACAGGCTTCGATCTGAATCAGGTAAGGATGGCGGACTTCAGTGATGAGATCGAGGCTTCGCAGTTCCTGCCGGCTGGAGGCGAGTTCAAGATTGCGGATGATCTTGATGGCTTTCTTGAGGCGGCCCGGGGCAGTAGCCCGCCAGACTTCCCCGAAGCTGCCTCGGCCGATCAGTTCTTCGAGTTTGTAGCCTGGGACGATTTCGGTGCCTGAACGAAGGGGTCCCTTGATACCCACAGATGGTTTCATCGGCCGTGATTGGGTCGTCGCCATCTCCTTGAGCGCGTCCACAAATGCCCGCGCTGTGGGATATCGATCCGTTGGGTTCAGTGCTGTTGCCCGCTTGACGATCT
The DNA here is from genome assembly GCA_046350055.1 of Gemmatales bacterium. GTDB lineage: Bacteria > Planctomycetota > Planctomycetia > Gemmatales > HRBIN36 > JAEUIE01. The sequence goes on along the minus strand of JAXMBC010000001.1, from coordinate 863,360 downwards.
TCTGCTCAGCAGGCAGGAGCATGGAGTAATCGAGCTTGCCTTCCAGGTGTGCGGCGAGCACGGCAGGTGCAAAACTCACATCGCCAAACGGCAGTCGGCCAGTTCGGAGCTGAACATAACTTACCGCAAGGGAATATTGATCGGTCGTGCGGCAGGGCCCCATGTCCCGATTGAGCATTTCCGGGGCGACGTAATTATGGGAAAAGCTGGTGGTCTGGTTCTGTTTGGTTCCCTGCTGCTGAATACGGGCCAGGCCGAAGTCACAGATCTGTACCGAGCCGCCCACGAGAAGAATATTCTGAGGCTTGATATCGCAGTGCTCGATGGAGACCTTTTCCTCACCACCCATGTCATGCCGGGGAGTGTTCAGGAAGTCGAGGGCGCGAGCAGACTCATCCATGTACTCGAGCAATTCATCGAGAGGTATGCCGGCATGGCCGTCGGCCTGACATTCCTTCAGTCGATCCATCAAGGTCTTTTCAGCCAGACCCATGGAGACGAAAAACTGAAACGTACCATCGAGCATGAAGCCACTCATGCTCTCGGCAGCGGCGTTCTGGATGATGTTGCCTGCTTCGTCCTTGAGCCAGAAACCGAGGATGGGAATCAGGTTGGGATGGCGGACGTTCCGCAGTTTGCGGATGGCGAAGACTTCGCGTATGCTCTGTTTACCCTGCAGGTTGACGATCTTGAGGGCGACTTCAATCCTGCTTTCGTTGGTGGCCTTCCAGACTTCGCCAAATCCGCCTTCGCCCAGAAAGGTGAGCAGTTGGTACCCTGGTATGGGTCGATCACCTTCTTGATACATCTTGGCCATGTAGCGATTAATCCTGAAGCGGGGCGGGCGGGTCGCTCATTTACCAGTCATAAAGCGTGCAGATGGAATAGTCCTTGCATTGCGTCATTGCAATTGCGAGGATTGGGCTTGCGGTCGTCAGCCACTCCATCAGGATAGCTATTATCCTAGATTTTCCTGCTGATGCAACCTGTTCGTTCCAATGAGGCCCTCCATGGCGGAAAAGATCGATATCGAGAGTTTGTTAGCCCCCATTCCGGGGGACGATCCCGCAGGCGTTCCGTTGCCCGGAGATATACGTCGCAAACTGGATGAATTGCGCCGAGAGCCCGATGCTTTTGACTTGCAGGCAGGAGCAGCGGACAAGCGAGCCGACTGGCATGGTGTGGTCAACCTGGCAGTTGACACGTTGACCAGCACGTCCAAGGATCTTCTCGTTGCGATCCGGCTGACAGAGGCACTCAGCAAGCGAGATGGCTTCCCGGGACTGGCATCAGGTCTGAAACTCATCAGCAGGATGGTCTCCGACTGCTGGGATCGCATTCATCCGAAACCCGACCCGGGCGAAGATGACTCTGTCCGCATCGGGCCATTTCTGTGGATCAATCATTCGATCAAGGGCGCCAAATTTCCCGGGACCGTTGCTGGCCTGAAACTGTTCAACCGGGACGAAGTCAACTACAGCTACGTGTATTTGATGGAAACGGCCAAGCCGGGACAGAAAGAAGAATTCCTTCGTGCCTTCGAATCACTACGTGCCAAGGAGCTTGACGAATTCCAGAAGCTGGCTGAGTCGGTCAAGGAAGCCAAACAGGCCCTGGAGGAATTGGGTCAAGCGCTCGATGCCCGTTTTGGCAAGGAGAATGCACCAGATCTGACGAGCGAAGAGAATCCCGATAATCTGGGCCGGGTCGTCATGGCAGTATCCAGGGAAATCGAGAAACTGCTCAAATCCAAGGGCTTGCTGAATGACCCAGAAGCCCAGCAGGCAGCAGCTGGCAATCAGGAATCCCAGAGCGAAGGTTCATCCACAGCCACTTCTGCGGAGCCTCGAACCATGTCACGCGAAGGCTTGTACCGGCAGATCGAAACCATTGCGGATGCCCTGGCTCGGCTGGAACCTCATAGCCCCATCCCCTTCCTGCTCAAGCGGGTGGTCAAGTTTGGTTCACTCTCGTTCCCTGAACTCATGAAGGAATTCGTTCGCGATTCGTCAACGATCGAAGAGGTAAACCGCCTGCTGGGCATTCCGCCAGCTGAATAACTGCCAGCATACCGGCCATTGCCAGATAAAGGTTCGGCCAGGCAGATATTCCCTTGTTTGTACTTTGCCATACGATTGCAGTGCAGCTTTGGAGTGAATCATGTTACGCCTGGCTTACTCTCTCACCTTCCTTGTGTGCTGTGTGTCGCTGACTTCAGCACATGCAGCACGCCTGATGAAACTGACCATTGAAGTGGATGGACAAGTCTATCTCGTAGCACATCACACGGACGATGGGGCCCGCAGCAATGCTGAGGTCTGGAACGACCTTCGTACCATTACGTTTCTGCGGGAGAAAGATCTGAAGGCTAAATTGCCTGCAGATGACGCACTGGAATGGAATCTTGGCGGAGAGGTCGTGCTACGCATCAAGCACACCAGCACCATCCTCGGTGAGGCCAAGCTTCAGAATCTAACGATGGTTCGCGTGGCACCTGGCAGCAGGGAGTGGACACTCAAACCCGAAGAAGTGACCCGTGCTGGTGCCATTGCCGGCTTTGTCGACAGCTCAACCACGCCTCAGCGCAATGAACTGCCCAAGTGGTTCTGGTACATGGGTGGTATCGTGATTGTGCTGGTCCTGATTCTTGGTTCCAAGCTGGTGTCCGAAGCACAGTCCAACCGCTGACGTGTTACTTGATCAGTCTGTTGAGCAGATCGACTATCTTCTTGTTGTCTGCGGTGGTCAACCCTTTGACAGGGTAGGCGAAGTTATGTACGACTTTGCTTTCCTTGACCAGCAGTATGGTGAGGTCTGCATCACTGTGCAGCTTGTAGCCCGGTGGCCCCGCTTGCGATTCAAAGATACCAAGAGGTAAGAAGCGCAGACCCAGCGTTCTGCTCCATTTGACCAGTTCCGGTTCCTTGCTTGGCTGAGGCATGCCGACAAAAGTGATCCAGCCACGTAGTTTCTTCTGTTTACTGAGTTCCTTGTCCACCTGCCTGGCCAGTTCGCCAAGCGGTTCTGAGGTGGATCGAGCCAGGATAATGATGGCGGGGTCATCGCCCGTCTCACACACATAACAGTGCGAGGTGCCCCGATTAGGCCCGGTGGCCATCAGGAACGTATAGGGGCCAAACTTCTTTCCCGGTTGCGGACCCGATACGAGGTCGAGCGCAGGCATCAGCATGAGGACCAGCACGAACATTCCCGGACTCCTTCGGACTATTGCCCTGCACGCGTGGACAAGGTAGACGGCGACTTCGATTGACGAACCTCTGCTACGGCGGAGGTATAGACCTTGACTTCAGCATGCTGCCAGGCTTTCTCTGCCATGGCTTGATAGACTTTGGCTTCGTCGGTCTTGCCCTGCCGTTCGCAGAGCACCTGAAGTCCCAGGGCACCCTGGAAACTGCCTGGGTCGTGGGCCAGAGCCTCGAGGAAAGCCTCTTCCGCCATGGCATCTCGACCAGCGGTGAGCGCTGCCAGCCCCCACACTTCCATGTAATACGCACCATGCCCCCAGGCATGCTGCTGGTAATCGTTCTTGGAAGCATCAGCGGCCTTCTTCAACAAGGCAAGACCCTGATCGACCATGCCTCCTTTACACTGAGCCAGGCCCCGGGTTTCCCAGACTTTGTTCTGCAGTTTCGTGTCCTTGGGATTCTTCTTGAGTGCCTCTTCCAGAGCGTCGATCTCTGGCTGTGCCTTGGTCAGATCACCGCGACGGAGCTGAAGCAGGGCAGCGTAGTAATTCACGGTGTTCTTGTTCTTGGTTCGGGCTTCGTCGAGCCACTTCTGCAGACCAGCATCATCGTGCGATTGATAGAGGAAGCGGGCGAACGCTTCCGGCGTATTGAACTTCAAGCTCAGCATTTCGTCATAAACCTGTCGGGCTTCCCGATACCTTCCCTGATGGGTGAGAATCTGCAGGCAGGTTTCCAGATGATGTGACCATTGATGGTCATCGTTAGGCTTCAGCTTCCACAAGTGGTTATGCTGTCGTTGCAGGGCTATCGATTTCAGCGCCTGATCCGCTGCCTTTTCCCAGCGACCCAGTCGTGTGGCCAGGTGTCCCTGCATGTGCCAGGAATGGGGAATACCGGGGGAAGACTCGATGTATTTCTCAGAATAGATCCAGCCGAGCGTGGGGCGCTGCCCGTATTCATACCGATGCAGCAGTTCGTGATTGGCACCTGGATGCAGAGGGTTCAGCTTGATGACGGAGAGGTAGTAGAGCGCCGATGCAGGGTTGCCGCCAAAGAATTTGTCATCAGCAGCAAGATTGCCTCGGGACATCCATGCTTCTTCATCGTCAGGATAGAGTACGATGAGTTCGTCGAGGATCTTCTGTGCAGCCAGCTTGCGGGCATTGCCATCGACCGGAGGAGCATCCTTGGCGATGCCCTTCTCCATAGCCCGCGCTTCAATCAGTTGTTTTTCTGAGTAGCTTGCATTCTGTCGCAATTCATAGGCTTTTTTAAGTGCATCCTGGGCTTTGCTGGAGCGGGACGACCACTGGCTCAGTGCTTTGCTCAGTCCCAGCCAGGCCATGGCACATTCGGGATCGTGACGGGCTGCTGTTTCAAAACTCCGGGCAGCTTCGTGCCAGACATAGGAGTAGAAATAGCCTAGCCCCTGGTCAAAGAACTTCTGACACTCAGGTGATTGCGTACTGATGCGGTAAGTCAATGTGCATAACCCGGGCTGCACCTTCGCCGGTGCGAGACGCGAGTAGGGCATGACATCAGCGGCTAACATCTTTGCAGGGGGCGGTGCAACAACAAGCAAAACAGTCAGCAGGTGACAACACATATAACACACGCGGAGGGAGGGAGAGTAGCGGTAGTGCTATTGTGTTCAAAACCTGAGCAAAGTGCCAGTAGAAAGTGGCGGTAACTGTTGCATCCGGGCGTGTTCATGAAAGAATGATCAGAATTCCTGTATGTATCGGTAGGGTTGCGGGAACTACGAGGTATCAGTTGCCCGTCAGCAATTCTGGAATTGATGCCGTGTGACAGTCTGTAGTGTAGACCTTGAAGCGACTGATTAGCCTGACACTTTTATACTGAAGCTGATACTTTGCAAACCCAAACCTGCTGGCTTGTAGCAGGTCTTACCCAAAGTACCTCCCCGGTGTCGTACCCAGGATGCGTTTGAAGGCGGCGATGAAGGCGCTGGTGCTGTCATAGCCGACTGCCAGTGCCACTTCGGTGATCGAGCGGCGATGAGCCAGCAGCCGCAAGGCATGCAGTAGTCGCAGTTGCTGTCGCCACTTACCCAGAGTCATGCCGGTGTCGTGCAGAAACAGCCGTTCCAGGGTGCGGACGCTCATGTCAGCCCGCCTGGCCAGTTGCTTGAGCGAGGACTGATCCTCCGGATGGGCCCGCATCCACTTGACCAGGTGAGTTGCGCGAGGATCGGTGATGGCAGGAAGCTGCAGAGCCATGGCGGGCAGCACGCGGAGCTGATCAAGTACGAAGGCGATGAGCCTGGCCTGTTCGGGACGGCGTTGATCAAGAGGGCCACAGGCAATGGCATGCAGAATCAACTCCCGCAGCAGCGGCGAGATGTTCACTGCAGCACAGTTCAGTGGCAAATCTGCTTGAACGGTGGGATGCACGTACAACGTTTGAATGAACACGGGGCCTGACAACTCGATGCTGTGCTTTGCTCCCGCCGGCACCCACACGCCTCGGTTGGGTGGCACCACCCATTCCCCAGCAGGCGTTCGCACCCCCATCACTCCTTCGCTGGAATAAATCAGTTGATGCCAATCATGGGCATGCTCGCGGATCAGGGTGGAAGAGACATGTCTGACCGCCAGGGAGCGAATGAGGATGCCATCTACGGGGTCTGTACCGGGTTGACGCTTTTTCGACATAGATTGGCAGAATAGCGAGAGACGAGCACCGTATCGATAGGATATGGTATCTTCAGTCAACCTTCACAGGAGATGCAGATGCCTAGCAACCTCGACTTCTTTGCAATCCATGCCGATCAATTGCCACGCGCCAGGGAGTTCTACGAAAAGGTCTTCGGCTGGAAGTTTCAGGCCTGGGGGCCTCCCGGCTTCTTCCTCATCACCACCGGAGACAGCACCAGTCCAGGGGTCTGCGGTGCCTTGCAGCAGCGCCATGACATAGTTCCCGGTGAACGCCTCAACGGTCTGGAATGCACCTTTGCAGTGGAGGACATTGATGCCATTGCCAAGTCCATTGTGGCTCAAGGTGGGACGATCATTATGCCCAAGTGTGAGATTCCCACGGTGGGTTGGATCATGAAGATACGTGACCCCGAAGGGAATGTCCTGTGCGTGAAGCAGCCTGCTGCCAGTTGATTTCAGGTTCATGGATGTATTTAGTGAAACTTAGGCACAGATTCGGCTCTTTGGTGCTAGGCGAATAGCGGACTATCACCCGGCCTGCTGATTGGCAGGCTGGTCTTCATTCAGTCTGCACCCTTATCCATGAGTACGATCATGACCAAGAGCCCTGCCTTACTCATCACCGACGCTGCGGCTGCGTTCAACCCGGTTGTCGAATACTATCGCACGTTCCAGTACGAAATGTCAGAGTACCAGAAGCACTCACTCTACATTTCCTCCACGGAACGCATCCCGCAGATCAACTTCGAGAAGATCCTCGATACCATGATTGCTGCGGCCAGCAAGAAGTTTCTCCGCAAGGAGATGTTCCTGATCGTCTGCCATGGCGCTCACAATGAGATGGACTTTGGCCTGGGCCTGGCAATGCCCTTGTGTGCCAACACCACCTTGAAGGCGACCGTCGATGTACTCGAGCCACTTCTCGACCATTTGAACAAGAACACTTCCGCCGAGGACATGGCCAAGTACGAAAAAGAGCAACCTTTGCTCTATGGCAACGGCTACGGTGGTACCACCAAGAAGTACTATCCCAAGGGCAGCGTGGCTCGCATCGTCGAAAAGATGCGTCAGCTTCGCCAGCTCAAGGTCCGCTGGGTGGAGTTCCGGGCGTGCACCCTGGGGAACAACCCGCAGGCACTTCGCGTCATCGGCCAATGCTTCAGCGCCCGCTTTGTCTCCGCTCCCGATGTCCACCAGTTCTATGTGAAGGTGATCCCCGGCCATCCCGTCACGGAGCAGAAGTTCCTCAAGGATATTAACGGTCGTGCCTGGACCCGCACGTTTGAAGGTGATGGCAAGTTTGCCATGCAGATGAGCAGCAAGGGTGCCAGCCGGGCCCCCTGGGTGGAAACCACTGCCAAGGCGCTCCGCTGGTTCACCGATCAGTACCTCTGGAAGGACAGCTATTACGCCGATGACATGAATGGCCCCAAGGCTTTTGTCATCAACGGCATGGATCACACCAGCAGCAAGGCCTTTGTCATGCCGCAGGAAAAGGAGTACTCCGACCACATCAAGTGGGAAGGACCCTTGCCCGGGAATATGATCTAACCTCGGCCTCACACTCTTCTTTGCGGATCACCACATCCAGATGTGTGCTGGGGATCGTTCCCAGCAGGCGGTCGGTGAGCCGAAAGACGGAAGCAATACATCGCTTGAGCAGACGGTTGCTGTGCGGGTTTGTGCGTGACAGCCAGTAAGCAGCACGGTCCATTTCACGAGGCTGCATGACACGGGGTTTGCCGCCTGATCCCAGTCGCAGAATGCGAAGGACTTCGCCTTCGGTACCCCCGCGGATGCCTGCACGCAAAAGCACCTTCCAGTCAGGGGAACGATTCACTTCAGGATTGATGCGGGCGAATCTGTTGGCCATCCAGTGTGTCAGCGATCTGGGAAAATAGTTGATCAGCCAGAGTCCCGTGGTGTGATGCTCCTTCGGATAATAGCGATAAGGCGTTTGATTGATCAGCAGCGCACCCTGCGGCTTCAGATAACTCCAGAGCAATGGCATCAGCGTACGCCGTTCGTCAGGCAGCATATGTTCGTAGACTGCGCTGAGCATGATGAAGTCAAACTGGCCGATCTGGTCGGGCAGGCTGTCAGGCGTCGGTGAGAGCAGGAACTGCACATTGGACAGGCGGCGGGCATCGCGGAGTTGGTTCGCAATGGCGATGTTAACTGCTTGCAGTTCGACTCCCACCACTTCCGCCTGGGGAAACAACTCGCCCATGATCATGGTCGATGCACCCTGCCCACACCCGAAATCCAGGATGCGCTTGCCCCGGAAGTCATCCGGCTGAAAGTAGGCGTGCATCTGCTCGTGCAGCACCTTCTTCACATAGTTTGGATCATCATGTCGTGCGAGGGCGTCGCACAGCCAGGCAAACGACTGCTTCAGCAGGATGTGGATGCATTCCTCGGGCAGGGTCGTTTCCAACTGGCGACGAGGGATGAATAGATCAGCGGAGACCGGGTGAAGGGTCACACGACGGCGGGTTGCATCCAATTGCACAATCTCCACCTGGCCCTCCAGCACTGTCAGCGTGGTGGTCGGCCATTCGTGGGACATGCAATGCGTTCCAGACACGAGGAGATGATATCTAGGAAGTCACTGGCAGCCATTGCAGGTCGTTCGTTGCCAGGTTAAGCAGGGCAACGCTGTACTCAGGAGCACGATGCAGTGCCCCTGGGTTGATGCAGGTAACGCCGCGTACCATTTCGTGAACTGCCACGTGGGTATGCCCGGAGAGCAGATAGTCGGGCTGCTGCCCCAGCAGCTCACGGGTAATCCGATGCAGATGACCGTGAGTCACAGCGATCTTTTTGCCAGCCAGAGTGATGATGCCCCCTTCTCCCAGATAGGACATCTCCGACGATTTTTTCGCGAATGCTTGCAACTCTGGTTCATAGTCGTTGTTGCCCAGCACGTAGCTGGTCGGGGTACCTTCAAAAAGAGAAAGTATGTTTGGCTCGCAGATATCCCCACAGTGCACTACCGCTTCCACCCCAGCTTGAGTGAACAGCTTGATGGCACGTGCCGTACGCTTGGCATGGTCGTGCGTATCGGAAATGATTCCCAGCAGCATAGGTAGGTGTGTCAGTTCTTTCGCGTGGAAATGGGAATGCCCTGGTGTGGATGCACACCAGGGCCAACGATTCGTGCAGCACGTTATTTGATAGCTACACCAGCCAGCACGTTATCAATCACCTTTTCCATTTGAGCGGGGTGACCGATCCAGGCGATCTTCCCTTCCTTATTGACGATGAAGGCGCAAGGGATGCCTTTACGGCCTGCTGCTTTGACCCAGTTGGTAGCCATGTAACCGTTGCTCGCATCATTGCCCTGTACTTTGTCCATGGCAACGCGATAGTTCATCTTGCTACCCATCTTGGTGACGAAGGGTACAACTTTGGATTGATCGCGTTCCCACACACTGACGCCCACAAAGACGACCTTGTTGCCATACTTCTTCTGCATGGCAGTAAGCTTGGGGATATTCTCGATGCAGGGTCCGCACCACGTGGCCCAGAATTCCACCACGTAGGTCTGACCGAGCTGCAGTTCCTTGACTGGCTCGCCCTTGACGAACTTGCTGACGGCCAAAGCCGGGGCAGTGTCACCCACCTTGAGATCAGCAGCCTGGGCCACGGTGGCCCACAGGCACATCAGCGACAGACAGAGCAGACGTTTCATGTGATTCTTCCAGATGTAAAACAGGTAGTTGGAAGAATGTAGCATAGGAATCGACGCGGTTCAGCAGGGAAATAGGGCTTTCTGAAAAATCTCTAAACGGGCACTCTTGCCACTTACAGCTCACAGTCTTCCGTAGTGATAGGCATGCCAAACGAGAAAGCCTGCAGCAAGAATGCTGCAGGCCTTGTGCGTGAGTTCGGTAGGATTAATAGCGACGATTGCCACCACCGAAATTGCCACGGCTACCACCACCGGTGGTAGTCTTGGGGCGAGCTTCGTTGACCGTCAACTGACGACCACCGCTGGATTGACCATTCATTGCGGAGATGGCGGCATCAGCATTCTGACTATCGCCCATCTCGACAAACCCGAAGCCCTTGGAACGGCCGGTATCACGGTCCATAATCACCTGGGCTGAGGAAACGCTGCCATGCTGTTCGAACATGTCACGCAGATCGGCGTCGGTGGTCTCGTAGGAGAGGTTACCGACATACAATTTCTTACTCATTGTCTCTACTCCATACCTGGTCATTCAGCTTTTCACGGTGAATTGCTTCAGCCCAGGCAAACTCCTGCAGAACGATCTCTACAGGTGACTCAAATCGCAGCATCCGATGCGTCCAACAGTGGAAGCAGGTTCTTGAGTTGCTGCGTGCAATATCGGGGTTGGGTTTCCAGCAGAGTACCTGCCAGAAAGGGAAAGTGTTGGAACGCTTTGATGGATTTCCGACTGTCGAACGAGCGAATGAATGACTCGCTATTCGATGGAATCAACACTGCCTGGTCGCGAGCTGGCGAATGAAGCCGGGATAACGGAGAGCCAGTGAGGCACGACGACAGAATAGGATAAGCTGACAGATTCAGAAGGAAACCGATCAAAAGCGAGATGTGATTGCAATCTGCACAAACGGTTGAGCAAAGTACTTCATTGAGGGCAGTTTACCTATCTATCGACTTTTGTCCAGACCAGGATGTGGACATTGTTTCAGATTGTGTCACCTTTCGTCATTTCTCAGTCCAAAGGGAGACCAACAGATGATCCGTTATGCGAGGAACCTCTGTAACGGTCACTTACGTGTTCGGAGAGCTAGAGCACATTTTCCCAGACGAAATCCGGGTTGCGGCGTTCGTAGCCTTTCCACACTCATGATGTAACCAGCTGTTCTACCGGTCAGCGTATCACTGATCGCAGTAACCCTCGGAAGGGATCTTCCACATGGTGGTCATATCGGCAACAGGAGGCTGCTCACTTCGTTGGCCGATACTCCATGAAGAGCTTGATCATTTTGTCTTCAATACCCAGCTTTTTCAAATCGGGTGCCTTGTGTTTGGGCTCACCTGGAGCATCTCCCCGCAGGGCGGGGTACGACATGGCGAGACGGGCAGGGGCATTCAGCATCAACGCCAGGTTTGTCTGCTCAACGACCTGTTTCATTTCCTTTTCCGTGGCATTGGTTGGAAAGCTCTTGAACGTCACAAGGATGAAGTAGCCATCGAACTTCGGGTCCACCACATGCCAGCCCCATTCCTTGGCCTTTTCCATTTTGAAGCCATTCCTGGCGAAGTATTCCAATACAGCCTGGATCTGGGGATCAGGTTTGTCGTCAGCTCGCGTACCGGACAGAAGCATGACGTAGCAGACAAACAATGGCAGGATGCGGAACATGGGTAACTCCCTGAACTCGTTGACTATTGTTACGACGCAGGAGAAGCCTGAGGGATTGCATCGAGTAACTGTTGAACTGAAGGTCGATCAGTGGGATCGACACTGCGATAGGCGAAGGTCAGACGGCGTGAGCTATCGAGAACGAAGTCGCCTCCGAGTTGCAGCAGGTCTTCCCCGCGGCGCGGCTTGCGCACTTTCCAGCCAGCCCACATCCTGGAGAGATAGTGGCCAATGATCCGGGGCGAAAGGAACATGCGGGCTTTACCCCGAGCCAGGCCGAAGGCACGATAGGCTTCACGCTCCGGGTCACCCACCATGGGGAAGGGTTGGGGATTCCCCGCCAGCACATCTCGCAGATCCTCCGACCGGCTTGGCGTTACAACGACGACTTCCGCCCCCCTGGCTCGGATCGCATCCAACTGGGCTTTCACCTCCCCGAGGTGTGCCTGACAGAGGATTCACATGAGATGTCGGTAAAAGATCAGCACGACCGCACCCGAAGCCAGTTGTGAAAGCCTCGCAGGTTCGCCACTGGGAAGCAGGAACTGGTGATCAGCAACGGTCTCGCCAACTGCATACATCATCGTGGTTCAGCGGCAACATGGTGCGTCTGATTCGCTGGCGGAATCAGTTCTCTAGCAAATCCTATGCATAACAAGCGTCGTAGGGGATGGGATGCCCCCTGTGTCTGCTGGAAGGCCACCCAGCCAGGGATTGTCGTTGCATCGTATTGACGTTGGCATGACAATAACACCATGTCTTGTCCTATCCCGACGATTGATCTGGATGCTGCCACAGTCAAAGCCACCGGCAAAGCGGTCCTGCGGCAGGCCCAGCAGTTGCAACAACTGCTGCAGCGTCTTCAGGCTGCAGATTCGTACGATCCAGCAACGCCTCATGAAATACGCAAGCTCACGAGAAAGTGTGCAGCTGGCTGGCAGTTATTGCATCGCGCGCATGCTGTGAAGCGTGGCCGCCGCGTCCTTCGCTACTGGCAGGCTGTGCGTCATCACCTGGGCAAACTGCGCGACGCTGATATCCGTCTGGAATTGTTCCATGCCAGTTTCCCCAGGTCCAAAGCGCAGCAGCAGTTACTGGGTCATCTGGAGCACTCGTGGTTGTTGCAGTACCAGCAAACTCGCAAGCTGTTCGATGACGATGTGACCAATGGGAAAAAACTGATCGTCAAACTCAGGAAGGTGCTGGCCCCGTCACGCAACTTCCGCTGGAATCGCAGGAGCCAGCGCTGGCTGCAACGAATGCTCACCCGATGGGCGGAGCAGGCTGCGACCTCGCTGACGCACCCGGAGTGTCTGCACCCGTTCCGCATTTCCACCAAGAAGCTGCGCTATCGTTTGCAGTATCTCGAGCACATCCTTCCTCAGGATGCAGCCTGGCTGTCTACACTCGAACCGTTGCAGGAACAACTCGGCCGCTACCACGATGCTCTCAACACGCTGGCCTGGATTCTGGAACTGGAACAACTGCACCAGCAACGCCCCGCCACCAATCGCGTTCTGCGAAGGGATCTTCGGAAGTGGCGATCCAGTTGCATACGCCTGCAACGAACAGCCCATGCCAGGATCAGGCAGTTGCTGCGACAAATCGTGAAGGAAATGGAAGGCAACTGAATCTCAAGCCTCGCAACATGGTGCTGTGCTTTTTGGTACATAAATCGTAATAACCTGGTAACCACCCCGAAGGAGCAACGTCATGGCCAAGCCTGCGAAGAACACGATTTGCCTGTGGTTCGATCGCGAAGCGGAGGAGGCAGCACGGTTCTACGCGAAGACGTTTCCCAACTCCGAAGTGAAGGCAGTGCACCGCGCCCCGTCCGATTTCCCTTCCGGGAAGAAGGGGGATGTGCTGACGGTGGAGTTCACCGTACTGGGCATCCCCTGCCTGGGGCTGAATGGCGGGCCAGCGTTCAAGCAGACCGAAGCGTTCTCGTTTCAGGTAGCCACCGATGACCAGGCGGAGACGGACCGCTACTGGAACGCCATCGTCGGCAACGGCGGACAGGAAAGCCAATGCGGCTGGTGCAAGGACAAATGGGGCGTCAACTGGCAGATCACTCCGGTGGTGCTGACGCAAGCCTACACCCATGCCGACCCGGCTGTGGCTCAGCGGGCCTTTGCGGCGATGATGACGATGGGGAAGATTGACGTGGCGGCGATTGAGAAGGCGATGAAGGGTTGAGATAGTAGTGTATTGTGGCACTGCTTTCGGTATTCCGAAAGCAGTGGAAGGCGCGCGGAGTGATCGCATGGTCTTCACTGCTTTGAGAGTACTCAAAGCAGTGCCACGGTTTCATTCATTATTTACCAGTGCCACCCCGCCACGGCGACGCATCGTGATCGGGGGCCGGAAGATATCGCCCGCTATGGGATACTCGTCGAGTTTGCTGACAATGGCGTGTTTGGGCCGCACCGGATGGTGCCGGAGACGCCCCAGCGGCTGCGGAAACGACCGCCAGACGAGGCCATGTATGCGATGGGCCTTTACCTTTACTCGCTGGAGCATGTGAAGAGTCCCCATCCGTTTGACGACCTTGCTCAGCAGGGTGAGAGGATTTTTAAAGCGGAAGGCTGTGCGCAGTGTCATACGCCGCCTCTCTACACGAACAACAAGCTGGTAGCCGCCACTGGCTTTGACCCGCCTGAGGATGCTGGCGACATGGGCCTAGATGTCAGTAAGCGACGAGTGGAAACCGACCCCGGTCTGGCGCTCAAGACGCGCAAGGGGACCGGGTACTACAAGATTCCCACGCTTCGTGGCGTCTGGTATCGCGGTTTGTATGAGCATTCCGGATCAGTGGCGTCGTTGGAAGATTGGTTTGATCCGAAGAGACTGCGGGATGACTATGTACCCAGTGGCTGGAAGGGGCCGGGAGTCAAGACACGGGCGGTGCCGGGGCACAAGTTTGGGCTCGATCTGTCTGAGGAAGAGAAGAAGGCGCTGATTGCGTTTTTGAGGACGCTGTGAGGGGGCAGGTTCAGTGAAATGTGACAGGGGTATGCTGTAATCAGCATGACCCTGCTGTAGGCAAGTCTTGCGAACCAGGGTCATCCCGAGTACCGGATAACCCTGCCGCGGCTTTATTGATGAAACTGGACACAGGGCTGAGGCATTGCGCAACCGAATCTGATTAATTACCCTGTAGCATTCTTTTCAATTGTGGTGAGATTTTGTGCAGATGAAAGGTGCCATCGAGAGTCCGTTGGGCTCCTATTAGATTTCTGTCAATCAGCAGTCGAAAGATGTGATCGACCACCAACTGATTGCAGTTAAGCGACACAGCGATTTCATGATTATCTTCGTTTTGATTCACAATCTTGGACATCACCTGCGAAGTGATCGCATCGTATTCAGGTAGCTTTGAGCGAAGATAGGTGTCTAAACCGAGAGTGGTTCTGTTTAGTGAAAATATTCGATCCACGGGATCAGGCGACAGGACTTTTAAGCATCCCAGATAATGACCTTCATCCAGGATCTCGCAACTATCGATGATTTCCTGTAGTGTCAGACCTTTGGCTTGGATTAAGGTCAATGCATGCTTGAAATCTAACTGATCTCGGGATGTCCGCAGCATTTCCTCGTATGTTGTCGAAAAGACAATGCTATCCTGTCGTGTCAACCCCGGAATATCATCGATTATTAGCGATGTAATCGTAGGAGGGTTACCCAGTTCAGGCTTTTGATTGATGCCATAGATTGAATTCACAATGCGGCGAACGTTCTCATTGTAATCTGAATTTGGATTAATCTTTTCCCACAGCGTCGAGGCAAGACATTCTGGCACGTCGCAATCATCAATAAGCACCGGGATCAATTTTGTTTGTGCTTGAATCCGTTTTACAAACGCTGCATTTAATTCTTCTACAACCCACGGTTTCTTTACGCTATGTTTGGAAAGCACGACGATAACCGCATTCGCTTCCTTCAGTCCTTCTTCAAATATCTTATCTACCAAACTATCACCGGGGAGCATTTCCCAACGGTCAAGCCATGCGTCTACACCATTTGCACGCAACTTGCTAGCGAAGTCAAGAACGAACCGTTCTTTGTCTTCGCTTGCGTGACTAACGAACGCTTTTTTGTGCATGCCTCAATCCTCTGCGGTCGTTACAGATACCCATTCATCACATTCTCCAACATCTCCTGCCGGCCACTCGTGTTTGGGGCGGCGTCGCCCTTTTCGAGCATGTACTTCTCCAGGTCTTCGAACTTCGCGGCACCCTTCTCAATCGTCGCACCAATACCACTATCCCAAGAGACGTAGCGGTCTTTGATGAACTTGCTGAAGGCTCCGTCTTTGCGCATCTGAGCGGCGATCTTGAGGCCTCTTGCAAAGGCATCCATGCCGCCGATGTGAGCGTGGAAGAGATCGACTGGTTCAAAGCTTTCTCTTCTGACCTTGGCGTCGAAGTTGATGCCGCCGGTGCCGAAGCCTTTCTGTTCCAGGACGACGAGCATGCAGGTGGCGGTCATGTAGATGTCGGTGGGGAATTGGTCGGTGTCCCAGCCGAGGAGGAGGTCGCCCCGGTTGGCATCGATGGAGCCGAGGAAGCCGTACTGGCTGGCGTACTGCATCTCGTGGAATATGGTGTGGCCGGCCAGGGTGGCGTGGTTGGTTTCGATGTTGAGCTTGAAGTCCTTGTCCAGGCCGTAGGTTTTCAGGAAGGCGATGCAACTGGCGGCATCGAAGTCGTACTGGTGAACCGTGGGTTCCTTCGGCTTCGGCTCGATGTAGAACTGCCCGGTGAAGCCGATCTTCTTCTTGTACTCGACGGCGAGGTTGAGGAAGCGGCCGAGGTGGTCCAGCTCGCGCTTCATGTCGGTGTTGTAGAGGTTGCTGTAGCCTTCGC
Organism: Gemmatales bacterium; assembly: GCA_046350055.1. Taxonomy (GTDB): domain Bacteria; phylum Planctomycetota; class Planctomycetia; order Gemmatales; family HRBIN36; genus JAEUIE01. The sequence continues at coordinate 847,245 of JAXMBC010000001.1, read as the reverse complement.
GGCCACCCCAGAAGGTGTAGCCTGAACCGCCGAGGTCTTTGGTCACTTCCATCGCCTTCTTCACCTGGGCGGCTGCATAGGCGAAGACATCGGCATTCGGGCTAGTAGCGGCACCGTGTACGTAGCGTTTGTTGCTGAACAGATTCGCGGTGCCCCAGAGGAGCTTGATGCCGGTGCGGTCCTGCTCTTCCTTCAGCACCTTGACCACGGCATCCAGGTTCTTGTTGCTCTCGGCCAGGGTTTTGCCTTCGGGGGCGACGTCGCGGTCGTGGAAGCAGTAGAAGCCAACGCCGAGCTTCTGCAGGAACTCGAAGGCCACGCGAACCCGCTTCTGGGCCATCTCGACGCTATCGGTGCCATCTTCCCAAGGCCGCACGGCACAGCCCGGGCCGAACGGGTCGGCGCCGGTGCCACGGAAAGCATGCCAGTAGGAGACGGCGAAGCGGAACCAGTCGTGCATGGTCTTGCCTTCGACGACTTCGTCCGCCTTGTAGTGCTTGAAGCTGAGCGGGTTCTTGCTGGTAGGGCCTTCGTAGGCGATCTTGGTGGGGACTTCGGGGAAGTAGGACATGGGGGTGCTTCGCTAGGGTTGCGTGGGATGATAGTGGAAGGATACAGGAGCCAGAAGCCAGGAGCCAGTAGTCAGCAGCTGATGCTGGCGGGATTTTGCATTGCAGTCTTACTTCGCGTGATGATCTCCTCCACCCACTCCCGTTCCGCGATGGAGCCGCCTTTGTCTTCGGGATCAGCTAGCAGCATTAGGGATTCCTCAGCTACCGTAATAGCATGGGAATACTCACCGGTGGCAAAGTGAGTTGCCGCTTTGGCGCGGAGCAGAGTGGGCTTCTGGACGCTGGCATGTCCTTCACACAATTCGAAGGCACTGGCAGCATGATCTACGGGCTGGCGAAACATGGCGTGAAAGTAGATATGCTCGAGCAGCACTGATGGCGTAGCAAGGTCCGGATTGTCTCCATAACATTGGACCGCCTTGGCAAGAAGCAGTTCGGCCACGCTGAGATCACGGGCATCGAGGTAGTGGTAGTATCCCACGAGAAAAGTGAAGCAATCGTAAACCGTGCCAGTGCGTGGTGAGCCGAGGCAGTCCAGCAGTTTGACATGATCAATATCACGAGGACGCACCCCCTTCTGCATACTGTCAGTCAACTCGGTCAATTGAAAATCACGTCTGCCAAACTTCAAGACCCAACAGACTGTGCCAGCATCATTCAGTTGACCTGTGGGCAAAACCATGGGAATGAGGCAAAGCAACAAGCAGACCAGATTGTACAACGAGCAAAACCCGGCGAGATAAAAAGGCAGCACACTACCACCATGAAGATGCCGGAAGCCTGTGTTGATGTTAGCTACGTCAATCACATCAAGGTAACTCAGAAAGAGGAGCAGTGAGACAAGTAAAAGGAGGAGCGTGAAGAATGGTCCAGCCAGAGCGAAGAGGCAGTATTTCCATTGGAAGCCACTTATACTCTGCGGTGTGGCCAGCACATAACCAGGCACATCGGACCTCCAATTGATACCCCACCGCCACTTCTTGTGAATATCTTCCAGTTTGATAGGGCCGCACACAATGGCCTCGATGCGAAACCCAACAACGAGAGCAGCAACGACGTGGCCTATTTCGTGGACAAAGATGGAGAGCCAGATGATTCCCAGATAAAGCGGAAGGATGGGGAGATAGCTAACAGGCCCCAGTTCAGAGAGGGTCACGATGTGAATGAAGTAGTAAACAATCAGCGCAAGTCCGCCAAAGCCAACAGCTGTGTGGTACAGAAATCGCCAGACTTTGTGGGTTTGCTGCATGGTACTTAACAGGTGATGGTTTGAGTCTAATCAACTTTCACAGGCGATCCATCGGAAAGGATGCATTTCAGTTTGAGTCGTGGTATCGTATCCCTTCGCGTGGTTTCGTCCCCGCCTCTACTCTTCCGCAAGGTAGGAGTTCCCCCTTGAAGTTCACTCTCCCGGTTGTGCTTGCTTTCTTCACCATCTGCCTCTTCACCCTCGGCAGCGACGAACCCTCCAACCGCCCGATGAATGCTCGCGAAGTCGCAGCAACCATGCAGCTACCCCCTGGCTTTAAGGCCACCTGCTTTGCCAGTGAACCCGATGTCGTCGAGCCCATCGCCTTCACTATCGATACCCGCGGCAGGCTCTGGGTGGTCGAATCGATGGCCTACCCGAACTGGCAGAAGTCGGGGCCGGGCAAGGATCGCGTCGTCATTCTCGAAGACACCGATGGCGATGGTGTGCACGACAAACGCACCGTCTTCCTCGACAACGGCCGCAACCTCACCGGCATCGAACTGGGCTTCGGCGGCGTCTGGCTCCTCTCCGCCCCGGAGATGCTCTTCATTCCAGTGAATGAGGGTGAAGATAAACCCGCAGGGCCGGCGAAGGTGCTGCTCGATGGCTGGAACACCGAGATCAAGCACAACATCGTCTCAAACCTCACCTGGGGCATGGACGGCTGGCTCTACGGCTGCCATGGTATCACACTGAAGTCGAAGGTTGGCAAGCCGGGCACCCCCGACGACCAGCGTGCGGTCTTCGACTGCTGCATCTGGCGCTACCACCCGACGCTGCATCACTTTGAAGTCGTTTGCTGGGGCGGCACCAACCCGTGGGGCCTGGACTACGATCAGTACGGCACCTGGTTCATGACCAACTGCGTCATCGACCATGTCTTCCAGGTGGTGCCCAACGCCCACTACATCCGCATGTTCGGCAGCGACCCCAACCCGTGGATTTACCACCCGCTCCCCGGCTGTGCCGACCACAAGCACTGGGGCGGCGGCAAGTGGACCGAAGGCGGCCGGTTCGACGACTCCCTCGGCGGCCACGCCCACAGCGGGCTGATGATTTACCAGGAAGGCAACTGGCCAAAGGAGTACCAGAACCAGCTCTACACGCTGAGCATCCATGGCAAGCGGCTGCAGCGTGAGAAGATCGACTACGATGGCCCGGTCGCCATCGCCCGGCACCAGCCCGATGTACTGAAGGTGAAAGACGGCTGGTTCATGGGTGTGCAAGCCAAGGCAGGTCCTGACGGCGGCGTGTACATCATCGATTGGAGTGACACCGGCGAGTGTCATAGCTATGTCAACACGCAGCGAACGACAGGCCGCATCTACAAGGTGACGTATGGCAAGCCTGAGCCGTGGAAGAAGGACCTGGCGAAGTGCAGCGACGCGGAACTGGTGGCATTGCACAAGGAAAAAGGCAAGGAGTGGCACATCCGGCAGGCACGGAGGTTGTTGCAGGAGCGAGCTGTCGCGAGCGGGGGGCGTCAGCCCCCTGAGTCTGCACGCGTGCAACAACTCAACGTACAACCCTTGTTCGACATCCTGGATGATCCCCAACAAACCATCACTGCCCGCCTGCGTGCCTTGTGGACGCTGCATGCTTGCGGGGCAAAGGTGGAGTATGCAAAGTACTGGGTGAATGATCAACCTGAGCGAATGCGATGCTGGGCACTTCGTCTTTCGTGTGATAGACCCGGCCAAGAGTGTAACTTGCCTTTGGCATTTCCGGTTGATCTTGAGTTGATCGCGAAAGACAACCGAGCAGTTCTGATGACCATGGCCTCCGTGTTGCCACGACTTCACTTAGCTAAACGTAAAGAGGCTGTACATACCATTTATTTGTACGCTTTTGCGCAATGGAACCGCTACCAGTACGAGGCTAAGTCATATTCGACGGATACTGAGTTGCTGGTTACCCTCGTCTGGAATGGCATCGAAGAATGGATACATCCCGATACTTGGAAGAAATTGAAAGTGCAGGGAATGGTACATCATCCGCTGCTATTGGAGTGGGCAGTCAGGAAGCTCGTGAAAATCGACGCGTACGATATTGTGGATCGATTAGCATTCGAGGGAGCCCCGTTTGGCCATTACTGGGCATCGATTCTCAAAGGTCTTGAACAGTCCATTGAAGGAAAGACGTGGTCTCCAGCGTGGAAACGGATTCTCGACTCAATAGCACCTAGACCAGAGAACATAGATGTCACCAACCGTTGCCAGGAAATTGCCGGGCGACTTGGTGACCCCGAATCACTCCAGAAAGTCGCCACCCGCTTCCGTACCAAGGTGCTCCCCGTCGAAGAGCGTGCCCGCTGTCTTACCATCCTCACGCAGAAGCCGACGGGGGACCTGCTACCTACCGTGCTCGAACTACTCGCCGAGCCGACGATGCGGCGGGCAGCGATCAAAGCCCTCGCCCGGTTTGATGCCGAGGCGGTCTACGTTAAACTTCTGCAACTCTACGCCACCGCCACACCCGACGAGAAGCAGGACATCCTCGCCACGCTGAGCGCCCGGCCGCGCTATGCCCGGGCGTTGCTCGATGCCCTCGATGCCAAGCTCATCCCCGCCGGCGATGTGCTCGCTCCGACCGTGGTCACGCTCCGCCAACTGCCGCAGGTGGATATCAAGAAGAGGGTGTCGCAGCGCTGGGGCACCGGAGCCACACCGGCGGCACTCAAGGAACGCATCGCCCGGTTGCAGAACCAGCTCACCCCCGCCACGCTTCGGCAGGCCGATGTCAAGAACGGCCGTCTGCTTTTCGACAAGCACTGCGCCACCTGTCACAAACTCTTCGGCGAGGGCACGGCCATCGGTCCGGAACTGACCGGGGCCCAGCGAATGAACCTCGACTACTTGCTCGAGAACATCGTCACGCCCAATGCCATCGTGCCGCAGGACTACCGGGCGACGACGTTCGTATTGCACAGTGGCCGCGTGCTGACGGGCATGATCACCCAGAAGCAAGGCGAGCAGCTTACCATCCAGACCGCCACAGAGAAGGTGACTCTCGCGAAGGGTGACATCGAATCGCAACAGCAGACTGACAAGTCGCTGATGCCCGAAGGGCTGCTGGATACCCTGAAGCCCAGCGAGATACGGGATCTGTTTGGCTATCTGAGTTCACCCCAGCAGGTAGCGAAGTAAGTTGGCTGTGCCCTTGCGTGGTTTGTCTTATATTGTGGAGTGTCGGCTCCACTTCATCTCCAGGGGATACCCATGTGGCATGCATCATTCCTCCTGCTGCTCGTTACGCTTCCCCAGCAGGATGACCTGCGCGGGTTTCTGACCAAAGCCCAGCGTGCCGATGAAGCAGGCAACTACCAGGAAGCGAAAAAGATCCTGGACACAGCCGTCAAGATCGAGCCGAAGAGTCCAGCGATTTACAGTCTGCGCGGTGCGGTCCATTTCAAGCTCGGCAAGATCCCCGAATCTCTTGCCGACTTCGATCAGCAGATCGTGCTGAAGCCGAGCGATGCTCCAGCACACTGGCGCCGCGGCCTGACCCTGTACTATGCTGAAAAGTTTGTTGAGGGTGTTGCCCAGTTCACCACATCCGACAAGGCTGAGCCGGAAGATGTGGAAAACGCTGTCTGGCATCTGCTCTGCAATGCCCGGGTGAAGGGGCTGGAGGCAGCACGGAAGGAGATGCTGAAGGTCAATCAGGATAGTCGCGTGCCCATGATGGAAGTCTACAAGCTCTTTGCGGGTAACAGCACTATCGAGAAGGTAATGGCTGCTGCGGAAGCGGGGAGCCCGATGACAGCAGAGAAGCAGTCAAGGCTCTTCTATGCCCATCTCTATTGCGGGCTGTTTGCCGAGATGAACCAGCAGCCCGATCGTTCCAGCGAACTGATCTCCCAGGCAGTCAAGAAATACCCCATCAAGCACTACATGATGAACGTGGCGGAAGTGCACCTCAAGCTGAGGAAGCGGTAACGCTCGCTTGCTTAGGGGTATGCACGAATCACGACTGTCGGGAAATGGACTCAGCTACCATACGTTCCGTAGCGTTTCTTCTCACCACGGCGGCGGACCATCAAAGGCAGGTCGCGTTTCTTCTTGGGTTTCTTCATTTCATCCATCTTGATCTTGTACAGGATATAGCCTCGGAACGCGGCGTAGCCTAGCAAAGCAACGAAAGCCAACAGCGTCAGCCAGCCGAGCCAGTTGAACCCTACGCCGAAGAACTCGCCCATGTAAACAGGCTCCAGGGGCACCGAAGGTGGCTGAGCCTTCATCGCTTCCCACAGATCTTTTCGCATTGGGTCATTCTCCCACTGCTGAATCTCAGCAGGAGTCATACGGTCAACGGCACGAGGAGTAGTTTTGACTGGCGCGTTCCAGCGAAATGCACGCGATGATTCGTTGTTGTCTACATACACAGGGAACAGCAGGGTTGCCACATACAACACCAGGACCCCTGCCAAGCCATAGATCAGCGGCTTCACATCAATGGGGTTTTCTATCACCATAGCAGCACCAACAGAGAAGAAACTGCAGCAGGCAACGTCCCCATCTTCTGGTATTTCAAGAAAGATTGCAAGTCCTAATGACTTTTCTTACAGCTGCTGACCGTAAACAACTCGGACTGGTGAACGTGGTACAACCCAACAAACAGCAAGAGCCTGCGGATGCAGGCTCTGAAACAGCGGAGAGGGCGGGATTCGAACCCACGGTAAGGTTTCCCTTACGCGGCTTTAGCAAAGCCGTGCTTTAAACCACTCAGCCACCTCTCCGGGGTGGGACACTATGGGGACGCAGGGACTCGAACCCTGAACCTATAGATTAAAAGTCTACTGCTCTACCGATTGAGCTACATCCCCGCAGTCTCAGTCGAAAAGATACGAGACTTTCGGCAAGAAACAAGTCACCGACAGATGACTTTTCCCTTGATTAGAGCCTCAATCGGCGTTTCAGGTTCGCGTCTCCTTCATTCTTCTTGTCTATCGGACAGTTTAGCATCACTCAGCCATGGTTCAACGAGAATCATCGTCGATCTGGCGGTATCGCTCGCGGATTTCGCCGACGAGGAAGACCGAACCGGTGGCAACGACGATGTCGTTAGGTTTCGCTCTTTGAACAAGTCGCTCCCAACCCAACGGGGCAGGTTCGACTACTTCTCCGGTGGTGCCTGACAATTCCATCCATTGATCTAGCAAGTAATGAGGATCGGCCCCACGGCTGCTACTGGAGTAGCGGGTGAAAATGATGTGTTCAAACTTCGTCTGGAGAAGTTGCAACATATCACGGATCTGCTTGTCGCGCGACACGGCGAAGAGGAGATGCAATGTCCGTGGGCCGAGTGTAGCCAGCCAGTCGAGGAGTACTTGTATGGAAGCTTCGTTGTGGGCGGCATCAAGTACGCGCAATGGCTTGTCACCGATGATCTCCAGACGACCGGGAATACGCGCATCAAACAATCCATCGTAAACCACACCATTGTCGATGGGTTCATCCAACTCCAATAGCTTGATGGTCTGGATCGCTACTGCGGCGTTGTGTGCCTGATGAGCGCCAGGCAACTGCAACACGAAGGACAGGTTGTGGTTCTGATCGACGAGCCAAGTACCCACGGTGGCTTTGATGGGGTCATTGCTTTTCCTCTGAACCGCAAGAAATTCCTTGGTTTCCCGGTATAAAGGCGACCCCTGTTCCTGTGCCACCCGCTCGATCACAGCCGCCGGTCCCTCAGCAATCCTCCCCGTCACCACCGGCACGCCGGGTTTGATGATCCCCGCCTTCTCGTAGGCGATCTTCTCCAACGTGTCTCCCAGATGCTCCACATGATCAATACTGATGCTCGTGATGACCGACACCTCCGGCATCACCACGTTGGTTGCATCGAATCGGCCACCCATGCCCACTTCCAGCACCGCGAATTCCACTTCCTGCCGGGCGAAATGCAACATACCCATTGCCGTGATGATTTCAAAGAACGTCGGTGGCATTTCGCCCTGGCGTTCGACCTCTACGCACGCCTGAGCGACGAGAGCCATGCAATTGGTCATGCTCTCGCGGTCAATGGTGTGGATGGGCGGCGCGACGGTGGTCAACTCGCCATCCTGGGGAGCTGCGGAATAGATCTGCACCCGTTCTTCCACATGCATCAGGTGGGGCGAGGTATAGAGACCGGTGCGGTAACCAGCTGCCTGCAGCACACTGGCGATCATGGTCGCGGTACTGCCTTTGCCCTTGGTGCCGGTCACGTGAATGGTGCGGTAGGCGAGGTGGGGGTTGCCCAGGGCTTCCAGCAGCGCCCGCATGCGATCAAGCTTCAGTAGCCGCACGTCCTGAGGCATGCCGATCTTTTCGTAGTTGATCCGGCTATTCCAGAAGGCCACGGCCTGTTCGTAGGTTTCAATCGGCATGAGGAAGAGTATAGTGGGAGGAACAAGAAGCTAGGAGCTAGTTGTCAGGAGCCCGGAGCAGAACCCCCATGGCAGCCCATCTCGATTCCATCACATTCTATCCCATCACTCAACGCCGCAGGCAGCCTGTTATCAAAGACATCCCCGCCAAGGTGGCAGAGGAGTTACGCAAGTCGTCACGACTCCAGCAACTACCACCAGGTAGCCGGATCGCTGTGGCGGTGGGCAGCCGGGGAATTAATCATCTCGCCACCTATGCAAGGGCGACGATCGAGACCCTGAAAGGAATGGGACATCAACCGTTCATCGTTGCGGCCATGGGCTCTCACGGCGGAGCCACCAGTGAAGGGCAAGCGGCCCTGCTGGCCCACTATGGCGTCACCCCGGAAGCCATGGGGGTGCAGGTGAAGAGTGATATGGACGTCGTGCAACTGGGCACCAATGCCTCCAGCGTTCCCGTCTATTGGGATAAGAACGCTCATGCAGCCGACGGTGTGGTGACCATCTCCCGCATCAAGCCACACACCGATTTCCAGGGGACGTATGAATCAGGCATCGTGAAGATGCTAGTCATCGGCCTCGGCAAGCAGGCCGGCGCCTCGGTGCATCATGTCTACGGTGTCCGGGGACTGCGGGACTTCATCCCGCAGTCGGTGCAGGTGATTCTCGAGAAGACGAAGTTCCTCGCCGGGTTGGGCATCATCGAAAATGCCGACGATGAACCCGGCTGCATTGAACTGGTCGATCGCGATGAGCTGTTTCTGAAGGAACCGGGCATGCTGTCGCTGGCCCGGGCGTGGATGGCCCAGTTGCCGTTTCAGCAGCTTGACCTGCTCGTCATCGGCGAGTGTGGCAAGAACTATTCCGGCACCGGCATGGATGTGAATGTCCTGGGCCGGCAGATGCTCGAAGGCGTGCCCGATGTGCTTCGGCCGAACATCACCCGCATCTGCCTGCTCGACTTGAGTGAGGAAACCGAAGGCAACGCTACCGGCGTCGGTATCGCCGACCTCGTCACCGCTCGATTGGTGAAGAAGATCGACAAACAGAAGTCGGACATGAACTGCCTGACGAGTTGTTGCCTGCTGCGTTCAAAGATTCCGATCGATCTGCCCAGTGATCGCGAGTGTCTGGAACAGGGGCTGCTCACCTGCTGGCAGCCTGATGCTATGCAATTGCGGATGGCGATTATCCCGAACACGCTGGAGCTGAGTCAGATCTGGTGTACGCAGGCGGCTTTGGTGCAGCTCAAGAATAACAAGGAAGTGGAGATCGGTACCTCCTCGCGGACTATTCCCTGGACCAGCGATGGCCGTGTGGATCAGGCAGCATTGTTCCCGGAGAGCACGCAGGGGCGGCGAAAGTAGAGACCCTGGCAGATCGATTGAAACTTGTATTTTCGAGCGGGCAAGCGAACGTCGTGCTATTTGTGAATGAGTACGTGTAAACAGTTGTGAACGTCCAGTAATCTGGTACCATTCGAAATCGCCATTTCATGTCAGTCTGTCTTGCATTGGTGTGAACAATTGACTCAGTAACAAGGTATTTGGAGTAATCAACATGACTGTTTTGCGATACAGATGCATCATGTTAACTGTGTTAATTTTGGGATTCATCGCTGGCCAGGTTGCAGGTTCCGACAAGACCACATACTTCGATGAGAAATTCGCAGATAATCCACACTCACGATTCAAAGTGCTTCCCGTGCAAGGGCCGAGTGGTTCTTCGGAAGGTTCGGGCAAATACGATGAAGCGAACCATGCCTATGTGATGGGTGGCTATTTTTCACTAGTGCGTCCTGTGGTTGCCGGGGCCCATGTGGAATGGAGCAGCAAGCTGCGTTTTGAACCGCTACCTGAGAAGGCGTCCACCGCGGGGGAAACACAACTGGTGCTGGTGCTCAGGGATCAATCGGTGGCAGGTATTGCCGTGCAGCGGTCTGCGAAAACAGAGGTGCCCGGCAAGATCCAGTTCATTCGTATGCAACAGGGGCAATCTGCTGCGAAGGTCCTCAAGGAGGTTCCGCTGCCTGCCAGCCTCGATGGCACCTGGGTGCTTCGTTACCGCCACGGTCTCGTCACTCTTAGTGTTGAGGGTAAGTCGCTCGGCAGCATCGATTTGTCTGGCCTGGGTATTCCGGTGGCAGGCGTTTCCTGGAGGCAAAAAGGAGGCACCGTGGTTTGTAAACACATGCTCCTGGAGGGCGAACCGGTTCGGAAAGTGGAGCCAGCGGATCAGGAAAAACTGAAGCGGGCATCACAACTCAACCAGGAAGCTCGTCAACTGTACGTGCAGAAGAAGTCGGAGGAAGCTCTCAGCAAAATGAAGGAAGCATCTGCACTCTTTGTTCAGGTGCATGGGGAAAATCATTACGATGCAGGCAATTCCTTCACGAACCTGGCTTCCATTCTGCAGGCAATGGGCAGAAAAGACGAGGCTGAAAAGTTCTGGCTCAATGCACTGAAGATTCATGAATCTGCGCTCGGAGCTTCACACCCTCATACCACACTTACTCGCTTCAACTTGGGGAAGTATTACATGGACACGGCTGACAAGGCGAAAGCGAAAGAACTTTGGACTCGTTGCCGTGATGACTGGAGGGATATTTTTGGTCCGAACTATGCCATGGTGAAGTCTCTAGATTCCATCCTGACGGTGCTGGAGTAATGGCAGAGTGCAACCAACCGTTCTCCTGGGTCCTATCTCCTGACTTCTAGCTCCTACTGATACCCATGCTCCGGCCCCGGGAACTTGCCGGTCCGCACTTCGTCGACAAAGCTGACAGCCCCTTGCTGGATCAGTTGATTGAGTTGCCCATAACTCTTCACGAACCGTGGGCGGCGGCCGAGGCCATAGTTGAAGAGATCGTGGAAGACCAGCACCTGGCCATCGCAGCCTGCCCCGGCACCAATCCCGATGGTGGGGATGGGAATGGAGGCGGTGATCTTCGCGCCGAGTTCTGTCGGCACCCCTTCCACGACCAGGGCAAACGCTCCGGCATCCACCACGGCCTGGGCATCCTCGAGCAGGCGATCTTCGGCTCGCTGTACCTTGAACCCACCCATGCGATGGAGCGACTGAGGCGTCAGGCCAATGTGACCCATAACCGGAATATCTGCATCGGTGATCGCGGCGATGGCTCCCGCGCTGCGGACGCCTCCTTCCAGTTTCACCGCTTGGGCACCGCCTTGCTGGATGACCCGGCCGGCGTTTTCGAGTGCCTGCTGTGGACTCACCTGGTAGGTCATGAAGGGCAGGTCGGTTACCACCATGCTTCGGGTCGCGGCCCGGCTCACCATCTTCGTGTGATAAATCATCTCGTCGAGTGTGACGGTCAGCGAATGGGGATGCCCCTGGACGACCATGCCGAGCGAATCGCCAACGAGGAGGATGTCGACGCCGGAAGCATCGAGGAGTTGGGCGGTGGGAAAATCGTAGGCAGTGACGACCACCAGCTTGCGACCGGCAGCCTTGGCAGCCAGGCATTCCGGGGCAGTGATCGCTTTCGGGGGCGCGGGTGGGTGGGTAGACATGTGTGCTTTCCGGCTCAGCAGGCCAGTTCGCCCAGGACGTTACCCAGCGGACGCACGAGACGGTGGAACTCGCGGCTGGGGAGATAGACCGTGCCCCACTTGGGGCTCCGCACCTTCATGGCCCGGGCATATTCCTCGACGGGGATGGCCCGCAGCACATAGCGTTTTTCCTGCCATGACCAGAGGGTATCATCACGCTCCACGGGAAGCGGGTCACTGACCAGATGATACGAGAAGACAAACAGGGCCCGGTAGTTAGGGCCAAACTTGGCAGCCCAGCGCTGGGCATCGGTCACATCTTCCTGCGTGGCCCAGCATTCCCAGGTGTGTTTAGGCTTATCCGGCTTGCCCCCCGGAAACCGTCGACCTTTGATGTCGATAACGTACTGTTCGCCCCCTCGCCCATGGATGATGAAGTCCATGCTCTTGAGGGGATCGTCTATGTCGTAGCTCCGCCAGATTTCATTGATGGCGACGTGATTCACCCGCCGGTCCCGCAGGAACGCTGCAAAAGCCGATTCGTAGTGATTACGACGATCCATAGTTCAGGAGCCAGGAGCCAGAAGTCAGGAGCCAGAATAGTAGCAAGTAGTCGGTAGCAAGTAGCCAGTAAATACATTACCCCAATTATAGACGGTTGACAATCGCGAAGCACTCCGTCTACTTGCTACGAACTACTCCACTTCTGGCTTCTGACTTCTGGCTTCTGACTTCTGGCTCCTCGCCTTGACACCTTCCCGAAAATCAGCACCATGCAGCAGATCAACAGGCTCATGGATGGGCGACGATGGCAGTGGTGATACGGCGGGCGGAACGGCTGGCAACCTGGAGCGACTGGCAGGTCACCTTGCCCTGGCAGATGCTCTGGCGGCGGCGCACGCTGCTGGGACAACTGATCCACCGGGAAGTGCAGGGGCGTTACCGCGGATCGTTACTGGGTACCGCCTGGACGTTACTCCTTCCATTGCTGGGTGTGGCTGTCTATACCCTGGTGTTTGGATTCATCTTCAAGCAGCGCTGGCCCAATCTGGCAGCGGGGCGGGAACTGACAGGCTGGGCCTATCCTCTCGTTCTCTGGGCAGGCCTGGCGGTATTCCAGGCGCTGGCCGATGTACTGCAGCGCTCTACCTCGATCATTGCTGCCCAGCCCAACCTGGTAAAGAAGGTTGTGTTCCCGCTCGAGATTCTGCCAGTCATGCTCGCCGGCACCGTGCTGGTACCGTTGAGCTTGTCACTGGCAGCTGTCACAGTCGGGCTGTGTCTTGCTCAGGGAACGCTGCCTCACGTGGGCTGGATGCTGGTGGCACTCATCGGTTTTCTCCTCTGGCTCCAAGGGGTGGCGTGGGCCCTGGCGGCTCTTGGCACCTTTCTTCGTGATCTGGCACCGATGGTACAGGCGCTCTGTCCGCTATTGCTATTCCTGTCGCCGGTCTTCTATCCCGTTTCCGTGGTGCCGGAGGTGGTGCAGCCCTGGTACTGGCTCAATCCGTTGGCAGTGATGCTGGAAACACTGCGGGCCAGTTTGCTGAATGCTCCCCTTCCTCCCTGGCCGGCACTGCTGGCATACTTCGTGATGTCGCTGGTGATCTGGCAGGCGGGCTGGGTGGTGTTTACGCGATTGCGGCCGGAGATGGGGGATGTGGTGTAGCGGAGAGTAGCAGTAGTCAGTTCCAAGAAGTCAGGAGCCAGGAGTCAGAATGATCAGTCAATTGAGCGAGCAACGGGAACTCCATGTCACGCCATCGCATGTCGGCGACACGGTTGCGTCTGTCGTGCATCTCTACTCCTCCAGCTCCGTGATCGACTCCTTTGCCTTGCGGTTGTCTGGCGTTGGCAAATGCTATCGCCGGTTTGAGCGGCAGTGGCATCGGGTGCGCCAGTGGCTGGCTCGTCCCGGGCAGCAGTACTATTCAGAGCAATGGGCGCTGCGCGACGTCTCCTTCACTGTACCGCGTGGGTCGACTGTCGGTGTCCTCGGGGCCAATGGCTCAGGCAAGTCAACGCTCCTCCAATTGATTGCCGGTACGCTGACACCCAACGAAGGTGAACTGGCGATCAACGGACGGGTGGCAGCCCTCCTCGAACTCGGCAGCGGCTTCCACCCGGAGTTCACTGGTTGGGAAAACGTCCGCCTGCAGGCCAGTATCCTGGGATTGACGGAAGACGAGATTGCCGAGCGTACCGAACCCATCGCCCGCTTCAGTGAGCTAGGCGATGCTCTCGACCGTCCGCTGCGTACCTACTCCAGTGGCATGATCCTCCGACTGGGCTTCAGCATCGCGGTCAGCATCGATCCCGATATCCTTCTCGTCGATGAAGCTCTCGCAGTCGGCGACCTGACCTTTCAGCAGAAGTGTATGGGTCGCATCCAGGAGATGCGCGAGCAGGGCGTTACGATCCTGCTCGTCACCCACGACCTCAATGCTACCAAACGACTCTGCGATGAAGTGCATGTGCTCGAGAAAGGACAGCTCGTACAGTCCGGCCCGACAGAAGCTGCCTGCAACTGGTATGTCGCTCGCCTCTTCGCTCAGCGAAATGAGGTGCCTGATGTCCAGGCGGATAAACCGTATCGTCATGGCAACCGGCAGGCGACCATCGAACGCTGGCAATGGCTCGACGAACAGGGCACTTCTTCCAATCAGGGCTGGATCGGCCGCGAGTACACGGTCGAAGCACAGATTCGATTCCATGCAACACTGGAAAAGCCGGTGCTGGGCTTTTACCTCCGGGACAGCTTCGGTACCGAGATGCTGGGGCAGAACACGAGCAACGCCGGCTTCGAATTAACGGGCAAAGCGGGTACGAGCCAGCGAGTGCGATTCCGCTTCGGCTTGCATCTTCGTCCGGGAGCCTATACGCTGTGCCTGGGCCTGGTGGAGGATCCGGCCCAGCCTGTCTGTCTCGACTGGATCGATCAGGCCATGATTCTGCACATGCACGATCCCGTGCCGGGGCGAGTGATCTTCGGTCTGCTGGCGGAACCTGTCGAGGTGACTATCCAGTAGCCAGAAGACAGTAGCCAGAAGATAGAACAACAATGTGAACGAGCTAGTCAGCCCACAGCAAAGCCATACTGGATGCTGGCTCCTGGCTTCTGATTGCAAGGATGCACCCCTGATGCTGCTCCCGAGTCAACTGCTTCAGATCGACTTCGACCAGTTCCACCGCTATGCCGCGGTGACAGTTCTGCTCAAGCCTCTGCTGGCTGCCTGGCATCAGCGCGAGCACCGCATGTTGCGCGTTCTCGAAGTGGGTAGTCATTCCCTGAACCTGCTCTCGGCCTGTCTGGCTCCATTGCCGGTGGAAATCGTGCGTGCTGACCTCGAGCCTCATCTCGCCGGCGACCTGGGGCCCTATGTCACCATTGAGAAAGACACACCGCTCCCGTTTGAAGACAACAGCTTCGACATCGTGGTAGCCATGGAAGTGCTCGAGCACATTCCTGCTGAGGATCGTCTCTTTGCCATGGGTGAATGGACACGGGTCTCTAGCCGGGGTCTGCTCTTCAGTTGCCCCAGTGGCAAGCGGGTGGGCAAGCTCGAAGCCCGGGCTGATACCGACTTTCAGGATCGCCACGGCCGGGTGCATCCCTGGCTCGAAGAGCATGAACGCTTCGGCTGGCCAACGAAGGCTGAAGTTGAGACGCTATGCGAGACGTTGGGCCTGGGTTGCAGGCGATTCCACAATGCCCCGCTGGCTGAGTGGTTGCCCTTGCTGCTGGCTACCGAACATCTTTTCGAGACAGGCGACAGCGAACTGCTCCAGCGGTTCAATGCCATGCTGAACCTGCGTCCATTCCGGGCGTTCATCCGGGAGCCAGGGTATCGTGCTCTCTACGCAGCCATGAAACCGGGACAGTGGGAAGCTGAGGCGAAAGAACTCTGGCAACATGTCGTCGAACCAGTTGCAGTGCAGCGGAAACTCGATCCCACCCGGATGCTTGCTCAGCGACTCACCTCGTTCGTCAAAGAACAACGAACGCAGCAGGTTGAAGCTGGTCGTGTGGCATCACTTGAACGGCAGAACCGGGAACTCCAGCTGCGACTCGAACAATCGGCCTGTGCCCAGGCCTGGGATCACTGGTGCGCTACCTATGGCCACAGGAAAGCCTGGACGTTGCCGCAGCACCTCACCGTCCAGGACCTCGTTCCCTTCGGGCCGGCACACTGGCTCGTGGAAGGGCAAACACCAGCGCTGACCTGGCCCGTTGCATACGACAAGGGCTGGCATCGGCTCACGCTGCGGGCGGATATTGCTCAGCATCACGCTGTACTGCTCTTTCCTGACTATGGTGAAGGGTTTTCGGATGTCCATCGGATAAACTTCTGCCAGTGGTCAGGGAAACTGCAGCAGCGCAGTGTCAACTGCTACTTCCACCATCCTGTGCGCCAGTTACGGTTGGTCTTTACCCAGACCAGCGGTCCGGTGGTTATCGATGCTTTCTCCGTGACGCCCCAGCCTTCCTGGAAAGTGGCGCTCGCGGGAGTAGTCAAACTGACTTCTCAGGTCCTCCAGCATCCTCGCCAGCTCGCAGCCGAGCGCAGGCACTATCCATCATGGTTGCACTTGGGAATGGACCTGACGACGCGTGATTCAAACGCTATTGAGCTGACACCCTATCAGCGCTGGCTGGCTCAGCAACGCTGCAGCCCGAGTGAACTGCAGAAGCTGCGCATTCGATATCAGCATCAGGCAGCATCGATGGCATTCTTTCTCCGGCTGACCGATTCTGCTTCAGATCAGGCAGTGACGGAGACTTTGCAAAACCTGGCTGCCCTTGACTCGACTCGCTGGACACTCTGGATCGCCGCACCGGCGGATCGTCAGCAGATTCATCATCCACAGGTACAGTACATCAACGACGGCCCTGATCGCAGCCTGGCCAGTCTCATCAACGACTGCGCCCGGCAATGCCAGGCTGTCTGGCTGATGCAACTGGAACCGGGGGATATCGTAGAGCCTGACCTGGGTTTGCAGCTGCTGGAAGCATGGCGCCTGAAGCCGCAAGCCAGCTACATCGTGATGGATGAAGATCAGCGTCTGCCGGAGCGAGGGTATGGGTTGCCCCTGCTGAAGCCCAGGTTGCAAGCCGAGACACTTCGCTATCAGCCGGAACTGGTCGGTCGTGCACTTGCCCTGCATGTACCGACACTGGTAGAGAAGGGCGTCAATCCAGCTTACGAGGGTGCACTGTGGCCTGAGTATCTGCAGCGGTTGCAGCGTGCCAGGCTGACAGGCACACAGGTGCGACGTGTGGTATTGCATCAGCTACCAGTATCTTCTCCCAGTCCAGCAGTGAAGCTGGTCTGGGAACGGTTGTGCGAAGACATGTCAGATGACTGTCGGATCGAGCAGCAGCGCATTGCCATCGACACGAGCACCGGGGCCGTTTCGCCGATCAGGTTCCGCTCACAGTCTGCACCGGGCAGCCTGATCAGCATTATCATTCCGACGGCGGGTCGGGTGGCGGGCGATGTGCTGCATCTGGAACGGTGCCTGCAGTCGATTCGCAGTCTGTCTACTTTTCAGCACATGGAAATCCTGGTCGTCGAGCATGGCGACCTCTCGAGTCGGGCAGAGGCAGCGATAGAACAGCACGATGCCCGGCGGGTCACTCTCGCGGGCCGGTTCAATTACTCCCGCAGCATCAATGCCGCTGCCCAGGCCGCACGAGGCACGCACTTCCTGCTGCTGAACGACGATACTGAGGTGCTGACGCCTGACTGGCTGGAGCGCCTGCTCAGTATGAGTCAACAGGAGATCGGGGCTGTCGGGGCCAGGCTGCTCTTCCCCCATGGTCATCTGCAGCACGTAGGGATCAGCCTCAAAGATGGCGTGCCCATGCATCCTTACTATGGCAAGCCGATGCAACCGGGCTATCAGGATTGTTGCATCAAGCCTCGCAACTGGCTGGCTGTGACCGCAGCCTGTCTGCTCACCCCGCGACTGGCCTTTGAGAAACTCGGCGGCTTCGATGAACGCTACGAACTCAATTACAATGATGTCGACTATTGCCTGCGACTCTGGCAGGCTGGTTACCGGGTGATGATGAACCCACACGTGGAACTCTACCATCACGAAGCAATGCGACAGGATGGCCGAGCAGCGTATCGTCCGGAAGAACTGCAGCGCTACGCTGACCGCTGGCGGCGAGAATATCCCAGCGATCCCTTCCTGCCGCTGCCCCCGTTCGGGGAGGCTGCTATATGCTGAATTCCCTAGGCTATGTCACACGACGTGGTGCAGCATGGCTGAAACGAAAGCTGCTGCCACCGCTTCCAGCACCGCCAGCGTCGACCCACCTCGACTATGCCACCTGGATCGCACGCCGACAGACTGCGCGACTCATGGAGTATCCCGCCGTATCAGAACCCAAACTCTTCTCGCTGATGACGCCGGTATTCGATCCCCCGGTGGGGTTCCTGCGCGTGCTGGGCAAGAGCATCCTGGCACAGGATCATGCCGACTGGCAATGGGTGCTGGTGGACAATGGCTGCAGGAATCGGGATGTACTCTATCTGCTGGAATGCTTCGCCCGTGATCCCCGGGTCACACTGGTCAAAGCGAGCCAGCCTCGCGGCATCATCGGTGGCATGCGGTTGGCCCTGGAGCATGCCACCGGTCGCTATGTATGTCCGGTTGATCATGATGATCGTCTCTACCCCGATGCGTTACGGGTAGTAGCTGCAAGTCTGCAGGCCCGCGGATGGCCAAAGATCGCCTATACCGATGAGGACAAACTCCTGCCCGATGGCAGTCTGGGGATGCCTTACTTTAAGCCCAGCTGGGATCCGCTCCATTTCCTGAATGGCTGTTACATCGCCCATCTGGGCGTCATGCACCGGGAAACGGCCCTGTCTCTGGGCCTTTACACTGATCCTGAAGCGGAAGGCACTCCCGATGGCGATGCCTTCTGCCGATTCCATGCTGCTGGTCACGAGCCAGTGCATATCCCCGAGATTACCTATAGCTGGCGGATGCACGCCCAATCGACTGCGATGCTCGGCGTGGATGCCAAGCCCTACGTGACGGCAAACCAGAAACATGTGCTGAGCCACTACCTGGAAAAACGGGGCCTGGCTGAGTCACTTTCTATTCGTACCAACAGCAAGCCCGGTATTGCCGGTAACTGGCGTGTTGTCCTGCAACAGGCCGAGCCGGTACCCGCTCTCATCCTGCCCGGTGGTCAGGACCTCCAGCGCGATACCCTCTGTCAGCGTCTGCAACAACTCCAGCATCTCCAGGGCGTTCATTCACTCGAAGCGGATCACGCCGGCGTTCTCGATGTCCTGCGTTCCTTCGAACCGGAACAATGGCTGTTGCTGGTCAGTCCTGAGGTCATGCCTCTGACTCTGGATGGCGTGGCGGAACTGCAGGCAGTGGTGAAGGCGGTGCCGACAGCAGCGCTTGCCGGCAGCATGCTGCAGAGCGAAAATCATCAGGTACAAAGTGCCGGTCTCGTCTGGGGATGGAATGGTCTACTCGGCTCGCCTTTCACCGGTTGTGTCACGGGTGACCTCACCAGCGGCTACGGCAATCTCGCTCTGCAACGCTGTGTCAGCGGTGTCGATTTGCGCTTTTGCCTGGTGCAGGCGGTGACACTTTTGCGGACGATGGCAGCATCCGGACTGCCAATTCATCATCCACTCCTTGCAGCCTGGGTCGCAGCGTACCTGCAGGAGCATGGCCAGCGAGCGGTGTACACGCCCTTCGCTCCAGCGCAGCTCCACCCTGACCACTCTGCCATACAGCCGAGTGACGCTGAAGTATTCCACTTTCTGCAACAGCACGGCGAGTGCCTGCTCCGTGAGGTCTACTATCCACGCTATCTTTCACTGGAAGCGGAGCAGCCATACCAACTGGTGGTGCCGGAGAGTCGGTACCACAGCATGCGCAAGCACTTGTGCAGCCTGGCCGACAGTGAACCCGCCTATTCACAATGGCTGGGTAAGCCGCATGTGTATCCCAAGCCATGGGAATTGGCGCGAGTCAGTCCCAAGCTGGGTGTGTTGCGGAAGATCGCATAGTTCGACGAGCCATGTTTGTTTTGAACATGTCACGACACTACCTTCACCCCTACCCACACAGCAGCGACGCCGACTACATTCTGCACCAGCACATTAACCAGCAGCGCGCTCCACTGGCCCTGGACCATCATCTGTTCGTTGTGAAATGCAAACGACGAGAAGGTCGTGAAGCCGCCAAGGAACCCGACCAGCAGGATGACTCGCCACTCTTCGCTCATGGCTCCCTTGCTGGCGATAGCCCAGAGGATGCCGAATACCAGGCATCCCAGGATATTGACTAACATGGTGCCAAGGGGAAACGCTTTGCCAGCGTAGTATTCCACCAGTTCTGTGAGGCCAAAGCGGGCCACCGAGCCGAGACCTCCGAAAAGCAGAATTCCACTGTATTTCCAGACGATGGGGTGCATCATGGCCCATTTCTCCCAGCTTGCCAGTTAAGCTAGTACTATCAATTCGCCCCTGTTCCTGGAGAAAATAGGCAAGCATCTCTTGCAATCGCCGTGCCTGTTCGGTCAAAATAACTTAGTCTTCATGGTTGGCGTTCCCAGGAAAGCTGGCTGCGCCTATATTAACCAGCCCGAAACTTTTTGTGCGAAGCATGGCCGTTATCACCGGTGTCGACAGCTTTCTGGACGTCGTACGTAAGAGCAAAGTGCTCGACGACGAGAAGCTTGCGCACTTCATCGAAGAATTGGCCATCGTTGAACCACCGCTGGAACGTCCCGAGCAGGTCGCCAACAAACTCTATCAGGATGGCTATCTCTCCTACTTCCAGTCGAAGCAGTTGCTCGCCGGCCGCTGGCGCCGGTTTGTCATCGGCAAGAAGTACAAGCTGATTGAACTCATCGGTCAGGGTGGCATGGGAGCGGTCTACCTCTGCGAGCACATGTCTCTCAAACGACCTGTGGCCGTCAAGGTGATGCCGGAAGAGAAGGTCAAGGCTCCAGGTGCGCTCGAGCGCTTCCAGCGTGAAGCACGGGCTATTGCTCAGCTGGATCACAATAACATCGTCCGCGCCTTCGATATGGGCTGTGACGACGGTGTTCACTTCATGGTGATGGAGTACGTCGATGGTGTAAACCTCGAACGGCTCATCACCAAGAATTACAAGGAAGTGGGGCTGCCTCTGTCGCGCGCAGTGCATTACGTTATTGAGACAGCATTGGCCTTGCAGCACGCTCATGAAATCGGCTGGGTTCACCGCGACATCAAACCTGCCAACATCCTCGTCGATCGCCAGGGCTGCGTGAAGCTGCTGGACCTGGGGCTATCCCGCCTGTTCGAAGGCGATACCGATCAGCTCACCATGAAATTCGATGAAGGCAGCGTACTGGGCACTGCTGACTACATAGCCCCGGAGCAGGCACTCAATGTCAGTGCCGCGGACATCCGCTCCGATCTCTACGGCCTGGGTTGCACCTTCTACTTCCTGCTTGCCGGTCGGCCGCCGTTCCACAAAGGCAGCGTTGCCCAGAAGCTTGTCTGGCACCAGACCAAGTATCCCGATCACATCCACACCATCCGGCCCGATATTCCTGAAGAGATCAACCAGATCATCTTCAAGATGATCGCCAAGAAGCCCGATGATCGCTTCTCCGAACCGATGGATGTAGTGAACGTGCTCAGCCAGTATATCACGGAAGAAGTTCCACCTCCGGCAGAAGAGGAAGTGCCCTGGCCCAGCCCGCACGTCCGGCAACTGCTGCAGGCCAACATGCCCGCCAAGCACATCGCCCGGCCGCGGCGAATGAGCCCGCACCCCTATCGCCCAACTGCCTCGTCGGATGCGATGCGCATCCCCGAGATGGTGCCGAGCGAAGTGGATACGCTCAAGGATCTGTCTCGCGCAGCTGCGACGACTCGAAAGACCCAGCGCCGCGATCGAGTGCCCGCCCCCATTACAACGGGCAAGCTCATTGCCATCGCCGCAGCCGCTGGCGTGGTCACACTGCTGCTGACTGCCACGGTAATGTGGTGGATCATGCGCGGGTAGATCATAGTTGCCCTATAATACCCTCATGCCCCCACCCGCGCTGAACGTCTGGATCGTCATGCCTGCCTACAACGAGGCGGCACGGCTGGGCCGGACGTTGCAGACGCTGCTGCCCCTGTACCCCAACGTGGTGGTGATCGACGATGGCTCGCGGGATGCCACCCGAAAGGTAGCCCACGAGGCTGGAGCCTGGGTGCTGCGACATGAAGTCAACAGCGGCCAGGGGGCGGCACTGCAGACTGGGCTCGATTTCGCCCTTCGCCAGGGAGCCGACTACCTCGTCACCTTTGATGCTGATGGTCAGCATGATCCGGCTGACATCGCCAGACTGCTCGCCCCGCTGGAACGAGGTGAAGCCGATGTGTCGCTGGGCTCACGGTTCCTGGGGCAAACGGTCAACATGCCCTTCACCCGCAAACTCATCCTGAAAGCTGGTGTGCTCTTCACCCGGCTGGTTTCCAATATCAAAGTGACCGATGCCCACAATGGATTGCGGGCCATGACCCGAGAGGCTGCTTCGCGCATCCAGTTATTGCAGGACCGCATGGCACATGCCTCCGAGATTCTGGACCAGATTCGCCAGCAGCAACTGCGCTATGTCGAGGTGCCTGTGACCATCCGCTACACGGCGGACACGCTGGCCAAAGGACAGGGCTCCATGCAGGCAGTGAAAATCGCCGGCGAACTGCTGCTGGGGAGGATGATCAAGTGAACCTCTTTCAGATCATCGCTATCAGCGTGCTGCTGGTGCTGGTATGCATCGAATGGTTCCGGCTGTTCCGTCGGCAAGGCAGCCTGGGCGGGCCGCTGTTCCGCTCTGCCATCTGGCTGACAGCCTGCGTGCTGATTTTGTTCCCCGATACGCTCACCTACATCGCACACTGGCTGGGCATCGGCGTCGGGGCCAACCTGCTTCTCTATCTGTTGACGCTCGCCTTCCTGGCAGTGAGTTTCATGCTCTATGCCCGCACTGTGCAACTTCGTCGGCAGATGACCCTTCTCGTCAGGCACCTGGCCCTTTCCCAGCCGTTGCCTCCGCCCACCCGCAAGGAGTAGTATGCTTGCCTGGCTGCTCCTGTGCCTGGTGCAACCGCCGTCTGCGCCTACCGCATCGGTCATCGCACTCACTGGCAAGGAATCCTGGCCTGAGGTGCTGCAATTGCTGCAGCGAACGGGCAACTCGGTGACCGACGCTCGGCTAAATACCCAGCCCCTTTCTCTTCAGCTCACTGCTGGCTCCTATCGGTTCTGGGAACTGATCGACCTGGTCTGTCAGCAGGCATCGCTGCAGGCACGCATGCGGGACAGCAGTGTGGAACTCCTCGAGACTGAGGGACCACGCCGCCACTGGGTCGCTTACGATGGCCCCTGGAGGGCACAGCTGCTCCGACAGAGCATCATCCGATTTGACAATCCGGCACTGGATCGACTGGTATTGCAATGGGAAGTGGTTGTTGAGCCTCGCTTTGTGCCTTTGCTGCTGGAACTGAAGCGTACACAGGTAACGGGCCTTCCTGCCAGCACTTCATCGGGCAGCGTCAGCTACGATGGTGAATGGTCCCGCACTGTGGAAGTGCGACTTTCCGCCCCGCCGCGCAGCATGCTTCGACTAGAGAAATTGAGCATCGAGGCGCAGGCCTGGGTTGCACCGGGACTGTTGCGATTCACCACGCCCCTGCAGAAGAATGCGGAAACTACCACGAAAGAGACGCGGTTTCGCATTCAGCAACTGGAGAGCATCACAGCCAATCGCACCCTGGAGCTTGCAACCGAACTCCTCTATCCACCAGGCAGTCTCGATTGGGAAAGTCATCAGGCCCGGCTGCTGGGCTCCATGCGACTGGCCCTCGTAAAGGGCAAGGAACGGCTTACCACCAGTGAGCGGGACATTCGCACCGATGCTGGCCGAAGTATCACTGCCCGCTGGCTCTTTCGCCAGGCTCCTGCCTCCTTTCGCGACTGGCAAGTGGAACTGGTTGCCCCGGCTGCTCCGGTACAGGTTCCCTTGCGGTTTGACTTCGGCCCGATGGAACTCCCCTAGCCAGCACCTGCCCCTGCATGGTATCCTGCCAGCCAGACAGGGAGGGGGATAGCGGTGGCGAAGGAACGCTCCAGCGTACGCAATTTCTTCGAATTTCTCGGCGTCCGCGTCTTGCTCGCCATCCTGCAGAGCATGTCGCTGCCGATGGGTTATGCCCTAGCCCGTGGTCTGGCTTTCCTGGCGTATCATGTGGATCGTCGGCATCGTCTGGTGGCTGAGCAGAACCTGCAAATCGCCTTTCCACAGTGGACGCCTCAGCACCGCAGTCAGGTAGTGCGCGATGTCTACCTGCACTTCTGCCAGATGATCATCGAGATGGCCCATCTACCTCGATTGTTGCATGTGCATAACTGGCGGCGTTACCTCGAACTGCGGAACGGCAGTGCAACGATAGAAGCACTCCTTTCCGAACGACCCATCATGGTCGTTACCGGGCACCTCGGCAACTGGGAGATGGCGGGCTATGCCCTGGCCCTCTTCGGCTTCCGCAGCTACGCTGTGGCCCGCCCGCTTGACAATCCCTGGCTCGATGACCTCGTCAAACGCTTCCGCCGAAAGACTGGGCAGGAACTGCTGAACAAGAATGGCGATGCCCAGCGGATGGAAACTATCCTGAAGAACAACGGCATCCTCTGCACCCTCGCCGACCAGGATGCAGGGCCCAACGGCCTCTTTGTTCCCTTCTTTGGTAAACCCGCTTCGACTCACAAGGCCGTCGCTCTTCTCGCGCTGCATCACGAAGCGCTGGTGCTGGTAGCAGCAGCCCGCCGGGTGGGTGATGGGCTTCGCTATGCTCTCGATATCGAAACGATCATTGATACCCGCGATCTGAAGAATGACATGAATCCGGTGCGGACACTGACCGAACTGTATACTGCAGCCTGGGAACGCCTCGTCTGCAAGGCACCGGAGCAATATCTTTGGTTACATCGGCGATGGAAGCATGAGCCTCGCCGCAAAACTGCGTCTCGCCAGGCCGCCTGAAAGAATCGATTGCTACATGATTACGGGTCCGCAAGTCATTCTCGTCCTCAAAATCGCAGTGGTGCTCGTCACCATGCTGTTACTTGCCTCCGCAGTGGCGCTGGTAAAGAAGAACTATCGGCTGCACGGCCTGATCAATACCCTCATGTGTGCCCTGACACTCGGTGCGGTAGTTCTGTTTGAAATTGTCATCCGCCTGATGGGGGTGGACGTGAAAGCCCACATGAACGAGGATGCCCGATTCGCATTGAGAATTCACCTGTGCTTCGTGATTCCGCTGGTGCCTATCCTGGTCTGGATGCTCGTTTCAGGGTGGAAGCGACAGCGGCGGATGCATCTCTCAGTGTCCGTCATCTTTCTGATCCTGTGGACGGGCATGTTCGTCACTGGGCTCTTTTTTCTGCCGCATCAGTGATCTGCGAAATACACGCAGCTATTCCAGCACAACCTGCGCAGCCATGCCGGGCTTGAAGATCTCGACAGCTTCCGGCTCCGTCATACTGATCTTGATGGCGAACATCTGGTTGCGGCGTTCATCGAGGCTTTGCACATTTCGCGGCAGGAATTCACTGATCGAGGCTATCTGGGTCACCTTGCCGATGAACTTCCTGCCCGGGTGGCTGTCGATGGTGACCAGCGCCTTCTGTCCCTTGGCTACTTTGCCCAGTTTGGTTTCCGGAACGAAGACTTTGACCCAGCAATCCTCGGTCTTGAGTATGCGAATGACCGGCTGATTCGGCAGGACCAGATCACCAGGGCGAATGGCTACCACTTCCACCCGGGCCGTGGCAGGAGCCTTGATCTCCGCTTCAGCTACGTTTGCTTCCAACTCAGCCAGTCGTGACCGTTGTGCAACAAGTTCCGCCTCGGCGGCGGCTTTGTCTTCGTCGCGGACGCCTCGGTTGATCAGAGCGAGCAGTGCTTTGGTTCGCAGCATATCGCCTGCCGCCTCAGCAATGTCTTCCTTGCGAGACCCTTCCTTGGTTACCATTTCAACCTTGGCCTGGGCAGCATTCACCTGAGCCTGGGCCCGGTCCCGCATCCTTTTCGCGTCGTCGAGTTCCTTCTGCGAGGTGGAGCCAGGAGATTTGTAGAACAATGTCTTCACCCGGTCAAATTCCGCATTCGCCTGCAGGAGTTCCGCCTCAGCTACATCGAGTTCAGCCCGGATCTGCTTCTGCTCCATGAGCCGCCAGCCGGCAACCAAGCGATCGTAGCGAGCCTTCGAAGCATCATAGGCACCCTGTGCTGCGGTTTTTTCTTCAGGTAGAAAACCTGCCATGGCACGGTCGCGGGCCGCCTGGGCCGCTGCAACTCGCGCCTTGGCTTGCTCACGCTGGGCGAGGAGTTCTGGTATGGCGAGCCTGACCAGCACCTGGTTGGGCTTGATGGTGTCGCCTTCCGCGACGAGCAGTTGCTCGACTCGACCACCAATTTTGGAACCCAGACGCACTTCCTGCGACTCGACAACGCCCGCTAGACGAATCTCCTCGGACTTGCCATTCCACAAATACCACGCAGCAACACCGCATCCCCCAAGCAGGAGTAACACGATCACTGTTACAATCAATTTCAGCCGAGACATGGTGTACTCTTCTAGCATCATCACATGCCAAATACCGAATCATTGTATGAGCGTTGCCATCCACAGCGTTCGACCGTGACAGAAGGGCGATAGCCGCGTGACACCATTTGGCGTTTCTCCGCAAGAGCCATATCCCCATCCCATGCTCGACCAGGCCTGATCTGCTAGTAATAATGCATGGGTTTTGCGCTGTTCCTGGTCCTGAACTTTCTGTTGTTTGTCCGTCCTGAAGAGCTCTACCCCGCCATCGCTGGGGCACGGCTCTACTACTTTACGTTCATTGCCTGCCTGATCTTCTCTGCACAGGAATGGTTGCCTTATCTGTCATTGAACAAGCTGCTGCGTGAACCAATCACCAGCTGCATCATTCTCTACGGGCTCGTCTTCACTGTTTCTAACCTGGTGGCGATCGATTTCTACACCGCCCGTACCCAGGGTGTCGCATTCCTCAAGCTTTTTCTCTACTATTTCGTGCTGACCTCTCTGCTCAATACCGAAAGCCGATTGCGCACGTTTCTCAAGACTCTGGTAGTCCTGACCTTCATGGTGAGTTGCATCCTCTATCTCGACCATTTCGAAATCATGCATTTCGAAGCGATCGAACCATACATGCAGAACGAGTACGATACCGACGGCTCGATCATCGATGTGTTTCCCCGACTCCGTTACCTGGGATACTTCCAGGATCCCAACGATCTCAGCATGATCCTCGGTGTGGGCATCCTTGCAGCACTCTATCTCTGTTGGTCAGGCTCTTCCATCCTCCGGGTGTTCTGGATCGTGCCGGTGGGGACCTTTGCCTATCTGATGGTGCTCACACAATCACGCGGCGGGTTGCTCGGCCTCGCTGCGGGCATTGCCGTTTTCTTCGTGTGCCGGCTCGGCTGGAAACGTGCATTGCCACTCGCTCTGGCCGGGGTAGCCGGGCTGCTCCTGGCGGTGGGCGGGCGCCAGGCCAATTTCTCGCTGGAATCAGGCACCGGGCAGGATCGTCTGCGCATCTGGTCTGACGGCCTGACCATGATGAGCCAGCCTCGTTCTTTTCTCTTTGGCATCGGCTACGGCCGCTATGAAGAGGAAGTCGGGCATGTGGCCCACAATTCCTATGTTCATGCGTTTGTGGAAACGGGCTTCCTCGGCGGCATGATCTTTTCCGGAATGTGTGTCCTTGGCTTCAGCCTCGTCTACCGTCAGCGTTCTGCCTGGTTTAGTTACCAGTCGCCCACGCTTGCCACCCTGCAACCATTCCTGCTGGCCATGCTGGCCGATTACCTCATCTGTATGTTTTCGTTAACCCGCAATTACGTGGAACCAACGTACCTGATGCTGGGGCTCATGACGGTGTTCCTGCGCCTGTCGTACGATGAAAACGACTTGAGCTGGTACCGCATGGATGTGCGTATGATGATGATCATCGCCGGGCTGGGCTTATCTGTTTATGGTGTCTTGAAAGTGTTCCTGATGATGTTCGTTCAATTCGGCACCAGCTGAGTACCTGGTGTGTAAGATGAAGATCATGCCTGAGATGACTTCCACGCTGAATGCCAACGATTCTATCTCGACGATGGCAACAGCTCCCGCTTCGTCCAAAGTGGTCACGGTCATTGAACCGACCCAGCGCTGGGGCGTATTCGACTGGCAGGAACTCTGGCGTGCGCGGGAACTGCTCTACTTCCTCACGTGGCGAGATGTCAAGATCCGCTACAAGCAGACCGTCCTCGGTGTCGCCTGGGCGGTGCTGCAACCTGCACTATTGATGGTCGTGTTCACCCTCTTCTTCGGCCGGTTGCACCAAGCTCAGCCGGGTGACTTGCCCATCCCGCTATTCATCTGTGCCGGGATCCTGCCCTGGACGTTTTTCGCCACCGG
This sequence comes from Gemmatales bacterium, assembly GCA_046350055.1. Taxonomy (GTDB): domain Bacteria; phylum Planctomycetota; class Planctomycetia; order Gemmatales; family HRBIN36; genus JAEUIE01. Next base: position 819,016 of record JAXMBC010000001.1, on the reverse strand, counting down.
TCTGACCAATGCTGCCAACAGCGTCGTCGGTGCCGAGAGGATGATCAGTAAGATCTACTTCCCGCGGCTACTGTTGCCCCTTTCCAGTGTCGGGGCTGCCCTGGTTGATTTTGCCATCGCTGTAGGTTTGCTGGGTGTTCTGATGCTTTGGTATCAGGTGCCACCTGCCGTCACCATCGTGCTTGTTCCACTCGTCGTGCTCATGATCGCCTGCACGGCGGCAGGCCTGGGTATCCTTCTTGCCGCACTTAATGTGAATTATCGTGATTTTCGCTACATCATCCCGTTCCTCATTCAGGTGGGCCTCTTCTTGACGCCCAACATCTACCTCTCTGCCGACCTCATCTCACCACGTATGGAACAGTGGCTGATTCTGAACCCGATGCACGCGCTGGTCGGTGGCTTCCGTGCTGCCCTGCTGGGCATGCCCATCTCGTGGATCAGCTTGCTGGTGGCGTTGCTGATTTCGCTTACTGTCTTCATGCTGGGTGTGCTCTATTTCCGCCGTGTCGAAGGTACCTTTGCCGACAACATCTAGTCAGGATTGCGCATGAGTGTGGCTATCAGTGTGAACAATGTCGGAAAGGAATATGCACTCGCTGCAGAGCAGCGAGCCAGTTACCGGACGCTTCGCGAAACCGTGAGCACTTCGCTTTCCCGACTGCGTGGCGGTCCGGCACAGAAGCCCCGCACCTTCTGGGCCTTGCGCGACGTAGGCTTTGAGATTCCTGTAGGCGATGTCGTCGGCATCATCGGTCATAATGGTGCAGGTAAAAGCACGCTGCTGAAAATCCTCTCCCGCATCACCAGGCCGACGACCGGTCGGGTAGAACTCCATGGTCGGGTGGGCAGCTTGCTGGAAGTCGGTACCGGGTTTCATCCGGAACTCTCAGGCCGGGAGAACATCTACCTCAACGGCAGCATCCTGGGCATGAGCCACCGGGAGATACAGCGACGGTTCGACGAGATCGTCTCGTTCGCCGAGGTGGAACAGTTCCTCGAGACACCGGTGAAACGGTACTCCAGCGGCATGTACGTGCGGCTGGCCTTCGCCGTCGCGGCACACCTGGAGCCGGAGATTCTCCTCGTCGATGAAGTGCTGGCCGTCGGCGACATCCAGTTTCAGAAGAAGTGTCTGGAGAAGATGCAGCAGGTGAGCCGATCGGGCCGAACGGTGTTGTTTGTCAGTCACAATCTTTCGTCAGTACGAACACTGTGCAAAACAGCCATCACACTGGAAGCGGGCAAGCTGGTGGGGCAGGGCGAAGCCGAGGGACAGGTGCGGGCTTATCTGCAGAAGATTGCCAGCCAGTCGCTCACGTCGCTGGAGTCGCGGCAGGATCGCGAAGGCGATGGCTCGGCCCGCATCACCAACTTGGTGATTACCGATCTGGCTGGCGAGCCGCTGCAACATGCATTTTCCGGGCAGGGGATTCGCCTGGTGGTGAAGTACAAGAGCAATGCAGCGGGCAAGGTGCCGCTGGTGGCGCTGAGCGTCCTTGCTTCCGATGCGACCAAGCTGTTTCACGTCGATAACGTTACGCGCAATCAGACGCTGCCACTGTGTCAGGAACTGGGGCAGTATGTGTGCACGATTCCGAAACTGCCACTGACACCGGGGCTGTATCAGATCAATGCGTGTCTGTTGCTGAATGAGATTACAGTCGATCACATCTGGACTGCTGCCACGCTGGAAGTGCTGCCGGGGGATTATTACGGTGTAGGGAAGGTCGCGGAGCACTTCGGCTCGGTAATGTATGTTGAGCATGAATGGCAGTGAGACGTACAGTTGTCATGCACCGATCCCGAAGGGATCACACCGATTAGCCAGTGGTTGAGCGCAGCGATACCACCGGTAAAGTTGGTATCCCTCATGTGTCACCATAAACTACCACCTCACCCTGGAAGGATCACTCGTCGTGCCTGGCATTACTCCCTCCGTGCAGCGACACATGAAGCCGAAGCGGCATCTGGGGCAGAGGCTGCGCGACCTGGCAGACTTTCGCAACCACTGGCGGATGAAACAGTGGGCCGAGCACTGGCGGAATCTGCCAGCGCACTTCTTGCAGATCGTCTACGGTTTGCCCACCATCACACTGCGTGAACTGGTGCCGAGTGAGGCGACGCCAGCGGAGCCTATCCTGGATGATCTCTGCCTGCCCAATCACCTCGAAGGACCGGGGCATAACGATCTGGTGCCACTACTGAAGATCCTCGCGGCCAGACAGCCTCAGGTAGTGCTTGAACTCGGCACTGCCCATGGCAATACCACCGCCAATATCTGCAGACAATGCCCGGGGGCAACAGTCTATACAGTCAATGCCTTGCCGGAGCAGATCAGTGGCGACATCATCACCTTTGCTCTGACCAAAGACGAGATTGGCCGGGCGTTTCGCCGGCATGGCTTTGGCGACCGGGTGACGCAAATATATGCCAATACACTGCACCTCGATCTCTCACCATATCTGCAGCCGCGAACCGTGGACTTCGCCATTGTGGATGCCTGCCATGACACGCCATTCGTGGTGAACGACTTCCACAAGGTGGAGCCGTACATGAAACCAGGCGGGCTGGTGTTGTTGCACGATACGCATCCGAGCATGGAAGAACATCTGGTGGGAAGCTACCGGGCATGCATGTTGCTGCGAAAGCAGGGCTACGACATCCGCCATCTCGAAGGCACCTGGTGGGGCGTGTGGCAGCCAAAGTAGACGCGGCATTCTGCCGCGTCTGCAATGGCTGGTGTTACAGGCAGTACCCGTTCATTGCCATGCGTTTCGTGGGAGACCCTCGGTCGGACCGGGTGATACGGTCACAAGCCCGGCCACAACGCACGGTGGGATCGGCCGCAGCGGGATACCAGCCACAGCATTGAGAACTACATGGCTTCAGCTTCGTCAACATCGCTGCGACTCGCGCTCGACTTCGCCAGTAACTGGGAAATCCGGGGCGGCGTCTGGCGATACGGCATTGAGTTGGCGCGGGCTTTGGTGAAGCTTGTGGGCGCGGAGCATGTCACGCTGCCCTGTTTTGACCACTTGCCAGCCGAGCGTATGACCGAGTTGCAGGCCACCGGGGCCAAGGTAGTGGCGACGACGTGGAGCCAGCGGTTCGATCATCTCGATGCACTGCGCACCCGCAATGGCCGCTTCATACCGTGGAAGCGGGTGTTGCCCTGGGTTTATTCTCCCCAGCGGCGACAGCGGTTGCTGCAAAGCACCTTGGGAGATGCCCAAGTTTATCATGCATTGCTCAGCTGTCGTGGACAACCTCGAGCCGGGGCAACGGTGGGGACTATCCACGATCTCATTCCGCTACTCCATGCCGAGGCGGCTGGTTTCGCCAAAGAGCGTTTCCTGGCCATGGTCGAAGATCATCGCCGCTGGGCAGAACGGGTGATTGTCCCCTCGCAGGCGACGATGAACGATCTGGTGGAACACCTGCAGTTCCCCGCCGAACGGATTCGCGTGGTCTACCATGGCATCGATCATGAGCAGTTCCATGCCGGAGTGCCGTTTGCCACATCACTCCTGAAACAGCACGGCTTGCAGCCAGGAAAATATCTGCTCTATGTTGGTGCGCTTGAGAAACGCAAGAACATCGAGCGGCTGGTGGAAGCGTATTTACAGGCCCTGGGTGACCGGCGAGATATGCCGCTGGTGCTCAGTGGTAGCGTGATTCACGAGATGCCGGTGCTGAAAGCGGCGCTGGCCGATGGCACCGGACGTGTCAGGCACATCGGCTACGTTGGCGATGGCGACCTGCCCGGGCTGTACCGTGGTGCTCGAGCGCTGCTCCACGTCGCTCTGGCCGAAGGCTTCGGCTTCACGCCACTCGAAGCGATGGCGTGTGGCACGCCGGTGATTGCCTCGAAACAGACAGCCACAGGGGAAGTGGTAGCCGAGGGCGGGTTGCTGGTCGATGCCTACTCGCTAGAGGAGATTGCTCAAGCGATCCGTCGGGTAACCAGTGAGGATGCCTTGCACGATAACCTCGCCCACCGCGGGATGGCACGGGCGAAGCAGTTCACCTGGAGCCGCTGTGCCGAGCAGACCCTGACAGTGTACCGTGAAGCTTATCAGCAGTGGGAGGCACGATGAGGCTCGCCTTCTACACGCCCAACTACCCCGGCATCACCCAGGATGGTGGCATTGGCAGCTACACCCGAACCCTCGCCAGGCAACTCGTCAAGCTCGGGCATGTGGTTCACGTCGTCACGCCTGGTAGCGGTAGTAGCACGGTGGATGAAGGCGTGACGGTGCATCAAGTGGTGCTGCGTCATGTCCCATTGCTCGACCGGCTCTGGCCGGGGTATGGGCAGTGTCACTATCTGGCCAAGGCGCTGCGGCAGGTGGTGGCGCAGCATCGCCTGGAACTCGTGGAACTGCCCAACTGGGAAGGGCTAGGCATTCACTTCCAACAGCAAAGTAGCGTGCCCACCGTAGTCAGGCTGCACACCTCGTCTGCCGAGACGCAGGCGATTGATGAGCTGCCGAGCACCCGGCTGTTGCGGGCCGATGTGAAGCGCGAATACCAGCAGGCCCATCGGGCGAAGCTGCTGGTCACCCATTCCAAGGCCCATCAAGCCACCATGAGCGCGGAGCTAGGTATCCCTGCCGAGCGGATCACCCTCATTCCCCATGGCGTGGAGGTGTTTCCGGAATTCGTGCGACCCGCACGGGTCGAGGGGCCGCCGAGGCTGGTGTTCCTCGGACGGATGGAGAAGCGGAAGGGAACGCTGGAGCTATTGCAGGCGATGCCGGCGATCCTGGAGAAGCATCCGGGCACCACGCTGACGCTGATAGGTTCCGATCGGCCACACTGTCCACCGAGGCAGCATGGCGAACGGCGGACACATGCCCAGTGGCTGGCGGAGGAGATGCCCACAACAGTGCAGGAGCGGATTCGCTTTGCCGGACGACTTCCTCAACGCGAAGTAGATCACCTGTTGCAGACGGCAGATGTCTTCGTAGCCCCATCTCGCTACGAATCCTTCGGCCTCATCTACCCGGAAGCGATGCGCTGGGGTATCCCGGTGATTGGCTGCCGGGTAGGGGGTGTGCCTGAGATCATTGAAGATGGAGTGACCGGGCTGCTCGTGGAACCAGCTTCACCGGGAGCGATTGCCAGCGCAGTGACGAGGCTGCTGGACGCGCCTGCACTGCGTGAACAACTCGGCACGGCTGGACGGGCTGCGGTGGAGACACGTTTCAGCGCGGAATCGATGGCCCGTCGGGTGGTAGAGGTGTATGAAGGCGTGCTGAAGCAAGCCTGACCCTCATCGCGTCCATAAAATAGCGGTTTGGTACAGTGAGAGATGCATGTCTGCTCAGGCGATGACGAAACGGGTTTCCACCTGGCCGGTAGCGGTGCATCAGATGGTCCGGAGACTGCTGCGCTGGGGAAAGGGACTGCCAGGGCTTTGGCGACTGCGGCACCGCGTGCTTAACTTCGAAACCCTCCGCTTCCCGGAACAGGCCATCAAGGCGAAGCTCAGCTACGGTCCGCATCTATGGGTGCGCCCCAATGACCCCATCGGCCGGGCCATCTTCTACGATGGCCACTGGGAACTCGCCGTCATCAGCCAGTTCGCAGCGGCGCTGCGGCCTGGCGATGTCGTGCTCGATGTCGGGGCCAACATCGGCCAGTTTGCCATCGTCGCGGCGAGTAAGGTCGGGCCGACGGGGAAGGTCTTCGCCATCGAAGCAGGGCAGGCAGCGTTTGACATCCTCTCGAAGAACATCGCTGAGAATCAGTTCACTCAGGTCAAGGCACTGCACCTGGCAGCCTGGGACTGCGACACTACGCTGCATCTGGGTGGAGTGCGCGAAGATATGCTCGGCTGGGGCAAGGTGCAGGAAGCCTCCACTGCCCAGACCGAAGCAGTACCCGCCCGACGGCTCGATCAGGTGTTGGCCGAGCATGGCTGCGACCGGGTGGACATCATCAAGATCGATATCGAAGGGGCGGAGTGGAAGGCGATCCAGGGCATGACCGGCCTGTTCGACAAGCACCCACCCCGGCAGGTCTACTGCGAACTGGCGAACAACCACGATAACTACGGTAGCAGCCCGCTCGACATCGTCCGCTTCTTCCGCGCGCGAGGTTACCGTGCTCTGCTGCTGGAAGATGCAGGCCCGGTGCCGCTCGATGACAAGCTCTTCGATAACGTGGTGAACGTGACCGTGCTGTTTGATCGCCCACCCAGTGGGGGAGCGTGATGCTGCAGCCGCTCGTCAGTGTGATCATCCCCAGCTACAACTATGGCCGATTTGTGGGTCAGGCGATTGATTCTGCGCTGTCACAGACTTACCCCCAGGTCGAAGTCATCGTGGTGGATGATGGCAGTACCGACGATACGCAGGTTCAGCTCAAGCACTACGGCGACCGAATCCGCAACATTCATCAAGTAAACAAGGGGCTTTCCGCCGCCCGCAACACGGGTATCCGCGAAGCCCGGGGCGACTGGCTGGCGTTCCTCGATTCCGATGATGCGTTCCACCCACGCAAGCTCGAACTGCAGATGACTTACGTGCAACAGCACCCCGAGTGCAGGTTGTTAGCCAGCGAGATGTTCAGCGAGGAGCCCGTTGTCTGGTGCCCGGTGGATGCGGGAACCGTGCCCGCTACGTCCATCTCGCTGGAAATGATGGCTATCAAGCCCCGTTTCGCCCCGAGCAGCGTGGTGGCCCATCGCGAGTGCTTCGAGGCTGTGGGTGATTTTGATACGAGCCTGCTTTCGGTGGAAGACCGGGACATGTGGCTGCGGATTGGTGCTCGCTTCCCGATGGCCCGGCTCGATATCCCGCTGACCTGGTACCGCGTGACGCCGGGCAGCATGTCCACCAACCCGGAACGCATGGAGCACTTCGAACTCCTGGTACTGGAGCGGGCCTTCGCCTTCCCTGCTCTTGTGGACAATGAGCAGGCTAAACGAAAGGCTCTGAGTCATTGCTATCGTTCATCAGCCTACACGTTCTATCATGCCGGGCGTTATGCCGAGGCACGATCACGGCTGTGGAAGTCGATCCGCCTGTGGCCCTGGGGGTTCGACAAGGTGGATCAGGTACCGGCCTGGAACCGCACGAAGCTGATGCTGGCCACCTGGCGGCAACAGTTCCGTCGAGGCAGTGTGGCGGCCGAGCCGGGTGGAGCGTCATGAAGCCTGCCGTGAAACCATCTATGGATGTGGCCTCGCTGCTGGCAGATGAAAAGAAGGCCACGCATCTACGCTGGCTGCGACGTGCCGCATGGGTCCACGTGGTGTTACTGGTGCTCGTGTGGACAGTGATGCTCTGGTGGGGCGATGTCTGGTGGCCGGGCACATTGCTGATGTACGGCCCGCGCTGGGTAGTCATTGCACCGCTGCTGTTGTTGCTGGCAATCGCCCGGGAAAAGAGTCGCAAGCTGCTCCTGCCGGTGCTGATCGCTGTCGTCATCCTGCTCTTCCCCATCCTTGGCACTAATGTGCCAGTCACCCATCTGCTTTCCCATGACAATGACGACCCGGCCCGACTGCGAATCGTCACCTTCAACGCACAGGGCGGCAAGATCCGCCACGCTGCCTGGCAGGCGTATCTCAGGAAGGTGAGACCCGACGTGGTGCTCTGTCAGGAATGGCCACCGGAGACAACTCGACCTGACCTTTGGAAAGAGAACTGGCACGTTGAGGTGGTCGGTAACATACTCCTCTTTGCCAGTCGTTACCCACTGGGTAAGCTGCACCTGATCACCGATGTGGAGTTGCGGGCCCGAGGTTTCGTCGCTGCTGGTGATGTACAAACTCCCTTCGGCCCGGTAACCATGGCCAACGTGCATCTTCCCACCATGCGTGGTCAGGCGGGCGAAGCGGATGAAGTGGTGCACGGCAAACTCAGCAGCCTGAAGGATCTGGATGCGATAGCTGAGCGGCGGCTGGTTGCTTCCAGATTCACCCGCGACTGGCTCACCACGTTCACTGGCCCCATGATTGTAGCAGGCGATTTCAACCTGACCCCCGATAGCCGGATCTACTCGGAAGCATGGAGCAAGTTCCACAACGCCTTCAGCACTGCAGGCTGGGGTTGGGGCCAGACCAAGTGGACACGGTGGTATGGCGTGCGGATCGATCACATCCTCCATGATTCGGCCTGGAAATGCATGCAGGTGGCTGTGGGACCTGACGTCGGCTCCGATCACTTGCCGCTGATGGCGGAACTGGTCTTCACCGGAGGTGGCCGGTAGTGGACCCGTTGCATGTAGTGCATGTCGTTCTGTCGCTCGACCATGGTGGGCTGGAGCGGGTAGTGCTGCACCTGGCAAGACAGGCGCCACGACTGAACCAGCGGGTGAGTATTGTCTGCCTGGAACGACGCGGCGTGCTGGCGGCGGAAGCGGAGGCGCTTGGGGCGACGGTACATTGCATCAACAAGCCGCCGGGGCTGCGGCTTAAAACCCGCATCGAAGTGCGTGAACTGCTGAAGAAGATCAAACCCGACGTAGTGCACACCCATCAGAACACAGCTCTCTTCTACACTGGCCCGGTTGCCCATCGTCTCAAGGTACCCGTCATCGTTCACACCGAACATGGCAAGCAGATACAAACGTGGAAGCAGAAGCTGATGGCATGGTGGTCGGCCCGCTATGTAAACCGCTACTTCTGCGTCTCGGAGGATATCCGTCAGTCGGTGGCGGGGAAGCTGGTGCTCGCGCGGAAGACGGCGGTGGTGTACAACGGGATCGATTTCTATCACGTACGAAAACATGTGGACACAGCAGCGCTGCGTAAACAATGGAACATTCCCGATGGCGTGCCCGTTATCGGCACCGTTGGTCGGCTGGCCCGGGTGAAACGGCAGGACCTGCTGCTGCAAGTCTTCGCTAAGGTGCGGGATGCCGTGCCAAACTGTCACTTACTGATTGTGGGCGATGGCGAAGAGAGAGCCAACCTCGAAGCTCAGGCTCAACAGATGAAGCTCAGTGAGGTAGTCCACTTCACCGGCTTTCAAACTAATCCGGCACCCGCTCTGAAGTTGATGTCGGCGTTCCTCCTTACCAGCGAATCGGAAGGTATGCCCCTCTCGATTCTGGAGGCGTGGGGCGTCGGTGTGCCGGTGGCAGCGTTCGCTGTGGGTGGTTTGCCGGAGCTCCTGAAGAACGGTGAGACAGGCAGCCTCGCCCCGTTTGGCGATGTCAACGGCCTGGCGCAGCATGTGATGCAGTTCCTTTCTCATCCTGAAATAGCACATAGCTACATCAACCACACACAACAACTGGTCGATGCCCAATTCGACGTGAGGAACATGGCACGAAGCTACGACACCGCCTACCGTGAACTCCTCGGAGGCCAGCGCTGATGCGGGTGCTCGCCATGACCAGCCTGTTCCCCAACCCCTACCAGCCGGTGCTCTGGTCCCCCAATCGGCTGCAGTTGAGTTGGCTGGCGAAGAAGGTTCCGGTGCGGGTCATTGCCCCCATCCCCTGGACCACCGAACGCCAGGGTCGGAAGCGCTTCGGCAATCTCACGAAGAAGACCCGGCGCTTCACCATCGATAATCTCGAGGTCGAGCAGCCGACCTACTGGTTCCCGCCAGGCCTGTGGCGAAGCAGCTATGGCCGATGGTTCCGCTGGTCGGTGCGGTCGGTGTTTGAACGGGCAGTGAAGGAGTTTCAGCCCACGCTGATCTTTGCATACTGGGCCTACCCCGATGGCTGGGCAGCAGTGAAGCTAGGCCATGAACATAACCTGCCCGTTGTCATTCAGGTGATGGGATCTGATGTGCTGCAACTGGCCCAGGTGAAAGGCCGCACCGCAGGCACCGCCGAGGCACTCTGCGAAGCTGATGGCGTCTGGGCCGTGAGTCAGGATCTGGCCAACCATGTGATCCGATTCGGTGCAAACCCGGACCGGGTGAAACTCATTTATGATGGTGTCGATACCAGCCTGTTTTACCCCGGCAGTCAGGCCGAGGCACGAACCAGGCTAAGCCTGAACAGTTCAAAGAAGATCATTTTGTTCGTCGGGAATCTGGTACAGGTGAAGGCGATAGATCGGCTGATACTGGCGTTCGATCAGCTGTATCACCAGCGAGGTGATCTGGAGTTGGCCATACTGGGGCAGGGGGAATTGCAGCCGAAGCTGGAGGCACAGGCCAGAATGCTGCGCTGTGCATCAGCAGTGAAATTCCATGGCTCCAAGCCCCAGGAAACGCTTCCCGACTGGTATCGCGCTGCCGATGTGTTCGCCCTGCCCAGCGATTCCGAAGGTGTGCCCAACGTACTGCTGGAAGCCAGCGCCTGCGGGCTGCCCTATGTGGCCAGCAATGTGGGAGGCATTCATGAGATTGCCGATCGGGGGCACGGCACGCTGGTGCCCGTCGGCGATATTGCAGCCCTGGCCCGGGCCTTGGAAGCTGCGCTGAACGCGAAGCGACCCGTTGCCATCCCCCCACGGACACGCGAAGCGTGTATCGACGAGTTCATCCAGTGGATGGAGCAGATTGCAGCCCGCCGTCATTAAAGAGCAGGCAACTGCATGGGAACCCCGAGACGGCGATTGGCAAAGCGTTCGATTTGTGTAGCCAGTGCGTCGCCATGGGTCAGGAAGGCGAAGTGCCCGGCATTTTCGAGGGTTTGCAGCGTCATACGCGGCAGCACGCGCCGCCAGGGCTTCCATGCCTCTGGTGACACGAACACGTCGTGGGTGGCTGTCTGGATCAGGAGCGGAACCAGACGCAGTCCATCGACCATGGTTTCCATGTCAAACTGTGAGATAATTTGCAGCCGACGCGAGACAACACCCCAGTCCGTGCGGGATGCATGATCCATGGCGAGCTTCTTCAGGGCAGGCAGGACCCACCGAGAGCCAAACATCGGTTCGACGATGTCGTTCATCAGGGAACCAGTGGCAGGACGCAGCGCCTGCTGCAATAACCACTGAGATACCGCTGCCCCGAACTGGGGAGCGATTCCCTGCGCAATAACCCCGGCAAACCGGCCTGGACACTGCCGGGCTGCCTCCAGGGCAACCGTGGCTCCAAAGCCATGGCCGTAAACCAGTGGGCGTTCGAGGCCTGTGACTTTTTGAAAGTCGATGACATCCGCACCGAGCTGATCAATTGTCGCGCGGAGTGACAAGTCGTAGGGGGTATCTTCGCCACGTGGCTGAAGTACATAAACACAAAACTGCTGACTCAAGCGACTAGCTAGTGGCAGACACAGGTCCATGCCACCTGCAATACCTGGCAGCAATACCAGTGGAGGCGACTCAGCTTCACCCAGAACACAGTAACGAGCCATGTACCCAGGAAGGTGGGCGAACCTGCTGCAATGGCTGAGGGGGGTAGAAGCCAATCCTTGGCGAGTCCATCGATCTGTCTGAAGCATTTCAACGTCCTTGACGTGGGCAAGCTAATTTAAGCAAGATCCGTGCCATGCGTAAAAATGTGACGCCCCCCTCTTTTCAGCATGGAATCGAACAATGTCTTTAGTGCAAACTAACGGTTCGTTAGCGAATATTGACGAAACGCCACTTTTCTTTGTCATCAATTCGACTTATAGTGACTTTAACGAAACTTCGTCAGGACTTGGTTAGTGATGCTGAAGCGTTATGGGCTGATTTTTGTTGGGCTATTGTTGCTGATTTATGGTTTGATCGTAGTCATTTATTCGAACCAAACCAAGGAAATTGGCATTCTCTGTGCGTTCAGCCGCAAAATCCAGGCTGTCTATCCTAACCTCGACGGGCTGATGCCGCAGGGCAAACCTGTGAAGAATGACCTGCTCGTCAGTATCGCTGGGCAGGAGATCAATAATTGGTCCGACTACTTGCGTACTCTGGCATATTTGCGAAACGCACCAGTCAAGGACGTGCTCGATGTCTCGTCATTTGAAGAGTTGAGTGCCTTAACCAGTCAGAACATCTATGTCGTGAATCGAGATCATAAGACTCTGACGCATGTGAAGTTCAAATCCAATGAGCACGATAAGGAGGAAAAAGAAGCCTGGGTCGAAGTGAGGGATGCACCCTCTTCCGAGTTTCTGCCATCTTTAACATGGTTCCTGATCAAATTATTGTTACTGCTCATTGGCGCCGCAGTGTTCTGGAAACGCAGTAATGACCCGGTTGCGGTGCTCTTTTATCTGGTCTGCATCTGCAATGTAGGCGCCTTCATGGGTGGCTACCACTGGATGCGGGTAGCCCAGGATCGAACCCTGACCACTATTTTCATGATCAGTGCTGTTTTGCTTCCTGCAGTCAGCTTGCACTTCTACCTTGTCTTTCCTCGTCCCAAAGGTTGGCTGCTCAAGTATCGAACCTCCAGCATGCTGGCGCTCTACGGCCCGTCGTTAATCCTTCTCGCCATCATGTTGTTCACGATGTTTTCTGCCATCGTGGTACATAGTACAAATCGCTCTCCTGAACTGGTGCGCGACATCCAGTTCCTGCAACTCCAGGAAATCTATGTGGCACTGGGATTGGCTGCAGTGCAGTTCGCCGGTTGCCTCATCAGTCTGGCTCATAGCTTCTGGTCCAGTCGCACTGGAAGCCAGGAGCGGCAACAGGTCAAGTGGATCCTGCTGGGTGCAAGCATCGCTGCAATTCCTATCAGCTATACGCTGTGGCTTGCTGCGACGGATACCGAGCAGTTTGGCATGGGCGGTGCCACCTGGCCCATGTTCATCGCTTCGCTGTCAATCACGCTGGCCTATGGCGTGGGCATTTCCCGTTATGGCATGCTTGATGTCGGCCAGATTCTGAGTCGTTCGTACCTGCCCCTAGCTGTAAGCTTGGGCGTCGGGCTTGTCTATGCACTGATCGTCTTCACCGGCATGCTGATCATGGGTGAACGGGGTATCTTTGCTGCACCATTGAAACAGGCTACCTGGGTGAGCATCTCCGCCATCCTGATGTTGACGCTGATGGATCTGGCACGCAATCGGCTCCGCACCATTCTCGACAAGCGGCTCGACAAGACCAAGGTGCAGCTCAACCAGACCCTGCAGCAGATGAATCTGACGGTGGAGCAGCAACTCGATACGCCCACCTTGTGCAAGCGCTTCCTGCATGCCGTGGCGGAACTCGTCGACATCGAAGAGGGGTCGGTCTACCTCCGCCAGGCCAATGGACAGGAATATAAACTGGTGGCTTCGCTGGGTCAGTCACCACCACAACTTCAGTTGATTGCCGGCACGCCACTGGTGGATACGCTCCAGGAATTGCCAATGGTGCGCATCCGACAGGCGGGGGGTATCTCGCCGGAGCCAGCACAACGGCAGCTTCGGGAACTCCACGGCGAACTGGCGTTGCCACTCCGCTATGAAACTACGCTGCTCGCTATTCTGATCATTGGTCATCGGGAAGGACGAGTTCTCGATGTTCCCGCGCTTCACCTGTTATCCACCTTCTCGCAACTGGCAGGACTGGCATTGCATGGTGCGGAAGGCCATGCCGCAATGGAAACACTGAATCACGATCTGCAGGACAAGGTGCAGAAGATTTCAGAACAGCAGCGCCGCATCGTGACGCTGCAGAGTCAACTCCTCCAGCAAAGTGGCAGCAAGACTGCCAGCGAGTTGACACCATCCGGTTCCACCGTAGCCCCTCCGAAAGACCCTGCCTCCATTCCCAGCCCTCCCATCGATGGAATCGTTGGCAGCAGCTCTATCATGAAGCAGCTTCTGCATTCCGTCCGTAAGGTGGCTCACAGTCCTTCCGCGGTACTCATCCGCGGCGAATCAGGAACAGGCAAGGAACTGCTGGCCAAGGCGCTGCACGATGGCAGTCCTCGCGCCAAAGGCCCGTTCGTCAAGGTGCACTGCGCGGCCCTGGCACCCGGCGTGCTGGAAAGCGAACTCTTCGGGCATGTCAAAGGCGCTTTCACCGGAGCTATCAAGGACAAGCCGGGTCGCTTTGAACTGGCTGACAAAGGCACACTTTTCCTTGATGAAATTGGTGATATCAGCCTGGATGTGCAGACGAAGTTGCTCAGGGTCCTGCAGGAAATGACGTTTGAACGGGTCGGCTCCTCCATCACGCAGACCGTGGATGTCCGGATCATTGCCGCCACCAACCAGGATCTCGACAAGCTCATGAAAGAAGGGAAGTTCCGTGAGGATCTCTTCTTCCGACTCAACGTGATAACCATCCGAACGCCTCCGCTTCGAGATCGTCCGGAAGATGTGCTGGAACTGGCCGATCACTTCCTCAAGGTCTACTCCACACGTGCCAACCGGCCAACCCTGACTCTCGATGACGAAGCAGCCCTGGCCCTGAAGGCCTACGCCTGGCCGGGGAATGTCCGCGAGCTGGAGAACGTCATCGAACGTGCAGTCGTCCTGGCGGACAGCAACCTGGTGACCTTGCAGGAATTACCTCCGGAAGTGGTGGCTGCACGGGAGCGTGAGCCGGAGCGGGGCAGGGGAATGGCCATGGAGTTATTCACCTCTCCTCCGGATTCGCTCGACTGGAGCAGCCGATTCGAGGAAGAAGAAAAGCAAAGGCTGATTCAGGCCATGTCGCAGGCTTCCGGCAACAAATCGCAGGCAGCCCGGCTGCTGAACATGCCCCGAAGCACCTTCGTCAGCAAAATGGAAAAGCATGGCCTGCTCCCCCGCCGGGTTTGATCTGCCAGCGACTGCGTGGCTTGTAGAATGGCAGCTACCCGCATCCTGAATATCCATGCTCACGCAACTTCACGCCCATCACATTCGAATCCCGCTCAAGAAGCCCATCCAGCATGCTTCCCATACCAGGCACGAAACAGACAACGTGCTGGTTGCCTGCCACCTGGCTGACGGGATCGTGGGTTATGGTGAAGGAGTGCCTCGCGATTATGTGACGGGCGAGACGATAACCTCTGCCTTGCAGACGCTGCAGAAAACCAACTTCGAAAGCTTGCAGAAGCCGGTGCAGTCCTTTGCCGAGGCGATTGAACGCATCGAGCATTTTCGGCTCTACTCACCACCCGGCGATGACAGGCAGATTGCTTCCAACGCAGTGCGTTGTGCCCTGGAACTGGCCTACCTCGATGCAATGGGCCAGCATTTCCAGCAACCCCTGTCCCAAATCACATCCTTACTGGCACCTGAGATACACGAGCCCAGGGCACGTGTGCAGTACAGTGTTGCCATCACCAGCGCAACGGGGCCCAAACTGGCTTTTCAGGCCGTCACCCGTCGCTGGTTTGGTTTCCGCCAGTGCAAAGTGAAGGTGGGCATTGCCGGGCAGGATGATGTGCAACGGCTACGCACCATTCGTCGTTACATGGGTCCTGCTGTGGAACTACGCATCGATGCCAATGAAGCCTGGACCGTCGAAAACGCCCGGCAGAAGTGGGAAGAACTTGCTCCCGTCGGGCTGGCCTGGGTGGAGCAGCCGGTGTCACATGAAGCCATCGGCGAACTCGCGAAGGTACGCAATCAATGGAAGATGCCCGTGATGCTCGATGAATCACTGTGTGGTATGGAGGACGCCAGGCGATGCGTGAGCGACGGCTGGGGCGACCTCTTCAACCTCCGCCTCTCCAAGTGTGGTGGCTTCCTGCGCACCCTGCGCCTGGCTCAATACGCTCATCAGCATGGCATCGGTTTGCAACTCGGTTGCCAGGTCGGCGAGACCGGCATCCTTTCCGCTGCTGGCCGGCATTTCGCCACCAGTGTGACGGGACTGCGTGCACTGGAAGGCTCTTATGATAGCTGGCTGGTGAAGGAATCATTGACGACGCAGAATATGACCTTCGGGCGAGGCGGGCACGCAGCGGCGCTTGTCAGGCCGGGGCTGGGTGTGACCGTCTCTACCGAGGCACTCGCTCGCGTCTCTCACGACAAGGTGGTGCTCCTTGGTTAAAGTTTCGCACCAGATCATGACCTTCCAGGCCAGCGATGGCTACACGCTTCACTTTCGTGCCTATGTGCCCCATGCTGATGTCCAGGGGCATCTGGTCTGTCTGCATGGCATCCAGAGCCATGGTGGATGGTATGAACGTTCCTGTTCGCGACTGGCCCAGGCTGGATATATCGTTTCATACCTGGATCGACGCGGGTCGGGCCTGAACTGGCAGCAGCGTGGCGATGCTCCCAGCTATCAGCGGCTGCTTCTCGACATCAAGGAGTTTATCGCCGCAGATGGACTCGATCAGCCGGTGACGCTGCTGGCTACTTCGTGGGCAGGCAAGCTGGGAGTACTTCTGGCTGAGGAAGCCAAACCGGTGATGCAGCGACTGGTACTGCTGTGCCCGGGCCTCTTTCCGCAAGTGAAGCCGCCTCTTCGGGATCGCCTGGGCATAGTCTGGTCAAAATGCACGCAGCCCACAAAACTGTTTCACATACCACTGAATGACCCTGCGCTGTTTTCCGACAATGCCAAAGCTCAACAGTTTCTGCGGGATGATCCATTATCGCTGCATCACGCTACGGCCCGATTTCTGGTAGAGAGCTACTGGCTCGACAAGGCCGTGGCACGTATCAGGCAATTAGCTGCGATCCCGACGTTGCTGCTGCTGGCTGGTCAGGATCGCATCATTCGCAACGATGCGACACGCAACTGGCTCAAGCAGGTCTCACCGCAGGCGGAGGTGAAGGAGTATCCGGCAGCACATCACACGCTGGAATTTGAAACAGACGACCGCTGGCTGACAGAGTTGCAAGCCTGGCTGCGATAAGGCTGCATTATCTTCCGCCTTTCACCTACTCCGTGTTGAATGCACTACTATAACAATAGCCTGACTTGAACGATTGGGAGTTTGTCTCGTGCCTATCGAATACAGTGAAGTGCGTAAGGGCATGGTGATTGTCGGAGAAGACAACCAGCTCTACAGTGTCGTCGATCGCTACCTCCACACGCCCGGTAACTGGCGGTCCATCCTCATCCTCAAAATGAAGAGCCTGAAGACCGGCAACGTGACCGAAAAGCGCTATAAGCCTGAAGACAAGGTCGAGACCGCCTTCCTTGATAAGCGCGAGATGGAGTACATCTACCAGGACACTGACGGTTATGTGTTCATGGACAGCGAGAACTTCGAGCAAGTAACGCTGCGGGCTGACATCGTCCAGGAAATGATGGGCTACATGAAGCCTAACACCAAGGCATTCGTTACCTTCTATGAAGGCAACCCGCTGAGCCTGGAACTGCCGCCGATGGTGGAGCTGAAGGTGACGGAAACGGAGCCGAACATGAAGGGTGCGACGGCTGCGGCTCAGTATAAGCCTGCCACCCTGGAGACGGGGCTGAAGGTGACCGTGCCGCCCTTCGTCGGCGTTGGCGAGATGATCAGGATCGATACCCGCACCGGCGAGTACATGGAACGGGTGAAGAGCTAGTCTGCTGGCTCTCTCCCTTACGAAGGGGGAGTTAGAGGGGGTTGCCCCTCGCGGATTTAGTACGGCTCGCTGTGGTAATCGAAGTGAATGTCGCGCGAGCGCATCGTGTTGCAGAGTGCTACCCCACCCAACCTCCCCTTCGAAAGGGGAGGAGAAAAACCGGCTTCAGCATGATATCTCTGAACCGTCTTCTGTTCTTAATTGTTGTTACCACCCTTGGTTGTGGTGGCAAGTCAGTCGAAATGCCGAAGAAGATTGCACTGCCACCGACTGAGCCAGCGACGTTCTCACAGCGCCCCGATCTGGGTAAGCAACAGTAGCCTACGCCCCCTCAAACAATCCATCCACATAACTTTCAGCGTCGAAGGCTTCGAGATCGTCGATGCCTTCACCGACACCAATGAACTTCACCGGCAGGTTCAGTTTCTGCCGGATGGCTATGATGCTGCCACCTTTAGCCGTGCCATCGAGCTTGGTCAGCACGATACCGGTGCACTTTACCGTCTTGAGAAACTCCTGCGCCTGTACCACCGCATTCTGCCCGGTGGTGGCATCGAGGACCAGGATGCTCTCGTGTGGAGCATCGGGAATCTGTCGGGAGACGATACGCCAGATCTTTTCCAGTTCCTTCATTAAATGAGCCTGGGTGTGCAGCCGGCCGGCGGTATCGATGATGAGATAATCCGCCTTGCGGGCGATGGCTGCAGCAACCGCATCATGAGCAACCGATGCTGGATCAGCGTTCTGCCCGGCTTTGATGATCTCGCAGCCCAGCCGCTGGCTCCAGATGGTCAGTTGTTCGACTGCTGCGGCCCGAAAAGTATCGCACGCCGCTACGATAACCTTGTTGCCTTGCTTCTGCAGCAGATTGGCGAGCTTGGCAATGGACGTTGTCTTGCCGGAGCCATTGATACCTGAGATCATCACCACCGTCGGTGGCAAAGGCTTCTTGATAAGTGCAGTATCATTGGCCGTCAGAATGCCAACCAGTTCCTTCTTGACGAATTCCTGTACGTCCTTGCCGACTTCCTTGTCGAGAAAGGCTTGCCGTACACGTTCCACGATATGGGGTGTCGCAGGCCCTACGTCAGCCAGGTAGAGTTTCTCTTCCAGTTGCGAGAGGAACTGCTTGTCCACCCGGCCCCGCAGACCAAAAAGCCCCGCTACGCCTGCAAAAGCCTCGCGGGTTTTGGTCAACGCTTTCTTGATGCGGTCAAAGAAGCCCATGCGGTCACCAGGTAGTAGTTAGTAGCAAAGAGCAAGTAGCTGGTAGAAGTTCAACACATTATACGGTGGGAGTGGGCTCACTCACAACAATCGCGGTGGCCGACTCATCAGCTTGATTCTTCTCACTGGCGATCTTGTCCAGGATGCCGTTCACAAAGCCGGGCGATTCTTCCGATCCATAGCGTTTGGCTAACTCGATTGCCTCATCCAGCACGATCTTGAAGGGCATCGCCGGGCCATGATACAGCTCATAAATGCCCAGCCGAAGCACATTGCGATCCACGATTGCCATACGTTCCACAGACCAGTTGTCAGCGACTTCGCTCAAACGCTTGTCAATCTCTGCGAGATGCTGTGTGGTGCCCAGGTACAGTGCCTTCCCCAGTTCCAGCAACTCCGGCTCATTGAGGCGACGCTCGAGGAACGCCAGCACATCTTCGGTCTTGATGGTCTTGTTCTGATCACGCTGATACAGCGCTTGCAAGGCAATTTCACGAGCTCTGCTTCGTCGGGCCATGGGGACTTACTATTCCGCAGGAGGGTGAAGGTACATCGTGAAGAAGACAGGAGTCAGGAGCCAGAATCCAGGAGGATTATTTCGTCGACCATTCTGGCTACTGGCTGCTGGCCACTGGCTCCTGAATTCGCCGGTGCATATCATCTATGATCCAGTGAAAAGCAGTCAGGTGGATCGATTCCACGATGCCCATGTCATCCAGAGGCACGTGCAGGTTGTGGTTGGCCAGCGTCTTGAGCTTGCCGCCACCGAAGCCGGTGCAACCGACGGTTTCGATGTTGTGCTTGTTGGCCCACTCGACGGCTCTCAGGATGTTGGGGCTGTTGCCCGAGCCGCTGATGGCAATGAGCAGATCACCGGCAGAGCCGAGATTCTTGAGCTGTTCGGAGAAGACGCGGTCAAACCCTTCGTCGTTGCCCCACGCCAGGATGTAGGGCGTGTTGTCCGTCAGGCTCAGCACCTTTAATCGCTTCTTGTTGTCGTTGTCAAAGTCTTCACGCCTGAGGGTGCACTTGCCCAGATCTTCGCAGAGGTGCGATGCGTTGGAGCCGCTGCCACCATTGCCGATAATGAAGACAAACTTGCCCGCCTGGTATCGCTGGTAGATGAGTTCAGAGAGTTTCTGCATCTGGGCGAAATCAATACGCAACAGCTCCTTAGCCGTTCGCTCCATGAACGCCTGGGCATTCAACGTGACACCTAACATGCAGCTACTCCAAGATACGTGACTGTTACTATATGAAACAGCCTGAATGTAGACGCGGCGTCTCGCCGCGTAGTCCGAAGATGGTAGTGGTGCAACAATTGCCGAAAAAGCATGCCTGTTGCAACGTAAGCTCAGCATAGCCGATACGGCAGGATGCTGCATCGGCATTATGCCAGCGGTGGTCGTCCCAGACTCCGGCGAATGATGGAAAGTTGTCCCAGGTGCATGGCTGTATGCAGCCCGAGAAAGAGTAGTGACTCACCGCGGTCAGCAAACAACGGCGAACTCGAAGGTGGAGCACCCTGCAATGTGCTGGCTGGTAGTCGCTCCGCCGTTTGTATCAGCAGGTCCCGATGCTCATCGAAGTGCTTGATGAGGTCACGCGGATCCCCAAAATCCGCTGTCGTCCCCGTAGCGGCTGCTTTCGTGGTCGCAAATCTCTCTGTAAAGCCAGCAGGCAATTCAGGTAGATGGGCCACTCCCAGCTTTTCCAGCTGAGCGCGGTCGACACAGGTGAGATGTCCCACGATCCAGGAAGCATTGTTCGCCCCCAGGCAGGGACGATGCTGAAACTCTTCAGGCTGCAGATCGTCCACATAGCGATGCAGCATCAATTTCGACGAACGCAGACTGTAGGCAATCGCCTCGGGCGGGGTGCTGAACATGATGAAGGAACCTGCTCGGAAGGTAGGAACAGGTATTATACGGCTGACAGAACGTCTGGTGGGAAATGAAAACGACACATGTTGGTAGTGCATGTGTCGTTTCGTGAATCGGGTGCCAGGGTTTGGGTTACTCACCCTGACCATGCCTATTACGGTTGCCCTTAGTGCCAGCGCTTCGGCGAACCAACGAGCTTCTCGTTTCGCTTGTGCTTGGGCTTCTTGCCGCCACCAATGGCAGGGCGAGGCTCATGCTGTCGGCGACGCGGATCGATGTCCTGCTGATGGCGTTCGCGTGTTTCATCCTGACGTGACTCAGGAGGCAACGCCTTGAATTCCGGACGAGGCGAGCGATCCACCGGGATGCGCTTCTTCGTCAGTCGTTCAATATTACGCAGGAACTTCTGCTCTTCCATGTCGCAGAAGCTGATGGCCAGACCCTTGGCTCCGGCACGGCCAGTTCGGCCAATGCGATGCACATAGGTTTCAGGCTCATGTGGCAGATCGTAGTTGAATACGTGGCTGATGTTATCCACGTCGATGCCGCGGGCGGCGACATCAGTCGCTACCACCACCTTGGTGCGGTTATTGCGCAGGTTGTTGAGCGTTCGCAACCGGCTGGCCTGCGTCTTGTTGCCATGCAAGGCTTCAGCCTGAATACCGGCACGGCTCAGGTGCTTGACCACGCGATCAGCTCCATGCTTGGTGCGGGTAAAGACCAGGGTGCGGCCCACCTCTGCGCCGCTAAGCAGATGCACCAGCAACTGGCTCTTCTGCTTCTGAGGAATCTGATAGACCGATTCTTCGATCAGGCCCAGTTCCTGCTTGGGAGCTGCGATGGTCACATGCACTGGATGCTTCAGCATCGCCTTGGCCAGTTGCTCAATCTCGCGAGGCATCGTCGCGGAGAATAGTACCGATTGCCGAGCCTTGGGCAGTTGAGCCATGATCTTGCGAAGGTCTGGTTCAAAGCCCATGTCCAGCATGCGGTCCGCTTCGTCGAGAACGAAGATTTCCACCTTGCTGAAGTCGCAAAGCCCCTGGTTCATCAGATCCACCAGGCGGCCTGGCGTAGCAATCAGGATATCTACACCACGGCGAAGAGCAGTGACCTGAGGTGCATAACCCACGCCTCCATAGATCACCGCGCCGCGAAGCGAAGTGTAGTGGCCATAGGCATAGAACGCTTCATCAATCTGCACCGCGAGTTCGCGTGTCGGCGCAAGAAGCAGCGCCCGAATGGGACGCGGCCCCGTCTCCGGTCGCTTGCCCTTGGCCAGTCGATGGAGAATTGGCAGCGCGAAAGCAGCCGTCTTGCCTGTACCTGTAGGGGCACAGCCGAGCACGTCCTTGCCTTCAAGCAAGTGAGGGATAGTTTGCCCCTGAATCGGGGTAGGAATGGTGTAGCCTTCCTTCGTAACGGCACGAAGGATGGGCTCGGCAAGGCCGAGTTCATGGAAATTCATAACAGTCCCGGAGGAATGTGATTATTCCAGGACCATTAAGAAGAACACACGATGCGTTCGAAACAAGCCAATGGACCTGGCAGCAATCCAAAGGCAGACACAATGCAGCCGAGTGGATGTGAGGTAGGCATGATACGTGCATCCATCGTTGAATCAAGACCGTAACCCGAAACATGCAGCAAGAGCGATGAATTGCGGTTCACCCTGACGGTCATACCGCTTAAGACGATTGACAGAGCACAGCGATCCTGTGACCCTTTACCCACCACTTTCGCTGGCTTCCCCTCCCTCCGCATAGTACGCTAGGCTACCCAGTCAGCGTTGCGGTTGCATGTTCTATTCCATCCTTCCAGTACTGTTTGCACTGAGCACCTGCATCGTTTTCACGTTGCAGCCACTGCAGACTGCACCGAGGCAGAACCCGCAGAACAGTGCAATCACCATCCTCAAGCAACACTGCATTGTCTGTCATGGCCCGAACAAGCAGCAGGGTAAACTGCGGTTGGACCAGGACTCTGCCACGCTGCGGAAACTATTGACCAAACCCAGCGGTTTGCTGGAACGCGTAACTGCCAGCGATGCCACAGTCCGCATGCCTCCCGAAGGCCCTGCCCTGAAGTCAGAAGAGATTGCTATCCTTCGGCAATGGATAGAGCAGGGGGCACCCTGGCCGGCACAGTCTAGCCCCCACTGGGCCTTCGTCGCGCCTAGACGACCAGCCGTTTCATCTGGCAAGCATCCTGTTGATGCCCTGGTGCAGCAGCAACTCGACCAGCTTCACATCACTCCAGCTCCCGCAGCAGATCCTGCCACTCTCGTTCGCCGACTGCATCTCGATCTCCTGGGCCTCTTGCCCAAGACCGAAGACGTGGAATCTTATGTCAGGCAGCCTACTCCAGCAGCCTACGAAGCACTGGTGGACAAGCTGCTGGCGTCACCTCACTTCGGTGAACGCTGGGCTCGACATTGGCTCGATCTCGCCCGCTATGGTGACAGTGATGGATACGAACACGATGAGCCTCGCAAAAATGCCTACCTCTTCCGTGACTGGGTCATCGATGCATACAACACCGACAAGCCCTATGACCAGTTCACTATCGAGCAGCTGGCCGGCGACCTGCTGCCCAACCCCACGCACGAACAGTACATTGCGTCGGGTTTCCATCGTCAGACGCAAAAGCACAATACAGCCGAGATGTATAAGGAGGAGTTCCGCATCAAGATGGTGAAGGACCGGGTGAACACCACCGGCACCACCTGGCTTGGCCTTACCGTAGCCTGTGCGGAGTGTCATCACCACAAGTACGACCCGCTGACGCAACAGGAATACTACCAGCTCTACGCCTTTTTCAATGATGCAGAAGAGACAGAACGGGCTAATAACACCGTCGCCAGCTTCCGCTATCAACAGCGGGTCTCCCACCTGCACCAGCGAGGCAACCACCTCACGCCCGGCGAGGAAGTACAGCCTGCAACCCCGGCGTTTCTGCCTGTGTTGCAGGCAAAGGAAAAGCGTGCCACTCGCCTTGACCTGGCGCGCTGGCTCGTGCAGAAAGATCACCCTCTCACTGCCCGTGTCGAAGCCAGCCGGGTCTGGCAGCATCTCTTTGGTCAACCGCTGATTCCAACCCCCGATGATCTGGGACTACACGGCACACCACCTCGTCAGCAACCGTTGCTCGACTGGCTCGCTTGCGAATTGCAATCGAACGGCTGGAGCAGGAAGAAACTGATCAAGACCATCGTCCTCTCCAACACCTATCGACAAAGCTCCAGCGTTCGTCCCGAGTTGCTATCCCTCGATCCACAGAACACCTTATTCGCCCGGCAGAACCGCTACCGGCTCGAAGCAGAGATCGTGCATGACATTGCCATCCAGGCTGGCGACTTACTGAAACTGGAAGACATCGGTGGCTCACCCTTTCAGCCGGTGTTGCCTCGTGGGCTGGAGACTCATGTCATCTCCAATAACAAGTTGCTGCCCGAATCGGACTGGGAGGATCGTTTCCGTCGTGGGATCTACATCCAGGTGCAACGGACATTTCAGCATCCGCTGCTCAAGACACTGGATGCTCCTGATGGCAATCAATGCTGTCCGGTGCGTGACCGTTACCTGACGGCAGCCCAGTCTCTGTTGCTTCTCAACGATTCACTTTACCAGGAAGCATCAGGTGCATTGGGCGACCGCATGCAGAAGCGAACGGGCACCCTCGAAGAGAAACTTCGCTGGGCGTTTCAGCTTTGCCTGTCCCGGCCACCCATGCCAGCTGAACTTCAGGTGCTGTCTCGGCTCTACGAACAGATGCAGAAGAGTTATCCCGCTGCTCCCATGAAGGGGGTAGCTCTCGTCCTGCTGAACATGGAAGCCTTTTCCACCCGGGAGTAATGATGCCTGCAGGTTGCGGAAACATGGACCGACGCCACTTCCTGCAAAGCCCCGCAGGCTTTCTCGGGCTGGTCTCGCTTGCGCAGCTTCTCGCCGAGGAACCTGCCCAGGCAGCAGTGCAACCGCAGCGTACCCACTTCACCGCCAAGGCAGACCGTTGCATCTTCATCTTCCTCGCGGGTGGCACCAGCCACATTGACCTGTTCGATCCCAAGCCCAAGCTCGATGATCTACATGGGAAGCCGATCCCTGCTTCCATGGTGAAGGGCGTCCCCTTTGCCTTTACCGATCCGCAGAAGTCGTTCCTGATGCGGTCGCCCTATGCTTTCAAGAAACATGGTCAATCCGGGGCGACTATTTCAGAAATGCTGCCTCATATTGCCCGTTATGCCGATGATCTCACCATCATCCGTTCGATGCATCACAACTCCTTCGCTCATGCTCAGGCGGAATTGTTCTCCCTGACTGGCCGGGAAGTGGTGGGACACCCGACCAACGGAGCCTGGCTGAGCTATGGTCTGGGGCAGGCTTCGCAGGAGTTGCCTGCCTATGTCACCTTGATTACCGGTGGTGCCCCGGTAGCCCGCTCACTCACCTGGGGTTCTGGCTACCTGCCTGCTCAGCATGCTGGGGTGCTCTTCCGCAACCAGGGAGAACCACTCCTGAACCTGAGTAACCCCGATGGTGTGACACGTGAAACGCGTCGCGAACAACTTGATGCCCTGGCTGCACTCGATCAGATACAGCGGGCTCGCACCGGTGATGCGAACATCGACTCACGCATTGCCAATTATGAACTGGCCTATCGCATGCAGGTTGCTGCTCCCTCGCTGACGGATCTGAAGCAGGAGACGGAAGCGATACGCCAGAGCTATGGCATCGAGCGTGAAGGGGATGAAGGCCATTTCGCACGCAACTGCCTGCTGGCTCGGCGGCTCGTGGAAAAGGGCGTCCGCTTCGTGTCGCTTCTCCATCGGAAGTGGGATAGTCACAAAGAGCTCTATGAGCATTATCCGGGGCTGTGCCGCGAAGTGGATCAACCCATTGCAGCATTACTCAAGGACTTGAAGGATCGTGGCTTGCTTCAGCGGACGCTGGTGGTGTTCGCCACCGAGTTTGGCCGCACACCGTTTACCGAGAATGTGAAGCCTGGCCCCAAGGTAGGGCGTGATCATCACCCGATGGCCTACACCATGTGGATGGCGGGAGGCGGTACCCGGCCCGGCACCTACGGTGCCACCGACGACCTGGGTTGGAACATCACCGAGAATCCAGTCCATCTGCATGATTTCCATGCCACCATGCTGCACCTGTTTGGCTTCGATCACACCCGGCTGACGTATCCCTACCGCGGCCTGAATCATCGTCTGACCGATCAGGCAGGCAAGGTCATCAGGCAACTGATACTCTAAGTGGGAGGGCGAGGCGCAGGCCGAGCCGCAAACCTCGCAGTTTCTTGTAATCATCGGAGTGAATGGCACCTTGTATCACAAACTGCATTGCCTGCATTCGCGTGCCCCTCGGCTCGCCAGGAGTCTCACCCTCCCACTGCTCATGGTCGCTGTGGCGTTCCTGATCATACCTTCTTCGCACGCCGAAGACTGGCCCGAGTTCCGGGGGCCGACGCATCAGGGCCACTACCCCGGCAAGTTGCCTCGAGAATGGAGCGAACAGAAGAACGTCCTCTGGACCGCAGAGGTGCCAGGCAAGGGCTGGTCCTCGCCTGTCATTCGTGCCGGTCGCATCTATCTAACCTCAGCGGTGCCGTCAGAGAATGAAGAGCAGCAGTTGCTTCGCTGCCTGTGCCTGGATGCCAGCACGGGCAAAACTCTGTGGGACACGGAACTGTTCAAGCAGGATGAAGACAAGGCTCCGAAGATTCACAGCAAGAACAGCCACGCCAGTCCGACTCCCCTCGTCACAGCAGAACACGTCTACGTTCACTTCGGCCACATGGGTACTGCCTGCCTCAATCTGACAGGCAAAGTGGTGTGGAAGAATAATGAGTACCGTTACAAGCCTGTTCATGGCAATGGCGGCTCCCCCTGCCTGGTCAATGATCATCTGATCTTTTCCTGCGATGGTGATGATCTGCAGGCTGTCATCGCTCTCGATGCCAGAACAGGAGCCACCAGATGGAAGGTCGACCGCAAAGCCAATCCGGGCAAACGCTTCTCCTTCGGCACGCCGCTGGCCATCGAAATCCAGGGCAAGACCCAGGTCATCTGCCCCGGCAGCGATGTGGTCATGGCACTCGACCCTGCTACCGGAGCAGAGTTCTGGCGGCTGCGCTACAAGGGCTACTCCCAGATCCCCCGTCCCCTCTATGCGAATGGCCTGCTTTACATCTGCACCGGCTATGATTCCCCGCAAGTCCTTGCCATCAAGCCCGATGGCAAAGGCGATGTGACTGACACGCATCTCATCTGGAAAGTCACTCGCAATGCACCCAATACACCTTCCCCGGTGATCGTCGGCGATGACTTCTACATGGTGGCTGACAACGGTGTGTTCACCTGCCTGAACGCCAGGAACGGCGAACAGCGATGGCAGGGGCGACTCACCGGAGGTTACTCCGCTTCTCTCCTGGCTGCAGGTGGCGTCATCTACGCACTCAACGAACAAGGCACCTGCTTCATCATCGAACCAGGCACCCAGTTCAAGCAGCCTGAGAAGAACAGCATCACCGGACAGACGCTTGCCTCCCTGGCTGCCTGGGATGGTAAACTGCTGCTTCGTACCGACGAACGCCTCTATTGCATCGGTGTAAAGTAGACGCGGCATCCTGCCGCGTTTGCAATGTCATGCATTGTTGCATCACTTCGCAAGATTGACGTGCCACGAAGTGTTGCAGACGCGGCGAGACGCCGCGTCTACGATGTTTCACATACGGCGAGACGCGTCTGCTATGCCAGCGTGCCCATCCGCCCGGCCTGATAATCCCGAATTGCCTGGCTGATCTCTTCCCGGCTGTTCATCACGAACGGCCCGTGCCCCACAACTGGTTCACCAATCGGCTCACCCGTCAGTATCAGCGCCTGCACCTCCATGGATGCTTCCAGGGAAATGCAGTCGCCCTGGCGTTCCAGTTGCGCGAGTTCTACTGCACTCACCGCTTGCCCGTTGAGCAGCAGCTTACCTTTCTGTACCGTCACCAGCGTGGTGTGCCCGGCGGGCACTGGCAGATCCAGCGTTGCTCCTGCCCGCAACTTGACATCCCATAAGTTGATGGGCGTGACCGTACGTGCCGGCCCCTTGTTGCCGGCATATTCGCCTGCAATCACCCGCACTGTTCCAGCGCCATCGGGCAAATTCACTGTCGGGATATTGCTCGCCAGCAGTTCCTGGTAACGGGGTGTGCTCATCTTTTCCTTGGCTGGTAGATTCACCCAGAGTTGAACCACTTCAAAAGGTCCACCCGTCCTGGTGAACTTGTCACTATGGAATTCCTCGTGCACCACACCCGATGCAGCGGTCATCCACTGCACATCCCCCGGACCGATATGTCCCGCGTGGCCACCAGAATCTCGATGGGACAGTTCACCCTGGTAGACGATGGTGACCGTCTCGAAACCCCGGTGAGGATGCACTTCCACCCCCCGCCGCTTTTCCGCGGGCGGAAAGTTCGCCGGCCCGGCATAGTCCAGCAGCAGGAACGGATCGTTCACTTCAGGTTCATGGTTGTACGAAATCATGCTGCGGACCGGGAAGCCGTCACCCACCCAATGCCCGGGCACATTGCGTATGATCTGGCGTATGTCTTTGCGAGTCATGGGATACTCCTTGTGTACGGAATAACATCATGCTACCCCGTCCCACGATGTCGTCCATTCTGTACAGAAAGCTCGATAACGGGACAAAAAGTAGGCATCACGCTCCGTCGTGATGACCTCCCTCGCTTGTTGGACGCCTCATCGGCAACGCAGTGATAGCGATTGTTCGCTGCGATTCGAGGCCTTTCGCTATCGCCTTACTTCTGACAGAGACATGGTGTATTTGCAATCGGCCATCTCGCGGAGCGAGATGCCTACAATAACCCCATGCTCAAGCTCTACATCGATGCCGATGCCTGTCCGGTCAAAGAAGAGGCCTACCGGGTCGCGGGGCGGTATGCCTTTCCGGTGGTGCTCTGTGCCAAGGCCACCATGCGGATACCGGAAAATGAACTGATTACGCTGGTAGTCAGTCCGGGATTTGAAGAAGTGGATGACTGGATTGCCGAGAATGCCGGGGTGCGGGACATCGTCATCACCAGCGATATCCCCCTGGCTGCCCGGTGTCTCGAAAAGAATGCCCTGGTGCTGCATCCCAAGGGGTATGCCATGACCGACAACACCATCGGTGAAGCTCTGGCCATGCGCGAGATCAGGGCCTACCAGCGGCAGGAAGGCGACTTCACCGGAGGCCCGTCCTCCATGAACTCCCAGTCACGTTCGAAGTTCCTGGCTCTCCTGGACGAGATGATCAACCGGGTGCGGCGGGGATAGCACCGGCTGACGATACTTGTTGCAGGTCGTAATAATGCTGTATCGACCTACCATCCCTATCATCTGACAACCAACACATGCCTACCTATCAGTATCAATGCTCCGCCTGTCAGCATGGCTTTGAAGAATTGCAGTCGATAAAGGACGAGCCTCTGACCAAGTGCCCCAAGTGCAAGAAGAAGAAACTCCAGCGTCTCATCGGTACCGGGGCCGGGCTCCTCTTCAAAGGCTCCGGCTTTTACATCACCGACTATCGCAGCGATTCTTACAAGTCGGCTGCGAAGGCGGAAGGGGGCTCCAGTAGCAAGAGCGAAGGAAGCTCTTCATCGAGTTCTGATAAGGGAGGCAAGACAGGCAAGAGCAGCAGTAAAGGAAGTTCGGATTGATTGAACAGGAACCAGTGATTGTGCCGATGTTGAAGGTAACCTGCCCGACTTGCACGAAGAGGGGAGAGTTGGCCAGTCTCACCGAATGGCCACAGTTTCCTTTCTGCAGCCCACGTTGCAAATTGATCGACCTGGGTCGCTGGTTGGGTGAGGAATACCGCCTGCCGGAATCTGACACTTCCGCCGACCCTGAGTCAGACGACCCGGCAACTTGAGCCAGCCATGGATGATCTGGCTGATTACGCCCCCGGATAACCTCCGGGGGTTTCTTCTTTGCACCATGAGAACTTGACCAAGCTGACAGGGCCGGGTATATCCCCGCTCATGCGTCGATGGTCGATCTTCACCTGGTTGCAACTGGTGGCACTCTACCTGTCGCTGGCTGCCTCGGCATGTCAGCATCGGGAACCCTACCAGGGCTCCCCCGCGCTGAACCCCTGCATTTCCATCGTGGAGACGCCTCCCCAACCGCTGCCTAGCGATCTGGTGGTGAAGCAGGCCATTCCCTTACCCGTGCAGTCTGATACTGCTGTGGCCAGGTCCACCGTGAAGGAGCCTGTCGTACAAACGTCTCCTCCTCCCATCCAACTCGCACCGGCTCAGCAATCGTTGACCTTGCCTGTCAGCTATACACCCAAGCGCAGTGGCCTCTCAGCTGCCCTGGATCACTATCTCGACCATCGCAATGACGAAGCAGTGGCTGCACTCAAACACTATCCCACCGATGATCAGGACATTGCCCTCGTCGCCTTGCCGCTGCTGGCTCGCATCGATCAGGGAGAGAACTGGCTCTCGCTCAATGGCCCGCAGAAACTCGCCATCCTCGAATCACTTCGAAACCTGACACGACGACTCAGCAAGTCGTCGCCACTGGTGTTGCAGCATGCAGCGCTGGTCGATGATCTGCCAACCCGCTTCGGTGAATTGAAACTGCGGAAGACGACAAACTACTATGCCGAGGATATGGTCTTCGCCTATGCGGAACTGGTCAACCTTCTCGACTTCGCCAACGCCGAGGGGCTCTACAACATTCGGCTCGATGTGTCGCTCGAACTGACTGGCCCCGATGGTAAAGTCTATTTCAGCGACAGCAAACCATTCCAGCGTGGTGGCAGCATTGGTCCTCGCAGCGACTTCCACGTAGCGGCGTATTTCAATCTGCCTCGCCAGGTGGTCCCGGGCAATTATCAATTACAGTTGCACGTCCTGGATCGCGACACCAATCGCAGTGCCAAGCAGACACTGCTGCTCCAGGTGGTGGAAGGCAAGAAGACCCGAAAAGGCACGTAATTACGAATTCAGTGCCGTCTGCATGTCGCTGCTTTCCATCGTACCTGCCAGCGCCTGCTTCTGTTTGACCGCTTCCGCAATAATAGCAGCACAGCCTACTTCACCCAGATGTGATGAATTGAGCATCAGGTCATACATGGTGGTATCACGCGACGACTTGCGGAAGTGGGCATCAAGCATGCCAGCCCGCTGCTTGTCAGTCTTCTGGATGAAGTCGAGGGCCTGTTCGCGGGTCAGGCGGTGGATCTGCCGGATCCATGCTGCCCGATCCTCCAGCGGGGCCATGATCCTGACGTGCAGGACACAGGGTGCTGGCAGAATGCCACCGGCTCCCCGTCCCACAATGACAGCCTTGCCCTTGGCAGCAATTGCGAGGATCACCTGGGCAATCTCCTGTTCCCGGGCATCTTTCCCCAGCCGATTCTCCTGCTTGAGCTGAGCAAAGTGCTCGCCGACCCATTCGCGGGCTTCCGGGCTGAGGCTGGTGATGATTTCGTCTTCGAGCCGGCTGCCCTGGGCCAGGTAGGTCAACAGTTCCTGATCGTAATAGGTCCAGTTAAGCTTCTTGCTGAGTCGCTTGCCGATGCTGGCTCCCCGTGCGCCTGTCTCCCGGCTGATGGCAACCGTCTGCTGTGGCGGATGAAACAGGCGCTGCCGCTGGCCGGGGTCCCCGTGCCGCGGGGCTTCATTGTGATGGGGCCGATCCAGTGTCGATTCGAGCTGCGCCATGATTCCCTCCTTCCTGCTCACGTCAAGTCATGATATTCCTTGCGTGAGAATCGCCATGCTCCCAGCAATAGCAGGATGGCTGTCATGGTCAGCAGCACTGTCAGGGCTACCACGCCAGACACCGGGAGCACGACACTGGATTTCTGCGGATCGATACCCAGGCTGCCGGTAGAAGTGGGCCAGCTTTGCAGCCCGGCCCAGTCATATGCCATGCAGCGGGTATGAAAGCCCAGGCTGATTCGCTTGAGCAACCCCGGCATCGATCCGATCAATCCTTCTAACAGGAAAGCATACGTCATTCCCAGCACCGTGGAGCGACGAAACAACGCTCCAAATAGCATAAACAGCGCGAGATAAGCGATACTTCCATACAACACGCACGGCCAGAGCGCCGAGACCACATCCAGCCCCGGCCACATCGTCACCGGGTTGACTCGGCCCGGCTCCAGCACTTCCGACACCAGTTGCGGGCCTGCAAACGGACCTAGCTGGGGCAACCGCAGCGCAATCGACTCATTCCAGCGAAAATCGACCTGCCGCGAGCCTACTGCCAGCCCGATCAGCCAGAAACCGCCGACAGATACCATCAGTGTCCAGGGTAGCGCCGCGGTGAACTTGGCCAGATACACCAGCGACCGTGGCAAGGGCCGGGTCAGCACCCAGACCAGGCTCCGTTCCTCCCACTCGCCACCCAGCGCCTGCGTGCCAAAGCAGAGGCAAACCAGAGGCAACAGCAGGTTGAAATAGACACCGGGGAAGTTGTTCCTGCCAATGATCAGGTCGGAAAAATTACCCACGTTCCAGCCAGGCCGCCCAAAGCTTGCATTGGCAATGGACACTACAATCACCACCCCCGCCAGCAGAAAGACCAGCAGAAACGCAGTGATCGTCTGCAACGACCGCCCCTGCCGCCAGAATGATAGTTTCACCAGGTAGATAAAGGAGTGGAGCATTTTTCAGGAGCCAGTAGTCAGGAGCCAGAAACCAGGAGTCGCATTACTATTAGTATGAGGCCAAAGTCACACTCTGGTAGAAGGTAAGACATGTCGTCTTTTGTACTGGCTTCTGACTTCTGACTTCTGGCTTCTCCAGGCTGGCTTCTAGCTCCTGACTCCTAGCTCCTTGCATAGATGTTCTCTCAGCCCCGGGCCATACTTGGGGTCTGCCAGTGCGAAGTCAACGAAAGCAGCGTAATAGCTTTCAAAGTTGCCGATGTCGTAGCGTTGTTCGCTCGTGCCGAGCTTGATGCCGAGGACTTTGCCACCCTGGTGTATGAGAGTACGGATGGCATCAGTGAGCTGGATTTCCCCTCCCTTGCCTGGCTGGGTCCGGGCGAGAAGCTCAAAGATAGCAGGGCTGAAGACATAGCGGGCCGCTACAGCCAGGTTGCTGGGAGCCTCATGGACCGCAGGCTTTTCGACAATGTCGGCCAGCACGAAGGTGCCGGTCGCCTCGCCACGTGGCTTGGCAATGCCATACTGTTTCACTTCATGTGCAGGCACTTCCTCGAAGGCAATCACAGCATCGGCAGCCTGGCTGGTAAAACTCTCGATCATCCGTCGGACAATGGTCGATTGGGCATTGATGCCGATGATCGAATCGCCGAGGGCGACGACGAACGACTGCTGCCCGACGAACGGCCGGGCGCACAGCACCGCATGGCCCAGCCCCAGTTGCCGACGCTGACGGGTGTAACAGAACTCCAGCTTGGCCCGTTCAAAGGCAAGCTCCTCGAGTAGTTCCTCCTTGCCCGTCTCACGCAGAAAGTGGATGAGTTCCTGATTGAGGTCGAAGTGGTTTTCAATGGAGTTCTTGCCCGGCCCGGTGACAAACAGCATCCGCTGCACTCCGGAGCTTGCCAGTTCCTCCACGACGTACTGCACCACCGGCTTACGGCCGACGGGCAGCATCTCCTTCGGCTGGCTTTTGGTGGAAGGCAGCAGCCTGGTTCCTGCCCCGGCGACCGGGATCACGGCAAAGTCGATCATGCTCCGAATCCTTCAATTACTCTGTTCTACGCAGGTGATAGCCGTGGCTCGAACTATCTTGCGCCGCCCTGCAACTGCTGCTGCATTTTCAGCAGGTTCATCGTCTGGGCATGCCTGGTCTTGACCATCGTTGCCAGGTCGACCTGGATTTCCTTGTAACTCATCTCTTCCGGCCGGGGCTGAAACAGCTTGGCATCCAGCGTGGTTAAGGGAGTGATGCTCTGCAGGTCTGTCGTAGTCAGCACGATGTCCGGGCCACCTGCTTCCACCACGCCGAGCAGTTCCAGCCGAACCAGGTTGCCCGAGGCAGCTTCAAAATAGAGCTTGGCCAGTCGAGGTACATTGAAGAAGTACTTCTTTTCATTCCACAGGTAACGCTGGTCTGGCTGATTCGGATCGTTGCCCTTCTTCACCGGGGCTATCGTTTCCAGTACCTCCGGGGTCCAGCGACCTTCGATCACCTTGACATCCACAGCCCCCTTGCCGGGCAATTCCAGCTTGGTCATCAACGGCTGGCCGAAGAACATGTGCGATTTCAGATCTTTCACCATCGCGGAGACGCCAGCGAAGCCATGCACGCCCTGCTGTTCCTTTTCCACATCCAGCTTGGCTACTCGCTCTGCCTCACTGGTAGCCAGCTTGTCGAGCGCCTCTTGTAAGTCTTTCAATGTGTAGCTGACACGTTGCTTGAGTTCAGGCAGCGATTCAAACCGATGAAACGTGGTGCCATCGCATACCAGTTTGACCGCTCCAGTACGGCCCACCTGCTTGAAATCCACTTCCACCAGGGTGCGATTATTGGACGCAGTAACGACGCGCCCGGCAAACTTCGCACCCTCCTTGCGATTGCCAACGGCCTGGGTGAATTTCACTTCCACTCCCTCGGGCCGAGTCAGCGCTTTAATGTTGGAATCGAGCAATGCCGCTGCGTCAGGGTGGGTACTGGTCAAGGGAGGCGGGACAGGAGGTTGCGCAAATCCCCTGGATTGCCAACTCAGGGCCAGGATGATGAGGAACAGGGCAAAGTGTGACGATGGCATCAGCTTTTTCCGTTGGAATCATTGCAAGATCAATGCTGGAAGTGCCGAGTATACAGGAGACAAGACGCAGGAACAAGCGCGCTGCCCGGGGGGGATCGCGTGAAAGCTACCATCAGGCTTGTCCCAGCCGATGGAGCGTTGCCTGAGACTAAGGGTATTGGGACAGACCGCCAGGGAGAGCAGCCTTGGCAGGGGGAGACGAATGAAACGACGAGTCGCCGGTTTCCTTCTGGCAGTTGCCGCCACTACCAGCGGTTGCATGAACACCAATGGTGGCATGCTGAATGAACCTGGAATGATGCAAAACGGTGCCATGCGGCTGGCTTCCAGCGAGCACGGGCCCGTAGGTCCCTGGAATACTCCCATGATGCGGCAGGGCATGAGCCCGATGGCAGGCGGTATGCCTAACGTCGGTGGCCCTTCCCCGATCATGCAGGTCGGTTTTGATGGCAACACCTCAGGCATCCTGCAAATGGGTGGCTGCAACGGTGGTGCCTGCTCTCTGCCCGGCGCACCTCCCATGGGTGGCATGGGTGGCGATCCCGGTTGCTATACCACCGGCGGCCGCGTCAACAGCTTTGGCCACCTGCCCGGTGGGCCTGATGCTGGTCTGCTCAGCCAACGCACGCAAGTCAAGTTCAGTGGCCCCGTCAATGCCAAGGTGGGCTGGTACGTGCAGGGTCCCGACGGCAAGCCCGTCCTCTCTCCTGGCCAGATCACCATGCCCGGTCGCTACAACTTCTCCCAGGCTGCCATCTACAGTCTGAAGATCAGCGACATTCAGGGGCGTCCTGGTGTTGAACTGTATCCCACCATCGAAGTGGTGCCCAGCAACGCCAAGACCGATGCTTACCTCTCGCACAATGCTGTGCCTGTCGAATTCACCGACGAAGACCTCGGCCAGATTCGCGAAGGCAACTTCATCACCAAAGTCATCTACCTGCCTGATGCTCAGTACCAGAGCCTGGCTGGTGGTGCCGAAGAACTCTCCAGCACCCGCCTCGAACCTGGTGTGGATCCCATCGCTGAAGCCATGCGACGTGGCCACATCCTGCTCGTGATCCGCGTGGGTAACATCAGCCGCGATCTGCCCAACAGCCCACCGCTGAGTGCCCCCGGCATGTTTGGTGCCCCTCAGGGTGGCCCAGCTCCTGCCTTCGGCCCCGGTGGTCCTGGTGCTGCTCCTGGCCAGATGCCTCTCCCTGGTGGTCCCGGTGCTGGTGGCCCCGTCAATCCTGCTGCTTACATGATGATGCAACAGCAGCAGGGTGGCGCTCCCATGATGCCTCCCGGTGCCAAGGCTCCCAAGGCTGCCTTCCCTCTGACCACGATCTCCGCTCCTCGCGGCCTCGGGTTCGATATGGATGACATGCCTCAACCTGCCTTCCGCGAGAAGCCCGGTATGCTCGACAAGGCTGTCTGGGGCAAATAAGCTCCGAGGCGGTTCGAATCAAATCAGTCCTGAGTCCTGAGTGCTGAGTCCTGAGAAGAACCACTGGTTGACTCTCTCAGCACGCAGTTCTCGGAACTCAGGACTTCGCGTTTTCATGATGGTCGTAGCTGACAGCTCACAGCTCAGCACTCGGGACTCAAGGTGACGCCATGCGTAAGATCAGCCTGCTTCTTTGTCTGGTAGCCCTTTGGTGGTGCTCCCCGGTATCGGCGCAGGGGCCTCAGATTGGCATCCTGCCTCCGCCTGGTAAGCTGCATGTCCGTCTCACCGGCGATGCCAACACCTCCGTCTCCTACCTGGCTGCTCCCAATACCTGGAAATCCAGCAAGCTGCCCTGCGATCTCACCCTGCAGCCCGGCGCACGATACCTGCTCAAGGTCGAGAATCTGCCCAACGCTCCAGGGCTCACTTTCTACCCGACTCTCGAAGCCATTGACGTCCTCTATCTGCCACCCAAGCTCAAAGCCTCCGATCACCCTGCTCCCATTCTCCTCACGGAGCAGGATGGCCTGGTGGCCCTGCACGGTGGTCTGGTGACCAAAGTGGTCACCCTCGAAGATCCCGAAAGCCCGTTTGTCGGCATGAATGGCAATGTCAACGGCGCTGATGCAGACCCGCTCGGTGGCCTCGATGCCATGTCCTTCGCCAAGCAAGTCGGTCGCCCAGTGGCTATCCTCCGCTGGGGCAACAAGGAGCCGACCGCTGATGATCTCGCCGGCCGTAGCATGAGCATGGGTAAACCCGTTTGCGGTCCTGTGGTTCCAGTCAAGCCTTTCAAGCTGGGCGAAGAGTGCCTGCGAGATGGTGGCGACTTCCACGACCCAGCCCATTTCGAGAAGGGCAAGCTCAAGGGCCTGAACCCTTCTGACACGGTGATGACCTACAGCGACCGTATCGGCAGCAAGCACATTCTGCCCTCGAACCCGGTCTGCCTGTGTGTGCCCCGCTTCGTGTCTCTCCGTGAAGTCACGCAGCTGGATGCACTCAATCTCAACGAAGCTGCCAACCGCGTCGCCACGGCAGACATCGGTATCCTGATGGCCAAGAAAGACCTGGCCCAGCCTGCCAAGCAGTTGGAAGAAGGCATCATCCTCAAGCGTTTGGCCAAGGCTCAGGCCGATATCGGCATTGATCGCACCATCACCACCAAGAGCGTGGAAGGTGTGAAGATCATCGCCCGTCTGGAGCAGGCCAAGGAACAGGTTGGCGTCGAACTACCCGATGGCCCTTGTGTCGATGAGCCGCTGGAAGTGTGCAAGAGTGTCTCGACCGACAAAGCGCAGATCGGCGATACGGTCACCTTCACCATCAAGTACAAGAATGGAAGTTGCCAGGCGATTCATGATGTCGCCATTGCTGACAGCCTGGCCAGTCGGTTTGAATATGTCCCCGGCACCGCCAAGTCGACCCGCGAAGCGATCTTCGTCACCACGACGAACGAAGCCGGCTCACTGGTCCTCCGCTGGGAGATCAAGGACCCCGTCCCCGCCAAGCAAGGCGGCGAAGTCACCTTCCAGGCCCGCGTGCGGTAAGTGCCACACACAAGTGAGAGCCGCGCACGAAGTAAGAGGCAAACGACAAGGCACCAACTCCACTCTCTTGATCAACCACTGGTTACCATGGTATGATACACAAAAGAGTGGAGTTGCATGATGGCTGAGACTGTCGAACAGATGAAAACTCGCGCTGGCGAACTCAGCGGCATTGACCGTGCCGAACTCGCCTACTATCTGCTAAGCACACTGGAACCGGAAGAAGAAGGGGTAGAAGAAGCATGGCAGATGGAGATTGCACGACGCTTGGCCGAGGTTCGTCAAGGTCATGCCAAGGGTCGACCAGTTGATCAAGTGCTGGCAGAGTTGCGGATGAGCCATCCTTGAAGCCTGCAATTCTCCACGAAGATGCAGAAGTCGAACTGGCCGAGGTCCTGGAATATTACGCTACCAGGCGCAAAGGGCTGGATGGCGAATTTCTTCGCGAATTTGAAGCAGCACTGGTAAAAATACGAGAGAACCCTTTGCAGTTTGCTGCCGATATGGACGGTGTGCGGCTGTGCCCTTTTCGTAGGTTTCCTTACGCTGTCGTGTATGTTGAGTATGATGAGATACTTTGGGTGTTGGCAGTTGCCCATCAGCATCGCCGCCCTCGGTATTGGGACAGGCGCAGACTGAGTTGACAACTCTTCATGCGGTTGGGTCGAGTCTGAATTCGCAAGACATCTATCGACATGTTAGTTATTATCATGACCTGTGCAGTACAGTTCGATTGCAGAGGAATTCCATATGTGGTCAAAAGTTCGCAGTTACGGTGTACTGCTGGTAGTTATCATTGGAGGGATTTCACTTTATCTTTTTGATAAACAGCAAGCAGTTCGAACAGTTCCTGGAACGGTACTCATCAACGCAACAGTGAATCCTCCAACTCAGCCAATATTATTTCAACCTGCCTTCTTGTGGCAGGACTCGAAGGAAACGCGTCAAGGCACAGGATTTCTTGTTTCGGTACCAGATGGTCGTGTGGTAGGTATTACCAGTGCTCACTTTATTAACTTCGATGGCCCAGCACTGATCAAGGCCGCGTGGCTGGATATGCGAACCAAAATACAAGCAGTTAGATTCTCCAAGTGTTTTGGTAAGCCTGGAAACGGAGGAACCTCCAATGTACTCAACGTCGATTTACAATCGGACTATTTGATAATGCTTGCAGACAATGAAGTAGATAAGCAGTGGATCGTTGCATTGGATGATAGAGACGCACCGATACTCGGTGAACCAGTTTGCTTTCCAAACAAGGATGCAAAGGCGGAGCTAGGCTTTAATCCGGTGAGGGGCCACGTCTCCAAAATCCAGCCCGAGTACATCACAATCAAGCTTTCATTTCCTGTCGCATTGCAATCTCAAAGCGGCTCACCGATTATCAGCTTAACTAATGGCAAGGTGATCGGGACTCTCTCCAGAAGCGCTGGGAAACAAACCGATTCAATTCTGCTCACTCCAGCTAAAGCCATAGTCAATGCGATAGCAAATGCCAAGGACACGCCAATGCTTGAGAAAGTTGTTGGTAAATCAAGTAAGTAGAGGTAACTCCACCATGCGTCTGCTGGATCTGGTAGGGCATGCCAGCAAACCGACATGCTTCTTACCCACCTCCGCCAGTATTTCCTTAAGCTTCTGATTGAACTCCTCAGGCTTCTTGCACTTCAGGGATAGACTCCATCAGAATTGGTGAAGATGCTGCGTGGGCTGACATCCAGGCCGGTATGATCAGTGCCTGGACTCCTTCACGAGCAACCCCCGCAACTGCTCCACCGCCTCCGCTACCCGCTTCGCCGTGTAATCAATCTCCTCTGCTGTATTAAACCGTCCCAGCCCGAAACGCAGGCTTGCATCAGCCATCTCGTCATCCAGTCCCAGCGCCCGCAAGACGTGGCTCGGCTCGCTGTCCATCGTGGTGCAAGCCGATCCGGAGCTCAGGGCAATCTCTCGCAGTTCCAGAAGCAGCGACTCCCCTTTCACCCCCAGGAAGCTGACATTGAGATTCCCCGGCAGCCGGGGTGACATTACTCCATTGAGATGAATATCCGGGATACATTGCAATCCTGCCCACAACCGATCCCGCAGTGCCGCCAGACGCACCGCTTCTGCTCCCATCTCCGCCATTGCCAGCTCGCATGCACTGGCAAAGCCGATGATCAGCGGCACCGGCAACGTGCCCGAACGCAACCCCTGTTCATGTCCTCCACCATCCTGCAGAGGATCGAGTCGCACTCTGCCTCCTTGCTTCCTCACAAACAACGCCCCGATGCCCTTGGGGCCATAGAGCTTGTGGGCAGTGAAGCTGAGCAGATCGACCTCCAACTCCCGCACATCGACAGGTACCTTGCCCACCGCCTGTGTGGCATCGGTGTGCACAATGATGTTGCGACGATGAGCCAGTTGCACGATCTCCCGCAATGGCTGAAGGACACCGATCTCGTTATTGGCCAGCATCACACTGACGAGTACCGTGCCCTGTTGAAACGCAGCCTCGAGTTTTGCCAGATCAACCAGTCCCGTCGGCTCCACCGGCACATACGTCACCTGCCAGCCATCCCGCTCGAGATGGGCACAGGTATCGAGTACCGCCTTGTGCTCGCTGGCCACGGTAATGAGATGCTTGCCTCGCTTGCTGTATTCGTGGGCCACACCTTTGATGGCCAGGTTGTTGCTTTCCGTCGCTCCGCTGGTGAAGATAATCTCACGCGATTCTGCCTGGAGGATGCGTGCGACGGTAGTCCGTGCAGCTTTGACTGCTTCATCTGCCCGCTGCCCAAACACATGCATCTTGCTTGCAGCGTTGCCATAATGTTCCGTGAAATAAGGCAACATGGCCTCCAGCACCCGCGGATCAGTCCGCGTGGTCGCATGGTTATCCAGGTAAATCGGCAGGCTCAAAGACATGATGACATTGTAGGCATCTCGTTCCGCGAGATGACCAGTGCAGCGGTGATGAGACCGGGCGGGGCGAGCTTGTCATCAGGATGGTGTTGCAGGAGCAGCCGCATGCTCTTCACGAAACTGTGCCGGACGACGGGCCAGGGCATCTTCAACGGCGTTGCGCACGATATGGTAAATCGCCTTCTGCTTGGCTGCATGCACTCTGGAAATGAAATGTACTCCACCTTCCGGAACAGCCACGGGTGGAGGCAACTCCAGGATCAGACTCTGACGCACAGCATTTGCATCAAGCCCGTTCTCTTTCAGTTGCTTGGCCTTGGTATAAAACGTCTGGTACTTGCGCGATCCAAACTCTCGCACATGCGCCAGCACCTGCCGTTGTAGTTCTGCCTCCTGCGGATCAAGTTCGACAGCAGGAGAAGCAGGCCTGGTTTCAAGTGGCTGATCGTTCGGAATGGGGTTCATCACATCATTCTATGATGAACTGCAACTCGTTAGTCTTCAAGGCAGCGATAGCAACCCTAAATCGAAAGCTACCTCAGCAAAAAACCAATTCCCATTCCCTGCTATTTCGGCTAAGGTGTGCTGACTAAAGAAAGGGATGAACATTGCCAATTAAAAGCCCACAAGAATTCATCAATAAATGGCAGAAGGTCACGCTCTCCGAACGCAGTGCCTGCCAGCAACACTTTCTTGATCTGTGTGAACTGCTGGGACAGCCCAAGCCCGCCGAGGCTGATCCTCAAGGTGCCTGGTACACCTTTGAACGGGGCGTCCGTAAGGAAGAAGGCGGGCACGGCTGGGCCGATGTCTGGATGCGCAAGCATTTCGGGTGGGAGTACAAGGGCAAGCACAAAGACCTGAAAGCAGCGTACAAGCAACTGCTCCTCTACCGCAACGATCTGGAGAATCCTCCGCTCCTCATCGTCTGCGATATGGATAAGTTCATTATCCATACCAACTTCACTGGTTTCGCTGAAGACATACTGGAATTCGACCTTGAGAGTCTCCATAAGCCCGAGAATCTCAGCATCTTGCGGCGGGTCTTTACCGATCCCGAATCGTTCAGGCCCACCCTTACTACCACCAAGCTCACCGAACGGGCCGCCCAGCGCTTCGCCAAGCTCGCCGAGTTCATGCGCAAGCGGGACATCCCTAACGACAAGATCGCTCACTTCCTGATGAAGCTGATGTTCTGCATGTTCGCCGAGGACATCAACCTCCTTCCCGACGAACTATTCACCAAACTCGTACACGGTGCCAAGAACGATTCCAAGCAACTCTCCCGGCGGCTGGAAAACCTCTTCAAAGCCATGCACACTGGTGGCGACTTTGGCCCCGAAGCTATCGACTACTTCAACGGCGGCCTCTTCAACGACCATGAAGTGTTCGATCTCAAGCCCAACGAAATCGACCAGGTCATGGAAGCAGCCAGCTACGACTGGAGCCAGGTCGAACCCTCCATCTTCGGCACCCTCTTTGAACGGTTGCTTGATCCAGCCAAGCGATCGCAGATCGGGGCGCATTACACCAGCCGGGAGGATATCGAAACGCTGCTGAAGCCGGTGATGATGCAGCCGTTGGAACGGGAATGGGAGGCAGCGAAAGCCAAGGCTGAGAAACTCTGGAAGACCGTCAGCGATGCCGGCAAGGATCAGAAAGCCCGTAAGTCAGCTCGCAAAAGCTTCGACGCTCACATGCAGGACTTCCATCATCGCCTGACCGAGGTTAGCGTGCTCGACCCGGCCTGCGGCTCCGGCAACTTCCTCTACGTCGCCCTCAACCTGCTGATGAATCTGGAGAAGGAAGTCATCGCCTTTGCTGTCGATCATGGCGTTTCGTTCTATCCGCTGGTGAAGCCGACGCAACTGCATGGCATCGAGATCAACCCCTATGCCCAGCAACTGGCCCAGGTGGTGATCTGGATCGGCTACTTGCAGTGGATGCACCAGAACCTGTTCGAAGTGAACAAGAACCCGATCCTCAGCCCTGTCGATACCATCGAATGCAAGGATGCGATTCTCGATCTGAGCAATCCGGAACGACCAAAGGAGCCAGTGTGGCCGAAGGCGGATTACATTGTGGGGAACCCGCCTTTCTTGGGGAATAGGTTCGTATCAAACATGCTTGCGAAAGATTACCTGAAGGCATTGTTCAAGACATACGAACAGGAACTAAATGGCAGACCTGATCTATGTTGCTACTGGTTTGAGCTTGCAAGAAGACAGATAGAGAAAGGCCTTTGCAAACGGGCTGGCCTCCTTGCAACTCAAGGAATCCGTGGGGCAAATAACAGCCATGTGCTTGACAAGATCAACAAGTCTGGAGCAATCTTCTACGCCATTTCTGATCAGAATTGGATTCTTGATGGAGCAACGGTTCACGTATCCATTATCTGCTTCGACAATGGTCAAGAAAAGAACAGGCTCTTGGATGGTCAGCCAGTCACAACAATAAACTCCAATCTCTCACAGAATGCGAATGTCACCATTGCTCGTGCCCTTAAGGAAAATCAAGACATCGGCTTCCAGGGCGGAATTAAACGAGGCTCGTTCGATATTAATGAAGCAATCGCAATGCAGTATATCGCCGACTTCTCCAATCCCACGTTAAAGCCAAACAGTGATGTAATTGTCCCTTATTTCAATGGGCTTGATATTGGACGCCGAGCAAGGGACGTTTGGATCATCAGTTATCCAGCCGGAACAACAATTGAACAGGCATCCCTATATGAGAAACCATTTGAGTATCTCAAGAAGAAAGTGTACCCGGAAAGGCAAGCTACAAACCAGCAACAGGCAAGGGACTATTGGTGGTTGCACTGGAATATCCGAAAGACAATGAACAGCAAACTCTCGAAGTTGGATCGCTACATAGTGACTCAGCGTGTGAGTAAGCATAGATACTTCGCATTCTTGCCAAGCAGCAGCTATCCCGATTGTCAGTTGATCGTTTTTGCAAAAGACGATTATGCTTTCTTTGGGACCGTTCATTCTAGAGTTCATGAAGTTTGGACAAGGGAGCCTGGCAACACTTCACAACTAAGGGAACGTGAGAGCGGACTTCGCTACACTCCTACCACCTGCTTTGAAACCTTCCCCTTCCCCAAGCCGAGCAAGGCCCAGGAAGCAGCCATCGCGGCGGCGGCGAAGGAACTCGATACGCTTCGCAACAACTGGCTCAACCCGCCTGAATGGACGAAAGAGGAAGTCCTCGAATTCCCCGGCTCCACCACCGGCCCCTGGGCACGATATGTCACCAATCCCAACGCCAAGGGCATCGGCACCGTCCGCTATCCCCGCATCGTTCCTAAAGACGAAGCCTTTGCCAAGCGACTAAAGGAACGCACCCTCACCAAACTCTACAACGCCCGCCCCACCTGGCTCGACCTCGCCCACAAGAAACTCGACGAAGCCGTCTTCGCCGCCTACGGCTGGCCGCCGGATATGAAAGATGAAGAGATACTCGCCAAACTCCTCGCCCTCAACCTCGAACGTGCAGCCGAAGAAGCACGCGGCAACAAAAAGGGGAAATGACCCACCCGTTCACTTGTCATTACCCTGGTGTACATGCCTATCATAAGAGAGAGTGAACCCCACTGGTACACGGAGATGGTCTGCGCCGAAGCACCACTTTCCGCGTTGCCAACCTGACGATCGTGCTGGTGAAGTTGGTAACATCTGCTTCATGACCCACGATGATGCGGCGCGCACACGCGGTGACGAGGATGACCGCAACTTCCATTATCACGATCGATGCAATAGTATGCTTTGCACGATATCGACGTAACATATTACCAGCACAGGCGATACGGTGCGCACACGGGGTGCAGCACTTGAAGGTGCCAGCAGGCAGACCACTGCACCTGCTGTACGATACAGGTCCTAACTCCTTGGCAGATAGAGCGATGCGCGGAACACGAGACCCCTATGAACACTCCACACCACTCGGTCACTCCCGCGTTCATCGCCCGGTTGCAGCAACTGCTGGGTAGCGACAATGTCCTCACCGCGTCCAGCGATCTCGCTTCCTATGAATGCGATGGCTACACCATCGAAAAGACCAAGCCCGGCGTTGTCGTCTTCCCTCGCCACACCGAGGATGTCGTCGGCATCGTCAAGCTTTGCCACGAGGCCCGCATCCCGTTCGTGCCTCGTGGAGCAGGGACGAGTCTTGCGGGCGGTACGCTCTCCATACCCGGCTGTGTGATGATTGCCCTGGCTCGCATGAAGCGCATTCTGGAAGTGAATGTCGAAGAGCAGTATGCCGTTGTCGAGCCGGGGGTAGTCAACCTCTGGCTGACTCGTCATGTCGCCCAGCACAATCTGCACTTTGCCCCTGACCCCAGCAGCCAGGGGGCTTGCACCATCGGTGGCAATGTCTCCACCAACTCTGGCGGCCCCCATACGCTCAAGTATGGGGTCACTGTCAACCATGTGCTGGGTTTGGAACTCGTTCTTCCCAATGGCGAGGTCGTTGTCACTGGCGGCCCGCTCGGCAACTACCCCGGCTACGATCTCACCGGTACCATTGTCGGGGCTGAGGGCACCTTCGGTATCGTCACCCGCATCTGGGTGAAGCTCACCCCCAACCCGCCCGCCGTTCGT
This sequence comes from Gemmatales bacterium, assembly GCA_046350055.1. Taxonomy (GTDB): domain Bacteria; phylum Planctomycetota; class Planctomycetia; order Gemmatales; family HRBIN36; genus JAEUIE01. Next base: position 774,338 of record JAXMBC010000001.1, on the reverse strand, counting down.
ACCTTGCTCGGCGTTTTCGATTCCATCGATGATACCACTAACTGCATCAGTGGTATCATCGCGGCAGGCATCGTACCGGCTGCGTTGGAAATGATCGACCGCCCCATTATGGGAGCTCTGGAAGAAGCATTCCACTTTGGCTTCCCGCTTGATGCTGAAGCGGTGCTCATCATGGAAGTGGATGGACTGGAAGCCGGGCTGGATGCGGAGGCTGACCGCATCGAAGCGGTCGCGAAGCAGAACAACGCTCGAGAAGTAAGGCGAGCACATACCGAAGCGGAGCGGATGCTCTTGTGGAAGGCCCGCAAGCAGGCGTTTGGAGCGATGGGCCGCCTGGCGCCGAGCCTTTGCACCCAGGATGGCGTCGTCCCCCGGACTAAGCTGCCCTATATGCTCCGCAAGATTCGCGAGATCGGCGAGAAGCACGCGGTGAAGATCGCCAACGTCTTCCATGCCGGCGATGGCAACCTGCATCCGACCATGCTCTTCGATGAACGTGACCCGGCCCAGGTCAAAAGTGTGCTTGCTGCCAGCCACGAAATACTGGAAGAATGCATCGTCCAGGGCGGCAGCGTCACTGGAGAACATGGCATTGGCGTCGAGAAGATCGACCTCATGCCCAGGATGTTCAGCCCGGCTGATCTGCAGATGATGACTCGCTTGCGGCTGGCATTCAATCCCACTGGCCTGTGCAACCCGCAGAAGATGCTCCCCAGCGGCGGCAGTTGTGTTGAAGGGCATCGCCGCGTGAAGGGCGGGGCAAGTTAGCTGGTGCGACGTGGGATGAACGTTGTCAGCCGGGGCCTCAGACCTCGCGATACGTCCACATTCTCATTAGTAAGACATGTAGACTGGGTGAATTGATTAAACCTGTTGGACAGTGTGCCTATCGTAAGCTAACTTTGCTTGTCGCCCCTTCGTATCGAATACTCACCACGACGATAAACTGCGCATGAGTAGTGCAAAACGAATTCTGTTAATGATGGCAGCGTTGTTGCCGACCGTCATGGTTGTTTGTGCCGCCTGGATGGTGGGCATGTCCTGGCAGTTGATCTTTGCTGCCATCTCGGCTGCAGCTATTTCCCTCATCATCACTTTTGTCGCCACCATTGGTCCCCGTCGCCATCAGGATGCTCTCGATCAGATCACCCTCGCACTGCAGAAGAATGACGAATCTGCTGAGCAACTGGTCGGTGCCTGGAAAGGGGCACAGCCTCCACCCTGGTCCATGGCTGCGCTGACGATGGAACTCTGTCGCCGCCTGGCGGAGCGTCGCTATCAGCTCAAGCAAACCATGCATGATGTGATCAATGCCCTGGCGTCCCTGGCACATCCACTCAATCCGCCCTGCAATCTCAGCCCGCCACCCTGTCCCGATCAGGATGAGGGGCGGATGCTTTCCTCCACCTACCACATCCACCTCAAGAACTTTCAGACACTTCGTACCCGCGAACTGGCGTTGTCCACGCTGATGAAAGACATGCCGCTACCCCTGATCGCCACGGATCTGGAGTTGAAGATACACTACGTGAACAACGCTGCTGAAAAGCTGATCGGGCAAAGTGCTGCGGAACTGCAGAATAAGACATTGACCAGGCTGCTGGTTGAACCACCTGATGCTCTTCTCAGCAATGATGTGACTCTGCCCCACGGCATGGGACCAAAGGTGTTCTACGCAAAGTTACTCGAGAACAAGCTGAAGAACCTGACCGTCTGGCTCAAGATTGCCAACGGTAAACTCGTTCCTGTGAATGTCATCACCAAGCTCGGTCAGCATCACGTCTTCCAGCTGGTGCCACTGGCTGATCCCGTACTGGAACCCGTCAGTTCATCGCCAGCTGCTGCCAAACAACTGGCTGCTATTTAGCCTGAGGTTCAAGCGGCTGGCTGGCATCCAGCCCCAGTGCCGCCCGGTAGTCTGCCGTGGCACGGAAGTAGTCTGCCAGTGCATCCACCACTCGTCGCTGGGCATCAGCCGCTGCCAGTTCCCGCAGATTTACTTCCAGCACGGTTGCAGCACCCTCTTCGAACCGCTTCTTTTCCAGGCTCACTACCCGAGCTGCAATGTCAGCCTCATCTCTCGCCCGCAGGATGCGGGCGTAGGCGCGATCCAGGCTGGATACTGCATCCTGCACTTCCGCCCCGATGTTCTCCCGCTGGAACTGCTCCTGCATCTGCAATTGCATCAGGATCCCACGGTATCGCTGCTGTTCGCCGCGGGCCTGGCGAAACTGGAGCGGCATGCTCAGCAGAAAGCTGGCTTCCACCCCGCCTTCATCGAACGGTGAACCAGCGGTTGGCTTGCCTTTGCCGAGTTCCTGGCTGCCCAACAGTGCACCATTCAGCGTGGGCAGGTTGCTGTTCTCTGCCAGTTGCAGGTCGATAGCAACGCGTTCCTTCAGCAGGGCAAAGCGGTTCATTTCTGGGCGATTGACAAACGCTGTTTCTATATCCTGCTTGATCAGCTCAGACTTGGGTTGCATGGGCTTCAACTGTCGCAGGTTTGAAGGCAACTGTTGCGCCCCGGGCACGACGGGATGCCCCTCGCTATCACGATAATACAGGGAAAGAGTAATCGCAGCCTGCTGCAGGCTGCGCTCCGCTGCAATCAGTCGCCCTTCACGTTCCGCAATGCTCCGGCGATTATCGATGGCTTCCAGCTCAGGGCGGTTACCTGCCTTCACGATCTTGTCGATGAATTCCTGGCGGTCACGCGCCAGTTTCAGCAGTGCATCTTCCACATGATATCGTTCACCGGCTGCTACCCAGGACCAGTATGCTACCGCACCAGCACGCAGAAAGCCGATGCGTGCAGCCTGAATAACCGGGTCAGCAAGATTCTCACTGATCTGCGCTTGGCGCAGGCTGGCACGGCCTCGATCAATGGGCCCGTTCCGCAGCACTGGCAGCATGAAGCCGCCACGCAGTTCACCGGCCTCGGCTGTCTTGCGATCACCATAGTACGAGGGGAAGTCGCCACTCGATTTGCGATACCCGCCGAAGACGCTGATGCCATACATCGGAAGCGCCTGTTCTACCAGCACATCGACGCGGTTGTTCGAATAGGTGCCTTCGGAGACAATGTTACGTGTGGAAACGTTGGTATCAAAGAAGCCCTCAGCAGCCAGTCGCTGACCGCTGGCGATGGTCCGTTCTTCATGGATGGCCAGGAGCAGGGGAAATCCCTGGTCCACGCTCTGCAGGACATCTGTCAATTCCAGAGTGCCTGTTGTCTTGAGCGGAGCAGGGGGCTTGCCCGCTCGAGTCGCAGGCGCTACCGGTAAACTTTCTGCAACAGGCCCCGGTGGATTGGCCGCAGGTGGTAACAATTCTCGCACGATACCTGCAGGGGGCGGAGTGTACCAGGGCGTGAGACACCCTGCTGCACTCAATGCTCCCAGGCCGACCACAGGCATCCATGCCTTCTGCATTCCTGACCTCTATTTCCGCTGCGCTGGTCCGAAGTACGATGTACCCGATTTCTCAGGCATCTCGCGGAATGGAGGGAAACCGTTGATCTGACGCCAGAGTTCATACCCCGCACTGACCCGGTTGAGCAATACCCAACCCTGGGCCCGTACTCCCTGACGCAGATAGTCTTCGTTCGGCCAGGGCTGCTCCTCCGGGTTCGGTTCCACAAAGATGCGGAACTTCCCTTTAGCATCAGCGTTGGGATCGATGCGAAAGACTTTCCCCCCAAACGTACCGACCGCAACGGAAGGCCAGCCTACGAATTGCACCGCAGGCCATCCCTCAAATTGCAGCCGAACTAGATCCCCCTCGCGTACCAGTGGCAGATCATTGCCATCTATCTGAAGGACGGCGACGATACCGGGGAGGTCGGCTGTTGTCAACGGAAAGCGCTGCTGTTTGACTATCAGCTGGCTAGCCAGTCCCAGAACATCACTGAACTGGTTCATTCCCAACGCGGGATTCAGCCATAGCGCCATAGCTGTGTGTTCATGAAAGGCCTTCTCCATCACGATTTTTCTACCCTTGGTATCCCTCTTAATTTCTGGCACAAGGAGAGCCAGCCGTTCGCCGGGTCTGACCAGGATTCCCCCATTCTCCGCATTCGCCATGATCTGCCAGATTGTCCCATCACACGGAGCATCCACATACTGCGCCCGTTGCCTGGCAATGCGCACTGCAATTTGTGCCTGGTCACGTCGTATGGTTGCCACTTCGCCCATGGCTGATTGCTTGATGGCATTTTCCGAGTTGATCATCGCTTCCATATCCTTACGGACGCGATCCAGATTGTCTTTCGCGTTCTGCAGCGACTGCTTGCGTATCTCGATGATCCGCCCAGCCTGCCGCAGTCGTTGCTCTGCGACCCTCATGTCACGCTCGGCAAGTTCCAGATTGCGTTTCGATTCCAGCGAGCCATCATTGTTTTCGAACAACCGCTTGACTCGCTGATAGTTGATGACGGCCACATCGGAGACGGTCTTGGCTTCTATTTCCTGCAGTTGTGCATTCTCCAGTTGGTTGAGTTCAATACGGACAAACCCTTCACCTACCGAGAGCTGCAGATCCCGTGAACTGGCAATATTGCGGATACGCGAATCGATCTCCTGTACCCGGTTTTCAGCAGCCCGCAGGCGATCCAGAATCGCCTGCTCTTCTTCCAGCAACCGGCGTTCAAGATTGGGATCATTGTCAACCATTTCGACAATACGCTGCCCCGCCCGTACCTGCTGCCCTTCCACCACGTACCACTTCTTGACCCGACCTTCGATGGGGGAAACCAGGAACTGTGCTCGTTCCACCTGGTTGAAGGCGATCGCTGAACCGGTTCCATGCACCGTCTGTGTCCATGGAACAAAGAGCAGTACTACAGGCAAGATGCAAATGCCGAGAAGAACATACCGTGACCATAGTCGAGTGGTACGGGGCGTTGCTGCCAGCCGGGCGGCTTTCAAGGTATTTTCAGTAAAGAGTTGCGGATGGCCGTAATGCGTGGTTGCCATGGTTACGACTCCAGTCTGCTGAGTACTTTTGGTGATGGGCTGTTCCCCTCCGGCAACTGTATAGCCCGATCACATAACGCTGCGATCTCCGTCGCATGCGTAGTCACAATCAGGGTCCAGGGTGCTTGACGGTTCAGTACGACAGGCAGCACGACTCGCCGCGATGCCTCGTCCAGATCATCCAGCGACTCATCCAGAATCAGCAGTTGAGGCTTGCCCAGAATAGCCCGGGCAATTACCAGACGCTTTGCCTGCCCCAGGGAGAGCGGTCGGCCTCCAGTGCCAAGCACCGTCTGCAATCCCTGCGGTAACGCCAGCACGTCATCCAGCAGATCCACTTCCCGGAGTGCCAGGCGTACGTCAGAGACATCAAATTCACGTCCCATCCTCAGGTTGTCCAGGATTGTTCCTTCAAAAATCTCCACACCTGTTACCAGCGACACCTGGTTCCGGTATTCCTCCAGCCTGATATCTCGCAAGTCCATCGAATTGACTTCGATGTGACCATAGTCGGGGTCACGCAGGCCAAAGAGCAGTTCCGCCAGGGTGGTCTTCCCCGAACCATTCAGGCCAATCAGCGCTATCCGTTCGCCAGCATCAATCCGATGGCTGAATTGCTGGAACACCATTTTCGTACTGTCGGGATAATGGAAGCCGACTTCATGAAACAGCACACTCGCCCCCTGCCGGGCAGGGAGCAAACCGTGTCCAGTTTGCCGTTCCAGCGGCAAATCCATCAAGTGGCCCAGCTTGTCGATCGCAGCCACGAGATCGTAGAAACTTTCGAGCTGCTTTCCCAGCTTGGTGAAGGAGGCGACCACCATGCTGACGACGATCTCAGCTGCCACCAGTTGACCCAGGGAAAGCTGCTGTTGAATAACGAGGTACCCACCGACAGCCAGGAGTATTCCATTGGCTGCTGCCTGCAATCCAAGGGAGAACGCCACCTGTCTTTTGACCATGTGAAAATGACTCTGACGGGCAGTCAGATAGTCGCTGGTCAGGGTGTCAGCTTTCTCCAGGGCCAGCCGGGGTCCGCCCCCCAGTTTGAAGGCAATGGGATGTCGGGCGATCTCTTCCATCCAGCTTGCCACGGCATACTTGGCATATGACTCAACAATCGCCCGGCGAATCGCCCCGATACCGAGCAGATAGATGATAATCATGCCGAAGATCAGAAACAGGTCAAACCCCAGCAGGTATTGGTGATAGAAGCCCAGGAGCAGCATGCCGATGGCAATCTGCAGGATGACGGTGAGTCCATCGATGAGAAGAGTGGATGCGGATTTCTGCACTGTCAGCACGTCAAAGAAGCGATTCACCAGTTCCGGGCCATGTGCTGCATCGAATGCGGTCACATCCACACGTGGCAGACGATACGCCAGGTCGCCCACGACTCGCACGAATATCCGCTGCTGGATGTACTCCACCACCACCATCTGCAGGACACGCAGCACCGCAGCCAGGCCCAGAGCCACCAGTAATCCAATCACCAGTACCAGCAGTTGCTGTGTCAGCGAGGACATGGCTGTAGTGTTGACTACGAGCATCACCACGATGGGCGTAGCAAGGCTGAGGATACCCACGCCCAATGCATAGATAATCACCAGCCAGATATCCCTTTTCTCAAACTGGGCGAGTTCCCACACCCGTGCCAGAGGCGAAGCGTGGGGAACAACATGCGCATCACTCATCAATCAGATCCCGGTAGACAAGGTTTCTGGCAGATCTGTTAACAGATCTGCCATGGATGGCGAGAGACTGTTCTATGTTTCTCGCGCCGTTCGCTGCCGCTCCAGTTCCCGGCGAATCGCCTGGCCCAGTCGCATCGATGCCACTTCCACCGCTGTTTCCGCGTTGGCGTCATCCTGCTCAATATGCAGAGTACCATGCGGACGCAAGGTCACATGCATCTTGCACCGGGTATCCACTCCACCCCGGGGCCCGTTCTCATCGCTGATATGCACACTGACCCGGCTGATTCGTTCGCCAAAACGCCCCAGGGCATACCCCAGTCGGCGATCAATATGCTCTCGTAACCCTTCGGAAGCGTTCAGGCTATGGCTGATATGGATTTCCGTCTGCATCACATTCTCCTGGAAAGAGAAAGACATCCTGTGATGTCTCCAGAAAACTATACCCGTCCACCATACTTCCAACAAATAGATACGATAATCATAATGATAGAGATACTCTATGGATGATGGGCCATGCTCCATGATTTGAATTATCACCACCTCCGCTATTTCTGGATGGTGGCACGCGAAGGATCTGTTCAGCAGGCCAGCAGGCTGTTGCATCTTGCCCAGCCCACCCTCAGTATGCAGATTCGTACCCTTGAACGCAGCCTGGGGGTCAAGCTCTTTGCCCGATCTGGCCGGCTGCTGGCTCTCACGGAGACAGGGCGCACGGTCTATCGCTATGCCGACGAGATCTTCTCGCTGGGAAAGGAACTGACGGAAGCCCTGCACGGTCTTCCACGCCATCGCTCCATTCCCTTTCTCGTCGGTGTGGCCGATTCTCTGACCAAGCTCATTGTGCAGCAGATGCTGCAACCAGCATGGCAACAGCCTGAGCCGATCAGCATTGTCTGCACTGAAGGCACGCCCAATGAACTACTCGCCAGACTCGCGCTATATGAACTTGATGTCGTACTTAGCGATGCACCGGCTCCTGCCAGCGTACGAGTGCAGGCATACAGCCATCAACTCGGCCACAGCCAGATCGCAGTCTTCGGCACCAGCAAGTTGGTGAAGAAATATCGACCGGGGTTTCCTCACTCTCTCCGCGGTGCGCCTTTTCTGGTTTCCACCACTGCGTCCACAGTAAGGCGACGATTCGAAACCTGGCTGGAACAGGAGCAACTCAGCGTGCAGATACGGGGGGAATTCGCCGACAGCGCCTTGATGAAAGTGGTCGGCCATCAGGGTATCGGGCTGTTCCTGGCGCCGGTGGTCGTCGCTCCGCAGGTGATTCGCCAATACAACGTCAAACAGCTAGGTATCCTGCCCGGCGTACGTGAAGAGTTCTACGCCATCTCCGTGGAACGCCGCCTGCGTCATCCATGTGTCGTGGCCATTGCTGAACAGGCTCGTGGCCAACTCTTCGCGTAGATTCGATTACACCACCGTGCGGCCCAGTGGTTCCGCCAACCGCTTGAGTTGTACCAGCAGCTTGTCGAACGTCGCGAAGTCAATCGTCTGGGCTGCATCCGAAAGGGCCTTGATTGGCTCCGGATGTACTTCCATCAGCAAGCCATCCGCCCCGGCTGCCAACCCGGCTAGCGCCATGGCTGGCACAAACTCCGCCTTGCCCGTGCCGTGGCTGGGGTCTATCAGGATGGGCAGGTGCGATAGCTTCTTGACCGGGGGTACAATCGAGAGGTCCAGCGTGTTGCGACTATGGTCCGCAAATGTACGCACCCCTCGTTCACACAAAGCCACCTGGAAGTTACCTCCCGCCAGAATGTACTCGGCTGCCATCAGCCATTCTTCCAGCATCGCCGACATGCCCCGCTTGAGCAGTACCGGCTTGCGGGTCAGTGACACCCGCCGCAGGAGGCTGAAGTTGTGCATGTTCCGTGTGCCGATCTGAATCATATCGGCAGCAGCTTCCACTGCGTCAGCATGATCGGTATCCATCAGCTCAGTGACGATGCCGATGCCTGTCTTCTCGCGGGCTTTGACCAGAATATCGAGCCCCTTCAGCCCCATCCCCTGAAAACTGTAGGGGCTGGTACGTGGCTTAAACGCCCCGGCCCGCATCAGCTTGACGCCTCGCTGCATCAGCATCTCGGCGATGCGGAACGTCATGGTTTCATTCTCGACCGAGCACGGTCCGGCAATGATGGTGAACGTACTTGGCCCGATGGTGGTGCCTGCCAGCTGGATGACAGTATCCTGCGGATGCATCTCGCGGCCGGTGAGCTTGTACGCCTTGGTGACGCGGATGCATTCCAGTACACCTGGCAGCACTTCGAACGAGCGAGAATCGACTGATCCGGTGTTGCCGGTGATGCCAATGGCTGTACGGGTCGCCCCGGGCAGCGGATGAGGCATCAGCCCCATCTCGCTGATCGACTTCACCACATGTGCTACTTCGTCTGCCGTCGCTTCCCGCTTCATCACCACGAGCATGGTACATCTTCCCTTGCAGTATCCTCTTAGCCTATTGAATGAAGCATAATTAGCCCTCGGCCCTTCAGGCCGGGGGCGGGCCCACGCGATTAAATCACATGATCTGCAACTACGTCCATCGAGGAGTATATGGTGTTTCCGCGGGAACACGCCCGTGGCCCGAGGGGCCAAGAGCTAAATAATCACTTCCATTGCCATTCTTCACAGAAGAACCCCGCGTCCACCACCTTGCCTGGAGAATAGCTGTTTGGCGGGGTGGTAATGTCGATAATCGCCCAGTCGGGAAGCTTGGGCGTCTGCCGGGCGTTACTGCGGTTGCTCTCTTCGCGAAACGTGTGGCCACTGTTCAGCACGACATAGCGAGCCGGGTTGAGCGGGTTAGGGTAGATCAGGATCGGCACCGTGGTCGTAGCGTCATGCTCTCTCCCCCTTGGCAAGGGGGAGTTGGAGGGGGTCTGGGTCTGCAATACCAGCTTCCCCTCGCCCCACTGCACCGGCAGCTTGTCCGCCAGACGTTTCATCACCCGGTTACTCTCCGGCGTGCCCCACAGAATGAGGTGATGCTGCTCGATGTCCGCCGGGGTGACGTCGGTATCGAGCTTCACGCGGGGGATGCCCCGGAACTGCTTGCGCCACTGATCGATGGCCCGGCTCATCTCGGCATCGACCCACTCGTTCACCGTGGCATGCGGAGAAGTGCCGGACGGTTTGACGATGAGGAAGCTGTCCATGAAGGCATCGTCGATGGGGCCTTGCAGGCCGGGCTTCTTGCGGAGGGTGCCGTCATCGAGGGTGTCTACCTGTTGCCAGACATCGGCCTGCTTGCGGAAGTACACAACGTACTTGGATCCAGTTTGAGGCTTGATGACGAAATCCTGATCATCAAGGCGTACTCTGTTCGAATGAAGAAACGAGAGGTGATTGGTGGAACGGGGATCACTTGGAAGACTGGTGATTCGCAGTGCCATAACATTGCTGGTATTGAGAACGATGGCCCATTGCACAATCTCATTCGCGTTTTGAGCCATCTCGTTGTACTTGAAAGTGACTCGTGCTGGTTTCCAATGCTCTTGTATCTGTTCAATACGCACATGATGATTCGTTGGATATCGGAGCGTCCAGGTCGTGAAGGATGACTCGCCCTTCATAAGAGGTGGATACTCCAATCGTGACTTCAAGTGGAACTCAATCTCCTTCTTCGACCCCGCATCGTACTTGTGCCCCATCTTGGGGCCGATGATGTGCTTGAGCTTCAGCCCGACCTTGTCCATCTCCCGCGCCATCACATCGGCGGCCTGCTTCTGCTTGTCGTTCTCGCCGCTGTAGGCGATGGTGGGCACCTGCTTCAGGTTCTCCGCGTAGTCGGTGGCGTTGTAGAGATGCCAGAGCTTTTGCTCCCACCACGGCACCTCCGCCAGCTTCGCCCCCGTGTACTCGGGCGTCTCGGCAAACCCGGCCCCCGGAGCCGCCGCAGCCCACACGCCGGGGTGATGCACCGCCAGGTGCCAGCAGCCTGCACCGCCCATGCTGAAGCCACGGATCACCTGCCGCTTGTCGTCGATGCGGTAGTGGGCCTTGCAGTGGGCCATCGCCTCGAACACATCCACCTCACCGGCGAACTTGAAGGCGTTGCAGTACCGGCCATAGGGATGCAGCACAAACGTCTCCGGAGGAGTGAACTCGCCCGGCTGGCGTAAACGTTGATCGATGAACGCCAGCTCGGTGAGCTTGTCCCCCCGGCCATGCAGCCAGACATCGAGTCGATGCTTGTTCCGGGTCTTCGGCGAGTAGGAGGCTGGCACAACGAGCCCATACGGTTGCACTGAGCCGTCGATCTTCGAGACGTAACCCCGCACGACGAGGCCGGTCTTCTCCATGTACGTGGGGTTCTTGTCGAGGAGTTGTTGCAACCGCGCCCGGCCTTGTTTGAGCAGTTCACGAGCCGCCTTCACTTCCTTCGCGTCGTAGAACTCGTTGTAGCGCAGCGCCCAGTCCACCGCCTTGTGGTAGATGAGCACATCGGGGAAGAGCTCGAGGAGGCGCGATTCGTTTGCGAGTTGCTGCCTGGCTGCGTCAATCTCTTTGCCAAATGTCGCGACGGCAGTGGTCAGTTCACTGCGATCCGCCTGGCTGATGGTGATGCCAGGCGGCGGAAGAGTCTTGCCGAGGTCGGTGGGTTGGAGGAGGAGAAGGAGAAGGGGGATCATATGGAGACCAGTTTAATCTGCGACCGTCAGGCCGAGGGGTAGTGTCGCGTGCCAGCTATTGCTCACTCGACGTCATGCATCGTAACACGCCGGTCTCTTTCGTGAACGACAATTCTGCCGCTGGCTGTACGCCATTCTGCTAATGGGCTCGGACTAAATGGCCCGATTTGGGGCTGGAACCTCTCTCCGCCACTCCTAACTTGAGGGGATGGGTTTTGTCAACGTCTGGGATGAACTTGATTTCTGGCTGATGACGGCAGTCATCGTCACGCCGCTGGTTTTTGCCCTGGGCTTGCTCCTGGTGCCGGCGCGGCGTGTCGAATTGATCCGCTGGTGGACCCTCATTGGCACGCTGGCCACTTTTGTTCTCACGTCGTTCCTGTTCATCGATTTCCTCCGCTGGACTGATCAGCATCTGACCAATCCCGACAGGCAGGCTCAACTCTTACCGGCTCGTATCAACACGCAACTGGCCAATTACTGGCGAGGTGCACCGGCATCGTTGAGCAACGATCTCGTCGCTCGAAAACCATGGATTGGCCGGTACCACATCGACTATTCCATCGGTGTCGATGGCCTGAGCATGGCCATGCTGCTTCTCTCCGCTGTCCTCTTCGTACTAGCCTTCCTGGCCAGTTGGAAAATCACCAAGGCGGTGCGAGGCTACTGCATCCTGTTCCTCATCCTGGAAACAGGTGTGATGGGCCTGTTCCTCTCGCTCGACTTCTTCCTCTTCTACGTGTTCTTCGAAGCGATGCTGGTTCCGATGTTCTTCCTGATTGGCTACTGGGGTGGCCCGCGGAAGGAGTATGCTGCCATCAAGTTCTTCCTGTACACGTTGCTCGGCTCCATCCTCATCCTGGTGGCCATGCTGGCACTCTATTTCGTCGATCTGCGGCCGTACTACAAGGATCTGGTTGCCCAGGCGGAAGGGAAGGAGCGGTTCAGCGCGGAGGTGTTCCGCCGCGATGCGTTCCTCGGGCTGGCAGGTTCCGTGCGCTACGATAAGGGCGAGTTTATGTCGCCGGTCAATACGTTTGACCTCATCGTCCTTGGTCAGGCGGCCCAGGCATCCACACAACTGGAGACCAATGTCGCCCGCATCCAGGCCCAACTGCGCGATCGTTCCGAGGACCAGTCGCTTCATCAGCAAATGGATGTAGCGGATCAGCATAAGCTCCACTGGCAGGCGATGTCGCCGGAGTTTCAGCTCTTCTGTTTCATCCTGTTGTTCCTCGGCTTTGCCATCAAGGTGCCGATTGTGCCATTGCACACCTGGCTGCCCGATGCTCACGTCGAAGCTCCGACTCCGATCAGCATGCTCCTCGCTGCTATCCTTCTAAAGACCGGAGCCTATGGCATCCTGCGGATCGCGGTGCCATTGTGCCCCTGGGCTGCGGAGCAACTGGCCTCGGTCGTCGGCCTCATTGGCATCGTGGCCATCGTCTATGGTGCTCTCGTGGCGCTGGCCCAGACTAATCTGAAGCGGCTGATTGCCTACAGTTCCATCAGCCACATGGGCTACGTGTTGCTGGGAATTGCGGTTTGGACATCGCCCGAAGGGGCTCAGTTCTGGTCGTGGGGGATGAAGGGTGCGGTCTTTCAGATGATCGCCCACGGCATCACCTCGGCGGGTATGTTCTATGTGGCAGGGTTGGTCTATGAACGTGTGGGGCACTACGACCTGAACCGCATGGGCGGGCTGATGGGGCCGATGCCTACATGGGCCGGTCTTTCGACGGTCGTCTTCCTCGGTGCGATGGGTCTGCCGCTGTTGTGCGGCTTTATCGGCGAGTTCTGTGTGCTGCTGGGTACCTGGAACTTCAAGCCGGAGCACTGGCCGGCAGCGGGGCAGGTCTTCACGATGGTCGCTGCCGGCACTTTGATCCTGACCGCGGGGTATATTCTGTGGGCGATGCAGCGGATGATGTTTGGAACTCGCAAAGATGCCTTGCCGCTCGATGATCTGGATGGCCGCGAGGGCTTTATCCTCACCGTGTTCGCCTTGCTCACGGTGCTATTGGGTGTCTGGCCGATGCTGGTGTTTGACTGGCTCGAGCCGACGCTGACCGGCCTCGTGCAACTTCTGGCCCAGGTGACGGCTCGCTGACATGCCTACGTCACCCCTCCAGCTTGAGTTTCCCAGCAGCCGACTACTCAGCGACTTGCTCATCCTGACTCCGGAACTGACGCTGGTACTGACGATTGTCACCATGCTGGTGCTCCGCCTGGTGCCTGCCTTTGATCGCTGGCATTTAGGCTATGTCTCGCTGCTGGCGACGATGATGGCGCTGCTGATCAGCTCACTGCAGTGGCTCAGCTTTCCTCTGGGCAACGCTGCTGTCGCGCAAGACTTGTTCAGTGGCATGCTGGTCTTTGATGGACTCTCCGCATTCAGTCGAATGGTGATTTTAGGCGGAGCGGCTCTGTGCACGCTGCTTTCAGTACTGTCCAAGGTGCCTGATGCGGAAGACTCAGCGGACTTTCACGTACTATTGCTCGGTGGCACCATTGGCACATGCCTGATGGCACAGGCGCAGCACTTCCTCATGCTGTATGTTTCAGTGGAAATGGCCAGTGTGCCGGGCTACGTGCTGGCGGGGTTTCTCAAGGGCAAACGACAAGGCAGCGAAGCTGCACTCAAGTATGTGGTCTATGGCGGAGCAGCTTCGGGGCTGTTGCTCTATGGTATCAGCCTGCTGTGCGGGCGGTTGGGTACCGGCTACCTGCCCGATGTCTGCCATAGTCTGCATGCCCTCATGGGGCATGGCGGGCTGGATGGTCTCTTCTGGTTGTCGCTTAGTCTGATCTTGCTCGGACTGGCATTCAAACTATCGCTGGTGCCGATGCACTTCTGGTGCCCGGATGTATTTGCCGGGGCAGCCGCTGAGGTTGGAGCATTTCTGGCCGTTGTATCTAAGGCGGGAGCCTTGGCCGTGCTGGGCCGCATCATACTGATGCTGATGGGCAGCTTGCCGGGCTCGGATACGGTATCGAATGTCTTTGCCTGGTCGCAGCTATCCCAACCACTGAGCATTGCCCTGGCCGTGGTCGCGGGTATCACCTGTACCTGGGGTAACCTGGCTGCTTACCCGCAGACTGACTTGAAACGGTTCTGGGCTTACTCGACTATTGCTCATGCAGGCTATTTGTTTATGCCCCTGGCGACGCTCACCCGCGAAGGGCTCTCCGCGTCGCTGGTCTACCTGGTGCCGTATGTGGTGATGAATGTGGGGGTGTTTGCCATCGTCTGCTTCGTTCGAAACGCCACCCATCGGGAGGATCTCGCCGCCTTCGCTGGGCTGGGCCAGCGGGCTAGGGGGCAGGCCATTGCCCTCACCATCCTGATCATTGGCCTGGTCGGGCTGCCTCCGCTGGCAGGGTTTGTGGGCAAGTATGAAGTCTTCTCACTGCTGTATCAGCACGGAGCGCAACAGCCTGTTCTGTATGTGCTGCTGGCCGTGGGTGTAGTGAACACGCTGCTGGCCCTGGGCTACTATGGCAAGCTGTTGCGGGTCGCCTGGTTTGATCGGGCAGATAGCACCGAACCGCTGGGCATCACGTTCCGTCAGAACCTGATGGTGCTGGCCCTGGCGATGGTGGTTGTGTTTGGCATCTTCTTCTGGGACGTGTTGACGCAATGGGGCACGCTGGTAGCGGTGAGCGGGTTCCAGGTACGGCCTTGAGTAGTTCATCTGCAAACCAACACTGCTCGGTATTGCATTCGCGACGGGACGCCGCGTCTACTATACGTCTATAAGATGGTGGCATGGAGTGGATCGACTATAC
This sequence comes from Gemmatales bacterium, assembly GCA_046350055.1. GTDB lineage: Bacteria > Planctomycetota > Planctomycetia > Gemmatales > HRBIN36 > JAEUIE01. Next base: position 759,233 of record JAXMBC010000001.1, on the reverse strand, counting down.
CACGGAGTTGCTGACACGGATCACGCCTGCACTCTTTGAGTGGGCGATGATCCTGTTGCCTTTGACGATCTACCTGCTCTGGCTGGGATTTGAAGTAGGTCGCAAGAAACAGCCCATGCTGCTGTCGGGCAAGACCGATGCGATGCTGCTCTTTGTGGCATTATCGGGTTTGCTGTTTCTGGGGCCGCCCACCTGGCTCATCGCCCGCTATGCCACCGGCGGCGAGGGGCGTTACTTTCTGGTGTATGCCCTCTATGTGCTCTTCATACTCCTGTGTGGCTGGTGGTGGATCCGGGGCCGTCGGCAAAGCCTGGTGATTTACAACATTGATCCCGCTGTCTTTGCGACCCTGGCCCGGCCTGTCTTTGAAGGACTCGGCGTGCCATTTCAGATGACGCCCGGCTGCCTGGCCTTCGCGGGTCAGCAACTGGTCCTGGAACTGGAGTCGACGCCATCGCTCTATTGTGTGACGGTGAGTTGGCGAGGCGATGCCACGCTGTGGGACAAGGTGGAAGCCCAACTGCGGGAGAAGCTGGCCGACATACAAACGCAACGCAACCCAGCCGGGGCGTTGATTCCTCTCTATGCTGCAATGCTGTTGAGTTTCGTGAGCATGAGCACGGTGCTTTTTGTGTGGTATCTGGCGTTTATGTTTTAGAGGAACTTCTCCTCCCCTTTCGAAGGGGAGGCCGGGTGGGGTAGCAGTATGCAAGGGCCTGCGCTCTTGCGAAACACTCACCCTGGCATTCGAACGACGCACTGACTTCGCCCGATGAAACCCCCTCGAGCTCCCCCTTCGGTAAGGGGGAGAACCAGACATCAAGATGCAGGCGCATGCTCCTCGCACCAGTACCGCTTACGCTGAAACAAAGGCACGAGGCCAAGGAGTCGGTGCCATTCGGTTCTTGCCATCACCGCAGCTCGGCCACAGGCATGACACACCGCGGGCAAGCCATCGGGATGTTGTACTATCTTGAAACGCATGTCGCGGAGATGTGCACCGATTTCATCAGGCCCTACGCCACGACGGGCTAATTCAGCATGGAACAATTCCATCGCGTCCGTGTCCATACCATCTCGCAGCACGGTAACGCGATCCAGCAGTTCCAGAGACGACATCGCCCGGATGCGTTGCAGGCGCTTTTCCGGGCTGATCGGAACCATCTTCATATGTCCTGTGTGAAGGAGCAAGTAGCAAGAAGATAGTAGCAAGTAGATACAGGGGATGAATAGAACACCCTACTGGCTACTTGCTACTTACAAACTACTTCGCCTTCTTGTACGTAATGAGCAGTGTCGTGGTGCCTTCGGGCGACTTGAACTCCTTGGGGTACTCGTTTCCTTCCTGGTAGCAGATGGTCCATTCATCACCCTTGCTCTCATGGATGCAGGAGAGAGTTTTGCCGGCATCTGGACCCTCTTTGCTTTCGATCTTCAGGCGTTTGGGGGTAGTCTTGTTGTCGAACGTGAGCGACCCCTTCTGGACCTGCCCGCCGAAGGCTACTTCATAGGAATTTCCTTTGACCGTGAGTTTGACTTCTTTCATCATCTCGTCGGGCAGTGCCTGGCCACCCATCATAACCTTCGTGGGCACCCAGGTGCCATCGTAGGAATCGGCTTTCTTGTCATCGGCCACTGAGGCGAGACAGAGGAGAAGCAAAGCTGCACTGGTAAACATCGATTTCATCAGACACCTCGGGGGTTAAGACTAAGTCCATTCATCTTACTGCGCGTTTGTTGTTCTTCGAGAAGGTGCGATGGAGTTGGAGCATCTCACGAGTGCGAAGCATCTCTGGTGGCAGCGGAGCTACGACTTCCACCCAGTGGCCATGGATGGGATGCTGAAAACGGAGCTTGTGGGCATGCAGCGCCTGCCGGGTGAGGAGGATTTCATCCTGGTCTGGGCCGATGGCGGGATTGAGATGCGAGAGGAGCAGTTGTGACTGGCCACTGTAGGCCTTGTCGGCGAGTATAGGGCAGCCGAGGTGTCCCAGGTGGACGCGAATCTGGTGGGTGCGGCCTGTCTTGGGGTAGGCCTTCACATAGCAGTAGCCCTGGTATCGTTCGATCACTTCGTAAAAGGTGCAGGCAGGCTTGATGTCGCGGGCTTCGTCCACTTCATGGAACACTGCCATCCTGGTACGGTCGCGTACATCGTGGCCAATGGGTTTTTCGACATAGTCGCTGTCACGTTCGAGTACTCCCTGGCACAGGGCATGGTATTCCTTGTAGACCTTGCGTTCTTCGAATTGCATGCCCAGGATGCGATGAGCCCGTTCCTGCTTGGCAATGAGAATGACGCCGGTGGTATCGCGGTCGAGGCGGTGGACGATCCCGGGGCGATAGTCGCCATTGATGCCGGAAAGATGCTGGAAGTGGTAGCGCAGGGCGTTGACGAGGGTGCCGGACCAGTTGCCCTTGGCCGGGTGGACGACCATATTAGCCGGCTTGTTCACTACCGCCAGGTATTCATCTTCCAGGATGATCTCGAGAGGGATGTTCTCCGGCTGCGGCAGAAGGTGCGGGGTGACAGGCAGGGTCACGCTGATGGCGTCGCCAGCCCTCACTTTATAGCTGGCTTTGACAGGCTTGCCGTTGACGAGGGCCAGGTTTTGATCAATGGCTTCCTTGAAAGCAGACCGGCTATGGCCTGGAAAGCTGGCAACGAGGTAGTGATCAAGCCGGCCGTAGACCTGGTTGCGGACGCCGGGGACCGTCATTTCGTGGACAGGGCGGGGCGCAAAGACAGGGCCTTCAGGAGTTTCGAGAGGCGGGTCTTCGAGGATACCTTCGTCATCGGCCAGGAGTAGTTCTTCGTCGGTCATTTATTCCATCGTACTTGGAGTGTAGCAGCGTGCATAGTAGCAGCAGGATGATACCGGAGCAAAGCGAGCAAATGAGTAAGAGACCACCGGTCAGCAAGGTCGCAAGGCCGCCACTTTGAAGTAGCGTCAAGTTGCTGTACTCGGTCTGCACGGGTTCCAGTTGTTTAGCATAGGAGACTGCCATCGAGCCAATAGCGATATGGAGGAAGGGCAGGAACTGGATCACAGCAAACAAGACACCACCCCAGAACCATGCAGTACCAATGAAGGGAAGCCACCACACGATGAGGCTTGTCACGATTGCTAATCCGGCAACTGTGAGCCACAAGCCCCAGACTGCATGGCCTTCTACTGCACTCAGGCCAAAGAGGAGAGGTATGGACAGGTTGAACAGGAATACCAGCAGCCAGCGACTCACACGATCCATTGCAGAGAGTATGATGTAATCTCGAAACATGTCACAACACGTTTTCTCGGTTGAGGTACCATCACCCTGCAACAGCAAGCTGACGCCCATGCATCGTGGCAGGAATCATCGCTGAATGCAAGACCTGACCGTTATCTGGCATTTCGCTTCAAATGCTGCACAAAGATCTTGAACAGCTTGGTCTGGTACCGCAACCGGTTCCAGCCGATCGCGATGGTGCGGCACGGGATCGTTCCGGTGAACCGGCGATAGACACGCTCCGGGTGGTTATCCAGCCTGGCAGCCATTTCGGGAATCAGCGAGATGCCATGCCCCAGGCGAACGAGTTCCTGTACCGTGGTGAGTTGATGGGTGCGGGCAGTAGTGATGGGTGAGAACAAGTGCCTGCTGCAGAAGCCGCGGGTGTGGTCTGTCAGGCAGTGTGCTTCGTGAAGCAGGACAAACGGCTGCTCGGCTAACAGTTCGACGGTGATTTTTTTCCTCTTTGCCAGAGGATGATGAGCAGGAAGCACGGCCAGCAGTTCCTCCTCGAACAGTGGTTGTACCTCCAGTTGATTCTGCTCGATGGGGAGCGCGAATAATGCGAGATCAGCATCGCCTTCCATACAGAGCTTAATGCTGGACTCGGTAGTCTCCTCTCGTACTTCGATTTCAGCATGAGGATGCTGGTGGGCGAAATCTGCTAGAAGTTGTGGTAACAGGTAAGGAGCGATGGTGGGAATGGCTGCGATGGTCAGACGCCCGGCATCGCCTTCGTCCTGCACACACTCCCGTGCATCTTCAAGCAGGTGGAGAATCTGATCCACCCGTTCTTTGAACCGTTGGCCCGCGTCGGTGAGCCGGGCACCGCGTACCTGTCGTTCAAACAGAGGCTGACCGAGCTCTCGTTCCAGTTTCGCAATCTGCGAACTCAGCGACGGTTGCGACACATGACACGCCTTGGCTGCATGTGTGAAGTTGCCGAGTTCAGCCACTTTCGTGAAGTAACGGAGTTGATGAAGTTCCATACCAGGAGCCAGTAACCAGATTTCAGAAGAAGACAAAGAATGGGGACTTGTTTGCAGAAGCGTTGCGGCCATCAGTCAGCTTCTGGCTTCTTGCTCCTGTCTTCCGGCTCTTCACATCCATAGTCCCTGCCTATCGATTGTATTGACAACAAGTATTTGTCCTATGGCAAGTGGTGCCTATTCTAGCTATGCAGCAGACTGTTTCTCTCCTAGGAGGAGTCGGTTATGAATCGTTTGAAGAAGACCACCCTGGCTAGCTTGTTAGCTGGAGTCGCGGCCTTGTGCGTGGCTACTACCATGCAGGCCCAGCCCCCCAGCACGCCCAAGCCAAGTGGGCATGGGGACATGGCTGCCGGGGCCCGGTGCCCGGTAACCGGACAGATGATCAGTGCCAAGGCTACGCCCAGCGCTCCCCAGCGTGGTGGCACTACTGCGGTCGATGGTTACACCAACCGCGAGTGGTGGCCCAATCAGCTCAACCTCAAGATTCTCCATCAGAATTCCCCCGCTGGCAATCCCATGGGGCAGGCCTTCAACTATGCTGAAGAGTTCAAGAAGCTTGACCTCGAAGCGGTGAAGAAAGACCTGACCGCCCTGATGACTGATTCCCAGGAATGGTGGCCTGCTGACTACGGCCACTATGGCCCGTTCTTCATCCGTATGGCCTGGCACAGTGCTGGCACCTATCGTGTGCAGGATGGCCGGGGTGGTGCTCGTTATGGCACCCAGCGTTTTGCACCGCTCAACAGCTGGCCCGACAACGGCAACCTTGACAAGGCCCGTCGCCTGCTGTGGCCCATCAAGCAGAAGTATGGCAATAAATTGTCTTGGGCTGACCTCATGATCCTCACGGGCAACGTTGCCCTGGAATCGATGGGGTTCAAGACCTTCGGCTTTGCTGGTGGTCGTGAAGATGTCTGGGAACCGCAGGAAGACATCTACTGGGGCCCCGAAGGCAAGTGGCTCGATGACAAACGATACACGGGTGATCGCAAACTGCAGAACCCGCTGGCTGCTGTGCAGATGGGCCTCATCTATGTGAACCCCGAAGGCCCCAACGGCAAGCCGGATCCCCTCGCTGCCGCGCGTGACATCCGCGAGACCTTCGGCCGTATGGCTATGAACGACGAGGAAACCGTCGCCCTCATCGCCGGTGGCCACACCTTCGGCAAGGCTCACGGTGCGGGCAACCCTGAGAACGTTGGCCCCGAACCCGAAGCGGCACCCATCGAACTGCAGGGCCTCGGCTGGAAGAACAAGTTCGGCAAGGGCAAGGGTGGCGACACCATCACCAGTGGACTGGAAGGGGCCTGGACGCCGACCCCCACCAAGTGGTCGAACTGGTACTTCGAGAACCTGTTCGCCTACGAATGGGAACTGACGAAAAGCCCCGCAGGCGCCCAGCAGTGGATTCCCAAGGATGGCAAGGGCAAGGAAACCGTACCCGATGCCCACGATAAGAACAAGAACCATGCACCAATCATGTTCACCACTGATCTCGCGCTGAAGATGGATCCAGCGTACAGGAAGATCAGCGAACGCTTCCACAAGAACCCGAAGGAATTCGCCGAGGCGTTCAGCAAGGCCTGGTACAAGTTGACGCACCGCGATATGGGACCTGTCTCCCGTCTACTGGGGCCAACGGTACCTCCAGCACAGCTCTGGCAAGACCCCATTCCCGAAGTGAAGCACCCGCTTATCGACGAGCAGGATGTCGCTTCGCTCAAGAGCAAGATTCTGGCTACGGGATTATCCGTATCCGATCTGGTCTCGACAGCCTGGGCCTCCGCTTCCACGTTCCGCGGGACCGATTGTCGCGGTGGTGCCAATGGCGCTCGCCTGCGGCTGGCTCCGCAGAAGGATTGGGAAGCAAACGCTGATACGGGCAAGGTGGTACAGGCTCTCGAGAAGATTCAACAGGAATTCAACGCGAGCGCTGCCGGTGGCAAGAAGGTCTCACTGGCTGATCTGCTGGTTCTCGGCGGATGTGCTGGTGTCGAAGAGGCAGCCAAAAAGGCCGGCCACAATGTGAAGGTGCCGTTCACTCCCGGTCGCGGGGATTCGACCCAGGAAATGACGGACGTTGAATCGTTTGCAGTGCTCGAACCGACTGCTGATGGCTTCCGCAACTACCTGAAAGCTGGCCAGATCTTCTCGGCTGAGGAACTGCTGGTGGACAAGGCACACAAGCTGAAGCTGAGCGCCCCGGAGATGACCGTCCTCGTCGGCGGCCTGCGAGCCCTCAACGCCAACACCGGACACACCAAGCACGGTGTATTCACTACCAAGCCCGGCACCCTGAGCAATGACTTCTTCGTCAACCTGCTCGACATGAACCTCGATTGGCAGAAGGCGAAGGAGGACGGCGTCTTCGAAGCCAGGGATCGAAAGACGGGTGATGTCAAGTGGACCGGCACTCGCGTCGATCTCGTCTTCGGCTCCAACTCCCAACTGCGAGCCATCGCTGAAGTCTATGGCAGCAGTGACGGCAAGGAGAAGTTCGTCAACGACTTCGTGGCTGCATGGACCAAGGTGATGAACCTGGATCGGTTTGATTTGGAGGCGAAGGGGGCGAAGTAGTTTAGCCCTGTGTCAGCTAGCAGGAGTGGATGGCATCATCCACTCCTTTTTTCATTGTGATGAACCGGATGCAACAAACAGTACTACTTCGTCTCTACTGGGATGCCAGCAGGGGGCTCTGTGCTGGGCAGGCCACCACCGAGTGCCTGGTATGAATTGATGATGGCGGATAGTTGCTTGCGCTTGGTCTCGATCAGTCCCATTCGGGCTTCCAGCAGATCCCGCTGGGCAAACAGTACTTCGATATACTCAGCACGTGCATTCTGGAAGAGCTTGTTGGCGGTGGCTACCGACAGTTCCAGTGAAGCGAGTTGCTGTTTCTTGACTTCGATGCTCTTCTGATAATTCTCTGCCATGGAGACCCGGTTCATCACTTCGGTGAATGCTTCCAGAATCACACGCTGGTAGTTGTAAATGCTCTGCAACTGCTTGGCGTTGGCGGTCTTGTACGCAGCTTGAATGGCGGTCTTGTTGATCAATGGTGTGACCATTTCACCTGCAGCTCCACCAATGAGCGCATCCGGGTTGAAAAGATACTTCGGATTGAATGCCTGGAACCCCAATCCTCCCGTGATGTCGAGAGAGGGATAGAACTCCGCCCTCGCCACTTCCACTTCAAGTCCGGCAGCGGCTAGCTCGTGCTCGGCCTGACGAATATCGGGTCGATTACGAAGCAACTGAGATGGTACGCCCGTGCCGAGTGCACGCATCTGCAGGTCGAGGAATTTGGCGGAGGGCCGATCAATATGCTGTGGAAAGCGGCCAAGCAGGAAGTTGAGCCGATTCTCCACCTCGACGATTTCCTGCTTCACAATCAGCGTTTCGCTTTCGTTCTTGCTGACTTCCGCCTGGAAGCGCTGCACTGCCAGTTCCGTGTCGCGGCCAGCTTCCTTCTTGGCCCTGGCAATGCGGAGGCTCTCCTTTTGAAGGGCAATCGTCTGCTCGAGTGTCTCCAGTCGGTTGTCGAACGCCATCAGGCTGTAGTAATGCTCGGCAATCTCCGCGACGAGACGTGTCACGGTATAGTTTCGCCCTTCCGTAGTGGCAAGATACCGCAGGCTGGCTGCATCGCGGGCATTCCGCAGCTTGTGCCAGATATCAACCTGCCAGGTGATGTCGGCTGCTACCAGGAAGTTGGGCAGGGGATCAGGAAAGTGCTTGCCGGGTTGATACGCCAGTTCCCGCTCTGCGGTGCCCAGCGGAGTGAACAAGCTCGACCGCTCGTATCCCGCTCCACCCTTCAGGGACACGAAGGGCATGTAGGCGCCGCGTCGCAGTCCAATCTCATTGTTGGCAATCTGCACTTCTTCCGAGAGTATTTTGAGTTCCTGATTGCCAGTCATGGCTTGATTGATCAGGCCCACCAGAACTGGGTCCTGGAAGAATTCATCAAACCGCAGTTGGGCAGTGCTTTCGGCAGGCGTTGCCTGCTTACCGTTAAAGGCATCAGGAAGCGTGGCTCCTGGCTCTGCAAAGCGTTGCTCTGGAATCTGGCAGGAGGGCAGAAACAGCAGCAGCCCAAGCGCAGCGTTCTTGGGAATGAACGCCAGATGCCTGGTCTTGAAGAATCGTTCAGAAAGACACATGAGCAACATCCCTGCCGAGCCAACGAGGCTGCACCTTCTTCGTTATCGGCATTCTCGACAGGGAAGGAATAACCAAACAGGTGCACGACTGGACTGTGAGATTTCGCTGAGTTTCTCTCAAGTACAATCTGTGAAACTACGCTGGTGGCGCAGGATGAGCATTTGCCTGCGGGCTGTGGCGATCCAGCGGTTCGTCCGGAATGGGGGCATCGTGCTCGAAGAGTTCGCTCAGTGGCTCGTCCACTTCCCCCTTGAGGAACTGACTGCTTCCCGCCAGCACGCCGAACAGGTAATACAGGCCGGGAATCACCAGCACGCCGAAGACGGTGCCCACGAGCATACCGCCGACTCCTGTAGAACCGATGGTACGATTGCCAATGGCGCCTGCCCCAGTGGCCACGACCAAAGGTACCAGGCCGGCGATGAAGGCAAACGAGGTCATCTGGATCGGGCGGAATCGCAATTTGCCACCTTCGATGGCAGCATCCTTCAAGGACAGGCCTTCACGGTGCCGCTGAACAGCAAATTCCACAATGAGAATTGCATTCTTGCCCAGCAAACCCACGAGCATGACCATACCGATTTGTGCATATACATCATTGGCCAGACCCATGCACTCCAGTAACAGCAATGAGCCTAACACTCCAATGGGAAGTGAGAGAATGACAACCAGAGGCAGCACAAAACTCTCATACTGGGCTACCAGAATGAGGTACACAAAGGCGATCACGATCAGGAAGACATAAAGCGTTTCATTCCCCTTGCGGGATTCATCATATGACAGCCCTTCCCAGCCGATGCCGTATCCCTGGGGCAGGGTCCTGGCAACCTCCTGGATTGCCTGCAGGGCCTGGCCACTGCTGTAGCCATGAGCAGGTGATGCCTGAATCGAAGCCGATGGATACAAGTTGTAACGGGTGATCTCATTCAACCCCTGCTTCTTCTTGACGCTCAGAAACGCTGAATAGGGGACCATTTCTCCATGGTCGTTTTTGATAAACAGATTCTTCAGATCGTCAGGCATCCGGCGAAACTCCGGTGCTGACTGCACATACACCTTGAAGAACTGGCCGAAGAGAATGAAGCCCTGTTCGTACGTGCTGCCGATCAGGATGTTCAGATTGTCCAGCGCTTTGCCGATGGAGACGCCTTTCTGCATGGCGATGTCGTTATTGATGATCAATTCATACTGGGGATAGTCAGCAGTGTAGAAGGTGAAGAGATTGCTGAGTTCCTTACGTTTTTCCAGAGCAGCCATGAACTTCTCGGTGACTTCGCCGAGTCGCTTGTAGTCGGTGGAGTTGGTTTTGTCGAGAAGACGCATGGAAACGCCTCCTGCAGCACCGAAACCGGGCACAGCGGGTGGCTCGAAAAACTCCAGCTTTACGTCGGTCATCTTCCGGCACTTTTCTTCGAGTTCATCGATGATCTGCCGGGCTGTCAGCTTGCGTTCTGACCAGTTTTTCAAATTGATGATGCATGTGCCGGCGTTCGAGCCACGACCTTCGGTCAAGACTTCATACCCGGCTAGCGAGGTGACGGAATGTACTTCTTCCAGTTCCTTGACGATCTTCTGGAGTTCATGTGCCTTGGCATTGGTGTACTCCAGCGTGGAACCAGGCGGTGTCTGAAGTACTGCATAGATAATCCCCTGATCCTCGCCAGGAATGAACCCCGTCGGCAACAGTATGGTCACAAGGTAAATACCGGCCATTACACCGCCGATAGAAGCAATCGTCAGTACGCGACTTGTGACGATCCAACCCAGCACACCGGCATACCCGTTTGTGATCTTCGCAATGACATACTCGAATGGCTTCCTCAGCAAGGGCACCAGCACAATCAGGAAGCCCATCTTGCCCCAAAGATAATAGGCCAGATAGGTCACCAGTGCCAGTACGAGCAAGCTGCCGAGGAGCAACACGAAAGTGGACAGAAGCGAGCGTTTTTTCGCAGTACGATGACTCGTGCCATTGCCTCCGTTGGAATGATGTGGCTTGAGAATCATGGCGCACAGAACGGGCGTCAGCGTGAGGGCGACGATACCGGAGAGCACAATGGATACGGCCATGGTGATGCCAAACTGGCGGTAGAATGTGCCGACCGGGCCGGGGAGAAACGTCACTGGTATAAACACGGAAGTCATGACCAGTGTGATGGCGATGATGGCACCACTGACCTCGTGAAGTACTTCCTGTGTGGCCCGGTAGGGACTCAGGTGTTTCTCATTCATTTTGACGTGAACTGCTTCCACCACCACGATCGCGTTGTCTACCACAATGCCGATAGCCAGTACCAGGGCGAATAGAGTGATGAGGTTAATCGACAGCCCGAATAGCTGCATGAAGAAAAACGAGCCGATGAGCGACACGGGTACCGCCAGAATGGGTATCAACGTTGAACGCAGATCTCCCAGAAACACATATACCACCAGCGAAACCAGGATGAATGCTTCCAGCAGGGTGTGCAGCACTTTCTCAATGGAGGCATCCAGGAACTTGGAGACGTCGTAAGCAAGTTCGTAGTCCATGCCGGGCGGGAAGGTTTCTTTCTTGATCTGTTCCAGTTCCCGTTTGATTTCATTAATGACTGCAGCAGCATTAGAGCCGGGGCTCTGCTTGAGAATGATCGACGCTGCCGGGTGGCCGTCAATGTCGGAATAGATGTCGAAGAATTCGGAACCGAGTTCGACCTCGGCTACGTCTTTCAGTTTGATTAACTCGCCTTCCGCATTGGCCTTCAGAATGATGTTACTGTACTGCTCTGGCTTGTTGTAACGTCCGATGTAGGTGAGCACATATTCCTGGGATTGCGAAGTTTTTCCTGTAGCCTGCCCCAGCCGACCGGGGGAACCGATGACACTTTGCTCAGCCAGTGCCTTCATGATGTCTTCGGTGGAAAGTTTGTAGGCCCGCATGCGATCCAGCTTGAGCCAGATACGCATGGCATACGCACGGTTTCCCAGGTTGCGTGGCAAGCCGATGCCCTGGATGCGCTTGATGACCGGCATCACGTTGACGTTGGCAAAGTTGTAGAGGAACTTCTGGTCGGTGTTCTTGTCCGTGCTGAAGATGTTCACATACATCAGCATGCTTGGCACCACCTGACTGACCAGGATGCCTTCCCGCTGGACCAGCAGTGGCAGTCGGTTCATGACGATATTGACGCGGTTCTGCACATTGACCACGTTGATGTTCGGATCCGAACCGGGTTCGAACAGGATACGGATCGTCGCTTCGCCGGCGCTCGTGGCGTCGGAGACGATGTAACGCATGTTCTGAACGCCGTTGATCGACTGCTCCAGCGGGATGAGCACCGAGTCCACCAGCACATCCGCGCTGGCACCCGGGTAGGCAATCGCTACTTCTACCGTAGGTGGCGTAATGGATGGAAACTGGGAGATGGGCAGCGTGAATACGCCGAGTACTCCCAGAAACACGAGGATGATCGATATGACGATGGCGAGCGCGGGACGATAGAGGATCTTGGAAAACATGGGAAGAAGAAAACCTTACACGAGTAACGTTGCGAAAAGGGAACGCAGTTACTCGGCGTGGTGTTTCTGTCTGGCCAATGCTTCCTCCGCAGCTCGCTGTTCGAAGTGATCCACTTTTTCGCCATGGTGTACCTGGCGAACGCCTTCAAGCACAATGTGCTCGCTCTTTTCCAGGCCTGACTTGATCACAAAGATATCATCCAGCTCCTGTTCGATGGCAATTTCACGCTGATGCACCACATGCTGTTCATCAACTGTGAAAACGAATCGCTTGTCGAGAATTTCGAACGTGGCACGCTGGGGAATCACCAGGGCATGACGCAGCTTGCGATGGATGAGCACACTTCCAGTCTGGCCGTGCCGCAGCAGGCCATCGGGGTTGGGAAAATCAGCACGGAAGGCAATATTGCCGGTCTCGCTGTTGAATTGTCCTTCCACGGTGACGATGTTGCCCGCGTTAAACGGGAACTTCTTGCCGTTGGCCAGAGTCAGTTCAATCTGCGAGTCCTCGAGCTTCATTTGTGAGCTGGTAAGCTTCGAACCCTGGCGCTCGATGTACTCGAGATAACGGGCTTCGGGCATATTGAAATACACCCACATGGTGCTGTTGTCGGATAGCGTGGTCAGAATATCCTTCTTCTCGATCAGGCTGCCAAGCTGTTTGTTCAACCGATCCACGATCCCATCGAACGGGGCTTTGACGCTGGTGAATTCCACTTCCGACTTGGCCAGATTTGCCTTGGCATTTGCCTTGTCCAGCTTGGCCTGTGCCAGCATGACTTCCTGAATGGAGACGACAGGAGGCTTGCTCTCGTACAGTTTTTTCGTGTTATCGAACTCAATCTGTGCGAGTTTTGCCTCGGCTACTTCGGCTTCCATTTTGGCTTTGTAGAGCGTCGGGAGGATGGTGAACATCAACTCCCCTTTTTTGACAGACTGTCCTTCCTTGACGAGGACCTTTTCGAGGTAACCATCCTGCAGGGCACAGATTTCGATATGTCGCTGGGAATGAATCTGGCAGACATACTGCTGCGTCACCGTCACGTCTTCCTCCAGAGGAGTAGTGACTACGATCGAGTGATGTTCTGCTTCATGCTTTTCATGATGTGATTGACAGGATGGGACGGTAAGGACGATCAACGCAAGCAGAACGTATGTTGTATTTGACTTGGTCATGGATCTTCCGCTGGATGAGATGCATTCCGCCTTGCAATGCAGAGGCGATCATTGCGAGGTAGGGAGTAGTTTAGTTTTAATACCGTCATCTACCATAGTAGTTCGACCGAAAGGTCGTGCATGTTCATCGCGTTTCCAATTGTGTCCACCGCAGAATATTTTGAATCAGCTTCATCATGATTTTTTAACTGTGCATGCAGATGCTCGAATAGGAAATGAAACAGTCGCAGATGGACTCCGCGACTGTTGATTCTCTTCTTGACTGTTGTGCAACTTACCGGACACGAGCAAAGGACTTCTTCACAGCACGTCGACGCTGGTACTGGCGAGCACCGTAGATTCCTGCCAGCACCGTGCCAATGAGCGCATATGTGGTAGGTTCGGGCACGGCATTGATGAGGCCGACACTGAGATCGTCGAACACGATTCCATCTGTGCTGGAGGTGGCTGTGATGGTCACCCGATCAAAGAAAGCGGAATCGACCACACCGAAGAAGAAGGTGGCATCAAACTGGCGGGTGCTGCCGAAGGAAATAGGCGAACCTGTACCGTCACCTGAAGCATTCACGGGAATCACGCGTGGTGTGCCAGCTGGTCCATCCTGCAGCGTGACGGTGAATTCATTTACAGCGGAATCGCCAACCTGGACGAAGTAGATGCCGAAGCCTTGGACGGGCTGACTGAAGAGGTAACTGTTGGTGAGACCAATGCCGCCGCCGAACGGATCGCCGTTGCCGAAGGCAAACTGGGTGCCGCTAACCGCGAGGACGAAGCTAGGGGGCTGATTTGCATTCACGAACGTCATGTTGGACGTGTAGGTGATGCCTAACGAAGAAATGTTGTAGACAGCTGGTGTAGAGAAGGGCGCGTAGCTTTCAAAATCATCGGTACCCTTGTGAGTAGCGAAGCTGGCCATGAAGTCATTGCGGGCCTGATTGGGTACAGTCAGGTTACGGGGGAAGGTGTTGTTATCACCGAAAAACGTGGTCACTTGTGCTGAGGCTGCGGAAGCACCAGCCAAACCGAACAGAACCGTAGCAAAAGCTTTGAGATACACAGATGCTCCTCAGACAGATGAGTGTGGCAAGGATGTACTTGTTAAAGGAGTCTCTCAGCCCAGCGACAAGTCAAGCTGGGAAGAATAGGGTGAGAATGAGAGTATCATGATTGATACCTTCGCAGGGCACTTTTTCCCCTGCCTCGCTCTTGAACTCCCTGTCGAATGGTTGAAAATAGTACATCACCAGAAGAGGCAGCTTATGCATCGTCGTCGCCATGGGTTCACCCTGATTGAGTTACTGGTGGTCATTGCCATCATTGCACTCCTGATGGCCCTGCTTCTGCCTGCCATCCAGAAGGTGCGGGAAGCGGCCAACAAGATGCTGTGCGGCAGCAATCTCCGGCAGATCGCCATCGCCGCCCACAATTTTCACAACGACTATGGCCGACTTCCCCCCGGCATCCTGGGTCCGGTTGGCAATCCCCCCGTGCCTATTACACAGGTACAATTCGCTGGCTCACTGGTGTTCCTGCTGCCCTATCTCGAACAGGACTCGCTGTACAATCAGTTTGCCGGTGTTCCTGGGTCGGGTTTGAGTCTTTCTCTGGAACAGGGCGATGCCAACTGGTGGAGCCGATCGGGCAGCTACGGCGCCGCCCAGGCACGGCTGAAGATGTTTCAGTGCCCCTCTGACGACCTCTACGGCACTGTCAACAGCATCTGGCTGATGCTCTATGCTGACCAGGGAAACTTCCCCGGTTTCCAGCGATTGGCTCCCGGCGATGAGCAACTGGGCCGAACTAATTACATGGGTGTCGCAGGACTGGGTGGCAGCTTTGCATTCGTGGTGGCTGCACCGAATCCTCTGGGTCTGACCCCGGCACCCACTTACGGTGGCTATGAAGGCATGCTGCTCAATCGCAAGAAGGTCACGCTTGGCCAGGTCACCGTGCAGGATGGCACCAGCAACACCCTGATGTATGGCGAAGGGCTGGGTGGCTTTGGCACCGATCCACGGAACTCAGCGTACTCCTGGTTCGGCGTGGGTAACATGGGTACTGGTCTCGGCCTGGGCAAGGGGAACACCAATGCGATCACCAGCGGTGGGGCTGCCTACTATCGGTTTTCGAGCCGGCATGCAGCAGGTGTACAGTTTGCTTTTGGCGATGCTGCTGTGCGGACGATTCGCTTTGGTAACACTCCCTGGCTCGGCTTTGGCCCTGTCGGTTCTGACTGGCCCCTGCTGCAGCAGTTAGCCGGCCGCCGCGATGGGTATACGAGCGACACATCGTCGATTTATGAGTAGTGCAGAGGAGTCAGGAACAAGAAATCAGATGCTAGAAGACAGTAGATAATAACAAGCAGCATGCAATAGTACGCGCTTTTGCAAACCCCTTCAACCGCCCCGGAAAGCATCGGAACTGGTTAAGGCAGACCGGATAATCTCATTCTACTGGCTGCTGGTGTCTTGCTGCTGGCTATTATCTGCTCCTCTTCATTCTCTCCTCATTCCCTGTCATTAACCTAAATAGTAGAAACCGAAGAGCGAATGTCGGGGTAGATACTATTGCGGGCGAAGGGATGGATGCTCATCGCCGTTGCTACTTTCGGCGAACCTGTTCGGGAACAGCGATGTCTAACCCACTCGCTCTTCGAAACTGGAAAGCACCATCATGATTACCACCATCAAGAAGACACACTTCCGCCATCAGCTTCATACGATCGAAGGCTGGATTGATCGGGTCGATATCAGTAACCGGCGTCTGTACCTGCGGACCGGCAGTCGAGATCGCTACGGTCTGTGCATACTGATTCCAGATCACTGCGAGATTCGCCATCAGGCACATCATCTTCGCCTGCAGTCGCTGCTGCCCTGCGATGCCGTCAGTATCTCGTATCAGGAAAATGAAGTCGGCGCTCGGATCGCTCAGCTGATCGATGTGGCAGGGAACTAACACAGAATTCTTAGTGAGACAGCCCACGGTTCTTGCCGTGGGCTGTTTGTTTTAAGGAGCAGGAGTCAGCGCATTTCGCCCTTGCTGGATCAATTCTGCCAGGGTGGCTTGCAATTGAGCCAGCTCATCGTCGACCATCGCCACGCTGGGGTCGCTGGTCGGCATTGCTTCTTCCAGTGCCTCTTTCGCTGGGAGAGTTGGCAAGGGTATAGGCTGCTGCTGGCCGGCCAATTGCCGCTGGACGTGCGAGAGCCGTTCGTCGGCCCGCTGCAAGGCATCGTGCAGGGAAGCCTGCAGATCAGTAAGGATGGCTGCGTGATTCAACATGCCATGGGTGATACCATCGGCACTTCGTTGAGGGAAGGGCAGTTTAGTGTAGACGCGGCATCCTGCCGCGTTTGTTTAGAACTGTTCGAGAAACGCCAGGTCGTTGCCCCAGAAGTAGCGGATGTCGTTGATACCATGCAAGAGCATGGCAATCCGCTGGGGCCCGAGGCCAAAGGCGAAGCCTGTGTGACGGTTGGGATCGTAGCCACCGTTCTGCAGAACGGTGGGATGGATCATACCCGCTCCCATGATTTCGAGCCAGCCGGTGCCCTTGGTGAGCCGGTCGCTGGCTTCATCCACGACCGGCCAACTTACATCCACTTCGATGCTGGGCTCGGTGAAGGGGAAGTAGCTGCTGCGGAAGCGGATCTCCCGTTCCTGACCGAAGAGGCGACGGACGAAGCTGAGGATGGTGCCCTTCAGATCAGCCATGGTGATGGTTGTGCCGATGGCGAGGCCTTCCACCTGCTGGAACTGAATCTCGCTCCGGGTGCTGATCTGCTCATAGCGGTAGCACATCCCGGGCAGGACCAC
Organism: Gemmatales bacterium; assembly: GCA_046350055.1. Classification (GTDB taxonomy): domain Bacteria; phylum Planctomycetota; class Planctomycetia; order Gemmatales; family HRBIN36; genus JAEUIE01. The sequence goes on along the minus strand of JAXMBC010000001.1, from coordinate 742,320 downwards.
GCGGATGGGTTGCGGACAGAACTTCTTCATTGCATGGATCTGGCCGGGCGAGGTGTGCGTGCGGAGGATGACGCCGGGCGTGGTGGTGAAGAAGGTATCCCACATGTCGCGAGCGGGGTGCTCAGCGGGCATGTTGAGGAGTTCAAAGTTGTTCTGATCGGTCTCGACTTCGCGGCTCTGGAAGACCTGGAAGCCCATGTCGGCAAAGATGCTGAGGATACGACGCATGGTCTGGGTCGCGGGGTGCAATCGGCCCTGAACCAGCGGGCGGCCAGGCAGAGTGACATCGACGACATCGCTCGCCAGACTACGGGCCAGTTCTGCCTTCGCCAGCTCGGCACTTTTGACTTCCTCGGCTGCAAGCAACGCCTGCTTCACAACATTAATGGCCTGGCCATAGGCCGGGCGTTCCGGGGCAGGCAGGCTGCCGAGTTTCTTGAGAGCCTCGGTAAGTTGCCCGGCTTTGCCGAGGTACTTCGTGTTCCAGGCCTTGAGGGCTGGCTCGTCAATACAGGCAGCGAGTTCAGCAAGAGCGGTGGTTTGCAGTTCGGTGGGGGTCATATGGCTTGGAGGTTAGAGGTACTCGACGTTGTTATGCATATCTTCGGGGTCGAGCAATTCCCAAATGAGTTCGAGACGTTGGATGACCTGCCCCATACTGAGCTTTCTCCTCGGGCAGAATACCAGTCCCACATGTGATTGATTCGAAGCCATACTGAGAAAGTCAGCGTCGTTCGTAAAAAGTACTCTCGTGGTTTCTTGAGCGTATTGAAACTGTTCATCATCATCGGCACAACGCTTCCCAGCATCCAGAACGGTTTGAACATCGATCCCGAGTCGCCGCAATCCGGAAGCCAAAGCCTTGAAGCGATGTACATTCTCATCCAGGTAAAATCTGATGTCACGCGCCATGACGCTCTGCCATCTTTCGCTCCAGTGCAGAAGGCCCCTGTTGTTGTCTGAGCTTCTCCACCAACTGCTCGCCAGCCAAACGCTGGGCGTCAATCTCGTCTTTGTGATCCCAGTAATACGAGAGAGCAGCGTAAACTTGTGAGGGTTTGATATGGGGATAACCATCAACAATTTCATCCACGCTCAAACCCTCAAGCTCATGCAACTCATAGATATCCTGAACACGGATCCGTGTGCCATCAATAGTAGGCTTGCCACCGCAAATCGCCGGGTTACTGACGATGTATTGCTGCTGAACGAGAGTTGACATAAAGCACCTCAATGCAAAAGGGTGTCAGCCTCAGCCGACACCCTTTAGGATATCAAATCGAACCAAAGGTTCGCTACCCCGCCTTGGCCAGCTTCGCGTTGGGGGCGAACTGCTTGGCGAGGGTGACCAGTTGGTCAAAGCTCGCCGGATCATGAATAGCAATTTCGCTGAGCATCTTGCGGTCGAGTTCCACACCGGCACGCTGGATCCCGGCGATGAACTGACTGTAGCTCATGCCACGCATGCGGGCAGCGGCATTAATTCGCATGGTCCAGAGCTGGCGGAAGAGCCGCTTGCGCTGCCGACGATCACGGTAGGCGAATACGCCAGCCCGGGTGACGGTCGTACGCATCTGGCGGTACAGATTACCACGGCTGAGGAAGTACCCTTTGGCCTGTTTACGGAGGCGGGCACGTCGTCTGAGAACAGTCTTGCCGCTACGGGCACGCATTGCAGTATCTCCCAATCACGCCATCATGGCGTCCATTGTATTCTTCTAGCTACTAGCTCCTAGCTACTAGCTACTAATGATTGCCCTGGGTAATGGCTTTCACGATCTTCTTGGCTTCCGTGGTGTTCAGCGTCACGGCGGTATCGAGCTTGCGCTTGGCAGTGCCCGACATGTGGCCATTAAGGTGGCGACGGCCTTCCCGGCGGAACTTCAGCTTCCCGGTAGCAGTCACCTTAAAGCGGCGTTTGCTCGCTTTGTGGGTCTTCATCTTCGGCATAAGTCATCTGCCAGGCTAGAATAAGGCCTATTTCCTAGGAATAGGCGTGGTCTGTAAATGTAGGGGGATGACCGTCGTTGGCAAGTGTATTGGTGTAATTCGAGCGAAAAGTGACGAGTCTGCCCGGGAATGCTGAAATTTCATGGTACTGCAAGCCTCCAGACAGTACATTGCTTCGCATCCTGCAGGAGTTGAACGGATGGATTGGCCAAAATTTGTGCGAAATCTGATCCTGGCTGACGGCCGGATCAACGAAGTGGAAGCGGAACTGGTGGAACGGGCCTGCCTGGATGCCGGACTCATTACCAAAGATCTGCTGGAACTCCTCATCACGCTCAAACGAGATGCCCAGTGGGTTCACCCTAAGTATGACGAACTGCTATTTCGCGTATTGCAGCATGTGGTGCTACGTGATGGCATCATTCACGATCCCGAAGCAATCTGGCTGCGGAAGCTGTTACTCAAGGATCAGCAAGTCGTCGAGCAGGAATTGAGTTTCATCCTGCTGCTTCAGAAAAATGCCAGGCAGGTTGGGCCGGAGTTTAAGAAACTGCACCAGGAATGCACCCACCTAGTCGATCATCACTTCGGCAACTGAACCGGACGACGGGCCAGCGCGAGGCACAGTTTGCCGAAGAACGGCGTACTGTCGACCTCTACTGCTTTGACACCTGCTGCCAGGATTGCAGCGACAGCGCAGGTTCCTGCCATCTTCCCGGGTTGCCCCAGCGGTGTGCGGTTCAGAATGTGATCCTCATAGAAGAGCAACGGTGCCTTCAGGCGATCTGCCAGGTCGTCTAATACTGCGAGTGAACGACGGCGTGCGGATGCTGCTACAGCCATGATACTTTGCTGACTGTATCCTGCCTTCCTGCAGAACAGTCGCAGAGCTTCGTTCAATTCCTCATCATGCAGCTCACGACGACTGGCCACACCAAGTGTCAATGTCGGCGGACGCAGGATCACTAAACGGTCAACCTCTGGTCGTGGTCCCAGCAGCCTGTCACTGATGATAACAAGCGGTACGCTGGGGTCAGGATCGACCGGTGCTGCTTCCAGGACGGTGAGGTGTTCTGGAGCATCCACCCAACCCATGCCCTGTTGCTGCACTATCGTTGCCGGTTGCCCCTCAGCGATTCGCTTCGAGATGATTTCGAGAGCCAGCGGATCATCAGGCAGCCAGCGTCGCTGCTGGGCCATGTAAGCAAGCGTGGGTGGAGGCATGGGTTCACCAGGTGATGTTCCTATTGTAACACATACCACCACATGCCAAAACTCTTGCTACCTGCGTTCTACCAACAGCCCGCCCTCACGTTGGCGCCAGCCCTGCTTGGCTGCACGCTGATACGGGAAGTCGATGGCCAGTTACGCCGTGCCCAGCTCACCGAGACCGAGGCCTACGTGGGTAGCCACGATCTGGCCTGTCATGCAGCAAAAGGACGTACAGCACGCACGGAAGTCATGTTCGCCCCCGGCGGCATCACGTATGTCTATCTCATCTATGGCATGTATCACATGCTGAATATTGTTGCCAGCACCCTTGATGATCCCCAGGCAGTCCTGATCCGCGGCGCGATCCCGCTCGACAACTGGAAGGTGGATCTCACTGGCCCCGGCAAACTGGCCCGTGCTTTCGGCCTGACCCGTGAACACAATGGCATGTTCCTGGAGCCGCCGCATCTGCATGTGCTGGCCAGCGCGGAGGGCTTGGTGCAGCATGTCACCACGCCACGCATCGGCGTCGACTATGCGAAGGAGTGGAAAGACGCACCGCTGCGGTTTATTGATCCACGGTATGTGAAGCGGTGAAGTAACGCAAAAGGCCTCGCCACAATGGAACAGCGAGGCTCTTCGATCTCCGTGCTTGCACCGCAGTTATGCTGCGTTATGATCGAAGCTTCCCACCTTCGGTAACACCCCATGCGCACCCTGCTCCTACTCTGCCTTCTCCCTCTCGTCGCCTTCGCCGATGGGCCGCAGGATAACAAGGCCGACAACGTTCGTCGCATCCCGCCGCCGGGGATCAAGATCAGCGAGGCCGACAGGGCGGAGCTGACCAAGGACGTTGCGGCCTTCGAGCAGGAGATCAAGCAGGCCCGGCAGGAACTGGCGGGGCAGGTCAAGCTCCTCGCCCTCTTCCCCGATGTGCTCATCTTCCACAAAGCCGTCGATTGGGCGCTCAAGTACGACGAGTTCTACGAAGCCCGCGAAGTCAAAACCGCTCGCGATCTACTGAAAGCGGGCCGTGACCGTCTCGCCCAGATCAAGAGCCGCAAGCCTGAGTACCTCAGCGAATGCGGCCTGGTCGTCCGAGGCTACGTCTCGAAGATCGATGGCTCGGTGCAACCCTACGGCCTTGTGGTGCCCGATTCGTACACACCGAAGACGCTGAGCAACTATCGCCTCGATGTCTGGTGCCATGGCCGGGGCGAGAAGCTGACCGAGCTGGCGTTTCTCAGCGACCGCCTGCGGAACCCCGGTGAGTTCACCCCGAAGGATGCGTTCGTGCTGCATCCGTATGGCCGGTACTGCAACGCCAACAAGTTCGCCGGCGAGGTGGATCTCTTCGAAGCCCTCGACCACTGCAAGGCCCACTACCGCATCGACGAGAAGCGGCAGGTGATGCGAGGCTTCAGCATGGGCGGGGCCGCCGCCTGGCAGTTCGCGGTGCACTTCCCTGACCAGTGGTGTGCCGCCGCCCCCGGGGCGGGCTTTGCTGAGACGCCCGAGTTCCTTGGCAACTTCCAGAACGAAACCGTGAAGCCGACGTGGTGGGAAGAGAAGCTCTGGCACTGGTACAACGCCACCGACTATGCGGAGAACCTGAAGAACCTGCCGACGGTCGCCTACAGCGGCGAGAACGACAAGCAGAAACAAGCCGCCGACGTGATGGCCCGGGAGATGCAAAAGTTTGGCATGACGCTACGACACGTCATCGGCCCGAAGACGGGGCACAGCTACCACCCGGAGGCGAAGCGGGAGATTGAGCGACGAGTTTCCCACTATGGTGATCGAAGACCTGATCTGAGCGATGTGCTGGGAGGAATCGGAGAGGAAATCTATGGAGCATTTACGACCTTCTCGCTGCGATACTCAAGATTCCATGGCTATCAGCTTGTTAACTTGGAGGAACATTGGAAACGAGCTCGCATTGAAATCAGGCCCATCATGGGGCATGGTCCAGTGGCCCGATTTCGAATCATTACCACGAACGTAGCTGCATTTACACTGGAATCATTCAGCGTTCGCGCTGCTGGGCACCTGATCGTCCTTGATGGAGATGAATTACAATTGCCTGGTTCCCTATCTGACAATGCATCCACTTACCACTTCCGCAAAGAGGCCGGCAAGTGGAAGCTCGTTGACACCCTCGATGACGGCAAGCTCCGCAAGAAGCCCGGGCTCCAAGGCCCCATCGACGATGCCTTCATGGACAGCTTCCTCATCGTCAAACCCTCGGGCACTTCGCCGCATGCCAAAGTGAACGAGTGGGTCGAGGCCGAGATGAACCGGGCCATCGATCATTGGCGGCGGCAGTTCCGCGGCATCCCCCGCGTGAAGATGGACAAGGAAGTGACCGACGCCGACATCAACAACCACAATCTCATCCTGTGGGGCACGCCGGAGAGTAACAGCGTGATCCAGCGCGTGTCAGGCAAGCTGCCCCTCTACTGGCCCGGTGGCAAGCTCAAGACCAAAACCGCGGAGTTCGACCAGGCCACCCACGTGCCCCTCCTCATCTACCCCAACCCGCTGAACCCCTCCAAGTACGTCGTGCTCAACAGTGGTTTCACCTTCCGCGACTACGACTACCTGAACAATGCGAGGCAAGTCCCCAAACTCCCCGATTGGGCGATCATCGACATCACCACTCCCCCCAACAGCCGCTGGCCGGGCAAAGTGGTAGATGCGAACTTCTTCAACGAAGAGTGGCAGTGGAAGTAAACAACAGAACGGCTGTCTGCTCCTCCTCGTTCTATCGGCAAGAGGGATGAGGGTATTCCCTCGTGACGAAGCCTTGTGAGTTCACACCTCCTCAACACCGCAACCGTCGCTATATCATCCTTTTCCTTGCTGCAGGAACGGCATGTCGTTTCGTTATTCCATGGTGGTGCCTGTCTTCAACGAGAAGGAATCCATCGGTCCATTCTGCGAGGCGGCTCTGGGTCAGCTGCCGCCCGGCTACGAACTGCTTATCTGTTACGACTACGATGGCGACACCACACTGCCTGCCCTGGCTGCCATTCCCGATGACAAAAAGCCTCAGAACATTCGCCTGGTGCTGAACACCCTGGGGCGGGGGGTACGCTATGCCATCGAAGCTGGACTGCGGCAAGCCTCCGCGCCGGTCATCATCGTCTCGATGGTGGATCTTTCCGATGACTACCGTTGCGTGCCGGAGATGGTGAGTCGCATTGAAAACGGGGCGAGCGTGGTCTGTGCCAGCCGGTATATGAAGGGTGGGCAGCAGATCGGCGGACCGTGGTTCAAGGGTATGCTCAGCTGGCTGGCCGGGGTGAGCCTGCACTACCTGACCGGCTTGCCGACGCATGACCCGACGAACAGCTTCAAGGCCTACAGCAAGGCATTCATCGAGTCAATCAAGATCGAAAGTGAAGCAGGCTTCTCGCTCGGGCTTGAGCTGACGGTGAAGGCCCACAAAATGGGGCTGCGTGTGGAAGAACTCCCCGCCACCTGGCGCGACCGCACGGCGGGCAAGAGCAACTTCAAGCTCTGGAAATGGATGCCGCAGTATCTAAAGTGGTACTTCTATGCGTTCTGGAAACGGCGTCAGATACGGTAGATGAGGCGTAGCAACGAAATAGGTAGAGGATAGTAGTACTGCACAACGTTACCAAGCACCTGGTAGCAGGGTGAAAGTATGTTGAGGAAGAGTGAGGTGCGAAGGATGACCAGGGCATCAGTGAGATTGGATCGGCGCATTTCCCAGATGGCCAGAAGCATGACAGGCCATAGGTTTGAAGCCGACCGGCTAATATCCGCCACAAAACCGGCCTGGAGCAAACCAAGTATGATGCAACTCCCGACCAGGGATAACGTCAACCAGCCTCGCCTTCGGATGAGAAGATATGCCGCATACCCGACCAAGATCCATCCGCCACGAATGGATTGAAAGTAACCTAATGCCAGATTGTTCAGGTTTTTGAAAATCAAGCGCCATGTCGTGCCCACCTTTTCCGCATCGTAGGCTTCTCGAACTTCCGCAGGTACAAAGGTATGAATCGCGAAATAGAAGTACACAGCCCAGGCCAACATGGCAAGTCCAAGAGCCAGTGACCAACGAACAGCGATACTTCTGCTTCGCTCTGTATGCAGGGCGCATTGCCAGAGAATGACAAAAGGTACGCCTACTGCACAACGCTCCTCCGCGAGCATGCCGAGAAAGAGGAGAAGGCCGGCAAACCATGCATTACGTGATAGTAAGCATCCCGCGATAAATGCGCCACCCAGCGCGTCCTGATATCCCAACCAGGTCTGGCTAGAGATCAAAGCTTGGGTCGTGGCCACCAGAAGAGTCGTGGAAAACGCCCACTGTGGGTCGATGTGGCTAACGCAGAGCAGGTATACGCATATCAACATTACCGTGCCACCGAATACAGGAACAAGCGCGGAAGGCAGTCCGTGCAGACCAAGTCCCTTTGCAATAACCGGGCCTAATATGCGATGTCGTGTTTGAGCTTCGCCTATCATCTCTCTGGAAAAAGGTTGATAGGTGAGCGGTTCGTACTGATCAACAAAGCGACCGGGCGGTGGCATCCACAGGGCTGGAGCGAACAGGAAAAAGCTGATTGCTTGACAACACAGTGCTACTAGTAATGCTCGAAATAATCCTGATTCGAATAACGTGTCAGACATTGATTTGGCATTCATTTTGGAATTACCTTTCTTTCGTCGATGGCCTAATCGCACTACTGATAATAAAAGTCCCAAAGAAATATCCAGGCCCTGCCAATTGCCAGAACCAATCAATCGCATTGAAAATGCCAAGAAACGAGGAAATACTTTGAATATCCACTCTGCGATAGGGAATGTTCGACTGGCACCACTGCCTGATGTTTCCATACCCACATTCCACCAGCAGCTTGTGAATCGACCGTGGCTTCAGCGGCTTCTCGTTCGGGCTGACTCCCTTGGCGCTGTACAGCGGGCTCTTCGGATGTCGAAACAGTGCCATCGCCGGGTGATAGACATTGGGATCGTAGGCGAAGACCAGTCCGCCGGGCCGCAACACCCGGAATGCCTGCTGCAACGCCACCCGCATTTCCGGAATGTGGTGCAGCACGCTGCTGAAGCAGACTGCATCGAAACTCGCATCCGCAAAAGGCATTTCACACGCATCGGCTTCGATAAACTCATCCTGTGGAAACGATTGTCGGGCCAGGGCCAGCTCCGCACTTGAGAGATCGATGCCGGTATAGCTGGAGCAGTGTTTGATGTAAAGTTGTCGCGAGTGCCCCGTGCCACAGCCGACATCGAGGAGTTTCAGTGGCTGGCGATGAGGCAAGACCTTTTCGAAGCAGCGAGCCAGGGTGCCCCAACCACGATCGGTAAAGGGATTAAACGCACCAATGTCGTGAGCGTGAGAGTTGAAGAACTCCGCTTCCGCTGCACGCCGCTTGGCCCGTTCTGCTGCGCTGAGTGTTGCCATATTCTGCTTAGATATTCCCCAGTTCCAGCTCGTGCTTCACCCAGGGGATGACTTCATCGAGCATAGTGCTGAGGGATGTATTGGCTTCGTAGTCCAGCACGCTTTTTGCTTTGCTCACATCGGGTACGCGCTGTTGGACATCGTACTTGTACCCGGGGTCACTCACATACCGGAAGGGCTTCCTGTCACCATGAATCTTCTTCCACACTGCTTCGGCCAGCTCCAGCACCGTGGTAGCCTGGGGAATGGAAATATTGAAATCGTCGTTGCGGGCCTTCGGGTGCAGCATACAGGTGATGATACCTTTAGCCAGGTCGCCGCCGTAGGTGTAGCAGCGGACCTGGTTGCCTTCGCCGAGAATATGGAGTGGGTCCTGCCCCTTCAGCACTTTCTGCACCAGATCTGGCACGACATGGCTCATGGCTAGCTTGACATTACCGCTGAGGATTTCTTTGTCGCTCAGGGCCCGCTTCTCGCCAATGCCGACACAGTTAAACGGGCGGACGATGGTGTAGGGTAACTGGTACTGCTCCCAGGCCCCTTTGCAGAAATATTCACACGCCAGCTTCTGAAACCCATAGGTGCTCAGCGGCGGCGGGCATTCGAGCAGGTGTGATTCCTTCGTTGGCCACTGGGTCGCGCTCTCGAACACCATGCTGCTGGAGAGCACCGTGATTTTCTGCAGCTTGCCATGCTTATGGGCATGGATGGCTGCGTCGAACGTACTGGCGATAATGCGTTCGTTGGTCGCCAGCAGATCGTAGGCGAACTCGTGGAAGTAGCTGATGCCTCCAATCATTGCCGCTCCGGCAATCAGATGATCAGCTTCCAGGGCCAGCTTCTTCATCAGAGGCGTATCCAGGGCATCTGCCTGGTGAAACTGGTAGCGAGGGTGCTTGGAATAGCTCTTCTCCACCGGCCCGTATTTGGAGAAGTTATCGACACCGATCACGGTATGGCCCTGGTTGAGGAGTTCCTCGACAAGGTAGCCTGCAATGAAACCCGCGGAACCGGTAACGAACACGGTCATGAACTTATCTCCATATTTAGCCCCCGGCTCTTCAGGCCGGGGGCAGGCTCGCGCAGATATTGCGTGCATACCGCAATCATCAGTGTGGGACGTCCAGCAATGGTTAATCCCTTTGCTGCACAACCCGCCCCCCGGCTTAAAGAGCCGGGAGCTAAATGCTAACTGAGCTTCACGCAATTCCAGATATCAATCACCAGTTTCCCAGCTGGCATTGGTAACTGCCTGTATTCCTTATGTGGCGTGCAAACGAAGATGACATCGGCATCACTGAGTACCTTGTCCCTGCTCACGAAGCTGGGATCCTTGATGTAGGCATCGGAACAGACGACTTTCTTGGCTTCAAATGTGAGCAGCTTGCGAAGCTTGTAGGAAAGTGAATCACGGTGGTCATCACTCTCTGCCTTGAAGGCCATGCCGAGGATGCCTGCAGTGCAGTCTTTCAGCGATCGTTTGTCGTCCTTGAGCTTGGACTTGGCCATGTCAATGAGGTGAGCAGGCAGGCCTTCGTTCACCATCATGGCCGTGTGGCCCAGGACGAACTGGTTCTGACTGAAGGCGGCCAGTTGCATGGTGTCCTTCACCAGGCAGGGGCCGGCAGCAAGCCCCGGACCAGGCATTCCCACCATGCGCGGATAGTTGTGCCGGCAGCCATGCATGATCCGCTCGAAGTTCAGTTCGTTCTTGGTCGCGATCATGTAGAACTGGTTGACCGTGGCAAACTGGATATACCGCCAGGCGTTGGTCATGAGCTTGGTCAGCTCCGCCTCCATCGGTTCCATCTCCACGAACTCTTTCGTGAAGCGGCTGAAGAGTTCCTTGACGCGGCCGAGAACCGCTGGCTTGAAGGCGCTGACGATCTGAGGGAGAGTGCGGAACTCCTTCAGACTGTATCCCTGGGCGACGCGTTCCGGGCAGAAGGACACGTCGATCTGGAATCCCTTGTCGTGAAGGTAAGTCTGCAGGTGCTTGCTGACACCGGGGAAGACGGTGCTGCGGAGGATCATGATCTGGCCGTTGCGAAGGTACTTTTCGCAACCGGCTATGGCCTTGTGGATAGCTTGCAGATTGGGGTTCAGGTGTTCGTCGATGGGTGTGCCGACGATCATGATGAGGAACTGGCACTTTTCCAGTCCTTCGGGGGTGCTGGAAGCGGTGAGCAGCTTCGACTTCGTCACCCGGGCCAGCGTTTCGGGGCCTTCTTCCTCAGCAAAGGGCATGATGCCGGCGTTGATTTTCTCAACAGTTTGAGCATTGATATCGAAGATGTGCGTTCGGTAACCAACGTCAGCAAAGATCATAGCCAGGGGCAGGCCCACATGGCCGCCGCCGCCGACAATGCCGATATCGATACTGAACCCGCTCGAGGGAGTGGCTGCCAAGGGATAAATCCATCATGAATGTGGCAACGTTAGGTTATCAACGTCGGGGCGATGTGAATAGTGTCTCGTGCCGAGTTATCAGCGATGCGAGCTCAAATGGAGAATGAATGACGTCAGAAGATGATGGGATGGGCAACAGCTGCGGAGGCCATATCCTCCGCAGCACACTTGGCACTTTGCACTTAGCACTTAGGACTAAGTTTATTCCTTGCCCGGCTCTACCTTCTTTGCAGGGGGATTGGTACTGGGGACATACCCTTTCAGGCGGTTACCGATGGCGCTGCCATCACCCTTGAGTGTGGCGGCGGTGAGGTCGGCTTGTTCCCGCAAGGCAGCATCGCTCGAGGCGGAAGCCAGGGCTTGCAGCGTTTTCATTTGGTCAACAGTGAGCTGGTTGCCGAAGCGTTGCACATGGGCACGCAGGGCCGGGGCGACTGCAGCTTTGGTTGCCGGAGACAGGTTGCTGTTAAGCACTGCATTCGCCAGGGCCTGCTGGGCCTCGCGGCTGGAGCGATGGGAGAGGGCAGCACCAGCGCTGGGAGCCAGGCTCTCATTGCCGAGTGCCTTGATGAGCGCCCCTTCGGTGGCATTCAGATCAAAACCGCTCAGTTCACCCTTGGCCATGCGGGCCAGGTATTCGACTGCTGACTTGGCTTGAGCGGCCCGTTCGGCATCAGTAAAGGCGGGCTTGGTCTTGTCTGCCAGCATGCTCTTCACTTCGGTATCGAGCAGCTCCTTCGATTCGGGTGCAGCTGCGATGACCTTGGTATTGGCGCTCTTGGCGAGCACATCCTTGGCCGCCCGGCCAGCATCCCTGTCTGCCACCACGATCAGGGGCATGCCAGCGGTATTGGGGTGATTCTTGTACTGAGCCAGGAAGTAGCTGAAGCCAGGGTCAGGCAGCGTGGCATCGGTGATGATCAAGCCAACGTTTCCGTTGTTTACTGCTTCGGTGAGCATCATCTTGCCGGAACCAAAGGTCTGCACATCGTAGTTGAGTGCCTTCAGATGTTCCGCAATCCGCTTGGAGTCGTTGGAGTTGCCAAAGCCGACGAGGATCTTGGGGTTGCCAAAGCCAGTGGCGGCATGGCGAAGCACTTCGACGACGCGGGCATTGCCGGGGAAGGGATCGCCCTTGGTGTTCATAGCCAGGGCAGCTTCCGCAGCAGCAAATTTCACGCGGCGATCATGGTACCGCAGTGCCTGCAGCAGAGCGGGTATGCCTCGTTCGGAATAGCGGAGCAGGGCAGGATCGCCGTGAGCGGCGAGGGCTTTGATGGCACCCAGGGCCGCGTTGGTCTTCTTGTCTGCCAGTGCCTTACTCAGGACATCTTCCAGGAGATCAGCTGGGCTGCCCGCCAGGAGTGCCTGCAATTCAGGGCTGCTCTTGCCGACATTAACATTGGGGCCACCCGATTCATAGAGCTTATCGAGGGCAATGGAAAGCAACTCAATCTGGGCAGGACGATATTTCGGATCGAGGTCGAGAGCTTTGCGGGCGTAGGCAATACCGCGTGACTCCTCTACCTGAGTCTTGGTAGCTGGTTGACCGGTGAGGCCGTTTTGATCACTCCAGGTCCAGATGTTGAGCTTGGCCCCGTCAAGGTCGACTTGCTGCTTGTGATACTGCTCTGCAGTTTCAACAAGTTTCTCGCGTGCATCGCCGAGTTCCTTGTCGTTCTTGTTCAGGAACCGCTTGAGCCAGTCGCGGGCCTTGGCCTTGAGCGAAGGTGAGGTGCTGTCTGATGCGCTCAGGAAATAGAGATCGGGAATGATCCGGGTGTCAGCCTTCTGGGTGAAGACATCGACAATGAGGCCCTTCACATAGTCACTCTTGCTATCAAGAGCAGCCAGGAGAGGTGGGCCGATGTCGCTGTCCATCTTGAGGAGTGCGCTGAAGATTGCTCCATGCATGGCCTGCTGTGCCGGATCGCGAAGGATGTCGAGCATGGTGGGGATGGACCTGGCACCGCTGGCACGCAGTTGTGTGATGGCATAGGCCCGCTCTTCCGGACGCTTGCCCAGTTGATTGACGAAGAACTTGATGCGTTCAGGATCGCTCAGTCGAGCGTCAATGAACTTGGTCATCCGGGCGATGAGAATATCGACAGCAGCTTTGTCCTGCCCGCTGACGGGATCTTTCCGCATGACCGACTTCACGTCGGGGATGGTGGAAAGGCGGAGCAGGGGCGAGATGCCTTCCACATCATACTGGTTGAGGAAGAACTTTTTCTGCTCCTCTTCACCGTAAGCCATGACCTTGTCGTAGTAGTTGCCAAGCATCTGGGCAGCACGGGCATGGTTGCCCAGGCTGAGGTCGTACTTGGAAGCGGCCCAGAATTCGGGTGCTGTTTCGGGAGCCTTGTTGTAAGGAACGACATAGTCCTGGGCGGAAGCGCCGGTGACGCTCAAGGCGACCACGCCGGCAGTAAAAATGTGGCGGAGCGTCTTCATGGTGTTCATCGCGGTCTCCAGCTTAGCTTTCAGCCGTCAGCTGTCAGCATTCGTTGCAGTGTCTTGTCGTTGCCGCGTGATCCGCGGCTCGGCAGGAGTCTCGCCCTCCCACCGCCCAGTTCAGACTTCACGTTCGCAGCGGATCAGGTCTTCCAGGGTCTCGCGGCGGCGAATGAGCCGGGCGTTCTGCTGATCGACCAGTACCTCAGCGGCACGTAGCCTGCCGTTGTAGTTGGAACTCATGGCCATGCCGTAGGCTCCGGCGCTGAAAGTGGCGATCAAGTCACCGGTCTTGAGCGTGGGGAGCTTGCGGTCACGGGCCAGGTAGTCACCCGTCTCGCAGACGGGGCCGACCACATCAGTCGGTTGAGTGTACGGGATCGCTGCTTCGAAATCGCTTGGCGGAGCAGGGATGTTCGCAGCAGGAAGGACCGGCCAGATGCGATGGAACGAACCATACAGCCGGGGGCGAATGAGATCGTTCATCGCCGCGTCTTGTATCACGAAGTTCTTGCCAGCCGAAATCTTGGGATAGATCACCCGGCTGACAAGGATGCCTGCATTACCTGCGATGAACCGCCCCGGCTCGAGGGCGAGTTGCACCTTGGCTTCCTTCACAGCAGGGATGATTACTTTGGCAAAGGCAGTGGCGGGGAGAGCTTCGTCCTTCTTGTAGTTGATGCCGAAGCCACCACCGCAGTTGATGGTGTTGATGGGATGGCCCTGCTCGCGGAGCTTGAGGAGCAAGGGGACGGCTCGCTTGAGGGCGTCTTCGTAGGGCTGAGTCGAGAGAATCGGTGAGCCCAGGTGGAAGTGCAGTCCGACGAGCTTGATGCGGGGATGATTCAGCAGACCCTGGGCAATGCGTTCGATCTGATCCCACGGCAAGCCGAACTTGGTGCCGAACATGCCGGTGGAGGTTTCAGGGTGCGTCTTCGGATCGACATCGGGGTTGACGCGGAAGGCCACCTGGGCCGTGACGTTGAGCTTCTCCGCCACGCGGTTGATGGCTTCGAGTTCCGGTTCACTCTCCACATTGAACATGCGGACCTTGGCTTCGAGCCCCATCTTGATCTCGTCGTCGCTCTTGCCTGCTCCGGCAAAGACGATCTTGTCGCCAGTGCCACCGGCATGCAGGGCCCGGAAGAGTTCGCCCGCGCTGGTGACATCGAAGCCGGAGCCGTGTTCCTGCATCAGCCGGCAGATATGGGTATTGCCGTTGGTCTTGATGCTGTAGCAGATCAGCGGGCTGACTTCCTGAAACGCCTGTTGCAGGGTTTTCAGATGGTGAACGAGCGTCGCCTGGCTGTAGACCCATAAAGGCGTCCCGAACCGTTCAGCCAGTTGGCTGACGGGGACGTCTTCACAGTAGAGGGCATGCTGCCGGTAAGCGAAGTGGTCCATGAGTTCCAAGGTGGAGACAAGATGCTCAATAATACCACCCCGGAGCCTCGCCCCAAGCGCAATGGCATCTATATCTGGTCTATCCTGCCCAAACGACCGCGCCAAGCGTTAAGTTGTGCCTCTACGGCTGTTTTGGAGGGGCAATAACTGCCTTGCCACCGCTTCACCCGAGGCCACGCATGAAAGTTGGGCTCTCTCAACCGCTGCCGCTGCCCCCGCCAGCATCGTTGCGCGGAAAGAGATCGAGGCTAACAAACCTGTCAAGAATGGCATTCGTCGGACGGGTAAGAGATAGCGACATCTTCTCGGCTGCTAGATATACGCAACTCATTACAGAATCATGGCTTACGATCACGTACGTCACTGCTTATGTCTAAATGCATATCTAATTCTCAGCAATCGAAGTCGATTTAGACATACGCCATTTCGCCCAGCGGGTCGTGCCATCCGGGATAACCTTTCCGTCACGCTTCATTTCCTGAAGCAGGTTCGTCACAAACTTCTTCTTCTGGCTTTCGTCCAGAGCATCCGAGAGCTTGTCTTTGAGAAGGCGATCGATTTGCGGCCGGCTGGCTTCACCGAACTCCTCGAGATAGGAAATGACCAGGTCCTTGTAGTATTCCTTGTCGAACGCCCGATTGCGGATGTACGTTTCCTTGTCATCCGTTGCCGCTGCCACTTCCGCCGAAACAAATAGTTTCGGCCGCCGTCCCTCAACTAATTTCTTCGCTTTGACGGACTTCAATTCGTCATCCGTCAACGCTTTCCCCTTCTGTACTTTGTCCAGGGCAATCACGTCCCATAGGTCGAGATCGGCCCTGGCCATTAACATTCGGGTGTATCTTTCATCAAGTACCTGGTTGCTGATGACGACTTTTACCTCATTCGGCGTCGTAAGATCGAAGTCCGGTAATGGGAATGATCGTTTCTTCTGAGCCTGAAAGATCCGTTTGATGCCGCTGCCAATAGTGTCGATCATTTGCAAACCCACCATTGCTTGCGCTAGGTACGCATTGCGGTACACACTGAACGGCGCATCCCGGCGAATCACGTCTTCTACATTGCCGGGCAGGAACGAGCCTCGATTGACGACGACCAGCCGATCCTCGAACTCGACCACGTTGATTCGTCCGCCATTGGCATAATCCTGATGGGCGATGGCATTATGCAGCGTTTCACGAAGCACCCACGGGTCATATTGCAAAATCTCGGTGGGAAACAATGTTCCCCACGGCAACACCCGGCAGGTCAGGTTACGAATCTTGGCCAGCAGCGGATCGGCCGCCAGGAGTAAGGGGATCTGAAAGTGCTGGTAGTCTCTTTCCAGACCATCTTTGTCTTTCAAGATCCAACTGAGTTGCGGGTGGCAGTTACCCAAAAAGTGGTTGGCTTCCGGTCGGCCCAACAGAATGATTGCCGTTCGAGTGATCTTACCGTCGATGCAAACCTTGGCTTTGTTCAGAAACGTCTCGTCGTTCCAGCCATCGACTTCCGCGGCCAGATTAGGATTCTTCTTCTTGTATTCCTGTCGGGCGAACGCGATGGCCTTCGGTTCGAGGTCATTCAGCGTGGCTCCGTCACAAATGACTGCCGACCAGTCATCCTGCACCGCTTGCTTGCGGATCTGTTCAAGCTCGTGCAAGTTCAGTGGGCAGAGGTTTTCGTGATCCCGACCGTAGAAATGGCCCTTCCACGAAGTCGGGGAACCGCGTAACGCCGACGGGATCTGGAACATCACGACCCGGCCTTGCGGCGTGGGAACTTCGTGAATCTCCTCGAACGTCAGACGATGGCTGGTGTGGTTGGCAATCTCTTCTTTGAGGCTATCCAGATGCGGACGCTGTATCCGGTACTGTGAGCCGACAATCGGACGAGGAATCGGCTTGTCCTTTACTCCGAAGACGAGCCAGCCGAACGGCTGCGCCTTGAGGTTGGCCTCGTTGCTCAACGAGGAAAAATACTTGCCCAGGTCGTCGGAGTTGAAGTTGTTCTTCGCCTCCTTGAACTCGACCCATTCCGTTTCGGCGGGAAGCGACAGGAACTCGGTCAGTTTGACTTGCAGTTCCACAGGCGTCATGTGTTGTGCTCCTGCGCTGCTGCCTCTTGATGCTCCTTGAGCGTCCTACCCTTGTTGTTTTTCCAGTCTGTGCGACCGTTTGCAGACCGTCCTTGAATCACACCCGCAGCTGTGGAAGGAGAGTTGAAAACCTGATCCTGCGCGAAAACGAAGTGCGAACCGTTGTTCGCGATAACACCTTGAGCCAGAAGATCTTTGCGAAGCGTGGACAAATACTGGTGGATGGACGGCACTTCATCCTTCACCAGTTGCGACCCTTTCACGACGACAAAGCCCTTGGCATCTTCGTACCCGCTTGCCTTGATCCCCTTGGCATCAATGAACAGCATGTCGATCGGCTTCTTGGTCGTTTCTGTCTTCTCGAAAACTCCCAGCCCCAAGAGTGGAAAGATGCTCAGGATGTCTTGTAGGAAACTCTCCACGAAAGCCGTCTCGGCCTCGGAGAGCGTTGGCGGCAACGGCTCCGTGCCGTTGTCCAGCTTGCACTGCTTGGCGATCTTTGCCAACTGTAGCAGTTCAGCCTCCAGGTGCTGGACGTGGGCCTTGTTGAGGCTGTCGTCCTTCGCCACGAAGAACACGGCCCAATCCCAGAAGTCCTTCTTGCCATAATGCTGGTTCAGCCGGTTCTTTACCGGATCGCCTTCACCTATGTAGATCGTCGGCAGGATGCTGTCGTCCGACGTACCGACAAGTACGTACACCCCCGTCTTGTCGAACTCGCCTCGGCTCACGACCTCCTTGTAGTTGGTGCGGTTGAAGACGACGCCGACGCCCGGCCAGTTCGATTTCTCCACGATACGCAGTCCATCGGGGTCGCCCGTGGGGACGAGGACTCGGATAAAGAACGGACGTTGATGAGTGTCAGGCATTGTATGCTGCTTACGGTTCCGCACGGGTGACATCTTGTCCCATATCCTGGCATCTGTCTAGAGGTTGACCATACTACCTCCGCTGTCAGATGCGATACCCACCCGCTTGGTCACCAGCCTCCTGCATAGCTATCGTGAGTACACGCAAGCGATGGCACCCGTTTCAAAGGCGATTATGCCACGCCTTCAACTGCTCCTCCACCGCCTTCGGCGACGTGGAGCCAACGCTACAAAACGCATTCACAGCCTGTTCCACCCCTAAGACTGGATAAATACGCTGGCTGAGCCCCTGGCGTACAGCATCGTACGCTTCCGGGGGTAAGTCCTTCAGCTGACACTGCTTCTCTTCGCACAGCCGGACTAAGTTGCCCACACTCTCGTGAGCGGTGCGGAGGGGGATGCCCTCTTTCACCAGCACTTCCATCAAGGTCGTTGCATCCAGAAAACCATGATGGAGCCGACTTTGGATGACATCACTTTTGAAGCTGGTACCTTCGATGAGCGGGGCCGCAATCTCGACACAGGAGAGGACGGTATCGAAGGCAGCGAAGACAGCGGGCTTGTCTTCCTGTAAATCCCGGTTGTAAGCCAGCGGCAGACCTTTCACCAGTACCATCAGTTGTTGCAGGCAGCCAAGCACCCGAGCTGACTTGCCGCGGATGAGCTCGAGCACATCGGGGTTCTTCTTGTGGGGCATCATGCTCGAGCCGGTGCAGAAGGCATCGGGCAGGCTCAGGAAATTGAACTCCTGGGTGGACCAGATGATCCACTCCTCGGCCCAACCAGCCAGGTGCAGGGCAATGACGGAGAGATCAAAGACGAACTCGAGCAGGAAGTCTCGGTCGCTGGAGACATCGAGGCTGTTGGCTGCGACGCCATCAAAGTTCAGCAATTTGGCCGTATGATGGCGATCAATCGGCAGGGAGGAGCCTGCGAGGGCAGCAGCGCCAAGTGGCAGTTCGTTAAGCCGCTTGCGACAATCGGCCAGCCTGCTGCGGTCGCGGGCCAGTTTCTCGACGAACGCCAGCAGGTAGTGGGCGGCGAGCACCGGTTGGGCTCGCTGAAGGTGCGTGTAACCAGGCAGGATGACAGTGCCTTCACGACTGGCGAGGGTGATGTAGGCCCGTTGCAGGTTGGTCAGGGCCACGTCGAGTTCGTCGATACTGGCCCGTACCCAGAGCTTCACATCAGTGACAATCTGATCGTTCCTGCTACGAGCGGTGTGCAGCTTGCGACCCACATCGCCGAGCTTGGCTATCAGCGCTTGCTCAATGTGAGTGTGGATGTCTTCCAGGCTGGTTCGGTACACCATTTTGCCTGCAGCAATGTCCTGACCGATTTCATCGAGTGCCTTGCTGATGCGATTGGATTCATCCAGGGTCAGCAGCCCGACGTGGGCGAGCATGGCAGCATGGGCTTGGGAGGCCTGGATGTCAAAGGGAGCCAGCCGCTGATCGAAGCTGATCGATTCGGTGAAGGCTTCAACACGGGCATCGGTCCCCCCGGTAAAGCGGCCACCCCAGGTTTTGGTTGGTTGTGTCATGGTGCTCGGGTGCGAAATGTTGCGAACCAAGAGCGGCGGGGCTTGTCCCCGCCGGTTGCTGCACGGCTTCGACGGGGATGAACCCCGCCGCTCTTGTTGCAGTCATGTTAGATGGTGGAGAGCCTTAGGGATAGGAATTGGGCGAAGAACGAGCTGGTCAGCGTGGCCTCATTCTCCCCAGCTTCAGGTATTGCAAGATGATGCGATTGGGTTCCGAACCAGTAACGTAAGAGGTTCTTCCATTACGCAACCAGATGACTCGAAACGGAGGCTGGTAGTCGTCTCCTGTACTCTCAGTCAATTCAGCTTTTGATAATCGAACTGGGTCTGCGTTGAAATCGACTACAACACGTTGTTGCAATTCCTCAATGCTAAACCCAGTGTTGCTTGGATATGGCCCACTACAGGATTCCAAGTCTTTCCAACTGGTGGGCCAGCGATTCTGATGCTTTTCCATGTATTCGACTATCATCTCGGCAGTTTGCCAGACAACATACGGCTCCTTGAGAATACGTTGCACCGTTTGCCACATACAGATGGCAAAGATCACTCCGCTTGCTGTGGCAGCGCCGAGTACAAACCAAACAAGAGCAGCCCATCTGGATCGGCGACGTGGTTTTTCCAGAATCAGGATGTCTTCTTCCAATGGATATCACCTATGGCTGAACTTCAGGTTGATCCGTGTTGACGAACTCGAATTCGATATGGACTGGCAGTGACAATCGCTGAAGCATGTAAGTCAGCTTCACACTGAGCCAGCACAGAGAGTACTACCGCTCCTTGTTGCTTCGATGCTGTATCCCAAAGCCGTATGATGCCTGAATGGGGAACACTCTGAGCGATGGCCAATTCGCCAAAGTCTTTGTCACGTGTGACCACGATTCGCTGCTGTAGATGGGCAAATTCAAGGATACTCAAGTCTCCCGGATCCTGCTGCCAGATATCGGAAACTTGAATGACATCATGACCAGCTGCATTCAATTCCTCAACCATGCCACCCCATGCTGACGAATCAATCAGCAAACGCATGATCAAACACCTGAGGGCTGCATCAACAACGGTTGGTAGTTTTCAAGGCTCGCTAATCGACTGGCATAGACCAGACATGCCTTGATATCGTCTGACTCCATCCAGGGGTAACCCGCCAGTATGGTGGCTTCGTCGTCTCCGATCGCCAGCATATTGAGAACTGCTTCGACGGAGAGTCGTTTGCCCCGAATGATGGGTTTGCCCCCGAGTATTTCGGGATTGCTGGTAATTCGTTGGAGGATGTCGTTGTTCATTTTCTCATTCCATGTATCGCTGGCATTATACCTTGAGCGTTACTTCATCTCCACCACAACCTTCGTGGTTGCAGGGGGGCCGGGGCTGCTCTTGAGTCGGCACAATGCTGCGAGGGCTTCCGAGCGTAGCCATTAGTACACCTTTTGAGTTACAAACCCATCATAGCCATCGATTGCAATCCAAGCAAATCAGGAAAGTGCTTCCCCCGCATGAAGGAATGGAGTATTCTTTACCATTCCTTCCTCCGAGAATCCTGCCATGCTCTCCCGCCTGGGGTGCTGCCTGGTGGGGGTGCTGGTCTGCGTTATCCCACCCGCCGTGCAGGCTACCCCCGCCAATAAGAAAGCCCTCGAAACCTATCTCGGCCCGTTTCTGAAACGGCCCATCGAATGTCGTACGTGCCATCTGCCCGATGCGCATGGGACCAAGCCCAGCCTTGATGAAGTGGATAAGCCTCATAATGTGTTCGGAGCCCGGCTCAAAGCGGTACGCAAGGAACTGGCCAAAGCGGGCAAGCCTAACGATCTGGAAAGCAGGTTGCAGGCCATCGCTCAGGAAGACAGCGATGGTGATGGCATCACCAACTTGCTGGAATTGCTGACAGGTCATCAGCCTGGGGATAAGAACGATCAGTCGCTTGCCAACGAACTGAAAGACTCCAGCAAGCTGCTTGTTGAGTTTGCCCGCTTCCAGAGTCGCTATCGCTGGAAGCCGTTTGAAATGGTAACCAGACCCTCTGTGCCTGCAGTCAGTCCGGGGGAACTGGTTCGTCAGCCGCTCGATGCCTTTATCATCGCGGAACGACAATCGCAAGGCCTGGCAGCTCGGCCGGAGGCATCGAAGGAAGTCTTAGTGCGCCGCCTGTATCTCGATCTGACCGGTTTGCCACCGACGATGGAAGAACGAGCGGCCTTTCTGACAGACAGTCGCCCCGATGCTTATGAATTGCTGGTGGATAAACTTCTCGCTTCCCCTCGCTATGCCGAGCGGTGGGGCAGGCACTGGATGGATGTCTGGCGCTATAGTGACTGGGCGGGTTATGGCATGGAGATCCGCGAGAGCCAGCCGCACATCTGGCGCTGGCGCGACTGGATCATTGAATCGCTGCAGGCTGACAAGCCTTACGATCAGATGGTCCGCGAGATGCTGGCAGGCGATGAGCTTGCTCCCAATGATGACAAGACCATTCGGGCCACCGGCTTCCTCGTCCGCAACTGGTACAAGTTCAACCGCAATGTCTGGCTTGATAATACCGTCGAGCACACAGCCAAGGCCTTCCTCGGCCTCACGGTGAACTGTGCCCGTTGTCACGATCACATGTACGATCCGATCAAGCAGACCGAGTACTACAGCTTCCGGGCGGTGTTCGAGCCATTGCAGATTCGCACCGACCGCTTGCCAGGGCAGCCTGATACTGGCAAGGATGGACTGGCTCGAGTTTACGATGCCGAGCTGGATGCCAAGACCTACCTCTTCTTGCGTGGTAACGACAAGATGCCTGACAAGGAGAGGCTCTGTCCACCAGCGGTGCCTGTCTCGGTGCAGGGTGGGCCATTGCCCGTGAAACCAGTGGTATTGCCTCGCGATGCCTATGATGTCGAACACCGCGAGTATGTGCTGAAAGAAGCAGCTGATCAGGCGAAGGTCCGGCTGCAGCAGGCGACAACTGCTCTCGGACAAGTCAGGGTAAAGCAGGTAACTGGCTGGATCAGTATCGTGCGACCTGGTGTGGTTATCCCATCACCAGTCTTGTCACAGTTCGAGTTGGAAGTGCAGGCAGCACAGGCGGAACTCGTAGCTGGACAATTGGCTGTTGCGGTGGCGGAAATGGAGCTGCAGCATCGTCTAACTGTTGCAGCGAATTCCAGTGCTGCTGAGGCTCGCACAGCATTCCCGACACTGATCGCTTCCGCAAAGCGACAACAGGCGTTGGCAGAAGCGAAGCGGACGGTCGTTCAGACACAATTGGCACAGCTTCGCTCTTCCGCAAAGAATCGTGCGAAGGTAACTGAGCAGCTCAAGCAGGCACAGGCACAGTTGCTCGCAGCCGAGGTAGCATTGCTTAAGACCATTGAGGCAGTGAATGCGACACCAAAGTATCCTGACAAGAGTACAGGTCGTCGTCTCGCCCTCGCCCAGTGGATCACCAGTCCACGCAATCCCCTGGCGGCACGTGTGGCTGTGAACCATGTCTGGCTGCGGCACTTCGGACAGCCACTGGTTAACAGCGTCTTTGACTTTGGCAGCAATGGCCAGGCACCGACTCATCCTGCACTGCTCGACTGGCTGGCATCGGAATTCATGACGCAAGGATGGAGCCTGAAGAAACTGCACAAGACCATTGTCACCAGCACCACGTATCGGCTTGATTCCACACCTGAATCGAGCAGTCTGGCAAAGGATCCCGATAACCGCTTCTACTGGCGACGGTTGCCGCAGCGCATGCAGGCCGAGGCAGTGCGCGACAGCATCCTGCACCAGGCCGGCAAACTCGACTTTACCCAGGGTGGCCCGGAGATCGATTATCAAGCTGGGCTTACTACCTATCGTCGCAGTCTCTACTACCGCACAGCGAACGAGAAGCAGATGACCTTTCTAGTGGCCTTCGATGCACCTTCACCAAACGAATGCTACCGGCGCGTGAACAGCGTCGCCCCACAGCAGGCCCTGGCGATGGCAAACAGCTCGATGGCACAGGAAGCCAGCATTGTAATTGCCACGCAACTGCAAACAGTGTCGGGGGACTATGCCTTCGTCCAGGCGATCTTTGAACGACTGCTGGGACGATTACCAACAACGGAGGAACACAAGCTCTGCAGCACGTTCCTTCTGGAGCAAACCCAGCGGATGAAGTCCAGTGACTTGTCCGCAACGACGAAGAAAGCTCGGGCCAGCCTGGTGCTGGTACTGCTCAATCATCACGAGTTTGTGACTATTCGATAATCATTCAGCCCCCGGCCACTCGGGCCGGGGGTGGCATTCGCGAAGATTCGCCACATCGCGGTACTCAGGACTTCATCAATGCTCTTCCCCACTCGCCGCACGTTTCTGACCGACATCGGCATGGGCTTCACTGGAATGGCTCTTGCTGCACTGTTACAGCAAGAGGGCTATGCCGGGGCAACGGAACGTCTGCTGCGTGCCGCCCCCAGGGCCAAGAAGGTCATCTGGCTCTTCATGGTCGGCGGAGCTAGCCATGTCGAAGGTTTTGACCCCAAGCCGATGCTTAACAAGTACGATGGCAAAACCATAGCTGAAACGCCGTTCAAGGACATCCTGCATTCGCCCCATCTGAAGACTAACCTCCGCGAACTGGTGCCAGGACAACACAAGGTCCAGCCGAAAGTATACCCCATGCAGGTGGGTTACAAGAAGTGGGGCAAAAGCGGACTGGAGATCAGCAACTGGTGGCCTCATGTAGCTGCCCATGCTGACAAGCTGGCCATTGTGCGATCAATGTGGACGACGGATAACGATCATGGTGCCCAGTTGCAGTTCCACACCGGTCGCCATGTACTCGATGGTCCGCATCCCACGGTTGGTTCGTGGATTCATTATGGACTGGGGTCGTTGAACGAGAACTTGCCGAGCTTCGTGGTGCTGGGCACGCCGCTGGCCGATTGCTGCGGTGGCGTCCATGGCCACGGCAGCCATTACCTGGGGCCAGAGCACAACGGCATCCGACTGCAGGTTGATCCGAAGAACCCGCTGCCTTTTGCTTCGTCGGCCCAGGCCAAGTCAGCTGCTGAGCAGGCAGCGGAGTTCGATTTGGCGGGCAAGCTCAATGCTCTTGCTAATGTCACCTATCCGAATGATCCCGCCCTACGGGCTCGCATCAAGAGCTATGAACTGGCCTACAAGATGCAGACCAGCGTACCTGATGTGGTCAACTTCACAGGTGAATCGGAAGCGATCCGCAAGCTCTATGGTCTGGAAGACAAGAAGACCAAGCCCTTCGGCGAGTTGTGCCTGGCTGCCCGGCGGCTCGTCGAGAAGGGCGTTCGCTTCGTGCAGGTATTCCATGGCAGCAACGGCGGAGCTGGCGCGTGGGACGCTCACGGCGGACTGAAGGCCAACCATACCGAGCTGTGTGCTCAGGTGGATCAACCTATCGGCGGCTTGCTGACTGATCTCGAACAACGTGGTTTGCTGGATGAGACCATCGTGGTGTGGGGCAGCGAGTTCGGCCGCACGCCGGGGGCGGAGAAGAGCGATGGCCGGGATCATCACCCGTATGGCTTCTCAGTGTGGATGTGTGGCGGCGGCATCAAAGGCGGCATCGCCCACGGTGCCACCGATGAGCTAGGTTTTCATTCAGTTGAGCATCGCCACTATGTGACCGATGTGCATGCCACCGTGATGCACCAGCTCGGCCTCGATTCCCGCAAGTTCGAAATTCCCGGCCGCAAACGGCTGGACATGGAATTCGGCGAGGTGATCAAGGAAGTGGTAGGGTGACCGTAGGTTGCCAGCGATAGCGTTTTAGATCGATGCGGCCACGGTTGCTAAAGACCACTCCCTCGGCTTCCAGTAAGACTCGTTGCAGTTGATCGGCCTGTTGCCTGGCGGGCGAACTGGAGATGGTTCCCTGGGCGTTGACGACCCGGTGCCAGGGCAGGTCATTCTCGTCGTGTTGAAAGAGGGCATAGCCTACCAGCCGGGCCTGCCTGGGCAGTCCGGCCAACTCGGCAATCTGACCGTAGGTTGCCACCCGGCCCTTAGGGATTCGGCGGATGGCAGCGTAGATACGGCTGTAACTGTTAGACAGCATGGCAATCAAGTTCGACGAAACGGTTGCAGTTTCCAATAGGTCAGACTGCGCCAGAGCCACTCGAGTGGACCAAAGAGGAAATAGTGGAGCCATAGAGGGCTAAGTAACAGTTGCACGAGCCAGATGGCGAGGGCGACGAAGTAGATCTGGTAGAACTGCAGGTCGCCGTAGTAGTTCAACCCATAGCCAAAAAAGAACAGCGTGCAGATGACCGAGTGCATGATGTAATTGGTAAAAGCCATTTGCCCCACGGCGATGAGCCCCCGGAAAAGTCGGGGAAACATCTGGGCCTTATAGAGCAGGATGATGCCCGAGACGTGTGCCAGCACGAGCAGTATGCGCTGGAAGGGGTAAATCAAATTGACCCATTCGATGGGCACCGCTTCCATGCGGGCCATGCTGGCCTCCATGTTCGGCCTGTGAAGGTAGTGGTGGTAGAAACTGTATGTCACCAGTGGCAAGCCGATGAGATAGCCAGCTGCCAGTACCTTCCAATAGCTCTGGTTCGTCCATTGTCCGGAGAGAAAACCCCAGCGATAGAGCGCGATACCCAGCAGCATGAGAGCGATGGAATCCCATAGTTCGAAGACGACAAAGATGGTCTGGAACTTCAATGCTTTCGGCCTGAGGTGATTGGCCACCGTGATATAGTCCGACTTCATCTTGCGGGTGTTTTCGACAGCATCTGCGCGATTCGGGATCATCGTTAACTCAAGCTCTCGCCAGTCCTTGAGAGCTTCCTGCTGCTTCTCAGTGAGCGGTTGCTTGGCATCGGCAGCGGCCTTGGCTTCGACATAGGCAATACGCTGCGTACGAATGTGCTGATAGAACAGGGTGCCTGCTCCGAAATCGACCAGGGCAACGAGGGGCACGCCGAGAATAAGATAGATCGGCTTCACCTTGCGGAAGAGAAAAACAATCATGCCGCAGATGCCATAGAGGTAGAGGATGTCGCCTATCCAGAGAATCAGGTGAGCATGAATCAGTCCAAAGATGATGAGCCAGAACATGCGGCGATAGAAGAGGAAGGTGACGGATTGTCCATTCTGTTCTTTCCGGGTCACAAAGAGGACGATGCCAGCGCCGAAAATCATGCCAAACAGCGCACGCATCTTCCCCTCAAAGAAGATGGAGATGATGGCCGAGACCCAGAAATTGACATTCGTCGGGTCGTTCCGATAAGCCTCCGAGGAATACTCGGGCATCGAGAAGCCCGGAATATTCATGAGAAGAATACCCAGGAGTGCCACGCCTCGCAGGGCATCAATGAGCTTGAGCCTCTGGGCTTCCGCCACGGGAGCCGGGGCTATGGAGCTATTGACCGTTGGAAGTTCATTAGCTGGTTGCAGTTGTGTCATGATTCGAAATCGATAGGGATATGGGCAATCCCTTCATACTCTGTGATCAGGCTGAATGTTTCAAGTCAAAGAAGCTGGGAACTATTCGAGTTCTTGAGAGATATCTTCAATCCGTGTTCCACCCTGCTACACTGTATACTGCACCCCCGGAGACTTTCCTCATGGTCGCATTGCCTTTCTGGTTGACACAGCGTGGAGGCAAAGCGCAGTCGATCGATGATCATACCATCCGCATCATGGGTACGGATCTGCCTACCTGTGAGTTGTCAGTTTTCCCCATGCCCACCGGAGTTGGCTGGCGGGTGGCGGTGGAACTTGTTACCCCTGATTCCCGGCAGACCCTGGCTCAAACCGAAAGTCCGTTCGAAAACGAGCAGTCTGCCTGGCAGGCTGGCTTTGACCTCTATCGGCAAAGGCTGGAGAAAAAGGGATAACGTCTCCCGGCAACAGACCACTCCTTCTGACTGAAAGGTTCCATGCCCTCCTCGCTGACCAAACAGTGCATCGCTGAGCTCCTGGGCTCCTTCCTCGTCACATTTCTCAGTGCAGGGGCCATCTGCATGGACTCCTTCCTGCAGACTTCGGGGCAGGCAGGTATTGGCCTGCTGGGAATCGCCTTGGCCCATGCTATCGGGTTACTGGTGGCTGTCACCATGACGATGAACATCTCCGGGGGATACACCAACCCGGCTGTCACCATTGGTCTGCTCTTCGTCGGCAAGCTGGAGACCAGACAGGCACTCAGCTATGTGGCCAGTCAACTTCTTGGTGCGATCCTGGCAGGATTCTTCCTCACCGTCATCTTCGGCTACGCTGGCAACGTAGTCTCCAGTGTTGCTTTGGGGACGCCCCATAGTGCGGAGAAGCTCAAGACGCTCTTCAATCGTGATATGGACATTCAATTGATGGCCATGTCCACGCTGCTGGAACTATTGATGACCTTCCTGCTGACTCTGGCTATCTTCGGGACAGCTATCGATAAACGCACACCCCGCATTGGTGGCGTGGGCGTGGGGCTGATTTCGCTCGTCATTATTCTCTTTGGCTATGGCTTCACCGGGGCAGCGATGAACCCGGCGCGCTACCTGGGTACGGGTCTCTGGGAAGCAGGAATCAGTACCAACTGGGGCAGGCTCAGCGATTGCTATATCTACTTGATTGGGCCGGTGCTGGGGGCTGTCCTGGCTTCCTGGGTTTACACGTCGTATGTCATGAATGAGCCGACGGAAACGAACTAGGCTCGTATAATAGGCTGTGTTAATGACGCCAGCGAAGGCGATACTCGCTGGCGTTTCGGTTTGCTGATATGCGGATTGGACTATGCCCACAATGACTAAACGAGATTACTACGAAGTATTGTCAGTCGAACGGACAGCCAGCGGGGAAGAGATCAAGCGTTCCTATCGCAAGCTGGCCATGCAATATCACCCCGACCGCAACCCCGGGGATGCCGAGGCCGAGGCAAAATTCAAGGAAGCCGCTGAGGCCTATGATGTGCTCAGCGATCCCAGCAAGAAAGAACGCTATGACCGCTATGGCCATGCGGGCCTCAGCGACATGGGCGGAGGCGGCGGTGCCGGGTTCAGCAACATCAACGATATCTTTGATCTCTTTGGCGACCTGTTCGGTGGTGGCATGGGGGGCGGCGGTGGTCGCCAGCGCCGCCAGCAGCACGGGCAGGATCTGCAGATTGATGTTGAACTCGATTTGATGGAAGCCTTCAAGGGAACGACGAAGACGCTGGAGTTCAACCGGGCGGAAGTGTGCAACGACTGCGACGGCTCACGGATGAAGAAAGGCTCGCGCCCGGCCAAGTGTAACCGCTGTGGAGGCCGCGGTGCAGTGGTCAGTCGGCAGGGGTTTTTCCAGATACAGGTGGCGTGCCCCAGCTGCGGCGGGCGTGGCGAGATCATTACCGACCCCTGCAGCAAGTGTGATGGCCAGGGACAGGTGCTGGCCAAGCGGAAGCTGGATGTCACCATTCCGCCGGGCGTGGACAACGGCAGCCGGATTCGCCTGGCTGGCGAGGGAGAAGTCACCGAACTGAACGGGCCTCGAGGCGATCTGTATTGCCGGGTACGGGTAAAACCTCACACAGTGTTTCAGCGGGATGGTGTCGACCTCCTGTGTGAAGTGCCGATCACCTTCTCGCAGGCGGCGCTGGGTGGCGAACTGGAAGTGCCTACTCTGACAGGAGCAGCTACCGTGCAATTGTCCCGTGGCACCAGCCACGGTGATATCTTCCGTCTGCGAGGTAAGGGAATGCCTGATGTCCGTGGGCGTGGACAGGGCGATCTCCTGATCCGCACCCTGATCGAGATACCCCGGAAACTCAGCAAGCGGCAGGAAGAACTGCTGCGTGAACTGGCGGAGCTGGATAAAAAGCATGTCTCTGCCGAGCGCAAGGGATTCTTCGACCGGGTAAAGGAATGGCTCGCCGGCGATGAGAAGAAGGATGAGAAGAAAGAAGGAGACAAGAAATGAGCAAGGAAACCGAAGCGAAAAACAAGGTCAACAAGGAAGAGCCTTCGGTCGATGTGGCTGTCGAAGACAAGACCGAGTTGGAGAAGTTGACCGAAGAACGGGATAAGTATCTCGACCTGGCACGTCGCACCCAGGCGGACTTCGACAACTACCAGAAGAGGGCGCAGCGGGAAGCAGAAGCTGAACGCAAATACGCTCAGCGTGCGCTGGCGTTGGAAGTGATTCCCGCAATCGACAATCTGGAACGGTTCCTCGCAAACGTCAAAGAGGAAACCGACTTGACCAAGGCGGTGGCCATGGTCCATAAACAGCTATTGGAAGGTCTGGGTCGGCAGGGGGTGCGGAAGATGGCCAGTGTCGATCAGCCGTTTGACCCCAATCTGCATCAGGCGATTCTGGAGCAGCCTTCGGAAAAACCGGCGGGCACAATCCTGATCGAAGCTGAATCGGGCTTTGCCTATCACGACCGGGTATTACGGCCTGCGAAAGTGATTGTTGCGAAAGCAATGTAGCGTCAAATAAGAAGGGGCTGCCTGCAAGGCAGCCCCGTTGACATTATTAATCCACGACGTTGAAACCTAGCGAGTGGCCCCTTCATTCACGGGCTTCTTCATGGAATCCAGCGTCTTGCGCAGTTCCTTGAGTTCTTCCTCGAGCTGTTTAATACGCTCATCTCGAGGATCACGAGCGGGACGGGATTCCCCTGGCAAGCTGGAACGCCCACCTGCTGTGCGAGTTGCACCACCTGCACCGCGACCTGTTTCCCAGAGCTTGCTGTAGTTGGCGTTGAACTCACTTTCATCCACGACGCCATCCTTGTTGGTATCGACGATCTCAAAGAAGCGTTCCCTCATCCATTCGGGGACATCATTGCGCTCGATCTTTCCGGTACCGCGGCGATCAAAGTTGCGGAAGAAGGGATCGCTGGAGCGTGCCATGCCCATGCCACCGCCCATTGTGCCTCGACCGAAAGGCGATGAACCCATGCCAGCGCTTGCTCCGCCACTCCCACCAGCACCACCGCCCAAGCCGCCACCAAAGCCGGCTGAACCTGGCGCGGTATTTCCACCAATAGCACCAGGAATGCCGCTACGCGCAGATGGAGTGGGCAAGCCTTCGCCAGCGGGGCGATGTTCACCACCACCTTCAGCACTGCCGCTGCCTCGTCGTGAGGGTGCAGGGGTGGTTGCAAGAGGTGGTGTACCTCCTCTGTTGGGAAGAGCCCCAAACCCGCCGCCCGGCGCCATGGGAGGCATGCTGCCTGGGTTACCCATACCTGGTGGTGCCATGGATGGAGCAGCGGCTCCCCCGGGTGTGCTGAGAGGATAGTTGTTGCTGGGCATGCGATAGTTATTGCTCATGCGTCGCTTAGCTTGCTCGACAGCCAGTTCTGCACGTTCAACTTCGACTTGTGCAAGTTCAAACTCATCCTTGGCGCCTTCCACTTTGCTTCGAGCAACATCCAGCTCAGCAGCACTGATGGCACCATCTTTCACCATCTTTTTCTTCTGTTCCAAATCTGCATCGGCCCCCCTGATTGCATTCTGAGCCTGGCGGGCCTTGATGCGACGCGCTTTCAATTCGAGTTCCGCTTGTCGCACAGCCATCTCGGCAGCGGAACGGGATTCCTGATCCATGCCATACATGCCGGCCCCTGGGTAGGCAGGAGGCTGCCCAGGCGCAGCAACACCTTGTGGTGCATAGGGCACGTACGAGGTATATCCACCAGACATGACGGTACCAGAAGGGGGTACGGGTTGTGCAGGTAAGAGTGGTGCCGATGGTGCAGTAGCCTGGACGGGGGGCAATCGGTCGGGTTGCTCATCATTATGTGCTGCCTGAACATCGCGTGTCACAGGGGATGCGTCGCTGGTCTCATCCTGTGCCCAGGTGATGCCGATTGGCAGAGCGAGCGCCGCCACGGCGAGCACCATAAACCAGCTGCGCAATCCCAATCGTCGTTCCACGTTCGTATGTAACATGATCAATCTCCGTTTGAGTAGAGTAACAGGCCCCAGGCCGCTACTGAGGGCAGGGCAGGGCGACCGGGTCTCGGTCACGAAGGATAAACTGCGAACCAGGGCGGTGGCATAACTCGCAGCCCCGTCGGGCAACGAAGCGACCACTCCCGCATCGCAACATTCTTCCTCTGCCTGGCGAAGTCGTCGACTGGCCCACCAGGAAGTTGGAAGCCACCAGTAAAGCGTCACAGCAGCCAGTTCCAGGTAACGCCAGAACGGGTCGCCACGACGATAGTGAGTGAGTTCATGAGCCAGCACGGTGCGGAGTTCGTCTTCGTGCATGGCTTCGAGTAGCCCGACAGGCAGCACAATGATCGGGTCATTCCATCGCTGCCAGAGGAGTGGCCCCACCTTGCCGGGCACCACAACCAGCCGCGGCAGCTTACGCAGGTTCATCACCTGGCCAATCTGCTTCTGCATGGTTTGCAGTGGTTCGGGAGCCGGGCTCGCGAGATGCAGCATATTCTCGAAGCGGATGATACGATAGAGCGTGATGAGAAACAGCATCGCCGATCCGCAGATCATCGACCACTGAGTGGAGATCAGGATCGTGTGTTGATTCGTCGCCCACCATGTGACGACTGATTGATACCACGGTGTCACGATTGCTGGTTCAGCAGTTTTCACTGGCTCGGGGATCAGTGGTTGAGGCAGCGATTCCGGCAGCCTGCTCCATGCTGCGTCCAGCACCAGCCGCTCCCACCAGCCTGGCTGGGGTACGGCAACAGCCACTTCGACCAGGGCTTGTTCGTCCACTGGAGCAATGAAGGGAGACTGCTTCGCACGGGCGGGAGGTGGTGAAGGGCTGACCTCTGAACTGCTTGCATTTGCTTGATTCTCCGGCATCGCCAGTGAAAAGACATAGAGCGGCGGGGTGAGCAATTTGAGCAGCACCAGCAGCCAGCAGGCATGAGCCAGGGCAGGGCGACGTGGCCAGGCATAGCTGACTACCAGGGCCAGGAGTGCCAGGATGCTGGCGGTTACGGCATTGCTGATGAGCCAGTCGAAGAGGATCGTCATGGGCATACCCAGCGTGGAAATGTTTATCGGCTGCGGGTTACATCATTGAGCAGGCTGGCCAGTTCCTTGCGTTCCCTGGCCGAGAGTTTTCCTGTTTTGACCAGCGTGGTCAGTAAGGGTGACCACGATCCTTCACACAATTGATTGGCAACCGATTCCAGCCGCCAGCCAATGAGGTCAGGCTTCCTGACGGTTGCCCGGAAAAGCTGAGGGCTGGCAGTGCGCTCGCGAGCGATGCACTGCTTGGCTTCGAGTCGCTCCAGGAGCTTGGCAACAGTAGCCTGGGCTCCAGCAAGAGGTTTGCCCGGGTAGAGAACTTCGGCAAGTTGTCGGAGAGTTGCCTGTCCCTGATCCCAGAGGACCTGCAGGACAGAAAGTTCGGCATCCGTGACATCAGGTGGCATATTCTTGAGTCCTAACTGCTAAGTCCTGAGTGCTGAGAAAGGAAAGAACCCTCGCTCCGGGTAATCTGCTCCTTCCAGCTTCTATTAGACGCAGCGTCTATGACACACTATAGACATGCTGTCTATGTTCTGTCAATGGAAATTCTGCCAACATTTCCGAAGATGAGATCATGCTGAATGACATGACTGATCCGTATGAAGTGCAACCCCTGGCGAAGCCTCCTGTGTGTACCGTCAGGGTGCCGGGTTCCAAGAGTATCACCAATCGGGCGCTGATTCTGGCAGCGCTGGCTCAACCACAGCCTGGAGGTCCGCGCTACTCTGTTCTGCAAGGCGCGCTGCGTTCTGAAGACACCGAAGTGATGATTGACTCGCTTCAACGGCTCGGCATCGAGGTCGTCACCGATTGGCCGAACCAGCGTATCACGGTGCCCTGCACACCCATTTCACAGTGGAAAAGTAACGTTGAGTTCTTCTGTGGTAACAGTGGCACGACTATCCGCTTTCTGACCGCTATGCTCAGTGTGGGCGAGGGGACTTATCGGTTGGATGGCATTGAACGCATGCGGGAACGTCCGATACAGCATTTGCTCGATGCACTCAGGCAACTCGGTGTGGATGCCCGGAGCGAGAAGGGCAACGGATGCCCGCCAGTTGTACTGCAGACTGCTGGTTTAGCAGGTGGAAATGTTGCAGTGAAGAGCGATGTAAGCAGTCAATATCTCAGTGCGTTGCTGATGGCTGCACCTTATTCACGACACCCGCTTACAATCCAGATCGAAGGGGAACTCGTCTCCGAGCCTTACATTGGCATCACGTTGAAGATGATGCAGGCCTGGGGAGTACCAGTGGTGATGCATCAGCATAGCTATCGTGTCGCTTCACAACCCTATCAGGCACGGGAATACCTCATCGAGCCCGATGCTTCCAGTGCGAGCTACTTCTGGGCAGCTGCAGCCATCACGGGTGGAAGCGTGACGGTGCCGGGCCTGGAACAGAGCATGCAGGGTGATGCCCAGTTCTTTCGGGAACTGATCAAGATGGGTTGTCAACCGGTGGATGATGCCACTCTGCAAGGGTCCTCACTTCAGGGTATCACTACGGATATGAACGCCATCAGCGACACCGTGATGACCCTCGCGGTTGTCGCCCTCTTTGCGGAAGGCTCTACCACAATCACGAACGTCGCTCATATTCGCCACAAAGAGACCGACCGCCTGGCGGCATTGGCCACTGAGCTACGCAAGGTAGGTGCTGAGGTGGAAGAATTCGCCGATGGTTTGACCATTCACCCTCGCCCGCTGCATGGAGCCACATTGGATACGTACAACGACCATCGCATGGCCATGAGCTTGTCTCTCATCGGCCTGCGTATCCCGGGTATCCGGATCAGAAATCCCGGCTGTGTTGCCAAGACTTTTCCAAACTACTGGCAGTCGCTGGAAAATCTGCGACAATAGATGCGGTAGGAGTAAGTAGCAAGTAGTAAGAAGTGACAGCGAGTCGGGTGCCATGGGTTGCGTCTTCTCACGCTAACCATGCCATTTCACTGCTTGGCTACATAGGCGGATGCACTTTGTTGACTGTTGAGGGTTCAGCCATGAAACACAGCTTGAGATTCTTGCTGCTAGTTGCCTTGCTTGCTGCTTCAAATACGGTGAAGGCCCAGGACGACTACAACACGGAATGGCTGAAAGAGAAGTATCAATTACTCCTGGTGATCCATGCCGATCCTCATCCGCTGCTGACCAATACCTTTGTGGATCAGTTTGCTCGAGATGTGGGAGACAGTCTGCAGCGCGACCTGGGTAATACCACGAGTGTCAGTACGCTGGTATATCGCGATGTAGGCCGGCCCAGCAGTGATGCCCCCAAGCAGATGATGGAAGCAGTCATTACACGTGGCTGGACCGAACTTGATAACCTTCCCAAACAGATCAACCCCACGAAGGTGCACCTCATCCGACTGTTCTATGTCGATGGCGAATATGAGGTGCAGTCCAGGCAAGTGGATGGAGATACGTGCATCGTGAGCACGTTGCGACGCTCCCGGACTACAGATCGCCAGTGGATCATCCGCCTGGCTGCTTTGCAGCTGGCTCAGGATTTTGGCCACACCGGCGAAGTCGTCGAAGTGAACAACCAGACGCTGCGCATCAAGATTCGGGCAGCTGGTACTGGCGTTCCACAAACGATTCGCATCATGCAGGGCGAAGCCATGGCACTGGCTCAGGTGCGTCGCGGAGCCAACCATTACACTGCCATGAAACTGGATGAAACGCTGGCTTACATCACGAACATCGATCCCATCAAAGGAGAGGTGACGGCACGACTGTATAGTCGTCTGAAGGACCCGATGCTGAAGGATCGTCAGACCCTGGCGTTCCGTGCCATCAAACTGGGCACGCGGGTGACTCCACTCAGCATTAAGGTGCAGGATCAGGATAACAACCCCATCGGTGGATATAGCGTCAGTCATTTCCCTGGCGGCTACGAAAATGGCGGTGCGGAACCGCTGGGCACTACCGATGGCCAGGGACGAGTGGTATCACGCGATCCCATTTCACATGTTGCTTTCGTGCGTGTTCAGATCGCCGGCGTGGGCAAGCTCGATACTCCCGTGGCGCTACTTGATGAACAGCCAGTGATTGTGAAGATCAGCAACAGCCGGGATGCCATCCAGATTGAAGACACCAAGTTTGAATACGACCGCTGGATGAAGAAGTACAAGGAGATTCGAGATAACTTTGAAGTGGATTACAAGGTACTCTACCTGGATGTCATGAAGAAGGGGGATGCTAAGCAAGCCATTGAGAATCTTGGCAAAATCGCAGCGAAACTGAAGCTTGATGTGGCTGATTTGGGCACTGAACTGCCTCGTATCGAAAAGGCTGCGCAGAACAACAAGCAGGCGGGCGAATTTGTCACCAGTGCCAGGAACTTCCATAAGTCGCTAGACGACTCAGTAAAGAACATGGAAGAAGCCGTGCAGCTGGAATTGAATCCAACCGAGGATCACAAGTTCCGCAAACTCGGTATGCAGGCTGAGGCGGAGTTTGATTTCGACGAAGCCATCAAGAACTATGGAAAAAGCCTCCAGATCAATCCCAAGCAGGACAAACTCAAGAAAAAGTACGATACGCTGAGAAAGCTCTGGCAGACGATGTATCGCGATACTGATCACAAGGAAGCCCGAGCCTTCGCCATCAATGTCTGGTCAAACAAGACCAAGCCACTGACCTGGGAAGAAATCAGCAAAGAGATTACGCGGGCCGAGCAGTATTACGATGACCTCGAAAAACGTGGCGACTTTCTAACGGTGCTGATCCTCATGCGTGGCACCGAGAAGAACATCTCCACGCTCAATGCCGCGAAAGCCGCGCTTGGCAACAGTGAAGAAGTTCAGGAGAAACAGGTCATCATCGAAAAGACGGGGAAGCTTTTGAGTGACTTCTACAAGAAGTCATACGACTTCGTCGTGAAAGCCCAGAACGAATAGCCTCTTTCGTCACGGATGACACCCCCCATCATTCACCTGATTCAGCGCTACCCGCCCGCACTGGGCGGGGCGGAAAGCTACTTCGCTCGGCTATCGCGAGCTGCGGCAGCAGCTGGTATGCCGGTTCAGGTACACACCACGACAGCGGTTTCCCTCGAAGCCTTTTGGCGGCCCGGACCTGCACGCATGCCCGCTGGCATGTCAATGGAATGCGGTGTGGAAGTGCATCGCCATCCTGTTCGCCATTTCCCGGGTCGGAAACTGGTGCTCAAAGCACTCTCGCTGCTCCCGCATCCCTGGATACAGGGACTGACCATGCCTGCCAGCCCGCTGTTGCCGAGTATATGGGCGCTGGCCAGGCATTCGACTCAGCCCATTCGCCTGGTGCATGGTTCCGCGTTTCCTTACACCTTTCCGCTCTTTTGCGGACTCACCTGGGCCAGACGTATGAACGTGCCCTTTCTCCTGACACCGTTTCTCCATCTGGGTGATCCGACACAGGCCAACGACCGTACTCGTCAGGCTTATCTTAGTCCGCCCTTGCGCTATCTGCTGAAGCAGGCCGACCGACTCTTTGTGCAGACAGAACTGGAACGACAGGCTGTCCTGGAGCAGGGCATTGCTGCAGATAAGATCATCCTGCAAGGGCTGGGTTGCGATCCGGCCGAATGTACCGGTGGGAATCGACATCGTGCGGACGAACGATGGAACTTGCCAGGCAATGGCGTGGTGCGCATTGGCCACCTGGCGAATCTGAGTGAAGAGAAAGGCACGGTCGACTTGCTGCGTGCCGTAGCCATGTTACAGGAAAAGCGAGTATCCGTTGAAGTTGTGCTTGCCGGACCGAGTATGCCCAACTTCCACCGTTACTGGCGCACAGTGCCTGCATCGCTGCGAACGCATGTTCATGTACTTGGTACGTTGAAAGACGAGGAGAAACCTGACTTCTATTCAGCCATCGATCTCTTCGCGCTGCCTAGCAGGTCTGATTCGTTTGGGCTGGTGCTGCTGGAAGCCTGGGCCAACGGAATTCCCTGTGTTGGTTATCGTGCTGGCGGCATTGCTGAAGTGATTTCCCACCAAAGCGATGGCTTGCTTGCACCCTGTGGAAATGTAGAGCAACTGGCAGACGACCTGGCAATACTGATAAATAGTAAGTCGACGCGAGAGAATTATGGTGAAGCAGGTAGAAACAAGGTGAAATCACGGTATTCCTGGCCAGAGAAACTTGCTCTGGTTACAGACATCTACGAAGCCTTGTTATGAGATAAAATTCATGAATGAGAAATCGATTACCACATTTCCTAGGTGTGGTCCGCGTAGCTATATTATCATTCTAACTCTCTCGTGAAGGCTATGATCTACTACGCAAAATTATCTGGCTGGATTGTTGTCGCTGGTCTGTTGCTTGGCGGCGCTACCATGCTCACAGCAGCGTATTGGAAGCCAGCGAAATCGACCTCCAAGGGTCATGAGTTGTTGCTTGAACTGGAAGCAGAAGCACTGCTGAATGATCCACAATATGCGATGCAGTTCATTCGCACGAGTCAGTCAAACCCCAATTACAATTGTCATGGCTGGTCGTTTGCAGATGGCAGACGCTCTGTCACTGTTGACGAAGTGTACAAGTATATTTCCGGCTTCCGCTATCGCCCCGTCATTCTACCGGAGCCTGGCGATATCGTGGTCTACTACGATGCCAACAATGAACTGTGTCACAGCGGCATCGTGAAAGCGACAGGCACCAAGGGCTTTGTTCTCGTCGAAAGTAAATGGGGGGCGCTAGGCCGCTTCCTGCACCTCCTGGAAACTCCGCAGGTAGCAACCAGGTATGCCTTTTATCGCAGAAGGGAAATGCCGCCACCTTCCAGCCGATGGTCCGGACCTGTCTATCGTCAACCCAATCCCGGCTACAGCCGCTCTGGTCCGATGGTGAGCGATTAGGTTACTGACGGAACGGTTCCCCATTGAAGCCGTCATCTCATCTGTACAGTTAGTCTGTACTTAGTATTCTCGTTGATGCTTAGCACCTGGCCTCCAAAGGATGAGCCAGTCGATGGTGATCTCATCACGCACTCCGGAAGGCCATGTGAACCGCTGTGCGGTGTGCGGACACCGTTGTCGCGTGGAACCTTCGTGTCTGACACCTGACGCGCCTTGCCCTTCCTGTGGCAATCTGTTGTGGTTCCCGGAAAAGAAAGTCAGGTCCAAGGCCCGGCAGCAGATCGAGCGACTGGAAGAGCATGAAATCTACGATGAGCAGTTGATGGCAGACCTGCCTCAACAACGGGTTGAATCAGCAAGCTCTTTGCCGAACGAACGGGGCAAACGCCCCCAGAATCCTCCCACCTTTCGAGAGCCAGATGTGCAAGCTGCACGGCTGTTGCAGCGCCTGCAACGGCGAGCCCAGACTCGTTGGGGACCTCCTGAGGAATCAGTCGTCAATGTCTTGAATCGTATACAGGAACCTCGCAAGGCGGAGCAGTTGCTTACACAGTTGCACGTTGCAAAGTCCTGGACAGATCTCTTAGCCAGGTGTGAAGTGGACCCTGTCAACAAGTGATTCAAGCCAGCTGCCACATTCCCGTCAGAATTCCACTCTCGCCATATTGCTCCAGCTTCTACAATACCAGTCATCTTCCAATGCTGGGTACTCTCCCGTATGACTACGCCGTTTTCACTCAAAGCACACGAAATCGAAGCTCCCTTCATCGGGCGGAATTTGCCGCCTGCCACTCTCTACGAAGAAGCAATTCGTTTCGACCCGGGAGCACGTATCTCCGGTGCTGGGGCATTGGTTGCATACTCCGGAGAGAAAACGGGCCGTTCCCCCAAAGACAAACGCATCGTCAAGCAAATGCCCAGTGAGAAGGATATCTGGTGGGGAACAGTGAACGTCGCTATGGAGCCTTCGAGCTTCGCCATCAACCGGGAACGGGCCAAGGATTTCCTCAATACCCGCCCCCGTCTCTATTGCATCGATGGGTTTGCTGGCTGGGATCCCGACTATCGACTCAAGGTGCGAGT
This sequence comes from Gemmatales bacterium, assembly GCA_046350055.1. Lineage (GTDB taxonomy): Bacteria > Planctomycetota > Planctomycetia > Gemmatales > HRBIN36 > JAEUIE01. The sequence continues at coordinate 703,076 of JAXMBC010000001.1, read as the reverse complement.
CATCTGCGCGCGACCTTACCATGCACTCTTCATGCACACGATGCTGATCCGGCCCACCAAGGCGGAACTGGCAACATACGGCACGCCCGACTTCACCATTTATAATGCCGGCGAATTTCCTGCCAACCGACTGACTGCTGGCATGACGAGCAAGACCAGTATCGATCTCAGCTTTGAAGACAAAGAGATGGTCATCCTTGGTACCGAGTACGCCGGGGAAATGAAGAAGGGTGTCTTCACCATCATGAACTATCTGATGCCCAAACGGGGCGTCGTGTCCATGCATTGCAGCTCGACTGCTGACCGGCATACAGGTCGCTCTTCGCTGCTTTTTGGACTTTCCGGCACAGGGAAGACGACGCTTTCAGCTGACCCCAAGAGACTGCTCATCGGCGATGATGAACACTGCTGGTCCGACGACGGCGTCTTTAACATCGAAGGTGGATGCTACGCCAAGACCATCAACCTGACTCCCGAATCGGAACCTGACATCTTCCAGGCATTGCACTTTGGTGCTGTGCTGGAAAACGTGGTGCTTGAGGATGACCGCCAGCCTGACTTTGAAGACAGCCGGCTGACCGAGAACACCCGCGGTGCCTATCCGATCGAGTTTATTCGCAATGCCAAGATTCCCTGCGTCGCGGGGCATCCGACGGACATCATCTTCCTGACTGCTGATGCCTTTGGCGTATTGCCACCTGTGAGCAAACTGACGCCGACGCAGGCGATGTATCATTTTATCAGTGGTTACACGGCCAAGGTCGCCGGTACCGAAGTAGGCGTGAAAGACCCGACTGCTACCTTTTCCCCCTGTTTCGGTGGCCCTTTCCTTGTCTGGCACCCAGCCAAGTATGCTGAGCTGCTAGCCGACAAGATGAAGAAGCATCAGGCGAATGTCTGGCTCGTGAACACTGGCTGGAGTGGTGGCAGCTATGGCACCGGCAAGCGTATGAAGCTTGCCTATACCCGGGCCATCATCGATGCCATTCACGCCGGCGATCTGGCGAATGCACCAACCCAGAGAGATCCTGTCTTCGGCTTGAGTGTGGTGACAGAGTGTCCCCATGTGCCTGCGGAAATCCTCATTCCGAAAAACACCTGGGCCGACAAAGCCGCCTACGATGCTACTGCCCGGAAACTGGCGGGGCTCTTTGCCAGGAACTTTGAGCAGTATGCCAGCGTCGCCAGTGCGGAAGTCCGTGCTGCAGGCCCTGCGGTCTGATCGCTGCTCAGACAATAGTAGATATCCAGCATCATCAACTGAGCAGCCGGGCATTCCCGGCTGCTTTGTCATTCGTGCCATGCTGTAAGCATGCATGGTGTAGGATCATTTCCCGCGTTCAGTAGTTCAGAACCATCGACTTCCCTTGTCAAGGTGAAGTCGGCACAGGGCACTCCACAAATTTAATCTTGTACACTATACAACTATTCTTTCGTTCGTTATAGTCTGCCTTACCACTATGGATGTGACAAATGAACCCGTGGCTGGATCCAGACACTGGATACCAGGGCTGGCCACCAGAAGTGTGAGGCAGATATGGCTTACCGTAAGCACTGGTCGCCTGCGTCGCTCGACAAGGCACGCGGCTTTCAACTGGCTACAGAACTCGCCAGGCTCTGTGCCTGTTATTACCCATTCCTTTTGCCTGAAGTGAATAAGGTGCTGGAGCGCCTGCAACCGCTCCGGCTCAGCCCCTGCGGCAGGCAGTTGCGAGCGTGGGGACGTGACTATCACTTCGAAGAATTCGATGTCGATCTGATTCGCCACCTGGTCAACCAGTATCACTTCGGTACCCGGGTTGTTCCGCTTCCACTGAACAGCTTCGAGGATCATGCCATCCGTCACGATGGCATCGTGTGTACGGATGGCCATGGCATGTTCTGGATCGAGGAACCGGCCGAGGAGAAGGCAAAGCCACCGCTTGTCATTTTTCCGGCCAGCATGCCCGATCGGCCTCGTTCCCGCATCAGCAAGGAAGCCATGGCACTCGCGGCCCTGGCCGATCATCCTGACTGGTCGGACGAGCAGATTGCCGAACTTGCCGGATGCAGCCGCTCGAGCCTTTACCGCATGCCCCGTTACATGATGGCACGGCAGGCTCTGTACCGCGGCCGGGAAAAATACCGCTGCCTGCCGGAGGCACTGTAAGGGCATCCTTGAGCAGAGCGAACATCGGTTGCATGCAACTTGTCTTCCGGGAGTCAGGACTCAGCACACTGCTATTCCTATGTTGACGTAGTCCCTTACTCTCTGATCAATGACATGAATCTGCAATCATTACTGCAAGCTCGCATCCAGGCTGCTACCTTGGCGCTGGGAACCGAAGCAACGCTCAAGCCCGATACGCTCAAGCCCACGAAGGATGCCCGATTTGGCGACTACCAGGCCAACGGTGCCATGGCACTCGCCAAGCAACTCGGCAAGAAGCCTCAGGATGTGGCAAAGGAACTCATCGCTCACCTGGATCGCAGCGGGTTGGAATCGGCAGATGTGGCAGGGCCAGGCTTCATCAACTTGCGGTTCACCAGCACTTTCCTCGCGGAGCAGGTAGCATCGCTGGCAAAGGATGATCGGCTGGGTGTGCCTGCGTTAGCCAGGCCCCTGACCTATGTGATTGACTACAGCTCGCCCAATGTGGCCAAGCCCATGCACGTAGGGCACCTGCGCAGCACCATCATCGGAGATAGCCTGACCAGGTTACTGCGATTCCTGGGGCATTCCGTCATCACCGATAATCATCTGGGTGACTGGGGCACGCAGTTCGGCATCCTCATCTATGGATGGAAACATTTTCTGGACCAGGCAGCACTGGACAAAGACCCCGTAGCGGAAATGGTCCGCATCTACATCCATGTGCGCAACCTGATCAAGGAAGAAGGAGGCACAGATGAGGATGACGAGGCAGGCGGACAGACGATTGCTGAAGCGTGCCGTCAGGAAACCGCCAAGCTTCACCGGGGCGATCCGGAAAACGTTGCCCTGTGGGAACGCATGATGCCCTGGTGCCAGGCAGAGCTGGACCGTGTCTATCACAAGCTGGGAATTCTCCCTTACAACTACACATTGGGAGAAAGCTACTACAACCCCAAGCTGGCGGATGTCGTTGCCGAGCTGCAAACCAAGGGCATTGTCGAGGAAAGTCGGGGAGCGCTTGTCATCTTTCATGGCGAGAATCAGCCGCCATCGCTGGTACGGAAAGGTGACGGTGCCTTCACCTACACCACAACGGATCTTGCAACTATTCGACATCGCGTGGATACGTTTCACGCCGATATCGTTCTGTATGTAGTCGATTTCCGACAGTCGCTGCACTTTCAACAGCTTTTCCGCATAGCCAGGCTCTGGGGATACACTGCTTTGGATCTGCAGCACATTTCGTTCGGCTCAGTACTGGGCACGGATGGTAAGCCGATCAAAACACGAGAAGGCGGAGCCATCGAACTCAGCGCACTTCTGGACGAGGCAGTAGAGCGGGCACAGAAAATCGTGGATGAAAACAGCCCGGAACTTCCACCGGATGAGCGGACCCAGGTAGCCAAGGCTGTCGGCATCGGTGCTGTCAAATATGCCGACCTCTGTCAGAACCGCAGTACCGATTATGTCTTCAGTTGGGACAAGATGCTGGCCATGCAAGGCAACACTGGGGCCTACATGCAGTATGCCTATGCCCGTATCCAGTCGATCTTCCGCAAAGTGGGTGTCACACCAGCCAGCATCCGTGAGCAGAATCCCACGGTGCTGCTGAACACGCCGCAGGAACGGGGCCTGGCACTGGCCGTCCTCCGCTTCCCCGAAGCTCTTGATGCAGCCGTTATCGACTATCGTCCCAATTGCATCACAGGCTATCTCTGGGATCTCGCCAACGCATTCAGCAGCTTCTTTGAGAACTGCCCGGTGGCCAAAGCCGAAACACCGGATCTTCAGAGGTCGCGACTCTTCCTGTGTGATATCACAGCCCGAGTTCTGCAGAAAGGTCTCGATTTACTTGGCATTGAGGTGAAAGAGAAGATGTAGCTAGCCAGCACCTGGGACATCGACTGCCCAGTTGTGTCATGCCCCTCTTCCACCGTCTGTGTTCAAGCAGGTTCAAGGGTGAAAGGTGCCTTTCACTCTGAGAGTAACATGAACGCCGGGTCAGGTGGCTATCACTTCATCACCTCTGCCAGCAACGCTGGTTTGGGATCGCTATTCTTACCCTCTTTGGCCAGCGAAGTCTCCAGCCAGGCAATGCTGCTCTGCAACTCCTGCAACAAGGCTGTCTGCATTTCGGGTGCATGCACGCGGCATGGTTCCAGTCTGGCGTACTTCTCCTTGACCAGGCCGAGCAGGCTTCCGTCCATAACTGCTCGACTGGTTCCACCTTGCACGATGGCCTGCAATTGCGCAAGCAACAAGGCTCGTTCGCCTTGCCAGTATTGTGCTGCTGCGCGGTGAAGCACCGTCGGCGGTCGGCGAGGCTCAAAGACACCTTCCAGCAGTTGCCGGGCACGGGTCTGTTCTGAGACACGATCCATTACGGTGCTGGCACTGGTTTTAGTCCAGCTTTCGAGTTGTGATTCCATCTGAGTCAGCAGGGTTTGCACTTCGTTGCGCCAGCGCTGCACTTCCTTGGTCGGCCGCCGTTGCTCCAGCACATCCAGGCTGATGGGCAGCCAGCGTAAATGTTCAGTAAACCGCTGCTGCTCTTCCACGCTCACTTGCTCATATCCCCGACTGTGCAACTGCTTGAGCAGCAGCTTGCAATCACTGACGTGCTGTTGCCACTCAGCCGGACTCCAGCGGACGAGTTCCTGGTTGCGTTGTGTGCCAGCCGGCTTACCTTTCCAGAAGATGGTGCTGATGAGCATGCTGAGGTAAAGGAGTGTTAGGACGAGGCCAGCTGCCAGGCATCGCTCCGCCTGGCGGTGTACCTTCTGCTTCCACAGTGAGACCGTGGTCCCAAGCCTGGACAGGGCATCAGCAACTCGTTGCCCTGCTTCAGGCCCATTTGCCTGCAGGGTGATTCGAGATACATCGACTAATCCTGCAGGCACCCAGCCACTCAACTCCCGGCGATACAGTTGCTTCAGTTGCTGCGTCGTACCCTGCAGCCATTCGATTGCCCGCTGGCGGGCTTCATCAGGTAGTTCATTGAGCGGCTCAACAGCTACCAGGATGATGGGAGCCAGATGATTCTGCCGTGCCTGGATGAGAGCCCGGGCCCATGGCAGAAACAGGAGACGTTCCTGTTGCAGTTGTTCTTCGTTCTGTCGTGGTTGCCAGAGCCATGCCAGTCCGTCCAGGTCGATCAGGCTGTAGTCACCAGGCTGCTGCAGCGCTATCCAGCGCGGACCAGCCGGCAGTGCGGCGTTTTGCTTCCAGGTATCGCCATCCACCGATTGCCCAGCCAGAATGCCCCAGCGAGGAATGGACTTCATGGTGCCACCTCTTCGTAGGGCAGGTCAGGCCAGATCTTCTCCACCTGGCTGTGGATCAGCCGCAGCACTCCTTCACCGGGATAGGGCATGCGTTCTACTATCAACTTCGATGGTCGATCAGACAGACTGCGTAGTCGCCGTTCCAGTTGCTGTTCAAAGTCAGCCAGGGTATCTGCCATCAGCTTGCGTTCCTCCGCTACGCCATCCTGGGTCTCGATGCGAACGATGCAGAGGAAGTCGCTGGCGAGTTCCGTTTTGCCGGGCTGGGCGACAAAGCGGATCTTGACCACATAGGCAGCGGAACCATCGCTGGTCTTGTCGAAGACCCAGGGCCCCTGTGTATCCCCCCGGCCCCCTCCCGACCCTGCCCCACCTGCGCCGCGCCCTGCGAGTTGGGACAGCAGAAAAGCGATGATCAGCCAGACGATGATGATGCGCGGGATGCGGCCGAGAAATCGTAGTGGCGCACGCAGATGCCGACGTGGTTCCGCCAGAAAGACAGCGACTACCGTAGCAACAGCACCGGCCCAGGCAGCAATGCTGGGCCGGGCAAACCAGTACAGGATACTGAGAAACGTTTCAAACACGACAGCACTCCGTGGAGTGCATGGTAACCCACCGGGCTAGCCAGTCAATCGTCCTGTGTAATTGAAATCCATGGAAAGCGAAGTCAGCAAGGCCACCAGGTCGAGCACTTTGTGATGCCGATCCTTCTGCTTATAGTGCAATCCCAGCACTTCCGCCCGCGCTGCCAGCTTGTCCACGATGGCTGCCACCTCTGCGAGTTCCAGCGTAGTCCAGCGCACGACCCTCTCGGAGAGCAGCATGCGTTCATCCTGAATAAGCGAAGCTGCTGGCTTCACGATGCGTGCTCGCAACTCGGGGAAGACGCTGCGAAGCTTGTCATCCACGAAGCCCTGAGCCTCGGCACGATAGCGCTCGGCTTGTTTGCCATAGTGCTCCGCAAGAGTCCAATCCATCTCGCTGATGGGCTGATAGTCAGGACCATCATTCAGAATGGGTTTGACATCCCGAATTTGCCGCATGAGTTTGTCGAGATACTCCAGCTTCTTCATGGCTGGCCAGTAACGATACTTGCGGCGCCAGGCGGAGCGCGGCGTCATCCAGACAGCAAAGGTTTCAGCAAAATCTTCGTCGGGGTGCTTCTGGGCATACGTTCGCCCCCACTTGTGGTGCGAAATATGGCGAACGAACTGCCGGCTCATGGGGTTCGGCAGATAGTGATCGCGATAGGGTTTGAAGAACTTGCCGAACATCTCCGTCCAGCCATCGTATTCCCATAAACGGTATGCATAGTTGATCGCATGCCCTGCTTCGTGGCGAAGGAGCATCATGACGAACGAATCGTCTTCCAGTTCGCCCGTCTGCTCTTCTTCCAGCCGGGCCAGACGGCGATCCGCCAGATAGAAAGGCACGCCAATGATCGGCACTTCGTTGGGGCAGCCCCAGCCATCCGTCAGGTAGCAGCGTGGCTTGAACTTCAGCTTCTTGGAGTCCAGTTCACGATACAGTCGTGTGATGCAGTCCTCGATGCTGGCGTCTTCCACCGAAACTCCTAGATCGCACATGCGTGTCTGCAGGAGTTCATAGCGCACGGTCTCCCACCCGTTCACGACCGATAAGGCTCGCAGGGCGGCAGGACTCATGTTCGAGACACCTTCCCATGCCGCTACCCGGTTCAACCAGGCAACAGCTAGTTTGTGGACGCAGCCAACCCCGGTACCACCCCAAGGTCAGCCTAAACTGGCAAGGAACCGCAACTACATGTGCAAGTCTAGGTCTATTCTATCAACGATGCGTAGCACTCGGTCAAGGTGTACAGTTGCAGATTGCTCCAACCCATCGCTGCGTAAGCAGTTGGGGAGATCATGAAAAATGGAAGGAGTCGATTTCAGACAGGATCAGAACAACAGCATTTGACGTAACATAATACCATATTGATACTTACAGCATTTCGTCAGCATGGTTTCGCTATTTAGCCTATCCGTGTATGTTCTGCGCACATTGCCGCATAATTATGGAAGTAAACGCAACGACTGAGCCTGTTATACCTTATCAGAAAGCCAGCCTTATCGCATGATTCAGCCTGTCTACTGTGCAACGTAGAAGTCAGCACTTCTTTCACTCACATCCGTCATACCTGCTACGGTTGTCAAAACGAGCAGCTCTTTCCGGGCAGATCGGACTGTAACAACCTGCCCAGTTTCGCTTAAGATACCTTTGTTCAACTGATGGAACATCATGGAGGGGTGTCATGCTTCCAGCAAGCTGGCGAGTGCTTTACAGTTGGCTGATCCTGCTGGCCTGTGCCTTTGTGGCATCCGGGCAGGATCGTTTGCCACCTGGGGAGCCACTCAGCGAGTTCTGGGAAGCCATCTACCTGCAGGGAGCGCATGTCGGACATTCGCATGGGCTCTATCGCCCCATGCCCAATGATCTGATTCAAAGCACGGAAGAGCTTCATCTTTCCCTGACTCGTTTCAATCAGACCATGAAGATGCATTTCAGTTTCAACATGATTGAAAGCCCGTCTGGTCAAATCAAGCAGTTCACTATCAGGCAATCGATGGGACGGGATGAAGAACTCATCCGTAGTGGTATCGTCAGCAAGGAAGGCGTCACCATCACCAAGAACCAGGGTAGCCAGCCGCCGGTCAAGAAGCTGGAGCCCTGGAATGATGCAGCCCTGGGGCTCTTCGCCATGGAGAAGCTCTACACCAGCAGGGAAATGAAGCAGGGCCTGGAGTTTGACTTCAAGAGCTTCTCCAGCGACTTCAACACCGTATTGAACTATCACGTCAGTGTTGCGGAAAAGCAACCGACCAAGCTGCTCGATGGCCGCATGGTTCCCTTCTGGAAGGTCTCCGTCAAGCTGCAGAAGATTGGAGACATCCAACTGCCCGCCATGACCTGCTGGGTCAACGATCAGGGTGAAGTCTACAAACGGGAACAGAACGTCCCCGGACTGGGCGACTTGACCTTCTTCCGCACCCGCAAGGAAAAAGCCATTCCCAAGGGGAATGCCGTCGTCAGCAATCCTAATGCTGACATCGGTTTCTCCCAGCTGGTGCGTCTCAACCGCAGCTTCAACAACTTCAATACGACCCGGGCTGTGCAGTATCGTGTTCTTCTCAAAGATGTCGAGGGACATCAGACAGCCTTCGCCAATGAACCCAGGCAGGAAGTGAAGATCAAAAGCCCTCAGGAGCTGACCATCACTGCCCGCTGGATGGATGGTCCCAACTCTTCAGCTAAGGTGGATGCCAGGAAGCCGATGGAATATCTGCGGAGCAACCACTTCATCACTAGCGACGATCCCACCGTGCAACGGCTCGCACGTTCAGCCACCACTGGCATGCCCGATCCCTGGCAGAAGGCTCTGGCCATCGAGCTCTGGATTCACCGCAACATGACCAACAAGGACTATGGCAAGGCATTCGCCACCGCTGCGGAAACAGCCAAGTCGCTGGATGGCGACTGCACCGAGCATGCGGTGCTGGCAGCTGCCATGTGTCGTGCTGCTGGCGTGCCCAGCCGGACTGCCATCGGCTTGATACATGTTCCTTCTGAACGGGCCATGTGCTTCCACATGTGGTTTGAAGTCTGGGTCGATGGCAAGTGGTACTCACTCGATGGCACTCTGGGGCAGGGGCACATTGCAGGTGGCCATGTCAAAGTGCTGGATGCCCACTGGAACGATACCGATTCGTTTCTTCCCCTGTTACCTGTCACCCGTCTGATTGGCAAACTCAAGATGGATGTCTTGAGCGTGGAGTATGAAGCAGGCGTCTCGCCACGGTAAGGCAGCGCCTGTTGAGGTAGATCATGTCGCAGCGTACGGCTTTTCAGCGTGCACGCCATTACCTGTGGTATCGCCCCGTCACGCCGACGTTGTCTCTGGTACTCGCACCTTTTTCCGGCTTCTTCCTGGTCATGATACTGGGCCTGGTAGGCTTGCTGCTTGATCTGGCCATCACCAAAGGAACTGTGGGAGACCCGCAGGTCATCAGGGAATGGGCCGCCAGGCATGTCGAGCACACCGACCTCGCTGGCATTGCCAGGATGGCGGAAACTCATCAGGGCCTGGGACTGCAGGGGTTGGCCATCCGCACGCATCACAGCGTTCCTGGCTCCTTCTTCCAGTCCATCGTAGATACCTACCCGGACCTGCGGAATAACTTCATTTATCTGATTACCCTCGTGATCGGAATCATGCTGGCTGCCCTGGCATACAGCCTGGTTACCTTTCTTCAGAAACGCACTGCTGCTGCTGCCGCCATTGATGCCATAACACGCCTGCGTCGGAGTGTGCATACCCATGCCTATCGCCTGGGATCACTGACCCTCAGGCAGGTGAGCAAGGGGCCGCTGATCGGCTCGACCATGCGGGCCCTCGATACCCTGCAGGATGGCCTCTACGGCTGGTTTATCCGCACCGCTCACGAGCCCTGCAATCTTGCCTGGCTGCTCCTTTTCCTGTTTCTGGTCGATAGTGTGCACGGCATACCGTGGACGTCATTGGCCTTACTCGGTGTGATGACGCTCTACTGGATTCTCAGCTCCGCCATCAGTGCAGCAGCTCGCAAAGCAGAGCGACGTGATGCCTTGCGGGCTACCGAAGGTCAGATGCTGCTGATGGAAAGTCTCTCCTTGCATCGGCTGGTGAAGACCTTTGGTATGGAACAATACAGCAGGAGTCGTCTTGAACGATTGCTCCACCGTCAGGGTCAGGCTGTTCAGTCACGCTGGTACTGGCAGTTTCTCAGCAGGCATGGCCGATGGGCGTTGATTGCCATCCTCGGTCCTCTCCTGGCACTCGCCGTGGTCGGTAACATTCTCGACCAGAGCCTGCGTTTTCTTCCTATCGCCCTCATGCTGCTCACCCTGACCTGCATTTTCCTCATCCTGCAGCGGTGGTACGTGGCCTGGCATCAGGTTGCCAAAGCACAAAGTGCGGCAAAGGGGCTCTTTGATTTGCTCGACCAGGAGACCGATGTCAAGCAGGTGGTAGGTGCCGAGTTTCTCCCGCCGCTCGCTCAGAAACTCGACCTGGTGAATGTCACCGTGGTAGCACCAGGTACAGACGATGTACTGCTCGATCAACTCAGCCTTCGCGTTGCCACGGGTGAACATGTGGCCATGGTAGGCGATGAACGTGCGAGGCTCACGATTGCCTACCTGCTTCCCCGACTCATCGATCCGGATCAGGGCGAAGTGCGGGTGGATGATAAGCCACTTCCATGGGCCACGCTCGAGAGCGTCCGGAACCAGGTTGGTCTGGTCCTGCAGGACGACTTGATTTTCAACGATACTCTGGCCAACAACATTGGGTGTGGCAATGAGTCCTACACGTTGCCCAGAATCATCGAGGCAGCCAAGGCAGCGCATGCCCACAACTTCATCATGAAGTTGCCGGGCGGCTACGAAACCATGATTGGTGAATTGGGGGAATCCCTGACGGTAAGCCAGCAGTTCCGCATCGCCCTGGCACGAGCGATTCTCCGTGATCCGACCATCATGGTCATCGAGGAGCCGGCCCAAGGGTTGACCGACGAAGACAAGGCCTGGTTCGATGATACCCTGGCCCGGTTTCTGCAAAACCGCACGACGATCCTGTTGCCCACGCGACTCTCAACACTTCGCAAGGCGGATCGCGTGATCATGCTGTTTCAGGGTGCAGTGCTGGATGAAGGCACTGACGCGGAGCTTATTCGTCGCTGCGCCCGCTACAAACACTGGCAGTACATGCAGTTCCATCAGTTCCAGGACGAAGTGGAGTAAGATTACTCTCGTTCCACCGGCAGAATCTCCCGATCGAACACTGCCTTGGGAAGCTCTTTCTGGAGCATCTCAATGACGTGAGCTTCCGGTGCATTCTTGCCGTCAAAAAGCTCAGCTATGCCGCTGAAGAGAAAGCTGGCCACTGCGACTCTTCGAGGCGGAAACGGTTTGGCCAGAAACCACAGATAATCGATCGCGTGAAACCCTTCCATGTTGTGGTTGGTCGTGAAGTGAAGCAGGTAGACTTCATCCCCCAGCTCCACCACTTGCTGCTCCGGCTTGGTGCGATGCGAAAGCAGCAGCGCAAACGCAGCTGCCTCATTGGCGTGCCCCACCGGTTCCAGGCGAAAGCGGACAAAGAGTTTGCCGCCGACCGGAGTAGGCCCGGTCATTCCGGGCACCAATGGATAGAAGAGAGCATTGTCCTCACTGCCCCAGGTTTCTTTCCAGGAGCTGGGCACACGGAAGGTGATGCCCTGGCCATCATGTGGATGCCTGACCTTTTTGAAGCGGATGGTCTTCTGTGGTATCAGCTTTTTGGCCAGTGGATTGCGATAGCGAATCACTTTCTTCTTCGCCGGCTTGCTGGTGGTCTTTGCTGCCGGTACCGGTGCTTTGGCTCTGGTTGCAGTTCGAGCTTTGGCTTTTCCCTTTCCCTTAACAGCTGACTTGCTCTTCCTGACTGCTGGTGTGCTCTTCTTCGATGCTTTCGACTTGGGACGGGCCATGGATTGCTTCTCCGCTGCGTTCCGTCATTGTAGCCTGCCACCTGCGGTGTCCGACAAAAATCAAGGAAGCTGAAGTCTTGCGACCTCAGCTTCCTTGTTGCCTGGAGCTATCTGCCTCACCAGTTGGATCAGAGAGACTGATTGTAAGTCAGGATAAAGTCAGAGAAGTTGCTGTCTCCACCGTTGGCCACACCCATGATGTGAATGCGTTGTGCATCGTTGGCGGAAGGCAGCAGGCCTGTCTGGGTCCGTGAAACGCCATTCTTGCCATAGGTCCTCATGTGGACCTTGCCACCATCCGGATTCGCACCGGCAAACGAGAAGAAGGCATTGGGCTGACCGGAGGTGATGGCATTCGCAGGGTTCACCGAAAGGAAGTTGGCAGCAGTGCCCTTGTTGATGTAATAGACACCAAAGTACGAGCCACCTGCCATATTGATGCTGCGGGTCGTTTCCGCGGGCACGTCACCCTTGGTGAAGAGTACCTGCTTGCCAACCTGGCTGAGCGCGGCCTGGGCATAGCCCGCATCACCCGGGTTCAACGTGCGGTTCGGATCAGCCGTGGTAGGAGCAGCTATGGTGCCCTGGGCATTCAGCACCTGGAAGATGCCAATCTCACCACCCATCGGACGGTATCGGCTGTTGAGCGTGGGCAGCATGGCAAAGTTGCCCTTCACCTGATTGGAAGGACTGGCCAGATCCACCTGCAGGGCACCGACGGCTGGAACGGTGGTTGTCTTGCGGATGGAGAAGACCATATCATTAAAGTCGCGATCGCCACCCTTCCAGCTGTCTTCAAATCCATAGACGGCGCGAGAGCCGGTGCGTTCCGTGTAGTGCTCCGCGTGGAAGATGCCGTCCTGGTTTGCTGCCTTGATGGAAGAATAGATGCTCTTGGCCTTATTCACGTTGAACGTCGAATTGGCAGAGAGGTAGAACCCCAGCTTGGTGCCTGCTTCAAAGGTGAAGGTCTTGGTCGCTCGTGAGCCACCAGGCTGGAAGGAGAAGATCACCTGCCGTGAGTTGTCGGCTGCCACGGTGGACCAGTAATTGCTGGCAGATGGTGCAACCCCATTGACCGTGCCGCTGAGATCGTCAACAACAAACAGCCCCAGTTCGTTCTTGAAGCCAGCAGTTGCAACCAGGAAATCAAACGTCAAAGTCACCTGTTCGCCTGCTGCTCCAGGAACCACATACACCTGCTGCATGAGCGGAGCGAAGGTGACAGTGAGAACTGCACTGGGCAGGGAATCAATGTCGTTCTCAGTCGTAATGGCAGTAATGGAATTAGCACCCAGCAGAAGCTTGTTGCCCGGGATGGTAAATCGGTAGGTGCCAGCAGTGCTGGTCTCGGTGGCCGTGCCGATCTCCGTGCCTCCCAGGAGAATCTTCACGGTCTTGCCTGCAGGTGCTTTCAATTCAATCGTCGGCGTATCCGTGGTGACCGTATTGCCTGGGTTGACTCCCGTACCGGATACCAGTGCCAGGTCAGTCGGAGTGAGCGGGTTATCTGTCACCAGCACATTGAAGGCTTGAGTGTCATAATCGGAAGTCTGTGGATTGCTCACTACGCTGGTGACGCCGATCTTCAGGTTCAACAGTCCGGTAAAGTCTGCGTCGGGTGTCAGCGTAATGCGGGCGGAGACATTATTGAGCTGGGTGATGCTGACCGTCACATGATCAGCAGCTGTCAGTTCTGAGAAATCCGCCTTGCGAACGACAAAGGTCAGCGCGTCGTTTTCCAGATCGGTGGCGGTGACATCAAAGGTCAGCACAGTGTTCTTGGTGATCTGGGTATCCCGGATGTCATTGAGGAACGGGCGATCATTCGTGGGCGTGCCATTCACCGCATCAGCCTGGGCGGTAATGCTTACCGTCGTCGAGGCTGTCTCGTTACGGGAGTTCTTGGCCGTGATGGTCACATTCCCGCTGCCAGTAAAGCTGTTGACTGAAGAGAGATCCAGAATCGCATACTTGTTGGTGTTAACGAGATAAGCCTGATTGATCTTCACGTCAGTGTTGGGCTTGTCGCTGGTCACTGGCGTGTTCATGATCTTCTGGAAAATGTCCAGACCATCGACAATCTGACCAAAGATGTTGTGATTGAAATTGAGATGCTGCGGGAAGGTAGCCGAGCTGGCGGTATCGGTAATGAAGAACTGGGAATCATTATCATCGTCGCCAGCGTTGGCCATGGCCAGCAGGCCGAAACTGTTGAACGTCAGGCTCGGCTTGAACTCATCATCGAAGTTGGTGCCTGAACCACCAGTGCCATTGCCTGCAGGATCACCACCCTGGGCAACAAAGCCCTTGATGACACGATGGAAGATGAGGCCGTTGTAGAACCCGCTGTTGACGAGTTCCACGATGCGAGCGGTCGTCTTGGGCATCTTGTCTTCAAACAGCTTGAGGACCAGGTTGCCGTTGAAATCGACTCCCGAGGAGTCCTTGCCGCTCACGTTGAGGACCAGTGTCCGACCGCCAGTATAAATCGACGCCACGATGTTGCTGTTGGCGCTCGTGACGCTGTACGTCAGTGGCAATCCATTGGTATCGGTGGCAGATACAGGTATGTATGTGTGCTTGGTCGCCAGCACGGGCACGGCGGTGATGGTGCCCAGCGAGACCGTCAGCACCAGACGATCTTCCAGTGATTCTATGGCCAAAGTACGGCGTGCAGCCGGGCGAGGGGTAGACGACGGGGTACGGCGAGAGAAGAAACCCAAACCCATGGAGCGACTCCGTGCGCAAGATGATGCAGATCCATCCACGCTGATAAATCGGCGTAGGTGGTGAATTAGACGTAGCGGAATCGGTTTTGCTCCCTGTCTCGCGCCATTTTTTGTGCTACTTGTGCATGTCTTGAGGGGAATACCCAAAGTTCTGAAGACAGAGCGCGGCGCAGCAGTCGCCATCCTTGCTATAACAGCAACTCCGATCGGATATTTCTTGTCTATCTTGAAGGAATCGCTCAAGCAAGCGGAAGCGCCAAGAATGTTGCCCACTCGCCTTCGACTCCTGCGCCTTGTCCTCTTCGCCTGTGGTTTGATTGATTGCCTCGCCCTGGTCGTGCTGTTTCTTCCAGACTCAACCATGGCAGACTGGCAAACGCGGGCGGGTCTGGGGCCATTCCCGCAGGTACCTATCACCAGTTACCTGGCTCGCTCCAGTTCCCTGATGTATGTGGCCCACGGCCTCCTGCTGCTGTTTCTTTCGCGGCACGTCGAGAAATATCTACCCGTGATCCGCTGTCTGGCATGGATCGCCATTGGCCACGCCATAGTCCTCGTGTTCGTGGGTATGCTGACAGGCATGCCCTGGTGGTGGCTTTGCCTGGAGGGACCATTGCTGCTGACGTGGGGCGTGGTGGTGCTGTGGCTGGGAAAGCAACTTTAACCACCAACCAAAGCCAAAGGCTAAGGTTGAAGCAG
The DNA here is from genome assembly GCA_046350055.1 of Gemmatales bacterium. Lineage (GTDB taxonomy): Bacteria > Planctomycetota > Planctomycetia > Gemmatales > HRBIN36 > JAEUIE01. The sequence goes on along the minus strand of JAXMBC010000001.1, from coordinate 687,697 downwards.
GACGAAGCTGATACGGGGTTCTTCAACTGCATCTGTTTGAGGATTACCGTGGATGAAGCAGCTGACCGGCACCGATGGTCCGCCTGCCAAACGCAGCGAAGGACGCTACCGCTTCCTCTGCCCGCATTGCAAAGAGATGCTCGCCACCGTCAACCCTCGCAACAACCTCGCCCACTGCTTCGGCTGCAAGAAGAATCTCAACAACATCGACCTGCTTCTCACCATGGGCTACGACTTCAAATCCGCCGTCAGCATCCTGGTGCGGATGTACGAGCGGCACCGTTCCCGGTTGCCGTGCACTGACTCCTCCGCTGCATCGCAAGAGTGACACAACTTCTTCCACCCAATTACCAGCATCGTACCACCATGCTTCCTCTTCTTCATCTGACCAGCAGCGTCGTACATCCCGCCTCCAGATTGCGCAGCAATTCGGGAATCGGGCCTCTGACAGGCCGAAATCGCTACAGCCTTAATTCGGGATAATGTGCGATCAGAATTAAGACGGGGACACCAAACCCCGGCACGAAGTGACGGGATTCGTCGGACGCATACGGCTGTTTTACAGCCGGAATCCATACAGTCGTAATTCGGCAAGAACTGCGATCAGAAAAAAGACTCTCTCGTCCTAAATAAAGTCTACACCCGTAGTAGTAGTAAAAGGGGGGTCCGGGGGGATATTGACATGTCAACAACTTCCCTCGGTGCCACACCTGCTTGGGGTTGTTAGGGAAGCCTGGGCATACATCTCCTGCGGAGTTCGCAGGCCCAGGCTCCAATGCGTCCGTATCGTGTTGTACACCTCCACGGCTTGGTCGACCGCTGTTCGTAGCTGGTTGATATCCATGAAGTCCGCGTCCAGGTTGAACTCGTCCTTGAGGATGCCGTTGATCCGCTCGGCGATGGCGTTTTGGTAACAGTGATCGGCATCGGTCATGCTCGACTCCATCCCGTACGACCGCAACGCCGCCAGGAACTCGTGACAGCAGTACTGGCAGCCGCGATCAGAGTGATGAATCACGCCCTGCCCCGACACGCCCTGGGTCTCCCGCAGCCAGCTTGCCGCCTTCGACAGTGCGATCACTGCCGAGTGGTGCGACAAGTCCCGGCTCACGTGATGCCCCACGATCCGTCGTGTGTACGCATCGCTCACCAGAAACAGGTAGGCGAACTGCCGACCACGCAGCCGGATGTATGTGCAGTCGCAGACCAGCACCTGGTTCGGCTTCGTGATCTTCCGCCCCTTGATCCGGTTCGGTGCCACGGCGTAACCATGACGCGAATAGGTCGTCTTTTCAAAGCGTTTCTTCACCTTCACCAGGCGACCCGCGTTACGAAGCAAGTCAAACAGACGGTCGCGACCTACCTTCGTGGCGTGGTGCTTGTGAAGCCGGTCCACCAGCTTCCGCGTGCCCACGCGAGGTTCCTTCGCACGAATCGTCTCGACCGTCTTCAAGATCACTGCCTCCTCGTCGCTGTCATCTCTGCTACGCTGGTGATGCTTGTAGTACGCATCCCGGCTTCGCCCTACCGCCCGGCAGAGTTGCCCGAGCCCGGCTTCGGTCTCACCTCGGCACTGCTCGACGGCGGCGACCCAAAAGCTTTTTTTAAGTCCACCTTGTACTTCTTCCCTGCCAGCTCGATGATCTTCTCGTGCACCAGCAGCTTCAGGTGGGCTTCCGCCAACGCCTTCTCCAGGGCGGCGATCTTCTCTTCTTCACTCTTCATCACGACCTCGACGATGTCACGCTTGGGTTGATACTTGCCGTACTCCTTCAGCCACAGTTGTACGCGACTCACCGTCGAATGCCCACGAGCCGCCGCTTCTCGCAGCGAGAGCTGACCACTCTCCAGCTCCTCTACGATCGCCCGTTTTACCTCCGGGCTCACCACCATTCGCGCTCGTTCCATCCCTACACTCCTTGTTCATAACTCACGGGGAGTGTAGACTCCGGCTAGGACGGGACACCTACCGCGACCGCTATACTTCGTCTCTTTCAAAGTGATCGACATTCTTCCGCAAAGCCAACCAATAGGCGAATTCCCGATCAGGACCAGTCAGGCTCTCAACCCGCTCTGCGGCTCTCGCCACGCGTTCCTCAATTTTTCCCTTCCAGGCGATGAATTCGAGATATTCAGGTGAGGCTTGCCTTGTATCTCCGATCTCGACATCTCTTGCTAAAAGCTCTGCGAGTACAGATTTCCATTCCAGCCGCGACTGATTTTCTTGATGAACACATTGAACAAGCCATCCGTGGCTCACCATGTCGTCTCCTAGCTGTTCATAGATGTCGTCCGTGTTTTTGCTCATTGAATATGCACCTTGTAGATTTTGCCGTCTGGCATTGTGATATCGAGAGTCGCTCCTCCGCTCTTGGAACCTGGACGCATACGGACCATCGTCCCGTCAGGCAGTTCCTTGACCACCCCAGGATATGTTCCAGGGTTGACAGTCTTTCCCTCTTTACTCAGCGTATCGAACAAGTCCCTTAAGGCTTGCTCGTTCGGAACTTCTTTGATCGGCCCTGTTTTACCCTTTTTCCCTGGAAGTTGATCCAGGATTTCTTTTGCGTTATTTGGAGCAGGACTTATTGGAGACTGTGCACACCCTTGTGCAATAACTGTATTATGCGCCCAAACCACAAAGCCCCAGTCATCACCACCCACGAAGTAAGTATGGCTAGGGTCTATGCTGACATTGTATGCATCCGTCGCTTCGTGCGTATCAAGAGATTGCTCCACTGTTACTTGGCCAGTTAACGTACGCAACTTGTCGTTCATGCGAATCTGATTGGCACCCACCCAGCCTTTCCCGATCACCCAGAATGGATGCTCTGCAGTCGTCAATATGTCCTTACCGTTAACGGTCAACTTCCAAATCGGAGACACGCGATTGATAATGTCGGACACCTTGCCAACTTGCCAGGGTGACTCGGGGGTGTTCTCATCCCTAGTCATCACCTCATCGCCACGCTTGAGTGTTTCAATGCGCTGGTTTCCTAGAGGTGTCTGGATCATAGTACCTTCAACGAAGCAGCCGCCGAAATTGGGCTTGTTGGGACCGGTGCTGGGTTGATCCACTGGGGTTTTGTTTGGCGTTCTTACGGGTTCCACCTGTGCTGGCGGCTTCGTACCATGTGGCTCGCCCTGTATCTTGGGTTTGCCTCTTGCCTTGGGTGCACGAGCTTTTAGACCCGCGACAACGCCGATGGCAGTGTCTCCCCAATCGCCAATCTCATCTGCCGTATCCTGGTCCACGCCAGCTGCCTGTGCTACCTGACTCAATGACCAGGAAGTCACTGTCTGGTGATGTTCGCCATCTCCCCAATTTCGAATTCCTGCGATGATGTTGTCTACCCCATTCGCACCAACAATGAGACCAAGAACCGGGCTCATAAAAAGGGCTCCACCTACCTGGAGAACACCACCAACTACTTGCAATGTGCCTCCGATGCGATTGATGGCACCAATGGCTGTGAGAATGGGTCTATTTATCTCCTCCCAGTTCCTGTTTGCTCCATGTTTATCAGTAAAGGCCTGTTGGTCAGCTTTATCTCGTGCAGCTTGCGCCAACGCTTGCGGCAGGGTGGCACTGAGCTCTCAAGTCCCTTGCAACCGTGGCACTGCACTGTACTCAGAGCAGTGCTGGTTCACGCGAAGTCAGCAAACCACGTGCAGTGCCCGAAACCTTGTTTACCTCCCGGACGCCTCCCATACGAAACGAAGAAGCTGAAGCGGAACGCTTCAGCTTCTTCTGATTCAGATTAACCTTCCAGCTTCCACGGTGCTCGCATCGTGCGGGCGATGTGCTGGTTGGCTTCCTCTTCCTGGAATTTCTCCGTGCTCGGATTCCAGTTGATCGTCTTGCCCATGAAGAAGCGAAGGCCGATATTGCCCAGGTGACACACCGTGGCAGAGCGGTGGCCAATCTCGACATCGGCACAGCAGCGACCCCGGCTCTTGATGTTATCGAGCCAGTTCCGCATGTGGTTCGGCGACGCCAGCAGCCGCTTGGCATCGCTGCCCAGCGGTTCATCAATGATCTTCTTGTCGCTGGCCTTGAGGCTGCCACGGCTGACGAAGATCCAGCCCGTCTCGCCTTCAAACAGCACGCCGTTCTCCTTGTCCGACATGCAGTGCACCGGCACGCCGTTGGCATACTCGAACACCACCTCGAAATCGCGGTGGCAGTCGTAGCCATTCTCGATGCCCTGCTGAACACCCTTCACAGCAGTCACCTTCACCGGGCCGCTGTTGTCCATACCCAGGGCCCACTGAGCGACGTCGTTGTGGTGAGCGCCCCAGTCGGTCATCTTGCCGCCCGAGTAGGGATACCACCAGCGGAACTGGTAGTGGCAGCGCTGCTTGCAGTACGGTACCTCAGGCGTCTGACCGAGCCAGAAGTTCCAGTCGAGCCCTTCGGGAGGGGCTTCGTTGGTGAACGGGCCGCCCTTGTCGGGGTTGCCGATGCGGGTCTCGATCTTCTTGATCTTGCCAATGCGGCCATTCTGCACCAGCTCACAGGCCAGGCGGAACTTGCCCAGCTCCGACCGCTGCTGCGAACCCGTCTGGAAGACGACGTTATTGGCCCGGGCCGCCTTCGCCATCGCTCGCCCTTCCTGAATGGTGAGCGACAGAGGCTTCTCGCAGTAGACATCCTTCTTGGCATTGCACGCGGCAATGGAAGGCAGGGCATGCCAGTGGTCCGTGGTCGTAACCAGGACTGCATCCACATCCTTGAGGGCGACCAGGTCGCGGAAGTCCTTGAACCGCTTCACCTTCACGGTGGTCTTGCGATTGGGGTCAGGCTCACCGGAGGGAATCGGCTGGCGATACGGATTGAGCTGCCTGCTGGGTTTCTCGCCTTCGACAATGCGGGCGGTGTATTCCAGCTGCTTGGCATCGACATCGCAACACGCGACGACTTCGACATTGGGATTCCGCAGCAGACCAAACAGCAAGTCGCCGGAACGAACACGGTCGCCACAGCCAATGACGCCGATCTGCAGCTTGTCGTTGACGGACTTCACGGCCCGGATGGCGTGCTCCTGCTCCAGGGCGACCAGTTCACGGGCATACCACAAGGGCAGGCCGGTGGCACACAGCGCTCCGACGGAGCCGGCCAGGAAGCCGCGGCGAGAGAGGTTATTGGGTTGCATCGACGAACATCTCCGAAACGAAACATCTGGTGGGAATGAGAGGACGGGCCGATTGTAAAGCATCATCGTGCGGAAGGGAAAGGAAAAGTCACACCTGCCCGAAGATCGAGATGTTGCGATACTCGGCCCCTGGAATCAGCATAAGATGTCTGCATGACCACCACCCTTCGCCCTGCTGCCTTCACCAGACTTGCCGACCAGTTGCAAATCACCTGGAACGATGGCCGCCTGGGCACCATTGCCTGGACCAAGCTGCGGGCCGAATGCCCCTGTGCCGGGTGCAACGAAGACCGTCATCGGATCACCAAACCCCTCGCGGAACCCACCCACACCGGCCTTTCGCTCAAGGTCCTCCAGGAAAAGGAAGTACCTCGCGGCAGCAGCACCGTACTCGCAGGCTTCCAACCCGTCGGCAACTACGCCTATAAAGCCGTCTGGAGCGATGGCCACGATACTGGTTTGTATACTTACGAGTTCCTGCATTCGCTGTGCGAGTGGAAGGAACGTAGCTAGTAGCAAGTAGCTAGAAGCTAGTAGAAGACAACATCGTTGTGCTTTCGTCTACTTGCTACCTGCTACTAGCTACTGGCTACTCAAGGAGTCAACATGAGCACCATCCCCAACGTGAAATACACCATCGCTGTCGCCAGTGGCAAAGGCGGCGTCGGCAAGTCGACCGTTTCGGTCAACCTCGCCATCGCCCTGCAAAAGAACGGCTATCGCGTCGGCCTCGCCGATGCAGACATCCTCGGCCCCAGCATCGGCAAAATGGTCGGCGTCGGCACCGTCGACCAGCGCACCCAGGGCCTGCCCGTCGAAAAGTATGGCATCAAGATTATGTCCTCGGCCTTCATCTCGGCTCCGGGCCAGGCCAACATCCTTCGCGGCCCCATGGTCGGCAAGTACGTGGTCGCCTACCTCACCCAGATCCCTTGGGGCGAACTCGACTTCCTCGTCATCGATCTGCCCCCCGGTACCGGCGACGCCCAACTCTCCCTCTGCCAGGAAGTGCCACCCACCGGGGCACTGCTCGTCACCATGCCTCAGGATGTAAGCCTCGAAATCGTCCGCCGCGGTGCCCAGATGTTTGAGACCCTGAAAGTACCGCTGCTGGGCGTGGTGGAAAACATGAGCTACTTCACCGGGGATGATGGCAAGCAATACGCCATCTTCGGCGCTGGTGGCGGTGCAACCTGTGCTGCGGAATACCAGGTGCCACTGATGGCCCAGCTTCCCATCGTACCGCAAGTGGCCATCCAGGGTGACGCCGGCGACCCCGTCGTCCACAGCCACCCGGAAAGCGCCGTGGCTCAACAATACCTGAGCCTCGCCCAGGCCGTCGCGGAACGCTGTGCAAGCATGCAACAGCCGGAAGCACTACCAAGCTTGTAGCTAGTCTCCCCTCTCCCCACCGGGGAGAGGGGTCGGGGGTGAGGGGGAACCATTTGCGGCGCAGCCCTTCATGTTAATCCAGGGTCAGCATCAGTAACGAAAGCGTGATGCCGAGTAAGACAACAAGCAATGAAATGAGGAACGGAAGTGGCAACCTGGGCGGGGTAATTCCCTTGAGTCGTGCCAGAGTATAGGCCTGTTGATAATACAGGACCGACGAGAAAATCAGGAAGATTGTGGATAGCAGGGTCAACACAATGCCAACAGCATGACTGCTGTTGACCCAGTTAGTACCCGCAAGAACCCGGGCTGCGTGCAGTGCTTGTGCTCCTTTATCAATAGCTAAGCCAGCGGTGATAAAGGAAAATGCCGTACGTACCCAGGCGAGTTGTGTTCGATCCAGCGCCAACTCCGTACGCTGCACCGCGAGATCGACCCGTGGGTCAGTTGCCTGCTCAACCCGAGACCGGATATCCTGTGAATTGTCATGGCCCCCGGACTGCTGTTTGTCATTCATCTTAATTTCCTGCTCCGGACCAAGAGAGTGTGAAGTTGCACTGTACTCGGTACTCCGAATCGAATCCAGAACAGTGCCTCCAACCCTTCTGCCCACAGGGACGAAGCGAGGCCCCAAGCCACCGCAGCCTCGCCCGGGAGCCAGGAACATACGCGACACGCGTGAGTGTGAGCCACCAACTTGAACGGCCCGGAGGCTTGACAACCAGGGCTCGAGAGGGGGTTCGGTCGGCCTCTGGGGCTACTCCATCTGCCCGGCTGCGGCTTCGCCGGTCAGCTCTCGGCGTCGTACCCGAACTCACGGAGTTCCTGCGAGCAGCGGCAGGCTTCGGCGATCTTCGCGGCCCACCGGACGGCGGCTTCGCGCGATGGGAGTTCCAGGACGCAGAAGCCGCCGTTGAACTCCTTCGTCTGCGGGTAGGTCTCGTTCGTAACGGTGCCGTCGGCGGCGACCATCAGCGGCGCGACGGACTCGTTGATGCCGCCACCGAACACGTAGACGCCGGCAACTTTCGCCTCGCGGATGACCGCGCGTGCCGCTTCGCCGACCGCGGCCATGTCCTCAGCGGGGACATCCATTGTTGGTGCGGGGAAGGAGACAAGGTACTTCGCCACCGCTCGGCCCTCCAGTTACCTTCTGCCGCCGAACAATCCAGCTCACCTGCCGGCGGGGCTGAGGTCAATTTTGGGTAGTGTCTCAGTTTCAATTTTATTTGTTTTAGCTGTAGCGCGCTTCTGCTAAGATTGCACATGCAAGATTATCACGGGAAGAGGTCGATGGTACGTTCATATTTGGCTTTAGTGCTGCTGTTGTCATGCGCGGGACTGGTAGGTGCTGCTGATGATAAGATTGATGCCTAGTTGCTTATTGGCAAATGGAAATTCGTTAATTTGCCGTACGAACTTAACATCACGGTTGAGTTCATGAAAGGCAACAAAGTCAAATATGTGGAGGGCGCAGAGGGCAAGCAGGAGACGCTGGGAGGCACCTACAAGATTGAAGGGGACATGCTCACTACCCACGTTAAGATAGACGGTAACGAGACGACAAAGACAACAAAGATTATCAAGCTATCGGAGAAGGAGTGTACGCTCAAGGACGATAAGAGAGACGCCGAGGAAACGACCCTGAAGAAGATTCCGTAATTCATTCTCGGTACTATCAGCTAACCGATTAGTTCCACCACTTCCTGCAAACTCCACTTGTGCACGGGTGCCATAGCCTGGGTGTACTCACCCTGGCTATGCCGGGGCGCTTCAAGATTACGACATAGTCAGGTTGAGTACGACCACACCCGGCAGCACAAGGTCTGAAAAGCCTAACACCTTTGATAGTTCGTACCAGTAACGCATCTCCGTGAAGTACATCACCCAAACGACAGCACCAAGCATCGCGATCAGCACGAACACAATGAATACGAGCACTCCCTTTTTCAGTGCCAGGAACGACTCCCCTCGAACCAGCGGAACGAGAACCGCGAGGATCGCGCCGCCGAGGCTTCCCGACAGCGCACCGGCTTTCGACCCGTGATCATGCAGGTGCCCGGTGAGCCAACCGATGAAGGCGAAACTGACTACCGGGATGAGAACGTACACCGCTATGAGCGGGATCGAAGCGGTGCGAGCCAGACGGATATCGTTTGGGTCGGCACTTTTCCGGACGTGCGGCAATAGAGCGTTCGACACGACGAGACCGACAAGACCTCCAGCCGCGCACGCGACGTCCTCGCGGTAGCCAAAAGCGTGACCAGCGCATAACGCGACTACCGCCGCAGCCGCTGTCGAAGCGAGGACTAGAAGTGAGGCTTTCATTTGCACCTCGCGACGATTAGAGTTGCTGAGTGACCGACTCGCGTTTCGCCATCAATACTAGTTCGCCACCCCCTCCGCCGCCGAACGCCCGGGTGCCATCGCCTGGGTGTACTCACCCTGGCTATGCCGGGGCGCTTCCAGGATACGACATAGTCAGGTCGAGTACGACCAGACTATGGCATCTGGGCAAACCAGGATGGCGGCCCCGGTCAGCTTCAGCCCCGGGTTATGCGTATTCGGTCACGCCTATGTAGCTGTCGTATTCGCCGCGCTCGCTTTCGGGAAGCGTTGCACGTTAGTAGCGAACCGAAAAACCACCATGCAATACGCTCGGGTACCATAGCCTGGGTGTACTCACCCTGGCTATGCCGAGGTATCCAAGGTTCCGGCATAGTCAGGTCGAGTACGACCAGACTACGGCACCCGGGCGAAGCGATTGCAGAGTTCGTACCAGATGTTGTCACGCCGAGGCTGTTCCACTACTTGGCGGAATCTGGCTGCGCAGAAGGATCGGAGGCTTGACGACCAGGGCTATAGAGGGGTTCGGCATCTGATGATTTCTCCAACTGGGGAGGCTCCGCGCCTTCGCGCACGGGCGGTCCATAGGTCCAGGGCAGCGGATCGGCTCCGTCGCACAGGGGAAGAGGGAAGTACAGCGGGTGATAGGACACACCGGACATGGGGAGCCCAAGTCCGAGGTGGATGCATGGGCATTGTGGCAACGGCTTCCAGGTGGAGTTGAGCGTCTGGAGGTGCCTGACCAGCGCGTCTTCCAGCCGATCGAGCCATTCGCAAAGACTCGTGAGGATGTCCCGGAGCAACCTGAAGAAATCGTGGTCGATCGTGGGCTCCTGGTACGCGGAGATCAAGTTCGCTTTGGCCTCCATCGGCCCGCCAGGTGATTGGGCCCCGTTGAAGGTAACGACGTAGTGGTTGTGGATCAACAGCTGGCGTGCCCCGTGATGCGGTTTAAAGGCGAGTTCCCACCATGTTCCCGGATTGTTCATTTCGATGAGCAGATCGTGAACGGGGGCCAGAGCCGAAAGCCCTATGACGGCGGGGTGTTTCAGATCTCCCATGCTCTCCGTACGCTGCTTCGGGTCTGTTACCCCAGTGGCGAGGACGATCACTTGGGCAATGTCATCGACAATCATGTTCAGATAGGTCAGGACGTGGTCAGCTTGGCATCCTGCTTCCAGGTAGATCTGTTGTGAGTCGAGGGCGAATGGCTTGCATTCGAAATTGGCCGCCATCAGTTGCATGAGTCTATTGAGATGCTGGAGGCTGTAGACAAATCGATGGCTCACCGCCCCGAAGTGCTGTTCGAGTTTGGCCGGCCTGCCGCGGTCGGACATCGGCAGGAACGGGCCGGCGCGCAGGGCCTCGAACACCTGCCAGATCCCGTAGCGGAAAACGGGAACTTGGTCGATGGTAAGCCTCGTTCCCTTCGGGAGCCCGGTCGGGATGCTCTGGAATATTCCGTGTCGCTTTGGCATGTCGGGTTGTCTCCCCAAGACAGTCAGGTAGGTTGGGTCGAGCGCTAAGGCTTCGTAGCGATCTTGCTCTTGCGACGTCAAGCACGCCCCACCGCACACCAGCGACAGAGCAGTGCCACTCCACGGAAACTACCTGAAATCATGTAGTGAATCTCTATCGCAAGGTGGGGCGAGCTTAATGCCGCAAGAATCCTCTTGCCTCTTATGTGTTGCGCTCGACCCAGCCTACACTACTGGTTCGGCGTCCGGGGCCATCGCCAACGACTCCACCCATTTGCACGGGCGGCCGGCGAAGTGGTCCCGGAGCCGGTCCTCGACGTGCTCCGGTGCCCACACCGCACACCGCTCCAGTCCGACGCACTCGGCGCGGGTGGCCGGACGGATGTCCCCGGCCAGGTAGATCGAGAACCGGCCAGTGATCGGATCCTGGATGAACTTCGGCACCGGGGCCAGCAGCTCCGGCGGCGGGGCCACCTTGCCGACTCGCGGCCACCGCCCGTCGAGGTACGCGGAGCTATTGACCCCGACCCGGAAGGCAACCGGGTGCGCGACCACCTCAGGCACCGGTACATCGGCGTCGGTCCACAGGTCGAACAAGGCGAAGTCCACCTCCGCGAGCGTCCACGCATAGCCGTGCCAGCGGTCGCCGAGCGGCACCTTCAAGACCCCGCCGATCACACGCCGTTGTCCCGCCATCCGCCGCCCCCTCCGCCGCCGAACAGGTGTTTATCCCAATAACCGCATTGCGATAAACCAGTTCTGCATTCTGACCTACAGATCAGAGAATAAAACACACAGGTCAGATAATAGCCCCGTGACGCCAGCATAGTCAAGCAGCTAGCCTCGAACCGGCGACTTCCCTGATCCGAACCTGATGCAATTCCTCTCTCAACCCACCGTCATCAGCCGCTGATCTTTTCTTACCATTCCCGCACTTGTCCACTAGCCACTACCATAGTGTACAAACCTATAATAACCGTGAGGCCACGCCGATGCTGGGGAGGAACGGCACACGGGGACTCTACCCCCCGTTGTCTTCGTGTTGTGGCAGGATGGTACGATCATCCCTCGCGCGCACACGCGGTGCAAGGGTTGATGCTGAGAGGTGCACTGCATAAATGCATGCGATTATTGCAGGACAGGAACGGAATCCACTCCACTCGCGCACACGCGGCGCCGAGGTTGAACCATCTCACACCCACCGTGGCTGCAATACGACATTGGATTGAATATTACGCTTTTGAATGAAACCGTGACTGCGCAGGCATATGACGTAAGTCATTGATTCTGTAAGAGATGCGCGGAACACGAGGGGGTGCAGAGGTATCTCCAGGAGTTATTCATCTTCTTCGTTGTCGATCACATGGCTGAACAAGGCGATGGCGACTACCTCCTCGGCCCGGATGAGCACCTGCTTGCGATTGGCTTTCACACCACTGTACTTGGTGGAGACGATGTAATTCTCCCGAGTGGTCGGGCTGTCGCGGAGGTCATGAAGGTCCGCATCATCGAGCCGGTAGAAATCGGCTTCCACCTTCACCAGTTTGCCAATGCACACATAGGGGCTGCGCATGTCCAGCACTACCTTCTGGCCAAGCATCTGGTTCAGACTTTCCATGTTCGTCTCCGTCTGTGCGGCATGCTGCTAGTCCATATCGTATGCTTGACCTGTCAATGAGGCTTGGAATTCGAGGCACGGAAAGGCCAGCATGTCGCTTGTGGAACGGATCATCGATAGCCCCGCTGCCCTGGGCCCCGCAGTGCAGCGACTGGCCCAGGCAGGCATCATCGGCTTTGATACCGAATTTGTCGGCGAACAATCGTTCCACCCCGAACTCTGCCTGATTCAGGTCTCCACCGCTGATGCCTTGCTGCTCATTGATCCCCAAGCCTGTGGCGACCTGAGCAGCTTCTGGGAACTGATGACCAGCGGTCAGGTGGAAGTGGTTGTCCACGCAGGCCGGGAAGAGATTCGGCAATGCATCCGTGCCACCGGAAAGCCCCCTCAGCGTTGTTTCGATGTGCAGATCGCAGCCGGGCTGCTCGGGCTGGGTTACCCGCTGGGGCATGCCGCCCTCGTTAACCAGTTGCTGGGGGCCAATCTCTCCAAGAGTGAAACGCTGACCGATTGGCGGACGCGACCGCTGACACCACATCAGATTCGCTATGCCTATGACGATGTGCGCTTCCTGCTGCCTCTGTATGATCGCATGAAAGCCAAGCTGGAACGCCATCGCAGACTCGAGTGGGCAGCAGAGGAGTTTCAGCGACTGACCAACATCGCAGCGGATGAAGCTCCCAGCAACCTCGAACGCTGGCGGAAGGTCAAAGGCACAGCAGGGCTGTACCCCCGGCAGTTAGCCGTACTGCGTGAACTCTTTGCCTGGCGCCAGCAACGGGCAGAGTCGCTGGATCGCCCCGCTCGCACCCTCATCCGCGATGAGATCATGGTGGACCTCATCAAGCGCGATCCCAAGACCCCGGCTGACCTGCAGGGCATGCGTGGCCTGGGAGTGGCTCGCCGTGATCTCGAAGGATTGCTGGCCGCCATGGAACGGGGCCGCAAGGTACCGAATGAAGAGTGGCCCAAGGCTCCGCCTCGTGAAGTCGATCCGCCTCAGCTCAGTGTCCTGGTGGAATACCTGCAGGTTGTGCTGGGCCATCTGGCTTTGCAGATGAAGCTCTCCCTCAGCCTGGTCTGCACCATGAGTGATATCCGCAGTGTCATTCGGCAGGCGATGGGCGAACGCACCGGGCCTACCCTGATGAACGAAGGCTGGCGGCTGAAGCACATTAGGCCACAGCTCGATGCCATCCTCAAAGGCCAGTTTGCCTTGCGGGTTGGCAAGCTGCAGGCCAACGCCCCGCTGCAGCTCATTTCGTTATCGAACAGCCAGGCGTTGCGAGATGTGGATGATACGGAAGAGATGAAGCCCTATCCCGGGGAACAGCAGCAAAGGCAGAGCAATCAGGCAGAGTAACATCACGCACTGCCAGAGCAGCGGCGAACCTGAAGGCAGGGGGGGCACCAGATGAGAGCGTGCCTCGAGCATCTCATCGAGCTTCTTCTGATAGGGATCGCCATCAGGCTGATAGATAAGCCAACGAGTCGGTGAATCCTTCCGGAGATCCGCAATGCGGCTATCGGGGGGCAGGTTCAGTGCGTCCAGGCCAAACATCTTGTCGTCCAGTTCGGGTTGCAACTGAAGTTTGTCGACATCAAACCGGCAGGCTCGTGCGGTGAAGGATTCGCCATTGTGGATGTAGTCGCCATAGAGCGTCTGATCCACGCTCATGCAGTGCCAGTCGTTCTCCACCAGGCGCCAGGAATAGCTGGCGGTCATTGTTTTTTGATGCGAGTCATCGTGTCGATAATGAACCTGTTTGACCGGCAGGTAGCCTTGTGCCGGGTCGAACCAGCCTATGGTCACCACTCGCTGAGGCTGTTGCGAGGTAAGCAGATGAATGCGAAGGAGGCCATCGGCATGCTGATACCAGCGCAAGCGATCCTTGGAGATATTGAGCAGAACGAACATCTCCAGATATAAGCGGCCCGGGTCCACCAGCAATCCGTGCGTGGTGGGAATGGTGTCAGGCTGCACCACCGAGGTAGCCATAGCCAGGGGTGGCAAATTCGGATCTGCGTGCCGGCGATGAGAATAGATCACATTGCCATGACGAATGATGGTTGAACGGGTGGCTTGTTCATCGTGCTTCAGATAGGTCAATTCCGCATGCAGACAAGTCGGGGTGTACCAGGCCTGGGCAGTGGATTGAACCACCTGGCGAATGGTACCGGGCCGGCGATATTCAATGGCGAAGCGGCCTGATACGAAGGCAGTGGTTTCCCGAGTGGCCATGACCTGGCCTGCGTGCAGTATCGCCCGATAAGCACTATTTGCTTCCAGGACCGACAGCGGCTCACCAGCCAGCTGTTGAGTTGCCAGATGTAGGGTCCAAGCAAGAATCAGCATGCTGGTCATGACACGTTACCGATGACTGGAAAGACAACACCGGGGTTAATTCTCTGTGAAGATAAACCGTGGGATAATATTGCGACAGGTTTGCAGGTCGGTCGTGATCGTAATGTAGTTGGTCACCAGGCTGCCTTCAGAACAGACTCGCGTGCCATTGAGTACTCTTGTGACACACTTGACAGCAGCAGTGCAAGCAACACTCAACGTAGTCGTTCCTCCACAAACCCGGGTGGTGTAAATGGGAGAACCACACGATTCCGGGGAGTAGTATCTGGTGATGGTAGTTGGGGCAACGCAAGGACTGTTATCGTAAGCTCCTGGTGCAAAATCCTGACACATCAATGAAATCCCATCACAGTCTGGAGTATTGGCGGAGCCACAATACATATCTGGTGACCCACCCCAGAGTTCTTGCAATTCTGCGTCGCTTAACGACTGGACCGGATGCGTCTGGAACGCCAGCATCCATACGGCAAAGCCCAGACTGCAGAGTGCCAACCAACGCCAGGAACTCGCGCTCATCTCATGCTCCTCAGGGATTGTGAATCTCGCAATAAACCAGAGAGAGGAATCACCAGCCTGTTCGCTGGTGAATGCCCGTTGACTTCCAGATGAAACACAATGTTTCCGTTGAGATCAGCCGGGGACGTATCGGTCCTGGCAGTAAACCGGAAGTGTTGCTGATTTTCAGGTGAACCGGTCTGGCTCACCTGCTGCAGGTACTCGGGTAGTTCAATACGGATGACTCGGCACTGGCGGAATGCTGGTCCTGACAGCTTCACGTCCAAGGGCATGCGTGCTTGCCAGTCTTTTGTGCTGAGCAAACCCCAGTGAAATGCAGGAGGATAGACTTGAATGGAATTCCTGGGCTGCACCAGCAGAGGTATGGTGATGCGATGTTCCTGGGGATGATCCGTGGTTGCAGCCAGTTGCAATTGCTCTTTCACGAGCAGTTGGGGCAGTGCTTTGATCTTCAGCATCATGGAACTTTGCGCAGCAATTGCCGTGGAGGCCGCTTCTACCTGAATACCCGCGGGTAAATCACTCAACTGAAATCGAACCGGTACTGAGCCACGATTGTGAATGACCATTTGGCCTTCATCTGCGCGCTGAGCCAGTGGCTCTGGTGCCAGTACAAGACCTTCCGGCTCGATGACCAGATCACGATAGACTTCACCCGTGAGTGTCAAGACAACTGGTTTCACATCTCCCCACTGTATTTCAATGGATCGGTTGAAAGATCCATAGGCACCTTGTCCTCGAAAAACTCCTTCCACTTTGGCTTCGCCACCAGATTGCAGCTCCTTCTGGACTGCTTGCAGGTTGGAACAGGAGCAGGTTGAACGGAATCCCTGAAAAGAAAGCAGCTTGTCTGTGTGGTTGCGGACCATGACGGAAAACGGCTTCGTTTCACCCTGCCGCACTTTTCCCAAATCGATAACGGGATGATCCAGGCTGATGGGGCCGGATACTGCAGCACGTGTCTGAGTCGGTACCGTCTGGGGCTGAACTACAGCGGGCTGGCAGCTCGCCATAGTCACGATGGCAGCGAGAAAGCTGCTACCTGGTGAGAAGAAGCGCATGTCCTTTCCATCCTTCCTGAACCAGTTGATCAAAGTCCCAGTAGGCACAGCCAGTATTTGGATCAGCGATGCAGAAGGCATGCGGTGTGCAATCCAGCACAACCACAAAATGCTGCCTGCCAGGCAAATGCAGGATGGCACTCCCTGCCGTCTCCCGTAACCGACGATGCAGTTCCGTTACGGAGGCCTTGATACCTTCCACTTGAAAGCCAGCATGCGCAGCTGCCACTTTCAGACTCATCAGATTCGTGCCTGTTTTGGAAAGAAATGATTGCTGCTTCAGCTCTGCAAGTGAAGTAATCACACCGTGTGAACGACAGATCAGATAAAGCGAAGCAGGGCCACAATCAAACTGCGTACTTGCACCAGCCTGATGAGCAGATGGGTATGCATGGTGCGTCTGCCGTGCATACCCGATGGCTAGCAAGAAACCAGCTCCAATAATCATGCATAAGCGTATTATCATAATGGCATAATATGCCATGGAATGAACTTATGCAACGTTGTATTTGAAATTATTGCAACTTTTACTGAACTGGTCGTTTTTCCAGTCGGTTCTTGACCCTGGTCTTTCTTCAAGGTCTAATACAGGTCTGCTACTCCTTTCCTGCCTGAGGTTGGCCATGTCATTTCGTACACGTCGTCAATTCCTGCAAGATTCTGCAATGCTGTCTGCTGCAACGGTCAGCATGTCGCATTTGAGTTTCGCCCAGGATGAAAAGAAGAAAGAAAAGAAGCTCGTCAAGAAAGTCTCCCCTAACGAGAGGCTTCGCGTTGCAGTCATCGGCTTTAACGGCCAGGGCATGGGGCATATCAGGGGCTACGCTGGCATGGCTGAAACCGAAATTGTCATGCTTTGCGATACTGACCAGAAAGTGGCAGAGAAAGGGATCAAGGCGGCTCGGGATCTGCAGGAAAAGGAACCGGCCTATGTGCAGGACCTTCGTCGTGTCTTCGATGACAAGTCCATCGATGCAGTTTCTATTGCCACACCCAATCATTGGCATGCTCTGGCGTCCATCTGGGCAATGCAGGCCGGGAAAGATGTTTATGTTGAAAAGCCCGTCAGTCACAATGTCAGCGAAGGCAGGCGGATGGTGGAATTCGCCCGAAAGCTGGGCCGTATCGTTCAGACGGGTACCCAAAGCCGCTCGCAGGAAGGCATGCGGCAACTGATGGAATTCATCCATGCTGGCAAGATCGGCACAGTTAAGCTTGCCTACGGCCTCTGCTACAAACCGCGTCCCAGTATCGGTAACACCACTAGCCCGCAGAAGCCTCCTGAAACACTCGACTACAATCTGTGGTGCGGCCCTGCTCCCATGGATCCACTGATGCGCAACTCAGTCGTTCACGGCCCGGTGCACTACGACTGGCACTGGTTCTGGAACACCGGCAATGGTGACTTGGGCAACCAGGGTATCCACGAGATGGACAAGGCACGCTGGGGTCTCAAGCTCAACACGATGCCAGAAAATATCTGGAGTATTGGTGGGCGTCTGGGCTATGTCGATTCCGCTGAGACAGCTAATACGCAGATATGTTTCTTCAACTATCCCAAGGAAGAATGCCGCATCATTTTTGAAGTGCGAGGCCTCAAGACATCCCACCACCGCGGGGCACGGGTTGGCAATATCTGGGTTGGCAGCAAGGGCTACGTGGTCAGTAATTCCTACCACTCTGGTGTGGCCTACCATCCCTCAGGCGAGATCATGAGTGTTTTCAATGGTGGTGGCAATCACTTTGCTAACTTCGTCAAAGCTGTCAGGAGTCGAAAGACTTCGGACCTGAATGCTGACATTGCCGAAGGCCATCTTTCCAGTGCCCTATGCCATCTGGGTAACATCAGCTACCGCCTGGGCCATGTTGCAACTCCTGAAGAACTGGCTAAGACTATGGACAGTCCGAAGAGCCTGGGCATGTGCGATGAAGGTTGCGATGCCGTGGCCCGCTTAAAACAGCACCTCGCTGACAATAAGGTGGACTACGTCGGCAAATTCAGGGTTGGCAAGCCACTTACGATGGATGCAGCCAATGAAACATTCAAGGATGACAAGGAAGCGAATGCGATGCTGACTCGCGAATATCGCAAAGGCTTCGAAGTGCCTTCGAAGGTATAGGGTGCACTGCCTGCTTTAGCCTGTTGTAGAGCGAGACAAAGTCTCGCTCTACGTTTGATACACAGGATCGCCCGAGTCCTGAAGAAATCAGTCACATTTCGCGTGGTTTTGTGCTTATTCGATTGGCAGCGCGTCGTTGGAGCACGAGTTACCATGCAACGCATCTTTCTGATATTGCGGTGGGCTGCTGTGGCGGCTTACCTTGTCTCTTTCCTGTTGCCCGTGGTGAATGCTGATAGTGGAAGATGTTATTATGGGTGGTCAGCATTCCTGATGAGTTTCCTCAGTATTTTTGATGGTGTTCGAAGTTCTGGACACATCAGGATATCGCTGCTTGTTCCACTGGCCTGGTGTGCCAATCCAATCTTTTGGGTCAGCCTCTATTGCAGCTTGCGCGGGCAGTTCGCATGTTCAGCGAAGGCAGCAGCTGTTGCAGTCGTATTGGCGTTGCCGCTTCTCTTCCTGGAAGGAAGTCCGCTGTTGGAAGGCTATTGGTTGTGGCTGGCCAGTATGGCGATGCTGGCTGTTTCTGGATTTGCATTATCCTGCAAAACAACCTGGTGCATTCGTCGTTCGCGTGAAGGGAATGAAAAAATCCCCAGTTGAAGACTGGGGATAAGTGAGAGCTGTCTGCCGACGTTACTTCGTGGTAGTGGTCTCTTCAATGTGCACACCCTTCTTACGTTCGCGGATGCGGGTGGCCTTGCCCACGCGATCACGCAGGTAAAAGAGCTTGGCTCGGCGGACAATGCCGGAACGCTTGACGACAATCTTGGCGATCTTGGGAGAGTGGATGGGGAAGGTGCGTTCAACACCCTGGCCATCCACCAGGCGTCGGACTGTGAACATTTCACGGTTGCCGCCACCCTTCATGCAGATGACCGTGCCAGAGTAAATCTGGATACGGCGTTTCTCGTTCCCTTCCTTGTCGAATCCTTCGAGAATCCACTGGTGGACATCAATAGTGTCACCAACATTGAAGGGAGCCAGTTGTTTGCGATCCTCTTCCTTCTTGAGGGTGGAGGTTTCGACTTTCGCCATCAGGGCGCCGCGTTTGAGGGACATGTCTGTCTTCCTTATCTTTCGCTATCGCTGTTGTCGTTCAGCAGTGCGCTGAACGGATTGTTCGTGTCGCCAGGCTGCAATTGCATCATGATTACCGGAGAGCAGCACATCCGGCACAGCGAGGCCTCGGAATTCACGGGGCCGGGTGTAGTGAGGGTATTCTACCACTCCCGGGGCACTGTGGCTTTCCTCAGTCACGCTCTCATCATCACCGAGCACGCCCGGCACATGACGCAGCACCGTGTCTATCACCACCATGGCAGCCACCTCGCCACCATTGCAGATGAAGTCGCCGATGCTGACTTCTCGAGGCTTCAGGATCGTCTTGATCCGTTCATCGAAGCCTTCATACCTGCCACACAGGAGCAGCAGGCGTTGTTTTGTGGCCAGTTCCTTGACCAGAGGCTGGGTGAGTCGTTCACCCTGCGGTGTCATCATCACTATCTCGCCGGGTGGCTCAGCCAGAGGCCGAATGCCTTCCACGGCACTGACAACCGGTTCGGGCATTAACACCATGCCAGGTCCACCGCCGAAGGGTCGGTCATCCACCTGACGGTACTTGCCCTGAGCCCAGTCGCGGAAATCCCAGAGGTGAATACTGACCAGGCTGTTATCGATCGCCCGTTTCAGGATGCTCTGAGTCAGGTAACCACTGAAGATGCCAGGAAACAGGGTTAGGATGTCGAAACGCATATCAGACTTTCTGGATGCTTGTTTCGACTGATCACTTCCTTTGGTCAAGAAGCCAGCAGTCAGGAGCCAGAATCCAGCATGTCAAAGGACTTCTGGCTTCTGAATTCTGTCTTCAAGTTTCTAGGCAGTCGCTTCATTCGGCTTGAGTGGCTTGTGGCCCGAGATCGTCTCGGTCTTGGCCTGCTCTTCGAATTTCTTCAGGTACTTGTTGATGAGCACTTGGGCTTTGTGACTGGGTTGGGCGCCAACGCTGAGCCAGTACTTGATGCGTTCCGCATTCAGTACTACGCCCTTCTCGTTGTCCTTCTCATGAGGATCATAGAGCCCTAATTCTTCAATAAACCGGCCATCATTCGGCTGACGTTTATCCATCGCACACATGCGGAAGAAGTGCCGATGCTTTCGGCCCTGTACCCGCAAACGAATCGTAACCACGACGTAACTCCTTGACACGCTAGGTGTTATGTGCAGCCATCTCGGCGCATAGACCGACCTAGCTACAAGCGCTTTCGAACCTACTATCTTGGGAAGTTGCGTGTTAAATGGCTAGGGGATTCAGTGGAATTCGTGACCGGTCTATCGGACACATCAGAAATCAGTATTCGCCCTCTTTCAAAGGCATGAGTAGGGCTCGCAACGGTGCGCCATCCGTGCCAAGCAATTTGAGAGGTGCAGCTATCAAGTAATGCCTTCTTCCAGGTGGCATATCGTTTAGCCACAGTCCTTCCACAATAGTTATTCCTGCCTGACATAAGGCATGGTGAAAGGGTAAGGCTTTGGAATCGAGTTGATCGACCGAAGGCAGATCGAACCCCGCCAGTCGAACGCGACGTTCTTTCATCCAGTTGATGACACCAGGCTGCATGATCGGGATACTGGTTGGAAACACCCTGGTGTCAGGCCATCCTCCTGTGTGGAACAAGACGCGTGGAACCTGGTCAGGAAGATTCACAAGTGCCTGCGACCAATCCGTCAGACAGTCACGAACATCGATCACCCATGCCTCTCCTAGGAATACCTCCACGGGGATCTGATCCACGGTCATACCTTCCCGCAGAAAGTGATAGGGTGCATCGCAGTGGGTAGCTGTATGCACACTGGTTGTGATGGAGCCCACGTTCACACTGACACCTTCAGCCATCTTCCAGCCAAGCTGAAATGTATAGGGCACGTCACCAGGCCAGCAGGCAGTGTCTGGTGCCAGTGGTCGACTGATGTCGATCCAGCGAGAATCAGGTAACAAGTCCATGGGTTGTGACATTCCGATATGCACCGGTGCGTAGCAACTCTTCCAGAATAGTAACTGCCTGCGAACATTCAGCAAAACTCGTGTATAACGGGGCAGGCGCCAGTCGCAGCAAGTCGGGAGGCCGATGATCGGGGATGACACCCCGCTGTCGCAATGCAATCGAGAGAGCCGCAGCTTCGGGATGACGCAAGGTCAGGTGCCCACCACGTGCTGCATCCTTCGCCGGAGTGACACAGGTAACACCCAGGCTTGTCAGTCGTTGTTCGATCTCGTTGCGCAGAAACTGAGTCAGGGCAAGTGATTTCTGCCGGATAACCTGCATTCCTGCCTGTTGAATCATGGGCAAACTACCCAGGAGTGGTGCCAGGCTGAGGACATGGGGTGTGCCCATCAGAAATCGACCAGCATCCGTGGCCGGCGAGAATCTGGGTTCCATGGCAAACTGCCGTGCTGGATCAGAGCCGAACCAGCCCGCCAGAGCAGGCTGAGTATCGAGCAACTCAGAATGAACGTACAGGAAGGCGACTGCCCCCGGACCTCCATTGAGGTATTTGTAGGTACATCCCACAGCGAGTTGAATTCCATCGGCTTCAAAGTGGTGGGGTACAACGCCGGCGGAGTGAGAGCAATCCCACACGACAAGGATTTGGTTAGCCCGGGCAACTGCTGTAATTCGCTTCATATCAAGAAGCTGGCCACTGCGATATAGCACCGACGGAAGCAGGGCCATGCTGATATGTGGATTGCTGGCCAGGACATGGCACAGCTTGTCTTCATCAAGTGTCAGGCCATCATCACTGGGAAAGACGAACTGCGCCGTGTTCAGATTCTGCTGGTGCAGTTGCAGCTGAGACTGAACGACATAGTGGTCGGTGGGAAAAGCCAAGCCATCAATCAGGATGGCATAACGGCTGGCAGATGGTTTATAAAAACTGGAGATCAGCTGATGCAGGTTGGCCGTTACTGACTCACCCATTGCGAGGGAGCATGACGCAACTCCAAGCAACGGGGCAAGAAGGCTCGCGACTTCCCGGCTCATGCTGAACCAGGGATGAGGTCCTTCGGTCCAACCTTCAATGCCTCGGTATTTCCAGTCACTGATACTATTCAACAGGGCTGCTTCAGCCTGCTGAGAGAGCAGCCCCAGGGAGTTGCCATCCAGGTAGATGATCCCAGGCTGTCTGTGAAAGAAGGCAGCATACGAGGCGAGTGGGTCGGAACGATCGAGAGGATGCATGGGGATGTCATACAACAGTAACCCAGATACTCTAGCAAACTTTCGGTTGACCACGAACCCCATGGCGGTAGGATGGTTCTAGTGGAAAGCAACGGGCTGTAGCGCAGTTTGGCTAGCGCGCTTGGTTCGGGACCAAGAGGTCGCGGGTTCAAATCCCGCCAGCCCGACTTAAACTTTCTTCGACCCCTTCGGCGAGTACGTCGAAGGGTTTTCTTATTGTGTAGCAAAGAGTTACGTCGTTCAGCGTGTAGTTCAAACACACGATTTCGAGTAAACGGCGTTTTGCAGAGTAGTCTGCCGTAAGCCATTGCTCCTTCAAGGTTTGCGAAAGTTCAAACACTTTGATGGCTAGTTCGGCAGTTTCCTCTCTGGAGCGGTCAACGACTTCGAGTTGCAGCTTCAAGCTGGCCAGGCGATCACGGAGTTCAGTGCTTTTGTTGGCATATGTGGCCTGATCAATGGTTTCACAAAGCAGCAGATTCAGCAGCTTGTCTTGCTGTTGACTGGCCATCGTCATCTGACGAGAGAGTTCTGCCTTCTGCTCACGAGCATCAACTTCCTGATCCTTGGTTTGCGATACCAATACTTCCCGGAACCATGAGCGAACAGCATCATCCTGAATGCGAATGCGGTCAAAGAGTTCCATCACCTGTCGGTCGATGGCCGCTTCGGTAACTCGGATGCGGGGATGGTCTTTCTTCGTGTAGCGGGCACAGCGATAATAGTTGTAAATCTTCTCGCCTCCCTTGCTCTTCTTGATCTTGCGTTCACCGGTTACCGGACTACCACAGTGTCCGCAGATCATCCGTTCGCCACCATAGGTAAGTTCATGGGCATGATAGACATGCCCGCCGAGGAGAGCTTGTACTCGTTTCCACGTCGTGAGATCGACCAGCGGCTCATGTTTGCCTGGATACCACTGTCCCCGGAATGGGACTTCACCCAGGTAAGTACGATCCCTCAATATAGAATGCACGCTACTGCGGTTGAACTGGGGCATTGACTCGCGATAAGTTCGGCCTTCTTCTGATAGCTTCTCCACGAGCCTGTCCAATGTGTATGGCTCGTATGCGTAGAGGTGGAAGATACGTTTGACGTTGTCCATCGCTACTTTGTCGGTTTCGACGACACAACGACCGTCTTTACGAACGTTGCGATAACCATAGCGTGCTTTGCCTGAGAACCAACCTTCCTGCACACGTCTGGCTAGACCTTCTTTGACATCGACCGCCTGTTGTTCGGTGTAGAACGATGCCATGTTGGCCAGCGTTCGCCGCATCATGCGGCCTGCTGGATTATTATCTGTGGGCTGAGAGACCGAGATAAACGATAGGCTATATTCTGATTCGAGGCGTTCGAGTTCGACATAGTCAAACAGATTACGAGCGGCACGATCTACTTTGTAGAAGAGCAGTCCATCGAGGATGCCCGCATTCTTCTTGGCATAGGCGATGAACTCTTTGAACGTCTTGCGTTCGCCTTGCTTGCTGGCAGTTTCTGCTATTCGGAAGAGCTTGACTATCTCCCCGCCCATGTTGGTGGCATAACGCTTGAGAGCATCTTCTTGAATATCCAGCGAGAAGCCTTCACGTTCCTGTTCCCGGCTGCTCACCCGTGCCAGAGCTACATATCGCTTCATCGCTATCACCCCGCGAGAGAACACTAAACAAGCGACCAACTACAGTAATCATCTCAATGGCATCTTCGCGGGTCAATGGTTGTGCAAAAAATGACTTCCAGGGGGATTTGTTTGGAAAATGTAGGCTGCGGACTAAGGAGTGCTTGCGTCTCAGGGCTCAGAGCAAGGAGAGGAGAGGAGAGGAGAGGAGAGGAGCCTTTATTGATGTCAATGCTGTTTGGTTTCCCAAAGTTGTAGTCGAGTATGAACGTATTCGCAGCCATGCGATCCTTCTCGCTATCAAAACATAGAAGCATGCTGGCATGTAGGACAGTTGGTTTGCAAATGTGAAAAAAATGAGGAATTTCCAAATCAAAAACCCAAGAACGCAAGCCGTATTTTGACAAATGCATACTTTTTCAAAATTTTGGCATGGAATAATTGGAAGCCGATGCGAATCATTCTTGAGGCTCAGGATAAAGCGGGTAATTCGCCTGCTGGCTGAAGCCAAGGGGAATGTTACTATGAGTTCTGATGTAGTAGGCGAAATGCCCGGGCATCCTTTGAATAGTGCCTTTCACAACGGTACCAGCGTGAAAGCAATCAATGAAGGATTGCTCAATAACTCACACTTTCAAAGGGCTGTGCTGGCAGCAGAAAAAGAATTTGAAGAAAGGGCAGCGGAAATCAAGAAAGCAAAGGACGCTGGCAGACCATTGATGACTGGTTCGCCAGACCGTGCTGCTACGTCTGCTTTCTTGGAAGCCATTGCCGATCCACGCTACGGCGAGACTGGCGGAATGGGAGGCTTGTCTGGGCTAAGCGGACTGTCTGGAATGAGTGGCTCGTAGCTACTCGTTGTCTGCCTCTAAACTCAACTGGGAGAACTCCATGAAGAGTCTGATTTTTTGTTTTACTGCACTGACATTTCTGTTACCTGCGAAGGCTTTTTCGCAAACAGGAACCTTACTGAAGCAAGCTACAGCCGAAGAGGTCGCTAAGGACTTCAAGGACGATGCTGATGCCGCCAAGAGGAAATATAATCCAGAGCCACCGAAGGATGGACAAGGTGGAACAATCGTTCAGTTTAAGTTCCAAAGGCTTACTGATGTTGATGGTAAAAGCCTTACCTTGAAGACCGATGGTAAAATCAAAGTTGTTATCAACGCTAAAGGTTTGGATCAGGATACTTCTGGAAAAAAGCTTGTCACTTGCACAGCTAAGTTCAAGGAGTTCAAAAACAACACAGTTTACTTTGACTCCAGCGATGTGAAGCTAACTCAGATAAGTGGCGAGTAACAACAGTCTCTATTGTCCCCATCCTATGGCACTGAGCAGGCGAAAGCCTGCTCTTGTTATGATCGAAAGGCATATTCGGCTCTGCGTTAAGGCGTTTCCCTAAACCGCTCGCAGCTGCCTACTTGGACACCTCGATTGTTGGGATATGGGAACCATACTGCTCACCCGTGCCAGTGCTACAAATCGCTTCATGACTTCTACCTCGCGTCAGAACACTGAACAACCTTCCTACATTGGTAATCATCTCAATCGCATCTTCGCGGGTCAATGGCTGGGCGTAATATGGTTGCCAAACGCGCAGTGTCTTTTGAATCAGTTCATCACTGATCCATTTCGTAGCGTCAGGAACATTACTGGTAGTGGGTGACATCATAAAGCCAGAATGGCTGCTGCGTAAGCAGCAGCCTTGGTAGAGAGTTAGTTATCTTCATGAGGGAACCGACCACACCAGGACAACCGGCGTTGTACCGTTTGCACCCGCTGCTTAATTAAGTCGGTTTCAGGAGTAGATATGCCTGTCTCACGAAGGTAGTTCTCAAATGATGTCATCATCTGTTCAGCAGCACGCTTGAGTTTCAGAGATGCTCGTACCTGAAATATGGCCAGTATTAGCAACAGCACGAACGCAACAATGAGTCCGCCATAGACCACTTCAGCCTGACCGCTTTGAAGAATCATGTAGTCCAAGCGATTCATTGAAGTTCCACTCGGATGATGACCAGGCACATCTCCTTCCAAGGGAATGGGGATTCCATGCGGCCCGAGGTGCCAGCGATCATTAGCGTGGCTGCGATGCCACTCCGCCATGACCGGCAGATAGATGAGAACTGCAATGCCAACCCAAAAGTAAAAGCGATTCATGCGTAGCTCCTAGTTGGAGGAAGGATGTTCAAGTTGCAGACGGTAGAGCTCGTAAGACGATTGCAGTCCGACCATCACCACACGGTAGATGTCGTCGAACAAGGCTTTCTCTTCTTCCTCGTAAAGAGGAGTGGTAAGCAGGTTCAGTATGGAACAGGCGGTCGAGACCGCTGCTGCGTGGAGCACGTCGTTTCGAGGAGTGGTCATTTTTCCATCTCCTTGTCACGTCGCGGTTCTTGCTCCAACTGCTGTCGGAGCTTGTCTTGTTCCTGCTCAAGCAGGTTTCTAGGTTCCTGAGCTCGTTCCTGTCCGACCTCCCCTGGCGTGGCTTTACCCCAGATGCCGTAATCGACATCGGTGGCAATGCGGGAATCCTGATAGAAACTATTTCTCAGTTCTTGCAAACCCTGTCGCCAGTAGGCTTTGAGAACTGCTTTTTCGTTCGGTCGAAGAGCAATGTTGTTTTTCGCATACTGGATAACCTTGTCATTGATGGCTTTCATGTCCGGTCCTCCCAGCGTTCTTTGAGTTGTTGGGCGTAGTACTCCTGATCAATCAGGGCATCTTCCATCGCCTCGATACGGCGACGGTCCCGTTCCGCCACTAACGAGTCTTGGAGAGAACTCGCGAATGCAGCCAAAATGAGATAAGTGCCCAGTGATTGCGAGAAAGGGCAGATCAACATCCCACCGAGGACACACACCATGAATTCCAAGCCACGAGCACGCTTGGCAGCTTTCTCACCGGGCTGAAACTGAAAGATCGAGCGACCAATGAAATAGGAATGGATACGCTGTCCTTGCTTGCGACTGCGACGTGCAGCCGATTGATGGATCGCCAGCATGGGGATCATCAGCAGGAAGAAGGCAAACTGTGCTTCGAGCCCCGGCGTTCTCTCCCAGAAGGCGGGATAGAGACCAGCGAAAATCCAACCCACAAAGGCTTGCCCGCCAAAGTACTTGACTCCACAAGTGCCAGGTCGCCGGAGGAATAGCTGGATCGTCGATGCACAACCAGTGATTAGTAGCAGGAAAAAGTTCATGCCTGCCTTTGCATCTCCAAACGACTCTTGTTGTTGTTCTTGCTTCATGACTGAAACTCCTGTTGAAAAGTGACATGGCGGAAGGGTTTGCCGTTGGCGAAGCGTCTGCCACCTTGGAACCAGATGGCATCGACGAGACCGGCGTGGTTAACACCACCGGTACGCAACTTCAAAAATTCAGATGGGGAACAGAGGTAGTCAAGTTGCTCGTTCCAATTGACCTGGGGAGCAGCACCGACACCGAGCAAGTCATCGAAGAAGTTCCCCGTAGGAGTTTTGGCTCCTGAAGAACCTCCGAAAAAGAGCTTTCTCGATTTCCCCAGAAGCTCAGCGAAATGGGTGTTGCTTTCGGAGCAAATGTTGGCGAAGCACAGGACATTTGAATGCCCTGCTAAAAATGTCATTGCTTGATAACGTGCAGCCTCCGATCCCCCGAAACCCGTTCCAATCAAGGTTGGCAAGGTCTGGAACAGACTGCAATGGATGAGTCGTTGCGAGCGAGCCACACCAAGCACGCGAGCATCCCACTCACCATGGCAATAGAGCTGCACCTCGTCACGAACAATGATCACCGGCCTTGGATGCTCAACGACCGAACGACGCAAACAGGCTGCTTGCACCAGCATGCAAAAAAGGACTTGGAAAAACCGACCGGCATCACCCCATACCAGCACCGGGAAATCAAGCACAACGAGCTTGCCCCGTTCTCCCGTGAAGAGATCATCGGGAAGAAGGTTGCTAGTCTCGCAGGAGAGCATCTCATTCCACGGCTCCGCGAGAAACTTGGACAAGATGCCGTTGACCATGGAGATCGCGGCACCACGGGCTTTTTCGCCTACCGCAGGGAGTTCGTGGAGGATCACCTCCATGCAGCGACGGAACTCCCTTTCCTCACTGGGCGAATTGATCCGCTTAGCAGCAAGGGACATCATCTTTCCGCACTCGGATTGGCGAGTCCAGGTCTCGGAAACTGCTTGCTCGCGCGATTGCGGAATGCTGAGGACTATTTTGTAAACGTCCGCCAAGGTCGGAATATCCTTGGCGAGTCGAGCCACCGAAAACGCCGCTTGAATCAACGTCGTGAAGAGATTGCTCCAGAACGCTGATTCCCCATCCTGCCCATTGCTCAGCGAAGCAATGTCACTGAGCAACTTGAAGAACTGGGCAGCGGATTGCACTGTGCCCCCGGGTCGGCTTAGCTCATAGTGAAGCAAGTTGATACGATGCCCACTGTCAGGATGCACATGGATGAAGTCCACTTGACGTTGCAGACCTTTCCAAAGCCGCTGCCAGTCCGGCGTATCCGACGGCTTGCCAGTCAGCACGAGCATAGAACAGTCGCGCGATTCGAGCATGGCACGTGCAAGCAACGAAAACGTGGACGATTTTCCTGAACCTGTCATGCCTATGGCCAAAATCCCCGAACTGAGGGTGTCCCAAAGCAGCGTATCATTGCCCCAGCGATAAATGACATCGCCATTCGCTTGGGTTTCGACCTTTGGTATAAAGAGACGTTTCATGAGTGCTTTCATGGCTTGCCTCCCGCTTTCGCCTGATCGTGAAACAGTTTCCCCAGTGTCGTCACATCCATGTTCTTGGTTTTGCTCTTCCGGCCTTCCCTTAGCACGTATTCGAGGGAGAAAAGAAAATCCTCCATTGTCAGGGCTGGGCCATGCACTGACACGGTGATGCCAGATGCCAATGGGCATGCCACCCGCTTCATCGAGACGGTCACTGCTGACTTGGTTTCAGTGCGTGATTCGCCAGAGGACATACCCTGCAACTGACGCTCTCGATCATCTGGCATCAGCTTGGTAAGTTGATATGCCTTGACGAAGCCGATAGCAGAAGCACGAATAGTTTCCTGGGTTGCATGATCCAATGCAGCGATGGAGAGCAATTTGTTCACTGTGGGTAGATCTTCTCCGGTCTGTTCTGCCAGCTTGCTCTGCGTCCAGCCATGTTGCTTGAGGAGTTGCTGGTAAGCTGTGCCTCGATCAAGGAAATGGAGATCACTTCGACAACAGTTCAGCACTAGACTGCGGATGAGCAAGTCTGAGGTGTTCAGTTCATTCGACAGAATGATGGCAGCAATGGTCTCTACCCCTATTCGCTTCAACGCGAGATAGCGACCATGCCCGTCAATCAGTTTCCAACGAGTTCCCACTGGCACAACGTGGACCGGAACCAGTTGCCCTTGTTTGGCGATGCTGCCCAGTAACAACGCATCAGCATGGGGGTCTCGTTCTTGACGTACTTGCTCAGGATCAGGATCAACTTGAGCAAGTGGTAGTTGCACGATAGAGAGCTGCGCGGTATCCGTTAGTGACATAAGAAGGCTCCAGAAAAAGCTCACCCATGATGCAGGTGAGCGGTGGTGAAATGTCCTCGTCAAGCAAGCCGAAGGACGCCCCGCTGGCTTGCTGCCAGCGGGTAGACTGAGAGTTGTTGGTGATGCGTTAGGAGACGCAGGCAGTGGGTGGGCGCTGCCGCCGATGGAACTTCCAAAGTGCCATACCCAAACATGACGCGATCAAGCAGAGCGCTACCAGGGTCCAGTTGATCGAACTAGCAGCGTGTTCAGCAATGACTTTGGGTACTTCGGTCAGGGGCTTCACCGCTGAAGAAATGACTTCACTGGTGAGTTTCACCGTACCTTCGATGAAGGGCTCAGGATTGGCGAGGAATGCTGTCATGGCCCCGGTGACCATGAGTGCTCCCTTGTGATCCCAGACGAACTGCATCCCTTTCTCACCGAATCGACCAATGATAGAGAGCAGTTGCTCCGTGTTTCCCAGCTTGGCTAAGTCTCCGGCTTCGGAGAGCATCGCTAGCCTTCGACCCCCCTGGGTTCCCAACGATTGCATTGCCTGAATCGCCGGTGCCCCATGTGAGGCAATAACCTTTTCTGCGATGGCTGGATGCTTCACCAAGGCTGCTTCCGCCGTCTCCCCCAAGTGGGTAACCAGCTTGAGGGCTTGCGGTCGTGAAACAATGTTCACAATCCCCTTTTCTCCGTGGCGACTCATGATGCCAATCGCCCGACTGGCGTGCATCGCACCCATATCATCAACCACTTGAAACGCACGCGGCCCGACGTTGCGAATCGCTTGCAGAAATCCATCCCCATACTTGGCCACATAGCTTTCCAGGCGAACGACCAGCGAGGGCATGCCTTTCTGAGTTATCTGACGGCCAAACCGTTCAGCAATCCATTCAGCGGTTTCCTGAATCGCCTTGGTCTGTCCATCGGCATAAGCCTGAATGGGCCAGAAAATAAGAAGGCACGTCACTAGCAAGAGCATCGTTTTCATGGCTGGCCTCCTGTCTTGATTGTGCCAATCATTTCCCGGATACGGCGAATTTCTGCAGCTGGCTCAGGGCGTTGATTGGGTTTCCACCATCTGCCGATGGCTGATCGGTCTGCATCTTCCTTGAAGAAGAACTTCGCTAACGCCTGTTGAGTGAACTTAGCCCTGTTCAGTTGATACATCATCAACTGAAGAGTCAGTCCCATGTCGTACTCTTTTTCCAATTCCGCAATGATGATTTGCAGAGCCTCTTTCAACTCCTGTTCCGGATAAGACGGCACGCCATAGAGATCGTCGATTTTTCTGCGACAGAAGGCATTGTGAACACCTGCTGCACACTTTCCCATCAGTTGCATTTTCACCTGCTCGATGGAAGCCTCGACTTTATTTCGGATATCCCGTTCAGGATCGTAATCGCCAAATTCCTTGAGTAACTCACCTACCAGCCAGTCCAAAGCAATGGCACCCACTACGGTGATGCCCAATGTCGTCGCTCCTGAAACTGCACCACTCCCAAGCAGCACTTCCGAGATTCCCAGACGAGTTGCCACCGAAGTTGCCAAACGAACGGCGAGTGCTGATCCGATTTCTTGCACTACGGCCATGCGGATCACCTCTACTCCCGTATCCTGGGCCACCGAAGAAGTAACTTGCACAAACGCTTGATGAAACGCCTGTTGAAAGGTGTGCGGTGTTGCGAGCTCGGCATAGTCTGGATGCGCGTACTCCACTTCACCTAGATCAGCCTGGATTTTCAGGATCATTTCGTTATCCAGCGCATTGTAACGTTCGACATAGTCGATGAAACAACTCTCTACTTCACGCTGAATCTCTTTCGAGGAGATGACCTGTTTTTCAAACATGTCACGTATGTAGAACTCAAACTGAAACGGTGCAAAGGGATCATTGGTGAACGTCTCCGCAAACTTGCTCTTGGCAAACTCCCATTTCGTGGACAGCGACATGCTCTCACTGGCAAATGTTCCAGCCCGTGGCTTGTATGCATCCATCCGTTTGCAGAATCGTTCCAGGCATTCCCAGATAAGATCGCTTTGCTGCTTCTGATAGTGACTAATGGTGGGCGCTAACTTCATCCAAATGTCGTACCTATCAGCATAAGTAAGTGGAAGCACTACCTCAGGAACTGGGAGAACAACTCTGGCTACCTCAGTCGTCTTCGTTTCAGGGGGTATTTCTCGACATCCCGCCATACCGAGGGTGGATACCAAGCACACAACAATTGCGGCCTGAGAACTCCAGAGCTGAATCGCCTGGCGATCAGTCGTTTTTGCATGACTCCACATGACAACCTCACTTCATGCCGATTTCCAGGATTCAAGCATCGCACGGCAATTGATGCTCGTGGTGAGCAGAAGTAGCTCACACGTGATGACTAGTCGGGGTGGACCTGATCAATCTGTCCGGACAAAAACAAAGCTCGCACATCACAGGTACTTCCACGCAAGTTTGCAGGCTTGCTTCTCGCTCGATACAGGCGTGACTATTTGCTGTCGATCCTTGAACGACAATCGCGAAAATAAGGAATGTACTTGAAGTGCGTATTCAACGAGAAAGCGAGCAACTGACTGTTGAAAAAACATGCCTTGCATACGGGCAAGGCATGAATGGGTTGAAACGTTGGCAGCTATTTCTTCAACAACGCCAGGATGAGACCGGTTACTACACCTGCGGCGATCTGAAGCAATAACATCTCCATTGCACTACCTCCCACTGGTAAAAGGTGAGCACGAACACCTTGCCCATGCCCCACCTGGAACGCTTCATTTATTCAAGAACAGCGGACTACTGAAAGTTGCCAGAACAAACAACCATATCGCTATCGAGACAAACCGTAACGGTATCGGTGGAATAAGGAACATGATCCATCTCCTAAGAATGACTACTTGATCTAAGAGGATTTTCAGACTTGCGTACTACTGAGCATGAAGCATGCTAAAGCAGTGCGGACAAAGGTGGACGCTACGCTGAGCGAATAATCCGGCTAACCGGCTGAGTTGTTGTCTTTGCAGAGAACTCACGCTATCCCCTGGCACTGGATGCGAAGCAACCCAGGTAAGTGCATTCATCAAGGCGTACGCATGCTGTTCACCATTTTCTTGCTCACGCCAGGCCTGAAGCACTCTTTCGCGTAGTTTGCGACTGTGTAATCGAGCACGTCGAAGCAATTGCTCTAACACACTCTCCACGGCAACTGGTTCGTCCTGTAGTTGGCGAATCGCATCAAGTTTGGCATGAACACCGTCTATGACTGACGCTGTCATATTGCGGATTTGTTGCATTTGACGGTGCATGGCATCAACACTGTCCATCGGCAATCGTCGCGTTCGGGAAACGCTCCGGCTGGTTGGCTTTGCTCGAACGCATTCACGTTGCACCATCCCGTTACTACACACGAGTCGGTGGATCAAACCTGAGACGAGCGTTGCATGTTGGCCTGACGCAGAATGCTCTAAATGAATACCTGCTTGGATCACATCTCCAACCCGTACTTCTTTATTCAAATGTGGCGTGACCATGTCGAGAACAAGACGATCTTCGTCGAGTTGAAAGGACTTGATTTCAAATGGTGCAACATCCTGCCCAAAACCATCCGCGACAGCCTCCAACACCTGCTCTCGGTGTGGCAAGCACAAATCGTTACGAACGAACCCGCGAAAACAACCTTCCCGACTGAATACATCAATATTGGTTACCTTCATGCGACGGTTGACAAAACGTCCTGTTTTCAAATGATGGCTCAGAACAGAATACTGAAGAGGGAAAGGCAACGTCTGGATGTACGCTGGTGGCGCTCCCACTTGCTGCGATAGTTTCGTCACGCCAGCTTCATCCAGTAGATGAGCATTCTCCTCGAAGCACAAGTATCCGTCCTCAATATGGAAGTTGGCTGAAGCGAGCGAATGACGCATCCAACGCTTATCTTCCTGCTGGGCCATCTGCATCACTTCAGCAAAGGTTGGTTTCTTATTCGTGGCACGAATAGCGTGTGCCGACTGTGGCCCCATATTGTCTGAAGAGATTGCTTCTACGCCATTGCCTTGCAATTCGTTGGGAAGACTCGTGATACTAACCACTTGGGATTCGAGGGCTTGCATGGAATACCCCTGGCAAGAAGCCTGTTGCAACTGATGCGTTCGTTACTAATACTTCATCAACCAATGCCAACAGGTAATGCTCAGGGACAAAGAATTAATGCTCAGGGACAAAGAACTCCTATTCAACAGATCATTTTTGAGGGTACAACTCTCCTGACAGGTCGGAATACTCCACTACCGAATTGGCTTCTGAGATGATTCCGAGGAGGGTCAGTTCAAAACGTTATACTTGGAAATTCAACGGCAGGGTTTCATCCCAGCAAGCAGAAAAGCTAACCAGACTTTAGCTACAGGACGAGGTTGCAGATCACGTGTACAAACCAACCCCAATTGATTGGCAGTGACAGGTGGCTGTTGGCGAGAATAGTAGAATGCCGTTTGCACCCAGGTTCCCGTTCCTTGTGTGCCACGTAATTCAACACGCTTGATGCAGGCATCCCTGATGCTGTTATTCATGACGCCTACTTGAACATAGTGTCTGAGCGACTCGCAGGGAAAGTCATTCCCGATTGGCTCGCCAAGATATGGTTCATCGGCATGAGCCAGGTGGGAGATCGACAAGCCCGCTATCAAAGTGAGTACTGCTAGTATTTTCATAATGCCTCTCCAGGAAAACTTCATCCGTTTGCAATCAGAACGATAGTACACACGTTCTATGCCAGGAAGTTCTGAAGGAGACCTTGTGGAATGTCAAGCATTTCTTGGATCATGCAACGACGCGGCAACGCTGCCCAAGATGGGACAGCGTTGTATGAATGATTCGCATCCCTTACTTTAACCTAAACATTTGAGTCAAAGGTAGACTCCCATTGCTTGGTGTTGTTGCGCCATTTCAGCCATGCAAAGCCAGTTCCCCCGCCCAGTCCGGCAAGCAACAACAGAACACTAGCCATTTCTGGAACGGCAACGGGTGAGATGGAAAGCTGCGAGGACGTGAGTTCAATCTGGACACTGTTCGGATCTATACCAATGAATGAAAACTGATCGAAGTCGCCTGAAATGCTTCCAGCACTGATGATGTTCAGTGTTTGATCAAACGAACCGCTAAACTGGCTGAAATCGAAGATCATGGTTCCTGCCAGCACTGCTGACTGAGTGATTTGCAACGTGTCAAAGGAGCCATTGGCGTTGCCCATGATTTCCATGACGACGGTTGCAGTATGCGATAGGGTCAGATTCCCATCAATCGTGATCGTACCTGCAGAAGTTCCCGGTGCTATCGTTCCATTCACCTGCACATCGGAAGATGCTAATGTGCCGACCCCTGCCAAGGTGCCTTGCAATCCGACGTTCACCTTTCCCGTGGCGTAACTTAAATTGGTGTTACTGACGGTCAGAGGATTCCCCTTCAGGGTTAGCTTGGCGACTGTTCCACTTTCGCCAACATGGAGTTCGGCAATCGTCGTTGCAGTAAGTGGACCATCGACCGTGGCACTTTCAATCCGTACGGGGCTTCGTGGGTTAGGTACTTGTCCCCATGACCATTTGCTGCTTTCTGTCCAAGTACCAGAGGCTAAACGTGCCAATTCAGGAATGGCAATATACCCACCTTGATTGCTGAGACCGACAATTTCACCACGGCTGTTGACATCATCAGCCGTGTAGAGAATGCGACCGTTTGGACTCGATTGCAACAAGTTGAGATTGTAACGGGTATCACCATAGACCACAAATCCAGTCGAGAGGGTGGGGTCATTGGTACGAACGCTATTTCCGACCGACATATCATTGATGTTGATTCCATTTGCAATTCCTGAACCTAAGGAACGCGAGGTGATTGATCCAGACACTGGGAAAGTAAATTCAACAGCTGTTGATCCAACGTATCCAACTGCCTTGTTATTGCTGTTACTGCTCACAAAACTGCTATCAAGTGATGTCAGATAAATAATAGAATTCAGATCTGAAGATCTCCACACCGCTGCCTGGCTCGCATTGATGCTTGTAGAAATGTTGCCAACGATCAGACCACTGTCACTAATCTCATGCGCAACAGATGCTACGTAACCTGATGGAATTCCAAGAATTACTGGACGGGTGTTGCCATTTGGACCAGCATGGTAGAATGCTCTACCAGGGTAGCCGTAGAACCCCAAGCTCGTTGCATATCCGACTAGCTGCCCTGAATTGTTGATTGAACGAGGAGTAAGATAGTTTACATTGGAATTTGCAGGATAGAGAAGGCTTGTGTAGCCACCATTTCGATAGATTGCACCAAACTTGTTGTTAAATGAATCGTCAGCTTCTACAGCTACAGTACCAGAATCATTGATGCCAATTCCTAGTGCATAGTTACCATTAGGCCAAACGGGCAGTTGTGTTACAGTACCATTTTGCCATGTAGCGGCTTTAGCAAAAAAGTTCTGGCCCACTTGACCAACTACAACGCTTTGATTGTTTATCCGAAAGTAACGTGGATCATAGGGCCTAGGAAAACCTTCGAGGATGCCCAAAGATTGCGTGCGAAACGTTCCTTGTGCCATCACTTGCTGCGAATCGGCGGCACAAATGAGTCCGCTCACAGCCATTCCAATTAATGCGTTTCTCATAGCGCAATCCTCCAGTTGAAACGGCATCAACGGGTGACACCGTGTTGATCTCAGTAAGCGTGAACTCACTTCCTAAGGCGACCTAACTATGATTCACAAGATTCGTGCTTTAGGTAACGCTCCACCTGAGATTATTGTGGAAATACTTGCTACTCAACATAAGGATTGATCCTGCATAGACGAGGCTTTCGAGTCGAACCATGCGTTCGTGTGACCTGTGCAGCGAATCAATCTATCATCAGCGTTCTGAGACGCTTTCTGAATGGGGAAGTATCCCCCACGCCGTCAAGGCCAAGACGAGCGAAGCCGTGGCCTCCTCCCCCATCTTCCTCCACTTCGTTCCGTGCAGACCGGGTGCCCCTCCACGCCTTCGACCTATGACTGCGTTCCCCCTCTCATTCTGGCTTCCATGCGGGAGCAAGCTCGCTTCTGGGCGAGTTGCCCCGCTAACCTCATTAGGAGCCAGACCGATGACTGCCACTGTTTCCCGTCCCGATGTGTACGCCACCATCACCAACAAGATTCTTGCCAAAATGGAGCAAGGCGAACTTCCTTGGTGCAAGCCGTGGAATGCTCAGCATGCTGCGGGCAGCACTACCCGCCCCTTACGTTACAATGGCGAATGCTACCATGGAGTTAATGTGCTGATTCTCTGGTTGACCGCTGAGGAACGAAGCTATCACTGTCCCTTGTGGATTACTTTCAACCAAGCCAAGGAGTTAGGCGGATTCGTCAAGAAAGGGGAGAAGGGAACGCCAGTTGTCTATGCGAACACTTTTACCAAAAAGGAAACCGACGAAGCAACAGGCGAAGAATCCGAGGAGAAAATTCCATTCTTGAAGAGCTACACCGTCTTTAATGCCTTGCAGGTGGAAGGATTACCAGAGCACTACTACGCCATGAAGGAGCAACCCAAGAACCTAGCCGAACGGCTGGGGGATGTGGAAGCCTTCGTTGCCCATACCAAGGCTGAGATTCGACATGGAGGCAACAAGGCCTTCTATCTACCATCTACCGACTATGTGCAGATGCCGCCGTATGAATGCTTCCGTGATCGCGAATTTTACTATTCAACTCTCAGCCATGAACTTACTCACTGGAGTGGAAGCGATAAACGGCTGAAGCGGGAATTGAACAAGAGCCGCTTTGGTGATGAAACTTATGCCGTAGAAGAGCTAATCGCAGAGTTGGGAGCAGCGTTTCTCTGTGCTGATTTTGGCATTGCCACCGAGCCGCGAGCCGATCATGCAGCCTACTTGCAAAACTGGCTCAAGGTACTCAAGAACGACAAGAAGGCTATCTTTACCGCTGCTGCTTTGGCTGAGAAAGCCGTTGCATATCTGCATGGCCTCCAACCCAAGTAGTGACAACCTTCAATTCTCATTTGGCCAACCTTGCGGTTGGCCTTTTTCTTGTCGATACATCGACTCTAACGATCCTGGGATTTCGCCGGAGGCTTGAGAGATTCCACTTCCTTGAGTACATGGGACTGTGCAGGCAGATGTTTCTTGAGTTCCGACACCAAGAGATCCGCGCAGGATTCCGCCAGTTCTTCTGAAATACCTCCACCCAGCAAGAAGAAATGCAACGCATTCTTGCTCTCTCGGATGGGCTTCAAACTGTGATCGGCAATGGTCTTCACCTGATGCTCGGTTAAGCGACCCGCTTCCTTTTCCTTGTCAACGATGCGGATCAGTCGTTCCAGTCGTTCACTATGTGATTTCGCTTGCTTTGCCATACTGTTCTCATGCTAGCATCGAGTCCTCACCAAAAGGTTAATGCCCAGTTGTCTTGTAGCTAGCATTCGTCCATGTCTGCCCGCTATCCCTTATTGTCAGCCGTTTAACGTCCTGATTCTTCACGCTAAAGCCGTCGCCAGACACTGCAAGCTGCCAAGGCCGCTTTCCTAAAGGAAGCCTTCGGCCTTTCGCTGGCAGCGGCGCTCCGCTTCTGGCTATTCCGGCTTAGATCGCAGTGACATCAGTTCGCAATCAAGCGGCTGAACGAAGAAGGATAAACATATGACTGACAATACCGAAAACAGTAACAACTCCCCTACTCACATCGCCTATGTGGTTCGTAAAGGGAACTCGAAAAACTTCTGGGATCGCATCGGGGTAGCCTGGCAACACGCCGACGGAAAAGGGCTAAATATCCAGTTGGTTTCCTTGCCGGTTGATGGCAACTTAACAGTGCGGCTTGCCTCAGAGCAAAAATAGCTCATCCAAGGGTGGGCTTCGGCTCACCCTTTCCAAACCAGCTGCTGTCTGAACTTATCACTTCGACATGAATCGTGTGAACATTGCTGATGGATCAGCGTTACAAGCAAGAGACCATTCAATGAACTCGGTAACATCGACTCGACGATTACCGGTTTCGCAGTTATAGACCCAGCTTTGCGGCTTCTTCAGTTTCTTACCAATCTCGCGTTGAGTTAATCCCGCCTCTTCTCGAAGCGTTCGCAGAAAAGCTCGTAGCGATTGATATGCACGTGAATGTTGAGATTTGGTTGGCATTGACACGATTTTCGCGTCAACCAGACTTGACACGAGTTAAGTGTCAAACCTACAATAGCTCTATCGGGATTAGTAGTACTTCTCAAGCCATTGATTTGGCTGATTTCTAGGGGATAAATCATGGGCGTCAACAAACGCAATCTCGAAACCGTGACGGACTATGCCGACGGGCGACACTTCATACGCATGCACCGGGATGTTATCCTTCCCGCAGAAGTTTGCGAAGCAGTCCGCCGTCACCTATCGGCAAACCGGTTTGATCAAGCCAAAAGCCTTGCTTTGGAGCATGCCCCCGGGGATGCCCACGAAGAAATACATCTCTTTTTCGACAGCACTGCCGCCCTCTCGCTTGTCGAAGATGCCCATTCCAGGCTTCAAACTCATTGACATTCATGGGGAAAATGCGCTATGCTAACGTATGACTGGCACACCGCATCTTCCCCCGCAGTTAGACAGGCTTGTTCAAAGACAGCTTGAATCTGGTCATTTTCAGAACGAGAATGACGTCCTCTCAGCTGCTCTTGAATTGTTGGATGAACGAACACACCAAGACTTTGACGCTTCCGCCTTTGACCGAGCCTTCGGCATGTGGAAAGGACGCTACAAAGATGGACTGGAATATCAAAACTTGGTGCGATCCGAAGAGCCTTCGTGATTCCAGTTTTTGACACCAATATCCTCATCGATTATCTCAATCAGAACGAGCAAGCCAAAGAAGAGTTACGCCGCAATCCGTTGGCACGGATCAGCGTTATCACCTGGGTCGAGGTTATGGTGGGTGCCAAGAACTCAGCGGAAGAATCACATTTGGAAGAGTTCCTGAAACGCTTCACTGTCATCGATTTTGACGCCAAGATTGCAACGACCACGGTGCTATTGAGAACTGCCTATCGACTTCGGTTTCAGGATGCTGCCATTTGGGCGACAGCCAAAGCGTACAATGCCCTGCTCATCACCCGAGACGTGAAGGGGTTTTCAGCTTTAGAGCCTGACATCCGTGTACCATACGTTATCTAGGCATGTCGTCACTGTGATTGACAGTGTTCATCCGCTCCACTAGGTTCCGAATTACCTGCCTAGTGCGGCAATCATAGAGCCTGTTAGTCCGTGGATCAGCGTGTACAGGAATTGCCCACTTTGTGCTTTTCGTTACATGCGTCCCCTTCTCGCCTTGAAGCTAGGTGGGTGCATATCTACTGCTTCCCAGGTAGTTGGTGCATGAGCCTCACACTTATACGCATACTCAACGGACTCTGGATATTGTTCATCGAAGTAACAAGCTACACTGTAGTAGTTGCCAAAATCATGTGGATTGCTCTTCACCCTGAGGTCAGCCCCTAGCGGTGGTTCACCGCAACTTTTCTTAATGGCCTCTATGAATTGCTGGCATTCGATTTTTGCTTTGCGAGCGTAATCCTGCTCACCAACGGATACACAAGTCTCTTCTGCTGGTGCTGGACCAATATCTAGACAATCACGCATTTACCCTCTCATTTTAGGTGTTGAACTCGGTTGGATCATTTCACAAATATCATTGCCGTCAAGCCTTCATTTCAAATCGAAATCCGCTCCACCAGGTTACGAGTCACTTGCCTATTGCGTCGATCATAGAGCCTTGTCGTACGTGGATCAGCGTGGCCCACCAGTGTTTGCACATCTTCAAGAGGAAGCCCTTGATTGAGTAAATCGGTCACGACGCATGCTCGAATCGAATGCGGGACAAGGTGCGGTGGTAACTTTGCTAGCTTAAGGCGTCGTTTCATCATGCGGTAAATGTCGTTGCCCGAAACGGCCTGGTTACTCAGTCGTTCTGTTCGCCCATGCGATGCGCGAAAAAGTGGCGACTCCTTCTTCCACTCCAACCCTTCCGCAGCTTTCAGATAATCAAGAATCAGAACCTTCAAGCTGGAGTTCACCGGAATACGTCGCTGCTTGTTTCCTTTCTCGACAAACGAAAGCAAATACTCCAGCCCGTCAAAGACAAAAGCACCGTAGGTAAGTGAGGCAACGGCACCGACGCGGGCACCAGTGAATCTCAAACACCCGAGAATGGCCGCATCGCGGTAATCCAAGATAGTCTTGAACTGGATGGATTGCATAAGAGTCCGCACCTGCTCAACAGATATCTCTGGGGTAAGCCCCTCGCCGTCGGCAACTGCATATCGTTCCCCTTTCACGCTCAATGCTGGATTCAATATCATTGCGTGACGATTGACCAGCACATCAAAGAACTGGCGCAATGCCGCAAGATAGAGCTTACGGGTGGGAGCTTTGCCAGGAATGGATCTGATGAACGTTGCAACCATGCCGGGCGTAATTGCTGTTAAGTGTTGTATCTGCGGGGCCGCCCAGGTCATGAAGCGTCTCACCGCTCGTTCATACGCCGTGCGAGTATGATCATTCTGAATATGGCCGAGGAAAAACTCATCCCATGCAAACTGTGCAGCACTGCCGCTTGCTTGTAAGAGTGCTGGCATCGTCGTAGATGTTTGTGCTGGCAGTAGCTCTTGAGGAATCACGGCAGGTAAAGTTTCTGAGTTCATGCCGAAACCTTTTGTGATTCGCAGGCCTTTTCTAATGCTTCTAGGTATTCCTTCTGCCACGCTTGGCGAACAATTAGCAAAATGAAATTCTCAGGCGATGGCAAACCGATGCGATCCGCATGATGGCTTGCCCAAAGCTTCAGATAGCTGGGCAACTCGACCTTGAAATGATCCTCCTGAGTCATCGGATCACCATAACTTCCGCTCCCAATTTGAGTGATGGCCATGATTTTTCCGCAGTGAGAACGGGCTGTTTCAAGTGTAAGCCTAGAGCCAGGCAAGCACGATCACCAAGGGAGAGCTTGCCTTCTAAATGACTCATTGAAGTAGTGAGATAAGCCTGTTCTGAAGTGAATGGTTCAACAGACAGCATCAAATGTTGAACTACTGCATGTGCTTGCTCGGAGGTTGCGCCTCCGCGAATTAAAACGTGAAGCACTTCTGCTAAATTGACTGAAGAAATGAAGGCCACAGGCAAATGTTCTGCAACTAGGTCTCCACCTTTTTCTCGCTTAAGAAAAGCAATGAGTGCTGAGGAATCCAAAATCATGAACGACCTAAAGGTGCATCTTCCGACGCTCGCTGATGTTGCCGAAGCTTCTTCAGTTCATCTTGCAGATCGACTTTAGGATCAATGCACTGATCCATGATGGCAAGTGCTTCGGCCATACCCTTTTGGAGTGCAGATTGCAAACTTCTGACAACGAGATCGCCATCGGCTTCTTCAAGGATGACATCCTGGCCCACTTTGATGCCGTGTCTCTGGCGAAGCGTTGCTGGGATGACAAGCCTGCCCCCTTCGCCAATCCTGACTCTTGTTACTTGCTCCATACGACATCCTTTCCAGCAGTGTCAGATTCAACACTGCCACAGGATGACAGGTCTTGTCAACAACTTTGTATGCCAGCCATGCCCGGCGAGCGGGCATGGCTTTAGGCCGAATAACGTCCTTTATCTTGTTCGTGCGACACGCTGTTTTAAGGAGGACTGTGTATAAGGAAATGGATTAACTTTTGTACACCAGCTGTCTCACCAGCGGTACCCTACGAGGTCGGCGGGGAGGTAACGAACCGTCTAATAGCCCTCGGACAATGATGCCTTCGTTCGCAAGAACGGGCGTTGATGCTGCGAAGTGTCAACGCGACTGCCAGCATCAGGCGGTTGGGAGCTAGGGTCGAATCGGTTGGTCAACATAGGTGAACTCTCGCTAGCGTCGTGATAAAGAACAAGCCTAAGATGCTGACAGGCTTGAGCCAAAAGGCACTGAGACCAGGACAAGGGCTGTGGCTTACTCTTGTCGTGAGTGAAGCGTCTCCGGCGTATAGAGAGGACCTTCCCGATTCTGTCCCCCCCCTTAAGAAACGTGGTAAGCCCGTACTGCTCCTTCACGGACGATCACCCGCAAGGATGATCTATGGCAGTGCGGGTAAAGGATGAGGGAGAAAGCGAATGCCAGGCTGTAACGGCTTGGATAGGAGTTGCAACATCACTCCACGCGCAAGCGGGCAGACTTCCCTTTGGTAACCATCACGAAACAGCCTGGCCAACAGACTCAAGGAGCAAGGCAGATGACAGTGTCTTTCAACACTGGTGCGGCTTCTCGCGAAATGGATACCTGGCACAACATCAAGTGGTGTCAGGTTACTCAAAACGTGCGTCGGCTCCAAGCCCGAATCGTGAAGGCAACCCAAGAAGAACGATGGGGCAAGGTCGCTGCATTGCAGCGAATCCTCACCCGCTCCTTCTCAGCAAAAGCACTTGCTGTGAAACGAGTGACAGAGAATCGAGGAAAGAACACCCCTGGAATCGACAGAGCAATCTGGCGGACACCAGGGCAGAAGATGAAGGCCATTCAACAGTTGCAGCAGCATGGCTACCAAGCCAAGCCGCTACGACGAGTCTACATTCCCAAAAGCAATGGAAAGCAGAGACCTCTCGGCATTCCGACGATGAAGGATCGAGCCATGCAGGCTCTCTACCTGCTAGCTCTTGATCCTTGTGCGGAAACGACGGCTGACCGGAGTTCTTATGGATTCCGCGTCGGTCGCAGTTGTGCAGATGCACTGAACAAGTGCTACATCCTGCTTGGTAAATCTACCTCGGCGAATTGGATTCTGGAGGGAGATATCCGAGCTTGCTTTGACAGAATAAGTCACGAATGGCTGATGCAGAAGGTTCCCCTGGAGAAACGGATTCTCCAGAAGTGGTTGAAGGCAGGATACCTGGAGAAAGAGTTCTTTCACCACACGGAAGAAGGAACACCGCAAGGTGGTATTATTTCTCCCGTGCTTTCAAACTTGGTCTTGGATGGCTTGGAAGATCGCCTTCGGGAGGTCTTCCCCAAACCCAAAACCAAGTCACAGCCTAATCGGGTTTACCTGGTTCGGTACGCGGACGACTTCATCATCACAGGGGACTCGCAAGAACTCCTGCGCGATCAGGTTAAGCCGTTGGTGGAGAAGTTCCTGAAGGAACGAGGCTTGGAACTCTCGCGAGAGAAGACCAAGATCACCTCGATACAACAGGGATTTGACTTTCTTGGGCAAACGATCCGAAAGTATCACGGCAAGTTCCTCACCAGACCTTCTAAAGAAAGCGTGAAACGCCTTCTCACCAAGGTTCGAGGAATGACTCGGAAGTACTGCTCTGCCACGCCCGGACATTTGATCGTTCTTCTCAACCCGATCATTCGGGGCTGGGCGAACTATCATCGCTGGGCTGCGAGCAAGGAGACGTTCGTCTCCATTGACCACATGATCTTTTGCGCTCTCTGGCGTTGGGCACGCCGACGTCATTCCAACAAGAGCGGTCGTTGGGTGATGGAAAAGTACTTCCATCACTCTGGCAACCGCCATTGGGTGTTTGTCGGCGAAGTGGAAACGACGGGCGAGTCCATGAAGGAAGTGCGGTTATTCCGTGCTTCTGACAAGGTAGTCGCACGCTATATCCACATTAAGGAAGAAGCGAACCCCTACGAGCCAAAGTGGTATAGCTACTTTGA
This sequence comes from Gemmatales bacterium, assembly GCA_046350055.1. GTDB lineage: Bacteria > Planctomycetota > Planctomycetia > Gemmatales > HRBIN36 > JAEUIE01. The sequence goes on along the minus strand of JAXMBC010000001.1, from coordinate 643,545 downwards.
GTCACGATGAGTTCGCTCTGACCTGCTCACGCAGCCTGAGACTTCACATCCTCGATTCGGTGTCCTTCTACTTGGATGCCGCGTCTTCCATGAAGGCGTTACGGAAGCTTGAGCCGGATGCAGGGACAACTTGCCAGTCCGGTTCTTAGAGGGGTGGGGCAGAGTAATCTGCCCTACCTACTCGACTGCGACTTTCATTTTGCGGGGGGCATCCTTACGGTTCATGCTCAGTATATCGCGATGAAGTCCAGCCGTGTTGATCCAAGTGCGGCTACGCCAGGAAAGGTGCAAGATACTACGCCATTTTTCACGGAAGATTTCACTTTTACTTGGCAGTGTGGATATCTCCAATGACGTACCACCCGGCCCAATAATAAGGATGGGCAGCTTCATTTCCTCGCTTTTCCACCGAAAACAACTGCGTATTCCGGAGTGCAGTCGGCGGTGAAGTTTCTGGAGCTTGCCAAACTTGCTTGTGAAGGTAAAACGCGAACCGCTCGGTTTCTTTGCCGTTGACAGGCCACAAGCTCGCAAGTGTTGTTTGACAACCAGCAAGGTGCAATGCTCGAGAGATGCCTATTACCCCTTCTCCGGAAACAGTTGGCCCTTGCTGGACTGAACAACCCCAATACCAAAAAGAACGCGTTCCGTTCATGTTCAGCAAGCTCCAGTCAGCCACTGCTGGGGTGTTATGGCCACCTCCTCTTGCGAGATCGATGTTGGCGTAAGCGAGCGGTACCCGAGGTTGCAGCAACAAGGCAAATCTTTGTTCTGTCGGCGTTCCCGATACCGTTTGGCCTAAGGTTCCATGCCATGATTGGGCTTTGCTGCTTGATAGTGTGGGTCCATGTCCAAATAACACCACTTCGCGATACCCGTTTTCCAACTGCGAGAATACAGCGTCAGTCGTTGGCTCCGATTTCGTCAGGATCACTGGCTTAAGACTTCCGTTGTTCGTCGTAAAAGTAGCCGACATTCGCTGAGTCCAAGCTGGATCTCCAACGTCCCCTAACTGACCTGTTTTTTGCTTCTCGCCATAGTCAATCTCGTTGATGAGTAATAGGCTTGGTTTTTTCGTCTCCCTTGAACCTCGTGCGATAACTGACAAATGTTGGCCAGAAAAGACATAGCTCAACTGATAATCTTGAATCAAGAAGTGATGGTCACGATTTCCTGGCAATGCACCAAACGGTAACCGCCACAGCAACCCATCCGGTGCAATGACAACTTTTGAAGAGTTCTTGACAAAGCTTTCGATAGGCTTCCAAATCAGATCAGCAATTGCTTGTGCTTGCGTACGTAGCGAAGGCAGAGGAGCTGTCCCAGATTCATTCCACTGTGGCATCCCGTTTTTGTCAAGCAGGTGTCCATACCAAGCATTGATGGCACTTTCGATGTCGGCAGCACGTCCTAGCTGTACGCATACGACAGGATGCCCCTGCCGCACAACAAATGCCAACACTCGTGTCTCCACTGCCCAATCCCCTCCCTGTGACTCAAGCGTATGGTCGTAGCAGCAGTATTCGATGAAGGGGGCTCCGACGGGACACAGCATTGCCAATTGTTCAGGAGACACCGAATGGCTTTCACTGTCTTGTCCTTTGGCATCTTTCAGCAACGCAGCCATTTTTCGTTCTAACGCCAATCGTTGATCACGGAGTTCGACACCACGATCAATCCACTGTTGATCTACTTGTGTTGATGAACCTGCAGTGGGTGTAGACGCTTCCCATGTGCGGACTGACGCAGCTGCATCCAACAACTCTCTCTGTGTTTCACCGTACGTTTTCGAGGATATTGCATTACTTTGTCTGCGATCTCGATTGTTTCGAGAATAGACTGCCGTTTTCCATCGCAAGACCTGACCATACATTTTTGTAGCTTCAGCCTGGTCTTTCACCGCCAAAGATAGATAGGCATCTAAGGCGCTCCGCATTTTTATGGTAAACTGTAACCGCTGTACGTCGCTTTGAAAGTTATATCCCTCTTGCAAGAGGTTGTGCTGAACGGTCAAAGCCTTTTCCAGTAATTCCATGGCTTCTTTGTTACGGCCCTTCTTCTGGCCTACAATTTGGGCGATATGTACCCGTGCTAGTGCACAGACATGGGACCAGGATACTGTTTGGCTTTCTTCCAATTGAACAACTTTTCTGAACTCCTCCTCAGCCCCGTTGGCATCCTGGCACCCCAACTTCGCCACTGCCAATTGAAAACGATACATCGCTTCGAGTTCGACAAAACTCGGATAGTCATTCCATTTCGCTTTCAAAGGAACCAGAACCGAGAGGACACGCTCGATACTTTTGGAAGCACTTTCGAATTGTCCTTTCATGCAAAGCAAGGTGTTTTGTAAAAGCAGTACATTGAACCGCTCGCACATCTCACCGAGCGTCTTTTCTTTCTTCGCAAAATAGTAAACACCTGCCGACTTCAGGTAATCACCAGCTTGGCGTAGGTCATGCAGTGATAGATGGTGAACGGCCAGCTGTAGTCTCACATCAGCAGAACGTTGCGGGTCTGGTGGAGTCAGCTTGTTCAGTACCTCTTGTGCAGCATTCAAACGATTCATTGCAGTTTCAACGTCACCTTGTGAGAGATGTACTCGACTCAATTCCAAATGGAGGTCAACCAGAAGAGGTGATGCCCCTTTCTTGTCTTGATTCAAGAGAGCCAGGCTTTCAGCAAAGGCTTCAGCAGCCTTGGATGATTCTTCGAGCAAGACGTAGCGTAGGCCTAAATCATAAAGTGATTGTGCAAAAGAATCTGTTGAAATACGCAGTCTATCTTTCTGGCGTTCAAGACGCCTTATGGAAATTGCTTTCTCTGAAAACCGGGCGGCTTCGCGAAGTCGGAATGTGCGATGGTGTGCTTGCGAGACGAGGTCATAGCATTCCGCTTTGACAAGTGGTTCAATCTGCTGATCAGCTTCAATCAGCTTCGTGAGTTTAATCGAAACGCCATAGGCCTCATTCCATACTTTCTTGGCCAAGAACTGCTCAAGATCGCTTTTCATTTTTGGCAGTTGGTCATCGGGCCTGGGCAGTAGATAGGAGCTTCCAAACGTGCTTGCGATGACCACCATCAGCATCAGCACCACGAACAGGTAACGTGACATGGGCAACTCCGTGATCTATTTCTCAGAAGAAGTGAGTGTCAGTTGACCAACACCGGCCAACTTATTTTCGCTGCCGATCAAACGATTGCCGATCATTTGTGCAAGATTGGTCGAAGTCGCACTAGGCAGTTTGAGCGTACCATCAGCCACTAGTTGCTTGAGAACCGAGACAATTGGCTTCTTGGATAAAATGAGATACACAATCTTTTCCCCTTTTGTCGGACGAACAAATGTCTCCGGGAAAACTAGCTCACCACCTGTAGACTCAAGCGGTTCACACCCTTCGTTAGTCGATGGGCGAATCAGAACTTCATTGTCGATGAGTTCAATGGCAGCCATGTACCAAGTACCTGGTGGTGCTTTGAATGAAGGCTGAAACTGTCGCTCATCCTTAGGAGTTCCTAGTACTCCACCAGTGGCAACCCAACGCGATTGCAGAGCGAGATCAGAGGGTAGAATCCCCTGGTCAGGTTTGACTTGTCCAAAGAACAGCCAAGCAAAGATTGTGCCTGCAATCAGAATGGACGCCGCTAAAGCCCATATCACTTTATGTGGCTTAGCCGAAGAATTAGCGGGAATGTCATCAGACAACTCGGTGAGCTTGCCATCATCTTTCTCCATGAATGATTTAATTCTCTTGCAGACAAGACAAGTCTGTAAATGAGCAAGTTCTTCAGGATCCCATTGAAATGGTTGCTTTGCCTTCCTGCAATGGCTATGCTCCTGCCATCGGAGTGGTGAGATACACTCTTTGCTAAAGAATGGCTTCGGATCAGTTGGATTGGGCTGTTGGATCGCACAGACCTTTTTGATGAACAGGTCTTGCATCTTGTCGTCGAACATGGGATTGTTCCCTCCTTTAGCATAGCCGCCTAGTGCGAGTCTCTAACCAGAGAAGCTCGATTAAACGCACCCCTCACTTTTGGGGATGTCACTCCCAAGGTTACCCAGGATTTTTACAATCTCTAACCGAGCACGTTGCACTGCCTGCTTGATAGCGTTCTCACTGCTTTTCAGGTTAATAGCGATTTGCTTATGTGACAGAAAATCTTGATAGTACATGCGAAAAGCCTTGTGTTGAAGGTCGGTTAAACTAGATGCAGTACTCATAACTTTTTCGTATAATTCCTTTACAGACAAGTTCTCAACTATAGGGTCAATAATCATTAATAGATCACTTTCCTGGCTAAGATCAAAACTATCGATGCAAATGCGTCTCTTCCTGAAATGGTTTATGAGCAAGTGATTCACAATACTCATGATATAAGGACGCAACGGCTCCCTCTTGTCATACTTATGGTGTAGCAAGGATTTGATAATTTCATATTCAGTGTCCTGCACAAGATCATCACAGTCATCATTGTTGGAGAGCCGGAGTCTTACTCTAAACCGGATTAGTTGCAGGTATCGCTTCCTCAGATTTTCGTATGCCGACAAATTACCAGACAAAAAGGCTGTAACGAGGTCACCGTCACTCAGTTCAGTGTGTTGTTCATTTTTGGGGCTTCGGTATCGGTCCATGTCCAGCCTCTCTCATGTCCTATGAAGCTATTCACTGAGAGCACGGTAAGGTAACGCGAGTTTTCGAGAATTCCTTAGATTTGACCGCTGAGCTAGCAAGTGCCAGATAACATTAGGGAAGACTCAACGACTCCGTCCAGTCTCAAACCAAGCATCCAGATCCACTTCTAGACCTGGTTGGATTTCCAAGAATTTGCTTTTCATGAGATGCACCGCATGTTTGGTAAGTGCTAAATGGCTTGGGTTGGATGGATCGAGGCTCTCAATTGTTCCGATTCCACCTTGATCAGCCACGACCTTCATGCCTGCTTCGAGAATCCTTTTCACCTCATCTCCTGATAGTAGCTCAGTCTCAGAAGCCAAAGCTAAAAGGCCAACCATCCTATCAAATTCATAAAAAGCTTTTGGCCGGTGTTTACTATTCGTCATCCAGTATCCTGTCAGTATATTTATAGCCTTCTAAATTCTAGTTACTCAATGCTTTGGCTTGCTGGACTATAGTTTGTGACCGTGGTCAAACCATGCTTCGAGTTCGGGCTTGTGTTCCGGATGAAGCTCAAGGAACTTTTCTCGCATCAGATGAACCGCGTGCCTGACCAATCCTATGTGGCTTGGATTGCGAGGATCAGTTCTAGTAACACCGCCTTGCTCCATAAGTATGTTGCCGCCGACGTCTCCAATTTCTTTCGCTTCTTTCGCAGTGATCAGTTTTCCCTCAAGAGATATGCCCAGGAACTCGAGGAGAGTATCCAGGTCTTGAAACGATTTTGGCCGATGTTTGCGGGCAGTCATCTTCATTCGTTACTAAAATTACTGCTGGCTTGCAAGCACTATCGTCAGTGCGAACATTGATTGCCAAACGACGCCATCTCCCCAATTATTGCAATGTTACCCTAGTCCTGACTATGGCAAAACACTTTGGCTGTTACCGTAAGTTTCTTCATTTCATACTGTCGTTTCTTTTGCGGTGTCCGCTTAACGACCTGATAAAGCACGTTAAAGCCGCTGCCGGGCAGTTCAAGAAAAACATCGGTTCCCCCAGAGGTCTCCCCCAATATTTTTCTTGATCGAACGCTGACGCTCCCGGACGAGTGCGGCTTTCATATCGTTGCCATCAGGTCGCAATCAAGCGGACTGAAGAAAAAAGGAAACACCTTATGGCTGACACAATAACCTCGTCCAAGAAACCATCACACATTGCTTATCACGTGAGAGATGGCAAGAACGATAAGTCGTTTTGGAGCCGCATCGGAGTGGCATGGATTCACCAAGATGACTATGGGTTCAATGTCGAACTTGCTGCCGTTCCACTTGACGGTCGGATCGTTCTACGGATCGCCTCAGAAAACAAGTAACCTCAACCGGTGCGGGTGGCGACACCCGCCCTTTTCAGGAAAGGACTTGTTATGAGGAATACCACTGTGCTTTTATCATTTCCGAAATCGTTACTTTACTTCAATCCCAGTAACGTTGATGGGAGCTTGGCTGGCTAGAGACTCCGCTTGCCCCGCTTCCTTGATCCAGGTGATGCGATGCCTAAGCAGCCCTTCGTAGAGGTTGACGTTTGGACGCACCTCCGTCTTAAGACGTTGGCCATAGACATGCACGGTGTTGACGCCGAAGTGAAGCGTGATGCCCGATGTTGGGTTGTAGCAAACCCTGTCCAGCAACGCATAACTGAACGATTCCGAATTCCCAGACTTCAAACGCAGTTCCAGCATGAGAGCTTTTTCTTTCAAACCACGCAAGCAGCCGAACACTCCTGAAACATCATCCTCTTCTGTTTCGTTGGTATCACTTGGAATTGCACGGAACTGTTTGAGGCGTTGTAAATCATCGCTCATATGCGACCTCCATCGGCTTATGGGGCGTGTTGATTGAAAGGGTTCGATCTTTCAGTGTTCGGTAGAACCGGCGAAGCCGCTGGAATCGCTCTGCCTTTTGACGCTCCAGCCTACCCTCGCGATTCAAAAGTTCTGTGGCAGTCAAACGCGGATCACTTTTGTGAACGGCTTCTCGCAGGGCTTCCTTATCATCGGTGTAGACTGTTACTTGATGCTTCGCACGCGATAGAGACACATAGAAGGACTCTAGCGAAACTGCAGGAAATGATTGCTTGGCAATTGCCACAAACGCTCGATGTACCGTCTTACCTTGTGACGCATGGCTTGTTTGCACTCGACCATGATCAATGTGGCCAAAGGACTTATCCAGAACCCAGTCGTTGTGAAGCACCAGATGCCCTGCTTCCGTCATTCCTTTGAGTTGGAACACATCGCCATTATTCAGGCGATGCTTGCCGCCGAGCGTAGCTCCACCTTTGGTGATGCGAATCAGATCCCCGGGAGCCAGTTGAATCGTATCCTTCCGGTAGACTTGATACCGTTCGGCCTGATCAAGTGGTAATTCCACACCAGCTTGCACGACGAGTCGATCACCCGAACGATGGCCTTTGGCGTTTTGGTGATATAGCAGCACGTCGCCTTCCTGCAGTTGCACCCTGTCGCTACGTTCGGCGACCGTGAGATTGGCACTTCGCAGTATGCTCACTTCATGATCTTGTTTTCCAATGAGCCCCTGTTTCCGAAGTTCTGTCCTCAAAGCCTCGTTGACGGCTTTGCCCTCTGCGTGAGTTGGGCTAATCACGAGCAGCTTCTGAAATGGTGTTCCTGCTTGAAGTGCTGCCACATAGTCAGCCGCCAATCGCTCGTACCGATGATCACTGGCATCTTCCTTAATCCATTGCATGTCATCGAGCTTAGCAAAGCCCTCATTGGTATACCCTTCGCTCAAGTACCTCACTGCCTGCTTGTATTGATCTTTCTGGCGTTGAATCTCCAACACCTCGGCTGGCTTGATCCCTGCTTCCGTCTCCAAAAGTCGAAGTACCGCACCGCGTTCGACGGAACCATGTTGCTGCCGATCACCGAGCAAGATCACACGAGCATTGGCAGTTTCGGCCAAGTCAAAGACCTGGGCCATTTGCCGGGAACTGACCAGGCTGACCTCATCAATCAAGATCACTTGATCTTGGATAGCACGTTGTAGTGTCGGATCGATCAGTAAGCGAGCCACGGTCTCAGCATCCTTGAAGCCTTCGTCACGCAACACTTTCCGACTGGCTTCCGCCGTCGGAGCGAAGACATAGACCTTCTTGCCGTGCTGCTCAATGCCGGCGACGGCCTCCTGTAGGAGGGTAGTCTTTCCCACGCCCGCAGCGCCTCGGACAACTGCGACTCCGTCCGTGGTCTCCCAAAGGTGCCGGACAGCCTTCTGCTGATCGGCATTGAGCCAGGTTCGTTCCAAAGGCTGGTCTGGGCCTACTAGAGGATTACATGCACCACGTCCGTCGCGAGCGAAGCGAAGCATACGAGACTCTTCGGCCAGGATAGCTGAGGTGGTCGCCATCCGTTGGCCGCGATACTCCCTCAGCAGGACACCTTGGTTTTTCAAAGCTTGGTTAACTTCCTCCAAAGACACATGACCTACACCAAACCGCAGAGCTTCCGCTTGTAGCCGCTTCTCCGACACCACGGACTTCCGTTCAAAGCAATGCTCGATAGCGTGGGACACGGCATCCTTGGCAAAGCCTGACCGTAGCTCCACTGGATGAACTTGGCTAGCTACTTGATGCAGCAGATGCTCTTCGTCGAGAGCCAAGCGTGATCGCCACTCCGTCATGAGTTCATTGGGAGTGAGCTTGAGCTCTTGCTTGCCAACCCGCGTTTTAGCACCCAAGGCGTCTTTCGACTTCGCGTCGGTGATGCCAAGTTTCTTGGCTTTGGCTTCAATCTCTTTCGTGCGTTCCGAGAACTTCTCCCGCATGGTTTTAGGAATGCCGACCAGTTCCCACCGCTCATCGGTACGTTCCACTGCATAGCCCAGGTCTTGCACTTTCTGGGCAAGACGGTTGTGAAACATCGCTTCATAAAACGGAGCGTCACGCTTGATCTCGCTCAACTCCAGTGCCTTCCATTTCTGCTCGACTGGGTCATACGTCGAGTTCATGACAAAGGCATGTACATGGAGATTGGGATCACAGATGCCGTTGACCGGTCGCGACTCCAGATGCAAGTAGTCACCCCAGACCAAGTTGCCGGTCACCCTACTCGTCTTGCCTTTGCCTACGCTTACACGAGTTTTGACGTCGGCTTCGATATCAAGCATGGTTTCACTGACCGCATCGCGTATCGCCTCTTTGAGCCGATCATCACCGGTCAAGGCTTCGACAACTGACAAGCTTTTGGGAACGTTCCAATTGAAATCCCAACCTACTCGCCGATGTTCTTTCTGACGCAATGTCAGTCGTTCGCCAGTTTCAGGATGGCGATTCTCGCACAGGCTATCCCAATCCCCTTTGTCGATGTTGCCCGACAGACCGAGCATGGCGGCAGCCTTGCCACCCCAGCGGCCAATGGTTTGCTCGCCTTGCGAGTAGTAATCAGCCGTCGAGTAGTAACTCTTGGCGGCATCGACGGAGGTCTGTTGATGAATGCGAAGCATGAGTCAGTTTACTGACACACCTCTTCGGAAATTGCGAGAAAAAGTAAACAGGAAGCATCAGACATCTCCTCTAAGCTTCGCTTAGAAATGTTTTCACGGTGAAAAGCCTGCTGTCTGGCTTTCCAGCCAGCTTGCCAGCAAGCTTTCTTGCAATCAGGATGACAGGACTGGCGGCTGACTTGCTGCCATGCCTGCTAGCCATCACGACTGGTAGCTTACTTGTAATCATGCTGGCAGACTGGCAAGACATCTGGGCAGCTGAGTGGCAAAGCCGCAAGCCAGCATGCTGTCATGAAATACTGCTTGCAAGCCTTCATGAAATGCGCTACGCAAGCATCATGATTATCGTCGTCGCGAACAACAAAGGTGGAGTTGGGAAGTCAACGCTGGCTGTGCATCTGGCGGGCTGGCTTCACGAACAAGGCCACAAGGTGATCCTCGCTGACTGTGACATGCAACAGTCATCATCATCTTGGATGAAGGAGGCAGCACCTGGCATCAAGTCCGTTCGTCTTGAGAATGCGGATATGATCCTCAACGAACTTCCTGATCTTGCCTTGGAGGCTGATTATGTGATTGCCGATGGCCCAGGAAGCAACACAGAGAATAGCCGATCATTGCTGCTTCGAGGCGATCTAGCTTTGGTTCCTTGTAAGGCAAGCATGCTGGAAGTCCGGGCGCTGTCTCAAGCAACCGATGTCCTTCGTCAATCCAGAGGTATCCGCAAGGGAGAACCGCCCGCTATTTGCATCCTGAGCATGGTTGGTAGACACTATCGACTCACGAGTGATATGAAGGATGCTGCCGCCGCATTGAATCTACCATTGGCACGAACCGCCATCACCCTGAAACAGGTCTATGCAGATGCACCTGGGCAGGGAACCTTTGTCTGGAAAATGGGGAGCAGGGCCAAGGATGCTGCGATTGAAATGAGAACACTGTTTCAAGAATTACTGCCAGATGCGATTCGGAAGGACTCTGTCAGCAAATCTCCGACATCCAAAAAGCGGAGGAAGAAGTAATGGCCTCACGTCGAACACTCATCCAAGGACTGTCCCCAAAGGAAGAGGCTGAACAGAAAGCCAAAGAAGCCGAGTTCGTCTATGGCACCAAACAGGTGGATGCCACGCAGCAAATCGCATCGCGTATTTCATTGACAACGAGGCTTCGGGCCGACCTCTTTGAAGCGTTGAAACGTGCATCATTAGAACGCCAGCTTAAGAAAATACAACCTCACAAGGTGCAGGACATCCTTGACGCTGCACTCGAACCATGGCTTAAACAGAATGGCTTTCTGTAATCATTGAGGCGAGGAGGGGCTATGCCCGAAGTACCCAAGATCACTCGCCGCATGGAACGTCTGATGGATGCCTCGGTCGCTATCCGTTCCTGCCCTCCAGAGCAAATCGATTTTCTGCACACCGTCTCATGTCAGTGCGGCTTGCCTTACAACAATCCTGGTGATGAGGTTCGCGAGTGGGAACAGAAGCAGGGCTTCGCTACCCTGCGGATCGAAGCAGGGGCAGCCATCAATCCGGAGACAGGGGATTTCGTCAAAGTCGGCTTGCCCTACGGTGAGAAGAGCCGACTCGTTCTGATCAACTTGGCCAGTGAAGCGGTCCGTACTGGCTCACCTATCATTGATGTGCAAGACTCCATGACCGCCTTCGCTCGCAATCTTGGATTGGCTACCAGTGGGCCTCAGTTGCGAGGGCTCAAGGATCAGATTGCCAGGTTGGCTGCTTCAACTGTCAGGTATGGCATGGTCCGTGATGGCCGTGCCATGCAGATCAACAGCCAGATCATCACCGCGTTTGACTTGTGGTATCCTGGACAACCCGGCCAACGAGTTCTCTGGCCTTCCACGGTAAGGCTTGGGGATGAGTTCTTTGCCAGTCTGGCCCAACACGCAGTTCCCTTAGATCATCGAGCTATTGGTGCCATTGCTCACTCTTCCTTGGCACTCGATATGTACGTCTGGTTAGCCCAGCGCCTGCATCGTATTCAGTTTGGTAAAACACAGTTTGTCGCCTGGGCGAACCTACATGACCAGTTTGGGCAAGGGTATGAACGCATCAGGGATTTCCGCCGGGGCTTTCTGGAAACCCTTCGCCAGGTGCAAGTCGTCTATCCTGATGCCCGCATGGACGTGGATGAACGTGGTATCACCTTGGAGAACAGTCCACCCCCAGTGGCTTCCAAGCAACACTTCTTCACCATCCCAGAGCAAACTACCCTCTTTCCGAAGCTGTCCGAGCAGTCTGTTGATAACTCAGGGGGTTAGGAAAGTTATCCACGTCTAGTTGGTCGCGGCATCCACGTACACTTGGTCGCGGTGACTTCCATGTGGGTTTCAGGAGTTTCAATGCCCTAGCAAAGTTATCCACGTCGAGTTACTCGCTCAAACCTATAGATACCTATACACCCTTACCTATAGTTGATGGCCAATCAGCTGTGGATAGAAAGCAAGGTTGTATGCATGATGACTGTGGGGAGGGGAGAGCGAGTGCTAAATGTGGCCGTATTCAAATGGAAACACCCTTTTTAGAGCAAGTTCAGCGTGCTGGGCTACTGCCCCCCCACGCTGGGATCATCGATAACTTAAGAATCGCTCAGAATTTCCGGATTGACACTTGATTCGATGGTAGTTCTTGGATTAACATGTAAGTCACTGGTGCTGGCTGGTTCATGAACAAGACCTATTGGTCTGTTTTTTGGAAGACAGGAAAGCACATGTTGAAAAAGAATGCTGCAAAATTGACTGCCCTTTCCATAGCCATAGCAGCTTTGGCACTTTGCATTTGGTTCGGATTTAGGTCATACAGCAAGGCAAAACCTCAAGTTGATAACGCAGAGAATAGACAGCACTCTTCAGATCACGAAATCTTGATAAGTAATACATCTTCAGACTTTGACAATGCCGCTATTCGCCGGATACTGTTGCGACTTATACCCAATGAAAATCCAAATTTGAGTTCAGCTTTACATTTACTACATGTTTTTGGTCCCGAAACGACCCTTGGAGATGGACCAAGTCGACGCTACGTACTAGGATTTGTTTTCGATGGGCAAGCTGGGGACAGTTTTTTCGGAAGCAAAGGTATGCTTCGTCGTACCCAGCATGGGGCGCGTTATGCTACCTTTGTGCATGGGTTATTCGCCAAGAAACAAGAAAACAGAGAAGCACACCCAAGTCAGGTGCTTTGCGTATGTGGCTCGCTTGGTGTTCCAATAGATAGAACAATCCATTTATCCGACGGTTCAGAGGGTACTCTCAGGATGGTCCTTGATGACGTTAAGGCAAATTTCCGTATGGAAGGGGATTACCTTTGGGATGTCATGGCACTCGCGTACTATCAATGCCCAGAGTCAAGTTGGAAGGACAAATTTGGCAAAAAACACAGTTTCGATGATGTTGTTCTTGCTTTGGTGACTCAAGATTTGTCACGAACTCCCTGCGCGGGCAGCCATGTACTTCAATCGTTGCTCTTACTGCACAACGTCAATACCCGCTATCGGATATTGTCTCCTGCCTCTGCAAATCATGTGGTGACTCACCTTCGAAATGCCGTTCAGGTTCTCATTGACACGCAAACCGAGGATGGTTTTTGGGAACCGCTATGGCTCTTGCGGATGCCGAATGCTGGACCACCTCCCCAGCTAACAATTGAAAACGACAATGCTAGGATTTTGGTGACAGGCCATATGCTTGAATTCTTAATTCAAGTCCCGACGACAATATCGAGCGAAAAACCGCGATTGAAGAATGCGGCAGCTTGGCTTCTAAGAACGCAAGACCATCTTTCAAGCTTCCCAGAGTGGAGAAAAGAGATGGTTTGTCCTGCTAGTCATGCGGCAAAGGCCGTTGCAATGTTTGCTGGGATCGAACCAAGACTGGCTATACGATGACACACAAACGCAATGACGTTTGGCCAATAGAGGGAGGCGGACTTTGTTTATGTCGTTTTCATTCCACAACCAAGAAAGGACATGGTGTTCCATGCGTTCTAAGCTTTCGATGCTCTTCGTTTGTTTTCTAGGGTCAATCGCCTGGGTCGCGCTAGCATCAGGCGCATCAAACAACACTGGAGAAATCCTCTGGTCTCCCATTACGGAAGGGGATGCCATAGCCATCAAAGGTGGCGTCCCAATACCCACAGGTACAGGTGGTGACACCTGCTCAGACACGACCTTCAACAAGTACTGTGACCAAACCAAGACTTGCGGTGGAGCAACCTTATCATGCCCCCAAGTTGTCTTCTTACGTTCTGCTGCGGGTGGCTTCAAAGCGAAGAACATCGTGCAGAATCCAAACGGAGGCAGTTGCTCAGTCTGCGGTCAGGTTTGTCAGACCTTTGATAACTATTCGAGCTACCAGCCATGTAACTAACATGATGGTACAGCCTCCCTCTCTTTAATGACCCCAACAATGAAATTCTTGTACTTTTATTGTCGTGCTATCGTGGGACAGAGATACCGTTTTCCCATGGTATCATTGATTGGTATTGGACTAGTGTTATGGTATTTTTGTTTTCCATGGCACGCTAGGGCGTTTACTAGAAATTCTCCGTTTCAAGGAGATAGTTCGGTCAGTGCGCTAAACTTGCCTGTGGATTCCGCAGCTTGGAGGACTGAGAGACGATGCGGCATTAACGCCCTCTATGTACTTCTCAGCATTTGCAATCAACGTGTAGGATATGATTCGCTGGTGTCGGACTTCTCGTCTTCAAACGCTCTGCAAGATGCTTCATTACTAACAATTATTAGGATTAGCAATAGCCATGGTGTGCCTCTTGCAGCAGTAAAGACAGGTCCCGAAGGTCTCATTAAAGCCCCAAAACCAGGGATTGCGCACTACGAGAGTGAGTCAGGTGATGTTGGGCATTATGTGCTTGTTCTAGATGCTGACATGCAAGGAGTGGTACTGATGGATGGTACGGATCTCAGCATCATGAGATACTCTTGGAGGTATTTCGCTACTCGATGGTCTGGAAACCTCTTGGTACGATCTACGAGTGTTTTCCAATCGACAAATTCTATGTGGCATACTGTGCTAATGCTTGTCGGTGCAATGCTCTCAGGAGCGTTGATTGATCATCGCCTAGGAAAGTGGCGAAAGACTAGAATGATGACAAAGCTGCAGTCCTGACTGCAGATAGCCCCGATTCTGTTCTGAGTGATCGGAGAACGAAGATGCTAGTCTACACACCTATTCTGATTGCAATATCCATGGTTGGCGGTAGTCATGCGTCAGACCAGCCATTACCCAGTGTGGCAACAGCGCAAACTGTTCGGGATGCTATTTTGGCGAATCGAAAGCTCGTCACGACACTAGCCGTGCATTATTCGCAAGGATATGAAAATCTGCTCGATATGAAGGAACTGAAAACTCTCTTGGATCTGGATTATCTATGTAAAACAGAGACTAGATATTACTGGAAAGATGGCCGTGTTTGTGTGCAACCAGTCGACCAGTCTAATGTCCCAGGCGACGTCATGACAGCTGTGCAGGAGCGTCATCATTACATTTATTCCGGTGGTCCAAGCATAGTAGCTCGTGTGTATCGAGAAAAACGCCCTAACCCAATTATGTACCAAATCCACCCCTTGACTAATTTCTATTTCATGCTTCAGCCAGTATACTTAGTCTCCACCGGATTTACTTCAGTGTCACCCATCGCAGGTTCGCCGCCTGGCATTATCGATTCAGATGTTGTGTCGTTGCTTGCCTCGCTTTCGCCCAAACATCAATTGCCACAGGAGATGAAAGGAAACGTGCAGTGCGTGGTGGTGGAGTCTGCCAGCAAACGAAAGTTTTGGCTTGACCCGCGACGTGGATACGCTGTACTAGCTCAACAAATCTGGGAAGACGGAAAAATCAAGTTTGAAATTGACTGCAGTGAACTGCGGTTCTATTCTCCAGGGATTTGGTTACCTCATCGTGTCAATAGACTTTGGCTAGCGCACGACAAAACGTCGGGTACGACCAAGCGGGCGGTCAATGATCGGATCGTCGTACACGATATCAAGCTGAATACTAACATCGACACGGCGCTCATAGACACGAAAATACCACCTAAAGCTCAAGTAGCTGACTTTACATTAAAGCCCACGGATAGCAAAGGAGAGCCTTCGAAAGGGCACTACGGCGAGAGCGTAGTTGTTTCGTATCAACAGCCACCAGAGGCAAAAGACCTACAACTAGTCAAGGAGATGGCTCAGCGTCGGGCGGGGCGTGCTGCTGCAGAATTGGGTTTCGCCGATGCCGCCACTTACATGACTTGGTCAGTCGGCGTATTGGTGCTCCTGATCCTTGTAACTCTTATGTGGCGGTGGGCGGTACAGCGCCGTCGTAGTGTTCAGGCACAGCCTAACTAAATAGGAGTTGTTCATGCACGCATCTTTTCTAGTTGTATTCTTTTCAATTGGATTCTGTCAGAATGCTGTGCCCCAAGCTGTGATAGCTCAGGCGACACAAGGGTCTCAAAGTACTGAGATGATAGAGAATCGTCGAGACTCCATTCAGATTAGGACTATTGCCGATATCAAGAGTAAAGTACAAGACGCGCATACAAGACTTAGGAATGTTAAGATTGTATACGAGTCCCGAACAAAGGACCATCTTAGTAGTAAGCCGCCAGAAATTGGTTTTTGGCTTCGATCGATCAGTGTGAAAGGAATAATGCGGCGATTTTCTCGGGAATTATGTGGCAGAGATGACGCCAACCTATTTGATACTAACAGATATACTTCACTGTACAAGAATGATGCTTGGAATCTTTATTATCCACTTGCTCGACATTACGAGAAATCCATCAAACTGACAAAGCATGATTCGACTCTCAAAGTTAGAAATGAAGCATTTATTGAATCACTTTCATGGTGGCCTCCCGACGACAGCAGTCAGCCGCCAGAGTTACCTGACCGACCTTTCTACCTTCTTCAAGTGCTTGAGAAGTGTCAATGTAAGCTGGAGAATTACGAGGAGTGTTTCGATGGTGTGTGGTGCGCTGTCGTGATCGACCCAGGACGTGATCGCATCTTGATAGATCCTGACACAGGTACCTTACGTCGTAGGATCCTAACTTCGGCAAAACATAGTCGGCCAGTGATGGAGTATCGTTTGATGGCTTACTCTGAAATACTTCCGAAGTTGTTTCTACCAAGAGTCATTGAGCGAGTCAGTTTCAGTGAGGTTGATGGAAGCAAGATGTCTACTAGTGTCTTCGTCGTCCGTGATTATCTCGTCAACCAACTAACAGACGGTCATTTTCAAATTGATCCTGAGCCGGGAACTTTGGTTATAGATCGAGACACCGACGAACACTCGCATATTCCTGGAGGGTTTGATTTATTGGATCAGGTTAGCAGTCGAGCGCGGCTTGTAGTACCATTTTCATCGGCTACCCTTGTTAAACCGCCGGAAGGGCCGTCTGCCTTGTTCTTGACAGGAGTAATTGCAACTGGCTGTGTTTCAGGCGCTTTGTTGCGAAATCTACTGTTATCCGTTCTGCGTTGGCGGTTTGGGAGAGCAGTCAACGCCTGACAATATGTGTTATGGACTGTGCTATGCACACACAGGATTTCAGCATGACTAATCGTTCGCCAATCCCATCTTCGGCTCCTATTCCTGCTTTTTTGGCTAGTCACAAGATTATTGCATCAATACTTCTTTGCCTATTCGGCTTGCTGCTGATCTCCTTACTTCATCGCAGCAGTCCAGTTGTCGATGAACGTGCAAGCCTGCTATCCGGTATGTATGCCCTTCGTAATCATGACACAAGTCTGTATTGGGTGAATCCTCCTCTCGTGAAGATGTTAGCGGCGGTACCATCTTTGGGGGTAGATGCCAAGTTTCCAAAGGAACGCGTTAGAGAGAACGCCGCACGCGAGTCGTATGTCATGCAGTTCAACAAGGAAAATCAATCCATGTTGGACAACCTCATTTGGCGGGGGAGATGCATCATGGTGGCTCTTGCTGTTCTTGGAGGATGGGTCATTTATCTGTGGTGCCAATGCGAGTATGGTTCTTCGTCTGGAGTAATTGGGCTTATCCTCTGGATTACTTGCCCGACAGTCATTGCGTTCAGTGGATTGATTACTACAGACATCGGTGCAGCGACATTTGCACTGATTGCGATGAACGCATTTCGCAAATACTTAAAGGAACCCGACTTGGCAAATGCAACTTGGTATGGCGTGATGCTGGGTCTGGCTCAATTGAGCAAGTTTACCTTGCTTATTCTATACCCTGCTTGTGTGGTCGTTTTGATTGTCAGCCTGCTCACATCGATGAATCCGCAAAATAGAAAACCTAAGGTGCTCTTGTCTTCCGTTCATTTTGTTTGGGCGATTGTTCTTAGTGCGTTAGTAATCAACTGTGGGTATGGCTGGCATGGAACCTTCCGGCGACTTGGTGATTATTCCTTTTCCAGTCAATGGTTGACCGCCACGCATGCGAATGCGCAATTCCGCAACAACCGTTTCGAGGGATCATGGCTGGGAGAAATCCCGGTACCACTCCCTTATGACTATGTGCTAGGCCTCGACACTCAAAAGACGATTGAAGAAAGCGGGCAACCAGCCTATTTGGGTGGAGAATGGTATCCAAAAGGCTCTCAATGGTACTACTTATATGCATCTTGCTTCAAAATACAACTAGGTACGTTGGTGCTAATCGGGATGGCGGTAATGTCTGTCATGATGTTTGCAAGTTTGCGAAAAGACCCGGTGACTGAGGCACTTTGGATTGCACCATTGTTGGCGATGGGAGTGTTACTAGCTGGACAAACAGGCATCAACAAGCACTTTCGGTATGTTATTCCATGTTTACCTTTTCTCTTCATTGGGATTAGCCGCATTGGGACCCTAGTGGCTGAAGCAATCCAGTCCAATAAGCTCGAGTCTAAAGACTCAATTTGCAGTGCTTCGCGTGTTATGCGATTGAAATTAGTGTTAGCGGGCGTTACGGTGGTAGCGGTCAGCTGGAATTTCATTGAACTGATTCGTTGCTACCCACATTACCTTCCGTTTTTCAATTTGCTTGCGGGAGGACCTAGCAACGGCTGGAAGTATCTTGGCAGCTCTAACGTCGATTCAGGTCAGGACCTTTTCGAACTTAAAAAGTGGCTCAATGAACACCCTGAAGTATCCAACTGCCGACTAGCATTCTTTGGCGGTTTGAGCCCAGAGGAGGTTGGCATCCACATGCCAAATCCACCAGTTGGTCCTCCCAATCGCCTTAATCTCCTCGATCCCAAGACGGCGGGCGGCGACGAGATTGCAATTGATAAACTTGGGCCTTGGCCAGGGTGGCATATCGTAAGTGTAAGCTACGTCATTGGTGCCCGTGATGGAATCAGTGTTGATGGTGAAGCTGCGCCTTACGGGTGTTACGTCTATTTTCAGCAATTCACTCCTAAGGCCAAGATCGGCTATTCGATCCTCATTTATCACATCAGCCTTGAAGAGGCTAACGCTGTGCGCTCTCAACTAGGACTCCCGCCACTGCATGAGCAAGTCCCTTAAACGAGCAAGGAGACCAATATGGCACGTTCTCAATCTGCCTCTTTTTGCGAGATTAAACATTGCCGACATACTGGATTTACACTTCTGGAACTACTAGTTGTCATAGGCATTATCGCGATTCTGATGGCTCTAGTTCTTCCGGCAGTACAGAGAGTTCGAGAAGCAGCAAACAGCACCGCCTGCCGTAGTCGCCTGCGTGAGCTGGGGCTAGGACTACATCATCATCACTTGGACTATCGTTGCTTCCCAACTAACGGCGGATTTGGAGGGCCTACAACTCAGCCATTCGAGATTGCGACAATTCGCCCGAGCGATGTTCTCCGCTGGGGGTTAGGCGTGCCAGCTGCAGCCCCATCAGTACAGCCTGGTTCCTGGGCGTATTCCGTCCTGCCATATGTTGAAGAATCTAACGCATTTCGAGCTCAGCAGTACGATCATCCAGTTAAGTTATTGACGTGTCCTTCGCGAAACCGTGACCAACCACAACACTGTCCCTCAGATGACCCGTTTTACGACCGTGCATATGATCGAGGTGGTCGAAACCCTTGGTGTAAAACAGACTTCGCTGCAAATGCCGAGATTGCACTAAGCCAATTCTGGGGTCGATGTGTTAGCATTGCCCACATTCGGGACGGCACCACGAACACAATTATGTTGGCAGAAAAGGCGATGGAACCGCGGGCTTACAACACGGGCGGGTGGCACTGGGACGAACCAGCGTTTTGCGGCGGTGCAGGCGGAACTGCTCGCTCCGGGACATTAGTTCTCCGCGATGCTGACGGTGTCAGCTTCATCAATAACTGGGGAAGTGTCCACTTCACTGGTATTAATGTATTGTACTCAGATAATTCCGTTAGATTGCTTAAGTATGGAACCGACGCAACCGTCGTGAGGGCTCTTCTTTCGATCGCCGGCGGTGAAGCTGTGAGTGTTGATGAGTAGTACCGCAACTTGTGGGTTATCCTACTGAGGTTGTACGATGAAACTCGTGATTCAAATCCCGTGTTTTAACGAGGCGGAAACCCTACCAAGGGCGGTTGCCGAACTCCGGGATGCTTTTGAGCGGGCAGGATCGCAGTTAAAACACGATATTGATGGTCTGGCTATCATAGTCATTGATGATGGAAGCACTGACGGTACGGCTAAGATTGCACACGAGTGCGGGGTTGATGCAGTTGTGTGTTTGTGCGGCCATCGCGGCTTGGCAAGAGCATTCATGGTCGGTATTCAGACCGCTGTGGCACTAGGTGCCGACATCGTTGTAAATACGGACGCAGACTGTCAGTATGAGGCAAAGGATGTGATTGCACTCGTGTCGCCACTAATAAGAAATGAGGCCGACATCGTGATCGGCTCAAGGCCACATATGACAATTCCCCATTTCAGCTATCCAAAGCGAATTTTGCAAACGGTTGGTAGTTGGGTGGTTAGCAAGATCAGCGGGGTTTGTGTGCCAGACGCGACAAGCGGATTTCGCGCAATGACGAAGGAAGCCGCACTGCGTCTGAGCGTTTTCAATGACTACACTTATACCATTGAGACAGTAATTCAATCTGCAGCAAATGGTCTTCGAATTCGGAGCGTGCCAATCACGCCAAATCCGCCTGTTCGCCAGTCTCGGCTGATTTCAAGCATGATCAAGTATGTCTATAAGAGCATTTTGATTATCGTGGCTTGCTACATCATTTATCGGCCACATAGACTACTAAAGCTTGTCTCGATTGCTCTGACTGCCGTTGGCATTGTGTTAGCAATCCGCTATCTCGTTTTTGCAACACTTGGTGAGGGAGCACGACATATACACTCAGTTGTTGTTGGTGCTGCTTTGTTTTGTTGCGGGATAGTTTGCGGCGTCGCCGCAATTATTGCTTATTTGTCGAATATCAACAGACGGTTGCTAGAGGAGGTGCGATACTTACTTCGCGCAGGAGGAGGTCGTGCTGTCGCTGCGAGTTGCGAATCGCCACTGCGTATTTCAGAGCAGAATAGTATCGCAGCGTCTATCACTGTAGCTCCCGAAGTACAGATGTTCTGGAGTAGAGTTCAGTTTCGAAAGAATGACCATGTGAGTAGTGCATAGTGATTGATTTTATTTCCTTCGACCAATCACCTAGCGATCCCACAAAAAGTTCTAACGCCGTCCTGTCACCCCGATTTCCCCCTAACTCCTTTGCCGAACACGTGTTGAGTTTGGAAATCCAGTACATTTACTGGGTTTCAGACCGGCATAAGTACTTCTAAGCTTCAACTTTCATAATCTCGTCATTACATGTCCGCAATGTCGCATTGCCGGGAAGGAATACTTCCAGGGTGCTTTTGGCAGCGGCTAGATCTGGCAGAAAAAATGCCGGCTTCTCCTTCAAGCTTCTACCGAATCTCTTGACAGTCCCGTATGCAGTGCGACGTCAAATACCTCAACACAGCAATAATCACTGACAAAGAAATAAGCCTGAGGTACTGGCAATACGTTCAAGTCGAGTATGTCAAGAACGAGGAACCTGCCTCCGAGAAAGGTGGCTTCATCCAGGAATACAATGCCTCCTATCATGTGCACGCCTTCGACGACGATGTCTCTTTCGCCGCCAGCTTACATATGTGCCGACGCCAGTTAACACTGCCGTAGCGGCGGTAAGGATTTCAGCTGGCTCTGGAACTGCTGTTACCACCAGGAGATTGATCTGGGTGTTAATGCTGTCATTGACAATTTGATATTCGAATCCCTGAGGCATGGAGCCCAAGTCGAGTCCGTTGTTGGTCAGTGTGCCGCTGTAGTCGATGATGGTGAATGTGCCTTCTCCAAAGCCAGGCAGAGCAGTGACATTCAGGATGCCATCCAATACCAGATTGCCATTCACGTTAATGAGATCAGAAGTCGAACTCAACTCGAAGTTGAGTGTTGTGCCAGATCCGAGGCCGAGACTCCCATTGAAAGTAATCGTGCCAGGCGAAAACCCCGGAACGATGGATGCATTGGTAAAGACAGCGGAGGCATTTAACGTCCCAGCCCCGACCAGACTGCCGGCATTGAATAGCATCGGAGTGTTCGAATCGATGGAGCCGCCGTTAAGAAGTGTCGTGCCCCCAGATTGCGTGAAGCCTCCGTTGAAGGCGATGGTGCCGCTCTGAGCATCAACGCTACCAGCATTGTTGAAGGATCCGCTGAAAGTTGTTGTGCCGGAACCCGCTGATTTTCGAACCGTAGCGCCGAACTGATTGCTGAACGGAGCGCTCCAGGGGTTGTCACTTTTTGCATCCAAGACCGCTCCGTTCTGATTGTTCCATGTGTTCGTTCCACCAATGCCACCGGACAGCCAGGTAGTTGTTCCGTTATTATGAATGGTGCGATTAAAGGAAACACCTTGTCCACCACTGTTGATAGTCAACGGTCCGTTAAAGGTGGTCGACCCCGAACCTGCCAGGACCACTCCACCTGCTCCGAGGTTAGAAGCACCTGTGACAGTCAAGTCTCCGGAGCCTTGCAGAGTAGCTGTGTTCATTTGCAAGGAACTGAAGGCGGCTGGCGTGTTGAAGTTAACAGTGGCACCGGAAACAGTGACAGTTCCTGCTGCAGCAAAAGTACCAGCCAGGGTGGAATTCCCACCGTCGAATCTGACATTTCCTGCACCGGTAATGCTGGTGCCAGGCACGAGGTTGAAGCCGGACCCGCTGAAAGCCAGGGTACCGGCTGCTGTCACTTCGAAGGCTCCACTTCCGCTGGTGGATGTACTGCCACTGAATTGGAGCGTTCCGCTACTGACTTGCACAGTACCGGCGTTGGTGAATGGTCGTGAGAATACAGTTGTTCCAGTGCCTGCCGACTTTCGAACAATGGCACCTGCCTGATTGTTCACCGCAACATCCCAGGGGTTGTCATTTTGTGCATCCAGCATCGCACCATTTTGATTGTTCCATATGCCCGTTCCCGAAACGCTGCTACCAAGCCAGGTCGTTACGCCGTTGTTGTTGATCGTTCGATTGATAACGATGGATTGGCCACTGAGATTCAAAGTAAGCGGGCCATTAAAAGTAGTTGTGCCAGTGCCACCCATATTTGCAGGGCCGAAGCTGGAGGCACCAGAAATTGTCACATTTCCAGAACCCTGCAGAGTCCCAAAACTATTCAGCTGTAAGGAACTGATGGCAGCGGAGGAATTCATGGTGACCGTGCTGCCGACGATCGATAAGGTTCCTGTTGCTGCATAAGGTGCATCGATGGTCGCGCTGCCGAATGAAAAAGTGACGTTGCCTTGCCCTGTGATGCCACCGGTTCCTGCGACAGCAAATCCAGCGTTACTGAATTGCAAAGTCGCCCCGGACGTGACGTTGAAACTAGCGCTTCCACTGGAACTGCCGCCGCCACTGAACTGCAACGTGCCGCTGCTGACATTCACCGCACCGGATGTGGTGAATGCACCGCTGATAAGCGTAGTGCCACTCCCGGCGTTTTGCGTTAGTGTGCCCTGGTTGTTGAAAGTGCGTGCAAGGGACGGATTAGAACTACTATCAATGGTGAATGTGCCGTTGTTGGTTACTGTCCCGGTTCCACTCATCCCTCCAGCGACCCAGGTGGTGGTGCCATTAAGATTAATGGCACCAGCCCCTTTTAATGTGCCGCCATTCATTTGGAATGTGCTGAAGTTCAGTGTTCCAACTTGTGCATCAATAGTTCCACTATTGTTAAAAGTCCAGTTGATATTATGAGTACTCACATTGGTCGTTTTTTGGAATGTAGCACCAGCCTGATTATTGAAAACTCCTGTGCCACTCCAGGTTCCGCCATTGGCATTTTGAAGAGTAAAGGTCGATCCGTTCTGGTTGTTCCAGGTGCCGGACCCTGTTATGGAATTCGTGAAGAACGCATCCCATAGTGCCACCGAGTTATTGTTCACAATGCGATTAATGGTAGCACCGTCGATGTTCAAATTGCCGTTCAGAGTAGTGATTCCTGTGCCCAGCATGTTGGCGGCAACCAAGATGGAAGAAGGCCCATTCAACGTAAGGTTATTTGCGCCCGTGATGGTTCCCAATCCCTGCAGGTTGAGATTCTGAATCTCTCGTCCTAAATAAAGTCTACACCCGTAGTAGTAGTAAAAGGGGGGTCCGGGGGATATTGACATGTCAACAACTTCCCTCGGTGCCACACCTGCTTGGGGTTGTTAGGGAAGCCTGGGCATACATCTCCTGCGGAGTTCGCAGGCCCAGGCTCCAATGCGTCCGTATCGTGTTGTACACCTCCACGGCTTGGTCGACCGCTGTTCGTAGCTGGTTGATATCCATGAAGTCCGCGTCCAGGTTGAACTCGTCCTTGAGGATGCCGTTGATCCGCTCGGCGATGGCGTTTTGGTAACAGTGATCGGCATCGGTCATGCTCGACTCCATCCCGTACGACCGCAACGCCGCCAGGAACTCGTGACAGCAGTACTGGCAGCCGCGATCAGAGTGATGAATCACGCCCTGCCCCGACACGCCCTGGGTCTCCCGCAGCCAGCTTGCCGCCTTCGACAGTGCGATCACTGCCGAGTGGTGCGACAAGTCCCGGCTCACGTGATGCCCCACGATCCGTCGTGTGTACGCATCGCTCACCAGAAACAGGTAGGCGAACTGCCGACCACGCAGCCGGATGTATGTGCAGTCGCAGACCAGCACCTGGTTCGGCTTCGTGATCTTCCGCCCCTTGATCCGGTTCGGTGCCACGGCGTAACCATGACGCGAATAGGTCGTCTTTTCAAAGCGTTTCTTCACCTTCACCAGGCGACCCGCGTTACGAAGCAAGTCAAACAGACGGTCGCGACCTACCTTCGTGGCGTGGTGCTTGTGAAGCCGGTCCACCAGCTTCCGCGTGCCCACGCGAGGTTCCTTCGCACGAATCGTCTCGACCGTCTTCAAGATCACTGCCTCCTCGTCGCTGTCATCTCTGCTACGCTGGTGATGCTTGTAGTACGCATCCCGGCTTCGCCCTACCGCCCGGCAGAGTTGCCCGAGCCCGGCTTCGGTCTCACCTCGGCACTGCTCGACGGCGGCGACCCAAAAGCTTTTTTAAGTCCACCTTGTACTTCTTCCCTGCCAGCTCGATGATCTTCTCGTGCACCAGCAGCTTCAGGTGGGCTTCCGCCAACGCCTTCTCCAGGGCGGCGATCTTCTCTTCTTCACTCTTCATCACGACCTCGACGATGTCACGCTTGGGTTGATACTTGCCGTACTCCTTCAGCCACAGTTGTACGCGACTCACCGTCGAATGCCCACGAGCCGCCGCTTCTCGCAGCGAGAGCTGACCACTCTCCAGCTCCTCTACGATCGCCCGTTTTACCTCCGGGCTCACCACCATTCGCGCTCGTTCCATCCCTACACTCCTTGTTCATAACTCACGGGGAGTGTAGACTCCGGCTAGGACGGGACAGTTCTGATCGAGTGTAATGGTGCCACCATTCACAATCGCGTTGTAGAGATCTCCTGCAGAGGGTTGTCCGTTATTGGGAAAAATAGGATTGGTGGACCAGCGAGTAGCATCGGTCCAGTTACCGTTGGTGCCATTCCACGTGGCATTAGTTTGAGCATAAGTCGGCCCAGTGAATGAAATAACGATCAAGACAGTGAGACAGACCGTCAGACGTTGAGGCATGATTCACCTCAGGAGGCGTAAAACAGAGTGAGCAATGACTTAACTGCGCGCAGGGGCAGAAACAAGACAGACAAATGCGAACATTTTCAGGTGCTATTTAACTCCAGGCGAGTTATTACCTGGCTCAAATAGTGAACTGCTGAGAAGGGGGGGACAAACACAACGCCTATTTCAACGATGGCTCACGCAGGAGTTGTTGATAGTCTTGGCGTTTCTTCAGCCCGTGAAATGGCTGGCTTTGAATTTTGGTTTTATCAGCATAGCCTCGATCGATGGCGGTTTTGAGGTGTGCCATCGCCTGATCATAATCAAGGCTAGCTTGTTTGCGACGCTCCTGTTCAGCCAATCTCTGATCTTGCGCAGCCAAATCGCCCGCTCGGCACAAGTACAGGGCAGCTTCGTAGTGATTGTTCCCCTTCGTGAATGAAAACGTGCCCAATTGCCTGGCGGCATTGGCTGCCTGGATATGGTCTTTGACCTGGAGGTGAAGCCGAGTCTGGGTTTTGTAATGGTTGTAAAGGAAGCCCACATATTGCTTATGATTAGGAAACTGTCGTAGTGCCATACGCTGCTCTTTGATAGCCTCATCGATCAACCTCAAGGCCTCAGTGACTTTATCCAGTCTGCCTAAAGCGATTGCAAGATTGTTGAGTTCACCTCCAAGGTTGCTGTGGTGCGTGGCATTTTCACTATCGTGCAACAGAAGACTTCTGAAAAGCTCGACATTATCGCGATGGAGTTTCTCTGCTTGATCATACTTCTGGAGATTGGTCAGCACGACTGCTAGAATTGAGCTGCACTCTGTAAAAAGTCGCTGCAGATTATGTGCCTGTGGATAGTCTCGAGCTAAGGTAGTTGCTAACCGATATGCTGTTTCAGCTTCTGGCAGGGCTTCATTGAATTTCTTATCCATGGTTAGCAGCGTGGCATGCAGTTTATGGCAGGCAGTCACAGATTCCAGTTGGCTGATTGTCAACTTGCCGGGCAATGGACCAAGTTGTTCGATAATCTGACCTGCTTCCTGAAGAAGGGTTCTCCAGGGGCCGGATGTGATGCTGTTGACTTGGGCCAGCGTCGAAAGACAGTAGATCATCCTGGTGGAGGTAACGATATTTGCAGGATCTTTCTCATGCAAAGGCCGAATGAGCTCAACGCTCTTTTGCGCAGCGGCCAATGCTTCCGTAGCTGGCTTGTTGTCAGCTTGAGATGCTGAATACAAACTCTTGGCAAGAAAGGTCAGATTCATGGCACAGCCAGCCACGGCTTCCTGATTTTCCGGCTGAGCTTGCAGTATGCCTTCATAGGTGGCAATGGCAGTGCGGTAATACTCCTGGGCTGTTTTGAAATCTCCACTGTCATGATGAAGTAGGCCTAGATCATTGGCAATACGTGCCATCTCGTAGCTTTTTGGCAAATCCTGGACTTTGCTCAGATACTGACGGTGCATGGCTAGAGCATGTTGCAGAACACCTTTCTTCAGTTCCGGTGAGGTCATATTGTTCGTGTTTGTGAGGCCATCGAGTATCGCACGGAAATTCCTCCAGGCCAAATCAGCATTTGTCTGTGCCTGTTGCCGCTGGACTTCTGCCTTTGCAGCTGCATCACTCTCAGCTAGAGCGAATGCTTCCGCTCTCCGCCACTGCCAGTAGGTCATGGCAAGACCTACCAGGAGTGTCAGGAATGCCAGTGCAGCAGCGATGGTGATGGCACGATTGCGTGCTACCCACCGCCAGGATCGCTCCCACCATTGCAAACGCCGAGCAGCAACAGGACGGTCGATCAGAAATCGATTCAAATCCTCGGCTAAGTCTTCTGCTTTCTGGTAGCGATGCTCCGGTTCCTTGGTGATTGCTTTAAGAACGATTGTTTCCAGATCGCGGGGGAGACCAGGCTCAAGTTTTCGCAATGATGCAGGTTCTTCTTTGAGAATCTGATGAATGAGCTTGGCGCGATCTTGATCCTGAAACGCCGGTTGCAGTGTCAGCAGTTCATATAAGGTCATTCCCAGAGAATAAATGTCGCTGCGAGCATCGCCCGGTCGTTTGAACCGCTCGGGTGCCATGTAACGCAACGTGCCGACAATGTCGCCAGTTCCGGTGAGCTGATCATCGGAGTCGAACTGGGCCAGGCCGAAATCGCTCAGCCATGCACAACCCTCCTGATCCAGCAGGATGTTGCTTGGTTTAATGTCCCGATGCAGAACGCCTTGGGCATGCGCATGGGCAATTGCATCCGCAATCTGAAACCCGATGCGGGCCACAGCATGAGCATAGTCGTGACGACTGCTGAAACCGGAAATGGTCGAATGTTGTGTTGATGCTGCAGCGTCCCGAATCGTATCTTTGAGACCTGTGGACGACCGTTGTTGTTTCACTTCTTTTATCAGGGAATCCAGTCCCTGACCCTGGATATACTGCATGGCATAGTAATGAATGCCGTCCTGCGCACCGACGCCGTGAACAGGGACAATATTGGTGTGATGCAATCGCGCAGCAGCCTTTGCCTCACGCCGAAAGCGTTCCAGGTTGTTTGTTTTCAGAAGCGAAGCTACCGGCAGGACCTTGAGTGCAACATGCCTGCCTAACTGTTCCTGAATCGCTTCATACACCACGCCCATCCCGCCCCGGCCCAGCTCTCGCACGATCTGATAGTCACCCAGTTTGTCGGGCAGTGGAGGTGCTTCCAGATTCTCGACCTGCTCGGCACCAAGATTCTCCATCATCAGCATGACTTGAATGACATCAGCCACTTCATTGGCGACATCAGGGAACTGCCTGGCATACTCGGTGAGTGACGGTCTCTCACCACGGCGGTAGCGATCCAGAAAATCTTCTGCTAACCGATCGACCGGATCGTGGGAATTCCCAGTTACTGTAGTCATGGCCGAAACTCGCTCTCGGAGCCGAAGAGTTCCTTGATCACTACCAGGAGTTTCCGTACCGCTCGACCATAGCGTGTGCTTGCCAGGCCTTCACTGATTCCCAAAACCTGTGCGGATTCCACGGTATTCAACTGCTCAAAATGTCGAAGTGTAAGAATCTCACGGTCATGGGGATCGAGTGCATCCAGTGCGGCAATAAGTCGACTCTGGAGCTCCTTCCGTGCGACAGCGGAACTGGGTGAAGTAAAGTTCCCGGAGAGTACATCAGCGAGCATCGCTACATTGGCTGTCGGAAACTGTTCGCCCTGCAGCGACACTTCACGCATCACGGAGCGCATCTTGCTTCCCAGGTGTTGACGCTGCAGAATCGCCAGTTGCTGCATGGTCAGGAACCGAAGCCAAAGGTAAACAGGCATTTTTGCCTCTTTCCGAAACTCCGGGTAACGCCTGGCTGCTTCCATACACGCATCCTGAACGACATCAGAAGCATCGATTCGACCTTGCAGACGGCGATCCATCCGACAACGAACCACCCGTTTAAGCTTGTCCCGAAATTGGGCAAGCAATACTCCGAATTCTGGGTCGACCAGTGATGACTTGTCCAATTTCATACAGTCTTGCCATAGGCACAAATCAAGCTCATACATCATAACTGCGCGCAACACTATTTCCCTGACAATTATTCCATCCAATTGTCACTGAGAGTTTATCTGGCCTATTGATGCTCAGTTAGAAAATGAGCGGATCGAGGTGGGGTGGACGAGGCTTCCGCCGAGCCACAAACCGTTCGAATGCAGGATATTCTTTATCGAATTGACTATAAGCGGGCTTCTGACCAGCTTGCAGCTTGTCCGGATCTCAGCGAACGGATTGTTCAGCTCGCCATGTCCTTACGCCATGCTTTCCGCTTGTGAAAGCCATAGAGCCCTAGTCCCAATACGCCACCAAAGCATAACACAAGGCTCGACGGTTCCGGAACTGATACATTCGACAAGGCAAACAAGGTGCCGTTGTTGATCGCATACCCGGTACCGTCGGGGCCAATGATGGTGGGTGTATAGGCTTCACCTATGCCCGGTGTCAACGTGATGGAATCGGTCAGGATATTATTGACCAGGTCCCAGCAGTACGATTTGCCATCCTCGCTGTTAACAAGAATGGCTCTGTTGAATGGATCAACAGCAGCAGCGTTAATGCACCATTCTCGCACGGCTCCGGGATGAGTGTCGCTATATTCAGGGTCTGCTGTCGGCCCGGTTACACTCATGACGAGTTTCATCACCTGCCTGCCGTATATTTCATCGGCCTCTGATACGTTAGGGTCGAATAGGCCGAGTTTGTTAATTCCATCGCCACCAAGACCAGCGTAGTTATTGTACTTGGTCATGATCAAGTAGCTGGATGGTCCGGAATAACTGGGCACCAGGCCGCTGGGCACGATGCTCGCAGTATCGTCCCAGCCGAACCGACTGGGTATTTTCGTCTGACTCAGATCGGCACTGTACTGCAGCATCCAGCCGCGGCTGTGATACTGCGTGGTGTTTTCCAAAACTCCGTAGAAGACATTACCATCAGGCGCGACCATTACCGAGGCCGAACCTGCTTCAGGTAGGCGGGCCGTGTTTGTCGTCGTATTGACATCCATTAACTTCACATTCGAGACGGCAGTCAGTGTCGTGCTGTTTATGCCCATCAGGTAACCGCTGCCAAAGCCGGTCCCTGCGTTGGTCGTGAGCGGCACGTACACCGTACTGCCATCATTACTGAGTGCGGGAGCAGCATTGTGTGCGATTTTACTGAGTGTGAGATCAGTGATGCCGGCTGCTGCAGCGAGAGAAGAGA
This sequence comes from Gemmatales bacterium, assembly GCA_046350055.1. Lineage (GTDB taxonomy): Bacteria > Planctomycetota > Planctomycetia > Gemmatales > HRBIN36 > JAEUIE01. The sequence continues at coordinate 613,536 of JAXMBC010000001.1, read as the reverse complement.
CAGAAGCAAAAGTACCATTACCGGCGGAATCAATGCGAGCGATTCCGCCTCCTGCCGGCAACGTGATGCTTCCGAGCGTTGCATTACTTGTTACCTGGTAACCAAAATAGATGTTGCCCGCTGTGTCTGAGGTGATAGGAGTGTTGATCTGTACCTTAGCTCGTTCAGCGACACTGCTCGCCGTGTAATTGGCGTTGCCGTAGAACGCGAGTCGATTGGCGCTGACAGTGCCTGGTTGATTCAGGTTGGAGCGGGTGAAGACGGTTCCCGCTTCGCCAGCATAATACAGGCTGTTAGTAGGTGTGATGGTGGGAGAGAAGCTAGGTGTCCAGTCGTGTGGAGGTAATTGGTAATCCGTGCTCTGAGTCCACAGCAGAGCGCCATCGTAACCACTTCGTCCTTCTACCTGGAACCCACCGGTAGCACCAGTTTTGACCGGGACAATGATCGTGTTTCCTGCGGTGGCCAGGGGTGAACCATAATGGATCAGCAGATTATTGCCTGAATACTGGGGATTGAGGTCTACTGGGGTGGACCACTTGATCTGGTTCATTTCCACAAGAGGAACAGTGGATAGCCCTGTATGCTGAGCATTGCCGTTGTAATTACCCCAGGTAGGGGCTTGAGCCAAAACGCTAGTCGAAGTGAAGGCTGTAGCCAGGCAACCGAATATCCAACGATTCACTGTAGCACTCCACTGCGGGACCTCATGTCAATGGGAGGCAGTATTAACGTAAATGGCAGTGGCTCGCAAGGGAGATTCCTTTCCCACGTGTGTTCCCTTCATGCGTCATATTAAAAATATTGCACGCAAGTTGCTTAAGGCTTGGCGTTGAGAAACGCGTTCACCATCGGCACGATCACCCCCATCCGCTGCATCAGCGTCACATGCGTCGCATCGGGCACGATGGCCAACCGTGAGGTGGTGCGAGGCCCCAGGTCACCGTGCGTCCCGCCACCCTTGGCTCGGAACATCTCCGCGACGTGCTCAAGCCGAATACCGTCGGCATCACCATGAATGAAGAACATGGGTGCCGTGGTGGCCTTCAGCTTGTCGGCAGTGATGCTGTCTCCTTTGGAAGCCGAGGCGACCATCCGTTTAATGAACTGCGGAAAGGCATCCGGCGTCGGGCTCAGCTTCTTGTACTCGGTTTCGAGGTGCGAGCCGAGGAAGACGTCCGCCGAGAGTTTCGCTAACGCTTCTTGCCCTTCCTTGACCACGCCGTCGCGACGGAAGTAGGACGAAATGACGACTACCTTCCGCACTTTGCCGGGATGGCGGATCGCACACTGCATCGCCACGCCGCCACCCATGCTGTAGCCGAGGATGTCCGCCTTGGCGATCTTGAGGTGATCGAGCAAGGCCGCCACGTCGTCGGCCAGGTTCGCCGGGCTGATGTCGCGATCGATGTCACCCGTGCGGCCGTGGCCCTGCATTTCGATGGCAATCACCTTCTGCGTCTTGGCGAGCTCGCCGATCCAGCCAGTCCAGTTGTTGCTGATGGTCATGAACGCCCCGTGGAGCAATACCACTGGTTCGCCACTGCCGTGGACTTCGTAGTACAGTTTGAGGCCGTTGACCGGCGCGTAGCCGGTGGTGGGCTGCTGTTGGGCCGTCGCGAGAGACGGTAGGAGGAGGGTGAGGACGAGGGCTGTGGTCTTCATGGTTGGTGGAACTCCAGTAGCCGATTGCTAGCGATCGATCAGTCAGGGCACCTCACCATCTACAGTGAAGCGATTGATTACAGTGCCTTCCGCAAGGTTCTTCGTTTGACGATGAAGTTGAGCGGTGATGGTCTCATGTACCATCAAATCGCAAACCTCAATGTTGCCAAGTTCAAGTGGTCCACTCAGGATCGGAGGAATCTTGAAGCTAAGGCATTGCCCCGGCCCTGGACGGAGCCCACGCTCCCAGCAAAGCATCGCAAGGTCGGCCATGAACCATTGATCTAGGTTTTCTTGTTTTGTCCGTTCGGCAAGAAACGCCTGCCGCGATGACGCGATCTCCGACAACTCCGCGCCAACGGTGTCGAGAAAGAATACGCGGCCAGCCGAATCCTCAAAGAACCAGTCGCCGAACATCGTGAGTGAGAACGGCCGAAGAGACTCTGGGACCAGCCATCGCCAGTCGGACAACAGGCGATCGCAGTCGAGGCCGCTCGCATCAATCGTGAGTTGTTTCCAATCCACGTCTAAGACCCCTCCGCCAGCACGCCATCCAGATTTTGGTAGCTCAGCTCCATCCCTTCCGTCATGCCCGTGGAGTACGCGGCGTCGCGGTCGGCATCGGGTGCCATGGTTTGCATGTACTCATGCTAACCATGTTGGAGTGCTTGTTAGCTAAGTACACCCGAATTGTTAGCCGGAGTACCGGCAAACAATGGCACCCAGGCGGGTAGGAGGATTGTCAGGAGGAAAGCGGTTGTCTTCATGTTTGGTGTAACTCCCATTACGCTGAACGCCCAGATCAATGAGGTCATTCCCAATCAGAACTGGCCACCGTAGTTCACGCCGCGTTGAGTTTTTGAGTGTACGCCGGATCCAATAGCTCGGGCACTTGCGATTCGAGCATTGCACACAATTCCCAAAGGGCATTGGCTTCGGCTTGGTGTGCGATCGTCAGCACTTCCTGATCCCGAAAACGAAGAAGAAAGTCGATCAACACTAAAGCTTCCTCCGACTCCAGGTCAACTTTGGCCATGGATACACTGTGTAAAGGGGCAGAACTAAAGGTACTCGGCTCTCGGCGGGGTCAGGAGACCCGCGCCGAGCGCGTAGAGTGTAAGGGGAGACCCGCGTTGAGTGCGGAATCGCAGGACTAGCCTGGCCGAGTTTCAACCATGTTAATACTCCAAGACGTCGCATCACATTCAAAGGTCTCATCTCTCAGGTAGAAGAGATAGTGCCTCAGTCCTGTTCGCACTTCACCGTTGTTCTTCCATTCTAATTCACGGGATCTTCCGTCCCAATCGGGAGGGCTGCAATCGAGTTTCAAGTCTCCGGTCACTTCGTAGAACTCCCCCCACGCAGGCGCGATACCACTGAACCGGCATTGTCCCCGGTACCAGCCCTCGTCGTTCGTACGTCCGAGTCGGTACCTGCAGCAATCATGAAATCTGAGTTCGGCAACATCCCCTTCATTAAAACGCGGATAAATGAACCCGTTAAGTAGGAACGAAAGAATGACATCATTGCCCTCGACTCGAAGCTGAGGATCAGGCGAATTCGGTTCTGCATTCCAGTCGGTATTCAGCTTTAGGAAGTTGGTTGCCATGTGACCGTCTAACTTGTTATTGAGTGCTAAGCGTGCTCGTTACTTATCTTGCTTCTTCTTGCCGCCACCCGTCACCCGGATTTCGGTGACCTTGTCGCCTTCGGTGACGATGCTGGCGAAGACACCCAGGCCGAAGCCTTTCTTCCCTTCCTCGGTCCACTTCCTGACTTGCTCGGCGGTTTGCTTGACCAGCTTGGCCAAGGCCTCCTTGCCGCCTTCAAAGGCGTCGCCGGCCTCGAGCTTCTTCGTGTTCATGTTCATCTTGCTTCTGACGATCTTGACGTTGTCGGCAACCTTCAAGGTGACTTCTTCAGTCTCGGTACCCTTGGTCTTCTTGACGGTCATCTTGCCGTCTTCAAACCTGGTGATGAATCCCACAAACTCATCGGCAGCCGCGGTGGTTACCGCGATCACGAGGACGAGGATTATCGCAACGGACTTCCGCATAAATGCTCCTATTTAGCCCCCGGCTCTTCAAGCCGGGGGCGGGACCGCGCGAAGGTGATGATTGATTGCAACCAACCCATATGTCACGCCATCCTATCACGCTGGTCGCGAAGGTGCTTGCGCATTCCGCACGAGCCCGCCCCCGGCTTGAAGAGCCGGGGGCTAAATCATCACCCCTCGGCCAACACCTTATCTAGATTTTGGTAGCTCAGCTCCATCCCTTCCGTCATGCCCGTGGAGTACGCGGCGTCGCGGTCGGCTTTCGAGGCGTACTTGATGTTGGTCGTCACGTGGGTGATGCCGGCGGTCTCCTGGAAGGTGACGGTGATGATTGAGGGTTCACCACCCATCGACACGCCCAGGTCACCCGGATCGAAGGCTTGCGTATGCACGATCTTCGTATGCGGCACTACTTCCAGCACCTTGCCAAAGAAGCCGAACTCCTGGCTGTTGTCGTCACTGCGCCAGCGCCAGCGGTACTTGCCGCCGACGCGCATATCCATCTCGCAGATGGGCATCGACCAGCCGGGCATGCCCGTGCACCAGCGACGGAGCAGATCGGGTTCCATGTAGGCCCGCCACACCAGCGAGGCGGGAGCATCGAAGCTCCGCTTGACGAGCACCTCGGTATCGGACGGCAGACTGGCTTCCGCGGGTTTCATTTCTTGCGCTCCTGTTTGTCTTGTTCACGGGACTTCCCCCGGCTTGAAGAGCCGGGGGCTAATTGACCTTGTTTCAACTCAATCAGTAGTGCATCGAGTTGCTTGTAGTTGCCTTCCATGAGTTCCTGCACTTGCTCCAGCCAGTCGGTGACGGCCTTCAGCCGCTCCGGCACCAGCTTGCAGGGTCGCAACTGAGCCTTCTTGCTTCGCGAGATCAGCCCAGCCGACTCCAGCACCTTGAGGTGCGAGGAAATCGTGGGCTGCGTCAATAAGAAGCGACTTACCAACTCCGACACCGAAGCCTCACCGCCGCGGGCCAGGTGCACCACGATGCCACGGCGGGTGGGGTCAGCAAGAGCAGCAAAGGCTTGGTCCAGTTGTTTCATATAAATAGACTACTGTCTATATAGATATTTGTCAATATAAAATCGCATCAACTGTCGGAATGCAAGTTCACTTCGCACTGTCGAGCTATCCTGACTTACATCCGTACTCCCGGCAGTTCGCTAGCCTGTCTCACCCAGCTGGCGAATTGTTCTTCATCGAAATTGTCGTCTTCGTAGATGTCGAGGTAGCGGACTTCCTTTTGTTTGGAGGTGCCTGGCGGGACGGGGCGGAGGGAGGTGCCTCGGAAGAAGGAGACCTTGATGTATTTGGTCATGCAGTGGTAGCCGAGGAACCATCCCTGATTTTCAAACCCGTAGAAGGGACTGTTCCACTTCACTGCTTTGTAAACATTGGGAACGGTGCGTTCGATGATCGCATCCAGCCGGCGGCCCATTTCCTGTTTCCAGCCAGGCATGGCAGCAATGTAGGACTGCACTGGTTCGTTGCCATAGGCTTTGGCGATCTGCGGGTTGCCTCCGGAGAGAAGAACGACGCCTTGCTCATTCTTCTTGAGCGGGGGCCTGCTTTTCTTCGATGGCTTGGCATTGAGAGCGACGGCAGCTTTGACGAGCGCTTTGAACGCTGTGGCATTGATCTTCTCCCCTTCGTGGAGGTCAATCGCTCGCCGCGTATTGCCTTCCAGACAGGAATTGAAGAGGCCGTTCGGGTCGGGCAGACTGGCCCCTTGGGCGAAGGTGAGCTTCACGACGCTCTTGTACGTCTCGCCCGTGCAGACGATGCCATCGTGCGACCAGACGGGAACGCCTGTCGGATTGGAAGGCTTCTTCCATTTCTGCTCTTCGATCATCTCCGGGTCGGCTTGCAGGATAAGTTCCCGCACGCGGGAGAGGGTGGCCACTCGCCAATCGCTTGGGTTGTTGCTTTGGGAGATCAGTTTTTTGGTCTGCTTCTTAGCCATTGGTTGGTTACCTTGATTGTCTGCGTGGCACTGCTTCGCGTAATCGCTAAGCAGTGCTGGTTCAAGCGATGCGATTGCACACGCTGCACTGCTTAAGGAGTACCTAAAGCAGTGCCACATCTATTGCGATTGCAAGTTAAACCGATTTCTTCGACATCATCTGCCCCAGTACATGGCCTTTCCACATCCACAATCCCGTGAGCACGATGAGTGGGAAGAAGACATACCGCGTGGGCCCGGCGTATTCGGGCAGGCTCGCGAACGGGCTGTACACATAGCCCGCGATGGGGATGGCCAGCACCATGTGCAGGCCGCGAAGGATGGAACGTTTGGTGGCTGGGGTCATGAGGGGTGTCCTGTAAAAGTGACGTGGTAACCATTCCTAAATTAACTACGTTTCTTCTTTTTTGATTTCGAGGTAGAGCGTTTCTCAGTTGGCACGAAATCGCCAAGATGATCAGACGTTGGGTGCTCCATCTCGATGACGAACGACTCACGAACTCTGTTGATAGTCTCACGAGGGTCACGGCCGAACTCGATCTCGTGTGCGTTTGCGATATGACGAACCATGTCAGCAAGAAGGACACCCCAAGCGTGACACTCATCAATATTACGTTCTTCCCAAAATCCGATGTTCAGGACGCAATGTTGCTTTTTATTTGCGATCCAAACTCGAATCATCTCCAGGGAGCGTGTGTCTGCTATTGCTGCAGGAGGGATGGGAAGTTCTGTGGACATATAGGTTCCTCGTGGTTCGATTAGGCTATTAGCCTTAGTATGTCGCATCGTGGAGCTTGTCTTCTCATCTGTTTCCCACCACCACCCCAAGCTGCTTCAGCATCTTCGCCCAACCGTACTCGGCTCCCTTGAACGCTTGTTCGCCGAATGTTTGGGTGAGATTGAAGCCTGCGTGTTCAAAGAAGAGTTTCGTACCAAGGCCATCGGGTTCGAGCCGGAAGCTTACCTTCGTATCGACGAGTTCACCGGCTGACCACGAGAACACAAGTAGACTCGGTGCTTCGCACTCCAGCACTTCGCAGTGGACGGTCAAACCGTCGAAATTCATCTTCGGATTTCCCGGCACCTGGAACGTGAAGCGGTGACCCACGCGGGGTTCAAAGTCGTTGGGGAACATCCACTCCGCCAGCGTGGCATTCTCGGTGATGGCCTGCCAGACCTGTTCCCGGGGCTGCGGAAAGTGCATCTCGCGCTGAATCGTTTTGCTCATGCCTTGCTCCTGGTCGAAAGCAACTTCTGTAGCCGTTGCAGCCGGTCGTCCCAGAACCGTTCGTAATGCGCAAGCCATTCCCGCACCGGGCCAAGACGATCAGGAACAAGGTGGTAGCGACGTTCGCGGCCATGCCGCTGTTCGGTGACGAGGCCGGAATCGAGCAGGATACGAAGATGCTGCGACACAGCCGGGCGACTCATCTGGAAGTGGCTGGCAATCGTGTTGACGGCACGGTCTTCGACAGCAAGCAAGTCAAGCATTCTCCGCCGAGCTGGATGACTGATGGCGGTGAAGACATCGGGTTTATTTTTGAGTGCAACCATGCAACAAGTATAGGTAAGAAAATACTTACGTGTCAAGCAAAAAACAAACCACCGGAGGGGCAGACTCCGGTGGTTGCGCCGACTGGACGTATCTCAATCGATTACTTCTTCTTGGCGACGACAGCCTTGCGTTTCTTGTTGGTGGGGCGCACCAGGACGAAGCCGTTGTTGCCACCGGGGATGGCGCCCTTCACGAGCAGCAAGTTGCTCTCTTCGTCAATCCGGACCACTTTCAGGTTGCGGATGGTAACGCGCTCGTTGCCGTACTGGCCGGCCATCTTCTTGCCCTTCTTCTTCTTACCGCTGTTACCGCGGTCAGTGGCGTGGGCAGCCTGGCTACCAGCAGCACGGTGGTGTCGCTTCACGCCGTGGCTGGCGGGCAGACCACCGAAGTTGTATCGCTTCATGACACCAGTGGTGCCACGACCTTTGGTGATGCCAATGACATCGACTGCAGCAACGCCGTCAAACTCCTTGACGGTGAACTTGTGGCCGACCTTCACTTCAGGCTCAGCAGCTGTGCGGAACTCGCGGACAAACCGCTGAGGTTCACAGTTGGCCTTTTCGCGAAGGGGCTTGCCAGCAGCAGCAGCAGCCTTGGCTCGCTTGGAATCCAGATTAGCAACCTGGCCACGTTCAGCACGGATGGCGCTTTTGCGTTTCTTATCGAGGTAGCCCAGTTGAATGGCAGTGTAACCATCCACTTCCTTGCTGCGTACCTGCAACACGGTATTGGGGCCGACTTCCATCACGGTCACAGGGATGGCCAAGCCCTTTTCATTGTAAACCTGGGTCATTCCGATCTTACGGCCAAGCATTCCGACTGGCATAACACGAGACTCCTGCAAACGGCACGAAATGGCCGTGCATCGATTACGTTGGAACCTAACATCTTATAAGACAGTTCTGGGAAGAAAAGCACTTCCTGGAGGAATTTCCTGAGATTGAATGTGCGTAATCTGCTGCCGAACAAGCCCAGCAGTTACGCGCTGGTTCCGAGCAACGGATGGGCCGTTGTGCACAGTTTTACTTCGTGATCTCAAATGATGCCATGATGACGTCGGCATCCTTGCTGTGGATGTACTTTTTGTCTCCCATGACGATGACGTGGTAGAGCCGGGTACCTTTCATCACGAGGAGATTGCGTCCCCAGATCTGGTCCTTGACCTTTTCCACCACAAAGGTGCGGGCAGGCAGCTTGTTCGGTCCGAAAGTGGTCTTCTTGATATCCTGGGCTGGACCAGCGGCATTCTTGGCTGCCCCCACTATACCCTTATCAAGTGCCTGCTCCGCATTGAATGTCTTAACATCCACGGGGTAATCCACTTTACTGACGATGACCGCTTTGTCCTCGCCGTCCCAGATCGTCATGTGAAATGTCAGTTTGCCCACGTCCGAGGTAGCATCCAGCGATGTCAGCGTTGGCTTGCCGGGGAAGGCCAGCTTGAATTGGTAGTCTTTGGATTCATACTTCTTGCCATCCTGCAGGGGAAGCAGGCAACACAGCAGGACGGTCAGCAGGGTCATGGACATCTCCAAAAAGGTATTCGAGTTTCCTCAGTCTACCTTCCATTGCCAGGAACACAAGCTCATTGAGAATCACAGATTCTCTGGGGATTCTCATGCATTTGGCTAGAATAACGTTCTAATTGGAAACCAAAGGAGAACACCATCATGTTGAAACGGACATGCCTGTTTCTCGCGGCACTTTTGCTGTTGCCACTGAGCGCCTGGGCTCAAGACAAATCTACCTCGTGGAAACTGGTCACTATTCCCTCGGCCAGCTTCGAGCAGACCATAGCCATCATCAAGATGGAATCAGACAGCAAGGCCAGCATCGTCGCCTTGCCTGCACGAGCATCGCTGACCATATCGCAGTTTGAATCGACAGCAGGTCACGTCAAGCTGGTTTTGAGCACAGGTATGACCTTCACCGGTACCGTGAACGCCGATGGCAAGAGTGTCCTTGGCACCTATGGCAACGATCAATTCACAAGCCGTGCCAAGCTGGTTCCTACCGACAAAACAGAACTGACCCAGGCGGATCTCAGCACCCGGCTGACCCCGCCCGAAGCATTTACCAAGGCCATGGCGATGAACAGCCGGCCTAACGTACTCCGTGCTCAGGCTCAGCGTGAACAGGATGCTGATAAGAAGAAGGAATTGCTCCAGCAAGCCACTGCTGCCCAGAAAGAAGCTGACGAAAAAATCGGTGACATGATGCGCGGAGTGATCGCCAGGCATGCTGATACCCTGGCAGGTGCCGAAGCAGCCAACTACCTGATCGCCAATGCCAGCAAGACGAAGGTCACTGCGGACGAAGCCATCAAACTGTTCAAGGTCATGGAAACGCAGGCCAAGCCGTATGGTCCTGGTTACATCCGCACCGTGGTGCTTGCTGCGACCAACAATCTGGTCAAGGCCAAGGGACTGGAATCTGTCGCACTGCAGATTTTTGAGCCCTATTACACTGCCAACAAGAAGCTGTTCGAGAAGGCACCTGCCAGTCTGCAACAGACCCTGTTGTCCACGTATAAGGCTGCCCTTTCTGCCAATAACAAGACGACAGAGGCGAAGGAGATCGAGGTCGCCCTGGACAAGATCGAAGGCCAACTTGACAAGGAATACCTGGCTACGGTGCCGCCCTTCAAGCCCGCTGCTTATGCAGGCCGCAAAGAAGAAGCAAATCAGGTAGCAGTGCTGGAACTTTTCACCGGAGCCCAGTGCCCACCGTGTGTTGCAGCAGATGTCGCATTTGATGCACTGGAGAAAGCCTATCCCCACAAGGATCTGGTACTCATTCAGTATCACATGCACATTCCGGGGCCTGATCCTCTGACAAACCCCAGCAGCGTGGCCCGCTGGGATTACTACCGCAAGCATTTTGCAGCAGAGATTCGGGGCACCCCCAGTACCCTGTTCAATGGCAAGCCGAGTGCCGGTGGCGGTGGTGGCATGGCCAATGCTCGAAAGAAGTACGACGACTACACTGCGATCATCAACCCCATTCTGGAAAAGAGCACGCCTGTCAAAGTCTCGGGTACTGCCAGTCGGCAGGGTGATCAGATCAAGATCGCTGTGGAAGTCTATGGCGCGGAATCGGAAGATCCGCTCAAGTTGCGAGTGCTGCTGGTGGAAGATTCGATCAAGTACGTCGGAAGCAACCGCTTACGCTTCCACCACCAGGTGGTGCGTGCGATGCCGGGCGGAGCGGAAGGTATTGACATCAAGTCAAAGACTTTCAAGCACGATGTAACTGCTGACATCAGCAAAATACGTGGTGATTTGAACAAGTACCTCGATGAATATGCCGAAAAGACTCGCCCCTTCCCCTATCCGCAGCGGCCGCTGGATATGAAGCATCTCAAGGTCATTGCTATCGTCCAGAATGACAAGACCGCCGAGATCATTCAGGCAGTCCAGCTGGAGGTAGAAAGCAAAGTGGCTGCGAAGTAATGTCAACACTTGCACCTCCAACTCTCCTGTGATCGCAGGAGAGTTGGAGGTGTTGCAAGTAGGCTAATCCACGGTGATGCCCTACAACAGTTAGATGGAATCCATCCCCACTCCCGAACTTCCCCCTCTCAGCAAGCAGCCCAACCAGCGGCAGACACTTTCGTATCTGCAACAGACTTTTGCCGGTCGCCGCCTGGAACCCAAGAGCAAGCTGGGGCAGTGCTTCCTCATCGATCTCAACCTGATGGAACTCCTCCTCCGCGCCGCGGAGTTGAAGAGCAGTGATCTCGCCATCGAAGTAGGCTGTGGCAGTGGCAGCCTGACACTCAAACTCGCTGAGCATGCCGGTCATGTGGTTGGTATGGAGATCGACCGAGGCTTCTTCGAACTTGCTCACGATCTCACCAAAGCCTGGGGCAATGTCACCCTACTGCATGGCGATGCTCTTAAGAACAAGAACACGCTCAACCCCGAATTCCTGGCTGCCATCCGCGCCCAGCAGCAAGGCACAGGCATCGAACGGGTCAAGCTCACAGCCAACCTGCCCTATGTTGTTGCTACGCCCGTAGTGACTAACCTGTTGCTCCTGGATGACATCCCCATTGAACGGATGGTAGTCATGGTGCAGTTCGAGATGGCAGAACGACTGCTGGCGAAACCTTCCACGAAAGATTACAACGCCAGCTCCATTTTTGTGCAGAGCCTGTGCGACATCGAGATGATACGCAAGATCGGCCCGAAGGCGTTCTTCCCGCCGCCGAAGGTAGACTCAGCCATTATTCGTCTGTGGCCACGTCCCGCCAAGCGTGCTGCCATCGTGGAAGCCATTGGCAGCGTCGGCCGCCTGCATCGCATGCTGCATGGCTTGTACCTGCATCGCCGCAAGAACCTGCGTGGGGCGCTGTATCCTCTGTATCGTGATCAACTGGATAAACCTGCATTGGACAAACGCCTCATCGATGCCGGGTTCGATGTCAATTGCCGGGCGGAGTCGCTGAGCGTGACGGAGCATTTGAAGCTGTGTGCGGCGCTGCCTGACGTGAAGTTGGAAGAGTAAGCAATCGCCGCATTGCCAGTACCCCCAGCACAGGCCCGATCAGCCACACCCAACCCAGGTGAAACTGCAAAGCAGGCTGCCAGGCAGCGCTCAGGTGGATGCTGATCACTGTCACGGTAAAACCCACTGCGTTCTGCAGTGACAAAGCCGAACCGACCGCCTGGGGCGGGCAGGCACCGGCAGAAAGGGCAGAGAACTGCGGCGAATCAGCCGGAGCGGTAAAGCCCCAGAATAGCATGATCATCGCGACCAGCCACACGGGCAACTCTGGCAGCAGCGGACACAGCAAGCAGCACAGCCCCGATGCAACCAGCATCGTCACTGCTACCCGGGCACTGCCCCAGTGACGACTCAGTTGCCCACCCACGACATTGCCAAAAGCCCCCATGGCAATGATGGCAAAAGCCCACCATGCCTGTGTCCCCACGTCGCTGCTCAGCAGTTTCACCAGCCAGGGTACCATCGACCAGAAAGCGTAGAGTTCCCACATGTGGCCAAAGTAGCCCATCGCTGAGGCACGGAACCGTACATCATGCAATGCCTGCCAGGCTAGGGTGAAGTGAAAGCGCTGTCCATTGGGACGTGCTGCCGGGCCATCACCCAGCCACGAAATCATCACTGCTGCTGCCAGGGTGAGCACCGAGGCAGTGCTGGTCAGTACTTGCCAGTGAGCGTTGCCTCCCAGGGCACGCAAGAGAAAGGGCAGGGAGGTGCCCAGCGACACCGATCCCACCAGCCAGCCCAGTGCCACGCCACTCCGCCCCGGCATCCAGGTCACCACCAGCTTCATTCCCAGCGGATAGATTCCTGCCAGGGACAGCCCCGTGACAAACCGCCAGAGTAGCGCCTGTGTCAAGGCTTCACTAGCCCAGGCAAACCCCAGGTTGGCCGTTGCACCCACGATGCAGGCCATCGTGAATACGCGACTCGCCGGATAGGCATCGGCCAGGCCGGTCAGGGACAGAAACAGTGTGCCTGCGATAAATCCCCACTGCACCACGGTCAGCAAGCTGGCCTGGCCTGCTGCGTCGAGTTGCCAGAGACGTGTTACCTCCGGAACGGCTGCTGTCCCGCAGAACCACAGCGAAGTGCCCAGCGTTTCCGCCAGGACAATCAGAGGAAGCGCCAGAGCTGTTCGATGCATTCGCTATCCTCATCCGCCTGCAACAGTGAGCTTGGCAATTCCGACATCGTCCTGATGACAAGCCATCCGGATGAAATTACCATAGCAGCATGCCTGACCGATTCTATATCGAAGAACCACTGGCTCCTGGTCCCTGTGCCATCACCGGGCCGGAGGCTCATCACCTGGCCCAGGTGCTTCGCATCAAACCGGGGCAACATATCACACTCTTCAACGGGAATGGCCATGAATATACGGCCACGATAGAAAGTGTGCGCAAGCAGCAGATTGACGTGCATATCGACGAGGATCGCCCTGTCAGTCGTGAGCGGGAATGTCACCTCACCGTTGCATGTCCATTGCCAAAAGGTGACAGGGCCCAGTTTCTCATCGAAAAGCTGACCGAACTGGGCGTTGCAGCGTATCTGCCACTCGAGACACAGCGAAGTGTGGTGCATCCCGGTGAAGGGAAGATGGAAAAACTGCTGCGGTACGTCATCGAAGCGAGCAAGCAGTGTGGCCGCAACGTACTGATGAGTATTGAGCCACTCCAGAAATGGGAAAAACTGGTGCAGGAAGTGAACGTGGAACATCGTTTCCTGGCGGATGCCAGTGGGCATTCACTGGCAATGCCGCTCCAGCGTTCCAGGCAGGCTTTCCTCGCCCTGGGGCCCGAAGGAGGCTGGACTCCGGAAGAACTGGCATTAGCACAAGAACATCACTGGAACTGTATCTCGCTAGGCCCCTCCATCCTGCGTATTGAGACGGCGGCCCTCGCTGCTGCGACTCTACTTTTGCAATAAGGAAGAACCATGCCACGTGTGTTGATCACTCCTGCTACCCTCAACGGCATTGATGGCAACTATCTGACTTTGCTGAAACAGGCCGGGTTCGAGATCGTGACACCCCCCGCACCGTGGGATCATCAGCTGGTGGAGGAGGAGCTGATGCAACTCCTCCCGGGCATGGATGCCTCGATCGCTGGCATGGAGCCGTACAACGCCCGGGTGCTGGCGGCACATCCCCAACTCAAAGTCATCGCCCGGGTAGGTGTTGGCTATGATGCGGTAGACCTGGCAGCAGCCACGAAGCACGGTGTCGCTGTCACTATTACAGCCGGCGCTAATCACGATACCGTGGCCGAGCAGGCCTTTGCCCTCTATTTCGCCCTGGCCAAGCAGATCACCGTCGATGACCGCAACATGCGGGCAGGCAAGTGGATTCGTCATGTCACCATCCCGGTACGGGGGCAGACCCTGGGCATCGTGGGCCTCGGGAGGATCGGCAAAGCCATGGCTCTCCGGGCGCTGGCATTCGGTATGCATGTCATTGCATATGAAGTGATGCCTGATCAAGCCTGGCTGAAGAGCCATGCCGTGCAACTGTCCACGCTGGAGGAACTGCTGAAGCAGTCAGATGTGGTGAGCCTGCATGCCCCGGCTACAGCCGACACCAGGCACCTCATCAATGCCCGGACTCTGGCGTTTATGAAGCCGACAGCGTTTCTGCTCAACACGGCTCGGGGCGGCCTGGTGGATGAGGTGGCACTGGCAGATGCTTTGCGTTCAGGCAGGATCGCTGGCGCGGGGCTTGATGTCTTTGCTCAGGAACCCACGCCACCCGATCATCCGTTCTACCACCTCGACAATGTGGTGATGACGCCACACACCGGAGGCACCGACTTGAAATCCCGCCTTGATATGGCCGAGTTGGCTGCCCAGTCGATCGTCGAACTGAGTCGGGGTAACTGGCCCGAGCACCTGGTAGTCAATCGTGAAGTCAAACAGCGCTTTCAGTGGAAGTAAGAACGAAAACACCGGTGAGAGGACTCACCGGTGCTTTGAGTTCAGGTTTGAAACTAGGCGAGCACGGGTTCTGCTACAGCCTGGGTAGCGGAGGCAGTGTCGACTTCGGGTTTCGTCTCATCGGCAGTTGTCTTGTTTGCTACTTTCTTCATGCGAAGAACATAGACGGCACCGCAGAGGAAGAAGGTGCAGCCGATCATCAGGTAGGTGCTCATCTCAGGCACGGAGATCTGCATGAAGTCGAGTTCCAAGTCACCACCAAGACCACCCAATGCGAAATCATAACTGGCAGAGAAGCTGATGGCGTCGATATTCGTCCAGTCTGGGCTGCCTACACTAGTGAAATTAGACCTTGCGATAGAAACTAACCCTGTGAAGCTAGTTGGGCCCGGATTAGGGACTGTAATGGATCCTTCAAAGTAATTGTTTTCATCAGTCGTGTAAGCTCGGATCACATAAGTCCAGATGCGAAAATCTGAATTCGAAACACTCCACTGAAAATAAAAGTTTGGTGACGAAACAATCGTATCGAAATCGATACCTCCCAAGCCAAATCCAGTGCTAGCAGGGTGGGAAATAATAGGATTGGTACCAGGCAAGTTTGCATTGCCCTGCCATATCACTTGTCCTGATGATCTGGTGTTGGATGGATTGTCGATGCTGAAAACACCTCCCTCAATTCTGGTTTTATTGGAAAAAGTACCAGAGCCACTATTGTTTGTTTGGTAATTTCCCAGCACACGATGTCCACCCAAGACATTGGTAATTCCTGGGCCATATCCAGTCCAAATTCCATTGGAATTCAAGACTGGATCAACGGATACGCCGTCGGTGTTGTCGAAATCGTCGATCAGGAAGGAAATAGGCTGGGCGTGCAGTGCAGGGACGCTCAACGCTATAACTGAAAGCAATGCAGCCAAGTAACGCATTGTGGGTACTCTAGATGAAAGACGACGATGTATGAGTCTAAAACTAACAAATGACCATCGGATGTCAAATGAATTATTGCTTAAGTACAAACATATCAGAGGGTGGCGGCGTGTCGAGTACCCGACGTAGCACTACTGGGATCATTCAAAATCTTATGCAAACGCACTCACGACCGTCAATTGAATCCTGCCTGTAGGCTTAGCTGTATTTACTTTAGACAGCGTTCAGACTAAACAGGTTTCGTTGACCTGCAGTTGTTCTTCAACCTTGGCAGTGACTTCGGACTTGCGCTTGCGCAACACCCAAACCGACCCCAGTAGAAGTGGTGTTCCCACCAGCAGAAACCATGTTGTTGGTTCGGGGACTACCAAAAAGGCATTGGTCACATCAGAAAAGTTAAGTGTGGAAGTCCAGATGGTGGCTCCAACTGCCCCAGTTGTGGTATCGATATTGTGCCAAGTTCTTTCATTCCATATGCCACTCAGCGATTGTACCATGTATAGATTTGTCCCTGTTTGGTCAAAGAAGATCTGATTTGTCGTTCCGTCGGAACCATTGCCATATTCAACAATCTGCGTAAACCCTGAAGGTGTGCCTGTAGTTGCTGTGACTGCACTAATGTCAATTCTGTCCAAAACATTGTTCTGATTGTTGGTTCGATTAGCGCTGATAAACAACTGACCTGCGGAATTTACAGCGATGTCGCCAAAGTTGTACGTGCGATTGGTGGTGCCGGAAATGTCTGCGAAGCGCCGAACCCCGCCAGTGGAAAGGTCATAGCGATAGAGTGTATCGTTGCCATCTTCCATGTACCATAATCCACCATTGTAAATGGTGCCATTATCAGCCAGATTCGTTGATCCACCAGCCATCAGAGTAGCTGCTGAAGCAACATAGCGGATAAACGTGTCACCTTCATGCCAAGAATAAAGAGGGCCTGCACCCAGAGCATCACGGAAAAAGACTCGTCGCGTGGCTTGATCCCACGACACAGCGTTCAGGCTTGATCCGCTAATAGTGGTACCACTTGGTGCACCAACAATCAAACCATTGGCAGCACTAAACCCAGCCACATTAATGGCAACAGACACTGATCCTGTAGACAGTGTTGGGTTCAGTACTCGAAGAATACGTGTAGTTGTTCCATTGGCGTTGTACTCCGCGCCATAGATTCCAACAGTCTGCCCGTAACAGCAAGTGGGTTCAGTGAAAAGGATCAAACTGACGAGAACGATGGTCGTCAAAAGCCTGAAAGGGGCAGCGCAATTAAGCAAGTGAATCATCCTGGTTGCGGAATAATGCTAAAATAGATCATCTACGGGGCATGTCAAGCAACGTGCGAAATTCAAACAGGTTCTTTGAATCATGTACCTACCACCGCTCGTTTGGCCCGCTTGGAACCTTGATTTCTCCAGCCAGCTTGGATGGTTGATTCAATTGAGAGCCTAATTCCTGTCGAATCTCAGCCACCAGCTGATGAAACTCCGCGACCGAGGCCACCATCCCCAGCTGGATCTGCCGCTGTTTTCCCATGGGAATGGCCTTCCCGTACCAGCCTGACATCTTCCGGAATGACAGGCAGCCGTACCATTCCCCCCGCAGCTTCACCAGGCTTTCAAAGTGCTTGACCATGAAGGCAATGTGTTCACCATTGCTGGCGATGGGCAACTTCTCCCCAGTTATATCCCAATGATGGAGTTGGGCAAAAAGCCAGGGGTTGAGCAATGCTCCTCGGCCGATCGCAATCGCTGCACAGCCTGTCTCGTCAAACATCGCCTGAGCATCAGCAATGGTGCGGACATCGCCGTTCCCCAATATAGGAATGTGCTTTACGGCCTGTACCACCTGGCGAATGCCGCTGCGATCCACGTTGCCACGGAAACCCTGGGCCCGCGTCCGGCCATGAATGGTGATGGCAGCTACCCCCACGCCTTCAAATGCCTGGGCAAAGTAGGGGGCACTGAGTGTCTCCGAGTTCCAGCCTAGCCGCATTTTCACTGTTACGGGAATACGCACCCCTTTGACTACATGATCGACCAGTGCCACAGTCGCTTCAGGATTGCACATCATGGCCGAGCCGCCGCCACCGCGGGTGACCTTGTGCACCGGGCAACCCATGTTGATATCGACAGCAGTCACACCGTAGCCTTCGAGCCACTGCGCTGCCGCCCGTAGATAGCCAGCTTCATGGCCATAAAGTTGAACAGCCAGTGGGCGGTCTTCCTTCACCGTGGCCAGCAGTTCCATCGTCTGATGGGTGCCTTGCAGCAAGGCCCGGGCATTGACGAGATCGCTCGTCACCCAGCCAACGCCTCCGCAGGAACGCACTGCCATCCGGAAGGCAACATTGGTGTAGCCAGCCAGTGGCGCCAGCGCATACCTGCTGGCCAGTGGCTTACCACCCAGGGTCAGTAGCTGGCCGGGCTTTCTGGTTGTGTGTGGTATTCCGTGTCCGGATAAGGGCATGCTCATCGGTCTTCTTCGTCTCCTGACTCTCAGTCTATAAGAGAGCAGGGCACCCTGCCTTGTTCACGACATCCGAACACTATGACAATGTCATGATTCTCTCAGTCACTTGCTCCCCCATGATCTGTACCACCTTGAACGCTGTCTCGCTGTAGCGGTAAGCCAGGAAGTAGCATTCCCCCGGCTGAGCAATCGATCGGGCCCAACTCCGGGCAACGGATTCGGTATCCATGCCGGCAGGGATTGCTTCAAGCACCAGGAGCTTCTTCTGTTCCAGGAAGCAGCCTGTGGGAAGATAGTCCTCCAGGCCTTGTTCCCGGACGATCTTCAACGTCATGTTGGCGAAGTCATCAAGTGTCATGGTTATCCCGGCAGTTCCGGCTTCCAGGTGAGATCCTTGCGTTCGACAAGCCAGCCTTGTGGTTCAGCCAGTTGCCGAAGCTTGTCATACACACCTTCGCCCGGGAAGGGATCGAGGTAAATCCGCAGGCGACGGGCAGCACGATCCTCCGCTGGGATATCAGCCAGCAGACGTTGCAAGACGTCGCCGTTTCCCTTGAGGAAGTCATCCAGGTTCCTGGCTTCCACTTTGCTCACGGCCAGGTCCCAGTCGCTGCCCTTCTTGCGGTAGGCCACGATCTCACAGACCAAGTTCGCTACGAGCTTGGTGTTCGGGTCGCGGATGAAGTAGAGGTCCACCCGGTTGGCGAGGTAGCTTTCAGGCCTGGTCGGCTGGGTGGACAGTGTTTTGGATGCAACCGTCGGCTGAGGTGTAGTTTGCGTAGCAGCCGTGGAGACAGGGCTGCTACCAGCGTTGAGTGCCCCACCGCCACCCCGTCCGCCGAACTGGCCAGCGATGTAGCCGCCTACACCGCCGATGATCACGGAAACAAAGCTGACACCCATGACGGTGCCACGCCAGGTCTTGCCCGGATCGATGGGGAATTTGGGAAGGATCATCGCCGCCAGGATGGCGACCTCCGAGACGAGCGCAACGCCCAGCCCTACCGAAAGAGCCATGCCCCAATCCATCATGAACCTCCCGTGCGGCGACGATAGGGATAGATGCGTGCGATTTCCAGGTTCCAGGTCTTCTTCATCGCTGCCAGCTTCTTCTCGCTCCAGATGGCATCAAAGCCCTGATCGCTGATGAGCAGGATGACGAGCGGCGTGCCCCGCTTGCCTCGCAGGGCGAGCAGCCGTTGCATGTCGTCGGAAACATCGGTACGGACTTCGCGGAGCAGTTCCTGCTGTGGCCCCAGTTCATAGCAGCGTCCGAGTTCATTTCCCGCCGTGCCCGCATACAGGTACACGGTATCGACCCCACTCTGCTCCGCCAGCGATTTAGCAGCCTGGGGAAGAGCATCTTTCGGCTTCCTGCTCTTCATTTGCGCCTGGGCCATCAGCACCATCATCATGCCCAGGAGTATGAAGGCAACGTCGAGCAATGGAATGAATCGGACAATGATCCCCGAAGCCCGCAGGTTCATACCACTTCCTCCGGATCGAGTGGCTTGGGAGTAGCCAGCCAGAGAAGTGCATTGAGGACAAGGTTCGGGCCGATCATGAGCAGTCCGGAACAGGTGGCACTGAGAGCTGGAGAGAAGGTGCGAAGCGTCTCGGACAGGTTTGGTGTTTCATCTACACTCGTCTGGAAACTCTGAAAGGTCGCCATCAGGCTGAGCACGGTGCCGAGCAGCCCCAGGATGGGAAGCAGTTCCGTAAGGCTGAGCAGCACCGTCCGGTAGCGTTCCAATCCCTGCTGAAAGGCCCGGCTGGTACCACGCCAGCGGGCAAACAGCCCAGCCAGGTGAGCCAGTATGAGGAGCGACCCCCAGCCGAGGATGAACCAGTCGATGCCACTCTCACGCACCGTGTTCCAGTACACTTCCCACATGGAGCAGTTCCTTGAAGTTGCGTCGAGTGTAGCAGAGCAATCGGGTGAGTTCCACCTCGGAGTTGCGAGCGGAGGGCGTTAGCCCTCCGAGTCAGTATGACGGCGTCACCCGTGGCACCATCAATCGGCAGTCGATGGCGCCGAGCGCCTGTTCCAGCCGCTGGTACATCGCCGCGTTCGTAAACGTGCCGATAATCGCTCCGCCGGAGCCGGCAAACTTGGCGCTGGCTCCCACGCTGCGGGCAACTTCGATCATCTCGACCTGGCCTTGGGCGAGTTGATAGATGGAGCGTCTGGTATCGAAGTTCTGGTTCATCAGCAGTGCCAGCCGGGCATGATCCCTTGCCAGCAAGGCTGTTCTGGCTTCTTCCGCCAGCCGGGCGAAGGTCTGCATGGCCTGCACCACTGCTGTATCACCCTGACGATATCTGCTGCGGATATCATTGTGGAACACTTCCGTCGGTTCGCTGACATCGGCCTTGAACGCGATGTAGACCGGGGGCAGCAAGTTTACATCCAGCGGCTCATAGACTCCATGCTGGTAGCCCATCGTCTCCTGCATCCGTTCTTTGGCAAAATCCATGTAGACCAGCCCTTCGTAGACCTGGATCACACGATCCTGCAAGCCGGCAGTGATGCCCAGTTCCTCCTGCTCGACAGAGAGAATCAGCGAAGGCTGCACAACCTGCGGGATGGTGATCTGGTAGTAGTCCATCAGCACCCGTAGCGTGGCGGTGATGATGGCACTGGAACCGGCGAGCCCCACCTGCCGGGGGATGTTGCTTTCAAAGCGGATGCTGAAGTTGCGGCTGTGCAGGTCCAGCTTCTGCCTGGTGCAGAACTCAACGAACTTCTTGATAGTGGCCTTCACCAGCCGCACACCACCGTAGTAGCCGTGCAGTTTCACATCCTTGACGAGGTCGTGGACGGAGTCGAAGCGGTGCTGGTTCTCCTTGCCGGGGAGGATTTCGAGCGTGTCCCATTCATAGAGCACTGCCTCGGCCCAGAAGTTGCGGATGATGATGGAGATGGTCTTGCCGTGATAGCCATCGGAGGGATTACCCACGAGACCGGCACGAGCGTAAGCTTGGCGTTTGAAGATCATGGGTGCATTGTATTTACCTTCTACCATGAGCACCCCAACCCGAGTGGCTGGGAGCTAAATACAATACCCGGAACACAATCGAGCCCACCTCATGTCTATCCCCCTTCGCCGTTACCTGGTCAACTTCCACGCTAAGCGGCTCTCCCATTTCTTTACCGATGTTCTCGTCATCGGCTCCGGCATCGCAGGTCTTCGCGCTGCGCTCTCCATTCCACCACATCGTGATGTGCTGGTTCTCTGTAAGGACATGCTGCCCGAATCGAACAGTCGTTATGCCCAGGGGGGCATCGCCGGCGTTGTCGATCCCGAAGACCGCTTCGAGAACCATGTCGAAGATACCCTGGTGGCTGGGGCAGGTATCTGCGACCGGGCTGTGGTGGAAGCAGTCATCCGGGCAGCACCGGCACAGCTGGAAGAACTCATCCGCTGGGGGGCGGTCTTCGACGAAGACGAAGCGGGCAAGCTGGCCCTGACCCTCGAAGGAGGTCACAGCCATCGGCGGGTGGTGCATGCGCTGGGCGATGCCACCGGGCAGGAAATCATGCGGGCCGCCATCGAGAAAGCAAAGAACACGCCTCACCTCACCATCTGGGAGAAGGCGTTCACCCTCGATCTGCTCACTCACGAAAGTCGTTGTGTTGGTGCACTCGTTCATCGGCCCGGCTACGGCATCTCCATCGTCTGGGCCAGACAGACCATTCTTGCCAGTGGCGGGGCGGGGCAGATCTACCGTGAAACCACCAACCCCACTGTCGCTACCGCTGACGGCATGGCCATCGCTCATCGGGCCGGGGCGGTGATGATGGACATGGAATTCATGCAGTTTCACCCGACGTTGCTCTATGTCGCTGGCTCAGCACGCTACCTGGTCAGCGAAGCTGTCCGAGGCGAAGGGGCCTACCTGGTAGATAAGACCGGCTACCGCTTCATGCATGAGTACGACAGCCGGCTCGAATTGGCTCCGCGTGACATCGTCGCCCGCTCCATCATCAAGCAGATGGAGAAGACGCATCACCCCAGTGTCTACCTCGATCTCTCGCACATCTCGTCGTCACTGGTCAAGCAGCGATTCCCCGGCATCGAGAAAGTGTGTGCCAGTTTCGGGCTGGATCTCTCCAGGGACAAGATTCCAGTCCGCCCCGGTGCCCATTACATGATTGGTGGCGTGCAGGTCAACCTGCAGGGGCAAACCTCGATTCCGGGACTGTGGGCTGCAGGGGAAGTGACCAGCAGTGGCCTGCATGGAGCGAATCGCCTGGCCAGTAACAGCCTGCTCGAAGGGCTGGTCTATGGTGCCTGGTGTGCCCAGGGTGTGACCGCAGCACTCGAAGTGCAGAGCCCGGAGATGCGTGCTTTGCCCATCCATCTTGATTTCATGCCCGACATTACCGAGTTGAACCTGGCAGATCTTCGAAACTCCCTGCAGAGTCTGATGGGCAGGCAGGCTGGCATTGTTCGCCATGCTACCGGCTTGCAGGCTGCCATGGAGGATATGTCCTTCTGGGGCAACTATGTGCTTAGCCACGAGTTCACCGGCCCGCCGGGATGGGAACTGCAGAACATGTTCACCACGTCCCAGCTGATGCTTTCCGCCATGCTGGCACGTGAGGAATCACGGGGCACCCACTTCCGCGAAGATTTTCCCACGCAAGATGATGTGCGATTCAAGCGACGCATGGTATCCGTCTGATGGCTAAACAAACGAGGGGCTTTGCCAGCGCAAAGCCCCTCACCTCTAACCCCTCTCCCCGGAGGGGCGAGGGGAGACTAGCTTATCGAACTATTTCACATCAAACAGCACCTGCTGAATCTTCCAGGCCTTTCCGTCCTTGCTGAGGTTGACTCCAACCTTGATGTCTTTGCCTTTTTCGAATTCCACATTGATGACAAGCAGAATGTTATCTTCAGTGGCCACGCTACCATCTTTCACGAAGGTGTGGCTCTTGTAGTTGCCGAACTTGTCCTTGTTGGGTTTGAACAGGGCATTCCAGAGGGCATCGGGCATATTCTTGAAGGCATCGATGTAGTTTTCGAAGACACCCTTGGCATCGTCCTTGTTGTAAGCTTTGAAGAGCTTTACCACCATTTCTTCGGCATCCTTGAACTCCTTCGGAGTATCAGGTGTGCTGGCGTGCAGGGATGTGGCAATGCCAGCGCAGAGCAGGGCACCAAAGGCAAGCAGACTCAGATGATTCATGACCTCTCCATGTGAAGAATAGTGGCAGACTGATGAGCATGATGGGAGTAGACCGGGTGTCTTTCAAGGGCAGGAAAGGATGTTGTTCAGGATGCCAGCGCTTCCTGAAAAAATCACGCACTTCGCGCGACATCTTTCTTGCTCCACCGGGCTTAGGGGCAGTACACTCCTCGTGCACATAACGAGTCACTTCCATGCGTGTTGATCTCCGCTGCAAGGTGTGTCAGGAAAAGCTGGCCGTCAAATCCGAGCTGGCGGGCAAAACGGTCCGCTGTAAGAAGTGTGGCAATCCGGTGCGAGTCACGGTCGCGCCTGTTGTGCTGCCTCAGATTGGCAACAAGGCTGCCACGCCGATGATGGCGATACCGGTGAATGAAGAGCCGGTGTGGGCTGAGGTGCTGCCCGAGGACAACCCGGACTTTGAAGTGCTGCCTGACGAGGCACCCATGGAAGCGGTGCCCGTGCCACTGCCGCCCAAACCCAAACCGTCCCGCCCGGCAATACCTCAACCGGCCGAGACTGCGGTAGCGGAGCAGGAAACCGCGGAAGAAACTCCACGCCCGAAGAAGAAAAAGAAGAAGAAAAACAAGATGGCAGCGAAAGCTGCCGCCAGTGTGCCAACCTGGGTCTGGATCCTGGGTGGCATCGGGGCAGCCATTACCACGGGTGGTATCATCCTGGGATTGGTGCTGGCCATGCGGGCCGCCACGCCTGATGGCGATGATATCCCGTGGCGCGAGTACGCCATTATCTACATGATTTCGGTACCTATCTCACTGGTGATCCTGATCGCAAGCATGTTTATCAGCAGTGCGCTGGGAGGTGGGATCAACTTCGGTGATGCCAAGACAGCCATTATCGGTGCATTATTTCTGATTCTCATAGTCAATGCAGTGAGTATGATCCAGCTGGGTCACTTCCAGCTCGGTCGCTATCTTGCACTTCTCGTCTGGCTTGTAGGCTTCATGACTATCTTTGGTCTTGATCCCTGGGAGGCGAGATTCCTCCTGATTATCAACGGGATCTTGAACTACGCTGTCGGCATGGCTCTGTTCCATTACATGATCAACCATGTGGAGCATGAAGTCGACCCCGAAGAAGATCGTCCGGTCCGCACCAGGAAGAGAGAACCGGAACGCAAGAGAAACAATCAGGAGCGAGGGTTCCCGAAATCGGATGAGGATGAGGAGCAGGGGTATTTCCAGCCTGAGCATTGGCACAATCGCATCACCCGCTGGGTCGCTTCGCAGGATCGCAGAAACACGCTTACTGCCTGGCCCGGATAAACCATGCGACTTGGCATACTTGCAGACATTCATGAAGAGGTCGAATATCTGGATCAGGCGGTTCAATCGCTCCAGCAAGTTGGTGTCGATCAGTTTGTCGTCCTGGGTGACATCTTCGACATGGGAAAGCGGCTGCGGGACATCGTGACCATCCTGACGTCGATCAACAGCGTTGGCGTCTGGGGCAACCATGACTATGGTTTGTGCTGCCAGGTGACCGACCATGTCAGGGAGCACTATCCAGCCGAAGTGCTCCGCTACTTCGCTACCCTCCAGCCCTGGCTGGAAATCGATGGCAGTCGCTTTCAGCACATCGAACCGTTCCTGGACTCTACCAGTCTCGAAGATCTCTGGGCCTTTGGCCACGATGGAGTACTTGACCCCGCTCGCGGCTTCGCCGCCTGTCCCCATCAGCGTATTTTCATGGGCCATATGCATCGCTGGGAACTGCTAACCGAAACTGGCATCGTCCCTTGGACTGGCCAGCAACCCATCCGCCTCGAACCAGAACAGCGTTACCTGGCGGTCATCCACGCTGTCCAGCAAGGCTGGTGTGCCTGGTACGATACGACGGAAGACGTGCTGATTCCCCTTTCGGTGAGATCATGAGTGTTACCTCTGCAATCACTCCATTCGTGCCTGTTAAATTGTGAACTACTTCCGAGCTGTACTCAGAATCTCCAAGATTCCTGAGAAAAAGTAGGGTACGCTGACGCCAGCCGGACTCCATTCTCGCTAGTGGGTCAGGAGGCTTCCGCCATGTCTGAAGAAAGCCTGTTCGAATTGGCAATACGGACACCCGAAGGGGAACGGGCAGCGCTGCTCGACCGTAAATGCAACGGTAACCCGGAACTGCGGGCCCGGGTGGAAGCGCTTTTAAAGGCGGATGCGGACCCATCGCCCTTATCGAAGCATTCCCCTGCTCTGGACCTGACCGCCGGGTTCAACCATACCACTGCACAGGCAACACCCGATCTGGTAGGCAGCATCATTGATGGCCGGTTCAAGCTGCAGCAGAAACTGGGCGAAGGCGGCATGGGTACGGTCTGGGTAGCGGAACAGGATCAGCCGGTCAAGCGGCGTGTAGCCCTCAAGCTCATCAAAGCGGGCATGGATTCTGCCCAGGTCATCCGCCGTTTCGAAGCGGAACGTCAGGCCTTGGCACTGATGGATCATACCAACATCGCCAAGGTACTGGACGCGGGGATGGCTGCCAGTGGCAGACCCTACTTCGTCATGGAACTCGTCAAAGGCGTTCCCATCACCACATACTGTGATGAAGTACATGCTTCCATCAAGAGTCGGCTGGACCTCTTTGTGCAGGTCTGCTCAGCCGTGCAGCACGCTCATCAGAAGGGCATCATCCACCGCGATATCAAGCCGAGCAACATTCTGGTAGCTATGCAAGATGGTAAACCGGTGCCCAAGGTGATTGACTTCGGCGTCGCCAAGGCACTGCATAGCAAGTTAGCTGACCAGACAATGTACACCGAGATCGGCCAGATTATCGGAACCCTCGAATACATGGCCCCGGAACAGGCAGAACTTTCGGCAATGGATATCGATACGAGGGCAGACATCTATGCCCTAGGGGTGTTGCTCTACGAACTCCTGACCGGCAGCACGCCGATCACGCGAGAACGTATGAAGTCAGCAGCGTTTGCCGAAGTTATTCGGCTCATAAAGGAAGAAGAACCACCAAAGCCCAGCACCCGGCTGACACAATCAAAGGAATCACTCGCCAACCTGGCTGCACTCCGCAAGACCGATCCAAAGCGGTTGTCCTCTGAACTAAAAGGCGAACTCGACTGGGTGGTACTGAAGGCGCTGGAGAAAGACCGTACCTGCCGCTACGAGACGGCCAATGGATTAGCGAAGGACATACAGCGTTACCTGGCCAATGAAGTGGTGGAAGCTCGGCCGCCCAGTACCGTCTATCGGTTCAAGAAGTTTGTACAGCGGAATCGAGTGACGATGGTGACAGCCGGAATCGTTTTCCTTGCTCTGGTCGCCGGAATGATAGGCACAGCCTATGGCTTCTACGAAGCAAAGCGGCAAGAACAGCTAGCGATTGAAGCACATGAGGTAGAGAAACGTGAGCGAAAGTATGCAGAGGCAATTGCTTCTTTCGTCAAAGACGATTTTCTGGCGCTAACGACAGTTGAAGGTCAGCAACGCTTTGCTAAGGATTCAAGTGCTACTCTGAACAAGGACACGACCTTAAAGCAGTTGTTGGAAAGGGCGGCGGAGAAACTGCGTAAACGGAAGGATCTCGATCCGCGTACTGAAGCTGAGTTATGCTGGATTGTCGGAGTCAACTACAGAGCTGCAGGTGACGCCGTACATGGTGTCCCATTTCTGGAAAGAGCCCTGCAGCTCCGAGAACAATTTCTGGGTATGGAACATCATGAAACACAATCTGCGATGAATAGTCTGGCTGTGACATATAGAACCGCAGGCAAGTACCAACAGGCAATTTCATTGTTTGAGCAGCTTCGCGACCTCCAAATCAAGCTGTATGGAGTCGAAGATCAGAACACCCTGGCAACACTCTCCAATCTTGGCCTAGCATATTCGAGAGGAGGAATGCAAACTGAGGCCGTCAGCATGCTCGAGAGAGCCAGCGAAGTTTCACTCAAACAACTTGGCGCAGAACATAACAACACGGTTCTGACAGCGACCTACTTAGCTCAGGCATATATTGCAGCAGATAAGGCACCACAGGCCATCGCATTTCTCGTGGGACTCATGGAAGCTCAGGTCAAAAAACTGGGAAGCGACCACACATACGTTTACATGACATCGAACAACCTGGCCAATGCGTATATAGCTGCAAATAAACTGCCTCAAGCAATTGCTGTGCTTGAGCAAGTAACCAGAAGCATTGAGAAGAAAGGCTTCTCGCATGAGTATGCTCAGCATTTCATTTCAAACCTCATAGCAGTTTGCGAGCAGGCTGAGCAATGGGGAAATGCTGAGCTGTGGCGGAGGAAGTGGTTGATCGTCATTAAGCAAAAGTCTGTGGTTGAGTCGGCTGAATATGCTGGTGGATTGACCGCTTTAGGTTTGAACCTGCTACAGCAGAAGAAGTGGACGGACGCCCAAGTTGTGCTGCGCGAGAGTCTGGCCATTCGTGAAAAGAAGCAACCCGACGCGTGGACGACGTTCAACACCCAATCGTTGCTTGGTTGGGCTTTGTTAGGCCAAGAGAAGTACGCCGATGCCGAGCTGCTACTATTGAAGGGCTACGAGGGGATGAAGGCCCGCGAGAAGACGATTCCCAAAAAAGCTAATACCCGTCTCCCCGAAGCCCTCGATCGCATCATCCAACTCTACACCGAAACCAACAAGCCCGAGGAAGTGAAGAAGTGGCAGGGGGAGAGGGCTAAGCTGCCGAAGTCGTTGGAAAAGAAATGATCCCCGACACCCTCCTTCCCCAGGTCTACACCGAACTTCGCAAGCTGGCTGCGGCCAAGCTTAAGGCGGAGCAGCACGGGCAGACGCTCTCTGCTACTGCCCTGGTCCATGAAGCCTGGCTTCGGCTTTCCGAAGCGTCTGTGGACTTCTCCGATCGCACCCATTTTTTCCGCACTGCAGCTACGGCCATGCGTCGTATCCTCGTCGACCGGGCACGGGCCAAAGCTACGAAGAAACGTGATGGCGGTCAGCAGGTCACTCTCAATGATCCACCCGACCGCATGCCTGATGAGCAGCTTCTTGCACTCGATGAAGCACTGACGGCACTCGCCACCGAGAAACCCGATCACGCCAAGCTCGTTGAACTCCGTTACATCGTGGGCCTCACTGGCGACGAAGCTGCCGAGGTGCTGGGCATCTCGGCTGCCACCGCTGACCGCATGTGGCGCTATGCCCGGGCCTGGCTGCAGGTGAAACTCAATGACGCTGCCTAGCCTGCATACAATGAGGCTACACCTCCAACACCAGGCTCGCCCATGTCAACCGCTGATGCAGCTCCCGTCCTCAAAGGTCCTCACGCTCGTCGCCGCTTCACCCAACTGCTCGCCAAAGTCGATGTGATTCTCCTCGATGCCAGTGCCATCGTTCACGATGCACTCCCCGGCCAGGTCGTCTTTCAGAGCAATGGTCGCACACCGGTGTTCATGCTCGAAGCCCTCGGGCGGGTGTATGACAAGCTTGACCTGGACGCAAAACTGTTTGAACGCATTCGACTGGAAACCAAGATTGTCGAAGATGCCCTGGGTGCCGTGGATTTCTGGGCGGTACTGCGAAAGAAGGCGGTCGGCTGGTCCCTGCCTGCTGGGGTGAAACAGCTCTGCGACCAGTGGTACTTCGATGCCTGTGGTCGAGCCTGGGCCTGGATCAAATCGCAGAACTGGATCACCAGCCGCTACCATCCCGAAGCGGAACTGCTTAGCGATAAGTTTCGTCGAAAACTCAAGGGCATCGAATGGCATGCCCCGCACAAGGAAGCCAAGGCACTGCGGAAGTGGCTGAGTAAGGAACTGCTGAATACCCATGAGAAAGTGCAGGAACTCGACCTTACTCAGATTGAAGCTGGCTTGCACAAGGCTCGCCGCGAGATCCGCTGGCCCAGCATCTATTTCACTGCCGTGGAAGGGGGCTTTGTCCTCGACCGTGATGCCAGCCCGCCCGCCAACTGGGATCGTTACATGGCAAAGAGCATCGTGGATAGTCCGTTCAACAACTGGAACGCTCCCGAAGCGGACGATGTTCCCATCCATGTACCCGCCCCCCTGCAGTATGCACTCAGTTACGCCATCGATCAGCTGGGTGTCATCAAGGACAAGGCGCAATGGACTGAAACAGTCGAGCACTTGGTTCATCTCACGGGCGAGAAGGCGGATGTCCGTGCGCTCATGGGGGAGAGCTATCTGGCCGCTTCCGATGCCACCGATCAGGGCAGGGCGGTTCTCGAGCAAGTGTTGCAAAAGGATCAGGTATTGCTGCGACTCTCGGAAGGTATGCGCATATAGTTGTCGGCTGTCATTCGATACAGTACATGTCGCCGTAACGGGTGATCTTCCGCCAGGAGCGGATGGGGGAAGTCGTCATCGGGGTGGTGGTTCATTCCCAGCTTTTCCATCACACGTCGGGATCGGGTGTTTCCCACCGCGGTAAAGCTGACAATCTCCTGCAACCGTAGCTGGCCGAAACCGAAACGCAGAGCTTCCCGTGCACCTTCGGTAGCGTAGCCTCGGTTCCAGTATTGCGCTGCCAGCCGCCAACCCACTTCGATAGATGGCGTAAAGTGTGTTTCATAACGAGGTACGCCCAGCCCGATGAATCCAGCGAAAGGGGTGATGCCAGGGATCTCCACGGCCCAGAAGCCGAAGCCTCGTTCGCTGAAGTGGGTCATGATGCGATCCACCATGGCATCGCTGGCTTCACGCGTCAGGCGAGCGGGGAAATACTCCATCACCAGCGGGTCGGCATTGAGAGCAGCAAATGGAGCGCGATCAGCCTCACACCAGGGGCGCAGGAGAAGACGTGGTGTGGAGAGTTGCGGATGTAAGCTCATTGCGGGATTGTAACGCTGGGCAAACATCACGCACAAGAGTGCAGGTCGTGGAAAACGGTTCATCCCCCACACCCCCCAGTTTACCCGACCCTCCCTCCCGCTAGGCTCTTGGGTTCGCGCCTGAAAAATCGGTCTCTTTTCTCACTTCTGCATGGAGATACCATGTAAATTACACTAGAATACCACTTGCGTGACCTCTGCACGACAGGGAAGTTCGTGTCTATCCTGCACCGTCATGACGACACCAGTTCACCCTGCCCCTGGCCCATACGCCAGACCGTGCTTGCGTCAGTTTTCCGACGAGGAACGTCCCAGTGAAAAGTCTGCTGTTCTTCATGCTGCTGCTGGCCGGCGGAGTGGTTGGTTACTTCTACTGGCAACAGTCAAAATATCCGGTCTCGATCGAGGAACCCAAAACGGAAGCGATCCGCAAGGGCAGCATCGAAGAGAAAATCACGGGTAGCGGCAAGCTGGAACTGAAGGGCGGCCTGTACTACGTCATCTCGGAAAAAGAAGGCAAGATCGACAAAGTCACTCCCGGCCTGGCTATCGGCAAGTATGTCAAGAAGGGCGATGTACTGATCACTCTCGATAGCAGTCTGGCACAGAATCGCGTTTCTGAAGCCGAGGCTGCCGTCAGCACTGCCCAAGCGGATGTCGCCCGTGCCGAAGCCAACAAGGTGGAAAAGATAGCCCAGATCAAGGCTATTGAGAAAGAACTGGAATTCGTTCGTGCCAAGCTGCAGCGTGCAGAACAAAGTAAAGACAGCATCGGTGGTGGCATTATCAGTGAAGCTCGCAAGGAACTGGAAAAAGCAGAAGCTTCAGCCCAGGCCAGTTATGCTCTGCGTGATGTTGCCGAAGCGAGTATTACGCTGGCACTGGCCAACAAGCAGCGTGCTGAAGCGGGACTCACGCTGGCTCGCCGTGGCCTCGAACAGACCACCATCAAATCGCCTTGCGACGGTGTCATTCTTGAAATCAACAAGCTAGTCAAAGACAGCCAGCCGATCACGGCCGGCCCGGTAAACAATGCTCCCCTCTTCATCATTGCTCCGAGCCTGAATGCCAACCTCGACGACTGGGAAGTGAAAGCACAGATCAGTGAACAGGATATTGGCAAGCTCCAGACCAAGCTCAAAGCGAATCCGGAACAGGCTGCTATCCCGGTGATCTTCACGGTGGAAGCCTACTCCCTGGAGAAGATCAAGTTCACCGGCAAAGTCACACGCATCGATCCACTCCCGGCCCTGGGCCAGCGTGGTGGCATGGGTGGCCTTGAAGCACTGATGGCACTGGGTGGCGGAGCGAATAGCTCGGGCCCCGCCCTGTACAACGTCATCATCAGCGTGGACAAGATGGACGATACCAGCCGGGCCAAGCATCCGCTCTTCGTGGGCTATACCGCATCGGACTTGCAGATCATCATCGAGAAGTTCAACGACATCATCACGGTCCCATCAGCTGCTCTCTCCTTTACCCCCGACTCTCTCTCTGATGCCCAGCAGAAGGAACTCCGGAAGAATGAGGAAGAAGGCTGGAGCCCGGTCTGGTTTTATGCCCATGGCAGTTACTCGGCTCGCTACATCAAGGCTGGTGCCAGCGAACTGGGACGCACTCATGTCAAGGAGGTCCTGCAGGGCAAACCTGAAGATCTTCTCGGCAAGACTGCAGTGATCGAAGCTCCGAAGAAGGCTGAAACCGGAGGACTCTTTGGCAACGCCAAATTCCGTATGCCCGGCTAATCTCTTTCCCAGTGACCAGCAGCCCAGGAACACCAAGAACTGACGCATGCCTGCTATCATTCAAATACAATCGGTTCGCAAGGTCTACGACACTGGCGAAGTAAAGGTCGAAGCGCTGAAGGGCGTGAGCTTTGACATCGTGGCGGGTGAGTTCGTCGCGATCATGGGCACCAGCGGCTCGGGCAAGTCCACCCTGATGAACATCCTTGGCTGCCTCGATCGACCCACCTCCGGTCTCTACCGTCTGAACGGATCGGAGATCGGCAAGCTCTCCCGTTTCCAGCTTGCCAAGCTCCGCAATGAAAAGCTTGGCTTCGTCTTCCAGGGGTTCAATCTCCTGAAGCGTTACACCGCTGTCGAGAACGTCGAACTCCCCCTGCTTTATGCTGGAATCGGTGCAGGCGAACGTCGTCGCAAGGCACAGGCCAAGCTGGAACTGGTGGGCCTCGGCCAGCGTGCCGGGCACATGCCCAACCAGCTCTCCGGTGGCCAGCAGCAGCGTGTGGCCATTGCCCGGGCCCTGGTGAATAATCCCCAACTGCTGCTGGCAGATGAGCCGACAGGCAATCTCGACAGTAAGACCTCCGTGGAAATCCTTGCTGAGTTCCAGCGGCTCAACCGCGATCTGGGGCAGACGATTGTGATCGTTACCCACGAACAGGACATCGCCAATCATGCCAAACGCTGTATCATCGTCCGCGACGGCCTGATTGCCGAGGACTATTACAACGACCGGCCCATTGATGCCCGTGATTCTCTCGCAGCCTTGAACAATAGTGCTGCCATCGGGCACGCGAACGGTGTTGTGCACCCGAACACGCTGCCATTGCCCAAGACACCAACGCCTCCTCATGCCGCTTCTGCCTGAAGAGGTGATCATGAATCAGCAACAACTGCCGAGCTATCCCGAACATCCTGAACCGGATCGCTACGTGGCAGGAGCGGAATATGAGAAGGAAACCAGACCTCGCACCTCGCCCTGGACGATGGTATTCTTTGGTCTGACAGCATTCGCCTGCATCTATGTAGCGCAGAAGTACCTGGCGGAATGGGTGAACTCCAGGCCCGTCAAGCCTGTGGCGACAAGAGGAAACTGATCGATGGGATTCTATTCAGCACTTCGCGTGGCCCTCGCTGCCTTGTTTGTCAACAAGGGCCGGTCGGTGCTGACCAGTCTCGGTATTGTCATCGGTATTGCCGCCGTCATCGCCATGGTGGCTGCAGGCAATGGCGCTAAGGAAAAGCTCGACGACCGCCTCGAAAGCGTAGGGAAGAACATCGTACTGGTTCGGCCCGGCGGTCGCACCAGCACGGGTATCACCGTTGTCAGCACTCCCATCACCAGTGAAGATGCTGCTGCCATCCGTTCCGACGACATCGTCAAGAAGATGGTGACCGGCGTGGCTGAATCACAAGCTACGCAGGATCAGGTAACCACCGCCACTGGTAGTTTTCTGACCACCATCTCCGGCATCTGGCCCGATATGTTCCTGGTTCGCAAATGGCAGGTCAGCGCAGGCAGGCTGTTCAGCCATTCCGATAACCGGAGCGCCAGCGCCGTCGGTGTCATTGGCGAAACGCTGGCCAAGAAACTGTTTCCGGGGCGCCGGCCGGTGGACATGGTCGGCCAGCGGCTGAAGATGTTTGGTCAGTCAGTCGAGATCGTAGGCGTGCTCATTCCCAAGGGCAAGAACCCCATCGGACAGGATCAGGACGACCAGATCTTTGTTCCCATCAATACCATTCAGCAGCGATTGGGCCGTGAGCCGCGTGTCTCGGTCATCACCTGCACCGCCCGCAGCAACGAAGATATCCAGCCCGTTCAGGAACGCATAACCAAGATTCTGCGGGAACGTCGCCATCTCCGTGCTAACATGCCCAACGATTTCGATGTCACCAGTGTGGAAGAAATGGCTGCCATCGGTCTGCTCCTGACCAATACGCTCAACGTGCTCGTGGTGGTGATCGCCAGCATCTCGCTGGTTGTTGGCGGTATCGGCATCATGAACATCATGCTCGTTTCGGTCACTGAACGAACACGCGAGATCGGCATCCGCATGGCTGTTGGAGCTACGCCGAATGATGTACGTAACCAGTTCCTGATTGAATCGGTGGTGCTATCGCTGGGTGGCGGCCTGATCGGCGTGTTGCTGGGCCTCAGCTTCGCTTTTGTCATCACCAATCTGCTCGATTGGCCTCTCCGGCTCTCGCCCGTCTACCCCGCTGTGGCGTTTGGTGTCGCTGCCGGTGTCGGGGTCTTCTTCGGCTACTACCCGGCTGTGAAAGCCTCGCAGCTGGATCCTATCGAGGCGTTGCGGTTCGAGTAGTGCTCACGCACATCCTTATTTGTTTGCCAGGATGTTCATGATGTCTCCATCCTGTACGATGTAGGTCTTGCCTTCCAGTCGCAGCACCCCTTTGGTCTTGGCTTCCTTGAAGGAGCCGGCTTTCTGATACTCTTCGAAGCTGATCACCTCGGCCCGCACGAAGCCTGCTGTCAGGTCGCTATGGATGGCTCCGGCTGCAATCGGTGCTGTCACCCCTTTGCTAATGGCCCAGGTGCGGCATTCGTCTTCCCCCGCAGTGAGAAAGACGATCCGTCCCATGCCGTAGAAGATGCCGCGAAGAATCTTGTCTCGGGAAAGTTCCGTGATACCCAGATCCGCCATGAAGCTGGCCCGGTCTGCATCGGAGAGATCAATGAGCTCCTGTTCCAGCTTGACCGGAGCAGCCAGGGCGTGCGGCGACAGGGCCAGCACGCCTGGAGGAATCGCCTGTCCTGCATCTCCCTGATTCACCAGGGCTAGTTCAGGCTTCAGGGTCAGAAGCTGGAACGCTTTGATGGTCTTCGTCTCAGTTTCGTTCAACTCCAGGTTTTGCAGCGGGCGGCTTGATTCCAGTTCACCCACTACTTTACGCAGCGTGACGAGTTCCATTTCATCCGCTTCACGTTCCTTGGCTGGCTTGGCTTTCTTGAGCTGTGCTTCCACCTTGGGGATGCGGTTGCTGACGATTTCGAGATCAGCCAGGATACAGTCGGCCCGGAAGTTTTCCAGCTCCCTGGCTGGGTCGCCCGTGAAACCATTGAGGACGACCAGCAACCCATCTGCTTCACGCAGGATCCCGAGCCGACGGGGATTATCCTTGGTATCGCCGACCAGCAGCCCCGGAGTATCGAGCACTTCCAGCGTGGCGTTCGTCGTCTTCTTCGGCTTGAACTGTTCGCTGAGCCATTGGAGCCGACTGTCAGGTATCCTGGCAACGCCGGTCTGTCCCCGCTGGGAAGCAGCAAGGTCAGGCGCTACCCCTGTTAGCCAGGTGAAGACTGTGGTCTTTCCCGAACCGGCATAACCAACGAGGCCAACTTTCATTGCATTCGTCCTGACGTGTCAAGTCCTGATTTCTGAGCGTCTGCCTGAGAAGCACGCGTGAGTACTGTCTTCAGGTGGGCTGATTGTAACAGGCTGCTTCCCGGTAATGCAAATGTGTTCTGCGCGGTCCGCTGTGTTCCATCGCGTCTTGCAGTTATTTTTGCGGAACCGATTGGCCGTCGGATAAGGCAGATGCAGGCATCAGGAACTGCTCATTGCCGGAAATGGTAACAGGACCGCTGCTTCCTCGTTTGTAACTGCGCACTTGCGTGAATTGTCCGTCGCCTCGCAGCAATTGAACAGTGACCCGCACGGCTTTGTCATTCTCGGCCAGGTAGGCAACTGGTTCTTCATTGACCTTGCCAATAGCTGCCGAGGGTAAGGACCATTCGGTGGGCAATTCGGCACCCAGCCGTGCGTAAACATACATCCCGGGACGCAGATTACCATCGATGTTGGGAAGGTCCGCTTCCACTCTGAGCGTGCGAGATCCCGGTTCCAGCGACCAGGATGTCCTGGAGACTTTGCCTTTGATGGAAGGTCCAGATACGGTTTGGATGGTGATCTGTACTTCCTGGCCCACTGTGATGAGGCCACTGTCAGCTTCGGGTACATGGATCACGACACGGACCGGATCAGTTCGTGCCACCGTGAAGAGACTGTGCTTGCCATCTGCTACCAGAAAGTCGCCTGTATTCGCTGCACGATGGGTAATGACGCCATCATAAGGCGCCTTAATGCGAGTGTAATTCCTCAGCGCTTCAATGCGTCGAACATCAGCCCGGGCGACCTCGGCTTTGGCTTCGGTAGCTGTGACATCGGCAATGGCTTTGCCATGATCGGCTTGTGTTTTCAAAACCGTAGCCTCGGCAGACGCCACCCTGGCATCTGCTTCGTGTCGTCCTGCTTCCGCACCTCGAAATTGATTCAGGGTTTCATCTCGTGTTTGTGTGTCGATTACACCACCTTTCACCAGTCGATTCACCCGTTCCATTTCTGACTGCCAGCGTTCATAGATCGCTTGTACCCGCGAGAGTCCTGCCTTGGCTTCGGCAACCCTGGCCTGAGCGGAAACAATGCCGGCATCTGCTGCAGCCAGTGCTTTCCTGGACTGGATAATCTCCGCTTCCAATTGCCTGACGACAGCCACTTTCTGTTTGAACTCCTCGTCCAGTTCCGGAATAGAAAGCTCTGCCAGCACTTGATCCCTGGTAACCTTCGAACCAATATCAATCATTCGGTTGGCATCGGTTTGGGGTTTGTTTGGATCCAAGGCGATGCTGCTGATGAAGCCGGCTATCTTCGGGTAGAGTACCGTTTCTTCAGATGCCTGCACGCTGCCAGGCTGTTCGACAACTCGTCGGACTACGCGTTTCTCTGGTTTGACAAAAGCTATGGACACCACAACATTCTGCTGGGCCTTCGTGGCGCTACCTGGTGCCGGATTGCAACCAAGGCAAGCTGAGAATGTAACAAGTCCACTCCACAGGTAGCTCTTAAGCAGTTGCATGGGAAACCTCTGGGGTGGAACCCTGATCGGGAACGTAACAACGGCTGTTGGGATCAAACGGATCAAGTGATGTGGATCGGCTATCCGTCTTCCCCATCACCAGTGCAAAAATGGCAGGCAGAATGAGCAGCGTGGTAATCGTCGCCGCTGCCAGACCACCGATGACTGCTCGACCCAGCGGTGCAGTCTGATCGCCTCCTTCACCGAGACCAAGGGCCATGGGAATCATGCCGGCAATCATGGCACAGCTGGTCATCAGGATCGGTCGTACCCGGGTGCGAGCCCCCTCGATTCCAGCTTGCCTGGCAGTCATACCTCCAACACGCGAGCGTTCAGCAAAGGTCACCAGCAGGATGGCATTTGAAGTCGCAACGCCGACTGCCATGATAGCTCCCATGAACGACTGCAGGTTCAATGTCGATCCAGTAAGAAACAGCGCAGCTGCTACACCTGCCAGTACTGCTGGAACGGTCGAAACGGAAACCAGGGCCAGCCTGAACGACTGAAAGTAAGCAGTCAGCAACAAGGCAATGACGATGACGGCTACTGCCAGTCCGAACACCAGGCCACGGAAGATCTCGTTAAAGGGAGTGATCTGGCCTCGGACATCTACCGTGACACCCTTGGGCACCTCGCCTGCATTCTTGATAGCCTGTGAAACCTGTTCTGCGATCTTGCCAAGGTCCTCACCCTGGATGTTCGCTGTGAGACTCACCAGCCGCTTCATGTTATAACGGTCCAGTTCGCCGGGCATGGTGTTTTCCTTCACCGTGCCCACGTCGCGCACCAGCACTTTGTCGCTGCCTCGTGTAAGCACGGGAATGACTTCCAGGTCCTTTGCTGCGTTGACCAGAGTAAAAGGTACTTCAACCTGCACCTGGTACCCCACGCCCGAGGCGGGGTCTCTCCAGAAGTTGGGTACAGTGAATCGACTGGAAGAAGTAAATGGCGTGATGGCTCTTGCTACGTCGGCTGCAGTGCCTCCACTGGCAGCCAGTTTTTCGCGATCCACCAGCACCTCCACCGTGGGATAGTCCAGAGGCTGGGCATATTGAAGATCCTTGAGAGCCGTGATCTTCCCCAACTCCGCGCGCACCTTTTCGGCAAAGGCACGGTTGGCCGCCAGGTTGGAACCGGAGAGTTGAACCTCCACAGGGGTCGGGGAGCCAAAGCTCATGATTTCATTGACGATATCAGCAGGCTCGAAGGAGAGTTTGATCTCTTTTGCTCGTCGCTCCGCCACTTCCGGCGCAACACCCTCTGTCTTCCACTTGTTGGCTGTCCAGGCGATGAGATGTGCTGACAGCCTGGTGCGAAGCAGGGTTTTTAACTCATCGATGCGAACGCGGCCATGTTTCAAGGAGATGCGGATGGCAGATTCATGCGGGCCTCCCATCCACAGGTAAACACTGTTAATGGGATAGCTGGAAGGCACCACGCCAACAAAGCCTAATGAGATGGCCACTTCGCCACCAGCGGCTTTTACTTCTTCACCAATATAACGAAGGGCTTCCTGGGTGATGGCCTCCGTCTGTTCAATGCGTGTTCCCGTAGGAGCGCGCAGTCGTAGCTGGAATTGGCCCGCATCGACCTGCGGAAAGATTTCCAGGCCTAACCTGCTCCCCAGGAACCAGACTGCCAGGACAGCCCCTGCGACGTAGGCAGGGACGATGATCCAGCGCAGAGAGGTCAGTACTGTCAGGAAGCCAGAGTACACACGTGAAAGCAGGGAGGTGTGCTGAGTGTGTGGCTTGTGTTTCAGCAACAGCACACACAGAACAGGTACAAAGGTGCTGGAGAGAATGTAACTGACAATCATCGCAAATCCCACAGCCAGCGAGAGAGGCAGAAACAATCCACGGGCTGCTCCTTCCATGACGAAGGCTGGGATGAAGACTGCCAGGATGCAGAGCATGGCCAGCAGTCGCGGTACAGCGGTTTCCGTTACACCTCTCCAGGATGCTAACGCAACAGAGGGAGTCCGTTCCATCTGCACATGGACATTCTCCACTGCCACGGTTGCCTCATCCACGAGGATACCGACCGCAAGCGCTAAACCACCCAGAGTCATCAGATTGATGGTCTGTCCGCTGAGCCAAAGTGCTACGAGTGCCCCAATCAGGGCAAAGGGGATATTCAGCACGACAACTATGACGCTCCGCCAGTCACGCAGAAACACCAGCACCATCAGGCCAACCAGGCCAGCGGCCAATGCACCTTCGATGGCAACACCTTTCATGGAATTCGTGACGTACGGCGACTGATCAAACTCGAAACTGACTTTGATGTCATCCGGCAGTTCTGCCTGCATCTTCGACAGATTGGCTTTGACATTGTTCACGACGCTGAGCGTGGAAGCGTTGGCACGCTTGGTTACCAGGATGTACACCGCCCGCTTGCCATTGACCAGTGCATACCCGGTGGGAACGTCGCTGGCATCTTCGATGAGGGGCTTGTCAGTTACCGGATCTCGTCGGACAACATCACGGATGAAAACACCGGGTTTCACTTCGATTGCACCCAGTTCGGCAGGCTGCACCACCATGGCATTGGTAGGCACCAGGGGCATCCGTTCCTGAATCCGTATCTGGCCTGAAGGGGCAATCGTGTTCCCTTCGGTCAACTTTTTCACGACATCGTCAGCAGAGACTCCGTAGGCACGAAGCCGGTCGGGATCGGCACGGATAACGACGGTACGCTGACTGCCGCCAAAAGGAGGAGGCGCGGAGACGCCTTCGATAGCTGCAAACATCGGGCGAACTTTGAACAGGGCCTGATCCTGAATCTGGCCAATCGTCTTGGTCTCACTCGACATCACCAGGTAGCCAACCGGCACCGATCCTGTATCGAACCGCATGATGAATGGATTGACAGTACCCGGTGGCATGAACGCCCGGCTGCGATTGACATACCCGACGGTTTCACCCATGGCCTGGGCCATGTCGGTATCGGGATGAAAGTAGAGTTTCATCAGCGATACGCCCTGAACATTCTTCGATTCGACGTGGTGAATGCCGTTGATGTACAGGAAGTGATATTCGTAATAGTTGGCGATCAGTCCTTCCATCTGCTGCGGGTCCATCCCGCCATACGGCTGACAGACGTAAATAACGGGAAGGTTCAGAGCGGGAAAGATGTCCACCTTCATGCGGCTGTAAGCCAGCACACCTGCGAAGACGACTGCTGCAACCAGCACCATCACTGTTACGGGGCGGCGCAAAGCTGATGTGATGGGGTTCACAACCGATCCTTACAAACGGACAAGGTCAAGATCATTAAACCGCGCTGCCTCTGAGAGTCATAGCTCAAATTGATGAATTTCTCTTTAGAATGGATGTCCTGCATCTACGGCCGGATTGGTTCAACAGATGCCGGCAATTCGGGCTTGAGAGTTTCTGACTCGTTGAGGTTGCTCAAAGGCGTGGGTGTCACGGGCATGGTTAAGCCAGGCTGATCATGCTGGCAGATCGCTTGTCCTGGATGTCCCAGTGCACGATAGAGACGAAATTGAGCACGATTATGATCGGCCACAGCCTGATAATAATCTCTGTACGATTGATCGAGTGCGGTGACTGATGCAACTGCTTCCTGCGGACGGAAGACCAGCACCAGTTGCTCACCTAACCGTTTGGTTTGCCCGAGTCCCTGAAGATTCTTCTCGGCAGTAGCAATTGCATTTTCCACACCTTCTTCAGCATACTGGAGACGCTTCGCTGCACGACTGAGTTGAGCGTGTGCTTGCGTCACTTCCGCCATGATCAATTCCTGTGTTCGCTGCAGTTCTAACAGTGCACGGCGTTGGTCAGCTTCCCGCTCACGTACCAGAGCTTTGTTGCCAAAGCCCAGGTTCTGCAGTTCCCAGACCGCCTGGATGTCTACGCTGAAGCGTGCACTGAAGTTCTGCATATCGTCATTGACTCCGCCTCCAAAGTAGCCACCAGCCAGTCCCGGCGTGTTTGATCCCACGCCACGTACACCCAGCACGGGCAGAAACGGCCGCGCTTTCTCCTGCCTGGTTCGCACCAGGGCAGCCTGCACGAGTGCCTGATGCGACGCCAACTCCGGACGATACGTCAGGGCCAGGGAAATCATCTCCTCCATCGGGACATGCATGTCAATCAGGTTTACCGTCAGCGAAGGCTCTTCAGCAGGCTCCACTACCGTGCCTGCTTCGAGTCGGAGCAGACGGGAAAGGTCAGCACTGGCAACCTGCCATTTTTCATAGGCAGTTTCCACTGCCAGTCGGCGTCTGGCTGCTTCTGTCTTCGCACGATGGATTTCTACATCGGGTGTCAGGTCAGGCGCCAGTTTCGTCGCCCGGGCAACAAGATCTTCCGCGCGGCGTAACGATTCCACTGTCCCCGCTACCTCGCCGCGAGCCTGCTGCACATTGAAGTAGGCAATTGCCACTGCTAGCGTTGTATCATTCCGGACAGTTTGAGCGCTGGCATCCGCATTGTTGACCAGTTGACGTGCAGCAAGCGGAGCGTAGATGGCCTCAGACAGCGAAACTACAGCTTGCGGGCCAGCGCCTAACAGCAGGGATGACCTGCTGGTTTGGAAGACCTTGCCCACAATATCCTGTATCTGGCCATCGTGGCGAAAGTAATCTACTCCTGAATTGAGATTGGGTAGCCACATGACCTTGGCTCGATCATATTGTGCAGCAGACGCACGAATACGTTCTTCCGCAATCTGAATGTCGAGCGGGCTCGAATGCGTCAGTTGCAAAGCAGTAGGCAGGGTTATGGGCAGGGCCTTGCCGACAGTTGTAGCCGCAGGCACAGCGGGGAGATTCAGCGATCGAGTGGAACTGGCTGAAGCAGCGCTCGGGCTACCCTGCGACTCGGACTTCGCTTCAGGAGCACCAGCACTCTGGGGCATTTCAGGAAGCAATATCGCTGCTGTCGGCTGGAAGAGTGGGCTTGAATCATCCAGGGAAGTACAACCTGCCATGCACAGCGCACAAGCGGTCATCAACGCGCACAAGTGTAAACATGCTCGGACGCTGAATGGCACGAACAGGCTCCAACGTATCGACACGTCATCCTTCAATGGTATCGGGTCTTTGTTGAGGCTTTCTCGACAAACAAAACATAAAACCCCTTGATTTTGCCTAAGTTAACAGAACTGGAGACAGTTCCTCATCCTTGATGACATGATGACATAATGGTAG
This sequence comes from Gemmatales bacterium, assembly GCA_046350055.1. Lineage (GTDB taxonomy): Bacteria > Planctomycetota > Planctomycetia > Gemmatales > HRBIN36 > JAEUIE01. Next base: position 571,648 of record JAXMBC010000001.1, on the reverse strand, counting down.
ACCACCCGTATGCCCCCAAGGTGCACCTGCGAGTGTTTCTGCATATGAAATGGGTGACGTAACCCTTAGTAGCTCAGTCAGTTACGCCAATCGACAAGACTTGCAAGCGGAGAGGGGGGGAATATCGCCCCCCACCTTCCGCAACACCCTATTAGTTCGAGACTTCTGACGCAAGTCCATAAGGTTCAACAAGTTCGACACTTCTTGTTGTTTGCCGTGCTATATGCCTACCTGACTCTGTTTCGGTTGAATCTCAGCACAGTTTCAGCACAGAATTCATCCGGTATTACTCGGCCAGATGATGGAGGCAATGAGACTGATTCCATCAAAGAGATCGCGGCGGCTTACGCACGCTACAGCAGCGAGTCTCAAGATGAGAGCAGCATCGAGCAGCAGTTTGATTCTATCGAACAAGCAGCTGCTCGAAATCATCACTTCATTCCAGTGGAACTACGGTTCATGGATGAAGCAGTATCCGGTCGCAAGCTGAGACGAATTGGGTTAAACGCCATCCTGGAGGCAGCCCGGAAAGGCTTGTTCAAGGTGATGTACATCTGGAACATCTCGCGATTAGCGAGAGAATCCGCGATCAGCATCCCGATGATCAAAGACCTCGTCTATAACCTTGGGATCCGCATCATCTGCACGGCCAACGGTTTTGACACGAACAATGCGGGCTGGGAATCCATCATTTATCTTGATTGCATCCTTGCGGAGGCCAAGATAAAGCAACTGACAGAAGACGTAAAGCGCGGACACCAAAACAATGTCAAATCCGGGAACTCCAACGGAGACCATTGTTATGGCTATGCCTCGGTAGTTGCCCCTGGATCGGTCAACCAGAGCCGTGCACGCAAGATGCGGCCTAAGAAAGTCATCGACATTGACCCAGCTCAAGCAGAATGGGTGGTGCGCATCTTTCGCTGGTACTGCGATGAGGGACGATCCGTCTATTGGATCACCACGCAACTCAATCGACTGAACGCACCTCGCGGCCATCGTGCATCTGGTTCCAACGGCTGGACAACGATTGTCGTAATCCACATTCTCGAGAATGTGAAGTACGTCGGTTTATGGCCCTACGGAAAGAGGAAGAACAAGTGCAACCCTCTGACGGGTGATGTCACCATTGAACTGCGCTCAGAAGGTGATGAAGGTTATTCGGTCACTGAACGTCCAAACCTGCGTATCGTAGAGGTTGAACTCTTTTACCGGGCTCAGCAACTGCGAGAGCAGGATCGACAGAAGTTCGCCATAGTGCGTGAAAAGAATGGTAGGTTGCGTGGTTCTGTCCGCGATCTCCAAAACCCTCGTCACATGCTGCAGGGTCTGTTCAAGTGTGAGAAATGTGGCCGACCACTGTACATGAATGGCCTACGTGGCTTGTATTTACAGTGCAGCGGCTATCCCAGTCGACAGTGCGATGTGAAGACTTCGTTGCTTCGCAAGTATGCGGAGGAACAGATCGTCGGATACCTTCACGGTATTCTTCTGAAACACGTTAAGCTACGCGAATGGCTATTTCAGGCAGTTACAAACGCCTGGAACACACAGCAGCAATTGCACCCACAGGAACGGGAAGGGCTGGAACGTCGTCGCAGTGATATTGTCCGGCGCATCAATGCCATTCTGGAATGTATCGAGCAGGGTGAGGCTGGCCCTGAGGTTTCTGGACGCCTGAGTGCACGTCGACGCGAGCTGAATGAGATTCAGCGTCAACTCGATGCTCTGGGGAATGACCAGAACATCAAGCAGGCTCCGACTCGTGAATGGGTCATCGAGCGACTGCTGAAGATGCATCATTTGCTCGAAGGAGATCCCGCACGAGCAGGAGTCGCGATACGTCAACTCATTGGATGTATCACGGTTAGAGAGGTGGATTTTCCGGGGCTCAAACGGAAGAAGCTTGTCGGGACGTTCACTTTAGATCCAGTTCGGCTGGCTCGTTCTGTGTTGGGGCTGAAAGACTTGCCACCAATCGCATCAGAATCAGTAACACTCTGTTTTGCACCGTTACCAATCTGGGCACAGCGTGCGGACGAAGTGAAGGCTTTGTACGATCAGAATCTAAGTGCACTCGCGATTGCTGAAAAGCTTGGTCTGAAGTTCGCAGCAATTGCGAAAGGCCTGATGTGGTGGTACGTGCAGCGTGGGCTTCCCGTGCCAACGGGATCAGAGAAACGATCCAGGATCATCAGACCGACTCCCATTCAGGATGCTGTGATAAGCCAAGTGATTCAGTTGTGGAATGAAGGGAAACCCATTCAAACCATCGCCGAGATGGTCGGTTGTTCACGCAATTCGGTGACAGTCATGATCAAGAAATGGCACCAGGAGCACGGATTACCGTGGCTGCACGGGAAAACACGACAAAAGCAGCTTCGTCTTGAACGTGAAAAGCAAGCAGATCAAGATGCCGCCTAGCACCTGATTCGTTCAATTCTCAACCAAACCGGCAAGCACAGTCCTTGCCGGTTTTCCTTTTCGATAACAACAAGGAGAAACCATGAACAGGCATGCCCTGATGCGTGCGCTCGCGCGCGTCACGGGAGAGAGTATGAGCTTTCTGGAACACAGCGGGTTCCAGTTTCATCAGCGATTACTGCTGCCCAACCATCTGACGTTTCGTCCCTATCGCTTGCGTCGACGCAAGCGACTACGCAACCGTCATCAACGCCGGGTGCGCTATCGGCGTTTGTTTTGAGTTTCACGTTCTGCCGCATCAAGCCATCCCAAGGTGGGGTGGCTGCTTTCGTTTACCCAAGGAGAGACACATGAGGATTTTGTTCATCAACAACCAGGGTGCCGGCTTCGCGGATTACCTAGCCATCGAAGTAGGTACCACGGTCCGGCAACTCTTCGACGCCAAGATCAAGGGCGACCCGTCGTCATATCTGATCCGAGTCAATCGACAGCCGGCTTCAGCGGATCAGGTTTTGCAGGAAGGTGACCGTGTGTCGATCACCGCTGTCAAGATTGAAGGGGCTCAGTAACCCCGTCAAGCGATCAGATCGAGCGGCTCAAGGTGGCCGCTCGTTTCGTTTCAACATTACGAAAGGGCCAACATGTCATGGTCAAATGACCAACGTCAGCGCTGGCGAGCAGCTCTCCGGATTCATCGGCAACTGGTCCAGGCCCGTCTCTCACGGGACACTTTGGAATTGCCGCACATGATCTGGAGTAGGCTGCTCACCAGAATGCTACTCCATCAAACGACTCTTGATGCCCAGTGGCTCCATGCTCAGGCTGAGTTGGCTGACGATCTTGAGCGATTGCTAACAGACTTAGCTGGTTACGCTCAGAGCTTGCAAAGTGCTCTCAAGCAACAACGAGAGCAAGTTGGGCTTATAACGCTTCCTGAACTCTGGCGTGAGCTGGAGTACCTCGAAGAAGAATTCGAGGAGGTCGAGTGTGACCTGGAGAAGTCCGAACTTCGTGTCACCATCCCAAGCATGGTGTTCGAGGGAATCGAGCTTGGACGGTTTCAGGTCATCCTGGAATGGAGAAAGTTGGGTCAACGCCACTGTTATCGCATCAAGGCACTCGATCCCAATCCCGCCGAAGTCAACGAGGAGATGGTGCATCCTCATGTCAGTCACGAGTATCTGTGTGAAGGAGATGGAGCCTTATCCATCAAGCAATCGCTTCAGCAAGGACGCTTGTTTGATTTCTTCCTTATCGTGCAGCAGATCCTGACTACTTACAACCCAGACAGCGCATACCACGCGATGGACAAGTGGTTCGGTACACCCTGCCAAAGTTGCTCAGCCATGGTGGAGACCAGTGAAGGTATCACATGTCCTTGCTGTGACGATCTGGTTTGTCTCGACTGCACCGGGTACTGCTCCAACTGTACCGATCCCAGATGTCAGGGCTGCATCAAGCCATGCTCGATCTGTGGAGACAACTTCTGTGCCCACTGCATGATCCACTGTTCCGCCTGTATGGCGGATGGCTGCGATGCATGCCTGTTCGATGGTCTATGTCCTAACTGCCAACCCAACGAGGAGACTGAATATGACGAGTCGACTGAATCGCCAGATGACGAGGAAGACGACCAAGCCGGCCCTGAGGCTCACGCCCTATGCTTGGGCGAAGTTGCTGTTCTTGCGTGATATCGGCACCACCGAAGTCGGTGGCTTTGCCGAAACCGATCCCAGTGATCTGCTGCTCATCCAGGATATTCATCTGGTCAAGCAACAAACCACCGTCGGCACCGTGAGCTTTGAGGATGCGTCCGTGGCGGACTACTTCGATGCTATGGTGGACCGTGGTGTTACGCCGGAAGCCAGTGCACGCATCTGGGTGCATACGCATCCAGGGCACTGCCCGGAACCGAGCTCCACCGATGAAGACACTTTCACCCGTTGCTTCGGCACCAGTGACTGGGCCGTGATGTTCATTCTGGCGCGAGGCGGGCAGACATATGCCCGACTACGCTTCCACGCTGGTCCTGCAGGTGACATCCTGCTTCCTGTCGAAATCAGCTACCAGCAGAACTTTCGCGGCAGTGATCCCTCGGCCTGGTATGACGAGTATCAGCGCTGCGTCGAAGAACTACCATCCTTTCATCGTTTTGAGAAATTCATCGGAGGTGATGAGGAGCTACCCAAGCTGCTGCAACTCACGGAAGAAGAATGGATGGGCCAGGAAGTGTATCAAGAAGAAAAGGAGCTGATCTATGAGTACGCCTGATCGCTTTGTGAGGCAGGCTGACCTCATGCCTCAAGCTCGCTTGGAGCACCTTCAGATCACGGTCATCGGACTCGGAGCAATTGGCAGGCCTTTGACTCTGAAGCTGGCTGCAGCAGGAGCCAGGCATCTGCAATTGATCGATCCTGATACGGTGGAATTGCATAACGTTACCACGCAAGGATATGAAGCACGTGATGTCGGCCAGAGCAAGCCGGTTTCCTTGCTGTCACCGATTCGGAGAATGGACAAGACTATTGAAGTTCAGATTGTTAGGGATGTGTACCGCAAGCATCTGTCGGTCGGAGAAGTAGTCTTCTGTGCTGTCGATACCATCAGTGCGCGAAGCGTGATTTGGAAGTCCCTTGCTTCCAAGGTGCGTTTCTGGGCCGATGGTCGCATGCTCGGAGAAACGCTTCGAGTATTGGCGGTGGGTGACGAAGCTTCACGAAGACATTATCCATCTACGCTCTTCTCCCAGGAAGAAGCGGAGGTGGGGAGATGCACCGCACGGAGTACCCTTTACGCCGCATCCATCGCAGCGGGGCTGATGATGCATCAGTTCAGCCGCTGGTTGCGTGGCATACCAGTGGAGCCTGATGCGTTGCTCAACCTGCTTGCTAGTGAGATGACGTTGCCAGGGGTAACCCAATGAACCCCAGCCGATTCTCTTCGCGAGGATCGGCTTTTCTTTAGCTAGGAACTAGGCGCGATCCACTCGGCGAAACAGGTCACCCAGGCTGACCGACAAGCTTTGTGCCAAGCGTTCGATGTTGATCAGGGCCACGTTGCGCGACCCACGTTCGATATCGCTCAGGTAAGTCCGATGGATTCTTGAGCGTTCCGCCAGTTCTTCTTGTGTCAGTTCTCTGGCTTCACGCAGCGTCCGGATCACGAAGCCGAAGCGTACCCGAATATCAGTGGCAGAAGGACGTCGAGCCATTGCATCGACGTTACAATGATGTAGACTATAGGTGTATCGACTATAAGTGACATTATTGTCGGGTGATGTGTCATGTGTCACGATGCTAAACGGAACTGGGCACTCGTTGCCAAGATCGTTGTTGTTCTGGCGATCGTAGCCATCGCTCTCCAGCAATTGGCGTTTCTACTCTGGCATCACCCTGTTTCCATCACTGGCGTGGTGGTACTCCTTGCCGTTCTGGGGTATCTCGTGCTCCAGCGTCTCTTCATCTTGCTATGGTCTGAATACAAGCAAGAGGCGTTACAGCGATCAATTGATCGAAGCTGGCTGCATCAATTGGGTGGAGGCAACGCCCATGGTGTTGAGCTGTGGATTTTGACCATCCTCCCCATGGTGGTGTGCATCCACAAGGTAACGACGGTGCGTCCGTTCGATCTGTTTGCACTATTGGATACCTTGGTTGTTGCCAGTGTGGTGTTCGTAGTCGCCAACCTCTTGCGTTTGGTCTGGTCCTACATCAAGAAACGCCCTTTCCGCCAAACTCCTCCACGACCTTCTTTGGAGAAGCAATGAACCCCTCTCCTCCACTGAGTTATTGGCTCCTCTCGGGTGAAACACCGACTGGTCCCTTTCCTGCGAATGACATCCTCGCTCAGATTCAACAGGGAAGCTGCACCTGGACAACACGGGCTTGCCCCGTGGGTGGTTCAACTTGGTTGCCGTTGAATCAACTGCTTCAGTTGGCTCCCATCGCCCAGCGAATCGAGGATGCCGCTCCTGAGCAGACAATATCTTCGATCACAACACCAGCGCCGATTAAAGCATCTGCGTCGGCAAACACTCCAGCGTACCACTATCGTCTGGTTGTGATTGCAATCGTCGTGGGTCTAGTGGGCTTCTGGCTCTACTCCAGTTTCTTCGCGACTTCTCCCACACCCCTTCAAGTGTGTCATGCTTTCGCTAAATCGACTTCGATTCAAGAAGCAAGGAAACATGTCACCCCTGCCATGCATCCTGCATTGGAAGTGTTGTATTCGCAGCAAGAGGCCATGGAGGATGAGGGTATTGAACTTTCGACCGAGCAGGCTGTTCCCGCTAACCTCGGAGGTGGATACTACGTGGCCTTTCGAGCCCGAGCCCGGGATGCAATGGGGCTAACCATCATGAATGGAGTGCTTCATGTCGTCAGCCATTCAGGATGGAAGGTCAACGACATGATCCTCATGGAGTTGAATGATCAAGTAATCCAGCCACCAATTTCAATGGCGCGTGAGCACGCCCTCTTTCGAAATCCCCAATTGACATATTCGGGAGTACGTCACAACACTGAATCCACGAATCACGCCCAGCAGTGGCACCGTTCTCAGGTCAATCATCTGACCACTGCTGGTTCCATCGCGCTGGGTAAGTCGAGTGTAGGCAAGTGGCTGGGCGGAGTGTGGCACTCTGTGCCGGTGCCGTCGCTTGGCTGAATTCCAAGAAATCATGAGTAAGTTTGGGGGTACTTCCGGCACTATCTCTTTGGATTGCACCATCACCATGTTAGAATGCGACTGTAAAAGTATGGGATGTGGTACACATGGATTCCACGGCGAAGCTCAAGTCGCTCCTTCGTTCGGGCAAATGGTCGTACGCTGAAATTCTGATCGATGAAGAGTTGAAAAAGGCTAATAACGCCCAGGATCGTAGTCGATGGATGGCCCACTTAGGGGTCTTGAGAAGCCTCGGTGATCATCCCGAGAGTATGTCCACATTTCAGGAAGCATTGCAACTGGACTCAGGCAATGACGTTGCACGATGGAACTACGAACTGCTGGCTGCAGATCGATTCGGTGTAGCGGGACAAGCCCCACTCCCTTCGAAGAAAACGCGAGCGCGCATTGCTGTGCTGAGTTTTCTGTTCAACTGGCCTTCCACCGGGGGTGGCATCGTCCACACAGTGGAGCTGTGTGATTTCTTGAATCGTGCTGGCTACGAAGTAGAGCATTACTATGCTCGGTACGATCCATGGGAATTGGGAGTTGTCAAGCAGCAGACTCCCATGATCAGCCACGAACTGCGATTCAATGCAACTCACTGGAATTTACGAGATATTCAACAGCGCTATCGCGAGGCAGTCGATGATTTTCAGCCCGATTACGTCATTGTAACTGATAGTTGGAACATGAAGCCGGTCTTGGCGGAGGCGGTTGAGAAGTATCCCTTTATTTAGTTCAATCTCGTCCGTTTGGAGGCTTGAAGTAGCGTCATATTGTGCGTCGTATTGTTTGGTAAAGTCACGGTAGGCACTGACCTAGGGGTTGGTGCCTTTGTTCATTTTCATGTGACACAGGAGAGAGCAATGCGACGGTGGCTTGAGGTGACAACAGGGTATATGGCGGCGTGCCAGGCGCGAGGGATGTGTGAGGAACGACGTAAGGCAACAAGAAGAGAACTGGAACGGCTTGGATCGTGGCTCCTGGCAACCCGGTCCACGCTTGCTTTGGAGGAGATCGATACAGAGCTTCTGGTGAACTTCATTCGCAGTCGTTCCGTGTTCAAGGCGAAGGCAACGGTCAGTGGCATCGTGAGCAAGCTGAGGTGTTTTGGAGTGTGGCTGGTGCAGGAAGGCTATTGGAAGAAGAGTCCGCTGCAGTGGCTGAAGGGCCCCAAGATCAATCCGTATGCGAAGGCCCCACAGCGGATCAGCAAAGAGTCGATGACCAAGCTGTGGCAGGGAGCCGCCACCTCGAAGAGTTCCTTCGGGCAGAAGCAATGGCTGTGTGCTCTGTCGCTGCTGTATGGCCTGGGCTTGCGTCGTGGTGAGATCACGCGATTGAACGTGAAGGACTGGCAGCCTGGGGAAGGGTTGATTCGAGCCGATGCCCGGAAGACGAGGAAGCAACTGAGTCTTCCGCTTCAAGAGATTGTGGCGCGATGCATGGAAGCGTATCTGCCAGAACGGGAAGAGCATCTCCGCGAGTTGGGCAAGGCCGATGAGACCGCGTTGTTCATTAATCGGCGTGGCAAGCGACTCTCTGGTCCGGCGGCTCGGTGCAGGCCTGTTCCGGATTGCAGAACGCATGGAAGTGCCATTGGATCGGCTCCATCAGTTCCGTCATACCTGTGCATCAGACCTCATTGAAGCAGGCGTGCATCTGCCCGAAGTGCAGCGGTTGCTGGGGCATGCTGTGATCACCTCAACCGTGCGGTATCTGCACTTCAGCGATCCGCAGCGCCGTGCCGCAGTGGATCGTCATCCGCTCAACGACTTCCTGGATCAACAAGGAGGTGCTGCATGAAGACTCCAGCAGCATGGAACCCCTGGTATGATAGTTACCTGCATTATTTGCAGGATGTGCAGAAGAAGGCGGCCGGTACGGTTCGTGATGTTCGCTGCACGCTCAAGCGAGTGAGCCAATGGATGGAGGGCCATGGGGCTGAGAAGCCACTGTGGCAACTCTCCCTCCAAGTCTATCTGGCCTGGCTGGAAGCGGAGCGGTTGGCAGAGACTTCACCTCGCAGCCTGGAGAAGTACCTGAGTCACTTGCGGGGATTGCTCGATTACAGCTTCCGGGCAGGACGCAGCGAGTGCAATGTGCTGGATGGGTTTGCTCTTCAGGATGTGAAGCGACCGGCGAAGCCACGCTGGCTGACGGTAGAGGAAGCCCGCCGATTGGTCGATGCCTGCCCTTCCACGACAGCAGCAGAACGACGAGAGAGGATCATCATTCTGCTGCTCTATGGCTGTGGCGTTCGCACCGATGAACTTTGCCATATACGCCTTCAGGATGTGGACCGCGAACGGCAGGAACTCTTCATTGAGAAGGGTAAAGGAGATCGCCAGCGAACCATCCCGATCCCCTCGGTGGTCTACACGGAGTTGCTGGCCTACCTGCAGGAACGAGGGGGCAGCGTGGCTTCCTGTTGCGATCTCACAAGGGGAAGAGGCTACGCGCCCATGCTATTTGCCGCGTGGTGAGTGAAGCGGCCACACGTGGCGGCCTGGACGGAGGCGTCACTCCCAAAGTATTGCGTCATTCCTTTGCTACCCATCTGATGGATCGCGGCGTGGACCTTGCCGTGATTGCATCATTGATGGGCCACCGCAGCCCGCAGGAGACGGGTGTGTACTTGCATGTGCTGGAGCAGAACACGGAAGATGCTGTGCAGCGCCTGGATGAAGGGGCTTCCTCATGATGTGGCAGTACTGCCTGAGTTTATACCTGCGAACGCACTGCACGGCTCGAGGCATGAAGGCTTCGACGATTGCTTCCTATGAAGCAAGCCTGCGTCAGTTCGTCAGCTATGTGGAGGTGAAGCTGCAGAACAAGGCACCAGCTGCGGTGGCGGCCCGAGACGTGCTGGAGTACTTGCAGTACCTTCGCACCGATCGAAAGAATGCCGAAGCAGCAGTGAGCCGCAGCCTGGTGATCCTGAAGTGCTTCTATCGTGCGTTGGTGGCCATGGAGCATCTGAAGCCAGTGGAGAATCCACTTGTGCACTTCCCGAAGGTGAAGGCAGCACCGAGCAAGTTGCCGGTGTATCTCTCGGAAGACGAAGTGACTCGCTTGCTCAGGTCGCCTCCAGGGGACACGGTGTTGATGGTACGGGATCGTGCCATCCTGGGTCTGCTCTATGGCACCGGCATTCGAGCGAGCGAGTGTTCTACACTGAAAGAGGAGGATGTCGATCTGGAGAACAAATGCATCCGGGTGACGGGCAAAGGCGGGCATCAACGGAGTGTGCCGCTCAATACCCGTGTGATGACTGTGATGAAGGCCTACCGCCAGGTCCGTGGCGAGATCGATCCCAAGGCCTGCTTCTTCCTGAGCCTGCGACGCAAGCAGATGACGCGTGGTGCGATCTACGAACGTGTCCGCAAATGGTCGGCCGTGGCGAAGATCGAGAAGGCCATGTCACCGCATCGCTTGCGTCACACGTTCGCCACGCATCTGGTCAAAGCCGGCGTCGGCATCGTGACCATTCGTGACTTGCTTGGCCATCGCCAGATCAGCAGCACGCAGATCTACCTGCACACCACCGCTCATGACCTGAAGGAAGCGGTGGAGAAGCATCCCATTAAGCGACTGATGAATGATCTCGATCAACTCTTGCCTGGTGTCAAACTGCCTTGGCACTACCCTCCAGTGCGACGCCAGCAGGCAGGATAAAGTGCGCTGATGAGGAATTAGGTTTGCAGAGACCATGCACAGAGGGTATGGTGCGTAGAAGGTACGTTTACTCCGCGATTTTACCCCGCAGGATGACTGATGTGACGCTCTGAAGCAACGGGTGACGAGCGACTCAATGCTCGTGATGAGGTAACTCAGGACCAACATTATGGTGCTGGCAAAACTCAAGACCCGTTCGCTTCTTTCTAACCGCCGCGCGGATTGCACTAAATACGCCTACGATACTGAGGGCAAGACCATCGGTTGGAAGTACCAGGATCAAACCCGAGCCACCCAGGCCTACGACGCCGTGGGGCAACGCACCAAGATACAAGACTGGACGGGACGCTACACCTACAGCTTCGATGCCGTGGGCCGGACGCTCTTGGCTTCGGACAGCTTCGCCAAACGGATCACCTATGCGTACGATGCTGTGGGACAGCGTGCGAAGATGCGAGAGCCGGATGGTGGACGGTTTACTTACTGGTATGACGGCGTGGGCCAGATCACCAGACTGCTCAATCCGTTCCAGGAGAACACGACCTTCACCTACGATGTGGCAGGCAGGCGGACGATGCAGAAGCTCGCCAATCGCGTGCGGGCCAGTTACAGCTATGATGCGGCGGATCGGCTGACGACACTGGCGAATGTGCGGGCCGATGGAACGTATGTGTCGAAGTATGATTACGCTTACGATAACACCATGAACAAGACACGGGTTATCGAAGCCGATGCTGATCGTGTGACGTGGAGCTATGACACGACGTATCAGCTTACGCGAGAACGTCGTAGCGGGGCGAACGCTTACGACACTACGTACACTTATGATGCTGCACAGAATCGAAGGCTGATGATCGATTCGGGGGCAAGAACTACCTATACCTGCGATGCTGTCAATCAACTCAACTGGTTCCAGGACAACTCAGGAAGGACTACGTTCAGCTATGACAACAATGGCAATCAGACGCTACAGATCGACCCGACGTTGACACGCACCACAAATCTGTGGGATGGTAATAATTGCATGGTAAGAGTAATTCGAGGCAGTAGTATTAACAGTACATATTTGTACGACAGCAGCAGAAGGATGGTAGAATCATCTTTGCAAGGAGATGTGAGTCATTTTACGCTTGACCGTTACGATTGCTTGATCGATACAGACATATCAGGTGCGACGTATGCCGCGTATACTAACGATATTAGCATGCCTTTCAATCTACTGTGTGAACAGCGTGGGCGCGTCCAGATATTACCATGGAGATTCTGTTGGGTCAATTAGGCAGATTACTAATGGCATTGGCACTACGTCAGAAGTATTTAACTACAGTGCGTTTGGGTCTAGCTTATCGAGCAGTGGCATGGTACCACTGTCTTTCAGATTTGGAGGAGGAAGTGGATTTCGCTACATTCAGGCAGATTACTACAGTCAAGGAAAATGGTATGATCCGATCATTGCAATATGGAAGTCACTACCCTATGCCTTTAACTCTAATAATCCTATAGGAATAAGTGGGGAGCAGTGGAATGGTGATAAGCAAAAAATGCCTCCTATTCATCCTGATGCAATCTGTGTTGAGTTATATCATATTGATATGGCAGAATGCAGGCAAATATCAGAGTACCGTAAGCGACTAAAGTGCGAGATTGATGCCATAAGACGATACCTGCAGTGCCTGGACCTTACTCCGGACGAGCCTGAGCCACAGTCAATGTCAATGCTATTTGCACTAGCTATTCCATGGACAAGGACACAAACAACTTCAGGATGGGCGCTAAATATCGGTAAATGCTTGGTCCGAATTAACCCGTGGGTTTTGCTTGCTACAGTTACAGTTACATTTATTGTATATATGGCTATGACGACGACTTTTCCGAGCAGAAGGAGGCATAGAAAGTGTATGCAATCATATTTAGAGTGCAAAGATAAAAATCACGATAGAGGGCCGTTGGGCATTGAAACGCTGTGCGAAGCGTGTTTTCGATATTGTGAAGCTCAAGGGACATGGCCCGCAACTATTAAATGGTCTGATGGGAGGGTAGTCACATGTCCTTAACTCAAAATCGTGTTCACAATATTATAATATCTGAAACGATGATCGATTATTATCAAAAATGCGAAGGTGTACAGTATTATTATAGCGACCTCCTTTGTAAACGCCCTTCATTGCTCGGAGCGAGTTTATCGTCCATGAATTACTATGGCGGCGTCAGCATAGTCACCGGGACTACGCTGCAATGTATGCTATGTACTCTCTCGGTTATACATTCTATTGCTGGCCGCAAACGTTGGAAGTCAGACTTGAGCGTGCTTGCGATTCATGCAGTTGATTTAGTGCGGTTTAAGTACGGCGTGCATACTGATTACTACAACCATAAAAGTAGCATCCCTGTCGCAGAAATAATGATAAAACTAGATAGAAATGCAGTGCAATACCTTGTTGAAGGATGGCGACTATTTGTAGAATCTCCACTAAATACATTTGTCAAGCATTGCGTACGATATTTGTGTCTTGCGCCGATTGCAAAGAACATTATGGTCTTGCAAGGTGAGTATAGTAGACGACATGTAAAATTAGCACGGATTGACAAGTGTATTTTCAATAGTGTGGTAAGAAGTGAAGATCTCAATGTAGTCGAGACAAAAGTTGCAGCAATTTTTTTGGGCTAGTCAATGCCGCGTATGTAAATAAGAGAATAAGACAATGGGCTGACATTGGCGTGCTTAGTATAGACAAAAAGAAGGTTGTAATGAATCATCGTATCGATGACATAGTGCAGAACAATATTGGTCTAAAATCGCTAGCAATTACTTTGGGTGACAAGACTTGCTATCGTCAAACATAGACGAAGAAATATTTCTCATTCTGTGCGCTGAGCAGGCCCCGAAAGTTGCCACTGAAGCTGACTGCCATTGACACGGGGAAACCTGCCTTTTAGTTCAATCTCGCCCGTTTCGAGTCTCGTAGTAGAGTCGTATTGTGTATCGAATTGTCTGGTAAAGTCACGGGTGGCACTGACCGGTGGATAACGTTCAAATAGTTGCGCACATTCAGCGGGGCCTGGCGGCTCCGAGGGTAGTAGGACAGGAGTTCGAGGCAACTGTCAATAACTACCCCAGGAGCAGCCATGGACACGATAGGACTGGAAGCGGGCGCGGCCACGGTGGAACTAAAAGAAGCGTTCCAGGTGGATGCGGGCCAGGTGGAGCATTTCCTCCAGGAGAAGATGCGGTCTACCATCGAGGAGATGATGAACAAGATGCTGGACGCGGAGGCGGATACGCTGTGCCAGGCGGAGAAGTACCAGCGGACGGCAGACCGTCAGACGACGCGTTCGGGGAGCTACCAGCGGAAGCTTCATACAACGGTGGGCGAGGTCAACCTGAAGATGCCTCGGCTGCGGTCGTTCACGTTCGAGACGCAGATCATCGAGCGGTATCGTCGCCGTCAGTCGAGCGTGGAAGAGTCGCTGATGGAAATGTTCCTGGCGGGCGTGTCGGTGCGTCGGGTGGAGGACATCACCGAGGCGTTGTGGGGCGTGCGGGTGAAGCCTGGGGTGGTGTGCGACCTGAACCAGATGGTCTACGAACGGATCAAAGCGTGGCGGAACGAGCCGATCCACGGGAAGCAACACTAGTATTTAGGAGTTGTTTCGCAACTTGCATTGTTTGACAGGGTTCGGCAGCCTTGGTGAAGCCAGATTGCCGCAAAATGGGTAACAGGGCAAGCAACTCTATGGTCTACAAGATCGCTGGATCCCGACTCTTATTACCCGAAGCGACCTATTTCCCAAGTTTTCCCGCAAGTCTAGTCGCGATTGACATGTTCAGTATGAACCGTGTTAACATACGAGCGTGGCTAGTTCCATCTATGTTGGTGCCCCAAAACCATCGAAGTAGATGCAAAATTTGACATCCTCGCAAGAATGCGGTGCCAAGTGTAGAAGACTGACGCGGAGAGATGCCATCGACTTTGCCCCTGCAACTCGTGTCTAATACCCTATCAATGAGAGTTCTGAGTATTCCTCGCAAGAGCCAGTCTACTGCCGTGTCAAACACATCACGACAGCTATTGGATGTCGCTTACTCGCGATTGGGGTTTTCCGAGGGTGACCTGCAAGACGCCGTTGACCGTCCGACTGACACTACACCAGCGAATTGGGTCGAGAAGGGGGACTGGCTCACCCTCGCCAAGAAGGTTGGGGCCGAGAAAGTCTTCTTCGTCAACAACTACCCGGTCATCGCCTTTGCTGAGCAGGTTTCCGGCGATCCATCAGACTGGTTAGGGTATTTCAACTCTAGCTGGTGCATGGCGCGCCCGCAGATGTTATTCCTTGCTCGTGATGGTGAACTGTGCGTCTTCAATCTTACGGTTAGGCCATCCCGAAAGAGCGACGATCGATACCGGAGCGAACGACTGTTGGCCGCAGTCAAGACCACAGCAGATGTCCAGGACAAGCTTGCCAACTACCGACGCGATCAGGTAGAGTCAGGGCGCTTGTTCGAAGACGAGCGATTTGGCTCCGGTGACCGGGCCGACCGAGCACTTATTCGGGACCTCGGGAAGGTGCGGAGTGCACTTATTAATGCAGGTCTCTCCGCCACATACGCGCACGCATTGATCGGTCGCTCGATCTTTATTCGCTACCTCGAAGACCGTCGAGTGCTCATAGAGGATTACTTCCGAAAGGTAGCTAAGGGCGACAAAGCGAAGTGGCCGAGGCTGTTGGACGAAAACTTGGATACGTTTGCAGCAGGTTCTGGTCGCCGAGTATTCTACCCCGCCGTCCTGAGCAACAAAGCATTTACCTATGCTCTGTTCACTCAGCTCTCTGATGACTTCAACGGGGACATGTTTCCTGTGGATGCTGAGGAGTTTCGGGCAGTTACTGAGAATCACCTGAAACTTCTTCGCAAACTTCTGCTCGCCAACGTGGACGATAATCTGTTCTTCTTCGCCTACCGGTTCGAAATCATCCCGATCGAGCTAATCAGCAGTATCTACGAAAAGTTCTACAGCACGAAACCCGGTCAGAAGCGGGACGATGGTAGCTACTACACTCCTGCCGCGTTGGTTGAGTTTGTTCTGTCGCAATCCTCGGGCAGAATGAGTTGGCAAAACGACCTAGAGTGATTGACCCCGCATGTGGTTCGGGAATTTTTCTCGTTGAGACGTTCCGCCGGATCGTTAGACATAGAGTCGGAGAGCTACGCCGACGTCTGCGGCCCGACGAACTACGAGTAATACTGCGGGACCAGATCGCGGGGATCGACATTAACCCTGAAGCAGTTAGGGTCACGGCATTTAGTCTTTACCTGGCTATGCTCCACTATCTCGAACCGCCCGACATCCTTCAGCATAGACTTCCGTGCCTCACATACTCGGTTCGGACTAAGACCGACCCGAAGATCCACTTCGACATTCTGCTAGCTGAAGATGCGTTCCAGATCGATGACACCATCGTCAGCGAAGCGGTGCGAACCCGCTTTCTCACAGATTGTGCAGACATTGTGGTGGGGAACCCGCCGTGGGGCTCGCCGCGCGCCGATGTGCCCGACGAACTGAGGTCGGATGGTGGCGTTCAATGGTGTGAGGCTCGAGGTTTTTCGCTCGGTGACAAAGAGCGCTCACAGAGTTTTATTCACCGAAGCCTTGACCTGCTTCGTCCTAACGGTCGAGCAGGGTTACTTGTCTCAACAGGGGTATTTTTCAAACGTGGCGACAAGACGCGAAAGTTTCGCGAACAGTGGCTGACCGGGGCTACCTTACAAAAGGTGATTAACTTTGCCGCAGTGCGCGACGCATACTTTCAGAACGAGGACAAGGACGAGGAAGATGGTCAGGGCTCGATTGCTCCATTCGCCGCAGTCATATTCGATAATGTACGGCCAAAAATCGGAAGCTCGTTTAGTTATTGGGCAGCGAAGGAAACCGCACTAATCCGACACGTCAAAGCAGTTGTACTCAACCGAGCGGACTTCTGTTACGGTGTACAAGATGAGTTCCTGTCCGACGAAACATTATGGAAGATTTATTGGTGGGGGACGAATCGTGACCGTGCATTAATCCAGCGTTTGCGGCTTGAAGAGTCCTTCAAGAAGGCAGTTGACCCTGACGAATCGAAGATGCGGGTAGGATTTCAGGTCGCATCACGCAAAGATCCGAGTGATTGGTTACTAGAATTCAAGGTATTTCCCACCAAACTGTTCGAACGGTATAGCCCGATGCCATCTGACGAATTTGAGGACGCGCCTACTAAGGTTCACCGTCGTAGGGAACGTTTCATCTATGAAGGTCCTCGCCTCCTAATAAAACGTGGTATCGACCAATCGGCTGGGCTTGACGGGCAGATCGCTGCCAGGTTTGAAACTAAGCCATTTGCTTTTAAAGACTCGATCCACTGCGTACCGGTTTCAGAGTTGGGTGAGGACAAAGCGAAGGTTCTACTCGCGATTCTATGGTCGTCTCTCACGAGGTACTACCTATTCCTAACATCGGGGACTTGGGGCCTCTGGCATGACGAAGTAAAGAAAGATGTTTTGTACAGTCTTCCGGTACGGTTTCCCAAAAAGGTGAGCCTTCAAAACAAAATCGTGCGAATCGTAGATACACTTCGTGAGATCCCTCCAGCGACAGACCCTAACCGGTTATTTGCAGACAAGGGTATCGCCCAAGTGGAACGCGCCGAACTGATCAGGGGTCTTGAGGGACAGCTTGACCAGGTGGTGTTCGATCTTTTTGAGCTCACTGATGTAGAGCGTGAATGCATCACTGAATTGTGCACCCTGAGCCTTGACCTTTACTACAAGGGAATGGAAAGCGAGGCGGTGCAGCCACTAGACTGGCCTGACACACTACCCAAACATGGCCGCTTAAACGATCTAATGGAACGGACGAACGGGACGGAGTTGGGGCAGTACCTAACCACCTACCTTAAACTCTGGGAACCGCACTTAAAAGCCCAGCGTGGGTGTCTTCGCTGGCGAATAATTCGACCCACCGGTGCTTCGTCTATGCTTGCTACCATTTTCCAATCGGAGGAGAATGACAACTACTTAAGCGGCTCCTAGTACGAGCGACGAACAAGAGTGGATCAACATTCTCTCTAAACTTGAAAATAACTCTATGCAACCAGTAACGGCCAACCGTGTGTACATCGACGGGCTCATTCGCTTAGTCACCGATGTAGACATGATAATCATTAAGCGCAACGAGCGTCGGCTTTGGACTTCATCTGTTGCTCGGGATGATGCGGAGGCGACGATGCTTATGGTCATGCAGTTGGCATCGGCGAGCATGAAGGCAGGTGATAAGCGTGGCCGCGCTAGGCTTACAGTTGCCCTTAACTGGGGCATATTTGAAACTGCGGTGCTAACCGTCTTGCGGGAAGCCCTCAAAAGGCTCACGACTATTGCTCAGCTAAGACGAGCTGAGGAACACATCAATCTGGAGCTTTATTGGCTTCTCCGACAGTCTCATTACGATCTGATGCAGGCAGCAACTCCGGGAATCATGAACTTTGTGATTAACTTCGACAGCGTCAGTCAGCCTGAGCCAGATGATGTTGTCAGGTCGCAACGCCTACGGAAACGGCCAGACTTCACTTGTTCGCTGATGAATCCTCAGGCCGTTGACTTTCGTACTTCGCAAATCAATTACTACGTCGAATGCAAGCGGCTTGGGCATAGCGTTGGGAATTGGGTTTTGAATGAAAACTACTCGGCGCACGGAATTGATCGGTTCGTCAATACTGGGTGGCAGTATGCAAAGGGTTACGAATCTGCAGCAATGATTGGCTACATTGAAAGCTCGTCTCCGGCGACAATTCTGATCGAAGTAAATGCTGGGGCGGCTTCGCGAAATATCCCGCTGCTCTCGCGGATTGGCGCAGGATGGGTTGCAAAAGGGGTCAACATACTCTCCCAATCCACCCTAGTACGTAGCTTTGCCCCGACTTCTTTCCGACTCGAACATCTCTGGGTCGACGTTTGCCATTGCCCGTTCGTCGCTCCAGCAAATGCACTACCAGTAGCAGCCATTGCTTTACCTGGCGCTAACAAACGCTCAAAGAAGAGCGGTAGAAAGACGCGAAGAAAGAAATCAACCAAGAAATAGATGTTGCCATTGGAAACTGCTCGACCTCTAAGTCATCTCCAAGACAATGCAGAATTCACGATTCTAATATGCTTAATCCGGTTGCTCTGTTATCAATTACCACGTTTCGTACTACGATTGCCCAAGCTTCGGCCTCAGCGCTCTTCGAGTCTGAGTCAAATGACATCCACTTTCTAGACATATGATGTACGCATCAACACAGCAATGTGATGATATGCAAAATGACAACCACTAAACTATTCACCAAAATGTGTCATAAGAAATGACGGGGAGAACCTAGCTCTCAGCCAGGTACTCTGCTGTAGTCGTTGTTGGGAAAGTCTTCCCATCATCCACCTCTTCATTCATGCGAGGACGATTGTGAAACCCCCTTACGCCTCTGCGCGCAGTACCGACTACTTCACACACTGATGTAAGTTGCAGCAACAACCACGAGCCTTTGATCCCAGAGCCCTGGCGTCTATTGATCGAAGTGCTTGCCAAGCAGCTTGTCGAAGCATGGCAAAAACAGCCAAGACTGGATGAACGTGCTGCTGCTGCTTCGGTTGATCACAGATCAGATTAGTAGAACAGTCGTTAATCTCATCAAAGATGACGCAGCTTACTATTTGCCAAATTCCGTGACCTTGGAACGAAACTGAGATTGTAATTCGGCGCTCAGGTCACCATGATCTTCCGCCGTGTAGATCACTTACAACCCCAACTTACTCGGAGCGTTGCCATGGAAGGCGACCAACTCTTGAAACGACATGTCAACGAACTCAAGCAAGATGCTGAGTTCAGTTCAAAGCACTCACCGTTGATGGACGTGGCTGCAACGGCCAGGTTCTTGAACACATCCACTGACACCATCTACAAGCTTTCCAGCAAAGGCATCTTCGACAACTGCAAGTGCCGTGTGGGACGTCGTAGGCTTTTCCTCCGTAACTGTGTATTGGATCAGCTTGTCGATGGAAAACTTGATGGTGCCAAGAGGCTACCCAAGGCACAACGCCCCTCTCGATCAGAAATTGCGACCAGTCTGCTTCGATACATGAAGCAACTTCGGAAGGATCCTCACTTTGCCAGTCAGTATGGTGAGTTGCTCACCATGGAGCTGACAGCGTGCATGCTGAATGTCGGGCTCAAGAGTCTGTATGAGTGGTCATCCCGAGGATTGATCAACACCTGCAAACGAAAGCTTGGAAGAAAGATCAGCATCTTTCGCGACTGCCTGCTCAATCTCATAGCCACACACGGCCTCGATACCTCCATTCGATCAAAAGCAGAAGCAGCAGAGTATGATCCTTCGCTGCCTGTCGAAGTTGAGTACGTCGGCTAGCATCCTCTCGGATGGCTCATGTTTTTCCCAACAACACCCGCGTTGACATGCTTGTCAACATTCGAACTCGGAGAATCTATGTCGGAACAATCCCACAAACCCAATCGCGACAGTGAGCGGATAGGCGAACTTGTCAGTATCTTCCAGCGTGGCCGAAAGTGGTACGCGAATTATCAACTAGACGGTCGTCAGCAGCGCGACTCGATGAAAACAACCAACAAGAAGGAAGCCCGCGCTCGAGCAATGAAGATCGAGGTGCAACTCAATGAGGGAACTTTCCAAGCCAAGCAAACCGTAAAGTCGATTGCCGAAGGGCAGAAGCTTTACTTGGATCAACTCAGGGTCAATGGTCGGGCTCGTAAGACCCTTGGGAAGTATCAATTGGTGATGGATCGTGTCGCGAATCTGGCAAATCTCCAGAAATGCACAAAGCTCAGCCAAGTGAATCTGCTCTTTGTGGATCAATACAGGATTGCTCGTTCAAAGGCCAAAAAACCGCCTGGGGAGCAAACGATTCATGACGAGGTCATGATCATTCGTACCTGGATCAACTTTTGCCTGAAACGAAAGCTCATTGCTGAGGATCCCCTGGAAGGACTTAGTAATCCTGAGCCCGTTGCAGCGATTCAGCCATGTTGGACTTGGGAACAAGTCAACATGATAATTGATGCCTCTCCCGAGAACATCAAGTCAGAGTTGACTTTTCTGGCGCATACGGGAGCTAGGTTTGGAGAATTAGCTTGGTTGAAATGGGAGGATCTAGATCTCGAGAAAGAGATCATCCATATCCGGGCTAAGGAAGGCTGGAAGCCAAAGTCGGGCGATCAACGAGTGATCACGATGTCCAACAAACTACGGGATATGTTTACGTCTATGCCTCGGATCAGTGCCTGGGTAATGACGATGCCAGTGACGCAGCAGCAACGAATCGAAGGAAAGCAATGGAGTGAAAAACGATTGCTGGGGCGATTGAAAAAGGTACTCAAGCAACTCGGTTTACCGGGACATCTTCACACCTTCAGGCACTCGTTTATCTCGTATGCGCTTTCGGGAAAAACGGCATCTGAGACAACGGTTCGCTCATGGGTAGGACATGTCGATGAAGAAATCTTGCGTCATTACGCCAAGACCCATGACCATGTGGCAAAGGCTGCGATGGATAGTCTGATGAATCAGCCGATCCTGCGTCCTCAGCAAGGAGGTGTGGAGAACAAATCCGCCTAGGAGTCGGAGGCCGCTGCAGGGATGCACGCAGGCTAGAAGCAATCAGGTGAAGATCAGTGGTGGCGGCAGTGAAAACTGCCGCCACGCTGGCCTGTAGGACAGACCGAAAGCTTGAAAACCCGCTGGATGTGCTCAGCACAGTTTCAGCACAATGACAAGGAGCCAGCTCATGGCAACGCTAGAAAGGCCTGAAATCAAGGGGTTTGCGCGGATGGTATTCTCAAACAGCGGAGAGGGGGGGACTCTCCGCTACACCTCATAGGTTGTACCTTCGCAAACACCAGCCAGTCCACAAACCCTTGATATTCCAGTGCTTTTTGAGCATTGGAGTTAATTCTACCCACTGGTTGATTGAAGCCTCAAAACTACCAGCCAACATGCTTGTGCACCAAGTGTGCACCACTCGTGCACCAGCAAGCCCTGCCAAAATCACTGGCAGCTGGGAGTCGGGGCACTGGTGAAGCAGGTTGCAGGTCATGGTAGTCGGCTCGATGTAAAGCCATTATACAGTGACACCAAGTCTGAGCTCCTGGTATCGCTTGGTGATGGCCTGCAAGACTGGTTGCAGGGCCAGGAAGTATGGTTGTATGTCCTTGTGTGGCTGCAGGGCCACATAGCTGTTCATGATGTCGTTGGCAGCATGTCCGGTGAAATACCGGCAGGCAAGATGGTTTACATCCGATTGATAAAGCCTGGTACTATTGAGGCTTCGAAGATCGTAGAGCCTTATCTTGCTAGTCACACCAGCCTGGCGCATCAGCGTTTTAAACTCCTTGGTTAAGACGTCGGGTGTGATACCGCCGAACTGTGACAACGTCCTCCGTAGATATCGCTTACGATCTTGGGCTGTGATAACATCTGCCTGGTTGACCATCAGCATGGCTCGGTATCCGTTTTCGATGGTATCAGGCTGTAAAGATTCGCTCGGCAGGGTGTAATGTCGCCGTTGACGCAGAAGTGGGCCATGGTGCCTGCCATTCACGAGGTGGCTCAAGATGGGAGTCAGCTCGGGCGGGACAGGCAACACGAAACTTTGCTTGCCTTTGGTGTAGTCGTCACCACCGAACCTGGAACCAAATCGGAGCTCCCTCTTCGAGAAGTCAACCTCCTCAACAAGGAGGCCAACTGCTTCTTCGGGTCGCAGAGGATAAACGAAACTAAGCGCGAGGTGTGTCAGCTGCCAAGCATCACAGTGCTGGATCAGCTGTAGCAAATACTCATCGTTCATGGTAAGCCTCCGAATAGGATCCTTAGTTGGCTTGGCTCCTATCAACTCCCTGGTTAATGGATTTATCCAGTGTGCAGGAAGTCGACGAATATCGGTACGAAGCGCCCACTGGAACATCGTCCCCAACATTGACAGCACGTTGAAGATCTGTCGTTGTGACATGGGCTTGGCGATGCTATGTGCGTGGCCGTTGGGAGTAACGGTAGCGTGCTGAAGCTGGCATTTCAGTTTCAAGATAAAATCACGATTAATACTGTTGACTGTGGGCCATTGTTTAGCGTTACCAGGCTCACAAGCAAATCGTTCAATATGTCCCAGCCTGGCCAGATACGTCTTTGTGGTGTCGCGTCCTTTGGTTTTCCGAACATCAGTGATGTATTGGCTTAGCAATTCTGAAAATGTCAAGTGCGACACGAATCGGTGCTGCACGAACTGTTTCCGTTGTACCTGAGGCGGCTGAAAAGTACCCTTCGTTAACTCGGATAGTAGCTCGATTAATCTTGATTCAGCCTCTAACCTTGTGCCGCCTAGTGTTTCACAGTATTGCTTGCGAAGGTGTCGGCCACGAGCCATGTATTTGCCATTGCGTTCAACGATACTGACACTGCAATTGTTTAGTGTCTTGTGAACATGCTTTCCTAGTAGCTCAGTTGTCTGCCACTTGCGTGAATCAGATTGTTTCGTGAGCGAGGCAGTCATGAGAATCGTCAGCACCATTCTGAAAGTTGTCTTCCACAGTGGAAGCAAACCGTGAGGGTGCTGGGATTCTGGAATATAATCCGCGTACAAACGAGGCCAGTCCGAGAAGCCGAATTTGCCTCATTCTTCGAATTGCGATGTATTACTCGCTTCTTTGGAAAGCCTGTCTAACTTTTTTTATTGAATCAACAGGCATCTTCTTCATTGCCTTGATCGGTGCCTCGAAACTGAAAGCGATTGCCAGGATGTTGTCCAGCTTACTCTGGCATCGATGCAACTCTTTGCCGAAGATACGCTTGAGAATAATGTCCTGGTAGAAGTGAATAATAAAACCTTCTGCCCATCGTTTGGTCTGGTTCCTTTTCAAGATCTCTAGCCATGGTGCCAAGTGGTCAGGTGGTTGTTGTTCGAGCAGTTCTTGAAGTGGAAGTCTGGATGGTAGTTTCATGGTGGCTGGTACCTGAATGGTAGGGTTACGGTTCAGTTCCATGAGTGCTCCCAGTTCTCCAGGGCCACCTAAATTGGGTTCCTGTTGGAGAGGTAAATCCCAGGTGGTCATTCCATTCAAATCCCACTTCCGATAGAAAGCTAAAAAGTCATTACAGAGTTCTGGATGCAAGCCAGATCCATATTGCATTTGAGCAGGCATAGTTCGATACTGTCGCAAATGATTGCGACCAGTTAGATACGTTGGATTAGAACCGAGTTTTCGCCATTTGCGCAATAATCTCAACCGATCCTTTTGATACGGGGAGTGTTTCGTCAACCAGCCTAGAAACGCCAATTGTGGTACGTTGAACTGGTCAATGACGCGGTTTGCAAACTGCATCACACATTGGTGTGCTTCAAACCGTTCGTGGAGTCCTGTTGTTTTCCGATTCAGTGATTCCAAAAGTGGATAACGCACCCCGCCCCCGCATCCGAATCCCACGATTCCAACGCGTCGGCAGAGTTGAGCAAAGAACATCTCTAGCTCAATCTCTTGTTCTGACAGCCACCCCCGTCGAGAGCCTGAAATAGCGTCGACGAGAGGCTCAGGGATCACGTACTGTACTTCGTCATCCTTTAGGGAAGGTGGTTGGAATGTAACTCCATACTTATCAGCTTTGGTCGAAGATTGAAGACAGCCAAGCATCTCATACCGTTCTTGCCGATCCATAACGGAGACCTCCCTCAGGGTGTTGTTCTCTTGGTGTTGAGTACCAAATTATAAACGTTAAGGCTCGAATGATGCAATGACACCTTGACATAACGGAAGCCTCGACATCAGATCTAGGAGTGCAGGTGAGGCAAATGAGAAGAGGCCAAGGGATTTCCCTGGCCTCTTTAATGACTACCTGATCTTGGTGGTCGTGATCAAGGTGCCAATGATCAACATTAGCGCCACGACAAACACCACCCACGATTGGGCCATGGCCCCCAGGACGGCAGCCAGTATCAGACTGCCAGTGATGTAGATCTCATTGAGATCATTGCGTGCTCCCATAGGGGAACTCCTTTCAGTTGAGGTTGGAGACGTGTTGCAAGAGATGGCAAACCCAAGTTGGAACCAGCTAATGCATTGCCAGATGCAGCGATGACAACAAGTCATGAGTGCTGGATGTAGTTAGTTCAGGGCGAAGACAGAGTTGGCACTGCTCGCAGGTGACTGGCATCGATCGAGCCACGCCATCCTGCTCAGGACAGACTTTGGCTGCAATGGTGGATAGTGACAATCGCCTTAGCCCCTGTCGCCGAAAGACGAGATCGATGTTTGATGCTATCTCTTCCTCTTCATCCACTTGGAGCCAGGCCAGTTTGACGGTTGCTGGCACCTGTGCTGGAAGCCCGGTTTCCTGGTCACAGGAGTACCAGGCTCGACAGTTTGGCAAACAAGCCATTTGCTCCAGCACAGTACGAATCGGTGGAACGCGCCAGGAACGGGAATAGAAGTAGAACCGGGTCTTGGGTGAACGTTCGATGATGCGAAGCCATTTTCGGGCATACTCATCGGAGTAGAAATCACCTCCGACATGGATGCGAACCGTCCGAATCCGCATGGCCCGAACAAAATGATACACGCGGCGCGGGAAGTCCTTGCGTTGACTCAAGTGCAAGTTGCGACGATAGGCCTTGTGCGCGTTCGGACGAATCTTCTCCAGTCGTCGAGCATAACAATGGTGTGAGCAACTGATGGTACGTCCTGGACAGACGGCATCAGTTCCGGAAGGGAGAGTGAATCCCCAGATATGTTTCCTGCCCAGTTTACGATTGCCTTGTGTTAACACCTGCATCCTCCAGGCAAAAAAGAAAGGCCCCTTCCAGGAAGGGGCCGAATAGTGAACAGATTGGTTGGAGACACCTACTCGCTGGTGATTAATTCACCGCTGAGCAGATTGAGGGTTTGATCGGGGATCAACGGCACCTGACGAAGCCAGCGAACCAGCTGCGCTACCATGAGGCCTGCCGCGATCGATGCGGTGTAAATAGTGGATCGAGTGGTACACGTACCGTTCTGGGCTTCAGCTTCAGAGAAGAGGGAGTCCTGGTAGCGATTAGGATCAGTCCGCTCATCCTGTGCCAGGACCCGCATGACTTCTCCCTGCATACGCCCATCGATGTAGAGGGCGACATGGTCTTGCATCGATTCCCAGATGATCTTCCGTGTGCTGATGCTGTCCACACAGACCATCACCACGGGAATCCTACCAGGATCAGCATACCAGCCTGGATGTCGTCGAAAGCGATCTGGAATCTCTGTCACGTCCAGCGCCGGGTGTATCTTCTGACAGAGGGCCCCCGAGGCTTGAACCTTGGCTTGTCCCAGATCGTCCGGCCAGTAGCCCTGAACAGCCAGGTTCTCCACAGCCACATGGTCGTGGTCCATCAGGGTCATGCGCAGCACACCAAGGCTAGCCAGTTGGAGTGCCACTTGGCGACCGATGGCTCCAACACCAATGACCAGGACGTGTAGCTGAGCAAGCTTTTCAGAGGGAACAAGTCCGCGTTGTCGGATATTTCGTTCAGGAAAAGACATCGTGAGAGTCTCCAGGGGTGGAAAGGGAATGCCAATGGTCGATCTCGGCCAGAAGTTGAGAGTTCCAGTTCATTCCTGTGTGATGGGGAAAAGTGTGTGGCATGCTAGGTCGGATGTTCAATGAGTACTCTTCCTGCCAGGCCTCATGTAGGTACTGCAGTGAATGATCATTGAGTTCTTCCGGCCAAGATGCCCAATCTACGCGCCAGCGGAGTCGGCAGCTGGCACCAGGCCCAACGTTGAGACGCATGCGTGCGTAACTGCGGCCTCCGCGGCTCAGAATGGCCATCACCGCCCAGTCCGTAGTTCCAAAGACTCGTTGAAAAGTCTCTTCATCGGTACCACTGGGTTCAGCAGAGTCACCCGGATGGGTGTGCAACCAAAGTCTGAAGAATTGTGCAGGCTGCAGTCCCCGATCAACACACTGATCGAAGTAATCGGCCACGGCAGTATCGTGGAACTCAACAGTTCCAGGAGAGGTGGTTTGTGGAAGGGTATGCAACTCCTCGATATAGAGTGGTCGCTGAAGGGATGAAACAGCAAAGGCCCCAACTTCCGTGGGGCCCGCATGACAGAGATACTGGAACTTTAAGTAGGCCAGTGGCGAAAAGACCAGGCAGCGACGTTTAGGTCGCTGCCGTCGAAAGAACTTCATCGGAAGATTCCTCCAGTGGAATGGTGTCATCAACACAGTCGTGACAGAGCCTGGTCTCCGCATCGAGTTCACCAGGTCCATAGAGTTGTTGGCAGCCCGGGCAGGTCTCCCGGCAGGAACGGCAGACGTAGTGATTAGTGCAGGTCAACTCCAGGCAATCTGGGCAACAGCGGTCTTCACACACGGAGCAACTATCCAGGCAACTCAGGCAACGAGACTCGTCGCAGGTAGAGCAGCTGTGGATGCACTCCTGGCAATAATCGTGATGACAGCCATGGCAGTTGCCGCGGTCTTCGTCATGGGAATATTGACCACAGTCGTAACAGGGAGAGCCGTGCCATTCTTCCAGGCGGACATAGGCACTACCGGGGTTGTAGTTGGTAAGCACTGCCCGAATGATCAGGAAGGCTTCTGCGAGTCGCCCCTCTGCAAACGCTTTCTGTAAGGAAAGGTGGGCATCCCCCGAACAGAGTTCTTTCTCACGTACATGGGGATGAGTCACTTCCTCATTCTGCTCCGGCGAGTTCGGTTCTTCAGCGATAACCTGGAGACATGTAAGGTTGTGATCCTCCGCCCACTGTTTCCAGTGGAAATGCAGAGCGAAGGCCCCCAGTTCTATATGCTTCAAGGTGATCGCCTCTGTAACGACGATCAGCACGGAATCGTCCCAGTTTACTTTGACCTCGGGGAACTCCTCGTGCAATTGCACCAGGTCTTCGTAGAAGTCGCGGAAACAGTAAGAACGCTGCCGGGGAAAATGAACCCCTTCCAGATCCTGCAAGGTGATACGCAGGGAGCAAGCCTGTGAAATTACCTTTTGCTGGAGTTCGGGTTCAATTAGGGTGAGGTGATGGTTTCGGGCCAGCTGCAGCCTATGTTCAGCGTGGCGCAGGCGTTTGAGTTGGCTGCTGATCACCGAGGTGATCGGGACAACGGATTCACGCTGGTCTTCATAGCTCTGCAGCCAATTCTGCTGGAGCTTCTGAGCCAGGCGGATCATTTCACGGGTGGTCATGGAAGTGACTCCTGGTCTGACGAACGAAAAAGCCCACGGTGTGTCCGTGGGCTTATGAGACTCGTGGTCAAGGTCAGGCGGCAATCGCCGCCCCCTGAATCTTCGTTGGTGAAATGGAAATGCGATCGTGCTCCTGCAGCACCTGGTCAGCACTGACAGGCAAGCGATTCACACGAATCAGATAGTCCTGTGGCCTACGTTCGGGTAAGCGTTCCTGGAAGAACTGCTGGACTGTCTGGGCTTCGGGGATGTCGATAGTGTCGGCGAACCCGGCCCCATCGTTGTTGATGTAGAACACCTTCATAACAATCTCCTGCTAGGGATGGGAAACAAGAAACAACAGATGCAGTGCGCGCCTGACTGGCGGCCCACGTGAATTGGGCATGACTTCTCCATTAAAAGGGGGAACAAAAGCTGCAGGCTGGCACCTGCTACTCGACTCCGCCCAAGGATGGCCGGAGGAAGGGAAGCGCTTTTCTCGCAGGTTTCAGCCTGGGGATGAGAGTGGAAATAGCTATTCCTCCCCTCACTGTATTGTGACGCAAGAAGGGTCTGAATTAAGGTGAGCTTTTACTTGGTGGATTGGGCCTTTTCGGTCCGGGCAATCACGACGGAAGGCCGCACGCCCAGAGCACGGCACAAGCGAAACAGCATATCAACGGTCGGTGATTTCTTATTGTGTTCCAGCAAACTGATGTACGTGCGATCCACCTTGGCTTTGGATGCCAGCTCTTCTTGAGTCATGTTCCGCTGGTGGCGGATGGATTGCAACACTGTACCAACCATGTCGGCAAGGTACAGTCAGGGGTATGCTTTTCTGTTTACTATAGTCTACAGTAGTGGAAACTGTGGAGTGAAATCATGCTGATAAGACTTCTTGCCTTTCATTGCGTGTTGTTGACGGTATCAGGTTGCTCCACGGCACCCGCAGCCTCGGTGACTGCAGAGTCCAAGGCGAATCCATCTCAGTCGAATATCCTCACGCCTCAAGTCACCCTTCCGGCGAAGGGAATCCCTGCCGAGTATGTCACTCTTGCCACGATTCTGAGTGTGCCAATCAGTGCTGACCCCGATTCCTTCCAGAGACCAAAGAACTTTGAGCTGACACTTCAAGAGAACATCATGACGCTCAAGGGCCTTCATCCTGTTGATCAGGATCTCACCCACATCAAAGACCTCACACTTCAAGTCTATCAGGACGCTGCTCAGTCCCTTCAGAGAGTGAAAGCACTTCCACAGCTTCAAGACGACGGCAACCTCATGTTAGAAGCGTTTATCTTTGGAGCGTTAGGTGATATCAAGCACGGCCTAGATATTGGTGCTCAGAACGATCAGGTACGCAAGGCCATCCTGAAGGAGTATGAAGCACTTTGCGCTGGAGATGATACGCTGGAGGTAGCCAATCAGCTTTTAGCCAAAGTGATTGAACGCTATTCTCCTCAGGCATCCACTTCAGCTGCACCATTCATCATCGACTTTGATGAGAGCATCGTTCCTACCGCAATAGACTGTTGCAAGCTCTACAATTCTGGTCCAACTCGCAAGAACTGTACGATCATTGTTGAACTCACTGGAGCTCAAGGCCAAGTTCAGAAAAATGTCCACTTCCTTAGGGAATGGAAGGCTGATACCTGGGTCTATTGTCCCTATTCCTCTGGCATGAACTTGAATGGAAAGATACGAGGCTGCAAGACTGTGCTGCTTGTCAAGAAAGTCAAAGTGACCGTGCATGATGCGGAGCAAACAACCACTCAAGACTACCAGTATGATGAAGCCAAAAAAGCAGAGGATTTCAAAGCGCACTGCGACCTGCTTCGCTTTACCTGTAAGTATCGACCTTATGATCCTGGGATTCTGATAACTGATGAACGAGGTGTGATCATAACTCTGACAGGGCAATCACTACCTGCTTGCAAGGTTACGCTGAGTTTCATCAAGGGCGATCAGAGAGTGGCCTGGTATTGGGTTCACACTAGCTGGGCGGTGGATGAGGCAAAGCTCTTTGAAACACCCAAAGGCGGGCTTTCCTTTGACCCGGAACGAGTAGAGATGGTGATTTCCATGGATCAGACCAGCTATCAGCATAAAGTGGTGTTTGATTTGAGAAAGTGAACATGTCGTCAGTCGCATTCCCAATAGAGCAGCTTGATCCGGTCGCCATGCTTGCCTCGGAAGACGAACAGATCCCCTGCCAGAGGATCGGCAGCCATCGTGCTGGACACGACCGATGCCAGGCCATCGAAGCTCTTACGCATATCGGTGGGGGCCAGGCACAAAACACCCGGGTCGGCAGTCGCAGCGTGATCAAGGCCGTGCTTCCTGAGCAGCATTCGCCTGATGTAGTGCCTTCAGGATACGTTCCAGGGGCATGCTCTCGACACCAGCAGGGACACGCAGCACTGTGCCAGTGGTCAACTGCACTTCTACCACTGGTACCGTTGAAGGATCGACCGTGAGCGGCATCCATGTCACTGACAATGGCTTAGGTCGTTGAACTGACTTCGTGGAAATGCCACCCGCCTCATCACGCCGTGCTAACTCGCGACGCCATGCGTAGAATTTGGGCTCGTTCAACTGATGCTGCTGGCAGTACTCACGGATCGATAACCCACTCCGCTGCCACGACGTTACTTGCTCCCGCCACAACCGTTCCTTCGCCTCACTCCGCACACGGTTCGCCATGACACCCTCGCCTCTTAAGAAATAGAGCGAGAGTACCAGACCTGTCAAGGGTGCTGTTCACCGGACGGAAACGCTGAAGATAGGGAAAAGCTAGGTGTGCTGGTCCGCAAACTGGAGAAGGGGTATACGACGGTGCTGGTCAGGTGATGAAGAGTAAGCATGGGGGGGCGATCCCAGAGACAGGGTGGAAGGAGTAGTCTTGCTAGCTCGATGCCAGCGGTGATTCAGCACGAGGCAACCGGGCCCGGTGCTGGTCGTACATCCTCGCCAGGATGCTGACGGCGGATATGAAGTCGTAGCCCATGATGAGAAGCAGGTCGATATTGTTGAGGTTCTTGGTGCAGCCGAAGCAATGAGCAAGGTTGTTGCGTGGGTTGACTGTGGCGAGCATCTCTTTGCAATGCGGGCAGTGGAAGAGGTAGCGTCCTTCGCTGCGTTTGGCAGGCGGACCATCGGTGCCGAGGGCGGCGATGGTGACGGGCATGGGCAGATCGTTGCGGAGATGGCGCAGCAGTTCTCTGGTGATCATGGGTTGCAGGTGGTGGAATGAAGACTCATGTAAACAGATGGGACGTGGTGGGCGAAGCGAAGGCTTCACTCACCCGTGACGATCAGTAATCGACGAGGTCACACTCTTTCTGCCAGTGGGGTTGAATCAGGACGCGATTGACGTTGTCGATGTCTTGCTGGCACTGCGGACAGCTTCGATCATCGAGCCGACGCAGAGGTTGCGTGCCTTGCGAAGCACACCATCAGCCGAACGGACGATAAGATCGACGGCGGGTTGCGTGAAGGTGTTGAGGCCGAGCCCGACGCGATCCAACTCACGCAGGATGAAGTCACGCAGGGAATCGGAGTTTAGACGCTTAGTGATGACGGAGTAGGTGACTCGACTCTTGATGTCGTGGTTAACGCCCAGGTCGAGATTGGCGAGCAGTCTGGACTGGCCAATCAGCACGAGGTTAAGGGACACGGTAGAGGAGAGAATAGTATCGCGTCCCATTGCGTTGTTATTGGTGTATGGTTAAATTAAATGGACTTGTCTATGGAGATTGCCAATGGCCAACGACCAAGACGATGAAGTCATTCTTCCAGCTGATGACGAAAATGACGAGAAGTCCGACAATCGCAGTGGAGATCAAAAGTCTACATTGAGCAGGGTTTTGATCAATCCAGGGGTTTGCTACTTCGACAGTAATGGGAATCTACTGCGGCTATATGCACTTTCAAATGGCAGTCTTGTCTACGAGAGGGATGGTAATGACACCCATATTCCTATATTCCCCAGAACGACATACATGTATGACTTAGATCGATCTCCCCAATCTAGTGTGGGAACAATCGGGAATCGAACAACAATGGTCTACGATGTTGAAGGTCTCTCCCGTACCATCATCAGTCCATCAGGACATCGCACTACAGTGCTCTACAACAGTTCCAGTTGGCCTGTTGCTCCTGGGGATGACTTCAGGCATAAGTAATCGCTTGTAGCACGTTAGTAAATGTGAGGAAGTTGTAAGTCACAAGATTGACGGCAGCAGAAGGGAATTGTGGTTGAAGGAGTGCTTAGGATCAAAGTTCTTGACTGCGACGCCTAGCTTCCTCCGCGCCTTGCTCATCTCCCATTTTATGTAAGACTACCGATAGCAATTCCCATGTTTGTTTGGAGTTTGGTCGGACACCCAAGGAGTCTTTAAGACATGCAGCCGCTTGCTCAAAATCCTTAGCCTCGAATAGCAAAGTCCCAAGATTGTGGAGTGCTGATGCATTCTTGGGATTGAGGGCGACCAGTCGCTGGAGATAAGGAAATGCCTGATGAGCCGGTCCATGCTCAAAGAAGAATCGTGATGTCCGTTCCAGCAACACCTCGTCATCAGGATACTGTTCAACAGCCTGCTGAAACCAGTGAGCAGCTCGCGACATGTCGTTGATGGCAACGTGGATGTTCCCCAGTAGGTGTTCAGCTTCGCCAGGAAGTTGACGAAGAACAGGAGATCCCTGAACCAGATCGGCTGCCAGTTGGGGTTTACCCAATTTGAGAAGAGTCTCCACACGACCTCGCCACCCCGTGCGGTACCAGGGCGCTTCGCTGGTAACTTGCACCCAATGGTTCATAGCTTCATCCAGCCGATCCATGGAAGCATACGTGTTAGCCAACTGTGCACGAGCCATGTGGCTACTGAGGCCTTGCATGACACTGGTGATGTGACGTGGCTCCCGTTCTTCCAACAACTGCTTGTATGCCTGGACTGCAACCTCCAGTCTCCCCAACTCCACCAGTAAATTTGCCCTTCGATAGCGAAGTTCTTCATCCAGGGGAAACACCTTCAGTCCACGATCAGTGGCATCAAGAGCTTTCTCCAGTTGATTGGTGCGAGCATAGGCACTGGTTAAGTAGGAAAAGACCTTTCTTAGATGTGATTCACCATCCCCAGCCGTTTTGATACTTCGTTCCAAGTAGCCGATAGCTTTGTCAGGATCATGTGCTTCATAGGTCATGCCCAGGTTAAAGAGGACAAAGGTATGATCGGGGTTTTCGGCTTCGTCGAGATGTAGAAGCTTGAGGTCCCGTTCCAACTTGTGCTTCTGACCAACAGGAGAATGATCATAGTTGGCATGAGTGACATATATGTCAGTCCAGACGATCTCGCCGCCAAGACGGCGGATGGGCATCATGATTTGCTCATGCATTCTCAACTCGAAGCGAATGGCCGGATGGTTGCGAATCAGCTTGACGTGATCCACCATGGTGACGTCTTGATGACCTTCGGGACCTCGCCCTATGCAGTGGACCTGCATGAAGAATCCCATGATATGGTCTGGGTGATCTTGATAAGTAAGGGCACGGAGCTTCTGGCCACATTCCGGACTGATGACATCATCGGTGTCCATCCAGAAGATCCATTGGCCATGGGCATATTTGAGGCTCTCGTTGCGGGCGGCGCTGAAGCTATCGCACCAGGGGAAGTGGTAGACTCGGGCTCCGAGTGATTTGGCCAGTTCCGCAGTACGGTCGGTGGAACCGGTATCAACGAGGATCATCTCATCGACATAGGGGCGAATACTGGTGAGGCATTCGACGATACAGTTTTCGTTATTCTTGGCGATCATGCAGAGCGAGGATCTAACACGTTTTCGCTGGAGTAGCAGGTTGCCGGAATCCCCCGTGTCCGCGAGTTCGTATTCGACAGTAAGAGGTTGCGTTTCAGTACGTTGCTTGTCGGATTGCCATTTCTGCAGGTAGAGGGCCTGATTGCGTTCCAAGAGTCCCACGATATCCACACCAGCACCTTGGAACGTAGCATGCCCGACGTGGTGGATGAAAGCATCGCGTACGATCAGCAATTGGAAGCCAGCCTGCATGGCACGACGGCAATAGTCATCATCTTCAAAATTGCCCAAGCCAAACTGCTCATCAAAGGCCCCGACTTTCTCGAACAGTGATCGCTTCATAAGCATGCAAAAACCAACCAGGCGGTCCGTTGGTTCGTACTGCTTCCGATGTTGAATACTCCATTTGCTGGAAAACTCATCCAGTCCTTGCAGTGCTTCTTGATCGTAGTCCACCGCGACCTGTTGTTCTCCACTGATGCGATTGGTGCAAGGCCCAACCATTCCGACCTCAGGAGCGGATGCTAACGCTTCAAGTTGTCGTTCGAGCCAGCCTGGAGTGACGACGGTGTCGTTATTGAGGATCAGCAGTTGCTCACCCTGGGCCATGCGCAGGCCTTGGTTAATGGCTGCAGGGAAGCCACGATTGACTGGATTGGCGATGACTGTGATATCGTTTTGCTGCTTGAGCCAGGCTGCTGTTTCGTCTGGAGATGCATTGTCGATAACGATGATTTCAAAGGGCTGAGGCGTATGCTGACGAATGCTCTCGATACACCGCTGGGTATGAGAGAGCTGGCCGTGGACGGGGATAATAATACTGGTGAGTCCCCAGGTTTTAGCCGGTGTATCAGTAGCCCACTTCTGATGGAATTGTTCTCGGTTATGTTCAGCCAGGGCATCAAAATCGAGCCCCATAGCCTGGAAGGTGCGATGTCCGGCATGGTGGATGTAGACATCCTGGGCAACGATAACCTTCCAAACTTCCTTGACGGCACGGTGGCAGTAGTCATCGTCTTCCATGGTGCCGATGCCGAAGCGTTCATCGAGAAGGCCTAGTTGCTCGTAGACTTCCTTCCGGAACATGAGACAGAACCCGCTCAAACTAGAAGTGGCCAGTCGTCGACCGGCGTTTCGCGTGGCAATGTCCCAGGCAAAACCGTCCATGCCGATCAGGTCGGGAGCATAGGGGATATCACGAACTCGTTGGTCACCAGGTGCACAATTGCTGACTGGTCCAACCAGTCCGACGCGATCTTCCGAATAGAGAGCATCCAGCATTCGACTCAGCCAGCCTGTGGTGAGCACGGTATCATTGTTGAGCAGCAGGATTTGCTTGCCCGTGGCTAGTTGCAGTCCCTGGTTGACAGCAGCTGGGAAACCCCTGTTCTCAGTATTTCGGATGACTGTCGTATTGGCGAGGGTTTCAAGGTAATCGGGTGTGCCATCTGTCGAACCGTTATCGATGCAGATCAGTTCGTAAGGATGGTCGGTGAGTTGTATCAAGCTGGAAATACATTCGCGTGTGTCCGCCAGGCCGTTGTGAGTGACCAGGATGATAGACGTTATGCCATAATCACGGTGCTGTTTAAGTTTGCCAGTGAAGAGGTACTGGTAAACATGAAACTCTTCGGCATCTTCTGGTGTCATCCCACCGATGAAGAGGCGGCCTAGTTTGATTTCACCTTTGCAACCTTGCTTTAGCCAATCAGCATACTCGGCTCCTGTCGTCATGTCGCGCTGAGCGATGTTGAATCCCGCACGAAACAGGAGCTTTTCGATTTCGCGACGAGTAAAGAAACGGAGATGGGTTTCATCGAGAATGCCTGCAGGCTCATAAGTCCAATGTCCATCCAGCAATCCTCGGACAACGGTGTGGTGCCGGGCATTGGGGATACTGACTACCAAGGTGCCTTCAGGTTGCATCCAGCCCTTCACCTTACGTAAGACATCGAGCGGATTCTTGAGATGCTCCAAGACATCGGCACAAACAACGACGTCAAAGGGCTGATCAAAGTTGGGAGTGCTGGTTTCAATATCGACTTCATGGACCTCAGCGAGTCGAAGTCGAGCTTGTGCAGCTGCGGCAGGAACAGTTTCGATGCCAACAACGGTTGCATTTTGTCGTTGCTGGAGTGCCTCACCTAATCGACCTGCTCCACAGCCAATATCCAGGATGCGTTTAGCATCCTGGGGAATGAGAGCAAGGATTTCCTGACGAACGTATCCGAAGTAGAAGGAATCACTCTGAAACGTTGGGGTGGAAGCTGCTACAGGCTTCGCCAAAGCAACACGAGTTGGACGTGATTCTGCTGTTTTCAGAATCTGTTCCACGCGATGGCGGTAGGTGTGATGCTGATGAGCATGGGCCATGCCGGCAGCCGCGATCTTTTCCCGGCTCGTTTCATTCGCCAAATAGAACCGTGTTTTATCAAGCAGCTCTTCGGGGCTTTTGTAAGTTGCTAAGTGTATCCCGTCTTGGAATAACTCTGCCATTCCATTGTTTTGCAGGTCATTGGTCATGAGAAGCGAACCGCAGGCGGCTGCTTCAAAGACACGCATATTGATGTCGTTCTTGATGCTGCGGTTGAAGACAATTCGAGAAGAGGAGTATGCCTGGGCCATCTCGGCAAAGTACCGTCGATCAATCAGCATGTTCGGGAACTGCTGCTGGAGGAAATACACCAAGTCGGCACGACTTCCACTTACCATGTTGCCAATAAAGGCCAGGTCATATTGCTTGGGTACTTCATGCCGTCGATGAAAGAACGGGTCACAGGCCAAGGGCAGCCAGGTTGCAGAAATACCCATCTTCTGCAGTGCCTCGGCTCCGTCCCGCTGAGCCGTGAAAACCCAATCATAGCGATGGGCAATGCGGCGGTACCGATCTAAGTCCATGTGAGTGTCGATGGCCCAGAAAGCGATCGGTCGGAGCTGCTCAGGCAGGACCACATCGTGACCATCATCGACCTGCAAATAGAGGTCATAGGGAGCATTGCGCAACTCTTGAAGAGCTTTCGGCACGTAGTGATCTACCTGCACGAGTTCGCCCAGGGCTCGGCGAACATAAACACCAGTCGTCTCAGGGCGATCAGTATTGTCAAATAGAACAGCTACACTTTGAATGGACATGGAGAAGCCTCATTCTGTGAATGATAAAGCTGTGACTGCTAAGATTATCCCCAAAGCCAAGTCTTCAGTAAACGTTCGTGCTTGCTTTTCTGAAAGTAAATGCAGACAAGTAGCGTCGCTTAAGCTTCCGCAATAATCCGATGAAAACCTGCGCTAGGGTACTGTCGGTAGTTGCATCCCATCGAGAGCTGTTGGATAATCCCGAGAGTGCAAGAA
Source organism: Gemmatales bacterium (assembly GCA_046350055.1). Lineage (GTDB taxonomy): Bacteria > Planctomycetota > Planctomycetia > Gemmatales > HRBIN36 > JAEUIE01. The sequence continues at coordinate 534,465 of JAXMBC010000001.1, read as the reverse complement.
TTAAGAAGCTTGAGCTGAAGTTGAGTTCAGGCGAACGATGTGCCCCGTTCTCCGGTGGGAGTCATCGCAATGTATCAATGTGTCGTGACGGAAGATACACTACCTCGTTCGGGGACAGTGACGATGGGTGGCGGGAGCCCCACACCGCCCGCACTCGGTTCATCGGATGGTTGCCAGGGCAGTGGTTGCTGTAGTCCTGGTGGCAGCAATATTGTTATTGGTGATCAGCCACCGTTCTGGCACGGCGGGACAATGCCAAGCTCCGGCGGTTCTGGCCATGGTGGTTCAGGAGGAGGAGGAGGTTGTGGCTGCGGAGGCGGTTGCGGAGGCGGGTGTGGTTGTGGTGGTAGTTGCGGCTGCGGCCTGGGCACACCTTCCATCCCACGTCCGGGGCTTACCCTTCCCACACCGATTACTGTGGCAGATGTGATCCAGGACTCGTCCGTCTTTCCTCGGGCCTCCTTCTCTTCTCCAGCACTGAACACGCTGCAAGCCCAATTCAGTGAGTTGAGCAAAGATACCGGGCACAGCCTGGGTGAATACTCGGGGCATGTCGGGGCCTTCCCTGTGGTGGAACCCGTTTCCGGCACGCTCTATGCCATGCTCACCCCACCGGTAGGGGGCCTGTTTGACCCCTATCCCCAGTTCTTCTATGCCGGCAAATCGCCTGCTGCTTCGACCTATGGTTACGGTTGGAATTGCACTTGGGATCGCACGTTGGTCATGGTCAGTTCCACGGTCGTCAATGTCGTGGTGGCCAGTGGCACTTCATTTGTATTCAGCGGCAAAGATGTCAGCGGTTATTACTCTCCAGCCAGTGGGCTTTCAAGCAGCGTGCAGGAATCAGGCAGCGGCTGGAATGAAGTCACCGATACAGGAACGAAGTACCGTTACGATAGCTCCGGTCTGCTCAAGTATGTGGCCAATGGCTCGGATACACGCTGGACCGTGACCCGTGATGGCGGCGGTCGGATCAACTTCATCACCGATCCGTTCCTGCGCCGCACCAGTTTTGCCTATGACGGTTCGAACAAGATCAGACGGCTGACTGATCCAGCCAACCGCATCACCAGCTTCGTGGTCGATGGCTCCGGGGACTTGACCAAGTTCACCCGGCCTGATGGCAATCGCACCACGATGGCCTACGATGGCAACCATCGCCTGACAGGCTGGAATCCCCTGGGCGGGCCTCGCTATACCCTGGCGTATGATGGCTCAACCGGGAAGGCTACCTCGCTGCTTTGGCCTCTGGGGGGACGGGTCAGTCTCACTTATCGCTACAAGTTCGGAACTATCCCTGTCGGCACGGTCATCTCCGATGCACATTACCTGCGTACCACGCTGACCTATACCAATGGCGTGCTGGGATCAGTACGCAATCCTTTGGCTCAGATCTGCACGTTTACTTATTCCAATGGGTTTTTAGCCAGTTACACCAATCCCCTGTTGTCAGCCTGGGTAGTAGGCAATCAATCCAACGTCACCTATGGTCGTCGAGCACTCAGCTTCGCGCCTCCACCCCTGGTGTTCCCCCCTCCGGAGGATAATTACTTTGTCGGGGTGAACAGCTCGGGCCAGTCTACTTCCATAGTCGATGCCAATGGGAACAGCACGCTGTTCCGGTACGATGGCAACAAGAACCGGATTGCCTCTATCGATCCACAGAGCCGGAGAAACACCTACCTTTACAACAGCCGCGGACAACTGGCGGGCATCCTGAATCCTCTGCTGTTCCGTAGCACGTACCTTTACGATTCGGTGGGTCGGCTGCAGGCCTGGCTCAATCCGGCCAACCAGCGGTACAGCTTCGGCTATGATGCCTACAGCCAGGTGAACTGGCACAGTACTCCGGCAGGCACACGGACCACCTACCTGCGCGACATCGTAGGCCGGGTGCAATCGGTGATCGATCCGCTGCGTCGTCGGACGAGCTACGTGTTTGACGCCGGAGTCCGGGTTTCGTCCGTGATCAACCCGCTGAACTTCCGCGTGTCATATCTGTTTGATGCAGCAGGACGAACGGTCGCAAAGATAGATGAACTCGGGGCACGCACCACAGCCGTGTACGATCATGGCGAGGATCATCCTTACCGCATGGTCGATCCGATGGGACGGATCACGACCAGTGTCTTTGACAATGCTCATCGCAAGATCGCGAGCATCAATCCGTTGAGCTTCCGCAATACGACGGTTTATGATGCTGCAGGAAATCCGATTGCCAAGGTTGATCCCTTGCTGCGGCGGACGACCACGATCTATGACGAGCGGAATCGGGTGAAGGCCCAGATCAATGGCTTGAACTTCCGCACCAGCTACCTCTACGACAACTCAGATCGTCTCACGGCGGTGGTGAATGCGCTCAACCAGCGCACCACCACGATTTATGACACGCTGTTCAATCCCGTAGCCCGGGTGAATGCCCTGGGCTTCCGCACGACCACGGTCTATGACCGTGCCAATCAGCCTGTCTCCATGATCAGCCCGCTGTTGCAGCGGAACACCATGGTGTACGATGGCTCTGGGCGGGTGAAGGCGACCATCAACCCGCTCAACTTCCGCACCAGTTACCTCTACGACAGTGAAGGTCGGCAGAGCGTGGTGGTTGATCCGCTCCAGCGGCGGAACACGACCGTGTTTAACACGGCAGGCCAGGTGATTGCCCAAGTCGATGGCCTGGGGCGACGCAACAGCATGATCTATGATGCCGCTGGCCGCAGCTTGGCGACCATCAATCCCATGCTGCAACGGAACACCAGCGTCTACGATGCGGCCAACCGGGTGATCGCCGGGATCAATCCGCTCAACTTCCGCAGCACCACCGTGTACAACGCAGTGGGGCAGACCGTGGCCAGGATCGATCCTCTGGGACGGCGTGGCACCATGGTGTATGACGCCGGTGGTCGTGACGTGGCCAGCATCAATCCGCTGAACTTCCGCAACACTACGGTGTATAATAGCGCCGATGAGACGGTGGCAAGCATTGATCCGCTGCTGCGGCGCAGCAGTATGGTTTATGACACTGCCGGGCAGATGAAGGCGAGCATCAGTCCACTGCTCAACCGCACCACGATGATCTACGATGCACTGGGTAGGCAACAGGCGGTACAGAATGCGCTGAACTACCGCAACACGACGGTCTATGATGCGGCGGGCCGAACAGTAGCGATGGTGGATGCTCTGGCAAACCGAAGCACTACGATGTATGACAGTGCGGATCGCTCGGTGGCCAGCATCAATGCCCTCGGCTTCCGAACGACTTCGATCTATGACGTGGCCAATCGTACCTTGGCGGTACGGAATGCACTCAACAACCGCACTAGCTTTGCGTATGATGCTGCCAACCAGCAGCGGCGGATGACGAATGCTTTGGCCAACAGCACCACCCAGCTTTACGATGCCGCCGGACAGACGATAGCCACGATCAACCCGTTGCTCTTCCGCACCAGCTACCTCTACGACGGTGCGGGGCGGCAACTGGCCGTGCGGGATGCCAACAATAATCGTACCACTGCCATCTACGACGTGGCAGGACGGAATTTGGCGTCGCTCAATGCCTTGAACATCCGCGTGACCACGGTTTATGACCGGGCCAGCCAACGCACAGGTCTGGTAGATGGCCGGGCCAATCGCACCAGCTTCGCCTATGACCCCAACGGGCGGCAAGTTTACGTGATGGATGCCTTGCTCCGCCGCACAACTTACGGGTATGATAGCGCTGGTCAGCAGACGCTTCGCATCGATGGCCGGAGCCTGCGAACCACCTACTTCTACGATACTGAGGGGAAGACCACCGGCTGGAAGTACCAGGACCAAACCCGAGCCACCCAGGTTTACGACGCCGTGGGACAACGAACGAAGATACAAGACTGGACGGGACGCTACACCTACAGCTTCGATGCAGTGGGACGCACATTGTTGGCCTCGGATAGCTTCGCCAAGCGGATTACCTATGGCTACGATGCCATCGGACAGCGGGTGAGAATGCGTGAGCCCGATGGCGGGCGGTTTACTTACTGGTACGATGGCGAGCGACAGATCACCAGACTGCTCAATCCGTTCCAGGAAAACACCACCTTCACTTACGATGTGGCTGGCCGTAGGACTATGCAGAAGCTCGCCAATCGCGTGCGGGCGAGTTACAGCTACGATTCTGCTGATCGGATGACGACGCTCGCTAACGTGCGGGCTGATGGGACGTATGTGTCTCGATATGACTATTCGTATGATAATACGATGAACAAAACGAAAGTGCTTGATGCGGATAACACGCGGACAACATGGAGTTATGATCTAATCTATCAGTTGAATAGGGAGCGTCGAAGTGGCACAATTGCATACGATATAACCTATACGTATGATTTAGCGCAAAACAGATCTCAAATGATCAACTCGGGAGTTAAAACTACATACACTTCCGATATTGCAAATCAGCTCTTGCGAATAGAAAGCGCGTCTGGATTTACGACGTACACTTACGATAAGAGTGGTAATCAAACTGCAGAATGGGATCATATTGGTTCGCGATCCACATACACATGGGATGACGATAATCGAATTAAATGCATGCAATCAATGCAGCAAATGGTAACTTATACATATAATATGGACAATCTGATTTACGTTTGCAATGATGAAAACACGTTATTATCGTACACTTATGACAATAGCGTACTGCTGGAAACAGATAGCATTTTATACACACATGCGCCTCGTCAATCGCACTCCGTGATCGGATTCAGAACAGGGGCATCAAGCATGTACGTTAGCCATGACGGTATGGCCTCAGTGGATAGTGTTCTGCTTGATTCCGGACAGAGTGCTGGATCCTATCTGTTTGACAGTTATGGAAATGCACTTTTGGCTTCCTATTCACAGTATAATCCATATCAGTACCATGGATTGTTAAATTGGAATACCTCAACATCTCTTATTCTCAACACTATAACAGTTTACAATGCGCGGCTTGGAAGAGTACTCAATGCCTTCGCATTTATGGATGCTGATGCACATCCATCGCAGGTTCAAATACGAAGCGCAATTAGGGAATGTGCAAAATGGGGAAAGGGAGCAGGTGCAGGAGTTCCATGGACGAAGACAAATTGCCCTTGGAATGAAAATCAGATGGCAGAAAAGGGGATTGGCGACTTTCTTCCAAAAGGCGTTTATGATGCGATTCTCAAATGGATTTACAGATGCAAGAAGGACTTTACATTTAATGTTGAGTGCTTCTGTAACTGTGGAGTCGGAGGTGCAGTTACGACAACATGGCCTGTGCGAGGGCCAGCGCCTGCTCCTAGGTTGCCACCATTGCCATGTGAAGGTGCTCACGTTGCAATATGCCTAAATGATCCAGACTGGCAAAGGCACCTTCATCACGAGTTGACACATGTAACACAGTGTGCTTGTTGGTCTGATTTTAGTAAAGGTGACTGCTTCACTGATCTCGTAAAAGAGTTACAAGCATATTATTGTGCTGGGCAATGCTCCTCCTTCTACTCTTGCTTGCTTCGAGCGATAGCGAGCGCATGTCAAAAAGGTTCGTGTACCGAGTTTAATATACAAAGAAATCTTCTTAGAGCATATTATCAATGGTGGGCGATTCTTAAAGCACGAGGTCTATTATGCCTTTACAACACTTAGCACTAAGGACAATAGCGATGAAGAATGTATATATAAAAACGTCATGCATGCTTATCTTATGTATTGCATCTTGGTATATTGTGTACATGGCAAAATGTGAATACTACTTTAAAGCGAACCACGGTAAGTTGCAGAGAGTGGCCCGTGATACGCATGGTCAAGCAGGAGCAATGCAGAAAATAGTCGCTGTAATATTGGAAGGTAATTATGTTGTGCAGTATGTGTACTGTGCCGATCCAAGTGACTACTCCCTGGATGATGAAGTTCTTTATAGTAAATATGGACTGCCTGCGTATGACAAGTACTTGCTATCGTCAAAAGTAGTATTGATCGCTACTACTGTAGTAGTCGCGCTTATAACTTTGTTCGTCACGGCTTACGCTTATGTAAGTATTGGGTACCCGTCCTGTGAACGCCATTCTTGACAGGTATGTTAGCCTCGATCTCATTCCAAGCAGTGAAGGAGATACGTATGGCGAACCCCAAAGCGGAGTGGTCAGAGGAGCGGTATTAGCGAGGTCAGGTGGCTAGATGTCCCCGTCTTTTTTCTGATCGTAGTTGTTACCAAATAAACGCTGTATAGATTTCGATCAAAAAGTGGCCCGATTCCCGAATTACTGCGCAATCTGGAGAAGGGGTATACGACGCTGCTGGCAAGGTGATGAAGAGGAAGCATGGGGTGCGATCCCAGAGACAGGGTGGAAGGTGTAGTCTGTATGCGTCCGACGAATCCCGTCACTTCGTGCCGGGGTTTGGCTTCCAGCGATGGGGAAACAGTTGGCGTAGCTCTTCAGGAGTGGCTGGCAGTGTCAGTCGTTGCAACACGTCGCGGAGATAGGCCCAGGGTTCGACTTCATGGCGTTTGCAGCTGGCCGCCAGCCGGACACAGAGCCGGGGCTTGGCGTCGTCTCCACTGTGGCGTGTGCGCAAAGTGGCACAGCGGGAGAAGCGGATGCGCTTCACCGCACTGTTGCATCATGTCACCATCGACCTGCTGCGTGAAAGCTTTTTCGCCCTCAAGCGAAGTGCTGCTCCCGGAGTGGATCGGGTGACCTGGCAACAGTATCAGGAAGGTCTCGAAGAGCGTCTCATGGACTTGCACAGGCGAGTCCACAGCGGAACCTATCGAGCACAACCTAGTCGTCGCGTCTTCATACCGAAGGCCGATGGTCGGGAGCGTCCGATAGGCATTGCTTCCCTGGAGGACAAGCTAGTCCAACGGGCAGTGGTGACTGTACTGGAGGCGATCCACGAGGAAGACTTCCTGGGGTTTTCGTATGGTTTCCGTCCAGGGCGTAGCCAACATGATGCGTTGGATTCACTTTGGGTAGGGCTGGCACGAAAACGGGTGAGGTGGATACTCGATGCGGATATTCAGGTCTTCTTCGACACCATTAGCCATGAATGGCTGCTCAAGTTCATCGAGCATCGCGTGGCAGATCCGAGAATCTTGCGTCTGATTCAGAAATGGCTCAGGGCAGGAGTCTCGGAGCAAGGTGCCAGGTCGAAGACGACGGTGGGAACTCCGCAAGGTTCGGTGGCATCACCGTTCCTGGCGAATGTTTACCTGCATTATGTCTTCGATCTCTGGGCTCACCAGTGGCGGAAGAAACACGCCACCGGCGAAGTCATCCTCGTTCGCTATGCGGATGACTTCGTAGTGGGATTCCAGAACGTGGCGGACGCAAGGCGTTTTCTGGCGGACCTTCGGGAACGCCTGAAGCGATTCAGTCTTTGCCTGCATGCGAACAAGACCCGGCTGATTGAATTTGGGCGTTACGCCCAAGTCAATCGGCAGCAACGGGGCTTGGGCAAACCGGAGACCTTCGATTTTCTGGGGTTCACCCACATCTGTGGAAAACCTCGGAATGGCGAGGGCTACTTGCTTCGCCGACAGACGATCAAAGCTCGGCTGCGTGCCAAGTTGCAAGTGGTGAAGACGACACTGATGAAGTATCGTCACACTCCAGTTTCGCAGCAAGGCCAGTGGCTGGGCTCAGTGGTACGAGGTTACTACCAGTACCACGCGATCTCTGGCAACTTGCCAGCCATGGAAGCATTCCGGACGCAAGTGATTCGCGGCTGGCTCTTCGCCTTACGGCGACGGAGTCAACGCAGTCGCTTACCTGTTCCTTCCCGCGCTTGGGTCGTACTTTGTTGCCAATCTAGCTGAACTGCGTATGCGTCCGACGAATCCCGTCACTTCGTGCCGGGGTTTGGCTTCCAGCGATGGGGAAACAGTTGGCGTAGCTCTTCAGGAGTGGCTGGCAGTGCCAGTCGTTGCAACACGTCGCGGAGATAGGCCCAGGGTTCGACTTCATGGCGTTTGCAGCTGGCGAGCACGCTGAAGAGGATGGCAGCGGTTTGGCCTCCCTGGGGGCTTCCGACGAAGAGCCAGTTGCGTCGTCCCAGGGCGATGCCACGCAGTGACCGCTCGGCGATGTTGTTGTGTGTGCCTTGTAAAGGCTTGGAGGATCCTCGGGTGGAAGTCCCGACCGGCGTATAGCGTCCCAGCCGGAAGCACTGGGGGCGGATCAGGAGGCGACGAATGATCTGAAGCACTCTCAGAGACGGCTTCTGTTAAAGGAAGTCAGCGGGCGTGTGGGCCGTAACGTTCAGTGAACACCGAGCAGGCCTCGATACGGCCAATGGGGAAGCCGACCCGCCACAATAACGGGGAAGGCCGACGTTGTTCGGGAAGCGACGCTAGGTGCACCGAGCAATTCTTCCGGGGTAGTGGTGACGGCACGCACGCGAATGGTTCTCCAGGCAACAAGGGAAGTCTGCATCCATGCTTTCGAGCAACGCCGAACCCGTGAGGGCCAGCGGCGGTGGGAGCAGATGGCGGATGGGTCCGTAGTACTCGTGAAGCCGGGTAACGCCGGTGGAGGGAAGGGACCCTGATTCAGATCGAACGCACGAAGCGGCGACAACCGGGAGATTGACGATGAGTCTACCAACTCCTCCTTCGAGTGTTGAGAAGCTGCAGAAGGCGCTTGCAGGCGAAAGCCAAGTTGGCCGTCGATTGTCGGTTCTACACGCTGTGGGACAAAGTGTGGCGGTGGGACGTGCTGGTGGAAGCGTATCGGCGTTGCCGTGCGAACGGCGGGGTGCCGGGCGTGGACGACCAGTCGTTCGCGGTCATCGAGTCGGATGGCGTCGAACCGTGGCTGACGGCGTTGCGGGAGGAGTTGCGGCGGAAGGAGTATCGGCCGCAGCCCCTTCTCAGAGTGTGGATTCCCAAGGCGAGCGGCGGACAGCGTCCGCTGGGGATTCCGACGATTCGGGATCGCGTGGTGCAGATGGCAGTGCTGCTGGTCATCGGGCCGATCTTCGAGGTGGACCTCTGCGACGAGCAGTACGGTTTCCGCAGCGAGGCCGATGCCAAGATGGCAGTGCGTCGGACGTATTATCATGTGGCCGAACGGGGTTGCGGGAAGTGGTGGACGCGGACCTATCCGACTACTTCAACACGATTCCCCACGGCCCTTTGATGCGGTGCGTGAGTCGGCGGATCGCGGACGGCAGGGTGCTGTCGGTCGTAAAAGCCTGGCTCGAAGCACCGGCGGTGGAGCGGCAGGGGCGACGGGAGCAACGCACGACGGCTGCCGCGGACTTTCACCGCGGCACGCCTCAGGGCGGTGTGATCTCGCCGTTGCTGGCGAACCTGTACTTCCGACGGTTCGTTCTGGCGTGGAAGCAGTTCGGTCATGAGCGGCAGTTTCAAGCGCGGGTGGTGAACTATGCGGACGATCTGGTGATCTGCTGTCGGCCCGGCAACGGCCCGGCGGCGATGGCCGCGTTCCGCAATATTATCACGCGGCTGGGGCTGACGGTCAACGAACCCAAAACCCGACTGGTGCAACTGCCGCAGGAGTCGTTCGACTTCCTCGGCTACACCGTCGGGCGTTTCTACGGCAAAGAGGGTCGTACCTTCATCGGCACACGCATCTCGAAGAAGGCGGTGATCAAACTTAAGAAGCGAATCCACGAGGAGACGAGTAGTCGCTGGAACTGGCAACGGCCCGAGGAGCGGGTCGAGGTGCTCAATCCGATCCTTCGGGGCTGGTGCGGGTACTTCAACCAGGGTCCGGTGACGAAGGTGTATTGGGCGGTCCGCCGGTACACCGAGAATCGTTTCCGCAGTTGGCTGATGCGGCGGATTCAGCGTCGCGGCCGGGGTCATCACCGATTTCCGGACCACTACCTGTATGAGGAATTGGGGCTTTACCCAATTCCGAGCCACCGCGTGGCCAAGACGAATGCGAAGGCCTGATGATTCGGATGAGAGCCGGATGCGGGAAACCTGCACGTCCGGTTCGAGGAGCGGGAGGTGGAAACGGAGCACGGTCAGGCGAGTGAGGCACCGGCAGACGAAAGGGCCGGCAACAGATGGGCCTGACCTAAACCACCGCCACCTCTCGACTCTACCTATCGCCAAACAGCCGAGCGTGGTGAAGAGACACAAGTCGTCCCACTGGTTGAGGGCGTAGTTCACCGCCTGTCCCCAGGGACTCTTGGGCAACGCGTCCTTCTTCTGCTCGTCGAGGAAGTGGCGTAGCGTCTCAAGCTCCGGTATCGTGCGTAACTGTCGTACCTCCAGGCGCACCGCATCGGCAGCCGTCCCCACGACGGGATGGCCTTGTTGCTCTGTCATCGACTCCAGCCGCTCCTTGATGTCCCGTTCGATGGCAAACAGCCGACCGATGCGGGCCATGACCTCGGCATAATACATCGGTGGTGCCGTCTTCTCGGTGTCATGGAAGTGACGGCGCGCATGGGCCCAGCACCCACCGCGTGGGTTGTTACCGCTGAGCCGCGATGCCATCGTAGGCCGAGTACCCATCGGCCTGAATCGCTCCCGAATAACCCTTCAGGAAGGAGGCGGGGCCATCACGTTGCCGTGAGAGTGTAAAGTCGAAGACTGTCAGGGGATGCTCATCATCCCCGACATAGGTCCAGAAGCGGGTCGAGGTCGTTTTTCCTGGTGTCGCCTTGTCCTGCATCGACACCCGCGTGTCGTCCGTGTGCAGCAGGCGCGACTGCAGGATCTCTTTGATCATCTCGTCGTAGAGCGGCTTGAGCAGTTCTGCAGCTGACGCCATCCAATCACAGGTCGTGGATCGAGGGAGTTCCAGGCCATGCCGGGCAAAGATCTGCTCCTGGCGATGGAGCGGTACATGATCGCTGTACTTGCACACGGCGACATGAGCGATGAGGCCGGCCGCAGGCAGCCCTTTGTCGATGGGTTGGGCCGGCTTGGGAGCGGTCACGACATGGCTTTTGCACTGGGGGCAGGCATACTTGCAGCGGATGTGCTCGTGCACGAAGAGATTGGCGGGGATGTAATCGAGCTGCTCAGTCACCTCTTCGCTGAACGGTTCGCAGGTGACGTGGCAGTTCGGGCATTGCCGCTGATCTTCGGGCAGTTCGTAGCGATGCTGTTCACGGCGAAGGGATGAGGGAAGCTGGCGACGACCCGTGGATGACTTCTTCGGTGTGGCCCCAGCTTCTTGTACAGGCTGTGCTAAGGGTGGAGCAGGCTGATCCAGCAGCGCCTTCAGTTCCGGAAACAGGGCATACGCCTGAGGGTCGAACTTCTCGCCACGCGGACCATACAGACGCTTGAGCAGTTGTTCCAGTCGTTGTTGCAGACCATCAATGGTGCGTTGACTACGCTGCTGGGCTTGCTGCAGTTCCACAATCATCGCCTTGAGCAGCGCGACATCTTCGGGCAGCGACAGGGGATCAGGAGGGAGAACATCCTTGCTCATGCCTAGTAGTACGCTCTACTGCGGAAGAAGTTTCGCAGCTCGATTCCGATTCTGGAAAATCTCTCTGATTCAGTGACGATGCCGAGTCACAAGGCTACGCCGAGGCAGCCTGAGCAACCTGGGGCAACGGACGCTGGTAGCGTTTCTGCCGCTTGACGCTGCTCAGATCGACGCCATCCAGCAGCATCACCAGGTCCGCAGCACGGATCGACAGCCCCGACTCGCCTTGAGTGCTCCCGGTAGCGGGAAAGACAAACGTGCCTTCTTCCAGTCGCTTGTACCACAGCGCGTAGCCATCGCCATCGAAATAGAGCAGCTTGATCCGGTCGCCACGCTTGCCGCGGAAGACGAACAGATCACCCGCCAGAGGATCGGCAGCCATCGTGCTGGACACCACCGATGCCAGGCCATCGAAGCTCTTCCGCATATCAGTGGGAGCAAGACACAAAAACACCCGGGCCGGCAGTCGCAGCGTGATCATGACTGTGCTTCCTGAGTAGCTTGGTGCAGTGCCGTCAGGATGCGTTCCAGCGTTACACGCTCCACACCGGCTGGAACGCGCAGCACCGTCCCATTGGGGAGTTGCACTTCCACCACCGGCGTCGTTGATGAATCGACCGTAACCGGCATCCATGTCACGGATGACGGCATGGGCGCGCGGAACCGGGTGGGCAGGAATGCCACCGGCTTCGTCTCGCCGTGCCAGTTCACGACGCCATGCGTAGAAGTTGGGTTCGTTCAACTGATGCTGCTGGCAGTACTGCCGGATCGACAACCCACTCCGTTGCCACGACGACACCTGCTCCCGCCACAACCGCTCCTTCGCCTCACTCCGCATCCGGTTCGCCATAACACCCTCGACTCCAAAGAAAGAGATCGAGGTTAGCAAACCTGTCAAGAACGTGATTCACCGGACGGAAACGAACTGCCATCGTAGATGAGCAGGAGGAGTACGTGCGTAATTCGGTAAGACCGGTGCAGTCGGCTCCCTCGCCCCTCGCCAGTTGAAGATCTCTCGACCTCGCCATTCCCTCGCACTCGCCTGCTGGGGTAGAAGTGGGATTTCGGGTGAGGCATGGAGCATTCGTTTTATCGCACTGAAGCCGAGTGGACGCAGTGGGTGGAACGGCTGAAGCTGATGCCTTGTCCCCATTGCCAGGTGGCAGGAACGTTGAATCGTCATGGCATCCTGATGGGTTACGACGAGAGCCAGCGACAAGTGCTGCGGGCACGGCGGGTCTATTGCAGCAATCGGCATTCTCAGCGTGGCTGCGGGCGGACGTTCAGTGTCTGGCTGGCGGACAAAATCCGCCGCTTGAGCCTGAGCACGCACGTGGTGTGGCGTTTCGTGCGAGAGGTGATTGCAGGCAGCCTCGCGGCGGCGACTCGTGCGATGGCATACGAACGGAGTGACCGCACCTGGCAGCGGCTCTGGAAACGCTTCCAACGCGCTCAAAGCACCCTTCGTTCTGCACTGATCAAGCGCTGTCCATCACCCACGTTGTCAGCCAACCGCCCTGAAGCCCAGGTCATCGCTCATCTGCAAGCCACCTTTCCAGTCGATTGTCCTCTCGCCGCATTCCAACACACGATCCATCTCTTCTGCCTGTAACTTCACTCCGATCACCACGCATGACACTACCGTGTTACTCCCGCTGGCTGCGCATCTTGCCACACTGCCAGCGCACCTCGTCGTCTTCGGTCGAACCCGATTCGGCCAATCCAGGCAACAACACAGGCTGTCATGGCGAGGCCCCCTCCTTTTGCTGCAATGGCTCTCCACCCAGGAGAATCCTCATGAAGCAGCCGTCGGTTTACCTCAAGATGCGTGTCCTCGGTGCCATCGACACCGCTCCGGGACGTACCCGCCACGAACGCGTCCATCACGTTGCTTCCATGACCTTCCTTGATGAAGCAGGCAACGCACGTCAGTTCACCTGGCGTACCATCCAGACCTGGTTCTACCGCTACAAGAACCACGGCATCACCGGCATGACACCCCAACCCCGCAAGGACAAAGGACACTCCCGCAAGGTCACTCCCGAAGAACTCCTCGAAGCTATCAATGCTGCCAAGCCTCACTTCCAGAAGCTGCGGCACAACAAGATGGCCTTGTATCGGTTCTGCATCGAGAAGGGGCTGCTTGATCCGGCTCGCATCGCGCAAACGACGTTCTACCGCTTTGTGCGGGAGTACCAGTTACTGGCACCAGCGAATGAAGATCACAAGCAACGCCTGGCCTTCAGCATGCAGTTCGCCAACCAGCTCTGGCAGGCTGACACCATGTTCGGCCCCTACTGCACGACCGCATCAGGTTCACGTCAGCAGACCAAGCTGATCGCCTTCCTGGATGATACCAGCCGGGTGATCTGTCATGGCGAGTTCTTCTTCATGGAGAATGTCGAGACACTGGTGCAGACGCTGCGTGCCGCCTTCTACAAACGAGGGGTGCCCGAACAACTGCTGGTGGACAACGGCTCCATCTACTGCTCGCAGGAGATCACCCTCATCTGCGCTCGCGTTGGCTGTATCCTGCGACATACCGCCGTCCGCGATGCGGCAGCCAAGGGCAAGATCGAGCGGTTCTTCCGCCGTGTGCGTGATCAGCTGCTGGTCCGCCAGCTCGATCTCTCCTCCCTCGATGTGCTCAATCGTCAGTTCACCGACTGGGTCGAACACGACTACAACGCCACCGAGCACGATGCCCTCGGCATGAAACCCATCGACCGCTTCGGCATCGATCTGAATCGCATCCGCTTCCTGGCACCCTCCGAACACAGCGACGAACTCTTCTATGCCGAAGCCACTCGCCAGGTCAAGAAGGACAACACCTTCAGCTTCGAGGGCAGACGTTATGAAACGCCTGTCGATCTGCGCAACCGGGAAGTGCAACTCCGCTACGAACGCTGCAAGGATGATGTGTCACCGACGGTCATCCTCTACTACAAGAACGAACGACTCCGCAGCCCGGCTGCTCGATGCGGTCGCCAATGGCCTCTTACGCCGAAAGGAGCAGGCATGATCCGCTCCTTCTTCGGCATCACCCAGAATCCCTTCGATGCTCGCGAACTGCTTCTGTTACCCCAGCAGCAGGAGATCTTCGACACGCTCAAGGTGCACTGCCAGCAAGGCGGTCTGTGCCTGGTGCTCGGCAGCCCCGGCACCGGCAAGAGCGTCATCAAGCACGCCTTGCAGCGGTTGCCTGACAATCAGCACCTGGTCGCTACCGTCGGTCGCACGCTGCACACCTACACCAACACGGTGAAGATCCTTTGCGAAGCCTTCCGCGTCGAGTTCGACAGTTCCGCCTTCAAGTGCGAACGCCGACTCATCGAGCAGGCCTTCAACCTCAACCACGCCGGCAAGTGTGTGACCACCATCCTTGATGATGCACATCTGATGGATTTGGCCAACCTGCGTCAGTTGCGATTGTTGTTCGAGGACTTCCCCAAGAACCACAACCTGGTGCTGATCGGCCAGCCGCGTCTGCTGGCTAACCTCGACCTCGGTGTCAACCACGACATCAAGAGCCGGGTCACCTACTCCGTCGTGACCAAACGTCTGAACTCCGATTCGCTGCGTGACTTCCTGTTGCGGGAGTTGGATCGTGTCGGGCTGGGACACAACACCTTCACCCAACCCGCTGTCGATCTCATCGTCCGTTCTGCTGATGGCGTGCTGCGCAAGGCACGCAACCTCTGCGTCGGCTCCATAATCGAAGCCGTTCGCAGTGCCAGCAAGACCATTGACATCGACAACGTCAATCGCGTGCTGATGCAACCCCACTGGCAGAAGGAATCCGACCTCGTTGACTATTGATCATCACCGGTGGGCGAAGTGTTCTCGCTTCGCCCACTTCGTTCGAGCCCTCACTCATCAGCCTCATTCCACCACCTGCATCCCATGATTACCAGAGAACTGCTACGTCACCTCCGGAACGATCTGCCCATGCCCGTCACCATCGCCGCCCTCGGCACCGATGGCCCTCCTGCCAAACGCAGCGAAGGACGCTATCGCTTCCTCTGTCCGCAGTGCCGCGAAATGCTCGCCACCGTCAACCCTCGCAACAACCTCGCCCACTGCTTCGGCTGCAAGAAGAATCTCAACAACATCGACCTGCTTCTCTCACCATGGGCTACGACTTCAAATCCGCCGTCAGCATCCTGGTGCGGATGTACGAGCGGCACCGTTCCCGGTTGCCGTGCACTGACTCCTCCGCTGCATCGCAAGAGTGACACTACTTCTTCCACCCAATTACCAGCATCGTACCACCATGCTTCCTCTTCTTCATCTGACCAGCAGCGTCGTACATCCCGCCTCCAGATTACGCAGCAATTCGGGAATCGGGCCTCTGACAGGCCGAAATCGCTACAGCCTTAATTCGGGAAAGAGTGCGACCACAATTTGGTCGGGGACAGTTCACTCGCGTTACGGCCTGACTCCTCGCTGATCATGCCAGGCATTACCGTTACATCGAAGGCTTCAACGAGCTTGTTACCTCCCTCGTCACTTCGACTACTACCAGCTGGAACGACCCAGTTGCCGGGCAGGACTCTCTTCCTGCTGAAGTCCGATACCTTCCCACGGCGCACATTGACAGGTGCCTCGAACTCCTGTCCTACTACCCTCGGAGCCGCCAGGCCCCGACGAATGTGCGCAACCTTTTAGAACGTTATCTTCAGCCCACCCAATGGTATCGTAACCCCATACATTTTTCTCATCTGGCCAGCCCCGTCGTACACCCCGTCTACAGTTTGCACAACAATTCAGGAAACGGGCCTCTCGAAGGCCGGATTCGTTACAGAGTTAATTTGGGAATGAGTGCGACCAGAATTAAGACGGGGACACTTGAACACGGAACGACTGCGAATGAAGTTCACCAGAAGCTCTGTATCGATCTCCTCCAGGGCAAGCGTGGACCGGGTTGTCAAGAGCCACGATCCAAGCCGTTCCAGCTCTCTTCTTGTTGCCTTACGACGTTCCTCACACATCCCTCGTGCCTGGCACGCTGCCAGATACCCGGTTGTCAACTCAAGCCACCGTCGCATTGCTCCCTCCTGTGTCACATAAAAATGAACAAGGCACCAACCCCTAGGTCAGTGCCTCCCGTGACTTTACCAAACAATACGACAACCACTACGACTCTAAATGATGCCCTGGAACGGTCGAGATTGAACTAAATGATACTGTTTGATTGAACCCACACTCTACGCCTTCGTGCCTCGCAAACTCAGAACACTTTCGGCTGGACAGGGCGCTATTTAGGCATGGAAGTGTGTTCACTTTGACATGACAGTTACTTTTGCAGTCCCGATGCCATAGAGCAATGCACGATCATGGCTCTTTAGGCTCATCGCGGGAGTACTCCCAACAATATCGGCAATGATGTAGCCCTTCATACCAAGCTTTTGCTGGATATCATAGGCGACATGTAGTGTAACAAGCATATTCTTGCATTCCCCATTTGTTAGAGATACTGGTGTTCTTATTTTAGAATGCATGTACCTAACGGACGCTTCATTATTACTCATTATTTCCTGCTTACTGAGATTACAAGATTTTTCAATCGCTATGCCTATCTCATGATAATGTATATGCATATCTCTATTTGAATAACTATACAGAGTAATATCATATGTCGCAAATGCCTTGTATACGTGTATAGATCTTATTTTAACTAGCACAACATCACCTTTATACGCCAGTGTAAATGCAAATAGCGCATTGCATAAAAGAGAGATTGCAAGAACAGCGGCACTCATTGCTTTCCTCCACCAAGGGTCATTTGCTATCGCCTCGACCGTTAGCAAGTAGCTCGCAAAACGTAGTAGCATGAATTAGATTGTCAAAGAAATCTCGACAGAATTGTGGCATAGGCAATCTTGAGTGTATTGGGTTTTGAGTTGCGCATTCGAGCCATACGCAACAGAGCGCATAGGGTATTCCATTTTTTTCAGTATCAATGCCTGGCAATCGCGGCATATCCTTAAAACTGCATGGCTTAGATTCAAGCACACTTCCGCTTCCATAGGCTAGTACACAGTCTGACTCTGTTGTTCGTGGGATCTGCTTAGGCGGGCATGAGCACTCTCCGGATAGCCAATAAGCTAATATCTCACCGCATGCATGCCGCAAACATTTTGAACGATATTTCTTTTCAGTATACTTTGTGCATAAATCAAAGTAGTGAATTAACTCATGCCGCATAGCGTACTCCATGCTAGATTGAGATTCATGATTATCATAACATATCGTAATGACTCTGCCATCAAATCCGCCGCCAAACATTATATTGTTACACCTTGAATCTGCTCCTTTGCTTGCACACCTCATTGGTGGCAAGGGGCATTTCGTTGACTTCAATAGATGTTGCAGCCATTTGGAACTCAGTACATTATCCATAGCCTTATTGCACATTTGCATCTTGTCTTCTTGGCGATTGAGTATATATGATAAAACATTATTGTAGGAAATGTTATAACCGAACATAATATTAGCGTCGCTTACAGTATAGGCTCCGTGCAGTCCATAGAATCGATAAAACGCAGTTATGGCTTCTTGAGAAAGCACGGCATTGCCGAAATAGTCATACACGTACAAGTTATTTATGGTAGCCGAACTATCGACAAGTGCCGTTGCATTATTGAATCCATCTCCAGTGTAGTAGCGGCTCGCATTTCCAAATTCACTGAGCAGGGCGCGGTCGCTAGTATACAGGGCAATCTCGTCTGTAGATGTATTTAAAGATGATAACACCGTGGTTAAATCGTAAGTGGTATGGTAATCGTTTAGTGCGATATTACGGCCATTGAAATCATACACAAAAGTCGTTACAGCAGAAACTGTCTTGTATGTAATAGGTCGATTGTCACCATCCCATACATAGGTGTTGCTGTTACCCGCTGGAGTTCGTTCAAGTGTTTGGTTTCCGTTTTTATCATAGCTGAACGTCGTCTTCCCCGTGTCATCATGCAGCCAGTTAAGTTGATTGACGGAATCGCAGGTATACGTCGTCCTGGCATTCGAATCGATCATCATTCGTCTATTCTGTGCGGCATCATAGGTATAGGTTATGTCATAAGCATTCGCCCCACTTCTTCTTTCCCTTGTCAGTTGGTATGTCTTATCATGGCTCCAAGTCACCCGGTCACCATTGGCCTCAATGACTCGCGTCTTATTCATTGTGTTGTCGTAAGCGTAATCATACCTTGACACATACGTGCCATCCGCCCGCACGTTTGCCAGCGTCGTGAGCCGATCAGCTGCATCGTAACTGTAACTGGCCCGCACACGATTGGCGAGTTTCTGCATCGTCCGCCTACCAGCTACATCATAAGCAAACGTAGTGTTTTCTTGGAAGGGATTGAGCAACCTCGTGATCTGGCCCACGCCATCATACCAGTAGGTAAATCGGCCGCCATCAGGTTCCCGCATCCTCACCCGCTGCCCCACGGCATCGTACTCATACGTGATCCGCTTGGCGAAGCTATCCGAAGCCAGTAGCGTCCGGCCCACGGCATCGCAGCTGTACGTGTAGCGTCCCGTCCAGTCCTGTATCTTGGCGCGTTGTCCCACGGCGTCGTAGACCTGGGTGGCGCGGGTTTGGTCCTGATACTTCCAGCCGGTGGTCTTGCCCTCGGCATCGTAGGCGTAGGTGGTTCTCAGACTCCGGCCATCGATGCGGAGTGTCTGCTGACTGGCGCTATCATACCCGTAAGTGGTGCGGCGGAGCAAGGCATCCATGACGTAAACTTGCCGCCCGTTGGCATCGTAGGCGAAGCTGGTGCGATTGGCCCGGCCATCGACCAGTCCGATGCGCTGGCTGGCCCGATCATAGACCGTGGTCACCCGGATGTTCAGGGCATTCAGAGAGGCCACATTGCGACCGGCCACATCATAGATCGTCGTGGTGCGATTGTTGTTCGCATCACGCACCGCGAGCTGCCGGCCTACACCATCATAAAGATAGCTCGTGCGGAAGAGTAGCGGGTTGATGGTGGCAATTGTTTGACCAGCAGCATCGTAAAGCTGGGTGGTGCTATTCGCCAGAGCGTTGGTCATCCGCCGCTGCTGGTTCGCGGCATCGTAAACGAAGCTCGTCCGATTGTTGAGTGCATTCCGCACCGCCACGGTGCGGTTGGCCACGTCGTAGATGTTCGTCGTTCTAAACAGTAACGGATTGATCATTGCCACCGAACGATCGGCGCTGTCATAGACCGTGGTGCTGCGATTTGCGAGGGCATCCACCATTGCCACGGTTCTTCCCGCCATGTCATACACCGTGGTCGTGCGGTAGTTGAGCGCGTTCCGCACCGCCACCTGACGACCCAGGAAATCGTAGATCATCGTGGTTCGATTGAGCAGTGGACTGATGCTCGCCTTCATCTGCCCGGCAGTGTCATAAACCATACTGCTGCGCCGCAGCAGCGGATCCACACTCGCCACCGTTTCATCGGTTGCGTTGTAGACCGTGGTGTTGCGGAAGTTCAGCGGATTGATGCTGGCCACGTCACGACCACCGGCGTCATACACCATGGTGCCACGCCGTCCCAGAGGATCGATCCTGGCCACGGTCTGCCCCACTGCGTTGTACACGGTGGTGCTGCGGAAGTTGAGCGGATTGATCCCGGCGATCACCCGGTTGGCCGCATCGTAGACGCTGGTGTTCCGTTGCAGCATGGGATTGATGGTCGCCAAGCTGCGGCCAGCGGCATCATAGATCATGCTGTTGCGTCGCCCCAGGCCATCGACTTGGGCAATCACCTGGCCTGCCGTGTTAAACACGGTCGTGTTCCGCCGCTGGAGCGGATCAACCACCACGCTCTGCCGACCTTCACTGTCGTAGAGGTAACTGGTGCGGAAGTTGAGCGGGTTGATGGTCGCCTTCACCCGCCCAGAGCCATCGTACACCATGGTGTTCCGCTGCAACAGCGGGCTGATCATGGAGACAGGCTGATTGGCACGGTCATAGACCGTGGTCGTGCGGAAGCCCAGGGCATTCACCCGGGCTACGGGATTGAACAGCGTGTCATAAATCGTGGTGGTGCGCTGGTTGAGCGCATTCACCACCGCCGTGAGACGATCTGAGTTGTCGTAGAGGTAGCTGGTGCGGAAGTTCAAGCCATTGATCTGGGCCTTCACCCGATTCCGCTCGTCATAGATCGTGGTCGTCCGCCGCAGCAAGGGATCAACCTTGGCAATCGGATTTCCTGCAGCATCATAAACCGTCGTATTGCGGAAGCTCAACGGATTGATGCTCGCGATCTTGCGATGAGCATTGTCAAAGACACTGGTCGTGATCCGTCCCATCGGATCGACCATGCGGTAAGGATGATCCTCGCCATGATCGTACACGGCTGTGGTGCGTGCCCCGAGTTCATCTATCTTTGCGACCGTTCGTCCTGCTGCATCAAACAGATATGACACGCGGAAGTTCAGCGGGTTGATCACGGACGAAACCCGGACTCCGGCGTCAAACACGTAGCTCGTCCGACGACGCAGCGGATCGATCACCGATTGCACCCGGCCTACGATGTCGCGCAGGTAGGTGGTCCGTGTGCCTGCCGGAGTACTGTGCCAGTTCACCTGGCTGTAGGCATCATAGCCGAAGCTGTACCGCTGGTTGGCCGGATTGAGCCAGGCCTGCAGCCGACCCACCGAATCGTAAAGGTACGTGCTACGGAACAGCAGAGGATTCAGGATGCCCGCCAGTTGTCCGCGGCTGTTGTAAAGGTAGGTGTTTCTCCGGCTCTGTGGATCGATAGAGGCAATCCGGTTCTTGTTGCCATCGTACCGGAACAGCGTGCTGTTCCCATTGGCATCGACTATGGAAGTAGACTGGCCCGAGCTGTTCACCCCGACAAAGTAATTATCCTCCGGAGGGGGGAACACCAGGGGTGGAGGCGCGAAGCTGAGTGCTCGACGACCATAGGTGACGTTGGATTGATTGCCTACTACCCAGGCTGACAACAGGGGATTGGTGTAACTGGCTAAAAACCCATTGGAATAAGTAAACGTGCAGATCTGAGCCAAAGGATTGCGTACTGATCCCAGCACGCCATTGGTATAGGTCAGCGTGGTACGCAGGTAATGTGCATCGGAGATGACCGTGCCGACAGGGATAGTTCCGAACTTGTAGCGATAAGTGAGACTGACCCGTCCCCCCAGAGGCCAAAGCAGCGAGGTAGCCTTCCCGGTTGAGCCATCATACGCCAGGGTATAGCGAGGCCCGCCCAGGGGATTCCAGCCTGTCAGGCGATGGTTGCCATCGTAGGCCATCGTGGTGCGATTGCCATCAGGCCGGGTGAACTTGGTCAAGTCCCCGGAGCCATCGACCACGAAGCTGGTGATGCGGTTGGCTGGATCAGTCAGCCGTCTGATCTTGTTCGAACCGTCATAGGCAAAACTGGTGCGGCGCAGGAACGGATCGGTGATGAAGTTGATCCGACCGCCGCCATCACGGGTCACGGTCCAGCGTGTATCCGAGCCATTGGCCACATACTTGAGCAGACCGGAGCTATCGTAACGGTACTTCGTTCCTGTATCGGTGACTTCATTCCAGCCGCTGCCTGATTCCTGCACGCTGCTTGAAAGCCCACTGGCTGGAGAGTAATAACCGCTGACATCTTTGCCGCTGAATACAAATGAAGTGCCACTGGCCACCACGACATTGACGACCGTGGAACTGACCATGACCAACGTGCGATCCCAAGTGCAATTCCAACCGTAACCATAGGTCGAAGCAGCAGGCGATTTGCCGGCATAGAAGAACTGGGGGAAGGGGTCAAACAACCCACCTACCGGTGGAGTCAGCATGGCATAGAGCGTGCCGGAAACGGGTTCCACCACAGGGAAGGCCCCGACATGCCCGTTGTACTCTCCCAGACTGTGCCCGGCATCTTTGCTCAACTCACTGAATTGAGCTTGCAGCGTATTCAGGGCTGGCGAAGAGAAGGAGGCGCGAGGAAAGACCGACGAGTCCTGGATCGTGTCAGCCACGGTGATCGGCGCGGGAAGGGTAAGCCCCGGACGTGGGATGGCAGGAGCAGAAATGCCGCAACCGCAACTACCGCCACAACCACACCCGCCTCCGCAACTCCCTCCGCAGCCACAACCACCTCCTCCGCCTGAACCACCATGGCCAGAACCGCCGGAGCCTGGCATTGTCCCGCCGTGCCAGAACGGAGGCTGATCACCAATAACAATATTCGTGCCACCAGGACTACAGCAGCCACTTCCCTGGCAACCATCGGATGAACCGAGTGCGGGCGGAGTGGGACTCCCGCCACCCATCGTCACCGTCCCCGAGCGTGGAAGTGTATCTTCCGTCACGACACATTGATACATTGCGATGACTCCCACCGGAGAACGGGGCGCATCGTTCGCCTGAACTCAACTTCAGCTCAAGCTTCTTAATTCTTGCACTCTCGGGATTATCCAGTTACTCAAATCAAGCTGCAAGCTGTTTCAACTGCTCAGCACGTAGATTTGAGCAATTAATGCAACAGCGTAACCCGGCTCATCATAAGATTTTCGAGCTCCAAACCTCTTCATATTGTGTGTTGCGTGGAAACGTGTGCCCTCCACCCATGCCACCCGTTTGACCGATGTGATAACTAAAAGCCTGTGCGTTCAGGTAACCCATCAGGCGAGGATGGCGGAACCAGTCGTGGTCCACCTGGAACTCCAGTTCATAGGGAGTGGGAACATCGAGCCAGAATCCTTCCCGCAGGAAATACTCCTGGAGCGGCTGGGTTCGCCACAGTGTCGGCATCAGGGAGAACCCTTCATGTTGATAACCGCGTCCCAGCCAGCCGGTATTCGCTTCATCAATCGTGTGGCGATCCAGTTGATTGTTGTCCATGGTGATTAACTGTTCGCCCACGAGCTTGAACCGTTCCAAAGTCATGGGTGCACGCAAGTAGACCCCCACGAGATCTGGCACCTGAGCAAACAGCTTCAGTATTGGGCTCAGGAAATCCCCTGGCAGGTAGAAGTAATGATCTGGCTCCAAATACAGAAAGAACTCGGTCTTCACGGTGGACAGAAGCCATCGAAAGACTTCAAAGAATCCGCGACGAGTCTTGGGGTCAGTTCTCCCCAAATGCCGAATGTCGTACTGCTCACATAGCTCCCTCAATTCCTTGGCAAAGAACGGAGAACGATCATCGACCAGATAGTGACTAAATGGACCAGGATACTGGCAGCACTGATAAAACGAACGGAGGGTGGTTTGCAGATACGCTAAGCGTTCTGGTCGATCCAGGTAGACAGGCGTCAAAATCGTAATCGGTTCCATAGCTGCACCCCTAAAAGTACTTCATCCACTGCTGGGCAATTGTTGCTCGGGATAAGGGGTCCTTCCACTGGGCACGCCATGCATGAATTGCTTGCAGGTACTCCGGGGAAAACCACCTTGTGAGATCGGTCGGTTCAGGAATGTTCAGTCCCATGAAGTTCAGCCGTTCGACCGAACTGGAGTGGCCGGGCATCGCCAATGGAAGTCCGGAGATCACGTAGTCTATTGCCTTGGTGGATGGCTTATGCCGTTGCCGGAAATCATCTCCCTTCACATCAATGGCTCCTCGCGCATCCCGGAGTGCGTCGAGGTGATTCGCTGGTGTCCAGGTTTGCATGGTGATCTGAGCAGAGGCAGGAAACCCGTGAACAACTGGATCGAGGTCCTTGGTGTTAGTGAGAACCAAGAGCGGAGCAGGCAGAGGATGTTCATGCAACCAGGCAACAAGTGGCTCCAGGTTGGTGTGAACACCTACCCAGAGAATGGGGCCCTCAGGCTGGGGTGTCACGGGATCTGGGGTGACAAAACGCCAGTGATGGTCAAGGTAGGAGACTTCAGAGTAAGCCGTGAAATACCGCTGCAGCCGAGGTGAATGAACGACGATGTGATCGAGTTGCGACAGCCACCCGGCTTGCTGGTCGATCTCTGCTACGCTACCGTAGTGGTCCACTGGTGCATACACACTGCGCCGATTCGCCTGCCGGGCTCGTTCCCACCAAGCTGCTGGTGGCGGGTGCTTGATAAGTACCAGTGTGCCGTGGGTTGGTGGCTCCTGATCATAGTCAAAGGTCGAAACATCCCAAGACTGCTGCCATTCTGGAATTAGTTCTTGCCCTAACCATTCCCAGGA
The DNA here is from genome assembly GCA_046350055.1 of Gemmatales bacterium. Lineage (GTDB taxonomy): Bacteria > Planctomycetota > Planctomycetia > Gemmatales > HRBIN36 > JAEUIE01. The sequence goes on along the minus strand of JAXMBC010000001.1, from coordinate 509,903 downwards.
TCCCCAGCCGGGCATCACGGGACCCACGTGTAATAAGGGCTTGCTCATGAGCGAGGAGCACCCAGTAATGGAAGATAGTGCTTCTCAATAATGACTGGCCAGGCATAGTGCTCCAGAAAGCGTTGCCTGCCTGCATTCCCTAAACGCGTTCGCAATTCAACGCTATTGAGCAACTGCTCCAGCTTGGTTGCCAGGTCATCGGGATTCCCCGGTTCAAAGAGAAGTCCCGTCGCTCCATCTGGAATGGTAAAGGGTAAACCTCCAAGGCGGCTGGCCACGACAGGGCGACCTGCTCCCATAGCTTCCACAGCGGTCCGCCCCAGCGCTTCCTGAGCTACTGCTGGTACGGCGACAATGTCCGCACCTCGCATGATCCTGGGTAACGAATCTTGAGTCTGCCAGCCCACCGTACGGGTGATGGAGTCGATTCGACCGATCGGGTCAGCTGTTACCAGCAACTCAAAATCCTGCCGCTTCTTGCTGAGGCGCTGGCAGGCCTCGTGCAAAACACCAAACCCCTTGATGGTCTCATCAATCAATCCCGCGAAGAGGATTTGTTTCATCGGTCGTTCACTTTCTGGTGCGGGATCGTCAGGCCAGATCTCGGGAAAGCGGGCGGGGTCCATCCCTGCAGTCACCGTACAAACCCGTGTTGAATAAGGAGCTACCATGGCTTCAGTCAGCGGATTCACCACGAGCACTGCATGAGCTTGCCGGAAGACTTTCTTGAGTCGTGTTTCGTACTTGGGACTCGCCACCTCGGCTAGTTGCCGTTCATGACGGTGGAGGGATCCGGAGCGCTGCCCGTTCTGACTTACACACTCACGGCATTGATCTGGAGTTGCCAATTGGTGCAGCTGGCATTGCCGAAGTCCTCCTTGTCCATCAGGCAGCAAGCGAATGTTATTGAGAGGACACAGGCACTCCAGTGCCTGCAAGCGAAGTATGTAAGGGAACTGCTCGACCGCTTCTGCCAGGACCGGTTTCATGTTCCAGCTGTCTGTCACGATGACATAGTCGGGCTGGAACGCGGTAACTGCCACGCGATAACGTTGTTGAATACCTGGTAGACTCCAGTCTGAATCGTGAAAGTGAAGTGCGTGGCTCTTCATCGGCGTCGCTTGCTTGACCACTCCCAGTTCCCAAGGATCGTAATGGGCATAGAAGTGCTCCACCTCGTATCCGGCACGTTGCAGGAAATCACACAGTTCCACGGTATGGACGATGCCGCCGCCGGTAGAGGGCCAGTTAAACAGAAAACTCAACACAGCAATGCGTGTTATTTTCGATCCCCGAGTTGTGAGGGGGGCAACTCCAACACCAAACTGATCTGCGATGAGTAGCTCGTAGTTCCAGCGTGCACTGTGATTACTCGGATCCAATTGAAGTGCTTCGCGAAAAGCCTGAAGACATTCCGGTTTACCTTGCAGGCACTTGAGTACCCCTGCACTTGCTATCCAACGGCTTCGCTCCCCTGGGCTACTCGCCTTCTTCAACTGCTCGTCAATGAGAACTTCCGCATACGAAAGCTTACCGGCAAGAAGTAATGACCTCAGTTTCGATATAGCGTCCATCATTAGTCTTCCGAAACCAGCCAGCCTGATCGTATCATCTATCTACCGACTGCCAAGAACTATCAGCTTGAACTATGGTAAATACGCCCTCGCCACAATTTGCGACTATCTCGCAGTTGCCATTACAAGCATCAGCGAACAAGAGTTGCGGAAAACAGGCTGTTTTCTGCAGTAATGCAATCAAGGAATAGCATCCACTCGCGTCCGCCAGCGCTTGGTATTCCTTGATGCCGTTGTTGCCCGTCTTCCTATCCATCGCTCGTTCCCCCGAGCAATTCGACGATGGGGCGGAGCGTCAACAGTCGTTCGGTCATAAGACCATCTTCACTGTCCGCAAGGCATGGCTTCCATTGCGGTCCCCGTTCAAAGACCAGTAACTCTCTGGCAGAACCTCGCTTGAAGAATGGGATCAAACATTGTTTGCGAAGAGTAACACGGTCAAAGAGTCTGTTCATCTTCAAGAGATTGAGTTTTCCTAATTGAACGCGGTATTGAAACAGGTCGTCAAAGAGTTCGCATTGGTGCGTGATGAGGATTCTGTTGACTCGTTGGCTGGTGAGCCATGCACAAGCGTAGGGATAATATTTCTTTGCCTTGACACCCCAATCGCTGAGAAAATGATCATCGGGTAACGTACTAGGGGGAGTCTGGAACTCATCGCCTTCTAAGGTATCCAGTGGAATACGTGTCAGGATGAGATGTAGCTCAGCCAGTTTCTGCGTGATGAAGAGTACATCTTGGGGCAGAGATTGCGCTAATTTCGGAGAGATGAACTCGTTTCGTGGGGCAGTGCCAGCATGGGCGTTCAGGGAAATGGCATCGACTTTAGTACGCCAATCGCGATCATCCGCTGCCCACAGCAATCGAAGTTCGTCTGGAGGCACCGCATGGCTGGTAAGGACCTGAGACAAACTAGTACCCGTTAATAAGTCCATCCTTTCCCCAGGTCGACGCAACGATTGGCGTAAACGCGCCTCGAAGCGAACACGAGCCCCCATCAAAGAATCAAAGGAAGAGTACGTTCTTGTTTGAATGGCACCAAGAAGCTCGGTGCTGGGCTCTTCGTGGATAATGACGAGGTCGAGGTCGTTGGGATTGAGAGCGCCTCGTGCATAAGAACCAAAGACATAGAGTTGAAGAACAGGGACGGGGGTGTTCCCGGCTTCAATGTCAGCAACGATCCGAGCGAGTTTCTTGGTCCAGAGCTCGCGTTGCATTACACTTCTCGCTCGTAGGTTCCTGGACACTCACTACCTTTATCCAGGAAGTACTGCTTCAGCAACACCTCCCAGGTTATGCCCTGCTTTACGGTTGTCCTGATCCTGCATCAGGATTTCCTCCAGCAGGCAACGGGGCCTTTCCAAGTCCTTGCCTTCTTGCAGATAGACGTAATTGAGTAGGATATTGGCCGCCCCACTTCTGGCAGCCTCGCCAACTAAGCCAGCAAGGAACCCCTGGCTCCCTGCTCGTCCTTCCTATCCAACGGTGCATGGCTTGCAGTAGTTCTACATCCCATGTCAACAGCACATCCGCTGGCTGCTGACTGAATAAGAACAGGAAGCTGGTTCCCCACACATGAACTCGAACGCATTGAAGCTGTTAACCAAACCTTCATTGCATTGCTGATAGCAAAAAAAAAGCTAGAGCAGCCTTTCGGCTGCTCTAGGGTGTTGGATAATAGTTAGGTCTGTGTTACATGGATTTGGTCTAACTGCTCCCATAGCTTGTAGTTTAACCAATTGCAACACGCAATCACAGCTGTTCTATCAACGAACCAGATGACGATACTAGCGTCATCTTCGTGCGTCCTCCTTTTGGCTTCGCATTGATAACCCAAATAGAATTGGTCAGTCATCAGCATACTCTCTGGCGGAGCATGTTTTCGACTTCACTTCGAAGGGTTTGGTGTCGGCTGGATGTTCCCTCATGCAATACCTGTCTTTCTGCAACCTTCCTTCTTCCAGATGAAATCCGAGCCGTTTAATGGTACTGATGCTATCACCAGTAGTGCGCGCAATAGCACGCAACAGGTCACGCCTGTGCATGGATTCTCCTAGTGGTGTTGTGAGTGAGTAGTCGTCAAAAAACAACTGCTTGTAACTTGCTTCTATTTCCTATCCTTCGGTGATTTCTTGGTAGCTGCTTTGGCGATCAGTTTTTCTGCTACCATGCCTGCTAGCCATTTCAGGAACTCCCTTGCAGGAGAATCCCTTCGCCCTGGCGAATTATTCACCCTTGCTCTTTTTCCTGTCTGTGGTCTTTTACTCATCGATTCATCTCCTTGGTAAAAAAAATCCCACACTCGATAGAGTGTGGGACAGCAGTTCAATAGGTAGGCCCGTTGATCTAACCAGCGGCACCTTCTTCCCGTTTGTAGCGTGGGTGCTCATGACGCTTGATCTTAGATTTCTCAGGTGGCAAACTAAGTTGCCGATAAGGATCTTGGACGCCTTGCAGATCCATCATGGATTGTAGCGCTAACGCCCGATCAATAACCAGTGGAGCAACCTTGAGTCTCCTCGCGACCTCCTTCTTGGCATGACCGGCAGCCAGGAGAACTGGGACGTCGTTCAAGACTTTCACCCTCTGTGGTAGCTCAAAGAGGTCCACGACGAAGTCATGCTTCAGAAGTCCTGAACACGTTTCCGGCGGAAGTGTTTGCGCCTTAAGCGCATCCAGATGAATGGTTACATGAGCTCGCAGCACTACGCTGCCGCCATCGATTGACATGTATGGGTAGACTTCGATTCCAGGAAACAGCTGACTGAGAAGCCGATAGGTCTCCGGGTCCTTGAAGTTGGCGTCTTCCAAACATTGCCGTGCTAGCTGCTTGAGTTCCAGCATGGATGGCACCTCGACTTCTATCTTGTCCTCCAACTTCAGCGTGTCTAGCTCAGCCTGTTTCAAGCTGCGTTGGTGTTCAAGGTCCTGGAGTTGCGCCATTAGAGAGGGGCTTAATCTCAACTCCGCAATAGCATTAGTGACGTTGATGATCTTCAGCTCCAGCGAGCCGATCTCTTTCAGAAGGGACTTCTTAGCGACATCAGAGTTCTCCAGGCGGGCCTTCACCTCCTGCATAACCTGCTTGCGAAGCTCATTGGAGTATTCTGGAAGACATTCGATTAGTTCGAGTGCTTTCTGGGTTACCCGTCGTGCCAAATCGAAGCCGTTGCAACTGGCTGCGTTCCAGCACTGGTACTGGCGACATGCTGAACACATCATGCGATTTTTTTGTCCGTGCCCACCCCAGTAAAGCAAGTGTTTACAAAGACCACAGCGTACTTGTTGGCCAGGCCAAATCGTTCTTTTCCTGGGTTGGCCCTTCCGGCAATCGCCAGCTGCTTGCCTTCCTCTCCGGTACTTTTCATTGCGGAGCTTGAGCACGGCATTAATGCGATCAAAGCGATCTGGCTCAATGATCATCAGATGAGGGCACTGCCGGAGCAGTAGGTCTTCTGGCGGAGCATTGACTGATTTGCGTCGTCCAGAACTATTGACACGCTGCGACTTCTTACGGTTACGCTCACGAATGCCCTTATAAATCGGGTCAGTAACCATTCTCCTGACCTTAGCATGGTCCCATGTTGGTGTTCGTGCATGTTTTGCCACTGGGACATTTTGGCTATTCAACCAGTCTGCTACTTCACTGTACGATGATCCTGCTTCAATTCTGCGAAAGACCTCTCGAATAATGGGTACCAGGTCTTGGTCTAAGAGCAGTTCACTATCATGCTTAGCACCTGGTGGCTTGATATGGCCAAACGATTGATATTGGACGATGCCTCCCTCGGAAAACCGGTTGCGTAGCGAACGGCGAATGCGATTGGAGGTGTCCTTATTCGACATTTCGTGCTTGATACTAGAGAACATGGAGTGGAGACTCCAGTCTGTCGAGGTATCGATGTGATCGTTGATCGCAATGAAACGAACACCGAAGTCCTCACACAGTTCACAGAACGTTACTGTGTAGTTACGACGACAGAGCCTGGACGACTCCTCGCAAACAACATGGGTGATCTGGCCTGTCTCGATCAGGTGCTCAAATCGAGCCAATTCTGGCCGTTCAAGGTTCTCTCCAGAGCCCTGGCTCTTTTCGATGATGTACTCATTAGGCCCATCTAGGTTCTTCTCGACCCAGTCGCGGCAATACGCCACTTGGTCATCCAGACTCCGGGCGTCCTGTTTCTCAGTGCTGATGCGGGCGATGATCAACACCATGTGAATAGCGTTGGTAGCAGTTGAGTTGGCTCGATTATTGTTGAGAGTCATGGCTTGGCCTCCAGCTTTGTCATCGCTGCCGATAGCGAGGCTGGCCATTGACGTAAGGCTGCCTCGATCTGCGAACGTTGTGTTTCGGGACGGGTATGGGTGTAGACAGCGGTCATGCCCAGACCGGTTTGTAGGCTGGGGCGGTGACCAAGAGTAAGTTGGCGGATGAGTGGATCGACATTTGCATCCTGCAGCAATGTCGCAAAGGTGTGACGCCAAGACTTGGGACAGGTTACCTCAGCGTGGCTCAGCTGACGCATCGTCCGGATGAAGCAATTGCGGACCTGATCGGCTTTGACCGTGCCAGCATCGCGCCAGACTTGCTTGGCTGCCTGGAGTTCAGCGCGACGAGTCACTGGAGCTGCAGCCTGCTCTAGCCGTTGATGGTAAGCAGCTTCAAGCTCTGCTAGCGACCCGACTAGCAAGGGGGATGCCCGACTGCGGTACTTTAGTCGCATAAATACCGGGCCAGTCTTCCGGGTGCCGATCACTGATCTAAGCACGCAAACCACTTCAGGTAGAAGGGGAATCCTGCGATTGTTGCCCGTTTTGACTCGCCAACCCAAGGTGAGCTTATTACGAACTGTCAACCAGCCCGTCTCCAGATCAAGATCCTCGATTAAGAGATGAACCAGTTCGCCAATACGCATACCCGTCTTGGCGAGTACAAAGTGAATGGAAAAGGACCATGCATCGGCCGCTTTCCAGAACGCTATCTCTGTTGTCTCATCGAAGACAAAAATCTGCTTTCTGTCTTCAACGCGGAGATGGTCCCAGGGTAGGCGCAAAAAGGGGTTGGTTGCATAAGGGGGAAGTAGCCTCTGCTGGCTGGCAAAACTCAACAGACTGCGACACACCTCCAGAATGTAACGAATGCCTGCATCTCGCAGACGACGTTTGCGGCTGTTCGGGTGACCGTTAGGTGCCACTTCCAATTGACGCAAGTAGCAAACGAAAGTGTCGACGGAGATGAGGTGGAGTGACACTTTGCGGCCAAGCGACTTGACAAAAGTCACCAAATGCTCCAGTGCTGCCCGGTAGCGCCGGACCGTATTCATCGATGACTTGCGAACATACTCGTGATGATCGAGAAACTGTTGCTTGACGACATCGACGTCAACAGTGCCAGTCACAGGTAGCGACACTTGACCAAGACTGAGCTGACCGTGAATCTGCCCAGCTTGCTGTTCGGCAGTGCGTTGACAGCTGCCAGACTTAATCCGGCAAACCTTACCGCCGTTGCGATAGTAGAGCCACCACGAGTTATGGTGGAAATAGATCGAAACTCGCCCGATACGTAGCCGGGCTGGCTTGCGCCGTTTCGCAGACATGCACAACGCTCCTGTGCACAATGTGTGCACCAAATGTGCACCAGCGAGCGTTTTTGAAGGTATGGATGTTAGCGTAAATGCTGATGGATCAGTCAGTTACGCTAATCGACAAGAATTGCAAGCGGAGAGGGGGGGATTCGAACCCCCGGTACACTTTCATGTACACAGCATTTCCAGTGCTGCACAATCAACCACTCTGCCACCTCTCCGTGCATTGCAGCATAAGAATTCTACAAGCCGGTGGGGCTGGAATCCAGCCGCCTCGCTGGTGACTGACGAATTCTCCCTCTGGTTTTGACACGCTCTCGGTACATCCGGTTCAGGTCAACCTTGCCGCAACAACCCCAGACCATGTTGTTGCCTCAGGCGATTGGCTTCGGTCCACACGGTATCCTCGATTTCGAGGAAGTCGATGAGATTACCAGTCGTGGTATTCAGATACTGTGCCGTGGTGCTGACCTGGGCTTCAAAGTGTTTGAGTGCATCGAGCACCAGGCCTACCGTGGGCCAGAACCGTTCGTCCTTGCGTCCCAGGTTCAGCGTCACTTCGCCGGGCTGTTCCGGCAGGGGTTCCCGCAATGCCAGCCAGAGTCGTTGCCTGATCCGTTTGAGAGCTTTAGCTTTATTTTCGTGCTGCGAGCGGCTTTCTTCCGCAATGACTGACAACCCGCTGGGCAGGTGCCGTAGCCTGACCGCCGAGCTGGTCTTGTTCCGCTTTTGCCCGCCTGGCCCGCTGGCGCGGTAGGTATCTACCTCACACTGGGCCAGCAGTTGCGAGTCAGTCAAAGAAGTCCATGTCGCTCGATTCAACATCCTCTCAGCATAGTTACCCCATCCTCCCTGTCCTAATGACTTCTGGCTTCTTGCTCCTGACTCCTGCTTCTTGAGTCTTCTTTTTCTTCTGTACTTCCCCAGCTTCTCAGGGCGATAGTAGTCTTGTGAAGCGGCGTCATCATCCCTGGTTTACGCAGGCTCTCTACCTCACCCCGATGACTTGGGTGACGTTGACCGGTTGCCAGGGTGTAGCCGCGACCTCGTTCGATCTGTTGACGCCTCCCGCCATCTATGTGGCGTCAACTCCGGACGAGGCTCATGAGTCGGCACCCACTCTCGGGCCAGGCACTACGGTGCCGACTCCTCCACGTCTGGCGCAGCCGACACTGAATATCGCTTCCACAGCGAATGCATCGTCGGCTGCGCCGGGACCCTCAGACTCGTCTATCGCACTCGCCCGTTCGCTGTTGCTCAAAGCTACCGCAGCTCTCGAGAAGAATGATCTCCCGCTGGCTACTGTGAGTCTGCGTCGCTACCTGCAAACCTATCCTGACAGTGTGATGATCCGCATGCAGTTGGCGGAGCTCTACTTCAAGCAGGAACAGTTTTCCCTGTCGTTTCAAGAGTTCCAGACAGCCCTGGCTGAAGTGGCTGACCCACCGCTACCGCTCCATTGCCGACTGCACGGACACAGTCGCTTAATGGAACTGGCTGTGGAAAAAGGGGACAGGTTTGGCGAAGAGTTGCACCGGGGCATTGGACTGGTTTTGCTGGCTGAACACCGTGCCAGTAAAAAGGACGAAGAAACCATGGCCAGCGCGGAGCAACTGCTAGGCAAAGCGCGGGCTTCACTCGTCAGGGCAGGGCATGCCTCACCACTCGATGCACGCCCATCGCTGTACCTGACATCAGTCTGGCATCAGATGCAGCAACCCAGCAATGCGAAAGCTGCCTGGGAGAAGGCGATGCTCTTGTCCCACTTCAGTCGACTGAGCGCTCAGGAACAGTTGCAACTGGCCCAGTGGGGCATTGTCCTGAAGTAGATCGGCGATCCCATATCATATTGTTGATATCGCCCTCATCTCTCCATGAGGGAAAACACACGAGGCATACGCATGCACTCTTTTGCACACCTCGGCTTTGCGACTCGGGCCATCCATGCAGGGCAGGATGCGGACCCCGCCACCGGGGCGACCATTGTCCCCATCTATGCCACCAGCACCTATACCCAGGCAGCCCCCGGCAACCACAAAGGGTACGAATATAGCCGCAGTGGCAATCCGACCCGGGCAGCACTCGAAACCTGTTTAGCTGCCCTCGAAGGTGCTGAGATGGGCTTGGCTTTTGCTTCAGGCCTGGCGGCGACCAATGCCACCCTGGCGGCGCTGCTCAAGCCGGGCGATGAGATACTCGCCAACGCTGATCTCTACGGTGGGACCTATCGCATTCTCGAGAAGGTCTACCGCCCCTGGGGCCTCGTGCCAAAGTATACCGAAGATGGTTCAGCTAAGGGCTTCGCTGAGCAGATCACCCCGAAGACGAAGATGATCTGGGTGGAAACCCCGACCAACCCGCTGTTGCAGATCATCGATATCGCCGCTGTAGCTGAGCTGGCGAAGAAAGCGGGAGCGTTGCTGGTGGTGGATAACACCTTTGCTTCGCCCTATCTGCAGCAGCCGTTGCGGCTCGGCGCTGACCTGGTGCTGCACAGCACAACGAAATACCTGGGAGGCCATTCCGATGTCGTGGGTGGCTGTCTCGTGGGCAGGAAAGACCTGATGACCCAGGTAAAGTTCCATCAGAATGCGTCTGGTGGGACCCCGGGACCATTTGATTGTTATCTGACATTGCGAGGCGTGAAGACGCTGGCACTGCGAATGGAGAAGCACTGCCAGAGTGCCCGGTACCTCGCCGATTGGCTCGCGCATCATCCCAAGGTGGAGCAGGTCTACTACCCCGGCCTCGCCTCGCACCCCGGTCATGCCATCGCCAAAAAGCAGATGCGCGACTTTGGCGGCATGGTGAGCCTGCGTGTCGTCGGCGGCAAGGAAGCGACCATGAAGTTCCTCACCACCACCAAGCTCTTCAGCCTGGCTGAGAGCCTGGGTGGTGTCGAGTCGCTGGTGAATCACCCTGCCACCATGACCCACGCCAGCATCCCACTCGAGATTCGCAAGAAGCGCGGCGTGGACGATGGGCTCATCCGACTGAGCGTCGGCATTGAAGAAGTGGCTGACCTGCAGCACGATTTGGAGAAGGCGCTCGAAGTGGTGTAAGTTTACCCCTTCAGCAGCGGAAAGTACCTGCCCGAAAGTGCCTCGCCTTCTTTCAGTGGTGGCACGCCTTTGAGCAATTCGATGGCCTGCACGCTCTTCACGCCATCGCGCACGTAGTTCATCACCGCGGCCCGGCGGGATCGTGGCGAGCGGTTCTCTTTCGAACCATGCACCAGCAGTGGATGGTGGAACGCACACTCCCCCGCCTTCACTTCTACCAGCACTTCGTTGTCAAACTGTTTCACTTGCTCCTCGTTCAGTACTGCCCGCAAACCGTCCATATCACCGGCGAGGGCGGGCATGGGCAGCAGCGGCCAGCGATGGCTGCCCGGTACATAGCGTAGACAGCCGTTCTCCACGGTGCTGTCGTCGAGGGCGATCCAGCAGGTGAGGTGAGCCATCGGCTGCGTGCGGGTCCAGTAGGAATAGTCCTGATGCCAGGCGACCACGCCGCCGTGGTGGGCGGGCTTGCAGAAGAGCTGATCATGCCAGAAACGCACCGGGCCGCCGAGCAGTTGCGATGCAGGCATCAGCAAAGCAGGGTTCCAGAGCAGATCATGAAAGCCAGGGGTAATGCGCCAGTGCCCCAGGCAGTGGAAGAGTACCTTGTTCGGGTCGTTCGACTCGTTGGAATGGAACTCGTAGAAGAGTTCGTGCCCTGGATGCTTCGGATCAGCGATGTCCGCCAGTTCCTGCCGCAGTTGGGCCACTTGCTTGTCGTCCAGTGCACGTATGCCCTTGAGGTAGCCATACTCATGAAAGAACTCGACCTGGTCATCGCTCAGCCGGTAACGGTCCCACTCGGCTGGGGTGGCAGGCTGACGGAAAAGCTGTGAAACGGGGAAATGATGCTTAGCCAAGTCGGGGTACATAGCAGCCTTTGAGGGTGAATCTGATGATAATGCGGATTAGTGGCCGAAATCGGCTCGATTCCTGGCAAACTGTGCGGGTTACCCAAAGCTTACCCAGTGTACCAACAACAACAGGTTGTTTGCAAGAAAACAGTCGTTCCGGGTGTGCATTGTTTGAAGCTTGTGTGGGTTTGACCTATGGTTACGTAGCTTGCTGCGGAAATCATCGGGAGTTTGCATCATGCCAGTTGCCAGTCTGTTTGGATGGGTTCGTTCCCTCGGCAAGGCCACTGTTGTCCGTCGTCGCCCGTCGCCCCTTCAACTGGAAGTACTGGAAGGGCGTGATGTGCCGGCGATCAACCCGACCGGCCTCGAGCAGGAAATGCTCGAACTCACCAACCGCATGCGAATGGATCCGGCTGGTGAACTCAACCGCCTGCTCGTCAGCACCAACCCGTTGCAGGCCCGCGATGCCAGCGTGCAGGCGGCACTCAGCTACTTCGGTGTCAGTGGTTCTACTCTCGCCAGTCAATGGGCCAGCCTGACCGCAGCCGCTCCACTCGCCTGGAGCGAAGGCTTGATGAACTCCTCTCGGACTCACAACCTGGCAATGATTGCTGCCGACACTCAGTCGCACCAGCTTCCTGGCGAACCTGCACTCCCCACCCGCGCCAGCAACGGTGGCTACACCACCTGGAATGCCTTGGGCGAAAACATCTACGCCTATTCCGACTCTGTGCTCTATGGCCACGCTGGGTTTGCAATTGACTGGGGCTTCGGCACCGGCGGCTTGCAAAACCCGGCAGGCCATCGCATCAACATGATGAATGCCAGCTACCGCGAGGTTGGCATCTCCGTGATTGCTGAAAGCAACGCAGCCACCCAGGTTGGGCCGTATGTCATTACGCAGGACTTCGGCAACCGTTCAAGCTTTGGCAACTCCTGGTTGCTCGGTGTCGTCTATGCCGATGGTAATTCCAGTGGCACTTATAACAATGGAGAAGGTCTGGGTGGAGTGAATGTCTCGATCGTGGGTTCTGCAGGAACGTTCAGCACCACGAGCATGACCGCGGGCGGGTACCAGCTGCAGGTTCCCGCCGGGAGCTACACGGTCACCTTCAGCGGTGGCGGACTGAGCAGCCCCATCAGTAAAAGCGTCACAGTGGGTTCCGCCAATGTTAAAGTCGATGGTGTGGCAGGCCAGACGGGCAATCCACCACCGCCGCCTCCCAGTAATACGGCTCCTGTACTGAATGCCAGCTATGTGGCTACCCTCAGCAACATCAACAAGAATACCTTCACTTCTGCGGGTAATTCTGTCGCCAGCATCACGGGCAATTCCATCACTGATGTGAATACTGCCAATCAGCTTGGCATTGCTGTATACAGTGCAGCCAGCACGAGTGGACAGTGGCAATACTCCACCAACAATGGCACTACCTGGACCAGCCTCGCGGGGAGTACCACCACTGCTGCCAGGCTGTTACGCATGACCGATCTGGTGCGGTTTGTGCCTAACAGCAACTTTGTCGGTACGGCGAGCTTCAGCTATCGGGCCTGGGATGGTACTACTGGCACCGCTGGTGGTACGAGCACCCTGGCAACCACGGGTGGTACCTCAGCTTTCAGTACCGCTGTCGATTCCGCCAGCATCAGCGTGATCGCAGTGAACACTGCCCCCGTGCTCAGTACCGCTGCTGATTACCTGTTGGGAACTGTTGCCTTTAATTCCACATCCCCACCTTCCGTGCAGGTTGCTACGCTGATTGCCAACAAGGTTACCGATGCGGATGCCAATGCACTGAGGGGCATCGCCATCACCGCCATCGATAGCAGCAAAGGTACCTGGAAATACAGCACCAACGGTACGAACTGGTTCACCCTCAGCACTGCCAGCAATACCGGCGCCCTGTTGCTTCGCTCCACCGATTATCTCCGCTTCTACCCCAAGACCAACACCACCGGCCCTTCCAGCTTCGTCTTCCGTGCCTGGGACCGCACGACTGGAACAGCCGGTACTCTCGCCAATGCATCCAGCGTCGGTGGTAACTCCGCCTATAGTGCCGATCAGGTCTTTGCCTGGGTACAGGTCAGCAACGCTGCTCCAGTGCTCAACACCGCGAACGGTTTCAGGCTGAACAACTACCAGACCGGCACCACTAATACTGGCACCCTGGTCTCCACTCTGCTGGGATACTCAGTGACAGATAACGATCTGAACGCCAAGGCTGGCATCGCCATCACCGGTCTCACCGGCACCGCGACCGGTACCTGGCAGTACTCTACCAATGGTGGTACCACCTGGACCAATATGGGAACGCTCTCCAACAGCAGTGCTCGCCTGTTGCGTGCCCAGGATCTCATCCGCTATGTCCCCAACTCCACGTTCAAAGGGACTGTCAGCCTGAACTTCCGGGCATGGGATCAAACCTCTGGCGTCGTGGCAAGCCTGGTCAACCTGAGCACCACCACCAGCTATGGTGGCCGGACCGCTTACAGTGCTGCAGTAGGAACGGGTACCTTGCAGGTAGTCTGATTCCATCACGACACAAATCCACAGAGCATCTCGCTCTCACGTTCCGCCGCCATACTTTACCAAGGTGAAGTCGTACGGCTGGAACGTGCATGCATTGGTATCGATTCGCCAGACCATTGATTCAACTACTCTCGCCCGAGACGGCTCATGCTGCAGGACTGAAGCTGCTGCAGGTGCCAATACGCTGGGCATCCCCACCAGATGATCCGTTTGTCTGGAAGGGGCTCACCTTTCGCAATCGCGTTGGCATCGCGGCAGGGTTCGACAAGAATGCAACTGCACTGGCAGGGATCGAGCGGCTGGGTGTCGGCTTTGTCGAAGTGGGTACCATTCTGGTGGAGCCCTGGGCTGGTAACCCTGATCGCCCCCGGCTCGAACGTCTCTACAACAAGCGAGCCATCTGGAACAAGCTCGGCTTTCCGAATGATGGGCTTCAGGCCATCACTGGCCGATTGGCTGCCTATCCAGCGAGCAAGCGAAGGGGGATGATTGTCGCCTGCAACATCGGGCCGCATCCGGGGCATCTGAAGGCTTGCAACAGTCCTGCGGAGTTTCTCAAACTGGCCCGTACGGAGTTGTGCCAGCTTGTCGATGCATTGCATGAACTGGCGGACTGCTTTGTGGTCAATCTCAGCTCGCCCAACACAGCTGGCCTGCGCGGCATGCTCAGCGACCCGAGACTGGTGAGCGACCTGGTCAAGCCGCTCCGGGATCACCTGCGACAGCACGCGGAACGCACGCACCGACCACTGCCATTACTGATGAAGCTGCCTCCCGACGATCCCAACAAGGTTGCCTGGAATCGCGAGAGTCTGGAACCTGTACTTGCTCCTCTTCTGAAAGAACAGGCATGTGATGGACTGGTAGCGGTCAACACGTCCACACGGCTCACGCAGGAACTCCTGCAGCGTGATGCGGGTGGCATCTCGGGTAGCCCGCTGCTGCCCATCGCTATCGCCAGCATCGAATTGCTTCGCTCGATCGTGGGGCCGGAGATGTTGATCATCGGCTGTGGCGGGATCACCGAGCCGCAGCATGCTGTTCAGTTGCGACAGGCTGGAGCACAACTGGTGGAACTCTACAGTGGTATGATCTTCGCCGGCCCGGGATTGCCCAGCGCCTGTGCCCGGGCTTTGCTGCGAGACACATCATGCAAGTCCTGACGAAGTCTGTACAGGGAAAGACCATCACCTACACCCGCCTGGGGCTGGGTTTAGCGGCAATCGGCCGACCCGGATACATGAATCTCGGGCATGGCGAGGATCTACCCTCGGAACGCACTCCGGAAGTCATGTTACATCATGCCATTGGGGTGCTGGATGCAGCCTGGGCAGCGGGTATTCGCTGGTTCGATACCGCCCGTTCCTACGGGCGGGGTGAAGAGTTCCTGCGAAGCTGGCTGCAGATTCGCAATGTCGACCCGGCACAGATCACGGTCAGTTCCAAGTGGGGCTACACCTATACCGCCAACTGGCAAATCGATGCTGCGGTACATGAGGTCAAGGAACACTCGCTGGCGAGGTTGCGACAGCAGCTTGGCGAAAGCAGCCAGTGGCTTGGTCCCTGGCTGCGGCTTTACCAGATTCACTCTGCCACACTCGAGAGCGGCGTGTTGGACAATGCAGCTGTGCTCGATGAGCTGGCTCGACTGCGTGACGGCGGCATGCTGATCGGCCTGTCTGTAACTGGCGTTGGCCAGTCAGCTACACTGGAGAAGGCGCTCACGATCCAGCGTGGGGCGCAGCCTCTCTTTGGCAGTGTGCAGGCAACATGGAATCTGCTCGAACCTTCAGCCGGCGTCATGCTCCAAGCTGCTCACCAGGCAGGCTGGTTTGTCATCATCAAGGAAGGCCTCGCCAACGGCAGGCTCACCGAAAGGGGGCAGGAGATGGACAGTCCCTTGCGACAGTGGTGTGCTGCAAGGTCGTGTGCCGTCGATGCTGCAGCCCTCGCTGCCATCCTGGCACAACCTTTTGTCGATGTCGTGCTTTCTGGCGCTGCCCAGGCGGAACAGGTATGGAGCAACGCCAAGGCGCTGGAAGTGAGCGATGTGATCGACTTACCTGCGATTGCTGAATCGAGTGAGACCTACTGGAAAGAACGCAGCGGCCTGGCCTGGAAATGAAACACTCCAGCAGGTACTGCTGGAGTGAGGAAGATGTCGATGCAGGCTATTATTTTCCTGTCTTCTTCTCTGGAGCTTTGGGAGGAGTTGAATCGCCACCCACACCAGCCACGGTAATCTTGCTGGTGTCTACTTTCACGGGTGCAGAGGGGATCTCTACTTTGGATTCCTTGCCACACCCAGCGATCAAAAAGCAAACTAAACAAACGGTCGCAACAGCTTTCATGAGGTCTCCTGAAAGTGATCAATGCGGCACCTGTGCCGCATTGACATGTGGGAATGAAATGTGACTAGTCGATAATGGCCGAGACATCTCGATTGAAACCATCACGACGGCCCACGAGGGTCATCAAGCTGAACCAGTCTTGAGGAGTGTTAGGGGGAGGAATGACATTTGCAGGGGTAGGCCCATTGAACAGGCTGGCGTTGCCATAGCGAAGGGTTCGAACGGAACCATCACCAAAAACAACATTGCAACCTGCCGTGTGCTTGCTGGACATTTCGTAGGGGCTGTGGTCAATATTGCCACGACGAGTGCCCATAAACACACCACCCGAACCAATACCCATCCACGTCAGCTTGTAGAGTCGACGGTTTTGGTAAAAACCACCATCCACTTCGCCGATGCCGATGGTGTTGCTGGTACCATCCTGAACAGTCAACTGACCCAGGGTCAGCGTTCCACGATTGGTAAAGATACCGACGAAACTGCCAAGACCGATGGGCACCATGCCGTTGAAGAAGGTGAGGTAGTTGTTGAGAACGTTAGTACCTTCACCGCAGGCACCGGCAATACCTACGTAGTTAGGCCGTGTTGACATTGATCTAGCATAAGTTGGGGCAGAGCGGTAAACCAGTGAAGTCCAAGGAAGGATTTTCTGGAGAAAGATCATGCGACGATTCGAGCTCACGGATGAGCAGTGGGAGAAGATCAAGCACCTGCTGCCAGGCAAAGAAGGCGATTCAGGACGTACGGCCAAGGACAATCGACTCTTTATTGATGCTGTGTTGTGGACGGCCCGCACCGGTGCTCAGTGGCGTGATTTGCCTGCTCGCTTTGGTAACTGGAACAGCATCTATCAGCGGTTCAATCGCTGGGCCAAGGCGGGGCGTTGGCAGGAAATCTTTGAGCGAATGCAAGATCCTGATCTGGAATGGCTGCTGATCGATTCGACGATTGTCAGGGCCCACCAGCATGCAGCAGGAGCCCTGAAAAAGGGGAGACCAAGCGTTGGGACGATCTCGGGGAGGACTGGGAACCAAGGTCCACATTGCCTGCGAAGGGCTTGGGTTGCCAGTTCGCTTCCTGCTAACTGGTGGCGAAGTGCATGATGTCACGCAGGCGTCAGCCTTGATCGATGGAATCTCCGCGGAACAAGTCATCGCCGACAAGGGCTACGATAGCACCCAGTCGTTGAGAAGATTGAGGAGCAAGGCGGTACGGCCATTATTCCTTCGCCGATGCCGATGGTGTTGCTCGTACCATCCTGAACAGTCGCTGACCTAGGAACAGCGTTGACGTTTGATCAATCGTCGAAACTGCCAAGACCGGATCGCGACCATGCCGTTGAAAAAGGTGAGGTAGTTGTTGAGAACGTTAGTACCTTCACCGCAGGCACCGGCAATACCTACGTAGTTAGTGAAACCAAGGAGGTCTGCACCAGCTGTACCCGTGTTGAGACCAGCGGTACTGGCCCGTACACCCTGGAAGCCCAGCGCGCCAAAAGCACCTGCAGTGGTATCATTCCACATGTGCACGCCGATGACATACGTGCCAGGACCACCCCAGATCTGACGGCCTGCTCCTGTGGCATCAGCAGTATCATTGCGCAAGTCATCGCTCGGGCAGTAGAAGGTCTTGATCTGGGTCTGTGCGATGGCGGTCATTGGTGGCGTAGTGATGTTCCACCAGTTGGGGCCAGTGCGATTCAGAGACAGTTCAATACCACTGGCAAACAGCTTGAAGACATTGTCAGCTTCCAGGTAAGGAAGCAGCAAGGCCAGCATGCCGATCTGGGGACCGGTGTATGGTGGACCGGGGTCATTGATACCCTGACCGGTTACAGGGATAGGTCCCAGATAGCCTGGAGGCAGTTTGTTGTAATCGTTATGGTAATTGTGACCCGCTATCATGATCTGTCGCATGTTCGAGCCGCACAACATCTTGTTGGCTGCTTCGCGTACTTTCTGGATGGCAGGCAACAAGAGCGCCATCAGCAGGGCGATGATGGCGATCACCACCAGGAGCTCAATCAACGTGAACCCCTTTCGCCTCGGCATGGTCTGCCGATGAACAAACATAAACCTCCGCATACACTACCTCCGATGAACAGGAGAGAGACCGATTGGGGATCTCGGATGGAACGGCACAGATGCTGGGTGACGGGTGATGCAGGTGACCACACCTGCCTGGGAAACCGTCACTTTCCTGGCGACGCACCAGGAGTAAACATCTCCGACTTCCATTTGTAACAGCGGTACAATCGCAGAGCAAGAGAATCATGTAAAAAAGAGAGAACCCCTCTTGTCGTTGTGAAACCTGGGACAGGCTCATGAATTAAGGAACTTTCTGCATGTCTCGTACGTCATCGATTCCTTTGAACCTCCACAACCACCGCGCCGTCTGTCCGCATGATTGTCCCGATACCTGTGGCATGTCTGTGCAGGTTCAGGATGGACGTGCAGTTGATCTCCGTGGTGACAAAACGCATCCGTTCACGAAGGGCTTTCTCTGCGTCAAAGTGAATCGCTACCTCGAACGTGTCTACCATCCTGAGCGTTTGCAGTCACCGCTCCGGCGCGTCGGCCCCAAGGGGGCAGGGCAGTTCATACCCATCTCATGGGACGAAGCCATCGCAACCATTGCCGAGCGCTTTCAACAGATCGCCTCCTCGCTACATGGTCCGCAAGCGATTCTGCCTTACAGCTATGCCGGTACCATGGGGCAGATACAAGGCAACAGTCTTGACCGTCGCTTTTTCCATTTACTCGGCGCTTCGCTGCTGGATCGCACCATCTGTTCCACCGCTGGCATGGCTGGCAGCAACATCACCCTGGGTACCCGTGCTGCCATCGATCCCGATACCGTTGTTCACAGCAGGTACATCATCAACTGGGGTTCCAACACCAGCGTCACCAATATGCACCTCTGGTCGATCATGCACCAGGCAAAGAAGCAAGGTGCCAAAATCGTGACCATCGATCCCTACCGTTCACGCACTGCAGCCCGCAGCGACTGGTGGATTCCTATCCGCCCCGGCACCGATGCTGCCCTGGCACTGGGACTCATGCACTGCATCTTCCGCGACAAGCGGGAAGACGCTGACTACCTGAATGACTTCTGCCTCGGTGCCGAGGCCCTGCGTGAACGCGCTCTCAACGAATACCCACCCGACAAGGTGTCCGCCATCACCGGCATTCCGGTAACCGACATTGAACGTCTTGCCTCTGAATATGCAACTACCAGGCCCAGCCTCATCCGTCTGAATTATGGTCTGCAGCGCCATTATGGTGGCGGTATGGCAGTGCGGACGCTATGCGTGTTGCCTGCCGTGGTGGGAGCCTGGCGCGATACAGGTGGCGGAGCGATGCTCAGCACCAGCAAGCTCTATGATCTGCCGGGGCATCGCCTTGAGCGGCCAGACTTCATTCCGCCCGGTACCCGCACCATTAATATGGTGAACCTCGCCGAGGCACTGAATGGTGAACTGCCGGGCCCGCCCGTGAAGGCGATCTATGTTTACAACAGCAATCCCGCAGCAGTCTGCCCGAATCTGGAACGGGTATGGAAAGGCTTCGGCCGGGAGGACCTCTTCACCGTTGTCCATGATCTCTTCATGACGGACACAGCCAGATGGGCCGACATTGTGCTGCCTGCCACGTCGCAGCTCGAGCATTTTGACATTCACCACTCGTATGGACATTTCTATGTGCAGGTGAATGACCCATGTATTGCTCCCCTGGGTGAGAGCAAGTCGAACACCGATGTCTTCCGCCTGTTGGCGAAGGCTATGAAAATGCCTGCGGAACACTTCCAGACCAGCGACGAGGATTTGGCCCGCGAACTGTTGCAAGCCGAGCCCCATCCGGCCGATGCTGCTGTCGGCAAGAGGGGGCCCACGCCGCATGGCGCCGCGACCCCACTGGCTGGCATCACTCTGGAACGGCTAAGGACGGAAGGGCCGGTTCGGCTGCAACTCCCTTTCAACTACGCTCCGTTTGCCACCGGCTACTTCCCCACGCCGTCGGGCAAATGCGAAATCTTCAGCAGCACCCTGCAGGCGATGGGAATGGATCCCCTGCCTACCTACACTCCTCCAGCTGAAGACCCGTTGACGCAGCCTGCCCTTGCCCAACGGTATCCCCTGCAACTCATTTCCCCGCCTCACCCCTCGTTTCTCAATTCGAGTTTCGTGAATGTAACGAGTCTACGCCGGGATGAAGGGGAACCGACGGTAGAGTTGCACCGCCGCGATGCGGGAAAACGCAATATTCAAAGCGGCCAGCTCGTCGCCATCCGCAACGACCGGGGCAGCTTTCAGGCCAGGGCAGTCGTAGGGGAGACGGTCCAGCCCGGCACTGCCGTTTCCCAGGGGATCTGGTGGCGGGAATACACCCGCGATGGGAAAAGCGTGAACGTTACCACCCCCACCCTCGTAACAGACTTGGGCGGCGGAGCCACCTTCTTTGATAACCTGGTCGAGATCGAGCCAGTCGTGCCGTCTTGATGGAAATCATGATAAACATTTCACTCATGGTGTGCCTTGCACTTCAGGGGCAGGGTCATACCAATAACCTTTGTTATCGCGTTTATTAACGAGGAGTCTCTGCAGTGACGAAGCGATATTTGTGGGTACTGGGTCTGGCTGCCGTACTCGGCCTCTCAGTCACCGTGGCACAGGACAAGAAGGATGGCGGCGCGGTTCCAGCCAAGGCTGCTGAGACCAAGACCGGCACTGCAGCTCCTGCACCGGCTGCCTCGGAAGTCGAACTCTCCTGGAAGTTTGCTAAGGACAAGGTTCTCTTTCAGAAGCTTCGCACCATCACCGAACAGAAGATGAAGGTGATGAACACTAACGTCGACCAGAAGCAGGAACAGGAGTTTGTCTTCTCCTGGAAGGTTGAAGATATCGACGCCAGCAAGATCGTGCTGGTCCAGAAGATTGAATCGGTGGTCATGAAGATCACCATCTCCGGCAACGAAATCAAGTTTGATTCCACCGCCAAGGATGCTCCGGATAATCCCCTCGCCAGCTTCTTCAAGCCGCTGATCGGTTCCACGTTCAAGCTCTACCTCGACCCTAATACCATGAAGGTCACCAAGGTGGAAGGTCGCGACGAATTCGTCAAGAAGCTCGCCGATGCCAATCCCCAGATGAAGACCCTCCTTGGCACCATCCTCAACGATGAACAGCTCAAGCTGATGAGCGAACCCGCCTTCACCCTCGTCCCCGACAAGGGCAAGAAGGTAAAGAAGGATGACAAGTGGCAGCGGACCGGCACAATGAAGATGGGCCCCATCGGTTCATACAACGCTACCTACGACTACACCTATGACGCTGTAGAAAAGAAAGACAACGCCAACCTGCACAAGATCCTGCTCAAGACCACTCTCAAGTACACTCCACCAGAAGCCAAGGATGCTGCAGGCCTGCCGTTCAAGATCAATAGCGGCAATCTCGAAACCAAGGAAGCCAGTGGCACGGTCTGGTTTGATGCCGATCTGGGCCGCGTTGCTGAATCGCAGATGACAGTGAAGCTGAGCGGCAAGCTCAACGTTACTGTCAGCGATCAGGCTGCTGATGTCGATCTGGACATGACTCAGACCACCTACACCAGCACCTACGACAAGAACCCCAACGAGGCTGCTCCTGCTGCGACCAGCACAGCTCCCGCCACGGGTGCTCCCACTGTCCCAAGCAAGCAGTAAGTTACACCTGGTTCCTTCGAAGCCGAGCGATTTCGCTCGGCTTTTTTCATGTGATGACCTTGCTGGTCATCCTATGCTTCACACCTAAACTATTAGCTCGCACCTACACTCCCACAGGCTTCCGCATCCATGAGCATCCTCGTCGACAAGAACACCAAAGTCATCGTTCAAGGTCTGGGCAAGCAGGGCACCTTCCATGCACTGCAGTGCCGGGACTATGGTACCCAGATCGTGGGTGGCGTCTCGCCGGGCAAGGGTGGCCAGTCCAAGGAAGGCATTCCCCTCTTCAACACAGTTGCGGAAGCCATGCAGAAGACGGGCGCGAATGCTTCCGTCGTCTTTGTCCCACCGCCAGCTGCCGCTGACGCGATCCTCGAAGCTGCCGATGCCAACATGCCTCTGATCATTGCGATCACCGAAGGCATCCCCGTGCTCGACATGGTACGGGCCAAGCAGTTCCTGGCGACCAGGCCTCACGTTCGCCTCATCGGGCCGAACTGCCCCGGCGTGATCACTCCCGGCCAGTGCAAGATCGGCATCATGCCGGGACACATCCACAAGCCCGGCAAGGTCGGCATCGTCAGCCGCAGCGGCACCCTGACTTACGAAGCTGCCTTCCAGACCACGACGCTGGGCGTGGGCCAGAGTACCTGTGTGGGCCTGGGTGGCGATCCCGTCAATGGCACCAGCTTCATTGATGTGCTTGAAATGTTCCAGAAAGACCCGAACACCGAAGCCATCATCATGATCGGCGAGATTGGCGGTAACCAGGAAGAGTTGGCTGCCGAGTATGTGAAGAAGCACGTGACCAAGCCAGTGGCTGCGTTCATCGCCGGCCGCACCGCCCCTCCCGGCAAGCGCATGGGTCATGCCGGGGCCATCATCTCCGGCGGGCAGGGTGGAGCCGATACCAAAGTTGCCGCCCTCAAGGAAGCCGGTATCGCCGTGGCAGACAGCCCTGCAACCATCGGCGAGACGCTGGTCAAGATGTTGAAGAAGTAGGATGATGTGACACAGAGTATGCTGCCTGTGTCACCAACAAGTTACCGGCGTCGCGGTAGATCTCGGGTATCAATATAGCCAGTAGCGGGTACGCTGTCGTCGCTGCTGGGGTCTATACCTGTTTCGGGCTGAGAGGCGGGTTCATCGCCTGGCTCAAACTCCAGCACCACGCGCTGCGAGAACGTCTCTTCCACTTTCTCCCGCTGACGGACGAAGGCAGCGGCAGCCTCGGGATCGAACTGCTTGCCGGCCTGCTGGCGAATCTCGTCGAAGGCTCGCTGCAATGACAGCCCGCTGCGATAGGGCCGATCGGTAGTCATGGCGTCGAACGCGTCAGCAACTGCAACGATACGGGCGAGCAACGGTATCTGCTCGCCCTTCAGTCCATCCGGATAACCGCCACCATCCCACTGTTCGTGGTGACTGCGGACAATCGGGATCGCGGGGGCCAGCTCGGGAATGGCCATGAGTATCGCAGCACCCTTGGTGGTGTGCGACTTCATGATCTCATACTCTTCGCCGGTGAGCTTGGTGCGCTTGCGGAGGATGGCGTCGTCGATGCCGATCTTGCCGATGTCGTGCAGGGGCGTGCCGATCTGAATCCAGCGGGCATCATCGGCATGAAGCTTCAGCTCATTGGCAATGATGATCGAGTAGTCGGTCACGCGCTGGGTATGGTTGCCGGTGTAGGCATCCCGCATTTCCACCGCCTGGGCCAGGGCTGTCACGGTTCGCAGGAAGAGTTCTCGCTGCTGTTCCAGAAGCTGGGCGACTTCAATGCCTGCGGATACGCTGGCGGCCAGGGCATCGGCTAGCTGCAGATCGTCATTCGTGAACGGATCCTTGAGCGGCCCCCGGTCCAGGTGCAGCACACCCAGCTGCTTGCGGGGCGACCGCAGCAGCGCACAGATCACCGAACTCATGGTGCCATCGGCAATGCTGTTGGCGACGGCGAGCTCCGGGGAATGCGTCACATCGCGACAGAGCACCGATTCGGCTTTGTCAAAGCAGCGCTTGGCGATGCTCTTGCTGAAATACACCCGGCCGCGAGATTCCTTGTCACCGGTGGCGACTGCTTTGAGCACCAGATCGTTGCTTTCGTCGTTGGACAGGACGATGGCGGCTCGCTGGGCATCGAGAGCTGCCACAGCATCATCCAGAATGGAACGCAGCAGATCGTCGAGCGAGTTGGCATAGACGAGGTGATGACCGGCTCGCAGCAGGGTCAGCAGGCGGTCGCCCGTACGGGGCTTGGTGGTGTGCTGGAAGGCGACGCTTTCCAGGGCTCGGTGCCAGGAGTTGGTGCTGGACACCTGGACCTGCAAACCACCCGTGGGAGGTTCTTCCGGCTCGGCGGGGCCATCTTCACAGACAGCCACGACCATCACCAGGTTGCCAAACTGAATCACATCGCGGGCTTTGATCTTGCGATCACTCCGCCCGACTTTCACACCGTTGAGATAGGTGCCATTGGTGCTGCCGAGGTCCCGGACAATCCAGCCCTGATCGCTGGCAGCCAGTTCACCATGGCGACGGCTGATGGAGGCATCATTGAGCACGATCTCCAGGTGCTCATAACGACCAATGCGCAGCAGCGACTCCGACTCCCAGTACTTACCTTCGATCTGGGGTCCCACACCTCGGAGACGGATTCGTCGCTGGGCCACGAACGGTTCCTTGTTAGCCGATCGATCTCATGGTAATCCCGCAGTGAAGTAGTAACGAATGCGGCGGCCATGCACTCATCCAGTATAAATTGAGATTCATGGCGTAGCAAGCAATCCATACACTCAAAAGTAGAGAATACCGAGGAAGCAACACCATGATCACACGTCGTCAATGGCTCAAGACTCTGCTGGCCACAGGTACCGTTACCACGCTGTCCCTCCCCGGCTGGGCTGTAACCCGTGAAGATTCTGTCAAAGTTGCCTTGCTCGAAAGCATCTTCACCGGACAGGAACGGGAGAAGGTGATCGAGCAGATCAAACCCTTTGCCGAGATCATCAAGAAAGACACAGGCACCGATGCGGTGTTTGATGTGATGAACTACGCTGAGATGGAGAAGGAATTCAAGGCAGGCAAGGTGCAACTGGTCATCCTCAGTGGGCTGGAATTCGCCTGGATGCAGGCTGTCACCCCTGATGCCAAGCCACTGCTCGTTGCCAGCATCGATCCCGGTGCGACGAAAACTGTGATCGTCACCAAGCAGGGCGATGTCGCCAAAGACCTCAAGGATCTGGCAGGTGCCAGCCTCGCCATCCCCGACAAGATTCCCTTCATCAGCCAGCAGGTGCTGAAGACAGCCTTGGGCCAGTCCGCCGAGAAGGCGTTTAAGCTGGTGAAGTCAGGCAATGTGGACGATACGCTGGAAGAGGTGCTGGATGGGAAAGCCCGCGGTGCCATCGTGACCGGTGCCGGCATGGAAGTCTTCCGCGAACGCAAGCCCGGCCGCTTCAAGAAGCTCAAAGTCGTCTTCGAATCTCCCGATCTGCCTCCGACGACAGTCATGTACAACGACAAAGTCACTGACAAGGCTGCACTTGCCAGGTTCAAAGACGCACTGATCAAGTCAAACGAGAAACCCGAAGGCAACCGCGTCCTGACGCTCTACAAGCTGAAGGGCTTCGAGCCGTTTCCGGAAGGTTTCGAAAAGAAAGCTGCCGAGATGGGCAAGGCCTATCCGCAGTAACCACCGCCAACTTCCCCTTGCTCCATGGGGGCTCTTGGTTTAGGCTGGTGCTCTTCATTATCGATTCATTCTCTCCTCGGGCGAAAGGATGTGCCCATGGCTGCGATACTACCCCTGCTGCGCGCCAGCCAGGTGGCTGAAATGGTGGGGGGCACCGTCATTGGCAATGGCGAAACGCCTATCACCGGTGCACGAGCCTTGCTCGAAGCTGGAGAGCATGATCTCTCTTTCGTCGCCGATGATCGCCAGCAGCGTCTGCTCGACAAGACCCGGGCTGCAGCCCTCATCGCCAAACCAGGCCAGCGTCATGGCCAGACCGTCATCATCGAAGTCGCTGATCCCTTCAATGCGTTCCTGAAGGTCTATCAGCACTTTCATCCCGAACTGCCTGCGTATGAGCCACACATCGATCCCCGCGCGGTGATCGATCCGACGGCCTGCATCGGCGAAGGCTGCTATATCGGGCCCAATGTGGTCGTTGGCGCAGGCACGATTGTGGGCGATCATTGCGTGCTGCATGCAGGTGTCAGCGTGGGTCGCCATTGCCGCATCGGCAACCGTTGCACACTGCATCCCCATGTCGTCATGTACGATAGTTGCACGCTGGGCCAGCGGGTGATTCTGCACGCCCAGGCGGTCATCGGGGCCGATGGTTTCGGATACAAGATGGTGCAGGGCAGGCACGTGAAAGTGCCTCAGATGGCCGGCGTGGAGATTGGCGATGATGTCGAAATTGGTGCAGGCACCATGATCGACCGCGGGGCCTTCGAGCCAACGACAGTCGGCATCGGCACCAAGATCGACAACATGGTGCAGATCGGCCACAACTGCAAGATCGGCAAGCACAACCTCATCGTCAGCCAGGTAGGCATCGGTGGTTCCAGCACCACGGGCGATAATGTCGTGCTAGCTGGGCAGGTCGGCGTGGCGGATCATGTTCACATTGGCGACCAGGCCGTTGTTGGTGCCAAAGCTGGCGTACCGAGCGACGTCCCGGCCAAAACGCGTGTGCTCGGCGCTCCCGCCCGCCCGGAGCGGGATGCCAAGGTGATCCTGCTCACACTGGATAAGCTCCCGGAGATTCGCTCCGATGTAAGGAAGATCAAGCAGCATCTGGGCATGACAGGGTGATGGTTCTCCCCCTTACGAAGGGGGAGTTAGAGGGGGTTGTATCCTGCGACGGCGTGACGTTAACCTTTGCCAACCAGGCAGCCATTGCTCGAGCGCAGTCTCTTGCAGATGCTAACCCTACCCAACCTCCCCTGATACAAGGGGAGGAGCCAGACCAGCCTTCGTTGATGTGCGTTTCAAGGTGGCAAGGATGCGTGAGAGTACCACACCGCTGGGTCTGCTTGCCGGTTGGGGCCGGTTTCCACTCGTCGTGGCGGAAAAGGCCCAGGCCCTCGGCAAGCCCGTTTTCTGCGTCGGCATCAGGCACGAAGCTGACCCGGCGCTTCAGCAGCAGGTCGATGGCTTCGCCTGGTCGGGCATTGCCCGGCTGGGGCGCATCATCCGTCTCTTCAAAAACGCCGGCTGCAAACAGATCGTCATGTGTGGAAAGATTCACAAGCATCGTTACCTGTATGCCCCCTGGCGGATCTTCAGCCTTGTGCCGGACCTCCGCTGCATTCGTTTCTGGTACCGCCGTTCCATCCGCAATCGCAAGGATGATACCCTCATGCTCGCCATGATCGATGAGTTCAAGCAGGATGGCATGGAGTTTGGCTCCGCCCTCGACTTCTACCCCGACCTGCTCGCCCCCGAAGGCGTGCTGACCCGCCGCAAGCCTTCGCCTAGCGAAGAAGCCGACATTGCCTTCGGATGGGAAATGGCCAAGGAAATGGGCCGTCTCGATATCGGCCAGAGCGTCTGCGTGAAAGAGAAGAATGTGCTGGCCATCGAAGCCATCGAAGGCACCGATGCCTGTATCAAACGGGCTGGCGACCTGTGTCCTTCCGGTGGGTTCACCGTGGTGAAGGTGGCCAAGCCGCAGCAGGACATGCGCTTTGACGTGCCCACGGTGGGGCTGTTTACGATTGACAACGTGATCAAATCCGGGGCAACGACCCTGGCGATCGAAGCGGGCAAGACCATAGTGCTCGATCGCGAAGCCGTCATCGACATGGCTGACCGCTATGGCGTCAGCATCGTCGCCTGGCGCGAGGCACAGGCGCTGCGCCTGGTGGGGTAAGTCACCGCGAGCGGGGGACGTTAGCCCCCTGAGTCGTCTGCGAGCGGGGGACGTTAGCCCCCTGAGTCGTCTGCGAGCGGGGGACGTAAGTCCCCTGAGTCGTCGCTGATACCCTTATTCACATGCCCTCAGCCTGCCCACATCCGCACCCACAATCGCCTCCAGGTTCCGGCTGATCTTCTCCACCGGCCAGTTCCACCACTGGATCGCCAGCAACTCCGCCACCACCTCGTCCGGAAATCGCTGACGGAGCACCTTCGCCGGGTTGCCTCCCACCACAGCGTACGCAGGCACATCATTCACCACCACCGATTGCGACGCGACGATGGCCCCATCGCCGATCTTCACTCCAGGCATCACCGTGACACCGTACCCCAGCCACACGTCATTGCCGATGACCGTGTCCCCCTTGTAAGGCAGATCGCCCGGCTTCGGCGTAGCCGACTCCCAGCCATTGCCAAAAATGTAGAACGGATAAGTCGAGAAGCCGTTGATGGCGTGGTTCGCCCCGTTCATGATGAAACGGATGCCTCGGGCCAGGGCACAGAACTTTCCAATGATCAGCTTGTCGCCGATGAACGGGAAGTGATACAGCACGCACTTCTGTTCGAAGTGCTCCGGTCCTTCGGGATCGTCGTAGTAGGTGTAGTCGCCCACTATGATGTTGGGGTTCTTCACCAGCGGCCGAAGAAAACCCACCTGGGGGAAGCCCGCGAGGGGATAGGGTTCAAGGGGAGAGGGTCCGGGCATCATCATTTCCCAAAATGGTGGTGAGCTTCCCAACGTGGTCACAATTTGTGACCACCTCCTGCTTCTCATGATGAGTGAGTTGGTAGAGAATGCAAGGTTCAACTTGCTGGCAGTATCGACAGATACTGTTGCCATGGACCTACTTCTTCACGGTATTGGTAGGCCATGGCTTTGGCGATCTGGTGCAGGTGGTTGAGATCGTGCACAACCCACGTCGCTAGCAGTTGCCGCAGGGTGACTCGTCCCAGGGCTGCGTGTGTGCCACGCCGGTCGAGCTGCTCCTCGGTGAGATGGAGCTTCTGCAAGCCTTCGAGATTCTGTTCCCTGAGTGTGGCGAACTCTGCCAGCAACTGCTCCATCGACTTGCCCTGGCTGGCTATGTACATGGCATAGCGGTCGAAAGGCGGGAAGGCTTCCGCTTCGCCGTGTTCCAGGATGATGCGGACACGGACCATCCAGTCGGTCTGTTCACCATGGATCAAGTGGCCGACGACATCGTAAGGGTTGAAGGTGTCGGGGCCGTAGTTGCACTTGGTCCAGCAGTCTTCGAGGCCCTGCAGCCAGATGTTCAGGAGCTTGGGAGTACGCTGGAGGATGGGCAGCGTGCGTGTAAGGGTGAAGGGCATGGGATGATCTCGTGTTGGGGTACTTCATCATGTTAGTAGAGCAATTTGCTGTTCACTGGTTCGGGAGGCACAGCCTTGAAAGTTTGTGCACTGGTGCCATCGTCTGCCGGTACGCCGGCTGACTATGGTGCAGTGGCTCAACGATTCAACTTTGAAATGGACTTTGCCGTTCGAAACGGAGAGAGTATTTCATGGGTGCCAGAATTCGCTGACACACTAACGATGCCGGGGACACAATACAGCTATCGGGATAATCGGACAAGACGCACTGTGGGTCGGATACCGATTGACTGGAGGACGTTACCCCATGATCCGCGCAAGGAGTGCCAATAGACAGCCTTCGCAAAGCCACAGCATAGTCAGGTCGAGTACGACCAGACTATGGCAACCGTGCTGACTTCGCGTGAACCAGCACTGCTCTGAGTACAGTGCAGTGCCACGGTTGCAAGGGACTTAGGAGCTCAGTGCCACCCTGCCGGGCTTCAATAAGCTGAAGTTCCTGCATATCGTGAGTGATTCCGTTACAGATGCGGGAATGAAATCCATCCCAAACCACAAGCATCTCACTGACTTGAAACTAATGACATCGAAGATCACCGATGTGAGCATGAAGAGTTTCTCCTCCATGCCCCAGCTTAAGATCCTAGAGGTTTATGGTGCTGCGATCACGGACGATGGACTCCTTCAGATAGCTGGCATGAAGAATCTCAAGCAAGTGAGCCTGATCAAGACGAATGTAACAAGAGAAGGAATCAAGAAAGTTCAAGCCATGATGCCCAAGGCCATGATTAACCATTAGTATTGCCATAGCCGTACTGTTTTGTCGGCACCGGTTGAGGCGAGCATTGAGCCATCTCGGTTGAATCGTATAGCATTTATGGAATCAGTGTGTCCCTTCAGCGTACCTAGTTGCTGGCCTGTCGCGACATTCCATAGTTTGACTAACATGTCATCGCCGGCGGAGGCTAACGATTTACCGTAAGGTGCAAATGATAAACAGTTCACTGCTTCCTCACCCTTCAGAGTGACGAGCACCTTGCCTGTCGTGACATCCCAGAGTTTCAACGTACCATCATTGCTACCAGTCGCTAGCGTTTTTCCATCGGGAGAGAACTCCACCACCTTAACTGCCTGAGCATGTCCCTTGAGGATGAACTTTGTTTTTCCGGTAAGTGCATCCCACAATCGCACAGTCTTGTCAGCACTGCCAGTGGCCAGGATGACATCGGAGAGGTCTGTGGCTGCAGACGAGAATGCCGCACAGAGCGGCACATCGGTATGGCCTGTGCAAATGGAATCGGTTTTCTTTTTGTCGAGTCCTCTTTTGGTCAGATCCTGATCAAATACTTGGACTGAATAGTTCTGGGTAAAATGGCTATCTAAGATTCGCCAAGCATAGGTCTTGCCATCAGGGGCCAGGGCCAATGGCACCAAATTACCACTTCCATAGCGTGCGCCAATATGCAATGGCTTGCCGTCCTTCATGCCTTTATCGAACGACAAAGCAATGTTCAGGTGATAACGGAACGCCACCCAAGAGGCATCCGTAGCATAGACAATGCCGGCAACCCCTCTGTCCGAATTGGGAAGCGTACCCAGATCCTTTCCAGCATCTGTATCCCAAACCTTGATATACCCCAGATTGTCACCGGAAATAAGAACGTTATTGGGGCCAAAGGCCAGGCATTGGATGTTATCTTCATGCCCTCGCAGCACGTGGCGAGAACGCCAGTATCTGACAGGTTGATTTACCACCAAGGGCCATGCCATTCCAGCTTGCTTCATCGAATCCTGTTGAGTAAGGGCATAAGGAAACGCAGCAGAGAATCCAACTCCAAGCACAATCAGAAGCAGCATGGCAGTTATTCTGGATTGGTATTTGGTGAACATCATTGCTCTAAGTACGCGTGAAGCCAAGATAGACTGAACTGATGCTTGGCTGACTATATGTCTAGAAGACGCCACCTGTACTGTGGCGTGAATGGTGGATGACACGAGAGCAGAAGAAGGAGCTGCCGATACTGCATGCGCTGCCATTAATGCAGCCAATGTACTACTATTCAGTTTCACACCATATCGAGCGATTCGCTTGGCTAGCAACGCACGGGCACGAGCTAGCCGAGCAGCTACGGTGCCCTCCGGCACGCCGAGTTGTTGTGCCACTTCCTTTCGGGTCTTTTCTTCGAGATCACAGAGAACGATTGCAGCACGATACTTGTCAGGCAACTTGCGCAGCACCTGGTCAAGTAAAGGAAGTACTTCGTCCCAAGGGTCTTGCTTGATGGTGCCAGGTTCGGGGATGGCCATGCCTTGAGACTCGCGCGCATGCCGCTTGGCGGTTGTTGCTCTTGCCTTGAGTGCTGTTTGATATGCAACGCCATAGAGCCAGTTGCCTAGTAATTCTGGTGGTGAGATGGAACCAGCTTTACGGACTAGAACCAGAAACGTTGCCTGAAAAGCGTCTTCAGCGTCGTGGTGAGTCCTTAGGACTCGGCGACAGACATTCCAAACCATCGAACTATGCCGACGCACCAGAATGGCCAGCAGGGCATTATCCCGACTTTCGAGGTATTCAATAAGCAGCCGCCCATCACTCGGACAAGCCTCCTCATTTTGAATCGCAGCCCCAACAAAGTGTTGGACCACGTCACTTAAGCCACTCGTCGCCATGACGTTTCCTTAGTTAGCCAATAAAAGCCCGTAATGAGATATTACTCGCACGTAGCAAATGGATGTATGTGTCTTGAACGCATTGTAGACTAGTCCCGTATCCATCCTTCCACATAATGGACCGAATTACACTCAAAACTGTCGACGAATATGTCGCTGTCGCCGCCAGGCAATAACGCCACAGGCCGCAGCCGATCCGACAAGACCGAGAGTGCTGGGCTCTGGCACTGCCGCTATAGTTGCCACCCATGCTTCCAGCCCATTCGGGCCAAAGCCATAGCCGGCGATCACCGTGCCGTCGTCGCTAACGGCGTATGCCTCGTCGAGTGTCCATCCTGCCAATTGCGCACCCAACCCTTGGGAGATCAGCACATCGCGGAGCTCGCGCATGCCATTGCTTGAGTCCCAAATGAAGGCTGACATGCCACCTGCCGCTGGGCGGCCATACCCGACCACCACCGACCCGTCGCCCGACACACCGTTGGCGACACTTTCGAAGTTGCCGCCGGGCAGGTCGCCCAACCCGACCATACCGGTAGCTGACGACCAGATGAAAGCCTCTGTGCCGGAAGCGGATTGGCCTCGGCCCACAACTATGGCCCCGTCAGCCGAGACGTCAATGGCGACACCGTTGAGTCCGCCGCCGGGCAGGTCGCCCAGGTTGACCATGCCGGTCGCCTGTGTCCACCGAAATGCTGTGAAGCCTCCTCCCGCCGGGCGACCATACCCGACCACGACGGACCCGTCTGCTGATACACCGTAGGCGGCACTCTCGAAGATGCCGCCTGCCAGATCACCGAGCCCGACCATGCCGGTGGCTTGCGTCCAACGAAATGCCTGGGGGCCTGGCGTCGAACCACTTTGTCCCACTACCACCGATCCGTTGGACGACGCATCGTTCGCATAGGCGTCGGTGCCGCCGGTGAGCAGGCCCAGGTTGATCATGCCAGTCGCCTGCGTCCACCTGAACGCTGCAGAACCAGTTGGCAGATCGCTGGCACCGACAATCACGGTTCCGTCTCTTGACACGGTGCCGGCATAACTTGAAGTACCGCCTGGGAGGTTGGTCAGGGCGACCATG
The DNA here is from genome assembly GCA_046350055.1 of Gemmatales bacterium. Lineage (GTDB taxonomy): Bacteria > Planctomycetota > Planctomycetia > Gemmatales > HRBIN36 > JAEUIE01. The sequence goes on along the minus strand of JAXMBC010000001.1, from coordinate 477,229 downwards.
CCGGTAGGTTGCGTCCAGCGAAATGCTTCGAAGCCCGAAGCCGTTTCACTGTAGCCCACGACAACGGACCCGTTGGCGGACACTCCACCGGCAATACTATATGAACTCCCACCCGGCAGGAAGCCTAGCGGTGTAAAAGATGGCTGGGCGAACACCGATGAAGCTGTGGCAAAGATGAGTGCAAAGGAAAGATCCATCAGAATCGGACGCAGATGGTCGCTCATTGCAGTACTCCTGACAAGAGGAAATGAATCAGCTTCGGCCGATCTCGGCCGAGGAAAAGGATCGATGCCTTAATGAGTCAATGCAAGGCCTCTAACGAGTTATTACCCGCTCGTGTCAAATTGATGCATGAGTTTTTGAATGTGACATTCTCTTTGATGTTTCGACACAGGCCTATTAGGAGCCTTGACAACCTGACGAGGTTGGCGACAGCGGCATGAAAGCGTAGCCGATGGCATGGGCAAGTCGTTGCGGAGGAAACGTAATAACTGATCTGGACAATACTCACTGTTTCGCTATAATTCGATCATCGAACTATTCGGATGCATCCTTGTCCAAACACCCTCGAGCTCCTGAACTCCGCCTGCACTTTCGCGAGATCGTGAATGGTTTCAAGATTCACGATGCCCTCTGCGCGAACGATCCGGGTCTGGATGTGTCCATTCAGGAGCTTCATGTCATTGAGCTGCTGGGCGACTTGGGCCCCCAGATGATGCGGGAGCTGTCCGACCATTTCCTGGTGGCGGTGAATACCATCACCAACATTGTGGACCACCTGGAACGGAAGCAATTTGCTGAGCGAATTCGCAGTACCGAGGATCGACGGGTCATTCACGTGCGGCTCACCGACAAGGGCAAGGCGATGTACGATGCCTTCACCGGCACCCACATCAGCTTCTGCACCAAAATGCTCGGGACCCTGAACGAGGATGAGCAGGACATCTTTATGGTGCTGATGCGGAAAATCGCCCGCAGTGCCAGCAAGCGACCGCCCGACACGGCATCGGAATCCAGCGAAGGCTAAGGCTACTTTTATGTCCAATACTTCACATATCGAACCATTCACAGAGCGAAAGGCATTGTCGATGAATGATCGGGTGCCTATTAAACCACCATCGAAGCCGGGGATCCTTCGGCTTTGGGTCGGCAGGCTCATCACCTTCACCCTCCTGGGGGCGGCTGCCTTCGGCGTCTGGAAGTTCCTCGGGCACCAGGCTGCCAAGAAGCAGGCGACCACGACCGTTGCCAGTACCGTTGCTCCCATCGTCGTGACCATCGCCCCGGTGACACCTCGGGCCATGAAACGTTCGGTGGCTATTGTCGGATCGCTCTGGGGGCAGGAAGAGATCACTGTTGCTCCGAAGGTGGAAGGGCGGGTTAAGCGCATCTACCACGACATGGGCGATGTCGTGAAGCCGGGCGAACTGTTGCTGGAGCTTGAAGACACCGAGTTTCGCCTGGCAGTCGATGAAGCCCAGCGGGCACTTGACCTGGAACTGGCCAAGCTGGGGCTGCAGGGGCCACCTCCCCCCGACTTCGATGTAAAAGAACTGCCAATGATTCGTCGGGCAGCGGCACTGATGAAGAATGCAGCCAGTATCCTCGAGCGGTATCAGCGGTTAGCAGAGGGCGCTCGTACTGAAGAGGAAAAGGAACGGATCGAGACCGAAGTCGCCGTGGCGACGGCCAACCAGCAGCAGCAGATTCTCGAAGCACAGTCAACCCTGGCCGCGGTCCGCTATCGTCAGGCTTTGCTTGCCAGTGCCCAACAGAAGCTGAAGGAGACCAGGGTCTATGTACCCGAGCCACAAATCGCTTACCCCGATGCCAGCAAGAAGATCGAGTTTGTCATAGCCCAGCGCACCATTTCCATCGGCGAGATGGTCCGCATGCAGGGCAACTCAGTCACCAGCCTCTTTCGGCTGGTCATTGCCGATTCGCTCAAACTCCAGGCAGCACTCCCGGAACGTCATCTCGGAGAAGTGAAAGTCGGCCAGCGGGTGAAACTAAGCATCGAAGCATTTCCCAATCAGGTATTTGATGGGGCAGTCAGCCGGGTGAACACCACGGTCGATCGTGCCTCGCGCACATTCACGGTGGAGGTCGCCATCCCCAATGCGAGCCGCAAGCTGAGCGCCGGCAGCTTCGCTAAAGCCAGCATCGTAATACAGGAACAGGGCCAGGCCATGACCGTCCCGGAGGAAGCCATCCTCAACTTCGCCGGCGTGGTGAAGGTGTTCATCATCAAGGATGGCAAAGCCTACAGCGTACCCGTAACTGTGGGCGAGAAGATGAGGGTGGACGACAAGCCCTACTCCCGCACCTGGGCCGAAGTCACTGGCAACATCCCCCCAGGCGGCAGCGTCATCACCAGCGGCTTCAATCAACTCAGCGATGGCTGTGCGGTGCAAGTTCGAACAGTTGGGGAGGCACGATGAAGATCTGGGAACTCTGCATCAAGCGGCCCATCTTTACCATGATGCTGGTGAGCATGCCCATCGTGCTCGGCCTGGCGAGCTACCCGCGCCTGGGCGTGGAGCTCTTTCCCAATGTCGATTTCCCCGTCGTCACCGTGACCACCACCTTGCGTGGGGCCAGCGTCGAAGAAATGGAGACTGGCGTCACCAAGGTCATCGAGGAAGCAGTCAACCAGGTCTCGGGCATTGATGAACTCCGTAGCACCACCAAGGAAGGCATGTCGCAGGTCGTCGTGCAGTTCGTGCTGGAGAAGAACGGCAATGTTGGTGCCCAGGAAGTGGACGCCAAGGTTCGCACCATTCTCAGTCAGCTGCCCGAAGGCACCGATTCTCCCATTATTGACAAGCTCGCCATTGATGCAGCACCGGTCATGACCCTGGCGGTCTCCGGCCGACGCGATTTCCGTGAGATCACCGAGATCGCCAAGAAGCGCATCAAGGAAGACCTCGAAACTGTCAATGGCGTTGGCTCCGTGGTGCTGGTCGGTGGCCGCACCAGGGCGATTCAGATCGTACTCGACCCGGACAAGTTGCAGAAGTACGAGAACCTCACGGTGGAGGATATCCGCCTGGCACTGGTGCGGGAGAATCAGGAGCAACCTGGCGGCCGAGTGGACCGGGGCCAATCGGAACTGGTGCTGCGGACCATGGGCCGTGTCGATCATCCCCGGGAGTTTGCCCGCCTCATCGTCGGCAACCGCAATGGTCAACCCATTCGCCTCGAAGACGTGGGCACCGTGGAAGACAGTTACGAGGAGCCACGTGGCATCAGCAGGCTCTGGATCAAGGACAAGCAGTCGGATACCACTCCGGGTGACACCGCGGTCAGCGTGGTCATTTCGAAGCAGGCAGGGTTCAACACTGTCGCTGTGGTGGATACCATCAACAAGCGACTGAAGGAACTGATGCCCACGCTGCCCCCCGACATCACGATCGAAGTGATCCGCGATCAGTCGCGGTTCATTCGCCTGTCGATGGAAGAGGTGAAGGTCCACCTGGTGCTGGCTATCCTGCTCGTCAGTGCTTCGATTCTGCTGTTCCTCCGCGACTGGCGGACGACGCTGATCGCCACGCTGGCGATTCCCACCTCGATGGTAGGGGCCTTTGCCTTCATGTATGGCATGGGCTTCACCATCAACAACTTCACCATGATCGGGCTGATCCTCGCCGTCGGCATCGTGGTCGACGATGCAGTCGTCGTGCACGAGAACATCTTCCGGCATATGGAAGAGTATGGCCGCACTGGCTGGGAAGCAGCTAAGACCGCCACGGCGGAAATTGCCCTGGCTGTCGTTGCCACCACGATGTCACTGGTCGTCGTCTTTGCTCCGATTGCCTTCATGGGTGGGCAGATCGGCCGGTTCTTCTCCTGCTTCGGCTACGTCGTCGGGTTCTCGGTGCTGATGAGCATGTTCATCTCGTTCACCATGACGCCGATGCTCTGTGCCCGCTTCCTGAAGCTGGAAGGCGGTCACGGGGCTGGCAGCAAGAGTGGCTTCGTGTGGCGAATGATTGAAGGTGGCTACATCGGCATGCTGGCCTGGTCGCTCAAACACCGCTGGGTGCTTTTGCTGATTGCCTTTGGCATTCTCTTTACCACGCCCATGCTGATGGGCATTGTCGGGTTTGACTTCGTTCCCAAGGACGATCAGAGCGAATTCGAGATTGTCATTACGCTGCCGGAAGGATACACGCTCGACCGTACCGATGCAGTGTGTAATGAGATCGACCAGCGGGTCCGCCGCCTGCCAGGCGTGACGCACTCGTTCATTGTCATTGGCGATACTACGGGTCGCGTCACCAGAGGGCAGGGGGATGTGACACGTGCCAGCCTCTACTTCCGCATGCTGCCCCTGGACGCCAGGAATTATTCTCAATTCTCCGTCATGAAACAGGCTCGAGAGATACTCGCCGAGTACCCCGACCTGCGGGCAGGCGTGCAGGACGTGGCTGCCATCTCCGCTTCCGGCTTTCGCCAGGTCGATGTCGATCTCAACATCCTCGGGCCTGATATGGTCAAGCTCAAGGAGTACTCCGACCAGGTGGCGGAATGGATGAAGAAGCAGCGAGGCTACGTCGATGTGGATACGTCGATCTCGCTCCGCAAGCCGGAACTCCGCATCCGCCCGGACCGCGAACGACTGAGTGACCTGGGTGTGTCACTTGCTGATGTCAGCAGCACTACCAATATCCTCGTCGGTGGAGTGCCTGTCAGCAAATACAAGGAACAGGACGAACAGTACGACGTCTGGCTGCGTGCGCAGCGCAGTTCACGCGACGATCAGGAACGCATCGCCCGTATGGCTGTCCCGGCACGCCTGGCCCCCGGCGGCGTCACCCAGCTTGGCAACGTTGTGCGTTTTGAGAAGGCCATGGGGCCCAACACCATCGATCGCTTCAGCAGGCAACGGCAGGTTGTCGTCTCCGCCAATCTGCAAGGCAAGGATCTCAGCAGCGCGATCGACGAACTCGGCAAGTACCTCGATGAGATGAAGCTGCCAACCGAGTATCGCTACGAGTTCATTGGCCGGGCCAAGATGCTGAAGGACTCCAATGCTAACTTCCTGACCGGCTTTCTGTTGGCGTTCATTTTCATGTACATGATCCTGGCTGCGCAGTTTGAGAGTCTTCTGCACCCGATCAGTATTCTTTCGTCGTTACCTTTGACGATTCCCTTTGCGGTCCTGTCGCTCATCCTGTTGCAGACCAATCTTGACATCTTTGCCATGCTCGGGCTGTTCATGCTCTTTGGTATCGTGAAGAAGAATGGCATCCTGCAGATCGACTACACCAATCAGCTGCGGGCGAAAGGCATGGAACGGGACGAAGCGATTCTGGAAGCCAACCGGGCTCGACTGCGCCCAATCCTGATGACCACCATCATGCTGGTGGCTGCCATGGTACCGATGGCGATGGGGCAGGGGCCGGGCACGGGAACCCGTGCGTCGATGGCTAAAGTGATCCTGGGTGGGCAACTGCTCAGTCTCATCCTGACATTGCTGATCACCCCGGTCCTCTATTCACTGTTTGATAGTATGGGCAAACTGGTCAGGCGCTTATTTCCCAAAAAGGATCTCCATCCCTGGGAATCGGGCGTTATTTCTGATCAACCTAATACATGATCCATTAAGGCTTTACGTCGATTCTGGAAGCCTTGATGGAGAAATTACGGCGACACGACACAAAAGTGTTGAATCCTTTTGTCTCTCAAGGCATCTTAGTCTTGCCGACTCATCCTGACTTTTTAAGTCAGTCGTCGGTGACAGCCGATACTGGTTGTCCAGTTCTTTGACAAATTAGGTGATGCTAGGGCGATGCGATAGACATCGACTCAGAGACGTTCGGTGACGAGCGGTGGGCGTAAGCTCACTGAGCGAAATCGGGCGGCAACTGGGTAGAGTAGTAGATCGACATCAGAAGAATGCGAGCAGCTTGAGAAAGGCGAAACTGATTCGTTGAGCGAAGCGAGCGGTGGGCGTAAGCCCACTGAGAGCGGAGGCAAGGCGAAGACAGTTGTGAAACTCTGAACGAGAAAAGAGTGAGGCACACGTTACGTTGTCAAGTGCTGAGTGCTGAGTCCTGAGTGCTGAGTGATTAGCATGTGGGGCAAGGTGTGAAGCAGGAGACAAACGATAGCAGTGTTGGCTAACTCTCTTGCAGAGGGAGAAAGTGAAGAGCGAGAGGTGAGGGCTGGTTTCTACTGGCTACTGACTTCTGGCTACTGGCTTCTCTCGCGAAGCGAGGGCGTGGTCAATGCGGTCAAGCTATCAAGGGCGTAGGGGGGATGTCTAGGCACCAAGCGGCAGAAGGGCGTGGCAAACTGCGAAAAGCCTGGGGGAGTGGTTAAACACACGTTGATCCCGGGATACCCGACGCGAACCCAGCGAACTGAAACATCTTAGTAGCTGGAGGAAGAGAAAGAAAAATCGACTCCGTCAGTAGCGGCGAGCGAAAGCGGACAAGCCCAAACCAGGAAGACTTGTCTTTCTGGGGTTGTAGGACTCCATTTAGGAATCACGAAGCTAGTTGAAGAGCTCTGGAAAGAGCCGCCATAGAGGGTGATAGCCCCGTAAACGAAGGTGGAGTGGTCCGAGGAGTATCCTGAGTAGTACCCGTCACGCGAAAGCGGGTGTGAATCTGCGGGGCCCATCCCGTAAGGCTAAGTACGACTTGGTGACCGATAGTGAACAGTAGCGCGAGCGAAAGATGAAAAGAACCCCGACAAGGGGAGGGAAAGAACCTGAAACCCTATGCCTACCAGCGGTCGGAGGGCTATGTCCCGCAAGGGAAAAGCCTGACGGCGTGCCTTTTGCATAATGATCCGGCGAGTTACTAGCACCAGCAAGGTTAAGTGCTTATGGCACGTAGCCGAAGGGAAACCGAGCCTGAAGAGGGCGTTTAAGTTGGGGTTAGTAGACGCGAATCCACGTGAACTACCCATGGGCAGGCTGAAGTGGGGGTAAAACCTCATGGAGGGCCGAACACACGAGTGTTGAAAAACTTGGTGATGACCTGTGGGGAGGACTAAAAGTGTCATCAAACGTGGGGATAGCTCGTTCTCTCCGAAATGACTTTAGGGCCAGCGTCAGCGTTTAAGTTCCAGGGGTAGAGCGACTGAATCGGAATGGGGGCCTACCCGGCTACCCATCCGAACCAAACTCCGAATACTGGGATGTACATGCTGGCAGTGAGACGTGCGGGGATAAGCTTGTACGTCAAGAGGGGAAGAACCCAGACCACCTGTTAAGGCCCCCAAACACCTGCTCAGTGCGAAAGGAAGTGAGATTCCAGAGACAGCCGGGATGTTGGCTTAGAAGCAGCCACCATTTCAAAAGTGCGTAATAGCTTACCGGTCGAGGAGTCTTGCGCCGATAATGAACGGGACTAAGCAGGTTGCCGAAACAGTGGACATATTTGTGGTAGGAGAGCGTGGCACCGTAGAGCGAAGCGAGACGGACAACGACTCGTGGACGAAGTGCCAGTGAAGATGCCGGAACGAGTAACGATCAAACAGGTGAGAATCCTGTTCGCCGAATACCTAAGGTTTCCTGGGGAAGGTAAATCCGCCCAGGGTCAGTCGGACCCTAACACGAGGCTGAAAAGCGTAGTGGATGGAAGACAGGTTAATATTCCTGTACTGCTCTTGTGGACAACCCTTGTGACGCAGGCTGGAAGGTGTACCGCGTGTTAGATCGCGGAACCGCAAGGTCGAGGACATTGATGATTCCGAAGTCATCGGAAGGACTGCCGAGAAAAACCAGGGGAAGGACGAAGCAAGACACCCGTACTAAAACCGACACAGGTTGGTGAGATGAATATTCTCAGGCGCTCGAGAGAACGCTCGTGAAGGAACTCTGCAAGCTAGCCCCGTAACTTCGGGAGAAGGGGCGCCCCCACAGGTTTAGAGCTAGAGGGGGCCACAGTGCATTGGCTCTTGCGACTGTTTACTAAAAACACAGGGCTCTGCTAACTCGCAAGAGGAAGTATAGAGTCTGACGCGTGCCCGGTGCTGGCAAGTCAAGGGAGGGGGTGAGCCGCAAGGCGAAGCTCGCGACCGAAGCTCCAGTAAACGGCGGCCGTAACTATGACGGTCCTAAGGTAGCGAAGTTCCTTGTCGGGTAAGTTCCGACCTGCATGAATCGCGTAACGACAGGAGCACTGTCTCCACGAGCGACTCGGTGAAACTGTAGTCGATGTGAAGATGCATCGTTCCCGCAGCTAGACGGAAAGACCCCGTGAACCTTTACTGTAGCCTCATATTGGGTTTAGGCCCGGTATGCGTAGGGTAGCTGGGAGACTATAAACCCGCGGTTTTGGCCGTGGGGAAGTCGACGATGAAACACCAGCCTTATTGTGCTTGAATTCTAACCGGTATTCGTGAAGCCGAAGCCGGGACCGTGTGAGGTGGGCAGTTTGACTGGGGCGGTCTCCTCCCAAAGAGTAACGGAGGAGTCCCAAGGCATACTCAACCCGGTTGGCCATCGGGTGTTGAGCGCAAATGCAGAAGTATGCTTGACTGCGAGACCGATAGGTCGAGCAGGGACGAAAGTCGGGATTAGTGATCCGGCGGTGCCGGATGGAAGGGCCGTCGCTCAACAGATAAAAGGTACTCCGGGGATAACAGGCTTATCTCCTCTGAGCGTTCATAGCGGCGAGGAGGTTTGGCACCTCGATGTCGGCTCATCGCATCCTGGGGGTGGAGAAGCTCCCAAGGGTTTGGCTGTTCGCCAATGAAAGCGGTACGTGAGCTGGGTTTAGACCGTCGTGAGACAGGTCGGTCCCTATCTGCTGTGGGCGTAGGAAGTTTGAGTGGCCCTCTCTCTAGTACGAGAGGATTGAGAGGGACGTACCTCTGGTGTTCCTGTTGTCGCGCTAGCGGCATTAGCAGGGTAGCCACGTACGGCCGGGATAAACGCTGAAAGCATCTAAGCGTGAAACCCTCCACAAGACGAGACTTCCCTTCGCAAGATGAAGGCTCCGTGTAGACTACACGGTCGATAGGCTGGCAGTGTAAAGGCAGCAATGTCTGTAGCTAACCAGTACTAATCGCCAACCGCTTGTCCGCATTGACCACACTCTTGTATCCAAGAAAAGTGCTGAGTCCTGAGTGCTGAGTCCTGAGTAAAATCAGAATCAGCCGCCAGGATGAAGCACCAGCCCTGAATGTGAAAGTCCCGCTGTGCTGTTCTCAGCACTCAGGACTCAGCACTCAGGACTAAAACGTCTTGATCAAGTTGTTCGCACTCCGCTCTAGTATCACCTTTTTCATACAAGCCCGCTTCGGGAGCCTTGTGCCTCCGTCCTGAAATTCTCAGGACTCAGCACTCAGGACTCAGCACTTGAAAACAAGTGCTCTCGCCGAAGCTGTGGCCACCGTACTCCCGGTGAACATAGTCTGTCGGTACCACCCGTTCCCATCTCGAACACGGCCGTGAAACGACTGACGCCGATGATAGTGGCTTCCGCCGCGAAAGTAGGTCATTGCCGGGATCCATACAACGCTGAGTGTTGCACTCACATCCATAGGCGTAAGCCTTCGGAAGTAAGCAGCACTTCAGCACTATGACACAACAACCCCTGTCGCCTTCGGGTGACAGGGGTTGTTTGCGTTTTCTGCCAGTCTGTTGGGTATTCCCCCGGCCCATGGTACATTGCCCATGAGGTGAATCATGCCTGATGTGCTCAAACGACTGCTCACGCAGGAAGAATACCTGGCTCAGGAACGGCTTGTACCGTTCAAGAGCGAGTACTATATCGATGTTGAAATGATGGTCACTTCCGTCAACGTCTCCATTCCGCTCTCTGCCATCTACGAAGGTGTCGAGCTGGGGGTACCTGAAGCGGAATAGTCGAACTTCTCCGTGATATTCCTTCCGTGCTCTCGCCCTGATGGAAGGCACAACGGAGAAACATCATGTCAGTGTTCTTTCGCATTTCCACAATTGCAGTACTGCTCAGCGTCGCAGGCTTCAGTCTTTTCGGCTTCCTGGCGTCCTACGAATCACCACTCTTTCTGGTGTGGCGAGTGGCGTATGCCATCGTCGGACTGGGTAGCCTGGCGGGTATCACCGGTTTGCTCTGGCGATGGCGCCAGCAGTCGTGGTCTCACCAGGACTCGGGTTAATCCGCCGCCGACCAGTGAATAGGGGTGTGCTGTGCACTGCCATGGAGAATTATCGTTGCTCCCCCCGATGGCCTTGGTACCATGTGCGCAACAATTCAACCTGCCTGGATACGCCCCATGAACTACTGCTCTCTCGCTCTGGTTGCGCTGGTCTTACTCAGTGGTTGTGGCGGAGGGAACAGCAAACGTACCAAGTACCTGCAGGGGGTGATCGCTGATCAGGCCAAGTATGACCAGATCTCGCGCGGTCAGGAAATCGATGGCGAGAAGTCGGGGGAGGCTAAGAACTGGCTCGAATTCACCAACACCCAGAACGTGCTCCCCGCTACCTCACGCAAACAGACGGTGGCCTATGTCAATTCCTATTACGATGCCGGGGCGAGCCGGGTGATGTGCATCTACGTCACCAAACAGGCGACCTTCCTGGCCAGCATGTGCACGTCCCTCCTCATTGAACTGCCTACTGATGCACAGAAACGCCAGGAGGTCTTCAAAGCGCATGCTCGCATCGAGAAGGAATTCTGGGGCAAGAAGTACTCCAAAGTCGAAGACGAAGGACAGAAGTACCTCCACCTCAATATGGATCCATAGCCGAGCGGATTCATGACCTGGATTCCGGTGATATCATCTGACCAAGCCGAGGGCACGTTACAACAGGCCTACCGGGACATCTATGCGCTGTATCCAGCAGAGTACGCCATCGTTGCACCAGCCATTGTGCAGGCAGATGGCTCTGCTGACAGCATCGTGGCTGCTCATAGTCTGATTCCCGAAGCCATGAAGCATGCAATGTCCACGTTGGGCGTTCTGCTCTCGCCCGACCTGCCACTCACCCGTCGGCAGCAGGAAATGATTGCCACCGTCGTCTCCACCCTCAATGGCTGCTTCTACTGACGGGAGAGTCATGCTCATTTCCTTCGACTGGTTTCGCTGGAGGAGGAGATAGTCGCCCAGTTGGAGCGGAATTACACTCAGGCAGCGCTCAACTCGATGGATCGGGCCATGCTCGACTACGCTGCCATGCTCACCCAGCAGGCGCATCGGGTAGCACCGGGCGATCTGGAACGCCTTCGACAGGTGGGGTTTACCGATCAGGCCATCCTGCAGATCAATCTCATCGCCAGTTGGTTCAATTACATCAATCGGGTAGCTGATGGGTTAGGTGTGGGAAAAGGGAAATAGAAAACACTAATGATGTCAGAATGTCAATCGTCATAGGCTCATGATGTTTCCCAACGCGGAGTGCGGTCATGCGACTATTCCGTGTTCTGCTTGGCTCCAGCCTGCTGTTTCTCCTGTTTCTTACCGTTGGCTATTTGTTTCTGGCTCCCCAATCCACGGTGGGTCATTGTCCCGGACAGTTTGTCAAGCATGCCGCATTCAATGAGGATGAATCACGCCTGATCGTGGTGCCGATGCCGCAACTGCCCTTTGGCTGAACGAACAACATCAACTCCGGCAACCACTTTCAGGTGCTGGAAACGGGGAGTGGTCGACTCCTGGCATCGCGATCCTTCACCGAGACCTTCAGCCAACTACAGTTCGCCGGCGAAGGTCTGAGTTACCTGCTGCATCGCGGCATGACCTCTGAAGGAGAATCCATTGAACTCCACCATTTTGATGTAACCAGCAGGCAGGATACCCTGGTGAAGGGCTACAAGCACGTATCACTCCCCAAAGCCCGGCCGTCGCAGTGGCGAGGCAGCCTGTCTGTGGATGGTTCGCTGTTTGCTTTTCAGGCCAGTGTCGTTGTTCCTGTTGTCGAAGTGCTCGATGGCCGAACGGGCAGGCCACGATGCCAGATCACCTGGCAGGACGACTACACTGCTTTGCCTGTCTACTTTCATCCGAGTAACAAGCTGATTGTGATTCCAATTGCCCGGTGGGATGGCAACTATCGATACGGAACCAAGCGGCAGTTGCTGCTGGCTGACACTGATACGGGCCGAGTGATAGCCCGCTACGAACATGACTCTGCAATCAGCAACATTCGCTTCGAGGGCGATCGCATCCTGATTTACGACTGCGATCATCAGGTGGGATGCGTGCAGCCTGGTGATATTGCCATCAACTGGGAAAGTCACAAAGAGCCGATGCTTCCCGGAGGACATCAACAGCTTCTGGCTGATTCACAGACAGCGGCATACTTTCTTAATGAAGTAGTTACTGGCGCGAAGTTTCACCCCCTTCAGTCAGCAAGACCGGTTGCTTCGTGGAAGTTGGAACCAGACTATCAGCCGATAGGGTTGCAGGGCAGCATGCTGGTCAGTCAGAAGTATCACACCCGCGAGTTTCCCGCCTGGGTGCAGAGCCTGAATACTCGCTGCATGACCTGGTTGGGCTGGTACCTCATCTCACCGATGAAGCACATCCTACGCTATCAGGATGCTGCCACAGGCACACTACGGTGTGAACTACACCAGGAGATACGCCATCCCGGCGAAAACATGGCGTATCGTATTGCTGGTGAATCGCATCTTGCAGTCATCTATGCCGAGAAGGATCAACTGGTTGTGAAAGTGATTGCACTTTTTCCGTTCTGGACGATGCGAAACATCGTCATCCTGGCAGTCGTACTCACGCTGCTGAGTGGCTGGGGAAAGCGCTGGCTGAAGGCTCCTCGTCGTCAGCCTGCTCTTGAGGATGTTCTCTGCCAGCAGAGTGGGTAGAGTAATAGTGCCCACTCTGGTTGGACTTTCCTATGCCACGCTTCCTCCTCTGCCTGCTTACCATGAGTATTCTCATTACTGCCTCCTCAGCTGATGATCCCGCACAAGTGGGCTACCCGCCTGCCCTGCGTACCCAGGCGGGTGAACCAGTCACCACGCTGGAGCAGTGGAAGAAGCGTCGTATCGAGATCATGGAACTCTACCGCCAGCAGGTCTATGGCCTGGCCCCGGCTGAACCCGAGGAAGTGGAAGTCCTCATTGCTGATAAGGACGAGAAGTTCCTGAATGGCAAAGCCACCCGGCTTCGCCTGCAACTCACCATGAAAGGCCCGGGCAAGAGCCACACTGCCGACGTGATGATTGTCGTTCCCAGCACTGCCAGCAAAGCCAAGCCCTGCCCGGTGTTCCTCGGGCTCAACTTCTGTGGCAACCATGGCCTGCACTCGGACCCCAACATTCCCTTGAGTACCCGCTGGATGCCCGCTGGCAAAGGCGTCATCCAGAACAAAGCCACCGAAGACCACCGAGGCATACAGGCTTCCCGCTGGCCACTTGAGCAGATCATCGAACATGGCTTCGGCATCGTCACTGCTTACTATGGCGACTTCGAGGAAGACCATGTCAACGGCTGGAAGAATGGCGTGCGGAATGTCTTCCCACTCGAAGGCAAGCTTGGCGATCAGTTGCCTCCACATGGGTGGGGGGCGATCGCAGCCTGGGCCTGGGGCCTTTCCCGCATGATGGACGCCCTGGAATCCGTCGATCTGGTTGATCTCAAACGGGTCTACCTGCATGGCCACTCGCGTCTGGGCAAGACCGCCCTCTGGGCTGGCGCTTGTGACGAACGCTTTGCCATGGTCATCAGCAATAACTCCGGTGAAGGCGGGGCAGCTATCGCCCGTCGCCTAAAGGGGGAACGCACCGCTGACCTCAACCGCGTCTTCCCCCATTGGTTCTGCAAGAACTTTCATCAGTACAGCGGCAAGGAAGAGACGCTGCCGGTCGATCAACATATGCTCGTAGCAGCCATCGCTCCCAGGCCGGTCTACATCGCCAGCGCCAGCGACGACGCTTGGGCCGACCCCGAAGGCGAGTTCCTCGCTGGCGTCCACGCCGATCCCGTGTATCAACTCCACAAGCTACCCGGGCTGGGTACCACCACATGGCCAGGCGTGCAAACCCCGGTAGGCCAAACCATCCGCTATCATTTGCGAGAGGGCAAACACGACGTCACACTCTACGACTGGCAACAATGGATGCAGGCTGCACCAAAGTGATGATGCGAAAGCAAAACGAGCCCGAAGCGTCAGCGAGGGTGTATTCCTCCCTCTCCCCACCGGGGGAAATGGGCAGGGGGTGAGGGGCACCTCTCGCAGCATAGCCCATCGTCAATGCGAACGACTTCATCAACATGATTAAGCAAGCATCCGAGTGTAAAATCTGCCGCAAGCCCATCCCTCCCGAAACGGTCGAGCGACGGAGAGGCAGATGCCTGCGCTGTTATCGCCAGCAGGAAATCATTCCGCCACCAGGCTCCGGTAAATTGAGACAGCTCTATGATCGCCTGGTCGCAGTTGACATGGATCCCATCCCGATCCTCGAGAATCGCTGGATGCACAAAGATCCCGACTTCCTGCGTCAACTCGAACGTGAAGAGGAGACCAAACGCATCTTCTTGAAATGGATACCGCAACTACGCGCCTATGCAGAGGATTGCCGAAGGAGAATGCCGTTGCTGGACCAGTCCCAGCTCACTACCGAGCAACTGGCAAAGCAGCAGGTCATGCAAACCGTCATGACTCAACAGTATGCACGCCAGTACCGCGCTAACATAGTCACCATGCCCCTGCTGGCCATCTCGCTGGCATACCATCTGTGGCCAGTCGTCGATTCCAATGTCGTGTATCTGACACATGAAGAACTCGAAGCATGGCGAAACAGTAATCGTGCCTTCGATAAGAAGTACTGGTATGCCTTCCACGAGCTTCGCTGGCAGGAACCACCTTTTGAAGGCCCATTCTTGGGACGCGTAGACATGGAAATAATACAACGCAAGAACAAACTTCACTCCCATGAAATGCTCTGGCTCGTTTCCGTCAGCGAAGTGATAGGGCCATTGTGTGGAGGTGGGCATAGCAACTTATGGGTTTGGGATGGCAAACAGCCACGACTTCTGAAAGAACGGATAGCGATGTGGGTGAGCTAACGCGGAAAGGACTGGAAAGAAGGGGTGAACGAACACCTCTTGCGGCGTAGCCCATCATTATTAATCCCCCCACCCAGCCCGCTGGTACCGTTCCTTCGTCGATTCGAGTCGATCATCCATGCTGTGCGCATAGATGTGCAGATCAATGAGCTGGTCCAGTGCAGTGAACAGTTCTCCCATCTCGCCGGGGTTCATGCAGCCGATATCCACCAGGCGTTTGCTCATTTCGGCCCGCGCGAGCCGGACCAGCCGCACCATCTCACGCTGGTCAGCACTGGCTTCCCGCAACGCATCATCATCGAACTGGTTCAGGTGCATACCCATGGAGAGTAGAGTCAACAGGCCCTGTCAGGTTCACACTATTTCGTCGCCTCGCTCCCTGTCCCACGTTACAGTGTAGCCATGCCATCACCTGCATCCTCCACGGTCCGCCCTCGCATAGCTTTGCGTATTCTCGGCGAAGAGATCGCTGCCCAGGCCGAGGTGCCTGCTCACACTGGAACTCTCGACCAGTTGCTGCCGCTGATGCTCACGCTCGACTCCGCTGCCATTGATGTCGCGGTGCGTCGCAATCCCTCGGGCCAGGCTGTCTCCTGTGCCAAAGGGTGTTCTGCCTGCTGTCGTGCCCAACCGGTTCCCATCACGCCACCGGAAGCCTATGCTCTCTGGCGTATCGTCGAAGCCATGCCAGAAGTCCGGCGAGAAGAAGTGCTGACCATCTTCGCTGAACGTGAGGCCCAGTTAGAGGAAGCAGGCCTCCGCGACATCTTCCTTCGTGAGAAACCCCTGACAAATGCAGAACATGCGAAGCAAGCCGTTGCAGCCTACGTCCAATTGAAACTGGCCTGCCCCTTCCTCGTGGACGATGCTTGCAGTATCCACCCCCAGCGGCCTTTCGTCTGCCGGCAATACCTCGTCACCTCCGACCCGGCACTGTGCAATGATCCGCTGCATGAACCAGTCGAAGTGGTGCCGATGCCCCTGCAACCCGCCCATGCCATGCTCAGCGTGACTGATAAGTTCCTCGGCCTCACCACGGGAACCATCCCCCTGGTGCTGGCGATGGCTTATGTGGCCAGGCACCGCAACACACTCGAAAAACAAGTCAACATGAAAGACGCTTTGCAACACTGGATGCAACAACTGGCGGGGTGATCTGCCCGACATGGTCGTGGCAGTGGACAGGTATGCACCCTCGTTGATCAAATCGGTAAGTACTCGATGAGATTCTTCCATTCATCCAGCGTTGATGCTGACCAGATTAATACCAATGATTCTGCAATGGCCCGAGTAGGTGCGAGTTGTGCAACAAGAAAGACTCCAGCAACGCCTTGGTCACCACGAACACGAGCTTCCGCTTCGCCCTTGAGCGTGTTGACGTCATGCGAAACGATGATCCACTCGTGTCGATGTGCAAAATCCAGGACTTCACCATCAGTGGAACCTGACAACCCAAGCTCTTGCACAGTCATGATTTCTATGGCGGGTTCCAGTCGACGAACTGCCTGAACAATAGTGAAACGAAAGTCCTCATCAGCTAGATAGCGAACTTGTTTCATACGGAGGGGGAATCTAGCGATTGATGAACATGCTTAACGAGTTGAGCACTCTTGCCTTGCTGTTTCGCTAATTCTGCCCAGCGTTTCTCCTGTTCCTCGAGATACATATCTACTTCTAAGCGATGGTCGAGGTAATACTGAATGGCCTGCGTTACCTGCTGCGGCGTTAAGCTGGGAAAATCTGACACAATGTCATGTACCGACTGACCATTCCAGTAAGCATGGACGATAGAATCGAGAGAAACTCGCGTCCCCGTAAGACGCCGTCCACCGTTTTCCAACTGTGTGACTATTTCATGAACCATAACAACATCTTACACTATGCTCTTCAGCAATGCCACTCGGCTTGCCAAAGCTCAACAATGAATCATAACTCCAGGAACCCGCCATGGGGCTCCGCGATATTAAATTGCTGGCGCTGACACTCATCCCCGTTATCATTCTCGTCGTCTTCGCCGCCCTGGCTCCGATGTACCACATGCCCGATGGCAGTTATGAACGCCACTGGGTCTGGAACGCTCCCACGCTGAAAATCCGCCATGGCTACGACGACATGAAACCCGAAGACATTGAACGGCTCAACAAGATTCCGGAGCAGAAGAAGATACTCGATGGCATGAAAGCGATGCCCCGCGAAATGCCTATCACACCCATCTTCATCGGCTCGCGCTGGGGCCCGGGACGGAATGTCCTGGGCTGGACAGCAATGATGAGCGTGATCCTCTGGTGCTTCTTCGCCGGACACAAGTGGTTCAATCGATGAGTGCTTTTTCAAGAGTGCTAAGTGCTAAGGAAAGCTCTCGAGGAACTCTCTCAGTACTCAGCACTCAGGACTCAGCACTCAGCACTTCATTTAAACTGGTGGTCGTGAATCTCCGGGGCGGCGTTCGCCAGCAGGCCGGTCACCACCGGGTCGATCACCGCGAGGCCGATCCGGGCCACCACTGCGTTCCCCTTCAGGTCGCCGTTCACGATCACGTTCCATGCTGGAACGTGCTTCAGGACCCCGTCGGAATGCACCACGCCCCTCCGGGCCAAAGTCGCCTCGGCGGAAGGATTGTCCCCCACGGGGATCAAACCCGGGGCGACCCGGTCCCATGCGGTTACCCTGAAAGCCGCCAAACCCGCCACGATTCCACTGTGGGCCAAAGCTAGGCTGGCCGGGGAAGCCGGGACCACGGTTGTTGAACCAGGGACCACGCTGTGGGCCTGGGCCACGGAAGGCAAAGTCACGATGCTGGAAACCACGGTTGTTGAATCCCGGGCCGCCGAATCCACTTGGCCCGCGTTGAGCCATGCCTGGGCCACCAAATCCACGTGGGCCACCCGGGCCACGCTGCGCGTAACCTCGGCGATCGCCACCCGGACCACGCTGGGCATAACCACGGCGATCACCACCGGGGCCTCCCATGCCACGTCCACCACCGCCAGGACCACCCTGTCTGGCTAAGCCATCACGTCCACCAGGTCCGCCGGGCCTGCGTGCATCCTCTTTGCCTGGACCAGGGCGTTCCGACTTTCGGCTCTCCTGCAGTTTCTTCACTTCTGCTTTGAGCGATGCCAGTTCCCGTTCCAGTTTGCGTATCGCTTCATCCGAGTTGCCACCTCGCCGGTCCTGAGCGCTGGCCGGCCCGACGGCGAGTGTCACGAGCAGTGCTGCCACTGTTCCTGTATACCACATGAGAGGTTCCTCCACTTGACACCTGGCATCGCTCACCAGAACAATCGCCAGAGCATCTGATACAGTGAAACCCGCGCCGCGGATAAAGTGTTCCGCCTCTCATGCATTTCTCTCGATGCCTGAAGTTCTGATGAAGCCTGATGTCGGGACTCCCTTTGCCAACTCTGTATCATGGCCTGTAACACCAGGCCAAGGATACTCTTCATGCTTCGATCTCTTCTACTTCTGCTCTTGCTGCAGCCACACAGCACCGTACCTGCACCAGACACCCGCTGCTTTGAACTCCGCGTCTATCAGGCCAGCCCCGGCAAGCGAGCGGTGTTGAACAATGTCTTGGCTGGCATGGGCAGCAAGTACGCCGCCCGGTACCGCATGGATCTGCAGGGTGCCTGGCTGTCTGCCGACAAGAACGATGAGCGTATCTTCCTGCTGATTGCCTATCCCGATAAACCGTCCGCCTTGAAGAGTTGGGATATGCTGAATGCCGACGAGGAGTTCAAGGCAGACATCGTAGCTGCGTCGAAAGAGGGCCGACCCATCGCCAGTGTCAGTCGCTTCTTCCTCGAAGCCACCGACTACAGCCCAGCCATCAAGCCCGACCAGACTGGCAATCGCATCTTCGAACTGCGTACCTATATCACCCCCGCCAGCCGGTTGCCTAACCTCAACACCCGCTTCCGCGACCACACGGTCAAGCTCTTCACCAAACACAACATCACCAACCTGGCCTACTTCAACCTGGGCGAGAACGAGAAAACCACAGTCGGCGAACTGCTGAAGGGCCTTGCAGCCAAAGGTAAGGAACAAGCTGCTGCGGAGGCAGATGCCACCGCTGCCCCTGTGGCCTTGGTCTACTTCCTGGCCCATCCTTCCGCTGAAGCAATGGCCAAGAACTTTGGCGCATTCGGTAAGGATGAACTGTGGAAGAAAGCCTACACCGAGAGTGAGAAGGTTGCCGGCGGCCCCCTCACCGTCAGGAACGGCGTCAAGTCGCTCGTGTTGCAACCCACAGACTACTCGCCATGGAAGTAGCAGCCAATCCAGAATGGGAGTGTCCTATGAAACCGAGCATGGTGGAGACGTACCTTTTCTTCGGCGGACGCTGTGAAGAGGCGATGCAGTTTTACCAGAAGGCGCTGGGGGCGAAGGTTATCATGCAGATGAAGTTCAGCGAGAGCCCGCAGCCGGTGCCCGCTGACCGCATCCCGCCCGGCTTCCAGGATAAGATCATGCACGCCTCGCTCTCCATCGGGAGCACCAGGATCATGGCTTCCGATGGCTGTGATGTGAACACACCCCACACCGGCTTCTCGCTGGCGTTCAGTGTGGACAATGAACCCGAAGCACATCGGGCCTTTGCTGCGCTGGCCGAGGGTGGCAAAGTCACCATGCCTCTGACAAAAACGTTCTGGTCGCCTTGTTACGGCCTGGTTGAAGATCGCTTCGGCATCAACTGGATGGTCATGGTCCCGGGAGAGATGGGGTAAGGCACGGTCGTGACTGATAGCTGTGGCCGGTCTCCTGGACACCTGGTGATTCCGGGAACTCGTGTCAATATCGGACATCCCGACCGCGATGAACTATATTGCTCTATAACTAGTCGGATCTCTATATGCTGTCGCAAAGTGTGGAATATGCGTTACGGGCCTGTGTTCACCTGGCACAGTTTGCGCCTCAATCACGTACGACCGATGAAATTGCTGAACACACGAAGGTGCCTCGTGCGTATCTCTCCAAGATCATTAACAGCCTGGTGCGGGCGAAGTTGATTGAAACCCGGCGTGGGCTTCATGGCGGTGTGCTGCTGACGAAGTCGCCCAGCGAAATCAACATGCTCCAGATCATCAATGCCGTGGAGCCTCTCGAACGCATCCGCTCGTGCCCCTTGGGCATCCCTATGCATGGTACCCAGCTCTGTTCCCTGCACCGACGGCTCGATACGGCCATCGCTGCTATTGAAAAAGCGTTTGGCGATACGTCCTTGTCGGAGCTGATTTTCGAACAGAATCCCAGCCGGCCCCTGTGCATTCTGCCGATCCGTCGTCGAGCGTAAGGTACGACTTGAATAGAAATCCTCTCCTGGCTTTGTAGTTCCGCTGTCCCCCCCCTCCCATTCGCTACCTGCGCCAGTGGCGTTGTTTCCCGTGTCTCAGTTTCCTTTAACGACACGACTCTCCAATTATTGCCCGTATCCGGTTGATCAGCTTGGCAGAAAGGTCGATGCAATAGCAGTCATTCAGGACGGATGACTCCTATTTCTCACCCGCGGTGACACGGACTGTTACCTGGAGGACACTATGTATCTGTATGCCTTGGGCATGGCTGTTGGTTTAAGTGGCGGAGAGATGGAGGCCCCCCAGACGCCTCCCGCTGCACCCGTTCAGGAAGCCAAGAGCAGCACCCTGCATTTCGCCCCCGACCACGGCTGCAACCTCTTCAACAACTGCTGTGAGCAGAATCGGGCTCCCTTCCAGAGCGACCACTGCTTCGACACCTTCATCGGGCCGATCAGCAATCCCATCCTGAGCAAAGACCCCCGCTCGAACACCTACCTCCGCCCGATGTTCATCAATAACAACATCCCCAGCGACCATGCCCTGGGTGGCGGCAGCACTCAGGTCTATGCCCTGCAGGCCAACATCGCCATCAACGAACGGCTCAGCATCATTGCTGACAAGGATGGCCTGGCCCGTGTGGATACCGCTGGTGGTTTCCATGAAACCGGCTGGCTCAACCTGGCTGCTGGTCTCAAATACACCTTCCTGCGTGATGTTGAAAACCAGACCCTCGCCGCAGCTGGCTTCATGATCGAAATTCCAACTGGTGGCGAAAACCTCTTCCAGTATCCGGGTGGCAGCCTCTTCACTACCTTCCTCACCGCTGGCCAGCGCATTGGTGAGACGGTTCACCTCCTCAATACCTTCGGCTTCCAGTTCCCCACCAACACGGCTTACAACAGCAGCTTCCTCTACAACAGCTTTCACATCGATAAAGCCATCGGTGGCTGGTTCTATCCGCTGGCTGAACTGAACGTCTTCTACTACACCGGCGGTGGCGACCGTCTTCCCAATGTGGTAGGCGAAGGCGACGGCCTGTTGAACTTCGGCACAGTCGGCGTGACAGGCAACACCCTGGTGACCGTAGCTTTCGGTGCCAAGGCCAAGCTGAGCTGCAACCTGGAACTCGGTGCTGCGTATGAGTTCCCCATCACCGATCGCAAGGATCTGATCGAGAATCGTCTGGTAACGGAACTCATCATCCGTTACTAGACAGTAGCGGTGGGATTAACAGGGGGTCGGTAACGTCTCGGGTACGTCACTCGAGGCGTTACTGGCGTTTGGGAACGATGATTGAGATTGTGGCGTGGCTTCGTACCCGGCTCGATCAAATGGACAAAAATGAAAGTTTCTCATTGTGTTCAGCGTTGTCATGTGCCTATCATGCCCCTTGATATCTCCAAGCTCTGCACACCCGGGATGAGGGACAGCAACCATGAAGCAAGCTTTGCGTACCACCAGTTGTATGATTGTGTTGCTGATGGGAAGCTTGACTGTCCACGCTCAAACGGGCTTGCTGATTGACCCCAGCACGTTGACAAATACTGGCCTCACAGGCGATGACTCTTCCATTACTCGAACGCTGCCCACCACAGGCACCTTCAATTTCTATGGTGTGACCCGTACCACTGTGGATATTAGCACCAATGGAAACCTCAACTTCTCATCCAACACAACCTTCTCAAACGGTACGTTTCCGACCGCTGTTACCCGTATCGCTCCGTTCTGGGATGACCTCATTACCACTGGTACCCCTCCCGCCAGTGCCATTCTGGATAACCAGGGTGACGTGACAAACCCGTACTATGCGGTAACCTGGCAGAACATCTCCAATTTCGGCAGTAATCCT
Organism: Gemmatales bacterium; assembly: GCA_046350055.1. Classification (GTDB taxonomy): domain Bacteria; phylum Planctomycetota; class Planctomycetia; order Gemmatales; family HRBIN36; genus JAEUIE01. The sequence continues at coordinate 455,104 of JAXMBC010000001.1, read as the reverse complement.
GCTGCTCGTTACACGTTCCAGGCTGTCTGGTTCAATGGTCCCCTCACCATCGGAACCTTCAACTTCCAGGCTGGAGATCTCGCCTTCGATTACACGAATATGTCGACTTTTCTCCAAGGCGGGAACGCCACTGTCGGGCTGGATCAGGGAAATTCCTCCGGGTTTAATCCCGTACCAGGATCAGCCGATGGTTTCATCACGGATCTCTCGCTGTTGCCTATAGACAATGAACAATTCATACTGTTCCGCGAGAATCAGGCCGGTGGGTATGATGTCAGCATTCAGTCCTTGGCTGCAGTCCCCGAACCCTCCACCGTCATCATGACCGGTGCCGGGCTGGGTGCCATTGTTCTTGGCGTTCGCCGCCATCGTCGCCGCAAACTCAAGCGACGCACCAGCCAGCAACCGGTGCAGGCCGCTTCAGCCAACTGATGCCTGCCGGAAAATAGAACACTCAAAACTACTACAGGGTTAGGCGGTACGCCGCCTAACCCTGTTTCTATAGCCGGGTTCCCGGATCATTGACAGCATATGGATTGTTGTGGAATACCTACGCGGTACTCCACATGACCCTCCAGGTTGTAGCAGGGTCGTGAATGTACTCATTCTCGACCCTGCTGCCGAGGAGTAACATCCCCGCAAGACAACAGGGTCGAGCGGAGTACCGCAAGAACCTGCCACGTCTTGGGGATAACGAGACGATCCTGGCACCCGGCTTAGTTACTTCCCCTCGATCTTCTCCAGCAACTGCCGTCCTTCGGGTGCGGCCTTGCTCTCGGGGAATCGCTTCAAAAGATCCTTCAGGCGGATAACGGCGAGCTCCTTGTTCCCTTCATTGAGCCAGCGTTTGGCATGTTTCAGGAGCTCGTTAGCTTTGTCTTCGTCCTCGGCGGCTTTCTTATCTAATCTCTCTTTTTCCAGCATTTTCTCTCGTTCTCTAGCTTCTTGAGCAGCCTTTCTTAATGCTTCATTTGCTTCTTTCCGTCTGGCGATTTCAAGGTTCATTTGTTCCTGTTGTTTTTGTTCTTCTAATTGTTTTTTCTCTGCTGCTTCGATCTGATTCAGCCTTTCTAACTGCTGCTGTTCTTGTTCCTCTTTTACTGCGTCAATTGCAACTAAAAATTCTGAGGGGAGAAATCCAGAACGGCCGAAATGGTTGCCTTCTAATATTCGAACTTCACTCGTAAGGAATCCCTTGTCAATGATTCGAGCCTTTGTTCCAGACTGAACAATAAACGCCAGTTTGGCGTTAACTAAATTTAAGATGCCTATTGAGTCTTTAGCAATCAATAACTTAGTGATCCTGCTATTTATATCGTTTGAGACGCCAAGTATGATTTGTTCTTCACCTGAGTGAAGCCTGCAGTCGTCACCTACTCTAACTATTTGTGGACTTTTTCTTTGTTCGACTTTAGGTTCAACAGCAACAACTGGATTTTCAGATGGAACTATGTTAGCTGATGGCACTGCATGTCCGTCAGGTTTTCTGCTGAACACAGCTACGACAACAATTAATACTGCGAATAATGCGAGTAGTTTCTTCATTTGTGTGCCTCACTATACATGAACATGATGAAGCGTAGCTCTATTTGACTTTGAGAGCCAGCTATTTCACTCTATTACCTTCCTTTATGTTTTTGCAGCCGGGTGCCCGGATCATTGCCCAGATACGAGTAGTCGTGGCAGTGGTATGCGGTACTCAGCTTAACCCTGCAGACCACGCGATGACTATTTAGACGCCATCGTTTCTTCTGTTCACGCTAGTCGCTACGGAAACAAGTCATTGTGCAGCGCGATCCAGTCTTTCGCCCGCTTGGTCAGCTTGCTGAAATCAGAAGTACCATTCTGATAAACCACCGAGACCAGCTCGATGTAGAATATCCGTTCGGTGGGAAACGGTAGCGTGTAGTACCCATACAGCACCGTATCACGCTTGGCATCCTTCAGCCCGGTGTCTTTCAGCATCCGCGCGAAGAAGTCCTTCTCCTTCTTGTTGGTATTGGCATAAGCCAACACCCAGGGACGCAGCTTCGCCTCGTCGTAGATTTTCGGGAAGCGGGAGACGTAGAAGCCGACGAAGTCGCTCTCAAATTCATACTTCTTCTCAGCAATGGCCTTGTTGATCTTGAGCAGCCCGAGTTGGGCGATGAGGCTGGCGAGGTCAAACTGCCGCTTGACTTCAGGATCAACCAGGTTCAGCGCATAAACGCCAGGCTTGGCCTTGAGAACACTCTCGAGCATCTCCTTGCGGTCACGCTCTTCCTGCTGGGTGAGGCGGTCCGGCTCAGGGGCTTGCATCAGGCACAGGGTGAGGATGGCTAGTGCAGTCATGGCTTCTCCCGTTGCTGCGCTTCGTGTTACTTGGTGCCGCCCGACATCTCGTAGGTACGCTTGTCGCCGCAGGCAGGTTTCAGCGAAAGCTGATACAGCCGCTCGCCTTCCGGCGTCGGATAGTCGCCCGTCACGCAGGCCCGGCAGAGCTTTTTCGTCTCGATGCCGATGCAGCGGGCCAGTGATTCGATGGGCAGGTACGCCAGGCTGTCGGCCCCCAGTTCCTGGGCCATCTTCTTCTCATGCTCACGGGTGATCGGCTGGCCATGCAGGAAACGCGGGGCGAATAGCTCCTGAATGGTGGACATATCGATGCCGTAGAAGCATGGGGCGATGATCGGTGGACAGGCGACCCGCACGTGAATCTCTTTCGCCTTGCCCGTGGAACGCATCACGCCCAGCAGCGCCTTCATGGTCGAACTGCGGACAATGGTGTCCTCCACCAGGATCACCCGCTTGCCCTCCAGCACCTGCCGTAGGGGCGTGTACTTCGCACGGATGCGGGCATCGCGGTTCTCCCCTTCAATGAAAGTGCGGCCGACATAGCGGTTTCGCATCAGCCCTTCGATGCTCGGCAGTTTGAGGGCAAACGCCATTGCGTCGGCTGCTGCCTTGGCCGTATCAGGCACCGGTACCACGATGGTGTTCTCATCCATCGGGAAGAGATTCAGCTCCCGTTCCTGGTTGGCGAGTTCAATGCCCAGGGCATTGCGAGTGAGGTACACACTGTGGCCATCAAGCTCGCTCGCTACATTGGCGAAGTAGATCCACTCAAAGAAGCAGTGCCGGGGCGTCTTCTTCGGTGCGAAGCGCTCGATGCGGAATTGCCCATCCTCAATGACGATGATCTCGCCAGGCTCCAGATCTTTCACCTCGGTGAAGCCCAGGTTCTGCAGGGCGACGCTCTCGCTGGCAGCGGCGAAGAGGTTGCCATCCTTCGCCCAGCACATGGGCTTGATACCTTGCGGATCGCGAGCCACCACCATGTCACCCATGGCGTTCATGTAGACGATGTTGTAGGCGCCATCAAACCGTTCGCTGATGTTCTTGAAGACTTCGACGAGGTTCGGCCGCACGTCGCCACGCAGTTCGTGGCTGAGGAAGTGCATGATGACTTCGGTATCGGTATCGCGGGTGAGGTGATAGTCCCGCATCTTGAGCAGTTCATCCTTGAGCTCGGCATAGTTGGCAAGCTGGCCATTGTAGCCGAAGGTGAACCATTTCCATTTGCAGCCGTGGTAGCGGTTGAAGGGCTGGGCGTAACTGCGTTCGTCGCTGCCACAGGTGGCATAGCGGACGTGGCCGATGCCAGCAGCCCCGGCGTAGTCCTTCTGGATGTTCTTGCTCTTGCCCTTGTGGTTGAGGCGGAACGCTTCGATGACGGTGCCCAGTTCCTTGTGGGTATCGAGCAGCTTCTCGCGGGTGGGGTTATAGGTGCTGATGCCGGCGGCGAGTTGGCCCCGATTCTGCAGATCGAGCAGCATGCGCGGCAGCAGCGAGGTGGCGAGATTGGGATCGCCCTGGGGCAGAAGGCGGGACTGAGGCATGAAGCCGGGCAAGACGTAAACCGCGGCCACACCACATTCGTGCTGCACAATCGCCATGCGGAAACCTGTCCAAAGAGCGGGGGTGAGCAGATGTTATAGGAGCAGCGAAGCGGATAGCTATGGAGAGGTGGTAGAACCTGCCCGGCGTCAGGAATTCGTAGGGCACGCTGTGCGTGCCTCACCCCGGTGAGATTCCATGGCAACGACATGTGTGAGAATCAGGCTGCACCAATACCAGCCCTGGTGAGGCACGCAAAGCGTGCCCTACAGACTGATTGGCAGAGGTGTCCTGAGGATGTTACAATGGGCTGCAGAGACAAGGGACGTATGGCCAGTACCGAACCCATTCACTTGATCGAACGTGACCGCCGCCGCCGCCGGTGGATAATACGCTTCTCGCTGTTGGGGTTGTTGCTGGTCGCGCTGGTCGGCTTTGTTGCCGCGTTGATGATGCAGTCATCTTCCTACACGCCAGACAAGCTACGGGCTACTCTCGAAGCCCTTCCGGAATATTCCTCGATGCAAGAGATCGAACACCTGTTGGGCCACCATCACAGTTGGCAGGCGTTTGATACTCCGCAGCAATACACTTGGCGGTTACATTGCCAGGATTTGAACGCTCTGGACATTATGGAAGTAACCATGCGAGCGACAGAGGATCGTAAGCTTGTGTATAGCAGGTTACATGTGACAAGACTGGAAGGAAAAGACGCCTGGAGATACCGCTGGGATCAGCTCTTGAAGCTATTGAGGATGAAGTAGGGCACGCTGTGCGTGCCTCTCCACCGTGAGATTCCATTGCAACAACAGGCGTGAGAACCGATTGCACTAATACCTGCCTTGGTGAGGCACGCACAGCGTGCCCTACCACAATTGATATTCCGCCAACCAAGCCCCTCCGCTAAGATGCAGCCTGCTGAGAATACTCAGTTATCAAAGGAACTCCCATGATGCGGCATTGGAAGCTTGTGATCAGCAGTTTTATTCTGGTAGCACTGCTCCTGGTTGGGGTGACGGCACACGAAAGCAGCTCCACCACTACTCAGGCGAATGTTCTGGACAACTCCGCGCTGCGGCTGGCTCCTGCCACGGTTTCCTACTTTGCCAGCTCACTCCGGCTCAAGGAACGGCTGACCGGGCTCTGGAACACTCGGGCCATGCAGAACGTCTGGAAAACCGCCCTAGTGCAGAAGGCCTGGTCTGAGTTCAACACCATGTTCGAACAGCAGGCCGGTCCCTTGCAGGGCTTCCTGGAGCAGAAGGAAAACAAGGAACTGGTGCAACTGCTTATCAACATGTCCAGCGAAGAGTGCTTCGTCATGGGCGGCAGCAATCTGCCTGCGTTCAACACCTTGCTCGGCTCGGTCATTGGCAGCCTCTATGCCAACAACATGATGTTTGGCATGAACATGGGCGGGGATGCTGTCTATGGACAGTTGCATGGCATCCTGGATGCACTGCAGGATGACCTCGACAAGCTGGCTGCCCCCGATGTTGTCATGGGCTTCAAGGTGCCCGATGCTGCTGTCGCCAAACGGCAGTTGGCCCGACTCTCCGTCCTGCTCAATACTGCAGCCCTGGCAGTTCCCCAGCTCACCGGGCAGGTCAAGAGCCAGAAGATCAAGGACTCCAGCTTCACCACGGTGACGCTCGATGGCGCCAAGATGCCCTGGGACAAGATCCCCTGGGACGAGATTGAAGATGAACCGGGCGAATTCGATGACCTGAAAGCTCATCTCAAGGAGATGAAGATCACCTTCTACCTGGGCTATCACGAAGGCTACATCCTGATGGGGGTAGGGCCGACCATGGGCTTCGCCCGCAACCTCGGCCAGGGGCAGAAGCTTGCGGACCTTAAAGAGTTCGACCCGCTACGCAAGCATCTCGACAAGAAGTTCACCAGCCTGGGATATTCCAGCAAGGAAATGAACAGCGGCTCCGGCTTCACCAAGGCCGACGCGGAGAAAATGGTTACGGATGTGACCACGATGCTGGAAAACAGCTCGCTCGATGACAAGGCCCGCGACCGTATTCAGCGTGATCTGGAAGAGCTGACCGCTGATGTGCTCAAGCTCATGGGGCACGATGCCGGCCCGGCAGTCAGCTTTGGCTATGCCACGCCACGTGGCGAGGAGACATTCCACTATCAGTATTCTGTCGATCGACGCATGGACTTCAGCAAGCCTCTCGATGTGCTCCAGCACGTGGGTGGCGACCCGATCCTGGCCATGGCTGGGCGAGGTGTCACCGATCCGGCGAACTGGCTGGTGATCGAGAAGTGGGCGAAGAAGTGCGACTTCTACATCCGGGAGTATGGCCTGCCTCAACTCGCTGCCATCAAGGGGAGCGAATGGGTCGAGACCCTGGAAAAGGCAATGGATGAATTGACACCAATCCTCGTCCGGTTCAGCACGACCATGCGTGAAAATCTGCTGCCAGCACAAGCCGATGGGCAATATGGCTTCGTGGTCGACAGCAAACTGCTCAGCACCCAGTGGTATCAGGATATGCCAGCGTCGAAAACGCCATTGCCCCTCCTGGAGCCAGCGTTTCTGATCGGCGTCAGCGATGCAGCCAAGCTGAAGAAGGCAGGCAGCGAACTGCGAGCCGAGTTTAATGACGCAGTGAAGGTCGTCAAGAAGCTCATTTCTGATGAAAACCTCAACATCCAGTGGCCCGCTCCGGAAACCCGGGAGATTGATGGCATGCAGCTCTACTGGTATGCCTTCGCCGAGGACTACAAGCTGGATGGCAGGCTGCGTCCCTCTGCCGGGGTGAGCAGGAATCTGTGTGCCCTGACCGTTTCCAACGAACACGCGCTGCGTCTCCTGCAGCCCACGCCACTGGCCATCGACGGCGGCCCGTTAGCGGATGCCAGACGTCCGCTCGGCGGGGCGACGGTCTTCAACATGGCTGGCCTGGTGCGGACCGCGGAACCGTGGGTGAACTACGCCATTGAGTTGCATGGCAGCGACCTGAAGCCGCACATGGCTGATATCAAAACCATGCTGCAATCGCTCCAGTACTTCCAGGGGTACAGCAGTGCCACCTACGTGGAAGGCAATGCCACAGTGACCCACGGCGAATGGCGCGTGAAAGACGTGCAACCGTAAGCAGCGGCTTCCGTAGGGCACGCTCTGCGTGCCTCACCACCATGAGCATCCATTGCAACACTGCGAATCAGCGTAACATGGTTGACGTGAAGTCGTGTGCTATGGTTTGCGTGTACTCACGCTAACCATGCCCGGAGCTGTGGTGGTTTCCTGCCCGTGTCACTCCCCCGACCGCAAGCCTCGATGCCTACGAGTTGCATCAACACCAGGCACCGGCGAGGCACGCCCAGCGTGCCCTACCGAATTCCCTTTACCCTCTCCTGCATCTCCTTCGACCACCCCGTCTGCTTCTTCGTCAGCCGCTCCTGTAGCTTCGATGTCAACACCGTTGCTGCCAGCTTGCCTTCCTCGATCAGCTTCACCACCAGAGTAAACCGGGCTTCGCTGCGCATGAGGCCCAGAAGTGCCAGCTCGCGATTCTCACCTTTCAAATGGAGCAACGCCTCAGCCAGTAACCGAGTCGCCTCGTCACTGGGCACATCCACCAGCCCGCTGACCGCACCTTGCTGCATCTCTTCGTTGCCTCCGGCAGGCAAGTACTTCGCCAGCCCCGGTACCGCTGCCTCTGGCTTGTCCAGGGCGATGATGCGGAGAGCATCATAGCGGGTGCCAGTGTGGATCTTCTCGTTATGGGCCATGACGTGCGACTGTTTCAGCAACCACTGCCACTTCGTCTGCCGCTCCGGCGTGGTGATGAGCTTCGCCATCTGTTCATGGGGCCAGAGATCAATCAGGCCGTGGCCGTTGATGACGCCGCCACCAATGACCACCGCCTGCCAGTCACGCAGTGGCGCGTTCACCGCGGGCATGGCTACATCCATCAACCGCAGCACTACGGCGGGGTCATTTTTCTTCGTCGCTGCGATAGCCACCCGCCATATCCACGGTATCCGGCGATACTCTTCCTTGGTGTCGTTCGGCATCCCCGTGGTCATGGCCACGATGATCTCGGGGGCCTGCCCCAGGTTTTGCTCGATCAGCCGTTGCCGGTCCTTCTCAGGCAGCTTGTCGTTCAGAATCTGGCTGGCAAGCGTGGCAGCGTCGGGCTTCTCCCGCAGTGTGCCTTCTGGCAGTTGCAGCCGATGCTCGTTGGGGGTGATATACAGTGTCCGCAGGTCCATCAGGGCGCCCCTGATCGGTCCCGCAGGACGTACCTTCACCCGCTGCACCCCGGCTTGAAGGGGAAACCCGGCTGCCACCCGCACCCGCAGGTACTGCGACCACCCGCCGGTGCCCGCAATTTCGCCTTCCAGCGTGGTGCTGCCGATCTCGACAACGTACCGGTTGCCTGCACTCTCGTTGGCACAGGCCCAGTCGAAGTACAGGTCATACTCACCCTTCGTCGGCACATCGATGGTCCAGCTCACATAGTCGTTGGCATCGTGCCAGTAGCCGATGTTCTGGAAACTCGGCTCGAATGTAATGTCCTTGCCATACACCTCCGCCTGGCTGGCGGTCAGCGTGTGCACTTTCTCAACAGCTACGATCGTGCCGGCTGGATGATTTCCCGCCAGCGTTTTGTAGTTCTGCCGCATGCTCTGCAGGTACGCCAGCAGGTCGTTCATCTCAGCAGGCTGGATCTCTTTCTCCAGCCCCTCGGGCATGAGTGATTTGCCAGTGGCCTGCAGTTCTTCGATCTCGGAGCGGAGCAGTGTTTCGCTGCGCCCTTCCTTGCCTTTGAGGGTGATGCTGTTACCCGCCTCGCCGCTGAGCAGCCCCGTCAGTGTTCGCCCATTCTTCGTGATGGCGACATATTCGATGTACCGGCTGTCGAGGTTCTTGCTCGGGTCGAGAATCTCCTGCAGCAGGAAGCTCGGATTACGATTGGCGAGCGCAGTCAGATCTGGCCCGACGGCATGCCCCTGGTTACCCAGTTGATGGCATACCGCACATACCCGAACGAAATGGGCTTTGCCTTTGGCAACATCTCCCGTGGTTTGCAAGCTGCGGGCATAGTTTGCAATTACTGCTGCCCGGTCGCTGGAGGTGCTCTCAAAGACCTGGGCAGCCAGCTTGGCTACCTCCGCATCCTTGGACCGCAGCAACCGTTGCTTGCTGCTTGCATCCAGATGGCTGGCAGGTACCTGCTTGTTCGCCAGTGCTTTCATCAGTAGTTGCTGCCAGGCTACCCGACTGAGGAACAGATCGACCATGCGTGAGCGCAGTGTCGGGGAGTAACTCAGCCAGTGGGCCAGCAGCTGCTCTGTCCCCGCTGCATCGAGATACTTGCTGAGCAGCGTCAGCGCAGCCTGCTGCACGGCAGGTGTCGAAGCAGGACCGAGCAGACTGAACAGCAGTTGCTTGCCACTGGTGGTATCCTCGGCGGACTGCCCTGGCCCCAGGAGCATGCTGAGGGCGGCGAGCCGGTCGGTTTCGCTGGAGTCCTTCTGAAGAGTAGCCCGGGCAGCGGTGTACATGGGCTGGAGGAGGACGAGTTGCTCTGCAGTGATACTGCCGGCCTGCATCAAGGGCAGTGCGGCCACCGCCTGGTACTGCCACGCCGCGAAGCCCTTCTTGCCCGGCGTGGCGAGTGGCTTCAGCAACGCTGCTGCGCGAGCGGCATCGCCCTGCGCCAGCACGGGGATGAGTTGCTTCATGAACTCGGGGGGATATACCCCTGCATGAGCATCCTCGATGATGGCAGTAAGGAACTGTTCGTGGTGGATTGGCTGCAAAGCAGTGAGGACTGCCGTGGACAGGTATGCATCGTCAGGTCTGGTCCCCAACAGGTGGGCAAGCTGCTTCCCGAACTGGGCTTCTTCATTGCGACCCATAGTCCATGCCATCTGCATCAGTTCGGGCACAGGTTTGTTCTTCCATAAGGCTCTTGCTTTGTCGAGCGGATCGCCCGTTCCGATGGAGTAGAGTTTCTGATCTTCTTGTATACGCCACGACATTCTTGCGACTTGATGGTTCTGATCCATACATCCTCGAACGAAGTCAGGCATGCCGAGCAACGATAATTGTGCCAGGGTTGCCCGCATTTGCACTCGTACCGCAGGGTCATCGCTGTAAAGGACTGGCTCAAAGTCCTCCCGCTTCGGCTTCTCCCCCTTCCAAAGTAACTGCATCATCGCCAGGTCGCGCAGGGTACCGTTGGGGCTGTTCATCGCAGTCACAAGTTCCCCTGTGTTTATGCGATCCAGCCGCGGCACCGTGCGCAGATTCCCCTTGGCGGGCTTCACCCGGTAGAGCCGCCCCATCGTGCTGCCTGCTCGCACATCGAGCTTCGCCAGATCAGCGGGCGGGATCCAGATCGGGTGCTCGATCACCAGGCGGTGCATATCGACGATGTAGATGGCACCATCGGGACCGGTCCGCATCTGCACGGGGCGGAACCAGCCATCGGTGCTGGCGAGGAACTCGCTGTTCGGTTCATCATCAGCCCGGTGGCCCGTGAACGTCGCGCCGTTCTCCTTCAGCACCATGCGATGCACTAGCAGGTTGACCGCTTCGCAGGTGAAGAGGTTGCCGTAGAGCTTCTCGCCGAGCAGCGTGTCGCGATACACACCGAGTCCACACGCTGCCGTCGGCCAGCCCGGCGGACCGGAAAGTTCAAACACCTGTACCTGTGACTTCAGCGTGAAGAGCCGGTTGGCATTCAGCCCGGTGGGCAGGAACACCCGGTTGCTCGCCGGCTTCACGTACGGGTTGCGGCGGAGGTAGTGATCCATCATCGGATAGTGGTTGGCCAGTTCGGTGTTGTCGCAGCCGAACCAGTTATCGAAGTCGTCCCGCACCCGGCCTTGCTGGGTCTGCCCGCTGGCTGGTTCCAGTTCACCGGTGTCGGGCTTGATGCGGAAGTCGCGGTTGCCGAGGGCGTAGGTTTTCCCGTTGAAGCTCTTGATGGAACCGCCGAACAGGCCGCACGAACCATGCACCCAGCCATCGAGGCCATATTCGAGACTGTTAACGCGGGCCTGGAAATTGTGGGTTCCGAAGCCGGTGAAGAGTACCTTCACTACATCCGCTTTGCCATCGCCATCAGTATCCTCGGCATAGAGAATGTCCGGCGCAGCACAGATCAGCACTCCCTTTCGCCACACGGTGACACCAGTGGGGTAGGGAATTTTGTCGAGAAACACAGTGGCCTTGTCGTACTTGCCATCGCCATTGGTATCTTCGAGGAAGCGGATGCGACCACCACCACGACGGGGTCGATCTTCTCGCTTGATATATGGCACAGGCTTGCCGACATCGCCACTACTGGCTTCTGGCTTCTGGCTACTGGCTCCTGAGGGATAGTCCCCCATCTCCGCCACCCACAGCTTCCCATCCGGCCCAAAGGCTATCGCCACCGGATCCACCACCAGCGGCTCGCTGGCCACCAGTTCCACCTGATACTGCGGGGCGACCTTGATCAGCGACGCCGATTGCTGGGGTGACAAGGGCTTCGACCCCGCCATCTTGTTGACATCGTAAGGTGGTTTGAAGTCAGTCAGTTGTCGCTTGCACTCGCTGACGATGGTCTCTTCCAACCCGCTCGCCAGCGGAGCGCTCAGGTTGTAGTAGGTCATCGCCGCCCCGCCTTCGTAGCCACCTTCCTTCAAAATGCGTTCGCTGGGAATGTAGCAGGGCACATGATTGGAGTAGCCATTCACCCACAGCCGCTGTGAATGCAGTTCTCGCTTGATCCGCAGGGCGTAATCGACCACCACCTCGCCCGGCAGAAACACCATCGCCATGTCAGTGCCGAAACTCCACGTCTGCACCGAGTAGGGAATACTACTTGGCAGCTTCTCACCCTTGGCCAGCCGCTCCAGCGACACCCGGGCCTGGTAGCCCACTGCATCATTCCGCTTCGCCCGTTCCTGCAGCACCGCTTCCCCAGGCAGTGGCGCCAGCGGCAGCGTGAAGGTGCGGTACTGACAGCGGATCGTCTCGGGCAGCGGGGCCAGGAACCCCTTCAGCATCCGTGTCGCCTCAGCCGAGATAAATCCGCCCTGCTTCTCGGCATACTCGATCTTGTCCTGCCGATCGGCCCGTTCGGGGTTAGCGTCAGCCCCGCAACCAATGGAGATGAGAGCAACCGTATGGGGGAACTCGCTCTCCAGTTGAGCAGCAGCATAACCCGCCCAGTCGCCCGTAATCTTGTTGAGGGACAGTGTCGTGCAATGGCATGCATAGTTGATCCAAACCGCCTGCAACTTCCCCGTCAGGTCATGTACCGCCAGCAGTGGCATATCGTGATCAACGGGGAACATGCCGGTTCCCCTCTCTCCACCGGGGAGAGGGGGCAAGGGTGAGGGGGTTACTAATGACGGATTCGATCCATAGGGCGATGGCGTCTGCAGTGCCGCAGGCCGCCGATTGCGGGCAAACCCTGCGTAGCCCATGCCCCACGACAGCCTGGCGGGGGCTCGGTTCTGGTACGCTTCCTCGACCACCGCTACCAGTTTCTCTTCCAGCTCTCTCGTATAACGGACGATGGTTTTCTGATGCTCTGGCGGAATCGGCACACCGAACAAGGTCGAGAGATACCCGTCCACCATCGGCGTCGTGTGTGAATGCGTGACGGTAACCGCCAGCCGCTCACGCAGGATGCCCCGCTTCTCTTCGAGTCGCTTGGCCAGCTTCTCGACGAAGTCGTGCGACAGGCCACAGGTATCCACCGTCAGCAGCACCGCAGGCGATTGATCGCCAATAACCAGCGCCTTGGCCCAGATCTTCTGGATAACACCTTCCGATTCCGCTCGGCGGAACCCGTATCCCGAGAGTCGAATGGGATAGTCAGGTGTGATATCCACCTTCGCCACGCCCACCAGGGTCTGGGCGGAAGCAAACGATGGAATGGCGAGAAGAACAAGAGCTACAAGAGATCGCATGGACAACATCCAGAAAACAAACACCGGCAGGAGGTTGTACTGTAGCAGAGAAACTCACCTTAGCAAGCAACTCCTGCACGTACATCTCCCCTCTCCCCACTGGGGAGAGGGGCCGGGGGTGAGGGGGCTCTCTCGCGGCAACGCCCATCATTCTGACATTTCCCTAACTGTACACTTGTCAGTTCGCTACTGCTCACGCTACTGTTTAGATAGACACTACCACCACTATGGAGACAAGTCATGCCCCTTCTCACCACCGACTGGCACATCCCCGGCCTCCTGCCTCAGAACGAACTCGTCCTCCTCGACGGCCTTTCCGGCGTCGGCAAGTCCCTCCTCGCCGCTCATCTCGCAGCCCGCTTCTCCAAGGTCGACGGCCAGAAGGTCGTCTACTTCTACACCAGCGAGCAGGGCGATGCCTCCGGCCAGTTCCTCGCCGCCAACGAGCCGAATTTTGATAACTGCTACTCTCACCACCTCGATCCAGATGTCGTTGAACCCGGCGACACGCCCTTCTGCATGCTCGAACCGATGGTCCTCTGCGTCCGCAACTTCCTTGACGAACACAAACCCACCATCCTCTTCCTCGATGGCTTCGACGACATCCTCAGTGCTGGCCCCGATCTGAGCCCCTATGAAGCCTGCAAACTCTGGCGGCAACTCAAAAGCTATGCGATTGAGTACCGCTGTACCATCGTGATTCTCCGTCACAAAGGCATGCACGACAGCCGACTCTCCGGCAACGTCTCCCGCACCGCGCAGCGTATCGCCCGCTTCGGCATGACGATGCACTGGCACCCCACCGACCCCGCCAAACGCATCATCACTATCGCACGCTACCAGTTCGGCCCGACTGGCACCCAGTTCCACATGACCATCGATGCCGAGTCCAAGGTCGGTCTGCGGCTCGCTCACCACAGCCAGCACGTGCCACCCGCCAACAAAGTCCGTACCTGGCAGACCAACCCGCTTACTGAAAAGATGGAAAAGGCAGCCATGAGCCTTGCCTCCCGCTACATGGCTGACAGCCCTATGTCAATCAAGGAGGTGAAAGAGCTCATGACCACCCACGGCATTCCCGGCAGGGTCTTCCACAAGATGCTGACCCGAGGCAACTTCGGCCTGCGTCTCGACACCGACAACAACCAGTGCCTGCTCACGCCACCAGGCTACGACGAAAACAACGGCCCCCAGCAACCGAGCAAGGCTAAGGTGATCTCCACCTTTCCGATGCCCAAACTGGTGAAGCCTTACACCAACCTCGCCGAGATCCAGATGTCCCCGCTCGATATCAACCTTGCGGAGAATCGACGTAACGCCATGAACCACAACAACATCCAGCGCGCAGCAACCTGAGAATGTAGACATGAGTATTTAGCCCCCGGCTCTTCAAGCCGGGGGCGGGACCACGCAAATGTTTGTCAGCACTTGCTACCAATAAGATGGCGCAAGTTCCAGACAGCCCCGGCGTCTAGTGTTATCACATCGCCTCGTTTGGACTGAGTAGAATGACTCAGTCTCTTGGGAGTTCACGTATGCGTTCGTCCCATGCCGCTGCTGGTATCCTGCTTGTCACCCTGACCACCACCTTGCATGCCCAGTTGCCTGCGGATGCACTGCACAAAGTGCCTGACTGGGCCAATGCCCTGCTGATTGTCGACTATCAGGGCATTCTGGCCAGCCCCTTCGCCCAGCGTGAAGGATGGGACCGCCTGCCACCCCAGGAAACGCTCGGCTCCAGTCTGCCCTTTCTCAAGAATACCATCCGGGTTATTCAGGCAAGCAATCTCGAGCCGGGCACCTTTCGTAGCCAGCGTGATCTGCTTCTCGTGCAGGGTGGTCCCTTCGCTGCCTTGACGGAGTTAGCCAAACAGGAGAAGGCTGCCGAGGAAATGCTGGGCAACGTCAGTGTCCTGCTGACGCCGAAGAATTCCTACATCGTGTCGATGAACAAGAACGAACTCGCGGTACTCAGTCCTGCCAATAGGCAGGATACGTCGCGCTGGCTACGCTTTGCCCAGGATAATAAGACGCCTGTCCTTCCCAGTTACCTGGAACAGGCCTCTGGAGCGATGAACGATGGCTACCACCTCGTGATTGCCATCGATCTGCATGATACGGTTGATCCGCCTCTGGTACGCAAGTTTTTGCAGAGCACTCCGCTCCTGAAGGGCAAGACAGTGAATATCGATGCCCTCGTCAAGGTACTGACCAGTTCCCGCGGCGTGCGCATCGGGGTACGCTTCGATCAGGGTATCCAGGCTACTTTCGCTGCCGACTTCAGCGAGAACATTCAAGGCGTGTCCAGCGTCCTGCCCATGCTCGTGCTCCATACGCTCAATGTCATGGGGGCTGACCTGGAGGAATTCCCCGCCAATGGTGCGGTAGCTGAAGATAAGCGATTCCTGATCTCCAGCAAGCTGACCATTTCCGGACTGCGCAAGCTGTTGCAACTGATGCCTCCGGTGAGTGGCCCGGTGCTGGCACCTCGCGATGTCGCGTTCAAGGGTGTACCGGCTGACAATGTGGTGCATTCGAACCAGAAGTACTTCAAGAACATCCGTGATCTCGCCAACGATGCTCATCTCAAAGCTGATGAAAAGAATGACATGGTACTGGCTGCCCAGGGTTACGAGAAAGCAGCATCTCGCATCGACCAGTTGCCCGTCGGCAATATCGACGAGAGCCTGGTCAAGTTCTCCACGTTCACCAGTTCCAGGCTCCGGGCCATCAGCGATGCACTGCGGACAGCGGTGCTGGAAACCAATGCGGTGGAAGGTGGCCGACGCAAGGATGTCACCGTCATCCCGGGCTATCAGTATGGCTACATCCTGGGCCCCTGGAATCCCAGGAATCCTGGTGACCCGACAGCCCCACAGGGCCTGTACTACTACCCGCTCATGACACCACCCACGGTGAATGTGCGGACCAATGACGCAGATATCCAGCGCAAGCAGAACATCATCATTACCGATGCTCTGAAGAAACGGCTGGAACTCTGGCGGCAATTCAGCGATGAATCAGCCAACCTGCGCAAGCAACTGACGATCAGGTACAAGGTGGAGTTCTAAAGAAGTACAACCACCGCATGGCGGTGGTTGTAGTAGTTTCGAATCGTCGATGCCGCCGGAAGGCGGGTCTCCAGCACTACGCGGCCTGACGCAGACCTCGCTGTTTGACCAGGAAGCCCTGCAGGCTGCTGACCACGCGGCGCTGCTGATCGAGCGTCAGTTCCGGGAACATCGGCAAGGCCAGCACTTCCTTGCAGGCCTGTTCCGTGACCGGGAAGTCGCCGGCGCTGTAGCCCAGGTAGGCAAAGACCTTCTGCAAGTGCAGGGGCAGTGGATAATAGATCTCGGTGCCGACGCTGTCGTCAGCCAGGTACTTGCGGAGCACATCACGCTGACCCTCAGCCACGCGGACAACGTACTGGTTGAAGCAGTGCTTGCCATAGCTGTAGACGGTGGGGCGAGTCAGAAAATCGGTCAGATGATGCTCGGCCAGCATCGTATCATATCGCCCGGCAATCGCCCGGCGGGCATCATTCCACTTGTCCACATGAGGCAGCTTCACCCGCAGCATGGCTGCCTGAATCGCATCGAGACGGCTGTTCCAGCCCATCTCCTCGTGGTAGTACCGCTGATACATGCCATGGTTCCGCAGGCCCAGCAGCTTCTTCGCCCACGCCTGGTCGTTGGTGACAATCATGCCGCCATCACCGTAGGTCCCCAGATTCTTGGTCGGGTAGAAGCTGAAGCAGGCCATGGCTCCCAGCGTCCCACAGCGGTTGCCGTGGTAATCCGCTCCGGTCGACTGGGCAGCATCTTCGATAACAGCAACATTGTGCCGTTCCGCTATCTGCCAGATAGGTTCCATGTCGGCACACTGGCCGTAGAGGTGCACCGGCATGATGGCCTTGGTGCGGGGCGTGATCTTGCTTTCGATCTGGTTCGGATCGATGTTGAACGTCTTGGGATCAATATCGACGAACACCGGCGTCGCACCAAGGCGAGCCACGCAACTGGCAGTCGCAAAGAAGGTAAACGGCGTGGTGATCACTTCATCACCAGGGCCGACATCCAGGCACTTGAGTGCCAGCGAGATGGCATCCGTACCCGAGGCACACGCTACGGCGCAGGCTGCTCCGCAGTAGCTTGCAAACTCGGCTTCCAGCCCTTCCACTTCCTTGCCACCGATAGCGCAGCCCGATTCGAGCACACGTCGGCATGCTTCTTCGAGCTGGACTTTGAGGCCCTTGAATTGGGTTTTCGCATCAAACAACGGCACCGGGACGACGGGTGTCGGGAACTTCAGCGTGCTCATGTCGGACTCCCTTCCGTGCGTGGAGGGACGATCCCTGTCCCTCAGCGTGCCGCACGATACGGCGAGGAGGAAATTCTGTCAAGTGCGGGATGAGATGCGGGTAACGACGTAAAAAATCACTTTTCCCCCCCTCTACCCACCAGGGAGAGGGGGGGATTGGTATTGGGGGTGAGGGGGATTTCTATGCGGCGAAGCTCATCCTGCTTCTACCATACGCTCTTTCAGAAACTGATTCACCACTTCCGGATGCGTCTTCGTCAGCAAATGTCCTCCGCCGGGTACCACCTGGGCGTGTGGCAGGAGTGGCAGGAGAAACGGATCCCGCTCACCATGCAGCTGATGAATCGGAAAGTCCCCCGTCCATTCGCTCGCCTTCCATTGCAACACAGCTGGCAAACCCCAGCGCATGAACTCCACCTGATCGAGGTGCAGATGCTTGAGCAATACCCGTAGTCGAAAGGGTACCATCTTCCCCGGAAGAGCCAGTCCCAGTTCCGCCAGCAGTGCTGCGGTGTTCCAGGGAAGAATCTTCGCTAGAGGTGCGATGGAGGATGCCTGCCTCACCCAGCGTTTCATGTACCGGGTGGACCTGCCGCTGGAGAGCAGGAAGAGCCCCAGGGGCGGACGAACCTGGGCCATCTCACAGGCGATCATGCCGCCAAACGAGGCTCCACCGAGATAAAACGGTCCCCGCGGATTGATCGCTTCCATCATCCTTCGGCTATATTGCCCCAGCGTCTCGTTGGGTAAGGGTGGAATCCACGGTGGCACGACAAGTTGCGGAAACGCCTTCTGCTGCTCGCGAAACATGCGAGCGTCTGCTCCAAGACCGGGAAGAAGATACAGTGGGACTAGCGATGCCATGGGCCAGTATTTGTTATGGTACTTGTGCTGTGACAGAAGGTGGTGCAATGGCTGTAATACCTGAATATCTTGCGAAGTCAGCAGTGTTGTAAGTAAGGATGCAGCTTATTCCATGTTCGAGCATGGAAGCAGCAATTCGTGCATCATGAACTTGAACCCCTCTGACCGAGCAGGCTTGAATCAACTGTTTCCAGCGGTTGTACATGCCCGGTGGGTCTATCAAAACCTGGAAGTGCTTCTCCAGAACCGCAAGTCGTTTTGCAGTCTTTGGTATGGTTAATCCAAAACCACCTCTCGAAGTTACAGGTCGAGTGCAGGCGTTCCAGAACTCACCGGCATTCTGTGGAAAGAAACACAATTGGTGTTGTCTTCTGAGTTGCCTGACAGCAACTCTCACCTCGGCATGCTTGACATCCGAGCGGTTTAACAGCCTGAGCAGGATTTTGGTATCAACTGCGATTTGCATTAATCATGGTCTTGATAAAGATCTGCTCGCGAGAAATCTGCTGGAAGCGATGGCAGCTTGGGCAAGCCTTTGCACAACAGATCCATTGCCTTTTCAAATTGAGTATCGCTAGCTTGCTGTTTCGCACGTTTCCGTTTAGCCTGCGTTCGAAGTTGTGTGGCCAGGGATTGCAGTTGGCGAATATCAGCAGGGGCAAGACCCTTGGTATTGATTCGTTGGATCATGGATAGACTCTTACTTAACCCGACCGAGCTTCATTATAGCACAGATTGTCGATCAACGGTTAGCTACTTCCTGGACCCTGGCCATCACCAGAAACCCTGCTGCTTGCCAGGGTGCCAGCCAGGCCGATCCCTGATAGGAACCATCCGGATGATCGGCAGACAGGTACTTCCACCGCTCGACTCGGAAGCCAGCCGCTGCCATGTCCCGCCGCAACTCCCTTTCGGTGTAGAGCTTCATCTGCAGGTTGCTGATCCCCTGGTGTACGGGCATCGTGACCACATCCTTGTTGCTCCACAGAGTTGACCAGCCTTGTATGGCCCAGCGATTATGGACATGCACCACGAACACCCCGCCCGGCTTCAGGATGCGTTTGACTTCCTGTAACAGCGACGCCCGCACCGTGGCAGGCTGCAACATGCCCAGTGTGCTGAAGAGACACAGGGCAGCATCGAAGGAAGCAGAATCTAACGGCAGAGGCGTTCCCAGGTTCGCCTCGATCCACGTCGCCTGACACTGGTTCTTCTCCAGTAACTGCCTGGCTTCCTGGAGCATGTGGGGTGAGAGATCGACGCCGGTGCACGTGAACCCCCGCTGAGCCAGCGGCAACAGATTCCGTCCCGGCCCACAACCCAGGTCGATGACCGAACAAGGCTGCGGCAAACACTCACTGACAAACTGCTGATCAGCCCGGGCGAACGGTGAACCGCTGACTTTGTCAAGATACTGTTCCGCCAGTTGCGGATCGTGGAGGTACTCCCACAAGCCCGGTGTAACACCCGGTGGAAGTTGCCAGTCTGGAGGACGGGGTGACATCGGGCTACCAGATGCCGATTGCATTCACGAAGGCGATAGGTGGTAAGTAGTTAGCCCCTGGCAATTCAAACCAGGGGCTCAGCAGACGATTGCATGACGGAGTCAGAAAGACCCTACTTCTTCACCCCCAGGTGCTTCACCAGGAATGCCCACTGGTCAGCGGTTTCCTCGATGATCTTCGCCGTGGGTTTCCCTGCACCGTGGCCTGCGCGGGTTTCAATGCGGGCCAGCACCGGGTTCGATCCACTATGGCAATGCTGAAGCTGGGCGGTGAACTTGAAGCTATGCCCCGGGACCACACGGTCATCGGTATCTGCGGTAGTCACCAGGGTAGGTGGGTAGCTGACTCCCGGCTTCAGGTTGTGGTAAGGGGAATACTTGTAGAGTGCCTTGAACTCTTCGGGATTATCTGACGAGCCGTAGTCATCGGTCCAGAACCGGCCGGCGGTAAACTTCTGGAACCGCAGCATGTCCATCACACCCACCGCGGGCAGGCAGGCACCGAACAACTCAGGCCGCTGAGTCATCACCGCACCCACGAGCAGGCCGCCATTGGAGCCTCCCTGGATGCCGAGCTTCTTGGGATTGGTGTACTTGTTGGCAATGAGCCACTCTGCCGCAGCAATGAAGTCGTCAAAGACGTTCTGCTTCTTGAGCTTGGTGCCGGCAGCGTGCCATTCCTCACCATACTCGCCACCTCCACGCATGCAGGCCATGGCAAAGACGCCACCCATCTCCATCCATTGCAGGCGGGAGACGCTGAAGCTGGGCACCATCGAGATATTGAAACCGCCGTAGCCATAGAGCAGGGTAGGGTTGGTCCCATCGATCTTGATGCCCTTCTTGTGGGCGATGAAGAGCGGAATCTTGGTGCCATCCTTGCTGGGGATGAAAACCTGCTTCACTTCGTAATCATCTGAGTTGAACTTCACCGTCGGCTTGCTGTAGAGCTTGCTCTCACCTGTGAGAAGGTCGTAGTGGTAGACCGTCGGCGGCGTGGTAAAGCTGGTGTAGGTATAGAAGGTATCCATGTCGGTCTTCTTGCCGCCGAAGCCTGCGACAGTGCCTACGCCGGGCAGTTGCACTTCACGCAGCAGCTTGCCCGCCGTGGTGAAGATCTTGATCTGTGACTGGGCGTTCTTCAGGTAGTTGGCGACAAAGAGGTTGCCGGTGTTGCCCACAGCCTGCAGGGTTTCGGGCACTTCGGGGATGATCGTCTTCCAGTTCTTCGGGTCGGGGTTCCGGGTATCGATGGCGACCAGTTTGCCACGGGTGGCGCCGTTATTGGTCTTGAAGAAGAAGACGGGGCCATCGTTATCGACAAAGCTGTACTCGAAATCAAAGTTACCCACCAGGTCGCGGAAGGTCCCATAGGGTTCGTCAAGGTCCTTGTAGACCACCTTGTGGAGAGGCGAGGTACCGATTCGGGTGCTGATGACGAGGTATTTGCCGTCTTCGCTCACTAGGGCGGCAAAGCTCCACTTGGGTTGATCAGGCCGCTCGTAGACGAGAACATCGTCACTTTGCAGCGTACCCAGGCGATGGTAGTAGACTTTCTGGTTCAGGGTTAGTGACTGAAACTTCTGGTCTGCAGCAGGCTCAGGGTAGCGGCTGTAGAAGAAGCCTTTGCTGTCCTTGGTCCAGGTGATGCCGGAGTACTTCATCCACTTGATCTCATCTTCCAGCACCTTGTTGTCAGCCAGGCGAAGTACCTTCCAGGTGGACCAGTCAGAGCCTGCATCGGCAATGCCGTAAGCCAGGTATTTGCCATCGTCGGCAAAGGAAGCGCCGGCGAGGGCGACGGTGCCATCCTTGCTCCAGGTGTTGGGATCGAGCACGACACGGGGTTCGCTCTCCAGCGTATCGCGTACATAAAGCACATTCTGGTTCTGCAGGCCGTTGTTACGACTGAAGTAGTACTTCCCTGCCACCTTGGTCGGGGCAAAGACCTTTTCGTAGTTCCACAGTTCGGTCAGGCGCTGCTTGATGAAGTCCCGTTCGGGCAGCTTGTTGAGATAGTCGAACGTCACCTTGTTCTGGGATTCGACCCAGGCCTTCACTTCCGCATCGACACGGACATCGTTTTCCAGCCAGCGGTACGGGTCAGCGACCTTGGTGCCGTGGTAGTCATCGGTATGCTCGATGCGTTTGGTTTTGGGGTATGGCAGCCCGTCCTGGGCCACGAGTGGTGAGAACATAAGTGCAAGGCTGGTGGAAACAAGCAGAGGCCGAACCCACGACATGTGGATGACTCCGGATGAGGGAAAACGAGGGAGTTATTGTAGCAGGAACTGATGAGGCAGGGGTGAATGCGGGTATAAAAGCAACCAACCGGAGTCATCGTAATGATGACTCCGGTTGGAGAAGCTGTGCAGGTGTTACCCCTTAAACTGGTTGTTCATCCGGGTTGTGTGTCTCCTTCTCCAAATCCTGCTGGAGGCGGGCGAGAGCGATCGCCCACTTGTCAGGGGTGTCATAGGTGCCAGCTTCAATTTCCCGGCGGATGCGGACGACCAGGTCCCATCGCAGCCGGGGCACAGCTGCATCTCGCGGCGTGGTAAACATAGGCTGCAGATCAAGGTGCGGATTCAAGGTGATGTCGGTCTGGGAAGTATACACCTCAAAGCGTGCACTGGGGAGAAAGGCCGGCCCGCGATACCATTGAAAGCCTGGCGTCATAACGGTTATCCTCAAGATGCAAGTTGCAGATGCCAGACGTTGGGACGACTTCCCTTCCCAGTGCTGCCACTTTGACGTGGCCGCGTCGTGCCAATGTGTATCGTCCAGCGTGTTTCACTACACCACACACTTTGCCACAACTTCCAACCTTCTCTCATCAGTAAAGGCCGGTTGGTCTAACCGTTCTCTCTCATCCATGCAGACCAACAATGCCAGCCCTGCGGGCGTTGCTGGTGGTGTGGAGTGTAGTCATCCCAGCCTCACAGAATCACGCGAGACAGGCTTCCCTGACTTTACTTTAGCCCGGCATTACTCATCAGTTGGCTTGTACTTCTGATACTTCACATACTCTTCCGCCAGTGCTCGCACCTTCGGTGGTGTGTGACGAGCCGTTGTCACCAGTTCCAGCAGCTTGAGCAGCGAGATGCCGTCAATCGCTTTCAACCGGGCGTTCAGCAGGCGATTGAGAATCATGACCGTGTAAATGGATGGCATTCGCTGGATCGACACTACCGTCAGTGGTTCTGCCTGTTCGAAGTGTTCAAGCTTGTGCAGCACATGCCAGAAAGAGTTGATCTCGACTTCGGGGAAGCGTTCATACAACCGGAACCAGACTTCCAGATGTTGCTCTGCTTCATCGAAATCGTAGAAGTCGTCGATTAATCCCCAAAGATACTCATCCTCCTCTTCCGTGCTCACCGAAGTGATGGCATCAATGGCCTCTATCACTGACTGGATTGTCTGGTGCATGGTAACCTAGCGCTGGGCCACCATGCCTGGTTTGACCACGGGGGCAGGGCTCGCGGGTGGCACATTGCCTGGAGCCTGCAGAGTCTTGAGAAATTCCACCACTGCTCGTTGATCATCCTTGCTGAGTTTGCGATAGGCCTGGGTGACTACTGTTGCATCACCCTTGTGCTGCAAAATAGCGATTTCCAGCGTCTTGGCGCTGCCATCGTGCATATACGGGGCTGAAGATGCTACGCCCCAAAGTGGCGGCGTCTTCCATTCATTCGGCAGCGGCTCACCGGGGGAACGCTCCGGTAAATCAGCTGGCTCCGGATCACCACCATAGCCACCACCTCCACCGCCACCACCGGAACCATCCAGACGGGAAATCACATCGTGAAGCAGAAAATCACTGTAGACGCCCGATACACCACCCAGGTCGGGCACATGGCAACTGGCACAGCCGACACTCTTGAACAGCTTCTTGCCCTGTACCGCCAGTGCTGCCAGGTCGCTCTCTGCCGGCAGCACTTCCACCGGTCGAGGCAGTGTCGATACAAACGCGGACATGTCACGCAGTTGTCGCCATGACATATCGACCCCGGTAGAGACGTAAGTAGCATTGCCCATGGGGCGTGGCTGATCCTTGATTGGTGTGCTCAGCCCCAACTCATTGGCACAGGCCGAAGCCACAAACTCTTCCAGTGTTGCAAACTGTGCTTTCCAGCCAAACTTGCCGACACGGCCATCGGATAGAATGCGGGCCTTGCCCAGCGGCTTGATGTCGAACTGGGCTTTAGTCAATTCCACCCAGGTGCCGGAAAATGTCTGGCTGAACTGCTGGTGCTTGATGGCCTTGCTGGAAATGAGATCAATCCAGCCCGCGCCGAACAGGGCGGTGGCATTAATGCTCTCCACTCGCACCGGGTCGAAATCGGGTATGGTGACTGTGTATTCACAATGCCCGGTGCGTTCGCGCCGGGTGCTGCCCTTCAAGACCGGATACAGGGTCCGTAACAGAGAAAAGCTCTCCTGAAACTCCTTGCTCACGCTGCCGGCATGGATCATGCCGTCTGCTGAGGGGTTCTGCCTGGTCTCGCGAACCATGTAGTGTCGAACATCGCCACGGGTCTCCCCGGCACCGCCCAGCCCACCCTGGAAGTGACAACTGGCACAACTGGTGGCATTAAATACGGGTCCCAGACCATCGCCGCCCGCAAAGGGATCGTGCGCAGTCCACTCATGGGCGAAGAGTTCCTGGCCACGTTCCGCCTGACCGCTCCAGGCCCACGGACCGATGATGACGGGCATGCCGGGTGACAGCCACCATACCAGGCCGATAACTGCCAGCACGCCAAGACCCCAGGCGGTGTAGCGGCGCGAATCCTGCAGTTTCCACTGGAACATGGCCCGGCTCCTCGAATGCACTACTTCAGACTACCGCAGCGGGCAGGTAGATGCAACTGGATTAGAACTCAGCTTACTTGCCAGGGAAGAGGTCATCACGCTGGGTGATGGCACTGAGATCGACTACTGCCTTCCACTGGGCATCCAGACTGGCGAGATAGGCCTGCATCGACTGTGCCAAGTTTTGCTGGGCCACGACGATATCATTGAACTGGACTTTATCCGGCTCCACCTGGTAACGGCGGATCATCGCCCGGTAGGCTTTCGTCAGGCTGGGCAGTACCAGTTGACGGTAGTTGCTCGCCAGTACCTTGCTGCTTTCGTACCGGCTGCGTGCTTCTGCCAGTCGGCTGATCAGCTCATTCTGGACCACCTGGATCGCTTCGCCGCTGCTGGCCAGACTCGCCTGTGCCTGGCGGATATTGCCCTGATTGCGATCATAGAGCGGCAGGCTGATTCCCAGTTGCACGCCGAACTGGCTGGTGCCTGCGGCGTTGTCGTATTGCATGTACACATTGGTAGAGAGGTCAGGGTAGGGTGTAACCTGCTGCAACTTCAGGTTCGACTCGGCCTGCAACTGCCGGTTCCGGGCAGTCAGAAGTTCTGTATGATCCTCCAGTGACTGCTCCAGGGCGACAAAGTCAAATTCAGGCGGGGCATGTTCCGCCTTCCCCGCCAGGGGCTGGAGCGGCAGGTTCGGCTGTCCCAGACTCGCGGTCAGTTGTCGCCAGGCAGCCTTGGAGGCTTGCTCGGCTTGCACCAGGTTGTTCCGTGCCTGCACGGCCTGGGCATAGAGTTGCAGTGGCTCATACGCCGCTGCTTCTCCCGCCCGTACTTGCTTCTTCTGCAGATCGTAGACTTCATCGGCCAGCGATACCAGAGCACGATGGATTTCGACAGCCTGCTGAGCCACCAGCACATTGAAGTAGCTGGTTCGCACCTGCGACATCACGTCCACCTGGGTGCGACGAGCTGCGACGACTGCGTTGAGATAGTCGTAGCCAGCCACCTGCTGAGCGAGTCCCAGCTTGTTGGCTGTCTTGATGAGCTGATTGATGTAGGCTCCCTGCTGACCGGGAGTGCCTCGTGGTGTAAGCCAGGGTTGGATCTGATCCGCCTGGTAACCGACGGTGGGATTAGGGTGCAACCCTGCCTGGATCATTGCACCGTAGGCTGCATCGGCATCAGCCTGTGCTTTCCGCAGCGCAGGGTTGTTTGCACTGGCCATCTCCTGCAGCTTCGCCAGCGTGAGCGTCTCCCCCGGGATATCCTGCCGTGGAGTGACCGGTGGCAGCGCAGGGTCCTTCAACTGTTCTGTTGACGACACGACGCCCGGCAACCCTGGCGGCAGCTCAAACGACTTGCCCGGCCCCGACGACCGGGGAGGGGGTGTCGTCTGCGATGGTTCATTGAAACTTGAAGGCAGCAGCGTGTCGGCAACACCTCGCGAGGCCGGGATGTGTCCCGATGGAATGGTGATTGTCGTGCATCCCGACGTGAACGACACCAGACCTGTCAGGACTATCGATGGGAATCGTCGCGCAGGCCTCTGCATCATCTTGAGTCCGGAAGTGTACTTTATCTCTATCGGCCAATGGATACGTCAAGCTGTAACGAAGATGCGGAAGCAAGAGATAAGTAGTTGATATTCCGGGTAAGAATCTGTCTTTTGGCTCAAGCAGGGCTTCTGGGCAAACTGGTGGAGTTGCTTGTCATTAAAACAGAGAGGATGAAAGCATGCATGGTTGCTCCTTGCATATTGTCAGCAGACTCACCACAATGGCTTTGCAGGATTCTCCCTTCATCCGCGTCGCACAAAATCATGGATATTCTTGCCATTCTCCGTTCGGTATCGCTCTTGCAAGGCATCCCGGAGAGCCATTTGCAAACTCTTGCGAGATCGGCAGTCGCCCAGCACTATGCAACAGGCACTATTCTCTTTCAGGAGAATACTGCTCACCATACGTTCTATCTTGTTGTGGAGGGCAGTGTGGCGCTGGACATCCAGGTGCCTCGCCGTGGCCCGCGCCGTGTGTTGAGCGTGGGGCCGGGAGAAATACTGGCATGGTCTGCCATTCTTGGAAATGGGATGATGACCACCTCTGCCATGACCACGGTACCCACGAGTGTAATCGCCTGGCCTGCACAGAAGTTGCTGGCGATTTGCCAGGCTGATCATGAGGTCGGTTTCGTGGTGATGCAGCGTATTGCTCAGGCGCTTTCCCGCCGACTGACTGCCACCCGCCTGCAGATGCTTGATATGTTTGCTGAACAGGAACCTGTTCGATCATAGGCCTGCCCCATTCCCTCAAGGATGAATCGCCTCTGCGATGAAACCGCTGTTCCTTGCCAAGAATGAACTCCAGTCGCTGATCAGCATGCTGATCACGCAGTCTTACACTGTCGTAGGTCCGACGATCAGCCAGGGGGCGATCATCTACGATGAGATTATTCAGGTGGAGCAGTTGCCTCGTGGCTGGACTGATGAACAGGAACCCGGCAAGTATCGGCTCAGGAAGCGGGACGATGAAGCCTGCTTCGGGTATGTCGTCGGGCCACACTCGTGGAAGAAGTACCTCTTTCCTCCGCAGACTAAAGTAGGCACAGCCAGCAGGGTAGAGTTGGGTTGGAAACTGGAGACGCCGAAGCCAGCTCCCAGGAAGCTGGCCTTCCTGGGTGTCCGTGCCTGCGAACTGGCTGCACTGGCCGTGCAGGATCGAGTCTTCCTGGGCGGCCCATATCAGGATCCATACTACCGCGCGCAACGCGAGAATCTGTTTCTGATCGCTGTCAACTGCACCCAGGCTGCCCCCACCTGTTTCTGCACGTCCATGAACACCGGTCCGCGTTGCACCACCGGCTATGACCTCGCACTTACAGAGTTGAGCGATGGTTTCATTGTCGAAATTGGAACCGCTCTGGGTGAGACGCTTGTTCAGCTACTCAAAACGAGCGAAGCGACTGCAGCACACTTGCAGCGAAGCGAGACAGTCCGGGCACAGGCTGAGCAGCAGATCAGTAAACACATGGAGACCGAAGGCATACGCGACTTGCTGCTCAACAATCTGAATCACCCCCAATGGAACGAAGTGGCACAGCGCTGTCTGTCTTGTGCCAATTGCACCATGGTCTGCCCGACCTGCTTCTGTTCGACTGTCAGCGAAGTGACCGACTTGCAGGGCGACCATGTGGACCGGGTACGTCGCTGGGATTCCTGCTTTAACACCGAGTTCAGCTACACCAATGGTGGTACGGTTCGCCAGACGATTCACGACCGGTATCGTCAGTGGATGACACACAAGCTGGCGAGCTGGCACGATCAATTTGGCTCCTCCGGCTGCGTCGGCTGTGGGCGATGCATTACCTGGTGCCCCGTGGGAATCGACATCACCGAAGAAGTCGCTGCTATTCGCCAGTCGATTCCTTTACCCATGGTAAAAGATGCTGCGGGAGGCTCATCAGCATGACGCTTCCCACCGATCCCTGGCTGCCATCGTCGGCTCGGCTCATCAATATCAAGCCTGAAATTGCCGGTGTCGCGACATTCGACTTCGTGCTGGAAGGGATGACTCAGCCGTTCCAGTACGCACCCGGGCAGTTCAATATGCTCTATGTTCCCGGTGTGGGCGAAGCTGCCATCTCACTCAGTGGCATGACAGGCCAGGTATTGCATCACACCATTCGTACCGCAGGCAATGTTACCCAAGCCATTGCCCAGCTGAAGCCCGGTATGTCGATCGGCTTGCGTGGTCCGTTTGGCTCAGCCTGGCCTGTTGAGCACTGCGTCGGCAAGGATATTGTCCTGGCTGCAGGCGGCATCGGTCTACCTCCGTTACGTCCCGTTATTCATGCAGTTCTGCAAGATTCGGGACGGTTCGGAAAACTGACAGTACTGCATGGAGCCAGAAGCCCTGCGGGATTGGTCTTCACCGATGAATATGACGACTGGCGAAAACGGGGCGTTCAGGTGGAAGTCATCGTAGATCGCGCAGATATGACCTGGCATGGACAAGTCGGAGTTATCACCCAATTGCTGGACCGGCTTGCTCTGGTACGTCCAGCAGAAACCGTGGTGATGACCTGTGGTCCGGAAATCATGATGCACTTTGTTGCCAGGGCAGCATTATCACGGGGCATCCCGGAAAACCAGGTCTGGCTTTCGCTTGAAAGACATATGAACTGTGCTATCGGTCATTGTGGCCACTGTCAGTTGGGGCCAGCATTTGTCTGCAAAGACGGCCCGGTGTTCCGTTATGATCGCATCAAGTCACTCATGGTTGTGGAGGGGCTATGATGAACAGCATTGCTGATGCGAAGCTCAAGCTCGCTGTCTTCAAGTTCGCTTCCTGCGATGGTTGCCAGTTGTCGCTGCTGGACTGCGAAGATGAACTGCTCACTGTAGCAGGGCTTGTGAAGATTGCTTATTTCCTGGAGGCTACCAGCACCAAGGTTGATGGACCCTATGATGTTACCTTGGTGGAAGGCTCCATCACCACGCCACATGATCTGCAGCGTATCCAGACGATTCGCCAGCAGTCGAAGATACTCATTACTATTGGTGCCTGTGCCACTTCAGGAGGAATTCAGGCATTGCGGAACTGGGGCGATCACCAGGACTTCCTTCGCGCTGTCTACGCCCGGCCTGACTACATCTCCAGCCTGGCCACGTCGACTGCCATCGCTGACCATGTCAAAGTCGAATATGAACTCCGAGGGTGCCCCATCAATCGGCATCAACTGGTTGAGGTCATTCGCACACTGGTGGCGGGTCGTAAGCCGCGTCTGCCTTCACACAGCGTCTGCATGGAATGCAAGTTGCGTGGTACCGTATGCGTTGCTGTGGCACATGGCGTTCCCTGCCTGGGGCCGATCACGCAGGCAGGATGTGGTGCCCTTTGCCCGGCTTTTGATCGTGGCTGTTACACCTGCTTCGGCCCTGTTCATCAGGCCAATACTCACAGTTTGAGTGCGTATTACCAATCACAAGGCATCGCTGATGATGACCTGATCCCCTTGCTTCGCAACTACAATGCCCTTGCACCGGCTTTTCGAGATGCTGGCAGCAGGCTCGATGGCAGGATTCCACTACCGCTGGCAGGAACATGAGTCAGTCCCGTACCATTCAGGTCAACGCACTCACTCGGGTCGAGGGAGAAGGAGGCCTGCACGTCAAGCTGAATGGTAATGTGATTGAGCACGTACAACTGGCCATTTACGAGCCTCCTCGCTTCTTTGAAGCGTTTCTGCGAGGCAGGTCATTGACCGAGGTGCCTGATATTGTTGCCCGCATTTGCGGGATATGCCCTGTTGCCTACCAGATGACTGCGGTCCATGCCCTGGAAAATGCCCTCGGTATAACCGTCTCACCTGAGATCAGGCAACTTCGTCGGCTGCTCTATTGCGGCGAATGGATTGAAAGCCACACCCTCCACGTTCACTTGCTCCATGCACCTGACTACTTCGGATGTGAAAGCGGCATCAAGCTCGCTGAACGATTTCCCATGGAGATCACCAGGGGCCTGCGGATCAAGAAGCATGGCAATGAACTGCTTGAAGCCCTTGGGGGCAGGGCTATTCATCCGATCAATGTGGCTGTCGGAGGCTTCTATCGGGCACCCCGGCGCGAAGAGTTAGCCAGGCTGATACCCGACTTTCAGTGGGGGCTCGATGCAGCAGTAGCCGCCACCCGTTGGGTTGCTTCATTCCCCTTTCCGGAACTGACACGCAACTACGACATGGTCGCCCTTGTTCATCCACACGAGTACCCGATGAACGAAGGAAACGTCTGCTCGACCAGTGGCCTGAACCTGTCAGTCAGCAACTACGAAAGCGAATTTCAAGAAGAACAGGTACCGCACAGTACGGCATTGCATTCTGTGCGGATGCACGATCGAAGATGCTATCACGTGGGCCCTCTGGCACGAGTAAACCTGAACTTTGACAAACTGTCTCCCTTAGCCAGGCAGGTTGCGGCTGAGATTGGCTTTAAGGCACCATGCAACGATCTCTTTCGTTCCATCATCGCCCGCTGTTTAGAGGTAGTGCATGCTTATGAAGAAGCGTTGCAGATTTTGAAAGACTATCGCTCCTTCACACCGCCCCGTTTGCCACTGGAATTTCGACAGGCAGAAGGCTGTGCAGCCACGGAAGCACCACGTGGGTTGATTTACCATCGCTACCAGGTGGACGAGCAGGGAAAGATTACCTTAGCCAAGATCGTTCCGCCGACCTCACAGAATCAGCGGCAGATCGAAGATGACCTGCGAGTCTACCTCCCTGGTGTAATGCATCTTCCCGATAACCAGGCTGCCTACGAATGTGAGCGCCTCATCCGTTGTTACGACCCCTGTATCAGTTGCTCGACCCATTTCCTTAAGCTCACGGTGGAACGTGGCTGAGCGAAAGCATAATTGCTTGCTGGTCGGCCTGGGCAGCCATCATGGTGACGACCAGATCGGCTGGAAGCTGGCCGAGGAACTCAGCAAGCTGACAGATATTCCCGTTCGCCAGGCTGCCGTCCCGGCTGATCTGCTGCACTGGCTTTCCGACTTGGATGAACTCATTGTGTGCGATGCCTGCCTGGGCTCCGGACAAGCCGGTCGACTGCACCGGTGGGAGTATTGGAAGGAGAGTCAATCTCTCGACGATGTCCTTGCCGGGGTCGAATTGTTGCGCTCCATGAACACACACCAGATCAGCCTGGCTGCGACCCTGTCGCTGGCTCAGCAATTACAGATACTTCCGCGCCGCATCGTGGTCTGGGGTATCGAGGGTATGAGCTTTGCAGCAGGGCAACCGATTTCAGCTGAACTGTATGCCCGGTTGCCCGACCTGTGTACTCAATTGGCAAGCGAACTGTGTCATGCATGAACGATCCCTGTTGCAGGCTTTGCTCAAGCAGGTGAACCAGATTCAGGTTGAGCATGGTCAGAGAGATGTCGAAGAAATAGCTGTGGAAGCGGGTGCCCTCAGCGGAGTCGAGCCTCTGCTACTCAGCACAG
Source organism: Gemmatales bacterium (assembly GCA_046350055.1). Lineage (GTDB taxonomy): Bacteria > Planctomycetota > Planctomycetia > Gemmatales > HRBIN36 > JAEUIE01. Next base: position 423,781 of record JAXMBC010000001.1, on the reverse strand, counting down.
CATTCACGGAGTTTGCTCCTCAGTTTCCTCATGCCCGACTGACGATCCAGGTTGTTCCGGTTTCAGCCCGTTGTCAAAGCTGTCAGCAAACATGGACCATGGAACAATTCTCCAGCGAGTGCCCTTCGTGTCATTCATCGTTGGTACAGATTACGGGAGGGGATGCATTCCGCCTGCTTCATGTTACACTCGGTGATCATTCGATGGTGAATCGCTGATGAAAGTTGTGGTCAACAAACCGGTTTTGTCTGAACAGCAGGCGCAGGCCGAAGAGCTTCGCCAGGCTTGGGCCCGGCAGGGTACGTTTGTTGTTCATCTGGTTTCATCTCCCGGAGCGGGCAAGACCAGCCTGCTGGAAGCTACCGCTCGCCATTGGCAAGGCCGCTACCGGATGGCTGTACTCGTCGGCGACCTGGCCACCGATCGCGATGCGGAGCGATTGTCTCCTCTGGTACCAACACAGCAACTCACGACTGGTGGTGCGTGCCACCTCGATATATCACTCATTCAGCAAGGCTGGTCGAAGTTGCCGGGAACAGACTATGACTTCCTCTTCATTGAAAACGTGGGTAACCTCGTCTGCCCGGCTTCCTTCGACCTTGGAGAGCACTTGCGTGTGGTACTGCTCAGTGTGACCGAAGGTGACGACAAGCCTGGCAAATACCCGAAGATGTTTCGCACCAGCCATGCCCTGGTCATTAACAAGAGCGATCTGTTGCCTTACGTCCCATTCTCAGTGAATGCTGCTGCAAAGGATGCCCTGCGGATTCAGCCGGAATTGGCCGTGATGACCCTCTCGGCCTGGCGGAACGAAGGCATGGAAGCCTGGTGCAGATATCTCGAATCCCAGCGACAACAGCGTTTGAGCCTGCATGCATCCTCCAGCAATACCTGATCACTCTGCCAAACGAGTGCATTTGCAGGGGCAGGTGCAGGGGATCGGTCTGCGCCCTGCCGTGCTGCGCTGGGCAGCAGCGTGTAACATTGTCGGCTGGGTTGCTAACGAGTTTTCTGGTGTGCTGATTCACGCTGAAGGTCAAGCATCGGATGTGACTCGCTTTCTGGCTGGGCTGCTCAGCCATCTTCCTGAAGAGGCTGTAATTACTGGTCAGGTGACGACGGAGGCGCAGCTACAGGGCTGCCATCAGTTTGATGTTCAATCTGGTATTATCTCAACTCCAGTCTCAACACCGATACCGTTGGATACCGTGGTATGCAAACAATGCCTTGCTGAGGTCATGCAAGGAAAGGATGAACATCGTTCTGAATACTGCTTCAACAGTTGCGCCCTCTGTGGCCCACGGTATTCGATTGTGCAGGCGATGCCTTTTGAGCGTGTCCAGACCGCGATGGAAAGGTTCAAGCTATGCAATACATGTGCACACGAATACGGAGATGCTGCGGATCGCCGCTTTCATGCACAAACAACTTCATGTCGTTCCTGTGGCCCAGCCTTGGAGTGGACCAATCACACAGACGAATGTCAGACATGGTCGCCATCTGCAGTTGAGACCAGTGCACTGGCAATCCAGGCAGGTATGATTCTCGCATTCAGGGGGGTTGGCGGCTATCAGTTGATCTGTGATGCCACCAATGATGCTGCTGTAGCCACGCTTCGTCAGCGAAAAGCACGCATAAGCAAGCCCCTGGCTGTCATGGTGAAAGACCTCGCCATGGCATCCACGCTGGCGGACGTGAGTGACAGTGAAGCTGCCCTGAATTCAAGAGCTGGTCCCATCGTGCTTTGCCCGACTCATGCAAAAAATGGCTTATCGACCCTTGTGCATCCCGGTCTGAATGAAGTCGGTATCCTGTTGCCCACGACCGCATACCACCATCTGCTTTGTGCAACTGTCAACAAGCCGCTCGTGGTCACGAGTGGTAACCGGGAGAGTGAGCCGCTGGCTTATACTCGACAGGAAGCTGAAGAGCAACTTGGCAGAATGAGCGATCTCATTGTGCATCATGATCGTGAAATCGTTCGGCCTATTGATGACAGTGTTGTGCGAGTCATTGCTGGGCAAGTCGCTACCAGCCGCCTGGCACGGGGACTCGCTCCTTACACGCTGCCAGTCCAGATGAACCAGCCTCTTGTTGCCCTCGGTGGACAACAGAAAGTTGCACTCGCCTTATGCAATGGCAGGCAAGCCATTCTCGGCCCGCATCTGGGGGACATGGATACAGTGGCTTCTCAGGGACGTTTCGTGGAGCAGTATCACAGCGTCTGCCAACTCTATGACTGCTTCCCCAGTTCTCTCGTTCACGATCTGCATCCCGACTATTTCACCACCCGCTGGGCTCAGCAGCAGGACGTAGAGACTCTTTCAGTGCAGCATCATCATGCCCACGTTGCCGCTGGCATGATGGAACATGGCTGGCTGGGTGAAACCGTGCTGGGCATAGCCTTTGATGGTACTGGTTATGGTGAGGATCACACCATCTGGGGGGGGGAGGTTCTGCTGGCTAACGCAAGGGAAGCGCAACGCCTGGCTCATCTGCGCCCGTTTCTTCTACTAGGTGCTGAGCAGGCGATCCGGCATCCATACCGTGTCGCACTGTCGCTGCTCCATCAAGTGTTCGATCGTCACGAATTATTGAGATTGCTGAACAGACTTGGCATCATGGGACACTGTGAGCCGTTGTTGTCATTGTTGGATACGCCCCATCTGCATGCTAAGACAACAAGCGTTGGGCGATTATTCGACGGTGTTGCAGCGCTGCTGTTGTCCCTCGTGGATGCACAGTACGAAGGCGAGCCTGCCATGCTGCTGGAAGCCTGCTGTGATCGAATAGCGACGGGTAGCTATCGCTTTCCATGGGTCAACAACGAACTCGATTGGCGACCAATGGTGCAGGGAATACTGAAAGACATCGAGTCCGGTGTGAATCCCTGCACTATCGCCATGCGGTTTCATCGGAGTATGGCCATGGGGATCGTCTCCATCCTTCGTAGCTATCCGCAATACCGCGTCGTCCTGACTGGTGGCTGTTTCCAGAACAAAATTCTGGTTGAACTTGTTCGTGAACTGCTTGATGATGATACCAGGCTCGGTCTTCCAGGAGTAATTCCCTGCAATGATGGCGGGCTGGCTGCTGGTCAACTCGTCGTGGCTGCAGCCCGGCTGAATTGTCTCGTTGTGTGAGTGCATCAGATGTGTCTGGGTATCCCTGGTGAAGTGACTCGCTGGATCGACCGGGATCCTCTGCTGGCCCGGGCCGAAGTGCGTTTTGGTGAACTGCACCGTGTTTGTCATCTCGCCTGTGTGCCCGATGCAGACGTGGGTGACTATGTCATCGTTCATGCCGGCATCGCCATCAGCAAAGTCAACGCAGAGGAAGCCCTGCGTCTCTTTGATGAAATGGACAAGCTCGAACTGCAGCAGGAATTGGCAACCGATGTCCCACCTCCGCCTGGCAACTCATGAAATACCTCGATGAATATCGTGATCGTCAGATAGCTGAGCAGATGATGGCTCGTATTCGAGCAATAGCCAGCCGTCGCTGGGTGCTGATGGAAGTCTGTGGCGGACAGACACACAGTCTCCTCAAGCATGGCATCGAAGCTTCGTTACAGGATGTTGTGGAACTCGTACACGGCCCGGGCTGTCCTGTCTGCGTTACTCCCAGTGAAGTCATCGATCAGGCCGAGGAACTTGCCAGACAGCCGGGCATTACGCTCTGCAGCTTTGGCGATATGCTGCGAGTCCCCGGCTCCATGGAATCGCTTCTGGAGACTCGAGCCCAGGGAGGTTCGGTCCAATTCGTCTACTCGCCTCTGGAAGCAGTGACATTGGCAGAGCAACACCCAGACAGGCAAGTGGTGTTTTTTGCTGTCGGTTTTGAAACTACTGCTCCCGCCACGGCATTAGCAGTTTTGCAGGCCCATCATCGTGCACTGAAGAATTTCTCTCTCCTGGTACATCATGTGCGTGTACAACCTGCCATGGAGGCGATCATGCAGTTGCCTGATGTGCGAGTGCAGGCATTCCTGGCTGCGGGACACGTCTGCACCGTCATGGGATACGATACGTATGCACCGTTTGTCGAACGCTACCAGGTTCCCGTAGTTGTGACCGGGTTTGAGCCGCTGGATCTGCTGGCCGGGATACATGAATGTGTCAAACAGTTGGAGTCAGGCACTGCCTTGGTCGCCAACGAATATTCCCGCAGCGTGCGTCTGGAAGGAAATGTGTCTGCCCGGCAAATCGTTGACCAGGTGTATGAAGTATGTGACCAGGACTGGCGTGGCCTGGGAAACATTCCCCAAAGCGGCTATCGACTTCAAGCAGCCTGGGAACAGTACGATGCTGCAAAGCGGTTTCCCAGCCATCAGAGCATGTGCGGAAAGCTTCAAGGCTTATGTCACGCCGGTGAAGTCCTTTCCGGACGGATGCGTCCCACGGACTGCCCTTCCTTTGGAAACCGATGCACTCCGGACTCCCCCCTGGGGGCGCCGATGGTCTCCTCAGAAGGTGCCTGTGCGGCTTACTTTCGGTACCGGCTGCCGATCATCACGTAACCGGAGACTCCTCGATGGCAGGCCCTGCCTGGCAACTTAACTGCCCCGTGAGCATATCCGCACAGTCCGACTGTGTCACGCTCGCTCACGGCGAGGGCGGTAGGCTGATGCGACGGCTGCTCGATCAGGTGATTCACCCTGGACTGGGCATCTCCCCTCGCTTTGCAGATGCTGCACAGTTGCAAGTCGACGGCAATCGACTTGCCTTCAGCACCGATAGCTATGTAGTTTCCCCGTTGTTCTTTCCCGGTGGCGATATCGGTACACTCGCTGTGTATGGCACCTGCAATGACCTGGCCGTCAGTGGTGCAGTTCCGCGCTGGCTGAGCCTTTCACTGATCCTCGAAGAAGGCTTACCCATCCCCGTACTCCTGAAGGTGCTGCAGAGCATTGCACTTGCTGCTGCTGAGTGTCGTATCCAGATTGTTACCGGCGACACCAAAGTGGTACCTCACGGGGATGCCGACGGTATGTTCCTCAACACGACTGGTATCGGTGAACTGGTAGATCCTGTTCCTGCCGGTCCCGAGGCACTGCAGCCTGGCGATGCCCTGATCGTCTCCGGTCCTATCGGGCGTCATGGCATCGCCATCCTGGCTGCACGTGAACAGTTGGATTTCATCCCTGCACCAGCCACTGATGGCGCTTCGCTCATTCCCGCCATACAGGCGTTGCGTGCTGCCATCGGTCCAGAAGTGCGTGCTATGCGTGATGCGACCCGTGGTGGTGTGACTGCTGTGCTGCATGAATGGGCCATTGCCAGCGGAAAGACACTGTACCTGGATGAGAAGCGTATTCCTGTCGATGCAGCTACTCAGAGCGCATGTGAACTGCTCGGTCTGGAGCCAATGCATCTGGCCTGTGAAGGCACGATGGTACTGGCGGTTGCTTCGGCTTTTGCAGAGCAAGCCGTTGCTCTACTTCGCAATGTCAGTGTGTCCAAAGACGCCGCCATTATAGGTACAGTCCAGCATCGTGCTGTCACTCCAGTCATTATCCGCCGCATGCTGGGGCGGGAACAGTCACTGGATGAACCCACTGGTACGCCGCTGCCCCGCATCTGTTAACGAGGAGTCGAGATGTCCCGTTATATTCGCTGGTTTTCAGATCTTTCCATAGCCGATGTTGCCCTGGTCGGTGGTAAGAATGCATCGCTCGGTGAGATGTACCGTAAGTTGACACCGAAAGGCATTGCCATTCCCAATGGCTTCGCAGTCACTGCAGAAGGCTATCGGTCATTCGTGAAAGAGGGCCAACTGGGTGATGTGCTGAAGCGTTATCTGGCGGGCCTCGATACTAGCAATCTTGCCGATCTGGCGGAGCGTGGTCGGAAGATTCGGGATGCGATTCTGAACACACCGTTGTCAGAGGAACTCCAGACCAGCATTACCCAGGCTTATCAACAGTTAGGCAGGGAATATGGCTCCGATCCTGATGTTGCGGTTCGCTCCAGTGCCACTGCCGAGGATTTACCCGGAGCCAGCTTTGCCGGCCAGCAGGAATCGTTCCTCAATATTCGGGGTGATCGCGCCTTGCTCGATGCCTGCCGGCAGTGCCTGGCTTCACTCTTTACCGACCGTGCCATCTCGTACCGTGTGGATAAAGGCTTCGATCACTTTGCGGTTGCGCTTTCCATTGGCGTGCAGAAGATGGTCCGTTCGGATATGGCTTGCTCTGGAGTACTGTTCACACTCGATACGGAAAGCGGATTCCCCGACGTGGTGCTCATTAACAGCGCCTATGGTTTGGGGGAGACTATTGTCAAAGGTCGCGTGGATCCCGATGAGTTCCTCGTTTTTAAACCGATGCTGGAGCGAGCGAACCTGAAGCCGATACTCAAACGTCGTGTGGGCTCCAAGCAGGAGAAAATGATCTATGCCAGTCGGGGAGGGAAGAGTACACGCATTGTTGCCGTGCCACAGGAACAGCAGCAGCGATTAAGCCTGTCGGATGATGAAGTTCTCACACTGGCTCGCTGGGGCTGTCTGATTGAGAAACACTATTCCCAGAAGAGCGATCATCCCGTGCCCATGGACATCGAATGGGCTAAAGATGGCCAGACCGGGAAGCTGTTTATCCTGCAAGCCCGGCCTGAAACTGTACATGCCATGAGACAGCAGGCCGAAATAGAAGTCTATCAGCTTCAGCAGAAGGGTAAGGTGATCCTGCAGGGTAAGAGTGTTGGTGCACGCATGGGAGCCGGTGCGGTGCGCATTATTCGAAACGCTGATGAATTAAGTACCTTCAGGCAGGGTGAAGTGCTAGTCGCTGACATGACCGATCCCGACTGGGAGCCGATGATGAAGATGGCCGCCGCCGTCATCACCAATCGGGGAGGGCGCACGTGTCACGCTGCCATTGTCAGTCGGGAACTCGGAGTGCCGTGTATTGTCGGGACAGAACAGGCTACTGCGTTGTTGAAGCCTGGACAGCTTGTCACCGTTTCCTGTGCAGAAGGCGATGTCGGTAATGTCTACGAAGGCAAGCTGAACTTCCAGCGGACCACCATCGATGTCAGCAAAATGGCCCGGCCCAGGACCAAAGTCATGATGAACCTGGGTGATCCGGATAAAGCCTTTGCTCTTTCGAGCCTGCCCAACGATGGCATCGGTCTGGCCCGGGAAGAGTTCATCATTTCCTCGTTCATTCGGGTGCATCCCCTGGCTCTTTTACGATTTGACGAACTACCCGAAGGGCCGGAGAAAGACGAAATCGTTCGTTTGACCAGTTCCTATCCCAACAAGGCAGACTACTTTGTGCAGAAACTGGCAGAAGGCGTCGGGCAACTGGCAGCGGCCTTTTACCCCAAGGATGTGATTGTCCGTCTTTCCGATTTCAAGTCCAACGAATACGCCGGCCTGCTGGGAGGAAAATTGTTTGAGCCGACCGAAGAAAACCCCATGATCGGCTTTCGCGGCGCCAGTCGCTACTACGATCCCCGCTACCAGGACGGATTCCTGCTTGAGTGCCAAGCCATGCGTCATGCCCGGGAAGTGATGGGGCTGACCAACATCAAGCTGATGATTCCATTTTGTCGAACAGTGACGGAGGGCGAGAAGGTACTGGCAGTGATGGAGAAGGCTGGACTTCAGCGGGGCCAGAACGGCCTGGAAGTCTATGTCATGTGCGAAATCCCCAGCAATGTGATCCTGGCTGAAGAATTTGCCCGTATCTTCGACGGCTTTTCCATCGGCTCGAATGATCTCACACAACTAACATTGGGGCTGGATCGTGATTCCAGCATCGTCGCGCATCTCTTCGATGAGCGCAACCCTGCGGTCATGCGTTTGATCGAGGATGTCATCAAGCGAGTGAAAGCCTGCGGACGAAAAATCGGCATCTGTGGCCAGGCTCCCAGCGACTATCCTGAGTTTGCACAGTTCCTTGTTCGCTGCGGCATTGATTCCATCTCACTCACGCCTGATACGATTCTGAAAACAACCCAGGCTATTCTGGAGATGGAAACTCAACGTTCCGTTCGATAACCAGTCCCAGCCTGGCTAATTTCGTCCGCAGCGTTGGTCGGCTGATGCCCAGGATTTGCGCTGCCTGCGACTGGTTGCCAGCTGTCTTCTGCAGGACTTCCCGAAACAGTTGTCGTTCGACGGATTCAATCACTTCTTCGTAGAGGTCTTCGCTACCCGCTTGCAATCGCTCACGAATCAGTTGCATGATGGGCTGCTGCCCGTCAGCATGCTGGGCATGGTGCGAGGAAGGAGCCTGTTTGACACCATGCAGCTGATCCGGCAGATGCTCCGGAAGCAACACGGGGCCTGTCATGCACAACAGCGCGTGCTTGACAGCACTTTGCAACTCTCGGATATTCCCCGGCCAGGAGTATGATTCAAGCAGGCTCATCGCTTCGGGAGACAGTGACTGCACTTCCTTTGCCATTTCTTTTCCATACTGACGGACAAAATAGGAAAGCAGCAGGGGCATATCGCCGGTGCGATCACGCAGTGCAGGCAGTCGAATGGTAAACACATTCAAACGATAATACAGGTCAGCACGAAATGTTCCCTTGGCAACAGCAGACTCCAGGTCGCGATTGGTAGCAGCAATCACACGGACATTGGTCTGAACAGTCTCGGTCCCGCCCACTCTTTCAAAACGCTGATCTTGAAGAACGCGGAGTATCTTTGTCTGCATGAGTGGCGTCATGTCGCCAATCTCATCAAGAAACAGTGTGCCGCCATTGCATTGTTCGAACTTGCCTATGCGCTTGCGGTCTGCTCCCGTGAATGCACCCTTTTCGTGGCCAAAGAGCTCACTTTCCAGCAAGGTCTCCGGGATGGCAGCACAGTTAATAGCCAGAAAGGGCCCATGCGATCTTTTGCTGTAGTGGTAGATGGCTCGCGCTACCATCTCTTTCCCTGTGCCACTTTCGCCAAGAATCAGCGCGGTGACATCCTGCGGGGCTACCCGTCCGATGGCTTTGTATACCTCCTGCATGGCAGTGCACTGGCCGATCAGTACGTCTCCATGGGTCTGCTCCGATTCAGCAGATGGCACCAGTGCTGGCACCTGCATCAGTCGACTTGACTGTAATGCATGATCGACAAGTGTCGTCAACTGATCTGGATCAATGGGTTTGACGACGTAGTCGAACACACCCTGACTCATGGCTTCAATGGCAGTCTCGGCTGTGCCATGCCCCGTGGCCAGGATGAACGGAACCTTTGCTGCATGGTCCCGCAACCAGCGGAGCACATCGAGGCCAGTGCCATCGGGTAACCGTAAATCGCACAGGACGACGCTGGGCTGATAACGCTGAAATTGGGCGATGCCCTCCTTTACTGTTGACGCAGTCAACAGTTGGATGTCCCTATCCTCCAGGGCGTATCGATAACACTTGAGTGTCAGTTGATCGTCATCGATAGCTAGCATGGTAGGCATGGGAACTCCGATGATTATTTCACAAATTGCTGCAATGTCGACAACAGTTGTTCAACAGAATAGGGCTTTTGCAAGAATGCCCTGGCGCCTGCAGCAAAGATGGTTCGCAGCCGTTCCGCAGACCGGAGTCCGCTGCAGGCGATAATCGGTACGTGGGGATTGATCTCTCGCATCTGCTGCATCACGGCCGGGCCATCCAGTCCCGGCATCATCATGTCGAGTAGAACGGCTCGAATTGCCGTATGGTGTTTCGAAAAGAGCGCTAGTGCAGCCATGCCGTGCTCAGCTGTCATAGTCTGGTAACCGTAATTCTCCAGAACAGACTGTACGGTTTGCACAATGAGTGGCTCATCATCCACGATCATGAGCAGTTCGCCATGGCCCTGAGGCGAGGTGGTTGTTTCGAGTTTGTCTTGAATAGTCTGGTTGACTCCAGTGGCAGGAAGGTAGACCGTAACACGGGTACCTTTGCCCACTTCGCTGTAGACGTTGAGAAATCCACCATGATTCCGCACGATACCCAAAGCAGTGGAAAGTCCCAATCCAGTTCCTTTGCCAATGCCTTTTGTCGTGAAGAACGGATCAAAGATCTTGTCCAGAACTTCCGGAGGAATCCCAGAACCTGTATCAGTCACATCCAGCAGCACATAAGGACCTGGCTTGGCATCTGGATGAAACTGGTGGTATTCTCCACCGATGACCACATTCTCCGCGCGGATCGTAAGTACACCACCGTTTGGCATGGCATCTCTTGCATTTACGCAGAGATTCATCAAGACCTGCAGCAGCTGTGTTTTATCTCCTTTGACTGACCACAATTCCCCATCTATATGAGTTTCGATCTGAACTACCTTGCTGAGAGTATGCTGCAACATCTTCTCGACTTCACCTGTAATCTGTGAAACGTCAATTTGTGTTCGCTCTCCCTCCATGCCTCCAGCGAAGGAAAGCAGTTGCTTGACCATATCGATGCCTCGTTCCACACTTGCCTGAGCCGTGTTCAGGAGGTCGAGCGGTTTCTCATCCCTGACATACTTCTTCAGGAGTTTCACACTCATGAGGATAGGTGTCATGACATTGTTGAGATCATGGGCAATGCCACCGGCCAGGACACCGATACTTTCCAGTCGCTGCGCGCGAAGAAACTGTGCTTCCAGTTTTTTACGCTCTGTCATGTCGATATTGATAATCAGTCTGGACTTGGGTTGGTCATTCTCGTCTCGGATGAGTGACCAATAGGAAGCTACGGTAATCCGTCGTCCATCCTTGGTATCATGCAGCAACTCCCCTTGCCACTCGCCGTCTTGCTCTATCTTTCGATGTATCTCATCCATGCCGAGACCCTGTGGATGAGTACAACACTTTAAATCATGACAGTCCTGACCAATCGCTTCCTGTGCTGACCAGCCATAGAGACGCTCAGCGCCGGAATTCCAGTACCGAATACGATTCTCCAGATCAGTGACGAGTATGGCTTCCCTGACATTGTTGAGCAACTGAGATTGTTCTCTCAGTAGTCGTTCGCTTTCCTTGCGTGCCGTAATGTCTCGTACAAACCCGGTGAACCGCAACTCGTCCTCCCAGCTGCACTCCCCAACCGCTATTTCAATGGGTACGAGTGAGCCATCTTTACGCTTTCCTGTCACCTCTCGGCCGATGCCGATGATGCGACGCTCTCGCGTAGTGAGATAGCGTTTCAAATAATTATCGTGCTCTTCCCGAAACGGTGAAGGCATCAGCATGGAGATGTTCTGACCGACAATTTCCTTCTCTTCATAACCAAAGATTCGTTCAGCTGCCTGATTAAACTGCTCAACCGTTCCATCGCCTTTGATGGTGATTATCCCATCGACAGCGGTATCGAGGATGGAGCGCAATCGTTCCGCTTCCCCGCTCGCCGTTTTAGCCAGTTGACCGGTGTGTCCTGATTCCGTCATGAGCAAGCCTGTGCACTAGCCATCGAAGCCTGTTTGACAGGCAGTAATCTCAGAGAGCAGTCAATTATTGGCATCTTTACTTCAGACCGGCAAGCATTTTTCCATCTTGAGAACAAACTGACACTTTGCAGACCTGCTCTCCACAGGATCATGGAGGAATACGCAGTGAAATGGGCATTTATGGCCCTTGGCATAATAACTGCTTCCCCTGCATGTAGTAGAACACGCCTGATGCAATCTTCCGGGAAGATTCTCGCATTGTTTGCACAAATCCCCTTCATGGAGTTAAACAGACTCCTGGTCATTCGGAGAAGTGCAGAATGTCGAACCCGCCGACACTCCTGATTCAACTGTCGCAACTCCAGCGCGACATGAGGGAGCAAATGCGCTTTCAGGTAAAGAATCTCCGACTGGAACTGCGTGACAACGAAATAGTCCTTCAGGGTCGCGCATGCTCCTACTATCACAAACAGCTTGCTCAGGAACTGGTGATCAGCAGAAACTACGCCGAGAATCTAACCAATGAGATTCTGGTGGAATGAACGACAGGTCAATGTCGTGTTGTCACCTCATGATGAATTCCCGGCTCAGGAGTTACAGTGTTGCTGATCTTTTTGGGTGGCTGACCTTGGGTGCTGTGACTATGCCGTTTGTCCAGAAGCTTACGTGCCTTGTCTTCATCCCAGGCACGCACCAAACCACGGATTTCGAGAATTCCTGTCAGCCCAGCCTGATTCTCGCCTTCCAGTTGGCATTGAATGCCTTCCGATTCCAGCATGTTCTTGAGGATCGCTGCCTCGGCTGATTGATTTGTGGAAAAGGCAATCACCGGTTCATCGTGTTTCACAGTGAGACTCCCTGGTAGGTGCTATGGTTGGCTCGTGCCAATTGTAACACAGTCTTATTTACGCATAGTCATGGCTGTGCGTACACGCTCAGTAGCAAGGGCAACCGCTGCCCGGCGCGGGGAGATACGTTCTTCCCGAGACCGTTTGAGTACGGCGTGAGTATTATCCCTGATTCGCTGGGCTATCAAATCGAAAGCCATGGACTGTGTACCGCCGTGATATTCCACAGAAGCGCATATGACACCTCCAGCGTTAGCGACAAAATCGGGAACGATGAGTACTCCCCGTTCTCCCAGCATCGATTCAGCCGCCGAGGTGGCAGGTATATTGGCACCTTGAAGTATCAGTTTCGCCTTGATGGATCCAGCATTGCCTTCATTGATGCAGTCGGGACGGGCTGCAGGAATCAGAATGTCGCATGCAACGCCAAAGAGTTCCTTTGCGTCAAGCTGCTTGCAGTTTGGGTAATGAATGACGGATCCTGTTTGCTGCTTGACCTGTATCAACTTTTCAATGTCGAAACCCTGTGCATCATAGGCGGCTCCATGGGAATCGCTGGCTGCCACCAGTTTTACCCCCAACTCAGCCAGGAATCTTGCAGCGGGCCGGCCAACATTCCCAAACCCTTCGATGGCAAGCGTGGCACCTTTGAGCTGGAGCCCGGCATACTCAGCAGCGACTTCTGCACTGCGTGCCAGTCCGTAGCCCGTCGCTCCAATCTCATCCAGTGGTATGCCGCCCAGCACTCGGGGAAGACCCACTGCCCGGCCGATCTCATCGCGGATCAAGCCCATGCAAATCTCATCCGTGCCCATATCCGGGCCGGGAATGTAACTCGTCAGTTCGCGAATCTGTCGAGCGAAGCTGCGAATGATACCCTCTTTGTTCTTGCTCTTCGGGTCGGCAATCAGCCCAGCTTTGCCACCGCCATGTGGTAGCCCTGCTGCTGCGTTTTTAAGAGTCATGGCCCGTGCCAGCCGGCAGACTTCCTCCATGCTGACATCGGACGCCATCCGTACGCCTCCCATGGCAGATCCACATGCGGTGTTGTCAACTACCACAATGCCCCGCATGCCGCTGTGAGGATCATACAGGTGCACGATCTTTTCAGGACCGATGTCATCGTAGTCTCTATCCCTGGCGTGAGTGGACATGTTGTCTCCTGGACACTCGTTGAAAGGATCAATGGTAAAGGAACAGGGGCACAGGACTTTCTTTCAACAGAGTGCGGGTGACTGAACCAAACAGGTAATCCCTGAGTTTGCCGTGACCAAACACTCCCATCACGAGGATGGATGGATCACAAATCCAGGTTTGTTTGATGATGGCTTGTGCCGGATGCTCTTTAGAGGCCACCGCGTGAACCATGAAGGTGCGACCATGCCAGGTCAGGAAGTCAGCGGCCAGCTGCGCGTGTTTCTCAGCTTCCGTGGATGTGGCTGCGATACTCACGATGTGGACTTTCTTGTCCTTGTCAATCTCGGAAGCTACGAATGCCTGCAAAGCCCGGGCGGCTTGCGGACTTCCATCGTATGCCACCATCACACACTTGCTTTCGCGAATGCTGTTGGGAACAGTGACCACAGGCCTGGAACAGTTTCGTGCCACTTCCTTGAGAGTGGCATCCAGTTCTTCGGAAGATCCGTGGTGGAAGAAGGTGCGTCGGCCGAGCATGACGAGGTCAAACCGCTGGGCTTGCGTGGTCAATCGCTCAGCAGCCACTCCCAGGTCTTCCAGGAGTTTGCATGGCACCTGTTGCTCGGCACATTGCAGGGTAAACTGCTGAAGATAGCGTTCCACACGTCGGTGTTCTTCCTGGAGCAGTCGTTCATCCAGACGGGTGGTTTCAGCCAGCGGATCAAGCGGGGGCAGGCCGGGTACCATTGGGCCTGGCAAATGGGTCGTAGCTGGCTTATCGACTACACCGATGCCTACCAGCATCGCATCCAGTTGTTTCGCCCAACGCAAGCCTAATTCGACGGCAGCATGACTGAAAGGCGAACCGTCCAGTCCGATCAGTATACTCTTGATCATTTTAGCCTCGTGTTGAATACAACAGGAATCCCCAGCAGTCTGACTACGAAAGACGTTCGACTGCTGAGGATTCAGGTGGGTTTATTTTGCTGCCTGGATGGCTATTGGCTTGCCTCGAGAAGATTCACTCTTGGGAATCGTTACAGTCAGCAATCCGTTTTGAAACTTGGCTTCGGCCTTATCCATGACGCACCCTTCCGGCAACGTGATGGAACGATAGAGCGAGGAACGACGCTGTTCTGAGTGTTCTTTGTCTTTCACTTCGGATTTATGCTCAGCTTTCAACACGAGCTCGTTGCCCACCTGTTTCAGGTCTATCTCCTTGGGGTCGAAGCCCGGAGCTTCGAAACGAGCGATCACCGTGTTGTCTTTCACATCCAGATCCACTCCCCAGGAAGGATTGTCATTGCCGAAAAACGACACATCGCCAAAGAATCTCTGGAAGACTTGATCCATTTCCTGACGGAACTGATGGAACGCGGGAAAGCCGCTCCAGCTCGTCAGTGAACCATTGCCATTGGATTGCTGCGTCTTGGCTGGGAGCAGATTACTCATGGTGGTTACTCCTTGTGAAAAGGTTGAGATGTTAAGCAGGTGGCAAAGGGACAATCATCACCGGACACGATGCTCGGCGTAGCACATGGTCTGCAACGCTTCCCAGCACCAGCCTCTTGAAACCAGTGCGGCCATATGTCCCCATAATGATCAGGTCAGCATGACAGGAATTTGCAACACTCACGATTGATTCAACCGGTGTCCCTACGACGAACTTGTCTTCGATCTGGAGTGAAGGCTCACTCTCGCGAATCTGACGGAGCTTCAATCGTATGTCTTCTTCAGATACTAATTCGCGCGGGACAACAGGCAGGTCAGCAGTGATGTGTGCGTCGAGGATAAAGGCGTGCAGGACAACTATCCTTGCATGCATTGACCTGGCAATCTGGCATGCCACATGGAAAGCATGTTCTGCATTAGGCGAGAAATCAGTCGCATGCAAGATGGTCTTCGGGGGCCAGGTTACCATGGGTTTACTCGCAAGGGGAACATATTACCCTTGAATAGCAGACTGAATGCCAAAACGGTCAAAATCAATGAAGTCAGCCCAGATAGTGAATCGCTGATGCTAACGGGACATGTCGGGCTTCCGGTCATTGGTTCAACGACTGAAATGAAGTCAGTTGTTTTCCAACTTGGATAGAAGCTTGCCAATGAAAGATAAGCAACGGCAAGTTGCTGCCGAATACAATGCCTTGTGGATGGTACGGAAACTGCTTGCTGCTTGTTGGAGACGATGCCTGTAAGCGGAGCATACAAAACGGTGGGGTTAAGGAAATCATGACAACAACCAATCCATTGATTCATCCGGTACTTGTCGCTGTGTGGCCGGGCATTGGCCATGTAGGCATCAATGCCGGGTATTACCTCATGTCCAAGCTGGGCATGTCTGTGCTGGCGGAGTTACAGACCTCCACGTTATTTGACGTGGAATATGTTGAGGTGCAAAAGGGGATCCTGCATTCAGGACGACGACCTCGCAGCAGATTTTTTCTCTACTCAGATCCTGAGAAGAAGCGCGATGTGGTTGTATTGCTGGGAGAAGCCCAGCCACCCATGGGGAAGTATCAATACTGCGAGTCAATCGTTGAGTTTGCAAAGAAGATTGGCGTCGAACGCATCTTTACCTTCGCGGCGATGGCGACGCAAATGCACCCGGAGCATTCCTCTCGGGTATTCATCGCTGCTTCCAATGAACAAACCCTGGAAGAACTGCAATCCGGGAAAGTGCAGGTGCTGGATGAAGGTCACATCTCGGGCTTAAACGGTGTCTTGCTGGGAGTCGCAGCGGAGAAAGGCGTTCAAGGCGCATGCCTGCTGGGTGAAATGCCGCACATCTTCAGTCAGTTGCCTTTCCCGAAAGCGTCGTTGGCAATCCTTGATGTCTTTTCAGATCTCACAAACTTGAATATCGATCTGGAGGAGTTGGCTGAACAATCACGACAGATGGATGAACAACTGGGACAGGCACTGGCTCAGATTGAAGAAAAGCTGGGACACTCCCTGGTTTCCTCAGAACAGGAAGCACCGGTCGTAGAGCAGCCGCCCACACCCATGGAAAAACTGACAGCAGAAGATCATCAGAGAATCGATCAGCTGTTTGAACAAGTCAAAGCAGACCGAACGAAAGCCTTCGAGCTGAAACAGGAACTCGACAGGCTGGGTGTGTTCAAGAATTACGAAGATCTCTTCCTGGACCTGTTCAAGCAGCCCGGGACATGATCATCCATGTAATACCTTGGTGAAACACAGTTCTGATCAGCAACAGAATAAAAGAACCGCTGACATCTGCTGTCAGCGGTTCAAATGAAGTGGAGGCGAGGGGGGTCGAACCCCTAACCCCTAGCTTGCAAAGCTAGTGCTCTCCCAGTTGAGCTACGCCCCCGAATTTTTCAATGCGCGTACTTGGATTCGAACCAAGGACCTCAGCTTTATCAGAGCTGCGCTCTAGCCAACTGAGCTATACGCGCGAGGTAAGTTAACTTACAAACCAGAGACCAAGTGCCAAGGGGTGAAGTTTTTCATCAGTAAAACTGTCGGTAATACCTCCAAAACACCTGTATTTCAGACATTTCTCGCACAGGACAGGTTCGCCAGCATTCTACTAGTTCTTTCGTTGCAGCCGTAATTGCATCACACCTTCGATACCGCAATTGGAATCGATGCTGTTGGGGCCTACTGTCCGCTTACGGCTGTCCGCCCGCAGCATCAGATCGAGCAACTGCCGTGTGTCTCCATCAATCAGAGCAAGGCCAGAACACTTGCCATACTTTTGACTTTGCGAGGGCTCGGTGATACTGCCATGCAGCCGGACGACTCCAATGTTCTTGCTGCCTTCGGTATAGGCACCCAGGTACTCGCATTGAAGGTCAATCAGCTGATCCGCATCGAAGCCGAAGAGATAATCGAGGGTTACTTTACGCGGAGTAGTCTTCCAGGTTTTTCCCACCACCAGCTTGTCTGCAGGGGCATTGAGTAAACCCGTTTCATGCCATTGATTCAGATTGTTCTTCAGTGCATCCGTCAGCTTGACAGAAGGCTGATAGGTTCCTTCATCTCCCTGACGATTCTGCCAGAGACGCTGGAGAGCGACATGAGGTAACGCCTTTTCATCATACCGTGCCCCGACTTTCAGTTCCTTGAGTGCCTGATTGCCACCATTGGTGGTGCTTTGATAGTCAATCTTGACAGTTAAGGAACCACGCGAGGTATTCATGTTCCACTGGTAGCGCTGCTTGAATTGCAATTCCCCCAGCGAGGTTCCGGATCCTGTGGAAGCTGGCAACTCCCGAGCTTCAAGGATTTTGCCGGGGGTAAAGGATAAGGGATCGAGCCAGTTTACCTGTGCATCTCCAAGGGTGAGTTGTGGTTGCAACCAGTAGACCTTGCCCTGCTGAGGCTCCGGTAAATCGATGGTACCGGTATAGATGCCCTTTTCCTTGGCTGTTAAGGCCATCGGTTCCTCACCTGCAGGTGGATTGCCTGGGGGATTTTTGTCTTCACCCTGAATAGCTTTCAGTCTGGCAGCTGTCTGCCGGCTGGTGAATTCGGTCAGGCGCAAGAGCACAGGCAGTGTCAGGCGATCACCATGCCGTACTGGCGGAAACACTTCCAGTCGGTCAGGGCGACCGTGAAACAAGGCAGCCACTTCATCGCACGGCACTCCCATGGAAATACCGGTGTTGGTAATGGTGCCTTCCTGAGTTCGATCTGTCAGGATGCGAACGGCGACACCAATCACCCGGCCTGAGGCATCCACGATTGGTCCACCTGAGTTGCCAGGGTTGAGTGCCCCGGCAAACTGCACCACATTCAAGCGACCGTCCTGATAGCGGAAGCTGGAGACGGCGATGGGTGTGACTGTCACTTCCTTGCCGGCACTGTTGCCGAACGGATACCCCAGCGAAAAGACCTTCTGTGTTTCACTGGTGGTTAGCGACGATGCCAGTACCATGGGTTCGGGGTAATCATCGAGATAAGCGTTAGGCAGCCGCACAATCGCCAGGTCGTTCTTGCGATCGACCTTGTGGATGGTCACCTTGTAGTCTTTCTGATTCTTGCTGCCATAGTTCAGAAAAACGCGGACACTTTTGGGTTGTTCCTTGTCTTCATGCAGCATGTCGATCACGTGGGCATTGGTCACGACCAGCCCACGTTCACAGGCGAAAAAACCGGACCCACTTCCCTTGCCACGCTCACTTTCCGTTTCGATGTAGACGGTTGTCAGCTTGACCTTTTTCAGGACCTCATCGGAAAGAGTGTCTCCCTTGTTCGTGAGGCTGTTGTTCTGCAACCCAGGCAGCTTGAGAGTGGGCACAAAGGATTTGAACAGCTCAGTCTGAATGAGGGCAGAGTCGGCAAGTTCAAACTTCTCGCTGCTGGATGCTTCTTTCTCTTCAACGGCTTCTTCGGTGTCATTCAGTCTGCCAGGATTGATGTTTGCAGCCCGCTTGACAGGTGTATCGAAGATAATGTTCGGTTTGCCATCGCCGCGCAGGAACCACCAGAAGGCAAAGACAATGGAAAGCAGGGTCAATAACAGGATGCCACCCACAATGGCAATCTTCATGCCCGTTTCATTGGCGGATGAGGATACCTTTTTCTTCTTTTTCTTGCGTGGTTTGTCTTCCTCATCGTCGTCCTCATCCTCGTCAACGGGCATCGCCCGTGCGACAGCCATGGCTGGCTGCACCATCACCGCTGGCGGGGGTGGCGCTGCCGCCTTGACCTTGAGGGTGATGTGTGCTCCACAAAAGGGGCAGGCAATGGTTGCAGGTCCCGCCAACTCGGGCAGGCTGAACTGATTGCGGCATTTCGGGCAGGCAGCTAATCGGGCCATGCGTGAAACCACTGCGAAAGGTTGCATTTATTACTGCGGGCGGAGAGAAACCCTGTGCTTCTTCGCACATTCAGACTGTAACAAGGGAATGCTCACTTGCCAAATCAACTTCCATGGATTTTCAGGCTTCCTGGGCCTGGATCGATGCATGACTGGCTAAAACGGTGTGCAAACGACGTCAACGAAAGCCAGGGGTGCCTCCCCCCTGGCACAGAGTGATCATAGCTGGTTTATTCATCATCCTCGTGGTGGATCTTGCCGACCTTGGCCACGATCTGTTGCTGGACACTTGCAGGAACCTGATCGTAGTGGCTGAACTCCATGGAGTATGAGCCTTGCCCCTGGGTGATGCTGCCCAGTTGGGCGGCATAGCGCATCACTTCTGCCAGCGGAGCCTTGGCACGGATTACCTGCAGGTCACCGGGCAGGGTATCCTGGTTTTCTACACGAGCCCGCTTGGGATTGAGATCGCTTAGAATCGCTCCGATGAATCGACTGGGTGCAGTTACTTCCAGGTTCACGATGGGTTCGAGCAGCACCGGATGAGCATTCAGGATGGCATTCTTAAAGGCGATTCGTCCTGCCGTCTTGAACGCTGCTTCCGAACTGTCAACGGCGTGATCCTTGCCGAAGTGAATTTCGATGGCCATGTCCTGCATGCGATTGCCGGCCAGGGCTCCTTTTTCCAGCAGCTCCTGACAGCCTTTGTAGATGGCTGGAAGGAACTGATTGGGTATGGTGCCACCGACGATGGAGTCGATAAAGGCGAAGTTGTGGGAAGCGTCGTACTTACTATGATCCTCGCGATAATGCGGGAACCGGGCTTTGTTCATGAACTCCTTCTTGCACTGTTCCTCGCTGGTGATTTCACGCGAAAGGGGAAAGACACGACAATGCACTTCGCCGAATTGTCCGCGTCCGCCGGACTGCTTCTTGTGGCGGTGGTTGCCTTCTCCGGACTTGATGATCGTTTCCCGGTACGCCACCTTGGGCTCGTGCGTGATGATTTCGAGATTAAATCTGCTCTTGAGCCGATGCTGGATCACATCCAGATGCAAGGGACTCATACCACTGACGACGAGTTCGTGGGTAGCTGCGTCGCGATGCGTCTTGAAGGTGGGATCTTCCTCTGCCATCTTGCTCATACTCTGAGATATTTTCTGCTCATCTCCCCGGTTCTTGGGTTCGACCGCCAGGGCGAACATGGGTGTGGGGAAATGAGGTACCGGCATCTTTCCCACATGCGAACTGGTACCCAGAGTATCGCCGACATGCAGGTCTTCCATCTTGGCCAGGGCGACGATATCGCCTGCCACCGCTTCATTCAGTGGCTTGGCAGTCTTCCCTTGCATGATAAACATGCCACCACCGCGGACTTGTTTGCCAGTGCGGGCGTTGTAGAAGTGGGTGTCCTGCGTGATCTTACCGCTGAAGATGCGGAGAAAGTTGAGGGAGCCTACGAACTTGTCGTTGATCACCTTGAAGATCTGCCCGACAGCATGTCCCTCTTCCTTGACGATCAGTTCATGATCGTGCACGCCGGTCTTGGGGGCGAGTTCATCTTCGTCGTCTTCGATATGATAGTGCGGCCCCTGGGCTGGATTGACACCGTACTTAGCAATGTCGTCCATCAATTCGTGCATGCCGATGTCTTTCTTGGCTGAAACACAGAACATCGGCACTACCGTGCCTGCATGCATGGCCTTGGGCAGTGCAGGGAGGATCTCCTCGTTCTTAAGATCGCCTTCCGACAGGTACTTTTCCATCAGACCTTCGTCAGCATCGATGATCGCTTCGACGATTTGCGTACGAGCTTTGTTCAAATCGATCGGGCAGCCTTCGACCTTGTTCCCATGCGGATCGAGTATCTCCACGACGCCACGGAAGGCGGGACCGGTTTCGATTGGAGCATTGAATAGTACACAGCCTTTACCGAATGATTCACGGATACTGTCGACCAGAGACTGGAAGTCGACATTCTCCGCATCCATTTTGTTGATGACGATGAACCGGCAGAGATCGAGCTTGCCTGCTTCGTGAAAGAGCTTGCGCGTATTGGGTTCAACACCTCGTGATGCATTAATCACGACAAGGACATTTTCGACAGCGTGAAGACCACACAGTGCCTGGCCGACAAAGTCGGGATAGCCTGGCGTGTCAATCATGTTGACAAACTTACCGATATCCTCGAAGTGCATGATAGTGCTGTCGATCGAAAACTTGCGGCGTCTGGCTTCGTCATCGTAATCGGAAAAGCTGGTGCCCTCATCGACCGAACCTTTACGGTCAACCGCCTTGGCGTGATGCAGGAGCCCGTCAGCAAGGGTGGTTTTCCCTGCGCCAGCGTGCCCCACGAGGGCAATGTTGCGAACGTCCTCCATATGATGCCGAGCCATGATGACGTCTCCGAGAGAGTTGAGAGAGATTGAACCCCGGCCATGAGGTCGGGAGAGAATCGAGCGATGGCTTCATTGTTCATGCCGGGTGTAATGCGTTGCTTACATCCGCAGGAATTCGTCCCCGCCCGTAGCGGTCGGGGTCGTCAGGACCTCCTTGAGTATGATCGTTTTCTCGTACAGCGCGCGGCCGATAATGCAGCCAGCCAGATGCATGGTGCGTAGCCGACGCACATCGTCGGCAGTAGTGACGCCACCCGAGGCTATGACCAGCAGCGAAGTGGCGGCGGCCATGGTGGCCAGTCCTTCCCAGTTCGGGCCGGCCATCATGCCGTCTTTTGCGATATCAGTGTAAATGATGCCTGCCAGTGGCAGGTCTTGAACTTGCCGTGCAAGAACGAGCGCAGCGACTTGTGAGACTTCGAGCCAGCCTTCGGTGGCTACCATGCCATGCTTGGCATCAAGGCCCAGGAGAAGACGCTGTGGATAGCGTTTTGCCATCAACCCCAGCCAGGCCGGGTCATGACAGGCTCTGGAGCCAAGGATAGCCCGGTCAATTCCCAGTTCAAAGATCGTGGCCAGGTCCGTTTCACTGCGTAGTCCCCCGCCTACCTGCAGTGGAACATTGACTGCTTGCCGAATGGAACGGAGTGCCTCGAGATTGGAAGGTTTGCCTGCCTTGGCACCATCAAGATCGACAAGATGGAGCGCCTGAGCTCCTTCGCTGACCCAGTGCCTGGCCATGGCTCCTGGATCATCGCCATAAATGGTTTCCTGCTGATAGTCCCCCTGTCGGAGCCGTACGCACCGCCCACCACGCAGATCAATCGCAGGATAGATTATCACCATTCAGCCTTTACAAGGTGTCGAGCTAGCTCTCTTGTAACGGAGCAGCATCCCCGTAGCAAGTAGTTACTGTGAAGGAGTAACACGAAAGCCCAAGATTCTCTTGCATTGCCCTGGAATGTTACCTCAGGCCCCAGGGAATAAACTGATGATGTTCTGTTTCACAGGTAGTATCACCATTCACCTGTACTCTTGCTGTACGGTTTGATGCGACTCAACAGCGCAGCTAGCGAGGATGATTAACGATGTATGTCTTACTGGCTAATAGCGTCGCACTGTTTCATTTGCTGTATGTTGTGATCGTTATCTCTTTAGTGCCGCTAATACTGATCGGCCGATGGCGGGGCTGGTCGTGGGTCAGCAATTTCTGGATCAGGGTGCTGCATCTGATAATGATTGGCGTCGTCGTGCTGGAAGTGGCCTGTGGCTGGACCTGTCCCCTTTCCATTTGGGAAAAGGAGCTACGCATAGCAGGCGGGCAAATGGAACTTCAATACGAACCAGATGGCACAACAATACTTGACCGACTGGGGCAACCTCAGGCTCGATTATTTCAAAGTTATCGTGATGACTTCATCGTTAAGATCATGAATACCTACTTCTATGTTGATCGAGATCAACTCTCCCCTGTTATTCTCAGTACAATCTACGTCATCTTTGGCGGTCTGGTGTTGGCGATGCTGATCCTGGTACCGCCTCGCTGGCCCTGGCGGCAGGCAAAGCCAGTTCCACACGCAGGGCCTCCGCAAACGTAGGCCAGGAGCTGGTGGGCATCAAGTGTCGCCATCGATTACTGTTCAATGAAACATCGGATGGACGAGGTTCCGGTGTCTTGATACTGCTTTGCAGTGCAGGGGTGACAAGGCCGGAATCCACTTCGAGTAGTTTGGCGAGAATACAGCCCATGTCATAGCGGGAAAGTCGTTCCGGGCCGCCCAGGTGCAGCACGCCGGAAACATCGCGGCTTGCCAGTGATATCAGTGCTTGCGCGACAGCATCAATGCCGAGCGGACTGCGATACTCATCAGTAAAGAGCGAAATAGGCTGCCTCTGCTGCAATGAAGTAATCATCTGGTCCAGAAATGTTGGTCGATCGGCCGGGCCACGTCCAACCAGCCAGCTGACTCGGGCGACGAGGTGGCCGGGGTGATGCAATACCGCACGTTCACCATCGAGTTTGGATTTACCATAGATGGACAGCGGCTTGGTGAACGAATCTTCGTGGTATTGGCCCAGTTTGCCGTCAAAGACCAGATCGGTGGAGACGTAGATCAGACGTGAAACACCAGCAACACAGAGCCCTACCAGTTGTCTTGTCGCTTCTGCATTAATCCGGAATGCACGAACTGGATCACGATAGCAGTCGGCAATGGTGGAGAGGGCAGCGGCATGAATGATGGCCATGGGCCGGGCTTGCCAGAATGCTTCCGCTACCTGTTCAGGAATGGTCAGTTCAACGGGTGTATAGTGTGCCTTTGAATTGCCGAGCAAGGAGCCACGATGGGGTGATGTCCAGGCAAAGACTTCATGTCCTGCCAGGCTGGCCGCTTGAACCAGTCTTCTGCCAAGATGCCCGGACGCACCGGTGATAACGAGTCGCATAGATCTCAATCCATCGAGACACGTGAAGTCACTGGCAATCTATCAGAATCGATAGACGTGATCCATGATGGTTCCTCGCATCATTCACACTGCGATTGCAGAAACGAAAAAGGGATCATCCATGGAGATGATCCCTCTTTGAGAGTGCAACTACGAATTACATGTTCTTGATGATCGCCTGGCCGAACTCGCTGCACTTCACTTCCTTGGGGTTGTGGCCTTCCTGCTTCATGAGGCGGGCGAAGTCGTAGGTCACCGTCTTCTGGTCAATGGCTGCATCCATGCCCTTGATGATGAGGTCCGCCGCCTCGTGCCAGCCCAGGTGGCGGAGCATCATCTCAGCAGAGAGGATGACCGACCCGGGATTCACCTTGTCGAGGTTGGCATACTTCGGAGCGGTGCCGTGGGTGGCTTCGAAGATGGCGTGGCCAGTCACGTAGTTGATGTTGCCGCCGGGGGCGATGCCGATGCCACCGATCTGGGCGGCGAGAGCATCGGAGAGGTAATCGCCATTGAGATTGAGGGTGGCGATCACATCGAACTCATCAGGCCGGGTCAGCACCTGCTGCAGGGTAATGTCGGCGATGGAGTCCTTGATCAGGATCTTGCCCGCCTTGAGTTGGTCCTTCTGCTCGGCATTGGCGGCATCCTCGCCCTTGGCCGCCTTGGTCTTCTCCCACTGCTGCCAGGTGTAGACCTTGTCGCCAAACTCGCGCTCGGCCAGGGCGTAGCCCCACTTCATGAAAGCACCCTCGGTGTACTTCATGATGTTGCCCTTGTGTACGAACGTCACCGACTTGCGTTTCAGATCGATGGCGTATTTGATGGCAGCCCGGACGAGGCGTTCGGTGCCTTCCTTCGAGACTGGCTTGATGCCGATGCCGGTGCTCTCGGGGAAGCGGATCTTGGCAAAGTCCTTGGGGAATTCGGTTTTGATGAATTCGAGCACCTTCTTGGCCCGGTCGGTACCTGCTTCAAATTCGATACCAGCGTAAATGTCCTCGGTGTTCTCACGGAAAATGGCCATGTCCACCTTCTCGGGCGTCTTCACTGGGGAAGGCACACCCTTGAAGTAACGCACCGGGCGGAGGCAGACGTAGAGGTCAAGCTTCTGGCGGAGGGCGACATTGAGCGAAGTGATGCCACCGCCAATAGGAGTGGTGAGCGGGCCTTTGATGCCAACGAGGTAGTCGCGGAAAGCGGTGAGTGTCTCCTCAGGCAGCCAGTCGTTCTTCAGCTTGAAGGCCTTCTCGCCAGCGAGCACTTCCATCCACTCGATCTTCTTCTTGCCACCGTAGGCCTTGGCGACAGCCGCATCGATGACGGCCACGGAGGACTTCCAGATATCAACGCCGGTGCCATCACCTTCGATAAAGGGGATGATGGGGTTATCGGGCACATTCAGCTTACCATTCGTCAACGTGATTTTCTGACCAGCCATGTGAATGTAACTCCTTGAAGATGGCCACTAAGACACGGAGCATGCAAGACTGAATCACAGACAATGATGACGGTGATGAGCTGCTTGCCAGAGGCGGTCTTGTCCAATGAGGGCGGAAGAGGGTTGCATGAGCAGTAGTGGAGCATTTTAGGGTGAGTCAGGTGTTTGTGAAGTAGCTGGCAATTTGGTATGGCAATGACGTGAGGTAAAAGCTGAGAACGTGGTCAATTGGTTTCAGCCTGCAGTCGGTGCTGGAGCCATGCTTTGGCATAGACCCAGTGCTTCTCTGCACTCTTGGGTGTGATCTGGAGGATCTCCGCAGCTTCTTCATTGGTGAAGCCAGCGAAATAGCGGAGTTTCACCAACTCTGCTTTGAGAGGGTCGTGTGCAGTCAATTGATCCAGTACTTCGTGGACGCTGAGCACTTCAGGGATGGGGATTGGGCTGGCGATTTCGAGGGTATCGAGGTCCTGTCGTTGCAACTGGCCCCCTGCGCGTTGCGTCATTTTCTGGCGGGCCCGGTCCACCAGAATGCGGCGCATGGCCTCAGCTGCAGCAGCGAAAAAGTAGCGACGAGCTCCCCGTTCGTCCCCCGGAAAAGCGATCGGTGAAGCCATCAATCTCAACCAGGCCTCATTCACCAGGGCGGTTGGTTGCAATGTATGCCCCGGGCGTTCGCGAGCCATCTGCTGGACAGCGAGTTGCCGTAATTCGCGATAAACTGCTTCAAACAGTTGGGACTGGAGCTCAGGTTGCCCCACTGCGATACGCTGAAGCATCTGGGTGATATCCGCCATGAGTGCAGCCTACCGTGCTGGCAAGGAGAAGCTAGAGGATTCTGGAGAGGTACCGTTCAGTTCATGCTAGGTACGCAGAGGCTGGGCAAGATGCTGGAGAGAAAGGGCTGATAGTCGATACCGATTCTGCCGATTACGCCGCTTTCTTGCCAGAAAACGCTTGGCGAAAGAGCTTTCGGTAGCTAAGCTTGCGTTGCAGCCTCCCACTGATCAGTTAGAATGGTGAATCATGGCGACCGCGATTGCCACTCCACCGGCTGTCAGCCCGGTGGCTGAAATCCAACGAGGAGCTGCGACGCGGTCGCGGCCTGTTTCGACTATTCAGCCCAGGGGAATTGTCGTGCCGGTAATGAAGAAGATTTGCTGGGGCGTCCTTGGCGTCGCAGCCTTCATGACACTGCTTTTTCTGCTCGACCTGTTCCTGGGTTTCCCTTTTGCCGGGGCCAGTCCAACACTCGACATCTTTTCCATCTTGGGTGGTGCAGTGATAGGCTATCTCGCATGGGATACTGCACGCGAAATCCGCTGATTGCTTCCTGAAAATACAACGACCTCGATCACATGATCGAGGTCGTTGCCGTTTATAGTTCTACTACTTCTTAAGGATCGTCAGGCCCTTGATTTTGACCTCAGGCATCTGCAAATCAACCAGGACTGGTTCTCGGGTGATGAACTGTCCAGCATTGCCTGCCATGTCGGTAACCTCCATTTTGAGGTAGACCTGATAGGGCGTGTTCTGCGGAACGCGCCATCGATAGACACCGTTGTTTGGATGATTCTTTACTACTTCGTGCCAGGGGCCGTTCGGGTTTTCCGACCACTCAATCTTCACTGGGCCGCTTGCCATGTTGGAATCGATAGCGGTCCACTTGATGTTGAGCAGGTCCTTGCTGCCTGGAACGGTTTCGAGAGGAGTGATAAGTTCACAGACAGGTGCAGTAACATCGACGCCGACCCGCACTTCGGGCAGTTCACCGGGCGCAGGAGCTGCGCGACCGAGTCCAGCCTTGTTCTTGACGACCATCGTGAATCCGTAGATGCCTTCAGCAGGCACATCCACGCTGAAAGGTTTCGCTGCTTCTTCACGCTTATCGAGCAGTTGCCAGGTCTTGCCGGCATCGAGAGTGTAGTACAGCTCAAGCAGGCCTACACCGCTGGGGCCAGCCTTCACGTCGAAGTCGAGGTCGAGGTGAAGCGAGTTGCTCCAAAGGACAGGTCCAGCCTGGCCACGCTGAAAGTTGTTGTTGTAGCCTGTACCGGTTTGCTGCGTGGTCTGTCCACCTGTTACGGGCTTGAAGCCCTGGTCATAGCTGCGTGTATTTGCAGGGTTTGTGCCCGTAGTGGGTGCGGCACCAAACGCTGGTGGCATGTTGTTTGTCGGGAAAGGTGGAGGCAGGGTGCCATCAACCTTGGGTTGCGTAGTTGGCTGCTGCGAATTGAGCGATGGATTTGCAGGAGCTGTTGTGGTCCCAGCTCCAAGCAGGGGTACTGCGGGTGCTGGAGGGCTACCCTGGCCAGTGAGCTGACTGGTAACGGGCTGGCTCGGAGAAACCTGATTTGCTGTCACCACCGTGGGTGAAGTAGCTGCAACTTCCAGCCGATCTTCGCCAGTATTACCAGCCTTATCCTTGGCAGAGACCCGCACTTCGACGGCAGTCATCGCACCGGTACTGAACTGCTTCTTACCACTAGCCACAGGGGTCAGAGATACTGCCTTCCAGGCATTGTCGCCCTTGGAGCGATATTGAAGTGTGAGGGAATTGAGATCAAGATGATCGTCTTTTACATCCCACTGAACAGTGACCTGCTCGCCAGTGCGTTCTACCGTCTGGAGTTTCACTTCCGGCCGCTTGGTGTCGACGACGATTTTCAGCTGAGGCTGCAGATCAGTTTCCTTGGGAGGGACAGTCTGACCTGATTTGTTAACGAAGCTGACGCTGAACCAGTAGATGCCATCGCTGGGGGCGAGGTACTTGAAGAAGTCGTCGCTCGGCTTGGCGGTGGCTTCCTTTTTCCAGGTCTTACCCAGATCATTGGAAACGAAGAGTGTGAGCGACTGTGCTTCCTTGCGGATCGGCTCTGAAAGCGTAATCGGAATCTGCCAATCGCGTTCGGAAAGGTGTTCTACCTCATCCTGCGCCCAGGCGAAGGCCGCGGTGAACATCCATGCAACGAGAATACATCCCAGACGTGGCATCACACCACCTCCCCCTTAACCGATGCACTAGCGCCCGACGAGGCATGCATCGAAAACAGTCAGTCCATCAGGTCCCCACCTGCACTGACTGACAGTCCGCCACGCAAGCGCGGGAGACTGTAATGGAGGTATCGGCTGGGTGAACATGAGACTTGATGAAATGGTCAGAAACCTTGAGATTCACTCAAGTTCTGGGTGTTCGGGTGGGGTAGGGGGGAGTGTGAATCTGTGGAAGATGAGAAAGGACGAAAAAAATCCCAGCGAATGGTCGCTGGGATTGGTCTTCATGTTTGTATTCAGCGTTCAGCCTTATGCACTCATCTTCTCAGGCAGCTTGGGTTTTACATCGAACAGGGATCGTTTGCGGCTGACAACCTCTTCGGTTACCAGATACTTGCCCTTGTGTTCGAGATCGGGCAGGTCAAACATGTAGTCGTTCATGATGTCTTCGATGATGCTGCGTAAGCCACGGGCACCCGTGTCCTTCTGTTTGGCAAGTTGAGCGATAGCACGCAGGGCACCATCTGTGAACTCGAGCTCAGCACCTTCCATATCAAACAGCTTCTTGTACTGCCTGCTGAGGGCGTTGCGAGGTTCGGAAATAATCCGCACCAGGGCATCGACATCAAGGGGATCGAGCGGAGCCAGAACGGGCAGGCGTCCGACAAATTCTGGGATGATGCCGAATTCGACGAGATCGTCACTGGTGACATTGTTCAGCAGTTCGCCAAGGTCGCGTTCCTTGACCTGGTTATCAGCAGCAAAGCCGATGGTCTTTTTGCCGATGCGGCGTGCGATGATGTTATCGAGGCCGACAAAGGTGCCGCCACAGATAAAGAGAATGTTCGAGGTATCGATCTGAATATACTGTTGTTCGGGGTGTTTTCGGCCGCCCTGAGGAGGCACATTGCTCACGGTGCCTTCGATCATCTTGAGCATGGCCTGCTGAACGCCTTCGCCGCTGACATCGCGGGTAATGCTGACGTTCTGGTGTGTCTTGGCGACCTTGTCAATTTCATCGATATAGATGATGCCTCGCTGGGCTGCTTCAATGTCGAAATCGGCATTGTGGAGAAGCTTCAGCAGCAGGTTTTCCACATCCTCACCAACGTAGCCGGCCTCAGTAAGGGTGGTAGCATCGCCGATTGCAAAGGGGACATCCAGGATGCGGGCGAGGGTCTTGGCAAGGAGTGTCTTGCCCGAGCCGGTGGGCCCGATGAGGAGAATGTTGCTCTTGTCGATTTCGACTTCGCTACGTTCGCCCGAATCGAGGAGAGACAGACGCTTGTAATGGTTGTGGACAGCCACTGAGAGTACACGCTTGGCGCGGGTCTGGCCGATCACATACTGATCGAGCTTCTCCTTAATGGAGCGTGGCGTTGGGATGTCTGCTGTCTTGCCCTTGGGGGCGCCACGTCGACGCTTTTCCTGGTCGATGATCGACTGGCAGAGCTCGACGCATTCGCCGCAGATGTAGACTTCTGCAGGCCCCTCTACCAGCGGCCCGACATCCCGGTGGCTCTTGCGACAGAACGAGCAATAGGCATTGCGGTTCTTCGTGGAGCCACTTGCACGTCGGCTGCCGCTCAGGTCTTTCGTTGCCATACCCAATCCTCAGGTCAAACTCCAGACACGATACGAGGAGCATCCATACTGCTCGGCTGCGGGGGGGTACCCATCAGGCAGCCAATTCTATCCCCATGTCTCGAATCAGGCAAACAGCACTTGAGCAAACTTGCCTGTACAGTAGTGTACAACCCGTTGGCTCATCCTCAGAGACGTCACGTCCGGATTGCTCGCTGCATTCCGCATCACTTCGCTTCGGGTGCCGATGGTGTTGCCGGCGACGCTGTGTGCTCCGGCTGTGGCGCAGGTGGCACTGCTTGAGGCGGTTTGCGAATTTTGTCGGCGAGCAATGCCTTGACTTTCTTGAACTCTTCGTCGGTCATGTCTCCCTGTTCCATCGAATCACGGAAGGCACTGAGCTGTTCGTGAGGAGAAACGCTAAATCCAGCCAGTTGCTTCTCCTTGCTCTTCTTGAGCCAGGCAATCAGTATGGCTCCAAACGCCAGGATCCCGATCAGCCAGAGGGCAGGCTCAAGGATGCTTCCAATCTGAAAGTTCTTGGCAGGTGGAGCTGCTGCCACTGCAATTTTTGCTCCAGGTGGCTGCTGTACAGGAATCTCCGGAGCAAGCTGTGTCTCGACAGGGGCTTGCTCTTTTTTGCTCGGGTCAATCGGTCGCTCAATAGTAGCGTGTTGCTCAGGTCCTTTAGCAGGCGTGGCCTGTACCGGGTCACTTGGTTTGTTTGCTGGAGTCTTGACAGGTGTGAGTGGCTGTTGGCTCATCATAGATACTTCGCGGGTTGAGATGAATGTACAGACTGTACCATGAACAAGGCTAACAGGGCAAGGTGGTGAAGAGCGGTATCGGGCAGAACCTGGCAAGAGTCAGTTGTCGTGGAAGTTCAGGTAGCGAACTGGAACAGGGTTTGGCATAAACAGAAGAGTCATGCAGGTTGGCGATTTGAGTCAGCTTGTTCGATCACTTCATGAATTGCAAGCTTCATCCGAGCAGTCACACCTTACAATAACCAGACGACCTCGCTGATAACGCTTAACTACTAAGGTTCACGGATGCGTGTTGTTCATTTCGACTGCTTCTCAGGCATCTCTGGAGACATGACACTGGCGGCACTCATTGGAGCCGGTGTGCCGATAGCTGTGATTCGTGAAGGTCTGGCTTCGTTGCAATTGCCCATTGAACTGGAAGTGGAAGAGGTGTTGCGTGGCTGCTTTGCTGCCACGTATGTCCGTGTGCAGGCACCGGTTGAACAGCCTCAGCGGTTCCTCAAAGAGATTCAGGAGATCATCCATCGAGGCAAGTTGACGCCCGGGGCGAAGCAATTGGCATTGCAGATCTTTCAGAGATTAGGCGAAGCAGAAGCAGCGGCCCACGGGATGAGTATCGATCATGTCCACTTTCATGAAGTAGGAGCACTCGACAGCATTGCGGATATTGTCGGAGCATCGATTGGTCTTGATTATCTGCAGATCGACGAGTTCACCTCACGGTCAGTGCCGACGGGAAGCGGTACCGTAAAAGCTGCACATGGTCTGATGCCGGTACCTGCACCAGCAACTGCGGCGCTGCTGAAGGGCATTCCGCTGGCGGAATCGAAGATCAAGACAGAACTCACGACACCCACCGGAGCAGCGATTCTCAGCACCGTGGTAAAACGCTGGCAGGATAGTCCAGTCATGACGGTGGAGTCGATTGGCTATGGTGCAGGCACCAAAGACTTCGCGGAGCAACCGAATGTGTTGCGGTTGTTCGTGGGAACCACATTCAACAGGGAAACGCCAACGACATATCTGATGGACGAAGTCTGGATGCTGGAGACTAATCTTGATGACATTCCCGGCGAGATCATTGGCTTTGCTGTGGAACGGCTGCTGGCAGCGGGGGCACTGGATGTGTACACGACACCCATCCAGATGAAAAAGCATCGCCCTGGCGTGATGCTGTCTGTGCTGGCAAGTGACAATGTCGTGTCACAACTGGAGGAAATACTCTTTGAAGAAACGGGGACCCTGGGCATCCGGCGTGCCAGATGTGCCCGTCACAAACTGGAACGTAACAGTCATGAAGTCATGACGCGATGGGGAAGAATCAAGGGCAAACTGGCCACGATGGCAGGAGGATCTGTGCGATTTACCCCGGAATACGAGGATTGCGCCAGAGTTGCTCGTTCAGAGTGCATACCGCTGTGGAAGGTGTATACGGAAGTTCAGCATGCATTTGAGGTGCGAGCGTAATGGGAGATTTTCCGAAAAAACCAGTTGTAAATTTGACAGTGAGAATTGATTGACCTACCTTTCCTGTGTGAAAGGGCTGTCGGTCAGATGCAAACTGCCCGGCTTGTGAATCGGCAACCTGGACTACATCCTACGAACCTGTGTTGGAGAGAGCCATGCGTATGTACAATGCGATCTGTAACTTCCTGAAGGATGAAGACGGCCCGACAGCAGTTGAGTATGCTGTGATGTTGGCCCTCATCATCGTGCTCTGCATCGTAGTTATTCGTCAGGTTGGCACTAGTGCCTCCCAGACATTTAGCACAGCAGACTCTGCCCTGTCTGGCAGCTAAGTGGCAGATTCAATTTTCTTTGAATAACAACCCCATCGAGTTCAACGCCCTGTCATCTATACCCTACCTCAGGAGTCTGTCATGAAGAAGTATCTCGAAGCCGTCAAGAAGTTCATTCGCGATGAAGACGGCCCCACCGCAGTGGAATACGCTGTGATGCTGGCACTCATCATTGTGCTCTGCATCGTGGTTATCCGCCAGGTCGGCACCAGTGCCAGCCGTACTTTCAGCCAGGCTGATTCGGCTATCTCGACTAGCTAAGTTTCCCTTAAAGAGTTGTTCTAAAGGCAACTCTTTTTTTACGTCCATTACTTTGATGATGATTTCTCATGCAGTTGTCATCAATTACAACAGGAGCTTTTCATGCAAGCTTGTCTCAACGCTGTCAAGCGTTTCATTAAGGACGAAGATGGTCCTACCGCAGTGGAATACGCTGTGATGCTGGCTCTCATCATCGTTTTGTGTATCGTCGTCATCCGTCAGGTCGGCACCAGTGCCAGCCGTACTTTCAGCACAGCTGACTCCGCACTGAGCGGTTCCTAACGCCCAGTTAGTCCTGCACAGTGCAAACAGGCGGCATACTGCTTCAGCGGTATGTCGCCTGTTATGCTTTCGTGTCACGATGAGAGTTTAGCAAGATTTTTCCTACTTTTGTTGGCAGTTTCAACAAGCGTAACCTACCATTGAGCCAAGGAACAGGTATCTTTCTCGCCCAGAAGACCTATGACCAGCTACACCATGTTTGCCTCATTCAGTCCAGATAAAATTGGCATTGTTGTCATGCTTGCGATCGCGATGGTCGTGATGGCATACATTGACTTTAAGTATCTGAAGATACACAACGTTCTCACCTTTCCAGTTATCTTTGCAGGCTGGATCTACGCATTCATCAATGGTTGGATGAGTCCCTGGCAGATTGAAGCGTACCTGCCAACGCACTGGCTGGGGTTTGATAAGTGGATCTTGTTCGATGGGCCATTCGCAGGTGCATTGCATGGCTTGTGGCAATCACTGGGACTTACCTTTTTAGGCATGGGTTTGCTCTGGCCGCTCTACCGTATGAAAGGTGTTGGTGGCGGAGATGTCAAAATGCAAATGGGCTTCGGTGCCTGGGTCGCACCCATCTATGGGTGGGAACAGGGATTCAATATTGTGCTGATGGGTTTCGCCATCGGTGCAATTGTCGGAGGCATCCTCTCCATCATCATTATCTGGTGGCAAGGCACCTGGAGGCAGAACATGCAAAATGCCAGGAACATCGTCACCGATATGTTCACCCGCAGTTACCAGGACATGTATGATCGCGCCACCGAGCGAAAGAAATCTTTGCAGCTTGTCCCTTATGGCGTACCTCTTGGCATCGGCTACTTGATGTACGTTGTCTGGGATTGGTATAATTCTACTTCCATGGGAGCTTAAGTAGAAGCCTGCCA
Organism: Gemmatales bacterium; assembly: GCA_046350055.1. Taxonomy (GTDB): domain Bacteria; phylum Planctomycetota; class Planctomycetia; order Gemmatales; family HRBIN36; genus JAEUIE01. Next base: position 389,791 of record JAXMBC010000001.1, on the reverse strand, counting down.
TGGAGTTGCAGCAAGAAAATGCCCACAGTTATTTCCCGGAGGATGAAGAGGAGACGCTTACCCAAAGGCCCGATATTGAACACATTCGCCATACACCGCGCTTTTGCTTTCTTCCCTACAAGCGCAAAAGTTGAAGATGGCGATGCGGAATAGACGAAAGATACGCCTAGCGGTACTGGCGTCTCTGCGGAACGATAGAACTTACATTCAAGTTCCATCGTCTATGCCTTGGACGAGCACCTTCGCTTCATCTTGATTGACACACTTTGAGGAGGTCTGATCCATGCAATCCAAGACGCCATTACTGATGGTCACTGCACTGGTCTGCGGACTGGGAGCAGCGTTCGGTACCTGGAAACTCGTTTCCGGGTCCAAAGACAACCCGATTCAAGACGAGAAAGTGCAGGTTCTGGTTCCCGTGGCTGAAGTGGCTCCCTACCACCTGTTTCAGGATCAGCAGCGCTTCACCACCCATGAAGTGTACAAGAGCAAGCTGCGTGAAGAGCTTGCTGATACCATTACCAGCTTCGACCAGGTGAAGGGCAAGACCACACGTCACTACAAACTGAAGCCCATGGAGCCCATCTACAAGAGCGACATTGTAGACAACATTGAAGACGACGTGAATGAACGTCTTCAGAACGGCGAAGTGGCTCACGCAGTCCAGGTCACTGCGGACAACGCAGGTGGTGGATTTATCAAGGTTGGCAACCGCGTGAATATCGTGGCAACCATCCAGCCCACCCAGGCTGAACCCAGCATCACGACCAAGAACATTCTGGAAGACATTGAAATCCTGGCAGTGGACAATCAATCGAAAAAGGAGATGACGCCCATGGCGACACCTCCAACTCGATTCCTTGTGCGTTTGACTCATCAACAGGCACTGGTGATGAAGTTCTTCCAGGATACCTCCAAGATTTCGATCGATCTTCGCCGCAGCGGTGACAAGACCAAACTCGGCGACAGCTTCTGGATGACGATGGGTAAGAGGATCAACGCGGTGGAGAGCTATAAGGACGATGTTCCTGAAGCTACTACCACGGTGACGCTGGATACCAAGGTACTGGCTGATCCTACAGACGATCCCGCGCTGATAATCAAGAGCAAGCCCGTGACTGCCAACAAAGAACTTACAGAAGCCGAAATCACATTGTTGCGTAACAAGCTGAATCCGCACGATGTAATCGTCAACGACAGTGGCACAAAACGGGTCATCAAAACGAACGAAACTTATAACACCAAGGAAGAAGTCAAACAAAAAGTACCCGTCAAGAAAGAAGGCGAAGAAGAAAAGAAGGATACCGAAAAGAAGGAAAGTGAAGAGAAGAAACCCGCTCAGCAGTAATGCCGGGTGGGATAGGGGATACAGCAGCAGTGGTTGACCGTCAGGGATGATGGTCAAGGCTGCCGCTATACAACGGGAAATCCAGCACGCTTAGGCATCGGCGCGTGCTTGCACTCAAGGAGGGGTGAACGGATGCACTCTTTCAGGAATTGGACCGTACGACATCGCCGGCTGCTGGGTGCGGGACTCGTCGCCGTCGCCTCGCTGGCTGGTACCACATCACTCCAGGCCCAGCTCGGCGCGTCCGGGTATGGCCAGGCTGCTCAGCCTCAAAATTCACCTCAACCACCGGCTGCCCAGCCTCCTGGTTCGCTGAGCGTCAGCTCCGCAGTCAGCTCTGAAAAGGCTGACTACACCATTCAGATCAATGAGACCTTCAGCCTCCGCCACGAAGAGGGTGGACTGGTGAAGGAAGTGCTCGCCTCCCGGCCCGGCATCGTCAAGATCGATGTCGACAAGGATAATGCGAGCATCATTCAGATCAAGGGTGTGAACGTAGGTGTTACGCAGGTGACCATCGTTGCCCGCGATCGCGATAACAAGACACTCGCCCCCACGATCAAGACCATCCAGGTCAATCCGGATATCAGCTACATTCGCAGCAAGGTGGCTGAGACCTTCCCCACTGCCAATCTCAAGATCATCGCAGGCGGCCCTCCAGGTTCGCTGATCGTGACAGGCACTGTGGATTCGGTCGAAGACATTGAGCCAATCCGCACATTTGTGAACGGCATTGCCTCGCAGTATCGCGGTGGCAGTCAGCAGGCCTCCGGGTCGAGCAACGACCTGGTGACTTACGCAGTTCGCGTCTCCGGCCCCCAGGTGGTCCAGTTGGATGTGTGCCTGGCATCGGTGGATCGTCGCGAACTCCGCCAGCTGGGTGTGGACTTCTTCCAGAGAAGCGGAACGAATTTCCTGGGTACATCCATTGGTGGTACTCAGGGTATCTCGCTCTCAGGTTCAGGCACTACTCTGGAACCTACTGTCACTACTGCCAGCTCCAACTTTATCTTCAGGTCTGCACAGGGTGCCAACTCCTTCATTGGCTTCCTGAATGCCCTGCGTGAAGAACGCGTTGGCAAGGTGATGTCCAATCCCTCGCTGACTGCGTTGAGTGGTCGCCCCAGCCGATTCATCGTAGGAGGTGAAGAACCCTATGGTACCGCCGGTACAGGTGGTGCTGGTGGTGGTGGTGGTGCTGGCGTGCAGTTCCGTCCTACCGGTACTGTGGTAGCATTCCTTCCAGTGGTGCTGGGCGATGGACGCATCCGCTTGACGGTCACTGCAGAAAACACAGTGAAGACTGGTGACGCCAACCAGGCTGGCATTATCGCTCCCATCCTGGCAACCCAGGCAGTGGGTACCACCCTGGAACTGGAAAACGGTCAGTCGCTCGTGATCGGTGGTCTGACCGAGAACGTTGTCTCCGGTACGACACAGAAGTATCCGCTGCTGGGTGACCTGCCCTTCCTGGGTACGCTCTTCCGCAACGTGACATTCACGGAAGAAGAGAAGGAGTTCGTAATCGTGGTGAAGGTCAACCTGGTGGAAGGTATGGACAGTGCACAGCGATGTGCCCTCCGCCTGCCCGGCCAGGAAAGCCGAAGCCCCACTGACTTCGAGCTCTTTATCGAAGGTATCCTTGAAGCACCCCGTGGTCCACGTGATCCGTTCCCGAATCGCTGCTATGTGCCCGCCTTCAAGAATGATGGTGCATTCGGTGCTCGCAGTGGGGAATGCTCAGTGCCTCACGGCCTGTGGGATCGCAATGGTCGCAATGGTGCCTGCAACACCGGTACCTGCCAGACCGGTTGCGTCAGCCCAGCTGTGAACGTGGCTCCTGCCCAGGTAGCCCCACCGGCTGCTCAGATGGTGCCATCCAGCACGATCACTCCTGCCACCACCGCTCCCCAGACGCTTGTGCCAGTCCAGACTGCTCCTGTCTCGGAAGTGCCTGTGGTTTCGGTGCCTGTCGTTCCTGCTTCGGAAACTCCTGCTCCGGTCGTTCCGGCTGCTGAGACTCCCAAGCAAGTCGAACTGCCGATCCCACCGATTCCAGGCGGCAAATAATCTTAGAGTGCTCCAGTCACTCTGAGGCAAGGTGCAAGGCGTTGAGAACCATCTCAACGCCTTGTTTATTTACAGTGTTGGAGATGCTATTTCAGCTGGATGGCTTTTAGCTCTTTGCCATCCCGCACAATGAAGAGGCCGTCGGCATAGGCGGGATGAGCCCACGTGTGGCCGCAGACTTTCGCTCGAGCGATTTCCTTGTATTCCTTGTCGTTTGGCTCCAGCAGCACCAGGTCGCCTTTCTCTTCCAGCATGAGAAGCATATTTTTGGTGCGGTAGAGAGTCGCGTGATAGGTTCCTACTCCAGGCTTCTTCCACAGGCTGTTGCCTGTCAAGGGATCAATGCATTGGAGAGTCGCAGTGGGTTTCATGATCTGCCCTGTTACCGCGTAGAGTTTGCCATCAAATTCCACCGGTGTGCCAAAGTAACAGGTCAGCTTGTTGTTCTTCCAGCCCTGTGTTGCGGCAGGGAGGCCATCGAGTGTGCCGAGCTTGATTCCCATGCTGCCGAATGTGACTGAACTGGCGAACAACATCTCGCCCACGCGAACTGGAGTAGTGGAGCTTTCGTTCAGCAGATCTTTCAGAGCAATACGAAAGACTTCTTTGCCATCAGCAGGTTGCAGCCCAACGACACCTCGTTCGGTCTGGAAGATCAGGTATGTTTTGTCGCCGATGGTCGTCGAGGTTGGTGACGAATAGCTGGCTTTATCGGAGCCTGATTTCCAGACAAGTTGTCCGTTTTCCTTATTGAAAGCGACAATGCTGGCCTCGGGGCCACCCGGCATCAGGTAGACATTCTTGTCATCCACGAGTGGCGAACTGGAAGTGCCGAAAAAGAGGTTCTTCGCTTTGAAGTCGTCCAGGATGTTCTTCGACCAGATGGCTTTGCCTGTGGCAGCATCCCGGCAATAGAGTAGGCCAGTCACACCCAGTGAGTAGATTTTGCCCTGTGAATAGGCCGGAGTGGCACGAGGCCCCACCCCAAATTCACTCTTGAATGGCCCACGAGGGTTGCTGGCCTGCCAGAGCTGTTTGCCTGCCAGGTCCCAGGCAGTCAGCAATTCGTTATCCTGATCTTCAGCTTTGGTATGAAGAAAAACCTTGCCTTCAGCCACAATGGGTGCACTGTGTCCTTCGCCCACGGGACACTGCCAGGCGACTTTCAGAGGTCCAGTCCATGGGGCAATCACGGCATTGATCGCGCCAGTGCGCTGGGGGCCAAGCCATTGCGGCCAGTCCTGGGCATGCAGGCTAGTGAACGAGTAAGTGACTAGAAGGAGTACAGCCCATCGCATGAAATTGCCCCGGAGTAGAGCTTGGAGTTGATGCGATTGTTGTACGACGCAACGGTGAAAGATTGGAGAGAAGTTACCGAAACCAGCCTTGCACCACGCCACCACAGGCCCAGTTAGCGATGGCGAGAAGGCCACCGATGGCTCCTCCACCAATGATCATGACAAGATAGACAGTCCATCTGCCAGGTTGGTGTTCATCTTCCTCGGGAGAATAGGGCATCATGTCGCTGGCGTAGGCAATCCGTGCCAGCATCAGCCCAGCGACTACCAGTGAGGCAAAGCCGATACTGAAGCCGAGCGGAGGCAAGTCCTTCACTGGAGCGAATTGTCGCATCGCAATGACCGGTGCAGCGACGAAAAATGACAACAAGCACAGTTCAATTGCCCATTGCAACAGACGTTCGGTGAGATCTGCTCCATCGAGTCGAATGGCCCGAACAGCTTTCTCTGCAGCTGGGCCGACATCCGGATCCTTGAAGAGGCTGCGAAGCAGAGTTTCCGCACGGGCAGCTTCCGGCCCCATCCGCTGCAGTTGTTCAATAATGGCCAGGCGATACGGGACGTCTTGTGGTGTGGTGCCGCGTAATGCCTGCAGCAGCATGGTGATAGCTTGCTGACCCCACTGGCTGAGGAGGTGCGTAGCCATGTGCCGCAATGATTCATCCGCATCGTTCAGAAGAGGAATGACTGCAGCCATGGTGTCTTTATCGGGGGAGTGCAGATGACGCATCTCCACCAGCGACTGCTGCCTCTCCTCGACCGGGACGGTCGGAGCAAGAAGCATCTCGGAACGGGTCAGTGAATGGGCACGTGTTTCCGGGGCCATGCTGGAGTATAGCTTATGCCAGGTGCAAGGTCAGCGAGGAAATGGTGTTGGTAACGAGACGGAATCCATAGAAGATTCCGTCTCGCCCGTTCCAGTTACTTGCGATCAATGACCACCACAGCGTGCAGCCCGTCTTCCATGAAAGTCAGCGTGGCCGCAAATCCTTTGAACTGTTCCAGGCTCTTCATGGTGTGACTCTCCGGCGACGGGGCGAGCAATTGACGGGGGTTGAAGTGGGCCTGGCCATGGACGCTGCATTCACACGTGCCGGACTTGGTCACCGTGTAGCTGCCACCATCGGGGCAGAAGGGAACAGTACCATAGATCTGCTGAACCCGCTCCAGCAAAAGCGGCGTTACTTCCCCTCCTGCATTCAGCAGTTCAGGGTAAGCCCGTGCGATATTGGTAATCTGCTGTTGATTCAGCTCACAGGCAGACCGATGGTTTTCAGCCCAGCCCAGACGGTAACCCGGAAGCACAGCCTGCCAGCCTTGTGGTCGAATGCGGAACTGAGCGTGCCCTGTGTCAGCCGTCAGTTTGCCGGGCTGCTCAGCGGGAACCGTGGCAGTGCTGTAGAAGCTGAACAACTCTTCGAGCATGACGGGATGATTGGTCAGCACAAGCCAGTTGCCCATGCGGGCCCAGGCTACGCGGAAACTGATGCCCAACACCTTGATGGCGAACACTCGTACCTGGCGATCTCCCAGCTTGATCTGGTACTTGTCGGTACGGATGAATCGCTCAATATTGCGGGGTAATTCGGCCAATTTCTGATCGACATCTGCCAGAAAGCGATCTACAGTCGTTGCATCTTTGACTGGGATGGTGATGCAAACGGGATTGCTGAGAGACTGTGCGAGCATTCCGAGGAAAATCGCCTCAGACCCAAACATACCTGGTCCCATGAAACCCAGTGGCGATGGAGTACCGATGAAATTCGTCACATCTGCATTGATGGGCTGTGAGGCGTCGAAGACATGGTAGCCAATCTGATCGCCGATGCCCTTTTCAAGGAACTGCCGGAAGAGAGGCAGGTTGAGATAGGGAATGTCGCCGAAGAGACTGCGTCCCAGCGGGGCTGAGTCGGTGACCGATTGTCCAACAGAAGCGATGCTGGCAGGGTCTGTGGTGCCTCGCCATTGCATGACAGTTGCAAGATTCCTGGGGTCGGCATTGGCTCGAATACGAAAAATCGAAGCATCACATGCAGCAGCCAGAAACTCGGTCTGGTTTGGATTGGTGAGCCCCTGTGCTGGGTTCTTCAGATCGATTTCGAGGTCATCAGGCTTGGTCCATACTACTGCCTTGTCGCTGGCAGCTTCTACCAGGGCCAGGGTATTGCTGGTACCATTGGCGACGGTGATATTGCCCAGAGTAATGTTCGCCTTCTCGGTGGAGAAGACGGCATTCTTGCCGATCAAGGCGAGGAGCCTGGTACGGTACTCTTTGCCGAGATTGGCGTCACCAGTCTGATAGATCGGGGGAATCCTGGCTATGAGCTTTTTGTTATGGTCGCTGTCCCAGGGTTCATCGAGTTTAAATTGCTTGTAGAGCTGATCCTGCTCCAGATACGGGAGCAGCATGACTCGCCAGCTCAGCAGTGGCTTGCCATCCTTGGAATAGACTGCACGGTGGGGCAAGCGGTTGTAATCGTTGTGGTAGTTGTGAACAGCAATCATCAATTGCCTGAGGTTACTTTCCGTATTCACCGACGAACTCTGCACGGTGCCCGCGTCGTTGGGCAGCATCTTCAGAACGGGTGCCTTGTTGATATGAGCAGAGACAGAGTGAATGACACGAGGCGGTACCGGCAGACTGGCAAGTGGTGTAGTGGGGCCACCAACTGCTTCGGCCAGGCCTGTGTAGATACTGTTATCAATGAGGGGCAGGACAACGGTCTCAAGGCGGAACTGCTCCGGGGTGATCTTTACCCGCACGGCAATAGGGTCAAAGAAGGTACGCCAGTACTGATTGTACTCCTGCAGGAACTGCTTGTAACTGTCGGCATCGGCCCTGGTCACTTCCTCGAGCGGCATCTCGATGAGTGGAGTGAGTTGGCTGGCAGTACCGAATAGGGAGTTGCGGGCCGACATGCCATCGTCGCTCAGGGTGTACTTCCCGCCAGCGGGGCATGCCCATTGATCCTGACCAAATGTGCCGGGAGCACACTCAGCCTTGGCCAGGTCTTCGAGGGATTTCGGAGCCTTGCCGTTCTCTGTGCGATACATCAAGGCGGCTCGTTCGATCATCCTCAGATGGTTGTGTGCAATCAGTCGATGATGCTGGGCGAGCTTGACTTGAGGCCCGAGCAATCGGCGAATGAATGGATCAGAAAGGTAGACCAGACCATCTTCTTCGGCTGCACCGCGAGGCAGAATGGTGCGGATGAAGGCGTACTCTGCTGTCTCCCCCAATCGTTTGGCGGCTTTCCCTTCTTCATCTTTTCCCGCGATAGCAGCGAGCACTTTCTTGAAAGCGGGGAGCGAGGTACTGCGGACGTGGAGATCAGGACGAGGGTCAGCGGCATAGACGTTCAGGTTCAGTTTGGCTGACTTGGCGTAGGTGTACTCGTACTCCAGGTATTTGCCGTTCGAACGTTCCGTGCCGGGCTTGTGTGCGTGGGTACGATCCATCCACTGCCTGAGTGTATTCAGGGTCTTGCCCTGCACCAGAAGAGTGACATCGCTGCCATCGGCGAGATAGAGATCACTGCCGGTGATGCCGATGGATTCCAGGCCCAGGGTATCGAGGAGTTCAGGAGGCACGCCCTGGATACCGAGCTGTTGCTTGAGACGTAATTCGACTTGTTGGGATTGCGCAGAGCCCAGCATCTGTGCAAACAGGTGGCCGGTCCAGAGGTCGGTTGTGGCCAATGCATCCTTCAGCTTGGCGGCAGAAGTGAATTCGATGAAGTAGAAGTCGTCGGGCACACATCGGGCCAGTGTACCAAGCTCAGGTTTGCGGCCGGCGAGCATCTTTTCCCAGGGGTGGCTTTGGATAGTGGGACCCTGGAGCGTCGAGACCTTTACCTTCTCGTTGGGATCGAGTGTTGCTTTCGGTTGTTCTCCACCGAGCGTATCGGGCGTTCCCCGGCCCGGTCTGGTGCCGCCCAGCATAGTATCGAGTTGCAGGCTTTCCTGTATGGCCAAGGCCCCGCTGAAGGTGTTGAAGAGATCGATACCTTCGCGGCGGTTGGGCATACCTCGGTTGAGGAACCAGAGTTGATTGGGATCAATCTTCTCTCGCCTGGCTGTCTGCAGCGTGACGTACTGCAGATATCCATCACCCGGGGAGCGTTCATACTGCTTACGTGCTTCTTCGTGCGTCCACTTCCGGGGGCCAGTGGGCTTGTCCTGTGCCATGATGGAAAGCGTCACGATGACCAATAGCGAGGCGAGCGAGAGACAGCGATACATGATGCATCTCCAGAAACTGTTTGAAGTCTAGCTGAGCAGCAAGCAGATAGATACAGGCACTTCCACTGTTTATCAGGCGAAAGTTAGATGGGGGATATAACGCAGGTTCTGCATTCTTCTGGCAGTTGAAAACCTGGTGTAGTTCTTTACAGCCGGACAATCACTCCCCGGTCTGCGAGATACTTCTTCGTTACAGGCACGGGATATTCACCGTAGTGAAAAATGCTGGCAGCCAGGGCGGCATCAGCCTTGCCCGCTGTGAGTGCCTGGTAGAGGTGCTCCGGGTTTCCTGCGCCGCCAGAAGCGACGACAGGGATCGAGACAGCTTCAGCAACAGCTCGCGTCAGCTCGATGTTGTAGCCTGCCTTGGTGCCATCGTTATCCATGCAGGTGAGGACAATCTCGCCTGCTCCCAGACGTTCGACTTCGCGGGCCCAGGCGACTGCTTCCCGTCCTGTAGGCTTGCGGCCTCCATGCGTGTGGACTTCGTACCAGGTCTGGCTTCCCTTTTCCCCTGCAACAGAGGGATACGGGGTGAGGCGTGGATCAATATTCACTACGCATGCATTAGCGCCGAACTTCTCGCTGATCTGGGTGATGAGTTCCGGCGTTTGCACGGCAGAGGTATTGAGACTTACCTTCTCAGCCCCTGCGTGAATGAGACGGGTGGCATCTTCCAGTGTGCGGATGCCTCCACCGACGCAGAAGGGCATGAAGAGCACTTCTGCTACCCGGCGAACGAGGTCCGCAATAATGTCGCGGTCCTCGTGACTGGCAGTGATGTCGAGGAAGACCAGTTCATCGGCTCCCTGCTCTTCATAGCGTCTGGCGATTTCAATCGGGTCGCCGGCATCGCGCAGGTTGATGAAGTTGGTGCCTTTGACCACGCGGCCACGGTTCACGTCAAGACAGGGGATGATGCGTTTAGCGAGCATGAGATGAGTATAAGCAAAAACCCCCGGTGGAGCACCGGGGGTGTCATTTGGTTCCTCCCCTTGAGAAGGGGAGGTTAGGTGGGGTCCTAGTCTCGCATCGACATGAGCAGTCGGATCACGTACCAGAAGAGGGTGGCCAGTGACGAGAAGATCGTCAGGGCTGCAGCCACGTGCATGTTGACTGGGTAGTGATGCAGCACATTCGAGGTTTCATAGAGGATGAAACCGCACATCAGGGCGATCATCGCCACGATGAAGAAGACACCGAGGCTGAACCCGAAGATCCAACTGGTGACCACGAGTGCCAGGGCAACCAACATGCCCACTGTGAGTGCACTGCGCATCCACGAGAAGTCGGCCTTCGTCATGAAGACGCTCATTGTCAATCCACCAGCCAGGGCAAGCGTGAGGATAATTGCCTGCGGCAAGACGCCAGTCATATTGGGCATGGTGGTGACAAGCCAGATCAATGGCCAGAAGAAGATCGCTTCTGCCACGACATATAGTCCCAAGCCGAGGTATTGCGTACCTACCGATGCTTGTGATGTAGCCATGGTCTGGGCAAGCCAGGTAATACCCATGAATGCTACCATGACAATGATCCAGCTTGCCCGGCTGCGGAAGAAGATGTTGACCATCGTCTCCTGCGGGACAAAGCTCAACAGTGCAGCCAACAACACCGCAAAGGCAACAATCGCGCCAGCGACATGCAGATAGGTGCGGCGAATGAATGCCACCCGTTCACTTTGGGCAGCGTCAATCGCCACACGCTGATCCCAATTCATATTAGCTTCGTACACGGTGTCCTCCTTCGGTAAGGATTCCGGTGAGAGTTAGGTTCGTGTCATAATAGTAAGGTAAAAACACGAGAAAATCAATGAGAAACGACTTCAGAAGCCAGGAGCCAGAAAACAGAAGCCAGAATGCAGAAATTCTTGGCTTCTGGCTTCTGACTGCTGGCTTCTTACTTTAACCACCTCACTATCGCGCGGTTGACTTTGTCTGTGGCGTCCTGTTGCACGAAATGGCCTGCTTTCGGGATGGTGACCAGGGTCAGTTCGTTGTCAAGCCACTCCCAGGTATTATTGAGCATGGCGGGGAGGAGGGCAGAGTCGGCGAGGCCGTGGATGAGGAGTACCGGGGCCTTGACCTTGGGGACCGGCGTGGGGTCTTCCTGATAAGGCTCCTTAGGATAGTTGCGTTTGTAGTAGTGCAGCATGGCTTCGAGATCAGACCGTTTGAAGGCTTCCACATACTTCTTGCGGGCTTCCGGGTCTTTCACCCAGCCAGCCAGCATCTCCGGCATCAGCAGCTTATGGGCGCCTTCTTTCTGGAATTGCCGGGCGTAGGCACTGTTCTTCTGTTGCTGGGGGTTATGGGCCAATTCACGCTGTACCCCTTTGAGATGGGGCAGATTGAGGACAATGAGCTTGTCCACATACTGCGGCTGGGTGATGGCCAGCGTCCAGGAGACCGCTCCGCCCCAATCGTGCCCCATGATAATAGCCTTCTCGCGGCCCAGATGCTTGATGACTGCAATGACATCACTGACGAGGAACTTCATGTCGTAGTTCTCGCCGCCGGTGGGTTTGTCAGAGAGGTTGTAGCCTCGCTGATCAATAGCCACGCAGTAGAAGTCGCTGGAGAGCGTTTTCATCTGCTCGCGCCAGGTATACCAGAAATCGGGGAAGCCATGGATCATGACGATCAGTGGCTTGGCCGGGTCGCCGATGGCGGCGTAGTGAATCTTCACGCCACCCGAGTTGGCGTAGCCATGGGTGACCTGGGAGTCGAAGTCAGGAACGAGAAGGCAGAGGAGCAGGGAGAGCATGAGAAATACTCGTAGAGGATCGGCGGAAGAGCCAAAGGTAGTAGAGAAACATCAGGAGAACGACGGCAAAAGCAGCAAGACGAGGGTACCAGGGGAGCATGGTCAAGAGTGGGAGGGCATAAGCATCATACTCGGTTTCGTCGTATTCATGTTGAACAGGAATGAACAAGAGCCGTCCATCTCTACTGACCACGAACCTCCTTATGGAAGGATCGTCAGGCAACACTTTTCCATCAAAGCTGGACAAGGATTGACCATCTGATGTCTTAACAAAGAACCGGGGAGTATTGAGCTTTTGCCTTAGTTGAGGCCACTTGTTCACCCAACTGACACACCATGGCGGCAGGAGATCCAGCATGCAATGCTGGGAGACATATTGATCGGAATGGGGAACCAGTTGAATGGAATCAGTGTTCGCCAACTCGCTTGTGAAGACAATACTGCCGTCAGGTGTGAAGGTATAGAGGTGCTTGGGAAGAGGGACGCCTGCGCGGAAAAGCCCAGATAGAGTGTTGGTGGAACCGATGGTAACTACAGCATGTGCCTTGTTGTCCGGTGCACGCTCGACACTCACTCTGCCAATCCAGAACTCAATGGGGAGATCGCTGGCAGCCAAAGTACGCCCGGTGGGCAGGTGATAGGCAAAGAGCGGTGGTAGAGACTTGCCAGGTTCCTTGGAAGTAAGCGGAACAATCTTGGAGAGGAAGACCCACTCATTCCTGAGCTCCATAGCTCGGTAGTGTACTGGGATGCCATTCTCTCTTGTTTCAAAAGATCGCTGATGTTCACCAGTTCGGCCATCATAGACATCGAAACGCGATGATGTGGCAGGCCAGATATCGATCAACGGTCCTTCACGCCACTGTTCCCGAAGGTAGCCTTCTCGCAGATAGAGGATTTCAGGCACATACGAGAACATCCTTTCCAGGTGATCTATGCTCGGTAGATAGATGTGCTGCCAAAACGATTGATATGCAAAAGGAAGATGCGATTGGTATTGCAAGTGAAATCCGTGGAAGAGATGTTTTCCATCAGCAGTCCAGCGCGGGAAGCGCACAACTGCTGTCGCTGGCAATGTAAAACGACTGGTGATGGTGCGATCAGGCAGACTCATCACCTGTATCAGGGTGGGGCCAAAAGGCTGGCGAAAGAACCGCTGTTCGTCGCAGCATGACAGGCAAGCTGTAGTTAGCCCTGACCAGCCAAGCGGAGCCAGCAAAGTGAAAGGCGCGGACGGTAAGATAGTTGCCTGCAAGACAGTCGTACCATCGTCGGAAAGTTGAACAAAGTTCGAAAGGGATTGCATCACTTGCGTAAACGCTTGTGCTTCCGAGGTGCGCGTTACCGCATCGTAAATAGTGAGGCGATGATCCATTAGCGTGACCGCATAGCGATCAGCCAGGTTCGTCATGACGGGGACTATGTAGGCTGCCCATCCATAGTTATTGAAGAGTGTGTCGCGCTTGGTGTAAGTCTTCTTGTCGAGATCATAACTAGCCACATGAGACATGTCACGACGTCGACTGTCATCACCTAGTTCCATGAAACAAGTACGACTACATAGCATGGCTGCGCGAAGAGTGTGTCTATCCGTGCCTGTAATGGTGAAAAGTGGCTTCGGCTGCGTGTAATGATGGGTGAGCCACCAGGCGATGCAGGTCATCACCAGCACCAGTAGCGTGCGGAGTACCAGGTGTTTTCGACGAGGCTTGGATGGAGAACCCATTCCCGCATCGTACCGCCTTGGTAACAGCTTTGCCATCTATCCTTGTCAACGGGGCTCACTGTTCACAGCGTTTCCACTAACTCCTGTTGCATCGCAGGCCGCTTTCGACTTTGATGGAGGGCATCACATGGGAATCAATCATGCAACCAGCTTATGATGTCGTGATCGTCGGTGGTGGTCCCGGTGGATCGACTCTGGCGGGGATGTTGCTCAAGTATCAGCCGTCACTCAAAGTGTTGATTATTGAGCGGGAGACCTTTCCCCGGGAGCACGTGGGCGAGAGCCAACTGCCGCAGATTAGCGGCATCCTGCATGAGCTGGGGATATGGGATCAGGTAGAGCGGGCGGGATTCCCCGTGAAGATCGGGGCGAGCTACAAGTGGGGCAAAGGCAACGAGCTCTGGGACTTTAACTTCGTGCCCCCCGAAGCCTACGAAGGCCAGCAGCGACCGGGGCAGTATGCCGGCATTCGGCAGGCGACGGCCTTCCAGGTGGCCCGCTCGATCTATGACACCATCCTGCTTCGCCATGCAGAGAAGCTGGGCTGCACAGTGTGGGAATGCATAGCAGTCCGCGACGTGGTGCGGGAAGGCGATGCCATTCAGTCTCTGAAACTCAGCAACGGCACCAGCGTCTCGGGAAAGTACTACGTGGATGCCTCCGGGCATGTGGGCATCCTGCGCCGTGCCATGGGAGTAGAGATCGACTGTCCGACGCTGCTCAAGAACATTGCCATCTGGGACTATTGGACCAATACCGCCTGGGCCGACACCATCGGCAGTGGCGGCACACGGGTGCAGGTGATGAGCGTCGGCTATGGCTGGCTGTGGTTTATCCCGATCACGCCAACTCGTACCAGTTTGGGATTGGTTTGTCCTGCCAGTTATTACAAGCAGTCGGGCAAGACACCGGAGCAACTCTACACCGAGGCGATCTCATCGTCGGATCGCATCACCGGCTTTTTGCAGGGTGCAAGCCGCGAGAATCAGTTACGTACCACGAACGACTGGTCGTTTGTCTCGGAACGGGTCTATGGTCAGAACTGGTTCCTGGTGGGTGAATGTGCTGGCTTCGCTGATCCGATCCTGGCTGCTGGCCTGACGCTGACCCATGTAGGCGCTCGTGAATTGGCCTACACCATCCTGGCATTGGAGGCAGGCGGGCATGATGGCGAATGGCTGAAGAGGCACTACCAGCAGAATCAGCAGAAGCGTGTACGGCAGCACATGCGTTTTGCAGAGTTCTGGTACGCTTCCAATGGCCAGTTCACCGACCTGCGTGATCATTGCCGGGAGATTGCGAAGGAATCGGGACTGACACTCACAGCGCAGAAGGCCTGGCAATGGCTGGCGCAAGGCGGTTTCACGAACGATGTACTGGGGCAGGCCGTTATCGGTGGGTTCGATCTCACCAGTTTGAACCAGGTCACGCAGCGATTCCTCGATGAGGATATCCACTGGAAGGCCAACGATAATAATGTCTTCCAACTTACGATTGAAGGGGCTCAGAAGACCACACTTCCTGACTACCGCCAGGGGAAGGTAGTGTCAGTGCCTTGTTATGAGAGGGATGGCAAGCGATTGGCAGTTACGGGAGTTACCCATCTCGTGTTGCATGCTTTGCAGCAGACAAGTGATATTTCTACCATCATCGCAATGATGCAGAAGACCTTGCAGGCACAAGTGCCCGTGGCACATCATGCAATGGTACTGGAACATGCGTTACAAGTGCTGGAAGTGCTGGTGAGCGAAGGCTGGGTGAAAGCGAGTCTGGATGAAAAGTTACCACGACTGAATGTCTCCAGTCCGCGTGAGGGTGCCTTAATTCAAACCAATCGAAAGAACTATACGACTGGCAAGAGGGGCGCCTAGTTTCGCGGACGGACTGCATTGAGCCGATCTTGTGACGATTGTCACGAACTGGTATGACAGGGCCATGCAATGGCAGGGTAAAACAGCACTGGTCACCGGGGCAGGGGGCTTCATCGGCTCACACCTGGCGGAGGAACTTGTCCGTCGCGGCGCCAAAGTGAAGGCGATGGTGCACTACGATTCCCGCCCGCAGCGAAGCAACCTCGAACTGGCTGATGCACGGCTAGTCCATGAGATGCAGATTCTGTCGGGGGATGTGGCTGATCCCCATTTCATGTATCGCGCGGTTCAGGGCTGCGATGTCGTCTTTCACCTGGCAGCATTGATCGGCATTCCGTTCTCATATGTTGCCCCGTCGGCCTATGTGCAGACCAATATTGTCGGGACCATCAATACACTCGAAGCCTGTCGCCTGCATGGTACGCCGCGGATGGTGCATACCTCCACCAGCGAATGTTACGGCACGGCTCGCTATGCACCGATTGATGAACTGCATCCGCTCCAGGGGCAGTCGCCCTACTCGGCCAGCAAGATCGGCGCAGATAAACTCGTCGAAAGCTTCTGGCTCAGCTTCAAGCTGCCTGTGACGACGCTGCGTTCGTTCAACACTTACGGTCCTCGGCAATCAGCCCGGGCTGTGATCCCAACGATTCTCTCGCAACTGTTAAGCGGAGCGACTTCTCTCAAGTTAGGCGATGCGAGTCCGGTACGGGATATGAACTTCGTTGAAGATACAGTCGCAGCTTTCCTGGCGGTAGCTGCTTCCGATGCGTGCCTGGGGGAAGTAGTCAATGCCGGTACGGGACGAGGTGAGACCATTGGCACGATCGCCGAACTCGCGATGAAGATCGTGGGCCGGACGGTGCCGATTCAAACCGAAGCGTTGCGCCAGCGACCTGAGGGCAGCGAAGTATGGAAGCTGATCGCTGCAAATGCCAAAGCGAAGCAACTTGCTGGCTGGTCGCCTCAGGTGACACTGGAAGCAGGCTTGGAGAAAACCGCCCGGTTCATTGAGAAGAATCTGGCACTGTATCGGCCTGGGGAGTATGCAGTATGAAACAGTGCCAAGTGCTTAGTGCTATGTCCTATGTAGACATCACCATCACTAAGCCCATTACTTAGTATTTAGCACTTAGGACTTAGGACTTAGGACATAGCACTTAGGACTAAAGCATGAGGCCACTTCACCCACTTAATACCCCCGTTGTCATCCAGGCCGGTGGCAAAGGTACGCGGCTCTACCCTTACACCAAGGTATTGCCCAAGCCGTTGATGCCCGTGGGCAGCATGCCCATCATCGAGATCATGCTCAGGCAACTCGCCAGCCAGGACTTTCGCGACATTACCATCAGCGTTGGCTACCTCGGCGACTTGATCCGTCTGCACTGTGGTGATGGTGCCAAGTTTGGTTTACACATTCGCTATGTGACTGAAGACCAGCCTCTGGGGACGATGGGACCATTGAAATTGGTAGATGGATTGAATCGGCCGTTCCTGGTGATGAATGGCGATCTGCTGACCGACTTCGATTTTACGGAACTGTTGTACCAGCATCAGGAGTTTGGCGGACCACTGACGATTGGTACGTACCTGAAGCCTGTGAACATCTCACTTGGCGTGCTGGAGACAAACGTCAACAACCGGGTCGTCGGCTTCCGAGAGAAGCCCACGCTGCACTTCCCTTGCAGCATGGGTGTGTATGCCATGAACCCGGAGATGCTCGATCTCATACCGGCTGGTGAGCTCTTTGGATTTGACGACCTGATGTACAAGATGCTTGACCAGGGCTTGCGTGCCTATTCATACATCTTCCGTGGCACCTGGATGGATATCGGCAGACCAGAAGACTTCCATGCTGCGTGTGAGCTAGTGGAGAAGCAGCCTGAAGTGTTCATCCCGAGCGAGGGCTTACGAAAGGCGGCGTAATGGTGGGGAAAGATTGTCTAAACCAATTACACTATTCATACGGTAACAACTCACCTGCAGCGTTGGCCTTTTCGAATGCTCTCATTGCTTGTTTGTGTGGCGCCTTCTTCAAAGATTTGCCACGATTGTTGTAGAAGTGTACTTGCTCATCATCCCAATCTTTCTCGTGGTCATTGTCGATTACATAGGAATGA
Organism: Gemmatales bacterium; assembly: GCA_046350055.1. Taxonomy (GTDB): domain Bacteria; phylum Planctomycetota; class Planctomycetia; order Gemmatales; family HRBIN36; genus JAEUIE01. The sequence continues at coordinate 372,350 of JAXMBC010000001.1, read as the reverse complement.
ACCTGCCACCATGAGTAAGGTGCCATGTATAGTCTGCGCATATAGGCTTCAGCCTTCTTCAGAGTGGACGAGACATGGAACTGCAAGCAATCAATTTGCCCATCATAAAAATACTCATAGTGCATGATGACCCAGACCGTGACATGTTGACCTTTAGGCATGTTCAACTCCACAAAACACTAAACTACTTCCACTGCAATTTCTGTTACTTTGGCGAGGTCCTTATCGCCGGTCAAGAATAAGCTGCAGCGTTCAACGATGGCACTAGCCAGATGTATTGCATCTGGTGTTTTCAATTTCAATGTGCTTCGAAGTTCAGTCGCCTTTTCAATAACTGCTGCGTGTAGCTCAGTCATTTGAAGTTCATTGCTGTTGAATAACTGCTCATATAGCGACAACAGACTACTGTTACCCTCTCGAAGGGGTTTGACTCGACATTCCAGTCGGCTTAACCGAGAAGTGGTCAAAAATGGTGCATTCACACGAGCATGCTGGAGCTTGGCCTCAACAGGCGCTCGAGCAGCAATATCTCCCTCAATCAGTCGAATGAGAATATTGGCATCCAGGTAGATCATGAATCGCCCCATGAATTACGTTCTTCATGGAGCTGTTTGGCAATATCCTCAGCAGTCCGAAGCTTGTCCGCCTTACCAATGATGTTAAATATGGAAGTGGGAACGGTATTCTGGTCAGGAACGATTCTTAATTCGGCACTACCATCAGCGATGGGCATCGGTTCCGATGGAATGAAAGCTTGCTTGCTATATCGTCCGCGAATTATGAATGTCTGGTTCATCATGACATCTCCACATGCCATTCTATCCGACAATCGTCCTGCTCTCAATGTGATAACACCCGCCGGTACACATCCTCGTACCCTGCCGCCCCTCGTTCCCAGGACCAGTCAGCAGCCATGCCATTGCGTTGTAGTTGCAGCCACGTGGACGGGGACTGATGGTAGCAATCAACTGCACGCTTCAAGGCCCAGAGTAAACCGCTGGCGTCATAGCTTTGGAAACTGAAGCCATTGGCCATACCGTTGGCCCACGAGTAGTCGTTGCAGTCAATCACGCTGTCGACCAGGCCGCCCGTCTCACGCACCACAGGGATGGTGCCATACTTCAGACTGTACAGCTGGTTCAAGCCTGATGGTTCAAACCGGCTGGGCATGAGGAAGATATCCGCCCCAGCCATGATCTGGTGAGACAGCGTTTCGTTGAACTCCAGGGCCGCAGCGACCTGATGGGGATACTGGCGGGCCAGATTTTCAAAGAAGCGATGGTACTCCGCATCGCCTGTCCCGAGGATCACGAATTGAATGCCCAGGCGCATCATCTGATGGGCTGCGTCCTGCACCAGAGTTAAGCCCTTCTGCTCCGCTAGTCGCGTCACCATCGCAACGAGTGGCACATCCGGGCGACGTGGGAGCATCGCCTTGGCCTGGAGATCGGCTTTGCACAGTGCTTTGCCACCTTGCACATCGTCTGGGCCGTAGTGCCTTGCTATGTGACGATCGACAGCGGGGTTCCATAAGGTGTAGTCGATGCCGTTGTTGATGCCGAACAGTTTATATCGATGGGCTCGCAATACCGGGTCGAGTTCTTCGCCATGCTCCTTCCAGGTAATCTCCTCAGCATAACGACGGCTCACAGTGGTCACAGCATCGGCAGCGACGATCCCCGCCTTCATGAAGTTGAGGCCATCGTGAAACTCGAGCAAGTCATGGCGAAACAGATTCCAGCCGAGCCGGGCCGTGTACATCGTCTCTTTGCTGAACCTGCCCTGGTAGGCAAGGTTGTGGATGGTGTAGACACTGCGCGTCTGAGCCAACTCCGGAACATTGGCATAATGGATATCGAGATAAACAGGAAGCAGCCCTGTTTGCCAGTCATTGGCGTTGATGATGTCTGGTTTGATGCCAAGCGCTGGCAAGGCTTCCAGGATGGCACGGGTAAAGAAGACGAAGCGGGCGTCGTTGTCAGAGTAATCCTGCATGTATCCTTCGGTCGCTTTGAACTGATATAGCGTGTGGCCAAAGAGTTTGTCATCGCGGCTGAAGTAATCGTAGTGTTCCACGAGATAGACAGGGACATCACAGCCTGGCAATTGACTGCGGCAGATGCGACCGGCGACCCGGTAGCCATTCACATCGGTTTCTATCTTCACATCGGTCGGCACAATGGGCAGGCCGGCTTTCCATGCACAGTTGTAGAGTGGAGTGAAGATGGAAACGTTATGCCCACGGGCGGCCAGGGCCTTGGGCAGAGACATGAGCACTTCCCCCAGACCACCAGTCTTGGAAAAGGGCGCCACTTCAGCCGAGGCAAAGACAATATTGAGTGACGTAGCAGCTACGGGCATGGGAACTCAGATCTCGGCAGAGGAGAGACGCATCGCCAGCATAATCGGCATAGCTCATGAGGGCAACAGAGGCTCCGCGTTATGCGGGCACGGGATGAGTGTTATGTCCCTAAACGGACGTTACAGGTGGTACGACTGGTAGGGCTGTCGGTATTCTTCGTGTATTGACATTCCAGAAGGCAGGTAGTTACATGCCATGTGCCTAACCTGCAGTTGCCCCAATTACCAGTGCCGTTATACTTCAGGTTCACCGTGCAGGGAGGCACGCATGCTTGGTTTGATTCTTGCTGTACTTCTCCAGGAACCAGAACGTTTCGCACCGCAGTGGCAGGTGGGGCAGGAGTATGTCTATCACGGCTCTGTTAAAGAAATGGGGCCCGTCGAAGATTGGCAGGTCATCCAGGAATACTCCCTCGAACTCCGAGTGCTGGTGAGCAAAGTGACTGGCTCCAATGCGGAACTGGTCTTTTGCACCAAACTGTTGCAGAAGAACCTGGCTCGCGCGGAAGAGGGGCTTTCGGTTCATCTCACACAGGCCATGGTAGATGGACGAGGCAATATCACTTCGTGTTCGTCGCCGTCAGGAAAAGCGCTGGTGGTTGATCGTCCTGCAACCTGGGAAAACGGTTTACTCCTGCCATTGCCTGATCATCCACTGACCCTGAATGCCACGTGGGACGCGCGCGAACCGGGCAGACAACCACGACAGTTTACCTGGCTGCCTGCCAAAGAGCAGCAGCAGGAGCAGGTCATCACAGGCATCCAGGAATCCATTGACTGGAAACGACCCCGTGGCGACAGCACAGCCTGGCGGCGTTCCGATCAATTAACCTACAGCAGTCGTGCCACGTTACCCACTAAGGTGGAACGACTGATCGAACGGCGGGCACCGGCACATCGCCAGGTCACCGGTCGCATCATTACAGTCTACTCTCTCAAGAGTGTGGAGCGTTTGGCGGGACCGATGCTCGAGGCCCGGCTTCTCGATATCGACAATATTAAACTGTTCCAGGCTGACGTGCAGACTCTATCTGCGTTGCCACTTGAAAAAGCTACCCGCGTCTCCTGGCAAAAACTGGAGAATCGCCTGGTACAGTATCAGACTTCCGTGGGCGATACACCTTACCGGGAAGCACTGATTACGATGCACTCCACGATTCAGGCAGCACTGGAGAATCGGTTGTCTCAGGTGCAGTATCAGGTAGCGGAACGCAGTGGTGTGGAACTAGGCCAATTGGCTCCGCCGTTCACCATCGTCACGACCAGTGGAGAAACGATGGCGTCCACGCAACTCAAGGGAAGGCCTACACTGATTGTCTTTGTGCGTCCTGAGACATCGTTGACTCGGTCCTTGGCGGAAGAACTGCCAGCCTGGCAAAGCCGATCCGGTAAACAGTCCTTTCACTGTGTGATGTTAGCTTCACGTGAAGGTGTGTTGCCAGTCGTCAAAGGTAATGGTTCCAACATATTTCAGTGTGGTTCGTGTCGTCAGCTCATGGGCACCTTTGGCGTAGTGGATACTCCTCACTTTGTGCTCCTGGATGGCGACGGTACTCTGCTGGCCAGTATGACTGGTTGGGGCGTGGAGATACGATCGGATCTTGAGAAGCTGATTCGTAAAGAGCTGGCCAAAACCCGTTAGTATCGAGCAGTTAGCAAGAACCACTGCAGTGCTGCTTTGCTTAGCACGTCTACAGCTGTCTTTCGGGCGGTTTGTAACCGTGGATCACCCAGTGAAGAACTGAGTGCTACGCCTTCTCGGAATAATGTGTTGTAATAGGCAGCTTCAAAGTAGAGATGCATCGATTGCGAAATGCGGATTAACGCCGCAAGAGTCGATAAAGTGATCTCATTCGATTTGCCATACGTTTTCAACTGGAATTCCAGGGTCTGCCGATAGGCGGACCTCGCCTGCCTCAGTTGTCCCGCCTGCAAGTACAGCTTTGCCAGGTTAATGGAGATGGCATTCACCTGAAGGCGATCTGGTCCGTTCATGGGGATGGCATTCACCTGAAGGCGATCTGGTCCCGTTTCTTTCTCTACCTGGTCGGCCAGTTGCTCCAGTAAAGCAATAGCTTCCGCTACTTTTCCGTGGCTTGCCAGCAAGGTCCCCTTGGAGATCAGGATTTGTGCGAGTTTGAGATCCCGAGGGGACAGTTCAGTTGCATCGTTCAGATATCCAGTCAGTTTGGATAGCGCAGTTTCGTATTGATTCTGGTCCGCCTTGCTCCAGAAGGCATAATGGGAGGCGAGCATGCCGCGAATGTCCCAGAATTCAGTGACGAATTGCTGACGCACGGGCAGAAGAAGTTTCTCTGCAGTTTCCAGGGTGTGAATAGCTTCTGCGAATCGTTTTTGCTGCATTTGTATGCGAGAGCATGTCTGGAAGATGGAAGAGACAGCGGGAATAGTCTCGGCTGTCAGATTCTTCTGGTAAGTCTCGATGAGTTTGATGCAACGGGCTTCTGCCGGTGTGAAACGTTGCTGTTGTGTCATCGCCTGCACAATCAGACTTTCCGCGTGCAGCAACAAGCCTCGGTATCCTTCAACGTGTTGCAGTGGCAGTTGTAACACGGGTTCAAGTAGATCGAGTGCGCGTTGTGAGTTTCCCAAACGTAAATAGGAACGTGCTAGCGTAACACGCACTTTGGCTTCCGCTCGAGGCTGTTGCTTGAAACTATCGCTGATTGTGACGTAAACGGAATCCAGGACATCTAGGAGCCTGACATCCTGACCCAATCTGACGGGATTCGGTGAATGGAGAATCTTTTCTAGAAACGCGATCGTTTTTTCAGCATCTTCCCTGAGGATGACTTCGTGATTCTTAGCTTTCTCCAGCTCTGATTGTGCCTGCTCTGCCTGATCACGGGCAACGACTGCATGGTAAAAGCCGAAAGCCATGCCTACCCAACTGGCGAGAAACAGGAGGAAAATAATGCCAGCGGTAAGGGCCAGTTTCCAATGTCTCTTCAGCGTCTTTTCAGTCAGGTACCACCAGGTGCGCTGCCTGGCATGGACGACTGCACCACGCAGATAGCGTTCCAGGTCGTCCGCGAGTTCTCCAGCTGACTGGTAACGCAGTTCCTTTTCCTTACGCAGTCCTTTCTCCAGGATGGCATCCAGATCTCCGGAGAGACACTGACTGAGCTTTTCGACAGTCATGTGCATCCGGCTGGCATGTACCGTGGCACCCGGATGACGTGCGACCCGTCGACTGGCTGCATCACCATCGCGATTCTGAATCATATCCAGAGCATGCGAAAGTGAGACACGATTCAGTTCTTCGCGTGGAATGGGGAGCGTATTTGTCAGCAATTCATAGAGCATGACCGCAATGGAATAGACATCGCTGCGTGTGTCCACATCCCGCACACCGGTGCTCGCCTGCTCCGGGCTCATATACCCGATCGTGCCCAGGAGGCAGCCCATCTGTGTAGTATCGGGCGAGCCGGGAAGCAGTGGTTGCGTTACAGACTTGGCCAGGCCAAAATCGATGATCTTGGGAACGATTGTACCATCGAATTGCGTGACCAGAATATTGGCAGGCTTCAGATCTCGATGCAGGATGCCTCGCTGGTGCGCATGCTGCATGCCTCTGCATATCTGGATGATCAGTTTGATGCGGTCATGCAGGGATGGGCTCCACGCCTCACAGAACTTGGTGAGATGAACTCCCGGCACAAGCTCCATGGCGATATACAGTTTGCCATCACTGGTACGCCCATGTTCCCAGATACGGGCAATATGGGGATCATCCATACGAGCCAGTGCTCGCACTTCACTGTTGTAACGGGCGAGCATGTACTCATCATGCGTGTCCGCATGCATCAGTTTCAGCGCCACGTCACGTCCAATGAACTCCAGGTCTTCCGCATACCAGACGCTGCCAGTTGTGCCGCGACCCAAGCAACGTTTTAACTTGTAGTGCCCCACGAGGCGCATCGATTCCACGGTGCTGGGGGGGCCCGCAACTACTACTTCATCAGTCTGCTGTTCACCTTCCGTGGGCTCAACCGCGACAGTACTTGTCTCTTCCGGGGGAACGCTCAGCAGAGAGACGTTGCACGTGTGGGTTGGGTCATTGTCAGTCAGGTACATGCCAAATCAGGTCTGGTGGTAACGGTTGCATCGATAATATCAGTCTACCCTATTATGCCGACAAACGACCAAAATCCTAGAGAAATAACGACTTAGATCAAATTGCCCTGAATTCCCATCTTATCCAGTTTTACAATTTATATCGAAACACACCCTCGTTTTAGTTAGCGTGACTATTGACACCGCTATGTCACAGATCGCCTGCTGTCAGCGGTATTTTCAAGAGGTAACTACCATGCGACGACTTCTGCTCGCCCTGAGTGCAGCTTGTGCACTCCTGGTTGCTGCACCCGCTGCCAAAGCGGATTGGGTGCTCATGATCACTGAAGATGGATGGGCTTACGTGTACCATGATCCATCTGGCGGCAACGATCCACCACCTCCACCACCTGGCCCATGGCGTTTGATGTACCAGATTTCCGGTATCTGGTTTGGGATCTATTAATCGTTGAGCAATGACACTCGGGTATTCACCCGGGTGTCAATTTCGCAGTCATGAGTGATCTCACTTCATGCCGACCAGCTTGCGCAATTTGCGAGCTGCTCGTTTCGTGAGCGTAGGCGGATCAAAAAACCAGTGTACTGAGTGCCTGAAGACTGCGCGGAAGAGTGCTTTCTTGCGTGCAGAGATAATCAGATCCCCGTTGCGCCTTTCCGGACGAAGCACTGCCAGGCCAAAGCCTCCCCACATCTCGCGGTGTGCGTCGCCGCCCTGATGCAGTACGCCAGGGATGAAGTCGAGTTCCACCGAATGCACATGCAGGTTTTTGCTCCACGTAGCTGAGCGAATGCCCTCACGCACATCCGGGTTAAAACTGTCATGCATGATGACATAAAGCGGGCATGATGGTACGTACTCGAGCAATCCGGCAATATCCGCTTGGACACCCTTCGCAGTGTGATCGCCGTCAATCAGCAGGAATCCGAGTTTTACTCCATCGTTCTGCAACTGCTTCAGCAGAATTGGCAGAGTATGCTGTGAATCGCCGGTGACAAATTCGACATTGGGGTAGCTGGGGCCGAGGCGATCCTTGCAGGTAGGATCTATGTCACAGGAAATTACTCGTTTCGCGAAGCGACTGAGGATTTGCATGCTCCCACCCCAGCGGGAACCCACTTCAACTGCGCAATCGGGTTTCATGTTCTGCAGCAGCGCCAGCAATGCTAGTTGCTCACTCGATTCCATCTGCCATTCGATCGCGGGATCGATGCCAATGAGTTTTGCGTAGTCGGTCAAGGCTGCTGTAGCATTGTTATGAATAGGCCAGGAGTTATTGGGAAGACGATCCATGATGCATAGCTCGTGGAATGAGGTGCAGCTTAGCATACGAAAACAGCCAGAAGAGACTTCTGGCTGTTAAGCGTATGAACGGCATTGTTACGAAGCCTTTTTCACCACATTCAGCAGAGGCGGTTTGGTTGCCTGGCTGGCAGGAGTCATGAACCAGTTGGGGATCACGAAGCTGACAAGCGTGAGCAGGCCACAGGTAACAATCACAAGAAAAGCAATCGGCTGAATGGGTGGATAGAGAGGCTTGACTGCTTGTCGCAGATAAACCACGCCAATCACCTTCAGATAATACCAGGCACCAATGGCTGCGGTGATGGCCATCAAAATCGCGAGCACGCGATAGTGATGCACGTCGCTGTTCCAGCCGGCCAGGAACAGGTAGAGTTTACCCCAGAATCCTACAGTGGGGGGCAGCCCTGTCAGGCTGAAGAGGAATACCACCAGGAAGAAGGCCAGTACAGGATTGGTTTGTCCCAGTCCAGCCAGGTCGTCGATCGATTCCACTGGTCGCTGGCCGGCATCGAGGTATCGCAGTACCGCAAACACGCCCAGCGTCATGATCGTGTAAACAGCGAGGTAGAAAAAGACAGCCGTCAGGCCGGAGATGCCATCGCCCGACTGGCCACCGGGCACCGCTGCTGCTGCACCCAATCCGAAGAGCATGTATCCAGCATGTGCAACGCCCGAGTAGGCCATCAGGCGGCGTATATTGTTCTGTAACAGTCCCAGCACATTGCCCAGCACCATGGAGACGAGGGCCATGATCCAGAAGAGATCGCGAGTCTGCTGAGCGATCGGCGATTCAGCCAAACCATGATCGACCAGCAGTGTGGCCTGGATCAACTGATACGCACCCACGAGGCCGGCAATCTTGGGGATGATGGAAAGAAGAGTAACAGGGAGAGTAGGAGCGCCTTCGTACACATCAGGTGCATAGAAATGGAATGGAGCAGCGGTAAGCCGGAAGCCCAGACCTGCTGCCACGAAGATAAGGCCCAATGTAAGCATTTCGGGGAATTGCGAAGGAGGAGTTGTCCGCAAGGTGGCTCGCATTCCTTCCAGATTCGTAGTGCCGGTTGCTCCAAAGAAAAAGCTCATGCCGTACAGGAGCAGGGCCGAGGAGAAGATGCTCAGCAGAAAATACTTGGTAGTGGCTTCTCGCGACTTCATGGTGCTCTTGAGGAGATAGAGCAATAGGTAGGTCGGGATGCTGATGAGTTCCAAAGCCAGAAAGAGCGACACCAGATCGTTTGAAGCGGCAACGAGATTTGTACCAGCGATGGCAATGAGCAATGTAGCGTAATACTCGCCGGCATACTCTTTTGCTACACGCCCCCATGAAAGCAGTACCAGGCCGATGCCGGATAACAAGCCAATCCACCGGGCATAGAGGCTCATGTTATCCGCACGAAACAAGCCATTACCGGCAAAATGTTCGGGAGCAGGAGTGAGCATGAAGCAGGCTGTGAGAAGCAGGAGAAAGCTCAGCTTTCCCCATAGGCCTTCATCCTTGCGGAACGGGGCGAATGCATAAAAGACGCACGCCGCCAGGATCAGCAGGGCTTCTGGCTTGATCAGGCTTACAGCACCGGAAAGCGATTCCAGGTAAAACTTGTCCACTAGCGCTTTCCTCCCATCGGCGAGGCCAGGACAGAAGTGCTGGCAGGCCGTTCGTGCAGCGGTTTTTCCAACCGCTGGCCGAGCGCGGTTGCTTCCGGCTTCATCACATCAATAAAGGGCTTGGGGTAAATGCCAATCCAAAGACAGCAGGCTGCCAGAGGCACCAGAATGCATGCCTCACGTGTTGTGAGATCGGTAATCTTTCCATGGCCATGATCATGTGATTCATGTGCGGTGTGGCTGTCATGGCCATGCGTGTCGTGGCTGTGGCCGTGGTCATCTTCTTCGGGTGCGGGCGGCTGGCCCGGTTCCTTCAGTGGCCCGAAGAATGCCTTCTGCAACATCGTGAGCAGATACCAGGCACCGAGCAACACGCCGATGGCGGCAAGGACCGTGTAGAGCGGGTTCACCTTCCAGATTCCAGCCAGGCAAAGGAATTCGCCAACGAAACCATTCAGCCCTGGCAACCCTGCACTGGACATGGCTGCGAACACCATGAAGAACCCGATGAGCTTGAGCTTGGAAGCCAGTCCCCCCATCTCCTTGAGCGAGCGGCTGTGGTAGCGTTCATACACCATACCGACTATAAGGAAGAGCATACCGGTCGAAAGGCCGTGGTTGATCATCTGCAATACAGATCCGGTGATGCCTTCCGCATTGAGTGCAAACAGGCCGAGCATACAGAAGCCCAGGTGACTCACCGAACTGTAAGCGACCAGCTTCTTGATATCATCCTGGGCCAGGGCACACAGCGCACCATAAATAATGCCGATGATGGAAAGCCAGCAGACAAGGGGAATGCCGATCTGGACACATGCCTCTGGGAGAAGTGGCAGACAGAGCCGCAGAAATCCGTAAGTGCCAAGCTTCAGAAGAACGCCAGCCAGCAAGACCGAGCCCGCGGTAGGCGCTTCCACGTGTGCCAGTGGCAACCATGTGTGAAACGGGAAGAGGGGCACTTTGATCGCGAACCCGGCAAACAGGCCGAGGAAGATCCAGAATTGCAGACCGTACTCAATGGAGCCGTTATGGAAGGTATTACGAACCAGATCAATGATGCTGAACGTGATGGCACCGTTATCAAGCGAACTGCGGGCCAGAATCAGTCCGACCAGTGCGACAAGACCGAGCAAACTTCCAGTCAGGGTGTAGATAAAGAACTTGCGAGCTGCGTAGCGCTTTTGCGGGCCACCCCAGATGCCAATCAGGAAGAACAGAGGTAGCAAGGTAAACTCGAAGAAGACGTAGAACAGAATCACGTCAAATGCACAAAAGACGCCAAGCATTCCCGATTCGAGAACGAGCAGCAGGGCATAATAGCCTGCCTGTCGTTCGGTGATGCTATCCCACGAGATCAGGACAGAGGGGATCATCAGTAATGCCGTTAGGGCAACCAGCCAAAGGCTCAGCCCATCTACACCCAGGTGAAAACGGATTTCGACCTTGGGCTTTCCATCGGCACCGGGGAAGAAAGACAGCCAGGTTTCATTGGTGGTAAACTGGGGATCGGGTTGGAACGGTTCATCAGGACTAGCCATAGCACGGCCAGGAGACCATTGTTTGTCAGTGATGGTGCTGGGCGTGTACTTGAAGCAGATGATGACTGAGATCAGAAACGTGGCAATAGTGGCAGCGAGGCTGATGCGCTTCACCAGGGCGGCATTGCCGGATCCCACAAAAAAGACGACCACCGCTGCCGCCAGGGGCAGGAAGACCATCAGCAAGAGTAACAACTGTCCCATCGAAAGTCCCACTTACTGATAGAGTCGTGATGCCAGAACCACCGCAAACGCTGCCAGGCCCAGCAGCGTGGCCAGTGCATAGTATTGCACCAGGCCGTTCTGCACTGGCTGCAGAACCTTGCCAATTTGTTGTGCCAGTCGGCCGGTGAAATCAACCAGCCCGTCGACTATGTTGGAATCGACCCAGCGAAGGATGGCAGCAATCGCTTCGGCAGGCTTAACCAGGAAGAACTGATAGAGTTCATCAAAGTAAAGCTTGTTGTACGAGAGGTTGTAGAGCGAGCCGAAGCTGCGTTTGACAGCACCAGCAAGGCTGGGTTGCAGCAAATACATCAGTGCGGCAAGAAGCACACCGGCCCCGGCTACGCCAATGCTGGAATACATGATAGCTGCTGAGGCATGATCCTTGCCCACCACATGATCGTAGAGGTGAGGCACATCAGCCAAAGGCTTCAGGTTAGGAGTGCGTTCGAGCAGATAGCTGAACTGGTGTGTCATGGGGCCGGTGTAGTAGCCCACCCCAATCGCTCCTACAGCGAGGATGATGAGCGGGAGTGTCATATCCCAGCCACCTTCGTGTGCATGTCCCTCTGCTTCGGGAGGCAACTTCTTCTCTCCCCAGAAAGTCAGGAAGTAGGCACGGAAGGTATAGAAAGCCGTCAGGAAGGCGGTGAACAGTGCCAGATAGTACAGGAACTGGAAGGCGCTGGTGAAATCACCCTTTTTGCCGGCATAGGCAAGCACCATCAGGATTTCGTCTTTGCTGTAGAAGCCGGAGAACGGAGGCAGACCAGCCAGGGCAGCACAGCCGATCAGAAATGTGAAATGGGTAACTGGCAGCACATAGCGTAGACCGCTGAATCGTCGCATGTCGATCACATGCCCCATGGCATGCATGACCGAACCGGATCCCAAGAAGAGCAGGGCCTTGAAGAAGGCGTGGGTGAAAAGGTGGAACATGCCGGCGATGACAGCATAGGTCACCAGCTTGTCATTACCCGCACCTGCGCCCAGTGCCATGAACATGTAGCCTAGCTGGCTGACTGTGGAGTAGGCCATCACCCGCTTGAGATCGTTTTGTGTCAGGGCAGCGATAGCAGCAATGATGGCAGTCGCTCCGCCAATGATGCTGACGTAGAGTTGTACCATCGGCTGGAGTTCAAACAGAGGCGTGCAGCGAGCGATCAGGTAGACACCTGCCGTCACCATGGTGGCAGCATGAATCAACGCAGAGACAGGCGTGGGGCCTTCCATCGCATCGGGGAGCCAGACATGAAGAGGGAACTGGGCTGACTTGCCAATAGCTCCCATCAGCAGGAAGAAACAAGCCCAGCCGCCCGCAGCACCTGCAAGTGCTCCGCTCTTGTCAAAGACTTCATTGTACTCGAGCGAGCCGGTGAAGCCCCAGATGGTGAACATGCCCAGGATCAGGCCGAAGTCACCAATTCGGTTCACCAGAAACGCTTTACGAGCAGCTGCAGAAGCAGACCGTTTCTTGAACCAGTATCCAATCAGCAGGTAGCTGCAGAGTCCCACTCCTTCCCAAAAGACGAAAGTCAACAGGAAGTTATTGGAGAGTACCAGCATCGTCATGCAGAAGACGAAGAGAGCCACTGCGGCAAAGAAACGCGGATAGCCCGGGTCGCCATGCATGTAGCCCTTGGAGAAGATGGCAACCAGGGTGCTGATGAATGTCACCATGACCAGCATCATGGCGGTCAGTGGATCAGCACGCAGGTTGACGCCGACTTTCACCGACCCGATGGTGATCCAGTCATAGACATTGATGATCTGCGGTGCTTCAGCCAGATCCGCGGGCAGCGGCGTACTTCGCACATTTCCGAGCACGGTCAGCGAAAAAAAGAAGCTGAGCGCGAAGGCGATGATGGTCGGCCAGTGACTCTGCTCTTTGAGGTATTTCCTGCCAAACAGGGCGGTAAGTATCGCCGCCAGCAATGGCAGACCGGGGATCAACAGGAGGTTCCCTCCCAAACCACTAGGCACGGGTAACCTCCTCCGTTACACCAGATTGATCGGTCGCCAATTGATCAGGCAGCACACCTGCAGGCGTCAGTGACGGGTAGACGACAGGTTCGCTGCCTTCTTCAGGGGGCAACACCTCAGTATCCACAACTGGCTCCTGACCCGGATCACGCAATTCCTGCCAGACGCTCACATCCAGTGTGCGTCGGCTGCGGTAAAGAACCAGAAACACGGCCAGAGCCATGGCTGCTTCGCAGGCAGCTACGGTCAGCATGAACACGATGAAGGATTGTCCCTGCATGGTGCGGTGCTGATCGCCAAAGGCGATGAGGTTCAGGGAAACCCCCTGCAGCATCATTTCCACGCAGAGGAACATCACGATCAGGTTGCGGCGGGTAAGGAAGCCGATGGCCCCCAGTCCGAACAGGATCGCTCCGATGATCACATAATTGTGCAGCAGAGCACTCATGCCAGCACCTTCTTTCGTGGCTCCTGGGCTATCAGGATGGCAGCGATGGTGGCGACGAGCAGAAGAGTGCCGGCCAGTTCCACAGCGTAGAGATAATCGCCAAAGAGGGAGCGACCCAGTTCATTGACATGGTCGATACGAGCATCACTGCTGCGTGCCGACAGTTTCGATTGGGCAGGGCTGTTAGTGGCTGTCACCGAGAGAATGCCACTGTACCGGTTGTAAGCAAGTTCGAGTTGCGTCGCGATCTCGTATAGCTTTGCCAGGGATGCATGAGCTTGCGGAGCCTTGTTATCCTGCAGTAGCGTGCGAGCAGCACTCCAGGCCTTCACAGCTTCAGCTTTTTGCGTGGTTGCATCAGGCCAGGAACCGAGATGATCGAACATTTTCAGCATCTGGGCTTCAGTGTTGCCGGCTTGAAGTGTTTCAATGACATCACGGCCTTTTTGGGGATATCGATCTGCTGCGGTTAGTGCCGAGACGTCCTTTAGTACCGCGACCACATTCTTGGGATCGGATTTGGGGGAGAAGTTTTTCTCGATGATGAAGAGCAGGGCGGCCAGCAGTACGAATCCTGCCACGGTGGCGAAGATGTGTTCGCGGGAGCGACGGTCATAATCGGCAAGGCCCGACTGTTGAGCGAGCATGATGACAAACAGGAAGGTCACAATGATCGCACCGGCATACACGATGATGGTTGCTGCAGCCAGGAAGGAGGCCGATTTCACCAGGTACAGGCCACAGACGCCCAGCACCGTAATGGCAAAATACAAAGCCGAGTAGACGGGATTCCGCTGAACTATCGTGGCCCCGGCGGAAGCAAGAGTGATGCCGGCAAAAGCATAGAAGAAGAGATCCAGGGCAAGGTTGCCGGAGGTGCGAATGATCAGCAGCCCGGTCAGCAGAAGAGCGAGGACGCTCGCAGCCAGCCCGGCCTGCACCGGCACTTTGCGCTTGCCGACATGAGGCAGCAAGGTGACTATTGCGAGGAAGCCAAGGACGAGAGGCACCATCAGGTACCAGTACGCCACCAGCCAGGAAAAGAATTTCGCCATCACTATCCTTCGATGCTGTCATCCACCCAGGTGGACATTGAGGTTTTATCGTGACAGAGACAAGTTCCAAGTCCCCAAATGCTTCTTCAGTTCAAGTCTTAATGGCCAAGTCCCTTGTCCTTAGTAGCGAGTGAAATGAGATGCGTCATCTTTATGTCACTCAGAACTCAGCACTTAGGACTTAGTACTTGGTTACTGGGCATTGGCCCGGTTCGGGTTCGAATACCTGATTCCATCTTCCAGTTCGGAGCAAGGGCCCAGTTTACCACGATGAGTTCTCACCGGGTCGGTACCGGCAGCCACTGTCTGGTCGAATACGGACACGAGTTTCTCCTTGTCGAACATCATTTCGCTGCGGCTGGCTCCGGTAAGGTCGAACAGGGTTGTCAGTTCGATGGCATCGACTGGGCAGGCTTCTTCACACATGCCGCAGTAGATGCAGCGCAGTTCATCAATAACAAAGGTTTCCGGATACTTTTCCCGGTCGGGCCAGGGTGAAGGAGCCGAGACGATGTCGATGCAATGAGCCGGGCATGCGGTGCTGCACAGGTAACAGGCGACGCATTTCACGCGACCCTGTTCATCGCGATTGAGGCGATGGACACCTTTGAAGTGGGGAGGCACCTGGGGCCGTTCTTCGGGGAACTGCACCGTAACGCCGCCACCCGCCATTGTCTTGAACATATGCTTCATGGTGGTGCCCAGTCCCGAAACGATGGTCGGAACATAGAGCTTTTCCATCAGCGTGAGTTTGGGCTGTTCCACCCATTTCACATCTTTAGCGGTAAGAGCCATGGACTTGTGCCTTTACGCGGTTGCGAGTCTTGATCGGAGTACCTGCTCTGCCTTGTTCTGTTGCCAGAGTGAGATGGCGCCAGGAAGTAGGAAGAGAACAATGTTGATCGGTAGAAGCAGCCAGGGGGACAGACCAAAGTGTTTCACGAGCATGGCAAAGAACAGGTTGCCCAGGGAGAGTGGGATCAACACTTTCCACGCCAACCCCATGAGCTGATCGTAGCGGAAACGGGGGATCGTCCAGCGGATCAGCATGATCAGTACGATGAACACAATCATCTTGGTGAAGAGCACCAGGAACTTGAGGATCGCACCGCCCCAGGTTTCCATCTGTCCTGGCCCGATCACAGTTGTGACGTAAGGAAGATGCCAGCCACCCAGGAAAAGCACGGAGCAGAGCAAGCTGATCGTTATCATGTGGCTGTATTCGCCCAGGAAGAACATGGCGAACTTCATGGCCGAGTATTCAGTATGAAAGCCGCCGACGAGTTCCTGTTCAGTTTCGGGCAAGTCAAAGGGCATGCGGTTGTTTTCCGCCAGTGCACTGGTGAAAAAGATCAGGAAGGGTAGAGGCTGCACCAGCAGGAACCAGCCATAGTGTGCCTGGTAATCGATGATCTTTTCGAGGTTCATCGAACCCACCAGCAGGATGACACCAAGGATCGACATGCCCAGCGGGATTTCGTAACTGATGACCTGAGCACTGGAGCGGAGTGAGCCGATGAAGGCATATTTGTTATTCGAGGCCCAGCCACCAAGGATGATGGCATACACCGTCAGGGAGCCGACCGCGAAAACATAGAGGATGCCGATATCAACACCGGGAGCAATAACCCATTGATGTGCGTCAGCGGGGTTGAGTGAAGTGGCGCCAAATGGCACGACGGCAATTCCCAGCAAGGCACATCCGACACCGATGCCGGGAGCGACGAAATATAGAACTCTATTCACGTAACTGGGGACGATCTGTTCCTTCAGCAGGAACTTGAGACCATCGGCGATGGACTGCAAGAGGCCCCAGGGACCAACACGATTGGGCCCGATGCGGTCCTGTGTCCAGGCTGCGATCTTGCGCTCCAGAAAGATCAGGTAAGCACAGATACCGGGGACGATCAGCAGCACGAGCAGTGCCACAATGCCTCGAATCACCCAGGGATGTGTCAGCAGTTCCCACATGTTTACGCTCAGTTAAAGTCTTGTCTTATCTCTGCCAGCTCACCGCTGTCAGTTCGGTTCTTCAACTCACTGCATCAGCTCCCTGCTGCTGCAGCCACAGCAGGTTGTTTGCTCGCAGTGTTCTTTCCCTTACCCAGGAACTGGCCGAACTCACCGAGATCGCCTCGTCCCAGAGCTGCGAAGTAGGGGATCGCCTGGGCAATCTCGCTTCGCACTGTCGGGGCATGAAAGAGGCCTCGTCGTTCCAGGAGATCAAAAAAGATACGCCCATCAGCCCGGGCTTCGCCAGGACCGCTGATCGCACGCTTGATGCCCTGGGCCAGCAGATTGTGATTGACAAAAGTGCCTTCCTTCTCGGCAAAGGATCCACCAGGCAGCACATACTTAGCTGCTGCAGTGAGAGCGGAAGGAAGAATGTCCTGAACGACCAGTAGCTCAAGCTTGCTGAATGCTGCAACTTCGTCGGGGGAGACCCAGGCGTCCGGGTATCCACCGATGGCATAAACAGCCTTGATAGTGCCGGCTTTCACCTGCCCGACAAAGTCGTCCCATTCGATAAGGTCGTCCTGGAAGTGATCGATGACGGGGACCACACCACGCAGGTTGGGACACTTTTCAGCTCGAATAGTGAACTTGACCTTGTCAGCAGCTGGTGCTTCGCCGTGCGGCCCCTTGGGATATCTGTCGTCTTCGCCGATGATTGGTACTGGCCCGAGAACCAGTTTCACGTCCTTCGAGAGGCCGGTGAAGTAAGCCGACGCCAGGTAGGCTTCCTCGACAGTGAGGTATGGTGATAGCACCACGGCGAAGCCGCTGCGATACTTACTCGTCGCTTCGCTGAGTTCACGGCGCAGTCGAGGCAGCACGGCATCCCAAAGCACCTGAGTATGCTTGTCTCCGGTCTTGACCAATGGACTGCTGAGCCGTTGAGCAGCATTAATGTACTTGAAGCCAAAGCGGCCTTCATCGCACATGAACGAGCCCTGGGCATCGGGATTAGTGCGTGGCTTCAGGCGATACAGAATGTTCTTGTTCTGCGAAGTGGTGATACTGCAACCGGTAGAACAGCCGGGGCACACGCTGTCAGCTTCCTGCAGGAACCAGACTCGCTGCTTGTAGAGGAAGTCCTTGCTGCACAGGGCACCGACGGGGCAGAGGTCAACCACGTTGCCTGCCAGCTTGTTGTTGCAAGGCTTGTCTGGAAAGACATCAATCTCCGCGGAGGCACCGCGATTGATAACCTGCAGTTCACCAGTGCCGCTGATCTCGCGTGTGAAACGCACACAGCGGGTACACATCACACACCGATCGGTGTAGAGGGTGATGTTTTCGCCAATATAGTCTTTGTCAGCTTTCTGAAGTTTGTCGTCCTTGAGGCGGCTATAGCCTCGTCCATACTTGTAGCTGTAGTCCTGCAGGTCGCATTCACCTGCCTGGTCGCAGACCGGGCAATCGAGCGGGTGATTGAGCAGGAGGAATTCGAGAGTGTTAGCCTGAGCGTCCTTGGCTTTCTGTGAGTCGGTAACAACAACGCTGCCGTCTTTGACGGGAGTCTGGCAGCCGGGGACGACGCGGGGCTGCATGGCGATGGTACCATCGGGCTTCTTCTCGCCCACTTCCACCAGGCACATGCGACAGCTGGCGACAACCGTCAGGTCCTTGTGCCAGCAATAATGAGGCACTTCGACACCGACACGCTGTGCTGCCTCGATGGCGTTGAGCTTCTCGCCATCTTTCAGTTGCACTTCCTGTCCATTCACCAAAACCGTTGCCATGTCGCTTGTTCCTGTTTCAGGAGTCAGTCGCCAGAAGTCAGAAGCCAGCAGAACCTGGCGACCGCATCAGCAACTCACTCCATCTTGTCACTCACTCCTCACTGAATCTCTTCTGTAATCTGACTCCAGACTTCTTACTTCTGATTTGCTTTCTTCATCTTCTCAAATACATCCGATGTCACGAACCGTACTGTTTTGAGATCCGCCATCAGGACCATGCGGCCTCCGCCATTATCCGGGGTCTTCTCCCAGGCAAGGGCATAGTCTTCGGCAGGTTCGAGTCTCTTGTAATCAATGCCGTAAAGCACTTCGATATCACGATCCTGCATGTCGCGCTTGGTCTTGAGGTTGCGTGGCTCCACTCCCAGCTCTTCCATGTTCCTGGGGGGCTTACCATTTGGGACATAGGCCATTTCATACGCACGGCCAATGTTGAGCAGTACCAGCTTGGCGGCGTTGTCGAAAGGCATCTGCACGATGACATTGCGCCCTTTGCTGGCATCACCCTCTTGTCCCTGTGCAGCTGGTACATTTGCCGGTGCTGATGGCCCAGAGAGGGCGACCGTATTGATAGGCTGTGCCTTCTTGCAACCCAGGAGCGAAACGGCGAGGGCAACACCCAGCAGGCATCGTGTGGATCGTATTGTGCTCATCGTTTCCCTCCTTTCGTGATTGCCATACCAGCCCGAAGCATTAAGCGAGACTGGGTCTTGCCTTAGCAATGTGTGCTTCGCACACGCATGAGGCTCGTGACTTTAGTGTGCTCCCGCACTTACCAGTTCATCCGCCCGGATGAGTGACTTTTTACTGTTGATGAAGTCCACAAAGTCCTGGCGGTACTTCTGCATGGCGTTCTTGACCGGCCAGGCAGCGCCGTCGGCCAAACCGCAGATCGTTGTCCCCGGCATCGTTCCAATGTTATTAGCCACCTCGGCCAGTTGATCAATATCGCTGAGTTCACCCTTACCACGACGGATGCGGCTGAGGATCTTCGTCATCCAAGCAGTGCCTTCCCGACAGGGGGTGCATTGGCCGCACGATTCGTGGCTGAAGAACCGGCAACTGTTGAACAGCACATCGACCATGTTGGTGGCATCGTCCACCACCATCAGGGCTGCAGTGCCCAGGCCCAGACAGCCCTTCTTGATTGGATCATTGAAGTCGAGCTTGCAATCGAGTTCGGCCTCGGTGAGGAAGCCCATGCTCATGCCACCTGGCACAACTGCCTTGGCCTTGCGACCCTTCCATACACCGCCACAGTAGTTGTCAATGGCTTCGCGACAGGTGATGCCCAGCGGCGCTTCGAAGCAGCCTGGCTTGTTCACATGGCCGGAAACGCAGAAGAGCTTGGGGCCATAGCTGCCGACGTCACGCGGGTTGCTGGGGTCTGCGGGCACTCCAATCGACTTGAACCACTGCACACCCCTGGTCATGATGTGGGGCAGGCAGGCGAGTGTTTCCGGATTGTTCACAATGGTTGGCTTGCGGAACGCTCCTTCGATGGCGGGGAAGGGTGGCTTGATGCGTGGCCAGGCCCGCTTGCCTTCCAGGCTCTCGATCAGGCCCGTTTCTTCACCGCAGATATATGCAGCGGCACCGCGATGGAGGTAGATATCGCAGTTAAACCCCTTCTTGCCACATGCATCCTTGCCAAGCATCTTGGCTTTGTACAGTTCATCGATGGCTGCCTGCAGGCGACGGAAGGCGTGGCCATATTCATAGCGAATGTAGAAGTAAGCGGTAGTTGCCCTGGTGGCGTAGCAGGCAATCATGACACCTTCGAGCACTTGATGGGGGGCCTCTTCCATCAGGATGCGGTTATTAAAGGTGCCTGGTTCCGATTCATCTGCATTGATGCAGAGGTAAATCGGGCCGGTATAGTCTTTGGGAAGAAACGTCCACTTCACGCCGGTGGGGAAGCCGGCACCACCACGACCGCGCAGGGCCGATTCCTTGGTGGTTTGCACAACGTCGGCCGGGGACTTGGCAAGAGCCGCATCGAGGCCCTTGTAGCCACCACGGTCTTTGTAGACCTTCAGCGTGTGCGAGTCTTTCACACCGACATTCTTGAGCAGGACTGGTTCGAAGTTCGCCATGTCGCTGTTATTTCCTCAGCTCGGTGACCAGGGCTTCCGCCTCGTTGTCGCCAATGTTGCCTTTAATTTCGTCATTGACCAGTACGCAGGGCGCCTGTTCGCAGGCTCCAATGCACTCGGCGAATTCCAGGGTGATCTTGCCGTCGGCTGTCGTTTCACCTGGCTTCACATGCAACTTTTCGCAGAAGTGGGCCAGCAGTTGTTCTCCGCCACGGAGCATGCAAGGCAGACTGCGGCAGACCCACAGACGATGCTTGCCAAGCTTGTGCTGCTCATCGCGATAGAAGCCATAGAAGCTGAGCGTATCGTGTACCTGCGCTGGTGTGAGTTCCAGAAGGGCTGCGATTTCGTCGATAGCGCCCTGGGGCACGCAGCGAAGTTCGTCCTGCACGATGTGAAGGGCAGGGAGCGTGACTGCCTGCTTGCTTGGATAGCGCGGAATGTACGCCTTGATCTTCTGTACCATGGCGTCGGTCAGTACGGGCATCCGTCAGTGCTCCCTTCATCTCTGACTAGTTATCGATCAAGTTCCGCTGCAATAATCGAAAGGCTTCCGATTACCGCCACCACGTCGCTGAGCATGTGCCCTTCGATCAAATGCGGGAACATGGCCAGATGGTAGATGGCCGGAGGCCTGGTTCGGCAGCGCCAGCTTTTCTCGGTACCATCGCACACGAGATAGAAACCCAGTTCACCGCCTGGCCCCTCGATGGCTCCGTACACTTCATTCACTGGCGTTTTGAAGCCGCGGTTGGTCATGGTCAGCTCGAAATGCTGAATCATGCCTTCGATGCTACGCCAGGTTGAACTCTTGTCAGGCAGCACTGTCTTTCCGTTGACATCGACGTTCACCGGTCCGCTGGGCAGGTTTTCAATCGCCTGGTTGAGAATCTTGATGCTCTCGAGAATCTCTTCCATCCGCACCTGGTAGCGGGCGAGGCAATCACCCTCTTTGGCAGCAATGACGTTGAAGTCGAAATCCTTGTAAGCCAGATACGGTTCGTCTTTGCGCAGGTCACGCAGCACGCCGCTGGCCCGGGCAATTGGTCCTGTCGCGGAGCGGCTGATGGCTTCCTCTTTTGTCAGTACGCCAACGCCCCGAAGGCGATCGATAAAGATCTTGTTACGATTGAGCAGCCTGCACACATCGTTGTAAGGCTTGACAATGCCCTTCAGGAACGACCGCAGCTTGGCGATCCAGGCATCATCCACGTCGTAAAGTAGGCCACCAACACGGGTGTAGCTGGAATGAAATCGCTGACCGGAAGCGTGTTCGCAAAGGTCGTAAATCAGTTCACGCTGGTAGAATGCATACAGGAAAGCGGTGAAGGCGCCGAGATCCAGCGCACAGGTACCGATGTTCAACAGGTGATCCTGAATACGCATCAGCTCATTGATAATGGTGCGGATGTACTTGCAACGTGGCGTCAATTCGATGCCGAGGGCCTTTTCACAGACATGGTGCCAAGCCAGCTCATTGCAGAGTGGCGAGGTGTAGTTCATGCGATCGACGATCGTGACGTACTGGTTGAGATTGAGGTCTTCGCCCAGTTTTTCGAAGCCGGAGTGCAAATAGCCAATGTGTGGCACTGCTTTGACGACGCGTTCACCTTCCAGGGTGAGCACGAAGCGCATAGTGGTGTGCGTGGCAGGGTGTTGTGGACCGAAATTGAGCGTCCACTGGAACTCGCGTTCATCGAGTCCGCCAGCCGTTTCCACCTGAGAGTCAAGCAATTCCAAAGCCATGTGTTAACCTTCCGCCCGGGTCAAGATCGGGAAGTTGTGGCGTTCGCCTCGTCCACGCAGCGGGTAGTCTTTCCGCAGCGGATAGGACGTGAATTCTTCGGGCATCAGCAGACGGCGGAGATCAGGATGGCCTTCAAAGCGAATGCCATACATGTCGTAAACTTCCCGTTCGCTCCAGTCTGCTCCCTTCCAGAGTGAGTACACCGAAGGCAGCGTTGGCTCCGGATCGTTCACCATGGTTTTGACATAGAACCGACAATTCTCCTCGATATTCAGCAGGCAGTAGACCACTCCAAATCGGTCCGTCGTGGCAGCTGGGTAGTTCAGGTAGTCGATGGCAGTAATGTCCACCAGGAAGTTGTAGCCCAGTTCTTCCTTCAGGCACTTCAATACGTCGAATAGCTTCCCATTCGGCACTACTGTCCGCAGATTATCGCGGAATTCACTGGTGACGAAGGTGGAGGCTCCGAAGCGTTCGGTCAGTTTGGCTAGTGTCTCTTGCGGTGTCAAAGCCATCTCCCTGGTCGCATGGTTGGTGGCTTGGCACGAGCCTCGCCCTTCCACCTCGATGTCTGTCGGCTAGTGTTTACCCTTGGAATCCACGAGTCCCAGTTGTGTTCGAACTCCCCGTTCGCCGTAGAGTACCTTGCCGGAGCCTTCCCATGTACGGGTTGCCGTGGCATAGTCGCCAGGGGCAACGACGCTTTCTGACGGACGAGGCAATGCTTGAGCTGGGCCGGTATACTTGGTGCGGTCGTCGAATTCGTTGCTGAAGAACTTGCCGGTCTTGCGGATCTTCTCTTGCAGGTCGATGACAGCCTGAATCACTTGCTCCGGACGCGGTGGGCAACCGGGCACATACATATCAACAGGGATAAACCGGTCAACGCCCTGTACAACCGCATACGTATCGAACACACCGCCCGTGGAGGCACAGGCGCCCATCGAAATACACCATTTCGGTTCTGGCATCTGTTGCCAGATACGCTGCAACACAGGCAACATCTTCATCACTACTCGACCAGCGACGATCATCAGGTCGCATTGGCGAGGGGAAAACCGCATAACTTCCGCACCAAAACGAGCGAGATCATGTCGGCTGGCCCCGGTAGCCATCAGTTCGATGCCGCAGCAGGCGGTGGCAAAGGGCATCGGCCAGAGACTGTTGGTACGCACCCAGTTTGCGAGTGCGTCCAGATTGGCCATGAACACATTCTCGGGTAAACCTACCGCCATGTGAAGACTCCCTTTTTCCAGGCATAGATGTAGGCGATACCCAGTGTTACCAGGAAAACGAGCATGATGGCAAACACTGGATCACGCAGCAGCATCGGGATGCCGATGGTGGTGTCCCCTTCCACTGGTTGATACGCACTGACGGCCCACGGATACAGGAACAGGAGTTCCACATCGAAGACCAGGAAGAGGATGGCTACCAGGTAGAATTTGACATCGAAATGCTGTCGGGCATCGCCGATCGCATCCATGCCCGATTCATACGGGGTATCCTTCACTTTGGTTCGTTTGAAGGGGGAAAGTAGATGTGCTGCAGCCAGACTGGTCACCACAAAACCGAGTACCAGGATCAAATAGATCAGGATCGGCACGAACGAATTGAGACCATCCCCCATGTCGCCCACCTTCACTGGTTGCGGAGTGAGAATTCAACATCAGTGTAGAGAGAGGGGGGGCAGGGGCAAGTTGGATATGGGAAACCGATAATGGCACTCCTTCCACCAGCATGTACAATGATTCGAACCAATTCTGTAAGGATTCGTTATGCCCAAGGGTCAGCGGGATGTGCTGCTGGGGTTAGTACTACTGCTCGCAGCGGGGGCGGGGGGAGCGTACCTCATGTTGCAGAAGCCTGAACCGAAGCCATCCCCTGGAGCCGGCAAGGTGTATCCAGCGCCGCTGGTGCCATTCGATGGCCAGCAGGCGATGAAATACCTCCAGCAAATCTGTGATCTGGGGCCACGCGTCAGTGGCACCGCGTCGCATGCCAAAATGGTGGAACTGGCTGAAAAACACTTCAAGGAACACGGACTCACTGTCACCCGGCAGGTGTTTGAAGCCAAGCAACGCAGCAAGCTGAACACCGTGACGATGACCAACCTCATCGCCCAGTGGAAGCCGGAAAAGAAAGTCCGGCTGCTGATTTGCACTCACTACGATACCCGTCCGCTGGCTGACCGCGAAAAACTGGAAGCCGACTGGAAGAAGCCTTTCGTAGCTGCCAATGACGGTGCTGCAGGTGTTGCGTTTATGATGGAAATGGCCCAGCACCTCAAGGAACTCGATCCGGAACTGGGCATCGACTTCGTTTGCTTTGATGGCGAGGAATTTATTTTTGACAACCGTCAGTCCGACCAAGGTGGCGATATCTACTTCCTTGGCTCGCGTCACTTTGCTGACGAATATGCCAAACGATTGAGTGCAGGAGGTGATCCCTGGTTCTACAAGGAAGCAGTGCTTCTCGACATGCCCGCCGGGATTAATGCACGCTTCCTGATGGAAGGGGAGTCGATGAAAGGAGCACGTGAAGTGATGGAAAAAATCTGGAAGATTGCTGATGAGCAGGGCGTCAAGAACTTTGTCATTCAGCGGGGCAGGTATGCGCTGGATGATCACCTGGAACTTCAGCGGGTAGGTATCAAAGCGATCGACATCATTCCCATTCTGCCTGATAACAATGAAGAACCAAACGGACTGGTCAGCTACCCCCACTGGCACAAGCTGACAGATGTGCCAGAGAATTGTTCTGGCGAGACACTTGCTAATGTCGCCAAGGTCTTGAGTGTCTGGATGAAAACCAGCAAGTAGTAAGGATCGCCATGGAACGCTACGTCGCCTGGCTGGTTGTTGTCGTCACCACGCTTGCCGCCGTGGCGCTAGGTTATCGACAACTTAAACAATGGAAGTGGTACAAGCAGAACGAAGTCGGTCTCAGCAACGAGGATGCGATCTATCACCGCTGGAGCATTGGGCGGCGACTGACGGGTTGTGTCCTGCTGCTTCTCCTGGCAGCCATGATCGCTGGCATTTATCTCTTCGATATCGCCAGCGGTCTCGAACAACTCATGGCCCTGGGTGCAAGGGCAAAGGAAACAGGAGAGAAACTGACCGAGGAACAGGAACGTTTCCTCATGGGCGCTTTGCGTTATATCGTTGGTGTACTTCTTGTCCTCATGTGCATCTTCCTCCTCGTTGGCTGGGACATCATGGCCATTCGCAAGTATGGCGTCCGTCATCGTCAGCGTATCCGCGATGATCGTCGCGCCATGCTCGAACGGCAACTCCCCATACTCTACGCTGAGCGACGAGCCATGCGTGAGCAGGAAGATAACCCCGCTGAACCAGGCTGAGAGTAGAATACCTGGTGACCGCGTCACTTGAAGGATGTGTGATGTCCACTTCCCCACTTCCAGTTGCTGGTGCCCCACCTGTGCGAAAGCGTCGTCGCTGGTGGTTGCGTATCGTCGTGGTGCTGTTTGCGATGGTGCTGGTCTCGGGGACCGGTGGTTTCTGGTATATACGTTCGGTATTGAATGCCAGCTTGCCTGTTCTCAGTGGCAACTTTCAGGCGGCCAGCATCGATGCTACTTTGCGAATTGAGCGTGACAGCCAGGGTGTTCCCACACTCATCGGCAAGAATCTGAACGACATCGCTTTTGGTCTCGGTGTACTGCATGGGCAGGATCGCTTCTTTCAGATGGACTTGCTGCGACGCAAAGCAGCAGGGGAATTGAGTGCACTTGTCGGCAAAGCGGCGCTACCTTTGGACACTTCCTCGCGAGTGCACCGCTTTCGCTCACGGATGAAGGCGATCTGGGAGAAGATGAAGCCTGAAGAGCAGTTGCCCATCAAACGCTACTGCGATGGCGTGGCATGGAGTCTCAGTAACGGCTTCGCCGAGAAGGGAGCCAAGCCCTTTGAGTATCATCTGCTCCGGAGTGAACCACAGCCCTGGCAACCGGAAGACTGCCTGCTCTGTGTATGCGCCATGTACATGGAATTGCAGTCGTCGCAGATTCCCGTGGAACTGGTGCGGGCCAATTTACAGGCAGCGTTTGGCCCCGAGGTTGTCAGGTTTCTTGATCCTGATGGTACGCCCTGGGATGCAGCCATAGATGGTACCAGGGTTCCTATCGCTCCGCTTCCAACAAAAGAACAACTCGACTTTCGCAAGCAACCCGTGCCGCGTGCATTCAACTCGCTGCCATTAATGCCATACGAAGACACACCGTCACTAGGAAGCAATAATTGGGCTGTCGCAGGCAGCAGGACCCGGCACGGCGGAGCAATCATTTGTGACGACATGCACCTGGGTAGCAGCATGCCGAATATCTGGTATCGGGCCTGCCTGCATTGGACCGATGAGGATGGCACTGCTCGCCGTGCCTGTGGTGTTACTCTGCCCGGTGGGCCTTCCATCGTGGCGGGTTCCAATGGCTACGTTGCCTGGGGCTTTACCAATACAGAAGGCGATTGGATGGACTTGCTCGGTCTCGAGATCAATCCGCAGAAAAGCAATCAGTACAAGACTGCATCAGGCTGGGCCGAACTGACGGAAGTCACGGAGAACATTGAGATCAAGGGAGAGCAGCCTTTCTCCATGAAGATCGCCGAGACGCCTTACGGCCCAGTCATCAAGTCAGATCGCAATAAGATGCCGTACGTACAGCGCTGGGTCGCCCATCAGGAAGGTGGCGTGAACCTCAAACTGCTTGATGTGCTCAAGGCTCGTGATCTCGATCAGGCACTGACAGCAGCAGCAGGATGTGGGATTCCACACCAGAACTTTGTCTGTGGCGACCGCAGTGGCCGTATCGCTTGGACGATCGCCGGTCGAATTCCCAAGCGTACCGGCGTTGCACCGCGAGGTGCGACACCCCTTGTGCAACACATTACCTGGGAAGGCTTTCTTCCTGCCTCGGAGTATCCCCGCTGGGTCGATCCACCCACCGGCCGCATCTGGACTGCGAACAATCGTGTCGTGGGTGATGAGCGTTTTGCCAAGCTGGGGAATGGCGGAGCCGATATTGCCCACCGGGCTGGGCAGATTCGCGATCGACTTCTCGCCATCGAGAAAGCTGACGAGAAGAACATGCTCCAGGTGCAGTTGGATGATGAAGCCCGCTCCATGCAGAAATGGAAAACTCTCTTCCTGGAGGTCATTGCCAAAGACGATGCATCTCAACCCAAACGCACACAGCTTCGGCAATTCGTCGTCAATTGGGATGGTTATGCTCACGCAGATGGCGTGGGATACACTGTGCTCAACGCTTTCCGGTCAGAAGTCAGACAGCTGGTCTATCAACCGTTCGATGTGATGGTGAAGCAGCAGGCCCTTTTTGACATACCACAAGGGCCGGGACAGTTTCAACAGATGGAAGGACCCCTGTGGGCCATTGTCGCTGCTAAACCTGAGCATCTGCTCAACCCGCGATTCAAGACATGGAATGAACTGTTTACTGATGCTGTCGACCGGGTAGTCAGTGGCATGCAGCAGTCTGGCATACCACTGGAACAGCAGACATGGGGCAAGGTCAATGCCACACAGGTCAAACATCCGCTGAGCCAGGCCATTCCCCTGGCTGGGCGCTGGCTGGACATTCCTGATGCGCCTTTACCTGGGGCACGTCGCGATCTGCCTCGCATCAGTTCACCAGGGCATGGTGCCTCCGAACGGTTTGCTGTTTCTCCAGGCAAGGAAGAGGAAGGTATCTTCCACATGCCCGGGGGACAGAGCGGGCATCCCCTGTCCCCGTATTATCGTGATGGCCACGCTGCCTGGGAGCAGGGCCTGCCTACGCCATTTCTGCCAGGGACCAAGGTGAATGAGCTTGTCTTTGAGAAAGCCAAACCATGAGCGACATGCTGGCCATGGGGCAGAAGATTTTGAATGACCAGCCATTCAGTCGCTTGCTGAAGACCGAGATGCTGCATTTCGCCATAGGCGAAGTGACGCTGAAGATACCTATTACCCCCGACCTGTTGCAGCAATATGGTTTTGTTCACGGTGGTGTGCTGGGCTACGCAGCTGATAATGCGCTTTCTTTTGCTGGCGGCAGCGTTTTACAAATGGCTATCGTCTCATCGGAGTACAAAGTCAACTTCATGCGGCCCGCGGTGGGCGAGTTTCTTCTGGCGCAAGGCTCGGTGTTGCATGCTGGCAAGACACAGGCCGTTTGCCGGGCCGATATTTACGTCAGCAAGGATGGTGTGGAGAAACTCTGTGCCACGGCCCAGGGCACAATCGTCAAAGTAAATCTGGAAGGAAAGAACTGATGCGCACCGAACGTATGGTCGCTCTTTTCGGACTCCTTGCCGGCTTGCTGGCCCTGGCGATGGCGACAATCTCCTTCAGTAACGGCGTCAGCCAGGAGTATTTCGAAACGCTCCATCCGGTGAAAGAGTATGCGGAGAAGCTGAAAAGCCAGGCCGCCACACTCCGGGTACTATTCACACTCGATAACTTCTTTCTACTGGCCTACACCGGGTTCTTCCTCTGGTATGCTGTTGAACGGCAGAACAAAGCACATCACTGGCTTCTCGCCACCATGCTCGTCTTTCTCTTTCTGGTAAGTCTGTTGGATGCTGCAGAGAACTTCCACATCCTGGCCATGCTCCAGACCGTGGAGTTGAATCAGTTGCCGAGCGACGGGCAGATCAGTCTTCAGTACATTCTGAGTGCGGTGAAGTTCATGGTGGCCTACTTCGCTGTCATCATCCTGGGAATCACCTACCCGCGGGATACCGCGCTGGCTCGCTTGATTGGCATCTCCACTGCCATCGGCTTTCCGCTCCTGGGCGTCCTCTCGTTCACGGTGCCGCCTCCCTGGTCACTGGTTTGCGGCATCGGCAGATCCCTTTTCTTCGTGCTGGGCTTTCTGCTCAGCGCGGTGGTCTACTGGAATCGAGGTACACATGAAAACCATGATTGAACGTTTCCGCCGCTGGTATGATCATGAGCGGGACTCCAACGCGAAATGTCTGGGTATGCTGGAATCCGTGCCAGAGGATAAGCGGAGCGACCCAGCCTTTCAGAAGGCTGTAGACAAGATGGCACATCTCGTGGCTGCCCGCCAGCGCTGGCTCTATCGCCTCGGGAAGTTTCCAGAATTGCCTAACATCTTTCCCCAAGGCTCCAAGCTCAGCGATCTGCCTGCCCTCGTTGCCAAAACCGAGGCTGACTGGGTGGATTACCTTGCCACCCTGGATGATACCCAGCTTGCAGGACCCATCGAATACAGTGCTGCGGATAACAAACGCTATCGATGGAATCTCGAAGGCTTGCTTACCCAGGTGAACGGTCATGCCTGGTACCACCGTGGCCAGATCGCGCTGCTGGTTACGCAATGTGGTGGGACGATGGTGGACACCGACTACATCTTCTTCGATAAACCGGTGGAGGTAAAATAGATTCCGATTGCCGCGCCTGATTCTCGGTGGCGGCAGTTTGGCTAGCGGATTACCATGCCTGCATGAACGCTTTGCCACCCTTAGCTGAAATGCAGCGTGCCCATCGCACCCGCGATGCTGCCTACAATGGCATCTTCTACCTTGGCATTCGCACGACAGGCATCTTCTGCCGGCCGACCTGTCCTGCGCGACCTGCGCTGCCAAAGAATATCCAGTATTTTGCCAGTTCCAGGGAAGCCCTCTTTGCCGGTTACCGGCCCTGCAAACGCTGCAAGCCCATGGCCCTGAGTGAACAACCCGAGTGGGCTGTCAGGCTGCTCGCGGAAATCGAAGCAGATCCGGAGAAGCGCATTACCGAGTATGGTCTCAAGAAGCGGGGTGTCGATCCGGCCACGGTGCGTCGTTACTTCAAAAAGGAATACCAGATGACGTTTCAGGCTTATGCACGTGCCCGGCGACTGACCGGAGCGCTGCATACCATTCGCAACGGCGCCACCATCGACGATGCTGTGTTCGCCAGTGGCTACTCCTCACATAGCGGTTTCCGTGATGCCTTTGAAAAGCACTTCGACAGGGCGCCGGGCAAAAGCAAGACGCAGGATTGCATTCATCTCACCTGGCTGAACAGCCCGTTGGGACCACTGGTAGCCGGGGCGAATGGTCACGGTGTGTGCCTGCTGGAATTCACCGATCGCCGCATGCTCGAGACCCAGTTCAAAACGCTGAAACAACGATTTTCCCAGCCGCTCTTACCAGGTATGAACGATCACCTGCAGCAATTGAAAGAGGAAGTAACGAGCTACTTTGCCGGCAAGCTCCGGCAGTTTCGTGTCAAGTTGACCTACCCCGGCACGCCGTTCCAGCAGGATGTGTGGAAACAGCTCCTCACCATACCTTACGGGCAAACTCGCTCTTATGAAGACATGGCCAGGGCGGTCGGCTCACCGAAGGCTGTTCGAGCGGTGGGCACAGCCAATGGCAAAAATCGTATCGCGATCGTCATCCCCTGCCATCGCGTGGTCAATAAGAACGGTCAACTGGGTGGCTATGGTGGCGGTCTGCGGCGCAAGGAATATCTCTTGCAACTCGAAGGTGCTTTGCTAAACAAAGTGAATGACTCGCGATAACGTTCCAGTGTTCGGCGACAGACAACCCGGCGTGAATTACATTCTCCGTCCCGGTGCCTATGTACTGATTCATCATCAAGGGAGGATTGCCGTCGTGAAGGCGACTGGAGGTTTCTGTTTTCCCGGCGGGGGCCAGGATCCCGGTGAACCGCTGGAAGAGACAGCCAGGCGTGAATGTCGTGAGGAAGTAGGGTTGCAGATTGTCATCGACAGGCAACTCGCTCGTGCCGATCAACTGGCATTTGGCATCCCTGAGCAGCAACACTTTCAGAAACAGTGCACTTTCTACCTGGCCCATCTGGCCACGGAAGAACGACTTATTGGCGAGCCTGATCATCAGCTGCACTGGATGACTGCCGGGGAAGCTCTGGCGGCACTGACTCACGCGGGGGAGCGCTGGGTAGTTGCGGAGTGGCTGGCTTCTTCTGCGGCGTAGTATCGTCTCCGGCCGGTTTCACTACCTCAATGTCATTCTTCACCTGGCTGACTCCTGCGGTTTGTTCAGCCAGTAACCCGGCCCGCTCTTTGTATTCGTCTGAGGTGACCTGCCCCCGCAGCACAATTGTCTCCCCCTCTGATGCTACCTGGAGCTTGGCGTCCTGCAGGTCGCGATCCCATTGAATGCGATAGTGCACCCTGCTCACTACATCTTGCTTGGGAGTTGCAGCAGTTGAATCGAGCAGCGTCCTGCCCAGTTCATCCAGGGTTTGCACAGCCAGAGCTGCTGCGCGGTCGTACGTCTTCTCTCCCACCAGCCGGACTTTCTCAGCTTCCACATCGGAGCAGCCGACAACGAGAACCAGACTCAGAAGCATGATGTAACGCATGTCGCATACCACGAAGACGATATCGGCTATCGCCTTCATCGCCCGGGTATGCCTGTCACTTGAAGAATTGACTACGAAGATGAGCGCTGGGCGATGACCAGTCTCGGCAAACCTGCGGGATCCGGCAAAACCGTCACAGCCTGATAGCCTCCCTCGGCTTCCAGCAATGCAGGCACCGTCTTGCCCTGATCGTAGCCGATCTCCATCAACAGATAGCCGGCAGGCCTGAGAAAGGGCTTGCCGGCACTGGCCAGCCGGGCGATGACTTCAGTGCCGAGCGGACCACCGTCCAGGGCCAGTTTAGGTTCATAATTGCGAACATTGACAGGCAGTTCAGAGACGACCTTCGTGGCGATATAGGGCGGATTGGACACGATGAAATCGAACTGTTGAGCTGGAATACCAGCAAACAGATCGCTTTGCACGAACTGCACGCGGTTCGACACACCCAGAAGCTCGGCGTTTTTCTGTGCGATGGCGAGAGCATCAGGGCTGATGTCGCAGGCGATTATCTCGGCGTGTGGCAAGTGTTTGGCCAGTGTCAGAGCGATGGCGCCGCTACCGGTACCTACATCCAGAATGCGGGGCTTGGTATGGGGCTTGGCCAGGCGGATGGCTTCCATCACCAGCAGTTCCGTTTCCGGACGAGGGATGAGTACTGCTGGCGAGACGATGAACTTCAGATTGTAAAACTCCTTATACCCCACCAGGTAAGCTACCGGACAGCCATCAACTCGCTGCTTGACCAGTTGTTTGTACTTGGCGCGAACGTCATCGCTGGCTACCTCTTCAAAGCGGGTGTAGAGACCAATGCGCTGGCAGCCGACGACATGGGCGAGAAGAACTTCTGCATCAAGCCGTGGACTATCGGCCTGCTTCTCCTTGAGGAAGTTGGTAGTCCACTGCAGTAGTCGTCCGAATGTCCAGGGTTCTGCGCTCATCCGGGAGCCTTTGCTTGAAGATGCCTCCGTGCCTGCTTGGCACTCAGTTGCTAGGCTACAGAGCGGTACAGCAGAGAGTAGTGGACAGCAGGTAAAGTGGGCTGGTTGTATTCTTGACGTACCGCCACGTTACCCCTCTTTCATAGAATGGCCCGATGACCAAGCCTATTCGTACCCGTTTCGCTCCCAGCCCCACCGGCTATCTCCACATTGGTGGTGTGCGTACCGCTCTCTTCAACTGGCTCTTCACCCGTCGTCATGGTGGCCAGTTCATCCTCCGTATCGATGATACCGACAGCGACCGGAACCAGGCCGAAGCATTACTTCCCATTCTGGACGGCTTTCGCTGGCTCGGTCTGAATTGGGACGAAGGTCCGACGCTCGATGGCAAGTCGAGCACCGGACCGCATGCTCCGTACTTCCAGTCGCAGCGGAACCATCTCTATGTCGAAGCTGCGATGAAGTTGCTCCATGCCGGGCTGGCCTACCCTGACCTGATGACCAAGGAAGAACTTGACACTGCCCGCAAAGCTGCTGAGGCTGCCAAGAAAGCTTATGTCCACCGTGGGCCTAACCGTGATCTCTCCGCTGCTGAACAAGTGAAACAGTACCAGGCAACGCCCAAGGCATTGCGTCTCAAGGTACCGCTGGGTACTACGGTTGTGATTGATGATCTCATCCGTGGCCGGGTGGAATTCCAGACCGATCTCATCGGCGACCCCGTCATTCTGCGTGCCCCTGATCCCGATGGTACGTGTCGGGCACTCTACAACTTTGCCACCGTGGTGGATGATGTGGCCATGGAGATCACCCATGTGATTCGGGCGGCGGAGCACCTTTCCAACACCCCCGTGCAGGTTCTGGCGTATCAGGCGCTGGGTGCACCGGTGCCACAGTTTGCTCACGTTCCAGTCGTCAATTACAAGGGCGACAAAATGAGCAAACGCAAGCTCCCGCCACTCACTAAGGACGAACTGGCCAAGCTCAAGAGTCTGGGTTGGAGCGATGAGCAAATCAAAGCCCGTACCGATCTCAACATTGCCACCGTCGCCTACTACCGTGAACTGGGCTATCTGCCTGCAGCTCTGGTCAACTACTTGGGTCGGCTCGGCTGGTCACTCGACGACAAGACCGAGTTCATCCCTCTGCCCGAAATGCTTGCCCACTTCGGCCTCGACCGCGTGAACAATGCCCCCGGCAACTTCGATCAGGACAAGCTCTTCTGGCTCGCCAGTGAGTACATGAAGCTGCTGCCGCTGGAAGAGAAAGTAGCCGGGGCCATTCCCTATCTGCAGAAGGCAGGCATTTTCGCCGATACTGTGACAGCAGACCAGCGTGCCAAGCTCACCCAGGTCATCGAAGCCTGCGGCGACCGGCTCAAGCTCTTCTCTGATGTGATGACCTACGGTGCCTTCTTCTTCAAGGAACCTGAGTACGATCAGGCAGCACTGAGTAAGCGAGTGAAAAAGGAAGGAATTCCCGCGCTGCTCAAAGAGTTTGCTGGTGTCATGCAGGGCTTGCCGACCTTCGACAAAGCAGCACTGGAACAGGCGCTGCACCAGTTCTGCGAAGCCAGGGGGCTGAAACTGGCTGACATGAACCATGCCCTGCGCGTGGCCACCACGGGTGTCCCCGTTGGTCCGGGACTGTTCGACTGCCTGCATATACTGGGGAAGAACGAGGTGATCAAACGCATTGAGAAGGCACTGGCAATGTAAGTCTCCCCTTTCTCGTTTGGGAGAGGGGGAACAGACCAAGACTCAGGACTAACGAATGCTCGAACGTATCGATACCGTCGCCATCACGGATGAAACTCGCCGCCGTTATCTCAACTACGCTCTCTCGGTCATCACCAACCGGGCGTTACCTGATGTGCGCGATGGCCTCAAGCCTGTTCAGCGGCGCATCCTCTACGCCATGTTTCACGATCTGCACCTCTACTCCACCGAAAAGCCACTCAAGTGTGCCAAGGTGTGTGGAGAGGTGATGGGCAACTACCACCCGCATGGCGACATGGCTATCTACGATGCCCTCGTCCGCATGACCCAGGACTGGGTGCTTCGCTATCCGCTGGTGCAGGGTGAAGGCAACTTCGGCTCTGTCGAAGGCTACGAAGCTGCTGCCAGCCGGTACACCGAATGCAAGCTGCGGCCTATTGCTGAAGAGCTGATGGTCGAACTGCGGCAAAAGACCGTGGACATGAAGCCCAACTACGATGGCAACAGACAAGAACCTACTGTTCTGCCTGCCCGCTTCCCCCACATTCTTGTCAACGGTTCCACCGGCATCGCCGTCGGCATGGCCACTAACATCCCGCCCCACAATTTGAAAGATGTCATTGCTGCCTGTGTGCAACTCATCGATGAGCCTGATGCAACCACAGCCGTACTCCTCGACAAACTGAAAGGCCCCGACTTTCCCTTGGGCGGTAAAGTGCTGGCTGACCGCAAGACCCTCCGCACCATTTATGAAGAAGGGCAGGGCAGCATCAAGATCCAGGCCGAGTGGAAGCTGGAAGAGGGCAAGAAGCGAAAGATCATCGTCACCAGCATTCCTTACGGTGTGAACAAAGGATCGCTGGAAGAGAAAATCGGCGATCTCATCGCCAACCGCAACATTCCGCAACTTGTCAATGTGGTGAATGAATCGAATGACAAGGATGGTCTGCGCATCGCCCTGGAAATCAAGCCCGATGCGGACCCGGAAACGGTGATGGCTTACCTCTTCAAGCACACTGACCTGCAGACGTCGTTCGCCTACAACATGACCTGCCTGGTACCAAGCTCTCCACAACTGGAAACAGAAAAGAAACGTAAGAAGGAGAAGGGCAAAGCGCAGGAGGAAGTCAGCGAAGAAAGCAGCCTGATGATGATGCGGCCGGCCCGGGCCTCGTTGCCGGAAATACTCAGGCACTTCCTCGACTTCCGCTTTCTGACGGTCAGACGCCGATATGAGTATCTGCTCGAACAGCTGCGTGCTCGCATTCACATCCTGGAAGGCTTCCGCATCGTCTTTAATGCACTCGATAAAGCTTTGGAACTGATCAAAACAAGCCAGGGCAAAGCTGATGCTGCAGAGAAGCTCATCAGCGTGCTGAAGCTGGATGCCATCCAGGCGGATGCCATTCTGGAGTTGCTGCTCTACAAGATCGCCCGACTGGAGATCAAGAAGATCCTCGAAGAACTGCGGGAGAAGAAGGAGGAAGCAGAACGCATCGAAGCTCTCTTGAAGTCAGAGAAAAAGCTCTGGGGAGTCGTGCGGAATGAGCTTGAAGAAGTAGCTGAAAAGCACGGCGAATCCGCTCGCCGACGAACCCGCATTGTCAGTGAAGAGGAGATGCCTGAGTTCGATCCGGAAGCCTACATCGTTCGCGAGAATACGAATGTGGTTGTCACCAAGGATGGCTGGATCAAGCGAGTCGGTCGTCTTGCTTCGGTGGAAGGCACCCGTGTTCGCGAAGGGGATAGCGTCATTGCCGTGGTTCCGGGTAGTACCCACGATCATGCTGTCTTCTACTCTGATGATGGCATCGCTTACACCATGCGGATCAACGAAGTTCCCGCCAGT
Source organism: Gemmatales bacterium (assembly GCA_046350055.1). Classification (GTDB taxonomy): domain Bacteria; phylum Planctomycetota; class Planctomycetia; order Gemmatales; family HRBIN36; genus JAEUIE01. The sequence goes on along the minus strand of JAXMBC010000001.1, from coordinate 336,256 downwards.
GCAGGCTATGGTGAACCTATTGCCAAGTTCTTCCGGCTGAACGATGGGGCCAAGATCCTCGGCGCCAGCACAGCCGACCCACGCTTCATTCCTGCTGAGACCAGGCCAGCCAAGGGCGACCCCGCCGGCCCGTATCTGCTGGCAGCTACAGCGTACGGACAGGTGTTACGAACACCGTATGCTCCCTATCGCGAAGCCAGCACAGTAAAGGGCCGCATGTTCGTCAGACTGAACGAAGGGGATAAGGTGGTCTTGGTCACAGTCGCACTCCCTGAGTACAAGAGCATTATCCTCTGCACCATCGAAGGACGTGTGATTCACTTCCCCATTTCCGATATCCCGGTGCTCTCCGGCGTAGGTAAGGGAGTGATGGGTATCAAGCTGGATGACAAGGATAATGTGCTGGGTGGTGCCCTGATTCGCAATCAGAATGACATGCTCAGTGTTGAAACCAGCGGTGGCAAGACCATGGACTTCTACGGCAGCCGGGAGCAGGTCAGCCGGGCGGGTAAAGGCTTCGAGGCAGTGAAACGATCGAGCTTCACGAAAACTCTTCCCGCACCTATTGCGCTAGTCAACTGGGAAGAGTATGAGTTGCCCGTGGCGGAGAAGAATGGGAAAAGCAAAGGCAGCTTGTTTGACTGATCGACAGCCCTTGCCATCCAGCACGGGCAGGCTATGATGTAGATATCTTTGACAATCTGGTGCGGTATCTCATCAAGAGTGGCTGAGGGACAGGCCCTGCGACGCCACAGCAACCGGTGCAACACGTAATCCCCGTGTCGTACGTCAGGTGCTAACTCCTGACCTGGATGACTCCAGGTGAGATGAGGAGAGCAAACGCAATGTTTGCCATTCTATCTCACCGCTGTCGTACCACTCCACTATCACGATGAGAACCGGCCACTGCTGGGAGCGTTCCGTGTCGAGTTCCGTCGCTGGTTGTACTTCACGCGTAACTGGTCTGCGTTGCCGCACCTGTGGCAAGCTCTATCCAGTACAAGCCAACAACTTCTGCACTGAAGACTTTGGCCCCCTCGAAGTGGCGTACGACTACGAAGTCATTGCCAAACAACTCACCAAAGCCACACTTGCCGACCGGGCCTGGAACATGTGGCGGTATCGGGAATTGTTGCCCTTGGATGGTGAACCAACGGTGGGCTTGCACGTGGGCGGTACGCCGCTGGTACGGGCCAAACGGCTGGGTGCCGCACTCGGCGTCAAGCAACTCTACGTGAAGAACGATGCAGTCAACTTCCCGACACTTTCGTTTAAGGATCGTGTCGTTTCCGTCGCTTTGTCGAAAGCGAAGGAACTGGGCTTCACCACCGTCGGCTGTGCCAGCACAGGTAACCTGGCCAACAGCGTTGCTGCCAACGCAGCTGCGGCTGGACTGGAGGCTTACATCCTGGTGCCGAGCGATCTGGAAAAGAGCAAGCTGTTGAACACGGTCGTCTACGGTGCCAACCTGGTGAAAGTGCATGGCACGTATGATCAGGTCAATCGCCTTTGCACCCAGATCGCCTTCAAGTATGGCTGGGGTCTGGTGAATATCAACCTGCGGCCTTTCTATGCCGAAGGCTCCAAGACCATGGGCTATGAAATCGCGGAGCAACTGGGCTGGCAGTTACCTCTTCACGTGGTAGCCCCCATGGCCGGTGGCAGCCTGATTGGCAAGATCAGCAAGGCATTTGGCGAGTTGACCAACCTCGGCTGGGTCGCTGAAACGCCCACGAAATTCTACGGTGCGCAAGCCAGTGGCTGTTCACCCATCAGTACGGCGGTCAAGCAGGGTTGGGAAAATCATAAACCAGTCAAGAAGCCTAACACCATCGCCAAAAGCCTGGCTATCGGCGATCCTGCTGATGGTTACTTCGCCAACAAGCTCATGAAGAGCAGCGGTGGCTGGGCCGAAGATGTTACCGATGAGGAAATCACCGAAGGTATGCTGCTCCTCAGCCAGACCGAAGGTATTTTCGCCGAGACCGCCGGGGGAGTGACCGTGGCGGTGACCAAGAAACTCATCGAGCAAGGCCGCCTGCCAGTCGATGAACCGATTGTGATTTGCATCACAGGCAACGGACTGAAGACCCAGGATGCAGTAGAACATGTCCTGGAAGCAGTGCCGAGCATAGAACCATCTCTGGGCGAGTTTGACAAACTGGTGACAGGGCCTGTCGAGGCCTCGTCACAGCAGGCTGCTCTGGCTGTCAGTTAACACACAACGAAAGCGAATATGGCAATTGAAGTCCAAATCCCGACACCATTGCGCCCTCAAACAAATGGCGAGGATACCGTTTCTGCAGCTGGCGCTACCGTGCAAGCTGTTCTGGAAGATGTGATCCGTCAGCATCCCGCTCTCAAGGAGCGATTGTTCGATGAAGCAGGTCAGCCACGCCGCTTCATCAATCTCTTCATCAATGATGAGGACATCCGCTTTCTGGATGGCATGGAGTCTGCGCTCAAGGATGGTGACAGTCTTGCGATCATCCCTGCAGTGGCAGGTGGTTAATCCGGCCCAGGCGATAGCCTCACACTTACAACGACTGCATCTGGCCATCATGCGGAGCGTGAGGCCTACAATGGAACAGCTATGGAACGTTACAGTAGACAAATGCGATTCGCTGGCGTCGGTGAAGCAGGGCAGAAGAAACTGCTCGCCAGCCGGGTGACCTTGTGTGGCTGCGGCGCACTGGGAACGGTTCTGGCCAATGCACTGGTTCGCGCCGGAGTAGGCTACGTCCGCATCATCGATCGCGATTTCATAGAAACCCATAACCTCCAGCGGCAGATTCTCTTCGATGAAGACGATGTCGCAGCTGGTATCCCCAAGTCTGAAGCAGCGGCTCGCAAGCTCCGTCGCATTAATTCGGAAATCCAGATCGAATCCATCGTAACCGACATCGATCACACCAACATCGTCGACTTCGTCAAGGATGTGGATCTTGTCCTCGATGGCACAGATAACTTTGAAGTCCGATACCTGGTCAACGATGCAGCTATCAAGTTGAACAAGCCCTGGGTATATGGCGGGGCTATCGGTAGCGTCGGCCAGACGATGACCATCATCCCCGGACTGACTCCCTGCCTTCGCTGCGTCGTGGAAACCAGCCCGCCCCCAGGCATGGCAGCTACCTGCGAAACGGCTGGGGTGCTATCACCTACGATCAATGTCATCGCCAGCCTGCAGGCTACCGAAGCCATCAAGATTCTGACCGGCCATCTGGAAGCGATCAACCGCGAACTGGTCTACGTGGACGTCTGGGAAAACGAGTTTCGCCGGTTCAAGATCAGCAAGTTGAAAGATAAGGTCGATTGTCCCTGCTGCAAGCAGCACAACTATGAATGGCTGGATGGTAAGATGGGGGCTCACACTACCTCGCTTTGCGGCCGAAATGCTGTGCAGATAGCCCACCGAACCAGTAGTCAGTTGAACTTCCAGACTCTGGCCGAGGCCCTGCAGGGTGCTACGACAGGGGCGGTATCACACAACAAATTCATGCTACGGTTTACTGCTGACGGGCATGAATTCACAGTATTTCCTGATGGGAGGGCGATTATTAAGGGCACGCATGATATCGACAAAGCCAAGACGCTTTATGCCAAGTTTATTGGCCATTAGGCTGTCTTAAATTGTTCGGGAGTTTTCGGGAATCTTCTGCTAACGGGGCTAAAAATGAGCTATCCTTAAACATCATACCTGTTTGGGATGCATCATGAGCTATGCCTCATCCTCGCCAGCAGCTTATTACCCCGGCTCGAGCCCTGATGTACCTGTATCCACCGCGATACAAAAGACTCTGCTTCGTTCACACAGCAATCATGAGGCTAACCTGGTCGATGTGCCAGTAGAGCCGATGGTGCCGATGAATGAGCAGAGCGCCGACCGTCAGGTAAGGCTGGATATCATTTCTGATGAGATGATCTGTCTGGACCCGGTCCCGAGTCGTCCACCCTGGCTGTCACGCCTGACGTACCTGCTGTTCATCGGGTGTCTCGGGTCGATGATCTATTGTGGGCTGGAGGGATTGTTCCTCGGATTGGAACGACAGAAGAGAGATTCCGCTATCATGTGGGCTTTCTTTGCCATTATCCCGGGGATCATTCTGATTGGAGCGTTGATCATCCCGTTCTTCAAGGCCGGGCCTCTGATGTATCGCTTTGATCGTGTTTCACGGCTGATGACCATCCAGCGGTGTTATGGATTCAACAAAAAGCCGAGGCTCATTGCGACCTATGCCCTGGATGACGTCGTGGCTTTGCAACTCCTCAACCGGTATTACAAGGCCATTCAGATTGGCATCGAAGCGAAGGACATCCGGAAAGAACGCTATGAAATGAATCTGGTCTTCCGCAACAGCATTCCACCTCGCGTGAACCTGGCGGTTCATGCCGACTGGGTCTGGATGCGGCAGGCTGGTTCGCGGTTGGCAGAGTTCCTGGACATTCCAGTGCTCGACCAGCTTTGTAAAACCTGAGTCTCACACCTGGCTCGTGACATGACGGGCTTCTTGTGAGACCTAACACAAGAAGACCAATGCCCGTCACCTATCTCGATAACGCTGCAACCAGTTTCCCCAAGCCTGAAGCGGTCTACCAGAAGCTGGATCAGTTTGCCCGTCATAGTCTGGCCAATCCGGGCCGCACTTCGCACAAGATGGCCCTGACTGCTGAGCAGGAAATTCATCAATGCAGGCACCTGCTCAATCAACTCTTTAACGGTGAAGGCTCGGAACGAGTAATCTTCACTACCAACTGCACCGATTCGCTGAACATGGCGATAAAGGGTGTTCTTGAACCCGGCGACCATGTTGTGACCAGCAACCTGGAACACAATAGTGTCAGCCGCCCGCTGGAAGCACTGACTGACGCAGGCAAGATCACGCTGACGCGTGTCGATGCTGATAGCAGTGGGACTCTCGATCCAGTTGCTGTTCGTGCAGCTCTGACTGCAAAAACCCGGCTGGTTGTTCTCACCCATGCCAGTAATGTGCTGGGCACCGTTCAGCCAATTGCGGAAATAGGTGAGATTGTCCGCCAGCATGGTGCGTTGTTGCTCGTGGATGCTGCTCAGACCGCTGGTGTGATTCCCATCGATATCCGAGGCATGCAGATCGATCTGCTGGCACTGCCCGGACATAAAGCTTTGCTGGGGCCGACTGGCACAGGTGTCCTGTATGTCGGCCCTCGTGCGCAGGTCAAACCGTGGCGGGAAGGTGGCACTGGTGGCGATTCCATGAGTCGAATTCAACCCACGGAGCTTCCGTTTGCTCTCGAAGGCGGTACACCAAACGTGCTGGGTATTGCCGGTTTGCGGGCTGGCATTGAGTTTGTCAACGAGAAGACGCTGGGCAACATCTGGCAGCACGAGAATATCCTGGTTCAACAACTGCTCGCATACCTGCAACGGCGAGGCGACTGCACTATTTACGGACACCTGAATGAGCAGCAACGCGTCGGTACACTCAGTTTCAGCCATGAAGCATTCGATTCACCGGATCTCGCTGCCATCCTCGATACCAGTTTCGACATCGCCGTCCGTCCGGGCCTGCATTGCTCACCTTATATCCATCGATCCATGGGTACCGCACCCAAAGGTACTGTGCGAGTCAGTCCCGGTATCTTTAATACCAAAGACGACATCGACAGGCTCACCTCCGCACTTTCCGAGATCCTGGGTTAACAGACCGTTCGACTTGTCGGCTTCGCAACTTACAACATGAATATGGAAACAGCGAAGCGAGCTTTGGTGCTCATCAATCCCGGAGCTGGCAGTGGCGAAGTAACCGGACTTCGGGCCGTTCTGGAGTTCGCACTGGTAAAGCATGGCTGGCACTACGAGATGGCTCTCCTCGAAAAAGGAGTTCATATCAGCAGTGTCGTACAGCAACTGGTCCATGCCGGTAATACCGGGGCCAGCCTGGTGATCGCCTGTGGTGGCGATGGCACGATTTCGCTGGTTGCCAGTGCGATTATCAAGGCAGGGCTCGCGTCACGACTGACTCTGGGAGCTTTCCCGTCAGGCACCGCCAACTCACTGGCACGCGACCTGGGCGTTCCCAGCGACTGGTCAGCAGCAGCTGACTTTCTCTGTACCCAAAGTCCGGTAGTTCAACTCGATGCCATGAAGATGGGCGAACGCTATTGCTTTCTGCGTATCGGTGTGGGGCTGGATGCGGCCACCATTCACGAGACCAGCCGTGAAGACAAGAAGCACCTGGGACGCTGGGCCTACGTCAAATCATTCCTGAGTCGCCTCTTCCATCCACAGCGGATTCGCTTTACCTGCCACATCGATGGCAGACGCCGACGCTTCTGGGCCGTACAGTTGTTTATTGCCAATGGTGGCAACATCGCCCTGGTTCCTTTTCGGATTGGTCCCGATATTAAATGGAATGATGGAGTTCTCAATATCTGTGCTTACGATGCTCTGTACTGGTGGGATTATCTCACCCTAGGCTGGAAACTGTTCCGCAAGAACTACCATGCACATCCACTTTTGAAGTTCTATGTCTCCACCAGGCAGATACGTGTGCAGTGCAAGCCTGTGGCGATGGTCCAGGCCGATGGAGAGTCATTTGCAACAACTCCCATCCATATTGAAGTAATCCCGCAAGCGGTCCAGGTCCTTTCCCAACAGTGATGAACAATCCCTACAGTAATGAGATGTTCGACGAATCCATCAGGATGGTTACAGACCCGGTTTCGGGAATCGAAGTTATTTATGCTCCCCAGCGGGCCGCCCGTGCGAATGCCTGGTCGCCCGAAACCCCACTGACTGAGTTAGCCTCCTGTCCCTTTTGTCCGTCGCATGAAGAAGAAACCCCGGCAGAACTGCAACGCTGGACGCTTAAGCCGCAAGATCCTGACTGGCAGGTGCGCGCCGTGCCAAACATGTATCCGATTGTGACGATGGACTCCATGCCCGCGGGACGTCACGAACTCATCATCGAAACGCCTGACCATACAGCTACCTGGCAAACCATGTCAGCGAATCATCTGGGGCTGGCATTCAGTGCAGTGCTGGAACGAGTCCATCATCTCTACCTGGAACGTTCAATCAGGCAGGTACAGGTATTTAAGAACGTCGGCAACAAAGCTGGGGCATCCCTCTCTCATCCTCATGTGCAGTTGCTGGGGCTGGATTTCCTCTCTCACGAACAGTCACGCTACCTGCTGCGCGAACAAGCATACCAGCAGGAGCATGGCTGCCGATACGAGACCACGCTGCTGGCTCAGTCGGTATGCAGGGTCACCGAAAATGAATGGTTTGTAGCACTCTGCCCACCGGCCAGCCGCATGCCCTATGAAACATGGATCATCCCCCGCCAGCAGTTGCAACTGGCTTCGGTGAAGATGGACATGCTTCAGGCACTTGCCTCAACGACACAGGAAGTATTGCAACGTCTGGAACGTGTTGCTGGCAGGGTGTCCCACAATATTATCTGGGACATGCCATCGCGGCAGGAAGTTCAACTCTTGAAGAAACTCGTGATACTACCCCGCCTGACGACTCAAGCGGGGCTGGAGTGGAATACAGGACTTCATATCAATCCTGTCCTGCCCGAGATAGCTGCCACTCGACTGCGTTCAGCCTAGTTCTTGCTGGTAATCTCACTGAGGCGCTGTCGCAGGTAGGTTGCCCGTTCCACGTTGTGTTCTTCAGTCGTCAGCGGTTTGCCTGTCAGCTTGATGAGGTGGGAAGGCTGTGTCTGCAGGAACAGCATATTAAGGAGTGGAATCGTCAGGTCGTCGACCATTTCCAGGGCGATGCCCAAACGGACCGTGGAAAGCAGATCCATCATCTCGTCCGCCGACATCATGGTCGCAGCTTTCAGTGTGCCGTAGGCGCGGGAAACTTTGTCCTGCACCAGGGGCTTGTACTGCTGGATCAAGGCTTTGCGGGCTTCCCGCTCATAGTGAATGATCTGCGGGATGACTTCGCGGATTTCCCTGAGAATGGTGCTTTCATCCTTGCCCAGGGTCACCTGGTTGCTGATCTGGTAGAAGTCGCCAGAAGCCCGGGTGCCTTCACCATACAGCCCTCGCACAGCGAGGTTGATCTTCTGTAAGGCCCGGAAGACCTTCTCCAGTTGCTTGGTGAATTGCAGGGCTGGCAGGTGCAGCATCACGCTGGCCCGCATCCCGGTGCCAACATTGGTTGGGCAGGCGGTGAGATAGCCAAACTCATCGCTGAACGCATAGGTAATGCGTTCTTCCACTTTGTCATCAAGCTGATCGATATCCTGCCAGGCTTCGTCCAGCTGGAAACCACTCCGAAGGACCTGCAGTCGCAGGTGATCTTCTTCGTTGACCATGACGCTTCGTGTTTCATGTGACTCGAAGGCAACGCCGCGTGGCCCCTCGGTACCTGCCAGTTCCCTGCTGAGGAGCTGACGTTCACGCAGAAACTCGCGATCCACCGGGGAAAGCGTATGCACTGTCAGGTAATTGAACTCGAGCCCATTGTCTTTCCGGGAAAAGCGTTCGCGAATGAGCGATTCCAATTCACCGCGCTGCTGCGTGGAGGCACGGTTGGTAAAGGGGAAGTTCACGATATTACGGGCCAGCCGAATACGTGAGGACACCACGACATCTGACTCCGGTCCGGTACCCCGCAACCATTCGCCGGGCGAGCGTGCCAATTCGTCGAAGTTCATCCGATTTGTTCCTTCTGGCGAATCAGGTCACGAAGTTCAGCAGCTCGTTCATACGCCTCCTGCTGTACCGCATGACGCAATAACTGTCGCAATTCCAGTAACTCCACCTCAGAGATGCGTGGCCGCTGACGCGGTCGCTTGCCCACATGCACCGTCTTTCGATGGATGCGTTCCAGCAGCGGGATCAGCCCCGACCGGAACGCTTCGTAATCGTGAGGACATCCTAGTCTACCTTGCCGACGAAACTCTGCATAGGGTAGCCCGCAGACAGGACAGTGCATTTTTGCGGAGACATCACCTTCCTGCCCGTACTTGCCAATCATCATCTGGACCACCGTGGAGAGTTGCAGGTCCTTGCCGACGATGACGTTCGCTTTTTCGGCGCAGCTGGTGCACAGATGCACTTCCAGAGGATCCTGTCCTGCAACCGGGTGACACAGATGGATGGAAGCGACTTCGCCACATCGTTCACAGGTTTTCATGATGGGCACTCCACATCCATGGACAACGGTTTCCTCTCTTCCAGGTTGGTCTGTTATTCAGCAAGACTGGATTCCAGTTTTCTGAGCGTATCACGCAGATTCGCTGCCTGCTCATAGTCTTCACGGGCGATGGCGGATTGCAGCTGTCGACGAACTGCGGTCATTTGCGAAGCAACACCACTCTCGGGATATTTGCGACGAGGTGCCTTTCCTGAGTGTTTTACCTCGCCGTGGATGTTCTCGAGCAGGGGGACCAGTTCCTTGTGAAACACGACGTAATCGTGCGGGCAGCCCAGCCTGCCGGTGGAACGGAAGTCCTTAAAGGTGATGCCACACTGGGGACATTCGAGCCGATTCAGTGCCTCGATGTCATCCTCTTCGACGATAGGCATGACCTTGGGTTCATGCAGTTTCTCATCGCCACCAGTCGGCGTTTCGTACAGATGCTTTTGTGCACATTCTTCACAGAAGTGAAGTTCTTCAATCTGCTTGGGCGCAAGGATTTCAGTCAGATGCAACGTGGCTGGTTTGGGACAGCGTTGACAACGCACAACAAGTCTCCCCCTCAGTACCTCATCATTCTAACCGAGAGGAAGCTGTCAAGCAATCGCAATGAGATGAGTGCCGAAGACAGGAGTTGAACCTGCACCTGGTTTCCCAGACTAGAACCTGAATCTAGCGCGTCTGCCAATTCCGCCACTTCGGCGTGGGGAGGGATGGTATATCATCCCGGTTTCAATTTTCAACCACTCATTTCCTGTTCATCGCGGGATCGATGATGTCAGGTACTCCAGGACCGCTTGAGGTCATGGGACCAGTGGCTTGCTTGATGCGGCGAATACCCTGGAATTTGAAGTCGCGGAATACCCAGGTGTTGCCCTTGTCTTTCGACAGGGCGGTGCAGGCGAAATCCACGCCGCGGCTTCCTTCAATAAAGGTGGTACATTCAATGCCGAGAGTCCAGGAGTCACCCTCCTTCTGGTCGCGAAACAGTCGAAACGGCTTCTGGAGAGAGATTTCCAGCAAGGGTCCTTTCCGGTCTTTATCGCGGATGTACCCCAGGATCAGGGAAAAGTCACCCAGGGCATTCTTGTCCAGCAGCTTGGCATAATCTTCCTCTTCATCATTGGCGATGCCGACGATCATCTTTTCGAGGCTGTCCTGTGCTTTGTTTTTCACAAAGGTGAACTCGCTGCCATAGTTCGTTTCGCGGATCATGAGTGAATTACGATCAATCGTCACGTCCCAATCACGTCGTATGCCTTCATCGGTATTGGAAAACGACGAATTCGCATTCACGACAAAGCTGCCTTCCAGGCTGGGGCAGGTGATGGTGTAGCGGAAGCGGAAGTTTGCCGTTTCCCCTTTCAACATCCTGGAGTCAATCAGGCCGCTGTAGTTGACTTTCACCTGGTCGCCATAACGCATGAAGAGATTGGTAACGGGCTCAATTAGAAAGTTGTCAAAATCACTGACGAATTGGTCGTGCGGAAATTGTCTGCGCAGACGGCCATATTCCTCGGGATTGAAGGTCAGGCGACGTGCACTTGGTGGCTTGGTGTAGAGATACGCTGCACCAAATTCCTTTTTCGACAGTTTGCCGAGCCATTCATCCACGGTGGTTCGTGCTTCAGTTTCGTTGACGAACCTGGTGACGGTCATCATCGTGATCCATCCCAGGCCGCATCCTACAGCAACCACCAGACCAAGCATTGCAACCGGTTCGCCCGCAAGATTGCCATCCGAGTTTCGGATCGAACGCCAGGCGACAATGCAGATGATGATGGCCGGCAGAATGGGAACGATCAGTAACCAGTAAAGATTCTCGGAAAAGAATATAAACACGGCAGGGATGGCCAGCAGGAACCCCGATACCGCCAGCTTGCTGACTGGGCGATAGTCGGTCTCGGTTTGTACCGGCAGGGGGGTAATGATTGGTGAAGCCATCAGTCGCTCAAGGAAAAGGGTGGCACACTGTCATTGTGGGAAGATGTTGATGTTACGCCAGTAGCTTGAAGCCAGTTCGGGGAGAAATTGGGTTTGCGGGGTTCCATATCGCGAGGGATGTTATTATTTGTCAACGGGTTACGTCGAGATTGCACTGCTTTGTCATCAACTTCAAGCCTCGTGTGCGTGCTAGCAAATGGAATGGGGAAATCAAAGGTACTGCAGCATCGTCGTTACTCTTATAGTTGTTCTGCAGATACAGGTGATACACATGCCAGTAGTTCATCAACACCGTGGAATAGATAGGATCTATTTCCTGACAGGTTGCCTGCTCGTTGTCATTCCAGGGATCAGTTATGGGCAAGGCTCCTATACCCCTGTAACTGCTGAGCAAGTTGCGAAGCTGAAGCTGAACCATTACTTCACGGCGGACAAGAAATACCAAAGACCGGAGTTTACCTGGACCTTTACAGCAACAGAGTTTGTTATCAAGAAAGGCGAGGGAGCCATTCCTTCCGATCTACTGAACAAACTGCTGACCGAAGGGGTAACTGCAGAAGAAATCCGTGGCAGCTGGAAGCTGACGGGGAAAGAGAATCAGGAGCTTGTCCTGACAGAGATCAAGGCAGGAAAACAGGTCGGCAAGAAAGAAGTCAGGCTGCACTTATATAAAACCGCACCAACTGTGGTTCGGATTGGTGAACCACAGTATGTGTTTGCCATAGGCTTGTGAGTTGGCGTATCGATGTCTGTCACGGGAAGATTGTCACGTCCGCAGGAGATTGGATATGCTACAGTAGATAGGCAGGATGCTGGCGGCAGATCGTAGGAAGCGAGTGGCCCACCTCTTTCCTGACATTTGCTGAGGCAACATGAAGCAAGCCTACTTCGCCACGCTGGACCGGCAGCATGCTCAACAGGTTCCGCTGCGCGGGTCGGGTCCGTTTTCTTCCACCTCATCACACTTGCCACTGGGGTTTCCCGGAGAGATGAGGCCATGCGCGACTTCCGCCGGAGTCACATTCGAACAGCTTGCCCCAATCACGCCTTTAGTCGCCTGTGAGCCACCACAGACGGAGGCCAATGGCCTGGCAAGCCTGTCTCTGTTGCATACTGCTGGAGCAGGACGGTTTCTCAGTCATGGAACCATTGCCCCGGCGAGCAATGGCCACGCCCGACATGCATTCAGCCACGTACTGCTCGATATTCCTTCCACACTGGATGCCCATCACGCGATTCTCACCTGGGGCAGCGAGCAGTGGCAGCGGTCGGTAGCGGATGGTCTGGGCCAACTGGATGATGCCCTCATTCCGCCAGTGTCGGTAGTTCTGAATGACACTGTCCTGGTAGAATTTCTGGCTGATGAAAAACAGCGCGAGTTGCTTCACTATCTGCTCTGTGCATTGCTCAATCAGCCAGCGGAGACACGAATATTCGTGGCTGCACCGGCGGAGGTGGTGGCTAAGTGTATCTATGGCATTACCCGTGCCTTGCCCTCGAATACGCTCGAAGCATTCACGTTTACAACCTTCACCCATGATCCATTGAATTCACCTGCCAAGCTGATTGGTACCATTCCAGACACAGACGACAAAGAACTGCCTCCAACTTGTCACGATGGGGCAGGGGTGGCGATCAACTTTTTCACGGGTACCAAGACGAGTATCGATACGGAGGTGCCGTTCGTCGATTTCGTGGTGCAGGTGCTGGCATCAGGCAACCTGGGGACGCTTGATGATTTCCGCGCTACCTGGCAGAGACTGGCCCTGAAGGATATTACCCTCCTGGATGTGGTCTATCGACTGGGGCGTGGTCCCGATGCCATCACTAAAGAGGAAGCTATCAAGGCGTTGCAGGATCCCGGACTGGCAGCCTGGGTCTCGCCCCGCAGTGAATATCAGGAATTGTTCCTGAACTGGGCACTCGACGATGTCGATTTTGCCACCTCTACCTTTACCCGTGTAGTCACGGCACTCCGACAGAAACCTGACCATCTCAACAGGATGGCTGGCACCATTCGGGAGGCAGGATTGAAGGCTGTGATGATCGGCGATCTGACCAAGACCCGTTCATCTCTGGAAGTGCTGCTTCCGATGGTCTCGCCAGCCAGTGGCCAGGGCATCTGGGCTGAACTTCTGCAGAGCATCAAGACTCCAGGGGAATTGAGCTGGGAGATGCAATCGTATCTCTTGCCGAAGCTGGCGCGGCTGCGGCCTCTGAATGTCGGTCAGAAGCCCGAGGAGGATATCCATCGCTGGCTGAACGTGCCTGCCGATAAATTGAGCAGCCTGCTGGGGTTGAGTCTCTCACAGGGACATCAGGTAGCAGCAAGCCTGGCCACACTGCAACAGGAAGAGCAAATCCCCACAGTTGCCACGGCATTGGTCAATAATCCATCCCTGGCATTGAGCGTTCTGGGACAATTGCAGAATAGCGACGGTGGCAAGAGCATTGCACCAGAGTTGTTCACGCAACTCGTAGCCAAGCTGCCGGAGCGTGGATGGTTGAGCGATGTACTGCAGATGGAACCGCCCGTTGGACCGGTGTTGCTGAATCGGTATCTGGGAGTCGCACTCGATCATGGCAGTACGGCCCTCGACCCGGTTGCATTTGTAAAGCGGCATGGCAGTGCGGTGCTGGAACGGCTGGAAGGGCAGGGGAACCTTGATCGCCTTGCACACCAACTGCTAAGCGGACAGGCGGGAGACCTGCTGCACGACCCAGCACTCAAGAATTTCTTCGTGGGGCTGGAAGGCAAATCGGGCATCAGTGGCCCCGTGGAGGAGCGGCTGAAGGCTCTTCTCAAGGTAGATCGCTATTTGCAGGAACCGACGGTGCGTCCCGATCGGCTGGAGGACATCGCCCAGGCACTACAACTGCAGCCGGCACTCTATCCATCAGCTACACATGGACGGTTGTTGCGGGCAGCACTCTCCAGCATGGGGAACACCACGTTTCAGGATGAGCTGGTTGGGCTGTTACTGAACTGGGGGCCAGTCATGGGTGGCCCGTCTGCACTGTACCGCGAATGTCTCAAGATCTGTCAGGAGAACAAGCTCTTCTGGAAGAATGCTGATCAGCAGCAGGCATTTCTGGCTGTAGCCCTCGATGGTACACCGTCCGATGCACTCAATTCGCAGACCGAAGGGTTGGAAGCAGAAGCCTATTCCTTGGTTGAGAATATGGTCCGCAAGGGTGGCAAGAAGGCGTGGGAGGAGATGAACACCCGACTGGCTGACTGGCCCCGTCCTGCCAAGCGGCAATGGCAGTTTCTCAGTCAGGCAATCATGCCGACCGGAGGACGGGGCATCGGACGCGATGTGGGGGCTGGATTCATCGGGGCTGCAGTGATGGCAGTAGTGTTCCTGGTGCTGCGATGGCTGCAGGTGATTTAGCAGGTTAACGGTTTGTCGCAGTATCACAGACAGAGATGTCTGTGCACAACTTCAGCGTCTCCTATCATGCCCTCATGATCAATCCACAACTATTGCAGCTCATCAAGAACCGTGCGGTCATCCATAAGGAAGTGGTTCTCGCGTCGGGCCAGAAGAGCAGTTACTACATTGATGCACGCTCGCTGTTTTTGCATGGCCCCTCAGCCACGCTGCTTGGTGAGGCGCTGTATGAACTGACCAAAGACTTGCCGATGCAGGCTATCGGCGGACCAGCCGTCGGTGCGTTGCCACTGACTGTGGCAGCGACGATGCATTACCACAAGATGGGAAAGGAAATGGAAGGCTTCTTCATCCGCAAGGAAGCCAAAGCCCATGGGTTGCAGAAAACAGTCGAAGGAGTGCTGCCTGCCGGCGGCAAGGTGGTGATCGTCGAAGATGTCTTTACCACCGGTGGTTCGGTGATGACAGCGATTGAAGCGGTAAAAGAAGCGGGAGCCCAGGTGATTGCATTGGTAGGCATTGTTGATCGGCTGCAAGGAGCACGAGAACGGTTTGAAAGCATGGGGTTACAGTTTCGAACGATCTGCACGATCCGCGATTTGGGGGTGTAGGGCAGTTGCAGGTCAGATGTACTCATGGTGTACCTCTCGCCGCCTGCCACTGCCGCATTGATTATCGGAGCTTATGGTGGCAAAAACTGAAATGACCAAGCAACTCACCAAACTCCGCCTGCAGGCCGAGCAGCAGTATGCCGAGGAACTCACGGAGCTTGCCAAGGCCGATGACCGTCAGCGGCCACCGAACTGGAAACTCTCGCCCTGGGCAGTGAAGACATACCTGCTGGGTGGTACGTTACCGAACGGCTTCGTGATTACCCCCAAATACATTGGGCAGGCCCGGCTCATTGAGATTGCTATTGCTACGCTGGCAACCGATAGGGCTCTCTTACTGCTCGGCGTCCCAGGTACCGCCAAGAGCTGGGTGAGTGAGCATCTGGCTGCTGCCATTTCGGGCACCTCTACACTTCTGATCCAGGGAACTGCAGGTACCGACGAAGCAGCGATCCGCTATGGCTGGAACTACGCGAGGCTGTTAGCGGAAGGCCCGACTCGGCAGGCACTGGTTGCCAGTCCCATGATGGTGGCGATGGAGACTGGCCGTATCGCCCGGGTGGAAGAACTCACACGCATTCCCAGCGAAGTACAGGATGCCCTGATCACCATCCTGTCCGAGAAGCTTTTGCCCATTCCGGAACTGGCGATCGAAGTGCAGGCCAGCAAAGGCTTCAATGTCATCGCCACATCCAACAATCGCGACAAGGGTGTGAATGAACTCTCCAGTGCGCTGATGCGGCGGTTCAATACCGTGGTGCTTCCGGTGCCGGAGAAGCTGGAAGAGGAATTGGCGATTGTCCAGCAGCGGGCGAATGAACTGGGACGAGCGTTGGAACTGCCTGCCGAGAAGCCTGCCCTCGACGAGATTCGTCGCATTGTCACCATCTTCCGCGAGTTGCGTTCCGGGCTGACCGAAGATGGCCGCACGAAGATCAAATCGCCCAGCGGCACTCTCTCCACGGCGGAAGCTATCTCGGTGGTCAACAGCGGCATGGCCCTGGCAGCGTACTATGGCGATGGAGTGCTGCGGGCTGGCGACCTCATCTCCGGTTTGCACGGGGCAGTCATCAAGGATCCCGTGCAGGACAAGATCGTCTGGCAGGAGTATCTGCAAACGGTGGTCAAGGAACGAGATGGCTGGAAGGATCTCTATCGGGCCAGCCGCGAGGTGAGTGAATGAACTGGCAGGTGCTGGGCATTCGGCATCATGGCCCCGGCTGTGCCCGCAGCGTGGTGGCTGCTCTCGATGCCATGCAACCGGATATGATCCTGCTGGAAGGTCCTGCTGATGCACAGCCTGCTCTGGAACATGTGGGACATGTCGGCCTCAAACCACCGCTGGCAATGCTGCTCTATCCACCCGATGAGCCGAAACGCGGTGTCTTCTACCCGCTGGCGGAGTTCTCTCCGGAATGGCAGTCATTACGCTGGGCACAGGAGCATCGGGTGCCCGTCAAGTTGATGGATTTGCCCCAGAGCGTACAGTTGGGCGAACAGAAAGAGGAAGAAGAGCCGGAAGACGAAGCACAACCAGAGTGGCGAGCGGATCCGATTGCAGTTCTGGCGGAGGCAGCAGGCTTTGCTGATCACGAACTGTGGTGGGAAGAGCAGGTCGAACGGCGGGCTGATGCTGCAGGATTGTTTCAGGCGATCCTTGAAGCGATGACTGCCGTGCGGGCCGAATATCCAGTGACGAGCCCACGCGACGTGCGGCGGGAAGCCCACATGCGGCAGGTGCTGCGCAGTGTGCGTCAATCACTTTCAACCCGGGTGGCAGTAATCTGCGGCGCCTACCACGCACCAGTACTCACGCTGGAAGCTCTCGATCGGTTTTCCGTCAAAGACGATGCAGCTCAACTCAAGGGAATGAGTAAAACCAGAACAACAGTCACGTGGATACCCTGGTCCTACTCGCGGCTCAGTTTTCGCAGCGGCTACGGTGCTGGCATGCAATCGCCCGGATGGTACGAAAACATCTGGCGATATCGCGACGATGCACCAACTCATTTACTGACCCGGGCAGCCCGGCTGCTTCGCGACTCTGATCTCGATGCTTCGTCAGCCAGTGTGATCGAAGCCAAACGGCTGGCCGAGACGCTTGCCTCCCTGCGGGATTTGCGTTCGCCGGGACTGACGGAACTCCATGAAGCCATGCTGACGGTATTGTGCCATGGAAATGCCGGCCCGTTGCAGTTGATCCACGATCGGCTCGAAGTGGGAGATGTCATTGGCGAGGTACCGGAGGATGTCGCCTCGGTACCACTGGCACGCGACCTGGAACAGCAGACGCGTTCCATGCGGCTCAAGCGATCGTCGGAGATCAAGACGCTCGATCTCGATCTGCGTAAGGAGAACGATCTGGCCTGGAGCACATTGTTTCATCGGTTGCATCTTCTGGAAGTACAGTGGGCTGCCCTTCAGCCGCAGAAGATGAACACCTCCACGTTTCATGAATACTGGGAGGTCACCTGGAAGCCTGAATTGGCAGTGCAGGTCATCGACGCCAGCCTGTGGGGTAACACCGTGGAGTCGGCAGCCAGTAGCCGTTGCATCAGCAAGGCTGCGGAGATGAAGGAGGTCGGCACACTGGCAGGTCTGCTGCAGGTGGCATTGCTGGCCCAGTTGCCCTCGGCCATTCCCCTGATTCTGATTCAGTTGCAGAACCAGGCTGCGGTGGCAGCGGATGTGCCTCAACTGATGGCTGCCATCCCGTCACTCGTCAAACTCATTCGCTACAGTGACGTTCGGCAGACCGCTTCGGAAGCGGTAACACCAATTCTGGAAGGTATCGTAGCTCGCGTGCTGGTGGGGTTGCCTGCAGCTTGCGCATCGCTGGATGATGATGCTGCACTACAGATGATTGATAAACTCGATCAGGTAACCGCAGCACTGGAAACCCTCCAGCGTGATGACCTGATCAGCGAGTGGGTGGTGGTCCTAGGCAAACTGATGACGGGTTCGCTGCATGGGCTTCTGCGGGGGAGGTGCTGCCGTCTGCTTCTTGACAAAGGGAAGCTGAGTGAGGAGGACTTTCATCGCCTGACTCGTCTGGCTCTTTCTCCATCACTTGAACCCACGGTGGTGGCTGCCTGGGTGACAGGCTTGCTTCGTGGCTCGGGCATGGTGCTCCTGCATCAGGAAGAGCTGTGGCGGACGATGGACCGTTGGCTCGTCGACTTGAGCGAAGAGCACTTCATCGAAATGGTGCCACTGCTGCGACGGGCCTTTGCAGACTTTACCGGACCGGAACGGCGGTCGATGGGCGAGAAGGTGAAGCACATGGGCACGAGCCCAGCCGTAAAGCCACAGCAGAGCATGGAACTGACTCTGGATGTCGAGCGTGCCAGATTGGTGCTGCCTGTCCTGCGACAAATCCTGGGCAGTTAACCTCTGGTCTGAAAGACCAGAGGCAAGAGGTCTACGCTTTCAGCGAGGCCATGTCGATCACGAAGCGATACTTCACATCACCTTTGAGAAGACGCTCATAGGCTTCGTTGATCTTCTGGATGGGGATGACTTCGATATCACTTCCAATGCCTTTCTCGGCACAGAAGTCGAGCATCTCCTGAGTCTCAGCAATACCACCAATCCCGGAACCGGCAAATCGGCGCCGTGGCATGATGAGGCTGAAGGCTGAGACCGGGAGTGGTTTTTCCGGTGCACCAACCAGACACAGCGTGCCATCCAGCTTGATAAGAGACAGGTAGGCATTGATGTCGTGATCCGCTGAAACAGCATCGAGAATGAAGTCGAAGCTGTTCGCATGCTTCTTCATCTCGTCGGCGTTTTTCGAGACGACTACTTCATGTGCACCCAGTCGTTTGCCATCTTCCACCTTGCCTGGTGAGGTGGTAAAGAGAACCACATGAGCCCCAAACGCCCGGGCAAACTTGACACCCATGTGTCCGAGGCCACCCAGGCCGATGATGCCGACCTTTTTGCCGGGACCAGCACCCCAATGGCGCAACGGTGAGTAGGTGGTGATGCCCGCACACAGAAGCGGTGCGGTGGCTGCCAGATTGAGCTTGCTCGACACTTTCAAAGTAAACGCTTCATCGACCACGATACTGTCGGCATAGCCACCGTAGGTAACACCGCCGGTGTGTTTGTCGGGGCTGTTGTAAGTGAAGGTGGCGTAGTTCTCGCAATATTGTTCCAATCCTTTTCTGCAACTGGAACAGGTTCGGCAGGAATCGACCATGCAACCGACTGCAGCCAGGTCGCCTACCTTAAACTTTGTTACACTCCTGCCCACCTTTGTCACCTTGCCAACAATTTCATGGCCGGGCACACAGGGGTAGGTGGTGGGAGAGAATGCATGCCATTCATCGCGTGCTTGATGCAGGTCGGAATGGCAGACACCACAGTAGAGGATGTCGATCTGCACATCGGTGGGCAGAGGTTCGCGACGGTTGATACTATGTGGCCCCAGAGGGCTTTTGGCGTTCTGAGCAGCGTAGGCCTTGACTGGCATGATGAAACTCCTTGAAACACCTGGTCCGTCCAGCAGCCGGGCGGATGAGTGCGATTCCTTCAAGTATATGGCTGTGTGAGCTGCAAGAGATGTCACGGATACGCTGGTAGCTGCCATGACCTATCCGGGGGCAAATAGCGACGGTTAAATAGAATGGAATTATGAATACTGCATCCTTGCGTTGTCTGCGTTCGTCCTGTGCGGGTACTGGAACAGCTGACTTTACCTGCTCGGTGTGTGGTGGCATCGTCGATGTGGTGTACAACTGGAGTAAATCGCCCAGGATGCCGGGGTGGGATGCCTGGCGAGAGCGGCGGGCAGACGTGACTTCTGCCATGAACCGCAGTGGTGTCTGGCGTTTTCGAGAACTTCTGCCGTTCGCATCTTCAGAGCAGATAGTAACCATTGGCGAAGGGAACACGCCCTTGTTGCAGTCGCCGATAGTGGCAAAGTATGCGGGCATCGCGGATGATCGATTCTGGCTGCAGCACGAAGGGATGAATCCCTCAGGCAGTTTCAAAGACAATGGTATGGCTGCGGCATTTACTCACGCTCGTCTGTCCGGTGCGACCCAGGCTGCCTGTGCTTCGACCGGGAATACCAGTGCTTCGCTGGCACTCTTTGCTGCAGCAACACAGTTGCTGCGGGCGGTGGTGTTCGTCGGCACTGGCAAGCTGACACAGAGCAAGCTGGCCCAGGCGCTGGACCATCGGGCATTGACGCTGCAGATCGCGGGTAACTTTGACGATGCCCTGGCCCGTGTGCGCGAAGTGTCGTCCCAGGCTCAGCTATATGTAGTCAACAGCATCAATCCCTTCCGTCTGGAAGGACAGAAAACGGTGATGTATCGCATCCTCGAATCGCTGTCGGGCATGGTGCCTGACTGGATCGTGACGCCGGGCGGAAACCTGGGAAATGCTGGAGCGTTCGGGAAAGCGTTCGAGGAAATGCATGCTTTGGGACTGATCAACAAGAAGCCTCGGCTGGCTATCATCGTGGCAGAAGGTGCTAACACGCTGGCAACTCTGGTGAACGACCGCGGCCTGGTGTGGAACGATGGAGCCTGGGATCACTCGATTGTGAACGATTACTATGGGGAATTGGACCGGACTCATGCCAAGCCACAGACGGTAGCCTCTGCCATTGCCATACATCGGCCGGCGAATCTGCCGAAGGCACTGCGATCGCTGGCAACAATGAACGGTGTGGTGCGAGCCGTGAGCGATGAAGCCATCCTGGATGCCAAGGCCGTCGTGGCCCAGGGCAGCTTTGGCTGTGAACCTGCCAGTGCAGCGAGTGTGGCCGGGGCCAGGCTGTTGCGACAACAAGGAGTGATCGGGCGAGACGACTCAGTGGTATGCCTGTTGACCGCACACGGTCTGAAGGATCCCGATGCGACGGTGGGGTATCACATGGGGCCGCAGCCCGGGAAGTATGCCCAGCAGCCCGTGCCAGTGGCAAATGAAGCAGGAGCAATCCTGGCGGCGCTCCGTCGCTAACTATTTCATATTCGTACCGCGATTGTATTCCTGACTCTGGCCCGGCGCTATGGTCAACCAGTTCCAGTCGCCTTCCTTCAACAAGCGACAGAGATACATGATCTGACCAGTGTGATAGGCAGTGTGGGCCAGCGAGCGCTGAATGGCTCGCGGTACGCTGAGCTTCTCGCCACGAATGGTCACAGTCTTCTCCAGATCTTCGGGTTGCAGGGCGCCAAGCTCCGCGTACAGAATCTGCCAGGCAGCCTGCCACGCAGTCATCAGGCTGGCATGCGTGTCATTCGGTGTGATAACAAACTCCTGATCGCGATGGCGATCAGGCTTCTCTCCATCCTCATTGAGGAAATGGAGCCAGCGGGAACGCAGGTTTCCTGCTACATGTTTGACCGTGATGGCAACACTGTGGGAGCGAGGCCCGAGTGGTTGGAAGAACCGAGGAGTATCGCCGAGTTGCGCAAGTGCTGCCTCAGCCCACTGCTGATGCTGGCGATAGACAGCGATAGTTTCATCAAGATAGGTCTGACGGAAGGTGTCCATGGTTGTCTCCTTACTCACTGTTGACTGATGCCCCGGAAGCTTTACGAATGACGTCGCCCAATACCGAGCGGTGGCACTGGCTTTCATCTTCACAATAGCAACCCACGGAGAGTGGTGTGTGCTGGGCCATGCTGGCAAGGAGTTGGACGAGTTGCCTTGCATCCGTTGCCTGCAATTCCTTGCGGTAGCGTTTGCTGAATGTGGCGAATGGCAGCTTCCCTGATTTCAGCCCTTGTATCAGTGACGCACTCGGCGCGAGTTGTGGTAGCCAGATGTCGAAGTAATTGAGTTTGGCATAATCGCTCTTCTTTACCCCTCGGGGCAGGAAACGTACTGTGCCCAGGCGAAGACCTTCATCGGCGTGGCGAGGCGTTCCGAGTTGCACGGTACGAAACTGCATTGCCATGGCTGTTCCCATTGAGGCTGGTCGTCTGCGATATTGTAGCCCCCATCATGATTAAACATCAGCCTGAAGCTGCTGAATGGAAAGCTGAGTACAGGCTTCAGCACGGGATGCTCATGTGACGAGCATCGGGTCTGTGCCGCGCCCCCAAGGGAAATGAGGAATGCGTAGTCTGTCGATGTGCTCGATGCAGACAACTACCGTTTAATACCCGAACTCGGCGCGACTGCACCACTCACACCCAGCAATTCCGGATGTCTGGCCAGTTTGTCAGCGAAGATCGCGAAATCGTAGAGGACGCGATCCAGTCGGATGACACTTTTGCTGGCCGAGGCGGCTGCTTCGTTCAATGAGTTATACAGCCCGGGATCCATGACCAGTCTGCGGATCGTGCCATCACCCTGGGCGAGCGATCGGCTGAAGGTCCCGATATCTATCACCACCTGACTTACCCGTGTCGATGCATCCTCCAGATTTTTGATCATCGCCGGGCCTCGTTCGCCCAACTCCTTGGTGAACGACTGCAGATTCGTCAGTACAGTATCCAGTTTCTCCGCCGAGGTGCTGAACCGCTTCATGGCGGCGCTTGCATCTCGCAGGGTCATGTCCACTTGAGGCCCAAGTGTGTCGACGCGGCTGTTGACATTATTCACCAGCTTGCGGGTATCGGTCACGCCCGCATCCAGGTTCTTGACCAGTTTCTGGGCATCAGCTACTCCGGTTTCCACTGTCTGCAGCGTCCTGGCAATGTTACTGCCTACGTCCTGCAGGCTTTTGAGTGTACTGTTGATGTTCTTCACGTTTTCATCGTTCATGACCAGGGCAAAGCGGTCCATCACTGACCGGGCAGACTTCAATGTCTCTGTCGCAGTTCGGCGGTTCTCGTCGTTGAGCAGTGCAGCCATCTCGGCGCTGACGGTTTCGGTATTGAGGAGGATGGTTTCGATACGGCGGGTCATGTTCGGCGTGATCATGTTGCCGAGCCGCTCTGAAACGAGGCTGACATTGTCGAGAGCTTTACCGATCTTGTCGGAATTGCCTCGCAGGATATTATCCGCGCTCTCTGCCGCGTTGCCAAACTTGTTCATGGCTACCTGGGCTTCAGTCATGGTGCGTTTGAACTCGGGAAGCATCTCGTTGATCTTTTTCGAGAGTTCGCGGAGTTCATCGACTGCTGCCTGGGAAGCAGGTACCAGATCGGTTGCAGCGGCACCGAGCTTGGTCAGCACATCCCCTGATTTTCCTTCGTAGACAAAACCAGCAGGGGCAGGTTCCCGGTCTCCCACTTGCTTGATCTCAGCGATGGGAACGAAATTGATATTGGAATCTCCCAGCAGCCCGCGGCCCAGGGTGGGCATGTCCCCTTTTCGAAGCTGATACTTCTTCTCGACCGTGATCACGACTGCGACAGCACCAGTCTCCGGATCAAGGTTGAAGTTGCTCACTTCGCCAATGCGAATGCCTGACTTGCGCACTGGCGACCCTGCTTCCACTCCCGGGGCCTGCGCGAAGCGGACGGTGTACTGGTATTGCCCACGGAACAGATCAGGCAGGTCGCCAAAGAGGACGATGAGCACGGCCAGTAAAATGCCTGCGCCCAGGACAAAGATGCCGAGACGGAATTTCATGGCGTTGTCGTTCATGGTTCGATCCTGTCTCGGGAAAGTTGTAGCTAGGAGCTAGTAACTGGAAGCAAGTAGCTGGTAGAGCAAAAAGGTTGATTGAGGAAGTTACTCAATGTCTTCTTGCTCCTTGCTACTGGCTACTTGTTTCCTCTGCCTTCTAGCTCCTTACTCCTGTCTCCCAGCTTCTAGAACACATTCTCCGCTCCGTGGATATCCTCCGAAGCGATGTCCAGGCGGTCGCTGCCGATAAAGGCTTCGCCGCGGATAAATTGTTGAACCCGGCGGTCAGAACAAATCTGTAGATCGTTCGGCCCCTGGTTAAAGATCACCTGCGGTTCGCCATGCTCCAGTCGACTCACGGGATAGAGCATGAGCACGCGGTCGGCCACCTTGCGGACAGTCTTCATATCGTGGGTCACCACGATGCTGGTGACACTGCGCCGTTGATGGGTTTGTTCGATGAGATTGTTAATGACATCGGTCATGATCGGATCGAGGCCGGTGGTCGGCTCATCATAGAGCATGATTTCCGGGTCGAGCATCAAAGCCCGGGCGACGCCGACCCGCTTCTTCATGCCACCGGAGAGTTCAGCAGGCCGTTTGCGTTCCACACCCCGCGGAAGGCCTACCTCCTGCAGCCTGCTCTTGACGGCTTGCTCAATCTCACTGGCTTTCAGCTTCGTGTGTTCTCGCAGGGGAAACGAGACATTCTCGAAGACAGTCATGCTGTCAAATAATGCTGCTCCCTGAAAGACATAGCCGATTTTGAGCCGTTCAACGACCTGGTCCTTCTCGGGAAGGTCTGCTATCTGTTTGTCGTTCACAGTAACGCGACCGGCGGTGGGTTTCAGCAGGCCGATGATGAGCTTGAGCATCACCGTTTTGCCGCAGCCACTTTCTCCCACAATCACATGCGTTCGGCCCTTGTCGAAGGTGAGATTAATATTGTGAAGCACCAGTTGCTCGCCGAACGCCAGGCTGACGTTATCAAAGCGGATGACCACCTCGGGTGGTGGTGGCAGTTTGAAGTTGAGTCCCGAAGGGGGCTTGGGTTGCATGGCGGCCTCCTTAGACTCGAGGCCAAAGCTGGCGATGAAGCGTATTGAAGAACATCGCCAGGAAGAAGTCGAGAATCAGGATAGCAACAAAAGAGCGAACGAACGCTGTGGTGGCAGCTTTACCTACGCCTTCAGCGCCACCCGTGCTGTGGAATCCCTTGTGGCAACTGATGATGGCAATACACGCCCCGAAGACGCATGACTTGAACAGGCCGACGAAGATGTCCCACATGGCGATCTTCTTCTGCGACATCGACCAGTATTGATGTGGTTCGATGCCGAAATATTGCGTGCTGATAAACGCGCCGCCTACGACGCCCATGAAGTCAGCCAGTACCGTGAGCATGGGGATCAGGAGTGCGCAGGCCAATAAGCGGGGAACCACCAGATGATGGATGGGATTGAGGCCCAAGCAGATGAGCGCATCGATCTGCTCGGTCACTCGCATGGTTCCAAGTTCTGCGGCAATAGCAGAGCCAACCCGGCCGGCGAGCATCGTCGCTGCCAGGACCGGGCCTAGTTCACAGATCACGCTGCGGTTGATGGCTGCTCCCATCCAACCCTTCATGGTGGGGAATCGGATAAACTCCCCATAGCTTTGCACCGCGAGCACCATGCCGATGAAAAGACCGGTGATGCCGACGACCGGTACGCTGCGAACGCCAATCTGGTAAAAGATGCCGACGAGGTTTGATGAAGTCATCCGGCGGCGGAAGAGCCAGCCAAATGAGCGGAGGCCAAAGTCTGCAACATCGCCCCAGGCAACAGCAAAGCGGAAGGCTGCGTCGCCGATGCTGGTCAGAAACCCAGGCCGCTCAGGGGCGATACTCGCCATACAGTCCTTCCACGAAGGTGCTGAAGTGACAGACCCAATTCATTCTTCGGCAATCCCAGGGTGGCCGGTACAATCGTTATGGAAAGAAGCTACGGAAAAGCTTACCTGGATTAACATTTGTTAGAATGGGCGGTAAACAGCGTACAATAGTTGATGGTCATGTACCAACTTCTGGAGAGGCCCATGCTACGCATTCGTACGATCCTGCACCCGACAGATTTTTCGGAGAATTCCAGGAATGCCCTGCAGGTTGCTTGTGCCTTGGCACGTGATTACGGTGCTCGACTGGTGGTGCTGCATGTTGCTGCGATACCTGCCATCGAGGGTTACCAGGCTATTGATACTGCTGCTATTCGAAAGGAAGCCGAGGCTCTACTCCACGCGTTAGAAGTTCCCGCTGAGAATGTTCGTGCAGAGCGGCAATGTGTACTGGGAGAAACGGTTCCTGAAGTTCTTCGGATAGCCCAGGAAATGAATACGGATGTTATCGTGCTCGGGACGCATGGTCGTACGGGTTTGAAGCACCTGCTGATGGGAAGTGTGGCAGAAAAGGTACTCCGCCATGCGCCGTGCCTGGTGTTGACCGTTAACAGTCATGCCAGTGTGAAACCGGAAGTGAAGTAAGCTACTTCCCCATCGCCGTCCATTGCTCCTCGGCAGCACTGACGCGCAGATAGAGTGGTTCCAGACTGAAAGGGTCGGCGAACTGTTGCAGCTTGAAACTCCGGGCAGCCAAAGCCAACATCGCTGGTAATTGCGGATGCCAGACTGCCTCGGGTAATACTCGTACGTGGCTCGGCAACTGTGCCTGTTGTACCACCAGCCCCGGACCAGTTACTGTTTCCCCAGCGACGAGTGATGCCCGCCACGCATCTCCTGACTCAATCACCAGGTTCGATGCTTCTGTATGTGAAGTATACCGCTGTACGTAAACGCGATCCTGTTGCCCGTCGCCAATCACTTGTAACGTGCTCAGATCTGGATCAACGGCGTAACATTGCTGAGCAAGAATGCTGAAAGTCGGAATCGCCAGCAATGGCTTGCTGAGTGCATACGCCAGAGTCTTGGCGGTCATCACTCCCACGCGCAGCCCCGTATAGCTTCCGGGCCCCATGCTGACAGCAATGGCATCGACATCACGGGGCTGCCAGCCCTGGTGGACAAACAGTTCCTGACAGCGTGGCATCAAATCACGGGCATGCCGTTGGCCACGGTCCAGCATCGCATCAGCGAGCACTTCTGCATCATTAGCCAGGCCCAGTCGCCCGACGGTTCCACTGGTTTCCAGGAGGAGCAGCCTCATAGGGTGTCACTGTTTTCCGTGGGTTGAGCAGAAGACTGTTGTTTCTGACGGAGTCGTAATCGATGGATACGGACGAAGTTCCAGAGAATCATCAGCAGACAGAGGCCCATAGCAAGGTATTGCTTCCAAGGCTCTGCTTTGCCGAGAAAGCGTTCGTGAAAGCCCAGATAGATGAGGATTGCCATCACCAGCCAGGCAAGGGAAAGACCGAGGTAGAGAAGGATACTGGGGTGCATGGTCAGTTCGCCTGTATTGGATGGTGGAAGTGATGGGTTCGCATTACAGCATTGCCACGCATTCCTACAACTGCACGGCTGGCATTCCCAGTGCCTTCCGGCACTCGTCAAGGATGGCGGGAGTAGCGGTCGCCCCAACACGGCTCACTCCCAGCTCGCGAACGATGAGGATGCGGTCGAAAGTGCGGACGCCACCTGCAGCTTTCACCTGCACATGCGGGGCACTGTGTTGCCGCATCAACTTAAGATCATCATCCGTTGCGCCGCCATCGCCGTAGCCAGTGGAAGTCTTCACCCAGTCGGCCTTCACCTCGCTGCAGATTTCACAGAGCTTGATCTTCTGCGCCGTGTCGAGCATGCTGTTCTCGAAGATCACCTTGACCCTGGCGTTGCCTCGGTGGGCGGCCTCCACGACTTCAGCAATGTCCTTTTTCACATAGTCCCAGTCGCCGGTCTTCACTTTGCCGATGTTGACCACCATATCCAGTTCCGTGGCCCCATCAGCCATGGCTGCCTGGGCCTCGAGGACTTTGATCTTGGTCAGGTGACTGCCATGGGGGAAGCCGATGACGGTGCAGACACCGACGTCGCTACCCGCCAGCCAATCCTTCGCAGCTGTCACGGCATAGGGCTTGATGCAGACGGTCGCGACATCGTATGCCTTAGCCAGCTTGCAACCCTTCTCCAGGTCTGCATCGGTCAGCACCGGCTGGAGAAGCGAATGATCGAGCATCTTGGCAATGTCACGGTAAGTATAACTGGCCATGGTGTGCCTGTTTTCTGGTGATAAAAAGATGAGGCTATTCTATAGGGGAAGGGTAATCCCTTGACACGACAAGGGTTACATTTCAGATTAATAGGGTAGAGCTCGCCTCTCACTTCTGATTAGTGACGAATACTAAAAAAAAGTCCCGCCTTGGGGGTGATAGATGCCTGGTGTGGGAAACATGACCGGAGATACGAGGAGCCGCGCACGAAGTAAGCGGTGGAGGCTCAACATCTCAGTATTGCGATGCACACTGGCGATTGCTTCTCTGCTCGCTCTTGCTATTTCCACGCACGCCGACGAGCCGAACAAACTCGGCCAGCAGATTTATCAGAAGCAGTGCATCCGTTGTCATGGCCCGCAGGGTGAGGGAGTCAAGAACAAGTACGCCGCACCCCTGGAAGGTGACAAGTCGGTCAATCAACTGTCGAAGCAGATCGCCAGGACGATGCCCGAGGACGCCCCCGAATCCCTCAAGCCCGAAGAAGCTGACGCGGTAGCGAAGTACATCCACGATGCCTTCTACTCTCGCGTGGCCCGTGAACGCAACCGTCCCGCCCGCATCGATCTCTCCCGCCTCACCGTCAAGCAACTCCGTCTCGCTGTGGCAGATGTCGTCGACTACAAACAGCCCACTGGCTGGTGGGGTGACAAGCGTGGTCTCAACGCCGACTATTTCGCTGCCAAGCACTGGCGGAACGACAAGAAAGTGCTGAACCGCCTCGATGCCGGCGTCGACTTCGACTTCGGCACCAAAAGTCCCGTACCCGGCAAGACCGAAGACTATGAATTCTACATTCACTGGTCAGGCAGTGTTCTCCCGGCAGAAACCGGCTGGTATGACTTCATCATCAAAAGCAACCAGGCTGTCAAACTGCATGTGAACAACCACGAAAAGCCGCTGATCGATGCCATGGTCAAATCAGGCAACGACACCGAGTACAAGGCTGGGATCTACCTTGTGGCCGGCAAGGCGTACCCCATCAAGCTGGAGTTCAGCAAGGCCAAGCAGGGTGTGGACGACAAGAAAGAAAAGAAGGCTGCTGCCCCGCCACAACCGGCGTTCATCACCCTGATGTGGAAGCCACCAACCGGCATTGCCCACCCTATCCCCAGTACTCACCTGGCTACCGACTGGTTCCCGCAGAGCTACGTCGTCAGTAATTCGTTCCCGCCCGATGATCGCAGTTACGGCTGGGAGCGGGGCAGCACGGTGTCCAAAGCCTGGGATGCTGCAGCGACCGATGCCGCTCTCGATGCAGCCACCTATGTGGTAAGTAACCTCGACCGCCTTGCCAATATCAAAGCTGGCGACAAGGAACGGGACAAAAAGGTAAAAGACTACTGTGCCGGCCTCGTGGAACGAGCGTTTCGTCGGCCCCTGACGGACGAACAGAAACAACGGTACATCGAGATGCCATTCACCAAAGCGAAGAACACCGATGAAGCCGTCAAGATGGTGGTGGTCAAGGCCCTCAAGGCCCCCCAGTTCCTGTATCGTGAAGTGGGTGAGCAGAACGACGACTACGCCGTCGCCAGCCGCCTGTCCTTTGCCTTGTGGGATACACTTCCTGATCAGGAACTGTTGAAAGCAGCAAAAGAGGGCAAACTCAAGACTCTCGAACAGGTGAAACAGCAAGGCTGGCGGATGCTGAACCGTCCGTATGCCAGGGCCAAGGTCAATGAGTTCATCCGGAACTGGCTCAAGCTGGACCGCGTCACCGATCTGGCGAAAGACCCTAAGCGCTTCCCCGGCTTCGATGCTCAATTGATCCATGACCTGCGAACATCTCTCGATCTCTTTCTGGCTGATGTCGTCTGGAGTGAACGGGCATACTTCAAGGACCTGCTCCTCAGCGAGGAAGTCTACTACAACGACCGCCTCGCCAGGTTCTACGGCTACGATCATCAGGACAAAAGTTTCACGAAAGTAAAGCTCAACACCGAAAAGCGGGCAGGGGTGCTGACGCATCCGTATTTGATGTCCAGCTTCGCCTATGTCGGAGAGACCTCTCCCATTCACCGCGGAGTATTTCTGGCGCGGGGTATTCTTGGATTGCTCCTGCGACCACCTGCAGAAGCTGTCACTCCCATCGCTCCGGAACTGCACCCAGCCATGTCCACCCGAGAACGGGTCTCCCTGCAGACCAAGCCTCAGGCCTGCATGAGCTGTCACCAGATCATCAACCCGCTCGGCTTCACCATGGAGCAATATGATGCGGTGGGTCGCTTCCGCGCCAAAGAGAAGGAGAAGCCCATCGACGCCAGCGGTTACTACCAGACACGCTCAGGCGAAGTGGTTAACTTCAATGGTGTATGTGATCTGGCCCAGTTCCTGGCTGACAGTCCCGAAGTACATGAAGCCTTTACCGAACAGATGTTCCAGCATCTGATCAAGCAGCCGATTCGGGCCTATGGCTTATCGAAACGACAGGAAATGACGAAACACTTTACTGACAACGGCTTCAACATCCGCCACCTGGTGGTGCAAATCTCCGCCGACGCAGCACTGCGTGGCAGAGATAGCTCTATGCAAGCGAAGAAGTAGAGTACATTCACGAACCGGATGGCTATGCCTCCGGAGAGGAGAAGATAATGCATCGTCGTGAGTTCATCCGCACAATGGGCTTGAGTGCCGCCTCGCTTCCTTACATTCTCAACTTGCCGAGCCTGGGTTTCGCCAACCAGGCGGCCCGCAAGCAGCGGATGATCGTCATGTTCAGCCCCAATGGCATCGTTCCTAAAAATTTCTGGCCCGAAAAGGAAGGCGACCTTACCGAGCTGAAGGCGTGCCTCCAGCCGCTCGAACCCTTCATGAAGATGACGCTCATCCTCAAAGGAGTGTGCGACCGCGTGAAGGGTGATGGCGATAACCACATGCGTGGCATCGGCTGCCTGCTCACCGGCATCGAACTTTTTCCCGGCAACATCCAGGGTGGCTCCGACACCCCCGCTGGCTGGTCTTCCGGTAAATCGGTCGACCAGGCGATCAAGGAATACCTGCAGGCCAATGAAGCTACGCGCACCCGCTTCGGTTCGCTCGAGTTCGGCGTGATGGTGCCCGAGCGGGCTGACACCTGGACTCGCATGGTCTATGCCGGCCCGAACAAGCCTATTGCACCTATCGATGATCCCTACCAGATGTTCAGCAAGCTCTATGGCAAAGTCAAAGATCAGGAACTGCTCAAAAGTATTCTCGATGATGTTCAGTCCGATCTCAAAAAGGTAAGTGGAGCAGTGAGTGCAGAAGACCGTCGGCTGCTGGATGAACATGCAACATTCGTTCGAGAGATGGAACAGGAATTGAAAGCCAGCAAGAAGCAGGATGTTGGTCATGCGGTGCCGGAACTGGAACCGGGCACCCGCCGCGATAACGACAACATCCCCAGGATCAGCAAGATGCAGATCGATTTGATCGTGAACAGC
This sequence comes from Gemmatales bacterium, assembly GCA_046350055.1. Lineage (GTDB taxonomy): Bacteria > Planctomycetota > Planctomycetia > Gemmatales > HRBIN36 > JAEUIE01. Next base: position 304,996 of record JAXMBC010000001.1, on the reverse strand, counting down.
TTTGCTGCTGACTTTAACCGCGTGGCTACACTGCAGTACACCAACTCAGTAGGCCAGGCCAAGATGCGCTGGCTTGGCATCACTGAAGGGCACCATGACCTTTCGCACGAGCCCGACAACAATGAGAAGGCCCAGGAGAAGCTGACGAAGATCAATCACTGGTTCTGCGAGCAACTGGCATATCTGGCGAAACGATTGCAGGAGACACCGGAACCGGGCGGCCCCGGCAGCCTGCTTGACAACACCCTGATCGTCTGGACCAATGAACTAGGCCAGGGCAATTCTCACACGCTCGACAACATTCCCTTCGTGCTGGTGGGTAACGGCCTTGACTTCAAGATGGGCCGCAGTCTGCAGTACAAGAAAGCCCACCACAACCGCCTGTTGATGTCTCTTGCCCATGGCTTTGGTCACCGGGTGAAGACCTTCGGCAACCCCGACTTCTGCGCAGGCGGTGTGCTGGACCGATTGACATAAGGGTGCATCGGCCGGCAATTTCCTGCACTGGAGCCTCCAGCAATTCACTGCGTAGCAAGAATCGCCTGCCGGTATTCTGCCGGAGGCTGACTAGCGCCTCGCCTGATAAACAAAAGCTGTGGATTCCTGGTAGATTCCGGGGGAATCTCGCGAGATTTTTTCGCATGATAGGGTAGCCCTTTGTTCAGGGGGAACTGTCATGAAACCCGAAAGCATCTTGTACGAGGCTATCCAGAAGCCCACTTCGGAAGAACGAGAGACATTTCTCGACGAAGCGTGCGGCACCGATCTGCCTCTCCGTTTACTGATGGAAGAGTTGGTCTACGCGCACGAAGCACGAGGCAGCTTTCTTGAAAAGCCTGCCATGGAGTCTCTGGCCAATACGGATCATGAAGGATCGAAAAAGCCTGACCGCATGTCGTTCTCCATGGATGTTGAGAATCCCGGAGATATTCCCACGCAGACCTTTGCTGCCCTGGATCCCACGCCAGGCATCGTGATAGCAGGCCGCTACCTGCTCGAGAAAAAAATGGGTGAAGGTGGCATGGGCGAAGTCTGGATTGCCAGGCAGACCGAGCCCGTCCAGCGCCGGGTGGCGCTCAAGTTCGTCAAGACAGGGCTGGAACACCAAGCATACGTCGCACGGTTCGACCAGGAACGGCAAGCCCTGGCCATCATGGACCATCCCAACATCGCCAAGATATTCGACGGTGGTACCACCGAGAATGGCAGACCCTTCTTCGTGATGGAACTGGTACACGGATTACCCATCACGAAGTACTGCGACAAGGAAAAGCTGACACCGCGTGAACGGCTGGCCTTGTTCGCCTCTGTCTGCCAGGGCGTTCAGCATGCTCATCAGAAGGGTATCATCCACCGTGATATCAAGCCTTCAAACATTCTCGTTGGAATCTATGATGGTAAGCCGGTTCCCAAGATCATCGACTTCGGTGTAGCCAAGGCTACAGGACAACGCCTCTCCCGGCTGACTGTCGATACCGAGATCGGAAGTCCACTGGGTACACTGGAGTACATGAGCCCGGAGCAGGCGGACTTGACTAATGTGGACATCGACACCCGCACGGATGTCTATGCTCTGGGTGTCATCCTGTATGAACTGCTGACGGGGACGGTACCTTTCACGCGGAAAGACTTCGCCGAAGCAGGTTTGATGCAGATGCTCATGGTGATCAAGGAAAAGGAACCGCCAAAGCCCAGCACGAGGCTTTCTACGCTGAAGGAATTGCCAAGCATCGCAGCACACCGCCGATCCGATCCAGCCAGGCTGCAGCATCTGCTTGCTGGTGAACTCGACTGGATCATCATGAAGTGCCTGGAAAAGGAGCGTAACCGGCGTTACGATTCGCCAATCCTGCTGGCTAACGACCTGGAACGCTACCTGGCCAATCGTCCTGTCGAGGCGGCTCCGCCTTCCACCCTCTATCGTGTCAGGAAGTTCGTAAATCGCTACCGCGGCCAGGTGCTGGTGTCAGGGCTGCTGCTCACCATGCTGATTGGCAGTGTCATTGCCACGTCCATTGGCATGTGGATGGCCAAGCAGGCGGAAGAGAATGCACACAAGGAAGCTGAGCTGCACCGGGCACTGCTCGAATACATCGAACATGATTTGTATGGTCAATTTGATCCAGACATACGCGGGCAGATTGGGTTCTTTGCCAATCACAATATCACTGTCAAAACCCAGTTAGACAATGCCACGAAGCTGATTGGGAAACGATCCAAGGATATGCCCGATCGAGTTCAGGCTGCGATCAGGAAGACAATTGGAATTGGCTACAGTTCGTTAGGCGAGAATGTGGAAGCTCTAGCTCAACTTGAGATGGCCAGGAAGCTCATTCCCGACAATGACCCGATGGTGATCAAGATCAACGAAGCTATAGCCAGGATCCTGCATCACCAGGGCATTATGCCGATAAACATGGACAAACTGAAGGAAGCCGAGAAACTCCTCCTGGACTGTGTCCGAACTCGCACTGTGGTCGAAGGACCCAAGGCTCCAGCCACGCTTCGCACTCGCTACGATCTTGGTTCAGTGGAGCGTTCCATGGGAAAGTGGCACGAAGCAGAGGAAAGGCTGACGATGCTGCTGAAAGAGCAAACACAGGTATTACCAGCTGATAATCCCGATGTTCCCCGGACCATGTTAATCCTGGCTGAGATTTATTGGAATCAGAAGCGTGATGCTCTGGCGGAGAAGATGAATCGTGATGCGCTGGCATTCTGTCGCCAGAACCTGCCACCGAATCATCCCCAGACCTTCAAGACGATGAATAATCTGGCGCATTACCTCCGGACCAGGAAACAGTACCCCGAATCCATTCAGCTCTATGACGAGTTGATAAACGCAGCGAGCAAAGTCTATGACAAGGACGATCCCGACTTGTTGACTATGAAGTTCAACCAGGCAGTATGCTACTGGTACTCTGGGAAGCCCAGCAAGCTCAACGAAGCGGAAGCTATCCTGCAGGAGGTGTTGGCATCAGCGTTACGCATTACGTCTTCAGACAATTCTACCGTTCTGGAAACGAAACAGAGCCTGGCTAGTATTGCATTCAAGAAAGGTGATTGGGCTCAGGCGATTCTGCGCTACGATGAAATTCTGGAGACATTCAAGAAAGTGTACGGCACCTACAGCCCTAAAACCTGGGAAGTGATGGAAAATCTGGCTTATGCCTGCAACGAAACGAAAAAGCACGACCGATGTCTCAACATGGTCAAAGAGTTGCTGACGTATATCACGGAGTCTCCCCAAACGCTTGACAGCGAGAGGTACTATCGGGTCGTGTGCCTTGCTTATATCGTCTGCATGCAGAACGGACAACGGGATGAATTAGAACGAGTGCTACGTCGAGCACTTGAGGTCTTGCCTCCAGGTACGCCGGATCATGAGGATGTCGCTAGAACGCTGAAAAAATTGCAAAAAGAATTGGCAGACAAGGGCAGTATCAAGCCACCTGAAAAGTAATGTGCAATGCTCTTTTTGATTTACATTCGGCAAATATGCACACACAATGTTGGCTTCAGTATCCGCCACGAACGTGGTTTTTCTCCAAAACCCCAGGGAGGTGTAGTCATGGCTGGAAGAAATACGACGACCACGGAAATGACCATTGATTCCATTTCCGTTTCGCCCCCGACACCTCGCTTGCCAAAGTGGGTGCTGATTGACGGGACACAAAGTAGTACGAGCAAAGCCAAGGTGGCTCGCCCTTACAGTGAACGGAGTAACTTCGTCGTGGGTGCCAAGCTCTCCAAAGTGCAGGCTCTCGTACCCGCACAATGGGTTGACGACGGATATCTGGTGATTGACAGTGGTTATGTTGTTACTCTGTGATATGGCTGGAGCTTAGTCAATCCGCCACTCGCCGCTGAACACCTCAGTCGCAGGCCCTGTCATGAAGACATGATTGCTGGCAGCTTCCCAGTGGAGTTGCAGGTCGCCACCGGGAAGGTGAGCCAGCAGTTGTCTATTGGTCTGGCTGGTCAGCACCCCCGCCACGCAGACGGCACAAGCACCTGTGCCACAGGCCAGCGTGATGCCGCTGCCTCGTTCCCAGGTGCGCATCGTCACTTCATCGCCCTCGTGAATCTGCACAAAGTGAACATTGATCCGGCGGGGGAAGACCTCGGCATGTTCCAGAATGGGGCCGACGCTACTCAGCGGCAGCTTGTTCACATCCTTGCAGTAGAGCACGACATGGGGGTTGCCCATGCTAACGCACGTCATGGTCGGTTCCAGGCCACAACCTTCTGCCATGTCAATGACCTGTTCACCCCAGTCGTCTTCCAGCACATGCTGGACGATACTGGGTTTGTCCCAGATCGTTGGGATGCGTGATCCTTCAAGGATGGGTTCGCCCATGTCGACGGTCACCTGGGTGACTTTGCCGCCACTGGTAAGTAGTTTCAGTTCCAGAATGCCGCGACCGGTTTCGATCTTGAGCGTGTCCTTCCTGGCCAGGCTATGATCGTAGACATACTTGGCAACGCAGCGTATGCCATTACCGCACATTTCCCCTTCGCTGCCATCGGCGTTGAACATGCGCATGCGAACATCGGCTCGCTCGGAAGGACAGATCAGGATCAAGCCATCAGAGCCGACGCCAAAGTGCCGGTCACTGATCTTGATGGCCAACTGCGGGATGTCAGCTTTCAACGGTTCAGTAATGCAGTCGACGTAAACATAGTCGTTGCCGATGCCGTGCATCTTGGTGAATCGCATGCTCAAACTCCTTCTGTTATCAGGATACTCGGCACGTTCCCTCTGACGAGTGGCAGATTTTGCTTGTGCCTTGCTCATCAGCGGGGGTACCATCACGCCCTGACCTTTGGAGCTTGGCATGATACGCTGGTTTCTCTCCCTCAATGTGCTGGTGTTGTGTTATACCATCTCAGCGGTGGAACAAACCTCATTACCCCAGCCTGCACTGTCCACATCACTCTCTACTCGGTTTCAGTTGCAAGGCATACTGCATACCTACCTCACCCGGGTGAGTGAGAATTGGCTCAAGATCGTGCCTGATGCCAACCCTGCCATCCTGGAGATGTTCCGTGATCGAGAGAGACTTCCGCATCGCATGATGGAGCCATGGGCAGGTGAGTTCGCTGGAAAATACCTGACCGGTGCGGTGCAGGTGTATCGGCTGACACGTGATCCTCAACTGAAGGCCGTGTTGCAGCGATTTGTTGCCGAGTTACTTCCCTTGCAAGCGAGCGATGGATACTTCGGTCCCTGGCCGCAAGCCCATCGACTGACCGGGCATGCTCCCAATGCTGGGACCAAAGGTGGTCCCACGTGGGATGCCTGGGGGCATTACCACATGATGCTCGGCCTGCTGCTCTGGAGCGAAGAGGCGCACGACCCAGCAGCTTTGCAGGCAGCGATACGAATAGGCAACATCTTGTGTGATAGCTTCCTCGGCAAGTCGCCTCGGCTGGTGGACACAGGCAGCACCGAAATGAACCTGGCTCCGGTTCACTCACTGTGCCTGCTGTATCGCAAGGCGAGAGAGACGAAGTACCTGGCACTGGCCAGGCAGATTGCTGACGAGTTCGCAGCCAGAGATACGACGGGCAAACCGCTGGCGGGGGACTATCTACAAGCCGCCCTCGCAGGCAAGGAGTTTTTCCAGTCGCCCAAGCCCCGATGGGAAAGCCTGCATGCAATCCAGGGTCTGGTGCAGTTGTATTATCTCACCGGTGATGTTCGGTATCGCCAGGCCTTCGAGCAATGGTGGTGGAGCATCGTGAAACTCGATCGCCACAATAACGGCGGCTTCTCCTCCGGGGAACAGGCTCAGGGTAACCCGTATCATCGGGGAGCCATCGAAACCTGCTGCACCATTGCCTGGCTGGCGATGAGCGTGGACATGCTGCATCTCACTGGCAACTCGATTGTTGCAGACGAGTTGGAACTCTCGACCCTCAATTCTGTGGTGGGCATGCACTCATCCAGTGGCCGCTGGTGCACCTACAACACTCCCATGGATGGCGTCCGCAAAGCCAGTGCTCACGATATTGTCTTTCAGGCCCGCGAAGGTTCGCCGGAACTCAACTGCTGCAGCGTCAATGGCGCGCGAGGCTTCGGCATGATCAGCGACTGGGCCTTGCTCCACGATTCCGAAGGGGTGTTGCTCAACTGGTATGGGCCAGGAACCATTACCACAAAGTGGAAGGAGGTTGAGCTCAAACTGGGGCAGGAGACAACGTACCCGGTATCAGGATCGATCAAGCTGAAAGTTGATCCGGCACGGCCAATCACCTTTGCGTTGCGGTTGCGTATTCCACACTGGTCAGCCCGCACCACGGTTCGTGTGAATGGGCAGGCTGTTCAAGATGAGAAGCCGGGCCACTATTTGAAGCTGGAACGTGGCTGGCAGGCTGGCGATGTGGTGGAAATACAATTGGACGAGTCACTGCACTTCTGGACAGGTGCGCGGGAATGCCAGGGCTACGTCTCGATCTATCGTGGACCACTGTTGCTCACATACGACCGCCGGTTCAATGCGATGGATCCCGACAAGCTTCCCACGCTGGATGCTCAGGGGCTGGTGGGGAAGGTGATCAACTGGTCCGGTCGCCAGCCGCCACTGCTTTTGCTGGAGTTGCCGACGACCGATGGTAATTCATTGAAACTATGCGACTTCGGCAGTGCTGGATACGGCGGCTCGCCGTATCAATCGTGGCTCAAGGTGATGCATGCACCGGAGAGTACATTCAGCAGGGAACAGCCATTACGTAGTGCCAGACCCCAATAATGAGTAATCATTAAACTCGAGCATGGCTTACCACATTCGCTTGCTCTCGCACAATGGATGAATTATCATCTATTCACCGAACGAACCAATCGTTCTGGTTTGAAGTTCGTCATATCAGTAACGGTTGGATTTCTCAGGGGTCGTATCATGAAGCATCTGCGTAGCTGGTTGTGTGGCCTGGCAGTGATGAGCGCTCTGACGCTGAGTGCCTGGGCCGATGATGATGCCTCGCTGCCCAAGGCTCCTGCAAGCAAAAAAGTGGCTGATAGTGCTGCTGCCACGAAGGAAGTCGACGAAAAGAACAACCCCACGCATGACAAGCTGGTCGAGATCAAGGTCAAGGGCAAACACAGCGGCAATTCCCTCCAGACGCTGTGCTCTGATGCAGAAGGCAACATCCTGGCAGTGGTCGCTCCTGCTCGTTATGGTCCCCCCACAGATAGCAAAAGTGCCGTCACCAGCGAAGTGCAGGTTTTCTCCTCGGAGGGCAAAGCGATTCGCCAGTGGAATGTCCCCTTCAAGGCCCAGTGCATTGCCAGCGGTCCCGATGGCAAAGTCTACGTGGCAGGTGATGCTCACATTGCCACCTTCGAAAAAGATGGCAAGCTCATCAAGACCCTCGAACTGCCTCACATTGCCAAGCTGAGCAGCAACAAGGAACAGATGAAGAAGGACGCGGAAGTGCAGCTCAAACAGGAGAAGGAATCGTTCGCTCAACAGATCAAGCAGATCAAGGACATGAAGGACAAGCTGGAGAAGAAGAAAGCTGATGAATTGACGGCACGCGACAAGCAGATGATCAAGCAGTATGAGCAGATTCTGGAATCGTACAAGGAGTCAGAGAAGTACTACTCCAGCCGTACGGTGGACAGCGTGGTGAGCGAGACCCTTACCCGGCTGCGATACATCAATGCTGTCGCTGTTTCCGACAAGGAACTCTTCATCGTCTGTGGCGAGACCAAGGGCTGGGGCTATGCCGTCTGGCGTATGAACCACCAGTTTGAAGAACCTAAGCAGGTCATCGGTGGGCTGGGTGGCTGTTGCGGCCAGATGGACATCTGCTGTGAAGGCGAGAATATCCTCGTAGCAGAGAACACCCTCAAGAAGTTTGCCCGTTACAGCAGGGAAGGCAAGTCCCTCGGCAAATGGGGCAAACCTGGCGATAAGGATATGAGCTGCTTTGGTGGTTGCTGTAATCCCATGAACCTGCGAGCCGGGGCCAAGGGTGACATCTTCACCGCTGAATCGGAAGGCTTTGTCAAACGCTTCAGTGCTACGGGCGAGTTCCTGGGTGTCGTCGGCAAGGTACAGATCAGCGGAGGCTGCAAGAACGTCGCCATCGCAATGTCACCCAACGAAGAGAAGGTCTACTTCTGCGATCAGCCTGGCTCCAAGATCTTCATCCTGGCCAGGAAGAAGCTCGTCGTACAGAAATGAGCTAGCAGCGGGTTATAAAACATTGGGCAGAAGGGCGAGACTCCTGCCGAGCCGCTGTTAACGCGGCTGTAGCACTCGGCTGTTAGTCAACAACACTGTCTCTGCGAGACGACTCCATGAAACGCATCGTTGCCTTCCTCAGCCTGTTTGCGGTCTGCCTGTCACTCAGCATGAGCACCGTGCCATCTGCCCGCGCTGAAGAGAAGCAGGTTATGACCATGATCGTCATGGACCCGCTCTCAGCTCCACTCTCCTGCGATTGCGTGAAAGGTTACGCCCAGCGCGATTACGAGAAGCTGGCCAAGTATCTCGAACAGCAGCTCAACATTTCTGTACAGGTACACTTCGCTGAATCGCTTGCTGCAGCACTCGAACGCAAGAGCCAGGGTAAGGCGGACCTGATTATTGGCAAACACTCGGTTATCGCCCATCAGGGGCCACTCAGCAAACTATCCCTGAAGCCCATCGCCTCGCTCACCGGCAAGGATGGCAGCACCACCCAGACCGGCCTTATTGTGGTACCCAACAAGGACGCCGCCCTGACAGTGGCTGATCTGAAGGGTTACCGCATCCTCTTCGGCTCAACCGATTGCGATGAGAAGTACCAGGCTGCCTTGTATCTGCTGAAAGATAATGAGGTTGCGGTGCCTCCCAAGGAGAAGCACGAAACCTGTGCCGCTTGCAGTGATGGAGCCACGGCTATCCTGGATATGCACAAGAACGGTGTCAAAGCTGCAGCTGTCATTTCCAGCTACGCCAAGCCGCTGCTCGAAGGCTGTGGCACCATCAAGAAGGGGGATCTGCGAGTAGTTGGTGAAACGGAACCGGTAGCCTTCATCACCGCATTCATCAATGAAAAGCTCCCCACGGCGGAGCAACACCGGGTGCAGGAAGCCCTGTTGAAAGTCTCCGGCGACACAGCGCTGCTTGCTGCGCTCGAGACCAAGGCTGGGTTCGTTGCCTATCAGGTACCCTCTAAAAAAAAGTAATCGATGAACAAGGCTGGACTGACTGGCGTGGCCCCGGCCGACGGGGCCATGTTCGTTGGCTGCCGGAGAAATTGCAAGCCCAGCCGACTATTCGCTGGCGTACGCGTACAGGTTCTCCAGGCCTGGGAGGTGTGGCAGCCACCAGCGAATATGTACTCTACTCCGAACGTGGGCTGAACAACTCCATGGATGTCTTCCGCTGCCTGAAGGCGGAGACTGGCGAAGAGCTGTGGGCCTTGCGGCACCCCGCGCCGGGCGAACTCGATTATGGTTCTTCTCCGCGCACGACACCCCTTATTTCTGGTGAACATGTTTATTTCTTCGGAGCCTGGGGGCATCTCCATTGTGTTGAACTCAAAACGGGTGTACCTGTCTGGCAGATGGATGTTCGTGCCGAGTTCAATGTCGAGAAACTCACCTGGGGACACTGTGGCACACCGCTGTTAGTGGATGGCAAATTAATCCTCGCTCCCGGAGCCCCTGATGCATCACTGGTCGCCCTGGAGCCACTCAGTGGCAAGGTGCTTTGGAAAACTCCCGGCCAGCCTGCCTCCTATGGTTCGCTGATCGTGGCTACGCTCGGTGGCAAGAAGCAGATCATCGGGCACGATGCCAGCACCCTGGGTGGCTGGGATCTCGCCACCGGTCAGCGACTATGGACGCTGAAGCCGAAGAAAGAGAGCGATTACAACGTGCCCACACCGATGGTGACGGGTGAACACCTGGTCGTTACCACCGAGAACAATGGCACCCGACTGTATGCCTTCCACGCTGACGGGAAAATCAAGCCTGAGCCGCTGGCTGCAAGCATGGACCTGACGCCCGAGACCCACAGCCCTGTCATTGTCGGTGATCATCTCTATGGCGTCTGGCGCGACATGGTTTGCCTTGATGTCAGGAATGGTCTGAAAACCATTTGGCGAGCGGAGGATGATGCTTTTGCCAATCACACCAGCATTATGGCCAGCGAAAAGCGGTTGCTCATCACTACGTCCGAAGGTGAACTCTTGCTGGTGGAGGCAACGCCTGCAAAGTTCAATCTCCTGGGCAGGCTGAAAGTCTTCCCCGATGAGAAAGGGCTCTATGCACATCCAGCCCTGGTGGGGACACGGCTGTATTTACGCAGCAGCGATGCGGTGGTGTGTGTGGAACTGGCTACAAAGTGAGAATTGCTTTGTGTACCACATCAATCTCCCGCTGGCACCCGACAGCATTTCCGTCTAGAGTGACACTAGCTCTGGCGAGATGAACATGTCTACCATCCTTGTGACTGCACTGCTGCTGGTCTTGCAAGGCGACAAGCCTGACGGTTGGATGGTGGTGAACGCAGCCAACAAAGGCTACACGGTCACCATGCCCAAGCCGGAGCGCAAGGCATTCCAGGAACAGGGGCCTGATAACAAACTCGTGCATATCAGTGTCAGCAAAGCTACCGCTGAAAAGCGAGTTTACACGGTCAGCGTGTATGAATACTCATCCACATTCATGGAGCAGCCCGCCAGTGCCATCCTGGACCATGTCCGTACGAAGACAGTCTTCAGCCTCTCCGGACGAATGGTGACGGAAAAGGACATCAAGTATGATCAGGTCCCCGGCCGGGAGGTGATCGTGGATGGCAAACGGTCCGGGTATCTGCGTGCTCGGCTGTATGTCTTCAACCAACGGGTCTATCTGGTATCTGTGCTGGCAGAAACGGAATCTGATCTGATGAGTGAGGACGCCCAGCGATTTTTCACGTCATTTAAACTGAAGCCTGTCAAACCCGCGACCCGCAAGTGATATAAGGAATTGTCCCGATCGTGTGCCGGGCGATTCTCCGTCGCTATCATGAAGAAGACGTATCATAGGATGGCGATATGCCTGTCAACACTGTGAAAGTAGATGCCAGCCGGGCTGCAGGGGAAGGATTGCCCCTGCTCTGGATCGCGGGACCATGCGTCATCGAATCGCGGGAGTTTCTCCTGCCTATAGCCGATCAACTGGCCCAGATGAGCGCAGATTTGGGCATTCCGCTGGTCTTCAAGTCCTCCTTTGACAAGGCGAACCGTTCGTCCGGCAAGTCGTTTCGTGGGCCGGGGATGAAAGCCGGCTTGGCCATTCTCGACGAAGTCAAAAAGCGGACGGGGCTGCCAGTGCTCACCGATTTTCATGAATCGTGGCAGGCCGAGCATGTGGCGCAGGTCTGCGATATCCTCCAGGTTCCGGCCTTTCTGGCCCGCCAGACCGATATGCTCGAAGCGGCTGGAAAAACCGGACGCGTCGTGAACGTGAAAAAGGGGCAATTCATGGCCCCCAGCGACATGAAAAACGTAGTTCATAAACTACAGGAGACTGGTTGCCAGCGTATTCTGCTGACGGAGCGGGGCTCGACCTTCGGTTACCACACTCTGGTGACCGACTTTCGGGGCATCCCGCAGATGCAGGAATATGGCTTTCCGGTGATCTTTGACGCGACTCACAGCGTACAGTCTCCAGGGGGAGCGGGTGACCGTTCCGGGGGGGACCGTCGCATGGTGCCCTACCTGACCAAGGCTGCCGTGGCGGTGGGGGCGAACGGGATCTTCCTGGAAGTGCATCCGAACCCCGACCAGGCTCCCAGCGATGGGCCGAACATGCTGCCTTTGTCGGCGTTTCCTGAACTGGTCAAAACCTGTCTGCGACTGCGAGCAGCATTAACTTCGTGAACACCTTCCATTGAGTGGACGATGCATCGACTTTTCCTGCTGAGCATTCTGTTAATAGCTGGCTGTACCAAGTATGAGGCTCAAGCTGCCAAGGCTCAGGCCGATGAGAATCAGGCCAGCACCATTCTGAACCAGTTGTTTGCCGACCGCATCAACCTGTCCACGTACCGCACCGTGGTGGAACAGCTCAATAGCTACTACGACCACCACGGCGATACCAGCAAAAAGGTACTTCCCCTGGCAACTCCGCAGGAAGAAGTGCTTCGGCAGTTGCTCAGCGAAGTGAAGGGCGATTTCGATCGTGCTCGTCGCGTGGATGATGTGAAGAACAAGCTCTTCAATACCTCGGTGGACGCCAGTTATATCGATTCCTGCCTGCTGTTCCGTGACGCTTACAATTCACTGACCATTGATCTCGGTGAAATTCCACCCGCCAGCGAGCCAGCAAAGCGTGCCGCATTCCAGCTGGAAGAAGCAAAGTACCTTTTCAGCTGGGTCATGCGTCAGGTTGCCCTCAAGAATAACCCCGCGATCATCAAGGACTGGCCAGCCCATGAGTTGCTGCGCCTGGGTTCAGGTGATGCTGAAGATCGACTTCGCGTTTTCCTGAGCCTCATGGCTCAAACGGAAACCGATGCTGCAGCCGTGATTATCAAGGGGCAGGAACGGCAGGGCGATACCATTGTGACTCGTCAGCTGCCGATACTTGCGGTGGTACTGATTGACAGGAAACTCTACTGTTTTGATCCGTACACCGGCCAGCCTGTCAAGGGAGCGAATGGCATCGCGACCTGGGATGAACTGAAGAAAAATCCTTCGCTGATCGGTATTCGGCCCGATGCGATAACAGCAACACAGGTGTCCCAGGGTGAACTGGTCTCGATCGTCTACATCAATGGCCTTGCTCCACGCATGGAACTGCTGGAAAAGGAATTTGAAGGCATTAAGATCAATGTCAAGCTGAAAGACGATGCGGTAGGCCGCATCGCTCGTTTCAAGGAAGCGGGTGCCGACGTCAAGCCCTGGTCCGCTGTAGGCCGCTCGGGTTATCCTGGCCTCGTCTTTCACAAGTACATTGAAACAGCCAAGGGTGATCCGCGGCTGTCGGAACTGATCATCCCCCGGAATAAGCTGGTGCCCGAATGGGCTCGCGAAGTGGATGCCCAGTTGCGGGCTAATGGCTTCAGCACCCAGTTCCTTGCAGAATTCGACAAGCTGTTTGTCAGCCTGCGTCTGGAGCCTGGCAGCGGACGCGACATGCTGGTGCGTGGCAAGCCGCACCAGGCCGTGGAGAAACTCTCCAAGATGGAGAACCGCCTGGATCGTTCACTGGATCAGTTCCACAAGGAAATGGCCCAGAGCATTCCCGGGTTCAAGGAGTTTATGACGACGCGGTTGTTGCCCTGGAATGCTGACTTGATTCGCGGCCGGGCAGCCATGATCAACATGCAGAAGGGGTCACCCGAAGAGCGTCAAAAGGAACTGGAGTGCCGGAAACTCTTCCTGCAGATTGACAGTTCACTCAAGGAAGTCGGCGTGAAACAGGCTTGCCTGCAACTGGCTGCCGAGTGGGCTATGCCCGAACTGCGGGAGCACCTGACTTACTACATGGGTCTGGCCAAGATGGACCTGGCGATTCGTGCCGAACGACGATTCCTGGCCAATCCCAAGGCAGCATGGCCTGTTGATACAGCTACCCCCGCCGAATTGTATGCTTCGGCTGCGGCATGGTTCGGTCGCTATGAAGCCATGCTGATCACGATGAATTCCGAGCAGTGGCAGGACGCGGTCAAAGCGCGACGTCAGGAATGCCTGGCCAAACAGGCGGAGGTCGAATTGCTCATGGCCAAGGCCCAGTAATTCACTCCACCAGATACACTGCATCGAGTGGCACCCATCCCAGGGTGCCATCTTGCATTTGTAGTTGCACCCAGCCATTATTCCGCTGTGTCAGATACTCTGCCTCCACCCCGGCTGCCAGTTCGATGGGTTGCCCCTGCTTTGTCTGAGCTGGGTAGCTCAAACCGTTGCCTTGCCGCAGGGGGACACCGGGTTGCTTGATGACTGCCAGCGGTCGATGAGACGGCTGTGCAAGGTTCATACCCGCGATGATGAGTAAAAAGCTCAGGCAACACCAGAGCAGGCTCGTCCCCAGTCGGTGGTGACGCCAGGCCCGATACGACAGCAGCATCCCCGGCATAAGCAATGCGACGAGAATGAACGGGGAGTAGTCGAGATAACTGCTGTAGAGTGATACTTGCCATCCTGCCACAGCGGGCTGGGCAAAATGAATATCACGCACAGCTTGACGGGCATCCACCATTCTCTGCCACGACCCCGCCGTGCGGCCATGGGTGCGTTCGAATGCATGCAGACAGGCCAGCAAGGGTGCAACCGGCCATTCTTGTTCGCCAGCTGGCTGCAGCATCATCAGGATCAGTGGCAGCATCATAGTCGCTGCCTCCAGTCTGCCAGGCAGGCCTGCAACTGCTGACGGTAGTGTGTAGCATCAGCAAGCGGCGGCGCGCCAAACTGCCAGCGGTCCAGCGTGGCATGGAGTTGCACAGCCTGTTCCTTCATCGTTGCTTTGTCGGAATCACCCCAGGCTCGAAGGAACGACTGCAGCAGTGCCCGCTCTTCCTCAGGTGAACGAGGATCAGCTTGCAGGAGAAGACAGAACCGCCGCAACAGTTCTCGCCGTTGCTGTTTCTCCAGCCAGTCGGGTGCCAGCCGCTGTAAGGCAAGATGGCCAACAAGGAACGCTGCCCACGAAAGTGGGATCCAGGGAAGGATGCTGACTACCAGCGTCATCCATCCAGGCAATCGAACGTGCTCCTGGATCATCAGATCAGAATCCTGTGCGTCAGCCAGATGACGACGAGCATCCAATACGGTATGCCCCGGCATCATCTTGAGGTCGGCTGCCCCCGTTACCTTCAGCTCCGGTATCGTAACCCGCTCACTGACCATCACCTCGCGAACCGGATCAAAGTAACTCATGCTGATCGGTGGCAGGCTCAATTGCAGCCGTCGAGGACGGACACGAAAACGGAAGGTGCGACTGCTGGCTGTCAGTGTCGAACCTGCTGATTCCAGAAGAACCTTGCTTGCTTCCCAGCCGGGCATGGTGGAAAGCACCGGTGGGGCAATGCTGGCAAGCATGCCGCTGCCACTGACCTCCAGGCTGAGTGTGGCCTCACTCCCCAGGGGCACTGTGTCGGGCATCCAGTGTGCCTTCACCTGATAGGTACCAAGTCCGAGGTTCCACGTTCCTGACGCGGCCAGCATCGGTGGCGGACGACGTACTTCCAGCATGATGTTGTTGGAACGGCTGGTACCCAGGATTACTGGGCCTAGCGTCAATGGCTGATCCTCGTTCGGTTCAGGGACCAGCAGTGTCCAGCGAAGTTGATACACACCCGGCCTGGTCTGCGGAGCGTAAAGAGTTTGACCGCCGAACTGGAGTGGGAGCGTGTTGGTCTTGCTTGTCTGATAACGGCGGAGCCAGTCGGCTTCACTTTCCTGCCAGAGACTGGTGTTCTTCCACCAGGGAATTCTGAGTGACTGGGCAGGCTGGTTGGCAACAGGTGAGATGTCCAGCGTGATGTAGATCAACTCCCCTGCGAAGGGATTCATCCGTGAGGCTGACAATTGCAACGACTGCGCTGCACCTGGCTGACAACAGGCCAGTATCGCAAACCAGCAGAAGAGCCAGCGGCTGCAGTTTACCAATCCTTGCTCCCCGGTCGTATCGGCGCATTGATGAGCGGTCGCCGCAGGCGTTGCAACAATTCCTGCAGCCGTCGCTGTGCTTCCGTTGCACTGATTGGAGGCACCTTTTCATCATCAGGCAACGGTGGCAGATTGCCACGGCCTGCATGTGAATCACCGCCTCCCTGACCTTCGCCCGGAGTATTGTTTCCAGTCAGTGGGGCACCTCGCCGGCTGTTGCCATTTCCCTCATTGTTATTGAGCGGTTGCGGCAGACTGGGTGTGGGTTGCTCCTCCATCATGTCTTCCGGCGGTTCCGGTTCATTCTGCTTCTGGGCCATCAGAGTCCGGGCGATCGCCAGATTGTGCTCTGCATCGTCGAAGTATGCATTGGCTTCCGGGAGTGCCAGGGCTTCACGCTTGGCGAGTTCGAAGGACTGAATGGCCTGCTTGAGCATCGCCACTGCCCGTTTCCCGGTGTAGCCATGGGCCGCATAAGTCAGTGCGGTGGCATGCCCATAGGCTGCCTTCACACGCCGCAGCCCAGTGGCGTCTTCCAGCGAACGACGGAACCATTCGGCTGCATCGCGATAATTCCCTGCTTGTGCGTGCAAGCAGCCTAGCTCACAGGCAAGATACCCCGGGTCGCGACTGTGACGCAGCGCTTGCTCATACTGCTGCAATGCCTTGGGCAGATCGCTCTGCAACCAGGCTCGGTAGCCTGCCTGCAACGAAGCCTCTTGCTGGTCGGCAGCGACCAGTACGAAAAGCATCAGTAGCAACAGGCAGTGTCTTACCATCGCTGAATTCGGGCGCCTCCCCAGCAGGATTCCGCGAGTAGCAGCAGCCCGGCTAAGCCGACAAACCAGTGTGAACTGTCAACGGGAATGAGCCGAGCCTGACTTTGCAGGGGACGTACTGCCTGCTGAGCCTGCTGTTGCCACCAGGCTACCAGGGGACGGGGGGTACCATCTTCGACGAGTACCGTGCCGCCCGTACCAGCCACCCATTGCTGCAGGCGTTCAGCATGCCGCTGGGTCAATACTCGCAGCGCAGCTTCACCTGAAGGTGGCGTGGTCATGAGGTAGCTTGATGCATGGGGAATGGGCCATGCCTTCGTACCATCACCCACAGCCCAGGCATTCAGACGGAACGGAAGTTTGGATTCCACCACAGCAGCATTCAGGTCATCTCCATCGCTGAGCACCATCACTTCGGTATAAGGAACTGCTTCGGGGTTGGAGATCGTCCATTGCTCCAGCACCTTCTCGACTGCCTGGAAGCTGGTTCCAACCGGATTGGCAGGCTGATCGGTAAGGCGTCCCATCATTCCCAGGCTTTCCACGTGCAGGTCAGCTACTACCCTTTCGACATGGTGCAAATCACTGGTCGGTGGGCAGAGAATGCGACCCGAGCCGGCAAAGGCCAGCAGACCTACCCTGCAACTGGCCTTGTGTTGCGGAAGCCAGTGGAGCAGTTCCTGTGCAGCTGTCTGAGCACGCTGCAGGCGGTTCACAGGAGGCTGATCCTCGGCCAGCATGCTCTGACTGATATCGATGGCAAGAAACAGATCCCGGGCTGTCATCGTGGGAGTGATGGAAGTCTGGCCCACACTCGGTCCCATCAAAGAATAGCTAAGAAGGATCAGTAACCCCAGGAGCAGCCAGCGACCGAGCCGACGCGTGACTGGCAGGGCATAGCTGTCGTTCCAGAGTTGTTGCACCTTGCGCCGCTGATGGCGTCCATACACCCAGGCCAGGAACACTACAGGAATACTGACGAAGGCCCAGCCGTATTGGGGGAACAACAAGCCAGGAAGCGACCAGGTGGGCATAGGGAAGAAGCCAGGAGTCAGTAGCGGGAAACCAGGACTGAGCAACACCATCATTCTAAAGTGTTCGTCAGAAGGTTGAAAGCTTCTGTTTACTCTGCCTTCTAACTTCTGTCTTCTGTCTCCTGACTTCTGGCTCCTTTCCTAGAATTCCCCCATGCCCGATGACCTGCTGTTTCCCGATGCACAGTTGCCTGTCGAAGAACCCGAGCCGGTCGGCTATGCTCAGGTCATTTTCAATCGCCCACTGACAACAGTCTTTACCTATGGTGTGCCCGAACGGTTGCAGGGTGAGGTAGTCCCTGGCAAACGCCTCATCGTTCCTCTGGGCCGGGGTAACGCACAGGCTATCGGCTATTGTGTCGCGCTCTCGGCAGAGAAGCCCGAACGCAAGATCAAGACTATCACACGGGTCATCGATAGTGATCCTCTCTTCACGCCCGAACTGCTCAAGCTGACCCACTGGCTGGCGGACTATTATTTCTGTGGCTGGGGCCAGGCACTCGATGCAGTGATCCCTGCCGCAGCCAAGGCTCAGGCTGGGTCACGTGAGCGGGACTTCATCGCTGCTATTCCCGAACCCCTGCTGCCCATTGCACCTCCACGCTTGAGCAAAAAACAGGCAATCGCCCTTCAGTATCTGCGTGATCATCCCGGCCTTCATGAGGCACACACAGTGGTCGAAGAAACTGCCTGTTCGCTGGCGGTACTCTGGGCACTAGTCGAGCGAGGCTATGCTACCCGCGAAAAGCGACGGGTAGAGACTCATCTGCTTCCCGCCAAACCGCTGCCCACCCAGCAGCCGCTGCATCTGAATACCGATCAGCAGAAGGCGCTTGAAGCTATTGTCAGCAGGATCGATGCTGGTGGCTTTCACTGCTTTCTGCTGTATGGCGTCACAGGCAGCGGCAAGACGGAAGTCTACCTGCAGGCCATTGATCGCGTGGTGCGGGCGGGTAAGCAGGCCCTGGTGATGGTGCCCGAAATCAGCCTCACACCACAGGCCGTGCAGCGCTTTGAAGCCCGCTTCGGTTCCGTGGCAGTCTTGCACAGCCACCTGACCGACGCTGACCGGGGTAGTCACTGGCGGCGGATTGCCCTGGGCAAGGTGCCAGTCATCGTGGGGGCACGTAGTGCGGTGTTTGCCCCGACTGCCAACCTCGGGCTGATCATCGTGGATGAAGAACACGAAGCAAGCTTCAAGCAGGAAGCCACGCCCCGGTACCATGGACGCGATCTCGCCATTGTGCGGGCACATCGGGAAGGCATCCCCATCGTCCTCGGCTCTGCCACCCCTTCGCTCGAGAGTTGGAATAACGCCCGTAAGGGAATCTACACGCAGTTGGATCTTCCTGAGCGTGTCAGTGGCAGACCCTTGCCGCCCGTGGGTGTGATCGACATGCGGCATGAGAAGATGCCAGCCGGGCCGTACAAGGCCATCAGTCCCAGTCTCGAAGCAGCGATGAAGCAGGCTCTGGATAAACAAGGACAAGTGATTTTGCTGCTCAATAGGCGTGGATTTGATACATGCCTGCTCTGTCCCGATTGTGGACAGACAGTGAAGTGCAAATTCTGTGACGTCGCCATGACCTATCACCGTGGAGGAAAGGGCAAGACCATTGAAGGGCACAAAGGTGAACAGCGTGATCTCAGCGGCAAAGCCCAGTGCCACTACTGCAGTTTCGAGATGATTCCCCCTAAACGCTGTCCCACGTGTGGCGTGGGCAGCTTGCGTTACTTTGGCCTGGGTACCGAGAAACTGGAAGAAGAGCTGGCAGCGAAGTTCCCTGGCATTACGGCTGCCCGCATGGATGCCGACGCTACGAAGAAGACAGGCAGCCACGCGAAGATATTCAAAGCCTTCCAGAACGGCGAGATTCGCATTCTCTTCGGCACGCAGATGATCGCCAAGGGGCTGGATGTGCCGACGGTCACCCTCGTCGGAGTGATCTACGCTGACCAGGCGTTGCACCTGCCTGACTTCCGGGCCAGCGAACGTACTTTCCAATTGCTCGCCCAGGTGGCTGGCCGCGCCGGGCGCGGTGACCATGGCGGTAAGGTGCTGGTGCAGACCTTTCATCCCGACCATCCCTGCATCCGCCTGGCAGTGAAGCACGACTACCGCACCTTTGCGGAAGCGGAGCTGGCTTCCCGGGTGATGCATCAGTTCCCGCCCAGTGCTCGCCTGGCTCGCATCATCCTCCGCAGCAAGGACGCCGTGAAAGTCGAACGGGAGTCAGAAAAGTGGGGCGAACTCCTGCAGCCACTCCTGCCGCGGGGTTTGAAGGTCCTCGGCCCTGCAGCTGCTCCTCTCAAGAAACTCGAAGGCTGGTACCGGCATCATCTGCTGGTTCTCGCAGGCAACAGTAAGACACTCCACGATGCCTTGAAGCAGGTGCAAGCGGCTTATCAAAGTGTCGAAGGCGTAGAGGTCACTATCGATATCGACCCCGTCGGCATGATGTAGGTGACTTTTCGATGTATCTGAATAAACACATCAATACTTGGCATCCGGTACCAGTTCGATGTTTCTAGTACACCTCTTGTTTGCAACTTGCTCGATCATCTATGGTTGTGCTAGCACGTGCATCGCAAGAGACCTGGTGACTCTGCAACGTACTCCCAACGGTGGCATTCAGCCTCAAGCGGTGGTAGATGCTCAGCAGACCATTCACCTGATCTACTTCAAAGGCGAAGCCAAGGCTGGTGATCTGTACTATGTCTCGCGGAAAACGGGGGAAACGGAATTCTCCAAGCCGATCAAGGTCAACAGTCGCCCAGCTTCCGCAGTGGCAATAGGCACTGTTCGTGGTGGGCAGCTTGCACTGGGTAAAAAAGGGCGTGTGCATGTCGCCTGGAATGGCGCCAGTGGTATAGGTGGCATGCAGTATTCCAGGCTGAGTGACACAGGTGACGCCTTCGAGCCGCAGCGGAACCTCATGCAGAAGAGTTTTTTGCCGGACGGAGGCTGCTCCATTGCTGCCAATGAATCAGGACAGGTCCTGGTGGCCTGGCACGGGGTGACGACTGGTCAGGAAGGTGAAGATCAGCGTCAGATGTGGGCCGCACGCTCCTCCGATGACGGTAAAACATTCACCACAGAGGTTCCTCTTTGGACAAATACCACAGGCGCTTGCGGTTGCTGTTCAACTCGAGCACTCTCGGATGAGAAGAACACTTACCTTCTGTACCGAAGTGCAACTAGTGGCGACGGTCGTGATATCTATCTCCTGCAATCCGATGATCAACAGCGAACGTTCAACGGTGCGTTGCTGGATCGCTGGAAGATTAACTCATGCCCTATGAGTACATATGCACTGGCAATGGGCCCCAAGGGTGTCGTGGCTGCATGGGATACAAAGGGGCAGATTTACTTCACTACTCTGACTGGCGGCCTGGTAAAGCAACCAAAGCTCACTGCGGCACCAGGAACTCCTAATGGACGGAAGCATCCTGCCATCGCAATCAATTCCAGTGGTACTATGTTGCTGGCATGGACGGAAGGTACTGGCTGGCAGCGGGGCGGTGCCTTGGCCTGGCAACTCTACAATGCAAACGGACAAACTATCGACATCAAAGGCCAGAAAGACGCCGCCATTGGTGTTTGGGGGGTGCCTTCGGCAGTTGCAGTCGGCGATGGATTCATCCTCTTTCATTGATGAGGTAGTTCCTATTAAGACCAACTCCATTTCTTCCGAAGCAGTCAAGAAAGCCACCGGCAAGATCTGGCCTCAGTGGTTTGCCTTGCTCAACAAGGCCGGGGCAGCGACGTGGTCTCACAAGGAAATCGCTGCCTGGCTGGCGCGAGAACATAGCGTCCCGATGTGGTGGACGCAGATGGTCACCGTCGAATATGAAAGAGCACAAGGCACTCGCGTCGTTCATCAGAAGTGCGATGGTACCTTCTCGGCCAGCGTTTCCCGCACCTTGGCTGTTCCACTCGAAATACTCTATCAGGCCTGGCACGATCCGAAACAGCGGCGACGCTGGCTGCCTGAGGCCAAGCTGCACATTCGCAAGGCCAATACCAATAAGTCGATGCGGATTACCTGGGATGACGGTCCCAGTTACCTGAGTGTCAATTTCTACAGCAAGGGTGCGAACACGTCGCAGATTGCCCTCGATCACGAGAAGCTGCCAGGCGTCACTGCCGTGAAGAAGATGAAGGCGTACTGGGGCAAGGCGCTGGATCGCCTGAAAGAGCTCATGGAAAAGTAATCACACATCTTTCCGCATGAAATGCAACATGCCCACGCCAGCAACGGCACAGCCACTGAGGGCGATATACCCAGCGAATTTCAGGTAAGGCATCATGGGCAGCGGGCCACGGATGGTTCCCTGACTGATATTCACATCATCTGTCCGAATCATGATCGTCATCGTGTTCAGAAACTTCGTCAGCGTAAAGCTTTCCAGAGGTACCAACCATAACACAGCCAGGATGCCATAGAGTACGAACAGCACAACGCCCAGGCTCAGCATCGTGTTGTTAGCAGTCGCGCTCACGGCCATGGTCACCGACACCATCAGCCAGAGGATGGAACTGACCAGCAAGAGAGCTACCAGGCAATGATCGAAGTCGAGATCACTCTTGAGGATAAACACGCTGGCGACCATGAAGATCAGACCGACAGCGAGAAAGCCACCCAGGACAGCGACAGTGCGGGCCATCCACTTACCGATGTAGAAATGCCAGCGACCCACGCCCCGGCACAGGGTGCTGTCAATGAGGTTGCCCCGTTCGCCCGCAATCGCACTGGCTGTGAATAAGGCGGAGAGCGCAGCACCGAAGAGGATGGTGTACTGCAGGAAGTTGCCTACATGCATCGAGGCATACTGCACCACGCCTGCTTCGCGATGGATGGCGGCACGGTTGAGGAGCACGCCCACGCTGACCACGACAACGACAAGAATGGCAATACGGTAGAGCCAGCTCTTCACCGTCTGTTTCAAATCCATTTCGAGGATCGACCAGAGGGGAAGCCAGCGGCTAGGCTGCATTACGATAGATGCGGACGAGGCCATTGCCTTCCTCCTTCTCGACCAGATCGAGGAAGGCTGCTTCCGTTCCTTGACCTAATCCGCGGATATCCATGACATTGACTTTGAGGTCCGACAGCGATTGAAAGACCTGGGCCAGTACCAGTGTGTTAGGCTGATCTTCAGGCAGATGGACAGTCAGACGGCGTTGCTGGGAATCAATCGATTCGCAGATCTTCTGCTCCCGCAGTGCCTGGGCCGTGCGGGACGTCGTCTTAGCGTCGCAGTCGAGTTCGAGTTCGAACGAATAGCAGCCGCCCGTATTGCCCTTCATGTCGGCCAGGTCGCCAAAGTAGAGCAATTGCCCGCGGCTTAGCACCGCAGTATGGCTGCAGACTTCGTCAATGTCGGAGAGATTGTGACTGGAGACGATCAGCGTCTTTTCGCTGCTCAGTTGCTTGATGAGATCGAGCATGCTGCGGCGAGCTTCAGGGTCCAGACCGTGGGTCGGCTCATCCCAGATCAGCAGTTCAGGCTCATTGATCAGGCTGGCAGCCACGCTGAGCCGCGCGGTCATGCCGCTGGAGAAACCGTTGATCACCATGCCAGCGACATCCTGCAGGCCGACGGCTCGCAGCATCTGGGCACAGCGAGGCTTGCGGACCGGGGCACGCAGGCCAAAGAGTTTGCCACAGTAGTCGAGATATTCCAGGGGCGTCAGGCCCGAAGGAAATTCAGAGTGTGTGGGGATGTAGCCGATGCGGCGGCGGACACCGCTGGCATTCGGGCCCATGTGCTGGCCGAAGACTTTGATGGTGCCGGAGGAGGGACGCTGCAGGCCGAGAACAATGCGGAGAAACGTGGTCTTCCCGGCGCCATTAGGCCCGAGCAGGCCGAGCACGCAGCCGCGTGGCACGGTCATAGTCACGTTGTTGAGGGCGATCTGCCGGCGCTGATAGATTTTCGTCAGCGCCTGAGCTTCGACCACCGGCTCGACATACTCCACGGACGATCCCCCTGTAGGCAGACGATCTCCTGCTTCTTCTATCGGGCGAATAGCCGGTACTTATGAAGGGGTCAAGCGGAATAGGGTGAGTTCTTGGCAGGGCCGAAACTGTTACTGGCAAGATAGGGGGGCTGGGAAGAGGCTAGCAGACAGAAGTCAGTAGCCAGTAGCTAGGAGCCAGGAGCTAGCTCAATTGTGAGTGGCGTCGCTGTTGCCCAGCCGCGGAGCGGCGACAGGTGAATAGCCGTGGGTGTAGCGTAGCGAAACCCACGGGATCATTGTGGTGCATCGCGCACCATTGTTTCGCCGCTACCGCGGCTCAGGTTCCGCCGGATCTGTTGTCCGTGGGTTCGCGTTGCTCACCCACTGCTATTCACATGCCGCCACAATCGTGGCTAGTTTCAGCTAGAGTGCACTTGCCCTAGCAAACGAACTGCCCAAAAGGATACACTGCGTGACGAATCGCGGAGACTTCAATGCAACGCCGTCATTATCAGTACCTCGTCTGTTGCCTCATCATCGTCTGTACCTGCAGCGTGCCATTCCTGTTTCCACGCAAAGAGCAATGGGTTTGCATCGCTGAGCCGTTTCATCAGCTCATCGAACCGTACCCAAACTTTGTCTATCCCTGTACTGGCGTGCCCTGGAACGACGCTATACCCGATCGGGGCAAGTATCGGCTGGAAGTCCGTCTGGTTACAGTTGTCTATGGCCGGGGTGCTTCGGAAGTGCCGCCTCGCAGCGGATACCTGTCTGACGAATTACCCTTTATGACTCTGGTCATGGGCGATGTGCGCAACAGCACCCTTCAATTCCCATCGCTCACCATCGAAAACGGGCGGGCTGCAAACTGGAACGCGGGCAACCTGACACTCCAACTGGAAAAGCACCACGACCACTTCCGGATGAAGTACACCGCGCCGAGTGGAATCACCTACACCCAGGACTTCGATCTGCCCGAAGGTGAAATCTTCGTCACCAACCTGGGTGAACATCCTGTTGCGAGTGGCCGAACCAGCCCGCAATTGCCTGACCTGTTGTCGTTCATGCAACATGCACTCTCCAAAACAGAACCCTATCAAATGGAGTGGTTCTTCCTCATCAAGTACAATGAACTGGATACCAGTGAGATCATTATGTCCGAATGGTAATAGGTCGCATGCCCACCACTAACACATTACTGCGTCAGTTCCGCTGGAAGACCGATGGCTGGGTCATTGGCATCGCCCTTGTCGCACCGACGGTCATGACCTGGCTCTATTTCTTTGTCCTCGCAGGGCAGGGGATGCTCACCCGTGTAGTCTACTTTACTTCCAAAGTGCTGACGGGACTCCTGCCCTTGTACTGGTATCTCATCCTCCGCTTTCAAGTAATGCGGGAAAGCGAAGCTAGCGATACACCTCTGCTGAAACCCCGACATCTGCTGTCGTTCAAACTCGGCCTCGACTTCGGCCTCTTCACTGTCGCTGGTATGATGGTGCTCTATTACGTCTGGCTGCGTGATCTGCCCTTATTCAAGTCCACAGCTGACCTGGTACATGCCAAGCTGCTCGATGCCGGGGTGACTTCGCCCACAGCCTTCGTGGTGATGGCGGGGTTTCTCACCATCATCCACTCCGCCTTTGAAGAGTACTACTGGCGTTGGTTTGTCTTTGGCCGACTGCGGGCTGGTATCCCTTGGATGAAGGCGGCGCTCGTTAGTTCGTTCGGATTCATGCTGCATCACATTCTGGTGCTCTACACATTCCTGCCCGGTGAAGCCGGACTGCTGTTCGTTGTCGTGTTCAGCATTTGCATAGGTATTGGCGGCTTCGTCTGGTGCTGCATCTATCAGCACACCGGCTCGTTGCTCGGCGCGTGGGTAGCGCACCTCTGTGCAGACCTCGGCATCATGTGGTGCGGCTACGACATCGTGGCTTCCAAACTGGGGTAGTACGATGGAAGAAGGGCTGATCTTGATGTTGCAGTTTCTCCTCGAAATTACCATCGAGGTGATAGTCTACTGTGGCTTTGAGAAGTCCTGGATGAGGAATGATAACGGAACCGGCTGCGTGTACGTGTCCTGCCTTGTTCTACTGGCTGCTGGGTTGGCAGGCTTAACGAATCTGGTTCATCCTCGCTTGTTATTGCCGAACGAGACACTGCGGTTACTGAATCTGATCGGGACCCCCCTGGTGATAGGCGGCCTGGTGTACTGGATGACCTGGTTGCGGAGGACGCGTGGGGAAAAGATGACTCCCCTTTTTCATGCCATCACCGTCGGGTTGTTTCTGCTGGTGTATGGTGTGGTACGTTATGCATGGGGTACACATTAGGCATATCTTAACTACGAATAGCTGAGGTCCCGATGGGATCAACAAAACTGTTAGCTCGCCATGTAGTCCATTGACAACTGCTCGAACTCACTCAACACTTAGCTCTTCATACCAATTATCCGAGCTTCCCATGAACTTCCTCACCACCGTTGCCGATGCCTACGCCGGGCCGTTTTATCCGCAGGGCTGGGACTATGCGAAGATTGATCGGCTGACTGCACTCTCCGTCGAAGCTATGCAGCAGCGGGCATCCCACTGGCATCGCCACTTTCAGGTCGAAGTCTGTCGCGACAGTACTGGAGGCGTGGAAGCCATGAATGCTAAGATGGGGTACGAGATCTTCTGCCAGATTCAGGAAGCAGCCGTTGCGAAGCGGGAACTCGCCCTCATCCTGCCCGTCGGCCCGATGGGCATGTACCAATGGGTGATATACTTCTGCCAGAAGCACAACGTTTCGTGCAAGCATGTGCATGGCTTCAACATGGACGAATGGTCCGATGCCGAGGGCAATACCGCAGCCAGCGATGCACCAGGTAGTTTCACCGGGGCGATGGAGCAGGCGTTCTACGGGCCCATGGGTAAGCTGACGGTGCCTAAATCGCAGCGACACTTCGCCACCCGCAAATCGCTGCCCCAGTATCCCGAACGTATCGCCAGACTGCGGGCCAATGGGGCGAAGCTCGTAGTGGTCTATGGCATCGGCAGGGCCTGCCACATCGCCTTCTGGGAGCCTCACTTTGCCACCGAATTTCAGAGCGAGGCAGCCTGGCGGGCAGAGCCGTATCGTCTCGGTGCGCAGTTGCATCCGCTCACCATCGAACAGAACTCCTTGCACAGCTTCGCCAGCCGTCTGACGCTGATCCCGCTGCGTGCCAACACCATTGGTCCGGGCCTCTTCACCCGGGCTGACTACTGCATTGGCGGAGCAGATGGCTGCCAGGGCAACTTCAACTGGCAGGGGCAATCGGTACGGATGACCCTGCACTACGGCCCCAATCCCTGGGTCCCCAGTTCCTATATGCCTACCATGCCCGGCCGGCTCTTCGTGATCCAGGCGGTTGCTGGCCCGCTGGAAGCAGAAGCTCACTAAAGTAGACGCGGCATCCTGCCGTGTAAGCATCACCTCGTGCCAGTGCACCATACAACGATTTGTGAAGATGAACGGAAGATGGACCAGCCACACACAACAGCCTTCGCACCAAAATGCCGCGTGTACTATAATGGAGAAATCGTTAATACGAGGTGCTTCCTATGCGTTTCCTCTCTCGACTCGCAGGTGGTCTCCTGGCAGCTTCGCTGACGTTGGGTGGGGTCTGGGCCGATGAGCCCCTCCGCACCTGGACCGATTCGACAGGCAAGTTCACTATCGAAGGTAAGTTCGTCAAGCTGGATCAGAACAAGGTCACCATCGAGAAGGCTGATGGCTCACAGGTGACCATCGACCTGATCAAATTGAAGTTCGAAGACCGCACGGAGGCCATGCAGGCTCACGGTCGGACTTTGATGGCTGATAATCCCTTCAAGAAGAAAGAGGACAGCCCCTTCAAGGAATCAGGCAAGACAGGGCGCAACACGCGAGGCAAGGCGGAAGCAGGCAGTACGCCCGGTGCCATCGAGTTAACTTCCGTTGACTGGTCTGGCGTCAGGCAACTTTCTGTCTTCGGCTCGGAATGGAAAGCCCCTGCGGTGAGCACCGCCGATCTCAAGCTCGGCTTCACGCCTCGCCCCGTAAGTTTTCCCAGCCGCGACTTCTTCGACAAAGCCAGCGGCGTGGAAGTGCATATTCCCACCAGGCGGGCCTATGTCGTGACCACGCTCGACCGGCCAGGTAACCGCGATACCCCCAGCAGTACCATCCATATCTGCGATCTGGAAAAGGGTGTCACCCTCAAGAACATCGATATCCCGGGTAAGCAGACACCTCTGGCCGTCAGTCTCGATGGCAAGATGCTGGTTACCCGTGAGGACATCTTCGGTCACAACAAAAGCAATGTGCTCACCCTCTGGCAGGTGAGCGATACTGAGGCGAAAGCCTTGCATCGATTCAATGCCGCTCAGGATGAGAAGGGCCATGGCAATGACGTGCAAGGTGCAGCGTTCCTGACCGATGGCACCCTGCTCACCTGGCTCAGTGGCGGCCTGTACGTCTGGTGGAACCCGGCTGACGCGAAGCCGAAGCAGACCATGCAGTTGCAGGGGAATATCACCCCAGCCCTTTCGCATGATCGCAAATTGCTGGCCACCAGGTCCAATAATGATCTGGTCATCCTCGATGCAGTTTCGGGGGACACGCTCAGTGTCAAGCCCATGTCAAATATGCAGCTCAGCCGGCTGGCCTTCAGCCCCGATGGCAGGCAACTGGCTGCGGTGACAATCGCCAAAGTGGAAGTGTTCGATCTGGCCACAGGTAATCAGACAAGCACTGTCAGCATCAACGGTTTCGGACACGAAGTACCCTGCTACTGGGCTTCGCCGACGGCGCTCCTGGCAGGCTCTCCGCTGTGCTACGTCTCCCCCGAGATGAACGTCAACGTTTGGGGCTATGATGGCGCCGACAAGTTCGCCTTCGCCGGCGACACCACCTTTGCCCTCACCAAGCCGCAGGGCTTTACGCTGGTGCCGGTCAAGCTGCCTCACGCGTCCGCCCTGCAGATGCTTGAGCAGGCTCGGAGCAATCCGAACTTTTTCATCCTCAAGCCGGGCACCACAGTCTCTATCGACGTCAGTGGCATCAGCGATCACAAGGTCAAAGAGGAAGTCAGCACGGCCCTTGAACGCAAGATCACGGAAGCTGGCCACAAGGTTGGCAGCGGTGGGGTAACCCTGGTGGCGACCGTGACCAAGGGGAAAGATCACGAGATGGCCTACTCGTCGTTCCCCGGGCCAGCCTTCGGTCGCCGCGAAAAGACTCACACGGTGCCAGGCTGGGTTTACCAGTTAAAGCTGGTGGCAGGGGGAATCACCCACTGGACAGCAGGCGGAGGAAATCACCCACCACCCTTGATTCACCTCAAGGAAGGTGAAACCGTGGAACAGCATCTGAAGAAGTATGGTGAGGTGAATGCGGGCTTCTTCCAGCACATCGAAGTGCCGAAGTTCGTGGCAAAGGCGACGAGCGACCAGACGAACGGCTCGGCCTCTCTGAAGCGGTCGCAAATCACTGCCAACGGGATCCGCTAAGCACGATGCAACCAACACCGTTCCTGGGGATTGCAGATCCCATCAGTTCGTTTACCCATTTGATTGTCGGGGTGCCCGTCTTCCTGGTGATCACGGGCCTGCTGCTCTGGCGTGGGCGAGGTGATACCGGGCGCATGATTGCGCTGGGAATCTATGGCATGAGCAATGTCCTGCTCTTTGCCCTCAGCGGTGTGTATCACATGCTCGACCGTGAATCGACCGCCCGCATGGTGCTGATGCGGCTCGACCATGCAGCCATTTTTCTGCTCATCGCCGGCACCTATGCCCCGTGTCATTACATCCTGTTTCGCGGATGGAAGCGTTGGGGGCCTCTCTCGGTGGTCTGGATCGGCGCCATTCTGGGCATCACGCTCAAGAGTATTTACTTCAATGATCTCTCCGAGTTCCTGGGCTTGTCGCTGTATCTGGGGCTGGGCTGGCTCGGGGCAATCTCGGGCTACTTCATCTGGTACTACTACGGCGGAGCGCTGTTCCGCATGCCCTTCTGGGGGGCCATCGCCTACACCTACGGGGCGATTATTGATTACCTGCGTGCTCCCATTCTGCTACCGGGAGTACTGGGCACGCATGAACTGTTTCACATCGCGGTGCTGATCGGCGCGTGGTGCTTTAGCGTGTTCATCTACCAGATCGCCCCGGGCAATGTACCCATGGTGGAGCGAAAGCTACCAAACGAGCCGGAAGCGTAAGCGACGGCGATCGATAGGTAATAGCGTGATGGCCAAGGATATGGAACTGAGCCGTCAGCAACGCCGTCGCTAACGCTTCCGGCTCGAAAGTGTGCGAACTCAAACGATATGTACTATTCCATACCCTGCTTGAACTGCGGCTTGTCGATACTCCAGCGACCGTAGTGCATGCCAGCGTCGTGGGCGTTTTCGGGGTCATCCCGCAGGAGGCGTTTGGCGTGGCGGCGGGCGTGTTTCTGGCCGGCCCGTTTGACGATGCGTTTCTCTTCACGAAGCCGACGCTTGTCATCGTGCATCACCCACTCCTTCGCCACAAGGAAGACGCGCTACGAATGGGCCACAGCATACCGGGCACTGCGGGAGATGCAAGGGGAAAGTAGCAAAGAAGCTTGGAGACAATGGCAATCTCCTGTCTTCCAACTTCTGGCTGCTGACTCCTGGCTGCTGACTATTCCACATCGATTTGCCCTTGTTCACCGAGATTTCCCGTAATCCTCACCGTGCGTTTCATGAACTGCTGGATGACATCGCGTTGTGTCAGCAGATGTTGCGTGATGGCACTCGTCCGATAGCTGGTGGGGCCTTGTGCGAAAACCACAGGCAGGAGCAGTTGATCTGCCGCATGGGGATCAACCGGGCAACCGCTGGCGCGGTACGCTTCAAACTCGGCCACAGCTTCGTCGGCGACCGCCTCGGCAGGTTTGCCACGTGCTCCCAGGGCAAAGAACACCGTGGAGACGGGGCCGTAGTGACTGATCACGCTGAAGACGACACCTTCGGATTTGGTGTGGGGATGAAGTACAATACGGCCTGCGGTGGTGTCGCCCAGGCACTGCCGTGCCCGGGTCAGCATGCGCTGGGCAATGTGTTCAGGCAGTTTGCCACCGATGGTTGCAAGCAGTTCCGGAGGCTGGGGCGCCTCGACCTGTTGTGTGAGTTGTAAGCCGGTGAGCTTGGACGGTGCGATTTTGACTTCAAGCAGGCCACCACCCCTGGGGAAGAAGCCGGGGCGGACGACTTTCACCTCGATACTGGCACCCAGCGTTTGCAGGTAGCCAGCCCACGTGGTGGTGAGATACTCGGCACTGGGAGCCATCAGGGCATGCGTGCCTCCTTCGATGCGGACCTCACTCGGGCCTTCGGCTCTCAACAGCAGCGGCAGGTAGATCGTGTGCAACACCAGTGCGGTTGCGCCAGCAGTACCAATCTTGAAGTGGTAATTGCCTGCGTTTACCGGCCCGGGGTGGAAACTGATCGAAGTACTGCCCAGCCTGTCACCACTGATAGTCGCATTACAGATGCTGGCTGCAGCCTGGACGCTGGCCAGGTGCTGGGCCTGCAAGCCGGGCTTGTTGCGTTTAGCGCGAACATTGATCATCCGTAGCGGTTGCTGCGTGAGGATGCTCAAAGCGAGGCTGCTGCGAAGCATTTGCCCGCCCCCTTCGCCCTGGCTGCCGTCAATAGTAATCGTGCTGGATGCCATGGGGTGAGGATAGCACAGCGGCACGTGAGGTTCACTTCGGCTTGCCCGGTTTTCCGGGGTGGTGTATCACCTAGCCATGACATTCCTAAGCATGATCTTTCATCAGATTCGCCGACGACGTTGGCGAACCATCCTGACTATTGCCGGCATGAGCGTGGCCATCTGTGCTGTCGTGGCACTCCGTGGCATCGCGGATGGCTTCGAGCGAGGCTTCTGCGAAGTCTTCGAAGGGCGAGGCGTAGACCTGATCGTCGTCGAAGGCGGCCTGACCGAGCAACTCACCAGCAGCCTGGATGAGTCGCTGACTGCCAAACTGAAAGAACTGCCCGGCGTCAAAGACGTTGCCTGCATGTTGCTCGAAGTCCTGGCATTCGAAAAGGAAGGCCTCCTTGGCGTCATTGTGCAAGGCTGGCCCAGCGATGCCATCATGTATCGAGACTTGAAGATGAGCGCAGGGCGTCGCCCCAGTGCAGGGGAAGCCCAGTCCGCCATGCTTGGTTCGATCCTGGCCCGCAACATGAACAAGAAGGTCGGCGACAAGGTCGAGATTGATCGCGAACAGTTCACCGTGGTAGGCATCTTCGAGAGCTTCAACATCTTTGAAAATGGAGCCATGGTGGTACCTCTGTCGGAACTGCAGCGGGTCATGCGGCGGCCGGGGCAGGTGACAGCCTTCTCGCTGGTGCTGCACGACGGCAAAGAAAAGGATCAGCATGCTGCTGCGGTGTGTAAGCAGATCGATGGCTTCACGACACCCACGGGCAAACGCATGCGACTGACGGCACTGCCGACCAAGGACTATGTCAGCAACACGCTGCAGATTCGGATTGCTCATGCGATGGCCTGGGCAACGTCAGCCATTGCCCTCATCATCGGGGCCATTGGAATTCTGAACACCATGATGACCTCGGTACTGGAACGGACGCGGGAGATCGGCATCCTGCGGGCCATCGGCTGGCGACGTTCCCGCATCATTGTCATGATCCTGCTGGAAGCATTGATCCTGTGCATTGGCGGAGCACTGCTCGGGGCAGGGCTGGCCCGGTTCCTGACTTTCGGCATGACCCAGACACCCGGCGTGCAGGGGTTCATTCAAGGTGACATTTCCACCGCCGTGGTAGTACAGGGCATCGTCCTGGCTGCAGTGGTCGGGGTGATAGGTGGTCTCTACCCCGCCTGGCGAGCATCGCGACTGGCACCTACCGAGGCACTGCGACATGAATAGTCAGACTCCATCCATCTTGCAATACCCACAACTTTTGCTGGAAGCCAGGGGGTTGTGGAAAAGCTACCCCGATGGGGATGTACATGCCTTGCGTGGCGTGGATGTCACCATTCACGAAGGCGAATACGTGGCACTCATGGGCCCCAGTGGCAGTGGCAAGTCGACGCTGCTCAATATGCTGGGCGGACTCGATGTGCCGAGCCAGGGGTCACTGCAGTTTCGTGGCCAACCGTATCCCCTGGGCAAAGCACTGGATGCATTCCGGGCCAGGTCGCTGGGGTTTGTCTTTCAGTCGTTCTGCCTGATACCGACCTTGACGACATTGGAGAACGTCCAGGTGCCCATGCTGGGCGTGATTGCTTCACGTCAGCAGCGGCTTGCCAAGGCAAAGGAACTGCTGGAGATCGTCGGGCTCTCGCATCGCTTGCGACACCTGCCTGCCAAGCTGTCGGTAGGCGAACGCCAGCGTGTGGCCATCGCCCGGGCACTGGCAAACGATCCGCCATTAGTACTGGCTGATGAGCCAACGGGGAATCTGGATAGCCAGCGGACGGAGGAGATTCTTGCCTTGTTCGACAAACTACGCAGCGAGCGGCCCATGACGCTGGTGGTAGTGACTCATAGCCAGGATGTCGCCAGACGAGCCGAGCGGGTGCTGTATGTGAACGATGGTCAGGTCATGCAGGTGGAAGAGCAGAAACTGGTCGCTGATCAGCGATGGCCCGAGCGGGAGCTGGTACGGGCGGGGTAAATTTATTGGAATTGCGGACGGGCATGGTTAGCCTGAGTACAGGCAGGCAAACCATGGCACACAACATCAACTTCGTCAGGCAATCATGACCTCCCTCACCCGCTCCCAGGCCCGTGAACTGGATCGCTGCGCAATCGAAGACTTCGGCATCCCTGGCATTCTGCTGATGGAGAATGCAGGACGCAGCGTGGTCGAGGTAATGTTGCGGCTCAACATAACGGGCCCGGTACACATCCTCTGTGGCAAAGGTAACAACGGTGGGGATGGCTATGTCATCGCCAGGCATCTCGATGCCGCTGGTGTACCTGTCGTCGTCCATCGCTGTTGCGACGAAACGGATATCGCCGGTGATGCGTTGATCCACTACCAGATTCTGACAAAATGCAATATACCCATCGTGCCTTTCACCACGGCCGAAGCGTTACAGCAAAGTCTGCTGCTAGCCCGGTATCTGGTGGATGCACTCCTGGGTACCGGACTGACCGGAATGGTGCGGTCGCCGATGAAGGAGATCATTCAGGCGGTGAAGCGCAGTGGTAAGCCGGTGCTGGCGGTGGATTTGCCTTCAGGTATTGATGCTGACACCGGCGAACCTCTGGGAGAGTGCATCGTCGCCAACCATACCGTCACCTTCGTGGCCCCGAAAGCGGGGTTTCAGAACATGAATGCAGCACTCTACACTGGGCGTGTCCATGTAGGGTCCATCGGCATCCCTCGCCGATTGCTCGACCAGATCCATGTGAGAGATTAATGGGTTTACGGCAAGAATGGTATCTATCGTACCCCAGCCATGGTAGACTTGGGTTCCCTCCATTCTCTCCCACCTGAGGGTTAGCCATGTCCAGTCGTCGTCAGTTTCTCTCTGATGTCAGTAAGGGGATGCTCCTGGCCAGCATGGGCTCAGCACTCGCCGCTGACCTCGGCCTCAGTACAGCCTGGGCAGATGAAACCGCCCCACGATTGAAATTCGGCTCTCTCGAACCGCTCGTCCGCACCATGCAGGAAAGCACCGCGGAGCAAATCCTCCCCAAAGTCGTGGAGTTGATTCGCAGTGGCACCGATCTTAAGCAGGTCGTTGCTGCCGCAGGCCTGGCCAACGTTCGCACCTTTGGTGGCGAAGATTACGTAGGCTTCCACACCATGATGGCCCTCACCCCGGCTTACCGTATGGCCCGGGAACTGCCCACGGAACGCCAGTCCTTGCCCGTGCTCAAGGTCCTCTATCGCAATTGCAACCGCATGCAGGAAAAAGGTGGTGCAAGCCACGAAGTACTCCACGAAGTAACCGAGCGCAAGTCCGGATGTAAAGCCGACGATCTGCGGGAGGCATGCAGGCAGAAGCAGTTGCCTCAGGCGGAGAAGATCTTTGCCGGGCTGGCCACCGATGCGGATAGTGCCCTCAATGCCATCCTGCATGAGATTCACGATGCAGTGGAAGTGCACCGGGTGGTGATGGTCAGCCGGGCCTGGGACATGCTCGAACTGGTGGGCAGGGAACACGCCCATACACTGCTTCGCCAATCGGTGCACTACTGCATCAACAGCGAGAATGAAAACCAGCGGAAGTACTTTGCCGAGGTGCGGGCACTATTGCCTGCCTTGCTGAGCAAGCATCAGCTCGATGGCAAGCCACTGGGCAAACGAGAAGCCGATGATGCGTGGGTCGGGCACCTGAGTGAAACTTTCTTTAAATCAACTCCCGCTCAGGCTGCCGAAGCTGCTGCCCTGGCCCTGGCGGAAGGGATGCTGCCTGATGCCATTGGCGAAGCCATCACCCTGGCTGCTAATCAGCTCGTGCTGCGCGATATTGGTCGCCAGGGCAACCAGATCCAGCCCAATAAGCCCAGAGGCAGCGTGCATGGCGATTCGATCGGCGTCCATGCCTGCGATTCCGCCAATGCCTGGCGCAACCTGGCTAAGGCAAGCAACAGCCGCAATGCTGCTGCGTGCCTCATCCTCGGTGCCTATCAGGTGGCGTTCGACCGGGTGAACCGTGGTGGTGAATTCCTCACCTGGAATCCCTATCCCCACGAGACACACACCGCGGCCATCACCAATGTGGCCGACGGCAAACTACTTCCGGCCCTGGATGAGGCCATCCGCAGCAACGAACAGGCCCGTGCCTGTGCTCTCGTTCACCGCATGGCCGAGCGGGGCCAGCCTGCAGAACCCATCTTCGCCACCATGCTGAAATACGCCATCAGCGAAGATGGTGCCCTGCATGCCGAGAAGTACTATCGCACTGCCTTCGAGGAGTTCCACTCGACCCGTCCTGCTTTCCGCTGGCGACAACTCCTGGCTCTGGCCCGCGTCACCGCCAGTGAACACGGCACCCCCGCCCCCGGCTATGCCCAGGCATGCGAACTGCTGAAGCAGAAGGCATAGGCCTACAAGCTTGTGGCACAGACATTCCTGTCTGTGCCACTGAACTGAATTGAACCACCAAGACGCAAAGAAACACAGTGTGTCGCCGCAACGGCAATGACTCTCTGTGTTCCTTCGTGTCTCTGTGGTTCAATGGTGCAGTGTGGGGCGAGCACCAGTTCGCGTGCACATCAGGTCAGCATCTTTAGTGCTCGACCTAC
Organism: Gemmatales bacterium; assembly: GCA_046350055.1. GTDB lineage: Bacteria > Planctomycetota > Planctomycetia > Gemmatales > HRBIN36 > JAEUIE01. The sequence continues at coordinate 269,354 of JAXMBC010000001.1, read as the reverse complement.
CATACAACTACCACGGTGCCGGGGCTACTTCGCAGGCGGCTTGACCGACGAATGAGTGCGTTGGAAGTAGGCCTTCCGCAGCGTTCGTAAATCCGCATCATTCAACAGCGGGCTCACAAGCTCCAGCCATTTCTTCCTTTGCTCCGGAGTCAATAACTCATTGGCGACTCTTTCGTTAACGTACTCGTCACAATGAAGACTCCAGTCATAGTTGAGCTCGCCCTGTGGCCTCTTCTCTTTCTTGATAAAGTCGCCCATACAGGTCACGATGAATTGCAGATGAGCACGCTGTTGTTCTGAGGTGATACCAATTCGGTTGGCTACGTCAAAAGAGAATGCTCCTTTAATGCCGATAACCTGGGCAAGCAGCTTTTCTCCCAACACTTGTTGTTTCTTGTCCAGTATCGTCGATAGATTGTGCTTGTAGGCTTCGCTCTTCTGCTGTGCAATCTTCTGATGAGTGTGGTAAGTCTCCGGCGTTGATTTGCTGTATGTCTGCGAAAGGGAAAGCTGTAATTCATCGACAGCACTGGCATACTGTTCGTACAGTTCAACTACTGCCTCCAACTGGGCAGGAGTCAGGTGTAAGTGGTCCCTTGCGGCTTTATTGTCCAGCAGGATCAGATATCCAGCACTAAAGTGCATCTGGATGTTGGGGTGGTGGGTTTGTTGATTGCCAAGCTGCAGCGGCCCGATGGTACTTCGCTCGGAGAGTCTCTTCGTGAGAAGTCGTTGAACTGCAGAGGCATGATCATACTTGACGTACACCTTGTTCAACCGGGCCCTTTGATCCTCGTTCAGGATCGACGCAATGCCTGTTTCATAATTCTTCTGGTAAATGGACTGGGCCCTGATCCACGCTTTGACAAAGGCTTCTCTACTGGAGTGATCGGTGATGTCCTTGACTGTTGCATTCACGGCGTCCAGGCATACCGTGTTGAATGCACGTATCCTGCTTTCTTGCGATTCATCCAGCTGAGCAAAGCGTGAGATAAATGGATCAGTGATAGAGTAATAGCCGTGTTTGACCCGGATGACTGCACAACACAATGCACGCTCTTCCTCATTGGAAGCACAGTCCATGACCATCTTACCAAGTGCATCCGCTGGTACATTGCTTTGCTTTTTGCTGGAGGCAACAATCTTCTCCAGGCTGCTGTAGCATTGGTGGGAGACAATTTGCTTCAACAATGGCATGGCTTCCTGCAGTTCATTCGACTTGCAGGTAAACTCATCCCCAGCGGTGGACAAAAGTATGCAAAGCAGGAGTAACATGGCGTCTCCGTCTTGTACAGTGAGCTTCTACACCCCCAGCGCCTTTCGCTTCTCTTCAATGAACTGCAGATGATGCGAAATGTGGTTCGTGATGACCGAGAGCATCTTTTCCACCGTCATCGGACCCCGTTCATTGTGCACTCCCACGCGATCCCAGGCTTCCAGTGGCATCTTTGCCAGAATCCGGGCCATTGACTTGCGAGTGTACTCCAGCAGCTGCAGTTCTTCTTCCACATCACGGTCGTGGTAGCAGAGCTTTTTCGTAAACTCGTTTTCATCCGCGCCCAGAAGCGTGGGCTTCTCCATAGTGATGGCCCGCTTCATCCGTTCGACATACACCGGATCGAAGTCAACGAGATGACACACCACTTCCAGCGTGCTCATCTTCCCGGCCACCGGCCGGGCACGCAGTTGTTCCGGCGTCATGCCTTTCACGGCTTGGCGCAGCTTCCCAGGCCCGGCAAGATACTCGGCTACCAGACGATCACGAGTATTAGCGTCCATAATCATCTCCAGAAAGAGGCGTATCACCGGTGGCTATCATAAGATAATCTCACCGAAGTTAGAGATACGCCACATGAGCGAAAACGCCAAAGCCCTGATCACTGATCCGGTCACCCGGCTCGATGATCCCTCGTTGTACATCAACCGGGAATTGAGCTGGCTCGAGTTCAACCGGCGCGTGCTGGAGGAAGCAGCCGATCCCAGTGTGCCTCTCCTGGAACGCCTGAAGTTTCTCTCTATCTTCAGCTCCAATCTCGAAGAATTCTTCATGGTGCGGGTGGGTGGATTGCTGCAGAAACTGCAGGCTGGCATCAACGTCAGCAACGCTGCCGATCGCATTCCACCCCGTGAACTGTTGCAGCGTATCAACCTCCTCGTTCAGGAACTGACCGCACAGCAGTATCATCTGCTCAACAACGAAATCCTGCCGCCCCTGGCCAAGGCCGGGATCGAGATCCTGCAGGTGGAAGAGCTGACCAGTGAAGATCGTGCTCATCTTCACACCTTCTTTAACAAGCAGATTCTGCCAGTGCTCACTCCACTGGCTATCGATCCGGGGCATCCCTTTCCGCATCTCTCCAACAAGACCTTGAACCTGGCGGTCATGCTCAAGCGGCCGGGCATCAGTGAACCGCTGTTTGCGGTGGTGCAGGTGCCGGCGGTATTGCAGCGGTTTGTCCAGTTGCCCAGCAGAAGCGGCCACTGCTTCGTGCCACTCGAACGGGTGATCCGCATGCACCTGCCCGAGATCTTTCTCGGCATGGAACTGCTGGCCTCGTCGGCCTTTCAGGTCATCCGCAATCGTGAATACGAAATCGACGACGAAGTCGAAGACCTGCTCAAGACCATGGAAGAAGAGCTGCGCAAGAGACGCCGCGGTGCAGCGGTCCATATGTATCTGAAGGATACCGCTTCGCAGCCGCTGGTGGAATTCCTCATCAATGCCTTCGACCTGGCAGCGGAGGACATCACCCGTGTGCCGAGCATGCTCGATCTCACCGGGCTGAATCAACTCTATGCCTTGCCGGGCTACGATCAGCTGCGGGATCCCAGTTATGTGCCCCGGCAAGTGCCTGAGTTTGAACAGGCTCCCAGCATGTGGGCTGCCATCCGATCCCGGGATGTCCTGGTGCATCACCCGTATGAATCGTTCCACTATGTGCTCGATTTTATCCAGGCTGCGGCTCGCGATGAGCAGGTGCTGGCTATCAAGCAGACGCTCTACCGTGCCGGGGCCGATTCACCCATCATCCGTGCCCTGCAGGAAGCAGCGGACAATGGCAAACAGGTCACCGTACTGGTGGAACTCAAGGCACGCATGGATGAAGAACGCAACATCCTCTGGGCCCGCGAGCTGGAAAAGGCCGGTGTGCATGTTGTCTTTGGCTTCATCAACATGAAGACTCACTGTAAGGTGGCCCTGGTGGTGCGCAAGGAAGAAGACGGCCTGCGCCGCTATGTTCACCTGAGCACCGGCAACTACAACCCGCAGACCGCCCGACTCTACACCGACTTCGGTTTCTTTACCTGCAACGAGGATTTCGGTGAAGATGCCACCGCCCTCTTCAATTATCTCACCGGCTACAGCAACGTGCCCACCTGGCGGAAGCTGATTCTCGCCCCCTCTCGGCTGCTGACCTTCATGTTGCAGAAGATCGAAAAGGAGATCGAGTTCCAGAAGAAGCACAAGAACGGCCGCATCATCACCAAGATCAATGGCCTGCTGGAACCCAGCATCGTGCAGGCGCTCTACCGCGCGAGCCAGGCAGGCGTGCAGATCGATATCATCTGCCGGGGTATCTGCTCGCTCCGTCCGGGGATCAAGGGCATCAGCGAAAACATCCGCGTGCGTTCTATCGTGGATCGCTTCCTCGAACACAGCCGCGCCTTCTATTTCGGCAATGGGGGCATGCCCGAAGTCTACATCGGCTCCGCCGACTGGATGGATCGCAACCTGTCCCGCCGGGTGGAAGTGGTCTTCCCCATTGAACATCCTGCACTGAAGAAACGGATGATCGATGAAATGCTGGGGATCTCGCTGGCGGATAACGTGAAGGCACGGGAGTTACGCCCTGATGGATCCTGGGTGCGGGTCACGGGCGACGCCAACAAGCGACTCCGCAGCCAACAGCGTTTCCTCGATCTGGCCGCCGAAGCTGCCAACCGCATACCCTCTGAGCCAGGCATCCTGGCCCCGGTGACAATGCCGAGCAGCTCCGTCAGCACTACTGGCATCAAACGCCGCGACCGCCGAAGCGGGGAAGGGCGGCGCGAGGGGAAGTGAGTTAATGACCTGTCTTGCTACGACCATGCGAGATGGGAGGCGCTCCTGCCGAGCCGCAAATCACGCGACTGCTGTACGTTCTTGCTGATGGTTCACTAAAACCCCTGGCACCCCCCATGCACTTCCACGGCATCATTCCCCCCGTTGTCACGCCGCTCCTGGCCAACGAAGATCTCGATCTTCCGCGCTTCCAGTGGTTCCTCGATCACCTGATCGCAGCCCGGGTCCATGCCCTCTTCGTGCTCGGCACCAACAGCGAGTTCTATGCCTTCGACGAAGCAGAGAAACAGCAGATCGTCAGCACCGCTGTGGCCCATGTCGCGGGCAGGCTGCCGGTGATCATCGGCACCGGGGCCGAATCGACTCGCGAGGTGATCCGCCTGACAGCCATGGCCGAGCGCGAAGGTGCAGACGGTGTCTCAGTCATCACGCCCTATTACGTGCAACCGACGCAGGACGAGTTGTTCACTCACTACCGTCGGGTAGCCGAGAGCACCAGGCTGCCCGTGATGCTCTACAACAACCCCGGCCCGGCTGGGGGAGTGAAGATCAACCCGGAAACAGTGGGCCGCCTGGTGAATACCTGTGCCAACATCGTGGCCATCAAGGATTCGAGTGGCGACCTGCAGAACATGATCGACTATGTCCGCGTGGTGCCCAGCCATGTGAGCGTCTTCCAGGGACGGGATACGATCATCTACCCGAGCCTGGTCTGCGGCGCGAAGGGAGCTGTCGCCGCCTCAGCCAACGTCGCACCGCAGTTGTGCGTGGAAATATACGAAGCTTTTCAGCAAGGCGATGCCACACGTGCACTGGCGGCCCAGCATCGACTCCATCCCGTGCGTCTGAGCCTGATGCTTGCCACCGCCCCCGGTGGTCCCAAAGCTGCCATGCGTCTGCTCGGCATCGACCTCGGTCCCAGCCGCGGCCCCATCGCCCCGCTCGCAGACGCGAAGCTCGAACAAATGCGGGCAGCACTACAAGAAGCGGGGTTATTGAGCACCTCCGTGTGACATTGTGTAATGCAGATGCCACTCCTCCCCTTTCCAAGGGGAGGTTGGGAGGGGTAGCACGATGCAAATGCTAGCGATCTTGCGATGAGCATGGAATGTTGCTCCTCGAACTCTCCCTTGGTAACGGTATGAACCAGATGTTACAATCTCCCTATGACCATTTACGGCCTCGGCACTGACATCATCGAATGCACCCGCATCGCCCGGGTGATCGCCAAACACGGCGACCACTTCCTGCACCGCATCTTTACCCCACACGAGATTGAATACTGCCACGGCAAGGCCCGGGCGACGGAACACTTTGCCGGGCGCTGGGCCGCCAAGGAAGCCATCTTCAAGGCCCTGGGCACCGGCTGGCGCGGGCAGATCCAGTGGACCGACTTTGAGATTCGCCGCGATGACTTCGGCAAACCGGTGGTCCACGTCGCTGGGACAAGCAAGGACTTCCTGATCGAGAAACGGATCAGCAACATCCTGCTGAGCCTCTCCCACTGTCGCGAGTACGCGACCGCGACCGCCATTGCGGTAGGGGAGTAACCGATGCGTCGTCGCCGCAGGCCAGTGTGGCGTGGGTTCTGGTGTCTGCTCCTCGGCGGCTTGGCATGGTGGCTGGTCGCGTGGGGTTTGGAGCCGCGGCCACGATGGAGTGTGCAAACTGGCAAGATGATGATGATGCCGCTGGTGGAATGGCCGGAGCAAGATCTGGTCGTGATGAATGGCACTGAACTGGCCGCGGGGCCATACGGTCCATTCTCAATGCAATTGCTAGACAGTAGCAACGGCCAGGTGCGGAAGTCGATTCCACTTCAACAACCCATGGTGGGTGTTGGCGGAGAAGAACGTTTACCACGCTACTTCCATGGCGCCGTATGGTGGCTAACCCGTGATGACAATCTGATCAGGGGTAGTTGGCAATTAATGCGTTGGGACTTTCAGCAAGACCAGAAAGCCAAGGTGGTCGCCCGTTGGGAAAACAACTGGCCCTGGCAGACATACGTGGATTGGCGGTTGGGTAGCGATGTCTTCACTGTCGAACATGAGTTGCGATGGAACTGGATACCACTCATGTTCACCAGGCAACACTATGGGCTTATGTTGCTTGGCTCACTTGCAATTCAGATAGATGAGCTTTGGCAATTTCGAGTTGCAGAAAGTTACCGTCTGTCACGATATGCCGGCGAGGCTCCGGATAAGCTTCATACCTGGCGCTGCATGCTTGATCGCGAGTTCACTCGCTACACCAGCGTGGAGGGACGGTCGTTGCAGGTCCATCTGGTTATGCATGGCTTAAGGCAAACTGCCCCGCTCAGCCGCGCCCGGGCACTTGGTAAGCCGACGCTTACTCCAGTTGAAATCGCGTATTGTTATCTGGGTAAGAGCAATTGCATACAGATCACGGATGTTGCCACTGGTGCGGTTATGGCGGAACTACCGACTCTTGAGAAGGGCAGTTACCAACGGGCATACTGGGCCGGTCCGTACCTCATCACTCACTTCCGCGAATGGTGGTCGAGTCATTCCATAAGCATCTCGGAACTGGAGTTGCAACGAAACAAGTCGCGCGATGAGCTCTGGCCTCCACGGCTGATGATCCATCGCTGGAATGGCCATGCGCTTGAACCGGTGCCTTTGCCAGATGAGCGAGCATGGAATGATTGGCATTTCGAATACAGCCATGGACGACTGTCCGCCAGCCTGCTTGACAGGGAACAGAAACCGCAAACGATTCATTGGATGGCAATCACCAGTGCGTCGACGGTCAACGCGTTGACACCGAGCAGATTGCCAGGCGCGGAATGGAACGTGGTGACCGAACCCTCGGGCACACAACTGATCGTCAATCAGGAGAACCGTGTTCCCTATGCAGTCGATTTACAACGATGGGCAGATCAGCGAAACTGGCTCAAGAAACTACTAGACTGGATCAGGCCCTTGCAATGGCAGGATACCATGATCTATAGCGTGAACGACAAGCATCCACCACATCGCCTGAGCAAGCAGGTGATGATGCGCAGCAGGCAATTCACTCATGCATTGTCATCACTTTATACCCACTCCTATCGGATGGATGGCGAGCAGGTAGATTCCATGTCGCTCCACTGCTACTCCCTCCCCCTGCGTATCTACTCCCCCTGGTGGTCTCGCCTCACCGGGCTCCTCACCGCCCTGATGTTCTGGCTGCTCCTCACCCGCCACGCCCGCCGGGGTGTCGCATGAAGCGCCGACACCCCCTCTGGCGTGCGTTCTGGTGCCTGCTCCTCGGCGGCCTGGTATGGTGGCTGGTCGCATGGTGGCTTGAACCGAAGCCGTTGTGGCGTGTAAAGTTACAGGCCAAGGAAACCCTGATCCCATTGCAAGAGTACCCCGGCCAGCATCAACTGCTTGTCTATCGGGAAGCGAATTTGCAATTGGGCGATGATCAATCTCTGGTGCTCCTCGATCTACGCACCGGGCAGAAATTGCATCACCTCAACGTGAAGACAAACTTTGCAGGCAGCAGTAACTTGATGATTCCAAGGCGACATCAGGGCCATTTCTACCGACTGGAGTCGAATCACAAAGACGACGATGGCGTAACAAAGTCGTTGGTTCGCTGGAATCCTGACGGAACTGCCCAGGAAGAAATCCTGCAGTCGTGGAAATTATCCTGGAATATGCAAGTCGATTGGCCGCTCGGCTCGACGACGATACTACTCCACGGCTCGTGGCCCTGGCGAGCACTCTTTTATTGCTCACATCCCAATTGGTTCTCCTGGCTGATGGTGCAATACGACTGGCATGTCATGCTCATGGATATGCAGGAGAAGGAAAGCCCCTACAGGATCACCCAGACCTGGCAGTTGCCAACCCAGGGGCAGACGAAACCCCAACTGCTTGCCACCTGGCAGACGATGCCGCTATGTACGAGTCCACCAATGCTTTCGGATGATGGCAAGTGGACTGTAGCGCTGAAGGTGAATCTGTGGTCTAAAGCGGAACTGCTATCGAAATTGGTTTCACGCGACAAAGCGTTAGTCGATGTAGCAATGCTGGAAGAATGGTTGCATATAAAATCGAGCCAGACTGTCATGTGTAATGCGCATACTGGTAAAACCGTTTTGACCCAACAGAACACCGATTATCAGGCAACAGAAATACTCTGGGTAGGGCCCTTTCTCATTGCCTCCGGTTGGAAGTTGCGAGACATGCAGCCGCAACCAGCAGATCAACTCCTCAAGTTAATGGTGAAATCACCTGATCTGTCAGCAATTGCAACAAAAGTGCAACGGATTTACTATTGGAATGAAGGAGTACTCCAGCCATTGCGGTGGCCAGACGATTGGCCCCATGCCGATTGGACCTGGCAGTATCAGCAAGGAGAATTGATTGGTAATCGCAACGCAGACGGGTCGTCGGCTCTGCGTAAGTCGTTCGTGGTACTTCAGCAGAAAGGCGAGCAGTTTCAACTCAAGTATTCCGCTGCAGAACTCATGTCGGAAAACCGGATGGGGTATGAAGCTACTGCCAGTCAAGTCGTGGCAGTCAGAGTCCTGGAGGATGAATGGGAAAAGATTGTGCGTGGCTGGGCAGAGAAACATCGCTGGCTGCAAAACCTGGTTGAATGGCTTTGGCAGACTATCCGTTATGAAACGGTGGTGTACGATTTGCCACAACAGCGGATTGTGGCTCGCTGGGGGTCTCAGTTTGCTCTGAACACGGATTCGGGAAGTAATATTTTCAAGCATTTCTACACCTTATCTATTCGAGGTGCTTTCCGGCCAGAAGACATCGAGTTGCAGTCGTTCAACTGCTATGCCTTACCTGTTGTTATTTACTCCCCCTGGTGGTCCCGCATCGCCGCCTTGCTCGTCGCTATCGCCTTCTGGCTGCACCTCACCCGCCGGGCCCGGCGAGGTGTTGCTTGAAGTGCCGCCCTCGGGGCAGCAGGCACGCTGGTCATTACAATACTCTCGTGGCTGATGCTGTGTCGTATTACCAAGGCGAACGTGCAACATGATTGAGTACTCTACGACCGTCGCCATCACGCCACGGGCCATTCTTGCTGCCAATCGTTTGATGACATTGGAATCGCAGAAGCAGTCGGCTTTCTGGCAATCATCGAAAGGCAAGGTGGTGGTGTTTCTCATCACCGTCGCTGTCTTCGCAGCCCTCTATGTCTCCATGGAACTCTTTCCGGGCTGGCTCCAGTTTGACGACAATCTCCTGTTCTTTCTCATCGGCATGGTGGTGGGTGTCTTCGGTCTGGTTGGCTTGTTGCTTCTCAAGCTCAAGCAGCAGGAGAAGACCCTGCCTACGCTCACCATCCACTTCACCTTTCGCGAAGAACACGTTCTCATCGAGCTGGAAGAAGTCGTTTCCCGCTTTGGCTGGGGTGCCTACGATCATGTGGTGTGTGGTCATGAGTTCTGGCTGCTGGTGCATCGCAGTTGGAAGATGCAGTACCACTTGTTGGAAGTGGTGAATATGCCTGATGGCCTGCAGGAATTGATCCGCAGCAAACTGCGTTGTGAATGGGTGGAAGATGTACACGCGTGACGACGAGCAGTGTTGCTCATGAGCGGAAGATGGGGCGAAATTGACCAGTAAGCGGGCCACCCTGGCCATATCATAAACGCATGATCTTCGAATATCTCACCAAAGGCCTGACGCTTGGCATCCTGGGTTATCTCGGATGGCAGGGGCAGCCTCTGGCCACCTTACTCGTCTACGGGCTCATGCTAGCCGGGCTGGCTGCTTCGATGCTGCTGGCTCATCGCAAGGCTGCTACGGGGAAACCTGCCTCGCTCTCGCTGAGCTACCTCGTCTACCTGTTGCTGGAGTATCCGACCTTCCACTTTGTCGGCGTACTGGCAGGCCTGCTCACAGGTTCGCTGCTGGTTACATTCGCCCTGCAGACATGGACAGTGAAAGACCTGTTGCTGGCCCTGGGGCTGGGCCTGGCCACGGGAGTGGCTCTCATCGGGTTGCGTCTGATTGCTGAGAAAAAACTCCGCCGCATGATGGTCCTGGCGCTCGGGGCAGCAGCAGTCGCCCTCTGCATCTTCTACGTCTTCCGCGACAATGTACAGGTCGTGAATCCGTCACTCCTGGGCCTGCATCTGTTGCTCGCCATTCCGGTCCTCTACCTGCTGACCCTTGCCGGCCAAACGGAAGAAACCGAGATCGAGATCGGCCTGGTATGCGTGCTGCTGGGTATTTCCCTGTGGGTCATGCTCGGGCCGGCATTTCAACTGATGGCCATGCTGATACCACTGGTTATTTACGTGGGGTACACGCAGTACCTGCTGCGTGATATGCAGGCCTTCAAGGCCCTGCTGCGTGGCATGGGCCATGCCCGTCAGGGTGCTACAGCAGAGGCGCTGACAAGTTTCCGCCGTGCGTTGCACTTCTCGCCGCAACATCACTCCGCCCGCCAGGAATTGTGGAAGGTTCATCGCCAGATTGACCTGCACCAGGTGCATCAGGATGAACGGCTGCTGAAGCTCATCGACTTTGAAATGTGTCTGCAGCGGGCCCGGGACATCCTGTTCAGCGAGGGAATCACCGCTGATCAGATTGGTGAAGCCAAGCAACTGCTTGATCTGGTAATCGATCAGCGTCCCGCACTGCGCCCCGCGGTGATGTACTACCGGGCCGTGGCCTACACCCATGCCAGGGACTTTGACAAGGCAGAGCAGACGCTCAGGCAATTGCTCGATGCCCGTGAGTTCAGTCCTGATGAACAGGCCAGTCGCCAGCGGGTTATCATCCCTGCCTGGCAACTGGCCTTGCTGCAGCACCAGGAGATGAAGAAGCGCGTCGGTGAACCGCTGCTGCAATCCGGGCAGCGGATGAACGCCATTGCTGCCGTAGAGAGTGCCACGGGAGAGATGCCTCGTGAAGAGTTGCAGCCCCTCAAGCTTCGACTCTATGACGGCGTGACTCTGGCTGAGTACAACCGCGAAGCAGGTGAGAGCCTGACCCAGCAGGCCAGTGCATTTGACCATCGCTTCGTCTATGATCGCGGGCTGGAACTGCTGGATGATCCAGCCACCTATGAACGGGGTATTGAGCTACTGGCCATCGCCGTGCGCGGGCAACCCAAACATGCCGCTGCCGTGTGGAAACTGGCAGCCGATGCGGCTCGCAAACATGGCAATCTCAAGCTGACCAGCCAGGCCCTGAACGAAGTGAAAGTCTGGACAAGCCTCCTGGCCGTCAAGGAAATGAGTAAGGAGAGCCAGGCTGCGTATTACTCTACTGTCAAGCAACTGGGCGAAGCAGCCTATCAGGATGCCAAGGCGGGCAGGCAGTCGCCCCAGGTGGCTATCGACAATCTTCTCCTGGCCAGCGAAGCTGCAGAGAGCGGTGTGGATACGCTGCGCATGCTGGCAGAACTCTACGAGATGCAGGGCAACGTCGTGCAGACGATGCATTACAACGAGCAATGCCTGATGTATGATGGCAAGAACCCGCAATATCTGGAACGTCGCGAACGGTTGTATGTCTCCCTGACACCTGCCGATGTGACCACGCATGCGGAAAAACTCGGCAAGCTCATCGATGCTAACTATCTCATCAAGAAGAGCAAGGAGCTTCTCGAGATCAAGAATGCCGGTGTGGAGCAATTGGAGTGGGCCAGACACCTGGCCGAATTACTGACGGTGGCGGTACCGGAGCGGGTAGCAGGCTGGGCTCTCATCGGTCGCTGCTTCCTCCGGCTGGGCCAGACTGACAATGGCGTGAAAGCCCTGGAATACGCCGTGCAACTGGGTGCAGCCGACAAGCCGGGTGGCGAAGACCTGGAACAGTGGTACCTGGCCTGCCGCATCATGGCTGATCATTACCTGCAACTGGCCAGATATCCGGAAGCACTGGAGTGCTACCAGCACTTCAGCAAGTCAACCAAGAGTGGCGCCGAGACATACTACAAAATGGGCCAGGCAGCCGAAGGACTGGGCGACCGGGCCGCAGCAAAGAGGCACTATCAGAGTGCCAACATGTACGACCATCCGCAGAAGTACGAAGTCACCCAGGCACTGGAACGGTTGAACAGGGGATAACACAGCCCGGAGATTACGGTCCCTTGCTTTCCGTCTTCTCGCCCGGTCGTTGCAACTCATCCAGTTTCTTCAGCAGCAGGTTGGCCTCAGCGTTGTTCTCCTGCCGCAGGAGTATGATGTTCAGTTGCTCGCGTGCTTCAGCAAACTTCTCCAGCTCAAAATAGAGTCGGGCAAGGTCCATCCGCCAATCGATCTTGGTCGGCTTGGCACGCACCGCAACGACCAGATGCTGGGCGGCCTGCTCCCGCAGGTTGTTGCCCCACTTCGCCAGTCCATAGGTGTATTGATGTTCCGGGGCCAGCAGATCATCCTGCTTTTCCAGGATACGGATGGCTTCATCCATGAACGGACGGCGTTCCAGCGATTGTGTCGCACCGGGATACAGTATCCACGCGGTCTTCACGAAATAGCTGGCAACTCTGGCAGGCAGCAGTTTGGTCATGATCTCCTGCGAAGTGAGCTTCATCTCCTTCTGCAGCGAGGCCAGGGCGGCGGTAGTGACAATACGATCCAGGAAGTTGTCAGAGAGTTCGAGGGAACGCTTCCAGCTGGCCAGGCTCTGATCCCTTTCGCCCCGTAGCCACTCGAGTTCGCCGGCGAAGTACCAGGTGTCGGCACGCTGGGGAAAGAGCAGTTTCATGCGATCGAGATACTTGCTCTGCGCATCGGACTTCGCCCAGAAGGTCTTGCTGTCGACGCTGGCCAGTACCGCCTGGGCAGGCAGCACGTGCTTGGCTATTTCGAGTTGTGCCACCAGGCTGATGGGACACAAATCGCGGGCAGCCAGGTAATGTGGATACTGCCGTTTCCACGACTCCACCTGCTGCTGACGGAGCATATTCGAGAAACTCGCCTGCAGGAGGAAGGGCTTAATGGCATCCTCCGTGAAGGAAAGCATCGGCTGGCCCTGCAGTTGGGCTAAGCCATGTATCAGAATGGCCGACTCCTGAACGAACAAACCATACTTGAACACTTCCCGGTACTGGGCCTCCCAGGCTGCCAGACGCTGGTTTTCCACATCGTTGCGCTCGATGCGGTAGCGGGCAATGCCCGGTGCAAACAGAATGGCATTGTCCAGGGCTGCAACTGCCCGGGCATACTGCTCGACCTCGTTCTTCTGCTTGGCGGCACTGGTCAACATCAGCCCATGTTCACGGAATCCTTCGCCTTCCCAGCTGAGCCGCGTACCGACAAACAGCACGATGGCCATCGGCACAGCAAACAGGAAACCCAGCACCGGGCCGATACCAAAGTAATTCCAGCGGAGCAGCGTCTCATCCTCATCGTTGGGCCGTTTCGGACTCACCCCCACGAGCATGCCAGCCACAACAGCAAGCGTCGCAGCGACAGCAGGCAGATGGACACCGAATTCTCCAATACTCTGCACAGCAAGCGTGATGCACCCCGCCCAGCAACCCAGGATCATGGCCGGCTCCGGTGTGCCCCGTTTAGGGTCCAGGGCCTTCCAGCCGATACGCAGCACCAGGAACACCAGGCCTGCTGTGATCAGGAAACGGACAAGCCCACCCTCCACCAATGCTTCTACGTATTCATTGTGAGCATGTGCATGGATGACCGATTGATTCGCAGCAGCAGGCCGGTACAGCGGCTCCACAAACGGAAACGTGCCCAGCCCGGTGCCCAGCCAGGGGAACTGCTGAAACGCCTTGAAGCTCGCGTTCCAGATGGTGAAGCGACCTTCTTCCGTGTATTCTTCGTTCTCGAAACGGTCGAGGGTCGGTGTAGCACCGTACCACAGCAGAATGCCAAGGGCGAGGACGGGGATGACCAGCAAGGCCAGTGCATGGCGGGTGCTGGTGCGTCGCCGCCAGAGCAGCACCGCCATCCCCAGGCTGACAATCAGGGCCAGGATGCCACCACGCGACAGACTGGCCATCACGGCCGTGATGCACACCGCTACCGGAATCAGCACCCACACAGCCATGGGATGCTGCAGAATTTCTGTCCAGGCACCAGTCGAATAACTGACTGGTATTTTCTGTCCGTGGATGGAGCGTTCATACCTGGTGCCACCCTGCTGCATGCTTCGCAGGAAGAGGCCCAGCCCCAGGCAGATGGAAAAGTTCACATAGCTGGGAAAGTGATTGCGATTGATAAACGGTCCAAACACCTCGCCCATGACCTGGATGCCATAGACCGAAGTGGAGTTGGTTCGCATCCGCTGGAGCAGTCCGAAGATTGCCAGCAGAGTGCCGTTGGCCAGAAGTACCCACGCCAGCCGCTGCAGTCGTTCCGGTGTCGCCAGGCTATGCCGCACTACCAGGAACAGGAGGATGGCTGCCAGCAGTTCCACCAGTTGTGCCTGCGTCACACCGGGCACCAGACTCAGCGTGGTGCCGGCCTGATAGGGCAGGGGTTCCTCTACCGCGGTGACAGCAGCCTGCTCTCGTTCCGCCGGCAATAATGCCGCATACAACTGCGCAGCCCGCGGGGAGAGTGTCTGCAGAACATTGCGAGGCAGCGCCAGCAGACTGCAACTGGTAACCAGGAACAAGGCTATGAGCAGTGCGCTGACAGAGCACAGATGAAGCCTCAACTGCCAGCGAACGATCTGCTTGATGCTCCAGAGGAGCAGGATGACTCCCAGCCCGATGCAGGCAAAGTGCACAAACTTGGGGTGATATCCGCCAAAGAGCCAGGGGGTGGCGACCAGAATCAGCAGGACGATAGCTTCGCTAATGCCATCGAGAATGTTGACCACAGTCCAGGGCGATGCTGCAGGTCGTGACGAACGATTGGATCGACTCATACGCTTACGTTATGAAAACAAAACAGCCCGAATAGCGGAGCTATTCGGGCTGAGGTGAGTTCAAAGCTGACTACGGGATGCGATTAAAAGTGAACACGTGTGGCGAACTGTTGTTCCAGTTCGAATTGCTGTTCACATTGCGGATGTAGGTCAGCGTGAGGGACAGGCGATAGAGACCCTGCGTCAGCGAACCATCCTTGAAGAAGTTATTCAACCCGGGATTAGAGACCGGGGCAGGGAAAGCCGGAGCATTGAAGCTATAGGCAGGGAAGTTGAACGGATCGTTGGGCACACCGTAACGCTGGATCGTCATGGTGACATTGATGGTACCATCACGCATCAGGGTGCTGAAGCTGTGAGCGATACGGATCAACTCGCTGGGATCGGTGATCTGGAAATCGCGGGTAGCTGTCACGGAATACTTGGACACATTCGAAGGTGGATCCACAATGCCCATGGGCACAGTGAGCATGTAACTGTTGGGATTATCAGAAACCGAGGGGGTCAGATTGCCACCTGGGGTGCCACCTGTCGAACTGGTGAAGAAACGCCAGCTGCCCAGGAAGGTCAGACCCAATGCAGGCACAGGTATGAGAAGCACCAGTGCCAGTGTGGCACCAATGAATGTACGCATGGACTTATTCATGGTTCCCTTTCCTGGGTATAACCGATGAAACGATCTAATGAACTACTATCAACTTATAACAGATGACCCTTGTTTGCAAAGTTCAAAACGGGCGTTTTACCCGTTTTTCTTAATTTGACTCAGCATTGAGCTGGGACAGGAGTCTACCCAGTTTATCTACGTTCCGGCCGTGTTCACTTGTCAGCATCGTAAGATCATCGAAGATAATTGCCAGCGAACCGAATACCTGCTGATCCGCTCATCCTTTCGTCTCTCTCATGAACGAGGCCTTATGGGTTCTGTCGCCATCCAATGTATCGGCCTCAGGAAAACCTACCCTGCCAAACCACCCGTGGAAGCGGTGCGCGGGCTGGACCTCACCATTCAGACCGGCGAGTGCTTTGGGCTGCTGGGCCCTAACGGTGCAGGCAAGACCACTACTATCGAGATACTGGAAGGGCTACTGGAGCCCAGCAGTGGCGAAGTCGAGGTTCTGGGCCGGCGCTGGAAAACCGATGGTCCTGCTATTCGCGAACGCATCGGCATCTCTCTCCAGGAAACCAAACTCTCCGACAAGCTGACCGTCGGCGAGACCGTCCGCCTCTTCCGCAGCTTCTATCACGAAGGCATCTCACCTGATGAAGCCATTCAGGCAGTCAGCCTTCAGGAAAAGACCAACACCTGGGTCAACAAACTCTCCGGTGGGCAGAAACAGCGACTCGCTGTCGCCTGCGCAATCGTCGGCAAACCGGAACTCCTCTTTCTCGATGAGCCCACCACCGGGCTCGATCCCCAGTCACGCCGACAACTCTGGGAGATCATCCAGGGGTACAAGGATCAGGGCCGTACCATACTGCTGACCACCCATTACATGGACGAAGCAGAAAAACTCTGTGACCGTGTCGGCGTGGTGGACGCTGGTAAACTCATTGCCCTGGGGCCACCCCGGCAACTCATCGATGAACTCGGTGGCGGCCACGTTGTCGAATTTGAGATGGATAGTCACCAGGACCAGGACATTGAACAGGTCAGGCAACTCCCTGCCACCACAGAGGTGCGACGAGAAGGGCAACGCTACACCATGGTAGTACAGGAAGTGCATACTGCTCTTCCAGCGCTGCTTCACTGGGCTGCACAGTCGCAGCGCAAACTCACCAGTTTGACCACACACACTGCGACACTGGAAGATGTCTTTGTCAAACTCACCGGCCGCCATCTCCGCGATGAAGGAGCCAATTCATGAATGACACTCCTTCCCGATGGGAGCCTTTCTGGCAACTTACCTATTGCCGCATCAAGGAGTTCTTCCGCGAGCCGGAAGCGATCTTCTGGGTCTACGGCTTCCCTCTCCTGATGACGATGGTGCTCGGCATTGCCTTCCGTGAGAAGAAGGCTGATGAGCAGTACATCATCGATATTGAAGAAGGGCCTCACGCTGCATTTGTCGAAAGCAGCCTGAAGGCGATGGGCGAGAAGTTCAAGCTCCACCGTGCCCCGTTTGCCGAATGCAAGCAGCGGCTGCGCACCGGAAAGACCAGCCTGATTGTCCAGCATGGTGGCACAAGCGGCGCAGAAGTGACATACCTGGCCGACCCCGTTCGGCCCGAGAGCAGCCTGGCTCAGAAATCTGTCGATGATGTGCTGCAGAAAGCCCGTGGCCGCGTGGATGTCCTCAAAAGCAGCACCGCAGAGTTCAATGAACCTGGTGGTCGTTACATTGATTTCCTGGTCCCGGGCCTGCTGGGCATGGGTATGATGGGCGGCGGCATGTTCGGCGTCGGCTTCGCCATCGTGGACATGCGCATTCGCAAGCTCCTCAAGCGATTCCTCGCCACTCCCATGCGTCGGCCCGATTTCCTGATGGCAGTGATGGCCAGTCGCTTTGTCTTCATGCTTCCCGAAGTGCTGCTGCTCCTCCTCTTTGCCTACTTCTTCTTCGACGTGCGGATTGTGGGCAGCGGCTGGCTGGTTGTGCTGCTCATCTTCCTGGGTGGCGTCACCTTCTCTGGAATCGGTCTGCTCGTTGCCAGTCGGGCCAAGACCCTGGAAGCTGCTTCCGGTCTGATGAACCTCGTCATGCTCCCCATGTGGGTGCTGAGTGGTGTGTTCTTCAGCGCGGATCGTTATCCCGAGACAGTCCAGCCGTTTATTCGTGCGCTGCCATTAACCTTAATGAACGATGCTCTACGAGCAGTCATGAATGAAGGAGCAGGGCTGTTTCAGATCGGCTGGCAGATCGTCGGCCTTCTTCTATGGGGGACGATTACATTCCTGATCGCTCTCAAGATCTTCCGCTGGCAATAGTGACACGAAGTTAGGCACTCTCCTGCATCCCTGCTTAGCATCTAGGCAGGGATGTCTGCATTTTGTGCGTTTAACGAAGAGGGCATGCGTTTCAATCTCAATCCGTAATGCATTACCTTTAAATGACTTGCGTCAAATTGTCAAGAAAAAGTCTATCAGTCGGCACGTTTGGCACACCCGATGCTTTAGTATTCAGCATCGATTTGAGGTAAGTGCTGGCTGGCTGGAGGGAGAGGCCTGTCAGTCAGCACTTGCTTCAATCGCCAAGCTTAGAGCCATGACTCGTTCAGTTGTTGGGAGAGGCAACTGATTGGAGTCATGGCTCTTTTCTTTTTCAGCAGTGTATCAGCCAATGAGTATGGCAATGATCGAATGGGTGCTCAGGACGACACCAGCAGCAGATTTGATTTGAACCGTGGCAACCAGTTGACGTGTGCCTCGCAAGTTGTCCTGTTCCACGTAGCCACGCACTACTGCCACCTGGCCATTGGCGTTCACCCCGATGGCTACCACGCTGCGATCGATGCCCACGTCACCAATCAGGGCGAATTGATTCGCGACATTGTTCTTCACCAGCCCCAGGGCAATCCTGATGTTGCTGGTGCCATCAACGATGTTACTCGTGCCGTCGGTGATCTGTGTGACAACAGTTCCGCCAGTAGTCGAGCCAGCGGTGGTGAAGGTACCTGCATAGTTACCAAGGATGACTGGCTTCACACCGGTCGTGGGCGTCATCCCCCGGAACAGGAATAGCGTTCCCCGGGCTTTGCCATTGCTGCCGGGCAGGTTGGCGGTGCCGAAGACTGCGCCCGCACCATTGCCCAGCCGCTCCCACCTGGCCTGAAAAGTGAAGTTGGTTCCCGCACCACTGCCAAAACAGGTACAGACATTGTTAGAGTTGATGATGCCGGAGAACGTGACGGGGTTGAACCCATCCAGAGCCAGTTGGCCACTTAACTTTCGAAGGTTGTCCTGCTCAATGTAAGGCAACAACGCAGCCTGGAAGTTGTGGCTGCTGGCATTCACGAAAGTGCCTTCATAACTGCCACGCAGATTGGGAACATCCGCAGCCTGGCTGCCGGTGACCAGCAGGAAAGTCATGCCGAGCAAGAGCCAGCGTGAAACGTGTCGCATGAGAAACTCCGTGTGAATGAAGGGAACCGTATGTGATCCTGTGTCTAGGAGTGGTACTGCCAGGATGGCGTGGTATTAACAGCAAGCTGGGGGAATTCCTCGATATTCGTCGAACTGGCACATAAAGACTGGATGTTCCGTTACGTAGTGCGAGTAACTCGCTTCCCATTTGATGTTGTCGAAGTAGAATAGAACCAGTCTGAATCCCGCTCAAAGAACCCCGGAGATTTCCGATGTTGTGTTGCCCCGTTATGAAAACAGCCATGCTGGTCGGAGGCTTGGCACTCCTGGGCTACTCCGGCTATGAAGCCAGCCACCTCTATTCGGAATACACGGGGCTGAGCAAGCCGGGCTGCTGCCAGCAGAAGTACGTGCCTCTCGTGACTCCTGCCACATCAGACGATGATTGCTGTACCGAAGGCTCAGGTCAGGGTTGCTGCGATGTGCTTTCTCGAGCCAAGGCTGCTACTGCCCAGACATCCCCAGCCAACACCAGTTGTTGTGCCGCCGCTCCAGGCGTGGGTACCCCCATCTCCGTGAATACCGCTCCTGTTGCCGATGGCTGGGCCACTGTCAAAGGCCAGGTTGTCTTTGGCGGCGATACCATCCCCAAGGCGGAAGAATGCAAAGTCACTTCGGACCAGGGACATTGCCTGGCCAAAGGGGCATTGCTCGACAAGGTCTGGGATGTGAATCCCAGCAACAAGGGCCTGGCCGGCGTGGTCGTCTTCATCCTGCAGGAACGCGATGAAAAGTTGCCGGTGCATCCCGATCTGAAAGCCACGCCTGCACCCTTCGTGCTGGATCAGCCATACTGCGTCTTCACGCCTCGTGTTTTTGCGATCCGTGCTGGCCAGTCCATCACCGCGAAAAACCCTGATCCCGTGGCACATAATGTGGTCATCAAGGGCATCAAGAACGACCGCAATGTGCAGATTCCTCCCGGCACCGAAAAGGAAATCAAGCTGGATGCCGAAGGCAATGCTCTCTCCGTAGCCTGTGGCTCGCATCCCTGGATGAAGGGGTATGGCTGGTGCATTGACCACCCTTACTTTGCGGTCACCGATAAGGATGGCAAGTTTGAGATCAAGAACGTCCCCGCAGGCAGCCGCAAGATCGTCATCTGGCACGAAACCGGCTACCTCACCGGCTACGGCAAGCGCGATAACAAGACGCTCAGCCTCGCCGCCGGCGGCACCGTCGATGTCGGCACCGTCAAAGCCATGCCGAAGTAACAGTCTCAAGTCTTAAGTGCTAAGTCCTAAGTGGCACTTAGCACTTAGGAGTTAGCACTTAAGAAGCAGCCCGGTGCATCTTGCGGCTTTGTCGCCGATCGCGGATGCGATCAATCAGGCCACGCACTCCCGTTCGCTCTTCCGGGATATAGAGTGGCAGAATCGATAACGGATCATCCCAGGTTCGCAGGTTGGAAAAGTACCCAACATCAGTCGGGAAGTAGAAGTACGGTGCTGCCCCTTCATTCCAAAGACCATGCAAGGCGATCTTGCCGCCTTTCTTGTACTGCTTCTCATCGTTGAATTTGAACTTGGCTGCCATGAAGTCCTTCACCGCGTCCACCGATTCCATTTTGAAGCCAATGTCCGCGCTGGAATGTCCAGTCATCTTGTAGGAGATGTAGATCCTCTTGCCTGGCTTGCCGAAGACGTAGCCATCGGGATGCTTTCTGATGAGGGCATCAATGTCCCTGGTGCTCATCAATTTAGGGGTAACCTGAGCGAAGAAATCACGCTTCAATGGTGCAGAGACATTCTTGCAGCCAAACAGCGTTTGTGACTCCGCCAGGAACTCGAGGTCCTGACCGATTCGGCAGGCTCGATAGGCCACGTGCCGGAGTTGCAGCTTGCGGATTTCAATGAAGTAGTTGACCAGCTTGTCGAAATGATCCAGCTTGGCCATGCTATCGAACCCCAGCTCGTGGCCGATCTGGTCGTACCGGTCAGTCATGGGATCAACCAGCACCTGATTCAGTAGTGCCAGGGTTTTATGGTTCACGGCAATCTTGGAACCCGCACCCATGGGAATCATGAGGTCAGTCGGCGTGCCATGGCAGACGATGACGACAGAATCCCCCTTAACGCAGTTCATCGTGATAGCCTTGCCGATGCCTTCCAGATCGAGCTGCGGATCTTTCCAGCCAAACTGGACGAAGAAATTCCCCCCTTTGCCCAGCACGGGGCCGAGCGTTTCAATGGGGAACTGCTCAAAATAGTCGAGAACACCGTCGAGTTTCTGCGGGCGTACGATAGCAAGGTTCATGACAAGACTCCCGGGATAAAGGGGGCCAAAAGCGTTGGCCGCTATCAGGGAGTACTGCCAGAATCGCCGCCGATTAACAGCCGGCGCCAGGATTTCTGCAAGAGCCTGTATGAAGGTCTGGTGAAATGGTGGA
This sequence comes from Gemmatales bacterium, assembly GCA_046350055.1. GTDB lineage: Bacteria > Planctomycetota > Planctomycetia > Gemmatales > HRBIN36 > JAEUIE01. Next base: position 247,992 of record JAXMBC010000001.1, on the reverse strand, counting down.
GCGATGACTATGTTAACTCATAGATGTTGCCATCTGAGGATGACCATGACCACGGTGGATACCCCCCGCACTGCCGGCTCCAGCCAGGCGCCTATCCACACGAAGCCCAAAATGACCTGGTCTCGCAAACACCTTCTCACTCTCGAAGAACTCGATCCAGCCGAGATCGAGCTCATTCTCGACACTGCTGCCGGCTTCCTCGAGATCAATCAACGCAAACGCAAGATCGTCCCCGTCCTGAAGGGCAAGGCCGTCGTCAACCTCTTCTTCGAGCCCAGCACCCGCACCAAGACCAGCTTCAGCCTCGCTGCCAAACGCCTCTCGGCCGATACGGTCGATTTCACTACGACCACCTCGAGCCTGAGCAAGGGCGAGACCTTCATCGATACCGCCAAGAATATCGAGGCGATGGGTATGGACATCATGGTCATTCGCCATGCGATGAGTGGTTCTCCGTTGCTGCTCAGCAAGCATGTCAGGTGCGGCGTGATCAACGCTGGCGATGGCGCCCATGAACACCCCACCCAGGGACTGCTCGATGCCTTCACCATCCGTCAGCGGAAGGGTACCGTCAAAGGCCTCACCGTAGGCCTTGTCGGTGACATCGCCCACAGCCGCGTGGCTCGCAGCAACATCCAGGCTCTCACGAAACTGGGGGCCAGGGTAATCGTCTGTGGACCGCCCACGCTCATCCCCCGCGACATCCGGGAGTTGGGCGTCGAAGTCGAATACAACCTCGACAAACTCCTGCCTCGGCTCGATGTGGTCAACCTGCTCCGTATCCAGTTCGAACGGCAACGCAACGGCCTGTTCCCCTCCATCGGTGAGTATGCTGCTCTCTACGGCATGACCGGCCGCCGCATGCAACTCTGCAAGCCTGACACCCTCATCCTCGCCCCCGGCCCCATCAACCGCGGCATCGAGATGACCCCCGAAGTCGCCGACGGCCCCAACTCCGCCATCCTCGACCAGGTGACCAACGGCGTCGCCGTCCGCATGGCGGTGCTCTACCTGTTGTGTGGCGGGCAAATGTCGGATCTGGAATAGCTGTCTTGCATTGTGTTCTGAGTAACAGAGTCAAGTCCTGAGTCCTGAGAATACAAAGACCGTTAGTTAAGATGAGGTTCGCATGGACACCCAGAGAATTGATTGCTTCGAGGACTTGATTGCCTGGCAGAAGGCAAGGGTGCTGACAAAGCAGATATATGCATTGACCTTGGAAGGAGCGTTAGCCAAGGATTTCGGATTGAAAGATCAGATGCGTCGAGCGTCTGTGTCCATCATGGCCAACATTGCCGAGGGATTTGAACGCCATCGCCTGGGAGAATTCCACCAATTCCTGTCCATCGCCAAGTCCTCATTGGCAGAACTGCGATCACACTTGTATGTGGCACAGGATGCAGGCCTTTGTCTTGAGACTCAAGTCAAACACTTGATGACCCAAGCCGTTGAGGTAGGAAAGATCATCGGTGGACTGCGAGCCTCAGTTCAAAAGCAACACACCCAGTGAGTTCTGTATTCTCAGGACTCAGGACTCAGCACTCAGCACTCAGGACTTGATCACCAGGACAACAAACACCATGCCAGTTAAGACAACCTTGATCACCGGTGGCCGCGTTATTGATCCCAGTCAGCGGCTCGATGCCGTCGCCGATGTCTGGCTGCATGGCGACAAGGTGTTGCATGTGGGCCATCGCCCTGACCTCAAGGCTGATATCACCATTAACGCAACGGGCAAGATCGTCACGCCGGGACTGATCGATATCCACGTTCACCTGCGGGAGCCAGGCCGCGAAGAGGATGAGACCATTGCCACCGGGGCTGCCGCGGCTCTCGCCGGCGGTGTCACCTCTGTCGCCTGCATGCCCAACACCGAACCAGCCATTGATAGTCAGGCCGCTGCCGAGTTCGTGGTGCTGCAGGCCAAGCGGGCTCATCAGGCCCATGTCTTCCCCATCGGCTCCATCACCAAGGGTCGAAAGGGCGAAGAGCTGGCCGAGATGGGCGCCATGGTCGCCGGCGGAGCGGTGGCTTTTACCGACGATGGCACTCCAGTGAAAAGTGCCGAGATCATGCGCCGGGCTCTCGAATACTGCCAGATGTTCGATAAGCCGGTGCTCAACCACTGCGAAGACCTCGATCTCAGCAAAGATGCAGTGATGAACGAAGGCGAATGGTCCATGAAGCTCGGCTTACGCGGCTACCCCTCGGCTGCCGAGGAGATTATGGTCGCCCGCGACATCATCCTCGCGGAACTCACTGGCGGCACACTGCACATCCTGCACGTCTCTACTGCAGGCTCAGTGGAGCTCATCCGCCGGGGCAAAGAGAAGAACATCAAGGTAACAGGCGAAGCGTGTCCGCATCACTTCCTGCTGACAGATGAATGCCTGCAAACCTATGACAGCAACTACAAGATGTCGCCCCCGCTGCGAGGCAAGAAGGACGTTGCCGCGATCATCGCCGGGCTGAAAGACAATACCATCGATGTGCTTTGTACCGATCACGCCCCGCATGCTGCCGAGAAGAAACTGCGTGAACTGGAGCAGGCTCCCAACGGCATCCTCGGCCTCGAAACCTTCCTGCCCCTCTGTATCCACGGCCTCATCGTCCCCGGCCACCTCACCTGGCCGCAGATGATCGAAAAGATGACCACGAACCCGGCCCGCATCCTGCGACTGCCCGGCAAGGGATCACTCATGCCCGGCATGGATGCGGATGTCACGGTGATCGATCCCCACATGAAGTGGACGATCGACAAGAACCAGTTCAAATCCAAGAGCCGCAACACCCCGTTCCACGGCTGGGAAGTCGTCGGCCGCGCCACCATGGCGATTGTGCATGGTGAAGTGCGGTATCAGTTACCTTCGTAGGGTACGCTGTGCGTACCTCCCCGAGGCGCGTAGTAGTGCAACCGTGAAAGAGAAGGTCACGGGAGGCAGCAACACTGACAGTTGCAGTGAAACCTCACTGCGGGCAGGTAGGGTTGCACTTATCGCATCGCGAGTTGAACGCTGACGGCCATGCCGTGCCAGGTCAGCGAAAGGCCGCTGATGATGATTAAAACCACCGCACGGACACGATAGACACTGGTGCTGAACGCCACCACACAGAGAAACACCACGAGCAAGTCCAGAACCAGAGCGGCCAGAAAGTAGAGATAGGTCAACCGTCCGTGAGCCCAGTCTCGCAGGATCGACTGGCTGATATCTTCGGACGGAGGCGGCAGCCATCTCTCCGCCACTACTGAGGCAGTCAGGCTGATGATCCAACTTGTCAGGAGTAGAAACAGGCCGACGAGAATAACACGGTGCGTGTTCTTCCTCGTGAGTTCGCTGACATTCGTACGCGAAGACATGTGTTCCATTTTACATGCACGTCTTCAACAAGTTGTAGCGGAATCTCATCGTGGCTAGGTACGCAAAGCGTACCCTACCATGTCACTCCGTGCGTGGCTCTCGGCGTACTACTTGCTCGCCGTCTTTGTCGCGGTCGCCTTCTGCATACGGGCGACTTTTGTTTCCAGGACCTGCACCTCGGCGTTCGCTGCCTGGGCTGCAGACTGAGCCGCAGGCAACTGATCCTGGGCCGCCTTCTGCGCAGCCTGCTTGCCGGGAAGCAACTGACTGGCTGCATTGTGAGCCACCTGGGCCTTGCCTAGCTCGGCATGGGCCGCAGCTAGCCTGTCCTGAGCCGGCTTGGCTGCTGCCAGCATCTGCGCGGCATACTGCTTGGCTGCCGCCAACTCGGTTGCATGCTTGGCAGCCAGTGCCTGGCTCTGCATGGAGAACGTTGCCAGCTCGGCATTGCCCGCCAGCTTCTCAGCGGCTTCCTTAGCCTTGGCAGCCACCTCGCTCAACTTCGCTACTGCCTGTTCCTTCGCAGGCACCGCATCGCCGGCAGCTTTCGCGGCCGCCAGTGTCGGATCGACGGCAGCGGCATTCACCTGGTTCTGCCAGTGCTTGACAGCTCCCGTCGTGTCTGCCACCTGCTTCTGTACCGCGGCCAGTTCCGTGTTCGCCTTCTGCAGCGCGGCTTGCACCGCCACGAAGGTATCATTCGTCTGCTTCTGCCTCGCCCTGGCGGGAGTGAGCTGCTGCAGTGCTGCAGCCAATCGCTGATCCAGCCCCAGTGGGTTGGACACCACCTGGCCGATCTCCTTGCCATCGGCGGCTGAGTAATAGTGCACCTGGCCGACCCAGTCGCCGGCAAGCACCTTGGAACCATCGTGCGCCCAAGCCGCCTTGAGAGCGACATCGGGTGTACCGGGGGTTTGCTTCTGCAAGGCCCCGTTGCCATCCCAGATCTTGGTGACACGGTCGCGGCCGGTGCTGACGAGTCTGCCGTCGTGGTGATACTTGACGCTCAGCGCCCCACCACCATGTGCCCCCCAGGCTTTCACCTGGTTGCCATTTTCCATTTCAAAGAGGCGGATCTGTGTATCTTCGCTGCTGACAGCGAGGATATTGCCATCAGGCCGCCAGCTCACTTCGGAGATGGCAAGCTGCGGGCCACGAATCTGGATGAACTCCTGCCCGGAACCCGCTTCCCACACAGCCAGGCCGCCATTACGGTCACCGGTGGCCAGCAACACGCCGTCGGGGCTGAATTCCAGGGCGGTTACCCAGTCGGTGTGCTTCTTGAGCTTGTGCAGGACGCTGCCATCCTTGGTGGAGTAGATGCGGACCATTTTGGAAGCATTGCCGACAGCGATCTGCGATTGATCGGGGCTGATGTCAGCAGCAAGAATGGCATCGGTCTCTTCACCCACTTCGATCACGCGGTTGCCTGTCTTGATGTCGTAGACAATGGCTTTGCCCGATTGGCCGCCCCGTCCGCCTGCCGCCAATAGCAGGGCACCATTGCGGCTGAACTTGAGGACGTTGATCTGTCCTTCGGGGAAGGGCAGCACGCCGAGCACATCTTGCGTATCAGTGTGGTAGAGAATGATCGACTTGCTGCTGGCCACGGCGACGACGGGCGCCCAGGGGCTGGCAGCCAGCGCAGTGATGGCATTACCCCGCGGTGTCTTGACCAGCGGATCGAGCAGAAGCGAATCAGCTGGCATCGGCGGTGGGCCTTCGGGCTTGCCGCGGGAAGCGGTCTTGAGGCTCAGGTCAGCCTTGGGCTTCTTCGGGGCAGCGGTACTGCCAGCGGTATCCAGAGCGCCGCCCTTGATCCAGTTGGCCACCAGCTCCAGATCCTTGTCCGGCAGCTTGGGAGACTTCGGGGGCATGGCAGGCTGTTCTTTGTGAGCCATCAGCAGGTAGATGGTGCTCTGCTCCGGGTCGCCTGGCTCAAGGATCTTGCCACGCGAACCGCCTTCCATGAGGGCGCTGAAGCTGAGCACATTCACACCACCCTGTTTCTTGTCAGGGTTATGGCATGATGCACATTTCTCTCGCAAGAGGGGCAGGACATGTTCCTGGAAGTTGAGCTTCTTGTCGTCGGCCTGAAGCATGTCTGGAAGAATCAAGATAACCGAGAACAGCAACATGAATCGTGAGATACGTTGGCAAACCGTCATGCGAAAACCCCAATCACAAATGCAGGCTTTTTGTCTCGGCGACAGCTCCGAAGGAGCGCGAGAACAAAGCCCAGGGCGCAGCCCTGGGGTACGTGACAAACAGTTTCTCCAGCCCCGAAGGGGCGAGAGAAGGAGTTGGTTATTCCCATACATAGCGTTCATCCAAAGGAACGTTGTGCTTCAGACACAGCTCACGATACTCATCCTGAAAAGGCTGCGCACTGTGATGTTCTTCCTGACGTTCGATGTATCCCTTGACGTCATCCTCTTTCGAAGGGCTGACTGAAAACGCACCGTATCCGCTCTGCCAGTAGAAATCGTGGTAGAACGGCCCTTTGGTCTTCATGACCTTGGACGAGTTGGTCTTCAGGTGTTCGATCAGGTCTTTGAGTGCGATCTTTCGGGAGAGTACACACAAGAGGTGGACATGGTCTTCCACCCCGTTGATGATGATTGCCGGGCATTCGTGCTGTAGACAGATGGACGCGAGATAGGCATGCAGATCAGCACGCACCTGTTTGTCTTGCAGCCAGGGGCGACGGCCCTTGGTGCTGAAGACAATGTGAACCAGGATACGTGTCAGGGACTGCGGCATGCCTTACAGGTTTCTCCCGCTCCTTCGGAGCTTGGTGGTCGTTTGTATCATCACCCAGGGCTGCGCCCTGGGCTTTGTTCTCGCGCTCCTTCGGAGCTAACGACGTTTGCCAGCTAGTGGTTAAACAAAAACTCCCGGCTGTTGAGGATGCCCCAGAACACGTCTTCAAGGGCCTTCTGGGGATCGCCGCTGGTGGCGACGATGGAGCAGAGGGCTCTCAGTTCTTCACGGGTCACCTTACGGTTCAGACAGCGGAGGTAGAGGTCTTCGATGATCTCTGAAGGTGTTTTCTTCGCAGCCAGGGCCCGCGAAATCACACCACCCGAGGTGACACGGTTGGTCACCGTGTCGCCATTGAGCAGATGCAGCGCCTGCGAGAGGTTCGGCTCCATCTTCACTTCGCACGAACACACCGTTTCCCGGGTGGCACGGCCAAACGTGGTCAGGAAGTAGGTGCTTGCCTGGCCGTCAGCGATCTGCACCGCCCGGGCACCCAGCGGCAACCCCTGAAACTTGTTCTTCGTCTCCGTTACCTGCGAGACCACATCCAGCAGTACCTCGGCCCGCAGCCGTCGTACCGAGGCTTTGGCGAAGTTGCGACTGTCCAGTTCGTTGGTCTCATTCGACTGCGTCACCAGTTGATAGGTGCGTGACGTGCAGATATCACGGATGAGCTTGCGGAAGTCGTACTTATAGCCGCTGAACCTCTTGCCCAGTTCGGCCAGCAGTTCATCATTGCTTGGCGGGTTACTGATACGGACATCATCGACCGGTTCCACAATGCCTTTGCCAAAGAAGTGAGTCCAGACGATATTGGCCAGGTTGGAAGCGAAGTAGGGGTTCTTGTCGGAAGCCAGCCAGTCGGCCAGTACCTGCCGACGGTCCTTGCCCTGCACTTCGGGCGTATCGCCACCCAGGAACTTGGGAGGAAGCGGTCTGGCTTTGGTGGGATGGTTGATCTCGCCGCCGCCTGCATTGAAGATGATCAGTTCACGCGGATCTTCGCCACCCTTGCGGCCAACCTGCGAGAAGAACGACGCAAAGCTGTAGTAATCATTCATCGTCCAGCGGTCGAACGGATGGTTGTGGCACTGGGCACACTGGATTCGCATACCCATGAACACCTGGGCGACGTTTTCCGTCAGCTTCAGCGTATCAGTCTCCACCTGGTAGAAATTGGTGGCAGGCATGGCAAAGGTGCCGCCTTTGGAGGAAAGCAGTTCCCGCACCATTTCGTCCATCGGCACGTTGTTGGAGATCTTGTCCTGCAGCCAGTTGAAATAGAGCAGTGTCGATTTGTAGCTGACATTGATGTTGGAGCGGATCTGCAGCAGTTCCGCCCACTTCATCACCCACAGTTCCACAAACTCCTTGCGGCCCAGCAGTTCATCGACCAGCTTCTCCCGCTTCTTCGGGTCGCTGTCGTCGAGGAACTTGCGGCTCTCGTCGGCGGTGGGCACGGTGCCGACGATGTCGAGGAACACGCGGCGGAGGAAAGTGGCGTCATCGCACAAGCCCGATGGCGTCATCCGAAGCTTCTTCAGCTTGTTGAAGATCAGGGTGTCGATGTAGTTGTTTTCAGGCACATTCGGGAAGGTGAACTGGAAGCCCTTGGGCAGCACGATGAACGGCGAACCGGTGTTGAACGTCTCGAACCGGGCCGAGATGAAGGCCTCGCCACGTTCACCAGCGGTCACGATGCCTTCCTGCGACACCGCAGCAGAGCGGTCGTTGTTCGACATGAAGTAGGCGAGGTGGGTCACATCACGGTCAGTGCCGTCGGAGTATTTGGCCCGTACGGTGAGTTTCTGCTTCGCGTCCTTGCCGTCGAGCACCGCGTTCTTCGGATAGAGTTCCAGGGCGATGGGCTTGGCCACGGTAGGTGGATCGTTCGGGGCGCCGGCCTCGAGCCAGCGGACGACTTCACGATAGAGTTCGCCACCCTCTTCCATTTTCTTGCCACCGGTGTGGGGCACCTTGCCGCAGGCTTTCTCCAGCAGCATGCTGTCGCCAGGCACGGCCAGGTTGATACGGCGACCATTCAGTTCGCGGGTGAGGCGGTAGTGATCACCATCCGGATCGAACCCGAAGAGGGACAGGCGGAAGCCATCCTTGCCTCGGGCAGCCCCGTGGCAGGAACCGACATTGCAACCGGTCTTCATGAAGACAGGCATGACGTCGAGATTGAAGCTGATGGGCCGATCTGCGGTAGCATCCTTCACCTTGATGGGGACAACCACTTCCTTGCCGGAGTAGCTGAGCTTGAGTTCCGTAGCTCCATCCCTGGCAGGGTAGAGAGTGCTCTTGTCGAGCTTGGCCAGGCTGCCGTCTTTGAGCTCCGCTTTCACTTCGCTGGTGACGTCGCGGGTGATGCCATCGCTGTAGGTCGCCTGCACGATAAACGACTGTCGATCGCGGTTGGTGTTCAGGTTGACGTCGGGCGGATAGACAGCAATGCCGGTGAGCGACGGGGCAGCTGACGGCGTGGGTTCACTGGCATTGCCAGCGAAGGCAACCAGGCCGAGGGTCAGGGTGAGTATGGTGAATCGCATAGGTTGTGTCTTTGGTGTGTTGAGATTGAACATGGAAGCAAACATTTACTGCTTCCCTCCCGCCTTCTCCTTCTCCGCTTGTTCCAGGCGCAGCTTCTCCAGCCGTGAGAGCTTCTTCTCTGTCTTGGCGGGGGCAGGGGCTGGTGCCGCAGCAACCTTCACCGGTGCCGCAGCTGCAGCGGGCTTGGCTGGTGGTGGGGCATCGATTCGCAGCACCGTCCCGCCGATCTGGTGCAACATCTGTTCGCCGCTTTCCGGAATGTAGACCTGGGCAAAGATACCCTGGTGATTTCCCGGCGGGCTGTCCTTCTGCGTGGTCACCTTGACCACAATCTCCTTGGTATCCTTGGTGATGTCCGTTACCGGGGCCTTGACATTGTGCGGCAGACCGACAATGTGCACCTTACCGGTACCGGTAAACGGCTTAGTGTGGGTGAGCTTGCAGAGCAATTCTGTTTCCTTGCCCTGTTCCACGGCGGGCCGGTCCATGCTCATCGATACATACGGTGCAGCCACATCCAGCGTGATGAGTTGCGACGAGACCCACGCTGGCCCGAAGCCGACATCCGCATTGGCAATCACACAGATCTTCCACTTGCGTACCTGTGCGTTGGGAGCTGCATTCACCGGATAGTCAATCTCCGTCTTGTCGCCCGGAATGGTGACACCGCTGGCTGAGCCGATGCCGGGCGGATTCCAGAGCATGTAGACATTCACTGGCTGCTTGAAATCCTTGTTGCGCTCCACTTTCACCTTCAGGTTCATCGCTCCGTTCTGCACCAGCGGCGCCTTGGGCTCCACCAGGCTCACCTTGAACGGCACTTCCTGCGTGACTGCCATCGCTGCACTGTTGGTATCCAGGGCGATGTAGCTGCCAACGTTCTGCACATAGACGAGATCAGCCCGCAGCTTCATGCCACCATCGATGTTCACCTTCGGATCCGTGTGCTTGGCACGCAGATCGACCAGTCCACCTGCAATCGGTGCATCCGCTGCGGCACTCAGAATCGTGGGCACTGCATCCACATTGTCAGCCATCACGTCAGCTTCCAGCGACATGCCCTTGGGCAAGCCGTTGGCATACACCTGCAGCGGCCCGCCGAAGTTGGCCCGGCTGGCGTACGTCAGCACCGCCATGCGATTGCCACGCGGCACCGCGATCATCTGGCGATCCTGATTCGGCAGATTGTTGCCATCGGCCTTGGGGAAGAACAGCGACAGGCTGGGCACGACCGGCGTGAACTCCACGCGATAGGTGAAGGCTGGGCCGCCTTTGCCCAGGTGATCGTGCAGTTGCAATACATATTCCTTGTCTTCCGGAGCGGTCCAGCGGAAGTAGCAATCGGGCTTCCTCGCATCGTCATCGCCTACCAGGTAGCCACCTTCGCCCTTGTGCATGTGCATGACCGGGTCCAGTGCAGAGCGTATTCGTCGCCCGTAGCACTCGACATCGAAGACCTGCCCCTTCTTGGCTTTGAAGCGGTACCAGTCATTCTCGCCGGGCTTGCTGATGATGCCATTGATGGCCTGCGTGTTCGGGTCGAAGACGTTGGCCTTGCTGAATTCGCTCGCAGCGGTTTCAACAAAGTTGCCCAGTGTGCTCAGGCGGAAAGGCAGCGGTGAAGGGGAAATGCCACCCGCATCCTGCACGAAGAGACCAAACTCGGGGTCTGGCTTGGCAGGCAGCTTCACCTTCTGCTTGATCGGCCCGCTGGCATCGCCGATGAAAGTCACTTCCACTTCCTCGCCCAGCTTGCCACCGGCAGGCACACAAGCGATAGGACGGGGAAACGTGCCCACATGCAGTCGGTACCGGCATTCGCCATTGCCACCGTAGCTGGTCTCGCGGACCATGATCGTGTAGGTGCCATCCTCAGGAATGATCACGCTCATCACGCCATCCTGTGCAGCGAAGGCGCTGTCATCACTGGTGGCAATTTCAAAGCGCTTGCTGTTGAGGATGGCAATGGCAGGATCGAACACGGTCTGATTCGCCAGCCGCATGCCTTCGATCTCGACCGAAAGCCGCTGGCCCTTCTTGCACTCGACCGAGAAGTAGTCAACATCCTCGTTCTCGATGGTGCCGTTCACCGTGACATTCAGAGCGATCTTCTGCGGTGCCTTGAAGTCGTTGTTGGGCTCTTTCTGGCTGATCTCGGGCAAGGCTCCGACGAAGATCGTCTTGAGATCGCTGATGCCCGAAGCAGTGCGGACGCGGAACGAATGCTGACCCAGGCGGGCATCGGGAGCGATCTTGATCTTGGTCTTCACGACGTTGTCGTTGACCACTTCAATCTTGCCGATGGTGAACACACCGGGGGTGTAGCAGAGGATTTCCTGGGCATCCTTCAGGCGTGCCCCGTGGAACATGAACTCCACCTCGGTGCCGCGCTGTCCGCCACGTGGCGTGATCACACCCAGAGTAGGCGAAGCAGCCCAGGTCATGGTGGGAATTACGAGGGTGAGAAGTAAGCTCAGGTGTCGCATCAATTGAACCTCTGTCTGACTCCTCCCCTTACCAAGGGGAGGCTGGGAGGGGTTGCAATATGCAATCACTTCGCGTGATCTGACCCCCTCTAACTCCCCCTTGTTCAGGGGGAGAACCAATCACACTACGCCAGCAGTTCCTTCTTCACTTCACCGCCATCCACCACTCGGATCGGGCGGCTGCCTGGGGCGAGGAGTTGCTTCTTGGGTTCAATGCCCAGCAGCGTGTAAATGGTCGTTGACCAGTCATCGATGTTCAGTGGATCATCCTGGGGCTCGCTCGCCGTCGAATCGGATGAGCCAAACACGTTGCCCCGCTTGATGCCACCGCCAGCCATCACGATGCTGAACACCTTCGGCCAGTGATCACGGCCGGCATTGCCATTCACCTTGGGCGTACGGCCAAACTCGGTCGTCACCATCACCATGGTGGAATCGAGCAAGCCACGCTGATCAAGATCGGTGATCAGTCGGGCGAAGGCCTGGTCAAACGCAGGCATCTGCCCTTCGGTGCCACCCTTGATATTGTTGTGCAGATCCCAGCCGCCATAGGTCATGGAGACAAACCGCACACCTGCTTCGACGAGTCGTCGGGCGAGAAGCATACGCTGGCCAGCAGTGTTGCGGCCATACTCATCCCGCAGCTTGGCTGGTTCTGCATTGATGTTGAACGCTTCCTTCGCCTTCTGCGACGAGAGCAAGCCATAAGCTCGCTGATAGAAGGTATCCATCGCAGCGATGTTGTCCGACTTCTCCTTGGCGGCGAAGTGGGCGTTGACCGCATCCAGCACCGTGCGACGGGTCTGGAATCGCTTCTCATCCACGCCACCTGGCAGGTTCAGATCCTGCACCGTGAAGCCACCGTTGGCCGGATCGCTGCCCAGGCTGAACGGTGCATAGGCTGCACTCAGGTACCCGGTACCCGCATAGTTCGTCGGCAGGCTGGGTATGCACACATAAGGTGGCAGGTTATTCCGCACGCCGAACTCATGGCTCACCACCGAGCCAAAGCTCGGGTATTCCAGGGCCGGGCTGGGGCGGTAGCCGGTGAACATGTTGTGGGTACCGCGCTCGTGGGCCGCTTCACCGTGCGTCATCGAACGGACGATGGTGAGCTTGTCCGCAATCTGGGCAGTACGGCTGAGAGCGGAATTAATGTAGACACCGGGCAGCTTGGTCGGAATCGAGCCCATCTCACCCCGGTATTCAATGGGGGCATTGGGCTTAGGGTCAAACGATTCCTGATGAGCCATACCGCCAGGCATGAAGATCTGGATGACCGACTTGGCTTTGCCTTCCTTGCTGGCCGGCTGGTAATAGCCATCAGCCCGGGCCGAAGCCTGCAGGCGGAAGTACTGGTCCAGCGTGAGCCCCAGGCAACCCAGAAAGCCGATATTCATGAACGAACGCCGGCTAGGCTTCTGAAAATGGGCAGGGTCAGCAAACCAGGTGCCTGGTTGAATAACGGACATAGGTAACTCCTGTCGGGAGTGAGACGTTCAAAGGTATAGGATACGGTTTACGTCAGGTGGGATACAAGCAGCGTGGGCAATAAATGCACCACGAATGGTGGGATAGGAAGAGTATACACGACTTTAGGGGAAAGGGAAGGGACTGTCTTAGGGTTTTAGGGGACAACAAATGAGACCCGCGTAATGACAGCCTCGCACGAAGTAAGCAGCGTAGGCCGTAAAGCGTTGCAACCGTTTACTTCGTGCGAAGTTCTAACATTCGTACCCGGCGCGTCAGCACTATCCACAACACGACCACCACAAGAATCCCCGCCGCCTTGCTCCACCACGGCGACCACATGACAATGGGGAAGGCATAGCAGTTCAGCGTCAATAACAACATGTTCTCCGGTCCTGTGCCGAGATACGACGCGGTATAGAGACGGCTCAACTCACGCGGTGTTATGGGACCTATATCATTCATCGCATATTGATGATGCCAACGGGCTACACACTGTTGCGAAATCAAATCGTAGATCGCCGTTTCATAGCGATTGCGTGGAAACAGAAGGTCCGCCATGGATAAGAGCCAGGGATATTTCTCTGCCCAGCCTCGCACCTGGCGTTCCCAGTTGCTTGGCTCGATGCCGTGCACGGTAACAACCTGCTGGCTCGCGGCATGGTAAGCGCCACGTTCGTCCGATCGGAAGTCGGCGAGCATGTGCTTGACGCGAAGCATATCACCGTATCGCTCCATCACTACGATGGAACGGAGGCCGCTACCGGCGTATTTACTCGTGCCTACGAGTTCATTCGACTGGCAGTGCCACTTCCAGTCGGAAGGATCCCATCTGGTCGGCAAGCGAAGCGGCTTCAGCGTGGTACCATCCCAGGCAAAGATCCAATGAACCTTCTCCATCAGGGTAGTGCGAACATCCTGATGTTCTTGTTGTTCCAGTAACTGTGAGGCGGGCTGAGTCTTGATCAACTTCCGCTTCCACCCCAATGCGAACAGGTACGGCCCAGCCCATTGAGCATCTTGCACCAGGCTGTCTGCTTCTACCGCATGCTGCACAATGGGCGATTCGGCATTCGTTGGAGTGATGATGATCTCACTTCTGGCAAGAGGCAGCACTTTCTCCAGCTTGGCGATGTCCACCAGAGCGTTCCCCAATCGGCTGAGTTCTCGCCGAGCGTGGCTGCGGTCGTAATCACGGAACCGCACCGAAGCCAGCCAACGGCCATCGTCGGACAATACAGGCTTACACATCTCCCAGTGTGATGCCTGATGTCTGGAAACCTGTTGCAACTGCGTCTGCCCTGCTTCCGGCAGTTTCCATGCATGCATCGCCCAGTTGCGAATGGACCAGGCCTCTTCGACACAACATGCCATCATCACTCGAAGATAGGGATCACGCTGAAGATGGCTTGCCATGATCTCCCACGGCCAGTTCCAAACCAGCATGAATGTGTCTGAACCCTCAGGCCACACGACTTGGCTGCAAAATGATTCGTGAAACTTCCATTGATGGACCTGCTCTTCTTTACCTCCTGATTCCGGCTGCCAACGCCACAGCCTGAGATTGTTGCCTTGTGTACTCAGCCAATAGTAGCAGCCTTGATACCAGCGTGGCCGGGGGTGGATAGAACTGTCGAAACGCAAGGTAGTGACAGGTTGAATTTCGTGCAGGAGTTGACCCGTGCGAAGATCGAGTAGGACAAGGCCACTGCTATCGAGAGGCCCCACCTTGAACTTGCTGACAAGCACCTGCTGCCTCTCCGGCAGCTCACACACCGGGATCTGAATTTCCTTGTCCGGCAAAGGCACTCGCCACAGTGGCTTCGGCTCCAGCCACCATGCCACACCCCACCAGGCAGCAAGCCCCAGCAGCAGGCATACGAACGCTCGCCAGAAGGGATGCGTTTTGCGTGGAGTAGACAGGGGAGTAGCTGCAGTAGTCATCCACCCCATCCTACCCTAGCAAAGTGCAGAATGATATGGCCGACAATTGCAATCCCCCACCACCCGGTTATGCTGGAGCTATGTCCTCCCCTCGCTCGCTGCTGATCCTTTGTACCCTCCTCGCCCTGCCGGCCACTGCCTTCGCTGGCATGCCTAGTTATGACTTCACCGATCTGGCGAAAGCTCGCATCGATACCATCTCGTTCTTCCTCGTCGGCTACCTGCTCATCGCCTGGGGTGTGCAGTGGTTCTGGAACGACATGCGGGCTGTCTTTCCGAAGTTGCCGAAGCTCAGCTACCGACGGGCGCTGATGCTGCTCACCATCTGGGCCTTGTTGTTTGTGGTGGTGCTGACCATGATCTCTGGAGCCAGGGAACTGCTGACGCCGGGTGCCTGGGAGAAGACGGGAGCGACCTACAAGCTCGCAGAACCAATTAGTGTGGTATCCAAAAAATGAAGCGAAGCGGCGTGACCGCGATGGAATACCTGATCTTGCTCGCACTCATCGTGGTGTTGTTCTTCGCCATGATGGGCAGAGGCATTTTCCTCTTTTCTGGTCTCTTTCATCTCGTCGCAGGCTGGGTGTACTATGTGGCCGAGACCTGGCCCCGGGTGCAACTCCGTTGGGCTGGTGTAGCGACATTTGTGATCGGCACCGCGTTGATCGTGGTACTCACTCAGTACTTCTGTCGCTGGCTGGCTCCCGAGCGTCAATGGCGATGGTCGTGGACTATCAAGTGCCTGGCTATCATCCTCCTGGCCTTTGCCGCTGGCATCTGTGCCGTGGGCATGGTCCATCAGGTAGGCTGGCTGGCCAGCAGCAGGGAACTCCTCCTTCGCAATCGATCGATCACAAACTTTACATTCTCGACAGCCACTGATTCAGCCATAGTCCCAGTACCATCCAGTCCTTCAAATCCGGAGAAGCAGCCATGAGGCGAGGCTTCACACTGATCGAAGTGATGGTGGTCCTGTTAATCATCTTCCTGCTCGGCGCACTCTCAGCCTTTCCCATGTTCCTGCTCACCGGCCTCTACCATATGCTGGCCGGCTGGCTCTACTATCTCTTTCGCACGCTGCCCGAAGTGCATCCACAGTGGTCAGCCATACTGACTTTCCTGATTGCAATACTCGCATTACTCTATCTCCTCCATTCGTTTCTCCGCTGGTTGAGCAAAAAGCTAGCAGACACCGCAGCACCAGCAACCTGGCGATGGTCGTGGACGATTAAATGCGTGACACTGGTATTGCTGGCCTTTGCCGCAGGCATTTGTGCCGTGGGCATGGTGCACCAGGTAGGCTGGCTGGCGAGCAGCAAGTATCCCGTCATCGAATCTCAAAGTGGTGTCTTTCGCGACGCAGCCCGCAAGATGTTGAGCGGAAGCAACATGCGTCAGCTCGTCATCGCCATGCACAACTATCACAGCGATTTCAACCACCTGCCTCCGGTCTTTACTTCTTCCAAGGAAGGCAAGCCACTGCTCAGTTGGCGGGTCTTGATACTGCCCTACCTGGAACAGGATGAACTCTTCAGGAAGTTCAAGCTCGATGAGCCCTGGGATAGTCCCCACAATAGAACAGTGCTCGAACAGAATCCTATGCCCCAGATTTTCGAGCACCCTAACAAACGCGATGGCGATACGAAGCAGACGTACTATCGAGCTTTATACAGCAAGCCCGAAGCCAAACTCGCCGCCGGGCTGACCTATGGTCAGAAACTCACCCTGGGTACCGTCTCCAAGGAAGATGGCACCGCGACTTCCGCCTTATTGCTCGAAGGCGATCCGGTGCTCTGGACCAAACCTGAAGACATCGAGTTCGATGCCTGCCGTCCTCTGCCCGTCCTGTCGCCGCACTGGTTCCACAACATGTGTCAGATTGCGCTCTTTGATACTTCGATCCGATCCGTCAGGCATCAGCTTGCTGTGGGATATCCAGCAGTCTTCAAAGCACTCCTGACTCGCAATGGTGGCGAGAAAGAGCAAATCGATATTCTGTTTGACTGACTCTTGCGTCGTGCCGTCGTACCAGCCATACTACCAGTCCGCTGGAATATTCCCTCCCGTTGAGACTCAACCCATGATCCGTCTGCTCCTGACATCCCTCTCCGCCTGTTGTCTGCTCGCCACAGTGCAGGCCCAGCCACCACAACCCGGCCCTATTTCCTGGAAGAAGCACGTCCTTGATACCACTTTCCATGCCGAAGGTGTAGGCGTGGCGGACGTCAATAATGATGGCAAGAAAGACATTCTCAACGGCGAGTTCTGGTACGAAGCCCCCGACTGGAAACGGCACGAGATGCAGCCTCCCGGCAACTATGGCGATGGCCAGCGAAGCTACAGCAAGACCTTCTGCTGCTGGCCCGAAGACCTCAATGGCGATGGCTATGTCGATCTGATCGTCATCGACTTCCCCGGTGCTCCCTGCTACTGGCTGGAGAACCCCAAGGGCAAGCCCGGCCACTGGAAGAAGCATCCGATCTGGCACAGTGCCTGCAACGAAACGCCGCAGTATGTTGATCTGCTCGGCACCGGCAAGAAAGTGATCATCATGGGCTTCCAGCCCAAGGGAAAGCCCGGCGTCGATAACGAAGGACAGATGGCTTACTTCACTCCTGCCCAAGACCCCTACGCAGAATGGGAGATGCATCCCATCTCGCAAACCAGCGTCGCCCCCACGATGGAGAATGGCAAAGCTGTCCCCCGCACCGGCAGTATGATCCCCGGCACCCAGAAGTTCTCCCATGGTCTGGGTGTGGGCGATCTCAACGGCGATGGCAAGCTCGATGTCATCTGCACCGGCGGCTGGTGGGAACAGCCCGCTCATGCCGATGGCAAGACACCCTGGAAGTTCCATGCTGCCAACCTGGGACCAGCCTGTGCCGACATGTTCGCCATCGACATCGACAACGACAAGAAGGCTGACGTGATCAGCACCTCGGCCCATCAGTTCGGTATCTGGTGGCACAAGCAACGGGCGGATGGTGCTTTCGAACGGCGTGATCTCTTCCCGCAGTACCTGTCAGAAACCCATGCGGCTCACTTCGTCGATATTGATGGCGATGGGTTGAAAGACCTCGTCACCGGCAAGCGCTGGTGGTCGCATGGCCGCAACGAGCCCGGCTCCGACTGGCCCGCCATGCTCTACTGGTTCAAGGCCAGGAAGAACAAGGACGGTATGATCGACTTCACGCCTTACATCATCGATACCGATTGTGGTGTGGGTACCCAGTTCGCCGTGACCGATGTCAATGGTGATGGCCTGCTCGATGTCGTCGTCAGCAATAAGAAAGGGGTATACTACCTCGAACAAGTGAGAAAGCGCTGATGCGTGTTGGTTTAGGTCATGATACCCATCGTCTGGTGCCCGGCCGTCCGTTGATCCTGGCCGGGCTTCGCATTGAACACAGCAAGGGCCTGGCCGGGCACAGCGATGCCGATGTAGTGTTGCATGCGGTGGTCGATGCCCTGCTCGGGGCAGCAGGGATGGGGGATATTGGCGATGCCTTCCCCGATGATGACCCCGAATACCTGAATGCGGATTCGGTGCTTTTTCTGGAAGCCACCCTGGCCCGGCTCTATGTCAAGGGATTCCAGGTGGTGAACGTGGATGTGACCATCCATGCCCAGGAGCCCAAGCTCGGCCCGGTGAAGTCGTTGCTTCGCGAAAACCTCGCCAAGCTGCTCGGCCTCTCAGTCGACCGCGTCAATGTGAAAGCCAAGACCGGCGAACACGTCGGCCACATCGGCCGAGGCGAAGCCATCGCCTGCCACGCCGTGGTACTCCTCGACGACGGCGACCACGAAGTCAGCGAAACCATTTAGCCCCCGGCTCTTCAAGCCTCTCCAAGCCGGGGGCGGGCCCGCGCTAGGATTAAGATATGACGCTCAGCATCAAGCCGTTTGAGGGAGTTGATCCCCAAGAAATTGTGAATGTGATTCGCCAGGCGGGCTGCGAAGTAGTCTCAATTCAATTCCGCTGTTCGATAAATACTGCTCCTTCCGTGGAACACAATCACTGGCTTCGGCTGCAAAATGTGCTCAGTCACCCGTTGGTCTACCAATCGCTTGGTATCTATGCGTTACCCACCCATGCATCTTTTGGATATGCACGCGGGTTGGAAGTCATAGGTACCGTCGCGAATCTGCTTAATCACGATGGGGTTCATGGACGATTTGTTAGCAGTTATGAACATGCATTGACTCTGTCTCGCAATCACTTCGACAAGGCCTTGTTGCGAAACTATGACAGGGTGGAAGCGTATTCGAGCCATCAAGGTTGGTGCGACTGGTTTTGTGGTGACGGATTGCTGGATGAATCAGTGCTGGTTGGCAATGGTGATGATTGGTGGTTGTTAGCAGTGACTGATACGGATTAGTTTCGAAGCGGGGTGTGCTAAAGCAATTCACCATACGGTGGCACCTGCCTTGCACGTTAAAGAGTACACAACTCATCTGCATGACCCCGCCCCCGGCTTAAAGAGCCGGGGGCTAAATGATAACCTGATGAATCCCTAGTGATATCCTTGGCCTACTCTTCTGAGTAGTAAACCCAGGTACGGACTATGCCATTACCCGCAATCTTGCTCTCGTTGTTACTTCTCGCCAATACTTCCATGGGGCAGGACCAACGCCCGCAAGCACTCGGCACGGTCGTCACCGAACTCGACAACGCCATCTGGCATGTCTACCAGGCCCGCAATGGCGACTACTGGTTTGGCAGTCATGATCGCGGCGCGTATCGCTACAACGACAAGACGCTCATCCACTACACCACCCAAGACGGCCTGACGAGCAATGGGGTGGGTGGCTTTCAGGAAGACAAGGCGGGGAACATCTACCTGTGGAATGATGGTGTCAGCAAATTCGATGGCAAGACTTTCATGAGGATTCCCATCTCGACAACCTCCAACAAGTCAGACTGGAAACTGCAGCCTGATGATCTGTGGTTCGTGGGCGGCCAGGACAGTGGTTTGGTCTACCGCTACGATGGCCAGACGCTGCATCCGCTGGCTTTCCCCGCCACCCCGGATGGTGATAAGCACTTTCGCGACTTGCCACGTGACAAGTTCCCCAATGCGAAATACAGCCCCTACGATGTCTACACCATCTTCAAGGATAGCAAGGGCTGCCTGTGGTTCGGCACCGCCACCCTCGGGGTCTGCCGCTACGATGGGAAGACCTTCCTCTGGATACCAGAGCGTGAGTTGCAAAACGGTTCCTTCGGCACCCGGGCTATCATCGAGGACAGCGAAGGCAAGTTCTGGTCGTGCAGCACGATGCATCGGTATGAGGTCGATGCCAGCAACCCGGCGGAACCGACATACAGGAAACTCGCGGGGCTGCGTGATGCTAAGGATCCAACCAAGACACCCATTGGCGGCATCATATCAAGCCTCGTTGATAAGAGCGGTGCCTGGTGGATGGCAACGTATGGCATGGGAGTGTGGCGCTATGATGGCAAGAAACTCACCCACTACCCTGTGAAAGATGGTGGAAAGGATATCACCCTGTTCTCCATTCACCTGGATCGCCAGGGCACGCTGTGGCTGGGGACACAACGCTCAGGAGCCTATCGCTTCAACGGCAAGAGCTTCGAGAAATTCAAACCGTGAGGCATGCCCCGCATTATTTAGCCCCCGGCTCTTCAAGCCGGGGGCGGGCCCGCGCAGGTGTTGATGGTTGTTGCAAATCCAAGAATAAGCTGATACGAATAATGTGACAAAATCGGACCGGTGATGAATGCAAGGAACATGAAAGAATGGATGATTACCGATTCGAACTACAGGACGATGTAGTCTGCAAGCTCATGGAATCGACTGGCTCAGTCATCGCACGACACACTGCCCTGTGCACGCGAGTGGTCCAACTAATGCCTGTCGCTCGTTGGCTGATCGTTCTTGAGGACTATTACCGTTTTCCGCTTGGGCAGTCTAACATGTACTGCATTGACCACGATTTGCACATGGTCTGGGTTGCGGAACTACCCTCAGCTGATGACACCTACGTTAACCAGATATTTGAACGAGGTGATGTACTTCAGTGCGGTTCCTGGAATGGGTATATGTGTGAGCTTGATCCGGCTTCTGGCCGGATACAGCGGAAGGTGTTTACGAAATAAGTGTAATACCCAAGGCATCAACACCGCGAATGACGCGAACTTGACCGCGTGACCACGCCTCCGGCCTGAATGGCCGGGGGCTAAATGATTATGCTTGTGTATGATGAAATAGACTACCTTCTACTAGCTACTATCTACTTGCTTCTGACTACTTCTTTATGCCTCGTCCCCTCCAAGCGCTGCCCGTCATCCAGAACTGGGATTGCCACCAGTGTGGCAACTGCTGCACCGATTACGTCGTGCCCGTCTCCGACGCCGAAAAGAAACGCATTGAAGGGCAGGGGTGGGAGAACGATCCGCAGTTCGCCGGCAAGCCGCTCTTCGTGCGGCATTCCCCCTGGTGGAAGTTCTGGAAGAAGAAGTACCGGCTGCGGACCCGTGATGACCATTGCATCTTCCTGGAAGACAATGGGTTGTGCAAGATTCATGCAAAGTATGGGCTGGACGCCAAGCCGTTCGCCTGCCGGCTCTATCCCTTTATCCTGGTGCCCACGGGGGAATCCTGGCGGGTGAGCATGCGTTATGCCTGTCCCTCCGCCACAGCCAACAAGGGCAGGGGGCTGGCCCAGCAGAAACACGATATTCAGAAATACGCAGAAGAGATGGAACGCTGGGACGAACCGGAGATCTCAACTGCTACCAGTTCCACGGGGCGGGCTGCTGAGGTAGCCAGGCAGAAACGATTGCCTCACCTGCAAGGCAGGACCTCAGTGACCTGGGAAGACCTGGATCACTTCCTCAAGGCGATGCTCAACATTATCCGCGACAAGCAGGATACCTTCCCCCGGCGGATGCTCAAGTTGCTCGAATTGACACGCCTGTGTCAGCAGGCCAAGTTCAGCAAGATTACCGGCAAACGGCTCAAGGAGTTTCTCGAAGTCGTCAGCGCTGGTCTGAATGCTGAAGTGCCTCGCGACCTTGCCAAGTATCCGAAGCCCAACTGGGTGGGCCGCACGCTGTTCCGCACCACGGTGGCAGTGTTCCTCCGCAAGGATTCCGGCCTGCGGCGTGGCGTGGCAGCACGAAGCCGCTGGGCCCTGGTGGCTGCGATGATGCGCATTGTCTCAGGCAGGGGCAAGTTGCCGGAGTTGCAGAAAGGCCTGCCTCAGATCAACCTGGAAGACTTCGAGAAACCACTGGGGACATTGGAGCCTGAGTCGCTGGAAGCCCTCGAACGCTACTATGCCGTGAAGATCGAATCGTGCCAGTTCTTCGGCCCGACCTGTTACGACATGAACGTGTGGGATGGCATCGCCTTCCTGGCTCTCACCTTGCCCTGTATCCTCTGGCTGGCCCGCGGGTATCTGGAGCAGGGCCAGCCTGCTGCCATTCACAAAGCCATCTGCGTCATCGACGAGAACTACGGCTACAACCCGCTGCTCGGTCACTTCCGTCAGCAGTTCGCCACCCGGCTGCTCTTCGGCCAGAAGGAACTCGACCGGCTGATTGCGTGGTATGGCCAGTAATTCAGATGACCTGCAATTCCTTCAATTCCGGTGCAGCTTCATCCAGCCGTTCAGCCAGTTGTTTCAAGTGACAGGTAGGCACAGCCGGGAAGAGGTGATGCTCTAGATGATAGAGCATGCTGTAGCTAATGAAATTCTGTAGCCAGCCCCTTTGCGTGCGTGCCAATTGCGTATCGGCATGGCAGCCGTGGTGCACAATCCAGACCGCGAAGAATGCAGTCAGGCATTCGCCTGAGAGCATGGCTGCGAGATGCCATTGTGTGGCAGGATGCAGCAGACCAAGACTTACAGCAAGCGTGACAGACACCAGTTCCACTAGAATCCAGCGACGTGAAGCGGCCGAGCCGAGTCGCCAGGCGTTGCGATGCAGGTTGATGATGAACACTGGACCAAAAAGCATTGCGAGCCACCACGGGTAGTTCACGTGGCTGGCTTCCACATCGTCTTCTTCGAGACAGCACTTGTGATGATGCAGATGAGTCACTCGCACGGCGTGCATACTGGAGAGCATCAGTGGACTGAGGACGAGGAGCACCAGATCATGCCCGGTACGACCGATGCCGATGGCATGGTGTTGAGCATTGTGGGAGAGCCGCAGCCCGGTGAGAAAGAAGAAGAAGGAGCCGATCACTCCCAGCGGCCAGTACCCCAGACCATACGCGACAAGCGACAGAATCAGCCAGGGAAGAGGGAGCATCACCTCCCAGCAGCGTTCCAGCGGAGAGAGGGGAACAAGATCACGCCAGGAGACGGGGCTCATGGATATGCTCCATTATTGTACTTTCAGTATAGTTTGAAATGACTGAAATGCAAGAGCTAAAGCGATGCTCGTATTGAGCATTCGCCATGGACCCCGGAGGGGCTAATCGCTGTGATCCCTTCGGGATCGGGATCGATGTGAATGTCCTCTCGCCTCATCCGTCGTTCTGCATTCTCCCCAAGAATCACTCTCTCCTCGATTGACTTCGACCAGCCTCGCTGCCACACTATCTTCCTGCCTTGTTTCCCACCTGTGTCGGTTCGCCGGAGTTGTGGTATGTCTCTCTTCCGCTGGATGGTTGCTGGTTCCCTCTCTGCACTACTGGGGCTTGTCGTCTCCAGTTCAGCGCAACAGCCCGCGAATACCCTCACCATCGTGAATACCCTCGAAGGGCACAAGGAACTCGTCTACACTGTCAACTTTTCGCCCGATGGCAAGCACTTGCTCACTGGCTCCTTCGACAAGACGCTGAAGCTGTGGGATGTGGCTGCAGGCAAGGAAGTGAAGACCTTCGCAGGCACCAGCGGACACAATGATCTCATCCTGACATCTGCCTTCAGCCCCGATGGCCGCGGGTTTGCCTCGGGAGCGAAGGACAACAGCATCAAGTTGTGGGACATGCCCATCAGCGGTGCGTTTCGCGATTACCCTGGTGCGACGGCTCCCGTGCTGACGCAGGCCATCACTCCCGATGGCAGCAAGCTGGCCGCCGGGCAGCAGGACGGCCTGATCCGCGTGTGGACGACCAGCGATGGCAAGCAGGTAGCGGAACTCAAGGGATCATCCGCCATTACGTCGATGCTGGTCTCCCCCAATGGCCAGTGGCTTGCAGCAGGCGATGCTGCGGGCAAAGTCACGCTGTACAACCTGGCTGATGGTAAACAACTCGGTCAGGCTGCAGCGCACAGTAAGGATGTAAAAGGTCTCGGGTTCCATCCCAATCATCAACTGCTCTTCACCGCCGGTGGCGATGGACTGGTGAAGGTGTGGAACCTGCCGCTCAGTGGCACCTCGGTTAGTTACAATGTGGAGAAGACGACAATCACTCAGGTTTATCGTGCCCCGGATGGCCGGCAGGCGCTGGCGTGTGCCGACAAGTCAATCCGGGTGCTGAAGGCGGATGGTACGCTGGAGAAGGCGCTGCCTGCTGCCTCGGCTGCGATCAGCCACTTGAGCTTGGCGGGAGATACGGTGATTGCCAGCCTTGCCGATGGCAGGGTGGCCTGGTGGGACGTGAAAACGGGCACATTCACACACCAGGTTGAACTAGGCAAAGTGACTCAAGATGTGAAGATTCCTGCCACGAAAGTAGATGGCATTGAGATTGCTTCGTCGAAGATCAAACTGGACTCGGGTAAGGCCATTAACCATATCAGCCTGCGTAGCGATGGACAGGCGTTCGCCATTGCCATGGAAGACGGCAGCGTGATGTTCGGAGAGGTTTCGAAGGATAAGAGCAAGAAGGCGGACAAGGTTATCACGGGCAAAGCGCAAGTGGTACCATCCTCGAGTGGCAAGCCAATTGTCGGCGTCGGCACAGGGAGTCGACTCGGTCGCACCAAGCGATGGCGCATCAACTTTAAGTATGAGGATGACAAAGAGTTCGTGAACAAACTGGCTAACTTGAAAGTGGTTGTAGGGGTACGCATGAAAGAGGGCAAATTCCTCATCTATGAAACACTCGAAGGCAATGCTCCATTCTCACCTATGACGATGGAAACAGGGGATTTTCAGAAGTATGCCCAGAAACTGCAGCGACTCTGGGTTGTCAACAATAATAAGGAAGTCTGTGAGTCGTTTGCCAAGGGAGCGGAACTCAACGAACCGCCCGTCAGTATTTTCATCTTAATACCTCAAGAAATGGAAGAAGCGCTCGTTCGCAAGGAAACAGAACATCACAAATTGAATGAAGAAGAGATCAGGAACCGCAAGATCTTCACCAAGTTTGATGTCACCCGGCAGGATAAGACATGGAACATCAAGGTGGAAGATCAGGGGGTGGATCAGAAACTTCGCTATGAGACACCGTCCGTCACACTGGAGACATCGATCAAACTTGCTGTCCAGTTTCACCCCACGGATGCCAATCTCCTTGCTGTTGCTGACGACAAGAAGAAACTCCATCTCTGGTTGGTCAAGGAGAATAAGGCGGACAAGACCATCTCGCTCGAAGACAACGCTAGTTTGGTGCACTGGTCGAAGGATGGTTCACGACTGGCAGTGGTATGTGGGCTGCAGCTGACGCTGATCAACCCCAAGGATGGAGCCATTCTCAGAAAGTTCAAGCAAGCCAGCCTCATCGTGGCGTGTAGCTTCAGCGGTGATGGCAACCAGCTCGCTGTTGTCACCCAGGATGGAGTCACGCGTGTTCTCGAATCCACCAGCGGCAAGGAACTGAGCGTTCACTCGGGGGATGCGATCTCCTCAAGCTGGAGCGGCGATGGCAAGACGTTACTACTCGTCAACAGGTCGCAAGTGAAGCAGGGTGGAACCAAGTCCCCTGCCCGTACCATCACCGCTGGCTCCGGCCCGCTTCTCGGCATGGCGATTCTGGATGGTGGCAACCGGGCCGTCGTCGCCACCACCGAAGGCATCGCCAAGGTCTACAACCTCACCAATGGCAACCTCGACAAGGAACTCAAAGGCCACGCCGGCCCCATCGAAGCGGTTGCTTCCACTGCCAACAGCCAGGTGATCTTCACTGCCGGCGCGGACAAGACCCTGCGGGCCTTCAATGCCACCGATGGCAAGGAAGTGAAGAATATGCCTGCACCCGCTGGGGCCAAGACACTTGCTGTGCAAGGCAACAACCTCGTGGTTGGCCATGCCGATGGCAGCATCACCGTGATAAACATCACCCTGACCCCTGCCCAGGCTCCTGCCCCTGACTTTGGCAAGATCTTGCACAGCTTCAAGCAGGCAGGACCGGTGACCAGCGTCGTCATGCCGAGCACTGTCTCGACCATCTACTCCGCCAGCAGCGACAAGATGGTGAAATCATGGAAGCTGGCAGGCGACATTCCCCTGCGTAACCTGGCAGGCCATGGCAACCTCGTTGATGCAGTCGCCTACAGCCCCGATGGCCTGACACTGGCTTCGTCGAGCCACGACGGCACCATCCGGTTCTGGAACCCCAGCGATGGCAAACAGACCGGCGAAGTGAAACTGAATCCTCAGCCACTCTACTGTGCAGCCTGGCGAAGCGACGGCAAGCAGTTGGCCATCGGCTGCTTCGACCGCACCATTAAACTGATCGATGTCGCCGGCAAGAAGGTGGAACGCGAGATCAAAGGCTACGACGACAAGTCAGCTCCACAAGGCCACGGCGATGCCGTCTATACCGTAGCGTACACGTCCAGCAACCAACTCTACTCCGCCGGAGCTGATGGCAAGATCAAGCTCTGGAATACAGCCGATGGCGGGTTGGTGAAGGAGTTCATCGATCCAGCACTCAAGGACAAAGCCCAGCGGGATTTCATCAACACCATCAAGCTGACGAATGATGGCAAGAAACTGGTCGCTGCCGGCAACGGCGGATGGATCACCATCTGGAGCACAGCCGACGGTAAGCTTCTGCACAGCCAGAAGATGCCCATGGGGCTCTATGGGCTGAGCGTCAACCCGGATGGATCCCTGATCGCAACGGGTAACATGAACGGCACAGTCTACGTGATCAAGATGCCGTGATACTAACCCGAAGCGTGAGTGAGGGAATCACAGGATAAACTTGCTCAAGTCTTCCTTCTTGAACAGGTGCCCCAACTGCTTGCGGACATAGTCACGGTCGATGGAGAACTTCTTCGGTTTCCAGTCAGGCCCGGCGAAGCTGATGTCTTCCACCAGCCGTTCGATGATCGTGTGCAAACGGCGGGCACCAATGTTCTGCGTCGCCCGGTTCGCTTCGTAAGCAAGCTCTGCCATCTCCGCGAGAGCATCATCAGTAAAGCTGAGCTTCACCCCTTCAGTGGCGAGCAGTTCGCTGTACTGCTTGGTCAGGGCGTGCTGTGGCTCTGTCAGAATGCGGAGGAAGTCAGCCTTGTTGAGGTCTTCCAGTTCCACGCGGATGGGGAAGCGGCCTTGCAGTTCCGGCATCAGGTCGCTCGGCTTCGACACATGAAACGCCCCCGCGGCAATGAACAGAATGTGATCCGTACTGACCGGGCCATAGCGGGTGCTCACCGTAGTGCCTTCCACAATCGGAAGCAGATCACGCTGCACACCCTGGCGGGAAACATCGGGACCAGAGCCTGCGGACGGGCCACAGACTTTGTCGATTTCATCGATGAAGAGAATGCCCTGGTTTTCCACCAGTTTGATAGCCTTCTCGATGACGACCTGCTTGTCGATAAGCACTTCCGCTTCCTGATCCAGCAGCACCTTGCGGGCTTCCCTGACCGGCATCTTGCGGGTGGCAGTGCTTTTGGGCATCATCTTTTCGATGACGGTCTGCAGGTCCGATTCCATCTGCCCCATGCCCAGCATGGTGACCTGGGGCTGCTTCTGCTCGATCTGGATCTCGACTTCACTCTCTTCCAGATCACCAGCAAGCAGCTTGGCTTTGATCTTTTCCCGTGAACGATTCTTGCGTTCTGCTTCTTCAGGCGAAGTATCAGGATCCCAGCCGCTGGAAGGCAACAGCAGATCGAGGAGACGATCGTTCACCCGTTCTACTGCTTTGGTTTCGACCTGCTTACGCTGATCCGCCCGCACCATGCCGATGGCTACTTCAGTCAGGTCACGCACCATGCTGTCCACATCGCGGCCATGGTAGCCCACTTCGGTGTACTTGGTGGCTTCCACTTTGACAAACGGCGCCCCGGTGAGTTGGGCGAGCCGGCGGGCAATCTCGGTCTTGCCCACACCGGTGGGCCCGATCATCAGGATGTTCTTGGGCGTAATATCAGTCTGCATCGCTTCAGGGAGTTGCTGCCGCCGCCAGCGATTCCGCAGCGCGATGGCAACCGACTTCTTGGCTGCCGCCTGCCCGACGATGTGCTTATCCAGAGCGGCGACGATTTCTTTGGGAGTAAGGGGCTTCATGAGGAGCTATCAGCTTTCAGCTATAGCTATCAGCGTCCCGACTGGGAGCGATAGCCTTCAACGATGGTAGTCCGGTTGTCTCCATCATACGGAAAGACTGAATGTCTGCTATTTGATCACGAGCCGAAGCATGGCGCAACGCTTTGGGCAGTATCAGAAATCGCTCTTGTTGTTGAGAAAGACATAAGTGCCAGTGTGCAAGTCAATCAGTCCTGCTTCGTGAGTGGAAAATACAACGACAACACAATGCTTCAAGTTGCTTGCCTTGCCAGCAGTATAGACGTTTGCCAGGTTCTTCTCGTCTGGGACAACGAAGCGCATGATACTCGAAGACAAGCCTTCGCGCGTTTTAGGGAATTCTACTTTTCCACGTATGGGGTAACAGCCGAGGCAGGTCATGGTTGTCAAATCAAAACTGACGATGACTTGCCTTCCTGGTGGAACATAAATCAGCAAATTGGCCTTGTGATGCTTGGTAATGATCGGCGCAGTTAGATCAGTACGATCATAGACACGATCGCTGAAAACATGCAGGAAAGAGATAACGAAATATAGTAGTACAATTGACATGGTCATACACTCTCCACCATTGGTGCGAAATAAGGAGTGTCGCTGATAAAGCATCACTCCACAGGTAATCAGTATTGCAACTAGCAAATATCCAGTCGCAGATAGCTTCAGTACTGCTACTAGTTACTTCTTGTCCACGAACATTTCTATGCCACCTCTTCCACCACGATATTCCGGTTCGTGTAAATACACAGATCCCCCGTAATATCGAGTGCAGCCTGGACGATCTCCTTGGCACTGAGCTTCGAGTGCTTGACCAGCGCCCGGGCAGCGGCAATGGCGTACGACCCACCCGAACCGATGCCCAGGATGCCGTCAGTCGGCTGGATCACATCACCGGTGCCACTGACGACCAGCAGATTTTCTTTATCCGCAGCAATCATCATGGCTTCCAGCCGGCGCATGGCTCGATCAGTCCGCCAGTCCTTGGCTAACTCAACAGCTGCCCGCGGCACACTGCCGGCGAAGTCCTTGAGCTTGGCTTCAAAGCGTTCTAGCAAAGCAAAGGCATCAGCAGCTCCGCCGGCAAAGCCGACCAGCACCCGCCCGCCATCAAGCTTGCGTATCTTCTGGGCATCCTGCTTCATCACCACATTGCCCAGCGTCACCTGGCCATCGCCACCAATGGCAGTCTTCCCCTGATGGCGAACAGCAAGGATAGTCGTGGCTTTGATCGTCATAAGTGCTGAGTCCCACGGGATGAAGTCGCATTGATCGCTGCGTTGTATTTATACATGAAACCACCCTGGCTGATAGCTGAAAGCAGATAGCTGACAGCTTGCCGCCTAAATCCCCATCTGCACAAAACGAATGAATCTAGAGAACTACGCGGCGAATGCTGCGTACAATAATGCGTGGTTCCCCTTCCCTACCTGAGGAGCTGCCAGGATGACTCTTTTACGAAAATCCGCCATTCCGATGGCGTTGCTGATGGGCTGGCTCATGGTCAGCTCAGCCGCGCACGCCACCGACCCGGGCGTTGTCGATAATGCGAAGATGTTCTCGTCGGATGCCATCAAAAAGGCCAACGAGACGCTGAAAGAAATTAAGGAGAAGACGAAGCAGACCATCGTCATCGAAACCTATCACGGTATCCCCGCGGACAAGCGGGCTGCCTTCCGTGCGAACCGTGAGAAGTTTTACTTAGACTGGGCTCAGGCCCGCAATAAGGACTTGAAGATAACCGGCACGGTCTATCTTGTCGTCAAGGAAGTGCAGGATGATGTGGTTTCAGGAGCTAAGCCACACAATTTCATTGCGCTCAATTCCGATGTCGAAACGGCAAAAATCCTGAGTGCTACTGATGCACGGAAGGTGGCGGATCACCTTGGCAAAGTCATGGCGTCAGGCGATCCCAACCAGGGGCTACTCGACATGGTGGCTGATGCCAAGACAAAAATGCTCTCGCACTTCAAAGGTACGAGCCCGTTAGCCGAAGCCACTCAGAAGGGAGTCGTTCAGCAAGGCAAGGATTTTGCCACCAAGACCATACAGGAAACCAAAGAAGGGAAGATGTCCATGGGTACCGTCATCACGTTGATCATCGTGGGGTTACTGGGCTTCTGGATTCTCATCGGTCTGGTCCGTGCCTTTACGCGGCCACGCTTCCAGCCCGGGGCCTATGGTCCTCCTCCCCCTCCCGGCGCCCCCATGGGTGGCGGCATGGGCGGGATGAATCGCGGCGGCATGGGGTATGGTCAGCCTCAAGGCTATGGCCAGCCCCAGGGTTACGGGCAGCCCATGCCAATGGGCTATCCCCAGCAGCAGGCAGGTGGGATGGGCTTCATGGGCAGCCTGATGACTGGCATGCTCGGAGCAGCTGCGGGTAACTACATGTATGATCGCTTCTTCCGCGGCGGTCACAGTCACACTGAATACGGCGGCACCTCGGCGAGCACAGGTGGTGGTTACCTGGGTGGCTCCAGCAGTCAGCCCGATGCAGCGGGCTATACCACCGGCGCCGACTATGGTGAAGCTGATGGCGGCGCTGGCGCCAGCACCGGTGCAGATTACGATGCCGGCGTGACCGGGGGCGATGCCAATTTCGGTGGCTCCGGCGGCAGCACCGGAGCAGACTATGGAGCGAGCAGCGGTGCTGATTATGGCTCCAGTTCCGGTGGCGACTACGGTGAATCCGGAGACTTCGGCGGCAGCACCGGAGGCGACTTTGGTGGTGGCGGTGATTTCGGTGGCGGCGGCGGTGACTTTGGTGGTGGTGGCGACTTTGGCGGAGGCGACTCCGGCGGTGGTGGCGACTACTAACAAGCTGAAGCTGCTGGATACCGCAGCACGATAACTTGAAATGCAACACCACCCACAAGCTACCTTGTGGGTGGTTCCTTTTAGTGCTCGCGCTCTCTTGAGTGAAAGCTTCTGTCTCAGGACGTCTCACCTGTCAGAAATCTCTACACCCTGTTGACTGTTCACTATCGCCATTGCTAGGACAATAGTACACCAACCTCCTTCTCTTAGGTGCACTATGCGTACGCAAACCCACTGGCACATCCCCGGCCTGCTGCCCGCTGGTGAACTCCTCACCCTTGATGGTGCTCCCCGCGTCGGCAAAACACTCCTCGCCACCCACTGGGCAGCCCAGCTCTCACATATCGAGGGACAAAGCGTCCTCTACCTTCACGACATCGGCCAGACCGAAGCTGCCCTCACGTTCCTCAATTCCGCCGGCTACACCCGGGAACGCGTCATCGTTCGCCAGCTGAATGTCCCCGATACACTGCCTGACACGAAATCCGCCTGCGTCTTCCCTCACGTCCTTGCCCAACTCCGGCAGCAGGTCGATGAACATCAGCCCACTATCGTGATCGTCGATGGTTTCGACGATCTGTTGGACGCTGGGCCTGATGTGAACCCCCACGAAGCCCGCCGCCTCTGGCGTGAGCTGTACGACTTGGTGAAGGAACGCGATATCACCGTCCTCCTCACCCGCAGCCGCGGCCTGCACGAACCTCGCACCAGCGGCAACCTCACCAAGGCTGCCCTCCGCGTGTTGCATCATGGCCTCACCCTCGGCTGGCATCCCTATCACGAAAACCAGCGCATACTCTCCATTGCCCATAATCAGTTCGGACCATCAAGAGACCAGTACCACCTGACCATCGGCGAGGACGGCGACGTGGTGGTGCGTGCCAGGTTGCGCAAGCAGCACGTGCAACCCGCCAGGTCACCTTCCCCCTGGCGCTACTGTCATTTCCGTGAGCAACGCCTCGCCGCCTGCGTCGACTTTGCCTGTCGCCTCATTGCGGACAAGGCTCTGGAAATGAACGTGCTCACCGATGCCCTCCACAAGATGGGCTTCACCAGGACCGAGATCCACCAGGCTCTGGAGCGAGGTAACTTCGGCCTGCGAACCACCCACCTGATGGAATGCTACATTACCGCGCCGGCCCACTTCGAGGTTAGGAAGAAGGATACAGGGTCAGCCCCCGCCACTGCCCAGAAGGCTGCGGCGCCCGCTTCCGTCCAGCCACCAGCCAGCACGCTGCCCGCCCCCCGGTTCAGTTTCGACTTCAAACGCCGCCGCGCTACGCGACCCATCGAGGGGCAAGATGAGCAGGAGGCCAGGGATCATAGTAAGTCTATATCTGACATGATGTTGCAGCGCGCACGCCACCCCGATTCCCCGACAGCCGAAGATCACTGCCGTGCCGCCGACGCCATCATCGCCAGGGCCGATTACCTCCGCGCCAAACTCCGAAGCCTTGTCTGATTGACAGTATGATGTCAGTTACTGCACTGAACATGCACCCCGCACCGCATACCTCGCTGTGCCAAGGCTCAACCTCCGCGCAACAGGTTTCGCAATCACGCTACACTGTACTTGCACAAGACGGGCTACGGGTACTTGCGGTGCAATGCAGTATCGAACTGACGATGCAATACAACATCGCAACTGCATTGCCCGACTCTCCCGCATCACACGTTTCCTGCATCCAAAACGTCTCCCGCGCACTATATTAAAATAGTCGAGGGGCGCTGCGATCTTCTCTGCCCACGTGGGGCCAAGACCAGGCTCGACAACTGAACACAACGGCGCCCGCCATCCTTCAACCGATGGCGGGCGCCTTTTCTTTTGTACCTCTGGTCAACGGCGTCTCCAGGGTACCAGTCACAGGAACGATGCATGAACGCTACGCTGAAGCCTCGCAACATCATTCAGAACGACTTCCACGTCGCGGATCTGAAACTGGCCGAGTGGGGCCGCAAGGAAATCAAGATCGCTGAGACCGAAATGCCCGGCCTCATGATGATCCGTGACGAGTATGCCAAGAGCCAGCCGCTCAAAGGTGCCCGCATCACCGGTTCGCTGCACATGACCATCCAGACTGCGGTGCTGATCCAGACGCTGGAAGCTCTCGGTGCTCAGGTCCGATGGGCATCGTGCAATATCTTCAGCACCCAGGATCACGCTGCTGCTGCCATCGCCGAAGGTGGCACCCCGGTTTTCGCCTACAAGGGTGAAAGCCTGGAAGACTACTGGAAGTTCACCCACCAGATCTTCGAGTGGCACGACAAGGGCTACTCGAACATGATCCTCGATGACGGTGGCGATGCGACCCTGCTCCTGCACCTGGGTGCCCGGGCTGAGAAAGATCTCTCGGTGCTGACCAACCCGCACAGCGAAGAAGAGAAGGTGCTCTACGCCAGCATCAAGGAAAAGCTCAAGACCGACCCCACCTGGTACAGCACCCGCCTGAAGCACATCAAGGGTGTAACCGAAGAAACCACCACCGGCGTCATGCGTTTATACCAGATGGCTCAGGAAGGCAAGCTCGCATTCCCTGCCATCAACGTGAACGACAGCGTCACCAAGTCGAAGTTCGACAACCTCTATGGCTGCCGCGAATCGCTGGTCGATGCCATCAAGCGTGCCACTGATGTGATGATCGCCGGCAAGATTGCTCTCGTGTGTGGCTACGGCGACGTGGGTAAGGGTTCCGCCCAGGCCCTGCGTGCTCTGTCAGCTCAGGTGTGGGTCACTGAAATCGATCCGATCTGTGCCCTGCAAGCAGCGATGGAAGGCTACCGCGTGGTCACCATGGAATATGCTGCTGACAAGGCAGACATCTTCGTGACCGCTACCGGCAACCACAAGGTCATCAACTACGATCACATGGCCCGGATGAAGGACGAGGCTATCGTCTGTAACATTGGCCACTTTGATAACGAGATCGACGTTGCCAGCCTGGAAAAGAAGTGCGAGTGGGAAGAGATCAAGCCTCAGGTCGATCACGTGATCTTCCCCGACAAGAAGCGGATCATCCTGCTCGCCAAGGGCCGACTAGTCAACCTCGGCTGCGGCACCGGCCACCCAAGCTATGTGATGTCCAGTTCGTTCGCGAACCAGACCATCGCCCAGATCGAACTCTACACCAACACCAAGAACTACCCGGTTGGTGTGTATACCCTGCCCAAGCACCTCGATGAAAAGGTCGCCCGCCTGCAGCTCAAGAAGCTGAATGCTCAGCTTACTGAACTGACAGATGATCAGGCCAAGTACATCAATGTGCCCAAGGAAGGACCCTACAAGAAGGATACCTACCGCTACTAAGACCATTGGCCGCTCCCGACTCATCAAGCCGGGGGCGTGTTCTGGAAAATGACAAAGCCCGGGATAGCGTGATCGTTATCCCGGGCTTTGGTACGTCACTCTGTAATTGACTAGGAACCGGAGAGTGCAGAATCAGCAGTGCTGAATGTCTGGGAAGCACTGGTACCAACCTGGCGAATCACGACGATACAGAGAACGATAATCAGAGCCAGCATCACTGCGTATTCCACAGCGGTGGGGCCTTCTTCGTCCTTCAAAAACCGGATCACAGCGTTCAACATGGGGCAGCTCCAAAAGGTGTAAGACAACAGGCGAAGATTAGACAATACCATGATTTTATAGGAACACAACTAAAATTAGATATATTTTTGCCATCCTCATTTTTGGGTTCTACACTCTGATTTTACCGGAAAATCATGGCGTTTCCGACCCGAAAGTAGTTACCACTTCCTGACGAATTTGCTTTGCACCAGCTTCCCACGGGTTACCATGGGCGCATCTCTCCTCGTTGAGGACATGCGATGTTACGCATTCTCCCATGGCTGCTTCTGTTTCCCCTCCTGGTCTTTGCCCAGCAGCAGGATGTACCGGCGCAGCCGTTGCTGGCCCAGGTGCAGCGTTTGGTGCAGGCTCTTGATGCGGCGGGTGATCCACTCCCTGAAAGGCTGCTAGCGCAACTCAAAGCACTTTCCGCCGACAAGGGGAATGCAGCTGTTGCAGGTGATGTGCAGAAACTGCTCGATCCCTGGTGTCTCTTCCGTGTCAACATCCAGGCTGATGGCACATTGCAAGTGGAGCAGTTGAACACGAAGCCCGACCTCGTTGAGCAAGGCTGGCGTACTTACCTGGTCAAGGTGGTCAACACGGGCCAGAGCACCGGTCAACTGCTCTACGAAAGCCCGAATGCCAAGGCGGTGCCTCACAGCAACAAGGATCAGGTTGCGGAACGCTGGATGGACCTGGCTCCGCTTCAATCGCAACCTCTGCTACCCAAGCTGAGCGGCTTGGAACTGGAATACCGGGTACTCCAGGTCTATTGCCGGGATGTCGGCGAGCGGTCGGGCAAGATCATCGTCAAACTGGGCAACAAGAGTGCAGAGCTGCCTGTGACGTTTCAGGCGAATCCTTCGACACCAGTGACGTTCCAGGTGCGCGATGAAAAGGGCCAGCCATGTATGGGCTGCTTCGAGATTCGTGACCAGCGGGGCCGGGTGTATCCGTCCATGGCCAAGCGGCTCGCTCCTGACTTCTTCTTCCATCCGCAGATCTATCGCGAAAGTGGCGAGAGCATCCGTCTGCCAGCAGGGAAGTACTCGGTGAAGTGTTCGCGAGGCCCTGAGTCCATCCCGGAAACGCAGTCACTCACGGTCAGCGACAAACCTGTCACGGTGAGCTACCAGGTGAAGCGGTGGATTGATCCCTCGCTCACCGGCTGGTGGTCGGGCGATCATCACATCCATGCTGCAGGCTGTGCTCACTACGAGAAGCCCACCGAGGGCGTACATCCCCCAGACATGATGCGACACTGCCTGGGTGAAGATCTGAAAATCGGCTGCTGCCTGACCTGGGGGCCATGCTTCGACTATCAGAAGCGATTCTTCAGCGGCAAGCCTGATCCTGTTTCCAAGTTGCCCTATCTCCTGCGCTACGATGTCGAGGTCTCCGGCTTCGGCTCGCACAAGTCAGGGCATCTTTGCCTGTTGCGGCTCAAAGAGCAGATGTACCCGGGTGGAACTTCGAAGGATCATTGGCCCACGCTGGGGTTGAACACCCTCCGCTGGGCGAAGGCCCAGGGAGCCATCACCGGCCCGGCTCACTCAGGCAACGGCCTGACCGACTATGTTGGACGCATCCCCAACACCACGGATGGCCCGCACCGTCTGCCCAATTACAACATCCCCGCCTACAACGGCATCGGTGCGAATGAGTACGTCGTCGATATCACTCACGAGGTGCCGGGGCCAGATGGGAAGAAGGTGCCTGCCGTCGATTTCATCTCAGCCATGGATACCGACCGGGTGGCGGAGTGGAACATGTGGTACCACTCACTGAACGCCGGGTTCAAGGTGAAGGTGAGTGGCGAGACCGACTTCCCGTGCATCTACGGGCAACGCGTCGGCATCGGTCGAGTCTATTGTAAGCAGAAGGGACATCCCAACTACGATAGTTGGTGCCAGGCCATTGCGGACGGGAAGTGTTATGTCAGTGACGGGACGACGCATTTGATGGACTTTGCTGCGAGTTGGACCAGTCTTGCCGGTGCAACTGAATGGCACAGCAGAGGAAATGAAGTGGTATGGGATGAGAAGGAAGCCAGATTCATCGGGTTGATGCTTGTGGTTAATGCAGCAGCCAGACATCCCGACAAGAAGGAAGTCGAGGTTGAGCTAATTGTCAATGGCGTGGTTGCTGAGAAGCAGATGATGCTTGCTGATGGTAAGGTGAGACAACTCATCTTCCAGAATAAACACGATCCCAAGAAAACCAGTTGGTATGCCGTACGCGTCTTCCCCCATGCCCACACCAACCCCATCTGGGTCATCAAGGATGGCAAACCCATCCGAGAGAAGGCCAGCCTGGAATGGTGCCTGGCCGGCGTCGAACAGTGCTGGAAGGAAAAGAAGAAGACCTACGCTGCAGCCGAGATGAAAGACGCGGAAGCAGCGTATGAACACGCCCGCCAGGTCTATCGCCAGCGGCTGACGGAGTGTGAGAAGTGATGACAATGCACACCAACCCGAAGCGTCAGCGAGGAATGACCGCGCGAGAGCCATCGTCCCCGATAGCGGAGTCGTGTTCCCCGACCCTGCAAGCGATCGATGCGGTTGCTACGGGGTATGGACATCTGTGCCGGTGTGTCGTGGTGCTCCTCATTCTACTCCTCACCAACTCTGTTATCGCTCAACCACCTGACCCAGCGTGGCTCAAGCTGCAAGCGGTCGTTCATGCCTGGTATGCCACAGGAACCTCGCCACCCTCACCTGCGTTCGAGCTCTTCCGTGACAATCGGTTACGTGACTTCCTTGATGCCAATGGCGAGTGGTACGAACCCTATGTCGCCGTCATCATCACCATCAACCCCGAGGGCCGGGTGAAGGTGGAGGCGGGGCCAGCCCGCGTGTTCTACCAGACGGGGTGGTACTCTCCGGCCATCGTGAAAATCATCAACGAAGCGGGGCTAACCAGCAGACTTACCGTAGAAGCGAAGGGAGACACGCACACTACAGCTCGGCTATACGAGGGGCAGGTTCACCCCAATCTCGTCGTCACCAGCCAACTCTGCGGCGCCTCGGTGGAGTATCAGGCCCTGCTCCTGCGCAGCACGGGTACGGGGAAGCGGGAAGTGACGCTCAGCTTCCAGGCCGGGGATGGTTCGCAAGACCTGGGCTTCCGGGCCGAGCTGCCGGTGTTGCTCACACCACGACCGTCACCACGATTGCCGAGGTTCCAGCGTGATCCAGCCCGGTTCCTGACGACGGAAGAGGCGAAACGCAAGCATGCCCTCGAAGACCTGCGTGACCGCTTCCAACTCGTCGCCGGCAGCGTGGTGGACCGTCGTTCTCCGCCCTTCCATTTCCGCATCGTGGCGGAGGAGCAACTCGGCAACGTCATCCGCCGCAAGATCATCTATCAGAATCAGGACGACACCACACAGTCAGCGTATCTGCTGTTGCCTCGTGAACGCCCAAGCCGATGTGCCGCGGTGCTGTGTCTCCATCAGACGACGAAGCTCGGCAGTGCCGAGCCAGCCGGGGTGGGAGGCCTACCCAACCTGTACTATGCCCTGGAACTCGCCCAGCGAGGCTTCATCACTCTCGCTCCCGATTACCCGGGCTACGGCAACAACTCCACCAGGGAGCACTTCCCCTCCACCACGGGGCAGGCGATCATGTACCATCGCCGGGCCGTCGATTTGCTTTGCTCGCTGCCCGAAGTCGATGCTTCACGCCTCGGCTGCATCGGACATTCCCTCGGCGGGCACAATACACTGTTTCTCGGCTTCTTCGATGAGCGTATCAAAGTGCTGGCTACCAGTTGTGGCTTCTGCTCCTTTGAAAAATACTACGGTGGTAACTTGAAAGGCTGGTCGCATGCGGGCTACATGCCCCGCATTGCCTCACTCTACCAGTGCGACCCGAAGCAGATGCCGTTTGACTTTACGGAGATCCTTGCAGCCATGGCTCCGCGACCGGTGTTCATCAATGCCCCACTCAAGGATGAGAACTTCGCAGTGGATGGAGTGCGGGATTGCGTGAAGGCTGCCTTTCCCGTCTATCAGATCTTTGACAAGATTGACAACCTGGTGGCCGAATACCCCGACGCAGGCCACGACTTCCCTAGGGACGTTCGCGAACGCTGCTTTGCGTTCTTCGCGAAGCATCTGAAGTAGCATGCAGCGTCACGTGTAATCAATGATCTTCAGATGCTCCAGCAGGCGGTAGAGCCAGGGGTGCAGCCAGGGACTGTAAGGAGAGAAGGCGACGCTGAGGGCGGACCAGCCGAGTGAAACGCCTATCACTCCGCGGCCGAGCCTGGTGGCTGCCAGGGCATCGAGGATCGGGACTGCACCGAGAATCCACAAAGGTGTGAGCCAGATGAACCAGCGAGGGCCGACAGTCCAGCCGCCATAGTTGTAACTCTGGGTTTTGCTGAGGTAAAAGCCAAGGATGACGAGGGAGAGGGCAAGCGTACCCCATCCAAGGATGCTGCGAATATGTTTGAGTTGGGGAGTCACCATCCCACTGCGAGGCCACAGCAATCCGAAGAGTGCAAGGAGAAGGACAGGTGTCAGCGAGAACAAGCCATGATGGCCGAAGGTGAGATGGAACAGGTAGGTCAGCGTGCTGTCCCTGGGTTTGTCAATGCCCTTGATGTTGTCGGGATGCCAGAAGCTGCCGGGGTAGTTATACCACTCGGTGCCGAACTTTTCGTAGGCAGGGACGATGGTGCCGATAGCGAGATAATTGGTCAGCAGGAACCCGGCAAGAACAGGCATCACACCAAGGAGGAAAGGCACCAGCAGGCGAGGTTGAGTGACCAGGATCCAAAGACCCAGCAGACCGGCGAAGGCCGCTGCAGGCAATTCATTGGCCACCGTCCAGGCGGCCCAGAATCCACTGGCGAGCGATCCCAGCCAGGTCAGTGACCGCTGACGCAGTGCAGCATTCAGTACGGGATAGACTGCAAAGATCACGGACCAGGCAGCGATGGTGTGGTTATTCAATGTCGATGCAAAGGCATTGACATAGGTGCAGAAGCACATGGCAGCCACGCCTGCTATCCGTGCGAGATCGTTGCTGCCAAGTTGCTCGATCAGCCTGGCTGACAGGATCAACGCGATGAACCAGGGCAGGGCGTTCACGGTGAAAAGCATGAGCCGAACGATGGCCCATCGGCCTTCATTCGTCAGAGTCCAACCCGTGAGTTGATGGATGAGCCAGTATTCTCCAGCGAGGATAGAGGGAAGAAGCGGAGGCTTGCTGGAGTAATAATAGCGCGCGAAGCGAGGCTGATTCTCATCGGTGATAGGTTCGTCATTGCGCCAGCCAATGTCGGGGTGCAATACCTTGTCGATGGTGCCCCAGCCACTTTCTTTGATCTGCCCCTGGTCTTCATAGACCTTGCCCTCTTCATCGAAATAGGCCCGGACCCCGATGACATAGGTATGCTTTTCCACAAGAGCCCGGATGGTGGCCCAGCGAGAGCGGTCATTGTCAGCATGAGTGGGCTGTGGCTCAGGGGGAGTCTTGGGCAGCCCCAACCGTGCCGGGTAGACTCGTTCGACACCGATGATGTGTCCCGTCATCATGCCGAAGGCTAGAAGAATGAGGATGAAATAAACCGACCGTCGCAAGGGCGCGGTAGTGTCCGTCATCAGTAACGTCGGGGGATCTTGGCTCATGGCAAATTACCGGGCGTTCGTTCTGCGATACTATAGGTGTCTTCAGGGCGGCGTCGCTGGGCGGTGATGAGTTCAGCCAGCAGGCCCATGGAGAAGAGCTGTACCCCCAGGAGCAGGCTGGTTACGCTGTATGTTAACAGCGGTCTCTGATGCAGGGGAGTATGGCCGGGCTGGAACCAGTCCCAGGCGAGGTAACCCATGCCAGCCAGTCCCAGGAAGGCAAACAGGCCGCCGGCAATGCCGAGCAGATGCTGCGGCCGGTGCTCGTAACTGGTAAGGAATCGGACGGTCAGCAGATCGAGAAAGCCTT
Organism: Gemmatales bacterium; assembly: GCA_046350055.1. Lineage (GTDB taxonomy): Bacteria > Planctomycetota > Planctomycetia > Gemmatales > HRBIN36 > JAEUIE01. The sequence continues at coordinate 207,682 of JAXMBC010000001.1, read as the reverse complement.
TGAAGAAGCGACTTACGCCATACTTCGATCGTCCAAACTGGCGGGGGCGATGCTGAATGACACGCTCAGCCACCTTGAACCCTCGCGAGGCGGCAAGCACGGGTATGAAGCGATGGCGTTCACCATACAGCTGTACTTCCTGTACGACAGCTTTCCGCATCACCTTGAGACCACAGTTATGATCATGGAGCTTGACCCCGGTGAGGACGCTGACCATCCAGTTGAACACACGGCTGGGGAAGACCTTGTGCCACGGATCGTGACGGGTTTTCTTCCAGCCTGTCACAAGATCGACCTTGTCATGGTTCAATTGTTCGATCAGGCCGGGCACTTCGGCGGGGTCATCCTGCAGGTCGCCATCGATGGTAACCAGTATGTCGCCTGTGGCTTGCGCGAAACCAGCTGCAAGAGCAGCTGACTTGCCGAAACGCTTACGGAAGCGGATACCCTGGAAGTGAGGATGTGTCTGACTGTGCTGCTGAATGCTGTCCCAACTGCCATCCGTGCTGCCATCATCAACCAGAATCGCCTGCCACTGGCATGTCTGTGACGCCATGACCTGCTCAATCTCTTTCATCAGGGCAGGCAGGCTCTCCTCCTCGTTATGCACAGGAATGATAAAGGAGAGCGATTCAGGCAATGCTCGACTCCTGCTTGGTAACGAATCGTCCCCGGTGACTGACCGGGGACGACAAGGAAATCAGCCAGGTTGCTGACAGCTACTTCTTGGCTGGCGTGTCATCATCATACTTGAGATTCGGGTCGACCCCTGTCCCTTCCACGCGGACATCCCATCCGCTGCCAGTACGCCGGACATCAAACTTGGTCCAGATCTTGCGTTTCTTGATCTCCGCTTCCTTGATGCCGTGGTAGCTTTCTTCCTTTTTCAGAATGGCTTCTTCCATGTCCTGCGGGATGAAGATAAAGATGTTGGTGGGCCGGCTGGACATGTTGACGCCCTGTGCAAACGACTCCGTTACGCTGCGGTCTTTGTTGACGACCCAGAGTCGCTGCAGCTTTTGAGCGAAAGCCTGAAACTCCGTGGGGTTCATTTCCTTGAAGGTCATGGGGGGAGCTGGCTTCATATCGTCATAGATGTGGAACCGACCGCTGTTGAGGTAAGCTCCAACGACGACCTTCAGATTGGCCAGCTTTTCGATAAAGCCTTCGGGGTCTTCATATTTGAAGTTGATACGCCACCGTTTGGTACGTGCCAGGCGTGCACCAGAGGCTTTTCCGTCGCCTGCGCCATCGCCTTCACCGCGACCAATACCTGCGCCTTTGCCACCACCTGAACCGGGGCCACCCTTGCCTTTATCGCCGGCACGGAGCTTGTTGACTTCCTGTTCGAACTTGTTCTTGTCTGGAACAATCTGATCTGGAACCTGATCTGGCTGGATAGGCTTGATTTCATCCAGTTCGACCTTGAGTTCATCCTTCACTTCAGGTTTGAACTCTTCGTTGACACCATCTCCTTCGCCACCACCACCAGCGAAAACGATGGTTTCCATATCGGGCGGCTTGGGATCGCCAAAGTAGAAGGCAAGGGCCATATAAGCAATCACTAGCAGCACGGCAAAAACGTGCAGAAGCACGGCCAGGAGTACGGAGATCGGAAACTCATAGTGGGACGAATACTTCTTCCACATGCTCTCTTCGGGAGCAATGGGAATATGCCCGGGGGCTACTGGCTGTTGGAGGGCAGGTTGACCAGCCATCTGGTTGCTGCCATCGTTATAAAAGCCCTGTCCCTGATTGATTTCGTACGCCATAATCGACCCTGCCTCAGATATCTACAGTGTAGCCCTGCTCCAGCTGAAATGCCAGTACGAATTGCATGGAGCAGACGGCAGAGAGGCAACAGCACTACAATAACCGCGATGTTCCGCACACTGATTTCTCCCCTGGCCAGTTGGATGGCACCCGTCCGTTCCGACTGGGAACGGGATGCAGCTGGCATTCTTGTTCGAATCCAGTGGTTCGGCCTGATGGTGGGATTTCTTCTTGCCAATGTGCCGGGTCGCGCTCCCGACTCACCGGTGCTGTTGAACCTGCTCCTTTCTGTAGGTCTCGTCTACGCTTGTGTCGACACCTGGTACTTCTTTCGGGGTGATGTGTTTCTGCTGTCCCGATATCCACTCCTTGTGGCTTTCCTGGAAACCATCTTCATCACGCTACTGTGCCGTTATGATGTAGGCTTGAACAGCCCGTACCGGTTCTATTATCTCCTGTCGCTGCTGGTGGTGGCGTTACGGTATCCTGTCGTGGTGCCCTATCTCAGCTGTGCCTTGCATTGCCTTAGCTATACCTTGCTGTTTTTTGTGGTGCCGAGCGATCAGCAGGATATCCCCAGTGTCATGCTGAACATCGTGGTGATGGGGTGGGTTACCTGGGCAGCGTCGACAATGGCCTGGCACCTGCATCGCGCCAGCCGCCGACTCGTGGATGCCAATACACAACTCCAGGCGCAGCAGAATCTGCTCGAAGTTCGGATCGAAGAACGTACCACCGAATTGCAGGAAGCACAGGCCCTGCTCATTCATCAGGAGAAGATGGCTGCATTCGGCTTGCTTGCGGCTGGCATTGCCCATGAGGTAGGCAACCCGCTGACATCCATCAGTTCTCTGGTGCAATTGGCCCAACGGAAAGTCAGCGATCCCTACGTACAGGAAAGGCTGGGACTGGTCGGAGGGCAACTGGATCGCATCAGCGGAACACTGCGTGAATTAGTCAATTTCAGCAGGCCAGCCACGGCGGAAAAAACACTCACCAGCCTGGCCTCGGTCGCCAGGGAAGCGTTGAGTATCGCCAAATACTACAAGACCAATCAGGGCAAAACAGTGCTCAACGAGGTTCCCGATGATCTGCCGCATCTCCTGTTGTCACGCGATCAACTCACGCAGGCACTGCTCAATCTAATTCTGAACGCCATCGATGCCACGGAGAAGGGTGGTACTGTCCGCATTACTGGAGGCCAGGCAGACAACCAGCTGTTCCTGGAAGTGCATGATAATGGTTGTGGCATCTCCACCGAAGCCCAGGCGAAGCTGTTCCAACCATATTACACAACCAAGCCCCATGGCACGGGGTTGGGGCTGTTCATGACTCGCCGCCTTGTAGAACAACAGGGAGGAACGGTGTCGGTTCATTCTGTGCCTCAGCAAGGCACCACTTTCCGAATTCAATTTTCATCAGCAGCGCACCATGTCTAACCCTGCCAGGAACTCTGTCACAGCACGCCTGCTCATCGTGGATGATGAACTGCTGATCCGCGAATCGCTCGCTGAGTTCCTGGAACAGGAAGGTTTCACGGTACGAACCGCCGCTGATGGTCCCAGCGCATTGAAGCTGGCCGATGAGCAGCCATTCGACCTCGTGCTCACAGATATCCAGATGCCACAGATGGATGGCGTGGAACTGCTTGAGCGACTGCAACAACGCAATCCTGAGACGTTTGTCCTCCTGGTGACAGCCTACGGCACCGTGGAGACGGCTGTCGAGGCTTTCAAACGAGGGGCCCAGGATTATCTGTTGAAGCCGCTCCGATTCAGCGAAGTTGCTGCCAAGGTCAGGCAACTCCTGCAGTACCGGCAATGGAAACTGGAGAATCAGTGGCTTCGCCGCGAACTGCATCGCCCGGCTGATCCGGAAATGATTGTCGGGCAGTGTCCCGCCATGCAGGAAGTCATGGCGACGCTCAGCAAGATCGCCCGAACCCGGGCCACGGTGCTTATCCTGGGTGAGAGTGGTACCGGTAAGGAACTGATCGCCCGGGCCTTGCACGAGCAAGGTCCCGACCACGACGAGCGTTTCCTCGCCATCAACTGCGCAGCCATTCCCAATGAACTACTCGAGAGTCAGCTCTTTGGTCATCGCAAAGGTGCCTTCACGGGAGCCGACAAGGATACCGAAGGACTGTTTCAGAAGGCAGGGCAGGGCACCCTGTTCCTGGATGAGATCGGCGAGATGAGCCTGATCACGCAGGCGAAGATACTGCGTGCGATAGAACAGAAGGAGATATTGCCTGTCGGTGCCGCTGAACCTGTCAAAGTAGCTGTGCGGATTATTGCAGCCACGAACAAGGATTTACTCCGCTGCGTGGAAGCGGGCAAGTTCCGCGAAGACCTCTACTATCGACTCAATGTGGTCTCCTTACGACTGCCTCCGCTGCGGGATCGACGGGAGGATATTCCCGAACTGGTCGACTTCCTTCTGGCCAAGCAGAACAAGGCGATGGGAAAATCTGTCAAGGGAGTGGATCAAGCGGCTCTCCGGGTGTTGCAATCTGCTGTCTGGAAAGGGAATATCCGCGAACTGGACAACGTACTGCAGCGGGCGGTGATTCTCAGTGAAGGTCCGCTCATTACCCTGACCGACCTGCCGAGCGATCTGGTGCCTGACCCCGAAGTGTGTCTGGATGATGATCTCCGTCTGGCAGTGGCTCACTTTGAAAAGAGGCACATTGAACGGCTTCTCAAACAATTCCCCGACAAGCGTGAAGCAGCGAGGCATCTGGGCATGGCATTGAGTTCGCTGTATCGCAAAATTGAGGAACTCGGGATTCAGCCAGAGAAATGAACGCAGCGGTCGCTAGAATGAAGGGTGTTGTAGAGATTCACTCATGAAGCAAATGATCTGGTTTGTCTGTATTACGGGTGTGCTCTTTCTGTGTAGCAAGTCAGTATTTCCACGCTACTCGGGAAGTTGTCCTGGTGGACGATGCGTTCCACTCCCGACACAACCCTCAACAATGCAGTCTGATACAAAGCTGCCCGTGGATGCAACCCACGGGCAAGATATCCTGCACTCGCACACGAACTAAGCCGAGATGGTTTCATCGACGCTGGCTGCTGCGTCGACGCATGTCACGTCAGCAGGTAATGCCTTTTCATTCTTCCATTGTCGGCGTGAATACCCAAGCCCCATCATCGCGGCGAGCCCCAGACAGAGTGCAACCGTTCCTGGTTCCGGAACGCTGACAATGGAACTGTTCGACAGTTCCGTTGGCAATGAGATGGGGGTAACGAAGCTGTTGGAATTGGAGCCGATAGTGGAACCAATGCCCGTGGTTGTAGCATTCTCGATGGGTGTAGTGGTGTAGGAAACGAATCGCGAGGAATATGATCCTGAACTGCGAGGTGCGGAGGGCGAAGTCACTGCTGCACTGGTAGTCGTGGAGGCAGTGGAAGTGTTACCGGTCAGACTGCCTTGCGAACTCAGGGTTGCTCCCACATAGGGATTGGTAGTGCTGGGGATCACCGATGGCGCTGTGGTGGTGTTGGTGGTAGTGCTGCTGGTTATCGCAGGCTGACTATAGGGAGAAAGACTGGCTGAACGCCAATTCATCAGGCTGAAGTTGACTGAACTCGAGTATGCTACAGCAGTTGCAGGTGTACTGCTGTTGGTAGAACTGGAATTCACTGTCGATTGGAAGTTGATTACCTGCGCATGACTGCTTGGAAGACAACTGAGAAGCATCAGTGATGCAAAAATCCAGCGCAATGGCAGAGCCATGCTGACCTCCTTGTCAGTGCTGCTTCAAACGTGGGCGTGCATCGTGCACCGCGCCTAAAGTAGTCGATCTATTGTTGGAATGCAACCCGAGTTGCAGCCAGGGGCACCGCTCGCACGGCTAATTGGGAAACCGTGATGCCCCAGGACGTAGATTGACGTTGACTTTGTTTCGCTGCTTGGATGTGGTGATCTGATACACACGACCATCCACAGTAAATTCCACAGCCTCGATGGGCAACTCATTGAGTTTGACGATAGTCTGATTCTGGAGTTTAATTTCGATCTCATGCTTCGTGCCGACGGGCAGATCCAGGCTGCTGGTGCCGGGCAGGGTCTGCACAACCTTGCTTTCGCGAACGGTAGCAGGATCCAGTTCTTCCACATAACGCACGGCCACGTTGAATCCAAAGTCCTGACCCAGCTTGGTCAGTTGGGCTGTCACGATAGCTGTCTTGCCATCGCCCGAAGTTGTGACCGATTCATTGATGACATTGGCTGACTTCTTCAGGGTAGCTGATTCCAATCGCGCCGACTTGATGACATAGCCTTCCGAGGCGCGAATAGTCTCAGTCAAAGTGCTCGAGCTGCCTTTGCCCTTCAAATTGACAACGGATAGTCGCTCTTTTTTGAGCAACTCAGGTGTGACGATGGAACGCACCGCGACCTCGACACTCATTGTTACAGGGGCATTGCGGCGAGGTGTGGAAGTGGAGACGGGAATGGAAGGACTGCTGATCGGCAGAACTTCAATCTCCTGCAAGCTGGGCGAACCCTTCTGGTGCCCCAGCACCGGACGCACTTTGACCAGATGTTTGCCCGGCATGGTGAACTCGTGAACGATGGATTCACTTCCATCCTGATAGATCCCATCGCCAAAGTCCCATTCGAACTTGGCATCAATATCCGCTGTGGCTTCAAACTTCACCTTTACACCGGCAGTGAAGGGTTTGGTTTTCTGATTCACAGGCTTCATGCTGAGGTCAATGATCTGGGGCTTGAGGCCGACTGCAATCATGCTCTCACGGGAGTCTTCCTGATTCACGACATTGTTCACGACCAGTTTGACCTTGTAGGTGTTGGCCTTCTTGAATTTATGCTTCACTTCAGAGACATTGCCCGGGACGATCTCAAGCGGAGTACCATCACCGAAATCCCACTTGGCCTCCTTGGCATTCTGTGAGAGGTTCTTGAAGGTGACGGTGAGGTCGCTGGACGATTCTTCGGAAGAGAAATTGGCCAGTGGCTTGGGAGGCTTGACGAACCGATCAATGAAGGGCGTAAACCACATCAGGCCTCCCGCCACGACCAGACCGACAACGCCGCTGCCAATTTTGGTGGCCAGGCTCATGACTCCCGCTTTAGCATTTTCCTGCAAAGCCATGATAGTCCTCCCCTCGCAATTGCTGAAACAGAGCTTCTGACAACGGGGGAGATAGCCAAAAGGGGGGAAACGTGCAAGGCCGAAAAAGTGTTGCAGCAGCTACAATAGCCAGCACACAGCCACCTGTTGCGAGTGCAGACAATGATAGATTTGCAGGGTCATTCACGATCATTAACGGATTTCGCTTCCTGTGCCGGCTGTGCGGGAAAACTGCCTCCGGGGGAACTGAGCACCGTATTGAGGGCATTGCCTCGTTCGAGCGATCCACGATTGCTGGTGGGCACGGAGACAGCTGATGACGCAGGTATCTTTCAGCTGTCTGAGACGCTGGCACTGGTGCAGACCATCGATTTCTTTCCACCTGTGGTGGATGATCCCTTTGTGTATGGACAGATCGCAGCAGCCAATGCGCTATCTGACGTGTATGCGATGGGGGGGAAACCCATCACTGCCTTGAATCTGGCAGGGTTTCCTGAGAAGGAACTGCCATTAACCCTGTTAGGTGAGATACTTGCTGGCGGGGCAGACAAGTGCCAGGAAGCGGGATGCACCATCCTGGGCGGGCACACCGTCAAAGACAGCGAGATCAAGTTTGGTTTAGCGGTGACGGGCACCGTGCATCCACAGGAGTATTGGACCAACGCCGGTGCTAAGCCGGGGGATATACTGGTACTCTTCAAACCGCTGGGAACCGGCCTGGCCACCACAGCGGCACGAAAGGGCAAGTGTCCTGCTGCGACCTATGAAGCTGCAGTAAAAAGCATGACCAGGCTAAATCGGGATGCTGCGGAAGTCTGTCGTGAAGTGGGTGGCCTTCATGCAGCTACCGATATTACCGGATTTGGGCTGGCTGGGCATGCATATGAAATGGCACAAGGCAGCAACGTAACGATAGAGCTGCGATTAACCCAGTTGCCGTTACTGCCAGGCGTCCTGGAACTGGTGCGCGGCCAGTACTTTTCCAAAGCCCGCAGGACGAACCGGTCCTTTGTCGAGAAAGGTATGCATCTTGAACCGAATATGGACTGCGATTTACTCGAGATGCTATTTGATCCGCAGACATCAGGTGGTTTATTGGTCAGTCTTGCAGCAGAGAAAGCCGCTGAACTGATGCAGCGTGCTCAACAGGCAGGTTGTCTGGCCCATGCCGCCATCGGCGAGGTGAAAGCAAAAGGTCAGTCCACGCTTGTCATCAAGTCGTAGGCTTGCCTGCGAGCATGCAGCTTAACAACTGCTATGCTGCCAGTTCCAATGAGGTGTTGGGGCCCTCAGCTACTCCGTTGATGCCACGCTTGGATTCACGGATGAAGCGGACGAATTCCTGCACCACGTCAACGTGGCCCAGTTCCGCTTCGATTTCGATCAGTGCGTTTGGCGTGGAGAGATGTTGCAAATACAGGATGTGATACACTCGGCGAATAGCATTGATCTGGGCCGAATTAAGGCCTGCTCGACGCATGCCAATGATGTTGACCCCGACCACATGGTTGATGTTCTGCTGAATAATGAAGGGAGGGATGTCTTTCGTGGTTCCCGAGGTTCCAGAAAGGAAAGACAATCGGCCCATGCGACAAAACTGGTGAACAGCTGCATTACCCGAGATGTAGACGTTGTCATCGAATTCAACATGCCCACCGACCAGTGAGTTGTTGGCCAGGATGCACTTGTTCCCGATGCGGCAATCATGGGCAACGTGGGCTCCAGCCATGAAGTAGTTGCCGGAACCAATCTTGGTAGTCCAGCTGCCGGTGGTACCCCGATGTATGGTTACATTCTCGCGGAAGACGTTGTTATCGCCGATTTCGACACTGGTCGGCTCGTTCTTATACATGAAATGCTGTGGCTTTTCGCCAATGATGGCGTTGCTGAAAATCTCATTACCTTCGCCGATAGTCAGCGGGCCGATGAGATGCGAACGCGCATGCAGAATGGAGCCAGCTCCAATGCGCACTCGACCATCAATAATACAGTAAGGTCCTACGACTACGTCTTCAGCCAGCATTGCTTCAGGCGAAACCAGTGCTGTAGGGTGAACATGAGCACTGTGGTGAGGGGCAGTCTGGTTGCCTGACATTATGGTAGCCCTCCGTGGCCGAGACGAAAGATGAATACAATGGGAAGGATATAGCCCAGGAAGCGATAGAAGGCTAGGCCAATTCCTGCAAAGCAGGTAAGGCAGAGTCTCTGCCATTGACCAGGGACACGTAACAAAGTGGAAAGATCAAGCTGAGACCTGAATGCCTAACGCGCTGCCATTTCCCGGATTGACACATCATCAGGTACTGGAGAGCCGCGCCAAGCATGGCAGCAATGTGCTGACACCTCCCCAACGTGAGGCCTGGTGGCAACTCTATCTGGAGAAGTTCAAGGATCCGGTGATCCGCATCCTCATCATCGCGGCATTCATTGCGATCGCGGCTGGAGCCTATCACCAGGATTACATCGAAGGTGTCGGCATTCTGTTAGCCATCCTGCTGTCGACTTTCCTTGGTTTCTGGAACGAATACCAGGCGAACAAGGAGTTCGATCTGCTGAATAAGGTAGATGACGACGTTCACTTCAAGGCAATTCGAAATAACGAAGTTGTCACCATCGCCAAGCAGGACATCGTTGTGGGCGATGTCCTGTTACTGGAGTTGGGAGAAGAGGTTCCCGCCGATGGGATCTTGCTGGAAGCCGTCAATCTGCAGATTGATGAATCACGACTGACGGGCGAATCCGTGCCGGCTTCCAAACGAGTCAGTCAATCATTCGATAAGCCGGATGAGCATACTGCCTATGCCCAGAATAACCTCCTCCGCGGCACTTTTGTCGCGGATGGTCGAGGCATTCTCAAGGTGACGGCTGTCGGAGATCAGACAGATATTGGTAAGACCGCCCGAGCGGCTAGCGAAGAGACCAACGAGATCACACCCCTCAATCGGCAGTTAGCCAGACTCAGCAAACTCATTGGCGTGATTGGGCTGGGTTTCGCTGTCTTTACGTTTTTTGGCCTCTTGCTCGAAGCCTGGCTGGCTGAGCGACTTGTTCTTCCGAGTGAACAGTGGCTGTTTGTCTGGTTACTCATCGCCAGTGTATTCATCGCCTTGATACGTGTCTGGCTGCCCATGGTTTACGATGGCTTGGAGATCATTGGGTGGGAAACATCTCCACCTGCCTGGCTGGAGTCGGAATCTATCAAGAGTTGGCTGGCTGCATTCTTTGCAGGTGGGCTGCTCTTTGCCCTGGGCATGTTCTGGTTCACAAGCATGGGCTGGATGACGCTTGCACCTTCTAGCTGGTTACCCCACTTTGCTGGTGAGAAGTTGCTCAAATATTTCATGGTATCGGTAACCATCATTGTGGTCGCCGTGCCGGAAGGTCTGGCTATGAGCGTAACTCTGGCCCTGGCCTATTCGATGCGACGGATGACGGCGAGCAATAACCTTGTACGGCGAATGCATGCCTGCGAAACCATCGGTGCATCCACGGTGATTTGTACTGATAAAACCGGCACGCTGACCATGAACCAGATGCGTACCCAGGCTGTGCATTTTCCAGCCTTTGGTGAGCAGATCAGATTGAGCGAACCGGTTGGGCAACTTCTGATCGAAGGGCTTTGCGTCAACAGCACTGCGTATTTAAGCAGTAGTAACCATGATACGGTGGGAGTGGGTAACCCTACTGAAGCAGCCACGCTCCTGTGGCTGAACGACCAGGGAGTCAATTACGCCGAGGCCCGGATCAGGTTCCGCACCATCCGTCAGTGGACATTCTCGACCGAACGCAAGTTCATGGGCACACTGGGTCAGGCTGCAGGCATGGAGGGACACATCCTTCATGTGAAAGGTGCCCCTGAAATCATTCTGGCTCGTTGTTCCACACAACTCACGCAGCAAGGCAAGATGCCACTTTCTCCGGAAGATCAGCAGCAGATTGATGAACTACTCCGAAGTTATCAACATCGCGGTATGCGGACGCTTGGGCTGGCGTATCACGATCAGCCAACAGTCGGGAACCCAGATGAGACACCGCTGGAAGCACTATCGCAGCAGCTCACATGGCTGGGCTTCTTTGCCATCCACGATCCCGTGCGTCCTGAGGTGCCTGCTGCGATTGCGGACTGTGCCAGGGCCGGCGTACAAGTCAAGATGGTGACAGGGGACAACCCGGCCACTGCTTGCGAAATCGCCCGACAGATTGGCTTGTGGACCGAGGCAGATGACAGGGAGAATGGCAGACTGCTCACCGGTCCCCAATTTGCAGGCATGGACGACGCCCAAGCTGGTGAAGTAGTTCGCTCTGTCAAAGTCATGGCGCGAGCACGCCCCATGGACAAACTCCGAATGGTGCAGCTTCTCAAACAGGCTGGCGAAGTCGTTGCGGTGACCGGTGATGGCACCAACGATGCCCCGGCTATGAATTATGCCGATGTTGGCCTGGCCATGGGGAAGACTGGTACTGCGGTAGCCAAGGAAGCCAGTGATATCATCCTTCTCGACGATTCGTTCAAGAGCATCGTCAATGCCATCTTCTGGGGCCGCTCGTTGTATCAGAACATTCAGCGGTTCCTCGTCTTCCAGTTAACCATCAACCTCTCCGCACTCACCCTGGCTCTCATCGCAGCATTTGTAACCGGAGGCAGCACACCACTGACGGTGATGCAACTGCTCTGGGTCAATCTGATCATGGATACTTTTGCCGCCCTGGCTCTGGCTACGGAGCCACCTGAACCATCCGTGATGAAGCGTATGCCTCGCAAGCCTGGGGATTTCATCATCACACACAAGATGGCATGGGCCATCATCGGTATGGGAACCCTGTTCGTGGTAGTCCTGCTGGGACTCTTGTTCTGGTTCAAATCGCAGGGGGCATTCGATTACGATGCTGCACAGCAGACGTTGCGTCGCGAGACAGCGACCACGGCTGAACAAGAGGCTGCTCGTGGGATACAGCAACGGTTATCTCTGTTTTTCACGTTTTATGTGATGCTACAGTTCTGGAATTTGTTCAACGCCCGTCGTCTAGGTAGCCAGCGATCCGTGTTTGATCATCCATTTGAAAATGTCTACTTCTGGGCGATCGCTGGCATCATTCTGGTGGGGCAATGCATCATTACCCAGTTCGGTGGGGCGGTGTTTTCCACATATCCCCTGTCTGCAGTGCAGTGGGCCATGGTTATTGGAGCCAGTGCCTTTGTTCTGGTGGTGGGGGAAATCTGGCGATTGTGCAGCAGAATGTTTACGAGCTCAGGCCCAGCTGGAGTGTAACACTGCATCAACAAAAATGTCGCGACAGGGCGAGACAGGAGAGGCTGATCCAACGCACAAAGAGCAAATGCTTATGGCTGCTCCTTCCGGCCTGACCAGGTTCACATAACCCCATTGCGTGGGTCCCCTCCTGCCTCGCCGCATCGCGACGAAGGCAGAATTGTGAACTGCACCGGTATTATAGGAGCGACTACAGGAGGACAAGAAGGAATCTAACGGAACCTCGGTGAATCGCATGCGACTCGCACGCAGAATGACATCCTGAGATCGGTCAATGTCCAGGATCACGCATCGGCTGCAGTGCTCTCGGGATCAATTAGGTGTTAACCAGCACGAAGCTGGAATGATGAACCGAAATCGGCTCTGCACCTCGTCTTTTGGCATAGAATAGTTCAAGCTCTTCCCTTTCCGAGGTTCACCATGACTCCATCTGAGATTCAGCAACAGCGTCAGTTATTGATCGCTCTGGCCAGACACTTGGGTAAGAATGTAAGCGAACTCGAGCGCGAAACAGACGAACTTCGGACGAAGCAGGGGGATTATGCCCAGGGCCAGGACATGAGTGATTATCAGGAAGTATCCAACCAGGCTGCTGAAGAATATGTGACCAAGCACCTGCTGGGTAACCAGGAATTCACTCTCAGTGAGATTGAGGCTGCCCTCGACCGAATTAAGGCAGGTACGTATGGCAAATGTGTGGAGTGCAAGTCCACGATCGATGCTGACCGTATGAAGGCCCTGCCATATGCACGACGCTGTATTCAATGCGCCAAGTCATTCCACGGCTAGACGCATGTCATTATTTGAGCAGTTCACCGGGCACATCGAAAAGTGAGACGCCTCCCCTTACCCCCATTGCCAGAGTCTTGCCGTCAGGACTGAATTGCAGCCGACCGACAATGGCAGGGGGAAGGATATCGGTTCGAATGACCTTGCCCTTCGCGAGATCAATCCAGCAGAGCGAAGGCTGAGGAATCTCCTCCACATCAAGAGTGGCAAACTCGGCGTTGTTGTATAACTCTTTGGGGAATTGCTGACATACTTGAACAGTCAGCTTTCCCAGAGGATGAAATGCTGCTGCTCCATAGCTGCCCGTACTATGCAATGGAATGGTGTGTTTCAGCTTCATCTCAGGCAGTTGATAAAGTCGCACTGTGCTCGGTTCATGCGTGTAATGGCGAGGATCAGGACTGCTGCATGTCATCAACATGGTGTGATTGTCGTTGAATGACGTTGAATAACGCTGTCGTTCATCGCCAACAGGTATAGTCTCGACTTTCTTTCCAGTTTCAAAATCCCAGCATTGAAGTTCGCTGGTGTATTTCTGGTAGTTCCTTGGAGCTGCATACGTGGTCACCTGCGAATACGCATACCGGGTGTCTTTCGATAACTGGACCATGTGACCTTTGATGCATTGCTCTGCCGTCAGGCTGTGTTTCACCGTACCTTCTGGGACTGAAATAAGATGCCAGGCGACAAGTGGCTTCTCACGTTTGCCGTCAGCTTCACAAACCAGCAGATGCTTGCCATCGTGTGAGAAGTCGTGGAAGAAACCATACTTCGAAGGCAGCATGATCTCTTTCCCGGTTTTTAGATCCCTCAGCGTAATGATCTGCACTCGTGCCTGGCCACGAGAATAAACACCAGACACATCTTCCAGTGCAGCCAAATACCGTCCATCTTGCGAGATAGTGGTCAAGCAATAGTTCCGCCCAGCTTTGAGAATGCTCTCCTGCAGTGCACCAGTTGTCGCATCCCAGTGGCGTAGTCGAGAATCATACTTCCATTCAACGTATTGCTTACCCTCTTTTTCCAGCCTCTTGATTTGTGGACGCTTATCATCTCCTACCCAGACTGACTTCCAGTCAGGTGACAACATCGCGTAATTCGGATTGCGGCGCTCAGTTGTTCCTGTTTCGATGGAACGCAGTTGCTGGCCGCTGGCTAGATCCCACCATTGCAAGATTCCACCGGAGAGGCTGGACGCGAAGAATTTGCTGGCATCCGGTGAAAACTGCAATTGATACATACTGCCCTGGCGATCCGGATGCACCAGTTGCCTGCTAGGCTGCAAGCTGATCGATTGAGGAATGATTTTTACTCGCTGCGGCAGTACGTTCATGGTTGCTTCGGAAGGTGAGATAACTGCTTCACTCCATCCAGTCAGGCTGATCCTGACGTGCGCAAGTCCGACACCGGCTTCCGCCGGGATGTGTAAGCGTCCATAGAAGTTCACCCCACAGCATCGTTCCTTCAGCGGGGCTACCTGTTTCAGCGGTGTAGTTGCCTTTTCTCCTGTGGCATAGGTCACTTCCAGCGTCGGCGTCAGTCCAGGCAGAATAGTCATCTCGTATGCAAGAAACGCAGTTGAACCGGATCCAAGTCCTGGGGTACCTACAGCCGTGACAATTTCGCACGAACTGCCTGCCCGGCCTGTTGGAAGCTGGCCAAAGGGTACAATCTGGAGCGGACCGCCGACATGGAAAATGGGTGCAGTCTCGGCCTTGGAGCTGAAATGCAATGCCCCACGATGATCGAAGTAGCCGATCACGTGCATCAAACGCCTATCAACACCCATGCCTTTCCAGGCTGGATGCTTTGTCTGCAGCACAATCATATAAGAGACGACATTGGGCTCGCGGATAACTTTTTGCTTCATCTCGTTTGTCAGATCCGGCACAGCGGAGAGCCTTCGCGTCATAACGATGACATCGGTAGGCTCACCCGGAAGACCTGGAAGTGAGCCGACATCGAATTGATACTCGAACTCACTGGGTGAACTCTCTTTCACATTGGCAAGCACCCTGGCTTCTGGCCTTGTCAGGTCACCTGTTCCAAAGCGATCTACGTAGAGAATGTTGCCATCTCGAACGAACCACACCTTCTGCTGCTTGGCTCCGAGCACTAACAACCCATACTCTGGAGTACTCTGATACGTCGGTTCCTTTACCAACTTGCGTTGGATAGATTGCAAGTCCTGCGCGGCTAAAGTGGGTATCAACGGCAGAAAAAGAACAAATAAAAGACACTGGAACAAGAGAGTATGCATGATTTTTCCTTATTCAGTTGCAAGGTATGCTACTTCATCCAGTTCAGGATAGACAACAAGAAATGCTGATCGTCATTAACTTCAACTGTTGATTTCATTGATCACAGGCTTTGAGGAAGCTACTGGCAGGCATTATAAGCCTCAATGGATGCTTTCAGCTGATTATTGCCACTATCAAAGTAATGAGTTCAGTCTCGGGATTAATTCGAAAAGTTGTGCGCTCAGGGTGACCATACAATCGCTACGTCCATAACTTATGCGTTCGCCCGAGGAAACGTTCCATACTCAACAGGAGAAGCACGATGCGTTTTATGATGATTCTTGTTGCACTACTGGGTGTAGCAGAAGTAGCAGTCCAGGCTGGTCCTCCCCGTCGTTCACGTCAGCGGAGCAACATGCCTGTCCTGAGCCAGGAAGTGCCGGTTCAAGAATCAGTCGTTACCACAGCCAGGAAGGTCGATGTTGACTCTGCAGTTCCGCAAGTCGAATCCAAGCCTGCCTCTTCAAGCGTTACTGGTTCGGATGATGCGTTGGATGAAGTGAATGCTGAAAGGGCCAAGCGTGGTCTTAAGCCGCTGCTGCCTGACCCCTTGCTGAACCAGGCTGCTCGTACCTGCGCCAAGTTGCGTGCGGCCAGCCACATTCATGGCCACCTGGCCAGTGACTTTGACCACCTGCCTTCAGGTGCACAGGCCGCTGCTGCGGGCTGTGGCGCTCTGGAACCATCTTGGGGTTGGGGCACATGCTGCACATACGACAACTACACCTATGGCGGAGCTGCCTGGGTGATGGGCTCGGACGGCCGGCGTTACATGCATCTGTTCGTTCGCTAATCTACCAACCAGGGTGACAGGCACACCAGACAGCTGGTGTGCCTGTTTTGCATCATCACTTTTCAGGCTTCTCTTCGTAGCCTGTCTGCATCACTTCAGTCTGTCTGACGATGATCCCCTGCACACGACCCAGGTCGTAGGTCTGCTCCACTTCCATACCTTTTGGCAATGACTGAGCGAAAGTCTCCACACGTCCTTCATAATCACGCATCCAGATCATGGCACGAGGATGCTGCTTGAGCCATGCAGTAAAAGCAGGCCATTCGCGGGACGAGAAGACTTCCAGTTCGTCGCCATTACGTGCAAAACTGACGGCGTCCCAACTATTGCGATGAGCGACAGCTGGTATGCCAGCGGTTTCGGCCAGGCGTTTCAATTCCTGACAGTCATCGACAATGGAAACAGCTTCGGCATAATCAGGAATCGCGTGATGGGTGACACAGTAGGTAGTAAGCAACGCTAATGGGACAAGGCCATAGGCCAGGCGGGGTACAGCGAAGTCGGTCATGAGCTGGAAAACCAGTAACCCTATACCCATCATCATCAGGCACAACGCCCAGGGGTCGCACGAAAGACTCCCCACCTGCAATGCATAATAGAAACCCCAGGAACGAAACGTCACGCCGAACAGCAGGATAGTCAATGACAGGGTGAAGCCGAGCTGCACACGCCGTGGATCGATGCCTTGTTTGCTGTGCAGGATTTCGCCCTCCCACTTCAGTGCTGCATGCCATTTCCTGGCAAGTGCTACCAGTTCATGACTGAACATCACGGCCAGAAGAGGCAGTAATGGCAGCAGGTATGTTGGAAGTTTGGCCCGGGCGATGCTGAAGAACAGAAAACAGAAGCCGATGAAAAACATCAGAAATCGTTCCGGACCGGTCCACAGCCGCCATCGCTGCAGCACAGGTACCAGCAAGATCGGCCAGGGTAACAATTCAATCAGCAGTGCTGGGATGTAGTACCAGAACGGCTGCTGATGATGTGCCGGATCAAGGAACCTCCGGAAGTGATGCCGGAAGAAATGCTCTGATCCAAAGTGCTCATTCGTCACCATCATCACCGCGTACCAGGGTACCGCAATGGCGAGAACTACGAAGCCATACCATACTGCATCCAGAAATGTCATCGGTGTGGTACGCCGATCAAGCCAACGGAGCATGAACAGGCAGGGTGTCACCAGCACTATGGCTACCGGCCCCTTGGCGAGAACGCCCAGACCGCAAATGATCGCAGAAACAAGCCACCAACCAGCGTGTCGCCGCTGTGATAGGGCATGATGTCCTGCGAGCAACGAGCCGATAACCAGGAATGACAGTACGCCATCGAGTAACAGCATCCGCATGAGAGCCAGGTAACCGATCATGGTCAGCATGATGAAGGCTGAGTAGTTGGCCATCTTTCTACCAAGGTAGCGACGGGTCCAAAGGTAGACGATCATCAAGGTCAGCCAGCCAGCAACGGCAGGGACAAGTCGAGCCGCTTCAATGCTGACTCCAAAAGTCCAATAACTGGCTCCGATCAACCAGTAGACCAGTGGCGGCTTGTCGTTGTAGGGCTTGCCTTGCAGTCTGGGGGTGATCCAGTCACCTGTGCGCAGCATCAGTCGGGGAATCTCGGCATAGCGGGATTCATCGGGTTCCATCAAGGGGCTATCAAGATTCGTTACCAGCAGCCATGCACCGAGCAGGGCGATAACCAGTAAATCCCACCAGCGTTCCATGCTCCATTGCGCTCCATCGCCTGGGTAGCTCCTCCCCAATTCCTATGGGAGTCTCTCACATGATGCCATTTCTCCCTGATTCTCCTCCCGGAGTCAATGGCTTCTGCCTGAACGCTCGGTATCATGTTAGCATTCCCCTTTCACCCTGAGGTTGCCATGTTGCGACGACTTCTGACGCTCTCCCTGCTCCTCTTCGTTTCCTCGACATTCGCTCAGGACAACACCCTGACCGATAAGGAGAAAGCGGATGGCTTTATTCTCCTTTTCAACGGCAAGAATCTGGATGGCTGGCGAGGCTATAAGCAGAAGATGCCGCCCAGTGGATGGAAGGTTGTCGATGGCTTGCTTGTTCGCTCTGGTGGCGGCGGCGACATTATGACTGATGCGGTCTATGGCAGCTTTGAACTCCATGTGGACTGGAAGGTCAGCCCAAAGGGCAACAGTGGAATCATGTACCATGTGGAAGAAGGTCCGGAAACAGCCTACATGACCGGCCCCGAATATCAGGTGCTCGATAACAAAGGCCATGCTGATGGTCGAAACAAGCTCACTAGTGCTGGATCCTGCTATGGGCTCTATGCGCCGATGAAAGAAGTTTGCCATCCTGCCGGCGAATGGAACCATGCCACCATCATCATCAAAAATGGCTTGGTGCAGCATTTTCTCAATGGAGAGAAAGTCGTGGAGTATCAAAAGGGTGGCGCGGAGTGGAACAAGAAAGTCGCCAACAGCAAATTCAAGGCGTGGCCCAGTTTCGGCAAGCCTGCCACTGGTCACCTGGTGCTCCAGGATCATGGCGACAAGGTGGAGTACAAGAACATCAAGATCAAGGTGCTCGACTGATAGCTGCCGCCAGGTTCGATTGCGGTGACCAGAAGTCCATTCAATTCATGACCCCGTAAGGGGTCATGTGCATTTATGCCTACGTTGCCCATGGCAGCAGTGCTGAACGCTGTGCTTTCCCAGCATCCTGTGCCGCCATCGCTTCGTTGATCGCACTGAGCGGGTACCGGTGTGAGACCAGCTTGTGGAAAGGATATTTGTTCTTGTGCTGTGCCAGGAACTGCAGCGAGAAGAGCAGGCTCGGTGCATCGTACCACATGATGCCCAGTACATTCTTTCCGGGTAGCACCAGTCCCGCCGGATCAAAGCTGCAAACGTCACCGGCACAGATGCAGCCGACCAGGGCATAGGTCCCTCCGTTGCCGAGCATCTCGACACCTTCCGGAACGGCATTGGCCTTACCCACCACTTCGAGTACGACATCAGCGCCCCAGCCATCGGTCAGTTTTTTCGACTGGGCGATGCGGGCTTCGGATGTCTTGTACTGCTTCATGTCGATGAGATGATCTGCACCGAACTCCTTCGCCAGGGCCAGGCGGTCATCGAGCGAATCGATCACCGTTACACTGGCTGCCCCACGCTCCTTGGCGACCGCTGCCGCCAATACGCCGAGACCACCCGCACCTTGCACCACCACATGATCGCCGACTCCTACTTTGGCGAGATAGAAACTGTACACCACCTGGGCCAGTGCGCAATTGGCAGGAGCGGCGAGGTCATCGGGTACACCATCGGGAATCTTGAACACTACCTGTCCGGGGCGGAGGTAGTAGTACTGCCCGTAGGCTGCATTGAAGTGAGGCCAGACGTCGGGTGGATGGCGGAATCGCATCCCATGGGGGCAGCGAGGCGTGAAACCTCGCAGGCATGCCCGACACCGTCCACACGCCACAAAATACCGGTAGGCAATACGATCGCCCACATTTAACGGCTGACCGGTGGAATCGGCAGTCACGCCCTCGCCCAGCCTGGCCACCTGCCCGCACATCTCGTGGCCTACGCTTCGGAAATTGCTGCGACCCGTATCACTGGGAATGTACTCGCCTCGCCAGAGGTGCAGGTCACTACCACAGATATTGGCCTGCGTCACCTTAACCAGAATTGCTCCCGGTTCCGGCTCCGGGACTGGATACTCCATTAATTTAAACGGCTGACGCACCCCTGTCATAGCGGCGACAAATCCGGTCTCAGGCATGGTGACCATCCTGCGTGCAGATAGGAAGAGTTTGTAATTACCTGTATAGCCAACTCCGCCTGACTTGGCTCACTTCTCCCGCCGAACTAGATTATCATGCATCTTTCATGGGTATATCATCAGCATTTAAGGTGGCTTTGGTTAAATTGGCTCGACAGGTTTACGAAGCCTTGGTAGACAACAAGTCCGCCTGTGAGACCTTTCTGAGTATTGCAAGACTAGGTGAACGTGCTGGGGTTGAATCTACTCAGAACCACAATCGAAACTTTGATGTCAGTCGTCTAGTAGGTACGGTAACGAGGAACCGAATCATGATCGTAAAACAACTGCTGACCTGGTGGCGTGGTGAAGAAGAAGTTACTCACATGCATGCCCGTTGCCTGCATTGCCAGCAGAAGATACGATTCCGTATTGAGAAGGCCGGCACAATGTCATTGTGCCCTCGTTGTCGTCGATCAGTTAAGCTGCCAACGGAAGAAGTATCACTGAAGCCACTCAGTAGTGCTAAAGTCGGCAAGCGAGTCGCGCAACGTACTGTTCGGAATTAGACATGAAAGCATGGACGGCGTTTTGCTGAAACTGTCAAACGATTGACGTACTTACTGCAACTCCATTGAGTGCTTCCTGCATCAGTTCAGCTTCTGTCGTTTTTTCTTGAAGAACTCGGTAAGAATTCCGCCACACCGTTCTGATTCCACACCTGCCACAACTTCTACTCGATGATTGAGCCGGGCATCATTCGTTATCTCGTACAGCGAATGGCATGCACCAGCTTTGGCGTCCTTGGCACCATAAACCAGCATCGGCAGTCGTGCCTGCACGACTGCTCCGGCACACATCGGACATGGCTCCAGTGTTACATACAGGATACAGTTGAGGAGACGCCAATGTCGCAAGGCATTCGCGGCCTGCGTCAAGGCAATCATTTCAGCATGAGCAGTTGGATCGTTAAGTTGCTCTCGCTGATTGTGTGCTTTCGCCAGGATGCCTCGGTCGAGTGAGACGATCACTGCTCCTACTGGCACCTCATCTTCTTCCACAGCTATCGCTGCCTCTTCCAGTGCCATTTCCATGTGATAGAGATGGAACGGATGCCGAGGGTCCTGCAACGCCGTCATCGGCAATTCACTTGTATCGAAGTACATCATGAGTTCAGTTTAGTTGCGACACGATATAAACGCCAAGCCGACCGAGTTGTCTCGGTCGGCCTGGCTGATCAAGGTGTCAATCCTGGTTGCTATTTGGATTGAGTGAAATTGGCGGGAATAATCGGCTGAGGGAAATCCTTGACGATGTTCTTGACCAACATGTCGTACTCAGGCGTAGAGGGAATGAACTGGCTGATGCGCCAGAAATTGAGGATCTGACGGCAGAAGGGCTGGGTATGGGCTGAGTACAGGCCATCGCGCAGCTTCTTCAGTTCAACTTCGGGGATGTTGCCTGGCTTATAGACCAGAGCTGCAGTGGGGAAGTTGGGAGATTCTGCGATTACCATCAGTTTCTTGGCACGCCCTGGCTTACGTTCCTGATAGACGTCCCATGATTGCCCATCGATAACGACAATGTCCATTTCCTTGTCTAATACAGCTTCGATGGCAGCATCTGTATCAGGAGGAGTAGAGGAAGCAGCAAAAAATCCTTGTGGCGAATTGCCAGTTCGGGTCAGCGTATCATGCAGAAAGATCTGGGTATGTTGCTGAGTGCGGCGAGGCATTGACAGTTTCTTTCCCTTCATATCACGAAGAGATAAGGAGCGATTATCCTTGCGAGCCAGCACGTAAGCCTTCAGTTTGATGTCTGAAGTGTAGGCAATTGCCAGGGGAGTCAACCCATTGGCCTTGTCGCCGAGCCATCCCAGTTCGATACCGGAAATGATGCCTAGTTGGGCCTTGCCAGACTGTAGATCTGCAGCCAGGGTTTCTGCAGAGTCAAAACTGAACCGAGGCTTGACTCCACCCATAATGGCAAACAACTCGGAAAGCGGCTGCATCTGAATCATGGCAGCGGCAGGGGTAGTTTGGCCACGGATCACCGAATCAGAAATGGTGATGTGGAATGACTTGACCGGGGTTTCGCCTGCCAGGAGAAGCGTGGCCGCGAAGGGGAGAAGCAGAAAGACAAAGCTACGCCGATGGTGCATCATGGTGCTCGCGAGAAACAGTGGGTCGTGGGGAGGGGAGTGCTGCCGGGGGCAAGAAGGGGGAGACACGTGAAGTCTACCACCGGTTAGGGAATCCCTAGCCGGTGGCCATCGAGTTCTTGCCTTTCTGGCGACATTTCATGTGGCACAAGTGGAACGTTCGTTACTTGTTCTCTGAAATGAAGCACTCCCAAAGGTGGCCTGCCGTTGCCCTCTGCAGATATGCCAGGGTCATACCAAACATGTAGTACGCTTCGTTGAGGTCAGACTTGTTCTTGACGTCCAGAGCATATGCAGTCAGCAGGGCATCAGTCTTCAGCTGATCCTGACGGAAGTACTTTTCTGCATTCTTGTAGAGGTCGCCCGATTTCTGAGTGGCGATCTTCTGCAGTTCAATCTGTTCAGATGCCCGATTGAACTTGGCACAGCCTTCTTCGGCTTCAAGTGCCACCAGGCCACGAGCCTTATCTACTACTGCCAAAGCTCGGTTGTAGAGGATCGATGCCCGTTCATGTCGCTTGCTGGCGGAGCCGATCAGATAGCTTGGCATTTCCGGACCGACAGGGCCTGGGCGATAATCGCCGTTGATGATGCCGGCGGGCAGCACCTTTGCATGAATGTCGGTAGAAGCAGCGAATGTACGGCTATAGAAGTGCAGGATGTTCGCCTTCTGAGCCTGAGCTTCGAGACAAGTCACGTCAGCCAGGATGGAAGCCTGAGCCAATTCGGGACGATAGCGGACAGCGAATTCTGCTGCGGTGTTACAACATAACCGAATTTTCTGGTTTTTGGTGAATTCCTGAGCCGTATCGTAGTAACGCGTCAGTTTGCCACCATCGACTTCAAACTCAGTGTTGTATTCCAGGCCAATTGCTTCACGAAGAGCTGCCTTGGCACGGATCATACCGACGCTGGCCTCGCCAACCTTGCTTTCGGCGAGTTTGACGTAGATGTCCAGCTTGTCCAAATCATCCTTGGTGACGTTTTTGGCTTCTCCGGAATCGAGTAATTGCTTGGCAACCTTGTAGGTAGCCTTGAGTGTTTCAACAGCATCTTGAGCCAGTTTGTGCTGCTCGCGAGCGAACAGGACACTGATGTAGG
Source organism: Gemmatales bacterium (assembly GCA_046350055.1). Taxonomy (GTDB): domain Bacteria; phylum Planctomycetota; class Planctomycetia; order Gemmatales; family HRBIN36; genus JAEUIE01. Next base: position 184,654 of record JAXMBC010000001.1, on the reverse strand, counting down.
TGCGGTTGACAGCGTTCTTGGTTTCCATTTCAGCCTGCTGCACACTGGCGGCAGCGGCGGAGAGACCCGAAGCAGCCTGCTGGCGGCGGATGCGGCCTTCTGGTACCAGGCCTACAAGGAAGCTGTCTGCCACACTCTTGGCGGAGACTGATGATTCATAGGACAGCTGAGCAGCGCGAATGGCGGGCTGCTTTTGCAGAGCATGATTAATGGCGTCATCCAGCGTGAGCACCAATTTAGCAGCAGCAGGGGTCGTCTGCAGAGTTGCAGGCGCAGCTGGCTTCTTATCTTGAGCGGAGATGGACACCAGGCTCAAGCCAAGCGTGGCCGAGCCTAGCAGGACATTGCGAATCAGCCGGGTGCTGAGAGAAGTGCGAACCATGTTATATGCCCTCCTGGCAACAAGCGTCGTGTGGCGACGATGCACGCAGCCGCGTGCCTTGGGTGAACAAAGTGTTTTTCGTCCTAACGGCTCGAAAAAGGCCAGCGAAGCGTGTGCAAGTTCTCGAAGAAATGTTGATCAGGATGCCTGCCGCGCCAGTAGCACGCGGTGTAGGAGCTAAGACGATTGCGTGCAGCGAAGCATGAAGCACGAGGGCTTTGACATCAACTTCAAGAATAATGGAAAGTTTCGCTCAAGTAATGCAACTGTAGCGTCAGGCGATGGGAGTGTTTGTTGTCAGGGTGCCCAGCACTTCCTGCAATATGCAGTGTTGTGGATACCCAAATCCACGATGCTGGCGGAATCCTTCGCCACGGGTAATTCCAACTGTCTTACCACGTTTGCAGGACCATTCATCCAGCATGCGGGTATATTCGTCCATACCATAATGTGCCTGCAGCCAGGCACGCTGGGAGGCATGGGCACAAAGCATTTGCATCTTGAGTTCGTAGACAGGGCTGATATCCACTACCACGCTGGTTGGTGGTGTCCGGCCATCATGGTCTACGATTCCCACGGGGTCAGCATAATACAGATGAGGAATCCTGGCTCCAGGAGCAACAGGACCATTGCCGCAATTGGGTACAATGAAGCCATTACTGGCGGTACGAGCCAGTTGGGCAGAAACCTCATGATCAAGCATGTAATCCTGCTGACTGTGCGTGATCAGCAGGGTGGGGTTCACAGCCCGAACCAGCGCGACTGCACGGCGAATCGAATCGGCATCGAATGTAACATGAAGATCGCGCAGTTCCAGACAGTGGTACGTCGCTCCAATCAGTGCTGCAGACTGTCGATTCTCTTCGCGACGTATGCGGGCAATTTCAATGGGGTTATGAGTAGCACTCCCTCCATCGCCTGGAGTGCTGCTGGCAATATGGATTTCCCATCCCCGTTGTGCCAGGAGTGCTAGTGTTCCGGCGGCAAAGAATTCGCAATCATCCGGATGGGCCATCAAGCAAAGTGCTGTAGGCATGGTCAGACATCGTATAAAGTAGGTTGGAAAACTATCGGCTTCTCGGCCTGCGGCTCAGAGGTGGGCTGAGTATCTCGTTCATGACAAACATGGCTCGCAGCCCCTCTTTGGATTTCAACATGCTCTTCACCTGATGCACGGCACCTGATTCCGTGGTGCGTGGCATAGCCTGCGGTGTCGGTGGCTGAAAAGTTGTCTTGGTTGCATAATCACGTGAAATAACCGGCTCTGGTGAAGATTCCAGAACCACCGCCCGAATGACTGGCTCTGACGTCATGACCTGCTTTTGCTGCACCTTCGCCATCTTGGGCTGTGGCGGAGGTGTATTCGCTGGCTTCGGAGCTGTCCGCTGAATGGGTTGCGGAGGAGGCGCGCTTTGGCGCGCCTGCTGTTGTTTGCGACGATTCACCTCCTCCAGGAAGCGATCAATATCGGTGGAGGAAGGGCGTGCTTTGGCCATCAGTAACTCCGAACTCATGCTGCCTCAGCACCAATGCTCAGGCAGAATCACCAGATGACGGGTCAACTTCAGCTAACGTTAAGTAATGTTTGAACGTTGCTGAGTACCACCTGTACCCGTGCCTGCAATGGAAGAACGCATTTCGGTGTCGCTGATGAGATTCCGCATGTTATAGAAGTCCATCACCCCCATTTTTCCTTCACGGATGGCGGAGGCGATGGCCTGGGGAACCTGCGATTCAGCTTCAACAACCTTGGCACGGTTCTCTTCCACGCGTGCACGCATTTCCTGTTCACTGGCCACTGCAGAGGCTCGCCGTTCCTCGGCCTTGGCCTGGGCGACCTTCAAATCTGCCTGTGCCTGAGCAGCTTGCAGATTGGCACCCACATTTTCGCCCACTTCGACGTCAGCAATATCGATGGAGACAATGTGGAACGCAGTGGCTGCATCAAGGCCCTTATCGAGCACTTCGCGGGAGATGATACTGGGGTTTGCCAGCACGGCCTTATGATCGTCGGCAGAGCCAATCGCAGAAACAATACCCTGACCAACGCGGGCGATGATGGTTTCTTCTGTCGCACCACCGACCAGTCGTTCAAGCTTGGTCTGTACCGTCACGCGGGCCTTCACCTTGAGCTGAATACCATTCTTGGCAACAGCATCAAGTGTACGTGCACCCTTGGTGGGATCGGGACAATCGATGACTTTGGGATTCACACTGGTTCGCACAGCATCGTAAACATCGCGCCCTGCGAGATCGATGGCAGCTGCATCTTTCCAGGGAAGCATGATGCCTGCTTTATAAGCAGCGATAACCGCAGCTGCTGTCTTGGGTACATTGCCACGAGCCAGGTAGTGTGATTCGAGGTCGCGGTTTTCCACTCGTACGCCAGCCTGGGTGAGGGCAATCTTCTGCTGCACGATCATTCCGTAGTTGACTTTACGCAACATCATTCCAACGAGAGTGGGAATGCTGATATTGGCCCCTGTCAACCAGGCCTGGATCCACAAGTTGAAAAACTTGAAGAAGAGGAGGATGAAAACCAGGGCAATCAACGCCACCACTGCCAGGCCGACATACCCAATGATGGTTGACTTATCTAACGTGGCCTGAGCCAGAAGAATTGACGAGGCGAGCGATTCGTGCATGGAGTAACCTTTCGTGGAATTGCGGAGGCAATCGACCTCCCATTGTCATGATATGAATCCGGGTGTCAAGCAATTTGCATGCGTTACAAGGGGGACTTCGTGCAGACGAAGGTCTCACATTCAGAGGTGAACCCTTGCCTTGGGATGTCTGTCATTTACAATGGCTTTCCTGAGGAGTGAATCGTTGCTCCCCCACGCCGGAGTGGTGAAACTGGCAGACACGCTAGCTTGAGGGGCTAGTGCGGGCAACCGCGTGCAGGTTCAAGTCCTGTCTCCGGCACTCAATCAACAAGTCATTCTCATTAATAACAAGAGGTCCGTGCAGCTGGTAACATGATTAAACGAATAGATATGTTTAGGCAGAATATTTAATTATATATTTTAATTTGTGTGGTAATGATCACTCTAGCTTACATTTGACCCTACACTGAACATGAGCTATAGCTAAGTGTTTCTTGAGGAACGAGTACACTTTCTCCTAGATGGCATAGCTCATGAAGCACGTGCGTTGCTAGGTGTGAAGGTTTCGCAACGTGATGCTATGCTTCCACAGGCTTAAAACAAAGCAGATTGATCATGTCTACTTCTGTCAGTTCTCTACAGGAATTCCTGGACACACTCCAGGCAAGCCAGCTATTAAGTGAAAAAAACCTAAGGAAAGTGACGCAATCTCTTTCGGGCCAGAGCATTGACCCGGAGAAGGTGGGAAATCTGCTGGTTCAGAAAAAACTGTTGACGAAGTATCAGGTTGAACTGCTGTTGCGAGGAAAGCATCAGGGATTCTTTGTTGGGTCTTACAAGATTCTTCAGCTCATCAGTTCGAACAACAGTGGAAAAGTCTATCTCGCTGAACATACAGCCTTGCAAAGAACCGTAGCTATCAAGGTACTGCCACCATCGCTGGCGCAGGATGAGACCAAGCGCATTCGATTTGAAAAGGAAGGTAAGGCTGCCGCTGCTTTGGATCATCCCAATATCGTGAAGCTATTCGACATCAATCACGATTCGACACTCCTCTACCTGGTGATGGAGCATGTTGATGGCGTTGATCTGCAGAAGCGTATAGACAAAGGTCTGACCCTGGCAGTTGACATAGCGGCCAATTACGCCCTTCAGGCTGCTTCCGCTTTGCAGCATGCTCACAGTAAAGGCATTATTCATCGCGATATCAAGCCTTCCAATCTCCTTGTGACCAAAGAAGGCAACATTAAAATACTAGAGATGGGGTTGTCTACTTCGCGACTGGATGATGACGGCACTGTGAGTTCCACATCCAATGCCCATTTGAACCTGCAAGACTATCGTGCCCCTGAACAGCAGAAGCATCTTGCAGTCGACCACCGATGTGACATTTACTGTCTGGGAGCGACGATCTACGCACTTCTGACTGGAAAAGTGCCCCCACGAGCTGAAGAAGCACAGCCATTACATGTGGTGAAACCCAGTATTCCACGGCAGGTTAGCGACCTCGTTAGCAAGATGATAGCGGTGAATCCCGACCAGCGCATGAGTAGCATGCAGGACGTCATCACGGGTTTCAAGAGCATCGAATTCAAACGACGTAATTCCGGTGCACCGCATACCGCGCCTGTGCAGCGAGCCAGGCCAACCGCGCCAGTCAATCCGACAGTTGTTGCCTATTCGCCACCTCCCGATCAGGTCATTGCTGCGCCTGCACCTGTTGTGCAAGTGCCTCAGGGACCTATTGAGCAGCCCAGGAATCGTGCAAGCGTAAGCAAGCCCAAGCGATTTAAGAAAAGTCGAAAGAACTCTGGGAATTCCCGGCTGCTTATGGGGCTGGTAGTTGGTGCGATTCTTCTGGCGACCTTTGCTGGCGTGATCTACATGGTGACCAGGTCATCCAAGGGAGATGTTGCAAAACAGGATGGGCAATCCAGGAGCACCGGATCGCTGAAGTCCATTGAAGATATCAAGTATGTGCGATTTCTCGACTCGTCAGGGCAGGCGCTCACAGTCAGCATCGGAGATTCGCCTGCTGCTGGCAAATTGCTTATGCAGAAAGACGAAGATTTACCGACACAACGCTGGGAGGTTGTGCCTTCTGGAATCTATGTGCGATTGCGAAATACGAAAACGGGATTGTACTTGACAGTCAATGCTGGCATGGAAGGGGCAGACGCAATGCTGGCTAGCGAGAAGACCGGGCAGACTTTCACTGATCAGTTATGGGAGGTACCCTGGAAGGAAAGTAAGTGGAGCATTGTCTCGCAGAACGGCAAAATGGCAATCGTGCTTGACAAGGGAAAGGGCCTCGTCCAGCGCAAGGCAAATGAAAGTGAATTGGAGCAATTCTGGAAGACGCAGCTCGTAAGGAAAAGCGACTGAGTTAGCTTTGAATCGCAATAATACAGAATGTGCATTTTTATTTCGTGGCATTACTCATGAAGCTTGTTCACCAATTGGACAGCACCCAAATAAATGTGGTGTGAAGTAATTGCGAGAATGATGGTTATTGTCGTTTATTCTCATTGCACCACGATTTGTTTGTAGTAAGATCGAATGTCAACTTATCATCCTTCCATCAAGGAGAATTCCATGCGGGTCCGTCGTCAGGCGTTTACATTGATTGAGCTGCTGGTGGTTATCGCCATCATCGCATTGCTCATGGCCTTGCTTCTGCCGGCCATTCAAAAAGTGCGTGAAGCAGCAAATAGAATGTTGTGCGGTAGTAATCTGCGGCAACTCGCCATCGCAGCTCACAACTACCACAACGACTATAACAGGTTGCCGGCTGGTTACCTGGGACCCATCCCAAATGAGCAGAACAATCAGGCCACCAATCAGTCGGTTGGTGTTTTGACAATCCTGCTTCCCTACATGGAAGCAGATAATATTGCCAAGCAGATTGTGGACCCGACTCCTCCTGGCACCAACCCGATGCCACTCGGCAACACTTCACTGGCGCCGAACTGGTGGATCAGCACGATCAATTTCACTGTAGCATCTGCCAAAATCAAGATGTATCTTTGCCCCAGCGATACCCAGTTTGATGCCCAGCTTGCAGTTGGTCTGGCAAGCCACCATTGGAATACTAACACAGGTGGCACTCTCGGTGCCCGTATTGCGGCAACTGCTGCTCCGCTCGCTACAGTCCCTCAGGCTGGTCAGCTTGGTCGTGCGAACTACTTTGGTTCCTGCGGTAGTGCTGGTAAGGGAAATCAAACTATCTCGCTATTTCCCGTGCTGCCTGCTGGTTTGAATTGGGCCACTTTCGAAGGTGTCCTGATCAACCGTGGAAATCTGACACTGGGCCAGTTGACTGTTCAGGACGGTACCTCCAATACTTTCATGTTTGGTGAATCGCTTTCCGCCAATGAGCCCGGGCTTGTCGGTCAGGAGAACATTCGTCATTACGAATCAGCCTGGATGGGTGCTGGTTGCATTCCCGCCATTGGTGGCTTACACTTGACCAACCGTCTCGGACCATGGTGGGCATTCAGCAGTCGGCATCCCGCCGTTGTGCAGTTTGCTTTCGGCGATGGTTCTACTCGTGGCGTGCGTCGCGGCAACTCTGGTGTTCTGGGCGTTTCTGCTACCATGCCTGCTGACTGGCTGGTCTTCCAGCAACTGGCTGGTCGTCGCGATGGCCTGAACAATGACGCCAGTGCTTTGATTGACTAATATGAACTATCCATGGCAGCCCGTGCCACTGCACGGGCTGTTTTGTTTGTATAACACCGAGGTGATACATGACACGACTTTCCGCCATGTTTATTGTGACCATGCTGGCAATCGGTTGTTCCAGCAAACAGCAGGTCATTCAGGCTACTTCCACCATCCAGGCTCCCACCGTTCAGCTGAAATCCGTCGAAATGGGTGGTGGAAAAGGGAGTGGTTTTGAACTGCTAAAGCCAGAAGGCAAGTAATACTGCCAAGTTGCTCTTGCATCCCTGTCAGTTCTCGCTATCGTCCCGCCTGTTCTGGAAGTAAACCTTCCAGATACAGGGGGACGGTGTATGCGGGGAAAACTCATAACCTGCGCCTGTGTGCTGATCGCTGCCTGGGGGATCGGTGGCTTAGGTTGCGCGCTCATGGCGCCAGTCCTTTTGACCATGGATATGCTCGGCGTCGATGATAAAGCCAATATCCAGTATCACTTTGAAAAAGATGCCAAGAGAGTGGCAATCGTCACGCATCTAGGCAAGCACAGCCAGATCGATGTTGGTCATTTCGATCGTGAAGTAAATCACGTGCTTTCGCTTCTTGTGGCTGGTTACACCAAGAAAAAACCTGAGATTGTGCTTGCTGCCAAAGTCCATAAGTGGATGGACGAGCATCCCGATATGAAATCGCCCTATGAGATCGGTCAGGGGTTGAATGTAGACTATCTGGTTTTTGTCGAATTGCGTCGCGTGGGTTTCTACGAGAAGGAAGGTTGGAAACAGTACTACAAGGGAACGTGTGATGCGTCAGTCAGCATTCACCGCATTGGGACTGATCAAGACCAGGCTGTTCCAGTATGGGGGCCCAACTCCTACTCCTTTAAATATCCTCCGGGCATGCGCCCCCTGAGTGATAGTGAAGTAACGCTTTCACAATTCCGCGAACTCTTCCTGCGACATACTGCCGAACGATTGTCGTGGATCTTTGTTCCACACGCGTCGAGCAAGGAATATAGCGACGACAAGAATTGATGACCGTTTTGATGGAATCTCCTTTCGGGGAGAAGGGTGGTGGTGGGCCAGGCCTGTGATGAAAATCACGGGCCTGGTCCGTTTTAATCGCGACTGTCATCCTTTGACGCATGGTAACTGATCGATTCCCTTGCATCCTTCAGGTAGTTCTGCGTCTTCGATCACCAGATTGGGATAGCCTTCCCGGCTGAAACTGAACTTCGGGCCGCATTTCGTGCAGACCAGTTTGTTCTCTTCGAGTTTCAGAGGCGCTTTGCCAAGTGGGCAAACAAGGACCTCAAGAATCTTTGCATCAATCATGTGTGTAAGCCAGCTAGTGATGATTCACCATTCACCTTAATGAGGTTGATACAAGCGGACAAGGACAGCAGTGATTGAGGTCTGACGATTACTCCGCTTGCAGCGCATTCTTCATGCCTGCCTGCAGTCAACTTGTTTGGGACCAGCAGTCCGTCTTGCCCGATTCTGAGTTCTTGGGCATAGTTACATGGGGAAACACATAACACAAGGCACGGAACGCCTGCATTGCCTTGGGGGCATGCCATGTCACGTCGTCGTGGCCGGTATTTTCGGCTCAGCTTACCCAGACGCTGGATTGGCGATCTGCTCTATTTCGCGCGCCAGGTTCCGAGTGTGCCTGTCGAGCGAGTGATGGACGTGCGCGATGTGCAAGCGACTCGGCAGTATCTGGGCATCTCGTGGCCTGCATTATTTCTCAAGGCATTTGCCCTGGCCGCGAAACAGCACCCTGAGCTTCGGCAGGCGTTTCTCCGCTACCCGTGGGCACGTGGATACGAACATCCGCTCTCTGTCGCATCAGTTGCCATTGAACGCAAATACCTTGGAGAAACAGCAGTTTTCTTCGGGCAGATCGTTCGTCCCGAGGAGCAGTCGCTGGAAGCCATCGATGAATATCTCAAGGATTACAAGCACGAGCCGATAGAGTCGTTCGGAATCTTTCGCCGGCTGATTCGAGTATCCAAGCTGCCTTTACTGGTTCGCCGGTTTCTCTGGTGGTGCAGTCTGAACTGGTCAGGCGAGAAAAGAGCCAAACGGTTAGGCACTTTTGGGATGAGCGTTTACTCCAGTCTTGGTGCCAGCTCATTGCATCCTTTATCACCTCTCTCCTTTCTTCTGAACTATGGTGTTCTGGATGAACGTGGTAGGATCACCGTACGTCTGGTGTATGACCACCGGATTGTTGACGGGGCAGTGGTAGCACGGGCACTAGCAACCATGGAATCGATGCTAACGGGCCCGTTGCTTGACGAATTGATGACTTACGAACATGTGTTGTTAGGAAATGACAACGATGAGTGGAACACTCCGCTTGAGCGACGAGACGAATCGCTGGTACTCCGATGAAACGGCCCAGGCCTTCTGGGATCAGCATCGTGCGCTGCCATACCAGGAACTGCTGCGTGATACCCTGGAGTGGTGTGAGCCAGCTGAGGGAGAAGCCTGGCTGGATCTTGGGTGCGGTGGTGGGTTTTTGACAGCCGGACTCTGGAAAGCAAGCAGGGGTAAAGTAGCGGAAATCGTTGCGGTCGATTGCGCAGCAGTGAACGAGCAAGCCATCATCAAGTTGAGCAGGAAATTGGAACCTGCTCCTGCTGCAGAGCAGTTTCAGTTTCAAGTCGTGGATTTCAGTAAAGGTTTGCCACAGCTTCCGGATGCCCGATTTGACGGCATCGTTTCAGGCTTGGCAATTTCCTATGCCGAGTCGTTTGACCTGGAAACCAGGAGATTCACCGATACCGCATACAACAGGCTTTATCAGGAAATGTACCGTGTCCTGAAGCCGGGAGGCAAGCTGGTATTTTCCGTTAATGTGCCTGATCCCGATTTCTGGAAGATCGTATGGAAGTCATTTGGAAGAGGTGTGAAGTTTGGCAGGCCCTTCAAGACGTTGCGAAATGTTCTGAGTATGCAAAGACATGGTGCCTGGCTCAAACGTGAGGCCCGTCGTGGCAGGTTTCACTTTGTACCATTGGTCAGCATTCTGCAGCGGCTGCAGGCAGCAGGGTTTGAAAACTGGTCATCGAAGCTTTCCTACGCAGATCAGGCTTTTGTCGTAAGGGCCAGCAAACAGCATAGTGGCACACGCACACAAGTCGCTTAGTGGCCACTGGCTCCATACTTTAGGGGGTAGAACAATACCCCTTTATGGAGTGCACAGTATGCTTCGCATGATAGCTCTCAGCCTTTCATTCATAGTGGTTCAGGTGGCCAGCGGGACCACTCAGGCAGATACCAACCTGATCAAGAACCCGGGCTTTGAAAGCGTGACAGATGGCAAATTGACTGACTGGTCTGTGGCCGGATTTGCTGAAGGTGGAAAGGGCACCCTGGGTGTCAGTACAGACAAACCGCACAATGGGAAGAACTGTGCGGTAATCAAAGGCAATGCAGAATGGGGTACCTATGTTTCCAATCGCATCGCAGTGAAAAAAGAGCAGACATTTGAACTCAAAGGCTTTGCCCGGGTAGCCAAGGGTACGGGCACCATCAAGTTTGATTACTTCAAAGGCACAGAATACATTGGAATGACTGCAGCTGAAAACACGGAGAGTACAGATTGGACGGAGTTGAAAGTGACGTCGGAACTTTCCAGTTACCCTGACGCAACTCATATCACTTGCACCCTGGTTGGTTCTGGTGGAGAATACGAGGCATATTTTGACGATATCGTGCTAGTCGAAAAGAAATAGCAGTTCATCGAAGTGAACACCCTCAAGCTGTTCTGAAGGTGTTCTTTTTTGCGCATTTAGACTGTTGCGAAATGCTACGTCATGTATGATATAATTCTCCCGCCAGCGCAGTTTCATGAGTGTTGTGATGTCTATCATCGAAAACTTGTCATCTGAATTATCGCAGCTCATTTTTGTTGAGTCAGTGGATGCTCTGCTAGTAGTCGATTCAGATTTCAAGAAGATTCTCGATGCAAACAAGACTGCGCAGGATTGGACAGGATTGAGTTATCAGGAACTGCTTAATTCCAAGTTTGAGCAACTAGTCTCCTGGCGAGAGGCTGTTGAACAAGCGAGTGAAACAACCAGACATACTGGGAGCAAGCATCGGTTTCAGCCTGCGCTATTGCGATATCAGCAAAAACAGTGGATGCCTGTAGAAGGAGCCAGGCTGCCCATTCCGGGGACTCGAAGCAAGAAATCGATGCTGGTATTGTTGCGTGATGCCCGAACACAATTTGCGTTGGAAACTGGAAACCGCGCTTTGATGGAACGCCTTGCCGAAGCTGAGCTCGAAAATACTCAGCTGAAAGAAAGCAATATCGGTCAGAACAGCTTCTACACCGCCAGTGAACGGGACCTCTCCACTGCGGCGGATCTGATTCAGGGTATCTCGAAGCATTACAACGATCTTGCTACTGTGGTAATTGCCAATTCCACGCTCGTCCGGTCATCTTTAAATTCCACAAGTCCCAATCAGTCGCTGTTGCAATCCATCGAGGAAAGTGCCGGGCGTGCCGCTTCCCTGCTTCAGAATCTGCTGGCCGCTGTGGGGCGTGCTTCGTTTCAGAAGAGAGAATATCCACTGGGTATGCTGGTGGATCAGGCTTTGGAGATCGTCAAACCTGCTGCCAATATTGAAATCAATGCAAGCATCCCTGCTTCGCTCGGCCCCATCATCTGCGATGGTGATTTGCTTAAACGAGTCTTTGTCCACTTGATTCAGAATGCAGTGGATGCCATGCAGCTGGGGGGCAGATTGAGCATCGATGCGCGGGAGAAAACGCTCGATGATCGACACCTGGCAGAATACAACGTGCAGGAGCGTGTCCGTCCAGGTGAGTTCATTCGTATCACCGTGACCGACACCGGTACTGGCATGAGTCCTGAGATACTGGAAAAGGCTGGTACGGCCTTCTTTACCACCCGCAATGATCCCAAGCGAATTGGATTAGGTATTGCCCTGGTTCGCGGTGTCGTCCGTCAGCATGGAGGTTTCCTTGATCTGCAGAGTAAGTCCGGGCAGGGGACTACTGCATCTATCTATCTACCCAAGTTGAAGTGGAGCAAACCTGCAGCCGTGATCACTCAGCAGTAATTCACTCTCCAACATATAATGTGCCTGTAACTAGAGCGCGGGACTTGTTCCCGCTAGAGTCGAATTGGTAAATCGTGATGAAGATCAAAGTCGCCATTCTGGGTGGTTCCGGATATACCGCGCTGGAGTGCATTCAACTGCTGCTCCGCCATCCGTATGCCGAGATCGTAGCTATTACTTCCAGGCAGGGTGAAAAAGACAGCACTCCTTTCATAGCTGAGTTGCATCCGCGACTGGCACACCGCATTGATATTCGCTGCCAGCCATTCGATGCCAGAGCCCTCAAAGGGCAGTGTGTTCAGTGTGCCTTTGGCTGTCTTCCTCACGGCATCAGCATGGCCAGTATTCCTTCGTTACTCGCAGAGGGAATCAAAGTCATTGATCTGAGCGCTGACTACCGACTGCGTGATGCCAAGGAATACGCCCAATGGTACAAGCACGAACATACCGATACGGCTAATCTTGCTCATGCAGTCTACGGATTGCCTGAAGTCTATGGCGACCAGCTCAAGAATGCCCGGCTCGTCGCGAATCCGGGATGCTATCCACAGACCGGCATCCTGGGACTGGCACCTCTGGTTGAGAACCAGATGATTGACCTGCAGAATATTATCATTGACAGCAAGAGTGGCGTTTCCGGTGCAGGCCGGTCACCCAGCCTGACCTTCCACTATCCTGAGTGCAACGAAAGCGTGGCAGCGTATGGCGTGGGAACTCACCGACACACGCCTGAGATTGAGCAGACGCTCAGTGATCTTGCCAAGGCTCCAGTGCAGGTCATCTTCACGCCACATCTGATTCCCATGGACCGGGGCATCTTCTCCACCATCTATGCGATGCCCAAGAAGCCAGTGGAAGAGAAGCAGTTGCTCGATCTTTACCGTCAATACTATCGTGATGCCAGGTTCGTACGAGTAGTGGACCGACTGCCTGCAAGCAAGGACACGGTTGGTACCAATTATCTTGATATGACAGTACGTATGGTACGAGGCCGCATCATCGTACTGGCCTGCGAGGATAACTTGCTCCGTGGTGCTTCGGGTGTAGCGGTGCAGAATTTCAATCGGGTGTATGGCTTTGAGGAAACGCTGGGGTTGCTCTAGGACTTGGCACTGGTGTTACGACAGGAGCGAATGGACTGTTCACAGGACGTTCAATTCGACTCGATTGTACGAATCCTCCTTCAATTTGATCCATGTGGTAACAAATTCCCCCTCCTACTTCACACCCTCCGCACAATCGATTCCTTCCCCGCCTTCTTCCCAGTCTTCACGTAGACGTTTACTCGCAGTTGCTGGAGTAAATCGGCATAATCGATACTGCCTCTTCGAATCAACATCCATGGCTGGCAGATGACTGAGCCCAATACAAACGATGCTACGATGGCGTATCAGCCCCCGGAGCCGTCGGCAGTCCCTACGATGGCTGCTGACCGTGAGGCATTGTCGTATCCCGTCACTCTCGCATCCTCAGATAATACTGGTATTCCTGGATACGAGATCCTCGGCGAACTCGGCCGGGGCGGCATGGGTGTGGTCTATAAGGCCCGACAGATTGCACTCAACCGCATTGTTGCCCTTAAGATGATTCTGAGTGGCAAGTTTGCAGGGGATACCCAGCTCGCTCGTTTTCAGGCTGAGGCCGAGGCGCTGGCCAAGCTCCAGCATCCCAATATCGTTCAGGTCTATGATGTTGGTAGCCATCAGGGCCATGCCTATATCGCGCTGGAGTATGTTGAAGGTGGCAACCTCGCTGAAAAGCTCCATAGTGTACCGCAGCCTCCGCGGGTCGCAGCCCGACTGGTGGAAATACTCGCTCGTGCCATGCAGTCAGCCCACGAGGTTGGCATCGTCCATCGCGATCTGAAGCCAGTCAATATTCTGTTGCAGCCTTTCGTGCTCGGCGATGCACATAGCCATTCCGGTTCCAGTCAGCATCGAAGCAGTTCCTCTCACTCGAAATCGTCCAGTCGCCAGTCCATCATGACCCATACATCAGTGGACTATGGCACGCCGAAGATCACTGATTTTGGGTTGGCCAAGCAGGAACAGGGTGCTGCCAGCAGTGGCTTGACCAACGCCGGTTCCATTATGGGCACGCCCAGTTATATGTCACCGGAACAAGCCATCGGTGACATTGGCTTGATTGGCCCAGCGACCGACATCTATACTCTGGGTGCGATTCTATATGAAATGCTGACCGGTCGCCCGCCCTTCCGTGCTGATACACCAGTCAACACCATCATGCAGGTCATTCGCGGGGAAGTTGTTTCTCCTGCAAAACTGGTAGCCAAGCTGCCCAAAGATATTGAGACAATTACTCTGAAGTGTCTGGAGAAGAGTCCACACAAGCGTTACCCCAGTGCCGCTGCCTTTGCTGACGACCTGGCTAATTATCTCGAAGACCGTCCCATTACCGCCCGGCCCGTGGGTCCCATCGAGCGTCTCACGAAGTGGGTATATCGCCGGCCACTTATTGCTTCCTTGATCGGTGCTATTATCCTGGGGGTATTCTCCTTCATCGTGCTGGGCAGCTGGGCTTATGTTGCAGTAAAGGAACGTGCACGAGCCGCTGAATTAGCCAAGGACGAAGCCAGTGCCTCAGCCCAGGAGAGTAAACAGAGGCTCATACGGCTTGCCGTAGCCAATGGAGCACAACTGCTGGAACGCAGCGATATGCTCGGGGCGGCTTGCTGGTTTGCTGAAGCGCTCAAACTGGATGAGAAAAACCCGGTTGCCGAGACAATACACCGTAAACGTATTGCCTCGGTACTGATGCGGTCACCCATTCTGGCCCACCTTTGGCGGCATGAATCGGCCATCAACGATCTGGCTCTCAGCCACGATGGCAAGCTCCTCGCCAGTGCGGGTAACGATGGTCTGCTGCGCATCTGGAATATGAACGATGGCAAGCCAGTGACGATGCCCATCGAGCATGGCACCCCCATGGCGAGCCTGAGTTTTGCACCTGACGCCAGGGAACTCCTTGTTCTTAGCGCCGATGGCAGCGCCAAGCTCTGGCAATGGCAACCCGGTGTATCGTCGCGCGTTGTAGGTCAGGGGCTGGCGGTTGTTGAATTCCTTCCAGATGGCAAGTCGCTGTTGTTAGTCAATAAGTCGGGTGGAATGAGCGTGGTCAGCCGGGCCACGCTCGAGCCGCTGAGCAGTCTGATGAACAACGCGCAGACTGTTTCAGATGTAGCCATTGCTAAATCGGGTAAGTTTGCACTGGTACCCAGCCGCGATGGCAACCTACGCTGGTGGGATCTGGCCAGAAGTCAACTGGCCAACACTCCCATGAAAACGTCTTCCCCGCAGACTGTAGTCGCGCTCCATCCAGGTGATACTGTGGGTGCAACCGGTGGCGAGGATGGGGTGGTGACCCTCTGGAACCTGACAACCAGTGAACTGGCAGTGCCCACTCCTATTCGCCATGATGCCGGAATCACACAACTTCAATTCAGCCCGGATGGTCGCTGGATCGCTACCGCTTCGGAAGATAAGCAATGTGTCGTTTGGGATGCATCTAACGGTCGGCAATACAGCCCACGGCTTCGTCATGGCAGCCGAGTCAACAGGATTCAATTCAGTGCAGATGCCCGCTGGATCTGCACACTGAGCGAAGACAACTTCGCGCGTATTTGGGATATACGCACCGGACGCCTGGTCGTTTCTCCCTTCCGACACAACGGCACGCCACTGGCTTGCCTCTTCACTCCCAGCGGTCGCGGGTTGCTTGCGGCGGGACAGGATCAACTCCTTCGTCACTGGATTCTTCCTATTCAACTGGATGAAGAGACTGAAGCCTCTGCAATGATGCAGATCGCCAGACCCTATATGAGTACTCAGGGACGTATCGCAACCAGCCCGGATGGCAAAATAGCTGCCAATTACCGTGGAGATCAACCCGTCAGGCTGCGAGATGCTACTACCCGAGAACCACTGGGAGAAGCACTTAAAACGGTTGGCAATACCTCGGCTCTTGCTTTCAGCAGCGATAATCAATGGCTCGTTACTGGTGGTTATGAAGGTGATGTGCAGGTCTGGTCCACCGCGACCAGCCAGCCTCGCTGGAGGGAAACGGGCCATCACACTAGTCGTGTTTATGTTGCTGCATTTCATCCGCTGGGTAGCATTCTGGCGACAGGAAGCGACGATAACACCATCCGCGTGTGGAATGCGACCAACGGTGAACTGCTGTACGCCCCGATCAGGCATGAAGGTGGAGTGTACTTCCTGACTTTCAGCAGCGATGGCACCACACTATTCAGTGCCAGTATCGATGGCACAACCCGGGTCTGGGATAGCGCCACCGGTGAGCCCGTAACTCCCAAACTACCCGGCTGGAAAGGGGAGGTATGGCAGGATCATCTCGATACCACCCCGATGAAGGTCGACGATCTGCTGACACTGACCCAAGCCCTTACCGGTATGCAGGTTGATAAGCAAGGTGGTATGACATTGCTTGATGCCCGAAGCATCACCGAACGCTATGCCAGGGTTCAGGACAAGTCAGAAAATACCTGCATCCCCACGGATGATATTGCCTGGTATGAGTATCACGCTCAGTCAGCGGAGAAAGCGGGAAACTGGTTCGCTGCGGCCTGGCAACTCGAACGCATGACACAGGTTCAGCCGAGTTCAACCACCTATCGTCAACGACTCGCCCATGCGTGGGGGCAGTTGGGAGCCTGGCCGAAGGTGATAGCCACGACCACCGAGGTATTGACACAATCGCCTGAGACAACAGCAGCATGGCTGCAGCGTGGACAGGCCTATGGCGAATTGAAACAATGGCGGGAATCGATGCGTGACATAGCCCAGGCAGCCAGATTGCAGCAACAGCCTCAATGGAAGCTCGCATTACCAGCTTTGATGAAACTCGACGCTGGAGACCTGGAAGGGTATGAACACGAACGGCAGAAACTGCTGGCGATGAAGAATCCTGATGCGGAAACACTTGTCGTCATCATTCACGTTGCGGTGTTGCGGTCTGGCTCTGCTGATCTTTTCACTAACTTAATGTCTGCATTGGACGCGTATCCGCAACTCAGCACGATTCCAATACTGAAAGCAGCATTATTGGTAAGGAGCGGTCGGGCCGAACAGGCACTTGTCATGTTGAAGGACATCAAGAGCGAAGATCCCAAGGTCATGCTGCTTCAGGCACTTGCACACAAGCAGCTGAACCAGAGCAACGCGCCCATGCAACTCCTGACGCTGGATAAACTCAAAACCCAGCTCAGCAGCCAGCCTCTTGCCGATTGGCAGCAGGAGGTCATGCACCGGACGCTATTGAAAGAGTTCGAAACAAAGTAGGGCTGCCATGATCTCTACTTGATCACCCGCACTGCTTCGTTCTGTTTGGCTACTACCGTCTGTCCACTGCGATGATACTCCAGATGCACATCGTGTCGACAGCAGCTTGCATCCTCGGGAACACTCACTGATACTGTGATGTCATTCCCATCGCGCCGCAGCTGGCTTCCTACGTAGGGCCCTACCAGTACCCGGCTCGGTAACTCCGCTGGGAGAGTGTTTGTCTTGCCAGCAATGTGCAAGACAACCGTCTTGCCTCGCGCAATAGTAGCTGGCGTAACAACCAGGGCCTGATCATATCGACTGCTTCCTGTTGCATTGTCACGAATCGCCCCGACTGGATCCCGCCCGATACCGTGGCCGTTTGACCGCTCAGGTACACCAGCATATCCACCAAGCACGTATGGGAACTTGCCGGGAGTGACATGATAATGATAGCCTCGCTCCGGGTCGAAGTGGCCGTTACACACATCGAGCATCTGGTTGTCCTTCAAATCCTTCGCTTCGACGCCCTTGGCTTCGTACGGTCCATAAATGGGGTAACCATCCCAGGCAAACCCAATGGGAGGTGAGTGCTGTTCGCCGTCGTCCGGAAAAGGGCTTTTCACGCAACTTGGATATTTGTGGTAATGATACACACCATGTTGTTGTGGATGTCCACAGCAGGAATCGAGCCATTCGGACCGGTAACCTTGCACAGCATTCATGCCACCTGCTTCGAACGGATTGAAGAATACTACACCATTGACTGCCACAGCGATCGGCCCCATTGGCACGCGCGTAATGCTCGTTCC
The DNA here is from genome assembly GCA_046350055.1 of Gemmatales bacterium. GTDB lineage: Bacteria > Planctomycetota > Planctomycetia > Gemmatales > HRBIN36 > JAEUIE01. The sequence continues at coordinate 166,792 of JAXMBC010000001.1, read as the reverse complement.
CTTTTGTGGTGTGATCGGGATCTTGAGTTTTAACTTCTGGGCTGTGATAGTGTTGGGATTGCGACTATTGGGGAACGGGGCATGTGGATGATTGGGAAGATTCTGCGAATGGAGGATGATGAAGGAGTCATCATGGCTCACGACGAGATCGGGAATGCCATCTTTGTTGGAGTCGCCAGTGTAGCCGAATGGTTCGACGAATCGCTGGGCATCACGGTAGAGATAGGTCTTGCCATTCAGATACCATCTGCCACCCAGGTGTTTCATGCCTGCGGGGGTAGTCGGGGCAGGAGTTTCCGGCTCGGTGCCAAAAGCTGCTTTGTCTTCAGGATGTGCTGATTGCTGCGGTATGCTGCCTTTGCCATTCTCTTTGCCAGGAGGGCCTTTTCGAGGAGGACGCTTTTCCGGAGGCTGTGCAGCCGAGACTGTACTCAGGACCAATCCCAACAAGATGGTCAATACCACCATGAACCTATGTTGCATGTGTCGTTCCCATGAAGATGGGGCTACTGTAGCGAGATGCACCTCAAGACATGATGAAGCTAAGAACTACCAGGCCGCGAGCAGTAATCAAGACTGTGCTGCCAGCGCTAACGCCCCGTGCACCACCACTAATTCTCCCAGCCCAGCTACCTGCACATCGTAGCAGTTGGCAAAAGGCTTGAAGGCGATAGCAGCCAATTCCTCTCGTAGAGGCTCGAGAAATAGCGAGGGTGGAGCCAATGAGACACCGCCTCCCAGAACGATACGCTGCGGACAGAGCAGAGCAACGACATGCGAGAGGGCGATTGCCAGGCGTCGATGTGCACGCTGCCAGGCAGTAACTGCGGATGCTTCGCCAGCTTCCACAGCTCCTAACAGCGTTACTACATCGGGTGACTTCCCTGCTTTTTGCAAGGCCCAGCCTGAAGCACGATGTTCCAGAATCGACCAGGCTTCGCCACCAGGCTGCCAGTCATCTGCGTCGTAGTCGATCCACAAGTGGCCAATTTCACCAGCACCCAGGCCGGTGCCGCGATGGATGCGACCCTCCAGGATAAGAGCCCCACCGATGCCGGAACCGATATTCATGTAGAAGACAGGGTTGCATCCTCGCCCAGCGCCAAAGTGAGCTTCAGCAAGCCCGGCGAGATCGGCATCGTTCCCGATGACTGCGGGAATTCCCAGCGTTTGATGAAGCCAGGAAGCCAGCGGGAAATGATCCCAGCCAGCAACCTGATGCGAAGTGATGGTGCTTTGCGTGCGATCATCCACTGGCCCGCCGAAGCCAATGCCGCAACGGGTGATTTCGGCAGCAGAGATGTTGGCGCGTTGGAGTACGTCATCTACTGCAGAGGCAATCTGGTGTCGGATTCCTCCAGCCCCTTCCTCAGGTCTGGCTGCGACACGATGCAGATGCTGAATGTTTCCCAGGCCATCCCCCAGCCCCACTTGCAGCTTGGTGCCGCCGATTTCCACGCCAAGAAATAGCGGCATCGTTACACCGCAGGAAGGGGACGAATGGTACTGGGCACATCCGCTGAAGAGGGGGTCTCCTCGACCTTGGCTGGCGCTGCGGGTGTCTTGGTATCTTCCACTACAATCGGTGGCAGAACGTCGAGCGATTCAGCCTTGAGCAGTAGATCCACTTCTTCCTTGCTCAGTTCTTCACGCTTGAGCAGGGCCTCAGCGAGAAGATCCAGCTTCTTACGATGCGTCGTCAGGTGTTCTACGGCTCGCGACTCAGCTTCAAGCACCAGGCGACGCACTTCTTCATCGATCAACTGCATCGTGCTTTCGCCGAAATCACGCGACTCCTGTATCTCCTTGCCCAGGAAGACGTGCTCCTCGCCGATTCGATAGTGAACCGGCCCCAGCTTTTCGCTCATACCGAACTGTGTGACCATGAGCCGGGCAATACGGGACGCCTGCTTGATGTCCATCGCAGCCCCGGAGTTGGTCTGGCCGAAGATCAGCTTGTCCGCTGCCCTTCCACCCATGGCCATCACCAGATGAGCGCGAAGTTGCGGTTCCGTGTGCTCCAGCTTGTCATCATCGGGACGGAACTGGGTAACACCCAGAGCCCTGCCACGGGGAATGATCGTCACCTTGTGAAGCGGATCTGACTGCGGTTCCAGCCAGCCACACAGCGCGTGGCCTGCTTCATGAATAGCAGTTCGATACTTGTCGGATTCCTTGAGAACTTCTTCCCGCTTGGCGCCCAGGATCACCCGGTCAGCAGCGTCGGTAAAGTCACGCGTGGTGATCTTGTTACGGTTGGCTCGGGTGGCATTGAGGGCAGCTTCGTTTGCCAGGTTCCGCAGGTCGGCACCTGTCATGCCGATGCTGGTGCGGGCGATGGCTTCGAGGTTCACATCTGCGGCGAGCGGCTTATCGCGGGTATGCACTTTAAGGATCGCCAGGCGGCCCTGCCAGGTCGGGCGATCAATAGTGACATGTCGATCAAACCGACCGGGACGGAGCAGAGCGGGGTCCAGCACATCAGGGCGATTGGTGGCTGCGAGCACGATCACCGATTCGGTGGGCGAAAAGCCATCCATTTCGGTGAGAATCTGATTGAGGGTCTGCTCACGTTCGTCATGTCCGCCACCCAGGCCTGCACCGCGAACACGTCCCACCGCATCAATTTCATCCACAAACATGATACAGGGACAGTTCTCGCGTGCAGTCTTGAAGAGATCTCGCACGCGGCTTGCGCCGACACCGACGAACATCTGAATGAATTCGGAGCCGCTGATGCTGTAAAATGGCACCCCAGCTTCGCCGGCAACAGCCCGGGCAATCAGAGTCTTGCCGGTGCCTGGCGGACCGATAAGCAGCACACCCTTGGGAATCTGGCCACCCAGCTTGTGGAACTTTTCAGGGCTCTTGAGGAAGTCGACTACTTCCTGAAGCTCAGCCTTGGCATTTTCCATACCGGCAACATCTTCAAAGGTGACGCGGGTCTTACCTTTTTCGTAACGTTTCGCCGGGCTTTTGATGTAGCTGGAGATGAACCCGCCACCCATAGGATCACGCATCCGTGGCAGGATGAACATGAAGAGTGCAACAAGGATCAGAATGGGTGCCAGGTAGACCAGTAAGGTAGTAATCGTGCCAGAGGAATCTGGTTCACTGTCGTAGTAATCCAGTCCGGCGAGTCGGGCCTGGTCGAGCTGGGTGTTCAGATCCTTATCATCCGAGCGCAAAGTGGTGAAGCTGGTGTCAGATTCACGTCGGCCCTTCCTGAAATCTTCGGGCAGGACCTTCCAGTCACGAAGCTCACCACGAATGACCGTGGTGCCGATACGGACATTTTTGATATTGCCCCGGCTGAGTTGCAATTTGAATTCGCTGTAGGGAATGCGTGTATTGCCCAGGTACTGTTCGCGCATGAGCAGGAAGACAAAGAGAGCCAGCGTGATGACAATCAAAATCCACCACGGCCCGGTAAGAATAGTGGGGGCTTTCTTCGATTTGTCATCGCGTTCATCAGGCGAGTTATCTCGCGTTGCCATGCGTGGGGGTTCCTTCACGAACGATCACTACACCTTCCGGAGCGTTTCCGCACCAAAGGGTATATCCTGTACATTCTACCCGTCTGAGACTTCGCTGACCAAGAAATGTTGGATGTTTATCCGCCTTGGTACATCGATTCAGGAACCCCATTTGGACTGAAGTGCAAGTACGATGGTTTTCAATTCAGCTACAGTGTGTTCCAGGGATTGCACTCGCTGTTCCAGGGCGGAACTCGATGGTGCAGGCCGGGAGATGGATTGTGATGGTTCATCGACTACTAATCGTTCAGCCCGTGCCTTAAGCAGTTGTAACTCTTCAGTGGTATGAAAGCCGTGCGTTACCATCGTGCCACGGCGGCCTTCGGGGGTGAGGTAAATCACCATGCCCCGTTCAGCGAGGGATTTCACAATGGGCCGGAGCGTTTCCAGGTCAGCGATCGGTTCCATGCGTGACGCTCTTCCACGCAGGTCTCCTTCCGATTGACTGCCCCGCAGCAGCAGTTCGCCCAGGATGGCTAGCTGCACCTTGTCCACCCGCCAGGCATCGTAGAGGCAGTGACGGAATTTGTCAGAGCGTCCGCTACCCAGAATCTGCTGCATGTAGCCGAGCTTTTTGAGATTGGGAATGACCTCTTCCACTTCGACATCGCTCACATCCATGACCGGTTCACGGTTGCTCTTCTGGTTGCAGCCCGTAACCAGGGAATTGAGGGTCAGGGGGTAGGCATCGGGGGTGGTTTTGGCTTTTTCGACCAGAACACCGAGGATGCGCCGTTCCAGAGGCGTGAGGGCGGGTAAGGGTTCGCCAGGTTGCCCAGATACCGCAGAGGTGGTTTCACTCGACATCGTGCTTGGTACCCTGCTGGGAAAGTTAGTGAAGAGAACCCATCGTAGCGAAGGAAGGCAAGTAAGGGAAGGCGACTGGGCAAGTCTTACCGGAGATGCACAGGGTAGTGAGGTTAGGGATTGTTTCAAGAAAGCCAGTCTTTCAGGCCGATGATTCACCCATCTGCTATTGCCTGCTTGCGCGAGTTGCGTCTCGGCGTGGGTGAAATGCAGGGGGGACGACACGAGCCTCCGCCGCGGGGCCGTTAGGGGAACAGATCATGGCGAATCGATGGGCAAGCGGTCTGTTAGTGGGATTGGGCTGCGTGAGCCTTTGCCCGATGGCACAGGCCCAGTATGGCCCGCGTGAACCGATGCCCATGAACATGGCACCGGCTGGTGGGGCGCCTCAAGGCCCCATGCCGCTCTTTGGCACAGGCTATGGCCCAGGAATGCCAGCCATGGCTCCAGGTGGAATGCCTGGGATGCCCGGAATGCCGGGGATGCAAGGCGGCCCTGCCGTCCCCATGGCTGATCCCGGTATGGGTGGCATGCCTGGCTTGCCAGGTGGCCCCGCCTTCAACGGCGACTGTGGCCCGAACGGTATGCCTGGCGTAGGGCTGCCCATGGGTGGCACCTATTACCCTGGTATCTCCCACGATAATCGCACCAGCATCTGGGACAAGATCTTCTACAGCGAAGATGGTGAACGCCGTCGCGTTTATGTCAAAGCGGGTTACATCGGTCTGCGTCGCAATGGCGTAGCTGACTTCCCCGTCGTCTCGCGGGAATCCATCGACAACAATATCGACGGCCTGGGTGATCCCACTTTCGGTGTGACTCCCTTCATCGGTTATCTCAGCGATGCCTCGCCCGGCCTCAACAATGGCGTGCAGGCATCGATCGGGTTGCAGGATGACTACCGCTGCATGATCTTTGAAATCGGTGGGTTCTACCTGGTCAATTCTGAAACGAGCAAAGGTTTCACTTCGCTCGGTCGGCTGAACTCGCCCTATACCAATGTGCCAGTTGGCTTTCAGGATACATTTGGTCTCTGGACCAATGCTGATTTCATGAACCTGGCATACAAGAACAGCATCTACAGTGGTGAAATCAATTTCCGCTTCTTCGGTGACTGCTGGAAGACGCTGGATGTCAGCTACCTGATCGGTGCCCGGTATATCAAACTGCAGGATCAGTTGTATCACTACACGGTAGACGATGATCTGCAGTTAGGCATCAATGATCCCACCACCAAGGCCACACTGGGATGGCGTGGCGAGAACGACATGGTGGGTGGTCAGATTGGCTGGTCGATTACCCAGCGATTCTCTCCCACCTGGAGTATGACGTGGGATCAGAAGATTGCCTTGCTGGCTAACGGTGCCAAGACAACCACCTCGCTGGTACGTGGTGATGGCTTCACAGCATACAACGTCAGCGATACCACCTGGCGATTTGCCCAGGCTTATGAAGGTGGCCTGTATTTCGATATGAACCTGGGAAACATGCGGTTGCGGGCAGGTTATGACCTCCGCATCTACACCGGTGTGGCCCAGGCTCAAGGGCAGTTTACCTACGATTTGCAAGCTGCTCCCACCTACCGCAGCACAGCTGACACTGTGATCTACCACGGTCCATCGGCTACGGTGGAATTCGTGTTCTAGCCGCGGCTGACAACGCAGCTGGTTCCATGATCCATATCAACCCCTGAGGAGACTCAGGGGTTGTTTCGTTATTAGAATGGAGTCATGAGCACAACATCACCGCTTCAGAACGTCCAGCATCCTGCGTTCGATCTTTCTGCGTTCGGCAAGGTCCGACTGACAGGTAAGGATCGAGCGGCCTTCCTGCAGAACTTCACCACGAACGATGTAGTGAAACCAGGGGCAGGGCAGGGATGTGAAGCCTTCCTCACCACGGCACAGGCGAAAATTGTCGCCTGGCTGCGTATCTGCCTTTCGCAAAAGCATCTGGATCTGAACATGGAGCCGGGGCTGGCAGGTAAAGTGATCAGTCACCTGGAACGGTACATCATTGGCGAAGAGGTCCAACTGGAAGATCGAACCGACAGTGACTTTCTGTGGCTGATTCCAGAACATCCGGAACTGGGCCGACTGGAACTCTGGCAGCATTGTTGTCCGGGTGATGGCCTGACGCTGCAGCGATGCGACTTTCTTGGTTCACCTTCAGCATTCCTCTGGGGGACACGCTCCTCTTTATCAATGGCTCAGGCCATGGTCTCTTCGCCACTGCTGACGACCGACGACCCCCAATGGGATATCCTTCGGCTGGAAGCGGGCACTCCCGCCTATGGCATCGATTTCGATGAAAGCAACCTGCCTCAGGAAGTCAATCGAACCGAACAGGCAATCAGTTTCACCAAGGGTTGCTACATCGGTCAGGAAACAGTCGCCCGCATACGAGCGTATGGACATGTCAACCGGCAATTGAAGCGAGTCTTGCTGACAGGACCAGTCAACAACGCAGCATCGTGGATGAATGTGCCACTGATGGTGAACGACAAGGAAATCGGCAAGCTCAAAACGGTTGCATGTTCCCAGCAGCTGGGCTGGATGGGCTTTGCAATGCTACGCAAGGAATACGTGGCAACGGGTACGGTGTTACAAGCCAGAGAGGGTGTCGAAGCGAGAGTGATGTAAGATCAGCCACCCGTTCCCACTTCCTCGCTCTTCCTGGCCCGCAACATGCCGAAGAAGGTGCGGATACGCTGTTGCTCCTTGTCGGAGATGGGGCCAAGGAAACCCAGACGGAACCGGCCACCCGTTTCGTGCCAGCCTTTCACCAAGGCATTGCGGCGCATGGGCAGTTCGCTCTTGAAGAAGGTGCGGATAGCGTTCAGATACATCTCCGGGAAGTTGCCTTTCACATACGCCGTTCCGTCGCGTTCAAAGTAGATGGTGAAATCAGGTCGTGGGTTGAATACATACCACGCAGCCAGGGCCCCGACGCCTAGCAGACCAAACACGATCCAAAGCTGGTTGCTCTCCCACTTGGGTTTGAGATCGATATGCTTGATGAACTCGAAGGTTGATGCGACTTTCTCAGCACTGATAAACCTGGGATCACGACCAAACACTTTGCGGAAGAGGGTGATTCCCTCCTTCCATTCGCCTGCTTCATTAATTTTGCCATCGCTCCCGATGGCGATCTCATCTTTGCTGAAGTGCTCCATGGCCACGATCAGGCAGGCTGTCACAGTGACATCGTACGGAGCCTTGTTGGTCTTGCAGGCGTTGTATCCGATGTTGCCGGGGAAGACAAAGGGGTCACCGACCTTCGTGCCTTCGCTCTTCTGATTGAAGGTGATCACGGCATCGCGAGTCATGGGTTCCCCCGCACCATCGATACCACCCAGGGGGACCGGCGTAGCTTTGAGCAAGAGGGTCATGTCGCTGACACAGTTACGCAGCTTCGCTGAATCGGGAGCAGCTTTCCACGTCCAGTTGTGGCCGTATTGAGCGTGAATGGTCTGCTGTGTCAGCAGCAGGAGGATGGGCACGTAGAGCAGGCGAATCATGACAGGTCTCACTGGGGGAACCTGCCATAGCCTAGCTCACAAATGCCCAGTCAGCCAGCCAGTCCACACGCTCGCAGGCAACATCAAGAGGGCAATTCCCACAATAGCCAGCAGGGTGCAGAGCAGTTGCTGGGGCGAAGGGTATTCCTTCAGGAACAAGGCTGCCACCCCGACTACCCAGATGGGGTAGGTGGTGCTCAAGGTGCTCACGATGCCTGTATCAGCGTGTTGAAACCCAAAGGAGAGCAGGGAAATACCGACGATGGTGCCAAGAAAGGCAGCAACAGTGAGCATACCCATCTTTTTCGGATGGGATACGAGGTATTTCACGCCGGACCAACCGCCACGGGTGAAGAGGGCGAATACGAGCAGCACCCCGAAGGCAGGGGCAAAGCGGAGGATGTTGCAGGTCCAGATACTTTCGCCTTTGAGGGCCTCGCCTGTGATGGCATAGGAAACTGCGGAGCTGAATGCGGAACCAACGGCTGCAATCAGGCCGAGGAACCAGAGGGCATCATGCTCCCTGCTGATTCGCTTGCGTCGCCGGGCACCAGCCAGTACCACACCCGCGACAGCTGTCACGACGATGATGAGACCGATGATCTGGATGCCTGTCATCTGCTTGTTGAGGTAGAGCCAGTCGATGATGGCGTTGAGTGGTGGCGTCAGGCACTGCAGGGCGGAGGTCAGCCCGGCACCGAGATGCTTGATGGCGTAGAAGAAAAGAGTATCGCCGAGGGTCAGCCCGATGATGCCAGAGAGCATGAGCCAGCAGGACTTCTGCCAGGAGGCAGGGAAGCGTGGTGCATATTCAGCCGGGCCGAACTGCATGACGACGACTAATGCACTGAAGCCGACGATGGCGACGAAGAGCTTGTAGAGATTGAGCGTCTGGGCCGGTACGCCGTCACCCTGGGCACGATAGATCGTGATGGAGAACGACCAGACGATGCTGGCAGCGAGAGCTGACAGCTTGCCGAGATAGGGTAACCACTCTACGTCCATGAGCCACTCATTAGATCAGGTAGTGTGGTTATATAGAGGCGTAAACGTAGTTGGTGGTTCGGGGGCAACCGCAGGTGCAGATCATCCCCGGCACCAGCCTGCTGCTGGTGTACCAGACGTCATCTTGTCATCCCGTCATGTACCCAGGGCAGTTTTGTACAAGATGACTGCTCTGTGGGTGCATGACGTTGCCGCCATCATGACATGGTAGCCAGTATGCATGCCAGCCAGGCATACATTCAGGCCATGCACATCAGGAGCAGCCGCTCTCCAGTTATGATAAGGATGTACACTATCGGGCTGGCAAGTGTACTTGGAGAAAAAACAGGGACCTTTCCTGGTTCATGCTTTCGTGGGTCAGTGACTCTGCCCAGGAAATAAATGCTGGATAGCCATGCATGTGACGTACGGTGTAGAATGGAGGATGTACCGTAGCTAGCAGAAAGTGTCGGCCCGATGACGTGGGATTATCCGTATCGCTGGGGTGGGCCGGTGCTGGCGTGGGAACTGCATCGGGGGCGGGACAGACGGTCTATCCTCGTTCTAGCCATCGGGTTCTTCGTCATGTGCCTGCTGCACTTCGGCATCATGGCATTTCGCTTTGATGCCAATCTGGAGAGTACAAGCAGGCAATGGTGGAGCGAGAGCCGCTGGCAGGGCAAGGTGGTTGCCCAGAACGAAGCCAAGATGCTGTTCGCGGCCCAGTACCTGGGCAAGTTCTTTCCGATCCATCTCTTTGTGCTGCTCCTGGTCACGCCTGCCCTTACCGCCAGCGCCCTGGGACAGGAAAAAGAGAAAGATACCCTCAGCGCCTTGTTCGGCACCGAACTGGCTGACCGCGAGATTGTCCGGGGCAAGGTGCTGGGCCGTTATGCACAGTTGCTTCGGTTCATGCTCTACAGTTTGCCGTTGCCTTGTGCTATTGCAGGGATGGCACGGATCGAACTGACTCCCGTACTCATCTGCTATCTGCATGCCTGTGTGATTACCTTTGCCTTGACGGGCATCTGCATGTTCAGCTCGGTGATCACGAGGCGAACGCGTGATGCCATCATGGCTTGCTACTCGATCATAATCATCATCCTGCTGATCAGCCTGACCCTGCTGGGTGATCGGCCGTTGCCGACGTGGTTGAACCCGGTGGAAGTGTGCGTGGGGTTGTCCTCCTATCCCTTTACCAACATTTCGCCGTCGGTGCTGATCATCCACCTGATTGTCTTCTTCGGGCTGGGGTTTGGCTTTGTGCTGGCTTCGTGCTCACTCCTGCGGTGGGCCTGTCTGCGGCAACTGGAAGATCGGTCGCAGCGCTGGAAGTGGATCATCCGTCAGGGGGTGGGATCCGATCCGATCCTGTGGCGAGAGAGCAACATTCTGGGCATTGCACCATTGCCGGCACTGCGGGGCATTCCGACGTGGCTGGGGGCCATTGGATGTGCGGTCTTTTCGGTCAGCATGATCGGCGGGCTGGTTAACAGCGGCTCGCACGGACAACTGGTGCAATATCTGATGAGATTTAATTTGAGTGATGCCTGGCAGCTTGTTCACCGGCTCAATGGTGAACGCCTGCAATCCGATGTCATCCTGATGGGGGTGATCCTGATCTTCTTTGCCGCGATCACTGTGCTGGTACGCTGTGCAGGTGCCATCAGCGAGGAAAAGAGACTGAAGACCTGGGAAGACCTGTTGATGACCGGGATACCAGTGGAACAGATTGCCCGATCGAAGATGTGGGGCATCCTGCGGGCCAGTTGGTTGTTCATCTGCTGTTTTGCCCTGCCCTGGATGTTGTTTGCCTGCCTGGACGGGTGGGATGGATTGCGGACGGCTCTCATCCTCTTCGGCATCACGTGGCTTGTCGTGCTACTGGCGGCGTACATCGGTATAGGCATGTCGATGAGTTCTCAGGAATTTTCACCCATGCGGGCAAGATCCGACGCCTTGCGGAACGAATGGCAGAGTAACGTGCGGAAGTCATACACTGTGCCATAGCGATTTCGTTAACCAAGAAGCCTCATGGATACATTGTTTCAGCTCAACCAGGTGACCAAGGCCTATGGCAAGATCATGGCCTTGAATAACTTCACCGTCTCTGCGCCGATTGGTGCGATTGGCTTGCTAGGGCCCAATGGTGCAGGGAAGACGACATTGATCCGCACACTGCTGGGGCTGATCAGCCTGAAGCAGGGCAGTGGTGAGGTCCTGGGGCACGATATCAAGAAGTCGCCTCTCCTGATTCGTCAGCAGGTCGGGTTTGTTCCGGAAGACGAATGCCTGTTTCCCAGCACCGTGGGTATTGAGTTCGTGGCCTATGCCGGGGAACTCGGCGGCATGGCCAGCACCGATGCGATGCAGCGGGCCCATGAGGTGCTCGACTATGTGGGACTGGGGGAAGCCCGCTATCGCCCTACCGATAGCTACTCCACCGGTATGAAGCAGCGACTCAAGCTCGCTTCCGCGCTGGTGCATGATCCCAAGCTGGTCATTATGGATGAGCCGACCAATGGCATGGATCCACCCGGCCGGGAAGACCTGATTGCCTTGTCACTCGATTTGTCCAGGAACAAGGGTATCAGTTTGCTCTACAGCAGCCATCTGCTGCCTGATGTTGAAGCGGTCTGCGATTACGTCATTGTGATGAACCACGGCAAGCTGCTGACGCAGGGGAAGATCGCGGATCTCAAGATCGTGCAGCAGCAGGCGTTTGAAGTACGGGTGAAGGTGGAGCAGGACCGCTTCCGCCAGCGGCTGACCGAACTGGGCTGCCAGATCAAGCCGTTCGATGAACTGCTCATTGTGACATTACCCGAGGGCAACAACGAAAAGATGCTCTGGGACCTGGCAGCCAATGAGACGTTCCAGATCAGACACCTGCGACCCCGCCGGAGCACGCTGGAAGATGTGTTCCTGCAGGCGGTGAGGAATTAGGAGCTAGGAGCTAGAAGTCAGTAGCCAGAAGACAGAAGACAGAAGACATTGAGGAGCGAGGCGTAGGACAACAGAGTGCGGTTCAGTTTGATCACATACCAGATTGTACTGGCTCCTGGCTTCTGCATTCTGGCTCCTCATCACCCGGGACTATCATGCCGATCTTCGATCAGGGATATCAACACTGGAACGGCAAGCTGACAAGCCAGGCGTGGCGGTGGTGGGCTGTCACCCGGCATAGCGTGCAGATGCAGTTGCGCAGCAAGCTGGTACGACTGCTGATGATCATCTGCTTTGCCCCGGCACTGGCCCTGGTGACCTTCATCATCCTGTGGAGCATGTTCGATCAGGGGAATACGTCCATCCGAACGCTCCTCTCGTTCTTTAACTTTCCCGATCAGTTGCTCAATGCTCCGGATACCTATCGCCGTGCAGTCTGGACGCTGGCTTTCCACTTTTTCTTCTATGTGCAGTACTTTCTGCTGATGATCCTGGTGATGCTGGTGGGGCCAAATCTCATCAGCAAGGACATCCGCTTCAATGCACTACCCCTGTATCTGTCCCGTCCGCTGCGACGCTGGGAATACTTCTTCGGCAAGCTTGGGGTCATTGCCTTCTTCGTATTCACTGTCACGGCGGGGCCGGCAGTGCTTGCCTGGGTGCTGGGTATTCTTTTCAGTTTGAAGCTGAGCATCATTACCGAGATGCTGCCACTGCTCTGGGGTATTCTGCTGGTGAGTCTGTTGATCTCGCTGGTGTATGGTCTGTGGATGCTCGCGCTCTCCTCCCTGTCACGCAATTCGCGGTATGTCAGCATCATGTGGTTTGCGTGGTGGCTGCTCACCAATGCCCTGTGGGTCATGCTCTTCTTTGCCACGCGGTTTGAAGAGTGGTCCAACCTTGCCAGCTTCACCAAGAATGTGCAGCGAGTGCAGGAAGCGCTGCTTGATACGGAATCAGCCTGGCAGAGTATCGACAAGGGTTACGAGATACTCAAGGGTGCCGCTACTGATAAGCTCCCCGGCGCCGGCGGTATGTTTGGCCGCAATCGCAACCGGCCCGGCGTTCAGCCTCGTGTGCGACCTGGCGAAGATCGCATCGCCACTCTCGAGATCAATACCGGTGATGGTAAAGTAACGCGTGGCCGCGATATCCGTTCCCTGTACCCCTGGCAGTGGTCCGCCTACATGCTCGTCCTTTATGGAGTGGTCTCCCTGTGCATTCTGAGAACACGCGTGAAAACGCTGGACCGGCTGCGCTGATCCACTTCGACAATGTCTCGAAGTGGTATGGCAATGTCATCGGCCTGAACAACGTGAGCCTGAAGATCGGCCCCGGCGTCACCGGGCTGCTCGGGCCCAACGGGGCGGGAAAGTCCACGTTTCTGCAACTCGTTACCGGGCAACTGAAGCCGAGCAAAGGGCATGTCACGGTGCTGGGCGAGGTGCCGTGGAACAATCCGTGGCTGTATCGGCACATCGGCCTCTGCCCGGAGCAGGATGCTTTTTATGAATGGATGACCGGCTGGCAGTTCATCCACACCTTTGCCCTGCTGCGTGGCTTCACGGGAGCAGCGGCACGGGAGAAGGCGGAGCAGGCTATTGAACGAGTCTCGCTGCAGGATGCCCAGCAGCGAGCCATCGGGGGCTACTCGCGCGGCATGCGGCAGCGCATCAAGGTCGCTCAATCGCTGGTGCATGATCCGCAGGTCTTGTTTCTGGACGAACCTTTCTCCGGCACCGATCCCATCGCCCGTCGCGAAATGATGGACATCATTCTGAAGCTGGCGGACGAGGGGAAGAGCATTGTGCTCTCGAGCCATGTGCTGCATGAAGTGCAGGGGCTGACGCAGCAGATCGTGCTGATCCACCGTGGCCGCCTGGTGGCAGAGGGTAACCTGCGCGACATTCGTGATCTCATTGACAAGTATCCGCACCGGATCGTGCTCATTGCTGACAAAGTGAGGGAACTGGCGACCAGCCTGGTACATCATCCCGATGTGCTCGGTCTGACTGTGAAGGATGCGGATCATCAGATCGTGGCGGAGACCAAGACGCCCGACTTGTTTTATGCCCGTCTGCCGACCATCTTGCGTGACAAGTCGATCAACATCAGCGAACTCTATTCAGAAGACGACAACATGGAGGCGGTGTTCCGGTATTTGACGAATTGAGTGGTCTTGTCATGCCGTAGCCACGGTGGCATTGTGGTATATCCCGACGATGGATGAATTATGGCAGATGGTATTGCAGCCACAGCCGCGGAGCGGCTTGATGTGAATAGCCGTGGGTGAGCGAAGCGCAACCCACGGAAGGAAAACGTCCCGTACCACCAGAGCCGCGTTAGCGGCGCTCCATGCAGATGTGCCATGGCCAATACATATTCCCAATTGCTCTTTCATATCGTCTTCAGCACCAAGAATCGTCGCCCCGTGCTGCACGCTGACCGCCGTGACGAACTTTTCAAATACATCTGGGGAATTCACAAGAACCACCAATGTCACCTTTACCGTATTGGTGGCGTGGAGGATCATCTCCACATTCTGACACATCTGCCAACCACTCTATGTATTGCAGACTTTGTCCGTGAGGTGAAAGCCAGTTCCAGTCGATGGATCAGTGAACAGCAAATCTTCGCACAGTTTGATGGCTGGCAGGATGGCTATGCAGCATTTACAGCATCCTGGCGAGAGAAGGATAAGTTGATTGATTACATCAAGAACCAGGAGGAGCATCATCGACGGGAAGCACCGATGGAGGAGTTGCGTCGGTTGCTGAAAGAAGCAGGGATTGAGTTTGACGAGAAATATCTGTCGTGACATGTCGCGCCGCTAACGCGGCTCAAGGTACGGGACGTTATCGTTCCGTGGGTTTCGCTGCGCTCACCCACGGCTATTCATATTAAGCCGCTCCGCGGCTACTTGCAGAAGGTGTCAGCTAGCATTCAAAGTTGGGGTGGAAATTGACGCAGCTATTGCAGATTGTCACGTACCGCTATTCCAGCTTGCGAGAGCTATTTCATCCACGGTACGGGTTTCTTGTCGAGGAATGCTTTCAGGCCGGACTTGGCTTCGATGTGGAGGCGGGCGTCGGCGCTTTCGCGGGCGAGGCCGGAGTTGGCTACTGCGCCGCTGCGGCATTCGGCCAGCAACCGCTTGGTGATGGTCAGGGCATTGGGCGAACTCTCGGCCAACTCTTTGGCGATTTCCAATGCGCGATCCACGCTTGTCCTGGCTGGGGGAATGCCCGCGGCAACATCGTTGGCGGTGAGATGGGGGCGAACCACTTCATTGATCAATCCCATCCGCCAGGCATCCTCAGCATCCACCAGTCGCCCGGTCAGTAGCAGGTCACGGGCGGCTCGTTCGCCGACGTGCCGCAGGAGGTGGGGCATTACCATGGCTGCTACCAGGCCCCGTTTTACTTCAGGGTAGCCGAGCTTGGCACCGGCATCGGCAATGGCGAGGTCGCACACCGTCACCAGCCCCGCACCGCCAGCTACGGCGGCACCGTTCACTGCGGCGATCGTCGGTTTGGGGTGGCTGTAGATCAGTTCGAACAGGGTGGAGAGTCGGCCTGCGTCTTCGTGCACCCGCTGGGCTTCGTCGGGTTTGTCGAGTGTCTCGCTCAGTTCCGCCAGGTCCATGCCGGCACAGAAGGCCTTCTCGGTGCCGGTGAGGATGAGGCAGCGGCTGTCGTCGGTCAGTGCTGTGCGAAAGGCGGTGGTGAGTGCCCCCACCAGTTCACGATTGAGGGCATTCCGCCTGTCAGGACGATTGATGCGGATGATCGTCGCCAGTGGCTGATGTTCAACAAGAATGACGGGTTGGGACATGGATCACCAGAGAAGCTAGGAGATACGAGATAGTAGCTAGAATAGAAAGCCACGACTTGCAGTCTTGGTAATCTGGCCACTCTACTAGCTTCTAGCTCCTGGCTTCTCCACCATCTCATCCAGATTCATCGGCCGGGGCACGTGCATGGCCAGCACTGCCTGGCCGAGAGCCTTACCTTGAGTGTCAATCCGGAGTGAGCGGCTGGCACCGCCGGCGAGGGCATCGTAGAGCATGAAGTTGAGGCCCCAGACATTATCGGCCTCGAAGCGTTCCACGCGGCTGGCACCTAGGTTAGCAAAGTACTGGCCCACCAACTCGGCGGTGGCATGGATCTTCAGCCATTCGTAGCCTTGCGGGGTGAAGGCGATGATGGCTACGTTGGCATGGTTGCCCTTGTCGCCCGAGCGGCTGTGGGCGATCTGGCCGATGGGAATGGTATTCTCATGCAGCTGGCGTTTAAGTCGTTCCTGCTGTTCGGGACTGATGATCATGATTACACCCAGCTGAGTTCAGGCGTGACGGCACGGCGATTAATGAGGGCGGGCCAGTAGGCGAAGACTTCACGCACCGAAGGGCGACCCGTGGTGTAGCCGGTGGTGCCGGGAGGCCCGGCGGTAACCAGGGGGGCAAACTCCTTGGTGAAGCGTTCGACTGCTGCCTTGTTGGGATCATGGACGGTCACGCGGAGCATGACTTCGTTGGCTTCGGCACTACGGCTTCCCGGTGGAGCCAGCGGCACAACGTCGCCCGCGCCGATGGTTTCAATATGGGTACGGGCGTAGGTGAAGCCGGCACGCTTCAGGCGATCAAGAAGTACCTGTCCAGCCTTGCGGGCCTTTTCGGCGGCGTGGTTTCCATAGATAGCCAGCATGCCGCTGCTCATGAAACCATCGCGGTAGGCTATGGATACCTTGAGTTGTTCGGGAGCAGGCTTTCCCTGGGCATGCGAGACCATGACCTGGTCCTGCCCCACTTCTTCGACGTTGATGCTGGTGAAATCAGAAACCACATCGGGAGTGTAGTAAGCAGCGGGGTTGTTGACTTCGTATAGCAACTGCGCAGTGACGGTCTGGCGGTTGACTGCTCCCCCGCTTCCTGCCGGCTTGGTGATGAGGAAGTCGCCATTGGGTGTAAAGTCGGCAATGGGGTAGCCAACATTGGCGAAGTCGGGCGTCTGGTCCCACCGTTCCCACAGGCCGCCGGTAGCCTGCGCACCACACTCAATGAGGTGCCCCGCTACGGTGGCAGCGCTCAGTCTGGCCCAGTCGTCCCACTTCCAGCCAAACTCGTGGATAGCCGGGCCCACAGTCAGGCAGGCATCGGCTACCCGTCCGGTGATGACAATGTTCGCTCCGCCTGCCAGGGCCTCCACAATGGGTTGCGAGCCGACATAGGCGTTCGCGGAAACGATCTTGTCGCGAATATCGGACAGGGGTTTGCCTGTATCCAGGTTAGTGAGCGGATGACCGGCAGCGAGGAGTTCATCGAGACGGGGGAAGAGATCATCGCCGGTGACGACGCCGATCTTGAGATGCCCCAGCCCGGCTGCGTTCAGGATGGCACGGGCCTGTTCGCCACACGACCTGGGGTTCATGCCCCCGGCATTGGTGGTGATCTTGAGATGAGGTTGCTTGTGCAGTTCCGGTGAGAGTTTCTTGAGGACGCCGAGGAAATCGTGAGCATAGCCTGCTGTCGGATCGCGTTGTTTCAGCAGCGCGAGGATCGACATGGTCAGTTCAGCCAGGTACTCCAGCGTCAGATAATCGAGCTTGCCGTGACGCACGATTTCGAGCGGGGCATCGACATTATCGCCCCAGAAACCACAGCCATTGCCAATGCGGAGAGAGGTTCGCATGTCATACTCAGAGGAAGGCTTCCTACTCATTCTTGTAGGCTGCTGGAACTTTGGCTACACTGGAAACGTCGAACTCTCAGGAAGATTCGTACTTTGAAGACATTCATGCCGACCACATTGAAATGGCTTGTTCCCCTGGTGATGCTTGTTTCCCCGTTATGCACTTACGGGCAGACAGTGCTGGATAAAGGTCAGGTCTCGTTTATTGAGTTGTCCTTTAACAATGCGAATCCCAGCAACCCCTTCTGGATTGTGCAGATATTCGACGAAACGAACACGCAACTCTACGATCCGACGTATAGCAGCGGGCTGGGGCGATTTGTCTTTGATACCAGCGGCGGGGCACGCTTCCGGGTGGCGGGGCCACAGCATCTCTATCAGCGTCCCCTGCCGACAACCTGGGACTTTATCGGCACGGGTCCCAATCAACCGTTTCGTGCCACGCCCCAGAATGGTGATGCTGCATCGCGGCTGATCATGGGTATCTCGACATTCTCGCTGCCTCCCGGCCTTTTTGCCAACGATCAGATTAATATCAACATGTCAGTGGCAGGCATCTCCAACCCGGGTGCTTTTTCACTGTACACCAACAACGGTGCATTCAATGATGCTGTCGGCGATCCCAATATTGTGAATCCGCTCTTTTCCACGGACCTCAATCTCACGGGAATCACCCGCAGTACCGGGACTGGCAATTTCTTCAATCTCGGCTTCTCGGCTCCTGGCATCTATGATGTGGACTTTCAATTTGAAGCAGAACGAAGCATCGCCGAGGGTGGCGGCATTGTAACCAGTGGCTGGTATCGGTATCGGTTTGATGTCGCCCTCTTCGCAGTGCCGGAACCAGGCACCTGGGCCTTGCTGGGATTGAGTGTGGCTGTTGCCGGTATTGCTGCCTGGCAAATACGCCGCAGGAAGAAGATAGCACACGAGCAAGTGCTATCGTGAACGTGCATCACGTGGTGGGCTGATTCTTTTCTCCACCTTCGGGGCCATAGAAGAAGACCCAGGTGGCAAAGTCGTAGGTGAAGTTTTCAAAACGGTGTACCTGGCCTGCTGGCACGAAGAGAACTTCTCCCGGTTCAAAGGGCTGCTTGAGATCTCCATTCACGAAGAAGCCTGTCCCGGCGAGGATGACATAGACCTCGTCCCGGGTGTGAGGCTGTTGACGATCTACCTTCACCGGGCGATAGATTTCCACTTCAAGCGAGCCATGTTCGAAGAGTTTGATGAACGGCTGGGTGGACTGCTCTGCCAGAGTGGCGAGCGCGGCGGCAGGAGTAAGGCCGGGCATGGATTGCTCCTTTGCTGAATGGTAGTCCATCCTAACCGCTTCAGCCTGATCTTTGCAGACCAGTACATGAACCAGATGCAAGTTGAGGTTCTCATAGAATGAGACGGATGGCTTGAGACGTGAGGCATCGGAGCGGTCTGCGGCTCGGCAGGAGCCTCACCCTCCCACCTTACAGTTGTCTACTGGCTTCTGAATCCTTGCTACTGGCTCCTCAAGAATGCTCACTTACGATTTCGACATCATTGTGGTTGGTGCCGGGCATGCCGGGTGCGAAGCAGCCCTGGCAGCGGCACGCATGGGCCTGAAGACTGCGCTGCTGACCATGAACTGCGACATGGTCGGGGCGATGAGTTGCAACCCGGCCATCGGCGGCGTGGGCAAGGGGCAACTCGTCCGCGAGATTGATGCCCTGGGTGGTGAGATGGGCAAACTCACCGACCGGGCCGGCCTGCAGTTTCGTCTGCTGAACCGTTCCAAAGGCCCAGCCATGCACGGCCCCCGGGCTCAGTGCGACAAGAAACTGTACCAGTTCAGCATGAAGGAAGTGATCGAGAACCAGCCCAACCTGACACTGCGCCAGGAGATTGTCGAGCAGATCGTCACTGAAGCGCCACGAGCCGGAAGCGATAGCGAGGGCATCCACGCTGCTGTTTCTGCGGTCCTCTGCAAAGGCGACACCCTCTACCGCTGCCGGGCTCTCATCCTCACTACCGGTACCTTCCTCCAGGCGATCATGCACACTGGCGAGGCCAAAGTCGTCGGCGGGCGGGCAGGGGATGGTGCGGCCCAGGGGCTGAGCAGCAGTCTGGCCGGCGTGGGCTTTGAGCTGGCCCGGTTCAAGACAGGCACGCCGTGTCGGTTGAATGGTCGCACCATCGACTTCGCCGGGCTGGATGTGCAGCCGGGCGATGCCGACCCGCAGCCGTTCAGCTTCAGCACGAGCCGGATCACGCAGCGGCAGCTCGATTGCCACATCACCTACACCAACCAGAAGGTGCATGATCTGATCCGGGCCAACCTGCACCGGGCTCCGATGTACAGCGGGCAGATTCACAGCCGGGGACCACGCTATTGTCCATCGATTGAAGACAAGGTAGTTCGTTTCGCTGACAAGGATCGGCATCAGCTCTACCTGGAGCCGGAGGGGTATCACACCCGCGAATACTATGTCAATGGCATCAGCACCAGCCTGCCTAAGGATGTGCAGCAGGAGATGCTGCGGCACATTCCCGGCCTCGAGCATGCCGAGATCATGCGGTTTGGTTATGCCGTGGAGTACGACTACGCTCCGCCTCATCAGTTGCAGGCGACGCTGGAAACCAAGAAAGTGAGTGGTCTCTACTTCGCCGGGCAGATCAATGGCACGACGGGGTACGAGGAAGCAGCGGGCCAGGGGCTGCTCGCCGGGATGAATGCGGCGCTCAAGCTGCTGCAGAAGCCTGCCCTGGTGCTCGATCGCCATCAGGCCTATCTGGGTGTACTGATCGATGACCTGGTGACCCGCAGTGTGGATGAGCCGTACCGCATGTTCACGTCGCGAGCAGAGTATCGCCTGGCCCTGCGGCATGACAACGCTGACCGCCGACTGACGAAGCTGGGTTACGAAGCGGGGCTGGTCAACGCCGTTGACTGGGATCGCTATCAGAACAAAGAGCGTCTTATCGCCGCCATCACCAACGAGGTGAACACGCTGCGGCATGAAGGCATCACGCTGGCCCAGTGGATCAAGCGTCCGGGGACGACGTGGGAGATGCTCTGTGCCTGGGTGCCAGAGTTGCGGAAGTGGGAAGGCCCTTCAACGTCTCTCTCAGGACTCAGCACTCAGGACTCAGGACTTGCCGTCCAGGCAATAAGTCAGGTGATGCTCGATGGCTTCTACGCCGGTTACATCCACCGTCAGGAAGAAGATGTTGCCCGACATGCTCGGCTGGATGACAAACGCATCCCCGAGAGCTTTGACTTCACCAAGCTCACGCACCTGCGAGCCGAGGCACGCGAGAAGTGGCTTCGCCATCGCCCCCGCACCGTCGGGCAGGCCAGCCGGGTGACCGGCATCACCCCCGCCGATGTGGCGCTGCTGGTGATGGGGTTGGAGGGGTAGGACTTATATATGAGGAGATTTCGATGCTTGCACTGATATACGTGTTCTTCTCGGTATTACTAATTGACGACCGCGTTCAGTTGATGGAACAGGCCGACAGGCTTGTGATCAAGAAGAAATATGCTAAGGCCATCGAACTGTACGACAAAGCCATTGCACTAGACCGCGACGACCCGGCAGCATTCGTGAATCGTGCCATTTGCAGGAACAAGATGGGCAGAAGCAAGGAAGCTCTCGCGGATTGCAATGAAGCCATTCGCCTTAATCCCAAAGTCCCTTTTTTCTATGTGACTCGGGCCTTCTTCTATGTCTCCCAAGCTGATCTGGATCGTGAATTCAACGACTATACAGCTGCACTCAAGATCGATCCTGAATACATAGAAGCCTATCTGGAACGTGCGACGCTGTATGCGAAACGAAAAGACTATCAGCAGGCGCTGAATGACTTTCAGTCAGCTACTAAAGCCAACCCTAAGCACCCGTATGGTTACAACGGTCAAGCCTGGATCTATGCAACCTGTCCAAACGCAAAGTTTCGCCGTGGCAGTGAAGCGGTGAAGCTGGCAACGAAAGCATGCGAATTGAGCGATTGGAAAGATCCTTTCTGCCTCGACACCCTAGGGACCGCGTATGCCGAAGATGGGAATTTCGAGCAAGCAATCAAGTACCAGAAGATGGCATTGGCAAATGAGGAATTTGCCTCAGACTATGTCGCGAAGGCTAAAAAACGCCTCTCCTTGTATGAAACGAAGAGGCCATACCGGGATGAATAAAGAAGGAATGAGCTAGGATCAGGTACTAGACAGCACAAACTGGTTGCCATCCACATCCTTGAAGATGGCGAAGTGGCCCCACTCCTGTTTCTGGGGCTCTTTGACGAATTCCACGCCTTTGGCTTTCATCTGCCGATAGCTGCTCTCCACGTCGTCGCAGCAAAAGGTGATGTTCATGAACTTGCCGATCATGGGTTTGAAGTCGTCGGTGGTGAAGAGGACGACTTTGGTTTCAGCCCGGGGGATGCCGAGTTCAATCCAGCGTTGTTTGTCGTTGAAGGGGGCATCGGTGATGATGCGGAAGCCGAGCTTGCTGGTGTAGAAGTCGAGGGCCTTGTCCTGGTCGGTGACCGGGATACAGGCAAACTTGATGGCTTTGATCATAGTGGAAACTCCGGAAAGCATGTGGTAGGAGCAGCATACAGATCGCGCCCACTGGCATGCAAGGCGTGCATCGACTACTATAGCAGCGGCTGCTACTGGAAATGCCGATGCAAATTGAAATCGACAGCTACATCATCGATGTTCTGATGCGTGGACTGGTTGGGCACGACCGTCAGCCTTCTGCCTTTCTGCTCTATCTCTTTCTTTACCGCATCACGCACGGGCAAGGACGGGTACGGGTGCAACTGGCTCTCGCTGACATGGCGGAGCAGACAGGTCTGAGTAAACGGAGTGTGCAGGATGCCCTGGCCAAGCTGGAGCGCCGCAAGCTGCTGAGTATTGAGCGGTCCAGCATTACCGCTATTCCATGGTACACGGTGCTGAAGCCGTGGATCAAGCGGGAGAAATAGCAGAACAGTGCATTGCACTATTGCAACAAGCGGCTTGTCTGTTTTAGAATGTGAACGGGAGGTGGAGCCATGCCTGTAAAAGCCAAACGAAACAAACTCACTGTCAAGCAGCGTGAGAAAGAACTCAAAAAGCTGTTCGGCCCTGACTTCCGAGAGCCAACTGACGCCGAGTACGCGCGGGCACGCATGGTTGAACTGCCAGAGTTGTTTGCGGAGCTCGGTGTCGACGTACCAGCTCTGGATCCACGTGAGCGGGTATTGCATGATGTGAAGCTGCAAGTCAAACAACTGAGAAAACATCTCAGTCAATTGGATAAACAGCTAAAAAAACTGTAACTAGAGTACGACGATGCGAAACTATCAGGTTTCCTGGGACATGGTCGTGCCATGGATCAAGAGTGAAGGCTTGGTCTTGCGAAAGGTCGATATCGAACAGTATCGAGAATTCACGAGTGCCATTGCTGAATTGGACTACGATCTTGGTGATAGTCCATTGAGCATCGGTGAAGCCAAGTTCAAATACAAGCAGCTTGAAATGATTCGATGCATAGCATTCCGGGGACCAATGACTATTCACTACGGCGTAAACCCCAAGAAAAAGATTGTGATCGTCTCCGGTATGATGTGGCGTTAACCCGGTACGAGGTTCTATTGTCTCCCTGGCTCCGCCTCTTGCGCCCAGCGCACTGGATCAAGAACCTCGTCTGCCTGGCGGGGGTCTTCTTTACCCAGCAGTGGGATCAACTCGGCCTGGCCCTGGTCATCGTTGCCTGCTTTATTCTTGTCTCCTGTGCGGTTTACATTCTTAACGATATTGTTGATGTCGAACGAGACCGTACGCATCCCCGGAAACAGCTCCGTCCACTGGCTGCAAGGCAAATCAGCATTCCTGCGGCGTGGTGGGCCACGGTATTGTTCGCGGTAGCAGGTATTGCCCTGGCATTT
This sequence comes from Gemmatales bacterium, assembly GCA_046350055.1. Taxonomy (GTDB): domain Bacteria; phylum Planctomycetota; class Planctomycetia; order Gemmatales; family HRBIN36; genus JAEUIE01. The sequence continues at coordinate 143,402 of JAXMBC010000001.1, read as the reverse complement.
GTCATCAACATGAAAGCGGGGTGTTGCTGCGCAGGGTACCTCGTCATCAATCTGGCTTACTCACTGAAGCTCAAACACCTGCCCATCGCCGATGCCTTCTGTATTGCCCTCGGGTTTATTCTTCGCTTACTGGCTGGCATCTATGTCATGGACCAGTTGCCCAGTGCCTGGCTTACTCTTTTCACCTTCTTCCTCTCGCTGTTTCTTGGCTTTGCCAAGCGGCGGGCGGAACTGGTGGCCATGGAAGATACAGCCATCGCAGATCGCCGTCCGGTGCTGGATCATTACTCACTCTCTTTCCTTGATGGTGCCCTCGATACCAGCGCAGCCATGGCCATGATCTGTTATGCCCTGTTTCTGTTGTTGCCTACTTCGGGAGCTGCCAACTCTTCACAGGTGGTGACAGTGCCCTTGATGGCGTTCATGATACTGCACTACCGCCGTCGGCTGACGCATCCAAAGTATCGCATTGAGCCTAATCGGATTATCTATCACGACCGCGTGATGCAGGGATGTGCACTATGCTGGCTGCTTCTTTACGCGCTGATCCAGTGGAGTCAGGTGCGGTGGTTCGTTTAGATTCGACCTGTCCTGTGAGGCTTACCCAGCTTCCATAGCACCATCAGCTACCTCGCATTGACACTCCCACGCAATCTTGGCATATGCCCCCCTGCCCAGGGATTGGGCGCGGTGTGATCTGCACCGTCGGGGAGGGAGACTGCGCTTGCCTGCATCGTGGGCGTTTCGCTGTATAGCTCTGTTGGCATGGATGCTGTTCAGCCTGGTGGTGCATGAGACCGCCCAGGCTCAGTCTACTCCTACAGCGGACGACAAGCCGATCACCATTTATGCCGACATGGTACAGGGCTGGACCGAAGACAAGCAGAATAGCCTCTATGCCAAGGGCAATGTCAGCATTGAACGGGGCACGACACGCATCAAATTGAAGGAAGCCATCCTCTGGATGACCAAAGGGGATGGCACGAATGTGTCGCAAGCCATTTTGTATGGCGAAGGCTCAGTCACCCTGGAAGAAAACAGCAAGCCCAAACGCACGCTGGAACGCATCAGCATTCAGTGGAATACGACGGGAGAACTTCGCCTGATCGCTCCGGAGAAACGTTCGGGGCAGCCTGATGTCAACTCGACACTCTACACGCGTGCCCGCACCGTTCTTGCGACGCCTCCACCGCCCAACACAGCAGTTTCTGATTTGCCACCTGTGCCTTCCACACAACCAGCGACGACGCCTGGCACTTCCGAACCTCCGTCAGCGTTGAAGCTGCCTACCACCCAGACGGTCAAGCAGGGCGAACGCAACTTTACCCAAGATCCGATCAGCCCGACGCCTGATGTGGCGAATATTCTCAATCGTTCCAGTACACTGGGCATCTCGTCACGCACTTCATCACCGTACCAGTACCGCATCCTGCCGAGCAAAGCGGGCGAGTATACCGTGATGATCTGGGGAGGGATCACGCTCTTCGCAGGCGATCAGAACAGTGTCATCGACATCAGTTGTGATCGTGCTGTCATCTGGGCCAAGGGTATTACCGGCAACCCGGGGCAGGGCATTCCCAACTTCAACAACTTCCGCAAGGAACAGGTCGAGGTCTACCTGGAAGGGCATGTCGAGATACGGGTGCGCAAACTCAATGGCCCTTCCGCAGGCGTGGACCAACTGATTCTGGCTGACCGAGGCTATTACGATCTCGGGCGTAACTCTGCCTTGCTGAGCAAGTGTGAACTGGTCTATCGCCTGCCGGGCCTGACACTGCCGATCAATGTGCAGGCTGCTGAGGTCAGGCAGCTCGATCTCAATAACTTCGAGGCGAATGACGCGGTCTTCTTCGCCAGCCGATTGCCCAGTGACCCCGATCTTAAAGTGATGGCAGGCACGCTGCACGTGGAACTGAAGGATGTGCCACGCAAGGGCTGGCTCGGTACGACAGCTTTCGATCCGCTGCAGGGAAGTCCCGTACAGGATGCAGCCATCTATGGTACCGCCAACGATGTGAAGCTGCGGTTGCTGGACTTTACTGTCGGGGCGGTCAGCCATGCAGAAGGCGATCTGCGTGACCCGTTTGGACCATTTGAAGGTATCCGCTTCCGGTCTGACAATATCTTCGGGGTGGGCCTGGAAGTGCAACTTGATGCCTTGCAGCTCTTCGGCATCGACAAGGCCGAGGGTACCCGCTGGACGATGAGCCCTCTGTTTTATTCCAAACGAGGCCCTGGCCTGATCACTGAATTTCAGAACAGTGGCGTGGGCCTGCTGGGCTTTCCCGGTCGCTACGATTCGTGGCTGCGTGGGCAGATTCAGTGGGACTATGCCGACCTTGATCAACTCGGACGTGACCGGCAGCCACCCGTTCCACAGGAACTGCGTGGTTTGCTGACCGCTCGTCATCGCCAGGAACTGAGCGAGAACTGGCTGTTTCAGGCCCAGTTAGGCTACCAGAGCGACCGCAACTTCTACGAGCAATGGTGGAAGCGACAGTACGACGAAGATCTGAATCAGGAAACATTCGCGATGCTCAAATACCAGAATGAGCAGTTCGCGTTCAGCGGCCTGGTGAAGCCGAACATTCGTCCGTGGGTAAACGAAGGACAAGCTCTGCCTCGTGGCGATGGCTGGCTGGTCGGGCAGGATCTGTTTCAGACACTGACGTATTATGGACACGCCAGCGCTGGCCTTTATCGCTTTAACACCACGAGTGATCTGCCCGATTCGTACTTCAGCACAGTCTTTCCCAATGAGTTTGACCGCTATCGGCCATTGCCACCATCCAGTGATATGCCTCACCGGGAGTCGTTCTGGCTGAGTCGGTTCAGCTTGATGAATGAAATTACCTGGCCGATCAAGCTGGGGGTACTCAATATCTCGCCTTATGGTATGGCTGATTTGAGTTACTATTCCGACGACATGTCGGGAGCAGATGCTGGCCGTGTGTGGTGGGCTTATGGTGCCCGGGCTGCCATTCCGTTCTCCCGGCTTTACAGCAATGTGCAAAGCGACTTCTTCAATGTTCGGGGAATCTATCACAAGCTGAGCATCGAAGCCGACTACCGCAATGCACAGAGTAATGTGGACTTCCGTCGTCTGCCTCTGCTTGATCGGCTGGACGATGATCCCACGGATCAGGCACGGCGTGATCTGCGTATGTATCGCCTGATGAATGGCACCAATCTCAACCTGGCCACTTCACCGCTCTACGATCCGCAGCTCTATGCCCTCAGGCGAGGCTACCTGAATTCGCCTGACAATCTCGATGACATGGAATATGTCCGATTTGGCATGCGCAATCGCTGGCAGACCAAGCGGGGCGTGGAAGAGGCGGAGCGCATTGTCGACTGGCTCAGCTTTGATCTGTTCGCCACCTGGTTCCCTACACAGGATCGTGACAACTACGGCCACCCCTTCGGGTTGATCGACTACAACTTCCGCTGGCAGATCGGCGAACGTACCAGTATCCTTTCGCAGGGCATGATCGATCCCTTCCAGGATGGCGCGAAAAGTATCAGCCTCGGATTGCTCATCGAACGCACCGAACGCATGCGGTTCTATTTCGGCTACTACAAGCTGGACCCGGTTGGTACCGATGCTGTCATATTCAGTCAGAGCTATGTGATTAATCCGAAGTATTCGATCACCTGGTCGTCGTCGTACGATTTCGGCACGACGAACAACCTGGGCCAGTCCCTGCTGATCACCCGAACCGGCTCCGACATCCAGGTCAGCCTGGGTCTGGGCTGGGATCCCTTGCGGAACAACTTCAACGCGACGTTTGAGGTCTACCCCACTGTGATGGGCCCCACGCGGCATATGCGAGCCATGGCTCCGGGCTTAGCCCAGGTAGATCCGAGCACGGTGCCGTATTAGACCTGCAGCACCCCAGTCTTGAACGGCTTGCCTTCGTCCACTCGGGTTGCGACCTGCAGTGCTTCGATCAGTACCTCGCGGGTATGCTCCGGGTCGATGATGGCGTCCACCCAGAGCCTTGATGCGGCGTAGCGGACGTCGGTCTTCTCCTCGTACGCGGCTTTCACCTTCTGCTTCAGTGCATCCAACTCCTCGGCTTCGGGGTTCTTGCCCTGACGCTTCAGGGCGGCGAGTTGCACTTCGAGGAGTGTGCTGGCAGCCTGGGCGCCACCCATCACGGCATACTTACAGGTGGGCCAGGCAAAGATGAAGCGAGGGTCGAAGGCCTTGCCGCAGAGAGCATAGTTGCCTGCCCCGTACGACCCGGCGAGGATCAGCGTGATCTTCGGCACCACGCTGTTGGAGATGGCGTTGACCAGCTTGGCCCCGGCCTTGATGATGCCGGCCTGTTCCGAATCGCGGCCCACCATGAAGCCATTCACATCCTGCAGGAAGAGCAGGGGTGTACGGGTCTGGTTGCAGTCCATGATGAAGCGGGCCGCCTTGTCGGCAGCATCGACGTAGATCACGCCGCCGTACTCGAGCGCCCCCTTGGCGTTCTTGCTGCGCTTCCGCTGATTGGAGACGATGCCCACCGGCATGCCGCCCATCTTGCCGTAGCCACAGACCAGTGTCTGCCCGAATTCCGCTTTGTACTCATCGAAGACGCCGCCATCGAGCAGGTGCCCGGTGATGAGGTCGCGAACGTCGTACTCCTTGCGGCCTTCGACATCGATGATGGTGTTGATGCCTTCGACTTCTTTGGTCGGTCCATCGAACGGAGCGGTAGGTACGGCATAGCTGGCAGGTAGCAGTGCAATCAGTCGGCGAAGGCGAGCAATGCAGGCTTCGTCGTTCTCTTCACGGAAGTCGATGGTGCCGCTTGTCGAGGCGTGCATCTTCGCGCCGCCGAGTTCTTCGTGCTCGACGGTCTGGCCGATGGCGGCTTTCACCAGAGCGGGGCCGGCGAGGTACAGGCCCGAGCCTTCGGTCATGAGCAGCTTGTCGCAGAGCACCGGCAGGTAGCCTCCGCCTGCCACGCAATTGCCCATGATGGCGGAGTATTGCGGGATGCCCTCGGCGGAGAAGACGGCATTGTTGCGGAAGATGCGGCCGAAGTCGTCTTCATCGGGGAAGACTTCATCCTGCAGTGGCAGGAACACCCCGGCGGAATCGACGAGGTAGACCAGCGGCAGATGGTTGGCATGAGCAATCCGCTGGGCCCGCAGCACCTTCTTGGCAGTCATGGGGAAGAAGGCTCCGGCTTTCACCGTGGCATCGTTGGCGATGATCATGACCCTTCGGTTTTCGACGGTGCCGACGCCGGTGACGACGCCAGCGGAGGGCGCGCCGCCCCACTGTTCGTACATGCTCCACGCGGCCCACAGGCCCAGTTCCAGGAATTTGGGTGTTTTGCCATCAGCATCGCAGAGCTTGGCGATACGTTCGCGGGCCGTGAGGCGGCCCTTCTCGTGCTGCCGTTCGATGGCCTTCTTGCCACCGCCGAGGGCAATGGTCTTGGCTTCGTCGCTGAGTTTCTTGACGAGGTCACGCATGGAGAGGAGCCTTGGATGGAGTTGCAGCAGTTGTGATAAGGACGGAATGGCGAGAAGCCAGTGGCAAAGTAGATGCGGCATCCTGCTACATATGCAACTGCTGGTTGTGGTGCAACTGTCTGGTGAGGGTTGCACAGCCACGATGGGTTGCAAACGCGGCGAGACGCCGCGTCTACTATGGTGCGTTCGCAAGAGTACGAATCACGCTCGGGCCTCCAGTTCCCCTTTAAAAAGAGGAAAACCAGACAAATCCCTGAAAGATTCCCGCCTAAGCTGGATACCTGCCTGAGTGTCCCTGTTACTCCAGGAATCAGTCATGCTTTCGCTTGTTATTGTAGCACTGCTTGTGCAGCAGCCGGAATCCATTGAAGTGACCGCGGAACGCCTCAGAAAGATGGGCGATCTGCTGAAGCAGCCGGAGACGATGCAGCGGGAGCTGGAGCCGCATCTGTCGCGGCTCAAGATGATGAAGGCGATGCGGGCGGACCTCACTGATCTGAAGAAAACGCATGGCACGGCGATGCAGAAGAGTGGCGGGGGTGGGCCTTTCGCGAAACTTGATACGGCATGGCGGTATGCGGACATACAACTGCGGGAATATGAACGCTATGCCGGGATGGTGGCGACGCCTGCAGCGGTGAAGGAACAGCTCGACTCGGCCCGGCGGCTGGCGAAGCTGGCAGTGGAGAACCAGGCCCCGGCGTTCTTCAAAGCTGATAACAGCCTGGCGAAGCACCTGGTGCGGGCGAAGGAATGTCTCCTCGCATTCGAGGCTGTCGAACCGCAATCACCACAGTTGACGACGCTGCGGGAGGAGATTGCCACGACCGAAAAGGAGATGGCCAGGATCGCATCCACGATGCAAGCGGCGATATTGAAGGGGAATGAGCCGCCTGCGGATTCCTATCAGCAGTCGGACCGGGCGGTCATCCTGGAGCAGGTGAAGGCACTCTGGGAGAAGCAGAAGAACGCCCCAGCCCCGCTGGCGATGGGGATCAACTCCCACGGCTGGCGGCGGGACATCTACTGGCAACGGGTCGGCTCCACCTGGCATCTCAGTGACCTGAGCAAGTTACAGGCGTTTGTCATTGTGCCGCTGGATGGAACCCGGGCAGCGGTGCATTATGTGAACATCACCCGGGATCATTTAGCACAGGACCGGCTGGCGGTATCGTGGTTGCAGGAGCCGGGCAGTGAGGTGGCACTGGTGAATCAGGTACTGCGGACCAGGGTGAAGTGAACTTATATGAGATTGTGTCAGGGGAGGGTTACGTTCAGGTTGCACCACGTTTGCTGGCAAATGGTGAAATCAGGAGACTGTCACCCACAATCCTAGCCCTCGTTTAAAGAGCGGTTTATAATAGAGTGACAGTTCTGTGGGTCAGGATTCCGGTCCTGACATGCAACACCTTGCAGCGGTGTAACGTTGCGAGAGAGCAGATTCCATGTTGCAACTCATTTGCCACGTGGGACGAACAGGATTCATAGCCTGTTCCACAGGACAGACATTCATCCCTGGTGTGCTCCATGAAGTATCCTGTTCCCTGGCAGTGCGAGCGATGGGGTTTCACCTGGCAGTTGCTGACGCTCATCTGCGCCCTGGTTTCTTCCGGGAAACTGATGGCCCAGCCACAGGGCAACGGGGAATGGTTTGTCATCCCGGGCGAAATCACCACGGAGACCTTCCGTGTACTGCGGAACGATACCGAGCGTGCCATTCAGCGTGGCGTGCAGAAGATCGTCTACGAATTCCAGTCGCGTGAGCTGAGTGAATTCGGGCCCTGCCTGGATATGGCAACTTTTTTCCTCGATGGCATCCAGGGGCGGGTGCAGACGATAGCCGTCGTTGATGGTCCCATCAATGGCCATGCGGTACTTCCCATTCTGGCCTGCCGAAGTATCTACCTGACGCCTCAGGCTTCCCTGGGCTTTGATTCCCGTGCACTCGAGAAACCTGGCAATGCTGATGTGACGAAGGTGGCAGCCTACATGAAGGTGGGCGAGACCCGCGGGCGCTCGGTGCCTTTGCTGATCAAGATGCTGAAACCAGAGCTTGTCGTTTACCGTTTTGACAAGGATGGCCAGCAGTTCCGTTTGAGCAAGCAGCAGTGTGATGAATTCAACATGCCCGTTTCGGACCGGCACCTGCTCAGCAAGGATGATGCCCGCTTTCAGCCTCAGGAATACCTTCGAGCAGGCATGCAGGGCGTGTATCGCGCTGAGGAAGCAGAGAAACTGAGCCTGATCAATCGTGTCTATGCGACCAAGTCGGAGATTGCCAGCCGGGTCGGTGTACCGCAGGGGCGGAATCCGCTGCCTGAGCATCCCAAGGCTGCAGTCATCGAGATCAGTGGCGATATGAGCGTCGGGACGCTGGAAATGGCCCAGGACAAGATTCGCCGCGCGCTGAAGGAGGAAGTGAACTGCATCATCTTCCATCTCATCAATACCAACGGTGGACCGGAAACTGTAGCTGCAGCCACCGCTCTGGCGAGCGACCTCCTCGACAAGACCCGTGGGGAAAAGCGCATCAAGACGATTGCCTTCATTCCCGAGAATTGTCTGGGCACGGCCAACTTCATCGCTCTGGCTTGCGACGAAATTGTCATGGGCCCTGGAGCCAGGATTGGCGATATGACCAGCCTGGTCTTTCAGGCAGCCAACCAGCCTTTTGAGAATGCCATCATCAATGAACGACAGAACAGCCTGCTCGGCCTCACGCAAAAAGCGGGTGTAAACGATGCAGTGGTGAAGGGGATGTTCCAGCGCGACATGGAGATCGTGCAGGTTCAGGAAGTGCCTGATCCCAAGAAGCTGGAACAGAACCTAACCGTTCAACTCAAGGACAGGAATGATCTGCGGCCCGGCTGGACGGAACTGGGGGTCGCCAAAAAGAAGGGGCAGTTGCTCATCCTGACTGCCACGCAGGCTGTGGATGCCGGTGTGGCCCGCAAGGAATTGCTAGCCAAGGACATGGAAGGCCAGCAGGCGATCAACTCTGTCTATGCACTCTACGGCATTTCGCCTGGTGATGTGATCGTGATGCGGGCGAACTGGCTGGATAATCTGGTGCTGTTCCTGCAACACCCTGCGACGACCTCGCTCCTTGCGATCATTGCGTTTCTCGGTTTGATCCTGGAGATCAAGGCACCTGGCACGACGGTTCCCATTATTGTCTCCGCTTTCTGCTTCCTGCTGCTCTTCTGGGCTCATTCCTGGCTGTCCGGACAGGTGAATGCCCTGGCCATCCTGCTCTTCCTCCTGGGCATTGTGCTGCTTGGCGTGGAGATATTTGTTCTTCCCGGCTTCGGCGTGACGGGGGTCAGTGGTATCGTGCTGATGCTGCTGGGCCTGTCGCTGGTCGTGGTGAAGCAATGGCCGCAGACGACGGAAGAATACATGGTGCTGGGGCGTAACTTCAGCATTTTCACCGGCGGGCTGATTTTCTCGATAGCCGGGGCGTTTGCGATTGCCCGGTTCCTGCCAAGTGTTCCGATGTTTGGCTGGTTGATGCTTCCCGCTCCCGATGATCAAAACAGTGATGCTGGCGGCACGTTGCAGCCTGCCACGTCGCCAGGGTTGCTTGGGGCGATGGGTACTGCGGTCACGGAACTGCGCCCTGCAGGCCGCGCCTGCTTTGGTGACGACTATATTGACGTCACCACGGAAAGCGGTTTTGTGGAAGCGGGCAAGCGGGTGCAGATCATCGAAATCGACGGTCTGCGGGTAGTCGTCAAACCTGTATAAGGATGCACTATGACCTGGGCCATCGCAGCGATTCTGCTGGGGCTTCTCTTCCTCGCTCTGGAAATATTCGTGCCCTCCGGCGGGCTCCTGATGGTGCTTTCCATCTTCTTCATGGGCGCCGGGGTGGTGCTGATTTTCTACACCCCCGAAAGCGAAGGGGGTGGAACCCGGGCGGGCATCTTTACCATCGTTGGATTGCTCGTGTTGTTGCCGGTGATTGGTGGCACGCTGTTCTACTGGTGGCCTTATACGCCGATGGGCAAAGCAGTGTTTCTCAAAGAGCCTACGGAAGAGGAAGCCGCGGTGGTTACCGAAGCGCAGCATGCATTTGACGAACTGCGTGGCCAGGTAGGCAAGACCATCACGCCGCACCAGCCCTCCGGTGCCACGGAACTGCGAGGCAAACGGTACGACAGCACCACGGAAGGTATGTTTGTCGATGCCGGCCAGTTCGTGCGGGTGGTCACGGTGACGGGAAACCAGCTGGTGGTTCGTCCTGTGACCGGGCGGGAAGTGGATGACTTGCCGACGGATATTAATTTGTAGTCGGCTATCATCGCGTGATCCGCGGCTCGGCAGGAGCCTTGCCCTCCCACCGCTCGCAGGTCGTTACATTTCTAAGCATCAGTAGTTCATCCACCATCGCCGCTCCTGCGAAGATTCTTACGTTGACTGTAGTCCCACTCAGGACTCAACACTCGGCATTCAGGACTATGAATAGTGATGATGACGCTCATTCTTCATGTATGGCGACAGAATGGTCCCCAGGACGCGGGCAAGATGGAGACCATCACTGCTCGGGACCTGACGCCAGAGATGTCGTTTCTTGAAATGCTGGATGTCGTGAATGATCGGCTGTCAGCAGAGGGCAAGGAGCCGATAGCTTTTGAGTACGACTGCCGGGAAGGTATTTGCGGTTCGTGCAACCTGGTGATCAATGGCGAAGCACATGGGCCGGAAAATGGTGTAACGACCTGTCAGACGTACCTGCGCAGCTTCAAGGATGGCGATCATATCTACATCGAGCCGTTTCGGGCCCGGGCATTCCCGGTGATCAAGGACCTGGTGGTGGATCGCTCGGCCTTCGACCGCATCATTCAGGCAGGTGGCTTTGTGTCGGTGAATACTGGCAATGCCCCGGATGCCAATGCCATCCCCATTCCCAAGGCCGTCGCGGAGCAGGCGATGGATGCAGCAGCATGCATAGGCTGTGGGGCCTGCGTCGCAGCCTGCAAGAATGCTTCGGCCATGCTGTTTGTCTCGGCCAAGGTGGCCCACTTGGGGCTTTTGCCTCAGGGCAAGGCTGAAGCCAAGCGACGTGTGCGGAAGATGGTTGCCCAGATGGATGCTGAGGGCTTTGGCCATTGCACCAATCAGAGCGAATGCGAAGCAGTCTGCCCCAAGAATATCTCGGTGGAATGGATAGCCCGGCTCAATCGTGAGTACATGGCAGCCAGCGTGGGGGATGATGGCGAGTACCACGGGGCAGGGAACGCGGGGGCGGCAGGGTAAATCATCCCAACTTTCTACTGGACTATTATTCGCCCCCTGTTAATATCCCGAAGTCGCTTCGTGTCGCCATGTTAGGGCGACGAACACTTTGGGAGTCTCTCCATAATGGATCAACGTTCCGCATCGCCTGGATGGAATGAGAAAATCCTCTTCTGGGCCAGTTTCCTCACGCTGATCGCAGCGGGTATCGGCTTCTCAGTTCGTGGAGCGATTCTCAAGGACTGGGGCGATCAGTTTGGCTTTACCCAGAGTGAACTGGGCACCATTACAGGTGGTGGCCTGATTGCCTTTGGCATCACCATCATTGTTGGTAGCTTCCTGGCGGACGCTGTCGGCTACGGCAAGCTGATGATTCTTGCTTTTCTGCTGCATGCTTCATCGGCAGTTGTCACCTTTGCAGCAACTCCAGTATTCAACTCGATGGGTAAGGAAGGGGCCTTCTGGTGCCTGAACATCGGCATGTGGCTCTTTGCCTTGGGCAATGGCGCCTGTGAAGCGGTGATCAATCCACTCACGGCCACCCTGTTCCCGAAGAACAAGACGCACTGGCTCAATATTCTTCATGCTGGCTGGCCGCTGGGGCTCATTCTTGGGGCGCTCATTGTCCTGGGTGTTGGGCAGTATTCGGAAATAGCCAAGGTCTCTATTCGCTGGGAATACAAACTCGGCATCTTCCTGGTGCCTGTGTTGATGTATGGTCTCATGATGCTGGGGCGGCGTTTCCCGGAATCGGAAGCCAGTGCCTCGGGCGTATCGATGAGCACCATGATCTTTACCCTGCTGTCGCCAGTTCTCCTGTTCCTGTTCCTGATGCATGCCATGGTGGGCTATGTGGAACTGGGCACCGATAGCTGGATTGTAAACATCACCCAGCGAGTCTTGAGTGATGAGAAGAAGGCACTCTATGCCTTCATCTGGACCAATGCTCTGATGTTTGTGCTGCGGTTCTTCGCAGGCCCCATCGTTCACAAGATTTCGCCACTCGGTTTGCTCTTTTTCAGTGCTGTACTGGGGGCAACAGGCCTCTACATGCTCGGCATGCCCTTCACCAACGAAATGTGGATGTGGATGGCTGCGGTGACCGTGTACGGTCTGGGCAAGACTTTCTACTGGCCCACGCTGCTCGGTGTGATCTCGGAACGATTCCCCAAGGGCGGTGCACTCGCGCTGGGTATCAGCGGTGGCGTCGGCATGATTTCCGCCGGCTTGCTGGGCAGCCCTGGCATCGGCTACAAGCAGGATCTCTTTGCTGTGCAGAAGATTCAGGAGCTCTCGAATCCTACCTACGAAAGGTACATGTCACGCACCGAAGATGGTGCGCCTGACAAGAAGGGCTTCCCCATCGTCTCCACCTATCTGCCAGACAAGCTGCCCCTGGTGGCTGGCTTGGACAATGGCAAGCTGAAGGTATTCGACGATTACACGGGGCTTGCTGATAAGGAAAAGGGCAAGACCACGCTGGAATCGGATCTTGCCACCTTGAACGAGGTGAAGGCCAAGGGTGGCAAGGTGGAAGAGAAACTCGAGAAGAATCTCACCGGCCTGAAGAAGTGGTGGGATGAACAGGGCAAGCCCAATTATGCAGCTGACAAGGCGAAACTGGATGAGTCTCGCCTGTATGGTGCAAAGACCGCGTTGATGTATACTGCCCTGGTGCCTGCGGCATTGGCCGTTGGTTTCTTGTTGCTCATCCTGCTCTACGCGGGTATGGGTGGCTACCGACAGGAACACCTGGTCGGTTCCAGCCCGGGGATGCCACCCAGCCACTAAACCAGTAACCACCACAACCCGCGAGTAGCCCTCGCGGGTTTTTCTTTTTGGTGTCTGCACAGTTACCAAGGCACGTGCCTTCCTCGCTGACGCTTCGGGCTGGTGTCACTGGCATCTCGCCTGCAAGTTCTATACTGACCACATGTCATCAGGTCGTTCGCTTACGTTTCTTGGCACTGGAACATCCACCGGGGTACCTGTTCTGGGGTGCGATTGTGAAGTCTGCACCTCGACCAACCCGTGCAATCAGCGTTATCGCAGCAGTGTGCTCCTGAACCTGCCTCAGGGGCGAATCCTGATCGATACGCCGCCGGAATTGCGACTCTCCCTGCTGCGTGAGAAGGTGCCATTCGTCCACGCCATTCTGCTGACCCACTATCATGTCGATCATCTGTATGGTCTCGATGATGTTCGACTGTTTCCCCGTCATCTGAATTCACCACTTAATGTCTATTGCACCGAAGAGACCGAGCATGTTGTGCGACGGGCTTTTTCGTATGCGTTTACTGAAGCTGCCGAGCAAATGCCTCGGGGCATGCTGCCGCAGATCAAGTTTGTACGGGTGGAGCCGGGGGTGCCTTTTGAAGTGCTCGGCGAAATGATTACCCCGGTGTATCTGGAGCATGGGCGGTTCAATGTACTCGGCTTTCGGGTGCGCAACCTGGCCTACTGCACTGATGTCAGCCGGATTCCCCCGGCCAGCCAGGAACTGCTCAAGGGGCTGGATACGCTGGTACTGGATGCCTTGCGTCGCAGGCATCATCCGAACCATCTCTCGCTCGACCAGGCCATTGACGTCGCCAGGCACCTGCAAGCGAGGAAGACCTACCTCACCCACATCAGCCACGAACTGGAACACGTCAACATCAGCAGCGAACTGCCGGAGCATATCCAGCTGGCGTATGACGGGTTGAGGGTGGACTTCTAATCCTGAGGAGCCAGAAGCCAGAATACAGGAGCCAGTAAGTAATCGACCTCCATATTCTAACTTCTGGAATCTGACTTCTGACTCCTGGCTTCTGAACAACATGTCCATTCACGCGATCATCATGGCAGGCGGTGGGGGAACGCGGTTCTGGCCGCGGAGCAAGGCAGTCCGGCCGAAGCAGTTTCTTGCCCTGACCGGGCAGCGCACGCTGTTACAAATCGCCTACGACCGCATCGAAGTAGTAGCCAAGCCTGCCGATCGCTGGGTCATCACCGGGGCGAGCATGGCTCCGCTGGTGAAGGAGCAGTTGCCGGGGCTGCAAGTGGACCGGCTGGTGCCGGAGCCGATGGGGCGTGACACCGCAGCCTGCATTGGCGTGGCAGCGGCGCTCGTGGCCCAGGTCGATCCCGAAGCGGTCATGGTGGTGACACCCGCGGATCATGTGATTGAACCATTACCACTGTTTCAGCGGGCGGTGCAGGCAGCAGCGGAACTGGCCCGCGAACATCCCCAGGCACTGGTCACCTTCGGTATTCCACCGACTTATCCCGCGACAGGGTTTGGCTACATCGAGCGGGGAGAACCTCTTCCAGGCCGCAGTAGTATGGAAGCCTACCGGATCGCAGCGTTCAAGGAGAAGCCTGACCTTGTGACGGCACAGCAGTATCAGCAGAGCGGGCGGTACTACTGGAACAGCGGTATCTTCGTGTGGCGGGCTGCTGCTATCCTGAGTGAACTGGAACGACTGCACCCTGCATTGCATAGTTGTGTCCAGCGGATTGCGGCTGCCTGGAACACTCCGCAGCGACTCGAAGTATTCCGGGCGGAGTTCGAGCCGCTGAAGAAGATCAGCATCGACTATGCCGTGATGGAGCATTGTCGGCAGGGCATTGTGCTGCCTGCTCCATTCTCCTGGGATGATGTAGGCAGCTGGCTCGCGCTCGAACGGCACTTCCCGCAGGATAATCAGAACAACACCGTGAATGGTACCGAGCACATCAAGCTGAACACCGAACGGTGCATCATCATGGGGGATGGCTCACCCGGGCAAGTGATTGCGACCGTGGGCGTCAATGACTTGCTGATCGTTCGTGAAGGCCCGCATACCCTGGTGGCCCGGCGTGATGACGAAGCAGGGATCAAGAAGCTGGTGGAGTACCTCAACCAGCATAAGCGTAGCGACTTGCTGTAGAGTTCATCAGTCTGACTCGAATTAGCAGACGAGTAGCAGGGGAGCCAATGAATCTCCCCCCAGCCGACTCTACCTGTTCCAGGCTGCCAGCTTGTCCCCCAGTACCTGGATGGTTTCTTCTGTTGGAACACCGTAAGGTCGCAGTTTCTCCAGCGTTCCCAGCTCTTCTGAGAAGTAGAGTGCTCGATGGGCCCCGAGCTTACCAGCTGCTGGGCTGTCGATGAGGTTGCTGGAGTCGTTGGCTGACATCTGGAACAGCACCCGGAGGGTAAACTCACGCAGGGTGACGCGGTCGAAGCTGCGGCTGGCCCCGGTGGCGGTATCGACCCAGACCAGGAAGTGAATGCCCAGTGGTGCTCCTTCTTTTACCAGCTCAGCCAGTTGATTGACAGGTGAGACGCCTCCTTCGCTACCCATGCTGAAATCGTCGTCGCTGCGGCGGAGGTCACGCAGACGATGGATGCCACAGATGACTACGAAGATGGGACTGGGGGTTGCTTCGGGTGGAGCTGCCTTGCGATTGTTCAGCTCTTCGGTAAGCGATTGCATCATGCTGGCAACTTCCCGATGCTGGGCAATGTGCACAGGGTGAGGCAGTTTCCTGATCAGATCGTGCAGGGGTTTGACGGGATCCACTTCGACATTCGCAGCAAGGAAGTAGAACTGCACGGAACCGACGGGATGCTGGGCAGACAGACTGGCCACCGCGCCGGCAAGGAGACCCACTGCACCTCGTTCGTCCTGTCCCAGAACCAGCAACTGACTGCCCGATTGCCTTTTGAAGACTGCGGTGGAGGCATCCTTGATGGCGATCGCTTCGCCGAGGAAGGCGTGTGGCTCTCTGGGTGCCTGGGTAGGCACTTTCTCCAGGGCTGCTCGCAACGGGCGGCTGCGGAGCAGTTCGGCAGGGGCATTTCCCTCAAAGACAATGGGTTCGGCCAGTTCCACTTTCTTCGGTGAAGAGTCGTAGAGCTTGCGGATATCGCTAAGCAGCGTTTCCCGCTGATCATCATCGAGCCAGCAGATCTGGAACGGATGGTTTCCTTCCACCCGACCGCTGGCATCGTTGTAGATGGCTTCGCCAGGCCGGCTGAGGAGACGGGCTGCATGGTTATCATCGCCGAGGATGAGGTGGCCATCGGATTCGGAGCAGGGGAGTACGATTCGCACGGCCATCTGATCGATGGTGCTGCGGGCGAGGGTGTACGCACCGCCAAGGGTCTGCGACCCCAGCACCACGTGAATACCGAAGGCACGGCCCTGTCGGACGAGACGGTCCAGGAGGAGGGCTGCTTCCTGGGACAGGCGATCATCGTCGACGAAGAATTCCTGAAACTCATCGACGATGAGAAGGATGCGCGGGTAGATATTCCTGCTGTCAGCCTGTCGCACATCCTTGATATTGGCGATACCCAGTTCACGAAACTTCTCGCCCCGGCGTTTCAGCTCGGCATCCAGTTTCTGCAGAACGGAAAGGCCAAACTCCCGTTCACTTTCGATGGCCACCACCCGGGCGTGGGGTAACTGATGATTGGCATAGGCTTTGAACTCCACACCTTTCTTGAAGTCGATGAGGTACATCTCCAGTTCTTCCGGGCTGTAGTGCAGCGCAGCATTGGTAATGAGCACATTGAGAAGCGTCGATTTGCCCGAACCGGTTTTACCTGCGACCAGGACGTGTTGCGATGTGCCCTGACCCAGCGTCAGCGACTGCCGGCGGGTCGCACCCACCCGGCCGAGAGGAATGCTCAGCCCATTGGCGCTGTCGGCATACCAGAGAGCTTTCTGATCGTGCTGGGGATGGACGAGCTTGAAGGCCACTTCGACCTTGGCAGCATCACGGGCCGCCTGGCCTACTTTGTTCAGCAGTTCCGTGGTGCGCTCGTCTTCGGGCGGGGTAGCCAGGGTCAGTGGCAATCCGGCGAAGTCTTCATCGACAGTATGGAAGCTGCCGTTTGTATACTCGAATATCAGACTGTTTTCTTCGAGCGTATCGAGGTTAATATCGCGCGGCTGGTTGGCACCGGTGTCCATGCTGATGAACGTGCTCACCCCGCAGCGAGCCCCGCTGGCGGAGACGCTGACAAGCCGCTTGGCTGCTTCCGTATTGAAGTTGGCGGGATAGTTGGCCACGACCAGTAACCGGAATGGCTCAGCCACCTCGCCGGCATCTTCGTTGTAGGCTTCGATGCTCGGATACTGATTGCGGAGGTATTTCTGGATGATACTTTCCATGTGGCCTGTCAGGTCGACGAGGCGTTGCTCGAAGTGGTGTTCTTCGGTCCAGATGCGATGGGCAATGAGTGCTTCGTCATAATCGGCGAGATGCATGAGAGCTGCGAAGTTGTCTCCCAGCCCGACTGGATCAAAGACTGTGAGGCGGGCTTTGCCGGCGGGTAACTGGGTGAGGAAACGCAGTGTGAGTTGCTGGAGAGCATCGACGGCCTGTTGTTTGCCGGGGCCATCAGCCTTGAGGAGGATGTTGCCACCAGTGGGGAAGGGGGCGAGGGCGGGGATGGTGATGCTGCGCGGCGTAACAGCCTGGAGTTCGGAGTCAACCGGCATGCCTCCCTGCATCTGGTTGAAATCGAGCGTGTAGGTTCCGACGCGAATGATGTTGGGCATGGTGGCTGGTGTGGGCAATGCCTGCCAGCTTTGCCAGGGGGGACTCTGGGCATCCACCGTCTCATTGAGCGTCCGGGCTTCGGATTGCAGGGTGTGCATGGCCTTGTGCCAGGCTTCGCTCATGCCCTGTTTGGCGATGTTGTATTTCTCACGCACCGTGACTGCATCACGCTGGTAGTTGGCCTCTGCTGTTGCCAGGTCGCGGGTGTATGTCTCTTCCAGGGTTTTGAGGCTTTCAGCAAGTTCGGATTCAATCCTGTCGATTTCCGTCTTCACCTTCTTCTGCAGTTCCGCGAGGCGTTTTTCCTTGTTGACGTAGAACGTGATGGATTCCTGCTCGAAGGCCTTCTTCTGTTCCTTGATCCTGGGGACATAGTTAGTTTCGTGGCTGGCAAGATCAGCATTTTTCTGGTCCTGCAGGCGTTTCAGCTCTCGTTTGGTATCTAACTCTGCTTCCTTCTTGATCGGTGCTTCGAGGGTGATGCCCTCAGCCACCGTATCGCCCAGAGGGAAAGTGGCGCGACGGGCCTGCCAGGCAGCAACCTGTTTGGCCGAGATGATGATGGAAAAGCTGATGACTGCAGCAGCAGGGATGCCCATCGCCAGGCCGAGCAGCTTGTTTCCGGTGACCATCACGATGGGTATCGTGAGAATGATGGTCAGCAGGATGGCAAAGGGGATAACGAAGACGGGTTTGAGGAGCTTGGGAAGTGTCAGGCTCTTGAGATAGGCAAACTGCTTTTCTGCTTTCTTGACGTATTCGCTTAACATCTCGGTGGCAGTGGTGCCATCGGGAACGCTCAAGGAATCCACCTTCGGCATCTCGGCGTAGTGGGGACTGATCCCCCATTCGACAAGAAGTGACTCTGCGTCACTCAGCATTGTCTGCATCTTCCTGCAAGCCACACTGGCTTCGTGTTCGCGAACCCGGAGTGTTTCGTTGGCACTGTTCTTGTCGCCTTCGTAGACGGTTTTGGTGGACCAGACGGCGTTTTCGTAAGCACGTTTCAGATCTTCCGTTTCCAGATAATGGCGGCCGGTCATCTCCTTTTCTGCGTCGGCAAGTGTCTGCTTGAGCGTTTCCAGTTCACGGTGCGCGCCACTTGCGAAGGTATTCTTGCGTTCCTTGAACCGGTTCTGCGTCTCGAGCAGCTGCTGTTCACGGCGTTGTTGCAGATCAACCTGCGTCTGCTTCCAGGTATCTTCAGCTGCCTGGGCTTTCTCGAGGTGAACGGTAGCCAGTTCTCGTTCAGCTGCTGTGCGGCTGGCGATGGCGGCCCGCAGATGTCGGACCAGTTGACGCAGTTGTTCGTAAGGATGAGCGGTGGTCATGGGTATCTTCATGGGTAGATGAGCCGGGTTATTTGCAATCCTGGTAGCACTGCTGCATCATGCGGGCGAGGTCTTCCTGTGCCTGCATGGTGGTCTTGATCTGATGCACCAGGGGATCGATGTACTTTCGCTGAAACTCGAGGCGTACCTGGTCGTTCCAATATGGCGTTGTTTCGTCCCAGCGGATGAGCAGTTTCTTGAGTCCGTCCTGGAGCTGGACTTCGCCGACTCCTGATGTCATGGCTTGGCACTCCCGGAAACGAATGTGGGTGCTGTCGTGGCAAGGTATTGTGCGATGCTGGTGATCTTCTGATCGAGGAAGGCGAGGGCCTTGACCATTTCCGTTTCCGCCTGCACGGAAAGCCCCTGACGAGGCCCGAGATAGTCTCGCACCTGATGTTCGAGACGGGGTTTCCAGCTTCTGACATGAGCCAGCTTTTCCTCAGCCTGCTGCCAGCGGGCCTTGCATTTGCGGACTTCTTCCTCGTGTACCGTGGTATCCACCTTGTGGCCGAAGGTGCGCCCCAGTTCCTTCCGTTTCAAGATCTGCTTGGCTTCCACGTAGGCTTCCTGGCGCTTGGTGACTTCGATTTTCCAGAAGTGCATCTGCTGATCGAGAAAACGAAAGGCTGCCGTGATTTCACCTTCCGTCACGGAAAGTGCCTGAATGATCTTTTCCTGGAGACCGACCCAGGCAGCACGGAAGTCATCGAGGGCATCAACTTTGGTGACGTTGGCGCCGGCGGACATGGGATACTCCAGAAGTTGCCTGGTTCCCTTCCATGGAAGAGGAAGGGATGCAAGGGCAGGGTTAGCCGGACTGCAGCTACCGTTGCTGCAGGTACTCTTCGATGCGTTTGGCTTTGCGATGCAGGAACGGCACATGCTCCGTCGCAGCGGCGGTGAAACGCTGCACCATGATCTTCAGTTCCTGGAACGCTGTCAGGAACTTTTCGTGCTCCTGATCACGCCAGGTGTCACCCAGGGCATTGAGCTGGGCCTGCAGCACTGTCTGACCTGACTGGATGGTCTGGGTGAAGTTCTGCAGTTGTTGTGCGAAGCGTTTGAGCGATTCGGGATCAGCGACAGCTTGTGGCATGGGATTCCCCTTATAGCAAGGTGGTCAGCGCAACCCGCAGACAAACAGTGAAGCTGTTGCGATTGGTTGTCGCAACACTTCCGCGCTGACGCTTCGGGTTGGTATCTTCATCAACTTCCTGAGTGCGAGTCTGAAGCGGAGATGAAGGAGTGGAAGCCAATGCTCCACACCTGAATCATAACGCAAAGAGAGTGCCAACGTCATCCGATTTTGCCAAGTGCTCCGATGTATTGCCCATAGATGTTGAAGATGAGCACAATGATAAAGATGGCGACCATGAGCCAGACGATCCAGTAGGCTGCGGTGGCGAGTATTTTGAGACGTGACTCAGCAATCTCGCTGTACTGTTTTGCCTGTCTGCTGAACGTCTCAGGCTCGTTACCGCTGATTTCCGCGGTATGGACGATGTCGCAGAACACTTCAGGGAAAACACGCTGCTCACGCAGCGTCTCCGCTAACTCGTCTCCAGAACGCAGCATGGCCTGAGCTGGTTTGATGCGATCGGTAAAGGCGTAATTTCCCGTAGCTTCGAGCGCCATCTTCACCGCATCTTGAGGTTTGAGTCCTGCTTCCATGGTGACAGCCATACCCAGCGAGAAGCGGGACAGCGCCAGTGCTTCCAGTGTTGGTCCGAGGGCATAGAGGTTGAGGGCGATGCTGTCGACAAAGGGTCCGCGGCCAACGACGTTTCGCAGGACGTAGATGAAGACATAGCCGAAGAGAATGAGTCCCCAGATACCAAAGAAGAACTTGGCCGCACCGTCGCCTCCCTGCAGGCCGAAGACGGACAGGCCATGCGTACCATTGCCGATAATGCCAAGCAGGTAGATCAAGCCCGCGACCACCAGTGTGGCGAGCACAAACTGGATGACAGGCCAGGTGATCTGCGAGATGAACTTCTTCCACAGTGTGTTCTGCAGGACGAAGAACTGTTCCAGCTCACGCAAAGCTTCGGGCAGGGTGCCAGTCTCTTCCGCAACGGAGCCGATGGCGAAATAGAGCGGGGGGAAGTACTGCCTTTCGTCTTCAAGGGCATCGAGCAGGCTGTCGCCCTCGGCCATGCGGTCAGAAAGCCTCCTGGCGATAGGTTTGATCGCGGCAGGCCCCGATTTGGCCTGATGCTTCATCGCCTGCGGCAAGGTCAGACCGGCGTCGAGCATATGACGCAGGGCACGGCAGTGTTCAATCAAGGCGGGCAACGGAAGTCGATTGGAAAACACTGCACTCTCGCATTGGTGTTGAGGTTGCTACAACAATGATACCATGATGCCACGCTGCTGCCAGCGGGTTAGCAGGGTGGGAAAGTGTCTTTTCTGGAGTTGTACCATGCTTCGACTGGGCTTCGCGATAGTGTCGATGTTGTTTGTCAGCAGCCTGTGCCAGGCTCACTTTATCTGGTTGATCCCCGGCGATAAGCCCAACACAGTCAAGCTGGTGTTCAGCGACAAGCTGGCTCCTGATACCGGCAACCCTGAATTGATCGAGAAAATCAAGCAAACCGGTCTCTATGTGCATGACCCTGCCACCAAGCACGTGGATTTATCCATGGAAAAAGGTGACGCAGCTTTCATCGCTGCATTCCCTGAGAAGTCGCATGTCATCCGTGGCAAGTGCGTCTATGGCGTCTTTCAGCGTGGCAACAATCCAGCTTCACTGCTGAAGTACTATGCCATCTACAAGAAGGGCGATCTGAAGGATTCCGCCTGCTTCCACTGCCAGCCATTGCAGGCACGGGAAGAGTCGGCAGGTAAGTTTCTGGTCGAATACGAGAACGACCCAGCTGTTGACAGCGAAGTAGTCCTGGTCGGGCCAGAAGGTTTCAAGGAAATGACGGGTAAGACAGATAAGGATGGCTATGTTACTTTCGATCTGAAAAACGCACCCAAAGGGCTGTATGGCCTGCGTGCCAAACACGTGGTGAAGGAAGCTGGCGAACACCAGGGCAAGAAGTACGAAAACGTGACAAACTATGTCACGCTGGTGTTCAACAGGTAGTAGTCGCGAGCTATGAAGCTCGGCCTGGCAGGAGACTCGTCCTCCCGCCTCTAACCGGTCGCAATCGTCGAAGCATCAAGAGAAGGGCGAAACTGCTTGCCAGTTTCGCCCAGTTTCATTGAAAATGGGCTTGCGCTGCAGGATTGAGTTTTATCAATATTTTTTCGCCAGCAGGCTTCTTCATCGGATTTATGACCTATCTTTTAGTGTTCGCCCCCCTATGTCGTGTGATGAAGTCTTCGCCATGCTAATGGATCTTTGCCTCTCCGGCGTCGATGAGTTCTTTGATGTGCTTGAGAAAAGCGCCCTCGTGGACGGGGAAACGCTGGAAGCCTGGAAGCTTCGCAGTGATTTGCCCGACAATGCCAAAGCGCTTGCCACCATGATGGTGCGCGAAGGCGTCATCACGCTGTATCAGGGTAACCGCCTGCTGCAGGGCAAGTTCCGTGGCTTCCATGTCGGTTCGTACAAGATTCTCAACATGCTATCGGAAGGAAAGACCGATGCGGTCTTCCTTGCTGAGCATGACGCGATGGATCGCTATGTCGCCCTGAAGGTGGTTAAGCAGAATCTTTCCAACTGCAAGCTCACTCAGGAACGATTCAATCGCGAAGCCCGGATTACAGCCAATCTCAATCATCCGCATATCGTGCGTGTTTACGATTTTGCGGAAGAGAATGGACTGCAATATCTCATCATGGAGTATGTGGAAGGCAAGACACTCCAGCAGATGTTGAATACGACGGGGCCGTTATCACCCGAGCAGGCTGTTGAATATATCCGTCAGGTATCGCACGGTCTGGAACACGCACACAACCAGGGCATCATTCACCGCGACATGAAGCCCAGCAACATCATCATCGACAAGAATGGCAAGGCACGTATTCTCGATATGGGGCACAGCCGATTCTCTGACGATGAGAAGATGAACATCACCAAAATGTACGACCCCAATTCGGTCGTGGGCACGGTGGAGTTTATCTCGCCCGAACAGACGCTGGGCGAAGAATACGACTGCCGCTGCGATGTCTATAGCCTGGGGGCGACGCTCTTCACACTCATCGCGGGCAAGCCGCCTTTTCAGGGGACTAGCTACCAGGTGCTGATGGCCCACCAGATGGATGAAGTGCCATCGCTCAAGCAATTCAACCCTGCAGTGCCCAGTGCATTGCAGGCCATCATCAACAAGATGATGGCGAAAGCTCCTGCGGCAAGGTACCAGTCAGTCGGGGAAGTGATTGAAGCGCTCGAGAAAATTCAGCTCCATCGCACCGGTGTCAAGGTTCCATCGCTACCTAGCAAGCCACCTGTCCATCCGAGCAGACCTTCGCTGAAGAAGATGTCCACGCCTTCGCTTACGCTGGAAGTGGCTTTGGCAGAGCCGGTGCGCAATCCGAGGTCGCCATCCTCTCCAGTGCCCATGGCGTCAGCCGGCTATGTAGAGAAACAGCCCAAGAGCTACATCATTGCGCTGATTGTGGGTGGCGCCCTGGCTGGACTCCTCCTCTGTTTTCTCCTTTACAAACTGCTGTAACGGAACGTATTCCTACACTGAAACTGTCAGTTCTCCAGTGGCGTAAGTACGTCTGAGTCCTTGCGCGTCTTGACAGGAGTCAGTATGGTAGCGATGCGTCGTCAGTCCGTTGGCATTGTCGGTAGTGGTCTGGCTGGACTGGCGGCAGCCTGCACCCTGGCAGCCCGGGGTTATGCCGTAACACTCTTTGAACGTAACGACTGGCTTGGTGGCAAAGCCGCTGTACATGAACAGGCTGGCTTTCGCTTCGATATGGGCCCAACAATTCTCACTTTGCCATCGGTGCTGAAGCGCATCTTTGCTGAAGCAGGGAGACGGCTGGAGGATGAATTGGAGCTGGTCCCGCTCGATCCCCAGTGGCGATGTTTCTATTCCGATCACACCACGCTTGATCTGAGCGCCAACCTGCAGAAGATGAAGCAGACACTTCAGGACTATTCTCCTGCCTCGGTCAAAGGCTATGAGCAGTTCCATGTCATGGCCGAACGGCTGCACCGCATTTCAGAGCGGTTCTATTTCTGGAAGCCCATCGGTGGCATTGGCGACATGATGAACTTTCGCGAATCGCTTCAGCCGGCCATGCTGCAAGACTTGCTGGAAATGCGTTTCCACAAAACTGTCGCCAGCACGGTACGGTCGTTCGTGCCCGATGAACGGGTCGCCCAGATGCTTGACCACTTCACACAATATGTTGGCTCCGCTCCGGATCAGTCGCCTGCTGTGCTCTGTGGCATCGCACATATGCAGACCAGCGAAGGTGTCTGGTACCCGATTGGTGGTACACGGGCGGTGCCGGTAGCACTGCATCAACTCGCCCGGGATCTCGGTGTGCGTTTTCAGACGGGTTGCCAGGTCAAGCAGTTGACACTCC
The DNA here is from genome assembly GCA_046350055.1 of Gemmatales bacterium. Taxonomy (GTDB): domain Bacteria; phylum Planctomycetota; class Planctomycetia; order Gemmatales; family HRBIN36; genus JAEUIE01. The sequence goes on along the minus strand of JAXMBC010000001.1, from coordinate 119,319 downwards.
ATCACGGACGAGTCACGGGCCTTGTCACTCAGGATGGCACGATTCATCGATTTGATACGGTGGTCTCGAATATGGACAGCGTTCGCACCCATCGGGAACTGCTTGCGGGTACGGATGTTGCGGCTGCATTTGAACGCAAGCGTGAGTATGAGCCAGCCTGCTCCGGGGTGGTACTCTACCTGGGCCTCAAGCAACGCTATCCGCAGTTGCTCCACCATAACTTTGTCTTTTCCGCGGATCCGCATCGGGAGTTTGAAGACATCTATCGCCATGGTATCCCCGCTGCGGACCCATCGTGCTATGTCTGTGCACCAGCTGTGACAGAACCGGGTGTTGCTCCTGAAGGTAGCGAAGCGCTCTACATCCTGGTGCATACGCCTTATCTACGACCGGGGCAGAATTGGAAGTCGATGTTCCCCAGCTATCGCCGGGTGATCTTCCAGAAGCTGGCTGATGTGGCGGGAATGACTGATCTCGAAGAGCGCATCGTCGTGGAGCATCACCTTACGCCGCAGGACATCCATGATCGTTACCAGGTGCTGAACGGTGCCATCTACGGGTTAGCCAGCCACGGCAAAATGCAGGGTGGCTTTAAGCCGAACAACCGGGTGAAGGATGTGCCAGGGCTGTATCTGGCGGGTGGAGCAGCACATCCCGGTCCAGGCATGCCGATGGTCATGATGTCCGGCTGGATCGCCGCCGATGCAGTGGACCATGATCTGCGAGCGGCATAACGCGATTCCCGGATACGTGCTGATTGCGTCACATTGCAACAGAGAGTCGTATTCATAAACTAGTCCCACGCAGGAAAGAGGACTGGGGTCGCATGTTGTTACGCACGTATCTGTACGGGAAAATCCACAATATTCGTTTGACGGATAAGAACGTCAACTACGTGGGTTCGATCACGCTGGGGCCTGAGTTCCTGGAAGCTTCAGGCATTCAGGTAAACGAAGCAGTACAGGTGGTGAACGTCGAGAACGGCGAACGATTCATGACCTATGTCCTGCCCGGCGGCGAGCCCGGGGAATGCACGCTGAATGGCGGCGCAGCCCGGCTGGCTGAAGTGGGCGACAAACTGATTATCATGTGCTTCGCTGACAGCGATAAACCCGTTGTCCCCCAGGTAGCGATGGTGGATGAACATAATAAGCTGATACGTGTCAGTACCACGGAAGCGAGAAAGAAGTGACCTGCCAAGTCATGGCATGGAGCAGGCACGGCTGAAAAAACGGAGAGGTGGCAGAGCGGTTGAATGCGTCGGTCTCGAAAACCGATATACCCGCAAGGGTATCAAGGGTTCGAATCCCTTCCTCTCCGCTTACAATTCTTGTCGAATGGCGTAACTGACTGATCCATCAGCATTTACGCCAAAACCCATACCTTCGAAAACGCTCGCTGGTGCACATTTGGTGCACACATTGTGCACAGGAGCGTTGTGCATGTCTGCGAAACGGCGTAAGCCAGCCCGGCTACGTATCGGGCGAGTTTCGATCTATTTCCACCATAACGCGTGGTGGCTCTATTATCGCAGCTGCGGTAAGGCCTGCCGGATTAAGTCTGGCAGCTGTCAGCGCACTGCCGAAAAGGAAGCTGGGCAGATCCACGGTCAACTCAGTCTTGGTCAACTGTCGGTACCAGTGTCTGGCACAATTGATGTCGATGCTGTCAAGCAACAGTTTCTCGATCATCACGAGTATGTTCGCAAGTCCTCGATGAATACGGTCCGGCGCTACCGGGCTGCACTGGAGCACCTCGTGACTTTTGTCAAGTCGCTTGGCCGCAAAGTGTCACTCCACCTCATCTCCGTCGACGCTTTCGTTTGTTACTTGCGACAATTGGAAGTGGCACCTAACGGTCACCCGAACAGCCGCAAGCGTCGTCTGCGAGATGCAGGCATTCGTTACATTCTGGAGGTGTGTCGCAGTCTGTTGAGTTATGCCAGCCAGCAGAGGCTACTTCCGCCTTATGCGACCAACCCCTTTCTGCGCCTACCTTGGGACCACCTCCGAGTTGAAGATCGCAAGCAGGTTTTTGTCTTCGATGAGACAACAGAGATAGCGTTCTGGAAAGCTGCCGATGCATGGTCATTTCCCATGCACTTTGTACTCGCTAAGACGGGTATGCGTATTGGCGAACTGGTACATCTCTTAATCGAAGACCTGGACCTGGAGACGGGCTGGTTGACGGTACGCAACAAGCTCACGTTGGGTTGGCGAGTCAAAACGGGTAACAACCGCAAGATTCCCCTACTACCTGAACTAGTCTGCGTGCTTAAATCAGTGATCGGCTCAAGGAAGACTGGTCCGGTATTTCTACGACACAAGTACCGTAGTCGGGCATCCCCCGTGCTAGTGGGGTCACTGGCGGAGCTGGAAGCTGCTTTCCATCACCGGATTCAGCAGACTGAAGTTCCAGTGACTCGAAGCGTTGAACTCCAGGTAGCCAAGAAAGTCTGGCGTGATGCTGGCGCGGTCAAAGCCGATCAGGTCCGTAATTCCTTTATTCGGACAATGCGTCAGCTGAGCCATGCTGAGGTTACCTGCCCCAAGTCTTGGCGTCACACCTTTGCGACATTGCTGCAGGATGCCAATGTCGATCCACTCATCCGCCAACTCACCCTTGGTCACCGTCCCAGCCTGCAAACCGGCTTGGGCATGACTGCTGTTTACACTCATACCCGTCCCGAAACCCAACGCCTGCAGATCGAGGCAGCCTTACGTCAATGGCCAGCCTCGCTATCGGCAGCGATGACTAAGCTGGAGGCCTAAGCCATGACTACCAATAACAACCAAGCCAACTCGACTGGTGCTAAAGCTGTTAAGAAAGTGCTGATCATCGCCCGCATCAGCACTGAGAAACAGGACGCCCGAAGCCTGGATGACCAGGTGGCGTTTTGCCGTAACTGGGTCGAGCAGAACCTGGAAGGCCCTTTTGAATACATCATTGAAAAGAGCCAGGGTTCTGGAGAGAACCTTGAACGGCCAGAACTGACACGATTTGACCAACTGATCCGGTCTGGCCAGATCACCCATGTTGTTTGCGAGGAGTCGTCCAGGCACTGTCGTCGAAGCTACTCAGTTATGTTTTGTGAACTGTGTGAGGACTACGGTGTTCGTTTTGTTGCGATCAACGATCACATCGATACATCGACAGACTGGCGGCTCCACTCCATGTTCTCTAGTATGAAGCACGAAATGTCGAACATGGACACCTCTAATCGCATTCGCCGTTCGCTGCGCAACCGGTTTTCTCAGGGAGGCATCGTCCAATATCAATCGTTTGGCCATATCAAGCCACCAGGTGCTAAGCATGACAGTGAACTTCGTTTAGACCAGGCACTGGTGCCAATAGTAAAAGAGGTCTTTTGCAGAATTGAAGCAGGCGCCTCATACTGCGAGGTTGCAGACTGGCTGAATAGTCAAAATGTCCCAGTGGCAAAACACGCTCGAACACTAACATGGGACAACGCCAAGGTCAGGCGAATGGTGACTGACCCTATTTATAAGGGCGTTCGCGAGCGCAACCGTAAGAAGTCGCTACGAGTCAATAGTTCAGGACGACGCAAATCAGTCAATGCTCCGCGTGAAGAGCTACTGGTCCGGCAGTGCCCTCATCTGACGATCATCGAGCCAGATCGCTTTGATCGTATCAATGCCATGCTCAAGCTCCGCAATGACAAATACTGCAGAGGCAGGCAGGCAGCTGGCGACAGTCGCAAAGGTCAACCCAGGAAACGAACGGCATGGCCTGGCCAACATGTGCGATGCGGTCTCTGTAAACACCTGCTTTATTGGGGTGGGCACGGACAAAAAGACCGCATGATGTGTTCTGGCTGTCGTCAATACCTTTGCTGGAACGCAGCCAGTTGCAGCGGACTGGAGTTGGCTCAACGGGTCACGGAAAAAGCACTCGATCTCATCGAGCGTCTGCCTGAATACTCCATTGAGTTCCTCAAGCTGGTTAAGGAAGAACTGAAACTACGTCAGGAGAACGCTAATGATGCTATTAAAATGCTTCAGAATGAGATCAGCACGCTGGAGCCGAAAATCGCCAACGTTACCAATGCAATAGCAACTTTGGGTATAAGCCCAGCTCTGACCGCAACACTCCTCGACCTGGAACGCCAACGCAGTCTGAAACAGACTGAACTGGACACGCGCAAGTTGGAGGACAAGATAGAAGTTGAGATGCCATCCATGCTGGAACTTAAGCAGCTGGCACGGCAATGTTTGGGCGAGGCCGACTTCAAGGACCCGGAGACCTATCGGCTTCTCAGTCAGCTGTTTCCTGGAATCGAAGTCTACCCGTACATGTTAATCGATGGCGGCAGCGTAGTGCTGCGAGCTCATGTAACCATTCATCTGGATGCGCTTAAGCCGCAGACACTTCCACCGGAGATGTGTTCAGGGCTGCTGAAACATGACTTCGTCGTAGATCTCTTCGAGCCGCCACAAAGGGTGAAGGTCTTGAACGACGTCCCAAAACTCCTGGCTGCCGGTCATTCTAAAAAGGAGGTCGCCAGGAGACTTGAGGTCGCTCCACTGGTTATTGATCAGGCGTTAGCTCTACGATCCATGATGGAACAGCAAGGCGTAGTAGATCCTTATGGGCTGCTTACTTTGCCTCCCGAGAAATCTAAGATCAAGCGACACGAACATCCGCGTTTTAAGCCAGGTGAACGTGCTGCTGGCTAGATTGTGGATCGTTATTGAACTGTTTTCCCACGCTCACGCAAGCGTGGGATTTTTTTTATCCCAAGGAGATGAATCGATGGGTAAACGATCGCAGTCAGGACAAGAAGCAAGGAAGACAAATTCGTATTGGGGACAGGAAACACCAGGCAGAGTGTTTCTGAAATGGTTAGCAGGCATGGTAGCTGAAAAACTAATAGCTCGGGAAGGAGACAAGCAGCCACCAAAGAAAAAGAAGTGATTCGAGCCATGGCTCGTTTAGACGATCCGTTGAAATCCAGACACTCACAACTCTACAAGGAGAACTCAATGCACAGGCGTGACCTGTTGCGTACCATTGCGCGCAATACTGGTGACACCATCAGTACTATTAAACGGCATGGCTTCCAGCTGGAAGCCATGCCACTGCAGAATGACGGAGGCGATGGTAAACAGCGATCACCAAAACGCAGAAACCGTCACACCAAGGTTAAGAATGCTCTCGCTTGGAGTATGCTGATGAATGACTTACTTGCATGCTCAGACAGAATGGCAGCACAGCAATAATAATGTCTGAACGATTCACAAAAATCATCGTCCGTTCACTTTACAGTTCTGTACTTGGATGCGTCCGAAGCAGCATCAGAACCTCTCCTGCAGTCCTTGGAAGCAAACTGATCTTCTTGAAACAGCTTCAGTTGACAACAAGTACACCCGGAGCAGCCGAAGGGCTGCTCCGGGATTTTTTTTTAGCATGCACAACTTGCTAAGCAAACTCCATGCTTTAAACCAGTGAGCGTGGTCAATTCCGCTCCCAGATGAATTGCAAAATACTCTGTGCTGTGGTGGCAGATCTGCTTGCTCAGCGTCGTGTGTTGCGGGATAATCCAGAGATTCGCAGGAAGATTGATAGAGAACTTCGGATGAAGTAGTCAAGCAACGATGTGCCCCGTTCTCCGGTGGGAGTCATCGCAATGTATCAGTGTGTGGTGGCGGAAGATACACTACCTCGTTCGGGGACGGTGACGATGGGTGGCGGGAGCCCCACTCCGCCCGCACTCGGTTCATCGGATGGTTGCCAGGGAAGTGGCTGCTGTAGTCCTGGTGGCAGCAATATTGTTATTGGTGATCAGCCTCCGTTCTGGCACGGCGGGACAATGCCAGGCTCCGGCGGTTCTGGGCATGGTGGTTCAGGCGAAGGAGGAGGTTGTGGCTGCGGAGGGAGTTGCGGGGGCGGGTGTGGTTGTGGCGGTAGTTGCGGTTGCGGCATTTCTGCTCCTGCCATCCCACGTCCGGGGCTAACCCTTCCCGCGCCGATCACCGTGGCTGACACGATCCAGGATTCGTCCGTCTTTCCTCGGGCCTCGTTTACTTCGCCAGCACTGAACACGCTGCAAGCCCAATTCAGTGAGCTGAGCAAGGATGCGGGGCACAGCCTGGGCGAATACAACGGGCATGTCGGGGCCTTCCCTGTCGTGGAACCTGTTTCCGGCACCCTCTATGCCATGCTGACACCACCGATAGGTGGCTTGTTTGATCCCTTCCCCCAGTTCTTCTATGCTGGCAAATCACCGACTGCTTCAACCTATGGGTATGGTTGGAATTGCACCTGGGATCGCAATCTGGTGCAGGTGAGCTCTACGGTCGTCAATATCGTGGTGGCCAGCGGCACTTCCTTTGTGTTCAGCGGCAAGGACGTCAGCGGCTACTACACGCCAGCCAGTGGCCTGTCCAGCAGTGTGCAGGAATCAGGCAGTGGCTGGAACGAAGTCACCGACACAGGTACCAAGTATCGTTACGACAGCTCCGGTCTGCTGAAGTATGTAGCCAATGGCTCCGATACCCGCTGGACCGTGACCCGTGATGGTGGCGGTCGGATCAACTTCATCACCGATCCATTCCTGCGCCGCACCAGTTTTGCCTATGACGGCTCGAACAAGATCCGACGGCTGACTGACCCGGCCAACCGCATCACCAGCTTCGTAGTCGATGGCTCCGGAGATTTGACCAAGTTCACCCGGCCTGATGGCAATCGCACCACGATGGCCTACGATGGCAACCATCGCCTCACGGGGTGGAATCCCCAAGGCGGGCCACGCTATACCCTGGCGTATGACGGCTCAACCGGGAAGGCCACCTCACTGCTCTGGCCCCTGGGAGGGCGTGTCAGCCTGACCTATCGCTACAAGTTCGGCACCATTCCTGTCGGCACGGTCATCTCCGATGCAGACTTCCTGCGTACCACCCTGACCTATGCCAATGGAGTGCTGGGATCAGTACGCAATCCTCTGGCGCAGATCTGCACGTTTACCTATTCCAATGGGTTTATCGCCAGCTACACCAATCCCCTGTTGTCAGCCTGGGTAGTAGGCAATCAATCCAACGTCACCTATGGTCGTCGAGCACTCAGCTTCGCGCCTCCACCCCTGGTCTTCCCACCTCCGGAGGATAATTACTTTGTCGGGGTAAACAGCTCTGGCCAGTCCACATCCATCGTCGATGCCAATGGGAACAGCACGCTGTTCCGGTACGATGGCAACAAGAACCGGATTGCCTCTATCGATCCACAGAGCCGGAGAAACACCTACCTTTACAACAGCCACGGACAACTGGCGGGCATCCTGAATCCTCTGCTGTTCCGTAGCACGTACCTTTACGATTCGGTGGGCCGGTTGCAGGCCTGGCTCAACCCGGCTAACCAGCGGTACAGCTTTGGCTATGATGCATACAGCCAGGTGAATTGGCATAGCACCCCAGCGGGTACCCGCACCACCTATTTGCGTGACATTGTGGGTCGGGTGCAATCAGTGATCGATCCGTTGCGTCGTCGTACGAGTTTTGTGTTTGACGCCGGAGTCCGGGTCTCGTCAGTGATTAACCCGCTCAACTTCCGCGTGTCGTATCTCTTCGATGCAGCGGGGCGAACGGTCGCGAAGATCAATGAACTCGGGGCACGCACCACTGCCGTGTACGATCATGGCGAAGATCATCCCTATCGCATGGTCGATCCGATGGGTCGGATCACGACCAGTGTGTTTGACAATGCCCATCGCAAGATCGCCAGCATCAACCCGCTGAGCTTCCGCAATACGACTGTTTACGATGCAGCCGGGAATCCGATTGCCAAGATGGATCCTTTGCTACGGCGAACGACCACGATTTATGACGAGCGGAATCGAGTGAAGGCACAGATCAATGGCCTCGGCTTCCGTACCAGCTACCTCTACGACAACTCGGATCGTCTCATTGCGGTGGTGAATGCGCTCAATCAGCGAACCACCACTATCTACGACACGCTGTTCAATCCCGTGGCCCGGGTGAATGCCCTGGGCTTTCGTACGACCACGGTGTATGACCAGGCGAATCAGCCGATCTCCATGATCAGTCCGCTGTTGCAGCGAAACACCATGGTGTACGATGGCTCTGGGCGGGTGAAGGCGACCATCAATCCGCTCAACTTCCGCACCAGTTACCTCTACGACAGCGAGGGCAGGCAGAGCGTGGTGGTCGATCCGCTGCTCAGGCGGAACACGACCGTGTTCAACACGGCGGGCCAGGTGATCGCCCAGGTCGATGGCCTAGGGCGACGGAATAGCATGGTCTATGACGCGGCGGGTCGGAGTTTGGCGACGATCAACCCGATGCTGCAGCGGAACACCACGGTATACGATGCCGCCAACCGGGTGATTGCCGGAATCAATCCGCTCAACTTCCGCAGCACCACCGTGTACAACGCGGCGGGACAGACCGTGGCCAGCATCGATCCCCTGGGTCGGCGTGGCACGATGGTCTACGATGCGGGTGGCCGCGGCGTGGCCAGTATCAATCCACTCAACTTCCGCAACACCACGGTGTACAACATCGCTAATGAGACGGTGGCGAGCGTCGATCCGCTGCTACGTCGCAGCAGCATGGTGTACGATAGTGCCGGGCAGATGAAGGCAAGCATCAGCCCGCTGCTCAATCGCACCACCATGATCTATGATGCACTGGGCCGGCAGATCGCAGTGCGGAATGCGCTCAACTATCGTACGACGACGGTGTATGACGTCGCTGGAAGAACCGTGGCTTTGGTCGATGCGCTGGCGAATCGCAGCACCACAGTGTATGACAGTGCTGATCGCTCGGTGGCGATGATCAACCCGTTGCTGTTCCGCATGACTTCGATCTATGATGTAGCCAACCGCACCATAGCTGTGAGGAATGCGCTGAACAATCGGACGAGCTTCGCTTACGATGCCGCCAATCAGCAGCGGCGAATGACCAATGCTCTGGCGAACAGCACCACGCAGCTTTACGATCAGGCCGGGCAGACGATTGCCACCATCAATCCTTTGCTCTTCCGCACCAGCTATCTTTACGATGGAGCGGGGCGGCAACTGGCGGTGCAGGATGCCAACAACAACCGCACGACCACCATCTATGATGTGACTGGTCGCAAAGTGGCGTCGCTGAACGCGCTGAACATCCGCGTGACTACGGTCTATGATCGGGCCAGCCAGCGCACGGGATTAGTGGATGGCCGGGGGAATCGCACCAGCTTCGCGTACGATGCCAACGGGCGGCAAGTTTACGTCATGGATGCCTTGCTCCGTCGGACGTCTTACGGGTATGATAGCGTTGGACAGCAGACACTCCGCATCGATGGCCGCAGCCTAAGAACCACGTACTTCTACGATGTCGAAGGCAAGACCGCCGGATGGAAGTACCAGGATCAAACCCGAGCCACCCAGGTCTACGACGCCGTGGGACAACGCACCAAGATACATGACTGGACGGGACGCTACACCAACAGCTTCGATGCCGTGGGCCGCACGCTGCTGGCCTCGGATAGCTTCGCCAAGCGAATCACCTATGGCTACGATGCGGTGGGCCAGCGCGTGAGGATGCGGGAACCCGATGGTGGGCGGTTTACCTACTGGTATGATGGTGTAGGCCAGATCACGCGATTACTCAATCCGTTCGATGAGAACACCACGTTTATGTATGATGTGGCAGGCCGCAGGACGATGCAGAAGCTCGCCAACCGCGTGCGGGCCAGTTACAGCTACGATGCGGCGGATCGGCTCACGACCCTGGCAAATGTTCGGGCAGATGGCACGTATGTGTCGCGTTATGACTATGCTTACGATAACACGATCAACAAGACCCGCGTGATCGAAGCGAACGCTGATAGGGTGACGTGGAGTTATGACAAGACGTATCAGCTGACGAGAGAGCAAGGAAGCGGGGCGAATGCCTATGACACCACTTACTCCTACGACGCCTCACAGAATCGAAGGTTGATGATCGATTCGGGGGTAAGGTCCACTTACTCCTGTGACGCGGCTAATCAACTCAATTGGCTCGAGGATAGCGCCGGAAGGACTACTTTTGCCTTTGACTCCAATGGCAATCAGTCGATTCAGCTGGTGCCAGCTTTAACGCGTATTACCAATACTTGGGATTGTGAAAATCGGTTGCTACAAGTAAAACGGTCGAACATGGATTGTAGTACATATACTTACAAAGCAGATGGCAATCTAAGGATTGCAGCCCAGGAACAAGCAAATACACTCAGGTTCGTTTGGGACGGACATGCTCCACTTGAAGAGGCAGATGAAACAGGTCTGACACAAACGAATTATTGCGCCGAACCCAACGCGCCAAGGAATATGATTAGCCAAAAGCAATTGTCAACTTCTTTTTATCATGCAGATATATTTGGTTCAGTGACCGCACTGACTGACAGTATTGCAATGGTGACAGATGTGTATGATTATAATGCGTTCGGGCAGGCCCTGGTTTGTATTGGATCAACAAATAACAACTTAAGATTCAGAGGGAGAATTGGCGTGCTATTAAGCCGTGGTAGTTATATTTTTAACAGAATGTGGTACAGTCCGGCTTATGGTGTATTCTTATCGAAGTTTGGCAGACCGGGCGATCTGTATTCATTCTCCATGATAACAAACTTCGTACACTTGACAAGTCATCGGCAGCTACTAGTAGAGAATGCTCAGCAACAATCGAGTCAGCAGTCGGGTGGAGGGCCAGCCTACTGTCCAGGGAAAGGTCAATCTCGAGGCGAGAATAGACCTATTGGCAAGCCTTTTTGCGATGAATGTGGACTATGCGCTCAAACCTATTGCATTTATCCGAAGTCTGGTATAGCCTATTTCTGGACAGCACTTTACATAAAATTGCCATTAGTGCCTTTCGAACCAATTCCTCAACTCGAATATGCTCCAATAGGTCACTGTGCTTACGATTACGGTGCAAATACTACGTTCTATTTCTATAAGTTAATAAATGGGAAAAAGTGTTTTTCGCACACCATTCATGTCAACTTAGACTGTCGCGATATGCAGCGACAAGACAAGATACAGAAAGATCTCATACAACTGTGCGCTGTGTATAGCAGTTCAGATGAATACAGCAAGTGTTTAGATAGAGTAAGGAAGCTGATAGCAGAGTATGAATTAGGAAAGAAAGAGTGCAACTGCACCACTTGGAAAGCTGACGATTGCCCTCGCACGTATTCCCCGATTGTGCCTTAAGGTGATTCAGAATGTGAATCTCATAGGGAGACTTTGAATGCAGGCCAACACTCCATTCGCATCGAGTTATAACATGAGGCGTAATTGCACGATCGTCATATGCACGTTCGCATTTATTGGGCTTATATGCTATGTAGCGATCCAGGTATTTATGAGCACTTCTAAATCATATAGCGCGTACACCAATGCATCAACAGACGCATATGATGATGATGTCATTACTCAGTCTCAGATGAAGGAAATCGCAAGCCATACGAACTTAAAGTCACTTGATCTCAGTGGCAAGCGGATTAAACCAACTGATTTTCAGTGGCTAGCGGATCTGAGGGGCTTGCAGGTATTGAACCTTCGAGGCACTGCAATAAATGATTCATGTATCAATTATCTCTCATGCCTTTACGATCTTACTGAGCTAGATCTTTCTGGCACTTTGCTAACTTGTGAGTCATTGCCAACAATATGTAACTTAGATAAAATGCAGAAACTATCTTGCAGCTTCCAATTTACCGATAGTAATAATGTACCAGCATTCAAATTGTTGCAAAACCTAAAGAGATTGAAGACGCTAGCGATTACAATTGAAGGAAATGATGTCGATTATGAGAATTTATCAAGCCTAAATACGATTGAAGAACTGTCAGTCAGATATAATAAAATCAGCTCAAAAGCAATAGAATACTTGTCATCGATGAGAAATCTACAAAAAATACAACTTGAAGCTTCCAATAGCAATGTGAAGTGTCCAGATTGCCCCGACATATCTGTGCTATTCCCTAATCTGGAAACTGTGCATTTGGTATATATGAACATCAATGACCAGTGGCTATCGGAATTATCCAAATGCAACAAACTTAAGTATGTCTTAATAAATCAAACTAAAGGAAGGATAGATAAGGGTGCAATAACTGACATGGGTGTTGGTCGATTAGCAAGGTTAGGCAAGCTCCGTGAATTGCATTTGCATTCCTGTAGCCAAGTATCTGATGATGGTGTCAGGTTACTGAGCAGCGTTCCTGGGCTAACTAATCTCGTTTTCTCAGGATCTTCAAAATTATCAGATAAATCCCTTAGGGCATTAGGCCAAGCACGTGATTTACGTGAACTTGGAGTTTCCTCTTCAATGGTCACTGATGCTGGTGTTGTACATTTAAAGAATTTGCAATCACTAGAAGTACTAGATCTATCGAATACTCCTGTGACTGATACGTGCATTCCTTACTTAGCGAAGCTGACGACGCTTAGGAAACTTTATCTTATTGGGACTCATATTACTTCAACCGGCGAAGGCATTCTGAGTAAGATCCTCCCGGACTGCGAAGTAATTATGAAACGGGGTACAATTGGATGGGGACATATAGAATCTGAAGTTGTGGTGCCTCCAAAGATACTGGAGAACACTATATCCGGAAAGGTTGTTGACAAAGGGGAGTATTGGATAGGCATTAGCCACAACGGAGACAATGAGGTTGTAAATGCAGTGCCAAGGTGGCTAGGAGGGTCGCCTGATGAAGGCGGATGTTGGGAGAAGGCAACGCTTGATGCTATTAAGTCAATTCGAATTGGTAGTAGGGTTACTATAAGGATTAACTACGACATACGCCTACGGATAATTGATATTGCAACCCAAAAAGAATAGCTGTCCCCGTCTTAATTCTGGTCGCACATTTTCCCGAATTAAGGCTGTAACGATTTCGGCCTCCCAGAGGCCCGATTCCCGAATTGTTGCGCAAACTGGAGACGGGGTGTACGATGGGGCTGGTCATGTGTCCCCGACCAAATTGTGGTCGCACTCTTTCCCGAATTAAGGCTGTAGCGATTTCGGCCTGTCAGAGGCCCGATTCCCGAATTGCTGCGTAATCTGGAGGCGGGATGTACGACGCTGCTGGTCAGATGAAGAAGAGGTATGCGTCCGACGAATCCCGTCACTTCGTGCCGGGGTTTGGCTTCCAGCGATGGGGAAACAGTTGGCGTAGCTCTTCAGGAGTGGCTGGCAGTGCCAGTCGTTGCAACACGTCGCGGAGATAGGCCCAGGGTTCGACTTCATGGCGTTTGCAGCTGGCGAGCACGCTGAAGAGGATGGCAGCGGTTTGGCCTCCCTGGGGGCTTCCGACGAAGAGCCAGTTGCGTCGTCCCAGGGCGATGCCACGCAGTGACCGCTCGGCGATGTTGTTGTCTATCGCCAAACAGCCGAGCGTGGTGAAGAGACACAAGTCGTCCCACTGGTTGAGGGCGTAGTTCACCGCCTGTCCCCAGGGACTCTTGGGCAACGCGTCCTTCTTCTGCTCGTCGAGGAAGTGGCGTAGCGTCTCAAGCTCCGGTATCGTGCGTAACTGTCGTACCTCCAGGCGCACCGCATCGGCAGCCGTCCCCACGACGGGATGGCCTTGTTGCTCTGTCATCGACTCCAGCCGCTCCTTGATGTCCCGTTCGATGGCAAACAGCCGACCGATGCGGGCCATGACCTCGGCATAATACATCGGTGGTGCCGTCTTCTCGGTGTCATGGAAGTGACGGCGCGCATGGGCCCAGCACCCACCGCGTGGGTTGTTACCGCTGAGCGCGATGCCATCGTAGGCCGAGTACCCATCGGCCTGAATCGCTCCCGAATAACCCTTCAGGAAGGAGGCGGGGCCATCACGTTGCCGTGAGAGTGTAAAGTCGAAGACTGTCAGGGGATGCTCATCATCCCCGACATAGGTCCAGAAGCGGGTCGAGGTCGTTTTTCCTGGTGTCGCCTTGTCCTGCATCGACACCCGCGTGTCGTCCGTGTGCAGCAGGCGCGACTGCAGGATCTCTTTGATCATCTCGTCGTAGAGCGGCTTGAGCAGTTCTGCAGCTGACGCCATCCAATCACAGGTCGTGGATCGAGGGAGTTCCAGGCCATGCCGGGCAAAGATCTGCTCCTGGCGATGGAGCGGTACATGATCGCTGTACTTGCACACGGCGACATGAGCGATGAGGCCGGCCGCAGGCAGCCCTTTGTCGATGGGTTGGGCCGGCTTGGGAGCGGTCACGACATGGCTTTTGCACTGGGGGCAGGCATACTTGCAGCGGATGTGCTCGTGCACGAAGAGATTGGCGGGGATGTAATCGAGCTGCTCAGTCACCTCTTCGCTGAACGGTTCGCAGGTGACGTGGCAGTTCGGGCATTGCCGCTGATCTTCGGGCAGTTCGTAGCGATGCTGTTCACGGCGAAGGGATGAGGGAAGCTGGCGACGACCCGTGGATGACTTCTTCGGTGTGGCCCCAGCTTCTTGTACAGGCTGTGCTAAGGGTGGAGCAGGCTGATCCAGCAGCGCCTTCAGTTCCGGAAACAGGGCATACGCCTGAGGGTCGAACTTCTCGCCACGCGGACCATACAGACGCTTGAGCAGTTGTTCCAGTCGTTGTTGCAGACCATCAATGGTGCGTTGACTACGCTGCTGGGCTTGCTGCAGTTCCACAATCATCGCCTTGAGCAGCGCGACATCTTCGGGCAGCGACAGGGGATCAGGAGGGAGAACATCCTTGCTCATGCCTAGTAGTACGCTCTACTGCGGAAGAAGTTTCGCAGCTCGATTCCGATTCTGGAAAATCTCTCTGATTCAGTGACGATGCCGAGTCACAAGGCTACGCCGAGGCAGCCTGAGCAACCTGGGGCAACGGACGCTGGTAGCGTTTCTGCCGCTTGACGCTGCTCAGATCGACGCCATCCAGCAGCATCACCAGGTCCGCAGCACGGATCGACAGCCCCGACTCGCCTTGAGTGCTCCCGGTAGCGGGAAAGACAAACGTGCCTTCTTCCAGTCGCTTGTACCACAGCGCGTAGCCATCGCCATCGAAATAGAGCAGCTTGATCCGGTCGCCACGCTTGCCGCGGAAGACGAACAGATCACCCGCCAGAGGATCGGCAGCCATCGTGCTGGACACCACCGATGCCAGGCCATCGAAGCTCTTCCGCATATCAGTGGGAGCAAGACACAAAAACACCCGGGCCGGCAGTCGCAGCGTGATCATGACTGTGCTTCCTGAGTAGCTTGGTGCAGTGCCGTCAGGATGCGTTCCAGCGTTACACGCTCCACACCGGCTGGAACGCGCAGCACCGTCCCATTGGGGAGTTGCACTTCCACCACCGGCGTCGTTGATGAATCGACCGTAACCGGCATCCATGTCACGGATGACGGCATGGCGCGCGGAACCGGGTGGGCAGGAATGCCACCGGCTTCGTCTCGCCGTGCCAGTTCACGACGCCATGCGTAGAAGTTGGGTTCGTTCAACTGATGCTGCTGGCAGTACTGCCGGATCGACAACCCACTCCGTTGCCACGACGACACCTGCTCCCGCCACAACCGCTCCTTCGCCTCACTCCGCATCCGGTTCGCCATAACACCCTCGACTCCAAAGAAAGAGATCGAGGTTAGCAAACCTGTCAAGAACGTGATTCACCGGACGGAAACACAACATCGCCGAGCGGTCACTGCGTGGCATCGCCCTGGGACGACGCAACTGGCTCTTCGTCGGAAGCCCCCAGGGAGGCCAAACCGCTGCCATCCTCTTCAGCGTGCTCGCCAGCTGCAAACGCCATGAAGTCGAACCCTGGGCCTATCTCCGCGACGTGTTGCAACGACTGGCACTGCCAGCCACTCCTGAAGAGCTACGCCAACTGTTTCCCCATCGCTGGAAGCCAAACCCCGGCACGAAGTGACGGGATTCGTCGGACGCATACGAGGAGCTATCACCGCCGGGCGGCGTGAGTTAGTTGCTGCCGGGCCACAGATGTCAGGATTGGGATGCAGAATCGCCATCATGGTCAGCCGTGAGTGGGTCTTCGTGACTGCGTGTTCAGGACTGGCGTTTTGGGCACTATCGTACCATGCGACTACGAACGTGATTGCCGAAGGCTAATAAATATACGCAATCCAGAATGTCCAGCGATACCGAAGATAAGAGTACATAGAGCCGATGATAATTGAGGAAATAAAATTAAGTAATATGCATACATTTCATTTTTGGTATCCAGTACACTCTTTTTCTCGTAATCATCTTTGAAGATATCATTCATTGAAGATACAAATATACCAATCTTATTTCTGTCTAGCAAGTACATGCGATGATAGTTGTCTTCAAGACACGCGATACCAACTGCGCTATACAGCGAAAACACAATAAGGAAAGAAACATACACAAACATATATGTTGCAACTGTACGAGTAAGGCTTTTCATGGATTGCTCCCTTTATGATCAACGTGGCCCCTCAGGCCATTCCGGCATAGAGACTGGTCTCGGTGGTTTACTTCCGTCTCCACAAGTCCCATCGTCAATACTAAGAGTAGTACATTTTTTGGAGCCATCCTCCGAGACGCAGCATATTTCAGTGTCAAATTTAAGCCATATGCAATAATCTTCAGTCAATATATCAGTTATTGAATTCACCCCAAAAGCTTTATTCCAAGTAAAACCAGGTGTATCACGATAATACAATTCTCCAGCACATTTTGACTCATCGCATGGATATGCGCAGAATAAAAGTTTGTCTTTGTTAGTATCCTGTCCCTTGCAATCGGCATCATGATGCCATTTTGGATTGCTCTGTTTGTTGTACTTCATCGTTGGCCATTTTCTACTTTTCTCCCAAACCATCGATCTAGACCACTGACTAATATAGCATGTATTGCATTTACCAATAGTCGCAGCAGTAGCTTTAAAGTCAGCATGTATGCCATATTCACCTTTCAAATGCGTTACACTAGGTGTAAATCGAGCCCAGTCTATGTAAATCCATGCGTTTACAGTGATAATTGGCTTCTGACACTTGCAAGCCTCACAGCAGCGTAGGCCGCTAGGATCAATTCTAATAAGAGGACGATTTCTGCAATATGTATACAGATTAGTGCTGTCCGCAAGTCCAATTGGATCATGAGTTATCCACCTAGCAAACAAAGGCGCATACCAGCGTTCGCGAATATATATTAAACTATCATGCGAGTAGTACCCTATAGTTCCAATATATCTAAATGGGTTCGATGTCGTCCCACTGCTTGCCGCGCTAATTCCGAATGCCTTGTATAAGTACGAATCAGTAACTAAACCACTGTTGTCTGATAAGCTAGTGACCGAGCCTGGAGCATCGGCATGATAGTAGCTGGTGGCAGCCCGACGCTGGCTGAGCAAGTACCCATACTGCGTTGGTTCGTTCGTATAGATCGCTTGGGTTACATGGGCAGTATTGGTCTCCACTAGGTAGATTTGGCCATCCCAGATGACCTTACTGGTTGCTGTTGCATCAATTGTCTGCACCCTCAGATTGTCCCCGTTGTATGCAAAGGTAGTTCTGCCTGTAGAGATCCGGGACTGAGTCATGCGGTTCTCAATATCCCAAATCTGGGTAGTTCGCGTCAGTGCAGGCGTTCTTTCAACTGTCTGATTCCCAGCGTTGTCATAGGCATAGGTAGTTCGGCCAGTACTGTTCTGCGTCCACTGCAATTGATTGGCTGCATCGCAAGTGTAAGTTGTCCTCGCCCCCGAATCGATCATAAGTCTTCGATTCTGCGTTTCATCGTAGACATAAGTGGTGTCATAGGCATTTGCCCCACTTCGTTGCTCACGCGTAAGCTGATCGATTTTGTCATAACTCCAAGTCACCCGATCTCCGTTGGCTTCGATGACGCGTGACTTGTTCATCGTGTTATCGTAAGAGTAGTCATATCGCGACACATAGGTGCCATCCGCTCGCACATTAGCTAGTATCGCCAATCGATCCGCTGCATCGTAGCTATAACTTGCCCGCACGCGGTTAGCGAGCTTCTGCATCGTCCTTCGACCAGCGGCATCATAGGTGAACGTGGTGTTCTCCTGGAAGGGATTGAGCAACCGTGTGATCTGCCCCACTCCGTCGTACCAGTAGGTGAACCGGCCACCATCGGGCTCGCGCATCCTAACCCGCTGTCCTACTGCATCGTTGCCATAGGTAATGCGTTTGGCGAAGCTATCTACCGCCAGGAGGGTTCGTCCTACGGCGTCGAAGTTGTACGTGTAGCGTCCCGTCCAGTCTTTGATTTGTATGCGTTGTCCCACGGCGTCGTAGACCTGGGTGGCGCGGGTTTGGTCCTGATACTTCCAGCCGGTGGTCTTGCCCTCGGCATCGAAGAAGTAGGTGGTTCGCAGGCTCCGGCCATCAATACGGAGCGTCTGCTGGCCTGCACCATCATACCCGTAAGTGGTTCGGCGGAGCAAGGCATCCATGACGTAAACCTGTCGCCCATTTGCATCGTAGGCGAAGCTCGTGCGATTCCCTCGTCCATCGATCAAGCCAGTGCGCTGGCTGGCCCGATCACAAACCGTGGTCACCCGGATGTTCAGGGCATTCAGAGAGGCCACATTGCGACCGGCCACATCATAGATCGTCGTGGTGCGATTGTTGTTCGCATCACGCACCGCGAGCTGCCGGCCTACACCATCATAAAGATAGCTCGTGCGGAAGAGTAGCGGGTTGATGGTGGCAATTGTTTGACCAGCAGCATCGTAAAGCTGGGTGGTGCTATTCGCCAGAGCGTTGGTCATCCGCCGCTGCTGGTTGGCGGCATCATACGCAAAGCTGGTACGGTTGTTGAGGGCATTCCGCACAGCCACGGTGCGATTCGCCAAGTCGTAGATGGAGGTCGTACGGAAGCCCATGGCATTGATACTGGCCACCGAACGATCCGCACTGTCATAGACAGTGGTGCTGCGGTTCGTCAGAGCATCCACCATCGCTACTGTTCGGCCCGCCGCATCATAGACCGTCGTGTTGCGGTAGTTCAGCGCATTCTGTACCGCCTGTTGCCTACCCAGTGCATCGTAGATCATCGTGGTGCGGTTGAGCAGTGGACTGATGCTCGCCTTCATCTGCCCGGCAGTGTCATAAACCATACTGCTGCGCCGCAGCAGCGGATCAATGCTTGCCACCGTCTCATCGGCGCTATTATACACCGTAGTGTTGCGGAAGTTCAGCGGATTGATGCTGGCCACGTCACGACCACCGGCGTCATACACCATGGTGCCACGCCGTCCCAGAGGATCGATCCTGGCCACGGTCTGCCCCACTGCGTTGTACACGGTGGTGCTGCGGAAGTTGAGCGGATTGATCCCGGCGATCACCCGGTTGGCCGCATCGTAGACGCTGGTGTTCCGTTGCAGCATGGGATTGATGGTCGCCAAGCTGCGGCCAGCGGCATCATAGATCATGCTGTTGCGTCGCCCCAGGCCATCGACTTGGGCAATCACCTGGCCTGCCGTGTTAAACACGGTCGTGTTCCGCCGCTGGAGCGGATCAACCACCACGCTCTGCCGACCTTCACTGTCGTAGAGGTAACTGGTGCGGAAGTTGAGCGGGTTGATGGTCGCCTTCACCCGCCCAGAGCCATCGTACACCATGGTGTTCCGCTGCAACAGCGGGCTGATCATGGAGACAGGCTGATTGGCACGGTCATAGACCGTGGTCGTGCGGAAGCCCAGGGCATTCACCCGGGCTACGGGATTGAACAGCGTGTCATAAATCGTGGTGGTGCGCTGGTTGAGCGCATTCACCACCGCCGTGAGACGATCTGAGTTGTCGTAGAGGTAGCTGGTGCGGAAGTTCAAGCCATTGATCTGGGCCTTCACCCGATTCCGCTCGTCATAGATCGTGGTCGTCCGCCGCAGCAAGGGATCAACCTTGGCAATCGGATTTCCTGCAGCATCATAAACCGTCGTATTGCGGAAGCTCAACGGATTGATGCTCGCGATCTTGCGATGAGCATTGTCAAAGACACTGGTCGTGATCCGTCCCATCGGATCGACCATGCGGTAAGGATGATCCTCGCCATGATCGTACACGGCTGTGGTGCGTGCCCCGAGTTCATCTATCTTTGCGACCGTTCGTCCTGCTGCATCAAACAGATATGACACGCGGAAGTTCAGCGGGTTGATCACGGACGAAACCCGGACTCCGGCGTCAAACACGTAGCTCGTCCGACGACGCAGCGGATCGATCACCGATTGCACCCGGCCTACGATGTCGCGCAGGTAGGTGGTCCGTGTGCCTGCCGGAGTACTGTGCCAGTTCACCTGGCTGTAGGCATCATAGCCGAAGCTGTACCGCTGGTTGGCCGGATTGAGCCAGGCCTGCAGCCGACCCACCGAATCGTAAAGGTACGTGCTACGGAACAGCAGAGGATTCAGGATGCCCGCCAGTTGTCCGCGGCTGTTGTAAAGGTAGGTGTTTCTCCGGCTCTGTGGATCGATAGAGGCAATCCGGTTCTTGTTGCCATCGTACCGGAACAGCGTGCTGTTCCCATTGGCATCGACTATGGAAGTAGACTGGCCCGAGCTGTTCACCCCGACAAAGTAATTATCCTCCGGAGGGGGGAACACCAGGGGTGGAGGCGCGAAGCTGAGTGCTCGACGACCATAGGTGACGTTGGATTGATTGCCTACTACCCAGGCTGACAACAGGGGATTGGTGTAACTGGCTAAAAACCCATTGGAATAAGTAAACGTGCAGATCTGAGCCAAAGGATTGCGTACTGATCCCAGCACGCCATTGGTATAGGTCAGCGTGGTACGCAGGTAATGTGCATCGGAGATGACCGTGCCGACAGGGATAGTTCCGAACTTGTAGCGATAAGTGAGACTGACCCGTCCCCCCAGAGGCCAAAGCAGCGAGGTAGCCTTCCCGGTTGAGCCATCATACGCCAGGGTATAGCGAGGCCCGCCCAGGGGATTCCAGCCTGTCAGGCGATGGTTGCCATCGTAGGCCATCGTGGTGCGATTGCCATCAGGCCGGGTGAACTTGGTCAAGTCCCCGGAGCCATCGACCACGAAGCTGGTGATGCGGTTGGCTGGATCAGTCAGCCGTCTGATCTTGTTCGAACCGTCATAGGCAAAACTGGTGCGGCGCAGGAACGGATCGGTGATGAAGTTGATCCGACCGCCGCCATCACGGGTCACGGTCCAGCGTGTATCCGAGCCATTGGCCACATACTTGAGCAGACCGGAGCTATCGTAACGGTACTTCGTTCCTGTATCGGTGACTTCATTCCAGCCGCTGCCTGATTCCTGCACGCTGCTTGAAAGCCCACTGGCTGGAGAGTAATAACCGCTGACATCTTTGCCGCTGAATACAAATGAAGTGCCACTGGCCACCACGACATTGACGACCGTGGAACTGACCATGACCAACGTGCGATCCCAAGTGCAATTCCAACCGTAACCATAGGTCGAAGCAGCAGGCGATTTGCCGGCATAGAAGAACTGGGGATAGGGGTCAAACAGGCCCCCTACCGGTGGGGTGAGCATGGCATAGAGCGTGCCGGAAACGGGTTCCACCACAGGGAAGGCCCCGACATGCCCCGAGTATTCACCCAGGCTGTGCCCGGTATCTTTGCTCAACTCACTGAATTGGGCTTGCAGCGTGTTCAGTGCTGGAGAAGAGAAGGAGGCCCGAGGAAAGACGGACGAGTCCTGGATCACATCTGCCACAGTAATCGGTGTGGGAAGGGTAAGCCCCGGACGTGGGATGGAAGGTGTGCCCAGGCCGCAGCCGCAACTACCACCACAACCACACCCGCCTCCGCAACCGCCTCCGCAGCCACAACCTCCTCCTCCTCCTGAACCACCATGGCCAGAACCGCCGGAGCTTGGCATTGTCCCGCCGTGCCAGAACGGTGGCTGATCACCAATAACAATATTGCTGCCACCAGGACTACAGCAGCCACTTCCCTGACAACCATCGGAGGAACCGAGTGCGGGCGGAGTGGGGCTCCCGCCACCCATCGTCACCGTCCCCGAACGAGGTAGTGTATCTTCCGTCACGACACATTGATACATTGCGATGACTCCCACCGGAGAACGGGGCGCATCGTTCGCCTGAACTCAACTTCAGCTCAAGCTTCTTAATTCTTGCACTCTCGCGATTATCTACCGACTCTCGATGGTATGCAACTACCGACAGTACCCTAGCGCAGATTTTAATCAGATTATTGCGGAAGCTCAATTTGCTTTGCGTGACTACCTTTGTTTCTGAAAAGCAAGCATAAGCATTTACTGGGGAAATGACTTTGGGGATAATTGCTGACATTCACAGAATGAGGCTTCTCCATGTCCATTCAAAGTGTTGCTGTTTTATTTGACAATACAGACCGCCCTGAGACGACTGGCGTTTATGTTCGCCGAGCCCTGGGCGAACTCGTGCAAGGATGATTTGCAGGCCACCCTGACTCGAGTACCTGATGCGTTGTCGGTCAAGATTCTGCTCAGTCATGTCTATCTCTTGGAAAGCACGGACTGGGAAACCGCCCGTCGCCTGCTGGAAGAAATCCTGGCGATTGATCCGGACAACCGTGAAGCACGACATCACATGGAGGTGTTGCGGAAGCAGCGTTTACTGGATAAAGGTAATGAGGAACCAAATACTGAGGTGTGAGACGAGCGAATGCAACGTGATCGTTGGACCGAAAAGCTTGCTCGCATCGTTGCTGACATTGAAGCCGGGAACACCCCCGTCCCTGTTCTTCAACTCTATGTCTTTGGTTCTTATGCACGAGGCGCTCTCAATCCGAACGACCTCGACCTCGTTATTATCCACGAAGAGCCCAGCACCGAGCTTCTTGGTGCCATGCAACAAGCCATTAAAACAAGAACGTACTCTTACTTAGATTCTTTAATGGGGGCTCGTGTTCGCTTCGAGGCGCGTTTGCGCCAATCGTTGCGTCGACCTGGGGAAAAGATGGACTTATTAACGGGTACTAGTTTGTATCATGTCCTCACCAGCCATGCGGTGCCTCCAGACGAACTTCGATTGCTGTGGGCAGCGGATGATCGCGATTGGCGTACTAAAGTCGATGCAATTTCCTTGAACGCCCATGCTGGCACAGCCCCACGAAGCGAGTTCATCTCTCCGAAATTAGCGCAATCTCTGCCCCAAGATGTACTCTTCATCACGCAGAAACTGGCTGAGCAACATCTCATCCTGACACGTATTCCGCTGGATACCTTGGAAGGGGATGAGTTCCAGCCTCCCCCTGGTTCGTTACCCGATGAGTATTTTCTCAGCAATTGGGGCGTCAAGGCAAAGAAATGTTATCCCTACGCTTGTGCATGGCTCACCAGCCAACAATCCAACAGAATCCTCATCACGCACCAGTGCGAACTCTTTGATGACCTGTTTCAATACCGCGTTCAATTAGGAAAACTCAATCTCTTGAAGATGAACAGACTCTTTGACCGTGTTACTCTTCGCAAACAATGTTTGATCCCATTCTTCAAGCGAGGTTCTGCCAGAGAGTTACTGGTCTTTGAACGGGGACCGCAATGGAAGCCATGCCTTGCGGACAGTGAAGATGGTCTTATGACCGAACGACTGTTGACGCTCCGCCCCATCGTTGAATTGCTCGGGGGAACGAGCGATGGATAGGAAGACGGGCAACAACGGGATCAAGGAATACCAAGCGCTGGCGGACGCGAGCGCTTGCCATTCTTTCATTGCATTTCCTAGGTAATTAGCCTGATTTTGGCATATTCTAGGGTTCTTCAATGACACCTTACACTTCAGCAAACACTCTTCTGTTCACAGTCGACAGTCCAAAGGGTCCTGGGAATGACTGGTTGCATTGTTGCGTCCAAGTACTTCCAACGCTCCACAGATCAACCATCTCTCATCGATTTCCTGCGATGACGTAATCAACTATTCTGTGCGCCCGGATCATTTTTCATCTTGCATGCAGACTTTGAGCGATCAGAATGCAGTTACGTAATAGTGTTGAGTTGAAGTGATTTAGTGCCACAGGTCGATGTGTCCCGTTCTCCGGTGGGAGTCATCGCAATGTATCAATGTGTCGTGACGGAAGATACACTTCCTCGTTCGGGAACGGTGACGATGGGTGGCGGGAGCCCCACTCCGCCCGCACTCGGTTCTTCCGATGGTTGTCAGGGAAGCGGCTGCTGTAGTCCCGGTGGCAGTAATATTATCATCGGTGATCAGCCTCCGTTCTGGCACGGCGGGACGATCCCAGGCTCCGGCGGCTCCGGCCATGGTGGTGGAGGAGGTGGAGGTTGTGGCTGCGGGGGCAGTTGTGGAGGCGGCTATGGTTGTGGTGGTAGTTGCGGCTGCGGTGTGTCTGCTCCTTCCATTCTTCGTCCGGGGCTTTCTCTTCCCACTCCGATCGCCGTGGCTGACACGATCCAGGACTCGTCAGTCTTTCCTCGAGCCTCTTTCTCGTCTCCAGCGCTGAACACGCTGCAAGCTCAATTCAGTGATTTGAGTAAGGAAGCCGGGCACAGCCTGGGAGAATACAACGGGCATGTCGGAGCCTTCCCCGTAGTGGAACCCGTTTCGGGCACTCTCTATGCCACGTTGACCCCACCGGTGGGCGGTTTGTTTGATCCCTTCCCCCAGTTCTTTTATGCTGGCAAGTCACCGGGAGCTTCAACCTATGGTTACGGTTGGAATTGCACCTGGGATCGCAACCTGGTCCAGGTGAGCTCCACGGTGGTCAATGTCGTGGTGGCCAGTGGCACATCCTTTGTGTTCAGCGGTAAGGATGTCAGCGGCTATTACTCTCCAACTTCAGGCCTCTCCAGCAGCGTGCAGGAATCAGGCAGTGGGTGGAATGAAGTCACCGATACCGGCACCAAGTACCGTTACGATAGCTCTGGTTTGCTGAAGTATGTTGCCAACGGCTCGGATACGCGCTGGACCGTGACCCGCGATGGTGGTGGTCGGATCAACTTCATCACAGATCCCTTCCTGCGCCGCACCAGTTTTGCTTATGACGGCTCGAATAAGATCAGACGGCTCACCGACCCAGCCAACCGCATCACCAGCTTCGTGGTCGATGGCTCCGGGGATTTGACCAAGTTCACCCGGCCTGATGGCAATCGCACCACGATGGCCTACGATGGCAACCATCGCCTGACGGGCTGGAATCCCCTGGGCGGGCCTCGCTATACCTTGGCATATGATGGCTCCACCGGGAAAGCCACCTCACTGCTTTGGCCCCTGGGAGGACGGGTCAGCCTGACCTATCGCTATAAGTTCGGCACCATCCCCGTTGGAACCGTGCTCTCCGATGCACATTACCTGCGGACGACGCTGACCTATGCCAATGGCGTGCTGGGGTCCATACGCAATCCCCTGGCTCAGATCTGCACGTTTACCTATTCCAATGGGTTTTTAGCCAGTTACACCAATCCCTTGTTGTCAGCCTGGGTGGTGGGCAATCAATCCAACGTCACCTATGGTCGTCGAGCACTCAGCCTGGCGCCTCCACCCCTGGTATTTCCCCCTCCTGAGGATAATTACTTTGTGGGGGTGAACAGCTCGGGGCAGTCTACTTCCATCGTGGATGCCAATGGGAACAGCACACTGTTCCGGTACGATGGCAACAAGAACCGGATTGCCTCCATCGATCCGCAGAGCCGCCGTAACACTTACATTTACAATAGCCGGGGACAACTAGCAGGGATCCTGAATCCACTCCTGTTCCGCAGTACCTACCTTTACGATTCGGTGGGTCGGCTGCAGGCCTGGCTCAACCCCGCCAACCAGCGGTACAGTTTCGGCTATGATGCCTACAGCCAGGTGAACTGGCAGAGCACCCCGGCAGGTACGCGGACCACTTATCTGCGTGATATCGTAGGCCGGGTGCAGTCGGTGATTGATCCGCTGCGTCGCCGCACAAGCTTTGTGTTTGACGCTGGAGTGCGGGTGTCGTCTGTGATCAACCCGCTGAACTTCCGTGTGTCGTATCTGTTTGATGCAGCAGGGCGAACGGTCGCGAAGATTGATGAACTCGGGGCACGCACCACAGCCGTGTACGATCATGGCGAAGATCATCCCTATCGCACCGTCGATCCGATGGGGCGGATCACAACCAGTGTCTTTGACAATGCCCATCGCAAGATCGCAAGCATCAATCCGCTGAGCTTCCGCAACACGACGGTCTATGATGCAGCGGGGAATCCGATTGCCAAGGTGGATCCATTGCTGCGGCGGACGACCACGATCTATGATGAGCGGAAACGAGTGAAGGCTCAGATCAATGGCTTGAACTACCGTACCAGCTACCTGTATGACAACTCAGATCATCTCACGGCGGTGGTGAATGCACTCAACCAGCGGACCACCACGATTTACGACACACTGTTCAATCCCGTGGCACGGGTGAATGCCCTGGGCTTCCGCACGACCACGGTGTTTGACCAGGCGAATCAGCCTGTCTCCATGATCAGTCCGCTCTTGCAGCGGAATACGATGGTTTACGATGGGGCGGGACGGGTGAAGGCTACCATTAATCCGCTGAACTTCCGCACCAGTTACCTCTACGACAGTGAAGGACGGCAGAGCGCCGTGGTCGATCCGTTGTTGCGGCGAAACACCACCATGTTCAACACAGCGGGACAGGTGATTGCCCAGGTCGATGGCCTAGGACGACGGAACAGCATGGTGTATGATGCGATGGGTCGCAGCCTGGCGACCATCAACCCGATGCTCCAGCGAATCACGACTGTTTACGATGCGGCCAACCGGGTGATCGCCGGGATCAATCCGCTCAACTTCCGCAGCACCACCGTCTACAACGCGGCGGGACAGACCGTGGCCAGCGTCGATCCCTTGGGGCGACGCGGAACGACAGTGTATGATGCTGGTGGCCGCGGCGTGGCCAGCATCAATCCGCTGAACTTCCGCAACACTACAATCTACAACAGTGCTGATCAGACGGTGGCGAGCGTGGATCCACTGCTACGGCGAAACAGCATGGTCTACGATGCAAACGGGCAGATGAAGGCGTCGATTAGTCCGTTGCTCAATCGCACCACGATGAGCTACGATGCGTTGGAGCGACAGCAAGCGGTGCAAAACGCACTGAACTACCGCACGTCCACAGTTTATGATGTTACGGGCCGGACCGTGGCTATGGTGGATGCGCTGGCGAACCGCAGCACGACAGTTTACGACAACGCGGATCGTACCGTGGCGAACATCAATGCCCTGGGCTTCCGCACCACCTCCATATATGACGTGGCCAACCGCACCGTCGCGGTGCGGAATGCGCTCAACAATAGAACAAGCTTTGCCTATGACGCCGCCAACCAGCAACGGCGAATGACCAATGCCCTGGCCAACAGCACCACACAACTTTACGATGCCGCAGGGCAGACGACTGCCACCATTAACCCGCTGCTCTACCGCACCAGCTACCTGTATGACGGAGCGGGAAGGCAGTTGGCAGTCCAGGATGCCAACAACAATCGCACCACCACGATCTACGATGTGGCGAGTCGCAACGTGGCTTCACTGAATGCACTCAATATCCGCGTAACCACGGTATATGATCGCGCCAGCCAGCGCATAGGGCTTGTCGATGGTCGAGCGAATCGCACCAGTTTCGCATTCGATGCCAACGGGCGGCAAGTGTACGTCATGGACGCCTTGCTCCGCCGGACGACTTACGGGTATGATAGTGTAGGCCAACAGACGCTCCGCATTGATGGCCGCAGCCTGCGAACCACCTACATATATGATGCCGAAGGCAAGACCACTGGCTGGAAGTACCAGGACCAATCTCGAGCCACCCAGGTCTACGACGCCGTGGGACAACGCACGAAGATAAACGACTGGACGGGACGATATACCTACAACTTTGATGCCGTGGGCCGAACGATATTGGCTTCGGACAGTTTCGCAAAGCGGATCACCTATAGTTACGATGCCGTGGGACAGCGGGTGAAGATGCGGGAACCCGATGGCGGACGGTTTACCTACTGGTATGACGGTATGGGGCAGATCACTAGGCTGCTCAATCCGTTCCAGGAGAATACCACCTTCGCTTACGATGTGGCTGGCAGACGGACGATGCAGAAGCTCGCCAATCGCGTGCGGGCGAGTTACAATTATGATGCGGCAGATCGTCTGACGACAATAGCCAATGTGCGGTTAGATAGTACGTATGTTTCGAAGTATGACTACGCATATGACAGCACAATAAACAAGACGCGCGTTATTGAAGCAAATGGTGACCGAGTGACATGGAGCTATGACACGACGTATCAGCTAACGCGCGAACAACGAAGCGGGGCAAATGCGTACGACACAACCTACATCTACGATGCTTCGCAGAATCGGAGGCTGATGATCGATACGGGGGCGAGAACCACCTATAGCCGTGATGCTGCCAATCAGCTCAGCAGTCTGAAGGATAATGTGGGTTGGACTACGTTTAGTTATGACTGCAATGGCAATCAGGCATTGAGGGTTACACCAGTATTATCGCGCATCACCAATGTTTGGGATGCTGAAAATCGTTTGGTTATGGTCGAGCGATTAGATGCGGATCGGAGAGTATTTACGTACAAGTCAGTGAGCAATTTACTTGTTCATGCAGAAGAGGCGTCAGCTATAACAAGAATAATATGGGATGACAATGTATACTTGGAGGAAGCAAACAACTCCAACATCACCGAAGCAATGTACACAAACGAACCTACATCGTATGGCAACCTCTTAAGCCAATTGCGATCAGCAATTAGCGCATTTTATCATATTAGCTCCCCTGGGACGGTAACAAATCTGACAAATGTTACAGGCATAAGCACAGATGAATATATATACAGTGCGTTTGGAGATAGTATCGCATTTACAGGCAGTTTCCTAAATCCATTTAGGTTCATGGGAGCAGCTGGATACTATCAATTTTCAGGGAATTATTATGTCAGAGATAGATGGCTTTCGGGGATGGAAGCTAGTTGGCTTTCGCGGGATCGATATCTATCGCAGAATACATATGCATATGTTTGGAATTCTCCTTTGTCGAGAATTGATCCGTCTGGGTTATATGATGAGTTTCCTCAAAATAGCAAATTGCCATCCCCATCTATTCAAATTTGCAACGGATTCAATACTCATGTAAGGCCTTTCATTGATAGGCTGGAAAAACAAAACCGAAAGGCTGTATGGGTGCAAACCCTTAGCTTTTATGACACAGATATTAGTTGTAGTACAGGCAAGCAATTGAGTGGTTGCATTGCCTGCGTCTTCGAGTTTGCTCTACTAAAAGGGAATGCGACTATGAGAGATCATCTTGCGAGCGGTAGTACAATCAAAGAATGCTGTACAGCGCATGGAAATAAGAATAGGCATGCAAAGTCGGCGATAATATACTCTGATGAATTGTATGACATGATAGCCTCTAAAGGTTACCCAGCTTCTCAAAGAATAAAGATATGCGGACGAACCGGCAATATGGCTAGCGGAGGATTGGTGAATATGGCCTACTGCAAGATGCCATTAACTGAAGCAATCGATACATATTTTGGTGTCATTAATGATTATAAGGAAATATATGAATACACAGCCGATATCCATCTCTCATATAGATGTTGCGGGAACTTCTTTAAGGTAACTACCTTAAAAGGTAAGACGAGTGGGTTTGCATTATTCGAGGAAGATAATGGATCGCAGAGCCGCGTCCTTAGTCTAGTAAAAATGGAGGGTTGCGGTCAAAATGTGTAACGGGTCAATGAAAATACATCACCGATGCGATCGCACTGCAATTATTGTAAGTGCGGCGGCTATTGTTAGTATTGCCTTAGCTATCTATGTTCCATATTGTATACTTACCACTACGGCACCAAGCTTGATTGCAACAGGCCCGATAATTGGTAATGGCCATGAAGAAATTGGCATTCAGATCGTCTATGTTAGAAGTGAATTAACAAATATGTTGTCTGGTATGTCAAAGCAAGACGTGAAGCACCTTCTAGGTGATCCCGTAAGTGGAAGCGAAACGAAATGGGTGTATGAAAGGATATCTCGTCAGGATAATGCCAAGATGGACGATAGACATACTATTATACGCTGGAAGGGGGAAGTAGTATCATCTGTTGAATATGAAGAATAGTTGGGTTTACTGGGTTCGGTACCTACTGAGATTTTAGTTCAATCTCGCCTGTTTCAGGTCATCAGATAGCGTCGTATTGGTTGTCGTATTGTTTGGTAAAGTCACGGGAGGCACTGACCTAGGGGTTGGTGCCTTTGTTCATTTTCATGTGACACAGGAGAGAGCAATGCGACGGTGGCTTGAGGTGACAACCGGGTATTTGGCGGCGTGCCAGGCCCGAGGCTTGTGTGAGGAGCGACGGAAGGCAACGCGACGAGAACTGGAACGGTTGGCTAACTGGTTGCTGGGCACACGGTCCACCATGCAATTGGAAGAGATCGATACAGAGCTTTTGGCGAGTTATCTCCGTGGTCGTTGTGTGTGTTTGTCTAAGGGGACGGTGGGTGACGTGATCGGGACGCTCCGTCGGTTTGGCACGTGGTTGGTGAAGGAGGGCTACTGGAAGAAGAACCCCCTGGCGTGGATGCGGGGTCCGAAGGTGAATCCTTATGCCAAAGCTCCGCAGCGGATTGGTCAAGAGGTGATGACCAAGCTATGGGAAGGAGCGGCCACCACGAAGTCGTCGTACGGTCAGAAGCAGTGGCTCAGTGTACTGGCACTGCTGTATGGGCTGGGGCTCAGGCGAGGTGAAGTAGCACGCTTAAACGTCAGTGACTGGCATACCGAGGAAGGGTTGCTTCGGGCGGATGCCAGGAAGACGGGGAAGCAATTGAGTTTACCGATGTTAGAAGTCATAGCCCGTTGCATGGAAGCCTATTTGCCAGAACGGGCCCAGCGATTGGAAGCATTGGGTAAGGTGACCGAGACTGCTCTGTTCATCAATAGGGTGGGTAACCGAGCATCAGGGCCATCGCTTTGGAATGGTGTATCTCGAATTGCGAGGCGAATGAAGGTGGAACTGCTGAGGTTGCATCAATTCCGCCACACCTGTGCTTCGGATTTGCTGGAAGCTGGTGTCAACCTTTCTGAGGTACAGCGGATTCTGGGGCATGCCTCGGTGAGCACCACAGTCCGTTATCTACATTTTAGCGATCCACAGCGACGTGCCGCCGTGGAACGACATCCGATCAACGATTGGCTTCAACAACGAGGAGGTGCAGCATGAAGACGAAGCGCAGCAAGCAATTGTCCCCCGCCTGGGATGCCTGGTACGACAGTTACCTGAACTATTACCAGGATGTGGAGAAGAAGGCAGCCATCACCATCCGCGATGCGCGATGCACGCTCAACCGAGTGAGTTGGTGGCTGCACGATCAGGGGATCAGCGAGCGGTTGTGGCAAGTGTCGCTCCATACTTATCTGGGGTGGCTGGAGTCCTCCCGTCGACGCGGGCTGTCGCCGCGAACGATTGGTAAGTGTATCAGCCATCTCAACATGTTTCTGACGTTCAGCTTTAGGTCCGGCCGGTGCGAGTGCAATGTACTGAAGGGTTTTCGTCTGCAAGATACCACGCAGCCTTCCAAGCCCCGTTGGCTTACGGTAGACGAAGCGCGTCGTCTCATTGAGGCATGTCCCTCCAGTACTGCAGAACAACGACGGGAACGCATCATCGTGCTGTTGTTCTATGGATGTGGGATCAGAACCAAGGAGTTCCGATTCGTGCGTCTGCAGGATGTGGATCAAGAGCGTCAGGAACTCTTCATTCAACGAGGCAAAGGAGATCGCCAGCGAACCGTCCCTATTCCCTCTGCTGTGTACACGGAACTGCTGGCCTACCTTCTCGAACGAGGAGGACAGCGCGGATTCCTGATACGATCCCTTCAAGGGAAGCAGGTCTCGACGAAGGAACTAGGAGATGTGGTCAAAGCCGCTGCCCGCCGAGCCGGTCTGGAAGAGGGAGTAACGCCTAAAGTGTTACGCCATTCGTTTGCTACCCATCTCATGGATCGCGGAGTTGATCTGGCCGTGATCTCATCCTTAATGGGGCACCGCAGCCCGCAGGAGACAGGCGTTTATCTGCATGTGCTGGAGAAGGACAAGGAAGCCATTGTCGAGCACCTGAATGAAGGAGGTGTCGAATGATGTGGCAATATGGTCTGAAGCTCTACCTGGAAGTGCATTGCAGCACCAGAGGTCTTCAGTCATCGACGTTGTCTTCGTATGAGCACAGCTTGCGGCAGTTCATCAGCTACGTGGAAGTAAAGCTGGAGAACAAAGTGCCTGCAGCGGTGACAGCCCGAGACCTGCTGGAGTACTTAGGATACCTCCGCACGGAGCGGAAGAATGGTAATTCGGCAGTGAACCGCCATCTAACCATCTTGAGGTGCTTTTATGGTGGCCTGCAAGCATTACAGTTCATCCGTCCTGTGGAGAATCCCCTGGAAGGCTTCCCCCGGGTGAAAGCAGCACCCCAGAAGCTACCCATCTTTCTCTCGAAGGACGAGGTAGTACGGTTACTCAATGCTCCCAAGGGCGACAGTGTGCTCATGATTCGTGATCGCACGATACTTCGGCTGTTCTATGCCACCGGCATTCGCGCGACGGAGTGCGCTACGCTCAAGGAAGAAGATGTCGATCTGGAAAACAAGCGCATCCGAGTAACGGGTAAAGGAGGTCATCAACGCAGTGTGCCGCTGAATACCTCGGCCTTGGCCCTGATGAAGCTATATCGCCAGGTGCGTGGTGAGATCGATCCGAAGAACTGCTTCTTCCTGAGCCTGCGACGCAAGCCCATGACTCGTGGAGCGATCTACGAGCGTGTTCGCAAATGGGCTGTAGTGGCGAAGATCGAAAAGGTTGTATCGCCACATCGCCTTCGCCACACGTGTGCAACGCACCTGGCGAATGCAGGTGTGGGGGTGGTGCACATTCAAAACTTATTGGGGCACCAGCAGCTGAGCAGCACGCAGATCTATATCCACACTACTGCTCAAGACCTCAAAGAAGCAGTGGAGAAGCATCCCATCAAACGACTGGCAGCTGACTTGGAGCAACTCTTACCTGGTGTGAAGTTGCCCTGGCACTACCCTCCAGTGCGTCGCCAGCAGGCAGGATAAAGTGCGCTGATGCGGAATTAGGTTTGCAGAGACCATGCTGAGAAGGTATGGTGCGTAGAAGGTACGTTCACTCCGCGATTTTACCATGCAGGATGATTGATGTGACGCTCTGAAGCAACGGAGATCGAGCTGAACCACGCTCGTGATGAGGGAACTCAGGACCAACTTTATGGTGCTGGCAAAACTCAAGTCCCGTTCGCTTCTATTTAACCGCCGCGCGGATTGCACTAAATTTGCCTACGATGCCAACGGGCGGCAAGTTTACGTGATGGATGCCTTGCTCCGCCGCACGACTTACGGGTATGATAGCACTGGCCAGCAGACACTTCGCATCGATGGCCGAGGCCTGCGAACTACGTACTTCTACGATGCCGAAGGCAAGACCACCGGCTGGAAGTACCAGGATCAAACCCGAGCCACCCAGATCTACGACGCCGTGGGACAACGCACCAAGATGCAAGACTGGACGGGACGCTATACCTTCAGCTTCGATGCCGTGGGCCGGACGTTGTTGGCTTCGGATAGCTTCGCCAAGCGGATTACCTACGGCTACGATGCAGTGGGACAGCGAGTGAGAATGCGGGAGCCCGATGGTGGGCGGTTTACCTACTGGTATGACGGTGTGGGCCAGATCACTAGGCTACTCAATCCGTTCCAGGAGAATACCACGTTCGCATATGATGTCGCTGGCCGAAGGACAATGCAGAAACTCGCCAATCGGGTACGGGCCAGTTATAGTTACGATGAGGCGGATCGGCTGTCGACTCTGGCGAACGTAAGGGCGGATTCGACGTACGTTTCGCGTTATGACTACGCCTACGACAACACGATGAACAAGACGCAGGTCATCGAGAGCAATGGAGATCGGGTGACCTGGAGTTATGACACGACATATCAACTGACCCGGGAAAGACGGAGCGGGGCAAATGCCTATGATACCGCTTACACTTACGATGCCTCACAAAATCGGAAGCTGATGATCGCTTCGGGCACAAGAACCACCTACATCTATGACGTCACGAATCAGCTTAAATGGTTACAGGACAATACGGGACGGACTTCGTTCAGTTATGACGCCAATGGCAACCAGTTGCTGCAACTATCACCAGTTCTGATGAGGACAACCTATGTGTGGGATGGCGAGAATCGATTATCGCAGGTCAAGCGATCAAGTACGGATCGAAATACATATACGTACAAATCCGATAACTTAAGAGTATCCAAACAAGAGTCGACTGCATTGATATGCTGTATCATCTGGGATGGTACGATGTGCCTTGGCGAAGCGGATGACACCGGAAATACTGAAGCCTATTATTCATATGAATCACTGATCCTTGGCAATGTGTTTGGCCAGCGTCGTGCAGGCTTAAGTTCTTACCTTCATGCTGATATAACCGGTTCAGTCACTGTTATTACGGATAGTGCTGGTGCTCCTACGGATTCCAATGTATACACTTCATACGGCGCGATTGTATCTAGCAGTGGGTCTACGCAATGCGAGTACAGATATGCTGGGTTATCAGGCATGCAGGAAGACAGCCGACATAGCATATACAATCATGGTATGGTATGGTATTATGCAGCAATAGGGAGGTCGTTATTGCGAACGCCAAATAATATATTAATAAACTCATCTTATATAATGATGGAATACTCACTATTGACAGTCTTGCAAGGACTTAATGCGCTGCTTGTTGCTTGGCCAGCTCAATGTCAAAGTAAATACAATAATGATATTGCGAACTGTCGAGAGGCATTTGAAGAGTGTATGAAGAAAGCATATTGGTCAAGCGAGAAACAAGATTGCATTAATAAGGCAAAGGAATGCGTTGCCAGGGCTTATCATGCATATCAAATGTGTTTGCCCAAAGGTAGTCGAGACTTCGCAGAATATTATATAGTAATGGATAATTCACAAGGAACGGAGCCTGAAGATGTAACGGCGAATATTTGCGGAGGACATGTTGATATTGGGGCAAGGCCGTATGGATGCAAGGAGCGAAACGAGATAAGAATTATCCATGTAGGTGCAGGGGGTGGAATAATCAGAGCCAATCTCCCTGTAAGACCTGATCAACGAATTGTGCGATTAAGGAATGCGTGCCCAGAGGATCCATTCCGAAAAATGAAGTTCGGCCCTGGAGCAGGGAAAAACTGTTGTGAAGTAACGTATAAAGATATTTACGATTGCATTAATTCTCAGCCAACGAGAGGTAAACGTGAGATTCTTGCGAATTGTCAAACAGATTGCGACTTAACTCTTAAGGGATGTTGTTTGATAGGTGAATGGCTGTCTGCAGTTTGCGTGCCGGAATAGCAGTCGGATAACTACGAGTAAAGGCCAGCAGATGTATACAGTAACACCTCGACTGCCTATACTCAGAAAAATGATTTATGCAATACTAGCCATAGTACTTGGAGGTGTTGTATTATATATGATAATGACTTCAATTGCTGTCTCATTAGAGGCCGAAAGAAACCTGCAGTCGATCATCGTAGTCGCATTTGCTCTCGAAGAGTATGTCAACATTAACGATAGTTTACCATCATCGTCCAAAGAATTAATTGAATCTTACGACCCAAGTGGCAGGATTGCACTGGCGGAATCTCTGAAATATGTAGCTATAAATTATGAGTATAAAATGCAAAACATTGTCAAAAGAGAAGACATTAATATATATATAAAACCACATAAACCAGTGTACAATTCGTATGCCACATACATTGATATGTTATACAAAAAAATAGAAACCAATAACAAAATAAGAAAAGGAGGTTAGGAGCCTGTTGATTTACCCTATTCCGGCCATCTGAACCGTCAAAAACAAGGGCGTTTTGAGGCATGGTTTGGCTGACTTCCGGGTTATTCAACGAGCTCTTAGAAGCCCGTTGAATAACCGCGGTTCTCGCTGCGTGTCATACCCGGACTGCATCGGCTGAAGCGGAATTGCTCACAGCTTCCCTTTTACGTTAGTGGAGTTTGAGACTTAATGATACTATGAATCGAATCCACGGTCAGCTGAATTACTTAAAGTGTGGTGATACGCATGGAGCCAATTGATAGGCTTAGGTCGCTCCTTAAATCTGGGCAACTGTCCTATGCTGAAGTTCTGATCGAGGAGCAACTGAAACAATCGGTTACTCCTGTCGACGAGAGCCGTTGGTATTCTCACCTTGGGGTAGTGAAGGCTCTGTCCGGTCGTCCCGATCTCAGCCCATTGATTCAAGCAATTAGACTTGATCCGAATAATAGTACCGCCAGGATCAATCTAGAAATTCTGCAAGCAGATCAACACCAGGAACGATTTCCTGGGATCACCAACAGGGGCGAAAGGTCGCAGCGTACGCGAGTGGCTGTGCTTAGTTTCTTGTTCAACTGGCCATCGACAGGTGGAGGTATTGTTCACACGGTTGAACTCTGCGATTTTATGAAACGGGCAGGTTATGAAGTAGAACACTTCTTCGCACGCTACGATCCATGGGAATTGGGAGTAGTCAAACAATCAACACCCATGAAAAGTCATGAGTTGAATTTCCAGGAGTCAGCTTGGAATCTCCACGACATCCAGTGTCGCTATCGGGACGCAGTCTGTAGGTTTCAACCCGATTACGTGATCGTGACTGATAGCTGGAATATGAAACCAGTCTTAGCAGAAGCCGTGGAGCAGTTTCCCTACATATTGCGACTCCAGGCATTGGAGTGCCTTTGCCCACTCAACAATATCCGCTTGCTACCCGATGGAAAGGGAGGCCTCCGACAATGTCAATTGCACCAATTGGCTACTCCGGATCAATGTCGTGAGTGTGTTCGTCAAAACGGGCAGCGATCTGGATCCCTCCATCGTGATGAGCGACAACTGGCTGGAGTTGATTCACAGGAGTATCAAGAGCGACTCAAGAAAGTCTTCCGGCAAGCTCATGCCGTGCTCGTGGTGAATCCGCTGACGGAAGCCATGGTAGCTCCCTATTCAACACGGGTTTGTACGGTGACCGCAGGGATGGACCCCGCCCGCTTTCCCGAGATCTGGCCTGACGATCCCGCACCAGCAAGTGAACGACCGATGAAACAAATCCTCTTCGCGGGATTGATTGATGAGACTATCAAGGGGTTTGGTGTGTTGCACGAGGCCTGCCAGCGGCTCAGCAAGAAGCGGCAGGATTTTGAGTTGCTGGTAACGGCTGACCCGATCGGTCGAATCGACTCCATCACCCGCACGCTGGGCTGGCAGACTCAAGATTCATTACCCAGGATCATGCGTGGTTCGGACATTGTCGCCGTGCCAGCGGTAGCACAGGAAGCGTTGGGGCGGACAGCTGTGGAAGCTATGGGAGCAGGTCGCCCTGTCGTTGCCAGCCGCCTTGGAGGTTTACCCTTTACCATTCCTGATGGAGCGACGGGACTACTCTTTGAACCGGGGAATCCCGATGACCTGGCTGCCAAGTTGGAGCTACTGCTCGATAGCGCTGAGTTACGAACCCGGTTAGGGACTGCAGGCAGGCAACGCTTTCTGGAGCACTATGCCTGGCCGGTTATTATTGAAAAGCACTACCTTCCGTTACTGGGTGCACCCCGCTCATGAGTAAGCCCATACTGCATGTGGGGCCCGTAATGCCCGGCTGGGGATCCTGGGAATGGTTGGGACAAGAACTAATTCCAGAATGGCAGCAGTCTTGGGATGTCTCGACCTTTGACTATGTTCAGGAGCCACCAACCCACGGCACACTCGTCCTGATTAAGCATCCGCCACCAGCAGCATGGTGGGAACGAGCTCGGCATGCGAATCGGCGCTGTCTTTATGCACCAGTGGACCACTTCGGTAGCGTAGCAGAGATCGATCAGCAAGCCTGGTGGCTGTCGCAACTCGATCACGTCTTTGTTCATTCACCCCGATTGGAACGATATTTCACAGCCTACTCTCAAGTCTCCTACCTTGACCATCACTGGCGTTTTGTAACCCCAGATACCGTGACACCTCAGCCTGAGGGCCCCATTCTCTGGGTGGGTGTTCATACCAACCTGGAGCCACTTGTTGCGTGGTTGCATGAACATTCTCTGACTGCTCCGCTCTTAGTTCTCAGTAATACCGAGGATCTCGATCCATTCGTTCATGGGTTTCCTGCCACTGCTCAGGTTACCATGCAAGCATGGACACCGGCTAATCACCTCAGGGCACTCCAGCAAGCTCGTGGGGCCATTGATGTAAAAGGGGATGATTTTCGGCAACGGCATAAGCCATCCACCAAAGCTATTGACTTCCTGATCTCCGGACTTCCTCTAGCCATGCCCCGTCACTCCAGTTCGGTTGAACGGCTGAGCTTCATAGGACTCAACCTACCTGAACCGACTGATCAAGCACGGTGGTTTTCCCGGGAGTACCTGCAAACAATTCATGCATGGCGCACCCAGTGGAGGGAACCCTTATCCCGAGCAGCAATTGCCCAGCAGTGGATGAAGTACTTTTAGGGGTGCAGCTGTGGAACCGATTACGATTTTGACACCAGTCTATTTGGATCGACCAGAACGCTTAGAGTATCTGCAAACCACCCTCCGTTCGTTTTATCAGTGCTGCCAGTATCCTGGGAACTTGCACCATGTCCTGGTCGATGATCGTTCTCCGTTCTTTGCCAAGGAATTGAGGGAGTTATGTGAGCAGTACGACATTCGGCATTTGGGGAGGACCGACCCCAAGACCCGTCGCGGATTCTTTGAAGTCTATCGATGGCTTCTGTCCACCGTGGAGACCGAGTTCTTTCTCTACCTGGAGCCCGATCATTACTTCTACCTGCCAGGGGATTTCCTGAGCCCGATGATGAAACTGTTTGCTCAGGTACCAGATCTCGTGGGAGTCTACTTGCGTGCACCCATGACTTTGGAACGATTCAAGCTCGTGGGCGAACAGCTAATCACCATGGACAACAATCAACTGGATCGCCACAGGATTGATGATGCGAATACCGGTTGGCTGGGACGCGGGTATCAGCATGAAGGGTTCTCCCTGATGCCGACAGTGTGGCGAACCCAGCCACTCCAGGAGTATTTCCTGCGCGAAGGATTCTGGCTCGATGTTCCCACTCCCTATGAACTCGAGTTCCAGGTGGACCATGACTGGTTCCGCCATCCCCGCCTCATGGGTTACCTGAATGCACAGGCTTTCTGTTATCACATCGGTCAAACGGGTGGCATGGGTGGAGGGCACACGTTTCCACGCAACACACAATATGAAGAGGTTTGGAGCTCGAAGATCTTATGACGAGCCTGGTTACGCTGTAGCATTAATTGCTCTAATCTTCGCGCTGAGCAGTTGAAACAACTTGCAGCCCGATTTGAGTGACTGGATAATCGCGATAGTGCAAGAATTAAGAGCTTGAGCAGAAGTTGAGCTCAAGCGAACGATGTGTCCCGATCTCCGGTGGGAGTCATCGCAATGTATCAATGTGTAGTGACGGAAGATACACTTCCTCGTTCGGGGACGGTGACCATGGGTGGTGGGAGCCCCACTCCACCAGCACTAGGGTCTTCCGATGGTTGTCAGGGAAGTGGCTGCTGTAGTCCCGGTGGCACGAATATTATTATCGGTGATCAGCCGCCGTTCTGGCACGGCGGGACGATCCCAGGCTCCGGTGGTTCCGGCCATGGTGGCGGTGCAGGCGGTGGAGGTTGTGGGTGCGGGGGCACATGCGGAGGCGGCTGTGGTTGCGGAGGTAAGTGTGGCTGCGGTGTTTCTGCTCCTTCCATTCTTCGTCCGGGGCTTTCTCTTCCCACTCCGATCACCGTGGCTGACACGATCCAGGACTCGTCAGTCTTTCCTCGAGCCTCTTTCTCGTCTCCATGCCGCCGAACACGCTGCAAGCTCAATTCAGTGATTTGAGTAAGGAAGCCGGGCACAGCCTGGGAGAATAAGCAACGGGCATGTCGGAGCCTTCCCCGTAGTGGAACCCGTTTCGGGCACTCTCTATGCCACGCTGACCCCACCGGTGGGCGGTTTGTTTGATCCCTTCCCCAGTTCTTTTATGCCGGCAAGTCACCGGGAGCTTCAACCTATGGTTACGGTTGGAATTGCACCTGGGATCGCAACCTGGTCCAGGTGAGCTCCACGGTGGTCAATGTCGTGGTGGCCAGTGGCACATCCTTTGTGTTCAGCGGTAAGGATGTCAGCGGCTATTACTCTCCAACTTCAGGCCTCTCCAGCAGCGTGCAGGAATCAGGCAGTGGGTGGAATGAAGTCACCGATACCGGCACCAAGTACCGTTACGATAGCTCTGGTTTGCTGAAGTATGTTGCCAACGGCTCGGATACGCGCTGGACCGTGACCCGCGATGGTGGTGGTCGGATCAACTTCATCACAGATCCCTTCCTGCGCCGCACCAGTTTTGCTTATGACGGCTCCGAATAAGATCAGACGGCTCACCGACCCAGCTAACCGCATCACCAGCTTCGTGGTCGATGGCTCCGGGATTTGACCAAGTTCACCCGGCCTGATGGCAATCGCACCACGATGGCCTACGATGGCAACCATCGCCTGACGGGCTGGAGTCCTCTAGGCGGGCCTCGCTATACCCTGGCGTATGATGGCTCCACGGGGAAAGCCACCTCACTGCTCTGGCCCCTGGGAGGACGAGTCAGTCTCACCTATCGCTAAGTTTGGAACTGTTCCCATCGGCACGGTCATCTCCGATGCAGATTTCCTGCGGACAACCCTGACCTATGCCAATGGAGTGCTGGGATCAGTACGCAATCCTCTCGCTCAGATCTGTACCTTCAGTTATTCCGGTGGGTCTTTATCCAGCTACACCAACCCATTGTTAGCTACCTGGGGGATTGGCAATCAGTCCAATGTCACCTATGGTCGTCGAGCACTCAGCTCTCGCCTCCGCCATTGGTATTCCTACCCCCGGAAGAGAACTACTTCATGGGTGTGAATAGTTCCGGGCAGCCCACATCCACTGTCGATGCCAATGGGAACACCACTCTCTACAGGTACGATGGCAACAAGAACCGGATTGCCTC
The DNA here is from genome assembly GCA_046350055.1 of Gemmatales bacterium. Classification (GTDB taxonomy): domain Bacteria; phylum Planctomycetota; class Planctomycetia; order Gemmatales; family HRBIN36; genus JAEUIE01. The sequence continues at coordinate 78,206 of JAXMBC010000001.1, read as the reverse complement.
CATCGATCCGCAGAGCTGCCGCAACACTTACATTTACAACAGCCGGGGACAACTGGCAGGCATCCTGAATCCACTGCTGTTTCGAAGTACCTACCTTTACGATTCGGTGGGTAGGCTGCAGGCGTGGCTCAATCCAGCCAATCAGCGATACAGTTTCGGTTACGATGCCTACAGCCAGGTGAACTGGCAGAGCACCTCGGCGGGCACCCGCACGACCTACCTGCGTGATATCGTTGGCCGGGTGCAGTCGGTGATCGATCCGCTGCGTCGCCGTACGAGCTATGTGTTTGACGCTGGTGTGCGGGTCTCGTCGGTGATCAACCCGCTGAACTTCCGCGTGTCGTATCTGTTTGATGCAGCAGGGCGAACGGTCGCGAAGATAAATGAACTTGGGGCTCGCACCACAGCCGTGTACGATCATGGCGAAGATCATCCCTATCGCACTGTCGATCCGATGGGACGGATCACGACCAGTGTATTTGACAATGCCCATCGCAAGATTGCGAGCATCAATCCGCTGAGCTTCCGCAACACCACGGTCTATGATGCGGCGGGGAACCCCATTGCCAAGGTCGACCCCTTACTACGGCGAACGACAACGATTTATGACGAGCGGAATCGAGTGAAGGCGCAGGTCAATGGCTTGAACTTCCGTACCAGCTACCTGTATGACAACTCGGATCGTCCCATTGCAGTGATCAACGCGCTCAATCAGCCGCACCACCACGATCTACGACACGCTGTTCAATCCCGTGGCCCGGGTGAATGCCTTGGGCTTCCGCACGACCACGGTGTATGACCAAGCCAATCAGCCTGTCTCCATGATCAGTCCGCTCTTGCAGCGGAATACGATGGTTTACGATGGGGCGGGACGGGTGAAGGCTACCATCAACCCGCTCAACTTCCGTACCAGTTACCTCTACGACAGCGAAGGGCGGCAGAGCCGCCGTGGTCGATCCGCTCCTGCCGGAACACGACGGTGTTCAACACGGCTGGACAGGTGATTGCCCAGGTCGATGGCCTGGGGCGAAGAAACAGTATGATCTATGACGCGGCAGGCCGCAGCCTGGCGACCATCAATCCGATGCTGCAGCGGAACACCACTATCTACGATGCGGCCAACCGGGTGATCGCCGGTATCAATCCGCTCAACTTCCGCAGCACCACGGTTTACAATGCGGCGGCCAGACGGTGGCCAGCGTCGATCCCCTGGGACGGGCGCGGCACCATGGTGTATGACGCTGGTGGCAGGGAGTGGCCAGCATCAATCCGCTGAACTTCCGCAACACGTCGATCTACAACAGTGCTGATCAGACGGTGGCGAGCGTCGATCCATTGCTGCGGCGAAGCAGTATGTTCTACGATGCTGCAGGACAGATGAAGGCGAGCATCAGTCCGCTGCTCAACCGCACCACGATGATATATGATGCACTCGGTCGTAAGATGGCAGTGCGGAACGCGTCAACTACCCCACTTCGAACGTGTATGATGCAGCAGGTAGATCAGTGGCTAGTGTGGATGCGTTGACAAATCGGAGTACTACAGTCTATGACAGTGCGGATCGCTCCGTGGCGAGCATCAATGCCTTGGGCTTCCGCACGACTTCGATATACGATATGGCAAATCGAACTATAGCTGTGAGGAATGCGCTGAACAATCGGACGAGTTTTGCCTACTATCCCGCGAATCAGCAGCGACTGATGACCAACGCCCTGGCGAACAGCACCACCCAACTCTACGATGCCGCTGGTCAGACCATAGCCACCATCAATCCGCTGCTCTTCCGCACCAGCTACCTCTACGATATTGTGGGTAGACAACTGGCGGTGCAGGATGCTAACAACAACCGCACCACCATGATCTATGATGTGGCGGGGCGCAACATTGCTTCATTGAATGCTCTGAACATCCGCGTGACCACGGTCTATGACCGTTCCAGCCAGCGAATCGGGCTCGTCGATGGCCGAGCCAACCGCACCAGCTTCGCCTACGACGCCAATGGGCGGCAGGTGTACGTGATCGATGCCTTGCTGCGTCGTACCACTTTCAGATATGATAACGCTGGTCAACAAACCCTGCGAATCGATGGTAGAGGCCTGCGAACCACTTACTTCTACGACGCCGAAGGTAAAACCACGGGTTGGAAGTACCAGGATCAAACCCGAGCCACACAAATCTACGACGCCATGGGACAACGCACAAAGATACAGGATTGACGGGACGCTATACGTATAACTTCGATGCCGTGGGCCGGACACTGTTAGTTTCCCGACAGTTTCGCCAAGCGGATTACCTACGGCTATAATTCATTGGGACAGCGGAGCGACGCGAACCCGATGGCGGGCGGTTTACCTACTGGTATGATGGTGTGGGCCAGATCACAAGGCTGATCAATCCGCTTCAGGAAAACACTACATTCACGTATGATGAGATAGGAAGAAGGACGGTGCAAAAGTTTGCTAATCGCGTGCGAACAAGCTATACCTATGATGCGTCAGATCGTATTACAAAGATAACGAATGTAAGGGCTGATGGAACGAATGTGTCGGGATATGACTACGCATACGACAATGCGATGAACAAGACTCGCGTCGTTGAAGCTAACGGTGATAGGGTGACGGGAGCTATGACACCACTTATCAGTTAACTCGCGAGCGACGAAGTGGGGCAATGCATTTGACACGACGTACTTATACGATGCTTCACAAAATCGGAAGGTGATGATCGAGTCGGGAGCAAGAGCTACCTATACTTGCGATGCATCCAACCAACTTAACTTGTTAATGGACAATTCAGGAAGGACCTCCTTCAGTTACGACAACAACGGCAATCAGTCGCTGCAGATCTTCCCCACGTTAATACGAGTTACTAATACTTGGGATGGCGAGAATCGACTAATTCAAATAAGTCGTTCAGCCAGTAATCGAAGCACTTATACCTACAAAGCAGATGATAATCTAAGAGTATCTGTCAGCGATGCCGATTTTATTTCCAATGCACAATGGGACTTCGGGAATATTCTTGCAGAGTCGTACATTGTCAATATTCCACAAACATGGTACACAACTGAGCCATTCGAGCATGGTAACTATATTAGTCAATATCGAGATGGAAGCTCACACTATCATGCTACACCTCCGGGTCTCATTACGAGAATCACTAATAGCAATGGTAGCGTGACTGATACATATATGTACCATGCATTTGGAGAAATCGCTGACAGCACTGGCGCAACAGTTAATAATTTTAGGCATAATGGATTGCACGGATATTGGCAGACTGCTGGAATGTATTACGTACGCAGTCGCTGGCTAGACACATTTACAGCAAAATGGTTGTCTTTAGATCCAATTGGTGACTATGATGGCATGAACAGGTACTGTTACGTATCGAATAACCCAGTGTTATACAATGATCCTAGTGGGACAATTCGTATTTCTCCTGATTTTGACTTTGACTCTAAGGTGTCTTCATGCGGACATAATATATTAGCTTCACGAAAATATCGGTACTTTGTTGAGCCAGGAGCAACTTGCAGCGGATACATAATTCAGAAGGTATGTGCGAGATGTCTTACTGAAGGGTGCATTGATGGAAGCTGCAATATGAACACATTGCGACAGAACCTGCCAGGGGAATATTGTTACTACGAAGCATTTCCGGTCTCCTGACCGCGTGGCGGATTTGCTGTCAGAGCTGATGCTCCGGATTATGTTAAATATAAAGGCGTTGGCTTAATGAATACATGTGGTATTTACGAACAATACGCTACATCGTTTTTCTTTTGCTCAGATAAAGTGTATAAGTACATTACAAAGTGGGATATTAATAAAAAGTGGCCAATTCTTGGAGTAAAAGAGAATTGCCAAACGGGAGCAGGATCATTCAGATCTACAGATGAAAAACCTCCCTTTTGGCCAGATGATCGATACAAAGGTGGAGATGGCAGGCGGGATCCCGGTCCGGGCTATAGATACACAAGATATGAATGGTCATGCTGTAAAGATAACAAGTGCGTTACTTCGATGCATCTTAGGACTGATCACAAGATTACAATTACTATCAATTCAGGGAATCCGTATCCATTTCCATTTCCAATTTGGTTCTAGAGGATAAGCTGTGACTATAAAGCGACGTGTTGCAATTGCCGTTTTGTTTTTAATATGCACTATGATTGCATATTATATATATTCATATATATGCAGGAATGATAATAGAGATATGTATAGTAGTGTAGTAGTTATGATACGCAATAAATGGAATATGGCAAAAACTGTTCTCCACTATGCAAGTGACAGTGAAGCAGATATATACAAAGCTTCCTGCAGATCTAAATTGATAATCGGAAGGATGTGTGAATTAATCGATGAAAGATTATGCACCTTGCCGTTATGGTTTGAAAATTGTTTATCTTCGGCAAGGGTTGGTAATATGAAAACGATTACATACGATTTTTATACCTATGCAAGCGATGGCAACAGCTTCGTATCTCTTGAGCAATTAGGAATTCACAATCGTGGTTTAGTGGCTGGAAGAGAGGACATGATGATTAAGGACGGAAAAGTAATTGTCTCGGGCAAACAAGTCATTCCGTTCGCTGAGCTGTGTTTAAATGGTGAGGCAAACAGCATGCATGTGTCATGGCTATACCGCGGCCATAAAATGTACTGCATTATGTATAGTGCAGATGACAAGTGTGTTATACTACTAGAGTATGATGACATTAAAAAGCAGTCTGCTATTATAGATAAAATAGCACTTAAATGTGAGCCTAATGACCGTGTCGATCATTATTACAGATGCGATATAGTGCCGCTTAATGATGGAAATGGCATTGTATTGTGCGGAGCATCGAATTCTTTATGGCATCTGTATATGTATACTTATACCGATATGAAGAGGATAGGGATCGAATCGCATGAGCACTGAGATTATGAAATGTGTAATGTAATCACAATTAACGAACAATGCTAAGAGCGCGTTGAACAACCGCAGTTCTACGCAGCATGGTATGCACCACCTGTATACGGCATGAAGTACCCGAATGGCGTGATGGTGATCCGCCACCGATAACGTTCCCATAGCTGCGCACATTCTGTCGGGGCCTGATAACGTTCCCATAGTTAGCACATTCGTCGGGGCCTGGCGGCTCCGAGGGTAGTAGGACAGCAGTTCGAGGCAACTGTCAATAACTACCCCAGTAGCAGCCATGGACACGATAGGGACGGAGAAGGCCTCGGCCTCGTTGAACTGAAAGAAGCTTTCCAGGTGGACGCGGAACAGGGTATCCGATCCGGCTAATCCGTCACTTCGTGACGTGGTTTGGCTTCCAGCGATGTAAGGGGAACGAGTTGGCGTAGCTCTTCAGGAGTAGCTGGCGTGCCCAGTCGTTGCAGCACATCGCGGAGATAGGCCCAGGTTCGACCTCATGGCGTTTGCAACTGGCCAGGACGCTGAAGAGGATGGCGGCGGTGGCCACCCTGGGGGCTTCCGACGAAGAGCCAGTTGCGGCGTCCCAGGGACGATGCCACGCAGCGAACGCTCTGCAGCATTGTTGTGTGTGCCCTTGTAAAAGGCTTGGAGGATCCTCGGGTGATCCCGACCAGCGTATAGCGTCCCAGCCGGAAGCACTGGGGGCGGATCAGGAGGCGACGAATGATCTGAAGCACTCTCAGAGACGGCTTCTCGTTAAAGGAAGTCAGCGGGCGTGTGGGCCCGTAACGTTCAGTGAACGAGCAGCGGCCTCGATACGGCCAATGAGGAAGCCGACCCGCCACAATAACGGGGAAGGCCGACGTTGTTCGGGAAGCGACGCTAAGGTGCACCGAGCAATTCTTCCGGGGTAGTGGTGACGGCACGGCGCGAATGAGTTCTCCAGGCTAACAAGGGAAGTCTGCATCCATGCTTTCGAGCAACGCCCAGGAACCGTGAGGCCAGCGGCGGTCGGGAGCAGATGGCGGATGGGTGGCCGTAGTACTCGTGAAGCCGGGTAACGCCGGTGGAGGGAAGGGACCCTGATTCAGATCGAACGCACGAAGCGGCGACAACCGGGAGATTGACGATGAGTCTACCAACTCCTCCTTCGAGTGTTGAGAAGCTGCAGAAGGCGTTGCAGGCGAAAGCCAAGTTGGCCGTCGATTGTCGGTTCTACACGCTGTGGGACAAAGTGTGGCGGTGGGACGTGCTGGTGGAAGCGTATCGGCGTTGCCGTGCGAACGGCGGGGTGCCGGGCGTGGACGACCAGTCGTTCGCGGTCATCGAGTCGGATGGCGTCGAACCGTGGCTGACGGCGTTGCGGGAGGAGTTGCGGCGGAAGGAGTATCGGCCGCAGCGCCTTCTCAGAGTGTGGATTCCCAAGGCGAGCGGCGGACAGCGTCCGCTGGGGATTCCGACGATTCGGGATCGCGTGGTGCAGATGGCAGTGCTGCTGGTCATCGGGCCGATCTTCGAGGTGGACCTCTGCGACGAGCAGTACGGTTTCCGCAGCGAGGCCGATGCCAAGATGGCAGTGCGTCGGACGTATTATCATGCTGGCCGAACGGGGGATTGCGGGAAGTGGTGGACGCGGACCTATCCGACTACTTCAACACGATTCCCCACGGCCTGATGCGGTGCGTGAGTCGGCCGGATCGCGGACGGCAGGGTGCTGTCGGTCGTAAAGCCCGCTCGAAGCACCGGCGGTGGAGCGGCAGGGGCGACGGAGCAACGCACGACGGCTGCCGCGGACTTTCACCGCGGCACGCCTCAGGGCGGTGATCTCGCCGTTGCTGGCGAACCTGTACTTCCGACGGTTCGTTCTGGCGTGGAAGCAGTTCGGTCATGAGCGGCAGTTTCAAGCGCGGGTGGTGAACTATGCGGACGATCTGGTGATCTGCTGTCGGCCCGGCAACGGCCCGGCGGCGATGGCCGCGTTCCGCAATATTATCACGCGGCTGGGGCTGACGGTCAACGAACCCAAAACCCGACTGGTGCAACTGCCGCAGGAGTCGTTCGACTTCCTCGGCTACACCGTCGGGCGTTTCTACGGCAAAGAGGGTCGTGCCTTCATCGGCACACGCATCTCGAAGAAGGCGGTGATCAAACTTAAGAAGCGAATCCACGAGGAGACGAGTAGTCGCTGGAACTGGCAACGGCCCGAGGAGCGGGTCGAGGTGCTCAATCCGATCCTTCGGGGCTGGTGCGGAGGTACTTCAGCAGGGTCCGGTGACGAAGGTGTATTGAACGGTCCGCCGGTACACCGAGAATCGTTTCCGCAGTTGGCTGATGCGGCGGATTCGTGTCGCGGACGGGGTCATCACCGATTTCCGACCACTACCTGCAGAGGTGGGGCTTTGCAATTCCGAGCACCGCGCGTGGTCAAGACGAATGCGAAGCTGATGATTCGGATGAGAGCCGGATGCGGGAAACCTGCACGTCCGGTTCGAGGAGCGGGAGGTGGAAACGGGCACGGTCAGGCGAGTGAGGCACCGGCAGACGAAAGGGCCGGCAACAGATGGGCCTGACCTAAACCACCGCGCCACCTCTCGACTCTACCTACCCCAACGAACCACAGTGGTGAAGAGACTCAAGTCGTCCCACTGGTTGAGGGCGGAAGTTCACCGCCTCTCCCCAGGGACTCTTGGGCAACGCCTGCTTCTTCGTTTCCGTCCGGTGAATCACGTTCTTGACGGGCCGCTAACCTCGATCTCTTTCTTTGGAGTCGAGGGTGTTATGGCGAACCGGATGCGGAGGAGGCGAAGGAGCGGTGTGGCGGGAGCAGGTGTCGTCGTGGCAACGGAGCGGGCTGTCGATCCGGCAGTACTGCCAGCAGCATCAGTTGAACGAACCCACTTCTACGCATGGCGTCGTGAACTGGCACGGCGCAGACGAAGCCGGTGGCATTCCTGCCCACCCGGTTCCGCGGCCATGCCGTCATCCGTGACATGGATGCCGGTTACGGTCGATTCATCAACGACGCCGGTGAAAGGAAGTGCAACTCCCCAATGGGACGGTCTGCGCGTTCCAGCCGGTGTGGAGCGTGTAACGCTGGAACGCATCCTGACGGCACTGCTCAAGCTTCTCAGGAAGCACAGTCGCATGATCACGCTGCGACTGCCGGCGGTGTTTGTGTCTTGCTCCCACTGATATGCGGAAGAGCTTCGATGGCCTGGCATCGGTGGTGTCCAGCACGATGGCTGCCGATCTCTGGCGGGTGATCTGTTCGTCTTCCGCGGCAAGCGTGGCGACCGGATCAAGCTGCTTTCGATGGCGATGGCTACGCGCGTGGTACAAGCGACTGGAAGAAGGCACGTTTGTCTTTCCCGCTACCGGAACTCATGAGTCGGGCTGTCGATCCGTGCTGCGGACCTGGTGATGCTGCTGGATGGCGTCGATCTGAGCAGCGTCAAGCGGCAGAAACGCTACCAGGTCCGTTGCCCCAGATTGCTCAGGCTGCCTCGGCGTAGCCTTGTGACTCGGCATCGTCCTGAATCAGAGAGATTTTCCAGAATCGGAATCGAGCTGCGCGAAACTTCTTCCGCAGTAGAGCGTACTACTAGGCATGAGCAGGGGATGTTCTCCCTCTGATCCCCTGTCGCTGCCGAAGATGTCGCGCTTGCTCAAGGCGATGGTTGTGGAACTGCAGCAAGCCCAGCAGCGTAGTCAACGCACCATTGATGGTCTGCAACAACGACTGGAACAGCTGCTCAAGCGTCATGGTCCGCGGGCGAGAAGTTCGACCCAGGCGTATGCCCTGTTTCCGAACTGAAGGCCTGGATCAGCCTGCTCCGCCTTAGCACAGCCGTACAAGAAGCTGGGGCCACACCGAAGAAGTCATCCACGGGTCGTCACCAGCTTCCTCATCCCTTCGCCGTGAACAGCATCGCTACGAACTGCCCCGAAGATCAGCGGTGCCCGAACTGCCACGTCACCTGCGAACCGTTCGGCGAAGAGGTGACTGAGCAGCTCGATTACATCCCCGCCAATCTCTTCGTGCACGAGCACATCCGCTGCAAAGTATGCCTGCCCCCGGATGCAAAAGCCATGTCGTGACCGCTCCCAAGCCGGCCCACCCATCGACAAGGGGCTGCCTGCGGCCGGCCTCATCGCTCATGTCGCCGGTGCAAGTACAGCGATCATGTACCGCTCCATCGCCAGGAGCAGATCTTTGCCCGGCATGGCCTGGAACTCCCTCGATCCACGACCTGTGATTGGATGGCGTCATGCAGAACTGCTCAAGCCGCTCTACGACGAGATGATCAAGGGTCCCACGGTCGCGCTGCTGCACCACGGACGACACGCTGGTGTCGATGCGGGACGGCGACACCAGGAAAAACGACCTCGACCAGCTTGACTATGTCGGGGAGATGAGCATCCCCTGACAGTTTCGACTTTCACTCCACGGCAACGTGATGGCCCCCCTTCCTGAAGGTTATTCGGGAGCGATTCAGGCCGATGGGTACTGGCCTACGATGGCATCGCGCTCAGCGGTAACAACCCACGCGGTGGGTGCTGGAGCCCATACGCGCCGTCACTTCCATGACACCGAGGGCAGCACCACCGATGTATTATGCCGAGGTCATGGCCCGCATCGTCCGGCTGTTTGCCATCGAACGGGACATCGGAGCGGCTGGAGTCGATGACAGAGCAACAAGGCCATCCCGTCGGGGGACGGCTGCCGATCGGTGCGCTGGAGGGTACGACAGTTACGCGTGCCGGAGCTTGAGACGCGCGCCACTTCCTCGACGAGCAGAAGAAGGCTGGCGTTGCCCAGTCCTGGGGACAGGCGGTGAACTACGCCTCAACCAGTGGGACGACATGTTCTTCACCACGCTCGGCTGTTTGGCGATGAACAACATCGCCGAGCGGTCACCACGTGGCATCGCCCTGGGACGACGCAACTGGCTCTTCGTCGAAAGCCCCCAGGGAGGCCAAACCGCTGCCATCCTCTTCAGCGTGCTCGCCAGCTGCAAACGCCATGAAGTCGAACCTGGGCCTATCTCCGCGACGTGTTGCAACGACTGGCACTGCCAGCCACTCCTGAAGAGCCGCCAACGAACCGACAGTGGTGAAGAGACTCAAGTCGTCCCACTGGTTGAGGGCGTAGTTCACCGCCTCTCCCCAGGGACTCTTGGGCAACGCCTGCTTCTTCTGTTCGTCCAGGAAGTGCCGCAGCGCCTCAAGCTCCGGCACAGTACGCACCTCCCGTATCTCCAGGCGCACCGCATCGGCAGCCGCCCCCACCAGGGGATGACCTTGCTGCTTCGCCAGAGTCTCGAGCTGATCCTTGATGTCCCGTTCGATGGCGAACAGGCGACCGATCCGGGCCATCACCTCGGCATAGTGCACTGGCGGTGCCGTCTTCTGGGTGTCATGGAAGTGGCGGCGCGCGTGGGCCCAGCACCCGCCACTCGGATTGTTGCCACTGATCGCGATGCCATCGTACGCTGAGTAGCCATCGGCCTGAATCACTCCCGAGTAACGCTTCAGGAACGCCGCCGGCCCATCCCGTTCGCGCGAGAGCGTGAAGTCGAAGACGGTCAGCGGATGCTCATCATCGCCGACATAGGTCCAGAAGCGGGTCGAGGTCGTTTTACCAGGGGTGGCCTTGTCCTGCATCGACATCCGCGTGTCGTCCGTGTGCAGCACGCGCGACTGCAGGATCTCTTGGACCATCTCGTCGTAGAGCGGCTTCAGCAGTTCTGCCGCAGCCGCCATCCAGTCGCAGGTGGTAGAGCGTGGCATCTCCAGGTCATGGCGAGCGAAGATCTGTTCCTGACGATGCAGTGATTGCGAACCGGAATAATTACAGACACCACTTGCGAACTTACTACTCATTTGGTCCAATCGGTAGATACAAGAAGGAGAATGCTCGTGGCCAACGACAACGACGATATCATTCTTCCCTTCGATGACGAGGATTTCCCAGTTCCCGACAATGATTCGGGCTTTAATCAAGCAGCCCCCTTTAAAGTAGTTGTGCAGAGAGTCACGATTACTTATTCTGATGGGAAAATGTTACCCCCTAATCCCATGAATATAATCCGCTATAAATCCGATTGAATTTTGGGAATGAGCGAATTAGTTGACTTGAAGACTCCGATGGCTCGCTTCATTAGCTCCTTGATCATCTCCCAGCTTCTGTAAGACCACCGAAAGCAGTTCCCATGTCTGTTTGGAGCGAGGACGAATTGCAAGAGAGTCTTTGAGACATGCGGCCGCCTGCTCATAGTCCTTCGCCTCGAAAAGCAGAGTACCAAGATTGTGGAGTGCTGATGCATCCTTGGGATTGAGGGTGACCAGTCGCTGTAGGTAGGGAAAAGCCTGGTGAGCCGGGCCGTGCTCAAAGTAGAATCGTGATATCCGTTCCAGCAACACCTCGTCATCAGGATACTGTTCAACAGCCTGCTGGAACCAGTGAGTAGCTCGCGATAAGTCGTTGATTGCAACGTGGATGTTTCCTAAAAGATGTTCAGTTTCGCCAGGAAGTTGACGAAGAACAGAAGTTCCCTGAACCAACTCGGCTGCCAGTTGGGGTTTGCCCAGCTTGAGAAGTGTCTCCACGCGGCCTCGCCAGCCCGTTCGGTACCAGGGTGCTTCCTTGGTGACCTGCACCCAATGGTTCATGGCTTCATCCAACAGACCCATGGAAGCATACGTATTAGCTAACTGTGCACGAGCCATGTGGCTACTGAGACCTTGCATGACACTGGTGATGTGACGTGGCTCCCGTTCTTCCAACAACTGCTTGTATGCCTGGACTGCAACCTCCATTCTCCCCAATTCCACGAGCAAATTAGCCCTACGATAGCGAAGTTCTTCATCCAGGGGAAACACCTTCAGTCCACGATCAGTGGCATCGAGAGCTTTCTCTAGTTGATTGGTGCGAGCGTATGCGCTGGTTAAGTACGAGTAGACCTTTCTTAGATGTGATTCACCATCGCCAGCCGTGAGGATACTTCGTTCCAGGTAGCCGATAGCTTTGTCAGGATCATGAGCTTCATAGGTCATGCCCAGGTTAAAGAGCACAAAGGTATGATCGGGGTTTTCGGCTTCGTCGAGATGTAGAAGCTTGAGGTCGCGTTCCAACTTGTGCTTCTGACCAACAGGAGAATGATCATAGTTCGCATGAGTGACGTAAATATTCGTCCAGACGATCTCGCCGCCGAGACGGCGGATGGGCATCATGATTTGCTCATGCATTCTCAACTCAAAGCGAATGGCTGGGTGGTTGCGGAAGAGTTTGACATGATCCACCCTGGTAACGTTCTGATGACCTTCGGGACCTCGCCCAATGCAGTGGACCTGCATGAAGAATCCCATGATATGGTCAGGGTGATCTTGATAGGTCAGGGCACGGAGCTTCTGGCCACATTCAGGACTGATGACATCATCGGTGTCCATCCAGAAGATCCATTGTCCCCGTGCATATTTGAGGCTTTCGTTGCGGGCGGCGCTGAAGCTATCGCACCAGGTGAAGTGGTAGACTCGAGCTCCTAGTGATTTGGCAAGCTCGGCTGTACGGTCGGTGGAACCGGTATCGAGTAAGATCATTTCATCGACATAGGGGCGAATGCTGGTGAGGCATTCGACGATACAGTTTTCGTTATTCTTGGCGATCATGCAGAGCGAGGATCGGACGTGTTTACGCTGGAGTAGCAGGTTGCCGGAATCTCCCGTGTCGGCGAGTTCGTATTCGACAGTAAAAGCTTGCGATTCAGTAGGTTGCTGGTCGGATTGCCATTTCTGAAGGTAAAGTGCATGATTGCGTTCCAAGAGTCCCACGATATCCACACCAGCACCATTGAACGTAGCATGCCCGACATGATGGATGAAGGCATCGCGTGCGATCAGCAATTGGAAGCCAGCTTGCATGGCGCGTCGGCAATAGTCATCATCTTCAAAATTGCCCAAGCCAAACTGTTCGTCAAACGCTCCTATCTTCTCGAAAAGAGATCGCTTCATGAGGATGCAGAACCCGACCAGGCGATCCGTAGGTTCATACTGCTTACGATGCTGGATACTCCATTTGCCGGCGAACTCTTCCAAGCCCTGAAGTACTTCTTGATCGTAGTTCACCTCAACTTGTTGTTCACCACTGATGCGATTCGTGCAAGGCCCGACCATACCTACTTCAGGAGAAGATGCTAAGGCTTCGAGCTGTCGCTCCAACCAGCCTGGAGTGACAACGGTGTCATTATTGAGGATAAGCAACTGCTCACCCTGGGCCATTCGAAGGCCTTGGTTAATGGCTGCGGGAAAGCCACGATTGCTAGGGTTGGCGATGACGGTGATGTCATTTTGCTGCTTGAGCCAGGCTGCTGTGTCATCGGGAGAAGCATTGTCGATGATGATGATTTCGAAAGGCTGGGGCGTGTGCTGACGAATGCTCTCGATACACCGCTGAGTATGCTGTAGTTGGCCGTGTACGGGGATAATGATGCTGGTGAGTCCCCAGGTTTTAGCCGGTGTATCAGTAGCCCACTTCTGATGGAATTGTTCTCGGTTATGTCCTGCCAAGGCATCAAAGTCGAGTCCCAAAGCTTGGAAGGTACGATGGCCGGAATGGTGAATGTAGACATCCTGGGCAACGACAACTATCCAGCCTTCCATAGCAGCACGGTGACAGTAGTCATCGTCTTCCATGGTGCCGATGCCGAAGCGTTCGTCGAGAAGGCCTAGTTGGTCGTAGACTTCTTTCCGGAACATCAGGCAGAAGCCGCTCAAACTGGAAGTGTCCAGTCGTCGACCGGCGTTTCGCGTGGCAATATCCCAGGCAAAGCCGTCCATACCCATAAGGTCGGGAGCATAGGGGATATCACGAACTCGTTGGTCGCCAGGTGCACAATTGCTGACCGGTCCAACCAGTCCTATGCGATCTTTCGAATAGAGAGCATCCAGCATTCGACTCAGCCAACCCGTGGTGAGCACCGTATCATTGTTGAGGAGGAGAATCTGCTTGCCAAAGGCTATTTGCAGGCCCTGGTTGACAGCAGCTGGGAAACCCCTGTTCTCGGTGTTTCGGATGACTGTCGTATTGGCGAGGGTTTCGAGGTAATCGGGTGTGCCATCTGTCGAGCCATTGTCAATGCAGATCAGTTCGTAAGGATGATCGGTGAGTTGTATCAAGCTGGAGATGCATTCGCGCGTATCCGATAGGCCGTTGTGAGTGACCAGGATAATAGACGTTATGCCATAGTCGCGGTGCTGTTTTGGCTTGCCTGTGAAGAGGTATTGGTATACGTGAAACTCTTCGGCATCTTCTGGTGTCAGCCCACCGATGAAGAGCCGACCCAGTTTAATTTCGCCTTTGCAACCTTGCTTCAGCCAATCGGCATACTCGGCTCCTGTGGTCATGTCGCGCTGAGCGATATTGACTCCCGCACGAAATAGGAGCTTTTCAATCTCACGGCGGGTAAAGAACCGGAGATGAGTCTCGTCAAGGATGCCTGCAGGCTCGTATGTCCAATGTCCCTCCAGCAATCCTCGGACAACTGTGTGGTGCCGGGCATTGGGGATACTGACTACCAACGTGCCTTCAGGTTGCAGCCAGCCTTTCACCTTGCGTAAGACATCGAGCGGATTCTTGAGATGTTCCAGCACATCGGCACAGACAACGACGTCAAAAGGCTGATCAAAGGTGGGAGTGTTAGTTTCAATATCGACTTCGTGTACTTCAGCGAGTCGAAGTCGAGCTTGGGCTGCAGCGGCGGGAACTGTTTCAATGCCAACAACGGTTGCAATTTGCCGCTGCTGGAGTGCCTCGCCTAATCGACCTGCACCGCAGCCAATGTCCAGGATGCGTTTAGCGTTCTGTGGAATGAGAGCAAGGATTTCCTGTCGAACGTATCCGTAGTAGAAGGAATCACTCTGAAACGTTGGGGTGGAAGCCGCTGTAGGGTTCGCCAAAGCAACACGAGTCGGACGTGATTCTGCTACTCTCAGAATCTTTTCCACACGATGGCGGTAGGTGTGATGCTGATGGGCATGTGCCATCCCGGTAGCTGCGATCTTTTCCCGGCTCGTTTCATTCGCCAAGTAGAACCGTGTTTTATCAAGCAGCTCTTCCGGGCTTTTGTAAGTAGCTAGGTGTATGGCGTCCTGGAACAACTCCGCCAACCCGTTGCTTTGCAAGTCATTGGTCATAAGAAGCGAACCGCAAGCGGTAGCTTCAAAGACACGCATATTGATGTCGTTCTTGATGCTTTGGTTGAAGACAATGCGTGCCGACGAATACGCCTGGGCCATCTCGGCAAAGTACCGTCGATCAATCAGCATATTGGGGAACTGCTGTTGGAGGAAATACACCAAGTCAGCACGAGTTCCACTCACCATGTTGCCAATGAAGGCCAGGTCATATTGCTTGGGTACTTCATGTCGTCGATGAAAGAAGGGGTCGCACGCCAAGGGCAGCCAGACTGCAGGTACACCTATCTTCTGCAGAGCCTCAGCTCCATCTCGCTGTGCCGTGAAAACCCAATCTTTAGTTCAATCTCGCCTGTTTCAGGTCATCAGATAGCGTCGTATTGGTTGTCGTATTGTTTGGTAAAGTCACGGGAGGCACTGACCTAGGGGTTGGTGCCTTTGTTCATTTTCATGTGACACAGGAGAGAGCAATGCGACGGTGGCTTGAGGTGACAACCGGGTATTTGGCGGCGTGCCAGGCCCGAGGCTTGTGTGAGGAGCGACGGAAGGCAACGCGACGAGAACTGGAACGGTTGGCTAACTGGTTGCTGGGCACACGGTCCACCATGCAATTGGAAGAGATCGATACAGAGCTTTTGGCGAGTTATCTCCGTGGTCGTTGTGTGTGTTTGTCTAAGGGGACGGTGGGTGACGTGATCGGGACGCTCCGTCGGTTTGGCACGTGGTTGGTGAAGGAGGGCTACTGGAAGAAGAACCCCCTGGCGTGGATGCGGGGTCCGAAGGTGAATCCTTATGCCAAAGCTCCGCAGCGGATTGGTCAAGAGGTGATGACCAAGCTATGGGAAGGAGCGGCCACCACGAAGTCGTCGTACGGTCAGAAGCAGTGGCTCAGTGTACTGGCACTGCTGTATGGGCTGGGGCTCAGGCGAGGTGAAGTAGCACGCTTAAACGTCAGTGACTGGCATACCGAGGAAGGGTTGCTTCGGGCGGATGCCAGGAAGACGGGGAAGCAATTGAGTTTACCGATGTTAGAAGTCATAGCCCGTTGCATGGAAGCCTATTTGCCAGAACGGGCCCAGCGATTGGAAGCATTGGGTAAGGTGACCGAGACTGCTCTGTTCATCAATAGGGTGGGTAACCGAGCATCAGGGCCATCGCTTTGGAATGGTGTATCTCGAATTGCGAGGCGAATGAAGGTGGAACTGCTGAGGTTGCATCAATTCCGCCACACCTGTGCTTCGGATTTGCTGGAAGCTGGTGTCAACCTTTCTGAGGTACAGCGGATTCTGGGGCATGCCTCGGTGAGCACCACAGTCCGTTATCTACATTTTAGCGATCCACAGCGACGTGCCGCCGTGGAACGACATCCGATCAACGATTGGCTTCAACAACGAGGAGGTGCAGCATGAAGACGAAGCGCAGCAAGCAATTGTCCCCCGCCTGGGATGCCTGGTACGACAGTTACCTGAACTATTACCAGGATGTGGAGAAGAAGGCAGCCATCACCATCCGCGATGCGCGATGCACGCTCAACCGAGTGAGTTGGTGGCTGCACGATCAGGGGA
Source organism: Gemmatales bacterium (assembly GCA_046350055.1). GTDB lineage: Bacteria > Planctomycetota > Planctomycetia > Gemmatales > HRBIN36 > JAEUIE01. Next base: position 61,518 of record JAXMBC010000001.1, on the reverse strand, counting down.
TCAGCGAGCGGTTGTGGCAAGTGTCGCTCCATACTTATCTGGGGTGGCTGGAGTCCTCCCGTCGACGCGGGCTGTCGCCGCGAACGATTGGTAAGTGTATCAGCCATCTCAACATGTTTCTGACGTTCAGCTTTAGGTCCGGCCGGTGCGAGTGCAATGTACTGAAGGGTTTTCGTCTGCAAGATACCACGCAGCCTTCCAAGCCCCGTTGGCTTACGGTAGACGAAGCGCGTCGTCTCATTGAGGCATGTCCCTCCAGTACTGCAGAACAACGACGGGAACGCATCATCGTGCTGTTGTTCTATGGATGTGGGATCAGAACCAAGGAGTTCCGATTCGTGCGTCTGCAGGATGTGGATCAAGAGCGTCAGGAACTCTTCATTCAACGAGGCAAAGGAGATCGCCAGCGAACCGTCCCTATTCCCTCTGCTGTGTACACGGAACTGCTGGCCTACCTTCTCGAACGAGGAGGACAGCGCGGATTCCTGATACGATCCCTTCAAGGGAAGCAGGTCTCGACGAAGGAACTAGGAGATGTGGTCAAAGCCGCTGCCCGCCGAGCCGGTCTGGAAGAGGGAGTAACGCCTAAAGTGTTACGCCATTCGTTTGCTACCCATCTCATGGATCGCGGAGTTGATCTGGCCGTGATCTCATCCTTAATGGGGCACCGCAGCCCGCAGGAGACAGGCGTTTATCTGCATGTGCTGGAGAAGGACAAGGAAGCCATTGTCGAGCACCTGAATGAAGGAGGTGTCGAATGATGTGGCAATATGGTCTGAAGCTCTACCTGGAAGTGCATTGCAGCACCAGAGGTCTTCAGTCATCGACGTTGTCTTCGTATGAGCACAGCTTGCGGCAGTTCATCAGCTACGTGGAAGTAAAGCTGGAGAACAAAGTGCCTGCAGCGGTGACAGCCCGAGACCTGCTGGAGTACTTAGGATACCTCCGCACGGAGCGGAAGAATGGTAATTCGGCAGTGAACCGCCATCTAACCATCTTGAGGTGCTTTTATGGTGGCCTGCAAGCATTACAGTTCATCCGTCCTGTGGAGAATCCCCTGGAAGGCTTCCCCCGGGTGAAAGCAGCACCCCAGAAGCTACCCATCTTTCTCTCGAAGGACGAGGTAGTACGGTTACTCAATGCTCCCAAGGGCGACAGTGTGCTCATGATTCGTGATCGCACGATACTTCGGCTGTTCTATGCCACCGGCATTCGCGCGACGGAGTGCGCTACGCTCAAGGAAGAAGATGTCGATCTGGAAAACAAGCGCATCCGAGTAACGGGTAAAGGAGGTCATCAACGCAGTGTGCCGCTGAATACCTCGGCCTTGGCCCTGATGAAGCTATATCGCCAGGTGCGTGGTGAGATCGATCCGAAGAACTGCTTCTTCCTGAGCCTGCGACGCAAGCCCATGACTCGTGGAGCGATCTACGAGCGTGTTCGCAAATGGGCTGTAGTGGCGAAGATCGAAAAGGTTGTATCGCCACATCGCCTTCGCCACACGTGTGCAACGCACCTGGCGAATGCAGGTGTGGGGGTGGTGCACATTCAAAACTTATTGGGGCACCAGCAGCTGAGCAGCACGCAGATCTATATCCACACTACTGCTCAAGACCTCAAAGAAGCAGTGGAGAAGCATCCCATCAAACGACTGGCAGCTGACTTGGAGCAACTCTTACCTGGTGTGAAGTTGCCCTGGCACTACCCTCCAGTGCGTCGCCAGCAGGCAGGATAAAGTGCGCTGATGCGGAATTAGGTTTGCAGAGACCATGCTGAGAAGGTATGGTGCGTAGAAGGTACGTTCACTCCGCGATTTTACCATGCAGGATGATTGATGTGACGCTCTGAAGCAACGGAGATCGAGCTGAACCACGCTCGTGATGAGGGAACTCAGGACCAACTTTATGGTGCTGGCAAAACTCAAGTCCCGTTCGCTTCTATTTAACCGCCGCGCGGATTGCACTAAATACGGGTATGATAGCATCGGACAGCAAACGCTCCGTATCGATGGCCGGAGTCTGCGAACCACATATGTATTCGATGCCGAAGGCAAGATCACCGGCTGGAAGTACCAGGATCAAACCCGTGCCACCCAGGTCTACGACGCCGTGGGACAACGCACCCAGATACAGGACTGGACGGGCCGCTACACCTACAGCTTCGATGCCGTCGGCCGGCCGCTTCTAGCTTCGAACAGCTTCGCCAAGCGGATTACTTACGGGTACGACGCCGCAGGGCAACGAGTAAGAATGCGGGAACCCGATGGTGGGCGGTTTACCTACTGGTATGACGGTGCGGGACAGAATACGAGATTGCTCAATCCATTCCTGGAGAGCACCACATTCACCTACGACGTGGCGGGACGCAGGATGATGCAGAAGCTCGCTAATCGCGTACGCGCTAGTTACAGCTACGATGCGGCGGATCGGCTCGCCACACTCGCCAATGTGCGTGCGGATGGAACGTATGTGTCGCGGTTTGACTATGCTTATGATAATACCATCAACAAAGCGCGAGTCATTGAAGCAAACGGTGACCGCGTGACCTTGAACTATGACACAATCTATCAGCTCAGGCGTGAAAGACGAAGCGGCGCCAATGCTTACGATACCACCTATGTATATGACAATGCCCAAAATCGTAGACTTATGATTAGCTCAGGACAAAGGTCTACTTATGCTTGCGATGCCGCCGATCAATACATTTGGCTTGAGAACTCACTACAACGAACAACTTTTGCTTATGACGCAAATGGCAACTTGCTATTCTCTGGCGGTATTTGCGCTGAGCAATCATCATATACCTATGATTGCGATAACCGCTTGATTATAATCTTCTCAGAAAGTACGCCGATTTGCACATTCTCGTACTATTCGCAAAACAATCAGCCGGTTAGCAGGGTGCACTATGGCGCTGCATCACATACGACATATGATGACGAGACAGCAATTGCGTCGCACACAGAATCAAACGAAACGGAGTTGTGTACATTCGCGCCAAGATGGCCAAACTACATTATCAGCACGCATAATGCAGTTAGTCAGTTATTCAGTTTTGATTCAAATGGCACCATTCGCAATTGCACTGACATAATAGGCGATATCTCAGGAGCATTTTTGTCGGACAGTTTCGGTGTAGTATTAACGAATTCAATGACTACAAGCTACAAATACAAAGGCGCATATAGTATGATCTATGTCAACGATTGCAGCTTTAGATATAGACACTTACTGTATTATCCACGCCTAGGTCGCTATTCTTCCTTGCCGTACGATATAGGCGGTGAACCTGAATCATTCATTTGCAAATACTGCTTGTCAATGAATCCTATTACTAGCTATTATCCTATAGATTCATACTCTAGTAGTTACTATCCAGTTATGATGCAGATTCCTGTACCCAGACAGCCTGAGCCGAGGCAGCCATTGCCTCGGCAGCCGAGGCCAGACGTACCACCATTAAAGATATTTAGGCCAGATCCCTTGCCACCAAAGATCAGATTACCGCTTCCCACAGGCAATTTTATACGTGATTTCACTATGCTCTTCCTGCAACTTGAGTTCAGTGCTCAGGAATGCGAAAACTACTACAAGAATGTACTAAGTAAAGGCGTCCTCCTGATACCACAGTTTATCGAGCAGAATTATTCGAAGAATTGCAAAAAACCACCTTTCCTTCCCTTATGTCCTGAGAGTGATTATAGCGCCATAAATGTTTGTAACAATGCAATTGCCTTTTCTTGCAAGAATGTCTTGCCTCCAATTGCATGTGGGCCATGCGTGCCTTGGGAGGCGAAGTGGGCGGATTGCGGGAATGCACCTGGATATGGCACAAAGTGTAGCCTATCTCCTAAGCCACTAAATGACAATACGGATTATAATGTGAGTCTTACATGTTGTGCCTGCTGCAAAGTAGATCAATTAACTGGGCTATCTTCAGTTGGGTTTTCTTGTAAGAAACCACACTGGGGCAGCCTAAAAGATGGGAGGGCACCTGGGTATCCTGGATGTCTCGATCCTATTCCAAGTGGTGGATACGAACAGGGATAGATTACCCATGAAAATAATATCGTTTACTGATGACTATGACGGTACGCATAGCTTATGTGCTGTATTTGATGGCGTCGATGGCCTTAGTCGATGTCCGAGCTACCCGAATGAGTGCATGGTACACGAAGCGATGGTAAAGATGTATTTCGAGTTCGATGTGTGCGGTAATATGTGTAAGGTCTACGATTCATTTAGCATAATCAGTCTAGATCGTTTCTTGGAGGATAGCAAGAGAAGTATGGCAGTATGTGAGCTTATTGGCAGCAACAGTAATGTACGTATCACGGTCTCTATTATAAAACAGAATGCCCGATTGATGACGATAGACTTTGGATTTAGTAGGTACGGTATTCCTCTCTCTATTCTGATCTCAAACCAAGATGAAAATACATCTAAGACTGCAATCAACGCTACAATTACGATACGATCATCGAGTAATGATTATACAAGTAAATGTAAGAATGCGAGTGCAATGCTACGGTTATTAAAGTTTAGAATGATCAAAATCCCTCCTCAGCCATGTCCATTCGCACAAATATCCAATAAAGACAAATTAACGGATGAGTAGGGATTGCGATACGGACCCCCAGCTATTATTCCTTTAGTTCAATCTCGCTCTTTACAAGGCATCAGATAGCGTCGTATTGTTTGGTAAAGTCACGGGAAGCACTGACTAGGGGGGGGGGGGGTAGCGTTCCAGGTGGATGCGGGTCAGGTGGAGCATTTCCTCCAGGAGAAGATGCGGTCCACGATTGAGGAGATGATGAACAAGATGCTGGACGCGTAGGCAGATACGCTTGCCAGGCGGAGAAATACCAGCGAACGTCGGAGCGTCAGACGACGCGGTCAGGAAGCTACCAGCGGAAACTTCACACGACAGTAGGTGAGGTGAACCTGAAGTTGCCCCGCTTGCGGTCGTTCCCGTTCGAAACGCAGATTTTAGTTCAATCTCGCCCGTTTCAGGGCATCAGATAGCGTCGTATTGGTTGTCGTATTGTTTGGTAAAGTCACGGGAGGCACTGACCGAGGGGTTAGTGCCTTTGTTCATTTTCATGTGACACAGGAGAGAGCAATGCGACGGTGGCTTGGGGTGACAACCGGGTATCTGGCAGCGTGCCAGGCACGTGGGATGTGTGAGGAACGACTTAAGTCAACAAGAAGAGAACTGGAACGGCTTGGATCATGGCTCCTGGCAACCCGGTCCACGCTTGCCCTGGAGGAGATCGATACAGAACTTCTGGTGAACTTCATTCACAGTCGTTCCGTGTTCAAGGCGAGGGCAACGGTCAGTGGCATCGTGAGCAAGCTGAGGTGTTTTGGAGTGTGGCTGGTGCAGGAAGGCTATTGGAAGAAGAGTCCGCTGCAGTGGCTGAAGGGCCCAAAGATCAATCCGTATGCGAAGGCCCCACAGCGGATCAGCAAAGAGTCGATGACCAAGCTGTGGCAGGGAGCAGCCACCTCCAAGAGTTCGCTGGGACAGAAGAAGTGGCTATGTGCCTTAGCGCTGCTGTATGGCCTGGGCTTGCGTCGTGGTGAGATGACGCGATTGAACGTGAAGGACTGGCAGTCTGGGGAAGGGTTGATTCGAGCCGATGCCCGGAAGACGAGGAAGCAACTGAGTCTTCCGCTTCAAGAGATCGTGGCGCGATGTATGGAAGCGTATCTGCCAGAACGGGAAGAGCATCTACGCGAGTTGGGCAAGGCCGATGAGACCGCGTTGTTCATCAGTCGGCGTGGCAACCGACTCTCCGGTCCGGCGCTGGGTGCAGGCCTGTTCCGGATTGCAGAACGCATGGAAGTGCCGCTCGACCGACTCCACCAGTTCCGTCATACCTGTGCATCAGACCTTATTGAAGCAGGCGTGCATCTGCCCGAAGTGCAGCGGTTGCTGGCAGCGGCTCTGGAAACGCTTCCAACTCGCTCAAAGCACCCTCCGTTCAACACTGATCAAGCGGTGCCCACCGCCGCAGATGTCGGCGGAACGCCCCGAGGCCCAGGTCATCACCCATCTGCAAACGGCCTTCCCAGCCGACTGCCCTCTGGCGTCCTTCCAATACACCTTCCACCTCTTCTGCCTGTGAATGTCTCCGCTCCTTCCTGAATGACACCGCTGTGACACTCCCGCTGGCTGCGCGTCTTTGCCGCACTGCCAGCGCATCACGTTACCTTCGGTCGAACCCGATTCGGCTCATCTACGCAACAACACAAGCTGTCGTGGCGAGGTCCACCTCCTTTTGCTCCAATGGCTCTCCACCTCCGGAGAACCCTCATGAAGCAGCCGTCAGTTTACCTCAAGATGCGTGTGCTCGGGGCCATCGACACCGCCCCGGGACGCACCCGCCACGAACGCGTCCATCACGTCGCCACCTTGACCTTCCTTGATGAAGCAGGCAACGCACGCCAGTTCACCTGGCGCACCATCCAGACCTGGTTCTACCGCTACAAGAACCACGGCATCACTGGCATGACGCTGAAGCCCCGCAAGGACAAAGGCACCACCCGCAAGGTCACTCCCGAAGAACTGCTCGAAGCCATCAACAGTGCCCGGCCCACTTCCAGAAGCTCCGCCACAACAAGATGGCTCTCTACCGCTTCTGCATCGAGAAGGGACTGCTCGATCCAGGCCGCATCGCCCAGACCACCTTCTACCGCTTCGTCCACGAGTACCAGTTACTGGCCCCGGCGAATGAACAGCACAAGCAACGCCTCGCCTTCAGCATGAAGTTCGCCAACCAGCTTTGGCAGGCCGACACCATGGTCGGTCCCTATTGCACCACGGCATCAGGAACCCGTCAGCAGGCCAGACTGATCGCCTTCCTCGATGATGCCAGCCGGGTGCTCTGCCATGGCGAGTTCTTCTTCGCCGAGAATGTTGACACCCTGGTTACAGCGATTCGCGCCGCCTTCTACAAACGAGGCGTGCCCGAGCAACTGCTGGTGGACAACGGCTCCATCTACTGCTCTCAGGAGATCACCCTCATCTGTGCTCGCGTCGGCTGCATCTTGAGACATACCGCGGTGCGGGATGCGGCGGCCAAGGGGAAGATTGAACGCTTCTTCCGCCGCGTGCGTGATCAATTCCTGGTTCGTCAGCTCGATCTCACGTCCCTCGACGCACTCAACCGCCAGTTCACCGACTGGGTCGAACACAGTTACAACGCCACCGAGCACGATGCCCTGGGCATGAAACCCATCGACCGCTTCGGCATCGATCTGAACCGCATCCGCTTCCTGCCGCCGTCGGAACACAGCGACGAACTCTTCTACGTCGAAGCCACCCGCCAGGTCAAGAAGGACAATACCTTCAGCTTCCAGGGCAGACGCTATGAAACACCCGTCGATCTGCGTGACCGGGAAGTGCAGCTGCGCTACGAACGCTGCAAGGATGACATGTCACCAACGGTCATCCTCTACTACAAGAACGAACGCCTCGGTGCAGCCCGGCTGCTCGACGCCGTCGCCAATGGCCTCTTGCGCCGAAAGGAGCAGGCATGATCCGCTCCTTCTTCGGCATCACCCAGAATCCCTTCGACGCTCGTGAACTCATGCTCTTGCCGCAGCAGCAGGAGATCTTCGATACCCTCAAGGTCCACTGCCAGCAGAGAGGCCTGGGCCTGGTGATGGGTGTTCCCGGCACCGGTAAGAGTGTCATCAAGCAGGCCTTGCAGCGGTTGCCCGACAACCAGCACCTGGTCGCCACCGTGGGTCGCACGTTGCACACCTACACTAACACCGTGAAGATCCTCTGCGACGCCTTCCGCGTCGAGTTCCAGAGCAACGCCTTCCACTGCGAACGCAAGCTCATTGAGCAGGCCTTTGGCCTCAATCACGCTGGCAAGTGTGTGACCACCATCCTCGATGATGCTCACCTGATGGATCTGGCGAACTTGCGTCAGTTGCGATTGTTGTTCGAGGACTTCCCCAAGAACCACAACCTGGTGCTGATTGGCCAGCCACGTCTGCTCGCCAACCTCGATCTAGGCGTCAATCACGACATCAAGAGCCGGGTGACCTATTCCGTCATCACCAAGCGATTGAACGCCGATTCGCTGCGCGAGTTCATCCTGCGTGAGTTGGATCGCGTCGGGTTCGGCCACAACATCTTCACGCAACCCGCCGTCGATCTGATCGTCCGTTCTGCTGATGGCGTCCTGCGTAAGGCACGCAACCTCTGTGTTGGCTCCATGATCGAAGCCGTACGCAGTGCCAGCAAGACCATCGACATCGACAACGTCAATCGAGTGCTGATGCAGCCCCACTGGCAGAAGGAATCCGACCTCGTTGACTTCTGATCGTCAGCGGTGGGTGAAGCCTTCGCTTCGCCCACCTCGTCCCAACTGTTGACACGGTTCTTCATTCCCCCACGGGCGTCCCATGATCACCCGAGAACTGCTCCGTCACCTCCGCAACGATCTGCCCATGCCCGTCACCATCGCCGCCCTCGGCACCGACGGCCCGCCCGCCAAACGCAGCGAAGGACGCTACCGCTTCCTCTGCCCGCACTGCCGCGAAATGCTCGCCACCGTCAACCCACGCAACAACCTCGCCCACTGCTTCGGCTGCAAGAATAACCTCAACAACATCGACCTTCTCCTCACCCTCGGCTACGACTTCAAAACCGCCATCAGCATCTTAACCCGGATGTATGAACAACACCGCTCACGGTTGCCACATGCGGAAGTGTTATCCGCATCGAACTAGCGAGATTACACCTTCCACCCATCAACCATTGGGATCGTACACCGCCATGCTTACTCTTCATCACCTGACCAGCACCGTCGTATACCCCGTCTCCAGTTTGCGCAACAACTCGGGAATCCGGGCACTTTTGCGCCGGATTGTCTACACCGTTTATTTGGTAAGAAGTACGACCAGAATTACGACGGGGACAGTTAATTCCACTGTTAAGCTTAGTGGCTGCGAGACATCTAGCCTTGCATAGGGTACCCACCTCCGCGTCCAGTATCTTGTGCATCATCTCTTCGATTGTCGTCCGCATCTTCACCTGGAGAAAATTGTCCACCTGGCCGGCATTTACCTGAAACGCTTCATTCTGCTCCACCGTGACCGCGCCCGCTTCCATTCCTATCGTGCGTGTCCATGTCAGTTTCTGAGTAGTTATTGACAGTTTGCTCGAACTGCTGTCCTACTACCTCGGAACTCTAACGCTCTTACGACTTTACCTCAAAAAGGTCGTATGCATCATTGAAGGTCTACTCATACATCCAAGAAAAGAGGGGATCGACGTGTGGAGTCAAGCGATCATTTTCTTTCTTTGTCAAATGGAGTGAATGCCATTACCAATCCTCCGTCAGAATAAGTGTATATAAATAATCCGAGTTGTCCACTATCATAGCCGTGAACAATTAACTGTTTTGATTTTGCATACATGGAATATACCTGTATGGCCATTCCCGATCTTCCACCGCCCTTGTTATTCCCAACCGAAATTCCAATGTCGATAGAACTAACCCACCGTATCTTTTTGTGAGTAATTTCGTAGCAAACCAGGTTGCGACCACTCAATTGCCCATGCAGCAATAAAAAAACGACATCATCTAGCTTCAAGTAGGCGCAACAATTGCTTGCTAGTAAATGACGATGCTCGGCAACGTCGATTTCTATATCAATGCCAAGACCATCAATTACAAGACGGTTCTTGTCTTTGATCATATTATATGACTTTGGTAGTTCGATAACAACACTAGAGTTTTTGAACTCGTACTTTAATGAACCTGGCCCATTGCTAATTAGTCTCGCATTAGCAAGATTACTATTGGGGATATGTATTTCAAGTAGTTTCACCCACCATTCTGGCGAACCGGCTCCAAATTTACCATCGATATAGCCAACTATATAGTTGGCTGGATTTCCACTATATGTTTCGATACTTCTAGTTGTTTTATTTGTAATTGCCTCCCACTTCGTTTTCACAATATCACCATTTTTTTGCATATGCATCAAGCTATCCCGTGTGTGTGTGACAGATGCAACTGACGCCAAGATGACAAACGCTACAGCTAAGACTTGCATGACTTTCTCCTTGTCTTTTTGATTTCAAAGCACCGGCGAGGCAGAATAACGGTGATTGTCACTATCATGGTGAACCCTTGATTTCCATGAAAGTAGGCGTCCTGCAGCAATTCCAGTACATTGCCCCCCACCTGATGGCCTCAGGTTCATCGATTAAATATGGATCTCCATCATCATCCAAGGGAGGGTCATTCCACCAACTTGGTTCTTTCTCGGTAGATGGCAGGTTCCCCGTACTTGTACGACAAATAGGATCGCAATCACCGATGTTCTTGGGATACCAAATCCAAGGATAATCCCAATCTTCCAATAGATTTCCAATCTGTGATTGACAGAAAAATCGCACCTTTGCATGCTGGATGTAATTTCCACAACTACGAGCTGGCGGATTAAAGGCAAAAATATCACTTATGAATTTACTGTTTCCATATGGTGGATATCCTCCGGTCTTGTCATTCGCAATTGGCCATGCCTCCCAGTATGAATATTCACAGCCTTTGGGTGAACGCCCACAATTGCAGCATGTCCTGTCAACACCGCATAACACGGTAACTTGCTGAACAAGAAAACCCTTGCATAAGGCAGGGTGACTGAGACGATAATACCATTCAATACCTGAATGCGGCCCATGTGGATTGACATTACACTTTCTTTGGTTTTGCATATCAACACGCCTTATTATTATTCTTCCACTTGGGTCAATGTACAGTATAGGGTTGTTATTCGAGTAATTATACGCACTATTGACAAACTGCCTTCCAATTAATATGTCTCTCGATTGCCAAAGTCCATATACAGGAGCCAACCACCTCTGACGCACATAGTAGTTGCTTGCTATGGAATAGTAACCTTCAGTACCAACGAATTTAAAACAATTTAACGTCAGCCCATTACTCGAAATGTTAACTCCGAATCCAGTGTAGATATATGAATCTGTAATCCCAGTGGAAAGATCGCTCAGACTAGTTACTGATCCTTGTTCATTGGTATGATAAAAACTGCTAGTGGCTCGCTTTTGGCTTAACAGATTGCCGTACTGTGTCGGTTCATTAGTATATGTTGCCTGCGTAGCATTCGCTGCGTTAGCTTCGACTAAGTAACATTGCCTATCCCAAGTTATTTTACTTGAAAGAGTCGAAGACTCCTCAAGGATAACTCTAAGGTTGTTACTTTTATAAGTATATGTACTGCGGTCCAAATCGGTCCGACTCACTTGAACGAGTCTGTTTTCGCAGTCCCAGAGATTGGTCGTTCGTGTCATGACTGGCATTAATTGTAATGTCTGATTTCCATTAGCATCATAGGCGAATGTCGTACTCCCCGTTCCGTCTTGTAACCACCTGAGCTGATTGGCCACATCGCAAGTATAGGTCGTTCGAGCTCCCGAATCGATCATCATACGTCGATTTTGAGCTGAATCGTACGTGTATGTGGTATCATAGGCGTTGGCGCCGCTTCGTACTTCCCTTGTGAGTTGATACGTTCTGTCATAACTCCAAGTCACTCGGGTTCCATCGGCTTCGATAACCCGTGTCTTGTTCATTGCGTTATCATAGGTGTAGTCGTATCGCGACACATAAGTCCCATCCGACCGTACATTGGCCAAGGTCATCAGCCGATCAGTTGCATCGTAGCTGTAACTCGCTCGCACGCGATTAGCGAGTTTCTGCATCGTCCGTCTGCCCGCCACATCGTAGCTGAAGGTGGTGTTTTCGTTGAACGGATTGAGTAGCTTCGTGATCTGTCCCACCCCGTCATACCAGTAGGTAAACCGCCCGCCATCTGGTTCCCGCATCCTCACCCGTTGACCAACTGCATCGTAGCCATACGTGATCCGCTTGGCGAAGCTATCGACCGCCAAGAGCGTACGTCCCACGGCATCGAAGCTGTAGGTATAGCGTCCCGTCCAGTCTTGTATCTTGGTGCGTTGTCCAACGGCGTCATAGACCTGAGTGGCTCGGGTTTGATCCTGATACTTCCAGCCTATGGTCTTGCCTTCGCCATCGAAGAAGTAGGTGGTTCGCAGGCTCCTGCCATCAATGCGGAGCGTCTGCTGGCCTGCACTATCATACCCATACGTCGTTCGGCGAAGCAAGGCATCCATGATGTAAACTTGGCGCCCGTTGGCATTGTAAGCGAAGCTCGTCCGATTCGCCCGGCCATCCACTAATCCCGTTCGCTGGCTGGCTCGATCATAGACCGTGGTCACGCGGATGTTCAGGGCATTCAGTGACGATACATTGCGACCCGCTACATCATAGATCGTGGTAGTGCGGTTGTTATTGGCATCACGAACCGCCAACTGCCTGCCCACGCCATCATAGAGGTAACTGGTGCGGAAGAGCAGCGGGTTGATCGTAGCAACCGTCTGCCCGGCGGCATCGTAGAGTTGGGTGGTGCTGTTCGCAAGGGCATTGGTCATCCGCCGCTGCTGGTTGGCCGCATCGTAGACGAAGCTCGTGCGGTTGTTGAGGGCGTTCCTCACTGCCAGGGTACGGTTAGCTACGTCATAAATGGAGGTCGTACGGAAGCCTAACGCATTGATGTTGGCCACGGATCGATCCGCACCGTCATAGACGGTAGTGCTGCGGTTCGCCAGGGCATCCACCATCGCCACGGTTCGACCCGCCGCGTCATACACCGTCGTGGTGCGATAGTTGAGTGCGTTCCGTACCGCCAGCTGCCGGCTCAGAGCATCATAGATCATGGACGTGCGATTGAGTAACGGACTGATGCTAGCCTTCATCTGTCCGGCTGCGTCGTAGACCATGCTGTTTCGTCGCAGCAGCGGATCAACACTCGCCATCGTCTCATCAGCGCTGTTGTAAACAGTGGTGTTGCGGAAGTTGAGTGGATTAATGCTTGCCACCCCTCGACGACCCGCATCATACACCATCGTACTGCGTCGCCCGAGGGGATCGACGCTGGCCACCGTCTGCCCCGCCGCGTTGTAAACCGTCGTACTGCGGAAGCTCAGCGGATTGATCCCAGCGATGACCCGATTGGCCGGATCGTAGATTGTGGTGTTCCGCTGCAGCATGGGATTGATCGTCGCCAGGCTTCGGCCTGCCGCATCGTAGATCATGCTGTTACGTCGCCCCAGGCCATCGACCTGGGCGATTACCTGGTTTGCCGTATTGAACACGGTGGTATTACGTCGCAGTAGCGGATCAACTACCACGCTCTGTCGCCCTTCGCTGTCGTAGAGGTAACTGGTGCGGAAGTTAAGCGGATTGATGGTCGCCTTCACTCGTCCGGCCCCATCGTAGACCATCGTGTTCCGCTGCAACAGCGGACTGATCATCGCAAGGGGCTGATTGGCTTGGTCATACACCGTGGTGGTGCGGAAGCCCAAAGCATTCACCCGGGCCACGGGATTGAACAGCGTGTCGTAGATCGTGGTGGTGCGCTGGTTGAGCGCATTGATCACTGCAATAAGTCGATCCGAGTTGTCATACAGGTAGCTGGTACGGAAGTTCAAGCCATTGATCTGCGCCTTCACCCGATTTCGCTCGTCATAGATCGTCGTGGTCCGACGCAGCAACGGATCCATTTTGGCAATCGGATTGCCCGCCGCATCATAGACCGTGGTGTTGCGGAAGCTCAGCGGATTGATGCTCGCGATCTTGCGATGAGCATTGTCAAAGACACTGGTCGTGATCCTTCCCATCGGATCGACGGTGCGATAGGGATGATCTTCGCCATGATCGTACACAGCAGTGGTGCGAGCCCCGAGTTCATCAATCTTCGCGACCGTTCGCCCTGCTGCATCAAACAGATACGATACGCGGAAGTTGAGCGGGTTAATCACCGACGAGACCCGTACCCCGGCATCAAACACAAAGCTCGTGCGGCGACGTAACGGATCGATCACCGACTGCACCCTGCCTACAATATCACGCAGGTAGGTGGTTCGAGTGCCCGCCGGCGTGCTGTGCCAGTTCACCTGGCTGTAGGCATCATAGCCGAAACTGTAACGCTGGTTGGCGGGGTTGAGCCAGGCCTGCAGCCGACCCACCGAATCATAAAGGTAGGTGCTACGGAACAGCAGCGGATTCAGGATCCCGGCCAGTTGTCCTCGGCTGTTATAAAGATAGGTGTTTCTTCGGCTCTGCGGATCGATAGACGCAATCCTGTTCTTGTTGCCATCGTACCTGTAGAGAGTGGTGTTCCCATTGGCATCGACAGTGGATGTGGGCTGCCCGGAACTATTCACACCCATGAAATAGTTCTCTTCCGGGGGTGGGAATACCAATGGCGGAGGCGCGAAGCTGAGTGCTCGACGACCATAGGTGACATTGGACTGATTGCCCACCACCCAGGCTGACAACAGGGGATTGGTGTAACTGGCTAAAAAACCATTGGAATAGGTAAACGTGCAGATCTGAGCCAGGGGATTACGTACTGATCCCAGCACGCCATTGGCATAGGTCAGCGTCGTCCGCAGGTAATGTGCATCGGAGATGACCGTGCCGACAGGGATGGTGCCGAACTTATAGCGATAGGTCAGACTGACTCGTCCTCCCAGGGGCCACAGTAATGAGGTGGCTTTCCCCGTGGAGCCATCATACGCCAGGGTGTACCGTGGCCCGCCCAGGGGGTTCCAGCCTGTGAGACGATGGTTGCCATCGTAGGCCATGGTGGTGCGATTGCCATCAGGCCGGGTGAACTTGGTCAAATCCCCAGAGCCATCGACCACGAAGCTGGTGATGCGGTTCGCCGGATCAGTCAGTCGTCTGATCTTGTTCGAGCCGTCATAGGTAAAACTAGTGCGCCGCAGGAATGGATCGGTGATGAAGTTGATCCGACCGCCGCCATCGCGAGTCACGGTCCAGCGCGTATCCGAGCCATTGGCCACATACTTTAGCAGACCGGAGCTATCGTAACGGTACTTCGTTCCTGTATCGGTGACTTCATTCCAGCCGCTGCCTGATTCCTGCACGCTGCTGGAGAGGCCTGAGGCTGGAGAGTAATAGCCGCTGACATCCTTGCCGCTGAACACAAACGAAGTGCCACTGGCCACCACGACATTGACGACCGTGGAACTGACCATGACCAACGTGCGATCCCAGGTGCAGTTCCAACCGTAACCATAAGTTGAAGTAGCTGGTGATTTGCCGGCATAGAAGAACTGGGGGAAGGGGTCAAACAGACCACCTACCGGTGGTGTCAGCATGGCATAGAGAGTACCGGAAACGGGTTCCACGACAGGGAAGGCTCCGACATGCCCGTTGTACTCTCCAAGGCTGTGCCCGGCTTCTTTGCTCAACTCACTGAATTGAGCTTGTAACGTGTTCAGCGCTGGAGAAGAGAATGAGGCTCGAGGAAAGACCGACGAGTCCTGGATCGTATCAGCCACGGTGATCGGCGAGGGTAGAGAAAGCCCCGGACGAGGAACGGAAGGAGCAGACACACCGCAGCCGCAACTACCACCACAACCACAGCCGCCTCCGCAACCACAGCCACCTCCGCAACCTCCACCTCCTCCACCACCAGGACCGGAGCCGCCGGAGCCTGGGATCGTGCCACCGTGCCAGAACGGAGGCTGATCACCGATAATAATATTAGTGCCACCGGGACTGCAGCAACCACTTCCCTGACAACCATCGGAAGAACCGAGTGCAGGCGGAGTGGGGCTCCCGCCACCCATCGTCACCGTTCCCGAACGAGGAAGTGTATCTTCCGTCACGACACATTGATACATTGCGATGACTCCCACCGGAGAACGGGGCGCATCGTTCGCTTGAGCTCAACTTCAACCCAAGCTTCTAATTCTTGCACTATTGCGATTATCTACCAACTCGTTACTTCGTGCAACTACCGACAGTACCCTAGCGCAGATTTTAATCAGATTATTGCAGAAGCTTAAGCGACGCTACGAGTCTGCATTTACTTTCAGAAAAGCAAGCACGAGCATTTACTGAAGACTTGGCTTTGGGGATAATCTATTGCATTCACAGAATGAGGCTTCTCCATGTCCATTCAAAGTGTTGCTGTACTATTTGACAATACTGACCGCCCTGAGACGACTGGCGTTTATGTTCGCCGAGCCCTGGGCGAGCTTGTGCAGGTAGATCACTACCTGCCGAATGCACTTCAAGAGTTGCGAAATGCTCCGTATGACTTCTATTTGCAGGTCGATGATGGCCACGATGTGGTCTTGCCTGAGCAGCTACGACCGATTGCTTTCTGGGCCATCGACACTCATATGGACCTGGAGCGATACCGCCGCATTGCCCATCGCTATGACTGGATATTCACGGCACAGCGAGATGGGGCCGAAGCATTGCAAAAGATGGGCATTCAGGCAAACTGGCTGCAGTAGAGCAACCTGATATCGTCCACAATAGGCAATGAAAGGCAAAAAGTTTCAACCGCATGATTTCACTCCACAGTTTCCATTACTGTAGACTATAGTAAACAGAAAAGCAAACCTCTGACTGTACCTTGCCGACATGGTAGGTACAGTGTTGCAATCCATCCGCCACCAGCGGAACATGACTCAAGAAGAGCTGGCATCCAGAGCCAAGGTGGATCGCACGTACGTCAGTTTGCTGGAACACAACAAGAAATCACCGACAGTTGATATGCTGTTTCGCTTGTGCCGTGCCCTGGGAGTGCGGCCTTCCGTCGTGATTGCCCGGACCGAAAAAGCCCAATCCACCAAGTAGAACTTCTCCTTAATTCAGACCTTGATTGCGTCACAATACAGTGAAGAGGAATAGCTATTTCCTCTCTCATTCCCAGGCTGAAACCTGCGAGAAAAGCGCTTCCCTTCCTCCGGCCATCCTTTGGCGGAGTCGAGTAGCAGGTTCCGGTTTGCAGCTTTTGTTCCCTTTTTATTGGAGAAGTCATGCCCAATTCACGTGGGCCACCAGACAGGCTGCGCACTGCATCTGTGGTTCTTATTTTCCATCCCTATCAGGAGATTGTTATGAAGGTGTTCTACATCAACAATGATGGTGCCGGATTCGCCGATACCATCGAGATTCCCGAGGCCCAGACGGTCCAGCAGTTCTTCCAGGAACGCCTACCCGAACGCAGGCCCCAAGACTATCTGATTCGTGTGAATCGCATGCCTGTCAGTGCTGACCAGGTGCTGCAGGAGCACGATCGCATTTCCATTTCCCCCACGAAAATCCAAGGCGCGTCGCTCGCTGCCTGACCATGACCACTAGTTTCTTGAGCCCACGGACCTTCCGTGGGCTTTTTCGTTTCGTCAGACCAGGAGCCACTTCCATGAGCACCCGTGAAATGATCCGCCTGGCTCAGAAGCTCCAGCACTATTGGTTGCAGAGCTATGAAGACCAGTGCGAATCTGTTGTACCGATCACCTCGGTGATCAGCAGCCAACTCAAACGGCTACGCCATGCTGAGCATACGCTGCAACTGGCTCGAAGCCATCATCTCACCCAGATTGAACCCGAACTCCAGCAGAAGGTAATTTCGCAAGCATGCTCCTTGCGTATCACGTTGCAAGATCTTGAAGGGGTTCATTTTCCCCTCCACAGATCCTACCGTTTCCGCGACTTCTACCAGGACTTGGTGCAATTGCACGAAGAGTTCCCCGAGGTCAAAGTCAACTGGGACGATTGCGTGCTGATCGTCGTCACAGAGTCGATCACCTTGAAGCAGGTAGAACTGGGGGCCTACGCTTTACATTTCCACTGGAAACAGTGGGCGGAGGATCCCAACCTGGCTTGTCTCCAGGTTATTGCCGAAGAACCGAACTCGCCGGAGCAGAATGAGGAAGTTACTCATCCCCATGTACGCGAAAAGGAACTCTGTTCAGGAGATGCTCATCTTTCCTTACAGAAGGCGTTTGCAGAGGGGCGACTCGCAGAAGCTTTCCTGATCATTCGGGCGGTACTTACCAACTACAACCCCGCGAGTGCCTATGTCCGCCTGGAAGAATGGCACGGCTCTCCTTGTTACGACTGTGGTCAATACTCCCATGACGACGACCGCGGCTACTGCCATGGCTGTCATCATGATTATTGCCACGAGTGCATCCACAGCTGCTCCAGCTGTGATGAATCTCGATGCCTGAGCTGCCTGGATAGCTGCTCCGTATGTGAAGACCGCTGTTGCTCCGGCTGCCTGGAGCTGACCTGCTCGAATCACTATGTCTGCCGTTCCTGCCGGGAGACCTGCCCGGGCTGCCAACAACTCTATGGACCTGGTGAACTCGATGCTGAGACCAGGCTTTGTCACGACTGTGTTGATGACACCATTGCTCTTGAGGAGTCTCCTGATGAAAGTCTTTCCACGGCAGCGACCTAGTCGGCGCTGCCTGGTCTTTGCGCCACTGGCCTACTTAAAGTTCCAGTATCTCTGTCATGCGGGCCCCACGGAAGTTGGGGCCTTTGCTGTTTCATCCCTCCAGCGACCTCTCTATATCGAGGAGTTGCATACCCTTCCCCAAACCACCTCGCCCGGGACGGTCGAGTTCCACGATAACGCAGTAGCTGATTACTTCGACCAGTGTGTGGACCGGGGAATGCAGCCTGCACAATTCTTCAGACTTTGGCTGCATACCCACCCTGGTGACTCTGCTGAGCCCAGTGGTACTGATGAAGAGACGTTTCAACGAGTCTTTGGAACTACGGACTGGGCGGTGATGGCCATTTTGAGCCGCGAGGGCCGCAGTTACGCACGTATGCGTCTCAACGTTGGGCCTGGTGCCAGTTGCCGACTCCGCTGGCAGGTAGATTGGGCGTCATGGCCGGAAGAACTCAATGCTCATTCTCTGCAGTACCTTCACGACGCCTGGCAGGAAGAGTACTTGCTGAACATCCGACCTAGCATGCCACACACCTTTCCCCATCACACAGGAATGTACTGGAACTCTCAACTTCTGGCCGAGCTCGACAATTGGCATTCCCTTTCCACCCCTGGAGACTCTCACGATGTCTTTTCCTGAACGCAATATCCGGCAACGCGGGCTTGTTCCCTCTGAAAAGCTTGCTCAGCTGCATGTCCTGGTCATTGGTGTTGGAGCTATTGGCCGCCAAGTGGCACTTCAACTGGCAAGCCTTGGTGTATCAAGAATGTCCCTGATGGATCACGACCAGGTAGCCGTGGAGAACCTGGCTGTTCAGGGCTACTGGCCTGATGATTTGGGACAAGCCAAGGTTCAAGCCTCGGCTGGCCTCTGTCAGAAGATACATCCGTCGCTGGAGTTAACGGCGATTTCAGATCGTTTTCGACGACATTCAGCCTGGACGGCAGATCCTGGCAGGATTCCCGTGGTGATGGTCTGTGTGGACAGCATCAGCACACGGAAAATCATCTGGGAATCCATGCAAGACCATGTCGCCCTTTACATCGATGGGCGCATGCAGGCAGAGGTGATGAGAGTCCTGGCACAGGATGAGCGGACAGATCCTAAACGCTACCAGGACTCACTCTTCTCTGAAGCTGAAGCCCAGAACGGTACGTGTACTTCTCGATCCACTATCTACACTGCTTCGATCGCGGCAGGCCTCATGGTAGCTCAGCTGGTTCGCTGGCTCCGACAAGTGCCGTTGATCCCCGATCAAACCCTCAATCTGCTCAGCGGTGAATTAATCACCAGCGAGTAGGCGTCTCCAACCAATCTGTTCACTATTCGGCCCCTTCCTGGAAGGGGCCTTTCTTTTTGCCTGGAGGATTCAGGTGTTAACACGAGGTAATCGTAAGCTGGGCCGGAAACATATCTGGGGATTTACTCTCCCCTCTGGGACTGATGCCGTCTGTCCAGGACGCACTACCAGTTGCTCCCGCCATTGTTATGCTCGACGACTGGAGAAGATACGCCCTAACGCGCACAAGGCCTATCGTCGCAATTTGCTCTTGAGTCAACGCAAGGACTTCCCTCGTCGCGTTTACCATTTTGTTCGAGCCATGCGGATTCGGACGGTTCGCATCCATGTAGGAGGTGATTTTTACTCAGAAGAGTATGCTCGCAAGTGGCTCCGTATCATCGAACGTTCACCCAAGACCCGGTTCTACTTCTATACCCGTTCCTGGCGCGTACCAGCGATTCGAACGGTACTGGAACAGGTGGCTTGTTTACCAAACTGTCGAGCCTGGTACTCCTGTGACCAGGAGACTGGGCTTCCAACACAGATGCCAGCCACCGTCAGGCTGGCCTGGCTCCAAGTGGATGAAGACGAGGAGATAGGAACCAACGTAGATCTCGTCTTTCGACGACATGGGCTGAGGCGATTGTCGCTACCCACTATTGCAGCCAAAGTCTGTCCCGAGCAGGACGGCGTGGCTCGATCGATGCCAGTCACCTGCGAGCAGTGTCAACTCTGTCTTCGTCATGAACCAGTGAAGTCTAGCAGTCGCGACGTGTTCTCTTCACGGCATCTGGCAATGCACTAGTAGGTTCCACCCTTGTCTTGACAACACATGCAAGGCGACCTCCAACCTCAACTGAAAGGAGTTTCCCTTATGGGAGCACGCAACGATCTCAATGAGATTTATATCACGGGCAGTGTCATACTGGCTGCCGTCTTGGGAGCCATGGCTCAATCCTGGGTGGTGTTTATCGTGGCATTGGTGCTGATCGTTGGCACGCTAGTATCGACCTCGAAAATAAGGTAGAGCAACTGTTTCTTAAGCATTCCCGGTGCGACCGTCGGGTCGCACCGGAAGTTTTTTTTGGAGAACTCTATGCAAACCCAAGGCAATCGTAAACCCGGAACTCGCCTCATCTGGGCTTCACCTTTCCATTAGGTCAGTAAGAAACCAGCCCAGAACAACGTTCTTATATTCGAGCACTGTGATGCCAATTGGCTGAAACTCTTACACCACAAGGTACACAAAAAGCAAGACACAAGGAGGCTGGATAGGTGCACGCAACGATCAGTTCAAACCTGTCTCTCCAATATGTTCATTGAGGCTGGCTTGATCAGTGGCGCTCATATGAATGGTTTTCTCGTGATTCTGGTGCTACTCACCGGTACAAGAAAGATCCGTTATTCACACTGTTACGCCTGGTGTGGCCTTGAACGGATCACTCAACAGCCATAGGCCCCAGCTCACCGTTGGAAAATGATGGAGACCAGCAACTTGCTCTTGAGAAAAGTTTCCCCAATGCGCTATGTTATTAGCTAGCTCTTTTGGAGAATCTTCATGAGAAAGCACCCTGAACAGTTGCGACAGTCATTTCTCCAGCGATTGATTGGCAGGTCTCATTTGGAGAAACAGAGCGTAATCCGTCAGTTTCCTCGTGAATTGTCGATGTATGCCGTGCCAAAGACCATGTTGCGCTCGATTCAAAAGTTGCGAAAGACTGGCAAGGCAGTATTGAACGAAAAGGAGCTCCAATCGGAATACGCCTACACGGAGTTCTGCGATGAAGCACAAGTGATTGGCCATCGAGGAAGTATAGGCGTTTCCTGTGACATGATATTCCGCCTGTTCAACTATCGACCCACGTTCCAATTTAAGCCGTCGAGCCAACTGGCTGAGTGGGCCAAGAAACAAGTTAGCTATTTAGGTATTCAAACTGCATTCGATGACACTGCCGTTGAGCGAGCCATGAATGTAATAAACGCAACGCCTGAAATGTTTCTGGAACCGCAATTGAGTTACCTGGGTTGGCTCCATGCTTCACCGGTCTATCTCCAAGAAAGAGATGAGCTAAGGACTCAATGGGAAGCAGCCGGATCACCCTGGCAATTGCTACACGGTAGGAATTATTTACGGCAATGGCATGAGCATGCAATCAAGGATGATCTAGCGTACCCTCTAGCTGAGCGTATGCGTCAGTTTGCTCACCGCTGGAATCTCACTGGTTGGGCAACTTGGGATCTGCCTAACTTATTAGAACTAAACTTGGGAGGGCCCATTATTCGCAGCCACATGATGGAATTGGATGCTGAACCGCATCTTCATGTGCCCCCGCATTTGAAAGTATCCTCCACACTGGACGTTCGGCCTTTCTTGACAAGCAACACAGGAGAGCACCTAGAAGAATGGAAACAGATTCTGGACAAAGAAATACACCGACCCTATGGCAAAGGATTCATTATCAGCTTCTTCCAAGAGAAGGTACTGGGTGCCGTCTTGGGAAAGCGTGTTTATCGACGCAAACGCTGGCTCGATGAAGTTTTTGCAATGGCTTGTGAGAGCACTGAAAACCCACTCATCGCGGTTTGGGAGCTGGAAACTGTTCAAAAGCTAAGGCAAAACTATCAGCGAATATGCAAGAGAGGTTTGCAAACAACAATCGACATTTAAACAAGGACTAACACTAGGTAGTACTTGAAAAGTGCTTCCATGTTCCCTGCTTGGAAGGAAGAGAAGAACAGAAAGTATCGTAAATGAGAGCATTGTGAAAAGGGGCAAAGCTCTAACCAAGCATTGTCCTCGTTTGTATTCGCTAACTCATGAAGAATGTCAGCACGCTGATCGGTTCGCTTCTACTGTGGAAGCCGCCTGCTCAGAATGGTGCTGACATTGTTCATGACGGCGGCAACGAAACAATCTGATACACGCAAGTGGCAGCCAGCTGAGCTACTGGGCAGTCATCTGCACCCGACACGAAACGGTTGCAAAGTCAGTATTGTTGTGCGAAATGGCAAATATATGGCTCGTGGGCGATACCTCCGCAGGCAATTCTGTGTAACTCTAGGTGGCACAATGTCGGAGGCTGCTTCAAGATTGCGTGAGCTGATGTCCGAGCTGGAGAAAGATATCTTCCAACCACCCCTGTTGCAGCGGAAGCAGTTCGTCCAACATCGATTCATGAAGCCAGTATCATTTTCGGAGCTACTCGACCAATACATCACCGATGTAAGAAGAACTAAAGGCCATCAGACAGCTCAGAACTATCATTCCAGGCTTGGACATGTTGAACGATTTGCTTGCCAGCCTGGGAATAGCAAACGATGGCCCACCGTCAACGCCATTGATCGTGAGTTCATCGTGCACCTAAAAGGCCAGCTTCAGCACACCACCACCACACCTAACGGCCACGCACACAGCATCGCCAAACCCATGTCACAACGTCAGATCTACAACGTGATGTCATCATTGGGGACGATGCTGCGGTGGGCGCTTCGTCCCGATGTCCGTCGACTGCCTGCACACTGGGTGAATCCGTTGATCAGGGAGTTGATTGGGGCCAAGCCGACTAAGGATCCTCTTCGCAAGCTTGCCCTGAACGATGAGCAATTGCTAATGTTGATTCAGCACTGTGATGCCTGGCAGCTGACACACCTCGCCCTGAGCTTCGTGTATCCTCTGCGACCAGAAGAAGCAGCTGGCCTGCTTGTGGAAGAGGTTGACTTCTCGGCGAGAGAACTTCGATTTGGTTCCAGGTTTGGTGGTGATGACTACACCAAAGGCAAGCAAAGTTTCGTGTTGCCTTTTCCGTCCGAGCTGACCCCCATCTTCAGCCACCTCGTGAATGGCAGGCCCTATAGCCCTCTTCTATGTAAACGGAAACTGTATCAATTGCCAAGTGTAGGCTTACAGCCAGATACCATCAAGAACGCATTTAGAGCAATAGTGTCGGCCAACTCCGCTGATGTTATTACATACCAGGATCGGAAGCGGTACCTAAGAATGACGCTATCACAGTTCGGTGGTGTTTCACTAAACGCATTAGCCAAGGAGTTTAAAAAACTGATGCGCCAGTCTGGTATTACAAGCAAGATGACGCTTTACGATCTTCGAAGCCTCAACAGCACTAGGCTTTATCAGTCAGGGGTAAACCATCTTGCCTGTCGGTACTTCACCGGGCATGCTGCCAACGACATCATGAACAGCTATGTGGCCTTGCAGCCACACAAGGATATACAACCATACTTCCTGGCTTTGCAACCAGTCTTCCAGGCCATCTCCAAGCGATACCAGGAGCTCAGTCTTGGTGTCACCGTATAATAGAACAGCCATAGAGCCGACTACCATGACTAACAGCCTGCCACACCAATTCCTGACCTCTCAGCTGGCAGTGATTTCGGCCGTGCTTACTGGTGCACGTGTGGTGCACACTTGGTGCACAAGCATGCTGGTTGGTAGTTTGGGGACTTCAATCAACTAGAGAGCAGAATTTACTCCAGGGCTCAAAAGGCACTGGAATTTCAAGGGTTTGTGGACTGGCTGGCGTTTGCGAAGGTACCACAGATGAGGTGTAGCGGAGAGTCCCTTCCTCTCCGCTGTTAGAATCTGATGTGTCGTAACTCATTGGCCAGCAACCTCTTACAACCACGTTTACTGATTGACACAGTAACTGTGCCAATCACTGTGCCAATCACGCTTATGACGCCGTCCTTTCTGTCGCGCTGGCCGCCTCCGTCCAATCGTTCATTGGCAGCACCACGCTGCCAACGTTCTCAACAAAGCTCAGCTGACGCATCTGCCGCTGAGCTTCGCGTTGATTCACATGATAGTAGTGCCGGACCATTTCGCTATCAGCATGACCCAGCCATTCCTTCACCATCAATTCCGGTACCCCGCTGTTCGCACAGACGGAACAAAAGTAGTGCCGGAACGAATGCAATCGTCCATTCTTAAACCCGATGGTTCCTGGCGATGAGGGGAATCGCTTTTCGAGGGGTCTCAACACGCAACGGATCATGATGTTCCGCAAGGTATCCGGCTTGAGCCTTCCACCCTTCGGACCATGAAAAATCATACCGTCACGCCCCCTTACGACTTCCCCTAGGACGGCTTGCAGGTCTGGATGAATCGGAAAGGACCTGCTTCGGCCCGATTTGGTTTCGCGTCTGGGTCCGGATGAGCTGCCTCTCGCTCGGGCTGATTCATCGGCAAGGTTCACCTGTCCGTTGGCAATATCAGACCAGCGTAGAGACGCCAATTCAGAGATGCGTAGCCCAGTGGTGGCCAAAGCGATCATGACCTGACCTAACCACTTCAAACTCTTGTCGCCAAGGCAGTGACAGACCATCGCGTTCACTTGCTCTGGAGTCCAACAATAGGTATCGCTTCCTCTGGGTTTCCTGAGCGTAATATCAACCTTACAGTCAGCAGGAATATGCCCTTCCTTTACCAGCCACCTTATGCATTGCTTGATGGTGGTCAGCTCCAGATACTGCGTGCGTTGAGCATAGTCACTGTCCTCCAGCCAGCTGCAGTAGGCGTTCAGGTGTTGAGACGTTACCTGGTGCCAGGAGGTGACTCGCCTTGTTGTCAGGAAGGGGATCAGTTTATCAAAGACAGCTCGATAGCGTTTCGTTGACACGGGCTTGGCGCCACCGGTCATCCTTGGGCGTGAAACATGTTCTCGATATAATCTCCAGCCTTCAACAAGGGCCAGGTCAGTATTCTCTCTTTGTTCCTGAAGCGCTTCTTTAGTGATGATGCCTGCCTCGTATGCCATCCTGACGTCTAGGGCTTTGAGGGCGTCACTCGCTTCGTTGATGACTTTCGTACCCAGTGAATGCCGGCCAAGGTTTATTTGGTTGCCAGTCCGTCCGTCTGCCTGATAAACACCATGGCGTTTCCCAAGCTTCCAGCGGAAATACTGGCACTGAATGAGCTCCTTCTTTCGGGGTTTAGGCATTGATTCTCCTTGATGCTAGTTGGTTGTTCGTTTCCAACGAGGTGTTGGACCTGATAGCTTTCCCGTCTGGTGATGCAGTGGCGTCTTTTCTACTTTTCCTGCCTGCTCGATCGCATCGTGCGGAAACAATATGCGTGTGCGAGGTCCGCCTGGTTGGTAACCAGGAATCCTGCCACGCTTGAACAATCGTTTCAGTGTTGTCTGCGACAGTGTTGTCAGCGCTGAGAGCTGAGCAAGGGTTAGATATCGTGGAAGTGGACACTCCATGCTTGCTGACGAAGATGGAGCCTGTCTAGATCGAGTTCGTCTATGAGGTGACGATCCATGTTTCATCGTGTATCCCCTCTTTGAGCAGGAAACATGCAAGCTGTCCGGTGAACAGCAGCAGTCCTGCGTCTTCAGGGGATATCATCAGCCAATGTCATAAAGGGAACGAGGACAGTCCAGGAAACCGGACTTGCCTCATTTTTAGATGCTCTGTGAGATGGGCTTGGTGAGCAATCGTCGACGCCGATAGGGATGTTGAACTTTTTTAACGGTTTCAGCAGACATATTTCGCATCGATGACAATGGTGCATCTTGTTTGAATGCTTCTGTCAGAACTTCGTTCAATATACGCTGGCAACGATATAGTGCATCGCCCAGGATGGGCCGTAAAATCTCCTCCTGATAGAAATGAATGACAAAACCTTCCGCAAGCCGCTTGGTTTGATTCTTCTTGAGTATGTCACGCCAAGGTTGCAAATGATCCTGTGATCTTGTCTCTAGGTAATTCTGAACTGGAAGCTTCGATGGCAGCTTCATCGTGACTGGCAGTTGAATGGCAGGGTTGAGATCCAATTCCATCAAGAGTCCAATTTGGCCTGACCCACCTAGATTCGGTTGGAGTTGAATGGGCAGGTCCCATGAGGCAAAGCTTTCCAGATCCCAGCGACGATAAAAGGCTAAAAATGTGTTGGCAAGTGAGTGATCGATGCCCAGACAAAACTGCTCTTGCGCAGATAAGGTGCTGAATCGACTTAAGAGGTTCCTCCCAAAGAGGTAATGTGGATTGGCTCCTGCCTGTATCCACTCCTTCTTGAGGGCTTCCTTTTCCTCCTGATAGGGTACGTATGTTTGTAGCCATCCCTGGTAACCTAGTTGTTGTTCCTTCATCATTTGGACAACGTTATTGCCAACTTGTTGCATGCGGACAACTGCATCAATGTCCATTTTGACATTTACCCTAAATTTTGCTCGAACCCATTCCAAAAGGTCGTGGATATTCTCCTTATTAACTGGCTTGAAACTTGGTTGAGCACGTGCAAGTAACGGAAATACAATCGGGCCGCGGCAGGAGAAACCGAGGCAAGTTAGAGCATTGCAGTGATCGGTAAACCACTGCTCCACCTCTAGCTCTTGAGCAGTAAACCATGGTTGTTTTCCTAATTGAACGTCCAACCCTGCTTCTAATACCCTGAGTATCGGCTTGGGAATGGCGTAGAGCGTTTGATCTCCATGCAGATGTAACACACCTGACATTACAGCGAGGGTTCCTGTCGCTTCGTGGTGCCTCAAGGCACCAATGGCACCATGACGTCGTTGCAGAACAGGTAATGTTTCAGTGGGAGGCATCAGCAGGGTTCCTTCCGTTGTCAAACAAGGTGAGCTTTTATCCCGACTAGTCATCATAAGGCTGGTTTTCCAAGCATTTCAAGGCCGTTAGAGGAAGAGGATGCACCCCCCGGTGATCTTTAACTCATCGAGAAAGATGAGTGCCAAGCCCTGCCTTGGCACTCAAAGATTAGCTACCTGATTTTGGTCGTCGTGATCAAGGTGCCGATGACCAGCACTAGTACCACGATAAACACCACCCAGGATTGAGCCATGGCTCCCAGGACGGCAGCTAATATCAGACTGCCGCTGATGTAGATCTCATTGAGATCGTTGCGTGCTCCCATATGGGGCTCCTTTCAATAATTGTTGCATTCCACTCGCCCACCGTGGGCAGAGCATTACACAGAACAAATGGTTGCAAGGTTAACGCTTGATGCCGACCATGGTTCATGACGAAGACAGAGTTGACACTGCTCGCAGGTGACTGGCATCGATCGAGCCACTCCATCCTGCTCAGGGCAGACTTTGGCTGCAATGGTGGGTAGCGACAATCGCCTCAGCCCATATCGTCGAAAGACGAGATCTACGTTTGCTCCTATCTCCTCGTCTTCATCCACTTGAAGCCAGGCCATCCTGACGGTGGCTGGCATCTGTGTTGGAAGCCCCGTCTCCTGGTCACAGGAGTACCAGGCGCGACAGTTTGGTAAACAAGCCATCTGCTCCAGTACCGTTCGAATCGCTGGTACGCGCCAGGAACGGGTATAGAAGTAGAACAAGGTCTTGGGTGAACGTTCGATGATGCGGAGCCACTTGCGAGCATACTCTTCTGAGTAAAAATCACCTCCTACATGGATGCGAACCGTCCGAATCCGCATGGCTCGAACAAAATGGTATACGCGACGAGGGAAGTCCTTGCGTTGACTCAAGAGCAAATTGCGACGATAGGCCTTGTGCGCGTTAGGGCGTATCTTCTCCAGTCGTCGAGCATAACAATGGCGGGAGCAACTGGTGGTGCGTCCTGGACAGACGGCATCAGTCCCAGAGGGGAGAGTAAATCCCCAGATATGTTTCCGACCCAGCTTACGATTACCTCGTGTTAACACCTGAATCCTCCAGGCAAAAAGAAAGGCCCCTTCCAGGAAGGGGCCGAATAGTGAACAGATTGGTTGGAGACACCTACTCGCTGGTGATTAACTCACCGCTGAGCAGATTGAGGGTTTGATCGGTGATCAACGGCACTTGTCGCAGCCAGCGAACCAGCTGAGCTACCATGAGGCCTGCCGCGATCGAAGCAGTGTAGATAGTGGATCGAGAAGTACACGTACCGTTCTGGGCTTCTGCTTCAGAGAAGAGTGAGTTCTGGTAGCGTTTAGGATCTGTCCGCTCATCCTGTGCCAGGACCCGCATTACTTCTGCCTGCATGCGTCCATCGACGAAGAGGGCGACGTGATCTTGCATGGATTCCCAGATGATTTTCCGTGTGCTGATGCTGTCCACACAGGTCATCACCACGGGAATCCTGCCAGGATCTGCCGTCCAGGCTGGATGTCGTCGAAAACGATCTGAAATCGCCGTTAACTCCAGCGACGGATGTATCTTCTGACAGAGGCCAGCCGAGGCTTGAACCTTGGCTTGTCCCAGATCGTCCGGCCAGTAGCCCTGAACAGCCAGGTTCTCCACGGCTACCTGGTCGTGATCCATCAGGGACATTCTTGATACACCAAGGCTTGCCAGTTGAAGTGCCACTTGGCGGCCAATAGCTCCAACACCAATGACCAGGACATGCAGCTGAGCAAGCTTTTCAGAGGGAACAAGCCCGCGTTGCCGGATATTGCGTTCAGGAAAAGACATCGTGAGAGTCTCCAGGGGTGGAAAGGGAATGCCAATTGTCGAGCTCGGCCAGAAGTTGAGAGTTCCAGTACATTCCTGTGTGATGGGGAAAGGTGTGTGGCATGCTAGGTCGGATGTTCAGCAAGTACTCTTCCTGCCAGGCGTCGTGAAGGTACTGCAGAGAATGAGCATTGAGTTCTTCCGGCCATGACGCCCAATCTACGCGCCAGCGGAGTCGGCAACTGGCACCAGGACCAACGTTGAGACGCATACGTGCGTAACTGCGGCCCTCGCGGCTCAAAATGGCCATCACCGCCCAGTCCGTAGTTCCAAAGACTCGTTGAAACGTCTCTTCATCAGTACCACTGGGCTCAGCTGAGTCACCAGGGTGGGTATGCAGCCAAAGTCTGAAGAATTGTGCAGGCTGCATTCCCCGGTCCACACACTGGTCGAAGTAATCAGCTACTGCGTTATCGTGGAACTCGACCGTCCCGGGAGAAGTGGTTTGTGGAAGGGTATGCAACTCCTCGATATAGAGTGGTCGCTGAAGGGATGAAACGGCAAAGGCCCCAACTTCCGTGGGGCCCGCATGACAGAAATACTGGAACTTTAAATAGGCCAGTGGAGCAAAGACCAGGCAGCGCCGACTAGGTCGCTGCCGTGGAAAGACTTTCATCGGGAGACTCCTCAAGAGCAATGGTGTCATCTACACAGTCGTGACAAAGCCTGGTCTCAGCATCGAGTTCACCAGGTCCATAGAGTTGTTGGCAGCCCGGGCAGGTCTCCCGGCAGGAACGGCAGACATAGTGATTTGTGCAGGTCAGCTCCAGGCAGCCGGAGCAACAGCGGTCTTCACATACGGAGCAGCTATCCAGGCAGCTCAGGCATCGAGATTCATCACAGCTGGAGCAGCTGTGGATGCACTCGTGGCAATAATCGTGATGACAGCCATGGCAGTAGCCGCAGTCTTCATCATGGGAGTATTGACCACAGTCGTAACACGGAGAGCCGTGCCATTCTTCCAGGCGGACATAGGCACTCGCGGGGTTGTAGTTGGTAAGTACCGCCCGAATGATCAGGAAAGCTTCTGCGAGTCGCCCCTCTGCAAACGCCTTCTGTAAGGAAAGATGAGCATCTCCTGAACAGAGTTCCTTTTCGCGTACATGGGGATGAGTAACTTCCTCATTCTGTTCCGGCGAGTTCGGTTCTTCGGCAATAACCTGGAGACAAGCCAGGTTGGAATCCTCCGCCCACTGTTTCCAGTGGAAATGTAAAGCGAAGGCCCCCAGCTCCACCTGCTTCAAGGTGATAGAGTCAGTAACAACGATCAGCACGGAATCGTCCCAGTTCACTTTGACCTCGGGGAACTCTTCGTGCAATTGCACCAAGTCCTGGTAGAAGTCGCGGAAACGGTAGGATCTGAGGAGGGGAAAATGAACCCCTTCAAGATCTTGCAACGTGATACGCAACGAGCATGCTTGCGAAATTACCTTCTGCTGGAGTTCGGGTTCAATCAGGGTGAGATGATGGCTTCGAGCCAGTTGCAGCGTATGCTCAGCATGGCGTAGCCGTTTGAGTTGGCTGCTGATCACCGAGGTGATCGGTACAACAGATTCACGCTGGTCTTCATAGCTCTGCAACCAATAGTGCTGGAGCTTCTGAGCCAGGCGGATCATTTCACGGGTGCTCATGGAAGTGACTCCTGGTCTGACGAAACGAAAAAGCCCACAGTGAGTCCGTGGGCTCAAGAAACTCGTGATCAAGTTCAGGCAGCGAGCGACGCGCCTTGGATTTTCGTCGGGGAAATGGAAATGCGATCGTGTTCTTGCAACACCTGGTCAGCACTGACAGGCATGCGATTCACACGGATCAGATAGTCTTGGGGCCTGCGTTCGGGTAAGCGTTCCTGGAAGAACTGCTGAACCGTCTGGGCCACGGGAATCTCGATGGTATCGGCGAACCCGGCACCATCATTGTTGATGTAGAACACCTTCATAACAATCTCCTGCTAGGGATGGGGAATAGAATCTACGGATGCAGTGCGCAGCCTGTCTGGTGGCCCACGTAAATTGGGCATGACTTCTCCAAAAAAAGGGAACAAGGTGCAGACCGGAACCTGCTACTCGACTCCGCCAAAGGATGGCCGGAGGAAGGGAAGCGCTTTCGTCGCAGGTTTCAGCCTGGGAATGAGAGAGGAAATAGCTATTCCTCTTCACTGTATTGTGACGCAATCAAGGTCTGAATTAAGGAGAAGGACAACTGAAGCCTGGACAATATGCTTGTTGGAATGCACCTTGCATCGCGAAGGTAGGGAAACGATTACTTCGCTAGACTCGCTACAAGAGTAGAATAGCTCCTGCCCCGTTCCAACCGATAGAGAGTGAGTATGCAGTGATGTCATGCCCTTGAGCATGCAGGACAGTACCAGCATCACTCAGTTCATTTTTACCGTACTCTCCTCCAGTCATAGTCAAATTACCACCGAGCGTCAGGCTGCCGCCTAAAGTTACTCAGAATGCGAGTTTCCAAAAGCCTCCCGCTGCTGAAATGGTGCCGCTTGTCGTCAACGTGCTTCCCGTATTGACTGATACATATCCCGCTAACGTCTGAGAGGTCGACAGTGGCAAGTTGCTGCCATTGGAAAGCCCGATAGTATTCGCAATCCAATCCAAACCGGAAGTCATCAAGAATTTGCACCTTTGATAACTTGTAATGTGGGGAATAATCTTGCATTCACTTGCCTGGACAACCAGCAAGTTGCTATGATCCGTTTACACCATGTTCCCCTCATGAACTACAAGCGCAATCCACCCTCAGGAGCCTTGGATTATTCATGAGCGGAATCGAAGATTCTTCAGAACATCAGATAACCGCCCTTCTTCAAGCGGTCCAGGCTGGTGATCCGCGCGCAGCAAGTCAAATCCTGGCATTCACTTACCAGGATGTACATAGCATTGCTCGCATGGTTCTTCGCAATGAACGCCCCGGCCACACGTTGACTCCGACCGCACTGGTCAACGAAGTGAGTCAGTATTTTTTGCAAAGCGACATCCTTACCCGTCTTAGTGATCGCAATCAGTATTTTGCTATTGTTTTGAAAGGGATGAAGCACATACTTATCGACTACGAACGTCGGCGTAGTACGTTGAAAGCTGGTGGCAACTTTAATCGTCAGCCCATGCGATCATCGATCCTGGCAGTTCAAACATCCAAATCGCTTTCCCCTTTAGAGCTACTTGAAGTGCTAGAAAGACTAGCCGAGAAAGTGCCTCGCGCCAGCGAAGTGGTTACATTGCATGTCCTAGAAGGGTTGACGCAGAAAGAAGTTGCAGAGCGGCTCGATGTTTCCCTGGCCACCGTCGAAAGCGACTGGCGCTTTGCCAGGGCATGGCTAAGGCGAGAACTGTCATGACACCAAACATGAACAATACACTACTTGATGTCTTTCAAGCTGTGCACGGCCTGGAAGTACATGCCAGACGCTTGTGGTATAGCAACCATGAAGTATCTGAGACCGTACGGAATGAAGTGGAGGAACTCCTTCGCTACGATGGTCTAGCCGAGGACGAAGACTTCTTAGCTCAACGAATCTCAAATGAGGAACGAATTACCTTAATAGGCAAGTCCATAGGGCCTTACGAGGTCATTCGACTGATCGGCCACGGCGGTATGGGCAGCGTCTACTACGCCAAAAGATTCAAGCCCTACGAACAGGAGGTCGCCCTGAAAGTCGCTGATGTACGCCTGCGATCTGGAAGTGCTCGATTTCAACTCGAAAGGCAACTTCTGGCAGACCTTCAGCATCCAGGCGTTGCTCGCATCTTGGACGGTGGCATACTTGACGACCAACGCCCCTACCTTGTGATGGAGTATGTTCCGGGTGAACATATCGATGCTTATGCCGATAGACACAAATTGCGAGTGGTAGAACGGATGCAACTCTGGCTGCAAGTCTGTGAAGCAGTAGCAGCCACACATGAGCGAGGCGTGATTCACAGAGACATCAAACCAAGCAACATCCTTGTCACTGAAGCTGGTCGAGTGGTTGTCGTTGATTTCGGCTTGGCCCGTCGTTGGGAAGGAGCTTCAGTCTTAACACAAACAGCCGTGTTGTTAGGGACACCGGAATATATGGCACCGGAACAAGCAGAGGGAAGGAAGAAACCCATTACTCCTGCTGCAGACCTGTATGCCTTGGGTGCTGTTCTTTACAAGCTCCTCACCGGTCGTCCCCCTTTTCGAGCAGATTCGTCCATACAACTGATCACGATGACGATACATGATGAACCAGTAAGTCCCAGGCGATTGAACCAGGCAGTATCACGCGATTTAGAGACTATCTGTATTAAGTGCCTGGAGAAAGAACCGACCCGTCGATATGAATCTTCTCAAGCACTCCTCACCGATGTGCAACGGCTCTTGCGGGGAGAGCCGATCAGTGCTCGCCCTCTTGGTTGGGCAGAACGTAGTTTGCGGTGGATGAAACGTCGCCCGGCATTTGCTGCTTTAATCGGTCTGCTAAGTGTTACCATTCTCATCAGCCTGGCTGTAGTTGCAAGCTATTGGAGAACATCGAATAATGCATTACAGTTAGCCAAGCGTGCGACCACGGAACAATTCAAGAAGATCGTTGAATTGGCCAGACAGCCGGCCATGCAACGAGCCCAGGCAGATTTTCTGAACACTTGGGTAGCCTCCCAGGAAGAAATTGTCCGTTCATTGGATGATGAACCTATCTATCTGCAATTCCTACGAGCTCGGCATGAATTAGCTGTGGCGTATGATCGGATTGGCCAACGCGACAAAGCGAAAGAGATTGTAGACCAGCTCTTTCATGAAATTGAAGCATACTCGCAATCGCATGATTCCGATGAACTCGCTATCGAACATGCAAAGTGCTGCATGTTTCATCTCATTACATTACAGAACCCAGATGATCCCCAGGTTCGCTGCCCTGTTATCCGCAAAGCCATCGGCATCTTGAATAAGGTACCCATGAATTCTCCGAAGATAGAAGAGACTCTGGGTTTGATTGCCGATTACAGAACCATCTTAGCGCAATATGAGCCAGATAAAAAACTAGTAGAGTCTGAGCTGAACGAGGCACACCGGATATTAGCTCAGCTACTTGACCCGAAAGACCCTCAATCACGTATTCGCTACTGCTGCTGTAAAATGGCGATTTGGAGCCACTATTGGAAACAAGGTGAATGGCTTCAGCATCTTGAAATGCTGAAGGACGCTGCAGAAGTTGACCGCCAAATCGGGATGGATTTCCCGCTTGAACCTGACTTTCGTGAAGGCACTTGTGCGGCTACCATGCGATGGGGAAATACCTTCGAATGGCTGGGTGATTGGCAGCGTGCCTACGATATTCAACTGGAGATTACTTCCATCTGCGAACAGATGCGGAAACGCAATCCAGATACCGTCAGGTTCGTTGGTCACTCAGCAAACTGCTATCAGGTTCTTGGAAATCGTGCCTATGCCCTGGGAAAAAAAGACCTTGCCGAGACACACTACTCCACAGCACTTCAATTGGCCAAAATGGCTTTGACATTAGAAAAGTCTCCAAGTTATCTCATGGGATTGACCTGTCTGCTGGCAGAATGCCCTATCCAGAAGTTACGCGATAACAAACTTATGCTTGAACTACACGGCCAATCATTGGCTCATGATCCCGAAAACAAACTCGGCTGGCTTGGCGAGGGCCGATGCCTGCTGAGAGGAGGGAGATATCAGGAAGCAAGAAAGTCTATTGAGCGTAGTCTGACTAAGGTCCAAACCGACTTCGAACTTGCTTACGCCCACAGTTACCTGGCCCTCACCTTCGCCAAACTGGGAGAACATGAACTGGCCCGCAAGGAGCTAGCAGTGGTAGATGGCTACCGGGCTAGGTATCCCAAGGAGATTGTCATGCTGTGGGTTTACGAAGAAACGCTTCGGGAATTGAAGAAGAAGTAACGTTTACTGACTAGCATCTTCTAAACCCGTACGTCACCGAGCCTCGTAGAACTGCATATTCTCCAACAGCTGTTACCTGCCATCATGACGACCGAGTGGAGTTCGTCTTTGTCATTAAATCCAACAGTCTGAGATCAATCCTCTCTCTATTGATTCTCTAATAAAAGTCGTGCCTTCAGAACCTCCCCGAAGTAATAGTCGGTCGCCTGATCGCCTGATCGTAGCAGCAGGGCGCTGATCAGGTCACCCTTCACGTTGCCTCCACGAGTGCCTGCCTGATTGGTGGCAGTCTGATAGCGGGAAGGTTGCGACTCAGTCACTTGATATGTCCCAGGTCGCAGATTGCCGAAGGAGAATCGACCGCCTAGATCAGTGCGGGTGGTCAGACGCACTGTATTTCCTCGGTCGTCGGTACCCTGTAACGTGATCAATACACCACGGAGACCAGCTTCGCCCCGGTCGCGAGTGCCGTTACCGTTCGCATCGACATAGACGAACCCACTTACCTTAACCTTCTCGAGTTCACCGAAGCTGAAGCCATCGACGAGGGTTTCTGTTCCCACAGTGATGTTGTTGAACCGGTCGTTCCCAATGCTTCTCACCAGAGTGGACGCGCTCTTGCGATCCAGGCCATCGAGGTACCCCGTCGGCTGCCGTTCGCTGAGGGTGTACCGGCCGGCCCGGAGTTGGCTGAACACGAACCGTCCGTTAGCATCGCTGCGGGTCGTGAGTGAATAGCTTTTCCCCTGTGTATCACGCCCCGTGAGTGTCAATGTCACACCCTGCAAAGGTCGTTCGCCTTCATCAAACACACCGTTATTGTTTGCATCGATAAAGACATGCCCGGCGATGGTACTTCGACCGTTGAACCCGAAGATGACGTTGTTTCTATTCTCAGCAGAGTTCAGTTTGATCAGCGCCTGGCCATCGGGGTGTGTCACGCTGCTGTCTGGATCAAACGTCGGCGTCCGTGCCCCGGCAGGCAATTGATCCACCACAACCAGCTGATTTCCTGGATAGAGCTTCTGTAGTGACCAAAACCCTTGGGAATCGGACGTGGTCTGGAACTGCAGATCATCGCCACCACCAACTTGGCCATCGAAACCGAGCCATGTCACGTTAACACGAGCGCCAGCGATGTTCTTCTCGCCAACATCCTGACGGCCGTTGGCGTTAGCATCGTTGAAGAGGCGGCCCTGCATGAAAGTGGTTTTGATCAGTGTTTCAGACTCAGGCAAGCTACTCAGGGCTTCGGTGTTCCCTGCCTCATCGCGAGCAATGACCTGGAAGGCATAGCGGTTGCCCGGCTGCCCCACGAACAAGCTCGAGGTGAGGGTTGTGTTAGGTAGCCACATTTCGAATGAACCACCGTTGGTGGAGACCAGGACATCGTAGGAGGCGATGCCCGTATCATCACTTCCGGTCCAGCTCACCATGAAAGCAGGATCGCTCTGGGTGGGGAGGGCGTTCACCACGCTTGTGGGTGTAGTGGTATCGGGCACGGGTGGCGGGGTGATGGCGAACACGCTATCGGTGCTCGAACCAAGCGTGTTTCCTGCTTCATCCGCCATGCTCCCGGGCTTCACATGGAATTGATACACACCCGGCTGGCTGGTCAGGCTGCCTGTACCGGTGAGCTTGACCGTGCGGCTATCGAGCCATTGCAGGCCCAGCCCTGTGGCGCTCCCCAGCAGATCGGACCCGTCGTTTCGACTCAGGGCGAAGTCTTCCAACCCCACCGTAGCGGGGTCCATACTTTCAGAGAACTGGAGGAAGAGCTCATCCACCGGATCGCTACCGCTCTGAGCGCCAGTGATCTGCACGAGTGTTGGCACCGTCTCATCCACCACGATTACCAGCTCGGCATCGCTGAAGTTGCCGGTTTGATCACTGACCCGGACCCGCACCCGGTGGTTGCCTGGTGAAGCCAGATCGATGGGCCAGGCGAAGGTGCTCTCCGTGGGGGTGAACTGGCCCAGCTCACGCTGGTTGGTCAGATCAAACAGCGTCACACGATGGACCAGCCCGGGCAACACGCCGGACAGGATGCCCTGGCGCAGATTGGTAAGGCCGTCCACCGCCGAAAGGCCCGCATCGGGCTGGAACCGTAACTGGCTGGCCGGTGAAGGCGTGGTCTGGTTATTCGTCCAGTCCACCTCGTAAGAGCCGATGCCGGCCGTGCCACCGGGGGTGGTAATGCCGTTGGCGAAGACGATGAGCTGGTAGCTGCCGGCCGACGAGGTCTGGCTGATCAACCCTTGCAGGCGGTAGCTCGTTTCGCTGAGCTTGATGAGGGACGCGCCAGAGTTGGCCGTGAGCAAGTTCGCTCCGCCATCCCGCGTCAGTTCCAGGTCAGCCAGGTTCAGACTGTTGGGATCGATGGCATGGCTGAACTCGATGGTGACCAGTTCCAGGCCGCGATTGAGCTTCGCACCGTCGGTGATGCCGCGGACGAGGCGAACGTAGGGCGGTCGCTCTCCCATGGACCACGACGTGGAAAGACCGCCCGCCGTGCCGAACTGTCCACTCTGGTCGGCCACGCCGGCGGAGGAAACCGCCAGGATGTAGTCGCCGTCGGCGGCGGTGAAGCCTTGCAAGCCGGCGAGGCGGTAAGTGGAGCCGCCCTGGGACGACACGGTGACCGTGCCACTGAGAATCACGGGTTGGCCGTTGCGGGTGAGGGTCAGATCGGCCAGATCGAAGGTCGAGGGATCAATGGCTCGGCTGAAGGTGACGTCGACATAGTTCACTGACGTACTGCGAATCTGCGGCAGTGGCTGGCCGACGAGTTCCACAGCCAGTGGAGGCAGCGCACGCTCTTCAAATACCAGCGTGTAGGAGCCGGTGCTGTTTTCATCGAAAAGATGCACACGGTTCTCGTAGACAGGCCGACTCGCCCGGCGTGCGAAGGTGCGGTCGGTCGTCCAGAGGTTGTCTCCCAGATCGATCACGGTGCCATCGGAACGGATGGCCTTCGTGAGTTGATACCGAGGGTTGCTCGGCATGACGGCGGAGTAGTACCCCCACGAGGATGTCGCGTCGCCGGTGAGGGTGAGCGTCAACACGCCTTGGCCGAGGGTGCCGGTGATGGCGGTGTGCCCGGCCACGGTGACCGGGGCCGAGGTGCTGTCGCTGAACCAGACGGTATCGGGGATGCCTGCTTCATCGCGGTCTTCACTGGTGAGGAAATCGGGCTGGGTGTTGCCATGTTCGTGGGCATTCACCATATGGGTGAGTTCATGGATGGCGACCGATTTGATGAGTGACAGCCGTTCATCACCAAGGCCATCGAGATGCTTGAACGTGGCATCGTAGTCGATGAAGTGCCCCTGGAGGGATGAGGTGAGCAGCCAACGCCCGATGGCCGACTGGCCTGCCCCGATGGTGCCGAAGTTGGCGGTGAGCGACGGCGACAGGTTTTGACCATCCACCTCGGTGGCGACGATCTGGAAATCGACCAGGAGCCCCTTCTCGTTCTCGATGATCTTCGGCTGCGCGGAGGTGATGGAAAGCTGGTTGGCATCCCCCTTGCCGTCGTTTTTGATGAGCACGGCCAGGGTGTAGGGGATACTGGGCTCGATGACATCGGTGAACGGGTCATCGGAGAAGACATCCCGCTGGTGGAAGTAGTGGATGTTGAGGGCGGGGTTGGGAAGGACGGTGATGGGGGCTTCCGCCAGGTTGACGGTGATTTCCTGGCCGTTATCGGTGTAGTGCAGCACGCCACCAACAGTGTACTGAGTGGCTCCATTCATCGCGGCATCGTCGGTAGGGATGATCACCCATGAGATTCTCCCGGTGCTACTCGCGGAAACGGTTCCGGTGCCATCGATGGCCGTGATACCAGTGAGCCCGGGTGCACGGAAACCAAACCGACTGCTGACATCATTCCCAGCGGCATCCTTGATCACCAGATCAAGATCGATGTTGTTGAGTGAAGTGCTCAGTTGGTTGTTGATGAGTTCCAGCGTGGCATCGAAAGCCGAGCGGGTTTGGACGAGGTTCTGGTCGAGACGGATACGGACACGGGCACAGACGCCTTGGTCTGCGGATGTGATCGATTGCGTATCCTGAGAGCTGGCTAGGATTGCAGCAATCGGAGCACAAGATAGCGATGAACCGAACCAATACCTTGTGGTTGCTACGCTAGACCCACCCCCGGAACTCCCACCACTGCCATTGCCGCCTCCCGGTAGTAAACAGGGGGAGTCGCCTTGAATCACTACAACACTGCTGCTCTGAGTGACGACTGTGCCGCACAGGTAGTCGTACGATAGGATTATGCTCACAGGGCACAAGTCGGGAGGCGTACAAGTGTAGCAGTTACCAGTTGCAGGCAAACGCACAGTTTCGGACATGCCAAATACTGCACGAAATGGGACATCATACGCCAAGCCTTTGTTTTCACGCGTTGCCAGCGCGATCGTCAAATCCCTTCCATTATCTCCCAAATTGCCTGGGCAAAAGTCAAACGTATCTTGTATATCCAGTTTGTAATTTAGCAGTATGTCGTATGCTACAATTTTGCATTCAATTGTTATAGGCGTAACGGAAACTGTGGCGTCTCGTATTCCTCGATAATCAGAGTAGTCTGAGCCAGCACCATTTCCGCCAGCCAGAATTCCTGGGATATCGTCGCTTGAAATATAGTTAAGTGTCTTTAGGATATGCTTAACTGATTGCTCATCAAGTATGTCAAACAGAGCAAAGTTCTGAGCAGTCTGACATCCAGATAGTCTATCTCGCAGTTTATCTAGTATATTCAAGAATAGATTAGTAGAGAACTGTTTCGTTGTTGGAGCTTCTTTGAATCCGTAAAAGGGTCCGAAACCGGTCACTGCATCACTGTCATCATTAAAGAGGCGGATCGCCGGAGCTCCCTGTCCAGGTTTGCAGGTGTTTGATAGATAGTCGACTACAACGTTATGCACATCGCTTCCATATGCTCTAGATCCTTCTCTGAATAAAGCAATAAGAACATCATCATATGTCGTAGGAGTTCGATTCCTTATCATATTTTGATCGTCATCTGTAATGCCGCATGTACCATTGTCGCATTGCCCCAATGGAGGATCACCATCGACAATTGTGCTGCTTCCTCCTGCTTCAGTATTCGCAAATGATAACATACTATACTGAGTGCTATTTGCTATCTCAAACTTCCGTGTTATTCTCAACGGGATCGTTATTGAGCTCTTAGCTGAGATTGCAAAGCCATCGTCAATTAGTAACTCATAAGTATAGTACTGATTGTTTGGAAGTTGTATTTGTACGTTCCTCGCCTCAATCAAGCCATGGTTGATGAGTGTCAAAGGAATGTAGGTGACTTCATCAAGGTATCGCATCTCCGATAGGTCAATCAATGGGGGGTCGATTGTCACCACCGGTGCCGGCACGTTCGTCTCAAACGTACTTTCCACCGAGATCTGCGTGCGGTCGCCAATGCCCGTTGGTGTCACCGTCCAGTCGTAGGAGACGTACTCCCCCGGCATGAACGCCTCTATTGTCGTCTCGCCCCCGATGGCCACTTGCACCGTGGCTTTGTACGACTGATGCTTCTCTGCCCGTACGGTGAGTTGGTAGTATCCCGCTGGCAGTGCATCCAAGCGCAGTTGTCCCTGTTGGTTGGTCGTGCCGGTGCGGACGACTTCATTCGTAAAGGAATTGCTAATCTCCACCTGCGCCCCGGCAACACGCGGGGAGCCGGCGGCATAGTAAGTGTACTCATCGGTTGCGGATACCAGCAAACTGCCAACGGCTTCTGTCACCGAGCGGAATGCAAAATCGACGCGAGCCGTCGTGCCTGTGGCGTGTAGCGTGAACCAGCCTTGGTATTCCGTGAGTGGCAAGCTGCTGTCTGGACTCAGGATAAGTGATACCGTCGCCGACTGTCCCGGGGCGATGGAAGGGATCGTCGGATTCGCCGTTCCCAGCCAATCCAAATCAGGCAACTCCAGGCGTACTTCACCAGATGGCAGACTTCCTTCATTCTTCACGGTGAACGAGACGATGGTTTGTTCGCCTCGCAGCATGCCTTGCTTCAGTAGCGTTGTGGAAGGAACAAGTTGGGCCTCCCGGTTTGCCACCGTCATCGTCACCGGCAATTCATACGTCGCCCCCTCCGCGCTCGTCACCTTCAGCCGCACCTCACTGGTTAGTGTCGAAGCCACGTCGCCGGCGGTCACCTTTACCTGATACACCTGGCTTGCCTCCCCCGCCAGCATGTCCGTGCCGGTCACCTGGGCACTCACGCCCGCGGGCAGTCCCAGCACTTGCACCGCCACGCTATGTAGCGGCAGCGCGCTCAGGTTCTTCAGTGTCACGCTGGCAGTGAAGCTATCGTTCTCCACCACGCGCCAGGCTGCAGCATCCACGGAAGCTTTGATGCCAACGATGGTGAAGCTGTCTTGCACGGGGGCGGCGGGTTCACCGGGATGGGCTGCTCCCACTGTGTACGCTCCCGCTTCTCCGGGCAGCGGCTTCCAGGTTGCCCGGAACCGGCCCGCTTCATCCGCCTGGGCGGCTATGGTGCGTTCAAAAGGCCCGGTGATGATGTGGATGCTCACGATCTCGAACGCGGCGGGTTGACCATTCGTGCGCGTCGCCGTGCCACTGAGCGCGATCGAGTCGTTCGTGCCATACACGTCCTTGCCGGCGGAAACGGTGGCGGTGAACGAGGCACGCACCGAGATGGGCGTGGCGGTGCTCAGGCGGTTGTTCTGCTCGTTCGTCTCCTCCAGGTGATTGCCGGAATCGGTCACGGCGATCACCCAGTAGTTGCCCGAAGCGTTCGGCAGCGTGATCGGCACCGAGCGCTGATAGTAGAGGCCGGAGATGATGTTGCCCGTGAAGTCGAAGTTGCCAACGAGAGTATCGTCGTCGCTGAGGGTATTATCCTTCGACAGGTAGACGGCATCAGACCAGGTGCCCGTCGCGGCAGCCCGGCCGGCATTGATCACCCGGTAACTGGCGTTGATGAGTTCGCCGGTGAGTCCCGTGGGAGGCGCCACCACCGCATCGCCGGCCAGGGCAAGGTCCGGCCCCGAGGCATCCAGCACCGTGATCGAAGCGCTCGTACTGGGCAGGCCTGCGGCGGTCGCGGTGATGGTCACCAGGCGCGACGCGGTCACCCGGCCATCATCGCTCGCGCGGAATGACACCGAAATGCTGCTCACC
This sequence comes from Gemmatales bacterium, assembly GCA_046350055.1. Lineage (GTDB taxonomy): Bacteria > Planctomycetota > Planctomycetia > Gemmatales > HRBIN36 > JAEUIE01. The sequence continues at coordinate 19,347 of JAXMBC010000001.1, read as the reverse complement.
CCGGCGGGGAAGGTGACGCTGCTGGGGAACGTGAGCACCCCCTCCAGGTTGGCGGCGAGGTTGACTGTCAGGCTGCTGGCCGTGCTGGTTTGCCGCGTGAGCGTGGCGGTGATGGAGTCGCCTTCGAGCAACTGGGGAGCAGGGAACGTGAGCATCATGCCGGCGCTATCGGCATCAAGCACGTTGAGCGTGGCCGTCCCCGCGCCACTGGTGATGGTGCAGCCGCACACGGTGTACGTGCCGTTGGCGGTGATGGTCACGGCTTGCGTGCCGTCGATCAGTCCATCGGTGAGTGGGGTGATATCAAAAGTGGCCGAGGCTGCATTCGCGGGAATGATGACGAACTCAGGCACCGTGGCTTCCGTCGTGTCGGAGGAACGCAGCTTGACCTTCAGTGGCACGGTGGTGATCTTGTCACGGGTCACGGTGGCCTTCACCACGGCCCCGCCTTCCAGAGTGGAAGACGTGGAGAGAGTCAGCGTGAGGGTGGGAAGATCGTCGTCAATCACTTGGACATTGACGACAGCAGCCGTGAATCCAGGGGCGGAGGCGCTCAAGGCGACGGTTTCGGTCTTCTCGATGTCGTCGCTCTGGGGAACGTTAAGGGCAAACGAGATGGATGCCGCCCCCGCGGGGATGACCACCATGGCGGGCACCTGCACCTGGTTGCTCAGATTGCTTTGCAGGTTGACCGTGAGCGGTTGCGTGAGCAACCCGTTTCGTGAGACGGTGCCGGTCAGGTTGGTTTGCCCCTCCGTCACGGTGCCGGCCGAGAGAGTGAACTGCAGTGCCAAGGCGATGGTGGTGGTGTTCGACGCAGCCAGCACATTATCGGTTTCGTCGTTCTCGACGACGAGGTGACTGGAATCCACCTCGATCATGAAGCGATAGGTGCCACCGGAACCAACGCCGGTGGTGGGCAGCGTCACCTGGACCGAGCGGTTAGCCGACTGGTTGCCGATGAGGTCCGTCGTGCTGGTATAGGTATGCAGAATGATGAAAGATTCCGGATGAACTTCATCCACCAGTTTCAGCGTCTCGACCCAGCCGGCGGCAGGGACGACTTCGTTCGCGTTGTTGTTTACCGTCCAGGTGATGGTGACGGTTTGGCCTGCCTGCGCGGTGGCAGGCACGGACAGACTGATGGGCCTCAGGTTCTTGCCGCGACTGAGTTGCACCGTGTGGACATACACATCATCAATGGCTTCGCCGTTGATGGCATCCTGATCCTGGTTCATGCGGTTGCCCGCCGCGTCACGCAGGTTCGGACCCACCTTCAGCGTGTAGATTCCCTCCGTGGTCTGCTCGTCGAAGTGGACGATGAATCGGGTGTAACTTCCATCGGCGGGTTGCACTTCGTTTATGTCGATTACGCCGGTGGGACCGGTTAGCACGAAGTCGGTGAGCGCCGGGCTGCTGATGGTTTCACTGAACTGCACGGTGATGGAACTGAGCGTGGTGGTGATGGTGCCTCCGGGTGCGATGGACGACACGAACGGCCCCGTGGCAAAGCGTGCGGCCAGGCGAACGCTGTCGGGAGTCAGTTCGGGAACAAGTTCGGTATTGTTGCCTGCATCCAGCCCCAGGTATTGGCTGAAGGTGCCGGTGCGAGAACTGTCACTGACAAGGATTTGAAAAGTGGTATCAACTGCTGGCTGAAAACCATTGATCAGTCTCATTGCCAAGGTGCCATTAATTACAACTGCTTGTGAAACCCGGAGTAAATCGTTCTGGAATGGGCTATTGCCACCGATTTCGATGCTTAACCTGCCGGTGGAGGTTTGCGTGTAGCTTCCGAAGATCGTTATTTGACCAGGAGAAGAATCGTTGCCTGGTCGCACTTCACTGTTGTCGTTAGTAAGGTTGGTCGCAAGGTTGCCAGAACCATAAAGAACTGACCCCGCCGATAGTGTCAGTGACGGACTGACCGTTAATGTGCCTGTTGAATTGAGAGCGATATAAGTAGCAGCAACTGCGCTGAGACTCACAACATTCACCCTGCCGCCTGCGGCAGCCTGGAGGTAGGAGACGTTGTGGGTCGAATTGAGGGTGACCAGCTTGCTGAGGTCGATGAGGCTGCCGGTGTCCTGGGCATAGACATTCACGTGCCCTTCCGACTGGGCTGAGGCATTGCGGAGATCGACCTTTCCTCCGCTGTAAGCCAGGATGTTGAGGTGGTCAGCGAAGTTTCCGGCGAAGCTGGTGATGCCGCTGAGGTCGAGCACGCTCCCGGCCCCCTCCGCCTGCCAGAAGCGCTGATTCGTAGAGCCGGTGGCGTAGCTGGTAATGCCCGGGAAGCGTACCACACTGCCGCTCCGGGCATAGATCGACGCCTGATCCATGCTGGTGACGGCGGAGAAGCCGGGCGTGGCGTTACGCACATCCACGGTGGAGTTGGTCAAGTGGGTCAATAACGGAAATGCCGGTGTCCCGTTGTTGATGGTCAGGCTGCCGTTGATGATCCTGGTGATCTGGGCGTAGTCAATCGTCGCATCGTTGTTGACGGTGAGATAGGTGGAATCCAGTTGGGTGAGCAGAGGGATCTTGACGGTACCCCCTGCGGCAGCCTGGAGGTAGGAGACATTGTGGGTCGAATTGAGGGTGACCAGCTTGCTGAGGTCGATGAGGCTGCCGGTGTCCTGGGCATAGACATTCACGTGCCCTTCCGACTGGGCTGAGGCATTGCGGAGATCGACCTTTCCTCCGCTGTAAGCCAGGATGTTGAGGTGGTCAGCGAAGTTTCCGGCGAAGCTGGTGATGCCGCTGAGGTCGAGCACGCTCCCGGCCCCCTCCGCCTGCCAGAAGCGCTGATTCGTAGAGCCGGTGGCGTAGCTGGTAATGCCCGGGAAGCGTACCACACTGCCGCTCCGGGCATAGATCGACGCCTGATCCATGCTGGTGACGGCGGAGAAGCCGGGCGTGGCGTTACGCACATCCACGGTGGAGTTGGTCAAGTGGGTCAATAACGGAAATGCCGGTGTCCCGTTGTTGATGGTCAGGCTGCCGTTGATGATCCTGGTGATCTGGGCGTAGTCAATCGTCGCATCGTTGTTGACGGTGAGATAGGTGGAATCCAGTTGGGTGAGCAGAGGGATCTTGACGGTACCCCCTGCGGCAGCCTGGAGGTAGGAGACATTGTGGGTCGAATTGAGGGTGACCAGCTTGCTGAGGTCGATGAGGCTGCCGGTGTCCTGGGCATAGACATTCACGTGCCCTTCCGACTGGGCTGAGGCATTGCGGAGATCGACCTTTCCTCCGCTGTAAGCCAGGATGTTGAGGTGGTCAGCGAAGTTTCCGGCGAAGCTGGTGATGCCGCTGAGGTCGAGCACGCTCCCGGCCCCCTCCGCCTGCCAGAAGCGCTGATTCGTAGAGCCGGTGGCGTAGCTGGTAATGCCCGGGAAGCGTACCACACTGCCGCTCCGGGCATAGATCGACGCCTGATCCATGCTGGTGACGGCGGAGAAGCCGGGCGTGGCGTTACGCACATCCACGGTGGAGTTGGTCAAGTGGGTCAATAACGGAAATGCCGGTGTCCCGTTGTTGATGGTCAGGCTGCCGTTGATGATCCTGGTGATCTGGGCGTAGTCAATCGTCGCATCGTTGTTGACGGTGAGATAGGTGGAATCCAGTTGGGTGAGCAGAGGGATCTTGACGGTACCCCCTGCGGCAGCCTGGAGGTAGGAGACATTGTGGGTCGAATTGAGGGTGACCAGCTTGCTGAGGTCGATGAGGCTGCCGGTGTCCTGGGCATAGACATTCACGTGCCCTTCCGACTGGGCTGAGGCATTGCGGAGATCGACCTTTCCTCCGCTGTAAGCCAGGATGTTGAGGTGGTCAGCGAAGTTTCCGGCGAAGCTGGTGATGCCGCTGAGGTCGAGCACGCTCCCGGCCCCCTCCGCCTGCCAGAAGCGCTGATTCGTAGAGCCGGTGGCGTAGCTGGTAATGCCCGGGAAGCGTACCACACTGCCGCTCCGGGCATAGATCGACGCCTGATCCATGCTGGTGACGGCGGAGAAGCCGGGCGTGGCGTTACGCACATCCACGGTGGAGTTGGTCAAGTGGGTCAATAACGGAAATGCCGGTGTCCCGTTGTTGATGGTCAGGCTGCCGTTGATGATCCTGGTGATCTGGGCGTAGTCAATCGTCGCATCGTTGTTGACGGTGAGATAGGTGGAATCCAGTTGGGTGAGCAGAGGGATCTTGACGGTACCCCCTGCGGCAGCCTGGAGGTAGGAGACATTGTGGGTCGAATTGAGGGTGACCAGCTTGCTGAGGTCGATGAGGCTGCCGGTGTCCTGGGCATAGACATTCACGTGCCCTTCCGACTGGGCTGAGGCATTGCGGAGATCGACCTTTCCTCCGCTGTAAGCCAGGATGTTGAGGTGGTCAGCGAAGTTTCCGGCGAAGCTGGTGATGCCGCTGAGGTCGAGCACGCTCCCGGCCCCCTCCGCCTGCCAGAAGCGCTGATTCGTAGAGCCGGTGGCGTAGCTGGTAATGCCCGGGAAGCGTACCACACTGCCGCTCCGGGCATAGATCGACGCCTGATCCATGCTGGTGACGGCGGAGAAGCCGGGCGTGGCGTTACGCACATCCACGGTGGAGTTGGTCAAGTGGGTCAATAACGGAAATGCCGGTGTCCCGTTGTTGATGGTCAGGCTGCCGTTGATGATCCTGGTGATCTGGGCGTAGTCAATCGTCGCATCGTTGTTGACGGTGAGATAGGTGGAATCCAGTTGGGTGAGCAGAGGGATCTTGACGGTACCCCCTGCGGCAGCCTGGAGGTAGGAGACATTGTGGGTCGAATTGAGGGTGACCAGCTTGCTGAGGTCGATGAGGCTGCCGGTGTCCTGGGCATAGACATTCACGTGCCCTTCCGACTGGGCTGAGGCATTGCGGAGATCGACCTTTCCTCCGCTGTAAGCCAGGATGTTGAGGTGGTCAGCGAAGTTTCCGGCGAAGCTGGTGATGCCGCTGAGGTCGAGCACGCTCCCGGCCCCCTCCGCCTGCCAGAAGCGCTGATTCGTAGAGCCGAATGTGGCCGTGGTAGCTCGGTTCAATATCAGCTTCCCCCCACCACTCGCATACAGATTCGCTCCATCGATGGTCGTCTGCCCGTTTCCGGTGAATGAGGTCACGGCACCGCTGGCTGTTAGGGTAATGCCATTCTCTACCAGCAGGGAACCATTGACAAACGATGTGCCCTCCGTCACCTTGAAACTGCCCCCGGTAAGCGACAATCCTTCCACGGACTGCAGACTCTTAATCACCACATTGCTATCGGACACCACCGTCATGTTCCCCGGCATATCGAGGATGATCACGTCATCACTCGGTCCAGGTAAACGATCCGCTTCTCCCGGAATCAACCAGTTCGCGGCGTCGTTCCAGCGATTGGTATTGGCTCCGCCATCCCAGAACACTTGGGCTGGAACCAATCGGTCTTCTAAGGCCTCCAGCTGCAGCTTGAACCCATAACGTTGTAGCTTCTTGCTGGGCTTTACCGAGGAACGACGGCGGGATGTCATATGTCACCTGATCAATGGAGAACAGCGATTAGAATGATGTGAAAAGACAGATGCAAAATGAAATCTGGCAAGAATTAAGATTTCATTCCTGACATTAACTCCAGACTGTACGGAACTGCCTCAGGGATGAGGCAGTTCATGGAGTGGACTAAACCGTTCAACGCAAAGATAGCAATGTCATTAATTCAGGAAGTAGACCTGCAGTCCAAGTGGGATAGTCGCTCTTGGCAGGTGCAAACAGTCCATGGTTCCCGTTGCTCGTCTGGTCAAAGAATCGTGTACCCTGGCCTTCGTTCATTTTCCAGTAGCCAACCAGGCCTTCCTCGTTGCCGGTCAGTTCAACACCGATTTTTTCTTGAACATCTACCTGAGTGCGACTGGTTGACCAGATGCGTAGGTCATCGAGTTTGCCAAAAGAGTACTCCAGCGCCCCGAAGGGATTTATCCCCAACAACAATGATTCGGGTGTCGGCAACGTCGCCGAGTATGGCTGCTCACTGATGAATTCGCCATTCACATAGAGAATTATGGAGCCACGATCCATGTTGTAATCCAAAGCGAGGTGGTAGGGCACTCCCAACTCAGGGATGAAGCCGAAGTTGACCGTGCCACCGTTGTAACTGGCGAAGGAAATCCCAGATTCATCATAAACTTGAATGGTCCACTCGCCTGCATCCACTACTGTGAACCAGCCGCCGTAGTACTGATCGATCTGGAACCGGGCTTCCAGAGTGAACCGCTGACTGTTGAAGGTGTCGCGTAACGTTCCCTGGACCGGGATGAACGCATATTGCGGCTCACCGTTGAACTGTAACGCTCCATTAGTTCGGTACGAGGCACCCAGGTTGTTCTTGGCCCAGGAATAGTCGACGACGTCGATACGTCCATTCAACGTGACATCGGCGGCTGACAGATAGCCTGTCTGGTTGGACCGCTTGCCGTTGAGTGACTTAATTACAGCCAGGTCTGCAGCAGTTACCTGGTGATCGTTGTTCACATCACCCATCAGGAAGGCTTCCACATGAAACGCCCCGGTGGTGCGCCGCTCCGAACGGATTTCCACCTCGTAAAGCCCTGGCTTGAACTTCGCCACCACGGCACTCGATTCTCTACCTCCGAAGTCTTTACGACTTTCGCCAATCGAGGGCGTGTTCTTTCTTGATGCCGGAATAAATCGAATGGAGTCGGGGTCGAGCCGACTGCCGTCCTCACGGGTAACCTGAAACAGCAAGCGAACCTTGCCTTCGTCGTCGAAGGTGAACTTGCTGGCGTCCACCTGAAACGTAAACCGGGCCTTGTCGCCCGTGGAGGCGATATTGCCGTTGAATCCAAAGAGCGGCTCCATGGTGGCATTCAGCGCGGTACGATCCTCCAGGGATTCCAACTGGGGACGATAGGCAGATACATCGGGACGACGTGCAGACATGCGGTTTACTCCAAGTAATGATTGCCAATAGGACAAGCACACACAGGTACAATCACTATCTGGAGGTATAAGCGCAATAAAATCTGAGAAACCTTGAAGATTCTCTGGATTGAAGCGGCAACGACTGTCTTACTTCTGAGGAGACTGGCTGGGCGACTTCAACTGGCTTTGGACATAATCGAAGTCGGTTTTGAGCTTGTCGATGCTCTGCTGGCGAAGTACTTCCATTTCTTTGTGGCCCTTGGCGGACTCATGGTTCTTATCCTGTAGCCAAGCGTTGGCAGAGTCAAATGCCACACGACTATTGCCCCGGGATAACTGCCCGCTCACTTCGCGGAATGGCTTTCTTTCGCTAAATATTTGTAACATCTTCTGGCGTCTGCCTTCATCACTTATTTTAGCAAGTGACTTGGCCACTAGTGCAAATTCATCGCTAAAGTCGAGCTGTGCCAATTGCGATGCCATTGCCATATTATGTATAGTCGACGGTATGCATGGTATTGGATGAGCAATCCGATCACGGACTGCTGTTCGTATTTGCTCTTTGTATTCGTTTAAATCCGGTAAGCCATATCGCGGATGACATAGGAGTCCAAAGCACAACATTGCGCCTTCGTTCGAGAGTGGGCGTAGATCAACGAAGTGTCGCTTGGCCACTGCTGCAGCAAGAAATACCCTCCCTGATTCATGAAATTCCCCTATTACTTCGGAAAGTACTTCCGGCTTCACAATTGTGTTGTTTGAAAGTAACTTGATGATGCGCTCGTTCTTCTCATTCGCCATCAGTTGCAAGTTCAGCGCATAAGTAAATCCGATGAACCCATCCTGCTCTTCTTCCAGATACTGACGGATCTTCGCTCGAAACGTTTTGTCGAGCCGCATTCGGGTAAGTACATCTGTGCCAAACAGAGGATGGGCGAATATGTCGGTATACATCTGTAATGTTGAAAATACGGAAGGAGCAATCCATCCCGCAAATGGATTTTCTTGATCCGTTTTCTTTTTTACCATGCACTGGATGAGTTTGGCCACATGATCCATCCCATTGCTGTTCTGGTGATTTTTCAAATAGTCTTGGCGATAACTGGGGAACATCTCGTCGTAGTCGCTACTTACGTTAGCCATTAATGCGTTTCGCAGGTTTGCCAAGTGTGGCAACAATGCGGCAAACGACTGATGCACATCGGCAGGCATCTTGGATTTGATCTGTTCCAATTCAATGAAAGCTTTTTTCTCGTCGGCTTTCAAAGCGTACGACAGGAAAAGCACTACGTTGGGATTAGGATGAGCGGGGAATAGTTGTTTGCTTGCGGTGGCCAGTTCTATTGCTTCGTCATGCCTTCCTAGTGTGACCAACAGAATGCCGGCCATCGAACGAGCTTGCAAGTGACGGGAATCCAGTTCAATCGCTTTGAGGGCACGTTCTGCCGCTGTGCTCGTATTCGTCTGTAGCATCGCCTCGGCGAAAAGACGATCTGCCTCAGTCACTTCTAACCGCTTTGCAGATGTCAACAGCTCTCTACCCCGTTTCTCGTCTTCTCCCAGCAGATGCGTTCCTTCAAGCAATGCCACGCGTCCACGCATCGAATCAGGCATTTCCATGGTCTTCAGCCGCTGTAATGTCGTCATGGCCTCAGACACTTGATACTGGTCGAACTGAGATTCTGCTAATTGCAGGTGGCAAATCGCTGGCAGTGTTACCCCAGCGGCATTTGCCTGTTGAAACTGGACAATCACCTCGGCTGGCTTACCGAGAACCCGCGCCAGGTTGATCTCCGATCGAAATTCATCCATAACACGCTGGCGTTCGAGTTGATCGTAACGGGTGAATAGCGAGGCAATGATCAGTAAGCTGGCCACTGTCACAGTAATCGTCGCCGTTGCCAGGGGATGACGCCGCACCCAGCGATATGTCTTTCCCCACGCGGTCAGCGGTCGCGCCGTTACCGGCCGCCCTTCCAGAAACGCTTGCAAATCCTCGGCCAGAGCCTTCGCCGAGCCGTACCGTCGATTTGGCTCCTTCGCCAAGCACTTGAGACAGATCGTCTCCAGATCCACCGGTACCTCAGGCCGCAACTTGCGGATCGGCACTACTTCTTCCTTCATCACCTTCTGCAGTGTCACTTTCAGCGACTCGCGCGGGAACGGCGGCCTGCCCGTGAGAGCACAGTACAGCGTCGCTCCCAGGCCATACACATCCACTAGTGGCGTGATCTTCTCGTCGCCTAATGACGCCTGCTCCGGTGACATGTACATTGGTGTGCCGACGACATCACCCGGCTGGGTCTCCGCCACGTCCCGTTCCACCGGACGTGCCAGGCCGAAGTCGGTGATTTTAGGCTCCCCCGTCGTTGTTAACAGGATGTTGTCCGGTTTCAGATCACGGTGGATAATCTGCTGCTGATGCACCGCCGCCGCGCCGCTAGCAATCTTGATGAACATTTCCGCTGCCAGTTTAGGGCTGAGCACGCCTTCACTGTCAATGCGTTTCTGCAGGCTATTTCCTTCGACACATTCCATGGAAAGAAATAACAGGCCATCGCGTTCACCGATCTCGTAGATCTGCACCACATTGGGATGATTGACACCTGCCACCGAAGTGGCTTCCTTGCGAAAGCGTGATCGATAACGATTTGCATCGAGCTCACTACTGATCTTGTCGGCACGAATAACCTTGATGGCCACATCACGCTGCAACTGCAAATGCCGGGCGCGATAGACCTGGCCCATGCCACCCTGACCAACCACCGAAAGGAGCTCATACCCGGAGATATCGGGCAGTGCCATGCCGACGGCCTGGAAAATGTTCTTGATGCGTGCGCCTAACAGCGAACCGTACTCGGCGACGTACTTCAGTTGCTGAACCGGTTGGCCCAATTGATTCAGGATGCGTATTTCGGTGGCAACCAGTGCGGCGAGTTCGTTGGGCAGGCTGGATAGTTCAGGAAAACGTTCGAGGTACTGCATCACCTGCATGTTCTGCCCGGCCCGCAGGCGGAGTTCCAGATCGCTGTGCAGTAACTCCGTCAGCAATCGCCAGCGCGACAGCCCTTCGCCTTGAAGAAAGTCATTGACATCGGGGTTCTCTCCAGCACGAAAGGCGTTCTCAAACCGGAAGAGGATCTCATGCATTGCATGAGACTGATCTCCCCAATTCACCGTGGTATTGACCATGAACGGATTCCTTCTCCTAAAAAATACTAGCGCATTTCACTGTCATGATCCTTGAATTTCCTGTCGATCTACTTGTTTTAGTAAGGCAAATAGCTTATCGCGAAACTGGTTGACGACGCGCTGTAGCATGCGACAGGAGAAACCTGCTTGCTGCGTGACAACACCCACCGAATGGCCCTCCATGAACAGGGTAATCATATTCAAGTGATCGCCTTCAAACGAAGCCAAGGCTTGCTGGAGCAGTTCTTTCAGCATGGCTTCGTCTTCCGGGCTGGGACCGCCTGCTGCCTGTTGCCAATCTTCAACGTTACGTGGCAGGTACTTCGCGTTTTTTTCGATGCACATCACGGTTACGATTGAGACACTTTCTCAAAGTAATGTGTGTCAGAAGTCCATAAACCTGTCCTCAGTTTTGCAATGAGAACTCATTGCGGTCCTGCCGCTCGAAGAAAGACTGAAAGACCGATTGGGCCACACTTTCTGGATCAGCTGTAACCGCAACTCTATTGTTCTCGCCTTAACGCTCAAACCAGACACGCCACTTCAAGGCGAAGTGGCGTGAACCTGTTAAGGGTTTTGTTAAGAACAACCATTCACAATTGAAGGCTGAATAGGAGAGTGCGGCTTGGGTAGTACTGACGTTCCGTCAGTGAACCACAAATCCAATCCAGGCGCCAATGAGACTGTATCCTTGATGGACATGGGAAGTGTTCGCGTTATTTTATCTACGGAAGGAGATTTTCCATCAACCATCGAAACACTTGGGATCTGTTGTCGCTGGCAACCTGTCAACGGTGATGGTATAGATGTACCGTTTTCTACCAGAGGCACCTCATGTCGCTTTCCATCCATTCAGGCTCGTTTGACCAGATTTTCACGGGCCTGGAGGCAGGCCAGCAGGAGGCTGCCGGGAAAATCTATTACCGTTTCATCGATGCTCTCATTCGCTATGCTTCAACCAAGCTCGACCCCAAACACGGTGCCAAGGCTGATCCGGAAAGTGTGGCGCAATCGGTTTTCCAGTCATTCTTCAGCCGACAATATAAGGATGAGTTTTCACTGCATAATTGGGGGCAGGTATATGGCTTGCTCACCCACATCACGCTGAAGAAATGCCTGAACCGCAACCGCAATCTGCGGCGTCAGAAACGCGATGAAACCGGACATGTCACTTTCGAGGACTGGCAAAAAGCAGGCGGAGGCCCCGGTCCAGAAGATGAAGCCATGGTCAAGGAGCTACTGGACAAAGCCATGGCCGAATACGATGCCGATCACCTGCAGATGATAAAACTCTATCTGGATGGCAATACTCTTGATAAAGTTGCACAGGAAACAGGCTTCTCCACTCGCATGGTACAGCGGGTGATCAAGCAGTTCCGCGAACGGCTGATGAAACTTCTCGAAGCAGAATAGTCCATCTTTTCGTGACATGCCTGGATGATGAAGTATGGCTGAAACAACCGTTGCCTGGAATGTTGATTCGAACCTGATCGATGAAGTCATCTATCAATTCGAAAAAGCGTTCAAGGAAGGAAAGAACCCTAACCCCGATGATTGTCTGAAAGGCGAAGGCCTCACCCGCTGGCGGCTGCTGATGGAACTGCTGCACAGCGATCTGGAACTGCGTCTGCGGGCTGGGCAATCGGTCAAAGTAGCTGACTATCTCGCTCGCTATCCAGAACTAGCCAAGTTCCCCAATGAAGTGATCGTTCTCCTCGAAACAGAAATACGTCTACTCAAGCAGCAAGGGAATCAACCAGATCCCCGATCGTATGAAGAACAGTTCGGCAGTCTGCTTGGCGACCGGGTGAAAGACCTCTTTAGCCGAGTCCGCGATTCGCTGCCTGCCATTCCGGGTTACGAAATCCTCGATACCATTGGTCACGGTGGCATGGGGGTGGTCTATCGTGCCAAGCACCTGTTGCTCAACCGTGAGGTAGCGCTCAAGCTGATCCGCCCCGAGAAGATGCGCGATGAAGCCACCACTGCCAGCTTCAAAGCTCGTTTCCGCAGAGAAGCCGAGAGCGTCGCTTCGATCAACCATCCCAACGTCGTCCAAATCTACGAGACCGGCGACTACGATGGCACCCTCTTCCTGGCGATGGAGCTGGTAAAGGGCCAAAGCCTGCAGAAGTACATCGATACTCATGGCGTCATGTCTCCCCAGAACGCAGCAGCGATGTTCATCAAGCTGGCCCAGGGCTTGCAGGCGGTTCATGAGAAACAGATCATTCACCGTGATCTCAAGCCCGATAATATTCTGCTTAGCGAACAACTGGAGCCGAAAATCAGCGACTTCGGCTTAGCCAGACCGTTGGAAAGTGCAAGCCACGAGACCGCAGCTGGCACCCCCGTGGGCACTCCTGCCTACATGTCACCTGAGCAGGCATCGCTGAAGGATGAAAAGATCACTGCCCTGGTCGATGTCTACGGCCTTGGCGCCACACTCTACTGCGCCCTGACTGGCCACGCACCGTTTCCGCGCGAATCGTTATTGGTGACGCTGGAAAAGGTAAGAACCGAGAACGTCCTGCCCATTCGCGATCTACGGAAAGAAGTGCCTCTTGATCTGGAGACGATTTGTTTGAAGTGCTTAAACAAGGAACCGAAAGACCGATATTCGTCCTCTAATTTGTTAGCTTGCGATCTACAATCTTTTCTTGAGGACAAACCAATCGAGGCACGTCCTGCTAGTCGTTTAGAGAAGTTGACACGATGGTGTCGGCGCAACAAAATGGCAGCGGGACTAATATCAGTAATCGTAACCGTGTTGATAGCTGGTGCAGTCATTTCTAGCTACTTTGCAATTTCTGCGGAATCACGAGCACAAGAATCACTCAAGACGCTGGATCGCCTAGCTGTAAACGAAGGGCTGAGATTGGCAGAAAGTGGGGACATTGCCAAAGCATTGCTCTGGTTCGCTCAGCCCTTAAAAGAAACAAGAGGTTTGAACGTAGAGGAGAAGCAACCACATATGCTTCGATACTACTGGCATTTCAGGTATTTGACAGGGATAATAAATCTCAATAGATCTGCATTATTGAAAACTAGCTACTACCCAACATATAGTAGAAGTTTAATCAGTGACAGCAATAGTTCGGCAAAATATAAGATTGTTCGCGACCAAGACATAGTGTTCGTTCCTCATCCTTCAATATCACATAAGCATGATTGCGATAATTGGCATGCAGTTAGTGACGATGGAAAGTTTATCACAGTGTCTCTGGACGACAACAGCCATGCATTGGCAAACAATACGTTAGTAGTATACGATGCACAAAATGGCAGTATTATATCGCCGCAACTTAAGCACGACACGCCTGTTTCTAGTGCGCTATTCTCGCCAGACGGCAGGCGACTAGTAGTCGTTACTATGTATTATATATGGATTTGGGACATTCCAACCGGAAAGCTTGTTAATCAGCCAATCCCTTTTGACTCCCTAGGATCGCGCCAGAATATTGCGATTAGTTACGACAATCGCTTCGTTGCTGTTGCGAAAGATAAATATGTTACTATTGTAAGCATTAGTAATAATAAGAATAATGCTCAATCATTTCAACACATTACTTCTATATACACAATTAGCTTTACGCCTGACTGCCGATTACTTCAAATCAACCGTGACGACGCTAGAGCTATCGTGCCACTAATGCTCCTCGCGGACATTAAGAGTCATAATGCGATGTTTTGTAATCCTACTTACAGTAACGACAAGAGCAAGTTAATTGTTGTAACTGAAAACGAGATATTACAATGGGATACGCACACCTGGAAATCAATTGGCCAACCGATACGCCACAAGGGGGAGTTTTGGCGAGCTAATTACGATACAAGCAAGGACTACATTCTCGCGAAATCTAGGGCAGCTGTATTTATATATGACGCAAATACAGGGAAATCACTAGGGCTACCATTTATTCATACAAGCCGAGTTGATGATATGCAATTAATGTGTGATGGAAAGTACCTATTGACTTTGGCTAATGACTGTATCTACGTGTGGGACGTTAGATATTGCTTTTTTCCGCATCGCGTCTTGAGTTGGCAGGGTGGGATACGTGACATATCTATTGACAATAGAAATCCTACGTATGTATCGGCTAGATCGATTGATTCAACATGTATCAAGTGGGATATTGTTACTGGAGTAATGATTGATAGATATAACGATAGTGACAGCAGCAAGCTTGTCGCTTCCAGTAAAAACGGGAAGTACTGTGCGACGGAAAGAGAAGAGGCTGGAGTTAGTGTTATTGATGTATTGCATGAGAAAAAAGTAGTATCTTCAATCGTCCTTGATCATAGAATTAGTCTGCACAATCGAGGCCCTCAAGACTCTCCTAGAGTTAACTTCAGTAACGATGGTAGTATGATATTCATTCTATCAGATAGTGGAGAAGCGAGGATATGGCACAGTACGAATGGCAGGCCAGTGTCGGCTCCCATGCGTCATTTAGCTATGATAACTTCTGCTCAGTTTACACCCGACGACAAGTATCTTATTACCACTAGCTTCGACAAGACGGCTCGTGTCTGGGATGCAACTTCAGGGTTGCCACTGAGTCCGCCACTTAATCATGGTATTGCTCCTGTTGGTTTCTGTGAGTTGTTTCTTAATGATAATCGATTGGTAACTCATGCTATGGACAGGCACATTCGTTTGTGGACGTTACCTGACAACCCCATTCAAGCTCAAGATTGCATTAAGATCGCTGAGCTTTATTCAGGATGCAAGCTTGATTCACTCGGAGGCGTAGTGCCACTCAACGAAGGCGAATGGCGCGAGCGCTATGAGTTTCTTATCTCGAATTACCCAAATCTATTCTCGGTCCCCGAGACCTCGTTACGAGTTTGGCGAGAGTTACAAATACAAGAGTGTATTAATGAGGGTGATCTTGCTTCAGCCTACTTTCATCACTGGTGGAAGCTAAGTGATGCAATTCTTAGCAGCCCCAGGAAATCAATAGTCCCTACAACTCAAGATGTGCCTCGAACAAAACCTATGCAAACTGCCGTTTTTCCAATGAATGCAGCACCAGTGAAGGATACGGATAACCCCTGATTACCAGCATTCCTAGTGCTCGGGCTACTTCTTGGGTCCTCTATTGAAGTCTTTATCCCCTCAAAATCTACAAAACTAATGTCGCCTGGCGTGCTGCACGGTGATTCTACTCCTGTACGGTCACTGTCCATCCATTTCAGGGAGATTCCAATGTCCCGTAAACTGCGTTCCTCATTGCATTTAGAAGCACTCGAAGATCGTTGCCTGTTATCAGTAGTTCCCCTGGGTGAATTGACCGAAGGAAATGCAGCCAATTGGCAGACATTTGCATCGGATGGTGCTTCAGCCAGTGTGAGTAATGACACCACGAAGGTGGCCACTGGATCGCAGTCATTGCGTTTTGATACGCTTTCCGGATTCGACACCGGCGTGCGTCTGCCATCAGGAAACGATACCTGGGATATCACCAGTTTTAAGCAACTGGCTTTCTGGACGTACTCAGTCAACGACACTCCCATCGGCTTCCAGGGCAATCAGCCAGTAGTGGTACTGAGCAGTGCGACGGGGAGCTATCGGTATACGCCAACCAATCAGGATATGTTGAACCACGGCTGGCAGAAGCATCACATACCTCTTAGTGGCGATGCTTATTGGCAACGTCAGATCATCGGTACACCTGACCTCGCCAATATCAGTGCCATCGAAATTCATCAGGATACCTGGGATAGTGGCTTCACCATTTTTTATGATGGCATGCAATTCAGCACTCGTTCCACGTCTGAAGCACCAGTGGCAGGCCCTGCGGCTCCAACTGGTGTGATTCCAGGATCGGTAACGCCCCGCATCTTGCTCTATGCCTTCAACCCCATCATGGAAAACCTGGGTGGCCAGCGCCTCAATACAGCGTATGGTTGGCAAGACCCCGTTACTCTCACCCAACAATCCATCGCAGATTTGACAGCCAGCAGTCACGGTATGTATCGCCCGCAGATTGTGGAGACGGTCATCGCTGATCAACAGCCATACTTCACCGATGGCTTCCAGCATACCGATGCCAGTTTTGTCCAGGCTTGGGCGAACCGAGATTTCCATGCCGGCTTCATGTTCGACTACAACCGTTTCATCCGCGAGAACGATCTAGCCAACAGAGTTGACCGAGGTGAAATCGACGAAGTCTGGATCTATGCACCTCCCATTGGTGGCCTGTGGGAATCTTCGATGGCAGGCAATGGGGCCTACTGGATCAATGGACCAACCCAGGCAGCAGGCAATCGTGCCTTCCCTATTATGGGCCTGAATTATGAACGTGGCGTCGGCGAAGCCATTCACTCGTTCGGCCATCGTGCTGAAAGCTCGGTCAGCCATGCCTATGAATCGCTAAGTTCCGATCCGAACAATAACTGGCGTAAATTCACAAGGTTGGACAAGGATGCTCCGGGCCAGGGCGGCGTGGGTAATGTGCATTTCCCCGTGAATGGCACAGGGGATTACGATTACGATAATAGCCGAACGGTTCAGAGTAATGCAGCAGACTGGTACAACTACCCGAACCTGACAGGTGCCAAGCAGTCGGTCAACGCCCGAACCTGGTCGCCAAATCATCAGGATTCACAGCGAGAGTACCTTAACTGGTGGTACGACCATCTGCCACATGTTGTGGGTAAGAATGCAGACAACCGTCTGAACAACTGGTGGCAGTACATTGGCAATGTCGATGCCTTCAAGGATGCAGGCCGGTCGCTTTACGGTACGGATGGCACAGGTCGTGCTTGGGTAACTGGAATCAATAATGGCGATACGCTAGCAGGGATGGTCTCCATCGGAGGAGATTCTTTGATCGACGGCGTGGTAGGACGCATGGACCTGTATGTGGATGGGGTCTATCAATCAAGCGACGATATCGGGCCCTATTCTTTCAATCTTGATACCAATCGGTGGAGTACAGGTTCACACAGTATTGAAGTACGAGCTTATGAAGTGCAGAACCAAACGGAGACTCGTTCCGCCATAGTTAACGTGCAAATGCAAGGCGGCACAACTATCAATCATGCTCCAACCCTGAGCAAGACATCCGTAACCTTACCTTCGATTCTAGAAGATGAACTGACAGGTATTGGGGTATCTGTTCAGCAAATGCTACAGCTTGCCAACATTTCAGATGCTGATATCGCAGATCAATTAGGCATTGCCATTACCTCGGCTCCGAAAACAGGTGGCACATGGCAATACTCCAGCAATGGAGGCAATTCCTGGAGTAACCTGGAGAACCTCTCCGACAGCAATGCCAGGCTATTGGCTGCAGATGGAAGCAATACACTGGTTCGTTTTGCACCCAACCGTGACTTCAACGGAAACATCTCGCTGGCATACCGAGGATGGGATCGTACCAGTGGTACTCCAGGTGGCTTGGCCAACACGTTGAATCCTGGTGGTGAAAGTGCCTATAGCACTGGCAAAGCCAATGCCATGATGGCCATCATTGCGGTGAACGATTCACCCGTCATTCAACTAGCTAAGCAGACTCTCAACATCAAACGCAATGGGAGTGTTACCTTCACCAACGCACAAGCCATCACGGTTTCAGATGTTGATGCAGATAACAGCCAGATTCGGGTTACCGTGTCGGTACAAGGTGGATCGAGCCGGGGCACGTTGAAGATTTCAAGCCGTGGGAGCCTCAGTTCGGTTTCAGGTAATAACACATCATCCCTGACGCTCACGGGAACTGTCAGTTCCATTAATGCCGCCCTGCAGAGAATTTCTTTCAAAGCAAAGACGGGTTTCCGGGGTGCTGCCTTGCTTAACATACTGGCCAATGACCTTGGCAATAGTGGACAAGGCGGTGCGAAGAGTTCAACTTCTCAGATGCGTATCAATATCGGCTGAGTGTAAAGGATAAGCAGTGAGGCGATGCTTAAGGACTGAATCGCTGGAAACTCCAAGCTGCTGCCAGGGAATCAACCTGGCAGCTTCTTTTACCAAAACTAGCTACTGGCTGAAACAGTGCTGGAAGCTTACTAAACTCCGAAGTATTATCAGCTTCAAATGTTAGATCGTGCCGAGCGCGGAGTTAACAACGATGGCTGGGACAACCGTCAACTGGAACGACGACTCGGAGAGGAATCACGAAATCCTCTTCCGCTTCGAGAAAGACTTTCACGATGGAAAGAACCCCCAGGTCAATGACTATCTCCAGGGGGAAGGAGATTCGCGCCATCGGTTGCTCGTGGAGTTGCTGCATAGCAACCTGGAACTGCGGATTCGTGCCGGCCAGTCGCTGCGTGTACAGGATTATCTCAAAGAACATAGTGAACTGGCCCAGCATGAGGATGATCTGGCATCATTAGTCAAAACAGAAATTCGTTGTCTGCGGCAGATGGGTATTCAGCCGATGCTGCAAAAGTACCAGGCGGAGTACGGGAGCATTCTCGGTAAGCGGGTTGCTGAGCTCTTTGCCCAGGAATCGAGGGGGACGCGGGAAGCCAAGATTGGCTCCATCATCGCGGGCAAGTACAAGCTGCTAGCGGAACTCGGCGAAGGAGGCATGGGCTCGGTCTATGCGGCGGAGCAGACGCAACCCGTGCGGCGAACGGTAGCCATCAAGCTCATCAAACCAGGCATGGATTCGAGTGGCGTGCTGGCTCGTTTCGAAGCAGAGCGCCAGGCCCTGGCCATGATGGACCACCCCAACATTGCCCGAATGCTCGATGGCGGCATCACCGAAGACGGTCAACCTTACTTCGTGATGGAGAAGGTGAAGGGGCTGCCCATCACGAAGTTTTGCGATCAGGAGAAGCTCTCTCTCGATGATCGGATACAACTCTTCATGGCTGTGTGCCAGGGCGTGCAGCATGCCCATCAGAAAGGTATCATTCATCGGGATCTCAAGCCCAGCAATATCCTGGTGACGCTGATTGATGGCAAACCGGTGCCGAAGGTGATTGATTTCGGTGTAGCAAAGGCGCTGCATCAAAAACTGACCGACAGGACAATGTACACCGAAGCGGGCCGCATGGTAGGCACACTGGAGTACATGGCTCCCGAGCAGGCCGATCTGAATAATCTCGATGTGGATACCCGGGCCGATGTCTATGCCCTGGGCGTGGTGCTGTATGAACTGCTGACAGGCCAGGTGCCTTTTACCGGGAAGGAATTGCGAAGCGCCGCTTACGATGAGATGCTGCGGATTATTCGTGAGATGGAACCTCCGCGACCCA